>CAWIRE010000001.1:0-1587500 GCA_963838385.1 uncultured Alphaproteobacteria bacterium
GGGACAAGCCCGGCCATGACGACGGAAGGGTGTCGGCGATCACTCCTTGCATCCGCGTTCGCTCAACCGGACAGCCGTAGCACAAGGCCGGGCGTGATGATGCTGCTTCGTATCGTGGCAGGTCGCCGGCCCCAGCTTCCGCGGCCCGGCACGGCGATGGTTTCGCGCTTGAAATCGGATCAGCCGGTCGCGCCGCAGCGTCCGCATGCCTCATCGGGCGCGCAGGATATGTCGGCTTCTCCTGCTGTCAATCGTCGAGGCCGGAGGGGGTCATCGGCTCGTCCTCGCTCGGCGGCGAGCGCGTCGCGGCCTCTGCGCGCAGCCGGTCCATGACCCGCCGTCGATAGGCGGGATCGACGATCACCCGATCGAGATCAATGCCGTCGAACACCGGCTCGTCACTGAGCTTGGGCCTGCCCATGTCCGTCTCCCCTCGCGGCCATAGAATGGCGAAGTTGCACGGCGCTCGACCAAGAAAATCGTCGGTTATGACCGGCGGTCTGGGGACAAGCCTGTTGATATCCGCCGTGGTTGCGCGGGCATGCTTTGCCGCCGGCACTTGGGGATCAACGGCTTACGACCGAGCCTGCGACAGGTCGTCGCAGGTGCGAAGACGGCCGCGTGCGGTGCACCCGGCGCGGCGCGCGTCGTCGTCGCGCGGCCCGCGCCGCGTTTGACTCGGGCGCCGCGGCCGGCAGATAGTAGGCCCGCACCAATCAGCGAAGGAAAACCCATGCCGCGTGGCAATTCGGCGGCGAGCCGCGACATCGCCTTTCACCTGCATCCCTATACCCATCTCAAGAAGCAGGAGAGCGAAGGCCCGCTGGTGATCACCGAGGGCAAGGGCATCCATGTCTATGACGAGAACGGCAAGGAATATATCGAGGGCATGGCCGGCCTGTGGTGCACCGCGCTGGGCTTCGGCGAGGAGCGGCTGGTCGAGGCGGCGACGCGACAGCTGAAGCGGCTGCCCTACTACCACATCTTCAACCAGAAATCGCATGAGGGGGCGGCCGAGCTGGCCGAGCGCATCATCGGCCTGATGCCGGTGCCGATGTCCAAGGTGTTCTTCAACAATTCCGGCTCCGAGGCCAACGACAGCGCGATCAAGATGGTCTGGTACTACAACAACGCGCGCGGCCGCTACCGCAAGAAGAAGATCATCGCGCGCATGAAGGGCTATCACGGCGTGACCGTGGCCTCGGCGAGCCTCACGGGGCTGGCCAACAACCACCGCGATTTCGACCTGCCGATCGCCCATATCCGCCACGCCGACTGCCCGCATCACTACCGCTTCGCCAAGCCGGGCGAGAGCGAGGAGGATTTCGCGACCCGGCTCGCCGACAGCCTCGAGGCGCAGATCCTGCGCGAGGACCCCGAGACGGTGGCCGCCTTCATCGCCGAGCCGGTGATGGGCGCGGGCGGCGTCATCCCCCCGCCGGCGACATATTTCGACAAGATCCAGAAGGTGCTGAAGAAATACGACGTGCTGCTGATCGCCGACGAGGTGATCTGCGGCTTCGGCCGGACGGCCAAGATGTTCGGCACCGAGACCTATGGGCTGAAGCCCGACATCATGACCATGGCCAAGGCGCTCTCCTCGGCCTATCTGCCGATCTCCGCCACGGTGATCTCCGAGGAGCTCTACCAGGCCTTCGTCGCCCAGAGCGAGAAGATCGGCACCTTTGCCCACGGCTTCACCTACTCGGCCCACCCGGTCTGCTGCGCCGTGGCGCTGGAGACGCTCAAGATCTACGAAGAGCGCGACATCCTCGCCCAGGTGCGGGCGGTGACGCCGCGCTTCCAGGACGGCTTGCGCCGCTTTGCCGGCCGGAAGCTGGTGGGCGAGGTCCGCGGCGTGGGATTGATCGCCGGGGTCGAGCTGGTCCAGGACAAGGCGAGCAAGGCGCCGTTCGATCCCAAGCTCGGGGCCGGCGCCATCCTGGCCGCGCGCGCCCAGGAGAACGGGTTGATCCTGCGCGCCATGGGCGACACGGTGGCGCTCTGCCCACCGCTCGTCATCACCGCCGAGGAGATCGACGAGATGCTGCGCCGCTTCGGCAAGGCGCTCGACGAGACCGAGGCCGCGCTGGGCAAGGCGGGGCTCGCCTCGGTCGCCTGAGCGGGCTAGACTGCCCGGTCGCGCCCGGGATCGAAGCAAACGGACGGAAGGCGATGGATTACGAGAAGTTCTTCAAGACCCGCCTCGACGGCCTGCGCGCCGAAGGGCGCTACCGCGTCTTCGCCGATCTCGAGCGCCGCGCCGGCGGCTTCCCGCGCGCCTTCAACCATGACCTCGGCTGCGAGGTCACCGTCTGGTGCTCCAACGACTATCTCGGCATGGGGCAGCATCCGGCCGTGCTGGCGGCGATGCACGCGGCGATCGACAAGGTCGGCGCCGGCGCCGGCGGCACCCGCAACATCTCCGGCACGACCCATTACCATGTCGAGCTCGAGCGCGAGCTGGCGGCGCTGCACGGCATGGAGGCGGCGCTCGCCTTCACCTCGGGCTATGTCGCCAACGAGACGGCGCTCTCGACGCTGGCGCGCGAGCTTCCCGGCTGCATCGTGTTCTCCGATGCGCTGAACCACGCCTCGATGATCCAGGGCATCCGCCACAGCACCGCCGAGAAGCACATCTTCGCCCATAACGACGCCGCCGATCTCGAGCGGCTGCTCGCCGCCGCCGATCCGGCCCGGCCGAAGCTCGTCGCCTTCGAGAGCGTCTATTCCATGGATGGCGACATCGCCCCCATCGCGGAGCTCTGCGACGTGGCCGAGCGCTACGGCGCCATGACCTATCTCGACGAGGTGCATGCGGTCGGGCTCTACGGCAAGCAGGGCGGCGGCATCGCCGAGCGCGACGGCATCAGCCACCGTATCACCGTGATCCAGGGCACGCTGGCCAAGGCCTTCGGCCTCATCGGCGGCTATGTCGCGGGCTCGGCGGCGATGGTCGATTTCATCCGCAGCTTCGCCGCGGGCTTCATCTTCACCACCTCGCTGCCGCCGGCGATCGCCGCCGGCGCCATCGCCTCGATCCGCCATGTCCGCGCCAACAACGACCTGCGCGTGCGGCATCAGGAGCGCGCGGCGCGCCTCAAGCGGCGGCTGCTGGAGGCCGATCTGCCGGTGATGCCGAGCCCGAGCCATGTGGTGCCGGTGCTGGTCGGCGACGCGCGCCTCTGCAAGGAGGCCTCCGACGATCTGCTCGAGCGCCACCGCATCTATGTCCAGCCGATCAACTATCCCACCGTGCCGCGCGGCGCCGAGCGGCTGCGCCTCACTCCCTCGCCGCAGCACGGCGACGACGACATCGAGCGGCTGGTGTCGGCATTGAGCGACGTTTGGGCGCGCCTGCCCATCCGCCGCGTGGCGTAACCCCGTGTTCAAGGACAACTCCCTCATTCCCGCCGAAGCCGTCCGTCTCGCCGCGCTGGGGCTGCTGGCCGAGGCGCCGCGGCGTTACGGCGACCTCGCCGCCGAGATCCGCCACTTCACCAGCCGGATCGTCGGCCCCTCCCTCGACCTCATGGGCACCTCGCTCGAGCTCCTGCGCTATGAGGGGCTGATCGAGGCGGTGGACGGCGAAGGCATGGCCGACAACGCCGTGCTGCGCCTCTCGCGCAGCGGCGCCGAGGCGTTCGCCGGCCTGCTCAAGGCGCAGCTGCGCTCGCCCAGCAGCGACATGAACCGGCTGACGCTGCTGCTGAAGCTGCGCTTCCTGCACCATCTGCCGCAGGCCGAGCAGCAGGAGCAGCTGTCGCTGATCGCGGACTCGCTCGACAGCGAGCGCGCCCGGCTCGACGAGCTGCGCCAGCACAGCGCCGCCGGCCTCTTCCGCGACTGGCTCGAGCGCGACCTCGCGCTGATCGACGACCGCATCGCCTGGCTCCGGCAGCGCGGCCGCTGAGACGCCCCATGCGGGTGCAGTTCCTGGGCTGCGGCGACGCCTTCGGCAGCGGCGGACGCTTCAATACCTGCTTCCACGTGACGACCGGGGAGACCGGCTTCCTCATCGATTGCGGCGCCTCCTCGATGATCGCGCTGCGCCGCTTCGGCGTCGATCCCAATGCCATCGCCAGCATCTTCATCACCCATCTGCACGGCGATCATTTCGGCGGCCTGCCCTTCTTCATCCTCGACGCCCAACTGATGAGCCGCCGTACCGCGCCGCTGACCATCGCCGGCCCGCCCGGCCTCCAGGAGCGTCTCGCGGTGACGATGGAGGCGTTCTTTCCCGGCGCCGCTGCGGTCGAGCGCCGCTTCGCGGTCGATATCATCGAGCTCGCCCCGGGCGAGCGGCGGATCGTCGGCGGCGTGGCGGTGACGCCGCATCTCGTGCGCCACGCCTGCGGCGCGCCGCCTTTCGCGCTCCGGCTCGAGGCCGGCGGCAAGGTGGTGACCTATACCGGCGACACCGAATGGACCGAGGCGCTGATCCCGGCGGCCCGGGATGCCGACCTCTTCATCGCCGAGGCCTATTTCCACGACAAGAAGATCCGCCATCACCTCGACTGGCAGAGCCTGGCGCCGCATCTGCCGGCGATCCGGGCCAAGCGCCTCATCCTCACCCATTTCAGCCCCGACATGCTTGCCCGCCTCGGCGACTTGCCGGTCGAGACCGCCGAGGACGGCAAGATCGTCGAGCTGTGAGGGACGCGCGCTCGGCTCACGCCGTGGGTCGGAACCGACCAGGGCCAAAGTAATTTTTCCTGGCTGCTTTTTCCCGCGCGCCCCACAAAGGGCTTGATTTTAATAGCCAATTACTATAACGGGGAATTGTGACGGGAGGAATTCGACCACAAGGTGGCCATGGAAGCAGCGGTACTGATAAGCGGAGGAATTGACTCTGCCGCTTGCGCCCATCTGCTGAAGCAACGAGGTTACGCCGTCCGCGGTGTTTTTGTAGATTTTGGTCAAGCAGCAGCCTCACTAGAACTGCGGGCGGCGACTTCCTTGGCCCGTCATCTCGGAATAGCTTTGTCGACGCACCGAATTCTTGGAGGCCCTGCCTTCGGAAGCGGCGAACTTCTAGGCCGAAACGCCTTCTTACTGTTCTCCGCCACCTTTCTTGGACGTTGCCACGCAGGCCTCGTCGCAATCGGCATCCACGCAGGGACCCCTTATTACGACTGCTCGCCGGCGTTCATCAATGGTATGGCGCGTCTCCTTGCCGAGCATACGGACGGGCGGCTGAGTGCCATTGCACCCTTTCTCGATTGGCATAAGCAAGAGGTATTCGACTATTTTACTTCCGCGAATTTGCCGATCGACCTGACCTACAGTTGTCAGGTGGGCATAGAGCCCGTGTGCGGCGAATGCCCGTCGTGCCGTGATCGAGTGGCGCTCGGATGTTAGCAAAGCGCCGCGCGCTCAAACTTGCCGGAACAGAAGTTGAGCGCACCCCTCTGCTCGTCCCTTCCTTTTCGAGCAAAGGCTTCCCCGACGTAGCAAAAATAGTCAAAACGGCGGAGGAGGTAATCGAGGGCGTGACGCTGGTTAGCGCATATGATCTTCACTACAAGAAAATCGCACCGCCCTTTGACTTCGCTTCCCTAATTTTCCTGGATAGTGGCGGCTACGAAGCGTCAAAGGACGCCGAATTGTCGGATTTTGGAGAACGCGATCACATTCCGTTGGAATGGTCACAAACGCTCCACGAGCAGGTATTGGAGCAGTGGCACCCGGCGGTCCCGACGGTGCTAATCAGCTATGATCATCCTAAGGAGCGCATACCGATCCGCGAACAGATCGAACGCGCGAGAGGCATGGCATCTGGTCGGACCGGCGTAATGAGAGAGATCTTGCTCAAGCCGGAGACTAAAGACCAAACTTTGGTTCAGGTAGCCTCTGTAGTCCAGAACGTACACGCGCTTGCTGATTTTGACGTGATCGGCGTCACTGAAAAGGAAATTGGAAACTCGATTTGAGTAGGATGGAGAACATCGCGCGGCTCCGGAGCGCATTGCAACGGGCCGGATTAGAAACGCCAATTCATGTTTTCGGCAGTTTAGACACCATGACGACGCCAATGTATTTCCTATCCGGCGCAGATATATTTGACGGCCTTACTTGGCTGAGGTTCGCGTACCACAATGGCTACACGATGTATAAGCAGAACTACGGCGCCCTCAAACTCGGCGTGCAGACGAAAGCCCACATGATCGACGGACGCTGCTGGTTCAATAACTACTACTACATAAAGGAACTCGAGCTGGAGATGCGCAGGTACCTCATAGAGGCCAATTATGAATGCTTCAGCCACCATCGAGATCTGTTTCGCTCAGCGCTCGAAAGCGTGGTCGAGGCGGTGGGGGTATAAATGGGCGGTAGCGGTGGAGGCGGTCCGTTCGTTCATCGCACACCGACGGAACTTGGCAAGCTTGTGCGTAAGGCCGAAGAGGGAACCTCGGTCGCAGCATTTGAAGCCGAGCTATCGCGCACGCTCGGCGAGTTGCTTGGAGAGTTCAACAGTCGAGACGTTGATCTCGTCAGAGAACGATTAGACGACGCAAAAGAGGCCCTAGAAGATGAAATTGAGAGTTCAATAGACCATCTTTTCGGCGGCTCTGTTGCCAAGCACACTTATGTCGATGGGCTGAGCGATATTGATTTTCTCGTTATCGTCAATGATACGGAGCTTGATGGAGCCGACCCACAAAAAGTCCTCGCTCGGATGACCGATATCTTGCGTCTCCGCCTACCAAAAGACGTTGATGTGCACCACGGGCGCATGGCGGTAACTATTGAATACAAGGACGGCATGAAGCTTCAGCTGCTCCCTGCGCTTCGTACGAACGATGGACGGCTTCAGGTCCCGTCGTCCCGGCGCGATGGATGGTCGAGTATCGATCCGCAGGGGTTCGAAAGGGCACTCTCTCGACGTAACCAGCAGTGCGGCGGCAAGCTTATCCCTACCATCAAGCTAGTCAAAGCGATTATCGGGACCTTGCCCGAACCACAACGCCTAAGCGGCTATCACATAGAAAGCTTGGCCATCGAGGCATTTCGGAATTATGACGGACCTAAAACTACAGCTGCGATGTTGCCCGCGTTTTTCGAGCGGGCGAAGGAATTGGTGCTGACGCCCATACACGACAGCACAGGGCAGTCAGTACATGTGGACGGCTACCTCGGACCGCCCGAAAGCAACGCTCGCATCGGTTCAAGTCATCTTCTCGGTCGGCTAGCTAAGCGGATGAGAAACGCGATGGCGGCAGCATCTGTGGCGCAGTGGCAGGCACTCTTTGGACTGTCTGAATGATCGAAATGGCGGCCGAACTTCATAACGAGCTTCAGCGCGTTCATCGCGTGTCCGACATGTTGTGCAGTGGGCATGCGAGCTTGGCCACGCGCTATCGGTTCCGAGCTCTCTTGCTTGATCTTTCCATTTTGGCGTTATCAACCTGGTTGGTGTCCCTTGCGTTCATCGAACCGACAATTAACGTCTCACTCACGCCGTTCCATTTGGACCCGCGTATCTGGTCGGGACTCCTCGCAATCTGCACCCTACTGCTCTCTATCGTGCAGATCACAGTGGACTGGAAGGGTAGGTCGGACGCTCACAAGCGAGCGGCCAATGTGTATTCAGAGGTGCACCGCGAGGCCGGTTACCTCCTCGCGTCCAGGCAGAACATCACCGAAGAGAGTTGCCGGAGAGTACTCTCGCGCTATGATCTGGCAACAAACGTGGGAGTCACAATGCCCGAACGTGATTTTCTCCCGCAGAAACGTCGGCATCAAACGAAGATCGCCATAAGTAGGCACTTGGACAGCCATCCGTCAGCCTCGATCGCGATGACGCGCATAAGGTTCTGGTGGCGCGATAATTTCGGGTCCGGTGATCGGCAACGACAATGACTCCAGATCTCCAGCTAGCGGTAGAAACTTTTGAAAGAGCACGGCAATACGTCGTGTCGGCAGGCTTACAGTCTGAAGTCGACTGGCAGCGGTCGAGAAATTTTTCTTGTTTGACGGAAAGCGATCTTCTTCGTGAAGCCGCATGGGTCATCTTATGCAGCGGCTTCGCGAAGCAGTTGTCAGGCGGATCTTTGACCACGTATCGCTGAGCTTTTGTGACTGGGAGTCGGCGGAGTCGATCGTACTTTCCGCCCGGGCATGTCGCGCGACCGCAGTCGCAGCGATGAGGAACGTGAGCAAGCTCGATGCCATTATCACGGTCGCCCAGTCTGTGTACGCTCTTGGATTTGGATCGCTGCGAGATCGGATTTTGTGCGACCCGATCACCGAGTTGCGGCGGTTCCCTTTCATCGGACCGGTAACGGTGTGGCACTTAGCGAAGAATATTGGCCTGGAAGTTGCGAAGCCAGACCGGCATTTAGTCCGTCTTTGTCGAGTGCTCGGTTTCGAGAGCGCAAACGACCTCTGCACCTCAATTGCACGAAGCTGCGGCGAACCCGTGCATGTCGTAGACATCGTGCTATGGCGGTATTTAGCTGATGGGTTGGTCGTATCTTCGTGATCTCATCTAGGAACGTGCATGGCGAGCCTGCGAGCATTTTCTGCAAGCTACGCCGCGTCGTGAAAAATCGCCCCAAGCGTCATGCGCTCGCCCGAGCGTAGGCAGCTAAAACGACGGTCTATTTTAGCGTCTATCGGTTCCTGAATCCGTTCAGCACCCAAATTAGCAACAGGCCCAGGAGCAATGTCGAGGCCGGCGGCAGAACGATTTCGCCCGCGAGCCGCACATAATCTGAGGCAGCCCAATAATTGCACCAGGGACCAACATTCGTTCGCGTGAGGCAACCGAATGCGGTCGCTCGGGCAGACCAATACGCAATAGTGTCAGCACCGATATAGATTGCCGATCCGGCTATCCACGCTCGGAAAAGTCCACGGTGCACGTTCATCACAGTCACGGGCCTTGGTTCGATGCGCCCGCACCATGCGATTGCCTGAGCTGTGCTAGCACCTGCGCATAAAGCGCCACCGCTCGCTGAGGCAGCGTAGTCACCGGCGTTCCACCACCTTGCGTAGGAGCTGGTGGCTGCGCGAGCAAGCCAGCCGTCAAAATCGCCGCGATGATATTCTGTTCGTTCATTCCCTCCCTCCCATCGACATCTGCCCACCGATCAGCAGAGCAACTGTTTTAACTTCTTCTCCGCATATGCGTTGAGCAGCTTCATCGCCACATCGCGCAATGTCCCAATGCTTGCATCTTTGAAATTGCGCTTGATCGTCGCCCAAACTTCCTCATTCTCCAAAGCTTCGATGAATTCATGTCCCGAGGCGGTCAGACGCAGTGGCAGAACAGACCATGATAGGAATCCGTCGATACTCTTGGTCAGACCGATGCCGGGATCGCCATCGTCCTGCTCAATCAGGCACTGATCATCCAAAATCCGCATGTGGAATTCGAATTGCGGATCATTGTAATCGAAGCCGCGTGCCTTCAGATCCTCGATATCAAACGTCGGCTTCTCAGATGCCTGGCACACCTGCAAGAGCCGCTTCAGATAATCCTGATCGATTTTCATGTTGCCTCCAATCGGCCAGCCAGCCTCAGATCTTGCTGAGCAAATCCTGAAGTTCCTCCCAGGCCTGGCGTCTAGCCATCTCTTCACGCTCGGCTTCGGATAGCCGCCTCTCCGGCGCGGCAACCAACTCGCCATACCCCATTTCAATCGCCTTCACCGCCGCCCGCGCATTCTGCGCATCGGCAACCCGATATACCTTCGCGTCATCCCCACCCTGCACATATCGCCGGGCTAGACCGACCGCCAGCGCCAACTCATCGAAAGCTTTCATGTCGAATGGCATGCCATCACGTGACACCTGGACAACGAACATGCGCCCCTCCTCGGCCTCACGAGCTCTGATTGTCAACACGGTCCAAAGAGATAATTTCCATTATAGCTGCAAAATTTTTCGGATGGCTCAGGGCCCCCCGACCGCATTTCACTACCACCGACCGAGTTCCAAATCGATCTCAAACGCTGCCCAGCCAAGCCGAAGCTACTAGACCGGACAGGCGCAATCCCGCCTAATCGACCCGAGTTAATTGAGCCGAAAAATTTCATAGTCCCGCGCGGAGCGGTTATCCGGGGCGATCTGAACCCGTTCGGCTGTTCCACGACAGGAAGATCCGCCATCACCTCGACTGGCAGAGCCTGGCGCCGCATCTGCCGGCGATCCGGGCCAGGCGCCTCATCCTCACCCATTTCAGCCCCGACATGCTTGCCCGCCTCGCCGACCTCCCGGTCGAGACGGCCGAGGACGGCAAGATGTCGAGGTGTGAGCGGCGCGCTCTCCGCTCACGCCGCGTCGTGAAAAATGACGCCGAGCGTCATGCGCTCGCCCGAGCGCAGGCGGCTGACGCCGTGGCGCATCGTGGCGCGGTAGAAGCCGCGCGTGCCGCGCACCGGGCGGTGATGGACCGGGAAGATCACCGCCTCGCCCTGGCCGAGCGGCACCACCTCGGCCTTCGACTGGCGGCGCGGGCGCTGCTCGACCAGCACGAACTCGCCGCCCGCGAACGCGCCGGGATCGCTCAGCAGCACCGTCATCTGCAGCGGGAAGACGCGCTCGCCATAGAGATCCTGGTGCAGGCAGTTGTAATCGCCAGCGCCGTATCTGAGCAGCAGCGGCGTCGGCCGCGCCTGGCCGGCGGCATGGCACTCCGCCAGGTAGGCGTCGAGCGTCGCCGGGAAACGCCCCGCCTCGCCCAGCGCCGCGCGCCAGCGATCGGCGATCGCCGCCAGCGGGGGATAGGCCGCCTGGCGCAGCGCCTCGACCGCCGCCGGCAGGGGATAGCGGAGATATTTGTACTCGCCCTGGCCGAAGCCGTGGCGCGCCATGACCACGCGGCTGCGGAACGCCCGCTCCTCGGCGTAAAGCGCGGCGAGCTCGCGGCAGGCCCCCGGCGACAGCACCGCCGGCACCGTCGCATAGCCCTCGGCATCGAGCGCCGCTTCGATCGCGACCCCGTCGATGCCAGAGAAGTCCGGCTCGCTCATGGCGGCGACGATAGGCTGCCGCGCCGCCGCGATCTATCCGGAACCGGCAGGCGCTCGGACCGGCACCATTGCGCGGCCTGCGCGGCCTATGCTAGGGCCAGGCGACACCGGAGGCACCGCATGGCAGATCTCGACGGCAAGACCGCGCTCGTCACCGGCTCGACCGACGGCGTCGGCCGGCTGGTAGCGAAGCGGCTGGCGGAAGCCGGCGCGCGCGTGCTGGTGCATGGCCGCGACGGCGGGCGCGGCGCCCGCCTCGTCGCCGAGATCGCCGCCGCCGGCGGCGCGGCCGAGTTCATCGCCGCCGACCTCGCCGCGCTCGCCGAGGTGCGGCGCCTCGCCGACAGCGTGCGGCAGAAGACCGATCGCCTCGACCTCCTGATCAATAATGCCGGCATCGGCAGCGCCGGCGCTCGCGGCACGCGCCAGACCAGCGCCGACGGGCACGAGCTGCGCTTTGCGGTGAACTACCTGGCGGGCTTCCTGCTCACCCGCCTGCTGCTGCCGCTGCTCGAGGCGAGCGCGCCCGCCCGTATCGTCAACGTCTCCTCGGCCGGGCAGCAGGCGATCGACTTCGCCGATGTCATGCTGACCCGCGGCTACAGCGGCACGCGCGCCTATTGCCAGAGCAAGCTGGCGCAGATCCTGTTCACCATCGACCTCGCCGCGGAGCTGCGCGGCTCCGGCGTCACGGCGAATTGCCTGCACCCGGCGAGCTACATGAACACGACCATGGTGCGCGCGGCCGGCGTCACGCCGTGGAGCACGGTGGAGGAAGGCGCGGACGCCATTCTCGCCCTCGCCGCCTCGCCCGCTCTCGACGGGCGCAGCGGCCTCTACTTCAACGGCCTCGCCGAGGCGCGGGCCGACGCCCAGGCCTATGATGCCGCGGCGCGCCGGCGGCTCAACGCGCTCAGCCTCGAGCTCTGCGGCCTTCCCGCCGACGCTGCCTGACCGGAGCGCCCGGCGGCTCGCGCGCGGTGCGCCGTCCTACGCCTCGATTTTCAGCACGACGCGGAAGCGCGCCTTGCCGCTCATCATCCGGTCATAGGCGGCCTGGGCGTCTTCGAACCTGAAGATCTCGTTCATCGACGCGACGGCGTTGCGCTGGCTGAACAGCATCGTGTCTTCCGAATCGGCCGAGACCCCCGAATACCAGCCCTTCACCGCGGCGCGTTTCGCGAGGAGGTCGAGGGAATTGACGGTCAGAGGGCCGACCGCGCCGATGACCATCAGGGTGCCGTTGGCGCCGAGCCCGCCCGAGATCGCCTGCATCGCCTCGGCGCTGGTGACCGTGGCGAGGATCGCCTTGGCGCCGCCCATGGCCTGCAGCGCCTGCGCGGGATCGCCCGCCTGGCTGTCGATATAGGCCTGTGCGCCGAGCGAGCGCGCCAGCTCCTCCTTGTCGCGCCCGCGATTGACCGCCACCGTCCGGAAGCCCTGCCGCGCGGCGAATTGGATGCCGAGATGGCCGAGGCCGCCGACCCCATGGATCGCCACCAGATCGCCCGGCTTCGCGCCGCAGTTGCGCAGCGCGTTGAACGTGGTGAGGCCGGCGCAGAGCAGCGGCGCCGACTGCACCGGGTCCAGCCCCTCCGGCACGCGCGCAAGCGCCGAGGCGAGCGCCAGCATGTGGGTGGCGTAGCCGCCATCGCGGGTGACGCCGGTGGCGCCGTGGATGGTTTCGCAGGCGAAGCCGTCGCCGCGCCGGCAGCGGCCGCAATAGCCGCACGCGCCGCCGGACCAGCCGACGCCGACCCGCGCGCCGACCTTCCAGCCGTCGACCTCCGGACCCAGGGCATCGATCACGCCGATCACCTCGTGGCCGGGAATGCGCGGATAGCCGATCCCCGGCATCAGGCCCTGGACGGTGATGGCATCGCTGTGGCACACGCCGCAGGCCTGGACGCGGATGCGGACCTCGTGGCGGCCGGGCTCGGGCAGCGCGCGCTCCTCCATCTGGAGGCGGCTGCCGGCCTTCGAAACGATCATTGCGCGCATCGTCGGCATGGCTGGCTCCGTTGTGGGTGGACCAGCCTCGTATGTAGGCGCAGAGACCCTGCCGGGCTATGGCGATTCGCCCGAGGACGGATCAGGCACCGCCGCCGCGCGCTGCCGGATCCTTACTCGGCGCAGTCGAAGGTGCCTTACTCGACGCAGTCGAAGGTGAAGGTGTCGTAGGGCCAGATGGCCCGGACCTCTTGCGTCGTGATGTGGGCCGAGCGGCCGTACTGGCTGCAATATTTGCCGGCCATCATCAGCACATTGGTGTCGCCGAGGCCGAGCGGCCCCACATCCAGCGGACCCAGCTCGACATTGTTCTGCGTGAACTGGTTCTGGCGGATGGTGCCGCCGTTGGCGCCCGCCCCTTGCAGCGTCGGAGCGCAGCCGGCGATGCTCAACCCCGCCAGCATGGCGGCGACCGTCCATGTTCTTGCGCGCACGATCCGTCTCCTCAAGCCTTGGCCCGCAGGATAGCCGATGAAGCCCGGCCGGAGTAGGCGTTATCGTCGCACCCGGGCCCGCCGCCCTACCCGGCCGCGTCCGGCGCGGCGCGGCGAAAGACCACGCTCAGATTGTTGGCCGGCATCGGCACCGTCTCGGCGAGCGCGAAGCCGTGGCGGGCGGCGAGCTCCGTCACCTCGGCCAGATCGCGTATGCCCCATTCGGGGTTTTGCGCCCTGAGCCGGGCGTCGAACTCCCGGTTGCTCTCCGCGGTGTGACGGCCATCGATGCGGTAGGGACCATAGAGATAGACGACGCCGCCCGCGCCCAGCATCCGCCGCGCGCCCGCCATCAACCCCTCGCTGACCGCCCAGGGCGTGATGTGGATCATGTTGATGGAGACCAGCGCCTCGGCGCGCTCGACCGGCCAGCGCGCCGACATCGCATCAAGGCGCAGCGGCGGCAGCAGATTGGGCAGGCCGGCCGCCGCCTGGTGGGCGGCGATGCTGGCGAGCGCGCGCGGCTCGATATCGCTCGGCTGCCAGCGCAGCGATGGCAGCCGCTGGGCGAAATAAGCCGCCTGCTCGCCGCTGCCGCTCGCCACTTCGAGCACGAGCCCCGCTTCCGGCAGCACGCGGCGCAGCACCGCGAGGATGGGATCGCGGTTGCGGGCGACATGCGCATGATAGAGCCGCGGATCGGATGCTTCGGACACGCGATGTCTCCCTGTCTGCGCCCCCTATCGTGCCGCGGCTCACGCGGCGCCGCGGATCCGCGCCATCAGCGCCGCGGGATCGGCGGGCGGCGCGTCGCCGCGCCACGCCACATGCTGGTCTGGCCGGGCCAGCACGAGCTTCCGGCGGTAGAGCGCTGCCGCCTCCGGCGAGACGACGTTGAGCAGCGCCAGCGGCACGCGCTGCGCCGCCGCCGCGGCGACGAGCGGCGCCACCTCGATCGCGGCGTCGAAGCGCAGCAGCGTGTAGTCCGGCCCCAGCGCGTCGTAGAGCGAGCGCCCGTCGGCCAGCCAGAGATGCGGCAGCCGCGCGCCGGGCACGGTCGAGGGCGTGTACTCCGCCATGCTGTAGGCGGGCGGCGTCTCGCCGTCATAGGCGATGATCGGCGAGCGGTCGTAGAAATAGCCGAAATTGAGCCCGGCGCAGCAATATTGCTGGACGTTGAGCTCGTAGGCCCGGCGTCCCACCGCCTCGCGGACGCGGTCGCCCTCGGGACCCGGCGCCTCGATCTCCGGCGGCACCGCGCGGCGCTGCCCCGCGACATGGACCGCGTGGTTCATGGCGAAATGCGAGACCTGCTCGGTGATCGGCCGGCGCTCCGCGACATGGGCATCGAGGATGGCCGCGGGCGCCCAGCCCTTGAGGTGCGCCGCCAGCAGCCAGGAGAGATTCATCGCATCGGCGATCCCGGCATTCATGCCGTAGCCCGCGAACGGCACCCAGAGATGGGCGGCGTCGCCGCACAGGAAGACGCGGCGGTCGCGGAATTTGTCGGCGAGCAGCCGCCGCCCGACCCAGTCCTCATGGCTGATGACCGCGTAGCGGAACTCGGCGCCGACGCCCAGGATGTCGCGGATGCCGCGGTCGCGGTCTATCGCGTCGAAATCGGTCTCTTCGTCCTTCATATAGGCGTGGACGAGCCAGGTCTCGCGCCCATCGATGGCGTAGACATTCCCGGTCCGCCGCGGATTGAGGGCAAAGGAGCCCCAGGCCGGCCTTCCGTCCTGCGCCAGCAGGCGCGGCAGCAGCTCGGGCGCGCGGATGAAGGTCGACTGCACGCGCTGGATGACGGGATCGCCTTCCAGCGTCGCGCCGATGTCGCGGCGGATCTGCGAGCGGCCGCCGTCGCAGCCGATGAGATAGCGGCAGGCGACGCTGAGCTCGCTGCCGTCGTCGAGGTTGCGCGCGCTCGCGCGCACGCCCTCCCCGTCCTGCTGCAGCGCGCGGTATTCGGTGCGGTTGATGATCCTGACGCCGGCGCGGAGCGCCGCTTCGAACAGCACCGGCTCGAGATAGATCTGGTTGATGCGATGCGGCGGCTCGGGCGTCGGCCACCAGGTGTCGGGCCCGTCCTTGGCGGTGTAGCGCTCGGCCCGCGAGGGGATCTTGATGCGGCTCATCTCGCGGCCGAGAAACGCGGTGCGGTAGGCGACGTTGTTGGGATAGTCGGCCGGCAGCCCCGCCTCGCGCACCGCCTTGACGATGCCGAGGCGGCGGAAGATCTCCATGCTGCGCGCCGCGACGTGGTTGCATTTCACGTTGGGCGGCTCCCCCGCATGCCGGGATTCGAGGATCACCACATCGATCCCGCGCCACGCCAGATCCATGGCCAGGCTCAGCCCAACCGGTCCCGCGCCGACGATCGCCACCGACGCCACCACCTCCTCGCGCAACGCTCTCCTCCGCCGCTCGCCGTCACCGGCCGCACTCTAGCGCGCCACGGGCGTCACGCGCGACCGCCCCTGCGTGGTGAGCCCTTCTTATCGAGAGCACGGCAAAAAACCCACCACCCTTGCCATCCGCCTGCCGCACCGCTAACGACGCGCAAACACGATGCAGGCGCCGGAGGGAACCCGATGAGCTCGTCCGTTCTGAATGTCCCGGCCCCGGAACCGATGGCGGGCGAGGAGATCGCCCTCTTCCGGGACTCCGTCGGGCGCTTTCTCGACGCGCATGCCGGGCCGGCAAAGCTCGACCAGTGGCGCCGCGACGGCGTCGTCGAGCGCACGCTCTGGGACAAGGCCGGGGCGGCGTCGCTCCTCGGCCTCTCCACCGGCGCGACCTATGGCGGCGTCGGCGGCGATTTCCGCCATGAGGTCGTGCTGATCGAGGAGACCAGCCGGCGCGGCCTCGATGCCTGGGGCGTGTCGCTGCATAACGGCATCGTCATGCCCTATATCGAGCGCTACGGCTCGGAGGAGCAGAAGCGGCGCTGGCTGCCCAAGCTCGCCAGCGGCGCCTATGTCGGCGCCATCGCCATGACCGAGCCCGGCGCCGGCTCCGACCTGCAGGGCGTGCGCACCACGGCCAGACGGGAAGGCAACCAGTACACCATCAGCGGCTCCAAGACCTTCATCACCAACGGGCAGACGGCCAACTTCATCATTCTCGTCACCAAGACCGATCCGGGCCAGGGCGCCAAGGGCACCTCGCTCATCATCGTCGAGACCGAGGACGCCGAAGGCTTTGAGCGTGGGCGCAATCTCAAGAAGGTCGGGCTCGAGGCGGCGGACACCTCGGAGCTGTTCTTCAATGACGTGCGCGTGCCCACCGGCAATCTGCTCGGGTCGGAGGAGGGCCGCGGCTTCTTCCAGCTCATGGAGCAGCTGCCGCAAGAGCGGCTCATCATCGCGGTGCAGGCCGTCGCGATGATCGAGCGGGCGCTCGAGGTCACCCTCGCCTATGTCAAGGAGCGCAAGGCCTTCGGCCGCGCCGTGATCGACAACCAGGCGGTCCAGTTCACGCTTGCCGAGTGCAAGACCCAAGCCACCGTCGCGCGCGTCTTCGTCAACCACTGCATCGCGCAGCATCTTCAGGGCCAGCTCGACGCGACCACGGCGTCGATGGCGAAGTACTGGGTCACCGATCTCCAGAACCGGATCGTCGACGAATGCCTGCAGCTCCATGGCGGCTACGGCTACATGGACGAGTATCCGATCGCGCGCATGTACAAGGATGCGCGCGTCGCCCGCATCTATGGCGGCACCAACGAGATCATGAAGCTGCTGATCGCGCGCTCGCTTTAGCGTCGCGCGCCGGAGGAAGCCCGATGATCCACATGCCGATCGCCGATCTGCTCGAGCACGGCCGGCGCCTTGATCGCGACCGGAGAACGCGTCTCGGTGCTCTGGCAGGAGCCTGGCTCCATCGCCTTCGTGGCGCGCGGCCGCGAGTACCGCAGCGAGTTCCACATCAACCCGGCCGACGAGGTCATGTACATGATCAAGGGGGTGATGCAGCTTCACTACCGCCAACCGGATGGGCGCGAGGAGATCGCCACCCTCCCCGAGGGCTCCACCATCTTCACGCCGGCCGGAGTGCCTCATTCGCCGCGCTTTCCTCCCGACGCCTTGCTCTTCGTGATCGAGCGTGGACGGGCCGCGGGCGAGATCGATCGATTTCACTGGTACTGCCCCGATTGCGGCAGCTTCCTCCATGAAGAGCGCTTCGCCGTCGCCGATTACGCCGCCGATCCCGTCTCCAAGGCCTACAGGCGCTTCTTCGACAGCGAAGCGTTTCGCACCTGCTCCGCCTGCGGGCATGTCATGCCTGCGCCCGCGATGTGACGGCGGAAACCGCAGGGAATAGACGACGAACGCGCCCTCCCGCTGATAGCGCGGGAGGGCGCGTCCACCTACGACCGGGTAGGCAAGGAGCGGCTACCCCCTACTCGCCTTCCGTGCCGATCGCGTAGGCCGTCTCGCCGTGGGCGGCGTCGTCGCCTATCTTCAGCACCGCGTCATCCATGCGCAGCGGCACGATGAAGGAGATCACCTTGAGGATGATGTAGGTGGCGATGATGTTGAACACGATGATGAACACCGCGCCTTCGAGCTGCAGCAGGAGCTGTCCGGCGTTGCCGTAGAGCAGGCCGGTCACGTTGACGCCGGGAGCCTCCTTGTCGGTGCCGATATATTGCAGCATGGCGGGGTCGGCGAAGATGCCGGTAAGGAGGCCGCCCATGAGGCCGGCGACGCCGTGAGTGGAGAACACGCTCAGGGTATCGTCGACCTTCATCATCAGCTTGGTCTTTTGCAGCTTGTTCATGCTGAGCCAGGGGATGATCCCGGCGCAGACGCCGATGGCGATGGCGCCCCAGCCATTGACGTAGCCGGCGCCGGGCGTGATCGCCACCAGGCCCGCGATCATGCCGTTGACCGCGCCGATCACCGACGGCTTGCCATAGGCCAGCTTGTCCAGGAGCGTCCAGACCAGCAGGGCCACCGCGGTGGCGGTGTTGGTGTTGAGCACCGCCGCGCCGGCATCGGCGTTGGCGAAGTAGGGGTCGCCGCCGTTGAAGCCGTTCCAGCCCAGCCAGAGGATGCCGGCACCGATCAGCGTGACCAGCAGGCTATTGGGCGGGAAATGCTCGCGATCCTGTTGCAGCCTCGGGCCGACCATCGCCGCGGCAACGAAGCCCGAGGTGCCGGCGGCGAGATGGATGACGTAACCGCCCGAGAAGTCGGCCACGCCCATGCCGGCGAGCCAGCCGCCGCCCCAGAGGCTGAACGCCCCCACGGTATAGACCAGGGTGATCCACACCGGGCAGAAGATGACCCACGCCGCGAAGTTCATCCGCCCGAGCACGGAGCCCGCGAGGATGATGACGGTGATGGCGGCGAAGACGAACTGGAAGAACATGAGTGTCGCCATCGGGAAGGCGAGTGGCGGCATGCCCGAGGCGGCCGCCGGAATGACCGCCTGTCCGGTGGTGAACACCGCCGATGTGCCGAGCATCGGTGTACCGAGGAAGGGGAACCATTGCGGTCCGAACGACATGTTGTAGGCGAAGAGAACCCAGACGACGAGGACCGAAGCGAAGGCGTAGATCGACATGAAGGCGGAGTTGATCGCCCATTTCTTCTTGACGACGCCGCCATAGAGGACCGTCAGTCCCGGAATGCTTTGCAGGCCGACGAAGGTCGCGGCCGCCAACTGCCAGGCGTTATCTCCCGTATCGAGCCATTGTGGTGAGGGTACCAGTGCCATGAGCTTTCCCCCATATTTATGACGACGTCCGATGACGTTGCCGAAGGCGCCCGCGTTTCGACATGCCGATAGCTCGGGAGCGAAGCGGTGCCCCCCGGCCCTCCGCGCAAGCACAAGCGCAGGAACCGCAAGAACCATGCCACCGACGCTGTTACGCGGCCGATGGTCAACTGATATACGTTTCCCCGAGAGAGGGCGGCGCCGCTGCGTCGCGAAATGATGATCACAAAGCAGGCACGTTGGTCATAAAATGGCCAGTAGGCCGGGGGAGCAATAATGATCGTTCGGAGGGATCCGGGGAGAGCCGCGGCCGCGCAGCGGTTTCTTTGCAAGCTTGTGGGGGTTGGTCCGGGATCGGGTCATGGTCCCGCCGGCGCGTGGCGGCTTCCGGCCTGGCCGTCGGCCGCCGCCCTTGTCGCTTGTGCGGCCGTCCTGGGCGTTTGCCCCGGCGGCGCCAAAGCCCAGCCCGGCGAGAGCGCCATCACCTGCACCAATCCGGCCAGCGGCGCGACCTGGCAGATCAGGATCGACTATGACCGACGCACCGTCGATGCCAATCCGGCCCGGATCAGCGACGCGAAGATTTCCTGGCACGACGCGGCGGATGGCGGCAACTACACGCTCGACCGCAAATCCGGCGACCTCACGGTCATCGTCGCCTCGAGCACCGGCGGCTATTTCCTCTATGATCGCTGCCGGCTGGAGAAGTGACGCCGCGACCGCGGCGCGCCGCGGCGCGCTGATCCCGTCGGCGCCGGCGGCCGGCGCCCTGGCGGCCGAGGAGCGGTCATGGATGAGCGTGCCGCCGGCGTCGAGGCGAGCGTCGGCTTCGCTTCCGAGACCGGCCCGCGCCCGCGCAACGAGGATTTCGCCGGCGCCGTGCTCGGCGCGGAGCTGCCGGAGCCGCGCCCCGAGGTGGTCGCGGCGATCGCCGATGGCATGGGCGGCGCCAAGGGCGGCCGCGTCGCGGCCGAGACCGCGGTGCGCGGCTTCCTCGACGGCTTTTGCGACCTGCCCGAGACCATGGAAGTGCGGCGCGCCGCGGCCAAGATCCTCGATGCGCTCAACGGCTGGATCAATTCCCAGGGCCGCCGGGATGCCGAATTGGCCGGCATGGGCTGCACCTTCACCGCGCTGGTGCTGCGCGGCCGCGTCGCGCATGTGCTGCATGTCGGCGACACGCGCGCCTATCGGTTGCGGCGCGACCGGCTGACCTGCCTCACCACCGACCATGTGCGCGACCAGGGCACCGGGCGATCCAATCTTCTCTACCGTGCGCTGGGGGCCGAGACGGAGCTGCGCTTGGACTACGCCGCCCACCCGCTGGCGCCGCACGATCGCTTCCTGCTGTGCAGCGACGGTCTTTACGGCGCCCTGGCGGACGACAGCATCGCCGATATCCTGCGCGAGCGCTCGGCCTCCGGCGATACCGCGCGCGCCCTGGTCACGGCCGCGCTCCGCGCCGGCAGTGGCGACAACTGCACCGCCCTGGTGCTCGATGTCGTCGGGCTGCCGGCGGCCGAATTGGCCGATCTCGGTCTCGCCATCCGGCAGCTGCCGCTGATCCCGGTGCCGCTCGGCGGCGAGACGATCGACGGCTTCGTGCTCAAGGCCCTGGTGTCCGACGGCCGCTACACCCGCCTGTTCTCGGCGGTGGACGAGGTCGAGGGCGGCGAGGTGGTGCTGAAATTCCCCAAGCCGCAGCTCGCTTCCGTGGCCACCTACCGGGCGGCCTTCGTGCGCGAGGCCTGGGTGGGCGCGCGCGTGAACAGCCCCTGGATCGGCCACATCATCGAGCTGCCGCCGGGGCGGCAGACCTGTCTCTATACCGTCATGCCGCTCTATCAGGGCGAGCTGCTGGAGACGCGGCTGGCGCGCCGGCCGTCGCTGGGTCTGGAGGAAGGCCGCACCATCGCGATCAAGCTCGCCCGGGCGGCAGCGACGCTGCATCGCGCCGGCATCATCCATCGCGACATCAAGCCCGACAACGTGATCCTGGAGAGCGACGGATCGCTGAAGCTGATCGATCTCGGCGTGGTGCGCGTGCCCGCGCTGGAGGATTTCCCGCCCGAGACCATTCCCGGCACCCCCGGCTACATGGCGCCCGAGATGTTCGCCGGCGAGCCCGGAAACGAGGCCACCGACATCTATGCGCTGGGCGTCACCCTGTTCCGCGCCTTCACCGGCGAGTTCCCTTATGGCAATGCCGACGCCACCAGCCTACCGCGCCGGCACCGGCCGAAGGAGCTCTCCGCGCTCGCGCCCCGATCTCCCGGCCTGGCTCCAGGCGGCGCTCGCGCGCGCGATCGCCATCGACCCCGGCAAGCGCTTTCACGACATGGGCGAGTTCGCGGTGGAGATGGAGGCGGGACCGACGCGCCCGCCGGCCGCGCCGCGCCGGCCGCGGACGCTCTACGAGCGCGCCCCGGTCCAATTCTGGCAGGGGATCGCGGCGCTGCTGGCGCTCGCGCTCATCGTGCTGCTGCTGCGGCGCTAGGGCGCGTGCTCTCATGTCGGACTTCAAAGGTCGCCGGTTTCAGTGTCGCATTCTGTTGGACCGCCGGGCCGCCGACCGCCGACCGGCAGACATAACTTCAGAATGTTGATTTCGAGGGCCGGACGAAGATGTTCGTCTCGCTATTCCAGATACGGCGTCAGCACATCTTCGATCCATTTCATGAATGCGCGGACTCGGCGCGACAGATTGCTCCGATGTGCTACGACGAGGGACACGGCGAGCGCCCGGCGACGAAAATCGGGTATGATCTCCACAAGCGCTCCACTCTCTAAGTATCGGCCAATCCCCAAGAGTGGCGCCTGAATCAGGCCAAGGCCGGCGAGGGCAGCGGCTTCGTAGGTCTGCGCGCTGTTGACGTGTAGCGCACCTGGCAACTGAAGCGTCGCGTAGCTGTCGCCGTCCGGATATTCCCATCCATAGGGTCTTGCGCCCAGCATCGTCGAAAAATGAATTGTCCGATGTTCCTGACGCTGGAGATCTTCTAGCGATCGAGGGACGCCATAGCGCGCCAGATAGGCGGGACTGGCAGCGTTGACCATGCGCAACAGGCCCAGCGGGCGGGCAATCAGCGTCTCGTCCCCGATGGGACCAAGTCGCAATACACAGTCAAACCCCTCTTGAACCAGATCGACTTGCCGATCCGTACTCGACACCTCCAGCTCCAACTCGGGGTGAGTCGCCATGAAATCCGGCAAGGCCGGCACGATCGTTGTGCGCGCCACCTCGGTCGGAAGATCGACCCGTAAACGCCCGCGAAGTGCCACGCGATCGCCTGCGAACATCGAGTGCAGGTCATCGACTTCAGCAAGCAGATCGCGGGCACGGGCATGAAATGCGCGTCCGTCCTCCGTCAACTGCACGCTGCGCGTCGTCCGGTGCAGGAGCCTGACACCGACATCTTCTTCCAGCTTCCGGACCGCCGTTGAGGCCCTCCCCTTTTGGATGCCCAGGCTATCGGCCGCGTGGGTGAAGCTCCCCATTTCCGCTACCGTTATGAAAATGAGGATGGGTTCGAGATTCTGCATTTTCGTGCCTCGGTATTGTTCACCACAGAGAGAACAGTGAGTTCATTTTCTCGGTGTTTATCATATCTAAGAGACACAGTAAGCTCCGAAATGGGATGACCCCCATCGGAGAACGACAAGTGTCCGAAACTATGAACCTGCATCAGGTGCCTGAAGCTATGACCTTGCATCGCGCCCTGTGGGCCGGCCGGATAATGAGCGCGTTTGTCGTTATCGCTCTGGTGGCAGACGGCACTATTCAGCTTTTCGCGCCGGCACAGATCGCGAGCATGTTGCAGGAAACCGGGTTCGCGATGGACCTGACCCGTGTCGTGGGTCCGATCATACTCGCCTGCGCCATCCTTTACGCCATCCCGGCCACCGCCGTCCTCGGCGCGATCCTGGTGACGGGCTTTTTGGGAGGTGCCATCTGCGCCCATGTCCGCATTGGTGAGTTGGGGTCGCCGCCGGAAATCATTTCCCTGCTTCTGGGCGCGATGACATGGGGCGGCCTCTACGCGCGCGATCCCCGTATCCGGGCCATTCTGCCGCTCATCCGTTGAACCAACAGGGGCAGTGCTCTGTCCCTCAAGATCAGGAGAAAACGCATGTTTTTAGTAATGGGAATCACGGGAAAAGTGGGCGGCGCAACGGCAGAACATCTGTTGGCGCACGGCAAGGAGGTACGCGCGCTCGTCCGCAATCGCGAGAAGGCGGCTAACTGGGCGAACCAGGGCGTGGAACTGGTTGACGGCGATTGGAATGATTCGGCAGCCATCGAGCAGGCGCTCAAAGGCGTCGAAGGCGCGTTCGTCATGTTGCCGGCTGTCTGGGCGCCCTCGCCCGATTACAAAGAAGCAAAGGGCGTGATTGCAAACTATGTCGAGGCGCTCACCAAGGCAGCGCCGCCGCGAGTGGTTGCGCTTTCGTCGATGGGTGCGAACAGGACCAGCGGGCTCGGGATGATCACGGCCTTGTCGCTTCTGGAGCAAGGTTTTCGCGACCTGATATCGCCAATCGCATTTGTGCGCGCAGGTGGATTCTTCGAAAACTTCCTTTACGGCTTGCAGGTCGCCCAGGGCGGAACGCTACCGGTCTACTACAATCCGACAAACCGGAAATCGACCATGGTCGCGACGAACGACATCGGCGCGGAGGTCGCAACCCTTTTGACCGGGCCAGCGTGGTCAGGGCAGCGCGTCGTCGAGCTTGGTTCGATGGTCAGCGCGGATGAAGTCGCGGAGCAATTGGGTGAAGTCCTGAATCTCGACGTGAAAGCCTTTGCAGTCCCGCGTGCAGGGTGGGCGGAAGCGTTCGAGCAATTCGGCATCCCGAAGGGCCACACCGGACCTGCCGAAGAAATGTTTGAGGCCGTGAACGCGGGATGGATGGACCTCGGAGTCGAGGGTACGGAGCACGTAGCGGGTACGACGTCCGCACGCGATGTATTCGAGGCTGCACAGAACGCCGCCAAGGCGTAAGTCCGGGACGGATCAGGCATGAGACGGAGACTGCCCGCTTCTGCGTCGGACGCGTCGCGGGAAGCGCTCAACAGTTCAAAGCAACGCGAAGCGCCTCCAATGTTATCAATAGGTTGCGGCTTTCAAAGGATATGACCGAAACTCTAAAAGCATCGGTCAGGCTCAACCTTTACTTCTGATTTGCCGCTATCCGGAGCTAAGCGGACAGAGCGAGTTTATGAGCCCACAACCTAGACGATTGCCCTGCCCCACGCTGCCGCCTGCCCGCCTTTGCCCGCGGTCCATGACTCTCGGGCGAAATTCACTCTCTCTTTACCGTCCTGGGTTACCGATGGCGCGCGAGGGTCCACTGCCACATTTGCCGGGGGCGTCATGCAAGCCGCTAAATGGATATTCCGCATTGCCGGGCTCTATGGCGTCGTCGTGCTGGCGCCGCTCTATTTCCTCGAGCCCATGTTCACCGATTCGGTTCACCCCGAATTCTATTACGGCTTTCTCGGGGTGGGGCTGGCCTGGCAGGTGCTGTTCTTCATCCTGGCCACGGACCCGCTGCGCTATCGGCCGATGATGATCCCGGCCATCCTCGAAAAGATCGGCTACGGCGGGGCGACGTTCTGGCTCTTCTTCGCCGGCCGGGCGGAAGCCTCGCTGCTGCTGGGCGGCGCGATCGATTGGCTCTTCGTCGGCCTCTTCATCTGGGCCTATCTGCGGACCGCCGACCGCCGGAGCGCCGTCCTGGCCACGTGATCGCGGAGGACCGCATGGACACCCGACATCGGCCCTACACCTCGCTGACGCACCCGTCCGGAACCGTCTTCTGGTTCGGCGCCTATCTCGCGCTGACGGCCGCGGTGCTGTTCGCCGCGCCCGGCCTCTTCCTTGCCGTCCTGGGGCTGCCGCCGCCGAGCGATCCGTGGCTGCGGGTGCTGGCGGTGCCGCTGTTCAATTTCGGCCTGATGTACACGGCGATGGCGCGATGGGCGCCGCCCGCAGTGCTGCGGATGACCGCGGTCACGCGATCCTGGGTGATCCTCGCCTTCGGGCTCCTGGTCGTGCTGGGATTGGCGCCGCCCATCCTGATGCTCTTCGCCGCAGCCGATCTCGGCGGCGCGCTCTGGACCTTCTGGGCGTTGCAGCGGGAGAAGGCGGCGGCCGCGGCCCTCTAACGCGACGCAGGCACCGCCAGATCCTCGATCCTGATCGGGAAGCGGCGCACGCGGATTCCGGTCGCGTGCCAGACCGCATTCGCCACGGCGCCGGCCGAGCCGGTGATGCCGATCTCGCCGACCCCTTTGATGCCGAGCGCGTTCACATGCGGATCGTGCTCGTCGATCATCAGCGCCTCCAGCGACGGCACATCGGCGTTCACCGGCACGTGGTACTCGGCGAGGTCGGCGTTCATGATCCGGCCGGAGCGCGGGTCCATCACGGCGCGCTCGTGGAGCGCGAACGACACGCCCCAGATCATGCCGCCGAGGAGCTGGCTGCGGGCGAGGCGGGGATTGATGATCCGCCCCGCGGCGAAGGCGCCGACGATGCGCGTGGCGCGGACCTGGCCGAGATCGGGATCGACCTTGACCTCGACGAAGACCGCTCCGTGCGCATGCATGGCGTAGATCGATTGCGCCACGGGGTCGGCGGCGCCGGTGCCGCGGGCTTCGATCTCGGTCAGGCCGGCGCGGCCGAGAATGTCGGCGTAGCTCTCGCTGCGCGCTTCGTCGTCGCGACGGAAGAGGCGCCCGCCGCGCGCGACGACGCCGGCATTGCCGGCGCCGAACAGGGGCGAGCGCTCGTCGCCGCGTGGCGAGATCGGCGAGCTTGGCGATGACCGCGGCGCCGGCCTTGTGGATCGCCATGCCCGCGGTGGCGGTGTGGGCCGAGCCGCCGGCGATGCCCGCATCCGGCAGGTCGGAGCTGCCCGCCCTGAACTCGACCTGGTCGAGCTCGAGCCCCAGCCCGTCGGCCGCGATCTGGGCGAGCGCGGTCCAGGCGCCTTGCCCCATGTCGTGGGCGCCCGTCTCCATCAGGCCGGAGCCGTCGCTGCGCACCACCGCGCGGGCCTGGGCCTCGAACATCAGCGCCGGAAATGTGGCGGTGCCCATGCCCCAGCCGACCAGGAAGCCGGCCTCGTCGCGCATCTGTCGCGGCGCGAGCGGGCGCCGCGACCAGCCGAAGCGCTCGGCGCCCTGCGCATAGCAGTCGCGGAGCGCCTTCGAGGAGAACGGCTTGCCGGAAATCGGCTCGACCTCGGCATAGTTCTTCAGCCGGAAGGCCAGCGGATCCATGCCGCAGGCCTCGGCCGCCTCGTCGATCGCGCTCTCCAGCGCGATCGATCCCGTCGCCTCGCCGGGGGCGCGCATGAAGAGCGGCGTGCCGGTGTCGACGCGGACCGCCTCGTGCGAGGTGGCGATCGCCGGGCTCGCATAAAGCGTATGCGAGGCGTCGGCGGCCGGCTCGAAGAAATCGTCGAAGCTGCTCGAGGTTATCTTCGCGTGATGATCGATGGCGGTCGAGCCTGCCCTCGCCGTCGGCGCCGATGCGCAGCCGCTGGCGCGAGGCGGACGATGGCCGACCGGCCCGTACATCTGGGCGCGGCGCAGCACCAGCTTGACCGGCCTGCCGACCAGTCGCGCCGCCAGGATGCCGAGGATCTGCGGCCCGGAGATCAGTCCCTTGGAGCCGAAGCCGCCGCCCAGGAAGGGGCTGCGGATATGGATCTTCTCCGGCGCGATGCCGAAGAGCCCGGCGATGCGTCCCTGGGCCATGGCGAGGCCCTGGCTCGGCGTGTCGATGGAGAGCGTGTCACCGTCCCACGCCGCCACGATCGCGTGCGGCTCCATCGCATTGTGGTACTGGGCGGGCGTCTCGTAGGTCGCATCGATGCGATGCGGCGCGGCCGCGAGCGCCGCCTCCACATCGCCCCGCCGCATCTGGGCCGGATTGCCGATGCCGACGGCGGGGGGCACGAAGCTGTCGCCGGCATCGAGGCCGACCCGGGCCGGCAGCGCCTCGTAGCGCGGCGCGAGCAGTGCGGCTCCTTCCGTCGCCGCCTCCAGCGTCTCGGCGATCACCACCGCGATCGACTGGTTGGCATAGCGCACCTGGTCGTCCTGCAGCAGATCGAGGCGGAACATGAAGGGGTTCGTCTTCGCGTCCGGGTCCGCGGCGAGCGGCGGCCGGTTGGCCGGGGTCATGACCTCGATCACGCCGGGATGGGCCTTGGCGGCCGGCACGTCGAGGAAGGTCACGCGACCGCGCGCGATGTGGCTCACCGCGAGAACCGCATAGAGCCATGCCGGCGGGGTGGTGGTCCGCCGCGTAGCGCGCTCCTCCCGTGACCTTCAGCACGCCGTCGCGACGGGTCAGCGGCTGGCCGATGTTCGAGCCGTGGCGGAGATGGGCCGGAGCCCGGGTGAGGCTGATCTCAGGCATCTTGCAGTGCTCCCGCAACGGAGGAGAAAGGAGAGGCCGGCAGCGCCGGAACGCGCTCGGGCGTTCCCGCCGCGGCGAGCGTCAAGGCGCGCGCGCAGGATCCGCCGCGCGAGCTCGATCTTGAACCGGTTGTCGCCGGAGGGCTTCGCCTCGGCGAGCGCCGCCTCCGCCGCGCGACGGAACACGGCGGCCGCCGGGACGGGAGCCGGCCAGGATCTCCTCTGCCGGGCGGGCCCGCCACGGCTTGGCGGCGACGCCGCCAAGCGCCAGCCGCGCCTGCCGGATCGTGCCGTCCTCGAGCCGCAGATGCGCGGCGGCCGACACGATGGCGAAGGCGTAGGAGGTGCGCTCGCGCAGCTTCAGGTAGCGGGCATGCGCCGCGAATGTGCGGGCCTCGCCCGGCAGCCGCAGCGCGACGATCAGATCGCCCGGCTCGAGCGCGGTTTCCCGCTCGGGCGTGTCGCCCGGCAGGCGATGAAGCGCCTCGAGCGCGATCTCGCGCCGGCCGCTCCTGCCCTCGATCTCCACCACCGCGTCGAGCGCCGACGAGCGGCACGCAGAAATCCGACGGGTGGGTGGCGATGCAGCCCTCGCTCCAGCCGAGCACGGCGTGCAATCGGTTCTCGCCGTCGCGCGCGTCGCAGCCCGTGCCCGGCTGGCGCCGGTTGCAGGCGCTGGCGACATCGTAGAAATACGCGCATCGCGTCCGCTGCAGCAGGTTGCCGCCGACCGTCGCGGCATTGCGAAGCTGCGCCGACGCGCCCGACAGCAGCGCCTCGGCGATCGCGGGATAAGCGCGCGCGAAATCCGGATCGTGCGCGAGATCGGCATTGCGAACCAGCGCGCCGATGCGCATGCCGCCATCGGGCAGGCGCTCGATGCGGTCGAGCCCCGGCAGGCGCGTGACATCGACGAGGCGGTCCGGGCGGGCGATGCCGACCTTCATCAGGTCGAGCAGGTTGGTGCCGGCCGCGATATAGGCGGCGCCCGGTTCGGCAGCGGCCGCGACGGCCTCGGAGATGCTCGCGGGCCTGACATAGTCGAAGGTCTTCATGCGGCGCGCTCCCGCTTGGAAGTGGCGAGGCTCCGCTGCGCCTCGAGCACCGCCTCCGTGATCCCGGCATAGGCGCCGCAGCGGCAGAGGTTGCCGCTCATGCCTTCGCGGATGCGTTCCGGGTCGGAGCCCGCCTGCCCTTCCTGGATCAGGCCGATCGCGCTCATGATCTGGCCCGGCGTGCAGAACCCGCATTGGAAGCCGTCATGGGCGATGAACGCGACCTGCACGGGATGGAGCTCATCGCCGCGCGCGACGCCCTCGATGGTGACGATGTCGGCGCCGTCATGGCTGACCGCGAGCGCCAGGCACGAATTGATCCGTCTTCCGTCGACGAGCACCGTGCACGCGCCGCATTGGCCGCGGTCGCATCCCTTCTTGGTTCCCGTCAGGTCGAGGCGCTCGCGCAGGAGATCGAGCAGCGTGACGCGCGGATCTTCCAGCGCGACGTCCCGCCTCACGCCGTTCACGGTGAGGCTGATGGAGAGAGGCATGCAGGGCTCCAATCGTGCTATTGTTACAATGGATTGCGGCTGTCACGCGGGTCCGGGCGGCCAATGTGCAGCGCGCGCTGTCGGCGCGATTGATCGGCGGGCAGGTCCAGGATCGTGTGATCCCTCGAGATGAGATATACGGAGGCATCCTCCGTTTTTCAAGACGAGGACGACAAGACGATATGTCATATGGGAGATCGATCCGCAGAAACCGCCCGCCGGCCGCGCGCCGATGCGGTGCGCAATCGCGAGCGCGTGCTGGAGGCGGCAAAGGCCGTCTTCAGCGCCGGCGGCCCGGAGGCGAGCCTCGAGGCGGTGGCGAGGCGGGCCGGCGTCGGCATCGGCACGCTCTACCGCCATTTCCCGACGCGCGAGGCCCTGTTCGAGGCCGTCTATCGCCGCGAGGTGCAGCAACTCGGCGAGCTCGCGGAACAGTTGAAGACCGAGGCCGAGCCGGTCGAGGCCTTGCGGCGCTGGCTGCGCTCCAATGTCGAGTTCGTCGCCACCAAGAAGGGCATGATGGCGGCGCTGGCGCTCGCCGTGCACGGCTCGTCGGAGCTCTACGCCTATAGCTTCGATCGCCTGACGAAAGCGGTCGGCGCGCTGCTGGATCGCGCCATCGCCGCCGGCGAGATACGCCCGGATATCGGCCCCGAGGACCTGCTGCGCGCGCTGGTCGGCATGTGCTACATGCACGACCAGCCCGGCTGGCAGGCGAGCGTCCTGCGCCTGCTCGACGTCTTCGTCGATGGCCTTTGCGTCCGAGCTCCCGACGGACGCGCGGCGACACGACGCACCCGCGCCGCCGCCAAGAGCGTCAAGGAGACCCCTCCCCGGCGCGGATCGCGCAAGCGCCGCGCGTAAACCTGCCGCGACGGCAAGCGCCCGCAGCGCGCGCTCCCTTCGGCCGCGTCAAGCATGATAGAATGGCGATGGCCAGCTCCCTCACCAGCAGCTTCCCAGGTGTCGCGTATGGCTCCTCCGCGCATTCCGCCGACCCGCTTCGGCCGATCGACCGGCCAACCCGCAGGCCGCGCCCCCATCCCCGGCGGCAGGGTTTCGCCGGCCCCGCCGCCGACCCGCTTCGGCCCCGGCACCGTTGCGGCCCAGCCGCAGCGCAGCCCGGCACGCGGCATCGTCGTTCCGCCGCCTCCGAGGTGGGGCGCCGCGGTGGTCCAGCGCATGGAGCAGGGGACGGTGCCGCCAAGACGGAGCTGGCCGATAAGAAGACCTGTGCCATCTGCACCATGGGCCAGGGCTTGTCGGGCCAACTCGACGAGCTGATGCTTTACAGCGCCGGCTTCTCGAGCTGCGGCCCGATCGTCATGTTCAATTCCTATGGCCGGGTGGGAGGCCTGTTTCATTTCGCCGCCGGCAGCCTGGACGAGCAAGCCGGAGCGCTCAGACGGATGCTGAAGGACGTTGACCCCAGCGAGCTTTACATTCCCAAGCGAGACGAACTTACGCTCGGCACCTGGGACGGAATGATGTCGCGGGACGCGCACCGGGAAGAGTCCGGCCAGCCCCCGGATGACGGCGAGGTCCTCGAAGATTTCTTCAAGAACACCTGTGGTTTCAAGCGACCGTTGAAGACGGCGCCGCGCGGGGAACGCTATTACGTGACCATCAATGCGAGCGGCAGCCTGATCATCAGTCCGGGCCTGGCGCCAGGGCCGATCGGCGAGGTGGTCGACTACACGAACACTCCGCATCCGAAAATTCCGTCGGACGCCCAGATCGCCATGTCCACCGTGATCCTTTACGGCAAGAACATGTATAAGACGTGACGCTTGTCCCGCCCTGCCGTCAAGCAGCTCAGCACGCCGCTCCGCCGTCCACGCCAAGAGCCGCGGGCTCTTGGCACGCCCGCGCGATGTCGTTCAGCATTGCCGCCAAACCGGCACGCAGCTCGATCCCAGCGCTGAAGCCGAGGAGGCTCCGGGCGAGCGACGGATCGCCCACGGAGGCGCGCACATGCCCCTCCTGCACCGGTGCGGGCTCGATCCGCAACGTCGTGCCGCACAGCTCTGCGATCGCCTGGGCGAGCTCCCGAACCGAGGTGGCGCGGCCGGTGCAGACGTTGAGGACGCCCTGGCCGAGCGCCCGCGTGTCCATGGCCGCCATGAGAGCCGCGACGGCGTCGTCGACGTGAACGAAATCGCGCGTCTGCCGTCCATCGCCGAAGACGGTGACGTGGCGGCCGGTGAAGATGCGCTCGCAGAAGATCGACGCGACCCCCGCCGCGGACGAGCCTGCCCGACGCGGACCGAACACGTTGAAGAACCTCAGGCCGACGCTTGGCACGCCGTGCCGAAGGCCGGCGATGCGCGCGCGGGTCTCGGCTGCCAGCTTGTCCGTTCCGTACCCCGAGACGGGCCGTGCTGCCGCGTCTTCCCGGACGGGCGGGTCCATCCCCTCGCCATAGACCGAGGCCGAGGACGCGTAGACCACGCGCAAGGGGGCATCGACGCTCACGCGGCGCGCGGCGTCCAGCACGTTGACGGTGCCGCCGAGATTGACGGCGCGGCTTGCCACCCGATCGCGCTCGCTGCGCTCGACCGAGGCGATCGCCGCGAGATGAAAGCAGCCATCGACGCCGGCCATGGCGTCCGCGACGACGGCGCCATCCCGCACGTCGCCGCGGATCAGCTCCACGCCCGGCGGCAGGCTCGTCGCCGTCCCCGTGGACAGGTCGTCGAGCACGCGGACGGCGTCGCCGCGGCGCAGCAGCGCGGCGACGAGCGGGCTGCCGATGAACCCGCAGCCCCCGGTTACCAGGAATGCGCGCGGTCTTTGGCGCCCTACCATCGCTTCAGGATCAAAGAGGTGTTGATGCCGCCGAAGGCAAAATTGTTCGACATCAGGTACTCGATCTCGAGCCGCCGTCCTTCCGCCTTGACGTAGTCGAGCGGTGCGCAGCGATCGTCGACGGTCTCGAGATTGGCGGTCGGCGCGAACCAGCCTTCCTTCATCATCTCTATGCCCAGCCAGGCCTCGATGCTGCCGCACGCTCCGAGCGAATGGCCCAGGTAGCTCTTGAGAGAATGGATCGGCGCGCCCTCTCCCAGCACCCCGAACGTCGCCTGGCTCTCCGCCACGTCCCCCCATTCGGTCGCCGTGCCATGGCCGTTGACGAAGCCGATGGCCTCGGGCGCGAGGTCGGCGTCGGCGAGCGCGAGACGAAGGGCCAGCCCCATCGTCTCGACGGTGGGCTGGGTGATGTGCTGGCCATCGGAATTCGTGCCGTAGCCGACGATCTCGGCGTGGATGCGGCCGCCACGCGCCTTTGCGTGCTCCAGCTCCTCGAGCACCAGCGTCGCAGCACCTTCGCCGATGACCAAGCCGTCGCGATCGCGGTCGAACGGCCGCGGCGTCGATTGCGGCGCGTCGTTGCGGTTGCTCGTGGCGTAGAGCGTGTCGAAGACCGCCGCGTCGGACACCGAGAGCTCATCGGCGCCGCCGGCGATCATCACGTCCTGAAGCCCGAAGCGGATCATCTCGGCGGCGTAGCCGATGCCCTGGCTCCCTGAGGTGCAGGCGCTCGAGGTCGGGACGACCCGGCCCGTCAAACCGAAGAAGAGCCCGATGTTGACCGCGGCCGTGTGGCTCATCATCTGCACGTAGTTCGTCCCGGTGAGCTTCGTCGACGCCCCGCCGAGCATGAGCTCGGTAAACCCCAGGACCGCTTCGTGGCTGCCGAAGGAGGAACCGTAGGCAACGCCGGCGCGGCCATTCTTCAGACCGGGATCTCCGCTGAGGCCGGCGTCGAGGAGCGCCCGTTCGGAGGCGTAGACGGCCATGCGCGCGACCGGCCCCATCGTTCTGAGCTGCTTGCGCGTGTAGCGGGCCTCGACGTCGAAGCCGTCGACCGGCGCCGCGAGACGGGTGTTCAGACTGGGGAAGCGGTCCCACTCGGGCATGCGGCGGACAGCGGTCTCGCCGGCGGCAAGGCACGCCCGTATGACCCGCCACTCGTCGCCGAGCGCGGTGACCCCGCCCATGCCCGTCACCACCACGCGTCGCTTCACAGCATGCCCCCGTTCACCGAGATCACCTGCCGGGTGATGTAGCTCGCCTCGTCGGAACACAGAAAGCTCACCACCGCCGCGACCTCCTCCGGCCTGCCGACGCGCTGCATCGGGATCATCTTGACGATCTCCTCGCGCGGGGCATCTTCGATCATCTGCGTCTCGATCAGTCCCGGCGCCACGCAATTGACGGTGATCTTCCGGCGCGCAAGCTCGACCGCGAGCGCCTTGGTGGCGCCGATGATCCCCGCCTTGGCCGCGCTGTAATTCACCTGCCCGCGATTGCCGATGAGCCCGGACAGCGACGACAGGCTCACGATCCGCCCCGAGCGGCGCGCGGCGACCATGGGCATCACCAGCGGGCGCAGCACGTTGTAGAAGCCGCCGAGATCGACGTTGAGGACGTCGTCCCACTCCGCATCCTCGAGTGCGGGAAAGGCATTGTCGCGGGCGATGCCGGCGTTGAGCACCACGCCGTAATAGACGCCGTGCGCCGCGATGTCGGCCTCGAGCCGGTCGCGGCATTGTGCGCGATCCCCGATGTCGAAGTGCAGCAGGCGGCCCTCGGCGCCGGAGGCCCGCACGGCCGCGAGCGTCGCCTCGGCTCCCGACCGGTCCGAGGCGTAATGCACCACGATGGCGAACCCGTCGCGCGCCAGGCGTTCGGCGATCGCCCGCCCGATGCCCTTGCTGGCGCCCGTCACCAGGATCGTCCGATGGCTCACGGCTCTTGCCCTCCGGTTGCGTGATCCAGCCGATCCGGCTGATAGACGGTCAGCTGCGCCGTCGCCACCGGTCGTCCGTCGATGGCGATGCGACAATCGAAGGCGCCCATCTGTTCGTCGCGGTAGATGGCCGTCACCGAAACCACGAGCCGCTCGCCGACGCGGAAGCACGGCACGTCGGCGCGGTATTGCCGCGTGCCCAGCAGGAAACCCACCTTGACGGGTTCGCCTCGCTCGCCCGCCAGCGCTCCGGCATGGGCGGCGCAGGCTTGAGCCATGTATTCGAGACCGATATGCGCCGGGACCCCGCCGCGCTCCACGAAGAGACTGTCCTCGCGAATGACCACGGCCGCCGTCGCCGCGGTCTCGTCATAGGCGAGGAGCTCGTCGAGCAGGATCATCGGCGGCCGATGCGGCAGGAGCGCCGTGATCGGCTGGCGACAGGGGCGCATCACCACCCCCGCCCCAGGACGACGGCGACGTTGCTGCCGCCGAACGCAAAGGAATTGCTGATCATCGCGCTGCGTTCGCGCATCGCCAGCCGCGTCCCGCGGGTCGCGAGGCGGAGGGACGGAATCTCGGGATCGGCAACGCCGTCCCAGACATGCGGCGGCACCGCGCCGTCGGAGAGGCCGGGCTGCAAGGCGAGCCACAGGAAGGCCGCTTCACCGGCCCCCGCCGCGGCCAGCATGTGGCCGGTGAGCGCCTTGGTGGAGCTGCACGGCGTCTCCCCGCCGAAGAGCGCGGCGACCGCCCTCCCCTCCATGAGATCGTTGAGCGGCGTCGCCGTGCCGTGGAGGTTGACGTAGTCGATCGCCGAAGACGGCAGGCCCGCCGCGTCGAGCGCCAGCCGCATCGCCCGCAGCGCCCCCGCCCCGGCCGGGTCGGGCGCGCTCATGTGATGGGCGTCCGAGCTCTCGCCGACGCCGAGCAGTGCCACCGCGGACGGCTCGCGCGACATCAGGAAGACCGCGGCGCCTTCGCCGATGTTGATGCCGTCGCGATTGCGGCTGAACGGGTTGCACCGATCGGCCGCGATCGATTCCAGCGACTGGAACCCGTTCACCGTCAAGCGGCAGAGCGTGTCCGCGCCGCCGACGATGGCCGCATCGCAGAGGCCGAGACGAATGAGCCGGGCCGCCGAGGCGAAGACCTTGCCGCCGGAAGAGCACGCGGTCGACAGCGTATAGGCGGGCCCGGACAGGCCGAGATGATCGGCGACGAAGGCCGCGAGATTGCCCAGCTCCTGCTTGGTATAGCGGTACGTGGGCGGCCAAGCGCCGAGGCGTCTGCGCTCGGCCAGCGCCGCCTCGCCCTCGGCCATGCCTGCCGTGCTGGTGCCCATGATGACGGCGACGCGCTCGGCGCCGCAACGGCGCAGGACCGCGTCGATCTCGGGCCGGATCTCCTCCAGCGCGGCCAAGGCGAGGCGATTGTTCCGGCAGTCGAAAGCGTCGAGGCGCCGCGGGATCTCCGGCAACGCCGCCGCCACCGCGCCGACGCGCACCGCGCGCCCCGGGATCAGGTCGTCGCGCCGGGTGAGACCGTCGCGATAGCCGGCGAACAGGTTGCGCGCGACCTGCTCCTTGCCCACGCCGAGCGGATTGGCGAGCCCCAGCGCATTCAGGTAGAGCCTCATTCCGCAGCCACCGTCGATCGCAGGTCGAGGGCGTAGCCGAGCGCCTCGTTGCGGTAATGCGCGACGCTCGGCCATCCCTGATCGGGCGGCGCGTCGTAGTCGACGCGAATGACCTCGCGCCCGCCGAGCAGGATCGAGCGGCTGCGCCCGCCGCTGCGCAGCTCCGCCGAGGATGGTTCCAGGCCGCGCTGGACCGCCGCCGCCGGCCAGTAGACGATGGCGATATCGGCGAGGATGTTGCCGACCTTGAGCCCTTCCGGCAGGCCCGGCCCGGCTTCGACCCCGGCGTCGCTCTCGCTCAGCGTGAACACGCGGCGGCCGAACGGATCGACGCCGATCAGGATCAGGCGCTCGGGGGAGACCGAGAGATGCGCCTCGAAGGTTTGAACCTCGCCGCGATAACGCGCCGTCACGAGCTGCTCGACGCTGACGCTGTAGCCGAGCGCGCGCGGCGCCGGGATGATGAGACGCAGATCGGGGGCGATCTGGACGTCGTGCTCCAGGGCGCCAGGGGACGCGCATCCGGCGAGCAGCGATAGCACGAGGCAGATCGCGCGGGCCATCAGCGTCGCCCGCTCGTGTCCGCGGCGCGCCGGGTCGCATCGCTGGCGAGCGGCGCGGCGAAGAACGCCAGCAGGGTTCCGACCAGCAAGGTCATGCCGAACGCCTCAGCCGCGAAGACGCGGCTGGCGCCCAGCAGGCCGAAGGACAGCACCGTCGTCACCATGGCGAGCCAGACGCCGAGCATGGTGGCCGGACGGTGCCGCGGATCGCTCTCGCGGCAGAACACCGCATAGTCGAAGGCCACCGACAGCACCAGGACCAGCGCCATGGCGTTGAAGAAGGTGAACGGCACCCCGACCAGCGCAACCAGCGGCGGCGATGCCAGCACCGCCACCGCCGGCGGCAGCGACACCCGCAATCCGCCGCGCAGCCCGTAGCGGCCGAAGACCACCGGCAGCATCAACGCCGCCGAAATGGCCAGGACCAGGACGGCGCGCCGCCGGTACTGTCCGAGGAGCCGCGAGAGATCGCCGGCGGGATCCACCAGGCGGACGCCCGGCGTCTCCTGGGCGATCCGACGGATCTCGTCCGGCTTCGCAACGCCGCCGAGCGGCACCACGTGCAACACGCCTTCGGGACCCTGCCCCAGGTCCAGCCCGCGCAGGAAGCCGAGCGGCGCGTCGTCGGGGAGCGCGGCAAGCGTCATGGGTCCCGGCTGGTTCGCATCGGGCAGGTCGGCGTCGACGATTCCCAGCCGCTCGTCGTAGCTCCTGAGAAAAGGCCCGATCAGGCGATCGTGCACCAGGGCGCGGTTCTCGCGCTGTCGCGCCGCCGAGGGCACCACTTGCGCGATCGCCTGGAATCCCGCCAGAGCGCCGTCGCCTGTGGCGCGGTCGAGCCGGTCGATGAGCATCTCCTCGGTGTCCAGGGCGCTCTCCTCGTCGGCGGCGCGGACCAGCAGGAACTCGCTGCCGGCGGCGACGCCCGCCAGGCGCCGCAGCTCTGCCTCCTGGCTTTTCAGAGCCTCGGGCAGGGCCTGGAACCGGCGGATGTCGTCAGTGACGGTGAGGCGCGACGCGCCCAGCAGCGCCGCTGCCAGCACGATCCCCACCAGGACCCAACGCGTTGGTCTGTGGCGCGGCATCTCCCAGAAGGACCAGAGCGCGTCCGCTGCCGCGAGGAGACGGCGGCCGTGGGCCAGGGGCTCCACGCGATCGAGCGCCGGCAGCCACAGCAGCACGGTGATGAAGCTCGCGACGAGACCGACCGCCGAAAAGACCGCGACCTGACGCAGCCCCGGGAAGGGCGCGAGAAGGAGAGCCAGATAGCCGATAAGCGTCGTCGTGATGCCGAGAACGATGCCCGGCAGGACGCGGCGCAGGCGGCGCGCCGGCGTCTCGTTGTCGGCATCGAAGCGCGCCGACAGGTATTGCAGGCAATAATCGAGCGCGATGCCGACGAGGCTGACGCCGAAGAGCAGCGCGGCCACGTGCAGCGTGCCGAAGACCCAGAGGCTGACCGCGAAGGCGCAGACGACGCCGGAGCCGATGGACAAGATGGTCAGCCATAACGGGCGCAGCGCACGAAATACGGCCAGCACCAGGATCACCGTCCCCACCAGCGAGACGATGCTGATCTCCGACGTCTCCTGGGTCGCCGCCGCCGCTCCCGCCTGGCCGTAGAACACCGCGCCCAGCCGCAGCACCCGCACATCGGGCGTCGCGCTCTCGATGTGCCGGACCGCCTGATCGAAGGCGGCGACAAAGCGATTCTGGAAGGTCAGGGCGAAGGGTTCGCCGTCGAGCTGCGCCGTGACCAGCACGTAATGTTCGGCCCCATCCTGCACCGAGAGGATGCCGTCATCGAGCCCGAGCCGAGGCAAGGGCCGAGGGAGCTGGGCGAGATAGGCCGGAAGGAGCAGGAAGGGATCGCGGCGCAGCAAGCTGGCATCGGCGATGCCGAGGGGACCGTAGACGCTGGCCAGCGCCCGGCCGACGAGCTCCTGGGCCCGCCCCTGCATCAGCCTTTCGCGGTCCCTCGGCGCCAGCAGGCCGAAGCGGTAGGGAAAGAGCGCCGTGCCCAGCCGCCGAACGCCGTCGCTGGGGATTTCATAGGTCACGGAAGCGACCAGGCCGGACCGGCGCAAGGCGGCCGCCAGATCCGAACCGGCGGCGCGCGCCCGCGCTCGATCGGCATCTCCGACAAGCACGACGATCCGCGCATTGAGCATGCGCAGGACCTTGTCCTTTGCCTGCAGAATGACCGGATCGCGGTCCTCCTGCGGCAGCAGCGCGGTGAAATCGCTTTGCAGCTGTACCCCGCCCAGGACGCGCGCCGCCAGATAGCCGCCGGCCACGAGCACCAGGACGAGCCAGGCCAGCGCGGCCCACCTCACGGGATGCTCATGTCGAGAAGACGCGCCTCGTCGGCCGCGAGTGGTTCGCGAGACCGGGTCTGGCCCGAGAACGCGATGTGCTCCCAGTCGCCGTTCGCGTGGCGGATGTCGACCGCGTCGACGAACGCGCGGCCGGTGATCGTGATCGATTGCAACGGAGCCGCGCCCGCTTCCCCGGGATGGAGCGGCTTCAGGACGATCGTCCAACCGGCGTCGCCTGCCGTTCGCTCGACCGAGAAGTCGCGCGACAGGGCGCTCCAGTCGCCCCCGAGGGCGCCGCCCAGCATGTCGTAAAGCCGCGCCAGGAACGGCGCGCGCGCCGCCGGAAGCGATTGCACGACCTGGCCATCCACCAGCTGCTGCAGACCGGAGGGGGTGATCACCACGATGGCATCGAACGGGGTCTCGCCGTGCCACACCAGGCCCTTGCCCGCCGCGAGAACGAAGCGTCCCGAGCTGCAGCAGCGGCGCCGCCAGGCCAAGCAGGTGTCGCTCCTGGACGAAGCGTCCCGCGAGCGTCTCGCCGGCGCGCAAGGGCTGCGGCTCGGTCGACCCGCCGGCCACGGCATTGGCCGCCCTCGCCGGCGGCGTGGCCGCCAGCGCGAGAAGGACGAAGGCGAGCCAGATCCTGCGTTTCATAGGAACCGCCGCACGCGCTCCGTCAACACCGCGGGCGACTCGAAGCAGAGCTCGTTGGTGGACGCGTCGACCGCCACCTGCACGGTGTGCGCCTTGGTCGTCGTCTCGCCCGTCGCGGGGTCGGTCAGGACGTAGCCGATCTTGAGGCGGTTCTCGTACTCGAGCAGGGTGGCCGCGACCTTCACCTCGTCGCCCAGGCGGAGCGGCCGGACGTACTTGATGCGCATGTCCACCACCGGCCAGATGTAGCCGGTCTCGGACATGCGCCGATAACCGAAGCCGATTTTCTCGAGCAGCGCGCAGCGCCCCTGCTCGAGGAAACGCGCGTAGTTGCCGTGCCAGACGACCTGCATCGGATCGAGATCGTAGAACTGGATCTCGACCATGGTCTCTGCCGAGATCATCGCGCCCCCGCCGGGCGCGACTTTGGCGCCCAGAAGTCGAAGAAGTTGTACCACTGGTAGGGATCGCGGAGGCAGAAGGCCTCCAGTCGCTGGGCGTAGCTCCGGGCCCAGTGGCCGAGCGCATCCTCGCGGCCACGGCGCGGCAACTCGATCCTCTCGGCCAGCCGCTCGAAATGGAGCCGGTAGACGCCGCCTTCGCGCACGCAGAACAACAGATAGACCGGACACTCGAGCAGATGGGCGAGCAGATAGGGCCCTTGCGGAAAGAGCGCCTCCGCGCCCAGAAAATTCGCCGGGCTGACGCGGGCGTCCCCTTGCACGGGCGTGCGGTCGCCGGCGATCGCGATCCACCCTCCGGCCTCGATCCTTTCCTGGAGGGCGATGATCGTGGCCGGGGTAATTTCGGTCACTTGCAGCGTGTTGAGCGCCGCCTCGGGTCGAAAGCGCTGCACCAGGCGCGCATAGTTCTCGGCATGGCGGGTATGCACGAGCACCGTGAGCCGCGAGCGGTGGTCCTTCTCGAGCGCCGCCCGGCTGAGATCGGCGTTGCCGAAATGCGACACGACGAGAAGCAGGCCGCGGCGCGATGCGAGGGCGCGCGCCATCTCCGCTTCGTTCGCGATCTCGACGGCGCTTGCGTCGCCCATCCAGGCGCCGAACGTCTCGAGCGCATTGCGCGCGAAGGCGAAGGAGTGACGCAGCGCGGCGAGCGGGCCAAGGCGCCGCCTCTCGCCGCGCGCCGCAAACGCGCGGCTCAGGAAGTCGCGCGAGGCCCGGCGCTGCGCGGCGCCGGTCAGGTGGAAGTAGAGAACCACCGGAAGCAGCATCGTCAGGACGCCGCGGCGGCCGATCAGCCGGTACAGCGCTCCCGACAGCCGCAACCCCCAATAGGCGCCGCGCTCGCCCAGGCCCGACCAGTGGCGCGGCGTTTCCTCGCGGCGGGCGCGCTCGCGCAGGATCCGCGGCAGGCGCGCCAGCAAGGTCAGCACCAGGCGCGTGTGCATCCGGGTGATCGCCCAGTTGTCGCGCAGCAGGCGGAAGTTCGAGAGGTTGTCCTCCGGGTAGCGCACGCCCACCGGCACGGTCACCGGCCGCATGCCCCTCCAGATCAGATGGACGACGATTTCCGGATCGAAATCCATCCGCCGGCCGATCCGCTCCACCCGCAGCGCCGCCATCGTCGGCGCGAGCGGGTAGACGCGGAAGCCGCACATGGTGTCGAGCACGCGCGGCGACAGCGTCTCGAGACAGATCCAGGCATGGGTGATCCACCGCCCGAGCCGGCGGCCGACCGGCATGGCGCGGTCGTAGACCGGCGCGCCGAGGACGATCGCGTCCGGCTGAGCGCGGCCGGCGTCGAGCAGCGCCGGCAGCGCCGCGAGATCGTGCTGGCCGTCGGCATCGATCTGCAGCGCATGGGTGAAGCCGGCCTGGGCGGCCAGTTCCAGGCCGGCGATCACGGCGCCGCCCTTCCCCTGGTTGACCGGGAGCCGGCGCACGGTGATCCCAGCCTCGGGCGCATGCAGCGCGGCCAGAGCGCTGACCGCGCCGGCTCGTCGCTGGCGTCGTCGATCAGGAACACGGGCAGCCCGCGCTCGCGCAGCTGCGCCACGATGGCCGGGGACGGCGGCGTGATGATTTCGGCTCGGGACGATGGCGCAAGGATTGAACTGCATGGCCATCAGAACCCGATCTGTCCCGACGCGCACGGTCCCTGCGGGTCGCGGCAGGCGAAGCTCAACCGCCCCTCGGCAGACAGCGTCAGCGCGAGCGAGACGGTCGCGTTCGGTCGGATGGGTTTGTGGAACTTCACCCGAACGCTCTGCGCCGGCGCGTCGGAGAGGGCGAGATAGCGCCGTGCCAGCCGGATTGCCCAATCGACCTGGACCACCCCCGGCAAGATGGCGAAGCCGGGGAAATGACCCTGGAAATAGCGCAGGTCCTCCGGAATCCGCAGCTCGAGCTCGACGCCCTCCGCGGAGCGCCGTACCGCTTCGACCACCGGATCGAGCACCGCCGCGGCCGTCACGACGGCGTCACCAGAAGCGCGAGGAGATCGGCGGTGCGGCGCTTGCCCATGCCGTCGGTCGGCATCCGCTCGACGAAGCGCCAGCGTCGCGGCAGCGCCGCCGCGTCCTGCGTCCGCGCCAGCACGCGCCGCAGCCGCTGCTGGAAGCGGAACTTGCCGAGCCTGGCCAGCTCGGCCCGCCCCTGCGGCGAGAGGACGACGACGGCGCCGAGCGTCGGCCGCTCGGCCGGCACCGGCGTGACCGCGGCGCCCTCGATCCAGGGCAGGTCCAGCAGGTCGCGCTCGAGCCGCTGCAGGCTCACGCGCGTCCCCTCGATCTTGAGGATGCGGTCGGCGCGCCCCTCGAAGCGAAAGCGGCCGTCCTCGACGGGCGTCACCCGATCGGCGAGCTCGCACCACTCCGCGCCGACGCAGCCCGGCGTCTTGACCCTGAGCAGCCCCTCGGCCGCGGCGATCTCCACGCCCGGCAAGGGCTGCCACGGCGATTGCTCTGCCGCGCCGCGCCGCCAGGCGAAGGCGCCGGTCTCCGTGCTGCCGAAGATTTCCACCGGCGGCGCGCCGAAGATGGCTTCGGCTGTCGCGGGCGGCGGCGGCGGGGAGCGGCGCGCCGGCGGTGAAGACCAGGCGCGGCCGCAGCGCGGGGGCGAGCGGCGCCAGCCCGCCGAGCCGGGTCAAATGCGCCGGGCTGGAGATGATGCAGGCTTGCGCGGGCAGTTCGGAGAGCAGCGTCTCCCAGGCGAAGTGGACGGTGCCGAAGATGCGGCGCCCGGCGAGCAATGGCCAGATCACGCGGAAGGCCAGGCCGAAGACATGCTGATGGGTGACGGTGCCGAGCACGCTGGCGGAGCCGAGCCGCTCGCCCCACACCGCCTCGAGCAGGGCGGCCTCGCGCTCGAGCGCCGACGCGTCCTTCGCGACGCGTTTCATCGCGCCGGTCGATCCCGAGGTATAGACGTTGATCCGGCTCCGGCTCGGGTCGATGCGCAGCGGCGTCGCACAGGCGGGGGCGGGCTCGAGCAGCACGGCGCAGCTCGCCTCGGGCGCGGTCGCGTCGGTGACGACCACGTCGTAGGCGCCGTCGAGCGCGGCGATGGTTCCGCCCTGGCGGTTGGGCGGCAGCACGATGTCTGCTCCGATCTGCAGCAGCGCCAGGCATCCGACGACGAAGCGATAGGCGTCGTCGCACAGCAGCAGCGCGCGGCGGACGCCCAGCGCCTCGAGGCGGTCGGCGTTGTGCAGGGTCTCGCCCCGCAATTGCGCCAGCGTGAGCGGCTGGCCGCACTCGAGCGCGACCACGGAGGCGTCGGGGCGTGCCGCGTCCAGGACCTGCGCAAGCCGGAGCAGCGTCATGCCTGGACGCCCGGACGGCGGCAGCGGCGGACGACGAGCTCGCCGGCGAACAGCGCGCCCATGATGAGGTAGGACAGGAAGCCGTTGTAGAGCGTCCACAGCTCCAGGCTGCCGCTCAAGGCGGTCGCGGCCGAGACGGCGGCGTTCACCAGGAAGAAGGCCAGCCAGACCAGCGTGACGCCACGCAGATAAGGGATGGCGTCCGGCGGCAAGTCCGGCTCGCGCCACCGGGCGATCCGCTCGACCACCGTGGGCGGCCGCACCAGCGAATACCCGAAGACGCAAAACAGCCCGAGACTGAGCAGGATGGGGTAGGATTGGAGCGCCGCCAGCGGCGAACGCGCCAGCAGCAGCGCCACGACGACGGCGCCGACGAGCCATGGCACCGGTGCGATCCAGGCGCGTTCCTGTCCCCGCCGCCGGCCGAGCGCGATCTGCGCCGCGACCATCGCGAGCAGCGCCAAGGCGAGCACAAGCGGCGACACCCGACCGAGCCCGAAATAGACCAGGAACGGGTAGGCTATGCCCAGCACCAGCAGCGCATCGCGTGGCCTAGGCCTTCTGCGAAAGTTGCGCATAGACCCTCTCGACCACGTCGCCGACGGTGCGGACCGACTTGAACTCTGCCGGCGCGATCTTCCGGCCGGTGTATTCCTGCAACCTCACGACGAGCTCGACGGCATCGATGCTGTCGAGATCGAGATCGTTCTGCAGGTGCGCCGACGGCGTGACCCTTTCCTCCGGCAGCTCGAAAAGGTCATGGAGATAGCGCTTGAGCGTCTCCAGGATCTCGCTCTTCGACACCACGTCTCTAACCCCCCTTTTGACTCGCGATGAAAGCCGCGATGCTCTTCACGTTGAAGAAGATCCGCCGCACCTCCTCCTTCTTCGCCTCGATCTTGATGCCGTAGACCTTGCGGATCGCCATGCCCAGCTCCAGGCCGTCGATCGAATTGAGACCAAGACCATCGCCGAACAGCGGTTCGTCGCTGTCGATATCCTCCGGCGCGAGATCTTCAAGGTTCAAGGCGCTGACGATGAGGCTCTTCAGTTCCGACTCCAGGCTAGCCATGCCGCAACTTTCCTGCGTAATAGGACTGCACGTGCGAGACGAGCCTGCGTGCCCCCCGCGCCCGCGACGGCAGATCCAGGAAGGCGCTCGTCGCCAACCGCTCGCCGATATCCACGCGGAAGGTCGGGCGCCGTTCCGGGATGACGTGCCAGGCCTGTCCCTTGATCAGCGTGATCGGGTCGCAAGTGATGGTGATGGGCAGCAGGCTGGCGCCGGTCAGCGTAGCGATATGGGCGAAGCCGCGCTGGAAGCGCATGTCGCGCCCCGGCACGGTGCGGGTTCCTTCGGGGAAGATGATGAGGTTTGCGCCCGCGGCCAGCGCCGCCCGGCAGTCGCCGATGAAAGGCTCCGGCTCCTGGTCGTTGCGGATGTATCCGGCGGCCCGGACGACCGGACCCAGCAGCGGATGCCTCCAGAGCTGGTGCTTCACCACGCATTGCGCGTTGGGCAGCAGCGCCATGATCAGCACGACGTCGAGCAGGGTGGGGTGATTGGAGATGACGACGGCGCCGCGGCATGCCGCCAGCGGCGCCTCGCCGGCAACCTCGAGCCGGATGACGCCGAGCATGCAGAGCAAGCGGACATAGACGCGGAAGCTCGCCCGGATGACGGCCTGGGCGCGCCGGGCGCGGGCGCGGCGGTCGCGCAGGACGCAGGTGACGAGAGGGATCACGGTGAGGGCCAGGACGAAACCGCCGAGCCCGAGCGCGGCGAAGGCCAATCCCGTCGCCGCCAGACGCCAGCCGCGCTCGATCTGCCTAAGCGCCGGCACGCTGCCACCGCCATTGCGCGCGCTCGCCGCGCGAGACGCGCGAGGACGCTCCGGAGAGCAGGAAGTCGATGAAGTCGCCGGCTTGAGCGGTGGCCGACCGGCACGCCGGTCGCTCATCCGCTTGTTCGAGCGAGAGCAGCAGGTCGTCGTCCTGGCCCCGCGCCGGAGCGAGGAGAAGTGCTGCGGCGAACCCCTCCCTTTCCTCGTTGAACTCGACATACTCCTCGGGCAGCGGCTCGTCGAAATAGATCAGCAACGCGCGCTCATCCGCCGCATCGGCGAGCGCGGCCACGGCCTCGAGCAGCCCGAAGCCGAAGCTGTCGCCGCCGGCGGCCACCGCGCCATGGCCGGCGCCGTTGCCGTCGGCGATCGAGAGCACTCCCGCCAGGGCATTGTGGACGGAGAGGCTGAAATCCGCCGGCGAGACCGGCTCTCCGGCGACGAGAGCCTCGAGCAGCCGCAGGGTGCGGCGATATTCGCCATGCCGCGAGCACAGCACGTATCGCGCCCGGTCGCGCGCGCCGAGGCGCAGGACCGCAAGGAACGCCTTCTGCCCGATCGCGGTCACCCGCCGGCGCAGCAGCGCCGGGATCACCGGTGCCTGCGTCGCGGCGGCGCGGTCGTGCAGCCACTCCGCCTCGTCCGATCCGGCGATCCGGCACGCGGCCCAATCGACGACGTGAAAGCGCAGCGCGGAAGCCGGAGATGGCCGTCTCTGCGCCGGGAGCGATACGGAATAATCAGGGCTCATTTGACTGCGACGGAGGCCGCGTAGAGACGATCCTCTATGCTGCGTTCAAGATTGCGGATCCAACGATTGTAGGTGCGGTGAATTTCTCCGTTCTCCTGTCGGAGGTGGGCGGAGCTGACCAATGAAATATTGTAGGCGCTCTGAGAATAGGTGATGTCTATGACCGCCTCGTGGTCGTGCCGATCATAGGTTGCGCGGAATTCGTTGGGCCCTACGGGCACGATGCGCCATTCATACTGGGCAGCGGCGGCGGCAATAGTGCGCCCGATCTCCGCCAGCGAAAGCTTCTGCGCCGGCGCCGGCACCGGATGATTGACGACGTTATAGATCGGCTCTACCCGCGACGCGCAGGCGGACGCACCGAAAAGAAGTGCCGCTCCGACCAAAACAACAGCAAAGAGCAATACTGGACGGAAAGTACGGTGACCCATACTCGAACCCTTTGGTTTATCGACCCCCAAGCTTTCAACCAAAGAAGGTAGCATACCATTAAGAGCAACGCAGCGAATTCGGTCAAGCCGATAGCGCCAGGAGCGATCGCGAAACGCCTCGGCACCCCGCCAGAAAATCGTTATAATACAAAGCCGTAGGTCATCGAATTGGGTCACGGCGCAAGGCCCGGTCGCGGCGGCGGCCTTGTCGCAGGGCGAGACTAATATTCGCCCCGGCCGGACTGTCTAAAGGCCGAACCGACATTCGTTCGGCCAAGGCGGCCGATTGGCTCCGGAATGCCGGCTACCGCGACGTTGCGGTGCTGCGCGGCGATATGGAGACGTGGAGGAAGACCGTCCCGAGGTAGGTGGCGCATGGGCTGGGGAGCCCTGCCTGCGCTACGGCAGATGCCGCCACTGTGATTGTCGAAATCGACCTCGGCGTGTAACCCTACCCCTGGATCTGACGAACATGGTGAAGCGGCGGCCGTGACGCGGGGCTAGCCGTGACTCGGCGCTGGATACGGCGGTGATGCCGCCAGGCATGGGCCTGCGGGAGGAGCGATGTCAGTGCCCATAACAAGCATGCGCCGGCGAAAACGGGCGGCGTCCGCCGCCGAGCCTGGCCCGATGAGACCCGCGCCGGATCGCCGGGCGTGCGGCTAGCCAGGCGAGCCCTCGCATGAGCGCTCGGCAATGGCAGCTCGGAGGCTTGATCGCGTGCGGCGGCACGATGCTCGCTCTCACGGCGGTCGGCCTCCATCAACAGGCGCAGAACGCCCGCGACGGCTTCGTCCTCGTCGCGCTGGCCCAAGGCGCGGTCTACCTGGTCGCCGCCCGCATCGCCTGGGGCGGCGGCTTCTCCCGGCGCGTCCTGGTGATGATCCTGGCCGTCGCCGCGCTGATGCGCCTCGTCGTGGTGCTCGCTCCGCCCTACCTTTCCAACGACATCTATCGCTATGTCTGGGACGGACGGGTCCAGGCCGCCGGGATCAACCCCTATCGCTACGTCCCCGTCGATCCGCATTTGGCGCCGCTGCAGGACCGCGACATCTTTCCCAACATCAACCGCAGCACCTATGCGCGGACGATCTATCCACCGGCGGCCGAGGCGCTGTTCTTCGCGATCACCCGCGTGAGCGCGTCGCTCACCGGGATGAAGGCGTCGATGGTCGTTCTGGAGATCGGCGCGATCGTCGTCCTGCTCCATCTGCTCCGCCTCGACGCGCTGCCGCGCGAGCGCATCCTGCTTTACGCCTGGCATCCGCTGACGCTGTGGGAATTCGCCGGAAGCGGGCACGTCGACGCCGCTATCGTCGCCCTCGTCGCCCTCGCCTTGTGGGCGCGGCGGCGCGATGCCGCGTGGCTCACCGGCCTGGCCTTGGGCGGTGCGGTGCTGGTCAAGCTCTTCCCCATCGTCCTGTTCCCGGCGCTCTATCGCCGATGGGATTGGCGGATGCCCGCCGCCGTCGCGGCGGTGATCGTGCTGGGCTATCTGCCTTACCTCGGCGTCGGCACGGCCGTCTTCGGCTTCCTGCCCGGCTACGCCGCCGAAGAAGGCCTGAACACCGGCGCGGGCTTTTACATCTGGAACGTGCTGGGCGCGGGGCTGCCGCTTGCCGGCCTGGGCGCGCTTCCCTACCTGGCCGTCGCCGCCGCGATCCTGGCGGCGCTTGCGCTGCGCATCGTCTTCTCGCCGGAGGCACCCGGCCGCTCCGTGGCGCACGCCGTGGCGCTGGCCTTCGCCTTCATGATGCTGGTATCGCCGCACTACCCCTGGTACTTCGCGTGGACGGCGATGTTCCTGTGCCTGGTGCCGTACGCGCCGCTGCAGTACCTGAGCGTGGCGTGCTTTCTGCTCTATCTTGTGCCGCCGGAAACCGACTTCGTTCCCGGCGGCCGCACCTTCGTCGTGGAGTCGGCAATCTATCTGCCCGCCGCCGCCCTGGCGTTGCTCGCGCTGTGGCGCTCCCGCGGGGGGCTGGTCTCCGGCAGCGTCTCCGGCGCGGTGAAGGCGCGCGCCGCGATCTCCCTCGCCCGCGCGCGGGTGGCGCTCGAGCGCCGCGAGAGCGTCACTGGGGCCGGCTCTGCGGGCGAGGAGCGATGATGCGGAACGGCCACGATCCCATCGTCAAGGATCTGGTGCTCGTCGGCGGCGGTCACAGCCACGTGGCCGTGCTCAAGCGGTTCGGGATGGCGCCGCTGCCGGGCGTCCGGCTGACGCTGATCTGCCGCGAGAGCCATACGCCCTATTCCGGCATGCTGCCCGGCCTGATTGCCGGTCATTACACCGTCGACGAGGCGCACATCGATCTCGGGCCGCTCTCCCGCTTCGCCGGCGCGCGGTTCTTCCACGACGATGTCATCGGCCTCGATCTCGAAGGTCGCCGCGTCCTCTGCCGCAATCGGCCGCCAACGCCCTACGATGTGTTGTCGATCAACACCGGCTCCACGCCGCGCCTGTCGGAGATCCCGGGCGCGGCCGGCGCCGTCGTCCCGGTCAAGCCGATCAGCCGGTTTCTCGACCGTTGGCAGATGCTGGTCGAGCGCGCGCTCGCGCGCACGGCGACGCGGATCGCGGTCGTCGGCGCCGGCGCCGGCGGCGTCGAGATCGCGCTGGCGGCCCAGCATCGGCTGCGCAGCCTGCTCGCCGAGCGCGGGCGGAGCGACGGCGAGATCGAGTTCCACATGTTCACCGACACGGACGAGATCCTGCCCACGCACAATGCGCGCGTGCGCGCCATGTTCCGCCGCGTCCTCGCCGAGCGGGCGGTGCAGGTCCATGCCGGCAAGGCCGTGATCCGCGTCGAGCCCGGACGGCTGACGACGCGCGACGGCGCCGTGCATGCGTTCGACGAGATCCTGTGGGTCACCGCCGCGGGGGCGGCGCCGTGGCTCGGCAAGTCCGGGCTGGCGCTGGATGCGGAAGGCTTCATCGCCGTCGCGAGCTCTCTCAGATCCATCTCGCACCCGGACGTGTTCGCCGCCGGCGACGTCGCCGCGATGATCGATCATCCTCGCCCGAAATCCGGCGTGTTCGCGGTGCGCCAGGGCCCGCCGCTGGCGCGCAACCTCAGGCGGGCGCTGCTGGGCAAGCCGCTGACATCGTTCCGGCCGCAGCGGCGCTTCCTCAGCCTGATCACGACCGGCGACCGATACGCCATCGCCTCGCGCGGCGCCTGGGCGATGGCGGGCCGCAGCCTGTGGCTCCTCAAGGATCGGATCGATCGCCGCTTCATGCGAAAATACAACGAGCTGCCGGAGATGACGGAGCCGGCCAGGAGCACGCTGGCGCCGGGTCTCGCCGACGGTGCCGCGATCAAGGAGCTGTCGGCCTTTGCCATGCGCTGCGGCGGCTGCGGCGCCAAGGTGGGGAGCACCGTGCTCAGCAACGCGCTGGCGCAGTTGCGGCCGGTTCAGCGCGACGACGTCCTGATCGGTCTCGACGCGCGGGACGACGCCGCCGTCGTCTCGGTGCCGCCCGGAAAAGTGATGGTGCATACCGTCGACCACTTCCGCGCCTTCATCGACGACCCCTACACCTTCGGGCAGGTCGCCGCCAATCACAGCCTGGGCGACATCTTCGCCATGGGCGGCACGCCGCAATCGGCGCTCGCCATCGTCACTCTCCCCTACGGCATCGAGAAGAAGCTCGAGGAGCAGCTCTTCGAGCTGATGTCCGGCGCGCTCAAGGTGCTCGACGACGCCAATACCGCGCTGGTCGGCGGCCACACCAGCGAAGGGCTCGAGCTGTCGTTGGGCTTCGCGATCAACGGGTTCGCCGACCCTCGGCACTTGCTGCGCAAGGCCGGCATGCGGCCGGGCGACCGCCTGATCCTGACGAAGCCGCTGGGCACGGGAACGCTGTTCGCCGCCGACATGCGCGGCAGGGCCAAGGCGCGGTGGATCGAGGCCGCCCTCGCCTCGATGCTGCAATCGAACCGCCAGGCCGCCGAATGTCTTCACGCCCATGACGCCACGGCCTGCACCGATGTGACGGGATTTCGGGCTCCTCGGCCATCTCGTGGAGATGGTGCGCGCGTCCGGCGTCGACGTCGCCCTCGACCTCGAGGCGCTGCCGCTGCTTCAGGGCGCCGTCGAGACGATACAGATGGGCATCTTCAGCTCGCTCCAGCCGCAGAACTTGCGCTTGCGCCGGGCCGTCAGGGAGGTCGAGCGGGCGGCGGCGGACGAGCGCTACGCGCTGCTGTTCGACCCCCAGACCGCGGGCGGCTTGCTCGCCAGCATTCCCGACGCGCGGGCGGAGGCCTGTCTCACCAGGCTCAAATCCCTGGGCTATGCTGAAGCCGCGATCATCGGCGCCGTCGCCCCGGCAAGCAACCATCTCGAGCCGGTGACCATTCACCGGAACGGTCACGCCAGATGAGCGAGGATCGTTTCCATGGCTGCTCCGGCCCGCGCCCTGCGCACGCGACCATGTCCGAAAAAACCGCAATGAGCGGAGACGTGTCATGAACTCGAATCCCTTCTCCGACGTCTTTCACTTCCTGCTTCAGCCCGGCTGGACGACGGCGATCTATTGGCTGCTGCTTCTCGGCAGCATCGCGATCGCGCTCTACGCCTTCTTGCGGATCGACGGCCAGCGCGCGCCGCATCATGCTTGCGATGTGGCTCTTCCGCTTGCTCATCGGCTCGATGTGGTGGCAGCAGACGCTGTGGAAGCTGCCGCCCTACTACACCGATCAGCCAGGCCAGCCCTTCGGCACCACCGGCCTTGGCTATTGGATGGGCCAGATGGGAAAGGGCGCGTCGTTCCAGATCCAGGCCGACCTCGTCAACAACGTCATCCTGCCGCATTTCTACCTCTTCGCCCCGGTGGTCTACAGTCTCGAGGTGCTCACCGCGGCGGCGCTGATCCTCGGGGTCTTCGTGCGCTTCTGGGGCATCATCGGCGCGCTGCAGATCCTCAATCTGTGGCTTGGTCTCTACAACGCCCAGGGCGAGTGGCCGTGGACCTACTTCTTCCTCCTGATCCTGCAGCTGATGTTCGCGCTGCATCATTACGGCAGGAGCCTCGGCGTCGACGCGATCATCGTCGCCCGCACGCGCGCGCGGCAGCACGGCTCCCGCATGGGCGCCGTGCTCGACCTCGTTACCTAGGCGCGCGACCGGAGGCGAGGCAGCAAGGCATGCAGGAAGGAACCCATCATGACGGACGCTGACCGGCCGCCTCGACCATCCGGCAGATCGGCAGGCCGCCGCCGCGCCGCCGGGCTTTGCGCTGGGGCTTGGCCTGACCAACGAATGCAACCTCGCCTGCGCCTTCTGCTATCGCGATCCGTCCCGGACCGATCGCCTCGCCCCCGGGCAGGTCGAGGCGGTGCTCGACCGGATCCCCGTCCGCTCGGTCAATCTGGGCACCGGCGAGAACGGCATGCATCCGGAGTTCCGCACCTTTCTCGCGGCGCTGCGCGCGCGTCCGCTGAAGCTCACGATCACCTCGAACGGCCACAGCATCGAGCGGCTCGAGGACGAGGAGCTCAAGAGCTTCAGCGACGTCGAGTTCTCGCTCGATTATCCGACCGAGGCGGAGCAGGACGCGCAGCGCGGTCCCGGCAACTGGCGGCTGCTGCACGAGCAGGCGGCGCGTTGCGTCCGGCTTGGCGTGCCCGTCACCTTCATCGCGGTCATGATGAAATCGAACCACCTGCGGCTGGCGGAGATCGCCGGCATCGCGCGAGGCTTCAACGCGCCGCTGCGCGTCAACGTCTACCAGGCGGTTCGCTCCGACGTCTATTCGCTCACCTACGACGAGTACTGGGCCGGCTTCCGCACCTTGCTCGCGGCGACCGACGTGATCGCCATCGGCGAGCCGCTGGTGCGCGCCATGGCCGGAATGCCCAAGCGGACCGGAGGCTGCGGCGTCGGCACCATCCGCGTGACGCCGCGCGGGACGACCCAGCCCTGCGTCTATTGGCCGGGCCATGGGGCGGCGCTGCAGGAGCTCCTGGCCGCCGGCGCTGCGATCGTCGAGAGCGCACCCTTTCGTGCGGCGCGGTCGCTCCCCGAGGCGTGCGCGCCCTGCGAGTTCCGCGACAGCTGCCACGGCGGCTGCGCCGGCCGCCGCCGCCTGCGCGGCGCGCTCGACGCGCCCGACCCCTACTGCCCGGTCATTCGCGGCGAGCGGCAGCCGCTCGTCATCCGCCGCCTGCCCGCGCGCGACCTCCCCAAAAGCGAGAGCGCCTGCACCACGATCGTGATGGGCCGCCCGTGATGCCGCAGGAGCTATCGGATCCCAACCGCGATATGCGCCTCGGCAGCGAGCGCGAAGGCGCCGTCCCCGTGCCGCGCGGCGAGCTGCCGCTCGAGCTCGCGCCGCGTGGCGCCGCGCGCATCGGGACCCAGCATCCGATAGAGCCCCTCGGCGGCAGGCGAGAGGTCGGCATGGGCCGCAAACCACGCCGGCGATTCCACCTGCCAATGCCGCGCGATGGTGCGGATCTCGACCGCGGAGAAGCCGGCCTGCCGGATGACGCGCTGGAGCGCGTCCGGCCGCTGCAGCACGGCCCAGTTCTCAGGCGTCGGTGTCGGTTCGAACTGCGGGAAGGCGCTGGCGACCGCCGCGAGCCATGCCTGGACATGCTCCATCCGCTCGAGGCCGTTCCACATCACGACGGCGGCGCGGCCGCCGGGCTTGGTCACGCGGGCCATCTCCGCCAGCGCGGCGCGGAAATCCGCAAACAGCATGATGCCGAACACGCAGAAGACGGCATCGAAGCTCGCTGCCGGGAAGTCGAGCCTGGCGGCATCCATCACCCGCCCTTCCTCGCCGCGCAGGCCGAGCTCGCTCAGCCGCGCGTTGAGCCGCGCGATCATTCGCGGCGAGGTGTCGACGCCCGTCGTGCTGGCGCCGCGCGAGGCCGCCAGCACGGTGAGCGTGCCCGGCCCCGCCGCGACATCGAGCACCCGCTGCCCGGGTCCGACCGGCACGAGGTCCAGAGCGGCGGCCGCGAACTGGCGTGTGAGCGGCTCGTGGACCGCTTCGTAGAGGGCGGCATACGCGTCCCAGCCGGGCAGTGCGCTGCTCGCGGTCACGACGATTGGCTCCGGATGGTCATGGCCTGCTCCGATGCGCCGAGCTGTGCGCCGGGGAAAACCCTGCGCCCCCCGAGCTTCCCACGGATTCAACACCGAGTGAAGCGCCGATGACCCGCGCGACGATGTCGCTTTTCGCATCATGCGCCGGCGTCGGCGAACCGCGGCGCTTTGCGTTCCAAATCAAGGGAGCATCGTCCATGCGGATTCTGTCTGCTCGATCTCGGCCGCTCGTCACGCTTGCCGTGCTGCTCGTCGCGGCGGCGTTGGGGAGCGGCCCGGCCGCGGCGGCGGACCAGGCGGTGCGGATCGGCATGATACCGGACGCCGGCGCCACCCAGGTCTCGGTCGAAGAGAAGGCGCCGCTGCGCGACTATCTCGCGAGCGCGATGGGGCGACCCGTCGAGCTGATCATCCCGACCAACTACAACGCCACGGTCGAGGCCCTCGGCAACGGCTCGCTCGACTTCGCCTATCTCGGCGGCTTGACCTACGTCAAGGCGCATGCGCGGTATGGCGTTCTTCCTCTGGTCCAACGCGACAGCGACCGCGACTTCCACTCCTTGTTCATCACCGCGACGAACTCGCCGGTGCATTCGCTGGCCGATCTCAAGGGCAAGCGCTTCGCCTTCGGCGACATCAATTCGACCAGCGGGCATCTCATGCCCTACGCCGCGCTGATGCGGGTCGGCATCGACCCGGACCGCGATCTCAGCTTCCGATACACCGGCAGCCATCCGGCGACGGCGAAGGCGGTGGAAGCGGGAGCCGTCGATGCCGGAGCGCTCGACGAGAGCGTCTATCGCGCGATGCTTGCCGAGGGCACCCTCGACAAGAGCAGGATCCGGGTGTTCTTCACCTCGCCGCCCTTCGTCGATTATGTGTGGGTGGCGCGTCAGGGCGTCGACGACGGGACGCGCGAGAAGTTCGCGCACGCGTTCCTGGCGCTCGAACGTCGCGCGCGACGCCAAGGTGCTCGCCATCCTGCGCGGCAGGAAGTTCGTGCCGGCGACGGATGGCGAGTACGACGACCTTCGCAAGATAGCGCAGCAATTGAAGCTGTTCTGACCGGGGCGGCGCGCGGCCATGCTGGACATAACCGATCTGGTGCTGGCCTACCCCGGTCGCCCGTCACCGGTGCTCGACGGCGTGTCGCTTTCGGTACGTCCGGGCGAGAGCGTTGCCATCGTCGGGCCGAGCGGGTGCGGCAAGACCACGCTGTTCCGCGCCATCAGCGGCTTCATCCCGATCCGATCGGGCCGGATCGCGGTCGGCGGGGTCGACGTGGCGGCCGCCCGCGGCGCTGAGCTGCGCGCGCTTCGCCAGCGCATCGGCGTCATCGCCCAGAAGCACGATCTCGTCGAGCGCCTCTCCGTCCACCAGAACGTGATGGCCGGCGCGCTCGGGCGCTGGTCCGGGCTTCGCGCCCTGCGCTTTCTTCTGCTGCCGCGCCGATCGGAGCTCGAGGAGGCGCGCGAGGCCTTGGCGCGCGTCGGCATTCCGGAGAAGCTGCGCAGCCGTACCACCGACCTCTCCGGCGGGCAGCAGCAGCGCGTCGCGATCGCGCGCGCCTTGGTGCAGCAGCCGGCGCTGCTGCTGGCGGACGAGCCCGTGGCCTCCCTCGATCCCGAGCTCAGCGCGCAAATCCTGTCGCTGCTGTGCGGCCTGGCCGCCGCCGGCGGCATGGCGCTGCTCTGTTCCCTGCACCAGCCGGAGCTCGCGCACGGTTTTTTCGACCGCGTGATCGATCTCCGGCGCGGAGAGGCGCCCTTCACGCACGCGCCTGCCGATGGCGAAGACGGCCGTCGCGCGGCGGTCGGCGCATGAGCATCGCGTCTGCCCTCGGCGGCGCCTGGGCCTTTGCGCCCGATCTCTCTCCGCGCTACCTCGCCGCCCTCCTCGTTCCCCTCGCCCAGACGCTGGGAATGGCCGCCGGCGGCATGCTGATCGCCTGCGTCATCGGCCTGCCGCTCGGCCTGGTCGTGGCGACGCGCGCGCCGGGGACGCGCCTCCTCTACCAGGCGATGGCGGCGCTGCGCGCGGTGCCGGACCTGACCCTCGCGATCCTGTGCGTCGTCGTCTTCGGCATCGGGCCCGCCGCCGGCCTCTTCGCCCTGGCGGCGTTCTACACCGCGATGATCGGCAAGGTGTTCGCGGATCTGTTCCTCTCGGCGGAACGCGGGCCGCTCGACGCGCTGCGCGCGACCGGCGCAGGGAGAACGTCCGTCGCCGTCTTCGGCCTCATCCCGCTGCGGCTCACGGATCTGCTGACGCATGGCTGCTACTCCTTCGAATGCGCGGTGCGCGCCGCCGTGATCGTCGGCGCCGTGGGCGGCGGCGGACTGGGCACCGAGCTGGTCGGCACGCTCAACGCCTTCGACTACCGCCGCGCCGCGACGCTCATCCTCATGCTGATCCTGGTCATGACCCTGGTCGACCACGCGAGCTGGCGGGTGCGCCGCGCGCCGCGGCTCGTCTTCCTGGTGGTGCCGGTGGGCGCGGCCGCGCTGTGGATCTATCGGCCGCACCTCGTCGCCGTCGAGCACGCGCTGGCGACCTTCGCATCGATGCTGCCGCCGCGGCTGCCGCTGAGCGCGATCGCCCAGCTCCCGCGCCTCCTCGGCGAGACGCTGCTGATCGCCGGTGGCGGGACGGCGCTCGCCGCGCTGGTGGCGCTGCCGCTGGGTCTCGCCTCGGCCCGCAACCTCGCGCCGCACCCCGTGGCGATCGCGGTGCGGAGCGTGCTCGAGGCGCTGCGCGCGGTGCCGGAGGTGGTATGGGGCCTGGTCCTGGTGTCGCTGGCGAGTGTCGGGCCGGTCGCCGGCATCATCGCGCTGGGGCTGCACTCGGCCGGCGTCCTCGGCAAGCTCTATGCCGAATCGTTCGAGAATGTCCGCGTCGAGGCGGCGAGAGCGATCGAGGCCACGGGCGCCACGCGGCTCTCCGTCGCGTGGTTCGCGCTGATTCCCCTCGCCGCCGGCCCCATCGCCGTCCACTCGCTGTTTCGCCTCGAATGGAATCTCCGGGCGGCGACCGTCGTCGGCATGATCGGCGCCGGCGGCATCGGCGAGGCGCTCTACGAGGCGCAGCAGCTCTTCTTCTATCGGCAGATGCTGGCCTACGTCCTCATCACCTGGATCATCGTCTCTGCGGTCGATGTCCTCAGTCAACGGACGCAACTGCGCCTGGGCTGCGCCTATGTGCCGGCCTGACGCGCTGCTGCTCGATTTCGGCGGCGTCGTCACCAGGACGCTGTTCGAGTGCCGCGGGGCGCTGGAGCGCCATTTCGGCTTGCCCGGCGGCGCCCTGCGCTGGTGGGGGCCGCTCGATCCCCAAGCCGACGCGCTCTGGCTCGCCGTTCTCGCCGAGGAGATCGGCGAGGGCGAGTACTGGCGCCGCCGGGTCGCCGAGCTCGGCGCGCTGCTCGGCCGCGCGCTGGAGATGCGCGACCTGATCGCTGCGGCCGGCGGCGGCGATCCCAACCGGCTCGTCAGGCCGGAAGCGGTGGCGACAATCCGCGCGACCAAGGCCGCCGGCTGGCGCGTGGGCGTGCTCAGCAACGAGCTCGAGCTGCTTTACGGCCGCGACGCGCCATCGAGCCTGCGCATCCTCGCCGAGATCGATTGCGTCGTGGATCTGTCCCGCTCAGTGGTGCGCAAGCCGTCGCCCGCCGCCTACGCGCAGGCGCTCGCTTCCCTCGGCAGCCCGGCCGAGCGCACGGTCTTCGTCGACGACCAGCCGCGCAATGTCGCTGCGGCCCGCGCCGTCGGGATGCACGCGATCTGCTTCGACATCCGCGATTGCCGCGGCTCCTTCCGGCGGGTGAGCGAGGCGTAGAGCGCGGTCGGACACGGGGTGGTACAGACGACCGGAGTTGGCCGTAAGCGATTGGACGGCTTTCGGCGGTAAATGAGGGGAAGCGGACATTCAACTCGACTGAGGCGTCGTCTCAGTATGAACTCAAGACGGATAGCCGCTCATCGCCCCGCATGGCGCTGCCGTCGCTCGCGCCAGCGTCCGGCAGAGAAAGACCGGACAATACCGTCAGGTGAACTGACCGAGCAAACCCGGGAGGCCGTCGACGAGTACCTGAGGGCCTTTGGCAAGAAACTCGGCAACTTTCCTGTTCCCGAACCGGTGCCACAAAGGCCGCCACATCACAACACGGCAATACGCACGCCTTGTCTAGAGGTGGATTGCAAGTATCGGATGGCCCGGGTTTTTCGGCACGCATTCTCTCCGCCGAACTAAGGCAACCTTTATCCATCGTCTGACTGGAAATCTGCGTGCCGTTCAGCTGCTGATGAGTTACGCCAACATCGAAAGCGCTGCGAGGTATCTCGGATCGAGGTCGACCATGCCATTGCCATCGCCGAGCAAGTTAATGTCCCGAACTACCTGGCCGGAGCGGACTCCGCTCCGGCCACTCTTTTGCGCGGCTCCGTGCCAGAAGCCAACTCCTCGGCGCCGATGCGGCAAATGTCAGAGGCGGGTTCAAATCGGGGGCTCGCCCCCACCGTTACCGAACTAGCTTGTTCGTGGTACACAACCGCGTCAGGTTGATTTAACATAGGCAGGGCAGGAGCTTAAATTATAGCTGCCCAGTACGGTACTTTCATGGTAAGCGATCCGTCGCCGCGCTCGAAGCGCGGCGCATATACATTGCCCCGGGTAAAAAAATCGGCGATCTATGCTACGCTGAAACTGCTTACTGGTCACTTCTAACAAGACAGCGCACGCTCTAGGAATTGCCACCATGCGAGTAGCCGAAAGCCCCACCTTGCAGAAGGCAGGCTTGGTCGTCGCGATCCTCGGGATCGTCATCGCAGCAATCGCTCTCATCAACGACCTCACTTCACACGACAGGCGAGCCGATCGCGAGGTCATAAATCAGAGCACTAGCGGCGATGATAGTCCGGCGATCGCGAATGTTCGGGGGAGCGTCACTATCGAGCGCCGCTCTCGATGACGTGGTTTGCCACAGCGACTGCAATTGCCCTCGGCTTGGCGCTCGATTGTTCGGGAGCCCGGGCGCAGGTACAATCGACGATGGGGCCGTGTAGCCCGGCCATCGCGCGGGTCACGGGAAATGTCACCGTGACGTGCATAACGGGCGACCACAGGATCCGGATTGCGAAATATGACGGCGAGCTAGACAGAGACAGCGGCAGGAGGTTTGTGTCCTTCCTGTCGGACAATTTCGGGAAAATTATTCGTGTGGAGGCATATACGGACGGCGCTGATGGACTTTACCAAGATGCCGATACTAAGAACGCGTTTCCCGGCCATCTTACGATTCAAGACGATCCGTCATGCAAGGATGGGTTCGCTTGCGGAGGGTCGATCGTATATTTCAACGCCCTCGACCAGAAGAGTACTGCCTTTTGGCAACACGGCAGTTGGATGTTTGAAGGTTACTATCTTGTGGGATGCGGTGGATTTGGGCAAGGATGGCTTGAGTATTGCCTGCGGCCAATCGACGACAAAGAGATTGTTATGTCAAATAAGTACGAGACCGAATAGTGATAGGCAGCATGACAGAATCCGCGGCCTGTCCGAGCCGCCCATCGCGCCGGACCGTAATTTCACGACTAGTCGTCGTCGTCATCGGGGAGTCGAAGTCGATCCCCCTTAACTCGCACAGTTTCCGCTGAAGGCGTTCGCCCTCCGTCCAGGGATCATCAGCTTTTTTTCCAACCGCTTTATCTCGGCCACTCTCGCTCCGATTTGCTCCTGCGTTTCGCCGAATCGCCGCAAGCAGGTCATCACCCCCGAACTTGTAGGCGCCATGGTTGTGGAGGAACACCGGGCCGGCGGACAGGCGGAGCTCAGTGCGAGCGGCTGACGCCGATCTGTGACAAAGCGCAGTCCCGCCTCCAGCAGTTCCGATCCGCCGAGTAGGTCTTGAATGCTTTTGAACTGGAGATTCATACGTTGTCGAACGTGCGCCACGCCGCCGGAATGTCCGCGCCGATACACCAAGCCATTCCGCCGCCTCTGCCGAGCTCAGCCGGCCCCGATGGAACCGGTCATACACTTCCTCAAACTTCATCTCCCGAAGTCTTTGCAGCACCTCTGTCCGTCTCATCCCCGCCCCTCCTAAGAGCGGTTCTAAAACCGGACAGATCACTTGCTACATAACGTAGCAAGCTAACAAGATGGATCTTCTTTGCCATTCCGCTCGGGTGGTAGAATAAAGCACTATCCTGAAGTGCCTCGCAGCAGCCTTGACGCAACGCGGTCTATGAGGCGGACAAGTCGAAGGACGAATCTCCGGAGCAAAATATGACTGATTTCACAGTTGTTCCTCCGTCCAGGTCCAGCCCCAATCATGTCCCAGGAATCGTACTGCAGCAGGACAATTGGAACGATTTCAGCTTCCAAACGCTCTATCATCTCTATGTTTTCACCAGCGAATTCTCTGGCCGTATCGGGCCAGTTAAGATTCTGCGCAAAGGGCAAACGGCGGCCGACACCATCCAGTTGGCACTGGGCCGATGTCAACCGCTTAGTGAGGACTATTGCTCGCTGGGGCAGAACCTCGACTATTATGAGCGTCTGGCGGAACTTCCCGACGAGCTTCGTCGAGAAATCCTTGCACATCTGCGCGATGCGCTTGCCTTTCCCGATCATGCAGAGTCGTTCTTCGATGAACCTGGTTGGACCAAATCGGTCCTGAGAGACATCGACTGGAATTCGTTCCGCCGCGACGCCTCCGTCCTGCTCGAACGCGACTACACGCGTGTTGCGCGGCTCGGTCTGGAGCTGAGTTTCCAGGTGACCGGCTGGACGAACCCTCTGCACCTTCAGTTCTCAGCGCCGGGCGATTGGCAATTCTGGCTCCCATCTGGTCGCGGCAGGCTCCCGGAACGCATCGCGGTCCTCACTGGCCGCAACGGATCCGGCAAAAGCACGTTGCTCGCCCGCTTAGCCAGGGTTCTGCATGCCTCGCAGCGTGACCGGTCCAGTGCGGAACTAACCTCCCTCGGCAGCATCGACCCACCGGGGATCGGATTCACTCGAGTTCTCAACATTGCCTACAGTGCCTTCGACGCATTTCAGATCCCGGGGCTCGACGAGAAGGAGCGACGACAAATCGCTGACGACCTGAAGAGGGGTACTGGGCGATATCATTTCTGCGGGTTGCGTGACATTGCCCGCGAGCTTGAGCAAGGGCTAGTCGGGATGGAGGCCCCGCAACTTGAGAGCCCGATCTCGATCGTCACTGACCACCAGCCCCGGACGCTGCTGAAATCGATCGACGAGCTTGCCGCGGAGTTCGAGCGCACGATCGAGCGCATCTGGAAGGCCGGGCGCCATGCCTTGTTCGATTCCGCCGTCGAGATCCTCGCAAGCGATCCATCCTTTCAGGACCTCGGAGCCCACCCCACGTCGACCATCTCACAAGCGCCCGGAAAAACCTTCGCGCACTGGAGCACGGGGCATAAGATTGTGATGCATGCGACTGCATCAATGGTCGCCTACACCGAGGCGAAGTCGATCGTTCTAATCGACGAACCCGAGAGCCATCTTCATCCCCCATTGCTCGCCGCCTTCATACATGCGCTGCGACTGATTCTCGATAAAAATGATGCTTTCGCTGTCATCGCGACCCACTCGCCGGTGGTCGCGCAGGAAACGCTTGGACGCCACATCTCGGTCGTTCGGCGCAATGGAACCGAAACCACCATCAACCCACCGCGCATCGAAACCTATGGCGAAAGCATCGGCGAGATTACCGATGAGGTATTCGGCCTCAATTCGGACGCGACCGATTTCCACAGGACGCTGCAGAGCTTAGTTAAGGGCGGCATGACGCTCGAGAGTATCGAAGGCCTCTTTGACCGCGGTCTCAGCCTGCAGGCGCGCGCCTATGTGATGAGTGAACTCGCGCGGAAGCGCTGACGAAGTGTGGATCTTGCCGCCGCCCGATATCACCGACGTCGATGCACAGCTCACGACGGCGCTCACCTATGCCAATGGTGAACCTGTATATGCGCTGTCGGCCATCGAACGCGCTGCGGTGCTCACAGTCTATCAAACCTATGACGCTCTGCTCGGCCAACCCGATCCGCGCCTGTTGCCGACGGCACTCGCCGCATGCCGGCAGCACATCCGAGACGGGTACAGTCAAGTGCAGATCGGCGGTCGGCTCGAGGGGCTTCGTGCGTCGCTCCTGACATCGACCGACGTTTGTCCCTATTGCGGATTTGGGGAACCGACGGAGTTGGATCATTATCTCCCGAAGGCCCACTACGGCGAGCTCGCGATATATCCCCGCAATCTTGTTCCGAGCTGCGGCCCCTGCAACAACGCCAAGCGGACCATTGTGCCAGGGGCTGCACCCGGGCCGGGGCTTATTCACCCATATTTTCAGGCATTGACCGACGAGGTGTTCATGCGCGCCGATGTGGGCTTTGCCGGTGGTGCACTCGACGTGACCTTTCGGATAGAAGCCGAAACGCTAAATCCCAGCCTCGCACAAATGCTGCAATTTCAGCTTGATCGCCTCAAGCTAAATGAACGCTACCCTAGGCAGATCAACAAATTCCTGTTCGAACAGCGAACAGCCATCCTTATGTTCAAGGAACTTGGCCTGACCACCGAAGTACTGACCGACTATCTCCTTCGATCAGCCACATCATTGGCCGGGAACTTCGGACACAACGACTGGCGCCCAGCGTTGCTGCAGGCGCTTGCCGCCAAGGTCGCCTTCTGCGCAGCGCCTCAAGACTACCTGGGAACGCGCGGGCCGGCTGGGCCGGAAGAGGGCCCGGATAGCCGCCTGGGCGTTGTGCTCAACGATCACGTCGAGGGCCCGCGACAACAGGCGGATTAAGCACATGTCACTTGGAAACGGATTGACAAGCGTCCGCTTTGGCCACCGGTGATCGGCGTTGAACGGCCGATATGGGCGCGAAATAGCAGCGACTGGCCGGAAGCCGTCGGTCTGCTCTCAGTACCGCAGCGCGGCGGACCGGACGCTGCCGGCGGCCAGGTGCGTGCGTCGGAAGCCGACCCATTGCAGACATGGGGTCAACCGCCGGCTTATGTGCAGGCAGCGGACGGCCAGCGGGTCCAAAATAATCTGGAAAACTCGGGCCACTCTATTCAACAGCCATCTGCTAATGGCCGTGATAGTAGCTTATGAGGGGAGGATGATCAGGGTCATCCTTGGTGAGAAGACGCTCAATATGATCCTCGAAATTCGTCGGTGCCTCAAATAGCGTTTGATCGATCACAATGCATTGCCACGTTTTGAGGTCACTCTGCAAAAGCCGATACAGTTCCCGATAGAAGTTCTCAAAAATTTCCGGGTTGATGTCCGGCGTGATGTTTTTCATCGGCGAGTTGATGATCAAAAATTTCGGCATCGGTAGATGCTGTTGCGCCGCAGTCAGATGCAACGCAAGCGCGAAGCAAATCTTGAAGAGCACCATTTTCCCGCCTGAGCCGGCATCGTGGAATGTCCAAGCCAAAGATTCGTTGCCCTTCGGATGCACATACGGGAACCAAGAGCGTTGGTTGAGTAAAACCTTGTCGTCCTCCTTGATCTCTGGGAAATGGATGGCCTGAAGCAATCTGTGAAAATTCCGCTCCAAGGTGAGAACATTCTTCCGGCCATCTTCGAAACGGCCCTGCTCGGTTTGGATATCTCGCTCGAGTTCGGCGATCTTCGCGATTAGCCCGTCCGCTTCCCTCAGTCTGGCTTCGACTTCGCCGGGCATCTCCTTGATGCGTATAAGTAGGCGGCGCCGCTCTTTGATCGCGCCGCGACGACTCTCGAGCTTTCGCGCCCGCTTAATGTATTCGGACTCGACCTGTTTACGGGCAAAATCGATCCGCTGCTGCACCTCAGTCCGCTCTTTCAAGAGTACGTCCAAGTCTCCGCGCTGCCGTTCACTGGAGCGCCTGAGTTTTTGGACAGAGCGCTTCAGATCATCGATCCGATCGGACAGATCACGCTCCATCACGGCACTGTCGCCCTCAAAGCCACCGGGCGCCTTATCGAGATCTGACTTGCATAAAACACAGTGCACGCCATCCCCTTTCGGGTTCACTTCGGTACCGCATACAGGGCAGGCTTGAAACTCGGCACCCTTCAACAGCTCGGACGCCGTCGAGGAGCGAGCGAGCTTGAACTTCATTCCGATAAATTCGGCTATCAGCGATTCCTGCTCCTTTAGCCGTTGACTGACGTTGGAGACGGCCTCGATCTTCGCGGCGATCGTTTGCGTGAGGTTGTTGACTAGGGCTTGATCCTCCTCGGCAACGGTGGAAGCCGGCAGCCGGTCCTCCGTCTGATTCTCGATCGCAATTTCCAACTTTTCTTCTTCTTCGTTGAGCTTATCGATCTCTAGTTCAATCTGGTCCCTAGAATCAAAGCCATAACGCTTGAGAAAGTCGCCGATTTGTTTGGCGGTCTCTCGCATGGTGCGCTGCGACTGGCGAACCTCAGAGAGCTCACTTTGCAATTGGTTCAGTCGGTCGCTATGGAAACCTAGGACGTAACGAAGGACATCTTTTGATTTCTCTTGGCGGATCGGCTGCTCCAGCAGGAAGAAGCTTGAATCCAAATCGGGCTGATCGAGATAACAAAACTTGTAAAAGTCGCGGAAGCTCAATCGCTGTAGAGAGGAATCCGGGTCCCCCTTGCGTTTGCGAACCTTCAGCAGCGGCGAGCCGAGGTGGCGCAGCAGGAAGTCACTGTAATTATAAATGTCGTCGCCAATGATCGGTTGTTCGCCGGCTTGTAGCGGAAGGTTTTCCCGTCCCGCTTCCCCGTGGCTCTCCCAAGTGACCTCAACTGACGTGGTCGTGGTTGGATTCCGTTCGATTAGGAGGGTGGCGTCTCCGACTCTCGCCTGAAGCTGGACGCCAACGAGCTCGCTCTGGATGGCCGGTGTCTTCTGAAGCGAGCCGCCTAAGCAATAGTCGATCAGTTCGGCGATCGAGGATTTGCCGGTGGACATCTGGCCGTGGAAGAAAGAAAGGCGAGGCGAGAAATGAATTCGCTCTTCGCTTTGCTTGCAGAGCAAGACGAGGGTGTCCACCAGGAGATTCATTGCGCGGCTCCTGTGAACGCGATTCCTTCGTTGAATTCTAAGGAAGTCAGCTCGGGAAATTGTTCGTAGATGAATTCCATCAGCGCCCGTGCTTTTAGATCAAGATGTTTTCGTAACAGCAGTGCGCGCTCATAGACGCGTGCGAAGCCAGGAGAAGCGACCAGTTCGTCCGTCAAAGCGATCCCCGAAGGGGTGAGATCGATTTGGACCGTGCGACCGTCCGTCCGAACGGTAGCAAGGCGTCGTGCGACCAAGATGTTGAGAAAACGGCGATAACGATGGTCCCAAGGTCCGTAGCGATATCGTATCATTCGAGCTTCAATCGTCAGTCGCTCAAAATCATCAACCGGGATGTTCGTAGCTGGCACGCCGCGGGCCACCAGCGCCTTTTCCAGGCATGACGGATATCGAAGGAGGAAATCGAGCTTTGCCAGTTTGGTAATGCCTTCGATCGCGGACAAGTCTTCGCGCAAGAAGGCCTTAAGCAAGATAAGGATTCGGGCAAGATGCACGTCCTCGTCTCGGTCGAGCGACGTGACAATTTCCACGAGGTCTAAACTCATTAGGCCTCCGCAGAGACATCAAAGGGCAATGACCACCATGTCTTGCATTTCTGGGTAAGGACGCCAGCGGCACCGATCAGGTGCTCGGGGCGGCAATTGTAAAGCTGGTCCGGATCGGTTTTGACCCGTGCCTTCAAACGCTCAGCGAGTTTTGCGTACATCGCCGATCCATACGGCGCCCCCGCCTTCTCGGCATTCGCGTGAGCCTCGGCAGCTTCAAATTGGACCACCGCGAGGATATTGCTGTAGCGCTTTGCCGCGTCTTCGGCACCGTATCTTCAACTCCATTCTATGAATAGGGCTTCAAATGACCGAACGCGATCCACGATGTTGGTCACCCGGTTAGTTTCGACACCGCCTCTAGCGAGCTTCCGGACCGCCCGCACAAGATCGGACGGCACATCCGAAGGCGTAATAAGCGCCGTAACATCGATGTCTTGATAGGGTTTGCAGCTATGCGTGAACTGATCGATGATGGCAAGAACATCGGCCTTGCGAATCCGTTTTCCCGACAGTAGCTGGCTATCAATGATCTGTGCGAGGCCAGTTCCCGGTGCGTAGAGGTCGGTGATTGGCCCGTTGAGCGTTTTCATCGATGCATCTCGGGCGAGATTGACTATCGCACTGGCCATTTCCGCGACGGTGGCGTACGGAAGGTCCTTTACGCCTGGACATTCTGAAAGTGCGTCCCGTACGTCGGCGCGAATATGCGCCATATCGGAGGCGTGGCCACGAACGGTGGTCTTTTGCAAGGTTGCTGCCACGTCAACAGACTTGAGGCCGGTGTCGCTGGCAATGCCCTCGACGAACTGACGCAGTGAATTGTCGGCGCGCAGACCTTTAATGCCGCCGCGTTCCTGAAGCGTCGTCAATAGCCATTGCAGGTTATTTTTTGACTTTTCATCGTCCCAGAAAGTGTGATTGGTGGTGAAGTCAAATTTTTCGAAAGCACCGGGAAATTTGCTATCGAGGACGCAGAACTTTCCGAGCGCCTTAGTGACTTGGTCGTCGACGGCTTTGAACGGTGGCAGAGTTAGCCGTCGGGTCTTGATCTGTGTGCCAACGAATTTTCCAACGGGCGTCTTGACCAGGAAATCTTCGTGATTTTCACAGATGATCTCGGCGACATTCGCTTCGTCGGTGATGAGGCGAATGGCATTTATCGCGGCGTAACAATGCTGATAATTGAACCGCGCAGCGACATCATCGCCTGGGTCAGACTTATCCAGCACTGAAATCGGGGGCAGCCATAAGTCTGCTACTTTAGGTGATCTTTGCGGCGTACCCTACTATACTCTCGGTAGTAGGTCGAGCCACGGAATTCAGCAAGTGCCTGAAGAGCCGGAACTGCCCGCGTGGATCAGACTAGGGCGTTGGAGAACAGCATAATTTCCGCGTCCCATCCGGAGCTGCCCGAGCGGCGTGCCCGAGCACCGTCCCCTCTCGGGAACCGACGCCGATCGGCGGAACGGCCGCTTTGGGCGCAGAGCTGTCATTCATCGTCCCCTGAGCCAACGTCTGTTCCGGGTCAGTCTCGGAATTGCCGATTGGCGCCCGTGTCGGCCGCTCAGGATTCGAGAGCGGATGCCCCGGCCGGCCCATCCAGACCGCCTCCCTGCGCTAGCCGGATAGGGAGACTAAACAGACTTGACGCTCGCTGGCGAACTCTTGGGAGAAGTATCAGAAGGGCACGGATTTTGGGTCATGTTGGATTTCTCATCTGCCCACACCCCTACCCCGCCAGCTCCTCCGCCCGGCTCGAGAGCCCGAGGCTCCCCGCGGTGTTCGCGACCGCGGCGAGGCAGAGCTGGGCGCGGTCGGGCGGCAGCCAGACCGAGAAGCGCGTCACCACCTGCCCGCCCTCGCTCTCCGGCAGCTTCTGCGCGTCGAGGCGCACGATGTTGGCGCCGTTCTGGGTGAAGATCTCGGCGAGCCGCGCGATGAGGCCGAGCTGGTCGCCGCCGCTCACCTCGATGCGGTGGGTGATGCGCCCCATCGGCCCCGGCCGGGGATCGAAGCCGTAGGGCACGACGCGGATCTGGCCGCCCTCGAGCTCCGGCAGCCGCGCCAGCTCGTCCTGCAGCCAGGCGGCGCCGATGCCGTCGGGCAGCTCGCAGATCGAGGTGAACTCGGCGCCCTTGCCGAATACCGCGAAGGTGGTGTCGCGCAGGTTGATCCCGGCCGTGAACAGGCAGTCGGCGATCGCCGAGACCAGCCCGACGCGGTCGAGGCAGAGAATCGAGACCAGGGCTACCGCCATCGCGCGCCTCCCGTCGCGTCAATCGCGTCCATCAATAGAGATGCTGGCCGCCGGTGACGAAGATCTCGGTGCCGGTGACATAGGCCGATTCGGCGCCGCAGAGATAGAAGATGGTCGACGCCACGTCCCCGGGCGCTCCCAGCCGGTGCAGCGGGATGCGCGGGATCAGCACCTCGGTCTCCGGCGACAGCATCGCCGTCTCGATCTCGCCCGGCGCCACCGCGTTGACGCGCACGCCGAGCTGGGCGAACTCGACCGCCATCTCGCGCGTCAGCGCCGAGAGCGCCGCCTTGGAGGTCGAATAGGCCGAGCCGGCGAAGGGGTGCACGGCGTGGCCCGCGATCGAGGTGACGTTGACGATGGCGCCCTTGCCGCGCGCCAGCGCCGCGGCAAGGCCGCGGGCAAGGCTCAGCGGCGTGAAGAAATTGAGCTGGAACACGTCGCGCCAGTCGGCGAGATCGCCGTTGAGGCAGCCGAGCCGCTCCTTGAACGGCGTCTTGGGCGAGACGCCGGCATTGTTGACCAGCGCGTCGAGCGCGCCGTCGCCGAGGATGGCGTTGACCTCGACGATGAAGCGCTCCACCGCCCTGGGGTCGGCGAGATCGGCGCTGACGTGATGCGTCCAGTTGGGGTCGCGCTTGCATTCCGCCGGCACGCCTTCGCGCGAGCTGGTGATGACCTGCCAGCCGGCCTCGCTGAAGCGCCGGACGGTGGCATGCCCGATGCCGCGGCTGGCGCCGGTGAGGAGCAGGGTCTTGCGCTCGGTGTTCATGAGGCGAGCTTAGATGACGGCGCCGCCGGCGGGAAGCTGCGGTGCGGCTCGTCGACGCCTTCGGGGTCCTGGTGGATCAGCACCTCGGCCCGGGGAAAGGCGCCCAGGATCTCGGCCTCGACCGCGTCCGAGATGCGGTGCGCCTCGGCCAAGCTGAGGCGGCCGTCCATCTCGAGATGGATCTGGATGAAGGCGCTGGGCCCGGCGGCGCGGGTGCGCAGGTCGTGCACCGCGGTGACCTGCGGATGCGCCAGGGCAATGGCGCGGATGCGGCCGCGGGCCTCGTCGGGCAGCTCGCGGTCCATGAGCTGCACCACCGCCTTGCTGCCGACCCGCCAGGCGCCGTAGACGATCCAGACGCCGATCGCCGCGCCGAACAGCGGATCGAGATAGACCCAGCCGAGCAGATGCGTCGCCACCAGCGAGACGACGACGCTGCCGTTCAGCACCAGGTCGGTGCGGTAATGGAACTCGTCGGCGCTCACCACCAGCGAGCCGGTGCGGCGCACCACCGAGCCTTGGTAGGCGACCAGCACCAGCGTCACCGCAATGGCGACGATCATGACGGCGATGCCGATGCCGGTGTTGCTCACCCGCTGCGGGGTCAGGACATGCTGCAGCGCCTCGATCAGCAGCAGCACCGCCGAGCCGGTGATGAAGGCCGCCTGCCCCAGGCTCGCCAGCGGCTCGGCCTTGCCATGGCCGAAGCGATGCTCGCGATCGGCCGGAACCAGCGCCTGCTGCACCGCCACCAGGTTGACCACCGAGGCCGCCGCATCGAGCAGCGAATCGAGCAGGCTCGACAGCAGGCTCACCGAATCCGTCATCAGCCAGGCCGCGAGCTTCACCACGATCATCACGCCGGCCACCGCGATCGAGGCGTAGGTCGCGCGCCGCATCAGCGCGCCGGCGCGGTTCATGTCGAGGGCGGGGCTCATGGGAAGAGCAGCTCCCGCCGCCAGGACTCGCCCTCGCGGCTGTAGAGCACGCGGTCATGCAGCCGGAAGGGCCGGTCCTGCCAGAACTCGATGCGCTCGGGCAGCACGCGCCAGCCCGACCAGCGCGGCGGCCGCGGGATCGGCCCGTCGCCGAAGCGCTGCGCCACCTCGGCAAAGCGCGCCTCCAGCGCCTCGCGGCTCGCCACCGGGCGCGACTGGGCCGAGGCCCAGGCGCCGATCTGGCTCTGGCGCGGGCGGGTGGCGAAATAGGCGTCCGCCTCTGCCGCGCTCACCGCCTCGACCGGTCCCTCGATCCGCACCTGGCGCAGCAGCGACTTCCAATGAAAGCACAGCGCCGCGCGCGGATTGGCGGCGAGTTCCCCGCCCTTGCGGCTGTCGAGGTTGCTGTAGAAGACGAAGCCGCGCTCGTCGACGCCCTTCAGCAGGATCATCCGCGCCGAGGGCTCGCCGCTTTCGCTCGCGCTCGCCACGGTCATGGCATTGGCGTCGCGCGGCTCGCTGGCCTGCGCCTCGGCGAACCAGGCGGCGAACTCGTCGAAAGGCTGGCGGTACGGGATGCGACTCACTCGCGACTCCTGGAAAGCGCCTGCGCCGAGACCTGCCCTACCATAGCCCGAAGCACCGCCTTTTCGAAGTCGCGGGTTGCCCCTGCCGGGCGCAACCGCCAAGATGGGCGCCGGCAGCGGCGGCGAGAGCGAGGCAGGCGAAATTTGGCAATGCGCGATCCCTACGTCGTCCTCGGCGTCGAGCGTGGCGCGTCCGAGGAGGCGATCAAGAGGGCCTATCGGCGGCTGGCGAAAAAGCTCCATCCCGACGTCAATCCCGGCAACCGCACCCTCGAGCAGCAGTTCAAGGAAGTGACCGCGGCCTACGATATGCTCTCCGACCCGGCCAAGCGCGCGCGCTTCGATCGCGGCGAGATCGACGCCGCCGGCGCCGAGCGCGGCTTCCACGCGCAGGGCGCCCGCGCCTACCGCCGCGCCGAGAGCGCCTTCTCCTTCGACGAGATCATCGCCGAGATCCTCGGCCGCGGCCGGCGCGAGAGCGAGGAGCGCCTCGGCGATGTCAGCCAGACGCTGCGCCTCTCCTTCGTCGAGGCGGCGCTCGGCGGCAAGCGGCGGATCGCCTCGCCCGACGGCCGCAGCGTCGACATCGTCGTGCCCGCCGGCATCGAGAGCGGCCAGACGCTCCGCCTCAAGGGCCAGGGCCCGCGCGGTCCCCGCGGCGTGGCGCCGGGCGACCTCTATCTCGATATCGAGGTGACGCCGCACGCCTTCTACCAGCGCAAGGAGCACGATATCCATGTCGAGCTGCCGGTGACGCTGACCGAGGCGGTGCTGGGCGCACGGGTCACCGTGCCCACCATCCACGGGCCGGTCTCGCTCAAGGTGCCGCGCGGCTCCAACAGCGGCGCCACGCTCCGCCTCAAGGGCAAGGGCATCGCCGCCGCCGGCGGCGCCGGCGACCAGTACGTCAAGCTGCGCGTGGTGCTGCCCGACCCGCCCGACGCCGAGCTCACCAGCTTCCTCGAGCGCTGGGGCGCCAAGCACCCCTACAACGTCCGCCGCGGCCTCGAATAGGCCGGCTCAGGCCCGGCGGTGGCGCAGCGCCGTCGGCGCGCCGGATCCCACCAGCTCGCTCAGCGGCACCGCCAGCGCCGCGCTCTCGGCCCCGGCCATGCGGCTGATGGCGGGCGCGATCCGTGCCTGCCAGGGCGCCGTCGCCTCGCTCTCGAGGCTCGCCGCCAGCGGCAGGCCGAGCGCGCGGTAGAGATCGATGAGCGTCGCGCCGTCGAGCGCGCGCGCCAGCACCCAGCCGCCGCCGGCCGCCTGCGCCACGAAGCCCGCCTGCCGCAGCGCCGCGAGCTCGTCATCGACCGCCGAGGCGGCCATGCCCAGCCGCTCGGCCAGCGCCGCGATCGAGAGCGTCCCGCCTTCGCGCATCTGTGCCGCCAGCTCGGCCAGCAATGCCAGGCCGAGGCCGAGGCGGCGCGCCGCCGCCGGCGCCGCGGTCGGGCGCCAGTCGAGCCGCCATCGCGGCAGCGCCGCGGCGACGACCGCGCCGAACAGCACCGCGCTCCAGACGACATAGAGCCACAGCAGAAAGATCGGGATCGCCGCGAACACGCCGTAGATCGCGCGATAGGTCGAGAAATGCACGATGTAGAGGGCAAAGCCGATCTTGAGCAGCTCGACCAGCGCCGCCGCGACCACGCCGCCGGCCAGCGCCTCGCGCCAGCGCACCGAGCAGTTCGGAATGAGCGCGTAGAGCAGCGTGAAGGAGACGGCCTCCAGCAGCAGCGGCACCGAGCGCAGCACGTGCCGCAGATCGTGGGCCCGCGACAGCCCCGCCGGATCGAGCCCGGTGTGCCGGGCCAGCAGGTCGATATAGCCCGGCAGCGAGACGCTGGCGCCGAGCAGCAGCGGCCCCAGCGTCAGCACCGCCCAATAGGCCAGGATGCGCTGCAGCCACGGCCGCGGCGATTGCACCCGCCAGATGTTGTGCAGCTGATCCTCGATGGTGGCGAGGAGCAGCACGGCGGTGACGCCGAGCGCGATCACGCCGATGGTGGTGGTGCGCACCGAGGAGCCGGCGAAATAGCGGAACCACCACTCGACCTCGGCGCTGACCTCCGGCACGAAGCTGCGGAAGGCGAGCTCGATCAGCTGGTCGCGGGTGGCGGCGAAGACCGGAAAGGCCGACAGCACGGCGAACGCGATGGCGGTGAGTGGCACCAGCGCCACCAGCGTCATATAGGCGAGCGCGCCCGCCCCGGTGAAGCAGCCATCGCCGGCGAAGCGCCCGACGGCGTAGCGGGTGAAATGCCGCAGGGTCGCGGCCCGGTCGATCACGGCGCTGAAGCGCATGGCCAGAGGTTTAGCACAAGAACGCGTACACATGTTGCTGGCCGCTTACAGCCCCTCCTCCTATCCCATTGCCGTCGCCCCCGCGAAAGCGGGGGCCCAGGAGCAGCCGCCCGTCGCTCGCCCTGGTTCCCCGCTTGCGCGGGGAAGGCGAGGATGACGCGTCGCCATCGAGCACCGCCGGAAGCCTTGGCGGCGGAGGGGCGCAGCCTTACCCTCTTTCCCAGGCCGATCCCGGTCCGGACTACGCCGCCGGCGCACAGCGGATTTTTAGTCGGGGGCGTACACCGGGGGCGTAGTCTGCTCCCCGCCGGGCGGGCGCCTTCCGGCCCCCTCGCCCATCGTGTAGGATCGCCCCGGCGCACGCCGATCACCGAAGCAATCGCGAGGGCAGCACGCGTATGAATGAATCAAAGGCGCTCATGCAGGGAAAACGCGGTTTGATCATGGGCGTCGCCAATGAGCGCTCGCTCGCCTGGGGCATCGCCAAGGCGGTGGCGGCGCAGGGCGCCGAGCTCGCCTTCACCTACCAGGGCGACGCGCTGGGCAAGCGCGTGCGGCCGCTCGCCGAGAGCGTCGGCAGCGATGTCGTGCTGGAGTGCGACGTCACCAGCGAGGCGAGCCTCGATGCCGTCTTCGCCGCCCTCGACAAGCGCTGGGGCGCGCTCGATTTCGCGGTCCACGCCGTGGCCTTCGCCGATCCCAGCGAGCTCAAGGGCCGCTATGTCGACACCAGGCGCGAGAATTTCCTGCGCAGCCTCGACATCTCCTGCTTTTCCTTCACCGATCTGGCGCGGCGCGCCTCGGAGCGCATGAGCGCCGGCGGATCGCTGCTGACGCTGACATATCTCGGCGCCGAGCGCGTCATGCCGCATTACAACCTGATGGGCGTGGCCAAGGCGGCGCTCGAAGCCAGCGTGCAGTATCTCGCCGTCGATCTCGGCGGCCAGAACATCCGCGTCAACGCCATCTCGGCCGGACCGATCAAGACGCTGGCCGCATCGGGCATCGGCGACTTCCGCTACATATTGAAGTGGAACCAGTACAACTCGCCGCTGAAGCGCAACGTCACCATCGAGGATGTCGGCGGCGCCGGGCTCTACCTGCTTAGCGATCTCGGCGCCGGGGTCACCGGCGAGGTGCATCATGTCGATTGCGGCTACCATGTCGTCGGCATGAAGGCGGTCGACGCGCCCGACATCTCCGTCGTCTAGCGAGCAGCGCGTGGCGGGCAACAGCTTTGGCACAGTGTTCCGCTTCACCACCTGGGGGGAAAGCCACGGGCCGGCGATCGGCTGCGTCGTCGATGGCGTGCCGCCGCGCCTGACGCTGGCCGAGGCCGACATCCAGCACTGGCTCGACCGGCGCAAGCCCGGCCAGTCGCGCTTCGCCAGCCAGCGCCGCGAGAGCGACCGGGTGCAGATCCTCTCCGGCGTGCTCGAGGGCCTGACCACCGGCACGCCGATCTCGCTCATGATCGAGAACGAGGATCAGCGCTCCAAGGACTATGACGAGATCAAGGACCGCTTCCGCCCCGGCCATGCCGATTACACCTACTGGAAGAAATACGGCATCCGCGATTACCGCGGCGGCGGCCGCGCCTCGGCGCGCGAGACCGCGTCGCGCGTCGCCGCCGGCGCGATCGCGCGCAAGATCCTGGGCGACGGCATCACCATCCGCGCCGCCCTCGTCCAGGTCGGGCCGCACCGCATCGACCGCGCGCGCTGGGACTGGGACGCGGTCGAGGACAATCCCTTCTGGTCGCCCGACCGGCAGGCGGCGCAGCTCTGGGAGGGCTTCCTCGACGGCGTGCGCAAGGCCGGCTCGTCGGTCGGCGCGGTGGTCGAGGTGGTGGCGAGCGGCGTGCCCGCCGGGCTGGGTGAGCCGGTCTACGACAAGCTCGACGCCGATCTGGCGCGGGCGATGATGAGCATCAACGCGGTGAAGGCGGTCGAGATCGGCGCGGGCTTCGCCGCCGCCGAGCTCAGCGGCGAGGAGAACGCCGACGAGATGCGCATGGCGGCCGGCGCGGTGCAGTTCCTCTCCAACCAGGCGGGCGGCATCCTCGGCGGCATCTCCAGCGGCCAGGACATCGTGCTGCGCTTCGCGGTGAAGCCGACGAGCTCGATCCTCGCCAAGCGGCGCACCGTCGACATCCATGGGCAGGAGGTCGAGATCAGCACCAAGGGCCGCCACGATCCCTGCGTCGGCATCCGCGCCGTGCCCGTCGGCGAGGCGATGATGGCGGTGGTGCTCGCCGATCACCTGCTGCGCCACCGCGCCCAGTGCGGCTGAGCCGCGTCTAGGAGGAACCATGCCGCAGCCCGACCATGTCTCGGCGCTTCCGCTCGCCAACCCCGAAGCGCTCGACGAGGATTTGAAGGCGGTCTTCGCCAAATGCATCGAGAAGCTGGGCTTCGTGCCGAACGTGCTCAGAGCCTACAGCCTGCGGCCGCAGAAGCTGCGCAACTTCATGGCGATGTACAACGAGCTGATGCTCGGCCCCTCGGGGCTCAGCAAGCTCGAGCGCGAGATGGTGGCGGTGGTCGTCTCGGCCGCCAACCGCTGCTACTACTGCCTCGTCGCGCACGGCCAGGCGGTGCGCCGGCTGTCGGGCGATCCCGAGCTCGGCGAGATGATGGTGATGAACTATCGCGTGGCGAAGCTCGACCGCCGGCAGCGCGCCATGCTCGACTACGCCTGGAAGCTCACCGTGACGCCGCATGATGTCGGCGAAGCCGACCGCGCCGCGCTCGCCGCGGCGGGCCTTTGCGCCGAGGACATCTTCGATCTCGCCGAGACCGTCGCCTTCTTCAATTTGTCGAACCGCATGGCCTACGCGCTCGATATGATGCCGAACCGCGAGTACCACCGCCTCGACCGCTAACGGAGCCTGTCCATGCGTCGCATTGTCGTCGGATTCTTCGCCTCGATCGGCTTCCTCGTCTTCCTCCTCGTGGCGCTGGGCGTGGGATTCGCCGTCTTCCTCACGCCGCGCGAGAAGCCGCTGGCGGAGCGCAACGTGCTGCTGATCGATCTGACGCAGCCGCTGCCCGACGGCGCGCCCGACGGCGGCATCGAGCGCGTGGTCTTCGGCGAGCAGACGAGCCTGCGCGACGTGCTCGACGCCATCGAGCGCGCCGGCGCCGATCCGCGCATCGGCGGCATCCTGGCGCGGCTCGGCGACACCTCCTACGGCACCGCCGAGGCGCAGGAGCTGCGCGACGCGCTCGCCGCCTTCCGCGCCAAGGGCAAATTCGCCTTCGGCTATGCCGACAGCTTCGGCGAGCTCGGCTCCGGCATGCGCAGCTATTACCTCGCCACCGCCTTCGACGAGATCTGGCTGCAGCCGGTGGGCGAGGTCGGGATCGCGGGGCTGCGCGTCGAGGAGCCGTTCTTCCGCGGCACGCTCGACAAGCTCGGCATCGAGCCGCGCTTCGATCATCGCGAGGAGTTCAAGACCGCGATGAACACGCTGACCGAGACCAAGATGACGCCGGCGCATCGCGAGGAGACGAACTCGCTGCTGCATTCGGTCTACGATCAGATGGTGGCCGGGATCGCCGCCGGCCGCCGCCTCGACCCGACCGAGGTGCGCAAGCTGATCGATGACGGTCCCTACACGCCGCAGCAGGCGCTCGACGCGCATCTCATCGATCACGTGGGCTATCGCGACGACGCCGTCGCCGTGGCGCGGGTGCGGGCCGGCGAGAACGCGGCGCTGGTCTCGCTGCGCCGCTATCTCGACAGCGCCGGCCGGCCGCATCAGAGCGGCCCGACCATCGCCGTCATCTACGGCACCGGCCTCATCACCCGCGGCGGCGGCAACGGGCCGCTCTCGCAATCGGAAGTGATGGGCGCCGACGAGGTCGTCGGCGCCTTCCGCCAGGCGGCCGAGGATGCCGACGTCCGCGCCATCCTCTTCCGCATCGACAGCCCCGGCGGCTCGGCCACCGCCTCGGAGACGATCTGGCGCGCGGTGGTGCGGGCCCGGGCGGCGGGCAAGCCGGTGGTGGTCAGCATGGGCGACGTCGCCGGCTCCGGCGGGTACTACGTCGCGGCCGGCGCCAACAAGATCGTCGCCGAGCCGGCGACGCTCACCGGCTCGATCGGCGTGGTCGCCGGCAAGGTGCTGATCGGCGGCCTCTCCGAGAAGCTCGGCATCACCTGGGATGCCTCCCAGATCGGCCGCGACGCCGGCATCGACAGCGTCGTCCAGGATTTCACCCCGGCCGAGCGCGAGCATTTCGAGCGCTCGCTCGACTATGTCTACAACGTCTTCAAGACGCGGGTCGCCGACGGCCGCAAGCTCGGCGCCGACGCCGTCGAGGCGGTGGCCAAGGGCCGCGTCTGGACCGGCGCCGATGCCAAGCCGCGCGGCCTCATCGACGCGCTCGGCGGCTTCGACACCGCGCTCGATCTCGCCAAGCGCGCCGCCGGCATCGCGCCCGGCAGCAACGTCACGCTCAAGACCTTCCCGCCGCCGAGCGACCGGCCCGCCGCGGTGATCGCCCGGCTGCTCGGCCGCCGCAGCTCGGATGACAATGCGCGCAGCGCCGCCGTCCGGCTCGCCGCGATCGACCGGATGCTGGCGGTGCTGGGGCCCGTGGTGGAGCGCTTCGCGCTGGCCGCCGCCCCGCCCGGCGCCCTCACCATGCCGCCGCTCGACCTGCATTAGCGGAACCGGCCGAGCGCGGGTCGGGTTATTCCTCACCGCCCTTGATGTGGATCAAGGTGCGAGCGGCGGCGGCGAGGGATCATGTCGCCTACCCTCGCTACCGAAGGAGTGCGCGCCATGATTTCGATCAGGATTCTCGCTGCCGCGACGGCGCTCGCGATCGCCGGAGCGATGATCGGCACCGCGGGCGCCCAGGACCAGACGCCGCAGCAGGGTCCCGCGACCGGATCGATGATGGGGAACGGTCCGCGCGGCATGATGGGCGATGGTGGCATGGGGCCCTGGATGATGGGCCGGGGCGGTTCGCATCAGGCGATGTGCGGCGCGATGGCCCGGCATATCGACGGCCGTCTTGCCTATGTCAAAGCGGAGCTGAAGATCACCCAAGCGCAGGAGCCGCTGTGGGACGCCTACGCCGCCGCCGCGCGCGACAGCGCGACGACCATGCTCGCTCATTGCACCGCGATGACGAGCCGGCGCGATGCATCGACCGCGAGCCTGCCGGACCGGCTGGACCAGCATGAACAGTTCATGGCGGCGCAGCTCGAGGCGATCCGTGCCACGAACAAGACGCTGAAGCCGCTCTATGCCGCGCTGAGCGACGGCCAGAAGCAGGCCGCGGACCAGCTCTTCTGGGGCCCGATGGGCATGATGTAACCGCACCGGCGGGACCGGGTCGCGGTCCCGCCGGCGCGTCGCCATCGTCGCTAATTGTACTTCTGCAGCTCGATGCGGCCGATCTGGTTGCGGTGGACCTCGTCGGGGCCGTCGGCGAGCCGCAGCGTGCGGGCGCCGGCATAGGCCTTGGCGAGCCCGAAATCGTCGGAGACACCGCCCGCGCCGTGCGCCTGGATCGCCCAGTCGACGATCTTGCACAGCATGTTGGGAGCGGCGACCTTGATCATCGCGATCTCGGCGCGCGCCACCTTGTTGCCGACCTTGTCCATCATGTAGGCGGCCTTGAGCGTGAGCAGCCGCGCCTGCTCGATCATGATGCGCGCCTCGGCGATGCGCTCCAAGGTCACCGTCTGCTCGGCCACCGGCTTGCCGAAGGCGACGCGCGACTTGACGCGCTTGCACATCTTCTCGAGCGCGCGCTCGGCCTGGCCGATCATGCGCATGCAGTGATGGATGCGGCCCGGCCCCAGCCGTCCCTGGGCGATCTCGAAGCCCCTGCCCTCGCCCAGCAGGATGTTGCTCGCCGGCACCCGCACATTGTCGAAATCGACCTCGGCATGGCCGTGCGGCGCGTCGTCATAGCCGAAGACCGGCAGCCAGCGCACGATCTTGACGCCGGGCGCGTCCATCGGCACCAGGATCTGCGACTGCTGCAGGTACTTGTTGGGGTTGTTGGGCTCGGTCTTGCCCATGAAGATCATGATCTTGCAGCGCGGGTCGGCCGCGCCCGAGGTCCACCATTTGCGGCCGTTGATGACGTAATCGTCGCCGTCGCGCACGATGCTCGACTGGATGTTGGTGGCGTCCGAGGAAGCCACCGCCGGCTCGGTCATGGCGAAGGCGGAGCGGATCTTGCCCTCGAGCAGCGGCTCGAGCCAGCGCTTCTTCTGCTCGGCCGTGCCGTAGCGCACCAGCACTTCCATGTTGCCGGTGTCGGGCGCCGAGCAGTTGAAGATTTCGGGCGCCCAATGCACCCGCCCCATGATCTCGCAGAGCGGCGCATATTCGAGATTGGTGAGGCCGGCGCCGTAATCCGATTCCGGCAGGAACAGGTTCCAGAGGCCCGCCGCCTTGGCCTTGGGCTTGAGCTCCTCGATCACCGCCCGCGGCTGCCAGCGGTTCTCGGGCGTCGCCTCCTCGTGGTAGCGGTGCTCGTTGGGATAGACATGCTCGTCCATGAAGCGGCCGAGCTTCTCCTGCAACGCCTTCACCTTGTCGGAATACTCGAAATCCACGGCTTCTCTCCCCGTCTCGATTGGCTTGGGAGCAGCTTATCCCGCGCCCCTGCCTCCCACCAAGCCCGGCCGCGCGACGCCGAAAAGGAGCTTGCTAATCCCGCTCGCCTGCCGCAAGACTTCCATGCTACTTTGAAGCGTAATACTACGGCGCGAAACGCGTTAAGATGGATTAAAAAGAATTTAATGGCGAACGAGCAGGGAGCGGCGAGAAATCCGGGGGCCTCGGACAGTCTGGAGCGAATTTATCCACCAGCGGATGCTGGGCGCGACGGGAGGCCACCTATGGCAGTACTTTTGGTAATCGACGATGACGCCAACATGCGCAAGCTCATGGTGCGCACCCTCAGCGGTAGCAAACATCACGTGCTCGAGGCCGAGAACGGGCAAGAGGGGCTCAGGCTGATGGACGAGCACAAGCCCGATGTCGTCATCACCGATATCCTGATGCCGCACAAGGAAGGCATCGAGACCATCCGCGAAGTGCAGGAGCGTGCGCCGGCCACCAAGATCATCGCCATTTCCGGCGGCGGGCTGTCGCACAATCTGATGTTCCTCGACGTGGCGCGTGCCTTCGGCGCCGACGCGGTCCTGGCAAAACCGTTCCGGCCGGCGCAGCTGGTGGAAACGGTCGAGCAGGTGCTGGGCGGCGTCTAGGCAAAGCCGCGGCGCTGGGCTAGCAGCGTCGCGCAGCCGCGGCTAGAAGTCCTCGTCGACAGCAACCGAGGAAAGCGACGTCGATGCAGGATCTGCTGCCGCTCGCCGAGGCGATCGCCCTGCGGCTCAAGGCGCGCGGCGAGACCATCGCCGTCGCGGAATCATCCACCGGCGGCCTGATCGCGGCGGCGCTGCTCGCCGTGCCCGGCGCCTCCGCCTATTTCATCGGCGGCGCCGTGGTCTACACCCGCCAGGCCCGCCGCGCCCTGCTCGACATCCCGGATGCGGCGATGTCGGGCATGCGCGCCTCGACCGAGGCCTATGCGCTGCTGCTGGCGCGCACCGCCCGCGAGCGCTTTCCGGCGAGCTGGGCGCTGGCGGAGACCGGCGCCGCCGGGCCGACGGGCAACCGCTATGGCGATGCCGCCGGCCACAGCTGCCTGGCGCTCGCCGGGCCGGTCGAGCGCAGCCTCACCCTCGAGACCGGCAGCGCCGACCGGCGCGCCAATATGCGCGCCTTCGCCGCCGCGGCCCTCGATCTGCTGCGGCAGGCGCTGGGCTGAGCATGGGTCTGCCGAAGCTGCTGGTGACGTTCGAGCTGCCGGCAGTACAGCGCGCGCTCGTCGCCGAGGCGCTCGGCGCGCTGGGCGAGCCGGTCTATCTGACGGATGTCGCGGCGGCGGAGCGCGCGGCGGCGCTCGGCGGTGCGGCCGTGCTGCTGGCGCGGAACACAGGGCGCGAGCTGCGGCCGGGCGAGCTCGCGCTGATCGCGCGGGCGCGGCTGGTGCAGTTCGTCTCGGCGGGCATCGATTTCGTGCCGCTGCGGGATTTTCCGCCCGAGGTGCCGGTGGCGAGCAATCGCGGCGCCTATGCCGAGCCGATGGCGGAACATGCCCTCGCCATGGCGCTGGCCGCCGCCAAGCGGCTCTTCATCGAGCACGCCAACATGGCGCAGGGCGCGTTCAACCAGTTCACGCCCAACCGGATGCTGGCCGGCGGGGTCTGCGGCGTGCTGGGGTTCGGCGGCATCGGCATCGCCACGGCGCGGCTGATGCGGGCGCTCGGCATGCGCATCCACGCCATCAACCGCCGTGGCGCCAGCGCCGAGCCGGCCGACTGGATCGCGACACCCGACCGGCTCGACGCGCTTCTCGCCGCCGCCGATGTGCTGGTGATCAGCGCGCCGCTGACGCGCGCCACGGAGCGGCTGATCGGCGCGGCGCAACTGGCGCGGATGAAGAGCGATGCCATTCTGGTCAATCTCGCCCGCGGCGAGATCATCGACGAGGCGGCGCTCTACCAACACCTCATGCGCGAGCCGCGCTTCACCGCCTGCCTCGATGCCTGGTGGGTCGAGCCGGTGCGCCATGGTGCATTCCGCATGGGTCAGCCTTTCCTCGATCTGCCCAACGTCATCGCCTCGCCGCATAATTCCGCGTCGGTTGCCGGCTGGCGCGAGGTGGCGCTGCGCCGCGCGCTCGACAATTGCTGCCGCGCGCTCCGCGGCGAGCCGCCGCTGCACCTGGTCGGTCCCGAAGAGCGGATGGCCTGACCGTCAGTGGTGAGGCATCCCGGCGCCGTGCGCCTGCAGCGCCGCACGGCCGCTGAGCAGCACGCCGATCGGCGGTCCCAGGATCCCTACCGGCGGTCCCCAAATCCATGGGCGATTGGCATAGAAGGGATAATAGAAGGAGGGCGGGCGATAAAAAGAGGGCGGATGGAGCGGAGCGACCGGGTAGGCCCACACCGGCGCAACACCAGGCAAGCCCGGCTCGACCGGATAGGGCAGATAGGCGGGCCCGGCGAGGTAGGGCGTCGCCGGCGGCGGCGCGATGAGCGCTTCCGGCAGATGTGGGATGGCGCCGATCATGCTCAGCGGCCCGATGCGGAAGATCGCATCCGCGATCTTCTTCTGCTCGCGCGACAGCTTGTCATAGAGCGCCTGGAAAGCGGCGAGAAACCGCTTGAGGCCGTCGAGCTGCGCCTCGCCGAGCTTCTCGTAGGAGCCGAGATTGTCGATGGCGCTGCCGCGCTCGGCGCTCTGCACCCGCTCCCGGATGAGCGGCGCCACCGCCTTGGCGTTCTCCCGCATCGCGCGGGCGACGTCGGACCAGAGCGGCTCCTCGGCGGCAGTGATGCGCAGCCGCTCATGCAGGTACTTGATCCGCTCCTCGACGGGATCGATGGGCGGCCGCCGGGCGCGGTTCTGCTCGGCCGGCGGCGGCGCGGGCGCCGGCGGAGCCGTCACCGCGTCGTCCGGCGAGCGGTCGGCCGCTGCCGCCTGCACGGGCGCGGCCATCGCACAGAGCAGAAGCAGGGCCAGGGCGGCGAGACGGAGCATTCCCTTGTCACCTGGGGCGGGCGGCGCGGCTGCGCAAGACACGGTTGCGAGAGCGCCGGGCGCGCCTCGTCTAGCCCGCTTTGGGCTTGGGCTTGATCTCGGCCGCCGCGAACGACTCGGCGCGCTCGGCCAGCAGCTCGTAGCCCCGCGCGAGAGTGACATAGGCGTTTCGCGACGCGTCGCTCTGGCAGGCATCGGAGATGACGCGATACTCCTCCGCCCGCAGGCGCCATCGATGCGCCTCATGAAGGAGAGCGCCGCGCTCCTTGCCGGATTGCTCGAGCGCATCTTCGGCGCCGACCAGCATCGCCTCGTTGCGCGCCTCGGTCAGCAGGCCCCGCAGCATGCGGCGCTTGGGCGCGTCGGTCTCCACCTCGAGCTGGCGTTCATAGCGCTCGATGTTCCAGCGGATGACCGTTCCTCGCATCTCGTCCATCGCGCCCTCCCCTGCGGGCTGCCGACAGCGCCAGCGTCAGCTTAGAGCATCTTCGCTGGGAGCGCGCGGCTATTATTCGGTTTCCGCGCCGGCACTGGCGAGCGCGGGCAGGCATCACCTATGCTGCGGGCGGGCCGAGCCGCCCTGCCGCGAGATCGATGGCCATGCTGCAGATCTCTGAGAGCGACGGTGAAAGACGCCCCCTGGCGGAGACGCCGCCGGACCGGATGAGGGACGGCCTCATCGGCTCGCTGGCACTGCATACGCTCGCAATCCTGCTGGCGGTGTTCGGCCTGCCGCTGCTGGCGCAGGCGCCGCCGCCGGAAGAGCGCGTGGTGCCGGTCAATCTGGTCGACCTTGCCGAGATCACCGCCTCGCCATCAACCGCCGAGCAGGCGCCGCTGCCGCAGGAGCAGGCGCACGAAATCGCGCCCGCTGCGTCCACCCCCGCCGTGCCGGAGCCGCAGACGCCGCCGCCGCCCGCCGTGCCCCGCGCCAAGGAGACGTCCCGCCCCGCGCTCTCGACCGCCATACCGCCGACGGAAAAGCCGAGCCTTCCCAAGCCGGCGAAGGCGCCGAAGCCTGCGACGCGTCCCGCCGCCAAGCTGCCGCCGCAGCCGCCCTCGCCCCTGGACGAGCTCGCCGCCCGGCTCAAGGCCCTGGCGCGGCTGCGACAGCCGGCGCCGCCGCTGCCCGCCGAGCCGCGACGGCAGGAGGGCTCGGGCGTCTCGACCCTGACCGCGACCAGCGCCGCCGCCGCCCGCGCGCGCGATGCCGCCTATGGCGTCAAGGATTTCATCCGCGCTCAGGTCATCCGGCGCTGGAACCTGCGTCGGGACGCGGTCAAGCACGGCGACTGGACGGTAGCCATCCACATCGTGCTGAACCCCGACGGGACGGTGGTCCGCGCCGAGATCGTCGACGATCCGCGCCATCGCTTGGACCGCGGCTATCGCGACTTCGCGCGGAGCGCGCGCAACGCGGTGCTGATGTCCTCGCCCATCGCCGTGCCGGCGGCGGCCTACGACATCGCCAAGGACATCATCGTCGATTTCGATCCGAAGCAGGTCTTGCAGTAGCCGTCACGGCAGCGTCCGCGCGACGCGGAAGCCGGCATAGCTGGAGCTGTCGAAATCGCTGCCGTTGGCGGCGCCGCTGCTGCGCGTGGCGGAGCGGACGAATTCCGCCACGTTGCTCCAGGAGCCGCCGCGCATGACCCGTTTGCGACAATCGCCGCCGGTCCAGGCGGAGCCGTCCTCCGGCGCGCCGACATAGCTCTCGTGCCAGCAATCCTCGACCCACTCCCAGACATTCCCCAGCATGTCGTCGAGCCCGAAGGGATTGGGCCCGAAGCTGCCGACCGGCGCGAGCAGGCGGTTGTCCCAGCGGCTGCCACAGCCGTTGCAATTCGCGTGGTCGATGCCGATGGCATCGCCCCACCAGCGCGCCGTGCGCGTCCCCGCCCGCGCCGCATATTCCCATTCCGCCTCGCTGGGCAGGCGATAGGCATGGCCCCGCAGCTTGCGGTTGAGCCAGGCGAGATAGGCCTGGGCGTCGTTCCAGCTCAAGCAGACGGCGGGGTCGAGCGGCGGGTCGGTCTGTCCCGGCGGATAGGCCAGGCCGCGGCCGGGCGAGCGCCAGGTAAGGCCCAGGATCCGGTCGCAGGGTGCCGGCTGGTAGCCGGTCTCGCGCAGGAAGGTGAGGAATTCGGCATTGCTCACCGGGTACTTGCCGAGCGCGAAGGCCCGCACCGAGACCCAATGCTGCGGCCCTTCGGCATCGAAGCGCCCGTGCTCGCCCGCGGGACTGCCCATCAGGAACTTCCCCGCCGGGATCGCCACCATCAGCGGACAGGTGGAGCATTCGCGGAATTCGCGGTCGAGCGGCTTCTCGGCATGGGCCGCGCCGGGCGCGGCCAGCAGGCAGGCACCCAGCAGCAAGAGACTGAGGATCGGGCTTCCGCGCATCCGAGACCGGCTCCTATCGCTCGAACCGCGCCACCAGCTCGACATGGGGCGACCAGACGAACTGATCGATCGGCTGGACCCGCGCCAGGCGGTAGCCGCCATCCACCAGCAGCCGCGCGTCGCGGGCGAAGCTCGCGGGGCTACAGGAGACCGCGACGATGCGCGGCACGCGCGAGCGGGCGAGCGCCGCGCTCTGCGCCCGGGCGCCGGCGCGCGGCGGGTCGAACACCACCGCGTCGTAGCGCGCGAGCTCCTCCGGCGCCAGCGGCCGCGCCTCGAGATCGCGGCATTCGACGGTGAGCCGCGCAAGACCGGCGCGCGCGCCCGCCGCGCTCAGCGCCGCCGCGGCGGCGCGCGATCCCTCCACCGCATGGACCGCGGCGCGCGCCGCCAGCGCCAGGCTGAAGGTGCCGAGCCCGGCATAGAGATCGGCCACCGGCGATGCAGCGCCGATGCCGGCAAGCACTTCCTCGACCAGCGCCGCCTCGGCGGCGATGCTCGCCTGGAGGAAGGCGTCGGGCGGCAGGTCCACCGGCACGCCGGCGAAGACGATGCGCGGCTTGCGGCGGATCGCGGCCGGCACCGGCTCCTCCACCCCCGGCGCGCGCCAGAGAAGCCGCGCCAGATCCTGCGCCGCGGCAAAGCTCGCGAGGTCCTCCAGCGCCGCGAGCGCCGGCGCCGCCGGCAGGTCCAGCAGCAGATCGATGCCGCTATCGCCCAGCGTCGCGGTGGCCGCCCCCGTGCTGCCACGCGGCAAGAAGCGCGGCACGGCCTGCCGCAGCGTCTCGACCAGCGCCAGCAGCTTAGGGTCCAGCACGGCGCATTCCCGCATATCGACGACGCGATGGCTGGCGCGGGCATGGAAGCCCACGAGCGGCGGCCCGGCGCACGGATGCTCGAGGGCGAAGCGCGCGCGCCGGCGCGTGCCCGGGGCCAAGCGCAGCAGCGGCGCGATCTCCGCCGCGGCGAGCGCATGCTGGCGCAGCGCCTCGGCGATCTGCCTCTCCTTGGCCGCGACATAGGCCGGCCCGGCCAGGTGCTGCAGCGCGCAGCCGCCACAGGCGCCGAAATGGCGGCAGACCGGCGTGGCGCGTTCGCCCGGCGCCAGCAGCTCGACCAGCGTCGCGGCGCTGCCCTCGCCGTGCCTGGCGCCGAGGCGCACCCGCACGCGGTCGCCGGGTGCGGTGAAGGGGACGTAGACCGGCCGCCCCTCGTGCCGCGCCACGCCATCGCCGCGAACGCCGATGCTATCGATGACGAGCTCCGCCTCCGGCGCCGCGGCCTTGCTCATGGCGCCTCGCGGCGCGCATGGACGAGGAATTCGACATTGCCCTCGGGGCCGCGGATCGGACTTTCGGTAAGGCCCAGCACGCGCCAGCCCGGCCGCGCCTCGAGCCAGGCGGTGATCTCGGCGCAGACCTCGCGGTGAAGCGCGGGATCGCGCACCACGCCGCCCTTGCCGACGCGGCCCTTGCCGACCTCGAATTGCGGCTTGATCAGCGCCACGAGCCGCGCCTCGGGCGCCGCGAGGTCCAGCGCCGCCGGCAGCACGAGTTTGAGGCTGATGAAGCTGGCATCGCAGGTGACGAGATCGGGCGGCTCCGGGATCTCGGCGCGGGTCAGATGCCGGGCGTTGCGGCGCTCGAGCACGGTGACGCGCGGGTCCTGGCGCAGCTTCCAGGCGAGCTGGCCGTGCCCGACATCGACGGCGTAGACGCGCCGCGCGCCGCGCGCCAGCAGCACGTCGGTGAAGCCGCCGGTCGAGGCGCCGATATCGAGCGCCACGGCATCGGTCACGTCGATGGCGAAGTGCTCGAGCGCATGGGCGAGCTTGATGCCGCCGCGCGAGACCCAGGGATGCTCGCGCCCGCGCAGCTCCAGCGGCAGGTCGGCGGCAACGCCGGTGCCGGGCTTGTCGAGGCGCTTGCCCTCGCTCCACACCAGCCCCGCCAGCACCAGCGCCTGCGCCCGCGCGCGGCTCTCGGCCAGGCCGCGCTCCACCAGCAGCGCATCAAGACGCCGTTTCTCGGTCATCCAATTCCGTCCGCGTGGCAGGAGGCTGATCTGCTGCCTCGATGCTTCGTTCGCTTTCTCTGGCGTCATGGCCGGGCCGGCCGAAGGCCGAGTCCCGGCCATCCACGTCTCGCGGCGAGGCACGGAAAGACGTGGATGGCCGTGACAAGCACGGCCATGACGCTTCAGAAAATTCGCCGGTCATCTGCGGGAGGCGGAAAGCTAGGCCTTGGCGGTGCGGTTCGCAATGCGCCCGAGGGCGGCCAGCGCGGCGTCGGCGATGTGGCGGGCGCTGAGCCCGGCCTCGTCATATTGCCGCGCCGGCGTGTCGTGGTCGATGAACCGGTCGGGCAGCGTCAGCGGCCGGATCTTGAGCCCGCGATCGAGCAGGCCCTTGAGCGCCAGATGCTGCAGCACATGGCTGGCAAAGCCGCCCACCGCGCCCTCCTCCACCGTCACCAGCACCTCGTGCTCCCGCGCCAGGCGCTCCACCAGGTCATGGTCCAAGGGCTTGGCAAACCGCGCATCCGCCACCGTCGTCGACAGCCCCATCGCCTCCAGCTCGTCCGCCGCCTTCAGGCACTCGCCAAGCCGCGTCCCGAAGCTCAGGAGCGCGATCGAGCTCCCTTCCCGCAGCACCCGGCCCCGGCCCAGCGCCAGCGGCTCCCCGCGCGCCGGCAGCGCCACCCCCGTCCCCTCGCCGCGCGGATAGCGCACCGCCGACGGACGGTCGCCGATCCCGGCGCAGGTCGCCACCATGTGCATCAGCTCCGCCTCGTCCGCCGCCGCCATGATCACGAACTCCGGCAGGCAGCCGAGATAGGCAACATCGAACGAGCCCGCATGCGTCGCCCCGTCCGCCCCCACCAGGCCCGCGCGGTCCAGCGCAAACCGCACCGGCAGACGCTGGATCGCAACGTCATGCACCACCTGGTCGTAGCCCCGCTGCAGGAAGGTCGAATAGATCGTCGCGAACGGCTTCATCCCCTCGCAGGCCAGACCCGCCGCGAACGTCACCGCATGCTGCTCCGCGATCCCGACATCGAAACAGCGCCGGGGAAAGCGCTCCGCGAACTTGTCCAGCCCCGTCCCCGACGGCATCGCCGCCGTGATCGCCACGATCGCCTCGTCCGCCTCCGCTTCCGCGATCAGCGCCTTGGCGAACACGCTCGTGTAGCTCGGCGGGCCGCTCTTCCCCTTCACCTGCGCCCCGGTCGCAACGTCGAACTTCACCACCCCGTGGTACTTGTCCGCCGCCGCCTCCGCCGGCGCATAGCCGCGCCCCTTCTGCGTCACCACATGCACCAGCACCGGGCCGGGCTCGTCGCTGTCGCGCACGTTCTTCAGCACCGGCAGCAGATGGTCCAGATTGTGACCGTCGATCGGGCCCACGTAATAGAACCCCAGCTCCTCGAACAGCGTGCCCCCGGTCACGAAGCCCCGCGCATACTCCTCCGCCCGCGCCGCCACCCGCTCCAGCGATTTCGGGAAGCGCTTGGCCATCTCCCGCGCCAGGTGGCGCAGCGACTGGTAGGATTTCGACGACAGCAGCCGCGACAGATAGGCGCTCATCGCCCCCACCGGCGGCGCGATCGACATGTCGTTGTCGTTCAGGATCACGATCAGCCGCGAATCCATCGACCCCGCATTGTTCATCGCCTCATAGGCCATCCCGGCGCTCATCGCCCCGTCGCCGATCACCGCGATCACCTGGTTGGCGCCACCCTGCAGGTCCCGCGCCACCGCCATCCCCAGGCCCGCCGAGATCGAGGTCGAGCTGTGCGCCGCCCCGAACGGGTCGTAGACGCTCTCCGACCGCCGCGTGAACCCCGACAGCCCGCCGCCCTGCCGCAGGCTGCGGATCCGGTCGCGACGGCCGGTCAGGATCTTGTGCGGATAGGCCTGGTGACCGACATCCCAAATGAGACGGTCCCGCGGCGTCTCGAACACGTAGTGCAGCGCCACCGTCAGCTCCACCACCCCCAGGCCCGCGCCCAGATGGCCACCCGTCACCGACACCGCGTCCACCAGCTCGCGGCGCAGCTCGTCCGCCAGCTGCGCCAAATCGCTCTCCGGCAGCCGCCGCAGATCCTCAGGCGATCTCACGCCGTCCAGCAGCGGGGTGAAGTTGCTGATCTTGGGGGACGGATCGGCGGCGTCCACGGGCGAGCCTCCTCCAGGCACGTCTAGGTGCGGCGCTCGACGACGAAGCGCGCCGCCTCCCTCAGAAGGTCCGCCCTTTCCTCGAATAAATCAAGATGGGCCACGGCTTGCGCCACCAGGAGCTGCGCCTGCGCCCGGGCGCGCTCGACGCCGAGGATGGAGACGAACGTGGCCTTTCCGGCGGCGGCGTCCTGTCCCACGGGCTTGCCGGTATCGGCCGCGGAGCCCTCGACATCGAGGAGATCGTCGGCGATCTGGAAGGCGAGGCCGAGATCGTGCGCATACGCGCGCAAGACGAGCCGCAGCTCCATCGGCATCTTGCCGAGAATCGCGCCCGATTCGCAGGCAAAGGCGATCAGCGCGCCGGTCTTCAGCCGCTGCAGCCGGGTGATGGCGCCGATATCGAGATCGGGGCGATGCTCGGCGATGAGATCGATCATCTGGCCGCCGACCATGCCGTGGCCGCCGGCCGCCTGCGCCAGCGCCGCGACCAGCTCCGCGCGCACCCCGGCATCGCCATGGGTATCGGGCTGCGCCAGCACCTCGAAGGCCAGCGTCAGCAGCCCGTCCCCGGCCAGGATCGCGGTCGCCTCGTCGAACGCCTTGTGGCAGGTCGGCCGGCCGCGGCGGAGATCGCTGTTGTCCATCGCCGGCAGATCGTCATGCACCAGCGAATAGGCATGCACCAGCTCGATCGCCACCGCCACCTGCAGGGAGCGCGTCCGCGAGACGCGCGAAGAGCCGCGCGCTTGCCATCACCAGGAACGGCCGCAGGCGCTTGCCCGGCGCCAGCGCGGCATAGCGCATCGCCTCGAAGACGCGGGCTTCGAGCCCGTCCGGCGGCGCGATCAGCCGGTCGAGCGCCGCGTCGGTGAGCGCCGCCGCCTCGGCGAGCGCGGTGGCGAAGCCGGCGCCGGGCGCCCAGAGCGTCTCAGTCAAGGGAGGCGGGCTCCGTCGCGGGCTGGCCGTCGGCGCCGATCACGATCTTGTCGACCCGGGTCTGCGCCTCGCGCAGCTTCGCCTCGCAATGCCGCTTCAGCAGCGCGCCGCGCTCATAGGCGGCGATGGCGTCGTTGAGCTTGCCGCTCCCCGCCTCCAGGCGCTTCACGATCTGCTCGAGCTCGGCGAGCGCATCCTCGAAGCTCATCGCGGCGATATCGGACGGCACTGCCGGTTCGGCCATGATCCCTCGCTTGAAACCCGCGCCACTGTAGAAAAGCGACGCGCGCGCATGCAAGCGGCCCGGCGAACTCTCGCAGAGAGTTCGTCCGGGGCGGCGTCAGCGGTTGCGGAGCAACCGCGAGAGCCGCACAGGGAGGGATAGCCGCGGCAGCCCCCCGGCGCCTCTATGCAGCCAGCAGCGCCCGCACATGGGCGGCGGCGCTGGCGGCCAGCGCGTCGAGGTCGTAGCCGCCTTCGAGGGTGGAGACGAGGCGGCCCTCGCAATGCCGCGCGGCACACGCCATCAGCCGCTCGGTGACCCAGGCGTAATCCGCCTCGACCAGCATGAGCTGGGCCAGGGGATCGGCGCGATGGGCGTCGAACCCCGCCGAGATCAGGATGAAATCGGGCCGGAAATCCTCCAGCGCCGGCAGGATGAACTCGTTGAAGGCGCGGCGGAACTCGGCCGAGCCCGACATCGGCCGCAGCGGCACGTTGACGACGTTGCCGACCCCGGTCTCGCTGCGCGCGCCGGAGCCCGGATAGAGCGGCGACTGGTGGGTGGAGGCGTAGAAGACATGCGGGTTGTTCTCGAAGATCGCCTGCGTGCCGTTGCCGTGATGGACGTCGAAATCGATGATCGCGGCCCGCTCCAGCCCGTGCAGCTGGCGCACGCGCTGGGCGCCGATGGCGACGCTGTTGAAGACGCAGAAGCCCATGGCATGGTCGGCCTCGGCGTGATGGCCGGGCGGGCGCACGGCGCAGAAGGCGTTGTCGGCCTCGCCCGCCACCACGGCGTCGACCGCGGCGCACACCGCGCCCACCGCGCGCAGCGCCGCCTCGCCCGAGCGCGGCGACAGCACGGTGTCGGCGTCGAGCGCGGCATGGCCGCGCTGCGGCACCGCCGCCAGCACCGCCTCGATGTAGGCGCGGGGATGGACGCGCGCCACCTCGTCGAGCTCGGCCAGGGGCGCCTCGCGCCGCTGGGCGGCGGCGAATTCCGCCTGGTCGAGGGCGGCCAGGACGGCGCGCAGCCGATCCGGCGATTCCGGGTGATAGCTGCCGGGATCGTGCTCCAGGCAGGCCTGGTGGCTATAGATCAGCGTCGTCATCGCACCTCCGCCCCCAAAACCAGTCTGGCACATCCCTCGCCGGGTCTGCCATGCGGATCGTCGGGCTTGCCCGGTCCCGCAGCGGCCGCCAGTATAGGCGCCGCCGCGCGGGGGCAGCACCGAAAGTCGAGAGCGAGCGGGCGGGAGGCGCAAGCGTGAAGCAAGCATGTGCGGCGGTCTGCAGCGCCGTTCTCCTGCTGCTGTCGGCCCTGCCCGGCCGCGCCGCCGACGCCCCGCCGACGATCGTCGTCCACGCCGGCAAGACCGACAGCCTCAGCCATGCGCTGGCGGTGCAGTTCGCCGAGGCGCTGGCGCAGGGCAACAACGCGCTCACCGTCCAGGTCGAGGAGAGCCAGGGCTCGGTGCAGAACATCGTGGACGCGCTCCATGGCGGCGCCCATTACGTCTTCACCACGCCCCCCAACCTCATCATCCAGGCCGAGCGCGGCGAGAAGCCCTTCCGCAAGGATGCGCATTACCGCCGCATCCGCGCCCTCTTCCCGGTGCCGCCGCTGACGCTCCACTGGCTGGTGCGCGCCGACAGCGGCATCAAGGATTTCGCCGGCCTGGCGGGCAAGAGCCTGGTGCCGGGCAGCAAGGGCAGCTTCAGCGAGCGCCAGACGGTTTCCGCCCTGCACGCGCTCGGCCTCGAGCAGCGCGTGCAGCTCATCGACATCGATCCCGCCGGGGCGCAGGCGGCGCTGGCCGGCGGCCAGGTGGTGGGGGTGGCGCTGGCCGGCACGGTGCCGCTGCCGGCGGTGCGCAATCTCGCCAAGACGACGCCGCTCCGCCTCCTCGGCCTCACCCGTGCCGAGCTCGCCAAGGTGCTGGCCGCCGATGACAGCGTCGTGGCGCAGCCCATCCCGGCCGGGACGTATCCCGGCCAGCAGGCGGCGGTGATGAGCATCGCGCTCCCCACCGGGGTCTACACCACCACGGTCATGAGCGAGGCCACCGCCTATGCGATCACCAAGGCGTTCTGGTCGCAGAAATGGGCGCTCGGCCAGCGCAACCCGCCCTGGAGCCTGGTGACCCCGGCCTCGCTCGCCGAGCTCGGCGTCAGGCTGCACCGCGGCGCGCTGCGCTATTATCGCGAGGCCGGCATCAAGGTGCCGGAGGCGCTGAGATAGGACTGCCATAGGAGAAGGCCGCTTGGCCGTCGATTTCCTGGTGCTGGGCGGCGGCATGGCCGGCGCCGCGGCGGGGTACTTCCTGGCCGAGCGCGGCCGCGTGCTGATCCTCGAGCGCGAGGCGGTCGCGGGCTACCATTCGACCGGCCGCTCCGCGGCGCTCTACACCGAGACCTACGGCAACGACGCGATCCGCGCGCTCACCGTGGCGAGCGGCCGCTTCTTCCGCGCGCCGCCGCCGGGCTTCGCCGAAGGGCCGCTGCTGCGCCCACGCGGCGTGCTGATGGTGGCGCCGGCGGAGGATGCGGCGCGGTTCGAGGCGGCGCTCGCGGCCGGACGGCGGTTTGCCCCGGGGCTCGCCGTGCTCGGCGTCGCCGAGGCGCGCGCGCTCTGCCCGGTGCTGCGCGAGGACTGGCTCGCCCATGCCTTCCTCGAGCCCGAGGCGATGGACCTGGACGTGCATGCGATCCATCAGGGCTTCTTGCGCGGCCTGCGCGCGCGCGGCGGCAGGCTGCTGATGCAAGCGGCGCCGCGCGCGATCGCCCGGCGCGACGGGCTGTGGCAGGTCGAGACGGCGGCGGGGAGCTTCGCCGCGCCGGTGCTGGTGGACGCGGCCGGCGCCTGGGCCGACGAGGTCGCGGCGGCGGCAGGGGTCGCGCCGGTCGGGCTGCAGCCGCTGCGGCGCACCGTCCTCATCGTCGCGGCGCCGGCGGGCGCCGCGGTCGATCGCTGGCCGATGGTCGTCAACGTCGCCGAGAGCTTCTATGTCAAGCCGGAGACCGGGAAGCTGCTGCTCTCGCCCGCCGACGAGACGCCGCTGCCGCCGCAGGACGTGCAGCCGGACGACCTCGACGTGGCGCTGGCGGTGGCGCGCGTCACCGCCGCGACCCGGCTCGAGATCCGCCGCATCGAGCGCAAATGGGCGGGCTTGCGCACCTTCGCCCCGGACCGGACGCTGGTGCTCGGCCCCGACGCGTCCGCGCCGGGCTTCGTGTGGATGGCGGGCCAGGGCGGCTACGGCATCCAGACCGCCCCCGCCGCCGGCGCCGCGCTCGGCGGCGCTCGCCACGGGCGAGGCTCTCCCGGCAGATCTCGCGGCGCTGGGGCTGAGCGCGGCGCAGCTCCTGCCCGACCGGCTGCGCCGCGCGGGGTGAGCGTCAGATCCAGAACGTCGTTCTCGGCGGTGCGCTCGCCGCCGGCATCGCCGGTGTTGCGCACGCCCTTGGGCTCGATCAGCAAGAGCCTCACCTCGCGCGCAGCATAGGGCTTGTGCTCGACGCCCTTCGGCACGACGAACATCTCCCCGTCGCGCAGCTCGACCGCGCCGTCGCGGAAATCGATCCGCAGCACGCCCGCGATGACGATGAAGGTCTCGTCCGTGTCCTTGTGGTCGTGCCAGACGAAGTCGCCCTCGAGCTTCACGAGCTTGAACTGGTAGTCGTTCATCTCGGCAATGACCTTGGGCTGCCAGGGCTCGTCGAACAGCCGGAACTTCCGGCCGAAATTGATCGCCTCGTAGCTCATCGGACCTCCCGCGCCCGTCGCCGACCCCAGGCTTCGTGCGCTTCGTTACGCATCCGGCACGTCGCGCTCACGATTCCGTGAACGGGCATGCCGGTCCGTGAACGGGCATGCCGGCCGCCGGCATCGCCACGGCTAATCGGCCCTTAACCGGTCGTCCCCATAGTCGGGGGCCGCATCGAATTTTCCGCCGCTTCGCCGGGTCAAAGCTTGGGCATTCGAGCCAGAGGGCACTTCCTTGCTCCACCGATTTGACATCAAGCACTTCGCGGGATCGCGGACGGGACGCGGCTATCTCACCTTCATCCTGTTCTGCGCGCTTTTTTCCTTCGGCATCGGCTATGCCTTCTACCAGGCGAACCTGCATTTCTACACCGTGAGCAAGCGCGAGGAGAAGATCACCGCGCTGCAGCTGGTGGACGCCTTCGTGAACCAGTACTCGGACATCAGGAACGAGCTCCGCAGCGAGAAGGCGCCGGTGCCGGCCACCTTCCGCGCCCATGCCATCGAGCTCTTCAACCGCTCGCGCGACGGCGATCACGTGCTGCGCCTCGATCTCGTCGGCCGGCCTGGACGTGCCATCGTGACGCCGCCGCGCGACAAGGCCATGGCCGAGATCGTCGAGCAGTTCGCGCGCTCGCCCGATCCGCAGCCGCAATCCGGCTTCATCGAGGTCGGCGGCCATACCATCTTTCGCACGATGTATCCGTCGCTGGCCACGCAGCAGAGCTGCGTCGATTGCCACAACCGCCTGCAGCACGGCGCGCCGCCCTGGAAGCTCAACAACGTCATGGGAGCGTTCTCGATCGATGTCCCGGCCGGGCCCTTCCTGCGCGGCAATCTCCTGCAGAGCCTGGCCATGGGCCTGGGCGCGTTCCTCGCGCTGGGCACGGTCAGCCTGTGGATCGCGCTCCTCTCCTACCATCGCAGCCGCGAGCGCGAGGCGACCTTCAGCGCGGTGCAGCGGGCGAAGGAGGAGGCCGAGGCGGCAAGCCGCTCCAAATCCGAGTTCCTCGCCAATATGAGCCATGAGCTGCGCACCCCGCTCAACGCGATCATCGGCTTTTCCGATGTCATGGCGGACGAGAAGTTCGGCCCGCTGGGCAGCGGGCGCTACGTGCAATACAGCCGCGATGTCGGCGACAGCGGGCGGCATCTGCTGAACCTGATCAACGACGTGCTCGACATCTCCAAGGTCGAGTACGGCAAGCTCGAGCTGATCGAGGAGGCCGTCGACCTCGCCGAGATCATCGACGGCTCCCTCCGTCTGGTGCGCGAGCGCGCGGACGCCGCCGAGGTCGCGCTGGCGGTCGAGATGCCGGCGCCGCTGCCGCCGCTCTGGGCGGACAGCCGCCGCATCAAGCAGATCCTGCTCAACCTGCTGTCGAACGCCATCAAGTTCACCCCGCCCGGCGGCCAGGTCCGCCTGCGCGCCGTCGCGCGCGAGGACGGGCTCGTCCTCGCCGTCGAGGATAGCGGGATCGGCATGGACGCGACCGGCCTCGAGCTGGCGATGCGTCCCTTCGGCCAAGTCGACAGCAAGCTCGCCCGCAAATACTCCGGCACCGGCCTCGGCTTGCCGCTGAGCAAGGCCTTCGTCGAGCTGCATGGCGGGACGCTCGAGGTCGAGAGCCGCCCGGGCGAGGGAACCGTGGTCACCGTCACGCTGCCCCGCCGCCGGATCATCGCCAACCGGGCCGAGACGGCGGCGTGAGCTAGTCGTGGCCGCGCGCGGCAGCGCGGTCACGAGCGACGCGCCGATATTCTTTCTATGAACGCCTCTATGTCGGCCTGAGAGTAACCGAGCAGGCTTCCGATCATCCGCTCAAGTCCTTCATCCCAGCCGCCTTGCCGCGCGTATATATTGCGAAGCAGCAGCATCGCATCGATCCGCCACGCCTCGTTGGGCAAGGCATAAAGCACGCATCTGATCTTGAGGTTCTCCCGGCGATTGTCGATGGCCGGTGCAGGCTCGAAGGCTTCGCGCATTATCATGCGACCGGCGCGCACATGAGGTCGGAAATCATCCTCCGGGATGAAGCCGCTCTCGACAGGCCAAACTTCGGTGAACATGGCGAGCGGCTTTTCGCCAGCGAGCATAAGCTCAAGTTCACGCTGTTCATGTGGCCCGTTCATCGTGTCCCTGACCGATTTGCTTCCAACTTCGATACGGTACGCTATTGATCCGTCGGGGAATTACGGTGACAGTTTACCTTTACGAAACAGATCATGGTGCGATGCAGGTTTGCGTCCACGCGGCTTTAGGCCGCGCTTGCGCAGCTTCGAGCGGCTGCGGAAAGGTGGGCTCCGGCGGCCTGATCGACATATCCGAACGGTCGACCGGCGGTCTTCGCGCAGCGTAGCGGCGTGAATGCGTCGCCTGCTCGAACGTCTCTCGCGCCAGGGATGACCAAGCGCACGACGCGGATCGTGGCCGAACATCGCGCAGCCCGTTAGAGGGTAAGCTGTCACCGTAATTGAAAACAGATGCGTGTTAACTCCTCGTCCAGTCGATGTCCTGAGAGTGATCGGCCGCATCATCAATCTTTTCGAGCACCATTAATTTCAAATTGTCTGCGGCGGCCCGCACACGCTTCGTTGCCTGTTCGTCGAGATGCACCGAACCGCGAAACAATGCGACAGCGTGCGCATCCTCGATTTTTCCCCAGTAGCTGAGGAAGGTTTGTTTCCATGACGCTTCGGCACCCTCCAGCGCATTGAGGAGGCCTTCGAGATCACGAACCAACACATCCATTGGGATGAGCCCACTTTCGAAGGCATTGAGCCGGTCGAGCATCAGGCGATATTGTCTTTGATCGTACTCGGACATTTCTAGTGACCTGGCCTAACAGTTATTACATTGCCGGCAGATTGATCGGTGACGATGGTAATATTATTGGTCGGATCGTAATGCTCGACGGTTCCGGGCTCGTCTCCGGATGATTGTATTCCATTCTGAATGGCTTGGTCGACGGCGCTTGGGGGTATCCCGCGATTTTGCATCTGGTCTAAAGCATGGCCCGAGTATGGTACTCCGTTTACTTCGCCGGGTGAGTTGCGCGGGGGGCAGGACGTGGCTTGTAGCGGCGCCCGCTTGCTTCCTGAAAAGCTGGACGCTGGTGGGCAATTTTGCGGACCCAATAGCGGTTTCGGTATTTGTTCAGCTCGGCCTGGGCTTAGCTCTGACGGTCGCGCCGCGCCCAGCGGAGGGGCGGGATGCTCAGCTGATTCATCTCCATCGCCAGCGAGGCCGAACCTATCAGTCGACGAAAGCGGATTCCCATCTATATAGGCGTATGTATTCACCCCTCCCGCGAGCCCGATGGGGTCACTCTCCGCATACCGCCCGACGCCGGGATCATAGTCCCGGAAAAAGTTGTAATTGAGCCCCGTCTCCGCATCGGCATATTGTCCGGGAAAGTGGAAATTCTCCGTCACGCCCGCGCTGAGCTGCGCCACCCAGCCGAAAGGCGCCAGCGCCGCGTCCCAGACGACGTTCTGGCCGCCATCGGTGATGCGCTGCGGCGTGCCGAGATGGTCGGGATGCACGAAATAAAGCGCGCCGCCGGCCGCGTAGCCCACCGGCAGATCGTCGAGCCAGAGATGCTCGCGCAGCACGTTGCCCAGCGCGTCGCTCTCGGCGATGAGATGGTGGGCGCGGTCATAATGGAAAACCGTCACGCCCGCGGCCGCGCTCTCCAATGGAGGAGCCTTTACATCACTCTTCCGTACTTGTTGATGTTTTCTTCCACTTCTTCCTTCAATTTGGGGAAAGAAGCGAACACGCGGTTAGTCAGTTCAGTATTGATGCCGTCCATTGCCTTCGCGACAGCCATCGCGAAGGCCTTATACTCTCGTCCGTTGCAGTGCTCCTTCAGGAGGGGCAGCAGGTCCTGGAGCTGAGCAGCGCTGCGGAACGCGACTCTCACGACGTGCTGGGCTAGTTCTTTGTCCATTTTTACCTCTTTACCGTCCCATGCATGCATTCATACATTTGTGAAAATCCCAGGTATTGCGGTCGCTGCCAGGCGACTGCCATCTCTCCAAGAGCGGGTAACATCGTTCGAGGCAGCGTTGATATTGTGTCTGATCATTGGCGCAGATCTTAGGTGACGCCTTGGCGTCGGGCCACGGAGAATATGGCGTATTATCGCTGTCGTTCACGGACGGCGATCTCGACAGTGCTCCTTGATCTGTTGGGTCACCGTTAGGTGCTTCGCCAGTTCTGTCATTTAACCTTGTGGGGTCCCCGGTAACGTACGCATACGTATTCACCCCGCCGCTCAACCCGATCGGATCGCTCTCGACATACCGCCCGACACTCGGATCATAGTCGCGGAAGAAATTATAGCTTAGCCCGGTCTCGGCATCGGCGTATTGCCCGGGAAAGCGCAGGTTCTCCGTCACGCCCGCGCTCAGCTGCACCAGCGCGCCGAAAGGTGCCAGCGCCGCGTCCCAGACGATGTTCTGCCCGCCATCGGTAATCCGTTGCGGCGTGCCGAGATGGTCGGGATGCACGAAATAAAGCGTGCCGCCGGCGGCGTAGCCCACCGGCAGATCGTCGAGCCAGAGATGCTCGCGCAGCACGTTGCCCAGCGCGTCGCTCTCGGCGATGAGATGGTGGGCGCGGTCATAATGGAACACCGTCACGCCCGCGGCCGTGCTCTTCGCCACCCGCTCGCCCAGGAAGTTCTGCTGATACTGCGCCAGCACGCTGCCTGATGCTGCCACCTGCACCAGCCGGTTCTGCTGGTTGTAGGCGAAGCTCTCGACCGTGCCGGCGCCGTTGTCGTTGCTCGCGAGGGTGCCGGCGCCGGTGTAGCTCAGGAGCCGCGTCAGCCCGCCATTCGCCACCGAGAGCAGCTGGTTGCTGCCGCCCGCATAGCCGTAGGCCTCGGCGAGGGTGCCGGTGCCGCCGGTCTGCGACAGCCGGTCGCCGACGGCGTCGTAGGAATAGGCGAGCGCGCCATAGACGCCGCTCGCCTGGGTGAGCCGCTGCAGCGCATCGTATTGGAAGCCCTGGCTGCGCGCCGGCGTCACCGCGTCCGTGATCCCGGTGATGTCGCCGTCGGCGTCGAAGCCGTAGGCGAGGCTCTGCACCGTGCTGCCGCCGCTCACCACCCGCGCTTCCGGCCGGTAGTCCTGGTCGTAGCTGACCGCGAGATCGAGCCCGTTGCCGTAGGTGAGCGAGGCGAGCGGGCCGAAGGGCAGATAGGTCACGCCCGAGACCACCGGCACCGGCTGCGCCGCAGCATTCGCCTGGGTGGCGATGCCGGCGATGCGGCCCATGGCGTCGCGGCTGTAGGCGACGATGCGGCCGGAGGGATAGGTGATCTGCGTCACGTGGTTGGCGAGATCGTAGGCGTAGGCGGTGACGTAGGCGACGCCGCCGATGGTGCGCGTCTCCTGCACGACATTGCCGAAGGCATCGTAGACATAGGCGGTGCTGCCGCTCTGGTCCGTCACCTCCGTGAGCCGCCCGACGCCGTAGCCGCCGGCCGGCTGGTCATAGGCATAGGCGACGTTCTCGGCAGGATCGTTGGGATAGGTCCTGGCGACGAGCCTGTTGAGCGCATCATAGGTCATCTGCACGACATTGCCGGCGGCGTCCGTCTGCTGCGTGCGGTTGCCGGCGGCGTCCACCCGATAGACCGTGACGCCGGTATCGGGGCTCGAGAGCTCGATGAGATCGTCGAGCCCGTCATAGACAGAGCTCGTCACCAGGCCGCGCGGGTCGGTGACCCCGGTCAGGTTGTCGTGCGCGTCATAGCCGTAGCCGGTGCTGCTCGCGAGCGGCGCGTTGACGGCGATGAGCCGGTTGAGCGCATCGAAGGAGCGGCTGGTCGCGTTCGCCAGCGGGTCGGTGATGCCGGTGACATTGGCGTTGTTGTCATAGGCGTAGCCGGTCGTCTGGCCGGCGGCGCCGATGTTCTGCAGCAGCCGGCCGAGATCGTCGAAGACCTGCGATTGTGCCTTGACGATCGCACCGCCGCTGGCGGCGATCTGCGTCTGGGTGCGGTCGCCCATGGCGTCGAGCGTGTAGGCGATGGTGTCGCCCAGCGCGTCGCTGACCTGCGTCAGCCGGTGCGCCGCGTCATAGGTGTAGGCGAGAGAGGAGCCGTCGGGCTTGTGATCTCGGTGATCTGGCCGATGGCGTCATAGGCGATGGTCGTGGTCTCGGTACCGGCAGGGCCGGCCACGGCGGTGCTGGTGAGCCAGCCTTGCGGCGCGTAGGCGAGCGTGGTGGTGACGCCATTGGCATCGACGGTGGTGAGCGGCCTGCCGGCGCCGTCATGGCTCGTCACCTGCGTCACCTGGCCCAGCGCATTGGTCACCGAGACCAGCGTGCCCGAGGCATCATAGCCATAGGTCGTGACATTGCCGTCGGGGTCGGTGGCGGTGAGCCGCTGGCCGGTGGCGCTGTAGCTATAGCTCCACGTCCGCGTGGTGCCGTTGGTGCTGTAGGGCGTCGTCGCGGTGGTCGTGTCGGTCGCGGCCTTGGTGAGGAGATTGCCGTTGGCGTCATAGGTGAAGCTGGTGGTGCGGCCGGGCTCGACGATCTCGATCGGCAGCCGGAAGGTGGCGTGCCAGGTGTAGGTGACCGTGCGCGCCTGCGGCGTCCCCTTGGCATAGGTGATGCTGAGCGGCTCGCCGCGGGCGTTGTTCGTCCAGCTCGTCACCACGCCGTTCCAGTCGGTGGTGCCGTCGAGAAAGCCGTTGCTGTCGTAGCTGTAGTGATAGGAGGCCGCCGGCGTCGAAGCGTCGGCGACGCGATCGATCTCGGTCACCTTGCGCGAGCCCTGCTGCTGCGAGAAGAGATAGGTCTGCTGTTCGCCCAGCGCATTCGTGACCGTGCGGGCGTTGGTGGTGTCGTTGTAGGCGACGGTCGTGCTGTCGGCGCCGCCGGCATGCTGGCTCGTCACCGGCCGGCCATACTGCTCATAGCTGAAGCTCGCATACTGGTTGCCGTCATCATCGACGATGCCGGTGAGCGCCATCGGGAACGAGCTGTTCTGGTAGAGATAGTTCTGCGGCGGCGAGGTCGGCGACACGCCGGGCTTCACCACGCGGACGAGCAGGCTGCTGCCGCCATTGGGCGGCGTCTGGTAAAGGTAGGTGTAGACCCCGCCATCGGGCGCGGTCATCGTCTGCAGCACGCCGTTCTGATAGGTGAATAGCAGCGAGCGGCCGTAGGAATCGGTGACCGAGGCGAGCTGGTTGCTCGAGTTGTAGCTCAGCGTCTGGGTATAGCCGCCGCGATACTGGATCGAGGACAGCACCGCCACCTGGCCGCTGATCTGGGTGTAGGTCCAGATCGTGTCGTCGCTGTCGCTCAGCACCCAGATCGACCCGGTGTTCGACCCCGTGTGGGTGAGGGTGAAATCCATGTCGTGGGTGTAGACGTACCAGCCGATATTGCTGTTGTAGTCCATCTCCACGACCTGCCCGTCCGGCCGGTAGATGTAGACCCAGCCCGTCGGCGTCCGCGATGTTGATGTAGCTGTCGAAGGTGGTTCGCCAAGCGTATCCGAGCATCGTCGTCTGCTGCGCCGGCAGCCCGCTGTTGTAGTAGCGGGTGAAGGCCAGCGTGTCGGGCCCCGCGGTCGCGAAGTCGGTGACTTCTTCGTACTTGTTGCCGCCGGCCACCGAGATGGGATTGCCGCAGAGCGGACAATAATGTCCGAGCTCTTTCTGCCACCGGGCCCCGCATTGGCCGGGCGGCAGCCGCTCGGCTGATAGGGATCCCTGACGACGCCGACAGGGCAAACCGGGGCGATATTGATCAGGTGATAGATTTGATTCGTGAAAACGCAGGTCACCTCGTACGGGGGAGCGTAATACCAGTCGAGGACCATGGGTCCGCCCAACGAGGTCCAGGAATTGCAACCGGCCTGGATGCTGGGATAGCCGCCAGGCGCCGGTGTGGCCGAGCCGTCCAGCCTGCTTGCGCCGGTTTGCCAAGACCGATGACCAGCAGCAGAGCGAAAAGTGTGAGCAGGAAGGCTCGGCGCGTGCGCTTGCCCATCTTCGGTGATCCCCCCTCAAGGTACCGGCGGGATCAGGGTACTACGCTAGATTTGTTACAGTTTTTCGGTGCAAGTTCATGTGAAACCCGGCCGCGATCGCGTCGAGGTTGCGGCGCTGAGCTAGGCCCGCGAGCCCGCCAGCGCGGCGAGCGCCACCAGCACCCAGCCAAGGATGAAGAGCGTGCCGCCGATGGGGGTGAGCCAGGCGATGCCGGCGGGCGCGCCGGCGGCGAGGAGGTAGAGGCTGCCGGGAAAGAGCACCAGCGCCAGCGCGAAGCACCAGCCGGCGAGCGTGAGCCAGAGCCCCGCCCCGCCCGCCCGCAGACCTTGCCGCGAGCGCCGCCAGCGCCAGCAGCGCCACCGCATGGATGAGCCCATAGCGGCCGCCGGTATCGGCAAGCTCGAGGCGATGCGGGTCGCCGGCGAGCACATGGCGGGCGGCGGCCTCGGCCGCGACGCCGGCCGCGCCGCTGAGCCCGGCCAGCAGGATCCAGATCCGTTCCTTCATCGCCACCCTCGATCGATCGGGCGCCTGAAGCGGCGGCGCCGGGACGCCGAGTGTGGTCGATGGCGCCGCCGGCGCCAACTGCCGCTCGAGGCCGCGGTGCGGGCCGGGCGCGCTGACAGCGGCCGCGCCCGGGCGTTATAAGACGCGGGACGGCCTTCCTCTCGCGGAGCAGCCATGCCGAGTTTCGACATCGTCTCGCGGCTTGACCTCGCCGAGGTCGACAATGCGCTTGCCGGCATCGCGCGCGAGATCGCCACGCGCTACGACTTCAAGGACAGCAAATCCGCCGTCACCCGCGAGGAAGGTGCCATCACCGTGCTCGCCGATGACGAGCTCAAGCTGAAGCAGCTGCACGAGCTGCTGAAGGTGCATCTGACGCGGCGCAAGGTGGATGCCAACGCGCTCGACTTCAAGCCGGCGGAGAAGGCCTCGGGCAACATGATGCGCCAGACGGTGGCGCTGCGTCAGGGCATCGACCGCGAGCTCGCCAAGCGCCTGGTGCGCGAGATCAAGGACAGCCGGCTCAAGGTGCAGGCCTCGATCCAGGGCGAGGAGCTGCGGGTCAGCGGCAAGAAGCGCGACGACCTCCAGGCGGCGATCGCGCTCATCCGCACCCTCAAGATCGAGCAGCCGTTGCAGTATGTGAACTTCCGCGAGTGAGCGGCGCCGCGCGGGCGGCGGTGCCTAGGTAGATTTCCGGATGCGGGTTGTGATCTGGATCACGGTCCCGGGCGCCGGCGCGTCCCAATATCCTTTTCATAAAACACGCCTTGCCCTCGGGAGAGCCATCGTGCCGATGTGGACCGCCGACCACCTCCTCTTCCTCGCCGCCGTCGCCGCCGCCATCGCCTTCCTGGTCGGCAGCGAGGCTTTCGCCGCCTTGCGCTCGCGCACCCTCGTCCCGGTGCGGATCCGCCGGCAAGCCCGCCGCCTGCCGGCCGAGACGTTGCGCCGGATCGGCCTCGACTGAGGCCCGGCCCGGAGGCCGGGGCGCCATCCCGGCCACGGCCGCCGCCATCCCTCCTTGATCCCCCGGCTGCGACCCGGTAGATAGAGGCAGCGCCTCGCTCCGTCCCCTTCGTCTAGAGGCCCAGGACACCGCCCTCTCACGGCGGTAACGGGGGTTCGAATCCCCCAGGGGACGCCAAGCATATCAACGCGTCAGACGTGGTATTAGGGCAATAATTCTGCCCGTATGTTGCTCCGTACCGAATCGGTACGGAATAATGCCCCCTGCAGACATCATCCGAGGCGGCGGGCTCCGCCGCCGTCTAAGCACGGTATCGGGGCACGGGCACAAAACAGGCGTGGACCATGCGGGTAATTGGGCGCGGATGGCGCAGTTGGAGGTGAGCGCCGAGTCCGAGACTGGTGAGCCGGTCGATCTCAATAAGTCGCGGTGAGGGGTCGAGATCGGCTTAGAGCTCGTCGAAGTCTATCTCGCCTCCGGCGTGGGCCGCGAGCGGCGGTCGGGAACCTCAAAATTTCAACGATGAAACAGTTAGTTTGGCGAAACGACCGCTTGAAAGCCAGTTCGGCCCCACCCATCTGCTTTTAACTATTAAGTTGCGAAAGTGCAGTGGGGCTAGCTTCGCGGGGGAAACGCATGTTCGCGGATGTGAAAGGACCGTCTTTTATTTTCTGGCCGGTTGGATGCGGCGACGGCGCCACCGTGGTGATCAGCGACAAGGAGGTCCTGCAGATTGACCTCAACGACACAGCGATCGCAGAGGCGGATGACAACGAAAAGATTCCGTTGGTGGATGAGCTGGTGGCCAAGCTCCCCCAGAAGGACGGTAAGCCCTATTTGTCCTGCTTCGTCCTCACGCACCCTGACGAGGACCATTGCCGTGGCTTTGCCGATTTGCTGAAGAGGGTGACCATCGGCGAGTTGTGGCACACCCCGCGCGTGTTTCGCGAATTCAAGGATGGCGAAACTCTGTGTGATGACGCCGAGGCCTTCCACAAGGAAGCCAAGCGTCGCGTCGCCGCGACCATTAGGGCCAAAGGCGACCCCGGCCATCGCGTCCGGGTGGTAGGCTATGACGATCTCCTCAAGGAGGATGATTACAAGGGATTCCCGCTCGCATTCTTCACCACGCCGGGCCAGTCCGTGACGGTCTTGGACGGCGCCGACATCCGCACATGCTTCGCCGTCTTCGTGCACGCTCCGTTCCGGAACGACCCCGCCGACAGCCGCAACGAGACCAGTCTGGCGATGCAGGTGGTGATCGGCAGCAGCAAGGCCACCATGTCAGGCCTCTTTTTCGGCGATCTGTCCTATCCTACCCTGCGCGAAATTTTCGACCAGACTAAGAAGCACGACAATCTGCGTGCGCTGAACTGGAACGTCCTCCTGGCCCCGCACCATTGCTCGAAAAAGGCGATGTACGAGAAGGAAGCCGACGGCAACGACGTGCTCAAGCAGGACATTCTTGACGACCTCGACGCCCGCCAGTTGAGTCCGGGCTTCGTCGTGGCATCGTCCGTAGCAATCCCGGGCTCCAACACGTCCGGCGATAATCCACCGCACGCCAAGGCCAAGAATCGCTATTCGGAAATCGTGAACGACGACTTCATCTGCACCGGCGAATACAGTACGCCGAAAAACATGCGGCCAGTGATCTACACGCTGACGGACCACGGCATCGCCCAGGTAGACAAGGACTACACCCTCGCGGAGGCGACCAAGGAAGATCTGGCCAAGGCGATCGCCGCGGCACGGGGCTCGAGCACGCCGCCCGCTGGCAAGGTTGGGTTCGGACGCGGATGAGGTCAGGCGGTCAGGCCTGGGCCTTTGAGCAACTGAACGCGATTGCCGCAAAGTCAAACGGGTCGCTTGAGATAATCGAGGTTAGCGAGCCGGCAGCGGCGGGCTTGCCGCTCAGCGTGACCGTGTCCATTCACTGCGCTGGTTATCCGCGCGCTGACGGCGGGATTCCCTATCGACCGCGCGAAAAGCTGCTGATTACCATCCCGAGCGCCTTTCCCCTCAAAGTGCCGTCGCTGTCCTTCACCCACGACCGCCACGCCGGATTCCCTCATGTCCAATGGGGTCACTCGATCTGCCTATACCAGTCCTCAGAGACGGAGTGGCAGCCTGAGGACGGCATGCACGGGTTTTTCACACGGGTCCACGAGTGGCTACGCGCGGGCGCGGCCAACGAGTTGGAATCTATCGGCTTGCCGATGCACCCGCCGGTGGCCTACCCCGGTGACGAGTATTTCGCTGTGGTTCCGACCCAGAACACGCCAGCAGTGACGCCGCCCTGGTGGTCGGGCTTCGCCAAGATCACCGAAGAAACCAAGTCTGTCGTTCACCTGGGCGAGTGGGTCACCACAGCCAACCGCCCGGTGAACGAGCGCGTCGCACCAGCCATCCTTCTGTCGAGCGACATGCCGTATGAGTACCCGACAACTGTCTCCAAGCTGAAGTCGGTTCTGGAGGAACGCGGCGTCCCCCTCGAAATAATCCGCCTTCTGTTGACGATCGGCGCTTTGGCCAATCCCGAGAACAAGCCACTCGTTTTCATTCTGGGCGCCGCCATGCGCGGCGTCTCGGGCGGAGAAAAGCTGCAACACCTGGCGGCCTGGCATGTGAACGCCGATAAGGCCCTGGAATTGCGCAATACCTATCTGGCAGCGACGGAGGAAAATCCGGTCGATGAGGCGTGGTTTATCGAATGGGCCAGCACGGCAGCGATCAATTGGTGCTCGGTTCTGGAAGACCGCCCAGAAATCGTGGTGGCGCGCGACAATGACACCAGCGCGCAATTTTGGCGCGACCGTCATGTCGCGATCCTAGGATGCGGTGCCATCGGCAGCATGTTGGCGATATTGTTGGCGCGCGCCGGCGTCCGAAAGCTGCAACTGTACGATAAGGCCGTGGTGAAACCGGGACTGCTTGTGCGGCAGACCTTTGATCGCCATCAGATCGGCTACACCAAGGTATCCGCGACCCGCAACAATGCGCGGTTCATCAGCAAAAAAATTGAAATTGAGGAATTTCACAAAGACATCATCGGAGTCTTGAACGAGGATGCCACCCGCAACGGGTTGTTCGCGGCCGATGTCGTCATCAACGCGACGGCGTCCCGCCGCGTTGCCAGCGCGCTGGAATTTTACCTTCGGCAGTGGCCCAAACGGCACCCTCCCATCGCTTCGATGGCGGTTGGGCACCGGGCGGACGCCGCCGTCATGACCTTGGCCCAGGCTGCGGTGCCCGGGATTGCTCATGATCTTGACCGGCGTTTGAAGCTCGGATTTGCAAATTCGCCCTCAAGCGAGCTGTTCCTCGATGAGTTCTGGCCGGATCATGCGGTTACCGACAGGCTGTTCCAGCCCGAGCCGGGATGCTCGGACCCAACCTTTGTCGGCTCGGCGGCCGACATGGCGATGCTATCGGCCCGGATGCTGAATGTGCTCAGCGAATGGCTGGACGAGGGTTATGCAAACCACGCCCGTGGCTTCGGGATGCGTGTTCCGCAAATGCCCAATGTCGTTGCCACCGTCCCGCATGAGGCAGAATTCCGCTGGCCTGCCGATGAGGTTTCGGATGACTTGCAGCGCGGCTACCAGATCCGACTGAGCCCGGCCGCAAAGGCACAGATGCTGACCTGGATGAAGAAGTCCGAGCGAAATCGCGGCCGGGAAGTTGAAACGGGCGGCATTCTGTTTGGCCAGATCGACGACTTTCTCAAGGTCATTTGGGTGACCGCGGCGAGCGGCCCCCCACCCGACAGCATTGCAAGCCGACACGGATTCGTCTGCGGCACCCGCGGGGTGGTGTCCATGAACGCCGAATTGGCTGCACGGACGAGGGGGGCCGCGTCATTCATCGGGATGTGGCATACCCACCCTGGTAGCATTCCCCGCCCAAGTGCGACCGACTGCGCTGCCATGCGCATGCTCTGGGGGAGCCAAAATTTCGGCGGCCGGCAATTTCTCATGCTGATCATCGGCGGATATTCGGCATCACCGGCAATCGCGGGGAGCCTGTTCAAACGCCATGAGTGACGGCAACCAACCAACCGATCCGGTCATTGCGCTCGCCTTGTCCGGGGGCGGCGCCCGCGCGATGGCGTTTCACCTGGGCTGCATGCGCGCCTTGCAAGATCGCGGCCTGTTGCAGAAAGTCGAGGTGCTGTCGACCGTTTCGGGCGGCAGCGTAATCGGCGCCTGTTGGGCCTATTGGGATTGCGATTTTGCAGAATTCGACAGGCGAATGATTGCGATGCTGCGTGAGGGCATCCAGGCCTCAATCCTATCGTCGGCGCTTCTCAGCGTCGAGACGTTCAAGATCGCCGCCACGTTAGTCTTTACCGCCATACCTGCGGCCTTCATCGGCGTCGCCCGGATGGCGCTGAGGATTTTACGTCTTACCTTGAGAACGCCGACCGCCGTCGCGGAAAATTGGCTGGCCAGGCTTTCCCGCGGCCTGCCCATTTGGGGTAGCTTGTCCACCGCGTTTGAGCGCGCACTTCGCCGGAACCTCTTTGGCGACGCCAAGCTGGGCGATGTGAAGCGCAAAGGCCTGGAGGTCGTCATCAATGCCTGCGACCTTCGCACAGGAACGGCTTTTCGCTTCGGCTCCGCCAGTTCGGGCGGCTGGCGCTATGGGCGTATAACGGACAACGATATCGCTGTTGCCAAGGCTGTTGCATCCTCAGCGGCGTATCCGCTTTTGCTGCCGCCGCTCGTGGAGGAGTTTCAATTTCAGCGACAAGGACGAGTCTTCAATGAGCGGATTGTCCTGACGGACGGCGGTGTGTTTGATAATCTCGGTGTAACCGTGTTGGAGCCGGGGCGGGACGCGGCCGTCAGCGTGAACACTTATTCAATCAGCCATATTATTAGTGCGAATGCCGGTGCTGGTCAGGCAAGCGGCGATAGTAGCCCCTTCTGGTGGGTCGGGCGCGTAACCCAGTCGTTTGAGACCGTGCACCGCAAGGTACAGGACGCTGCCTATGGAAGGCTGCATCAATTCGTCGAAAGCGGCGCCCTGCAGGGGTTCGGCATGATCTATTTGGGACAGCTGGACGCGCGACTGCCAAATAGGCCCGATGACTTGGTGCCACGTAAATCGGTGTACCAATATCCGACCGACTTTGCGGCGATGTCTCGAAAAAATCTAGATGCGCTTTCGCGACGCGGCGAGCAGTTGACTCACGCTATCATCGATCGCTACCTCGCTGATCTTAGTAACTAGTCCCATTCATCGCTCGTCGCTGGCGTCCTTAGGAAACGGGGTCAGAGTCGGTTTCAATGCTTCAGCTGCGATCAGCCTTGGCAACCGAGGGGGACGCCCCTACGATGAGACCAATTTCCACTGCATGGACGTGATGCGTCTTTCGACATGGACGACCCCTTCGATCGCTTCGCGAGCGAACCCTCCGGGGCCGACCGCAAAGCGGTCGGTCGGGTTGTCCGAAGGACGCACCGAACTCGCCCCTACGTCATTGGCGCACAGCGAATTTTGAAGTCGGGGGCGTACACAGGGGGCGTAGTCCGCTTCCCGCGAGACACCTGCAGATTTGAGCTTCCGCCGCTGCCGGCGATTGTGCAAAGGGACAGGGCATGAAGGACAGGCGATCCGCCAAGCAGCTTCGCAACCGCTCTCTTGCGGCCGTGTCGCAGCTTTCGCAGATCCTGCTGCCCTCGGCCGCGACCGATGTTCCCGGAGGAGTTCGAGCGCATCAAGAAGGCGGTCGGCCTCGCGATCGGGCAGGTCCAGAGCGAGGTCCTGGAGCCGGTCTATTCACGCTATCCGGACCTCGACGAGCTGACGTGAACGGCGGTGCTGGCGCGGTGGAAGGCGCTGCCGCCGGCGCCTGCCTGCCCGGGCTCGGCGCGCTCCTGCGCGAGGCCCGTTTCGCCCCGGCTTTGCAATTGCCGCGAGCGACCGGTAAAGCTGGTCGGATGCAGGCTGCCCTGACCGGATGCCGGATCGTCCTGCCGGAGACGCGCGAGCTCGATCTGCTGGCGCGGCTCATCGAGGCGGAAGGCGGCGAGGCCATCCGCTGCCCGCTGGTCGCGATCATCGATCCGCCGGACCCCGCGCCGGTGGCCGCTTGGCTCGAGCGCTTCCTGCGCGATCCCGGCGACGACCTCATCCTGCTCACGGGCGAGGGGCTGCGCCGCCTCGATGCCGCCGCCGGCGCCGCCGGCATCGCGAGCGGCTTCCGGCAGGCGCTGGCGCATCCGCGCAAGATCACCCGCGGGCCCAAGCCCGCCGCCGCGCTGCGCGCGCTCGGCCTCGAGCCCGATCTGCGCGCGCCGGAGCCGACCACCGAGGGCGTCATCGCCGCGCTGGCCGCGCAGGATCTGCGCGGGCGCCGGGTCGGCGTCCAGCTCTATCCCGACACTCCCAACCGGCGATTGCTGGACTTCCTGGCCGAGGCCGGCGCGCGCGCGGATCCGGTGCTGCCTTACGCCTATGCCTCGGCCGCGGATGCCGGGCGGGTGGTCGAGATCATCGACCGCATGGCCGAGGGCGGTGTCGATGTCATCGCCTTCACCAGCTCGCCGCAGGTCCGCCGCCTCTTCGAGGTGGCGCGGATTTCCGGTCGCGAGGCGACGCTCGCGGCCGCGCTGGCCCGCACCCAGGTCGCCGCGGTCGGCCCGGTGGTGGCGGCCGAGCTCGAGGCGCGCCAGGTCAAGGTCGCGATCGCGCCGCAGGACGCCTTCTTCATGAAGCCGCTGGTCCGCGCCATCGCCGCCGCGATCGCGCCCAAGGCGTGATCAGCCGGAGATCAGGCTGAGATGCTCGATCTGGCGCGCGCCGAAGCTCGGCTCGACGATGCGCACCGCGAAGGTCGCGCCCTGCGACTGATAGGAGGGATCGCCCCAATAGGGCGCCTGCTGGATCTCGGCGAAGGCGCGGCTGCCGGCGGTGAGGCGGACGGTCTTGAACTGGCCGGGATAGAGCTGGTCGCTGCGCACCTCGATCTCGTAAACGCCGGGCGGCAGGTCGCGATAGAAGACGGTGCCGGGCCCGGAATCGCCGATCGGGCGGTGGTCGAGCGACACCTCCGTCCAGAGCAGCGAGGCGTTGGGGTCGAGCTCGCGATAGACGTAGAGCCGCGCCTTGTCGGGCGCCAGCGCCGGCTCGGCGCCGGGCGGCTGCCCGGCCGCGCAGGCCGCCAGCGCCAGCGCCCCCGCCATGATCGAGAGCAGGCCGCGTCGCATTCTCGTCTCCCCGTTCCTTGCCCACGCGGCCTCTCCTATGCCGCAAGCGCCGCAATCATCCCTTGATCTAGCGCAAGAGCCCCGAATTGTCTCTTCGGGGAAAGGCCGCTTCCGGCGCCATCGCGCCATCCCACATGGCAGGTGCAAGAGATGGAGGCAGAGATGGATCGCATGACCGGACGCAGGATGGTGATGGGGGTTTCGCTGGCGCTGGCGCTGGCAGCGGGGACGGCACAGGCGGCCTAGGCCGGGAGCCGGGTCGGCTTCGTGCTGTTGCCGCCCTCGCCGATGACGAGCATGCCGGGCGAGCCCATCGTGACGCCGACGATCCCGGGCGCCGCGCCGACGGTGCTGCCGCCCTCGCCGCTCGGCTCGAGCGGCGGCGCCGATGACCTATTTCGCGCCGCCGGTCGCGGTGCCGATGATCGTGCCAGGCGGCCGTTGAGGCGGGCACCGGGGCGGCCGGGCCTAATCCTTCCTTAACCCGCCGCCCCTACCCTGGCCGGCCAGATATCCCGGCCGCCTTGCGATGGAGCCGATGACGGATCTGCAAATCCGCGAACAGCGCCTGGTGCTGCGCGTCCTGGCGCGGTGGCGCAGCCTGTGCCGCGGCGCGGCGCTGCCGCGGCGCTCCCAGATCGATCCGCAGTATTTCGGTCAAGATTGGGCCAATTGCCTGCTGCTCAACGTCGACCCCAAGCTCGAATGCTCGCGCTTCGCCGCGGTCGGCGAGAATCTGCGCGATCCGAGCTGGCCGACGCTCGAGCGGCAAAGCCTGGCGGAGTGCCAGGAGAGCACGCTGCTCTACGTCGCCACCTCCTATGCCGCACGCGTCATCGGCAAGGGCGTGCCGATCAGCACCGGCGGCGTCGGCATCCATCAGGGCCAGCCGATCGTCTATCGCAGCATCCTGCTGCCGCTCGCCGAGAGCGAAGGGCGCATCGACGGGCTGCTCGGCGCCACCAATTACCGCGAGATCCCGGTGACCGAGGAGATCCACCCGCTGCAGGAACATCCCCTCGGGGAATCCCTCGCCGTTGCCGCGGCCGCGCTGCGCTAGCCGTCGCGCGGGGATGACCGCGCCGCCCGGCTGTTTGCCCTGGTGACAGGCTTGCCACACCAGGAGGATCGGGCATGGCGAAAAGCATCGCGGAACAGGCGAACCGGCTGACCAAGCGCGCGAGCGCGGGCGCCGACGAGATCACCGAGCGCGCGCGGGACCTGGCGCAGCAGGCGGCGACGATGGCGGGAGAGGCGGCCACGGCGCTGGCCGAGGCGCGCGAGGGCGCCTGGGACGTGGCGCAGAAGGCCGGCGCCGGGGCGCGCGGGATGGCGGACCAGGCCTATCGCAGCGGCCGGCAAGGCGCCCAGGACCTCGCCGAGCGTGTCGAGGAGCGGCCGCTTCTGGCGCTGGTGGTCGCCGGCGCCATCGGCTACGCCCTCGCCTATCTGCTGCATGCGCGGCGCTGAGCCCGCGGGACGGTGGCCGCGCGGCGGCGTTGACGGCGGGCGGAGCGCGCAGGGAGATCCCGGATGAACCGGCTGCTGATCGGCATTCTCAACGTCATCAACAAGCTGCTGGCGCTGTTCATCATCATCTCGGCCACCATCGAGGGCTATCGCGGCGACTTCACCGGGAGCTATTTCGCCGTGCCGGCGAGCACGGCAGAGCACGCGCTGTGGACGGTGATCGGCTTCATCATCGGCCTGGCGCTGGCCGGCATCTTTTCCGGCTTCATCGCCGCCATCGTCACCATCGCCCGCGAGCTCGTCGCGCTGCGCGAGCTGATGGCGGTGCGCGCCTGGACCAACCCGCCGCCGCCGTGAGCCATCATTCCGGAACCCGGGCCCCGGGCGCGGCGTTCTGATCTGGCGCGCGCCGGCGGGACGGCCCTCGTTCTACCGCCGCGCGCGTTCCTCTCGCGGAGCAGCTGAATGTCGAGCGAATCCCTGCACGCGCCGCGCGAGCGGCTGTCCAAGCACGCGCTGCGGCTACACCATGCGCTGGTCTCGCTGATGGAGGAGCTCGATGCCGTCGATTGGTACCGCCAGCGCGCCGACGACACCGAGGACGAGCCGCTGAAGGGGCTGCTGCTGCACAACATGCGCGAGGAAATGGAGCACGCCTCGATGCTGCTGGAATGGATCAGGCGCAACGACGCCGATTTCGCCGGCCATCTCAAGACCTATCTCTTCACCGAGAAGCCGATCCTCGAGATCGAGCGCGACGCCGAAGGCGGCGACAAGGCAGAGCGGGCGCGGTAGGGGCATCACTCCCCCTGCAGATGCAGCACGATCTCGCGCTGATGCGGCGCGCGGCGATGCTCGACGAGGTAGAGCCCCTGCCAGGTGCCGAGCACCAGCCGGCCCTCGGTGAGCGGGATCGAAAGCTGCGTCGGCAGCAGCGCGGCGCGGATATGTCCCGGCATGTCGTCGGGACCCTCCTCGTCGTGGCGATAGCGCCGCCCGTCCTCGGGCGCGAGCGCGCGCAGGAAATCCTCGAGATCGGCGCGCACCTCGGGCGCCGCGTTCTCCTGGACGAGCAGCGAGGCGGAGCTGTGCCGCAGATAGAGCGTGAGCAGGCCGGTGGTCATGCCTTGCGCCGCGACCCAGCCGGTCACGGATTGGGTGATCTCGTGCAGGCCCTGACCCGGAGTGGTGATCTTGATGCAGTGCTGCGCCTGACGCATATCTCTCTCCTCTGCCCCGCGCGCGAGCCTAGCCGCCCGCGCCCGCCGGCGACAGCGCGCCTCCGCCCCGATCGCCTCGCCAAGCGCGGCGGGTTCTCCTAGGCTCGCCGCCCCATGCGCTTCACCACGATCATCGCCTGGCTGCTGGGCGCGGCGCTCCTGGCGGCGCTGGTCGCGCTCAACGATCCCGCGCGCGTGCTCGATGCGGTGGTGGCGCTGAGGGGCTGGCTGCTGCTGGTCATTCTCTTCCATGCGGTGCCGCTGCTGCTCGACGCCGCGGCCTGGCAGCGGTTGTTCTCCGCGCCGCCCTCGCTCGCCGCGCTGGTTGGCATCCGCTGGATCGCCGAGGGGGTCAACGGGCTGTTGCCGGTGCCGCATCTGGGTGAGCTGCTGCGCGCCGACCTCGCGCGCCGCGTCGCGCGGCCGGGCGAGGCCGGCGCCTCGGTGGTGGTCGATGTCACCCTCGCCGTCGCGACGCTGGTGCTGTTCGCGGCGCTCGGCCTCGCGCTCTTCAGCCTGCTCATCGGCGGCAACGCGCTGCTGCAGGGGCTGCTGATCGCGGTGGCAGTGCTCACCGGCTGCGGCGCGGCCTTCTACTTCCTGCAGCGCGCCGGCCTCTTCACTCTTGCAACGAGCGTGGCGCGCCGCTGGTCGGCGACGGCGCGGCGGCATTTCGACATGGACGAGGCGCGCGCGCTCGACGGCCGCGTGCGCGCGCTCTACGGCCGTCGCCGCGGACTTCTCGTTTCGGCGGTGTGGCGCTTTGCCGGCTGGCTCGCCGGCGCCGGCGAGACCTGGCTCATCCTGCATGGGCTCGGCGCCCGGACCGGCTTTGCCGAGGCGGTGATGCTGGAAAGCCTGAGCCAGGCGGCGCGCACCGCCGCCTTCGCCATTCCCGGCGGGCTCGGCGTGCAGGACGGCGCGCTGCTGCTGCTCTGCGCGCAGATCGGCCTTGGCGCCGAAACCGGGTTGGCGCTGTCGCTCGCCAAGCGCTGCCGCGAGCTGGTGCTGGGACTGCCGGGGCTGCTCGCCGGCTATGTCATCGGGACGCGCCGCGTCGCGGCAGCAGGTTCATCGCCAGGCGGGCGACCGTCGGCATGATGCGCGGCCGCAGCAGGCACCTCCGCGAGCGCTTGCGTGGCTGCCCTTCCGTCATCCATGCGTCGATTTCGACCGCACCGGCGCGGTGCTGGCGGCGCTGCCGGATTTTGCCGGCGCCGCGCCGGCGCTATGATGCGCGCTTCCCGCAGGAGGAGCAGCGATGGCGCGCCGGTTGATCGACATCTCCATGCATCTCGAGAACAACGTCGTCTCCGATCCGCCGGGCTACGGTCCGCGCATCGACTATCTCACGCACAAGAACACCGCGGCCAACGTCGTCAAGTTCTTTCCCGGGCTCAAGGAGGCCGATCTCCCCGAGGGCGAAGGCTGGGCGATCGAATGGATCCGGCTGATGACCCATAACGGCACGCATCTCGACGCGCCCTATCACTTCCATTCCACCATGGACCGCGGCGAGCGCGCCATCACCATCGACGAGGTTCCGCTCGACTGGTGCCTGCAGCCGGGGGTCAAGCTCGACTTCCGCCATCTCCCCGACGGCCATGTCGTCACCGCCGCGGAAGTCGAGGCCGAGCTCAGCCGCATCGGCCACCGCCTGCGGCCGCTGGAGATCGTCGTGGTCAACACGCGCGCCGGCTCGGCCTATGGCAAGCCCGGCTATGTCGCCGCCGGCTGCGGCATGGGGCGCGAGGCAACGCTCCATCTGCTGGAGCAAGGGGTGCGGCTCACCGGCACCGATGCCTGGAGCTGGGACGCGCCTTTCGTCCATACCAAGGAGAGATACGGCGCCACCGGCGACGCCTCCCTGATCTGGGAGGGCCACAAGGCCGGACGCGAGATCGGCTACTGCCATCTCGAAAAGCTGCACAATCTCGAGGCGCTGCCCGCCAGCGGCTTCACCGTCAGCTGCTTTCCCGTGAAGATCCGCGGCGCCTCGGCCGGCTGGACACGGGCCGTGGCGATCATCGACGAATGAGCGCGGCAGGGCGCCTCGCGGGCGCCCCGTCAGGTGACTTATAACCGCAACCTGCGGCCGAAGGCGCTCAGGCGGGCGGCGTCTTCGCCGCTTCCACTTCGCGGCCGCGGCCCATCTCGACCATCATCCTGCCGATGTCGGGCCGGCGCTCCACGACATGGCGATAGCGCGCGACGGCGGCGGCGACCAGCTCGCCCTTGCGGCCGAGCAGCTCGTCGCCGAGCTCGATGATGCGCAGATTGGGCCAGATCTGCGCGCGGATGCGACGCACCTCGGCGAGCGCCTCGAGCGCCGGCCGGTCGGGACGCGCCTGCGCCAGGATCAGCGCCATCGACGCGGTCGAGCGCGAGATGCCCATATGGCAATGCACCAGCAGATGCGCCTTGGGCTCGCGCTGGAGGTCGCGGCCGAACCGCAGCAGGGCGGCGACATCCTCGCGCTGCACCAGCCGCATGCCGGACCGCTCCTCGGTGATGTCGTGAAAGCGCAGATCGAGCCGCTCATGCTCGCCGAAGGCACCGAAGGCCTCGGGGTCGGGAAAGTCGGGATCGAGGATGGAGAGCACATGGCTGACACCGACCGCGCTGTGGCCGGCAAGCTCGGCGACGCCGCAGACGGTGATATGGAAGCTGACGAATTCGCTGGCGCTGGTCACGGGCAGGTTCCTTGCTTCTGGGGTCGCGCATAGCGCAGCCGCGCGCCGCGGTCCAGACCGGCTCTCAGGCGTCCGTCCGTCGCGTCGGCTGCGCGTAATAATGCTCGAGCACCACCTTGGCGGCGGCAGCGGCCGGCACCGCCAGGATGACGCCGATGACGCCGAGCAGCAGCCCGCCGGCGAGGAACGCGAACATGACGACGACCGGATGCAGCCGCGCCGCGCGGCCGAGGACGACCGGCCCGACCACGCGGTCGATGAGCAGGCGGAAGGCGGTGACGTAGGCGGCAAAGGCGACCACGGCCCAGAAGCCGTGGCGCTCGAGCGCGAGCAGCCCGACCAGCGTCGCCGAGGCCATCGGCCCCAGCACCGGAACCAGCTCCAGCAGCCCCGTCAGCAGCGCCAGCAGCAGCGCGAAGGGCAAGCCGAGGGCGAAGCGGATGGCGAACCAGGACGAGATCGTCGCGAAGACGACGATGACCAGCAATCCCAGGAGATAGCGCCGCAGCAGCGGATCGATCTTGGCGGCGATCTCCGCCGCCTCGGCGCGGTATTCGGGCGGCACCAGCCACAGCGCCCCCCGCGCGAGCTGGGGCCCGGTATCGAGGAAATAGAAGACCAGCACGATGATCAGCACCGCGCCGGTGACGGCGGCGAAGCCGCCAAAGGCGACGAGCAGGATCTCATGCGGCGCGCCAAGGTCGCCGACCAGCGCATCCAGCAGCTGCTGGGAGACGCGCCCGGCATCGAGCGAGCGGCCGAACAGCGAGATCTGCTCGCCGCCGAACAGCTCGGCAAAGAATTTATGCAGCAGCTGCGGCGCATCGCCGAGAGCGCCGCGGATATCGACGACCAGGGTTTCGACCGCCCAGTAGCCGAGCCCGCCCAGCAGCGCCATGATCGCGGCAAATGTGACCAGCGCCGCCGCCGTGCGCGACAGGCCGAAGCGGCGACCCAGCCAGTGAACGGCCGGTCGCGCGGCGTAGGCGATCGCGGCGGCGATGAGGAAGGGGAGCACCGCCAGCCGCACGACGTAGAGCAAGGCAAGCACCGCGGCGACGGCAAGCGTCACCGCCCATCCATTGACCGGCGCGCGGCGTTCCTGGGCCAAGGGCGCTCCCTTCAGTCGCCGGGATCGGCGGCGGTGGGGTAGAGCCGACCCTTCCAGGCGACGCGGCCCCGGCGGCGCGCGGCGATGCCTTCCGCCGCCAGCAGCGCGGCAAGCGTATAGCCCACGGGAAAGAGCAGCCCGTACCAGAGCGGGATGGCGAAATAGCGCGCCGCCGCGATGTGGAGCCCGACCAGCGCCAACGACGCCGCGGCGGCGACGGCCGGCGCGGCCAGTGCCGGCAGCGACGGCGCCGCCGGCAGGCTCAGCGCCAGCGCCGCCGGCAGCGCCAGCGCCGACCAGGCCAGCAACGGCCCCAGCGCCGCGATGATCGCGGTGCGGCGCGTCCCGCCGAAGGTCAGGGTCACGTTCTTGGTCAGCCCTTCCCAGAGCTGCGGCAGGCTGCGATACATGCGGACGCCGATCAGCGCCGCGCCGCCCATCACCGCGATCCGGCCGCCCGCCGCCTTGACCCGCGCCGCCAGCGCGCTGTCCTCGGCCACCGTGCCGCGCACCGCGCGATGGCCGCCGACGCGTTCGTAGACGGCGCGGCGCAGCAGCATGAACTGTCCGTTGGCCGCTGCCTCGGCATGCTCGGGATCCCCGGTCCGACGCAAATCGCCGGCGAAGCCCAGCGCGCAGAGCCCCGCCGGCAGGATGAGGCGCTCCCACGGGCTGACCAGCTCCTGCCGCGGCTCGAGCGACAGCAGGTCGAGGCCCCGCTCCAGCGCCGCGGCGAGCGCCGCGCGCAGCAGCTCCGGCCGCGGCGTGGTATCGGCATCGATAAAGCACAGCCACTCGCCGCGGCCGCGCGCCGCCCCCTGCCAGCAGGCATGCGTCTTCCCCGTCCAGCCGGGCGCCAACGGCCCGGCCTCGATCACGGCCATGCGCCCGTCGCGGGCGGCGACGCCGCGCGCCAGCGCCGCAGTCGCGTCCGTCGAGCCGTCATCGACCACGGTCACGGCAAGATTGGCGGCGGGATAGTCCTGCGCCGCGAGCCCGGCGAGGCAGCGCGTGATCGCATCGGCCTCGTTGCGCGCGGGCACCACGACATCGACCGAGGGTGCCCTCCCCGGCAGCGGCGCCGCGCGCAGCACCTCGTAGCCGCGATACTGGCGCGCCGCGCGGGCGATCAGCCAAGCGACCACCGCCGCCCAGACCAGCGCGACGGCGGCAGCGATGATTGCCGAATCCACCGGATCAGAACGGGTCGGCGCGACGCGGCGCGAGGTCGAGCCCGCTACCGTAGCGCTGCAGCAGCTTGCGCCGGGAAATCCAGAGCCGATGCCGGTGCCGGAGCAGCCCCTTGGTCTTGAGCCCGGCCGGGTTGAAGGCGTAGGCGAGGCCCCAGAGCAGCATGCTGTCGAACACGACATGGATGCGCTCGCGCCATTCGCGCGAGGCGCCGGCCTCGATCACGTCGAAACCGAAGCGATGCGCCGTGCGCACCATCTGGATCGGGCCCAGCCGGCTGCCGAAAGGCGGAGCGCCGTGCAGCGCCTTGACCGCGTCGAGGCTGCGCTCGCTTTCGACATAGGCGGCGACGGCGATCAGCGAGGCGCGCATGCGACGCTTGAGCCTGGCCGCCCAAGCCGGGCTCGGCCCTTCGCTCGGCATCATCGGCAAATGCTCGTTCCAGAAGTGGAGGTGCAGCAGCGGCTCGCCTTCGGCGATCTCGGTGCCATCCGACAGCGACACGCTGCGGCCCGCCGGCTCGCGCGAGACGCGGAAAAGGCACTCCTCGTCCTCGGTGAACTCCTCGATGCCCTGCCGCAGCCGCAACAGGGAGTCGACGCCGCGCACCGCCCAGCCCAGATCCAGATACGCCACGCCGCAGCTCCCTCGCAGCAGCCGGACTATCCACGATCTACAATCGGCGGGAGCCCGCTCCGGGTTCCCGTGAGAAATGTAATTTGCGGTTGGGCGCGTTCCAGGGGACCCTGTCCCTCTTTGGCGCGGACGCGCGGACGATCTAGCCCGACGGGTTGACCCCCGACGGTTCCACTCGTCAAAATGAGGCACGGGCGATCTTCCGCAGGAAATCCAGCATGGCCGAAACCGCGCTCATCACCGGCTTCGAGCCTTATGGCGGGCGCGCGCTCAATCCCTCGGCCAAGCTGGCGCTGGCGCTCGATGGCGTGCGCATCGGCGGTTTCGATGTCGTCGGCCGCGGCCTGCCGGTGGCGTTCGCCGGATTGGCCGCGCGGATCGAGGCGATGCTCGACGCGGTCCGGCCGAAGCTGGTCATCGCCTTGGGCCTCTGGCCCGGCGAGCCGATGATCCGGCTCGAGCGCTTCGGCCTCAACCTGGCCGATTTCGAGATTGCCGACAACGCCGGCGTACGGCTGGAGGACGCGGCGATTGCACCCGTGGGGACCACCGCCTTGGCCGCGACCCTGCCGCTGCGCGCGATCGAGCAGGCGCTGATCGCCGCCGGCATTCCGGCGCGGCTGTCCACGACCGCGGGGACCTATCTCTGCAACGCCACGCTCTATACGCTGCTCGCCGCGGTCGAACGGCGCGGCTGGAACATCCCCTGCGGCTTCATCCACCTCCCCTATCTCACCGAGCAGGTGGCGGAGATGCTTGCCGAAGCGCGCTCCGGCCGGCTCGAGATCCATCAGCGCGCGGATTTCGCCTCGATGGATTACGCGGTGATGGAGCGGGCGCTGCGCCTCGCGCTCGCCGTGACGGCGGAAGCCGCGCTGCGACAGCGCGGCTAGGAGCGCCCGCCTCGCGCCTTCTCGAAGACCGCTATGATGGACAGGCCGGGATGTCGTTCACGGCCGAACAGAGGAGAACCGCCATGGATCATCGTCAGCTTGGCGCGGCGGGGCCGCGCGTCTCCGAGTTCGGCCTCGGCTGCATGGCCATGTCCGGCATGTATGGTCCCGCCGATCGCGCCGAGAGCATCGCCACGATCCACGCCGCGCTCGCTTCCGGCATCACCCTGCTCGACACCGGCGATTTCTACGGCATGGGCCACAACGAGATGCTGATCGGCGAGGCGCTGAAAGGGCGCAAGCGCGAGCAGGCGCTGATCAGCGTCAAGTTCGGCGCGCTGCGCGACCCGGCCGGCGGCTGGTCGGGCAATGACGGGCGCCCGCAGGCGGTGAAGAACTTCCTCTCCTATTCGTTGCGGCGCCTCGGGGTCGACTATATCGACATCTACCGGCCGGCGCGGCTGGATCCGGCCGTGCCGATCGAGGACACCATCGGCGCCATCGCCGAGATGGTGAAGGCCGGCTATGTCCGCGCGATCGGCCTCTCGGAGGTCGGCGCCGAGACGCTCAGGCGCGCCGCCTCGGTTCATCCGATCAGCGACCTGCAGATCGAGTACTCGCTGATCTCGCGCGGGATCGAGGACGCGATCCTGCCGGCCTGCCGCGCCCTCGGCATCGGCATCACCGCCTATGGCGTTCTGTCGCGCGGGCTGATCAGCGGCCATTGGCGCAAGGACGCGGCAGGCGCCGGCGATTTCCGCATCCACGGCCCGCGCTTCCAGGGCGAGAATGCCGACCGCAACCTGGCGCTGGTCGAGAAGCTGCGGCAGGTCGCCAAGAGCAAGGGCGTCAGCGTCGCCCAGCTCGCCATCGCCTGGGTGGCGGCGCAGGGCAAGGACATCGTGCCCGTGGTCGGCGCCCGCCGACGCGACCGGCTGGCGGAGGCGCTCGGCGCGCTCGCGCTGCGGCTCGCGCCGTCGGACCTCGCCGCGATCGAAGAAGCCGTGCCGAAGGGCGCCGCCGCCGGCGAGCGCTACGCACCCGCCCAGATGGCCCAGCTCGACAGCGAGCGCCCGGTGCGTGCCGGCGGCGCGGCGGCCTCGCGCTAGAAGAACTCCGGCCGGAGGCTCATATGGGCGGCGCGGCGCGCGTCGGGCGCCAGAACGCGCAAGCCGGTCTCCGCCACCCCCTCGCGCGCGAGGTTGATCGCGTCGGTGACGTGGCTTGCCGGCTCGACGCAGAAGAAATCGTGCTCGCGCGGCGTGTAGAGGACGAGGAAGGACAGCAGCGGTTGCACCGCGCTGAGGCGCAGCCGCGCCGCACGCTCGGGCCAGGTCACCACCGCTTCGCCCGCCCAGCCGGTGAAGACGTTGTCGAGCGCGAGCTCGGCAACCCGCCGTCCGCCGCCGAGCTCCCAGCCGGCGGGCACGGCGGCATGCTCCGTCGGCAGCAGCTCGGCGTCGGTGAGCCAGACGCCGCTCGTCCGCGCCTCGATCGTCGCCTCGGGCGTCCGCGGGAAGAAGGGATGAAAGCCGAGGCCGGCCGGCATCAGCGCTTGCGACCGGTTCTCGAGCTCGAGCGTGATCTCCAACGCCTGCGGCGTCAGCGTGAAGCTCTGCCGCGCCCGGTAGGGCCACGGCCAGGCGGCGGCCGGATGCTCGTATTCGAGCACCAGCCGATCCTCGGCGCGCTCGGTCACCTCCCAGGGGAGCCGCCAGCCATGGCCATGCAGCGCATGGCGCCGGCGGCCGTCGGCTGGCCTCTCGACGACCTCGCGGCCGCAGAAGAAAAAGCGCGCGTCGCGGATGCGGCTGCCGTAAGGGACCAGCGGAAAGGACGCCATCTCGCCGGCATCGCCGCGCGCCACGGCGGCCGGCGAGGCCGGACGCAGCCAATCGATGCGGCGGCCGTCCGTCTCCCACCAGAATCCGGCGACGGCGCCGCCGGCGCCGGGAGCGATCTGGCATCGCGCCGAACCGCTGGTCAAGGTGACCACGCCGCTGGCGACCATCGTCATGAAAATCTCCGGCGCTGCATGGCGCGAGCTTGTGCCGGTTTGGTTAATTTTTCCTTTCGCCCCCCCACCGCATGGCTGGCAGGACGGCGCTCGTGTACCATCTACCCCTGAGATACGGGAGGAGCCGATGGACAAGCGCGTCCAGTTCCACGTCTGGTACGTCGTCGCCGCGGTCATCGGCGTCATCCTGCTGCAGCAACTCTGGGTTCAGACCACGCAGGTGGACATCCTCCCCTACAGCGTGTTCCTCGACGATCTCAAGGCCGGCAAGATCGCGGAGGTAAGCGTCTCCGGCAACTACATGGAAGGCACGTTCAAGGCGCCGCAGGACGGCAAGCGCGCCTTCGTCACCAACCGCGTGCCGCCGGACATCGCCGAGCAACTGCAGAAATACGGCGTCAAGTTCTCCGGCGTCGCGCAGAGCAACTTCCTCACCGACCTGCTCTCCTGGGTGCTGCCGACGGCGCTGTTCTTCGGCGTCTGGTGGTTCGTCATCCGCCGCATGGCGGGCCAGGGCGGCGCCGGCGGCTTCATGGCCATCGGCCGCAGCAAGGCCAAGGTCTATGTCGAGACCGACACCAAGGTCACCTTCGCCGACGTGGCCGGCGTCGACGAGGCGAAGGAGGAGCTGAAGGAGGTCATCGACTTCCTCAAGGACCCCAAGGAATACGGCCGGCTCGGCGCGCGCGTGCCCAAGGGGATCCTGCTGGTGGGGCCGCCCGGCACCGGCAAGACGCTGCTCGCCCGCGCCGTCGCCGGCGAAGCCGCGGTGCCGTTCTTCTCGATCAACGGCTCGGAATTCGTCGAGATGTTCGTCGGCGTCGGCGCCGCCCGCGTCCGCGATCTCTTCGAGCAGGCGCGGCAGAAGGCGCCCGCCATCATCTTCATCGACGAGCTGGACGCGCTCGGCCGCGCCCGTGGCGCCTATCAGGGCCTCGGCGGCAATGACGAGAAGGAGCAGACGCTGAACCAGCTCCTGGTCGAGCTCGACGGCTTCGATTCACGCTCGGGGCTGGTGCTGCTCGCCGCCACCAACCGGCCGGAGATTCTCGATCCCGCGCTGCTGCGCGCCGGACGCTTCGACCGGCAGGTGCTGGTCGACCGGCCGGACAAGCCCGGCCGCATCGACATCCTCAAGGTGCATCTCAAGGGCCACACGCTGGCCCCCGACATCGATGCCGAGAAGATCGCCGCGCTCACCCCCGGCTTCACCGGCGCCGACCTCGCCAACCTCGTCAACGAGGCGGCGCTGATCGCCACGCGCCGGCGCGCGGATAAAATCACCATGGACGATTTCACCAACGCGGTGGAGCGCATCGTCGCCGGCCTGGAGAAACGCAAGCGCATCCTCAACCCGCAGGAACGCCGCGTCGTGGCGCATCACGAGATGGGGCATGCGTTGACGGCGATGATGCTGCCCGGGACCGATACGGTGCACAAGGTCTCGATCATTCCGCGCGGCATCGGCGCCCTCGGCTACACCATCCAGCGGCCGAGCGAGGACCGCTTCATCATGACGCGCGAGGATCTCGAGAACCGCATGTGCGTGCTGCTGGGGGGCCGCACCGCCGAGCACATCATCTTCCGTCATCTCTCCACCGGCGCCGCCGACGACCTCGCCAAGGTGACCAGCATCGCCCGCGACATGGTGGCGCGCTACGGCATGGACGAAAAGCTCGGTCCGGTCTCCTACGACGCCGAGCGGCCGGCCTTCCTGCCCGGCATCCCCGCGCCGATGGAGCAGCGCAGCTACAGCGACGAGACCGCGCACGCCATCGATCAGGCGGTGCAGCGCATCGTCGAGCGCTGCTTCGACCGCTGCGTCCGCCTGCTCGAGCAGCAGCGCGACCTGCTGGAACGCAGCGCCGCGCTGCTGCTGGAGAAGGAGACGCTCGACGAGGCCGACCTCGACGCGATCAAGGCGCAATTAGGGTCGGAAAAGGCGGCGGCGGCGCAGTGACCGCGCCGCCGCGACAGATGCGCTCAGTGGCTGGTCGTATTGCCGTTGGCGTTGTCCCCGTTCGGGCTGTTCGGGCTGCTGTTGCCGGTGTTGCCGGTGGAGGTCGACGAGCCGGTGTTGTTCCCGCTCGAGTTCGACGAAGCGCCAGTGTCGGCAGGCTGCGCGCTTGACCCGGCCGGCTGCTGCGTGCCCGCGGCGGCCAGATCGTGCTGCGAGATCACGCGGCCGGTCTGCGCGTCGACGCGCAGCGCCACCTCCTGGTTGCCGCGCTCGGCCCGGACGCTCCAGGTATTGTCCGAGTTGCGGCTGATGTCGCTGATGTTGCTGTAGCCCTCTTGCTGCAGCCGCCCGCGCAGCGCCGACGGGCTCAGCGGCGCAGGCGGCGTCGAGGTGCCGTTTGCCGTGGCCGCGGTGGCGTTTGCGGTGGGCTCGGCGGCAAGACCCAGGCGCTGCAGCGTGTCGTGATCGAGGCTTGCGGTCTGCCTCAGGCCTTCGCGCTTCTGGTAGGCATCGAGCGCCTGCCTGGTCTTGGGGCCGAGGACGCCGTCGACCTTGCCCTTATAGAGCCCCTGCTGCTTGAGCTCGGCCTGCGCCTGGCGCAACCGGTCCGTCTGCTGCGGCGTCTGCGTCTGAGCCTGCGCTTGCGCCTGCGCCTGCGAGGATCCCGCCGCCGGCGCCAGGCCAACCTGATGCAACTCGTTCCTGGCCGCGGTATGCTCCTGATGTACGGCATTCTCGGCGATGGTGTCGGCGCCTTCCGGCATCAACGCACCGCCGGCGCCGCCGACCACGCCGCCCACGACCGCGCCGACCGGACCGCCGACCGCAGCCCCGACGCCGATGCCGGTCAGAGCGCCGGTGGCGGAGCGCTGTGTTTCGTTGCTGCCGCAAGCAGCGGTAAGCATACCCAAGGCGATGACGCCGACGACCCCGAGACGCATGGATGTGCCCTTTGGCTGGTGTGCCGATGCTTCCTCAACATCGGGTTTTTCCCAGGGGTTCCGCCGACGCGCGCGGGAAGCGACATGCACTTGACAGCCTCGGGTGGAGCGCTATGGTGCGCCTTCGCCTCAAGGGATACGGACCATGGCCAAGTCCAATACCGTCTTGATCAAGCTCGTGAGCAGCGCGGATACCGGTTACTACTACGTAACCAAGAAGAACCCGCGCGCGAAAACCGAGAAGATCGAGCTCAAGAAATACGATCCGGTCGCGCGCAAGCACGTGCTCTTCAAGGAATCGAAGATCAAGTAGCCTGCCCCGAGCGCACGGAAAGCCGCCCCCGGGAGGGCGGCTTTTTTGTTGCCAGCGCGACGCCACCGGCGTCGTCGCTGGCGCCGTCTAGGAAGCCTGGCTGACCGGCAGGATTTCCGCCACCGAGCCCGCCACGCAGTTGCGGCCGCGGCCCTTGGCCTCGTAGAGCGCCTTGTCGGCGCGTTGCAGCACCGCCGTGGCGCTGTCGCCGCCTTCGCGCGTCACGGCGATCCCGACGCTGATCGTCACGTTGATCTCGCCCAGCCCCTCGCCCAGTGCGATCGGCTTGGCAGCGACGACCGCGCGCAACCGCTCGGCAACCATGGCGGCAACCGCGAGCTGGGTCTCCGGCATGACCACGACGAATTCCTCGCCGCCATAGCGCGCGACGAGATCGAAGCCGCGCACGTGCCGCGCGATCCGGCCCGCCACCTCGCGCAGCACGACATCGCCGACGGGATGGCCATGCTCGTCATTGACGCGCTTGAAGTAGTCGATGTCGAGCATCAGCACCGCCGGTCCCTGCGCACCGTCGGCGGCGCGCATCATCAGCCCGTCGAGATGAGCCATGAGATAGCGCCGGTTGTAGAGCCCGGTGAGGCTGTCGGTGAGCGCCAGCGCCAGGCTGCGCTGGTAATTGTCCTGCAGCCGGTCCTGCAGTCGCTTGCGCCGGATCTGGGTGCGCGCCCGCGCGGTGAGCTCGTTCTTGTCCAGCGGCCGCACGATGTAGTCGTTGGCGCCGAGGTCGAGCCCCTTGGCAAGGCGCGGCACCTCGTCGCCGTCGGCGACGAGCAGGATCGGCACCAGCCGGCTCGCCTCATGGGCGCGCAGCTGCGCCACCAGGCGCAGGGCGTCCTGCTCGCCGGCCAGGCTCAGGATCACCAGATCGATCGAGGCGTCGGCCATGTCGCGCAGCTGCTCGGGGCTGGTCGGGCGCAGCACCGAGGTGGCAACGGCCTGCAGCATCTCGCTGACGCGCTCGGCGGCGAAGCCGCTCTCTTCCCACAGCAGGACGCGCGCGCCCGTCAGATCCTCGGCGCGCCGCGGCTCGGCGATGACGGTGTCGAAACGGCCATAGACCTCCTCGCGCAGCCGCCACTCCTCGGTCATGCGCTTCAACCGCACCAGCGAGCGCACGCGGGCGAAGAGGGCGACGTCGTTCACCGGCTTGGTGAGAAAGTCGTCGGCGCCGGCCTGCAGCCCGCGCACGCGATCGGCGACTTCCGAAAGCGCCGTCACCATCACCACCGGGATATCCGCGGTCGACGGATCGCTCTTGAGCTTGCGACAGACCTCGAACCCGTCCATCTCCGGCATCATGACGTCGAGCAGGATGATGTCGGGATGATCGCTGCTCGCCAGGTCGAGCGCCTCGCGGCCGCCCGAGGCGGTGATCACGGTGAAGTATTCGCTCGACAGCTTGGCGTCGAGCAGGCGGACGTTGACCTCAACGTCATCGACAACCAACACCCGCGCCGACATGGGCTCGCTCTCAGCTCAGGAAACGTTCGACGGTCTGCAGGAAATTGGCTACCGAGATCGGCTTGGCGATGTAGGCCTCGCAGCCGCCTTCCCGGATCTTCTCCTCGTCTCCCTTCATGGCGAAGGCGGTGACGGCGATGATCGGGATCATCTTGAGGTCGTCATCCTCCTTGATCCATTTCGTCACCTCGAGGCCGGATACCTCGGGCAATTGAATGTCCATGAGGATGAGATCAGGATGATGCTGGCGCGCGAGCTTCAACGCCTCCATGCCGTCCTTGGTCTGCAGCGTGGCATAGCCATGCGCTTCCAGCAGGTCATGGAAGAGCTTCATGTTGAGGTCGTTGTCCTCGACGATGAGAACACGTTTGCTCATTGGAATATCCTTGCCTTCTCGTGACCAGAACGACACTCGCCGCAACACGGGGCCCCAGCTCGGCGGCCTCACAATTCCACGCTTTTCCCGCGCTTTGATACCTATAGTTTGGTTTACCTTAAGATTTCGTAACTTTTGAGCATCCCCTCAAACGAGGGTCGCGGAAAAGGCGGGACGGCCGGCGATGCGCATCGGGATCGATCTCGGGGGCACCAAGATCGCGGCGGCCGCGCTCGATCGGCACGGCACCGTCGAAGTAGAGATGCGCGCCACAACTCCGGCGGGTGATTATGCCGGCACGATCGACGCGGTGCGGCGCCTCGTCGCCGAGATCGAGGCGGGACTCGGCCGGCGCTGCACGGTCGGGATCGGCATTCCGGGCTCGCTGTCGCCGACCACCGGGCTGATCCGGAACGCCAATTCGACCTGGCTGAACGGCCGGCGCTTCGATCGCGATCTCACCGCGGCGCTGGAGCGCCCGCTGCGCTTTGCCAACGATGCGAATTGCTTCGCGCTCTCCGAGGCGATCGACGGGGCGGCTTCCGGGACGGCCTCGGTGTTCGGCGTCATCCTCGGCACCGGCGTCGGCGGCGGCATCGTCATCGGCGGGAAACTGCTGACCGGCGCCAATGCCATCGCCGGCGAATGGGGACATTCCCCCCTCCCCTGGCCGGGCGATGCCGAGCGGCCGGGTCCGCCCTGCTATTGCGGCAAGAACGGCTGCATCGAGACCTTCCTGTCGGGTCCCGGCCTGGCGCTCGATCATCGGCGGGCGACCGGCGAGGCCGTCGACGCTGCCGCCATCGCCGCCCGCGCCGCTTCCGGCGACGCAGCGGCGACGGCGAGCCTCGAGCGCTACGAGGACCGGCTTGCCCGCGGGCTTGCGACGGTGATCAACCTGCTGGATCCCGAGGCGATCGTGCTCGGCGGCGGGCTCGGCCGGATCGAGCGCCTCTACCGGCGCGTGCCGCTGCTCTGGGGCGCCTACGTGTTCTCGGACAGCGTCGCGACCCGGCTGCTGCCGCCGCGTCACGGCGACGCCAGCGGGGTGCGCGGCGCCGCTTGGCTCTGGGGCCCGGACGAGGCGCCGTGACCAAGCTCTGCCGCGATTGCGCGGCGGCACGATCCGCCGGCGGCTCGGCTGCCGATGACGACGGAGCGACGCTCAGCAGCTCGGCCGCGGCAGCGCCTCGATGTCGTCGAGCCTGGCGCGGATGACATAGTCGCCGTAATCGAGCGTCATGTCCTGCGAGACGCCATTGTCCAGAAGCCGCATGCCGAGCTCGTAATCCGGCTGCTCCTGCTTGCTGTCGGCGGGAAAGAACGCCAGCCGCATGCGCCAGGACGGCCGGTTGAGGAGCGGGCTTTTCGGCAGCGTCTCGCCCGCGTTCTTGTCGCCGGGCTTGAGCTCGGGACCGATCACCGCGGTGATCTGCCCGGCATTCTCCACCGTGGCGCCGTCGAACACCTTGCGCGCGACGAACTGGTCGCCTGCCTGGGCCCGCTGGATCAGCAGCACGGTATGCGCCGTGGGGAAGAGGACGCCGGCCGGCAAGGTCAAATTCGCCGCTTCGGGCTTGGTGAATTCGGCCGAGCCGCCCTTGTCGGGGCCGTCGAGCTTGGCTTCGCCCTTGATCTCCTCGTCGAGCTCGCCATTGCGCAGCCGCCGCTCGTTGAAGCGATAGCGCAGCCCGTCCTTCAACTCCCAGGTCACCAGCGTCGAGCTCACCTCGACATTGCCCTGCTCGGAATACTCCAGGCGCAGCCGGAAGCGCTGCTGCACCGTCCAGCCCTCGCAGGTCTCGCCCCACTCATAGACCATGGCGCCGTTGGCGCCGACCACGCCGCTCGAGGATCGGGTCGAGCCGAGCGTGAGGGTGTAGAGCGCGCGATGGGGCGAGATCTCGACGGCGAACGACGGCGCGGCGGAGCAGGCGAAGGCGACGAGTCCGATGAGGCAGGCGGGCCGAAAACTCATTCAAGCAATCCCGATGGCGTGGTGCGCCGGCAAGGCAAGGGCGTCGAGTATGTCATGCTTCACGCGGCGAAGGTAGTAGCGGGAGCCGGCGCGGCGTGGCACGGCCTGCCGGCAGCCGCTGCCGCCCGGCAGGTTTTGCCCAGCACGGGAATCGCGGAAATCCTTGATTTTCCGACATCAAGCCGCTGGCACGGCTTTTGCGAAAATGCCCGCGAACACAGTCGAGGACGAGACCATGCCTCTCCCCGCGGAAACTCGCTGGCACACCGATGAAGGCGGCATCACCCGCCTCGTCCCCATCCCTTCGCCCGGTCCCGAGGATCAGCCGGCGCTGCTCGATTGGGCGCTGGCCGCCGCGGCCGCGGCCGAACAGCGCATCGCCGATCTCGAGGAGCGCCTGGCCTATCTCGAGGGCCTCTCGGTCACCGACGAGCTCACCACCGTGCTCAACCGCCGCGGCTTCGTGCTGGAGCTGACGCGGGCGATCGCCGCCGCCTCGCGCGGCGGCCCACAGGGCGTGCTCATCGTCTGCGACCTCGATGGCTTCAAGGCGGTCAACGACCTCTACGGCCACCGCGCCGGCAACGAGGTGCTGCGGCAGGTGGCGGCCGGGCTGCGCCGCCGGGTGCGCAAGAACGACGTGGTCGGCCGCCTCGGCGGCGACGAGTTCGCGCTGCTGCTGATCGGCGCGACCCTGCCCAATGCCCGGCGCAAATGCCTCTATCTCGGCCGCAGCCTCAACAACGCGCCGCCGGAGATCGACGGCGTGCCGATCCCGCTCAACGCCAGCTTCGGCCTCGCCGTCTATGACGGCGGCGAGGACCAGGAGGCGCTGCTGCACCGCGCCGACATGGCGATGTACGCGCAGAAGCGGGCGACCCGCGGCACCTGAGCCGCTGTCGGACACGTCAGAGCGCGGCGAGCCGCAGCTCGAGCGCCGCCGCTTCCTCGCTCGACAGTGGCCCCACCGTCACGCGGTAGAAATGCCGGCCCTTGACCTCGGCCGGGGCAATGGCCGCGTGGAGATCGGCATAGCGCGCCGCCACGCGCACGGCATTGGCGAGATCGAGAAAACTCCCGACCGTGACATAGCGGGTCCTGGGCGCGGCCGGCGGCGCCGGCGCCACGGCATCGGGACGCGGCACCGATGCCTGGCCCTGCTCGACCGGGATCTCCCGGCCGCGCTCGCCGAGCGTGGTGTCGCAGACCGGCTTGTCGGCAAGCACCGGGCGGAGCAGCGCGCAATCATGGCCGGTGGCGGCGGAGATGCCATGATCGGTGACCGATTTGCCCGTGGTCACGTAGCTCACGCCATCGGCGGCCAGGGAGGCGACGCTGACGGCCGGCGGCACGGCGCAGCCGCCTGCCAGAAGCAGCAGCAGCGGCGCAAGCAACCCCCGGAAGGTGCGCAAGGACCCCGCCTCAGCGGTTTCGGCACGCCAATTCTCGCCGAAGTGGCGGAACAAAGCAAGAAAAACGCCGGACCCTAGGCGAATTCGCGCAGCGAATTCGTCCGAGGCGGCGTCAGCCGTTGCGTCAGCAACGGCGGGAGCCGCGCCGATCGAGCTTAGGCTAATTGAGTCCGGACCCTAGCCCTTTGACGATGTCGGCGGCAGCGCCAGGCGGATGTGCAGCTCCTTCAGCCGCTCGGGCGGCACCTCGGACGGCGCCTGCATCAGCAGGTCCTGCGCCTGCTGGTTCATCGGGAAGGCGACGACTTCGCGGATGTTGGGCGTGTCGGCGAGCAGCATGACGATGCGGTCGATGCCCGGCGCCGAGCCGCCATGGGGCGGCGCCCCGAACTTGAACGCGTTCAGCATGCCGCCGAACCGCGCCTCGACCTCGGCGGCCGAATATCCCGCGATCTCGAAGGCCTTGTACATGATGTCGGGGCGGTGGTTGCGGATCGCCCCGGAGCTGAGCTCGACGCCGTTGCAGACGATGTCGTACTGGAACGCCTTGATGGTGAGCGGGTCGCGCGTCAGCAGCGCCTCGAGCCCGCCTTGCGGCATCGAGAACGGGTTGTGGCTGAAATCGATGCGCCGCGTCTCCTCGTTGAACTCGTACATCGGGAAGTCGACGATCCAGCAGAATTTGAAGTCGTTGCCCGCGACCAGGCCGAGCTCCAGCGCGATCTTGCTGCGCGCCGCGCCGGCGAGCTTTGCCGCCGGCGCCTTCTTGTCGCAGACGAAGAAGACGGCATCGCCGTCGCCGAGCCCGGTCAACCCCTTGAGCTGCTCGAGCCGCGGCGGGTCGAGGAACTTGGCGATCGGCCCCTTGGCCGCGCCCTCGGCGAAGACGATGTAGCCGAGCCCCGGCGCGCCTTCGCCGCGCGCCCAGTCGTTGAGCTTGTCGAAGAAGCTGCGCGGCTGGCTCGCGACGCCCGGCACGGCGATGGCGCGCACCACGGCGCCGCTCTCGACCGCGCCGGCGAAGACCTTGAAGCCCGAGCCGCGGAACACCTCGCCGACCTCCGAGATCAGCAGCGGATTGCGCAGATCCGGCTTGTCGCTGCCGTATTTCAGCAGCGCGTCGTCATAGGTGATGCGCGGGAAAGGCGGCGGCGTCACCGCCCGGCCGCCGCCGAACTCGACGAAGATGCCGTGCAGCACCGGCTCGATGGCGGCGAAGACGTCCTCCTGCGTCACGAAGGACATCTCGAAATCGAGCTGATAGAACTCGCCCGGCGACCGGTCGGCGCGGCTCGCCTCGTCGCGGAAGCAGGGGGCGATCTGGAAATAGCGGTCGAAGCCCGCCACCATCAGCAGCTGCTTGAACTGCTGCGGCGCCTGCGGCAGGGCGTAGAATTTTCCGGGATGCAACCGGCTCGGCACGAGGTAGTCGCGCGCGCCCTCGGGCGAGCTCGCCGTCAGGATCGGCGTCTGGAACTCCATGAAGCCCTGCTCGATCATGCGCCGGCGGATCGAGGCGATGACCTGGGAGCGCAGCACGATGTTCATGTGGATGCTGTCGCGGCGCAAATCGAGGAAGCGGTATTTGAGCCGGATATCCTCCGGGTAGTCCGCCTCGGTGTTGACCGGCAGCGGCAGCGGCTCGGCCTCCGCCTGCACCGTGAGCTCGGCGATCTGCAGCTCGATCTCGCCGGTGGGCAGCTTGGGATTGACGGTATCGGGCGATCGCCCGACCACCGTGCCGGAGACGGTGATGACGCTCTCCAGCCGCTGCGCATCGGCGAGCGCAAAGATCGGGCTCGAGCGGTCGATGACGCATTGCGTCAGGCCGTAATGGTCGCGCAGGTCGATGAACAGCAGCGAGCCGTGATCGCGCTTGCGATGCACCCAGCCCGACAGCCGCACGGGGCGGCCGGCATGGGCGAGGCGCAGCTCGCCGCAGGTGTGGGTGCGATAGACATGCATCGGCGCGCATCCGCTAGCCATAAAAGGATGGGCAAAAACACACGGAAGCGGGGCTTTGTCAAGCGCTTCCGGCCGGCCGGAGCGCCCCCGCCGGCCGGGCGACGCCGGGGCGCCTCCTCAGTTTGACGGGAGCAACTTTCGGTGTATAGCACGGTATGGTTCTGATCAATTCTGCCGACGCGCTCGCCACCTTCTGCCAGCGCCAGGCCAATGCCGACTACGTCACCGTCGACACCGAGTTCATGCGCGACAAGACCTACTGGCCGCAGCTCTGCCTGGTGCAGATCGCCGGGCCGGAAGAGGCGGCGGCGGTGGACCCCCTGGCCCCGGGCATGGACCTCGGCCCCCTCCTTGCCCTGATGGCCGACACCCGTATCCTCAAGGTCTTCCACGCGGCGCGCCAGGACATCGAGATCTTCGTCAACCTGGCCGGCGCGGTGCCGGCGCCGCTCTTCGACACCCAGGTCGCCGCCATGGTCTGCGGCTTCGGCGACGCGGTGAGCTACGAGACGCTGGCCGGGCGGCTCGCCGGCGCGCAGATCGACAAATCCTCGCGCTTCACCGACTGGGCGCATCGTCCGCTCACCGAGCGGCAGCTGCACTACGCGCTGACCGACGTGGTGCCGCTGCGCACGGTCTACGAGAAGCTGGCGCAGCGGCTGGCCAAGAGCGGCCGCACCCAGTGGCTCGCCGAGGAGATGGCGGTGCTCACCGACCTCGCGACCTACCGGCAGGATCCGCAGGAATCGTGGCGGCGCTTCAAGCTGCGCAGCAACAACCGCAAGCTGCTGGCGCTGGTGCGCGAGCTCGCCGCCTGGCGCGAGGTCGCGGCGCAGCAGCGCAACCTGCCACGCAATCGGCTGCTGCGCGACGAATCGATCCTCGAGATCGCCGCCCATGCGCCCGTCACCGTCGCCGAGCTGGCGCGCACCCGCGGCCTCGGCAAGAACTTCGCCGAGGGCCGGCTCGGCGGCGAGGTGCTGACCGCGGTCCAGCGCGTGCTGGCGCTGCCGGAGAGCGAGTACCCGGTGCCGCCGCCGCGCCGCGAGCCGCCGCCGGGGATCGGCCCGCTGGTCGATCTGCTGCGCGTGCTGCTGAAGCTGCGCAGCGAGGAGAACGACGTGGCGCAGAAGCTCGTCGCCGACACCGAGGATCTCGAGATGATCGCCGCCGACGATGCGGCGCCGGTGCGCGCGCTGCAGGGCTGGCGCGCCGAGCTCTTCGGCAAGGACGCGCTCGACCTCAAGCACGGCCGGCTGGCGCTGACCGCCGCCGGCAAGCGGGTCAAGGTGGTGCGTGCCGGCCCCGCCAGCGAAGCGGCGCAATAGCGGCGGCCGTCATCGGCCTTACGCCGACCGCGCTATAACCTGCGGCACTCCGACGGCGGCCGACGCCGGCGCCGGGCGTTTCCTTCTTGCAGAGAGCAGGCGATGTCCACCACCCCGACCTTTGCCCTCCCCGCCTCCTTCCTCGGCGTGGCGCGGACCGACCGCGACGCCGCCTTCTCGGTGGCGGGCATCCCCTTCGACCTCGGCACGACCAACCGCAGCGGCGCCCGCTTCGGGCCGCAGGCCATCCGTCAGGCCAGCCGCATGCTGGTCGACGGCGCGCATCCCGGGCGCTGGATCGACCCGGCGGCGCTGGCGCTGGCCGACATCGGCAATTTCGCCCTGCCGCTGGGCGATCTCGCCGGCAGCCTTGCCGCCATCGCCGAGCAGGCGCAGGGGATCGGGCATCTGCTGGCGCTGGGCGGCGACCATTCGATCACGCTGGCGCTGCTGCGCGCGCTGACGCGGCGGACCGGGCCGGTGGCACTCGTCCATTTCGACGCCCATGTCGACACCTGGCCCGACAGCTTCGGTCAGCCCTATGGCCACGGCTCCGTCTTCTACCATGCGATCGAGGAGGGGCTGGTCGATCCCCGCCGCATGGCGCAGATCGGCATCCGCTCGCCGGTGCAGAAGAGCGTCCATGACTGGACGCTGGGCAAAGGGGTGACGATCCTCGCGGCGGAAGAGGTCCACCTGGCCGGCCCCGACGCGATCGCCGCGCGGATCCGCGCGGTGGTGGGCGACGCCCCGGCCTATCTCAGCTTCGACATCGATGCGCTCGACCCGGCTTTTGCGCCCGGCACCGGCACACCGGAGATCGGTGGGCTCGCCACCTGGCAGGCGCAGGCGATCCTGCGGCGGCTCGCCGGCCTCAATTTCCGCGGCATGGATGTGGTGGAGGTGGCCCCGGCCTATGACTGGGCCGAGATCACCGCGCTCGCCGCCGCCACCGTCGCCTGGGAATACCTCGCCCTCGTCGCCGCTTAGGCGAAGCGGAACACCGCGCAGGCGACGGCGCAGGTCCAGCGGCCGGCGGGATCGCCCCCGGCCGCGGCGGTGATCGACAGGCTGTCGATGATGAGATTGCTGTGCTGGTAGAGCTTCTTGCGCTCGTCCCAGGCGGAATCGGGATCGAAATCGATGCCGAGCGTCGAAGCCAGCATGGTCGCCGCGAGATCCTCGGCATAGTCGCCGCTCTCCTCCCGCGTCATGCCGAAGCCGTGATGCTCGGAGATGTAGCCGTACATGGCGGGATCGGCCGGCCGCGCGAGGCCGATGCTGGCATTGATCCGTCGCCCCGGCTCGTCCGTCTCGGCGCGCGCCATAACGCAGAAGGTGATCTCGCCCGGCTTCAAGGTCTCGACCCCGGCGGCGAGCGGGATCAGCTCGCAGCGCGGCGGCAGGATCGACGAGACGGTGACGAGGTTCTGCTGCTCGATATCGGCCGCGCGCAGCGCGAATTCGAAGGCGGTGAGCCGATGCCGGTGGATGCCGACGCCGCTGGTGAGAAAGACGCTGGTCGGGATTGGAAACATCGCCTGGTCCTCGCGCTGAAACCGAACTGTCGCGGGCGATGCTAGGCAATGACCATGACAGTATGAATAAGGCGCGTTGCGGGCCGCCGCGGACCGGCCTACGCTTCCCAGGCATCCGGCCGAGCGACGCCGGAACCGAAGGCACAATCGGGAGGAGACCATGCAACTCGGCTTGTTCACGATGCCGTCCCATCCGCCGGAGCGCGGCCTTTACGACGGGCAGCAATGGGACCTGCAGGTGCTGCGCTGGGCGGATGAGCTGGGCTTCAGCGAGGCCTGGATCGGCGAGCACCACACCGCGCCCTGGGAGCCCAACCCGACGCCCGACCTGCTGGTGGCACAGGCGCTGCTGCAGACCAAGACCATCCGCATCGGCCCCGGCGGCTTCCTGCTGCCCTATCACCATCCGGCCGAGCTCGCGAACCGGGTCGCCATGCTCGACCACCTGGCGCAGGGCCGGCTCAATTTCGGCGTCGCGGCGAGCGGACTGCCGAGCGACTGGCAGATGTTCAATGTCGACGGCATGTCCGGCCAGAACCGCGAGATGACGCGCGAGGCGCTCGACATCATCCTGAAGCTGTGGAGCGCCGCCGAGCCTTTCCACTATGACGGCAAGTTCTGGAAGGTGGACAAGCCGGCGGAGATGCTGGGCGTGCTGCGGCCGCACATCAAGCCGTTCCAGACGCCGCACCCGCCGATCGGCGTCGCCGGCCTCTCCAAGAACTCCGATACGCTGAAGCTCGCCGGCGAGCGCGGCTTCATCCCGATGAGCCTCAACCTCAACCCCGCCTATGTCGCAAGCCATTGGGACAGCGTCGAGGCCGGCGCGCAACGCACCGGGCGCCGGCCCAGCCGGCGCGAATGGCGCATCGTGCGCGAAGTGTTCGTCGCCGAGAGCGATGCCGAGGCGTGGCGGCTCTCGGTCGGCGGCATGATGGGAAGGATGTACGGCGAATACTTCCTGCCGCTGCTCGGCGCCTTCGGCTTCAAGGAATATCTGAAGCACCGCCCCGATGTCAGCGACAACGACGTGACGCCGGAGTATTGCGGCCGGCACAACTGGATCGTGGGCTCGCCGCGCACCGTGGCCGAGCGGCTGGAGCAGGTCTATCACGAGCTCGGCGGCTTCGGCTGCCTGCTGCTGTTCTGCTTCGACTACGTGGAGAACCCGCGGGCGTGGCAGCAATCGATGACGCTGCTGGCCAAGGAAGTGATGCCGCGGCTGGCGCATCTGGTGCCGCAGGCGGCGCCGGCCGCCGCCGTCGCCTGAAGCGGAAGCGGCCGGGCCATCAGCCGGGGGCTCATCCGGCCTCGGCGGGCTCGGTCGCGTTCACCGCCTCGTCGATGATGCGGACGCGCTGCGTCCAGGTGTGGTTGTCGCGGTAGAGAGCGGCGGCGCGGTCGGTGATCGCGTCCAGCCGGCTGTGGTCATGGAGGAGATCGGCGAGGTAGGCGAGGTCCCCGGCCACGATCGGCCGCTGCGGCAGGAACAGCATGCTGTCGAGGTGACGGAACTCGCCATCGAGGTAGGAGCTGCTATCGGTCAGGAGGGCGGCGCCTTCGGCCATGCCGTACCAGATGCGCTCATGCGAGCCGCTGGGGAATTTGTTCGTCGTGTTGAGCACCAGCTTGGCCTGCCCCATCAGCCGGCGGATCTCGGCGAAATCGTCGACATGGCCGAGATACCGCAGGTTCTTGCGGTCGCGGAGCGAGGCCGGGAGGTGGTTGGCGGCGATGGTGATGGCGATGTCGGGCAGCGCCTCCAGCACGGCGTTGCGGCGCCAGAGCTCGGCGAGCTCGTGGAGCTTGGTGACGATCCAGCAATACACCTCCGGCTTGAAGCTGCGCCGGGGATCGATGCCGTGCTCGGCGCAGACGGAAGTGAAGAGCGGCAGCACGGGCTCGAGCGTCTCGGCCAGGCGCTCCGCCGTCTGGAAAATGAGCTCGACCAGGGCCGGAGGCGCCGCCGGGTTGAGCGCCCGCCAGGTGGCGCGGTCCCAGCTCGGCGCCAGCATGCCGGAGAAGAAGAGATCGATCGGGCGCTCCGCGGCGGGCAGCGGCTCCGGCACCGGATCGGGCCCGGCATGCGGCAGGAAGATCAACTCATAGGCGGGCGCGAGCGCCGCCGCCGCGGGCAGATGGGAGAGGTCCACCCAGCCCAAGGTGGTGGTCGCGGGCTCGCCCTCGACGAGATCGGCGTACCGCGTGCAGGGGTGATCGACCATGACGCCGAATTTGCGCACGGAAGGCAGCTTCAGCCGGTTGTTGAAGCTGACCATCACGTAGCGCTCGCCGATCGGGCGGGCGAAGGCCTCGTGGAACGCCTCGGCACGCAGCAGGGTCGAATTGATGCCGATGGCGCAGAACCCGGCATGGATCTCGGCCGCCATCGCCTTGACCACACCCGCGGCATCATCGCCCGTCATGACGAAGACGCGGCGGTAGGTACGGCCATGAGGGTTCATCGGCGGCGCTGGCCCGGCTGGGAACGATCGGCGTGCGTGACGCCCAGCGTCGGGCAGAATGGTTAATATTGCTTAAAGGGCGCCGGATGCCGTTTCCGGCCCTCGGCAGCTAACCGCGCTTGACCTCGGTCCGCTTGCCCAGCGCGCGGCCGAGCGCGTCGAGGCGGCGCTGCAGGCTTTCGCCATAGCGCCTGGCCGCATCGGAGCCGAGCGCGAGGACCAGCGCATTGCCTTCGAAGCCGATCCGGCTGCGCGCCAGCAGCCCCGGTACCCCGCCCGAGACGGTGAAGGCCAGGCGCAGCGCCATGCCGGTGATGCGCGCCGCGGCCAGCGCGTCCTCGTCGAGCAGCGCATGCAGCGTGTCGAAGCCGCTCCCGTCGCCGCCGTAGCGCGCGTGGAGCGTGGCGGCGAGCCAGGCGCGCTCGCCGTGGTCGAGGCCCGCCGCCGGCATGTAGAGCACGCTGTGCAGCGCCTGCTCGGCGCGATAATCGGGATGCTCGTGCCAGGCGAGGTCGCCCAGCAGCGCCGCCGCGTGCCGCAGCCGCCGACGCCCTTCGCCCTCGCCGGGAAAGAGCGGGCTCGTCCAGTCGAAGATCTCCTCGCCGTCGGCGCCGAAGCGCCGGTTGGCGAGCGCCATGTCGGCGCAGGCGGCCAGCAGCGGATCCTCGCGCTGCGCCTCGGCGCGCAGCAGGCTGAACATATGGCCTTCGCGCAGGCCGAAGGCGGAAAAGACGAGATGCTTGGGGCCCGCCCGGCGCAGCAGCCGTTGCAGCACGCGCGCGGCGATCGGCACGACGTCCAGGCGCTTGCGCGAGACGGTGGTGATCTTCTCCAGCGATTTGCGCGACTGGCGCGCGATGATGTCGAGGAAATCCTCGGCCTCGCCGCGCGGGACAGTGTAGTGCTGGATGATGTGCAGCGGATAGCGCGTCTGCTCCATATGGATGCGCGCCAGCGCCCGCCATGCGCCGCCGACCGCGTAGAAGGCGCCGCCATCGACCTTGGCGCCGAGCCAGGGCAGGTTGGCGAGCTGCTTGTCGATGGCGTCGCGCAGCTTGCGCTCGTCGCCGGCGAGCTGGGCGAGCCGCAGCGGTCCGAGCGGCAGCGTCGCCGCCGCGCCGACCTGGCCGCCCGCCACCGGCACCAGCTCCACGCTGCCGCCGCCGAGGTCGCCGACCACGCCATTGGCCTCGGGAATGCCGGCAAGCACGCCATAGGCCGAGAGCCGGCCCTCCTCGGCGCCGGCCAGCACCTTCACCTTGAGCCGGTGGCGGCGCTCGACCTCGGCGACGAAGCTGCGGCCGTCGCTGGCGTCGCGCACCGCGGCGGTGGCGAGGACGTCGAGCCGCCGCACGCCGATGCTGCGCGCCAGCGCGACGAAGCGCTGCAGGTTCTCGCGCGCCAGCGCCACACCGTCCGCATCGAGCCGGCCGGTTGCCTCGAGGTTGCGGCCGAGGCCGCACATGACCTTCTCGTTGAAGAGCGTGCGCGGCGCCCGGCGCACGCCGTCATAGACGACGAGGCGCAGCGAGTTGGAGCCGATATCGACCACGGCCACGGTGCCGCGCCGGGCGGCACGGGGCTTCGCCCGCGACGCGCGTCGCGGCAGGCTGCGCATGCGCAATGCCCTGCTCAGAGTTCGGCCTTCTCTGTCTCGCTCACCAGCCGCGGCGTGTGGCGCGCCCGCTGCAGGGCGCTGCCGCGGCCGGACAGGCTGGGATTGGTCATGAAATAGGTGTGCGCACTGAAGGCGTCCGGTGCCAGGCTTTCCCGCACATACTCGCCATCGGGCAGAAGCTGCCAGGACAACGCCTGATCGCGCAGATTGGCGCCCATGATTTCGTCGAGCACCTGGCGATGCACCGTCTCGTTCTCGATCGGCACCAGCGCCTCGACCCGCCAGTCGAGATTGCGCGGCATCCAGTCGGCCGAGGAGATGAACACCTTGGCCTCGTCCGAGGGCAGCTTGTGGCCGTTGCCGAAGCAGACGATGCGGCCATGCTCGAGGAAGCGGCCGATGATGCTCTTGACGCGGATGTTCTCGGAGAGGCCGGGAACGCCGGGGCGCAGGCAGCAGATGCCGCGCACCACGAGATCGATCTGCACGCCTTCCTGCGAGGCGCGGTAGAGGAGATCGATGATGGCGGGATCGACCAGCGCGTTGACCTTGCCCCAGATCTGCGCCGGCCGCCCGGCGCGGGCGTGCTCGATCTCCGCCTCGATCAGCTCCACCAGGCGCTGGCGCAGGCTGATCGGCGCCACTGCGATCTTCTCCAGCGTCGCCGGCGTGGCGTAGCCGGTCATGTAGTTGAAGAGCCGCTGCGCGTCGCGGCAGAGCGCGGGATCGCAGGTGAAGAAGCTCAGATCGGTGTAGACCCGGGCCGTATAGGGGTGATAGTTGCCGGTGCCGAAATGCACATAGGAGCGCAACGTGCCGGCTTCGCGCCGCACCACCAGCGACACCTTGGCGTGCGTCTTGAGCTCGAGGAAGCCATAGACCACCTGCACGCCGGCGCGCTCGAGATCGCGCGCCCAGCGGATGTTCTGCTCCTCGTCGAAGCGCGCCTTGAGCTCGACCAGCGCGGTCACCGACTTGCCGGCCTCCGCCGCCTCGATCAGCGCGCGGACGATCGGGCTGTCGTCGCTGGTGCGATAGAGCGTCTGCTTCACCGCCACCACGGCGGGATCGCGCGCCGCCTGGCGGACGAACTGCACCACTACGTCGAAGCTCTCATAGGGGTGGTGGACGACGATGTCCTTCTGGCGGATGGCGGCGAAGCAATCGCCGCCGAAATCGCGGATGCGCTCGGGAAAGCGCGGGTTGTAGGGGGTGTAGATCAGGTCGGGCCGCTCGTCGATGATGAGCTGCTTGGTGTCGGCGAGCCCGAGCAGGCCCTCGGAGGGAAACACGTCCTCGGGCGAGGCATCGAGCTGCTCGACGAGAAAATCGCGGAGGTCGTCGGGCATGCCCGCGTCGACGGCGAGGCGGATGACATGGCCGCGCCGCCGGCGCTTCAGCGCCGATTCGAACAGCCGCACGAGATCCTCGGCCTCCTCCTCGATCTCGATGTCGCTGTCGCGCAGGATGCGGAACATGCCCTGGCCGATCACCGAGAAGCCGGGGAAGAGGTGATCGAGATAGAGCCCGATCATCTGCTCGAGCGGCAGGAAGCGCACCGACTTGCCGGGCAGCCGGATGAAGCGGTTGAGCGTGCCGGGAATGAGCAGCAGCGCTTCCATCCGGTTGCCGTCGCTGGCCCGGCTCAGCTGCAGCGCCAGGCCCAGGCCGAGATTGGCGATGAAGGGAAAGGGGTGCGCCGGGTCGATGGCGAGCGGCGTCAGCACCGGGAAGATCTCGCTCATGAAGCGCTCTTCGAGCCAGGCGCGGTCTTCGGCCCCCAGCTCCTCGGGCCCGATCACCCCGATCCCCGCCTCGCCCATCTGCTGGCGCAGCACGCGCCACGTCACCTGCTGGTCGCGCATCAGCTTGCCGGCGCGCTGGTCGATCGCCGCGAGCTGTTGCGCCGGGGTCAGGCCGTCCTGGCTGGGCGTCGCGATGCCGGCGAGCACCTGGCCCTTGAGGCCGGCCACCCGGACCATGAAGAACTCGTCCAGATTGTTCGCCGAGATCGACAGGAAGCGCAGCCGCTCGAGCAGCGGATGGCGGGGACTGTCGGCCTCCGCGAGCACGCGCTCGTTGAAGGCAAGCCAGCTCAGCTCGCGATTGATGAATCGCGCCGGCGATTGAGCGTCAATCGATGACGCCGCGGCACGCAAAGCCTGAGCCACGTCCTGCTCCCCATTCCCTGCCCGGGGCGAGCAGTTTATAACGGCCGCATGGCGATGTCATGGCAGGCGGCACGGGGATCATGAGCACGCTCCATTTGCTGCGCCATGCCAAAGCGGTGCCCCAGGAAGAAGAGGGCGCCGACCGCGGCCGGCCGCTGGAAAAGCGCGGGCGGCGGGCCGCCGAGGCGATGGCGGAATGGGTGGCCGAGCACCGGCTGGCGCCCACGCTGGTGCTGTGCTCGCCCTCGCTGCGCACCCGACAAACCCTTGATATCATTGCGCCTTCCTTCAAGCGGCCGGCCGAGATCCTGTTCGAGGACGGGCTTTATCTCGCTGGCGCCCGCCAGCTCCTCACCCGGCTTCACCGGGTGCCGGAGGGCGAAAAAGAGGTGATGCTGGTCGGCCACAACCCCGGATTTCATGACTTGGCGCTGCATCTATCTGTAGTCTCGAACGGCCCCTTGATCAACCGACTCGGGAATTTTCCCACCGGCGCGCTGGCGAGCTTCCGGGTGGAGATCCCCTGGGCCGCCCTCGACCGCCGCCGGGCGGAGCTCGTCGAGGTGGTGCTGCCGAAGGCACTGCTGCGCGGCGCCGAGTAGTAGAGCGGACGGCGCCGAGCGTCTCAGCCCGCCTCGATCTTCAACACGCGCTTGGCCAGCGGCACGGTGATGCGGCGATGCTCGGCGAGCGCCGCCGCGTCGAGCGCCGCCACGGCGCGCTGCACGGCGGCGAAGGAGCGCTCGAGCTGGAGCGCCAGATAGGCCACGACCTCCTCGCCGACCTGAAGCTGGCGGTCGGCGAAGAGCTTGATCAGCAAGGCGGCGATCAGCGCCTCGTCCGGCGGCGCCACCACCACCGCGGGGGCGGCGACGAGGCGCGAGCGGAGATCGGCGAGCGCGAGCGCCCAGCGCGCCGGCGGCTCGCGCGCGGCGACCAGGAGATGGCCGCCGCGCTCGGCCAGCAGGTTGTAGAGATGGAGGAGCGGCTCCGCCGCGGCGCGATCGGCGTCATCGACGATTGCCGCCGACGCATCGCCCAGCAGGGCGGGCACCGCGGCGGTGGTGAGCGCCAGCGGATCGACGAAGCGCGCCCCGGAGCGCGCTGCGAAGACCTGGGCGAGATGGCTCTTGCCGCTGCCGGGCGGTCCCGAGAGCGACAGCGCCGGCGCCGGCCAGCGCGGCCAGTGGTCGAGCCAGGCGACGGCCGCCGCGTTGCAGGGCGCCACCAGGAAATCGGCGCGGCCCAGCGCGGGCCGGTGCGGCAGGTCGAGCGGCAGCTGCGCCATCGCCGGCCTAGTCCGAGGCGGAGGGGTGGCGGTTGCGCGGATCATAGAGCGGGCTTGCGAGATAGCGCGCCAGGGCGAAGCGCACGAGCACGCCGATCACCGCCGCGGTGGGCAAGGCCAGCAGCACGCCGAGGAAGCCGAAGACGCTGCCGAAGGCGAGGAGCGCGAAGATCACCCAGACGGGATGCAGATGGACGCGCGTGCCGACCAGCTTCGGCGCCAGCACATTCGATTCCAGCACCTGGCCGATGGCGAAGACCACGATCACCAGCAGCACCCCGGAGAAGGTGCCGAACTGGAGAAGCGCCAGGCTGAGGGCCAGCACGAAGCCGGTGGCGAAGCCGACATAGGGGATGAAGGTGAGGATGCCGGCGAGGATGCCGATGATGAGGCCGAATTCGAGGCGGATCAGCGTCAGCGCCGCGGCGTAGTAGATGCCGACGCCGAGGCAGACCAGAAGCTGGCCGCGGAGATATCCGGCGAGCGTGGCATCGACCAGCCGCGCCTGCTCGCGGATGGTCACGGCGTATTGCCGCGGCAGCCAGCTGTCGACCCGGCGGACGACCTTGTCCCAGTCGCGCAGCAGGAAGAAGGCGACGACCGGCGTGATGAAGAGCAGCGACAGCAGGTTGGCCAGCGCCACGCCGCTGGACAGCAGGCTCTGGATCAGGCGCGCCATCCAGCCGGCGATGGTGCCGACGCCGGAGCCGAGCGCATCGCGCAGCTTGGCAACGTCCTGCGGCGGCAATTGCTGCTCGACGAGATGCATGAGTTGCTCGGCGCGCGTCCGCGCATCGGTCACCAGCCCGGGGATGCGGCTCGACAGCTCGCCCACCTGCACCTGCACCAGCGGCACCAGCAGCGCGAAGATCAGCACCACCACCACCACGAAGAGCAGCAGCGCCAGCACGGTGGCGAGGCTGCGCGGCACGCGCCAGCGCTCGAGACGATGCACCAGCGGGTTGAGGAAATAGGCGATGGCGGAGCCCGCGGCGAAAGGCAGCAGGATCGGGCTCAGGAGATAGACGAGCAGGAAGAGGACGACCAGCGCGCCCAGCCAGAAATAGACCTGCTGCCGCTGGCCGGTGGTCACGGCGCGGTCTCCGCGCCCGCCAGCGCCCGGCTCCAGCGCATGAGATATCCCGCGCCGGAGATCACCGTCGTCGCTCCGGTGGCATAGACCAGGACGGAAGCCAGCCGGTGGAGCGCGAGGCCGAGCCCCAGCTCGGCCAGCACCGCGCCGACGAGCGCGATCTGCAGCGCGGTGTTGAGCTTGCTCACCAGCAGCGGCTCCCAGCGCATGGGATGGCCGAGCGCCGCCACCAGCAGGAAGCCGCCGACGATCAGCGCGTCGCGGAAGACGACGAGAATGACGAGCCAGGTCGGCAGGTGATGGGAGATGCCGAGCGTCACATACATGCTGACCAGCAGCGTCTTGTCGGCGACGGGATCGAGCAGCGCGCCGAGCCGCGAGCGCTGGTCGAAATGCTTGGCGACGAAGCCGTCGACCGCGTCGGAAAGTCCGGCGACGATGAACAGCCAGAAGGCCGCCGCGATCTCGCCCGTCAGCACCAGCCAGATCGCCACCGGCACACTCAGCAGCCGCCCGAGCGTGATGAGGTTGGGCAGGTTCACCTGGGCGCCTCAGCGGGGCGGCGCAGGCGGGGCGGCGCGGCGCTGCAGCACCCAGTCGGGATCGGCGCCCTCGAGATCGAGATCGCGCTGGGCGAGCGCGGAGCGAAGCTGCTCGGCATCGCCGACATAGCGGATCTCGACCCGCGCCTCGGCGCGGTCGAGCGAGAGGAGCCGGCTGCTGCGCACCGCCGGAATGCCGCTGAGCCGGTCGCGCACCGCCACCCAATCGGCGAGCGACTGCGCCGGCACCCGCGCGGTGAGCGTGCCGCTCTGGCTCAGATCGAGGACGTTGGCCGATTTCCAGGCGTCCTCCACCTGCGCCACCACCTCGGCCGCGGCGCGGACCATCATGTCGCCGTCGCTCTCGCCCGGCTTCGCCGCGACGGAATCGACCCAGGTCTGCTCGGTACCCGGCAGGCCCGGGGAATAGCGCGTGCTGGTGATGTCGAGCGTGTGCTGCGGCCCGTCGGTCTTGAGCGTGGCCTGGGTCACCAGCACGTCGCCGCCGCCATAGCGCTGCGAGATCGCCTGCAGCCGCGCATCCTCGCCGCGCGACGCGGCATCGGCGTCGATCGCCTGCACGTCCTCGAGCTCGCCGATGGGCCGCACCAGCGGCACCAGGCCCGGCACCGGGCTGGCGCTCGCCCAGGCGTCGCGCCACGGGTTGGGATCCTCCCACAGCGTCGTCTGCTCGCCCTGATGCAGCACCGCCAGCACGATCACCGGCTTGCTCGGCGTCTCGACGAAGCCGACGCCGGCCTGGCGCAGCATCTGGCGCACCGCATCGGGCTGGAAATGGACGGTGAAATCGGCGAGATAGCGCACGCCGGAGCGGCGCTCATGCGCCACCTCGAAGCCCTGCACGACCTCGTTGAGCAGCGTGGCGTCGACCGGCGGCAGCTTGGCGCGGTCGCCGGCGAGCGTCAGGCGCTGCATCAGCAGATCGAAGGCCTTCTTCTCGCCCTCGACGATCGCCTGGTCGCGCGCCGCGGCGGCGTTGGCGGCGGTCACGTCGACCGGCACCGGCGCGATGGTGTAGATGTCGAAGCGCCGCGGCGATTGCTGCGCCGAGGCGCCTCCGGCGAGCGCCGCGCACAGCACCGCCACCAGCGCCAGCCGGCGTCTCAGAAGCATTGCAAACCCTTGCGCATCGCCAGTATTGTCCCCGTGCCGCGCCTGCCGCGGTAATAGCCTATAACAGTCGAGGGCGCCATAAAGAGCCAAAGCTACCGCGATGCCGGCGTCGACATCGATGCCGGCGATGCCCTGGTCGAGGCGATCAAGCCGCTTGCCAAGGCGACGGCGCGCCCGGGAACGCAGGCGGGGCTCGGCGGCTTCGGCGCTCTCTTCGATCTCAAGGCGGCCGGCTACAAGGATCCGATCCTGGTGGCGACCACCGACGGCGTCGGCACCAAGCTCAAGATCGCCATCGCGACCGGCCGCCACGACACCATCGGCATCGACCTCGTCGCCATGTGCGTCAACGATCTCGTGGTGCAGGGCGCCGAGCCGCTGTTCTTCCTCGACTACTTCGCCACCGGCAAGCTCGACGTCGCGGCGGCCCGCACCGTCCTCGCCGGCATCGCCGGCGGCTGCCGCGAGGTCGGCTGCGCGCTGATCGGCGGCGAGACGGCGGAGATGCCCGGCATGTACGCCAAGGGCGATTACGACCTCGCCGGCTTCGCGGTGGGCGCGGTCGAGCGCGGCCAGGCGCTCGACGGCAGCACGGTCGCGCCCGGCGATGTCGTGCTCGGCCTCGAGTTCGAACGGGCTGCATTCCAACGGCTTCTCGCTGGTGCGCCGGGTCGTCGAGGAGGCCGGGCTCGGCTATGACGCGCCGGCGCCGTTCGCGCCGGGACAGAGCCTCGGCGAGGCGCTGCTGGCGCCGACGCGGCTCTATGTCCGCGGCTGCCGCGCGGCGCTCGCCGCCGGCGGCGTCAAGGCCTTGGCGCACATCACCGGCGGCGGCCTCGTCGAGAACATCCCGCGGGTGCTGCCGGAAGGCATGGCGGCCGAGCTCGACGCGCGCGGCTGGAGCCTGCCGCCGGTCTTCCGCTGGCTCGCCGAGACCGCCGGCATCCCGCGCGCCGAGCTGGCGCGCACCTTCAATTGCGGCATCGGCATGGTGGCGGTGGTCGAGCCCGGCGCGGTCGAGCGCGTCAGCGCCGCCCTCGCCGGCGCCGGCGAGCGCGTGCGGCGCATCGGCCGCATCGTCGCGCGTCCCGGCGAGGCGGCGGCCGAGATCACCCGGATGGAGTCGTGGCCGGGCGCGGCAGGATGAAGCTCGCCGCGGCGGCGGCGTTCTGGATCGCCGTGGCGCTGCTGCAGAAGCTCAATTGGGATCTCGGCGGCTACACGGCGCTGGTGCTGCTGGCGCTGCTGGCGGCGACGCCGTTCGCCATCGCCGCCGCGGGGCGGCGGCAGCCCGGCGAGCGCCGGCCGTCGCGCGCGGCGCTGCTGGCGCTGGCGACGCTGCTCGCGCTCCAGACCGGCTATGCGCTGAAGGAGCTGCGCCATCCTTCGCTGATCGACGCGGCGACGACGACGCTGGCCGCCCAGGCGGTGCTGCGCAAGGGCGGCGATCCCTATGCCGCGCCGCTCGATGCGGCGGCGCGCAGCCAGACCGGGACGGCGCGCTTTGCCGGCTACAAATACCTGCCGCTCACCTTTCTGACCTACCTGCCGCTGGGCGCGCCGCTCGGCGAGCGCGGCATCGTGCTGACCAATCTGCTGCTGCATCTCGCCACGGTGTGGCTGATCTTCCGCCTGGCGAGCGCGCTCGCGGGCCCCGGCGGCGGCGTGCTCGCGGCACTCCTCTACCTGTCGCTGCCGCTGGTGCCGTTCCAGCTCTTCGCCAAGGGCGTGACCGACCCGGTGGCCGTGCTGCCGATGCTGGCGGCGCTGCTGCTGGCCGAGCGCCGCGCGCTCCTCGCCGGGCTCTGCCTCGGCCTGTCGCTGTCGGCGAAGCTGCTGCCGGGCGCGCTGCTGCTGCCCTGCTGCCTGCCGGCGGCGCCGCGCGCGCGCCTCGCCTACCTGCTGGGGATCGGGCTCGGGCTGCTGCCGGTGCTGCCCTTCCTGGCCGAGGGGCCGGCGGCGCTCTTCGACAACATCATCCTCTTCAACCTGGTCCGGCCGGCCGACAGCACGAGCTGGCTCCTCGCCGCGCCGCCGGTCGCCGCGGCGCTCGCCCATGCGGCGCTGGCGCTGTTCTATCTCGGGGTCCTGGCCGCGGTCTGGCGGCGCCCGCCCGGCCTTGCCGGGCGCGCGGGCCTGGCGGCGATGCTGATTGTCGCCGCCATCCTGGCCGGGCCGGCGGCGCATCACAATTACCAGCTCTGGTGGCTGCCGCTGCTAGCGGCGCTGCTCGGCGCCGCGCTGGCGCCGGAGCGCTTGCCAAGCGCCGAGCCGGCGTTATACCAATCCGGCAATCGACCGGCTTGAAGGGGGATATGCGATGACGATGGACCAGGAGTTGCAGCGCCACAAGGAAGTCTGGATCGGCTTCACCCGGCTGCTGAAATGGGGGATTGCAATCGTCGTCGTCACCCTGCTGCTGATGGCCTTCTTCCTGCTCTGAGCGGCCCTTACCGCCCCACCGCATAGCCCTGCATGCCGCGGGGGTTGGCGGCGGCCTTGAGCACCGGGCCTTCGGGCGTGCGCTCCAGGGCGCAGGCCGAGAGCCTGCCTTCCGACCAGTCCTCGCCGAGCTGCACCTCATGGCCGCGCCGGCGCAAGGCGGCGGCGGTGGCCGGCGGGAAGCGGCCTTCGAGCACCACCAGGCCGGGCTTCGCCGTGCGCGGCCAGAACGAGCTCGGCATGTGCTCGGTGTGGAAGGCGGGGCAGTCGATCGCCTCCTGCAGATTCATGCCGTGATGCAGATGATGCAGGAGGAGCAATAGCGACCACTGGTCCTGCTGGTCGCCGCCGGGCGTGCCGAAGGCCAGGTAAGGCTCGCCTGACTTCAGCGCGAAAGAGGGCGTCAATGTGCTGCGCGGCCGCCGTCCCGGCGCCAGGCTCAGCGGCAGCCCCTCCTCCAGCCAGAACATCTGCAGCCGGGTGCCGAGCGCGAAGCCCAGCTGCGGGATGGTCGGCGAGCTGTGCAGCCAGCCGCCGCTCGGCGTCGCCGAGACCATGTTGCCCCAGCGGTCGATGACGTCGAGATGACAGGTATCGCCGATACTGGCGCCGCGCGCATCGATGGCGAGATCGGCGGTGGTGGGCTCGCCGGCGCCGCCGCGCGCCACGGTCGGCTCGCCGGTGCCGAGCCCGGCGCCGCTGCCGGTCGGCCCGCCGTAAAGCCGCGGCACCCGCCCGCCGGGCGCGCCGGGGCGCAACTCGAGCGAGGCGCGCTCGCCGATGAGCGCACGCCGCTCGCGCGCATAATCCGCGCTCAACAGCTCGGCCATGGGCACGTCGACGGCATCGGGATCGCCGTACCAGGCCTCGCGGTCGGCGAAGGCAAGCTTCAGGCTCTCGACCACGGTATGGACGAAATCGGGCCCGGTCGGGTCCATGGCGCCGAGATCGAAGGCGTCGAGCAGCGCCAGCGCCTGCAACAGCACCGGCCCCTGCGTCCACGGCCCGCATTTGCACACGGTATAGCCGTGATAATCGAGGGCGAGCGGCGCCTCGACCGAGGCGCGCCAGCGCGCCATGTCCTCGCCGGTGAGCAGGCCGCGGTGGCGCCGGCCGGAGCTGTCCATCACCGCCTCGCCGCGACAGAAGCGGTCGATCGCCTCGGCGATGAACCCTTCCGCCCAGATGCGCCGCGCCGCCTCGATCTGCCCGTCGCGATCGGGGGTCGCCGCCACCGCCTCGGCCAGCAGGCGCCGGTAGGTGGCGGCAAGATCCGGGTTGCGGAAGAGCCGGCCCGGCTGGGGCGCCCTGCCGCCGGGAACATAGAGCGCCGCCGAGCTCGGCCATTCCGCCTCGAAGAGCGGCCGCACCGTCTCGATCGTGGCGGTGATGCGCGGCACCACCGGATAGCCCGCGCTGGCGTAGCCCAGCGCCGGCGCCAGGATGTCGGCGAGGCGGAGCGTGCCATGCTCGAGCAGCAGCCGCATCCAGGCATCGAAGGCGCCGGGCACGCAGGCCGCCAGCAGACCGGTGCCGGGGATGAGGTCGAGGTCGAGCTGCCGGAAGGCGGCGATGGTGGCGCCGGCGGGGCTCACGCCCTGGCCGCAGATCGCCTCGACCGCGCCCCGCCTTCGATCCCAGAGCAGGATCGGCGCCTCGCCGGCGGGACCGTTGAGATGCGGCTCGACCACCTGGAGCACGAAGCCGGCGGCCGCCGCCGCGTCGAAGGCATTGCCGCCGCGCTCGAGCACGCCCATGCCGGCGGCAGAGGCGAGCCAGTGGGTCGAGGCGACGACGCCGAAGGTGCCGCGAATCTCGGGACGGGTGGTGAAAGCGGCCAAAAACAAGCCTCCGGGACGACGCTTCCGGCGCACGCTGGCATACCGCTTGCATCGCCGGGCAAAGGCCAGGATGCGCTGGCCGCAACCGCAGAAGCGCCGTTATGCTGGGGCACTGTCGCCAGCAGAAACCGGCAAGTCAATCAGGGAGACGAAGCACATGTCCGCATCCGCGGTATCAACCGGCGAGACGGCCGGCAGGCGCTGGTGGCAGCTGGTCCTCGGCATCATTGCCATGATGTCGATCTCGAGCCCGCAATACACCTGGACGCTGTTCACCGGTCCGCTCAATCAGCGGCTGGGCACGACGCTCGCCGAGATCCAATGGACCTTCTCGCTGCTGATCATCCTGCAGACCTTCCTGTCGCCGCTGCAGGCCTATCTCGTCGACCGCTTCGGCCCGCGCAACCTGATCGCCGCCGGCGCCGTCCTGTCGGGCGGCAGCTGGGTGCTGGCCTCCTTCGTCGGCAGCCTCCAGATGCTCTACCTCACCTATGGCATCATCGGCGGCTTCGGCACCGGCATCATCTATGTCGGCATCATTGGGCTGATGGTGCGCTGGTTCCCCGACCGGCGCGGCCTCGCCACCGGCCTTGCCGCCGCCGGCTACGGCTTCGGCGCGTTCTTCACCAGCTTCCCCATCGACAGCATGATCAAGAGCGGCGGCTATCAGCACACCCTGCTCGTCTGGGGCGTGATCCAGGGCGCGATCGGCGTGCTGGCCGCCCTGGGATTGCGCCTGCCGCCCGAGACGCGCCATGCCCCGACGGCGGCACAGGCCGCGACCCAGTCCCGGCGCAGCTACACGCCGACGGAGATGCTGCAGAGCCCGGTCTTCTGGCTGCTCTTCGTCATGATGACGATGATGTCGACCAGCGGGCTGATGGTGACCTCGAACGTCGGACCCTTCGCCAAGGAGTTCAAGGTCGCCAACGTCATGGTGTTCGGGCTGATGGCGGCGCTGCCGCTGTCGCTGACGCTGTCGCGCGTCACCAACGGGCTCACCCGGCCGTTCTTCGGCTGGATCTCCGACCATATCGGCCGCGAGGCGACGATGGCGCTCGCCTTCGCGCTGGAGGCGGTGGCGATCCTGGTGCTCTTCGCCTTCCTCGACAACCCCCTGCTCTTCGTCGTGCTCACCGGCCTCGTCTTCTTCGGCTGGGGCGAGATCTTCTCGCTCTTCCCCTCGACGCTCACCGACACCTTCGGGCCGAAATTCGCGGCGACGAATTACGGCTTCCTCTATATCGCGCAGGGCATCGGCTCCATCCTGGGCGGCCCGGCGGCCGCCTTCCTCAAGCAGCAGACCGGAAGCTGGCTCACCGTCTTCATCATCGTCGCCGGCCTCGACGCGCTCACCGCGCTGCTCGCGATCACCGTGCTGAAGGGCATGCGCCAGCGCCATCTGCGCCTGGCGGGATAAGCGCGCGGATTGATCCGCTCGGCAAGGGGAGTGAGCCGGGCGCAGCGGCGCTGCCGCCCTACCCGGCGCCGCTTTGAAAGCTAGGCCGCGCGGTCGAAGGCGCCGGCGGTGGTGATGCGGGCCTGGGCGAGCGCCGCCTGGAGCCGGGCGATCTCGCTCGCGGGAAGCTTGACCAGCGGCGGCCGCACCACGGCACGCTTCAGGCGGCCGAGCAGCACCAGCGCCTCCTTCATGCGGTTGTGCATGTCGAGGAAAGGCGGCGCATAGAAGGCCTGGACCACGGGATAGATGCGCTCGGCCAGCGCCTGCGCCTCGGCGAGGTCGCGGGCCTCCACCGCCCGCCACAGCGCCGCCTGCAGATCGGCGATGACGCTGCCGGCGCCCGACAGCAGCCCGTTGCAGCCCAGCACCAGCGAGCTCATCAGCCAGGAGCTGTGGGTGGTCAGCACATTGACCGGGCGCGGCAGCCCCTGCAGCGTGCGGATGTGGCGCTCGTGCAGCATGCCGTCATTGCACCAATCCTTGATCGCCCGGATGCTCGGCACGGCATCGACGAGGCGCAGCAGCGTCTCGAGCGGATAGCCCAGGCCGCTGGCGAGCGAATATTGGAAGAGGATCAGCGGCAGATCGGCGGCCGCCGCGATGCGCTCGACATGCGCCAGCGCCATCTCCGGGCGCAGCTGGCCGCCCATGCTCATGCTGTTGGGCGGGAAGACCAGCAGCGCCGCGGCGCCGGCGCGCGCCGCCATGCGGGCGATCTCGGCGGCGGCGAGGCTGCCATCGGCATAGACGCCCGCCACCACCGGCAGCCGGTCGCCGATCTCGTCGAGAGTGAGGTCGAGGACGCGCTGCTGCTCCTCGGGGCTGCAGGCATGCACCTCGGAGCTGTGCGCGTTGGTGGTGATCGCGGCAAGCCCCGGCACTGCGGCAACATCGCGCAGATGCTTGCGGTATTCGCCGGCATCGATGGCGAAATCCTCGTCGAAGGGCAAGAGACAGGCGGGGATGACGCCGGCGGGAACGAAGCTGCCGAAACGGGCCATGCGGGTTCCTCCTGTGATCGTCACTGCCCTTCGGCCAGCGCGGCCGCCCGGATCTCGGACAGCGACTGGCGGATGGTGAGCGCCTCGGGATCGAGGCGCAGCTCGAGAATGGTAGGCAGGCCGGCGGCGCGCGCGCGCTCGAAGGCGGCGGCGAACTCCTCGGTGCGGGCCACCACCTCGCCATGGGCGCCATAGGCCCGCGCCAGGGCCGCGAAATCGGGATTGTGCAGATCGGTGCCGATGACCCGGCCGGGATGGTGGCGCTCCTGATGCATGCGGATGGTGCCGTACATGCCGTTGTTGACCAGCAGCACGATGACGGCGAGCCGCCGCTGCACCGCGGTCGCCAGCTCCTGCCCGGTCATCAGGAAATCGCCGTCGCCGGCGACGCAGACCACGGTGCGATCGGGGTGGACGATCTTCGCCGCCACCGCCGCGGGAAAGCCGTAGCCCATCGAGCCGCTGGTGGGCGCGAGCTGCGTGCCGAAGCGGCGATAGCGCCGGAAGCGATGGACCCAGGTGGCGAAATTGCCGGCGCCGTTGGTGACGATGGCGTCCGCGGGCAGATGCTCGTCGAGCCACAGCATGATCTCGCCCATCTGCAGCGGGCCGGGCGAGCGCGGCGCCGTGCGGAAGGCGAGGAAGTCCTGATGCGCCGTCTCGGTGGCCGCCGCCCAGGCCGCGCTCTCGACCGGCGGCAGCGCCGCCGCGGCGCGGGCGAAGGCGCGCGGGGTGGCGTTGATCGGCAGCACCGCCTGGTAGACGCGGCCGAGCTCCTCGGGATCGGCATGGACATGCACCAGCGGCTGCCGGGGCGTCGGTATGTCGAGGAGGGTGTAGCCGCCGGTGGTCATCTCGCCGAGCCGCGGGCCGACCGCGATCAGCAGGTCCGAGGCGGCGATGCGCTGCGCCAGCTTCGGGTTGATGCCGATGCCGACATCGCCGGCATAGCAGGGGTGGGTGTTGTCGAACCGGTCCTGGCGGCGGAAGGCGCAGCCGACCGGGAGCCGGTTGGCGGCGGCGAAGCGCTCGATCGCGGCGACGCCGTCGGCATCCCAGGCGCTGCCGCCGAGCAGCAGAAAGGGACGCTTGGCCGCGGCGAGAAGCGCGCGCAGCCGCGCCATCGGCGCCTCGCCCGGCCAGGTCTCGGCGCGGATATAGGGCTGCGCGTCGGCGACATCCGCGGCCTCGGTGAGCATGTCCTCGGGCAGCGCCAGCACCACCGGACCGGGACGGCCGTTGGTCGCGGTGTGGAAGGCGCGGCTGAGAAATTCCGGGATGCGGCGGGGATCATCGATCTCGGCCACCCATTTGGCGAGCTGGCCGAACATGCGGCGATAGTCGAGCTCCTGGAACGCCTCGCGCTCCAGCGTCTCGCGCGCGACCTGGCCGATGAACAGGATGAGCGGGGTCGAATCCTGCATCGCCACATGGAGCCCGGCGCTGGCGTTGGTGGCGCCGGGGCCGCGCGTCACCATGGCGATCCCGGGCCGGCCGGTGAGCTTGCCATAGGCGTCCGCCATCATCGTGGCGCCGCCTTCCTGGCGGCAGGTGACGAGGCCGATCGAGTTGGCATCATAGAGCGCGTCGAGCACGGCAAGGTAGCTCTCGCCCGGGACGCAGAAGACGGTGTCGGCGCCGTGAAGCTTCAGCTGATCGATCAGGATCTGTGCGCCGGTGCGACGGCTCATGGGCGTCCCTTCCTGCTTTCCTCGGCATCAGAGGTATTGGAGTTTGCCGCCGCGGGCAATCCCCTTCGCCCCGGACGGGCGTCGCCGGCCGCGCCCCGGAATTGGTGATTCGGCTTCTCTTACAGAGAGTTAAGTTGCGTCCTTGAGAGCCCTCGGCGATCGTGGGCGATCACGAGCGCGAGGGGGACTATGGGACACGCCAGACTGGCGCGCCTTGCACCGGCGCTGGCGCTCGCCGCGCTGGCGCTCGCCGGCTGCGGCGGCGACCAGCCGTCGGGGCCGGCGCTGCCGACGGCGAGCGGTCCCGACCCCACCGTCTCGGAAGGCCCGGTCGCCGCCAGCACGATCATGAGCTGCGACACCATCGCGACCGAGCACGCCGCCATCGCCGAGAGCCTGCAGCGGCTGGGGGCGTCGAGCGCGGCCGACGATCTCAGGAAACGCGACGCGGCGCTGGGCCGGCTCGCCGCACAGAAGGGGTGCCACGGCTTCTAGGAGTGCTGGCATCTATGCCGCGGCTGTTCCATCATTGGTGCAGGCAACCCTTGAAGGAGTGCCGCAGCCATGACCGAAAGCGACGCGGTGCTCGCCGCCAACCTGGAATTCTACCGCGCCTTCACCTCGCGCGATTTTCCGGCGATGGACCGCCTCTGGGCGCGCAAGGCGATGGTGCTCTGCACTCATCCGGGTTGGATTCCCCTCGCCGGCCGCAACGTCGTGATGGCAAGCTGGCACGGCATTCTCTCCAACCCGGACGCGCCGCTGATCATGTGCCATGACGATGCCGCCTATCTCTTCGGCGACTTCGCCATGGTGCAATGCGAGGAGGAGCTCACCGGCGCCAATCTCGCCGCCACCAACGTCTTCATCAAGGAGGATGGCGAGTGGCGGCTGATCCACCACCATTCGAGCCCGATCCTGATGCGGGAGACGCCGCGGGTGAATTAAGCGCGAGCGCGCAGCGCTCGCCTTAGGGACAGATCTCGGCGTCGGTGAAGAAGAAGGCGATCTCGGTCCGCGCGTTCTCGGCGGAATCCGAGCCGTGCACGGAATTGGCCTCGATCGATTCCGCGAAGTCCTTGCGGATCGTGCCCGGCGCGGCGTTGGCGGGGTTGGTCGCCCCCATGATCTCGCGGTTGAGCGCCACCGCATTCTCGCCCTCGAGCACCTGCACCACCACCGGCCCGGAGGTCATGAAGCGGACGAGATCGCCGAAGAACGGCCGCTCGCGATGGACGGCGTAGAACTGCTCGGCCTTGTCGCGGCTCAGCCGCAGGCGCTTTTGCGCGACGATGCGCAGGCCGCGGTCCTCGAAGCGGGCATTGATCTTGCCGGTCAGGTTCCGACGCGTCGCGTCGGGCTTGATGATCGACAAGGTGCGTTCGACGGCCATGAGACGGTCAACTCCTGAAGGGGGGATTTGGGCGGGTTATAACCGCGCCGCCGCGGCCGATCAACTCGCCTCGCCGCCGCGCTTCTGCCACTTGCCGTCGCTCTGCTCCCAATAGACGAGCTGATGCCCTCCCGCCTTGGCGTCCTTCCAGCGCCCGCGCGCGGCGGCCACCGCCGCCTCGTCGTTGCCGTCGAAGATGTCGCAGCAGCGGGCGAAATCGGCGAGACGGGCCGAGCTCGCGCCGTCGACCAGCACCAGCATGCCGGCCCCGTTGGGGTTCTCGTCGGTCGCGGTGAGCCAGACCGGCTGCCGCTCGGCGTTGCCGTCGCGCGCGCTGCCATGCGGCAGGAAGCTTGCCTCGCTATAGGTCCAGAGCAGATCGTTCAGATGCTCCACCCGCTCCGGCGATCCCGCCATCACGACGACGCGGTGCCCCGCGGCGAGCGCGCGTTCGAGAATGCTCGGCAGCGCCCGCTCGAGCGGCATGCTGCGCAGGTGATAGAAGCCGATCTCGGTCATCCCTTCTCGTAATGCTGGGCGACGAAGCGCTCGAGCAGCCGCACGCCGAAGGCGGTGGCGCCTTTCGGCACGGTGGGCGCGTCCTTCTTCGACCAGGTCGTGCCGGCGATGTCGAGATGCGCCCAGGGCACGTTGTTGACGAAGCGCTGCAGGAACTGCGCCGCGGTGACGCTGCCCGCGTCGCGGCCGCCGCTGATGTTCTTGATGTCGGCGGCGTCGCTGTCCATCATCCGGTCGTAGGCGTCGGCCAGCGGCATGCGCCAGAGCTTCTCGCCCACGGCGGCGCCGGCCTCGACCAGACGGGTCGCGAGCTCGTCACTGTTGCTGAACAGCCCGGCATGCTCGCCGCCGAGCGCGATGATGATGGCGCCGGTGAGCGTGGCCAGATCGACCATGAATTTCGGCTTGAAGCGATCCTGGCAGTACCAGAGCGCATCGGCCAGCACCAGCCGGCCCTCGGCATCGGTGTTGAGCACCTCGATGGTCTGGCCCGACATCGAGGTGACGATGTCGCCCGGCCGCTGCGCCGCCCCCGACGGCATGTTCTCGACCAGCCCGATGACGCCCACCGCATTGACCTTCGCCTTGCGCCCGGCGAGCGCACGCATCAGGCCGATGACGACGCCGGCGCCGCCCATGTCCCATTTCATGTCCCACATGCCGTCGGCCGGCTTGATCGAGATGCCGCCGGTGTCGAAGGTCACGCCCTTGCCGAGAAAGGCGATCGGCTGCGCGCCCTTGCCCTTGGGGCCGCCCTTCCATTGCATGACGACGAGCCGCGGCGGCCGGGCGCTGCCCTGCGCCACCCCCAGCAGCGCCCCCATGCCGAGCTTCTTCATCTGCCGCTCGTCCAGCACCTCGACCTCGACGCCGAGCTTGGTGAGCGAGCGCGCCGCGGCGGCCAGCGTCTCGGGATAGATGATGTTGGCCGGCTCCGAGACGAGATCGCGCGTGAAGAACACGCCCTCGGCGATCTTCTCCAGCGGCGCGAAGTCGCGCCGCGCGCCGCCGCTGTCGCGGCTCATCACGGTGAGCGTCTTGAGGCTCGGCTTCTGTTCGGGCTTCTCCTTGGTGCGGTATTTGTCGAAGCGATAGCTGCGCAGCCGCGCGCCATAGGCGAAATTGGCCGCCGCCTCGACCGGCTTCAGCGCCATGCCGTCGAGCTTGTCGAGCGCCACGGCCGCCTCGCTCTCGCCGACGCTGTTGAGCTGCGCCACGATGTTGCCGCCAAGGGCCTGCAGCGCCGCCGCGTCGAGCGCCTGCGCCTTGCCCAGGCCCAGCAGCAGCACCCGGCCGAGCGCCAGCCCCGGCGGCGCCAGCACCCCCAGCACCTCGTCCTTGCGCCCGGTAAACCGGCTCGCGGCGATCGCCCGCTTGATGGCGCCGCCCGTGTCCTTGTCGAGCGCCGCCGCGGTCGGCGAGAGCTTGCGGTCCTCGAGCACGCCCACGACGATGGTGCCGGATTTGGGCCGCGCGGGCTCGGCAAAGACGATTCTCATGACAGGTCCCCCTGACGGTGCTGATCCGCCGATAGACAGCGCCGGGGTCCGTGTCAACCGCGGGACGACGCCGAATGCCGCTAGAGGCAGAGCGGCGCGTCGGCCACGACATGCGAGGAGCGCAGCGGCAGACGGCCGGCGGGATAGGTCCAGATCGAGACCGGGCGCCACTCCCCTTCCCGGCGCTCGAGCAGGGCGCCATGCGCCGGCGGCACGCCGGCAAAACCCGGCGGCGCGCAGGAGAGCAGCGCGAAGCGATATCCCTCGGCGGCGAGCCGGTCCAGCGTCTCCGGCGCCAGCCGCTCGACCGGCAAGAGCTCGGCATCGACATGGCGCGGCGGGGTGAAGCGGATCAGGGCGTCGAGCATCGTCGCGAGACTATCGTTGTCCCCCGGCAGCAGCAGCGCCAGGCGCCGGTCCTGGTCGAGCGCCGGCTCCGCCGCCGCCGCCAGCATCCAGGCCCGCTGCTGCGGCTCCTCGAGATCGAAGCGCAGAAACGGGAAGAACAGGATGGGGCTCGCCAGCGCCACGGCGATCGCCGCCGCCCGTCCCGCGCCGGCCAGCGTCCAGCCCCGCGACCAGGCGGACTCGCGCAGCAGCAGCACGAGGCTGACCATCAGCAGCGGGGCGAGATGCGTGTTGTAGCGGAAGTAGGAATGCGCCGAGGCGCCCATCTCGCCGTCGAAATGCGCGATATAGGTGAAGAAGAGAACGGCGTTGTAGAACAGCGTCACGCCGGCGAAGAGCGCGGCCACGGTGGTGGCGCGATCGAGGCCGTGCCGGCGCCAGCGACGGACCAGTGCGCCCAGGGCCAGCGCCACGGCGAGAAAGAACAGCACCTTCTCCGCCACGACCGCGGCCATGCTGCGCAGGATGGCCGGGATGAGGTCGAACTGCCACTGCGCGAACGGCAGGAACTTGAGCTCGCCGACCGCGAAATGGCGCAGCACATAGAGGCGCCATGCGAGATAAAGCGCCGCCGCCGGCAGCGCCGCGAGCAGCAGCGACGCAACCGCGCGGCCACGCCTCCCCGGCTTCTGCAGCAGGGTCAGCAGCAGCGCCGTGCCGACCAGGCCGGCGGCAATGGCGACGCTGTCCTGCTTGATGTTGACGAGCGCGGCCAGCACCAGCGCCAGCAGGACGAGCTCGCGGGCGGCGGCGCGGCCGGCGTCGAGCCGCGCCAGCGCGTTGGCGGCGAGCCAGCCGGCGAAAGCGGTGGCGACGCTGACCGAGGCCTCGCTGTAGGCGGAGAGATGATAGCGCGTGACGAAGCCGGGATTGAGCAGCGTCGCCAGCAGCAAGCCGAGCGCGGAGGCACCCCAGGACGGCACCGCCCTCTCATCCTCCTCGATACCGGAAACCAGCCGCGCCAGCAGTAGCGCCAAGGCCAACTGCAGCACGATGTTGAAGCCGATCATCGCGCTGAGCGCCAGGCGCCGCGCGATGGTCGAGACGATGAAGGCGGCGAGCTGCATGTCGTAGGGCGCGCCCGGCAGGAAAGAATGGCTGGGCACCCGATCATCGGCCGGGAAGAAACCGTGGTCGTAGAGATAGGCGGCGTTGGGCAGCAGATTGAGAAACGTGTCCGGCAGGCTCGGCCGCGCGCTCGCCATCACCGCGAGCAGCGGCAGGCTCACGGCGAGGATGCGCCCCATGCCGCCCCAGGCCGCGCGCGGCAGGGGGCGCGGCAGCACGCAGCCGACGAGCCCCAGCAGCATCGCCGGCACCGCCGGAACCAGCAGCGACCGGGGGGTGCCGACACCCCATAGTGTCAGCAGCAGACAGGCGCCACCCCAGCCGGCGACGAGCGCCGTCTCCGCCGCGGCGCGCCCCGCCGTGACCAGCCGGCCGAGGCCGATGAAGAGAAGCGTCGCGACGAACACGCCGCCCCATCCGGCGAGCTCGCCCCAGCTGGGGATCAACAATTCCATCGACCGAAGAGAGGTGGTGCCGCGAAAGCGAGCGCCGGTCTATCGGGCGCCGCCGGCCGCGTCAAGGGAGCTCGGTGCGACGGCAAAGAGAGCGAAGCGCGGCGCAGCGAAGACCGGCAGCAGCGGCGGCGCCGAAGGGGCGAGGAAGGGCGCGCGCCCGACAAAGACGACATGGTCGTAGCCGGCGAGCGCGGCGCGCTCTGCGCCGTCGAGCGGCGGGCCGCCCGCGATGAAGGCCGACCACAGCCGGTCCGGCGGCAGCCGGTCGCGCAGCGACCGCCAGGCCGGCCTCAGCGCCAGCGGCTGCTGCGTCGGAAAGGCGAAGAGCGTCGGAACGAAGGCGTCGCGCCGGACCACCGCCAGGGCGGGAAAGTGGACGAGCGGCGTCGGCTGCGAGTTGAGCGCATCCGGCGGATAGGCCACGGCGAGGCGACTTCCCGGCGGCAGGCGGTCGAGCGCGGGCAGCAGCTCGGCATATACCCGGTCGCTCGCCTGCCAGTGGAATGCAACGACGCCGAGCCGCAGCAGAAAGAGCAGCAGCGCCGCGCCCAGGAACAGCCTGCCGCCGCGCGGCGACGGCGCCGTCCAGCGACTCGACGCCAGCAGCACCAGCCCCATCATCACCGGCATCCGGTGATCGGCCCCCGAGGCGGTGGCGAGCTGGGAGGGCATGGCGAGGTATGCCAGTCCCAGCAAGGCCAGTGGCGCGGTCATGGATGGCGCCAGCCGCATCCAGCGCCGCCAGAAGGCGAGCAGCAGCGCCAGGACGACGAGCACGAAGCAGATCACGTCGAAGGGCCGGTTGTAGTTGTCGAAGACGCTGAACAGCAGGTCGATCTTGCGCAGCATGGAGCCATAGGCGACGGTGCCGCCTGCGCTGCCCGGCGTCACCAGCACGAGAATGGCGAGCACCGGCGCGAAGGGCAGTCCCGCGATCAGCAGCTCGCTCAGGGCCTGGCGCGGCAGCGCGCGCCGGCCCCAGGCGACGCCCGCCGCATGTCCTGCCACCAGCACGCCATAAAGACCGCAGGCCAGGAGATGGGCGAAGAACAGCATCAACGCCAACACCGCGCCGACGGCGATACGCACCGCCGCCCCGCGGCGTGCCAGCGCGATCCACAGCGCCAGCGCGAAAAGTCCAAGCCCCAGCCCGAAGAGGTAATTGAGAAACCCCCAGAGCAGCGTCCGGCTGTAGAGCAACAGGAAGGCGAGGCACGACCAGGCCGACCAGCGGCCGAAGAGAACGCGGTTGAGCGCCGCCGCACCGCCCGCCAGCAGGAAGAGCGTCAGGAGCACGAAGACCTTGCCCGCCCAGGCGAGCGGCATCAGCCGCGCCAGCGGCGGCACCGTCAGGTCCATCGCCAGGTTGGGCAGGGGCCGCCAGACGATCTCGTAGTAGCGCTGCAACGGCGCCGAGTGCGCAATGGCGACGAGAATGTGCATGCGCGCGAGGTGATTGGGATAATCGAACAGCGGCAAGGTGTCGCACGACAGCACCGGCAGCGCCGCCACCGCGAACAGCGCCGCGAACAGCAGCACGAACTCGGGCCCGGCCCGGCGGCGAGCCGGCGGCACCCTCGGCCATCCATCCACCTCTCTTGCGCTCCACGGCGCGGCGCAGAGTTCCACGCCGCGCGGGCCGCGGCAAGCGCGGCGTCGCCGGCCGCGCCGGCGGAGAAATCCGGGCTATGCTCGGCCGCGGCGGCGCTTCTATAATCGGCCGCCATGAACGGGATAACCCGTTACATTCTGCGCCAGGCCTTGGCGATCATGCTGTTCGTCGCCGCGAGCTTCACGGCGGCGGTGTGGCTCGTGCAGTCGCTGCGCCTCATCGACCTCATCGTCAATCGCGGGCTTTCGCTTGGCCTCTTCCTCTACCTGGCGGTTCTGATCCTGCCGCGCTTCATCGACGTGGTGCTGCCGATCGCGGTCTTCATCGCCATCCTCTTCACCTACAACCGCCTGATGTCGGAGAGCGAGCTCATCGTCATGCGCGCCACCGGCATGAGCCAGACCGCGCTGGCGCGGCCGGCGCTGATCGCCGGCGCCTTGGGCTTTACCGTGCTGCTCTCGTTCTCGATCTATTTCCTGCCGGCGGCCAACCGGGCGTTCAAGGACCTCCAGTTCGAGATCCGCAACCGCTTCGCCTCGGTGCTGCTGCAGGAGGGCGTGTTCAACACGCTGTCCGACAGTCTCACGATCTATGTACGAGGGCGCGATCCCAACGGCGAGCTGACGGGCCTGCTCATCCACGAGACGCGCGACCCGGACAAGCCCATCACCATCGTCGCCGAGCACGGCACCTTCGTCGACACCGACAACGGCCCGCGCGTGCTGATGGTGAACGGCAGCCGGCAGCAATACGACCGCACCACCGGCAAGCTGTCGGTGCTCACCTTCGAGAAGTACAGCCTCGACCTCGCCGCCTATCGCGACGCGGAGGATTTCCGCGACCGGCAGCCGGACGAGCTGTTCCTGCACGAGCTGCTGTTCAAGCGCGGGCGGCGGGGCGACACCAGCCGGTTCATCGAGGCGAATTTGCGCCTGGTCAACCCGCTGACCGCCCTCGCCTTCTGCTGCATCCCCGTGGCCTGCCTGCTCACCGGCGAGTTCAACCGGCGCGGCCAGACCAAGCGCGTGCTGCTGTCGGTGCTGATGGCCTTCGCCTTCGAGACGCTCGACATCGCCTTCAAGAACCTCGCCGGCCGCACCACGGCGGCGGTTCCCTTCCTCTATCTCAACGTGCTGGCGCCGATCCTGCTCACCGCCTGGCTGCTCTGGCGCGACAGCCGCGGCGTCATGCCGCCGCGGCTGGCGGCGCCTCCCGCCCCGGCGGAATAGCCCATGTCGCCCTGGAAGACACTCTTCCGCTACATCGTGCTGCAGTTCTTCACCTGGTGCGCGGCAGTGTTCCTGGCGATGCTGCTCATCGTCTTCCTGCTCGACTACATCGAGCTGATCCGCCGCGGCGGCAATCGGCCGGAAGCGACGCTGCTCGTGCTGCTGGAGATGGCGGCGCTGAAACAGCCGCACATGGCCGAGCAGATCCTGCCCTTCGCCATCCTCTTCGGCACGATGATGGCCTTCTGGCGCATGACGCGGATGAACGAGCTGGTCGTCGCCCGGGCCGCGGGGGTGTCGGTGTGGCAATTCCTGGCGCCGCCGCTCGCCGGCTCGGTCTTCATCGGCGTCATCACAGTGACGGTCTTCAATCCGATCGCCTCGATCCTGCAGTCACGCTACGAGGCACTCGAGGGCCGCGTCCTGCGCGGCTCCGGCGACCAGCTCAGCCTGTCGCGCGCCGGACTGTGGCTGCGCCAGAGCGAGAATGACGGCGACAATTCGGTGGTGCACGCCGAGCGGCTGCTGCCGAAACATCCCGTGCTCGAGGACGTGATGATCCTGTCCTTCGACGACATGGCGCTCGTCGGCCGCATCGATGCCAAGCGCGCGGTTCTCGCCTCGGGCAAGTGGCAGGTGAGCGACGGCATCCGCTGGACCCCGGGCCGGCCGCCGGAGCCCTTCAAGCAGATGGTGGTGCCGACCAATCTGACGGCGGCCAAGATCCAGGAGAGCTTCGCCTCGCCCGAGACCATGTCGTTCTGGGAGCTGCCCGGCTTCATCCAGCTGCTCGAGAGCTCGGGGTTCAGCGCGCAACGGCATCGGCTCTATTTCAACCGGCTGCTGGCGCTGCCGTTCCTGTTTTCGGCGATGGTGCTGATCGCGGCCACCTTCAGCCTGCGCATGCAGCGCCGCGGCGGCACCACGCTGATGATCGCCGGCGGCATCATCAGCGGCTTCGTGCTCTACCTGCTGTCCAACGTCATCTTCGCTCTGGGCCTCGCAGCGACCATCCCCGTCTCGCTCGCCGCGTGGACGCCGACCGGGGTGAGCTGGCTGCTGGGCGCGAGCCTGCTGCTGCATCTCGAGGACGGTTGAGGCGGATGCGTCGGGGGGCCGCTTTATGCCTGGGCACGTTGCTCGCGGCGGCGCCGCTGCCGGCGGCGGCTGCCGAAACGGGCCCGCCCGCCAAGCAGTCGCCGGTGCTGTTCAGCGCCGACGAGGTGCAGTACGACGAGGATCTCGGGCTCGTCGTCGCCAAGGGCAACGTGGAGCTGACCCAGCGCGACCAGATCCTGCTCGCCGATACCGTCACCTACAACCAGCGCACCGACACCGCCACGGCCTCGGGCCATGTCAGCCTGCTGCAGCCGAGCGGCGACATCGTCTTCGCGGACTACATGGAGCTGCACGACAACATGCGCGACGGCTTCCTGAAGAACGTCCGCATGCTGCTGGCCGACCGCACCCGCGTGGCCGGAAATACCGCGCGGCGGACCGACGGCAACCGAACCGAGATCCGGCGCGGCGTCTATTCCGCCTGCGACGCCTGCGCCCAGGATCCGACCCGCGCCCCGGTCTGGCAGCTCAAGGCCGAGGACGTCGTCCACGACAAGCAGCTGCAGATCGTCGAATACCGCGACGCCGTGATGGAGCTCGACGGCATTCCGATCTTCTGGACGCCGTACCTCTCCCATCCCGATCCCTCGGTGAAGCGAGCCAGCGGCTTTCTCACCCCGACCATGGGCAACTCCACCGCCAATGGCTACCGCCTCGGCATCCCCTATTATTGGGTGATCAGCCCGGACTCGGACGCCACCATCGAACCCATCTATTACAGCCAGGGAGGCGAATTTCTCGGCGGCCAGTACCGTCGGCACTTCGCGAACGGCTATTCGAGCACCGACGCCAGCATCACGCTCGGCAGCAAGGCCTTCACCAACATCGACACGACGCCGGTGAGCGGCACGCGCTGGAACATCGACAGCTCGAACGAATTCGACCTCAATCAGAACTGGCGCGCCGGGGCCAACATCAATCGCGCATCGGATCAGACCTATCTGCTGCGCTACGAGCTGCCGTCGCCCATCGACTTCCTGACGAGCCACCTCTTCGCCGAGAATTTCGGCACGAACAGCTACGGCAACATCAGCACCTGGAGCTTCCAGAGCCTGGAGACCGGGGTCGGCGACAGCATCGAGCCGATCGTCGCGCCGGTCGCCGACTACCGCTGGACCGGCCCGGCCGGTTCGCTGGGCGGCGATGTCACCGTCGAAGGCAACATCATGAACCTGATGCGCATCGCCGGCTTCGGCATGCAGCGCGCCTCGACCGGCGGCCAGTGGCGGCTGCCCTTCGCCGATCCGATCGGCGGCCAGTACAAGCTCACCGTCGGCCTCAGAGCCGACGGCTACCAGATCAACGGCTATCAGTCGGACAACCTGGCGGACCCGACGCTCACCAGCGTCACCGCGCAAAGCGCGACCGCCGGCCGCGTCTTTCCCCAGACGACGCTCACCTGGAGCTATCCCTGGGTGAGGCGGGCCACGGGATACAGCCAGACCATCGAGCCGGTCGTCATGCTGGCCGCGGCGCCCAACGGCGGCAATCCCGGAACCATCCCCAACGAAGACAGCCAGGGCTTCGAGTTCGACGACACCAGCCTGTTCGTGCCCAACCGGTTTCCCGGCTTCGACCGGGTCGATAGCGGCGACCGGGTCGATTACGGGCTGCGCACCGGCATCTATGGCGATGGCGGCGGCAGCACCCGCCTGCTCATCGGCCAAAGCTATGCGGCGCAGCTCAACAACAATTTCGAGCCGGGCTCGGGCCTGGAACATCATTTTTCCGACGTGGTCGGCCGGGCCACGATCACCCCGAACGCGCTGGTGAACTTCACCTACAGCTTCCGGCTCGGCTACAACGACCTCGCCATGCGCCGACAGGAGGTCGGCACCAGCTTCGGCCCACAGAACCTTAGGATGGGTTTCAACTACATCCAGATCGCGCAGATTCCCGGCGCCGTCGCGCTGGAGAAGGCCAAGGAGCTCTCGGCGTCGCTGTCGCTGGGGTTGACGCGCTACTGGTCCACCCAGCTCCTCGGGACCTATGATTTCTCGGGAACGCCGGCCACCCCTGCGGGCCAGCTCGTCGGGCTCACCGAAACCCTCAGCCAGGGCGTCTCTGTCACCTATCGGGACGAGTGCCTCGCGGTCGTGACCTCGCTCACCCAGTCCGGCGTCCGCGCCGGCGACGCCATCCCCGGGACGACGCTGCTGCTCTCGTTCGTGTTCAAGAACATCGGCGATTTCGGGGTACCCGCGCAGGTGGGCTTCTAGAGCGGGGCGAAGGGGATGTCCTTGCTCAAAGACCTGAAGCTCCTCGCCCGACTTTATCGCGATCGGGGCGAGTTCATGTTTCGGCCGAGATGGCCGGGCAGGTCGGAGCACTACCGGGTCGACATCCGATCGCGCGACGGCCGGTTCGAGGCGAATGTCGGGATGCGGCGCGGCTCGACCGATCTGCGCACCTTCCGGCAGATCTTCGTGAAGCGCGACTATGATTTGCGCCGGCTGGCGCGCGGGCCGGACATCGAGCGCATCTATGCGTCGATCATCGATCGCGGCGTGCCACTGATTTTGGATCTGGGCGCCAACATCGGGCTTGCATCGCTCTACTTCGCAAAGCATTGGCCCAAGGCCCGGGTCATCGCGGTGGAGCCGGCTGCGGACAACTACCGGCTCTTGTGCGACAACATCGCCGGCCACGGCAACATTCAACCGATCCTTGCCGCGGTCGCGGCCAATGCCGGCGCCGTACGCATCGTCAATCCCGCAGCCGATGCCTGGAGCTATCGGACAGAATCTTCTGCGCCGGGATCGGAGGGTTCGATCGCCGCCGTCTCGGCTCCCGACCTGCTGGCGATGGCGGCGCACTGCGTCCCCTTCATCGCCAAGATCGATATCGAGGGTTTCGAGGACGATCTCTTTTCGATGAACACCGACTGGGTTTCGGCCTTTCCCGTCATCGTGATCGAACTGCACGATTGGATGCTGCCGCGCAGGGCAACCTCCAGAAATTTCCTGCGCACGATCGCCGAGCTTGATCGCGACTTCGTCTGCCTGAGCGAGAACGTCTTCTCCATATCGAATAGCGTCCCGTAGCCCCGCAAGCTTGCCTGACGGCATGGCGGGAAGACCCCGGTCCCGGCGGTCGTCGATGGCCGGCCATTTTCAGACGCGGCGACACCCGTTCCGCCTGGGAGGATCCCAGCCGAAGAACCCGGCTCTGGGGGGAGGACAGACGCGGCCAGCCGGTGTATGGTGGCGTCGGGAAGCGGGGCGTAGGGCCTCGCCGGAGCCGTACTTTGCCGTTGCCAATGCGATCCATACCGCTCCTTTCGGCCTGCCTGTGCCTGTTCTTTCTCTGCCTCGGCGGCGCTTCGGCGCAGGAGACGCGCATTGCCGCCCTGGTCAACGACGATGTCGTCTCGCTCAGCGACCTCTCGGCCCGGGTGACGCTGGCGATACGCTCGGCCGGCATGACCGACAACGAGCAGACGCGGCAGCGCATCTCCTCGCAGGTGCTGCGCAGCCTGATCGACGAGCGGCTGCAGATGCAAGAAGCCAAGCGGCTCAACATCACGGTATCCAAGGAAGAGATCAATCAGGCGCTCGCGCGCATCGAGCAGCAGAACAAAATGCCGAAGGGCACGCTCGACGAGTACCTCGCCAAGGCGGGCGTCTCCAAGGCCTCGCTGGTCGATCAGCTCACCGCCTCGCTCTCCTGGTCGAAGCTCGTGCGCAACCGGCTGATGCAGGAAGTCACCGTCTCCGACGAGGAGATCAACGAGGCGATGGCCCGGCTCAAGGCCGAGGCCAACGTGCCGCAGTATCGGGTATCGGAGATCTTCCTCGCCGTCGACAATCCGTCGCAGGAGCCCGAGGTCAAGCAGCTCGCCGACCGGCTGGTCGAACAGATCCGCGGCGGCGTCAAGTTCGATGCCGTCGCCCGCCAGTTCTCCCAATCGCCGACCGCCGCGGTCGGCGGCGATCTCGGCTATGTGACTTCGGCCCAGCTACCGGCGGATCTCGCCGACACGCTCAAGAAGATGGACCCGGGCGAGATGTCCTACCCGGTGCACACCGGCGGCGGCTACTACATCCTCTATCTCGTCGACCGCCGGACGCTGGGCGCGCCCAATCCGGCCGATACCGTGCTGTCGCTCGTCGAGGTGGTGCTGCCGGTGCAGAGCGGCTCGTCACCGGACGCGGAGCAGCGCGTGGCGCAGCGTGCGCAGCAGATCAGCGAGGCGTCGAAAAGTTGCGGCGAGCTGGCGAAGATCGGCCGTGACGAGGCGCCGCAGACCTCGCGCGAGATCCCCGAGATCAAGGCGGGCGAGCTGCCCGGCGCGCTGCGGCAGGTAGTGCTCGGGCTCGGCATCGCCGAGGCCAGCAAGCCGTTGCCGATGCAGGACGGGATCGGCGTCGTCATGGTCTGCCAGCGCAAGGACCCGACGGGCGGGCTGCCGACCCGGGAGGAGCTATCGGACTCGCTGGCGCGCGAGCGGCTCGATGCGCTGGCGCGGCGCTATATGCGCGACCTGCGCCGCAGCGCCTACGTGGACATCCGCGGATGACCAAGCCGCTGGCGCTCACCATGGGTGAGCCGGCGGGGATCGGCGGCGAGGTCGCGCTGCTCGCCTGGCTGCGGCGCGAGGAGAAGAGCGTTCCGCCCTTCTTCGTCATCGACGATGCCCTGCGGCTCGAGCGCATCGCCGCGGGCCTGGGTTGGCACGCCAGGCTGCAGCCGCTGGCCGCACCGGAGCAGGCGGCGGACGCCTTCTCCCAGGCGCTGCCGGTGCTGCCGTTGCGGCTGCCGCAGCCCGCGACGCCCGGCCGGCCCGACCCCGCCAATGCGCCGGCGGTGATCGAGGCGATCACCATCGGCGCGGAGCTGGCGAGGTCCGGCCGTGCCGGCGCGCTGGTCACCGGCCCGATCCAGAAGGAGACGCTCTACGCCGCCGGCTTCCGCCATCCCGGCCATACCGAGTTCCTGGCCGAACTCGCCGGCGGCGGGGCGCCGGTGATGATGCTGGCCTGCCCGGAGCTGCGCGTGGTGCTCGTCACCATCCATCAGCCGCTGCGCGAGGCGGTGGCGGCGCTCAGCATCGAACGCATCGTCGGCGTGGGCCGCATCGCCGCCGCCGGGCTGGCGCGCGACTTCGGCATTCCGCGTCCGCGCCTGGCGGTGGCCGGGCTGAACCCGCATGCGGGCGAGCACGGCACCATCGGCCGCGAGGAGATCGACATCATCGCCCCGGCCGTCGCCGGGCTGCGCGCGCTGGGCATCGATGCCTCCGGCCCTGCCCCCGCCGATACGCTCTTTCATCCCGCGGCGCGACGGCGCTACGACGCCGCGCTCTGCATGTATCACGACCAGGCGCTGATCCCGCTCAAGACCATCGATTTCGCCGGCGGCGTCAACGTCACGCTCGGCCTTCCCTTCATCCGCACCTCGCCCGACCACGGCACGGCGCTCGACATCGCCGGCACCGGCAAGGCCGATCCGACGAGCCTGATCGCGGCGCTGAAGCTGGCCGGCGACATGGCGGCGCGGCGCGCCGCCGGCTGAGCGCCGGCGTGGCCGAACCGGCGCTGCCGCCGCTGCGCGAGGTGATCGCGCGACATGGCCTCACGGCGCGCCGAGCGCTCGGGCAGAATTTCCTGCTCGACCTCAACCTCACCGCGCGGATCGCGCGCGCAGCCGCGCCGCTCGAGCACGCCCACGTGATCGAGATCGGTCCCGGCCCGGGCGGGCTCACCCGCGCGCTGCTGCTCGCCGGCGCCCGCCACGTCACCGCCATCGAGCGCGACGCGCGCTGCGTCGCGGCGCTCGAAGAGCTCGCCGCGGCCTTTCCCGGCCGTCTTACCGTCGTCGCCGGCAACGCGCTCGAGATCGATCCCGCGGCGCTGGCGCCGGCGCCGCGCAAGATCGTCGCCAACCTGCCCTACAACATCGCGACGCCCCTGCTGCTCGGATGGCTGCGCGCCGCCGCCGCCTACGAGAGCTTCACGCTCATGTTCCAGAAGGAGGTCGCCGAGCGCCTGGCGGCGGCACCGCGCAGCAAGGCCTATGGCAGGCTCTCGGTGATCACGCAGTGGGTGTGCGAGGTGCGTGTGCTCTTCGACATCCCGCCGAAGGCCTTCGTGCCGCCGCCCAAGGTGACCTCGAGCGTGCTGCGGCTGACGCCGCGGGCGGCGCTGCTCGCCCCCTGCCGGCGGGAGGATCTCGAGCGGGTGCTGGCCGCCGGCTTCGGCCAGCGCCGCAAGATGCTGCGCCAGAGCCTGAGGCCGCTCGGCCTCGACATCGAGGCGCTGCTGGCGGCGGCCGGCGCGCCGGCGACGGCGCGGGCGGAGGAACTGTCGGTCGAGCAGTTCTGCGCGCTGGCGCGGGCCTACCGCGAGCTCAGCCCCCGCTCCGCAGCCGATTGACGAAATCGGCCAGACCGGTCTGTCGGTCCCGCCGGACCCGCTCGGCGGCGAGGATCGCCTGGACGCGCCGCACGCTCGCCTCGAGGTCGTTGTTCTGATTGACGACGACGTAATCGTATTCCGGCCAGTGGCTCATCTCGTCGGTGGATTTGGCCATGCGCGCGCGCACCACCTCCGGACTGTCCTGGGCGCGCGTGCGCAGCCGCTCCTCGAGCGCCGCCATGCTGGGCGGCAGGACGAAGACGGAGACGAGATCGCCGCGCACGCTCGCCTTGAGCTGCTGCGTCCCCTGCCAGTCGATGTCGCTGACGATGTCGCCGCCGGCGCTCAGCACGGCCTCGACCGGGGCGCGCGGCGTGCCGTAGCAATGGCCGAACACGATCGCATGTTCCAGCAGCTCGCCGCGGGCGACCATCTCGTCGAAGCGTTCGCGGGAGATGAAGTGGTAGTGCTGGCCGTCGATCTCGCCGGCGCGCCTCGGCCGGGTCGTGACCGAGACCGAGATACGCAGATTTTCGTCGCGCGCGACGAGCTCGCGCGTGATGGTGGTCTTGCCCGCCCCCGACGGCGAGGACAGCACCAGCAGGATGCCGCGGCGCGCGATCTCCGCGCCGTTCATCGGCGGGGCCTATTCAAGAATTCTGCACCTGCTCGCGCAGCTGCTCGATCGCGGCCTTGAGGGCAAGGCCGATTCGCGTCAAGGCGAGATCGGCCGATTTCGAGCACAACGTGTTGGCCTCGCGGTTGAACTCCTGGCAGAGAAAATCGAAGCGCCGGCCCACCGCGCCGCCCTCGGCGAGCAGTTCCTGCGCCGCGACGATATGCGCGGAGAGCCGGTCGAGCTCCTCGCGGATGTCGCCCTTGGCGATGAGCAGCGCCGCTTCTTGCGCCAGGCGATCCGGCGGCAGCGCCGGCGACGCGTCGAGAAGCTGCGCCAGCGTCTCGACGAGACGCGCCTTGAGCGCTTGCGGCTGCGCCGCGGCGCTGTCTTCGGCGGTGGCGACGAGCTGGGCGATCTCCGCCAGCCGGGTCTCCAGCACGGGGATCAGGCGCTCGCCCTCGGCCGCGCGCATGGCCGCAAGCGCCTGGAGCGCCGCCGCGAAGCTCGCCAGGAGCGCCGCCTGCCGACGCTCGCGGCGCGCCTCGTCCTCGCCCTCCTCGCCGCTCTCGAGCACGCCGCGCAGGGCCAGAAGCCCATCGGCGCGCGGCGGCGACGCCTTGCCCTGGGCGACGAGTTCCTGCGCCAGCGCAACCAGCTGCGCCAAGGCATCGCGGTTGACGCGCAAGCCGCCGCCGCCGCCGGTCTTGACCAGGCCCAGCATCACCGACACGGCGCCGCGCTTCAGCCGCTGCGCAATTCCCGCGCGCAGCGGCAGCTCCAGCGACTCGAACCCCGGTGGCAGGCGGAAGCGCAGGTCGAGCGACTTGCTGTTGACGCTCTTGACCTCCCAGACCCAGGAAACCCCCTCGTCGTGCCCGTCGCTGCGGGCAAATCCGGTCATGCTGGAGACGGTCACGCGCTCATACCCCCTCGACGAGCAGCTCAAGGGTTTATAGCCCTGGCCGCTTTGCGCAACAACAAAGCGCATGAACGCCCTGGCACGGGAGGCCGCTGAGCCTCCTCGTCACCGGCGCCTCGAGCGGCATCGGCGAGCGCATTCCATGGCCGACCGCCGCGGTGAGCCGGCTTGCCGGCGGATGGCCGGCGGCTAGCGCCGATCCGGCTCGTCGCTCTTTGCCGGCGCGGCGCCGCTGTCGGCATGCTGGCGGCGCAGCTGCGCGACATTGCGATTGTGCTCGGCCAGGGTGCGCGCGAAGGCGTGGCCGCCCGTGCCGTCGGCGACGAAATAGAGATCGTCGCTGGCGTCGGGGTGCAGCACGGCGCGCAGCGCGGCAAGCCCGGGATTGTCGATCGGCGTCGGCGGCAGGCCGGCATGGAGATAGGTGTTGTACGGCGAATCCACCGCGAGATCCTCGTGGTCGAGCGGATGATCGAGCGGCTCGGCGCCGCCATGGGTCAGCGCGTAAACCACCGTGGGATCGGCCTGCAGCTTCATGCCGAGCCGCAGCCGGTTCAGGAAGACGGCGGCAACATGCGGCCGCTCCTCCTCGCGCGCGGTCTCCTTTTCGACGATCGAGGCCAGCGTCAGCGCCTCGGCCGGGCTGGTCAGGGACAGCTCGGGACTGCGCTCCGCCCAGGCGCCGGCCAACGCCCGGTCCCTGGCGCGGCGCATCCGCGCCAGCAGCTCCTGGCGCCGGTCGCCCAGCACATAGAAATAGGTATCGGGAAAGAGGCTGCCCTCGGGCGGCGCCTCCTCGATGCTGCCCTCAAGCGCATCCTGCTGCCGCAGCAGGGCGACCACCTCGAGGCTGGTGAGGCCTTCGGGCACGGTCAGGCGATGCTGCACGACACGGCCGCTGGCGATGAGCGCCGCGGCGGCGCGCGGGCTGATGGCCGCGGCGAAGTCGTACTCGCCGGCCTTCAGCGCGCCAAGCTTCCGGTCGAGCAGGGTGCCAAGGACGAAGGTCCAGGGATGGGAGAGGACGCCCTGCTCGGCGAGCAGATCCGCCACCGCGCCCCTGCCGGCGCCGCGCGGGATGACGACGGTCTTGCTGCTGGCGAGCGGCCCCGGCCTGGCATAATCGCGCCACCCCCAGAAGGCAGCGCCGGCCGCCGCGGCGGCGGCCAGCAGCGCCGCGCCAAACAAGCGCCGGCGCCACCCTGCAAGCATTCAGGGCGCCTGCGCGAAGACGAGCGAGGCGTTGGTGCCGCCGAAGCCGAAGGAATTGGACAGGGCGTAGCGGACCGGACGCTGCTTCGCCTCGAGCGGCACCAGGTCGATGTCGCAGCTGGCCGACGGCTTCTCCAGGTTGAGGGTCGGCGGCACGACGCTGTCGCGCATGGCGAGGATCGAGAAGATGGCCTCGACGCTGCCTGCCGCGCCCAAGAGATGACCGATCGAGGATTTGGTCGAGGACATCGACACCTTGTAGGCGTGCTCGCCGAACAGCCGCTTGACCGCGCCGAGCTCGATTTCGTCGCCGAGCGGCGTCGACGTGCCATGCGCGTTGATGTAGTCGATCTTCTCGGGCCCGATCCCGGCGCGCTTCAGCGCGTTGCGCATGGCGCGGAAGGCGCCGTTGCCATCCTCCGCAGGCGCGGTGATGTGATGGGCGTCGCCCGACATGCCGTATCCCACCACCTCGGCATAGATCTTGGCGCCGCGCTTGCGGGCGTGCTCGAGCTCCTCGAGCACCAGCACCCCGGCCCCCTCGCCCATGACGAAGCCATCGCGCGCTTCGTCCCACGGCCGCGATGCCCTGCTCGGCTGATCGTTGAAAGCGGTCGAGAGCGCGCGCGCCGCGGCAAAGCCGGCAAGGCCGAGCCGGCAGATCGCCGCTTCGGCGCCGCCGCAAACCATGACATCGGCATCTTCCCACAGGATCAGCCGCGCGGCATCGCCGATGGCATGCGCCCCGGTCGAGCAGGCCGTCACCACGGCGTGGTTGGGGCCGGTGAAGCCGTAGCGGATGGAGACGTGCCCCGAGGCGAGGTTGATCAGGTTCGACGGGATGAAGAAGGGCGAGAGCCGGCGCGGTCCGCGCTCGTGGAGGGTGATCGCGCCCTCGGTGATGCCGGGAAGACCGCCGATGCCGGAGCCGATCATGACGCCGGTACGCTCGCGATCCTCCTCGCCGGTCGGCTTCCAGCCGGCATCGGCAACCGCCTGATCCGCCGCGGCCAGCGCATAGACGATGAACTCGTCCATTTTGCGCTGTTCCTTGGGGGGCACCCAATCATCGGCGTTGAACGCGCCCGACGCGGTCTCGCCGCGCGGCACCTGGCCGGCAATCTTGGCCGGCAGATCCGATACGTCGAAGCTCTGGATCGCGCGGATGCCCGATTGACCCTCGATCAGCTTCTTCCAGACCAATTCCGCCCCCACCCCCAGCGGGGTGACGAGGCCGATGCCGGTGACGACAACTCGTCTCATGCTCGGATGCCGCATCCCTTGGTCGGCACTGCCGCCAGCAACCTATTTATGGGCTTCGATGAAGTTGACGGCATCCTTCACGGTCACGATCTTCTCGGCCGCGTCGTCGGGGATCTCGCAGCCGAACTCCTCCTCGAACGCCATCACCAGCTCGACCGTGTCGAGGCTGTCGGCTCCGAGATCGTCGATGAAGCTGGCGTTGTCCGTGACCTTGGCCTCATCGACGCCAAGATGCTCCACCACAATCTTTTTTACTCGCTCGGCGACATCGCTCATAGGTGATACCTCGACGGGATGAACGGGCTTGCAGACTGGGCTTTCGGCGCCGCACGGGCCACAGGGCGCCTGGGCCCGACCGTTGTTACGTTCAAGACCGGGCCGAAAGCGCCGGTCACATAACATAGTTCATGGCGGTTTGCCAGTAGCGCGCCGCGCGCGGCGGCGGCACCCTAAATCATGGCCATTCCACCATTGACGTGCAAGGTGTGACCGGTGACGTAGCGCGCCTCGTCGCTCGCCAGGAAAACCACGCAGGCGGCGACCTCCTCGCCGGTGCCGACCCGGCCCATCGGGATCGCGACGGCGAGCCGCTGGCGCTGCTCCTCGCTCAGGCTGTCGGTCATTGCCGTGGCGATGAAGCCGGGTGCCACGCAGTTGACGGTGATGCCGCGGGTCGCCACCTCGGCGGCCAGCGCCTTCGACATGCCGATCATGCCGGCCTTGGCCGCGGCGTAGTTGGCCTGGCCGGGATTGCCGGTGACGCCCACCACCGAGGTGATGCCGATGATGCGGCCCCAGCGGCGCTTCATCATGCCGCGCAGCGCCGCCCGCGCCAGCCGGAAGCCGGCGGTGAGGTCGACGTCGATGACCGTCTGCCAATCCTCGTCCTTCATGCGCAGCGCGAGCTGGTCGCGGGTCAGCCCGGCATTGTTGATGAGGATGTCGAGCTGTCCCGCCGCCGCCTCGCCGGCCTTGATCAGCGCATCGCCGGCGCTGGCGGCCGCAAGGTCGGCAACGGCGACGAAGGCGCGCTCGCCCAGCTCGGCGGCCAGCGCCTCGAGCGCGGTCTGCCGCGTGCCCGCCAGCACCACCTTGGCGCCGGCGCCGTGGAGCGCGCGCGCGATCGCGCCGCCGATGCCGCCCGAGGCGCCGGTGACGAGCGCGCTCCTGCCGCTGAGATCGAACATGATGGCTTCCTCAGAGCGTCTTGGCGAATGTCTCGATCTCGGCCGGGCCGCCGATCGAAACCGTGGCAATGTCGCGGTCGATGCGCCGGGCGAGACCGCTCAGCACCCGGCCGGAACCGAGCTCGACCAGCTCGTGCACGCCCGCTTGCTTCATGGCCAGCACGCTCTCGCGCCAGCGCACGAGGCCGGTGACCTGGGCGACGAGCAGCCGCTTGATCTCGTCCGGCGCGCTGACCGGCGCGGCGGTGACATTGGCCACCAGCGGCACGTAGGGCTCGCGCAGCTGCACCTCGGCGAGCGCCTCTTCCATCTCGCGCGCCGCCGGCGCCATCAGCGGGCAGTGGAAGGGGGCGCTGACCGGTAGCATGATCGAGCGCTTGGCGCCCTTCGCCGCGGCGATCGCCACGGCCCGCTCGACCGCGGCCTTGTTGCCGCTGACGACGACCTGGCCGGCACCGTTGTCGTTGGCGACGGCGCAGATCTCGCCCTGCGCCGCCTCCTCGGCAATGGCGCGCGCCGCATCGAGCTCGAGGCCGAGGAGCGCCGCCATGGCGCCCACGCCCACCGGCACCGCACGCTGCATCGCCAGGCCGCGCCGCTTCAACAGCCGCGCCGCATCCGCCAGCGAAAACGAGCGGGCGGCGGCGAGCGCCGAATATTCGCCAAGCGAATGGCCCGCGACGAAGCCCACATGGCGCGTCAGCTCGAGCCCGCCGTCGCGCTCGAGCACCCGCATGACCGCGAGGCTCATCGCCATCAGCGCCGGCTGCGCGTTCTCCGTCAGCGTCAGCTCGGCCTCCGGCCCCTCGAACATCAGCCGTGACAGCTTCTGCTGCAGCGCCTCGTCGACCTCCTCGAAGACGTCGCGCGCCACCGCGAACGCGCCGGCGAGCTCGCGCCCCATGCCCACCGCCTGGGAACCTTGCCCGGGAAACACCAGCGCGCGCGTCATCGCCCCGCGCCCAGGAGAAATCGGAGAACAGAGGGCATCCGTCGTTCTTGCACCGCGCCTCCTCGTCGACGATCTGCGTCCGCTTCGGCCGCGAGCGTATCGAGCGTTACGCCGTCATATCCCGCGACCAGCTCCGGTCGATCTTCCGGAGCGCGATCACGCGGCACCGCGTTCCTCGGCCGCAATGGCGTGCGGGGATAGCATCGCCTCGCCGCACTGTCCAGCGCAGCGCCGCCCTGCAAGGCAAGGGAGCCGGGACTATTCGTCCTTCGGCCCGATCACGCCGAAGCTGGTCGATTTGCGCGCGCCCGGCACGGGCTCGAAGCCTTCGGCAGCGAGGCCGCGCCGCAGCAGCTCGCGGATGGCCGACGCGCAACTCGGCATGCGCCATTTGAAGCGCCAATCGTCGAGCGCGGCGAGTTCCTGCGCGCTCAGCATGATCTGCAGCCGCTCGGATCGCGACGGATCTTGCGCCACGGCCAGGCTCCTCCCTGCCTCACCACGCTCGCCTTCCTAGCAAAATAGGCATAATAAGTCTATTACTCATTATATGTATTTGGCTTGTTCAGCTTCCCGCCGCGGAAGCGGCGATTCGGTCCCGGCGGGCTTGCGCGCTGGTGCGCTTCCTGTATAGTCCGCGGCCTCCTTGCCGGCCGGTGCCGGCTAGGTCCGGGCGGCTGATCGTCGGATGCTCCGACCAGCGCCGGGCCGCGAACAGCCATAAGGAGCTTCGCTTCATGCCGTTCTACGAGAACGTCTTCATTGCGCGCCAGGACATCTCGGCCTCGCAGGTCGAGGCCTTGGCCGATGCTCTCACCACGGTGGTGACCGAGCAGGGCGGCCAGGTGACCAAGCGCGAATATTGGGGCCTGCGCAATCTCTCCTACCGCATCAAGAAGAACCGCAAGGGCCACTACATCCTGTTCAATCTCGATGCGCCGCCCAAGGCGGTGAACGAGCTCGAGCGCACCATGCGGATCAACGAGGATGTGATCCGCTACCTGACGGTGCGGGTCGAAGGGCTCGAGGAGGGCCCGTCGGTGGTGATGCAGAACCGCGGCCGTGGCGAGGAGCGCGACCGTGACCGCGGCCGGCGCGGCGGCTACGGCGATCGCGAGCGTGACGAGGCGCCGCGCGGCGTCGAGGCAGGTGTGGAATGAGCGACGGTCAGGCTTCCGGCGGCGGCCGCCCTGCGGCGCGGCGCCCGTTCTTTCGGCGGCGCAAATCCTGCCCGTTCTCCGGGCCGCATGCGCCCAAGATCGACTACAAGGACGTGAAGCTGCTGCAGCGCTTCATCTCCGAGCGCGGCAAGATCGTGCCGAGCCGCATCACCGCGGTCTCGACCAAGAAGCAGCGCGAGCTCGCCCAGGCGATCAAACGGGCGCGCTTCCTCGGCCTCTTGCCCTACAGCGTGCAATAGGAGCCGGCGATGGTCGAAGTCATCCTGCTCGAGCGCGTCGAAAAGCTCGGCCAGATGGGCCAGGTCGTCAAGGTGCGGCCTGGCTTCGCGCGCAACTACCTGCTGCCGCAGAAGAAGGCGCTGCGCGCCACCAAGGAGAACCTGGCCTATTTCGAGAAGCAGCGCACCCAGCTCGAGGCGCAGAACCTCGCTCGCCGCAGCGACGCGGAGCAGGTGGCTGCCAAACTGGACGGGCTCTCGGTGATGATCATCCGCCAGGCGGGCGAGAGCGGCCAGCTCTACGGCTCCGTCACCGCCCGCGACGTCGCCACCGCCATCACCGAGGCCGGCTTCACCGTCGGCCGCGGCCAAGTGGTGCTGGACAAGGCGATCAAGACGCTGGGCCTCTACAAGCAGCGCGTCGTGCTCCACCCCGAAGTCGCGATCAGCGTGACGGTCAACGTCGCGCAATCGCCCGAAGAGGCGGAGATGCAGGCCAAGGGCGTCGATCCGCTCAGGCTGGCGCAGGAAGCGGCCGCGCGCGAGGCTGTTGCTGCCGCCGAAGCCTCCGAGGCTGCGGCACCGGAAGCGGCGACGCCCGAGGCGGAAAGCTGACCTGCGGCGTTGCCGCGGCGCCGCACCGGCGCCGAGGAGCCTAGCCGTCGGCCAGCCGCGTGCGGATGTTGATCTCGGAGGTCAGCGTCCGGTGCACCGGGCACATGTCGGCGATCTCCAGGAGGCGGGCGCGCTGCGCCGCGTCGAGCGGGCCTTCGAGCACGATCTCGCGCTCGATACGGTCGACGAAGCCGGTCTTGGTCTCGCATTCGGCACAGTCCCTGGCGTAGATCCGCAGATGGCTCAACCGGACCGCGATGCGCGACAGCGGCCATTGCTTGCGCCGCGCGTAGAGGCGGAGCGTCATCGAGGTGCAGGCGCCAAGGCTCATCAGCAGCAGCTCGTAGGGGTCGGGGCCGGCATCCTCGCCGCCCTGCGCGACCGGCTCGTCGGCCAGGAGGCGGTGGCGGCCGTCGAACAGATGCTGCCGAAGCAGCCCCTCGCCGCTCTCCGTCACCACCACCTGTGCGCCGGGAGCCGCCTTCGCTTCGCGCGCCGCCGCGGGTTCATCGCTCATCGCAGCCTCCATTGGCCTTTCGGGCCGAGGCATCTTGCCGCAACCGCCCCGGTGCGCCAAATCAACCTCGAGAGAGGATGGAGAGGTCGATGCGAAAGCTGCGCCTGCCCGGCGGCGACAGCGTTCCGGTGCTGGGTCTCGGCACCTGGGGAATGGGCGAGGCGCGCACGCGCGGCGCCGACATGGTGGCGGCGCTCGGCCTCGGCCTCGACCTCGGGATGACGCTCATCGATACCGCCGAGATCTATGGCGATGGCGGAGCCGAGGAGATCGTCGGCCAGGCGATCGCGGGCCGGCGAGAGGAAGTGTTCCTGGTCAGCAAGGTCCATCCCGACAATGCCACGCGCAAGGGCACCGTCGCCGCCTGCGAGCGCAGCCTGAAGCGGCTCGCCACCGATCACCTCGACCTTTATCTCCTGCATTGGCGCGGCGGGGTGCCGCTCGCCGAGACACTGGAGGCGCTCGAGATGCTGCGCCGCGGCGGCAAGATCCGCCACTGGGGCGTCAGCAATTTCGACCTCGACGACCTCGAGGAGCTGTGGCGGCTGCCCGGCGGCGGCGAGGCGAAGACCGACCAGGTGCTCTACAATCTCGGCCGCCGCGGCATCGAATGGGACCTGCTGCCCGCCCTGCATCGCCGGCGGGTGCCGATCATGGCCTATTCCCCCTTGGAGCAAGGCAGGCTGCCAGGCAAGCGCGCGCTGGCCGCCATCGCCGAGCGCCATGGTGCAACGCCGGCACAGGTAGCGATCGCCTGGCTGTTGCACCAGAAGGGTGTGATGGTCATTCCCAAGGCAGCCCGGCCCGAGCATGTCCGGGAAAATCGCGGTGCGCTCGACCTCAAGCTCGGCGCCGAGGACCTGGCCGAGCTGGATAGGGCCTTCCCGCCGCCCAAGCGCAAGCAGTCGCTCGCCATGCTCTGAACGCGCGGCACGCATCAGCCCTCATCTAGGCTCTTGTCGGAACGCTGCGGATTGCGGGATAGTTGAGGAAATACAGCGATTAGCGACAGTTCGGAAGGAAGGTACCGATGCTGTTGTCCCACCTACTCCGTCATCTCGTGCGCCGCGGCACGCTTCGCGTGATTGATGCCGGCGGGACCGTCCACAGCTTCGCCGGCGAGCCCGGCCCCGCAGTGACCGTGCGGCTGCACGAGGCGTCGCTCGGGCGCAAGCTGTTCCTCAACCCGCGCCTTTATCTCGGCGAGGCCTTCATGAACGGCGAGCTGACGATCGAGGATGCGAGCATCTACGATTTCCTCGACCTCGTCGCCGAGAACATGAACCTGGCGCCGCGCACGCTGCTGACACCGCTTTATGATGGTTTCGGCCGCGCCTTCCGCGTCTTCCAGCAATACAATCCCCTGCACCGCTCGCGCGAGAACGTGGCGCATCACTACGACCTCTCGGACACGCTCTACGATCTTTTCCTCGACGCCGACCGGCAATATTCCTGCGCCTACTTCCTCGCGCCCGATCAGACCATCGAGGAGGCGCAGGCCAACAAGAAGCGCCATATCGCCGCCAAGCTGCTGCTGCAGCCGGGGCAGCGCGTGCTCGACATCGGCAGCGGCTGGGGCGGCCTCGCGCTCTATCTCGCGCGCGAATGCGGCGTCTCCGTCACCGGCCTCACGCTGTCGACCGAGCAGCTCAAAGTGGCGCAGCGGCGCGCCGCCGATGCCGGGCTCGCCGACCGGGTGCACTTCGAGCTGCTCGACTACCGCGAGGCGACCGGGCGCTATGACCGCATCGTCTCGGTCGGCATGTTCGAGCATGTCGGCGTCGTGCACTATCCCGCCTTCTTCCGCAAGGTGAAGGATCTGCTCGCCGAGGACGGCGTCGCCTTGCTGCATTCGATCGGGCGGCAGGACGGGCCGGGCATTACCAATCCCTGGATCCGCAAATACATCTTCCCCGGCGGCTACTCGCCGGCGGTGTCCGAGGTGGTGCCGGTGGTGGAGCGCACCGGGCTCTGGATCACCGATATCGAGATCCTGCGGCTGCATTACGCCGACACGCTGCGCGCCTGGCGCCAGCGCTTCAACGCCAACCGCGAGCGCGTCCGCGCGCTCTACGACGAGCGCTTCTGCCGCATGTGGGAATTCTATCTCGCGGGCTCCGAGGTCGCCTTCCGCCGCCAGGGACATATGAACTTCCAGATGCAGCTCGCGCGGCAGGTCGACACCGTGCCGCTGACGCGCGACTACATCACCGACTGGGAGCGCGGCCGTCGCGCGTCGGCAGCGGAGCGCGCCGCCTAGCCCTGCCTTAGGCGGCGCGGATGGCGTGGAGGAAGACCGCCACTTCGCTGCTGAGCTTCTCCGAGACCTGCGACAGTTCGGACGCTGCGGCGAGCACGTGCTCCGCTGATTTGCCGGTCATGGCTGCGCCCTCGCTGACGCCGGCGATGTTGGTGGAAACCGCCTGCGTGGAGCGGGCCGCTTCCTGGGTGTTGCGCGTGATCTCGTTGGTCGCAGCACCCTGCTCCTCCACCGCCGAGGCGATCGAGGTGGAGATCTCATTGACCCGGCCGATGACCAGGGTCACGTCCTTGATCGCATCGACCGCGCCGGTCGTCGCGGACCGGATCGCCGCCACCTGCGCCGCGATGTCCTCGGTCGCCTTCGCCGTCTGGTTCGCCAGCGATTTGACCTCGCTCGCCACGACCGCGAACCCCTTGCCGGCCTCGCCGGCGCGCGCCGCCTCGATCGTGGCATTGAGCGCCAGCAGGTTGGTCTGGCTGGCGATGTCATTGATGAGCTGCACCACCTCGCCGATGCGCTCGGCCAGATCGACGAGGCCGCGCGTGGCGCCATCGGTGCGGCGCGCCTGCTCCACCGCCTGGGCCGCGACCTCCTCGGCCTGGGTCACCTGGCGGCCGATCTCCGCGATCGAGGCGGAAAGCTCCTCGGCGGCGCTGGCGACGGTCTGGACGTTGGCCGAAGCGCCCTGCGAGGCGGTATTCACTGCGCTCGCCTGCCGTCCGGTCTGCTCGGCGGTCGAGGACATGGCTTCCGAGGTGCTGCGCATCTCGGTGGCGGCGGCGCCCATCGCCTGGAGCAGGTCGCGGACCGAGCCCTCGAACCGCGCGATCTCGCGCTCGACGGCCTGCTGGCGCTGCTCCTTCTTCTGCTGCTCCTCGCGCTGCGCCGCCTCGATCCGCACCTTCTCCCGCGCGTTGTCGCGGAAGACGGCAAGCGCGCGCGCGAGCTCGCCGACCTCGTCCGTGCGATCGGCATAGGCGATCTCGCCGGAAAGATTGCCGCCGGCCACCTCGCGCATCGCCGCCGTCATCTCCGCCATGGGGCGGGCGATGCGCCGGCGCACGAACAGCGTGGCGAAGACGCCGAAGCCCAGGAACAGAAGGATGAGCCCGATCTTCTCGTAGACATTGGCGATCGCCGCCGAGACTTCCGCGCCGGCATGGGCGGCGGCCAGATCGAAGGCGATGTTGGCGACGTTGATCAGGCTCTCGAGTCCGGGATTCGACAGCTTGACCCACGCCTCGCCGGAGAGCGGCGACGGCTTGCCGGCCTGCAGCTCGGCGAGGATGGCTTTGCGCCGCTCGGCGAGCGCGGTGAAATAGCTCTGCCGGGCGGCATCGATGCCGGCCTTCAGCGCGTCGGGCGTTGCCGGCGCGCGCGCGTCGTCCTCGATGGCCTTCCACGCCGCCTGGACGCGCCCGTCCATGACGGCGAGGCGCGTCTGCTGCGCCACGCCCAGGCCCTTGTCCTCGGCAATCGCCGCGCCGATCAGCATGCGATCCGTACCGGCGGCATCGCGGACCGACCAGCCGAGCTGCTTGATCTTCATCATCTCGGTGATGAAGGGATCGGCGAGGTTGATGTCGTCCGCCAGGCGGTCGGAAAGCCGGTCGATGGCGTTGACAAGCCCGCCGATGGCGGCGATCCAGCGCTTGCTGACATCGGCCGGCCGTTGGTCGCGGGATTGCTGCAACGCGGCATCGGCCTGCCGGCGCATCGCCACGAGGGCGTCGCGGGCCGCGCGGACATCGCCGACCGCCTGCTCGATGCCCGCGAGCCGGGCGCTGGCGAGCTTCTCCAGCGCCGTATCGAGCGCGGTGTCGGATTTGGTGCGCAATCCCGCAATCGCGTTCAGCGTGTCGCCCGCGACCGCTGCCGGCCCGGCGAGCGCGGTGTTCACCGTGCCCCGCTCGACGCGCAGGTTCTGCATGCCGAGGAAGAGGTCGCGCGAGATGCCGGCGACGGCCTGCACGCGCTCCGCCACGAGTCGCCGCTCGAAGGCCTGGCGGCCGGCAATTCCGAAGGTCACGATCAGCGCCAGCGCCATGAAGCCGGTAATGACTTGAAGCAGCAGGCTGATCGTGAGGCGCGGTCTCATCGCAGGAACCGTTGGGAGGAAGGCATGCCGCATTGTCGGCGACGACGGTAACCAACCACTTAATTCGACAACCGGTTGTTAACGAAGCGCAACCGGTTCTTAACGAACACGAGTCGCGCCGTCCGGCGCGAGGTCCGCGTCCCCGCCTTCCACAGCCTGTGCATGGAATCGACGTGTCTTCCGGCGACGCGAATTGGTAACATCGCGCCCTCGTTCCAGAACATCGCGGTCCATGGAAAACGCCATCCCTTCTGCCGTGCCCTCCAACGTCACCCCGTTGCGCGAGGGCGACGGCGCCTTTCGCACGCCGCCGCACAACATCGAGGCGGAACAGGCGCTGCTGGGCGCCATCCTGCTCAACAATGCGACCTTCCACCGGGTCGCCGAATTCCTGCTGGCGGAGCATTTCGCCGAAGGGGTCCACGGCCGCATCTACGCGGCCATCGCCAAGCTCATCGAGCGCGGCCAGATCGCCAACCCGGTGACGCTCAAGAACCTCTTCGACCAGGACGGCGCACTGGCCGAGATCGGCGGCGCCCAGTATCTGGCGCGGCTCGCCACCTCGGTGGTCACGATCATCAACGCCGAGGATTACGGCCGCACGATCTACGATCTCTATCTGCGCCGGCAGCTCATCACCATCGGCGAGGACACGGTCAACGACGCCTACAATCACGACCTCGACCGTCCCGCCCCGGCCCAGATCGAGCAGGCGGAGAAGAAGCTCTTCGACCTCGCCGTGAACGGCCGCTACGAGGGCGGCTTCCGCGCCTTCAACCAGGCGCTCGCCGAGGCGATCACCATGGCGGAGACCGCCTTCAAGCGCAGCGGCCGCACCACCGGCGTCTCCACCGGCTTCACCGATCTCGACAAGCTGCTGGGCGGGCTGCATCCCTCGGATCTCGTCGTGCTCGCCGGCCGTCCCTCGATGGGCAAGACGGCGCTCGCCACCAATATCGGCTTCAACGCCGCCAAGGCCTTCCGCCCGACGCGCGGCCCGGACGGCAAGCTCGTCGCCGAGGACGGCGCCGTGATCGGGTTCTTCTCGCTCGAAATGTCGGCCGAGCAGCTGGCCACGCGCGTGCTGTCGGAGGAATCGGGCGTCGCCTCCGACCGGATCCGCCGCGGCGACGTCTCCCACGATGATTTCGGCAGGTTCGTGCAGGCGAGCCAGAAGCTCGCCTCGGTGCCGCTCTTCATCGACGACACGCCGGCGCTGACCATCGCCGGCTTGCGCACCCGCGCCCGCCGGCTGATGCGGCAGCAGGGCCTCGGCCTCGTCATCGTCGACTACCTGCAGCTGCTGCGCGGCAGCGGCGACGGGATGGAGAACCGCGTGCAGGAGATCTCCGAGATCACGCGCGGCCTCAAGGCGCTGGCCAAGGAGCTGAACGTGCCGGTGCTGGCGCTGTCGCAGCTCTCGCGCGCGGTCGAGCAGCGCGAGGACAAGCGGCCGATGCTCTCCGACCTCCGCGAATCCGGCTCGATCGAGCAGGACGCCGACGTCGTCATGTTCGTCTTCCGCGAGGAGTACTATCTGAGCCGCGGCGAGCCCATGCGGCGGCCCGAGGAGAACGACGACAAGTTCAACGAGCGCTATTCCCGCTGGCAGGAGCGGCTCGAGCAGGTGCATGGCACGGGCGAGGTGATCATCGCCAAGCAGCGCCACGGACCGATCGGCAAGGTGACGTTGCGCTTCGACGGCGAGACCACCCGCTTCGACAATTTCGTGCGCGGCGACCATCTTCCCGATGAGCGGTAGGAGCCTGTCTGGAAATGGCATGGGCCTGCGTTGCACGGGGATGGGGCGATGTTAGGAGCGCGGCCGCAGGCGATGCTGGAAGCATCGGCAAGGCCGCGCGACGCGGCAGCGCCCCATCCCCGTGCAACCCTCCGGGACAGCGTCATTTCGCGCCTGGCGTCGTCGCTCGTCGCTCACGATGCGCCGGGGCATCGCTTCGCTCCTCCCCCCGGATCAAGTCCGGGGGCAGGCGCGAAATGACGATGTCGCAGGCCCATGCCATTTCCCAGACAGGCTCCTAGTGACCGGCCTTCGCGCGCGCTCGCCCGCGCCGGAGCCGTGCTGGAGATCGACCTCGCCGCGATCGCCGACAATTGGCGACGGTTGGCCGCCGGGCTGAAGCCCGGGACGAGTTGCGCCGCCGTGGTGAAGGCGGACGCCTACGGGATCGGCATGGCGCAGGTGGCGCCGGTGCTGGCCGCCGCCGGCTGCCGGCTGTTCTTCGTCGCGACGCTCGACGAGGGCATCGCGCTCCGGCGCCTGCTGCCGAGCGCAGAAATCGCCGTGCTGAACGGGCTGCTGCCGGACACCGGCGGCGAGTTCAGGCGCGCCCGTCTTCTGCCGGTGCTCAACGATCTCGGCGAGATCGCCGCGTGGCGCGACCGAGCGACGACACGGGCGCTCCCGGCGATGATCCATGTCGATACCGGCATGGCGCGGCTCGGTCTCGGCCCGGCCGCGCTGGAAGCGATCGCCCGCGACCCGGCGCCGCTTGCCGGGCTCGAGCTGCGCGCCATTCTGAGCCATCTCGCCTGCGCCGAGGATCGCGCGCATCCGCTGAACGCGCGGCAGCTCGCCGCCTTCCGCGCGGCGCTGGCGGTGCTGCCGCCGGCGCCGGCCAGCCTCGCTTCGGCATCCGGCATCTTTCTGGGCGGCGATTTCCACTTCGATTTCGTCCGGCCCGGGGCCGCCCTCTATGGCGTCAACCCGACTCCCGGGGAACCCAATCCGATGGCGCAAGTCGTTCGCGTCAAAGGGAGAATCCTGCAGGTGCGCGACGTTGACAGGGGGGAGAGCGTTGGATATGGTGCGGCGCACCGCATGGAACGCCCCGGCCGCATCGCCACGGTCGCCGTCGGCTACGCCGATGGTTGGCTCCGGTCAGCGAGCCATCGCGGCACCGCTGGCATTGGCGGCCAGCGGGTTCCCGTCATCGGACGCATCTCGATGGACCTCATGACCCTGGATGTGACGGGCGTCGATCCCTCGCTGGCGCATGCCGGCGCTTTCGTCGATCTCATGGACGAGACCCATGACGTGGATGCCGTCGCCGCTGCCGCCGGGACGATCGGCTACGAGATCCTGACCGCGCTCGGCCGGCGCTACCATCGCGTCTATCGCGGCGCGGCCGGCTGAGCATGTTCGACTTCCTCGCCCGGGTCGGTCGCGTCTTTCTCTCCTTCCTGGCCGCCGCCGGACGGCTGGCGCTCTTTGCCTTGAACGCGCTCAGCCATTGCCTGCGGCCGCCCTTCTATCTGCGGCTGGTGGTGCGGCAGATGATCGATATCGGCTACTACTCGCTGCCGGTCGTAGGGCTGACCGCGCTCTTCACCGGGGTTGTGCTGGCGCTGCAGACGAATACCGGGTTCAGCCGCTTCTCCGCCGAAGGCGCGGTCGCCACGGTCGTGGTGCTGTCGGTGACGCGCGAGCTCGGACCGGTGATCGCCTCGCTGATGGTCGCCGGGCGGATCGGCGCCGCCATGGCTGCCGAGATCGGCACCATGCGCGTCACCGACCAGATCGACGCGCTCTCCACGCTCTCGACCAACCCGTTCAAATACCTGGTCGTGCCGCGGCTGGTCGCCGGCACCATCGCCGTGCCGGCGCTGGTGCTGGTGGCCGACATCATCGGCGTGTTCGGCGGGTTCCTGGTGGCGACCTACAAGCTCAACTTCAACCCGGCCGCCTATCTCGGCCAGACCGCCGACTATTTGCATAGGGACGACGTCATCTCGGGCCTGATCAAGGCGGCGGTGTTCGGCTTCATCATCGCGCTGATGGGCTGCTACCACGGCTATCACTCGCGCGGCGGCGCCGAAGGCGTCGGCACCGCCACCACCTATGCCGTGGTCTCCGCCTCGATCCTGATCCTGCTGTTCGACAGCGCGCTCACCAGCGTGCTGTTCTAGCCATGGCCGCCGGCGCGAAAATCACCGTCCGCGGGCTGAAGAAATCCTTCGGCCCGAAGCTGGTGCTCGACGGCATCGATCTGGACGTCGGCGAGCGCGAAAGCCTCGTCGTCATCGGCGGCTCGGGCTCGGGCAAATCGGTGATGGTGAAGTGCATCCTCGGGCTGATCCAGCCCGACGCCGGATCGATCGTGATCGGCGGCCGCGAGGCGATCGGCATGCCGACGCGCGAGCGCGAGAAGCTCATGCAGAAGTTCGGCATGCTGTTCCAGGGCGCGGCCCTCTTCGATTCGCTGAGCGTCTGGGAGAACGTCGCCTTCGGGCTGATCCAGGGCCGCGGCACCGAGCGGGCCCGCGCCAAGGAGATCGCCTTGCAGAAGCTGGGCGCCGTCGGCCTCGGCCCCGAGGTCGGCGAGCTGCGCCCCTCGGAGCTTTCGGGCGGCATGCAGAAGCGGGTGGCGCTGGCGCGCGCCATCGCCGCCGAGCCCGAAATCATCATTTTCGACGAGCCGACCACCGGTCTCGACCCGATCATGGCCGATGTGATCAACGACCTCATCGTCAAATGCGTGCGCGACCTCGGCGCCACCGCCATCTCGATCACCCACGACATGGTGAGCGCGCATAAGATCGCCGACCGTATCGCCATGATCTATAAAGGGCGTATCATCTGGGCCGGGCGCAAGGAGGAGATCGACCGGTCCGGCAACCCCTATGTCGACCAGTTCATCCACGGCCGCGCCGAAGGCCCGATCAAGATGGAGGTGCGCGCGCTGTGACCGGTCGGGGAGACTGACGTGGCACGCACGCAGGCCCGATTCGTCTGCCAGGAGTGCGGCTCCGCGCATCCGAAATGGGCGGGGCGATGCGATGCCTGCGGCGGCTGGAACAGCCTCGTCGAGGAGGTCCTCCGCGAGAGCGCGCCCAAGGGTCTGGGCGGCGGCAAGGGCCGCAAGCTCGCCTTCTCCGGCCTCGAGGGCGCGGCATCGGCGGTGCCGCGCCGAGTCTCGGGCATCGCCGAGTTCGATCGAGTCTGCGGCGGCGGCATGGTCCCGGGCTCGGCGCTGCTGGTGGGCGGCGATCCCGGCATCGGCAAATCGACGGTGCTGCTGCAGGTGGTGGCGGCGCTTGCCTCGGGCAAAGGCGGCGCGCCGCTGCGCTGCGCCTATGTCTCGGGCGAGGAATCGCTCGACCAGGTGCGGCTGCGCGCGGCGCGGCTGGCGGTCGCGGGAGCGCCGGTGATGCTCGCTGCCGCGACCAGTGTCCGCGACATCGTCGCTTCGCTGGACGACCAGGTCGCGCCCGACGTCGTCGTCATCGACTCGATCCAGACCATGTACATCGACGCGCTGGACAGCGCGCCCGGCACGGTGAGCCAGGTGCGGGCATCGGCGCAAGAGCTGATCCGGCTCGCCAAGCAGCGTGGGTTCTCGGTGATCCTGGTGGGGCACGTGACCAAGGAGGGGCTGATCGCCGGTCCGCGGGTGCTCGAGCACATGGTCGACACCGTGCTCTATTTCGAGGGCGAGCGCGGCCATCAGTTCCGCATCCTGCGCGCGGTCAAGAACCGCTTCGGCCCGACCGACGAGATCGGCGTCTTCGAGATGACCGATGCCGGGCTGGCCGAGGTGCCGAACCCTTCCGCGCTCTTCCTCGCCGAGCGGCAGGGCGACAGTTCCGGCGCGGCGGTCTTCGCCGGGATGGAAGGCACGCGGCCGGTGCTGGTCGAGATCCAAGCGCTGGTGGCGCCGTCGAGCCTGGGCACCCCGCGGCGCGCCGTCGTCGGCTGGGACGGCAACCGGCTCGCCATGGTGCTGGCCGTGCTCGAGGCGCGCTGCGGCGTGCAGATCGGCCTCAACGACATCTATCTCAACGTCGCCGGCGGGCTGCGCATCGCCGAGCCCGCCGCCGACCTCGCCGTGGCGGCGGCGCTGGTCTCCGCGCTGCGGCTCCAGCCGGTGCCTGCCGAGACGGTGATCTTCGGCGAGATCGGCCTCTCCGGCGAGGTGCGCCCGGTGGGACAGACCGAGGCGCGGCTCAAGGAGGCGGGCAAGCTCGGCTTCACCGCCGCGCTGGCGCCGGCCTATCGCGGCCGCGGTCAGGAGCGCGCGCCGCCTTCCGGCATCGCGCTCAGCGAGCTGCGCCATCTGCGTCATCTCGTCGCGCTGTTCGAGGATCAGCCGCGCCGCGCGCCGCGCAGCTTGGCCAGACCCGGGGTGGAACGATGAACCTGCTCGACATCATCGTCATCGCGGTGGTGCTGATCTCGGGCCTCTTCGCCTTTGCCCGCGGCTTCGTCAAAGAGGCGCTGTCGGTGGCCGCCTGGGTCGGCGCCGCCTTCGCGGCGCTTTACGGCCTCCCCTACGCGACGCCTCTTGCCGAGCGCTTCCTGCCCCGGGGACCGGTAGCCGAGGCCGCCGCCGCCCTCGCCATCTTCCTGGTCTCGCTCGTCCTGCTGTCGCTGGTCACCTCGGCGATCGCCGGCCGGGTCAAGGAGAGTTCGCTCTCCGCCATCGACCGCACGCTCGGCCTCGTCTTCGGCCTGGTGCGCGGGCTGGTGCTGGTATGCCTCCTCTATATCGCCCTCTCCTGGGCGCTGCCGGCCGGGCGGCAGCAGCAGCCGGGCTGGATCGCCGACGCCAAGACGCTGCCGCTGCTGGCCAACGGCGCCGAGCGGCTGCGCGCGCTGGTCCCCGCCGCCTACCGCGCACGCGCCGAAGCCACCGCCGACGACACGCGCCGCGCCGCCGAGCAGATGAACGAGGCGGCGAGCGCCATGCGCGCGCTCAGCACGCCGCGCCAGCCGGCCAGCGCGCACGACCGCGCGCTCCCCTATTCGGCCGACGACCAGCGCGATCTCAACCGGCTGATCCAGCAACAGCAGGACACGAAATAGATGGCAGCGACCCATGACGACACGCGGTGGTTGCGTGCAGCAGGCCCGCCGGGCTCCGCCTCGACATTCCGCCCGGCCATCCCCACTTTAGGCCCGGGCGGAGGGCTCCCGGCCGCTCTTAACCAAGGCAGCTCATGCTGACGACCCATCCTTTGGACGACGACCATCTGCGCGAGGAATGCGGCGTCTTCGGCATCTGGGGGCATGCCGAATCGGCGGCGCTGGCGGCGCTCGGACTGCATGCGCTGCAGCATCGCGGCCAGGAGGCGGCGGGCATCGTCGCCTATGACGGCGAGCAATTCCATGTCCAACGCGGCATGGGCCATGTCGGCGAGAATTTCAGCTCGAAAGAGGTGATCGGTCGGCTCCCGGGCCATTCCGCCATCGGCCATGTGCGTTACGCCACCACCGGCGAGGTGGCGATGCGCAACGTTCAGCCGCTGTTCGCGGATTTCGAGTTCGGCGGCCTCGCCATCTGCCATAACGGCAACCTCACCAACTCCTATCACCTGCGGCGCAAGCTGGTGGCGCGCGGCAGCCTCTTCCAGTCGACCAGCGACACCGAGGTCATCGTCCATCTCATCGCCACCAGCCTGAAGCGCACGGTCGAGGAACGCATGATCGACGCGCTGCGCCAGGTCGAGGGCGCCTACTCGCTGGTGGCGCTGACCCAGGACGGCGTCATCGGCGTGCGCGATCCGCTGGGCGTCCGGCCGCTGGTGCTGGGCAAGCTCGGCGACGCCTGGATTCTGGCTTCCGAGAGCTGCGCGCTCGACATCATCGGCGCCGATTTCGTGCGCGACGTCGAGGCCGGCGAGCTCGTCACCATCAACGCGCTGGGGGTGCAGAGCAGCAAGCCCTTCGAGCGCGTCAAGCAGCGCTTCTGCGTGTTCGAATACATCTATTTCGCGCGACCCGACAGCGTCGTCGACGGCGTCAGCGTCTACGAGGCACGCAAGCGCATCGGCGCCGAGCTGGCGCGCGAAAGCGGCATCGCCGCCGACGTCGTCATCCCGGTGCCGGATTCCGGCGTGCCGGCGGCGCTGGGCTACGCGCAGGAGAGCGGGCTGCCCTTCGAGCTCGGCATCATCCGCAACCACTATGTCGGCCGCACCTTCATCGAGCCGACCGACCAGATCCGCCATCTCGGCGTGAGGCTCAAGCACAACGCCAACCGCGTGAAGCTCGCCGGCAAGCGCGTCGTGCTGGTCGACAATTCCATCGTGCGCGGCACCACCTCGACCAAGATCGTCGAGATGGTGCGCCAGGCGGGCGCGCGCGAGGTGCATATGCGGATCTCGAGCCCGCCCACCAGCCATTCCTGCTTCTACGGCATCGCCACGCCCGAGCGCGACAAGCTGCTCGCCTCGCGCATGGACGTGGCGGAGATGGCGCGCTTCATCAGCGCCGACAGCCTCGCCTTCATCTCGATCGACGGGCTCTATCGCGCCATGGGCGAGCGGCGGCGCGATCCGGCGGCGCCGCGTTTCTGCGACGCATGCTTCACCGGCGACTATCCCATCGCGCTCGTCGACCATGACGCCGGCAAGGTGTCGACCCAGCTCTCGCTGCTCGCCGAAACCGCGTAGAGGCCGTGACTTCCCTGCCCGGCAAGCGCCTCGAGGGCCGCCTCGCGCTGATCACCGGCGCGTCGCGCGGGATCGGCGCGGCGCTGGCGCGCCGCTTCGCGGCCGAGGGCGCCCACGTCATCCTGGTGGCGCGCACCGTGGGCGGGCTCGAGGAGCGCGACGACGAGATCCGCGCGGCCGGCGGCAGCGCCACGCTGGTGCCGCTCGACCTGCGCCAGGTCGACCAGATCGACCAGATGGGCGCGGCGCTCTATCAGCGCTTCGGCCGGCTCGACGTCCTGGTTGGCAATGCCGGCGTCCTGCGCTCGCTCTCGCCGATGGGCCATTTCACGCCTGCCATCTGGGACGAGGTGATCGCGGTCAATCTCACCGCCAATTGGCGCCTCATCCGCTCGTTCGACCCGCTGCTGCGCCTGTCGCCGGCGGGCCGGGTCATCTTCACCACCTGCGCCGCCGGGCGCGAGGCGGAGCCCTATTGGGGCGCCTATGCCGCGAGCAAGGCGGCGCTCGAGACCATGGCGCGGATCTACGCGGGCGAAATGGCCAAGACGGCGCTCAAGGTGAACCTCGTCGACCCCGGCATCGTCGCCACCACTCTGCGCGCCCAGGGCTTTCCCGGCGAAGACCGTGCCCGCCTCGCCCAGCCCGACGACGTCACGGAGCCTTTCGTCGCGCTGGCCGCCGCCGACTGCGCGTGCAACGGCGAGATCGTTCGCGCCTGACCGAGACGCGGGCGGTCGCCCTGCGAGAGGCGACCGCCCCGCCCGCTACTGCTTCAGCTCGTTGGCAAACACGGTCCGCTTGATGGTCGGCAGGACCTGGTCGAGGTTCTTGTTCGTGACGACGATGATCGGCACCAGCACCTCCTTCGGCGGCGTCTTGCCGTCGAGGTGCTCGAGCATCGCCTGTTCCGAGCGCACGCCCATGAGAAAGGGCTGCTGCATTCCCGACGCAACGATCTTGCCCTGGCGGATCAGGTCGACGAATTCGGGCACGCCGTCGAAGGCCGCGAGCAGGACCGTGCTCTCGCGATGTGCGGCCTGGATCGCCCGCACGGCGCCGAGCGTCGGCGTGTCCGTCTGCACGAAGATGCCGTGCAGGTCGGGATGCGCCGTCAGCATGTCCTGGACGTATTTGAAGGTCTCATCGGCGGTGTAGCGCTGCATCTGGTCGAGCGCCACCTCCTTGATATCGCCGTTCTCCTTCATCGCCTCGCGGAATCCCTTGGTGCGGAGCTTGCCGTTGTTCCGCGCCAGAGAGATCGTCACCAGCCCCACCGGCCCCTTGTCCCAATGGTGCTCCTTGAGCGCCGCGGCAAGCGCCACGCCGGTATCGTGGGCGCCCTTCTCATTGTCCGAGATGATGAACGAGACGTATTTGCCGGAGACGGTCCCGATATCGGCGATGACCACCGGGATGTTGGCCTTCTCGGCCAGGCTCAGGACGCTGGGCGCGGTCGAGGAATCCGTCGGCGAGATCAGGATGCCGTCGACCTTGCGCGCGATCGCGTCCTGCGCATTCTTGAGCTGCGTCGCGGCGTCGTTGTGCGAGTCGTAGTCGGTGACGGTGGCGCCGTGCTTCTTCGCCTCGTCGGCGATGCCGGCGGCGAGATAGCGCCAGAACGGCAGATCGAGCCCGGGGGTCAGATAGGCGAAATGCCGCTCCTTCTGCTGCGCGCCCGCCGGCCCGGCGAGCGCCAATGCGGCAATCGCGGCCGCAAGGACGACGGTAAGCGATCTTGTCTTCACGTTGCTTCCTCCCAAATTGCTCCAGCCGCCAATGGGCGCCGGCGCTTTCGCCGGCGCTCGCCGTGCTCCGCCCGGCGGCGCGGGGCGGCGGCGATCGACATAGGCCGTCAATTGTCCTCCTGAGCGGCACGGCGCCGCCCCTCGCGCGCGCTCAGAAAGCGCTCGAGCAGCACGGCGGCGATGATGATCGAGCCGATGGCCGTGCCCTGCCAGTAGGGGTTGACGTTGAGGAGATTGAGGCCGTTGCGGATCAGCACCATGATCAGCACGCCGATGAACGTGCCGATGATGGTGCCGCGTCCGCCGAAGAGGCTCGCGCCGCCGATCACCACGGCGGCGATCGTGTCGAGCTCGAGCCCCGTCGCCGCGATGGGATCGATCGACAGGATGCGCGCCGCGAGGAACACCGCCGCCACCGCGCTGAGCGCGCCGGAGATCACGTAGACGAGAATGCTGTAGAAGTCGACGCGCAGGCCGGCGGTCCGCGCCGCCTCGGCATTGGAGCCGATGGCGTAGATCGTCCGCCCGCCTTTGGTGAAGGTCAGGTAGTACCACGCCGCCGCATAGAGCAGGACCAGCACCGCGAAATTGGTCGGGATGCCGAGGATGGTGGAGCTGGCGAGATCGCCGAGCGCGTCGGGAAGCTGCGAGATCGAGTTCGCCCCGCTCAGCACATAGGCCATGCTGCGGCCGATGGACATCATGCCGAGGGTGACGATGAACGCCGCCACGCGCCCCTTGGTGATGATGTAGCCGTTGACGAAGCCCGCGGCGCCTCCCGCGACGATCGCAAGCACGATCGCGAGCGGCAGCGGCAGATCGGCAAGAGAGAGGCCCAGGATGATGCCCGAGGCGCCGGTGAGAGATCCCACCGAGAGATCGATGCCGGCGATCAGGATCACGAAGGTCTGCCCGATGGCGACGATGCCGGTGATCACCGACTGATCCATCAGGTTCAGGATATTGCTCAGGGTGAAGAAGTAGGGCGAGACCAGCGACAGCCCGATCGAGAGCACCGCGAGCAGCCCCAGCATCCGCAATTCGAGCTGCGCGCCGCGGAAGAGCCGTCGCATCGCGGCGGGACGTTTTGCCGGCACCGCCTTTATCTCCGTCGTCATCTCATCGCCCTCCGGCCGCGGCTGGCGTCTGCATCGCCGCTGCCGGGCCCGCCAGGACGATGCGCCGCACCAGCGCCGGATCCGGGAGAGGCCGGTCCGGCGGCAAGGTCAGCCCGACATGGCCGAGATCGTGGCCGCGATGCCCGCGCAGCGGCACCAGCATGCTGGCGCCCCCCGCCTCCTCGATGAAGCCTTCGGGACGCTGCTCGAGCGCCCGCGGGATGCGCGATTGCGCGATCTCCGGGAAGGTCCCGCGCGAGAAACCCACCTCCGGCGCGCCGTCGGCGGCGACCGCGTCGAAGCAATAGAGGCGCTCGCCCTCGAGAAAGACCCAATAGGCGCTGCCGCCGAAGCGGCGCACGAGTTCTTCCAGGACGAAGCGCGTCGCCTCGGCCGAGCTGCGTGGCGCCGCGAACATGGCGAGCTTCTCGACATCGACCAGCCGGCTCGGGATGCTGGTCACGTCGGCGCCGTCGCTGAGCACGACGATGCGGTCGCACACGCCGATGACCTCCTCGAAATCGGAGGAGACGAGCAGCACCCCCATGCCCTGCTGCGCCAGACGCCGGATCATCGCGTAGATCGTGCTGCGCGTGCCGATATCGACGCCGCGGGTCGGCTCGTCGAGGATGAGCAGCTTCGGCGACATCAGGATCCAACGCGCCAGCACCACCTTCTGCTGCATCCCGCCGGAGAGCGTCAGGATCCCGTCGTCGAGAATGCGCGGCGAGAGACCGAGCTCGTCGAGCAGGCGCTCGATCGCGGCGCGATGCTCGTCATGGCCGAGCCCGATGCCGCGCTGCCGGCCGAGATGAGCGAGCAGCAGGTTCTCGCGCACGGTGAAGTCCGGCACCAGCCCCTGGCGGCGCCGGTCCTCGGGAATGAAGCCGATGCCGGCCCGCACCGCGTCGATCGGCGCGCGCGGCCGGAACGGCACGCCGGCGAGGCGGATCGCGCCGCGCTCGATGCGCCGCAGCCCGAAGATCGCCTCGGCGCATTCCGAGCGGCCGGCGCCGACGAGACCCGCGAGCCCGAGAATCTCGCCGGGCGCCACGGTGAAGGAGACATTCTTGACGCGCGGCCCCGCCGCCAGCTGCTCCACCTCGAGCGCCGGGACGTGGCCCGTCGGCGCGCCGCGGCCGGCAACGCCGCGGGCGTAGATGTCGGCGATCTCGCGCCCGACCATCAGGCGCACGAGCTCCGCCGGTCGCATGCCCGCGGTCGGCGCCGCGGCGGCGACGGTCCGCCCCTCGCGGAAGACGGTTATCCGGTCGGTGATCTCAAAGATCTCCTCGAGCCGATGCGAGACGAAGACCAGCGCCTTGCCGCGCTGAACCAGAAGGCGCATCACGTCGAACAGGCGATCGACCTCGTTGGGCGAGAACGAGGCGGTGGGCTCGTCGAAAATGATCACCTTGGCGTCGAGCGCGAGCGCCTTCAGGATCTCCACCATCTGGCGCTGGCTGGCGGAGAGATCGCGCAGCGGCCGCCGCAGGGGAAGATGACCGCCCTGGCCGAACTGCTCCAGCAGCTGCTCCGCGCGCGCCGCGAGGCGGCGCCAGGAGAGCCGGCCCGCCGCGCCGAATTCCGGCAGGTAGATGTTCTCGAGAACGCTGAGGTCGGGCGCGAGGCTCGTCTCCTGCATCACCATGGTGACGCCGGCGCGGATCGCCTCGCGCGCGGAGGCGAAACGCGTCGGCTGACCGAAGAGGCGGATCTCGCCGCGATCCGCCGACAGATGGCCCGAGACGATGCGCGAGAAGGTCGATTTGCCGGCGCCATTGGCGCCGACCAGGGCGTGGATCTCGCCCACCCGCAACTCGAAGGCGGCGCCGGAGAGCGCCTGGGTGCGCTCGAACGCCTTCCAGATGTCACGCGCTTCCAGCGCCGGCAGCGCGACTTCGGCGTCGGAGATGGCCGCGGGCGTCATGCGCCGCCGACCAGCTCGACCGGCAGCGATCCGGCGCGCAGCGCGCGCCTCGTCTCATCGGACGCGCCGGCTCCCGACAGGGCAATGTTCCGCGGCGCTTGCTGCTCGTTCATGACTCCTCCCAACCGGTTCTTCGCGGGCCCCTTGCGCGGGCCCTTTGCCGCCATCGGCGATGCTCAGCTCATGCGCCGCCGATCCCCCAGCGCCGCGCCCAGGCGAGACCGGCGCGGGTCTCGGCCGCCGGCCGGTATTCGCAGCCGATCCAGCCGCCGTAGCCGACCTCGTCCAGCAGCGCGAGCAGATAGGCGTAGTTGACCTCGCCGCGATCGGGCTCGTGGCGCTCGGGAACGCCGGCGATCTGCACATGCGCATAGCGGCCGGCGAGGTTGCGAATGTGCATGGCGAGATCGCCCTCCATGATCTGGCAATGGTAGAGGTCGAGCTGCAGCTTGAGGTTGTCGCGCCCCACCTCCTTCAGGATCGCCATCGCCTCGCCGGTGGTGCGCAGGAAATAACCGGGCATGTCGCGGCTGTTGATGGGCTCGATCACCAGCGTGACGCCGCGTGCCGCCGCGCGATCGGCGGCGCCGCGCAGATTCGCGGCGTAGAGCGAGGCGCCTTCGCGACGGTCGAGCCCCTCCGGCCAGATCCCGGCCATGGCATGGAGCCGCGGACAGCTCGTCGCCCGCGCGTAGTCGAGCGCGCGCTCGAGCCCTTCCATGAACTCGCTCTCGCGGCCGGGGAGCGCCGCCAGGCCGCGCTCGCCCTTGGCCCAATCTCCCGGCGGCAGGTTGAAGAGCGCCTGGGTCAGGCGGTGCCGCTCCAGGCGCGCCGCGATCTCGGACGCCGGGAACTCGTAAGGGAAAAGGTATTCGACGCCGGTGAAGCCCGCGGCGGCGGCGGCGGCGAAGCGGTCGAGGAACGGCACTTCCTGAAACATCATGCTCAGATTGGCCGCGAGTTTCGGCATCGGATGCGTCCCCGGCAGGCTTGCGGTTCAGCTCGGCTTCAGCGCGGCCACCTGCTCGTCGCTGAGCAGGCGGAGCTTGGAGCCGCGCAGGATCAGGAAGAGCTTCGCCGTCTCCTCCAGCTCCTCGATCGCGTTCGCGGCGGCGTCGAGCGAGCTGCCGGCGACCACCGGCCCGTGATTGGCGAGGAGCACCGCGTGGTGTTTTCCGGCCAGCCGCCTGACCGCCTCGGCAAGGCTGCGATCGCCCGGCGGATGATAGGGAATGAGCGGCAGGCGGCCGACGCGCATCACGTAATAGGCGGTGATCGGCGGCAGCACATTGGCGATGTCGAGGTCGGCCAGCACCGAAACCGCCACCGAATAGGTCGAGTGGAGATGCACCACCGCGCCCGCCTGCGGCCGCTCCTCATACATCGCCCGGTGGAGAAACGTCTCCTTCGTCGGCGGATCGCCGGAAACGAGGGTGCCGGCGGCATCGAGCTTCGCCAGCTTGGCCGGGTCGAGCCGCCCCAGCGAGACGTTGGTCGGCGTCATCAGCCAGCCATCCTCGAGCCGGACGCTGATATTGCCGGCGCTGCCGAAAGTGAGGCCGCGCGCAAACAGCGACGCGCCGAGCCGGCAGATCTCTTCGCGCATTGTCGCTTCGCTCAGTCGAGGCATGTGAAGGCCCTCACGAAGAAATCCTCCCGGCCGAAATTGCCGGATTTGAGCGCGAGCAGCAGCGTCGGCTCGCCGAGGCTCGCGGTCCAGGGCACGCCGGGGTCGATCTGCGGCCCGATGCGCAGCCCGGTGATCCCGAGCGCCTGCACGATGGCGCCCAACGTCTCGCCGCCGGCGACGACGAGGCGGCGAACGCCGCGCCCGACGAGGCCGCGGGCAATCGCGGCCAAGGCCTCTTCGACCAGCGCGCCCGCGCGCTCGCGTCCGAGCCGCTCCTGCGCGGCGCGCACACGCTCCGGCGGGGCGCTCGCCGAGATCAGCAGCGGCCGGTCGCCGAGACGGCCGGCCGCCCAGTCGAGCGCGCGCGCCGCGACCGGCTCGCCCGCGGCCAGCGCCAGCGGGTCGACCTCGAACACGGGATGCGCCGCGCGCATCGCCGCCACCTGCGCCAGCGTCGCGGCCGAGCACGAGCCGGAAATGACCGCGGCCGGCCCGCGCACGACCGGCAGGCGGTCGGCGCGCTCGGTCGGCTCGAGCAGGCCGGCCCGGCGAAAATTGTCGGGCAGCCCCAGGGCAATGCCGGAGCCGCCGGTGACGAGGCTGAGCCCGGCCACCGCCTCGCCGAGGGTCATGAGGTCGGCATCGCTGACCGCGTCGAGAATGGCGTGCCGATGGCCCTCGCCGCGCAGCCGGGCGAACTCGGCGCGAACCGCCGCAACGCCGCTTCTCACCGCCTCGAGCGGCACTAGCCCTACCTTGTGCGGCGTCTGGCGGCCGAGCACGCGTCGCAGATTCGCGTCCCGCATCGGCGTCAGCGGATGGTCGCGCATGCCGGATTCCGACAGCAGCACGTCGCCGACGAAGAGATATCCCCGATAGATCGTCCGCCCGTTCTCGGGAAAGGCGGGGCAGAACACGGTGAAGTCGGCGCCCAGCGCCTCCAGCAGCGCATCCGCCACCGGGCCGATATTGCCGCGATCGGTCGAGTCGAAGGTCGAGCAGTACTTGAAGAAGATCTGCTTCGCATCGGCGGCGCGCAGCCAATCGAGCGCCGCGCGCGACTGCGCCACCGCCTCGGATGCTGCTATCGTGCGGCTCTTGAGCGCGATCACCGCGGCGTCGACCGATGGCGGCGGCGCCTCACGCGGCAGACCGATGAGCTGCACCGTGCGCAAGCCCTGGCGGACGAGCGTGTTCGCCAGGTCGGTGGCGCCCGTGAAGTCGTCGGCGATCGCTCCCAGGAGCATGGGCATGGCTCCGCCGCGTCACCCGCCCGCCGGCGCCGGCAGGCTGCCGCCAAGCTCGTCCTCGATATGGATACGGATGATGTCGTCGAAGGAGGCATCGGCGCGGAATCCCAGGGCGAGCGCGCGCCGCGCATCGAAGGCGCGCGGCCATCCCGCCACGATCTTCTCGATCACGGGATCGGGCTCGCGCCGGATGAGCCGCACGGCCTTCTCACCGGCGACCCGGCGCAGCGCCTCGATCTGCTCGGCCACGGTTGCGGCGAGGCCCGGCATGGTCAGCGCGCGCCGCGCGCCCAGCGGCGTCAGATCGATCGACGCCGCGTGGATCAGGAAACCGATGGCGGCGCGCGGGCTGGCATGCCAATGGAGCACGTCCGGGGCGACCGGCAGCACCGCCTCCTGTCCGGCGAGCGGCTCTCGCAGGATGTTGGAGAAAAACCCCGAGGCCGCCTTGTTGGGCTTGCCCGGCCGGATGCAGATCGTCGGCAGGCGGATGGCGATCCCGTCCATGAAGCCGCGGCGGGTATGATCCGCGAGCAGCAGCTCCGACATCGCCTTCTGCGTGCCGTAGCTCGTCAGCGGTGTGGTGAAGAACTCGTCGCCGATGAGCTCGGGAAAGGGTGCGCCGAAAACCGCAATCGAGGAGGTGAAGACGAAGCGCGGCCGGTATGGCGCCTTCATGCCTTCCTGCCGGACGGCCTCGAGAATGTGCCGCGTCCCGTCGAGATTGATGCGATAGCCCTTGTCGAAATCGGCCTCGGCCTCGCCCGAGACGATCGCCGCCAGATGAAAGATGACTTCGGGGCGGGTAGCGACGAGCCGAGCCGCCGCGCCGGGATCGGCGATATCCAGCGTCGCCACCGAGACGCTGCCGGCAAAACCCGCCGGTCGCTCGGGCGGGGTCACGTCGACGAGCGACAGCGCGGTGATGCTCCGACCGGCGAGCGCGCCGGCCTGCGCCAGATGCCGGACGAGCTTGCGGCCGATCATGCCGGCAGCGCCAAAGATCAGGACATGCATCGTGGATTCCCCGGTTCCAGGCTGACGAAAGCGCCGCAGCTCAGCGCCGATCCGGCGCCGCTTGCCGGCTGGCGCGGGCGATCGCATCTCTGATCATGTCGTCCTCCCCTCTCTTCTCTGCGTTTCGTGCGGTTGTCGGATGAAGCGTCGCGGCCGGTCAGGAGCCTTCGGCCGACCGGCTCATCGCCTCGAGAATGGCTCGGGTCGTCGAATAGATGCGGTCGAGATGGCGGTCGAAGGCGGCGAGCACGGATGCGGCGTCGTGGGCGCGCAGAGCGCGCAGGATCTCGCGATGGTCGTTGTAGCTGCGCAGAATGGCGCCGGGCTGCGAGACCGCGGTGCGGCGCTGCTCCATCAGATAGGTGTAGAGACCCATCACGAAATCGGACAGCAGCGGATTGGACGAGCAGCGATAGATGGCGAAGTGGAATTCGCGGTCGCAGATCAGGAACTGCACGGGGTCGTCGAGGCAATGGGCCTGCGCCGCCAGCGAGGCGTCGAGCCGGTCGAGACTCTCGCCGTCGATCCGCTCGGCCGCCTCGGCGACGACCGCACGTTCGGCGAGCAGCCGCGCGCCGTGGACCGAGCCGAGGTCATAGCTGTTGACGGCGCCCGGGGTGGCGATGCCGGCGTCGCGCGCCGCGCCCTGCGCCTTGAGGACCCGCGTGCGCGCGCCTTGCGACACCTCCACCAGCCCGCGCGAGGCAAGGTCCTGGATGGCGCTGCGCACGGATTCGCGGCTCACCGAAAAGGCCGCCGCCAGCTCGCGCTCGCTCGGCAGCTCGTCGCCCACCTGCAGAATTCCCGAAGCGATATGCGAGGCCAGCTTGTCGCTGATCTGCTCCTTCACCGTCCGCTTGACGATGCTCCCGCGCATATCCGCCAGCGGGGCGAGGACTTCTCTCTGGGCTGAACGTCGCGACATCGTCCGTCCGCGCAAAACTGGCCTGCTGGACCAACCAGTAGACAGGTGAAGCTAGGACGAAGCCTCCGAACCTGTCAATGGCGCGCGCGCCATGGCGGAAAGCGCAGCGCGAGCGGGCCGGGATCGCCGGCGCACTCCACCATCGCTCCCGATCGAGCGTCCCGATTTACCCGCCGGCGAAGGGGTTCTCGCCCTTGCGCAGCATCATGCGGATGGGAATGCCGGGCAGGTCGAAATCCTCGCGCAGGAGGTTGACCAGGTAGCGCCGGTAGGCGTCCGGCAGCTCACCGGGCTTGGAGGCAAAGAGCGCGAAGGTCGGCGGGCGGATGTTCGCCTGCGCCATGTAGCGCAGCTTGAGCCGGCGGCCCGAGACCAGCGGCGGCGGATGGCGCTCCTGCACGCGCGCGAGCCAGCGGTTGAGGCGTGGCGTCGCGATGCGCCGGTTCCAGGCGGCGTGCGTCTCGAACACCGCCGGCATCAGCTTGGCGATGCCGGCGCCGCTCAGCGCCGAGACCGTCACCACGCGCAGCCCCGCGAGTTGCGGCAGCGACGTTTCCAGCCGGTCGCGCAGCCGCCGCAGCGCCGCATTCTTGTCCTCGACCGCGTCCCATTTGTTGAGGGCGAGCACCAGCGCGCGTCCCTCCGCCTCGACCATCTCGGCGATGCCAAGGTCCTGCTTTTCCAGACCCTGCGTCGCATCCACCACCAGCACCGCCACCTCGGCGAAACGGATGGCGCGCAGCGTGTCGGCGACGGAGAGCTTCTCGAGCTTGCCTTCGACCTTGGGCCGCCGCCGCAGCCCCGCCGTGTCGATGAGCCGCACCGGCCGGTCGCGCCATTGCCAGAGCGTGGCGATCGCGTCGCGGGTGATGCCCGCCTCGGGCCCGGTGAGGACGCGCTCCTCCCCCAGCAGGCGGTTGACCAGCGTCGACTTGCCGACATTGGGCCGGCCGATGATGGCGAGCTGCAGCGGCCGCTCGCGCCCGCCCTCGGGCGCCGGCGCGCCCGCCTCGTGCCGATCGGCGAAGGGGGCGAGCGCGGCATAGAGCTCGGCCATGCCGTCGCCGTGCTCGGCCGAGATCGCGACCGGCTCGCCGAGGCCCAGCGCGAAGGCTTCGAGCACGCCGCTGGTGGCGTCCCGTCCCTCCGCCTTGTTCGCCACCACCACCACCGGCGTCTTGCCGCGGCGCAGCCAGTCCGCGAAATGGCGGTCGAGCGGCGTGACGCCGGTGCGGGCGTCGATCACCAGCAGCGCCACGTCGGCGCGCTCGAGCGCCCGCGCCGTCTGCTCCTGCATGCGCGCGCCGAGGCTGCCGGGCGCCGCTTCCTCGAGCCCGGCGGTGTCGATGACGCGAAAGCGCAGATCGCCCAGTGCCGCCTCGCCTTCACGCCAGTCGCGGGTCACGCCCGGCGTGTCGTCGACCAGGGCCAGGCGATGGCCCACGAGGCGATTGAACAGCGTCGACTTGCCGGTGTTGGGCCGGCCGATGATGGCGACGTTCAGGGCCATCGCGCCGCGATCACTTCAACGCGATGAGGTCGGCTTGGTCCGTCAGCACGAACAGCGTGTCGCCGGCGACGACGGGGTCGAGGAACACGCCATCGGGAAACTCGCTGTGTCCCAGCGCCCGGCCGGTGTAGGGCGAGACCGACACGGCGTCGCCGGTGGAGGCGACGACGATGAGCCGGTCGCCGGCCAGCACCGGGCCGGCCCAGGTGATGGGATCCTTCTTTTTCTTGGGATTCTCGTAACGCGGCAGCTCGGTCGCCCAGCGCACATGGCCGTCGTCCCGCGTCAGGCACATGAGGTCGTCGTCGTTCGACAGCACATAGATGTAGTCGCCGGCGACCCACGGTCCCTGCGTGCCGCCGATATCCTGTTCCCAGACGCGATCGCCGGTGCGCAAATTGATCGCCACCATGCGGCCGCTATGGCTCACGGCGTAGACGCGGCCGCGGTCGATGACCGGACGGCCGCGGATATCGGCGATGGTCGAGAGCGCGCCGAGCGGACGCGCGGTGGTGAGATTGTCGGTCCAGAGCGGCCTGCCGTTCTCGACCCGGAGCGCGAAGATCTCGCCCGAGCTATAGGGCACGACGACGATGTCGCCCTCGACCGCGGGGCTCGCGGCGCCGAGCAGACCGGCGGTCTCCGGGATGCCGTTATGCGTCCACAGCAGATGACCGTCATCGACCGAGAGAACCTCGAGCTCGTTGTCGACGGTCACGGCGAAGACGCGCCCATCCGCCACCGTCGGCGCCGCGCGCACCGGCGCGGTGACCTGCCGGCGCCAGATCTCCCTGCCGGTGGCGGCATCGAGCGCCAGCACCTGGGCATAGCCGGTGGTGACGTAGACACGGTCGCCGGCAGCCGCGACGCCGCCGCCATAGGCGTGGCCGAGCTCGTCTCCGGGCTTCAAATCGTTGCGCCAGAGCTCGTTGCCGGTCTTGGCATCGAGCGCGATCGCGACGTCGCGCCCGTCGAGGGCGAAGATGCGCCCGCCTTCGACCACCGGCTGCGACAGCAGCGCGCCGTAGCGCGTCTCGCCTTCGCCGATGCTGTCCGACCACGCCTTGTGAAGCGCGCCGTCGAGCGCCAGATGCTGCATCGCATGGGCGGAATTGCCGCCGGCTTGCGGCCAGTCCGCATTCAGCACCGGGCGGGGCAGCGCCACCCGGACGCGGGTGAGCGCCGGGTCGGGCTCGAGCGTGGTGTCCAGCGCCAGCACCGAGACGCGCGGTCCCTTGAGCCGGTCCTTGGTGGTGTCCGAGAACATGTTGTCGAACGTGTCGCAGCCCGTGAGCGCCAGCGCCAGCGCCACCAACCCCGCCCGCGCCAGGACGCGCCTTGCCCTCACCCGTGCTTCTCCGCTCACTCCGCCAACGCCGTGAGCATCTCGGTCGCCCGCGCCCGCAGCCCCTGCGGCGCCCCCAGATCGTCGGCAAGGCGCTGGTAGGTGGCGCGTGCGGCGGTCCGGTCGCCGGCCTTGAGCTGGGCCAGCGCGGTCAGCTCCAGCGCCGAGGGATGCCACGGATTGTCGGCCGAGGTCAACGGCGCCAGCTTGACGATGATCGCCTTGGGATCGCCGTTCTTGAGGGCATATTGCGCCGCCAGCAGCGTCGCCACGTCGCGATAGAGCTGATCGGCCGAGCCGTCATTGGCGAGCGTGTCATAGGCGGCGATCGCGCCAGCGGTGTCGCCGGCCCGCGCCTTGAGCGCCGCCTCTTCGAGCCGCGCCAGCGTCGCGCGGCCGCCATCCCCCTGGCGCGCCAGCGCGGCGAAGGCGTCGGCGGCGTCCTTGTCCTTGCCCTGGCGCGCGAGGTTCAGCGCGCCCACATAGCGCGCCCCTTCCGCCTCGTGCTGATGCAGCCGATATTGGCGCCACTGAACGATGCCGGCGGTGGCGAGCACCAGCAGCACGGCCAGCGCGATGATGTATTTGCCAAAGCGCGCCCACAGCTTGGCGAAATTCTCGCGCCTTAGTTCCTCGTCGACTTCCTGGAAGATATCGCTCACAAACCCACTCCAAACCCCCGCCGGGCGCGGGCGCTACCATAGCCCCTTGCCCCGAACGAGGCAAACCGCGGCGCCGGTTTGACCCTGGACCTCGGCGCGGAAATGGGGAAAACTGGCCGCAGTGACAAGGCGATGACCACCCTCCCCAGCGGCGGCCGATGGCGACACTCCTCCGTCTGAGCGACTACCGGCGCAGACAGAAATCGGTTTTCTTCAGCCGTCCCGAGCTGAACCAGCTGCTGTCGCTCTATAGCCGTCAGGTGGCCCGCGGCGAATGGCGCGACTACGCCATCGATCACCGCGACGGCATGGCGGTGTTCTCGGTCTTCCGCCACACCCAGGAGAGCGCGCTTTACAGCGTGATCAAGACCGCGCCCGGTGCCGGACGCCACGGCGATTTCGCCCTGCTCAGCGGCCGGCACAGGCTGACCACCGGCAAGGCGCTCGCCGAGGTGCTGGCGAGCCTGCAGCGCAAGCTGCGCGGCAACGCCGTCCGCCGCGACGGCGAAAGCGTCGTCTAGGGTCCGGCGCCCACCGTCCTCGGCCTCAGCGCCGGCGATCGCGCTCGATCGCCGTCTCCAGACCCTGCGCCAGCGACAGCAGCCGCCGGTCCTCGCCGTGGCGTCCGACCAGCATCAGCCCGACCGGCGCGGTTCCGGGCGGGTGGATCGGCAGCGTCGCCGCGCAGCGATCGAGGAAATTGATCAATGAGGTGGTGCGCAGGATGCGGCTGTTGATCCGCCAGAACTCGTCATCCTTGTCGAACGCGGTGATCTCCGGTGCGGTCAGCGGCAGCGTCGGCATGATCAGGGCGTCGAGCTCGGCGGTCCGCGCCTCGACCCGGGCGATGAGATCGGCCCGCTGCCAGCCGAGGGTGACGTATTCGGCGGCGGTCATCGCGGCGCCACGCTCGATGCGCAGGCGCACGCGCGGATCATAGTCGCCGCCGCGCCGCGCGATCAGCGGCGCGTGCCAGGCATAGGCCTCGGACGGCGAGAAGCCGCCCTTGGCATTGATGCCGGGGTACTCGCCGAACTCGGCCAGCGGCAGGTCGACGAGCCGCGCGCCGGCCTGCGACAGCACTCCCAGGGCGCGCTCGAAGGCGGTCGCCACGGCGGCATCGAGATCGTCCAGAACCAGCGTGCGCGGCACGCCGAGCCGCAGCCCCGCCACGGCCGCTTCCGGCGGCGCCGCCGGCGGCTCGCCCGCCATGACCGCGTCGGCGACGGCGCAGCAGGCGACGCTGAGGCCGAGGGGCCCCACCGAATCGAGCGTGGTCGAGAGCGGCGTGGCACCCGTGCGCGGCACGCGCGTCTGCGTCGGCTTCCATCCCACCGTGCCGCAGAAGGCGGCGGGAATGCGGACGGAGCCGCCGGTATCGGTGCCGATCGCGACCGTCGCCATGCCGTCGAGCACCGAGACCGGCGCCCCGGAGGACGAGCCGCCGGGGATGCGCCGGCGGTCATAGGGATTGCCGGGGGTGCCGTAATGCGGATTGATGCCGACCCCGGAGAAGGCGAACTCCGTCATGTTGGTGCGGCCGATCAGCACCGCTCCCGCGGCACGCAGGCGGGCGACGATCGCCGCATCACGGGTGGCCGGCGGCGCATCGTCGAGCGCCCGGGAGCCGGCGAGCGTGCGCTCGCCGGCGACATCGAACAAATCCTTGATCGATACCGGCAATCCTGCGAGCGGCGAGGCGACGTAGCCGGCCTGGCGCAGCCGGTCCTGCGCTTCGGCCGCGGCGCGGGCGCTGTCGCCGTAGACGCGCAGGAAGACCCGCCCGCCCTCGCCGGCGGGATCGGCGATCCGCGCCAATGCCGCCTCGACCAGCGCCCGGCTGGTGGTGCGTCCGGCGGCGAGCGCGGCCGCCAGGTTCGCTACCGTGGGTTTGGTCGTGGGGCTCGAAACCGGCATGACATCCTCGTGCGTGGTCGCGGCAATGCCGCGACCGAGACTAGGGCCGCTCTCGCCGGGCAACAAGCCGCCGCCGGGCCGCTGCGCCGTTCTCCCGCAGCCCGCGATATTTCCCCCGCCGCGGAACAATCTATGGAAAGGGGCGTTCCTTTGCCGCAACGCCTCCCACGGCCGTTCTGGAAAGGAAGTTCATGGCGCTTGATCTGCCCCTCGTCCCGGCTCGCACCGTCGGCGAGCAACTCGGAAATGGGGGATCGATCGGTCGAGAGCCCGATGGCGCCGACGAGGCCGCCGCTGCCGGCGATGCCTCGCCGGAGAGCCCCGCGCGGTGTCGCTTCTGCGGCGGCGCGCTGCACGACTTCGTCGACCTCGGCATGTCGCCGCTGTGCGAAAGCTTTCTGCCGGCGGACCGGATCGACGCCATGGAGCCGTTCTATCCGCTGAAGGTGATGGTATGCGGCGGCTGCTTCCTGGCGCAGGTGAAGGAGTATGTCGCGCCCGAAAGCATCTTCCGCGAATACGCCTATTTCTCGTCGTTCTCGCAGGCCTGGCTCGACCACGCCCGGCGCTATGCGGAGATGGCGATCGAGCGCTTCCAGCTCACCCGCGGCGCCCGCGTCGTCGAGCTCGCCAGCAATGACGGATATCTGCTGCAGTTCTTCCTCGGCAAAGGCTTCGACGTGCTCGGCATCGATCCCGCGGAGAACGTCGCCAAGGCGGCGGAGGCAAGGGGCGTCCGCACGCTGACCCGCTTCTTCAACGGCGACGCGGCGCACGAGCTGGCCAATGCCGGCAAGCTCGCGGACCTCGTCATCGGCAACAACGTGCTGGCGCAGGTGCCCGACATCAACGGCTTCCTCGCCGGCGTGCCGACGCTGCTGAAGCCGCGCGGCGTCGCCACCTTCGAGTTCCCGCACCTGCTTCGCCTCATCGAAGAGAACCAGTTCGACACCATCTATCACGAGCACTTCTCCTATTTCTCGCTGATGACCGCCGAGCGCATCCTCGCGGCGCAGGGCTTGCGCGTGTTCGACGTTGAGGAGCTGTGGACGCATGGCGGGTCGCTGCGGCTCCATGTCTGTCATGCCGACAATGCGGCGCGGCCGACCTTGCCGTCGGTTGCGGCGCTGGTCGAGCGGGAGCAGCGGGCGGGGCTGCGCGAGCTGCGTACCTATGCCGCCTTCGAGGAGCGCGTGCGCGAGACCAAGCGCGGCCTGCTCGAATTCCTGATCGACGCCCGGCGCGCGGGCAAGAGCGTGGTGGGTTACGGCGCCCCGGGCAAGGGCAACACGCTGTTGAACTATTGCGGCGTCCGCCGCGATTTCCTCGACTATACGGTCGACCGGAACCCGTACAAGCACGGCAAGTTCCTGCCCGGCACGCACATCCCGGTGCTGCCGCCGGAGCGGATCGACGAGACCAGGCCCGATTACCTGCTGATCCTGCCGTGGAATCTCAAGGACGAGATCATGGCGCAGATGGCGCATATCCGCAGCTGGGGCGGCCGCTTCGTGGTGCCGATCCCGATTCTGACGGTGCATTCCTGAGGGCGGCGTCGAGGCGAGTGAAGAGGTAGGCGATGCGAGTGGTGTTGTTCTGCGGCGGCCTCGGCATGCGGCTGCGCGATTATTCGGACACGATCCCGAAGCCGATGGTGCAGATCGGCTATCGCCCGCTGATCTGGTGGGTGATGAAATACTATGCGCATTTCGGCCATCGCGATTTCGTCCTTTGCCTCGGCTACAAAGGCGACGCGATCAAGGAGTACTTCCTCAACTACAACGAATGCCGCTCCAACGATTTCGTGCTGTCGCAGGGCGGCAGGCGCGTCGAGCTGCTGCAGAAGGACATCGAGGATTGGCGCATCACCTTCGTCGATACCGGCATCAACGCCAATATCGGCGAGCGGCTGATGGCGGTGCGGCCCTTCGTCGGCGACCAGGAGATTTTCCTCGCCAATTACAGCGACGGCCTGACCGACTTCCATCTCCCGACCATGCTCGACGGCTTCGCGCGCAGCGGCCGCGTCGCCACCTTCCTCAGCGTCCGGCCGAACCACAGCTTCCATTTCGTCTCGCGCCGCGAGGATGGCGCCGTCACCTCGATCGACAACGTCATGAGCGCCAATGCCTGGATCAACGGCGGCTTCTTCGCGCTGCGCCGCGAGATCTTCGACTACATGCGGCCGGGCGACGAGCTCGTGGTCGAGCCCTTCCAGCGCCTGATCGACGAGGGCCGGCTCGCGACCCACGCCTATGACGGCTTCTGGCGCTGCGTCGATACCTTCAAGGATCTGCAGGCGCTTGAGACGCTCTACTCCAAGGGCCGCGCGCCTTGGGAGCTGTGGCGGCGCGAGCCGGGGGCATCCGTCGATGCGGCCCCGCGCGTCTCTGCCGCGGCGACGGCGAGCGAGCGGGACCCCGCCGCCTGGCAGGTCCGCGCCGGCAGCTAGGAGCCTGTCTGGGAAATGCTCGGTTTCGCCGGCCTGCCCCAGCCCCTGCGGCTGCTCTGCCTCGGCGCTCATCCCGATGACATCGAGATCGGCTGCGGCGGCAGCCTGCTTCGCCTCGCGGCGGAACAACCGCGGATGAGCGTGCGCTGGATCGTGTTCAGTGGCAGCGAGCGTCGACAGGCGGAGGCAACCGGCGCCGCCCGGGACTTCCTCGCCGGCGTGGCCGATTCCGAGGTCCGCGTGCTCGGCTTCCGCGACGGCTTTTTCCCCTCCCAGCACGCCGAGATCAAGGATGCCTTCGAGCAGCTCAAGCGCGACTGGCGCCCGACCCTGGTGCTGACGCATTACCGCGACGATCTGCATCAGGACCATCGCCTCATCGCCGAGCTCACCTACAACACCTTCCGCGACCACCTCGTCTGGGAGTACGAAGTGCCGAAATACGACGGCGACCTCGGCAATCCCAACCTGTTCCTTCCCTTGAGCCGCGAGCAATGCCGGCGCAAGGTGGCGTTGCTGCTCGAGCACTTCCCGAGCCAGCGCGAGCGTGCCGGATGGTTCACCGAGGAGACCTTCTTCGCCCTGATGCGGTTGCGCGGCCTCGGCTGCAACGCGCCCAGCGGGCTGGCGGAGGCCTTCTACTGCCGCAAGGCGGTGGTGTGACGGCCGGCGGCGGGCGCCCATGAGGCGCCGCGCCGCCGATGAGGCGGCGCGGGCGATCGCTGCGCTCTTCGCCGCCCAGGCGCCGCTGCGCCAGGCGCTGGGCGCGAGGCTGCTGCGCACGCTGGGCGTCTGACAGCCGGCCGCTCAGCGCAAGGGCTGCATATGCTTCGCCGGGCGGCGCGGCGCCACGCGGCGGCGGATCAGGACCGGCGGCTCCGGCGCCGCCACGGCGGCGAGGCTGCTGTCGAGCGCTTCCTGCAGGTCGCTCATCGCCGCCGGTAGCGACGGGCCCGGCAGCACCGGCTTCTCGCCCCGGCGCTTGGCCTGGGCAAAATGGAACAGCGCCTCCTGATAGCGGTCGCGGAAGTCGCGGCGCGGATCGAAGGGGTTGGCGAGCCGGGCGATGACCCGCTCCGCCTGCTCGACCATCGCCTCCTCCGGCGGCGTATCGTCGATCTCGGCGAAATAAGGCTCGCCGCCACGCACCTCATGCGCCGCCCGCAGCGTGGTGAGCAGCATGCCGCGGCCGCGCGGCTCGATCAGCGCGGCGCGCTCGCGGCCACCGAGAACCAGCCGGCTCACCCCGGCGAGACCACGCCGGCGCATCGCCTCGCGCAACACGACAAAGGCGGCATCGGCGCCGCGCCCGTCCGGCAGGAGAAAATAGGGGGTGTCGGCATAGGCGGGATCGATGGTCCGGCGCTCGACGAAGCGCTCGAGGACGAGATGCCGGGAAGAGCCGATCTCGAGCCCGACAAGCTCGCGCTCCTCGATCAGCACGACCTGCCCCGGCTCGACCTCGTAGCCGCGGACCACCGCCTCGCGCGCCACCTCCTTGCCGGTCTGCGGGTCGTGCGGACGCATCTGCAGGCGGTTCAGCGTGGCGCGGTTGAGCGCCTGCAGGCCGAGCCGGTCGGTCCGCACGATCGCGGCGTGAAGCCGTACCGGACAGCTGATCCGCACCATGACAAGAAAGCCCTTCCAGCTCGCGCGTGGCGCCATGCTTCGCCTTTTCGACAAGGGCACGAACGCCCAGGCAACTCGCGCGAGAACGCTGTCCCGGGCCAAAGGTTCACGCGCGCCGGCAACGCCGGTTCGCCGCGCGCCGGCGCCATTAACCTCGTTGCAAGCGCTTGCCCCGTATAAGGGACGCGATGTCCGCCGAACCATCCCCCGCAGAAACCGACCGGCACGCGCCGGGCCGGCGCTTTGCCATGCCGGTGCCGAGCCGCGAGCAGCGTGCGCGTCGGCATCTTCTACATGGTGGCCAGCGTCTTTCTCTCCTCGGTGATCAACGCGCTCATCAAATGGGAGGGCGCGCGCTACCCGGTCGGCGAAGTGGCATTCTTTCGCTGCGCCTTCTCGCTGCTGCCGTGCCTGGCGCTTCTCGTCGGCAGCGGCACGCCCCGGCTGCTGCTGCGCACGCGGCGGCTGAGGGGTCACGTCGGCGTCGGCGTGCTGCAATTCGTCTCGATGATGTGCCTCTTCCTCGCCTTCGGCCGGATGCCGCTCGCCGATGCGGTGGCGATCACCTTCTCGACCCCGATGTTCCTCACCCTGCTGTCGATCCCGATGCTCGGCGAGCGGGTGGGGCCGCATCGCTGGGCGGCGGTGCTGCTGGGCTTCGCCGGCGTGCTGCTGATGATCCGGGCCGGTGGCGCGCTGGGCGGCGGGCTCGCCTCGACCGGCGCGCTGCTCGCCTTGGCCACCGCGGCGATCAGCGCCCATGTCACCATCCTGGTGCGGCGGATGACGCTCACCGATTCGAGCGCGGCGCTCGTCATCTATCAGACCCTGATCCTCACCGCGCTGACCGCCGCGCTGCTGCCCTTCGACTGGCAGACGCCGAGCGGGCAGGACGCGCTGCTCCTGGCCGGAACCGGATTCCTGGCGGGTATCGGCCAGTTCTGGTGGACGCAGGCCTTCCGCTTCGCCCCGGCCGCGGTCGCGGCGCCCTTCAGCTATCTCGCCATGGTCTGGTCGCTGGGCCTGGGCTATCTCGTCTGGGGCGACGTGCCGACCTCGATGCTGATCGCCGGCGCCGCGGTGGTGGTGGTGAGCGGCCTCTACATTCTCTACCGCGAGACGGTGCGGGCCGCCGGGCATGCGACGCCGGTCGGAGCGGGTTCCGGCTGAGCCATCTTCCCCGCGAGAGCCTGCCGCGATCGACGGAGATCCGGGTGCTGCCCGGAGATTAGGGAGCCGTGGCGGCGCGCATGCGGGTGAGCGCGCCGATGGCATCGAGCATCGGCGTCGCCACCCCGACATCGCGGCCGAGCTCGATCACGGCCCCCACCAGCGCGTCGATCTCCACCGGGCGGCCGGCCTCGAAATCCTGCAGCATCGACGTCTTGAAGTCGCCGATCCGCCGCGCCTCCTCGATGCGCGTCTCGACATCGCGATCGAAGCGCACGCCCAGCCGCCCGGCGACCGCCTGGCACTCCAGCATCGCCGCGCGCAGCACCGCCATGACCCCGGGGTCGCGGGCCATCCGATCCATCTTGGCGCCGGTGAGCACGCTCAGCGGGTTGAAGGCGACATTGCCCCAGAGCTTCATCCAGAGCGCGTCGCGAATCCGCTCGGTGGTCTCGATCTCGAGACCCGCCGCGGCGAGGAGCTCGGCCAAGTGGCGCAGCCGCGGCGAGAGCGCGCCATCGGGCTCGCCCAGGATCAGCAGATTGCCGCCGAAGCGGCGCACGCAGCCGGGCTCCGGCACCGCCGCCGCGAGATAGACGACGCAGCCGATGACGCGGGCGGGATCGAGGCGTCGCGCCAGGCTGCCATCGGGATCGACCGCGGCGATCCGCTTTCCCTCCAGCGCCGCGCCCGCGCGGTAGGTGAACCACCAGGGAATGCCGTTCTGCGCCGGCAGCAGCACCGTCTCGGCGCCGAGCAAGGCGGCGATCGCGGGCGCGGCAGCGGTCATGGCATGCGCCTTGACCGCGACGACCACGAGATCCTGCGGCCCCAGCTCTTCGGCGCGGTCGGTCGCCCGGAGCCTCACCGTCTCGCGCTTGCCGCGGTCGTCGAGCACGAGGCCGTGCTCGCGCATGGCGCGCAGATGCGCGCCGCGCGCCACCACCGACACGTCGTGGCCGGCGGCGGCAAGCTTCGCCGCGATGTAGCCGCCGATCGCCCCGGCGCCGAACACGGTGATCCTGTGAGCCGAAGCGGGCCGCATGTCGCGCTCTTCCTCCGCCGCAGCGACGGATGCCTGCCGATGGCGCCCGCGCCGAGGGGAGCCAGGGCCCTGCCCGCTTCCTCGGCGGCGGAACGACGAGGCTATAGCTCGCCCCCGGCAGCGTCAATCGGATGCGGGAGAGCCCGCCATCGCCGGTTGCCAGGCTTCGGCCGCGGTTTGCGCGTCGCGTGCCGCGTCCCGCCGCGCGGCGATCCCGGGACGCGAATTCGGCTTGCGCCCGGCCGGGCGGTCCTCAATAAAGGGCGCCCATGCAGCTCTCCGCCCTGCGCGGGCGCGCCGCCCTCCTGCCATGGCCAGGCTCGGGGTCGCTTCCGGTCGCGCCGCGCCCGTCCCGTCCGGTCCATCGCCTCCGCCGCTGCGGGCCCCACAGGCCTGAGCCCTCGGTCGGCGCGGCAGAGCCATGCTGACGCTGATCACCAACCTGGTCGAGTTCAGTCGGCGCAACGCCGCGCTGGTGACGGTGACGCTGCTGCTGCTGGCCATCGCCGGCGGCTATTACGCCGCCGGGCATTTCAGCATCGACACCAACGTCGACAAGCTGATCAATCCCAACCTGCCCTGGCGCCAGCGGGAGAAGGCGCTCGACACCGCCTTTCCGCAGAACGTCGACCTGCTGTTGGTGGTCGTCGACGCCAAGACGCCGGACGAGGCGGAGGACGGCACCGCGGCGCTGGCCCGGAGGCTGGCGGCCGAGAAGGACCTCTTCAAGACCGTGCGCCGGCCCGACGGCGGCGAGTTCTTCCGCAAGAACGGCCTGCTGTTCCTGTCGAAGCAGGAGGTGCAAAGCTTCGCCGATCAGCTGATCTCGGCGCAGCCGCTGATCGGCACGCTCGCCGCCGACCCGACGCTGCGCGGCGTGTTCGACGCGCTCGACCTCCTCGCCCAGGGGGTGCTGCACGGCGATGCCGATGCCAAGCAGATCGACGGCGCGCTGTCGACGGTGGCGCAGGCCGCCGAGGCGGCGCTCGCCGGCAGGCACGAGCCGATCTCCTGGCAAACGATGATCAGCGGACGCAAGCCGGAGGCGCTCGAGCTGCGGCGCTTCATCTTCACCCAGCCGAGGCTCGACTATAACGACGTCGAGCCGGGCGCCGCCGCCACCGCGGCCATTCACGAGGCGGCGCGTCAGCTCGGCCTCACGGCGGAAAACGGCATGCGCGTGCGCGTCACCGGGCCGGTCGCGCTCTCCGACGCGGAGTTCGCGACGCTCACCAAAGGCGCCGGCTTCTCGACGGCGCTGTCGGTGGGGCTGCTCTGCCTGTGGCTGATGCTGGCCTTGCGCTCGCTGCGCCTCTTCATCGCCATCCTCACCACCCTCGTCGTCGGCCTCGTGGCCTGCGGCACGTTTGCCATCGGCGTCGTCGGGCCGCTCAACCCCATCTCCATCGCCTTCGCCGTGCTGTTCGTCGGCATCGCCGTCGATTTCGGCATCCAGTTCAGCGTGCGCTACCGCGACGAGCGTTACCATGCCGACAACTTCACCGCGGCGCTGCGCGGCACCGCCGCCAGCATCGGGCGACCCTTGGCCGTCGCCGCGCTCGCGGCCACGGTGGGCTTCTTCTCCTTCGTGCCCACCGACTATACCGGCGTCTCCGAGCTCGGCCTCATCGCCGGCGTCGGCATGATCCTGGCGCTGCTGCTGAATCTGAGCCTGCTGCCGGCGCTGCTCACCATCCTGCGGCCCAAAGGCGAGCGGCGGCCGGTGGGCTTCGCCCGCGCCGCGCCGCTCGACCGCTTCCTGGTCGTGCATCGCCGCCCGGTGCTCGCGGCCGCCGCGGCGCTGGCGGTGGCCTGCCTGTCGGTGCTGCCGTATCTGCGCTTCGACTTCAATCCGCTGCATCTGCAGAACCCGCATGAGGAGGCGGTGTCGACGCTGTTCGACCTGATGTCGGACCCGAGCACCACCCCCTATACCATCGACGTCATGACCCCGTCGGTGACCCAGGCCGCCCCGCTCGCCGACCGTCTCGAGAAGCTGCCGGAGGTGGCGCAGGCGCTGACCGCCGAGAGCTACGTGCCGGACAATCAGAAGGACAAGCTGGCCATCATCGCCGATGCGGCGCAGCTGCTCGGCCCGACCTTGAGCCCGCCGCAGGTGAAGCCCGCCCCCGACGACCGGCAGGTGCTCGCGACGATCGCGAAATGCGCCGGCGACATGAAGCAGGTGGCGGCGCGCGGCAGCGCGGCGGCGGGAACGCTCGCGCAGGCGCTCGACCGCGTGCTGGCGCGCGGCGCCTCGGTGCTGCCCGCGCTCGAGGCCAATGTGGCCCCGGCCATCGAGCACCGGCTCGACGATCTCCGCCTCTCGCTCCAGGCGGCGCCGGTGACGCTCGAGAGCCTGCCGCCCTCGCTCAAGAGCGAATGGATATCCCCCGGCGGCCAGGCCCAAATCGAGGTCTTCCCCAAGGGCGACGCGCGCAACAACGACGTGCTGCGCCGCTTCGCGATGGCGGTCGAGCGGATCGCGCCCGACGCCACCGGGACGCCGATCACGATCCAGGAATCGGCGCGCACGGTAACCCACGCCTTCCTCGTCGCGGGGATCATCGCGATCGCCGCCATCTCCGTTCTGCTGGCGCTGGTGCTGCGGCGCCTCTGGGACGTGCTCGTGGTGCTGGCGCCGCTGCTGCTGGCGGGGCTGCTGACGCTGGCGACGAGCGTGCTCGCCGGGCTGCCGCTCAACTTCGCCAACATCATAGCACTGCCGCTGCTGCTCGGCGTCGGCGTCGCCTTCGACATCTATTTCGTCATGCGCTGGCGCGCCGGCTACAGCGACCTGCTGCAATCGAGCACGGCGCGGGCGATCCTGTTCAGCGCGCTCACCACGGGCACCGCTTTCGGCAGCCTGGCGCTGTCCAACCATCCCGGCACGTCGGAGATGGGCACGCTGCTGACGATCGCGCTGTTCTACACGCTGCTCTGCACCTTCTTCGTCCTGCCGGCGCTGCTCGGCCCGGTGAAGCAGGCCCGGGCGGCGGCCCCGACGCTCAAGGCGGTGGCAGGTCGGCGTAGCTGACGAGCTCGATGCCGCGCTCCTCGATGAGCGCGCGCAGCCTGGCGCTGAGCAGGGCGGCCAATTCCTCGACCGGGTGATAGCTCGGCATCGTGCGCCGCAGCGGCGGCGTCTGAGCCACCGCGGGATGGCAATAGAACTCTGTCGTCCCCGGCGGCAGCACCGCAACCAGCCGAAGCATGCGCTCCTCGGTCATGCCGCCGCTCCAGGCCATGCCGAAGAGCTGATCGTTGAGCGCGAGCCCGGCGCGGCGCAGCCGGCGCCGCAGCAGGGCGATCCACGGCGCGTGGAGCGGCCGCCGCACCTGCCCGCCCTCGGTTGCGGCCGCCTGGCTGAGGGGAGCGAAGGGCTCGTTCGGCACCCGCACCGCCCTGAGGCCGAACTCGCGGCCGATCCGCAGGATCAGGCCGGCCACGGTCGGGTGGACATGCATGTGGCGATGCGCATTGACATGGTCGAGGGCGAGGCCGGTCGCGCGGAAGGCGGCGAACTGCGCGCGGATCTCGGCGGCGAGCTGACGGCGCGCGCGCGGGCTGAAGAAGAAGCGGCAGCCGGCGCGCCCCATGTTCTCGTCGAACCGCCCGGCGCGGTCGACGAGATCAGGCACGCTCTCGGGCGGCAGCACCGGCGCCCCCTCCACCAGATTGAGGTGAAGGCCGACGCGCAGCCGCGGCAGCCGGCGCGCGCGCGCCACGGCGTCGGCGGCGGCGGGTGCGCCGACCATCAGGCTGGTACAGGTCAGGATGCCATGGCGGCTCGCCTGCTCGACCGCGGCGTTGACGGCGTCATCGAGTCCGAAATCGTCGGCGCAGACGATCAGACGCCGCCTCAGTGCGCCAACTCCCGCTCGCGCAGGAACTGGAAGAACTCGACGCCCTCGCGCAGTCGCCGGACCATCATCTCGGGGCTGCGCACCATTTCGCCGACGATCGACGCGATCTTGCCGGCGCGGAAATAGAAGCGCTTGTAGAAGAGCTCGACCGAATCGAAGATCTCCTCGTGCGAGAGATGCGGGTAGTGCAGCGGCGCGATCTGGATGCCGTGCTCGTCGACGAGGTCGGCATGGTCGGCGTCGAACCACCCGTTCTCCACCGCCTGCTTGTGCAGGAAGGTGCCGGGATAGGGCGCCGCCAGCGAGACCTGGATGGTATGCGGGTTGATCTCGCTGGCGAAGCGGATCGTCTCCTCGATCGTCTCCTTGGTCTCGCCGGGCAGGCCCAGGATGAAGGTGCCGTGGATGGTCACGCCGAGATCGTGGCAATCCTTGGTGAAGCGGCGCGCCACGTCGACCAGCATGCCCTTCTTGATGTTGTGCAGGATCTTCTGGTTGCCGCTCTCATAGCCGACCAGCAGCAGGCGCAGGCCGTTGTCGCGCAGCACCTTGAGCGTGTCGCGCGGCACATTGGCCTTGGCGTTGCAGGACCAGGTGATGCCCAGCTTGCCGAGCTCGCGCGCGATCGCCTCGGCGCGCGGCAGGTTGTCGGTGAAGGTGTCGTCGTCGAAGAAGAATTCCTTTACCTGCGGGAAATAATGCTTGGCGAGCCGGATCTCCTCGACGACATGGGCGACGCTGCGCACGCGGTAGCGATGCCCGCCCACGGTCTGCGGCCACAGGCAGAAGGTGCAGCGCGACTTGCAGCCGCGGCCGGTATAGAGCGACAGGTAGGGGTGCTTCAGATAGCCGATGAAGTAGTTCTCGATCTTGAGATCGCGCTTGTAGACCTCGCTGACGAAGGGCAGCTGGTCCATGTCCTCGAGGATGGCGCGCTCGTGATTGTGGACGATGCCGCCCGCGGCGTTGCGATAGCTGATCCCGTCGATATCGGCGAACGCCCTGCCTTCGGCGACCTCCTTGACGGTGAAATCGAACTCGTTGCGGGCGACGAAATCGACGGCCGCCGACGCCTTGAGGCTTTCCTCGGGCTGCACCGCCACGCGCGCGCCGACGAAGCCCACCTTGAGGTTCGGATTGACGTCGCGCAGCGCCTCGGCGACCTTCACGTCGGAGGCGAAGGACGGGGTGGAGGTGTGCAGCACGACCAGCTCGTAGTCGCGCGCGAGCGGCAGCACCTGGTTGAGCGAGATCCGCGCCGGGGGCGCATCGATCAGGCGGCTGCCGGGGACCAGCGCCGCGGGCTGGGCGAGCCAGGTCGGATACCAGAAGGAACGGATCTCGCGGCGCGCCTGGTAGCGCGAGCCGGCACCGCCGTCGAACCCCTCATAGGAGGGCGGGTGCAGGAACAAGGTCTTCATCATGCCGGCCTATCTCCGTCGAGGATCAATCGGCCCTTGCGGCCGACGCGGAAGGTTCGGTCGCGCCAGGCTACGGTGCGCGTGAAGAAACTAGCGGCAAAGACGAGGAACGACAACAGATCGCGGCCCGGCACCAGCCAGAGCGGCGTCTGCGGCAGGCGCAGCGCGCGATCGACCATCCGGACCATGAGCCCGCGGCAGGCGAGCGCCACGAGCAGCATCGCCGCCGCCGCCCTCGGCTGAGCGCCCAGCGCCAGCGCCGCCAGCGCGAGCACCACGGGCTGCGTCACCACCGATCCCAGGAAACCAGCCGGCGCGATCGACCGGATGGTACGCGCCCAGCGCAATTCGTGCCGGAACAGCGCACCGAGGCTGGGCTCGGCAATGACGTCGTCGACGATATAGGGCGAGAGGACGACCGCGCGGCCCAGGCGGCGAACCGCCGCGCCGAGCGCATGGTCGTCGGCCAGCGTGTCGGCGATCGCGGCAAAGCCGCCGATCGCGGCGAGCGTGTCTCGGCGCAGCGCGATGGTCGCGCCGAAGCAGCCGCTGCGCCCGCCCAGCCGTTCCGCCACCAGGACCTGGGGCAGGAAGCCGTGATTGACGTGAAGCGCCGCCAGTCTGGACCACAAGCCGCCTGCCGCGACGCCGCGATAGAGACAGGTGACGAGTCCGGTCGCGCGATCGAGCAGCGGCGCCGTCACGGCCGCGAGATAGTCGGGGGACACCCGCATGTCGCTGTCGGCGATGATGATGAGGTCGTGCCGCGCCGCCGGCAGCATGTTCTGCAGATTGGCCACTTTGAGGTTTTCGCCGCGCCGTCCGCTCTCGACCACCAGCTCCAGATCGGCACCGGGAAACTCGGCCATCAAGCGCCGCACGACGGCGATCGCGGGATCGCTGATATCTTGTACACCAAATATGATCTGCCACTTTGGATAGTCCTGCCGGCAAAACGAGGCAAGATTCGCATAGAGATCGGCATCCTCGCCGCAGAGCGGCTTCAGCACGCTCACCGGTGGCGACTCGGTCGAGCGCGGCCGTGCGCGGGCGGCAAACCGCCTCGTGGCAAGACCGGCATAGAGCAGATAGACGCAGCCCGCGGCGCTGCCGGCGAGCAACGCCCATCCAAGGAATATTAAGGTATTGAGATACATACTATCGTCTCAACGCTCTTTCTGGGTGGAATCGCGGTGGCGGGGCGTTGGTTAAAATTGCTGTTGCATTCGTCCGTCCCATTGTCAACGATGCGCCCCTTGGGGGATACGAGCCCGATGCTCGGGAAATCAATAACATGGCCCAGATGAACTCCAATTCCGTACGCCGTTGCACGACGGCGCTGCTCTTCGCTGCCGGCGCCTTGGCGCTCGGCGCCTGTGCGACGCCGCCCAGCGATCCGGCCGCGCGCGCCGAATTCGAGAAGACGAACGATCCATTCGAGCCGCTCAACCGTCAGATCCTGGACTTCAACATGTTCATCGATCGGGTGGCGCTGAAGCCCGTCGCACAGGGCTACGTGGCGGTTGTGCCCGAGCTGGGCCGTACCGCCGTTCGCAACTTCCTCGACAATCTCGGCGAGCCGATCGTCTTCGCCAACAATCTGCTCCAGGGCCAATTTCAGCGGGCGGGCGACAGCTTCGGCCGCTTCCTTACCAATAGCACGTTCGGGGTTTTCGGGCTTATGGATCCTGCAAGCAAGGGCGGGCTAGAGAAGCAGACCGGCGATTTCGGCCAGACGCTTTATACCTGGGGCGTGCCTGACGGGCCCTTTATCGTGATACCGATCCTGGGGCCTTCCGACGTGCGGGACGGGATCGGCATGGGTGTCGACGGCTATGCCGACCCCTGGGATCATCTGGCCTGGAATTACCATTATTGGTATCTGACCCTGGTGCGTGCCGGGGTCGACGGCATCGACCAGCGCGCGCGCAATCTCGATACGCTCGACGAATTGCAGCGCAACGCCATCGATTTCTACGCCGAGCTGCGGAGCCTTTACCGCCAGCACCGTGCCTCCGTCCTCCGGCACGGCGAGCCGGCGCCGATCCCCGATCTCAATTCGCTCTACCAGGATCCGGCACACCCGCCGGCCGGGGCGTATGCAACGCAGGCATCGCAAACAGCCAAGAAATAGCGGCTCAGCCGCGCAGCTCCGCGGTTTTCTTCTGTAGCACGTCGACCAGCGCATCGGCGCCGCCGCGCCGCAGGACGGAGGAGAACTCCGAGCGCCGTGTCGCGAGCTCGCTGACGGTGCCGCTGAGATAGACGTCGATGATCTGCCAGCCGCCATCGGCCTCGCGCATGAGGTAATCGATCGCCACGGGATCGCTGTCGGTCTTGACCAGCCTGGTATGGACGATGATGCCATTGCTGGTCGGCGTCGAGCCGGGATCGATCTCGAAGCGCTCGCCCGAATAGTCGTCGAACCGGTTGGCATAGGTGGCGATGCTGAACTCGCTGAAGGCGGCGACGAGCTGCTGTTGCTGGTCGGGGGTGAGGCTCGTCCATTGCGGGCCGACCATGAGCCGGGTCATCAGCGGCAGATCGAAGGCCCGGCGAATGGCCGGCGCCAGGCGCTCCCTGCGGCCGCTGAAGCCGACGGTCGGCCCGACCTTCATCGTCGCCAGCAAGGCGTCGTAGAACGCCGCGACGGTGGCGTTTGGCGAAGCGGCGGCGGCGTGGAGCCGCTGCATCGGCGCGGCCGCGGCGAGCGCCGCGGCAAAGAAGACGCGGCGAGAGATCATGCGCGCGCCGATAGCACCCGCAGCTCGCGCCCGAGGGCGGCCAGCGCGGCGTCGGCGATGTGGCGGGCGCTGAGCCCGGCCTCGTCATATTGCCGCGCCGGCGTGTCATGGTCGATGAACCGGTCGGGCAGCGTCAGCGGCCGGATCTTGAGCCCGCGATCGAGCAGGCCCTTGAGCGCCAGATGCTGCAGCACATGGCTGGCAAAGCCGCCCACCGCGCCCTCCTCCACCGTCACCAGCACCTCGTGCTCCCGCGCCAGGCGCTCCACCAGGTCATGGTCCAAGGGCTTGGCAAACCGCGCATCCGCCACCGTCGTCGACAGCCCCATCGCCTCCAGCTCGTCCGCCGCCTTCAGGCACTCGCCAAGCCGCGTCCCGAAGCTCAGGAGCGCGATCGAACTCCCTTCCCGCAGCACCCGGCCCCGGCCCAGCGCCAGCGGCTCCCCGCGCGCCGGCAGCGCCACCCCCGTCCCCTCGCCGCGCGGATAGCGCACCGCCGACGGACGGTCGCCGATCCCGGCGCAGGTCGCCACCATGTGCATCAGCTCCGCCTCGTCCGCCGCCGCCATGATCACGAAATCCGGCAGGCAGCCGAGATAGGCGACATCGAACGAGCCCGCATGCGTCGCCCCGTCCGCCCCCACCAGGCCCGCGCGGTCCAGCGCAAACCGCACCGGCAGACGCTGGATCGCCACGTCATGCACCACCTGGTCATAGCCCCGCTGCAGGAACGTCGAATAGATCGTCGCGAACGGCTTCATCCCCTCGCAGGCCAGGCCCGCCGCAAACGTCACCGCATGCTGCTCCGCGATCCCGACATCGAAGCAGCGCCGGGGAAAGCGCTCCGCGAACTTGTCCAGACCCGTCCCCGACGGCATCGCCGCCGTGATCGCCACGATCGCCTCATCCGCCTCCGCTTCCGCGATCAGCGCTTTGGCGAACACGCTCGTGTAGCTCGGCGGGCCGCTCTTCCCCTTCACCTGCGCCCCGGTCGCAACGTCGAACTTCACCACCCCGTGGTACTTGTCCGCCGCCGCTTCCGCCGGCGCATAGCCGCGCCCTTTCTGCGTCACCACATGCACCAGCACCGGGCCGGGCTCGGCGCTGTCGCGCACGTTCTTCAGCACCGGCAGCAGATGGTCCAGATTGTGACCGTCGATCGGGCCCACGTAAAAGAAACCCAGCTCCTCGAACAGCGTGCCCCCGGTCACGAAGCCCCGCGCATACTCCTCCGCCCGCGCCGCCACCCGCTCCAGCGATTTCGGGAAGCGCTTGGCCATCTCCCGCGCCAGGTGGCGCAGCGACTGGTAGGATTTCGACGACAGCAGCCGCGACAGATAGGCGCTCATCGCCCCCACCGGCGGCGCGATCGACATGTCGTTGTCGTTCAGGATCACGATCAGCCGCGAATCCATCGACCCCGCATTGTTCATCGCCTCATAGGCCATCCCGGCGCTCATCGCCCCGTCGCCGATCACCGCGATCACCTGGTTGGCGCCACCCTGCAGGTCCCGCGCCACCGCCATCCCCAGGCCCGCCGAGATCGAGGTCGAGCTGTGCGCCGCCCCGAACGGGTCGTAGACGCTCTCCGACCGCCGCGTGAACCCCGACAGCCCGCCGCCCTGCCGCAGGCTGCGGATCCGGTCGCGACGGCCGGTCAGGATCTTGTGCGGATAGGCCTGGTGACCGACATCCCAAATGAGACGGTCCCGCGGCGTCTCGAACACGTAGTGCAGCGCCACCGTCAGCTCCACCACCCCCAGGCCCGCGCCCAGATGGCCACCCGTCACCGACACCGCGTCCACCAGCTCGCGGCGCAGCTCGTCCGCCAGCTGCGCCAAATCGCTCTCCGGCAGCCGCCGCAGATCCTCAGGCGATCTCACGCCGTCCAGCAGCGGGGTGAAGTTGCCGAGTCGCAACGCATCGTTCGTCCCGTTCGGGCGTTCTGCTGCGGGAGTCTTTGCCACGGCTGCAATCCTCTCGGGGGCGACGCGCCCCCGCTTATTCGGGGAGAACTAAACACAGATGACTAGGATTGGCAAATTGCACGTCGGTCCCCATGCCGCCTCCCTATCTGTCATCAACAACCGCCGGGAGAGGGCGTCCCCTCTGCGGCGTTAATCGGGGGCAGGAAAGCGGTCCGCAGGGGGTCGTTGGCTGCCGCGGCGGGGGCGAGCCCTAGCGGGTAATCGTTTTCCGCGTATAATGCTGCCCGTCTAAGCCATTAGCGGCGATCGAGTTGCTCGCCGCGGGAAGGAACTGAGAATGCGGGTGGTCCTGGCGCAACCCAGGGGGTTCTGTGCCGGCGTCGAGCGGGCGATCGAGATCGTCGAGCGGGCGATCGAGAAATACGGCCCGCCGATCTACGTCCGGCATGAGATCGTGCACAACCGCCACGTGGTGGAGCGGCTGCGCGCCAAGGGCGCGCATTTCGTCGACGAGCTCGGGGAGATCCCGCCCGGCAGCGTCACGATCTTCAGCGCCCATGGCGTCTCGAGCGAGGTCGAGGACGCCGCCGCCCGGCGTGACCTGCCGGTGATCGACGCGACCTGCCCGCTGGTCTCCAAGGTGCACAGCGAAGGCCAGCGCTACGCCAATCAGGGGCGCGAGATCATCCTCATCGGCCATGCCGGCCACCCCGAAATCGAAGGCACGATGGGCCGGATCAACGGCAAGGTCCATCTCATCTCCCGCGCCGAGGAAGTGGCCGGGCTCACGGTGAGCGACCCGGAGAAGCTCGCCTTCATCACCCAGACCACGCTGAGCGTCGACGATACCCGTGCGGTGATCGACGCGCTGCGCGAACGCTTTCCCACCATCGTCGGACCCGACACCAAGGACATCTGCTACGCCACGCAGAATCGCCAGCGCGCGGCGCGCGAGCTGGCGCTCGATGTCGATGTCGTCCTCGTCGTCGGCGCCGCCAACAGCTCGAATTCGAACCGGCTGCGCGAGATCGCGGCCGAGCAGGGGGTGCCCGCCTATCTCATCGCGGACGCCGATGCGCTCGATCCCCGCTGGATCGAGGGCGTCGAGTCGGTCGGCATCACCGCGGGCGCCTCGGCGCCGGCCGAGCTGGTGCAGCAGCTCATCGACCGCCTGCGGGAGCTTGCCGAGGTCGAGCTGTCGACGCTCCCGGGCATCACCGAGAATGTCCGCTTCCGCATGCCGCCCGAGCTTGCCGATACCATCGTCTGATCCCAGATCAGCCGCGAACCATCGAGAGGACCGCCCGTGGCCGTTCCATTGAACCAGATGATCCGCGTCGGCGCCTACGTCGCCGCGCAGCGCCTCAAGCGGGTCGAGCGCTATCCGCTCGTGCTCATGCTGGAGCCGCTGTTCCGCTGCAACCTCGCCTGCGCCGGCTGCGGCAAGATCGACTATCCCGACGCTATCTTGAATCAGCGGCTGTCGGTCGCGGAATGCCTCCAGGCGGTGGATGAGTGCGGCGCCCCGGTGGTGTCGATCGCCGGCGGCGAGCCGCTGCTGCATCGCGAGATCGACGAGGTCGTCCGCGGCATCATCGCCCGCAAGAAATTCGTCTATCTCTGCACCAATGCGCTGCTGATGGAGAAGAAGCTCCATTTGTTCCAGCCGAACCCGTTCTTCGTCTGGTCGGTGCATCTCGACGGCGACAAGCAGATGCACGACCACTCGGTCTGCGAGGACGGCGTCTACGAGCGCGCCGTGGAGGCGATCGCACTGGCGAAGTCCAAGGGCTTCCGCGTCAACATCAATTGCACGTTGTTCGACGGCGCCGAGCCGGAACGCGTCGCCAAGTTCTTCGATCACGTGATGGCGATCGGCGTCGACGGCATGACGGTGTCGCCGGGCTATGCCTATGAGCGCGCCCCCGACCAGGCGCATTTCCTCAACCGGCGCAAGACCAAGCAGCTGTTCCGCGACATCTTCCGCCGCGGCCGCGGCCACAAATGGTCGTTCAGCCAATCCTCGCTCTTCCTCGACTTCCTCGCCGGCAACCAGAATTACCACTGCACGCCCTGGGGCAACCCGACGCGCAATTATTTCGGCTGGCAGCGCCCCTGCTACCTGCTCGGCGAAGGCTACGCCAAGACCTTCAAGGAGCTGATGGAAGAGACCGATTGGGACGCCTATGGCACCGGCAATTACGAGAAATGCGCCGACTGCATGGTGCATAGCGGCTATGAGGCGACCGCCGTGGTCGATGCCGTGAAGCACCCGCTGAAGGCGCTCGGCGTGGCACTCAAGGGCGTGACCACCGAGGGCGAGTGGGCGCCGGAGATCGCGCTCGACCGCCAGCGCCCGGCCGAATACGTGTTCTCGCGCCATGTCGAACAGGCGATGGAGCGGGTCAAGGACCAGAAGCTCACGCGGAAGGCGAGCTGACGAACGGCTCGCCTCCTCGTCTGGTCAGGCGTCGTCAGTAGGAGCCGCCCGCCGGCGTCTTGTCTCCGCTGCTCACCGCCGCTGGCGCGGTCGCGGACGGCACCGCATTCCCGCCGGAACCCTGGCAGGCGCTGAGCAACGCGATGACCGCCGTCGAGGCGAGCAGCGCGGCGCGCTTCGCCGTCCGAGATCGCCGCATGGCCTTCATGCACCGTCCTCCTCTGGAGTCGACGCCGGCTGCCGCACTCCGAACGTATCAATCAAGCTCCGCCGGACGCTGTCGCGAACCCCCGATCACCGGCGCCGCTCCGGCAGCGCCACGCCGACGCGCTACCAGGCGTAGCCGCCCCAGGGTGCCGGCTGGGCTGTGCTGGGTATGGTTCGCATGGTCGAAGAACCACTGGCGCCGGTGTCCATGCTCTGGCAGGCGCTCAGCAGGGCAATGATCGCCGTCGAGGCAAGAAGCGCGGCGCGCTTCGCGACCCGGGATCGTGGCGTGACCTCCATGGCACCTCCTGCGACTCGACGCTAGGAGTCGCGGCGCGATCGTGTCAATCGCCCGCGGGCCATATCACGAACTCCTGATCACCGGCGCCGTAGAGCCGCGTCGCGTGCTAGTTGATCTCCGTCTCGATGCCGTAGCCTTTTCCGGCGAGCAGGGATCGCAGCCGGTCGATCGCACCCTCGCGCAGGAACTCGCCGAGATCGTCCAGCGTGGCGAATTCCGTGACCAGCCTGAGCGCCGCCCCATCGGCGGCGGTTTCCATGTCGCGCGACAGGATCTTGCCGGCCTTGGCGTAGCGGTAGTGGGCATGCTGCCAGTCCAGCCCGCCCAGGTATTGGCGCAGCTCGGCGAGATCGAGCGATGCCGGCGCGCGGCGCCGCGTGATCGTCGCGCGCAGCTTCGGCGTCGCCCGCGCGTCGCGCGCGGCGGCGAGCGATCGCGCCTGGAAGACGAGATGGACGCGCGGCGCCGTTGACAAATTCCTGGCGCGATGGCCGCGCTCGGTATTCGCCAGGAAGCATGATCCGTCGGCCGGCAGATGGTGGGATCCGCCGTCCTCGAAGTCGAGGAAACATTGGCCCGCCGTGATTATCGGAATGTGGAGACGGCGGCTGCCGGGGCCGTCGCTGTGGAACGGCATGACATGGCCCGGATGGATCTCGAGCAGCCGTCCGCGATCCAGCGCGACATGGGGTGACAACGCAGCGAAAACCGCGGCGAACTCGCCGGCAATCGCCGTCGGCTCGACCGCCGGGCGTTCGCGCGCCGGTCGCAGGTTGACCAGCCCGTAGAGCGGATCATCCGTATCGCCGGAGGTCTGCAGGCAGATGCCGCGATAGGTGGGATCGTCGTTCCGCGGGCGCAGCGGAAACCGCCGGCGCACCCGCTCGAGCGCGGCGACGAGACGATCGATATCGAAGCGCGGCTCGGCCAGCCGCAGGATCTCGTAGTCGCCGGCCTCGAGCGTTTTGCCGAGTGCGCCACGCGCAACGTCTTCGCCGCTTCTCTCGGCAATCGAGGGCGCGGGCGGCATCATCGGACCTTCCCCGGCAAGCTAAACCTCTTTGCACAGCCTACGCCCACCGGGGCTGCCCAGAAAGCCGGAAGTCGCGGCCGCCGCGCCGTGGCGCCGGCGCCTGCGGCAAAGTAACTCGCGCCCCGATCTGCCCGCCCGGTTCCATCGGAATGCCACAATCGCCGCCTTCAATGCGGCTCCCCGCGGATATCGCCGGTGATGGTAATGCACGCCCCGTTCGAATACGAAGACGCCACGCGCCTTTATCGCAAAAAAGTGACCGAGAGCGACCGGCTGTTCCGCCTCGCGCCGCCGCTCCCCAGCGCAGCGCTGTCGCACTGCGACGACGAGACCTGGTATCTCTGCGATGATGGCGGTCGCTTGATCGCCCGCGTCAGCCGCGGCAACGTCCAGCTCGGCTGAAGCCCAGGACCCATGCCATTTCCCAGACAGGCTCCTAGCGCACGCCGTCGTTCTTGAGGCGCGCGGCCTCGGCGCCGTAGACCCCGGCGAGATAGCGCAGATCGTCGGCGCGCTTCTTGTCGACCACGCCCCGGGCATCCATCAGGAGCTGATTGCCCCGCGCCTGCAGATGCTGGATCAGGCCGGTCTTCGGCTCGGCGCGGGCGATGGCCTTGGCGGTCGCCGGCACCTCGCCCTCCATCAACGCCTCGTAGAGCGCCGCCAACTCCTCGAATTCCTTGGCAATCTCCGGTGTGCGCGCCGAGGAAACGGATTTGCGCGCGTAATCCGCCCGCCGCTGCAACAGCGATATCCAGCCGAAATCCTCGCTGGCCGTTTCCATCCGATCGCTCCTGTCGAACCAGCCCTACCCCTTTTTGGTAGCCGGAAACCCTTGTCATTTTGCTAACGGGCGGAGCGCCGGCGCGGCGCGGCGGAGAGCGCGCAGCGCCAGACCGGTTTCGCGGCCGATCCGCAGCAGTGCCGGGAGTTGAGCCGGATGGCGCAGCAGAGACCGCAGCACCGGACCGAGCGCGGGCCGCCCCTCGCGGTCGAGCCCCGCCTGCGCCGCCGCCGGCACGCCGCGCGTGGCGGGATCGGCGACGGCCCGCAGCACCAGGAACGGTATCCCCGCTGCCGCCGCCGCGCGCGCCACGCGATGGCTTTCGAGATCGGCGATGACCGCGCCGGCGGCATGGAGCGCGCGCTTGCGTTCGGGCGTGGCGACGATCGCCTCGGCGCCGAGCACGTCGCCGGTGGCGATGGCGATGCCGAGCCACGCCAGGGCCGCTGCTACGGCGCCATGCCAGGCGCGGTCGACGGCGAGGCGCTCTCCCGCCTCGTCCCGCACCGCCAGGGGCAACACCACGCTGCCCGAGGCCAGCGCCGGATCGAGTCCGCCGGCGATACCGAAGCTGACGAGCCCGCTCGCGCCTTCGGCGATGAGCCCGGCAATCGCCGCCGCCGTGCGCGCGGCATCGCCCCCGGCGGCGGCGGCGCGCCATCCCATCCGGCGGATGATCGTCGCCTCCGCGGCAAGGCCGGTGACCGCGGCGGGCGGCATCACATGCCGTAGACCGGCGGGGTGTCGTTGCCGCGGCGCAGAGTGCGGTAGCGCGCAAGCGCCCAGAGCGGGAAGAAGGCGCGGTACCCGTGATAACGCAGATAGAACACGCGCGGGAAACCCACCGCCGTGTACCACGGCTCGTCCCAGAGCCCATCCGGCTGCTGCGTCGACAGGAGATACCGCACGCCGCGCGCCACGGCAGGGTGGTCGCCCTCCCCCGCGGCCATCAGCCCGAGCAGCGCCCAGGCGGTCTGCGAGGCGGTGCTCTCCTGCCCCTCGCCGCGCGGCTGGTCCGGCCAATAGGAGGCGCCGTCCTCGCCCCAGCCGCCATCCGGCCGCTGCCGCGCCAGCAGCCACTCGACGGCGCGACGGATGGACGGCGCGTGCTTGTCCACCCCGGCGATGTTGAGCGCCAGCAGCGCCGACCAGGTGCCGTAGACGTAGTTGGTGCCCCAGCGGCCGAACCAGCTGCCGTCGCTTTCCTGCTCGCGCAGCAGATAGTCGAGGCCGCGCGCCGCGACCGGGTTTTCCGTCCCGTCGCGGCGGATCTGTGCCAGGAACCCAACGCAGCGCGCCGAGACGTCCGCGGTCGGCGGATCGAGCAGCGCGCCATGATCGGCGAAGGGAATGTAGTTCAGGTAATAATAGGTGTTGTCGGCATCGAAGGCGCCCCAGCCGCCATTGCGGCTCTGCATGCCCTCGATCCATTCCGCGGCCCGGTCGATGGCGACGCGATAGCGGCCGGCGTCGAACCGGTCGAGCGCCATCGCCACCACGGCGGTGTCGTCGACATCGGGGTAATGCGGATTGGCGTATTGGAAGGCCCAGCCGCCCGGCCGAACCCCCGGCCGCCAATCGGCCCAGTCGCCGACGAGGTCGAGCACCTGCCGTTCCGCCAGCCAGTCGAGCCCGCGCCGCACCGCGGCCTCGGCGGCGGCGCCGCCCACCTCCATCAGCGCATGCGCGGCGAGGCCGGTGTCCCACACCGGCGAGACGCAAGGTTGGCAATACGAGCGCGCCGGGTCGAGCACCAGAAGCTTGCGCAGACCGGCCTTGGCCGTGACCAGATGGGGCTCGTCCTTGGCGAAGCCCAGGCACTCCATCATCATCACGCTGTTGGCCATCGCCGGATAGATGGCACCGAGCCCGTCCTCGCCGTTGAGCCGTTCGAGCACGAAGGCCAGCGCCCGATCGACCGCGCGGCGGCGCAGGCGCTTGGGGAAAAAGGGCTCTGTCAGGCGCAGCACCCGGTCGATGCCGTTGAACACCGTCGCCCAGACCGAGCCCTTGGATTTGGGCGGGCGCGCCTGCGTCCCCGGGGTGAAGAGCTCGCTCACGGTGATGCCGCGCGGATTGCGCGCGCGCGGCTTCAGCGCCATCAGCACCAGCAGCGGCGCGATCACGGTGCGCGACCAATAGCTGATCTTGCTCAGATGGAACGGGAACCAGCGCGGCAGCAGCATGATCTCGACCGGCATCACCGGCACCGCCTGCCACGGCAGCTCGCCGAACAGCGCCAGCTGGATGCGGGTGAAGACATTGCATTGCGCCGCGCCGCCGCGCTCGAGGATGGCGGCGCGCGCGCGCGTCATATGCGCCGCCTCCGGCGGATCGCCGACCGCCTTCAACGCGAAATAGGCTTTGACGCTGGCGGAAAGATCGAGCGCGCCGCCGTGGAACAACGGCCAGCCGCCATGCGCGCCCTGGATCGAGCGCAGATAGCGCGCGAGATCCTGCTGCAGCCTGTCATCGATCTCGTCGAGATAGTGCTGCAGCAGAATATATTCGGCGGGGATGGTGGCATCGGCCTCGAGCTCGAACACCCAATGCCCGTCCGGCTGCTGCCGCTCGAGCAGCGCCGCCGCGGCGCGGTCGACCGCCTGCGCCAGCGCCGCATCCTGCGGCGCCGCCTCGGCTGCGATCGAGACCGCCTGTGCCATGGCCGCCCTGTCCTGCCCCGCGCGTGAAAAAACCGCGCCACCATGGTCTGGCGCCGGGCCGCGCTCAAGCCCTTTTCGTTCCGCCGCTGCTCGCATGACACCCCTCCTGAAGCTCCGGGGATCGATCGTTCAATTTACGTATTTCGATATTGTATTATCGTTATACGTAAATTAAATTCAACCGGAATGTAAGAGCCTGGGGTGCCCGACATGCCCTTTCCCCCGCCTCCCGCCGACACGGCGGCCACGCTCGCGCGGCTCGGCCGGCGCCTGCGCTGGCTGGTTCTGCTTTATCTCGTGATCGTGGTCTCTGGACTCGCCGCGACCACGCTGGTCTGGCCGGGTCTGCTCGCCTACCAGCCGGCGCTCGCGGGGCTCGGCGTCGATCCCGCCGCGCTCGGCCTCGGCGGGCGCCTCGCCGCCTGCGCCGCCCTCGCGCTGCCGGCCCTGCCGCTCTTCGCCGCGATCCGGCAGGCGCTGCTGCTGTGTCGGCTGGTCACCGGCGGACAGGTGTTCACCGCGGAGGTGCCGCGGCGGCTGCGGCGGATGGGCCTGGCGCTGATCGCCTCGGCCGTGCTGCAGCCGGCGGGCGGCGCGCTGCTGTCGCTCGCGGTCAGCGGCTTCGCCGGCGGCCAGCGCCACATCGCCGTGCCGCTCTCCCCCGATTATCTCGGCGTCGCCATCATCGGCGCGGTGCTGATCGCGGTCGCGGCCGCCGCGCAGGAAGCGGTGCGGCTTGCCGACGAGAACGCGCATTTCGTGTAGGAGCCGGCATGGCCATCATCGTCCATCTCGATCTCATGCTGGCGCGGCGCAAGATGCGCTCCAAGGAGCTGGCGCAGAAGGTAGGGCTCAGCGAAGCCAATCTGTCGCTGCTCAAGAACGGCCGGGTCAAAGGCGTGCGCTTCGCCACCCTCGAGCGGCTTTGCGAGGCGCTGCGCTGCCAGCCCGGCGATCTCCTCTCCTATCTGCCGGGCAATTCCGGCGAGGAAGCGGCGGCGGAGATCTAGGTGCCCGTGGCAGGTGCTCGGATCCGGGTGACGCCGCTCACTTGCGCGATTTCGCTTTGGCCTGCTCGTAGGTGAGACCGCCAACGCGGGCGTTCAGCCGGCCGCGATTGGCGAGGCAGAAGATGACGGCGATCTCGTCGGGCAGCGGCGTGTCGGGCAGCACCATCGTCATCCCGTCGTAATGCGAGCGGACATAGATGTCGATCTTGCTGTTCATCGGGATGTCGATGAGCGTGCCCGGGGCCGCCACCTTGGTCATGGACGAGATCCAGGCATCGCCGCCGCCCATCGCGGCGCGGATGGGATCGGCAAAGGCCGTCGTCAGCAGCGCGTTCGCATGCTCCTGCTCCCCGGCGATGCCGACAATGCCGCCTTTGCCATAGCTTTGGGCCTCGTAGGGCGCGAGCGCCGCAACGGCTTGCGCCGCAACCTGTCGTCCCAGCGCGACGCTGGCCTCCACCATCGGCGTCAGATCGGCGACATAACGCGCGATATAGGGATTTTCGACCACCACGACCGCCGCCACCTTGCGCAACGGCACGTCCGCCGCCTGCCCCGCCTCGATGCGCCGCTCCTCGATCAAGGTGAACGTCCGTCGAATCCTGAGTTTCATCGCACCCCTCTTATCGCTCCGTTGCCTCTGGCGGATTGGTCGACCGCGCTCGCTCAATGCGCCGCCAGGCCATAATCCTGCGGGATCCGGCATTCGGCAACGCGGACCTTCTTCATCGGCGCCGGCGTGTTGCGGCTGCGTCCGACGAAGCGCGGAACGCCGTTGGTGACGACCGCCGCGACGGCGGCGATATCGCCATTGCGCAGGGCATCGAGCGCGGTCGTCTTCGAGCCGCCGACGCAGGCATCGAGAACCACGACATCCGCATCCCGGCCTGGCCGGAGGAAGCCGCTGTTGAGCCGGTAGACGGCCGCATTGTTGCCGGTCGCCGCCGCGATCGCCCATTCCACCGGCATGGTCGTCAGGCTGGCGAGATGGGTGATCGTGTACATCATGCCGAGCGGCATGATGCCGCTGCCGGTGGGCGTATCGGTCGCGATCAGGAAACGGTCGAACTGGTCCGTCTTCCGGACGAGGTCGCCCAGCAGCAGCGTGGTGCGCAGATTGCCGGCGGTGCACACCTGGAGCGCCACCTTGCTTTCGTTGACCACGCGCGGGAAATCCCCGTCCGGCATCGCCACCGGCCCGCCATTGACGTGGAAGGACACGTCGGGATCGATCGCGATCACGTGGTCGCCCCAGATGCCGGACGAGCCGGGGATCGACGAGCCGCCGGTATGGAGCGTGGTGATCATGCCGTGCCGCTTGGCCCAGGCGACCATCGGCACATAGTCGTAGGGCGTCTTCACCGCGCCGAATCCTGCCTTGGCGAGCCAGACGCCCTTGGCCGCGACCTCCTCGAAATCGGCCTCCGTCAGTCCGGGCTCGAGGATGATCGAGCCGGCATGGACCCGCATCCCGCCCGGGCGGAAATCCGTGAAGCACTTCATGGCCGCGACGGCAAGCGCCTTGACGCCGTCGGGATCCTTGGGCCGGCCGGGAACATGGACTTCCGACGCGCTGATGCTCGTCGTCGTGCCGCCATGGACATAGCTTTCGAGGAAACCCACGGTCTTCTGACGCGGTGTGTAGTCGCCGAAGGTGTTGTGGACCTGCGAATCGATCAGGCCCGGAATGGCGGTGGCGCCGTCGGCGTCGATCACCACGTCGCAGGCGCGCGTCTGCTCCGCCGACAGCGTCCCCACGTCCTTGATCCGGCCGTCCTCCATCAGAATGGCATCGCCCGGCGCATAGGGGTCGCGCCAATCGCCGGTGACGATTGTCGCCAGGTTCACGATTGCTGTCCTCATCATCGCCTCCCGCTGTCGCGCCCGAACTCTTCGGATTGAGATCGCCTCACGGCCGGACCGGCTCCCGCGGCCGGGCGCCGTTGCCGCCGCCGCGCCGGTCCTGGCGCGCCGCCAGCAGATAGCGCTGCAGCGTGACCGCGCGATTGCCGGAATCGATCAGGCGCTCGACCAGGCCGATGAGCTGATGGAACTCCTGCGCCGACAGGCAGTCGAACTCAACGTCGTTGACCTGACGCTGAATGGGCGCCAGCTCCGCCAGGCGCGCATAGCCCTTCTCGGCCACGGTCAAGCAGACGCGCCGCCGGTCGGAGGGATCGCTCTGCTTGTGGATCAGGCCCTTGTCGAGGAGCCGCCCCGCCACCGTCGTGACGAAGGCCGGCGTGACGTGCAGGTGGTCCGCCACGGTCTTGATGGCGACATCGCTGCCGACCGAGAGATGGGCGATGGAGATGAGCACGGTATATTCGATGCCGGCCAGCCCGATGGTCGCCGCATGGCCGTCGCGCACCGCTTCGTGCCGGGCGAGAAAGCCGAAAAGGCTGTGCACCAGCCGCCGGAACTGACGATCCGATCCGTCTTCCAGCAGCGCCGGCAGCGACACGGTGAGGGGCAGCGGCGGATGACGCTTCGCCGCTGCGCGCCGCGGCGCCGGCCGCCTGACCGCGGCTTTTCCGTGGCCCGCGGCCCGTCGCTTCTTCGCCGTCGACGGTCTTGCGTTTTGCGTTTTGACCTCCATCAGGGAAAGCGGTCGCGGGCGCGCGGTCATTGCGCGCCCCCCAGGAATGCGTCGGCGACCGCGGAGCCGCGCGCCAGCTCCGCGGCGGCACCGGCGGCCGCGACGCGGCCGAGTTCGATGAGGTAGGCGCGATCGGCGATTGCCAGCGTCTGTCGCGCCTTCTGCTCGACGAGAAGGATGGTCGTTCCGGATCGCCGCAGTTCGGTGACGAGCTCGAAGACGCGCTCGATCATCAGCGGCGCGAGCCCCAGCGAGGGCTCATCGAGCATGAGCAGGCGCGGCCGCGCCAGCATGGCGCGGCCGATGGCGAGCATCTGCTGCTCGCCGCCGCTCAAGAGGCCCGCCGGCGAGCCGCGCCGCTCGCGCAGCACGGGAAAGCGGTCCATCACGCCGGCGATATCGCGGGCAAGCGCCGATCGGTCGCGGCGGGCATAGGCCCCCATCAACAGGTTCTCCTCGACCGTCATGCGGGTAAGGATGCCGCGCCCCTCCGGCACGAGCACGAGCCCGCGCCCGGCCATGGTCTCGGCCGCGCCCTGCGGCAGCTTTCGCCCGTCATACCGCACCTCGCCGGCATAGGGCAGCAGGCCGATGATCGCCTTGAGCGCGGTGGTCTTGCCGGCGCCGTTGGCGCCGATCAGCGCCACGATCTCTCCCTGCTCGACGCGCAGATCGACGCCTTTGACGGCCTGGACCGGGCCGTAACGGACGGAGAGGCCCGTCACCTCAAGCATCGGCCGTCCTGCCGAGATAGGCGTCCAGCACGGCGGGATGGCGCCGCACCTCCTCCGGCCGGCCGCTGGCGATCACCACGCCGAAATCGAGGACATGGATCTCGTCGCACAGCGTCATCACGAACGGCATGTCGTGCTCGATCACCAGGATGGTGAAGCCCTCCCCGCGCAGGCGCTTCAGCCATTCCCGGAGATCGGCGGCCTCGTCGTGGTTCATGCCGGCGACCGGCTCGTCCAGCAGCAGCAGCCGCGGCTCGGCGGCGAGCGCGCGCGCGATCTCGACCTTGCGCTGCACGCCGTAGGGCAGGGTTGCGGCGATGCGATCGCGGACGCCGCCGAGGCCGGCCAGATCGAGGATCCGCTCGGCCCGCTCCGCAGCGGCGCGATCGGCGCCGCCGCGCGGCAGCAGGTTCCCGAGCCAGGATGTCTCGCGACGGCCGACGATCAGATGCTCCGAGACCGTCATGCTGCGGAACAGGCGAATGTTCTGGAAGGTGCGCGCGATCCCGCGCCGCGCGATGCGATAGGGCCTGAGGCCGAGGATCGAGCGCCGTTCGAACAGGATGTCGCCGGAGCTCACGCGGTAGGCGCCGGTGACCAGGTTGAACACGGTGGTCTTTCCCGCGCCGTTGGGGCCGATGAGGCCCACGATCCGACCGCGCGGCACGGCGAAGCTCACATCGCTCAAGGCGCTGACGCCGCCGAACCGCTTCGCGACGCCGCGGAACTCGAGCATGATCTCCGCCGCGCTCATGGCACCGCCCAAGCTCGCCGCGCGAGCGCGCGGAACATGCCGCGACCGACTAGGCCCTGTCGGCGGAAGAGCAGGACGACGATCAGCAGGGCGCCATAGGCGGCGAGCCGCCAATCCACGAGAAAGCGGAGGAACTCCGGCAACAGGACGATGAGGCCGGCGCCCAGCAGCGGCCCGACGGCCAGCGTCGATCCGCCGAGGATCACATAGAGCACCATTTCGATCGAGCGGTCGAAGCCGAACATTCCCGGCTCGATATAGAGATGATAATGGGCGAAGAGACCGCCGGCGATGCCGGCGATCGCCGCGCCGAAGCCGAACGCCGCCACCTTGATCGCGGTGGTGTTGATGCCGATCAGGTCGGAGGCGCGCTCGTCGTCGTTCACCGCCCGGAACTCGAGCCAGAGGCGCGAGCGCTCGAGGAGGATGAGGAGGACGAGGAAGCCCGCGGCCCACGCCCAGATATAGGCCGCCGAGATCGGCCTCATGCCGTGGAAGCCCTCGGCGCCGCCGGTCGGCGCAAAATCCAGGAAGAAGCTGCGCGTCATCTCGCCGAAGCCCAGCGTCGCCATGGCGAGGTAGATGCCGCGCAGGCGAAGGGCCGGGAAGCCGATGAGGACGCCGAGAACGCCGCTCGCGACGCCGGCGAGCGCCAGCGCCGCGGTGACGGGAAGGCGCGCCTCGACCGTCAGGATCGAGGCGAGATAGGCGCCGACCGCCATGAAGGCCGCATTGCCGAGGGAGAGCTGCCCGGTCGCCAGGATCACATAGACGCTGAGGCCGCCGAGCAGGCCGATCCCGATATCCGCGCAAAGCCCTGCCGCGTATGTCGACATCACACGCGTTCCCCGTCGGGCAGCCGCGATCCGCCCGATAGCCCCTGCGGACGCAGCAGCAGCACCAGGATCATCAGGCCATAGACGACCATGTCGCGGATGGCCGAGCCGCCATAGACGACGCTCATGACCTCGGCAACGCCGATCAGCGGACCGGCGATCAGCACGCCCCAGAAGCGGGTCGTGCCGCCCACCACCATGACGGCGATCGCCTTCAGCCCGACCTCGACGCCGACATAGGGCGTTATCGCCGAATAATGCAGCGCGATGAGCACCCCGGCCGCACCGGCAAGGGCGCCCGACAGGATGAAGGCCGCGGCGGTCAGCTGCGTGGCCGGCGCACCCAGGATGCGGGCGACCTCGCGATTCTCGGCGACGGCCCGCAAGCCGCGACCGAGCCTGGTGCTTTGCACGAGGACGGCGAGCGCTCCCACCAGCACGATTGTGACGAGGATCACCGCGATCTGCAGGACTCCGAGGCTGACGCCGCCGAAGCTCAGCCGCGCGTCGGCGAGCGCATCGGGAAGCTGCAGCGGGTCGGAACCCCACAGATTGACCGCCACGTTCTGAAAGATGATGGAAAAGCCGAGCGTGCTCAGCAAGGGCATGATCACCGGCGCGTCGCGCAAGGGGCGATAGGCGATCCTCTCGACCAGCGCCGCGAGCACGCCCGAGGCAAGCATCGCGGCGGGGATCGCAAGCCAGAGCGAGCGGCCCATCAGCACCAGCGTCAATCCGCAGTAGCCGCCCAGCATGAAGAGCTCGGCGATCGCCAGATTCAACACGCCGAGAATGCCCATCACCAGCGAGAAGGAGAGCGCGATCAGGGTGTAGACGGCGCCGAGGGTGAGGCCGTTGACGATCTGCTGCAGCAGCATGGCCGCGCGCCTCGATCAGGCCGCGGCGGCGGACCGGCGGGAGCGAGGCCCGGCCGGTCCGCCGGCAGTGTCCGGACCCGCCGGGATCAGCACCCGGCTCCGTCCGGGCCGCTGCAGCCGCGCACCTGCTCGGTCCACTTGCCGTCCTTGCCCAGGACGACGAAGAAGGCCTTGATCGCGTCGCCGTCCTTGTTGAAGGAAATGGGTCCGCTCAAGCCCTGGAAGCCTTTGAGACCGGTCATGTAGGTCATGATCCGCTCCCGGTCCGAGGCGAGATCGGCCGGCTGCAGCGTAATGCCTGCCTTGCGCACGGCGTCGACATACATGCTGACGATCTCGTAGATGTTGGCGTCGTACATGCTCGGCTCGATCTCGGGCGGCAGGCCGCTGCCCTTTCTCAGGAGCGGCGTCAGCTCCTTGGTGAATTTGGCGGCGCCTGTGCCCTCGACGCCGGGGTAATAGGTGGCCGGGGCGATGATCGGAAGATCCGGCGCCGCCTTCAGGATCGCCGAGGAAATGAGCGGCGTGCCGCCGATCACCGGCTTGACGAAGCCCTGCCGCTTCATTTCGCGGATCACCGTCACCGCCTGGCTGTAATCGGCGCCGATCACCACCCCGTCGGGGTTGAGCCCCTTGAGCTCGGTGACCTGGGCGCTGACATCGATATCGCCGGTATTGAAGCTGATCGGCTTGGTGCCGTTCATCACCTCGATGCCGTTGTCCTTCAGGATCGGCGGCATGACGCGGGTGGCGATCGCGGTGGAGACCGCGTCCTTCGCGTCATAAATGATGGCGACCGACCGGACATGGAAGGTCTTCTTGAAATAGGGAACCGTCGACTTCGCGAGCACGCCTTCGTCGACGGTGTTGCGGAAGGCCCAGGGCCGATTGCTCGCCGCCACGCCCGGCTTCGAGGAGGCCTGCGAGGTCGCGACCACTTTGGCCTGGTTCGCCACGGGGAAGGCGACTTCCGCCGCGCTGCTGGTGAGCGGACCGGCAATCGCCAGGACCCGGTCGTCATCGGCGAGCTTGCGCATGAGATTGGCCGATTGGGCCGGGCGGGCGCTGTCGTCATAGATGAGGATGTTGAGCTTGGCCCCCTTCACGCCGCCGGCGGCGTTCACCTGATCCTCGAGCATCTTGAGCGCGATCGTGTTCGCCCGCCCCCATTCGGCGAAGGGCCCGCTGCTGGGAACGATGGCGCCGATCCTGATCTCGCTCGGCGCCGCGGCGGTCTGGACGACCGCGGCCGCGACCGACACCGTTGCCACCGCTGCGAGCGCCGCCGCGCCCACGACGCCCGGCCAATAGAATTTGCGATTCATCCTGGAGCCTCCTCTGCTGTCGCGCCAACAGACTGCCGCGCCCAAGGCAAGCCACCGCGCCGCCAGTGAGCGTAATTGAAGTCGGCGACATTGAAAAGCTTATTGAATAAGGTATTGTCGTAACATGTTCGGCGCGCCGCGCGCGCGCGGGAAACGCCAGGGGACTCCGCAACGGGCCGATGCGCGGCCGGCGGGCGCAAGCAAACGGGGAGAGTGCCATGACCCTCTGCAAGACGGGAGCCGATCATGTAAAGTCGCTGCGGGACGGGCGCGCGATCTATCTCGACGGCAAGCGCGTCGAGGACGTCACGACGCATCCGGCCTTCCGCAATGCGGTCTCCTCGGCGGCGGCGCTCTACGACTTCCAGGCGCGGCCGGAAAACCTCGATCTCATGACCTTCGCGCCGGACGCGTCCGGCCGTCGGGTCAATCGCTGCTGGCAGATGCCGACCTCCCATGCCGAGCTCGTGGCGCGGCGCAAGGCGCTCACCGCCTGGGCGGAGTGCAGCTTCGGCTTCCTGGGGCGCTCGCCCGACCATGTGGCCTCGGCGCTGATCGGCCAGGCCATGGGCATCGAGGTCTTCGAGCGCCACGGCGCCGATCGCGCCAAGGCGCTGCTCGGCTATCTCGCCGAGGCGCGGCGCAACGATTTCTTCCTCACCTACGTGATCATCAACCCGCAGGCCGACCGCTCGAAGGATTGGGGACAGCAGGACGACGATCTCGTCGCGCGCATCGTCGACGAGGATTCGGCCGGCCTCACCATTCGCGGCGCCAAGATGCTGGGAACGAGCTCGATCATGGCCAACGAGATCTTCGTCGCCAATCTTCAGCCGCTGAAGCCCGGCGAGGAGGATCTGGCGGTGTCCTTCGCGGTGCCGATGAATGCCCGCGGCCTCAAGGTGCTGTCCCGGAAATCCTACGAGGCCGCGGCGGTCTCGGTCTTCGACAACCCGATCTCCTCGCGCTTCGACGAGAACGACGCGCTGGTCTATTTCGACAACGTCAAGGTGCCCTGGGACCGGGTCTTCGTCTATCGCGACACGGATCTCTGCCGCGCGCAGTTCCATGACACGCCCGGCCACGCCTATCAGAACTACCAGGCGCAGATCCGGCTGTCGGTGAAGATCAGGTTCCTGGTCGGGCTCGCCCGCAAGCTTGCCGACACCATCGGCACGGCGGCGATGCCGCAAGTGCGCGACAAGCTCGGCCATCTCGCGGCGCAGGCCGCCATGGTCGACGCGATGATGAGCGGCATGGAGGTCGCCGGCGAGACGCGCGGGCGCTGGTTCGTGCCGAACCGTCATTTCATGTATTCGGCGCAGGTGCTGACCCAGGAACTCTATCCCCAGCTCGTCAACACGATCCGCGACCTCGCGGGCGGCGCACTGATCATGCTGCCTTCCTCCGTCGCCGACTTCGCCGTTCCGGAGCTCGCCGCCATCATCGACAAGACGCAGCGCTCCCCGGCGGCCAAGCCGCGGGACCGGGTGAAGTTTCTCAAGGCGGCGTGGGACGCGATCGGCTCGGAGTTCGGCTCTCGCCACACCCAGTACGAAATGTTCTATGCCGGCGCGCAGTTCGTCACCCGCGGTCACAGCTTCCGGACCTATGACTGGGCCGGCGCCACCGGTCTCGTCGACCGGCTGCTCGCGGGATACGACATCGAGGGCGCGCGCCCGCCCGGCGCCACCGTTCCGCCCGCCTAGCCCGCGCCGCCCTCCAGCAGGCGCGCAGCAGCGGCATCGCCCGAGCGGATCGCGCCCTCGATCGTCGCCGGCAAGCCGGTATCGGTGAAGTCGCCGGCGAGCATCAGGTTCGGCCAGCGCGTCGTCGTGGGCGGCCGGCGGCGCTGCTGCGCCGGGGTGGCGGCGAAGGTGGCGCGCTTCTCCTTGACGATCTGCCAGGCCGGCAGCTCCGCCTCGCCGAGATCATAGGCGCGCCGCACCTCGGGCCAGAGCCGGGCGGCGAGGGTCTCCGCCGGCACGTCCACCAACCGGTCGGCGGCGCTGATGGTGACGGAGAGCACGCCGGGCTTGCGGAAGACCCACTCCGCCGTGCCGCCGATCAGCCCGACGAAGAGCGGCGTGCCGGCCGGCGGCGCCAGCCGGTAATGCGCGTTGACGATGGCGCGGAACAGATCGGGCACGGTGAGATCCGGCAGCAGCCGCGCCGCCACCGGCGCGGTGACGGCGAGGATGACGGCCTCGTCCGCAGCAAGACCCTCGGTGCCGTCGTCGAAGGCGAGCGACGCCGCGCGGCCGCCGGCGAACTCGATCGCCCGCAGCCGCGAGCCCAGGCGCAGCTCGGCGCCGAGGCCGCCGAGCCGGCGCAGCGCCGGATCGACCAGGCTTTCCGACAAGCCCTCGCGCGGCACCAGCGGGCGACAGGCGGCACCGCCGGCGCCGAAGCTCTCGCGCAGCAGCCGCGCCAGGAGCACCGCCGAGCCTTCTTCCGCCTCGGTGTTGAGCGCCGCCACCGCCAGCGGCTGCCACAGCCGGCGGAAGATGAGCGAGCGGCGGTCGAGACGGTCGGTGACCACCTCGTCCTGCCCGGCTCGCGCCAATAGCGCGGCGCGGAGATAATCGAGCGGGCGCGTGCCGGGGACGCGGCGCGCCGCCCGGAACAGCCACCAGGGCAGCCGGCCGGAATTGGGCCGCAGCGTCCAGCGCGCGCCATCCGCCAGATCGAGGAAGGCATAGGCGGCCGCGTCGGGGCCGATGAGCGTGTCGTCCGCGCCGATGCGGCGCAGATAGTCCATCGCCGCGTGATTGCCGGCGATCAGCAGGTGATTGCCGTTGTCGATGCGGCAGCCGAGCGTGGCGTCGACATAGGAGCGGCAACGCCCGCCGGCCTGGGGCGCCGCCTCGTGCAGCACCACGCCGACACCGCTCTCGGCAAGCCGCAGGGCCGCCGCGAGACCGGCGAGGCCGGCGCCCACGACATGAACGCGGCGCGGCCGGCTCACAGCAGGCCGTGGCGCAGCGCGAGCCAGAGCTTGAGCCGGGCCGGCAGCTTCACCTCGCGCTCGATCTCGCGCCAGCCGCGCCGGCGCAGCCGCACCAGGATCGCATGGTAGACCGCGCCCATCACCGCGGCCGGGCGCATCGGTCCGCGCGGGCAGTCGCGCATCGCCGCCCTGGCCTCGCCAAAGCGCTGCTCGGCGAGATCGGCGAGCCGGTCGCAGACCTGCGCCAGATGGGGATGCCGCAGCACCGCCTGCGGCTCGGTCTCGGCAATGCCGGCGTCGCGCAGATACTCGCGCGGCAGATAGAGCCGGCCGCGCGCGGCATCCTCGGCGAGGTCGCGCAGGATGTTGGTGAGCTGCAGCGCGCGGCCCAAACCCGCCGCGACGCGGTCGGCGGCGGCGAGATCGGTGCCGAAGATGCGCACCGAGAGCCGGCCGACCGCACTGGCTACGCGGTCGCAATAGAGATCGAGCTCGGCGAGCGCCGGCGCGCGGATATCGGCAACGGCGTCCATCTCCATGCCGTCGATCACGGCGAGGAAATCCTCGCGCCGGAGCTGGTAGGCGCGCGCGACATCGGCGAGCACGCGCGGCAGCGGCAGCTGCGCCTGCCCCGCATAGATGGCATCGATCTCGCGCCGCCAGGCGGCGAGGCCGGCGCGTTTCGCCGCGGGCGGATCGTCGTTGTCGGCGATGTCGTCGACCTCGCGGCAATAGGCATAGACCGCGAACATCGCCTCGCGCCGCGCCTCCGGCAGCAGCCGCATCGCCCAATAGAAGGACGTGCCCGCCGCTGCGACGCGGGCGCGGATGGCGGCGCGCGGATCAGCGTCCGGGCTCTCCTGCTGCAGCGCGGCGCTCATCGCTGTCCCCAGCGCCGGCCGCGCCACAGCCCCAGCAGCAGCGACAGCGCGAAATCGCCGCGGGTGAGCTTGACGCGGCTCGCCACGGGGTCGCCGCCCCGCAGCCGGCGCGCCAGCCGCTCGGCCAGCGTGACGATCATCGCCGTCTCGCGCCGAAGCCCCGGGCTTTGCACCGCCACCGGCAGCCGGCGCGCGCGCGCGATGAGCTCGTCGGTGGCGTCGAGCAGCCGGTCGAGGACGCGGCGCAGCCCCGGGCTGGCGCTCGGCCGGTCGAGATCGGCGATGCCGCTGCCGGCTTGCGCAAGCATCGTCTCGGGCAGGTAGACGCGATCGAGAGCGTGGTAGTCGGCGACGCAATCCTGGAGGTGGTTCAGCACCTGCAGCGCGTCGCAGAGCGGATCGGACCAGGCCCAGGTGTCGGGCGACTCGCCATGGAGGTCGAGCACCTGCCGGCCGACCGGCGTCGCCGAATAGCGGCAATAGCCCATGAGGTCGTCCCAGTCGCGATAGCGCCGCTTGGTCGCGTCCATGGCGAAGGCGCGCAACACGTCATGGCAATGCTGCGCGCCGAGCCCGGTCGCGGCCAGGCTCTGGCGCATGGCCGAGGCCGCCGGCGAACTCCTCGCCCGGGGCGCCGTCGAGGATGGCGCCCATGCGCGCCAGTCGGCGCAGCTTCTCCTCGGCCGCGAGCTGCGGATTGTCGGCGATGTCGTCGGCCTCGCGGGCGAAGCGGTAGAAGGCATGGACATGCGGCCGGAGCGCGCGCCGGATGAGAAAGGAGCCGACGGGAAAATTCTCGTCGCCGCGCCCTTTGCCCGATGGCGTCTCCAGCATGCCCGTCAGCTCGGCCTGCGCCACTCAACCCGTCCCTTCCATTCGCCGCCGGCGCCCCGCCAATAGCGGCGGGCCGAATCGACCGTCGCCGCCAGATAAACCGACGCCGCCGCCGGCAGCAAGGGGGCTCGAAGCGGCGACAGCCCGTAGAACCGCACCATGGGAAGATAGGCCAGCGTCATCGCTGCCCAGGCGGCGGCCGCGAGCCAGGCAGCGGCACCGCCGGCGAAGATCAGCACCACCGGCGCCAGATAGGTGACGGCAAGCCCGAGCACGGTGCCGGCAAGCACCAGCGGCGAATAGCGCAGCTGCGCGTAGGCGGTGCGCGCCACCATGCGCCAGACATCGGCGATCCCGGGATAGGGCCGCACGCTGCGCGCCGCCCGGGTAAGGCCGAGCCAGGTGGCGCCGCCGCTGGTCTTCACCGCCTTGGCGAGCGCGCAATCATCGATGAGGGCGCCGCGGATCGAGGCCAGCCCGCCGATGCGGCGATAGGCGCTGCGCCGCAGCAGCACGCAGCCGCCCGCCGCCGCCGCGGTGCCGCGCCGCCGATCGTTCGACCAGGGGAAGGGATAGAGCATGGCAAAGAAGAAGACGAAGGCGGGGATCAGGAGCCGCTCGGCGCGGCTGCGGCACCGCAGCAGCACCATCTCCGAGACGAGATCGCGGTGCTCGGCCTCGGCGCGGGCGACCAGGCCGGCGAGGTTGCCGGGCGCATGGACAATGTCCGCATCGGTGAAGAGATAGAGTTCCGGTGGATCGCCGCGCCGCTCCACCGCCTCGACCCCGGCGGCGAGCGCCCAGAGCTTGCCGGTCCAGCCGGGGGGCAGCGGCGGCGCGCTGTCGAGCGCCAGCCTCCCGGCCTCGCCGATGCCGGCGGCGGCCGCGCGTGCGACCTCGGACGTGCCATCCGTGCTGTGATCGTCGACCAGCACGATGCGGAAATCGCCGGCATAGCGCTGCGCCAGCAGCGAGGCGACCGCTTCCCCCACCACCGCCGCCTCGTTGCGCGCCGGCACGATCGCCACGACGCTCGGCCAGGCATCGGGCGGCGGCGCCGGCACGCCTTCATAGGGACGCCAGAAGAAGCCGCGCCCGAGCAGGAGATAGAGCCAGACCGCGAGCGAGAGCGCGGCCACTGCCGGCGCCGGGCTCACGGGCACATCCCCGCCGCGCGAAACCAGGCGACCGCATCGGCGAGTGCCTCATCGACCGGCCGCGGCGCATAACCGAGATCGTGCATCGCCTTGGCCGAGGTGAAGAACATCGTGTGCCGCGCCATGCGCAAGGCGTCGCGGGTGACGAAAGGCTCGTGTCCGGTGACCCGCGCCGCCGCCTCGGCCGCCAGCGCCAGCGGCCAGAGCGGCGCTATCGGCAGCGCCAGGCGCGGCGGCTGGCGCCGGGCGAGCCGCGCGATGCGGCCGAGGATCTCCTTCAGCGCCAGATTCTCGCCGCCGAGGATGTAGCGCTCGCCGATGCGGCCGCGCTCCTCGGCCAGGAGATGCCCGGCGGCGACATCGTCGACATGGACGAGGTTGAGCCCGGTGTCGACGAAGGCCGGCATGCGTCCCGACGCCGCCTCGACGATCATGCGACCGGTCGGCGTCGGCTTGACGTCGCGCGGACCGATCGGCGTCGAGGGGTTGACGATCACCGCCGGCAGGCCCTTGCCGCGCACGAGATCGCGCACCGCCTCTTCGGCGAGGAACTTCGAGCGCTTATAGGGGCCGATCATGTCGTCGAGCACCGAGGGCGTGGTCTCGTCGGCGGCGCTGCCATCGGCTTTCAGGCCCAGCACCGCGACGCTGCTGGTGTAGACGATGCGCTCGACGCCCGCGGCGAGCGCCGCCTCCATCAGCGCGCGGGTGCCGTCGACATTGGCGCGGTACATGGCGGCGGGATCGCGCACCCACAGGCGATAATCGGCGGCGACATGGAAGAGCGCGGCGCAGCCGGCGAGCGCCGCGGCCAGCGAGCCCTTGTCCTCGAGCGCGCCGATGCGGATCTCGACGCCGAGATCGGCGATGTTGCGCCGATCGCTGCCCGGGCGGAGCAGCACGCGGACGGCGCGGCCCTGCGCCAGCAAGGCCCGCGCCACCGCCGAGCCGACGAAGCCGGAAGCGCCGGTGACGAGAACGGGGCGCGCGGTCGGAGCCATCAGCCCTCAGCGGTCAAGGGTCAGCGAGCGGTCGCCGGCACCCTCACCCGCCCACGGCACGGCGGGCGCCGTTGCCGACGAGGCGGGTCGCGACGGCGCGCGCCTCGCGGTCGCACTCATAGACCGCATCGAGGCTGTCGACGGCGCGGCCGGGCAGCGCCGCGAGCGTGTCCTCGACGATGGCGGCGATGTCGAGGAAGCCGATGCGGCTGTCGAGGAAGGCGGCGACCGCGATCTCGTTGGCCGCGTTGAGCACGGTGGGCGCGCCGCCGCCGGCCAGCAGCGCGGCGCGCGCCAGGCGCAAGGCAGGGAAGCGGCCGGGATCGGGCGGCTCGAAGGTGAGGCGGCCGAGCTGCGCCAGGTCGAGTCGCGGGCTCGGCGCGGCGAGCCGGCGCGGCCAGCCCAGGGCGTGGGCGATGGGGGTGCGCATGTCGGGCGAGCCGAGCTGGGCCAGCACCGAGCCGTCCTTGTAGTAGACGAGGCCATGCACCACCGATTGCGGATGGACGACCACCTCGATGCGCTCGCTCTCGAGCGCGAAGAGATGATGCGCCTCGATGACCTCGAGCCCCTTGTTCATCATCGTCGCGCTGTCGACCGAGATCTTGGCGCCCATCGACCAGTTGGGGTGCTTCACCGCCTCGGCCGGCGTGACCCCCGCCATGGCGTGGATCGCCCGCTCGCGGAACGGCCCGCCGCTCGCCGTGAGCACGATGCGCTCGATGGCGTGCGCCTGATCGGCGTCGAACACCTGGAAGATGGCATTGTGCTCGCTGTCGACCGGGAGGAAGCGCGCGCCGTGCTTCCTGGCCTCGGCGGTGGCGAGCGCGCCGGCGCAGACCAGCGCCTCCTTGTTGGCGAGTGCCACCAGCGCGCCGCGGCGGATGGCGGCGAGCGTGGGCGCGAGCCCGGCGGCGCCGACGATCGCCGCCATGACCCACTCCGCCGGCCGCATCGCGGCCTCGACCACCGCATCGGGCCCGGCGGCGACCTCGATGCCGCTGCCGTCGAGCAGCGCCTTGAGCGCGCGGTAGCGGCTCTCATCGGCGACCACGGCGAGCTTGGCGCGGAGCTGGCGCGCCTGCTCGGCGAGCCGCTCGACGTTGCGCTGCGCCACCAGCGCCTCGACCTCGTAGGCCTCGGGCTGCGCCGCCACCAGCTCGACCGTGTTGCAGCCGACCGAGCCAGTCGAGCCCAGGATGGCGATGCGCCGCTTGCCCTCGGTCATCGGGTCCTTGTCACCAATTCCGCCCAAATTCCGCCCATTGATAGAACGGCCGCCTGCGCAGCGCAAACGCCGAGGGGAGCCGCTCAGCTCCCGGCGGCATCGAGGCGCGCCGCCACCCTGTCGCGCAGGCGCTTCAGCCGCTGATCGCCGATGCCGAGCTCCTCGAGATGGGCCACGGTGTTGAAGAGGTAGGTGGCGCAGGCGCCGAGCGGGCCGCGCGCCTCGGCGATCGCGGCGATGATCCGGTCCTCGGGAAGGCGCCCGGCGTAGCGGGTGTGGCGGCGATTGATGAGGAAGGCGATGGCGTGGAGCGGGCCGGCGGCGGTCTCGAGCTTGAGCCAGCGCGGCGCATAGGCGCCGGTCAGCATCTCGCGCCGCCAGATGAGCTCGAGCTCGGTTGCCGCCTGGGCCTCGGCGATGCGGAAGGCGACGCCGCGGCAGCAGCCGCCGCGCTCGAGCCCGAGCGTCAGCCCCGGCTTCGCCGGCGTGCCGCGGCCGGTATGCGACCACAGGCAGAAGCAGCGATGATATCCCCGCGCCGTGCCGACGCGCTTCTCGATGAAATGGATGAGCGGGTTCCAGATCAGCGAGCCATAGGCGAAGAGCCAGACGTCGCCGCCCTGCGGCCGCTGCCGCAGCAATCCCTCGATCGAAGCCCGGTGCTCCTCGGGGGTCAGCAGGGTGAGCGCGGGATCGGCCGCCTGCATCAGGGCACGGATGCTGTCGCCGAGAACGGCCTCGCGGGTCAACTCGAACGGCGGCGGGGGATGCGACATGGGCGGCACCTCACAATAGCCGAGCCGAGCCACGCCTGGAATGGCCGATACGCGGGCGCGCGGCGTTGACACCTCCGCGCAGCCCTGTCTAAGGTCCGCCGCCAGAACAAATCACAAACAGGGAAACGCCTGATGCTCCGCCAAACGCTGCTCGCCGCGCTGTCGGGCCTTGCGCTCGTCGCCCCGGCCATGGCTGCCGATGCGCCGGCCGAGATCAAGCTCGGCACGCTCTACGCTTCCTCCGGCCACTACGCCAGCATCTCGATGCCGGTCCATGACGGGCTGAAGCTGTGGCTCGAGCAGAAGAACGCCGAGGGCGGCGTCTTCGTCAAAGCCTTCAACCGGAAGATCCCGCTGAAGCTCGTCGCCTATGACGACCAGAGCAATACCGGCACGGCGGCGACGCTCTACAACCAGCTCATCACCCAGGACAAGGTCGACATCCTGATCGCGGATTCCGGCTCGGTGCTGACCTCGGTGGCGGTGCCGATCGCGCGCAACAACAAGATGCTGCTGATCGACCAGACCGGCACCGGCGCCACCTTCTTCTCGCCGGACAACCCCTATATCGCGCTGATGGCCGATCCGGTCTCGAGCATCTGGCCGAAGCCGCTCGCCGACTTCCTGACCGAGGACGGGCCGGCGCTCGGCATCAAGAAGGTGGCGATGATCTACGCCACCAACGATTTCACCGGGACCCAGGCCAACACGGTGCGCAAGCTCATCAAGCAGTCGAAGAGCGGCATCGAGCTGGTCTACGACCAGGGCGTGCCGACCGAGACCTCGAACTACACCGTTCTCATCAACAACATCCGCGCCGCCAACCCCGACGCCGTGGTCGAGCTGGGCTATGCGCCCAACGACATCGCCTTCCTGCGCAACCTCTCCGACAGCGGCGTCAAGTTCAAGTTCCTGTTCTGCATCTATCCCGGACTCGAGACCGAGCTGCTGGAGAAGAATGTCGGCGCCGGCGCGCTCGGCGGCGTCTTCACCTACGTGCCGTCCTCGGAGATCGCCTATCGCAGCGAGTTCGGCATGGATCTGCAGCACTTCAAGGCCGCCTGGAACAAGGCCTATGGCGACGGCAAGGTCGAGTTCGGCTTCAACTCGGTGGCGGGCTACACCACCGGCCTGGTGCTGGAAAAGGCGCTGGCGACAGCCGACAGTCTCGACCAGCTCGCCTTGCGCAAGGCGATCTTCGGCCTCTCCGGCAAGCTCAAGACGCTCGACGGCACCTTCGAGCTCGATCCGCAGGGGGCGCAGATCGGCGAGATCACGCCGCTCGGCCAGTTCGTCGCGGCGGGCAGCGGCGTGAAGCTCGTCACCGTCTGGCCGCACGCCGTCGCCACCGGCAAGCCGATCTACCCGGCGCCGTGAGCGGCGGAAGGGCGGCGGTCGACGCGCGCCGCCGCGCGGGCCCGGCATGCTGACCTACACGCTTCTCGCCGGCCTGCTGTTCGGGCTCTATTTCAGCCTGACGGGGCTCGGCCTCAACCTGGTGTTCGGCGTCATGCGCATCGTCAATCTGGCGCATGGCGATTTCGTCATGCTGGGCGCCTTTCTCGCCTTCTGGCTCTTCAACCTCTTGGCCGTGAACCCGATCCCCGGCCTTGCCATCGCCGCCGCGCTGTTCCTGCTGGCGGGGCTGCCGCTCTATTACCTGCTGGTGCCGCGGCTGCTGCGCGCGCGCGATCCGGAGATGCTGTCCTTCATCCTGTTCTTCGGCTTCTCGCAGGTGATCGAGGCGCTGGCCGCCATCGCCTTCGGCACCAGCGAGCGTTCGATCCCCGGCGGCACCATGGCGCAGGCGGCGGCGGCCATCGCCTCGTTCCTGGGCCTGGCCTATACGCCCGGCCCGGTCGAGATCCTGGGCCAGTCCTTTCCCATCGCCTGGGTGGCGAGCGGCATCGCCAGCGCGCTCGCCGTGCTGCTGGTCTATCTCTATCTTTACCGCAGCCGCATCGGCGCGCTGACCCGCGCGGTGATGGCGAGCCGCGAGGAGGCGATCAGCTCCGGCATCGACGTCCATCGCGTCTCCGCGATCGCCTTCGGCGTCGGCCTCGCGCTCGCCGCCGTGGCCGGCGTCTTCGCGCCCTTCATGCTGGGCTCGATCACCCCCGCGATGGGGGTCGACGTCACCATCACCTCCTTCGCGGTGATCGTCATCGGCTCGCTCGGCAATCCCCTGGGCACGGTGCTGGGCGGGCTGATCTACGGCGTCTCCTACATGTTCATGCAGAGCTACTACAGCTCCTGGGCCAATCTCCTGCCCTATCTCCTGCTCATCGCCGTGCTGCTGCTGCGGCCGGCGGGACTGCTCGGTCGGCAGGTGCGGCGTGCCTAGGCTGCTGATGCTTCGCCACACGCTGCTGATCCTGCTGCCGCTGGTGGCGGCGCTGGCGGTGGCGCCGGCGCTCTACGGCAACCATCTGCTGCTGTTCAATCTCATCGTGTTCATGACCCTGGCGCAGGGCATCAACATCATCTACGGCTTCACCGGCTATCTGCCCTTCGGCTATGTCGGATTCTTCGGCGCCGGCGCCTATGGCTTCTCGCTCGCGGTGATGCACCTGCACGCCCCGCCCTTGGCGGCGCTGGCCGCCGGCGGGCTCGCGGCGCTGCTGCTGGGGGTGCTGCTCACCCCCCTCTTCCGCCTCTCCGGCGCCTATTTCTCGATCGCCAACCTGGCCGCGGCGCTGGCCGTGCTGCAGCTCGTCTCGAACCCGGCGCTCGACGACATCACCAAGGGGCCTTACGGCATCAGCCTGAGCGGCGTCTTCGCTCCGGGGCTGGCCTATGGCGTGGCGCTCGCCATCCTCGCCGGGACCCTTTTCCTGGTGATCTGGCTGCGCCACTCGCGCTTCGGCATGGCGCTGCAGGCGATCCGCGAGGACGCCATCAGCGCCGCCATGGCCGGCATCAACGTCGTGCGCGCGCGCGTCGTCGCCTGGCTGCTGGCGGCGCTCATCGCCGGGCTCATCGGCGGCGTCTATGCCTGGTACATCTCGGTCTTCTATCCCGAGACCGTGTTCAGCGGCGAGATCACGATCTTCGCCATCGTCTTCGCGCTGTTCGGCGGCACCGCGACCATCCTCGGCCCGATTCTCGGCGTCGTCATCCTCTATGGCATCTATAATGCCATCGGCATCTCGACGCCGCACTACTTCCAGCTCATCTATGGGCTGCTGATCATGGGGCTGGTGCTGTTCCTGCCGAACGGCCTCGCCTCGCTGCTGCGCCGCCGAGGCATCGATGTCCCCTGAAGGCTCCGAGCCGCCCCTGCTCTCGGTCGAGAGCCTGGTCAAGCGCTTCGGCGGGTTCCGCGCGCTGGACGGGCTGAGCTTCCACCTGAATGCGGGCGAGATCCTGGGGCTGGTCGGGCCCAACGGCTCGGGCAAGACCACCTGCATCAACGTCATCTCCGGGCTTTACCCGCCCGATGGCGGCAGCGTGCGCTTCGCCGGCCGCGCCGTCGGCGGGCTGCCGTCGCATCGCCTCGTCCATCTCGGCATCAACCGCACCTTCCAGGTGCCGAAGCCCTTCCTCGGCCTGACGGTGCGCGAGAATGTGGCGGTCGCCGATGGCTACGGCCGCAACCCGCGCGGCCCCGTCGACATCGGCGCGCTGCTCGCCACCCTCGACCTCGCGCCGCTCGCCGGGCGCCGCGCCGCGGAGCTCAACTCGGCGCAGCAGAAGATGCTCGACCTCGCCCGCGCGCTCGCCACCGGCCCGCGCCTGCTGCTGATCGACGAGCTCGCCGCCGGCCTCAACCCGGCCGAGCTCGAGCGGGTGGCGGCGCGGCTCAAGGAGGTCGCGCGCTCCGGCGTGGCGCTGCTGGTGGTCGAGCATCTCATGGGCTTCATCCAGGAGATCACCGATCGCGTCATCGTCATGAATGCCGGCAAGGAGATCTTCGAAGGGGTGATGGCGGACGCCGTCCACGACAAGCGCGTCGTCGAGGTGTTCCTCGGAGGCGAGGATGCGGGCTGAGACGCTGCTCGCGGCGGAGGGGCTGGAGGCGGGATATGGCCGGGTCCAGGTGCTGTGGGGCGTCGACCTCGCCGTGCTGGAGCGCGAGACGGTGGTGCTGCTGGGGGCCAACGGCGCCGGCAAGACGACGCTGCTCAAGACCCTGCTCGGCCTGGTGCCGGCCTGGCGCGGCACGATTGCCTTCCAGAGCGAGGATGTCACGCGCTGGCGCACCGACCGCCGGGTGCGCCGCGGCATGGTCTACATGTCGGAGATGGCGGTCTTTCCCGGCATGACCATCGAGGAGAATATCGGCATCGGCGGCCAGTTCCTCGCGCGCGGCGCGCTGCGGCGGCGCCGGGCCGAGCTCTATGCCATCTTCCCGGCGCTGGGCGAGCGCCGGCGCGCGCTCGCCGCCTCGCTCTCCGGCGGACAGCGCAAGATGCTCGGCATCGCCAAGGCGCTGGCGGCCGATCCGCACATGCTGATCATGGACGAGCCCTCTTCGGGCCTGTCGCCCCTCTTCGTCAAGGAGGTGATCCAGGTGCTGGCCCAGTTCCGCGCCCGCGGCCTGACCTTGCTGATCGCCGAGCAGAACATCAGAATTCCTGGAGCTCGCCGACCGGGTCTACACGCTCGACGGCGGCCGTATCGGCTTTGCCGGCACGGTGGCGGCGATGCACGAGAACGACGCTCTCCGGCGGGCCTATTTCGGCCTGCGGTGAGCGGCGAGGCGGCGGGCTGACGCGGCCGCGCGCGGCCTGTAAGCTCCCGCCGTCACGCCTCAGGTGCAGGAGAGCCGGTTCATGACTGCCAGCGATGCAGGCGCCGCGGTAATCGACCCTATCCCGAAAGCGACGGCGGTCAACACCTCCGGCGACGACCTCTTCACCTTTGTCCGCGAGTACCGGGGCGAGGCCCGCCCGATCGCCGGCGGCTCGATCGTCGATTGGCTGCTCGGCGCGCAGCGCGACCGGATGGCGGGCGTCGAGCTGTTCGATCAACTGTGCTGGCGCATGGTCGGCCAGGACATCCCGCTGTGGCGGGCCAATCTCAGCATCAGCACACTGCACCCGCAGATCATGGGCCTGGGCTTCCGCTGGCGGCGGGATCCCGGCGTGACGCAGGAATTCCGCATCAAGCACGGCATGGAACGGCGCACCGATTATCTCGAAAGCCCGATGCGGGTGACGCTCGAGCAGGGCATCCCCGTGCGCTACCGTCTCGAGGAAGGCAGCGCCGCGCTCGAGCAGTATCCGCTGCTGCGGTCGTTCCAGGCGGCGGGCGCCACCGAGTATCTCGCCTTCCCGCTCCAGGCCTTCGTCGGCCGCCACCGCGTCGTCACCTGGGCCACCGCCCGGCCCGGCGGCTTCACCGACGCCCATGTCGCGGCGATCGAGGCGCTGCTGCCGGCGATCGCGGTCGTGGTCGAGACCAACGCGCTCAAGGTGATGAACTCCATCCTGCTCGACACCTATCTCGGCCGCACCATCGGCCGCCACATCCTCGACGGCGAGATCCACCGCGGCCAGGGACGCTGGCTGCGCGCGGCGCTGATGGCGGTCGATCTGCGCGGTTTCACCAACCTCGCCGACCGCATGCCGGGCGAGGAGCTGATCCGCCTGCTCGACGATTATTTCGACGCGGTCGTCGGCGCGGTGCACGGCCAGGGCGGCGAGATCCTGAAATTCGTCGGCGACGGCGTTCTCGCCATCTTCGAGCCCGACGGGCGCTCCGAGCGGGACGCGGTGCGCGCCGCGCTCGCCGCCGGGCAGGACGCGCTGCAGCGGCTCGACATCGCCAACAACAACCGCGCCGCGGTCGGCCAGGAGCTGATCGCGATCGGCATCGGGCTTCATCTTGGCGAGGTCATCTACGGCAATGTCGGCGCCGCCGACCGGCTCGACTATACCGCCATCGGACCGGCGGTGAATCTGGTCTGCCGTCTCGAAGGGCTGACCAAACGGCTGGGACGCCCGCTCCTGCTCTCCGAGAGCTTTGCCGAGGCCTATGGCGGCCCGCTGCTGTCGCTGGGCTTCCAGCCGGTGCGCGGCATCAGCGCGCCGCAGGAGATCTTCGCGCCGCCGGAGACGTGACCCGGGTGCCGCTCAGCTGCCGGTGAAGTTCGGCTTGCGCTTCTCGAGATAGGCCTGCACCGCCTCCTTGTGGTCGCTCGAGGAGGAGACGACGGCGTAATGCGAGGAGATGAGATCGAGGCTGGTGCGCAGGTCGATGCGCGCGCCCTGGTAGACCGCGCGCTTGATGAAGCGCACCGAGAGCTGCGGCGCGCGCGCGATCCGCCCGGCGACCTCGCGCACATGCGGCAGGAGCTGGTCGTCCGGCAGCACCTTGTTGACCATGCCGATGCGCTCGGCCTCCGCGGCCGGGATCAGCTCGCCGGTCCAGAACAGCTCCAGCGCCTTGGCCGTGCCGACGAGCCGCGGCAGGAACCAGGTGCCGCCCGCGCCGGGCACCAGGCCCACGCGCACATAGGTCTCGCCCAGCCGCGCGCTCTCGGCGGCGTAGCGCAGATCGCATTGCAGGGCGAGGTCGAGCCCGGCGCCGGTCGCCGCGCCGTTGATCGCCGCGATCACCGGCTTGTCGATGCTCTCGAGCGCCAGCGGGATGCGATGGACGTGGCCGGCCAGCTCGTTCTTGCGCTGCAGCGGCGTGCGCTCCTGCCGCTCGCCCATGCCCTGGATGTCGCCGCCGCTGCAGAATGCCTTGCCGGCGCCGGTGATGATGATGACGCTGACGCCGTCATCGCGCTGCGCCTCGGTGAGCGCCGCCGCCCAGGCATCCACCATGTCCCAGGTGAAGGCGTTCATCCGGTCGGGCCGGTTCAAGGTGATGGTGGCGATGCCGCCTTCGGTCTCGTAGCGCAGATGCTCGTGCATGATCCCTCACCAGGACGTGAGCAGCGGCCACAGGCCGTCGGCGCCGCGGGCGGCAGCGAGCCGGCCCAGCTCCTGCTGCCACTCGCTCTCGACGCCGAACTCGTCGCGCCACGACCACAGCCGCCGCGTCAGATGGTGCAGCCGGTGCTCATGGGTGAAGCCGATCGCGCCGTGCACCTGGTGCGCGATCTCGGCCACCTTGCCGGCGGCCTCGCCGACCCGCGCCTTGGCCACGGCGATGGCGAAGGCGGGATCGCCCTTGCCCGCCGCCGCCTCGACCGCGGCCGCGGCAATGACGCCCGCGGCGGCGACGTTCTCGGCGAGCAGCGCCAGCTGCTGCTGCACCGCCTGGAACTTGCCGATCGGGCGGCCGAACTGCACCCGGTCGTTGGCGTATTGCACGGTGAGCGCCAGCACCGCCTCGAGCGCCCCCGCCATCATCACCGCGCGGCTGAGCGCGCCCAGGCGATAGACCAGCGCCGCGTCGACGCCGGATGCCGCCGGCTTCGCATCGACCTCGGCATCGACCGAGAGATCGTCGCGCGGCTCGCCGGCAAGGCTCTTTCCGGGGCGCAGATCGGCGGCCTTGGGCGCGAGCAGCGCCACGCGCCCGTCGACGAGGGCGACGATGCCGGCGGATGCCTTGCCCCAGGGCAGCCGCGCGGCACGGCCGGCGAGCCGCCAGCCCTTGCCGGCGCGATGCAGCACCAGCGCGCCGGCGCGGTCCACCGGCGCGATGGTGAGCGGCGCGTCGGGCGCCTTGATGCCGGCGCCGGCGAGCAGCCAGCGGGCGAGCATGGTCTCGGCCAGCGGCAGCGGCGCGGCATGGCGCCCGGCCTCGCGCAGGATCGCCGCGGCATCGGGCAGGCCCTCGAGCCCGCCCGGCGTCTCGGCCGCGGCGAGCGCGTCGGGAAAGCCGGCATCGTTCACCGCCCGCCACAGCGCCGCGGGAAATTCCCCGGCCTCGGCGTCGTTCACCAGCTTCGGCGGCGTGAGCGCGGCGAAGAGCTTGCCCGCGACCTCCTGGACGAGGCTGTCGCTCATCTGAGGCCCAGCCCGCGCGCGACGATGCCGCGCAGGATCTCGCGGGTGCCGCCGCGGATGGTGAAGGAGGGCGCGTTGAGCACGGTGTAGGCGAGCGCCTCCTCCATCAGATCCGACTGGTTGGGCGAGCGGCCGCGCCGCGCCACGAGGCGGACGATCTCGGGGATCTCCTTTTCGAGGTTGGTGCCGAGATCCTTCACCACCGCCGCTTCGAGATTGACCATCTCGCCCTTCTGCAGCATGCCCGCGACCGACAGCGACATGCGCCGCAGCGTCGCGAGATGGGCGAGCAGGCGGCCGATCGCCTCCGCCTCGCGCGGATCGGGGTTGCCGCCGGCGCGGCGCAGGAACTCGACCACCAGGCGGAAGCTGCTGAGGAAGCGCTCGGGGCCGCTGCGCTCGTAGCCCAGTTCGCTCGTCACCTGCTTCCAGCCGTCGCCCGGCTGGCCGATCATGCGGTCGCCGGGGATGAACACGTTCTCGAACAGCACCTCGTTGAAATGCTCGGCGCCGGCCAGGTTCTTGATCGGCCGGATCGAGATGCCCGGCGATTTCAGGTCGACGATGAGCTGCGACAGGCCCTTGTGCCGGTCGCCGGTGTCGACCGGCTCGGTGCGGCACAAACAGATCATGAAATGCGCCTTGTGCGCATTGGACGTCCAGATCTTGCGGCCGTTGAGCTCCCAGCCGCCTTCGACCGGCACCGCCTTGGTGCGGATCGAGGCGAGATCGGAGCCGCTGTCGGGCTCGCTCATGCCGATGCAGAAGAAGCATTCGCCGCGGGTGATGCGCGGCAGGATGTCCTGGCGCTGGCTCTCGTTGCCGAAGCGCAGGATGAGCGGCCCGCTCTGGCGGTCGGCGACCCAATGCGCGCCCACCGGCGCCCCGGCGGCCAGCAGCTCCTCGGTGACGACGTAGCGCTCGAGGAAGCTGCGCTCCTGGCCGCCGTATGTCTTCGGCCAGGTCATGCCGATCCAGCCGCGCGCGCCCAGGCGCTTGCTGAACTCGGGCGATTGGCCGGAGGTGAAGTCGCTCTCGCCGCGCCAGCGCCCGGCCGCTCTTTCCTCGGCGATGAAGCCGCGCACCTCGCCGCGCAGCGCCTCGCATTCCGGCGGCAAGGTCAGCGGGTCGAAGCGGAAGATGTCGGTCACGGCGGGCGTTCCCTGGCGATTGTTCGGGCGCCGCGCGCGGCGGCCCGTGGCTTTGACAGGATGGTAATGAGCACCCCGGCCGGGGTCAAACCGGCCTCACGCCGCGTCCGCCTCGTCGCGCGAGAAGCGCTGGCGATAGTGCCGCGGCGGCACGCCCAGGAGGCGCAGGAACGCGCGGCGCATGCGCTCCTCGTCGCCGAAGCCGCAGTCGCGCGCGATGCTCGCGATCGGCGCCGCGCCCTCCTCCAGCGCGCGCCGCGCCGCTTCGACGCGCAGCCGCTCCACCGCCTTGGCCGGCGTCATGCCCGTGCGTTCGCGATAAAGCCGCGCGAAATTGCGCGGGCTCATGCCGACGCGGGTGGCCAGCGCCTCGACGCGCAGATCGCCGGAGAGATGCTGCGGCAGCCAGTCGTGAAGCGCGGCGAAGCTGCCATCATCGGCGGTCTGGCTGCGCAGGAAGGCGCTGAACTGCGACTGCCCGCCCGGGCGCTTCAGGAAGACGACGAGATGGCGGGCGACCGCGAGCGCCATGTCGCGGCCGATATCCTCCTCGACGAGCGCCAGCGCCAGATCGATGCCGGCGCTGACCCCGGCCGAGGTCCAGACCTTGCCGTCGCGCAGGAAGATCGGATCGGGATCGACCACCGCCTTGGGATAGCGGCCGCGCAGCTCCTCGGCCGCGTGCCAATGGGTGGTGACGCGCCTGCCGTCGAGGAGACCCGCCGCGCCCAGCAGGAAGGCGCCGGTGCAGACGGAGCACACGCGCCGCGCCCGCTGCGCCTGGCGCCCGATCCAGCGGGTGAGGCGCTGCTCGTCCTGCGCCCGGCGCGACCCCGGCCCGCCCGCGGCGATCAGCGTGTCCACCGGCCGTCGTCCGAGCGCCGCGAGCGGCTCGGTCAGCAGGGCCACGCCCGAGGAGGTGACGACGGCGCCGCCCTCGAGCGAGCCGAGTGCCAGCGCGTAGGGGTCCGGCAGGCAGCGCCGGAGCGCCATCTCCCGCGCGCTGGCGAACACCTGCAGCGGGCCGGCGAGGTCGAGAAGCTGCGCGTCCGCGAAGGCGATGAAGACGATCCGGCGCATGGGCGGCCCCTTCTGGCAGAAAACGAGGGAATAATGTCATTTCCGCCAAAGCCTGTCGCGGGCAATCTGCCTGTCGTCGCTCGAGGAGAGGCTCATGGAAGACGGCCCGTTCCGCATCGGCTTTCTCTTGTTCCCGCGCCTGACCCAGCTCGATCTCACCGGCCCCTACGAGATCCTGTCGCGTATGCCGCGGGCCGAGGCGCATCTCGTGGCAAGGACGCTCGATCCCGTGGCCGACGAGCGCGGCCTGCACCTGCAGCCGACGATGACGCTCGACGCCTGCCCGCCGCTCGACCTCGTCTGCGTGCCCGGCGGCGCGGGGGTGAACGAGGTGCTGGGCGATGCGGCGGTGCTGGGCTTCCTGCGCCGCATGGCCGAGGGCGCGCGCTACGTCACCTCGGTCTGCACCGGCTCGCTCGTGCTGGGGGCCGCCGGGCTGCTCGCCGGCCGGCGCGCCGCCTGCCACTGGATGTCGCGCGAGCTGCTGCGGGCGTTCGGCGCCGAGCCGGCGGCGCAGCGCGTCGTCGTCGACGGCAAGTTCATCACCGGCGGCGGCGTCACTGCCGGGATCGACTTCGCGCTTGCCGTGGTCGACGAGATCTGCGGCCGCGAGGCCGCGGAAGCGATCCAGCTTCTGGTCGAATACGACCCGCGGCCGCCGTTCGACGCAGGCTCGCCCGAGCTTGCCCGGCCGGCGGTGCTGTCGCGGGTGCGGCGCCTTGCCGAGCCGATGCTGCGCGAGCGCGCGGCGGCGGTGCGGCGCGCCGCGGCGGCGCTCGCGGCCGCGGACTGAGGCGATTGGCCCTTCCCTCCGGCGCTTGAAACGGCCTAGCCTATCCCCATTTGCACGACAATGCCGGGTGCGGCCGTGCCCGGCACGCAAGCACTGACAGGGGCGGACGGGGGCAATGACGGCGCGGAATCTCGATGCGTGGATGTGGGCGGAAGCCTGCGAGGCGCTGGCGCGCGCCGAGCGGCTGCACCGCCAGTTCTTCCGCCTGGGCACCGCCGGGCCACGCCCGGTCTGGGAGCCGCCCGTCGACATCTTCGAGAACGGCCGCGAGCTCTGGATCATCGCCGCGCTGCCGGGCGTCGAGGCGTCGCGGCTCGAGGTGGTGGTCGAGAACGGCGTGCTGGTCATCAGCGGCGAGCGCCCGGCGCCGGCGCTGCAGCGCGCCTCCGCCATCCACCGGCTGGAATTGCCGCAGGGCCGCTTCGAGCGGCGCATTGCGCTGCCGGCGGCGCGCTTCGAGCTGCTGCAGCGCGAGCTCGCCGATGGCTGCCTGACGCTCGTGCTGCGCACGCTGGGATAGGACATAATGGCAACGAACGAAACCCTCTCTCCCAATCCGCAACCGGCCGAGCTGCCGGCGCTGCCGCCGGACGCGCTGGTGGTCATCCCGGTGCGCGGCGCGGTGCTGTTCCCGGGCTCGGTGATGCCGATCACGGTCGGCCGGGCGCGCTCGGTCGCGGCGGCGCAGGCGGCGGTGCAGCGCGAGCTGCCGGTCGGGCTGCTGCTGCAGCGCGATCCCGCCATCGAGGATCCCGCCGGCGCCGATCTCCATCAGGTCGGCACGGTGGGGGCGGTGCTGCGCTATCTCACCGCGCCGGATGGCACGCATCACCTCGTCTGCCAGGGTCAGCACCGGTTTCGCGTGCTCGATTTCCTGCCCGGCTTCCCCTTCCTGGTGGCGCGGGTCGAGCGCATCGGCGAGAGCGAGGTCAGGACGGCGGAGCTCGAGGCGCGGCTGCTGCATCTGAAGCGGCAGGCGCAGGAGGCGCTGGAGCTGCTGCCGCAGGCGCCGCCCGAGATCGCCGCCGCCATCCAGGGGATCAACACCGGCGGCCAGCTCGCCGACCTCATCGCCAACGTCATGGACCTCGAGCCGGCGGAGAAGCAGGCCGTGCTCGAGACCGTCGACGTGCCGGAGCGCATGAAGCGCGTCTCGGACCTGCTCGGCCATCGCATCGAGGTGCTGCGGCTGTCGCGCCAGATCAGCCAGCAGACCAAGGAGACGATGGAGGGCCGCCAGCGCGAGTTCCTGCTGCGCGAGCAGCTCAAGACCATCCAGAAGGAGCTCGGCGAGGAGGACGCCAAGAGCGACGAGATCGCCGAGCTCAGGAAGCGCATCGCCGACGCCAAGATGCCGCCCGAGGTGGAGAGCCAGGCCAAGAAGGAGCTGGCGCGGCTCGAGCGCATGCCGGAGGGCGCCGCCGAGTACGGCATGGCGCGCAACTATCTCGATTGGCTGATCGACCTGCCGTGGTCGGTGACCACCGAGCGGACGATCGACATCGCCGAGGCGCGGCGCGTGCTCGACGAGGACCATTTCGGCCTCGTCAAGGTGAAGCGGCGCATCCTCGAATATCTCGCCGTGCAGAAGCTGAAGCCCGGCGGCAAGAGCCCGATCCTGTGCTTCGTCGGCCCGCCCGGCGTCGGCAAGACCTCGCTCGGCCAGAGCATCGCCCGCGCCACCGGCCGCAAATTCGTCCGCGTCAGCCTCGGCGGCGTCCATGACGAGGCCGAGATCCGCGGCCATCGCCGCACCTATATCGGCTCCCTGCCGGGCAACATCATCCAGGGCATCCGCAAGGCGGGCGCGCGCGACTGCGTCATGATGCTGGACGAGATCGACAAGCTCGGCGCCGGCGTCCAGGGCGATCCCTCGGCGGCGCTGCTCGAGGTGCTCGACCCCGAGCAGAACGGCACCTTCCGCGACGCCTATCTCGGCGTGCCCTTCGACCTCTCCTCGGTGCTGTTCATCGGCACGGCCAATGTCATCGACAACGTGCCGGGACCGCTGCGCGACCGCATGGAGGTGATCGAGCTGCCCGGCTACACCGAGGAGGAGAAGCTGCAGATCGCGCGGCGCTACCTGGTGCCGCGCCAGCTCGAGGCGAACGGGCTTTCCGCCGAGCGCCTCAGCATCACCGATGCGGCGCTCGCCGCCGTCATCCGCGACTACACGCGCGAGGCGGGGGTGCGCAATCTCGAGCGCGCCATCGGCGGCGTCTTCCGCCACGCGGCGATGCGCTTTGCCGAAGGCGCCACCGAGCCCGTCCGCATCGACGTCGACGATCTCGTCGAGAGTCTCGGGCAGCGGCGCTTCGAGAACGAGGTCGCCATGCGCACCAGCATCCCGGGGGTCGCGACCGGCCTCGCCTGGACGCCGGTGGGCGGCGACATCCTGTTCATCGAGGCGACGCGCATCCCCGGCAACGGCCGGCTCATCCTCACCGGCCAGCTCGGCGAGGTCATGAAGGAGAGCGCGCAGGCGGCGCTCAGCCTGGTCAAGTCGCGCGCCCGGCCGCTCGGCATCGACGAGGAGATCTTCGCCAGGAGCGACATCCACGTGCACGTGCCGGCCGGCGCCATTCCCAAGGACGGGCCCAGCGCCGGCGTGGCGATGACGGTGGCGCTGATCTCGCTGCTCACCAACCGGCCGACGCGCAGCGACACGGCGATGACCGGCGAGATCAGCCTGCGCGGCCTCGTCCTGCCGGTCGGCGGCATCAAGGAGAAGGTGACGGCGGCGGTGCGCGCCGGCATCACCACCCTGCTGCTGCCGGCGCGCAACAAGCGGGACTTCGAGGACATCCCCGAGGAGGCCCGGCGCAAGGCGCGCTTCGTCTGGTGCGAGCGCATCGACGATGCCGTCGCCGAGGCGATCGAGACGCGCCAGATGGCGGCGCAGTAGGTCCTTCGCGCCGCGCCGGTTACCCGTTCAGAACTCCGGCGGGAACCACGCGTTGAAGTAGGCGAGAGACCGCGCCGCGGTCTCGCGCGAGGTCGGGCTGAGGTGCTGCCGTGGCGTCGAGAATCGAGGATTACGCGCTCTTGGGTGATTGCGAGACCGCGGCGCTGGTCGCCCGGAACGGCTCGGTCGATTGGCTGTGCTGGCCGAGATTCGACGGCGGCGCCTGCTTTGCCGCGCTGCTGGGCAGCGTGGAGAACGGCCGCTGGATCATCACCCCGCGCGCCCCCGTCAGGAGCCGGACGCGCCGCTACCGCGACCGGACGCTGATCCTGGAAACCGACATCGAGACCGCGGACGGCGCCGTAACCCTTATCGAGTTCATGCCGCCACGCGGCAACGCCTCGGACCTGGTCCGGCTGGTGGTCGGACGGCGCGGCACCGTCGCGATGTGGACCGAGATCGTGTTCCGCTTCGACTATGGCGCGCTGACGCCCTGGGTCACCCGCGGCGAGGACCAGGCGCTCTGCGCCGTTTCGGGACCGGACATGGTCGTGCTGCGCACGCCGGTTGCGCTCCACGGCTTGGATCACCGGACCGCGGGCGAATTCACGGTGTCGGCCGGCGAGACCGTTCCCTTCGTGCTGACCTACGGCGCCTCGCATCTCGACCGGCCGGCGCCGATCGATCCGACGGCGGCGCTCGCCGACACGGAAGCGTATTGGCGCGACTGGTCGGATCAGTATCAGGGCCCGGAGGAATGGAAGGAGCCGGTGGTCCGCTCGCTGATCACCCTCAAGGCGCTGACCTACCGTCCCACCGGCGGCATCGTCGCGGCGCCCACCACCTCGCTGCCGGAGCAGCTCGGCGGCTCGCGCAACTGGGACTACCGGTTCTGCTGGCTGCGCGACGCGACCTTCACGCTGCTCGCCATGATGAACTGCGGTTACTACCAGGAGGCCGAAGCGTGGCGGGCCTGGCTGCTGCGCGCTCTGGCGGGCGATCCGGCCCAGGTGCAGATCATGTACGGGCTGGCCGGCGAGCACCGCTTGACCGAATGGGAGGTGCCGTGGCTGCCGGGCTATGAGGGATCGAAGCCGGTCCGCATCGGCAATGCGGCCGCCGAGCAGACGCAGCTCGACATCTATGGCGAGGTCATGGACGCGCTGCACCACGCCCGGACTCTGGGGGTCGACGAAGCCGGCTGGGAGCTTCAGAAGGAGATGCTGAAGCACCTCGAAACCATCTGGATGAAGCCGGACGAAGGCATCTGGGAGGTCCGCGGCGGTCCACAGCAATTCACCTATTCCAAGGTGATGGCCTGGGTGGCGTTCGACCGCTCGATCAAGGGCGTCGAGCAATTCGGTCTCAAGGGACCGGTGGAACATTGGCGCGCGACGCGCCGGCAGATCCATGACGAGATCTGCCGCCAGGCGTTCAATGCCGAGATCGGCGCCTTCGTGCAAAGCTATGGGTCGCGGGATCTCGACGCTTCCGTCCTGCTGATGCCGCTGGTGGGCTTTCTGCCGCCGGACGAGCCGCGGATGCGCAGCACCGTCGCCGCCATCGAGCGCCATCTCATGGCCGATGGCCTGGTGCGGCGCTACCGCCCGGAGACGGGCAATGACGGTCTTCCCGGAAACGAGGGCACGTTCCTGGCCTGCAGCTTCTGGCTCGTCGACAATCTCGTGCTCCAGGGGCGGCGGGAGGAGGCACGGCGGCTCTTCGAGCGCCTGCTGTCGCTGCGCAACGATCTCGGGCTGCTCTCGGAGGAATACGATCCGGTCGCCAAGCGGCTCGTCGGGAATTTCCCCCAGGCATTTTCGCATATCGCGCTCATCAACACGGCGCACAATCTGAGCCACCGGGAAAAGCCGGCGCTGCAGCGCTCCGGACACGCCGCCGCCGCACCCTCGGGCTAGGAGCCGGTCGGCGATCGGACGCGGGACGCTGGCGTGATCTCACCGGACGGCGTGGCGGCCACGCCGTCCGGCGCGGGCCGGCGCTCCCCCGTGATCAACCGCGCGCCGTGGGCATAGGTCAGCCAGGCCCAGAGCCAGTTCACCAGCACCACCACCCGGTTGCGGAAGCCGATGAGAAAGCTGATGTGGACCAGGCCCCAGAGCAGCCACGCCGTCGCTCCCGTGAGCTCGAAGCCACGCAGATCGGCGACGGCGGCGGCGCGTCCGATCGTGGCCATGGTCCCGTAGTCGCGATAGCGGAAAGCGGGCATCGCGCCCCCGCCTTCGATGCGGCGCCGGATGAGCTCGCCGACATATCTGCCTTCCTGCTTGGCGACGGCGCCCAGCCCGGGGAGCGGCTTCCCATCCGGTCCCGGCACCTGCGCGGCATCGCCGATCACGAACACATTCGGGCGGCCGGGCAGCGAGAAGTCCGGATCGACCCTCACCGTGCCGTGCCGGGTCGCCTCGACGCCGAGCCAGCCGGCAACCGGCGTGGCGTTCACCCCGGCCGCCCAGATGACGACGCGCGCGGCGATCCGCTGCCCGGCGGCGACGACGCCCGCCGCGTCGATCTGCTCGATCGGGGTGTTCAGGCGCAGCTCGACCCCGAGCTTCGCCAGCATCTCCTGCGCATAGACGCCCAGCTTTTCGGGAAAGCCGCCGAGCACCCTCGGGCCGGCCTCGATCAGTAGAATGCGCGCCGAGGCAGGGTCGATGCGGCGGAAATCGCGAACCAGCGTCGCCTTGGCGAGCTCGGCGAGCGCGCCCGCCATTTCGACGCCGGTGGCGCCGGCGCCGACGATCACGAACGTCATCAGCGCCTGTCGCTCGGCATCGTCCGCGCAGGTTTCCGCCGCCTCGAAGGCGAGAAGCAGCCGGTTGCGGATGCCGATGGCATCGTCCAGCGATTTGGGCGCCAGCGCGACGGACGCCCAATCTTCGTGGCCGAAGTAGTTGTAGCGCGAGCCCGTTGCCAGGACGAGATACGCGTAGGGAATCTCGCGGCCGCAACCGGTGCGGACGCAGGACCGGCGGGTGTCCACGCCGACGACCTCGTCGAGCAGCACCTCCGTGCCGGGACCGTGAAGCAGAGACCGTATGGGAACCGCCACATCCGCGGCGGAGAGCGCCGCCGTCGCCACTTGATAGAGCAGCGGCTGAAACAGCGTGTAGTTTCGCCGGTCGATCACCGTCAGCCGCGCCGGAACCTGCTGGAGCAGCCTTCCGACTTCCAGACCGCCGAATCCCGCGCCCACGACCACCACGCCGGGCGCGTCCGGCACCGCCCGGTCGCCGCGACGGCCGAACGGCCGCTTCGTCTCTTTCTGGATGGTATGGTCCTCGTTGCTCATGACCGGCGTCGGTGGTTACCCCGTCAACGCACGAACGGCCGATTGCTCACCCCGGTCGGGAACGGCCTCACGCGATTCTGAGAACGCCCACCCGCTTCGCCTGCGCGTGCGGTCGCGGCGTGCAGGCCGCCATCGCGCCGTCGCGCGCTTGACCCTTACCCGCGATCGGCGCACGCTACATCGACCACACGGCATCTCCCAATCATTGCGCACTCGGCGCCGCGCGTATTTCAACCGCTGGGGAGTGGCCATGCCGAGCGGTGAAGACGAGAGCCCTCGCAGACTGGCGACGATTCTCGCGGCGGACATCGCCGGCTACTCCAGGCTTGTCGGCATCGATGAGGAAGGGACGATCGCGCGCGTCAGGCGACAACGGCGCGAGATCATGGAGCCGACGGTCAAGGAGCACCGCGGCCGGATCGTGAAGTGGACCGGCGATGGCTTTTTCGCCGAGTTCGACAGCCCCGTCGAGGCGGTGCGGTGCGCCATCGTGATTCAGCAAGCCATGGCCGCCCGCAACACCGCGCTGCCCAAGCCGCGCTGGATCGAGTATCGGATCGGCATCCATGTCGGCGACATCATCATCGAGGATGACGATATCTTCGGCGACAGCGTGAATGTGGCGGCACGACTCGAGAACCTCGCCGCTCCCGGCGGGATCTACATCTCGGAGAGCCTCTACGGTTTGGTCAAGAACAAGCTGGTGGTCGGCTATCAGTCGCTGGGCGATCACAAGGTCAAGAACATCACCGATCCCATCAGCGTCTACCGCGTCCTGCCCGATCCGGCCGCCATAGGCGCGCTGCGACGCAGAGCGCGCCTCGCCGTCATTGCGATGGCTGCCGTGATCGCCTGCATCGCGGGCGCGGGATCGCTGTGGCTGATGTCCGTGGCCCATCGCGGTCCTGCGCGGGAGAGCGCACCGGCGACGGCGGCAACCGCGGCGGAAGGACGTCCGGACGCTCGGCCGTCACCCAGGGACCAGGCCGTCGCCCTCGTCGTGCCGCCGACGCCGCCCGCGACGCCGCAGACCCGGCCGTTTCTCGAGCCCGCCATGGTCGCGCTGCCCGGGGGTTCTTTCGTCATGGGGAGCAACGACGACCTCTCGGAAAAGCCGGTTCACAGGGTGACGGTCGCGCCGTTCTCGATCGGCAAATACCCCGTCACGGTGGGTGAATGGAGCAAATGCGTCGCGGCGCGGGCCTGCGCCGATGTCTCGCCGCCGAGCACCGATGAGCGCGCGCCGATTTCGAATCTCAGCTGGAACGATGCCGTGCAGTTCATCGCCTGGCTGTCGCGCGTCAGCGGCAAGACGTATCGATTGCCGACGGAAGCCGAGTGGGAATACGCGGCGCGCGGCGGCACGACGACGAAATTCTGGTGGGGCAACGACTATGTGGACGGCATGGCCTATTGCAGAGGCTGCGGAGCGCCGGACTACGATCCGCGTCACGCGATCAAGGTCGGCAGCTTTCGCGCCAATCCCTTCGGCCTCTACGACATGGGCGGAGAAGCGTCGGAATGGGTATCGGATTGCTGGCACAGGGACTATCACGGCGCCCCCGGCGACGGCTCGCCCTGGGCCGCGGATGATTGCTCCAGCCATGTGCTGCGCGGCGGCTCCTGGCAAAATGATCGGACCTATCTGAGCGTCTCCAGCCGCGATCACTACGACACGGGGGTCAGATATCCGACCCATGGCCTGCGTCTCGCGCAAGGAGGGGAGAAATGATCAGCCGACGGGTGATGCTGGCAGCCGCTTCCTTGTGGCCGGCTCGCGCCTTGGCCGGGCCGACCCCCGCGCCGAAGGACGCCTATCTCTACATCATCTGGCCGCATGACGGCGCCCGCATCAAAGGCGCCTTCTGGTGCCGCTTCGGGCTGCGCGGGATGGGCGTGACGCAGGCGCATTCCAACGCGCCCAATGCCGGCCATCATCACCTCTATATCGATGATGACGCGCCGATCGACCCCAATAACCCCATCCCCCAGGACAAGAAGCATCTGCATTTCGGCGCCGGCGAGACCGAGGCGCGCATCGAGCTGCCGCCGGGACGGCACACGCTGCAGCTCGTCCTGGGCGACGCCAACCACCTTCCGTTCAATCCGCCCGTCGTATCGAAGAAGATCCATATCATCGTGCTGCCCTCGCACTGACGCGTCTCGACGCGACGGCAGCCGGCGACCGTCGCGAGCGGGGACGACGCGCCACCTGGGAAGCGCGTGGTGGCGCATTACCGATTTTTCAACCTATACGGGCAAAACTCAGGGTGCGCACCCTACGCGCCATCGGTCCCGCAGGATCGAAGGAGGCCGGGCGCCGTTTGCATTTCAGATAACTGACTGGTAAGTTATTTACATGATGGCACAGGAGCAGCCTTCCGGCGCCCGCTGGCGCCGGCGCAAAGCGGCGCGGCCCGCGGAGATCCTTGCGGCCGCGCTCGCTTCCTTTGCCGAGCGCGGCTATGCCGCGACCCGCCTCGAGGACGTCGCGGCCCGGGCCGGCATTACCAAGGGCACGCTCTATCTTTATTTCCGCAGCAAGGAAGACCTCTTCAAGGCGGTGGTGCGCCAGTCGCTGGTGCCCAACATCGCGCGCGGCGAGGCGATGGCGGCGCAATCGGACGAGCCCTCTTCCCTCCTGCTCGAGCGCCTGCTGCAGCAATGGGTGGAGCTGAGCAGGACGCCGCTCAGCGCGCTTCCCAAGCTCATCTTCACCGAGGCCGGCAACTTCCCGGATCTCGCCCGCTTCTATCTCGACGAGGTGGCCCACCGCGGGCTGGCGCTGCTGCAGAGCGTGCTGCAGCGCGGCGTCGAGCGCGGCGAGTTCCGGCCGCTGGACACCAGGGCGGCGGCACGCTGCGTCGTGGCGCCGATGCTCATGGCCATGCTGTGGCGCCATTCCTTCGAGGCGCACGAGCACACCACGATCGATGTCATGACGCTTTGCCGCACCAATATCGAGCTGCTGAAGCATGGGCTGATGTCGCCCTGCCCCGCGGCTCCGCCACAGGAAAGCGAGGTTCAGCATGAGCGTGCGGGATGACGGCGCGCGGGCGCCGATCGCGGCGGAGCGCCCCGCGGCCTCGCCGCAGGCCCGCTGGCCCAAGGAGGCGCCGGCGACGCGGCAGCGCAGTCGCCGCCCCCTGCTCTTCGGGCTCCTGCTGCTGGTGGCGCTGGCGGCGATCGGCGGCGGCGTCGCCTGGTGGCTCCAGGCGCGGCAGTGGGAGAGCACCGACGACGCCTTCATCGACGTGCACATGGTGCAGGTCGCGCCGCAAGTGCCCGGCCGCGTCGCGCGCGTGCTGGTCGACGACAACCAGCTGGTCGAGACGGGACAGCCGCTCGTCGAGATCGATCCCGCCGACTTCCAGGCGAAGCTCGATCAGGCGGTGGCAAACGAGGCGAGCGCCGCGGGAAGCCTGGCCCAGGCCAAGGCGCAGGCGAGCGCGGCCGTCGCCAATGTCGAGGAGGCGCGCGCCCAGGTGGGCGTCGCCGATGCCAACGCGGTCAACGCGTCCAGCCAGCTGAAGCGCGACCAGCCCTTGGCCGAGCAGCACGTGGTCTCGCACCAGACGCTCGACAACGACATCGCCAATGCGCGCAGCACCGCCGCCTCGCTCGTCGCCGCGCAGAAGAAGCTGGCCGCAACCGAGGCGCAGCAGGCAGTGGCGCAAAGCCAGATCGCGACCGCCGAGGCCAATCTGAACAGCGCCGCGGCGCAGACGGCACAGGCGCGGCTCAACCTCTCCTACACCCGCGTCGTGGCACCCCAGAGCGGGCGCGTGGCGCACAAGAACGTCGCCATCGGCGATTACGTGCAGACCGGTCAGGACCTCATGGCGCTGGTGCCGACCCGGCTGTGGATCACCGCCAATTTCAAGGAGACACAGCTCGCGCACATGCGGGTCGGGCAGCCGGTCGACATCGAGATCGACGCCTATCCCGACACCACCTTTCACGGCCATGTCGCCAGCTTCCAGCCGGGAAGCGGCGCCGCCTTCAGCCTGCTGCCGCCGGAAAACGCCACCGGCAATTACGTCAAGGTGGTGCAGCGCGTTCCCGTCAAGATCGTCTTCGACGATCCCCCCGACCCGTCGCGGCCGCTCGGCCCCGGCATGTCGGTCGTCCCCAGCGTGAAGGTCCGATGAGGCGCCTGCCATGAGCGACACGACCGCAGGCGCCGCCCGCCCTGGTGTCGGGCGCTGGCTGGTGGCGCCCACGGTCGGGCTCGCGGCCTTCATGGAGGTCCTCGACATCTCGATTGCCAACGTGGCGCTGCAGCACATCGCCGGCAGCCTGTCGGCGAGCAGCGACGAATCGACCTGGGTGCTCACCTCCTATCTCGTCACCAACGCCATCGTCCTGCCGATCAGCGGCTGGCTCGCCTCGACGATCGGCCGCAAGCGCTATTTTCTCGGCTGCATCGTCGGCTTCAGCATCACCTCGCTGCTCTGCGGCCTGGCGCCGAACCTGCCGCTGCTGATCGTGGCGCGCGGCCTGCAAGGGATCACCGGCGGCGGGCTGCAGCCCAACGCCCAGGCCATCCTCGCCGACGCCTTCCCGCCCCAGAAGCGCGGCCTCGCCTTTGCCGCCTATGGCATCGCCGTGGTCTTCGCCCCGGCGATCGGGCCGACGCTCGGCGGCTGGATCACCGACAATTTCACCTGGCGCTGGGTGTTCCTGCTCAACGTGCCGGTGGGATTGCTGCTGTCGATGCTGGCGATGAACGTGCTCACCGATCCGCCGGAATATGTCGCGCGCCGCAAGGCGCGGCTCAAGGAGGGGATCCGGCTCGACTATATCGGCTTTTCGCTGCTGGCGATCGGCATGTGCGCGCTCCAGGTGGTGCTCGACAAGGGCCAGGAGGACGACTGGTTCGCCTCGCGCTTCATCACCTACCTCGCGATCGCGGCCGTCGTCGGGCTGGTCGCCTTCATCGTCTGGGAGCTGCGCCGCGAGGATCCGATCGTCGATCTCGGCATCCTCGCCAACCGCAATTTCGCGGTCGGCAATCTCCTGATGTTCATGCTGGGCTTCATCCTGCTGGGCAGCACGGTGCTGCTGCCGCTCTTCGTCCAGACGCAGCTCGGCTACACCGCGACCGATGCCGGGCTGGTGATCTCGCCGGGAGGATTCGCCCTCATGCTGCTGATGCCGGTGGTGGGCGCGCTGGTATCCCGCGTCGACGCGCGGCTGCTCATCGCCACCGGCCTGGTCACCACCGGGCTGGCGCTGCTGTGGATGACCCGGTTCGACACCGAGATCGACTACGCCACGGTCGCCTGGGCGCGCGCCTACCAGTCGCTGGGCCTCGCCTTCCTCTTCATCCCGATCAATACTGTGGCCTATCTGGGCTTGCCGCCGGAGAAGAACAACTCCGCCTCGGCCATCATCAACATGATGCGCAACATCGGCGGCAGCGTCGGCATCTCCTTCGCCACTACCCTCGTCGCCCGCCGCGAGCAATACCATCAGAGCGTGCTCATCGAGCATGTCACGCCTTACAGCGACGCCTATCGGAGCACGATCCAGACCCTGCAGCAGACCTATCTCGGGGGATCCGCCAGCGCCGTCGACGCGCTTCACAAGGCGCAGGCGCAGCTCTACGCCACGCTGCAGCAGCAGGCGGCCACGCTCTCCTATATCGACAGCTTCTGGGTCTTCGGCGTGATCTTCCTGGCGCTGGTGCCGCTGGTGTTCCTGATGCGCAAGCCCGCCGCGGGCGCCGGTCCCGTGGGCGGCCACTGATCGCCCGACGCCTTCCGCGCCGCGGCGAATTCTGATTAGATGCGGCAAAAGCGGCGCGCGGTGGCGCGGACGCCAACGGCTCCGGGGAGGCAGGATGAGCGGCATCAAGGTCACCGACATCGCTTTCGGGCGGATGCGCGCTCCCGATCTCGACCGGGCGGAGCAGTTCCTCGTCGATTTCGGCATGGTGCGCTCGGAGCGCACGCCGACCGCCCTCTACATGCGCGGCACCGATCCGGCGCATCACCTCTATGTCGCCGAGCTCGGCGAGCCGCGCTTCCTCGGCTGCGGCTTCCATGCGGCGAGCGAGGAGGATCTCCACATTCTGGCGCGCGCCGAGGGTGCTTCCCCGGTGGAGGCGATCGACGAGCCCGGCGGCGGCAAGCGCGTGCGGCTGCGCGACCCCTTGGGCTATCAGATCGAGGTGGTGCATGGCATCGCCCGGCCGGCGCCGCTGCCGTTGCAGCGCCAGCCGCTCAATTCCGGTTCCGAGCCGCGGCGGCGCGCCGGCGAGCTGATGCGGCTCGCCAAGGGGCCGGCCCATGTCAGGCGCATCGGCCATATGGTGCTGATGAGCACCGATCTGCGCCGCACCGTGCAATGGTACCGCAGCATGCTGGGCTTCCTCTGCTCCGACGACGTTTATGCCGAGCGCGAGGACAATCTCGTGGGCTCGTTCAACCGCTGCGACCGCGGCGAGGATTACGTGGACCATCATGTCTTCTTCTGCATCCAGGGCGCGAAGAACGGGCTCAACCACCTGTCCTTCGAGGTCGAGGACATCGACAACGTCATGCTCGGCCACGAGCATATGAAGCGGCAGGGCTATCGCCATGCCTGGGGCATCGGGCGCCACCGGCTCGGCAGCCAGGTCTACGATTATTGGTACGATCCCTGGGGCCGCGGCCACGAGCATTGGACCGATAGCGACCGGCTCAACGCCGGCGCTCCGGGCAATCTCGCGCGCGCCATGATCGACACCGCCTCGCAATGGGGCGAGCAGGCGCCGCAGGAATTCCGCGAGCTTGCCACGCCCTGAGCGTGGCGTCGCGGGACTATCCTTTCCCCGGCGCGTATTTGCCGGTGAGCTGCGGCGTCGCCACGCCTTCGGCCTGCTTCTGCTTGTGCTCGAGCCGCGTGTCGCGCGACCAACTCCGCTTCAGCGCGTCGCGCACATGGAAGCGCAGCCGGCCCAGCCCCTCGGTCTCGAGCTCGACGACATCGCCGTCCTGGAAGGCGCTGAGCCCGCGATGGTTGGTGCCGGTGGCGACGATGTCGCCGGGCTCGAGCGTGTGGATCGAGGTCAGCCACTCGATGCAGCGCGGGATCTTGTGCGCCATGTCCGAGGTGTTGAAGTTCTGCTTGAGCGTGCCGTTGACCCAGAGCCGGATCTGCAGGCGCTGGGGATCGGCGATCTCGTCGGCGGTGACGAGACAGGGCCCGATCGGGGCGAACGTGTCGCGCGACTTCATCTGGAAGAAGGTGTTGCCGGAGGGCGGCAGGCCGCGCGCCGAGCCGTCGATGAAATTGACGTAGCCGAAGACGTGGCTCATCGCGTCGGCGGCGCCGACATGGCTGGCGCGCTTGCCGATGACCACCGCCAGCTCGGCCTCGCCCTCGAAGATGGTGGCGGGCACGTCGGGCAGCACCATGGTGTCCTCGGGGCCGATGATGGCGCTCGGCGATTTGTGGAAGGCGTTGATCGGCGCCGGCTCCTTGAGCGTGCCGTCTTCCAGGTAATTGACCGCCATGCAGTCGATGGTGACGGGCCGCGGCAGCGGCGGGCGGAGCCTGACCTTGGCCAGCGGCACGCCCTGGCCCTGCGCCGCCGCCGTCTCGAGCCGCTTGCGGTACTCGGCAAAGCGCTCGATGAGGCCGCTGATGAGATCATGCGGGCCGGTATGCGGGATGTCGCGGACCACGGGCGAGACATCGACCACCGCATCGCCCTTGAGCACGCCCAGGCGGAAATCATCGAAATAGACCAGTTTCATAATCTGCTCCCTTGATCGCTGTGCCTCGGACCTTGACGAATGGGTGAAGCATGGCTCAGGACGCGCGCCGCTCCGCCTCCCGCCGCCATGCCGCGAGATCCTCGGGCTCGTCCAGGTCGAAGGCGAGGTCGGGATCGGCGCAGGCGGCAAAGCGCAGCCCGGCGCTCTCCGCCGCCGCGCGATGGGCGGCGAAGCTGCCGCTGCCGAAGCGGAACTCGATCAGCCCGGCGGCGATCGGCGACAGGTAGAGCGCGTTGGTCCCGCGCCCGTGGCGATCGGGCGCCGCCACCACCTCGCCCGGCGTTGCGACGAGGCGGGCAAGCGCGGCCGCCGTCGCGCGCGGCAGATCGATCGGCAAGACCAGCAGCGCCGCCTCGCGGTCGGCGCGGCGCAGGACCGAGCGCGCCTCGGCCAGCGCCGCGTTGAGCCCGACGCCGCGATCCCTAAGGGCGGACACGCCGACATCCGCGGCCAGGGCCACCGCGCCGCGGTCGCTGGAGACGAGACGGCACGCGGCTGCCGGCACCAGCATCAGCGCGCAAGCGAGCGTCTGGCGCAACAGCCCGGCACAGAGCGCGGCGCGTGCGGCGTCGTCGAGCACCGGGGCAAGGCGCGACTTGCCGGCGGCGAGCCCCTTGCACGGGATCAGCAGATGGAGCGTCACGTCGAGCCCCGCCTAGCCGGCAGGGCGGAGGCCAACGCCAGCGCGTGCCGGGCGACGGCGCGCCTCTCATCGGCGGTCTTCATCAGCGTCGGCGCCACCCGCACGCGCAAGCCCAGCGCTTCGAGCCGCGGCGCCAGCGCGGCATCGGCCTCGTCGATCAGCATGCCGTCGAGAAAGCCCGGGTAATGTTCGGCGACCGCAAGGGCGGAGGGGTCGAGACCAAGCTCGCGCATCATCTTGGCCGCCGGCCCCTTCACCGCGGCGCCGCCGATGATCGGCGACACCGCGACGATGGGCACGCCGCGCCGGCGCAGCGCCGCCTTCAGCCCCGGCACCGCCAGGATGGGATCGACGCTGACGAAGGGGTTCGACGGACAGACCAGGATCGCGGCGAGATCGGCGGCGGCGATGGCGGCCAGGATCTCCGGCGTCGGCTGCGCCCGCTCGACGCCGGCGAAGGCGAATCCCGTCACCGGGATCTCGCAGCGATGCCGCACGAAATAGTCCTGGAAGGGCAGCGGTCCGGAGGCGGTCTCGACGATGGTGCGCACCGGCGCGTCGGACATCGGCATCAGCCGGGCTTCGACCCCGAGGTGGCGGCAGAGATCGGCGGTGATCGCGCTCAGCCGCTCGCCGCGCCGGAGCCGCTCGGAGCGCAGCACGTGAACGGCGAGATCGCGGTCGCCCAGCCGGAACCAGCCCGGCCCGCCCAGCCGCACCGCCTGATCGAGAAAAGCCCAGCTCTCGCCGGCGACGCCCCATCCGGTCTCGGGATTGGCGATGCCGGCCAAGGTGTAGAGGACGGTATCGAGATCGGGCGAGATGGCGAGCCCCATATGCTCGAAATCATCGCCGGTATTGACGATGACGCCGAGCCTCGCGCCGAGCAGCGCGGCCAGGCCGTCGGCGAGCTTGGCGCCGCCGACGCCGCCGGCCAGCGCCAGGATCGTGCCGGCGGTCATCGGCGGAAGAGATCGAGCTGGGCGGGCCGTAGCAGCTCGCTCGCTCGTCCGGCACGGGGCGCATAGGGAAATCCGCGGGCATGCACGACCGGCCGTCCTTCATCCCCCTGCCCCATCAGCAGCGAGGCGGCGGCGGCGAGCTCGTCGGCGGCGCCCACCTCGCTCACCCGCAGCAGGCGCCCGTTGCGGTCCGGCCGCCCGCGCAGGTCGACGAGGCCCGGCAGCCCGGCGAGGCCGATGGCGGTGCCGACCGTGCCGAGCCGCCAGGCACGGCCGAAACTGTCATTGACGACGATGCCGAGGGTGACGCCGGTCGCGGCGTATAGACCCCGGCGCAGGCGCTCGGCGCTGGCATCGGGATCGGCCGGCAGCAGCAGCACGCTGTCATCGCCCTCGCCGCCCTCGACATTGGAGGCGTCGATCCCGGCATTGGCCAGCACGAAGCCCAGACGGTGAACGGTGATGATCACGCCGGGCCGCGCCCGCAGCACCTCTTGCGATTCCTGCAGGATCAGCTCGACGAGCCGCGGATCCTTCTCGACCGTGCCCGCGAGCTCCCGCGCCCGGGCCGAGGGCGAGACCTCGGCCAGACGCACCCGTCGGCCTTCCGCCTTGGAGACGATCTTCTGCGCCAGCACCAGGACGTCGCCAGGGGCCAGCGCCACGCCGCCGCGCCCGGCCGCGTCGAGCACCAACCGCACCAGATCGGTGCCGGCGACGACGGTGGGAATGTCGGGCAGCGCCGTCAGGCTGAGGACGGTAGGGACGGTCATGGCTCAGTCTTCGGGCAGGCCGGTGAAGCGGATGCCGGAGGTCTTCACCCCGTAGCGGCGGTTGATGAAGATCAGCACCGAGGTCAGCGCCTCGGCCGCCGCCGAATTCGCCAGCGCGCCGCCATGGATGCCGCGCATGCCGGCCGCGCGCGCGAGGCCGACGACCACCGCGCGCGCCTCCTTGTCGTCGCCGCAGACCAGCACGTCGCAATCGACCGTCCCGGCCGCCTCGAGCAGATGCGACGAGACGTTCTGAAAGGCCGAGACCACGATCACCTCGGGCCCGAGCAGCAGCTGCGCCGCCACCGCCGCCGAGCCTTCGGGCGGCAGCTGCACGCGCGCCACCTGGGGCGGCACCAGCGGGACCGTGACATCGACCAGGATCTTGCCGCGCAGCGCGTCGCGGACGGCCTCGAGCGTCGCGCGATGCGCCGCATAGGGCACGGCGAGCACCACGATCTCGCCCCGTTCGGCGGCGGCGCGATTGTCCATGCCGCTCGCATCGCTGCCCGGAACCGCCGCGCGCAAGCCGGCGGCGGCCGCTTCCGCGCGGGCGGGATCGCGCGAGCCGATGCGGATGGGATGGCCTGCCCGCGCCCAGCGCAGGGCGAGGCCGCCGCCCTCCTGCCCGGTCCCGCCCAGGATGGCGATGGCAGGCTTCATGCGGTTCTCCGGGCCAGCCGCGACAGCGCGTCGGGAGCGCCGACCGGCGTTTCGACGACCGCCGCCAGGGGCGGCGCCGCATCCGCCGCGGCGACGCGCTCGGCCGGCGCCGGGCGGTAGAGCGTGTCGCGCTGCAGGGCGCCGCGGCCGAGGCCGGCGATGATCGCGCGCATCTCGGCCGGCGGCAGCTCCTGGCCGTGCTGGGTCCCGGCGGCGCGCGAGATGCTTTCGTTCATCAGCGTGCCGCCGAGATCGTTGGCGCCGGCCTCGAGGCAGAGCCTCACCCCATCCACCCCCATCTTCACCCAGGAGGTCTGGATGTTGGCCACCAGCGGATGGAGCGCCAGCCGCGCCACCGCATGCATCAGCACCGCCTCGCGCAGGGTCGGCCCGCGCCGCGCGCGGCCTTTGAGATAGAGCGGCGCCTCCAGCGGCACGAAGGGCAGCGGCACGAATTCGGTGAAGCCGCCCGTCTCCTGCTGCAGGTCGCGCAGGCGCAGCAGATGCCGCGCCCAGGAGAGCGCCCCCTCGACATGGCCGTACATGATGGTGGCGGTGGTGCGGAGCCCGACGCGGTGCGCGGCGCCCACCACCTCCAGCCATTCCCCGGTGTCGAGCTTGTCGGGGCAGATGACGGCGCGCACGGCATCGTCGAGCACCTCCGCCGCGGTGCCGGGCAGGCTGCCGAGACCGGCCGATTTGAGCTCGGCCAGGAACTCGCCGATGCCGAGGCCCAGCGTCGCCGCGCCCTGGCGCACCTCCAGCGGCGAGAAGGCGTGGATGTGCATCGCCGGCACCGCCGCCTTGATGGCGCGGCAGAGCGCCAGATAGGTGGCGCCGGTGTAATCGGGATGGATGCCGCCCTGCAGGCAGACCTCGGTGGCGCCCCGCGCCCAGGCCTCGCGCGTGCGCCGCACCACCTCCTCGAGCGCGAGATCATAGGGCGCGCCGCGCAGATCCTCGCTGGTCTTGCCCTTGGAGAAGGCGCAGAAGCGGCAGCGGAAATAGCAGATGTTGGTGTAATTGATGTTGCGGTTGACGACGTAGCGCACGCTGTCGCCGCTGACGGCGCGGCGGAGCTCGTTGGCGGCGTCGGTGACATAGCGGAAGTCGCGGTCGCGTACCGCGAAGAGCGCGGCAATCTCGCCCTCGGCGAGGCGCTCGCCGGCGCCGGCGCGCGCCGCCAGCCGCCGCACCGTGCCGTCGACCTCGGATACCAGCGGCGCCGGCCACGGGCCTGCCGCCACCGCCAGCCCCGGCGACCAGCGATCGAGCCGGGCGTACCCGGCCGCATCCGCCGCATCGAGGAGCCGCGGGCGCAGCGCCGCATCGACCCAGCGCTCGGCCGCTGCGACATAGGCGGGATAGAGCGCCAGGCGCGCCACCAGCACCTTGCCCTCCGCCGCCGTCGCCGCGGCGAGCGCCTGCGTCTCGGGCCAGGGCGCCTCGGGGTTGACATGGTCGGGCGTCACCGGCGAGACGCCGCCCCAATCGTTGAGCCCGGCGCGGATCAACAATGGATAGGTCGCCGGCGAGAGGTTGGGCGGCGCCTGGAGGTTCATCGCGGGGCCGAGGATCAGCCGCGCCACGGCGATGGTCCAGAGCAGCTCCTCGAGATCGGGCTCCGGCGCAGCCGCGGCGCGAGTGCCGGGCTTGGCGCGGAAGTTCTGGATGATGACTTCCTGGATGTGGCCGTAGCGGCGGTGCAGCGCTTCGATCTGCAGCAGCGCCTCGATGCGCTCGGCGCGGGTCTCGCCGATGCCGATGAGGATGCCGGTGGTGAAGGGAATGCGCTGCTCGCCGGCAAGGCGAAGGGTCTCGAGCCGGGCGGCCGGATGCTTGTCGGGCGAGCCGTGATGCACCTGGCCGGGCGCCATCAGCCGCTCGGCGGTGCTTTCGAGCATCAGCCCCATCGACACCGAGACCGGCCGCAGCAGCGCCAGATCGTCGTCGCTCATGACGCCGGGATTGACATGCGGCAGCAATCCCGTCTCCGCCGCGACGGCGCGGCACATCGCGGCGAGATAGGCGATGGTGCTGGAAAACCCTTGCGCCGCGAGCGCCTCGGCGGCGGCGCGGTAGCGCAGCTCCGGCTTGTCGCCCAGCGTGAAGAGCGCCTCCTGGCAGCCGGCGGCGGCGCCGGCGCGGGCGATGGCGAGAACCTCGTCCCGCGACAGGTACGGTGCCACGCCCGCCCGCGGCCGCTCGGCAAAGGTGCAGTAATGACAAACGTCGCGACAGAGGCGGGTGAGCGGGATGAACACCTTGCGCGAGTAGGAGACGAGCCGCGGATGGGCGGCGTCGCGCAGCGCGGCCGCCTCCGCGGCGAGCGCCTCGAGCGGCAGGCGCGAGACGCGATCGAGGATCGCCGCCGCCGGCAGGTCCGACAGGATCATGCTCTCTCGCGCCTTCCCTCGCCTCTCGCCCTCAGGGTTCGCCGAAGGTGGCGATGCGGTCGATACCGCAGATGAACAGCACGCGCTTCTCGTCGATCGCGGGATCGCGCAAGCCATAGGGTCCGGGCTGGCCGGTGTATTTCGTCCAGATCCGGTCGAGCTGCCGCGTCACGTAATCGCCGCCCGCCTCCCATTCCCGCATCTCCTTCTCGACGGTGCATTTGATCTGCACCCAGTGATAGGGGTTGGCGGGGTTGACCAGCAGGATCGTCAGGCGGGGATTGCGGCGGATCCACTCGCATTTCTTGCGATGGGATGCGGTGTTCACCAGCACCTTGTCGCCCTCGTAGTCGAACCACATGGGCGTCAGGTTGACGCGCCCGTCCGGGCCGATCAATCCCAAAGTCATGGTGACGGGCTGATCGAGAAGCTGCTTGTAGATCGGATCGAGGTCGCTGAGGCCCGAGGCCTTGCGGCGCTCGCCCACGGCGAACTGGCCCTCCTGAAGTCCTTTCGCGACATGGCGGAAATTCGCAATGGTAAAACCATCGGTCATTGTTTCCTCCGGAGTTGGTGGGCGCCGCGCTCTGCCCTTATGAGATCGACGCGGCGGGGTCAGCATAGTGCGGAACCGGCGGGCGGGTAAGCCGCCACGCAAGCTGCGTCGGTTACCGCTCGATCACGACCTCGCCGAGGGGCTTGCGGCCGCGCTCGCGGCCGGGATCCGCGGGACGGCCCAGCGTGATCAGGCCCTGCGGCCGCCAATCTCCGGGCAGCGCCAGCAGCTCGGCCACGAGCGCGCCGCAAAACAGCGGCGCGCACATCCAGCAGGCGGCGAGGCCCTCGGCATGGGCTGCCAGCAAAAGGTTCTGCGCGGCCATGGCCACGCTTTGCACCGCCATGAGGAATTCGGCCCCGGCCCTCGCCCGATCGGGATAGGCGTCCATCTCCGCCGTGGCGGCACAGACGACAAGAACCAGCGGTGCGCCGGTGATCCGCGCAAACGAGCGGGCGACGTCGCGAGCGATGAGGTCGGCGTCATCGCCGTCCCGGCGGCGATCCTCCGCCAGGCGGGCGCCCATGGCGCGCGCCAGCGCCGCCTTGCTCCCGGCCGCGCGCAGCACGACGAAACGCCAGGGCTGGCGGTTATGCGCCGACGGCGCCGTGACCGCCGCCTGCAGCAGCCGCTCGAGCGCCGCCCGCGGCACCTCCTCCGGCGCGTAGCGGCGGATGGAGCGCCGCGCCGCCATGGCGCATCGCAGTGCTGATGAAAAGGCTTCTCCCTCGTGCATTCGAATGGCCCCTGCCGGGCGGCGGGCGTACGCGCCACCTGCGGTGCCGTCGCTCCATGCCGATTGCGGCATCGCCCCTCGGACAGTACAGTAGCTTGGCGATGACGGCCACCGGAGGGCGGCGTCGCGCATGAGGTGCGCGACGGCCGCGGCGGCCGGCGTCGCAAGAGCCCCCGGTTCTGACTTCGGACTTGTGGGTGGCCGGATGACGTCACAGCCGTTCCAAACCTTCATCGACCGTCTGCACGGCGCCGCTGGCAAGAGCGATCTTGCCGGCGCCCTGTCGAGCTTCATGGGGCATTGGGGAATCGAAAAATTCGCCTATCTCGGGTTTCCGCCGGCGGGAGCCGGCGAGCCGGTGTGGCTGACGACATATCCGCTGGAATGGTCGCGGCACTACGAGAGCAACAGCTATCAGACCGTCGATCCCGTCGTCGCGACGATGCACGCGAGCGTCATGCCGTTCTTCTGGAACGAGACCGCCTTCGGCCGCGACATCACGCCGAGGCAGCGGCGCTTCTTCGGCGAAGCCAGGGAATTCGGCGTCAGGAGCGGGTTCACGGTGCCGATCCATGACGGGCGAGGCGGCGTCGCCGCGTTGAGCCTCGCCTCGGACCAGAATCTCCGGATGCTGAGGCGCAGCACCCGGGAGGATCTCAGCAGGATCCATCTCGCGGCACTCTATTTTCATGTTCATGCGCGCCAGAAGCTCGAATCGATCATCGAACGGGATCGGCCTCACCTGAGCCCGCGCGAGATTGCGTGCCTGCAATGGCTGGCGCTGGGCAAGACGATGTGGGATGTCAGCGAATTGCTGGGCATCTCGCGGCGCACCGTCGTGTTTCACGTCGAAAATGCAAAATTGAAGCTGAACGCGGTGACGCTGCCGCAAGCGGTCGCGCAGGCGCTGGCTCGCCGGATCATCGAAGTCTGACGGGCCGTTCGGCCCTGTCCAATTGTACAGCTTCGAAAGACCCGCCATCGCGCTTTAATGGCATCCGGTAGCATCGGGGCGGAGACCTCGTCTCTGCCAACCCGATGCCGGAGAGCCGTCATGATGTACATGATCACCAGCGACCGCTTTGGCGAATTCGCCAACGAGATTGCCGAGATGCATCGCCTTCGCTACCGCGTCTTCAAGGAGCGTCTCGGCTGGGACGTCACCGTGAGCGGCGACATGGAAATCGACGAATACGATTCGCTCGAGCCCGTCTATCTCCTGTTGCGCAATTATGCCGGCGGGGTGCAAGGCTGCGTTCGCCTGCTGCCGAGCACGGGACCGACGATGCTGCGCAACAGCTTCCCCGCCCTGCTCGAGTTCGAGCCCGAGCCGGTTCGCCGGACGGTATGGGAAAGCAGCCGCTTCTGCCTCGACATCGATGCCGCCGCCCAAAAGGCCGAGCTCGGATTGTCGCACTCGACCTTCGAGCTTTTCGCCGGGATGTGCGAATTCGGCCTCGCGCGCGGACTGACCGACATCGTCACGGTGACCGACGTTCTCGTGGAGAGAATGGTGCGGCGGATCGGCATTCCCTGGCGGCGCCTCGGCCATCCGAAGCGCATCGGAAAATCACTCGCCGTGGCCGGCGTTGCCGAGGTGTCGTGGGACACTCTCTCGCGCATCCGCCGGGCCGGCAGCCTGCCGGGTCCCGTGCTGTGGGAACCGGTCCCGCTCAAGGCAATCGCGTGAGAGGCCCGCATGACCAGACAGGACACCTTGGCCAGCCTTCAGCTCCTGCTCGAATACGCGAGAGACGAGCTCAATACCGTCGGGTTGCGCGACGCCGCGACGCTCGCCGATGACGCCATCGTGATCATTCGAGGCGATCTGGAATCCGCCGAGCCGGAGGCAGGCGCGAAACCGCCCGAACCACCGGTCCCCCTGGGAAAGCCGCGCCTGGTGTTCAATCGGCGGAGCGGCGGCGGCGGTCGCGGCTCGCCGTAGCACCCGGCCCCCTTGCGTGGCGAGCGTGCCGGCTTTCGCGGGGTGGGCGCCGGCCGCGGCGGATGGCCCGGACGGGCGCGATGCGCCGACGGTTCCCCGCTCGCGCCGCGCGCGCTTAAGGGATTGGTAAGGTAAAAATCCGACAGTGGAGCCCGGCCAGTCGACGCCCGTGTTTCGGGGCTGCCGATGGTCGCCGCGCGTCAGCCGCCCGAGCAAGGTCCGGCCTTGCAGGCGCGACGCGGTGTGAGGTGGCACGGCATGGGCGTGAACGACGGCTCCCCCGACATGGCTTCGGCGCGATCTCCTGTCGGCCTCGATCCCGAGAACTGGCCTGAGCTGCGCGCGCAAAGCCACCGCATGCTCGACGATGTCCTCGACTACATCGAGCGCATCCGCACCCGGCCGGTCTGGCAGCCCATGAGCGACGATGTCCGCGCCGCCTTCCGCGCGGAGCTGCCCCGCCGCCCCGCGGACCTGGCCGAGGTTCATCGGGATTTTCTCGCCGACATCCTGCCCTACGCCGTCGGCAACGTTCACCCGGGCTTCATGGGATGGGTGCATGGCGGCGGCACGGTCGTCGGCATGCTCGCCGAGATGCTGGCGGGCGGCCTCAACGCGAATTGCGGCGGCAGGGATCATGCGCCGATCGAGGTCGAGCGGCAGATCACCCTCTGGCTGCAGCGCCTCTTCGGCTTCCCCGAGGAAGCCACCGGCTTGTTCGTCGCCGGCACCTCGATGGCAAATTTCGTCGCCCTGCTGGTCGCTCGACGGGCGGCGCTCGGCAGCGCCGTGCGCCAGGCCGGCCTTGCCGCCGCCGGACGCAAGCTGGTGGCGTACGCCTCCGCCGCGGCGCATGGCTGCATTCCCCGGGCGATGGATTACGCCGGCCTCGGCAGCGACGCGCTGCGCCTCGTTCCGGTGGATGACCACCACCGCATCGACCTTGGCGCGCTCGGCCGCGCCGTGGCCGCGGACCGCGCCGCCGGCGCTACGCCCTTCCTGGTGATCGGCACCGCCGGCACCGTCGATATCGGCGCGATCGACGACCTTGCCGGCCTCGCCGACATCGCGGCCGCGGAGCAGCTCTGGTTCCATGTCGACGGCGCGTTCGGCGCGCTCGGCATGCTCTCGCCCGAGATCGCGCCGCGCCTCGCCGGGATCGAGCGGGCGCAGTCGCTGGCGCTCGATTTCCACAAATGGGGCCAGGTGCCGTACGACGCCGGCTTCGTTCTGGTGCGGGACGGCGCGCTGCATCGCGACACCTTCTCGACATCGGCGGATTATCTTCGGCACGAGGCGCGCGGATTGGCCGGCGGCGCGTTCTGGCCGAACGATTTCGGGCCGGATCTCTCGCGCGGCTTTCGCGCCCTCAAGACCTGGTTCACCTTGCGCGTCTATGGCACCGAGCAGCTGGGCGCCGCCATCGCGCGCAGCTGCGCCGTCGCGCGACACCTTGCGGCACGGATTGCCGCGGAGCCGCGCCTCGAGCTGCTGGCGCCGGTGCAGCTGAACATCGTCTGCTTCCGCTATCGCGGCGCCGATCCCGACGCCCTCAACGCGGCGATTGCGGCCGACGTGCAGGAGAGCGGCGTGGCCGCGCCCTCCACCACGCGGATCGGCGGGCGATTGGCCATCCGCGCCGCGATCTTCAATCATCGCACCGACGAGCGCGATGTCGATGCGCTGGTGGAGGCGGTGCTTCGCCACGGCGACAGCCGCGCCCGCGCCAATGCGCGCGTTGCCCGATGACCAGCGGATCGGAAGCCGTGCTGAAGCAGGCCTCCCGGCGCCGTCGGGCTGCGGGCGAAGGGCAGATCATACCCGGCGCGCTGGCCCTCAAGGAGGTGCGCGGCGATGCCGGGATGCTGTCGCGCATCCTGCAGCGGCCGGATCTGATGCTGCTGGCGGCCGACATCGAGTGGCTCCTCGACGAGCGGCTCGGCGTCGCCTTCGAGATCGGCGAGGGCAGACGCATCCGGCTGAGCCCGTACTCGCTTCGGTCGGAGCCGGAGGGCGTCCTCCTGGTGCGCCATGCGCTGGAGCTGCGCTGGCTGCTCGACGCGATGCCGGACGAGCCGGCCCGGGCCGGGCTGGCCGCGGCGCGCAGCGCGGCCCGCTTCGCCGCGCTCGAGGGATATGAGGGCGACCATGCCGCGCTCGGCGAGGCGACGCCGCCCTCGCCGGCGGCGCTGGCCGAAGCCTGGCGGCATCTTGCCGCCCATCAGCCGCGCGCCGAGCCGACACTGGCGCCGGCCGCCTGCCAGGCCCTGCGCGACGGCTGGTCGCTGCTGGGCCCGGTCGAGAGATTGATGGAGACCGGCGGCGACATCCGCCTGCGGGTCGATGCCAGGACCGGCCTCAACGCCTATGGCTGCAGCCATCGGCCGCGTCCCTGGGCGATCACCTTCGCCTCCTCGACCGCCTCCTCCGTTTCCGAGCGGGGCTTTCTCGGCGCCGAAGCCGCGCGGCGGCGGGTGACGCTGGCGGCGCTTGCCGGCAACGCCCGATCCGGTCTTGCCGCCGCCGCGGCGGAGATCAGGCGCGAGATCGCCGGGTTCTATGGCCTGTCGCCCGGCGCCGCGGTCATCCTCGCCGCCTCGGGAACCGATTGCGAGCTGTTCGCCCTGGCGGTGGCGCATCTCCATCCCGGCGGCAGGCCGCTCACCACCCTGCTGATCGCCCCCGAAGAGACCGGCAGCGGCGTCCCGCTGGCCGCGACCGGGCGGCATTTCGCCGTCGACACCGCGCGCGGCGTGGCGGTCGACAAGGGCGCCCTGATCCGCGGCTTCAGCGCTGAGACGCGGCTCGTCTCGCTGCCGCTGCGTCGCGCCGACGGATCGATCCGCGGCGCCGGCGAGATCGACCAGGACTGCGAGCGGCTGGTCGACGAGGCAGTGAGCGCGGGACGCCGCGTCGTGCTCCACCTCCTCGACGTCTCCAAGACCGGGCTGCTGGGGCCGAGCGTGCAGCGCACCCAGGCCATCGCGCGGCGCCACGGCGATGCGGTCGACATCGTCGTCGATGCCTGCCAGGCGCGGCTCGATCCGGCGAGCCTGCGCCGCTACATCGAGGCCGGCTGGATGGTGCTCGTCACCGGCTCGAAATTCTTCACCGGCCCGCCCTTCGCCGGCGCGGTGCTGCTGCCGCCCGCCATCGCCGCCCGGCTCGACCAGGGCGTCTTGCCGGAGGGTTTGCGCGACTATTCCGGCCGCCAGGAATGGCCCGGCGCGGCGCGCGCGGTCGCCCCGCTGGCCGATGACGCCAATTACGGGCTGGTGCTGCGCTGGCAGGCCGCGCTGGCGGAGATGCAGGCCTTCGCCGCCGTGCCGGCCGCGCGCCGCGACGCCATCCTGGAGCGCTTCGGCGCCAGCGTGCGGCGCATGATCGAGGCCAATCCCGACCTGGCGATGATCCCGGTCCCGCCGCTCGACCGCGCGCCGCTGCCGCCGCAATGGGATTGGCTGCGCACCATCCTGAGCTTCGGCATCGTCGGGCCCGGCCCGAACGGCGGCGCCGGCGACGTGCTCTCGCCCGACGAGGCGCGGCGGATCTACCGCTGGCTCAACGCCGATCTGGTCGCGGCCCTGCCGGGCGGACTTTCCGCCGCGGAGCGCCGCCTGGCCGCCGCGCGCTGCCATATCGGCCAGCCGGCGCCCGTCGCCACCGCCTCGGGCTCGGTCATCGGCGCCTTGCGGATTTCAGCGGGCGCCCGGCTGGTATCGGGCGAGCCGTCGCATGCCGGGCTGGGCGAGGAACGCCGCCTCGCGGCGGAGATCGACAGCGTGCGCGCGGTCCTGGCGAAGATCTCGCTGATCCTGCGCCATATCGACCGGCTGCGCGCGGTCGATCCCGAGCCGACCTTCCGCTAGGCGAATTCGCGCCGCGAATTCGTCCGAGGCGGCGTCAGCCGTTGCGTCAGCAACGGCGGGAGCCGCACCGATTGAGCTCAGCCGAATTGAGCCCCGACCCTAGCGACACCCGCCGCCGGAACCTTCGGGTGCGGCCGCGGTTTACGAGCCGCCTCCCAATTGAAAGGGAAGCGGATGCGCCTCCTCGCCATCGCCGCTTTCGTCGCGCTCGCTGCCTGCGCCGGCGAGCAGGGTCCGCCGGTGTGGTACCGCTCCGACGGCAAGCCGGTCGGCGCCGCCGAGATGCGCTCGGCGCTGCTCGGCTGCGACGCGCAGAGGGCCGTGCCGGTTGCGCCTTCTCCCATGCCGCCGGTGGCTCAGGAAGGCTGGGCGCATGATTACGACCAACTCCGGGACTCGCCGGCCTTCAACCGTATGAGCGCGCCCGAGATCGATTCCTGCCTTCGCTCCTATGGTTACCGCGCCGACCAAACGATCGGGTCCGGCAGCAGCACGCCACCGCCGTCACAATAAAACAATGCAGACCTGGAAGTAATTGCCCGTTTTTCACTGCCCGAATACCGGCGCAGGCGGGCGTTTCCCTCCGACGGTGACCGAATCCGTGCCGCCGGCGCCGGCTGCTGGCCGGTACTCGGCATGGTAAATCATCCGTCACATAGTTGCAGCCGACAGCAGCTAAAAGTGCGTTACGTAGGCACTAAACCATTTTTCTGCTCAGAATTTCACCTCCGCTTGATTGGTCGCCAACTCACGGTTCTGTTGCTTGCCAATTGTGCTAACCAATGGTAAATATGCGCGAAACTTGCCATAGGGAAGCCGATGAAATTTGCATCCATCGCACTCGGTGCGGCGGCACTGGCATGGCTGGTTGGCTCGGCTGTCGGCCCTGCCGTCGGTCGCGAAGTCGCGCCGACCCAAATCGCGCAGGGAACGCTGGCGCCGGCCCTCAGCGATGCGCTCCGGGCGCAGATCGATCAGGCGGTGCAGCAGGCGATCGCGGCAAATCCCGGCGCCGACCCCGCTACCATCGGCCAAGCCATTGGCGCCGCCATCGGCCAGATTCTTACGGCCAATGCTCAGGCGATCAGCGCCGACCCGGGCTTGGCGACCGCCATCGCGCAAGAAGCCGTCGGCAACGCCGGCACGCTCCTCGGAGCAAATCCCGCGGCGCTGCTTCAGGCGGCGGCGGCGGTTGGGGCACAGGCTGCCGCCGCCGCGCCGACCCAGGCAGCGAGCGTCTTCGTGGCAATGGTCCAGGCACTGCCGGCGGGATTGCAGGGTCAGGCAAGCGAGACGCTGATCGCCTCGGCGATCGATGCGCTGGTGCCCGGGGCGCAGATCACGGCATCGATCACCACGCTGCTTCAGGCGACGAACGCGCCGCCCCCGCCGCCGCCGCCACCGACGACGACGACGACGACGACCGTCACGCCGCCACCGCCGCAGCAGACCAAAACCGCCACGGGATCATCGGGCGGAGGCTCAGGCGGTGGCGGGGGCGGCACGCCTCCGATCACCCCGCCCCCGTCGGTCAGCCCGACCTGAGGGTGTGATCCTTGCCCTTCCCGGGTCGGCGCGCGATGCGTAACTGTCGTTTCTAGTCGGGGCTTTTCCGCGCTGGGGCGGGATGCGGAGCTGGGGGGCTAAAGAGATGAGGCGTTGGAAGCCCGCGGCGGCAGCGGCTTTCATCGGGTCGTTGATCGTGGCCACCCAGGCCTGGGGGCAAAACGAGACGCAGACCGAGATCGAGCAGGAGCGGCAGGGCGTTTTGCAGCGGTCGAGGCCCGATTACGACCCGCTGGGTGCCCGGCTGGGCGGGTTCCTGCTCTACCCCAGCCTTGGTCTCAGCGAGGGCTATGACAGCAACGTCTTCGTCACCCAGACCGACCCCAAATCCGACTTCCTGACGACGGCGACGCCGGCCCTCCAGCTGCGGTCGGATTGGAACCGCAACGCGCTCAACTTCACGGCCAGCGACATGACCAGGCGCTACCTGACGCAGGCCAGTGAGAGCTATTCCAATGCGACCGCGGCGACCGACGGCCGGCTCGACATCGAGAACAACGTCTATCTGACGGGTGCCCTCAGCTATCAGCTCAATCACGAGGACCGGGCCTCGCCCGACAGCATCATCAATCAGAAAACGCCGACCTTGTACCAGCAGGAGACGGCGCAGTTCGGCTTCGTCCACGAGACGGGACGCCTCGGGTTGCGCGTGGATGGCTCGGCCAATTCCTACTCTTACGACAACAACGAAACCGGCTCGGGGACCCCCATCCCCGAGACCCCGCGCAATCGCATCGAGTATTACCTCGCACCTCGCCTGGAATATGAAATCATTCCCGAATACCAGGCCTTCATCAGGCCCAGCGTCAATTACAACGATTACATGACCAAGTTCAGCGCGACGGGGTCGACGGGGCTGGCCCAGGACTCCTATGGCTATGCGATCGATGCCGGCACGGCCATCCGATTGGGCGCAACGCTCAATGGTGAGGTCTTCGTCGGGTATTACGAGGAGGACTATGCCGACGTCCGCCTCCCGGTGTCGTCGGGTCCGAGCTTCGGCGGCAACCTCTTGTGGAATGTGACCCGCCTGACCTCGATCCGCGGCTCGGTGGCCCGCACCGTTCTAGAAAGCATCATCCCGGGAACGACCACCTACCTGCAGACGGCGAGCGCTCTCTCCGTCGAGCATGAGCTTCGGCGCAACCTTCTCGTGGAGGGCGGCGGCAGCTATGTCGTCCAGGATTTTGCGCCGGTCGCGCGGGTGGACGACAATTACGAGGCGCATGCCAGCCTGCGCTATCTGATCACCCGGAATCTGAGCGCTCAAATGACCGCCAGCTGGTACTATCGCAACTCGACCGCGCCGGGCAACAATTACGATCGCGAGCTGATATCAGTCGGCGTGCGGACGCAGTTCTAGCGCCGGGGCGCCGGCCGGGTGGCCTTGCCATAGTAAATGGCGGTCAAGTTTACACGCCGGCCCCCCTTTAGGTTAATGTTCCCGGCAAGGTGCCCAGTATTGATAGCAGGCGGCAGACCGATTATTATGCATCGCAGCATAGCGGAAAGGTTTCCGCCCTTATATGTCAAGGTGTTAGTTTACATGCTGCGTGCGAGTGTTTTGGCGCGAGCGGCCCGTTTCGCGATGGTGGCATTGGTCGGTTGTCTGATCTGCTTCCATGCCGCGCAGGCCACCGATGAGCCTGCTTACAAGCTGGGCCCCGGCGACAAGCTGCGCGTGACGGTGTTCAACGAGACCGATCTCAGCGGCGACTACGAGGTGAGCGATCAGGGCATGGTTGCCCTTCCGCTCATCGGCCAGGTCAAGGTCGCCGGCAAGACGCTGAGCGAGACCGATGACCTGATCGCGCAGAAATACGGAGCCAACTATCTCGTGAACCCGCGGGTAAGTGTCGAGGTGCTGAACTACCGCCCGTTCTTCATCCTGGGCGAAGTAAGGAGCCCCGGGGGCTACCCTTATGTCAGTGGCATGACCGTCTTGAACGCCGTCGCGCTCGCCGGCGGCTATACGCCGCGCGCGGACAAAAGTGATATCCTGTTGAAGCATGCGAATAGTCCAACCTCGAAGGAGCAGCGCGTTCCCGAGGACTATCCGGTTTTGCCCGGCAACGTCATCCGCGTAACCGAACGCTTCTTTTAACCTTTTTCGCCGGCGCACGAATTGAGAATGGCGCAGGCGAGGAGATCTCAGTTTGGACGCCTCGGACATTGCATCGCCGCCCCCCTCCAACGCGCCCCCGCAACCTAGGCGGTTGGCGAGCCTCCTGCGTGACGAGGCCGGAGAAGGCGTTGCCCCCGGCGAGATCTTCAGCATCCTCAGGCGACAGCGCCACATCATCCTCGCCTGCATCGTCGTGATCACCAGCATCAGCGCCGCCGTCGTGCTGCAGATCACGCCGCGATACGCGGCAGAAGCCTCGATCATTCTCGATATGCGCAAGACGCAGGTCGTCGACCTGCAGGCGGTGGTCTCGGGCCTTCCGCCGGACAGTGCCGTGGTGCGCGGCGAGATCGAGATGTTGCAGTCGCATACGATGGCTGCAGCCGTCGCGCGAAAGCTCAATCTCGTCGCGCTTCCTGAATTCAACCCTCGCTTGCGTCCTCCTTCGCTGTTCGCGTCACTCCGCGAGACACTGGACGGGGCGATCGCGGGTGTGAAGCCGCTTCTCGGCATCGTCGCGCAGAAGCCGGAGGCCGATGCCGATCCGGCGCAGACGGCGCTGCTGACCGCCAGCGGCATTCTTCAGGGCCACATGGAAGCGACGAATGACGGCCGCTCCTACGTCATCAAGATCCGCGTCGAATCCCAAAATCGCGAACTGGCCGCGAGCTTGGCCAACGCCTATGTCGATACCTACTTCCAGGCGCAGCTCGAAGCCAAGTTCGATGCGGTGCGCCGGGCCAATGACTGGCTCAATGAGCACCTCGCCACCCTGCGCCGGGAGGTGGAGGCGGCGGACCAGGCGGTCGAGACCTTCAAGGCGCAGCACAACCTCGCCCAGGCCCGGGGCGAGACCATGACCACGCAGCAGCTCTCCGAGCTCAATTCCCAGCTCATCCTCGCGTCGGCGGACCGGGCGCAAAAGGAAGCGAGCCTGCGGCAGCTGCGGGACCAGCTTAGAGCGGGCGATGTCGAGGCCGCGATCCAGGTGCTGAACTCGCCGCTGATCCTGAATTTGCGGACGCAGGAATCCGAGCTGGCGCAAAAGGAGGCGCAGCTGGCGACCCGCTATAAGCCGGCTCATCCCGCGATGATCAACATCAAGGCGCAGATCCAGGACCTTGATCGGAAGATCCACCAGGAGATCGACAAGATCGTGCGCGCCATGGACGGCGAGGCGGCAGCGGCACGGGCGCGGGAAAGCACGCTCCGCGACGGGCTGGCACATCTAGAGCAGACCTCGGCGGCGCAGAGCGAAATCGAGGTCCGGCTGCACGAACTGCAGCGGCAGGCCGATTCGAACAAGCTGCTTTACGAGAATTTCCTCAACCAATTCAAGCAGACCTCCGCGCAGGAGGACATCCAGATGCCCGATGCGCGCGTGGTGTCCTCGGCACTGGTCCCGGGCGCACCCTCTTATCCGCGCACGCGCCTGCTGATCGCGGTCGCTTTCTTCGGCTCCTTGCTGCTCGGCGTTCCCCTCGCTTTCGGGGTCGAGCGGCTCGACAATTGCTTCCGCACGCCGGATCAGGTCGAGAAGATCGCCAAGGTCACGACGCTGGGCCTGGTACCGACGCTCAGATCCCGCGAGGTGCCGCACGAGGTCATCGTGGCGAGCCCGATGGCCCCCTATTCCGAGGCCATTCGCACCATCCGTACGGCGCTGCGCTATTCGGATATCGACAATCCTCCGAAGATCGTGCTCGTGACATCCGCATTGCCGAGCGAGGGAAAGTCGATGACCAGCCTGTCGCTGGCGCGCAGCGTCGCGTCTTCCGGCGGCAGGTCGCTGCTCATCGATTGCGATCTCCGGCGGCCATCGGTCGCCAAGGCGATGCAGGCGGATGACAAGATCGGGCTGCTTTCGCTTTTCGACAAGTCCGGAACCGACTTTCGGACCGCCATCCAGGTCGACCGCGCCTCGGGCATGCATCTTCTCACCGCCTCCTCCGGTACGACCAATCCGCAGGATCTCCTGGGATCGAACCGGATGCGCGACCTCCTCGCGAGTCTGCGCCCGCACTACGACCTGATCGTACTCGACACGCCGCCGATCCTCGGGGCCTCCGACGCGCTCATCCTGTCGCATATCGCCGACACGACGGTGTTCCTGGTGCGCTGGGGGCAGACGCCGCGCCCGGTGGTGCTGGGCGCCCTCGCCTCCTTCCGTGCCAATGGCGGTTCGCTCGCCGGCGTCGTCCTGACGCGTGTCGATCTGCGCAAGCACGCGACCTACGGCTACGGCGATTTCGGTTATTTCTACGGCAACTATCGCAGCTATTACGGCGGCCGTTACGGTGCGCATTACGGCGAGCGGTGAGTGGTGGCAGACGCGTCGCGCTCCCTCGCCTACGCGCTGATCGCCGGCAGTCTGGGAGCGGCGCTTCTCGCGCTCGGCGTGCCGCAAATCGGCGCATCGTTGCTGCAGCTCTTTGCCGGGCCGGTCGCGGCGCCGACCGCCTCGGCGGCGCAGGATGTGGCGGCCATGCGCGACCGCGTCGCGCTGCTCGATCGCGCGGATGACTGGTTCGGCGACCCGGCGGCCCGCACGCAGGCGGGGATCGCCGAATACTACGGCGCCTACAGGGCGGCGACCGACGGCGGGCCCGATCCTGGGCTCCTGGCGAAGGCGCTCGCCGATCTCACCGGCGGGCTCGCCCGCGCCCCGGCGGACGCCACCGGCTGGGCCGTGCTGGCCGCGGCGCGGCGGACGGCAGGCGATCGTCCGGGCGCGGTGGCGGCGCTCAAGGCGTCGATCCTGCTCGGCGCTTACGAGCCCGAGCTGACGCAGCTCAGAAGCGAGCTCGCCGTCGCGCTCTGGCCCGATCTCGACGCCGACGACCGCCAGCTGGTCGGTGGGCAGATAAGACTGGCCTGGGACACCGAGCCGCAGGCGCTGCTCGCGCTTGCGCGACGCGAGGGCAATGCCCTGCCGGTGCTGGCCGCCCTCGCTCCGGATACGGCGCGGCTCAACGCTTTCATGAAGGCGGCCGCCGCCGCGCGTCGCTGACATCGCCCTCGGCATGGCCGCGGCTCGAAAAGGACTGCGCCACCGCCGCGCCGAGCAGCAAGAGATACGCCGCGGTCACCGCCGGGATCTGCAGGCTGAAATCGACCACCGCGTGGAGCCCGACCAGGACGGTCGCCGCGGTCCCCAGACAGGCATAGGCGGCATCGCGCCGGCGCCGCGCCACGCCCCGGAGGCAGAGGCCGAAGAGCCACGCCAGGGCGAGGAAGAGGCAGGCGGCCGCCGGGAAGCCAAGCTCGAGGACATTCTGCAGATAGTCGCTATGCGCAAGGTTGACGTGGCCCCAGATGCCCGGCGGGCGGTAGATCGGAAACACGGCCTCGAAGGAATCGAGGCCCGTGCCGAGGATCAGATGATCGTCGACCGCCTGCCGCGTCGCCGCATAGATCACGAGGCGGCCTTGCATGCCCGCTTCGGCGCCGACCATGCGCTCGACCACCCTGTCGCCGCTGATCAGGAAGGCGAGGAGAGCGAGCGCCAGGGGGAGTGTCGCGAGCCGCAGGCGGCGCAGCCGATGGAGCGCCGGCGCTTGCGACGCGGCGAGGCCGAGCGCAATACAGCCGGCCAGCGTGGCGATGAAGCCGCCGCGCGAATGGGTCAGGAGCAAGGCGGTCGGCAGCAGAAAAAGGCACACCACCAGGCCGGGCCGCCGGCTCACGAAGTCGATGGCCGTGGCAAGCTTGTCCTGCCAGCGACCGGCGAAATGGACCGATTGCAGCGAGGCGATCAGGTCGGTGAGCGCCGCGAGCAGGCAGAGCCCCAGATATGTCGCGAAAGAGTTCTTGTTGACGAACGTCCCGGTGAGATCGCCGATATAGGCCCATTTCGTGAGCCACAAGATGGTGTCGCCGCCGACCGCATAGGCCACGAGACCGTAAGCGGCATAGGCGCCGCCGGAATAGGCCACGACCCGCACCGCCGCCAGCGCCCGTTCGCGCGTCCGGCACAGCAACAGCGCCAGCAGGAACAGCCCCGCATAGCATGACAGGCGCAGCACGCCGACCAGCGCCGCGTGCCGGTCCACGGCGATGCTGCCCTCTACCGGCCGGGACAAGGCGGCCTGGGCCACGTCCCAGACCGGATTCTGCCACGCCGCCGGCGCGGAGCGGCTGACCTGGAAGAGGGCAAAGCCGATGACCAGGACGAAGCAGACCACCGGCAGCGCCAACGGCGCCATCAGCCCCCGGATTTCGGCGGCAGAGACGGTCGCGCTCGCCAGCAGCAGCACGGCCACGACGAGCGCCATGACGTCCCAAGCCACCGGGCGCGCCGACCCCAATGGCAGCGGCGCCAGCGCGACCACGCCGCAGAGAGCGGCAAAGAGCGTCGCTTTGCGCCGCTCGCCCGTCGTCCCGGCGGCCTTGGGCAACATGACCTGCAGAACCGATGGTGCGCGACTTGTCATTCTCGACTGGGTTTCCACTCCCTGACAAAGGGTGCCTGGCAATGCCGATGGCTGACCGGCCCACAGTGTACGCGACTTCAGCCGCCGCACCGCAGCTTCTCCTCCACGGCCAGCGTCACATGCCGCGAGGTGGGAAGATAGTCGAAGCCGCCTTGTCGCCCGAACGATTTGATGCCGAAATCGCGCAGTTTTCCGATGGCAGCGTCGGCGGCCGCCATGGCGCCTTCTCGATAGATCGGGTAGGCATTTTGCAACACATGCGATCCTTCGAGGATGAGGTCGCCCTCGAGCAACCCTCGCCTGAGCGCGTTGGAGCGGAAATCCTCGACCAGGCTGCCGATCTGCGTCTCCGCCGCGGCGGCGGGCCGGCGCTCGGCGCAATTGACCTCGACTGTGAAATACTCGCGTCCGGCCGCCGGGCCATAGAAATCGGAGTACATCGTGACGCGCTTCCACCGGCCGGTTTCGGCGAAGTTATAGAGGACGTTGGACGAGAAGCCCCGCGCTCCCTCGAAGCTGAAGAACAGGCTGACCAGGTCGACGCTCGGCAAGGCGCCGGCGCCGGGAAGCCCGCAGACCGCCAGCGCCCGCGTCAGCGGTATGGTAGCGAACACGCACTCGGAAACCGCATCCAGTGCCTCCGTCTTGACCCTGAACGATGACCCTTCCCGAGTAACCGACCGTAGCGGCGCGCCCAGGGCGAAGCTCGTCCCCTGGCGCATGAGCGACTGGCGGGCGGCATCGTACAGGTGACCGAAGCCCGCTCGCGGCCGGACGAATTCCTGCTTGGTATCCCAGCCCTTCTTGGCGCCGAGCAGCCGCGCGATGCGCTTGCGCAGCGAGGCGGCGTCGGCGATGTGCGCCATGCGCTTTTCGGCAAAGACCCTGTCGATCTCGGATGCCCGGGCGCCGTAGAACCGCTCGATATAGTCGGCCAGACCCGACACTTCGAAGAACCTGCGGCCGAGCCAATATTCCGCGAACTCCGCCGCATTGCTGATCCGCACCGGCGGCAGCCGCGCCCACAGCAGCGACGCGGCCAGTCTCGCCCATTCGACCGGCCCGGCGGCGATCACATCGTCGTGGAGCGAGAAGGGATAGCGGCGGACATCGCCGCCGGGGGCGACGCGGCTGATGTCGATGGTGACGGGATGATAGACCGGCAAAAGCTCGGGAAAGTGAGCCATCAGCGGCGAATCGTCCTGGAAGACCAGTGTCCCGATGTCGAAGGTATAGGGCCCGATGTGCCGGTCGATGTGATTGCCGCCGATATGGTCGTATTCGTCGACGACCAGGATCCGCCTGAACCCTTGGCGATGGAGCATGCTCGCCGAGACGAGGCCGCTGATGCCCGCGCCGAGAACGATCGCGTCCCAGGTGGAATGAGGGAAAAAGCCGTGCATTGTCCCAGGGTGCAGGATTAAACCGGCATTCCTCGGACGATCCCCGAGCCGGCTTCGACGACGAGCCCGTACCGGCGTCCGGAATATTGACGGGTGGCGTCGTCGATGTGCTTGGCCATTCGGGCAGCCTCTTTCCTTCGACGGGGTCTCGTCCTGGGCCGCGATGCCTGCGCCAAAACCGATCTGGGTCGGGCGTCAAGGAGTTGCCGAGGTTCGCCGGTAGGACAGCTCAAGGCACCCACCTGAAACCCGCGGGCCACCTTTCGCCGGCGTCCGAGGGGCAAGAATCCGCCTGGTGATTTGGTAAACACTGAACTTCCACTTCCAGTAGCAGAACCTCGCCCCGTCTTCAACAGGTTTAAGGTGGGAGCCCAGGCGACGGCCCTCCGTTCCTGACCCGGCGGCTGCCCAAGCCGGGCCGTCCTATGCCTGTCGTCGTGGCGTAACCGCCCAGTTCCAGATCCCAAGATGCAGATTGCACCGTGCTCACTTGACGAGGACGATCTCAAGGTTGGTCGCCGGAAAGATCCGCAGCGGCGAGCACTCGTAAAGATTGAGCGTGCGCGGGCTGCGATTAACGAACCATTCCAACAAGTAGTTGTAGAAATAGATCGGCCTCTTGGCAAACCCCAGACGAACCTCTGCTTTGGAGAAAGAGAAGTCGAAGTAATAGCTCCGATCGTGATCGCCTGCGAAAAACCGCAAGGTATCGACGCTGAACATCTTGCAATGCGTAGGATCGCCGTGGCTGTCCCTCGACGTGAAATGAGGGACCCGGATGACGATACGGCCGCCCGGAACCAGCACGCGGTGGATATCACGCAGCAAAGGGATGTAGTCGAGATGCTCGAGGACATCCATGCACTCGACGATCTCGAACGATCCGTCGGGGAACGGCAGCGGCACCTCGCTCAGATCATGGACGACATCCACACCCGGAAGCGCGACCCGATCGAGGTTGACCCATCCTGGTCGGATGTCGCGGCCGCAGCCAATGTTCAACGCCCTCATCAGAAACACTAGCCTCCAAACATGCGCGTCCTAAAAGCCGCGCGTCGGATTCTTCACGTCGCCTCCGCGAGACGATCAAGCCAGGATGTTCCGAATGCGTCATCTTGGTGATGAGGGTAGTCATCACGATTGACGTCGAGACAGCGGAGAGATCGCCTTGGCTAAAAGGGTCTATGCCAGTCCCAGCTTCGATTATCCGGCGAAATTTTCTCAAGCGCCACCGCAGAAGGCCATTTCGACTTCCTCAGACGGGCATGATAGGCCAAGCGCCGGAGAAAAAGGAGACCCTGCGCGTTGACAAAGGGCAGAGAGCGGCCGCTGGTGGCAAAAACGCGATAGCATCCGTAAGTTAGCGCGTGATCGATCACTTTGCCGACGGAGGGAAATGCCGCATCATCGATGACGACGATGCCGCCGACGCGGAGCATCTTGTTGATGTAAAAAAAGTCGACGAGTGTGTGATCAAAAGTGTGCCAGCCATCGATGAGGGCGGCGTCCAATACGGTCTTTTCAGCGAGCAGCTGCGGTAGGATGATCTCGGAACCTCCTTCGCGCAATTCCACGAATTTTTCATAGCCTGCGCGCTTCACATTGCGGAAGCCAATTCCCTTCCAATGCGACGATTGAAACGGATCGATGGCGATGTGGCGGGCCGGTCGATTGATCCGTGCCAACGCGTCGCATATGAAGAGGGTCGAAATTCCATAGGCAAATCCGACCTCGAGGGACGTTGTCGGCCGGACATGCTCGAAGACGTTCGAAAGCAACGTTCCTTCCCGTTCGTCCATCTGAGAATTAAGCGGAAGTATCTCTGTTCCATCAGATACTTGCCCGGTTTCTAGGATCTCTTTGAGAAGGCTGTTCATTGAGGCTACGATCCCCCAGATATCCGGCAGGCCGAGCGCCGATACTGCATTTTATCATTTGTACCGATCTACGTAGCGATCACCACCACGATAGCACTTCGTGGCACCCCTCTCGGCATGGGCTGGAGAGCCCTTGTCGGTTGAAATCGTCGGTAACGAGCTGGCATCGTCCTGCCGGCTCCCTGGTAACGCAAGAAAATTTTGAGACATGAGCACAGACAGCCTTCTCGTCTCCATCATCATTCCGAATTACAACTACGAGGAGTTCGTCGGCGCGGCGATCGAGAGTGCGCTCGCGGTCGATTGGCCCTTCGTGGAGGTCATTGTCGTCGATGACGGCTCGACCGACGGCTCGCGCGCCGTGATCGAGCGCTATGCGGACCGGGCGACGCTCCTCTTCGAGGAACGCGGCACTCAGCGCGTCGCCTACAACAAGGGCTTCGCGCTGTCGCGTGGCGAGGTGGTGATCTTTCTCGATTCCGACGACATGCTCCATCCCGCGGTGATGCGCGAGGTGGCGGCGGTGTGGCGCCCGGGCATCAGCAAGGTTCAGTTCCAGATGGCGCGGATCGATGCCGGTGGCCATCCGACCGGCAGTGTCCTGCCGCCTTTCGATGTCGTGCCGACGCCCGCGCAGATCCGCGAATGGCTCAGCAAGGGCAGCGCCTACCCGACGCCGCCCGGCTCGGGCAACGCCTATGCGCGTTCCTTCCTGCAGAAGATCCTGCCTTTGGACAATTCCTGCGGCGACACCGGCGATTCGCCTTGCCTCGCCGCCGCCCCCTATCTCGGCGACATCGTCACCATCGCCAAGCCGCTCGGCTACTATCGCGTGCACAGCCGGAACTATGCGGCATTTTCCGCGCTCGACCTGGCGCGGCTCGGCCGCGAGGTCACGATCACCCGTCGGCGCTTCGCCTATGCTCAGCGGATCGCGCGCTCGGTCGGCATCACCGTTCCCGACGACAACCTGAACCGGAGTTTTCACTATCTGCAGCAGCGCATCGCCTCGATCAAGCTCGCCCCGGCGCGCCACCCGATCGAAGGCGATACCCTCGGCAGGGCGCTGGTTGACGGCATCCGCGCCGCCATGATCTTTGGCGGCACCGCGCTCTGGGGGCGCCTGGCGATTCTGCTGTGGGCGCTCGCGGTCGCGGTCAGCCCCGGGCGGCTGGCACAGCGGCTGGTGCTGTGGAAATTCGCCCCGGCGACGCAGCCGAAACTGCTGCGGCAGGCGCTCCGGCATTTGCGGCTTGTCCGGGTTCTCTGAGGAAAGATCGCGCGCTGCGGATCGGCTCGACCCGGCTATGCCGTCGCCGGCTCGCGCTTGCCCAGAGCGCCACGCACCGCGGCGACGACCTGGTCAGGGGTGACGCCGCGCAGGCAGGCCATCGCTTCGCAGCCAAAATTGCGATAGCAAGGGGCGCAGCCCACGGGATTCGTCAACACATGCGCCTGAGCGTTCCACGGGCTCATCTGAACCAGGTCGTTCAGCCCGGGATAGATCGCCGTCGTCGGCACGGAGAAGGCGGCGGCGACGTGCGCGCTCGATGATTCCAGGCAGACGATGTGGGCGGCCGCGGCAACCGCGGCGACATACTCCGGCCATGAGCGGTCGATGAGGATGGTCGCCGCGCCGGGCGGCAAGGCGGCGGCCACGCGGCCGATGCGCGCCGCGTCCCGGGCGCCGCTGCCGGCCAGCACCAGCCGCCGGCCGTCCGTGGCGAGCGCCAGCGCGACCGCCTGCCAATTTTCCTCGGGCCATTCCCGATGCGGCGCCCCGCTGCCCATGTGAAAGACGATGTAAGGTTCCCCGACGAGATCCGCGGGCGGCGGAACGCGCGGCTGTCCCGGATAGCATGGGGCGAAGGCGTCTGCGGCGAGGCTCAATCCGGGCCACACGGCCAGCAGCAGATCGCGCGAATAGTCGGGTATCGGCCGCGGCCGGTGCACCCAGCGCACCGGATGGGTGAGAAGCGCCCCGAAGCCGCCGCTGGTGAAACCGGCCCGGACCGGAATCCCGGCTGCGTGGAACAGCGGCGAAGCCGGCGGGAACTGGGCGTCCATATCGATGGCCACCTCGTAGCCGAGCGCCCGCATCTCGCGCCACCGCGCGCCCACGCATCTCGCGATACCGGCGGATCTTGGCGAGCCAGCTGCCCCCGGCCCGGCTCAGCCTGAAATGGTCGACGAGGTGAAAATGGTCGCAGAGGCCGGTGCCTTCGAGCACTGGCAGCGCCCAGCTTCCGCCGAGAAAGCCGATCTCCGCCTTCGGAAAAGCCGCCCGCAGGACGCGAAGCGTCGGGATGGTGAAGAGGATGTTGCCGAGATGCGTCCAGTCGGCGAGCAGGATGCGGCGCGGCTGCGATGGCACCACAGGCGGCGGCCGTCGCGGATGGCGAAGCGCGAGAACGGCGTCGATCGCGGTGATCGTCAGGTACGAGCGCGGATTGCGGATGAGATAGCGCCCGCGCATGGCCGGACGCGGCGTCGCATAGCGCGGCAGTCGGTCGGGATCCGCGGCTCGGCCGTTCATCGCGCCAGCAGACCCGCATAGAGATCGCGTAGCTGAATTCCGCCGGCGGCGAAGCTGGTCTCGGCGAGAAAAGCGCGAAGCCGGTCAGACGCCGCCTGATCCACCGCGTCGCGCGCCATGCGGAACAGGGCCGCGCGCAGCGCCGCGGCCGGGTCGGCCGCGGCGTGATCGTAGACATAGACCCAGGGCGGCCCCAGTTGCTCCGCCAGTTCCCGGAACATCGGCAAGTCCGAGCACAGCAGCCGGGCATGGCAGCTCACGGCGAAGGCGACGGCGCCGGAGTTCCAGCCCCAGGTGTAGGGCAGCAGGACCACGTCGACGGCCTGCATCAATTCCGCCATGCGCTCGTTGGAGAGGTATTCCGGCAGGCGCACGAGGCGTTCGGGGCCGAGCTGGGCCAGCGACCGCGCGACGAGAGCGGGGTCGCAGCGCGGGTGGACGCGACCGGCAACCAAAACCTTGATTAGTCGTTCCGAAGGATCTTTGGGTGGGATTTGGGCTAGCGCCTCGACGTTCTTGTAAGGCTTGATCTCGCCGATATAGCTCACCAGCAGGCAGTCGACGCCGCCGGTCAGCTCGCGCCGCAGCGCGTCCCGTTGTGCCGGCACCATAGCCGCGATGTCGAAGGTGCCGTGGGGCAGATGCCATACGGCGACGCCGTCGCGCCGGGGAAAGGCGGCGAAGAAGCGCGCCTCCGAGGCCGGGCTCATGAAAATGTAGGCATCGATGAGCGCGCGCACGTACCGCAGATGCGGCCACAGCAGCCAGCCGTTTCGGCTGTGGTTCGGCAGCGCGTCGTGCACTGTCCAGACCACTTTCTTCCCCAGCAGCTTGGCGATCGTCGCATAGGCGAGAAACGCCAGGCCGCGGCGCAGGGCCGTGCCGAGAGGGTGATCGAGCACGTAATGCTCGGGGAAATGAATATGGAGAATGTCGAACCGAAACATCATCGTCGCCCGGGAACGCGGCGCGACGACCTCGACGGCGGCATCTCTCAGCGCGTCGCAGAAGGCGTCGAAATAGGGGTTGGTGCGATATCCCCGACCGGGCAGGGATAGGACGCGCAACCGTGGTCGCCACGGACGCGCATCCTCGCCGTCGAGGCGAGCTTTCTCATCTTTAGGATTCATCAAGACCGCGACGACGCAGCAAACGATGTCGCGCTCCATATACGCTCTCGCCGCCAATTGTCAAATCTACTACTCCATCGGCACAGAGCAGGACTTGGCACCACAGCCATGCGTAAATTCGCTGCTTATGGGCAAATAATACGGTCGCTGCGGCAATCTGCCCACCCGCAACCGCAGGCGAAAAATTGATGCACCGCAACGCGATCTATGTTACCTAAATCCCATGATCGCATATACTGGGATTTTGGGCACACAAACTAGGGTTAACGGTATTCGCGACCAACAATCCAGCAATTCGGACAGCCAATGAAGGTCGCGATTCTTGCTGGCGGCCTCGGCACTCGGCTCCGCGAGGAAACCGAGTACCGGCCCAAGCCAATGGTAGAGATCGGTGGCCGCCCAATTCTTTGGCATATCATGAAGCTCTACGCGGCTCATGGTCATTCCGACTTCATTATTTGTCTCGGATATAAGGGCAATGCCATCCGCGACTACTTTGTGAATTACGAACTGCAGAACCGTGACTTTACCGTCACGCTCGGCAGCCGCGAGATCGAGATCCACGGCAACGACCACGATGCCGCTGGTTGGCGGGTCACACTCGCCGAAACCGGTGAGAAAACCATGACGGGCGGACGGATCAAGCGGATCAGGCAGTATATCGGCGACGAACCGTTCATGGTGACCTACGGCGACGGGGTCGCGAATGTGGATGTCACGGGCCTGCAAGCCTTCCATTGGCGCAGCGGCCGCCTCGGAACGGTTACCGCGGTGCGCCCGTCCTCCCGCTATGGTGAGCTCGATATCGACGCTGGCCAGGTAACGTTGCTGCGGGAAAAGCCGCAGGTCGGCACCGGCTGGATAAACGGTGGCTTTTTTGTCTTTGAGCCCTCCGTCTTCGATCTGATCGAAGGCGACGGTGATCCCTTGGAAACGGGGCTTCTCTCCCGCCTTGTCGAACGAGGCCAACTCGCCGTCCATCAGCATGACGGATTTTGGCAGTGCATGGACACCTATCGCGAGATGCAGTTGCTCAACGAGCTTTGGGCAACGGAGCACCCTCCGTGGAAGGTATGGCGCTGATGGTGAATTGCGACTTCTGGTCCGGGCGGCGCGTGTTCCTCACCGGGCACACCGGTTTCAAGGGCGGATGGCTGGCGCTCTGGCTGCACGAGCTCGGCGCGAAGGTCTCCGCCATGGCGCTTCCACCGGCCGATGACCGATACCTCTTCGGCTCTTGCAACCTGGAGAAGCTGGTCCAGTCGCGCTTTGCCGACGTGCGCAGCCTCGAGCACGTGTCGCAGGCGCTCGACGCCGCCGCGCCCGAGGTGGTCTTTCATCTCGCCGCGCAGCCGCTGGTGCGTCGATCCTATCATACCCCGGTCGACACCTTCGCCACCAACGTGATGGGAACCGTCAACCTGCTCGAAGCGGCGCGCAACAGCGGCTCGGTGCGCAGCGTCGTCGTGGTCACGAGCGACAAGTGCTATGACAACCGTGACATCATGCGCAACTACGTGGAGGACGATCCGCTCGGCGGATCCGACCCCTACAGCGCCAGCAAGGCGTGCGCCGAGCTCGTCGCGCGCGCCTACGCCAAATCCTGGATGCCCGGCGACGGCAGCGGCATCCCCATGGCGACCGTCCGCGCCGGCAATGTGATCGGCGGTGGCGATTACGCCGAGGACCGCATCGTACCCGATGCCGTCGAGGCGCTGCGGCACGGTAACATCCTACGAGTTCGCGATCCTCAGGCGGTGCGCCCGTGGCAGCACGTGCTGGAGCCGCTCAGCGGATATCTGATGCTGGCCGAGCGGCTTTACGGCGAAGGCACGCCCTGGACGGGGGCATGGAACTTTGGACCCCGGGAAGCGGATTCCGTGCCCGTCGCCGATCTCGCCGACCTCATCATCCGCGCCTGGGGCTCGGGCGCCTGGCAAGCCGTTCCGGCCGCCGACGGTCTACGGGAGTCACGTCGCCTGACGCTCGACAGTGGCAAGGCGCGTCAGCGCCTCTGCTGGCACCCGAGGCTCTCCCTGCCCGAGGCCGTGTCGATGACGGTGCGCTGGTATCGCGCCTCCGCCGATGCGGACGCCGCGCGCCTTCGCCGTCTAAGCCTCGACCAGATCCACGAGTACGAAGAGCTGGTCCCGACCGCCTGACGCCGTCGACCCCGATACCATTGCGCGTGGCGCGCTGCCAGAGGATACCGTGACTGCAGATCCCAAGACCTGTCGAGCCTGCGGATCCGCCTTGTCGGTTACCATGGCCGACCTGGGGGTGCAGCCGCCCTCCAACGCCTACCTGCCCTCGGCGGCGATGATCGCGCAGGAAAAGCGCTACCCGCTGCGCGTTCGGGTCTGCGGCACGTGCAAGCTGGCACAGCTCGACTACGATGTCCCGCCGCAAGAGCTTTTCAGCGACTATGCCTACTTCTCTTCCTTTTCCGACACTTGGCTCGCCCATGCCCGACGCTACTGCGAGATGGCGCGCGAGCGCTTCGCGCTCGGCCCCGGCAGCCTAGTGGTCGAACTTGCCAGCAACGACGGCTATCTGCTGAAAAACTTCGTTGCCGCCGGCGTGCCGGTGCTGGGCATCGATCCCTCGCACACGGTAGCCGCCGCCGCGGAAAAGATCGGCGTTGCCACCCTGGTCGAGTTCTTCGGCACCACGCTGGCCCGGCGGCTCGCGGCCGAGGGACGGCAAGCCGATCTCATCGTCGCGAACAACGTTCTAGCCCATGTACCAGCGCTTAACGATTTCGTCGGCGGGATCGCCGCCCTGCTCAAGCCCTCAGGCGTGGTGACGATCGAATTCCCGCATCTCCTGAAGCTGCTGGAGCATGTGGAGTTTGACACCATCTATCACGAGCACTTCTCCTATATTTCACTGCTGGCGATCGAGCAGGTGTTCGGTCGCCACCGCCTTCGGCCCTTCGATGTCAAGGAGCTTCCGACCCATGGCGGGTCGCTGCGCGTCTTCGCCTGCCATGCCGATCATCCAGACATGACCGAGGGCGCCGGCCTGCTCAAGATCCGCGCCGACGAGGCGGCGGCGAAGCTCGGCGAGTTGGAGACCTATGCCCACTTCTCCGACCGCGTCGAGGCTTGCCGCGCCTCTGTCCGCGCCTTCCTCGACCGCGTCAAGGCCGCCGGCGAGACCGTCGGCGCCTATGGCGCCGCCGCCAAGGGGAATACGCTGCTCAATTTCTGCGGAGTGACGCCGGCCGAGATCGCAATGGTCGCCGATCGCAATCCCCACAAGCAGGGCAAGCTACTACCAGGAACTCATATCCCGATCGTGGCGCCCGAGACGCTAATGGCGGCCAAGCCTGACTATCTGCTGATCTTGCCCTGGAATTTAAAGGACGAGATCATGGCGCAGCTCGCCGAATGCCGCAGCTGGGGCGGACGCTTCGTCACCCCCATCCCGGCCATCGAGATCCATCGATGATCTTCACCGAGACGCCGCTGCGAGGCGCCTTCGTGATCGACATCGAACCGCTGCGCGACGCGCGCGGATTCTTCGCCCGCACCTTCTGCACCGCAGAGCTTGCCGCGCATGGCCTGTCGAGCGAGGTCGCACAATGCAGCGCATCCTTCAACGAACGGGCCGGCACGCTGCGCGGCATGCACTTCCAGGCAACGCCCTATGCCGAGGACAAGTTCGTGCGATGCACCGCCGGCGCGATTTTTGATGCGATCGTCGACATTCGCCGGGAGTCGCCGACCTTTGGGGGCTGGTTCGGCGTCGAGCTTTCCGCCGAGAACCATTGGGCACTCTACGTGCCGAAAGGATTTGCGCATGGTTTCGTCACGCTCGCCGACGCGACCGAGGTTCTCTATATGATCTCGGTGCCCTATGCGCCCGGCTACGCCTGCGGCTTTCGCTGGGACGATCCGGCCGTCAGCATCGAATGGCCGATCGCGCCTTCCGTGGTCTCCGAGCGGGATGCAAGTTATCCGCTGCTCGCCGAGTTGGAACTCCACTGAGAATGTCCGGCCCGAGCGTCCTCGTCACCGGAGCGACCGGCTTCATCGGCCGCTGGTCTGTTCCGGCGCTGCTGCAGCGCGGCTATCAGGTCCACGCCGTCGGGTCGTCGCGTCGGCCCATCCCGGCCGAGCTGTCCGGGGCGACATCGCATCTGGCGGACCTTCTCGCCCCCGCGGCCGTTTCCTGCTTGATCGAAGAGATTCGTCCCAGCCACCTCTTGCATTTCGCTTGGTACACCGTGCCGGGCGCCTATTGGAATTCGCTCGATAACTTCTCCTGGGTAGGTGCCAGCCTGCATCTGGTGCAGCGATTTCACGCGGCCGGCGGTCGGCGCGCCGTTATCGCCGGCACTTGCGCCGAATATGATTGGAGCCGCGCCCGGCTTTGCGAGGAGACATCGACCCCAGGCATCCTTGATGCACCCGCGGGTGCAACACCCTATGCAATATGCAAAGCGGCGCTGCAGCGCATGCTCGACAGCTACAGCCGGAGCGCGGGGCTTAGTCTCGCCTGGGGGCGCGTTTTCCTGCAATACGGCCCCTACGAGCCGACATCCCGGCTGGTCTCCTCTGTCATCCGCGCCCTGTTGCGGGGCGAGAGCGCGCCCTGCAGCGCCGGCACCCAGATCCGGAACTTCCTCTACAGCCAGGACGTTGGTGAAGCCTTCGCGGCTCTCCTCGACGGCGGTGTCGAGGGACCGGTCAATATCGGCGCAGATGGCGAGGTCTCGATCGCGGAGGTGGTGCAGACCATCGGACGTTCGATTGGCCGGCCGGAGTTGATCGCCCTAGGTGCCAAGCCGATGGCGCCGAACGATCCGGCTTATCTCGTTCCCAGCGTGTCCCGGCTACGGCGGGAGGTCGGCTGGAAGCCCGCTTGCGATCTGGAGACTGGTCTCCGGCGGACGATCGACTGGTGGCGTGACCACCGGCCCTAACCGGAGCGATCTCATGGGCCGTTCATCGGCATGGTTGTGGCGACGAACGTCGGTCAGGCACAATTTTTCCGCCAATCTGGTCAGCAAGATTTTGTCCGTATCGGTGAGCTTGGCCTGTGTCCCGGTTTACCTCCAGGCGCTCGGGGTCAGCGGCTATGGTCTCATCGGCATCTGGACCATGCTCGAAACTTTCGCGAACCTGCTTGATCTTGGCCTGAGCCCGACGATGACGCGCGAACTGGCGGCATCCTCCAGACGCGAAACCAGCGCTCAGGATACGCGCGACCTTGTGCGCACCCTGGAAATCGGGTATTGGGCGATCGGCGCTGCGATCGGCGGAGTGATCATTCTCAGCGCGTCCATGATTGCACGATACTGGCTTCGCAGTGGCCAATTCTCGGCCGACGAGCTGCGGACGACCGTCGTGCTGATTGGCGCGTTGATCTTCTGTCGGTGGCCAGCGAGCTTTTACGCTTCGGGCCTTACGGGTCTTGAACGACAGGTGCTGCAGTCGTGGATGGGCCTCACCTTCGCCTGCTTGCGCAGTTTCGGGGCGGTTTTCGTGCTCGTCGTCGTCTCGCCCACCATTTTCGCGTTCTTCATCTGGCAAATCGCCATCAATCTCTGCGAGACCGTGTCGCTCGCCGTGCTGCTATGGCGTTGTTTGGCCCCGGCACGGGCCGCTCGATTTGCGCCGAATTTGGTGCGCCGCATATGGAAGTTCGCGGGGGGAATCACCGCTGTTGCGCTGATTTCAATTTTGCTCACCGACCTTGATAAGATCGTCGTTAGTAAACTGCTTCCGCTGGAAGATTTCGGCTACTATAGTTTAGCTGGTCGCGTCGCTGCGAGCCTCACGTTTGCCTCCTCGCCCGTCTTCTCGGCGCTACTTCCCGCTTTTGCGCGCCTCGCTGCGGCACAGGACGAGACCCGGCTTGCCGAGCTTTATCATCGAGGCGCCCAATTAATGTCGATATTGATCGTGCCGACATCCATCACCGTGGTATTTTTTGCCAAATGGATAATCTTCGCATGGACCGGCAACGAGCTAATCGCGAGTTGCACGACGCTCATCACCGCACTGCTAATTGCTGGCACCGGATTTAATTGCGTCGTTCTGGTCCCGTTTTCTTTGCAAGTTGCCTACGGCTGGACCAGCCTCGCTTTCTCGACAAATCTGGTCTATGCAATCGTCACGGTCCCCTTGCTTATTGCACTGACAAACCATTTTGGCGCGCCGGGAGCGGCGTCGGTCTGGTTGATGATCAACGCCAGCTATCTCGCGACGCAAGTGCCTCTCATGCATCGGCGTCTTCTTAGGCGCGAAGCGAGACGATGGTACGTCGAGGATGTCGGCATGCCGCTCGTCGCCTCGATCGCGGTAGCCGCGCTTATCGCCGAATTCATATCGTTTCCGGCGACACGATTAGGCTCCGGGTTGACCGCGGTCGTCGCGGGCGGCGTGATCGGGGTCGCTGCGCTGTCGGCGACGCCGCTCGGGCGCACGCAGTTGCAGAATTTTTACTGGCTCAGTTGGCGCGTCTTCAGCGAGAAGAGGCGATAGATCGAATTATATTCTGCTTCCTATGATCGGTCACCATACGTACGGCGGGATATGAAAGTTAAACAGGTCGTTGGAGAATGACCGTATAGCCGGAGCCGAGCCCCGGACTTTTCTGCTGTGCGGCGAAGGCGGCTCTGAAAAGGCGACCAAGCACAATCCTTGTAAGACCGCGAACATAGCGGATCGGAGGCAGGGAGGCGGCGAGAGAGCGGGCATACGCTTCCCAAGCACCACTGCTGAGAATATCGCTAAGCCGGTCCTGTGTCGTCACGCTCAAACGCGTCAAGCCCACTCCTGCGGCTATTTGCTCGACCAGACCCATTGGCAGGAGATTGACGTGGCGGGGAGCATCGAGGTGAAGCCAACGCTTGCCAAGCCGCTTGAATTCAAAGGACTCCGGGTTGGGCGCCGCAACCAATAAGATCCCGCCGGGGTTAAGGCGATGCGCCGCGGCGCGGATGACATCCCAAGGCCTCGGGATGTGCTCGATGGAATGCCACAGCGCAATGACATCGAAGGAATTTGACATCTCGGCCAGAGCTTGAGCCGGATCGCTCGAAGGGATGGCATCGATGCGAAGCATGTTAGTCAGCAGGTCGAGACATTCCTGGTTCATCTCGATCGCCTTAACCTTAAATCCGGCATCAAGCGCATTAGCACAGAAGATGCCAATCCACGGGCCGATCTCCAGCAACGTCCCATTGCGTTTGATGTGAGTGACGGCCTCAATACGGTATTTCTCGCGCGCGGCGAGAGTCTTCAACTCGTCAAGCGTCGTGGGAATCGATTGGTATCCGCCAGCGTAATACTTCTCGATATCCGCGGGGGCATCTCGGAGAAAAACGAGGCCGCAGTCGGCACATTTATGGTAGGAAAATATCTTGCCATCGACTTGCCGATTGACATCTGTCGCGTCCAAGAGCCAGGGAGCGGCGGCGCCGCAACAAGGGCAGACGCCCGACATATGTTGCCCCGACGGTGTTGACATACTTTCGTCTCTTTCCGATCACACGCAATACAAAAGCATAATTATCCTGCAGGATAAACGCAAAAGCTAGCGAGGAAGCACCCAAACGACCTCAGTCCGCATAACCAGGCGCTATCGAGAATTTACGATGACGATCGTGGCGGATAAGCAGCGCCGTTTGGTTCCTGGCGGTTATCGACGGCAGTCGCCGCGCGCGGCTCCGCACCTTCAGCAGGCCAGAGCCGTTGCTTTATGTTTGGCAAACCCGCCAGTAGAGCCTAGCATAGCGGTGTCTTTCTCCATCTCCCGGGTTAATCAAGTGGAGCGCTTCTTCGTCCTGATCATTGTCATCCTGATCATTGAACGCGGGCATGACAGAGCAAGGACAGGCTGAGCGTCTCTCCTGGTCTGAGAATGAAGTACCGCCATGGCATCCGACGATAAGCCAGAGATCGGCGTGCTCTATCTGGCACGGGCCGCGGACGGTACCGCCTCCTTCAAGCGATTCGCTCAACTCCTACAGTGCTTGTCCCGGCGGCGTCGATCACGATCTGTGGATCGCCCTTAAAGGCTTCCCTTCCGAGCGTGCGATCGCGGACTATATCGGCTCGGCGCCGGCTGTAGCGTTCAAGCGTATCGACGTTCCCAACCACGGCTTCGATATCGGATCCTACTGGCATGCAGCGCGCCGACTTGATGGACGCTACCAGTACCTATGCTTCCTGAACACTCATAGCGAATTGCTTGATCGGAACTGGCTGCAATACATGTATCGCCGGGCGTCGCTGGAAGAGGTGGGGGCCGTTGGTGCGAGCGGCTCGTACGAGAGCCTTTATCCGGTTGAGATCGGACAAACCGGCAATGCCAACGTCTCGATCTGCGGGACGCTCGGCGCGATCAAGCGCCGCATCACCCTGTGGCAGCAACGAATGAGCTACCCGCCCTTTCCCAATCCCCATCTGCGCACCAACGCCATCATGCTCCAATGGCAGACGATGAGGCGGGTTTGGCCTCGACTTGTATATAACAAACAGGCTGCCCTCCGGTTCGAAAGCGGCGCCCATAGCCTCACCAACCGGATTTACGAACAGGATTGAAGGTACTGGTCGTCGGCCGCGATGGTCAAAGCTATGACATTGCCTGCTGGCCGCACAGCGCCACTTTTCGGCTGGGAGGCCAAAAAAATCTGCTTGTGGCGGACAACCGTACCCGGGATTTCGAAGCCGCTAATGTTCAAGAGCGATTACGCTTGGCTCGAATGGCTTGGGGAGATTGGATCAGCGCCGATAACGTATGCGGCATCGAGGTCGACCATGTCGGCGTAGATCGTCCACAAGTGACATAACGCGCACGCGGTTAGCGACCGAATATGCGACGAATAATGCCACGTATCGCTCGGAGCCCGCGCCGAAATTGCCGTGCGGCCGGGTAAGGCGATATGTCGGTGGAACGCAGACATAGCACCAAGACGCTCGGCAGAATCCCCAGCGCAAGGCGCAGAGGGATTTTCCGCAACAATTCGCGCGACATGGCGTAGCCCGGAATCAAGCGACTGATAAAGTCAGGATGCAGTTGCTCGACTAGCCGCATATAGGCGGCATTGGGCGTTAGCTCTCGATGAAGCAGTACCTCATCTACCTCAAAATGCCTTCCCTGAAGCAAGGTCAGCGCTGAAATGAGCCAATCTGCTGCCGCTATATTTCGAGCAACGAAGTTTTTTCGAAGCGCTTCGGTTCGATAAACGCCATAAAATCGCGAATTATCTTCGGGCCGACGAAGATAAGCGATCAAATTCGCTTTCACACCACGCGTCAGCGGATACGTGCCGGCGCATGGCAGTAGCTTGCCCTGTTCATCCCACATCGCCACCTTCGAGATGCTGCATGCGGCGTCCGGGTGCGCGAGCAAATTAGCGATGTTCTTCTCTATGAAAGTCGGGGCGCATACATCATCGGCGGCGGCAAACATGAAAAATGGCGCATGAGCGCGTTCGAGCAGACTTTCGAAATTCCGCGGCGGGGGCACAAGTTCGGGGTGACGAAAAAAACGAATTCGCGCATCTCGCGCCGCATACTCTGCGCAAACCTTGTCCGTCCCGTCCGACGAGGCGTTGTCGCTGATGAAGATTTCGTAATCTTGAACGGTTTGCGCTAGAAGCGCGTCAAGGCAGCGGTGAAGGGTCGCCGCGCCATTATAGACGGGCACACCGATCGTCAATAATGGCCCACGCCGCGCGGCATGCGAAGCCCCCCCCTCGTCATTGCCTAGAGACTGATGAACGTCGATTGTCATTAAGATTTCTCGGCGATGTTCGAGGACTTCCGTCCTGACAGTCACAGGCAAGAAATACATGATTCAGACTAACCGGCCGTTCATGTCGCGCAAATCCAGGCTAGTGTCAAGCCCACATCCTGTCGATCCAGGCGTCATGTGATACGCATGTCTCGGAAACCTCGGTTCCTGCTTAAGCCTGACCCATGATGAAATGGTCTGTAAAGTTTCTGCCTAGTATGTCGCGGGTCGGAAGCGGCTGGCACGTCAAAGCGGGAGCCTTCAAGGGTGCCGAATTGCCGCAATCCTCGTATTTCCGCAAATTATTTGTTCCATTTTAGTGTTATAGTTTGCTAATGGCTTCAGCGTCACACAGGCCGTCCTGCGGGATTAGCTTATGCAGTTGACCGCGTCCGGAATTGTCCTCCTGCCACTCTGCCTCATCTTCTTCTTCCGGCCCGACCGGCTGCTGCAGCTCGCCTTCATCGCCTCCGTCCTCGGCGCCGCCGCCCCGATCATCCTCAAACTCGGCAGCCCCTTCGGCCTGCAATCCGGCTTCCTGCCGGGCGTGCTTTTCCTCTGCGGGATGGGGATGAATTATGTCATCCACATGCCACGCGACGCGGAGTGGAAGACGTTGCGAGCGCTCCTGCCGATGGTGCTGTTCGCCGCATACGCCATCGCCGGCGCCTTCATTCTTCCGCGCCTCTTCGAGGGACAATTCAACGTCTGGCCTCAAAAGGTCGAATTCGGGGTCGCGGTCCCTCTTGCGCCGGACCCGGGAAATCTCACGCAGAGCCTCTATGTCACGATGGATACGACGTTTCTCGTCTTTGCGGCGCTCTATCTGAGCCGCCCCGGCACCGATCATATGCGCTTCGTCAACGCCTATCTGGTCGCCGCTTATCTTTGCGTGGTCCTGTCCCTCTGGCAGTTCGCCAGCAAGCAGACCGGGCTCTACTACCCGGAGGACTTTCTCTACTCCAACCCGCGCTGGGGCATCGCCTCGACCCAGATCTTTGGCGGCGTCAGCCGGATCAACGGCCCCTTCACCGAGCCGGCGGCCCTGTCGAGCTACATGTCGGGAGTGCTGTTCGCCTGTCTCTGGATGATGATGCGCGGTTATGCCGGATTCTGGGTGCGTCTGCTGCTGCTGTCGTCATCGCTCTGCGTCTGGCTCTCGACATCGACGACGGGCCTCCTGGTCCTGGCGGTTTTCGTCCCGATCAGCCTGGTCATCCTGCTGCGGACCGCGGGGCAGCGTGTGCTGCTCGCCCTCATGATCGGCGTGTCCACCCTGCTGGGCACCGCGTTGACGGTCTACTTTCTCCTCTCCGTCGGTGCCCCCTCCCTCGCCAATCGCATCGATGGGACGATCGAGTCGATCATCGTCGAAACGCTCAACAAGCGTGAAAGCCAGTCCTATGCCGAGCGGACGACCAAGGATGCCGATGCCTTGGCCGTGGTGGCGCCGAGCTTCGGCCTCGGCGCGGGATGGGGGAGCCTTCGCAGCTCCAGCCTGATCCCCGGCATTCTCGGCAACGCCGGCATCCCCGGCCTGGCGCCTGCTCTGCTGGTTCGCCCTCAGCGCGCGCGCGCTCGTCAGGCGGGCGCGCAGGCTCGCCCCGGTCGGCGAGGCACGGATGGCGATGGAAGCGATGTGGGGCTCCATCATCGGCACGCTCAGCGCCGCGATCTTGTCGGCTCCGACGATCGACAGCATCGACTTCTATCTGCGGCTCGCCGTCCTCGTCAGCTGCACGACCCGCATTTATCTCGATGCCCGCGCCCAAGCCGGGCCGGCGCCGGCCAGAGCCGCGCCGCTCTTTTCGGTCCCGGACGCCGCGCCGCGGGGGGCTCAGTGATGCGCCGACGCATGGCCGCGGCCTTGCGGCGCGCGCACCACCTCGCTTGCCGGAGCGTCGTTCTCCTTGCCTGCGCCGTGCCCCTTCCTGCGCTGGCGCAGCAGCCGGCCGCCGCGCCCGAGCCGGCGCCCCCCTTCATTACCGGCGCGGCCACGCATTTCGCGCAAGGCGAGCCCGACGCGGAAGCCAGCCTCCGGCTGGCGGCGCAGGCCGGCATCCGCTCGATCCGCGACAACGTCTATTGGAATGCGATCGAACGTCAGCGCGGCCAGTTCGTCATGCCGCCGGCCTGGGACAATTACGTCGACGCGGCGGCCCGCGCCGGCATCGACCCGGTCCTCGTCCTCGCCTACGGCAATCCGCTCTATGACGGCGGGAACAAGCCGCGCTCGCCCGAAGCGATCGCCGCCTTCACGCGCTACGCCGAGTTCGTCGCCCGCCATTTCCAGGGAAAGGTCCATCAATACGAGGTCTGGAACGAGTGGGACAATGCCGGGGGCGGCGGCACGCCGGGCACGGCGGACGAGTACGCGGCGCTGCTGAAATCGGTCTATCCGGCGCTCAAGGCCATCGACCCCGGCATCCACGTGCTCGCGGACGCCATGATCACAGGGCATGCGCGCGAGAGCGATATGCAAAAGCTGGATCAGCTCGGGCTTCTGCCCTTGCTCGACGGTATCGCGATCCATCCCTACCGGAGCACGCCGGAAGTGGCGATCGCGGAGCTCAAGGACCTCGAAGCCGCCTTGCGCCGCCACAATGGGGGCAAGACGGTTCCGATCTACGTCACCGAGACCGGATGGTCGACGTTCAGCGGCGGGGTCAGCCTCACCCGAGCGGCGGCCTTTGCGGCGCGGCTCCTGCTGCTGGCCCGCACGACGCCCTTCATCGCCGGCGTCTGGTGGTACGATTTCCGCAATGACGGCGAGAGCCCGAACGGGGGCTATCCCAATTTCGGCCTGGTCTGGCAGGATCTCACGCCCAAGCCCGCCTTTGACGCGATCGGCAACGTCACCGCGGCGCTCGCCGAGGCGAGCTTCGTCGAGCGGGTCTCTACCGCCGATGATGATGACTGGGTGCTGCGTTTCCGCACTGCCCGGGGTCAGGACCTCTGGGCGCTGTGGACGACCAAGGAGGGCGTGGTGGGCCGCTTCGGCCTGGCGAGCGTATCGGCCTCGGCGGCGCCGGTGGAACTGCACGAGGCGGGGCGGCGGCCGGTCATGCGGCCATGGGTCGCCGATCCGCAGGGACACGGCATCTCGCGGCTCGACGTGACCGCGGGCGAGACGCCGGTCCTGCTGCGCGGCGACCTGACCGGGGTCATCGTCGACCACGTGCTGCATCCCCCCTTCCCCGCCGATCGACGCTGATGCGGCCGGTCTATCTCAATGGCCGCTTCCTGTCGCAAGCCGTCACCGGCGTGCAGCGCTTCGCCGGCGAGATCGTCGCGTCGCTCGACCGCCGCTGGGATCCGGCCGATGGCGACGGACCAACCCTGCTGATGCCCGCGGCGTCGCAAGAGCCTCCGGCTTATCGCAGCATCCGCGTCCGGCGCGTCGGGCGGCTGCGCGGCCATGCCTGGGAGCAGCTCGAGCTGCCGCGCCATGCCCGCGGCGGGATCCTCGTCAACCTCGCCAATACGGCGCCCGTCTTGGCGGCGCGCCAGCTCGTCGTGCTGCACGATGCCGGCATCTTCGCCCATCCCGACGCCTATTCAACGCCCTACCGGCTCGCCCACAAGACGGTGGAGCGCCTCCTGGCCCGGAAGCGGACGCGCTTTGCCACCGTCTCGCGCTTCTCGCGGGGCGAGCTCGCGAAGCACCTCCACCTCCCCGCCGCCGAGATCGGCGTCATCCCGGAGGGGGCGGATCATATCCTGCGCGTGCCGCCTGACCGCAGCGTCCTCGAGCAGCACGGCCTCGCCCCGCGCGGCTATGTTCTCGCCGTCGGCAGCCTCGTGGCGCACAAGAATCTGTCCTCGCTTCAGCCCCTGGCGCAAATGCTGAGCGGGCGCGGCCTCGATCTCGCCATCGTCGGCAGCGTCGCTTCCGCCGCCTTCGATACCAGCGGCGTGGCGCTGCCGCGGCCCGCGACCTACCTCGGGCGGACGAGCGATGCCGCCTTGCGCGCGCTCTACGAAGCGGCGCTGTGCCTCGTCTTTCCCTCGCGCTACGAAGGTTTCGGCATCCCGCCGATCGAAGCCATGGCCTGCGCCTGCCCCGTGGTCGCCGCGGCGGCGGCGGTGCGGGAGATCGGCGGCGACGCGGCGCTCTATTGCAATCCCGACGATCCCCAGGAGATCGCCGCGACCGTCGGCCGGGTCATCGACGAGCCCGGCCTGGCGGAGGCCTTGCGCGAGCGAGGTCGCCGGCAGGTGCAACCGCTCACCTGGGACAATGCCGCTGCGGTGCTGGGTCGACTGCTCGAGGGGCTTCGACAAGAAAACGCAGTCCGACAAAAAACGGACCAAGTGGTCCGATAAGATGCGCGGGGACTCGCCATGAAAGTCAGCATCATCATCGTCAATTACAATTACGGTCGATTTCTAGGTGCTGCGATCGACAGCGCGCTGGCACAGACCTGGTCCGATACCGAGGTCATCGTCGTCGATGACGGCTCGACCGACAATTCAGCCGCCGTCATTGACCGCTACGCCGGACGCATCACGGCGTTCCGCAAGGAGAATGGCGGCCAGGCCTCGGCTTTCAATCTCGGCTTCGAGCACAGCACCGGCGAGCTCGTCATCCTGCTCGACGCCGACGACATGCTCTATCCGACGCGCGCCCAGCGCGTCGTCGAGCGCTACCGGCCGGGCATCGCCAAGATCCAGTGCCGCCTCGACACCGTCGATCGCGACGGCCGCGATCTCGACATGACCTTTCCCTATTTCCCGCCCGGCCTCACGCCGGCAGAGATCAGGCGCCGCGCGCTGGGATTTGCCGAATATCCTTCCGCCCCGGCCAGCGGCAACGCCTTTGCGCGCGAATATCTCGGCCGCGTGACGCCGATCCCGCTCGCATTCCGCTACAATGCGGACGGGTACCTGAACCTCTGCGCCCCCCTCTATGGCGACGTCGAGACGATACCGGAGGCGCTCGGCGCCTATCGCGTGCATGGCGCGAACACGCTCGCCAAGCAGAAGGTGGTTGGTGCCAGTTACGCCACGCATATAGGCTATGACCTGCTGTTGCGGCGAACCTTTCTAGGCAAGGCTGCGGAGCTCGGATACAAGATCGACGAGCGGCATCTGTCCTACAGCAAGAACCATCTCGAGAACCGCGTGCTTTCGCTGCGCATCGCTCCGGACCAGCATCTCGTGCCCGAGGATTCGCCGGCAAAGCTCGTGCGCCTCGGCATTCGCAGCGCGTGGACGGCGCCCGACGTCAACATCTTCGGCCGCCTTCTCTGGAGCGGATGGTTCGTGGTCATCGGCTTCATGCCGGTCGGCATCGTCACCCAGCTGGTGACGCGCTTCCGGCTGCAGAATTTCAGGACCCCGACGGCGCGGGCGCTCGTGTCGCTCGGCCGCCGGCGGTCCTAGCGGGATCCGCTCGATGTCTACGCCCCCCTCATCGCCCTCCGCCACGACCGAGAACAGCGCCGATTCGCGCCAGACGCTCGTCAGCGTGGTCATCACCAACCACAATTATGGCCGTTTCCTTCTCGCGGCCGTCGGCAGCGCCATCGCCCAGAGCTGGCCCGCGCTCGAGATCATCGTGGTGGATGACGGGTCGACCGATGACTCGCGGGCGATCATCCACTCCTACGGCGACCGGCTGCGCACCATCTTCCAGGCGAATGGCGGCCAGACGGCCGCCTTCAACGCCGGCTTTGCCGCCAGCCGCGGCGCGGTGGTGATCTTTCTCGATGCCGACGACCGTCTCCACCCCGAGTGCGTCGCCATGGTGATGCGCGCCTGGAAGCCCGGCCTCGCCAAGGTGCAATACCGCTTGAATACGATCGATGCGGAGGGGCGAGATCTCCACATGCCCTTTCCGCACTACACCCGAAGGCTGCGGCGGGACCCGCTGGAAGCCCGGCGGCAATTGCTGGCCGTGGGGTCGTATGCCTGGCCCGTGGCTAGCGGCAATGCCTTCGCGCGCGAGTTCCTGCTCGAGGCCATGCCGTTGGCACCGGAATTCCGTCGGGCGCCCGACGGCCTGCTGAACCGCCTGGTGCCGCTCTTCGGTCCGGTGCTGGCGCTGCCGGATATCCTCGCCGATTACCGCGTGCATGGCGCCAACGTGCTGGCGCAGCTGGATCTGGCGCCGGAAAAATACGCCGCCAACGTGACCTACGAGGTCGAGCGCGAAAGCTACGTCCGCGAGCGGGCGCTGGCGCTCGGATATGATCTCGCGGACACGCTGCTCGTCCGCAACAAGAAGCATCTGGAGACGCGGCTTCTCTCGCTGCGGCTCTGTCCGGCGCTCCATCCGCTGCCGAAGGATCGGGTCGATCGGCTCGTCTGGCTTGGCATCAAGAGCGCGTTCCGCGCACCGGACATCCGCTTCTTCGGACGGCTGGTCTGGGCGCTCTGGTTCGTGTCGTTAGGGACGCTGCCAAGCGGCGCGATCGCGTTTCTGGTACGCCACATGCGGCTGCAAAGCCGGCGCAGCGCCATGGCGAGAACGATCGTTTGGCTGTCGCGGCGCTGGTGACGCAAGCTCGCCGGCCGCGACGCCGGTGCGAAACGAAAGGACATTCGATGAAGAGCGCGATCGTTCATGAATGGCTCGAGACCCATGCCGGCTCGGAACGGGTCCTCGAGCGGCTCATCGCCTGCTTCCCGACCGCCGATGTCCTCGCCATCGCGGACTTCCTGCCGGCCGAGGCGCGCGGCTTTCTCTAGCGCCGGCTGCTCCGCACTTTCGCAAGGGAAACGAACGTTGAAGGAGCGCGGAAACCTCTTCCTGCGGCGAATTGATCAGGTCGTCGGGATTCCGCTTTTGCTCGCCATCGCCGGGCTGCGGGGCAAACGGCGCTTGCCTCCCCGCATCCGCTCCGTCGGCCTCCTCATGCTTGGAGCCATCGGCGATACGGTGCTGGCCGCCGCAACTCTGCAGGACGTGAAACGTGTTTTCCCCCAGGCGACGCTGGTCGGATTTGCCGCCGGAGCCAACGTCGGCACGTTCGACCTTATCGATGGATTGGACGAAATCGTCACCGTTCCCGTCACGCGCCCGCTGGCCGCGATCACGGCGATACGCAACAGGCGCGTCGATATTCTGGTGGATTTCGGTCAATGGTCCCGCATTAGTGCGTTGCTTGCCGCTTGCTCATCCGCGGGATGCACCGTGGGGTTTCGCACCCCCGGCCAGCGGCGGCACTTTGCTTATGACGTTGCCGTGCCTCATTCCGCCGGCCGGCACGAGATCGATAATTTCAGAGCGCTGCTGGAGCCGCTGGGGATCACCTCGACGCGCGAACCATGCCTGAGCGACGGTATCCGCGCCGAGGCGCGGCGCGACCATCGCGACCGCCTTGTCGTCTTCCATCCCTGGGCCGCCGGCTATCGCGCTCATCTGCGCGAATGGCCTCAGGACCGCTGGGTCGAGCTCGGAGGCCTGCTGGCCGCCGAAGGATACACGGTGATCATTACCGGCGGGCCCGCCGACCGGCCGCGGGCCGAAGCCCTGGCGGACGCCATTGGGCGCCCCGAGATCCGCGTGGCGGCGGGCATAGCAACCCTGCGGGAAACAGCGGTGATCATCGCCGGCGCTGCTGCGGTCGTCTGCGTCAACACCGGCACCATGCACGTTGCGGCCGCGCTCGGTGTGCCGACCATCGCGCTGCACGGCCCGACCAACCCGGCCCGATGGGGGCCCCGCGGCGACAAGACAGCGGTACTGGGACCGGGATTGGACCAGGGCGGGGCATATCTCAACCTCGGCTTCGAGTACCCGGCCTCGCCGCCGGATTCGATGGGTGCGATCGCGGTGGCCGACGTCGCTGCGGCTCTTCGGAGATTTGGCGTGATCGCAGCCGATCGGCCGAGCCGCGCCGGGCAGTGATCCGTCCGTCGTGACGCGGATCTATCTCAGATCCGCGTCCGCATGAACACGGCCTCCGGCAGCATGCGGATCACCAGCATGATCAGACGCCAGATCGGGCGGACATAGACCACCGGCGTCCCGCGCCGCTCCGCCCGCAGCACATGCCGCGCCACCTCCCCCGGGCTGGCGGTGAGCCGCTTCGGCAACGCCATCTCGGCGGTCATGCGTGTCGCGACGAAGCCGGGCTTCACCGTGATGACGCGGACATTCGCCCGCGACAGCCGGTTGCGCAGCCCCGAAAGAAACGCCGTGAACCCCGCCTTGGCCGAGCCGTAGATGTAATTGGAGGCGCGACCGCGGTCGCCGGCAACGGAGCTGATGCCGATGATGCAGCCGCCGCCCCTCTGCTCCATCCGGTTCGCCACATCGCCGAGCACGCTGACCGCACCGAGATAGTTGGTCCGGATCACGCGCTCGGCCGCCGCGAAATCCGTCTGGCATTCGAGCTGATCGCCGAGCAGCCCCACCACGTAGACGACGCTCGCCGGAAGCTCCCCCAGCGCGTCGAGAAAGCTCGAATGCCGGGCGGTGTCGAGCGCATCGAATTCCGCCAGCCGAACCGCCACGCCGTAGCGCAAGCGCAGATCGGCGGCGTCCGCCTCGAGCTGCCGGCAGTCGCGCGCGGCGAGGATCACCGGGCGCCCCGCCTTGGCATAGGCATGCGCGAGGGCGCGCGCGATATCCGAGGCGGCGCCGAGGACCAGGACGGAGGCAGGTGCGTCGCTCAAAGGTTCAGCCGCTCCGACAGCAGGGAGGAGAATTTCTTCGACGGGTCCACGCTGGCGCGGACGGCGCCGAACCGGCCGAGAGCGGCGTAGGAGCGCCGCAGCATGGCCGCGTCCATTCTCGCGTCCTTGGCCAGGTATATCCGGCCGCCGTGATCGGCGACGATGGCGTCGAGCTCGCGCAGCAACGCCATCGTCTGCGCGGTGGCGGGAAAGTCGAGGGCCAGCGTATAGCCTTCCAGCGGAAACGACAGGTATCCCGCCTCGGGTCCGAGCAGTTTCAGCGTCGTCAGGAACGACCCGCTCCCCGCGGCGGTGATGCGATCCAGCAGCATGCCCAGGCCCGCGCGGCTCGCCGCTCTCGGCAGCACGCATTGGTACTGGACGAAGCCGCGCGCGCCGTAAAGGCGGTTCCAGTCGAGGATGGCGTCGAGCGGGTAGAAGTACCTGTCGTAATCGATCAGGGTGGTGCCGGGCTTGGCCAGCCGATAGTACATCTCGTTGAAGCCGCGCACCGTCCAGGGATTGAGCGCGAAGGACGGAAAGTCGATCGGCACCGACTTCGTTCTGCGGCGCGGTGCGGCAAGGGGAAATTCGGCCTGGACCGCCTGAAGCTCGTCCCGGCGCGCATGCTCTCCGCGATAGAGGATCGATCGGCCCAACCCTCCGCGCCGCGTCGAGCAGTCGATCCAGGCAACCGTGTAGCTCCAGCCGCGCGACGCCTCCAGCTGTTCCATGGCGTCGTCGAGATCGGCGGCACGGACCGCCTCCTGTCTGATGAAGGCCGTCTCGATCGGGATGAGCTTGAACGTCGCTCGAAGGATGAGACCCGTCAGCCCCATGCCGCCGCGGGTCGCGGCAAAGAGCTCGGCGTTCTCCTGTCGCGAACAGCGGACGACCCGACCGTCCGCCAGCGCCAGGTCGAAGGCGTCCACATGCGCGCCGAAGGAGCCGACGCCATGGTGGTTCTTGCCATGGACATCGGCGGCGATCATGCCGCCGATGGTGACGAATTTGGTTCCCGGCGTCACCGCCGGAAACCAGCCGCGGGGCATGAAGACATCCAGGACGTCCGCGAGCAGGAGGCCGGCCTCGCAGGTCAACAGACCGGTCGCCGCGTCGAAGGCGAGCATTCGGTTGTTGCGCAGCAGCGACAGGGTGCCCCTGGGATTGAGCGCCGCATCGCCGTAGGAGCGCCCATTGCCGCGGGGAATGAGCGAGCCGTCGCTGCGCACCCGGCCGACGGCCTCATCCGCCGACCCGGGGTCGAGCCAGCGACACTCCACGCGCGGAAAGCGGCCCCACCCCGACAGCATCATCGCCCGGGCTCGAAAACGAAGCGGCGATCGAGGTGATACTTGACGAAGTAGCCGATGGCCAGCCCCAGGACGGCGCCGAGGAAGCGCGATCGATTTCCCGAATTCGATCGCATTGAACGTCAGTTCCATGCCCCAGAAGATCGCGGTGGTGACGACGCCCATCACCGTATAGAGCGAGAACTTGCGGGCATGCGCCGAGACGCCGGAATCCGCGTCGTAAAAGATCCACTGTTTGTCGAGAAGGTATTTTGCGGCGAGGCCCGTGGCCGTGCCCGCCGCCATTGCCGCCGCCAGCGACCAGGGACCGCTGTAGAGCTGCAGTCCGATCCACTGGCTGGAGAGGTTGACGCCGGTCGCGACGGCCGCGAACAGCGCATACTTCAGGGCGATGACGGCGCCGCGAAGCATCTCTAGAGGCTGGCAGCGACGATCGCCGCGACCGCGGCTCCGCACACCAGGCTGATGCGGTCCGTCGCGGCAAAGACGACGGGGTCGTCATGCATCTCGCCGCGCCGCATCAGGACGAAGACCCGGCTGAGCCAATACAGCAGCACGACGCAGATCAGCCAAAGCCGCATCGGATGCCGGTAAAGCTCGGCGACAACCACGCTGTTGAGGTAGAGCGCAAAGACCATGACGGCGACATAGCCGCTGGCAACCGCCATGGCCTCGAGCACCGGCAGGTCGCGAAGCAGGTAGCCGCGTCCCCCGGGATCCCCGGCCTCGCTGTCGCTGCGGCCGATCAGCTCGGTGCAGCGCTTGACGATGGCGAGGCAGAGGAAAAAGAACGTGGCAAAGGCGATGAGCCAAGGCGACAACGGCACCTCGACGGCGGCGCCGCCCGCGACGAGGCGCAAGCCATAGAGGCAGGCGAGCGTCATCACATCGGCTGTCATCCGTCGCTTGATCCACAGCGAATAGGCGACGGTCACGAGATAGTAGCCGGCGAGCAGCGCCGTGAACCGGAGCGGCAGCGCGAGCGAGAGCGCCAGCGCCGCCAGCAGCAGGCTTGGGATCATGGCGAGCGCCGAGGCGAGCGGGACAGCCCCGGAGGCGAGCGGCCGGTGGCGCTTCGACGGATGCTCGCGGTCGTGGGAGAGATCGAGCAGATCGTTCAGCAGATAGGCGCTCGATGCCGCGCAGCTGAAGCTGAGAAAGGCCACGGCCAGATGGCCGAACGTCGCGAGACCGAGCTGATGCGCCGCCAGACCTGGCACGAAGATCAGGAAGTTCTTCAGCCACTGATGCAGGCGCAGCGCACGCGTGTACGGCTTCAGGCCCTGCGACGGCTGCCCGAGCTGCCGGGCATGCGGGAACCGCCGTCTCACCGCGCGCAGCATCGACGCGCTCCCGGTCACCACCAGCACGTCCCGCGCCTTCTCCCAGACGGCGAAATCGACATATCCGTTGCCGGCATAATCGAAGCAGCCCGCGCCGAACGCGGCACACAGGGCTTCGGCCTTGGCCGGCCCGGCGAGATTGGTCCGCCCGTCGGAAGCGAAGACGCCGTCGAATCCTCCCAGCTCGGCCGCGACCGCCTCGGCGTGGCGGCGATCCGCGGCCGAGGCCAGGTAGATCTTGCGTCCTTTCGCCTTCTCCGCGCGAATGAGATCGAGCAGCGGCTCGTTGACCGGCAGCAGCTTCGCATCGAACGCCGCATCGGCGGCAATGCGCTGCTTGAACGCCGCCTTGCCGCGCATCAGCGCACGCACGGCGCCAAGCGCACGCACCGGCCGCGATGCCATCAGGGCGAAGAATGATTCGACCAGCATGTCGCTTTTGACCAACGTGCCGTCGAGATCAACGACCAGCGGGGGCTCTCCCGTCCCCTCTCGGCCGAAAGTGCCTGCCTCCAAAAGAAAGTACTCCGCAGGTGGCGACGGCCGAAAATAGAATATCAAGGCCGGCTGCGACGTCATGATCCTAGCACATCCCCTGCGGCGGATTAATTTAAAACTTGGGCGCTGAAGACCGGCTTCGCGATACGCGGCGCTCCGTTGAGAATTCCTAAACACCGGCCCGGCATGCCGTATTTCGCCGCTTCGCGCAGCCCGCCCGATGGACAGCCGCGAAGGAGCTGGCTAGGATCAGCAAGTAAAAATCGCTGCCCTCTGTCCGGCATGTTCCGAAGTCGCTCAAGCATTTTATTGCTATCGATCGGCATCGCGCTCGCGGGGATACTGCTGAGCGCAGTATCCGTGCCCGTCCTGCCGCTGACCGGCATCGACGACGCCGAGATCAGCTTCGTCTATTCCAGAAATCTCGCTGCCGGAGCCGGCTGGGTCTACACGCCCGGCTTCGAGCGCGTGGAGGGCGCCACCTCCTTTGCCTGGACCGCGATCAATTCGGTCGCCTTTGCCCTCAGCGCGCATCCGACGGCGATCATTTTCGCAGTGGCCGTTCTTCTCTGCGTGGCTTCGATTTACTTTTGTCTCAGGATCTACGATCTGCTGCTTTTCGGGGATGGACGCAGATCATGGCTCCTGGTCGCCGCCACCATCGCCTTCTTGGTGCTGCTGCCGGAGTTCTATGTCTGGACGACCTGGTCGCTGATGGATGTCGGCATCTGGTCTGCCGCCTTCCTCTGTCTCGTATGGCTCATTGTCGGTCGCCTGGTCGGCCGGATCGGCGCGGCCGCCTTTATCGCCGCCGCAGTGCCGGCCGCGGCGGCTCTCGTGCTGATCCGACCGGAGGGCATGGCGGTGGCGCCGGGACTGCTGGTCCTGGGCGGCTTGCTCGACTGGCGGTCGCGCCGACGCCCGGCAACCTCCTTGCTCGTCCTCGGCATGCCGCTGATCGCCAGCGTCGTGGCGGCGGCAGGGCTCATCGCGTTCAGGCTCGCTTACTTCGGCTATCCCGTACCGAATACTTTCTACGCCAAAGTGTCGTCCATGCCTTTGGACAATCTCAAGGCCGGCATGGTTTATTTCGCAAAATTCGCTGCCGGCCAGCCGCTGGTCGCCGTCCTGCTCGGCGCGCTCGCCTTGTTGCTCTGGGGGCAGCTTTGCTGGTTGGCGGGCAGGAGGGCGTGGGCTTCCGGCATTGCCGGCGACAGCGAAGGCGCCAACGCCGCCGGGCTGTTTCTCGGCATCGCCATTGCCGGCGTCCTCGCCATGTATATCGGCATCGGGGGCGATCATTTCGGCTCCTTTCGCTTCTACCAGCCGATCTACCCGCTTCTGGCGCTGCCTGCCCTGCTTCTCCTGAAGCGGGTGCTCCCCGCCGAGTGGGAAACACCGCGTCTTGTCACGCTGGTGATCGTCGCCGCCATGATCGTCGGCTACGCGCAAATCCGCATGGACCACTACCGCCGTGCGAATTTCATGACTTCGGAAATGCAGAAGGCGCGCGAAGGCCGCGATATCGCGCTGACCTTCAACGAGATCGCGCCCCGCGTCGCGCCCTTCACCCTTGGCGTGACCGCGGCCGGCGGGACGCAGCTCTATTTCAACGGCCGCGTCTGGGATCTCCTGGGTCTGAATTGGGTGGAGATGGCCCATGCCACGACACGCCGCGCCGGCATCCGCGACCATAGCGCCTTCGCTCCCGGCGTGTTTTGGGCGGCCCGGCCGACCATCGTGTCGCCGAGCATCGAGCGGGATGTCAATGCCTGCCCGCGCGAGGTGACGATCGACCCCTTCATCGACATCGTTCTCGATCATCTGCTCGAGAGCGACCGCTTCCGGGCCGAATACGCACCGTTCTGCATGGCGACGCCGGGTGGCATCCTGCAAGCCTATGGACAGCGCTCTTGGCTGAAGCAGGCGCGTTCCGTGACGTCGATCATCCTGCAGTCATGGCCGGGAGAGGCCTGCCCCTGAAAGGGGCTTTGCCGGGCTGGCGCGCCGCGTCTTGCTACACCGCCCCCTGCCGCCGCAGCACCGCCGGCAGCGTCTTGATCAGGATGGCGACGTCGTGCCACAGCGTCCAGTTCTTCACATACCACACATCGAGCTCGACGCGCCGCTCGTAGGAGGTATCGCTGCGGCCGCTGACCTGCCATAGGCCGGTGATGCCGGGCTTGGCCTCGGCATAGAACGGCAGGCTCTCGCCATACCGCGCCAGCTCCGCCGCCACGATCGGACGGGGGCCCACCAGGCTCATCTCGCCGCGCAGCACGTTCAGCAGCTGCGGCAGCTCGTCGAGGCTGGTGGCGCGCAGGAAGCGGCCGATCCGCGTCACCCGGGGGTCGTCGCGCAGCTTCTGGGTCGCCTCCCATTCCTCGGCCGCGGCGGGATCGCGCTCGAGCAGCCAGCGCAGGACCTCGTCGGCATTGGCCGTCATGGAGCGGAATTTGAGGCAGGCGAAGGGCCGGCCGGAGGCGCCGATCCGCTGATGCCCGTAGAAGACCGGGCCGCCATCCCGCTTGATCAGCAGCGCGATGATCACGAAGAGCGGCGATACCGCCAGCAGCATCAGCAGGGCGCCGACATAATCGAAGGCCAGCTTGAGCAGCCGGTTGAGCGGCCGCAGCAGGTTGTTGCGGTTGACCAGCAGCATGACGTCGTGGCTGAAGAAATACTGCGCGTCGAAGCCGAAGACCGGCAGGCCGCCCACCGTCGGGATGGCGGCAAAGGGCACCCGCGCCAGCGCCAGCGAGGCGAGCAGCCCCTGCGCCTCCCGCGTCTCCTCGCCGCCCAGCGCCACGACGATGAAATCCGCCTGGTAGACCTCGAGCAGCCGGAGCCATGACCGGCCGTCGGCCGAGCCCGGCACCGCATGCAGCCCGACCGCGGCGACCACGTCATAGCCCAGCGACTTGTCGGAGGAGAGCGCCGCACTCGCCGCGCGCGCCGCCCCGCCCTCGCCGACGATGATGGTGCGCAGCGAGCCGAACCCGGCGCGGTCGAGCGCGACGCGGGCGAGCGAGCGCAACGCCAGCACCGCCGGCACGAACAGCACCCAGCGCAGCATCGCCTCGGTCGAGAAGGTGATGGCGTAGACCTTGGTGGTGAGAACGAAATCGAACAGCAGGGCGATCCCGGTCGAGCGCACGAGATCGCCGAGCTCGGTCCAGAACGGCACCCGCTGCGTGTAATGCCCGCGCCCGGCCAGGTGCGACAGCAGCACGGCCAGGACCAGCAGCGTCTCCCAGCCATGCCAGCCGACCCCGAAGGCCTCGATCCGCGCCAGGGTGACCGGCACCGTCGAGGCGGCGCTCAGCGCCACGCAGGCCGTGGCGATCAGCGAGGAGACGAAGAAGGCCGAGAGATCGCCGCCGAGCAGGGCCACCGCACGGATGCCCGAGAACTTGCGGTAGCGCTGGGCGAAGCGGCCCGACCGGGGGGAGGCCCCGAACGGGAGGGCGGCGCTGCCGCTCTTGGCCGCCGCGGAGGCGGGCTTCCCGCCTCTTTCCAATACTGCATCGGTCAACATTCGTGCCTTCCCGTTCCGCCCGACGAACTGGCCCGTTTCCCGGCAATTTTTGATTGATTATTGTAACCCGATTACTGCTTTGCAGCATAAACGATTCGCTAACTGACTTCAACAGCATTTGGCGAAAAAATCCGTAGTAACGCGCCCTTTGGTTAATGCGACCCAACCTGCACGTTCTGAAATGCCGTCTGTTACCGATTTTTTGCTGCACTGCGGCGGCGATGCGCACGAAATATATGCCACTCCCTCTACCGGCGCGGCCGCGCTCGATCGGTAAAACACGGCATAAATATTCGGAAAATTATAGCCAAATAATCATACAATATACTTCTAGTTTTATTGGTCTTCTACAATACTTAACTTTAGATTTCAGAGCGAATTAAGAAGACACCTCCAGTGTTACGGGCATTGGAGGTGCCGTCATGCGCCGGAAGTCTTCAATTTTATTTGCATTTTTTCTCGGTGCCCTGCCGCTCGCGCTGCCCGCGAGTGCCGCGCCGATGGCCACCGGCGCCGCCGCGGTGCCGCCGGTGGGGTTCATCGGCTTCTGCGTCCGCCACCTGCAGGAATGCGTCGGCACCTCGCCCGCGCCGGTGGTCGTGGCGCTGACGCCGGAGCGGCGCCGGCAGCTCGACGCGGTGCAGGCGGAGGTCAACGGCAGCATCCGGCCGCGCGAGAACCCCGCCCATGTCTGGGATTACCCCACCGACGGCACCGGCGATTGCAACAAATTCGCGCTCGCCAAGCGCCGCGCGCTCATCGCGCTCGGCTGGCCGCGCGAGGCGCTGCTGCTCACCGCTGCCCTCACCGAGGGCGGCGAGGGCCATCTCGTGCTGGTGGTGCGGACCGATGCCGGCGATCTCGTGCTCGACAACCGGCTGGCGCCGGTGGTCGACTGGACGCGCCTGCCCTATCACTGGCTGGCGCGTCAGAGCGAGCGCAACCCGACGCTCTGGGTGAGCATCCTGCCGGCCGCTGCGACGACCCTCGCCGACGCGCGCTGACCGCTTGCCCGCGGCGAGCCTTGGCGGCCGAGGGGCGCACCCCTACCATGGGTCCGGGGGCCGATGTCGGCGGCCCTACGTCGCCCCTACGTCATTGACGCAGTGCGAGTTTTATGTCGGGGGCGTACACCGATGACGTAGGATGCTCCCGCTCGGGGGCGCCCTCGTCACGACGGTAAAGGGATGATTAAAGAGCGCCCGGCAGCGCGGGCGCGGCTCAGCTCAGCGCGGCGACCGCGAGCCGCACGGCGCCGATGATGACGGCCCAGGGCAGGGCCGCCGCGACCAGCCAGATGGCGAGCTTCTTGGCACCGATGACAGCGGGGGACGGCGAGGCAGCGGCCACCGAGCGCCGGCGCGCCTGCGGGAGCCCATCTTCATATGCCGCAATCGCCATGTTCGTCTCTCCCAACGTCTCGGCCCCAAGCAGAGCACGCCGGCGTTGAGAAGTGCTTAATCCACAGCCGCCCCGTACCTGCCGCCCATGATTAACGCACCGTCGGGACGGTCGGCGTCGGGCAAAAAGGGGTATTGGCCTTTAGATGCTGGCCGATGGCATGGAGCATCTCCTCGGCATGGAGCCGATGGCCCTGCAGCCCGACGACGATGACCACCACCGCCATGAAGAGCGGCCGTAGCGACGGCGCCGGAACGCGCCGGCCGGACCCTTCCCACAGGAAGAAGGCGAGCGTCGCCAGGCCGATCAGCAGCCCGGTCGCGACATCGGGCGGGGTGTGCGCGCCCAGCGCCAGGCGCGAGAGCGCGATGCCGGCGATGAACAGCGCGCCCACGATCCGGACGAGGAGCCGCGCGCCGCCGGCGAGCCGCGCCGAGAGCACGGCGGTGAGCGTGCCATAGACGAGGGCGGCGACGCCGGAATGGCCGCTCGGGCTTTGCACCGGAGCCCCGGCCGCGCAGGCGAAGAGGTAGACCTTGAGCAGGCCGATGCCGCCCATGCAGAGCGCCACGGCCGCGACCCACCGCGCGGCGGCGCCGGGCGCGCCAATCGCCAGCAGCCAGACCAGGATCGCCGTCGATGCCGGCAGCAGGACGGCGAGATCGCCGAAACCCGTAAGAATGCTCATGCGACTTCGGCCGGACCGGCTCCTGCTGCTCGACGCGGGCAAAGATGGCGCCGGGCGGGCGGACTGACAATCCCCGCAGAGCGAGCTTTTTGTGGCAGCGGCAGCGCCGACCGGAAGCCGGCTATTGATAGACGGGAAGCCGGGCCAACCCGGCCGCGACGCGTTCCTCGACCATGGCGGCGAAATGCGGCCGTTGGCGCTCCAGCCGCCGCAGCTCCCCGGAATCCAACTGCGAGGAGACCTGGCTGTCGAGGAACCTCGCGATCTCCTGCTGCCACTCCGGCGACTCCAACCGGCCGCGCGCATCATAGCCGAGCGCGTCGGCGCGCACCCTCGCCAGGATGTCGAAATGCCGGTCGATGGCGATCTCGAGCTTACGGGCCAACCGCCGGCTCGCGCGCCGGCGAAGCCTCCAATAGATGCCGGCCGACAGCACCAGTCCAACAGGCACGACGAGAAGCACCAGCAAGGTTCGCTCCGATCACCTCGACGATGTCCAAGCTTACCGCTTTATCTGCGCCAGTGCAGCTTCGGCCGCTCGGCTATTTGGGGCCCCGTGGGTTTCGCCCCATCGGACGAGGCGATGCCCGGCGGAGCGAGCCGCGGCCTTGACAGGGCCGAGGCGGAACCCGACCCTTGGCGCTGCGGCAGGAAGCACAAGAAAGGCAGGAGGAACCCATGTCCGAGCCAGGCCAGGTCGTCAGCAGCGAGCACGCGGGCGCCATCGCCATCGTCACGGTCGACAGCCCGCCGGTAAACGCGCTGAGCCACGCCGTGCGCTCAGGCATCAAGTCGCAGCTCGACGCGGCCATCGCCGCGCCGGATGTCGCCGGCATCGTGCTGATCTGCGCCGGGCGCACCTTCGTCGCCGGCGCCGACATCACCGAGTTCGGCAAGCCGATGAAGGAGCCCGGGCTTGCCGCGGTCATCGACACGATCGAGAACAGCCCGAAGCCGGTGGTCGCGGCCATCCACGGCACCGCGCTCGGCGGCGGGCTGGAGCTGGCGCTCGCCTGTCACTACCGCGTCGCCAGCGCCGATGCGCGCCTCGGCCTGCCGGAGGTGAAGCTGGGCATCCTGCCCGGCGCCGGCGGAACGCAGCGGCTGCCGCGCGTCGTGGGGGTGGCACTGGCGCTCGACATGATCACCAGCGGCGATCCCATCGGCGCCAGGCAGGCGAAGGAGACCGGGCTGGTCGACGAGGTCGCCGCCGGCGAGCTGCGTGCCGCGGCGCTGGCGTTTGCGGAGAAGGCCGTGCGCGACCGCCTGCCGCTGAAGCGCATCCGCGACATGAACGGCAAGCTCGCCGTGGCCGATGCGGAGTTCTTCAAGAACTACCGCGGCGCGCTTGCCCGGCGCAAACGCGGGCTCGAGGCGCCGCAAGCCTGCGTCGATGCCGTCGAGGCCGCCGCGACTCTGCCCTTCGAGCAGGGCCTGCAGCGCGAGCGCGAGCTCTTCGTCAAGCTGCTGGGCGGCGCGCAGTCGCAGGCGCAACGCTATTTCTTCTTCGCCGAGCGCGAGGCCAACAAGATCCCCAACGTCCCCGCCGCCACGCCGGTGAAGCCGATCCGCAAGGCGGCGGTGATCGGCGCCGGCACCATGGGCGGCGGCATCGCCATGAACTTCGCCAACGTCGGCATTCCCGTCACCGTCATCGAGGCCAATGCCGCGGCGCTCGAGCGCGGCCTCGGCGTGGTGCGCAAGAACTACGAGATCAGCGCCAGCCGCGGCGGCATGACCAAGGAGGATATCGAGAAGCGCATGGCGCTCATCACCGGCTCGGTATCCTATGACGACCTCGCCGATGCCGATCTCGTCATCGAGGCGGTGTTCGAGGACATGGCGCTGAAGAAGGAGCTCTTCGCCACGCTCGACCGCATCGCCAAGCCCGACGCCATCCTCGCCACCAACACCTCGACCCTCGACGTCAACGCCATCGCCCGCGCCACCAAGCGGCCGGAAAGCGTCATCGGCCTGCATTTCTTCAGCCCGGCCAATGTCATGCGCCTCCTGGAGATCGTCCGCGGCAGCGCCACGTCGAAGCCGGTGATCGCCTCCTCGATGGCGCTGGCCAAGACCATCCGCAAGGTGCCGGTGCTGGTCGGCGTGTGCGACGGCTTCGTCGGCAACCGCATGCTGGCGCAGCGCGGCCGCGAGGCCGAGCGGCTGCTGATCCAGGGCGCGCTGCCGCAGCAGGTCGACAAGGTGCTGACCGATTTCGGCTTCCCGATGGGGCCGTTCGCCATGAGCGATCTCGCCGGCGTCGATGTCGGCTGGCGCGTCCGCCAGGCGCGCGGCACCAAGGCGCCGGTGGCCGACGCGCTCTATGAGGCGGGACGGCTCGGACAGAAGACCAGCGCCGGCTATTTCCATTACGAGCCGGGCAGCCGCGCGCCGCTGCCCGACCCCGAGGTCGAGCGCATCATCATCGGCGTCTCCAAGGCGCTCGGCGTCGAGCGCCAGCCGATTGCGGAAGCGGAGATGCTGGAGCGGCTGGTCTATCCCATGATCAACGAGGGCGCCAAGATTCTCGAGGAGGGCGTGGCGCTGCGGCCCGGCGACATCAACGTCATCTGGATCTACGGCTATGGCTGGCCGATCTATCGCGGCGGCCCCATGCATTATGCCGACAGCATCGGTCTCGACCGGATCGCGGCGCGGCTGGCCGAATTCGCCCGCCGCCTCAACGAGCCGGCGCTGGAGCCGGCGCCGCTGCTGCGGCGCCTCGCCGCAGCCGGCCAGGGCTTCGCCCAATGGGGTCAACCGGTTAAGGCCGCCTCCTGAAGCGGCGGAGCGGCGTTGCATTCCGGCAACGGCGGCGCGGCGTGAACACTCCGGACCTTGAAAAGGGCCCGCGCCCCATCACATGGGATCGCAACATCAGGAGTTCGATCATGCGGCGTTTTGCCGGCCTCTGTCTTGCATTTCTCCTTATCATGGCGCTGGCGCCGGCTCATGCGCGCGCCACGACCGGCCCGGAAGACACCATCCGCGGCTTCTACGTCACGCTGCTCGACACCATGCAGCACGCCGAGGAGCTCGGGCAGAAGGGGCGCTATGACGCGCTGGCCCCCGCCATCCGCCGCAGCTTCGATCTTCCCGCCATGGCGCGCCTCGCGGTCGGGCCGCGCTGGGCCGAGTTCTCCCCGGCGCAGCAGCAGCGCGTGACCGACGCCTTTGCGCGCTACACCATCGCAACCTATGCCGACCGCTTCGACGGCTATTCCGGCGAGAAGCTCGAGGTGACCGGAAAGCAGACGGATCGCTACGGGACGCTGGTCGACAGCCGCATCGTCCGGTCGAACGGCGATGACGTCCGTATCAATTATCTGATGCGCCGGAACGGAGACGTTTGGCAGATCGCGGACGTTTACCTCACCGGCACCATCAGCCAGGTGGCAAGCCTGCGCGCTCAATTCGGCGCGGTCCTGGCACGGCAAGGGGTCGACGGCCTGGTCGATGCGCTCAACCGCAAGGCCGAGATGCTGGTCGCGAACGCAAGCGCCTCCTGACGCTGCGCATCATCGAGGGAGGTCTGAACAACCATGCGCGTTCTTCGCCTGCTTCCCGTCCTGGGGCTCGTCATCGCGGTCGCGTTCCTGGCGCCGCCGCGCCCGGCGCAGGCGGCCGCGGACGCCGCCGGCTTCATCGCCCAGACCGCCAGCAGCGTGCTGCAGCTGGCACGCGACAAAAGCCTGTCGCCGGACGAGTACAAGCAACGCCTGCGCACCATCGCGCTTCAGGATTTCGATACGCCGCGCATCGCCCAGTTCGTCCTCGGACGCTATTGGCGCACCGCGAGCGATGCGGAGCGTCAGCAATTCGTCCACGCCTTCGAGAATTACATGGTGCAGGTCTACGCCACCCGCTTCCGCCAATACAGCGGCGCCCAGTTCAAGGTCACCGGCCAGCGCGCCGAAGGCAACACCGCGATGGTCATGACCGAGATCGACCGCGCGAACGGCGAGGCGCCGGCCAAGGTGGTGTGGCAGGTGAACAAGAGCGGCAACGGCTACAAGATCGCCGATGTCAGCATCGAGGGCATCAGCCAGGCGGTGACCTATCGCCAGGAATTCGCCTCGGTGATCGAGCAGCATGACGGCCGGGTGTCGGCGCTGACCGAGGAATTGCGGCACAAGGCGAACGGGTAGCAGCGCGCCGGTCAGCGTCGGCCGTAGGTGTCGTCGAAGCGGACGATGTCGTCCTCGCCGAGATAGCTGCCGGACTGCACCTCGATGACGTGGAGCGGGATCTTGCCGGGGTTCTCCAGGCGGTGGGGGGTGCCGAGGGGGATGTAGGTCGACTGATCCTCGTAGAGCACGATCTCGTCGTTGCCGCGCACCACCCGGGCGGTGCCCTGCACCACCACCCAATGCTCGGCGCGGTGGTGATGCATCTGCAGCGACAGCTTGGCGCCGGGCTTCACCATGATGTGCTTGACCTGGACGCGCTCGCCGCTGTGGATGGAGCGGAACGTGCCCCAGGGCCGATGCACCAGCGGATGCGCCCCGGCCTCGCGGCGGCCGGCGCGCTCGAGGCGGGCGACGATCCGCTTCACGTCCTGCGTGCGCTCGCGCGTCGCCACCATCACCGCATCGGCGGTGGCGACGACCACGAGATCCTCGACGCCGAGCGCGGCGAGGAGGCCGTGCTCGGCGCGCAGATAGCAGTTGCGCGCGTCCTCGAGCATCACGTCGCCCTGCGCGACATTGCCGGCGGCGTCCTTGCCGCTGACCTGCCACAGCGCATCCCAGGTCCCGACATCGCTCCAGCCCATGTCGACCGGCACGATGGCGGCGCGTGCGGTGTGCTCCATGACGCCGTAATCGACCGAGGTGTTCTCGGCCGCGGCGAAGGCGGCGCGGTCGAGGCGCAGGAAATCGAGGTCGCGGGAGGCCTGCTCGAAGGCCTGGCGGCAGGCGGCCACGGTGGCGGGATGGCGGCGCTCGAGCTCCTCGACGAAGAGCGCCGCCGGGAACAGGAAGATGCCGCTGTTCCAGTAGTAGTCGCCGGCGGCGAGATAGGCCTCGGCGCGCTCGCGGTCGGGCTTCTCGACGAAGGCGGCGACCTCCAGGGCGCCGTCCGCCCCGGCGATGGGCGCGCCCGCCCGGATGTAGCCATAGCCGGTCTCCGGCCGGTCGGCGGTGATGCCGAAGGTGACGAGCCGCTCCCGGCGCGCGGCGCGCGCGGCGCGGTCGACCGCGGCGAGAAAGCTCGGCACCGCGGCGATGGCATGGTCGGAGGGCAGGACCAGCATCAGCGCGTCCGTCTCCTGCGCCAGCAGCAGCAGCGCCGCGACGCAGACCGCCGGCGCCGTGTTGCGGCCCAGCGGCTCGAGCACGATCGCCTCCGGCGCCACGCCGGCGAGGCGAAGATGCTCGGCCACGATGAAGCGATGCTCGTCATTGGCGACCACCACCGGCGGCGCGAAGCGGGCGCCGTCGGCCACCCGCAGCGCCGCCTCCTGCAGCAGCGAGCGCTCGCTCAGCAGCGGCAGGAGCTGCTTGGGGTAGAGCGCCCGCGACAGCGGCCACAGCCGCGTCCCGGAGCCGCCCGACAGGATCACCGGATGGATCCGCCCCGGCATGCCCTTGCTTGCCGCCATGTCATCGTCTCCTCGCCGGCCGGAAGCCGACGAAATCGGTGGGGCGCAGCCTAGCCGGAGCGGTGAGCCTGAGTAAACCGCCCATCGGCCCTCACCCCGGCGCGGAGTGACGCCACCGCTGCAGGGAGGTCAGCAGCCGGCCGAAGGCGAGATCGAGCACGATCGCCAGCAGCGCCACCGGGACCGCGCCCTGGAGAATGTAGGCGGGATTGGCGGCGTCGAGGCCGATGATGATGGGCAGGCCCAGCGTCCGCGCCCCCACCGTCGAGGCCACCGTCGCGGTGCCGACATTGATGATCACCGAGGTGCGGATGCCGGCGATGATCACCGGCGCCGCGAGCGGCAGTTCGAGCTTGCGCAGGATCGCCCCTTCGCTCATTCCGAGGCCCCGCGCCGCCTCGCGCAGTGCCACCGGCACGCCGTCCAGCCCGGCCATGGTGGTCTCGACGATCGGCAGCAGGCCATAGAGCAGCAGGGCGATGAAGGCGGGATCGAAGCCGAAGCCGATCGCCGGCACCGCCACCGCCAGCACCGCCACCGGCGGAAAGGTCTGGCCGATCGCCACGATCGTCGCCACCAGGCCGCGGAACTCGGCGCCGGCCGGCCGCGTCACGAAAATCCCGGCGCCGACGCCGATCAGGATCGCGGCGCCGCTCGAGGCGCCCACCAGCAGCAGGTGACCGGCGAGCAGGTCGGCGCAGCCGTCGAGCTCGAAAAGCGGCCGCGCGAGCCCGGGGAACAGCGCGGCGAAGAGCGGCTTGGAGCGCGGCATCAGCCCGACCAGCGCCAGCAGCGCCAGGCTCGACCAGAGCAGCGGGTCGCGCAGCCGCGCGCTCATCGCCGCAGCAGATCCGCGAGATGGATCGCGCCGAGCGGCCGGCCCTCGGCGTCGATGACGGCGAGCCGGTCGCGCCCTTCCGCCAGCATTCGCGACAGCGCCTGGCGCAGGCTGGCGCGGGCCGCGACCGGCGCGCCCGGCGCCGTGTCGCCGGGACGCAGGCGGCTCGCGACCGGCGCCAAGGCGAGCAGCTTGAGGCCGAGTTCGTCGCGGCCGACGAGGTCGCGCACGAAATCATTGGCCGGCTCCGTCAGCAGCTCCAGCGGCGTCCCCGCCTGTACCAGCCGGCCGCGATCCATCACCGCGATGAGCGTGGCGAGGCCGAGCGCCTCGTCCATGTCGTGGGTGACGAACACCACGGTCTTGCGGCTCGAGCGCTGAATCTCGGCGATCTCCGCCTGCAGCACCTCGCGGGTGATCGGGTCGAGCGCGCCGAACGGCTCGTCCATCAGCAGGATGTCCGGATCCGCCGCCAGCGCGCGGGCGATGCCGACGCGCTGCTGCTGGCCGATCGACAGCTCGTGCGGATAGCGGTCCAGGAAGGTGTCCGGCGCGAGCTTCAGCAAGCTCAGAAGCTCGGCGGCGCGCGCGCGGATCCTCGCCTTGGGCCAGCCCAGCAGCTCGGGCACGGCGCCGATGTTGCGCGCCACCGTCCAATGCGGGAAGAGGCCGATCGATTGGATGACATAACCGATGCAACGTCTGAGCTGCGCCGCCGGCAGGCCGCCGACATCCTCGCCGCCGATGCGGATCGCTCCCGCGGACTGGCATTCCAGCTGATTGATCAGCCTGAGCATCGTCGACTTGCCGGCGCCCGAGCTGCCGATGACGACGCAGAACGCGCCGGCCGGGATCGCCAGCGACAGGTCGTCGACGACGAGGGCCGCGCCGTAGCGCTTGGTCACCCCTTCGAGCTCGATCATCGCGGCACCCGCCGGAGATGGCCGATGCCGAGCTCGAACAGCGCGTTGACCGCCAGCGCCAGCAGCACGATCGGCAGCACGCCCAGCAGCACCAGATCGAGCGCGTCGGCGAAGAGGCCCTGGAACATGATAGCGCCGAGCCCGCCCGCGCCGATCAGCGCGGCCACCGCCGCCAGGCCGATCGCCTGCAAGGTGGCGATGCGCAGGCCCGACAGGATGACCGGCAGCGCCAGCGGCAGCTCGACGCGCCAGAGCAGTTGCCGCGGCGTCATGCCGAGCCCGCGCCCGGCATCGAGCGCCGCCGGCAACACCGCGGCCAGACCTTCGGCGGTGTTGCGGGTCACCGGCAACAGCGCATAGAGCACCAGCGCGATCACCGCCGGCAGGATGCCGACGCCGCCGAGCCCGAGCCGGGCCAGGCCGGGAAAGAGCGCGGCCAGCCCCGAGAGCGGCGTCAGCAGCAGGCCAAAGAGGGCGATCGACGGGATCGTCTGGATGATGTTGAGCAGCGGGAACAGCGTCGCCGCCAGCGCCGGCCGCCGCCGCGCCAGCACGCCCAGCGGCACGCCGAGCAGGACGGTCGGCAGCAGGGCGAGGGCGACCATCTCGACGTGGCGGAAGATGGACGCGGCGAACAGCGCCGGCCGCGCCGCGTATTCGCGATGGATCGCCAGCGCGTCCAGCCCTCCCGTGAGCAGCATCAGGCCGAGCGCGGCCAGCACCGCGGCGGCCAGCAGCACCCGCGCCGATGCCGCCAGCCTCAGGCGGCGCAGCGCGTCGCTGAGCGCCAACGCCGCGGCGATCAGCAGGACCCAGAAGGCGCCGCCAAGCGAGACCCGCGCCACCGTGGGCGCGCTCCGCGCCAGCAGCGCCGCCTCGCTCCCGGCGAGATGGACCAGCAGCAACAGAAAGCCCGCCGCCGCCACCGCGACGACCCCCTGAAACGCGGGACGCGGCGGCAGAAAGGCGCCCAGCGCCAGCACGAGCGCCGGCAGCAGGATGAGAAGCGCCCGGCCGTGAAGCGCCGCGCCGAGGCCGATGGGCGCGCCCGAGATCAGGCGGTTGGGCGCAAGCGCCAGAAAGGCGAGGTTCGGTCCGGCAAGCAGCGCCGCCAGCACCAGGACGAGCAGGACGGGATTGCGGATCATCGGCTAACGCAGCAGGCCGCGGGCGCCGAGATAGTCGGAGGCCACCTTCAGCGCCGCCTCGCCGTCGATCGCGATCCGCGCGTTGAGTCGGCGCAGGCTTGCCGCGTCCAGCCCGCCGAACACCGCAGCGAGGCGGTCGCGGATCGCCGGATAGCGCGCGAGAATCGCGGCGCGCACCACCGGCGCCGGAGCATAGATCACCTGCGCCCGGCGCGGATCGGCAAGCACGACCATGTCGAGCACGTCGAGCGCGCCATCGGTGGCATAGGCCATGGCGGCGTTGACGCCGGAGATGCGCTCGGCCGCCGCGCGCAGCGTGACGGCCGTGTCGCCGCCCGCCAGCACCAGCAGCGAGGCGGGGCCGAGGCGGAAGTCGTAGCTCCGCTCGAAGGCCGGAAGCGCCGCCGGGCTCTCGACGAACTCTGCCGAGGCGGCCAGCCGGACATCGCCGCCAGACTGCACCCAGGCCGCGAAGTCCGCCATGGTCGCGAGGCGATGGCGGGCGGCGACAGCGCGGGGTACGGCGATGACCCAGCGGTTGTCGGCCGGCGCCGGCGTCAGCCAGACGAGCCGGTGCCTCGCCAGGTCGAGCGAGCGCACCTTGTCGTAGCCGGCGCGGGCGTCGCGCCAGGCCGGATCCTGCTCATCGTGATAGAACAGCGCGCCGTTGCCCGTATATTCGGGGTAGATGTCGATCTCGCCGGCGATGATGGCGCTGCGCAGGATGTTGGTCGGGCCTAGCTGCAGCTTGTCGACGGTGCCGATCCCGTTCGCCTCGAGCGTCAGCAGGATCATCGCGCCGAGGAGCGCGCTTTCGGTGTCGAGCTTGGAGGCGACGCGCACCGCCTCCTGCGCGCCGCATCGGCCGGCGGCGAGAACGAGCACGAGAATGGCGCCGGCGACCAGACGAGCGATGCCCGCTCGACATCGCCCCATCGCTCAAGCCGTCCCCGTCCCGCGCGGGACCCAGGCCCGCGCCGTGAGGCCGGCGGGCATCTCGGTGATGCCGTAGCCGGCCGCCGCCGGAATCCGCAGGATCTTGCCCTCGGGCGTTTCGACCAGCTCGGGACAGACGGTGACGATGGCGTCGGCGCGCGCCGCCGCGAGCGCCTCGGCCACCGTGCGGCTGCGGCCGAGCTTGGCCAGGTTCATCCGCGTCGCGAACACCAGGGTGACCCGCCGCGCCTCGGAATCGGCGATCGCCTGCTGCGGCGAGATCCATACCGTGTCGACCGCCTCGCGCCCGTCATGCGCCGCCACCTGATCGGCCGGTGCCGGAGCCAGGAAGAAATGCGTGTCGAAGCGCTTGGGCGGACCGGCAGGCGTGATCCAATGGGCGAAGGGCACGAGCAGGTCGGCGGCGATTTCGATCCCGCCCGCGGCGACAAGCTCGCTGAACTCCGCCGGTCGGCCGAGCCGTGCCGCGGCGTCGGCTTCGAGGCGATCGACCTCCGCGGCGGCGAGCAGCCGATCGCCGCCCGCGTGCCGGGCCAGCAGCAGATGTGCCTCCTCGAAGGTCTCGCGCACCGCCGCGACGCGGAACGCCATCTGCGCCGCATGGCCGCCGGCGGCCTCGCCGCAGCGCGACAGCATCGCCGGCTCGCCATCGACGGCATCCACCCGCCCGCCCGGAAACACCAGCGCCCCGGAGGCGAAATCGGAGGCGACGTTGCGCGTCACCATCAACACTTCGATGCCGCCGGGACCGTCGCGCAGCAACAGCACGGTCGAAGCCGGCCGCGGTTCGATCAGCGCGGCATCGCTCATGGTCTTCTCCTTGTCACCGCGCGACCATACCGGCTGGGGTGCGGCGATGCCAGCCTCAGCGCGCCCCGCGGTAGGAGACACGCCATACCGTGCCACCGGCATCCTCACTGACCAGCAGCGAGCCATCGGCGGCGACGGCGATCCCGACCGGCCTGCCCCAGACCTTGCCATCGCCGGTGACGAAGCCGGTGAGGAAATCCTGGTATGCCCCCGTGGGTTTGCCGTCGCGGAGCATGACGCGCACCACCTTGTAGCCGGTGCGTTGCGCCCGATTCCACGAGCCGTGCAGCGCCACGAAGATGTCGCCGCGGTAGCCGGCGGGGAATTGCGCGCCGGTATAGACGGCGAGCTGCAGCGGCGCCGAATGCGGCTGGATCAGCACGTCCGGCACGGCGATGTCCCGCGCGAGCTCGGGATGCTCGCCCGGATGGCGGGGATCACGGTGATCGCCGATATAATACCAGGGCCAGCCATAGAAGTCGCCCTCGCGCACCCGCGTCACGTAATCCGGCGGCAGGTTGTCGCCGAGGCCGTCACGCTCATTGACCGCGGTCCAGAGATCGCCGGTCGCCGGATGGATGGCGAGCCCGACCGGATTGCGGATGCCCCAGGCAAATCGCCGCCCAGACCTGCCCTCGGGATCGAATTCCAGGATGTCGGCGCGCCCGCTCTCGTCGCTGCCGTTCTCCTGGTCGTTCGAGGCCGAGCCGACCGCGACCAGCAACTTGTGTCCATCCGGCGAGAAGACGATGTTGCGCGTCCGATGTCCCCCGACAGGCAGCTGCGGCACGACGGTCTCCGGGGCGCCGGCGGCCCTGACATCACCGTTGCGATAGGGAAAGCGCAGCACGGCGTCCACCGTGCCGACATAGAGCCAGCGCGGGTCCGGCCCCGGCGGATAGAAGGCGAGGCCGAAGGGCTCGTCCAGGCTCTGGACATAGGTTCGCGCCGTCGCCGGCCGGCCAGGTCCGTTGTCGTGCAGGATCACGATCGCGCCCGACCCCGTCTCCGCGACGAAGACCTCGCCATCGGGTGCCGTGCGCAGCAGCCGCGGCGCGGCAAGGCCGCCGGCAAAGAGTTCGACCTCGAAGCCCGCCGGCGCCCTGGGCAGCACGCCATCCGGGCGGGCGATCACGGCCGCGCCATTGGCGCTGCTGCGCGTGGCATGGGGCGGCGGCAGGTCGGCCGGCGTCAGGTGGCGGATGACGCCGGGCGCGTCGTTGCTCCAGTCGCCATAGGCGGCATCGCCGGCGAGCACGGGCTCGGCCGCCCGGCTTGCGCCGCCGGCGAGCGCCAAGGCGACGGCGAGCGCCAACGATGGCAACCGGCAACCTGACAGACCGATAAGCGACGGCTTCATCTTCCCCCTTCGGCCGAGGCGATTTCTGGGCGTCGCGCCGCGAGCAAAACCGTCCCTGCCGGCAACGTTCCGACGCGACGGCGGGCCCTCAGAGCTCGATCTCGAGCCCGTCGCGCGCCACTTCCCAGCCCGCCGCCTCGACCGCCCGCCGCTCGGCCGAGGCCGGACACAGCACGGGATTGCTGTTGTTGATATGGATGAAGAGCCTGCGCCGGGCCCCGAGCGCCGCCAGCGCGGCCATCGAGCCGGCCGCGCCCGACATGCTGAGATGCCCCATGCGCCGCCCGCTCTTGGCGCCGAGCCCGGCTCGGATCATCTCGTCGTCCTGCCATAGCGTGCCGTCGAAGAACAAGAGTGGCGCGTCCTTGAGCCGTGCCGCAAGCTCGTCGTCGAGCGCCGCGCAGGCCGGGACGTAGTAGAAGCGCTTGGCCGTCGCGGGATCGGAAATCGCGAGGCCGATCGTATCTTCGGAGCGCTGCGCCAAGCGCTGCTCGATCGCGGCGTCCTCGAGATAGAGCGCCACCTTTCCCGGCACGACGAACGGCTCGACCGTGAGGCCGAGCGGCGTGCCATCCTGGGCGGCGAGCGCGACCGGCGCGCCGGGCTGCATCGGCCGGCGCGCGACCAGCGCGGCGGAGAGCACGTTGAAGATGCTGTTGGCGCGGAGCACGTCGAGCACGCGCGGCGTCGCATAAAGCGCCAGCGGCCAGCTCTCGCGCAGCGTCAACAGCCCCGCCACCGCGTCGACGTCGCCATTGGTCAGCACCGCGCCGGCGATCGGGCTGTCGCGGCCCGGCCGGCGCGGCTGCAGCGCCGGCGTCGCCAGGATCTGGGCACGCAGATCCGGGGAGGCGTTGAGCAGCACCCAGCGCGCGCCATCGGCGCTGACCGCGACCGAGGCCTGGGTCTGCGCCGGCGCGGCGCCGCTCCAGCTTCGCCGGCAGGTCTCGCAATTGCAATTCCACTGCGGGAAGCCACCGCCCGCCGCAGCGCCGAGCACGATGAGCCGCATTCAATCCTCAGTCTGTCGCCGCCCCTGAACGGCGCTCGCAAGCGCGCCGCCTATCATAGCGCCGCCCGACGCGATGAAGAAGCAGGCGCGCGCCGCGGCGGCCGTCCCCCTGTCGCCGCTCATGCCGCGCTCTCCGCCGCCGTCGTCACGGCGAGGCCGCGCAGCAGATCGGGATAGCTCTCCAGCAGCCGCTTGCGCAGCGCTTCGACAGAGGCGCTGTCCGGCCCGCGCGGCCGCGGCAGGTCGAGCGGCAGGTCGAGCGCCACCCGGCCCGGGCCGGCGGACAGGAAGATCACGCGGTCCGCCAGGCTCAACGCCTCGCGCAAATCATGGGTGACGAAGAGAATGGTCGGCCGGTGCCGCGCCCAGAGCGCCAGCAGCAGCTCGCGCAGATGCTGCGCCGTCGGCGCGTCGAGCGCCTGGAACGGCTCGTCCAGCAGCAGCAGCGCGGGATCGTTGACGAAGGCGCGCGCCAGCGCCACGCGGCGCTGCTGCCCGCCGGAAAGCTGCCGCGGAAATGCGTCGAGGAAGGCTCCCAGCTTCATCTCGCGCAGCAGCTCCTCGGCGCGGCCCTCCGTGCGCGGCGGCGGCGTCAGGGCAAGGCGCACGTTCTCGCGCACGCTGAGCCAGGGCATGAGGCGCGGCGTCTGAAACACCACGCCCAGGCGGCTCTCGCCGGCCGCGCCGCGCACGCTGCCCTCATAGGCGCGGTCGAGCCCGGCAATGATCGACAGCAGCGTGGTCTTGCCGCAGCCGGAGGGGCCGAGAACGCACGCGAACTGCCCCGCCGGCACGGCGAAATCGAGCCCTTCCAGGGCCGCGATGTCGGCATCGCCGCGGCGATAGGCCTTGTGCCGGATCGCCACCTCGAGCGCGCTCATCCGCGCCACCGCAACAGCCGCCGCTCCAGCGGGCGGATGCCCCAGCTCTCCACCGCCAGCACCACGGCGATGAAGCTCGCGCTGTAGGCCAGGATGTTGGTGATGTCGAAGAACTGGAAATAAAGCCCGAGCCGGAAGCCCACGCCGTTGCTGCGCCCGACGAACTCGGCGACGAGCACGATCTTCCAGATCAGCGACAGGCCGGAGCGGGCCGCGGCCAGGAGGTAGGGGTAGAGCTGCGGCAGATAGACCTGCCGCAGCCGCCGCAGCGCCGGCAGATGCAGCACCTCGCCCACCTGCAGCAGCTCGCGATCGACGGCGCGCGCGCCCTCGCGCAGGATCGTCGCGGTGTTCGGCACCTTGTTGAGTGCCACCGCAACCACCGCCGCCGCCTCGGTCAGCCCGCCCCAGAGATAGCAGAGATAGATGATGACCAGCGCCGGCATGTTCAGGCCGAGCACCAGCCAGAGATCGAAGAAGGCGTCGACGCGCCGCGAGCGGCCCATGACGATGCCGATCGCCGTGCCCACCAGCATCGCCAGCGCGAAGCTGGCGGCGACGCGCAGCAGCGTGACGCCGAGATCGAGCGGCAGCGGACCATGGGCCACGAGGCGCACCAGCGCCGCCGCCACCGCGGCCGGACCCGGTAGCAGCGGCGCCGCGGCCAGCCCCGCCGCCGCCTGCCATACCACCAGCAGGCTCGCCGCCGCGAGCCAGCGCAGCCAGAACGTCACCAAGGCGCAACGATGGCAGCGCCATCATGAGCCGCCGCCCGCGAAGAACGTTCCCGGCGGCACCTTGCCGCCGGGCGGCGCCTCGTCGATGCCGCCGAAGGCGATGAGGAGGTCGAGCAGGCGTTGCGCCGCAGCGGCGAGGTCTCCCCGCTCGCCGCTCTCGCCGCCCTCGATGCCGCGGCGATAGGCCTGGCGAAGCCGCTCGAGCAGCGCGGGATCGTCGGTCTGGGTGAGCGGCGCGATCGCCTGCCATTCCTCCGGCGAGCCGGCGAGACGCTCGCGCGCCTCCTTCGCCGCCGCCAGGAAGCCTCGCAGCACCGCCGGCTGCCGGGCAGCCCAGCGCTCGCTGAACACCCAGCCCAGCAGCGGCGTATTCGCGGGCAGGCCCAGCGCCGGCAGCATGTCCTCGATCCGCACCAGCTCGACATAACCCTGCGGCGGCAGGCGGGCATTGTAGGGCCAGAAGTTGAGAGCGGCCGGCACATCGCCACGCTCGAAGGTGCGCAGCAGCAGCGGCGGCGCGGCGAAGACGGGATCGGCGTCGCGCGCGAGATCGAGCCCCGTCGTCTTCTTGGCATAGGCGCGCAGCACCAGCCAGCTCTTGTCGACGGGACCGCCGGCAATGCCGAGCTTGCGCCCCTTGAGGTCGGCGAGCCGCTTGATCCCGGCATCGGCGCGCACGAAAAGGCCGCCCGCGGCATGGGAATGCGGCACGAAGGTGGGATCGCCGCCCAGCGCGCGCCGCCGCGCCACCCAGAGCCAGTCCGTCAGGATCACGTCGACCGTGCCGCCCTGCAGCGCCACGGCGGCCCCGTCTTTGCCGGCAAGCTCCAGCGGCTCGACCGCGATGCCGTGGGCCCGGTCGAAGCCGTGCCGGCGCATGACGTCGAGCTCCCAATTGACCGTGCCGAACTTGAGCACGCCCACCCGCACCACCGGCAGGTTCTCCGCGCGGGCATCGAGGCTTGCAGCCAACAGCAGCAGGGCGAGCGCCGCCAGCCACCCTGCGGCGCGCGCCCGTCGCGCCGTGTCGCGTCTCCTACCCATCGGGCGATGGTCCCGCCTGCAGCGGCCGCCGTCAACCCGGCCCGGCGGAAACCACATGCCGCGTCAATCCTCGCGCAGGTCGCGCAGGGTCAGATGCTCCAGGACCTCCGGCTGGCGCGGCGGCAGATAGGTCATTCCGACCGCTGCGGCGAGCGGTGCGATGGCGTTGCGCGCCAGCAGCGCGTCGAGCGCGCGGTCCACCTCGGCGATCAGCGCCGCCTCGCTGGCGAGGCCGACGAAGCCCATATTGAATCCCACCGGGTAGTAATAGCCGGTGGGCCTGATGCGGGTATTGGGATGCTCGGCACGATAGGCGTCGAAGCGGCGCAAATCGATCAGCGTGGCGTCGAACTCGCCCTTCTCCAGCCGGGGCAGCAACTCGCCGCGTCCCGGGACGAAGTGAACGATGTCATCGACCAGTGCGCCATCGTGATAGAGCATCAGGATGGTGTCCGAGAGCGTCCCCGCCTCGCTCCCGAGCTTGACGCCCTTGAGATCGGCGAGGCTCTTGGCCGGCTTTGTCGCGCCGGGGCCCAGCACGAGCGTGAGCGGCGCGTAGTTGAAGGCATGGGTCGGCACCAGCGTGCCGAGCTCGACGCGCCGGCGGTGGTCGGCAGGGGTGGCGCCTGCGAAATCCGGCAGCCGCGCCGAGCCCATGCCCGGCTTGCCGAGATCGTCGCGCAGCAGCGGATAAGCGCCGACGAGCTGACAGCGGCCGTCCGAGAGCAGGGCATTGGCGCCGAGCACGGCGCTGGCGTCGAGATCGACCTTGGTCTCGAACCATTCGATCCGGAGCGGGCGCCCGAGCTCTTTCGCCACCGCCTCCGACACCGCCACGACGAAGCCCTGGCCTTCCTTGCCGCGATGCTCGGAATAGATCGGGACATTCTCGTCGAGACAGACCGTGAGCGCGTCGCCCGCGAGCGCCGGCGCGCCGGGCAGAGAGGTCCAGGCGAGCGCCGTCGCGGCGACCGCCGCCCATCGCGCGCGCATCATTTGCCTCCGGTGCAGATATAGGCCCAGATGTCGGCGATGTCGTCCTGGGTCAGCATGTCGCCCCAGGGCGGCATGCGATTGTCCCGTCCGTTGGTCACGGATTCGAAAAACCGCTCCCGCTGGTCGTGCGGGAAGGTGCGCAGATCGAAGGTCACGTCGCCGGCGCTCACCATGTTGAAGCCGTGGCAATGCGAGCAATGGTCGGCATAGAGCCGCTTGCCGCGCTGCACCTGCGAGAGCTGGGCGGGGCCGTTCGCCGCCTGCTGACTTTCGTCGGCCATGGCGGCCGAAATTCCTGCCGCCAGCGCGGCGGTCAGGGCCAGCGCCGCCAAATTCCGGTAATGCGTCATCTGCTGATTTCCAAAAAAGGAGGGGCCGCCCATCGGGCGGCCCCCGTCTCTGCCTGCCGGCTATTTCCGGACCGCAAAGACCCAGAGCGAGCCGCCGGGCGGGATGTTCTTCAGCCGCGCGTCACCCGAGAACAGCGAGTAGACGCCGCCGATGCCGGTCGACACGGCGACGTATTGCACGCCGTCCTGCTCCCAGGTAACCGGTTGGCCTTCGATGCCGGAGCCGGTCTGGAAGTGCCAGAGCTTCTTGCCGGTATCGGCGTCGAACGCCTCGAACTCGCCGGTGAGCTGGCCGCTGAAGACGACGCCGCCGGCGGTCGACAGCACGCCCGAGAAGCGCGGCAGGTCGCTGGGCTGCTCCCATTTGGCCTTGCCGGTCATCGGATCGATCGCCTTGAGATAGCCGCGCGGACCCTGCGGCCATTCCCAAACGTCGCTCAGATCCATGCCGACATACCAGTCGCCGGCCTTGTAATCGGCGGCGATCGCCTTGTAATGGCCGCCGAAGTTCAAGGTGTTGGCGTAGGCGAGGCCGGTCTTGGGATCGAAGGACATCGGCTCCCAGTTCTTGCCGCCGAGGATCGAGGGCCACATCACGACCTTCTCCCCGGCCCGCGCCTTGGCCGAGATGTCGGTCTCGATCGGCCGGCCGGTCTTCATGTCGACGCCCGACGCCCAGGTCACCTTCACATAGGGATTGGCCGCCAGCAGCTTCCCATTGGTGCGGTCGAGGACGTAGAAGAACCCGTTGCGGTTCGCGTCCATCAGCACCTTGGTCGGCTTGCCGTTCACCTTGAGATCGGCCAGTACCATCTCGGCGACGCTGTCATAGTCGAAGGGGTTGTTGGGCGAGAACTGAAAATACCATTTCATCTTCCCGGTCTTGGGATCGAGCGCCATGACCGAGCAGGTATAGAGGTTGTCGCCCTTGCGCACGGCGGCATTGAAGGGTCCGGGATTGCCGATGCCCCAATAGACCGTGTGCAGCTCGGGATCGTAGGAGCCGGTGATCCAGGTCGAGCCGCCGCCATGCACCCAGCTGTCGCCGGCCCAGGTGTCGTTGCCCGGCTCGCCCTTGGCGGGGACGGTATAGGTGCGCCAAAGATGCTTGCCGGTCTCGGGATCCCAGCCGTCGATGAAGTCGCGGGTGCCGAACTCGGCGCCGGAGACGCCGGTGATGACGACGCCGTCGGCGACGAGCGGCGCGCCGGTCATGGAATAGCCGGCCTTGAAGTCGATCGCGTTCTGCTTCCACAGCTGCTTGCCGGTCTTGGCATCGAGCGCGATGACATTGGCATCGAGCGTGGCGCGGAACACCTTGCCGTCATAAAGCGCGACACCGCGGTTGATGATGCCGCAACAGACGATGCGCGGGGTCTCGGGCGGATAGTCGACCTTGGTCTTCCAGATCTGCCGCCCGGTCTTGGCGTCGATCGCCATGGTCGCGCTGTTGGTCGTGGCATAGATCACGCCGTTGTAGACCAGCGGCTGCGACTCCTCCGATCGGCTGTCGTCGTAGCTGTAGTTCCAGACCGGCTCCAGCCGCTTGATCGTCTCCTTGTTGATCTGGGTGAGCGGGCTGTAGCGCTGGAGATTGTAGCCCATCCCGTAATTGAGGACGTCCTTGGTGTCGCTGGCACCTTTTGCCAGATCCTGCGCGGTTTGCGCCCATGCGCCCGCCGGCAGGAACGCGGCTACGACGGCCGCGATGAGTAATCGCTTCATGGTTCCTCCCAAAAGAGTTTTTGCGCTTTGTCGTCTCTCCCCGGGCCGGGGCTCCCCGCGTCGTGCCGCGGGGAGCCCGCCGCCTCAGGCCTTCATCGCCTCCTTCACCCGCTCGGGCGTGAGTGGCAAGGTGCGAACCCGCGCGCCCACGGCGTTGTAGACGGCGTTGGCGATGGCCGGAGCCACCACCGTCACCGCCGGCTCGCCGACGCCGGCCGGATAATTGCCGGTGTTGAGCACGTGAATGTCGAGCTCCGGCACCTGCGCCATGCGCAGGGGCGTGTAGCTGTCGAAGTTGGTCTGCACGATCTCGCCGTGCCGCATCGTCGCCTGCTCGTAGAGCGCCAGGCTGACGCCCCACAGCGTCGCCCCTTCCATCTGGGCGCGCACGCCGTCGGGATTGACGGTGGTGCCGACATCGATGACCACCGTCATCTTGTGCAGCGTCACCTTGCCGTCCTTGTCGACCGAGACTTCGGCCACGCCGGCCGTCCAGGTCGGCGTATGGCGCTCCTGCGACGAGACGACGGCGATGCCCTGGCCATGGCCCTTGGGCAGCTCCTTCTTGCCGTAGCCCGACTTCTCCACCGCCACCTTGAGCACCTCGACGATGCGCTTGGCGCCGCCCACCGAGTTGGGCGCGGAGCCGGCATTGAGGCCGGACGCGTCCAGCATGGCGAGGCGGAACTCCACCGGATCCTTCTTGGCCATATGCGCCAGCTCGTCGGTGAAGCTTTCGACCGCCCAGAACGTCCAGGCCGGTGCCACCGAGCGGAACTGGCCCGACGGCGTCGCCGCCTGGGCGACGTCGTTCTCGATGGCGCGGACATGGTGGTTGGGGATGGTGTACCAGCTGTCCGAGCCGTTCACCGAGAAGGAATCGAGCTTGCCCTTCTTGTCGGTGCTGTCGGAGAGGAACGCCGGAATGCCCCACCGCTTGGTCGCCCAGGCCGAGCAGACATCCTGGTCCAGGGCGATAAGCTTGCCGCTGGCGTCGACGCCGCCTTGCATGCGCTGATAGGTGATCGTGCGGAAGAAGTCGTTCTGCACGTCCTCCGGACGGTCATAGATCAGCTTCACCGGCTTGCCGATCGCCTTGGATGCGAGCACCGCCGGGACCATCGCATCCGCCTCCAGCCGGCGGCCGAAGCCGCCGCCGAGATAGACCTGATGGATCAGCACCTGCTCGGGCTTGACGCCGATCGCGGCGGCGCACAGCGGCCCCGACCGGGTCTGGAACTGCGAGCCCGAGTAGATGTGCCAGGTGCCCTCGTGCTCGAAGGCGACGCAGTTCATCGGCTCGAGCGGCGCGTGCACCGCCAGCGGCGTGATGTAGACGGCCTCGTGCTTGATGGCCGCCGTCTCCAGCGCCTGCTTGGCATTGCCGATATCCCAGAAGGAGAGCCCCGCCTTGGGATCGGCGACCAGCTCCTTGGCATGAGCGATGATGCTGTCGCTGCTCACGTCCTTGTTGGGGCCGAGATCCCAGTCGATCTTGAGCACCCGCGCCGCCTCCAGCGCCGCCGGATAGTTGCTGGCGATGGCGATGACGTAGGCGACCGCGGTTGCGGTCGGATCGGGCAATGAGACGAATTGCTGGTAGCCCGCGACCTTCTTGGCCTCGCTGTCGTCGACCTTGAGCGGCTTGGCGCCATACCGCACCGGCGGGCGGGCGATCTTGGCGTAGACCATCCCCGGCACGAACATGTCCATGCCGTATTTCGCCGTGCCGTTGGTCTTCGCCGGCAGGTCGAGCGCCTGGACCGGCTTGCCGACGACCTTGTACTGGCTCGGTTTCTTGAGCTCGATCTTCTTGAGGTCGTCGGGCGTGTAGGTCTTGTCGAGCTTGCCGGTGGAGACCAGCTCGGCATAGCTGATCGACTTGCCGCCGGGGCCGATCACGCGGCTGTAGGACGCGTGCAGCTGCGAGGCCGGCACGCCCATCTTGGCGGCCGCCGCTTCGATGAGCGCCATGCGCCCGGCGGCGCCGCAGCGCGACAGCGTGTCGAAGGTGTTGTTCACGCTCCAGCTGCCGCCGGTGACCATGAGGCCCCAGCGCTCGGCGGGATCGGGATAGTCGATCCGCATATCGCGCCAGTCCGCCTCCAGCTCCTCGGCCACCGCCTGCGCCAGCGCGGTACCGACATGCTGCCCCATCTCGGATTTGGTGATGTGGACGGTGATGATGCCGCCGCGGTCGATGGTGTACCAGACGGTCGGCGAGAAATTGCCGGCGGCGAGCGCCTCACCGGCATTGCCCTCGAGCACCGGCATCAACGCGAAGCCGCAGGTGAGTCCGGCGCCGGCGGCGATGCTGCCGACGAGGAATTGGCGGCGGCTGGTGGAGCCGGCCGCGGTGCGAGCGAGTTTTTCACTCATCTCAGATCTCCTTCGCCTTGCGCATGTCGGCGGAGGCGCGCTTGATCGCTTTCTTGATTCGCACATAGGTCATGCAGCGACAGAGATTGCCGTTCATGGCCTTGACGATCTGCGCATCCGACGGATTCGGGTTCTTCTGCAGCAACGAGGCCGCCTGCATGATCTGGCCCGACTGGCACCAGCCGCATTGCGGCACCTGCTCGGCGATCCAGGCCTTCTGCAGCGGGTGCTCGCCTTGCGGGTCGAGACCCTCGATCGTGGTCACCTCGCCGGTCGCGGCGTCCGCCAGGCTGGTCTGGCAGGAACGCACTGCCTCGCCGTTGAGATGCACGGTGCAGGCGCCGCACAGGCCGGCGCCGCAGCCGAACTTCGTGCCCGTCATCTGCAGATGCTCGCGGATGACCCAGAGCAACGGCGTGTCGTCGGGCATGTCGACGACGCGCCGGAAACCGTTGATGGTCAGAATCGTCATGGTGTCCCCTTCCCTCGTTGTTCGTGTCGCCGCCGGAGCCTCGCGGGCGGAACGTCGCGTGCGACGGCCACCGGCGGCGGATACGCGCCGCGTCGCCCTACCCCTGGCAAGCGACGCAACAGCTCGAGCCGGCAGGACGTCGCCGCCCCCGGCCAAGTACACGGATTCCGCCTGTTGATGTCTCGGGCACGATCCTCCCTGTCGCAAGACTTGTCTTTATTAAAGGTCACGACTGCCGTGACACAGTGTTGATGCTAGGCATGCTTGCAGTGTCCCACCGATCCTGTCAATGGCGACACGATGGGCAAACCCGCAGTATCCCTTCGGTATTTGGTATCTGGTGTATCACGATGGCTGCCGTGGGCCCGGCGACCGGCCGGCGGCGGCGCGATCGGCGGTTGACAGGGTGATACCCGATCCCTAGCTTTAACCTTTGTACCGGCTGGGCTCGATGCCGTTCCATAAACCGAGTGACGTGGAGGAGACGAAAATGAAGTGGACGACGCCGCGGATCGTCGAGATCGCTGTTGGCCTGGAAATCAATTCCTACGCCTGCGCCGAGCTGAAGTAAGCAACCGAGCAGGCCGACCCTCGCCGGGCTAGCGTTCGGCCCGGGTCGGCCCGTTTCTCGCCGGGGGCCTCCTGGTACCCGAGCGATAAGTTCTGCCCCAGGCATGAAGACGGGGCGACATGCCCAAACCGCTACTGACACCGGACGAGCTGGAAGCGGCGCTGCGCGCGATCGGCGCCGAGCGCTATCACAACCGGCACCCTTTCCATCAGCTGCTGCATGGTGGCAAGCTGGAGCGCGGCCAGGTGCAGGCCTGGGCGCTCAACCGCTATTACTACCAACGCCAGATCCCGATCAAGGATGCGAGCCTGATCGCCCGGCTGCCGAGCGCCGAGCTGCGCCGCGCCTGGCGCTCGCGGCTGGTCGACCATGACGGCGACGGCACGACGCCCGGCGGTATCGAGCGCTGGCTCAAGCTCGCCGAAGCCGTCGGTCTCGACCGCGCCTATGTCGAGTCGACGGCGGGCATCCTGCCGACGACCCGCTTCGCCGTGGACGCTTACGTCAATTTCGTGCGCGAGCGCCCGGTGCTCGAGGCGGTCGCCTCCTCGCTGACCGAGATGTTCTCGCCCACCATCATCGCCGAGCGCGTCGAGGGCATGCTGCGGGGATACCCGTTCGTCACCATGGATACGCTCGCCTATTTCAAGCCGCGTCTCACGCAGGCGCCGCGGGATGCCGATTTCGCGCTCGCCTATGTCAAGGCCGAGGCGCGCACGCCCGAGCAGCAGGAAGCGGTGCTGGCGGCGCTGCGCTTCAAATGCGACGTGCTCTGGGCGCAGCTCGACGGGCTCTACCTCGCCTATGTCGAGCCGCGGCTGGTGGCGCCCGGCGCCTTCGTGCCGGGTCGCGACGGAGGCGGCCGGTGAGCGATGCGCCGCAGCGCCTGCTCGTCATCGGTTCGAGCCAGCTGCGCTTCGCCCCGCATGTGAAGTTCCGTCACGACGAGACGCGCGGGCGCTGGGTGGTGCTTGCGCCGGAACGGCTGCTGCTGCCGGACGACCAGGCGGTCGAGATTCTGAAGCTCATCGACGGGGCGCTGAGCGTCGATGGCGTCATCGACGCGCTGGCCCGGCGCTTCGAGGCGCCGCGCGACGTGATCGCCGGCGACGTCATGGGCATGCTGCAGGATCTCGCCGACAAGGGCGTGCTCGCGCCATGAGCGGCGAGATCGGGCCACCGCTGGCGCTGCTCGCGGAGCTCAGCCATCGCTGCCCGCTGCGCTGTCCCTATTGCTCGAACCCGCTCGAGCTCGAGCGCGCCGGCGCCGAGCTCGATCAGGCGAGCTGGGAGCGCGTGCTGAGCGAGGCCGCGGCGCTGGGCGTGCTGCAGGTCCACTTCTCCGGCGGCGAGCCGCTGGTGCGGCGCGATCTCGCGGCGCTGGTCCGCCATGCCGGCTCGGTCGGGCTCTACAGCAACCTCATCACCTCGGGGGTGCTGCTCGACCGCGCGCGCCTCGCCGAGCTGGTCGAGGCCGGGCTCGAGCATGTGCAGTTGAGCTTCCAGGATGCGCAGAGCGCGAGCGCCGACCGCATCGCCGGCCTCCCGGGCTCGCACGAGAAGAAGCTCGCCGTCGCGGCGCTGGTGCGCGAGGCGGGTCTGCCGCTCACCGTCAATGCCGTGATGCATCGCCAGAATCTCGAACGGCTGCCGGAGATGATCGAGCTCGCGCTGCGGCTCGGCGCCGGACGACTCGAAGTGGCGCATGTGCAGTATTACGGCTGGGCGCTCGCCAACCGGCGGGCCTTGCTGCCGACCGAGGCGCAGCTCGAGCGCGCGACCGCGGTCGTCGCCGAGGCGCGCACCCGCCTCAAGGGCATCCTCACCATCGACTACGTTGTTCCCGACTATTATGCGCGCCGGCCGAAATCCTGCATGGGCGGCTGGGGCCGGCAGTTCCTCAACGTCTCGCCCGCCGGCAAGGTCTTGCCCTGCCACGCCGCGGAGAGCCTGCCGGATTTCGACTTTCCCTCGGTCCGGACGACGGGCCTCGCCGAGATCTGGTACCGGTCCGAGGCGTTCAACCGCTTCCGCGGCACCGGCTGGATGCCGGAGCCTTGCCGCTCCTGCGACCGGCGCGAGATCGATTGGGGCGGCTGCCGCTGCCAGGCCTTCGCGCTCACCGGCGATGCCGCGCGCACCGATCCCGCCTGTGCCCTGGCGCCCGACCGGGCGATGCTCGATCGGCTGCGCGAGGCCGACGCCGCAGCCCCCGCCGGCGATTTCGTCTACCGCCAGATCGGCGGGGCGCCCGCACCGGCCGGCCCGCAAATCCTCGCATCCTCGCCCTGACCCGGCCGGAAGCCGCCCTTTAACGCCTCGCGCGGCGAGACCGATCTTTACGAAAAATCAAGGCGCAAGGTCGAAGCTCCCGATACCTGGGGAGGCCCTGGGCATGCGCCGTTCGCCCGTTCCGGGCAATGGTTGTCCGGCCTCGCCGCAACGCCAGGGCGGGTCGATGGGAAGACGTATCGGCAGACTGCTGGGCACCGTCGCCGGCAGGCTCAGCCTCAGCATAAGCGCCAAGATGATGCTCACCGCCATGGTGTCGCTGAGCGCCGTCACGGTGCTGTCGCTGCTGCATCTGCAACTCGGCCACGTCGTCGGCGAGAAGATGGGCGACAGCGACCATTTCCGCGAGATCAGCGACAATCTGGTCGTGATGCGCACCGCCGTCCTCCAGTCCGAGCTGGTGGTCAAGGACGCGGTCGCCCGCCGCGGCGATTTCAGCAAGGGCAATCTCGCCGACCTCGCCATCGCCCGCAAGGATTTCGGACGCGGCGCCAAGAAGGTCGCCGATTTCATGCGGGACGCCAGCAAGGCGCTGGGCGACCGCGACGCCGGCGCCGAGTTCGCGGAGCTCAACCGCCTGATCCAGGAGCAGGTCAGGCCGGCGATCAAGAAGGACGACTTTGCCGCGCTCTCCGCCGCCGCCGCCCAATACGATGACAAGGCCGGCAAGCTCAACGAAATGCTCGAGACCATGGCCGACATGGCGTCCGCCGAGATGCGGCGGCATTTCGGCGGCACGGCGATCGAGATCCAAAAAGCGAACGTCGTCAATCTCGCCACCTTCGGGGGATCGCTGCTGATCCTCGTGCCGCTGCTGTTCTTCAGCACGCGCAGCATCCTGCGGCCGCTGAAGCAGCTCACCGGGGCGATGCGGCTGCTGGCCCAGGGCGACGCCGCGATCGAGATCCCGGCGCGCGACCGCCGCGACGAGATCGGCGCCATGGCGGCGACCGTCGAGGTGTTCCGCGCCAATACCGAGAAGATGCATGACCTCGAGCGCGAGCGGCGGGACTCCCAGGAGCGCGCCGCCGAGGAGCGCCGGACGCTGATGGACGAGCTTGCCGGCCGCTTCGACGAGCGCATGAGCGGCCTGATCGAGGCCATCACCAGCGAAAGCGGCAAGCTGCGCGGCCTGGCGGAGGCGCTGACCACCGTTGCCGCCGCCACCGGGCGCCATGGCGGCGAGGCCGGCGACGCCTCCCGCCAGGCGGCCGACAACGTCAAGGCCGTCGCGGCGGCAGCCGAGGAGCTGTCCGCCAGCCTGCGCGACGTGGCACAGCAGATCCAGCGCTCCGCCGCCATCGCCAAGCAGGCGGTGGACGAGGTCGAGGCGACGGGCAAGGATGTCGAGAGCGTCGCGGCCACCGCGGCGCGCATCAACGATGTGGTCAAGCTGATCGGCGAGATCGCCAGCCAGACCAACCTGCTGGCGCTCAACGCGACGATCGAGGCGGCGCGTGCCGGCGACGCCGGCAAGGGCTTCGCGGTGGTCGCGGGCGAGGTCAAGAGCCTCGCCAATCAGGCGGCAAAGGCGACCGAGGACATCGCGGCGCAGATCGACGAGCTGCACACCGTCGTCTCGCGCTCGGTCAAATCCATATCCGAGGTGCGCGGCGTCATCGCCGAGGCCAACAGCATCACCACCTCGGTGGCCGGCGCCATCGCCCAGCAGAGCGCGGCGACGCACGAGATCGCCAGCAACGTCTCGCAGGCGGCCGCCGGCAACCAGCAGGTCGTCACCGTCATCGGACTGCTTGCCGACAGCGCCCAGGAAGGGCAACGTACTGCCGAAGCGGTGAACGCCGCGGCCCAGACGCTGGCCGAAGCTTCCTCGCGGCTCGACCGCGACGTGCATGCCTTCGTCGACCAGGTGCGGGCGGCCTGAGCCCGGTGCGTGCCGACGGAAATAAGAAGGAGAGAACCATGAGAACCTTGGTGCTGATCGCCTGCGTCGCGGCCGCCGCCCTGTCATCGCCGGCGATGGCGGCCGACGCGGCGAAGGGCAAGCAGCTGTTCGACGCCTGCGCGAAATGCCATCCCATTACCGCCGCGGGCGACGACACGCTGGTCGGCCCGACGCTCAAGGGCATTGTCGGGCGCAAAGCCGCCTCCATCGAGGATTTCCGCTATTCCAGCGCCATGCGTGCCAGCGGCATCACCTGGACCGAGCAGAATTTGAAGGAATACATCGCCGATCCCCAGGCGAAGGTGAAGGGCAACCGCATGGCGCTCAAGAGCACCTTCGAGCCCGGCGAGATCGACGACATCGTGGCCTATCTGAAGACGCTCTAATAACCGCGAACGCGCCAAGCCGGCTCGTCGGCGGCCCTGCCTCCCCTACACGGCCTCGTCGGTCGATCGCTCGGCCATCCGCGCCATGATCAGGAGGCAGGCCGAGCGCAGCCGCGGATCCCTGATGCCGTAATAGGCGCCCAGTACCATGGACGCCTCCTTGCGCGTGAGGTCCGTGGCGCCCACCGAGTCGTCGGCGTGGCCGGTCTCGTCGAGGCCCTCGAAGAAATAGCTCATGGGCACGTCGAGGATGCGCGCCAGCTGATAAAGCCGGCTGGCGCTGATCCGATTCTCGCCGGTCTCGTATTTCTGCACGGCCTGAAAGGACAGCCCGACCTTGGCGCCGAGCTCGGTCTGCGTCATGCCGGCCTGCGCCCGGCGCAACCGCAGCTGGCCGCCGACATGCTGGTCGATCGGGTCGGGGCCGTCGACGATCACGGTGCGACGCTTGAAAGAAAGTCCGGCGCTCTCGGCGTCGGCGACGGGAATCACCTTTCTCAAGGGCTGTCTCCTATCGCGGGACCCGCAAGAATAGCGCGTCCGGCCAGTTAGAGCAATTATTAAGAGAATGCAACCGACCGACGGCCCCCTCGATCGCTTCAGCGGACGACATAGCCCTCCGGCGCGTTGCGCGGCGGTCCGTCGGCCGCCGCGCGGAGGCTGCGGGCGAGCCAGCTCGCCACCCGCACCCGGTAATGCAACGGGTCCCAGTAATTGTCGTCCGCGCGCGTCACCGGGCTCGGGATCATGAAGTCGATCAGCCGCGTCCGCGGCGTCGCGGCGGCGAGCCCGGCGAGCCGCGCCTTGCATTCGCCCCAGACGATCGCCTCGCGGCTGCCCGGGCGCGGCTGGTGCGCGAGGTGATAAGGCACGAGAAACAGCAGCTTCTGGGTCTGCGGCAGGGCCTGGAGGAGGTCGGCAAGCTCGGACAGCGCCGGAAAGCGCAAGGCGCGGCGTTGCGCATCGCTCATCTGCACCGGCGGGTCGAGCGGCGTCATGGCTACCGGCCCGTTCGGGTAGAGATGCGCCCGGGCGCGCGCAACATCGTAGAGAGCATCATCGGGCAGGAAATCGGTGTAGCCGTCGCGGCCATAGCGCCGCGGCCGCAGGCCGGTGAGCACGCCGAGCTGGATGCCGGCCTGCTCGACGGCGTAGAGGTTGAACTGCTCGAGGTAGTCGTTCCAGGGATCGTCGTCATACATCCATTCGGGAAAGGACCGCTCGGTATAGCGGGGCAGCCTGTCGCCGCTCTCGCACCAGACGATGTCGAGGCCGAGCAGCATCACCTTCGCGGCGGGATGATATCGGGCGAAGAGCTTGCCGAGGCGCCACTGCTCATAGGCGGTGGCGCTGTTCATGGCGAGGTTGGCGAAATGCGCATCGAAGAGCGGGTCGAGCTCGGCCGGGCGCAGCAGGCGGCTGGTCGAGGTGCCGAGGATGACGCTGTCGAACGCGCTCTGCCGCGCCAGCGCCGGAAACGCATAGCGGGCATTGGTGGTGATGGGGCTGCGGTCGAAGGGCGGCGACAGCGTCAGCGTGTCGAAGGGGTCGAGCACGAAGACGAAGGCATAGACCACCGCGCCCAGCGCCAGCGCGGCCCCGAGCAGCCGGCCGCAGAAGCGGCGCCAGGGGTCAGAACTGGAAATAGATGAACTCATTCTGCAGCCGGCCTCCGATCGCCAGCAGGGCCCAGACCAGCGCCATCGCTGCGGCGCCCGCCGCCCAGCCGCTCGGCCGCAGGCGCTCGAGGATCGCCTGCTGGCTGGTGGGCCCCAGCGCCGCCACGGCGAGGCCGATATAGAGCACGGCACGATTGGCGAGCTTCACCTTGCCGAACCCGTCGAGCCCGGCCATGGACTGCAGGATATGCGCGGCGGTGGCGAAATCGGCGGCGCGGAACAGCACCCAGCCCACCAGCACGAAGAGCATGGTGAGAGCCCAGCCGGCGAGCCGCGGAAACCCGAGCCCGCGTCGTGCCCAGGCGCCGTTCAACGCCAGCGCCGCGCCGTGCAGTCCGCCCCAGGCGACGAAGGTCCAGCTGGCGCCGTGCCACAGCCCGCCCAGCAGCATGGTGAGGATGACGTTGACCGCCTGCCGGAGGCCGCCGAGGCGGTTGCCGCCCAGCGGGATGTAGAGGTAGTCGCGCAGGAAGCGCGACAAGGTCATATGCCAGCGGCGCCAGAATTCCCGGATCGAGGCGGAGCGGTAGGGCGCATCGAAATTGAACGGCAGGCGGAAGCCGAACATCAGCGCGAGCCCGATCGCCATGTCGGAATAGCCCGAGAAATCGAAATAGATCTGCAGCGCGAAGCTCACCGCCGCGGCCCAGCCCTCGGCGAAATTGAGCACCGTGCCGGCAGCCGCCTTGGCGAACAGCAGATTGACGTTGGGCGCCAGCGTGTCGGCGAAGGCCACCTTCTTCGTCAGGCCGAGGACGAACAGCATGGCGCCGCGGCCGAGATTCTCCCACATCTCCGCCCGGCGCGGCGGCGCGTCGAATTGCGGGATGATCTCGTTATGGCGGACGATCGGCCCGGCGATGAGCTGCGGGAAGAAGAAGACGAAGAGGCAGTAGTCGGCGAGCGGATAGACATGCCGGTCGCCGCGCCGGAGATCGACGAGGTAGGATATCTTCTGGAAGATGAAAAAGCTGATACCCAGCGGCAGCACGATGTCGAGCTGCGGCGCCGCGCGGTCGCTCAGCGCGAACAGATTGGCGAGAAAGAAGTTGGCGTATTTGAAGAATCCCAGCGCCGCCAGATTGAGCACGATGCCGAGATCGAGCCAGACGCGGCCGCCGCCGGCGGCGAAGTGCCGCGCCAGCAGCCAGTTGACCAGCGCGAGCCCGACCAGCAGCGGCACGAACCGCACATCCCAATAGCCGTAATAGACCAGCGAGGCCGCGATCAGCAGCCCGATCCGCAGCGTGCGGCGCCGCGCGAAGGCGTAATAGAGCCCGAGGGTGACCGGCAGGAAGACGAGGATGAAGATGCTTGAACTGAACAGCATGGCGCCCGGGTTTCTACCCGATCGGCGACGGTAATTGCAGGTTTAATTTGGGGCACCCCGATGGCGGAGCAGGCGCCCGCCGGCGTCAGCGGCCGCCGACGCCGAGCTCGTTGGTCCAGCCCTCGGGCACCGGCACGGGGAAGTCCAGCAGGAGCTGCGCATAGGTCTTGGCCTGGGTGTCGAGCCGCAGCGAGGAGGTGCCGCCGCCACCGAGGCTGTCCCGCAGCACGAAATTGAGCGCATGCGTGCCCGGCAGGTCGAAGCGCTCGACCGTGCCCTCGACGAAATGCCCGAGATAGCGCTTCACCGCCTCGGGCGTCAGCGCCGCGCGGATCGCCGGCAGCCAGGCCTCCCGCCGCGCCATGACGCCGATATTGGCGTCGTTCCCCTTGTCGCCGCTGCGCGCCACCGCCAGGCGCAGGAGCGGCACCTCGACGCGCCGTCCCGGTGGCAGCGCCGCCGCGACCGCCGCCGCCGCCGGCACGGTATCGGCGCCGCCGATCGTCACGGCATTCGGCAGGCTCGCCTGCTCGCCGCCGATACGCACGGTGATGTCGATGAGGCGCTTGTCGATCAGGAAGGACTGCAGCCGCACCACCGGCGAGACCGCGGGCCGGCCGGCGCCAAGGCCGCAGCGCCCGGTCGACATGCTGAGGCCGGAGCCGACATATTCCTTGGAGAAGAGCTCCGCCCCTTCGGCCTTGGCGTGGCGGATGGCGAGCCGCAGCACCACCTCGCGGCTTTCCGCCGCGGCGGCCCTCGCATTCGCGCCATAGAGCGATTCCGCGCCGACGATCTGCATGTCCCACTGGCTGAAATCGTCGAGACCGGCTTCGGCCAGCATGCGCCGGCTCTTCTTCAGGACCGCCTCGCCATTGCGCCGCGCCCGCTCCGGCGCCTCGGCGCCCGCCACCACCATGGTGCCGACCGCGCCGAAGCCGCCGGGATAGGTCGCGCTCACCTTGTAGGTTGCGGTCGGCGCCCGGCCGCGCGCGCCGCTGACCCGTACGCGGTGCTTGCCCGTCTGCGTCAGGCGCACCTCGGTGAAGTCGCAGGTGACGTCGGGCAGCAGATAGGCGCGCGGGTCCCCGATCTCGTACAGCATCTGCTCGCCGACACTGAGCGGCGAGACCAGCCCGCCGGTGCCGTCGGGCTTGGTCACGATGAAGCTGCCGTCGCCGGCGATCTCGGCGACGGGAAAGCCCATCTCGTCCCAGCCGTCGGCGACCTCGCGCCAATCGGTGAAATTCCCGCCGGTGACCTGGGCGCCGCATTCCAGCAGATGCCCGGCGAGGCTGCCGGCGGCGAGCCGGTCGTAATCCTCGGGCGCCCAGCCGAATTCGTGGATGAGCGGCCCCAGCACCAGCGCGCTGTCGACGCAGCGGCCGGTGACCACGATATCGGCGCCGGCAGCGAGTGCCGCGGCAATGGGAAAGCCGCCGAGATAGGCGTTGACGCTGAGCAGCCGCTCGGGCAAGGGCGCGCCGGTCGCCAGGTCGCGCAGGTCGAGGCTCCGCAGCTCATCGAGGCGCGGCAGGAGATCGTCGCCCTCGACCGTGCCGATGCGCAGCGCCACCCCGGCCTCGGCGGCGATCCGCTCCAGCGCCGCGCGGCAGGCGGCAAGGTTGACGCCGCCGGCGTTGGCGATGACCTTGATCTTCTTCGCCGCGATCTCGCGCAGCAGCGGCTTCATCGCGAGCGCGATGAAGTCGGTGGCATAGCCCGCCTCGGGCGAGCGCGCATGCATCTTGGCGAGGATCGACATGGTGACTTCGGCGAGATAGTCGAAGACGAGATAGTCCACCCCGCCCTTCTCGACGAGCTGGCGCGGCGCCGAGGCGGTGTCGCCCCAATAGCCCGATGCGCCGCCGATACGCACGATCTTCTCGGCCATGGCCTGTCCTCCGCTCAGAAGCCCAATTGCCGGGCGGCGAGGTCGCGCATGATCTCCTCGGCGCCGCCGCCGATGGCGTTGACGCGGACCTCGCGATAGATGCGCTCGACCTTGGGCCCGCGCATGAAGCCGGCGCCGCCGAAGATCTGCACCGCCTCGCGGGCGCAGAACTCCATGGTCAGCGTCGCCTGGTTCTTGAGCAGGCAGATATCGGCCACCGGGTTCTCGCCCTGGTCGACGCGCCAGGCGGTGGCCTCGAGATAGGCCTGCGTCGCGTTGACGCGCATCGCCATGTCGACGAGCTTGTGGCGGATCACCTGATGCTCGACGAGCTTCCGGCCGAAGGTCTGCCGCTCCTTGGCATAGGCGGCGGCCTCTTCCAGGCAGACCCGGGCGTAGCCGGTGCAGCCCGCCGCCATGCCCAGCCTTTCGCGGTTGAAGTTGCGCATGATGAGGCTGAAGCCCTGGTTCTCCTCGCCCAGGAGATTGCCGGCCGGCACGCGGCACTCGTCGAAATAGAGCGTCGCGGTGTCGGAGGCCCACCAGCCCATCTTCTTCAGCGGCGTGCGGCTGAAGCCGGGCGTGCCGGCCTCGACCACCAGCAGCGAGATGCCGCCGCGGCCCGGGCCGCCGGTGCGCACGGCGACGGTGACGACATCGGCGCGCATGCCCGAGGTGATGAAGGTCTTGCTGCCCTTGACGAGGTAGTGCTCGCCCTCGCGCCGCGCCGTGGTCTGGAGGCTGGCGACATCCGAGCCGCCGCTCGGCTCGGTGATGGCGAGCGCGCTGATCTTGCGGCCCGCCAGGATGTCGGGCAGCAGGCGGCGCTTCAGCGCCTCGCTGCCGGCAAACGCAATCGGCGGCGCGCCGATGGTATGGCTCTGCAGGCTGGCGGCGATGCCGCCGGCGCCGGCGCGGGCCAGCTCCTGCGCGGCGATGATGCCGTAGAAGCTGTCGGTCTCGACGCCGCCATATTCCTCGGGGAAGCCCAGGCCCAGCAGTCCAATCCTCGCGGCGGCGAGGTAGAGCTCGCGGGGAAAGATCTCCGCCTCGTCCCATTGCGCCGCGAAGGGCTCGATCTCCTTGGCCACGAAGCGGCGGATGGTATCGCGAAACGCCTCGTGCTCGGCGGTGTAATAGGGGCTCTTGCCGGCCATCGCGCTAGGAGCCTGTCTGGGAAATGGCACGGGCCTGCGACATCGTCATTTCGCGTCTGCCCCGGACTTTGATCCGGGGGAGGAGCGAAGCGATGCCATGCGCATCGTGAGCGACGAGCGACGACGTCCAGGCGCGAAATGACGATGTCCCGGAGGGTTGCACGAGGATGGGGCGCTGCCGCGTCGCGCGGCCTTGCCGATGCGTCCAGTATCGCCTGCGGCCGCGCTCCTAACATCGCCCCATCCTCGTGCAACGCAGACCCGTGCCATTTCCCAGACAGGCTCCTAACCCGAAGCGGGCGCGAGCTCGACCAGGAGCTTGCGCGTCGCCACCTGCTCGCCGGGGGCGACGAGCACGGCGGCCACCGTGCCGTCCTGGGAGGCCAATATCTCGTGCTCCATCTTCATCGCCTCGAGGATGACCAGGCACTGCCCCTTGCGCACGGCGTCGCCCGGCTTCACCCGCACCGCCGCGATGGTGCCGGTCATCGGCGCCAGCGCCGCGCCCGCTCCGGCCGCCGCGGCGCTGCTCGCCGTCAGCAGCACGTCCTCGAAAGCCGCGCTCGCCGCGCCGATGGCGAGATGCAGCGTGCCGGCGTCCCAGGCGAAGCGCGCGGTCTCGGCGAGGCCATCCGCCAGAAAGCGCAGGCGCGTGCTCTCGATCGCCAGGATCTCGACCTCGTGCGCGGTGCCCTCGCCCTCGACGCGGCAGCCGCGTCCGCCGGTGCCGGTCACCGCCAGCGCGATGCGGGCCTCGCCGACGCGCAGCAGCAGCGGCACGGAGGCAGGGCCGCTGCTGCGCCACGGAGCGCGGCCCTGGCCGGCGATGAGCGCCGCCGCCAGCGCCAGCAGGCGCGGCTCGGGCGCGGCTGCGGCGCGCGTCGCGGCCGGGAAATGCCGCTCGATGAAGCCGGTGCCGACCTCGCCGGCGATGAAGGCGGGGTGCCGCAGGCAGTCGACCAGGAAGCGCCGGTTGGTCTCGATCCCGAGCGCCACCGTGTCCTCGAGCGCCGCGACGAGGCGGCGGCGCGCCTGCTCGCGCGAAGCACCATGGGCGATGATCTTGGCCAGCAGCGGATCGTAATGCGGCGAGATCGCCAGTCCCGACGCGATGCCGTGATCGCTGCGCACGCCGGTGCCGGCGGGCGGTTCCCAGGCGAGCAGCGTTCCCGCCTGCGGCAGGAAATCGCCGCGGGCATCCTCGGCATAAAGCCGCGCCTCGATGGCATGGCCGTCGAGCGCCAGCTCGTCTTGGCCGAGCGGCAGCCGCTCGCCCGCCGCGATGCGAAGCTGCCATGCGACGAGGTCGAGGCCGGTGATCATTTCGGTCACGGGATGCTCGACCTGAAGCCGGGTGTTCATCTCGAGGAAGTAAAAATGCCCGTCTGGCGCCAGCAGGAACTCGACCGTGCCGGCGCCGACATAGCCGATGCTTTTTGCGGCCGCGACCGCCGCCTCGCCCATCGCCCGGCGCAGCGCCGGCGTGAGCGCGGGCGACGGCGCCTCCTCGATCACCTTCTGATGCCGGCGCTGGATCGAGCAGTCGCGCTCGAAGAGATGGATGGCATTGCCGTGGCGGTCGGCGAAGACCTGGATCTCGACATGGCGCGGCTCGGCAATCGCGCGCTCGAGGATGAGCTCGTCCGAGCCGAAGGCCTTGAGCGCCTCCGATCGCGCCGCGCGCAGCGCCTCGGCAAGACGCGCGGGCTCGGCCACCAGCCGCATGCCCTTGCCGCCGCCGCCCGCGGCCGCCTTCACCATGATCGGGAACCCTACCGCCGCCGCCGCGCGCGCGAGTGCCGCATCGCTCTGCTCCGCGCCTTCATAGCCGGGAACGCACGGGATGCCGGCCTCGATCATGCGGCGCTTGGCGGCGGCCTTGTTGCCCATCAGCCGGATCGCCTCGGGCGGCGGGCCGATGAAGGTGATGCCCGCCGTGGCGCAGGCCTCGGCGAAGGCGGCGTTCTCGGAGAGAAACCCGTAGCCGGGATGGATCGCATCGGCGCCCGACCGTCGCGCCGCCGTGATGATGCGCTCGATGGCGAGATAGGATTCCGCCGCCGGCGCCGGCCCGATCGGCACCGCCTGGTCGGCCGCCGCCACATGCGGCATCAGCCGGTCGGCCGCCGAATAGACCGCGACCGTGCGATAGCCCAGCGCGCGGGCGCTACGCATCACGCGCAGCGCAATCTCGCCGCGGTTGGCGACAAGGACCTTGGCAAAGCGCGTCACGGCTTCGGGCCCGCCCAGGACGCCGGCCGCTTCTCGAGGAAGGCGGTGACCCCTTCCCTGCCCTCGGGGCCGCGCAGCGCTGCGGCGAAGGCGTCGGCGGCCTGGTCGAGCAGCTCGCCGAGCGGCACGGTCCCGCTCGCCCGCAGCAAGCGCTTCGTCGCGGCATTGGCGCCCGGCGCGCAGCGGCCGATATCGGCCAGCACCTGCGTCAGCGCCGCCTCGAAGCCGGCCGCATCCTCGCAGACCTGGTGGACGAGCCCGATCCGCCCCGCTTCGCGCCCGTCGAAGCGCATGCCGGTGAGCGCCAGACGCCGCGCCGCGGCGACGCCGACACGGCGGGCGACGAAGGGCGCGATCTGCGCCGGCACCACGCCGAGCCCGGTCTCGGACAAGGCAAAGCGCGCATCGGCGCGGCAGATCGCGACATCGCCGATGCAGGCGAGGCCGAGCCCGCCGCCGAAGGCCGCGCCCTCGATCGCCACCACGATGGCCTGCGGCAGGCCGTCGAAACGCTCGAGGAAGGCGCCGAAGCGCCGGTTCTGCACCGCGATCGGATCGCGCTCGCCGGCGATCGGCGGCGGCGCGTTGAACTGCGCCATGAAGCCCTTGATGTCGCCGCCGGCACAGAAGGTGCCGCCGGCGCCGCGCAGCACCACCGTGCCGATGCCCTCCGCGCGCTCGAGGAACGCCACCACCCCCAGCAGCTCCTGCACCACCTCGCCGGTGAGCGCGTTCTTCGCCTCCGGCCGGTTGAGCGTGACGTGGAGGCGCGCGCCCTCGCGGCGCAGCAGCAGGCTGGTGCAGGCCGGAAGCTCGGTCATCGGCCGCACTCCCACGGCGAAGCGTGTCGGCGAAAAAATGAACCCATCACCGCCGCCCCCGCGAAAGCGGGGGCCCAGAAGCGGCCGCACGTCGGTCGCCCTGGTTCCCCGCTTGCGCGGGGAAGGCGAAGAACGATGCTTCGATCTGCTCGCACCGGCGTGACATGGCTAGTGATTGCTCCCCGGCTTCTTGCCGGGCAGCGTCCCCATCAGCTTGCAGATGATGGCGAGCATGATCTCGTCGGCGCCGCCGCCGATCGAGGTGAGCCGCCCGTCGCGGTAGAAGCGGGTGATCTCGGTCTCGTTCATGAAGCCCATGCCGCCGTAATACTGCAGGCAGCTGTCGGCCACTTCGCGCTGCAGGCGGCCGACGGTGAGCTTCGCCATCGAGGCGAGCTTGGTGATGTCGGCGCCGTTGATGTACTCCTCGACGGCGCGATAGACCAGCGAGCGCAGCAGCTCGACCTTGGTCTGCAGTTCCGCCAGCTTGTAGTGCACGACCTGGTTGTCGAGGATGCTCTGGCCGAAGGCGATGCGGTTCCTCGTGTACTCGATCGTGTCGGCGATCGCGCGCTCCATCTTGACGAGGCCGCCGGCCGCCGCCCAGAGCCGCTCCTCCTGGAACTGCTGCATCTGGTAGATGAAGCCCATCCCCTCTTCGCCAACTCGATACCGCTGCGGCACGCGCACCCCGTCGAAGAAGATCTGCGCCGTGTCGGAGGCGCGCATGCCGAGCTTGTCGAGCTTGCGCGCGATCTGCACCCCCTTGGTCTTCATCGGCAGGCAGATCAGCGTCTTGTTGCGGTGGACCGGCCCGTCGCCGGTATTGGCCAGCAGGCACATCCAATCCGCCTGGGTGCCGTTGGTGGTCCACATCTTGCCGCCATCGATGACGTAATCGTCGCCATCCTTGCGCGCCCGCGTCTCGATGCTGGCGACGTCGGAGCCGGCGCCGACCTCGGAGACGCCGAGGCAGGCGACATAGTCGCCGGTGATGCTGGGCTTCAGGAACTCCTCGCGGAGATCGTCCGAGCCGTGGCGCGCCAGCGCCGGTGTCGCCATGTCGGTCTGCACCCCGATCGCCATGGTGATGGAGCCGCTGCGCGAGGCGCCGAGCGCCTCGCAGAAGGCGACCTCGTAGGAATAGTCGAGGCCGAGGCCGCCGAACTTCTCGGGCTTGTGGATGCCGAGGAAGCCCTGGTCGCCCATCTTCTTGAAGACCTCGTGCGCCGGGAAGATGCCGGCCTTCTCCCATTCGTCGACATGGGGATTGATCTCGGTCTCGCAGAATTTGGCGACCGAGCGCATGAGCTCGCGGTGCTGTTCGCTGTAGATCATGGGGGCCTCACATCCGGGCGACGCCGAAGCTGGTGGGGTTGAGGGGACGGATCTCCGCCTCGCGGCAGATCGAGAGGCAGAAGGCGAGCACGGTGCGGCTGTCGCGCGGATCGATCAGCCCGTCATCCCACAGCCGCGCGGTGGCGAAGAGCGCGGTCGATTCGCGCGCGAACTGATCGATGATCTTCTGCTCCATCGCCTGGAGCCGGGCGCGATCGACCGGCTGGCCCAGGCGCTCCTGGCGCTCCTCGGTGATGATCGACAGCACCTTGGCCGCCTGCTCGCCGCCCATCACCGCGATGCGGTTGTTGGGCCAGGCGAAGATGAAGCGCGGATCGTAGGCGCGGCCGCACATGCCGTAATTGCCGGCGCCGAAGCTCGCGCCGATGTGGAGCGTGAGCTGCGGCACGCTGGCGTTGGCCACCGCCTGGATCATCTTCGAGCCGTGCTTGACGATGCCGCGCCGCTCCGCCTCGGTGCCGACCATGTAGCCGGTGGTGTTCTGGAGGTAGACGATGGGCATGCCGGCCTGGCATTGCAGCTGGATGAACTGCGCCGCCTTGGCCGCGCCGTCGGCGTCGATCGGGCCGTTGTTGCCGATGAAGCCCACCGGTTGGCCCTCGATCTCCGCCTGGCCGCAGATGGTGTGGACGCCGTAGAGCGGCTTGAAATCGAGGAAGTCGCTGTCGTCGACCAGCCGCGCGACGACCTCGCGCACGTCATAGGGCTTGCGGTAGTCGACCGGCACGACGCCGCAGAGCTCGTCGGCATCGTGGCGCGGCGGCCGGAAGGAGCGTTGCGGCACGGCCGGCAGGCGCTCGTTCCAGTTGAGCCTGGCCACGATCTCGCGGCAGATCCTGATGCCGTCGGCATCGTCCTCCGCCATGTAGTCGGCGACGCCCGAGACCGTCGCATGCATCTCGGCGCCGCCCAGCGCCTCGTCCTCGGCGCGCTCGCCGGTGGCGGCGCGCAGCAGCGGCGGCCCCGCCAGGAACACCTTGGCGCGGCCTTTCACCATCACGACATGGTCGGAGAGGCCCGGCAGATAGGCGCCGCCCGCGGTCGAGGAGCCGTGCACCACGGTGACCTGCGGCACGCCCATCGCCGAGAGCCGCGCCTGGTTGCGGAAGGTCTGGCCGCCCTCGACGAAGATCTGCGCCTGGTAGTTGAGGTTGGCGCCGCCGCTCTCGACGAGCTGGATCAGCGGCAGCTTGCCCATCCGCGCGATCTCCTGGCAGCGCAGCTTCTTCTTGAGCCCCATCGGCGCGGTGGTGCCGCCCTTGATGGCGGCGTCCGAGGCCGAGATCAGGCAGCGCACCCCCGCGACATAGCCGATGCCGTCGATCACGCCGCCGCCCAGCACGTTCTCCTTGCCGTCATCGTCATGCATGCCGAGGCCGGCGAGCGTCGAGAGCTCGAGGAAGGGGCTGCCCTTGTCGAGCAGCAGCGCCACGCGCTCGCGCGGCAGCAGCTGGCCGCGCTTGGCGAACTGCTCCTTCTTGGCATTGGAGGTGCGGCGCACCTGCTCCTCGAGCGCGCGGAACCCGTCGACCAGCGCCAGCATGGCGACGCGATTGGCGCGGAAGGCCTCGCTCGCCCGGTCGATGCGGCTCTCGATCACCGCCACGGGCTCAGACCTTGCCGCCGTCGCGCCGCAGGAAATCGGGCGGCGATTCCAGCGGGAAGCCGTAATAGGGTTCGGAGCGGTCGTGATCCGGGAGCGGCCAGTTGCTCCTGGTGTTGGGCACGGCGCCGTCGACGCGCAGGCAGCTGCCGGAGATGAAGGACGCCGCTTCCGACAGCAGGAAGACGATCGCGGCCGAGACCTCGCTTTCGGTGCCGAGCCGCTTCAGCGGCACCTGGCGCCACATCTCCTGGAATTTGGGCCGCATCTCGACCGGATACGTCGCCATGCCCGAAGAGGCGATCCAGCCCGGCGCCACGGCGTTGACGCGCACCCCGGCATAGGCCCATTCGATCGCCGCCGTCATGGTGAAGTTGAGCATGCCGGCGCGCGCGGCGCCCGAATGGCCCATGCCCGGCATCGACTGCCACATATCGGCGATGATGTTGACGATGGCGCCGCCATTGGCCTCCATCGAGCGGCGGAAGCACTCGCGCGCCATCAGGAAGCCGCCGGTGAGGTTGGTGCGAACCACCGTCTCCCAGCCCTTTTGCGAGATGTCCTTGAGCGGCGCCGAGAACTGGCCGCCGGCATTGTTGACGAGGGCGTCGATGCGGGGATGGACGGCGAGGATGCCGGCGACGGTGCGCTCCACCTCCTCTTCCACCCGGATGTCGCAGGGATGGACGGTGGGCCGCGCGGCGCCCGTGGCGGCGATCTCCTCGGCGACCGCGGCGAGCTTCTCCGGCTTCCTGCCCACCAGCGCCACCGCGGCGCCCAGCGCCGCCAGCTCGTGCGCGGTGCAGCGCCCGATGCCGCTGCCGCCGCCGGTCACGACGGCGTGGCGCCCGGCAAAGAGCCCATCGCGGAAGATCGAGCGGTAGCTCATCGCGCCTCCCCGGCCCTGGTACTGGTTATTCTCAAAAGGGTACTGGACAGTACCAGGCGTGTCAAGGCAGGATGAGCGCCATGGCAGCTTCGGCGATGAAAGCAGGCGTCAGCCGCTTCAAGCGCGGCCTCGTGCTCGGCGCCGCGGCGAAGCTCTTTTCCGAGCGCGGCTATGCCGCCACCACCATCGACGCCATCACCGCCGAGCTCTCGGCCTCGCGCCGCGCGATCTACGAGCATTTCTCCGGCAAGACCGAGATCCTGGTCGAGATCTGCGAGCAAGCGGTGCGCTTCTCGGTCGACCTCGCCGAGCGCGTCATGCGCGAGGGCGGCGATCCCGCGGCGAGGCTCGAGCGCATCGCCCGCGACTTCACCGGCATCGTCATCGACAACCAGGACTACATCGCCATCTCCTCCTGCGAGATGAAGTTCCTGCCGGAGGAGTCGCGCCGCCGCATCCGGCGCATGCAGGAGCGCTTCGATCGCATCCTGGCCTCGATCCTGGCCGAGGGCGCTGCCGGCGGCGCGTTCGAGCTCGCCGATCCCAACGTCGCCGGCCTCGCGATCAGCGGCATGATCATCTGGGTGCATCGCTGGTACCGCGCGGGCGGCCGGCTCTCGCGCGAAGAGATCGCGGACGCCATGGCCGCCGCTGCGCTGCGCATGGCGGGGGCGACCGAGGCGGTGGGCCGGCCCGTCCGCCGGCGCGGATTGACGCTGCGGGCCGCCGAGGGCGAGTATCTCCGGCGGAAGTCGAGGGGGACCCGATGAGGATGCTGCTCGCCGCGCTCGCCGTCGTTCTGCTCGCCGCCGCGCCCGCGGCGGCGCAAAGCTCGGCGCTGCCGCCGGAAGTGCGAGCCAAGATTGTCGAGATGGGGCCGGTGCTCACGCCCGAGCTCGTGCGCACGACCATGGCGATGTTCGCGCCACTGGCGAAGCCCGGCGCACTCGCCGGCGTCAAGGTGAGCGAGAACCTTTCCTACGGGCCCGACGCGCGCAACAAGCTCGATCTCTTCGAGCCCGAGGGCAAAGGGCCGCGCCCCGTCCTCGTCTTCATCCCCGGCGGCGGCTTCGTCGGCGGCGACAAGCACAGCAACGATGCGATCTACGCCAATGTCGGCGCCTATTTCGCCCGCCACGGCCTCCTCACCGCGATCGCCAATTATCGGCTCGCGCCGCAGCACCCCTGGCCCGCCGGCGCCGAGGACGTCGGCCAGGTGATCGCCTGGGTCGCGGCCAACGCCGCCGCCCATGGCGGCAACCCGCGCCGCATCTTCGTCATGGGGCATTCTGCCGGCGCCACCCATGTCGCCTCCTATCTCTTCGATGCGAGCCTTCATCCCAGATCGGGCGCCGGTGTCGTCGGCGCGATCCTGGTCAGCGGCTTCTACGAGGTGAATGCGGCCAATCTCGCGCCCAACATCACCGCCTATTTCGGCAGCGACGCCAGCCAGTTCGCCGCGCGCTCGCCGATCACCCATGTGGGCGAGAGCAAGGTTCCGCTGTTCCTCGCGGTCGCCGAATACGACCCGCCCTTCCTCGAGATCCCGAGCCTCAACCTCGCCGCCAAGGTCTGTCGGCGCAACGGCAAATGTCCCCGCCTCGCCTGGCTCAAGGGGCACAACCACATCTCGGAGCTCGCCAGCGTCAACACCAAGGACGAGGCGCTCGGCCGCCAGGTGCTCGACTTCGTCCGCACCACCCGCTGAGGCGTCGCTCAGATCGCGCGGCCGCTCTTTTCCCAGTAAGGCGCGCGGAGCTTGCGCTTGAAGATCTTGCCGCTGTCCTCGCGCGGCAGATGGTCGCGGATCTCGATGCGCCGCGGCAGCTTGAAGCCGGTGAAGAAGCTCCGGAGATACTCGGTCACCGCAGCGGCATCGAGCCGGGCGCCGGGCTGCGGCTCGACCAGCGCCATCAGCGCCTCGCCGTACTCGGCATCGGGAATGCCGAAGACGGCGCAATCCTGCACCCCCGTCATGCCCAGCAGCGCCGCCTCGATCTCGACGGGATAGATGTTGGTGCCGCCGATGATCGCCATGTCGCGCTTGCGGTCGCAGAGATAGAGAAAGCCCTCCTCGTCGACATATCCCACGTCGCCCAGCGTGATGAGGCCGTGGCACTCGATCTCGCGGCGCTTCTCGTCCTGGCCCTGATAGGTGAAGTCGGGGAGATATCCCAGGCGCATGAAGATCTCGCCGGGAACGCCCGGGGCGCAGGGGCGCCCGGCCTCGTCGAGGATGCGGATGGTCGCGCCCTCGACGATGCGGCCGACCGTCCCGGGATGCGCCAGCCATTGCTCGCTGGTGCAGAAGCTGACCGCGCCGCTCTCGGTGCCGCCATAGAACTCGTTGATGACCGGGCCCCACCACTCGATCATGGCGCGCTTCACCGGCACCGGACAAGGCGCCGCGGCGTGAATGACGAAGCGCAGCGAGGCGAGGTCGTAGCGCCGCCGCACCGTCTCGGGCAGCTGCAGCAGCCGCACGAACATGGTCGGCACCATCAGCAGCGTCTCGATGCGATGCCGCTCGACGAGCCGCAGCAGCTCCTCCGCATCGAAGCGCGCCATCAGCACCAGAAGATCGGCGACGCGCGCGGCGGCGAGGCCGAAGCTGTTGGGCGCGCTGTGATAGAGCGGCCCCGGCAGCAGCGCGCGCACCCCGGGCGCCACGCCATAGATCTGCCGCCGCATCGCCTCGATCGCCTGGAGCTGCGCCGCATCCGGCCGCTGCCGCCGCACGCCCTTAGGATGGCCGGTGGTGCCGGAGGTGTAGATGATGCTCTGCGTCGGCGCCGCGGCCGGCCCGGTCCAGGGGCGCTGGCGCGCGAGCCACTCGCTCCAGCCGGTCATGCCCGGCGTGAGGCGGCAGGCCTCCCGGTCGAGGCGATAGGCAGTGGCGATCTCTGGCAGCGTCTCCACCGCCAGCACCGTGACCCCCGGCGGCACCGCGGCACCGAGCCGCGCCAGCAGGTCGGCGTGGCCGACCAGCACCCGCGCGCCGCAATCGCGCAGGAGATAGTCGAGCTCCAGCACGGTGGCATGCCAGTTGAACGGCACGGCATAGGCGCCGATGGCGATGGCGCCGAGGCTGGCCTCGAAGAAGGCGGGATCGTTGCGCAGCAGCAGCGCCACGGCGTCGCCGGCGCCGAGGCCGAGCGCGGCGAAGCCGCCCGCGGCCCGCGCCGCGCGCGCCTGCATCTCCTCGCGCGGCAGGAAGCGCTCGCCGAGCTTCACGCCCGGGACGGCAGCGCTCATTTTCCGGTGAAGAACTGGGTCAGCGCCTGGGCGCAGTCCTCGGGTGCCTCCTCGGCGAGGAAATGGCCGCAATCGAGCGCCTGCTCGCGCACATCGCCCGCCCATTTGCGCCAGGCGGCGATCGGCGAGCCGGTCTTGCTCGAGAGATAGCGGCTGCCCCACAGCAGCAGCACCGGGCAGGCGATCTTGCGCCCCTGCTGCCGGTCGGCCGCATCCTCGACGCGGTCGACGCTGGCGCCGGCACGGTAATCCTCGCAGGTGGCGGCGATGACGGCGGGGTCGTGGAACTGCTTCAGATAGGCGTCGACCGCCTGCTCGTGCAGCGCGTCCGGCCGGCCGACCCAGCGGTCGAGCAGGTGCCGGACATAGAAATCGGGATCGGCGCCGATCAGCGTCTCCGGCATCGGCGCCGGCACGGCGAGGAAGAGCCAGTGATATCCTGCCAGCGCCTTGTCGGCATCCATCTGCTCCCAGACGTTCGAGCGTCGGGATGACGTTGAGCGCGGCGAAGCGCTCGACCCGCGCCGGCTGATCGAGGCACAGGCGAAATCCCACCCGGGCGCCGCGGTCGTGTCCCGCCAGCAGGAAGTGCTCATGGCCCAGCGCGGTCATCAGCTCGGCCATGTCCTTGGCCATGGCGCGCTTGGAATAGGCGTGGTGCGCCGCGTCCGGACGCGGGCCCCGGCTCTGGCCGTAGCCGCGCAGATCCGGCATCACCAGGCTGAAATGCCGCATCAGCCGCGGCGCCACGCGATGCCAGGCGACATGGGTCTGGGGATAGCCGTGCAGCAGCAGCAGCGGCGGCCCGCTGCCGCCGGTCAGGCAATGGAGCTGGGCCTCCCCGACGGCGATCTGCTGCTCGGCAAATCCCTCGAACATGCGCGCCGCCGCTCAGGAGCCGTGCTTGCCGATGATGGCGATCGAGCAGACGTTCTGATGCGGCATGCCGCCGAGATTGTGCACGAGGCCGCGCACCGGCTCCTGCTGGCGCTGGCGGGCGCCGGCGCGTCCCTGCATCTGCAGGTAGATCTCGTAGATCATGCGCAGGCCCGAGGCGCCGATGGGATGGCCGAAGCATTTGAGCCCGCCATCGATCTGGCACGGCACCTGGCCGTCGGCGTCGTAGAAGCCGTCGAGCACGTCCTTCACCGCGCCGCCTTCGGGCGAGATGTAGAGATCCTCGAGCGTCACCAGCTCGGTGATCGAGAAGCAGTCATGCGCCTCGACCAGCGAGATCTGCTCGCGCGGCTTGTCGACGCCGGCTTCCTGGTAGGCGCGCTTGGCGGCGGCGCGGGCGGTGGCGAAATAGCTGCCGTCCCAGGAATTGTGCTGCGCCTCCTGGCCGTTGGAGACGGCGAGCTGCAGCGCCTTCACGGTGATGAGGTCGTGCTTGCCGAGGCTCTTGGCGATCTCGGGGGTGGTGACGATGGCGCAGGCCGAGCCGTCGCTGACGCCGCAGCAATCGAAGAGGCCCAGCGGCTCCGCCACCAGCGGCGCCTTGAGCACGGCCTCCTCGGTGATCTTGTTCTGCAGATGCGCCTTGGGATTGCGGCTGCCATTGTCGTGGCTCTTGACCGAGATATGCGCCATCGCCTTCTTCAGATCGTCGCGCGACACGCCGTGCTTGGCGCGGTAGGCGGCGGCGAGCTGGGCGAAGCTGCCCGGCGCCGACATGTTGGCCCAGTACATCGAGTTGAGCGCGCCGCGGCCGCGCTGCGGCAGGCCGCCATAGCCGGTGTCCTTGAGCTTCTCGACGCCGAGCGCCAGCGCGATGTCGCAGGCGCCGGACGCCACGGCATAGGTCGCGCCGCGGAACGCCTCGGAGCCCGAGGCACAGTAATTCTCGACCCGGGTCACCGGGATGTAGGGCAGCCTGAGCGCGGTGGCGAGCGGCACGCCGGACTTTCCGACATGCTGCTCCTCGATGGCGGTGGAGAACCAGGCGGCGTCGATCTGGCTGGTCTCGATGCCGGCATCCTTGATCGCCTCCTCATAGGCCTCGACGATGAGGTCGTCGGCCTCGCGGTCCCAGCGCTCGCCGAATTTCGAGCAGCCCATGCCGAGGATCGCGACCTTGTCCCGGATTCCCTTCGCCATGATCAGACCTCCTTGGCGTCGCCGACGGGCGCCGCCTTCCAGAAATACTTGGTGAAGCCGCGCGCCGGATCGAATTCCTTGATGCGGAACACCATGCGCATCGGCATGCCGACCTCGACCTGCCCGGTATCGACATCGGTGAAGTCTACCATCATGCGCCCGCCTTCGGCGAATTGCACCATGCCGTAATGCGCCGGCGGGTCCGGGCAATAGGTCAGGCTGTCGGCGGTGAAGGACATGACCTTGCCGCCGAACTCCGAGAAGGGCTGGTCGGTCTGGCTGTGCATGGCGCGGCAATTGGGATTGACGCAGATGTTGGATTTCGGGAACTGCGCCGTGCCGCACCGCTCGCATTTGCCGCCGACCAGCGACAGCAGCATGTCCCGCTTGCGATAGAGCGTGGTGAGCGGCGTCTGCTTGTCGACCTCGGAGCGCAGGCCGCGCTCCATCTTGATGAGGTCGTTGAAGGCGAGGTAGCGCGCGTAGTTGGTCTCCTCCTTGCGCCGCCGCAGCGAACCGGCGATGCCGCGCCGCACCCGCTGCATCGCCGCGAGCGCCGCCGTCGCCTCGAAGATCAGCGCGTCCGTGCCGCTGCCGAAGCTCGCCACCAGGATGCGCTCGCCCGGCTTCGCCTCCTGCAGCGCATGCACCAGCATCACCAGCGGATGCGCCGCACCGGTATCGCCGCAAAGCCCGTCGAGATTGGGCCGCACGCTGCTCTCCGGCAGCCCCGCCGCCTTGGCGATCATCTGCGCCACCCGCGGCAGCGTGCACGGCAGGCAGAAATGCGCGATGTCGCCGGGCTTCAGCCCGGCCTCGGCGAGCGCGCCGGCGATCACCGGCGGCACCAGCTTGAGGTAGCCCTCGTCGCGGATCCAGCGCTCTTCCCAGCCGTAATCGAACTCGCGGCCCTTGCCCTTGTAGTGGTCGACGAAGTCGACCGAGGCGGAGCGGCTGCCGAGGAACTTGGCGACGCCGTCGCCGCGGTCGAGGATCAGCGCCGCGGCGCCGTCGCCATAGAGCAGCTCGGCCGGGCTCGCCGCCGGCGCGCGGCGCTTCTCGGAGGCGAGATAGAGCACCGGCCCGCCGCGCGCCGCCACCGCATCGAGCGCCGCGATGAGGCCGGTGGTGCCGGCGCGCTGCGAGGCGCCGACATCCATGGTGTTGACGTCCTCGCCGAGCCGCAGCGCCTGCGCCAGGATGCCGGCATTCTGCCGATCCTCGAAGGGCGCCGAGGTGGTGGCGAGATAGAGCGCGCGGAAGCCGTCGCGCGGCCGCTCGCCGAGCGCGTCGCGCGCCGCCTCCACCGCCATGGTGAGGCTGTCCTCGTCCCAGCCGCAGATCGCGCGCTCGGCCTTGGCATGGGCGCGCAGCGCGCCGTTGAACCAGCCATTGGCGTCGACGATGGATTTGCGGCTGAGCCTGAGTCTTGGGATGTAGCCGCCGAAGGATGCGATACCGGCCATGTCTCTCTCCTACTCCCTCACCCGGCGATCTCCGCCAGCCCGTTGTTGATCGCGACGACGTCGCGCTCGCGGACGCGGCAGCGGAACCCGAAGCGGCCCTCCCCCTCGCGCCAGATCTCGGTGCGGATCGTCTCGCCCGGGAAGACCGGCGAGGAGAAGCGCACCTCCATGCGCTTCAGGCGCCGGGGATCCCAGCCGCAGAGCGTGCGCAGCAGGGCGTGGCCCGCCACCCCGAAGGTGCAGAGCCCGTGCAGGATCGGCCGCGGGAAGCCCGCCGCCGCCGCGATCTCGGGATCGGCATGGAGCGGATTGTAATCGCCGCTCAGGCGATAGATCAGCGCCGCCTGCGGCAATGTCGCGATGTCGCAGACGAGGTCGGGCGCGCGCCCGGGGAGATCATGCACCGGCTTGGTCGGGCCGCTCGGGCCGCCGAAGCCGCCATCGCCGCGCAGGAAGCTGGTCGAGGCGAGCGAGGCGAGCAGCGCGCCGGTCTCCTTGTCGCGGATGTCGCGGTGCGAATAGATGAGCGCGCCCTTGCCTGCGCCCTTGTCGACGATCTCGTCGATGACGGTGCGCGCCACCACCGTGCCGGCGGGCGGCAGCGGCTGATGCAGCACCAGCCCCTGCTCGCCATGCAGCAGCATCTTCCAGTTGATGCCGGTCTCGGGGTTCTTCGACCATTGCCCCGGCAGCGCCAGCACCACCGCCATGGTCGGCAGCGCCTTCAGCCCCTCCTCATAGACGAAGCGGAGCTGGTCCGCGTCCATGGGATCGGCGCCGAGGCCGAGCCCCAGCGCGTAGAGCATGGTGTCCTTGGCGCGGTAGCTGTGTTCGATCTCGGGGAAGGGCCAGTTCTTGAGCCGCTGATAGTCGATCGGCACGGAGCGCCCTCCTAGATCGGATCCCAAGTGAAGATGTCGCCCGAGCGGTCGAGCGGGAAGAACGAGGCCTTGAGCGCCGGCATGCCGTGCTCGGCGATGGTCTGCGGCGTCCAGCCCTCGCCGCGATGGATCGAGCGGATCGGGCGCGGCTGGCTCATCAGGAAGATCTCGTTGCGGCGCACGGCGAAGATCTGACCGGTGACGTCCTTGGAGAGGTCGCTGGCGAGATAGATCGCGAGCGGGGCGATCTTCTCGGCCGTCGCCGTCTTGATGCGCTCGACCCGCGCCTTCTCCTCCGGCGTCTCGGTCGGGATGGTGCCGATGAGCCGGCTCCAGGCGAAGGGCGAGATGCAGTTGGAGCGCACATGGTAGCGCGCCATGTCGAGCGCGATCGATTTCGACAATCCCACGATGCCGAGCTTGGCGGCGGCGTAATTCGCCTGGCCGAAATTGCCGATCAGGCCCGAGGTCGAGGTGAAATGGATGTAGGAGCCGCTTTCCTGCTCGCGGAAATGCGCCGCCGCGGCGCGCGCGACATAGAAGCTCCCCATCAGATGGACCTTGATGACCAGGTCCCAGTCGACGGTCGACATGCGGTGGAAGATGCGGTCGCGCAGGATGCCGGCATTGTTGACGACGGCATCGATGCGGCCATAGGCGTCGAGCGCGGTGCCGATGATGCGCTCGGCGCCGGCGGGCTCGGCGACGCTGTCGGCGCTCGCCACCGCAGTGCCGCCTGCCTTGCGGATCTCGTCGACGACGCCCTGCGCCGGGCCGGTGTCGGCATTGCCTTCGCCATCGGCGCCGGCGCCGAGATCATTGACCACGACCTTGCCGCCCTCGCGCCCGGCGAGCAGCGCGATGTCGCGGCCGATGCCGCGGCCCGCGCCGGTGATGATGATGACCTTGCCCTCGAGGCATCCGCCCGCCATCGCCGCCTTCCTCCACGTTATTCTTGACCGCGGCCGGGGCCGCTGGGTGCCTCACCCTAAGCCAGCTTCGCCGCCCGTTCAACCGCACGAGGGTTGCATCTGGCGCATGCATGCGCCTCGTCCGCGCCGCAAATTCGCCCGCGCCCCCTCCCCCCTTGAGGTCTCCTGGGGGGTGGCCGAAATCCGCTCGCGCGATCCCGGCCCGGCGCGATAAGGTCGCGGGCAAAGAGGGAGGCGAGCGATGGGTCCGCTCAAGGGTCTGAAGATCGTGGAAATGGCCGGGATCGGGCCGGCGCCGATGTGCGCCATGCTGCTCGCCGATCTCGGCGCCACCGTGCTGCGCGTCGACCGGCAGCAGCCGAGCGGGCTGGGCGTGCCCAGCCAGACGCGGTTCTCGATCATGAACCGCAGCCGGCACGCCATTGCCGTCGATCTCAAGCGGCCCGAGGGCATCGATCTGGTGCTGCGGCTCGCGGCCTCGGCCGACGCGCTCATCGAGGGCTTCCGCCCCGGCGTCATGGAGCGCCTGGGGCTCGGGCCCGAGCCCTGCCTCGCGCGCAACCCGCGCCTGGTCTATGGCCGCATGACCGGCTGGGGCCAGGAAGGCCCGCTCGCCCAGGCCGCGGGGCACGACCTCAACTACATCGCGCTCGCCGGCGTGCTGCACTCGATCGGCCGCGCCGGCGCGCCGCCGACGCCGCCCTTGAACCTGGTCGGGGATTTCGGCGGCGGCGCGCTGTACCTGGCGCTGGGCGTCGCCTGCGGCCTCATCGAGGCGCAGCGCTCCGGCAAGGGCCAGGTGGTCGACGCCGCCATGGTCGACGGCGCCGCCTCGCTCGCCACCATGTTCTTCGGCATGCGCGCCGCCGGCCAGATGAGCCTGACCCGCGGCGAGAACGTGCTCGACAGCGGCGCCTTCTTCTACGAGGTCTATGAATGCAAGGACGGCAGGCACGTGGCGCTCGCCTGCATCGAGGACAAGTTCCTGGCCGAATTCCTGCAACGCATGGAGATCGACCCGCGCGAGATGCCGGCGAAGCTCGACAAGAAGCGCTGGCCCGAGGCGAAGGCGCTGTTGGCGGCGCGGTTCAAGACCCGGACGCGCGAGGAATGGTGCCGGCTGCTCGAAGGCAGCGATGCCTGCTTCGCCCCGGTGCTGACCATGGCGGAGGCGCCGGAGCATCCGCATAATCTGGCGCGCGGCACCTTCATCGAGGTCGACGGCATCGTGCAGCCCGGCCCGGCGCCGCGCTTCAGCCGCACGCCAGCCGCAACGCCCTCTCCGCCCGAGGCGCCGGGCGAGCGCGGCAACGCCTCGCTGGCGCAGTGGGGCTTCACGCCGCAGGAGATCGACGGCTTGAAGCGCTGCGGCGCGCTGGCTTGAGTTTCAAGGAGATCATCGCCATGGCCACTGTCACCCTCGCCCAGGCCGCACTCATCACCGACAAGGCGCTGGAGCATGCGCGCAGCCTCAAGCTCAAGCCGCTCACCGTCGCCGTGCTCGACGCCGGCGGCCACCTGGTCGCGCTGAAGCGCGAGGACAATTCCAGCCTGCTGCGGCCGCAGATCGCCCAGGGCAAGGCCTGGGGCGTGCTCGGCATGGGCTTCGGCGGCCGCGAATTCGCCCGCCGCGCCGCCGCCGCGCCGGCCTTCATCGCCGCCATCGGCATGGCGTCTGAAGGCCGCATCATCCCGGTGCCGGGCGGCGTGCTGATCCGCGCCGGCGACGGCAGCATCATCGGCTCGGTCGGCATCAGCGGCGACGTCTCCGAGCAGGACGAGGCCTGCGCCGTCCACGGCATCCGCGCGGCGGGCCTCACGCCCGATACGGGCGACCCGCCTGAGCAAAATCCCGTTCGGCAGCAAGGAATGCCGGGTTACGTCCCTCTCCGCGATAGCGGCTATCGGATTCACACATCGTGAAGCGCCAAGGTAGTACCGTATTTGATGGCTTGGAACTCTTGGAGCCCTCGTCGCATGACCTGAGGCCCGGGCTTGCCGTAGTAGCCGGTCCAGCCGCCCAGGCGTGCGATGACCCAGGCGGCAAAGGCGAGAGAGCCCTTGCGGTGAGGATTGCGCTGCCGCTCTGTGTTGCCGGCGAGCTTGGCCGAGACGGCCTCGAGGATCGGCTGGTCGTCCGGGTCGAAGGCATCGGTCAAGCGCTGGTCGGTGTTGCCGTCGCGGGCTTGGACGAGCTGCTTGATGGTAACGGCCGCGACCGTCGCGGCGGCGACGAAGTTGATCATCGCCGGCGGCTCGCCGATATCGGCGGCTTCGATATCGAAGCCGGCCGTCTTGAGCGTGCGGAAGAACTCTTCGATGATCCAACGCAGGCGATAGAGGTCGAGGACGCGGCGCGCCTGGGCCAGAGTGGCGACAGTGTGGGTGGTCAGCAGCCGCCAGTGGATCGGCTCGCTCCCGTCGGCCGGAGCCGACGTCTCGCGCACGTCGAGCAGCGTCACGGCGACGGTCGGGGGCAGCGCTGGATCGGCTCCGTTGCGTGGCTTGCGCAACACCACCGGCGCGAAGCGCACCGCCAGCTCGGCGGTGCGTGTCTTGCGCCCGGGCGCGGCCGGGATCGTCACCACGAAGCGACCTTGCTCCGGCAAACCGTCGATGAACGAGAACAGCAGCCCGTCTCCCGGCTCTTGCGCCGGCAACTCGATCCGCCGGTTCTGGCAGGCACGCACGATCAGCTGCACGTTCTGCGGCCGCTGGGCAAACAGCTCGTAGAAATCGCTCTCGCGATCGGAAACGACGGTGATGCTTGCCGCCTGCGTCAGGACCTCTCCGGCTTGCCGCGCACCATCGAGCCAGCGCTGCAACTCCTTGGCCGCCGTCGCTCGCTCCCGCCGCGGCGTGAGCTCGCCATCCGCGCGGTTCCAAACCTGCATCGACACGAGGCCCAGCATCGCACCGCTGCCGGCCTCCACCGCCAGCACCGGGTGCAGCAGCAGCCCGCCCAAGGCGCCGCCCTTGCCCACCACGCCATAGCCCGCCGCCCGCGCCCGCCGGCCCCCCAGCACCAGCTCGCTGGTGTCCTGGATCGCCACCACCTCGCGACCCGCCACGCGCTGCGCCGTCAGCGCTCCGGCATACCGGGCCATCTCGGCCGCCGTCACCGCCCCGTTGCGCAGAAAGCGCGTGAACTGCATCTCGCGCGCCCGCGTCCCGCCCAGCCGGCGGACGCACGATCCCGGCCGCGCCACCAGCGCCGCATGCAGCCGCGCCCCCCTTTTTCCAGGCGGCGGTCGCCAAACCGCCCCAGGCCATATTCCACCCCCATCCCGCCCTCCGTATCTCCTCGACGGCACACACGGAATCAGCCTTTCGCTCGCGGCGCAACCGAGATGTGTGAATGCACGAGCCGCAAGCGGGCGGAGAGGGCTTTGTTGGCCGCGCCCAGAGAGGCATGAAGCGCAACTCTACTTCACGTCGAACAGCTTGCCGTCGCGGAAGATGCAGCTGCCGCTGATGCGGCGTCCCTCGCCCGAGGCGAGGTCGAGATGGATCACGACCCGCGCGCCGGCGCGCTCGATGTTCTGCGCCGCGACGAAGGCGTCGCCATGGGCGCCGCCGCTGAAGAGCCGCGGCTCGAGCTCGCCCTGGCAGAGCTTCACCATCGCCTGCTCGCTGGCATCCGGCTCGGCGGCGCGAGCGGCGCCGGCCGAAAGCGGCACGAGCAACAGCAACGCAAGCAGGCGAAGGATCATGGCGATGCCGGGATTTGACTGCGGGCGCGTTCCGGCGACAGAGTAGGCGCCGTTCGGAGGAAAGCCAATCACCATGAGCCTCACGCGCCTTGCCCTGTTGTCGCTCTGTCTCGTCTCAGCCGCCCCCGCCTTCGCCAAGGGACCACCGAAGCCGTTGCCGGACTGGCCGTGCAGCGGCGCGCTGGCGGGTCCGCTCGAGCCCGCCATGCTGTGGCCGGGCGCCGCGCCCGAGGGCGAGTGGCACGAGGATCCGGTCGCGCGCGAGCTCGTCGATTTTCTCGCCGCCAGCGAGAACTCACCCGCCATGGGCGAGCGCGAGATCGCGGACTATACCGAGAAGCACGGCCCCGTGCCGCAGCCGACCGCGCTGCGAGTCGTCGCCGGCATGGTCGAGCGCGGCAACGTCTTGCGGCAGATCCTGCTCAAAGGCATCAAGGACCAGATCATCCGCTCGCATGTGCTGGCCGAGGTGGTGGCGGAGAACGCCGCGGCGATCGACGCCGCCGAGAAGCAGCCGGGGGACGAGGCCAAGCGCCAGGCGGCGCAACTGGTCGAGACGCGGCGGCAGAACCTCAACGGCCTCGACGATGCCGACGATACGGCCGAGCGTCTCTGCCACCGCCTGACCTATGACGAGACCAAGCTGCGCCGGCTCGCCGCCGCGCTCAAGGCGCATACGCAATAGATCCTGGCTTTTCAATCTGCTGGCGCACCGATCGCGCTGGACGCCACCGCGGCGCGCAAGTATAGCTTAGACGCGCAGGCGGCCGCCCGGGCGGGCGGCGTCTGCTGCCGAGACGCGATCGAAGCGGCAGCGGCGGCGCCGCAGAAGCGCGACGCTGGGGCATTAAGGTCCAACAGGGGAGAGAAACATGGGCGTGAGGAACCAACATCGTTGGTGGCTGGCGGCGGGCGCGGCGCTGGCCGTCATCGGGCTATCGGGGGCCGCGCAGGCGGCGACCTGGGAAGAGCTGCAGAAGGCCGGCGAGCAGGCGACCAACTGGCTCAATTACGGCGGCGACCTCGGCGAGATGCGCTACTGGCCGAGCAGCTCGATCAATACCCACAATGTCGGCCGGCTGCATGTGAAGTGGATCTTCCAGACCGGCGTCGTCGGCTCCTTCGAGAACACGCCGATCGTCGAGAACGGCGTCATGTACGTGTCGACGCCCTATGACCACGTCTTCGCCATCGACGCCAAGAGCGGCAAGCAGCTCTGGCACTATCAGTACAAGCTGGGCAAGAACATCTTCTGCTGCGGCCCCAACAACCGCGGCGTGGTGGTGGTCGGCGACAAGGTGCTGTTCGGCACGCTCGACGCGCATCTCGTCGCCCTCGACAAGAAGACCGGCGACAAGGTGTGGGACACCGAGGTGGCGGATTCGGAGGTGGGCTACTCGCTGACCTCGGCGCCGGCCGTCTACAAGAACCTGGCGATCACCGGCATCGCCGGCGGCGAGTACGGCATCCGCGGCTTCATCAGCGCCTACAACATCGATGACGGCAAGCTGGTCTGGCGCTGGCACACCATCCCGGGCCCCGATGACGTCAATCCCGACGGCACCAAGGGCTGGGACGGCAGCTTCGCCAAGAAAGCCGACGGCATCAACGATCTGCACCGCGACATCGCCGCGGAGAAGGCATCGCTGGAGAAGAACAAGGACGCCTGGATGCATGGCGGCGCCGGCAACTGGACGACCAACGCGATCGACGCCAAGCGCGGCCTGATCTTCGCCTCGATCGGCAATCCCTCGCCCGACCTCGACGGTCTGGACCGGCCGGGCGACAACCGCTGGAGCGACAGCGTCGTCGCCATCGACGCCAATACCGGCAAGATCAAATGGGGCTATCAGGCCGTCCCGCACAACGTCTGGGATCTGGACGAGGTCTCGCCGCCGCTGCTCGGCCGGGTCAAGGGCGCCGACGGCAAGATGGTGGACGCCGTCATCCAGGCGGGCAAGACCGGCTGGGTCTACGTCCTCGACCGCGACACCGGCAAGCTGATCCGTCGCTCCGAGGCGATGGTGCCGCAGGAGAACCTGTTCGCGCTGCCGACCGAGAAGGGCACGCGGATGCTGCCCGGCGCCAATGGCGGCGTCGAATGGTCGCCCTGCGCGTTCAATCCGGGCACGCAGCTCAACTATTGCGTCAATCTGCATCAGCCGATGAACTACATCGTCAAGCACGAGACCTGGGGCGATTATCGCAAGCGCTATTCCCAGGCGCCCAACATGTGGCTGGGCGGCGCCTTCGTCGCCATTGCCAACGAGAAGCAGTACGGCAACATCTCGGCGGTCAATGTCGACACCGGCAAGGTCGACTGGCAGGTCAAGACCGAGCAGCCGATGATCGGCGGCACGCTCACCACCAAGGGCGGGCTGGTGTTCGCCGGCCAGGGCGACGGCACCTTCAGCGCCTATGATGCCAAGACCGGCAAGGTGCTGTGGTCGTTCGCCACCGGCGCCGGCGCCAATTCGGCGCCGATGGCCTTCGAGATCGGCGGCAAGCCTTATATTGCCGTCGCCGCCGGCGGCAACTTCCAGCTCAACTACAATTACGGCGATTCGGTCATCGTCTTCGGCCTCGAGTGACCAGGCGGGCGGCGCCGGAACCCCGGCGCCGCCCTTCTTCCCGCTTCCGTCTCTTCTCCATTCCCCCGGATGTTCCTGCCATGCCCGGTCGTATCGCCGCCGCGCTCGCCGTTCTCGCCTTGCTGCTCCTGCCTTCGGCGCGCGCGCAGCAGACGCATCTGACGCCGAGCTGGATGAAGGTCGACGCCTCGGCCAAGCGCGTCAGCCTCGACGTTGTCGCCGGGTTCAACGCCAATAACGGCGCGCTCAACTTCAACGGTTATTTCACCGGCGATCTGACCATCGTGGTTCCGGTGGGCTGGACGGTGGACATCCATTTCAAGAACAACGACGCCATGCTGCCGCACAGCCTGCTGGTGACCAAGTCCTACGCCCAGGGCCAGTTCCCCGAACAGGCGGGCGTCAATGCCGTCGCCATCCCGCGCGCCTATACCGACAATCCCGATCAGGGCCTCCCCTCGCCCAGGACCGACACGGTGGAGTTCGTGGCCCAGACGCCCGGCCACTACGATTTCCTCTGCGGCGTGCCCGGCCACGCCCAGGGCGGCATGTGGACCGGCTTCATCGTCGACGCCGCCGCCGACGCGCCTTACGCGATCGTGGCGACCGGCGCGGATACCGGCCGTCCCTGACGGCGCCGTCCGGCCGCTTCCGGCGTTAGCAGCGAGACGGCGCCGCGACGCGCCGTGTCGCGCCGTCCTGCCTGTCCGCGTGACAGCATCGGCGATTTCGCGGGCCGGAACCTTTTTTACCTCCTGGTGTTGAGTGGCGAGCCAGACACATCCCGCGCCTTTGCTTTCAGACATCAAAATCGCACAGAGAGGAAATCGCCGTCGCAGCGTTGGCATCGCGGTCGAGCCGCGCGGCACGCGGCGAGGCCGGCGATGAGGCAAAGGTGGCGGGTGACCTAGGATGGCGCAACTTTCTCTACCGCGGACAACACCCTTCGGCATGCGCCGGCGTATGCGCGACGGATCGCGCGTGGTGCGCCACGAGATCCTCGCGCTGGCCAGCGGGCTGCTGCGCGCGCTCGACATCGCCGCGGTGCCGCTCGCCGGCCTCGTCACCTATGTCGCGCGCTATCACTCCATATCGGTCGAGTTCCGTCACGGCCTCATCCTCGCGCTGGGCATGGCGGTGGTGGCCAATGTCATGGTGATCATCGACGCCTACGACATGGCGGATCTGCGCCTCTGGCGGCGGCAGGCGCTGAAGGTGGTCGGCGGCTGGGGCGTCGGCATCGCCATCCTGCTGGCGATCGTCTTCTTCGACAAGGTCTCCGACCAGTATTCGCGCCTCTGGATCGCCTCCTGGTTCGTGCTCGGCGTCTCCCTGTCGGGCGCGGCGCGCATCGGCGTCGCCGCCTATATCGGCCGGCGGCAGCGCTCGGGCACGCTGTCGATCAACGTCGCCATCGTCGGCTGCGAGCCCTTCGCCCAGCAGGTGATGCAGCAGATCACCTGGCCGGGCGACGCCGAGGTGCGCGTCGTCGGCATCTTCGCGCCGCGCCTCGCCGCCGCCGGCACCGGCGTCGCCTCGGACGCGACCGTGGCTGGGCTGTTGCGGCTGGCGCGCAAGATGCCGCTCGACGAGATCATCGTGCATCTGCCCGAGAAGCGCGACGCGGAGTTCAACGCCGTGCTGCGCAAGCTCGGCGAGCTGCCGGTCAATGTCAATCTCTGCCCCGACCTCTCGGATCTCGACATCCTCCCGCGCAAGCTCACGGTGCTGCAGCAGACTTTCATGATCAATGTCTTCGAGCGGCCGCTGTCGGGATGGTCGAAGGTGCTGAAACGCGCCGAGGACATCGTGCTGAGTGCGCTGCTGCTGCTGTTCTTCGCGCCGCTGATGCTGCTGATCGGCCTGCTGATCAAGCTCGACAGCCGCGGCCCCATGCTGTTCCGCCAGCCGCGCTTCGGCTTCAACAACAACCCGATCACCGTGCTCAAATTCCGCTCGATGACGGCCGAGGCGGCCAACGACCTGGCCGTACCGCAGGCCCGGCGCGACGATCCTCGCGTCACCCGCATCGGCCGTTTCCTGCGCCGCACCAGCCTCGACGAGCTGCCGCAGCTCATCAACGTGCTCAAGGGCGAGATGTCGCTGATCGGACCGCGGCCGCACGCCATCGCCCACAACGAGTATTACGCCGGGCTGATCGACGACTATCTGCGCCGCCACCGGGTCAAGCCGGGCATCACCGGCTGGGCCCAGGTCAATGGCTGGCGCGGCGAGACCGCCGACGTCACCCAGATGCGCGAGCGCGTCAAGTGCGACCTCTACTACATCGAGAACTGGTCGCTGCGCTTCGACCTGCTCATCCTGCTGCGCACCCTGCTCGTGGGCTTCATCCACCACAACGCCTATTGAGGCCCATCGAGGGACGGCGTCCGGCACATCGCGGCCCGGCGCAGAAAGCGGTTGCATGAGGCGCGGCGGCGGGCAAGTCTCGCCGCCCCATGCTGAACCCCCGCCCCCGGCTCGACGCCGCCGCCATCCTGCTCATGGTGCTGCTCTGCGCCTGCTGGGGCTTCAATCAGGTGGCAATCAAGCTCGCCAATGCCGGGATCTCGCCGATGCTGCAGGCCGGGCTGCGCTCGCTGGGTTCGGCGGCGCTGCTCTGGGCCTGGTCGGGCCATCGCGGCGTGGCGCTCTTGCGCCGCGACGGCAGCCTTGGCCTCGGCATCCTCGTCGGGCTGCTCTTCGCCGGCGAGTTCATCTTGCTCTATGACGGCCTGGAGTTCACCAGCGCGTCGCGCGCCGTGCTCTTTCTCTACACCGCGCCCTTCGTCGTGGCGCTGGGCGCGCATGTCTTCATTCCCGGCGAGAGGCTGCGCCCGCTCCAGGGGGTGGGCCTCGCCGCGGCTTTCCTCGGCACGGCGCTCGCCTTCGGCGATGCGTTGCGCTCTCCGACCTATCGCGAGCTGCTGGGCGATGCCATGGCCTTCGCCGCCGCCTTGCTGTGGGGCGCCACCACCGTGCTGATCAAGGCGAGCCGGCTGGCGCGCATCGCCCCGGAGAAGACGCTGTTCTATCAACTCGGCGTCTCCGCCCTGCTCTTGCCGGCGCTGTCCTGGGCGATCGGCGAGCGCGGCATCGTGGCGCCGACGCCGCTGGTCCTGGGGATGCTCTTTTATCAGGTCGCGGTGGTCGCGTTTGCCAGCTATCTCGCCTGGTTCTGGCTCATCTCGCACTATCCGGCAGGACGGCTCTCCTCCTTCAGCTTCCTGACCCCGCTGTTCGGGGCGCTGGCCGGCGGGCTGCTGCTGGGCGAGCCGATCACCGCCGCGCTGGTGGCGGCGCTGATCCTGGTGGGCTTCGGCATCTATCTCGTCAACCGCGCCCCGGCTTGAAGCGGCCCGCCGGGCGCATAGGCGCCTCCATACGCAAAACCCCTCCCCGTGACGGGGAGGGGCTTGCGCAGCGCTGATCGAGCGGCGTTACGTCCCGCGCGCGGGACCGGGTCAGGTCCCCGGAGCCTGCTCGATGATGACGGCCCGCCGGTTGCGCGGCTCGTTGACGTTGTCGGCGGTGGGCACGGCGAGATCGGATTCGCCGCGGCCATGGGTGACGATCTGGTCGGACGGCACGCCGTCGGAGATCAGCTTGGCCCGCACCGTCGCCGCGCGCCGCTCGGAGAGGCCCTGGTTGTGGCGCGGCGTTCCGGTCGTATCGGTGTACCCGGTCACGTTGATATGCGTGACCTGGCCCTGCTTGTAGTTGGCCGCGGCCGCGTCGACCACGGCGCGCCCGGCCTCGGTGAGCGTCGCCTTGTCGAGATCGAAATAGACCGTGAAGCTCCGCTTCGGCGGCGGCGGCGGCGCGGCCGGGGCGGCAGGCGGTGCGGCCGGCGGCATATAGGCGGCGGGCTGCGGACGCGGCGCCGGGGCGCCGAACTGCCAGCGGAAGGTTACAAGGAATTCATGATCGTTGAAGTCGCCGCCCTTGACCGTGGCGCCGGTGGCGTTGCTGTGGAAGTCGGTGTCATGGGCGACGAAATAGTGATAGTCGAGGCCGAGCCTGAGCTGCGGCGCCACCGGGTAGTCGACGCCGGCAATGCCCTGGAAGGCGGGCACGTAGTCATCGCCCGAGACCGCCACCGTGCTGCTGGAGCTGCTGTTGGTATGGACGCGCGCGGCGCCGACGCCGACGCCGAGATGCGGCGTCAGGCCGTGCAGCGCCGGGACGTTGAAATCGTACAGCGCGTTGATCATTAGCGACTCAGCATTGGTGCCGCCGGAGCCGGTGACGCCGCCGACCTCGTGCGCCCCATTGTCGCGGTAGCCGGGCTCGATCTCGAAGCGCATGCCGTTGCCCATGCCGTAGCCGAGGCTCAGCAGGCCAACGAAACCGGGATCGTAATTGGTGTTGTTGTCGGCCCCTCCGCCGCGGAAGCGGTTCTCCTCCTGGAAGTTCACGCCGGCACCGCCGCCGATATAGAAGCCCGTGCTCGGCGTTGACGACATCGCGCCGTCCTGCGCGTAAGCGCCTGAAGCAAGCGCTGCCAGTAGCGCCGTTGTGAACAGGCCAACCGCGGCCCGCGTCGTCGACCGAACCATTCTTCACCCTCCTAGCAATACGACACGTCGCAGTTATACGCCTTGAACAGCGTATCGATCCCCAACCACAAAGGGTTAACTGGTTGTGGACGCGTCATTTTTCAACAGGTTGGCGCCTAGCGCTCGAGCGCGTGCCGAAAATTTACCGCCACTGTTGCCCTTCTGCCACGCCGCGCGGCAGGCCGCAGAGCGCGCCGGCCGCTACCCGGCCGCCGGCGCGCGTCCCTTGAGCGGATCGACCAGCGGCACCTGAGAGGTCGCCGACCATTTCTCCCGGTTCTGGCGCTGCTGCTCCGTCTCCCTGCCCTCCTCGGCAATGCGGCGGCCAAGCGCCACGAAGCTCGGGATCTCGTCCTCGGCCAGCGCGCGCAGGCGCCGCTTGCGCGCCATCGCCCGCTCGATATAGGGCTGCAGCGCCTCGGCCTTGCGCTGCTGGCGCCCCGCCTCGCGCTGCTTGAACTCGGGCATGACCTCGCGCGCGAACAGCTCGAGCGCCTCGCAGATATGGTCATGCCGGTTGCGCCCGCCCTGCTGGATGAACGCGACCTGGTCGACGCCGGAGGCCTCGAAGGCGGCGAGGTGCTGGCGCAGATCCTCCGGCGTGCCGATGCCGCGGCTGGCGCCGGCGGGCGGCAGCGCCGGGCGCGCCTTCTCGAAATTCGCCCAGATGTCGGTGCGGCCGGGCGTGTGCTCCCCGAAGATGTAGTGATGCGCCAGCGCGTAGCCGAAGAAGCGGAAGCCGTCCTCGCCGCGCCGCGCCGCCTCCTCGCGGTCGGGATGCACCGAGAAGCCAGTCACCATGGCGACATTGGGGTTGACGGCGTGGCCGATCGGCACGCATTCCTCCTTGAAGATGCGGTAGTAGTCGTCGACCCATTGCCGCGCCTCGGCGGGATCGACGAAGGCGAAGGTGAGCGCGCCGATGCCGAGCCGCGCCGCGAGCTTGATCGTCTCGCGGTTGGAGCACGCCACCCAGACCGGCGGGTGCGGCTTCTGCAGCGGCTTCGGCACGATGTTGCGGCAGGGCATCGCGAAGTATTTCCCCTCGAAGCCGGGATAGGGGTTCATCACCATCATGTTGAGGCACTGCTCGACCGCCTCGGCCCACATCGCCCGCTTCTCCTCGGGCGGGACGCGGAAGCCGCCGAGCTCCATGATCGAGGAGGACTTCGCCCGTGCCGAACTCGACGCGCCCGTTGGAGACGAGGTCGAGCGCGGCGATGCGCTCGGCGACGCGGGCGGGATGATTGTAATTGGGCGGCATCAGCACGATGCCGTGGCCGAGCCGGATCTGCTTCGTGCGCTGCGAGCAGGCGGCCAGGAACACCTCCGGCGCCGAGGAATGAGAGTACTCCTCGAGGAAATGGTGCTCGACCTCCCACGCATGGTCGATGCCGAGCCGGTCGGCCAGCTCCACCTGGTCGAGCGCCTCGTTGTAGATCCGGTGCTCGTCGCCCTCGCGCCAGGGCCGCGGCAGCTGGTGCTCGTAGAAGATGCCGAACTTCATCCGTGGCTCCTATGGCTGGAAGGCGGCCGCCTTGTCATAGGCGGCGAGAATGCGGCGGAAGCGCTCCTCGAGCACACCGCGCATCTCGGGATGGGTGAAGACGTAGAGGTCGCCGTCGCGCATCGCCGCCATGACGCGCGCCGCGACCGCATCGGGGCTGAGCCCCGCGCGCAGCAGCTCCGCCAGCTGTTCCCGGCGGGCGAGCGCCTCGGGCGTCGGCGTTCGCAGCGGCCCGAACCGCGAGGCACGGTTGCGCGCGCTTTCGTTGATCCGCGTCTGGACCCAGCCCGGACACAGCACGCTGACGCCGATGCCGCTGCCCTCGAGCTCGGCGGCGAGCGTCTCCGACAATGTCACCACGGCGAATTTGGTGACGTTGTAGGGCGACATGCGCGGCGGGCTCACCATGCCGGCCATCGAGGCGGTGTTGACGACATGCCCGCCCTCGCCCTGCGCCTTGATGTGCGGCAGGAAGGCCGCGATCCCGTGGATCACGCCCATCAGATTGACGCCGATCACCCAGTCCCAGTCGCCGGGCGAGATCTGCTCCACCGGCCCGCCCCAGGCGCTGACCCCGGCATTGTTGCAGAGGACATGCACCTTGCCGAAGGCAGCGACGGTCTCCGACGCGGCGCGCTCGACCGCCGCACGGTCGGCGACGTCGCAGATGAGGCCGCGCGCCTCGGCCCCTGTCTGCCTCAGCGCCGCCACCGCGCTCTCGAGCGCCCCCTGCTCGACATCGGCGAGCATCACCTTCATGCCGGCGCCGGCGAAGGCGCGGCCGAGCGCCAGGCCGATGCCGCTGGCGCCGCCGGTGACGAAGGCGGTCTTGCCCTTGAGCTCGCGCATCATGCCGCCTCCCGGGGCGCCAGCGCGTCGAAGGCGGCAAGCCGCTGCGCGCCCTCGGGCGCCGCCAGAAGCTGCGCCGCGATGGCCTCGCGGGCCTGCGCGCGGGCGTGATCGATGGTGGTGACCGAGTGCCACTGCACCATGCCGTTCCAGATGGGGTCGATGAAGGCCTTGCCCGGCACGCCGGCGCCGCTCTCGCCGCGGAAGGTGAAGCTGCGCAGCTCGGAAACCGCGGTCTGAAGGTAGGCCACGTGGATCGCCTCGTCCTGGCGGATGCGCTCGACCAGCACCGCCGCCTGCTCGGCCGCCGCGCGGCGGTCACGGAAGAGCTCCGGGGCCCGCATCAGCCGCATGCAGAAGGCGAAAAACGCCTCGGCCCGGATCTCGATCATCAGCACGTTCATCAGCAGCAGGATCATCTGCTCGTGCAGCAGCGGGATCAGCGGCATGAGCCGCCCAAGCTCGGGCCGCGCCAGGCTCTCCGGCACCAACGGCAGCGGATAGGCATCCTTGCCGAAGAGCAGGTCGCGCGCCGCGAACCACATCGTGTCGTGGCCGCCCTCGCCGCGTTCCGGGCTGCCCCCTTCGTCGAGGCCGTGCGCCGTCAGCAGCCCTTTGCCGAGATGGCCGGTCGCGGTGCCCGAAATATCCTCGGCGATGATCCCTGCGAAATCGGGCGGCACGAACTCGGCGAGGCGCCGGCCGCGCGCCTCGACGAAGCCGGTGATGGTGAGCGAGTTCCACAGCGTCTGCCCGAGCCCGAGATCGAGCAGCAGCGTCTGCTGCTCGAAGCTCGGATAATTGCCGCGGCTCAAGAGCCGGGTCGAGGCGTCGATCAGAGGAAAGCCACGCGCCGCCAGCGCCGCCTGCCAGGCGCGCACCGCCGGCCAGCGGCGAAGCGTGCGCGGCGAGACATAGGCGCCGCTCTCGTCGAAGCCGCCATGCAGACGGTAGCCCGCCTCGATCTGCGGCCGCGCATAGCGATGCTCCGCCATCAGCTCCGCCGCGCTGTAGCTCAGCTGGGTCATGGCTCGCCCTTTCCCTCGAGAAGCCTGAGATGCTCCGCCGCCGCGGCAGCCTCGCTCGGCACCAGCGCGCGCGTCAGGAACCGCGCCACCGTGTCGACCAGCTCGGCCCGGCGATGCTTGCCGCAATTCGCCGCGCCACGGATCAGCCCGACGATGGCGTGGCCCGCCACCTCGGAGTCGTAATCGGCATGGATCGCGCCGGCGCGGGCGCCGGCGCGGATATGCGCCGCCCACTCCGCCGCCCAGCGCTCGACCAGGCCGAGGCCGCCGGGCCCGTCGCTGGCAATCACCGACACATCGGTCATCGCCGCCTTGAGCACGCCGGGATGCTGCTCGGCATAGTCGATGAGCGCCTCGAGCAGCGCGCGCAGCTGCGGCTCGACGCCCTCGATCGCTTGCAGCCGGGCGCCGACGAAAGCGGCAAGCTCGGCCCGCGCTGCCTCGGCGAAGGCAAGGAAGCAGTCCTGCTTGTCGGTGAAATGGAGATAGAAGGTGCCGTAGCCGACATCGGCGGCGCGCGCGATGTCCTGCGGGCGGGTCGCGTGGTAGCCGCGCTCGATGAAGAGCCGTCGCGCCGCGGCAAGCAGCCGCTGCCGGCTTTCGGCTTTGCGCCGTTCGGCCCGTGCCGCGGGTGCCGCCGCCTGCTGCAAGGACTCCATCGTGCCACCTCCCGACATTGATTATTTGTCATTCCTGACAAAACGTCAACAACGGCTGCATTGCCAACGCCCACCAGATCAGCCCCTCTCCGCCCCCATGGGGCGGAGAGGCAGGGTGAGGTGCGGCTGGCACGGCCTTGACGGCGCTATAGAGCTCCTTCGAAGCCCCCACCTCTCCCGACCTCTCCGCCCCCGGGGGCGGAGAGGAGAAGCTCTTGCTGGAGACTGAGATCTGGCTACGCGCGACGGCGTCCTAGCCGCGCCGCGGGGTCAGCGCTCCGATCACGCCGGCGATGACCGCGTCGGCGGCGCGGAGCACGACCATCGCCTCGCCCAGCGTCTCCGGCGCGAGCGGGATGAGCCCGCCGAAATGGTTCTCCAGCACCACGGCGCAGTCACGCAGCGCCGCCCGCGCCTCCTCCAGCGCCGCCATCAGCTCGACGACGGGCACGGGATCGCTGGCGGTCCAGCCGCGGAGCATCCGCGCCAGCGCTGCCAGCGTCACGTTCTTGCGTGCGAGATCGTCCTTGATCTCCTGCTCGTACTGCAAAGCCATGCTCTCGTCCCGCGGCTCCCGTGGCGGCTGGTCAGGGTAGAACGACCCTGGCCCGAGGCGGTGGCCTGCGTCAACCCGCGGCGCCCGGCCGACCCCCATTGAGCTACATCAATTCGGCCTTTCGCGAAGCCCTCTATGGTTGTCGAAGCTCACAACCGATACGGGCGAAGGGCGGGACGATCATGCCTGGGACGCGCGAAGACTTCATGCGGCTGTTGCAGTTCCGCCACGCCTGCAAGCTGTTCGACGAGACCCGCCCCGTGGCGCGTGCCGACCTCGACTATGTGCTCGAGGCCGGGCGGCTGGCGCCCTCCTCGCTCGGCCTCGAGCCCTGGCGTTTCCTGGTGATCGAGGACCACGCGCTGCGCCGCCATCTGCGGCCGGCCTGCTGGAACCAGTCGCAGATCACCAGCGCCGGCGCGGTCATCGTCATCCTCGCGCTCACGGCCGAGCTCAGAACCGAGACCGGCTACGCCCGGCGCATGCTGCGCCGCCTGGTGGCGACGGAGGGCGAGCTCGATGAGGCGATGCAGATCTACCATGGCATCACCCATGGCGATCTCGCCGCCTGGAGCGTCGCGCAATGCCATATCGCCGCCGCCGAGATGATGCTGGCCGCCGCCGCCATCGGGATCGATACCTGCCCGATGGGGGGCTTCGAGCCGGAGGCGGTGGCCGAGGTGCTGGGGATCGACCGCAGCCGCTTCGAGGTGGCGCTGCTCCTGGCGGTGGGATACCGCGCCCAGCCGCAGCCGGCGAAGCATCGGCTGCCGCTGCGTGAGATTGTAGACTATCGCTGAGCCCGCAGCCGGGCGACTTTCGGCGCAGGAGAGACCATGAAGGCATCCGACATCATGACCCGCGGCGCCCTGACGGCGACGGCGGACAGCACGGTCGAGGCGGCGGCGCGGCTGATGCTAAGCCATCGCATCAGCGGCCTGCCGGTGGTGGATGCCGCCGGCGCGGTCATCGGCATGGTGACGGAAGGCGATCTGCTGCGCCGGAGCGAGATCGGCACCGAGCGGCGGCGGGGACGCTGGCTCGAGCTGCTGCTCGGCCCCGGGCGGCTGGCCGCCGACTACATCCACAGCCATACGCGCAAGGTCGGCGAGGTGATGACGCGCGACGTGGTCGCCATCGCCCCTGAGACGCCGCTCGCCGAGGCCGTCAGCCTGATGGAGCAGCGCCACATCAAGCGCCTGCCGGTGATCGACCAGGGGCGCCTCGTCGGCATTCTGAGCCGCGCCAATCTGCTGAGCGCGCTGATCGAGATGCAGGCGGAAGCCGCGCCGGGCGCCGGCTCCGACCGCGAGATCCGGGCGCACGTGCTGGCCGAGATCGACCGCATGCGCTGGGCGCCGAGCGCCTCCGTCGATGTCGTGGTCACTGCGGGCGTGGTCGAGCTGCGCGGCGCGATCACCGACGAGCGCGAGCGGACGGCGCTGCGCGTGGCGGCCGAGAACGTGCCGGGGGTCAAGGGTGTGCTCGATCACCTCGCCTGGGTCGAGCCGATCTCCGGCATCGTGATCGAGAGCTGAACGGCGGCCGGCCCGACGCCGCAAAGGGCTGCCGAATAAGGATAAGTCCTTATGTTGCCGCAATCCCTGGCCGCATAGATTAGTGACCGAAACATGACTCTAGGCTTAGAGAGGAACGGCGCCGGAATGTCAGTCACCATCTTCATCGTCGATGATGACGAGGCGGTGCGGGACTCTCTCAAGCTGCTGCTGGAATCCTATGGCCTGACGGTGGAGGATTACGGCTCGACGGCGGAGTTCCTGCGGAACTACCGGCCCCGCCCGCGCCAATGCCTCATCCTCGACCAGCACCTTCCCGGTGCGACGGGCCTGGATTTTCTCGCATCGAGCGAGGCCGCCGATCTTGGCCTGCCGGTGGTGCTGGTCACCGGGCGCGGCGACAACGCGCTGCGCGCCCGTGCCATCCAGCTCGGCGTCAGCGCCTATCTCGAAAAGCCGGTGGTCGACGACACGCTGATGACGGCGATCCGCAGCGCCGTCGACGGCGCGACCTGCTAGGAGGACGCCATCATGGCACTCAAGGACATTCTCGTGCATCTCGACGCCTCGCCGCGCAGCGGCGTCCGGCTCGACGTGGCGGCCGACCTCGCGGCGCGCCATGCGGCGCATCTCACGGCGGTGTTCGTCATCGAGCAGCCGCCGGCCGCCTGGTTCTACGGCGATCCCGGCGGCTATGTCGATGCGCGGCTGATCGACGAGATGATGGAGAAGATGCGCGAGCGCGCCATGATCGAGGCTTCCCGCACCGAGCAGGAATTCCGCGAGCGGCTGCGCCGCGACGGCATCCAAGGCGAATGGCGGCTGGTCGACGGCAATACCGCGGAGACCGTGGCGCTGCATGCCCGCTATGCCGATCTCGCCATCCTCGGCCAGCACAATCCCGACGACACCACCATCGGCACCGCGGCGCAGGTGGCGCCGGCGACGCTGCTGTCCTCCGGCCGGCCGGTGCTGGTGGTGCCCTATGTCGGCGCGGTGACGACGCTGGCGCGGACGGTGCTGGTGGGCTGGAAGAGCAGCCGCGAGGCTGCCCGCGCGGTCAATGACGCGCTGCCGCTGCTGCGCCAGGCGCAGTCGGTCACCGTGCTGGCGATCAATCCCAAGGAAGGGATCGGCGGCGACGGCGACGTTCCCGCCGCCGACATCGCCCTCCACCTCGCGCGCCAGGGGGTGAAGGCGGCGGCGGCGCACACGGTCGCGGCCGAGATCTCCGAAGGCGACGTGCTGCTGAACCACGCCGACGAGACCGGCGCCGATCTCATCGTCGCCGGCGGCTACGGCCATTCGCGGCTGCGCGAATTCACCTTCGGCGGCGTCACGCGCACGCTGCTCACGACGATGACGGTCCCGGTCTTCCTGTCGCATTGAGCGCCGGCGCGACCTGTAGCGGCAGATCCCTCGATCTTCAGAGGGACAGCGGCAGCTCCAGCCACTCCCGGTACATCATGTCCCGGTGCTCGAGCAGGATCGGGTCCAGCGCCGCGTTGGTCTGCGCATCCCGCATGCTGAAGGCCGCCCGCGAGTTGTCGTCCATCGTGCAATGCTCGGGCGGCAGCGGGTCGAACAGGGCGGCGAAGGTCGCGCTGTAGACATCCACCGCGGTCGCCGAATTGCCCACGTAAAAGCGGCTTCCCCTCTGCCGCTGCGCCTTCAGCCGCGCCGCCAGCATACCGAGCAGCGCCACGACCCGCGCGCCGGCGGCCGCGCCTCCCTCGGGGCTATAGCCGTACTTCTTGCCCAGATACCCGGAGACGCGTTCGGAAAAGCCGCCGGCGTTGCGAAGACCGGCATGCACCAAGTCCAGTCGGCGCGACCAGCCGAGGCCGCTTTCGCCGCAGATCTCATGGGCGAGGCCGAACACCAAGGCCCGGTCGGCCGGGTCGGCAGGCAGCAGCGAGGGGGTGGGCGCCAGGCGCTCGGCGAGAAGAAGGATCTCGGCCCAGCCGGATCGGGGGCGTTCGTTGTCGTAGATCAGCACCGGACCGCTGCGCTGGCCCGCCCATTCCGTCAGGCGTTCGTTGTCATAAGCGAGCCGCACCGCGACCCAGTCGATCCCCTTGATGTGCAGGATGCCCTTGGCGGCTTCGCCCCAGGGGCTCGGCACGCCGCCAACCACCACCATGCGAACGCCGCGGCGCTCGATTGCTTCTTCCACGCTGACGTAATCAAAGGTCACGGGTCATCTCCCTTGCCGGCTGGAAGGTCCGGTTCAGATATAGCGGCGAGCGCCAGCGCCAGCGTCTCGGCGGAACCGCGCGCGGCATCGATCCGCTGCCACGAGATCGCGCCGGGATCCATGGTGAGTTGGCGCTCGAGCACGGCGCGGTCGGCATCGGACGCGTCGTCGTGGCGCGCCGCGATGCGCGCCGCCAGCACCGCGGCCGGCGCCTCCAGCCAGAGGCCGGTGAAGGGAACGCCGGCGCGCGCCGCCACCGCCGCGATCGCGTCGCGCTCGTCGGGGCGCAGGAAGGTGGCGTCGACGATGACGCTGCGGCCGGCAGCGAGCGTCGCGGCCGCCTCGTCCTGGAGCGCGGCATAGACGCGGCGCGCGGCCTCGAGGCTGTAGCTCTCGCGCGGCAGGCGCGTCTCGGGTGCCACGCCGGCGAGACGCTTCCTCAGCACGTCGCTGCGCAGCAGCCGCGCGCCCGGCGGCGGCGGCAGCCTTGCCGCCAGCGCCTGCGCCAGCAGCGACTTGCCGGTGCCGCTGAACCCGCCGACGGCGATCAGGCGCGGCGGCGCGCGCTGCAGCAGCGTGAGCGCCAGCGCCAGATAGGATGCCGCCGCCGCCCGGTTCTCCGCCGCCTTCTCCGGCTTGCCCGAGCGCAGCAGCGCGCCCAGCACATGCGCGCGCACCGCCGCGCGCAGCGACAGGAAGAGCGGCAGCGCGGCGAGCCCGCCGCCATCGCCGCTGCGGTCGAGATAGCGGTTGAGGACGAGATTGGCGTGGTCGCCCATGCCGCGGGCGATCAGGTCCATCAGCAGGAAGGCCAGATCGTAGAGCACGTCGATGCAGGCGAAATCGTCGTTGAACTCGATGGCATCGAAGAGCATCGGCCGCTCCTCGAAGAGGCAGATGTTGCGCAGATGCAGGTCGCCGTGGCAGCGCCGCACCTTGCCGCCGGCGCGCCGCGCCTCGATGAGGCCGCCGATCGCGGCGAGCAGCGCCGTCGATTGCGCGCCGAGCCGCTCGATCGCGGCGCGCTCGAGCGGCGGCGAGGCGAGGCGGAGGTTCTCGTCATTGCCGGCGATGGTGGCGGCGAGGCTGGCGCTGCCGCCATGCTCGGGCGTCGCCTCGGCGCGCTCGTGAAAATCGGCGATGATATCGGCGAGCGCGCGCATCAGCGCCGGCGTCAGCCGTTGCGCCTCGGCCATGCGGTCGAAGAGATCGGCCTCGCGAAAGCGCCGCATCTCCAGCACCCAATCGACCGCCGCGCCGGCGCCGTCGAAGGCGAGGCCGCCATCGGCCTCGCGCGTGACCTTGCGCAGGCCCAGATAGAGCGCCGGCGCGGTGCGCCGGTTGATCGCCAGCTCGGCGCGGCAGAAGCGCTCGCGCAGCGCCAGGGTCGAGTAGTCGAGATAGGAGAAGCGCACCGCCCGCTTCAGCTTGTAGGCGCGCTCGCCCGTGACGAAGACGATCGAGCAATGCGTGAGGATCTGCTCGACCGCCGCGCCCGGCGTCCCGTAGCTTTCTCCGGCCGAGAGAAAGGCGATGACCTCGCGCTGATCGTCCATGGCCGGCTCCCTCCGAGACGAGCCGGCGGCCGCGGCCGCCGAGGGAGGTCTATTTGCGCAGCAGCGCCGGGTCGCGCAGGCTGGTGTCCTGGCCGCGCACGGGATCGGCGATCGCCTCTTCCAGCGTCGCCGCACCTTTCCATTCGCTCTCCGGCCGGACGATGCCGTCGCTGCCGATTTGGTCGAGGCCCCAATAGATCTCCAGCCGATGGCCGTCCGGATCGCGGAACTCGACCGCGATCTGGCAGCCGGCGCGGCGCCGCCCCTCGAAATCGACGGTCACGCCCTGCCGGCGCAGATGCTCGCGCGCGCGCAGCACCTCATCGAGGCTCGAGACCTCGAAGGCCATGTGGTTGAGCTCGTCGCTCTCCGAGCCGTGCTGCAGCGAGCCGACCAGCGCCACGCCGTGATGATCGGCGGCGCAGCGCATGAACACCATGCCGCCCGGCACCATCGCATCCGGATAGGTATCCGAGACCTGGAAGCCGAGGATTTGCGTGTAGAACCGCACCGAGCGCTCGAGATCGCTCACATTGAGCACGACGTGCCCGATCTTGTTGATGCGGAACGGCAGCCCGCGCGGCCGCGTGTAGCTCTTCAGCTTCTCTCCCGGGGGCGCCATGGCTGGCCTCGTCTCGTTGTCGTCGCCGCCTCCTACATCGAAGCCGCGCCGCCGTCCAGCCGGCGCGCCGATCGTGTGACCGTCGAAACGCCCTCCCTTCCTGCCGGGGCTTATGGTTTTAGCGCGGTCTTGTGATCGGCGAGGCCGGCCACGGCACCGCGAAAGCCTTGTCGAACCGCCTGCCCGAGGCGCCGGGCCATGCAGCATGCGAATGTCTGACCCGATGCATTTACAGTCTTGCACAGAACAAGGTTAATATTAACGAACAGAAAAGTGTTACAATTCTGCGTACTTAGAGTTCTCGGCCGGAATCGTTCCGGTTTTTCAATAAAATTCTTACAATTTTTTACACAAAAGGCCTTGGCATCTTGGGCAGGTTAACGTTCTGTTAAGGCCAAGAACAGCCCGAAGGAGAACTCTCGTCATGGAACTCACGATCCCGGTCTATGCCAAGACGATCAGCGAGACGCTGAAGGGGCACCGCTCCGACCGCCCGGCCGCGACGTCCACGGCCCCGGTGCCGCGGGCGGTGCAGCCGGCGCGGCGGCCGCTGGGCCGCCTCTTCCGCCGCGAGGTGCCCAGCACCTTCCATCGCTGCCTCGCCGTGCACATGCACTACGCGCAGCGCGCCAGCGCCCTCGACTGAGCCGCCCGCGCTCGCCGGCAAGTGAGCAGGAACGGCGCCCGGGATCCCGGGCGCCGTTTCGCTTTCCGGCGCATGCGCTAAGCTCCGCCGGCAGCGGCAAAGGAGGCCCCCGCCATGGCGGAGCTGGCGCTCGCGGGCGTGCGCGTCATCGATCTCACCTCGCATCTCTCGGGGCCCTATTGCTCGATGCTGCTCGCCGATCAGGGCGCCGACGTGATCAAGGTCGAGCGGCCGGAGGAAGGCGACGATGCCAGGCGCATGCCCCCCTTCGTCGCCGGCGAGAGCGCGCCCTTCATGCTGTGGAACCGCAACAAGCGCAGCATCGTCCTCGACCTCAAGAGCGAACGCGACCGCGATCTCTGCCGCGAGCTCGCGCGCACCGCCGATGTCTTCCTGGAGAATTTCAAGCCCGGCACCGCGGCGCGGCGCGGCCTCGGCTATGACGATCTGGCGGCGATCAATCCGCGCCTCGTCTACGCCTCGATCTCGGGCTATGGCCAGACCGGGCCCTATCGCGAGCGGCCCGGCTTCGACCTGATGATGCAGGCGATGACCGGCATCATGTCGGTCAACGGCCCCGAGGACGGGCCGCCGCACCGGTTGCCGCTCGCCATCTGCGACATCGGCGCCGGCATGTTCGCGGCGATCGGCATCCTCGCCGCGCTGCAGGCGCGCCAGCGCAGCGGCCGCGGCCAGCATGTCGACACCTCGCTCTACGAGGCCGGCATCGCCTTCGGCCTCTACGAGGCGGCGCATCTCTTCGCCACCGGCGAGCGCCCGGCGCGGCTCGGCCAGGCGCATCGCGGCGGCGCGCCCTATCAGGTGTTCCGCACCTCCGACGGCTGGGTGACGATCGGCCCCAACAGCCAGCCGCTCTGGCGCAAATTCTGCGCCGCGATCGGCCGTCCGGAGCTCGCCGGGGATCCGCGCTTTGCCGACAATCCCGCGCGCGTCGCCCACCGGCAGGAGCTGGTGGCGCTGCTCGACGCGGTGCTGTCGCGGCACGGCACGCAGCACTGGGTCGATCTCCTCACCGCCGCCGGCATCCCGGTCGGGCCGGTAATGAGCTATGACGAGGTCTTCGCCGACCCGCAGGCCAAGGCGCGCGAGATGGTCGCCGAGATCGACCACCCCACCGCCGGACACCAGCGCACGCTCGGCATCCCGGTGAAGCTCTCGGCCACGCCGGGCAAGCTGCGCCGGCCGGCGCCCCGCTTGGGCGAGCATACCGAGGAGATCCTGGCGGAGTTGCGCAAGCGGGGAACGCAGGACTGAGGGTACGGCGTTCGTTACCGCCGGTCGGATGGCGCGACACCGACGCATGGCCGAGGGGCTGCATCATGCGGTTGCGAGACGAACTGCGCGAGCTCGGACGGACCTGGTCGACGCTGACGATCTACGGGCGCTTCGAGCATGCCATCATCCTCATCCTGTCGCTGCTGATCGCGGTCGTCGTTGTGTCGGCGACCTGGCATCTCGCGGTCGGCATCGTCCCGCTGCTGTTCACCGGCGTGTTCGATCCTGCCCACCAGGCGGCGTTCCAGGCGGTTTTCGGCATGATCGTCATCGTGATCATCGCGCTCGAGTTCGAGCACTCGCTGCTGGTGGTGCTGGCGCGCCAGGAAGGCATCATCCGGCTGCGCACGGTGCTGGTGATCGCCATGCTGGCGATGGTGCGGAAATTCATCGTGATCAACGTCAGCGCGGTGGCGGCCGACGAGCTCCTGGCGCTTGCCGCCGCCATCCTCGCGCTCGGCATCGTCCACTGGCTGGTGCGCGACCAGGACCGGCGCGGCAACGGGCCGGAAAGCGAGTGACCCCACCGGCCGGCGCCGCGGCGCTCAGCCCAGGGCCTCGAACACCGCCTCGGCGGCGGCGCCGGGCGCGTCGAGATCGGCGAGATGGCCGGCGCCGGGCAGCAGGCGCACGACGCTCTTGCCGGCGATGCCCGCGGCGAAGCGCTCGGCGTAAGACGGCGCCAGCACCTTGTCCTCGGCGCCCCACAGGATCAGCGTCGGGCAGCGGATGCGATGGAGGCGGCGCTCGAGCCGGGTGTCGCCCAGCGGCCAGAGCAGCCGCGCCGCGGCCTCGCTGGCCCGGGTCGCGACGATCGACCATTCGGCGGCATTGGCACCCTCGGGCGGGGCGACGAGCGCGGCATAGGCGTCGGGATGCGCCGCCAGCAGCGCCGGCAGGCTGCCCGGCCGCTGCGCCCAGAGATCGGCCGGCGGCGCCGCCTTGTCGTAGAGGCCGAAGGGGGCGATCAGCACCAGCCGGCGCACCAGGCCCGGCGCCATCGCCGCCGCCTCGGCCGCCAGCGCGCCGCCCACCGAGGCGCCGATGAGATCGCCGCCGGCCAGCCCCGCCCCCTCCAGCAGGTCGAGCACCGCCGCCACCCAGTCGAGCGGCTGGTCGAGCCGGTCATGCCCGGCGGCGCCGGGAAATCCCGGGATCGACGGGACGACGACGCGGTAGCGCTCGGCGAGGCGGTCGAGGAAGGGCGTCCAGCGCGGCAATCCGGCAAGGCCCGCGAGATAGAAGACCGGGCTCCCCTGCCCCTTCTCCCAGACGCGGCAGGGCAGACCGTTGACGCTGACGCTGCGCTCGGCGGTGGCGCTCATTCCGCGGCTTCCCGGGGCGCGACCGGCTGCGGCACCGCGCGGGCGGGCTTGGGCAGCGGCTTCGGCCACCAGCGGTCCTCCCACTGGTCGTCGAAGAGGCCGCTCAATTGCGGCAGCACGCGCTCGGCGAAGAGCCGCGAGTTATGGCTGGCGAGATCGCGGCCCATATTGCCGAATTGCAGCAGCAGCATGAGATGGCCGACATTGAGGTCGGTGGCGACGGTGCGGAGTTGCTCCGCCACCTCGTCGGGCGAGCCGATGATGACGAAGCCCTTGGCCAGGATCTCGTCCCAGCTGGCGCCGCCGGTCATGGTGGCCGAGCGCTGCGCCGCCAGCGTCACCTGCGAGGTGATCTTGGCGCGCTGTGTCGCCTCGCTGTTGTAGCCGGGCGGGTTGGCGTAGCGCGGATCGACATGCAGGCAGCGGCCGTAGAAATACTCGGCCGGCTCCTTGTAGAGCCGCATCGCCTCCTCGCGGCTCTCGGCGACGCCGACGAATTGCAGGAAGCCGGCACGATAGGGATTGCGATCCTTGCCCAGCCGCTCCATCTCGCGCCAGAAGCCCATCATGGTCTCGCGCCCGGCCTTGTAGCCGAAATAGGAGAGATAGCAGTAGACATAGTCGCGGGCCGCGCACCACTGCCAGGTCTCGACCGAGCCGCCGCCGGGGATCCAGATCGGCGGATGCGGCCGCTGCACCGGCTGCGGCCAGATGTTGACGTAGCGCTGCTGGTTGAAGCGGCCGTTGAAGGCGAAGGGCTCGGGCCGCGTCCAGGCCTCGAACACGAGGTCATGCGCCTCGAGATAGCGGGCGCGCAGCAGGCTCGGATTCTGGCCGTAGGCGTAACAGGTGTCCATCGGCGTGCCGACCGGGAAGCCCGCGATGAGCCGGCCGCCGGAGATGCAGTCGATCATCGCCATCTCCTCGGCGACCCGCGTCGGCGGGTTGTAGAGCGCCAACGAATTGCCGAGCACGCAGATCGCGGCGTTGCTGGTGCGCCGCGCCAGCGCCGCGGCGATGAGGTTGGGCGACGGCATCAGCCCGTAGCCGTTGGAATGGTGCTCGTTGACGCAGATCGCATCGAAGCCCAGCGCCGCGGCCTCTTCGAGCTCGTCCATGAACTCGTTGTAGAGGAGATGCGCCACGGCCGGGTCGCAGAGCCGCCGGTCGATATCCACCCAGATCGAGTTGTGGCGCTCGCGGAAATCCTCCGGCAGGCGCGTATAGGGCATGAGGTGGAACCACATGAGCTTCATGGCGAGGCCCTCCCTGGGCGCGGCTTTGCCCCATGTTCCAGGGAAACCGCGCGCGGCGCAACCGGTTCCGCGCGCCGCTCGCGTCGGCTTGACCACCGCCGCCCGCAGCCCCTATTCCGCCCCCATGACGGCGGAAGTGCCGGCGATCAGCATCCTCACCCCCTGCCTCAACGGCGCCGCCTTCGTGGCGGAGATGGCCGAGAGCGTGCGCGACCAGGCGGGTATCGCCGTCGAGCATCTGGTGATGGATGGCGGCTCGCGCGACGGCACGCTCGACATCCTGGCGCGCTTCCCGCATCTGCGCGTGGTCAGGGAGGCCGACAGCGGCTCGCATGACGCGATGAACCGCGCCCTCACCCTGGCGCAAGGCGAGATCGTGGGATTTCTCAACACCGACGACCGCTATGCGCCCGGCCTTCTCGCCGAGGTCGCGCGCCGCTTCGCCGCGTCGCCGGCGCTCGACACGCTGCTGGCGCGCTCCTGCGTGCTGGCGCGGCGCGGCGAGGCCTGGGAGATCGCGGGCTGGCATCCGCTCTGCCGCGGCGACGGCCTCGATCTCGACGACCTCATGTATGGCGTGCCCTGCATCAACGCGCGCTTCTTCCGCCGCCGCGTGTTCGAGCGCGTCGGCAATTTCTCGCTCGAGTTCGATTACGCCGCCGACCGGCATTTCCTGCTGCGCCTGGCGCTCGCCGGCGCGCGCGGCGCGGCGCTCGACCGGCTGGGCTATTACTATCGCAGCCACGATGCCTCGCGCACGCTCAACCGCGAGGCCCGGCGGGCGGTCGAGATCGGCCTCGAGCATATCGGCATCGCCCGCGCGCTCCTCGCCGCGGACGGGCTCGCGCCGACCTCGCGGCGCGCGCTTGCCGGCTGGCTCGCCTATGAGCAGCTCCGGGCGCTGGCGCGCGGGATGCGCAACGCACGCTGGCAGGAGACGCTGGCGCAGGCGGCCGCGATCCGGTTCACTGACCTGCCGCGCGGCTGCGCCGGCAAGCTCGGCGCGATCCGGCGTCGGCGCGAGGCGCAGGCGCCGGCCGCCTGAGCCGGGAGGAAGCGATGCCCGAGGTCGCGATGAAGCAGCGCTGGCGCCAGGGCCTCGACCTGCTGTGCGAGCGCGTGGTCTCGACCCGCGCGGCGGTGGCCGAGGCATGGCCGCATCATGCCGATCCCGCCACCGGCATCTGGACGACGACGCCGGATGGCGATTGGTGCGCCGGGCAATGGATCGAGGCGCTGCGCATCGCGGGCGAGCGCTCGGGCGACCGCGGCCTCACCGCCGAGGCGGGCCGGCGCTGCTACGAGATCCGGCCCCGGCTCGAGCGCGACGAGATGTTCCGTGGGCCCGCCTTCTACTATTCCGCCGCGCGCCTCCATGCCAGCGAGAAGAACCAGGCGATGCGCGGGCTGGCGCTGGCGGCCTCGCGCGCCATGCGCGGCATGGCGATGCGGGTGAACGGCGCCATGCCGATCGGCACCGAGGTCAAGGTGCCCGAGCTCGCCTCGCGCACCATCGTCGCGATCGACAACGTCCATCCCGGCCTGCTGCTCGACTGGTGGGCGCTGCAGGAGACCGGCGACCCCACCTACCGCGTCGGCGCCGAGCGCCATCTCGAGGCGACCGCGCGCGATCTCATCCGCGCCGACGGCTCGACCGCGCAGTTCGTCGAATACGAGCCCGAGACCGGCGCGGTGCGGCGCCGCTTCGTCCGGCTCGGCCGTGGCGAGGAGGGCTGCTGGAGCCGCGGCCAGGCCTGGGCGATCGGAGGATATCTGCGCGCCTATGAGGCGACGCGCGAGCGGCGCTGGCTCGACATCGCACTGCGGCTGCTCGATTACTGGTGGGCGCATACCGGCGGGGACCGCATCCCCGCCTGGGATTTCACCGATCCCGATCCGGCGGCGCCGCGCGACAGCTCGGCCGCGGCGATCCTGGCCGAGAGCCTCGCCCGGATCGCGGTGCTGGCCGATCTTCCCGCCGAGGCGGCGCCGGTCGCGGCGCGGCTCGCGCCGCTGCTCGACGGGCTGATGGCGCATCTGACGCCGCAGGACGACGCCGACCGCCGGCCGCGCGGCATGCTGCTCGACGGCTGCTTCAACCACCCGCGCCACGTCGCCGATCGACACGAGCTGATCTGGGGCGATTGCTACCTGCTCTTCGCGCTGCACTGCCTCGACCGCAAGGGGCTGCCCTGCTGAAATACCGGGAGATGCTGATATGACCGCCACGGCCTTCCGTTCCGCCACCGCGCTTGCCGGCGACATCCGCGACCGGCGCCTCGGCTGCCGCGAGCTGCTGGAGCTTTATCTGCAGCGCGTCGAGCGCTTCAACCCCGCGCTCAACGCCATCGTCGCCACCGACCTCGCCGGCGCGCGAAACCGTGCCGACGCCGCCGATGCGGCGCTGCGGCGCGGCGAGGTGTGGGGACCGCTGCACGGCGTGCCGATGACGGTGAAGGAATCCTTCGATGTCGCGGGGCTGCCGACGAGCTGGGGGGTGCCGGCGTTCAAGGACGCCGTCGCCGCCGGCAACGCGTTCGCGGTCGAGCGCTTCCTCGCCGCCGGCGCGGTGGTCTTCGGCAAGACCAACGTGCCGGTGCTGCTCGCGGACTGGCAGAGCTACAACCCGGTCTACGGCACCACCAACAACCCCTGGGACCTCGCCCGCGTGCCCGGCGGCTCCTCGGGCGGCTCGGCGGCGGCGCTGGCGGCGGGGCTCACCGGCCTCGAAGCCGGCAGCGACATCGGCGCCTCGATCCGCAACCCCGCGCATTATTGCGGCGTGTGGGGCCACAAGCCGAGCTACGGCATTGTCTCGCCGCAGGGCCACACCCTCGGCGGCCGCGTCGCCACCGCCGACATCGCGGTCTGCGGCCCGCTGGCGCGCAGCGGCGCCGATCTGGCGCTGGCGCTCGAGGTGATGGCGGGACCGGACGCGATCGACGGCGCCGGCTGGCGGCTCGAGCTGCCGCAGCCGCGCCAGCACCGCCTTGGCGACTTCAAGGTGGCGCTGATGCTCGACGACCCCAACTGCGCCGTCGATCGCTCGGTGCAGGACCAGCTCCAGGCGCTTGCCGACTTCCTCGCCCGCCAGGGCGCCCGCGTCAGCGACCGCGCGCGGCCGGCCTTCGACACGACACGCGCTCATGCCGTCTACGTCCAGCTGCTGCGCGCCGCCACCTCGCTCGGCCTGACCGACGCGCAATTCGCCGCCGCCAAAAAAGCGGCCGAGGCGCTGCCGCTGGAAGATCAGAGCTATTGGGCGCGCATGCAGCGCGCCAACACCATGCATCACCGCGACTGGCTGCGCCTCAACGAGGAGCGGCACCGGCTGCGCCTCGCCTGGGCGCAGTTCTTCGGCGAGTACGACCTGTTCCTGTGCCCCGCCGCCGCCTCGCCCGCGCCGCCGCACGACCAGCAGGGCGAGCGCTGGGAGCGCATGATCACCGTCAACGGCAAGCGCGTGCCGACCACCGACCAGCTGTTCTGGGCGGGCTATACCTGCGCCTTCTACCTGCCGGCGACGGTGGCGCCGATCGGCCTCAGCCCCGAGGGCCTGCCCATCGGCGTGCAGATCGCCGGCCCGCAATACGGCGACCTCTCCACGATCCGCTTCGCTGAGTTGCTGGAGCGCGAGTACCGCGAATTCGTGCCGCCGCCCGGATATGAATAAGCGGGATCAGCCGGCGAGCAGCGGCGCGGCTTCCGCCATCGGCACCGGCTTGCCTGCCAGCAGGAGATCGGCCGCGGGCTTCTCCCAGTCGCGCTCGGCCGGCGCCAGCGGGTCGCGCGGCGACAGGCGATGCTCCACCACCAGCCGGCTCACCAGCGCGCGCCGGGCATCGGCGGGATCGCGCGTGCCTTCCCAGGCGAGCAGCACGGCGCTCACCGCGTTGTAGAGCGCGGTGGCGGCGCTGCGGGCCTGAGCCTCGGCCGCGGGATCGCGCGCCACGGCCTCGGCGAGATGAAGGGCGCGATCGAGGGCGCTGCCGAGACGTTGGCGATGTGCCGTCCGGCAGCGCCGCCGCGCCGAGGTGCTCGGTCAGGCGCTGCGCCAGGCCGCGATGGGCGCCGGCCTTGCCGATGGCGCGGGTGACGAGGTCGAGGGCGATGATGTTGCTGGTGCCTTCCCAGAGCACGCCGATATGCGCGTCGCGCACCAGCCGCGGCGTGACCCACTCCTCGATGTAGCCGTTGCCGCCGCGCGCCTCCATGGCGCCGGTGGCGACGCTGATGTTGTCGCGGCAGACGCGGAACTTGATGAGCGGCGTCAGGATGCGCAGCAGATCCTCGCGCCCGCCGCCCATCGCCTCGGCGGTGAAGAGCACCATCGAGAGCGCCTGCTCGGTCGGCACCAGCAGCTTCATCAATTGGCGGCGCATCAGCGGATACTCGACGACGCTGCGGCCGAAGGCGCGGCGCCCGCGCGCCGCCGCCAGCGCCTCGTTGAGGCAGCGCCGCATCATCGCCGCGGCGCGCACGCCATGGGACAGCCGCGAGAGATTGACCTGGTCGAGCATCTGCTTGAACCCGGCATCGCGCCGGCCGAGCAGCAAGGCCTCGGCGCCCTCGAGGCGGATCTCGCCGCTCGCCATCGAGCGCGTGCCGAGCTTGTCCTTGAGCCGCACGATGCGATAGGCGTTGCGGCTGCCATCGGCGCGCCGGCGGGGCAGGGCAAAGAGAGCAAGGCCGGCCGTGCCTTGCGGCGCGCCCTCGGGTCGCGCCAGCAGCAGCGCCACGTCGGCATCGGCGTGTGAGCAGAACCATTTCTCGCCGTGGAGCCGCCAGCCGCCATTCTCCTGCCGCGCCACCGTCTCGATCGCGCCGACATCGGAGCCGCCGGCCTTCTCGGTCATGAATTGCGTGCCCTTCCAGAGGCGCGCCGGATCGTCGCTCAGCATGCGCGACAGCAGGTAGTCCCGGGTCGCGCCCTCGGCATATTTGCGGATGAGATGGATCGAGGTGTCGGTGACGCTGATCGGGCACATCAGCCCGAACTCGCCCTGCACGAAGAGATACTGGAAGATGTATTTGGCGACCGGCGGCAGCGGCTCGGGCCAGCCCAGTACGCCGCCGCGATGGCTCATCGCCTGGAACTGGAAATCGGCGAACGCGATCTGCTCCATCGCGCGATAGGAAGGATGGTACTCGATCCAGTCCTCGTCGCGGCCCAGCCGGTCGCGCGCATGCAGCAGCGGCGGGTTCTTGTCGGCGATCCCGGCGAGTTCGTCGAGCTTGCCGCCGGCGAGATCGCCGAGCCGGTCGAACTGCGGCGCGAAATGCTGCAGCGCCGCGCGGTCGAGATAATGCGGCAGGAGCTGCTTCAGCCCGTCATCGATGCGGAAGAAGTTCTGCCCCCGGCAATCGCTCGGGATGTGGTCCGCCGTCGCACTCATGCCTGCCCTCCCCGTCCGCGCTCGCGCATCGCCGCCCATTGCTCCTCGGACAGCCGCTCCAGCGCCGAGAAGGTGCCGGCGCCTTTGAGCCAGCGCCCGCCATCGATCACCACCGCCTCGCCGGTGATATAGCCGGCATGGTCGGAGACGAGGAAGGCGGCGAGATCGGCCAGCTCCTCGGGCCGGCCGGGGCGGCCGAGCGCGTTGTTGGTGCCGTGCTCGCCCGGCCGCACGTCGCCCGGCACGAGGCGCTCGCTGGCCCCCGGCGTCGGGAAATTGCCGGGGATGATCGCCACCAGGCGGATGTGCTTCGGCCCCCATTCGACGGCGAGGCTGCGCGTCATGGCGAGCACGCCCGCCTTGGCCATCGCCGACGCGACGGTATAGGGCGAGCCGTGAAGGGCGGCGCCGGTGAGGATGCTCAGCACGGTGCCGGCACGGCCCGCCTCGATCCAGCGCTTGCCGGCGGCGAGCGTCGCATAGAGCGTGCCGTGCAGCGTCACGCCGAGCACGGCATCGACGGCGCGGCTCGACAGCGTCTCGGTGCGGGCGACGAAATTGGCGGCGGCATTGTTGACCAGGATGTCGAGCGGGCGGTCGCGGAAGGCGATGTCCATCAGCTCGTCGACCGCCTCGGCGTGGCGGAGATCGACGCGATGGATGCGCACCGGCCGGCCGAACGCCGCCTCGAATTCCTGGGCGGTGTCGGCCAGCACCGCCTCGCGCCGGCCGCAGATCATGAGATCGGCGCCGAGTTCGAGGAAGCGGCGCCCCATCGCCTTGCCGAGCCCGGTGCCGCCGCCGGTGATCAGCACCGAGCGCGATTTGAGGAGATCCGGCGCGAACATGGCTGCCCTTTCCCTGGTTGCGAACGGCAGCCTATCATCGCCAGCACGCGGGAGGAACTCATGCAGCCTTTCGATCTCAGCGGACGCGTCGCCGTCGTCACCGGCGGCAATGGCGGCATCGGCCTCGGCATGGCCCGCGGCCTGGCAGAGGCCGGCGCGACCGTGGTCATCGTCGGGCGCGACAAGGAGAAGAGCGAGGCCGCCGCGGCCGCGCTGCGCGGCGGCGGCGCCAAGGTCGCGGGCATCGTCGCCGACGTGACCCACGAGCCATCCTGCCGCTCGGTGGTGGCGGCGGCCGTGCAGGCCTTCGGCGGGCTCGACATCCTGGTCAACAATGCCGGCATCAACATCCGCAAGCAGCCGGAGGAATACACCATCCAGGAATGGAACACGGTGCTGGTCACCAACCTGTCCAGCGCCTTCGTCTTCGCCCAGGCCGCCTATCCCGAGATGGCGCGCGGCGGCGGCGGCAAGATCATCAATATCGGATCCATGATGTCGCTGTTCGGCGCCCCCTTCGCCGCGCCCTACGCCGCCAGCAAGGGCGGCATCGTGCAGCTGACGCGCGCGCTCGCCACCGCCTGGGCCAAGGACAACATCCAGGTCAACGCCGTGCTGCCGGGCTGGATCGACACCGAGCTCACGCGCAACGCGCGCCAGGAGGTTCCGGGACTCGAGGAGCGCGTGCTGGCGCGCACCCCCGCCGGACGCTGGGGCGTGCCCGAGGATCTCGCCGGTATCGCCGTCTTCCTGGCGAGCCGCGCTTCCGATTTCGTCACCGGCGCCGCCATTCCCGTCGATGGCGGCTATTCGGTGCAGGGATAGCGCGCGCCATGGCGGCCTGCCGGTCCGCGTCCGTCGTGGCGGCCGCGCTGCTGCTGAGCGGCCTCCTCGGCGCGACGCCCGGCCTGGCAGGCGACGCGGTGGGCTGCGCCAAGCTCAGGGGCTTGCGCATCCCCGCCACCGATATCGGCCTGCCCAGCCATGGCGCGGTGATCGCCGCCGCCATGGCCGAGACCGCGCCGGCGAACCCATCGGTGCCCGAGGCCAAGATCGAGTTCTGCCGGCTGCTCGGCGTCATCGCGCCGGTCGATCCGCGCGCGCCGGAGATCGCGATCGAGATCAATCTGCCTTTCACCTGGAACCGCAAGGCGCTGCAGTATGGCGGCGGCGGCTATAACGGCGTGCTCGTCACCGGCTTGGCACCGCTGCGCGATGCGCCGCTCGACCTGCCGACGCCGCTGGCGCGCGGCTATGCCACCTGGGGCACCGACAGCGGCCACGAGGCTTCGGCGCTGCCCGAGATCGAAGCCTTCGCGCTCAACGACGAGGCGCTCACCAATTTCGCCTACGCCGCCTACAAGAAGACGCATGACGTGGCGCTGCGCGTGCTCATGGCGTTCTACGCCCAGACGCCGGTGAAGACTTATTATTTCGGCGGCTCGGAGGGCGGGCGCGAGGGGCTCGCCCTGGCGCAGCGCTTCCCGGCGGATTACGACGGCATCGTCAGCATCGTGCCGGTGATCGATTGGACGGGCCTGATCGCCGCCGGCAGCCGCAACGGCGTCGCCGAGCTGCAGGGCGGCTGGCTGAGCCCAGCCAAGGTGAGGCTGCTCGCCAAGGCCGCGCTCGCCGCCTGCGACGCCCTCGACGGGCTCGCCGATGGCGTCATAAGCCGCGCCGAGGCCTGCAGCGCCGCCTTCGATCCGCGGCGGCTGCGCTGCCGCGAGGGGCGCGATGCCGGCGACACTTGCCTCTCGGACGCGCAGCTCGAAACGGTCGAGACGCTGCATCGGCCCTATGCTTTCGGCTTCGCCGCCGCCAACGGCATCGAGGCATATCCGCCCTGGCTCTATGGCGGCGAGGATCAGCCCGGCGGGATGATCGACTGGGTCACCGGCAGCGAGCCGGCCACGGTTCCGGCGAAGGCGCCCCCGGCGCAAGGGCGGCAATGGTATTACGCCAGCGGCGGCATCCGCTATGTCATCGCCCGCGATCCGCGCTTCGATCCCCGCAGCTTCAGCCCCGCCGCCTTCGCCGATCGCTTGCGCGAGGTCTCGGCGCTGATGGATGCGACCGACCCCGACCTCAACGCCTTCCGGGTGCGCGGCGGCAAGCTCATCCTAAAGGAGAACGCCGCCGACTTCGCGCAAAGCCCGCTCGCCGGCATCGATTATTACAAGGCGGTGGTGGCGCGTCTGGGCAGGGCGGAAGCCGAGAGCTTTGTGCGCCTCTACGTCGCGCCCGGCGCGAACCATGGCGGTGCCGGGATCAGCGGCAGCGACGGTTCGCCCGTCCCGCAGGGCGTCGACCTGCTGGGCGCGCTCGACGCCTGGGCGAGCGCCGGCACGGCGCCGGAAACCCTGATACAGACGACGCAGGCGCCGGCGCCGCCTTTCGCGACGATTGCCGCGCGCCCGCTCTGCCGCTATCCGCTCTATCCCCGCTATCGCGGCACGGGCGATCCCCGCGACGCCGCCAGCTTCATCTGCACCTCGCCCGATTGACAACCCCGCCGCGGGCGCTATCCCATCCTCTAAACGGATCCAGGGAAGGACGGCCGCCATGAGCGACTTCACCAAATTCTATATCAACGGCGAATGGGTAGAGCCCATCGAGTCCCGCCCCTTCAACGTCATCAACCCCGCCACCGAAGAGCCGGTGGCGCGGATCAGCCTGGGCAGCGCCCGCGATGTCGGCCGCGCCGTGGCCGCCGCCAAGGCGGCGTTCCCCGGCTATGCGCGCAGCTCCCGGGAGGAGCGGCTGGCGCTGCTGCAGAAGATCGTCGAAGCCTACAAGGCGCGCTATGACGAGCTGGCGCAGACCATCACCAAGGAGATGGGCGCGCCGGCCTGGCTGGCGAGCCGCGCCCAGGCGGCGGTGGGCATGGCGCATCTCAACCAGATGCTGACCGTGCTGAAGGATTTCCCCTTCGAGAGCCTGCGCGGCAAGACGCTGATCGCGCGCGAGCCGGTGGGGGTCTGCGGCTTCATCACGCCCTGGAACTGGCCGATGAACCAGATCGCCTGCAAGGTCGTGCCGGCGCTGGCCGCCGGCTGCACCATGGTGCTGAAGCCCTCGGAGTTCACGCCGCTCGACGCCGTGATCTTCGCCGAGATCCTGGACGCGGCGGGCGTGCCCAAAGGCGTCTTCAACCTGGTCAATGGCGACGGCCCGACGGTCGGCCAGGCGCTCGCCACCCATCCCGACATCGACATGGTGTCGTTCACCGGCTCGACCCGCGCCGGCATTGCCGTCGCCCGGGCGGCGGCCGACACGGTGAAGCGCGTGCATCAGGAGCTCGGCGGCAAATCCGCCAACATCGTCCTGCCGGACGCCGATCTGCAGAAGGCGGTGGCCGGCGGGGTGCAGGCCTGCTTCCTCAACAGCGGCCAATCCTGCGATGCGCCGACACGCATGTTCGTCCAGGCGAAGCAGCACGACCAGGCGATGGCGATCGCCAAGGCCGCGGCCGAGGCGACCAAGGCCGGCGATCCCAACGTCAAGGGCGTCAGCATCGGCCCGGTGGTGAACGAGGCGCAGTTCCGCCGCATCCAGAAGCTGATCGAGACCGGCATCGCCGAGGGCGCCACGCTGGTCGCCGGCGGCCCGGGCCGGCCGGAAGGGCTCAACCGCGGCTATTACGTGCGGCCCACCGTCTTTGCCCATGTGAAGCCGGAGATGACCATCGCGCGCGAGGAGATCTTCGGCCCCGTGCTGTCGATCCTGCCCTATGACAGCGAGGAGCAGGCGATCCGCATGGCGAACGACACCGTCTACGGTCTCTCGGGCTATGTGCAATCGGGCGATCTCGAGCATGCCCGCCGCGTCGCGGCGCAGCTGCGCACCGGCCAGGTGCGGCTGAACGGCGCCGGCCCCGACTTCGCCGCGCCCTTCGGCGGCTACAAGCAGTCCGGCAACGGCCGCGAATGGGGCGAGTTCGGCCTCGATGAGTTCCTCGAGACCAAGGCGGTGGTGGGCTACGCCGCCTGAGCCTCGGCGTCAGCGTGCCGCCGGCTTGGTCGGCGGCGTGCTGCTGCCGGCCCGCGCCCGATCCCGAGCCGGCTGCGCGGCAAAGGCCGCGCCGCAGGCATTGTGCGCGCCGAGACCGGTATCGACGAGCGCCGCCAGCGCGGCGGGCGGAAAGACGACGCCCAACCCGATGGCGGCGCCGACCCGGGCCGCCAGATCGAAGGTCTCGACGTGGAAATCGGGCTTGCGGAACGTGCCGCCGATATCGACCGGCGTGTGCAGCGACAGCAGGGTGAAGCTCTTGTTGTGCGGCGACAGGTTGAGGTGCAGCGTCTCCCGGCCGAAATCGATATCGCCCTTGCCGACGACGACGTTGCTCGCAGTGTCGAGCAGCATGGTCTTCACCGTGGCAGTGCCGGCGGTGATGCCGAAATCCGAGACGAAGCAATCGATCGGTACCGCCTTGTCGCCGCTGAGATAGACGCCGAGCGCGCTCAGCACGTCGATCGGCGCCAGCGCCTGCAGCAGCGCGCTGACCTGACCATTCTGCATGAAGATCCCGGCCTCGCCGTTCATCCGCGACAGGAACTGTCGGGTGGAGACGCCGGTGGTGGCGATCCTGGCGAAGCCGCCGAGGATGCCGGCCGTCGGCCGCAGCATCGCCGGCATGCTCGGGCGATCGAGAAATTTGTGCAGATCGACATGGCGGATGTCGAGGGTCGCCTGCATCACCGGCGGCGACGCGCGCGTGTAGGGCGTGAAGTGGAAGGTGAGCGAGATATCGCCGTCGGCAGTGTGGAAGCGCAGCGGATCGACCGTGAGCTCGCCGCCCTGGAGCCGCACGCCGAGCGCGATGCGCTCGATCGGCAGGCCCCCGGTCGTGACCACATGGGTCCCGAAGAAGCTGAGCTCGGCGTCCACCCCCGGCAGCTTCTTCACCGCGATCGGCACGTTCGGCAGGACGGGGCCGCTGGTATCGGGCGGCACCGCCGAGGTCGAGGCATGGGCGGGCTTGCCGCCGTAGAGGCCCTTGAAATCGGTGAGATCGATCTGGCTCGAGGTGAGATTGGCGACGAGGTGCGGCACCTTGTCGTTGGTGTTGATGTCGATGCCGCCTTCGAGGTCGCTGTTGCCGGTCTTGAGCGTCAGCGCCTGCAACTCCCAATGGCCCTTGCCGCCCGTAAGCTTGGCGGTGCCGCGGAAATCGGACATCTCCGGCAGCGGCACGCCCAGCATGGCCGCGACCGATTGCAGCCGTGGACCGCTCAGCGACAGGCGGAGGTCGAGGCCGCTGAAATCGAGCGGCGCCGCGATGCCGCCATCGACGGCGATATGCTCCTGGTCGAGATCGCCATCGAGCTTGACGGGATAAGGATGGGAGGGGTTGCGCAGCGACGCGAGCGGGCCGAAGCTTCCACTCAGCTTCATCGGCGCCTGCTGGAAGCTGCCCGACGCCGTGAACTCAACGGGAGCGCTCAGATGCGGCTCCTGCAGATCGAGCGTGTCGATGCCCAGCGTGGTCTCGGCGCCGGTCTTGCCGTTGTGCCAGCGCAGCCGTGACCGACTGACGAGCAGGCGGCGCAGCGCGGGAAACTCTTCCCGCTTCTTGGGCGCCGCGGAGCTCGCGCCGAACTTCCAATTCCCCTTCCCGTCCTTGTCGGTTTCCAGCAGCAGGCTCGCTTCCTGGAGCGAGACGAGCGGTATGTGCGTCGGGCCGAAGATCAGCGAGCGCAGGTAGATCTCGATCTCGAGCCGGCGCGCGGTGAACATCTCGGGCGCCGTGCCCCAGCTCGCATTGGCGACGCGAACGTCCTCGGCGACGATCCGGCTCGGCGCACCCCAGCGGAGCGCCAGCTTGCCGATGGTAATCTGCCGGCCCAGCGCCGTGCTCACGGGATGCTCGATCAGCCAGGCGATGAGCGGCGCGCCGCCGAACCAGAGCGCGCCGCCGCCAAGCACCGCGAGAAGCACAAGGACCGCGACAACCCAGCCGACGATCTTCAACCCGCGCTTCGCTCCGGCCACCGCTCCCTCCGCGCCGCCTCGACATCGAGAACAGCGGCGGCAGCGGTTCGTCGCCGTCGGCTAGGAGCCTGTCTGGGAAATGGGCGGGGTCTGCGACATCGTCATTTCGCGCCTGGCTAGGAGCGAGGAGCGAAGCGATGCCGTGCGCATCGTGAGCGACGAGCGACGACGTCCAGGCGCGAAATGACGATGTCCCGGAGGGTTGCACGAGGATGGGGCGCTGCCGCGTCGCACGGCCTTGACGATGCTTCCAGCATCGCCTGCGGCCGCGCTCCTAACATCGCCCCATCCTCGTGCAACGCAGACCCCGCCCATTTCCCAGACAGGCTCCTAAACCCGGCCGAGCGCGCGCAGGATACGGGCGGGGGTGAAGGGCTGCTCGGCGACGCGCGCGCCGAAGGGGGCGAGCGCATCGTTGATGGCGTTCATCACCGCGGCCGGCGCGCCGGCGGTGCCGGCTTCGCCCGCGCCCTTGGCGCCGAGCTCGGTGCCGGCGAGCGGCGTCACCACATGCGCCACCTCGATGTCGGGCATCTCGGCGGCCATGGGCACGAGGTAATCGGCGAGCGTGCCGTTCAGCAGCTGGCCCGCCTCGTCATAGAGGCATTCCTCGAAGAGCGCGCCGCCCAGCCCCTGGACGACGCCGCCGCGGATCTGCTCGTCGACCAGCAGCGGGCTCACCATCCGGCCGCAATCCTCGACCACCCAATGCTTCAACAGGCGCACGAAACCGGTCTCGATGTCGAGCTCCAGCCAGGACGCCTGGACGCCGTTGGTGAAGGCGAAGGGATATTCCCGCGGCTGATAGTGGCGCGTCACCATCAGCTCGGGCTGCACGCCGGGTGGCAGCGTGTCGCCGCGGAAATATCCGACGCGGCCGACCTCGTCGAGGCCGATGCGGCGCGCGCCGCCCGGCGCCTCGACGATCCAGCCTTCGGCGATGTCGAGATCGGCGGGCTTCGCCTGCAGCATGGCGCCGGCGAGGTCGAGGATGTTGGCGCGCAGCGCCTTCGCCGCCTGCAGCGCCGCCTCGCCGCCGATGCCGGTGCCGCGCGACGCCCAGGTGCCGCCGCCATAAGGGGTGCGCTCGGTATCGCCGGTGACGACCCGCACCCGCTCGAGCGCCACCCCCAGCACCGAGGCGACGATCTGTGCCACCACGGTCTCGGTGCCCTGTCCCTGCTCGGTGATGCTGATGGCGCAGGTGACGGCGCCGCCGGGCTCCAGGCGCACCATGCAGCCGTCCTGGGCCGAGATCGGCGCGCCGCCGATCCCGTAGAAGGCCGGGCCGGGATTGGTGATCTCGACGAAGCTGGCAAGGCCGATGCCGCGATGGATGCCGCGGGCGCGGAGATCCGCCTGCTCGCGGCGCAGGGCCGGGTAGTCCATCAGCTCCAGCATGCGATCGAGAGCGCGCTGGTGCGACAGCTTCTCGAAGGCGAGGCCGGCCGGGCTGGTCCAGGGATAGGCGCCGTCGGCGATGAGGTTGCGCCGGCGCAGCTCGGCCGGGTCCATGGCGACGGCGCGGGCCGCGAGATCGACCAGACCCTCGGTGACGGCGCAGGCGATGGGATGGCCGACGGCGCGGTATTGCGACATCGGCGGCTTGGTCTGGAAGGCGACGCGCAGCTGCGCGCGGTAATTGGCGCAGCGATACCAGGAGCCCGTGAGATTGATCACCTGGTTGCCTTCGACGGCGCTGGTGCGCGGATAGGTCGAAAACGGACCGATGCCGGTGAGATCATCGATGTCGATGGCGAGGATCTCGCCGGCTTTGCTCACCGCCATGCGCGCCGCGACGCGGTGCTCGCGGGCATGAATGTCGGAGACGAAGGATTCGAGCCGGTCGGCGACGAACTTGACCGGGCGGCCGAGCAGCAGCGCCAGCGCGATCACCGCCATCTCGTCGGCATAGATGTGGATCTTGATGCCGTAGGAGCCGCCGACATCGCGGCAGAGCACGCGCACATCGGTCTCCGCCAGCGGGAAATGGCGCAGCGCCACCTCCTTCATCATATGCGGGACCTGGGAGGAGCAGTGCAGCGTGAGGCGGCGCTCGGCCGGCTCGAACTCGGCAAGGATCGAGCGCGGCTCCAGGCAGACCCCGGTGTGGCGGGCGAAGGTGAAGGTCTCCGCCACCACCGCATCGGCGCGGGCGAAGGCGGCGTCGACCGCGCCCGCCTCCACGCTGCGCGCATAGGCGAGGTTGTCGCCGAGCGACGCATGGATCGCCGCCGCGCCGGGCGCGAGCGCCGCCTCGGCCGAGGCGAGCGGCGGCAGCTCCTGCCACTCGACCGCGATCCCGGCCACCGCATCTTCCGCCTGGGCGCGGCTCTCGGCGACCACCGCCGCTACCGCCTCGCCCTGCCAGCAGACACGATCAACAGCGAGCGGATGCTGCGGCGCCGATTTCAGGCCTTTGAGATGGGTGAGCGTGCCGACCCAGGGGGTATAGAGCCCGGCCAGATCCGCCGCGGTCACCACCCGCACCACACCCGGCAGGCGAGCCGCCGCCACCGTGTCGATGCCGAGGATGCGCGCATGGGCGTAGGGGCTGCGCAGGAAAGCGGCGTGCAGCAGCCGCGGCAGGCGGATGTCGTCGACATAGCTGCCGCGCCCCTGCAGCAGGCGACGTGCATTGGGTCGCGGCACGCTGCGGCCGATATAGCTGTTGGGACGGTCGAGAAAGGAAAGCGGCCGGTCGCTCATGAGCTGCCCTCCTGCGCCCGCCGGCGCGCCGCCGCTTCGACGGCGTCGATGATGGCGTGATAGCCGGTGCAGCGGCAGTAATTGCCCGAGAGGAAATCGCGGATCTCGGCGCGGCTGGGCACGCCGCCTTGCGCCAGCAGCTCGGCCGCGGTGACCAGCATGCCGGCGGTGCAGAAGCCGCATTGCAGCGCATTGCGCTCGTGGAAGGCAGCCTGCAGCAGCGCGATCTCGCCGCTCTCAGAGAGGCCCTCGATGGTCTCGACGCGGGCGCCGTCGAGCTGCGCCGCGAACAGCAGGCAGGCGCGGGCGATCGCGCCGTCGACGCGCACGGTGCAGGCGCCGCAGACGCCGTGCTCGCAACCGGCGCGCGTGCCGGTGAGGCCGAGCTCCTCGCGCAGGAAATCCACCAGGTTCTGCCGCGCCGCGACGCGGCGGGTCACGGCCTCGCCATTGACGGTGAGGCGGATCTCGACGCTGTCGCTCATGTCGTGGCCAGCGCCTGAGCCGCGCGGGCGAGCAGCACGCGCGCGAGATGCAGCTTGGTCGCGCCATCGGCCTGGAGATCGCCGGGTGGATCGAGATCCTCGGCCAGCGCCGCCTGCGCGGCGGCGACACGCCCGGCCGCGCCTTCCCGCTGCAGCGCCGCGGCGGCGGCCTTCGCCTCGAGCGGCCGATCGCCGACGCCGAAGAAGACCAGGCGCAGATCGCCCGGCCGTTGCACCGCAGCGAGACCGGCGAGCGCATAATCGCCGCGCCGGCGCGCCAGCTCGAGAAAGACGCTGCGCCCGCCCGCCGGCGCGGGCGGGATGTCGATGGCGGTCACGATCTCGTCCGGCCCCAGCGCCGTGGCATAGAGGCCGCGGAAGAAATCGCGCGCCGCGACCCGGCGCTCGCCGCGGCGGCTGGCGAGCGAGAGCACCGCGTCCAGCGCCACGGCGCAGGCCGGCAGCTCGGCGGCGGGATCGGCATGCGCCAGGCTGCCGCCGAAGGTGCCGCGGTTGCGGATGGCGGGATGCGCGATATGCGGGATCGCCCGGTGGAGGAGCGGCGCGAGCCGCGCCACCAGGGGCGATGATCCGACCTCGCTGTGCCGTGCCAGCGCGCCGACGCGCAGCGCGCCGCCGCGCTCCTCGATGCCGCCCAGAGCGGCGATATGGTTGATGTCGATGAGGAACCGCGGCTCCGAGAGCCGCATGTTGAGCGCCGGCACCAAGCTCTGACCGCCCGCGAGGAGGCGCGCGTCCTCGCCGTGCTCGGCAAGCGCGTCGAGCGCATCCGCGAGCGAGACGGCACGGAGATAGGCAAAGCTTGGCGCCTTCAGGAACACCTCCCACCGCGGCGCCGTGCCGTTCAGCGGCGCGGGCGAGAGAATGTGGCGCGGGCGCGGGCGCGTCAATCGCCGGGGCGGTGCCCGCGGCAGGCGGCTCAGGGACGCCGTGGGCGATGGACAGCGCGACGGGCGGACACCAAAATGGGGTGAGGCGGCCACACCGGCCGTCCGGTGGAAACGGGGTGCCGAGAGCCGTGACGAGGTCCGTCCGCAGCACATCCCGCCCGGGACGCCACGCCGGGCGCCGCCGGACCGAGCCTGCGCCCGGCCGGCGCCGGCGGATGCCGCCGGAAGAGCGCGAGCGGCTGATCGCCGCGGCCGCGGTGCGCTTCTTCGCCGAGCACGGCTTCGAAGGACAGACGCGCGCGCTCGCCCGGCAGCTCGGCATCACTCAGCCGCTGCTCTATCGCTATTTCCCGAGCAAGGAAGCGTTGATCGAACGCGTCTACCAGGAGGTGTTCGTCGGCCATCTCGACCCGCAATGGGAGAGGCTGCTCGAGGACCGGCGCGTGCCGCTGCGCGAGCGGCTGCTGCGCTTCTATCGCCACTATGCCGAGGCGATCCTCAGCTATGAGTGGGTGCGGCTCTTCATGTTTTCCGGGCTGAAGGGGCTCGATCTCAACGCCCGTTATCTGCAGCTGCTGCGCGACCGCATCTTCACCCGGGTCGTCGCCGAGGTGCGCGACGCCTATGGCCGGCCGAGCCCGGCGCAGGCGCCGATCCGCGAGGCCGAGATCGAGATCGTCTGGAGCCTGCACGCCGCCATCTTCTATCTCGGTGTGCGCCGCTGGATTTACGGCCTGCCCGTCCCCGACGACATCGAGGGCGCGGTGGCGGACAAGGTCAACGCCTTCCTCGACGGCGCTCCCGCGGTGATGGCGCCGGCGGCGGGCCCGGCACGCACCGCGGCCGGGCGTTGACAGAATGCGCGGCAGGACTATCGTTTATCTCTGGATAAATTAACGCGCGGTGTTCGGTGATGGCCCAGGCGACGTGCGCGAGCTCCGCCCCGCCCTCCTTCGAGGAGCTGCGTCGGCGCGCCGAGGCGCTGGTGCCGCGGCTGCGCGAGCGTGCGGCCAAGGCGGAGGCGCTGCGCCGGCTGCCCGACGAGACCGTCGCCGATCTGCACCGCGCCGGCCTCTTCCGCATGCTCCAGCCGGCGCGGGTCGGCGGCAGCGAGCTGCCTTACACGGCGATGGTCGAGCTGGCCGCCATCATCGGCAGCGGCTGCGGCTCGACCGCCTGGGTGCTCAACAACCTCGCCAGCCATCACTGGATGCTGGGCTATTGGCCCAAGGAGGCGCAGGACGAGATCTGGGGCCCCTCGCCCGACACCCTCATCGGCTCGGCCTTCATCTTTCCCGGCGGCCGCGCGCGCAAGGTCAAGGGCGGCTATCGCCTGAGCGGGCGCTGGCCGTTCTCCAGCGGCGTCGATCCCTCGGCCTGGAACATGATCGGCGCGGTGGTGCCGGACGAGCAGACCGGGGCCAGCGAGCATCGCGTCTTTCTCGTGCCGGCAAGCGACTACAGCATCATTGACACCTGGTATGTGAGCGGCCTCGCCGGCACCGGCAGCAAGGACGTGGTGGTCGCCGACGTGCTGGTGCCGGAGCATCGCACCCTTTCCGTCGAGGCCGGCAAGGGTGGGCCGCACCCCGGCAGCGCGGTCAATCCCGGCGCGCTCTTCCGCCTGCCCTGGTTCGCGCTCTTCGGCTTCGTCGTCGCCAGCGTCGCGCTTGGCATCGCCCGCGGCGCCCTCGAGCAATATGTCGCCGGCACCCGCTCCAAGCTCGGCACCTATACCGGGCGCAGCCTCGCGGATTTCTCGACCCTCCAGGTCCATGTGGCCGAGGCGGGCGCGCTGATCGACGCGGCCGAGGCGGTGATGCTGCGCGATTGCGAGGAGGCGATGGACTTCGCCGAGGCCGGCACGGTACCGCCGATGGAGGACAAAGTGCGCTGGCGGCGCGACGGCGCCTATGCCGCGCGCATGTGCGGCAAGGCGGTCGACATCATCTTCGCCGCGGCGGGCGGCGGCGCCATCTACGAGAGCAACCCGCTGCAGCGCGCCTTCCGCGACATCCACGCCGCCAACGGCCATTTCGGCGTCAACTGGGACGCCAACGGCATCAATTACGGCCGCGTCGCGCTCGGGCTGCCGCCGGATACGGCCAATCTTTAGGAACCGGGCTGGGACGATGTCGCACGCCAAGGACCCCGCCATGCCCGATCCGCCCGCCGCCGAGCCGGCGGCGGCGTTCGACACGCGCGATTTCCGCCACGCGCTCGGCACTTTCGCAACCGGGGTCACGATCATCACCGCGCGCGGCCGCGACGGCCAGCCGGTAGGGCTCACCGTCAACTCCTTCTCCTCGGTCTCGCTCGACCCGCCGCTGGTGCTGTGGAGCCAATCGCTCTACGCCCAGAGCCTGCCGGCCTTCCAGGAAGCGTCGCATTTCGTCGTCAACGTGCTGGCGGCCGATCAGGTCGAGCTGTCGAAGCGCTTCGCCGGCGCGCATGACGACCGCTTCCTCAATGTCGAGCACATCGTGCCCGAGCACGGCGCGCCGGTGATCGCGGGCTGCGCGGCGCATTTCGAGTGCCGCAACGAGGCCCGCTACTACGGCGGCGACCATGTCATCTTTCTCGGGCGCGTCGAGCGCTATGCCCATACCGCGCGGCCGACCCTGATGTTCTGCCATGGGCGCTACATGCGCGGCCGGCCGCTCGAAGCCATCACCGAGGAATAAGGCGGCGGTCGGGCTGGCAAAGCGCCACGTCTTCGGCCATTCTAGCGCCGCGCGTCAAAGATATCCGGCCGAGCAAGAAGCCGGACGGAGAACGGGAGGACAGGATGAGGCGGCGTCTTCTATGCACCGCGCAGAGCAGCGGCGACCCGATCGCGGGACGGCCAGGCCGCGGCGGCCTGCCGCATCGCCAAGCGCCGACATCCTAGCCGCGCCGGGACGCACGCTTCGCAATGGAAGTCTCTCTCGATCTGCTGCTGGGCGCCGTGGTCGCCGGCATCCTGCTCGGCGGCTTCTATGCCGCGGTCTCGATCGGCGTATCGATCTCCTTCGGCATGCTCGACATCGTCAACATCGCCCATCCCGCCTTCATCGTGCTGGGCTCCTATGCCGCCTATATCCTCAATAGCAGCTTCGGCCTCGACCCGATCCTGGCCGCGATCCTGATGCTGCCCGTCTTCTTCCTGCTCGGCGCCGGGGTGTACGAGGTCTATTACGCCGTTTTCGAGCGACGCGGCGACGAGGCGCTGCGCGGGCTCGCCTTCTTCTTCGGCCTGCTCTTCATCATCGAGGTCGGGCTGATCCTGGTCTTCGGCGTCGATTACCGCTTCGTCGATGCGCCCTATATCGGCCCCACCCTTCATTTCGGCACCATCGACCTGCCGCTGCGCATGCTGGTGCCGTTCCTCGTCTCGATCCTGCTGATGGCGGCGCTGCAGCTCTATCTCTCGCGCACCTTCACCGGACGGGCGATCATGGCGGTCTCCCAGGATCGGCTGGCGCTGCAGCTCATGTCCGCCAATCCCGGCCGGATCAAGCGCATCGCCTTCGGCATCTCGATCGCCACCGCGGCGCTGGCGGGCGCCTTCCTGATCATCATCCAGCCGGTCGAGCCCTCGGTCGGCCGCGACTATATCGGTCGGGTCTTCGCCATCACCGTGCTCGGCGGGCTCGGCAGCTTTCCCGGCATGCTCCTGGCCTCGATCCTGCTCGGCGTCGTCGAGAGCATCACCGCCACCTTCTACGGGCCGTCCTGGTCGCCGGCGGTGGCCTTCGGCTTCCTGCTGGTCACGCTGGCGGTGCGGCCTTCCGGCATCATGGGACGGCGTTAGGCCATGCGCCCCATGCGACCGCTCGCCTTCTGGCTCGTCGCCGTCGCGGTCGGCGCCGCCTTCTTCGGCCTGTCGCTGCTGGCGCCGAACCAGTACTACTTCCAGGCCGGCTACGTCGTGCTGCAATACATCGTGCTGGCGACCGCGTGGAACATCCTCGGCGGCTATACCGGCTATGTGAATTTCGGCGTCGCCGCCTTCTTCGCGCTGGGCGCCTACAGCACCGTGGCGCTCTACAAGCTGGTGCCGCTGCCCTTGCCGGTGCTGGTGCTGATCGGCGGCGTCGTCTCCGGCATCGTCGGCCTCGGCATGGGCTATCTCACCCTGCGGCTGCGCGGCGCCTTCTTCTCGATCGCCACCCTGGCGCTGGCCGTGGTGATGGAGACGCTGATCACCAACTGGGATTATGTCGGCGGCTCCCGCGGCGCCTACATCCTGCGTCCGGCGCAGGTGCCCCTGCTCGGCAACTACATCGTCTATCTCTACCTGGTGATGCTCGCCCTCGCCGTCGCCGCCATCGGCATCGCCCGCAGCATCGAGCGCTCGCGCCTGGGCTTCGGCTTCGCGGCGATCCGCGACGACGAGCAGGCGGCCGAGGCCAGCGGCGTACCGACCCTGCGGCTGAAGCTGGTGGCGACGACGCTGTCGGGGGCGCTCATGGGCATGGCCGGCGCACCGCTGCCCTATTACGTGACATATCTCGATCCCGCCTCGGGCTTCAACCTGGCCTATGCCGTCAACAGCATCGCCATGCCGCTGATCGGCGGCACGACCAGCTGGGTCGGCCCGCTCATCGGCGCCCTCTTCCTCGGCACGGTGCAGCAGCTCGCCACCGTCACCATCTCCTCGGCGCTCAACCTGCTGATCGTCGGGCTGCTGCTGGTCGGCTTCGTCGTCATCGCCCCCAACGGCATCGTCGGCCTCGTCGCCTCGCTGCGCGCCGCGCTGCGCGCGCGCCGGCTCGGCTCGCAATGGAGGCGCGCCGGGCGCGACGCCCTGCCGCGGGAGAGCTCGCGATGAGCACGGCGCTCCTCGAAGTGGCCGATCTCGGCAAGCATTTCGGCGGCTTCACCGCGCTCGACACCATCAACCTGTCGATTGCCTCCGGCGAACGCGTCGGCCTCATCGGCCCCAACGGTTCCGGCAAGAGCACGCTGGTCAACTGCCTCTGCGGCACGCTGCGCAACGACAGCGGCCGGGTGCGTTTCGACGGCCGCGTCGTCGACGGGCTGCCGGCGCATCAGCGCACCCGGCTCGGCATGGCGCGCAGCTTCCAGCTGCCCAAGCCCTTCGCCAGCCTGTCGCTCGCCGACAACATCCGCATCCCGCTGCTCTACACCGTGAACGCTCGGTCGGGACAGCGGATGCCCCCGGCGGCGCTCGACACCCGGTGCCGCGAGCTGTTGCAGCTGGTCGGCCTCGCCGACAAGGCAACGCGGCTGCCGCGCGACCTGACGCAGGTCGAGATGCGCAAGCTCGAGCTGGCGCGCGCCGTGGCGGCCGAGCCCAAGCTGCTGATCGCCGACGAGGCGATGGCCGGCCTGTCGCATTCCGAGGTCGACGACATCCTGGCGCTGCTCGGCACGCTCAACGAGCGCGGCATCGCCGTCATCCTCATCGAGCACATCATGCGCGCCGTGATGAGCTTCTCGCAGCGCCTCGTCGTGCTGGTCGCCGGCCGCAAGATCGCCGACGGCCTGCCGCAGGAGGTCACCCGCAACCCCGACGTCGTAAAGGCCTACATTGGCGAGTAGTCTCTCCCTGTCCGGCGTCAGCGCCGCCTATGGCGCGGTGCGCGTGCTCGAGGATGTCAGCCTCGAGGTGAAGGCCGGCGAGACGGTGGCGCTGCTCGGCACCAACGGCAACGGCAAGAGCACACTCATCAAATGCATCATGGGCATCGTCCGCCCGGTCGCGGGCTCGATCACCGCCGAGATCGACGGCGAGCGCCACGATCTCGTCGGCATGACCACGGAGGCGATCGTCGATCTCGGCATCGCGCTGGTGCCGGAAGGCCGCCGCCTCTTCCCCAGGCTCACGGTCGAGGAGAATCTGCTGCTCGGCGCCTTCCGCCCGCTGGCCCGGCTGCGTCTCAAGCAGAACCTGGAGTATTGCCTCGAGGCTTTTCCGCGGCTGGCCGAGCGCAAGCGGCAGCTCGCCGGCAGCATGAGCGGCGGCGAGCAGCAGATGCTGGCGCTCGCCCGGGCGCTGATGTCGGCGCCGCGCATCCTGCTGGTCGACGAGCCGTCGGTCGGGCTGGCGCCGCTGCTGGTGCACCATACCATCGAGAAGATCAAGGAGTTGAAGCTCAGCTACCAGCTCACCGTGCTGATGGCCGAGCAGAACTTCACCCAGGCGATCCGCATCGCCGACCGCGGCTACGTCATCGTCCACGGCAAGATCGCGTTTGCCGGCGAATCCGCCGAAGCGCTCAACAACAACGAGCTGATCCGGAAATTCTATCTCGGCATGTAGCGAACCGCGGGATGCTTCGCGGCACCGATAGTTGCCGGTGTCACACTTAAGAATGGTTGACGGCGGCACCAGCCGGGCGGACACTCTTTTTTCCAAAGGGGATAAATCACGCGCCTTCGCCACGCGTCGGCTCCGCCGACGAGGGGTTTTCCTCAACGCGAGGAGCGAACGTGCACGGGAGGAGCAAGGACGGCGGCGGGGCGCCTCCGGGCGCCTGCGAGAGACATGCCGGTCGCCTGCCGGCGCGGCGCGTGGTGCTGCGCACGGCGCTTGCGGCGGGAGCGAGCCTCGCCCTGTCCCGAGCCAGCCGGGCGGATGACGAGAAGCCGGGCGCCGAGGAGCGGCCCCAGCCCGGCGACGTCTTCGTATTCTCCGAGGGCGATGGCGCCGGCAAGAGGGTGATGCCGGCATCGCTGCCGCTGGGCGGCCCTCCTGCTCTCGTCTGGCCGATGGATCCCCGCGCGCAGGTCGTGCGCGACGGCTCGCGGCTCAACCAGGTGCTGCTGCTGCGGCTCGATCCCGCGAGCCTCGACGAGGACACGCGCCCTTACGCCGTCCAGGGGATCGTCGCCTATTCGGCGATCTGCACCCATGCCGGCTGCCCGGTGACGGGCTGGGTCCAGGACGACGCGAAGCTGGTCCTGAAGTGCTTCTGCCACAACTCGGAATACGATCCGCGCCAGCGGGCGAAAGTGGTGTTCGGACCGGCGCCGCGGCATCTCGCCGTGCTGCCGGTCAAGATCGTCGACGGCGCGCTCACGGTCGCGGCGCGCTTCATCGGAAAGGTAGGGCCGACACAATCAGGCTGATGGTTCCGCTGCACCGGCCCTTGATATCGCGAACCGTCAGCATCAAGGGGAGGAGGACCAGATGCGAAGGACGAAACGGCTGCTTTATGGCCTTGTCTTGGCGACAGGCGCGCTGGTGCCGGCGGCCACGGCCGGCGAGATCAAGGATTACACGCCGGTCACCGCGGCGCGGCTCGCCAATCCGGAGCCCGGCAATTGGCTGCTCTACCGCCGCACCTATGACGGCCAGGGCTACAGCCCGCTCGATCAGATCAACACCTCGAACGTCAAGAACCTGGTGCCGGTCTGGACCTTCTCGACCGGCGTCACCGAAGGGCACGAGGCGCCGCCCATCGTCAACAACGGCGTCATGTTCATCGCGACGCCCCAGGCCCAGGTGATCGCGCTCGACGCCAAGACCGGCGACCAGATCTGGCGCTATAAGCACGCGCTGCCGGAGGAGCTCTTCCAGCTCCACCCGACGAGCCGCGGCGTGGGGCTCTGGCAGGACAAGCTCTATCTCGCCACCACCGACGACCACCTCATCGCGATCGACGCCAAGACCGGCAAGGAGCTGTGGAACCAGAAGGTCCAGGATTTCAAGAAGGGCCAGTACCTGACGCTGATGCCGCTGATCGTCGACGGCAAGGTCATCGTCGGCGGCTCCGGCGGCGAGTTCGGGGTGCGCGGCTACATCGTCGCCTACGATGCCAATGACGGCAAGGAGCTGTGGCGCACCTTCACCATTCCGGGCCCGGGCGAGCCCGGCCACGACACCTGGCAGGGCGACGACTGGAAGACCGGCGGCGGCTCCGCCTGGATGACCGGCACCTACGACCCGGCGCTCAAGACCGTCTATTGGGGCGTGGGCAACGCTGCGCCCTGGCCCGGCGGCCTCCATCCCGGCGACAATCTCTATACCAGCTCGGTGCTGGCGCTCGATCCCGACACCGGCAAGATCACGGCCTATCACCAGTACCACCAGAACAATTCCTGGGATTGGGACGAGGTCGATGCGCCGATGCTCATCGACCTGCAGAGCAACGGCCGCACGATCAAGAGCCTCGTTCACCCCGGGCGCGATGCGATCTTCTGGGTGCTGGAGCGCGGGCCGAACAAGATCAGCTACGTCTCGGGCTGGAATTTCGTGCAGACCAATGTGTGGAAGGGGATCGATGCCGAGACCGGCAAGCCGATCGTCGATCCCGACCACAAGCCGACGCTGGGCAAGCGGATCGAGTTCTGCCCCTCGCTCTGGGGCGGCAAGGACTGGCCCTCGGCCGCCTACAGCCAGAAGACCCATCTCGTCTATGTCCCCGCCAACGAGAATTTCTGCGGCGGCTTCACCGGCGAGAAGCTGCCGCTGGTGCCCGGCCAGCTCTGGCTCGGCACCAAGCCCGAGGATATCGGCCTCAAGGTGAAGCCGGGCGCCGATCATTTCGGCGAGCTGCAGGCCTGGGACCCCGCCACCGGCAAGAAGGCGTGGTCGCATAATTTCGCGAAGTCGCAGCTCTTCGCTTCGGTCCTCGCCACCGGCGGCGATCTGGTCTTCGTCGGCGGCACCAACGACCGGATGTTCCACGCCTTCGACGCCAAGACCGGCGAGCTGCTGTGGCAGCAGAAGACCAATTCCGGCATCATCGGCGCGCCGGTCGCCTACGAGGAGGACGGCACCGAATACATCGCCGTCCAGTCCGGCTGGGGCGTCGACGCGCAGCGCATCCAGGACGCGCTGGCGCATGGCAACAATGTCGGCGTCAGCGACAACGTCCCGCAAGGCGGCGTGGTCTGGGTCTTCGCCGTGAAGAAGTAGCTCGTTCTGCGGACTGGCCGCCGGCTCGGCGGCCAGTCCATCCTCCAGGAGGCACTCATGATGAATCTCAGCGTCAACGGACAGCGGCAGAGCTTCGACGGCGACCCGTCGATGCCGCTGCTCTGGTATCTGCGCGACGAGCTCGGACTGACGGGCACCAAATTCGGCTGCGGCATCGCCGAATGCGGCGCCTGTACCGTCCATGTCGATGGCGAGGCGGTTCGCGCCTGCGTCACCCCGATGAGCGGCGTCGCCGACCGCAAGGTCATGACCATCGAAGGCCTCTCCACCGATGGCAGCCACCCGGTGCAAAAGGCGTGGCACGCGCTCAACGTGCCGCAATGCGGCTATTGCCAGGCCGGCCAGATCATGCAGGCGGCGGCCTTGCTGGCCGCCAACAAGACCCCCTCCGAAGCCGAGATCAACGAGACCATGGCCGGCAACATCTGCCGCTGCGGCTGCTATCAGCGCATCACCGCTGCCGTCAAGGCAGCAGCGACGGGGGCGTGACATGAAGACGATCATCGAGAACGTCAGCCGCCGCCGCTTCCTCATCGGCGCCGGCGGCTTCGTCGTCGCGGCGCAGTTCCTGCCGGCCAGGACGCTGGCCGAGATGCACGCCGACTATCAGACCGGCGCCGGCGCGATGCCCCATGGCGTCGTGACCGACCCGCATGTCTTCGTGGCCATCGCCCCGGACGGGCTGGTCACCATCATCGCCGCCCGCGCCGAGATGGGCACCGGCGCGGCCCGCACCACGCTGCCCATGATCGTGGCCGACGAGCTCGATGCCGACTGGTCGCGCGTCAAGGTGCAGCAATCGCCGGGCAATGAGGAGAAATACGGCAACCAGGACACGGACGGCTCGCGCAGCGTGCGCCACTTCATCCAGCCGATGCGCCACATCGGCGCCTCCGTGCGACACATGCTCGAGGTCGCCGCGGCCAAGCATTGGGGCGTGGGCGAAGGCGATGTCGAGGCGGCGAACCACGAGATCGTCAACAAGAAGACCGGCCAGAAGATCGGCTATGGCGATGTCGCCGCCGAGGCCATGGCGCTGCCGGCGCCGGCGCCCGACCAGGTGAAGCTCAAGACCCGCGACCAGTTCCGCTATATCGGCAAGGGCACGATCAAGCCGGTCGACCAGATGGCCATCATCACCGGCAAGCCGATCTATGGCATCGATGCGCGGCTTCCGGGAATGAAATTTGCCGTGGTCGCTCGCCCGCCGGTCTTCGGCGGCAAGCTCGTGTCATACGACGCCAGCCAGACCATGAAGGTGCCGGGCGTGGAAAAGGTGGTCGTCATCGAGGGCACGCCCGCGCCGGCAAAATTCCAACCACTCGGCGGCGTCGCGGTGGTCGCCCGGAATACCTGGGCGGCGATGCAAGGCCGCGACGCCCTCAAGATCACCTGGGACGACGGCCCGCATGCGGTTTACGATTCCGAGACGTTCAAGGCCGAGATGGAGGAAACCGCGCGCAAGCCCGGACTCGTCGTGCGCAACGACGGCGACGCCGAGAAGGCGCTCGCCGTGGCGGCAAAGGTGGTGACCGCGGAATATTATCTGCCCCACATCTCCCATGCGGCGATGGAGCCGGTCAACGCGACCGCGAGCTTCGCCGACGGCAAGCTGGCGGTCTGGTGCCCGGTCCAGAGCCCCGGCGGGACACGGGAGGAACTCGCCAAGAGGCTCAACATCAAGCCCGAGGACGTGACGGTCAACGAGATGCTGCTGGGCGGCGGCTTCGGGCGCAAGTCGAAGTGCGACTACGTCATCGAAGCGGCGCTGCTGTCCAAGGCGGCGGGCGCGCCGGTCAAGGTCATCTGGAGCCGCGAGGACGACATCCAGCACGACTATTTCCATACGGTGTCGGTGGAGCGGATCGATGCCGGGCTGGATCAGGGCGGCAAGGTGGTGGCCTGGCGCCATCGCAGCGTGGCGCCGACCATCCTGTCGATCTTCGCGCCGGACCCGAAGCACGAGGCGGCCTTCGAGCAGGGCATGGGGCTCGTCGACAACCCCTTCGACATCGCCAATCTGCGTTGCGAGACCGGCGCGGCGGAGGCGCATACGCGGATCGGCTGGTTCCGTTCCGTGTCGAACATTCCACACGCCTTCGCGGTCCAGACCATGGCGGCCGAGATCGCGGCGGCCTCGCATCGCGATCCCAAGGACATGCTGCTCGAGCTGATCGGCCCGCCGCGCATCGTCGATCCCCGCAAATCGGTCAAGGATTTCTGGAACTACGGCGATCCCTTCGAGGTCTATCCCATCGACACGGCGCGGCTGCGCGGCGTGGTCGAGCTGGTCGCCGAGAAATCCGACTGGGGCAAGCCCTTGCCGCCCCGGCACGGTCTCGGCATCGCGGTGCATCGCAGCTTCCTGACCTACGTCGCCACGGTCGTCGAGGCGGCCGTGGACGAGAAAGGCAAGCTCACGGTGCCGCGCGTGTGGACGGCGGTGGATGCGGGGTTCATCGCCAATCCGGAGCGCGTCCATTCGCAGATGGAGGGCGCGGCGGTGATGGGCTACGCGCTCGCCCGCTACGGCGAGATCAGCTTCAAGAAAGGTCGCGCGGAGCAAGGCAATTTCGACAGCTACAAGGTCACGCGCATCGATGAGTCACCGGCGGAGACGCAGGTGTTCATCGTCGAGCACGGGCTTGACGTGCCGTCGAGCGGGATCGGCGAGCCCGGCATCCCGCCCTTCGCTCCGGCGCTCTGCAATGCGATCTTCGCCGCCACCGGCAAGCGCATCCGCCGCATGCCGATCGGCGATCAATTGTCGACATAAGGTCAGAACCCGGTGCCGGGTGACACCACCCGGCACCGCTCTGGCAATGCGTGGTCAGCCTGCCAACCCGTCGGAGGTAAAATGCCTGACGCAACCCAAAGCTTTGACGCCGTCGTGATCGGAGCCGGCTTTTCCGGCCTGCACATGCTGAAGGCGCTGCGAGACGAATTGGGCCTGACGGTGTACGGGTCTACGAGGCCGGCGAGACGGTCGGCGGCACCTGGTACTGGAACTGCTATCCGGGCGCCCGGTGCGACTCCGACGCCTACATCTATTGCTTCACCTGGGACAAGCAGCTGCTGCAGGAATGGGAATGGTCCGAGCGCTATCCCAAGCAGCCGGAGATTCTCAGATATCTCGAGCATGTGGCGGAGCGCCACGACCTGAAGCGCGACATTCAGTTCGACACGCGCGTGACCGGCGGCGCATTCGACGAGGACGCCGGCCTCTGGCGGGTGCGCACCGATCGCGGCGAGGAGGTCACCGCGCGTTACCTCATCGCCGCCGTGGGCAGCCTCTCGGCCACGAACCTGCCGCAGTTCAAGGGTCTGGAGAGGTTCCAGGGCAAGTGGTACCACACCAGCCGCTTCCCGCAGACCGGCGTCGACTTCACCGGCAAGCGCGTCGCCGTGGTCGGCACCGGTGCCACCGCGGTCCAGGCCATTCCCGAGATCGCGCAGCAGGCGAAGCAGCTCACCGTCTTCCAGCGCACCGCCAACTACTGCGTGCCGGCGCGCAACGGCAAGGTGGACCCCGATCTGATCAAGGCGCGCAAGGCGGACTACGACGGCATCGTCAAGCGCATCCGCGAGTCGTTCTTCGGCCAGGAGCATTACTTCATTCCGAAGTCGGCGCTCGACGTCACCGCCGAGGAGCGCGAGCGCGAGTTCGACAAGATGTGGGATGCCGGCGGCTTCGCCTTCTGGCTCGCCAACTACCAGGACATGTTCTTCAGCCCGGAGGCCAACGAGCTCTGCGCCGACTACATCAGGCGGAAAATCCGCCGGACCGTGAAGGACCCAGCCGTCGCCGAGAAACTCATTCCCAAAGGCTACCCCTACGGTACCAAGCGCCAGCCGCTCGATACCAACTACTACGAAACCTTCAATAAGGACAATGTGCGGCTGGTCGACGCCAAGGCCGACGGCGCCATCGAGGAGATCACCGAAAAGGGCATCCGCGCGGGCGGCAAGGAGTACGAGGCCGACATCATCGTCTTCGCCACCGGCTTCGACGCCATGACCGGCCCGCTCAAGGCGTTGAACCTGAAAGGCCGCGGCGGCCGCACCCTCGACGAGGAATGGGCGGAGGGTCCGCGCACCTATCTTGGCATCGCCATCGCCGGCTTCCCCAATCTTTTCACCATCACCGGCCCGCAGAGCCCGTCGGTGCTGTCGAACATGCCGGTGTCGATCGAGCAGCATGTGGAATGGATCGCCGATTGCATCGACAACATGCGCAACGCCGGCAAGACGACCATCGAGGCGATGCCCCAGGCCCAGGACCAGTGGGTGGGCCATGTCAACGAGGTCGTCAACGCGACGCTGATGACGCGGGCCAATTCCTGGTACATGAGCGCCAACATCGCCGGAAAGCCGCGCGCCTTCCTGCCCTATCTCGGACCGGAAGGCGTCGGCGGCTACCGCCGGAAATGCGACGAGGTCGCGGCCAGGAACTACGAGGGATTCCAGCTGGCGTAGACGACGGCGGAGAAGAAATTGGCCCGCCATCGGACAGGGAGGAGATCATGATCAGCAACAGCTACTATTCTCAGGAGATCCACGGCCCTTACGAGCTGCACGACATCGGCGACCTCGCTCTGGAGGAAGGCGGCACCATTCGCGGCTGCAAGCTCGCCTACGCCACCTTCGGCACGCTCGATCCCGGCGGCGAGAACGCCATCCTCGTCCCGACCTGGTACTCCGGCACCAACAAGATCATCGAGCAGGTGTTCATCGGCAAGGGCCGCACGCTCGATCCCGACAAGTACTTCATCATCGTCGTCAACCAGATCGGCAGCGGGTTGTCGAGCTCGCCGCACAACACGCCGGCGCCGGCCGGGATGGCAAATTTCCCGCGCGTGCGCATCGGCGACGATGTGCGGGCGCAGCACAAGCTGTTGACGGAAAAATTCAATCTGAAGAGCCTCGCCCTGGTCGTCGGCGGCTCGATGGCGGCGCAGCAGACCTATGAATGGGCCGTGCGCTATCCCGACATGGTGAAGCGCGCGGCGCCCATCGCCGGCACGGCGAGAAACACCGTGCATGATTTCCTCTTCACCGAAACCCTGGTGGATGCGATCACCTCCGACCCCGGCTTCAACAAGGGCTTCTACACCTCGTCGGCAGACGTGCGGGAAGGCCTGCTGCGCCACGCCAAGATGTGGGCGGTGATGGGCTGGAGCACGCATTTCTTCCAGGAGAACCGGCACAAGGCGCTGGGCTTTTCATCGCTCGACGATTTCATCATCAACTTCATGGGCGCCTACTTCGCCGTGATGGACCCCGACGACCTGCTGTGCATGGCCTGGAAATGGCAGCGCGGCGACGTCAGCCGCCACACCGGCGGCGACCTGCGCGAGGCGCTGCGGCGCATCAAGGCCAAGACCTTCGTGATGCCGATGTCCTCGGACATGTTCTTCCCGCCCGCCGACTGCGAGGCCGAGTGGCGGCTCATTCCCGACGCCGAGTTCCGGCCGATCAAGACCATCGACGGGCACCTTGCCCTGTTCGGCGCCGATCCCGGCGCCATCGCCCAGATCGACAAGAACCTGGGCGAGCTGCTGGCGACGAAGGTCTGAGGCTGTCACGGCGGAGCGCCCCTCTCCCGCAAAGCGGGAGAGGGGCTGTCTCACCTTATGTGCTTTTCAATCCGCCGCCTCCGGGCGGCGCGCGAAGAGGCGCGCGTCGGCGGCGACCTCGATGTCGCGCAGCACCGGATCGGTCTTCACCGCGATCTCGTTCTCGATGAGCGTGCCGCAGCCGGGGCAGAAGAATTGGCGGAAGACCGGCTCGGCATCGATGTAGCGCCGGGGATCGCCGACCAGCGGGCTGGAGGCCTCGATCGGATTGTCCTGGCGCAGGCAGTGGTCCTTGTAATTGTCGGCGGCGGGGCCGAGATCGCTGTCGCATTTGGCGCAGCAATGATGCGGCGTCTTGCCGTCGAGCCGCAGCAGCAGCGTCTCGGTCACCCGCAGCGCGGTGTCGCCTTTGAGCTTGCGCGGCTTCACCGCGATGTCCTTGACCCGGTCGCGCCGCGTCGCCTCGCGCCGGCGGCGTGTGGCCTCGGGGTCGAGCGCCGCCGTCGCTTCGTCGATCACCACGCCATAGATGTCGCGCGCGGCCGCCAGCGTCACCGCGCCGTTCAGCCAGTCATCCAGCACATGCTGGGGATCGCGGTCCATGGGATCGCCGAACCCGCCCGCCGCGGTCCACACCACCGCGTAGACGTCGGCAGGGTGTTGCGCGAAATTCTCCTGGCGGAGCCCCAGCGTCACCTCCTCGCCTTTCACCTCGGAGGCGTCCTCGACCATCTCGCGGCGCTGGAGGCGCTCGAGGATGTCGCTGCCGGTGATGAAGCGGTAGCGGTTGGGGGTGCCGGGATACCCGCCCATCATGCCGGTCGAGGTCGGGATGGCGTTGCCCGAGGACAGCGTGTCCTGGACGATCTTGTCGGTGTTGTGCGGGATGAAGCAGCTCTCGGCCGAGAGCCCGCCGCGGAACTTGCCGGCGCCGCCGCTGTCGGCCACCTCCTTGCGGTAGAGGAAGAGCAGCGGGAAGCTCTGCTCGGTGTGCTCGATGTTGGGCAGCTTGCAGATCGGCGTGCGCGACTGGCCGCCGGTGGAGATGCCGTCCTGGGTCGAGAAGGCGCCGATGGCGCCGCCGATGGGATCGACCAGCAGATAGCCGTAGCGCTCGCCCCATTGATCGATGCCGCGGAAGATGGTGGCGGGCCACTGGCTGGTGCCGCCGATGCACATCACGTCCTGGCGCATCGCGGGATCGTTGTAGATCATCTTGGAGAGCACGTTGTAGGCGGGGTAGAGCGAGATCTCCATCGCCTGCACCGGCGCCGTCGACACCGAGGCGGGGAAGCTCGCGCAGTTGAGCGTCTCGGCGGTGGGGTCGAACTCGACATGACGCAGCGCGCCCCCGACCGAGAAATACTGGTCCCAGCACAGCAGCTGGTTGAGCGCCACCATGATGGCGCCGCGCCAGCCGGAATAGGTGGCATTCATCGCGCCCTGCTGGCCGGCGGTGCCTTCGTTCTCGAAGATCAGCCGGTCGCCGCGCTTGCTGAGCGTCAGCACCACCCGGTAGGTGCCGCGGTCGCCCGGGCGGCAGCATTCGACATAGGTGCGGTCGCGCCAGGTGCCGTCGGGAAGCCGCGCCAGCTTCTGCAGGAAGGCCTTCTCGCCATTGGCCAGGATGCGCTTCATCACGCCCTTGACGGTGCGCGCGCCGTAGCGGCGGATGAGCTGGGTGATGCGCTCGCGCGCGGCGAGATTGCCCGCCATCTGCGCGCGGAAATCGAGCGCCACCAGATCGGGCTTGCGCGAGGAGCGGAGATAGATCTCCTCGATGTCGCGGCGGATCTCGTTGCCTTCGATGATCTTGACCGGCGGGATCAGGATGCCTTCGTCGAAGGCGCTCTGCGCGCCCGGGCAGAAGCTGCCCGGGGTGATGCCGCCGATGTCGTACTGGTGCAGGCAGTTGGTCACCCAGCAGAAGAGCTCGCCCTCGTGGAACACCGGGCAGATCAGCATCACGTCCTGCTGATGCGCGGCGCCGACCCAGGGATCGTTGGCGAGGAACATGTCGCCGTCGCGGATTCCGGGATTGTCGCTGCGGTTCTCCAGGATCCACTTCACCTGCGTGTCGGTGACCCCCGACATGTACTGCATGTATGGCCCGAAGAAGACGAATTCGGCGTCCTCGGTCAGGATCGACGGGTTGAGATCGAGCGCGTACATCGCCACCGGCGAGCCGCTGAGCCGCTGGATAGTGGCGCCGTGCTCCTCGTTTACGTTCCAGAGGTGGTGGCGGATGACCTCGAAGGTGACGGGGTCGAAATCGTCGTCGGCGTCGCGATGGAGGCGGAGCTTCGGCGAGATCCGGAGTTCCTTGGGCGGCACATAGGGGTGATTGACCCCGTCGAAGACGGTATCGGTCAGCTCGCTGAGCTTGCTCATTGCGGGCGTCCTTCTGCGAGCGCGATCTCGAAATTGCCGAAGCGGTCGACGCCGAGCGTCTGGCCGGGCGGCACCACCACCGTGGTATCAGGTGTCTCGACCACCGTCGGCCCGGCGACGGTATTGCCCGGGCGCAGCGCGGTGCCGTCATAGACCGGCGTCTCGACCTGGCGCTGCAGATCGGCCCAGTAGATCGGCCGGCCGGGGCGGCGCGCCGCGGCCGCGATCTCGCCGGTGAGGCGCTCGGCCGCGACCAGCCGCGGCCGCGGCGTCTCGGCCATGGCGCGCACCCGGAAGGTCACGATCTCGAGCCGGCCGCCGCGGAAGGACGAGCCGCGGCCGTAGAGCTGCTCGTAGCGCCGGTAGAAGGCCTCGCGCAGCTTCTCCTGGAACTCGCCGCCGACGCGGCTCGCCTCCAGCGCGACCTCGACCTCGTTGATCTGGCCCTTGTGGCGCATGTCGACCGAGAAATGGAAGCGCTGCCGCTCGAGCGCGATGCCGTCCTTCGCCATCTGGCGCCGCGCCGTCTCCTCGAGCCGTTCGAGATTGCGGTTGATGCGCCCCGCCTCGAAGGGCGAGGCCATGATGTCGACCTGCTCGTGGATGTGCAGGATGTCGGCCGAGGCGGCGCCGAAGGCGCACCAGGTGGAGGCGGTCTCGCGTTGCGGGATCACCACCTTGGCGACCCCCAGCTCGCGCGCGAAGATGCCGGCATGGGCGGGCCCCGCGCCGCCGAAGGCGAAGAGCACGAAGTCGCGGGGATCGAAGCCCTTGCCCACCGTCATCTTGCGGATGATGTCGGCCATCTGGAACTCGGCGATCTTGGCGATGCCGCTGGCGCAGTCCATGAGCGACATGCCGAGCCGGTCGGCGATGTGCTTCACCGCCTGCTCGGCCTTCTCCTTGTCGAGCCGGATGCGGCCGCCGGCGAAATTCTCGGGGTTGATGTAGCCCAGCACGACATCGGCATCGGTGACGGTCGCCACCGTGCCGCCCTTGCCGTAGCAGACCGGGCCCGGCACCGCGCCGGCGCTCTCGGGACCGACGCGCATCGTCCGCGTGGTCTCGTCGATGCGCACCAGGCTGCCGCCGCCGCTGCCGATCGCCTGGATGTCGACCTTGGGGATGAAATACTCGTACTGGTTGACGTTGCTGACAAAGGAATAGGCGGGCTTGCCCTCGTGGATGATGCCGACATCGAAGGAGGTGCCGCCCATATCGGTGGTGATGATGTTGGCATAGCCCATGACGCGGCCGAGATAGAGCGAGCCGGTGACGCCGGAGACCGGGCCCGAATCGAGCGTCAGCAGCGGCGCCTCCATCGCCTTGTCGACCGAGATGGTGCCGCCGCCGCATTGCGTGATCTGCAGCGGCTGGCGGTAGCCCAGCGCGCTCAGCCGGCGGTCGAGCTGGCTCAGATAGCCCGAGGTCAGCGGGCCGATATAGGCGTTGATGGCGGTCGCGGTGGTGCGCTCGTACTCGCCCCATTTCGGCACCAGATCGGCCGAGCAGGTGACGAAGATCTCGGGCGCCAGCCGCTTCACCATGTCGCGCAGCCGATGCTCATGCGCGGGATGGAGGAAGGACCAGAGGAAGCAGATGGCGATCGCCTCGACGCCCCGGTCGAGGAGCCGCCGGATCGCCGCCTCGGCCTCCGCCTCGTTGAGCGGCACCACCACCTTGCCGAAGCAGTCGACTCGCTCCGAGACGCCTTCGATGAGGCGCTTGGGCACGATCGGATCGGGCTTGCGGCTTTCCGGGAAATGCACCACCTGGCGCACGTCGCGGCCGCCGATGCCGCGCGAGCCGCGCATGATGTGGATGACGTCGTTGTGGCCCCTGGTGGTGATGAGGCCGATGCGCGCGCCGCGCTTCTGCACCACGGCGTTGGTGCCGACCGTGGTGCCGTGCGACAGCAGCGCCACTTGTTCATAAAGCCGGGCCGGCGCGATGCCGAGCTTCGTCGCCGCGCTCTCGATCGCGTCGATCATGCCCTGGGCGAAATTGCCGGGGGTCGAGGGCGCCTTGGCGGTGGTGACCGCGCCGCTCTCGTCGATGACGACGCAATCGGTAAAGGTGCCGCCGATATCGACACCGACGAGATACGAGCTCATCCTCCCTCCACCCGACTTCTTGTTCCGAGGCACTTTAGGCGGGCGCGGCGGCGAAGGTAAAGACGGCGCCGGGGCGGCGGCGCTTGGGGGAACACCCTAGACGCGGCCGACGGCGCCGGATATGGTTCGGGGTCGGCCGGCGGCGGGACGAGATCACGTTCGCGTGCAACTTGTTCCCTTTGGCACCGTTCCCGCCTAGGGTGACGACCGCGTCGCGATCGCGTGGGCGCCGCTGCGGCGCCAGAGACAGACGGGAGTATCGGGCATGTCGACGATGTACCGCTATGCGTTGCCGGTGGAACTGACCGAGTGGAAGTTCGAGAGCACCGTCGAGACCCGCTTCACCTGGGAATATGACGACGAGCGCGAGGCGCTGCTGCAGCTCTATGACAAGGGCAAGAAGCAGCAATGGGACGCGGCGCTGCGCATCGACTGGTCGCAGGATCTCGATCCCGAGAACCCGATGCAGCTCGACGACCGCGCCATCCCGATCTTCGGCTCCCATGTCTGGAACCGGCTGACCGAGAAGGAGAAGATCGAGGTCCGCCACCACCAGCAGGCCTCGTCGATCTCGCAATTCATGCATGGCGAGCAGGGCGCGCTGATCGCCACCGCCAAGATCGTGCAATCCGTCCCCGATCTCGACAGCAAGTTCTACGCCGCGACCCAGGTGATGGACGAGGCGCGGCATGTCGAGGCCTATTCGCGCCTGCTGCACGAGAAGTTCAAGCTCGCCTATCCCATCACCCCCGGCCTCAAATCGCTGCTCGAGACCGGGCTCAGCGACAGCCGCTGGGACATGACCTATCTCACCATGCAGATCCTGATCGAGGGCCTGGCGCTCGCCGCCTTCCAGCGCATCCGCGACTTCGCCGGCAATCCGCTCGCCGCCGCGGTCAACGCCTATGTCATGCAGGACGAGGCGCGCCATGTCGCCTTCGGCCGCCTGGCGCTGCGCGACTACTACCCGCAGCTCAGCGATGCCGAGCGCGACGAGCGCGAGCAGTTCGTCGTCGAGGCCTGCTATCACATGCGCGACCGCTTCAACCAGTGGGAGGTGTGGGAGCGGCTGGGGCTGCCGGCCAAGGAATGCGCCGAGATCGTCATGACCTCCGACAGCATGGCGCAGTTCCGGCAGCGCCTCTTCACCCGCATCGTGCCGACGGTCCGCGACATCGGGCTCTGGGGCCCGCGGGTGCGCAAGGCCTATGAGGATATGGGGGTCATCGCCTTCGCCGACACCGACGCCCAGGCCATGCTCGAGAATGACGGCCGCGTCGCCGAGCAGTTCGACGCCAAGCGGCGGGTCGCCGAAGTGACGCCGACCGCGGCGGAGTAAGGCGGGGGAGCGATTACGGTGCGGGCTTTCGCGGTTGCAAGAGCAACCGCTGGCGCCCGCCCGCGACAACGCTGCGCGTTGCGCGAAGGAGGCAAGGCGTGAAGGCAGCCGTGCTGCATCGGGCCAACGAGCCGCTGACCATCGAGGAGGTGAGCCTGGCGAAGCCCGGCCCGCGCGAGGTGCTGATCCGCACCGTCGCCGCCGGCATCTGCCACAGCGACCTGCATTTCGCCGACGGCGCCTATCCCCATCCCATGCCCTGCGTGCTCGGCCATGAGGCGGCGGGGATCGTCGAGGCGGTGGGCGAGGACGTGACCTATGTGAAGCCGGGCGACCCCGTCGTCACCTGCCTCTCCGTCTTCTGCGGCTATTGCGAGCAGTGCCTGACCGGCCATCCCTCGCTCTGCCAGACCGCCGAGATCAAGCTCCCGCCGGGCGTCTCGCAGCGCCTTTCCTGGAAAGGCGGGCTGATGCACCAGTTCCTCAATCTCTCTTCCTATGCCGAGCAGATGCTGGTGCATGAGCACGCGCTGGCGAAGATCCGCCCGGACATGCCGCTCGACCGCGCCGCGCTGATCGGCTGCGGCGTGCTCACCGGGGTCGGCGCCGTGTTCCACACCGCCAAGGTCGAGCCGGGCACCAGCGTCGCGGTGATCGGCTGCGGCGGCGTCGGGCTCGCCTGCGTCAACGGCGCGGCGCTGGCCGGCGCGGGCCGCATCATCGCCGTCGACACCGTGCCGGCGAAGCTCGAGCTGGCCAAGAAGCTCGGCGCCACCGACACGATCGACGCCAAGGCCGGCGATCCCGCCAAGCAGGTCATGGCTCTGACCAGCGGCGGCGTGCACTATTCCTTCGAATGCCTGGGAGCCAAGGCGACGGCCGAGCAGGCCTTCCGCATGCTAGCGCCGGGCGGGACCGCGACGATCGTCGGCATGATCCCGGTCGGGACAAAGATCGAGCTGCATGGGCCCGATTTCCTCCGCGAACGCAAGATCCAGGGCTCCCTCATGGGCTCCAACCGCTTCCGCGTCGACATGCCACGGCTCATCGAGTTCTATCTCCAGGGAAAGCTCCAGCTCGACCATCTCATCTCCGGCAAGCTCGCCCTCGAGCAGATCAACCAGGGCTTCGACGCGCTTCGCGCCGGCACCGCCGTGCGCAACGTGATCGCCTTTCCGTCCTGAGCCGGGCCGTAATATCGCCGCGCTCTGGCGCAGCGCCTTGCCTCGTCGCTTCATCTCTGTCTTCCCCGAGGGATGCTTTCACTTGGCGCGGAGTGTGCCGCGCGATGGTTAAGATTCCGCGAGATGCAAGTTCGACGGCGCGCGTCGGCGGCGCAGACACTGGACCGTGGCCAACTGACCGCGGCCGATCTGCGACGAGTTCCCACATGATGCGGTATCGCCCTATATAGGCTGCCCTCTCGCCGGGGGAAAGTCTCCGTTAACAAATCTGCGCGAGAGTCCGCCGATTGCTTCCATCGGGGGATGCCATGAAACCGATTCGTTTCGCACTTATGCTCGTGGTGGCGTTGTTCACTGGCGCGGTCGCCATGGCGGCGGCCGAGCGCGGCACGCCGGACGAGGCCAAGGCCATGGCCATCAAGGCGGCACAGTATCTCAAGGAGGTCGGGCCGGAGAAGGCCTTTGCCGCCTTCGACGCCAAGGACGGTCCTTGGCACGATCGCGATCTCTATGTCTTCGTCCAGGACGAAGCCTACACCGTGCGCGCCCATGGCACGATCCCGGCCCTCATCGGCAAGTCGTTCCCGGACCTCAAGGATGTCGAGGGCAAGCCCTTCACGAAGCTGCAGCAGGAAATCAAGACCGAGGGCTGGGTCGAGTACAAATGGCAGGATCCGATCACCAAGACAGTCCGGCCGAAGAAGACCTACGTCGTGCGCGTCGGCGAATTCACCGTGGCCGTCGGCGCCTATCTCGAGTGACCTCTGAGCACGGGTAACGGGGGGCGGCGCGCCTCCCGCCCGACTTTCCGGGAGACCTCATGCGGCTGCTGAACAATGCGTCGATCGCCATAAAGTCGCTTATCGCGCCGGCGATCAGTGCGATCATTCTCGTCGTCATCGTCGGACTGTTCCTCTCGGTCCTCGCCGATGTGCGCCGCGCCGGCGAGATGACGAGCCTGGCCGGCGGCCTCACCGTCGAAGCGAACACAACGATGATCGGCATCACGACGGCCCATGCCGAGCTCTATCGCGCCATCGGCCTCAAGTCGCAGGGCGTGGAGAGCAAGCTCATCCAGGCAGCGGCCAGCCATGCGATCGACGCGGTCGCGCGAGCGGTAAAGGCGGTCGACACGCTGCGCGGCAACCGGCTGGCCGACGGCGACCTGATGAAGCGGGTTACGGCCACGCTGGACGCCTACGCGCAAGCGGCGAAGCGGACCGCGGAGCAGGTCAACCAGGATGCTTTCGTCGCCGCCATGGAGATGAACAGCGCGCAGGAGCAGTTCACGCTGGCGCAAAAGGAGATCGGCAACCTGCTCGCGACGTTGCTGGACGTGCGCGACCGCCTCGACCGCGAGGCCGAACAGGTCCTGGCACGCGCCGAATACGAGATCGCCGCCGCGGCGGCGCTGGCCATCCTGCTGTCACTGGGGGCGGCGATCTTCTTCTCGCGGCTCGTATCGCTGCCGATCAAAGGCATCACCGGCTTCATGGGGCGGCTCGCCGGCGGCGAGCTCGACCTCGACCTGCCCGATACCGACCGCCGCGACGAGATCGGCGCCATGGCGAAGGCCGTCGAGGTGTTCCGCGACAATGCGCGCGAGGCGCGCCGGCTCGGTACCGAGCAGGCGCGTGCCGATGCGGCCAAGGCGGAGCGCGCTCAACGCCTCGAGAAGCTGATGCACCGCTATGAGGAGAAGGTCGGCGCCGTCATTGGGCGCCTGACCGCCGAAGCCGAGGAGATGCGCGGCGCCGTCCAGGTGCTGACCGCGGCCACCGATCAGGCCGGTGAGCGTAGCGTCACCGTCGCCTCGGCGTCCGAAGAGGCTTCCGCCAACGTGCAGACGGTCGCCACCGCCGCCGAGGAGCTGGCCGCGTCGATCGGCGAAATCGGCCGGCAGGTGCAGCAATCGGCGCAGGTGGCACAGCGTGCCGTCGAGGGCGCCAACCGCACCTCGGGGACCGTGTCGACGCTGGCCGAGGGCGTGCAGAAGATCGGCGAAGTCGTCGAGCTTATCAGCGGCATCGCCTCGCAGACCAACTTGCTGGCGCTCAATGCCACCATCGAGGCGGCTCGCGCCGGCGAGGCCGGCAAGGGCTTTGCCGTGGTGGCGAGCGAAGTCAAGGGCCTTGCCACCCAGACCGCCAAGGCCACCGAAGACATCACCGCTCAGATCAGCGCCATCCAGTCCGCGACGCGCGAGGCGGTGACCGCGATCGAGGAGATCGCCAAAATCATTGCCGAGATAAACGAGGTTTCCTCCGGGATCGCCGCGGCCATCGAGGAGCAGGACGCGGCGACCAAGGAGATCGCGCGCAACGTGCAGCAGGCGGCATCCGGCACTCATGAGGTCTCCGCCAGCATCGCCGGCGTCAAGGCGGCGGTCGGCGACAGCCGTCAGGTCGTCGGCAAGGTCCAGCGCGCCGCCGACGGCGTCACCGGCCAATCGACGGAGCTGCGCCAGGAATTCGAGCGGCTGCGCGAAGGCATCGAGGCCGCCTGAGGCAGGATTCCCCCAAGCCAGGGCTCAGCAGCGCGCGTCCGCGGCGCATGCGCTCGAGGTCGGCTTCGGCTCGAGCCAGACATCGGCGAGGTCCTGGTTGAGATAGTGGCTGGGCGTGATCGACCAGCCCTTGAGCCGCGACGAGTTGGCGATGATGCGGTTCCACCACAGCACCGGCACGGCGTAGGCCTGCTCCAGCGCGCGCTGCTCGAAGGCGCGCACGATGCGCGCCCGCTGGCGCGGATCGGCGGTCACCGCCTGGCCGACGAAGAGCGAGTCGAGCATGCGGTCGGTGGCGCCGGAGTAGTTCACCGGCGACAGGTCGCGCGAGATGTACTTGGCGAGCTGCAGCGTCGGATCGTCGAAATAATCGCCGGCGAAATCGAACGCGGCGTCGAAGGCGCCGCTCTTGAGCGCCGCCTCCCAATCCTTGGTGTTGAGCCGCGTTTCCTCGACCGTCACGCCGATCTGGCGCCATGCCGCCGTGACGTAGTCGGCGCCGGGCCCGTAGGGGATCGGCACGTTGCGGTTGACCAGCGCGATTTTGAGATGGCTCACGCCGGCCGCGGCGAGCAGCCGCCGCGCCTCGGCGCGCGAGGCCGTGATGTCGCGGGAGAAGCCGGGCAGCTGCGTCAGTTCCGATTCCGGCGTCGCCATGGAGAAGCCGGGTCGCATCACGCCGCCGACGAATTTCATGTAGGTGGTGGCGGAAAGCCGCTCCGCCGCGTCCCAGCGGTCGATGGCGAGCGACAGGGCGCGCCGCACCCGCGCATCGTCGAAGGGCGGCCGCTTGGTGTTGAAGACCAGCAGCAGGTTGATGAGCCAGGGCTCCTCCGTCACCTCGATGCGCGGGCCGAGCGCCTTGACGAGCTCGTCGCGCTCGTTCGGCGTCACCGAGCGGAACTGCGCCTGGATCTCGCCGCTCTCGAGCGCGGCGATCACCTTCTCGCCTTTGATGAATTTCGCGACATAGCCGTCGAGATAGGGCTTGCCGGGCATGAAATAGCCGGGGAAGCGCTTGCCCGTCCAATGATCGCCCTTCACATGCTCGACGAAGGTGAAGGGGCCGGTGCCGAGGATGTGCGTCTTCGGGTATTGCGGGTCCTGGGCGAGCTTTGCCGCGCTGTAGATGCAGTTCCAGGGCGAGGCGAAATTCGCCAGCATCGCCGCCTCGGGCCAGGCCAGCCGGAAGACGACGGTGCGCGCATCCGGCGTGTCGATGGCCTCGATCGCGGCATAGGTCGCCTGGCGCGCCGAGAACACGCCTTCGGGCGGATGGATGATGCGCTCGTAGCTCGCCTTGATGTCGGCGGAGGTCAGCTTGCTGCCGTCATGGAACAGCACGCCGGGCCGCAGCTTGAAGGTGTAGACGCGGTGGTCCGGCGACACCGTCCAGGATTCGGCCAGGTCGCCCTTGATCGCGGGATAGTTGGGCGCGTCGAATTTGAGCAGCGTCGAGTAGTGCGGCGCCACCGGGTGCAGGAAGGCGAAGGAGACATTGGCATGGCAGTCGTAATTGGTCGGCTCCGCCTCGACGGCGAAGACCAGCGTGCCGCCGCGATGCGGCGTGGACGCGGCGTCGCCTTCGGCGGCGCGCGCCGGCACGAGCGCGCAGAGCAGCAGTGCGAGAGCGGCGAGGACGGCACCTCGGCGGCGTTGCATCAGCGTCTTTCCTTCTGCGTACTCAGCGCGAGGCGTTGCTTTGCTGCCAGCGCTGGAACTGGTCGAAGAGCTGGTTCTTCTCCTGCGCCGAGAGCGGATGGCCGCCGGCGAGCACGCTGCGCTGATCGAGGAACTTGGCGAAGATCTCGTGCAGCTCGGCCGGGTTCAGCGGCGCCGCCGAGGCGACGGCGTTGCGCTTCAGCCAGGCCTCGGCCGGCGCGAAGCGCTGCCAGCCCGGGAGATCCGCGGCGAGGTTGACCTCGCGCCATTTCGCCAGATGCGGCGGCTCCAGCAGGCGGGGGAATTGGGTGAAGAACGCGTCGACGAAGCCCGCGAGGTTGTGGTAGCGCTCGGTCTCGGGCGGAAGATTGGCGACCAGCAGCGCCACGCCGACGGCGACGGTATCGACCGGCGCGTCGGCGGAGACGAGGCGCGGATAGTCCTGCGCCGTGAGCTGCGCCGGGAGATAGGCATCGGCCAGCGCCGACGTCATCGGCAATGCCAGGAAATGCAGCCCCTTGCCGCCCTCCATCGCGCCGAACAGCGGCGCCGGCTTGGCCGCGACATAGGCGACCGCCGCGACTTTGCCGGCGGCGAGCTTCTGCAGCGCCACGGCGGGGGCATCGAATTCCGCCTCGACCTTGATCTTGAGCAGCCCCAGCACCGCTGGGCCGGTGACGCGGGCGCTGCCGACGAAATCGACCTTCTTGCCGGCAAGGTCGGCGGCGCGCTCGACCTCCGCCCGGGCCAGCACATGCAGCTCGGCATTGTGCAGCTTGGCGATGTAGGTGAACATCCCGGCCGACGCGGCGAGCTCCGGGTTTCGCCGCGCGGCCGCCAGCACGTCGGTCTGCGCCATGATCATGTCGACGCCGCGCAGCGCCTTGAGGTCGATCAGCCCGTCGACGCCGTCATGACCGATGACCGGCAGCACGCGCCGCGTCGCGCCGTCATCGAGCAGGCCGGCGAGATCCTCCGCCATCGCCAGCGACGCCGCGTCTCCGGGGATCATCAGCTCGACCAGCCCGCGATTGGCGCGCCCGGCGAGGGTCTCGGCCTGGGCCGTGCCCGCGCCGGCGAGCAGCAGGAGCAGGGCGGCGGCGCCGCGCAGCGAACGGGACTGCATGGATCGCATCGGTATCATCATTTACCTCCGTGAGCCGCGGCGCCGAGCCGCTCGAGCCGCGCCCGCGCCTCGGCATTGCCTGCCGCCGCGGCGCGCCGATACCAGTTCATGGCGGTCGCGGCATCGCCGGCCTGACCGATCGCGCCAAGCCGGCGCAGGAACAGCGGGTCGTAGGTCTTGCCCAGCCCCAGGGCGGCAGCAGCATCGCCGCCCGACAGGGCGCGCTCGAAAAACCGCCGCGCGGGGACGATGTCGCCGACGACCAGCAGCTGCTCGCCCCGCCGGATCAGCGCCGCGCTGTCGGCATCCGGCGCGGCGGGAGCGGCATGCGCCGGCGGCGGCGCCGGCAGCGGGCTCTGCGGCGTCGACGGCTCGATCTCGGCCACGGCCGCCGATGCCGGATGCTCCGCCGGAGCTGAGGACGGAGCCGGCGATGATGGCGCCGGCGCCGGGTTCTGCGACGTCGGCGGCTCGGCCGCGCTCGCCGATGCCGGAAGTCCCGCCGGAGCTGCAACAGCACCCGGCGATGATGGCGCCGGCGCCGGATTCTGCGACGTCGACGACTCGGCCTCGGCCTCGCTCGCAAGTGCCGGCGCGGCCGGCGTCGGCTGTGCCGCCGCCGGAAGCTCCGCCGGCGATGCGACAGGAGCCGGCGCCGGGTTCTGCGACGTTGACGGCTCGGCCTCGGCCACGCTCGCCGCTGCCGGCATCGGCTGTGCCGCCGCCGGAAGCTCCGCCGGAGCTGAAACGGCGGCCGGCGGCGATGCCGCCGGTGCCGGGTCCTGCGGCACTGCCGGCTCGACCGCGCTCTCCGGAGAAGGCGCTGGCGCGAGCGCTGTCGACGATGGCGCTGGCGCGGGCTCCGGACTTTGCGGCTCCGAAGAGCTTGCATCCGTCGTCGTCGGCGCTAGGCTCTGCGATGCCGGCGCCGGGGTGTCCTGAACCGCCGGAGCCGCGGCCGCCGTCTCGGCCGGCAGCTGCACGACCGACGCAGCCGTGCCGGCGCCTGGCGGATTGGCTTCCGCCGCCGGATGGACCCCGCCGGCTGCCGGCGCCAGCGCGGCCAGGACGGAAGGCGTCGGCGCAGGTCTCGGCGCGTGCTGCAGCAGCAGATAGAGCAGGACGATGCCGCAGGCCGAGGCTGCCGCGACATAGAGCCCGACGACCATGGAGCCGGGCGACCGTCGCCGCCGGCGCGCGGGTACCTCGCTCAAGGGCTCGAGCAGCGGCAAGGACTCCGCCGGCGCCTGGTCCTCGCCGAGCGGCGGGTCGGGCTCCGGCGGGTCGGGCTCCGGCGGCGTCGGCGCAGGCAGCGAGGCGAGACTCGCGGCGCCCTCGAGCACCTGCCGTGCCAAGCGGTTGACCGCGGCGGCGCTGCCCTCGGCCGCGGCGGCGATGGCGCGCACCGTTTCCGGCACAAAGGCCGCGCTCTCCTCCGGCGTGAGCGCGTTGAGCTGATAGCGAATGAAGGCCTCGACCTCCTCGGGCTCGAGCCGATCGATCGGCATCAGCTCGGTGATCGCCGGTGGCAAGCAGGCGAAGAGCGATGCGTCGCTGCCGTCGCTGGCGGCCGACGAGGCCACCAGCAGCAGCGGCATCACATGCGGCTGATCGAGCCGGGTAAAGGCCAGCAACTCGCCGAGGCTGCCGGCATCGAGCGCCTCGGCATGCTCGAGGATGAGCACGCGCGTGACGCCGTTGCGCACCTCGCGCATGAAATGCGCGAGCAACGTCCAGATCCCGGCACCCTCGGGTTCCGGCGGCAAGGAGAGCCGTTCGCCATAGCCGCGCACCACGTCGGAGAAAGTCATGCCGGGGCGGCAGCGCACCAGACTCGCGCGATGGCGCTGCCCGCGCTCCTCGTTGATGAAGCGCTCGAGCAGCACGCCATCGGCGGCAGGTTCGCCGGTGAGAAGAAGGACGGCTTTGCCTTCCGCCAGCCGCCGCAGCAGCGCGGCAACGAGATGGCGGTGGTGATAGTCGGAGAGGAAATAGCCGCTTCCGGCATCATCCGTGGCGAAGGGCCGGAGACGCGGCGGCGCCAACCTCGCAACCGCGCCGCCCTGCTGTGGGCCGCCGCCGGATATCGGCTCGAGCATCGCCATGGTCATTCCGATCCCTGGCCATCATGGCCATCGGCTCGAAATGTCGCCCGGTAGGGTTAATTTTTCAGCGCAGAGTCCGTACCGAGCGAGTCACAAAATTGCAGGGTGAACAGGGATTCTTCAATGCACGCTCGGTTTGTCGATGGCCGGTCAGCGGCTTAGCCGATCGCCGCCGGCGCCTGCGGCACGTCGCGCCAGAAGCGATCGTCATGGCCGAAGAAAATCCGCGCGCCGCCGGATTCGAGCTGCGCCAGCTTTTCCAGTGAAGCCTGCATCTGGGCGCGGTCATGGACGTTCTTCGGCAAGCGGCGCTCGCGCAGCGTCCGGCAGAAATAGCAGGCATCCCCCGCCAGCACGATGTCGCCGGAAGCCAGCCGCACGCGCAGCGACTGGTGCCCCGGCGTATGGCCGGGCGTCGGCAGGCAGATCACGCTGCCATCGCCGAAGAGATCATGCTCGCCCTCGACCAGGCGTCGCGCATGGCCGAGATCGAAATCGCGGCGGTTGAAGCCGCGCAGCGCCGCCAGCTCGGCGTCCATGCCCGCCTCCCATTCGCGCCGCTGCACCACCATCGTCGCATTGGGCACCAGCGCATTGCCGCCGACATGATCGAAATGAAGATGCGAAGTGACGATGAAGTCGATGCGCGCGGGATCGCGGCCGATCGCCTCGAGCCGCGCGCTCACCTCCTCGCCGGCACTGTAGTCGAAGCGGAACAGCCCCGTGAGGCGCCGGCCGACACGGGCGACGGGATCGCGCTGGCAGTCGGGATGCATACCGGTGTCGAAGAGGGCCGTGCCCTTGGGATGCTCGATGAGATAAGCCGGGATCGGCAAGCGCACCTCGCCCTCGCCGCCCTCCATCATATAGGCGAGCTGCCCCGTCAGATGGCCGCAGGTCATGGCATAGAGCTTCGGTGTCATGCGCCCCTCCCCTCGCCTTCGGCTCAGCCGACGCCCCAGCGCCGCGCCCAGGCGAGGCCGGCGCGGGTGCCGGCGGCCGGCCAATATTCGCAGCCGACCCAGCCGTCATAGCCGAGGCGGTCGAGGAGATCGAGCAGGTAGACGTAATCGACCTCGCCGCGATCGGGCTCGTGGCGCTCGGGCACGCCGGCGATCTGCACATGGGCGATGCGCGGCAGCAGCTCGCGGATATGCCGCGCGAGGTCGCCGGCGACGATCTGGCAATGATAGAGATCGAGCTGCAGGCGGACGCTGGAGCGCGTGACGCGGTCGAGGATCGCCGCCGCCTGCTGCGGGGTGTTGAGGAAATATCCGGGAATGTCGCGCGGATTGATCGGCTCCAGCAGCAGCTCGACGCCGTGCGGCGCGACGCGATCGGCGGCGCGGCGGAGATTGGCGATCAGCGTCGCCTCGCCCGCGGATCTGTCGCGCCCCTCCGGCCAGATACCGGAGAGCGCATGGATGCGCCTTCCTCCGGTGGCAAGCGCATAGGCGAGCGCCTGCTCGACGCCGGCCATGAACTCCCGCTCGCGCCCGGGCAGCGCCCCCAGCCCGCGCTCGCCCGCGGCGGCGTCTCCCGGCGGCAGGTTGAAGAGCGCCAGCGTCAGCCCGTGCCGCTCGAGCCGTGCGGCAATGGCGTCGGCCGGCGCCTCGTAGGGAAAGAGGCATTCGACGCCGCGGAATCCGGCCTCGGCCGCGGCGGCGAAGCGGTCGAGGAACGGCAGCTCCTGGAACAGGAAATGCAGGTTGGCGGCGAGCTTGGGCATGGTCTCTCCGGGCCCGTGCGACCCGGCCATTTGACCCCGGGCCCGCCGCCCGGTCCAGCCTTGGATAGGCGAAGGCGCGTAGCGCCTTCGTCCGCGGCGGCGACAGCGGTTGCCTAAGCAACCGCGAGAGCCGCACCGTGCCGGTTAGCCCCCACCGTGCGGGCTTTCGCGCCCCGGATCAAGTCCGGGGCGCTGGCGCCCGCCAGCGACGACGCCTGCGGCGTCGCGCTAGGGCAGGAAGGCGCTCGCCTGGTGATAGAGGCTGTAGGCGCCGATGGCCGCGAGAACCAGCAGTACGATAAACCCCGCAACCCGCCAGGCGCTGCGCTCCCGCTTGGCGGCGCCGGTGCCCGCCGAGGACATGATGATGCGATCGGCGGCGGTGAGCGAGAGCGAGGGCATGTCCGTCGCACGTCGAGGCTCGACGGAAAGCCGCGCCGGCTCGCGCTCGGCGCCGCTATCGACCGTGCCCGGCCGGACGAGCGGGCGCGGTGTAGCGGGCCGAAGCGGCACGGCGTCGCGCGGCGGGGCGGCGGGGGCGAGGCTGGGCTCGGCGCGGGACGAGCGGGGGCGCGGGGGAAAGGCCATGGGCGGAGGGCATCCTGGCGAAAAGGTGCCGGACCTTGCCACGGCCTTGTGGCGAGATTGGGGCAAGAATGGGCTGCTCCGCCTCCGGCCGCCATCGTCCTGCTGACGGAATTTGTCAGCAGCCTCGCCCTATGCTGGTGGCTCTCTCAATCGCGCGAGGCGACCATGACCGGGACCGTGCTCGACCAGATTCCCGCCCCGCCCTGCTCGCGTCTCCTCGGCTGGCGGCTCGTCGATCACGATGTCGCCAAGGGCTGGATCCGCGTCGGATTCGACGGCAGGCGCGACTTCCTCAACCCGGCGGGCTTCATCCAGGGCGGGCTGCAAGGCGCCATGCTCGACGACACCATGGGGCCGGCGGTCTGGCTCAAGAGCAACGGCGCGCTTTACACCGCCACCATCGAGATGAGCCTTCGCTTCCTGGCGCCGGCGCGGCCGGGCCCGCTCTTCGGCGAGGCCACCGTGCTGCAGCTCGGAAGCACCATCGCGTTCCTGGAAGGCAAGCTGCTCGACGCGGCCGGCACCCTCCTTACCCGCGCCTCCGCCACCGCCCGGCTGCTGCCGGCCGAGCGCGCGCTTGCCCCACGGCCGGAACTCCGCCCGGCCAACGACCGGGCCATGGCGGACCAATGATCATCCTCTATGCCTTCGGCCCGAAATTCGGCCTGCCCGAAGCCAGCCCCTTCGTGATGAAGACGGAGGTGCAGCTCAAGATGGCGGGGGTGCCCTATCGCATCGAGCGCGGCTCGCCGCGCGACGCGCCCAAGGGCAAGCTCCCTTTCATCCGGGACGGCGAGCGGGTCATCGGCGACTCGACCTTGATCCGCCGCCATATCGAAACCTCCCGCGGCATCGATCTCGACGCCGGGCTCGACGCGGCGCAGCGCGCCGCCGGCTGGGCGATCGAGCGCATGCTCGAGGACCATCTCTACTGGGCGATGCTGCATCTGCGCTGGGCCGACGATGCCAATTTCGCGAAGGGCCCGAGCCAATTCTTCGCGGGCCTTCCCGAGGAGCTGCGCGCGCCCCGCCGCGCGCGGTTTCTCGAGGGCCTGCACGCGCACGGCATCGGACGCCACAGCGCCAACGAGATCGCGGAGCTCGGTGCCCGGTCGCTGGCCGCGCTCGCCGCGCTGCTCGACGAGCGGCGCTGTCTCTTCGGCGACGCGCCCAGCGCGGTCGATGCCACCGCCTTCGCCATGGTCGCGGCGGTGGCGACGCCGTTCTTCGACGCGCCGCTCACCCGCGCGGCGCGCGGCCACGCCAACCTCCTCGCCTACGGCGAGCGGATGATGGCGCGCTATTACCCGGGCTTCGCGAGCTGAGGCCCGCTCAGGCGGCGCTTTTCTTCGCCGCCGGCGTCAGGCCGAAATCGTAGGTCGCTTCCAGCGTCTTGCCGCCGGCCTTGGGCTTGAAGGCGACGACGAGCGAGTTCTTGACGCCGAAGACCACGTCGCTGTCGAGATAGGGATCGCCCTCGACGAAGAGATGCGTGGTGACCCGCTCGTAGCCCGGCGCGGTGACGATGAAGTGGAGATGCGCCGGCCGCATGGGATGGCGGCCCATGGCGTTGAGGATGGTGCCGACCGGCCCGTCGGTCGGCACGGGATAGCTCGTCGGCTTGATGGTGCGGAAATGATAGGCGCCGCTCGCGTCGGTGCGGAAGCGGCCGCGCAGATTGAAGCGTTCCTGGTTCGGATCCTGCGTGCTGTAGAAGCCGTTGGGCGCGGTCTGCCAGACATCGAGCACCGCATCCTTGATCGGCTTGCCCTCGGGGGTCAGCACGCGGCCCGAGACCTCGCTCGGCTCGCCGGGGCCGCCATGGGAGATGTCGAAGCCCATCGGCAGGTCGGGCGCGCCCTCGATATAGAAGGGGCCGAGCACGGTCGATTCCGTGGCGCCGTCGCCGCCGCGATGGTTGATGGCGTCGACCAGCATCGAGACGCCGAGCACGTCGGACAGCAGGATGAATTCCTGCCGATCGGCGTCGCATTTATGGCCGGTGGCGGTGAGGAAATTGATCGCCGCCGCCCATTCCGCCTCGCTGAGCTCGACATCGCGGATGAAGGCGTGCAGGTGGCGGATGAGGCTGGTCATCACCGCCTTGAAGCGCGGATTCTCGGTGCGCGCCAGCCGCGCCACCACCGCATCGGTCAGATTCGCTTCGGTTAGATTGCGCATGTGTCCTCCCTCAGGCGGGGCGCCGTCCGTGCCAGGCATTTTCCAGCAGCTGGCGGATGCCAGCATACTCGACAGGCCGCGGATTGTAGTACGGGTTCTCGGTGGCGAGCTTGGCGGCGCGCTCGATGCCGTCTTCCGGCATGCCGATCGCCGCCAGCGATAGCGGCGCGCCCAGCGTCTTCGCGAGATCATAGAGGCCCTGCGCCGGATCCCGGGCGCCCAGCGCCTTGGCGATGATCTGCATCGCCGCCGGCGCCGCGTCGCGGTTATAGGCGACGGCGTGCGGCAGGATCACCGTGTGGACCTCGGCATGCGGCAGGTTGAAGCTGCCGCCGAGCGTGTGGCAGAGCTTGTGATGGAGGCCCATCGCCACCTGGCCCAGCACGCTGCCGGCGAGCCAGGAGCCGTAGAGCGCCTCGCTGCGCGCCTCGAGGTCGAGCGGCTCCTTCACTACCACCGGCAGCGCGCGGGCGAGCGCGCGAATGCCGTCGGCCGCCATCAGCGCGGTGATGGGATTGGCGTCCTGGGCATAGAGCGCCTCGACGCAATGGGCGAGCGCGTTCATGCCCGACGGTCCCGAGATCCTCGCCGGCAGGCCGATGGTGAGCGCGGGATCGTAGAGCACGACGCGCGGCAGCACCTTGCGGTCGCGCCCGGTGCGCTTCACCCCGCCATCGGTGACGCCGTAGATCGGCGTCATCTCCGAGCCGGAATAGGTCGTCGGCACGGCGATCACCGGCAGGCCGGTATCGAGCGCGATCGCCTTGCCGAGGCCGATGGTCGAGCCGCCGCCGATCGCCACGGCGCAATCGGCGGCGAGCCGGCGCGCCGTCTCGCGGGCATTGCGCGCGGTCTCGACCGGCACATGCATCATCGCCTCGGCATGGATGCCGGCGGTGGCGATGCCGAGACGCTTGGCCGCCTCGTCGGCGAGCCGGCGCTGGCCGGGCGTCGACAGGATCATCGCCCGCTTCAGCCCGAGCCGGCTGACCTCGTCGGCGAGGCGATCGAAGCTGCCGGCGCCGAAAACCACCCGGATCGGCAGCTGCTCATAGGTGAAGTTCAGCATCCCCTTATATCTCTGATTTGCCGAGCCTGCCCCGCCTCACCCCAACCCTCTCCGCCCCAATGGGGCCTCGTGCATTCACACATCTCGGTTGCGCCGCGAGCGAAAGGCTGATTCCGTGTGTGCCGTCGAGGAGATACGGAGGGCGGGATGGGGGTGGAATATGGCCTGGGGCGGTTTGGCGACCGCCGCCTGGAAAAAGGGGGGCGCGGCTGCATGCGGCGCTGGTGGCGCGGCCGGGATCGTGCGTCCGCCGGCTGGGCGGGACGCGGGCGCGCGAGATGCAGTTCACGCGCTTTCTGCGCAACGGGGCGGTGACGGCGGCCGAGATGGCCCGGTATGCCGGAGCGCTGACGGCGCAGCGCGTGGCGGGTCGCGAGGTGGTGGCGATCCAGGACACCAGCGAGCTGGTGCTGGGGGGCCGGCGGGCGCGGGCGGCGGGCTATGGCGTGGTGGGCAAGGGCGGCGCCTTGGGCGGGCTGCTGCTGCACCCGGTGCTGGCGGTGGAGGCCGGCAGCGGTGCGATGCTGGGCCTCGTGTCGATGCAGGTTTGGAACCGCGCGGATGGCGAGCTCACGCCGCGGCGGGAGCGAGCGACGGCGGCCAAGGAGTCGCAGCGCTGGCTCGATGGTGCGCGGCAAGCCGGAGAGGTCCTGACGCAGGCGGCAAGCATCACCGTCGTTTCCGATCGCGAGAGCGATTTCTACGAGCTGTTTGCCCAGCGGCCGCAGAACGTGCAGCTGATCGTGCGTGCCTGCCAGAACCGGCGGATCGAGTTGCCGGCGCAAGAGCCGGGAGACGGGCTGCTGTTCTCGTTCATCGACGGTTTGCCGGAGCAAGGTCGCTTCGTGGTGACGATCCCGGCCGCGCCCGGGCGCAAGACACGCACCGCCGAGCTGGCGGTGCGCTTCGCGCCGGTGGTGTTGCGCAAGCCACGCAACGGAGCCGATCCAGCGCTGCCCCCGACCGTCGCCGTGACGCTGCTCGACGTGCGCGAACGTCGGCTCCGGCCGACGGGAGCGAGCCGATCCACTGGCGGCTGCTGACCACCCACATTGTCGCCACTCTGGCCCAGGCGCGCCGCGTCCTCGACCTCTATCGCCTGCGTTGGATCATCGAAGAGTTCTTCCGCACGCTCAAGACGGCCGGCTTCGATATCGAAGCCGCCGATATCGGCGAGCCGCCGGCGATGATCAACTTCGTCGCCGCCGCGACGGTCGCGGCCGTTACCATCAAGCAGCTCGTCCAAGCCCGCGACGGCAACACCGACCAGCGCTTGACCGATGCCTTCGACCCGGACGACCAGCCGATCCTCGAGGCCGTCTCGGCCAAGCTCGCCGGCAACACAGAGCGGCAGCGCAATCCTCACCGCAAGGGCTCTCTCGCCTTTGCCGCCTGGGTCATCGCACGCCTGGGCGGCTGGACCGGCTACTACGGCAAGCCCGGGCCTCAGGTCATGCGACGAGGGCTCCAAGAGTTCCAAGCCATCAAATACGGTACTACCTTGGCGCTTCACGATGTGTGAATCCGATAGCCCAATGGGGCGGAGAGGGAGGGACCCGGCGCGAAGTGCCGGGAGGGTGAGGTGGGGCGTCGCCGATGTCGCCCAAACACTAAGCCTGCACCACCAGCTTCTTCTGGGTATAGGCCTCGAGGCCTTCAACGCCGCCTTCATGGCCGTAGCCGCTCTCCTTCATGCCGCCGAAGGGCGTCTCCGGGGTCGAGATGGCGAGGCTGTTGACGCCGACCATGCCCGCCTCGAGCGCGTCCGAGATCAGGTTGGCGGTGCGGGTCGAGCCAGTGAAGGTATAAGCGGCCAGGCCAAAGGGCAGCGCATTGGCGCGCGCCACCACCTCGTCGAAGGTCTTGAAGCGCGCGATCGGCGCCAGCGGGCCGAACGGCTCCTCGGTCATGACGCGGCAATCATCCGGCATGTCGGTGATCACCGTGGGCGCGAAGAAGAAGCCCTGATTGCCGGGACGCGCGCCGCCGGTCCTGATCTCGGCGCCGCGCTTCCTGGCATCGGCGACGAAGCCCTCCATGGCGTCGAGCCGGCGCGGATTGGCGAGCGGCCCCATGGTGGTGCCGTCGGCCAGCCCGTCGCCGAGCTTCAGGTTCTTGGCATAGTCGACGAAGCGCTTGACGAAGCGATCGTAGCTCGCCTCCTGCACGTAGAAGCGCGTCGGCGAGATGCAGACCTGGCCGGCGTTGCGGAACTTGCCAGCGGCGGCGATCTCGGCCGATTTCTCGGCATCGGCGTCGTCGAACACGATCACCGGCGAATGGCCGCCCAACTCCATGGTCGTGCGCTTCATGCCTTCGGCGGCGAGCTTGGTGAGATGTTTGCCCACCGGCACCGAGCCGGTGAACGACACCTTGCGGATCGCCGGCGAGGCGATCAGGTGCTCGGAGATGCGAGACGGCACGCCGAAGACCAGGTTGAGCACGCCCTTGGGCAGCCCGGCATCGTGGAAGGCGCGCACCAGCTCGACGCAGGTGCCCGGCGTCTCCTCCGAGGCCTTGATGATGAGCGAGCAGCCCGATCCCAGCGCGCCGCCGATCTTGCGCGCCGGCGTCACGCCGGGGAAGTTCCACGGCGTGAAGGCGGCGCAGGGGCCGACCGGCTCCTGCACCGTCATCTGCCGCACCCCCGGGACGCGGCCGGGAATGATGCGGCCATAGGCGCGCCGTCCCTCCTCGGCATACCATTCGATGATGTCGGCGGAGACCGCGACTTCGATCCGCGCCTCGGCGATGACCTTGCCTTGCTCGAGGGTGAGGGTGCGGGCGATCGGCTCCAGCCGCTCGCGGATGAGGTCGGCGGCCTTGCGCATGATGCGCGCGCGCTCGTAGGGCGCGGTGGCGCGCCACTGCTTGTAGCCGCGCTGGGCCGCCTCGAGCGCGTGGTCGAGATCGGCGGCGCCGGCATGGGTGAGCGTCGCCAGCGGCTTCTCGGTCGCCGGGTTGATCACCGGCTCGCTGTCGCGCCCGCCGCCCGCGAGCCACTCGCCGTCGATATAGAGTGCCAGGTTTGCATACATGCCGCGCCTCCGTTGGATGTCGCTATTCCGTCAGAACGAGGCGGCGCGCGCCAAGCCGGGCCGGCGCTGCGCCTCCTCGAGCATCATCTCCGCGCCCTTCTCGGCGATCATGATGATCGCCGCGTTGGTGTTGCCGGACACCAGGCTCGGCATCACCGAGCCGTCGATCACGCGCAGGCGCCCGACGCCATGCACCCTGAGCCGCGCATCGACCACCGCCTGGCCGTCCTCGCCCATGCGGCAGGTGCAGGTGGGATGATAGATCGTGCTGGCGCGCTCGCGAATATGCCCCAGCAGATCCTCGTCGCTGACGCAGGCGGGGCCGGGTTCGTACTCGCTCTCGACATAGGGCCGGAGCGCCGGCCGCTCCATGATCCGCCGCAGCAGCTTCAGCCCCGCCACCGCGGTGCGCCGGTCGGTCTCGGCGCTGAGATAGTTGAGCTGGATCGCCGGCGGCGCCGCGGGATCGGCGCTCTTGATGCGGACGAAGCCGCGGCTTTCCGGACGAAGCTGGCAGACCGAGGCCGTGAAGCCCGAGAAGGGATGGAGCTTGTCGCCCATCCTGGTGGTGCTGAAGGTGATGAGATGCGCCTGCACGTCGGGCGTGGCCAGCCGCGGGTCGGTGCGGAAGAAGCCGCCGGCATAGCCGGCGCTGATGGTCAGCGGGCCGGTGCGCCAGAGGGCATAGCGCAGGCCGATGCCGACGCTGCGCACGACGCTGGCGACATCGTCGTTGAGCGTGATCGGCCGGGTGCAGCGATAGACCAGCCGCGACTGCAGATGGTCCTGCAGATTCTCGCCCACCCCCGGCAGATCCCGCTCGACGGCGATGCCATGGCGCCGCAGCAGCGCGCCCGGCCCGATGCCGGAGAGCTGCAGCAGCGGCGGCGAGGCGATGGCGCCGGCGGCCAGCACCACCTCGCCCGCGGCATGGGCGCGCCAGGTCTCGCCCTGATGCTGGAAGACGACGCCGGTCGCCTCGCCGCCTTCGAGCAGGACCCGCAGGCTCGGCGCCTCGGTCAGCACCCGCAGATTGGCGCGCCCCCGCACCGGGCGCAGATAGCCGACCGCGGCGCTGCAGCGCCGGCCGCGGCGCGAGGTGGTCTGGAAATAGCCCGCCCCTTCCTGCCGCGCGCCGTTGAAATCCTCGTTGCGCGCAAAGCCCGCCTCCTCCGCCGCGGCGATGAAGGCGTCGCACAGCGCGTGCGGCTCGCTTTGATCGGAGACCGCGAGCGGGCCGCCGGCGCCATGGAAGTCGTCCGCGCCGCGCTGCTGGTCCTCGGCCCGGCGGAAATAGGGCAGAACATCCTCATAGCTCCAGCCGACATTGCCGCGCTGGCGCCAATGATCGAAATCCTCCTTCTGCCCGCGGATATAGACGAGGCCGTTGATCGAGCTCGAGCCGCCCAGCACCTTGCCGCGCGGCTGGATGATGCGCCTGCCGTTGAGCTCGGGCTCGGGCTCGCTCTCATAGAGCCAGTTGAGCTTGGCGTTCTTGAACAGCTTGCCGTAGCCGATGGGGATGTGGATCCAGGGATTGCGGTCCTCGCCGCCGGCTTCGAGCAGCAGCACGCGATGCTCGCCCGACGCGCTCAGCCGGTTGGCCAGCACGCAACCGGCCGAGCCGCCGCCGATGATGATGTAGTCGAAGCTGCCGAAATCGCGCATTCGACCTTAGTCCTCCCCGCGGAGACTAGTAGAAGTCTTGCCGCGGTGGAGTCACCCCTCGCCTGCGCTCCCCCGCGAAGCGAGCGGCGGGTGCCCGTATGCATTACCAAAGACATGCATGCGAGCAAGCCGGGCCGGCAATGCTGCTCGGGTCCGGTGAGGCAGGCGAATTACGGGAATTCATATACCCTTTACAATCAAGGCGATAAGGCATCTACTATCAGCTGCAAGCCGGGGAGCCGGGGCAGACCCAGCTAGTCGGCCCTGAACAAAGCGTTTTATGATCAGGGCGGCATCAGGGTGGTGATGCCCGCTTCGGCCGGGTCGGCCAGGAGGATGGCGAGAAGGCCGGCAAAAAAGAGCCTCAGATGGGCGAGGATGAGGCGGAGGTTGTGGCCGGCCGCGACGAGCAGGGCGTTGATGGCATCGCCGGCGGTTCCGAGCAGGTAATTGCGATCGAGACTCCCGTCCGTTTTCATGTGGCCTATCATCGGCTCGATCGCGGCTCGGCGGCGCAGTTCGCGATGGATCGAGGGGGTTAAGCCTCGGCGCTGTCCGGAGAGGAAGACCCGTTCCTTGTGCGGGTAGTCGTGGCCGCGATAGCCCCTATCGACGTAGATCCGCTCCGGCGCGATGCCGGCGAGCGCGACGATCTGCTCGACCGTCGTCGCCAGGGTGTGGCCATCATAGGGGTTGCCGGCGAGCGCTTTGGCGGCCAGCGCGAAGCCCTCGCGATTGGTCACCGCCAGTGAGACCTTGGCGCCGAACTCGTAGGCTTTGTTCGCCTTGCCTTTGGCGAGGCAGACGACCTCCGGCGCGTGCAAGCTGTAGAGCTTGTCCTTGCTGTGCCGTTCCTGCAGCAGAAGCCGCTCGACGAGCCCGAGCAAGCGCGCGAAGTGCCCGTTGAGGGCGGGGTTGGTAGAGGCTGCGACTTTGCGGGCGACGTTGCGATAGACCCGGCCGAGATAGGTCTTGAGCCGCTTCAGCTCGCGGCGCATCCGCCGCATCTGCCGGGCGTGGGCGTAACGCGCCACTTTGGCCGCCGCGCGCTTGGCCAGGCGCGTGTGTGCTTGCCGCAGTGCCACGCCATGGCGCTTTGCTTGGCGCACCAAAGCGCGGATCGCTTTGAGATAGAGCTGGCTGTCCGTGGGATGCGCGATCGCCTTGGGCTGAACCGTCGTGTCGACGATCACCCGTTCCAGGCTCGACGGCTTCACCGTTCCGCTCGCAAGCCCGGCCTGGATCGTCGCCGCCAGAAGCTTCTCCATGCCGGCAGGGCCGATCCGATTGCGCCAGCGGGTCAGCGAGCTCGGATCGCACGGCAGTTCGTGCTCGAAGTACTCGCAGCCACACAGGAACTGCCAATAGGGGTTCTCCCGCCAACGCTCGCACACCGCCTCGTCCGACAGATCGTAGACGTGCTTCAGATAGCTCAACCCCACCATCAGCCGCGTCGGCTTTGCCGGCCGACCAAGCGGGCGATAGAAGCGACCGAACTCGCGATCGAAGCCACTCCACTCGATCATGCCGGCGAGCCGGTAGAGCTCGTGGCCTTGATCCAGCAGGTTCTCCAACCGGCTGCGGAACAGATCGGCACTCTCAGACGACTTCGGCGGCTTCGGTCCCATCGCAAAAACACCGGCTTTTGAGCGCGCGCTAGCGCAATCCCGGTATTCTACGATACTTCGTGAGTCGCGAAATCCCTGCGCCGCAGGCGCTTGTGAGTTTTTCAAGGGCGACTAATTAACCCGGGAAATCGAATGGGAGGATCCCATGGCCTGCCGCGTCATCTTGTGGAGCGGCCAATTGAGCCGGGAGGTCACCGAGACTAAAGACGATCTCGAGCAGGCCCTTAGCTCGGTCTGCGCCGATCTCAATCAGCCCGGCCACTTCCGCGATCCTGTGCTGCGCATCGAATGCGACGACGGCACCACCATGGACCGCACCGCCATCGAGGCCGAATGCAAGCGCCGCGCCCAGGCAGCGGCCGCGCCCAAGCCCTGATCACCGCCAAGCCAACGGCAACACCGTCAGGCCGCGCGATCGCCCCGGCGCGGATAGAATCCTCGCGCCAGCCTCTCGGCGCCCTGTAGGATCAACAAGGCCTGCAGCTCTTCATCCGTCCGCGCGTGAGCTACCAACTGGCACAGCGCAATATGCTCATTCGTCGCCTCGCGCATCACGTTCTCCGCCCGAGCCGCCGCTTTCGCCATCCAATCCGCATCGATCGCCATTGCCCAACGTCCTTTCACTCTTCCCTGAATAAATATAGCAGCGCCCAATTGCGCAGACGCTCCGGCCGATTGCCCAGCTTGATGGTCACCCACAACACACATTTCGCCAAGCGCTTCATCATCATCGAACGCACCATCAATTGCGCAATCGACCATCGAATAATCCATCCTATCGGTTAAAAATTTCGAATAGGGCTCAGGGGGCCCCCCGACCACCTTTTCACCACCGCCGCACAAATCCCAAATCGGCCCCGCAAGACGCCCAGCCCGAGCGCGACGCTACTCCACCTGACAGGGCATTGCGCAATCCCGCCTAATCGGGCCGAGTTATCGCGCACGCCGAATGCCATAAAATTCCCAGAGTGGGTTGCCCGGGGCTTTTACGATCTCAATGCCTGCCCCCACCCCCGGGCAGGGGAATCGCATATGAGGCGAGGTTAGCTGTTGCGCGTCGGGTCTTGGTAGATTTTTTAGGTCTCTCCAGAGTTTGGAGGGCCCGATGGAGAATTTTCTCGCGGTGTTCGCGGACTTGTCGGATCCGCGAGCGGCGAATGCGCGGCACGATCTGCTCGAGATGCTGGTGGTCGCCCTTGCGGCGGTTCTGTGCGGGGCGGAAGGCTGCGCCGAGATGGCGCTGTTCGGCCAGTCGAAGGAAGGCCTGTTGCGGCAATTTCTCCGACTCGAACACGGCATCCCGAGCCACGATACATTCAGCCGGCTGTTCCGGCTGCTCGACCCTGAGGCGTTCGAGGCGGCATTCCGGCGCTTCATGGCGCGCTTCGCCAAGGAACTCGCGGGCGTCGTCGCGATCGACGGCAAGGCGGTGCGCGGCGCCTTCGAGCGTGGCGGGCGCACCACGCCGTTGCATCTGGTCAATGTCTGGGCGGTCGACCAGCGCCTTCTCCTGGCGCAGCGCATCGCGCCCAACCGCAACGAGGCCGCGGGCGCGCTCGAAGTGCTCAAGCTGCTGTCGCTCAAGGGCTGCATCGTCACTGCCGATGCGCTCCATTGCCATAAGAAGATGGCCCAGGCCGTGCTCGACAGCGGTGCCGAATACGTGCTGGTACTCAAGGAAAACCAAGCCGCCCTGCTGGCCGACGCCGAACGGGTGGTCGCCGCCGGCGCGCGCCGCGACAACACTGCCTCGGAACAGAGCAAAAACCATGATCGCAGCGACATCCGGCGCGCCGTCGTGGTCGCCGATGCCACCCTCGCCACGGCCCACCAGTTCCCTGGCATCCGCGCCGTCGGTCGGGTCGAATACCGCCGCCGCGTCACCGGTGGGAAAGCCGAACGCCTGGTACGGTACTTCCTGCTGTCGCGCGCGCTCTCTGCCGAGAGGTTGCTGGCGACAACTCGCGCCCACTGGACCATCGAAAACCAGCTCCACTGGGTGCTCAACGTCGTCTTCGACGAGGATGGCGCCAGAAACCGCAAGGACCACGGTCCCGCCAACCTCGCCCTGCTGCGCAAGCTCGCCCTCAACCTCCTGCGCACCCATCCCGACAAGGGGTCTATCCGCGGCAAAGTCAAACGAGCCGGATGGAACGACCAATTCCTCCTCTCCCTCTTCGCCCAAATGCGATAGCCCTGCACCCCCGGGGGGGGGGCATCATGGGGTTGATTGCGCAATGGCAGTCACCTGATGGCCGAGCCGTGGTGCGCCGGCATCGCGAAGCTACGGCTGGGATGCGCTTGGCTGGCCGCGTCAATTGATTTAGCAGCCATGCCAATTGTCGGTCAGCCTGAGTGCCGGGTGAGTGCCCAGGCATATGATATTAGGCAAAGAAAGATCTAATTTTCGCTGCTATATCAGCCCCTTATCGAGGCACTCAAATTTCTACCCGCCGTAGAAGACGTTCTCGCCGAGATCCTTCATCTCAAGGATGGCGGCGTCGGGACGGCCGGCGGGCGGCTTCATCAGATGCGCCTCGACCACTTCGCCGATGACGATGTGGTGGTCGCCTTCGGCGAGGATGGTCTTGACCTGGCATTCGACCGCGCCGGGCGCCTCGGCCAGGATCGGCGCGCCGGTGACGCTGCCGGCGCGATAGGGCTGGCCGCTGAGCTTGCCCTCGCTGACATCGGCCGGGCGGAAGAAGGTGAAGGCGAGGGCCTTCTGGTCCTTGCCCAGCATGTTGAGGGCGAACTTGCCCGCCGCTTTCACCACCTGATAGGTCGCGCTGTCGGCCTTGACGCCGACCACGACCAGCGGCGGCGCGAAGGAGCTCTGGGTCACGAAATTCACCGTGGCGGCAGCGATGCCGCCCTTGCCGTCATCGGCGGTGAGCACATAGATCCCGTAAGGGATCATCCTGAGCACGGTCTTCTTGGCGTCGCTGTTCATCGGCCTCCTCCTCGTCGTTCCGGCGGCAAGCCCCTGGGAGCGCCCGCTATCATTGGACTAGAGTGCCGCCGAGGCAAGCTGCCCGGGAGGATGGGATGGAGGCGATCATCGCGCGCCGCCGATGACGAGGGCCGAGCAGAGCCCGCGGCCGAGCGAGGTCGATCCGGTCGAGCGGCTGCTGCAGCGCTTCGCGCAGCGCCGGCCGGTTCGCACCGGCTCGCTCGTCATCACGATCTTCGGCGACGCCATCCTGCCGCGCGGCGGCGAGGTGCGGCTCGGCGACCTCATCGCGCTGCTCGCGGCGTTCTCGCTCAACGACAGCCAGGTGCGCACGGCCCTGTCGCGCCTGGTCGCCGATCATTGGCTCGAGGCCGAGCGGCTCGGCCGGCGCAGCCTCTATCGCCCGACCCAGACCGGCCGCCACCGCTTCGCCGAGGCGACGCGGCGGATCTATGGCGGCACGCCCAAGGCCTGGCGCGGCGACTGGCACCTGCTGGTGCTGCCGGAAGGCGCCGAGCGCGGCGAGCTGGGCAAGGATCTCGGCTGGCTGGGATTCGGCAGCCTGGCGCCCGGCGTCATGCTGCATCCGGCGCCGGACGCCGCGTCGCTCGCCTCGGTGATCGCCGATCTGCCGCGCGAGGCGCGGCCGCTGGTGATCGCCGGCAAGACCACGCTGGCGGCGCCCGGCCTGCTCCCGGCGCTGGTGCAGCGCTGCTGGAACCTCGAGGCGCTGGCGCAATCCTATCGCGACTTTCTCGCTGATTTCGCCGAGCTCGGCCAGGCGATCGCGCGCGGCTTCGTGCCCGCGCCGCTGCCGGCGCTGCTGGCGCGGCTGATGCTGATCCACGATTACCGCCGCCTCATCCTGCGCGACCCGATGCTGCCACCGGCGCTGCTGCCGCGCGACTGGATCGGCCGCGAGGCCTTTGCCGCGGCGCGGAGCCTCTACCGCGCCCTCGCCAAGCCGGCCGAGCGCTGGATCGACGACCATCTCCAGGGTCGCAAAGGCCCGCTGCCCGCGCCCGACGCGGCGTTCAAGCGTCGCTTTCCCTGACGCCCGCCGGCGCGACGCGGCGGCTCACCGCTCGGCGGAACCGGCGGGGCGCTTCCCCGTGCTACATCGCTGAGAAAGGGCGCCCCCGCAACGGTGATGAGGCCTCGATTGCCTGCGCCGGGAAACCGGCGGAGATGGTGATCGTCCACACAAAAACGTTACAGAAAATCCATACATTTTCAAATTTTCTGTGATATATTGATCGTCCATGTACACCCAAGGCCTGCTGCACGCCAAGGATGAGGATCGCGCCCCGCCGGAGCCGGCCGAGAAGCTCGCCCGCTTCCAGGCGCGCATCGACGCCGACGAGAAGATCGAGCCCAACGACTGGATGCCCGAGGCCTATCGGCGCACGCTCATCCGCATGATCTCGCAGCACGCCCATTCCGAGGTCGTCGGCATGCTGCCCGAGGGCAATTGGCTCACCCGCGCGCCGAGCCTCCGGCGCAAGGCGGCGCTCATCGCCAAGGTGCAGGACGAAGGCGGGCACGGGCTCTACCTCTACGCCGCCGCCGAGACGCTCGGCGTCTCGCGCGAGGAGCTGACGGAGCAGCTTCTCTCCGGCAAGGCGAAGTACTCCTCGATCTTCAACTATCCCACCCTCACCTGGGCGGATATCGGCGCCATCGGCTGGCTGGTCGACGGCGCCGCGATCATGAACCAGATCCCGCTCTGCCGCTGCTCCTACGGGCCCTATGCCCGCGCCATGATCCGCATCTGCAAGGAAGAGAGCTTCCATCAGCGCCAGGGCTTCGAGATCATGCTGACGCTCTGCCGCGGCACGCCCGAGCAGAAGGCGATGGCGCAGGACGCGCTCGACCGCTGGTGGTGGCCGAGCCTGATGATGTTCGGCCCCTCCGACGCGCAGTCGCAGCATTCCGACGCCTCGCTGCGCTGGAAGATCAAGCGCTTCTCCAATGACGAGCTGCGCCAGAAATTCGTCGACGCCAGCGTGCCGCAGGGCCATTTCCTGGGCCTCGCCTTCCCCGATCCGGATCTGCGCTACGACGAGGCCGCCGGGCATTGGCGCTTCGGCGAGATCGACTGGGCGGAGTTCCGCGCCGTGCTCGCCGGCAATGGCCCCTGCAACCGGCAGCGCATGGCGCAGCGGCGCGAGGCGCATGAGGCGGGCGAATGGGTGCGGGCGGCGGCGATGGCCCATGCCGAGAAGCGGCAGGCGAGAGCGAGGGCGGCGGAATGAGCGAGCGTCCGATGCAACTCTGGGAAGTCTTCATCCGCTCGCGCAACGGGCTCGCGCACAAGCATGTCGGCAGCGTCCATGCCGCCGACGCGGCAATGGCGCTGCAGGCGGCGCGCGACGTCTATACCCGCCGCGGCGAAGGGCTCTCGCTCTGGGTGGTGCCGTCCTCGGCGATCACCGCCTCCGATCCCGCCGAGAAGGACATGATGTTCGAGCCGACGGCATCGAAGATCTATCGCCATCCGACCTTCTATACCGTGCCCGACGATGTCGGGAACATGTGAGCGGGCTGCCATGGCGCCGCTCTTCGACTACACGCTCCGCCTCGCCGACAGCGCGCTCATCCTCGGGCATCGCCTGTCCGAATGGATCGGCCACGCGCCGCTGCTCGAGGAGGAGCTGGCGCTCGGCAACATCGCGCTCGACCTCATCGGCGAGGCGCGGTCGCTCTATGCCTATGCCGGCGCCGTCGAGGGCAAGGGGCGCGACGAGGACGCGTTGGCCTATCGCCGCGATGCCGGCGCCTTCCGCAACCTGCTGCTGGTCGAGCAGCCGAACGGCGATTTCGCCGTCACCATCGTGCGCCAGTTCTTCTACTCCGCCTTCGCCCAGCCTTTCTGGCGCTCGCTCGCCGGCTCGCGCGACGCGACGCTGGCCGCGATTGCCGCCAAGGCCGAGAAGGAAGCAGCCTATCACCTTCGCCACGCTGCCGAATGGCTGATCCGCCTCGGCGACGGCACGGCCGAGAGCCATCCCCGCGCCCAGGCGGCGCTCGACACGCTCTGGCCCTATGTCGGCGAGCTCTTCGAGACGGATGCGGTCGAAGCCGCGCTGATCGCCGAGGGTATCGCCGTCGATCCCGCCGCCCTTCGCCCTGAATGGGAGCGGATTGTGGCGGACGTGCTCGCCGAGGCGACACTTGCCGCGCCCGCCGGCGGCTGGATGCAGAGCGGCGGCCGCAGCGGCCGGCATTCCGAGCATCTGGGCCATCTTCTCGCCAGCCTGCAATTCCTGCAGCGGGCCTATCCCGGAGCGGTGTGGTGAACGAGACCGGTCTGCGCGAGCGCGCGCTGGCGGCGGCCGCCGCCGTGGTCGATCCGGAGATCCCCGTGCTCACCATCGGCGATCTCGGCGTGCTGCGGCAGGTGCGGCTCGCCGGCGACACGGTCGAGGTCGAGATCACCCCGACATATTCCGGCTGCCCGGCGATGCGCACCATCGAGCTCGCGATCGACACCGCCTTGCGCGAGGCCGGCATCGGCAAGTTCCGCATCACCACGGTGCTGGCGCCGGCCTGGACGACCGATTGGCTGAGCGCCGAAGGCCGCCGCAAGCTCGCCGAGTTCGGCATCGCGCCGCCTTCGGGCCAGTCCTCGCGCCGCGCGCTCTTCGGCGCCGACGCCGTCGCCTGCCCGCACTGCGGCAGCGCCGATACCGAGCGGATCTCGGAGTTCGGCTCGACCGCCTGCAAGGCGCTCTATCGCTGCCGGCGCTGCGCCGAGCCGTTCGACTATTTCAAATGCCACTGAGCGGGCCCACCGCCACCCCATGACGCCGCAATTCCACACGCTCAGGGTCGCCGATCTCCGGCGCGAGACGCCGGATGCGGTCTCTCTCGCCTTCGCCGTGCCGGAGAACCTTCGCGCGGCCTATCGCTTCGTCCCCGGCCAGCACGTCACGGTGAAGACGACGGTCGGCGGCGTCGAGCTGCGCCGCTCCTACTCCATCTGCGCCGGCGCCGATGACGGCGAGCTCAGGATCGCCGTCAAAAGGCAGGCGGGCGGCGCGTTTTCGGGCTTCCTCAACGAGCAGGTGAAGCCCGGCGACGCACTCGATGTCATGACGCCGACCGGGCATTTCACCACGCCGCTCGATGCCAACGCGGCGCGCAACTATCTCGGCATCGCCGCCGGCTCCGGCATCACGCCGCTGCTGTCGCTCGTCAAGACCGTGCTGTCGCGCGAGACGCGCAGCCGGTTCTTCCTGCTCTACGGCAACCGCACGACGCAGAGCGTCATGTTCCGCGCCGCGCTGGAGGAGCTGAAGGACCGCTATCTCGGCCGCTTCTCGCTGACCCACGTGCTGAGCCGCGAGGCGCAGGACGTGGCGATGCTGAGCGGCCGCATCGACGCGGAAAAACTCGCCCTCTTCCTGCGCACCGTCCCGCCGATTGCCGCCATCGACCATGCCTTCATCTGCGGCCCCGCGGCGCTGCTCGACACCGCCGAGCGCGTGCTGCTGGCCGCGGGGATGCCGCGCGCGCGCGTCCATGTCGAGCGCTTCACCGTCGACGGCGCGCCGGCGCCGCAGCGGCAGGCCCCGGCCGAAACGGCGGCGCCGCGCCGCGTCGTCGCAGAGGCCGAGGCGGTGCTCGACGGTATCGCCCACCGCTTCGCCATCGCCGAGGGCGAGACCGTGATCGACGCGGCGCTCGGCGCCGGGCTCGAGCTGCCCTATTCCTGCCGCGGCGGCATGTGCTGCACCTGCCGGGCGCGGCTGGTCGAGGGCGAGGTGGCGATGGACCACAATTACTCGCTCGAACGCTGGGAGCTCGAGGCCGGCTACGTCCTCACCTGCCAGTCTCGACCGAAGACGCCGCATCTGGTGCTCGATTACGACCAAGTGTAATCGCAAGTTGACGCTTCGCGCGCCGCCTGCCTAGGGTCGATCGCTCGAACGCCATCGCCGGGCCCGGCGGGCGCCATCAGGACACAGAGGTCATCGCGTCATGCCGCAGCCTGCCGCCCAAGCCTCGCGCAGGACCCCGATCTATCCCGTGCCGGAGCCGGACCTCACGCCGGAGGCGCTGATCGCCCGCGCCACCGCCTTGCGGCCGCTGCTGCGCGCCGAGCAGGAGGAGAACGATGCCCGCGGCCACTATTCCGAGGCGCTGCACCGGAAATTCCTCGAGGCCGGTCTTTATCGGACGGTGCAGCCGCGGCTCTTCGGCGGCTACGAGTTCGATCTGCCGACCTTCTACCGCGCGATGCTCGAGATCTCGCGCGGCCATCCCGGCGCCGGCTGGTGCCTGACCCTCTGCGCCTCGCACCCGTTCCTCATCGCCTCGCACTGGCCGGAGCAGGCGCAGCGCGAGCTCTTCGGCCCCGACGGCCATTTCGCCGCCCCTCACCGCGTGCCGCCGCTCGGCACCTGCACCCCGGTGGATGGGGGCTATATCGTCGACGGCCAGTGGGATTACTGCTCCGGCATTCCCTATTCGACGCATTTCGTCGGCGGCGCCTTCGTCCGCCGTCCGGACGCGCCGCCGCGGCAGGTGCATATGGTCGTGCCCAAGGCGCACTGCACGGTGCTGGACGATTGGGGCGGCGACGCCTCGCTTGGCATGCAGGCGAGCGGCTCCAACAGCGTCAAGGTGACGAACGTCTTCGTGCCGGAGCATTACGTCGTCGATGCCGGGCGCGGCAACTTCGCGACGCCGGATACGATGAAGGACGGAACGCCCGGCACGCGGCTCCACGGCAATCCGATGTATCTCGGCCGGCTGATGGGCCCCTATCACGCCTCGCTGGTCGCGGTGATCGTCGGCGCCGCGCGCGCCGCGCTCGACGAGTACGAGGAGATCATCACCACGCGCAAGACGCTGACCACGAACCCGGTGCCGCGCTTCGAGCATTTCGACTATCAGCGGCCGTTCGGCCTGGCGCTGGCGCAGACCGACGCCGCCGAGGCGCTGCTGCTGCGCACGCTCGAGACCTACATGGAGTATTGCCGGCGCTGGGCCGCCGACGGCACGCTCATCACCGTCGAGGACAACATGCGGCTCTGGGCGATGTTTCAGCAGGCCGGCCGCATGGCGTGCGAGGCGGTCGAGATGCTGTTCCACACCGGCGGCTCCGCCCCCGCCCGCCGCGGCCACCGGCTACAGCGCTATTTCCGCAACGTCGCGATGTATCGCGGGCACATCTCGGCGCAATACCTCAACTTCGCCTCCGGCGTCGCCCGCGCCCATTTCGGCCTGCCGGTGGGATTGTTCGGCCTTTGAGCGCGCCAAGGTCAGGAGCCGCATTAGACCGGATCGGAGGCGGCGGCTAAACTGTTGGACGACCAACGACAACAGCCAGGAGCCGGTCCCCCGATGTTCGTGAGCCACCGCCGCATTCGCGTCGGTTGGGGTCATTGCGACCCCGCCGGGATCGTCTTCTACCCCAATTATTTCCGCTGGTTCGACGCGTGCACGACGGTGCTGTTCGAGAATGCCGGCCTGCCCTTGCCGGAGCTCTACCGCGCCCATGGCCTCAAGGGCTTTCCGCTGCTCGAGGTCAAGGCCAGCTTCTCCGGCTCCTCCGGCTTCGGCGACGATCTCGACTGCGAGACCAGCGTCGGCGAGTGGGGCACCAAGACGCTGAAGGTGCTGCACCGCTTCCTGCGCGCCGGCACGCTGCTGGTGGAGGGCTTCGAGCTTCGGGTCTGCGCCATTCCCCATCCCAACGATCCCCAGCGCATCAAGGCAACGGTCATCCCGGCCGTGGTGAAGGAGCGGCTTGGCGGCGGCGCCGCCGGCGCCTAGTCTTCTCTCGGGAGGTCGGCCATGCGCACCAGCCACACCAGCCCCGAGGAATGGCGGCTCCGCCAGGAGCTCGCCGACTGCTACCGCCTCTTCGCCGATCTCGGCTGGGGCGAGGCGATCTTCAACCACATCACGCTGCGCCTGCCCGGGCCGGAGCGGCATTTCCTCATCAACCCCTATGGCCTGATGTATGAGGAGGTGACGGCCGAGACCCTGGTGAAGATCGATCTCGACGGCAATGTCGTCGCCCCGAGCGAGCATCCGGTCAACCCGGCGGGCTTCATCATCCACGGCGCCATCCACGCCGCGCGCGAGGACGCGCATTGCGTCATGCACGTCCACACCACGGCCGGCGTCGCGGTCTCCTGCAAGGAGGCGGGCCTGTCGCTCGACAATTTCTACGGCGCCATGTTCCACGACCGCATCGCCTACCACGATTTCGAAGGCATCTCCGTCCATCCCGAGGAGCAGCCGCGGCTGGTGCGCGCGCTGGGGCAGAAGGACGTGCTGATCCTGCGCAATCACGGGCTGCTGGTGCTGGGCGAGGACATCCCCCATGCCTTCCGCTGGATGTGGTCGCTGCAGCGCGCCTGCGAGGTGCAATGCCAGGCGCAGGCCATGGCCGGCGGCGACATTCCGCTCAGCGACGAAGTGCGCCGCGCCTCGACCCGCGACGCCGCCGCCTTCGCCCAAGGTCGCACCGCGCGGCCGATGTTCGACGCCATGGTGCGCCGCATGCGCGCCCGCCGCGGCAACGCTTAGGAGACAGCATGACCGACCTTCCCTTCCGCTCCGCGCTCGAGCTCGCCGCCGAGATCCGCGCCAAGCGCATCGGCTGCCGCGAGCTGCTGGAGCTCTATCTGCGCCGCGTCGAGCGCTACAACCCGACGCTCAACGCCGTCATCGCCACCACGCTCGAGGCGGCGCGCCGGCGCGCGGACGAGGCCGATGCGGCGCTGAAGCGCGGCGAGAGCTGGGGCCCGCTGCACGGCGTGCCGATGACGGTGAAGGAATCCTATGACGTGGCCGGCCTGCCCACCACCTGGGGCGCGCCGGAGTTCAAAGACCATCGCGCGACGAGCAACGCGCTCGCGGTCGACCGGCTGATGGCCGCGGGCGCGGTGCTGTTCGGCAAGACCAACGTGCCGCTGATGCTGGCGGATTGGCAGAGCTACAACGAGATCTATGGCACCACCAGCAATCCCTGGGATACCAGCCGCACGCCGGGCGGCTCCTCGGGCGGCTCGGCAGCGGCGCTGGCGGCGGGCCTCACCGCGCTCGAGGCCGGCAGCGATATCGGCTCGTCGCTGCGCAATCCGGCGCATTATTGCGGCGTCTATGCCCACAAGCCGAGCTGGGGCGTGGTCTCGCCGCGCGGCCATGCGGTGGGCGGCCGCGTCGCGCACCGGCGACATCTCGGTGGTGGGCCCGATGGCGCGCAGCGCCGGCGATCTCGAGGCGGCGCTCGCCGCCATGGCCGGGCCCGACGAGATCGACGGCCAGGGCTGGCGCATCGATCTCGCGAAACCGCGCCACGAGCGGCTCGCCGATTTCCGCGTCGCGGTGCTGCCGAGCGTGCCGCATGCCGAGGTCGACCGCGCGGTGCAGGACGGCGTCCAGGCGGTCGCCGACACGCTCGCCAAGGCCGGCGCCCGGGTCAGCGACCGGGCGCTGCCGGGCTTCGACACGCTCGCGGCAGACCATCTCTTCCGCCGCATGCTGGGCGCCGCCATGTCGGGGCGCCAGCCGGACGAGGCCTTCCGCCGCAATCTCGAGAAGGCGCAGGCGCTCAGCCCCGATGATACGAGCGGCCAGGCCGGGGCGCTGCGCGCCGCCACGATGCACCACCGCGACTGGCTGATCGCCAATGAAGAGCGCCACAAGATGCGCCATGCCTGGGCGGCCTTCTTCCGGGATTACGACGTCCTGCTCTGCCCGCCGGTCACCACCACCGCCTTTCCCCACAACCACGAGGGCGACCCCTTCGGGCGCAGCATCCTCGTCAACGGGCGCCAGCGCCCGATCGCCGAGCAGCTCTTCTGGGCGGGGTATTCCGGCCTCTTCTACCTGCCCTCGACGGTGGCCCCCGCGGCGCTGTCGCCCGAGGGCCTGCCCACCGGGGTGCAGATCATCGGTCCGCAATACGGCGATCTCACCTGCCTCAGGCTCGCCCGCCTGCTGGAGCGCGAGCACCGCGCCTTCGTCCCGCCGCCGGGCTACGCGGCAAGCTGAGGCGGCGGCGATAGACATCGCCGGCTTCAGGGCGTCGCTGGCGAAGGATCGGCCGCCCGCGGGACTCGGCCTCGCGGCGCAGGCGCTGTGGTGGGACGCGAAGGGCGATTGGGATCGGGCGCATGACTGCGCCCAGGCGCAGGACGACTCGAGCGGCGCCTGGGTGCATGCCTATCTGCACCGCCGCGAAGGCGATGCCGCCAATGCCGGCTACTGGTACCGCCGCGCCGGCAAGCCGGCGCAGCGCGGCCCGCTCGAGCCCGAGTGGGAGGCAATCGCCCGGGCGGTGCTGGAGGAGGCTTAGCCTCCTCCCGCTAGGCGCGGCGCGGCAATGGCGTCGGCGCCTGCGCCTGGGTGGACTGGTTCGCCGCCTGCGCCTGGATCTGGCCGGAGATCTCGCCGCCGCGCTCGATCTCGAGCTGGTGGTAGCGCACTTCGGCCGCGACCTTGCCGTTGGCGTGGACGAGCAGCCGGCCGCTGACATTGAGCGCGCCTTCGAAGCGGCCGCGGATCTCGGCGCTCTCGACCGAGGCCGAGCCGGTGAACAAGCCGCCCTCGGCGATATTGATGTCATGGCAGCCGGCGATGTTGGCCTTCACCGTGCCCTCGACGACGAGACAGTCGCAGGAGGTGATCTCGCCGGAGAAGACGATGCCGCGGCCGACCACGAGCTTGCGCGTGGCGGTCTCGGACTTGGGGGCAGGCTGGGCGGGCTGGGGCGGGGTGACGGCGGGCTTGGTCAACATGACAAGGCGGCTCCCGGAAGGGGTGAGCGGGTTGGGCGTTGAAAAGTGGCCGACTGTATCCGGCGGTGCCGGATCTGGCCGGGGTCAAATTTGGTACGCGACCATGGCCAAAGAATGGCCGGGCTTGCTCCGCCTGTGCTTCACGCCTATATGGCGCGGGCTCTCTTATATCACACGAGGCGCTCTCCCGACATGGCCATGAGCGAGCGAGCGGCCGGCGGTGCCGGCGCGGCGCCGCCAGGGCCGGCGGAACGGTCGCGCGGGCGCAGCTTGCGCTCGCTGCTGCCGCTGCTGGGGTTCCTGCTGCCCTATCGGCTGCGCCTGCTGGGCGCCACCATCGCCCTCATCGTCTCCTCGGCGACCGTGCTGCTGCTCGGCCAGGGGGTGCGCCGGCTGGTCGATGACGGGCTCGGCGCCGCCGATGGCCGTCTGCTCGACCGCACCGTGGCCACACTGCTGGTCATCGTCGCGGCGATGGCGGTCTCGTCCTATGGCCGCTTCTATCTCGTCTCGTGGATCGGCGAGCGCGTGGTCGCCGATCTCCGCATCGCCGTCTTCGACCGCATCCTGTCGCTCAGCCCGGCCTATTTCGAGACGACAAAGACCGGCGAGGTGCTGTCGCGGCTCACCACCGACACGACGCTGCTGCAGACCGTGATCGGCTCCAGCGTGTCGATGGCGCTGCGCAACGCGCTGGTCCTGGCCGGCGGCCTGGTCATGCTGGTGGTGACATCGGCCAAGCTCGCGGTGCTGGTGCTGGTGGTCGTGCCGCTGGTGGTGGTGCCGATCCTGGTCTTCGGCCGGCGCGTGCGCGCGCTGTCGCGCCGCTCGCAGGATCGCGTCGCCGATGTCGGCGCCTATGCCGAGGAGATGATCAACGCCATCCGCACGGTGCAGGCCTTCACCCACGAGCCGCTCGACCGCGCCCGTTTCGCCGGCCGCGTGGCCGAGTCCTTCGACACCGCGCTGGCGCGCATCCGGGTGCGGGCGCTGCTGACGGCAGCAGTCATTTTGCTCGCTTTCGGCGCCATCGCCTTCGTGCTCTGGGTCGGCGGCTATGACGTGATCGAGGGGCGGATGACCGGCGGCCAGCTCTCGGCCTTCGTCTTCTATGCCGTGCTCACCGCCTTTGCCGTCGGCACCATCTCCGAGGTCTATGGCGATCTGCAGCGCGCCGCCGGCGCGGCGGAGCGGCTGCTCGAGCTGCTCGCCACCGCGCCGGAGATCGCGGCGCCGGCGCAGCCGCTGGCCTTTCCGGCGCCGCCGCGCGGCGAGGTCGAGCTCGACCGCATCACCTTCTTCTATCCCTCGCGGCCGGAGCGGCCAGCGCTCGATGATTTCTCGCTGGCGGCGGCGCCGGGCGAGACGGTGGCGCTGGTCGGGCCGTCGGGCGCCGGCAAGACCACGGTGTTCCAGCTGCTGCTGCGCTTCTACGACCCCGCCCGCGGCCGCGTGCGGGTCGACGGCGTCGACATCGCCGCGGTCGATCCGGCCGAGCTGCGCCGGCGCATCGGCCTGGTCTCCCAGGACCCGGTGATCTTCGGCGCCTCGGCCGCCGACAACATCCGCTACGGCCATCCCGAGGCGAGCGCGGCCGAGATCCGCGCCGCCGCCGAGGCGGCCGCGGCGACCGAGTTCATCGAGCGCCTGCCCGAGGGGTTCGACACATTTCTCGGCGAGAAGGGCGTGCGGCTCTCCGGCGGCCAGCGCCAGCGCATCGCGATCGCCCGCGCGGTGCTGCGCAACCCTGCGATCCTGCTGCTGGACGAGGCGACCTCGGCGCTCGATGCCGAATCCGAACGCGCGGTGCAGCAGGCGCTGGAGCGCCTCGCCACCGGCCGCACCACCCTGGTCATCGCCCATCGCCTCGCCACCGTGCTGCGCGCCGACCGCATCATCGTGATGGAGGAGGGCCGCATCGTGGCGCAGGGCCGGCATCACGAGCTGATCCGGCAAGGCGGGCTCTACGCGCGGCTCGCCGCGCTGCAATTCACCGACCGCCCGGCCGGCGGGTTCTGAGGGCCGTACCGGCGGCCGCAGGGCAGCCCTGCGCCCCGCTTGCTGCCCTGGGGGCGAGAACCTTCTATAACGGGGCCAATGCCGTCCCCCGCGTTCCGCCATGTGCTGGTGCCGCTGATCGTCGCCTGCGCCTTGTTCATGGAGAACTTGGACTCGACGGTGATCGCCACCGCGCTGCCCGCGATCGCCCGGTCGCTGCACGAGGATCCGCTCCGGCTCAACCTCGCCATCACCTCCTACCTGCTGAGCCTGGCCGTCTTCATCCCGCTGAGCGGCTGGGTCGCCGACCGCTACGGCGCCCGCTCGGTGTTCCGCGCGGCGATCGTCACCTTCACCCTGGGCTCCGCCTGCTGCGGCCTCGCCCATTCGCTGCCCGAGCTGGTGGCGGCGCGGGTGCTGCAGGGTCTGGGCGGCGCGATGATGGTGCCGGTCGGGCGGCTCGTCATGCTGCGCACCGTGCCGAAATCGGAGCTGGTGCGCGCCATGTCCTATCTGACGGTGCCGGCGCTGATCGGGCCGGTGATGGGGCCGCCGCTCGGCGGCTTCATCGTCACCTACAGCTCCTGGCGCTGGATCTTCTACATCAACCTGCCGATCGGCCTGCTCGGCATCGTGCTGGCGACGCTGTTCATCGAGAACGTCAAGGAGCCCGCCGACTGGCCGCTCGACCTGCGCGGCTTCGTGCTCGCCGGCGCCGGGCTCGCCGGCCTCATGTTCGGCTTCGAGACGGCGGGGCGCGGCGTGCTGCCCCTGCCGCTGGTCGCAGCCCTGCTGGCGGTCGGCGCGATCTGCACGGCGCTCTACGTGCTGCACAGCCGCGTGCACGCCTATCCCATCATCGATCTCGGGCTGCTGCGCATCCCGACCTTCCGCTCGGCGGTGGTCGGCGGGTCGCTCTTCCGCGTCGGCATCGGCGCGCTGCCTTTCCTGCTGCCGTTGATGCTGCAGCTCGGATTCGGCCTGACGCCCTTCGCCTCGGGGCTGCTGACCTTCGCCAGCGCGGCGGGGGCGATGACCATGAAGATGACCGCGGCGCCGATCATCCGCACCCTGGGCTTCCGCCGGGTGCTGCTCGGCAACGCCGTGATCTCCAGCCTGTTCGTCGCGAGCTACGCCCTGTTCTCGCCGGCGACGCCGCACTGGCTGATCCTGCTGGCGCTGCTCGCCGGCGGGTTCTTCCGCTCGCTGCAGTTCACCAGCACCAACACGCTGATCTTCGCCGACGTGCCGCCGCCGCTGATGAGCCGCGCCACCAGCTTCCAGAGCATGGCGCAGCAGCTATCGGTCAGCATCGGCGTCGGCGCCGGGGCGCTGCTGCTGCATGTGACGCTGCTCGCCGCGGGCAGGACGACGCTCGGCGCCGACGACTTCGCCCCCGCCTTCCTCGCGGTCGGACTGATCGCGCTGTCCTCGATCCTGTTCTATCTGCCGCTGGCGCGCGAGGCCGGCGCCGAGGTCAGCGGCCACCGCGCCGCCGCGGCGCAGACGCTTACTTCTGCTGTGCCAGATAAGCGATGACCGCCTTGCGGTCTTCCGGGTTCTTGATGCCGGCGAACAGCATCTTGGTGCCGGGGACCATCGCCCTGGGGTTGGTGAGGTACTTGTCGAGATTGGCCTCGGTCCAGGTGATGCCCGACTTCTTGTTCGCGTCGCTGTAGCTGTAGTTCGGCGCGGTGCCCGCCGGCCGGCCGACCACGCCATGCAGGCTCGGCCCGATCTTGTTCTTCCCCGCCTCGACCGTGTGGCACACGGCGCAATAGCGCTTGAAGATCGTCTCGCCGGCGTCCTGCGCGCGCGCGCCCGGCGCGAAGGCCACCAGGGCCAGCAAGGCGAGGGAGAAGGTTGGTACGGACGATCGATGCATGGCTGGCCTCCCTTGAGATGGTCGTTGTCCGCGGCGCGGCGGGCGGTCTTATCCAATTCAACCGCGGCTGGCAAGCCCCGGCGCCGGCGGCGATGCCAGCGCACTCCAGAGCCCGGTGACGTCGCTGACGATGCGGCCGAGCAGCGCCGCGGCCGTGACACCCGCCTCGCCTTCGCTCGCGAGCGCGGCGCTGAGTCGCGCCAGCGGCACATCGAAGCCCGGACGCGGCGCGGGCGGACGCCGCTCGAGCAGGGCCTGAGCAACATCCTCGAGTGCGGCGTCGATGAGCGCGCGCAAGGCCGCGAGCGGCTCCTCCGGCGCGCCGACGCCGCCGAGCTGCCCCGAGAGCGCGATGGCGTGGCGGCAGAGCCGATGCACGTAGGTGAGGAGGCTGAACCCCATGGCGACCGGGGCGCGCCGGCGCGCAGGCTCGCCCAGCATGCGCTGGAAGCCGGCATCGGCATTGGCGACCGCGAGCTCCGCCTGGCGCCGCAGCAGGCCGAGCCCCGCCGGCGCCGCCTCGCGCTTTGCGAGCGCGGCGAGCACGGCGGCGAGATAGTCCCGATCGGCGCGGATGGCGCGCGCCAGCCGATCGCGCAGCTGCTCGCGCTCCCATTGCGGCCAGAGCAGATACCCCGCGCCCAGCGCCAGCACCGCGCCGCCCACCGTATAGGCGACGCGATCGGCGAGATCGATCCAGGGATTGGCGCTGCTCATGCCGATCAGCAGGATGATGAGCGGCGTCAGGAAGGTGATGGCATAGCCGTAGCGCCGGCGGATCAGCAGGAAGGTCGCGAACACCAGCAGCCCGATCGCCGCGTCATAGCCGGCGCCGCCGTGCACATAGGCCAAGAGGGCCCCCGCCACCACGGCGCCGGCGATGGTCCCGGCGCTGCGCTGCAGCGCGCGGGTCAGCGTGCCGGCATAATCGGGCTGCAGGATGACCAGCGAGGTGAGCGGCAGCCAGATGCCGTGCGGCAGGTGGAAGCGCAGGATCGCCGCGGTGTCGAGCGCGGTGACGACGGCGACCCTGAACGCGTGGCGGAAGATGGCGGAGCGCGGGCTCAGATTGGCGCGCAGCGCCGAGATGACGGCGCCGCGCGGCCGGCGATGGGCGAAGGGCAGGCGCAGCAGGTCGCCGAGGCGGCGCGGCTGGCCGAAGAGCAGCCGCAGCGCCTCGCCGGCATTGTCGAAATGGCGCAGCACCTGCGCCCAGGCCAGCAGATCCGCCTGCCGTGCCGCCGCGCCGCCCTCCGGCGGTGGCAGGCGACGCGGCAGGGCGAGCGACGACGCGCCGCTTCCCGTCAGCAGGATGCGCGCCACGTCGCGGCAGGCGCGCTCGAGCTCGGCCTCGGCGGCGCGGCGCGCCGTGCCGGGCAGCGCCGCCACCTCGCCCAAGGTCACCGCCGCCGCGGCGACGCGCGAGGCGGCGTTCACCAGCACCGCAAGCTGCGCGATCGTGGTGCCCGGCCCGGCAATGCCGGCGCGCACCTCGCCCAGCGCCTCGCGTGCGCGCTCCACCGCGTCCCGCACCGCGGCATGGGCGGCGGCGATGGCCTGCTCGCTGTGCGGGGTGCTGCCGGCCTCGCCCGCGGTCCTGGTCGCGGCAACGAGCGCCGCCACCACCTGCCAGAGGCTCGCCACCTCCTGCTCGAGCCGGCGATAGGGGCGCAATTGCCAGAAGGCGAACGCGACCAGCACCGTCCACAGCCCGCCGCCAGCATAGCCTTCCGCCCAGCGCGACGCGAGCCCGCCGACCTCGCCGATCTGCAGCCCGACGAGAAAGGCCACGGCCATGTTGATGCCGAGCGCGGCGCCGCCCGGGCCCAGCGCGCGGATCATGCCGCAGCCGATGCCGATCGCGGCCATCGCCAGCGCCGCCGCCCAAGGGCTTGCCACCGTCGTGGTCGCCAGCAGCAGCAGGCACGGACCGCCCAGCGCCTGCACCAGCATGACCGCCAGGCGGCTGCCATAGGGGCCGCCGACATCGACCATCGAGGTGGCGAGCGCGCCCAGCACCGCGGGATAGGCGAGTTCGCCGAGGCCGAGCGGCGGCAGCAGCGCCAGCGGCGTCGCCGCGGCGATGGTGCCGCGCGCCGCGGTCGACAGCGCGATGCGGTTGGGACTGCTGTCGAGCCAAGCCCGCCATTGCTTCAGCGACCAGCGCACCATCGGGCCATCATAGCGGCTGTCGCCGCCGGTCCTGGCATTCTCCCTGGCGCGGGCTAAGCTCGGGCCATGACCTTCCGCGATGACACGTCCGGCCCGACCTCGCGCATCTTCTTCTCGCAGCGGCTGCGCCTCCATTATGTCGATTGGGGCAACCCCGCGGCGCCGCCGCTGCTGCTGCTGCATGGCGGGCAGGACCATTGCCGCAACTGGGACTGGGTGGCCGAGCGGCTGCGCCAGGACTGGCACATCATCGCGCCCGATCTGCGCGGCCACGGCGACAGCCAATGGTCGCCGGACGGCAATTACAGCATGGCGGGATATCTCTACGATCTCGCCCAGCTCGTCCACCAGCAGCAGCTGGCGCCGGTCAGCATCATCGCCCATTCGCTCGGCGGCAACATCGCGCTGCGCTATGCCGGGATCTATCCCGAGAAGGTGGCGAAGCTCGTCGCCATCGAGGGCACTGGGCCCCTCGCCCAAGCTCCTGGCCGAGCGGCTGAAGCGCGGCATCGCCGAGCGCATGCAGGGCTGGATCGAGGAGCAGCGCTCGCTCTCCGGCCGCCTGCCGCGGCGCTACGCCTCGATCGAGGAGGCGTTCAAGCGCATGCAGGAGGCGAACAAGCACCTCTCGCCGGAGCAGGCGCGGCATCTGACGCAGCATGGCGTCAACCAGAACGAGGACGGCACCTACAGCTGGAAGTTCGACAATTACGTCCGCGCCTGGCCGCCCTACGACATGGCGGTCGCCGAGATCGAGCAGCTCTGGGCGCGCATCGCCTGCCCGACCCTGCTGGTCTACGGCAACGAGAGCTGGGCGTCGAACCCGATCGACGACGGCCGGATCAAACACTTCGCCTCGGCGCGGGTCGAAAGCTTCGAGAAGGCCGGGCATTGGGTGCATCACGACCGGCTCGACGATTTCGTCGCACTGGCGCGCGCATTCCTGAAGGAGGAATAAGGTGAAGGCAGCGGTGGTGGGCGAGAGCGGGCCCGAGATCCGCGAGGTGGCGCGGCCCGAGCCCAAGGCGAACGAGGTGCTGGTGCGCGTGCGCGCGGCCGGGCTCAACCGCGCCGATCTCGCCGTCGCGGCCGGCCACCGCCACGGCGCGGCCGGCGGCGCCGGCGCCATCGTCGGGCTGGAATGGGCGGGCGAGGTCGCCGCGGTGGGCGCCGAGGTCAAGGGCATCAGGCCGGGCGACCGCGTCATGTGCTCGGGCAATGGCGGCTATGCCGAATATGCGGTGAGCGATTGGGGCCGCGTCTCGCCCATCCCGGCCAACAACATGAGCTTCGTGCAGGCGGCGACATTGCCGGTGGCGCTGCAGACCATGCACGACGCGCTCGTCACCAACGGCAGGCTCCGGCGCGGCGAGAGCGTGCTGATCCAGGGCGCCAGCTCCGGCGTCGGACTGATGGCGCTGCAGATCGCGAAGCTCAAAGGCGCGAGCCTGGTCATCGGCAGCTCGACCAACCCGGCGCGGCGCGCGCGGCTCGCGGGAGTTCGGCGCCGACCTCGCCATCGATTCGCGCGACCCGGCCTGGCCCGAGGATGATCGCCAAGGCGACTGCAGGGCAAGGGCGTCGACCTCATCATCGACCAGGTCTCGGGCGGCGTCGCCAACCAGAACATGAAGGCGGCGGCGATCCTCGGCCGCATCGTCAATGTCGGGCGGCTCGGCGGCATGAAGGGCGAGTTCGATTTCGACCTGCATGCGCTGAGGCGCATCGACTATATCGGCGTCACCTTCCGCACCCGCTCGCCGGAAGAGGTGCGCGAGATCGTGCGGCGCATGCGCGAGGATCTCTGGCCGGCGGTCGAGGCCGGTACGCTCGCGCTGCCGATCGACCGCAGCTTCCCGCTCGACGAGGCGGCGGCAGCGCACGCGCATATGCGCGCCAACGCCCATTTCGGCAAGATCGTGCTGGAGATGTAGCGGGAGCAGACTACGCCCCCGGTGTACGCCCCCAACTCGAAATCACGCATGCGTCGCTGACGTAGGGTGCGCCGAAGCGCGCTCGCGATCCATGGTAGGGATGCCACCCTCCGCCGCCAAGGCTGGATGGCGCTTAAAGTCGATCCCGGGACGCGCGCCGAGCCGATCACATCATCGCCCTCGCCTTCCCCGCGAAAGCGGGGAACCAGAGCCACCGATCGATGGCGGCTCCTGGGCCCCCGCTTTCGCGGGGGCGGCGGTAATCATCTCATTTTTCCCGGGAGCGCGCTCCGACCCAAAACGCCGCCCGGCGTCGCTTGACCGTGGAAACCAGTAATTTTATCGTCGTTTCCTGATTTTTCGGGGGGCTTGCATGCAACTGATCCATCCGCGGGGCGAGGAGGCGCTCGCCGCCTTGCGTGCCATGCGCACCGTCACCGGCGGCGACGGCGCCGTGCCGCCGGCGCCGCGGGCGATGATGGCGGCGGCGGCGCGGGTGCTGATGGCGATTGATACCGGGATCGACATCGACGGGCTGCGGCCGATCACGCCCGAGGAGCTCGCCGCGGCGATCACCACCGACGGTCTGGGCGAGCAGCTGGTGCAGGCGATGATCATCGCCGTGCTCGCCGATGGCGAGCCCGAGCCCGCGGCCTATGCGCGGCTCGAAGCCTTCGCCCGCGCGCTCCACGTCGATGCGCCGGCGCTGCGCACGGTGCGGCTGCTGATCGAGCATCACATGGTGCTGTTCCGGCTCGACTTCATGCGCCGCTCGCACATCACCGACATCCTGAAGGACACCTATCGCCATCACGGCGGCATCCGCGGCGTGGCGGCGGCGCTGCTGGGGCAGCGCGGCCTCGTGGAAGACCCGGAGCTGGCGGCGCGCTTCGCCGCGCTCGAGCGGCTGCCGCCGGACACGCTGGGCCATGCCTATTTCACGCATTGCCGCTCGCACGGCTTCGCCTTCCCCGGCGAGCGCCACGGCTTCCCGCTCTCCGGCGTCTATCACGATCTCGTGCATGTGCTCTCGGGCTACGGCACCGAGCCGGCGGAGGAGTTGCTGGTCGGCGGCTTCACCGCCGGCTTCAAGCGCACCAACCCGTTCTACGTGGTGCTGTTCGTCAACTTCCTCACCGGCACCGGCATCAACGTGACGCCGGTGCCGCAGCCGCATCTCACCGGCACGCTGGCGAAGGACGGGCTGGCCGAGGCTTTCATCCACGCGATCGAGCGCGGCGGACGGGTCAACACCGATCTCTCGGACAATTGGGATTTCTGGCCGCTGCTGCCGCTGCCGCTGGAGGCGGCGCGGGCAAAGCTCGGCGTCACGCCCTGACGGCGATAATGAGATGATCGACCGTCGCCCCCGCGAAAGCGGGGGCCCAGGAGCAATCATCCGTCGGTTGGTCTGGTTCCCCGCTTTCGCGGGGAAGGCGAGAGTGATGATGTGATCGGCTCGGCGCGCATCCCGGGCGCGCCATGCGATCGCCCCCCTGCGGCGTCGCGCTACGGCATCAGCCACCAGGTCATGTCGTTGCGCTCCTGGCAGTCGACGCGCGAGCCGTAGCCCTGGAGCGCGATCACCACCGCCCCGTTGATGCGGCGCACCTCGTGCAGCGCGTCGAGGCAATCGCCGCGGGAGAGGCCATGCAGGCTCACCGCCACCACCGGCCACAGCCGTTCGGTGTCGATCGTGGCGTCGCCGTCCGGGAAGTGCTCGCGCAGCGCCTGCCGCAGCGCCGGCGTCGGCTGCAGCGTGAGCTGCGTCTGCAGCACCGAGGCCGCGCCCTGGAGCTCGTGGCGGAGCGCCGCGCCATGCGGCTCGAAGGCGGTATAGACGGCGTACTCGACGGCCCAGCTCAGGGAGATGGCAAGGACGATCCACAACAGGCGCGGGACGCGGCGCAGCGCGGCGCGCAGGCGCAGCACGGGGTTGGGGGGAAGCGCGATCGATGGGGCGAAGGACATGGGCGGTCCTCCTCGTCCGGGCTGCCGGTATAACCGCTGCTCTCATGTTGGCTGGCCGGCCGCGCGCGTCATGTGACAGCGATCACAGCGCCGGCACCCGCCCCGCCGGTGGTAGCCCGGCCGGGATTTTCTTGATAGGCTGCGGCCAACGATAAAGTGATAAAGCGATAAAATGGGGAGAGGGTCAATGAAAGCCGTCCTGGTTACCATCGCCGCGCTGCTCTGCCTGGCGCTCGCCCCGGCCCGCGCCGACGAGCCGATCGTGATCAAGTTCAGCCATGTGGTGGCCCCCGACACGCCCAAGGGGAAGGCGGCGGAGAAGTTCAAGGAGCTGGCCGAGGCGCGCACCCACGGCCGCGTCAAGGTCGAGGTCTATCCCAACAGCCAGCTCTACAAGGACAAGGAGGAGCTGGAGGCGCTGCAGCTCGGCGCCGTGCAGATGCTCGCGCCGTCCCTCAGCAAGTTCGGCCCGCTCGGCATCCGCGACTTCGAGGCCTTCGACCTGCCCTTCATCTTCCCCTCGGTCGCGGCGCTGCGCCGGGTCACCGACGGCCCCATCGGCAAGGCGCTGCTGAAGAAGCTCGAGCCCAAGGGCATCATCGGGCTCGCCTATTGGGACAACGGCTTCTCGGTCGTGACCTCGAACCGCCCGCTGCGCACGCTCGCCGATTTCAAGGGGCTGAAGCTGCGCATCCAGTCCTCCAAGGTGCTGGAGCAGACCTATCGCGATCTCGACGCGCTGCCGCAGGTGATGGCCTTCTCCGAGGTCTACCAGGCGCTGCAGACCGGCGTGGTCGATGCCGGCGGCGAGAACACGCCCTCCAACATCTACACCCAGAAATTCTACGAGGTGCAGAAATACCTGACCATCACCCACCAGAACTACATCGGCTATGCGCTCATCGTGAACAAGAAGTTCTGGGACGGCCTGCCCCCCGACATCCGCACCATCCTCGACGGCGCGGTCAAGGACGCCACCGCCTATTGCAACGACATCGCCGGGCAGGAGAACGCCGAGGCGCTGGCCAAGATCAAGGCGGCGGGCACGACGCAATTCATCGAGCTGTCGCCCGAGGAGCGGGCGCAATGGCGCAAGGGGTTGTGGCGGGTGCATGACGAGATGGCGTCGCGCGTCGGCAAGGATCTGATCGCCGCGATCCACAAGGAAGCCGGCGACAGCGCGACGCAGTAGCCGAGCTCCGGCGCGCTCGCCCTCCGGCCGCTGCCCGCCCGACGCCTCGCGATGCTGAGGCTCCCGCTCCGCATTCTCGACCGGCTCGAGGAGATCCTCATCGCCAGCCTGATGGCGGCGGCGACGCTCATCACCTTTGCCGCCGTCGTCCACCGCTATCTCTCCACCGTGCCGGTGATCCAGGACTACGTCACCCAGATCGACATGACCTGGACACAGGAGCTCTGCGTCTACATGTTCATCTGGGTCGCCAAGTTCGGCGCCGCCTATGGCGTGCGCACCGGCATCCATGTCGGCGTCGACGTGCTGGTGAACCGCCTGCCGCCGGGGAGCCGCGGCATCGTCATCACCTTCGGCCTGCTCTGCGGCGCGCTCTTCACCGGCATCATCGGCACGCTCGGCGCGCGCTTCGTCTGGGAGATCTCGCAGACCGACCAGGTCTCGGCCGACATGGAGGCGCCGATGTGGATCGTCTATCTCGCGATCCCCTGCGGCTCCTACCTGATGTGCTTCCGCTTCCTGCAGGTGGCGTGGGCTTTCGTGCGCACCGGCGACCTGCCGGCGCACAGCCACGCCAAGGTCGAGGGCGTCGAGCCGCCGACCGGCACCGCGATGGGCGATCCCATATGAACGCCGCCATCATCTTCGGACTGCTGTTCGGGCTGATGCTCACCGGCATGCCGATCTCGATCTCGCTCGGCCTCACCGTGCTCACCTACCTCTTCGCCATGACCCAGGTGCCGATCGAGAGCGTGGCGCTGAAGCTCTTCACCGGCATCGAGAACTTCCAGATCATGGCGATCCCGTTCTTCATCCTCGCCGGCAGCTTCTTGACCCATGGCGGGGTGGCGCGGCGGATGATCGCCTTCACCGCCTCGCTGGTCGGGCACTGGCCGGGCGGGCTCGGGCTCGCCGGCGTCGTCGCCTGCGCGCTCTTCGCCGCGATCTCGGGATCGTCGGTGGCGACCGTGGTGGCGATCGGCTCGATCATCCTGCCGGCGATGGTCGAGCACGGCTTCCCGCGCCGCTTCGGCGCCGGGATCATCACCACCTCGGGCGCGCTCGGGATCCTGGTGCCGCCCTCGATCATCCTGGTGCTCTACGGCGTCTCGACCAACACCTCGATCGGCGCGCTCTTCATGGCCGGGGTGGTGCCGGGCCTGACGCTGGCGGCGGGGCTCGCGGCGCTCACCTGGTTCTATGCCTGGCGCAAGGGCTATCCCTGCATGCCGCGCGCCTCGTGGGGCGAGCGCTTCCGCGCCTTCCGCGACAGCGTCTGGGGGCTGCTGCTCATCGTCATCGTGCTGGGCGGGATCTATTCCGGCGTCTTCACGCCGACCGAGGCGGCGGCGGTGGCCGCGGTCTACGCCTTCGTCATCGCCGTCTTCGTCTACAAGGACATGCCGCTCGCGCGCGTGCCCAAGGTGCTGCTGGATGCGGCGAACATGAGCGCGATGCTGCTCTACATCATCACCAACGCGGTGCTGTTCTCCTTCCTGATGACCTCGGAGAACATCCCGCAGGCGATGGCCGCCTGGATGATCGGCGAGCATTTCAGCCCCTGGGTCTTCCTGCTGATGGTGAACATCATCCTGCTCGCCGCCGGCAACGTCATGGAGCCGTCCTCGATCCTGCTGATCATGGCGCCGATCCTCTTTCCCATCATCACCCGGCTCGGCATCGACCCCGTGCATTTCGGCGTGCTGATGGCGGTCAACATGGAGGTGGGATTGTGCCACCCGCCAGTCGGCCTCAACCTCTATGTGGCGAGCGGCATCGCCCGCATGGGCATCAGCGAGCTCACCGTGGCGGTGCTGCCCTGGCTCCTCGTCATGCTGAGCTTTCTGGTGCTGGTGACCTACTGGGCGCCGCTGTCGCTGACGCTGCCGCATCTGCTGGGGGTGAGGTATTGAGGGGAGGCGGTGGGCCATGGGCCGCTTGCTCAGCGGATGCAACGGGAGCGGACGAAAAGGTAAACTGTCACCGTAACTCCGGGGTTGACAGCTCAAGCGCGATTAGAGAACCCCATTTCTTCCTCGCTGATCGAGACGGCGAAGCTCAACCGGCTCAATCCGCAGGCTTATCTCAGCGACGTTCTCACCCGGCTGCCGGGTCACCCGGCCAAGCGCATCGCCGAGCTTCTGCACTGGAATTGGAAGCCGCAGCCTGCCAATCTCGCGGCATGACCGACGCCGTCGTTCGTCTGAAGATCACGCTTGCCGATACCGAGCCGCCGATCTGGCGCCGGGTCGAAGTGCTTGCCAAGAGCACCCTCAAGGACCTGCACGCCGTGATCCAGGCTGCGATGGGCTGGGACGATGCACACCTCTACCAGTTCCACGTCGGCCGCGAGACGATCGCCGGGCCCGGCATGGACGGGGAAGGCTTCGGAATGCCGCGTGCTATCGGCGCGGGTCACGTCCGCCTCGACGATCTCACCGAACGGGGCGTCAAGCGCTTTGCCTATGTCTACGACATGGGCGACAGCTGGGAGCATCGGCTCCAGATCGAGAAGCTGCTCCCCGCGGATCCGGCAGCAAGCTATCCGCGCTTCATCGACGGCGCCCAGCGTTGCCCGCCCGAGGACGTCGGCGGGATCCCAGGATTCTACGAGTTCCTCGATGCCGTTGCCGATCCCAGGCATCCCGACCACGAGGATCAACTCGAGTGGTACGGTGGCCCATTCAATCCCAGCGAGCTCGACGCCGATCGCATCCAGAAGGCTCTGGCCCGGATCGCGACCCGCCGCAAACGTGCCACCTCGAAATCCGCCCGTTGACGCGTTCCCTCCTTAGGCGGCTTCACCGAGCGATTACCTTTGCCTTGTGCATCGGGGGCCTGTCTGCGGTTGTCGCGCCTCGCGGCTTCAGGGCCGGCGACGGCGGGGCCGCCGTTCATCACCGACGATCCCGAACCGGTCGATTATGGGCACTGGGAGGTCTACGGCTTTACCGCCGGCACGCATGGCCAGGGCGACACGAACGGCTTGGGCCCGAGCGTCGAAGTCAATTATGGCGCGCTCCCCAATCTTCAGCTGCATGTGATCGGTGGCCTTGCCTATGACGATACTCCCGGCAATCACCTGCACATGGGCGTCAGCGACACCGAGCTCGGCGCCAAATATCGTTTCGTCGATCCAGGTCCGGACGATTGGTGGCCTCAGCTCGGCGTGTTCCCCCTTCTCGAGGTGCCCACGGGCAACGCGCAGCGCGAACTCGGCGCCGGCTATTGGCAAGAGTTTCTGCCGCTATGGGTTCAGAAGGATTTCGGCAAATGGACGACCTATGGCGGTGGCGGCTATTGGATCAATCCCGGCCCCGGAAACCGAAACTACTGGTTCACGGGCTGGCTGCTCCAGCGCCAGCTTACCGATAGCCTCGCGCTTGGCGGCGAGATCTTTCATCAGACCTCCAGCATGGTCGGCCGCGATGGCTCGTGGGGCTTCAACCTCGGCGGCGTCTACGATTTCACCGAGCACTACCATCTGCTGTTCTCGGCCGGGCGCGGCGGCCTTCTCTACGCCGTGGACGCGGCTGCGGTCACGAATCCGTTCGCCTATTACCTCGCGATCCAATGGACATTTTGAGCGGCCTGAGTGCGTCGGCCTCGCAACAGGGTCTATTCAGTAAACTGTCACCGTAATTCCCCACCGTAATTCGCAAGCGGGCGGAGAGGGTTATGTTGGCTGCGCGCGGTTCAACCTCCCGCGGCGCCGGCGCAGCACATCGCCGGCGCGACCGGATCGGCGGCGAAGCCGCGGGGCCGCTTGACCTGTTGCAGGACGCGGCGGATGTCGGACGCATGGACGCGGTCGCTGCGCATCAGCAGCTGCATGACCGGGTCGGCGAGCATGTCGTCGAGCGCCGGCTCCCGGTTCAAGGTCCGGGCCACACAAGTATCGGTTATCGGTGAGAGCGCGTACATCATCCCCTCCTGCTCGACACCTGATATGTGGGCCTGCGGGAGGCGCCGCGCTGTGACCGTGCTCACAGCGCAGGCACGCCGCCGGCGCTTCCGCATCTCCCCGCCATTCGCTATGGATGCCGCTGGCGACGACCGGAGAACGCGCATGGACCGCAGGCTGCTGCTGACCGTCACCGCCCTCATCGGCGCGCTTGGCGCCTCGCGCGGCGCCAAGGCCGCGGCGCCCGCCGCGCATCGCCTGGCGCTCCATGTCGACCGGAACGATCCCGTGGTCATGAACATGGCGCTGGGCAATGCCGGCAACGCCGCCAAGGCCTTTGCCGGGCGCGGCGAGAGCATCGAGATCGAGCTGGTCGCCTACGGGCCCGGCCTCACCATGCTGCGCGCCGACACCTCGCCGGTGAAGGAGCGGCTCGCCGCCACGCATGCGGAGCTGCCGCAGATGGTGTTCAGCGCCTGCCACAACACGCTCGAGGCGATGCGGCGCGCCGAGGGCAAGGACATCGCCCTGCTGCCGCCGGCGCGGATCGTGCCGGCCGGCATCGTGCGGCTGATCGAGCTGCAGGAGCAAGGCTGGAGCTACGTCAAGGTCTGAGGAGAACGCCCATGCTGGCGCATCGCACACTGGGCCGGAACGGCCCTTCGGTCTCGGCCATCGGCCTCGGCTGCATGTCGCTCTCGGGCATCTATGGCAAGAGCGACGACGCGGCCGGCATCGCGCTCATCCATCACGCGCTCGACCGCGGCATCGACCTGCTCGACAGCGCCGATCTCTATGGCTGGGGCCACAATGAGGAGCTGGTCGGCCGCGCGCTCAAGGGGCGGCGCCAGGGCGTCGTGCTGGTGAGCAAGTTCGGCCAGGTCAAGACGCCGACCGGCCAGGGCGTCGACGGAAGGCCGGAATACGTGCAGCAGGCCTGCGAGGCGAGCCTGAAGCGGCTCGGCCTCGAGGTCATCGACCTCTATTTCCAGCACCGCGTCGATCCCAATGTGCCGATCGAGGAGACGGTGGGCGCGATGGCGAAGCTCATCGAGCAGGGCAAGGTGCGCTGGCTCGGCCTCTCCGAGGCGCGGCCCGAGACGATCCGCCGCGCGCATGCCGTCCATCCCATCGCCGCGGTGCAGACGGAATATTCGCTGCTCTACCGCGACGAGGCGGAGGAGACGCGGGCGGTGACGCGCGCGCTCGGCATCGGCTTCATGGCCTATTCGCCGCTCGGCCGCGGCCTCCTCACCGGCGCGGTGCGCGCGCCCGAGGACGTCAAGGACGACCGGCGCGCCGCCTTCCCGCGCTTCATCGGCGAGAACTTCACGCGCAACGCCGCGCTCGTCGCCAAGGTCGAGGCGATCGCGCGCGAGAAGCGCTGCACGCCTTCGCAGTTGGCGCTCGCCTGGCTGCTGGCGCAAGGCGAGGACGTCGTGCCGATCCCCGGCACCAAGCGCCAGGAGCGGCTCGACGACAATCTGGGCGCGCTCGGGCGTGACGCTCACCGCCGCCGAGGTCGCGCGCATCGCCGCCGCGGTGCCGCGAGGCGCCGCCGCCGGCGAGCGCTATCCCCAGGGCGCGATGAGGGCGGTCTATCGCTAGGCGGCGCGGCGCGCCGGCAAGGAGACGCACCACATCATCGCGCTCGCCTTCCCCGCGAAAGCGGGGAACCAGAGCGACCGATATAGGGCGGCTCCTGGGCCCCCGCTTTCGCGGGGGCGGCGGCAATCGGCTCATTTTCCCGGGACCGGCCGCAGCGTCCGCATTGCGATGTCGGACATGATCTCGATGAAGCCGTCGCGCGCCTGCGGGCCGTCGCTGCGATAGAACTGGAAGCAGTAGGAGATCATGGCGGTGATCGCCTTCACGGCGATGACGGGATCGGCGACGACGAAGTCGCCCGAGCTTATGCCGCGCTCGACCAGCCGGACCAGCCGGGCATCGCTGAGCGCGCGCAGGCGCATGATCTTCCGGTAGTTGGCCTCGTTCAGATTGCTGGTCTCGCGCAGGTAGACGGCCAGGTACTCGCTGTGGTCGACGACGATGCCGGTCAGCCGGCGGCAGAACCAGCGCATCGCGGCGGCGGCGGGCTCGTCCCGCCGGATCGCCTCGTCGACCGCGGACAGCGTCAGCGCCGCGCCGTGACCCGCGATCCCGGCGAGGATCTCCTGCTTGTCGCGGAATTGGTAGTAGAGGTAGGGCTTCGACACGCCGAGGGCGGCCGCGATCTCGTCCATCGAGCAGCCGCTGTAGCCGTGGCGCCGGAACAGCCGCGTCGCGGCGGCCAGGATCCGCTCCTTCTTGAGCGCGCTCAGCTCGGCCTTCAATCCCCCCGAGGGCGGAAGATCCCGCGCCTTCCGCGCCCGCGCCGCGGTCCCTGCCACTTGCCCCTCCGCCGGCCCCATGCCGCCAGCGCATAATAGCGGATTTTCCCCGATATGGCAAAATCTACTATACAGTAGATTTTCATCGGGACAGTATGACGCGGGAGGCGCGTTCAGCTCCCGGGGAGTTGCGTCATGAGCCAGACGACAGGCGGCGATCGATCGGCATGGGAGGCGGCGCTGGAGAGCGCGCTCGCCGAGGCCAATGTCCCGACGCTGCTGATGGTCCTCGTCCATCTCACGGGCAGCAGCTACTGGCTGTCGTCCCGCTTTCACTGCGGCCGCGTGGTGGGGCTCGACGACGACGGCAGCGGCGGGCTGAGCGAGGAGGTGCGCCGGGAAGTCATTGCCGCGTCGCGCCGGGAGATCCTGCGCTGGAAGCACGGGGTCGGGCCGGCCAGCCCCGTCCTCCCGCCGGAAATCCTCGCCACGATGATGGGCGTCAGCACCGGGGAAGCCATCCCCGACGGCTATGGCGCCATCGTCGCCGCGGGTCTCGGGCAGGACGACGCCTTCGCGCTCGCCCGGCACCCGCCGCCGCGCGTGCCCGCGGGCTTCCGCGTCGTCGTCGTGGGCGCCGGCATCGCCGGGCTGTGCGCCGCCATCCGCCTGCAGCATGCCGGCATTCCCTATGTCGTCATCGAGAAGAATGCCGAGCTCGGCGGCACCTGGCACGAAAACCGCTATCCCGGCGCCGGCGTCGACACGCCGAGCCACATCTATTCCTATTCCTTCGCCAAGCACGACTGGACGATGCACTTCGCGCTGCAGGAGGAGATCAAGGCCTATGTCGACGCGGTGGCCGACCGCCACGGCGTGCGCGCGAACATCCGCTTCAACTGCAGCGTCCAGTCCGCCCATTACGACGAGGCGGCGATGGGCTGGTCGATCGAGATCCGCGACGGGGACGGGGCGCGCGAAGCGCTGTCGGCGAGCGTGCTGATCGCGGCGGTGGGCTATCTGAACATGCCGAAGATGCCGTCGATCCCCGGGCTCGAGACCTTCGCCGGGCCGCATTTCCACACCGCGCGCTGGCCGCGGGACCTCGATCTCCGCGGCCGGCGCGTCGCCATCATCGGCAACGGCGCCAGCGCCATGCAGGTCGTCCCCGCCATCGCCGACACCGTGGGCTCCCTCACCGTCTTCCAGCGCTCCAAGCAATGGGCGGCCCCCTTCAAGCAGTTCAGGCAGCCGATCTCCGCCGGCGCGCGCTTCCTGCTGCGCGAGGTGCCGTTTTACCAGGAGTGGTACCGCCAGCGGCTGCTGTGGATCTTCAACGACCGCATCCACGCCGCGCTGCAGGTCGATCCGGGCTGGACCGCGTCCGACCGGGCGATCAACGCGCAGAACGACCGCCATCGCCGGTTCTTCACGGAATACGTGAAATCCGAGCTCGGCGAGCGGCAGGACCTGCTGGCGCAGGTGCTGCCCGACTATCCGCCCTTCGGCAAGCGCATGCTGATGGACAATGGCTGGTACCGCGCGCTGACGCGGCCCAATGTGCGGCTCGTGCCCGAGGCGGTCGCCGCCGTCACGGCGGGCGAGATCGCCACCGCGTCCGGCGCGCGGTTCGCCGCCGACATCCTGGTGGCCGCGACCGGGTTCGACGCGGTGAACATGCTTGCCTCCTTTCGCCTGTTCGGCAAAGGCGGCGTCTCGATCCGGACGGCCTGGGAGGAGAACGGCCCGGAGGCCTTCATGGGCATGACGGTTCCCGGCTTTCCCAATCTCTTCATCCTGTCGGGGCCCAATACCGGCCTCGGCCATGGCGGCAGCGTCGTCGCCCTCATCGAGAGCCAGGCCCGCTACATCCTGGGCGTGCTCGAAAAGGCGCTGGCGGCGCACGGGGCCCGCTTCGAGATCGAGATCAAGCGGCGCGTCTTCGAGGATTACAACCGCCGCGTCCAGGACGCGCATGAGCGCATGATCTGGACCCACAGAGGGATGAGCAACTGGTACCGCAACGAGAAGGGACGCGTCGTCCTGCTGACCCCCTTTCGCAACGACGAGAACTGGCACGCCGTCCGCCGCACCGGGCTCGACGACTTCACGATCAGGGCGCGGCGAGAGGCGCTTGCGGAGCACGCGTCCTAGCGTCCTGACCGGCGGCTTCGGGACTCCACCAGATGTATCGCCCCTCCCCCCTTGAGGGGCCTTGAGGGGGAGGGGCTGACGAAGCGCAGCGAGATGCTGCAACTCGGATAGGCGAGCAGCGACGCCCCTACCCCACGCTGCCGCCGATCTTGGCCTTGTCGACGGAGGCGCGGACGATCGGGATCTCGGGCTCGGCGAGCGGGCGCATGCGCTCCTTGCGCGCCAGCGCGCGCTCGATGAAGGGCGCCAGCCGCGCCGCCTTCTCCGCCTCGCGCGCCGCCACCTCGGCCTTGAATTCCGGCATCACCTCGGCGGCGAAGAGCGACAGCGCCTCGCAGATATGGTCATGGCGGTTGCGGCCGGCCTGCTGCATGAAGATGATCTCGTCGATCCCCGCCTCCTGAAAGCTCCGCAGGTGGCGGCGCATGTCCTCGGGCGTGCCGATGCCCGCGGCCTGCCCGGCATTGTGCTCGGCCGCCGCGGCGATGAGCCGGTCGGTCTTGTCGCCGCGCTTCTCCAGGAAGGTCGGCCAGAGCCGGCTGTGGCCCGGCACCGTGTCCTGCGCGACCAGCGCGTTCAAGGCATAGCCGAAGAACTCGAAGCCTTCCTGGCCGCGCCGGATCGCCTCGGCGCGGTCGCGATGGATCGAGAAGGCCGAGACCATGGCGATGTTGGCGTTGACCGACCAGGCGAGCGGCACGCAGGCCTCGCTGCGGATGATGTCGTAATAGATCGTGCTCCAGTTGCGCGCCTCCTCGGGATTGGTGAAGGCGAAGGCGAGCGCGCCCAGCCCGAGGCTCGCCGCGAGCTTGATCGTCTCGCGGTTGGTGCAGGCCATCCACATCGGCGGGTGCGGCTTCTGCACCGGCTTGGGCAGCACGTTGCGGCACGGCATCGAGAAGGACTTGCCCTCGAAGCCGGGATAGGGCTCGAGCACCATCATGTTGGCGATCTGCTCCGCCGCCTCGAGCGCCATCGCCCGCTTCTCCTTGGCGGGGATGTTGAAGCCGCCGAGCTCGAGCCGCGTGGCGCCCTCGCCGATGCCGAAATCGACCCGGCCGTCGGACATGATGTCGAGCGTGGCGACGCATTCGGCGGTGCGCGCCGGGTGGTTGTAGCGCGCGATCACCTGGCGGATGCCGTGGCCGAGGCGGATGCTGCGGGTGAGCGCCGCGGCGCTGGCGAGGAAGACCTCCGGCGCCGAGGAGTGCGAATACTCCTCGAGGAAGTGGTGCTCGACCTCCCAGGCATGGTCGTAGCCGAGCCGGTCGGCGAGCACGACCTGGTCGAGCGCCTCCTTGAACAGGCGATGCTCGTCGCCCGGCGCCCAGGGCCGCGGCAGCTGCAGCTCGTAGAACACGCCGAATCGCATGATGTCCCGCTCCTCCCGTTTGCGCGCCATGCTAGCCGAGAGCGCGCCGGGCGCCCAGCGAGGCGCAAAGAGGACGCACCATGGAGGCACGGAGGGCACGGAGAAGCGGTGTTCGGGGTTCCGGGAACAATGAGATGATTATCGCCGCCCCCGCGAAAGCGGGGGCCCAGGAGCAGCATCGGCCGGTCGCTCTGGTTCCCCGCTTTCGCGGGGAAGGCGAGGGCGAGCTCCGATGCGCTTGACCCAGGTCAATGCGGCGGCGGGGCGGCGATTGGAGGATGCTGCCTGCGCGGGCAATGGAAAGGACGGAACATGCTGCGGAAGGTCAGGCTCGAGGTGGCGCGCGGCCACGAATTCCCCGACGGCAGCGCCAGCCATGGCTACGAGCTCGCTTTGCCGCTCTCGGCGCAGGCGGCGCTCGACCGCGATGCCTGGCACCAGCACCGCGCGGAGTGCCGCTTCCGCCGCTTCTGGGCCGGGGAGGAGGATGCGGTGGGCCATCTCGCCCATGACGGCGGCGGCTGGCGGCTGGCCTTCGACGACGGCAGCGGCGAGGCCGAGGTCATCGTCAAGGCGGACGCCCACCGCTTCGCCGCGGGCGAGTATGTCTCGATCAAGGAGCGCGACGGCGTCACCCGCACCTTCCGCATCGCCGCGGTCGCCTGACGCGCGTCGCGCTTGAGCGCGGGCACCTTCTGCGTCAGCATGCCCGGAAGGACCGCCGATGGCAGAGCATGACAACGCCTCCCCCCGAGAGCCCGGCCTCGCCGCGCTGCTGACGCGGCTGTTCCGCGAATCCGAGACGCTGCTGCTGCAGCAGCTGGCGCTGGTCCGCGCCGAGATCGGCGAGAATGCCGGGCGGTTTGCCGGCGGCGTGGCAGTGCTGCTCGCCGGCATCGTGCTCTGCCTGATCGGCGGGCTGGCGCTGATCGCCGCGCTCATCCTGCTGCTGGGCAAGCTGGTGCCGCTCTGGGCGGCGGCGGCGCTGGTGGGCGCGGCGGTGACGGCGCTGGGCGCGGCGCTGGTGCTCTATGCCCGGCGGATGATGGCGCGGGCGAGCCTGGTGCCGCGGCAGAGCTGGCAGGCGATGCGCGAGACCGGCGACTGGCTGCGCGACGAGCTGACGTGAGCGCGCCGCCCGCCGCGCGGCGCGCCAGCGCCGCCGAGATCGCCGCCGAGATCGTCCGCACCCGCGAGCGGCTGTCGCGCGGCCTGGCGGCGCTCGACCGCGACTACGCGCTGCGCCATCTGGCGGTGCGCGCCACGCGGCTCGCGCGCAAGGCCGAGTTCGACACGGGAAAGCTGCGCGAGACGCTGCGGCGCGACGGCATGCCGCTGGCGGTGATCGGGCTGGGCGTGGGCTGGCTGAGCCTTGCCGGCAGCGGCGCCGGCCGCGACCTGCTGCAGCGGCTCTCGAGCGCGCTCGCCGCGGTGCAGCAGCTCGGCCGCGAGTTCGGCCTGGGTGCTGCGCCGGAAGAGACCCCGCCGCCCCCGGCGACGCTGCCGCCGCCGGAAACGGGAGGCTGAGCTAGTCGAGGCCGGTGGCGATCTCTTCCAGCGAGTCGCGGTCGGCGAAGCGGACGCGCCCGCCGGCCTCGAGCTCGATATAGCCGCGCTTCTTCAGGCTGGTGAAGACGCGGCTCGCGGTCTCGGTGGTGAGGCCGAGATAATCGGCGATATCGGTGCGGGTCATCGGCAGCATCACGCTCTCGCCGCCGCCGTGACGCTCCTCGCGCCGCGCCAGCGACAGCAGGAAGGAGGCGATGCGCTCATGCGCGGTCTTGCGCCCGAGCAGCATCATCTGCTCCTGCGCCGCCGCCAGCTCGTTGGACGCCATGGCGAGCAGCCGCCGCTCCATCTTGGGGAAGGCGTCGAGCAGGCGCTCGAGCTGCCGGCGCGGGAAGCGGCAGAGCTTCACCGGGGTGATCGCCTCGGCGCTGTAGGTATAGGTGTCGTTGAAGGCGAGGCCGAGCAGGTCGCCGGCGAAGAGGAAGCCGGTGATCTGCCGCCTGCCGTCGGGCATCAGCTTGAACACCTTGACGGCGCCGTCGACGACATTGAAGAAATGCGTCGCCGCCTCGCCCTCGTTGAGGAAGGTCTCGCCCGGCGCCGCCTGCTGATGCATGCGCGCGGCGGCGAGCTGGCCCAGATGCTCGGCCGGCATGGCGCTGCAGATGCTGAGGGCGCGGGCGGCGCAATGGTCGCAGCTATTCGCGCGCGGGGCGGTCGGGGCGGCGCGGCGCGATGTCTCGCTCAAAGCCATGGCCAGCATGGAAGTCCCCTCTCTCTGGTCGGTGATCGGCTTCAGCCGAACGTTGCTGGCCACCATGATCGAAGAAGCCGGCCGCACCCGAAATTGGGATTTGTACGTAAGGGGTTCTACTTATGATGCGGCAGGCGCGGGGGACGTCCGAAGCCGTAGTCGCCGTCCCCGCCCCCGCCCCCGCCAAATCGCCTTGCCCGCGAAAGCGGGCATCCAGGAATGGGCAGAGCGTCTTCCTGCGGGTCCCCGCCCCAGCGTGGCGCCCCTGGATGCCCGCTTTCGCGGGCAAGGCGATTATTCTACAGCATGAGATCGTCGTAAAGATCTCTCCACTGCGGGTTATCTCGTTCGATGAGCGCGAGCTTCCATGCGCGTCGCCATTTCTTGATGCGTTTCTCGCGCTGCATGGCTTCGGCCATCGACTCGTGGAACTCGATATAGACCAGTAGGTGGACGTTGTAGCGTTTGGTGAAGCCTTCGATCGCCTGCGTCCGATGCTCCCAGGCTCGGCGGGCAATGTCGCTGGTGACGCCGACATAGAGGGTTCCATTGCGTCGGCTCGCAAGAATGTAGACACACGGCCGTTTCTCGCTCATGCGCCGTTCGCTCGCCCTGGGTCGCCGCTTGCCCGGCTCGCGGCATTTGAGGCCCTGGATGCCCGCTTTCGCGGGCAAGGCGATCCTGGAGATGTGGGAGACCAAGGTGACAATATATCCCCCCTCACCCGAGGAGGCGCTCCAGGGCGTCGAGGAGGGGGAGCTGGCCGCGGTTGAGCTTGAGGCGCGCGGTGGCGAGGTCGAACCATTGGGCGCGGTCGATCTCGGGAAAGTCCTGCATCCGGCCTGAGCGCGGCGGCCATTCGAGGGCAAAGGTGTTGCTCCTGACCGCGGCCGCGTCGCAATCGCCTTCGACCGCCCAGCCATGCACCGCCTTGCCGCCGGCCTGGCGCACCGGCGGCAGCGGCGCTGCGACGCCGCCGGCGTCGAAGCCGGTCTCCTCGCGGAACTCGCGCCGCGCGCAGTCGAGCAGATCCTCGCCGGGCGCCGGCTCGCCCTTGGGGATCGACCAGGCGCCCGCGTCCTTCCTGGCCCAGAACGGGCCGCCGGGATGGACCAGGAACACCTCGATCCCGGCCGGGCGGCGGCGATAGAGCAGAAGGCCGGCGCTCAGCTTGGCCATGATCCCGGCCGGCTCCTGTTCTCGCCAAGGGGCTTGCGATTTTGATATACTGCGCCGGCCCGATGCCAGTGCGAAGGTCTCGACCGCGAGACAGCGGCGGCGCTACGGTTCGACACGATGCTCATTGTGACCTACGACCCCTGGATGGTGGCGGCGTCGGTCGTGATCGCCGTCATGGCCTCGTTCACCGGTCTCAGACTGGCGAGCGGACTCCGGTCGTTGCCGCCGGGACGGCGGCGGCTGCAGATCGCCAAGGCGGCGTTCGCGCTGGGTGCCGGCATCTGGTCGATGCATTTCGTCGCCATGCTCGCCATCCGCCTGCCGATCGCGCTGGGCTACGACGCCTTCCACACGCTGAGCTCGGTGCTGATCTCGATCCTGATCACCGGCTTCGGCCTCGCCATGATGTTCGTCGGCGAGCGCACGCTGCTGCGCACCATCGAGGCCGGCACCCTGACCGGGCTCGGCATCGTCAGCATGCATTATGTCGGCATGGCCGCGGTCTCGGGCTATTGCTCGGTGAGCTACGCGCCCACGGGCTTCTTCGTCTCCTCGGCCATCGCCATCCTGTTCTCGATCTGTGCCCTTCGCCTCGCTTACGGCAAGAGGACTCTCTTACAACTTTCTCTCGGCGCGGTTGTGCTCGGCATCACCATCGCCGGCATGCACTACTCGGCCATGGCGTTCACCCGCTTCACCCGGCTCGAGGACGCCGTGCCCGCGGCGGCGCCGATCATCGCCTCGGATTATCTGGCACTCATCGTCGCGGTGGCGGCCTTCATCGTCTGCGGCGTGTTCCTGCTGACGGCGCTGCCGCTGGAAGGCGCCGGCGAACGCCTCCAGCCGGCGGGCGCCGCCCCGGGGCTGGCGGCAGCGATGCCGCCCGGCCCGGCCGAGACCGCCGAGGCCGCGGCGCCGGCCGCCGGCGAGCGGCCGCGGCTGCCCTACGAGCAGCACAACGCCGTCTATTTCGTCGATGCCGAGCGCATCCACGCGATCAAGGCGGAAGGGCACTACACCAGGCTCTACGACGGCGCCGAGGATTACTTCTGCCCGTGGTCGATCTCCAAGGTCGAGGCGCATGTCGCGGGGCATTCCTTCCTGCGCACCCACCGCAGCTTCCTGGTCAACATCCGCCACGCCCGCGCCTTCCAGCGCAAGGACGACAAGGCCTATCTCGTCGTCCCCAGCATCAAGGAGACGCTGGTTCCGGTCAGCCGCTTCCATGTCGCCGAGGTACGGCGGGCGCTGGGGATTTAGTCCGCGCGACGTACCAACCATCGATACAGTTACGACCGTCAAGGCCGGGCTTGTCCCGGCCTTCCACGTCTTGCAGCGCGCTCGTAGCAAGACGTGGATGCCCGGGACTCGGCCTTCGGCCGGCCCGGGCATGACGCCAAAGAAGATGACGCATCTGCGGCAGTGCCGATGCCCGTCATTCGTGCAGCCATACCGCATTTCGTGCAAGAGCGCCGGGAGCGGTGGGTTTTTGCTGTCGCCTGCGGCCGGCGCGGCACCATCCTTGCCGACAAAAGCGCGGTCGCGGCGCGACCGCGCAAACGCAACAGCCCAGGGAGGAACAAACAGTGATTCCCGCAGGATTCGCCTATCACCGCCCGAAGAGCCTCGACGAGGCGGTGGCGCTGCTGGCGGCGCATGACGACGGGGCACGGGTGCTGGCCGGCGGCCACAGCCTGATCCCGATGATGAAGCTGCGCCTCGCCCTCCCCGACCACCTCGTCGATCTCCAGGACATCGCCGAGCTGCGCGCCATCCGCACTGACGGCAACAGCGTGGTGATCGGCGCCATGACCACGCAGGCGGAAGTGATCGGCTCGGAGCTGCTGGCGACGGGCTGCCCGATCCTGCGCGAGGCGGCGCTGCAGATCGCCGACCCGCAGGTGCGCTCGCTCGGCACCATCGGCGGCAATGTCGCCAATGGCGATCCCGGCAACGACATGCCGGCGGTGATGATGGCGCTGGGCGCGGCCTATCGCCTGCGCGGCGCCAAGGGGACGCGCGAGGTCGCCGCGCGCGAGTTCTATCGCGGCACCTTCCTGACGGCGCTGGGCCCGGCCGAGATCCTGACCGCGATCCGCATCCCGCTGCCGCCCTCGCCCCACGGCCATGCCTATGAGAAGCAGAAGCGCAAGGTCGGCGACTACGCCACCGCCGCGGCCGCGGTGGTGCTCACAATGGCGCAGGGGAGCTGCACCGCTGCAGCGGTGGCGCTGACCAACGTGGCGGGGACGCCGCTGCTCGCCGTCTCGGCCGGACAGTCGCTGCTCGGGACCCGGCTCGACCGCGCCGCGATCGATGTCGCGGTGAAGCACGCCACCGCCATCGCCGAGCCGGCCGCCGACGGGCGCGGTCCCGCCGATTTCCGCACCCATGTCGCCGGCATCATGGTCCGGCGCGCGCTGCAGCGCGCCAAAGAACGCGCCGCCTGAGATCCCCGGAGAAAGATCATGTCGAAGATGCCGATCAAGCTCACCGTCAACGGCCGCACCGTCGAGGTCATGGCCGAGCCCAGGATGCTGCTCATTCACCTGCTGCGCGAGGAGCTCCGCCTCACCGGCCCGCATATCGGCTGCGACACCAGCCATTGCGGCGCCTGCACCGTCGATCTCAACGGCAAGTCGGTGAAGTCCTGCACCGTCTTCGTCGCCCAGGCGAGCGGCGGGACGGTGCGCACCATCGAGGGCATGGCGGCGGCCGACGGCGCGCTGCATCCGCTGCAGGAGGCGTTCCGCGAGCATCACGGGCTGCAATGCGGCTTCTGCACGCCGGGCATGATCACCCGCGCCTGGCGCCTGCTGCAGGAGAACCCCAATCCGACCGAGGCGGAGATCCGCGCCGGCATATCCGGCAATCTCTGCCGCTGCACCGGCTATCAGAACATCGTCAAGGCGATCCGCGCCGCCGCGGATCAGATGAGCGCCGCCAAGGAGGCCGCAGAATGAGCGCCGTAGAAACCGCCGAAGCGCGGACCCAGAAGCTCGAAGGCCTCGGCACCAAGAGGAAGCGCGTCGAGGACGCCCGCTTCACCCAGGGCAAGGGCAATTACGTCGACGACATCAAGCTGCCCGGCATGCTGTTCGGCGATTTCGTGCGCTCGCAACACGGCCATGCCCGCATCAAGTCGATCAAGAAGGACGCGGCGCTGGCGGTGCCCGGGGTCAAGGCGGTGATCACCGCCGCCGACCTCAAGCCGCTGAAGCTGCACTACATGCCGACGCTGGCCGGCGACGTGCAGGCGGTGCTGGCCGACGAGAAGGTGCTGTTCCAGGGCCAGGAGATTGCCTTCGTCGTCGCCGAGGACCGCTATGCCGCGGCCGACGCGGTCGAGCTGGTCGAGGTCGAGTACGAGGCGCTGCCGGCGATCACCGATCCGACCAAGGCGATGGCGCCCGACGCGGTGGTGCTGCGCGACGACCTCCGGGGCAAGACCGAGGGCGCGCACGGCAAGCGCCGGCACCCGAACCACATCTTCACCTGGGAGGTGGGCGATGCCGCGGGCACCGCCAAGGCGCTGGCCGCGGCGCCGGTGGTGGCCAAGGAGCGCATCGTCTATCAGCGCGTCCATCCCTGCCCGATCGAGACCTGCGGCTGCGTCGCCTCGATGGACAAGATCAACTCCCACCTCACCGTCTGGGGCACCTTCCAGGCGCCGCATGCGGTGCGCACCGTGGCGTCGCTGATCTCCGGCATCCCCGAGCACAAGATCCGCATCATCTCGCCCGATATCGGCGGCGGCTTCGGCAACAAGGTCGGCGTCTATCCCGGATACATCTGCTCGATCGTCGCCTCGATCGTCACCGGCGTGCCGGTCAAATGGATCGAGGACCGGATGGAGAACCTGGCGGCGACGGCGTTCGCCCGCGACTACCACATGACGGGCGAGATCGCGGCGACCAAGGACGGCCGCATCACCGCGCTCGAGTGCCACGTGCTCGCCGATCACGGCGCCTTCGACGCCTGCGCCGATCCGACGAAGTATCCGGCGGGGTTCTTCAGCATCTGCACCGGCTCCTACGACATCCCGGTGGCGCATCTCACGGTCGACGGCGTCTACACCAACAAGGCGCCGGGCGGCGTCGCCTATCGCTGCTCGTTCCGCGTCACCGAGGCGTCCTACTTCATCGAGCGCATGATCGACGTGCTGGCGCGCAAGCTCGACCTCGACCCGGCGGAGCTCAGGCGGCGCAATCTGATCAGGCAGGAGCAGTTTCCCTACCGCTCGGCGCTGGGCTGGGAATACGACAGCGGCAACTACCACACCGCCCTCGACAAGGCGCTGAAGGCGGTCGATTACGGCGCCTTGCGCGAGGAGCAGCGGCGCAACCGCGAGGCCTTCGCCCGCGGCGAGACGCGCACGCTGATGGGCATCGGCGTCTCGTTCTTCACCGAGATCGTCGGCGCCGGCCCGATCAAGAACTGCGACATATTGGGCCTCGGCATGTTCGACAGCTGCGAGATCCGCGTCCATCCCACCGGCAGCGCCATCGCGCGGCTCGGCACCATCAGCCAGGGCCAGGGCCACGCCACGACGTTTGCGCAGATCATCGCCTCGGAGATCGGCATCCCCGCCGCCAACATCACGGTGGAGGAAGGCGACACCGATACCGCGCCCTACGGGCTCGGCACCTATGGCTCGCGCTCGACGCCGGTGGCGGGCGCCGCCACCGCCATGGCCGGGCGCAAGATCCGCGCCAAGGCGCAGATGATCGCCGCATACCTGCTCGAGGTGCATGACGACGACCTCGAATGGGATATCGACCGCTTCAAGGTCAAGGGCGCGCCCGAGCGCTTCAAGACCATGGCCGAGATCGCGTTCTCCGCCTACAACAAGGTGCCGCCGGGGATGGAGCCGGGGCTCGAGGCGGTGAGCTATTACGATCCGCCGAACATGACCTATCCCTTCGGCGCCTATATCTGCGTCGCCGATATCGATGTCGACACCGGCGTCACGTCCATCCGCCGCTTCTACGCGCTCGACGATTGCGGCACGCGCATCAACCCGATGATCATCGAGGGCCAGGTGCATGGCGGCCTCACCGAGGCGCTCGCCATCGCCATGGGCCAGGAGATCGCCTATGACGAGCTCGGCAATGTGAAGAACGCGAGCCTGCTCGACTTCTTCCTGCCGACCGCGGTGGAGACGCCGACGTGGGAGACCGACTACACCACCACCCCCTCGCCGCATCACCCGATCGGCGCCAAGGGGGTCGGCGAATCGCCCAATGTCGGCGGCGTCTCGGCCTTCTCGAACGCGGTCTGCGACGCCTTCGCCCATCTCGGCCTCGTCCACACCGCGATGCCGCACGATCATTGGCGGGTGTGGAAGACGGCGCAGCGACTGGGGCTGGTCGGGTAGAGCCGATGGTCCCTGCCGCGAGCTGAGGCCTCACCACGGAGGCACGGAGGACACGGAGGACAAAGGTCGGGCGCGCGAAGCGCGCCATGGCGTCGCCTTCGCCGTGCTCTCGGTGCCGCTGGTCGGTCTGCTATCCGAGCGCGCGGCTGCCCCCCACCCTTACCCTCTCCCTCAAGGGGGGAGGGGATTTTCTGTGAATTGTCGGCGCGGTGCGGGCTTTCGCGGTTGCAAGAGCAACCGCTGGCGCCCGCCGGCGACGACGCTTCGCGTCGCGCCGTGACTCTCAATTACAAACATCTGCAGAGCGATCTGCGGCGCGCCGGCTATATCGCCGATGACGGGCTGGCGATGGCGCTGGCGCTGGCGATCGGGCTCAAGCGGCCGCTGCTGCTCGAAGGCGAGGCCGGGGTGGGCAAGACCGAGGTGGCGAAGGCGTTGGCCGCGGCGCTCGCCACCAGGCTCATTCGCCTGCAATGCTATGAGGGGCTCGACGCCAACGCCACGCTCTATGAATGGAACTACCAGCGCCAGCTGCTGGCGATCCGCGCCCATGAGCGCGACCAGGTTTCCGCCGACGAGATCGAGCACCACATCTTCTCCATGGACTATCTGCTGCGCCGCCCGCTGCTCGAAGCCATCTCGCAGCCGACACCGCCGGTGCTGCTGATCGACGAGATCGACCGCGCCGACGAGGAGTTCGAGGCCTTCCTGCTGGAGATCCTGTCGGATTTCCAGGTCACCATTCCCGAGCTCGGCACCATCCGCGCGGTCTCGGTGCCGCATGTCATCCTCACCTCCAACGGCACGCGCGCGCTCTCCGACGCGCTGCGCCGGCGCTGCCTCTACAGCTATCTCGACTTCCCCGACGAGGCGAAGGAGCTCGCCATCCTGCGCGCGCGGCTGCCGGGCCTCGACGAGCGCCTGGGCGAGCAGATCGTGCGCTTCGTCCAGAAGCTGCGGCGCGAGGATCTCGAGAAGAAGCCCGGCATCGCCGAGACGCTCGACTGGGCGAGCGCGCTGATGGGCCTCGATTTCCGCCGCCTCGACGGCGATCCCGCGGTGCTCCAGGCGAGCCTCGCCTGCCTGCTCAAGACCGAGGGAGATCTGAAATCGGTGCCGGCCGAGGTGACGGCGCGGCTGCTAGGCCAGGTGGCATGACCGCGCCCGTCCCTGGCCCCGCGGCGCGGCTCGGCGGCTTCATGGCGCATCTGCGCCGCAACGGCTTTGCCGTGGGGCCGGGCGAGGCGGAGGCGGCGCTCGCCTTCCTCGGCGCCTCGGACCCCGGCGATCCGGCCGCGGCGCGGCTCGGGCTCAAGACCATGCTGACCGGCGATCGCGGCCAGTGGCAGCGCTTCGACGCCCTCTTCGACGCCTATTGGTTCGGCCGCGGCGTGAAGACGGCGCGGGTTGCGCCCGCCGCCGGCGGCGCGCGCCAGGACGCGGGCCGGCCGGAGATCTGGAGCAAGGCGCCGCCGGCGGGCGCGCGTGCCGAGGCGGCGGGACCGATGGCGCCGGCCGCCGCGGACGAGGCCAATGCCCCCGCCCCGGCCGAGGGCCGGCTGGTGGCGAGCCGGCAGGAGATGCTGGCGCGTGCCGATCTGCGCCGGCTGGTGAGCGCCGAGGACATCGCCGAGGCCGAGGCGCTCGCCGAGCGGCTGGCGCGCGCGCTGCGCTATCGCCTGAGCCGGCGCCGCCTGCCGGCGCGCCACGGCGACAGCGTCGATCTGCGCCGCACCATCCGGCGCAACCTCGCCAAGGGCGGCGAGCCGATGGAGCTGTTGCGCAAGCGCCGGCCGGAGCGCCCGGTCAATCTCGTGCTGCTGCTCGACGTCTCGGGCTCGATGCGGCTCTACAGCCGCTATTTCGTGAGCTTCGTGCGCGGCCTGCTGGGCGGGTGGCTGCGCGCCGAGGCGTTCGTGTTCCACACCCGGCTGGTCCATATCAGCGACGTGCTGCGCGAGCGCGACCGGCTCAAGGCGATGGACCGGCTGTCGCTGATGGTCGAGGGCTTCGGCGGCGGCACCGAGATCGCCGGCGCGCTCAAGACCTTCAACGACCGCCATGCGCGCGCGACGCTCAATTCGCGCAGCATCGTGATCGTGATGAGCGACGGCTACGACACCGACCCGCCGGAGCGGCTGGTGGCCGAGCTCGAGCGGCTGAAACGCCGCGCCCGCTGCCTCGTCTGGCTCAACCCGCTGCTCGGCTGGCGCGACTACGCGCCGGTGGCGCGCGCCATGGCGGCGGCGATGCCCCATATCGACCTCTTTGCCGCGGCGCATTCATTGGCCAGCCTCGGCGCGCTCGAAAGCGCGCTGGCGCGGCTCTGACGGAGACGAAGCCATGGCCCGTCCGCTCGAGGATACGCTGACGCTGATCGCGGAGCTGCGCGCGCGCGGCGAGGATTTCTGCGTCGTCACCGTGGTGCGCACCGAGAACGCCACCTCGGCCAAGGCCGGCGCCAAGGCGGTGGTGCTGCGCGACGGCGCCATCCGCGGCTTCCTCGGCGGCGGCTGCGTCCAGGGCGCGGTGCGGCGCAGCGCGGCGGCGGTGCTGGCGGACGGCACGCCGCGGCTGATCCGGGTCAAGCCCAAGGACGATGTCGCCACCGCGGTCGATGTCGACGGCACCGAGCTCCATCGCAGCTTCTGCCCCAGCGGCGGCACGATAGACTTGTTCGTCGAGCCGATGCGGCGGCCGCCGCGGCTGGTGCTGTGCGGCGCCTCGCCGGTCGCCGAGGCGCTCGCCGACCTCGCCCGGCGCCTGGGCTATCGCGTGGCGCTGGCGGCGCTGCCGGAGGACCAGGCTGGCTTCGCCGGGATCGAGGAGCGGGCGGCGGGTTTCGATCTGGCACCGCTGGCGGTCACGGCCGAGGATTGGGTCGTGGTCGCGACCCAGGGCAAGCGCGACCGCGAGGCGCTCGGCGCGGCGCTGGCCAGCGCGGCCCCCTATGTCGCCTTCGTCGGCAGCCGGCGCAAGGCCGAGACGCTGCTGGCGCAGCTGCGCGCCCAGGGGGTGGCCGAGGAGCGGCTGGCGCGGCTCAAGGCGCCGGCCGGGCTCGACATCCACGGCATCGAGCCGGCCGAGATCGCGCTCTCCATCCTGGCCGAGATCGTGGCGCGACGGCGTTCCGCCGTCCGCCCGGCGGCGGCCCGCGGCGCCGCCTGACTTCCGCCGCTTTTCCCGACTGAGCGAACCGGCCGGCGGCGGCGAAACCGGCGGGCGTCCATCCTGACCCCAAAGGGGGAAGCGAGGCGCCTTTGCCGCGCTGTGGCGCACAGGTACAGTCGATGCTCATTTCCGGCCTTTTGATGAGACGTGTGGGAGAGTGCCCGAATGCCTCGGACCAGCAAAGCCGGCATGCAGATCGACCTCAAGCGCTCGTCCCGCAGCCGCGCGGCGCAGAATGCCAAGCGCGCCGTCGCCGCGCGCGGGAACGGCCATGCCGCGGATCCCGGCGAGAGCTTCGATCTGCAGATGCTGCTGGACGCCTTGCAGTCGGTGCGGGTGGGCGATTTCTCGGTGCGGCTGCCGCGCGACCAGGTCGGGCTCGCCGGCAAGGTGGCGGACGCCTTCAACGAGATCGTCGCCGCCAACCAGCGCATGGCGCACCAGCTCGAAGAGGTGGGCCAGGTCGTCGGCCATGAAGGCAAGACCAAGAAGCGGGTCAAGTTCGGCCTGTCGGCGGGCGCCTGGGGCGACATGGAGGCCTCGGTCAACATGCTGATCGACGATCTGCTGTGGCCGACCACCGCGGTGACGCACGCGATCGCCGCGGTGGCGCGCGGCGACCTGCTGCAGACCGTGCCGATCGAGGTCGACGGCCGCCCGCTCAAGGGCGAGTTCCTGCGCTCGGCCAACATCGTCAACACCATGATCAAGCAGCTCAGCGTCTTCACCTCGGAGGTGACGCGCGTGGCGCGCGAGGTCGGCACCGACGGCAAGCTCGGCGGCCAGGCGCAGGTGCGCGAAGTGACGGGCGTGTGGAAGGACCTGACCGAGAGCGTCAACTCGATGGCGAGCAACCTGACCGCCCAGGTGCGCAACATCGCCGAGGTGACGATCGCGGTCGCCAACGGCGACCTTTCCAAGAAGATCACCGTCGACGTGCGCGGCGAGATCCTGCAGCTCAAGGAAGCCATCAACACCATGGTGGACCAGCTGCGCTCCTTCGCCTCGGAGGTGACGCGCGTGGCGCGCGAGGTCGGCACCGAAGGCAAGCTCGGCGGCCAGGCGCTGGTGCCGGGCGTCGCCGGCACCTGGAAGGACCTGACCGACAGCGTCAACGCCATGTGCGGCAACCTCACCGACCAGGTGCGCAACATCGCCCAGGTGACGACCGCGGTGGCGCGCGGCGATCTCTCGCGCAAGATCACGGTCGACGTGCGCGGCGAGATCCTCGAGCTCAAGGACACCATCAACACCATGGTGGACCAGCTCAACGCCTTCGCCGGCGAGGTGACGCGCGTGGCGCGCGAGGTCGGCACCGAGGGCCAGCTCGGCGGCCAGGCGCAGGTGCCGGGCGTCGCCGGCACCTGGAAGGATCTGACCGACAGCGTCAACTTCATGGCCGGCAACCTCACGGCGCAGGTGCGCAACATCGCCGAGGTGGCGACCGCGATCGCCCGCGGCGACCTCTCCAAGAAGATCACCGTGAACGTCTCGGGCGAGATCCTGCAGCTGAAGGAGACCATCAACACGATGGTCGACCAGCTGAACGCCTTCGCCTCGGAAGTGACGCGCGTGGCGCGCGAGGTCGGCACCGACGGCAGGCTCGGCGGCCAGGCCAACGTGCCCGGCGTCGCCGGCACCTGGAAGGATCTGACCGACAGCGTCAACTCGATGGCGAGCAACCTCACGGCGCAGGTGCGCAACATCGCCGAAGTCTCGACCGCGATCGCCAGCGGCGACCTGTCGAAGAAGATCACCGTCAACGTCTCGGGCGAGATCCTGCAGCTCAAGGACACCATCAACACGATGGTCGACCAGCTGAACGCCTTCGCCGGCGAGGTGACGCGCGTCGCGCGCGAGGTCGGCACCGAAGGCAAGCTCGGCGGCCAGGCGCAGGTGAAGGGCGTCGCCGGCACCTGGAAGGATCTGACCGACAGCGTCAACTCGATGGCGAGCAACCTGACCGGCCAGGTGCGCAACATCGCCGAGGTGGCGACCGCCGTGGCGCAGGGCGACCTGTCGAAAAAGATCACCGTCAACGTCTCGGGCGAGATCCTGCAGCTGAAGGAGACCATCAACACGATGGTCGACCAGCTCAACGCCTTCGCCGGCGAGGTGACGCGCGTCGCGCGCGAGGTCGGCACCGAAGGCAGGCTCGGCGGCCAGGCGGAGGTGCCCGGCGTCGCCGGCACCTGGAAGGACCTCACCGACAACGTCAACTCCATGGCCGGCAACCTCACCGGCCAGGTGCGCAACATCGCCGAGGTGGCGACCGCGATCGCCAACGGCGACCTGTCGCGCAAGATCACCGTCGACGTGCGCGGCGAGATCCTGCAGCTCAAGGAAACGCTGAACACCATGGTGGATCAGCTCAACCGCTTCGCCGGCGAGGTGACGCGCGTGGCGCGCGAGGTCGGCACCGAAGGGCGGCTCGGCGGCCAGGCCAACGTGCCCGGCGTCGCCGGCACCTGGAAGGACCTGACCGACAGCGTCAACTTCATGGCCGGCAACCTCACGGCGCAGGTGCGCAACATCGCCGAGGTGACGACGGCGGTGGCGCGCGGCGACCTGTCGCGCAAGATCACCGTCGACGTGAAGGGCGAGATCCTGGAGCTGAAGAACACCATCAACACCATGGTGGACCAGCTCAACGCCTTCGCCTCGGAGGTGACGCGCGTCGCCGCGAGGTCGGCACCGAAGGCAAGCTCGGCGGCCAGGCGGTGGTGCCCGGCGTCGCCGGCACCTGGAAGGACCTGACCGACAACGTCAACTTCATGGCCAGCAACCTGACCGGCCAGGTGCGCAACATCGCCGAGGTGGCGACCGCGATCGCCAGCGGCGACCTGTCCAAGAAGATCACCGTCGACGTGCGCGGCGAGATCCTGCAGCTCAAGGAGACCATCAACACGATGGTCGAGCAGCTGCGCTCCTTCGCCGCCGAGGTGACGCGCGTGGCGCGCGAGGTCGGCACCGAAGGCCGGCTCGGCGGCCAGGCGGTGGTGCCGGGCGTCGCCGGCACCTGGAAGGACCTGACCGACAACGTCAACCTGCTCGCCGCCAACCTCACCACCCAGGTGCGCAACATCGCCGAGGTGACGACGGCGGTGGCGCGCGGCGACCTCTCGCGCAAGATCACGGTCGACGTGAAGGGCGAGATCCTCGAGCTCAAGAACACCATCAACACGATGGTCGACCAGCTCAACGCCTTCGCCGGCGAGGTGACGCGCGTGGCGCGCGAGGTCGGCACCGAAGGCAAGCTCGGCGGCCAGGCGCAGGTGCCCGGCGTCGCCGGCACGTGGAAGGACCTGACCGACACCGTCAACGTCATGGCCGCCAACCTCACCGAGCAGGTGCGCGGCATCGTCAAGGTGGTGACCGCGGTGGCGAACGGCGACCTCAAGCAGAACCTCACCGTCAAGTCGAAGGGCGAGGTCGCGGCGCTGGCCGAGACCATCAACAACATGACCGACACGCTGGCGACCTTCGCCGATCAGGTGACCACGGTGGCGCGCGAGGTCGGCGTCGAAGGGCGGCTGGGCGGCCAGGCCAACGTGCCCGGCGCCGCCGGCACCTGGAAGGACCTCACCGGCAACGTCAACCTGCTGGCGGCCAACCTGACGACGCAGGTGCGCGCCATCGCCGAGGTCGCCACCGCCGTGACCAAGGGCGACCTCACCCGCTCGATCCAGGTCGACGCCCGCGGCGAGGTGGCCGAGCTCAAGGACAACATCAACACCATGATCGACAACCTGCGCCTGACGACGGAGCGCAACACCGAGCAGGACTGGCTCAAGACCAACCTCGCCCGCTTCACCAACATGCTGCAGGGCCAGCGCGACCTCGCCACCGTCGGCCGCATGCTGCTGGCCGAGCTGGCGCCGCTGGTCAACGCCCAGAACGGCGTCATCTATCTCGTCAATGCCGACGAGACGCCGAACCTGCGGCTGCTCTCGGCCTTCGCGGACAGCGGCGCCGAGCAGGGCGGCCATGCCGAGCGGCTGCAGGTCGGCGAGGGCCTGATCGGCCAGTGCGCGGCCGACGGCAGGCGCATGCTGATCACCGAGGTGCCGTCGAACGTGGTGCCGATCCGCTCGGGCCTCTTCAAGGTGGTGCCGGCCAACGTCATCGTGCTGCCGGTGCTGTTCGAGGGCCAGGTCAAGGCGGTGATCGAGCTCGCCTCGGTCGGCGCCTTCACCGACCTGCAGGTCTCGTTCCTCGAGCAGCTCACCGCCGGCATCGGCATCGTGCTCAACACCATCGAGGCGACGATGCAGACCGAGGGGCTGCTGAAGCAGTCGCAGCAGCTCGCCACCGAGCTGCAGAGCCAGCAGCGCGAGCTGCAGCAGACCAACGAGCAGCTCGAGCAGAAGGCGCAGCAGCTCGCCGAGCGCAACGTCGAGGTGGAGCGCAAGAACCAGGAGATCGAGCAGGCGCGGCGCGCCCTCGAGGAGAAGGCGACCGAGCTGGCGCTGACCTCGAAGTACAAATCCGAGTTCCTCGCCAACATGTCGCACGAGCTGCGCACGCCGCTCAACAGCATCCTGATCCTCGGCCAGCAGCTGGCCGACAACCCCGACGGCAACCTCACCCTCAAGCAGGTCGAATTCGCGCGCACCATCCACGGCGCCGGCACCGACCTGCTCAACCTCATCAGCGACATCCTCGACCTCTCCAAGATCGAATCCGGCACCGTCTCGGTCGACGCCGAGGAGGTGTTCTTCACCAATCTGCAGGACATGGTGGCGCGGCCGTTCCGCCACGAGGCCGAGAGCCGCCAGCTCTCCTTCGACGTCCAGATCGACCCCGATCTCGACCGCAGCATGACCACCGACAGCAAGCGCCTGCAGCAGGTGCTGAAGAACCTGCTGTCGAACGCCTTCAAATTCACCGATCAGGGCGGCGTCCGGCTGTCGATCGCCGGCGCCACCGGCGGCTGGAGCCCGGATCACCCGATGCTGCGCCAGGCCCCCTCGGTGGTCGCCTTCGAGGTGTCGGATACCGGCATCGGCATCCCGCCGGAGAAGCAGAAGATCATCTTCGAGGCGTTCCAGCAGGCCGACGCCAGCACCAGCCGCAAATACGGCGGCACCGGCCTCGGCCTCGCCATCAGCCGCGAGCTCGCCAATCTGCTGGGCGGCGAGATCCATCTGCGCAGCACGCCCGGCTCCGGCAGCACCTTCACGCTCTACCTGCCGCTGAAATACACCGGCCCCGCCGGCGGGCAGCGCCCCGGCGCGCTGCCGAGCGCGCCGGTCCAGGCCGACGCGCTGGTCGCCACCGGGCTCGCCGAGATCCCGGTCGAGCAGGTGCCCGACGACCGCGCCGCCATCCAGCCCGGCGATACCGTGCTGCTGATCGTCGAGGACGACCCGCATTACGCGCGCATCGTTGCCGACCTCGCCCACGACAGCGGGCTCAAGGTGCTGATCGCGGCGCGCGGCGCCGACGCGCTGGCGCTGGCGCGCGAGTTCCAGCCGAGCGCGGTGTCGCTCGACATCTTCCTGCCGGACATGCTGGGCTGGACGGTGCTGAGCCAGCTCAAGCAGAATCCCGCGACGCGGCACATCCCGGTGCAGATCCTGACGCTCGACGAGGACCGCCAGCACGGCCTCGCGCGCGGCGCCTTCTCCTTCATCACCAAGCCGACCACCACCGAAGGGCTGGAGCACGCGCTGGCCAAGATCAAGGAGTACACGCAGCCGCGCAGCAAGCGCCTGCTGGTGGTCGAGGACAACGCCGCCGAGCGCATGAGCATCACCGAGCTGCTCGGCCACGACGACATCGACATCCTGCCGGTCGAGACCGGGCAGGCGGCGCTGGCGCTGCTGCGGCAGGAAGCGGTCGATTGCGTCGTGCTCGATCTGCGGCTGCCCGACATGTCGGGCTTCGAGCTGCTCGAGCTGCATCCGCGACGACGCCGCGCTGGGCGACCTGCCGGTCGTGGTCTTCACCGGCCGCGAGCTCTCGCCCGAGGAGGACGCGCAGCTCCACACCATGGCGCGCAGCGTCGTGGTCAAGGGCGTGGAATCGCCCGAGCGCCTGCTCGACGAGACCGCGCTCTTCCTGCACCGGGTGGTCGTCGCACCTGCCGGCGGAGAAGCAGCGCATGCTCGAGACGGCTGCACAGCTCCGACGAGGATCTCGTCGGCAAGACCGTGCTGCTGGTCGACGACGACGCCCGCAACATCTTCGCGCTCTCCAGCGTGCTCGAGCGGCGCGGCATGCAGGTGCTGACCGCGACGACCGGCAGCGAGGCGATCGGGCTGCTCGAGACGACCCCGAACGTCGCCATCGTGCTGATGGACATCATGATGCCGGAGATGGACGGCTACGAGACGATGCAGGTGATCCGCGCCAATCCCGCGTTCCGCCGCCTGCCGATCATCGCGCTCACCGCCAAGGCGATGAAGGGCGACCGCGAGAAATGCCTCGAGGCCGGCGCCTCGGACTATCTCGCCAAGCCGGTCAACACCGAGCAGCTGCTGTCGGCACTGCGCATGTGGCTGCATCGCTGACGAGACGAAAGCATGGACAGCAACGAACCGGTCAACATCCTGCTGGTCGACGACCAGCCGGCGAAGCTGCTGGCCTATGAGGCGATCCTGACCGAGCTGGGCGAGAACCTGATCATGGCGGGGTCCGGGCGCGAAGCGCTCGAGCAGCTGCTGAAGAAGAACATCGCCGTCGTCCTGATCGACGTCATCATGCCGGATCTCGACGGCTTCGAGCTGGCGGCGCTGATCCGCGACCATCCCCGCTTCCAGACGACGGCGATCATCTTCGTCTCGGCCGTCGCCATGACCGACCTCGACCGGCTCAAGGGCTACGAGTACGGCGGCGTCGACTACGTGCCGGTGCCGGTCGTGCCGGAGCTGCTGCGCGCCAAGGTCAGGGTGTTCGCCGAGCTCTACCGCAAGACGCGGCAGCTCGAACTGCTCAACGCCGAGCTCGAGCACCGCGTCGAGGAGCGCACGGCGGAGCTGGCGCAGGCCAACGCCGATCTCGAGCGCCGGGTCGAGGAGCGCACGCGCGAGCGCGAGATGGCCCTGGCGCAGGTGCATGAGATGCAGAAGATGGAGAGCCTCGGCCAGCTCACCGGCGGCGTGGCGCATGATTTCAACAACGTGCTCATGGCGATCCTGGGCAATCTCGACCTCATCGCCCACAACGTCGGCGGCGACCCGACCGTGCGTCGCCTGGTCGACGGCGCCATCCAGGCGGCCGAGCGCGGTGCCACGCTGACGCGGCGCATGCTCGCCTTCGCCCGGCGCCAGGAGCTGCGGCCGGAGGCGGTGGATGTCGGCCGCCATATCAACAACATGGCGGACATGCTGCGCCGCTCGCTCGGGCCGACGATCGAGATCGGCGTCGAGTTCGAGGCGAGCCTGCCGCTCATCCGCGTCGATCCCAACCAGCTCGAGCTCGCCATCCTCAACCTCGCGCTCAACGCGCGCGACGCGATGCCGACGGGCGGCCGGCTCACCATCGCGGCGCGGCGCGACGGCGTGGCGGCCGATCAGGTGCCGAACCTGGCGGCGGGCGACTATGTCGCGATCGTGGTCGCCGACAGCGGCGCCGGCATGGACGAGGCGACGCTGAAGCGCGCACCGGAGCCGTTCTACACCACCAAGGGGATCGGCAAGGGCACCGGGCTCGGCCTCTCCATGGTCTATGGCCTGGCGGCGCAATCGGGCGGCGCGGCGCGGCTGTGGAGCCAGATGGGCACGGGCACGACGGTCGAGCTGTGGCTGCCGGTGGCGGATATCGGCGAGGCGCGCGCCGCGCGCCCGATGACGCCGGCGACGATCGGCCCGACGCCCTCGCGCCGCGTCCTCTTCGTCGATGACGACCCCATGGTGACGACCTCGACGGTGGCGATGCTGGAGCAGCTCGGCCACCGCGTGCTGGTGGCGCCCTCGGGCGCGCTGGCGCTCGACGTGATCCGGCTGGAGCCGAAGATCGATCTCGTCATCACCGACCATGCCATGCCCGGAATGACCGGGCTGGAGCTGGCCGAGAAGCTGCGCGAGCTCAGGCCGGGGCTGCCGGTCATCCTCGCCAGCGGCTATGCCGATCTGCCGGCCGGCCGCAATCCCGACGTGCCGCGGATCGACAAGCCCTATCGCCTGGAGAAGCTCGCCGCCCTCATCGCGGCAACGACGGAGCAGCCGGCGACCGCGCTCGACCGTGCCGCGCTCGGATAGGCCTGCCTCCACCCGCCGTCGTTTTCCAATCACTGATCTCGAGCCAGCGCGCAACCACTGCGCCTGTTGGCGATGCGCGCTGGCGCCCGCTGGTTGGGCTGCAGCCGGCGCGGCGCGGCATCTGGCCGCAGTATCGCGCGGCGATGACGATTCAGGGGAACGCGGATCATCGCTTTGGCGTCCATTAGCCCGGGGCACCCTCTCATCAGGGAGGGGATGCCGTTGCGCGAACGGATGGGAGAGCAGATGAAGATCGCACAGGTTGCGCCGCTGACGGAAGCCGTGCCGCCCAAGCTGTATGGCGGGACCGAGCGCATCGTCTCCTATCTCGCCGACGAGCTGGTGGCGCTCGGCCACGACGTCACCCTCTTCGCCAGCGGCGACAGCATGACGGCGGCGAAGCTCGAAGCGGCCTGGCCGAAGGCGCTGCGGCTGGACCCGCGCATCCGCGACAGCATCGCGCCGCATATGGCGCTGGTCGAGACGGTGGCGCGATGCGCCGACAGCTTCGACGTCATCCACCTGCATGTCGACTACATCGGCTATTCCGTCCTGAAGCGCCTCGGCGTGCCGTTCCTGGCGACGCTGCATGGCCGGCTCGACCTGACGGAGCTGCAGCAGCTCTACGACCTCTTCAACGACGTCCCCGTGGTCTCGATCTCGGACTCCCAGCGCGAGCCGCTGCCGCAGGCGAACTATGTCTCGACCGTCTATCACGGCATCCCCGAGCACGCCCTGGTGCCCGGCGCCGGCGGCGGCGGCTATCTCGCCTTCATCGGCCGCATCTCGCCGGAAAAGGCGCCGGACGCGGCAATCCGCATCGCCGCCAGGGCCGGCAAGCGGCTCAAGATCGCGGCCAAGGTGGACAAGGTCGACCGCGAGTATTTCACCAGCCGGATCGAGCCGCTGCTGGCGCAGCCGCATGTCGATTTCATCGGCGAGATCGGCGACGACGCCAAGAGCGAGTTCCTCGGCAACGCCGAGGCGCTGCTCTTCCCCATCGCCTGGCGCGAGCCCTTCGGCCTCTCGATGATCGAGGCGATGGCGTGCGGCACGCCGGTCGTGGCCTTCCGCAACGGCTCGGTGCCCGAGGTCGTGGAGGACGGGGTCTCCGGCTTCATCGTCGATGACGAGGAGCAGGCTGCCGCCGCGGTCGGGCGGCTTCCCGGCCTCGACCGCGGCCGCGTCCGCCGGGCCTTCGAGCAGCGCTTCACCGCGCGGCGCATGGCCGAGGATTACGTCACCGTCTATCGCGGCCTGATCGCGCGCGAGCGCCCGCTGAAGGCGGCGGTGGTGTGACGGTGGGATCGGCGCGGGCTGCCCAGACCGGCGCGGGCGCCACGGTTTCGCCCTTCTACATTCCGGCGACCGAGGCCCTCGCCGCCTACCGTCCGCACGTGCTGAAGCAGGATGATTGCTTCGCCGTGCTCGATCCCTTCGGCAACGCCCAGGCGACCGCACCCTCGGCCGAAGGGCTGTTCTTCGAGGACACGCGCTACGTCTCGCAGCTGGTGCTGACCATCGACGGCGTGCGGCCGCTTCTGCTCTCCTCGACGGTCAGCGAGGACAACGCCGTGCTGGCCGCCGACCTCGCCAATCCCGATCTCATGGCCGAAGGCCGGCTGCGGCTGCCGCGCGCCAGCGTGCACATCCTGGGCAGCGTGCTGCTCGGCGAGGCCGCGCTCTTCGCGCAATTCGAGCTGCGCAATTTTGCGCAGGAGGCGGCCCGGTTCTCGCTGGCGCTGCATTTCGACGCCGACTTCATCGACGTCTTCGAGCTGCGCGGCTCGGTGCGGCGCCGCCACGGCCAGCACCTCGCCGACGAGCGCACGCCCGCCGGCGTGACGCTGGCCTATCTCGGCCTCGACGACCTGGCGCGGCGCACCCACTTCGCCTTCGATCCGCCGCCCGACACCATCGATCGGCGTTGGGCGCGCTGGCCGATCGAGCTGCCGCCGGAAGGGACGAGGATCATCAGCGTCACCGCGCGCTGCCAGCGCGGCGAGCGCCGGCCGCGTGCGCTGTCGCGCGAGGCGAGCCTCGCCGAGACGACGCGGCGCGGCGCCGAGCGCCAGGCCCGCGCCGCCCATCTCTACAGCAGCCACGAGACCTTCAACGACCTGCTCAACCGCTCGCGCGCCGATCTCGACATGCTGGTGTCCGAGACGCCGCAGGGGCTCTACGCCTATGCCGGCATCCCCTGGTTCTCCACCGCCTTCGGCCGCGACGGGCTGATCACGGCGCTCCAGTGCCTGTGGCTCGACCCGGCGCTGGCCGCCGGCACGCTGCGCTTCCTCGCGGCGCGCCAGGCGACCACGCGCGAGCCGGCGAGCGACGCCGAGCCCGGCAAGATCCTGCACGAGATGCGCCGCGGCGAGATGGCGATGCTGGGCGAGGTGCCGTTCCGCCGCTACTACGGCAGCGTCGACGCGACGCCGCTGTTCGTCGTGCTGGCCGCGGCCTACCACGCGCGCACCGGCGATCTCGAGCTGGTGCGCGCGCTCTGGCCGAGCATCGAGGCGGCGCTGGGCTGGATGGTGGAGTACGGCGACATCGACGGCGACGGCTTTCTCGAATACGACCGCAAATCGGTGAACGGCCTGGTCAACCAGGGCTGGAAGGACAGCAACGACGCGATCTTCCATGCCGATGGCAGCCTGGCCGAAGCGCCGATCGCACTCGCCGAGGTGCAGGCTTATGCCTATGCCGCCTATCTCGGCGCCGCCCGCCTCGCCCAGGCGCTGGGCGACGTGCCGCGCTCGGCCGAACTCGCGGTCAGCGCCGAGCGGCTGCGCGAACGCTTCGAGGCGGCGTTCTGGTGCGAGGGGCTCGGCACCTACGCCCTCGCCCTCGACCGCGACAAGCGGCCCTGCGCCGTGCGCTCCTCCAATGCCGGGCAGGTCCTGTTCAGCGGCATCGCCACGCCGGAGCGGGCGGCCTGCGTCGCCGAGGCGCTGATGACGCCGCAAGCCTTCTCCGGCTGGGGCGTGCGCACGATCGCGGAGGGCGAGGCGCGCTACAACCCGATGTCCTACCACAACGGCTCGGTCTGGCCGCACGACAACGCCCTGATCGCGATGGGCTTCGGCCGCTACGGCCTGCGCCGGCCGCTGGCGCGCGTGCTCACCGGCCTGTTCGATGCCGCGCTGTTCATCGAGCTGAAGCGCCTGCCGGAACTGTTCTGCGGCTTCGCGCGGCGCCCCGGCACCGGCCCCACCGCCTATCCCGTCGCCTGCCTGCCGCAGGCCTGGGCCTCCGCCACGGTGTTCGCGATCCTCGGCGCGCTGCTCGGCATCTCCTTCGATCCGCAGCGCCCGCGCATCTCGTTCCTGCGGCCGACGCTGCCGGTCTGGCTCGACAGGCTGCGTGTGTCGAATTTGCGGCTCGGCGCGGCCAGTGTCGACCTACTGCTGGAGCGGCGCGAGGATGACGTGGCGCTGCACGTCGCCCGGCGCGAGGGCGAGGTCGAGATCGTGCTCACGACGTGAGGGGTGGGACGCGGCGCGAAGACGGTCGTTGATGTCAGAGAACAGGCAGGTGCCCGTGGAGAGCGAGCAGGAGGGACCCGAGGCGGGGGGGACGGAGCTGCCGAGCTACGCCTCGCGCGGCGCGGCGCGGTTCCTGCTGCATTACGTCTTGCGGCGGCCCTGGAGCCACCTCGTCGTGCTGTTGTCGGTGCTGAGCGCCGTCGGCTGCGCCATCGCCTCGCAATACGCGGTCAAGACCCTGGTCGACGTGCTGAGCCATGGCACGCCCGGCGAGACCGTGCTCTGGGGCAGCGTCGTGGTGCTGCTGGCGCTGGTCGCCGGCGACAACCTGCTGTGGCGGCTCGCCGGCTGGATCGCCGCCTATGCCTTCGTCGCCGTCGGCGGCGACCTCCGCCTCGACCTCTTCGACCATCTGTCGGGCCACGGCACGCGCTACTTCACCGACCGCTTCCCCGGCGCGCTCGCGGCGCGCATCACTACCGCGGCCAATGCCGCCTGGAGCATCGAGAGCTCGCTCACCTGGACGACGATACCGCCGGCCGCCGCGGTGATCAGCAGCATCGCCGTGCTCGGCCTCATCGACTGGCAGATCACGGCGGCGCTCTTCGTCGTGGTCCTGGTGCTGGGGCTGGTGATCGCCCGCCTCGCCGCGCGCGGCCGCCACCTGCACCAGCGCTTCGCCGGCCGCGCCGCCGCCGTCACCGGCAATCTCACCAACGTCGTCGCCAATATCGGGCTGGTGCGCGCCTTCGGCGCGGCGCAGCGCGAGCAGAGCCGGCTGTCGCGCGAGATCGAGCACGAGATGTCGGCGCAGCGCGAGAGCCTGCGCGCGCTGGAGCGGCTCAGGCTGCTGCATGCGGTCTCGGTGTTCATGGTGACGGCGGGCGTGCTGATCTGGTCGGTGAGCCTGTGGCATGCCGGGCGCATCACCACCGGCGACGTGGTGCTGACCACGACGCTGGGCTTCACCGTGCTGCACGCCTCGCGCGACTTCGCCATGGCCATGGTCGAGCTGGTGCAGCATTTCGCCAAGCTCGCCGAGGCGATCCAGGTGCTGGGCCTGCCGCACGAGATGAAGGACCTGCCCGACGCCAAGCCGCTGATCGATCTCGGCGGCTCGGTCGCCTTCCGCGGCGTCTGCTTCAGCTACCCCGACGGGGAGCGGGTGCTGCAGGATTTCACCTTGCACATCCCGTCCGGCCAGAAGGTCGGGCTGGTCGGCCGCTCGGGTGCCGGGAAATCGACCATCCTGGCGCTGCTGCAGCGGCTCTACGATCCCGATTCCGGCGAGGTGCTGATCGACGAGCAGGACATCTCGCAGGTGACGCAGCAGAGCCTGCGCCAGTCGATCGCGGTGGTGCATCAGGACATCTCGCTGTTCCACCGCTCGGTGCTGGAGAATTTGCGCTACGGCCGGCCCGACGCGACCGACGAGGACGTCTATCGCGCGGCCGAGGCGGCGCGCTGCACCGAGTTCATCGCGCGCCTGCCGAAGGGCTTCGACACCATCATCGGCGAGCGCGGGCTGAAGCTTTCCGGCGGCGAGCGCCAGCGCCTCGCCATCGCGCGCGCCTTCCTGCGCAACGCGCCGATCATCCTGCTCGACGAGGCGACCTCCGCGCTCGACACCGAATCCGAGCAGTTGATCCAGGAAGCGCTGGTGCGGCTGGTGAAGGGCCGCACGGTGATCGCCATCGCGCATCGGCTGTCGACGCTCGATAGCTTCGATCGCATCCTGGTGCTCGAGCGCGGCCGCATCGTCGAGGACGGACCGTCGGCCGAGCTGCTGCGGCGCAAGGGCATCTACAGCCGCATGTACCTGCGCCAGCTCACGGCGCCGAGGCGGGCATGAGCGCCGCCCGCCGCGCGCTGCTGGGCGCGGCTCTGGCGCTCTGCCTCGCCGGCGCCGACGCCCCCGCCGGGACGCCGGCGCCGGCAACGCCCCCGGCCGCGGCCCAACCCGCCCCGCCGCCCGCCGCGGCGCCGCCGGCATCGCCCCCGGCCGCGGCCAGCCCGGCGCCCGCCGCCAAGCAGGCCCCGCCACCGCCGGCGGCCGCGGCGAAGCCGGCCGCGCCGGCGGCCGAGGCGAAGCCGGCCACGCCCGCGGCCAAGCCCGCCGCCCAGGCCAAGGCGCCGCAGGTGCCGAAGAATCTCGAGACGCTGAAACCCAACGATGTGGTCGCCATCCTCGGCAAGAAGGTGCGCGACCCCCAGGGCGCGGATATGGGCATGGTGGTCGACGTGCTGGTCGATCGCAGCGGCATACCGCTCGGCGCGGTGATCGATTTCGGCGGCTTCCTCGGCGTCGGCAGCCGCAAGATCGCCATCGACTGGCAATTGCTGGAATTCAACCCCGACAACCACGACGCGCCGATCCTGCTCTCGCTCAATCGCGCCGAAGTGCAGGCGGCGCCCGAGTTCAAGCCGTCGGTCCAGCCGATGCAGATGGTCGGACCGCCGCCCGCGGAAGGCGGCTCGGTGTCTCACGATAGCAGCAAATGACCGGATCATGGGCGTGGTGCAGCAGGCCAGCGACGCCCGGCTGGTGCCGGCGGTGCCGCGCTCCGCCGAGCGCGGCCTGGACTGGCTCAACCTCTTCGTCGCCAATATCCAGACCGGCTTCGGCCCGTTCATCGTCGTCTACCTGACGGCGCAGGGCTGGACCCAGACGGCGATCGGCTTCGCCCTCAGCCTCGGCACCGCCACCGCCATGGCGAGCCAGGTGCCGGCCGGCGCGCTGGTCGACGCCGTGCAGCGCAAGAGCATCGCCGCCGCCATCAGCATCCTCGCCTTCACCGCGAGCGCGGTGATGTTCGCAGTGCAGCCCTCGCCGCTCTTCGTCTATCTCGCCGAGATCCTGCACGGCTTCTCCAGCTGCACGCTCACCCCCGCCATCGCCGCGATGAGCTTGGCGGTGGTCGGCCAGGCGGTGTTCGGCCTGCGGCTAGGACGCAATGCGCGCTATGCCTCGATCGGCAACGGGCTGGGCGCGGCGCTGATGGGGCTGTGCGGCTATTACGTCTCGAACCGGGCGGTGTTCGTGCTGACCGCGGCGCTGACCTTGCCGGCGCTGGTCGCGCTGGTGCCGCTGACGAACCTCGATGGGCCGATCCACCGCGAGGCGCGGCGCCGGTCGCGGCGCCGCGGCGAGCGCAGCGGGCTGCGCGTGCTGACCGACCGGCGGCTCCTCGTCTTCGCCGCCTGCGCCATGCTCTTCACCCTCTCCAACGCCGCCATGCTGCCGCTGGCGAGCACGACGCTGACCCGGCGGGCGGGCGCCAGCGCCAGCCTGCTCATCGCCGCCTGCATCGTGCTGCCGCAGCTGCTGGTGGCCTTGCTGTCGCCGCGGCTGGGCCTGCTCGCCGAGGCGCGCGGCCGGCGGCTGGTACTGCTGCTGGGATTCGCCATGCTGCCGCTGCGCGGCGTGCTGTTCGCGCTGGTGCGGGATCCCGTCCTCATCGTGCTGGTGCAGGCCTTCGACGGCGTCGCCGGGGCGTCGTTCGGGGTCATGGTGCCGCTGGTGACCAGCGACATCGCCGGCCGGTCCGGGCATTTCAACCTGTCGCTCGGCCTCATCGGCTTCGCCATCGGCATCGGCGCCACCGCCAGCACCACGCTGGGCGGCTGGACCGCCGACCATTTCGGCGACCCCGCGGCCTTTGCTGGCCTCGCCCTGACCGGGATGGTGGCGATGCTGCTGGTCTGGCGCGCCATGCCGGAGACACGGCCGCTGCGGCCGAGCTGAGTTCCCGCCAACTATTCGCGATCCGGAAATAGTGAATTGCCGCCAGCGCTGATTGTGCCCGGGCTTGCCGCGGCCAATCTATCGGCCGTCAACTCTACTCGACCAACCCGCTGGATGTCATCATGTTGAAATATTTATCGCCGCTGCAGCGCAACCTGCCGGAATTTCTGCTGCTTGGTCTTGTCCTCGTCTTGGCAGTGTTCTACGGCGTTTTTGCCGTGGCGGCGGCACACAGCGCCCGCAACGGCGGTGCCGACTTCTATGTGACCGGCGCCGATCCCTGGCAGAGCGGCGGCACCCATCCCTGGCAGACCGTCAATCAGGGTCAGCCCGTCAACGACCACCGGTTGGCCTTCCGCCTCGCACCATCAGCGACGCCTTAACCCGCGCTGATCGCCATACTGCATTGCACAACAGGCCTGGATAGAACCGGCTCGGCCGGCGATACGAGCCAATCCAATCCCAGCCCAAAGCAGCAGGAGCGACATCGGGCGGCGCCTTCTGCGACAACGGCAGAATCGCGGAGCCGGTCATGCCAGACGCGCATGTCAGCAATCCTTCCGAACGCTCGAGCCCATCCGTCGCCTTCAGCCCGCCGGAGATCGTGCGGCGCCGCCATGCCCAATGGCGCGGGCTGGCGGCGGAGACCGTGGACGTCATCCGCAACGTCCCCTTCGAGTACGGCCTCAGATCCTCGTGCCACCTGCTCATCGCCAGCGAGCGCGCGGAGCGGCATGACGGCGAGACCGTGGTGGAAGGCCTGCCGCGCTCGACGCTGCGCGTCTTCAGCCGCAAGCTGAGCTTCATTCCCGCGGGTCTCAGCTTTGCCGGCTGGCAGAGCCCGCGCCTCCTCACCAGCGTCAGCTATTTCCACATCGATCCCGCGGCCCCGCTGCTCGACCCGGCGCTGCGCTTTGCCGAGCGCGCGCTGAGGCCGCGGCTGTTCTTCGAGGACGCCGCGCTCTGGGCGACCGCCGCCAAGCTCAAGGCGCAGATCGGCGGTGCCGGCCCCCGGGACGCGCTTTACGCCGAGGCGCTGAGCGTGGTGCTGCTGCACGAGCTGATGCGGGTGGATGCCGGGGTCGCGCCGAGCGCGCCGGCGGTCCAGGGCGGCCTCGCCCCCTGGCAGCAGAAGCGGGTCACCGACTACATCGAAGAGCATGTGGCGGACGAGCTGTCGCTGGCGACGCTGGCGGCGCTGGCGCGGCTGAGCCCGTTCCATTTCGCCCGCGCCTTCAAGCAGACCCTGGGCACGCCGCCGCACCGCTATCATACCGGGCGGCGGATCGAGCGCGCCAAGAGCCTGCTCGCCGCCGACGAGCTCTCCGTCACCGAGATCGCGCTCGAGGTGGGGTTCGGCGAGACCAGCTCGTTCACCGCCGCCTTCCGCCGGCTCACCGGCCGCACGCCAAGCTCCTTCCGCCGCGCGCTCCTCTGAGGCAAGAAGGATCGTCACGATGAGCACGCCATGGCTCGAGGCCCTCGCCGCGCTGGTGCGGGTCGCGCGCGTCTCGATCGAGGGCGACGGCGCCGCGATGCGGCGGCGCCCGGCCAACGACAACAGCGCCGCGGGCGGCTGCGCCCCGCCCTCGCCGCTGGAGACGCAGCCGCCGCCCTGCGCCTGATGCGGCCGATGCCCGCTGGACGATGGCGTGGCGCCCCGGCATTCTGGGCGCCTCACCCGCTGCACGGAGAGAAGTCATGCGCCGAGCCGCCCGGATCGTCCTTGTGGCGTTGCTGGCCTTGCTGCCGCCGCACGCCCCCGGCGCCCGTGCCGAGCCGCAGGAATTCGTCATCCTCTTCGGCACCGGCGCCGCGCAGCTGACGCCGGAGGCGCAGAAGATCGTCGCCCTGATCGCCGATCTCGCCGCCCGGCAGCACCCGGCGTCGATCGCCGTCGCCGGCTATGGCGATGCCGATACCGGGACCGATACCGCGCTGGCCGAGCAGCGCGCCGCTGCGGTCGTCCGGGCGCTGGTCGCGGCCGGGATCGCCGCGGACCGCATCAAAGAGGTGCCGCGCGCCCCGGCCGCCCGGGCGGCCGGGATCCCGGTGCACAAGGTCACGGTGACCTTCGCGCCGTGAGAGCCCGCCGGGGTGGTGCCTGGGCGATCTTGTCATCGGCTGACGTATGGACCGCTTAACGGCCTTCGGCCTATTTGCCGTAACTGCAATGCTGGTCTGCTACGCACTCGAGCGCAGGAGTCATTGGTTCGTTCTCGCGTTCGCGGGATCATGCGGCCTTGGGTCCGCCTACGGCTTTCTACAAGGAGCTTGGCCGTTCGGCTTGGTCGAGGCTGTCTGGGCGCTTGTGGCGCTTCGCCGCTGGCGCGCCTGTTACAATTCAAACTGAGGCACTACCCCCGGAGGCCAGCCTTTGCGCCGGCCGGCGGAGGGGAGTATGCTGTTTTGGCCGGATCATTTGCGAGGCTGCCCATGCGTGCGCCGTTAACCTTTCCCGCCGCCCTGGTGGTGGCGCTTCTGGCCGCCGCGCCCGCGGCCTCGGCGCTTACCCTCCAGACCAGCCGGAACCCGGACGGCATGAACCTGACCGACCCCGACAGCAACGCCCCGGTGAACCCGCAGGGCCGGAGCTTCCTCAGCCAGCAATCGGAAGACAGCGGGACGACGATGCATATCGGCGGCGCCACGCTGCATTTCGGCGTCTCCAACGGCGCCGCATCGAGCTACGGCGGCAACCAGTGGTTCCTCGACAGCCCCGCCTCGCGGACGGTGCCGTCGCAGATGCAATGACCCGGTAGACCCCGGTTAGCCCCACCGCGCGGGCTTTCGCGCCCCGGATCAAGTCCGGGGCGCTGGCGCCCGCCAGCGACGACGCCTGCGGCGTCGCGCTAGGCCGCGCGCCACTGCGCCAGCAAGGCCTCCGCGTCCATGACCAGCCCGAGATGCAGCGAGACGATCTTGAGCGCCGCATCCTCGAGCGCGGGATCGGTGCCGCGCACGAGATCGCGCAGCACGACAACGCGGTAGTTGAGGTTGCTGGCGTCGAAGGCGGCGTTGAGCACGCAGCAATCGGTGAAGCCGCCATCGAGCACGACCGCCCGGACCCCGAGCAGCGCCGCCGCCAGCATCAGCGGCAGGTGCAGCCAAACCGGGCCGACATCGAAGATGGTGATCGCGGTGGCGGCGATGCCGCCGCAGATCATCTGGCCCTCGAGCCCCAAATTCCAGAAGCGCACGCGGAAGCCCACCGCCGCCGACAGCCCGACGCAGATCAGCGGCACCGCCTGCAGCAGGACCGAGGCGAGGTTCTCGGGATCGGTCAGGTTCTGCACCACGAACTCGTCGAAGAGATCGCCGGCATCGACCATCATCACCCCAACCTTGACCCTGCTGGTCAATCTGATCGATGCCGGCGACGTGATGGCCGGCGTCTCGGGCATCGACGCGTTCAAGCGCGAGGTCGAGGCGGCCTCGCGCAACCTCGCCGCGGCCCATCGCGCCGGCGTGCCCTTGGTCTGCGGCTCGGAAAGCGGCTGGTCGCCGGTGCCCTATGGCGTCTGGCATGCGCGGGAGCTGGCGATCTTCGTCGATCTCCTGGGCCTCTCGCCGCTGCAGGCGATCCACAGCGCGACGCTGGGCGCGGCACGCGTGCTGAAGCGCTTCGGCCATCGCGTCGGCCGGCTGGAGGCGGGCCGCTATGCCGATGTGATCGTGGTCGACGGCAATCCGCTCAGCGATATCCGCCTGCTCATGGCCCCCTCCCGCTTCGACCATGTGTTCAAGGGCGGCGAGGACGTCGACCTGACGCCGCCGCCGGCGCCGGTCAAGGAGTGGTATTTCGAGCGCCACAAGATCTTCCTCAACGGCAGCCTGCGCTACGACCCCAAGACGCGCCGCCACTACATGACGCCGTAGAGCAGGGCTCAGCCGCGCTCGCGCAACTCGGTGCGCCGCCGTTCGGTCGCGTCGGGATCGACCGCCAGGCTCTCGTCCTCGATGCTGCCCGCGAACACCACGCCATAGATGTCGCGCGCCTTCTCGCGCGACTCCCAGCCTTCCAGCACGTCGACCAGCACGCGCTGCGGATCGCGCGACAGCGGATCGCCATAGCCGCCGCCGCTGCTGTCCCGGCCGCGGATCGCCTCGCCCTTGGCGACCTGGCGGTTGACCAGATTGGGCAGGCGCGTCTCGTCGCCGTTGCGGGTGATGAGCCAGGTCTCGCCCGGCGTGCCGTCGTCGCCGCCATTGACGCCGCGCGGCGGCGCGAACTGCCCGTCGCAGGGAATGATCACCGTCACCGGATTCTCGACCGGCGTGTAGACGATCTCCTGCGCCGGCGCGCCGCGGAAGCGGCCGGCGCCGGCGGAATCCGGCACCAGGCCGAGCGAGACCACGCGGAAGGGGTGCTTCAGCTCGTCGACCTCGACGCTGTCGCGATACATGAGGCCGGCGATCACCGGGATGGCGTAATTGACCCAGCCATCGGCCGTCGGGCTCGCCGGCCCGCCATTGGTCGACAGCATCATGCGGTTGACGTAGGGCGCGTTGGCGTGGCGGTGGTCCTTCCCGGAAAGCACCGCCATGCCGGCGCCAAGGCCGGTGCCGCCTTCGGCGAGACCGTGGCCGGGGCCGAGCTTGGCGAAGGCGGATTGCGTGATGTTGACCAGCCGCTCGGAGACGTTGGTGGTGGCGACCGAGCAGGAATGCGGGAAGACCGGTGCCGCCACGACGCTGTCCTCGGCATAGGCGAAGCTCAGGCGCCGGAACGAGCCGGCATTGCGCGGGATGTCGTTCTCCAGGCTGTTGAAGATGCCGCCCACCACCGAGCTGGTCGCGGCCGAGCGCGAGGTGTTGAGGCCGCAGGCGACGCTCGGCGGGTTGTCGCGGAGATCGACATGGATGCGCGCCTCGGCCGGGTCGATGTCGAGCACCACCTTGAGCGTCAGCCCCTCGGGCAGAATGCCCTCCAGCGGGTCGGACTTCCCGGTATTGACGAGCCGCGCGCGCGGCAGCTTGCGGATCGCCTCGCTCATGCGCCGCTCGGAATAGTCGAACCAGCCGCGGATGAAGGATTTGACGGCCGCCTTGCCGTATTTGGCGCAGAACTCCTTGAGCCGGCGCTCGGCGATGCGCGCCGAGCCGAGCCCGGCGAGATAGTCGCCATACCATTGGTCGGGGATGCGGATGCGGGCGCGGCACATGCGCACGATGTCGTCGATGTTCTTGTGGTCGCGCTGGATGCGCACCGCCGGGAAGATCAGCGCGCCCTCCTCGTAGACGTCGGTCGCCTTGGCGAAATAGCTCGACGGGATGCTATTGCCGATATCGGCCATGTGGCATTTGGCCGCCGTGGTGAAGAGATGCTCGCCCTCGAAGAAGACCGGCACCATGAAGGTGTGGTCGGCGGGATGGGTGTTGCCGCCATAGGGGTCGTTGTCGAGATAGGCGTCGCCCTCGCGGATGTCGCCCTGATGGTACGCGCACATCTTGGCGGTCTGGACATGCGTGCCGAAGATATGGACCGGCAGCCCCTCGGCCGAGGCCAGCAGCTCGTTGTCGCCGGTGACGATGCAGCAGGAGAAGTCGCGCGCGCTGGAGATCACCGCCGAGCGCGCCGCGCGCAGCAGCGTGTTGGTCATCTCGCGCACGATGCCGTCGAGCCGGTTGGCCATGACCGAGATCAGGACCGGGTCGAGCGCCGTCGCGGCGGGTGTCGGTGCTTCACTCATCGCCCCTCTCCTCTCAGCAGTCGAGCACGTAATTGCCGGCCGCGGATACGCTGGCGCGCATCCCGGGATAGACCACCACCGTGGTGGTCGGCTCTTCGATGATCGCCGGCCCCGCCACCACCGCGCCCGGGCGCAGCGCCTCGCCGCGGAACACCGGCGCCGCCACCGCGGCGCCGTTGCCGAAATAGGCCGCGCGGCGGCTGTGCGGCGCCGGGGAATGGGCCGCGGCCGCGCCGTCGGCGGGCTCGGGCGGCGCCGCCAGGGTGACGGAGAGGCGGCCGCGCCAGTTGACGCATTCGACCTGGCTGCCTTCGTCGCGCACGGCGTAGACGCGGTCATGCACCGCGTGGAACGCCTCGACCAGCGCTGCGACATCGGCCTCGGAGCGGAAGCGCTTGACCGGCAGCGGCGTGCTCAGCTCCCAGACCTGGGAGCGGTAGCGCGCCTCGACGAAGAGCTCGATGCGATGCGCCGCCTGCTCGGCGCCGTGCAGCTCGCGGCGGAAGCGCTCGAGATCGCGCTCGATCTCGTCGAGCGCGGCGTTGACGCCGGCGCGGTCGAAGCTCCCCGAGAGCGTGAAGCGGCTGCGCGTCCGCTCGAAGACGATGTCGGAGAACTGCATGCCGCAGGCCGACATGGCGCTCGCGGTCTTGGGCAGGATCACCGTGGCGCAGCCGAGCTCGCGGGCGATGGGCATGATGTTCATGCCGGCGGCGCCGCCGCCGGCGATGATGACGGAGTCCCGGGGATTGAGCCCCTCGCTGACGGTGATCTCCTGGATCGCCTTGATCATCAGCTCGTTGGCGATGGTCATGACGGCGAATGCCGCCTGCTGCAGGCCCTGGCCCAGCGCATCGGCCAGGCGCTGCATCACGCGGCGCGCCGCATCCGGGTCGAGCGCCATCCGGCCGCCGTTGAAATAGCCGGGATCGACATAGCCCAGCACCACCGCCGCGTCGGTCACCGTCGGCTGATCGCCGCCGCGCCCGTAGCAGGCCGGCCCCGGCACCGCGCCGGCGCTGTGCGGGCCGACGCGCAGCAGCCCGCCGGCGTCGATCCAGGCGATGGAGCCGCCGCCGGCGCCGACGCTGCGCACGTCCACCGCCGACATGCTGACCATGTGGCCGAGCCAGCGCCGGCCGAGCCAGCTGTCGCGCGTATAGACGAGATCGCCGTCGCGCACGAGGCCGACATCGAAGGTGGTGCCGCCGGTGTCGCAGACGATCGCGTCCTGGCCGCTGCGCTCGATCGCGAGATAGGCCTTGCCCGCCACCGGCGCCATGGACGGCCCGGATTTCAGCGTCAGGATCGGGCGCGCCGCCACCTCGGCGACGTGCTGGCAGCCGCCGGCCGAGGTGCTGATCAGGATCTCGCCGGCAAAGCCGGCCTCGCGCAGATCCGCCTCCATCCGCATCAGATGCTGCTGCATCAGCGGCTTCAGCGAGGCGTCGATCGCCGTCGCCGAGGCGCGGCGGTATTCGCGCAGGATCGGCAGCAGCCGGTGCGAGAGGGTATAGGGCACGCCCGGCAGGATCTCGTCGAGCAGCCCGGCCACCGCCTCCTCATGCGCGCCGTTGGCGATCGACCACAGCAGGCACACCGCCACCGCCTCGAAGCCCCGCGCCTTCAGCGTCTCGATGACGGCGCGCGCTTGCCTGCGGTCGAGCGGCGTCACCACCTCGCCCTGGGCGTCGATGCGCTCGTCGATCTCGAAGGTGCGGCGGCGCGGGATGTAGGGCGGCGGATAGTCGTAGCTGTAGTCGTGCGGATCGAACTTCCCGCCCTCCTTGAGCACCAGCGTGTCGCGGAAGCCCCTGGTGACCAGAAAGGCGGTCTTGGCCGTGCCGCGCGTGACGATGGCGTTGGTGGCGCGGGTGGTGCCGTAGACCACCATGTCGCTCCGGGCCAAGAGCGCCTCGGCGGCGAGGCCGAGCGGCTCGGCCGCTGCCTCGATGGCGCGGCGCATGCCCTCGAAGATGCGCTGCGGCGTGGTCAGCGCCTTGCCGATCGAGCGGATGCCGGTGTCGTCGGCGATGACCGCGTCGGTGAAGGTACCGCCGGTGTCGAAGGAGAGTTCGAATCCCATGGTTCCTATATCCCGATGGCCCCCGTGCTGGCGAGATCGATGCTGTCCGGCCGGCCCGGCAGGCCGAGGCGGCTGATGGCGGGCGCCGCCTCGGCGACGATCCGGCCGCGCCGCACCACGGCGAGCCGAGCCGGCCTGAGGCGGATCGCGTCGATCGCATCGCGCGCCTGCAGGATCACGAAATCGGCATGGCAGCCGGCGGCGATGCCGTAGCGCTCGAGGCCGAGGATGCGCGCCGGCGCCTCGGTCACCGCGGCGAAGCAGGCGCGCATGCCGGCCTGGCTCGTCATGTGCCCGGCATGCACCGCCATATGCGCCACGTCGAGCATGTCGGCGCGGCCCAGCGGGTACCAGGGATCGAGCACGCTGTCATGGCCGAGCGCCACGGCACAGCCGGCCGCCATCAGCTCCGGCACCCGCGTCATGCCGCGCCGCTTGGGGTAGGTGTCGAAGCGGCCCTGCAGCACCATGTTGGCGAGCGGATTGGCGATCGCCGCGACCCCGGCCGCCGCCATCTGGGCCATGAGACGCGCGGCGTAGAAATTGTCCATGGAATGGAGCGAGCAGAGATGCGAGCCGGTGACACGGCCCTCGAGCCCGAGCCGCCGCGTCTCGTAGGCGAGCGTCTCGACCTGGCGCGAGGCCGGGTCGTCGGTCTCGTCGCAATGCATGTCGACGCGGCGGCCCTGCTCGGCGGCGAGGCCGCACAGCGCCTTGATCGAGTCGCGGCCGAGCTCGGCCGTCGGCTCGAGATGCGGGATGCCGCCCACCGCATCGACGCCCAGCGCCAGCGCGCGCCGCACGTTCTCCGCCAGCGAGGGCTTGGAGAAGTAGCCCATCTGCGGAAAGGCCACGAGCTGCAGGTCGAGATAGGGCGCCACCTGCCGCTTCACCTCGACCAGCACCTCGGCGCCCATCAGCGCATCGTCGCTGACATCGACATGGCTGCGGATGGCGAGCAGCCCCTGGCTCACCGCCAGATCGCAATAGGCGAGCGCGCGCCGGCGCAGCGCCTCGGCGGTGAGATGCGGGCGCAGCTCCGACCAGAGGCGGATGCCCTCGGCGAGCGTGCCGGTCTCATTGACCTTGCCGCCGAGGCCCAGGGTCAGCGTCGCGTCGAGATGGAAATGGGCGTCGACGAAGGGCGGCGTCACCAGCCGTCCCGCGGCGTCGATCTCGCGGCGCGCGGGGCCGGCGAGCGCCGGCGCCACGGCGGCGATGCGGCCGCCCTCGACGGCGATGTCGATGCCGGCGCGGCCGTCGGGCAGCGTGGCGTTGCGGACGAGCAGGTCAAGGGTCATGGCGGCACCTTCGGCAGGGCAAGGGGACCGGCATGGTGCACCTATTCCACCCAGGCGTCATCGGCGCCGAGGCGCTGGAGCCCGATATCCTGCTCGTGGCAGTAGCGGTGGATCTCGGCGAAATAGGGCATGAGGACGCGGTTCTCCGCCTCGACCCGCGCATGCCCGGATTGGAAATCGGGCATGAGGTCGTGCAGCTCCTCGAGCAGCGCCGCCTCGTCCACCAGCGTCAGCCGCCCGTCCTCGACCACCACCTTGCCGTCGACGACGACCGTCTCGATCGAGCTGCCGTTCTCGCAATAGACCAGGTGGTTGCGCAGGTCGTTCATCGGCGTGAAGGCCGGCCGGCGCAGATCGAGGATCAGCAGGTCGGCCTTCTTGCCGGGCTCCAGGCTGCCGATCTCGTCCTCGAGCAGCGCGCTGCGCGCGCCGCCGATGGTGGCAGCCTGCAGCACCTCGCCGGCGCTCAACCAGCGGCGGTAATCGGGGGTCGAGACGTTGTGCAGCAGCCCGGCCGCATGCATCACGTCGAACATGCGCGGCGTGTCGTTGCTGCAGATGCCGTCCGAACCCAGCGCCACGGTGACGCCGGCCTTGAGCAGCTTGCGCACCGGCGCGATCCCGGCGCCGAGCTTCTGATTGGAGATCACGTTGTGGACGATCGAGACCTGGGCCTCGCCCATCAGCTCGATGTCCTCGTCGGTCACCCAGATCGAATGCGCGATGGTGACGCCGCGGTGGAGCAGGCCCAGATCGTGCATGTAGCGCACCAGCGTCTTGCCGTAGAGCGCCGGGCCGGTGACCGCCTGCACCTTGGTCTCGACGATATGGGTGTGGAAGGGCACGCGATGCTCGCGGGCCAGCGCGTCGGCCGCCTGCATCAGCTCCGGCGTGCAGCGCTGCGGCGCCGAGGGCGCCACCATGTAGCGCAGCCGGCCGAGGCGGTTGTGGAAGGACTGGAAGGCGGCACGGCTGAAGGCGATGTAGTCGCCAGACGACGGCACCGGGTTGGCGGCGATGCGCTCGCGCAGAGCCTGCGGCACGAAGCGCTCGGTGAAGGGGATGGTGTCGAGGAAATTGCGGTCGATGACGTGGCCCGAGACGGTCGCGCGCATGCCGCTGTCGCCATAGGCGTCGAACACCGCGCCGAGCCGGTCGAGATCCTGCTGCGGCGCCTCGAACACGTCGTCGGTGACGCAGGTCACGCCGTTCTTCAGCGATTCGATCGCCACCAGCATGGTGCGCAGATAGATCAGCCGCTCGGCCAGCGCCGAGCTGCCGAGGATCGGATAGGAATAGAGCATCCACAATTCCAGCGGCAGGTTGTCGTAGCGCCCCTTGAACAGCGCCTCGCTGGAATGGAGATGGCCGTTGACCAGGCCGGGCATCACCAGCCGGTGACGGCCGTCGATGACGCGCTCGGCGGTGGCGCCGGGCGGCACCGCGCCCACCGCCACGATCCGGTCGCCCGTGACGAGCACGTCGCCGGTGAAGGGCTCCGTCCCGTGCGCGGCGTCCATGGCGAGGATCGTGGCGTTGCGGATCAGGATCGACATGGCTGCTCCCTCGATTGGCCGGTCATTCCGGAAGGATATGGGCGTGGCCGGACTCCCAGCGGGCGACCACCTCCTGGCCGACGCTGAGGCCCAGCGCCTCGATCTCGTGCTGCTGGCGCTGGATGCGCAGCTCCTGGCCGTCGGCGAGCTCGAGGAAGACGGTGACCATGGAGCCGACGAATTCCTGGGTGATGAAGCGGCCGACCAGCTCGTTGCCGCCGCCGCCGGGCCGCCGGTCGAGCGCGATGCGATCGGCCCCCACCACGAGATCGCGCAGCGTTCCCGCCGCCGGACGCTCGCCCTCGCCGAGCGGCGCCCGGAAGCGGCCGACCGGCGTCTCGAGCGCCAGCTCGCGCCCGTTCACCTCGACGACGGTACCGCGCAGGATGTTGTTGGTGCCGACGAATTCGGCCACGAAGCGGTTGCGCGGCGCACGGCAGACCTCGTTGGGCGATCCCACCTGCTGGATGCGCCCGTCATTGAGGATCACCACGCGCCCGGCCATGGCGAAGGCTTCCGACTGGTTGTGCGTGACGAAGAGAAAGGCGATGCCAAGCTCGCGATGGAGACGGACCAGCTCGGACTGCATGCGCAAGCGCAGATGCGCGTCGAGCGCGCTGAGGGGCTCGTCGAGCAGCAGCAGCTCCGGCTCGGTGACCAGCGCGCGCGCCAGCGCCACGCGCTGCCGCTGCCCGCCCGAGAGCCGCGCCGTGTCGCGCTGGGCATGCTCGGCGATCCCCATCCGCTCCAGCCAGTCCATCGCCTGGCGCCGGCGCCTGGCGGACGGCACGCCGCGCTGCTTCAGCCCGAACTCGACGTTCTCGACCACCGACAGGAACGGGAACAGCGCGTAGCTCTGCCACACCAGCGGCGTGTCGCGCCGCCACGGCTTGTCCTCGTTGATGCGGCGGTCCCAGAGGCGGATCTCGCCCTCGCTCGGCTGCTCGAGCCCCGCCACCATGCGCAGCACCGTGGTCTTGCCGCAGCCGCTGGGGCCCATCAGGGCCACGAACTCGGCCTTGGCAACCTCGAGATCGAAGCGATGGATCACCGTCGCGCTGCCGAAGCGCTTGACCACGCCGTCGAGCGCCAGCAACGGCCGGATCATGGCGCACCCGCCTCCGCCGCGCGCAGCCGGCGGCGCGCCGAGCGGCCGACGGCGAGGCTGGCGATGGTGACGAGGATCACGCTGATGACGAAGACGATGCTGCCGACGGCGTTGATCCGCGGGCTCACCTGCCCCTGCAGCATCGCCAGGATGCGCACCGGCAGCGTCTCGTTGATGCCCGAGACGAACCAGGCGATCATGTATTCGTCGAACGACACCGCGGCGCTGATCGCGAGCGCGGCGAGGATCGCCGGGCGACAGAACGGCACCACGATCTGCCCCAGCGTCCGCCACTCGCCGGCGCCCAGATTCCACGCCGCCGGCTCGAGGTCGGGATCGAGATCGGCCAGGCGCATGCGGATCAGCGCCATGGCAAAGGGCGCGGCGATGACGACATGGCCGACCACGATCCCCTGCAGCGAGCCGGAAAGGCCGATCGACGACAGGAAGGCCAGCATGGCAAGGCCGAGAATGATCACCGGCACCGTGGGCGGCGCCGCGGCGAGCGCCATGTAGAGCGTCTTGCCGCGGAAGCGGTAGCGGTAATCGACATAGGCGGCGGAGAAGCCGGCGAAGCTCGCCAGCACGGCGGTGGCGGAGGCCACGATCAGGCTGTTGACGATGCCGCGGCCGATCGTCGGATCGACCATCACCGCGCGGTACCAGGCGAGCGTGAAGCCGGACCAGGGCAGGCCGGGGAACCGGTCGATGTTGAAGGAGAAGACGATGATCGACAGGATCGGCGCCAGGATGAAGCCGAAGACCGCCACCACCCACGCGCCCAGCAGCCAGCCGATGGCGCGCTCGCTCGCCATCAGCGCCCGCCCCGCCGGCCATAGGCGAGCCGCATCGCGCCGAACAGCGCCACGACCAGCGTCGCCACCATGATGATCGCCACGACCGCGGCGCGCGGCCAGTTGTTGCCCGATTTGACCTGGTCAGCGATCAGGATGCTGAGGGTCGGCGGCTTGCCGCCGCCGAGCAGCGCCGGGCTGACGAAATCGCCGAAGCAGAGGATGAAGGCGAACGCCACCGACAGCACCAGGCCGACCCGCGCCGCCGGCACCACCACGGTGAAGACGGTGCGCAAGCGGCCGCAGCCGAGATTATGGGCGGCCTCGACCAGGCGGCGATCGACCGCGCTGAGCGCGAAGAGCTGGATCAGCATGACCAGCGGCAATGTGAGCGTGAGATAGCCGATGACGGTGCCGAGCGGGCTCGCCAGCAGCGGCAGCGGCGCGACGCCGGCAAAGCCCAGCAGGTAGTTGATGACGCCGCGGTCGCTGAGGAAGATCTCCCAGGCGTAGACGCGGACGAGATAGCTGGTGAAGAACGGCGTGATCAGCAGGAAGAGGGCGTGGCGCCGCATCGCCGGCGAGGCGCGGAAGGCCAGGGCGTAGGCGGCGGGAAACGCCGTCGCCGCCGCCAGCAGCGCGCCCGCCGCGGCCATCGTCAGGGTGTAGCTGTAGGCCTCGTAGAGATAGCGCGCGCCGAGCAGCGCCTGCCAGTTCTTCAGGATGAAGGCGGGGGTGAGGCGGAAATTCCGCACCCGCCAGAAGCTCATCCAGATGAGGAAGAGCAGCGGCGCGAGGAAGAAGGCCAGCTGCCACAGCAGCATGGGCGCGCTCCAGAAGAGCGCGAAGAACGCCGGGCGGCGCCGGCGGGCGCCGTCGGAGAGCGCGCGGTCGCCGGCTAGTGCCGCCATGATGCTGACCTCGAGGCGAGGGGCGACGGCGCCGCTGCCATCCTAGCCGGATTTGAACTGCGTCCAGACGTCGTTCCACACCTCGATGCCTTGCTGCACCGGCAGGTGGCGAATGTGGATCTTCCCCTCCTTGTACTCGTCCATGACGTTGCGCGCGTCGAGCTTCATGCGCAGCCGCGCGGCATCGGCGGGATATTTCTCGTTGAGCAGCTTCCAGCCGGCCATGCTCGGGATCGAGGCGTTGTAGGCCGGCATGGTCGCCGAACGCACCTGGCCCTCGGGCGAGGTCATGTACTGGATGAAGGCCTTGGCCAGATCCTTGCGCTTGGAGGAGGAGACGATCGACATCGATTCCGTCCACTGGATGCCGCCTTCATCGGGCACCATGGTGTCGACGGGGACGCCGTCCTTCTTCAGCAGCAGCGTGATCCAGTCGCCGACGCCGGGGATCAGCGCGGCATTGCCGTTGCGCAGCGAGGAGAAGGTATCCGCCATCGAATAGAAGCCGGCGGCCTGCGGCTTCAGCGAGAACAGCGAGGCCTTGAGCTTGCCGAAGGCCGCGTCGGGGATGTCGAAGGGGTCCTTGACGTTGCCGTCATAGAGGCTGACGCAGCCCATCGACGGCAGGTACCAGTCGAAGAACCCGACCTTGCCCTTGACCTTGGGCGCCCAGAGTATCTTGTAGGACTTCACGTCCTCGGGCGTCAGCATGTCGGTGCGATAGGCGAGACCGAGGTAGCCGAAGCGGATCATCACCGAGTAGAGCTTCCCGTCGAGCCAGTGGCCGGGGAAGTGGCGGAATTGCGGGTAGAAATCGTTGAAGGGATAGTCGGCGGGGTTCATCTGGTCGATGAAGCCGCCATCGCGCAGCATCACCACGTATTCGGCATCGGAGAGAACGACGTTGAAGGTTCCCGGCGGCGACTGGTTGATCAGCGCCAGCATGTTCTCGCCGCCGACATATTCCTTGGCGACCACCTTCACGCCGTGCTTCTGCTCGAAAGGACCGACCACGGCGGGATCGCCATGGCCCGGCCAGGACAGCAGGCTCAGCGTGTTGTCGTCGGCGCGCGCCGTCGAGGCGCGGCCGAGCGCCAGAGCGCCCGTCAGGGCTCCAGCGGTGCGCAGGAAGCTCCGCCGACCAATGGTGCCGCTCTTGCCGATGCCGTCGGACATGGTGCCCCTCGCCTGTGGTGACGACGCCGGAACGCGCACCCCCGCGCGCGCCGGCCGTCCCGTCATGGGAGCAAGTTCCATGCCATGGCCAGATCGGCGCGGCGCGGCCCTTTTTAGATGTGCCGGCGCCTTGCGCCCCCCGACACGGCGACGCCGCGACGCGACGCCGCGACGCTGCAGCGCATTCCCCGCCGGCGCGCCCCGACTGCGGGAAGCGGCACCGATCGTCTTCTGCCCGCGCAATGCGCAGGCTGCACAAATTCTTTCCAAGCCGCCGGCGATCGCGGCGCAACATGGCGCCCACGGCCATCGCGCCGCTGGCACATGAATTGCTGCGGCATCGCCGTCGCGCCTCGTCCCGGCGCTGCCGATCCTCAAGGTGCAGCATGGCCTTGCTTGACGTTCCCGTGATCGACATCGCGCCCTTCGCCGCGGGCTCTCCGGCCGAGCGGCGGGCGGTGGCGCGGCGCGTCGACGAGGCCTGCGGCGATATCGGTTTCCTGGTGATCGGCGGCCATAGCGTGCCGCCCGCGCTCATCGCCGAGGTGATGGCCGTCTCGCGCGCCTTCTTCGACCTGCCGCTCGAGGAGAAGATGCTGGTCCTGCGTCCGGCCCCGGACGTGACCCGCGGCTACATCCCGCTCGAAGGCGAGAGCGTCGCGCGCAGCCAGGGCGATGCCGCGGCCCCCGGCGATCTCAACGAGTTGCTGATGATCGGCCCGGTCGACGTGGCCGACGACCGCTATCATGTCGGCGCCGCCGCGGGACAGCATTTCCATGCCAATCTGTGGCCGCGCCGCCCGCCCGGGCTGCGCCAAGCCTATACCGATTACTACCACGCCATGTCGGCGCTGGCGGCGACGCTGATGCGCATCTTCGCCTTGAGCCTCGATCTCGCCGAGGATTTCTTCGACGCCAAGATCGACCGCCACATCAGCCGTCTGCGGGTGCGCAACTACCCGGCGCCCGAGCGGCCGCCGCAGCCCGGGCAGCTGCGCGTCGGGCCGCATGCCGATTACGGCAGCCTCACCATCCTGCGCACCGAGGACGTGCCGGGCGGCCTGCAGGTGAAGAACACGGCAGGGAGCTGGGTGGACGTGCCGATCGTGCCGGACAGCTTCGTCGTCAATATCGGCGAGCTGATGGCGCGCTGGACGAATGAACGCTGGCGCGCCACCCTCCATCGCGTGGTCAATCCGCCCGCATCGCTGGCCGCGCTGAGCCGGCGGCAATCGCTAGTGTTCTTCCACAATCCCAATTACGACGCCGAGATCGCCTGCCTGCCGAGCTGCCGCGACGCGCGGAACCCGCCCCGCTACCCGCCGACGACCTCGGGCGAGCATCTGCGCGGCCAGTTCGTGCGCACGCAGGCCTATTGAGGCCCCGTCCCGGTCACTTCTTCTGGCAGTTCGGGCAGAAATAGCCGGTGCGGCCGCCCTGCCTGAGGGTCGCCAGCGCCGTGCCGCAGCGCGGGCAGTGGCCGCCGCGATGGCGCTCGGGCAGCAGGAAATCCTTGGGCAGGCGCTCGGCGCCGTGCTCGGACCCGGCCTCCGAGGCGATCGCGGTCTCCAGCGTCCGGCGCATCGCGGCGAAGAGGCGCTGCGCGGCGGCGGCGTCGAGGCGGTTCGCGGCGGCGGCGGGATGGAGCCGCGCCTGGAACAGGATCTCGTCGGAATAGATGTTGCCGATGCCGGCGAGCAGCGTCTGATCCATGAGGACCGCCTTGAGGTCGCGCCGGCTGTCGCGCAGCAGCGCCGTGAAGGCGGCGAGATCGAGAGCGGGGTCGAGCGCGTCCGGGCCGAGCTCGGCCTCAGCGACGAAGTCCGCGACGCTGTCGCAGCATCCCACCCGGCCGATCCGCCGCGGATTGACATAGGCAAGCCCCTCGCCCTTGCCGAGATCGAGCCGCAGCCGGGTGTAGGCCGGGTCCGCCTCGCCCTTGGCGACGAAGCGCAGCGAGCCGTTCATGCCGAAATGCAGGGCGAGCGCGCCGCCCTCGTCCAGCACGAGGAAGAGGTGCTTGCCGTGGCGCGCCGCCGAGCGGATGCGGCGCCCCTCGATCCGCCGCCGCAGCGCCGCCGGCGCGACGCCCTCGAGGATGCCGGGGTCGCTGACCGAGGCCTGCTCGATCACCCGCCCGCGCGCGCGGCGCTGGGCCAGGCGATGGAAGATCTCGACATCCGGCAGCTCGGGCATGGCGGCGGGCCTGGCGTGTTTGCGACAGCGGCCCGGACATGATGCCACAGCTCGCCGTCGGCATCACCGCCGCCGATCGGCGGCATCGGCGCCATCCGCCGCGCTTGATGCACATCAAGGCGCGGACCGGGGCGACGCGCTTTGCTGCGCCTTCGGGAGGATACCATGAGCACTCACCCCCTCGCCCTCTTCGCGCTCGCCGGCACGGTGGATTACGCGAGCCGGCTGGCGGCGCAGCTGCTGACCCCGCTCTCGCCGCTCGAGGAACGGAACTTCGAGGATGGCGAGCACAAGATCCGTCCGCTCGTCCCGGTCGAAGGCCATGACGTTCTACGTCATCCACACGCTCCAGGGCGACGCCACGCACAGCGTCAACGACAAGCTCTGCCGCCTGCTCTTCCTGATCGGCACCTTGAAGGACCAGGGTGCCATGCGCGTCACCGCCGTGACGCCCTATCTCTGCTATGCCCGCAAGGACCGGCGGACGCAGCCGCACGATCCCCTTACCTCGCGCTATATCGCATCGCTGTTCGAGGCGGTCGGGACCGACCGGATCATGGTCGTCGAGGTCCACAACGTGGCCGCCTTCGAGAACGCCTTCCGCTGCGCGACCCGGCATCTGGACACCGCCGAGCTCTTCGCCGAGCATTTCGCGCCGGTCGCACGGGCGGAAAAGATCGTCGCCGTCTCTCCCGATGCCGGCGGCGTCAAGCGGGTGGAGCAGTTCCGCCGCGCGCTGGAGCGGCGCAGCGGCCGGCCGGTCGACAATGCCTTCGTCGAGAAATACCGCAGCGGCGGCGTGGTGAGCGGCGGCACGCTCGTCGGCGAGGTCCGGGACAAGACGGCGATCCTGCTCGACGATCTCATCAGCACCGGGGGCACGCTGCTGCGCGCCGCCAGAGCCTGCCGGGCCGCCGGCGCGCGCCGGGTGCTCGCCGCCGCCGCCCATGGCCTTTTCACCGGCGGCGCGGCGGAGCTGTTCGCAAGCCGCGATCTCGACGGCCTGGTCGTCACCGATACGGTGCCGCCACCCGCAGCGGTGCCGCCCGCGTCGCGCGAGCGGCTGACCGTGCTCGATTCCACGGCGCTGGTCGCCGCCGCCATCGGCAGGGCGCGCGGCGAGCGATGACGCCGGCGGCCGGCGCGCCCGACCGAGGCTAGGAACGCTCCGGCGCCTGCGGCCGCTCGCCCTTCGCCTCCCGGCAGGGCGGCTTGCCGTGATCCTCGTATTCCCGGACCGTCATGCCGCAGCGCCGGCAGATGCCGGTGTCGAGATCGAAGGCATGACCTTTCTCGTTCGCTTGAACCATGGGCAACCTCGCTGCCACGTTGACCGCCGGGCGGCGGCGCGGCCTTGATCTGCGTCAACGTCGCGGCGGGACGCGCGGTGTAGCGTTGCCTTCGCGATCGCTCCGCTGTAGCGCCGTCTGCCGCCAGGAGGGTAGGAATGACCGAGATCGATCCGCCGCGGTCCGCCGTCCCCGAAGGGGTGCTGCGCCATGCCCCGTAACCGGACGCCCCGGGCGCCGGCCGGCAACGGGTTGGCCAAACGCCGCCCGCGGTCGTGGAACATGCGCTTGACGCTGACCGGGTCCGATCTCGATGCCATGCCGGCGACACTGCGGCATCGGCTGCTGCGCTATCTCGACCAGCAGGCGCGATCGAAGAGCGTGCGGAGAGCCGCGCCGCGGGACGCGTCGGCGGCGGCGGCGTTCGATCGCCGGCAGGTGACGGCGCTGCTCCGCGACATCAGCTTCCATCCCAAGGGCCGGCGGCTCAGGGCGTTGCTCGACCGCCTGGCGCGCGACGATAGCGGGCGACAGAAGCTCGCCGCGGCGCTTCCCGCCGGCGAAAGAGCCTATCTCGGCCGCTACGTCGCCCTGCTCAACCGTCTCGCCGCGAAAGCGGCCGGGCGGCAGGCGCTGCGCCTGTGCGGCTTCGTCCGCTCCGACAACGCCTATGTCATCGACCCGGCGACGCGGCAGCATCTGCGCGATCTCCTGCCGGGGATCGAGCATGCCGGCGAGCAGGAGGAACCGCTATGGGAATGACGCCATCGGCCTCGGCTTGGCGCATCGCGCTCAACCCCGAGCGCGTCGCGTCGATCTGGTGGGATGCGGCAAAGGCGCGCTTCGACGCGCCGCCGGCGCTGCGGCCCATGCTCGATCCCTTCGCGGCCGAGGAGCTCTACGTCACTGCCGAGGAAGGCGCCGCCATTCTCGCCTGGGCGGCACGGCTCCCGGATTGGGACGAGAGCAGGCCGCCGCTCCTGATCGAGCAGCGCGGCGGCTGATCCTCCGCCGTTCAGGCCGCCGCAGTATGCGCCAGCAGGCGCGCGGCCGAGAGAAGCGCGGCCTGCGACGGACCGCTGTTGATGGCGTGCCAGTTGTGGCGGCTCGCTGCGTCGTCGGATTCGAGATCGCCGGGCGCGCCCAGCCACAGGCCGAGGAACGGCGCCGACGCATCGCGCGCCGCTGCCGCAATGGCGCTGCGTTGCGCCGGATCGGCAAAGCCGGCATCGACGATCGCGGTAAATCCCGCCCGGATGACCTCTGCGGCCTCATCGGCGAGCGCGGCGTGGACGCGACCGCTCGTCTCCCGATCGTAGGCGGCGGCCGGCAGTCGCGCCTCCGGGGGCAGCGCGAGGAGCCGGCGGCGGATGGTGCTGGCGCGCAGCACGCGCGCGCCCGGCGCCGGCCGGAAGGTGGCGGCGAGGCCGTCGGCGATCGCTTCCGTGCGGCTGCCGGCGACGCCGCCGAGCGCGATGAGCCGGCCCGGCACCTCGGCCAGCAGCGACAGAGCCCGCGCCAGATGCGAGCGCGACGCCGCTGCGTAGTGCCGCGCCCGGCGCGGATCGGTCTGGCGCTGCGCCGCGCCGGCGCGCGAATAGGCGCGGGTGGCGGCGCGAACCGACAGCATCAGCGGCAGGGCCGGAAGCCCGCCACCATCGCCGGTGAGGTCGAGATAGCGGTTGAAGAGACTGCTGGCCGGCAGGACGAGACCGCGGTGATCGAGATCCATCAGCAGAAAGGCGAGATCGAACAGGACATCGACGCAGGACAGCCGATCGCAGAACTCGATGGCGTCGAACAGCGTCGGGCGGCCATCGAGAAGGCAGATGTTGGCGAGCCGCAGATCGCCGTGGCAGCGCTTGATCTTGCCTTCCACGCGCCGTCGGTCAAGCAGCGGCGCCACGCGGCCGAGCGCGCCGAGCGAAACCTCGTAGAGATTTTCCACCGCATCGCGGCCGAGGACGTCTTCGACCGTCCGGTGGTCGCGGAGGTTGAGTTCGATGGCGGCCCGGATCCCCTCGGCGCCGCCAAACCCGGCGACAGGCTCTGCCGCCGCGTGGAACCGCGCGATCTCCGCGGCGAGATCGCCGATCAGCGCCGGCGTCAGGCACCCGGCCTCGGCGAGACGGTCGAGCAGATCCGCCTGGTCGAAGCGCCGCATGACGACCACCCAGTCGACGGGCTCGCCCTCGCCATCGATGGCCAGCGCGCCGCCGGGCCGCCTCCGGATGGCGTGGATCCCGAGATAGAGGTCCGGCGCCGTGCGACGGTTGAGCGCGAGCTCGGCGCGGCAGGCCGCTTCGCGCCGGTCGAGCGTGGTGTAGTCTAGCGCGGAGAAGGCCACGGCGCGCTTCAGCTTGTAGGCGCGGTCGCCCGCCAGGAAGACGATCGAGCAATGCGTCTCGATGCGTTCGACCGCGGCGCCGGCGAGGCCGTAGGCGGCGGCCGTCGACAGGAAGGCAATGACTTCGTCCTGGCTGGCGCTCACAGGGAAATCCTCGATCCGAGCCCAGCTAGACCCTTCGGCCGCGACGTGTCGTTGAGATGGATCAAGGGACGCAGCGCCTCCGCGGTGTAGCGTGTCCACCAGCGAGACCGGGGAGCGAGCGATGACGATGCGATTGACCAGCACCGCCTTCCGCCCGGGCGGCACGATCCCGGCGCGCTTCACCTGCGACGGCGAGAACCTGTCGCCGCCCCTGGCATGGTCCGGCGCTCCGGAGGGAACGCGGAGCTTCGCCCTGGTCTGCCGCGACCCCGACGCGCCGGCGGGGGTCTGGTATCATTGGGCCATCTTCGACATCGCGCCGGGCCGCGACGGGCTCGAGGAGCATTGCCGGCCCAGCGGCGGCGTCCATCAGGCGGTCAACGACTTCGGGCAGAGGGGCTATGGCGGCCCCTGCCCGCCGCATGGCCATGGCCGGCATCACTATCATTTCACGCTCTACGCGCTTGACGTCGAGCACCTCGACGTGCCGGCGGGCGCGCGTTGCCGAGAGGTCGAGGCCGAAGCCAAGGCCCATGCGCTGGCCGAAGCCGAACTCACCGGACTCTACGCGCGATAGGTAACCCGCGCAGTTCACCCCTTGATGCAGATGACCGGCTCGAGCCTTGCCACCTTGCGCGCAAGCCCGGCCGCCTGCGCCGTTTCGACCACCGCGTCGATGTCCTTGTAGGCCCCTGGGGCCTCTTCCGCGACGCCGCGGGTCGACGGGCTTTTCACGATGATGCCGCGCTTGGCGAGATCGTCGATCACCTGGCGGCCATGCCAGCGCTTCAACGCCTGGTGGCGGCTGAGCGAGCGGCCGGCGCCGTGGCAGGCCGACGCGAAGGCGCGCTCCGGGCGGGTCGCGGCGCCGACCATGATCGCCGAGGCCGTGCCCATGCTGCCGCCGATGAACACCGGCTGGCCGATTGCGGCGTAGGCGGCCGGGAGATCCGGATGTCCTGCGCCGAAGGCGCGGGTGGCGCCCTTGCGGTGGACGAAGAGACGGCGCGTCCGCCCGGCGACCTCGTGGCTCTCCTCCTTGCAGGTGTTGTGCGAGACGTCGAAGAGCAGCTCAAGCTCGCGGCCGGGAAAGAAGTGCCCGAACACGCGGCGCGTCAGATGGGTCAGGATCTGGCGGTTGGCCAGCGCGCAGTTGATCGCCGCCCGCATCGCGCCGAGATAGCGCTGTCCCAGCGCCGAGCGCAGCGGCGCGCAAGCGAGCTCGAGATCGGGCAGCGCGATGCCGTGGCCGGGCGCCGCGACCGCCATCTCGCGCAGGAACTCGGTGCCGATCTGATGGCCAAGGCCGCGCGAGCCGCAATGCACGGTGACGACGATGTCGCCCAGGCGAAGCCCGAAGCAGGCCGCGACCGCCGGATCATGGATGGCGACCACCTCCTGCGCTTCGAGGTAATGGTTGCCGGAGCCCAGCGTTCCCATCTCGTCGCGCTGGCGCTTCTTGGCCGCGTCCGACACCGCGCCGGGATCGGCGCCCGCGGCGCAGCCGCCTTCCTCGATCCGCGCCAGATCGGCCGGCTCGCCATAGCCTTCCGCCACCGCCCAACGCGCGCCACCCTGCAGCATGGCGTCCATCGTAGGCAGATCGAGGGTGATCCGGCCGGTGCTGCCGACCCCGGCGGGGATGTTGCGGAAGAGGCTGTCGGCGAGGTCGCGCTTCACCGCGTCCACCTCGCTGCGGCGCAGGCCGGTCAACAGGGTGCGGACGCCGCAAGAGATATCGAAGCCCACGCCGCCCGCCGAGACGATGCCGCCCTCCTCGGGATCGAAGGCGGCGACGCCGCCGATCGGAAAGCCGTAGCCCCAATGGGCGTCGGGCATGGCATAGGCGGCGTCGACGATGCCGGGGAGGCAGGCGACGTTGCGGATCTGCTCCAGCACCTTGTCGTCCATCGCAGCCAGCAGCGCGGCGCTGCCGAAGATCACCGCCGGCACGCGCATCGCGCCGCTGGCGGCGAGACGCCATTCGGTCTCGGACGCGCGGGAAAGGCTGGCGATATCCATGGGCGGTCCTCGCTGATGCGCTCACACGTCGATCACGCATTGCGCGATCCAGGCGCCGTCGGGCCGGCGCTCCACCTTGAGCGCGGTGAAAGTGGCGCCTTTGGGCTCCACGGCCGGGGCGTGGCGCACCCGGTCGACCGTCTCGCCCCAGGCGCGGCCGCGTAGACGCCCGCCCTCGATGGTCACCGCGAAGCGGCCGAACAGCATGTGCCGCACCGCCATCTCGTAGATCAGCCGGTTGAGCCAGTCGGTCAGCAGCAATCCGTCGCTCGGCGCCGCGCAATCGATCTCAACCGCCGCGCGCGGGACGACGCGCCCGACCTCGGTGACGATCTCGGTCAAGGCCAAAGCCGCCTGCTCGAAGGCCTCCTCCTTGCTGCGGCCGATGCCGCGCACGCCGATATCGGCGCCATGTGGAAAATGCTCGGCAGCCGCCTCGATGGTCATCGCTTCGCCCGATCAGGCCGCGCCGGCGCCCCGCCGCACCGCGGCCGCCACCGGCCTCAGAGCCGGCCGGTCTCGTAATCCTCGCAGGAGTATCCCAGCGCGGCGAGCCCTTCCTCGAGATAATCGCCCAGCGCCGGCATGCCGACGAGATAGGTTGCGGAATGGCGCCGGTGCCGCTCCCGGGCGAGCGCCCGCGCCTCCCGCCATTCCTCCTTGCCGAAATCGGCCCGTCCGACCCAGGCCAGCGCGATGACGTCGATGACCTCGTCGTCGTTGAGGCCGTCGATGGCGGCGCGCAGCTCCGCCAGGGTGGGGTCGTCGGCGTAATCCTCCAGCACCTCGCGCTGATCGTCATCCGACGGGTTGGAGCCGGGATCGGGCTCGACGGGGTCCACCTTGGCGTCGAATTCGCGCGCCTTGACGATGATGTAGCAGAGCTTCTCCAGGCTGACGTTCAGCTCCGCCGCCGTCCCTTCCTGTTCTTCGGCCATCGGCCACTCCTCTTGTCGGAAGCCGCCCGATCCGCCGGCGGCGCCCTCGCCCCGGTCCATCGGTCGAGAACAGTCAAGCGGCGATCGCCGCCCGGCGCCTTGATGCAGGTCAATCAGCCCCGGCCGGCGCCCTTGATCTGCATCAATGGGCCGGGGGGCGGAATTGGCTCTTATATAGAGAGAGCGCCGGAGCCATCTGGCGGCTCCCGCCCTTCGGAGGCCTCAATGCAGCTGCCGGTACAGATCACCTTCCGCAACATGGACCCCTCGCCCGCGGTCGAGACCCATATCCGCGAACGCGCCGACGCCCTCGACCGGCTCTTCGGCCGGATCATGGCCTGCCGCGTTGTGGTGGAGGCGAGCGGCCGCCACCAGCACAAGGGCAGGCTCTATCATGTGCGCGTCGATCTCACCGTTCCCGGGCGCGAGATCGTCGTCAGCCGCGATCCCGCCGCGCATCAGGCGCATGAGGACGTGCTGGTCGCGGTGCGCGACGCCTTCGACGCGGTGCGCCGGCAGCTCGAGGACTACGCCCGCAGCGCGCGCGGCGCCGTCAAAGCCCATGAGACGCCGACCCACGGCCGCATCGCCCGGCTCTTCAAGATGGAGGGCTACGGCTTCATCCAGTCGAGCGGCGGCGAGGAGATCTACATGCACCGCAACGCCGTCGCCGGCGGCGGGTTCGACGCGCTCTCGGAAGGCGACGAGGTGCGCTACGTCGTACATGAGGGCGAAGGCGACAAGGGTCCGCAGGCGAGCACCGTGGTGCCGCTGGGCAAGCATCACCTGGCGCCGTGACCGGGGGCGGCCACACGCGCTGCGCCCCACACGAGAAGCAGGTCCACGGAAGCACTCCTGCCTGGAGTGGACGCCGCCCGGTTGAAGCCCTCTTGCGCAAAGCTGCGCGGCAGCGCCGTCATCGCAGGGCCGCGCGCCAAGCTCGCTCGGCGCGCCGGCCCCGGCGATGACGTCGCCGGTGCGCCACGGCTACTGCGACGGCGCCACCTTGCGCAGCGAGCGCTGGAACATGCGGTCGGCCTTCTCATTGGCGGATTTGGCATCGGCCGCCGCCTGGTTTGCCGCCTGTGCGGCGTTGTTGGCGCTGGCCTGGGCGGCCTTGGCGGCGTCGAGCGCCTGTTGCGCCAGGGTCTTCGCCTGCTCGGCATTCTGGCTTGCCGAGGTCAGCAGCGCCCGGTCCTGATCGCTGAGCTGGGTGCAGGCCCCGAGGGCGATCACCGGGACGAGGGCGATCAGGCTACGCTTGATAAATTGCATGTTGCTCTCCTTGCTTCGATGGCGATCCAAAGCAGCGTCCCAGAGACTGACAACGTCTCCTTTGGTATCAGCAGGCTAGAGGCGCGGTGGCAGCCTCACATTGACTTGCATCAAGCCGCCGGGCTCAGGCCGCGCCCCACCGCCGCGTCCGCATCGCGCGCCGCACGCGCGTCATGGCCAGCGCCGTCGCCGCGTCGCGCGGCAGGACGTTGTCGCGCCGCGCCTGCTCCAGCACCGCTAGCGTGTTGGCGCGGATCTTCTCCTCGATCGCGGCCATGGCCTGGGCTTGCGTGCCGCGCTGATATTCGACCGCGGCGCAGATCACGCCGCCGGCATTGGCGATGAAATCGGGAAGGACCAGCACGCCGCGCGCCGCCAGCGCCTGCTCCGCCGCCGGCGTGCACGGAATGTTGGCGCCTTCAGCGACGAGGCGCGTGTCGAGGCGCGCGACATTGTCCGCGGTGATGACGTCGGGCCGCGCCGCCGGGATCCAGATGTCGCAAGGGATCTCGATCACCGCCTCGCGTCCGCCCGCCCGGCCGCGCGCATGCGCCGTCAGCGGCCGACCCGCCGCCTTGAGCGCCGTCAGCGCGGCGATGTCGAGGCCGGCGGCATCGGCGATGGTGCCTTGGCTGTCGCTGGCGGCGACCAGCATCGCGCCCTTCTCCGCGAGGAAGCGCGCGGCGTGCCGGCCGACCGAGCCGAAGCCCTGGACCGCGACCCGCGCGCCGCGAAGCTCGAGGCCGATCTGCCGCGCGGCAACGTCGATCGCCACGGCGAGGCCGAAGCCGGTGGCGCCGATCTCGTCGAGCGGGATGCCGCCGATCTCGCGCGGCAGCCCCACGGCGCGGCCGGTCTCGTCGCGGATCCAGCCCATGGCCAGCTCGTCCGTGCCCATGTCGGGGCCGGGGATGTAGTCGGTGATGTCGCCGATCGCGGTGGCGAAGGCGCGGATGAGCCGCTCCTTCTCGACGGCCGGCATCTTCGGATCGCCATAGATGACCGATTTGCCGCCGCCATGCGGCAGGCCGGCGGCAGCGTTCTTGAGGGTCATGGCGCGGGCCAGCCGGAAGGCCTCCTCGGCGCTGACATCGGGCGCCATGCGGACGCCGCCGACCGCCGGCCCGCAGGCGACATTGTCGACCGCGACCACCGCCTTGAGCCCGACCGCGCGCCGATGGAGATGCACGATCCTCAGCGGGCCGAGTTCGTCGGCGAAGCGGAACAGGTCTTCCAAGCGGGTCCTCCCTGGCGGCGCCGACTTCAGCTCCGGTGCTGCAGATCCTCGATCATCGCGACGAGGAAGCGCGCCGCCTCGCCGCCGGTGACCACCCGATGATCGAAGGTGAGCGAGAGCGGCAGGCTGTGGCGGAAGGCGACGCCGCCGCGGCGCGGCACCGCCTGGGGCGCGATGCGGCCGGCGCCGACGATCGCCACCTGCGGCGGCACGACGACCAGCGCCGCCTGGCGGCCGGCGAGCGTGCCGAAATTGGACAGCGTGATGGTGGGCTCGCTGAGATCGGCGGGGGCGACGGTGCGCGCCCGCGTGGCGACCTTCAACCGGTCGAGATCCTGCCGCAGCGCCGCGGCGTCGCGATTGCCGACGTCGCGCAGCACCGGAACGATGAGCCCGTCCTGCGTGTCGACGGCGATGCCGAGATCGATCCGCGACGGCAGGCTCCGGACCATGGTCCGGCCGTCATAGCGGGCGTTCAACGCCGGCACCGCGGCGCATGCGGCAGCGATGGCGCGGACGAGGCGGATGCTGACATCGGCGCGGGGCGACCACCAGGGCTCGACATCGGCCTGGTCCCAGAGCGTGGCGGGCACGATCTCCGCACGGGCGCGCGCCATGTTGAGCGCCATCGCACGCCGCACCCCCGTGAGCGGCTCGCCCGCCGCCGCGCCGCCGGAAGCAGCCACGCGCTCCACATCGGCGCGCGTCACCGCGCCGCCCGGGCCGCTGCCGGAGAGCTGCGCCAGATCGACGCCGCGCTCACGGGCCAACGCCCGCACTCCCGGCGCGGCGAGGATCTCTCCCGGGGCCGGTGCTGTCGGCGCCGTCGGTGCCGCCGCGGGCCCGGGCGCAAGCTCGCCGACGATGGCGCCGGTGTCGGCGTGGGCGCCGTCCTCGAAGGCGACCAGCGCCGCACCCACCTTGACGCGCTCGCCGGGCTTGGCGAGCAGGCGCGCGATGCGTCCGGATCGCGGCGACGGCACCTCGACCACCGCCTTTTCGGTCTCGACCGAGACCAGCGGCTGGTCGGCGACGACATGATCGCCTTCGGCGACGTGCCAGGCGACGATCTCCGCCTCCTGCAGCCCTTCGCCGAGATCGGGGAGCGCGAAGCTGCTCATGCGTAGGCCATGGCCCGGCGCGCCGCCGCGGCGATGCGCGCCGCGTCGGGGAAATAGTGCTGCTCGAGGCGCGGCAGCGGGATCACCGTGTCATATCCCGCCACCCGCTCGACCGGCGCGATCAGCGACAGCAGCGCCTGCCCGGCGACAGAGGCGGCGATCTCCGCCCCGAAGCCGCCGGTGAGCGGCGCCTCGTGGACCACGACGCAGCGGCCGGTCTTCTTGACCGAGGCGATGATGGTGTCGCTGTCGAGCGGCTTCAGCGTCGCCACGTCGATCACCTCGGCGTTGATGCCGGCGGGCGCCAGCGCGCGGGCGGCGGCGAGCGCCTCGCCGACCATGCCGCCCCAGGCGACGAGCGTGATGTCGCTGCCCTCGCGCTCGATAAAGCAGCGGTCGAGGGGCGCCGCGGCGCCGTCATCCTCGACCGCCTCGCGCGCGGCGCGGTAGAGCCGGGTCGGCTCGAGGAAGACCACCGGGTCGGGATCGCGGATGGCGGCCAGCAGCAGCCCATAGGCGCGTCTGGGCGAGGCCGGGATCACCACCCGGAGGCCCGGAATATGGGCGAACATCGCCTCCGGGCTTTCGGAATGATGCTCGACTGCGCGGATGCCGCCGCCGCAAGGCGAGCGCAGCACCATCGGGCAGGTCAGCCGGCCGCGCGTGCGGGTGCGCAGCCGCGCCGCGTGGTTGGCGAGCTGATCGATCGCGGGATAGATGAAGCCGGTGAACTGGATCTCCGCCACCGGCCGGAAGCCCTGCGCGGCGAGGCCGACGGAAAGCCCGGCGATCGCCGCCTCGGCCAGCGGCGTGTCGAAGACGCGCCCCGCCCCGAAGCGCCGCAGCAGCCCGTCGGTGGCGCGGAACACGCCGCCATCGGCGCCGACATCCTCGCCCAGCACCAGCACGCGCTCGTCCTCCTGCATGGCGCGGGCGAGCGCGAGGTTCACCGCCTGGACCAGGCTGATCTCGTTCATCGGGCAGCCTGCGCGGCGGCCGCCGCGAGCATCGCCTCTCGCTGCCGCGCGAGCGCCGCGGGGGCGGCGGCGAAGGTGTAGTCGAAGATCGTCTCGGGTGCCTGCGGCGGCATCGCAAGATAGGCGTCCGCCGCGGCGTCGATCTCGGCCGCGGCCTCGCGCAGCAGATGCTCCTCGTCCTCGCGGCTCCAGCGCCCGGCCTCGGTCAGGTAGCGCCGCAGCCGGAGCAGCGGCTCCTCCTGCCAGCGCAACGTCACCTGCGCATCGTCGCGATAGCGGCTGGCATCGTCGGCGGTGGTGTGATCGCCGAGGCGATAGGTCAGCGCCTCGAGCAGCGACGGCCCCTCGCCCTGCCGCGCGCGCTCGATCGCGGCGCTCGCCGCGGCGCGGACGGCGATGACGTCGTTGCCATCCACCTGCTCGCCCGGAATGCCGGCGGCGATCGCCTTCTGCGCCAGCGTCTCGGCGGCCGATTGCAGCCGGCGCGGCACCGAGATCGCCCATTGATTGTTGCTGACGACGAAGACCACCGGCAGCCGCCACACGCCGGCGATGTTGAGCGCCTCGGCAACATCGCCCTTGGAGGTCGCGCCGTCGCCGAAGATCGCAGACCGCGACGCGCTTCTCGCGCCGGAGCTTGAAGGCGAGCGCCACGCCCGCCGCATGCGGCACGTGGCTCCCCACCGGCACCGAGACGGGAAAGTCCTCGCGCGGCCCGGCGAAGACATTGCCGCGCTCGTCGCCGCCCCAATAGAGGAAGAGCTCGACCGGGCTCGCGCCGCGCAGCAGCTGACCGCCATGCTCGCGGAAGCTCGGCAGCAGCACATCCTCGCCACGCATCGCGCTTGCCACCCCCACCGACACCGCCTCCTGGCCGATCGACGAGGCGTAGGTGCCAAGGCGCCCGGTGCGCTGCAGCGCCACCGCCTTGGCATCGAAGGCGCGGGTGCGCACCAGCGCCCGATAGAGCGCGACGAGGCGGGCGGGGTCCGCGGCGAAGTCGGGCAGCGTCGCCACCGGCTTGCCGTGGGGATCGAGGCACCGGCGGTAGCCGATCTCGAAACGCGCTACGGTCTCGGTCATTCCACGAGCCCCCGAGGGTTCCTGATGGTCAGACGCTAAGGCCGCCCTGCCCGCCTTTCCTTGACACACATCAATGCCCCGCGGGGCTCAGCGCGGCGTCCGCTCGCCGGCCAACCGCTGCAGGAAGGCGTCGATGAAGGCGGAGAGGCCGAGCGCGCCGAATTCGGCATAGTCGTAGCGGGCACGGACGACCGGCTTTGCGATCGGCACCAGGCGGGCGAGGTCGATGGGCGTCGCCGAGACCACGATGTCGGCGGCGCTGGCATTGATCGTGGCGGCGAGCGCCTGCAACTGCGCCGGGGCGTAGCCGACCGCCGGCAGCACCGCGCCGATATGGGGATAGGCCTTGAACACAGCCGCGATCTCGGGCGCCGCCGAGAGCCGGGGATCGACGATCGCCGCGGCGCCGGCGGCGGTCGCCGCCACCAGCCCCGCGCCATAGGCCATGCCGCCATGGGTGATCGTCGGCCCGTCCTCGATCACCAGCACGCGGCGCCCCTTGACCGCGGCGGGATCGTCGAGCCGCACCGGCGAGGCCGCCTGCAGGATCGGCGCGGTGGGATTGACCGCGCGCAAGCCCGTGATCGCGGTCTCGACCGCCTCGGGGGTGGCGGCGTCCACCTTGTTGATCACCAGCAGGTCGGCCATGCGCGCCACCGTCTCGCCGGGATGGTGGGTCGCGATCTGGCGCGGCCGCAGCGCATCGGCCACCGCGATGTGCAGATCGGGGCGCAGGAAGGGGAAATCGTTGTTGCCGCCGTCCCAGACGATGATGTCGGCCTCGCGCTCGGCCGCGGCGAGGATGGCGGCGTAGTCGACGCCGGCGAAGACCAAGATTGCCGAGCGCCAGATGCGGCTCATATTCCTCGCGCTCCTCGATGGTGCAGCGCGCCGCGTCGAGATCGGCCGGCGTGGCGAAGCGCTGCACGCGCTCGGCCAGGAGATCGCCATAGGGCATGGGATGGCGCAGCACCGCGACCTTGCGGCCGCCATCGGCGAGCCGGCGGGACAGCCAGCGCGCGATCGCCGACTTGCCGCAGCCGGTGCGCACCGCGGTCACCGCGATCACCGGCAGGGACGAGACCAGCATGGTGCGCCGCGGGCCGAGCAGGGTGAAATCCGCCCCGGTCGCCAGCGCGCGCGAGCCCAGATGCATCACCTGCTCATGCGCGAGGTCGCTATAGGCGAGGACGACCTCGTCGACCCGCCGGTCGCGGCAGAGCGCCTCGAGCCCGGCCTCGTCGAGGATCGCAATGCCGTCGGGATAGAGCGATCCGGCGAGCGCCGGCGGATAGCGGCGGCCGACGATGCCCGGGATCTGGGCGGCGGTGAACGCCACCACCTCCGTGCCGGGATCGCCGCGATAGACGACATTGAAGTTGTGGAAATCGCGCCCCGCCGCGCCGAGGATCAGGATCCGCCGGCGGGAGGCGGCGCGCGGCTCAGAGGCAATAGGTTCGGATCGGGGCAAAGCCATTGAACTCCACCGCGGCATAGCTCGCCGTGTAGGCGCCGGCCGAGAGAAAATCGACGGGATCGCCGATCGCGAGATCGAGCGGCAGCGGGCAATCCGCCCGCTCGTAGATAACGTCGGTGCTGTCGCAGGTCGGGCCGGCGAGGATGGCGCTTTCCGAGGCGCCCCCGGCATGGGGCGTGCGCAGGCGATAATGGATGCGCTCGCCGGCGCTCTCGGGCAGGCCGTTGTAGCGCCCGGCATCGAGATAGACCCAGCGGCGCCGGGCGTGGCGCGATTTTCGCGCGATCAGCAGCACGGTGCTGCGCAGCACGCCGGCATCGCCGACGAGGTCCCGGCCGGGCTCGATGAAGAGCCGCGGCACCGCCTCGCCGAAATGATCGGCCAGCGCCTCCTCGATCGCGCCGGCATAGGCGGCGAGCGGCGGGATCGGCGTCCGGTATTGCGCCGGCAGCCCGCCGCCGAGATTGAGCAGCTCGAGCGCGAGGCCGGCGCGCGCGCAAGATTGGAAGATTCGCGCGGCGGTGGCGATGGCGTCGCCCCAGCGCTGCGGCACCGTCTGCTGCGAGCCGACATGGAAGGAGAGGCCGAGCGGCCGCAGGCCCAGCCCCCGCGCGCGCAGCAGCAGCTCCGCCGCCATCTCCGGCGCGCAGCCGAATTTGCGGCTGAGCGGCCATTCGGCGCCCTTGCCCTCGACCAGCAGGCGGCAATAGACGCCGGCGCCCGGCGCGCTGCGCGCGAGCTTCTCCAGCTCGGCGATGCTGTCGAAGGCGAAGTATCCCACCCCCTCGGCATGGGCGTCGGCGATCTCGGCCTCGCGCTTGATGGTGTTGCCGAAGGAGAGCCGCGCCGCGGGAATGCCGAGCGCGTGGCAGCGGGCGAACTCGCCCTCGCTGGCGACATCGAAGCTGGCGCCGAGCGCGGCGAGCGCCGCCACCACCTCGACCGCCGGATTGGCCTTCACCGCGTAGAAGATCGTGGCCTTGGGAAAGAGCGCCTGAAGCATGCGGTAGCGGGCGCGGACGATATCGAGATCGAGGACGATGCAGGGCGTCGGCGGGCGCTGCTCGGCAAGGAACCGGTCGATCCGGGCGCTCGCGCCCACGGGCACTGACCGGCCTTCCCCGTCGCGTGGCGCCGTCTCGGCGAAGGCCTCGCTCATCCGAGCCTCACGGCAAAGGGAAGCGCCCGCATCCCGATGATCGCGGGCGGCGCTGAAATGTGGAAACCCGACAGAGGCGGCGATCGCCGCCCGTCAGGCGTTCACCCCGAATGCTGCTGCGCCGAGGAGAGGCCTTCGGTCGCCACTTTCATCATCATTTGCGACAGTTTGGTCATCTCCTCGGAATATTCCTCGACCGCCTTGGCAGCAAAGCGCTGCTGGCAGTTCGCCGCCTCCTCGGGGCTGCGGCAGGAGGCGAGCGCCCACCATGCCGCCATGTCTTCCTGCACCCGTCCCTGGGTGAAGCGCGTGATTTCCTGCGAGAGCGCGAACATGCCCTGCATCCAGCGCGTGAAGGCCTGCTGCCCGCCGCCGAAGAAGGCGGCGTAGTTGGGCGTCAGGCTCTCCAGCTGGGGTTTCGGCGTGGGCTGCTGCCGCACGGCCTTGGTCTCGTCTGGCATGGCTGATCCTCCGGGTTGACAAGAAGCATGTCAGCACCGGCGGCCGGGCCGCACATTGATCTATCTCAAGCAGTGCACCGGGACGATCGACATGCCCCGAAGCGGTCGCACGGCGCCTCGTCCGGTCCCGGTCGAGAGCAGGTCGGGGCGAGGCCGGTCTCGTGACCGGGCCGCGTCAGTCGCGGTAGTCGACCTCGTAGGTCCCCCAGCGGATGCGGCCGGGGTCGATGGTGCGCGCCAGGTGATGGGCGAGGTCGTGGCGGCCGAAATACTTGCCCGAGAGATCGCCGCAGAGCACGACCGGGCGATGCAGGATGCTCTCGTAATTGGCCACGGTGCGCGTCGCGTGCTCCTCGGCGCCGACCACATCCTCCTTGACCAGGGCCACGAAGAACTCGATCCCCTGCTCCTGCAATTTTATGCATCGAATTCGCATTGCCCGCTGCGCTCCCGAAACCAAAGAACAGCGGCAATCCTGCGGCCATAAGGCAAAACACCCGTTAAAGGCACCGAAGCCCCCGGCGACAATCGCTTACAATACCCGGCAAATGTCGCGAAAGAGGCAGGCGCCCATGCCGCGCGCTAACCGGCAAAGCGCGGCTCCGGCACCCCCTTGATACCGAGGCCGGTGATGGCGAAGAGACTGCCGCGAAGCACGCCGTCGCCGGGGAAACGCGGCAAGGGGGGCTTTGCCATGGAGGTCACGTAGAGCGTATCGAGCCGCGGCCCGCCGAACATCACGCTCGTCACCTTCTTCACCGGCATGTCGATGACGCGATCGACCGTGCCGTCGGGCCGATAGCGGACGATCTTCCCGTCATAGACCTGGGCATTCCAGAGGCAACCTTCGGCGTCGACCGTCGACCCGTCCGCGGCGCCGCCCCGCGAGGTGTCGAGCCTGGCGAAGGTCCGCCGGTTCGACGGCGTGCCGGTGTCGAGGTCATAATCATAGGCCCAGATCTCGCCCGACCACGTATCGGCGAAATAGAAGATGCGGCCATCGGGGCTCCAGCAGGGGCCGTTGGAAACGATGATCCCGTCATCGATCTTGTGCAGCGACAGATCGGGGTCGAGCCGGTAAAGCGCGCCGTTCGGCCCCTCCTCCATGGTATCCATGGAGCCGGCGATGAAGCGGCCGCGCTTGTCGACCTTGCCGTCATTGATCCGGTTGTTGGGCTTGCCGGGCTCGGGATCGACGATCTGCTCCACCTCGCCCGTCTTGAAGTCGAGGAAGTGGAAGCCGCGCGCCAGCGACACCACCGCCCCGCCCTGCTTGCGCAAGGCCATCGAGCCGATCTTCTGCGGCACGTCCCAGGCCCGGATCTCGCGCCCGTCATGGGTGCAGCGGAACACATTCATGCCGAAGCTGTCGATCCAGTAGAGCCGCTCCTCCTCGACATCCCAAAGCGGCCCCTCGCCGAGGATCGTCTTGACGTCGACCAGCACCTCGATGCGCATGATCTCCTCCCTTGGTCCATTGCCGTGCGATCACCCGGCGAAGCGCGGCTCCGGCAGCCCGCGAACGCCGAGGCCGTGAACCGCGAACACTCCCCCGGCCTCGCGCTCGGGCGGCGCGACGCCGCCGATCGGACGCGCCATCGAGGTGATAAACGCGATGTCGAGATCGGGACCGCCGAAGGTGATGCTGGTCGTCGAGCCGACGGGCAGGCCCACCATGCGGTCGACCGAGCCGTCGGGCGCGAAGCGGATGAGACGCCCGGAATAGACCTCGACCGACCACAGGCAGCCTTCGGCATCCACCGTCGCGCCGTCCGGGTATCCCCGCATCTCTTCGAAGGTGGCGAAGACCCGGCGCCGCGACACCTCGCCCGTCGCCTCGTCATAATCATAGGCATAGATCACCTCGCGCGAGGTGTCGGCGAAATAGAAGACGCGCCCGTCCGGGCTCCAGCAGGGGCCATTGGAGCACACGATGCCCTGGTCGAGCTTCCGCACGGCGAGGTCGGGGCCGAGGCTGTAGAGGCCGCAGAGGCCATCGCGCTCCTCGGTGTCCATGTAGCCCGCGACGAACCGGCCCCGGTGATCGACCTTGCCGTCATTCATGCGGATGCGCGGGATGCCGGGATCGGGCTCGATGACGCGGTCGACCTTCCCGGTATCGAAATCGAGGAAGTGGAAACCGGATCTGAGCGCAACAACGGCACCGCCGCGCCGCCGCAGCGCCAGCGAGCCCACCGGCTCGGGCAAGGGCCAGGTCCGGCGGCTGCCGCCCGCCGCGTCGCAGGCATGGACGGCCGGGCCGAGGCTGTCGATCCAATAGAGCCGCTGCTCCTCGACATCCCAGAGCGGCCCCTCGCCCAGAGCCGCGCGTGCATCGACGATCAGCTCGATCCGCAGCATGCCCGCCTCCTCTCAGAACGCCACCTGATCGCCGCCCTTGAGCGACAGGATCTCGCGCGCCTCCTCCGGCGTCGCGACATCGAGCGACATGCCTTCGATGATCTGGCGGATGGCGCGCACCTGCTCGGCGTTGGATTGCGCCAGCCTGCCCGGCCCCGCCCACAGCGAATCCTCGAGCCCGACGCGGACGTTGGAGCCCATGGCGGCGCCGATCGAGGCGAGCGTGATCTGGTTGCGCCCGGCGCCGAGGATCGACCATTGATAGGCCGCGCCGAACAGCCGGTCGGCGGTGCGCTTCATATGCATGAGATCCTCGGGATGGGTCCCGATCCCGCCCAGGATGCCGAAGACCGACTGGATGAAGAGCGGCGGCTTCACCAGACCGCGCTCGAGGAAATGGTGCAGGTTGTAGAGATGGGCGATGTCGTAGCACTCGAACTCGAAGCGCGTGCCGTTGTTCGAGCAGGTGCGCAGGATGTACTCGATCTCGCGGAAGCTGTTGCGGAAGACCAGATCGCGCGTGTTCTCGAGATGCTGGCGCTCCCAGTCGAACTTGAACTTCTTGTATTTCTCGAGCAGCGGGAAAAGCCCGAAATTGATCGACCCCATGTTGAGCGAAGCGACCTCGGGCTTGAAGGTGGCCGCGGGCAGCACCCGCTCCTCGACCTTCATATAGGGGCTGCCGCCCGTCGTGATGTTGATCACCGCCTTGGTGGCCTGCTTGATGCGCGGCAGAAAGCGGCCGAAGGCTTCCGGCGTCTGATCGGGCTGCCCCGTCTCGGGATTGCGCGCGTGGAGATGCAGGATCGAGGCGCCGGCCTCGGCCGCCGCCACCGCCTCGCCCACGATCTCGTCGGGCGTGATCGGCAGATGCGGCGACATGGTGGGGGTGTGGATGGCACCAGTCACCGCACAGGTGATGATCACTTTCCGCTTGTTCGCCATGGGACCTGCCTCTCGTGTTTCGCGTCATTCGCCGATGTCATTTGCCGCCCGCCGCTTGTGCGCGGCCAGCGCCATCAGCCGCCGGTCGCGCCAGGCCTGGCGTTCGCCGAGATCGCCGGCCGGCAGACGGCGGCGGCGCTCCCGCTCGACGGCGTCGAGCACCGGGCCGCGCCAGTCCGCGCGCCGCTTCTGGGTTTCGAAGAGACCGTCGTAGAGCCCGCCATAGCGCGCGACATAGTCGCGCACGCCGCCGGGCGCGTTCAAGTCGATGGTCTCGAACGGGCCCATGAAGCTCCAGCGCAGCGCCAGCCCCTCGCGAATGGCGATATCGACATGTTCGGCCGAGACGTACCCGTCCGCGACCAGGCGAAACGCCTCCTGCAGCAGCGCGCCCTGCAGGCGGTTCACGACGAAGCCGTCGATTTCCCGCCGGATGACGAAGGGCGCATGCCCTGCCTCGGTCATGAAGCGCACCGTGCGCTCGACGATCGCGGCGTCGGTCCATGGCGCCGGCATGATCTCGACCGCGGGAACGAGATAGGGCGGGTTGATCGGATGCGCGACGAGGCAACGGGCCCGGCCCGCCAGCGCGGCGGTGAAGCGCGACGGCAGGAGCGCCGAGGTCGAGCTCGCGATCACGCAATCGGCCGCCGCCAGACGATCGAGCTCGGCGAAGATCTCGAGCTTGAGATCGAGACGCTCCGGCGTGTTCTCCTGGACATGCGAGGCGCCCTCGAGCGCCGCGGCGACGCTTCCCGCGGCGCCGATCCGCGCCCGCACCGCCGGCGGGGACGCATCGCCCAGGAGATCATGGCGCAAGAGCTCTTCGAGCGCGTTGTCGATGAAGGCGAGCGCCTTGTCGACCGCACCCGCCTCGGCATCGGTCAGCGCGACGTCATGGCCGGCGCGGGCGAAGCTGATCGCCCAGGCTCGCCCGATGAGACCGGCGCCGATGATCGCCACCTTGGCCATGGCCCGCCTCCCTACAGCGTCTCGACATTGCCGCACACCCCGATCGACTGGCCGGAGATGTTGGCGCCGGCCGGGGACAGCAGAAAATGCACCATCGCCGCCACGTCCTCGCCCGAGACCATGCGGCGCAGCGATACCTTCTCGAGGTATTGGCGCTCCATCTCGCCGTGGCTGAGGCCGAGCTGCTCGGCGCGGGCGGCGATGACGCCATCGATCCGCGGCCCTTCGACGATGCCGGGAAGGATGGCGTTGACGCGGATGTTCTCGGGGCCGAGCTCGCGGGCGAGGCTCTGCGTCAGCCCGATCACCCCCCATTTGGCCGCGGAATAGGGCGTGCGGTAGGCATAGCCGAGGCGCCCGGCGGCGGACGACATGTTGACGATGGCGCCGCCCCCGGCCTCTCGGATCATCGGCACCGCGCGCCGCGCGCAGAGAAACTGGCCGGTGAGGCAGACATCGATGCAGCGCCGCCACTCGGCCGGGTCGATCGCGTCGACGCCGCCCGTAGGCCCCGCGACCCCGGCATTGTTGATCAGGGCATCGAGGCCGCCGAGATCGTGCGCGGCCGCCGCGAACAGCCGATCGACGTCGCCTTCGACCGCGACGTCGGCTTCGAGCGCCGTCGCCTGCGGATGCGCCTTGCGGAAGCCGCCGAGGAAATCCCTCGAGACGTCGCAGATCGCGACCCGCGCGCCGTTCAGCAGCAGCAGATCGGCGATGGCCCGTCCGATCCCCGAGGCGCCGGCCGTCACGACCACGCGCAGGCCGGCGATCGAACCGCGGTTCTGCTCTTGCTTCCTGGCTGTCGCCATGGGCCTTCCTTTCCTCAGTGTTTCTCGCGCAAGGCCACGACGGCGCTGAGGATGACCAGGCCGAAGAGGATGGCGCGCGTCGCGTAGGGCAGTGTCGTGCCGGCCAGCAAGGTCTGCAGCGCCGTCAGCAGCAGCGCGCCGCCCAGCATGCCGAGATAGTCGCCGCGCCCGCCGGTGATCAGCGTGCCGCCGACCACGACCACGGCAATCGACGGCAGGAGATATTCGTCGCCCATCCCGAGGCTGGCCTGGCCGGAAAACCCGGTCAGCAGGCAGCCGACGAGCGCGGAGCAGAAGCCGCTCAGGACATAGACGAGGATCAGGGTGCGGCCCACCGCGATGCCCGAGAGCGCCGCCACGCGCTGGCCGTTGCCGACGCCGTAGATGCGGCGGCCGAACGGCGTTCGCGAGAGCACGAGCGTCGCCACGATGACGAAGGCCACGACAAAGGGCACGACCGGCGTCATCCAGAGGAGGCGGCCGGTCATGAACCAGCGCAGGCTGGGCGAGGCGAAGCCGTCCGGCGTGCCGTTGCTGTAGAGCAGCGCCAGCGCCTGAAGGATGCCGTTGCTGGCGAGCGTCGTGACGATCGGCGACAATCCCAGGAAGACCACGCCCAGCCCGTTGACGAGGCCGATGACGCAGCCCGCGAGCAGCACGAGCGGCAGCGCATAGACGAGCGCGGCATCGGACCCCTTGACCATGCCGGCGAGCAGGATGCCGCTGAGCGCGATCGACCAGGGCAGCGAGAGATCGAGCCCGCCGGTCAGGATCACCGCCCCCTGGCCCAGCGCGAGGATGGCCAGGAACGACGACAGCACGATCAGCGAATCATAGTATTGCCAGCTGAAGAGCGCGCTGCCGAGCATGTATTGCGTCGCCAGGATGACGGCGAAGAAGCAGAGATAGGCCGGCAGCGCATGGCGCAGGCCCTGGCGATGGCGCTCCCAGAAGCCTGGCCGCGCGGGCGCCGCCGCCTGCTTGCCGACGAAGGCGAGCCGGCGGTTCGCGCGCCCGAGCTGACGCGGCAGCATGCCCTGGCGCCAGGCGCCGAGCCGGGTGATGATCTCGCGGATATGGCCGGCGAGCGGCGCATCGTGGCCGAGCGAGCCGCTGAGCACGGCAAGAAACAGGATCACGCCTTCGGCGAGCGTCGAGTAGTAGGCGGAGATATTGAGGACGAGCAGAATGTTGACGACCATCATCAGGACATAGGCGCCGATGATCGAGCCGGTGGGGCCGCCGCGGCCGCCGCCCAACACGGTGCCGCCGACGACGATCGCCGTGAACACCTGGAGCAGCAGGGAATTGCCGATGAGCGGGTCGCCGGCGCCGGTCTGCGCGCTGACGAAGACGCCCGCCAGCCCGTAGCAGGCGCCGGCCAGAACATAGACGCCGATCTGGATCCACGGCACGCGAATCCCGGCGGAACGCGACGCTTCGGCATCGCTGCCGATAGCGTAGATCGCGGTGCCGAACCTCGTGCTCCGGATATAGAGCCAGAGCGCGATGAACCCTGCCAGAATCACGATCGGCATTGGCAGAACGCCGGGCACGGCATCGCCGACGATCAGCGCGCTGAGGGTCGGCGGGATCATGCCGCCCGGCTTGTCCATCACCAGCAAGGTGATGCCCTGGACGATGAACATCGTCGACAGCGTCACGACGATCGACTGCAGCCGCAGCACGGCGATGAAGAGCGCGTTGAACAGCCCGGCGGCGACACCGACCCCGACGCCGATCAGCGACCACAGCACCATCGACCCCGGATCGCCCTGCATCGACGTGGCGAGCACGACGTTGACCAGTGAAATGACCGCGCCGACGGAGAGGTCGAAGCCGCCGACGAGCACCACCAGCGTCTCGCCGATCGCCGCGATCGCCAAGGTCGCGCCGCCGCTCGACAGGAAGCTGACCTGGAAATAGCTGATGCCGCCGGCGCCGATGACGTCGGTGATCGCGAGCAGCACGATGAAGACCGCCAGCGCCACGAGCAGCCCGCGATGCCGCGCGAGCGGCAAGGCCAGCGAGCGGGCCGGCGCAGAGCCGAGGGAGGTGATGCTCATGCCGCCCGCTCGTCCCGCAGGGCGCCGCCGAGCGCCACCGTCATGATGGCGGCCTCGCTGATCCCCTCGCCGGCGAGCTCCGCGCCGACGCGCCCGCCATAGAGCACGGCCACGCGGTCGGAAAGGTTCACGAGCTCCGGTATCTCGGTCGAATAGAACAGGATCGCGCCGCCGGCCGCGACGAAGCCGCGCATGAGGTCGTAGAGCTCGTTCTTGGTGCCGACATCGATGCCGCGCGTGGGATCGTAGAGGAGAAGAATGCGGCTCTCCGCCAGCAGCCACTTCGCGATCGCGATCTTCTGCTGGTTGCCGCCGCTGAACGCGCCGACAGGGTTCCACAGCGCGCGCTCCTCGACGCCGACCGCGCTCAGGATGCGACCGACCGCCGCTTCCTCGGCCGCGGTGTCGATCAGCCCCCAGCGCGCAAAACGCCCGATGACCGGCAGCGAGACGTTGTGGCGGCCGCTCAGCTTCAGGAACAACGCCTCGGTCTTGCGATCCTCGGGCAGCAGGCTGATGCCGATGTCGGAGCGCACCGCGTCGACGGGCGAGGTGATGGCAACCGGTCTACCGTCGACGGCGATGCGGCCATGGGTGATCTCGATCATCCCGAAGCAGGCGAGGAACAGCTCGAGCTGCCCCATGCCCTGCAATCCCGCGACGCCGAGGATCTCGCCCCGGCGCAGCGAGATCGAGACGTCTTTGAGGCGTTCTCCGGCGCCGAGCCCGGCGGCGCTCAGCACCTCGGGTCCGAAGCGATCGGGCTCCTGGGGACGCGGCGGAAACGCCTGCGCCAGAGACCGTCCGATGATCATGCGGATCACGTCCTCGTCCCTGACGTCGTCGATGCCGGCGGTCGCGATGTGCCGGCCGTTGCGCAGGATGGTCAGGGATTCGCAGAACGCGCGCACCTCGCGCAGGCGGTGAGAGATGAAGATCGTGGTGATGCCGCTTCTCTTGGCCGCGGCGATGACGCGTCCCAGCCATTCGAACGTCGGGCCCCGACAGCGTCGAGGTCGGCTCGTCGAGCAAGAGGATCCGCGGTTTGCGGAAGACGGCGCGCGCGATCTCGATTTTCTGCTGCACCGAGAGATCGAGATCCCGGATCTCGCTCCTGGGATCGACGCCGCCGAGACCGATCTCCGCGAAATGCCGCCGCACCAGGTCTTCCGCCTCGCGCCGGCGGATGACGCCCAGCAGGCGCGTCGGCCCATAGGGCAGCAGCATGTTGTCGAGAACCGTCAGGTCCTTGATCAGCGTCATTTCCTGGAAGGCGGTCTGGATGCCGTGGCGATGCGCGACGCGCGGCGAGGTGAGCCGCACCTCCTCGCCGAAGATGCGGAAGCCGCCGGCATCCGGCAGCATCAGCCCGCTCAACAATTTGACGATGGTCGACTTGCCCGCGCCGTTCTCGCCCAGCAGCGCGTGCACCACCCCCGGGGCGACGTCGAAGCTGACATCGTCCACGGCGACGGTCGCCGCGAAAGCCTTGCGAACCTTGGTCAGGCTGATCGGGGCGACGGCGCCGGCTGCAGCAGAATCCATCGGACGATCCCGTATCGGAAGTTCCGCGGGCGGGCCGGCGAGCCCCGCGGGGCAGCGCCGGCCCTTCGATGTCACGAACGTTCGGTCGAAGCGCGATGCGACAATCAGCGCTCCGGCTGGCCGACGAGAGCCGCCTCGAATCCCACTTCGGGGGTTTGCGCCGAGAAGATCGAGGCGAACCAGCCGGGGTTCGGCACCAGCGACGGCAGGAAGGCGTTGCAGCCGGCCTTCATCTCCGCCCACGAGCCTTCCTTGCAGAGCTTGATGGTCTCGTTGGTCACGATCGGCAGCGGCAGCTTGGTCAGCTTGGGAATGGCCTTGCCCTCGAGCTTCTCCACCGCGAGCTTGAGCGCCAGCGCGCCCGAATAGGGCGGCGAGGCATAGGAGATGCGCGGCGCGCCCATCGGCCGGTAGGTGCCGTTGGCGCCCTCGACGCTGGTGCCGATGGGAAGCATCTGGATGCGGCCGCCATTGGCGCCTTCGCCGGCGCAGGGCTTGAGCTGGGATTCCTTGTGGCCGGCCTCGATCTGCATGGAGTTGGCGGTGTAGCAGCCGACCTGCATCCAGAGGCCGTCGATCTGATCCCAATTATGCGTCGCGAGGATCTTGGAAAGCTCGGTGCGCGCCACCGCCTGGCTCCACATGCCAACCGCCTCGGCGACGATCTTGATGCCGGGATGCTTGGCAAAGACCTCCTTCGCGGCCTTGGTGCGCAAGGTGTCGACGGAGGTGCCCGGCACGCCCGTGATGACCACGATGTTGCCCTTGCCGTTGAGCTTCTTGACCAGCCATTCGGCGGTCACGCGCCCGGCCTCTTCCTGATCGATCGAGACGTTGTAGGCGCAAGGCTCCGTGATCTCGGAATCATAGGCGATGATGACGACGCCGCGGGCGCAGGCGTTCTTCACCACGCCGTTGAGCGCGGTCGGCGAGATCGGATAGACGACGATCGCCTTGGCCCCGGCCTCGACCATGGCGTTGATCTGCTGGATCTGGCGCTGGGCATTGGGGCCCGCGACCTGGACCTGCAGATTGACCTTGTCGGCGAAGTCCTTGCTGGCGGCCATGGCCTTGACCATGTTGGCCGCCTCGGCCTGCCAGTCATTGCCGATGTAACTCATGCTGAGGAAGACGTCGTACTTCTTCCCGGCCGCATCGGCGGCGCCGGAATGACCGCAGAGGCCGAGGACAATTGCCGCGGCCGCGCTCGCCTTCACCAGCTGTGACCATAGTTTCATGAGCCCGTCCCTCCCATGCGCGCGCTTCTAAAGGCATCCGGAGCCTGAGACCGGCTCCGGAGCCCATCCGGCGGCGCAGCACTGCCTGGATGGGCGATTGTCTTTTGATCATAAATCGAATATCAGATATCAACAAGCCCCTTGCGGCGCCCGGCGCTCATGGACCATTCTAAGTTGAATGGCCGGTCCGCCGGCATCCGATGGCGACGGTGCAGATGCAGCGAAAGACGGCGAGATTGCCGATAAGGCCGGTACCGCGGGGAACGCTGCCCGACGAAATCTATCGGCAGATAAAGGACCTCATTCTCGATGGCGGCATCGCGCCGGGCGAGCTCGTGACCATCCACGGCCTGGCGGAGGCGTTCGGCGTCAGCGCCATGCCGGTGCGCGAAGCGTTGCAGCGGCTGACGGCGGAAAAGGCGCTGACGGTCGTGTCGGGCCGCTCGGTCGGCATCCCGGAACTGGAGGCCGGCCGGCTACGCGATCTGTGCCGCGTGCGCCTCGAGATCGAGACCCTGGCGACGGTCTGGGCGGCAAGCAATCTGCGGCCGCGCGACATCGAGCGGCTCGAGAAGCTGGTCGCGACCATGGCGCAGGCGGTGAGCGACGGGGACGCGCACCAGTATGTCCGGGCGAACCACGAATTCCATTTCGTCGTCTATCGCGCCTCGGGCTCGGAGACGCTGCTCTCGATCATCGAAGAGCTCTGGCTGCAGGTGAGCCCCTATTTTCACATGCTCCATGGCTCCGGCAATTACGCCCTCGCCAATCGCGAGCACGAGCGGCTGTTGATCGCCCTCAAGAGCCAGGACGCGGCCGCCGCCGGCGCGTGCATTCGCGCCGATATCGAGGGCGCGGCCAGCGTGCTGCTCGGCCTCCTGGACCGAGAGACCTATTCGCGCGAGGCGTAGCGGTTTAGCGGAGAATGCCGCTCAGAGCACGGCGGCGTCGCCCAGGGTGGCGTCAACGTCGTCGCGGAGTGCGATCGCCTCGCGCAGCGCCGAGCCGTATTCGAAGACCAGGGCCGAGATGATCATGTCGATCGCCTGGCCGTCGCGCGACAGCGGCGCGAGCACGCGCGGCGTCACCGCCTCCACGTTTCCCGCCATGACGTAGATGTTGCGCAGATAGATCGGCCGGCGCTTGCGCAGCACCGAGCGGTACTGGATGTGCAGCGCGTCGCGGCCGAATTGCGGGACGTCGAGCTCGTCCACGTGACGGCCGGTATGGTTGCGGTTGAAGCCGTCGACCACCGCCGTCCCGACCAGTCGGTAGCGGAAGCGCGCGCCGCCATCGATGACGTCGATGAGCGTGATGTGCGGCAGCAGCTGCGGAATTTCCGCCGGGTCGATGTCCTGCCGGCCCGGCATCTCGCGCTCGCCGCGCTTGGCGTTCCAGTAGTCGACGAAGGCGGCGAGAATGGCGCTGTCGCGGTATTGCATGGCCGAACCCCGGGAACCCGTTTCCATGAAATGCCGGAAGTGCCGGAAGTGGCGCCGACGCCGGCACGCGTCCCCCCTCGTTCAGGGTAAAATCCTTTTCCTAACAATCAGTTACCGGGAGCGGCGGGATCCCTTCGGCACGAGCCTGCGACGGCCCATCCGGTTCGTGGCTGGCGCCAGCATCGCGGCTTGACGCGCGACGCGCTCGCCCAAAGGCGGGGATCGCGCAGAGCTCTCTGACCGAGATCGAGACACATAAGACACATAAGAAGCCGGGCAGCCTCGATGCCATGATCAGGATCGCGGCGGCGCGCTCAAGGTCTCGCTCGGCGATCTCGCGGCCGGGCTGCGCGGCCGAAATCGAATTGACCTACATCAACGCGTGGGCGCGCATGGTCCGCCACGCTTCCACGCCATGACGCACGCTCCGATCAGCAAGGATCTCTCGCGATTTTCGCCTCGCCCGAACCTGCTTGATTACGGCGCGGTGCGGGCGGCGTTCGATTGGCGCAAGGCTCGTGCGTTGCTCGACGGCCTGCCGGACGGTCGCGGGCTCAACATCGCCCACGAGGCGGTTGACCGGCATGCGCAGGGTCGTCTGGCCGATCGCGTCGCCCTGCGCTGGATCGGCAAGGCCGGCGAACGCCGCGAGTTCAGCTATCGCGACCTGGCCGCCGCCACCAGCCGTTTTGCCAACGCGCTCGTCGGCCTTGGCATCGCGCCCGGCGACCGCGTCTTCACGCTGCTGGGGCGGGTTCCCGAGCTGTACATCGCGGTGCTCGGCGGGCTGAAGGCTAAATTCGTCGTCTCGCCACTGTTCTCCGCCTTCGGACCGGAGCCGATCGCCACCCGCCTGCAGCTCGGCGACGCGCGCGTCCTGGTCACCACCGAAGCGCTCTACCGCCGCAAGGTCGCCGCTCTGCGCGACCGGCTGCCGACGCTTCGCCATGTCATCCTGATCGACGAAGGCGACCCGCTCTCCGGCACGCTGCGCTGGCACGACGTGATGTCCGCCGCCAGCGCCAGCTTCACCATTCCCGCGACCCAGCCCGAGGACATGGCGCTGCTGCACTTCACCAGCGGCACCACCGGTCGCCCAAAGGGCGCGATCCACGTGCACGAAGCCGTTGTGACGCATTATGTCACCGGCCTCTATGCGCTCGACCTGCACGACGACGACATCTTCTGGTGTACCGCCGATCCGGGCTGGGTCACCGGCACCAGCTACGGCATCATCGCGCCGCTGACGCACGGCGTCACCAACCTCGTCGTCGAGGCCGAATTCGATGCGCAGACGTGGTACGGCATCCTCGCGGCCGAGCGGGTCAGCATCTGGTACACCGCGCCGACCGCGATCCGCATGATGATGAAGCTCGGAGCCGAAGCCGTGCACGGCTACGACCTCGGCGCGCTGCGCTTCATGGCCAGCGTCGGCGAACCGCTCAATCCGGAAGCCGTGCTATGGGGGGTCGAGGCCTTTGGCCGCCCGTTCCACGACAATTGGTGGCAGACCGAAACGGGCGGCATCATGATCGCCAACTATGCCGCGCTGCCGGTGAAGCCGGGCTCGATGGGGCTGCCGCTGCCGGGCATCGAGGCGACGATCGTGCAGCGCCGCCCGGATGGCTCCGTCACGGTGGTCGACGAGCCGATGGTCGAGGGCGAGTTGGCGCTCGAGGCGGGATGGCCGTCGATGATGCGCGGCTATTTGCATGAGGACGAGCGCTATCGCAAATGCTTCGCCGGCCGATGGTACCTGACAGGCGATCTGGCGAAGCGCGACGCCGACGGATATTTCTGGTTCGTCGGACGCACCGACGACGTGATCAAATCCTCGGGCCACCTGATCGGCCCGTTCGAGGTCGAGAGCGCGCTGATGGAGCATCCGGCGGTGGCCGAGGCCGGGGTGATCGGCAAGCCGGACCCGATGGCCGGCGAGATCGTCAAAGCCTTCGTCGCTCTCAAGCCCGGTTATGTTGCCTCGGAGCCCCTGCGCAAGGAGCTGCTGGGCCACGCCCGCCGACGGCTCGGGGCGGCGGTGGCGCCGAAGGAAATTGATTTCCGCGCCAACCTGCCCAAGACCCGCAGCGGCAAGATCATGCGGCGGTTGCTGAAGGCGCGCGAGCTGGGCCTGCCCGAGGGCGATTTGTCGAGCCTGGAAAGTGACGAGAAATGAGCGCCAAGGTCCATCTCGATCATGCCCATCTGCACCATCTGCTGCGGCAGATGATCCGCATCCGCCATTTCGAGTCGAAATGCGTCGAGCTCTATCAGGCGCAGAAGATTGTCGGCTTCCTGCACCTCTATGATGGCGAGGAAGCGGTGTCGGTCGGCGTGATGGAGGCGCTGACGCCGGAAGATGCGGTCATCGCCACCTATCGCGAGCACGGCCAGGCGCTCGCCCGCGGCATTGCCATGGACAGGCTGATGGCCGAGATGATGGGCAAGCTCGAGGGATGCTGCCGCGGGCGCGGCGGGTCGATGCACATCTTCGACCGCGCTGCGCGCTTTTATGGCGGCAATGCGATCGTCGGCGGCGGATTGCCGCTGTCCGTCGGCATCGCGCTCGCCGACAGGATACTGGGCCGCAACACCGTGACCGCCTGCTTCTTCGGCGACGGCGCGGTCGACGAGGGCGAATTCCACGAAAGCATGAACCTGGCGGCGCTGTGGCGCCTGCCGGTGCTGTTCGTGTGCGAGAACAATCTTTACGCGATGGGCATGGCGCTGGAGCGCGCCGAGGTGGAGACCGACGTTGCGCGCAAGGCGTCGGCCTATCGCATTCCGGCCCTCGCCGTGGATGGAATGGATGTCGTTGCGATCGAGGCCGCCGCGCGCCGCGCCGTCGAGCAGATCCGATCCGGCGGCGGCCCGCAATTTCTCGAATGCCGCACCTATCGGTTCCGGGCGCATTCGATGTACGACGCACAGCTCTACCGCACCAAGGAAGAGGTGGAGGCGTGGCGCAAGAAAGGGCCGATCTTGCGCTTCCGGAATTGGCTGCAGGACAATGGGCTGATCCATCCGGAAGAGGTGCACCGGATCGAGACCGACGTGGACGCGGAGATCGCCGCGGCGGTCGCCTTTGCCGAAGCCGGCAGTCTCGAGCCGGTGGAGGAGCTGGAGCGGTTCGTCACAATGGATGGAGTGCCGGCGTGACAGGCGCGGCCAGCCCGACGATCACCTATCGCGAGGCCTGCCGCCAGGCAATCCGCGACGCATTGCGGGCCGATCCGAAGGCCTTCATCATGGGCGAGGATATCGGCCGGTATGGCGGCTGCTACGCGGTGACCAAGGGCTTGATCGAGGAATTCGGGGAGGACCGGGTTCGCGACACGCCGTTGTCGGAAAGCGCCTTCGTCGGCGCCGGGATCGGCGCTGCGCTCGCCGGGCTGCATCCGATCGTCGAGATCATGACGGTCAATTTCAGCCTGCTGGCGCTCGATCAGATCGTCAACAACGCCGCGACGATCCCGCACATGTCGGGCGGCCAGTTCGCGGTGCCGCTGGTGATCCGCATCGCCACCGGCGGCGGCCGTCGCGTCGCAGCCCAGCATTCGCACAGCCTCGAAGGCTGGTACGCCCATATTCCCGGACTGCGCATCCTGGCGCCGGCGGTCGTCGAGGATGCCCGCCATATGCTGGCGGCGGCGCTCGCCGACCCCAACCCGGTGCTGATCTTCGAGCATGTCATGCTCTACAACATGGAAGGCGTGCTCGACCCGGCGGTCACGGCGGTCGATATTGCCCGCGCCAAATGCCGGCGCGCGGGCGGCGATGTCAGCCTGATCGCCTACGGCAACGGGGTCATCAAGGCGCTCGGCGCCGCCGACCTGCTGGCCGCCGAGGGCATCGCCGCCGAGGTCATCGATCTGCGCGTGTTGCGCCCGCTCGATACCGGGACGATCCTCTCGTCGGTCGCCAAGACGCGGCGCGTCGTCATCGTCGACGAAGGCTGGAAGAGCGGATCGCTGTCGGCCGAGATCGGCATGCGCATCGCCGAAGAGGGCTTCTTCGATCTCGACGCCCCTTTGCGCCGCGTCTGCGGTCGCGAGGTGCCGATGCCCTACGCCGCGCATCTGGAGGACGCCGCGCTGCCGCAGCCGGCCGATATCGCCGCCGCGGCGCGCAGCCTCGTTCGTCCCGCCAAGGGCTAGCGTGGGCGACTTCCGCATGCCATCGCTGGGCGCCGACATGGAAGCCGGCACGCTCGTCGAGTGGCTGGTCAAACCGGGCGATACGGTGAAGAGAGGCGATATCGTCGCCGTCGTCGAGACCGAGAAGGGCGCGATCGAGGTCGAGATCTTCGACGAAGGCACCGTCTTCGAGATCGCGGCGCCGGTCGGAACCAAGGTCCCGGTCGGCGCCATTTTGGCCAGGATCGGCGAACGAAAGATGGCGCCGGCAAAGGCAGCGACGCCGCCACCGCCGCCCGTCTCCGTTGCTCCAGCCCGACTTGCCGTCCCGCCATCGCCGCCTCGCCCGGCGCAGCCTGGCGCGAAGGTCACGCCCGCGGCGCGGCGACGGGCCGCCGAGCTCGGCATCGACCCGGGCAAGCTTGCCGGCACCGGCATCGACGGTTCGGTGACCCTCGCCGATGTCGAGGTGGCGGCGATCTCGCGCCCGTCGGCCAAGACTGGGCCACTCCCGGGTGCGGCACCGCGCCGGGCGGGCTTCGATCCCGCCGAGATGCGGAAGGCGATCGCCGCCGCAATGGCGCGCTCGAAGCGCGAGATTCCGCATTACTACCTGAGCAGCACGATCGATCTCGGCGCGGCGCTGGCTTGGCTCGAGGCGTTCAACTCGGCGCGGCCGGTGCCGCAGCGGATGCTGCCGGCGGCGCTGCTGCTCAAGGCGAGCGCGCTCGCGTTGCGCGAGGTGCCGCAACTCAACGGCACTTACACCGATGGGGCGTTCCAGCCCGGAAGCGGCATTCACGCCGGCTGGGCCATTTCGTTGCGCGGCGGCGGATTGGTGGCGCCGGCCATTCGCGACACCGACAAACTGTCATTGCCCGATCTGATGGCGGCGATGCGCGATCTCGTCCAACGCGCCCGCAGCGGCAGGCTGCGCAGCTCGGAGCTGGGGTTGCCGACCGTCACGGTGACGAGCCTTGGCGACCGTGGCGCCGATTGCGTCACCGCCATCATCTACCCGCCGCAGGTTGCGATTATCGGCTTTGGCAGTATCCTGGTGCGGCCCTGGGTGGTGGAGGGTCGGATCGAACCGCGGTCCGTGGTGACCGTGAGCCTCGCCGCCGACCATCGGGCGAGCGACGGCCATATTGGCGCATTGCTGCTGAATGCGATCGGGCGGCTGCTGCAGGAGCCGGCAAAGCTATGACCGAAGCCGAAATCCGAGCCTTGATCGTCAACATTCTGGGCGACATCGCGCCGGAAGCCGATCTGAGTACGGTTTCGGACGACGAGGATTTGCGGGACGCGCTCGACATCAACTCGATGGATTTTCTGAATTTCATCGTGGCGTTGCACGAGCGGACCGGCATCGACATCCCCGAGGCCGATTATCCGCGCCTGCGCAGGCTGGGCGGCGCCATCGCCTACCTTCAACACCCCAATGAGGCGTCGAGGAAGGGGAATTGAGCGCGGTTGGTGGCGCGCCTGGCGAATGCAGCCCGGCCGCCAGCCGTAGGTTCTGATCGCGTCGCGGGTACGTACCCACGGTTGAAATTTTCGGCGCCTGGCCTGTGGCGATCGCGCTCGTCGCGCGATTGAGCCAAGGGCGTGCGAAGACGAAAGACTCCCTCGGCGCCAAACCGGTATCCTGTGTCTTGCGCGACGAGAAGCCGCTTCATGTGGTTCACCTGCAGCACTCCGCATCGTGGACGGGCCTGGCCGGCGAACCTGATCATCGTCCCCGCGCGGCAGGAGATCGCGACGATGCTGCGGCGAGGCTCTCCGCAACTTGGTCCGCCGACCAATCGGCGCGTCCGGACGGCAATCATCCCGTCGGAATGAACTAGGCAAAGGCAGTCAGGCCGCAGCAAGCCTGAGCAAGCTCTTTGGAGCGGTTCGCTCCATGCTTGGCGGCTCACTGCCGAGCGGATCTCAATCGGTTGCCGGACGCAAGCGCATAGCAAGAGCGCAGAGGAGAGGGGCCATGGCCAAAACCGTCGCGGATCAATTCGCCGAAATTCTCGCCGCCGCCGGCGTCAAGCGGATCTATGGCATCGTCGGCGACAGCCTGAACGGGCTGACCGATTCGCTGCGGCGCCAGGGCAAGATCGAATGGGTCCATGTGCGGCACGAGGAGGTCGCCGCCTTCGCCGCGGGCGCCGAGGCGCATCTCACCGGCGAGCTCGCGGTTTGCGCCGGGAGCTGCGGTCCCGGCAATCTGCACCTCATCAACGGCCTCTTCGACTGCCACCGCTCGCGGGTGCCCGTGCTCGCCATCGCGGCGCAGATACCGTCGGCCGAGATCGGCAGCGGCTATTTCCAGGAAACCCATCCGCAGACGCTGTTCCAGGAGTGCAGCGATTATTGCGAGTTGGTCTCCGGCGCCAACCAGATGCCGCGGACCTTGGAGGTGGCGATCCGGCAGGCCGTGGGCAAGCGCGGCGTGTCGGTCGTGGTGATCCCCGGCGACGTCGCGCTGCAGCCGGCCGCGGAGGCGCCGGCGTCGAAGCTGCCGGGCCTGCTGCCGCCCCAGGCGGTGGTGACGCCGGCACCGGCGGAGCTCGACCGGCTCGCCGCGCTTCTCAACGGCAAGGGGCGCGTGACCATGCTGTGCGGCTCGGGATGCCAGGGCGCCCATGACCAGCTCCTCGCCCTCGGCGAGCAGCTGAAAGCGCCGATGGTGCATGCGCTCAAGGGCAAGGAGCATGTCGAGTGGGACAACCCCTACAGCGTCGGCATGACGGGGCTGATCGGCTTCTCCTCGGGCTATTACGCCATGCTCGATTGCGACGTCCTGCTGATGCTGGGGACCGACTTCCCCTACCGCCAGTTCTATCCTCAAGGCGGGGGCGCGCGTATTGCCCAGGTCGATCTGCGGGCAGATGGCGTCGCGCGCGGTCGATCTCGGCGTTGGCGCGGGCGACGCTCGAGGCGCTGCTGCCGCGGCTCGACGAGAACCGGGACCGCGGGCATCTCGATCAGGCGCGCGAACACTACCGCAAGACGCGCAAGAGCCTCGATGATCTGGCCGCGGGCCGGCCGGGCACGCGGTTGATCCATCCGCAGCAGGTCGCCAAGGCCGTCAGCGACCAGGCGGCGGCGGACGCCATCTTCACCTGCGACGTCGGCCTGCCGACGGTGTGGGCCGCCCGCTATCTCGCGATGAACGGCAGGCGGCGGCTGATCGGATCGTTCTGGCACGGCTCCATGGCCAATGCGATGGCACAGACGATCGGCGCGCAGTCGGCCTTCCCCGGCCGGCAGGTGATCTCGCTCTCGGGTGACGGCGGGTTTGCCATGCTGATGGGCGATTTCCTCAGCATGGCGCAGCTGCGTCTGCCGGTGAAAATCGTCGTCTTCAACAACGGCGCGCTGGGCTTCATCGAGCTCGAGCAGAAATCGACGGGCTTCCTCACCACCGGCACGGGGCTGCAGAATCCGAATTTCGCGGCCATGGCCGAAGCGGTGGGCGTGCGCGGCATCAGGCTCGAGGACCCCGGCGATGTCGAGGGCGGCATTGCCGAGGCGCTCGGCCATGACGGGCCGGTGCTGGTCGACGCGGTGGTGAACCGGACGGAGCTCGCCATGCCGCCGGCGGTCACCACCGAGATGGCCAAGGGCTTCACGCTCTACATGGTGAAGGCGGTGATGAGCGGCCGGGGCGACGAGCTGATCGATCTCGCCCGCACCAATCTGTGGCGCTAACCCCGCGAGGTCTCCCATGGATGTCACGGCGCTGCTCCTGTCGCGGCTTCAATTCGCGTTCACGATCTCGTTCCACATCATCTTTCCCTCTTTCACGATCGGGCTGGCGGCCTGGCTCACCGTCCTCGAGGCGCTCCATCTCGCGACCGGGCGCCCGGCCTACCGCGTGGTCTTCGAATTCTGGCTCAAGATCTTCGGCGTGGCGTTCGGGATGGGCGTCGTCTCCGGCATCGTGATGGCGTTCCAGTTCGGCACGAACTGGAGCGAGCTGTCGCGGATGTCGGGACCGATCCAGGGCGTGCTGCTCTCCTACGAGACCTTCACCGCCTTTTTCCTCGAGGCCAGCTTCTTCGGGATCCTTCTCTTCGGCCGCTCGCGCGTCCCGCCCTGGTTCTATTTGTTCTCGACCGCGATGGTGGCGCTGGGCACCACGCTCTCGGCCTTCTGGATCATGGCCAACAACAGCTGGATGCAGGTTCCGGTCGGCTATGTAATGGAGAATGGCGTCGCGGTGCCCGACGACTGGGCTGCGATCGTCTTCAGCCCGGTGCTCTGGGTGCGATTTCCGCACATGCTGCTGGCCGCCTATCTCACCGGCGCCTTCTGCGTCGCCGCCACCGGGGCCTGGTACGTGCTGCGACGGCAATATGCCGCCGAAGCACAGATCATGCTGCGCATGGGCCTGGGTCTCGCCGCCGTGCTCGTCCCGCTCCAACTCGTCTTCGGGCACTTCAACGGCGAGTATGTCGTCCACCACCAGCCCGCGAAGATGGCGGCGATCGAAGCCCGCTGGCACGACGAGCAGCCGGCCGCCGAAGTGCTGCTCGCCTGGCCGGACGTGGCGAACCGGCGAAACCTCTTCGCGATCACGCTGCCGCCGCCGCTCGGCAGCCTGATCGACTCGGACAGCCTCTCGGCGGCGGAGGTCGGGCTCGACAGCATCCCGCCGCAGAATTGGCCGCCGGTGCTGATCCCGTTCTTCAGCTTCCGCATCATGGTCGGCTGCGGGCTGGCCATGCTGGCGCTCGCCTGGATCGGCTCCTACGTGAACGTCAAGGGACGCTTCGAGCGCAACCGCCTCCTGCTCTGGCTGACCTTCCTCAGCTTTCCCCTGCCCTTCATCGCGATCCTGACCGGCTGGTTCACGGCGGAGGTGGGTCGTCAGCCCTGGGCGGTCTACGGCGTGCTGCGGACGGCCGAGGCCATGACGCCTTTCCTGACGACGCGCGAAGCGATGATATCGCTCTTGGTGTTTTGCGCCGTCTATGTTTTCATATTCGCCTTCGGCACATTTTATATCTACCGGCTGCTGCGGGCCGGACCCGTGGGCAAGCTGGTCCTGCCGCCGACCGCGGCGGTTCCGAACCGTCCGATGTCGGTCGTCGACGAGCACCCGAGGTCGAGCCAGGGTCACCCCGTCGCCGGAGAGTAGCCATGATCATGTTCTGGGCGTCGCTCCTGGTGGTCAGCACGCTGCTCTACGTGCTGCTCGACGGTTTCGATCTCGGGGTCGGCATGCTGTTCGGACTGACGCGGGGCGAGGAGAGGCGCCGCGCCATGCTGAGCGCGGTCGCGCCCATCTGGGACGGCAACGAGACCTGGCTGGTGGTGACCGGCGTCATCCTGTGGGGTGCCTTTCCCCCCGTTTACGCCACGCTGTTGTCGGCCTTCTATCTGCCGCTGCTGGTCATGCTGGCGGGCTTGATCCTGCGCGGCGTGGCGTTCGAGTTCCGCAACAAGACGGAACGGGCGCGGTGGATTTGGGATTGGAGCTTCGCCGGCGGATCCTTCGCCGCGACCTTCATGCAGGGCCTGACCGTCGGCGCCCTGGTCGAGGGCCTGCCGATAAGAAACGGCAACTATGTCGGCGGCGATTTCGGCTGGTTCAGCCCGTTCGCCGCGCTATGCGGCATCGGCCTGTGCCTCGGCTACGCGCTGCTCGGCGCCGGCTGGCTGGTCAGGAAATGCGAGGGCGAGGTCCGCGACACCGCCTGGCGGCAGATACCTTGGCTCGCGATGAGCGTGCTCGTCTTCCTGGCCGTCGTCTTCGTCTATGCGCTGGCCGAAAACCTGCGGCTCATGGATCGGTGGCTCGAGCGGCCGTATCTCTTCGTCTTCCCGGTGATTTCGTTGGTCGCGGCGGCCGTGCTTGCCGTAAGCGTGCTGCGCCGCCGGGATGGCTGGCCCTTCTACGCGGTCGGCGTGATCTTCATGGCGGCATTCGGAACGCTGGCGGCCTCGTTCTGGCCCTACATGATCCCCGGCGTCATCACCGTCGACGCGGCGGCGGCGCCGCATTCCAGCCTCGCCTTCATGTTCTGGGGCGAGGGCCTGTTCGTCTTCCCGCTGATGCTGATCTACACCATCGTCAGCTACAGCGTGTTCAGAGGCAAGGTCAAGCCGGCGGAGGGGCATTACTAGCAGCATGTAAAGCGAAGGAGTGGCGCATGCGCATCGGCCTGTTCATCCCCTGCTTCATCGACGCCTTCCTGCCCGAAGTCGGCATCGCGACGCTCGAGCTTTTGGAGCGGTTCGGCCACGACGTCGTCTACCCGCGCGACCAGACCTGCTGCGGCCAGCCGATGGCAAACAGCGGCTTCAACGCCGAGGCGGCGGATACCGAGGCGCTGTTCGTGCGCAACTTCTCCGGCTTCGACTACGTCGTCTCTCCCTCCGGCAGCTGCGTCCACCATGTGCGTGACAATTTCGACGCTGTCGAGCAGACGGACGCGGTCAAGGAGGTTCGCGCGCGAACCTTCGAGCTGGTCGAGTTCCTGCACGACATCCAGAAGGCCGAGGCGTTTCCCTGGGCCCGGTTCCCGCATCGGGTGGGATTGCACAACAGTTGCGGCACGCTGCGCCGGCTCAGGCACGCGCGTCCCTCCGAGCTGCACGAGCCCTTCTTCTCCAAGCCCGTGGACCTGCTCTCCAAGGTCGCGGAGATCGAGTTCGTCCAACCGGCCCGGCCGGACGAATGCTGCGGCTTCGGCGGCACCTTCTCGGTGTTCGAGGAGGTGGTCTCCACCAAGATGGGCTACGACAAGGTCGGCGATCACGCCCGCGCCGGCGCCGAGTACATCGTCTCCGCCGACAGCTCCTGCCTGATGCATCAGCAAGGCTGCGCCGAGCGCATCGGCGTTCCCATGAAGTTCATCCACATCGCTCAGATCCTGAACGGAGCGGCGGCATGAGCACGACAGGCGATCGGACCGCCGAAGATAGCGCCCTGCTGCATCCGGAGCTGCGGGCCGAGGCGGATTCCGACGCCATCATCCGCGGCGGCCGCCGCCTCGACCATGCCGAGGGCGCGTCGACGCCGCTGCGCTCGCATCCCGAGCCGCAGCCGCGCGGCGCCAAGATCCATGGCAACCGGCCGGTCGACCAGGCGGAAGCCGCCGCGCGCTTCATCGCCGCTCCCGAGCACGAGAAGATGCATGACGAGCGGCTCTGGGATCTGCGACAGAAGCGCGACCGCGAGATGCACGGCATTTCCGAATGGGAGGAGCTGCGCTCGCTGGCCTCGGCGATCAAGGAGCACACCCTCACCCGTCTCGACGAGTATCTCGACCAGTTCGAGGCCAACGCCAAAGCGAACGGCATCCAGGTCCACTGGGCGCGGGACGCGGCCGAGCACAACCGGATCGTGCACGGCATCCTGCGCGACCATGGCGCCCAATCGCTGATCAAGAGCAAGTCGATGCTGACCGAGGAGTGCGGCTTCCGGCCCTACATGGCCTCGGTCGGCATCGAGGTGATCGAGACCGATCTCGGCGAGCGCATCCAGCAGCTCGACAAGGAGGATCCGAGCCATGTCGTGGTGCCCGCCGTGCACAAGCTGCGCACCGACGTGGCCGCGGTGTTCTCGCGCACGATCGGCACCGACCCCGGCAACAGCGACGTGCACTACCTGGCGGAAGCACAGCGGGAGGCGACCCGGCCGCTGATCCTCGAGGCCGATGCCGGCATGACCGGGGGCAATTTCGCGGTCGCCGAGACCGGGAGCTTCGTCGTCTGCACCAACGAGGGCAATGCCGATCTCTCGGCCAACGTGCCGAAGCTGCACATCGCCTCGATCGGCATCGAGAAGATCATCCCGCGGCTCGAGCATCTGGCGGTGTTCGTCCGCCTGCTGTCGCGCAGCGCGCTGGGCTCGCCAATAACCCAGTACACCTCGCATTTCCGCGGGCCCCGGGCCGGCGGCGAGATGCATGTGGTGCTGGTGGACAACGGCCGGTCGGAGCGGCTCGGCCTGGACGAGTTCTGGACCTCGCTCAAATGCATCCGCTGCGGCGCCTGCATGAACACCTGCCCGGTCTACCGCCGCAGCGGCGGCCTCAGCTACGGCGCGACATATTCCGGCCCGATCGGCCTCATCATCGACCCCACCTTCAACGCGCGCAAATACAGCAACCTGCCCTTCGCCTCCTCGCTCAACGGCAGCTGCAGCAATGTCTGCCCGGTGAAGATCAACATCCACGAGCAGATCTATGCCTGGCGCCGCGTGCTGGTGGAGCGGCACGACGTGCCGCTGGCGAAGCGCGCGGCGATGAAGGCCGCCGGCGCGCTGCTGTCGCGGCCCGCCGCCTACCGCGCGGCGATCGCCGCCGCCGATGTGGCGCTCGCGCATCTGCCGCGCTTCGTCATCTACAACGGGCTCAACGCCTGGGGCAAGCACCGCGAGGTGCCGCACCCGCCCAAGCAGACCTTCCACAGCTGGTATCACGCCAATCGAGAGGCGAAGCGATGAGCGGCCGCGACGACATCCTGGCCTCGATCCGCGCCAACCGGCCAGGGCTGGACCGGCCGCTTCCTTCCGTTCCCCTCTTCGACGACGCGCCGCCGGCCGCGCTGCTCGCCGCCTTCAAGGACAGCCTGCAGCGCATGGGCGGCATCTTCCTCGACCCGCCGGCCGAGGGCGACGGGCTGGCCCCGGTCCGCGCCAGGATCGCCGCCGCCGAGGTCATCTGCTCCGTCGTGCCGGAGATCGCGGGCAACCGGGACATCGCCGGCGTGGCTGCGCCGCGGGATCTGGCGGATGTGGATGTCGCCATCGTCCGGGCGTCATTCGCCGTCGCCGAGACCGGCTCCGTCCTGCTGAGCGAGGCCAATCTCCATGTGAACGCCGTCGCCTATCTCGCGCAGCACCTGATCGTGCTGCTCGACCCCGCCGACATCGTCGTCAACCTGCACCATGCCTATCGCCGGTTCGAGTTCCGCGACAAGCACTATGCCTCTTTCCACAGCGGCCCGTCCGCGACGGCGGACATCGAGGGCGTCCTCATCCACGGCGCGCAGGGCGTGCGCTCGCTGTCCGTCCTGCCGCTCGCGCGCGCGACCACCAGCCCCACCCCTTGAGCCAGAGGAGATATCCCATGGTTGCGACCACCACCCAGACCCGGCCGGTTGATACCCTGCGTGGCATTGCGCTGCTGGACGACCCCGTTCGCAACAAGGGGACGGCGTTCACCGCGGAAGAGCGCGTCCGCTTCGGGATCGAGGGGCTGCTGCCGCAATCGGTGGAAAGTCTCGACCGGCAGGTCGAGCGGGTGATGAGCCATCTCGACGGCAAGCCGACCGATCTCGAGCGCTATATCTATCTCATCGGTCTGTCGGACCGGAACGAGACGCTGTTCTACCGCGCGGTGATGTCCGACCCGGCGCGCTTCATCCCGATCCTCTATGACCCGACCGTCGCCGATGCCTGCCTGGCGTTCGGCCACCTCTATCGGCGTGCGCGCGGCATGTACATCACGCGCGAGATGAAGGGCCGCATCGCCGACGTGCTGCGCAACTGGCCCGAGCGCGACGTACGCTTCATCTGCGTTTCCACCGGCGGGCGCATCCTCGGCCTTGGCGATATCGGCGCCAACGGCATGGGCATCCCGATCGGCAAGCTGCAGCTCTACACCGCCTGCGCCGCGGTACCGCCCGCCTGCCTGCTGCCGGTGCTACTCGATATCGGCACGACCAACGACGCGCTGCGCGCTGATCCGCTCTACCTCGGCCTGCGCGAGAAGCCGCCCTCCGCGCGGGAGCTCGACGCGCTCGTCGAAGAGTTCGTCCAGGCGGTGCAGCAGGTCTTTCCCGGCTGCTGCATCCATTTCGAGGATTGGAAGGGCACCGACGCGATCCGCATGCTCGACCGCTACGCCGACAAGGTGCTGTGCTACAACGATGACATCCAGGGGACGGCCAGCGTCGCGCTCGCCGGGCTGACGACGGCGCTGCAGATCATCGATGCGCCCTTGACCGCGCAGCGCATCCTCTTCCTGGGTGCGGGCTCGGCGGCGATCGGCATCGCCAATCTGATCGCCGCCGCCATGCAGATGAAGGGGCTGTCGCAGGACCAGGCACGCGGCCGCATCTCCATGTTCGATATCGACGGGCTGCTGGAGCCATCCCGCGCCGATCTCTCCGATGCCCAGAAGGCTTATGCGCACAAGGCGCAGCCTTCCAACGATCTCGTCAAGACCATCGAGACGCTGAAGCCCACGATCCTGATTGGCGTCAGCACCAAGGGCGGTGCGTTCAACCAGCGCGTGGTCGAGGCGATGAGCCGGCTGAACGACCGGCCGATCATCTTCGCGCTCTCCAACCCGACCGACAAGGCGGAATGCTCGGCCGAGCAGGCCTATGCCTGGTCGAACGGCAAGGCGCTCTATGCGGCCGGCGTGCAGTTTCCCGACGTGAGCGTCGGCGGCAAGACCTTCCACCCCGGACAGGCGAACAATTTCTACATCTTTCCGGCGATCGGGCTTGCAACCTATGCGGCGCGGCCGCGACGGATCACCGATGCCTGCTTCATCGCCGCGGCCGAGGCGAGCGCCGATCAGATCGGCCCCGAGTTGCGCGCCAAGGGCATGCTTTTCCCGGGCCAGGCCAACATCCTGGAGACCGAGGTGACGACGGCAACCCGAATCGCCGAATTCATGTTCGACCAGGGCCTGGCGCAGGTCGAGCGGCCGCGGAACATCCGCGCCTGGATCGAAGGGCAGTTGTACAGGCCGCATTACTGATCGGTCGGCGGAGGGGCGGCGCCGCCTCCTCATGATGCGCCACTCCGCGCCCGCCGCCCCTGACCCTGGAAAGGGACCACGCCCATGGACGACGAAACCCATCCTGTCCTGCGCGACATCCGGATCGGCATCGAGGCCGCCGGCACGCGTCACGAGACCGATTCCATGGGCGGCATCGAGGTGCCGGCCGATCGCTACTGGGGCGCGCAGACCCAGCGCAGCCTGGTTCACTTCTCGATCGGCGACGATCGCATGCCCAAGCGCGTCTATCACGCCTATGGCTACGTCAAGAAGGCGGCGGCGCTGGTCAACGCCGCTGCCGGCAGGCTGGCGCAATGGAAGGCCGACGCGATCGCGCGCGCCGCCGACGAGGCGATCGCCGGCAAGCTCGACGACAACTTCCCGCTCTATGTCTGGCAGACCGGCTCGGGCACGCAGTCGAACATGAACCTCAACGAGGTGCTGTCCAACCGCGCCATCCAGCTGCTCGGCGGCAAGATCGGCAGCAAAACGCCGGTCCATCCCAACGACGACGTCAATATGGGCCAGTCGTCGAACGATACCTTTCCGACCGCCATGCACATCGCCGCGGTGCTGGAGCTCGAAGAGCATCTGCTGCCGCGGGCGGAGGCGCTCGCCGCCGCCATCGAGGCGAAGGCGGAGGAAGGGAAGGACGTGGTGAAGACGGGACGGACGCATCTGCAGGATGCCGTGCCGCTCACGGTGGGACAGGAATGGTCGGGATGGGCGCGGCAGATCCGCGACGCCCTGGCGCGCATCCGCGGCGCTGAGACGGGTCTCTACGAGCTGGCCGCCGGGGGGACGGCGGTGGGCACCGGGCTCAATGCGCCGCCGCGCTTCAGCCGCGAGATCGCGGCCGAGATCGCGGCGCTGACCGGCCGTCCCTTCGTCACCGCCGCCAACAAGTTCGCCGCCCAAGGCTCGCTCGATGCGATGGTCGCGGCGATGGCGGCGGTGCGCGGGCTGGCGGTCGCACTGATGAAGATCGCCAACGACATGCGCTGGCTCGCCTCGGGACCGCGCTGCGGGCTGGGCGAACTGATCCTGCCGGAGAACGAGCCGGGCTCGTCGATCATGCCGGGCAAGGTCAATCCCACCCAGCAGGAGGCGATGGTGATGGTCTGCATCCAGGTGATCGGCGAGGACAATGCGGTCGCCTTTGCCGGCAGCCAGGGCAATTTCGAGCTCAACGCCATGCGCCCGATCATCATCAACAACTTCCTGCATTCCGCCCGTATCCTCGGCGACGCCTGCGCGAAGCTCCGGCAGTTCTCGGTCGAGGGGACGCGGCTCAACCGCCGGCGCATCGACGAGATGCTCGGCCGCTCGCTGATGCTGGTGACCGCGCTCAGCCCGGTCATCGGCTACGACAAGGCATCGGCCATCGCGCACAAGGCGAATGACGAGGGGTTGACGCTGCGCGAGGCCGCGCTCAAATCCGGGTTTATCGACGGCAAGCGCTTCGACGAGATCGTCGATCCCGGCAAGATGGTGGGGCACGGTGTCGGCGGAAGCTGAAAGCCTGTCGACGCCGGTCTCGGTACCGTCCGCCGGGCAGCCCGCCGTCCAGGCGCTTCTGGTCGCGCTCAGCGTCACCGCCGGATGCACGGACGTTATCGGATTTCTCGGCCTCGGCGGGCTCTTCACGGCCCACATCACCGGCAATCTGGTCGTCCTGGCCGCGCATGTCGTCGCCGGCGACGAGGCGCAGATCGCATGGATGCTGTCGGTTCCGGTCTTCATCGTGATGGTGGGGCTGACGGGATTGCTGGCGGGGAGATTGGAATCGGTCGGCCGTCCATCGCTCCGGCCGCTGCTGCTGCTGCAGTTCCTGCTGCTCGCCGGCTTTCTCGCGCTCTGCGTCGCCGCCGGTCCGCGCATCGATCCGAACGCGGCGGCCGGGATCCTCGCAGGCATGCTCGGCGTCACGGCAATGGCGGTGCAGAATGCGCTCGTGCAAGTCTCGCTGAAGGGAGCGCCGAGCACGGCGGTGATGACGACCAACGTCACGCATTTCGCGGTGGATGTCAGCGAGCTGCTGCTCCGGGGCGACCCCGCCAAAGTCGCCAAGGCGCGCAACCGGGCGGCACGCACGCTGCGGCCGATGATCGGTTTCGCCGTGGGCTGCGGCCTGGGCGCGGCGTGCGAGGCGGCGCTTGGCCTGTGGTCCCTCGCTCTTCCCGCCGCTCTCGCCCTGCTGGCCTTTGCCATGGGATTTGCGGTCGAGCCCGATCAGGCAAGCCGATGAGCCAAGCCAGAGTTTCGGCGCCGGGCCGACCTCGGATCCGCTGGCCCGATCCGGGGCGGTGGGCCCAGGCGCTGCGCTCGGCGGCGCCGGCGCTGCTCTTCGGGTTGCGCCTTTGGCTTGCCGTCTGCCTCTCGCTCTACCTCGCGTTCTGGCTCGAGCTCGACAACGCCTTCTGGGCCGGCACCACAGCGGCGATCGTCTGTCAGCCGAGCCTCGGCGCCTCGCTGCGCAAGGGCTGGTACCGCATGGTCGGCACGGTGATCGGCGCGGTGGCGATCGTGGTGCTGACCGCCTGCTTTCCCCAGCAGCGCGTCGGCTTTCTCATCGGCCTCGCGCTCTGGGGCGCCGCCTGCGGCCTGGTGGCCACGCTGCTGCACAATTTCGCGGCCTATGCGGCGGCGCTGGCCGGCTTCACGGCGGCGATCGTCGCGGCCGACGAGCTCGGCGCGACCGGAGGCGCGAACGGCGAGGTCTTCATGCTCGCCGTCAACCGCGGCAGCGAGATCTGCCTCGGCATCGTCTGCGCCGGCATCGTGCTCGCCGGCACCGATTTCGGCGGCGCGCCCCGGCGGCTGGCGGCGCTCTTCGCCGCCCTCTCGGCCGAGATCGGCAGCCGATTTGCCGGCGCCTTGGCGACGGCCGGGCCGGAAGCCTCGGACGCGCAGCCGGCGCGGCGCGCCTTGATCGGGCGCGTCACCGCGCTCGACCCGGTCATCGACGAGGTGTTCGGGGAATCCTCCCGGCTGCGCCCTCATTCGCTCGTCCTGCAGCGGGCGATGGACGGTCTCTTCGACGCGCTCGCCGGCTGGCGCACGGTGGCGGTCTCTCTGATGCGGCTGCCGCCGGATCGGGCGCGAGCCGAGGCCGACGCCATCCTGCAAAGCCTGCCGCAGGAGCTGCGGGCGCCGGGACCGGAGGCCGAGCCGACCCGCTGGCTCTCCGATCCGGTCCGCCTGCGCACGGCGTGCGCCGCGGCGGTGCGGGCCCTGATCGCGCTGCCGGCCACCACGCCCTCCCTGCGGCTGCTGGCCGATACCTCGGTCGAGGTTTGGGCCGGCATTTCGGATGCGCTCAACGGCCTGGCGTTGCTGCTCAACGAGCCGGTTCGCCCGGTTCGCCGCCGCGGCGTGTTCCGGTTCCACATCGCCGATTGGCTGCCGGCTCTCGTCAATGCGCTGCGCATCTTCGTCACGATCGGCGCCGCCGAGCTGTTCTGGATCGTCACCCAATGGCCCAACGGCGCTTTCGCGATCACCTTCGCCGCGATCGGCGTCATCCTGTTCGCGCCGCGGGCGGATCAGGCTTACGGCATGATGATGAGCTTCATGATCGGCACCGCCTTGACCGCCGCCATCGCGGCGATCATCAAATTTGCGCTGCTGCCCGGCATGGTGAGCTTCGCCGGCTTCAGCCTCGCGCTCGGCCTCGTCCTGGTGCCGGCCGGCGCGCTCCTGGCGCAGCCCTGGCAGAACGCCATGTTCACCGCCATGCTGGTGACCATCATACCGCTGCTCGCGCCTGCCGATCAGATGACCTACGATCCTGGGCAATTCTACAACCAGGCGCTGGCGATCGTGACGGGAACGGGCATCGCCGCCCTCTCCTTCCGACTGGTGCCGCCATTGTCGCCGGCGCTCAGGACCCGCCGGCTCCTGGCGCTCACGCTGCGGAACCTGCGCCGCCTCGCGACGGGTCCGCTCCCGCCGACGGCGGATCATTGGAAAACCCGCATCTACAATCGCCTGGCAGCGCTGCCCGAGCAGGCCGCGGCGCTGCAGCGTGCGCAGCTTCTGGCGGCGCTTTCGGTCGGAACCGAGATCATCCGCCTGCGCCACCTGGCGGGCCGGCTGGGTCTGCAGGCCGGGCTCGGCGCGGCGCTTGACGCCCTGGCGCGGGGCGACAGCGCGAGCGCGATCGAGCGGCTCGGCCTGCTCGACCGAAGCCTGGCCGCGCTGCCGGACGTCCATCCGGGAGCGATGGGCGCGCTGAGGGCGCGCGCCGGCATGCTTGGGATCGCGGAGGCGCTGCGCCAGCATGCCGCCTATTTCGATGCCGGCGCGGCGCGATGAGCTTCACCGAGATCAACCTGTTCGGCGTCTATGTCGCCCCCATCTCGTTGATGATGGTGGCGGCGTGGCTTATCCTGATCGTGTTGCGCCGGGTCGCGGACCGTTTTGACCTGCTGCGCCACGTCTGGCACCCGGCGCTGGTCGTGTTCGCGGTCTACACGATGGTGCTCTCGTCCATCGTCCTCGTCCTCGCGCGGTGAGGCGTGCCGATGTCGGATGCAAAACTCGGATCGGCCGCCATCGCCAGGGGGAGGGCGCGCGCGAGGTCGTGCATCCCGCCGCGGGCGGCGGCAGCCCGCGGTCGCGCGGCGCCATCCTGCCGGTCTTCATCACGCTGGTCGTGGTCGCGCTCGCGGCCTGGCTCGGCTGGGCGATGTGGCAGGCCTACATGGCGGCTCCCTGGACGCGCGACGGCACGGTCAGGGTCTATGTCGTGACCATGGCGCCCGAGGTGGCCGGGCGGATCGTCCGGCTGCCGGTGGCGGACAACCAGTTCGTGCACAAGGGCGACGAGCTGTTCGAGATCGATCCCTCCGACTATCGCATCGCGCTGGCGCTCGCGCAGGCGCAGGAGCAGCGCGACCTCGCCGCGCTCGACTACGCCCGCGAGACCCAGCACCGCAAGGCCGTGCTGGCGAAAAACGGCACGGTCACCGAGGATGTCTATGAACAGTCGACGAGCGCCTTGCACCAGGCCGAGGCGGCCGTCGCCGCGGATCGCGCCGCGCTCGACAAGGCGCAGCTCAATCTCAGCCGGACGGAGATCTACTCGCCGGTCAACGGCTACGTGACCAATCTGCTGGCGCGCCTGGGCGACTACGCCAATGTCGGCCAGAACAAGATCTCCGTCGTCGACGCCGATTCCTACTGGATCGACGGCTATTTCGAGGAGAGCGCTCTCGCCCGGATCCACGAAGGCGACCCGGCGACCGTCAAGCTGATGGGCTACCACCAGCTCGTCCGCGGCCATGTCGGCAGCATCGCGCGCGCCATCAACGTCCCGAACGCGCAGCCGAACGGGGAAGGGCTCGCCTCGGTCAATCCGATCTTCACCTGGGTGCGCCTCGCCCAGCGCGTGCCGGTGCGCATCCATATCGATCGCGTGCCGGAGGGCGTGCACCTGGTGGCCGGCATGACGGCCACCGTGCGGATCGACCCTCGGCTCGAGCCATCGGCGCGGTAAACCCGCTTCGGCTTCGCGCAGGCATGCGCGCCTAACTAACCCCTCGATTGCTTTGACTTTACCAAGTCGGCCGATGACGCTCCTTCCAGGGACAGTCCGTAGCCGACTTCCCGCACGATGCGCTCTTTCAACGGTTGAATGAAGTGGATGCGCGTATTCCGGCGCGTCACTTCCGGAGCCCGCAGGTACAAATCGGCAAGTTCCCGAGCGCGTGCCACTGCCTTGCCGTTCGGTACGACCTCCGCCACGACGCCCCATTCGTATGCGGTACGCGCCGGCAGCGGCTGCGGATTGAGCAGAAATGCCTCGGCTCGACCTGCTCCGGCCCGATAACTCCAGGTTGTAAAGATCCCGTCACCCGGCGTAACTCCCACGGCAAAGTGGCCGACGTCCTGGAATGTCGCACCTTCAGCCGCCACGATGACGTTAGCGAGGAGCGCGTAGTCCGAATGGATATGGGCGCGTCCCTCGACGGCCGCGATCACCGGAACGCGGATGTTCGCAATGTTCTCTAGAACCTGGACGCCTTCGTCGTGAATTCTGCTCCAGATGCCCGGATCGGCGACATCTCCGAACGATGGCCACTCTACGTCCCCAATGAAATTCCCGCCCGCGCCTGTAATGATGACAATCTTGTTCGCTCGGTCTTGTCCGATTCTGTGAAAGGCATCGACAAACTCCGTGTGTGATTGCGCGGTCATGATGAATGCGCGTCCGTCGCTATGGAACTCGGCAACCAGCACGCCTTTATCATCACGTGACAGTTTCAAATTACGATACGCGGCAAAGTAGTCGGCTTGAAGCGCTTGCATGGAGTTCTCCTCCGTCAAGTCCGATCCGATATCGCCTCGTTGAGCCGCAGAGAGGTTGGCTCTTCAAGCAAGGACGGTCGGCTTCGCAGGCGAATGCCGATGGCGTCCTCCTGGAAGCTCAGAACGCGTTGCGGTGGAAGAAGTTGCTCGGCCGCATGCCGTCCTTGAACCGGTAAATCGCCTCGCCGTGGCGCTCGCAGTAGGTCTGGTCAATCGTGGGGAGCGGTGGACCTCATATGCGATGCCCCTGCGAGGAGCGGCGGCTATCCGTGGAGCCCGTGCTCGCGGAACGTCTTGTCGATGGCGAAATTGACGTCGCTGATCACGTCCAGGCGCTCTTCGACGTTGCGGACGATGAAATGCAGCTCGAAGTTCAAGGTGGTCTCGCCGAAGCTGCGGAACAGCACCTTGGCGGGATCGTGTCGGCTGTCGGCGATGATGCCGGGATGCGCGCGGGCGATCGCGAGCAGCAAGCGGCGGACCAGCTCGGTGTCGCAGCCATGCGCCAGCCCGATCGGCACCACCGCCTGGCCGAGATGGTCGCGCAGCGTCCAGTTCTTCACATGCCCGGTGATCAGATCCGAATTCGGCACCGTGACGTCCGATTGCTCGAAGGTGCGGATCTCGGTGGCGCGCACGCGAATGCGCTTGACGTAGCCCTCGGTGCTGCCGACGACCACCCAATCGCCGGTCTTGATCGGGCGCTCGAACAACAGGATGAGGCCGGAGACGAAGTTGCTGACGATGTTCTGCAGGCCGAAGCCGATGCCCACCGAGAGCGCGCTGGCGATGATGGCGAGGTTGGCGAGGCCGACGCCGGCGGCGGAGAGCCCGGTCAGCGTCGCCAGCACGAAGCCGCCATAGCCGAGCATGGCCACCGCGGTGTCCTTGGCGCCGCGGTCCATCTGGCTGTGCGCCAGCCATTTCGTCTCCGCCCAATTCTTGATCCAGCGCGTGGCGCCGAGCAGCGCCGCGAAAAGGACGACGCCGGTCAGCACCTTGGCGGGGACGAACCGCATGTCGCCGACGGCGACGCCGTCGACGAGGTAGCCGAAGACGAGCGCCGTCCCTGCGCTGGAGAGGCCCCAGACGTGCAGCAGCAGCAATCCGGCGCCGACCGCCAGCAAAGCCACCACCAACAACCGCAGCCATAGCAGCCCCGGAAAGCTCTCGCCGGCGGCAAGCCCGATGCCGCGGCGCAGCCGCGCCGCCCAGCCCGTGCTCGCGCCGTCGAGGCCGGTGCAGACCTCGTTCGTCACGGCGTTGGCCAGCCAGAGCCCGGCGCCGATGACCGAGCTTTCCAGCAGCCCCCGCAGCAGATAGCCCGAGAGATTGCGATAGCCCAGCCACTCGGCCGCGACGATGACGCCGAGGCCGGCGAGCAAAACCAGACGCAGCATGCGCCCGGTCTGCTGGAACCGCGGCACCAGGCCCACGAGCCAGGTGAGCCAGCCGAGATTGACCACCAGGACGGTCACGAAGATGGCCCGGCCGAAATCATAGGCATAAGACGGCAGCGCATCTTCGAACGGGCGCAGAGATAGCACCAGGCCCAACACCATCACCGCCGCCAGCACGCTGAGGCGCCGCGCGAAGGAGCGCGCGAGCGGGTCGGGAAGAACGGTGACCTGCCGCGCCGGCGGCGGCGGCGCCAGCAGGCCATAGAGCACGATCTTCGCCGTCATGAAGCCCGAGGCGCCCATGGCGGCGGCGGCGACGGTACCGAGATCGGCCGCCGCGCCGCCGGCCCAAAACGTTCCGGCGACGGCGCTCGACGCCCCCCAGGGCGCGGCGTAACGCGCGAAGCTGCCGCCCAGCCCGTGGATCACCCGCGCCGTGAAATGCTCGGCGCCGAGCCGCCGCATCCGCACGTGCAGCCGTCGGCTCGCCCAGCGGCCGAGGAAGCCGCCCGCGGCCGCGGCGGCAAGCAGCAGCGCCGCGGCGCGGGACAACGCCCCGCGGTCCCGCGCGTCGGCCGCCAGGCCGAGCGCCGCCTGGATCCAGGGCCCGGGATCGGCAAGGTTATCGCGGGCGAGCGCGAACAGATTCTCCCCGCTCCGCGTCAGATGGCGGGCGAGCAGCGTCTTCTGCTTCTCGTCGATATGCCCGGCAAGGATGTCGGCGATGACCAGGTCGAGCCGGCATTCGGCAAGGCTGTTCGCCGCCTTGGCCTTGTAGCCCTCGATCGCTTGGCGCGTCTTGGCGAGCTCGGCGTTCTCGTGATCGAGCGGCTTGCCGAGGGCGGCCTCGGCCTGCTGTGCCTGGTCGAGCGCGGCCTGCGCGTCCTGCCGGCACTGCCCGGCCCGGCCGCGCAGCGCCAGCACCTTGACCATCGCGGCGCCGAGGTCGGCCGACGACATCCGCTCGAGCCGCAACGTCGCCCCCATCTGGTGCAGCTCGTCATGGATCTGCGTGGCGATCGCGCCGTCGATCTCCGCCGCCGCCGGCTGCAACGCGCCGGCCAGGTTCCAGCTCAATGCCGCCAGGAAAAGCGCTGCGGCGAGGCGCCGCCCCGTCAATGATCCAGTCATGCAAGGTCCATGCGATATCGAAAGGCAATCGGCCGGTCGATGGTGGCGAGAATAATGTCAAAGAGAAGGACGCGGCAGGGCAATATTGGGGTAGTTCCTTGGGGGGAGCGGCCGATATAGTCGCACGCTGATCGCGTGACGGTTGCCGAGCCATTGCGACATGACAGCCGCGTCCACGACGGAAGCCTTGACACCCGCCCCGCCCGCCGAACGGGTGCGCCTCATCTTTGCCGCGCTGCTGCTCGTCCTGTGGCTGGCCTCGCTCGACCAGACCATCGTCGACACGGCGCTGCCGACCATCGTCGGCGATCTCGGCGGGCTCGCGCACCTCTCCTGGGTGGTCACCGCCTATCTCCTCGCCACCACGGTCGTGGCGCCGCTCTCTGGCAAGCTCGGCGATCTCTACGGACGCAAGATGGTGCTGCAGCTCGGCATCGTGCTGTTCCTGACGGGATCGGCGCTCTGCGGCGCGAGCCGGAACATGATCGAGCTGATCGCCTTCCGCGCGCTGCAGGGGCTGGGCGGCGGCAGCCTGATGGTGACCGCGATGGCGGTGGTCGGCGACATCATCCCGGCGCGCGATCGCGGCCGCTACCAGGGCATTTTCGGCGCCGTGTTCGGCGTCGCCACGGTGATCGGGCCGCTGCTTGGCGGCTTCTTCGTCGATCGCCTGTCATGGCGCTGGATCTTCTACGTCAACCTGCCGATCGGGCTCGTCTCTCTCGTGGTGATCGCCCTCGCCTTCCATACCCGCTCCGAGCAGCGCGCGCCGGCGATCGACTATCTCGGGGCCGCCCTGCTCACCCTCGCGCTGTCGGCGATCATCCTGTTCACGAGCCTCGGCGGCACCAGCTTCCCCTGGCGCTCGCCGCAAAGTCTCGGCCTCCTCGCCGCCGGCATCGTCCTGACCGGGCTCTTTGCCCTGGCCGAACACCGTGCGCGCGAGCCGATCCTGCCGCTCGGCCTCTTTCGCAACCGGGTGTTCTCGGTGGCAAGCGCCATCGGCTTCATCGTCGGGCTCGCGCTCTTCGGCGCGATGACCTTCCTGCCCTTCTACCTCCAGGTGGTGAAGGGGCAGAGCCCGTCGGTCTCGGGGTTGCGGCTCACGCCGATGGTGGCCGCCGTGCTCGTCACCACGATCGGCAGCGGATACATCATCAGCGGGATCGGCCGCTACAAGCCGTTCCCCATCGTGGGCAACGCGCTCGCCGCCCTCGGCCTCGCCCTGCTGTCGCAGCTCGCCGCGGACAGCAGCGTGTGGATCGTTTCGGCCGATATGGTGGTGTTGGGGCTGGGGCTCGGCATGGTGATGCAGGTGCTGGTGCTGGCGGTGCAGAACGCGGTCGAGTACCGCGGCCTCGGCGTCGCCACCTCCGCCGCGACGCTGTTCCGCTCGATCGGCGGCACCGCGGGCGTGGCGCTGTTTGGCGCGATCTTCACGAACCGGCTCTATGCGGAGCTCGGCCGCGTGCTGCCGCCGGGCAGCCGGATCCCCCGCATGACGGATCCCGCGACGCTCGCCCGCCTGCCGCCGGCAGTGTACCGCGCCTATGTCGAGGCCGTGGCCGCGGCACTCAGCCCGGTTTTCCTGATCGCGGCGCTGCTGGCGCTTATCGCCTTCGCGCTGAGCTGGCTGTTGCGGGAGGTGCCGCTGCGCCGGACGGTCGCGGCCCATGGCGTGGGCGAGAGCTTCGCCACGCCGCGCCCGGCGAGCTCGGTGCGCGAGCTCGAGCGCATCGTGACCCGGCTGTCGCGCCGCGAGAATCGCTGGCAGGTCTATGAGCGGCTCGGTGCGCGTGCCGGCCTTGCGCTCACGCCGCCGGAAAGCTGGCTGCTGGCGCGGCTGGGGGAGCACCCGCCCCTGCCGGCGGCCCGCCTTGCGCACGACCTGCGCGTGCCGCCAGGCCGGCTCGCGCCGCTGCTCGAGCGGCTGCAGCACGACGGGCTGATCGCCGCCGATGAGTTCGGCCGGATAAGCCTGACCGCCGAGGGCCGGGCGGGGCTCGACCGTCTCTTGGCGGCCCGGCACGACGCGCTCGTCGATATCCTGGAGGGCTGGTCGCCGCAGGAGCATCCCGAGATCGGCGCGCTGCTGACCCGTCTTGCCCGCACGTTCGCCGCCACGATGCCCGTCCGGCGGCGCCGCGGTTCCCGGACGTGGCGCCGCCGGCCGCGCAGCCTCACCGGCCGATCTTAACGAGATTTAACTTGTCCTGATGGCCGGCGGCACTAAGCCTGGAGCCGGGCTAAGCCAGGGAGCATCGGTCCGGTGACAGATCAGGAGCATCGCACAGCGATGACGCCGCGGGAATTGCGTGCGACGGGATCGCTGGCCGCGATCTTCGCGCTGCGGCTTCTGGGTCTGTTCATGATCTACCCCGTCTTCGCCGCCTATGCGCGCCGGCTTCCCGGCGGCACGCCCGAGATGATCGGCCTGGCGCTCGGCGCCTACGGGCTGACGCAGGGCCTGTTGCAGATCCCCTTCGGCCTGCTCTCCGACCGCATCGGCCGCAAGACCGTGATCTCCTGCGGCCTCGTGCTCTTCGCCGCCGGCAGCGCCGTCGCGGCGCTCGCCACCACGGTCGACGGCGTTCTCCTCGGCCGCGTCCTGCAGGGAACCGGCGCCGTCGGCTCGGCCATCCTCGCCCTCGTCGCCGATCTCACGCGCGAGGAGGTGAGGACGCGCGCCATGGCCATGGTCGGCATGACCATCGGCTTCGCCTTCGTCGTCGCCATCATCGTCGGGCCGCCGCTGGCGGGCGCGATCGGCGTCTCCGGCATCTTCTGGCTGACCGCCGGGCTTGCCGCGGTCGGCATCGCCATCACCCAGCTCGCGGTACCGACCCCGGCTGCCCTGCTGCGTCACCGCGACGCCGAGCCGGTGCCGGCGCTCTTCGCCCGGGTCCTGCGCGATGGCGAGCTGCTGCGGCTCGATTTCGGCATCTTCGCGCTGCACGCCGTGCTGACGGCGAGCTTCCTCGCCGTGCCGCGGCTCTTCGCGACCACGCTGGGCCTGGCCGCCGGCGGCCAATGGCAGGTCTACCTCCCGGTGCTCGCGGCCTCCGTCGTGCTGATGGTGCCCGCGGTGATCGTCGCCGAGAAGGGCGGCCGGATGAAAGAGGTGCTGATCGCCGCCGTCGCGCTGCTCGCGGCGTCTCTCTGTGCGCTCGCGCTGGCCGGGGGCCGGGCCGTCGTGCTGGTGGCGGCCTTGGTCTGCTTCTTCACCGCCTTCAACGTGATGGAGGCGATGCTGCCCTCGCTGGTGACCAAGGCCGCGCCGGCCGATGCCAAGGGCACCGCGACCGGCGTCTATTCAAGCGCGCAGTTTCTCGGCATCTTCGCCGGCGGCGCCGGCGGCGGCTGGGCGTGGTCGATCGGCGGCGTCACCGGCGTCCTCGTCTTCGCGCTGGCCGTCGCGCTGGTCTGGCTTGCGCTGGCCACGACCATGCGGCGCCCCGGGCGTTACCGCAGCTATCTCGCGCGCTGCGGGCGGCTCGCGCGGAGCGAGGCCGGCGCGCTTGCCGCGCGGCTCAGCGCCGCGCCCGGCGTGGTCGAGGCGGTGGTGGCGCCGGATGAGGGCGTGGCCTATCTGAAGATCGATCCGGCGCGCTTCGACGCCGCCGCCATCAGCCGCATCGTCGGCGCGTGAGGCGCGCATGAGCGCCGCGGCAGAGCCCCGCCCCCGCTCGCCTGTCGCCGCCTGGCGACGATGGCTCTGGCTGCCGGCGCTCGCGGCCCTGCTGCCCGCGGTGGGGCTGCTGGGCTTCCTCCTCGGCGAACGCGACGAGGCGACGCGGGAGGCGACGCTTCCGGTGCTCGCTCCCGCGCCCAGCTACACGCTGACCAACCAGCTCGGTGAGACCGTCTCCTCGAGCAGCTTCGCCGGCAAGGTTCAGCTCGTCACCTTCCTCTTTCCCTATTGCACGACCCTCTGTCCGCTGATCGCCGCGCATCTCGCCAATCTCGAGACGCTGGGCCTGCGCCCGGCGGGACTTGCAGACAAGGTCGCGGTCGTGTCCTTCGACATCGATCCGGAGAAGACCGGGCCGACTGAGATGCGCGCCTTCATGCGGCAATATGGCTGGAACCCGCAGGACACGCATTGGCAGTATCTGGTGGGCGCGCCGGCGCAGATGCGCCGCGTCGTGAGCAACGGGTTCAGCGTCTGGTACCAGCGCGTCAGCCTCACGGCCGAGGATGAAGGCGCCACCGGCGAGCCCGCCATGGTGCAGCCGGAGGTCGAGAACCGGCTCGCCCAGCAATCCCATGCCGATTACGACATCGTCCACAACGACGTGCTGGAGATCGTCGATCAGCAGGGCCGCATCCGCAAGATCTACGACGACGCCGATTCCGTCGGCTGGCAGGAGCTGCTCGCGACCGTCCGGTCGCTGGTCAAGCAGCCGAACTAGTTTCATCGAAGGACGAGCCCGTGACATCGAGCCTGAGACGAATCGATTCCTCATTGCTGTGGCCGGCGGCGCTGGTCGCCGGCCTCCTGCCGCTGCTCGCCGCGGTGCCTCCGGCGCTGCGCTACGATCATCTCCTGGCGCGGGGCGAGACCTGGTCGGCCTGGCCGCTGACGCCGGGGATCACGCTGGCCACGCTTCTGGTCCTCTGGATCTATGTCCGCGGCCAGCGCGGCCGGACGTTCCCGGCCGGGGAGCGCCGCTACGCGCTGGCGCATCTCGCCTTCTTCGGCGGCGTCGCCGCCATCTTCCTCGCGCTGCAATCGCCGATCGAGACGCTCTCCGACCACCTCTTCGTCGCGCATCAGGTGGAGCACATGCTGCTGCGCACGGTCGGGCCGATGCTGCTGATGCTCGCGGCGCCCCAGGCGGCCTTGCTGCGGGGATTGCCCGCCTGGCTGCGCCGCGGACTGGTCGCGCCGCTTTTCGCGGGTCCGCTCCCGCGCGCGCTGGGGGTGCTGGGCCGGCCGGCACCAGCGACGCTGCTGTTCATCGGCACGACCTATTTCTGGATGGTGCCGCGCTTTCATGATCTCGCCATCCTCGACGAGCCGGTCCACTATGTCTGGCACACCACGCTGCTGATCAGCGGCCTCGTCTTCTTCTGGCGCATCCTCGATCCGCGCCCTTATCCGCGCGGCGCCTCCTTGGGCACGCGCCTCGGCATGTTCTGGTTCGCCTCCGCGGCGAACATCCTGCTCGGCTCCTTCCTGAGCTTCAAGCATGAGACGCTTTACAGCGCCTACGACGTGATGGGGCGGCTCTGGGGGATGAGCGCCGCCGTCGACGAGCAGCTCGGCGGGCTCACCATGTGGATCCCCGGCAGCATGATGTTCGCCGCCACCGCCATGCTGATGATCTACCGCTGGGCGCAGGAGGAGGAGCGCACGGAGGCGCGCCGGCTGCGCGGCGGCGCGGCGGCGCAGAGCGTGGCCGAGTTCGTCGCGAGCCGGCGATCGGCCAATCGCCGGATGGCGCTCGGCCTCCTCGCCTTTTCCGCCACGGTGCTGGCCATCACCTTCAGCGCCGTCTTGACCTATCACTATGCCGGCACGCCGGGTGCCGGCGGTCATTCGGGGCTCGCCGATTTCTGACGCGATGCGCTAGTCTGGACTCGAGGCGCGTCACCCGAGGTCGACAGGGAGGGTTCGGCGATGGCTCGCGTAATGCTCTACCTGATGGTTGCGGCCGGGCTCGCCGCCGTCGCGGCGCCGGCGGCAGCGGCGGATGACGGCGGCATGAAGATGAACATGCCGATGTCCGATGCGCCGGCGCATTTCAAGCCGACGCTGACCGCCTATAGCGAGCATCATCTGTTCCTCGTCAAGCTGCTGGCGCTGCCGACGCCGATCCCCTACGAAAAATATTTCACCATCCGCCTCGGCCTCTATGACGGTGCGGCGCCGCACGAGAAGCTCGCCGATGCCGCGGCCGAGATCTATGCCGGCATGCGCCACGGCATGAAGACGGGCTTCGCCCACGGCATGAATTCCTCGCCGAAGATCACGGCCGCGGACGGCATCGTCAACGTCTCGGGCATGTATTTCCACATGATGGGCGCCTGGACGCTGAAGGCGACGGTGAAGCAAGGCGGCAAGGTGGACGTGGCCTATTTCCAATTGCCCTGCTGCGGCAAATGAGCGATGCGCTGGGGCGGCGCGATGTCCGGCCTGCTGCGCGGCGCCCTGCTGCTGGCGGCGCTCGGCGCCGCGTCGCCCGGCCCCGCCGGCGAGCGCGCGCTCTACACTCCCGAGGAGCTGGCGGCGATCATGACCCATGCGCCGCCGTCCGCCCGGTCGCCGCCCGATCCCACCGATCGCGTCGCCGATGAGCCGCGCGCGGCGATCCTCGGACAGGCGCTCTTTTTCGATGCCGGCCTCTCGCCGAGCGGCACGATCTCCTGCGCCAGCTGTCATCAGCCGGCGCGGGCCTTCACCGATGGCCGCGCCCTCGCCAAGGGGCTTGCGGTCGGCACCCGCAATACCCCGACGCTGCTCGGCGTCGCCGACAATCACTGGTTCTTCTGGGACGGGAGAGCGGATTCGCTCTGGTCCCAGGTGCTGCAGGTCGTCGAGAACCCGCGCGAGTTCGGCAGCGACCGGCTCACCGTCGCGCATGCGATCGCGGACAATCCCGCGCTCAGCCGCGCCTATGAGCAGGTCTTCGGGCCGATGCCGCCGCTGGGCGACGGCGCCCGCTTCCCGCCCCAGGGACGCCCGGAAGCCGACAAGACGTCGCCGGATGCTCGCGCCTGGGACGCCATGGCCGCCGCCGACCGCGATGCGGTCGACCGGGTCTTCGCCAATGTCGGCAAGGCGATCGAAGCCTATGAGCGCAAGCTCGCCGGCGGCCCCTCGCCCTTCGATCGCTATGTCGAGGGGCTGAAGACCGGAGACCCGGGGAAACTCGCGCTGCTGTCGCCGGCCGCCAAGCGCGGCCTCAGGCTCTTCGTCGGCGCCGGGCATTGCGATCTCTGTCACGCCGGCCCCGATTTCAGCGACGGCGAGTTCCACGATATCGGCCTGCCGGTGCCGCCGGGCGAGGACCCGGACGAAGGCCGCGCCGCCGGCATCGAGGAATTGCGCGTCGACCCCTTCAACGGCATCGGCCGCTTCAGCGACGACCCCGCCGCAGCGAGGGACAGGCTCGCCTACCTGCCCTCGCCGCAATCGCAGCTCGGCGCCTTCAAGACGCCGTCGCTGCGCAACGTGGCGCTGACCGCGCCCTATATGCATGACGGCCGCTTCGCGCGCCTGCGCGACGTGCTGGCGTTCTACGCCGAAGGCAAGGCGGCGAGCCGCGGCCGGCTGGTGGGCACGCGCGAGGAAACGCTCGCGCTCGTGCCGCATCTCACCGCGTCCGAGATCTCGGACCTGGTGGCCTTCCTCGAGACGCTCGACAGCGCGCCGCCGCCGGCGGCGCTGACGGCGCCCGCTCTCGCCGACGAGCCATAGAGAGAAACCATGAAGAAAGCGACGACACCCATGAAGAAGAGGACGAGCGGCCCGAAGGAGGGAAAAGAAGGAGACACTCCCTCTCGACTGATCGATGCGAGAGTGAAGGAGCTGAATGATTGGCGGGGCGAGACGCTCGCTCGGGTCCGACTTCTCATCAAGCAGGCCGACCCCGACGTGATCGAGGAGTGGAAGTGGCGAGGGGTTCCGGTGTGGTCGCACGCCGGAATCATCTGCACCGGCGAGACGTACAAGAATGTGGTGAAGATGACCTTCGCCAAGGGCGCCTCCTTGGCGGACCCGTCAGGCCTCTTCAACTCCAGCCTCGAAGGCAACACCAGGCGCGCCATCGATTTCCATGAAGGCGACAAGATCGATGAAAAGGCATTGACGGCGCTCATTCGCGCCGCCGTGGCGCTGAACACGTCCTCAGCCGCCCGGCGGCGGGGCACGCGAGCATAGACGCAGCGGGTTGATGCGCCTCACCCGACGCGACATCATCCGTCGCGAGGCGCTTGGGTGATGAGACGCGTATTCGCCCTGAAAGTGAAATAGCTCCAGGCCCAGTTGATGAGCACGGACAAACGGTTTCGGCCGCCTACCAGGAATGCCACATGGACGAAGCCCCACAACCACCACGCCGGAGCTCCGGCGAGCCTGACCCAGCCGAAATCGGCAACGGCCGATTTGCGCCCGATCGTCGCCAGGCTGCCAAGGTGGCGGTAGACGAAGGGACCGGGATCCGGTCGCCCCAGAACGCGCGCTGCAACGAGCTTGGCAACGTGGGTCCCTCCCTGCTTGGCTGCCGGTGCCAAGCCCGGTACCGGTTGACCGCGCCAGGCGGCCGATCCCGCCGCGTCACCGATGACGAACACGTTTGGAAGGTTGGGAACCGCCAGGTTGCGGTCGACCTTGACGCGGCCGGCGGCGTCGGCTTCGGCCTTGAGCCATTTTGCCGCCGGCGAGGCCGCGACGCCGGCGGCCCATAGCACCGACTTCGAATAAATCCTCTCGCCGTTGACGATGACGCCGACATCGTCGATGGTCTCGACCCTGCTTCCGACCAGGACTTTGACGCCCAATCGCTCCAGCGATTGCTGCGCGTGTCCGGCGAGCTTCTCGGGAAACGTCGGCAGAATGCGTTGCGTCGCCTGCACGAGAAGAATGTTGGCGAAGGACGGATCGATGTTGCGAAAATCCCGCCCCATGCCGAACCGGGCCAATTCGGCTATGGCGCCCGCAAGCTCGACGCCGGTGGGCCCGGCACCGACGATAACGAAGTTCAGTAAATGCTGGCGTTCCGTCTCCGACGGGGTGATCTCCGCGCGCTCGAAAGCTTCGAGAACGCGACGCCTGATGCCGGTCGCGTCCTCGACGCGCTTGAGACCCGGCGCGTAGCGCGACCACTCTTCCTTGCCGAAGTAGCTGTGGGTCGCTCCGGTCGCGATGACAAGATAATCATAGGGGATCTTCAGATCATCGACGATGACCTGACGCTGCTGAGGATCGATGCCGCTGACGTTGCCGAGCAGAACCTGCGCGTTGAACTGGTCGCGAAACAGCGACCGGATCGGCACGGCAATGTCGCCTGGCGACAGCGCCGCTGTCGCGACCTGGTAAAGGAGAGGCTGGAACAGGTGATAGTTATGACGATCGATGAGCGTCACCTGCACTGGCGCGCGACGGAGCGCTCTGCCGCAGGCCACTCCCCCAAACCCCGCGCCGATAATCACGACACGGGGCAGCCCTTCCAGGCTGAAGGCGGGCTTGCCATCGAGTTGGGGAAATCGGCGTTTCAGCATTGTCACCAGTGCGCCATCGAGTGACAGAGCGCCCGGACCAGAAACGAGCAACAGCGCGACGGCGAGAGTCCAGAACGTGGAAAAATCGGCCGTCGTCATCATTCCTTGGTAGCCGGTCATGGCCACTGCAACAGCGGCTGCGAGCCGCGTGCCTAATCCGACGCCAAGCGCGACCGCCAGCAACGGGCCGGCTCCGGCGAAGAGCACTGCGGCCGAGCGCGAGGGAAGCCAAAGCAACAAGGGGGAGCCGGGCGCCAGCAAGACTGCGTTGCCGGCCAGCAGGAGCGCCAAAGCCAGCCAGACGCGGAGCGCCAACTGATAGCCGGCGGCGCACGGCGCACGCATCCTGCCGAGAAAGGCGGCGATGACCGCGGCGAAGGGGATCGGGCTGCGCGACAGCCCTTGGATCAATAGGTGGTCAAGAGAGAGCGGACCTGGTCCGCGGAGCACATAGCCCATGGCCAGAGCGACGCGGAACAGACTGAGGTCGAGCGGTAGGTAGTAGATTTGAGTCGCTGTGCTCAATCCGACGATTGCCAGCGCTCCCAATCGCGTGCCCAGGCCCAACACCAGGCTCGTACCCCCCGCGAGCTGCAGAATGACGCCTAGAAGCGCTTCGGTTCGGGGATCCAGGCCGCCGATCGGATATTCGTTGGCGGCGAGCGTCACGGCCGTATGCCAATCGTGCGCCAACAACAAGCTCGACATGACGGCCTGCTTGCTGATCCAGACGCGGATCACGATATCGAGGACCGGCCACGCCGTGCGTCCGAGAAATCCAATGACATCGGCGACAAGTGCGAAGAGTTCGGCTCCCCGCTGCTGCGTCGGGCTCGCATCACGACGAACGATGAGACCGTCCATCAGACCTCCTGATCGATCACTCTGACCCGCTGCCGGCACTCATGAGCTCTCTCTTCGCTCTTTCGAGTAGGGTACCTTGTCGGGATGTTTCGAAGCGGTTCGGTGTAGGCTAGAAGGCGCCCTCCGGGACGCGTCGATGCGTCTTGATCCGATGGACTGGATTTCGGCGGTCGTCATGGTTTGGTTACAGGCATATCGTTTCCGCCAATCCTCTTCCCGCAGCGGGATTATCGAGATGCATGCTCCTAGCGTAAAAGGCGAAGCTGCGGCAGGCGACGCCGCGGCCAAGCGAACGAGCCCCCGGTCAGCCGTGCGCGCTCGGCGAGGGTAGTCCCTTGGAAATGCACCAAATTCGATACTTCCTGGCAGTCAGCGAGACGTTGAACCTGACCAAGGCGGCGGAGCGGTGCAACGTCGCGCAGCCGTCACTTACCCGCGCCATCAAGGCCCTCGAGACCGAACTCGGTGGCGAGCTGCTTCGGCGCGAACGCGCGCTGTCGCACCTGACGGAACTCGGGCAGCGCATGCTCCCCATGCTGCGCCAGTGCTACGAGACCGCCCTCACGGCCAAGATGGTGGCTGCATCGATCAGAAAGGGCGAGGCCGCGTCGCTCTCGGTGGCGCTCTCGCAGACGGTTGCGCTCGAGCCTTTCACGGCAACGCTGCGGGAGCTGTCCCGCGCCTTTCCGGGCCTGCAACTGAAGGTGCGTCGCGGCTCGGCCGGCGAGGTTGCCGAATACCTGAAATCGGGCACGGCCGAGCTGGCGATCGCCGGTCCCCTCGGCGGCGCCTGGTCGCGCCTCGATGCCTTCCCGTTGTTTGACGAACGGTTTGATCTCGTCGTCAGCCGGACCCACAGGCTGTCGGGCCGGAACACGGCCGAGTTCAAGGAACTTGCCTCCGAGACCCTCCTGATCCACACCGGAAGTGAGATGGTCGAGGAGCTCGGAGCCTGTCTGACGGCGAATGGCATCCACAACACAGCCATCCATGAGGTCGCGACGCAAGAAGACTTGCTCGCATTGCTCAAAGCGAACCTCGGAGTCGCGATCATCCCCGTCGGGGCGGTGGACACGAACGGGCTCTGCCGGATACCGCTCAACCCGCTCAATCTCGTGCGACGGGTGTCGGCCTACACTGTCGCGGGCCGACCCCGCGCCATCGCTTGTGCCACGCTGCTCAACATGCTGCGAGCCGCCGATTGGGGTTTCGACGCGGCGATGCCGCGACAGAGGAGAGCTCACCGATGACGGAACGCACGCTCGGCGATATGCTGGAAGAGGTGTTCGTTCGCTGTCGCGACCTGGAGGCTCCGCTGACAGACCGCCTCCAGGCCTTTGCGAATGAGGTTGGGCGCTTGGGCCCACATTTCGCCGCATCCGTCGAGGCGATGATCGGCCGCCTCGCGGAGATCGATGCAGGCGCCACGGCCCCGAAAGTCGGCGAGCCGATGCCTGCGTTCCTGCTGCCGGACGAGCAGGGACGGCTCGTCCGGCTCCATGATTTGCTCGGCGAAGGGCCGGTCGCGATAGCATTTCATCGCGGGCACTGGTGCCCGTACTGCCGCATTAACATCGACGCTCTGGCTCGCGCCGAGGAGGAGGTTGCTGTCGAACGCCGCCACATCGCGGCAATCGTGCCCGATCGCCAACGGTTCGCGCTATGGCTAAAATCCGACGCCAAGGCGCCGTTTCCGGTCCTTACGGACATGGACAACGGCTATGCGATGTCGCTTGGACTCGCGATTGGCGTCGGCGACGAGATGAAGCACATCATGATCCGTTCGGGATGGGACCCGTCAGTGTCGCAGGGCACCGACGATTGGATGCTTCCGATCCCCGCCACCTTCGTCGTTGGCACCGATGGCATCGTCCACGCGCGCTTTGTCGACCCGGACTACCGCATGCGCATGGCGGTCGAGGACGTGCTTGCCGCGCTGCGGTCTGCCAATTAGGTCTGCCTCGGATCGCGTAAGGCTCGTGGCCAACCGAGCTGAACCCGCTTGACCACGCGCCTCGCCCGGTGACGGACGGGCGGCGGGAGCGGCCCGAGACCATAGCGGGAACCTATGGAATCTCTAGCCAACGGGCATTTCCGCTCGCGCGGACGGCGCGATAGCGTGTCGAGACCCTCGTAGATGGCGGCCCGAGATGAGGCTCGAGAATGAAACGTTCGAATTAGAGCGGATCGCGAAAGCGTTTCAGAACATAGCGAAAAAAGTCAGCTACGGCGGGCTGGCTGATGCTCTGCTCAAGGCCGCGCTTGAATATTCCGGAGCCGTTCGAGGCGCCGTGCTGCTGAGCGATCGCGGCGAACTCCTCGCCAAGGCCGATGCAAGCTTTCCCCGGGAGAGGGCCGAGGTCTTTGCCTCACACCCCGTCGTGAGCGAATTCCGATTGCCCGCAAACCTCTGCGAAAGCGTTTTCATGCGCCACGACACCGTCGCCGGGCATGACAACCGGAACGGCGCGGCTCCGATCGCTCCGGCGGGGTCTCTCGCGCGGCCGGACGCCGACCATTTGTGCCTGCCTCTGATTCATCAAGGGCGGACAATCGGCATTCTCTACCTGGAAGCGGAGCGCGAGCAGCACACCTTCACGCCGGGGTGCGTGTCGGTGATGTCGTTGCTGGCATCGCCAGGCGGCCGTCTCCTTTGCCTCCGCGCAACTCTTCGAGGCGCTCCGCGAGACCAATATGTGGATGGTCAAGGGCCAGCAGATCGGCCGCATGGGCAGCTACCGGTGGAACACACGGACGTTGCTCTCGCGCGCTTCCCGCGAATGCTACCGCATCTTCGACATCAGTCTGGACATAAATCCGGTGCCGTTCGAGGTATTCCGAAATCGCGTGCACCCCGACGACCTCCCTGCTTTGGAGCGCGCCCTCGCGGCGGCGGTCAGTTCCAAGTCTCCCTTCAACCACGAATACAGGGTCGTCCATGAGGACGGGACGCTCTTGGACGTCATCGCGGTGGGACAGTTCGACGTCAGCCCGTCCGGCGACGTCGAATTGGAAGGCATCATCACCGACGTCACCGAGCAAAAGGCCGCAGAACAAGCGCTTACGGACGCACGGGAAAAGCTTGCACGGGCGGCGCGTCTCGCGGCGCTCGGTGAACTCGCAGGCTCGATCATTCACGAGGTCAATCAACCGTTGACCGGGATCATCACGAGCGCCGAAGCCTGTCTTCGATGGCTCGCGCGCGATCCTGCCGACCCGGGCGAGGCCCGCAAGTCCGCGATGCGTATCATCGATCAGGGACGCCGGGCGAGCAACATCATCGCCGGCCTCAGGTCCCTGGTGCGCGACGCGCAGATCCAGCTTGCCGATATTCAAATCAATGAGACGGTCGAAGAGGTTATTCTTCTCTCGAACCGGGAGCTCGAGCGCGCCCGCATCACGCTCAGGACCGGCCTCGACGCGTCGATGCCGAAGATCGCGGCGGATCGCGTGCAGCTGCAACAGGTCGTCCTGAACCTCGTACGCAACGCAATCGACTCCATGGCCGGTGTCAATGGCGGAGAGCGTATTCTGACTGCCTCATCCAAGGTCGCCGACGGCCGCGCCTCGGTGACGATCGCCGATACCGGCGCGGGCATCGATCCCGCAATCAGGGAGCGCCTGTTCGACCCACTGTTCACGACGAAGGACGACGGACTTGGCCTGGGGCTATCGATCAGCCGCAAGATTATTGGTGCCCATGGCGGATGCCTGTGGCTGGAGAAGAACACGACCCACGGCGCCGCTTTCACTTTCGCGCTGCCGCTTCGGCGACGCGGCCGATCGGCGGAGATCGACTGATGATGTCTTCGGCCGCTTTTGTCCATATTGTCGACGACGACAGGTCGGTTCGCGAGTCGATGGGCGACCTGCTTAGGTCCATGGACTATCGCGTGACGCTCTACGCATCTGCGGCAGAGTTTCTCGATGTCGAATTGCCCGACGCGCCCGCATGTCTGGTGCTCGACGTCCGGCTGCCCGGCACGAGCGGACTGGAGCTTCAAGAGTATCTGACACGCCTCGACATCCGGCTGCCGGTCATTCTGATGACCGGCTTTGGCGACGTCCCGATGTCGGTCAAGGGCATGAAGGCCGGAGCGGTCGATTTCCTCACGAAGCCGATACGGGGGCAGGACCTGCTCGATGCCGTCGGCACCGCAATTCGACTGGACCAAGGCCGGCGCCGGGAGCTCGCGAAGATCATCGAGGTGCGGCAGCGATACGCGCGGCTGACCCCCCGCGAGCAACAAGTGATGGCGCTTGTCGCGTCCGGGCTGATCAACAAGCAAGTCGCGAACGAACTGTCGATCAGCGAGGTCACCGTGAAGATGCACCGCAGCAGCCTCATGCGAAAGCTGGGGACAAAATCGACAGCGACGCTCGCCCGGATGGCGGAGGTCCTGGCCATTCGACGGTGAGTGCGCCAGCCCTGCCGGGTTCGGGTACTATCAGAGACGGCGCCGGATCATCCGTGGCCGTGATCGACACCCATACGAAGGTATGGGCCTGGTCATTACATTAGAGAGATTGTATCCGCGCGCCGCCGAGGGCATCGTTTAGCTGCGTGCCGCACTGATATTCTTGTCGCCGCGCGGCTCCTGTCCTCGTCAAGGAAGCGATATAATGCGCGCCACGACGCGACCGTATGGCCTTCCGCCTCTCCTCGAATGCGAATTTATCCGTCGTTCAATCTGCGTCGGCGGTTTCCCGATTGCGCCCGACTGATCCTGTGAGAAACCCTCTCATCGCGATCATCGACGATGACGAAGCCCTGTGCTCCTCCCTGGTGGATCTGATGCGTTCCATTGGCTATCGCGCCGAACCGTTTGCCTCGGCGCAGGCGCTGCTGGCGTCGCCCAACCTGTCCCTATTCGACTGCATTATTGCCGACGTTCATATGCCCGGAATGAGTGGACTTGCCCTCGTACGAAAGCTCCGGCAACAGGTCGGCATGACACCTGTAATCCTGATCACGGCTTTGCCTGACAAGAAATTGGACGACGAAGCGATTGCCGCCGGTGCCCAAAGCCTTCTCAGAAAGCCGTTCGAGACCCAAGCCCTGATCGACTGTGTCGAGGGGAGCCTCTCGCGTGAACGCCCTTCACGATAGGACTGCCGATGCCTAAGCGGTCGCCGTCAGCGGTCGGCGTTGCTGCTCGGAGGTGCTCCGTCTTCGCCTCCACCGTTCGTCCGCGGCGAGCTGCGAAAACGGGATTGCCGCTCGAGAATTGGCGACGGCGCGCCGACACATGGGGCCGTCTAATGGTCGCGGCCCAAGGTGGCGACGTCTGGGCGTACGAGCAATTGTTCCGAGAACTGGATGCCTGGCTGCGCCGCTACTATGCGGCGCGGCTCCCCCGCGCCGCGGCCGAAGACACGAGGCAGGAAGCCCTTCTCGCCATCCATACCAAGCGGTATGCGTACACGGCTTCGAGATCGTTCGGGGCGTGGGTCGCGGCGGTCGCATGCTACAAGTGGATCGACTGCCTTCGAAAGGCCTCTCGGGCAGCGGTTCTCGCGCTCCGTGATGAGATTCCGATCGGGGATCATGGGGACACGGTGATAAGCGCCATCGTAGTGGACGTCATGCTTGCCCGGCTGACGCCCGCTCAAGCCAGTGTGATCCAACTCGTAAAGTTGCAAGGCCTCAGCATCGAGGACGCTTCCATCGCGACCGGTCAATCCGCGGCGCTCGTCAAGGTCAACATCCATCGAGGTCTAAAGCGACTGGCATCGTTGGTCGCGTGTGATCCAGCCAGGCCCATATTTTCAGCCGATCTCGGAGCGGATCAGCCAATCTCGGAACGGAAGCGCCAGGCATCGAGTGCGAGCGGTGCTTGTCTTTAACGTCTCGGAGAGCTGCTCAATTCTCCAGGTGTTGCGGACCTTGTTCCAACGCGCGTTGACAACGCATCGAGGCGTCATACTCTACTGTTCTGTCTGGTCTTGGCTGACGGGCGGGATCAATGGACGAGGTGAAACCCACGGTCGTTATCGTCGATGACGACCCCGCCATCCGGGAAGCTCTCGGAAGCCTGATGCGGTCGGTAGGCTTGGATGTCAAAGCCATGGCCTCGGTGCCTGAATTCCTGAGGTCCGGGCGCCCGGACAATCCCACCTGCTTGGTGCTCGATGTCAGGCTCCCTGGGCGAAGCGGACTCGACTTTCAACGCGAGCTGTCTTCGGCCAATATCCGCCTTCCGATCGTCTTCATCACCGGGCACGGCGACATTCCCATGTCGGTCCAGGCGATGAAAGGAGGAGCGATCGAGTTTCTGACCAAACCCTTTCGCGATCAGGATCTGCTGGACGCGATCCAGCTCGGCCTGGCGCAGGACCGTGCCTGGCGAGAGGAGGCCAGAGCGTTGGCCGCGCTGCGGGAGCGCTTCGAGACGCTGACCCCTCGGGAACGCGAAGTGATGGCTCAAGTGGCGCAAGGGCGCCTCAACAAGCAGATTGCCGGCGACATCGGCATCAGCGAGATCACCGTAAAGGTCCACCGCGGACAGGTGATGCGCAAGATGAGAGCCGCGTCCTTGCCGGACCTCGCTCGGATGGCTGACAGGTTGAAACTCGCTCCGGAGCGTTCACAGCCCCTGTGATCGATCCGGCAGACTGCCGCTATCCGGTCCGAACAACCTTCCGCTCTCACAACGTCCACGCCCGGCGTCATCGGCGCCCTAAACCAACGTCGTAGTCGCGTAACGCTCTTCGACAGCGTGGTCTTCCTTCGGCGCAATGGGAAGAAGGGCGCGGCGCTGATATCTCCTTGGCAAAGGCGACCGCCATGACGATGGCCTGGACCTACGCTCAGTTCCTCTTCCTCGTCAGCGTCGCGCTGTCGATCGTCTTCCTGGTCGCGAGCGAGATGGTCGAGCCGGAGCGCCAGCGCCCTCGGTTCTCGCTCCCAGCCGAAGGCGAGCGCGCCGCCGACGGCGCGCGCCGCCTGCCGCCCGCAGCGCGCAACACCTGGCATGCAAGGAGGATCGTTGCGCGGGTCAGAATGCGAAGGAGTGACACCATGAACCAACTTATTTTTTATCTCTCCCGGATGCCCCCGTTCCAGCGCGATGCGGACTATCATTTGATTCGTGCCGCGATGGTTTTCACATACCTTATATTCGGATACCAGAAGTGGTTCAGTTTCGAAGCCCATCAGATTGCCCCGTTCATCAGCCACAGCCCGCTGGTCTTCTGGTTGATCCCCGCCTTCGGCGTGCGGGGCGCCGGCTTCTTCCTCGGCACGACGGAATGGTTGTTCGGCACGCTGATCTTCCTCGGCTTCTGGGACCGGAGGCTCGGCATCCTAGGCGCGCTCGGCTCGAGCGTCACCTTTCTCGGCACCGTGACCATCATCCCGTTCTTTCCCAACGCGTGGGCAGCCGAGGCGGGCGGCTTTCCGGCCATGCTTTTGCCGGTCGCCTTCTTGATGAAGGATGTGCTTTTCCTCGCCGCTTCGTTCTATCTGCTGAAGCAGGACCTGACGCGCGCGGCGCTCGAGACAACGCGGCGTTGACGTCGAAGGCGGCTCTCTTCCCGAGACGGAGTGCAATTCCGGATAAACCGGGGCAGAGTCAACTTTCTCGGACGCGGGACGATCCCGAAGTAGAGCAATCCGGCGCGGGGGAGATCGCGACGGCGATGGCGGTCACTGACCGCGCTCGTTTCGATCGTCGCGACTTGTCCGCAGCCCGGCCGTCGCCTTGTTGACGGCCGCGAAAAAATACCCGCGTTATATCCGCTTGTTTTCCGCTCGGATCCCTCGCGTACCCCGCCGCAAATAGGTTCAAATCAGGGGAGCGCAACCACGACAGCTGACCTTATCGGTGCTTGTTTAGGCTCAAATCGGGGGCTCGCAGCCACCTCCTGCAACAACGCTGCTGGACCTCGGCAGCTAGCGCGCTGCTGTCTCCTCCTGAGAAGCCGACCGCCCCCGCACGCGTCGGCGATCCCCGCGTCGCTCATCTCCGCCAGGCGCGGGCAAGGCAGCGGCTCCAGGAACTAGCGTGGCCTGTTCTTCCCGCGATAGAGCTATGAGGCCAACCATCTGCGAGGTGAGCTTGCCAACCTCGTCCAAGTATTCACCGGCCGCCTTTTCCAAGAAGCGCTCTTGGCATTTGAAGAAATCGTCCGGGCTGCGGCAGGTGAGCAGCTCCTTCCACGCATCGATACCGGCCTGGAACCGACTTTGTGAGAACGTCATGATTTCCTGGGCGAGGTCGGCGGCCCCCTGCATCACGCCGGCGCTCCGCTGAGTCCAGTGCTCCACAGCGTGATTGTTGGCCTCCGTCCAGTAATGAAGGCTGGTGAGATTGTCGCTCATGCTTTTCCCCTTCCATCTACCCGCGTCCACGCGACCCACCAGCGCTCCTCCGCCGCCCCCGAAGCCTCGCTGTCGCATTCGTCAGGCAAGGCATCGCGATACCCCACGGGACCGGTCGCGGAGCGAGCTGCCGGTAATGCCCAGCCCGGCAATGTGCCGATGATCCGTAAAGGCCGATCCTCCGATCGCACTGGCGGAAAAGGTTAACACGACTCACCCATACAGCTTTTGACATGGATCAAGCTGATCGTCCTGGTCCGAGGGCCGAGCGCCGGTCGGCGCCCTTGAGCACGTCCTCCGACCCGGCGCCGGGCTTGCCGCACAAGGGCGGTGGGGATCGAAGGCCACCCCTAAATCCGGTTCCGCCCGCTTGCTCCTGCGCCTGGAGCGGGGCGGGCGCCTGTCTCTACGGATAGATCAGATATTTGGCGCGCAGCCGCTTGAACGCGTCGAGCGATGCCTGCCATCGGGCCGAGACCGCGCCGGGATCGGTGCCCTCTTCGATCGCCGCGAGCGTCGCGCGCGATCCGATCAGGCCGAGCGTGCGCTCGATACGGAAGCGGTCGGGGTAGAGCCGGTGGAGCGCCGCGGCAAGCTCCAGGCCGAGGCGCGGTGCGTCGAGCGCTGCGCGGTCGGTCAGCGAGAGCCGCACGCCGTGGCACAGCTCGCCGGCATAGCGGTCGCCGGAAGGGGTAAAATCCGCCGCCGCGAAGCGCAGACCCGGGATGCCGCGGTCGCTGAGATAGCGGGCGAGAGCCTGCCCGTCGATCCAAGGCGCGCCGACGAGCTCGAAGGGCGCATCCGTGCCTCGTCCGACGCTGATATTGGCGCCTTCGATCAAGGCGACGCCGGGATAGAGCGTCGTCTCCGCCAGCGAGCGCAGATTGGGCGACGGGTTGACCCATTCCAGCCCGGTCTCGTCATACCAGAGGCCGCGGCGATAGGCGCGCATCGGGATCACGGTGAGCGCGGCGCCGATCCCGTACTCCGCGTTGAACATTTCGGCCAGCTCGCCCAGCGTCATGCCATGGCGCACCGGCATCGGGAAATAGCCGGTAAGCGAGCGGCGCTGCGCATCGGGCACCGGCCCCTCCACCACCGAAGCGGTGATCGGATTGGGCCGGTCGAGCACATAGACGCTCACGCCGGCCCGCGAAGCCGCCTCCATCGCATAGGCCATCGTCGCGGCGTAGGTATAGAAGCGGACGCCGACATCCTGCAGATCGACGACCAGCGCATCGATCCCCGCCAGCATCGCGGCGGAGGGATGGAGCTGCGCGCCATAGAGACTGTAGAGCTGCAGGCCGGTCGCCGGATCCGTGCCGGACGCGATCGGCCCGTCGCCATCGCCGGCGATCCCGTGCTCGGGGCTGAGGATCATCGCCAGATGGAGTGCGGGCGCATGCGCCAGAACATCGATGGTGCGCCGGCCCGCAGCATCGCGCCCGGTCTGGTTGGTGAGCAGGCCGACCCGCTTCCCGGCCAGCGGCGCGAAATCTTCCGTCTCGAGCACGTCGATCCCGGTCAGCACCGGCGGCGGCATCGCCGCGGCAACGATCTCGGCGAGGCGCTGCCGCAGCGGCTTTGCATCGCCGCGGTCGTCGGGATGGAGCCGGCTCGACAGGATGATGAGATAGCTCTGCCGCTTGGGATCGATCCACAGCGAGGTCCCGCTATAGCCGGTATGGCCGTAGGAGCCCGCGCCGAACGCCACATCCTGGCCGCCCGCGAAAGGCGACGCCATGTCCCAGCCGAGACCGCGCTCGACGCCGCCCGGCAGCCGTTGCGGCGCCGTCATGCGGCGCACCAACTCGGGACGGAGGATGCGCACTCCGTGGAGGCTGCCGCCATTGAGCAGCATCTGCGCGAAGATCGCGAGATCGTCGGCGGTGCCGAAAAGCCCGGCATGGCCTGCCACACCGCCCATGCGATAGGCGGTCGGATCCTGCACCTCGCCGCGGCGCAGCGCGCCCTCCTGCCGGTCGGTGGGCGCGACGCGCGCCCGCAGGGAAGGTGGCGGGCAGAAGCGGGTATGCGTCATGCCGAGCGGCCCGAAGATATGCCGCGCGGCGTAGCGGTCGAGCGGCGCGCCGCTGACCCGCCGCACCAGCTCGCCGAGGACGATGAAATTGACGTCGCTGTAGAGAAACCGCGTTCCCGGCGCCGCGACGGGGTGCTCGGCCTCGATGCGCACCCGCGCGGCCGCCACGCCGGACCAGTCGGTGCGCAGATCGAGATCGGGCCTCAGGCCGGAGGTGTGGGTGAGCAGCTGCTCGACGGTGATGCCGCCCTTGTCATGGGCGGCGAAGCCCGGCCAATAGCGCGCGACGGGGGCGTCGAGCGCCAGCTGGCCGGTTTCGACCAGCTGCATCACCGCCGTGGTGGTGGCCAGCACCTTGGTCAGCGAGGCGAGATCGAAGATGGTGTCGGCGGTCATCGCCTCCCGATCCGGCTCGATCGCCCGCTCGCCGAAAGCCTCGCGATAGACGATGCGGCCGCGCTCCCCCGCCAGCACGACCGCGCCGGGGACATGGCCGCGGTCGATCTCCTCCTGAACCGCCGGCGCGATCTGCGCCAGCCCCGCCTGCGCCCGGTCGGCGGCCGAGGCGGCGCAGCAGGGCAGGAGCGTCGCTGCCGCGAGCGCTGCGATGATCGATCCTCGGATCCGGCCGGCCATGTTCGCTTCCCCGGAATGGACGGCGCATTATGCCATATCCGGTTAAGCGTCGCTTACCAGCATGCGGCGGTCTCCGGGTTCAGCCCGCGGTCGGAATAGACGTTCCGCGGGTTCCACAGCATCCAGCCATTCGTGCCGAAATCCTCGGCGGCGCGGATCTGCTGCCGGATCTCCTGGGCATCGAACTCGCGGCGGTCGAAGGCGTAGTCCCTGAAGGCCTGCAGCCAGGGTCGCAGCTGCAGCGGCGAGGCGTGGGTCCGCTCGCGCACCCGCTCGAGCGAGCGGTGGACGATCTCGTAGATATGGGCGACCGGGTTGGGATAGCCCGGAATGCCGAACTGGAAGCCGGAGGGGTACAGCATCGGCGAGAGATAGTCGACCCGCGGCAGCAGCGCCTCGAGCTCCTGCCCGATGCCGGTGTCGTCCTGGTTCCAGCAGATGTAGCCGAAGACATCGACGGCGAGGAACACATTGTAGGGGATGAGGCGCCGGCGGGCCGCGTCGACGAAGTCCGTGATCGCCCCTACCCGCGCCCGCTCCGTGTTCGGCTCGGGCAGGCGGATCTGCTTGCTGTCGGGAAAGCGCAGATAGTCGAACTGGATTTCGTCGAAGCCCGCCTTCGCCGCCTCGGCCGCGATCGCGATATTGTAGTCCCACACCTCGCGCCGCGTCGGATCGACCCAGCGCAATCCCTCGCGATCGCGGAACACCGCGCCGTCCTGTCGCTTGACCGCGAGATCGGGGCGCGCCAGGGCGAGCGGATCGTCCTTGAACACGACAATACGCGCGATGGCGTAGATGCCCTTCTGATGCAGCATGCGCAACAGGCCGCCCAGATCGGGAATGGTGATGGTGCGCTCGGCGCCGATGGCGCCGGCAAGCGGCACCGGGCTGCGATAGGCGACCAGGCCGCGATCGCCCTTGATGTCGATCACCACGGCGTTGAGCCGGGTCTGCCGGATGAGGTCGAGCGCCGCATTGCGCAGCGCCGGGCTGCCGATGCCGTAGAAGGAGAGATAAAGCGCCCGGGGCGAGAACGGCGCCAGCCTTATCTCCGCCGTGGCGGACGACAGGCTGCCGGCGCCGACCGCCTGGCGCAGATATCCCGCCGCCCGCGCCTGGAGGACGTCGCCGACGCCGTCGATAGCGAAGCGGCCCGCGGCATCGGTGGTGACGACGTGGTCGCCGGCGGTGACGATCGCGCCGGCGATGGCCGCGCCGGTCCGGTTATCGACGATGCTGCCCGAAACCTCCCACGCCGAGGCCGCGGCCGCGGCGCCGAGAAGGGCGATGAGCAGCACCAGGCTGCGGAAGAAGGTCGCGCTCATGGCTGCGCCCGCTGACGCGGGGCACCCTCGACGATGGCCGCGAAGCGGGCGCCGCGATCGCCGTCCGTCATGAGATAGCGCGGCAGCGCCAGCAGGTTTGCGCCATGCTTCGCGGGCCCCCGTTCCAGCGTGAAGGCGGCGCGGTATCCCGCTTCCTCCGCCCAGCGCTCGAGCTCCGGGTCGTGGATGCCGAAGGGCCAAGCCAGCATGTCGACTGCCGTGCCGAGGCGGCGGCCGATGACCTGCTTCGAGCGGGTCAGCTGCGTCATGACCAGGGTGCGGTACGCGTCGGGCGAGAGCCGGGCGCGCTCCTGGTGAAAATTCGGGTGCCAATAGGTGTGGGACTGCACGTCGACGAGGCCCGTCCCGACCATCTCCGCGAGCTGCTCCCAGGTGAGCGCATAGCTGGCGTTCGATATCGCCGACGGATAGATGAAGAGCGTGACGGGAAAGCGATCGCGCCGGATGCGCGGAAACATCTCGGTATAGACGGATTCGTGGCCGTCATCCGCGGTCAGCACCACCGCGCGCGACGGCAGCTCGGACGACGGATCGCCGAGGCGCTCGACCAGCGTGCGGAGCGGGATGATCCGGTAGTCGTGGCTGCGCAGCCACGACAATTGCTCCTCGAAGACCGCGGTGGTCACCGTCATCGAATCGGCGACGACGGGACCGAAGCGGTGGTAGACGAGGATGGGAACCCTGCCCGCCTCCTGCTGCGCCGAGAGGGACGAGACCCCAAAAAGAAGAACCGCCGCCGCGGCAAGGAGCGCTGCCGAGACCGCTCGCCAAGACCTGCTCATGACCGCCCGCGAAGGGCTCGTCCAGGACGAGCCGGGCATGCTCGAAGACGAACCTCGTGACAGAACGTTCTTGCTCCGCCCAGCACGACGCGTCGAGAGCGTCGGGCGTCGGCCGCAGCGCTGTCATCGCAGGGCCGCACGCCAAGCTCGCTCGACGCACCGGCCCGGCGATGACGTCGCCAGCCATCGGCGGTTACTGCGACGGCGCCACCTTGCGCAGCGAGCGCTGGAACATCCGGTCTGCCTTTTCATTCGCCGACTTGGCATCGGCAGCCGCTTGGCTGGCGCTCGCCTGGGCGGCTTTGGCGGCGTCGAGCGCCTGCTGCGCCAGGGCCTTCGCCTGCTCGGCATTCTGGTTCGCCGAGGTCAAGAGGGCTCGGTCCTGATCGCTCAGCTGCGTGCAGGCGCCCAGAGCGATCACGGGGACCAGGACGATCAGGCTACGCTTGAGAAATTGCATGTTGCTCTCCTTATCTCGATAGTGGGCCAAAGCAGCGGCGTCCCAGAGACCGGCGACATCTTCTTTGGCATCAGCAGGCTAGTGGCGGCACGGGGCCGTCACATTGACTTGCATCAAGCCCCGCGAGATGTGGAACCGACCAGGTCTCGCGTGTCCCGCGCTCGCTTGTTCATGGGAGGCGTCAGGCCATGACCCGGATGAACGAGCGAATCCTCGGCATGATCTCGTCACGCCATGCGCGGCCATGAAACGTGCCGAAATGCCCGACACCACCCTGATGGTGGTGCATGCGTCGATGATCGGGTATGTTGCGGCAAAGCTCATGAGCGACGCGGGTCTGGCCGACAGCGGACACGTCGTCATTCTCCCCTTCAACGGTCATCAACGCGGTCTCGATGATTGCCGCAGGCGCGACGCGCTCGCCGCGCCAGAACAGTCGGCCCCGCGGCAAAGCGAACTCTTGAAAGACCAGCTTGATCGTGTCGAGAAAGAATGCCGCCGGCAGGTCCATCACCGAAAGATAAAGCTCCAGGAACGGGTGTTCCGCCGAGTCCCCGTCATCATTGCCGAGCACTTTGCCAAGAAGCTCGCCGCCCGTGGCGAGGTGGCGCGCGAGATAGGCCATCATCGCCGAGTGTTGGGCGCTGGCGGGATAGACGAGGCGGCCTTCGCCAGCATAGCCGGCCGGCACGGTTGAGATGCCACGACGCTCGTACCAACTCAAGGAGGAAAGCCGGGCGAGACGATCGACGCGTGTGGGCTTGATGCGGGTATCTAGCATCCCGCTGATCAGTGTCATTGTTCGCGGCTGCGCGAGAGCGCCACGCCCGGCGAGCAATGCCGTCGCCGCCAGAACCGGCATCGCCGATTGACAGAGCGCGAGAAGATGCAGCGGCGCGCCGAGGTGCTGCATGAAATCGAGAATGTAGCCGATGTTCTCCCCCACCCCGAAATTTCCCTTTTCGACAGGGACCTCGCGCGCGTCGGTCCAGTCGGCGAGATAGAGGTCGTGGTCCGGCGCCAGGGCAGCAAGTAGATCCCACAGCAATGCCGCAAAATGTCCGGATAGAGGCGCCACCACCAGCACTCGTGGATCGTCGTGCCGCTGGTCCCGGTCGAGATGGATCAATCGGCAGAAGGGTTTTTCGACGAGCATCCGCTGGGTGATCGCCACCATGCTGCCGCCGACCGCCATGCGATCGAAAGAGAGCTCGGGACGGCGGTCTCTGCGACCGGGGTCGTAGGCGGCGGCCAGGGAGGCCAGCAAGGGCGACCCGTGCCTCATGACCCTAGCGAGGCCGCGCGCCTAATCTAAGCCGCGAGCCGAGCGGGTCGCATCGGCTCGTATGGGTTGCGGCGTCCCCGCACCACCGACGACAATCCGATTCAAGCACTCCATTGCCGTGTATTCCATGTGACGCGCACCAACCTATTGATAGCGCAACGGCATGACCCGGCATTGATCCATCGCAATGGACACGGCGAGCTCATTGCAGGACCGTAGCTTGATCTGGATCAAGGCGGGATTGCGCGTCATCACGTAGAAGAATTCAAGCCGGCCGCCGGCGTGTCTTTGAAGGCGTCGACACGCGCCGTGGCGCTGCGAGCGTCGGCCCTGGCGGCAAGCGAGGGAGCGCGAGATGAAGGCCGGACAGATTATGACCCGCAAGCCTTCGGTGGTCTCGCCCGACGACACCGCCGAAAGTGCCGCAATCCTCATGGCGCGCGTCAATACCGGCATCCTGCCCGTCGTCTCGGGAGTCCGCGTGGTCGGGCTGGTCACGGATCGCGACATCGTCGTTCGCGCCGTCGCCGCCGGGAAGCCCGTCGCGACCTGCACCGTGGACGAGGTGATGTCCGAGGAGGTTCATTATTGCCTCGATGACGACACCGTCGATGACGTCGCCCGGCGCATGGGAGAACTCGGCGTAAGGCGCATGCCCGTCTTCGATAGAAACAACACCCTCGTTGGCCTCATCTCTCTCGACAACGTCGCGGCGCGCGTCCAATCGGACCACATGATTGCCGACGCGCTGCGCAAGATCGCGCGGGTATCGAGATCGGCGCAATCTCCGTAATCGTCCGCCCGCTCGGTGGCGAGACGGACAGCACAGGCAGGCGACCAGAGGAGCGCGGCCCGCGCTGGTAGACCGATCAAGCGGGGTAGAACGATGCGGATCGAAGGCACCGAGTTCGGCAGCATCACCATCGATGGCAAGACCTATGACCATGACGTCGTCATCGGTCTCTCCGGCGAGGTGACGAAGCGAAAGAAGCACCTCTCAAAGGAGCAATACGGCACGTCCCACATTATCTCCAAGGCGGAGGCCAAGGCCGTCTTCGAGAAGGGATGCAAGGTCGTTATCATTGGCGCCGGCCAGGACGGAAACGTGCGGCTCTCCAGCGAAGCGAAAGATTATTTCGACAAGCACGGCTGCCAGGTTCTGCTCCAGCGCACGCCACAGGCAATCGACACCTTCAACCAATCACAAGCGCGCAAGATAGCGTTGATGCATGTGACCTGCTGATCGGCGGCTGGCCTATGTCGTCCTCTCGGCGTCAAGCTCACGCCAATCGAGATTCCGCGCTTCTTTGCTACTTCGAACTTCGCTTTCCCAAACCCGCCGCTGGAAAGGCCTTGAAACGAGCCGTCAGGTGCGTGCCGCCGTTCTGGCCGGCGGTTCCCGTCAATCGTTGCCCTACGCTGGCGCGAGTGCGTAGAGGCCCTTGATGAGGAGATCGTGCAGATCCGGCTCTTCGGCAATGGCATCGACAGCGGACTCAGGCGCGAGCGAAGCCGCGGTGACGGCCTCCGCCCAGTCCTTGGCGGCATAGTCGCCGCGGCCGATCCAGATCAGCGCCTGCAGCTCGGGAAGGGCCTCGGTCGGGAGATCGGCGACGGCCCGCCGCAGCGCGAGACGCGCCGGGTGGCTGGGCGGAAGCGGCTCCAGACCCACCGCGCCGCCGGGATTGTGCTCGCCCCGCGCCGGCTCCGGCTCGCCGAGATCTTCTTCCCGAAGCGGGCTGAGCCCTCGGTCACGCGCCCGCCGCGCCGCCTGGGACAACGAAGCGATATGCTTGGCCTGCTCTGCTGTGAGTTCCTCGAGCATTTCAGTCCTCCCGATTTTCGCTCGGCAAACTGGCGGATTGCTTGGGTTGCTCCGGAATCAGCGCCGCCGGCCGTGCCGTTTGCGGTGGGGCTTGATATCCGTCCTCTCTTCGTCCGAGGGGCTGCCGGGGAGCGATTTCCAGCCCGTGAGCATGGCGGAAACCAGATCTCCACCTTCCCGAAGCTCCGTCGTGACGACCGCAGCGACATGTTGGAGCACAGCAATCACCAGCAGGTAGAAGCCATAAAGGTGCGCAAGACGAACAGGGTGCCTCACCGCCTCGGCGTCGGCCGCCGTCCAATCGATCAGCCACGGCAAGGACGGAGGCAGCGCCCCTCGCGACAATTGGGGGCTGGGCTCGGCCGGCCATAGGGGCGCGGGCGGCGCAAGCTGATCGATGCCGAACAGCATCAGGCCGCTGAGAATTTGCGCTGCAAGCAAGATGAACAGCACGGCAACCCCGATCCGCGCCAGCGGGTTGTGCCCGACATAGTATTTGGGATGTCCGGCGATGAACGCCGACAGGTAGGCTTTGAGATCCCGCCAATAGCCCGGGCCGCCCGGAAGCGTCGCACGCCATTGAGCCGTTCGGCCGCCGCGGAACGCCCAGTAGCCGCGCCAAGCCAAATTGAGGACAAGCGCCGCGCCCAGCGTCATGTGGATGCGCAGCAGCAGGTGCCGCCCCTCCTCCCCCACCCCGAACCAGCGGCCGGTGAGCAATGCAATGCCGAGGACCAGCAGCCCGAGAACCAGGATGGCGTTGATCCAATGGAACCAACGCGTCGGCGCGTCCCAGGCGTAATAGGCACGCAGCCGCTGCGGCGCGGCGCTGCCGGATGGCTGGCTCCCTTTGGGCATTCGGGCGACCATTGCAAGATGAAGCCTGGGATGCGAAGCTTGTGCTTTGATGCAGATCAACTGAGCGTCCAGGCGGAGCTCCGGGGCGCTGAAAGCAGGCGCTTGCGGCCGGAGCACTGCATCCTGAAGCATGGAACTCGTCTTTCTCGGAACGCGCGGGGAAATCGAAAGGCGCAGCCGCCGCCACTGGCGACATAGCGCGCTCCTGGTGTGCCATGGGAGTGCCCGCATTATGGTCGATTGCGGTGCGGATTGGCGCGGACGCGTTGCGCGGTTGGCGCCCTCCGCCATCGTGCTGACCCATGGCCACCCCGATCATGCTTTTGGTCTTGCGGATGGCGTTGCCTGTCCGGTCTATGCGACGAAGGAGACTTGGCGCCTCATCGAGCGCTACCCGCTCGACCGCCGTCACATCGTGTCCACGGGCAAGCCGCTTTCGATCTCAGGAGTGGGTTTCGAGGCATTCTCTGTCGAGCATTCAATGCGCGCGCCGGCGGTCGGCTACCGCATCACCGCAGGCCCCGTATCAATCTTCTATGGACCGGACGTCGTCGCCATCCGACATCGGGCGCGCGCGCTCATCGGCATCAGACTCTATATCGGCGACGGCGCCAGCCTCGTCCGGCCGATCGTGCGGCGGCGAGACGGCCATCGCATCGGTCATATTCCCGTTCGCGCGCAGCTTGGCTGGTGCGCGGCGGAAGGCGTGGGCAACGCAATCTTCACGCATTGCGGCAGCGGTATCGTCGGCGGCGACGGCCGCCGCGTCAATGCGCTGCTCCGGCGCCTGGCCCGCGAGCAGGGTGTGACCGCTCGCATCGCCTATGACGGGCTCCGCGTTACGCTACCCCGCTCTCGAAAGCGAGGTGCCGCGTTGGCCACCCCTCGAAACAGGTCGCGGCGAGTAGCTTGATATGCATCAAGCCGGCCGGCCGAAATCGGGAATAGGCTTCGATTTTCACTGGCCGGAGGCCAATCCCATGTACGCCCGACGGCTGGCGGCCGTGCTTGCCGTGGTCCCGTTAATCGTGCCGCTCGCATCTCGCCTGTCGCCGGCAGTCGAGACCGATGCCGCCAGCTTCATCGCCGATTTCGGCAACAAGGTGCTGGATCTCGTCAGGAAGCCGGGCAGTGCCGGGGAACTGGAACAGCGTTTGGGTCCGCTCGCTCGAGATGCCTTCGACGTGCCCCGAATCGCCCGATTTGTGCTCCGGCGGTACTGGCCCGGGATGAGCAACACGGAGCGAGAGCAGTTCACGCAGGCCTTCGGGGACTATATCGTCCATGTCTATGCTGCGCGCTTCACCCGGTACCAGGGGGAACGATTCACAGTAATCGGCTCGCGGCCGGCGGACACCATGGCGATCCTGGTGCACAGCGAGGTCACGCGGCCTGGAGGCGGGATGCCGATCAAGCTCGATTGGCAGGTGGAGCGCGTCGCCGACCGGTACAGGATCGTCGACGTGACCATCGACGGGGTAAGCCAGGCGCTGACCTATCGGGACGAGTTCGCGGCGGTGGTTGAACATCATGGAGGGCGGATCTCCGACCTGATCGTGGAACTCCGCGAAAAGGCGAAGCCATAGGAGCGTTCGCGAATGGGGCCCCGCGCGGACGCGCTGCTTGTGATCGACGGAGCCCATGGTGAGGGTGGCGGCCAGATTCTCCGAACCGCGCTCAGCCTTTCCGCCATTATGGGCCGTCCGCTGCGCATCGAGCGCATTCGGGCGAATCGGCGAAACCCGGGTTTGGCCGCACAGCATCTGACCGCCTCACGCGCCGCGGCTGCGATCTGCGACGCGCGCCTTTCCGGCGATGTTCTCGGATCCGAGGAGCTGGAATTCGTCCCGCATGCGCCTGTGTCGGCCGGCGATTACACCTTCGACGTGGCGCTGGCCCGCGAAGGCGGCAGCGCCGGCGCCGTCACGCTGGTTCTGCAGACCGTTCTGTTGCCGCTGGCTTTCGCCCCCGGCAGAAGCAGCGTGGTGGTCCACGGCGGAACACACCTGCCGCAGAGCCCGCCGGCCGATTACCTGTGCAATGTGTGGCTGCCGATGCTGAACCGACTCGGCATTGGGGCAGAGGCAGCGCTGGAGGCCTGGGGCTGGTTTCCCGTCGGCAAGGGCCGGATCCGGGCCGTGATCAACGGCTCGGCCGCGGCCACCGCGCCGCTCGATCTCGTCGGCCGCGGAGCCTTGCGCCGGATAAAGGGCCGCGCGGTGGCCGCAAACCTCCCGGCGCACATTCCGCAGCGCATGGCCGAGCGCGCCTCTTCCCTGCTGGAAACGCTCGGCGTCGCGCTGGAGATCCGGCCCCAGCGCGTGCGGGCCGCCTGCCCCGGCGCCGGCGTCTTTCTCACCGCCGAATACGAGCACGCGCCGGCCGGGTTCAGTGGCCTGGGTGCCATCGGCAAGCCGTCGGAGGCGGTCGCGGAAGAGGCGGCGACGCTGCTGCTGCTGCACCATGCGTCGGGCGCGGCTCTGGACCGCCACCTCGGCGACCAGCTTCTTCTGCCGCTGTGCTTTGCCCGCGGGCCATCCCGCTGCTCTGTCGAAGCCATAACACGACACCTGGAGACCAATCTCTGGGTCATCGAGCAATTCGGCGCAGCATCCGCTCTCTTGGAGCGATCAGCGTCGGGCACCGGAACGGTTACGCTGACGCCGCACCCCTCGCGCCGGGCCTGGCAGGCGCCGGCTTGAATCGCGTTCAGGCGCAAGCTCGGCGGCAGCCGCCAATAGGTGAGGCGGACGATTGCTCATCGCCATCGCGCCTTCAGCGCATCGCCTTCGGCCGCGATGCGGGTGCCCAGCGCGGCGCTCTCTCGGTCGAGGGTCGCTTGCAGCCACGCCGCATCCCGCGGCGACGCGCGGTTCAGACGGAATTTTCTGATCTGAAATGGCACGAGCGTGAGGTCCAGGAGGCGCCCGCTCGATGCGGAAACCCTGGCAAGGTATGCGACGACGAGATCGTCGCGAAACTCCTCATAGCCCTTGATGCCTTCATAGTCGTCGAGGAAGTCGCCGCACCCGTAAACGATGAACTTCCCGCGATAGACCTCGATCCCCTTCGCGTGATGGGAGGAATGGCCGTGGACGAGGTCGACATCCGCAGAGGTAATCAAGGCATGGGCGAAGCGCCGTTGCTCGTCCGGAATCCGGTAGCCCCAGTTTCCGCCCCAATGGATCGACGCGACCGCGACATCGCCAGGCCGTTTGGCGGCGCCGACCGCGCTCGCCACGCGGGCAACCTCCCGGTCGGAGAGGTCCCTGAGAAGATTGACGCCAGGGGTGTCGTCGCCGGCCGCCCATTCCGCGGGAATGCCGCTGCTCGCCGCGCCGAAGCCGAAGACCAGGACCCTTCCCGCACCCGGTGCGCGCAGGATGGCAGGGGCTGCGGCCTCTCCAAGGGTGCGGCCGGCGCCGACGCTGGCGATGTGCGTCTCCTTCAGGGTTGCGAGCGTCTCGAGAAGCCCCGACTTTCCCCAATCCAACACGTGATTGTTGGCCAGGACAGAGCAATCGACATGCATCGCGGTGAGACAGCCGACATTGTCGGGGTTCATTCTGCAGTTGATGCCCTTGGGCACATGCTGCCTGCTTTTGGTGATGCTCGTCTCGAGATTGATGATCCGGACATCGGGCCGCAGGCGCTGCATCTCCGCCAAGGCGTCGCCCCACACGTAGGAGAAGTCGACCGGCCGCGGAATGGGGCCATTCCGCGCCTCGGCGAGCTCAACATAGGTCATCGCGGTGGCGACTTCCGGCTCGAACAGGCGCGGGTCGCTCGGATGCGGAAGGATCTGGTCGACACCTCTCCCAAGCATGACATCTCCCGTGAGGAGCAGAGTGACGCCGTTCGGAGAGGAGGTGCTATCCTGCGCTGGAGTTTGCATCATTGAGATCTCGTTGGTCGGGAGTGCTGCGGCCAAGCGGGCGAACAGAATATCTCGCGAATAGGTCAGGAGACTGCGTCGGCTGAAGGGGTCGGATAGCGTCGACGGCATCGTGCCTCTCGCGATCGCGCTCAATCGCCCGCGCTGCATGCCTCTATGACATGGCATCGCCTTGCCACGCCTTGAGGCAAGTCAAGCGCTTGGGCATCGGCGGCGCGTGGAGAAACAAGGGTCGCGACATCGCTTGACGGTCGATTGATTTGAATCAACGCGATGCGGGCGGCGTCCCGGTATCAGGTATCGGTGCGGCTGTCTATCCCAAAACGCGGGACGATCCGCCGTGCCAATGGTGCGATGCAGCCAGCACGTCGCGTCCGCGAACTCCGAGGAGGCTGAAGCGTGCCGTCTCCCTTCTCCAATCGGTTGATCGGATCATTGCTTTTCGGAGGCAAGCGTACCCCCCTGATCGCGGCCCTCACCGCTCTTGCGCTCGCATCGGGTGCCGCCTGCGCGCAGATGGTCAATCAAGGGGATCCGCCGGCGCAGACGCGACCCGTCACACCGCTGCCGAGCTTCGCGCCGCTGGTCGACAAGGTGATGCCGGCGACGGTCAGCGTCGCGGCGATCGAGAAGCCCGAGCCGGAGGAAGAGGACGAGGACGCGCCGCCACCCCCACTTGAGGACTTCCTGCGCCGCTTTTTCGGACGGCAGGGCGAGCACGGCTTGCCCGCCATTCCGCATCTGCGTCGCATCGCGCTGGGCTCAGGATTTGTCATCGATCCCGCCGGCTACATCGTCACCAACGAGCACGTCATCGCCAATGCCCGCAAGATCACCGTGCTGCTTCAGAACAAGAGCCAGCATCCGGCCAGACTGATCGGCCGCGACGCTCTGACGGATCTGGCGTTGCTCAAGATCGACGTCGCTGAGCCGCTCCCGTCGGTTCCCTGGGGGGACAGCAACGCGGCGCGGGTCGGCGACTGGGTGATGGCCGTGGGCAATCCGTTCGGCCTTGGCGGCACGGTGAGTTTCGGCATCATCTCCGCGCGCGGCCGCGACATCCAGTCGGGGCCCTATGACGACCTCTTGCAGATCGATGCCTCCTTGAACCAGGGCAATTCCGGTGGCCCGACCTTCAATCTCGCTGGCGAAGTGATCGGCATCAATACCGCCATCTATACCCCGAGCGGCGGCTCGGTCGGCGTCGGCTTCGCCATACCGTCGAGCCGGGCAAAGCCGGTCATCGAGCAGTTGCGTCGGTCTGGCAAGATCGTGCGCGGGTGGCTCGGCGTCGAGATCCAGGAGGTCACCCCCGAGCTCGCCAAAGCGCTGCGATTGCCGAGCGCCACCGGCGCGCTCGTCTCAGGCGCCGCGCCGGGCGGCCCCGCAGCCAAGTCCGGCATCCGGCCGGGCGACGTGATCTTGTCGTTCAACGGCCACGCCATCAATTCGGCGCAAGACCTGCCGCTCCTCACCGCCGAGGCGCCGCCCGGCAGCGAGGCAGCGCTCCACCTTTGGCGCGCCGGCAAGCCGCTGTCGCTGCAGGTGACCATCGGCCAGATGCCGGAGAAGACGGAGGCTGCCGCGAGCCGCGAAGAGCGAGCGCGTCCCGAAGAAAGGACGAGCGTATTCGGTCTCAGCCTCGCCCCGCTCAGCGACGACCTGCGCCAACGCCTCGATCTGCCCAAGGATATCAGGGGCGTGGTTGTCACTGACGTGGCCGATGGCAGCCCCTTCGCAGAGCTCGATCTGCAGGCAGGCGACGTAATCCAATCGATCGACCATCAGGCCGTGGCCACGCCGAAGCAGGCAGCGGAGCGGTTGAAGAAGGTGCGAGTCGGCACGGCCGCGCTGCTGCTGATCAATCGCCGGGGCGCCAGTCGCTACATCGTGTTTACCCCGGGAGATCAAGGCGCCGCCGGTGGCGGCTAGCCGGTGGCGGTCAGCCTGCATCTGCCGCGATGGTCTCAAGCCATCAGAGCGTCCGCGATACGAAGGAGGCGATCATGAAGGTACAACAGGTCATGTCACGGGATGTCGAGACCGTGCGCCCGAACCAGGCCATCAAGGACATTGCCCAGCGCATGGACAGGCAGGGCATCGGCTATTTCCCTGTCTGCGACAAAGACGGTCTCGTCGGTATCATTACCGACCGCGACATCACCTGTCGCCTGGTCGCGGATGCACAGGACCCCGCCACCACCAAGGTCCGCGAGATCATGTCGAAAGGCGTAGCCTATTGCTTTGACGACGACGATTTATCGACCGCCGTACAGCTCATGGAGCAAAATCGGATCCGACGGATTCCCGTCCTCGACCGCAAGGAGCACCTCGTCGGCATTCTTTCGCTGACCGATCTCGCGCGGAAGGCGCCGCATCGCCTGACGGCGGAGCTGATCGAGGCGGTCTCGCGCGAAACTCCGCTCAGCGTCACCCTCACTCCCGGCTCGGAGCTCCTGTAGCGGCATCGGCGCAGCAAGCCGAGCGGTCCCTCGGCTGCAGCCGGAGATGGCGGATTCAATGAAGATCCGAAGCCGGCGTGCGCCCTGCGTTGGGCGACCCGCACGCTTCTTCCTCTTGCGCCACGGGCTCTTGGGCGACCGGCTCCTCCACGGAAACATTCGGCTTCCGCGGCGCCGTCGCCGGTTCATCGAAGGGCCGCTCGATCTCTTCTGCCGCGGGAGGAACCGTCGCCGCGGCGCCCGATCGACCGCGACGCTGGTGCTTTGCTCCCTTGACCCACAGACGGTTGCGCATGCGCTTTGTGTAAGCTGACATCGGCAAGATCTCCCAAGAAAGACCGGTGATCGACGCCCGCTCCTACGGCCAGCCAAAGATCGTTCTCCGCAATCTGCGGCCACTGACGCCACAGGATGAGCACCTCGCCTGTCGTGGCGCGCCGACCGATCGGCTGGCGGCTCGCGCTGCGAAACACCACCCCCGTGTGCCCGCATCTGGCGTCGGAGCTGCCGGTAGCTACGCCCGGCTCGCCGTCCGGCCCGTGATATCGTCAGCGCTGATCAACTCCGGCCGTGGGATTGGCCGGGCCTGGCGAGCTTAGTCCGCCCTCTTCACCCGCGCATCGATGGTGTTCCGCCTCCATCGGTCGACGGCTTCAGCGATCGTGCGCTGACCGTGCTTGCTGTCCGCATAGCCGGCGACCTTGTCCATATAGCTGCGGTGTTCGGTGTGTTCGGCAAGCTGAGCCAACGCAAGGGCGTGACTGGCGAGCCTTCGCTTGATGTCCAACGTAGTTTCCTCCTCCGCCGCTTGGAGGTACAGGCGGGATGCGTCGCGCAGTTGCGCCGGCGTCAGCATGGTGCACTCCCAATTTAATCTACGCGGTCCGGGCATTTGTTGGCGACCTGCGCGTCTTGCCGTAGCAGATCGCGCATCTGGTGCAGGATTTCATTGGCCCGGGTGGCTTGGCGCCCGCTCTTCTCGACCACCTCCGCCAGCCGTCGCCGTGCCGACGGGCTATCGGTGCGATGAAGGCGAGCCGCCACTTCGAGGTAATTGGCGATCGCCATCAAGGGCTCGGCCAATTTGTGGACGAGCACGAGGCAGTCCTGCGTTTGGTGACCCGCCTTTGGAGGCGTTGTCATTGACGCTCTTCTCCCGCGGGCAGAGGCTCTGAAGTGCTTGTCGGCTGCAGGTTTATGTTAACCTCGTCCATGCACCGGAAGGAAGCGTCGCGCTTCCCCGGAATTTGATCCTGATCAAGGTCGGATCCGAATCATCCGCGCAGGATTAAGGCCCAACGAAACGCCGGGAGGCCGAGATGGCGAGGGCAAAAAGGGACTTAGACGATCCTTCATCCTCTCGTGGTCCATCGATCGCCGCTGTGGCGCTGTGGGGCTCCTCATCGGGCAAAACGACGCAGCTGCTTACCGTTGAAGAACGAGCCCGCCTTTCGGCCATCGCGTCAACCGTTCGCTTCAAGAAAGGGGCGGAGATCTACCGTGAGGGGGAGCGCGCTGTCGCCGTCTTCACCGTTATCAGCGGCGTCGTCAAGATCTACGGGACTTTGCCGGACGAGACGGAGCGCATCGGCGCCTTTTTGTTTGTAGATGATGTGTTCGGACTGGCCGAGGAGGGAAAGTACGTTAACTCGGCAAGGGCGGTAACCGCCGTCACCGCCTACCGGCTGCCGGTGCCGGCTCTGAAGATCCGGCTCGAAAAGGATGCCGATCTCGAGTTTCACGTGATCTGCAAGCTTTGCCATGAACTGCGCGAGGCGCAGCGTCATGCGTTCCTCCTGGGGCACCGGAACGCCCTCGCCCGGTTGGCGATGTTCCTTCAATTGCTCGAACGCCATCAGGCCGCTAGAGGCGAGAGCGCGACGGAGTTGCATCTCCCGATGAACAGGTCGGATGTAGCCGACTACATCGGGATGTCGCTCGAAGCGGTGAGCCGCTCATTCCGCACTCTCGCCAGCCGCGGCGTCATCGCTTTCGGCGACAAGCGGAATGTCAAAATTCTGGATCGCGTTCGCTTGGAGGCGCTCGCGCTCGGCTGAGCCGCGGTTGCGGTGGATCAATGCTCGATGCTGCCTTTCCCGCCAGGGTGGGGCCATCGCATCTCGCAGACACAGCCAGGCAAGCATGCTTCAGGTCGGCGCGCGCATAGAGCCGGGCCGCGGCGCAGGCGTGGCGCATGCTCAGCGCCTCGGGCAAGCGCTTCTGGGCGCGTTCCTGCTGGGCCTCGCCGTTTTCTTGCCCGGCTGCTCGCCCGCACGCACCTTCGAGGCCATGGACGTGCTGGGAGACATCGCGGCCGGTCCCGCCCCGAGCCATCTCAAGCGGATCACGAGCGATCCGTCTCGGCGCCCCGTCGCTTACGAGGTGATGACGCGGCTGCGTCTCGCCGACCTCTATGAGCCAACGCAATCCCCGGACGCGGCGCTGGTGCTGGTGCCGGGCCTGGCGCCGGCAGGCAAAGACGATCCCCGCCTCGTCGCCTTCGCGCGAACCCTGGCGCGGGCCCGGTTCCGCGTGCTGGTGCCCGACATTCCGAGCATGCGCGATCAGAAGGTGAGGCCGGCCGACATTGTCGAGATCGCAGATGCCATCGCCTATCTCGCGACCGATCTCGCGTCGTCGTCCGGCGGGCGGGCCTCGCCGACGGTCGGGGTCGTTGCGATCTCTTATGCGGTGGGGCCGGCAATCCTCGCGACGCTGCGGGATGAAGCGCACGGCGACGTCGCCTTCATCGTCGCGATCGGCGGCTATTACGACATAGAGGCCGCCGTCACCTTCTTTACGACCGGCTATTTCCGGGATGTTGACACCGGGGAATGGCGACAGGGCGTGCCGAACGAGTATGGGAAGTGGGTCTTTGCCCGCAGCAATGCGGATCGCGTCGTCTCGGCGCGAGATCGCGACCTCCTGCGGCGCATCGCAGACCGCAAGATGGAGGACCCAAAAGCCGAGGTCGAGGATCTGGCTGCGATGCTCGGGCCGGAAGGCCGCGCCGTCTACGCTCTTCTCGTCAACCGATGCCGGTCGGCCGTCCCTGGGCTCATCGCCGCGCTGCCGCCGGCGATCCGAGACGATATGACCGCGCTGGATCTCAGCCATCACGACCTGTCTCGGCTTCCGCCTCGGCTCATCCTGGTCCACGGCCGCGACGATGCGATCATCCCGCCAAGCGAGAGCGAGCAGCTCGCCCGCGCCGCCGGCGCTCGCGCGGAGCTTTACCTCGTCGACAGCCTCAGCCACGTCGATCTCCGCCTCTCCAGCCTTCCCGATGTGCTCACCCTGCTTGGCGCCGTGTACGAGCTTCTGGCTGCGCGCGATGCCATCGCGGGGTCGGCGCACAATCGTTCGGCGCCCCCCGCAGCTGCAGCGCCCCCCGACCTCAGGCATCGTCCGTTTCGGCCCTGATGAAGGGCATCTGGTGCTCGTCCCAGTGAACCGTGACCGGCGCCGCAATCGGCAAGCCGGTTCGAGGCAGCATCGCCAGGCGTTCGCGAAGCGCGAGTTTCGGGCGGCGCCGGGCCAGATGCCTGGTAAAGTGCGCGCGAAGCAGCAGGGGCCCGAGGAACCGGGCATGGCGCACATGCTCTACCTCCTCAGGTCCGCCTGCGCCTCGGCGGCCTCCTGCGATTTACCGGCAGGAGGGGTCGCCGCTACGCCTTCTTGATCCCTGCCCCGCGCTTCCGCGCCGGAGGGCGGCACTCGCGCTCGGCCGCTTCTTCGCCGATGCGACAGACGGACCAGCCCGGCCTCAATGCGCGCAAAGGTGAGCGTCTTGCGACCTTGGCGCCCAAGCGCGATGCCGAGCGTGCTTGCCAGCGCCAATACCGAGGGCAACGGGACCGGATCCGCCTTGGACCAGAACGGGCGCAGCTCGCGCAGGAAGATGTTCGTCGTGACCGGACCAACGCCGTAAAAGTCATCGAGCCGTGCCTCGAGGTCGCGGGCATCGCGCGCCGCCGCGTGAAGCCGCGAGAGCTTCCCGCCATAGCGGATCAGCAGCGTCCGGCAGTCGCGCAGAATTTGCTCCGACTTTCTTCCGTCATATCGCACATAGCCCCCCTCGCGCATGACTGGATCTACAAGGAAGTCCCAGCCCGCAGCGACGATCCGTCGCGGGCTGGCCAAGCCATGTCGGCAGAAGGACTGATAGGTGCGGCGCGCGATCGCCTCGCTGATGCGCCCGCCGAAGAGCAGGCTGGCCAGAAACCAACGGAAATAATCCTGCTCTCTTCCGGACGCCAGATCGATCCCCAATTCTTCCGCGTAGAGCTGGCTGCGTCTCAGTATCGGCAATCTCGGGGCGGAGATTCGAGACTGGCGCTCGACACGATACCGCATGGTCAGCCCCGATTCGCCGCCCGCCGCTCGGCGTCCAGCAGATGGTAGGTTTGCGCGATCCGGCCATGGGCGGAGTCATGCGCCATGCGACGAAAATAGTCGCGCGTGGAAAGCCAGGCATTCGCCTCCCTGACCTCTTCCAAGGTCGCCCCCGTGGCGATGATCTGCGCGATGACGCTATCGTCGATCGGCCCGACGATCTCGACGATATCGCTGGCCGTCGCGGGATGATGCGGGTGTTTCCTGGCCATGGCCTCGTCCTTCCCGACCGCTCTTCACGTCGCCAGCATATCTCGGAGAGTTCCGGTCTTGTCCTTGACGCAGATCAAGCAAAGTCCGGCACTTGGATGAACGCGCCCGCCGGCGTCTCGCGATGCTCAGTTTGACGCAGATCAATGATCGAACAGGCGATCGCGACAGATATTTCCCGACCGGTGTCTGCCATCGGCGGCCGTCTGGCCGCACCGGCGCGGCGGCCCTGGAGCTTCGCGAGGGAGTTCAACCATGCTGAATCCAAGCGGTGACAGCCCGGAGATCGTGGCGCTTGCCCTGCTCGAACGTATCGCGCACAGCGAGGGGCGTCATTTCGAGGCCGCCCCGCACGAAGGCTCGGCCGCGGACCGTCGATGGATCCTCGACACCTATTTCGATTGCCTCAATGTGGTGCGTGGGCATCGCGCCCAGGCCGCTGCCGAGCCTTGGGAAGTGTGACGCCAGATCTCCCGGCGCCGGGCAGACGAGCGGCAGACGCGCGCCTGGATTTGGGCTGAAGCGCTTTCAGTCGTCGCGCGCGACCCGGGGCCACAACCGCGCAGCGCTTCGGGCGTCATGCGCGTCAGCTTCCCGACCTCACCCGGCTCAACCTTTTCCCAGATGACAGCGAAGACCGCCCGAACCACCTGCGTCAGGCAGAGCGCCGCAGAAATCCGTCAGCGCCGCCGCTGCGTCGCCTCTGCGCCGCCAACCGAGCGGACCACCTCTTTGAAATGCGACCAATCGGTGACAGCCCAAATCTCCGTCTGAGCATGGCCATAGCTGCGCACCAGCATCGAGACCTTGCTCGCCGTGTCGAGATCGGGCGCCTTGAAGATGTCGAGATAGTCGCAAGGCCCGAGCACGGCGTAGCTGCCGATCCATTCGATCCCCTTGCAGGCCTCGCGAACATGAATCATGACCTTGCTCTCGAGCTCCTCGAGAGCTCGCGGCGACTGGACAGCTCCCGGAGCAAGGCGTGTGAGCATGACGAACGTCTGCATGGCCACCTCCATCGCGGTTGCGCAAGAAACGATAATGTCCGCGGCGATCCGCGGCACCATGACCTATATCGGGCCGCCCATCGGCTATCGCGCGGCATCAGCCGGCGCGGCAGCGGGAACGTCTCACGACTGGATCCAGAGAATGTCGGGATGGCCGCGCGGCACCGCCGGCATCGGCGCCTTCGGGTGGCCGATGGCGATCGGCGCCACCGGCACGTAATGCGCGGGGATCCCGAGCTCTTTCTTGCCTTCGGGCAGGTCGAGCCAAGGCCGGGAAAACCCGATCCAGCAGGTGCCGAGGCCCGCGCCATGGGCGGCGAGCATCAGATTCTCCGCCGCAAGGCAGCAATCCTCAGCCATGCCCTCCTCCGCGGAGGTGGCGCAAACCACGATCAGCGCCGGCGCGTGATAGAAGAGGTGGAAGCTGGGATCGGCGAGCAGCGCGCGATAGTGGCCGAGCGGCGCCTCCTCGCGCAGCGTCCTGAGCAGAAACGCCTTAGCGTCCCGCGAAAGGCGCTCGAGCGCCGCCTGATCCTCGATGACCACGAACGACCAGGGCTGCCGGTTCATGGCGCTTGGCGCCTGAATGGCGGCGGCGATGACGAACCGGATCAGCTCCGGCGCGACCGGCTGATTGGTGAATTCGCGCACGGCGCGCCGATGATAAATGGCGTCCATCAGGTCCATATCGCCCTCCATTCCGTCTCTTCAGGCCTCGCGGCGCCAATTGACGCGGAGGAAGTAGCCATCCTCGTCGTAATGGAACTCCGTCTCGCCGTGCCAGGCGCGCTTCTGCGCCTCGGCGATGCGCCGCGGCAGATGAATGTCGGTGGTATTGATGACGATCCGGTCCGGCGTCTCCTCGATGTCGATGATGCGGTTGAGCGGATGCTCCTTCTTCTCGTTTTCCTCCTGATGGCGGGCGAGCCGGATCATCTCGGCCTTGTGTTCGGCGACGAAGGCGCCGCTCAGCGTGAGGATGCCCGCCGGGTAGTGGTCGTTGATGCGGTGGCAGGCCGGGCAGAGCTGCTCCTCTGCGTCCGCCGGGCGCGCCGACCAGTGCCAGCGGCCCTGCTGGTAGACGGCCCCGCATTGCGGGCAGACAGAAGGCTCGTGCGCCTTCTTGATCGCCTTGTAGGGATCCTGGGGTACGTCCATTTGAGCACGGCCCCAGCGACGACGGCCGCTTGTCGACACCGGCCGAGGCGGAATGCGCGATGCCATGATGCCTCCCATGGATTGGACGCGGCTCGCATTGTTGCCGCTGGCGACGACAGCGAGGCCGCATGGATTATCAAAATGGCGGATGGCGCCGGGATCGGCCTTGACCTGCATCAACGACCTCTCCCCCAATTCAAGAGCAGACTCCGCGGGTTCGTCTGCGCCGCAGGCGGCGGCGCCTTGTAGGAGGGCGATGCCGATGATGAAATTGATGCCTCGACTTGCCGCGTCCCAACCTAGAGACGAGTTCACATCGCGGCATTTCGATCGCGCACGCACACAGCGCCGCGACGCGGCGGACGGCCCGGCCGCCGTCTTGACGCCTTCGGCATGATTCCGGCGCCCACGAACCCGTCGGTTGCCCGCAGCGCGGCCGAGTGGAATGTTGTGGTCACGCTGGCGGAACAGGGATTTCGCGACGCGGTGAAGTTGCTGCGGAAATCGGGGTCGGTGAAGCGCACCGCCTATTACAACGTGCTGGTGATGAAGGTCGAGGATCCCCTGGCCTTCCTTGCCGACTTCTCCGAGGCACTCGCCGCCAATCCGGGCATTCGCAATTTCGTGTCGCACATTATGCCCGCGCAGCACACTTTCGATTTCACTGCGGCCGAAGATTTCGAAGCGCGCTCGCGCGAGGTCGCGCTTGCCTGGTCGCCGAAGCTCGCCAGCAAGAGCTTTCACGTGCGCCTGCATCGACGCGGCCTCAAAGGCGTGCTGTCGACGCCGCGCGAGGAACGGTTTCTCGACGACGCGCTACTTTCGGCCCCCGAGCCCGCCGGCCCGATCAACTTCGCGGATCCCGACGCGGTCATTCAGGTCGAGACCATCGACGGGCGGGCGGGGATGTCGCTTTGGACCCGGGAGGATATCCGGCGGTACCCGTTCCTGGGCGCAGACTGACACGTTCGATGAGGCGCCTAGATGCCACAGGCCATGGACAAAACAGCGTTGAGCCGCCCTCGCGGACGACGCGACTGCGCCACGGCGAACCAAACTCAGGCGCGAAGCTGGATCTGGTTGACGACCTTGTCGACGCCGAAGACGTACCAGGCATCGAACTCCGCTGCGTCGCGCTCCGACTCTGTCGGCACCTGCCCCTGGAGCAGCACGACCGCGTCGCGCGTAGAGACACGGATCTGGTCCGGGTTGACCAGCGGGTCCTTCTCCAGCGCCACGCGGACAGCGTCACTGATCTCGCCGTCGTTGTCGTCTTCGGGCGGCGTCACGCCCAGACCGTTGATCACATCGCGGCTTCCCGGCACCCACCAGGCGAGAACGCCGGCGAGCCGCTTCAAGCCCAGCCCTGAAACGGTGCCGTCGAGCGTGACGACACCCTCGGCGACGGTGATGTCGATCGCACCGGCCGCGACATCGAGGATGCGGACGGGCTCCCACTGCTTCTTTACCGAGACGCGGATCGAGCAGCCGGCAAGGGCGGGCTCGACGAGGAGCGCATCGCGAACGAGGTCGCGGACGGCGCCGTCACCCATGCGCTCGGCCGGCGCGACGCGGAGCCGGTCGACGATGCCGCGCACATCCGCGATCGCCGCGGCACGCTGCAGCGCCAGCTTCTTGGCCGCGATGTCGGCGACTTCGCCCTCAATCACGAGATCGCCAGCGGAAAGCGTCAGGCGAACGGGATTGTGCGCCAGATCGATGCGCGCTTCGCTGTAGAGGGCCTTCCTGACCGCGTCGAGCGTCTCATGCGGAGTCGCCATGGATGCCTCCGGTCTTGCCTGTTGCAACGGGTGTCAACCTCTCTGCCAACGTCACCGCATCCGCGAACAACGCTTGGGTCGCCGCCTGTGCGGACCTGATCGCCGTCAAGGCGCGCCGATAGGCGTCATCCTCGGTGAGGGCGACGCGCGCCAGCCCCTGCCGCTGGGCCATCATCGCCGTGGCCGCGGCGATGCGCGCGGCAACCTGCTCGTCCGCCATGTCGACCAGAATCCCGTCCGCACGCAATCCGCGCGCCTCGGCGCATGCGGCGAGTTCCCGCGCCGCAGCGCCCGCCATCTCGTCGGTGATGCGGCACGCGCCCACGTCGAGCACGCCGCGGAAGATTCCGGGAAAGACGAGGCAGTTGTTCACCTGGTTTGGAAAGTCGCTGCGGCCGGTGGCGACGACCCGAGCGCCGGTCTCCAGCGCTTCCCAAGGCCAGATCTCGGGTACCGGATTGGCGCAGGCGAACACGATCGCATCGCGTGCCATGCCGCGAACCCAACGCGGCTCGATCACGCCGGGTCCCGATCGCGAAAAGGCGATGCAGACATCGGCCCCGTGCAACGCCTCGGCAATGCCGCCTGCGATCCTGTCGGGGTTGCTTTCGACGCAGATCTGCCATTTCTCGCGGAAAAATCCCTGTTCACGCTGGATGTCGGCGCGCCCCTCGTGCAGCGTCCCTTTGCTGTCGCAGGCGATGAGCCTGCGAGGCGCGATGCCGGACGCCTTGAGCAGCCGGTAAACCGCGACATTCGCCGCGCCCGCGCCGATCATCGCGATCCTGACCTCGCTCATGCTTTTGCCGACAACCTTGAGCGCATTCATCAGCGCCGCGAGCATGACCGTCGCGGTGCCCTGCTGGTCATCGTGCCAGACCGGTATGCGCAGCTCGGCTCTGAGGCGCTCCAGCACGCGGAAGCATTTGGGCTGGGCGATGTCTTCGAGATTGATGCCGCCGAAAGACGGCTCGAGCGCCTTCACCACCGCGACGATCGCATCCTCATCCGTCGCTCGGATGCAAAGCGGGACGGCATCGACCCCGCCGAGATACTTGAACAGGAGCGCCTTGCCCTCCATCACCGGCAGCCCCGCCTCCGGTCCGATGTCGCCAAGGCCGAGCACGCGCGTGCCATCCGAGACGACGGCGATCGTGTTGCCCTTGTTGGTGTAATCGTAGACTTGCTCGGGGCGCTTGGCGATCGCGGTGCACGGAGCGGCGACGCCGGGCGTGTACCAGATCGACCAGTCTGCGGGCCCGCGGATGGGGCATTTGGGCAGGAGCTGCACCTTGCCCCGGTAGATCGCGTGGAGGCGCAACGCCTCTTCCATCGGCTTCTGCGCGCGCGCGAGAAGCTCGGCCACCGTCTCCATTACCGACCCCTCGCGTGCTTCGCGTGCCGGGCTTGGGCGGAACGACGCCCGCTGCGCCGCTCACGCAGTTGGGCGCGAAACCGCCTCGACCACTTCGCCGGTCAGTTCGTGCGACGCATGGAGAGCAAGATCCCCGAGCGACAGGATGCCAACCATCCGCTTCTTCCGGTTGAGCACGGGCAGGCGGTGGATCTGCTTCTTCTCCATGAGCTGTGCGGCTTCGGCCACTTCCTGGTCGTCAAAGCAATAGCTGATGCCCTTTGACATCGCATCGGCGATCGTCGTCCTGGCGGGATTGCGTCCGTTCGCTACGGCGCGGCAGATGATGTCGCGATCGGTGATCATTCCAACCAGCCGATCGTCCTTCCCGACGGGGAGGCAGCCGACGTTGAGGTCGCGCATCTTCTTGGCGGCCTGGTTCAGCGGCAGATCGGGGCCGACCCAGGTCACCTCTGTCGACATGATTTCTTTGACTTGCATCTTTTCCTCCGGTTTTTGTGGATCCGCCCGGCCATGCAGGCACCTCTTTCGGTGCGGGCGACGCTCCGAGATGCACGCGGCTACGTATATTGCGCGACCGTCACGCTGCGATCTCCCGCACGCCGTAATGCTGTTACCTTTCTCGTATCGTCGCGTTGATCCACATCAATGAGCGGCCGTGCCAATCGTTCTCCACTGGCGGGCGACAGCGGCAACAAATTGGACGCCCGAGGGGTTCGCATGGAGTCGCGCATCGCCTCACCTAGCCTTGCTGCGACGCTTCTGCCGGGCGTGACGGTAGGCGGAACCGCCAACGCGTCCGCGCGAGCCATCGGCGACCCCGAAGCCGGTTGGTGGCGTATCTTGAAACGCTTGCGTGACCCTGAATCGTTTCTTGGAGCTGGCCCATCACCGACCACGTGATCACGCAGTATGAGGAGGAGCTCGGTCACCTTCGGCAGATGGTGATCAGCATGGGCACGCTCGCCGCCGAGCAGCTCGAGGCCGTCGTCTGCGCTACCGAGCAGCCAGATGCCGCGCTTGCGGCCGGAGTCATCGAGCGCGAGCCGGATGCCGATCGGCTGGAGCACCAGATCGATGGGCTGGTCATTCGACTGCTGGCCCTGCGGCAGCCGGTGGCAATCGATTTGCGCAAGATCCTGTCGGCGCTGCAGATCGCCAAGGAACTTCAGCGGATTTGCGACTACGCCGCGAACATGGCGAAGCGCCTGACCGTTTTGGGCGATACCGCTATCGAGACAAGGCCGATGCTCGCGGCGCTCGGCCGCTTCGCGGCGGCGATGGTCAAAGACGCGATGCAAGCCTACGCCACCGAAGACGCCCGCAAAGCCCAGGAGGTGTGGGGACGCGATCGAGAGCTCGACGCCATGTACACCACTCTCTTTCATGATCTGATCCTCTTCATGATCAAAGATTCGCGTCGCATCGCGGCGGGAACGCACTTGATGTTCATGGCACGCGATGTCGAGCGGATCGGCGATCGAGCGACAAACATCGCGGAAGCGGTGCGCTATCTTGTCAGCGGCATTCCAGTGGAGGAAGAGCGGCCGAAGGCGGATGCGACGAAGTCGATGATGGTGTCGCCGAAGTCGTGACGCGCCGACTATTCCGTTCGATTGGATCCTGCGACGCCCGCAGAGGCATGTGCGTGATAGCGGCCCCCCAACGCGCGGCGAAGCGATGTGGCGGGATATCTGAATGACATGCTGCTGTTACCGCGAAGGTCGCAAGTGAAGGCGCCGGAGCCCCGCCGCAGCAGCCCAGCGCGGGAGGCATCGATGCGACAATCCGATATTCGGATCAAAATCGGGTCGCTGCGACCTGGAGATGCTGGTGCCGTTGAGATCGTCGAGCGAAAGGGAATTGGCCACCCCGACACGATCTGCGACGCCCTTGCCGAGACCGCCAGCCTGGCGCTGTGTCAGCTTTACCGCGACAGCGCGGGCACAATCCTCCACCATAACGTGGACAAGGTGCTGCTTCGCGGCGGCGCGGCGCGGCCCGCGTTCGGCGGCGGTCGAGTGGTCGAGCCGATCGAGATCTTCATCGCCGGGCGGGCAACACGCCATTTCAGGGGCGCCGACTTGCCGGTCGAACAGCGCGTCGAGCAGGCATGCCGGTCATGGCTGCACAACCATCTCCGCTACCTTGACGCCGATGCTCACGTCAAGTTGCACATGCTGCTGCGTCCCTCCTCAGACGCGCTGGTCGAGCTGTTCCTGCGGCGGCAAGGGGCCGGCGTCGCGCTGGCGAACGACACGTCTTTCGGCGTCGGCTACGCGCCGCTGAGTCCTCTGGAAAGGGCGGTTTATGCCGTGGAACGCCATCTCGCCGCGCTCGGCCTCAAGGCGGCTCACCCGGAAATCGGCGAGGATACGAAGGTCATGGGCGTGCGCAGTGATCATGGGGCGCGCCTAACGGTCGCGCTGGCCTTCGTCGGCTCGAAACTCTCCAGTGCCGAGGACTATCTCGCCAAGAAAGCCGCCCTGCGAGATGGGCTGAGCGCGGTCGCGAGCGGGGTCCTCGGATCGGAAGCATCGGTGGAGATTAACACCGCCGACGCGCCGCCCGACGGCCTTTATCTGACCGTGACGGGCACGTCGGCGGAGGCAGGGGACGATGGCGAGGCCGGTCGCGGCAATCGCACCAACGGCCTGATCACGCCCTATCGGCCAATGACCATGGAATGTGTTGCCGGCAAGAACCCCGTGAACCACGTCGGCAAGCTCTATAACCTCGCGGCGGGTCTCATCGCCGAAGACATCGTCCGAATGGTCGGTGAGGTTACGGCAGCGGAATGCTATCTCGTCAGTCAAATAGGCCAGCCGATCGACCGGCCGCAAGTGGTCGACCTGCACGTGCGCTTGGACCACGGCGCTTCCTTGGCAGCGATACGCCTGCGACTTGAGGAAATAGCAGTGGCCCAGCTGAAGCGTATCGGGCATTTCGCCGATGACTTGCTGGAGGGCCGGATCGGCTTCAATTGCTATCCGTTGCGAATGCCGAGGGAAGCCGACGACGCTGGAATGGCGGTACCATCGCTTCCTTACGTCTCCGGAGCCGCCCGCGATCGCCGATAGATCGGCAGGCTATGGCCGATGACGGTAAGGTCCAAGCCCTCGGCCGGCAGCGTCTCGTGCGTTCCGAGCACGAGAAAGCCCTGCGGCACAAGACGCTCGATCAACTCCCTCAACAGACGGCGCTGCAGGGTTTCGTCGAAGTACGTAAAAACGAGGTTTCGACACAGGATGAGGTCGAACGGACCGTCGGGCATGGAGCTGCGGATGTCCTGCATCAGGAACCGTACGTCTTGCCGGAACTCGGGAAGAAGGCACAGAGAGGGACCGGAACGCACGAAGGCGCGCGCGATCCACTCCGGCGGCAGATCCTTCAGCAAGCTCCGTGCGTAGCAAGCCGCTTTTGCCCGACGCAGCATCGTCTCGTCGCTGTCCGTGGCAACCACGGCGAGCCCGAGCCTCGGCCGGTCGGCCGCAAGGGTAAGTCGCCACAGCAGCGCGAGGGTGTACGGCTCCTCTCCGGAGGCGCAGCCGGCGCTCCAGCAGCGCAAGACGGCGTCGCCGCGGCAGGTGGCGGCGTCGGCGGCCGTGGGAAGTACCTGCCGACCGATCACATCGAATACGTGGCGGTCGCGATAGAACCGCGAGATGGGGATGCGGCACATCGCATCGAGCCGCGCCCATTCACAAGGCTGCCGAAGCAAAAGCGCGCGGTAGGCGTCGAGATCGGCAATCCCAAGTTCCGCAAGCCGCCGATAGAGGCGCTTGCGCACAACCCGACGCACCTTGCGGTAACCCTGCCAGCGTAAGCCAAGCTCGGCCAGACACCATTTCAGAAACGCGATCCAAGCTTGATCTGGGACCATGAGACCAGAACTCCCAAAGGTCCGCCGCCGCGCCGGAACGTGGCCGCCTTGTTCTTTAAGCCAAATACGCGGCGACGATGCCGGAGAGCACGATGCCGTCGAAGGTGCCGGCCCCGCCGATGCTGACTACGCCGGATCCGATCTTTTCCACGTCCCCCAAGTGAAGCAGGTCGGCGCCTACGAGCGGGCCGGCAATGCCGGCGATGAAGGCCGTCGGCGGCGCCTGATCGGGCGCGAACAGCAGCGCCAAGCTGGCAGCAACCAACGCAGGCGCCAGACTCGGCAGTGCAATACCAACCCCCGCCACCGGCCGTGCCAGGAAATAGCAGATGACGATGTTGATGCCCGAAGCAACACCAACCGCGCCCAGCAGACGGGGATCAAGGACGACAAGATGGACGCCCTCGTAAACGGCCACTGCCAGCGGGATCAGGCAGCCGCCCATATTGACGGCGAGAACGGTTTCCCGGCGAACGCGCCGCAGCTCCGGCCAGAAGTCGAGGAGCCCGTAGACGGCGAGCGGGTGGACCGCGCGCGTGGCGACGTGTTGTATGCGCTTGATGGGAATGTTGACGAAGCCGCCAAGAACGACGCCGATCACCAGCAGCAATGCGCTCGTACCGCTGAGGTGCAGCTTGGCCAGGCTGACGACCAACAGCTGCGCGAAAACGAGCGGCAGCAGCGCAAGCAGGAGGAACGAGGCGAGGAGCGATAACCAGATGAGCACGACCATCGCCATCACTCCTCGCATGGGCTGATATTACTTAGATCGACATTTCCGGTTCCGTCTCCCGCTCTTTCTTGGCCTCGGGAACTTCGGTCATCGTGGCTTCCGTCAGCAGCAGGACGCTGGCCACCGAGACGGCGTTCTCAAGCGCGACCCGCACGACCTTCGTCGGATCGATGATGCCGGCTTCGACCAGGTCGACATATTCCTTGCGCCCGGCATCAAAGCCGTAGTTTCCTTTGCCGTCGAGCATGCGAGCGACGACGACGCCGCCATCGGCCGCCGAGTTTTCCGCGATCTGACGGGTTGGCGCCTCAAGCGCGCGCTTGAGGATCTGCACGCCCGTCCTTTCGTCCCCCTCGCAATTCGTCTCCTCGTGCGCCACCGCCTCAATGCAGCGCAACAGCGCCAACCCGCCGCCGGGAACGACCCCCTCGGCTACCGCGGCCTTGGTCGCGCTGATCGCGTCGTCCAGGGCCTCCTTCTTCGATTTCATCTCGGCTTCCGACGGCGCTCCGACGCGCACGACCGCCACGCCGCCGGCGAGTTTTGCCAGACGCTCCTGCAGCTTCTCGCGGTCATAGTCGCTGGTGCTCTTCTCGATCTCGTGCCTGATCTGCCCGATGCGACCGTCGATCTCCTTCCGCGACCCTGCGCCGCCGATGATCGTCGTGTTGTCCTTGTCGACCACGACGCGTTTCGCGCGGCCAAGCTGCTCAAGACTTGCACGCTCCAGCTTGAGGCCCAGCTCCTCCGAAACCAGCTGCCCGCCGGTCAACACCGCCATGTCCTGCAACATCGCCTTGCGGCGCTCGCCGAAGCCCGGAGCCTTGACCGCACAGCTCTTGAGCGTGCCGCGGATCTGATTGACGATCAATGTCGCAAGCGCCTCACCCTCGACATCCTCGGCCACCATCAGCAACGGCTTCCCCGCCTTTACCACCTGCTCGAGCAGCGGGATCATGTCATTGAGGGCGCCTATCTTGCGATCCGACAGCAGGATAAGGCAATCCTCCATCACGGCTTCCATCTTTTCGGGATTCGTGATGAAGTAGGGAGACAGAAATCCTCGGTCGAACTGCATGCCTTCGACGACGTCAAGGACCGTCTCCGTCGTCTTGGCTTCTTCGACCGTGATCACGCCCTCATTGCCGACTTTGTCCATGGCGTCCGCCACGAGCTCGCCGATCGCGGGATCGTTGTGCGCCGAGATCGCGGCGACCTGAGCCTTCTCCTTGCGCGTCGACACCGGCCGCGACAGAGCCTTCAACGCCTCGATTGCGCGCTTGGCCGCCCGATCCAGGCCGCGCTTGATCTCGATGGCACTCGCGCCGGCGACGACGTTGCGCACGCCGTCCGCGAAAATCGCATGCGCCAGGATCGTGGCCGTGCTGGTGCCGTCGCCCACCATCTCCCCGGTCTTTTCCGCCGCCTGGCGCAGCATGCGGGCGCCAAGATTCTCTTCGGGGTCTCTAAGATCGAATTCCTTGGCGATCGTCACGCCGTCGTTGCAGACGAGTGGCGCCCCCCATTTCCTCTCTATCAGGACCGCCTTCGACCGGGGTCCCAGCGTGACGCGGATGGCGTCGACAAGCTGTGTAGCGCCACGCAGAATCTTTTCACGCGCGGCGGAGCGGAATAAGACCTGCTTGTGCGCCATTGAAGGACCTTTTCGATCTCAGATACAAATAGCGTCGAAGGCGTCATCATTACGCGCCTCCGACGCAGATAGCCTAGCGCCGTCGCGTTGTCCTCCGGCGATGCCGCGACGGCACCTGATCCCAATGGGCTGCGTCGACAACCAGAGGCGAGGACAGCCCTCCCCGCCCGTCACTCTGCCTTGACGTCGATCTTCTTCTGCTGTTTCTGCGCCTCCGCTGTCTTCGGCAGCGTCAGGGTGAGGATGCCGTTCTTGAAAGAGGCGACGATCTTGTCACGGTCGACGCCGCTGGGCAGCGCGAGGGAGCGTTGGACCGACCCGTAGCGCCGCTCGGAAAAGAAATAATTTTTTGTCTGCTCCTTCTTCTCCTCGCGCTTCTCGCCCTTGATCGTCACCATGTCACCGGATACGGTAACGTCTATGTCCTTTTCGCTCATTCCCGGCATCTCGGCCGTGAGGCGAAAGGCCGCGTCCTCCTCGACCAAGTCTATGGCCGGCAAGGCTGCGCCGAAAGACGGGGCGAAGCGCCATAGGCGCTCCGGCTCGAAAGCTTGGCGCAATGTCGGCAGCGCGAGATTGCCGCGCCAAAACTGGGCGAACATCCGATCCATCTCGTTGCGGAACGATTTCCAGCTGTCGAGCCCCGTCAGCCAGAAATTCTCAAGCGCAGCGGGCGGTGCGACGGCGGTTTCCTTTCCCTGCTTCGCCTCTTTCTTCACTTCGATTTCCGCTTCGGCCATGGCTTTGCGCTCCTTTAAGTCGGGAATCACGGGCGATCGGCGTCGCTGCCTGTTCGCACGCCGAGTGCGCGCCGCGACCAGATGAGAAACATTGGCGCCGATGCGACGGCGGCACGTTGATCTAGATCAAATCCGAGCTTCCCCGTCCTCCGCCAGCGCCTAGCAGGCACCTCCGACCGGCACGCCGCATGCCTCTCTGGCCGCTCGGGCTAAGGAGCCTACGCCAGAGGCTGAACGGGAGCGGCGACGCGAGGCTCGGCGCGGCGCCACGGTGGACGTCGACCTACTCCACAGAGCGGTCCCCGGCATTCAGACGCCCAGTAGCCTGGCCGCGCCGCAAGGAGGGCCGATCTCGCCCGCCAGCGTCGAGCGCTATCTGCTATCTTATGAGCAAGTTCCTGCCGTGCCGGCGGACCTCGGCGGATGGGGCATCGTGGCGCTCGCGGAACGGGTTCGCCGGCGCCGCGGCGAGCGGGAGACGGAGCGCGCATCACCGCGCCGTCGAGGGGCGGAAGCTAGTGCTTTCGCTTTTTCTGCGACGCACCGCGGAAAAGTCGCTTACTGTGAGCGCACAAACCAGCCGCGGAGGACACAATGAGCCTCGCTGATATGACTTGGACGCGCGTTTCCGTCCATAGGGTGGTGGCGGAGTTCCTGCGGAACGAACCTCATCGGCTGGCGCTAACACTGTCGCCAGCATCACAGATTCGTTTGATGCCAATGATCGCGTCTCCCAATATCGGCGATCCGGCGGAGAATCATGCACGCCTTAGGTTGCTTTATTTGATCAGGCGGCAATTGATCGGAGAAATTCCGCCAGACACTCAATGGCATGAAGTCGGCAATCTCACCGACAATGAGCTAACTGAGCTCCACGTAATCGCACGGTCGGGGTGGGACGCTCCAGGGCAAGACCACAACGAATTGCTCCGCGTGGCGGCAAGAATGCCTCGGTCGCTATTGGGTCCACCGTCCAACTGGCCCCCACCTATCCTTTGGGGGCACGAGAAGGCCGGACCGTTCACGATCCTCGAGGGAAACAATCGTCTGACCGCATACGCGTCTACCAGCCCGCACGCCCGGCTGGCGATTTCCGTACTTATTGGCTTGTCTCCTACGCCGTGTCATTTTCACATCTTCGATCCCAGCGCCTGGGTCGCAAACGACCTCTGGAAGTAGTGCTGCTAAGGCTTTGCCACGCCGTCGCGCTTAGACCGGCGGGCAATGGACGCCGCGACAGGATTGCAGAACTGACCTAGCGCAATCACCCGGACGGCGGTTGGCGATAACTTATGCACGGCCCCGATCCCAACGGAGAGACGGGGCCTTCGGCTCAAGTGACGAGAAGGATATCGGCTCATGAAGATGTTCGCCATCGAGGCCTACGCTGGCCCGCACACCACTGATGGTCCGATCGCTCGGTTCACAGTGCATGCACGGAGCGTCGGCGAAGCCGTCGATCTCGTCCGACGCAGCCCGCAGGGGGACCGTTTCGGCCGGTTCGAGGTGGTCGATGAATCGGCCGAGTTCAACGGCGGCGTCGCCGAAATCATCAGGGAAAGTGAGGGTCCCTTCGAGCAGAAGCCATGATCCCCGGCCACGCGGACGCCCGTCGCGACCGCGGCGCGCGTCGCGGCATCGTCGATCCGGCCGACGATTTCGTCAATGTCGTCCTCGGTGATCAGGCGCTTCTGCTCGATCGAGCGCACCACGGAGACGAGTTGCCGGCGCTAAAGCCCGACTGAGGAGCCGCCGTCCTGAAGCCGGTGAAAGCATAGCGGACGCCGTTCTTTATGGCGATCTGCCACGCCCGCTTTAGCGTCGACGGCAGCGTCGGGGGGCGGTCCAGCATCTTCCATGCGGGGAAGAAGGCGGTGAAGAGCAGCGGCACGTCGGGCCCGAGGTTGCAGATGGCCGCCGCAGTCGCCCTGAAGATCGGCGAACGCTTCGAACATTCGATCGAGTTCCAGGGCAAGATCTTGCGCCTCTACGCCATCGAGGCAGCTGACCGGACAAAATGGTTGCCTATTCGCGCCCAGGGCGCAGTGACGACCGATCAGCAACCATTTGGTTCAGCCTCTTGCCGCCATCCTTTGATGTCGATCAATGCGCCATCTTTCCGGACCTGCGTGAAGTTATCGACCAGAGAGCGAAGCGGCGGCCACCTCGGCGCCGGAACACGTTCCGGCGAAGGATGGCGCGCCACAGGAGGCACTCATGGCACTGCAACACGGCCACGATCAGGCCGTTCTGATTCCGCCGCATCGTCTCGCGGGCACGCTCGGCCTGCCAGCCGCACGGCCAACGGGGCTGGTCATCTTCGCCCATGGCAGCGGCAGCAGCCGGTTCAGCCCGCGCAACACCTTCGTCGCGAATGCGCTTCGCCAGGCTGGCCTTGCGACCCTCCTCTTCGATCTGCTGACCGAGCCCGAGGCGGCCGATCGTGCGAACGTGTTCGACATTCCGCTGCTGGCAGAGCGACTTGTCGCCGCGACCGATCTCATGCGAAGGTCCGAGATCACCAGCTCGCTCCCCATCGGCTACTTCGGCGCGAGCACCGGCGCCGCCGCCGCCCTGGTCGCTGCCGCGCAGCGCGGCGATGTCGCCGCCATTGTGTCGCGCGGTGGCCGCCCCGATCTCGCCGGCGCGGCGTTGGCCAACGTCAGGGCACCGACCCTGTTGATCGTAGGCGGCGCCGACACGGACGTGCTCGCGCTCAATCGCTCGGCGCTTGGCCGGCTGCGTTGCGAGGCCAAGCTGGAGGTCGTTCCCGGAGCCACCCACCTCTTCGAAGAGCCCGGCACCCTTGAAAGCGTCGTGCGGCTGGCACAGGAGTGGTTTCTCGGACATCTTGTATCTGTCGCTCGACGGGCCTGATGCTGTTTCTGGACCGACAAGATGCAGGCCGGCGCCTCGCCACCGAGCTCGATCGCTTCAGGAACGAGCGGCCGGTAATCCTCGCCCTCCCGCGCGGCGGAGTGCCGGTCGCCTTCGAGATCGCTTTTGCCCTCAACGCTCCTCTCGAGGTTGTCCTGGTGCGCAAGATCGGAGCGCCCGGAATGGCCGAGCTCGCTGTCGGCGCCATCGTCGACGGGGAGCAGCTGGACAAAATCATCGATGGCGAGCTTGTCGCCCAACTATCGATCCCGCAGAGCTATCTGGATGCCGAAGTCGCGCGACAGGCCGAAGAGATCGAACGCCGCCGACGGCTCTATTTCAAGGGTCGCGCGCCGGTCAGCGTCGCGGGACGGGCCGCCCTCGTGGTCGATGACGGCATCGCGACCGGCGCCACGATGCGCGCGGCGCTGCGCGCGATCCGGCGGCGCCTCCCCGCCAAGCTGATCCTCGCCGTCCCCGTCGGCCCGGCATCGACGATCGAGGCGCTGCGACGGGAAGTTGACGAGGTCGTCTGTCTTGCGACCCCCGGGGAGTTCTATGCCATCGGGCAATTTTATGCCGATTTTCGCCAGATCGAAGACGAGACGGTCATCGCCTTGCTCGACCGCGCATTCCAGCGCAGCGGTGCTGGGCCGGCGCCCCTTGGCACTGAGGCACGCCGCTCGACGCCCCCAACGTCAAAGGCCTAGCGCCTTCTTGGAGTTCCGATGTTCGGCCGGTGCCTCGGCGATGTTGATGCAAGTCAGTGTCCGGTTGGCGCTTCATGCTAAATATTACAGTGTCGCTCGCCGTTGCGCCGAGAGGCGCGGGATCGTGGAGGAGGCGCTCATGCTCACGGTTCTTATCGTGGAAGACGAACAGGACATCCGCAACATGGCAGCGAACGCGCTAGGCGCCGCCGGCTACCGAACCTTCGTTGCGCGCGACGCGAACGAGGCGCTCGCAACGCTGCGCGACCATCCCGATATCGACCTGCTCTTTGCCGACACCCGTATCGCCGGCCCCGCGAGCGGCTTCGGTCTGGCCAGGGCGGCCGGCCGGATGCGACCGGACATCAAGGTGCTTTACGCAACCGACCGGCCTGACGAGCTCTTGCGCCTTGAGAGCCCGATCGACCCGACGCAGGTCCTACGCAAACCCTATCAGCCGACGCAGCTGCAGCGCGCCGTGGGGTGGCTGCTACAGGTCGCCACCTGAGCCTCGCTGGTCTGACGGGTTCTTCTACAGCAGGCGCCGATGCCGCGTCTCTTCGTTGCCATCGATCTGCCGGAAGAACTCAAAGCCCGGCTTTCGATGCTTCGCACCGCCGCATTGCCGGCGCGGTGGGTCGCCCCCGACAAGCTTCACCTGACGCTTCGCTTCGTCGGTGAAGTCGGCGAAACCAGCGCGCGAGAGGTCGATACCGCGTTGCGGGGCATCGACGCGCCGCGCTTTTCAATGACGCTTGCAGGGGTCGGCCACTTTCGCCGGCAGGTCCTTTGGGTGGGGGTGCAGAGCTGCCCGCCGCTGCTGTCGCTTCAGGCACAGGTCGAGGACGCCCTCCGGCAAGCCGGAATGGACCGCGAGAGGGGGCGCTATGTCCCGCACGTGAAGCTGGCGCGTCTGCGATGGCCGGGCCGGGGCCGGCTTCGAGCATTTCTGGACGAGCACGCGCTCTTCTCCGCCGAGCCCTTCGAGGTAGAGCGGTTCATCTTGTACGAGAGCCGCCTCGCGAAGGAGGGCGCCACCTACCAGCGGCGAGCGGACTACGTCCTTCGCCCGATGCGATGAGATGGGCCAGGTGAGCAGGTCGTCGGCCGTCTGACACGGAACTATGTCATGCGAGGAAAAGTCGCGGATGCCGCCGGCCATCCTCCGGGCAATCGAGGGCTCGATGGGCGCTCGCGTCAGAAGGAGGGTTCCAAGACGGTGGCCGGGCCTTCCGCCTCGTAGCGCTGGTCATCGATACGCTCCACCCTTACCAGCGCGGCGCGCTTCCAGGGCGGGAGCCACTGACCCTTTCGCGGGCTGAATCGCGTCTTGACGTCGAACGCCTTGGCGGCTGTGGCGCGCGCATCAACCTCGTCGCGCGCCCGGACCACTGCAATGCCTCGATGAGAACTCGCCTGCCAGTTGGGATCACCCAGGTCGAGCGGCGTCAATTTCCAGATGGGCATGGCATCCTCCAGCCGTGCCGCCGCCAGAGAAGCGCTTGAAGCGGATCCTGGTTGCGAACCAGCGTGACACGGCGCGATCTTGCGCCGCCAAGCTGTCGGGTTTGAAGGAGGCTCCGAAGATCTGTCCGCCGCATTGACCTGTGTCAACGCGACAGCGCGGAGGCTTGATCTAGGTCAACGTGTGAGCCGCGATCCTGGGATTGAATGCTTCGATTGGATCCTGCAACCCATTCCGCGGCCCATGAGACTTTCATGTGCGCGGGGTCGGAGTTCCTTCTCGACGCCGAATTGCTTCGGCGGAGCTGCCGACGAATCCCCTCGTCACCGGGCAAAGTCGGCGCGCGAGGGGGCAGTGACATGCAAGGGGGGCCTCATATGCCACCAGAAACGGGCTCGACAGAGCAAAAGCGCAGCGTCACCAAAGAAGACATCGAAGAGATCGTCGGGCGGCTCGACGATGCCGCGACGGCCGCGATCATCGCCACGGGAGCCAACCGAGACGAGCTGCTCGAGGCCTATGCGTGGCTCACCGCAAATGACGCGCAGCACCGACGCCTCCATAGCGCGCCGCACGGCACCATCGCCTGGTTGTGCGAGCTTCTCGAGGCCGAGATAGTGCCGCCGGAAGAGCGCTGAAGCCATCGGCGGCCGTCAAGCGGTGCCTTTGAGACGGATCAGCAGGCTGTCCTGGCGACACAGACTGGTCGGCAGGGTGCCCACCCTGCCCGATTTACGAGAGGTTCCCGGCCGCCAGGTCGAAGACCCAGGCGTGTCCGCCACAACCGATATCGAATGCGACAGCCGTCTCGATCGCGCGCCTCACGATCTCAGCCGGCTCCAGCGGCAGTGCACCGGTCAGGATATGCGCGGCGCCGATCGCGAGATCGCGTCCCGACCCCTCGGCCCAGAGCTGATCTGGTGGCACGGCTACCGTGGAGAAATCCGAGCCGAGCGTCCACACCCCGTCCGCATGCGCCAGCAGAAGGGTCTGGCCGAATTCCAGCGGACCACGCTCTTCTGCCCCCTCGCGAAAGCCGTCCCGCTTCAGCAGGTCGCGAAGCCGATCCGCCAGCTCGTAAGGGCCGGAAAGCTGGTTCGTCAACTCAGCGGCGTAACGGTCCACCACGTTTATGGCGCGCAGATGCCCGGCGATGCCGATCGCCCAGGGACGGCGCACGACCCATTTGGGGCCGAACGGCAGCTTCAGGCTGCCGCTGCAGACGAGCGTGTCGCTGCCGATCCAGGTCGATCCGCGCTGCGCATGATGGAGGGCGGCAATAATGCTCATCGCGCTCATCCTTTCTCAAGCACGGCGCCGCGCTTATTGCGGTCGACGCGAGTCCTCACGCCTTCATCAAGAAGGCGGCTCACCATAGCTTCTCCGAGCGCGATCACAACACTACCAGGTTCCGCCGCATTCCATAAAGGAAGGCCCTGCTAGAGACCCGCGCGATCGACCCTGCCAAGCTCACTCCCGTCGAGGGCGACGTACAAATCGCCGAACTGTATGACCCTGAGTTTCTCTGGAGGTACCGGCGACGAGAGCACCACGCATCGTCGGCCGAAGTCGATGCTTTCCAGAAGCGCCAGTCCCACGCCGCGATCTTGCTCGTCCGTCACCCCACAAAGCAGATTGCGCTCGAATCCCACCCTCAGCCGCTTGGCAATATCTGCGCCCGCCAAAGGGGTCTCCGCTACCGCGACCACGCCCTCCGGCGTGCGCTCGGCGTAGAGGGCCCCCTGCACCGCGATGGGCTCTCCAGTGAAGAGCAAAGAGCGCTGGAAGACGATCTGGTCGAGCCCGAGTTCCAACCGTCGCGCCTCTCTGAAGTACGCGGCAAACGCCTGCTTGCGACCGACCTCCCTTTGCCAGCGGTCCCTTGGCCGGGCCTTGGGCGACGGGCGGATACGGTCGGCGCGGTAGGTGCCATGGGATCGTAGAATGGGCTCCAGTTCGCGCCGCCTCTCCAAGGCGACGATGAGATCCGGCCGCACGGCTTCGATCTCATAGCCCTTAAGCACACGGCCCGCACCGTCGACGTAGCCATCGGTGTCCACGAGGACGAAATCCGCATTTGCCGCACCCACGAGCCGGGCCGTGCCGATCACCAGCGGAAGCATCCGCCCAACGGGGTTGGTGGATCCGACGAAATAGAGCCCTTTGGGAACCGCGATCCATCGCTCCGCCGTGCCGGTCACGTGGCCAAGGGTCACGCTTGCCGGCGGCCCAATATCCTTCTGGCCAAGATCGGCGTCGACGATCGCCACGCTGTGTCCGGAGGCCAGCAGCTCCGTGGCGAGGAAACGGCAAAAGGAGCTCTTGCCCGTGTCGCACTCGCCGATCACCAAGATCACCCGCGGCCGTTTCTCCAAGACGCCCGCGGTCTGCTCCCGCCATTGTGCAGGAACATCAAGGTCTTTCATCTTGTGCACCTCGTGCACCTTCGTGCGGATCGCCGGTACCGCCACCGGGGCGCGCATGCAAAGCGCCGGCCCAGGGTCCGACGGACACCTTCATAAGTCAAATTCATAAGTCAAACCACGACGCCGTCGTCGAAGCACCGCCATCGCGACCCCGGACGGTCTGGAGGCCCAGAGCGGCGGTTTCGGACGCATTGATGCAGATCAATGTCCGTACTCGAGCAGTTGTCGAAACTGTTTCCGATCTCTTCAGATCCATGGACCAGTCGGCCGCGCCGGCAGCCAGATTGGCGGACCGCCCGCACATCACAGCACAACGGCATTCTTTGCCCCGAGAGAAGGCGCCTACATGGCGTCGGGAGACGGGCGAATGGCGATCGCGGTTCAGCTGACGAAGTATCTGGCCTCGCATGGAACGACCTACGATGTCGTCGAGCATGCGCCGACAATTTCGGCCGAGGAGACCGCCCAGCAGGCACGGGTCTCGAGCGACCTGGTGCTGAAGGCGATCCTCCTGCGGGACAAGAGCGGTTATGTGCTGGCGATATTGCCGGCTTCGGACCGGCTGGATCTTGATCGGATCAGGATTTTCCTGCACCGACGCGTCCGGCTCGCGACCGAACAGGAAATCGCCAAGATATTCTCCGATTGCGAGCCGGGTGCGATCCCAGCCGTCGGCGCCGCCTACAATCTGGACATGCTTGTCGACGACAGGCTCGCCAACCGGTCCGAAATCTACTTCGACGGCGGCGACCATCGAAGCCTGATCCACATGAATGGCGCCGATTTCTGGCAGCTCGCCGCGAGCGCGCGGCGCGGGCCGCTCAGTGCCACGGCATGACGGCGCATGTCGTCGCTCAGCGGTCGGTCAATGACGGCGTGACATACGCGCGCCCTTCCATGGGAGTTGCTGCTGCTCGAAGGCTCCCACATCAGAGGAGTTGAGCCTATGACGGCCGCCATGCGCTTCGAGCCCATTCTTGAGGAGGCATCAGACTGGGTCGATGCAGTCGCGGGCGAGCTTGGGACGTCCCAGAAGCGATCCGGCTATGCAGCGTTGCGCGCGACGCTCCATGCCCTGCGAGACTTTTTGGATATGGAACTGGCGGTGCGGCTCGGCGAGGAGCTTCCGATACTCATCCGTGGGCTCTATTACGAAGGCTGGGCCGCCAGAAAGGGACCGCCGCACATCCTTGGGTCGGTCGACTTCCTGGAATCCATGCGTGGCGCTCTTCGCGGTCACGGCGAATTGTCGGACCTGGTGACGCCCGCGCGTGCAACCTTCGCCGCGCTCGTCAAACGTCTGCCTCAAGAGACCGTTGATGTTGTCGCCCATGGGTTGCCATCCGACATTCATCAGCTCCTTGAGCGGAAAGCGGGGCCCGCCTGAGCCAAGACCGCAGGAACGGATTTGCCTTGAGCATAGGCCGAAGGCGCATTCCTGATGAAAGGGGAAGACGTGATGACGACAGCCGCTCTCGATGCTTTCGACACAACGGTTCAGGAAACAAATCTTTGGCTCAGGACGCTCATGCAAGAGCTCCAAATCTATGATGGGGCGCATGCCTGGGCGCTTCTGGGAGCGACGCTGCACGCGCTTCGCGACCGTTTACAGCCGCAGAGCGCCGCCCATCTCGGCGCGCAATTGCCGATGCTCATTAGAGGTCTCTACTACGAGCACTGGCCCGTCGCCGCCGCTCCGGTGAAGGAGCGCCACAAGGCAGCATTTCTTCAGCATCTCGCCGCGACCTTTCCGCCGGGCCCCGCCGCGGATCCGGAGCGGGTGGCCCATGCGGTATTCGGCGTCATTCGTGAGAACATCGATCACGGCGCCGTTGAGAAGCTCGCTAAGCTCCTGCCCAAAGAGCTGCGCGACTTGTGGAGCGCCGCGTGACCGGTCGACTGCGGGCAGAGCCGGGCAATGTGACAGCTGGAGAGAGATGGCATTTCCCGGCTCGGGAAGTCTATACTCTTAGGGAATCCGCTGTTCGTCTAGCGCGGTCAGCTCCGAACCTCGAGCCGGTTGACCACGCTGTCGACCCCCGAGACGCACCAAGCGTCTCGTTCAGCCGCATCCCTGTCCGCTGCTGTCGGCACCGCACCTTCGAGCATCACGATCCGGTCTCGCACATCCACGCGAATGCCGGCTGCGTGAACGGTCGGGTCCCGGTCGAGCGCCAGCCGCACGGCACCTCCGACCAACTCGTCGCTGTCATCCTCGGCCGGACTCACGACCAGCTCGTCGACAACATTGCAGATTCCAGGGGTTTGCCAGCTGAGCACGCTTGCAAGCCGCCTTTGCGTGAGGCTGGGGGCTTCACCTTCCAGCGTGACGACGCCTTGTCGCACCTTGATGTCAATTCGACCGACAGCCGTAAGCGGTACCCGTACGGTTCTGAAGCCCCCCGGGATGGCCTCGCGGAGGGTGCAGCCGCCAAGCGTCGGCTCTTCCGTGAGTGCCTTGCGCAGAAGGTCGCGGATTTCACCGTCCGGCACGCTTGCTTTCGGCCGCACACGCAATTCATCGATCACAGTCGTTATCGAGGGTGTCGCGCCAGCGCGGACGATCGTGCGTCTTTTAGCCGCGATGCCGTCAACTTCTCCGCTCACCAGGAGCTCGCCATTCGCGAAGGCTAGCCGGATCGCTTGATGGTCGAAATCCACCCGCGGTTCGCCGTGAAGCGCCTGCCGCACCTCCCTCAATACAGCTTCGCTGTCGATCATGGCCTGGATTCCCGAATCACAACTCGAATGATATGGACAACGGGCGCAGTCCGCATTGATGTGGGTCAAGTCGGGCCCGCGCCTGCTTGCGCGAAGCGGCGAAGCTCACCGCGGCACGAGCGGATAGCTCGTCGCTGGCAGCGTTGATGCAGATCAAGGGGGCGAGCGGTCCCCGCCCACGCTACTCGTCCAGTTTCTTCCCTCTCGGCCCAGGATCCGGCGCTCTTGCAAAGGACCTCCTCCACCTCGCCCATCGCCCTTCCGCGAATGAGGGGCCTCCGAAAGCATTCGATTTTTCCCGCGCTTCGCTCGTCGAACGTTGACGAGCCGGCGCCGCAGATATCGGCCGGGCGCTGGAGATCGGTGCGGAAATCGTCAGCGGACCTCGACGACCGGACCTGACCGTTCACGAGGTCCCTTCGCATGACCGGCGCTCCGATCACGTCTGCGGGTGTCGATGGTACCACGCCGACGACTGAGTGCAGGTCCCGATCATTGTCAGGTCGACGTGCTGCCCTCGTGCAGAACCGGCGGGCCGAACTCCTGGAAGCGGAAGAGGCGAAAGATGCGGTGCCCGTCGAAATCGAGGACGCGGAGATCATCCGTCTCGCGCAGATCATGCGATACGATCTGGAAATGCCCTGCATAGCGCTCTTCGGCCAAGCTCAAGGGCACTTCGAATCCCACGAACTTCGTGATGCCCTTGATCTTAAGCTTTTCGACGAGCTGCGGGCTCTCGACCGATCCGTATGAGGTCAAAATCAGCAAGGCTCCACTCGCGGTGAGCAGCAATATTGCCTTCATTTCCATCTCCTACCGCCGGCTCTCAATCGGGCTCAAGTTCGACCCGAGGCCAATTGAAAGCATTGATCGAGGTCAAGGGACGCCGGCACTACCCCCGGCTCGTGGCAACGGCGCACGCGCAAAAACATCGCCTTTGAGCTGGATCAAGGCCCCCGGTCATGAGGTGGATTGAAATACGCGCGCAACGGATTGCCCGCCGGCGCATCGGGATACCGCCGCTGACGTGTTCTCGACGAGGAGGAGGCCTGGATGAAGCCCGACGCACAACTCCAGAGCGATGTAGAAGCGGAGTTCGACTGGGACCCGAGCATCGATGCGCATGGGATCAAGGTAGCCGTCAAGAACGGGACAGTCACCCTGACCGGCTTCGTTCCGAGCTATCCCGACAAGACAGGCGCCGACGCCGCAGTGAAGCGCATCTCGGGCGTCCGGGCGGTGAGAAATGATCTTGGCGTCAATCTGCCGGAGCCTGATTTCGAGCCCGACGACAAAATAGCACAGGACGCACATGCGATTTTGGCCGCCCAACTTCCACTGTGGGCCGACCGCGTCACGGTCACCGTGACCGATCGCCGCCTAACCCTCGAAGGTGACGTTGAATGGCACTTTCAGAAGGAAGCCGCCGAAGCCGCGGTGGCCCGCGCGCGGGGTATCGAGGATGTGATCAACAAGATACGGATCGAGCCGCGAACGCCCCCAGTACGAGTGAAGGAAGAGATCGAACTCGCCTTGCGTCGGGCGGCCACGCTCGAGGCGGGGGCGGTTATCGTCACGACGAAGGGCGGGGTCGTGACCCTCGAGGGAAAGACCCGGTCCTGGAATGAGCGAGCTGAGGTGGAGCGCGCGGCTTGGTCAGCACCCGGCGTCTGGAGCGTCGACAATCGGATGACCATCTCGGGCGAAGCCAGCCGGTGAACGCTGGAAGGTCTAGAGGCTGCGGTGCGTGAGGGACCGAAATGCAGAGGACGGTGGTAACCGAAAAGTGCGGGGCGCTCCGCGGCAAGCGTGTCGTCCGCGGCCGAGAGGCGGAGTGCCGCCAGCATCATGGAGTTGCGCCAGACCGTGCGGTGGCACCAATTTCTCAGCGCCCGGCGTCGCCCGCCCGCACGCTGCTCGTTGAGGCCGCAGCTTCCGGCCTGCTATCGACATCGACGATGCCTACAAACGCCTCCTCAGCTTCGCGCCGCAGCCTATCTTCCTGGTCTCGATAGCGTGGCGAAAAATGAAAGGGCACGACCCGCTTTACGCCAGCTCGGCGCGCGAGGGACCCCGCTTGAGCGGCCGTCAAGTGACGCTTGCGCGCCGCGATCTCTCGGTCCTCGTCCAAGAAGACGGCTTCTATGAAAAGTGTGTCGGCATTGCGGACGAGCTCGATGATCCCTGCCGCATTGCGCTCGTGATAGGAGGTATCGACGACATAGGCGAACGTTTCTCCAGGCCCGAGCCGAAACACCTCGGCCTTGAGGTCGCCGAGCGATAGGGTGGCCGCGCGCAGCCCGGCGCTCCCCTTCCGCAAAGCTGCAATCGGCGTATCATCGGGATCGCCTCGCCTCACCGCGCGCTTGGCATCTTTGAGCCATGGGCCGACGGCGAGCCCCATACGATCGAGGCGATCCTTCCACACATTGACCCGCTGTTTTTCCGCGAAGGCGAAAGCAAAACTCGGGATCCCATGGTCGAGCATCGTGCCGCGGATTTGGAAATCCTCCTCGTCGAGCAAGACACCCTCCGGCAAGTCGGACGGTGTTGCGCTGCGTCGGAGGAAGGCGTCGCGGCTATGGAATTCAGCGGCGTTGACCAGCTTCCGGCCGTCGAATTCCGCGACGGCGATCGCGAAATCGATCTCGTTCTCCGCCACGAGGTTCCAGGTGTAGGCGCCGAGCTTGTGCTGCACCCGATCGATGAAGCCGGGCGGCCCCACGAGGCGGAGAGCGGCCGGGCGGCCAAGGCAAACGCGCAGCAGACGGTCGAACCCGTTGAAGTGGTCCAGATGCGTGTGCGAGACAAAGGCGTCGCTTACGCGCAGGAGCTTGCGCCGCGGCACTGGCTGAAGATCGCCGAGGTCGAACAGCAGAGCCCGCCGGCCAAAACGGAAGTCGGCGAAAAGCCCCGGATCGCCGAAGGGCTCGTTGACAAGGCACGGCTCGACGAAGGACGCCACCGGCCGCCTCTCAAGCTTTTGGAAGGCTTTTCGCGCTGGCCGCTACGACCTGTGGCGCACCCGACGGGTCGAAGCACCTTGGAGGCAGCGCCGCTTGTTTGCATTGAGCCACATCAACGTCATGAAGTGGACGCCAGTAGGCGAGCAAGCCAACGCCCAACCTGAAGCGCCACCGGCGCGGTGCCGATCGTCACCCGCGGCGTCCGTTTCCCCGAGGTGGGCCAGCCAAATGGCGACGACAGGCCGTCAAGTATTTGGCGCCATTGATATAGCGCAATGCCTTCGCCCGAGGCGCCGCCCTATCATGATCTGTGGATATTCATGCTCCGGGAAGCCTTGGCGCGGCAGCTTCGAGGCTGATCCGATTGTTCCGCACTTGCAGACGGAGTACGAGACCATGAAACATCTGGTCGTTATCTGCCATCCGAGACGCAAGAGCTTCACGCAAGAGATCGGGCGCCGCTATGCGCAGGCGGTCGAAGCCTTGGGCAATGATGTGGTGATCCGCGACCTTTATGGTCTCCATTTCGATCCCGTCCTTGGCGAAGGCGAGCTGTTGGACGCGGAGGAGCGGCAGGTGCCGAGCGCGGTGCGCCGCGAGCAGCGCCATCTCGCCGCTGCGGGCGCGGTCGCCTTTTTCTATCCGCTCTGGTGGGCGTTCATGCCGGCGATGATGAAAGGATATATCGACCGCGTCCTCGCCTCCGGCTTTGCCTACGACATCAAGGATGACGAGATGGTGCCGCGTCTCTCCGGCAAAAAGGCGCTCATCTTCACCAGCTCGGGAGCCGACATGGCCTATCTGCGGCGCAGCAAGCAGTGGCGCTCGATGCGACTGCTCGAAGAGGATAATATCCTGTCGCTCTGCGGCGTCGAGCTGATAGAGCACGTGCATTTCGCGTCGGTTGTTCCGGATTTGCCCAAGCGATCGTTCGACAAGCATCTCGCCATCGTTGCCACAGCCGTACAGGCGCACTGGGGCAAGGTACCAGTCGCACAAGGATGACGGCGACGATGGAAAGCTGCGAACCGCCTTATCAGGCTAGGGCCTCACACTGTGAGCTTGCGTCAGCAGGATCTGGTCGGGGATTAGGGGAGATCGCCCATGACACTCAAGCGGCTTCTTAGGGTGCTTGGATGCGTGCTGTCGCTCTCGGCGCCGGCCCCTGCCCAGGCGCAGGACCCAGGACATGTCGGCGGGCACTTTGCAGACGGTCATGGCGGCTGGTCGGAGCATTATGGCTGGCACGGCGACCTCCGGCATTTCGATCACGGGCGCTGGCAAGGCGGACACTGGTGGCATGGAAATTACGCGGGGCGGCTCGGCTGGTGGTGGATCGTCGGCCCCGATTGGTATTGGTACCCAGAGGCGGTCTATCCATATCCGAACCCGCTTGTTCCATCCGGTCAAGCGCCCGGCTTCTGGTATTGGTGCGACGCGTACCAGCAATACTACCCCTATGTCGGCGCATGCCCGTCGGGATGGCGAGCAGTACCGGCTCAATAGCGTCTTCACCAAAACAGTTGTGATGCGAAAGCGGCCCGGTCAGCCAGCATGCCACTTGCTGTTCCACCCACAAACTCAGCCGCTGACAGGCAAGGGCATCGAACTCAGCCGCCAACGACTTTTCCTCGTGGCGCCGGGACGAAGCGTGACGGGCCGCCGACGTTTCATTCATGATCTAAATCAACGCCATGCCCTCACCGAACGGTGATTGTTGCTCGATGACTGACGCGAGCAGCATCAAGGGGTGGCGCGCGCGGGCGAATGAGCTTCGCGCCATTGCGGATCAATTCATCATACCATCCGCAAAGGACGCACTTCGGCGGCTTGCGGCCAATTACGACAAGCGCGCGGATGACGCTGAGGCCCGACTGACTGGTCATGCGTCGGCGGCGGGCAACGATACTGAATAGCAATCGCTCAGAGCCGACAACGATGGTCGTCATCGCCGAGCTTATCTATCGGCGACATCTGACGCGCATCACGCCGAAGCGTTTACCCTTGTCTTCCCTGCATGGAGGGCGCGCAGGCAAGCGCTCGCAGCAAATCGGCGCGGCTCACGATTCCGATCATGCGTCCCTCGCGCAGCACCGGCACCCTCTTGATACCGTTGGAGTCCAGGAGTTCGGCGACACGAGCGATCGGCGTGTCTTCTTCCACGGTGATCACGTCGCGGGTCATGACATCCTTGGCACGCAAGCCGTGCCGCCTCAGGTATTCGAGGAATTCTTGGCTATGCGCGGCGTCCGCTTCAAAGAGGTCCAGCCACCAGGACCGTCGAACGCCATTTTCACCGCCGCGCCTGCGGATTAGGTCGCTTTCGCTTACCATTCCCGCCAGCTGCCCACTCCCACCGACCACGGGGACCCCGCTGATGCGCGCCCGGAGCATCGCTCTAGCGACTTCGCTTAGCGGTGTTTCGGTCATGACGTAGATCACTGGCGACGTCATCACCTCGCGAGCTGTCGTCAGGCGCAGCTCCTTCAGGCCGGCAGACACAATCGCCTCCTTTCGCTAACCTCGGTGCCTGACGGCAGCACCGTCTCCGCGAAGTTCTTGGATACCAATTTCCATGCGCCACCAAAATGCCTGAGGTGAACTCGCTCTCAGGCGCAGGCAACCGACATGCATTTTCGCCTTGAGCCGGGCAGTCGTCATTGATGCAGGTCAAGGCGAGGACGCGGCCCAAGCCGGAGCGTGATTGGCTCGCATCGGGGACACCAGTGATCTCGTTTACTCCGACAGCGGGCGACGTCGGCGGGGGTTGACAAGGCGCGGATCCGGCCGTCGATTGCCGCCCCGACAGTCGCCGCCCGTTCCAGGAGCGCCGCTCATCCCAGAGGCGTACGGCATCTGGAGATGCAGTGAGCGCATCGTCGACGGCGCGGAGGAACCTGGAGCTGCACCTGTGGCTACAGCGCCCTAAGCGGCAGGCAATCAGCGAGCTCCATGTCGGGCTCAAAGGTGCAATGAATGCTTTGTTCCTGAAGGATCTTGCCCAGAAGATTCGGCGCGGCCTCGAGGGCCGCGTGCGTGCGGGTCGCTCGGGCGGCGGGTTGAGCTATGGCTACGACGTGGTCCGAGAATTTGATGCGCGGGGTGAGTCTCTGCGCGGTAAGTTGGCCATTAATGAAGCCAAAGCTGAGATCATACGTCGGATCTTCGAAGCTTATGCGAATGGGCAGTCGCCGCGCGCTATCGCCGCCGCGCTAAACGCTGACCGAGTTCCAGGACCGACGGCTAAGCCATGGGGTGCTTCGACCATTTACGGTAATTGGCGGCGCGGCACTGGAATTCTCAACCGAGCTTTATGCCGGCCGTCGCGTCTGGAATCGGCAAAAATTCATAAAAGAAACCGCTTGGCAGCAGGTGAAGCAGCGCCAGCAGCTGACCCGGCTTGCCGTTCTAAAAGATGAGGGGAATGTTCGCTCAGAACGCGCGCGGCGGCAGAGGCCGTCCGGGTCGAGGCGGCTGAGGTCCTCCGTGGTCTGATCCGTGAGATACGGCTCATTCCGGAAGAAGATCAACTTGAAATCGAGCTCGTCGGCGATCTTGCAGCGATCCTCGCCCTCACCAATAAAGGCCCCCGCCAAGCTGCCTCGGCGGGGGCCAAAATAACGCTGGTAGCGGGGGAGGGACTTGAACCCCCGACCTTGGGATTATGATTCCCCTGCTCTAACCAGCTGAGCTACCCCGCCGCGGGAAGGCCCGGGTATAAGAAAAGCGTGGCGCCGCGTCAAGCAAGCGCCGGTCCCCCAAGGAGCGGAAAACCTCATGCCCCTGCCCCTCTACCCTGGCCTCGTCACCGGCCTTGCGCTGCTGGTCTATCTCTGGACCATCATCGGCTGCTCGAACGCCCGCCGCCGCAGCGGGATCGCGGCGCCGGCGGTCACCGGCAATGCCGAATTCGAGCGCTATTTCCGCATCCAGCAGAACACGCTCGAGCAGCTCGTGCTGTTTCTGCCGAGCCTCTGGCTCTGCGCGCTGGCGCTCTCGCCACTCTGGGCCGGCATCATCGGCCTCGTCTTCGTCATCGCCCGCATGCTCTATGCCGTGACCTATGCCCGCGCCCCGGAGAGCCGCGGGCCCGGCTTCATCGTGGGCTTCGTCGCCACGGTGCTGCTGCTGCTGGGCGGGCTCGCCGGGCTGGTCTATGAGCTCGCGACGGGGCTTCCGGCCTGAGCGCGGGCGATCCAGCCGCCGCCCAGCAGCCGGGTTCCGTCATAGACGACGCAGGCCTGGCCCGGGGCGACGCCGAAGGCGGGCTCGGCCAGATCCACCGCGCCGCCGCCCTCGCCATCGAGCGTGAGCCGCGCCGGCAGCGGCGGCTGCGCCGAGCGCAGCTTGACGGCGACCTCGATGCTCTCGGCCGCGGGCGGCGGCGCCAGCCAGTTGACGCCGGCGATCGCCACGCGCCGCCGTCCCAGCGCCGCGCGCGGCCCCACCACCACGCGGCGCGTCGCGGGCTCGAGCCGCAGCACGTGCAGCGGCTCGCCGCCGCCGATGCCGAGCCCCTTGCGCTGGCCCACCGTGAAATGGATGACGCCCGGATGCGATCCCAGCACGCGCCCCGCCTCGTCCACCACCTCGCCCGGCTCGGCCGCGCCCGGCCGCAGCTTCTCGACGATGGCGGCATAATCGCCCTGGGGCACGAAGCAGATGTCCTGGCTGTCGGGCTTCTCGGCGACGGGGAGGTCGAAGCGGCGCGCGAGATCGCGGGTCGCGGATTTCTCCAGCGCGCCCAGCGGGAAGCGCAGGAAATCGAGCTGGGCGCGCGTGGTGGCGAAGAGGAAATAGCTCTGGTCGCGGCCGGGATCGGATGCCCGGTGCAGCTCGGGCCCGTTGGATCCGGCGACGCGGCGGGCGTAATGGCCGGTGGCGAGCGCGTCGGCGCCGAGGTCGCGGGCCGTCCCCAGCAGGTCGCGGAACTTCACCCGCTCGTTGCAGCGCACGCACGGGATCGGCGTCTCGCCGCGGACATAGGCGTCGGCGAAATCCTCGATCACGCTGTCGCGGAACCGCCGCTCGTAATCGAGCACGTAATGGGCGATGCCGAGCCGCTCGGCGACGCGCGCGGCGTCGTGGATGTCCTGCCCGGCGCAGCACGCGCCCTTGCGGCCGGTGGCGGCGCCGTGGTCGTAGAGCTGCAGCGTGATGCCGACGACCTCGAAGCCTTCCTCGACCAGCAGCGCCGCCGTCACCGCGCTGTCGACCCCACCCGACATGGCGACGACCACGCGGCAGTCGCGCGCCGGCTTGGGCAGGCCGAGGCGAGTTCATCAGCCGTTCATCAGGTTGCGCGTCGCCTGGGGCAGGCGGACGGTGAGGCCGTCGAGCTCCTCGGTCATGATGATCTGGCAGCCGAGCCGCGAGGTCTGCGTCAGCCCGAAGGCGAGGTCGAGCATGTCCTCCTCGTCCTCGCTCGCCTCCTTCAAGAGCTCGTACCATTCGGGGTCGACGATGACGTGGCAGGTCGAGCAGGCGAGCGAGCCCTCGCAGGCGCCTTCGATGTCGATGCCGTGCTTGTGCGCGATCTCCAGCACCGAGAGCCCGACCGGAGCCTCGACCGCGCGGCGCGTTCCGTCGCGCTCGATGAACACCATTGTCGCCATGCTAGGAGCCTGTCCCCTTCAGCGCGCCAGAGGCGCCGCATCGTCCTCGGCCAGGATCGCCGCGCCCAGCACCGGCGCATCGGCCGGCCGCGCGCCCGTCGCGCGCGCCGCCGCCTCGCTCGATCCCACCAGCCTGAGCAGCACCAGCCCCGCCGCCGGTGCCGCCGCTTCCACCGCGGCGCGCGCGCCGCGCGGGCTGCGCCAGCGCCACCACCGCATGCGTCACCGGCCGCGCCAGCGCCTTCTCGGCGCGCTCGCGCAGGCGGAGCAGCAGCGCCGCGACCGCGGCCTCGTCCTCGAGCGCCGCCGCCTGAAGCCGCGTCGCGCCATCGGCGCCGGGCAGCAGCTCGGCATTGCCGCCCACCGCCACCGCCACCGCCGCGCCGGAAGCGGCGGAGAGCTCGATGCCCACGGCGGCGCCGGGGCCGTCGCTCTGAAGCGGCGTGCCGTCGGGCTCCTCGATCTGGAACAGCTTCATCGCGGCATCAGACGTGGAAGGATTCGCCGCAGCCGCACCGGCCCTTCTCGTTGGGATTGCGGAAGGTGAAGCCCGATTGCAGCTTGTCCTCGACGTAATCCATCTCGGTGCCGATGATGAACATCGACGCCTTGGGATCGATCAGGATGGTGACGCCCTTGACCTGCACCACCTCGTCGAACTTGCCCTTCTCGTCGGCATATTCGAGCGTATAGGTGAGGCCGGAGCAGCCGCGGCTGCGCACCCCCACGCGGATGCCGACCGACGGCTTGCCGCGGCGCTCCAGCAGCGCCTGGATCCGCCCGGCCGCCGCCTCGGTCACCGTCATCGCCTGCCTCAACGCCATCGCGCTCTCCCGCGGTCCATCCGCTAGATACACCGCCGGGACCTTTCCCGGCAACTCCACTGCCCCTTATGTGGGGCCGCCCGCCGCCGCTGTCACCCTCTCGCCGCGGGCCACGAGGCCGGCCGCCGAGGCCAGCGTCTCGATGGCAAAATCCACCTCATATTCAGTGGTATAGCGGCCAAGCCCGAGGCGCAGGCTGGCGCCCGCCAGGGCATCGGGCAGGCCCAGCGCGCGCAGCACGTAGGAGGGCTCGACCTCGGCCGCGGTGCAGGCCGAGCCGGTCGAGAGCGCCAAGCCCGGGCAGGCCTCGATCAGCGCCGGCGCCGGAGCGCCGGGGAAGCTCAGATTGAGGTTGCCGGGAAGCCGGCGTTCCTCGTCGCCGTTGAGGCGGATGTCCGGCAGCCGCGCCCTGAGCCCGGCCAGGAGACGCCGGCGCAGCCCCAGCAGCCGCGCCGCCTCGGCAGCCATCTCGGCCCGAGCGATGCGCGACGCGGCGCCCAGCCCGACGCAGAGCGGCGTCGCCAAGGTGCCGGAGCGCAACCCCCGCTCCTGCCCGCCGCCATCGAACAGCGGCTCGAGCCGCGCCCGCGGCCGCCGTCGTACATAGAGCGCGCCGATGCCCTTGGGCCCGTAGATCTTGTGGCCCGAGATCGACAGCAGATCGATCTTCATCGCCTCGACATCGACCGGCACCTTGCCCACCGCCTGCGCCGCGTCGCTGTGCAAGAGCACGCCGCGCGCGCGGCACAGCGCGCCGATCTCGGCCAGCGGCTGCAGCACGCCGATCTCGTTATGGGCGGCCATCACCGAGACGATGCAGGTCCGCTCGTCGATCGCCGCCGCCAGCGCATCGAGATCGACGAAGCCGTCGCTCGCCACCGGCAAGAGGGTGACGCGGCAACCCTCGCGCGCCATCGCCCGGGCGCTTTCCAGCACGCATTTGTGCTCGGTCGCCAGCGCGACGATGTGGTCGCGTCCCTGCGCGCGGTGGAAGCGCGCCGCGCCCTTGATCGCGAGATTGTTGGCCTCCGTGGCACCCGAGGTGAAGACGATCTCGCGCGGCTCGGCGCCGATCAGCGCCGCGAGCTCGGCGCGCGCCTCCTCCACCGCCGCCGCCGCCTCGCGGCCATAGGCGTGGGACGTCGAATTCGGATTGCCGAATTTCTCGGTGAACCAGGGCAGCATCTCCTCGAGCACGCGCCGGTCGACCGGCGTCGTCGCCTGGTAGTCGAGATAGACGGGCGCCGCGTTGCGCCGCGGCAGGCGCGCGAAGGCGGCGGTCATGCGGCGTTCTCCCGGCTGCGCGCATGCAGCGCGCCCCAGGCCTCGACCAGCCGGTCGATATCGGCCGCGCTGCTGCTCCACCCGAGGCTGATGCGGATGGCGCTGTCGGCCGCCTCGGCGCCCAGCCCCATCGCCTCCAGCACCGGGCTGCGGCGCAGCTTGCCCGAGGAGCAGGCGGCGCCTGCGCTCACCATCACGCCGGCGAGATCGAGCGCCATCACCTGCGTCGCCGCCGGCACGCCCGGCATGCCAATCGCCAGCGTGTTGGGGAGCCGCGCCACGCCCGCGGCATGGACCGGCGCCTCGGGCGCGATGGCGCTGAGCCGGCGCTGCGCCGCGTCGCGCAGCAACGCCACCGTGGCGTAATCGGCAAGGCGCTCGGCCGCGAGGCTCGCCGCGACGCCGAAGCCCACGATCCCCGGCAGATTCTCCGTGCCGGCGCGCCGGCCGCGCTCCTGGCCGCCGCCGGTCTGCTGCGCCGCCAGCGCCACCGCGCCGGCGACGACGAGCGCGCCCACGCCTTGCGGTCCGCCGAGCTTGTGCGCCGAGAGGCTCAGGAGATCGGCGCCGAGCGCCGCAACATCGACCGCGATCTTGCCCGCCGCCTGCACCGCGTCGCAATGGAGGAGCGCGCCCCGGGCATGGGCGAGCCGCGCCGCCGCCGCCACCGGCTGGATCGCGCCGGTCTCGTTGTTGGCGAGCATCAGCGACACCAGCGCCGGCCGCGCCTCTTGCGCAAGCATCCGTTCCAGCGCCGCGAGATCGACGATGCCCGCCGGGGTCGCCGGGATCACCGCGGCGCCGGGCACTGCGTCCCGCACGCTGTCATGCTCCAGCGCCGAGACCAGCACGCGCCGTCCCGGCACGCCGCGCAGCGCCAGCTGGTTGGCCTCGCTGCCGCCGCTGGTGAAGACCACCGCCGCCGGCGCCGCGCCGACCAAGGCCGCCACCTGCGCGCGCGCCGCCTCGAGCGCGCGCCGCGCCTCGCGGCCCCAGCGATGCACCGAGGAGGGATTGCCGCAGCGCGCCAACGCATCGACCATCGCCGCCGCCGCCTCGGGGCGCAGCGGCGCGGTCGCGTTCCAGTCGAGATAGGCCGGGCGGGGCATCGGGCGGGCGCGGCTATTGCGCGGCAATGGCGGCGGCGCGCTGCTCGCAGTGAAGCGCGCCGCTGCGGCCCAGCACGCGCTGCTCCACCACATCGGCGAGCGACACCGAGCTCAGATAGAGATGGATCTGGTTGCCGAGCTCTTCCCAGAGATCGTGGGTGAGACATCGCGTCTTGCTGCCGCTGCAGCCGGTGGGCGCGCCGGGCGAGCAGCGCGTGGCGCGGATCGGCTCGTCGACGGCGAGGATGATGTCGGCGATGCGCGTCTCCTGCGCGCTGCGGCCGAGGAGATAGCCGCCGCCGGGGCCGCGCACGCTCTTGACCAGCCCGGCGACGCGCAGCTTGGCAAAGAGCTGCTCCAGGTAGGAGAGCGAGATCTCCTGCCGCTCGGCGATCTCGGCAAGCGCGATCGGCGCGCCATCGCTGTGCTTGGCGAGATCGACCAGCGCCATCACCGCATAGCGCCCCTTGGTGCTGAGCCGCATGGCGCTACTCCTTCTCGCCGCGGAGCCAGACGCGGTCCGTGCCGGTCTTGAGGATCGGCTCGGGGCGGGTCTCTGCGACCTCGCCCTCGAGCTCGCTCAGCCGCGCGCGCAGCGCCTGCACCTCGTCGAGGAGGCCATTGAGGGCGCGGGCCACGGGATCGGGGATGTCGTCGCCGGGCGTGCCGTAAGGCACGAATTCCTGCGGCTGCGGCTCCTGCTTGGCGTCGCGCGGCTCGCTGCCGATCACCGTCGAGCGCGGCGCCACCACCCGCGCGCCGGGCGGCACGGCGGTGCGCACGATGGCGTTGGGGCCGATGCGGGCGCCCTTGCCGACGGTGAAGCCGCCGAGCACCTTGGCGCCGGCGCTGACGATGACCCCGTCCTCGAGGGTGGGATGGCGCTTGCCGCGATGGAGCTTGGTGCCGCCGAGCGTCACGCCCTGGTAGAGGGTGACGTCGTCGCCGATCTCCGTGGTCTCGCCGATCACCACCCCCATGCCGTGATCGATGAAGAGCCGCCGGCCGATCCGGGCGCCGGGATGGATCTCGATGCCGGTGAACATGCGCGCGACCGAGGAGATGAAGCGCGCCAGCACCAGCCAGCGCCGCTCCCACAGCCAATGCGCCAGCCGATAGAGCAGCAGCGCATGGAACCCGGGGTAGCACAGCACCACCTCCAGCGCGGAGCGTGCCGCGGGGTCGTGCTCGAGGATGGTGTCGATCTCTTCGCGCAGGTTTTTCAAAACCATGGGTGCCGCTGTGCTATATATGGTTCGATCACGGAATCGGTGGTCCTCGCCTGGCGGGAGCGCCTTCTCTCGACAGCCGCCCGATGATCCCAGCGATATATGTTGACCCAGTATTTTAGTCAAGATTAACCCACGAATAGCGCCTGCCGCCGCAATGCATAGCTTAGTGATTTACTCGGATTTTCCCCTTTTCTGGACCCCCATCGATGCCTGACGTCATCATCAACGGGCCGGAGGGCCGGCTCGAAGGCCGCTATCACCACTCCAAGGAGAGCAACGCGCCAATTGCTCTCCTGCTTCATCCCCACCCGCAGCATGGCGGGACGATGAACAACAAGGTGGTCTACACCCTCTATCACGCCTTCGTGCGACGCGGCTTCTCGGCGCTGCGCTTCAACTTCCGCGGCGTCGGCCGCAGCCAGGGCGCCTTCGACCGCGGCGAGGGCGAGCTGTCCGATGCCGCCGCGGCGCTCGACTGGCTGCAGACCTACAACCCCAACGCCGGCGCCTGCTGGATCGGCGGCTTCTCCTTCGGCGCCTGGATCGGCATGCAGCTACTGATGCGCCGGCCGGAGATCGACGGCTTCATCTCGGTGGCGCCGCCGGCCAACATGTTCGATTTCAGCTTTCTCGCCCCCTGCCCGGCCTCGGGGCTGATCATCATGGGCGACCGCGACCAGCTGGTGCCGCTCGAGCCGGTGCAGAAGCTCGTGCACAAGCTGATGCATCAGCGCGACATCCGGATCGAGCACCGCGTCATCGAGGGCGCCGATCATTTCTTCGCCGGCCAGCTCGAGGAGCTCGGCGCCATCGTCGACGACTACGTCGCCGGCGCCCACCGCCCGGGCACGGCCGCGGCGGTGCGATAGCCGCGAGCGCGCAGCGCTCGTCGGCGGCGGCGGCAGCGGTTGCGCAGCAACCGCGAGAGCCGCACCGTCCCGACTGGCCGCCTATGTGCGCGTCCTCTCCAGCCGCTCCACCCGGAACAGCTCCGGAAACAGCCGCAGCCACAGCAGCGCCACCAGAATGGTGCCGATGCCGCCCAGCAGCACCGCGGGCACCGTGCCGAGCCAGGCGGCGGTGACGCCGCTCTCGAACTCGCCCAGCGAGTTGGAGGCGCCGATGAACATCGAGTTGACGGCGCTGACGCGGCCGCGCATCGCGTCCGGCGTCTCGATCTGCACCAGCGAGAAGCGGATGACGACGCTCACCGCATCGGCCGCGCCGAGCGCCGCCAGCGCCGCCATGGACAGCGGGAAGGAGGTCGAGACCGCGAACACGATGGTGGCGAGCCCGAAGGCGACGATCGCCGCGAACATGATGCGGCCGACGCCGCCGCCGAGCGGGCGGCGCGCGAGCCACAGCGAGGCGCTGAGCGCGCCCAGCGCCGGCGCCGAGCGCAGCAGGCCCAACCCCCAGGGCCCGGTCCCGAGGATGTCGCGGGCATAGATCGGCAGCAGCGCCGTGGCGCCGCCGAGCAGCACGGCGAAGAGGTCGAGCGAGATCGCCCCCATCACCGCCCGGTGGCCGCGCACGAAGACGATGCCGCCGAAGAGCGAGGCGAGGCTGAGCTTCTCGCGTTGCGGCGGCGGCAGCTCGATGCGGATGCGCGCGATCAGCAGGCTGGCGACGATGTAGCCGGCGCAGGCGAGCCCGTAGGTCAGGCCCGGCCCCAGCGCGTAAGCCAGGCCGCCCAGCGCCGGGCCGAGGATGATCGCGGTCTGGTTGGAGGAGGCGGACGCGGCGGCGGCGCGCGGGATGAGCTCGGCCGGCACCAGCTGCGGCAGCAGCGCGTGCAGCGTCGGCAGCTCGCAGGCGCGCGCCGCGCCGATGACGAAGACCGCCGCGAAGAGCGCCGCCGTGTCGAGCAGGTGCAGCAGGCTGCCCAGCGCCAGCGCCGCGGTGGCAAGCGCCTCCACCCCCTGGCAAAGGCGCAGCACGCGGCGCCGGTCATAGCGGTCGGCGATCTGGCCCACCACCAGCGACAGCGCGAAGCCCGGAATGAACTGGGTCAGGCCCACGAGGCCGAGATCGAGCGCGCTGCCGGTGAAGTCGTAGACCTGCCAGCCGATCGCCACCGCCTGCATCTGGTAGGCGATGGTCGACGCCGCCCGCCCCGCCCAGAACCGCCGGAACGGCGGATGGCGCCGCAGCGAGACCGGCGCGGCATCGGCGCCGCTCATCCCGCCACGCCCGCTGCCGCCCCCGCGAAAGCGGGGGCCCAGGAGCAACCGCCGATCTGTCGCTCTGGTTCCCCGCTTGCGCGGGGAAGGCAATTCTCCGCGACCCCCGCGCCCGCGTGATGCATCAATCCTCGAACGGATCGCGCACCAGCACCGTGTCGTCGCGCTCGGGGCTGGTGGAGAAGATCGCCACCGGCGCCTCGATGAGCTCCTCGATGCGGCGGATGTACTTGATGGCATAGGCGTTGAGCTGCGCCCAGGAGCGCGCGCCGCGCGTGCTCTCCTGCCAGCCCTCGACGGTCTCGTAGACGGGCTCGAGTTCCGCCTGCACCGCGGCGCTCGCCGGCAGGTGATGCAGCGTCTCGCCGCGCCAGCGATAGGCGGTGCAGACCTTGAGCTCGGGGAAGCCGTCGAGCACGTCGAGCTTGGTGAGCGCGATGCCGGTGATGCCGGCGACCTTCACCGCCTGGCGCACCATCACCGCGTCGAACCAGCCGCAGCGGCGCTTCCTGCCGGTGACGACGCCGAACTCCTTGCCGCGCGCGCCGAGCTGCTCGCCGATCGCGTCGGTGAGCTCGGTCGGGAACGGGCCGCTGCCGACGCGGGTGGTGTAGGCCTTGGTGATGCCGAGCACATAGCCCACCGTCGCGGGGCCGACGCCCGCGCCCGAGGCCGCCGTCGCCGGATGCGTGTTGGACGAGGTCACATAGGGATAGGTCCCGTGATCGACGTCGAGCATCACGCCTTGCGCGCCCTCGAACAGGATGCGCTTGCCGGCGCGGCGCGCCTCGTCGAGACGCTGCCAGACGGTGTCGGCGAAGGGCAGCACCTTGGGCGCGATCTCGATCAGCGCCTCGAGGATCGGCGCGAGCTCGACCTCGGGTGCTTCGAGCCCGCGCAGCAGCGCATTGTGGTGCAGCAGCAGCTGCTCGAGCTTGTCGCCGAGGCTCGAGGGATCGGCGAGATCGCACAGCCGGATGGCGCGCCGCCCGACCTTGTCCTCATAGGCCGGGCCGATGCCGCGGCCGGTGGTGCCGATCTTCTTGTCGCCGCGCGCCTCCTCCCGCGCGCGGTCGATCGCCCCATGCGACGGCAGGATCAGCGCCGCGTTCTCGGCGATCTTGAGCGTGTCGGGGGTGACGATGATGCCCTTCCCGTCCATCGCCGCGATCTCGCGCAGCAGCGCCCAGGGATCGATCACCACGCCGTTGCCGATGATCGACAGCTTGTCCGGCCGCACCACGCCCGAGGGCAGCAGGCTCAAGCGGTATTCGACATTGCCGATCACCAGCGTATGGCCGGCATTGTGACCGCCCTGGAAGCGCACCACGACATCGGCGCGCTGCGACAGCCAGTCGACGATCTTGCCTTTGCCCTCGTCGCCCCATTGGGCGCCGATCACCGCGACATTTGCCATGTCCTCTCCCGGAAGAGCCGATCGCGATCAGGGGATCGCGACGATCTCGTCGCCATCGAGCCAGTGGCCGCAATCGAGCCGCCGCGCCTCGGCGGCGGCATCGGCCACCGGCGCCAGCCCCGCCACCGTCGCCCAGCCCTCGCCGCGCCGCCGCGCCGCCGCCTCGGGATCGCCGCCCAGCGGCACGTAGAGCCGCAGCACGGACGGCTGCGCCGGCAGCGCGCGCAGCACCGTGTCGGTATAGAGCGTGAAGCCGGTGGCGGCCTCGCCCTCGCCATTGCCGGTGCGGTAGCGCCCGCCGCGGCCCAGCTCGCCGCGCACGCCGCGGGCGAAGAGGGTGAAGCTCACGCCGGTATGGTACTCGAAGCCGCGATTCTCGACGGGATCGATGGTGACCGCGAGGTCGGGGGCGGCGCGCTGGACCGCCACGGCCACCGCCGCGAGCCGCGCCCGCTCGACCGCCGCCGCCGCCGGCAGCTCGATCGCCTCCAGCACCGCCAGCGCCTTCTTCGCCGCGCCGGCGCCGGCGAGCAGCTTGCCGAGCAGCGTCGCGGCGCGCCCGCCCACCGCCGCCACCGCGGCCGCGTCCTTGTGGTCGAGCGCGGCGCGCAGCGCATCGATCGCCGCCGGCTCGAGCCCGAGCGCGGCGCAGACCGCCGGCACCAACGTCGGCAAGGTGAGGTCGACCGAGAGGCCGGAGACGCCGCTTGCCCGGAGCGCCGCCGCCGCCAGGGTCACCACCTCGACATCGGCGGTGATGGCGTCGGTGCCGATCAGCTCGGCCCCCACCTGTCCCACCTGCCGCTCCGGGCGGGTCTCGCCGCCGCGCACGCGCAGCACCTGGCCGGCATAGCAGAGCCGGAGCGGCCGCGGCGCCTTGGCGAGCCGCGTGGTGGCGATGCGCGCCACCTGCGGCGTCATGTCGGCGCGCAGCCCGATCATGCGCTGCGAGATCGGATCCATCAGCCGGAAGGTCTCCGGCGCCATGGCGGCGCCCGCCCCCGCCAGCAGGTTCTCCTCGAACTCGGCCAGCGGCGGTTTCACCCGCTCATAGCCATGGCTTGCCAGCACCGCCATCTGGCGTGCCACCACCCCCGCCTCGACGGCGGCGTCGGGCGGCAGCAGGTCGCGCAGGCCTTGCGGCAGCAGCGCCGGATGGATGGGCTCGTTCATGCCGCGGAAATAGCGGTTTTAGCGGGAGGCGGCAAACATTAAAGGATAGCCCCTTCCCCCTTGAGGGCAGGGCAATCCCCTATGAAATTCACCACGGAGGCACGGAGAACACGGAGAAGAGATGTTCGGCGGTCCCGGGAAAATGAGATAATTATCGCCGCCCCCGCGAAAGCGGGGGCCCAGGAGCCGCCATATGTCGGTCGCTCTGGTTCCCCGCGTTCGCGGGGAAGGCGAGGGCGATGATGTGATTGGCTCGGCGCGCCTCCCGGGGACACCGTGTTTTCCTTCTCCGTGTCCTCCGTGTCTCCGTGGTGAACCTCCTGTGCGCGTCGCGCCTAGAATTTCAGCGACCTTGCCTGGACCACGTTGGGCAGCGCGCGGACGCATTCGAGGATGTCGTCGGAGACTTCCTGATCGACCTGGATCAGGCAGACCGCGTCCTCGCCCGGGGCGGCGCGGCCGAGATGCAGCGTGGCGATGTTGATCCCCGCCTCGCCCAGCGTGCGGCCGAGATTGCCGATGAAGCCCGGCTTGTCCTTGTTGCGCACGAACAGCATGTGCGCGCCCAGCTCGGCCTCCATGACGATGCCCTCGACCTCGACGATGCGCGGCCGCGCGCCGAAGAGGGTGCCGGCGACGCTGCGCTTGTGGCGCTCGGTGGCGACGCTGACGCGGATCAGCGTCTGGTAGTTGGAGAGCGTCGGCACCCGCGTCTCGCTGACGCGGATATCGCGCTCGCGGCAGATCACCGGCGCGTTGACCATGTTCACGGTGTCGAGCTGCGGCGCGAGGATGGCGGCGAGGATGACGGCGGTGAGCGGCTTGGTGTTGAGCTCCGCCGCATGGCCCTCATAGGCGATCTCGATCGCCTTCAGCTCGTAGGTGGTGAGCTGGCCGGCGAAATTGCCGAGCTGCTCGGCCAGCGTGACATAGGGCTTGAGGCGCACCGCCTCCTCGGCCGAGAGCGAGGGCATGTTGAGCGCGTTCACCACCGCGCCGGTGGTGAGAAAGTCGGACATCTGCTCGGCGACCTGCAGCGCCACGTTCTCCTGCGCCTCGCTGGTGGCGGCGCCCAGATGCGGCGTCGCCACCACGTCGTCGCGGCCGAAGAAGATGCTCTCGCGCGCCGGCTCGACCGGGAAGACGTTGATCGCGACGCCGGCGACATGGCCGCTGTCGAGCGCCGCCTTGAGATCCTCCTCGACCAGCAGCCCGCCGCGCGCGCAGTTGATGATGCGCACGCCCTTCCTGGTCCGCGCCAGGGCCTTGGCGTCGATGATGTTGCGCGTGGCATCGGTCAAGGGCGTGTGCAGCGTGATGAAGTCGGCGCGCGCCAGCAGGTCGCCGAGCTCGACCTTCTCGACCCCCAGCGTCACGGCGCGCTCGGCCGAGAGGAAGGGATCGTAGGCCACCACCTTCATCTTGAGGCCGATGGCGCGGTCGGCGACGATCGATCCGATGTTGCCGCAGCCGATCACCCCCAGCACCTTGCCGGTGAGCTCGGCCCCCATGAAGCGCGACTTCTCCCATTTGCCCGCCTGGGTCGAGCGGTCGGCGGCCGGGATCTGGCGCGCCAGGGCGAACATCAGCGCGATGGCGTGCTCGGCGGTGGTGATGGAATTGCCGAAGGGCGTGTTCATCACCACGATGCCGCGCTGGGTCGCCGCCGGCACGTCGATATTGTCGACGCCGATGCCGGCGCGGCCGATCACCTTGAGGTTCTTGGCCTGCTCGAGCACCGCCTTGGTCACCTTGGTGGCGGAGCGCACGGCGAGCCCGTCATACTTGCCGATGATCTTCTTGAGCTCGTCGGGCGAGAGCCCGGTCATGACGTTGGTGTCGACGCCGCGCTCGGCGAAGATCTCGACCGCGCGCGGCGACAGGTCGTCGGAAATCAAGACTCTCGGCATGGGCCGGATCCTGCTGTTGGATTTGGGGAGGGAAGCCGGGTCAGGCCGCGGCGGCGCGGCGCACTTCGCCATAGGCCCAGTCGAGCCATGGCAGCAGTGCCTCGACATCGCCGCGCTCGACGGTCGAGCCGCACCAGATGCGCAAGCCCGGCGGCGCGTCGCGGTGGCCGGCGATGTCATAGCCCGCCCCTTCCGCCTCGACCAGCGCCTCGAGCCGCTTCACCGCGGCGCGCTGCGCCTCGGGCGGCAGGCCCTGGAACCAGCCGTCGACCAGCTTGAGGCAGACCGAGGTCCAGGAGCGGTTGGCCGGGTCCTGCGCCAGGAAGTCGATCCAGGGCGTGCGCTCGACCCAGGCGGCGATCGCCGCGAGGTTCGACTTGGCGCGGGCGACGAGCGCCTTGCGGCCGCCCGCCGCCTCGGCCCATTTGAGCCCGTCGATGGCGTCCTCGATGGCGAGCAGCGAGGGGGTGTTGATGGTCTCGCCCTTGAAGATGCCTTCGGCGAACTTGCCCTTGGAGGTGAGGCGGAAGACCTTGGGCAGCGGCCAGGGCGGAGTATAGCTCTCCAGCCGGGCGATCGCGCGCGGGCTCAGAACCAGCATGCCGTGTGCCGCCTCGCCGCCCAGCGCCTTCTGCCAGGACCAGGTGACAACGTCGAGCTTGTCCCAGGGGAGGTCCATGGCGAAGGCGGCCGAGGTGGCATCGCACAGGGTCAGCCCCTGCCGGTCGCGCTTGATCCACTCGCCATGGGGGACGCAGACGCCGGAGGTGGTGCCGTTCCAGGTGAAGACCACGTCGCGGTCGGTGTCGACCTCGGCGAGGGCCGGCAGCTCGCCATAGGGCGCGCGCATCAGGCGGAGATCGCTGAGCTTCAGCTGCTTGGCGATGTCGGTGGCCCAGCCTTCGCCGAAGCTTTCCCAGCTCAGCACATCGACGCCGCGCTGGCCCAGCAGCGACCACATCGCCATCTCGATGGCCCCGGTATCGGAGCCAGGGACGATGGCGATGCGGTACTCGGCCGGGATGCCGAGCAGGGCGCGCGAGCGGTTGACGACCTCGTCGATCTTGGCGCGGCCGGCCTTGGCGCGGTGCGAGCGGCCGAGCAGCGCGCCTTCCAGCGCCGCCAGGCTCCAGCCCGGGCGCTTGGCGCAAGGTCCTGAGGAAAAACGGGGATTTTGCGGCCGGACGAGCGGCTTCATGAGGCTATTCCTTGCAGAATAGATGCGACCCGTTGGGGGGCCGTGTCCCGCCGCGGACCATAAGGGAGCGGGTGCCGAGGGTCAATCGCGGCGCGGCCGGGGCGGCGCGGCATCGCGCCGCAGTTGCCCCGCCCGCCTCCGCCGGCGCCGCAGGATGGTGTCGAAAAGGTCTGAAGGATCGGTTATTTATATCCGGTCAACAGAAACTATCGAGTCCCCGGGGAGAGAAACGCACCATGGTCAGCACAACGGTCACCGGACCCCTATCGGATCCGGAGCACGCCAAGCAGCTTCGCCGCGCCGTCATCGCCGCCACCGTCGGCACGACGATCGAATGGTACGATTTCTTCATCTACGGCACGGCGGCGGGCCTGGTCTTCGGCAAGCTCTATTTCCCCAAGGAAGACCCCTACGTCGCCACGCTGGCCGCCTTCGCGACATATTTCGTGGGCTTCATCGGCCGGCCCATCGGGGCGGCCATCTTCGGCCATTACGGCGACCGCATCGGCCGCAAGGGCACGCTGATCGCCACGCTGATGTGCATGGGCATCGCCACCTTCCTCATCGCCTTCGTGCCCACCTACGCCTCGATCGGCATCTGGGGCGCGGTGCTGCTGACGCTGCTGCGCGTCATCCAGGGCATCGGCGTCGGCGGCGAATGGGGCGGCTCGGTGCTGATCTCGATGGAATGGGCGCGCTCCCACGGCAACCGCGGCCTCGTCGCCTCCTGGCCGCAATTCGGCGTGCCTGCCGGCCTCTTCATCTCCACCCTTGCCGTCAAGGCCTTCAGCTCCTTGTCCGGCGACCAGTTCATCTCCTGGGGTTGGCGCATCCCCTTCCTGCTCAGCATCGTGCTGGTCGGCATCGGGCTCTGGGTCCGGCTCGGCATCCTCGAGACGCCGGTGTTCCAGAAGCTGGTGGCCGAGCGCAAGATCGAGAGGACGCCGATCATCGAGGTGATCGCCCGCCAGCCGCGCGAGATCCTGCTCTCGGCGCTGCTGCGCATGGCCGAGCAGGCGCCGTTCTACATCTTCGTCGCCTTCGTCTTCGCCTATGTCACCGGCACGCTGCATCTGTCGCGCGAGATGGTGCTGACCGCGGTGCTCGTCGCCTCGGTCGTCTCCTTCGTCACCATCCCGCTCTCGGGCCACATCTCCGACCGCATCGGCCGGCGCAAGATGTACCTGATCGGCGCGGCCGTGACCGGGCTCTTCGGCTTCCTCTATTTCGGCATGCTCGACACCGCCATCCCCTCGGCGGTGTTCATCGCCATCGTGCTGTCGCTCATCCCGCACGACATGATGTACGGGCCGCAGGCGGCGCTGATCGCCGAATCCTTCACCCCGCGCCTGCGCTACAGCGGCTCGTCGCTGGGCTACCAGCTCGCCTCGATCATCGCCGGCGGCCCGGCGCCGCTGATCGCGGCGTGGCTCTACCACACCTACCACACCGGCTATGCGATCGCGGTCTACATCGCCGCCTGCGCGGTGGTGAGCCTGGTCTCGGCCGCCTTCATGCCGGACTACACCGGCAAGGACATCGCCGAGGAATACGACGAGGGTGCCTGAAGGAGCGCTCAGGGCCTGCGCTTGAGGAGGTGCATCGACAGGAATGTCAGCACCTCCTCGTTCTTCTGGTTGCGGATGGAATAGGCGATGCGCAGGATGCCGCGGTCGGGCTTGGAGCGCGACGGCGTCTTCTCCTTGACCTCGAGCTCGGTGTGGAGCGTGTCGCCGGGCCGCACCGGCTTCAGCCAGCGCAGCTCGTCGAAGCCGGGCGAGCCCATGCTGGCGGCGCGGAAGATGCCGGTCTCCAGCACCATGCGGAAGCCCAGCGCCAGCGTCTGGAAGCCGCTGGCGATGAGCCCGCCGTAATTGCTCTCTTGCGCCGCCTCGACGTTGATGTGGAAGGGCTGCGGGTCGTAGGTCATGGCGAAGCCGATGATCAGGCTCTCGGTCAGCGTCACGCCGCGGGTGACGAAGCGTTCGCCGATGGCGAAATCGTCGAAATAGCGCTCGCTCATCGCTCTCAGCCCAGCGCCGCGGCGATCGCCGCGCCGAGATCCCGGGTGTTCGCCGTGCCGCCGAGATCGGGGGTCTTGGGCGCCGACGGATCGGCGAGCGCCGCGGCGATCGCGCGCTCGATCGCTGCCGCCGCCTGCTCCTCGCCGAGATGCGCCAGCATCATCGCGCCCGACCAGATCTGGCCGATGGGGTTGGCGATGCCCATGCCGTAGATGTCGGGCGCCGAGCCGTGCACCGGCTCGAACATCGAGGGGAAGTCGCGCTCGGGATTGATGTTGGCCGAGGGCGCGATGCCGATCGAGCCGACCACCGCCGGACCGAGATCGCTCAAGATGTCGCCGAACAGATTGGAGCCCACCACCACGTCGAACCACTGCGGGTTTCGCACGAAATGCGCGGTCAGGATGTCGATGTGGTACTGGTCCGCCTTGACCGTGGGATAGTTCTTCGCCATGGCGGCGAAGCGCTCGTCCCAATAGGGCATGGTGTGGATGATGCCGTTGGACTTGGTCGCCGAGGTGACGTGGCGCTTGCGCTTCATCGCCAACTCGAAGGCGAAGCTCATGATGCGGTCGCAGCCCTGGCGGGTGAACACCGTCTGCTGCATCGCCATCTCGAGCGGCGTGCCGTTGTAGAGCCGGCCGCCGATCTCGGAATACTCGCCCTCGTTGTTCTCGCGCACGACGTAGAAATCGATCTCGCCGGGCTTGCGATTCTTCAGCGGCGTGTCGACACCTTCGAGCAGCCGCACCGGGCGCAAATTGACGTATTGCTGGAAGCCGCGGCGGATCGGGATCAGCAATCCCCAGAGCGAGACGTGGTCCGGCACGCCGGGATAGCCCACCGCGCCGAGGAAGATGCCCTGCATGCCGCGCAGCTGATCGAGCCCGCCGGCCGGCATCATCGAGCCGGTCTTGGCGTAGCGCTCGCAGCTCCAGTCGAACTCGCGCCAGGCCAGCGAGAAGCCGAAGCGCCGCGCCGCCGCATCGAGCACGCGCATGCCTTCCGGCACCACTTCCTTGCCGATCCCGTCGCCGGCGATCACGGCGATCTCATATCTCCGCGCCACGGGCACCTCCTCTGTCGAAGCCGACATCACGATAGCGAACGCCGCGCCGCGATGCAGCCCCTCCCGGTCATGATTGCATGAGCGCCCGTGCGTCCTTCGACAGGCGCCTTCGGCGCCAGCTCAGGATGACGAAAGTTCTTCATCGCACAAAGAAAATTATCCTCATCCTGAAGCGCGAGCGCAGCGAGCAGTCGAAGGACGCACCCCGTCGATCCAGGCCGGGCTGAAAACTGCACTGACAGCTGACAGCTGACCGCTGACCGCTACCTTATCCCATGCCCGTGGTTCAGCGGGCCGTGGCCCTTGCCGTAGCCCGGCGCCGAGCGGATGGCGCGCTGCACGAAATCGTGGGCGCGCTCGATGGCGGCGCGCATCGCCATGCCTTGCGCGAGCCCGGTGGCAATCGCCGAGGCCAGCGTGCAGCCGGTGCCGTGGGTGTGGCGCGTCTCGATGCGCGGGCTTTCCAGCACATAGCGCGCCTTCGCCTCGACCACCACGTCGCGCACCATGGCGCCGGCGAGATGGCCGCCCTTCAGCACCACCACCGCGGCGCCGAGGCCGCGCAGCGCCTGCGCCGCCTCGGCCATCGCCTCGATGCCGGCGATGCGGCGGCCGAGCAGCGCCTCGGCCTCGGGGATGTTGGGGGTGAGCACGCGCGCCCGGGCGATGAGGCGCTCCTTGAGGAGGCCGATGGCGGCTTCGTCGAGGAGCCGCGTGCCGCCCGTCGCCACCATCACGGGATCGACCACCAGCGGCGCCTCGGGCGCCATCGCGGTCAGACAGTCGGCGACCGCGGCGATGATCGCGGCATCGTGCAGCATGCCGGTCTTGATGCAGTCGGCGCCGATATCGCCGAGCACCGCCTCCATCTGCCGGCGCACGAAATCGGCCGCCACGGGGACGATGCCGGAAACGCCCAGCGTGTTCTGCGCGGTGAGCGCGGTGATGGCCGTCGCGGCATAGCCGCCCAGCGCCGTCACCGTCTTGATGTCGGCCTGGATGCCGGCACCGCCGCTGCTGTCCGAGCCGGCGACGATGAGCACCCTGCCCTTCATTCGGCGGCTCTTCCCTCCGCCTCGCCCGCGGCCACCACGGCGGCGGCGATGGCCTCGACGATCTCGCCTACCAGCCGCTCGTCCTCGCCCTGGGCCATGATGCGGATGAGCGCCTCGGTGCCGGATTTGCGCACCGAGAGCCGCCCGGCCTTGCCGAGCCGGCGCTCGCCGGCGCTGATCGCCTTCTTGACCGCGGCATGCTCGAGCGGCGCGCCGCCGGCGAAGCGCACGTTCTTGAGCAGCTGCGGCACCGGCTCGAACAGGCTGCACACCGTGCTGGCCGGCGCGCCGGTCTCGGCCAGCGCGGCCAGCACCTGCAGCGCCGCCATCAGCCCGTCGCCGGTGGTCGAGGTGTCGCCAAGGATGATGTGGCCGGACTGCTCGCCGCCGAGATTGCCGCCGAGCTTGCGCATGGCCTCGACGACATAGCGGTCGCCGACCACGGTGCGGTGCAGCGTGATGCCTTGGCCGGCGAGATGCCGCTCGAGCCCGAGATTGGACATCACCGTGGCGACGACGACGCCGCTGTCGAGCCTGCCGGCGCGGCGCCAGTTCTGCGCGATCAGCGCCAGGAGCTGGTCGCCGTCGAGGATGCGGCCGCCCTCATCGGCGATCAGCAGCCGGTCGGCGTCGCCGTCGAGCGCGATGCCGAGATCGGCCTTGTGCTCGAGCACGGCGCGCTGCATCGCCTGCGGCGCCATGGTGCCGCTGTCGCGGTTGATGTTGAGCCCGTCGGGCGCCACGCCCAGCGCGATCACCTCGGCGCCGAGCTCCCACAGCACGGTCGGCGCCACCTTGTAGGCGGCGCCATGGGCGCAATCGACCACCACCTTGAGCCCTTCGAGCCGGAGGCGCTTGGGAAAGCTCGCCTTGACGAATTCCATGTAGCGGCCGCCGGCATCGTCGAGCCGCTTGGCGCGGCCGAGCTCGTGCGGCGGCACCCGATGGTTGGCGGCACGCTCCAGCTCGTCCTCGATCGTCGCCTCGATCTCGTCGGAGAGCTTGTAGCCGTCGGCGCCGAACAGCTTGATGCCGTTGTCCTCGAAGGGGTTGTGCGAGGCCGAGATCATGACCCCGAGATCGGCGCGCAGCGAGCGCGTCAGCATGGCGATGGCCGGCGTCGGCAGCGGCCCCACCAGCACCACATCCATGCCCATGGCGATGAAGCCCGCGGTCAGCGCCGGCTCGACCATGTAGCCCGAGAGCCGCGTATCCTTGCCGATGACCACGAGATGGCGGTGGTCGCCGCGCCTGAGCCGGCGGCCGGCCGCCATCGCCACCTTGAGCGTGGTCTCGGCGGTCATGGGCTCGCTGTTGGCGGTGCCGCGGATCCCGTCGGTGCCGAAAAGCTTGCGCGTCATCCATCCTCTCGACGCAAATTCACGAAGATGCCTCTCTTATAGCGCAGCCAGAACGGCGGGGGTCAAAAAAGGGTTCCTGCTCAATTGGCGGTAGATCGCACTGCCCCGGCGGCCCGCGCCAGGCCCGGCGCCGCGCCCTCGCCTCTTGCGTCTTGTCTCAGATGAGACTATCTTGTGTCTCACATGATAGGAGCGGCCATGACCGTGGCTTTCGAAGATGTCGCCGAGGTGCTGGGGCTCAGGAGCCGCGCCGACCGGCCGACCTCGCCGCTCGAGATCATCGAGCGGATCGAGAGGGGATTGCCGATCGGGGCGCTCGACCGCCTCTCCCATCTGGTGGCGCCGGGCGATGCCAATTTCAAATACCTCATGGTCTCGCGCGCGACGCTGGCGCGGCGAAAGAAGCAGCGCGAGAAGCTCTCGGCGGATGAGGGCGATCGCCTGGTTCGGCTGGCCAAGGTTTGGACATTCGCCCGCGACGTTCTGGGGCAGCGAGGATGAAGCGAGAGACTTCTTCTTCCGTCCTCATATGATGCTGGAGGGGCGTCGGCCGGTCGATGTCGTGCTGGCGACCGACATGGGCGCCCGGCTGGTGGAAGACATCCTCGGGCGGCTGAAATACGGCTCGGCCGCTTGACGGCGCAGACGCTCGATCGCGTCATCCGCTGCTACCGCATCGGCGATCCCGCAGGGGCCTATCCCATCTTCGACCCTTCGGGGTCGACGCTCTATCCCGGGCGCTGGAACACCCGAGCGAGCCCGGTGCTCTACACCAGCGAGCATTACTCGACCGCGATGCTGGAAAAGCTTGCCCATGGCAGCGGCAGGCTGCCGCCCAACCAGCACTTCATCGAGATCACGATCCCCAACGGGGTGACCTACGAGACGGTGACCCCCGCCCATCTCCCCGCCTGGGATCACATCGCCGGCGCCGCCTCCAAGGCCTATGGCGAGGCCTGGCAGCAGGCGAAGCGGTCGCTCCTGCTGTTCGTGCCGAGCGTCGTCGCGCGGCTGGAGGCGAACATCCTCATCAACCCCGAACACCCGGACTTCCCCAGGATCACGCACGGCCTGCATCAGCCCGTGTGGTGGGACGCTCGCCTGTTCGCGGCCGTGCCGTAACCCTCGGCCGGCCTGCTCCACGAGCCCGAAAACGGCGAAGCCCCGCTTCGGGGCGGGGCTTCGTTCCGATCTCGGGTGGGCGGCCACCGGCCTCAGGCGCCGGGCTGGGGCTCCGGCTCAAGCCCGCCGGCGGGCTTGTCGCGGCCGGCCGGGGGCACCGAGGAGCGCCGTCCGGTCGGGCCGCGGCTCGGCTCCTCGGCCGGGCCGCCGGTGTCGCGGACGATCTTCTCGCCGCGGATGATGCGCTTGATCTCGTCGACCGACAGCGTCTCGAATTCGAGCAGGCCCCGCGCCAGCGCGTGCAGCTCTTCCAGATGCTCGGTGAGGATGGTGCGGGCGCTGCGCTCGCCATCCTCGACGATGCGGCGGATCTCCTCGTCGATCACCTTGGCGGTGGCGTCGGAGACGTTCTTGCGCTGCGTCACGGAATGGCCGAGGAAGACCTCCTCCTCGTTCTCGCTGTAGCGCAGCGGCCCCAGTTTCTCGCTGAAGCCGAACTCGGTGACCATGCGGCGGGCGAGATTGGTGGCGCGGCGGATGTCGTCGGAGGCGCCGGTCGTCACCTTCTCCAGGCCGAAGATCAGCTCCTCGGCGACGCGGCCGCCGAAGAGGCTCGCCACCATCGCCTTGAGCTCCATCTTGGACTGGCTGTACTTGTCGCGCTCGGGCAGGAACATGGTGACGCCCAGGGCGCGGCCGCGCGGGATGATGGTGACCTTGTGCAGCGGCTCGTGGCCCTCGGCATAGAGCATGACCAGCGCATGGCCGCCCTCGTGATAGGCGGTGAGCTTCTTCTCGTCCTCGGTCATCACCATCGAGCGGCGCTCGGCGCCCATCAGCACCTTGTCCTTGGCCTGCTCGAACTCGGTCATGCCGACCGAGCGCTTGCCCTTGCGCGCCGCCATCAGCGCCGCCTCGTTGACGAGGTTGGCGAGATCGGCGCCGGAGAAGCCCGGCGTGCCGCGGGCGATGATGCGCGGGTCGACGTCGCTCGCCAGCGGCACCTTGCGCATATGCACCTTGAGGATCTTCTCGCGCCCGACCACGTCGGGGTTGGGCACGACCACCTGGCGGTCGAAGCGGCCCGGGCGCAGCAGCGCCGGGTCGAGCACGTCCGGCCGGTTGGTGGCGGCGATCAGGATGACGCCCTCATTGGCCTCGAAGCCGTCCATCTCGACCAGCAGCTGGTTCAGCGTCTGCTCGCGCTCGTCATTGCCGCCGCCGAGCCCGGCGCCGCGGTGGCGGCCGACGGCGTCGATCTCGTCGATGAAGATGATGCAGGGCGCGTTCTTCTTGCCCTGCTCGAACATGTCGCGCACGCGCGACGCGCCGACGCCGACGAACATCTCGACGAAATCCGAGCCCGAGATGGTGAAGAACGGCACGTTCGCCTCGCCGGCGATGGCGCGCGCCAGCAGCGTCTTGCCGGTGCCCGGCGGGCCCACCAGCAGCACGCCCTTCGGGATCTTGCCGCCGAGCCGCTGGAATTTCTGCGGGTCCTTCAGGAACTCGACGATCTCCTCGAGCTCCTGCTTGGCCTCGTCGATGCCGGCGACGTCGTCAAAGGTGATGCGCCCGACCTTCTCGGTGAGCAGCCGCGCTCGGCTCTTGCCGAAGCCCATGGCGCGGCCGCCGCCTCCCTGCATCTGGCGCATGAAGAATATCCAGACGCCGATCAGCAGCAGCATCGGGAACCAGTTGATGAGCACACCCAGCAGGGTCGGCACGTTCTCGTCGGCGGGCACCGACTTGAAGTTCACATGCTTGTCGAGCAGGCGCTGGACCAGGCCGGGGTCGTTCGGCGCATGGGTGGAATAGCTGCCGCGCTTGTCGGCGAGCTGATAGGTGATGGTGTTGCCCTGGATGGTGACGTTGCTGACCTGGCTGCGCTCGACCTCGTCGACGAACTCCGAATAGTCCTGTCCGCTGGCCGTGCTGCGGTTGGCCGAGTTCTGGAACAGGTTGAAGAGCAAGATCAGCAGGACGACGATGATCACCCAGAGGGCGAGATTCTTGCCGAAGTTGTTCACAATCCTGGCCTTTCCATGCCGAGCCCCGACGAGGTCCCCGAACGGGATGGGTAGCTGCCGGGACCAAGGCCCAGGCCTGACTGCCGCGTCACTGCTCCGTTCCTACAATGTAAGATGCGCCTATCGTTAAACAACTGTAAACCCCGACCCGCTCAGCGGTCGAGACGGGCGGAAGGAGAGCCGGGCGGCGGCGAGCCAGCCGACCCCGAATCCCTCGCGGACATAGCCCAGCGCCGGCACCGCCGCCACCGACCGATCGTCGCGAAGCGCCGGCAGACCGGCGCGCGCCACCGCCGGCAGCGCCGGTACCACGTCGAGCTTTGCCGCACCGAGCGCGCCGAGGCTGAGGCCCTCGGGCGCCGCTGTGGGAAGATAAAGGCAAAACCTTCCATCCCAGTGAACGACGACGCCCGGCAGCGCCGGCACCGGCGGCGCTACCGCCGCCGGCTCGCGGCAGACCAGCAGCCGGCCGCGCTGCGCCAGCAGGCGGCAGCCGCCCAGCGTCCGCCCGCTGCCCACCCCCTCCGGCAGCGCGCGGTAGAGCCGTTCCAGCCGCTCGAGCCGCGGCGGGTAGAGGGCGCCGCCGACCAGCGCCAGCACCGCCGCCAGCGCGCGCAGCCCGATTTCCTCGGGCGCGGCCATCAGCGCCGCCGGGTCGAGCCGGACGAACCCCGCGGGATGGACCAGCGCCGCCCGCGCCAGCACCGTCGCCACCCCGGCCTCGAGCGCCGTCCGCGCCCGCCCCAGCCGCACCGCCGTGGCGGCGAGCCGCGCGCTGTTGAGTCCAGCCTCGGCCAGCAGCGCCTCGGCCCGGCGCAGCCGCACCCGGAGATAGGCCGGGTCGCGGTTGCTCGGATCCTCGATCCAGTCCTGCCCCGCCTCAAGCAGCGTCGCTTCGAGCCGCGCGCGCGGCACGCCGAGCAGTGGCCGCAGCAGGCGGCAGGAGGTGCGCTCGGCCACCGGCGCCATGCCGGCCAGCCCGTCGAGGCCGCTGCCCCGCGCCAGCCGCAGCAGCAGCGTCTCGGCCTGGTCCTCGCGGTTATGGGCGAGCAGCAGGTGCAGCACCCCGGCTTCGGCGCACCAGGCCTCGAGCAGGCGGTAGCGCGCCGTGCGCGCCGCCGCCTGCACGCTTCGGGGCGGCAAGGGCGTATCGAGCCGGAGGGTCCGATGCGCGATGCCGCGGGCGCCGAGCCAGGCGGCGACCTGCGCCGCCTCCTCGGCCGCCGCCGGCCGCAGCCGGTGATCGACGGTGAGCGCGGTGAGAGTGCCGCCGGCCGCGGCCGCCCAGGCCGCCGCCAGCAAGGCCAGCGCCATGCTGTCGGCGCCACCGGAGACGGCGACGGCGAGACGCGGGCCGCGCTCGAACGGCCCGAGCCGCGCCATCAGCCCCGCGACCTCGGCCGCGCCGAGCGGTGCCGCCGGTTCCGCGGCGCTCGCGCCGGGATCAGCAGCCGAGGCGTTTCTTCTCGTCGCCCGCACGGTCTTTCACCGTGGCCGGCGCGGTCGGGAAGTCGCGGTCGAGTCGCGCGAAGGCGCGGCAGGCATCGGCCTTGCGGCCGAGCTGGCCCAGCGCCATGCCGAGCTTCAGCAGATTGTCCGCCGCCTTACCCCCTTTGGGGTATTTCTCATAGCCCTCGGCGAAGACGGCGGCGGCATTATTGTAGTCGCCGCGGACGTAATAGGTCTCGCCCAGCCAGTACTGCGCGTTGCCCGCCAGCGGATCCTTGGGATAGCGCTGGATGAAGGAGCGCAGCGCCTGCTCGGCGGCGGGGTAGTTGGCCTGGCGCAGCAGCCCGAAGGCGTAATTGTACTGCTCCTGCGCCGTGCCGGCCGGCAAGGTCGCGGCAGCGCCAGCGGCGCCGGCCGCCGCCGGGGCTGCCGCCGCCTGGCCGCCAGCCACCGGCAGCTGGCCCAGCACCCCCGACTGGCTCGGCGCCTGGGCGGGATTGCCGGCGCCCGGCGGCGGGCGGCCGGCCAGCGGCCGCGGCGGCTGCCCTTGCGGCGGCGGCGCGCCGGCCGCGGCGACCGCGCCGCCGGGATGCTCGAGCGCGCTCAGCCGCTGGTCGACGTCGCTGGCCACGGTCTCGAGTCGCCGCTTCACCTGGTCGAGATTGTAGTTGAGCTCCTCGATCTGGCCGGTGATCGTCCGGACCTGGTCCTCGAGCTGGCTGATGCGGACCTCGTAATTGAGCGCGCTCTGCCCGTCGGGGCTCGGCGCGGTCGGCGCGCCGGCGGCGCCGCCGCGATAGACCTGGCGCTGCAGCAGGTTCATGTCGCGCTCGAGCCGGTCGAGCCGGTCGAGCAGCGGCCGCAAATCCTCGCTTTGCTGCGCCAGAGCGCCGCCCGCCATCAGGCAGAGCAGCCCGCAGCAGGCGACGGCGAAGGCGGTTGGTCGCATCGTCGTCAGATCCTCTTGCCGGAAGCCAGGCGACGGCCGCGGCCGGCGGCGCGGCAAGTCTCCGCCAAGCTAAATAAGCTTTTAGGCAAAAAAAGGGCGCCTGCCCGTTTCCGCGGCGCGAACGTCGCGGAAACAGGCAGGCGCGCCTCTAACCCCAAAAAACGACGATGTCGGTCAGTTGACAACCGTCACGCCGCGGCGATCCTGCGCCCAGGCCTGCTCGTTGTCGCCCGGCACCGCCGGCCGCTCCTTGCCGTAGCTGATGGTCGAGACCCGATTGGCGGGAACGCCCAGCGCCACCAGCATCTTCTTCACCGCGGTCGCGCGGCGCTCGCCGAGCGCCAGGTTGTACTCGCGCGTGCCGCGGGGGTCGCAATGGCCTTCGACGGTCACGGTCACGTTCGGGTACTTCTTCAGCCACTCGGACTGGCGCTGCAGCACGGCGCGGCCTTCCGGCTTGATGTCGCTCTTGTCGAAGTCGAAGAACACGCGGTCGCCGACATTCTGCACGAGGTCCTGCTCGCTGCCGGGCGTCACGGTGGTCGTCGCGGCCGGCGCGGCGGCCCCACCGGTGCCGGTCGTGGCAGCCTTGTTCGTCTGGTCTTCAGAGCAGGCGGCCACGAGCAGCACGGCCGCAAGCAGGGTCAAGGACCGAAGATTCATTTTGTACTCCCTCGAAAAGCCTGGGATTGAGTTGATCGTTGCTGAGGACGGCGTAGCCCTGTGGGCCCCACTCTGATCAGGCCGGCGTTCGCAGGCGCACGCGCGGCCCCGGTCGGCGAAGCGGGCGGACTATACTATAGTTATTCACGGAATCAAGGGGGACCACGCAGGATCGGAGGCATCCTGCGGTGTAATCACCTCTCGCTCGTTGTAGCCGGTCAAGTCAATTGTGTAGAGCCGGCTGCTGCCACCCCTGCCCCGGGAATCGTTGGGCGTCTGGCGCGTGAACATCAGCACGCGGCCGTTGGGCGCCCAGGTCGGCCCCTCCACCAGGAAGCCCTGGGTCAGCAGCCGCTCGCTCGACCCGTCGGGGTGCATCACGCCGATATAGAACTGACCGCCGGCAATTTTCGTAAAAGCGATGAGATCGCCGCGCGGCGACCAGACCGGCGTGCCGTAGCGGGACTGGCCGTCGAAGCTGATGCGCTTGATGTCGCTGCCGTCGGCGTTCATGACATAGAGCTGCTGCGAGCCGCCGCGGTCGGAGTTGAAGACGATCTGCTTGCCGTCGGGCGAGAAGCAGGGCGAGGTGTCGATCGCCGGGCTGTTGGTGATGCGCGTCGCCTGGCGGGTGCGCAGGTCCATCGTATAGATGTCGCTGTTGCCTTCGACGGCGAGGCTCATGATGACCTTGTTGCCGTCGGGCGAGAATCTGGGCGCGAACGTCATGCCGGGGAACTCGCCGAGCACCTCCTGCTGGCCGGTGTCGATGTTGAAGAGATAGACCCGCGGCACGCCGCGCGCATAGGAGAGATAGGTGATCTCCTGGGTCGAGGGCGAGAAGCGCGGCGTCAGCACCAGGGCGCGGCCGTCGGTCAGGAAGCGGTGATTGGCGCCGTCCTGGTCCATGATCGCGAGCCGCTTGATCCGCCGGATCTGCGGCCCGCTTTCGGAGATATAGACGATGCGGGTGTCGAAATAGCCGTCCTCGCCGGTGATGCGCTTGTAGATCGCGTCGGCGATGATGTGGGCGATGCGGCGCCAGTTCTGCTGCGTCGTGGTGTAGCGCAGCCCGGTGAGCTGCTGCTCCTGGAAGACGTCCCAGAGCCGGAACTCGACGGCGAGCCGCCCGTCGGGCTGGGTCTCGACGCTGCCGGTGACCAGCGCCTGGGCATTGATCACGCGCCAGTCGCCGTAGCGCGGCGGCGTGCGCGTCGCCGCCTCCTTGTCGACGAAGGCCTTGGGATCGAGCGGCTGGAACAGGCCGGAGCGCTCGAGATCGGCCGACATCACCTGGGTGATCTCACGCGCCGGCTGCGCCGCCGCGTCGGTGCCGGCGAAGTCCGGGATCGCGATCGGCATCGGCTCGATCTTGCCGCGGGTGAGGTCGAGGTGGAGCTCGGCATGCGCCGCCGCGCTCGCCGCGACGAGGAGAAGGAGCGTCAGCGCACCGTGCAGGAGGGCGGAGGCGGGGGAACGTCGCTTCATGAGATATCCTTGGGATCGAAGGTAATGGTGAAGGTCTGCCATTGGTCGTACTTCGCCGGCGGCAGCTTCAGCGGCTGGCAGCGCGGGTTGCGCAGCGCGCGGAGCGCACTGTCGGCCGCCGCCTGGAAGAAGGGATCGCTGTTGCGCTCAGGATTGAGCTGGGTCGCGCTGCGCACCGTGCCGTCGGGGTTCATGTAAACGCGGAACTCGGGCGTGAGGTCCTTGGCGTCGCGAGCGCCGGCGGGCACGTTCCAGCACGCCTCGATCTGCTGCTTGACGAGGTCGAGCTCGCTGGTGGTGAGCTGCGGCCCCAGCGGCGCGATCGGCTGCGAGGAGGCGTGGCTCGGCTGCGCCGCGGCGACCTGCTTGGGCGGCGTCTGGTCGGGCGGCGTGCGCACGGGATCGCGCTTGGACAGGTTCTTGAGCAGCGCATCGAAGGCGGCGTCGTCCTGCTTGCGCTTGGGCGGCGTCGGCTTCTCCGGCGGCGGCGGCGGCTTCGGCTTCGGCGGCTCGGGCTTGGGCGCCTCGGCCTTCACCTCGGGCTTGGGCGCAGGGGTCGGCGGCGGCGGCGGGGGCGGCGGTGTCGGGGGCGGCGCGGCCTTGGGCGGCTCGGGCGGCGGCGGCGGCTTCGGCGGCTCGGGCTTGGGCGGCTCGGGCTTGGGCGCGGGCGGGGTCGGCTCGGCCTGGGCGACTTCCTGGGGCTTGGCCGGCACCGGCATGTCGCGGTTGAGCTGGGTCGCATGCGTCTCGGGCGCGACCGTGACCAGCTGCACGACGATCGGCTGATCCTCGTCGATCTGGCGCTCGAAGAGGTGGAAATGAGCAAACGCCAGCAGCCCCGCCAGGACGGCGAGGTGGAAGCCCGCCGAATAGGCAAAAGCCCTCGGCGGCATGCCGGCATAGGTCTTCTTCATCCGCTCGACGCCGCTCAACGCTTCGTCTTGTCCCGCTGCTGCTCGGTGATGAGCGACACCTTGTTGAAGCCCGCGGCGCTCACCATGCCCATCACCTCCATGACGCGGCCGTAATTGATGGCGCGGTCGCCGCGCACATAGATGTCGGTGTCGGGGTTGCTCTTGGTGATCGCCTGCAGCCGCGGCACCAGCTCGTCATCGCTGACCTCGCTGTTCTGCAGGAAGAGCTTGCCCTCGGCGTTGAGGGTGATCACCAGCGGCTCCTTCGGCTCGGTGATCGCCGGCGCCTTGCTTTGCGGCAGATCCACCGGCACGCCGACGGTGAGCAGCGGCGCCGCCACCATGAAGATCACCAGCAGCACCAGCATCACGTCCACCATGGGCGTGACGTTGATCTCGGCCATCGGCTTGTAGCGGTGGCGGCCGTCGCCGTTCATCAGACCTCCAGCCATGGCTCAGGCCTTCTCGTCGAGCTGGCGCGACAGGATGGCGCCGAATTCGGTGGAGAAGCCGTCGAGCCGCGTGGCATAGCGGCCGAAATCGGTCGAGAACTTGTTGTAGGCGATGACCGCGGGGATCGCCGCCACCAGCCCGAGCGCGGTCGCGAACAGCGCTTCGGCGATGCCCGGCGCCACCACCGCGAGGCTGGTGTTCTTGGAGGCGGCGATCGACTGGAAGCTGTCCATGATCCCCCACACCGTGCCGAAGAGGCCGACGAAGGGCGCGGTCGATCCCACCGTGGCGAGGAACGGCATGAAGCGCTCGACCCGCTCCATCTCGCGGCTCAGCGTCACATGCATCACCCGCTCGATGCGCTCCTGCAGATTGGTGCGCAGCGCCGAGGAGGCGGCGAGGCCCTTGGCGGCGCTGCGCCGCCATTCGCGCATCGCCGCAGCGAACACCGCCGACATCGGGTCGAGCGGCCGCGCGCCGATGCGGTCGTAGAGGTCGTCGAGCGAGCCGCCGGACCAGAAGCTCTCCTCGAAGTTCTCCGCGTCGCGCCGCAGCCGGCGCAGCTTCATCACCTTGTCGAAGATCACCGCCCACGACCAGAACGAGGCCGCCAGCAGCAGGAACATGACGACCTTGACGATGAGATCGGCTTGCAGGAACAGGTTGATGATCGAAAGATCGTGCGGGACGGCGCCGCCGAGCGGGACCGAACTGACGTCACCTTGCATGGGCCGTAACCATCTTTGTTGTTTCGTTGAGGGGAAGGAGCGCCGCGCGCAGTGCCGGCGGCAGGCGTTGCGGCCGGCCGTGGGCGCCCAGTGCGGCGATCTGGAAGGCGAGGCGGACGAGGACGGCGGCGTCGCGCCGCACCTCCTGGTCGAGATCGAGCGTCGCGGCGCCGAGCCCGGTCAGGCGGGTGGCGACGACCAGGTCGTCGTCGAGCCGCGCCGGCAGCAGGAACTCCGCGCTCGAGCGGCGCACGACGAAGACGAGCCCGCTCTCGGTGCGCAGCCGCTCCTGTCCGATGCCGAGGTGGCGCAGCATCTCGGTGCGCGCCCGCTCGGCGAATTTGAGGTAGTTGGCGTAGTAGACCACGCCGCCGGCATCGGTGTCCTCGTAATAGACGCGGACGGGATAGCGGAAGACGCCGTCGGCGACGGCGCCCTCGCGCGGGAGAGCCGTCATGCGCCCTCCTCCTCGGCCGCGTCCTCGGCCAGGAGATCGAGCTGCGCCGCGCGCGGGCGCAGCGGCTTCACTCCCAGATAGGCATAGGCGAGATCGGTGAGCAGCCGGCCGCGCGGCGTGCGCTGCACCAGCCCCTGCTGGATGAGGTAGGGCTCGATCACCTCCTCGACCACGTCGCGCTGGTCGGCGAGCGCCGCGGCGATGGTCTCGGCGCCGACCGGGCCGCCGCCGTAATTCTCGGCGATGCAGAGGAGATAGCGCCGGTCCATGGCGTCGAGGCCGCGCTCGTCGACCTCGAGCCGCTTCAGCGCGTGGTCGGCGGCGGCGCGGTCGATGCGCTTCAAGCCGGCCACCGCCGCGAAGTCGCGCACCCGGCGCAGCAGCCGCGCCGCCACCCGCGGCGTGCCGCGCGAGCGCCGCGCGATCTCCTCGGCGCCGCCGGGATCGAGCGCCATCGCCAGCACGCGCGCGCCGCGGCTGACGATGCGCTCGAGCTCCTGCGGCTCGTAGAAGACGAGGCGCATCGGGATGCCGAAGCGCTCGCGCAGCGGCCGGGTGATGAGGCCCGAGCGGGTGGTGGCGCCGATCAGCGTGAAGGGCGGCAGGTCGATGCGCACCGAGCGCGCGGCCGGGCCCTCGCCGATGATGAGGTCGAGCTGGAAATCCTCCATCGCGGGATAGAGGATCTCCTCGACCGCCGGCGTCAGGCGGTGGATCTCGTCGATGAACAGCACGTCGCGCGGCTGCAGGTTGGTCAGCAGCGCGGCGAGATCGCCGGCGCGCTGGATCACCGGCCCGGAGGTGGCGCGGAAACCCACAGCCATCTCGCGCGCCACGATCTGCGCCAGCGTCGTCTTGCCGAGCCCCGGCGGCCCGAAGAACAGCACATGGTCGAGCGGCTCGCCGCGCCCGCGCGCCGCGTCGATGAAGACGCGGAGGTTCTCGCGCAGCTGGCTCTGGCCGACGAACTCGTCGAGGCTCAGCGGGCGGAACGACGCCTCGCCCGCATCCTCCTGGCGCCGCTCGGGCATGACCATGCGCGGCTCGCTCACCGGGCGAGCTCCTGCAGCCCGGCGCGGATCAGCGCGTCGATCCGGGCGCCGGATCCCAGCCGCCGCGCCGCCTCGATGACGGCGCCGTAGGCATCGCTGCGCGTGTAGCCGAGATTGACCAGCGCCGAGACCGCATCGGCGGCGTCGCCTTCGGGCGCGGCCGCGGGCGCGCTCGCCGCGGCGGGCCCGAGGGCGATGTTGCCGACCTTGTCCTTGAGCTCGTTGGCGATGCGCTGGGCGAGCTTGGGGCCGACGCCCTCGGCGCGCGCCAGCGCCGCCTTGTCCTGCGCCATGATGGCGGTGGCGAGGGCCTCGGGGGCGAGCACGCTGAGGATGGCGAGCGCGAGCCGGGCGCCGACCCCCTGCACCGTCGTCAGCAGCCGGAACCAGGCGCGCTCCGCCTCGTCGGCAAAGCCGTAGAGATGGATGTGGTCCTCGCGCACATGGGTCTCGACCAGCAGGCGGAGCCGCTCGCCGCGCCCCGGCACCCGCGCCTGGGTGCGCGCCGAGACGAAGACGAGATAGCCCACGCCGTTGACGTCGAGCACCACGCCCTCGGCGTCCGCCCGGTCGACGATCCCGGCCAGCATGGCGATCACCGCGCCGCCCCCGCCGCCCAGGCGCGCTCGGTCGAGGCGTGATGCGCGTGGCAGATGGCGACCGCGAGCGCGTCGGCGGCATCGGGGGATTCCAGCGCCGCGCCCGGCAGCAGCCGGCGCACCATCATCTCGACCTGCTGCTTGTCGGCATGGCCGACGCCGACCACCGATTTCTTGATCAGGTTGGCCGAGTATTCGAAGACCGCGATGCCGCGCTCGGCCGGCGCCAGCAGCACCACGCCGCGCGCCACGCCGAGCTTCAGGGTCGAGGCCGGGTTCTTGTTGACGAAGGTCTCCTCCACCGCGGCGGCGGCGGGCTCGTAGGCCGCGAGGATGTCGTTGAGCTGGCGGAAGAGATCGACCAGCCGCTCCGCCAGCGGCCGGCCGTCGCGCGAATGCACGACGCCGTCGGCGACGTGGCTGAGCCGGTTGCCGGCGGTGTCGATCACGCCCCAGCCGGTGTGACGCAGCCCCGGATCGAGTCCGATCAGACGCATGGGTCGGGTTTGCCTGCTTTGCCGGCGCGATCAGGCGCTCAAACGCGCCATGACGTCGTCGGAGACTTCGAAATTGGCGAACACGGTCTGCACGTCGTCGCTGTCCTCCAGCGCCTCGAGCAGCCGGAAGAGGGCCTCCGCCGTCTCGGCATCGACCGGGGCCAGCGTCTTCGGCTTCCACACCAGCCGCGCCGCGGCGGGCGGGCCGAAGCGGCGCTCCAGCGCGTCGCGCAGCTCGTTGAGCGCGTCGGGCGCGCCGGTGACGACGTGCTCCTCGGGACCGCTCTCGACATTGTCGGCGCCGGCCTCCACCGCGGCCTCGAAGATCGCCTCGGCCGAGGCCGCTTTGGCGGGATACGTGACCTGACCCAGCCGGTCGAAGAGGAAGCTCACGCTGTTGCTCTCGCCGAGATTGCCGCCGGCCTTGGTGAAGGCGGCGCGCAGCTCGCTGGCGGTGCGGTTGCGGTTGTCGGTGAGCGCCTCGACGATGATGGCGACGCCGCCGGGGCCATAGCCCTCATAGCGTATCTCGGTGTAGTTCTCGCCGCCATCGGCACCGGCGCCGCGCTTGATCGCGCGCTCCACGGTGTCCTTCGGCATGTTGGCTTCCTTGGCGGCGGTGATGGCGGCGCGCAGCCGCGGATTGGAATTGGCGTCGGGCAGGCCGCTGCGCGCGGCGGTGGTGAGCTCGCGAATGATCTTGGTGAAAATCTTGGCGCGCTTTTTGTCCTGCGCGCCCTTGCGATACATGATGTTTTTGAACTGGGAATGGCCAGCCATGGCGGATCGCTAATTCCTGAGATTTGTGCCCGGGACCATACCATATCTTGAGTCTGAAAAACGACCAACCCCGCTTCTGGGCCGAGTCGCACCTGTCCCCGCGCCGCGTCTTAACCGCCTAATATGGCAGGATTGCGGCGTCAGAAGCCGGCAACTCGGCGCAGGCCGTCAAGGGCGAAAGCGAGCATGAGCAGCCCGGTCGCGCCCTTGGCCAGCGCTTCCCATCCCGCGCCGGCATAGCGCAGCCGCAGCACCACGACCGCGGCGCATAACAGCAGCACCCAGAGATTGGTTCCGACCAGCACCGCGCCGGCGACGACGAAGGCGGCCGGCGGCCCGCCCCCGAGCGTCTCGGCGCGGCCGATGACGGCGAGCCAGAAGGCGATGTTCCACGGGCTGGAGAAGGCGAGCCCCAGCCCCAGCAGATAGCCCGCGCGGGCGCTCTCGAACCGCGCCGGCGGCGCGGTGGCCGCGCCGCTTCGCCAGGCGGCGAGGCCGCGCCACGCGCCGCGCAGATAGACCCCTGCCAGCAGCAGCAGCAGCAGCGTGCTCAGCGCCGAGAGCGCGGCGCGGGCCTCGGCCGAGACGGTGAGCGCGCCGGCGCCGAGCCCGACCGCCACCGCCCAGACCGCGTCGCCGCTGGCGGCGCCGAGCCCCACGCCATAGGCCGGCCAGAACCCGCGCGACAGGCCGCGGCGCACGATCTCGGCATTGATCGGCCCCGGCGGCCATGCCACCGACCAGCCCAGCAGCGCGCCGTAGAGCGCAAGCGAGACCAGCGACGCCTCAGCCATCGCGGCTCGCGGTGGATCGAACGTCTAAGGATCCTTCTCCTCCTTGCCGCCGGCCGCGTCGTCATAGCCGTGGCGCTGGCTGTAGAACAGCAGCGTCATCAGCCCGCCGCCCAGCGCCACCGTGCCGATGACGCCCAGCACCAGCGCGATATAGCCGGTGGCGTCCATCTCGACATCGCCCAGCGCCTCCCAGGTATAGACGCCGAGCGCGAGCAGCGCCGCGATGGCGAGGAGTCCGCCGGCCACCAGCGCAAGGCGAAGGCGCCGGCCGGAGGCCGGGTCGGGGACAGGGTCGCTCATGGGGATCACCGCCGGGTTGTGTCGCCGCCCTTTGATATGGCACGGAATAGAGGGAATTTTAACCATTCCTGGCAAGGATCGGCGATGCGCCGGGCCGCTCCGGCTCGAAGGTTTGCTCGCATGCACAACAAGGACCAGGGCTCGCCGCCGCTCCGCCTCGGCGATCCCGTACCGGGCTTCACCGCGCCCACCATCACCGGCGGCACCGTCTCGCTCCATGTCGATGCCGGGCGCTGGGTGGCGCTCGCCTTCCTGGGCTCGCTCGCCGAGCCGCGCGCCGCGCATGAGCTCGCGGAGCTGCTCGGCGCCGCCGCGCTCTTCAACGAGGACCACCTCGTCTGCTACGGCATCCTGACCGAACCGCCCGGCGCCCAGGCGCTGCAGCAGCTCGCGGCGATCAGCGGCCCCGCGCTCGCCTTCCTCGCCGATTACGACGGCGCCATCAGCGCCGGCTACGGCGCGCGCGGCGCGCCGCGCACCGTGGTGCTCGACCCGCTGCAGCGCGCGGTCGCCGACATTCCCTGGGACCATGCGCAAGGCCACGGCGCCACGCTGCGCCGGCTGCTCGGCGAGCTGCCGCCGGTCGACCAGTCGGCGGGCGTGCCGCTCTTCGCCCCGGCGCTGCTGGTGCCGCGCGTCTTCGACTTCGCGCTCTGCGACCTGCTCGTCCGCCTCTACGAGGCGATGGGCGGCGAGGAATCGGGCTTCCTGCTCGACCGCGGCGGCAAGACGGCCACCGTGGTCGATCACCGCCTGAAGCGCCGCCGCGACCTGCGCATCGTCGATCCCGATCTCAACCGCACCATGCGCGAGCAGATCGCGCGCCGGCTGGTGCCGGAGATCGAGCGCTTCCTGGGCTTTCGCGCGACCCGCATGGATCGCTGCATCGTCTCCTGCTACGACAGCGCCACCGGCGGCCACTTCTTCCGCCATCGCGACAATCTCAACGCCGGCGCCGAGCACCGGCGCTTCGCCGTGTCGATCAATCTCAACCGGGATTTCGACGGCTGCGAGCTCGTCTTCCCCGAGTTCGGCCGGCAGCGCTATCGCCCGCCCGTCGGCGGCGCCATCGTCTTCTCCTGCGGCATGCTGCACGAGGTGATGCCGGTCACCCGCGGCAAGCGCTACGCCTTCGTCCCCTTCCTCTATGGCGAGGCCGAGGCGGCGCTGCGCGCCCGCAACAACGCCCGCCTCGCCGCCGGCGAGGCGCTCTACGTCGATGGCGACGACGACCGGCTGGTCGCTTAGGAGCCTGTCTTGGACGCCGCGCGCCTGACGCCGGTCGCGCTCAACCTCGCGCCCGACGCGCTCTCGGTCGATTGGGGCGATCTCGGGGACATGCGCTTTGCCGAGCCGTTCTTCGACCAGACGGTGGAGCGCTGGGCCGGCGGCGCGGCGGCGCGGCTGGTGCGCACCGATCTCGCGACCTTGGCCGCGCTCGACGCGGCGCCCTCGCTCGATCCCGCGGTGCTGATCTTCCACATGTCGCGCTGCGGCTCGACCGTGGTGTCGCGGCTGCTGTCGCGGCTGCCCGGCATGCTGGTGGTGGCCGAGCCGAAGCCGGTCAACACCCTGCTGCTCGCCGGACCCGACCTCTTGGGCGAGGCGGAGACGGCGCGGCTGCTGCGCCTGCTGGTGCGCGCCCTCGGCCGCCGCCGCTTCGGCGACGAGCGGCATTACGTGCTGAAGCTCTCGAGTTGGAACGTGGCGCGGCTCGACCTCTTCCGCCGCGCCTTCCCCGCGGCGAAGATCGTGTGGGTGCAGCGCCGGCCGCTCGAGGTCATGGCCTCGCTCGCCGCCGACCCGCCGGCCTGGCTGGAGCTGCGCCACGCGCCGCGCGAGGCCAACCGCCTCTTCGCCATCCCGCCGGCCGAGCTCGCGACGCTCGACGCCGCCGGCTTCTGCACCCACGCGCTCGCGGCGCTGCTGCGCGCGGCCGCGGCGGCGGACGCGCTCACCGTCGACTACCGCGAGCTGCCCGACGCGGTCTGGAGCCGCATCGCGCCGGTGCTGGGATTGGCGCTCGGCGCCGAGGAGATCGCGGCGCTGCAGCAGGAAGCGCGCTACCACGCCAAGGATCCGGCGCGGCGGCTCTTCGCCGGCGATCCGCCGGAGCGGCGCGATCCGCCGCCGGCGCTGCGCGCGCTTGCCGAAGCATGGCTGGAGCCGCTTTACCGCGCGCTCGACGCGCGGCGCTAGGCGAATTCGCGCGGCGAATTCGTCCGAGGCGGCGTCAGCCGCTGCGTCAGCAACGGCGGGAGCCGCACCGATCGAGCTTAGCCGAATTGAGTCCCGACCCTAGCGCTCGGCGGTCGCCGCAGCGTGCTCGCCCAGCGGCCAGTGCGGCTGCAGCCTGCCGCCCAGCCTGAGCGGCGCGATGCGTCGCGCCAGGCCGGTGGCGTCGTCGGTCTCGATGAAAGCGGCGCAGAGCGTGCCCTCGCCTTCCGCGACCTGCAGCCGCTCGCCCGGCATCTTGCGCACGAAGCGCGTCACCGCCGCCTCCTTCTGCATGCCGATGACGCTGTCGTAATCGCCGCACATGCCCGCATCCGTCATGTAGGCCGTGCCCTTCACGAGGATCTGCGCATCGGCCGTGGGCACATGGCTGTGCGTGCCGACGACGGCGGAGACGCGGCCGTCGCAGAAATGCCCCATCGACATCTTCTCCGAGGTCGCCTCGCCGTGGAAATCGACCAGGATGGCGTCGACCGCGCCGCCCAGCGGATAATCCGCCAGCAGCCGCTCGACCCCGGCGAAGGGATCGTCGATCGCGTCCATGAAGAGACGCGCCATGGCGTTCACCACCATGAGCTTGCGCCCGTCGGCGAGCGCGAAGACGCCGTGCCCCTTGCCCGGCGTGCCCGGCGGGAAGTTGATCGGCCGCAGCAGGCGGGGATCGCCGTCGATATAGGGAATGATCTCGCGCTTGTCCCAGACATGGTTGCCGGTGGTGATGACATCGACCCCGGCGGCGTAGAGCTCGGCGCAGATCTTGTCGGTGATGCCGAAGCCATGCGCCGCGTTCTCGCCATTGGCGACGACGAAGTCGAGGGCGAGGTCGCGCCTGAGGCGCGGCATATGGGCGATCACCACCTCGCGGCCGGAGCGGCCGACGATGTCGCCGCACAGCAGCAGCCTCATGCTGGACCCGTCCTTCCCGCCGGCGCCGGCCGGCCGTTAACCATCATCCTGCGCGGGGGAGAAGCGCCGAGACGAAGAAGCAAGGCGAGGATGGAGCCACATCGGCCGTTGGCATTGCTTAACCCTCGTGGCCCGCTTACGCAGGTGGGAGCCATATACCGAGACCACGGTCCCGGCAGGGACAGCCCCCTTGAGGTAGATATCGGCCCCGGGGTTCGTGCGACCTGACGCGCCGCGCAGCCCCATCCTCGCCCTAAATGTGGGCCGTCTCGAGCCGCGCCGCAATCGCTTCGATGCGTTGCGCGAGATTTTCGATGCCGGCGGCGGCGCGCGCCTCGCCGGGCCCGAGATCGTCGATCTGCATCGGCCGGCCGGCGCCGGCCTGGCAATCGGCCAGCTCGTCGGCCAGCACCAGCGCCGCCAGCACCAGCAGGCGCGTCTCGCCGATCTGCCCCAGCTCGCGCACGAAGCTCCTCACCTTGGCGTCGACATAGCGCCCGAGCTCCTCGGTGCGGTGCTCTTCGCCGTCATTGCAGGCGACGGGATAATTGCGACCGTTGATCGTGATGGTGATCTGCGCCATCAGCCCTCCAGCGCGCGGTCGAGGCGCAGGATCGCCGCGTCGAGCCTGCCGGCCACGCTGTCCGTCGTCTCCAGCAGCGCCACGTAATCCGCCTGGGCGGCGGCGAGCGCACCGTGACGCGCCGCATCCGCGTCTGCGGCGCGGCCCAGCGCCTTTTCGAGCCGCGCCACTGCCCGTTCCAGGCGCTTCACCGCATCGTCCAACTTGCCCATGCTCCCCGGCACGTTCTGGCGAAAGCGGACACCTTACGCGCGCCGGGAATGCCGCGTCAATCGCCGCTCCGCGCGGATTTTTCTCAAGTGCGACGCCGCTTGTCGCTGCAACCCGCGCGCCGGTTGCTTATACTTCGCCTCATGCCGCAAGGCGGGGAAGTGGACGGATGAGCGCGGTTCCCGGTCGCTGGCAGCCGGCGCGGCTGCCGCGGGAGGTGCGTCGCATGGCCGAGGCCGCGGCGGCCGCGGCGCGGCTGCCGCTGGCGCAATGGCTCGCCCAGGTGATCCGCGCCACCAGCGCGCTCGAGCGCGTGGCGCCCGACACGGTGGGCGCCGGCGCGGCGCAGAAGGCGCTGGCGCTGCTCGCCCAGACGCTGCGCTCCGCCGAGATGCCGCCGCTCGACGCGGCGCGTGCCTATTTTCGCCTGATCACCGAATTCGGCCTCAACGCCGGCGAGATCGCGCGCGGCGTCGGCCGGCCGCAGCCGCAGATCGCCCGCGCGCTGCGGCTGCTGACCTTGCCGCCGCATCTGCGCCAGATGATCGAGCGGCGCGCGCTCTCGGCCGAGGACGCCTATGCGCTGCTCGATGCCGAGGATCCCGAGCGGCTGGCGCGGGCGGCGCTGGCGCTCGGCAGCGCCAGCGACGATGCGCTGAAGCAGGCGCGCGCCGGGAAAGGCAAGGCCTGATGCCGCAAGCCCAGGGCGCCGGCGCGGTCTGGAGCGAGGAGCTGCTCGACGGCGCCAGCTTCCGCCTCGCCGAGCAGGCGGCGCGCGCCGCCGGGCTGTCGCTCGAAGCCTGGCTCGAGCGCGCCATTCGCCGCGCCTGCGCCGGGCCGGGCGAGACCACCGTGCTGCCGCCCGGCGCTGCCGCGTCCGAGCCGCTCGCCGCCGCGGGCGCGCGGCGCGGCTGGGTCCGCCTCGCCGCGATGCTGGCGCTGCCGCTGCTGCTGGTCGCGGGCTTCGCCTTCCTGGCCGAGCCGCCCGGCGGCGGCATCCGCGTCGCCTTGCCGCCGGCGCAGAACGTGACCGTGGCGCTGCCGCCGCCCGCCGCGCCGACGACGGCCGAGCCGAGCGATCCCAAGGCTCTCGCCGCCTGGCTCGAGCCGCGCGCCCGCGGCGGCGATGCGCTGGCGCAATATCGCCTGGGCACGCTCTACGCGCTGGGCAAGGGCGTCGACAAGGATTACGCGCGCGCGGCGCCGCTGCTGCGCGCCGCCGCCGAGAGCGGCCTCGCCGAGGCGGAATATGATTATGGCGTGCTGTGCGAGAACGGCTTCGGCGTCGCGCGCGATCCGCCGCAGGCGCTGGCGTGGTATCGCAAGGCGGCGGCGCAAGGCAATGCCAGCGCCGCGCTCACGCTGGGCTATGCCGCGGCCAAGGGCATCGGCGCCGAGCGCGACATGGGCGAGGCGGCGCAATGGTTTCGCCGCGCCGCCGAGCTCGGCCTCGTCGATGCGCAGTACAACCTGGCCTTTCTCTACGAGCATGGCGAAGGCGTCGAGAAATCCGCGATCGACGCCTATGCCTGGTACGCGATCGCCGCCGCCAAGGGCGATGCCGGCGCCGAGCGCGGCGTCGAGCGCCTGGCCAAGGAACTTGCCGCGCCGCAGCTCAAGGCGGCGCAGGCGCGCATCGGCGAGCTGCAGAAATCGGTGAAGCCCTAGGGCGGCCGCGCCCTGCGCGGCCGTCCCTGGCGGCGTCAGCGCTTGCGTCAGCAAGCGCGGGAGCCGCACCGTGCCGGTTAGCCCCCACCGTGCGGGCTTTCGCGGTTGCAAGAGCAACCGCTGGCGCCCGCCAGCGACGACGCCTGCGGCGTCGCGCTAGCGCAGCCTCCCCGCCGCCACCCACCAGCGCCTCTCCTCGGCGCCGAGCCGCGTTGCCGCGGCCGCGGCCGCCTCGCCATCGGCGAAGAGCGCGAAGCAGGTGGCGCCGCTGCCGCTCATCCGCGCCATCAGCGCGCCCTCGAGCCGCTCGAGCCGCGCCAGCACCGCCGATATCTCCGGCATCAGCGCCGCCGCCGCCGCGGTGAGATCGTTGCGCCGCCCGGCCAGCAGCGCCGCGAGCCCCGCGGCGTCCGCCGGCATCGCGGTGAACCGCGCCGGCGCCGAGAACGCGCCCGCGCGCGCCTTGAACACCGCCGGCGTCGCCAGCGCCAAGCCGGGATTGACCAGCAGCGCCCAGACCGGCGGCAGGTCGGGCGCGGGCTCGACGCTCTCGCCGATGCCGCCGAGCCACGAGGCGCGCGCCGCCAGGCACACCGGCACGTCGGCGCCGAGCCGCGCGCCGATCGCCGCGAGTCGCGCCTCGTCCAATCCCAGCCGCCACAGCGCGTCGAGCGCCCTAAGGCTCGCCGCCGCATCGCTCGAGCCGCCGCCGATGCCGGAGGCGACCGGCAGGCGCTTCACCAGGCTGAGCGCCGCGGCCGGCGCCCGCCCGGTCTCGGCGGCGAGCAGCAGCGCCGCGCGCCATACCAGATTGTCGGCCCGATCGCCCGCCAGCGCCGCCGCCTGCGGCCCGCTCACCTCGAGCGACAGCGACGCGGCGGGCTCGGCCGTGATCTCGTCGCCGACCGCGGCGAAGGCGACGAGGCTGTCGAGCAGGTGATAGCCGTCCGCGCGGCGTCCGAGCACGTGGAGATAGAGGTTGAGCTTCGCCGCCGCCGGCCAGCGCCGCGTCATCAGCCGCGGGCTCAGCCGCCCTTGGTCGCCGCCTGCGGCGGCAGCTTGGCGATGCCGTGATCGAGCTTCGCCTCGATCGTCTTGACCAGGTCGGAATCGGGCTTGAACTGCAGCGCGCGGCGCCATTGATAGCGCGCCTCGATGACGCGGCCCTGCTGCCAATAGGCGTCGCCGAGATGGTCGTTGACGGTGGGGTCCTCGGGCAGCAGCTCGATCGCCTTCTCGAGCAGGTGCGTCGCATTGCCGAACTCGCCGAGGCGGTAATAGGCCCAGCCCAGGCTGTCGACGATGTAGCCGTCATCGGGCCGCAGCTCGACCGCGCGCTTCACCATCTGCAGCCCCTCGCGCAGATGCTCGCCGCGGTCGATCCAGGAATATCCGAGATAGTTCAGCACCAGCGGCTGGTCCGGCTGCAGTTCCAGCGCATGCTTGAGGTCGGTCTCGGCGCGCGCCCACTGGCCCGATCGCTCCAGCGCCGAGCCGCGGCTGTAATAGAGCCGCCACTGGCCCGGCTCGGGCTTGCCGACGAGGGCGATCGCCGCGTCATAGGCATCGACGGCCTCGCCGAAGCGCCCGCGCCCGCGCAGCAGGTCGCCGAGCTCGACCAGCGGCTCGGGATCCTGCGGCCGCTCGGCCGCCATCTGCTTCAGCGCGTCCGCCGCCTCGTCGGTGCGGCCGAGCGCATCGAGCGCCATCGCTTCGCGCAGCTGCGCCGTCCAGCCCAGCGGCGATTTCGGATCGATGGCGCGGTATTGCGCCAGCGCGTCCTCGGTGTGCTGCTGGTCCTCGTCGATCTCGGCGAGCAGCAGCTGGGCCAGCGGGAAATCCGGCCGGAGGTAGAGCGCGAGCCGGGCATAGACCAGCGAGGCGTCGAGCGTCTCGCGCTGATCGAGCACGCTGGCGAGATCGAACAGCGCCTCGGCGATGCCGTCGCGCGGGCTGGCGATGATGCGCGGCGGCACGATGCCCTTGGCGATGCGCTGCAGCGCCGCGGCGGTGATCGCCGCCCCCTGCTCGCCGCCGTCGAGCCGCTGGTAGAGCCGGCGCGCCTCCTCGCTGTGCTCGTGGCGCTCGTAGAAATTGCCGGCCAGCTCGGCGGTGCGCCAGGTCAGATGCTGCTGGTCGCCGAGCGCGCGGGCATAGGCGGCCTCGGCATCCTCGATGCGGTCGGCATAGTCGTTGATCAGCGCCGCATGCAGATCCTTCAGCATCTGGACGCCGTGCAGCGCGTCGAGCCCGTTCAGCGCCTGCAGCGCCGGCGCCGGGCGCTGCGCGCCTTCCTCGCACCACGCCAGCAGCAGCGGCGCCGCCAGCCGCTGCGCGCCTTCGTTGGGCAGCAGCCGCGCGCGTCCGGCCGCGGCCTTGAAGTCGCCGGTCTTCACCTCCTGCAGCAGCAGCACCACCTGCGCCAGCCCGCCGGTCTGGTCGATCTGCACGATCTGCCGCGCCAGCGGCACCGCCTCGTCGAGATGTCCCTCGCTGACCCGCAGCACGAAGGTGCGCAGCAGCAGATCGAAATTGGTGGGATCGAGCGCCAGCGCGTGGTTCATGTAGTCGGCCGCGTCGGCATAGTCGCGCACCTGCTGCGCATGGCGCGCGGCGAGATAGGCCCCGAGCGCGCTCATCGGCGCCGCCGGCGGCGGCGCCTCATCGGCGCTGCCGGCCCCGCCCGTCGCGGCGCAGCCCGCCATCGCGGCGATGATGCACGCCGCCGCGCCGGCGCGTCCGGCCGCCAACCATCGCTGCAATCGTGGTGTTTCCTTCATCGTCCTCTGCGCCCGCGGTCCCGGCGAAGCGGGCCCCGGCTTGCACCCTGACGCGGCCTGAGCGGCCGTCCAACCGCCGCCACTATAGTGAATGCTTCTTAAAGAGCCAGAGCCGAGCTATGACCTGCAACCATGGATCAGAGGCAGGCGCTCGCGGAGCTGCTGCGCTGGTATGTCGCGATGGGCGCCGACGAGGCGATCGGCGCCGAGGCGGCCGACCGGTTGGCGCCGACCGTCGCACCCCCCGCGCCGCCGCCGCCGCGCCCCGAGCCCGCACCGCCGCGGCCGGTGCCGCCGACGCCGGCGATGCCGCGCGCCACGCCGCCGACCGCCGCGCCGGAGGCAGCCGCCGGGGCGCGAGCGCTGGCGCAGGCGGCCGCCAGCCTCGCCGAGCTCGAGAGCGCGGTGCGCGGCTTCACCGGCTGCGCCTTGAAGCGCACCGCCACCAACACCGTCTTCGGCGAGGGCGCGGCGGGTGCGGCGCTGATGGTGATCGGCGAGGCGCCCGGCGCCGACGAGGACCGGCTCGGCCGGCCCTTCGTCGGCCGCAGCGGCCAGCTCCTCGACCGCATGCTGGCGGCGATCGGCTATGACCGGCAGAAGAACGCCTACATCACCAACGTGCTGTTCTGGCGCCCGCCCGGCAACCGCAAGCCGACCCCGGAGGAGACCGCCACCTGCCTGCCCTTCGTCTGGCGCCACATCGCCCTGGTGCGGCCGCGGGTGGTGATGCTGGCCGGCGGCACCGCGACCAGCGCCCTGCTGCGGCGCAGCGACGGCATCATGCGGCTGCGCGGCCGCTGGTTCGATCTCGAGGTCGAGGGGCTGGAGGCGACGGTCCCGGCGATCGCGACCTACCACCCCTCCTTCCTGCTCAGGAGCCCCGCCCGAAAAGGCGAAGCCTGGAAGGACCTGCTGGCGCTCCAGTCACGGTTGAAGGACGGACAGTAACCTACGGGAATCCGTAAGCAACTCGCCGATCAATAAAAATTGCCTAAAATTTGACGCGTGTTTTAGCTTGCCAGCCGCTTGGGCAATAGTCTATTGGCGTGGGCATGCAGGGCAGGAGACATGACCTCCGGCCGGGCAAGACTTTGGCGAGATTCGGTTTTTTTGTCACTCTCGCCGTCATCCTGCCCGGCACTCTGGCGACGCTCCCCGGCAGCGCAAGGGCGCAGTCTGTCCGCACCTCGGCCCTCACCCCCGGCAACGACAACGACAGCCTGCGCGACGCCGACCTGCCGACCGTGCTCACCCCCGGCGACGCGGCGACATACCGCCGCATCTTCGCCCTGCAGGAGGCGCGCCGCTGGGCCGAGGCCGATCGCGAGATCCGCGACATCCGGGATCCGGTGCTGCTCGGCGCGGTCGAGGCGCAGCGCTACCTCCATCCCGGCTACCATGCGAGCTATGGCGAGCTGGCCGCCTGGCTGAACGCCCATGCCGACGAGGCCGAGGCCAAGGCGATCTACCAGCTGGCGCTCCGCCGCCATCCCGCCGGCGCCCGCCTGCCCGCCCGGCCGACCGTGGCCACGCTCGCGCGGCGCAGCCTCGACGAGGATTTCGCCAGCGCCGACGAGCGCAAGCTCTCCGCCGCCGACCGCCGCCAGGCCGCGCAGCTGCGTCGCGACATCGCCGCCATGGCCGCGCGCGAGCCGCGCCGGGCCGAGCTGACCCTGGCGGGGTACGATGCCAAGCATCTGCTCACGCTGGCCCAGCAGGACGAGCTGCGCACCGAGATCTCGGCGGGATATCTGGCGCTGGGCAAGGTGCAGGAGGCGCTGAGCCTCAGCGCCGCGACCTACAGCCCCGCCTTCGCCGCCGCCGCCCATTGGCAGGCCGGCCTCGCCGCCTGGCGACTCGGCCGCTACGCCGAGGCCGGCACGCATTTCCAGGCGGTGGTGCGCTCGCCCGGCCAGTCGAGCTGGACGGTGTCGGCCGCCGCCTTCTGGGCGGCGCGGGTCGAGCTGCGCAACCACCGGCCCGAGCTCTTCGGCTACTGGCTCGGCATCGCCGCCGAGCATCCCCGCACCTTCTACGGCCTGCTGGCGCGGCGCACGCTGGGGGTCGATGCCTATCTCGATTTCGACACCGTGCCCTTCACCGAGGTCGATGCCGACATGCTGTCGACGGCGCCGGAAGGGCGCCGCGCGCTGGCGCTGCTGCAGGTCGGCGAGCCGGCGCGCGCCGAGGCCGAGCTGCGCGCGCTCGCCGCGCGCGCCGTGCCGGAGCTGCTGGAGGCGCTGGTCGCGGTCGCCGATCGCGCCAACATGCCGGCGCTCAGCCTGCAGCTCGCCGGGCTCGCCGCCGAGAGCGGCGGGCGCCATCGCGACCCCGCGCTCTATCCGGTGCCGCGCTGGACGCCGCTCGGCGGCTTCACCGTCGACCGGGCGCTGCTCTTCGCGGTGATGCGGCAGGAATCGCAATTCCTCACCGATGTGCACAGCAACGCCGGCGCGGTGGGGCTGATGCAGCTCATGCCCGCGACCGCGCATGCCATGGCCAAGCGCGCCGGCGTGGCGCTCGAGCGCAGCCCGCGCGGGCGCGCCCATGGCGCGCTCGCCGAGCCCGAGCTCAATTTGACCTTGGCCCAGGAATACATCACCAGCCTGATCGAGCAGGACCGCATCGGCGATAATCTGGTGCTCATCGCCGCCGCCTATAATTGCGGCCCCGGCGCGCTGCAGCGCTGGCAGTCCTCGTCGGAGGTGGCGAAGGATCCGCTGCTCTATATCGAGAGCATTCCCTCGCGCGAGACGCGCAACTTCACGCTCCACGTCCTCGCCAATTACTGGATCTACCGCGAGCGCCTGGGGCAGCCGACGCCCGACCTCGATGCGCTTGCCGCCGGGCACTGGCCGACCTATACCGCGCTCGACAGCACGACAGAGCCGGATCGCCGCCATGCCGAGAATTGATGAGTCGCGCCCGTTCCTCGCCGTCAGCATCGCCGTCCTCACCGTCTCCGACACGCGCGGCGAGGCCGACAACGTCTCCGGCCGCACCCTCGTCGAGCTGATCACCGCCGCCGGCCATCGCGTGGCCGCGCGCCGCATCGTGCGCGACGACCAGGCGGCGATCATCGCCGCGCTCGAGGCCTGGATCGCCGATCCCGCCATCGACGTCGTGATCGCCACTGGCGGCACCGGCGTCACCGGCCGCGACGTCACGCCCGAGGCCTTCCACGCCGTCTACGAGAAGGAGATCGCCGGTTTCGGCGAGCTCTTCCGCTGGCTCAGCTACCAGAAGATCGGCACCTCGACGCTGCAGAGCCGCGCCACCGCCGGCGTCGCCGGCGGGACCTATCTCTTCGCGCTGCCGGGATCTCCCGGCGCCTGCCGCGACGGCTGGGAGGACATCATCAAGCACCAGCTCGACAATCGCCTGCGCCCCTGCAACCTCGCCGAGCTCATGCCGCGCCTGCAGGAGCATCTGAAGACGCGCTAGCATGTTTGCTCGGAGAAAGTCCTTCTCCGCCCTTGCGGGCGGAGAAGGATTTAGGAAGAGGTGGGAGAATCGCCCCCACCGTGCGGGCTCTCGCGCCCCGGATCAAATCCGGGGCGCTGTCGCCCGCCGGCGACGACGCGCTGTGCGCGTCGCGCCTATTTCCCCATCGCCACCACTTCGCCGAACAGCTCCCAGGTCTTGCCGTTGAACTTGGCGAGCTGCTCCTGGCGGATCGGGTAGAAATTGGTCGGGCTGGTGTTGATGGTGATGCCGGGCAGCAGCATCGGCAGCGACAGATCCTTGAGGTTGGCGGCCTGCTTCATCACGTTCTCGCGCGAGAGATCGTTGCCGCACTGCTTCAGCACCTGCACCATCGTCGCCGCTTCGCTGTAGCCGAAGACGTTGAACGCGTCCTTCTTGTCGCCATCGGGATAGTACTTTTCCATCCAGGCGAGCCACTGCTTGTAGCCGGGATCGCTCTGCCACTTCGGATCGGTCGGGTCCTTCCCGTATTCGACGCTGATGATGCCAACCGAGGCGTCGAGCCCCGCCGGGGTCAGCACCGCGCCCACCGAGTTCGACACCGAGTTCAGCAGCTGCAGCGGCTTCCAGCCGAGGTCATGCACCTTGCGGATCGCCTGTGCGGCGAATTTCGGCGTCGTCACGTTGTAGAACACGTTGGCGCCCGAGGATTGCAGCGTGATGATCTGCGAATCGATGCTGGTGTCGGTGGTCTCGTAGCTGACCTCCTTGACGATCATCGTCTTCGCCTTGTCGCCGAGCCCGTCGGTCAGGCCCTTGACGTAGTCTTTGCCGTAATCGTCGTCCTGGTAGAGGATGCCGATCCGGGCATTGGGCATGTGCTCGAGCAGGTAATGGGCGTAGACATGGCCCTCCGTCTGATAAGCGGGCTGCCAACCCATGGTCCACGGAAACTCCTTGGGATTGCCCCATTTGGTGGCGCCGGTCGCGACGAAGACCTGCGGCACCTTCTTCGCGTTGAGATATTTCTGGATCGCCGTATTGGTCGGCGTGCCCAGCGGGCTGAAATCGGCCAGGATGTTCTCCTGCTCGACCAGGCGGCGCGTCTGCTCCACGGTCTTGGGCGGGCTGTAGCTGTCATCGAGGCTGATCAGCTTGATCTTGCGGCCGTTGATGCCGCCCTCGGCATTGATCATCGCGAAATAGGCGGCCTCGGACTTGCCGATGGTGCCATAGGCGGAAGCCGGTCCGCTGTAGGGCATGGTCTGGCCGAGGGTGATCTCGGTGCTGGTGACGCCCGGGCCATTCGTGTCTGCCGCCATGGCCGGGGCGGCGAGGAGCGCACCGCACAGCGCGGTGGCTCCGAGGAAAGACGGTCTCGTCATGGGTGAACCTCCCTGGTTGCTGCCGCCCGGTGCGTTGCCGGCGATTCTTATGCCGGCGTTTGGATCGCGCACCGACGACGGCCCAGCATGGCAAACGCCGGCGCCGCCGACGCATGACAAATAATTCAGGATCGCCAGGAAACGAAGAAGTGAGTAAATCTTGGGCGCACACCGCGCCGTTACTCGCGTCTGCGTTAATCTTTCTTACCCGCCTGCCGCCAGCGCGCGTAATCCGCGGCGTCGTCGATATCGTGCAGCAGCGCCAGCCGCGCCACGCTCATGCCGCGCGGCAGCCCCGCGAGCGTGTCGGCGAGCGCGTGCGGGCTCGACCAGCGCACCTGCGCGAAGAGCCCGCGCGGGACCCGCGGCCGGCGGCGCAGCCCGACCAGCCAGTAGCCGCCATCGGCGGCTGGACCGAACACCGCTTCGGTGCGGCCGAGCGCGCGGAACGCTTCGGCGATGTGGGCGCGCGTGATGTCGGGAATGTCGGAACCGATGATCACCGCCGGGCCCGGCGGCAGCGCGGCGAAGACCCGCGCCATGCGCACTCCGAGATCGCCCTGCCCCTGGCCGCGTGTCGGCACCCGCACCGGCCAGGGCGCGCCCCGGTCGCGGTCGGGCGTCACCCAGAGCTCGCTGCGCCAGCGCCGGTCGGACGCGAGCCGGCGCAGCACTTGCGCGCTGGTCTCGCGATAGAAGCGCAGTGCCGCGACATCGCCGATGCCGGCGGCGAGCCGCGACTTGACCCGCCCCAGCCGCGGCGCGCGCAGGAAGATGACGAGATGGCGCGCCGGCATCAGCGATAGAACCTGAGCAGCGCGCGCGGCGGCACGCCCAGGAAATAGAGCGCGAGGCAGGCCAGGTTGCGCAGCGGCCGCGCGACATAGCCGTCGCGGCGATAGCGCGCCGCCGAGGTGACGGCCTCGGCGGCGAGCGGCATCAGCCGGCGGCGGCCGAGGCGGCGGGCGAAATCGACATCCTCCATCAAGGGCAGCGGCCGGAAGCCGCCAAGCGCCCGATAAAGCGCCGCCGCCAGCAGCAGCCCCTGATCGCCATAGGGCAGGCCCAGAAGCCGCGCGCGCCAGCGCGCCCCCGCCTCGATCCGCCGCGCCGCGCGCGCGGCATCGTCGAGGCGCAGCCGGAAATATCCCGCGCGCCGGCCATTCTCCTCGGCGGCGATGAAGGCGCGGGCCGCCGCCGACCAGCCCGGCGCGAGCCGCGTGTCGGCGTGCAGGAAGAGCAGCCACGCCCCCGCCGCCGCGGCGCCGCCGGCGGCGAGCTGGCGGCCGCGTCCGCGGGGCGCTGCCAGCACGCGCGCGCCCTCGGCGCGGGCGAGCGTCGCGGTCGCGTCGCCGGAGCCGCCATCCACCACCAGCACCTCGCGCAGCAACCCGGCCGCGCGTCCTTCCTCGAGCGAACGCAATACGGCCGGCAGTGTCAGCGCGGCATCGAGCGCCGGAATGACGATGGAGAGCGGCGGATCGCCCGGGGCGCGCATGGGCGAACCTTACTGTGCGCAGAGAGCGGCGCCAATCACGCCGCGGCGCCTTCCTCGTCACTCTCCAATCGTCATGGCCGGGCCGGCCGAAGGCCGAGTCCCGGCCATCCACGTCTTGCCACGAGCGTGCTGCAAGGCGTGGATGCGCGGGACAAGCCCGCGCATGACGACCTCGGCGGGCATAGGCGCCGCTTGCCCCCGCCGCGGGCTTCGCTCTATGAGCGCGGCATGAGAGGGATCGTCCTCATCGCCATCGCCGTGCTGCTGCTCGGCGCCGCACCGGCGCGCGCCGAGGCGCCGCTGCAGCTCGAGGCGCGGATCGCGCTGCCCGACATCATCGGCCGGCTCGACCATCTCGCCGCCGATGTCGCGCGGCGGCGGATCTTCCTCGCCGAGCCCGTCAATGACAGCGTCGGCGTCGTCGATCTCGCGCAGCGCAAGGTCGTGCTCTTGCTGCGGCGCCTGCAGGAGCCGCGCGGCCTGGGCTATGTGCCGGCGAGCGACACGCTCTACGTCTCGAGCGGGCTCGACGGCGCGCTGCGCCTGTTTCACGGCGAGACCCTCGCCCCGGCCGAGACCATCGCGCTGGGGCCGGAGCCCGACCAGATCGTCGTCGATCCCGCCGCGCGCCTCGTCTATGTCGGCCGCGGCGCCGGCGTCGTCTCGGTGATCGACGACCGCACCCGGCATCGCCGCGCCGACATCGGGCTGCGCGAGCATCCCGAGGGCATGGCGCTGACGCCGGACGGCAAGCAGCTCCTGGTCAATGTCGGCGCCGCGCATGAGCTCGCGATCATCGACCGCGCCACCGACACGGTGGCGAAGACGCTCGTGCTGCATGACGGCCGCGACAACGGCCCGCTGGCGCTCGACGGCGAGCGCATCGTCACCTTCTTCCGCCGCCCGCCGCAGCTCGCCGTGATCGCGCCCAAGAATGGCAGCGCGCTCGCCACGCTGCCGACCTGCCTGGATGCCGGCGACGCCTTCGCCGACACTGCCCGCCATCGGCTCTATGTCATCTGCGGCGAGGGCGTGCTCGACGTGGTGGAGCGCAGCGGCAAGGGCTATCGGCGCCTCGCGAGCCTGCCGACCGGCGCCGGCGCGCGCACCGGCCTCTTCATCCCCAAGCTCGACCGGCTGATCGTCGCGGTGCCTGCGGTCCTCGCCGGGCAGCCTGCCACGCCGGCCCCCGCCGGCGCTGGCGCCGCCGCTCCGCCCCAACCCACGCCCGCCGCACTCCTGATCTTCCGCCCGACGCCGTAGCGTGTTCCGCACGTCAGCTCAGGATGAGGTAACTTCTTGATGGCACAAAGAAAATTTCCTCATCCTGAGCGCGAGCGTAGCGAGCAGTCGAAGGACGCACGCCATCGATCCAGCGGACCTTGCCGCACCTTCATTTGTTCTTGATATGTTCTTGACGACCACCTAGCATGGGCGTTCATGGACGACAGCCTGCCCTCCCGTCCGCGCAAGGGGCGCGGCGCCGTCGGCAACCCCGCGCCGCGCTTCGACCGCGAGACGCGCAGCGCTGTCGATGACGGCTGGCGCCGGCCCGACGATTCCGAGGACGAGCCGCCGCCGCTGCGCACCACCGTGACGGTCGACGCCACCCGCAGCATCATCGCCCGCAATGAGTCGCCCGACATTCCCTTCGAGCAGTCGATCAACCCCTATCGCGGCTGCGAGCATGGCTGCATCTATTGCTTCGCGCGGCCGACCCATGCCTATCTCGGCCTCTCGCCCGGCCTCGATTTCGAGACGCGGCTCTTCGCCAAGCCCGCGGCGCCGGAGCTGCTGCGCGCCGAGCTCGCCAAGCCCTCCTATCGCTGCAAGGTGATCGCGCTGGGCTCCAACACCGATCCCTACCAGCCGGTCGAGCGCGAGCACCGCATCACCCGCGGCGTGCTCGAGGTGCTGCGCGACTTCAACCACCCCGTCGGCGTGGTCAGCAAATCGACGCTGGTCCGGCGCGACCTCGACATCCTGGCGCCGATGGCGGCGAAGAACCTCGCCAGCGTCGCCATCTCCATCACCACCCTCGACCGCGACCTCGCGCGCCATCTCGAGCCGCGCGCCGCGACGCCGCAGCGCCGGCTCGACACCGTGCGCGCGCTGGCCGAGGCCGGCGTGCCGGTGAGCGTGCTGGCCTCGCCGATGATCCCCGCGCTCAACGATCACGAGCTCGACGATATCCTGGCGGCGGCGAGTCAAGCGGGCGCGATCGGCGCCGGCTATATCCTGCTGCGCCTGCCGCTGGAGCTGACGCAGCTCTTCGAGGAATGGCTCGAAGCGCATGCGCCGGGCAAGGCGCGCCATGTCATGTCGCTGATTCGCCAGTCGCGCGAGGGCAAGACCTATCGCGCCGAGTTCGGCAAGCGCATGACCGGCACCGGCGCCTATGCCGAGCTGCTGCAGGCGCGCTTTGCCGCAGCCTGCAAGCGGCTCGGCCTCAACGAGCGCCGCCGCGGCCTCCATCTCGACACCACCCAGTTCCGCCGCCCGCCGCAGAAGGGCGATCAGCTCGCGCTGTTCTAGCCTCGCCACCCCCCGCCTTTTGGCCGCCCTACCCCTCGCCTTTCCGGCCGAAGCGCAGCGGAGAGCCGGAATCCAGGGATGCAGCTCTGGATGCCCGCTTTTCGCGGGCAAGGCGCTCAGCAGGTAGACGCGGTGTGCGCGTCAGCGCTCGTCAGCGCATGCCATAAGGCCGCCACTCGCCCTCGGGCTGGGCGAGACGGTCGGCGATGACGCGCCAGGCCGCGGGGCTGCGCGCCATGGTGCTGTGCGGGCCCTTGATCTCGATGTTCTCGCGGCGCGGACCCTCGGCCTCGAGACAGCTCTGCCAGGCCACGATGCCGTCGCTGCGGGTGTGGAGCGCCGTCACCGGCACGCCGGGCGGCTCGTTGAGCCCGGCATAGAGGCTCGAGGAATTGGGACTGTGCCAGCGCGCCAGCATGCGATAGAGCGGCTCGAGCTGGCTCGCGGTCGGCAGGCGGATCGGACTCGCCAGCACGATCAGCTGGCGCACCTGCTCCGGCCGCTGCTTGGCAAGCTCGCGGACGAAGGCGCCGCCGAGGCTGTGGCCGATCAGGCTCGCCGGCCGCCCCTCGCGCGCCACGATCTCGGCGAGCCGGCGCTCGAGCCCGTCCAGCGCCCGCTCGGTCGGGCCGACATTGACGCCGAGCCGCCAGCCATAGACGGCATAGCCCCGCGCCCGCAGGAAGCGCTGCAGCGGCCGCATATAGCCCTCGCCGCGCAGGAAGCCCGGCACCAGCAGCACCGGATGCCCGTCCCCGGCCGGCGCCGCCCGCGCCGCGGCGAGGATCACCTGGCGCGGCATCGGCGTCGCCGCCGACACCGCCTCGCGCCACAGCCGCTGCACCGGCGGCCGCGTCCGCTTGTCGTCGTGAAAGAGCGTGTACACGGGGGCCAGCATGCAGCGCCGCGGTCCAAGGTCAAGTAACAGTTGTCAGTTGTCAGTTATCAGTTTTCAGTAGCGAGGCTGGCCGCCAAACTGACAACTGACCACTGAAAACTGACAACTTCATGATTGCCCTCTTCACCGATTTCGGCCTTGCCGGGCCCTATACCGGGCAGATGAAGGCGGTGCTGCACCGCCTGGCGCCGGGCGTGCCCGTCATCGACCTCTTCGCCGACGCGCCGAGCCGCAACCCCCGGGCATCCGCCTATCTGCTCGCCGCCTATGCCGCCTGGTTCCCGGCCGGGACCGTGTTCCTGGCGGTGGTCGATCCCGGCGTCGGCGGCGCCCGCGCGCCGCTCGTGGTCGAGGCCGACGGGCGCCGCTATGTCGGCCCCGATAACGGCCTCTTCGAGCTCGTCCGCCGCCGCGCCACCGAGGCGCGGGTCGCCGAGATCGCCTGGCGCCCGGCCGGGCTTTCGGCGAGCTTCCACGGCCGCGACCTCTTCGCCCCGGTCGCCGCCATGCTGGCGCGCGGCGATTCGGTGGCGAGCGAGCCGCGCCCGGCCGGGTTCGGCCGCCGCCCGGACTGGCCCGACGATCTCGCCGAGATCGTCTATATCGACCATTACGGCAACGCGCTCACCGGCCTGCGCGCCGCGACCATCCCGGCCGACGCCACCCTCCTCGCCGCCGGCCGCCCGATCCCGCGCGCCGCCACCTTCTCCGCCGTGCCGGAAGGCCAGGCCTTCTGGTACGAAAACTCCAACGGCCTCGCCGAGATCGCGGTCAATCTCGGCCGCGCCGACGCGGCGTTGGGGCTGGGGGTGGGAGCAAAGATAGTTGTCAGTCGTCAGTGATCAGGTGTCAGTGGCGCCCTCGACTGACGACTGATCACTGAAAACTGAAAACTCCCAAAAGCCCCTTGCCCAACTCGGCCCCGCTCGTGTCTCCTGCGCCCAATGCCCGATTTCGCCTTCGAGAGGGATTGCGACGGCCTGGTCTGCGGCATCGACGAGGCCGGGCGCGGGCCGCTGGCGGGGCCGGTGGTGGCGGCGGCCGTGGTGCTCGATCGCCGCCGCCTGCCGCGGGCGCTGCGCCGCGGGCTCGATGATTCCAAGAAGCTCTCGGCCGCGGAGCGCGAGGAGTTCGCCGCTATGCTCGAGGCCTGCGGCGCCGCCATCGGCATCGGGGCGGCGAGCGTCATCGAGATCGACCGGCGCAACATCCTGCGGGCGACACTCGCCGCCATGTGCCGTGCCGTCGCGGCGCTGCCGCGCGCGCCCGCCGTGGCGCTGGTCGACGGCAACGTGCCGCCGCCGCTGCCCTGCCCGGTGCGCACCGTGATCGGCGGCGACGGGCTCTCGCTCTCGATCGCCGCCGCCTCGGTCATCGCCAAGGTGACCCGCGACCGGCTGATGCGGCGCCTTGCCCTGCGGTATGGCGGTTATGGCTGGGAGACCAATGTCGGCTACGGCACGCCCGAGCACCAGCAGGCCCTCAAGCTCTTGGGGCTCACGCCGCATCACCGACGATCCTTTGCGCCGGTGCAGCTCGCTCTCGGATTCGAGTTCGAGAGAATCCGCCTAAAGGTTTGATTCAAAATGGATTGACGCCGCGACTCGGGACGCGCAGAGTGGGCGCGACTCGGGGGAGCTTGCACATGGCCGCGGCGACTGGGCTGCAGGACGGGACGGTATTGGTCGGCGACTGCGTCGCGGAGATGGGTCGCCTGCCGGCAGGCTCGGTCGACCTCGTCTTCGCCGATCCGCCCTACAACCTCCAGCTCGGCGGCGAGCTGCTGCGCCCCAACAACAGCCGCGTCGACGGCGTCGAGGAGGCGTGGGACCGCTTCGCGGGCTTCGCCGATTACGACCGCTTCACCCGCGCCTGGCTCGAGGCGGCGCGCCGCCTCCTGAAGCCCGACGGCGCGCTCTGGGTCATCGGCAGCTATCACAATATCTATCGCGTCGGCTCGATGCTGCAGGATCTGGGCTTCTGGATCCTCAACGACATCGTCTGGCGCAAGACCAACCCGATGCCGAACTTCCGCGGCCGGCGCTTCACCAACGCGCATGAAACCTTGCTCTGGTGCGGCCGCTCGGCCGAGGCGCGCTACACCTTCAATTACGAGGCGATGAAGGCGCTCAACGAGGACCTCCAGATGCGCAGCGACTGGCTCATTCCGCTGTGCTCGGGGCCGGAGCGGCTGAAGCGCGACGGCAGGAAGGCGCATCCGACGCAGAAGCCCGAGGCGCTGCTCCATCGCGTGCTGCTCGCCTCGACCAGGCCCGGCGATCTCGTGCTCGACCCCTTCTTCGGCACCGGCACCACCGGCGCCGTGGCGAAGCGCCTCAGCCGCCGCTTCATCGGCATCGAGCGCGATGCCGATTACGCGGCCATCGCCCGCGAGCGCATCGCCGCGGTCGAGCCCGCCGCCGCCGATGCCGTCGCCACCGCGGCCAAGCGCGAGGAGCCGCGCATTCCCTTCGGCACGCTGGTCGAGCGCGGGCTGTTGAAGCCCGGCGAGGTGCTGATCGACGCCAGCGGCCGCTTCCGCGCCAAGGTGCGCGCCGACGGCACCTTGATCGCGGCCGAGGCGCGCGGCTCGATCCACCAGGTCGGCGCCCAGCTCCAGGGCGCCCCCGCCTGCAACGGCTGGGCCTTCTGGCATTTCCTGCATCGCGGCCAGCCGGTCTCGATCGACGTGCTGCGCCAGAAGATCCGCGCGGAGTTGGCCGCCCCCGCCGCCCAGGCATAAGTTTCCCATTCATTTCCTCGTCATGCGCGGGCTTGTCCCACGGCTGTCCGGTTCGGGTTTCAGTTCCATTGGAGGGCCATTTGAGCGCCGTTGATCTGCGGGGGTGGATCGAGCTGCAACAGTCGATCGATGGGCCTGCGGTGCATCAGGTTGGCGCGAACCAGTCTGGCGAAGGCGAGAGGGCTTCGAATGGCGGATTGTGTCGCCTGAGCGAGGCGAAGCAGGAGGAAGGCAATCAGCGCCACCGCGATCTGAGTGCGGACGGCGTTTTCGGAAATGCCAAGGAAGCGGGTGATCTTCAAGGTCTGCTTGACCCAGCGGAAGAACAGCTCGATCGCCCAGCGGCGCTTGTAAAGATCGGCGATCTCCCGCGCCGTTGCATCGAGATCATTGCTCAGCAGGCGCAAGATCTTGCCCGTCTCGGTCATGACCCGGACCTCGCGCACGGCGTGCTGCATGGGGTTGCGCCGGTTGTTGCACTGGCGCGCGGGGAGGAAGCCGATGCGATCACTGAGGATTTCGCTGCCCTGGGCGACGGGCAGCTCCTCGATGAGTTCGAGCGGGCTGTTGGACTTAAAGCGGGTCACGATGCGGCATTGCGCCGCGTCGAGCTTCGCCCACCAGCCGTAGTCGTAGTAACCGAGGTCGAAGACATAGGTGGCTCCGGCTTCGATCGGCATTTGTTGCGCAACGCTGATGTCGGTGACGTTGGCCGCGCTGACGGCGGCATAGATCGGACGATCGGCGTCGGCATCGTAGATGACATGCACTTTGGCACCGCATACCCCGGCCGAGAACCGAGCCCAGTCGGCGCTGTACCCGGTCAGCCGCACGCCTGTGGCGTCGATGAGATAGACAGTCTCGCTAAGCTTGCGCCGCAGGCCGCGATGGGCCTGCGCCATCAGTACCGCCAGAAGCTCCGCGAAAACCGCCGCCGGCCGCCCGGCGTTGGCATCGCTCAGGGTCGAGCGCCGTGGCGGCTCGACACCGAGATGGTAGAGCCGGTCCGCGTGGCTCTCCAGCCCGCCCACGATCTCGCGCAGGCTCAAGGCACCCGACAGCTGTCCATAAAGCAGCGCCGCAAACTGGCTCTTCGTCGTCAGCCGGCGAACTCGCGCATCAGCCGCATGGGCTTCTACCACCCGGTCGAACACCGGCCACGGAACGTGCTTAAGAACACCATGAAATACGCTATTCTGATGCCGCATGGCGCTGGTCCTCGTTTCGTGTCCGGGAACGTTTGGCGACGTCCAGGACCGAGTAGAATCAACGCCATGCGCTTCGTCCACAAAAACCGAACCGGACAGCCGTGGGCTTGTCCCGCGCATCCACGTCTTGCGGCGCGCTCGTAGCAAGACGTGGATGCCCGGGACTCGGCCTTCGGCCGGCCCGGGCATGACGATTGAGGAAATTGGCGAAGGCAGCCATCGCTCGCCGCCACCATTGACGCCCGCCGCCGCCCTCGCTACCTTGCTCGCGATGCGTACCACCGGGACCAACGGCCTGCGACTTATCGCCCCGACGCTCTGAGGAGTGTCGGGCCGTCGCCGTTTCCGGGTTCCCCGCGTGAGTTCTGCATCATGCCCAGCCGATCATCGCCATCCGTTCCTGCCGCGGTTTCCGCGCATCTCCTGACGGTCCTGCGACTTAGCCGCGGCCGCTGAGCCCTGACGCTCGGCGGCCTGGCCTGCCTTCGCTCGAGGACCCTCTGCAGGAGTTTGCCGTCATGACCGCGATGCCCGTCGAGAAGTACCGCCCCTTCGCCCCCATCCATCTGCCCGACCGGCAATGGCCGTCGCGCAGCATCGAGCGCCCGCCGGCCTGGTGCAGCGTCGATCTGCGCGACGGCAACCAGGCGCTGGTCGAGCCGATGGGCGCCGAGCGCAAGCGGCGCATGTTCGACCTGCTGGTGAAGCTGGGCTTCAAGGAGATCGAGGTGGGCTTCCCCGCCGCCTCGCAGACCGATTTCGATTTCGTGCGCGCGCTCATCGAAGAGCGGCTGAGTGCCGGACGACGTCACCATCCAGGTGCTGACCCAGTCCCGCCCGGAGCTGATCGAGCGCACCTTCGAGGCGATCCGCGGCGCGCGCCGCGCCATCGTCCATCTCTACAACTCGACCTCGACGCTGCAGCGCCGCGTCGTCTTCGGCCTCGACCGCGCCGGCATCACCGAGATCGCGGTGAGCGGCGCCCGCCTCATCCGCGACCTCGCCGCGGCAATGCCCGGGACCGAGATCGTCCATCAATACTCGCCCGAGAGCTTCACCGGCACCGAGCTCGACTTTGCGGTGGAGATCTGCGCGGCGGTGCTCGATGTCTGGAAGCCCACGCCGCGGCGCAAGGCGATCCTCAACCTGCCCGCCACGGTCGAGATGGCGACCCCCAACATCTATGCCGACCAGATCGAGTGGTTCGGTCGCCGCATGCCCGGCCGCGACCGCTTCATCCTCAGCGTCCATCCGCACAACGACCGCGGCACCGGCGTCGCCGCCGCCGAGCTCGCGGTCATGGCCGGCGCCGAGCGCGTCGAGGGCACGCTCTTCGGCAATGGCGAGCGCACCGGCAATGTCGATGTCATGACGCTCGCGCTCAACCTCTTCAGCCAGGGCGTCGATCCCGGCCTCGTCATCACCGACATCAACGAGATCGTGCGCACCGTCGAGTACTGCAACCAGCTCCCGGTCCATCCCCGCCACCCCTATGCCGGCGAGCTGGTCTTCACCGCCTTTTCCGGCTCGCACCAGGATGCGATCAAGAAGGGGCTCGACGACCTCGCCCGGCGCAATGACGGCGTCTGGGAGGTGCCCTATCTGCCGATCGACCCGGCCGATCTCGGCCGCAGCTACGAGGCGATCATCCGCATCAACAGCCAGTCGGGCAAGGGCGGCGTGGCCTATCTGCTCAAGACCGATCACGGCCTCGATTTGCCGCGGCTGCTGCAGGTGGAGTTCAGCGGCATCGTCCAGGAGATGACCGACCGCACCGGCAAGGAGGCGACGGCCGCGGAGATCTGGCGGCTCTTCAACGCCACATATCTCGATCCCGCGGCGCCGGTGGCGCTGGTCGACTACGCGCTGCTGCCGGCGGCGAGCGGGCGGCGGCTCGAGGCCACCATCCGCCGCGACGGCGTCGAGCGGCGCATCTCCGGCCACGGCAACGGCCCGATCGACGCCTTCATCGACGCGCTGCGCCGCGATTGCGCCATCGACCTCGCGCTCGTCGACTACCGCGAGCACGCGGTCTCCGCCGGCTCCTCGGCGACCGCCGCGGCCTACGCCCAGATCCGCGACGGCAACGGCGGCACCCTCTTCGGCGTGGGCCTCGACGACAACATCGTCACCGCCTCCCTCCAAGCCGTCGCCAGCGCCGCCAGCCGCGCCGCGAAACAGTAGCAGCGCCCCTTTCCCCCTCTCCCCTTGTGGGAGAGGGAGGGACCCGGCGCGCAGCGCCGGGAGGGTGAGGGGTGACGCCGCCTCAGTTCGCCGGATGCACCGGCGACCAGAGCTTCACCTTGGACGTCTTCTCATAGGCCATGCCCTTGGGGTAGCTGATCAGCTCGAGCTGCAGCCCCCAGGGCGAGAGGAAATAGAGAATGGTCTGTCCGGCGGCGGGGCCCTCGGTCACCGGCAGCGGCCCGGCGAGCGTGTGCACGCCCTTGGCCTTGAGATAGGCCGCCGCCTTCTTGATGTCGCCGACATAGAAGGCGATGTGATAGCCGCCGACATCGCTGTTCTTGGGCAGGTCGGTCTTCTGGTCGGGGGAGCTGTATTCGAAGAGCTCGATGTTCGAGCCGTAGCCGCACCGGACCATGGTGATCTGCTTGATCACCGCGCGCGGATTGACGTTGAGCGTGTCCTCCATGAAGGTGCCCTTGGGATCGGCGAAGGGGCCGAAGGACATCGCCTTCTTGCAGCCGAGCACGTCGACGAAGAAGGCCAGGCCTTCCTTCATCGTCGGCACGGTGATGCCGGTGTGGTCATGGCCGCGCAGCGTCGGCACGCCTTGCGCGGCGGCCTCGGGCGCGCCCAGCGACAGCAAAGCCAAGCCGAACCCGGCCAACAGAATCCAGGCACGAAAGATCGCGTGTGTCACGGTTCATCCCCTTTTGCGGTAACGGCGCCCGACCCCGCCTTGCCTTTACGCTACGCGGCGCTCGCGCAGTCCGCCACCGGATTCGACCGTGATCATTCGTACGCGCTTAAAGGTCGGAGCGCCCTTCTCCCCTTGCGGGAGCAACCCGTTCGATCGCTTCGCGATCGAACCCAGCGGGGCCGACCGCAGAGCGGTCGGCCGGGTTGCTGGAGGGGCCCGGCGCAACGCGCCGGGAGGGTGAGGGGTGCCGCAAGCTCGCTGCGCGAGAGCTGAGCCCCCTGCGTTTCTCAGGCGGCGCGAACACTCTGGCTGCAGCATCAGCATAGATTCCGCCGCAGGTTTAAGTCATAGTTATTTGCCGGGGGGAACGAGATGGAGTCGCGTTACCCCATCGTCCGAGAGCTGCTGACCCGCGTCGGCGTCTACGTCCCGCCCGGCGCCATTCACTACGCAAACATCGTCCTCAACCATCTTCACGTCGGCCGATGGCTGCATGATCGCGGCCTGCGCGTGCCGATGCGGTTTGCCGAACGAGAGAACCTCTACGCCGCCCCTGCCTCGACCATTGCCGAGCCCGCGTCGTACCTGGAATTCGGCGTTTTTGAAGGCGCTTCGCTGCGCTGCTGGTCGACACTGCTGCGGCACCCCGATACGACTTTTGACGGTTTCGACAGTTTTGAAGGGCTGCCCGAAAACTGGAATCTTTATTCCAGCAAGAAATCTTTTGATCTCGGCGGGAGGATGCCATCCTTCGACGATCCTCGCGTTCGGTTGCACAAGGGTTGGTTCGCCGACACCCTGCCTGACTTTGTGAGGACCTGTGTGCCCAAACGAAGTCTCGTCATTCATCTGGACGCGGACCTTTACAGCTCCACGATTTTTGTCCTCAAGCAAGTCAGGCCTTTGCTCGTCCCGGGCGCCATCCTGATCTTCGACGAATTTTCCCATCGCGAGCATGAAACGAAGGCCCTCACCGAATTCATCGAGGACGCGAAGATCCGTCTCGACTGCGTCGGCGCCACCCGGACCTTGGCCCAGGTCGCCTTTGCGGTCATGGGTCGCCCCGGCGACGCGATAGTCCCCTCTCCCCTCGCGGGAGAGGGTGGGGCCCGGCGCGAAGCGCCGGGAGGGTGAGGGGTGCGCGCGCCCGTGCTAACCTTTCGCCCATGTCCGAGCTCTCCTGCCCGCGCTGCGGCGCCGCCTTCGCCTGCACCCCCGGCGCCGAGTGCTGGTGCGCCCGCCTGCCCTTCGGCGCCATGCCGGAAGACGCAACGAGCTGCCTCTGCCCCGCCTGCCTCGCGCGCGAGACGGCGGGCGCCGGCGAGCCGATCATCGCGTCGGCCGAGCGCGCCGACGCCGCCGAGCTCCTGGCGCTGCAGCAGCTCGCCTATCAGAGCGAGGCCCTGCTCTACGGCGACGACATCCCGCCGCTGCGCCAGACGCTGGCCGAGCTCGGGCGCGACTTCGCCGACGGCCCGATCCTGAAGGCGGTCGAGGACGGGCACATCATCGGCTCGGTGCGGGCGCGCCGGCGGGGCGATGCCTGCGAGATCGGCCGCCTCATCGTGCATCCCGCCTGCCAGCGGCGCGGCCTCGGCGCCCGCCTGATAGCGGCGATCGAACGCGCCTGCGCCGATGCCGCCCGCTTCGAGCTCTTCACCGGCGACCGCAGCGCCGGCAATCTCCGCCTCTACCAGCGTCTCGGATATCGCGAATGCCGCCGCGAGCCGGTCCATCCCGGCCTCACCCTGGTCTTTTTGGAGAAGGCTCGCGCATCCTAGCCCCTCTCCCGCTTTGCGGGAGCAACCCGTTCGACCGCTTCGCGGTCGAACCCTCCGGGGCCAACCGCAAAGCGGTTGGCCGGGTTGCTGGTGGCGCCGCGCAGCGGCGCCGGGTGAGGGTTGCCGCTGCAAAGAAATGGCGCCAGAGAACGGCCGAGCGACCCTCACCTTCCCGGCGCTTCGCGCCGGGCCCCTCCCTCTCCCGCAAGCGGGAGAGGGGCATAATCATGCATCCGTGCCCGCCTTCCCCCGTCTCGGCCCGCCGCGCGCATGCGCCACCACCTTCTTCATCAGCGTCGGCAGCGCCTGGCGCGGCAGGTCGTCGAGATGCACCCATTGGCCGCCCGAGCTGAAGCCCTCGCGCACCGTGCCGGCGAGCACGCGGAGCTCGAGATGGAAATGCGTGAAGGTGTGGCGCACCACGCCCGGCAGCAGCCGCCAGCGCGCCTTGACCGGCGCCGCCCCCCGCGCCTCCATCTCCGTCCATTCGGCCTCGCGCCAGAGCGTCGAGGGCACCTCCATCATGCCGCCGAGCAGCCCCTTCTCCGGCCGCTTGCGCAGCAGCACCGCGCCGTCCGCCCTGACCGCCCAGAAGGCCACGCCGCGCCGCAGCGGCTTCGGCGCCTTGGCGCGCCGCGCCGGCAGCGTCGCGGCGATGCCTTGCGCGCGGCCGCGGCAGGGCTCGCGCCAGGGGCAGAGGATGCATTTGGGCTTCTTGGGCGTGCACAGCGTGGCGCCCAGATCCATCACCGCCTGGGCGTAGTCGCCGGCGCGCGCGGCCGGGGTCAGCGTCGCCGCCAGCCGCCGCAGCGCCGGCTTCGCCTCGGGCAAGGGCTCGGCATAGGCGAAGAGGCGCGCGATCACCCGCTCGACATTGCCGTCGACCGGCGTCGCGCGCCGGCCGAAGGCGATCGCCGCCACCGCCGCCGCGGTGTAGTCGCCGATGCCCGGCAACGCCCGGAGATCCGTTTCCTCCTCGGGAAAGCGGCCGCCATGGCGCGCCATCACCGCCCGGGCGCAGGCATGGAGATTGCGCGCGCGGGCGTAGTATCCCAGCCCCTGCCAGGCATGCAGCACTTCGTCGAGCGAGGCCGCCGCCAGCGCGGCAAGGTCGGGCCAGCGCTCGGTGAAGGCTGCAAAATATCCCGCCACGGTCGCCACCGTGGTCTGCTGCAGCATGATCTCGCTGAGCCAGACGCGATAGGGATCGGCGCGGCCGCCCGGCGGCGCCCGCCACGGCAGGCTGCGGCGATGGCCGTCATACCAATGCAACAGCCGCTGCGGCAGGTCGCAGAGCTCGACCTCGTCGGCGGTTTCCGCTTGGGCGGCGCGGGCGCGAGACATGCCCGCGGAGGATACAGGCTTTGCCCGCGCGGCGCCCTTGCGAATTGCCGGGCCAAGGCGATGGCGATGCCGCCGACAGGGGGCTAGAGTATTGCAGCGGACGGATGATTCACGCGCCATGAAAAATCGTCCCGGCCGCGCCCGTCGGACCGATCCAGATCCCCCCGCCGCGCGCCGCGGGAGCCGAGGTGCGGGACTCGGGGCGATCGGCCGGCAGTTGCAAGTTTCACCACGGAGACACGGAGGGCACGGAGAAGAGAGCTGGGGGCAGGGTCCGGGACGGCGGAACCATCACCGTCGCCCCCGCGAAAGCGGGGGCCCAGGAGCCATCGCCCGTCGGTCGCCCTGGATCCCCGCTTGCGCGGGGAAGGCAAGAATGACGAATTCGGCCTGCGCTTCCCCTCTTCTCCGTGCCCGTGTCCGTGGTTCATCTTTAATCTTGCCGGCAATTCGCTGCCGGGAGGTCGGAATGGCGGAAAAGCGGCGCGGCAGGCTGCGCGCCATCGCGGCGGAGGTGCCCAAGATCGCCGGCGCGGCGCTGGGCAAGCGCGGCTTCGCCGAGGCGCAGCTGGTGGCGCAATGGCCGGCGATCATCGGCGAGAGCCTGGCGGCCGGGGTGAGCCCGGACCGGCTCAGCTTCCCGCGCGGCGAGCGGCGCGACGGCACGCTGCATCTGCGAGTCGCCCCCGGCCTCGCGCTCGAGGTGCAGCACCGCGAGCCCGTGCTGGTGGAGCGCATCAACGCCTTCTTCGGCTACCACGCCGTGGCGCGACTCGCGCTGAAGCAAGGGCCGCCGGCGCGCGACGCGGCGCCGGCGCCGCCGCACCGCCGGCCGCTCAAAGCCGAGGAACGCCAGTCCCTTGACCAGCGCCTCCAGGGCATCGAGGATGCCGGCCTCAAGGCGGCGCTGCAGCGCCTCGGCGAGGCGGTGATCGGCACCGATACGCCCAAGGAATGAGGGCGTTTCCGCGGCGGCGCCTTGCATTGCCGGGCACAAGGCCGTAGCATCAACATCTAGTGGTTTGGAGAGGACGATGCGTCAGATGTGGTTGACCTGGGCTGCTTTTTTCATGGCGGTCGCCTTGGTCGCCGGGCCTGTCGTGCCGGCGCGCGCGGATGAGCTGCTGCCGCCGGTCGGCGAGCAGGATCATGTGCTGGGCAAGGCTAATGCGCCCATCACCATCATCGAATACGGCTCCCTCACCTGCCCGCATTGCGCCGAGTTCGACCACGACACGCTCCCCGACATCGAGAAGAACTGGATCGACACCGGCAAGGCGAAGCTGGTCTTCCGCGTCTTTCCGCTGAACCAGCTCGACGTGCGCGCGGCGATGCTGGCGCACTGCGTGCCGGCCGACCGCTACTACGCCTTCATCAATACGCTCTACGCCGACCAGTCCACCTGGATGCGGGCGAGCGATCCGATGCAGGCGCTGGCCGGCATCGCCCGGCTCGCCGGGCTCGGCGAGGACAAGGTGCATGCCTGCCTCGGCGACAAATCGATCGAGAACGCCGTCGTCTCGAGCGCCTATGCGGCGCAGAAGAGCGGCGTCGACAGCACGCCCACCTTCTTCATCAACGGGGTGAAGCCGCCGCCCGAGAAGAACGGCGCGCAGCCCTACGAGGTCTTCAATGAGCTGCTGACCGCCGCGCAGCCGAAGGGCTAGAGCTCATTCGCCAAAAAGACGGGTGATCGCCACGTGCATTTCTCGAAGCTACGACTAAGCGGTTTCAAGTCCTTCGTCGATCCCACCGAGCTGGCCATCGAATCCGGGATGACCGGCATCGTCGGCCCCAATGGCTGCGGCAAATCCAATCTGGTGGAGGCGCTGCGCTGGGTGATGGGCGAGAATTCCGCCAAGCGCATGCGCGGCGGCGAGATGGACGACGTCATCTTCGGCGGCACCACCGCGCGGCCGCCGCGCAACGTCGCCGAGGTCACCCTCCATCTCGACAACACCACCCGCTCCGCGCCGGCGCATTACAACGAGTATGACGAGATCGAGGTGGTGCGCCGCATCGAGCGCGGCGAGGGCTCGGGCTATCGCGTCAACGGCCGGGAGGTGCGCGCCCGCGACGTGCAGCTGCTCTTCGCCGACGTCGCTAGCGGCGCCCATTCCGTGGCGCTGGTGAGCCAGGGCCGCATCGGCGCCATCATCAACGCCAAGCCGGTGGAGCGCCGCGGCCTGCTCGAGGAGGCGGCAGGGATCGCCGGGCTGCATTCGCGGCGCCACGAGGCGGAGCTCCGCCTCAAGGCGGCCGAGGGCAATCTCGCGCGGCTCGACGACGTGCTGCAGGCGCTTTCCGCCCAGCTCGAAGGCCTCAAGAAGCAGGCGCGCCAGGCGCAGCGCTATCGCCGGCTCTCCGACCACATCCGCCGCGCCGAGGCGGTGGTGCTGCATCGCCAATGGCAGGCGGCCAGCGCCGAGCTCGAGGCCGCCGCCGAGAAGCTGCGCGCCGCCGAGCGCATGGTGGCCGAGCACACCGCCGCGGCGCTCGCCGCCGAGCGCGCGCGCGAGGCGGCGGCGGGCGAGCTCCCCGCGCTGCGCCAGAGCGAAGCCGCCGCCGGCGCCGAGCTGCAGCGCCTGCTGCTGGCGCGCCAGGCGCTCGAGGAAGAGGAGCGCCGCGTCGCCGCGGCGCGCGAGGTGGCAGCCCAGCGCAGCACGCAGCTCGCCGCCGATCTGCTGCGCGAGGCGGAGCTCGCCGCCGATGCCCGCGCCGCGCTGGCGCGGCTCGAGGAGGAGCGCCAGGCCATCCTCGCCGCGCAGGCGCAGGAGCAGGCGGCGCAGCACGACGCCGCGACCGCGCTCGCCGCCGCCATCGCCGGGGTCGGCGCGCTCGATGGCGAGCTGACGCGGCTCACCGAGAAAGTGGCCGCCGACGAGGCGCGCCGATCCTCGCTGCTGCGCCAGCAGCAGGAATCGAACGAGCGCCGGGCGCGGCTGACGCAGCGCCAGGAGGAGATCGCGCGCCAGCGCGCCGAGGTCGAGGCCCAGGCGATCGCCGCCGCGGTGAGCGAGGCCGCCGCAGCGGCGCTCGCCGCCGCCGAGGCCGAGGTCGAGCGCACCCGCGCCGCGTCCGAAGCCGCGGCCGAGACCTTGCGCGCGGCGCAGGCGGCCGAGCAGGCGGCGCGCGGCGCCGATGCAGGCGGCCGATGCGCGCCGCGCCAAGCTGCGCGCCGAGATCCAGGCGCTGACCGAGCTGCTGGCGGCGGCGAGCGACAAGCGCTGGGCGCCGATCATCGACCGCGTCCAGGTCGAGCCCGGCTACGAGGCGGCGCTGGGCGCGGCGCTGGGCGACGATCTCACGGCGCCGCTCGAGACCGAGGCGCCGGCGCATCGGCGCCAGCTTCCGGCCTATGCCTATGCGCTGGCGCTGCCCGGCGGCGCGCGGCCGCTGATCCCAGCACGTGACGGCGCCGCCGGCGCTGGCCCGCCGCCTGGCGCAGATCGGCGTGGTCGCCGACGCGGCCGCGGCCGAGCGGCTGCAGAAGGATCTGGTCCCCGGCCAGCGCCTGGTCACCCGCGATGGCGGGCTGTGGCGCTGGGACGGCTTCCGCCGCGCCGTCGGCACGCCGACCGCGGCCGGCCAGCGGCTGCGCCAGCGCAACCGCCTGATCGAGCTTGGCGAGGAGCTGCGCGAGGTCGAGCGCGAGGCGCAGGCGCGCAACGCCGAGTTCGAGGGCGCCAAGCGCGCCGAGCAGCAGGCAAGCGAAGCCGAGCGCGGCGAGCGCCAGGCGATGCGCGCGGCGCTCGCCGCGCTGGCCCAGTCACAGGAGCGCGACGCCGAGCTGCGCCGCAAGGTCGCGGCCACCGCGTCGCGGCTGGCCGGCCTCGCCGAGAGCGCCGAGCGGCTGGCGCTGGATCTGGGCGAGGCCGAGACGCAGGCGCGCGCCGCCGCCGAAGGGCTCGCCGATCTCCCCGACCCCGCGCTCGGCCGCGAGGAGACGCATCGGCTGCGCACGCTGCTCGCCGAGCGCCGCGCCGTGCAGGGTGCCACCCAGGCCGAGCACGACCGGCTGCTGCGCGAGGCGCGGGCGCGCGCCGAGCGGCTCGCCGCCATCGCCGAGGAAGCGCAGTCCTGGCAGATCCGCGCCGAAGCGGCGGCGCGCCAGCAGGCGACGCTGGAGCAGCGCCGCGTCGAGATCGCCGCCGAGATCGAGCGGCTCGACCGCCGCCCGGCGGAGATCGCCGAGCAGCGCGACCGCCTCGCCGAGACCATCGCCGCCTCGACCGAGCGGCGCAACGCCGCCGCCGACGCGCTCGCCGCCGGCGAGACGCGGCTCGCCGAGGCCGAGAAGGCGAGCAAGGCGGCCGACGCCGTGCTGGCGCAGTCGCGCGAGGAGCGGGTGCGCTGCGAGGCGGCGCGCGAGCAGGCGGAATATGCGCTGAAGGCGGTCGGCGAGCGCGTCGCCGAGCGGCTCGATTGCGCCCCCGACGCCATCCTCGCCGCCGCCGAGATCCCGCCCGAGGAGGAGCTGCCCGCCACCATCGAGGCCGAGGCGCGGCTCCAGCGCCTGGTGCGCGAGCGCGACGGCATGGGTCCGGTCAATCTCGTCGCCGAGGCCGAGGCCACCGAGATCGAGGAGCGGCTCGGCGTGCTCAACCACGAGCGCGATGATCTCATCGGCGCCATCGCCCGGCTGCGCGAAGGTATCGCCGCGCTCAACCGCGAAGGCCGCGAGCGGCTGCTCGCCGCGTTTGCCGAGGTCAACGAGCATTTCACCCAGCTCTTCACCCGCCTCTTCGGCGGCGGCCGCGCCCATCTCACCCTCGACAAGGGCGAGGATGGCGACGAGACGCGCGATCCGCTCGAGGCCGGGCTCGAGATCATGGCGAGCCCGCCGGGCAAGCGGCTGCAGGTGATGTCGCTGCTCTCGGGCGGCGAGCAGGCGCTGACCGCGCTGGCGCTGCTCTTTGCCGTCTTCCTCACCAACCCGGCGCCGATCTGCGTGCTGGACGAGGTCGACGCGCCCTTGGACGACGCCAATGTCGACCGCTTCTGCACGCTGGTCGAGGAGATCGCCGAGAGCGCCGAGACGCGCTTCCTGATCATCACCCATCACCGCCTGACCATGGCGCGGATGGATCGCCTGTTCGGCGTCACCATGGGCGAGCGCGGCGTCTCCCAACTCGTCTCCGTCGACCTCCAGCGCGCCCAGGAGCTGCGGCGGACGGCGTAAGCGTGACGCGCAGCGTCCTCGCTGGCGGGCGACAGCGCCCCGGACTTGATCCGGGGCGCGAGAGCCCGCACCGTGCGGGCTATTCTCTGCGGTTCAGCCGCTCTTGATCAAAAATCTTCCCCTCTCCGCCCCTGGGGGCGGAGAGCGCTCTCGACGGCACTGCCAGCCCCACCTCACCCTACCTCTCCGCCCCAATGGGGCGGAGAGGGGAAGATCATGGCATCTCCTCGGCACCCACGACCAGCCTTGGCGCCCGAGGCGCCATGCCCTTACTATGGCTCCCAAGCCGGAAGCGGCGGGGACTACGTCACCGGCGCACGTCAGATTTCGAGTTGGGGGCGTACACCGGGGGCGTAGTCTGCTCCCCGCGGCGCCTCCCTTGACACCCCCCTGACCCGCCCTTATGGTGCGCGCCGTTTCGGCATCGAGGTCGCCGGGGCGCGGGGGCGTCTTCTCAGTTTGCGGGCGGTTCGCCGATGGACGAACGCGACACGCAGGACCCCTTGCGGGACCTGGAACAGCGGCTCGGCCGGGCACGTCGCGAGCGGCAGCGAGGCGCTTCCGGGGTTTCCGAGGGCGGATCGGGCGTCCCGCAAAACGCCCTCGGCCTTGCGTTGCGCATCGGGCTGGAGCTGGTGGTCGCCATCGTGGTCGCCACCGCCATCGGCTGGGCTTGCGATCGCTGGCTCGGCACGCGACCCTGGGGAACGATCCTGTTCTTCTTCCTCGGCGTCGCGGCCGGCATGCTCAATGTCTGGCGCGCGGTGTCGGGACTGGGCATGGCGATGGGCTACCAGCGCCAGAAGCCGGCGGCGGGGACGGATCGGTCGGGCGAGGACGAGGACGAGGACGAGGAGTGACGTGGCTACAGAGAACCCGCTGCATCAGTTCACGGTCGAGCGCCTGATCCCCATCCATATCGGCGGCATCGACGCCTCCTACACCAATGCCGCGCTGCTGATGTCGGTCGCGGTGGTCCTCATCACCAGCTTCGTGCTGCTGACCACGCGCCGGGCCGCGCTGGTGCCGGGACGCTGGCAGTCGGTCACCGAGATGCTCTACGAGTTCGTCGCCCACAAGCTGATCGACGACAATGCCGGTCACGAGGGGCGCCCCTACCTGCCCTTCGTCTTCACCCTCTTCACCTTCATCCTGCTCGGCAACCTGCTGGGCCTCGTCCCCTTCAGCTTCACCTTCACCGGCCAGATCATCGTCACCTTCGCGCTGGCCGCGGTGGTGTTCATCGGCGTCACCCTCATCGGCTTCGCCAAGCACGGCTTCCGCTTCCTCGGCCTCTTCGTGCCGCACGGCGTGCCGGTGGTGCTGCTGGTGCTGCTGGTGCCGATCGAGGTGCTGTCCTATTTCATCCGGCCCTTCACCCTGTCGATCCGGCTCTTCGCCAACATGATGGCCGGGCACACCATGCTCTTCATCTTCGCGGGCTTCGTCACCGCGCTGGGGCTGGCCGGCGTGCTGCCGCTGGCGGTCGACGTGGCGCTGGTGCTGCTCGAAGTGCTGGTCGCGGTGCTGCAGGCCTACGTCTTCGCCATTCTCACCTGCCTCTACCTGGCCGACGCCCTCCATCTCCACTGAGGCGCCGGCCGCCCAAACCCTTCCACACCCATCAACCCAGGGGACCGAACATGGATGTTGCATCTGCAAAAATGATCGGCGCAGGCCTCGCCTGCATCGCACTGGTCGGAGCCGGTATCGGCATCGGCAACGTCTTCGCGGCGCTCATCAACTCGCTGGCGCGCAACCCGGCGGCGCAGGTCACGCCCTTCGCCTTCCTGGGCTTCGCGCTCGCCGAGGCGACCGGGCTCTTCGGCCTCGCCATCGCCTTCCTCATCCTCTTCGTGTTCTGAGGAACGGCGCCCGAGCCGACGAGCGCAGCCCATGCCGCAACTCAACGTCACCACCTTCCCGCCCCAGCTCATCTGGCTGGCGATCACCTTCATCGTGCTCTACCTGCTGATGTCGCGGCTCGGTCTGCCGCGCATCAGCCGCGTGCTCGAGGCGCGGCAGGACAGGATCGAGGGCGACCTCGAGAAGGCGCAGCAGATGAAGGGCGAGGCGGAGGCGGTGATCGCCGCCTATGAGCGCGCGCTCGCCGAGGCGCGCCAGCAGGCGCAGCTGACGCTCAAGGAGACGACCGAGCGGCTCAACGCCGCAGCGGCCGAGCGCCAGCGCCAGATGGCGGAGAAGCTTGCGGCCGAGACCGCCGCGGCCGAGCGGCGCATCGCGCAGGCGAAGACCGCGGCGCTCGCCAACATCCGCGACATGGCGGTCGACGTGGCGCGCGCCGCTTCCACCCGGCTCGCCGGCGGCACGCTCGACGGCGCCGGAGCCGCCGCCGCCGTCGATGCGGTGATGCGGGAGCGCTCGTGATGCACGAGCTGATCAGCAACCCCGAATTCTTCGTCTCGATCGCGGTCATCATCGGCGTCTTCGGCATCGCCTGGAAGGCCGCGCCGGTGATCACCGGCATGCTCGACACGCGCGCCGTCAAGATCGGGGCCGAGCTCGACGAGGCCCGCCGCCTGCGCGAGGACGCGCAGCGCATGCTGGCGGAGTATCAACGGAAGCAGCGCGACGCGCTCAAGGAGGCCGAGCAGATCATCGCGCTGTCCCGCGCCGAGGCCGAGCGCGCCGCGGCCCATGCCGCCGCCGAGCTCGAAGCCGCGCTGCAGCGCCGCCAGGCCCAGGCGCTGGAGAAGATCGCGCTCGCCGAGAGCAAGGCCACGGCCGAGGTGCGCAACACCGTGGTCGATGTGGCGGTGGCGGCGGTGCGGCGCATGCTGGCGCAGGAGCTGGACGCCGGGCGCCGCAACCGGCTGATCGACGACGCCATCGCCGAGCTGCCGAAGCTGCTGCACTGAACCGGCAGGCGGGGGCCGCAACCGCCGCCGCAGCCGCCCCTCAGACGTAATCGGCTGTCGCGCTCACCTGATCGCGTGGGCGATCTCGTGGGCGCCGGACCAGATCATCCGGAGCGCGACATAGACGATCACCAGCAGGCCCAGATAGGCGACCCAGCGATAGCGCTGCAGCAGCCTCGCCAGCAGCGCCGCCGCCGCCCCCATCAGCAGCACCGAGATGACCAGCCCCGCAGCGAGGATCATGGGGTGCCCGAGCGCCGCGCCGGCCACGGCGAGCGCGTTGTCGAGCGACATGGAGACGTCCGCCACCACGATCTGCCACAGCGCCGCGGCAAAGCGCTTGGGCGGTCCCTGCCCGGCATGACTGCCGCCTTCGGCTCTCAGCTCGCGCCAGAGCTTCCACGCCACCCACAGCAGCAGCAGCCCGCCGGCGAGCAGCAGCCCCAGGATCTCGAGCAGCGTGGTGGCGACGACGGCGAAGCCCAGCCGCAGCAGCGTCGCGGCGCCGATCCCGAGCCAGAGCGCCTGCAGCCGCTGCTTGCGCGGCAGCCCGGCGGCCGCCAACCCCACGACGATGGCGTTGTCGCCGGAGAGCGCCACATTGATCAGCACCACCTCGGCGAGGATCGAGACCGCCTCCGCCGTCGCGTGATCGAAGATACCACCCACCTGCTCTGCCGCTCCTGTCGCGCCGAAAGGGTAGCGGAGGATGGCGGCCCGGTTCAATCCGGCGCACCGCCGCCGCGGGGCCGGCGCCTGCGGCTGGCATAGCAAAAGAGGCCGTGCCATAGTGGGTTGCGAGATCGGGGCCAAGGGGTCAAAGGCGGGGGTCGAGGGCCGTCGATCAGGGGGAAGCGTCGTGCAGCTGCTGCTCGGGCTAAGCATGCTCATCGACGGGATGAGCAAGCGCGTCGGCCGTGCCGTCTATTGGCTGATCCTGGTTGCCGTCCTGGTGAGCTCGGGCAACGCCACCGTCCGCTACATCTTCGATGTCAGCTCGAACGCCTGGCTCGAGCTGCAATGGTATCTCTTCTCGGCGGTGTTCCTGCTCGGCGCGGGGTACACGCTGCTGCACAACGAGCACGTCCGCATCGACATCATCGTCAGCCGGCTGGCGCCGCGCACGCGGGCATGGATCGACCTGTTCGGCAGCCTGTTCTTCCTCCTGCCCATGGCCACGATCATCATGGTGCTGTCCCTGCCCATGGTCGAGGATTCCTACCTGCGCCACGAGGTCTCGAGCGATGCGGGGGGCCTGCTGCGCTGGCCGGTGAAGGTACTGATCCCGATCGGCTTCGCGCTGCTGATCCTGCAGGCGCTGTCCGAGATCATCAAGCGCATCGGCTTCCTGCTCGGCCGGATTCCGGATCCCACGGAGAAGCACCGCTCGCCGGTGGCCGAGGAGACGGCGGGAGTGAAGCCGTGACGTCGCTCCTCGTCGCGAACCTGGCGCCGCTGATGTTCGTGGCGCTGGTCGTTTTCCTGCTGCTGGGCTATCCCGTCGCCTTCTCGCTCGCCGCCAATGGCCTGTTCTTCGGCCTCGTCGCCATCCATTTCAACCTGCTGGAGCCGCAGCTGCTGCAGGCGCTGCCCGAGCGCGTCTTCGGCATCATGCGCAACGACACGCTGCTCGCCATTCCCTTCTTCACCTTCATGGGCCTGGTTCTCGAGCGCAGCGGCATGGCCGAGGATCTGCTGGAAACCGTGGGGCAGCTCTTCGGCGCGGTGCGCGGCGGGCTCGCCTATGCGGTCGTCTTCGTCGGCGCGCTGCTCGCCGCGACCACCGGCGTGGTCGCGGCCTCGGTGATCTCGATGGGGCTGATCTCGCTGCCCATCATGCTGCGCTACGGCTACGATCGGCGCGTCGCGGCGGGCGTCATCGCCGCCTCGGGCACGCTGGCGCAGATCATCCCGCCGTGCCTGGTCCTGATCGTCATGGCCGACCAGCTCGGCCGCTCGGTCGGCGACATGTATCAGGGCGCGTTCATCCCGGGCCTGACGCTGGCCGTGCTCTACGCCGCCTATGTGTTCATCGTCACGCTGACGCGGCCGGACGCGGCGCCCGCGCTGCCGCCGGATGCGATCACCATCAAGGACGAAAACGGCAAGGCCGGCTATCCCTCGCTGGCCGTCATCGTCGCGCTCGCCTTCCTCGGCGCCTATCTCCTCACCGCCTACATGCACCCGATCTGGTCGTCGGCGCTGGCCGGTGTCGCGATCTATGCGGTGGCGATCGCCGACAAGTATCTGAAGCTGCGCCTGCTGAGCCTCCTCGCCCGGCAGGTGGTCATCGTCATGATGCCGCCGCTGGCGCTGATCTTCCTCGTGCTCGGCACCATCTTCCTCGGCATCGCCACGCCGACCGAAGGCGGCGCGATGGGCGCATCGGGCGCGCTCATCCTGGCCTTCGCCAATCGCCGCCTCGACCTGTCGCTGCTGCGTCAGGCCATGGACTCGACGGCGAAGCTGTCCTCCTTCGTCGTCTTCATCCTGATCGGCTCGACCGTGTTCAGCCTGGTCTTCCGCGGCGTCAACGGCGATCTCTGGGTGGAGCACCTGCTGACCGGCCTGCCCGGCGGGCAGCTCGGCTTCCTCGTCGTCGTCAACCTGATGATCTTCGTGCTGGCGTTCTTCCTCGACTTCTTCGAGCTCGCCTTCATCATCGTACCGCTGCTCGGGCCGGTCGCCGAGAAGCTGGGCATCGATCTCATCTGGTTCGGCGTGCTGCTCGGCGTCAACATGCAGACCTCGTTCATGCATCCGCCCTTCGGCTTCGCCCTCTTCTATCTCCGCAGCGTGGCGCCGTCGCGCGAGCAGATCGATCGCGTCACCGGCAAGCTGATCGCGCCGGTGACCACCGGCCAGATCTATTGGGGCAGCATTCCGTTCGTGCTGATCCAGCTCGTCATGGTGGCGCTGGTCATCGCCTTCCCGCAAATGGTGCTCGCCTCGCTCGACAGCGGCCCCAAGGTCGATCCGAGCAAGATCCAGATCACGGTCCCCGAGCAGAACGACCAGGAGATCCCGCAGCTCCAGTTCAAATGATCCTGCAGGCGCGACGAAAAAAGCCCCGCCGAAGCGGGGCTTTTGCGGCGCCGCGGCGCTCAGGCCCGCTTCGGCGAGAGCATGTAGTTGTCGAACTGCTGCTCCTCGACGCGGAACCACTGATGCTCGTCCTCGAGGAAGGTCTTCCAGGGCTCGTAGATCTTCTTGAATTTGGCGTTCTTCGCCGAGAGGTCGGCATAGAACCCCTGCGCCGCCTTGTAGCAGGCGTCGAGAATCTCGCGCGAGAACGGACGAAGCTCGGTGCCGTTGGCGACGAGACGGCGAAGCGCGGCGACGTTGTCGGTGTCGTACTTCGCGGTGCACCAGATGTTCGCCTCGAACGCGGCGGCCGTGATGATCGCCTGATAGGATTTCGGCAGCTTGTTCCACTGCTCCAGATTCACGTAGAGCGACAGCTGCGCGTTGCCCTCCCACCAGCCGGGATAATAATAGTATTTTGCCACCTTGTAGAAACCGAGCTTCTCGTCGTCGTAGGGGCCGACCCATTCGGCCGCGTCGATCGTGCCCTTTTCCAGGGCGGGATAGATGTCGCCGCCGGCGATCTGCTGCGGCACCACGCCGAGCCGGGTGAGGATGCCGCCGGCGAGGCCCGCGATGCGGAATTTGAGTCCCTCGAGATCCTTGACGGTCTTGATCTCCTTGCGATACCAGCCGCCCATCTGCGCGCCCGTGTTGGCCGCGGGCACGTTGTAGACGTTGTAGTCCTTGAAGAACTCGCGCATCATCGGCAGCCCGCCGCCATGCAGCATCCACGCGTCCTGCTGCCGCTTGTTCATGCCGAAGGGAATGGTGCAGTCGAAGCTGAAGGTCGGATCCTTGCCGACATAGTAGTAGCTGGCGGTATGGCCGAGCTCGACCGTGTTGTTTTGCACCGCGTCCAGCACCTGCAGCGCCGGCACGATCTCGCCGCCGGCAAACACGCGGATCTGAAACTTGTTGTCCGTCGCCTCGGCGATCCGGTTCGCGAAATGTTCGGCGGCGCCGAAGATCGTGTCCAGGCTCTTGGGCCAACTGCACGCCATGCGCCACTTGATCTCCGGCCGGCTCTGCGCAATGGCAGGTGCCGCAACCGCGCTGGCCGCCAGGCCGACGCCTCCGCTTTTGATGAAAGTGCGACGCTTCATAGGTTTCCTCCTGTTCCGATTTATAAGGCCGCGTTAGCGGCCACCCCTTTGCCACGCTCAGCGAGGCTGATCATACACCACGAGGAGAGCCGGACTACAGGTACCGAAGCCAGAGATAGACGTGGCACAGGGCGATGCTGACCACCATCAGCCCGAAGGCGTATCTGGTGTAGGTCCAGAAGCTGAAATCGACGCCGTTGCGTTCGGCGATGCCGGCGACCGCGAGATTGGCCGAAGCGCCGATCAACGTGCCGTTGCCGCCGAGACAGGCGCCGAGCGACAGCGCCCACCACAGCGGCGCGATCTGCGCCGCCCCGCCCATCTGCGGCGCCAGCTGCTTGATCAGCGGGATCATCGTCGCGACGAACGGGATGTTGTCGATGATCGCCGAAAGCGCCGCCGAGCCCCACAGGATCGCGACCGCGGTGGTCGAGACGTCGCCACCGGTGGCGGCCAGCAGCTTTCCGGCGGCAAGGCCGATCACGCCGGTGACATCGAGGCCGTGAACGATGACGAAGAGCCCGATGAAGAAGAAGATCGTGATCCAGTCGACCTCGTTGAAGGTCTCGGCCACCTTGAGCGTCTGCTTGTCCTTCTCGCGGTGATGCGAGATGTTGTGACACAGCATCAGCACCGCCGCGCCGAAGAGCGCGATCGTGCCGGGTTCGAGGCCCAACCGGCCGGCGGCGACGAAGGCGGCGATCACCGTGCCGATCACCGCGAGCGAGCTCAGCAGCAGTTGCCGATCGACGATCGCCGTGCGCTCGTCGAGCGCCATGACGCGCACCCGCGCCGCCGCCGTGGCCCGCATGCCGGCGCCCCAGATGAGGTGCGTCGCCAGCACCTGCACCGCAAGAACCACGACGATGATCGGCGCCAGATGCACGACGAAATCGTCGAAGCTCAGCCGCGCGGCCGAGCCGATGATGATGTTGGGGGGATCGCCGATCAATGTCGCGGTGCCGCCGATGTTGGACGCGAAGATCTCGGCGAAGAGAAAGGGATAGGGCGGCGCGCCGAGCTGGCGGGTGACGGCGAGCGTCACCGGCGCGATGAGCAGCACCGTGGTGACGTTGTCGAGAAAGGCCGACAGCACGGCGGTGGTCACCGACAGCATCGCCAGCATCGCCCAAGGCTGGGCGCGACCCTTCTTCGCCGACCAGATGGCGAGATATTCGAACATCCCCGAGCGTCGCGAAATCGACACCAGCACCATCATGCCGGTCAGCAGCGCGATGGTATTGAAGTCGATGCCGCGGATCGCCTCGGCCTGGTCGAGCACGCCGCTGAGGACCATCGCGCCGGCCCCGAGCAGCGCGATGATCGAGCGGTTGAGCCGCTCGCTGATGATCAGGACATAGCTGATCACCAGCAGCGTCGTCGCCACCCAGCCGGGGCTGAGACCGAAGATCACGGTATGCATCGAGCGCTCGCTGCCGCCCCGTCCGGCAGCGACAGTACCCGCTCCCCCGGGCCGACGCCATCGCCGAAGCCGAGGCGCGTCGGCGGACGCCGGTTTGAGCCGTGCCGCCGCGCTGGTATTGTGGGCCATGGCGGGGATCTGGTTCGACCGGGCGGATGGGGCGGTGGCGGCGCTGGTCGCGCCCGGCCGCTGGCTGGTGCTGCCGGTGAGCGCGCTGCTCTTCCTGCAATGGCCGCTGCGCGAACTGGTGCACGCCTACTCGATCGCGGCCAACGACCTCGCACAATGGCTGTTCGCGCTCTATGTCAGCCTGGCGCTGACCTTCGCCACGCGCGAGCGCGCGCATCTCGCCACCGACATGGTCGCGCACGGCTACGCGCCGCGGACCCGGGCGCTGATCGCGAAGGGGGGAGCGCTCCTGGCATTGCTGCCGTGGTCGCTCTTCGTGCTCATCGCCGGTGCGCCCACCATCTGGGCTTCGATTGCCGAGCTCGAGAGATTTCCCGAGACCGCCGATCCCGGCTACTTCATCGTCAAGGCCGGCGCCTGGCTGATGGCGCTGCTGGTCCTGATGCAAGCGCTCGTCGATATCGCGCGCCCGATCGAGCGACACTGATCCCATGGAGGCCGCCGGCTTCGCGATGCTGGCGCTGGTGGCGGCGCTGCTGCTGGTCAGCGGCCTGCCCGCCTTCATCGTGCTCATCGGCGTCACCGTGCTCTTCGCCGCGCTCGGCCTCGTCGGCGGCGTCCTGCCGTACCAGCTGCTGACGGCGCTGCCGTTCCGCGTCATCGGACTGCTCGAGAACGACCTGCTGCAGGCGCTGCCGCTCTACGTGCTGATGGGCGCATTGCTCAACCGGCTGCCGCTCGCCGACATCCTGTTCCGTGCCGCGACCCGGGCGCTGGGACGCAGCGCCGCGGCGCCGCTGCTCGCCGCAATCGGGCTCGGAGCGCTGCTGGCGCCGATGAACGGCTCGGTCGGCGCCAGCGTCGCGACGCTGGCGCGCGTCGTCCAGCCGCGGCTGCTGGCGCGCGGCGCGGCGCCGGCGCAGAGCCTGGCGGTGATCTGCGTCGCCAGCACGCTCGGCGTGGTCGTGCCGCCGTCGCTGGTGCTGATCCTGCTCGGCGATACCATGCTGCGGGCGCATACCGAGGCGGTGAACGCGACGCACGCGCTCGTTCGCGTCATCAATACCCAGGACGTGTTCCGCGGCGCCTTGGCGCCCGCGGCGTTGTTCCTGCTGCTGTCGCTGACGCTCGCCTGGTGGAGCGGGCGCGATGGCCCGCGGCGCGCCGAAGGGCGCGTCGGCGCGCGGGACTGGGCGATCGCCGGCCTCACCGCCGCCTTGATCCTCGGCCTTTTCGCCGCGGTCGTCGCCGGCTATCTCTACGCCGTCGAAGCCGCGGCGACCGGCGCCGTCGCGCTGCTCGCCTTCGGGCTGGCGACGCGCAGTCTCACCCGCGAGGCGTTCGAGCGGGCGCTGCGCGACACCATGGCGGTGACCGGCGCGCTCTTCGCGCTCTTCATCGCCGCCACCAGCTTCACCCTGGTGTTCCGGGCCTTCGGCACCGACCTGCTGCTGGTAACGCTGATCGGCCGCATTCCGGGCGGCGCGCTCGGCACCGCGCTCGCCGCGCTGGCGCTGCTCGCGCTCTGCGCCGTCGTGCTCGACGCCTTCGAGATCATCCTGGTGATCATTCCGCTGATCATGCCGCCGCTGCTGATCCGCGTGCCCGACGCCGTGTGGATGTCGACGCTGGCGCTGCTGACCCTGCAGGCCAGCTTCCTCATCCCGCCTTTCGGCTATGCCCTGCTGATGGCGCGGACGATGACCGGCAGCCCGGCGCGTTTCGGCGCCCTCACCCGCGCGCTGGCGCCGTTCCTCGGCGCCCAGCTCCTGGTGCTGGCGCTGGTGGCGGCATTTCCGGGGCTGACCCATCTCGCCGAGCCCAAGGCGATCGCCACGGCGCGCTCCGACAGCGAGGTGCGCCAGAAGCTCGACGCGATCGCGCCGATCGTGCCGGAGGACGGCCGCTAGCCGGCCAGCGACCGCTCCGGCGCGGTGTAGTCGAGGCCGAGCGCCTCGGCCACGGCCTTGTGGGTGATGCGGCCGCCCTCGATGTTGAGGCCGGCGCGCAGATGCGGATCGTCGCTCAGCGCCTTGCGCCAGCCCTTGTTGGCGAGCGCCAGCACGAAAGGCAGGGTGGCGTTGTTGAGCGCGAAGGTCGAGGTCCGCGCCACCGCGCCGGGCATGTTGGTGACGCAATAGTGGATGACGCCTTCCTCGACATAGGTGGGATCGGCATGGGTGGTGGGCCGGCTGGTGGCGAAGCAGCCGCCCTGGTCGATGGCGATGTCGACCAGCACCGAGCCCGGCTTCATCGCCCGCACCATCTCGCGGCTGACCAGCTTCGGCGCCGCGGCGCCGGGCACCAGCACGGCGCCGACGACGAGATCGGCGGCCAGCACCTCCTGCTCGATGGTCTCCATGGTGGAGAACAGCGTGTGCAGCTGCGAGCCGAACTGCATGTCGAGCTCGTAGAGCCGCGGCAGCGAGCGGTCGATCACCGTGACATGGGCCTCCATCCCCATCGCGACGCGCGCGGCATTGGTGCCGGCGACGCCGCCGCCCAGGATCACCACCTTGGCCGCGGCGACGCCCGGCACGCCGCCGAGCAGGATGCCGAGCCCGCCCTGCTCCTTCTCCAGGCAATGCGCGCCGACCTGGATCGACATGCGCCCGGCGACCTCGCTCATCGGCGCCAGCAGCGGCAGGCCGCCGCGCGCATCGGTCACCGTCTCATAGGCGATGCCGACCGCGCCCGAGCGCAGCAGACCCTCGCTCTGCTGCCGGTCGGCGGCGAGATGGAGATAGGTGAAGAGCACCTGGCCCGGCCTGAGCCGCGCGATCTCCTGCGGCTGCGGCTCCTTCACCTTGACGATCATCTCGGCGGCGGCGAAGACCGCATCGGCATCGGGCAGGATGCGCGCGCCGGCACGCTCATAGGCGCGGTCGTCGAAGCCGATGCCGGCGCCGGCGCCGCTCTCGACCACCACCTCGTGCCCGTGGTGCACGGCCTCGCGCACGCTGCCGGGCACCAGCCCCACCCGGTATTCATGCGTCTTCACTTCCCTGGGCACGCCGATCCGCATTGCTGCACCGCCTTGTTGCCGCGCCAACCTAGCAAAGGAATCGGCTTTCGCTAACCCGGCTTCGCACCGGCGCCGGCGGGGCAGCCCTGTTGCGGCCGCGCCGCGCCTTGCCGGCGCCGGCGAGATCACCGTGACGGTGCGGGTCGAAGGCGCGCCGGAAACGGAATAGGGCCCACTTAGCGGGTCGAACGCTTCGTCCCCTCCGGCGTCATGGCCGGGCCGGCCGAAGGCCGAGTCCCGGCCATGACGATGGGGATAGGGCGTGACGCCCCGTGAGGCGGGGGTCCGGCCGCTAGTTCCGGAAGCTCGGATCCTTGGCGTCGAGCAGGCGCAGCAGCGCCGGCCATTCGCGCTCGCCGCAGGGCGTCGGCGACGAGGTGAACTGCTCGGCCGTGTGCTGCAGCACGTTGCCGGAGAGCCGGATCGGCTTGGCGCCCGCCGCCATCAGATCGAGCTGGATGCGGCAGGACTGTTCCAGATAGTACATGAGGGTGAAGGCTTCCGGAACGGTGCGGCCGGCGGTGAGCAGGCCGTGATTGCGCAGCACGAGCGCCGGCTTGTCGCCCATGTCGCGCACCAGCCGCTCGCGCTCGTCGAGATCGAGCGCGATGCCTTCGTAATCGTGATAGGCGACGCGGTTGTAGAACATCGCCGAATGCTGGTTGATGTGCAGCAGCCCCTCCTCCAGGCAGGAGACGGCGATGCCGGCACGCGTATGGGTGTGCAGCACGCAATGGATGTCGGGCCGGGCCATGTGCAGCGCGCTGTGGATGACGAAGCCGGCCTTGTTCACGGGGTAGCCGCTGTCCTCGACGACGTTGCCGTCGTAGTCGATCTTCACCAGGCTCGAGGCGGTGATCTCGTGGAACATCATCCCGTAGGGATTGATGAGGAAGTGGCGCGGCTCGCCCGGCACCCGCGCGGAAATATGCGTGTAGATCAGGTCGTCCATGCCGTAATGCGCGATGAGCCGATAGCAGGCGGCAAGGGCGATGCGGGCCTCGCGCTCGGCGGTGCTGGCGGCCTGGCCGCTTCTGGCGAACGCGGTGATCTCAGCCATGGACGATCTCCTCCGGTCGATTTTGCCCATGTTAGCCCGCCGCCGCGCCGTGCGGGAATGCGGATTCCGCGGGGCTGCCGAGCAGCCCCGCGACCGCCTCCGCGATCGCCAGCGAGGCGGTAAGCCCCGGTGATTCAATGCCATAGAGGTTGACGAGGCCGGGCACGCCATGCCCGGCCGGACCCTCGATGCGGAAATCGGCGGCGGGCTCCGTGGGGCCGCTGATCTTGGGCCGGATGCCGGCATAGCCGGGCTGCAGCGCGCCGTCCGGCAGACCCGGCCAGTAGTGGCGGATCGCCGCGTAGAAGCGCTCGCCGCGGCGGGGATCGACGGTGTAGTCGATGCCGTCGATCCATTCGACATCGGGGCCGAAGCGCGCCTGCCCGGCGAGGTCGAGGGTGAGATGGACGCCGAGCCCCGCCGCTTCCGGGACGGGATAGATCAGATGGCGGAAGGGCGAGCGGCCGGCGAGCGTGAAATAGACGCCGCGGCAGAAATAAGCGGGCGGCACCGCGTCGGGCGGCAGGCCGGCGATGGCGCGCGCCAGGGCCGGCGCATGGACGCCGGCGCTGTTGACGAGGCTCCGGCAGAACAGCGTCATCGGCTCGGCGCCGCCGATCTCGAGCGCGAAGCCGCCCTCGACGACACGGCCGGCGAGCACCGGCGCGCGCAGCACCACCATGCCGCCGGCGGCTTCGAGATCGGCCTGATAGGCGAGCATCAGCGCATGGCTGTCGATGATGCCGGTGGAGGGTGAGAAATAGGCCCCCACCGCGGCGAGCGCCGGCTCCAGCGCGCGCAGCTCGTTGCCGCCGAGCCATTCGAGATCGCCGACGCCATTGGCCGCGGCGCGCTGCCGCACGCCCTCGATCACGGCGATTTCGGCCTCGTTGCAGGCGACGATCAGCTTGCCGAGGCGGCGATGCGCGACGCCGCGCTCGGCGCAATAGGCATAGAGCTGCTGCTTGCCGGCGACACACAGCCGCGCCTTGAGGCTGTTCCTGGGATAATAGATCCCGGCATGGATGACCTCGCTGTTGCGCGAGGAGGTCTCGGAGCCGATCCAGCGCTCCTTCTCCAGCACCATCACCTCGCGCCCGCGGAGCGCCAGCGCGCGCGCGACGGCCAGCCCGACCACCCCGGCGCCGACCACGACGCAGTCGACCGCGGCGCTCACCGCGCCCGCCCCCACGCTCACTGCGGCGGCTTCGCCCAGGTCACGTCGCTGCGGTAGAGCGGCACGGTGGAGATGCTCATCTTGGCGCTGGCATCCTTCACCTGGCGGCTGTAGACGACGTAGACCAGCGTCTCGTTCTTCTTGTCATAGATGCGGCGCACCGCCAGCGATTTGAAGATCAGGCTGAGGCGCTCGGAGAACACCTCCTCGCCATGCTCGCTGAGATTGATGTCGCCGACCTTGATCGGGCCGGTCTGGCGGCAGGCGATCGACGAGTTCGAGGGATCGATGAACCAGTTCCCCTTGGACAGCCGGTCGATCAGGCTGCGCTCGAAATGCGTGAGGTGGCAGGTGACGCCCTGCACCTTGGGATCGGGGATCGCCTCGATGACGATGCTGTTGCCGGTCCAGTCGTTGCGGAAGCTGCCGACCTCCTCGGCAAGCGCCGGAGCGGCGGCGGCGATGAAGAGCAGGGCGGCGAAAACCGGCGTGAGGCGCATCGGGAACCCCTCGGGGAAGACGGACGGGCGGGAGAGTAGCCGGTTCACGTCCCCGCCGCGAGCAGCGCCACCGGGAAATCGGCGAGGAGCGCGCCGGCGGCGATCGTGCCGTCGCGGATGGCAAGCCCGCGTCCGGCCAGCACGTCGCGCCAGCCCGCGGCCGCCGGCAGCCGCACCATCGTGTCGGCCCAGTCGATGCCACCGCCGTCGCGCTGCTGGCGCAGCACCAGCCGCGGCGCCACCGCGACTGCGATCTGCCCGTCCGCCGCGCGCGCGAAGGCGCAGAGCCGGTCGCCATGGCGGCCGGCGGTCTCCAGCGGCAGGTAGGCGCCGGCGGCGAAGAGGCCGGGCGCGGCGGCGCGCAGCGCCAGCGCGCGCCAGGTCAGGAACAGCTTCTCGCGCCCGTCGCGCCAGCCGGCGGCGAGCTCGGCGAAGGCCTGGCGATCGAGCTCACGCGTCCGGAAGCGCTCTTCGAGCTCGGCCAGCAGGCGCCGGCGCAGGCTCCAATCGACGGCGCGGCGGTTGTCGGGATCGACCATGCTGAAATCCCAGAGCTCGCCGCCCTGATAGGTGTCGGGCACGCCGGGCGCCATCAGCTTGAGGAGGGTCTGCGCCAGGCTGTTGATCGCGCCCGGCCGCGCCAGGCTCTCGACGAAGCCATGCATGTCCGCGAGGAAGGGGTTGGGCCGGGAGCCGTCGAGCGCGCCGGTGACGAAACGGCCGAGCACCGCCTCGTACTCGGCGTTGGGATTGCTCCAGCTCGAGCGCTCCTTGCCCTCGCGCACCGCCTTGATCATCGTCGCCTGTACCCGCGCGGCGAAGGCCTCGAGACCCGCGGCGTCGTCCAGCCGGAGGTCGAGCGGCCAGGCGCCGAGCACGGTCTGATAAAAGAAATACTCGTCGTTGCGGTGGGGTGCCGCCTCGCCATCGACCTCGCCGCGGCGGAAGCGGTTGAGGCGCGCCCAGAGCGCCAGGCGCCGCGCCCAGTCGCGCGGCAGCTCCGACAGCAGCGCCAGGCGCGCGCGCGCATCCTCGCCCCGCTTGGTGTCATGCGTGCTGCTCGCCAGCATCGCTCCCGGCCAGTGCCGGACGCGCTGCTCGGCCTGGCGGTGGAAGGCCTGGACCGAGAGGCCGAAGCGGCTGGGATCGCCCCCGACCTCGTTCAGCGCGAGCAGCGGGACATAGCGGTAGAAGGCCGTGTCCTCCGCGCCCTTGGCCATCACCGGGCCGCTGAGCTGCTGGAAGCGCATGGCGAGGCGCCGCACCGTGGCGCGGCCGTAGCCGCTGCCGCGCTGCGCCAGATCCTGGGTCAGCACGCCGTGGATGAAATCGAAGATCGAGGTGTCGCTGCCGGGCCAGCGCCGCTTCGCCTGCGCCACCGCCCAGTCGATGTAGCGCCGATCCTCGGCGGCAGTGCCGTCGGCGCCGACATAGGTGCGGTAGACGGGAAAGGCGGCGAGCACCGCATCGAGCGCGCCGCGCATGGCGTTGGCGGTGAAATCGCGGCTGCGCCAGTGGCTGCGCGACAGCGCATGGAACTCGCCCGCCAGCACGCCGGCCTCGCTGGCGAGATTGACCTCGGTGATGCGCCGCTTGCCGGCCTCGAGCACGGCGGCGAAGCTCTCGGGCCGGCCGGTGAAGCGCTGATAGGCGCGCAGCAGCGGCCCCTCGCCGGCGGGATCGATGAGCAGCCCGCCTGCCTCGCGGATGAAATCATAGCCGGTGGTGCCGGCGACCGGCCAGTTGCGCAGCGCCTCGTACGGCGCCAGGATCTTCTCGACAGTGATGTAGAAGCCGTCTTCCGGCACGCCCGCGGCCGCGGCGGCCGCGCGCTGCAGGCGCCGGCAATAAGCGGCGGGATCGTAGAGCCCGTCGATATGGTCGATGCGCAGCCCCTGCAGCCGCCCCTCGGCCACCAGCGTCAGCACCAGGCGATGGACGCGGTCGAACAGCTCCGGCAGCTGGATGCGGATGCCGGCGAGGTCGTTGATGTTGAAGAACCGTCGGTAGTTGATCTCGTCCGCGGCCACCCGCCAATAGGCGACGCGGTAGGACTGGGCCTCGAGCAGCGCATGCAGGCGGCGCCAGCTTCCGGCCTCGCCCGGCTCGCCGTTGACGGCAGAGGCGGCGCGCTCCAGCGCCGCCGCAACCGCGGGATCGTGTCCGGCCAGCGCCGCGAGCGCCGATTTGAGCCGCATGCCCTCGGCATGGATCGCCGCGCGGCGGCCCGTGCCCCGCGTCGCGCGCAGTCGGGCGAAGCCGTCGGCAAGCTGCTTCAGCGCCTCGGCCGAGCCCGCCGGCGCCTCGGCGGCGCGCAGCAGCGGCGCGTAGCGCAGCGGCGTGATCGGGAAGCGGTGATCGTAGTACCAGGCGCTGAAGCTGCCTTCCTCCGGCGCGAAGCGCAGGCGGATCTCGCCTTTCTCGAGGGTGGCGCCGTACTGGTCGCCCAGCACCGGCAGCAGCACCTTGCCGACGAGATCGGGGCGCGCCGGGCGCCAATCGATGTCGAAGACCTCGGCGCAGGGCGACAGCCGCCCCCATTCCAGCACGTCGAGCCACCAGGCGTTGTCGCTGCCGACGCCCATGTGGTTCGGCACGAAATCCAGCACCAGCCCCATGCCGCGCCGCTTCAGTCGATCGCTGAGCGACGCCAGATCCGCGAGCGTGCCGATCTCGGGATTGATCTGGTTGTGATCGATGATGTCGTAGCCATGGGTCGAGCCCGGCCGCGCCTTGAGGAAAGGCGAGGTATAGAGATGGCTGACCCCGAGATCGGCAAGATAATCGACCAGCGCGCAGGCGTCCGCGAAGGTGACGTTGCGGCTGAGCTGCAGCCGGTAGGTCGCGCGCGGCGGCGCGGTCACGACGCCCGCCGCGCGGCGGCGAGGGCGGCGGCGAGATGCTCGAAATCGCGGGAGGCGAGGATGTCCTCGAGCAGCAGCGACAGCCGCCGCTGCCAGTTCGGATGCTCGGCGATGGTACCCGGCAGGTTCGCCTGCTCGATCTCGCCAACGACATCCTCGATCTGCATCAGCACCAGCGCCGCCGGGCTGCGGCCGAGAAAGCGATGGACGGCCTCCGCCAGCGCCCGCTCGTAGACCGGGCCATCCTCGCGCGGCAGCAGCGTCGCCATCATCGAGCGCGGCAGCGTTCCGGCCGCGACCAGCGCCTCGAGCAGCCGCCGGCGGTCGCGCCGGCGCTCCTGCGCCTCGTGCTCGGCGGCGGCCTCGTCGGGATAGAGGCCGAGATCGCGCCGCCAGTCGAGGTCGCGGCCGAGCCAGAAGCAGCGGAGCGTCGGCAGGTCGTGGGTCGAGACCGCGGCACTGCCGAGCGCGGGATAGGCATCGGGCGGCAGGAAGCGGCCGTCGCGGTCGCGCTCGAACAGCAGCACGCGGTAGGAGAGCACGCCTGCCTCCTGCATGGTCTGGCTGAATCCCTCGGGCACGGTGCCGAGATCCTCGCCGATGACGCTGCAGCGCTGGCGCTCGCTCTCGAGCGCCAGGATGCGGCGCAGCTCGGTGAAGGGATAGGCCACATAGCTGCCCTCGACCGGACTCGCGCCGCTGGGCACCCAATAGAGCTGCTTCAGCGCCATGGCATGATCGAGCCGCAGCACGCCGGCATGGCGCATATTGGCGCGCAGGGCGGCAATAAAGGAGGCGAAGCGGTCGCGTTGCAGCGACAGGGGATTGAGCGGCGCCAGGCCCCAATTCTGGCCCTTGTGGCTCAGCAGGTCGGGCGGCGCGCCGACGGTGACGCCGGAGACCATCAGCCCGGGGTCGGCCCAGGCCTCGGCGCCGCTGGGATCGACGCCGACGGCGAGATCGCGGTAGAGGCCGAGCGGCAGCCCCGCTTGCGCCGCCGCGCCGGACGCGGCGCCGAGCTGCCGGTCGGCCTCCCATTGCAGATACTGGTGCAGCTCGATGCGGCGGCGATGCTCGGCGGCGAAGTGCTTCACCTCCGGCGAGCCGGATTGGCGCAGCGCCGCCGGCCACTCATGCCAGGAGAAGGCGCCGCCCTCGGCCATGATGTGCTCGTGCAGCGCGGTGAAGGCGGCGAAGGCCTCGAGCGCCTGGCCGCCCTCCTGCTGAAAGCGCCGGAAAGCGGCAGCGCGCGCGCTCTGCCTGCCGCCCAGATGATCCCGGGCGAACGCATCGTAGAGCGCGTCGAAGGCGGCGCGCTTGAGGCGCGCCACCGCGGAATAATCGACGAGATCGCCGGCGCGCAGCGCGGCGAGGTCCGGCGGGCCCATGCCGTCGCGGAACTCCGGCACCGCCTCGACATCGATGTAGAGCGGGTTGAGGAAGAGCCGGCTCGAGGGCGAATAGGGGCTGATATGCCGGGGCTCCGCGGGGAAGAGCGCGTGCAGCGGGTTGATGCCGAGCGCGCCCGCGCCGCGCCGGGCCGCACCGGCGCCGAGCGTGGCGAGATCGGTGAAATCGCCGATGCCCCAATTGCGCGCCGAGCGCAGCGCATAGAGCTGCGCCGTGAGCGCCCAGCAGCGCTCGGCCGGCGCCGAAGGCAGGTGACAGCGGCGCGGCGCCACGATCAGCGCGGTCTCGGCGCTGTCCTCGCCGACGCTCACGGCGAGGCGGTGATAGCCCGGCGGCACGCCGGGCGGCAGCGGCAAGGCGATGCGGCGCCGGCGACGCCCCTGCTCGCGCCGCTCGGCGAGGACGGTGAGCCCCTGGAGCTCGGCCGATCCCTCCTGCTGCTCGCCGCTTTCGAGCGTGAGACGCCAGCGGGCGCGGCCCTCGGTCTCGGTGGCGACGGAAACTGCGAAGGGCGCATCGCCGGCGAGGAGGGTGACGACCGGCGGCAGCAGCGGGTCCCACTGCGCGCGCTCGAGCTCGGCGATGCCGGCAAGAAAATCGTCCTCGCTCGCCGCCGCGAAGCCCATCGCGGCCAGGATGGCGCGCAAGGTATCGGGGGAGACCTGGTGCTGCTCGCCCCAGACGTTGCGAAAGGCCGGCGCCACGCCCGCCAATCGCGCCAGGCGGCGCAGCGACCGATCAGCCGAAGTCATTGCCGCGGCTCTTCCAGGAAGAAGGCGGCGGCGCGGCCGGGCAAGGTCGACGCCGGCGTCTCGCCGGTGGCGTAGAGCAGCCGGCCGCGCGGCTTCTCCGCCAGCACCGCCGCCCGATCGGCAAAATTCGCCAGCAGCACCAGCCGCGACCCATCGGCGAGCCGCCAGGCGACCTGCAGCGCGCGCTCGCCGAGAGGCTGCCAGCTCCCGGCATGGCCGCCGATGCCCTCGAGCCGCGGCACGATCTCGCGCCGCCGCAGCGCCAGGAGGCGCTTGTACCAGGCGAGCCAGGCGTGATGCGGCGGCCGCGCCTGGGTCTTCCAGTCGAGCACGGCGCTGGCGAAGGTATCGGCGGCGCAGGGATCGGGGATGCGCTCGCGCGCGGCCGGATCCTGGAATGCGGGAAACTGCGCGAATTCGCGCCGCCGGCCCTCGCGCACCTTCTCGGCGAGCTCGGGGCCGAAGTCGCACATGAAGGGGAAGGGCTGCTCCGCGCCCCATTCCTCGCCCATGAAAAGCAGCGGGATCTGCGGGCTCAGCAGATGGATCGCGGCGGCGACGCGGATCGCCTCCGGCGCCGCGAGCCGGGCGAGCCGCGTGCCGAAAGCGTTGTTGCCCACCTGATCGTGGTTCTGGATGAAGCTGACGAAGGCGGTCGGCGGCAGCTGCGCCGAAGGCTCGCCGCGCCGGGCGCCGCGATAGGCGGAGCGCTCGCCCTGGTAGGCGAAGCCTTCGGCCAGCGCGCGGCCCAGGCGGGCGATCGGCGCGTCGGCATAGTCGGCGTAATAGCCATCGCTTTCGCCGCTGGTGAGCACGCGCAGCGCGTGATGGATGTCGTCGCTCCACTGCGCGGTGAAGAGCCCGGGACCCAGCCGCCGGGCCTCGTTGCGATCGTTCTCGAGGACGAGATGGACCGGCCGCTCGCCGTCGAAGCGCCGCCGCACGGTCTCGGCGATCTCCGACAGGATGTCGTGCGGGCTGTCGTCGAGGATGGCATGCACGGCGTCGAAGCGCAGCCCGTCGACGTGGAACTCCTCCAGCCAGTAGAGCGCGTTCTCGATATAGAAGCGCCGCACCTCGGGAACGGTGAAGTCGATCGCCGCGCCCCAGGGCGTGTGGTGCCGCTCGGTGAAGAAGCCGGGCGCATAGCGATGGAGGTAATTCCCCTCCGGACCGAAATGGTTGTAGACGACGTCGAGGAACACCGCGAGCCCGCGCGCATGGCAGGCATCGACCAGGCGCCGCAGGCAATCGGGCCGGCCATACTGCGCATCGGGCGCGAACAGCAGGACGCCGTCATAACCCCAATTGCGCCGGCCGGGGAAATCCGCCACCGGCATCAGCTCGATCGCGGTGACGCCGAGCTCGGCCAGGTAGTCGAGCCGGCTCGCCACGCCGGCAAAATCGCCGCGCTCGGAGAAGCTGCCGGTATGAAGCTCGTAGAGCACGATCTCTGCCCAGCGCCGGCCCGCCCAGGCGGCATCCTGCCATTCGTAGCTGCGGGGATCGATCACCTCGCTCGGGCCGTGGACGTCCTCGGGCTGATGGCGGGAGGCGGGATCGGGCACCATCGCGCCATCGACGACGAAGCGGTAGCGGCTGCCCGTGCGCGCCGCATCGGTGATGCGCTCGAACCAGCCGCCCTCCTCGCGCGCCATCGGCAGGTCGCCGAGCCCGTCGAGCCGGAGCGCCACCGCCGCCGCCCGCGGCGCCCAGAGGCGGAAGCGGACGCCGCCCGCGACCAGCTCGGCGCCGAAGGGCAGCTCATGATGGCGTTTCATCCTCGTCTCCTGACGACAGCGGCGCCACCGGCGGCGCCACCAGCTCGATGGGAAGGCCGGAGGTCGGCGCCTCGCGGTGCAGCTCTCCCGTGGGCGCCGGCGCCGGCTTCTCCGGCGCGCGATTGATGAAGAGGGCGAAGGACCGCGCCTTGAGGGGAAACACCTCGCCTGGCGAAAAGAGCCGGCCCGCGACAGCAATGCCGGTCTCGGTCGAGGTGTCGACCAGCAGCTCCCAGGCCATGGTCACCGGCAGCTCGGGAATGCGGAAGTCGAGATCCTGATGCCAGGCGTTGAGCATGACGAGAAAGCTCTCGTCGATGTCGCGTTGGCCGCCGGGGGTGTAGAACGCGCCGGCGGCGCCGCCCAGCACGTAGGCGAGCGACACGGCGACGGGGTTGTTCCAATCCTCGACCGTCGCCTCGCGGCCCTCGGGCGTGATCCAGGTGATGTCCTTGAGCCCGGCCGCCGATACCGCCTCGCCGCGAAAGAAGCGCGGGCGCGAGAAGACGCGGTGGCGGCGGCGCAGATTGACCAGGAAGCGGACGAAATCCCGGAGCCGCTCGTCCTCGGGGCGGATGTTCTCCCAATCGATCCAGGTGAGCTCGTTGTCCTGGCAATAGGCGTTGTTGTTGCCCTGCTGGGTGCGGCCGATCTCGTCGCCCGCGAGCAGCATCGGAACGCCCAGCGACAGCAGCAGCGTGGCCAGCAGGTTGCGCTTCTGGCGGTCGCGCAGCGTCGCGATCTCGGGGTCGTCGGTCGGGCCCTCGACGCCGCAATTCCAGCTGAAATTGCCGTCGTGCCCGTCGCGGTTGCCTTCGCCGTTGGCCTCGTTGTGCTTCTCGTTGTAGCTGACGAGATCGTTGAGCGTGAAGCCGTCATGGGCGGTGACGAAGTTGACGCTCGCCCAGGGGCGGCGGCCGCCATGGCCGAAGATGTCGGAGGAGCCGGCGAGGCGCGAGGCGAGCTCCGCCGCGACGCCCTGATCGCCCTTCCAGAAGCGGCGCACGGTGTCGCGATAGGCCGCGTTCCATTCCGCCCATCCCGGCGGAAAATGGCCGAGCTGGTAGCCGCGGGGCCCGAGATCCCAGGGCTCGGCGATGAGCTTCAACTGCGACAGCAGCGGATCCTGGCGGATCGCGGCAAAGAACGGGCTGTCGCGCCGGAACTCGCCCTCGACACGGCCGAGCGCCGGACAGAGATCGAAGCGGAAGCCGTCGACATGCATCTCGCTCGCCCAGTAGCGCAGGCTGTCCATGACCATCTGCAGCACGCGCGGATGCTCGAGATTGAGCATGTTGCCGGTGCCGGTGAAATCGGTATAGAAGCGCCGGTCCGTCTCCAGCCGGTAGTAGGAGGCGTTGTCGATGCCGCGGAAGGCCAGCGTCGGCCCCAGATGATTGCCTTCGCCGGTGTGGTTGTAGACGACGTCCAGGATCACCTCGATGCCGGCGTCGTGCAGGCGCATCACCGTGGTCTTGAAGTCCGACATGAAGCCGTGGGAGAGAAAGCGCGGCTCCGGCGCGAAGAAGCCGATCGTGTTGTAGCCCCAATAGTTGGTGAGCCCCTGCTGCGCCAGATGCCGGTCGTCGACGAAGGCTTGGATCGGCTGCAGCTCGATCGCGGTGACGCCGAGCTGCAGCAGGTAGTCGATCATCGGCGGCGCGGCGAGGCCGGCGAAGGTGCCGCGCCGGCCCGGATCGATGCCGGGATGGCGCTGCGTCATGCCGCGCACATGCGCCTCGAGGATGATCGTCTCCTCCCACGGCATGTGCAGGCGGTGATCCTCGTCCCAGGTGAAGGCGGTGTCGACGACGCGGCATTTCGGCATGCCGCGCGCATTGTCGCGCCGGTCGAAGGAGAGATCCTCGCGCGCGCTGCCGACGCGATAGCCGAAATGCGCATCGCTCCAGCGGACCGTGCCGTGGATCGCCTTGGCATAGGGGTCGAGCAGCAGCTTGTGCGGGTTGAAGCGATGCCCGTCCTGCGGCCGGTAGGGCCCGTAGACGCGGTAGCCGTAGAGCAGGTTGGGCCGCGCGTCGGGGAGATAGCCGTGCCAGACCTGGTCGGTGTATTCGGGCAGGCGGATGCGCGCCACTTCGTGATGGCCGGTGGGGTCGAAGAGGCAGAGATCCACCGCCTCGGCATGCTCGGAGAACAGCGCGAAGTTGACGCCGCGGCCGTCCCAGCTGGCGCCGAGCGGATAGGGCCGGCCCGGCCAGACATCGGCGCGGAAGTCGATCATCCGCCCTCGGGCTCGGGCGTGAAGATCAGCGTCGCCAGCGGCGGCAGCGTCAGGCGCAGCGAATGGGGATGGCCGTGGACAGCATGGGCCTGTGCCTCGACCATTCCGGCATTGCCGAGGCCGCCGCCGCCGTATTCCAGCGCATCGCTGTTGAAACGTTCGCGCCAGCGCCCGCCATGGGGCACGCCGATCAGGAAATCCCGGCGCGGCACCGGCGTGAAATTGCACACGATGACCGCAACGTCGCGGGGATCACGGCCGCGTCGCAGATAGGACAGCGTGCTCTGCTCGGCATCGCCCGCCTCGATCCATTGAAACCCCTCGGGCTCGGTGTCGAGCAGATGGAGCGCCGGCAGCGCGCGGTAGAGCCGGTTGAGATCACGCACCACCTGCTGCACGCCGCGATGCATGGGATCGGCGAGCAGGTGCCAGTCGAGGCTGGTGTCGTGGTTCCATTCGCGCTCCTGCGCCAGCTCGCCGCCCATGAACAGCAGCTTCTTGCCGGGGTGCGTCCACATGAAGCCGTAATAGGCGCGCAGGTTGGCGAAGCGCTGCCAGCGATCGCCCGGCATCTTGGCGATGAGCGAGCGCTTGCCGTGCACCACCTCGTCGTGGCTCAGCGGCAGGATGAAGTTCTCGTGAAAGGCGTAGAGCAGGCCGAAGGTCAGGTCGTTGTGGTGGTATTTGCGGTGGATGGGATCGTTCGTCATGTAGCGCAGCGTGTCGTGCATCCAGCCCATGTTCCATTTGAAGCCGAAGCCGAGCCCGCCGAGATATGTGGGACGCGACACCATCGGCCAGGACGTGGATTCCTCGGCGGCGGTGGTGGCGCCGCGGCCGATGCCGAACACCAGCTCGTTCATCCGCCGCAGGAAGGCGATCGCCGCCAGGTTCTCGCGGCCGCCATGCTCGTTGGGGACCCACTCGCCCGCCGGGCGGCTGTAGTCGAGGTAGAGCATCGAGGCGACCGCGTCGACGCGCAACCCGTCGGCGTGGAACTCGTCGATCCAGCAGCGCGCGCTCGACAGCAGAAAATTCGCCACCTCGCGGCGGCCAAGATTGTAGATATAGGTGTTCCAGTCGGGCTGGAAGCCCTGGCGCGGATCGGCGTGCTCGTAGAGCGCCGTGCCGTCGAAGCGCGCGAGGCCGTGCGCGTCGGTGGGGAAATGGCCGGGCACCCAGTCGAGCCACAGCGCGACGCCGGCGGCGTGGCAGGCATCGACGAAGGCGCGGAAATCGTCGGGCGTGCCGAAGCGCGAGGTCGGCGCGAAGAGGCCGGTCGGCTGGTAGCCCCAGGAGCCGTCGAAGGGATATTCGGTGATCGGCATCAGCTCCAGATGCGTGAAGCCCATGTCGCGCACATAGGGCACGAGCTGCTCGGCCATCTCGCGATAGGTCAGATAGCGCGCCCCCTCCTCCGGCACCCGCCGCCACGAGCCGGCATGGACCTCGTAGACCGAGATCGGCGCGTCCCGTTCGTTGGCCCGCCAGCGCTCGTCGAGCCAGGCGCGATCGCGCCACTCATGGCGCGACGGCGCGGCGACACGCGAGGCGGTGCCCGGCGACCGCTCGGCGCACGCCGCGTAAGGGTCGGCCTTGAGCGGCAGCAGCGCGCCGTCGAGGCCGACGATCTCGTATTTGTAGCAGTGGCCCGGCCCGAGCCCGGGAAGGAAGATCTCCCAGACGCCGGCGACATGCCGCAGCCGCATCGGATAGCGCCGCCCGTCCCAGTCGTTGAAGTCGCCGACGACGCTGACCCGGCGCGCATTGGGTGCCCAGAGCGCGAAGGAGACGCCCGCCGCGCCTTCGTGCTCGCGGCAATGCGCGCCCAGCACGCGATAGCTTTCGAGATGCGTGCCCTCCGCCAGGAGATGGATGTCGAGATCGCCGAGCACCGGCGGAAAGGCATAGACATCCTCGAACTCGACCGTGCCGCGGCCGCCTTCGGCGCGCAGGCGGTAGCGAAAACGCGCCCGCCGGCCGAGCGTGCCCGACCAGAGCCCGTCGGGATGAATGCGCTGGAGCTCGCCCGCCACCTCACCGGTGACGGCGTCGAGCACCCATACCCGGCGCGCCCAGGGCAGGAAGACGCGGACGCCCTGGACGCCGTCGACGGCATGCATGCCGAGATAGGCGAAGGGATCGCCATTGCGTCCCTCGATCACGGCGCGGGCGGTGGTGCCGAGCTCAACCACCGGCGGCCTCTTTCGGCTCCAGCAGCTCCAGCACCCCGGCCAGCGGAATCGCCGCCCATTGCGGCCGCTGCGCGAGCTCGTAGTCGACCTCGTAGACCGCCTTCTCCAAGGTGAAGAAATCGAGCAGCGCGGCGGCGGCGACGGGATCGGCCGGAACCGATCCGAGGCCGGCCGCGGCGGTGCGATAGCGCGCGAGGAAGGCCTCGGTCACCTGATGGCGCCATTCCTCGGCGCGCTCCTGCAGCACCGGCAGCGCCGCCGGCTGGATGTCGCCCATCTGCCGCACCGCGGTGGCGGCAACGTAGGCGTAGGAGCGCAGCATGCCCGCGACATCGCGCAGCGGCGAGCCTTTCTGCCGCCGCTCGTCGCTGCTGCGCAGCGGCTCGCCCTCGAAATCGATGATCGAGAAGTCGTTCTGCACCGCCAGCACCTGGCCGAGATGGTAGTCGCCGTGGAAGCGCGTCTTCAGCGCCTCGGGCCGGACCGACAGCAGCTCGGCGTAGCGCCGGGCCAGCGCCGCGCCGGCGCCGAGCAGCCGATCGGCCAGTGCCTGCGCCGGCGCCGGCAGCGCGTCGCGGCTGCGCGCAAGGTTGGCCAGCATGTCGCGCGACGCGGCGGCGGCGTGCTCGCCCCAATGCGCGAGGTCGGCCTGCGTGATGCGCTCCGGCGCGAAGGCGGCCTCGACCTCGGCATCCGGGCACAGCGCGCGATGCAGCTCGGCGGTGCGCTGCCCGAGCTGGCCGGCGAGATCAAGATAGAGCGGATGCGCCAGCGCCTCCGGCGTCGGCGGCGTCGTGGCCGCCTCGCTGGCGCGCGCCTCGTGCGGCGCCATCAGCAGCGCCTCGTCGAGATAGCGCGTGAGATAATTGAGCGCCTGCGCCCAGGCGCTGTCCTGATTGCGCACATAGGCGAAGAGCACGCCCAGCGCCGCCTCCTCGCCGCCGGCCGCGACGAAATGGAAGGAGCCGAGCAGCGGCGGCGTGTTGGGGAAATGCGCCACGTCGGTGAGGTATCGCGCCATCTCGATTTCCGGCTGAACGCCCGTGGCGAGGCGGCGATAAAGCTTGAGCACCGCGTATTCGTCGATCAGGACCGAGCTGTTCGACTGCTCGCCGCCGACGCGCTTCACGGTCGGGCTCTCCGGCAGGCTTGCCTGATCGAAGGCACCGGTGCGCGCGAAGACAATGGCGCCGTCGCGGCCGGAAAGCTCGGGCGCCGCGGCCATCGCCTCGACGATGGCGAGCGCGAAGGCCGGATCCGACGTGGCATCGTAGATCGCGCCCTCGCGCCGGCCGCGCCGCGCCTGGGCCAGCGTGGCGGGCAGCAGCGCCTTGCGATGCTCGCTCTCCTCCCCCTCCCAGGTGATCGCCAGCGGCAGGGAGTAGCGCTGGTGCTCGCCGTCGCGGAATGCCACGTCGATCACCGACAAGGGCCAGCCGAACTCCTTGCCTTTGCCCGGCAGCATGACCGCGGCCTCGACCGTCGTCTTGGCGATCCGCCTTCCCTTGCCCGCGAACCAACGCTGCCGCGGCAGATAGGCGGGCAGCACTTCGGTCTCGACGAGCTGCCGGTTGTGATGGTTGAACGGCCCCGACCAGCCCTCTTCCGGCATGACCAGGGTGACGAGATCCGGCAGCGCCGGCTGCTCCCGCCACTCCGGTTCGCGCTGCACCGGGTCGAGCAGGAACCAGTAGAATCCGTGTCCCGGCAGGGTGAGCAGATAAGGCAGGTCGCCGATCGGCGGAAAGACGCTGCGGCCGAAGAGCTCGATCGGCTGGCGCCCTTTGAAGCCGGAGAGATCGAGCTCCACCGCCTGCGGCGCGCGCGCGAGATTGAAGACGCAGAGGATGATCTCGTCCTCATGGGCGCGCAGATAGGCCAGCACCTTGCGATTGGCGGGGTAGAGGAAGCTCTGATTGCCGCGGCCGAAGGCGAGACGCGCCTTGCGCACCGCGATGAGCCGCTTCATCCAGTTGAGAAATGAGGACGGCGACCGGCTCTGCGCCTCGACGTTGACCGCCTGATAGCCGTAGACTGCGTCCATGATCGGCGGCAGGTAGAGCCGCGCCGGGTCGGCGCGCGAGAAGCCGGCGTTGCGGTCGGGCGACCATTGCATCGGCGTGCGCACGCCGTCGCGGTCGCCGAGGAAGATGTTGTCGCCCATGCCGATCTCGTCGCCGTAATACATAACCGGCGTGCCCGGCATCGAGAACATCAGCCCGTTGAGCAGCTCCATGCGGCGGCGGTCGTTCTCCAGCAGCGGCGCCAGCCGCCGGCGGATGCCGAGATTGAGCCGCATGCGCTTGTCGGCGGCGTAGTGGTTCCAGAGATAGTCGCGCTCGCGGTCGGTCACCATCTCGAGCGTCAGCTCGTCATGGTTGCGCAGGAACACCGCCCATTGGCAATTGGGCGGGATGTCCGGCGTCTGGCGCATGATGTCGGTGATGGGATGGCGATCCTCGATCGCGACCGCCATGAAGATGCGGGGCATCAGCGGGAAATGGAACGCCATGTGGCATTCGTCGCCCTCGCCGAAATACTGCAGCACGTCCTCCGGCCATTGATTGGCCTCGGCGAGCAGCATGCGGTCGCCATAGCGCCCGTCGAGCGCGCCGCGCAGGCGCTTCAGCAGCGCGTGCGTCTCGGGCAGGTTCTCGTTGATCGTGCCCTCGCGCTCGATGAGGTAGGGCACCGCGTCGAGCCGCATCCCGTCGACGCCGATGTCGAGCCAGAAGCGCATCACGTTGATGACGGAGCGCTCGACATGCGGATTGTCGTAATTGAGATCCGGCTGGTGCGCATAGAAGCGATGCCAGTAATAGGCCTGCGCCACCGGGTCCCACGCCCAGTTCGATTTCTCCGTGTCGAGGAAGATGATTCGCGTCTCGCGGAATTTCTGGTCGGTGTCGCTCCAGACATAATAATTGCGCCACAGCGAGCCCGGTTTGGCGCGGCGCGCGCGCTGGAACCAGGGATGCTGGTCGCTGGTGTGGTTCACCACCAGCTCGGTGATGACGCGCAGGCCCCGGCGATGGGCGGCGCGCACGAAGGCGCGGAAATCGCCCATCGCGCCGTAGGCCGGGTTGATCGCGCGGTAATCGGCGATGTCGTAGCCGTCGTCCTTGAGCGGCGAAGGATAGAACGGCAGCAGCCACAGCGCGGTGACGCCGAGATCGTGGAGATAGTCGAGCTTGCGCGTCAGCCCCTGGAAATCGCCGATGCCGTCGTCGGTCGTGTCGAAGAAAGCCTTCACATGCAGCTGATAGATGATCGCGTCCTTGTACCAGAGCGGATCGGTGACGACCGACTGGGGCGGAACAACGGGCGTGGTGTCAGGCATGGGGGGACCGGGCAAGGCGAAAGGCGGCGCTCTACCGCGTGATGCGGAAGATCGTCGCCGGGTTGACGCCGGGATCGAGGACGAGCTGCTGGCGGGCGCCCCGCCAGCGATGCGCACTGCCGGTTAACAGCTCGAGCACCGTGAAGGTTTCAGCCTCCGGGATGCCCATCTCCGCCAGCGGGAGCTCGATCTCGGCCGCGTGCACGGCGAAGGGATCGAGGTTGACGACAATGAAGAGATGGTCGGCGCCGTCCTCACTGGCCTTGCCGTAAAACAGCACGGCGTCGTCATCGGCGGGATAGAAGCGCAGAGTGTCGAGGCGGTGGAGCGCGGGGTGGTCGCGCCGGATGCGGTTGATGCGGGCGATGTCGTCCTTGATATGGCCGGGCCGGTCCCAGTCCCAGACCTTGTACTCGTACTTCTCGGAATCAAGATACTCCTCGCTGTTCGGCAGCGCCCGGGCCTCGCAGAGCTCGAAGCCGTTGTAGATGCCATAGGACGGCGCCAGCGTCGCCGCCAGCACCAGCCGGACGCGGAAGGCCGGCCGCCCGCCCTGCTGCAGGTGCAGCGGCAGGATGTCCGGCGTGTTGGTGAAGAAGTTGGGGCGGAAATACTCCTTGGCCGGTCCCTGCGCCAGCTCGGTGCCGTAGTCGGTGAGCTCCTGCTTGCTGACGCGCCAGGTGAAGTAGGTGTAGGACTGGGTGAAGCCCGCCTTGGCGAGCGCCCGCATCAGCTTCGGCCGGGTGAAGGCTTCCGACAGGAAGATGGTTTCGGGATGCCGGTCCTGGACCTCCCGGATCAGCCATTCCCAGAACGGCAGCGGCTTGGTGTGCGGGTTGTCGACGCGGAAGATGGCGACGCCCTCGCCGATCCAGTGGAGCACGACATCGCGCAGCGCCCGCCACAGCGCCTCGCGGTCGGGGTTGTAGAAATCGACATTGACGATGTCCTGGTACTTCTTCGGCGGGTTCTCGGCGTATTTGATGGTGCCGTCGGGACGGAAGACGAACCATTGCGGGTGCTCGCAGACCCAGGGATGGTCCGGCGCGCATTGGATGGCGAAGTCCAGCGCCACCTCCATGCCGAGCGCGCGCGACGCCGCGACGAAGCGGCGGAACCCCTCGATCCCGCCAAGCTCGGGATGGATCGCGGTATGGCCGCCCTCGGCCGAACCGATGGCATAGGGGCTGCCGGGATCGCCGGGCGCTGCGGCGACGCTGTTGTTGCGGCCCTTGCGGTTGACGCGGCCGATGGGATGGATCGGCGGCAGATAGACGACGTCGAAGCCCATGGCGCGGATCTCCGGCAGCCGGGCGATAGCGTCGTCGAAGCTGGCGCTCTGGCCGGGGACCCGCCCCTGGCTGCGCGCGAACATCTCGTACCAGGCGCCGCAGCGCGCCGTCGGGCGGTCGACCACCACCTCGAGCTCGCGGCCATAGCGCGTCGCCTGCTCCCGGTCGGGCCAGCGCGCCATCGCCCGGGCGAGCAGCAGCGAGAGCGCGACCTCCGTGCGCCCGGCGGTGTCGGCGCGCTCGAAATCCTCGAGCAGCCGCCGCAGCAGCGCTCGGTCGGCGCCGGTCGCGCGCGCCGCCGCCGCCGCGATGAGCTCCCGTCCCTCGAGCAGGTCGACCGCGAGGCTCTGCCCGGCCTGCCGCTTCTTCAGCGTGTCGGCCCGCCAGGAGGCGAAGGCGTCGGTCCAGGCCTCGATGGTGTAGCGGTAGCGCGCGTTGTCCATGAGCGGGAACTGCCCCACCCAGCGGTCATTGTCATAGAGCCGCATCGGCGCTTCCCGCCAGCGGGGCTCGCCTTGCGGGCGGTAGAGGACCATGGCGGCGAGCAGGTCATGGCCGTCGCGCAGGATGTCTGCCCAGACGGCGAGCGTGTCGCCGACCACGCGCTTCACCGGAAAGCGGCCGCCATCGAGCTCGGGATAGACCTCCTGGATCAGGATGCGCCGGCCGGGCGCGGCCGGCATGCCCTCGCTCGGACGCGCCGCATCATCGGCCGCGGGCAGCGACCGCGCCGGCGGGCGCCGGCCGCGCAGTACGGCCACGCCGCGCGGCTCGACCGGCAGCCTGAGACCGGGAGCGGGCCCCTCGCCCGCCGCCATCAGCACCAGGTCCTCGGGCCCGGCCGCCTCCAGCAGCAGATCGGCATCGACCTCGTTGGCGGTGGCGTCGTCGATGTTGATCAGGCTGAAGGCCCATTCCTCGGCGGCGAGCGTCCGCCGCGCCAGCACCACCAGCGGGTCGCCCGGCGGCGTCAGCCGGCGCTGCGGCCCCTCCTCGTTGAGCGCCGGCATCGCCTGCTTGACGGCATTGATCTCGGCGATCGCACCGGAAAGGTCGACATATCGCCGCTCGGCATGCTCGGGCCGGGTCGCCACCACGTCGAGGCGGCGACGCCAGCCGAACTCGAAGCCCATCGGCATCATCACCCCCTTGGAGAAACAGGCGGCGAAGCCATAGGCCTGGCGGCAGCGCGCCGCAATCGAGGCGGGGGCGAGACCGGCGCGCTCGAGCTCGGCGGCGAGCCGCTCGGTGTCGTGGCTTTCCGGAAAGGCGATCGAGGGGGCGATGGCGCGGAACAGATCGTATTGCTCGAGCAGCCAGGGGCTGGCGAAGTCCCACCACTTGCTGCTGTTGAAGAGATAATCGAAGCCGGCGCCGTCGAGCTGCTGCACCTCGGGCAGACGCGCGCCCAGCGTCTCCGCCGCGAAGACGCAGTCGGACGCGAGGCCGCGCGCGGCGGCGATCAGCGCCCGCCACACCCGCGCCGGCACCTTGTAGGCGGCATCGCAGCGGAAGCCGCGGAACCCCAAACCGACGTAATGCCGCACCAGCTCGGCGAAATAGGCGACGATCTCCGCCTCGGCCTCGCCGCCGCGGTACTCGATCTCGGCCAGATCGCCCCAGACGGTGACGTTGGTGGCGTTGGCGGGGTCGATCGCCGAGGGCGAGCGCAGGCCGCCGCCGGGCTCGTGCGCGAACCAGTGCGGATGGCTGGTCGTAAGCTCGTTGTCGCGGGCGGTATGGTTCATCACCAGATCCATCATCGCCATCAGGCCATGGTCGCGGCAAGCGGCGGTGAAGCCGGCGAGCAGGGCCTCGTCGCTCTCCTGCGCCTTGCCGCGGAACAGCGGATGGAGGCGCCGGAAGTCCTTTACCGCATAGAGGCTGCCGGAAAAGCCCGGCTCGTGGAAGGGGTTGACGAAGACGCAGTTGAAGCGCATCGCGGCGATGCGCGGCAACTCGGCACGCCAGGCCGCGATGTCGCCGACGAGGAGGGGGAAGAGGTTGTAGATGCGCAGGCCCTCGGCCGTGACACCTGCGGCCTCATCGCAGCCGCGCGGGGTCATGGCCGAGCCGGGTGCAAGGACGGGACGATGGGAGGCGCCTGTGGCCTGAGTTCCCCCAGACTGCTCCTCCGGCTCGTTTTCCTAGGACCGAACCGGGGCCGCGATACCAGCATTCCATCGCGCGAAATTGGGTGCGGCAGCGGAGCTCGATATCGACCACTCGCTCTCCGGCGCGTTTTTTTCACCGCGCTGCCACAGGTTGCCTGAATGCAAGAACGGCGCCTCTCGCGAGAGGGTTCCCTCAGCGCCGCGACGGCGGCTCGCCCTTGGGCGGGGCGCCACGCTCCGCGCCGGCCGCCCGCTCGAGATCGAGCGCCGTGTCGCTGCCGAACAGCCGCTCGTCGGCGATCGTGCCGGCGGGATCCTCGACCACCAGCTTGCTCGGCTCGTCCGCGGCGGCGAGGTCCCAGGCCTGGCGCATCGCCGCCTCGCGCGTCGGCCAAGTGCCGCGCGCCGCCGTCTCGCCTTCCTTGTGCACGCTCCAGCCGTGATCGGCGAGCGGGCTCACGCGATAGACATGCCGTCCCAGCACCTTTGCCCTCCATTCTCCTGCCCTTTCGGCAACACCGCCGCGCTCGGGCGCGTTCCGCCCAGGGAACTCAAGGGTCTACCGGGCGTTCTGCTGGGGCTTCCCACCCGGACCTTGCGGACTCCCCCGCCCTGTACCTCGCAGATGACGGCGCCGGCGCCGGCGCCCCGCCCTGATTGCAAGCAAGGAGGGTGCGACGAAACCCCCGATCGATATCACGGAGGATGATCTTCACGCCTATGTCGACGCGACGCTCGACCGGCCACGACGGCTGGCCGTGGCGCTCTATCTTGTCTCCCACCCCGCCGAGGCAGCGCGGGTCGAAGCCTTCCGGGCGCAAAACGAGGCGGTCAACATCCTTTTCGGCAGCGTCATCGATGAACCCCTGCCCCAAAGGCTGAAGCTGGCGCTGCTCCACACCCCGCCGTTTGCCATCCGCCGGCGGTGATGGCCTGCCCCGCCTCAAGGCGCGGCGTCCGGCGCAAAGAGCGGCCGGGCGCGCGGTCCGCGCCCGGCCAGTCTGCGGGTGGCAAACCCGCCGACAGGGAGACTTTGCCATGCCGGGCGAGGGGAGATCGGGCGGGCGCGGCGCCCGGCGGGCCGCACCCCGGTAGCACGCCGGGGAGCCGCGGCTACCATCTGCCCAACACGTCCCGCCGCGCAGGGTTCCGCCTCACCCGCTCAGGCGTCGCGGCGCGGCGCCAGGCTTTGGCTGGGGGCGCCCGAGGCGCGGCCGCAGCGCAGCGCCCCGTCGACGGCGATCTCGGATTGCCCCTTGGCCGGCGCCAGTCGGCGCGGCACCCCGCGGCCGATCTCGTCCCGGTCCGGGCCCATGCCCATCAGCTGCCGCAGCATTTCGCGGCCGCGCGACAGGCGCGAGCGGATGGTACCCACCGGCACGTCGAGCACGGCGGCGACCTCCTCGTAGCGCATGCCTTCGAGGCCGACGAGCAGCAGCACGGAGCGCTGCTCCTCCGGCAGCTTGGCGATGGCGCGCTCGAGGTCGCGCAACTCCAGCCGCTTGCCTTGATTGGGCGAGGTCGTCAGCAGCGGCTCGCTGTCGGAGAGGCCGACGGCCGAACCCTCGCGCACCGCGCGGCGGACGTGGTTGACATACTGGTTGTGCAGGATGGTGAACAGCCAGGCGCGCAGGTCGGTACCCTTCTGCCAGAGATGCACTTTGCTCAATGCCCGGGTCAGGCAATCCTGCACCAAATCGTCGGCGGCGTTGACGTCGCGCGTCAAGGCGCGGGCGTAGCGACGCAAGCGCGGGATCTCTTCCTCGATCTTTTTGCAGACATCGGACATTCACCGGCTCCTTCGCGCGCTCCGCTGGCGCGCTGCAAGCGTGTTCAACGTGAAGCGACGAGACCGCTAGACTGTACCCACCTCCTGTAATCGCTTGATGTCATGGACGGGGGATTTCTGTAAGGAATTGTAACGGCATGTAATCGAACTCCGGTGAACGCATGGCGCGAACAGAGATTGCCCTCCCTCACCTGAGCGATATTGCATCACCGCCCCAGATGCGCCACAGTGACCGCCAACCATGAACGCGACCGACCATATCCTGGTGGTGGACGACCAGAAGGAGATATGCGAAGTCGTCCAACAGTACTTGTCGAGCGAGGGCTACCGCGTCAGCGTCGCCAATGACGGCGGCGGGATGCGCAAAGTCATGGCGCAGGGCCCCGTCGATCTGGTCATCCTCGACCTGATGCTGCCGGGCGAGGACGGGCTGACCCTGGCGCGGGAACTGCGCGAGGAATCCACCGTCGGCATCATCATCCTGACCGGGCGGGGCGAGACCGTCGACCGCATCATCGGCCTCGAGATGGGCGCCGACGACTACCTGCCGAAGCCGTTCCATCTGCGCGAGCTGCTGGCGCGGGTCAAGAGCGTGCTGCGCCGCGCCTCGAGCCGTGCCCAGAAGGAGCAGCCAACCGGCGCCCGTGCCCGCGCCCGTTTCGCCGGCTGGCATCTCGATCTCGCGACGCGCGAGCTGGTCTCGCCCGATGGCGGCGAGGTGCGGCTGACCACCGGCGAGTTCGACCTGCTCGCCGCCTTCGTCAACAACGCCAACCAGGTGCTGAGCCGCGACCGGCTGCTCGATCTCGCGCGCAACCGCGAGGCCGGCCCGTTCGATCGCACCATCGACGTGCAGGTCGGGCGGCTCAGGCGCAAGCTCGAACCCGACCCGGCCAAGCCCACCATCATCAAGACGGTGCGCGGCACCGGCTACATCTTCACCCCCACCGTCGAAGTCGTCTGAGCGCGGCGGTCACGGCCGGGAACGGCGATGAGCGCCGTCTGGCCGGCAACCAGCATGCGCCGGCCTAGCCGTCCTTCGCCACCGGCGCGACGTTGCCCATCGCTGCCCGCCTGGCGCGCCGCCGGTCGCCATAGGCCTTGGCGAACTCGGCGCCGAACAGCAGGATCTGTGCCGAGTAGTAGATCCACACCAGCAGCAGCACCAGCGTGCCGGCGGCGTGGTAGACCGACCTCACGCCGCTGGTGGCGATGTAGAGGCTGATGAAGTGCCGGCCGATGGTGAAGAGCACCGCGGTGACGGCGGCGCCGATCCAAACGTCGCGCCACTCGACCGCGGCGTCCGGCAGGATCTTGAAGATCATCGCGAACAGCACCGCCGTCATCGCCAGCGACAACAGGAAATCGAGGCCGGCGAGCAGGGAGGGAAGCCCGGGCAGGATCTGGGCGAGATAGCCGCTGAACGCCTCCAGCGCGGCGCTGAGGACGAGCGAGATTGCCAGCAGCAGGCCGATGGCGACGATCAGCGCCAAGCTGCGCAGGCGCAGCTTCACCAGCTTCCAGAGACCGGCATCGGCCGCCGGATTCGCCTTCCAGATCACGTTGAGCGCCGCCTGGACCTCGCCGAAGACGCCGGTCGCGGCAACGACGAGCGCGAGCAGCCCGACCAGCGTCGCGATGATCCCCGAGGCAGTGCCACTGGCGCTCCGCAGCAGCGCCTGCACCGCGCCGGCGCTCTCCTTGCCGACCAGGGCCGCGATCTGATCGAAGAGCGCGCCCTCCGCCGCCTGTTTGCCGAAGACGAGGCCCGCGACGGCGATGACGAGGATGAGGACGGGAGCCAGCGAGAAGACCGTGTAGTAGGCGATCGCCGCGCCCATGCTGGGCGCGCGGTCGGCGAGCCAGCTGCCGATCGCCGCGCGGAGCAGGTCTACCCAATCGCGGCCGGTGGCGAATGCCGCTTTGGGCGCGCCGCGCGCCAAGGAAACGCCTCTCCTGACGCGCTCATCCATCTGCCGCGCCCGCGCCGTTGATCGTGCCATCCTCGCCCATGCGCGGCGGAGATGGCAAGACGACATGGCGCGCGGCGGCGCACGCTATATCGGGATAGCTTAGTGCGGTTCGCTACTCGGCGGCCTGGCGCGCCGCCGGGCTACCATAGCCGCCCCCGCCCGGCGTCTCGATGACGAACACGTCGCCGGCATTCATGGCGACGACGTGGGTCCCGCCGAAACTCTCGCGGCGGCCGTCGGCACGCTCGACCCAGTTGCGCCCGAGCGCGCCCGGCGCGCCGCCGGCCAGCCCATAAGGCGCCACGCGGCGATGGTTGGAGAGGATCGCCGCGGTCATCGCCTCGCGAAACCGCATCCGGCGCACGACGCCGTTGCCGCCGCGATGGCGCCCGGCGCCGCCGGAGCCGCGGCGGATGGCGAAGCTCTCGAGCAGCACCGGGAAGCGCCACTCCAGCACCTCGGGATCGGTGAGGCGCGTGTTGGTCATGTGCGTGTGAACGGCGTCCGTGCCGTCGAAATCGGGCCCGGCGCCGGAGCCGCCGCAGATCGTCTCGTAATATTGGTAGCGCGCATTGCCGAAGGTGAAGTTGTTCATCGTGCCCTGCGCCGCCGCCATGACGCCGAGCGCGCCGTAGAGCGCGTCGGTGATGGCCTGCGAGGTCTCGACATTGCCGGCGACCACCGCGGCGGGGTAGCGCGGGCTCAGCATCGAGCCCGGCGGTATCACCAGCTCGAGCGGCTTGAGGCAGCCGCCGTTCATCGGGATCTCGTCGTCCACCAGCGTGCGGAAGACGTAGAGCACCGCCGCCTTGCACACCGCCGAGGGCGCGTTGAAATTGCTGGCGAGCTGCGCGCTGGTGCCGGTGAAGTCGATGACGGCGCGGCGCGCGGCGCGGTCGATCGAGATGCGCACCTTGATCACGGCGCCATCGTCCATCTCGTAGACGAAGGCGCCGTCCCTCAGCACGCCGAGCACGCGGCGCACGGCCTCCTCGGCATTGTCCTGGACATGGCGCATATAGGCCTCCACCGAGGCCTGGCCGAAATGCCGCACCATGCGGCGCAGCTCCTGCACTCCTTTCTCGCAGGCGGCGATCTGCGCCTTGAGATCGGCGATGTTCTGCGTCGGATTGCGCGCCGGGTAACGGCCGGAGGACAGCAGCGCCGTCATCTCGGCCTCGCGGAAGCGGCCGGCATCGACCAGCAGGAAATTGTCGATGAGCACCCCCTCCTCCTCGACGCTGCGGCTGTCGGGCGGCATCGAGCCGGGGGTGATGCCGCCGATATCCGCCTGGTGGCCGCGCGAGGCGACGTAGAACAGCACCTCGCCGCTGCCCGCGCGATCTGCTTCGGCAAAGACGGGAGTGATGACGGTGACGTCGGGCAGGTGGGTTCCGCCATTATAGGGCGCGTTCAGCACATAGACGTCGCCCGGCCGCATGCCGCGCCCGTCGGCGCCGCCACCGCGGGCACGGATCACGGTCTGCACGCTTTCGCCCATCGAGCCCAGATGCACCGGCAGGTGCGGCGCATTGGCGATGAGCGAGCCTTCGCGGTCGAAGAGCGCGCAGGAGAAGTCGAGCCGCTCCTTGATGTTGACGGAATAGGCGGTGTTCTGCAGCGCCACGCCCATCTGCTCGGCGATCGCCATGAAGAGGTTGTTGAAGACCTCGAGCATCACGGGATCGACGCTGGTGCCGATGGCGACGCGGCTCGGCAGCGGCATCACGCGCTCCAGCACGAGATAGCGCCGAGCATCGAGCACCGCGCGCCAGCCCGGCTCGACCACGGTGGTGGCCGTGGCCTCGCGGATGATCGCCGGCCCCGCCACCGCCTGCCCCGGCAGCAGCGTGTCGCGGTCGAAGACCGGCGCCTGGTGCGCGGCGCCGCCGGTGAAGAGATCGATCCGCGCCAGCGGCACCGGCGCGCCGGGCGCAGCCGGCGCCGGCTCGACCCGGTCCGGCGCCGTGTCGGTGGCGCCCACCACCTCGACCGAGACGGCCTCGACCACCAGCGGCTTCTCCGGCGAGACGAAGCCGTAGCGCTGCCGGTGCGCCGCCGCGAAGCTGGCGGCGATCTCGGCGCGCGTGCCGAAAGGCACCAGCAGCGACGTGTCGGTGCCGTCGTATTTGACATGCGCCTTGCGCTCGACGCGGATCTGCGCCGGCGCCACGCCTTGCGCCTGCATCTCCGCCGCGCCGTCGGCGGCGAGACGGTCGAGCGTCGCGCCGAGCTCGGCCATGGTCTCTTCGGCGAGGCGCTTCTCCACCGCCTGCTCGCGCAGCGCGCGCAGGTCGGCGAGCCCCATGCCATAGGCCGAGAGCACGCCGGCGAAGGGATGGATGTAGACGCGCTTCATGCCGAGCGCGTCGGCCACCAGGCAGGCGTGCTGCCCGCCGGCGCCGCCGAAGCAGCACAGCGTGTATTCCGTCACGTCGTAGCCGCGCTGGATCGAAATCTGCTTGATGGCGTTCGCCATGTTCTCGACCGCGATGCGCAGGAAGCCTTCGGCGACCTCGGCCGGGGCGCGGCGATTGCCGGTGGCGCGCGCGATCTCGTCGGCGAGCGCCGCGAATTTCCGCTCGACGATCTCGGCGTCGAGCGGCGCGTCGCCGCCGGGGCCGAAGACCTGCGGGAAGAAACGCGGCTGCAGCTTGCCGAGCATCAGATTGCAATCGGTGACGGTGAGCGGCCCGCCGCGGCGATAGCAGGCCGGGCCGGGATTGGCGCCCGCCGATTCCGGGCCCACCCGATAGCGCGCGCCGTCGAAGCTGCAGATCGAGCCGCCGCCGGCCGCCACGGTGTGGATGTGCATCATCGGCGCGCGCATGCGCACGCCGGCCACCATGGTCTCGAAGCTGCGCTCGTACTCGCCGGCGTAATGCGACACGTCGGTCGAGGTGCCGCCCATGTCGAAGCCGATGATCTTGTCGAAGCCACCCATCTCGGCCGTGCGCACGGCGCCGACGATGCCGCCCGCCGGACCCGACAGGATGGCGTCCTTGCCCTGGAAGCGCCGCGCATCGGTGAGGCCGCCATTCGACTGCATGAAGAAGAGCCGCGTCCCGCCCAGCGCGCCCGCCACCTGGTCGACATAGCGCCGCAGGATCGGCGAGAGATAGGCGTCGACCACGGTGGTGTCGCCGCGGCTCACCAGCTTCATCAGCGGGCTCACTTCGTGGCTGACCGAGACCTGGGCGAAGCCCAGGGCGCGGGCGAGCTCGGCCGCGCCACGCTCATGCGCGGGATAGCGGTAGCCGTGCAGGAAGACGATAGCGGCCGAACGGATGCCGGCGGCCAGCGCGGCCTCGAGATCCGCCCGGAGCCGCGCGAGATCGAGCGGCGCCAGCATGTCGCCTTCGGCGGTGACGCGCTCCTCCGCCTCGATCACGCGCTCATAGAGCAGCTCCGGCAGCACGATGTGGCGCTCGAAGAGCTTGGGGCGCGCCTGGTAGCCGATGCGCAGCGCATCGCCGAAGCCCTTGGTGATGACCAGCACCGTGCGCTCGCCCTTGCGCTCCAGCAGCGCGTTGGTGGCGACCGTGGTGCCCATCTTCACGGCTGCGATGGCGGCGCCGGGGATCGGCCTGTCGGCCGCGAGGCCGAGCAGGTCGCGGATGCCCTGGATCGCGGCGTCCGGGTAGCGTTCGGGATTGTCGGAGAGCAGCTTGTGGGTGAGCAGCACGCCATCCGGCCGGCGCGCCACCACATCGGTGAAGGTGCCGCCCCGGTCGATCCAGAACTGCCAGCCGGGCTCGCTGCCGCTCATGCGGGGAAGCTCCTAGCACCCTCTCCGGCCCGCCGCCACCCCCGCTCAGGCCCCGAGGCGCTCGGCCAGCTCGTTGAAGTCGCCCGCGACCGCGTCGAAGCTGTTGCCGGGAGACGTCGTGCGGCTTCTTGCCCCTGCCCCATTCCAGCGGCCGCGGCACGTAGCCGGTCCTGAGCCCTTCGCGCGCCGCCGCGGCGAGATCGCTCGGATGGGCCGCCACCAGCATCACCTCGGCGGGTGAGAGGCCGAGGAGATCGGGGGGCAGGCGATAGGCTTCGGGATCGGGCTTGTAGTGATGGGCGAGCTCGGCCGAGAGCACGACGTCCCAGGGCAGGCCGCCATGCCTTGCCAGATCGACCAGCAGCGCCATGTTGCCGTTGGACAGCGTGCCGATGATGAAGCGGCGCTTGAGGCGGCCAAGGCCCGCCACCGCATCCGGCCACGGGTCGAGCCGGTGCCAGGCGCGGTTGAGATGGTCGGTCTCGGCCTCGCTGAGGCCGGAGATGCCCCGCTCGCTCAGCAGCTCGCCGAGGATCATGCGATGGAGGTCGTCGATGCGGGTCCAGGGCAGCTCGCCCGAGCGGACGCGCTGCATCGCCGGCTGGTAGCCGCCGCGCCAGGCGTCGGCAAAGCTCGGCCAGTCGGCGGCGAGCCCCTTGGCGCGGCCCATTGCCTCGAGCTCGCGGATGATGCTGCCGCGCCAGTCCACCACCGTGCCGAAGACGTCGAAGACGAGGGCCTTGACGCTGCCGCCGAGATTTCCGTTCATGAGCTTGTCCCGTCCGGGGAAGGCCTCTGAGGCACGGGTTAAAGTCGATGCCGGGCGGCGACGCAACCCTGCCGCCGGCGAGGAGCTTAAGCATGGACGACATCATCCCCGACACGACGCCGCCGCGCGTGCCGCCGGTCGAGCCCGATCTCCTGGGCTCCGCCATCTTTCTGTTCTCGGAGTATCTGCAGCAGATCGCCGATCTCGAGATCGACGACGAGGACGAGGACGAGGACCAGGACGATGCCAACGGCGAGGACGGTGCTGCGGAAGAGGAGGACGAGGAGGAGAGTCTCGCCGATCGAAATGCGCGCGGTGCTCGATCTCTTCGCCGAGGAGCTGGGCACCAGCGTGCCGGTGACGCTCAACCTCTACATGCGCGTCACGGCGCTGTTCCGCCTGCTGGCGGCCAGCCCGTCGCTGGCGCGGCTCGCGGCGGCCGATGAGGACGGCGGCGGCGGGCTCAGCGAGGACGCGCTCCTCGCCTTCGCCCGGCTCGACCTCCATGTCCGCCGCAACGAGGGCGGCATCGTCGCCGATTTCGATGCGCGCGAATTGCGCGACGCGCTGACCAGCGGTTGAGGCGCGGGTGAGCCTTCCCGAGCCCGGCGCGCGGCTGTTCTCGCCGGCGCACGCTTTCGAGACCGCGGCGGGGCTGCAGCGCCAGGGCCGGCTTGCCGAGGCGGAGCAGATCTACGAGGCGCTTCTCGAGCTCGACCGCCATCATGCCGGCGCGCTGGCGAACCTCGCGCTGATCCGCGCCGCAGGCGGACGGCTCGGCGAGGCGGCAAGCCTGTTGCGCCATGCCATCTTCCGCCATCCCCGCGACGCCGCCGCGCATAACGGCCTGGGCTCCGTGCTGCAGCTCATGGGGCGGCATGAGGAGGCGATCGCGCTCTTCGAGCAGGCGATCGCGCTCGATCCCGATCTTGTCGTCGCCCATTACGGCCTCGGTACCGCCTTCCTGGCGCTCGGGCGGGCGGAGGCGGCGCTGGCGCCGCTCGAGCAGGCGCTGGCGCTCGATCCCGGCGCCGCCGCGGCGATGAGCGCCAAGGGCACGGCGCTGCAGGCGCTGGGCCGGATCGATGAGGCCGTCTCCTGCCACGAGCAGGCGCTGGCGCTGCAGCCGGACCACGCGCCGGCGCATAACAACCTCGCCACGGCGCTGCAGGCGCTGGGCCGCGCGGAAGAGGCGAGCGTGCATTATGCCCGCGCGCTCGCGCTCGACGCGCAAGCGGCCGATGTCCACGTCAACCGCGGCAAGGCGCTGCATCGGCTCGGTCGCGACGAGGAGGCGATCATCCACTACCAGCAGGCACTGGCGCTCGCCCCGCGCGATGCCGAGGCACTCAACGATCTCGGCAACGCGCTGCAATCGCTGGGTCGCCACCGCGAGGCGGTCGAGCGCTACGAGCAGGCGCTGGCGCTGCGCCCGGGCCTCGCCGCCGCGCACAACAACCTCGCCAACTCGCTGCACGCGCTCGACCGCCACGACGAGGCGATCGCGCAGTACCGGGCGGCGATCGCCGCAAAGCCCGGCAACGCCGTCGCCTTCAGCAACCTCGGCACCGCGCTGCGCGAGATGGGCCACCTCGCCGAGGCGCGCCATGCCTTCGACAGCGCCGTGGCGCTCGCGCCCGGGCGCGCGCTCTTCCATCTCAACCTCGCCGAGACGAAGCGCTTTGCCGCCGACGACCCGCAGCTCGCGCAGCTTGACGCGCTGGCGCGCGAGGCGGCGGCGCTGGCGGAGGACGAGCAGGTGGCGCTGGCTTTCGCGCTCGCCAAGGCGCAGGCCGATCTCGGCGATCATGCCGCCGCCTTCCGCCATCTGCGGCAGGGCAACGCGCTGAAGCGGCGCAGCATCGCCTATGACGAGGCGGCGACGCTCGGGCGGCTCGAGCGCATCCGCGCGCTCTTCACCCCGGCGCTGATGCGCGCCGGGACAGGGCTGGGCGAGCCCTCGCAGCTCCCCGTCTTCATCTTCGGCATGCCGCGCTCGGGCACCAGCCTGGTGGAGCAGATCGTGGCCAGCCATCCGGCGATCCATGGCGCCGGCGAGCTCACCGATTTCCCGGCGCTGGCAAGCGATGGTCTGCCGGCCTTTCCCGAAGACGCGGCGGCGCTCCCGGGCGACGCGCTGCGCCGGCTCGGCCAGCGCTATGTCGCCGGCCTGGCGGCGCGCGCGCCTACGGCACGCCGCGTCACCGACAAGCTGCCGGCGAATTTCCAGCTCGCCGGGCTGATCCACCTGGCGCTGCCCGGCGCGCGCCTCATCCATGTGCGGCGCGACCCCGCCGATACCTGCTGGTCGTGCTTCGCCACGCTGTTCACCGCCGGCCAGCCCTTCGCCTACGAGCTCGGCGAGCTCGGGCGCTATTACCGCGCCTATGAGGCGCTGATGGCGCATTGGCGCGAGGCGCTGCCGGACGGCGCGATGCTCGAGCTCCGCTATGAGGATCTGGTCGCCGATCTCGACGGCGAGGCGCGGCGCATGATCGCGTTTTGCGGCCTCGACTGGGACCCGGCCTGCCTCGCCTTCCATACCACCGAGCGCCCGGTGCGCACGGCAAGCGCCGCCCAGGTGCGCCAGCCGATCTACGACGCTTCGATCGGGCGCTGGCGGCGCTACGGCGCCGAGCTCGGACCGCTCTTGGCCGCGCTCGGCGGCTGAGACGGCGCGCGACGCAGCGCGCGGTAGCGCGCCAGCAGCCGGTCGAAGCCCCCGGTCAGCGCCCGCTCGATCTCCGGCCGCGCCTCGAGCCGGCCCAGCAGCAGCGCCGTCGCCTCGATCGTCGACAGCCCATCGCGGCGCGGCTCGCGGCGCAGCTTGCCGTAGCGCGAGGGGTGCCGCGGCCCGAGCACGATGCGGCGGCATTTCAGCAGCCAGGGATTGCGCCACCACAGCGCCTTGGCCTGGCTCCAGCTGCCGTCGAGCACGATCACGCCTTCGATCTCGGCCATGGCGTCGGCGGGATCGGCGAGCGCCTTGCCCTCGCGGTCGAGCAGCACCACCTCGCGCCCCTCGGCCAGCGCCGCCGCGCGGGCCGAGCCGAGATAGAGCACCGCCCAGCGCCGGGGATCGACGTTGCGGCCCGCCGCCTTGCTGAGGTTGGGCCAGGAGAGGCCGACCTTGAGCATGGCGCGCTTCAGATGGAGCGCGGTCAGCCGCGCCGTGCCGAGCGCGCGATCCTGCTCCTGCGGGTGCTGCAGGATGAGCACGGCGACGCGGTTGTCGATCGGCTCGATCTCGGCGCAGACGCAGAGCGAAGCGGGCTTGCCGCAGCGCGGGCATTCCGGCTCGGCGACGCCGGGCACTTCCTGTTCCATGGCGCGGCCTATAGGCCCTGGCGCAGGCGGCTTCAACCGGCAGGGCGCGCCCGGCTATCATCCCCGCGCCATGGCGGACCTCCCCGATCCCGCAGCGACCGACGCGCTCGAGCGCCAGCGCCGCGCGCTGCTGCGCAACCGGCTGCTGGCGACGGGGCTGCTGGTCGTGGCGGCGGCAGCGTTCCTCGCCACCCATGTCGCGCCGCAGCCCGGCTTCTGGACGCTGCTGCTGCGCGCCGGATCGGAGGCGGCGGTGGTCGGCGGCCTCGCCGACTGGTTCGCGGTCTCGGCGCTCTTCCGCCACCCGCTGGGCCTGCCCATCCCGCACACCGCGATCATTCCGCGCAGCAAGGACCGCATCGGCGAAGGGCTCGGCGATTTCGTCGAGCGCAATTTCCTCGCACCGGCGATCATCGCCGAGCGGCTGCGCGGGCTGGCGCCGGGACGACGCCTTGCCGGCTGGCTGGCCGAGCCCCAGAACGCCGCGCGCGCCGCCGATCAGATCACCGCGGCGCTGCCCTATGTCATCGGCTCGCTGGGCGACCGGGCGGTGCGCGATTTCGTCGCCCGCTCCTTCGGCGAGCAGCTCAAGGAGCTCGACCTGGCGCCGCTGGCCGGGCGGCTCATCACCCTCTTCACCGCCAGCGGCCAGTACGACGCGCTCTTCGACCGCGCGCTCGACGCGGCGCAGACCATGCTCGCCGCCAATGCCGACCGCATCTATGCCGCGGTCGAGGAGCGCAGCCGGTGGTGGGTCCCGAAATCGGTCGACCGCTACATGGCGGTAGCGCTCATCGAGGGGATCGAGGAGGTGCTGGCCGAGCTGCGCCTGCCGGACAGCGCCGCGCGCGAGCGGTTTCGCGCCGGGATCGAGGATGTCGCGGCGAGCCTCGTCGCCTCGCCCGAGCGGCAGCGGCATTTCAACGAGGTGAAGAACCGGCTCATCGAGCATCCCGACATGCAGGCCTGGATCGCCGGCATCTGGGACGAGCTGCGCCGCATCTTCCTCGACGACATCGCCGCCCCGGCCTCGCGCACGCGCGAGGCGGTGCGCACCGCCATGCTGTCGCTGGGGCAGGCCCTGGCGCAGGATCAGGACATGCAGGCGCGAACTCGACGCCACGATCGAGCATGCGGCATTGGCGGTGGTGCCGTGGCGCGGGCAGATCGGCGCGCTGATCACCGAGGTGGTGCGCGGCTGGGATGCGCGCACGGTGACGCGCCGGCTCGAGCTCGCCATCGGCAGCGATCTGCAATATATCCGCATGAACGGCACGCTGGTCGGCGCCTGCGTCGGCTGCGTGCTCTATCTCGTCAGCTATTACCTGTTCTGAGCTAGCTAGCTAGAGTGGCGGCGATGCGCCTGCTCGACCATCCCTCGCCCAATCACGGACCGCGGCCGCCGGGCGTCGCCATCGACATGCTGATCCTGCACTACACCGGGATGCGCACGGCCGGCGAGGCGATCGAGCGGCTGTGCTCGGCAGACACGCAGGTCAGCGCGCATTATCTCGTCGACGAGGATGGCACGGTGCTGCGGCTGGTGCCCGAGGAGCGCCGCGCCTGGCATGCCGGAACCTCGTTCTGGGCCGGACGGCGCGACATCAACAGCGCCTCGATCGGCATCGAGCTGGTCAATCCCGGCCACGAGTTCGGCTATCGCCCGTTCCCCGAGCCGCAGATGGCGGCGCTCGAGCCGCTCGCCCGCGACATCCTGGCACGCCACCCGATCCCGGCACGCCATGTCCTCGGCCATTCCGACGTGGCGCCGCGGCGCAAGGCCGATCCGGGCGAGCTCTTCGACTGGCAGCGCCTGGCGCGCGCCGGCATCGGGCTCTGGCCGGAGGCCGATGCCGCGCCGGCGGCCGGCATCGGCGAGGCGCAGCGGCTGCTCGCTGCCATCGGCTACGAGACCGCCTTGAGCGGCGCGCTCGACGAGGAGACGCGGGCCGCGGTCACCGCCTTCCAGCGCCATTTCCGCCCCGCACGCTGCGACGGCGCGCTCGACGGCGAGACCCTGGCGCGCATCGCCGCCGTCGCCGCGGCGATTTGACTTCCGGCCCGCGCCACCCCTTATCTAGGCGTGCCAGACGGCCGGATGGCCGCTCTCCGCTCACGCGGGGAGAGGAAAGTCCGGGCTCCACGGAAATGCGGTGCCGGGTAACGCCCGGCGGGGGCAACCCCAGGGAAAGTGCCACAGAAACACACCGCCAACCCCGGTTCGCCGGGCGGCAAGGGTGAAATGGTGCGGTAAGAGCGCACCGCGCTGCCGGCAACGGCGGCGGCAGGGCAAACCCCACCGGGAGCAAGACCAAGTAGGGATGGCCGGCCGCAAGGCCAGGGGCGTTTCCGCCCTGCCATCCGGGTCGGTCGCGCGAGGCGCCCGGCAACGGGCGTCCCAGAGGAATGGCCATCCCCCGCCGCAAGGCGGGGACAGAACCCGGCTTACAGGCCGTCTGGCACTTTTCCCATTCCCACCCAAAAGCCGGAAGGCCGAAGTATCGTGAACATATAGAGAACAATGTTAATGCTTGGTGTTAACAAACTTCGACTTGCCCTCAACCGCTAGATGCTTTTGTCGTGTCTTGGCCATAGGGGCCGGATGCCGGGCGACGGCATGGTTAATACTCGCGATCCCACTGTATTCCCATGATTTTCCGTTGACGCCCATAAAAACCCATGGTATCCCATTCTATCCCAATGGGAAGGTGTCGCGGCATGGCGGAGTGCCGAGGCGCGGAGACGTTCTGGCGGGACGTCGCGAGCAAAACCTCGGGGGGCGGCATTGGCGTCGTTGTTCCTGTCAACATTCGTCAACAAGGTTGACCGAAAGGGCCGCGTCTCCGTCCCGGCCTCCTTCCGGCTCGCCTTGGCCGGCCAGAATTTCAACGGGATCATCGCCTTCCGCTCCTTCAAGCTGCCCGCGCTCGAGGCCAGCGGCATCGACCGCATGGAGGAGATGAGCGACCGCATCGACCAGCTCCCCGAATTCTCCGAAGACCGCGACGCGCTGTCCTCGATCATGGCCGATGCCGAGACCCTGGCCTTCGACGGCGAGGGCCGGATCGTGCTGCCGGAGACCCTGTGCCAGCATGCCGGCATCACCGAGGCGGCGGCCTTCGTCGGCCGCGGCCGCACCTTCCAGGTCTGGGAGCCGCAGCGCTTCCAGGCCCATCAGCAGGAGATGCGCGAGCGCGCCCGCAGCCAAGGCACGACGCTGCCGCCCACGCGTACCGTCGCCGAGCCGCCGCGATGACCGGGGAAGCCCTCCATGCCCCGGTGCTGCTTGCCGAGACGCTGGCGGCGCTGGCGCCGCGCGACGAGGCCATCTATGTCGACGGCACCTTCGGCGCCGGCGGCTACAGCCGCGCCCTGCTGGCGGCGGCGCGCTGTCGCGTGATCGCCATCGACCGGGATCCCGAGGCGGTGGCGCGCGGCGGCGCGCTGATGGCGGAGCATCCCGGCCGTTTCACGGTCGTCGAGGGCCGCTTCGGCGAGATGGAAACGCTGCTGGCGCGGCTCGGCATCAGCGCGGTCGCGGGCATCGCGCTCGATCTCGGCGTCTCCTCGCCGCAGCTCGAGAACGCCGCGCGAGGCTTCTCCTTCCGCGGCGACGGGCCGCTCGACATGCGCATGGGAAGCGGCGGCACCACCGCCGCCGACCTCGTCAACACCCTCTCGGAAAGCGCGCTCGCCAATCTCATCTATATCTATGGCGAGGAGCGTTTCTCGCGCCGCGTCGCCCGCGCCATCGTCGCCGCCCGACGGGAGGCGCCGTTGACCCGCACGGCCGAGCTTGCCCGCATCGTCCGCACCGTGGTGCCGGCGAGCGGCGGCGTCGACCCGGCCACCCGCACCTTTCAGGCGCTGCGCATCGAGGTCAATGACGAGCTGGGCGAGCTGGAGCGGGCGCTGCTGGCGGCCGAAAGGCTGCTGACGCCGGGCGGGCGTCTGGCCATCGTCTCCTTCCATTCGCTCGAGGATCGCGCGGTCAAGGAGTTCCTGCGCGAGCGCAGCGCCGCCGCGCCCCAGGGCTCGCGCCATCGCCCGGCGCGGCCGCACCGCGCCCCGAGCTTCCGCCTGCTGACGCGCAAGCCGGTCACGCCCGGCGCCGCCGAGATCGAGCGCAACCCCCGCGCCCGCTCGGCCCGGCTGCGCGCCGCCGAGCGCACCGCCGCACCGGTTTGGGAGAAGGCCGCATGATGCGCCTCTCCACCCTGCTCTGGGCGCTGCTGGTCGGCGTCAGCGGCTACGCCATGTTCCAGGTCAAGTACGAGGTGCTGCAACTCGAGGACGAGCTCGGGCACCTCAACCACCAGATCACCGCCGACCAGGAGCAGATCCGCGTCCTCGACGCCGAATGGAGCTTCCTCAACCAGCCGGCGCGGCTGGCGCAGCTGGCCAAGCGCTACCTCACCCTCGGCCCGATCGCTCCGCAGCAGATCGGGCGCATCGAACAACTGCCGCGGCGATCCCCCATGCCTCCCGCCGCGGCCGCCGCCGCGCCGCCGTCAGCTTCCTCCCAGCTGATGGCGGCGCCGCGGCTCGCCATTGCCAACAGGTCCGGAGTATTGCGATGACGCCCGGCCTGCCCGAGCACGACAACCCCTGCCGCCCGCGGCACTTCAAGCCGGCGGCCTGCGCCCCGGCGCCGCTGGAGGGGCCGGCCAAGCAGTCGCTGGAGACCAGCCACACGCGGCTCATCATCACCGGCGCGCTGTTCTGCCTCGCCTTCCTGGTGATCGGCGCGCGCCTCATCGAAGTGGCGGGATTCAAGGGCGGCGACGGGCGACTGGCGCATCTCCATGTCGCCGAGCGGCCCGAGGTGGCGCGCGCCGACATCGTCGACCGCAACGGCGTGCTGCTCGCCACCACGCTGGACTCGCCCTCGCTCTACGCCAATCCCAAGCTGATCAAGGCCCCCGAGGGCGTGGCGCAGAAGCTCGCCGCGCTGCTCCCCGATGTCGAGGAAAGCGAGATCGCCGCCAAGCTCGCCTCCGACCGGAGCTTCGTGTGGATCAAGCGGCAGCTGACCCCGAGCCAGGAATTCGAGGTCAACCGCCTCGGCATCCCCGGCCTGCAGTTCCAGACCGAAGGCCGCCGCGTCTATCCCAAGGGCAGCCTCGCGGCCCATGTCGTGGGCTTTGCCGATCTCGACGGCAAGGGCCTCGCCGGCATCGAGCGCGGCTTCGACGACATCCTGCGCGGCCGGCGCGACCCGGTCGAGCTGTCGCTCGAACGTCCGCGTCCAGTACATCCTGCGCGACGAGATCGCCCGGCAGGTCGCCGAGTTCAGCGCCATCGGCGGCATGGGCATCGTCATGGACGTGAACACCGGCGAGGTCATCGCCATGGTGTCGCTGCCCGATTTCGATCCCAACACCCCGGGCACCGCCAACGAGCAGACCATCTTCAACCGGGCGACGCTCGGCACCTACGAGATGGGCTCGACCTTCAAGATCTTTAACACGGCCATGGCGCTCGATGACGGCGTCGCCACGCTCGCCAGCAGCTATGACGCCACCAACCCGATCCAGATCGGCCATTTCGTCATCCATGACGACCATCCGCAGCGGCGCTGGCTCACCGTGCCGGAGATCTTCGAGTATTCCTCCAACATCGGCTCGGCCAAGATGGCGATGGCGGCCGGCACCGACCGGCAGAAGGAATTCCTCGGCCGGCTCGGCCTGCTGAAGGCGCCGAGCTTCGAGTTGCCCGAGATCGGCGCGCCGCTGGTGCCGTCGCCCTGGCGGATGATCAACACCATGACCATCGCCTTCGGCCACGGCATCTCGGTGAGCCCGCTGCAGATGGCGACGGCGGTGAGCGCCGTGGTCAATGGCGGCATCCTGCGCCGCGCCACGCTGATCAAGCGCCCGGCGGGCTACGCGCCTTCCGGCCAGCAGGTGCTCTCGGCGCGCACCTCGGAGGAGATGCGCCGCCTGCTGCGGCTGGTGGTCGAGCGCGGCACGGGCAAGCTCGCCAATGCGCCGGGCTACCTCGTCGGCGGCAAGACCGGCACGGCCGAGAAGGTGGCGGCCGGGCGCTACGAGCGGCACGGCCTGCTCTCCTCCTTCATCGGCGTCTTTCCCATCACCGAGCCGCGCTACCTCGTCATGATCTCGGTCGACGAGCCGCAGGGCACGCGCGCATCGCACGGCTTCGCCACCGGCGGTTGGGTGGCGGCGCCGGCGGTGGGGCGGGTGGTGGAGCGGATGGCGCCGCTCATGGGAATCCCGCCGGTGGACGAAGAATCGCCCGAAATTCGCCGTTCTTTGGTGGTGGATTCGCTGAGCCCGCAGGGGCGGAAAATTGCGGCTAACTGAGCTCATGGACGGCGCACAAGGCCCCCTCACCCTCTCGCCTCCCGGCGATCCCGACATTCGCGGCCTCACCGCCGATTCGCGCACCGTCAAGCCCGGCTTCCTCTTCGCCGCCCTGCCCGGCGCCAAGCTCGACGGGCGGCAGTTCGTCGCCGAGGCGGTGGCGCGCGGCGCGGTGGCGGTGCTGACCGACGATCCCGGCGCGTTCGCCGATCTCACCCGGCGCCAGCCGCCGGTCCACGTCATCTTCGACCCCAATCCGCGCCGGCGCCTGGCGCGCATGGCGGCGCGCTTCTACGCGCCGCAGCCGGACACGCTGGTGGCCGTCACCGGCACCAACGGCAAGACCTCGGTCACGGTCTTCGTGCGGCAGATCTGGCGCCAGCTCGGCCACCGCGCGGCGAGCCTCGGCACCATCGGCATCGTCGGGCCGGACTTCGAGCATCCCGGCGCGCTCACCACGCCCGACCCGGTGTCGCTGCACCGCGAGCTCAACCTGCTGGCGCGCGGCGGCATCGACCATGTAGCGCTCGAAGCCTCCAGCCATGGCCTCGACCAGTACCGTCTCGATGGGCTCGAGCTGTCGGCCGCGGCCTTCACCAACCTCACCCGCGACCATCTCGACTACCACCGCGACATGGAAGCCTATTTCATGGCCAAGGCGCGGCTCTTCACCGAGCTGCTGCCGCCCGACGGCACCGCGGTGCTCAACGCCGACAGCGCCGAGGCGATGCGGCTCGGCCAGCTCTGCCGCCAGCGCGGCCAGACCGTGCTCACCTTTGGCGCCGCGTCCGGCGCCGATCTGCGTCTCGCCGCCGCGCGGCCGCTGGCATCCGGCCAGGAGGTCGAGCTGCAGGTGTTCGGCGAGCAGCGCCGCCTGATGCTGCCGCTGATGGGGGCCTTCCAGGCGAGCAACGCGCTGGCGGCGCTGGGCCTCGCCATCGCCACCGGCGCGCCGGTCGAGCGCGCGCTCGATGCCCTGCCGCTGCTCGAGGGCGTGCCGGGCCGGCTGCAGCACGTGGCAAGCCATCCCAATGGCGCGCCGTTGATCGTCGATTATGCGCATACGCCCGATGCGCTGGAGACCGTGCTCCACGCGTTGCGCGCCCATTGCCGCGGCCGGCTCGTCGCGGTCTTCGGTTGCGGCGGCGACCGCGACCCGGGCAAGCGGCCGCAGATGGGCGAGATCGCCGAGCGCCTCGCCGATCGCGTCATCGTCACCGACGACAATCCGCGCGGCGAGGACCCGGCGGCGATCCGCCGCGCCATCCTCGCCCGCTGCCCCAAGGCCGAGGAGGTCGGCGACCGCGCCGAGGCCATCCGCCGCGGCCTGGCGATGCTGCAGCCGGGCGATGTGCTGCTGATCGCCGGAAAAGGCCACGAGCGCGGCCAGATCGTCGCCGGCGTGACCCACCCCTTCGAGGACGCCACGGTCGCGCGCCAGGCCGTCGCCGAGCTCGGAGGAACGCGCGCATGAGCCCGCTCTGGTCCGCCGCCGAGGCCGAAGCCGCGACCGGCGGCCGGGCGACGCGCGACTGGACCGTCTCGGGCGTGTCGATCGACAGCCGCACCGTCGCCGCCGGCGATCTCTTCATCGCGCTTGCCGGGCCCAATTTCGACGGCCACGACTACGTCGCCGATGCGCTGGCCAAGGGTGCCGCGGCGGCGATGGTGGCGCGCCTGCCGCCGGGCGTGGCGCAGAGCGCGCCGCTGCTGATCGTCGGCGATACCATGGCCGCGCTCGAGGAGCTCGGCCGCGCCTCGCGGCGGCGCAGCGCCGCCCAGATCATCGGCGTCACCGGCAGCGTCGGCAAGACCGGCACCAAGGAGGCGCTGAAGCGCGCGCTCGAGCGCCAGGGCGCCTGCTTCGCCTCGGCCGGCAGCCTCAACAACCAATGGGGCGTGCCGCTCTCGCTCTCGCGCATGCCGCGCGAGACGCTCTGGGGCGTGTTCGAGCTGGGCATGAACCATGCCGGCGAGATCGATGCGCTGTCGCGGCTGGTGCGCCCGCATGTGGCGGTCATCACCACCATCGAGCCGGCGCATCTCGGCCACTTCCCCTCGGTCGAGGCGATCGCCGACGCCAAGGCCGAGATCTTCGCCGGCATGGAGCATGGCGGCGCCGCCGTGCTCAACCGCGACAACCCGCATTTCGCCCGCCTCGCCGCCGCCGCGCGCGCGCACGGCATCACCCGCATCCTGGCCTTCGGAACCCATCCCGAGGCGACGGTCCGGCTGATCGACTGCCAGCTCTACGCCACCGCCAGCGCGGTGACCGCGTCGGTGGTGGGCGAGATCGTCGATTACTGCATCGCCATCCCCGGCCAGCACTGGGTGATGAACAGCCTCGCCGTGCTCGCCGCGGTGAAAGCGGCACGCGGCGATGTCGGCGCCGCCGCCGCGGCGATGTCCTCGCTGCAGCCGCTCGAGGGCCGCGGCCGCCGCCACAAGATCGCGGTCGCGGACGGCACCGCCGAGCTGATCGACGAGACCTACAATGCGAGCCCCGCCTCGATGCGCGCCGCCATCGCGGTGCTGGGCTCGATGATCCCCGGCACGGGCGCGCGCCGCATCGCCGTGCTCGGTGACATGCTGGAGCTCGGCGACGAATCCTCGCGGCTGCATGCCGAGCTGGCCCGGCCGCTGGCCGAGGCGGGCATCGCGCCGGTCTTCACCGTCGGGACCCAGATGCGCGCGCTTTACGACGCGCTGCCCAAGCGGATGCGCGGCGGGCATGCCGCGAGCGCGGCCGAGATGGCCGAGATCGTCGCCCGCCGGCTGCGTCCCGGCGATGTCGTCACCGTCAAAGGCTCCCACGGCAGCCGCATGGCCGAGGTGGTGAAGCGCCTGCTCGCCGGCCAGAGCGCGCCCGCCCCGATCAAAGGCTAGAACCTTATGCTCTATCACCTGCTCTTTCCCCTCGCCGATCAGTTCGGCGCCTTCAATCTCTTCCGCTACCAGACCTTCCGGTCCGGCGGCGCGATGGTGACGGGGCTGTTCATCAGCTTCGCCATGGGGCCGCGGGTCATCGCCTGGCTGCGCTCGAAGCAGGCCGAAGGACAGCCGATCCGTCTCGACGGGCCCGAAAGCCATCTGGTGCGCAAGAAGGGCACGCCCACCATGGGCGGGTTCCTGATCCTGCTCGGCCTCATCGTCTCGACCCTGCTCTGGGGCGATCTCGCCAACGGCTATGTCTGGGTGACGCTGTTCGTCACCCTGGGCTTCGGCGCGATCGGCTTCTTCGACGACTACAAGAAGCTGACCCGCCGCTCGTCGCGCGGCCTCTCCAGCCGCGGCAAGCTGCTGGCGCAGATCGTGATCAGCGCCATCGCTGCCGTGGCGATCGTGCTGCTGACGCACGACCCGTCGATCCGCACCGCGCTCGCCGTGCCGTTCTTCAAGAACGTGCTGATCGAGCTCGGCTGGGTCTTCTTCATCCCGCTGGCGGTCTTCGTCATCACCGGCGCCTCCAACGCCGTGAACCTCACCGACGGGCTCGACGGGCTCGCCATCGTGCCGGCGATGATCGCCGCCGGCTGCTTCGCGCTCATCGCCTATCTCTCGGGCAATCTGATCTTCGCCAACTACCTGCAGATCCACCACGTCCCCGGCGCCGGCGAGCTCGCCGTGTTCTGCGCTGCGCTGATCGGATCGGGGCTGGGCTTCCTCTGGTACAACGCGCCGCCCGCCATGGTCTTCATGGGCGATACCGGCTCGCTGTCGATCGGCGGCGCCATCGGCGTCATCAGCGTCATCACCAAGCACGAACTGGTCCTCGCCATCATCGGCGGGCTCTTCGTACTCGAGACGGTCTCGGTGATCGTCCAGGTGGCGAGCTTCAAGCTCACCGGCAAGCGCGTGTTCCGCATGGCGCCGCTCCATCATCACTTCGAGAAGAAGGGCTGGCAGGAGCCGACCATCGTCATCCGCTTCTGGATCATCGCCTCGGTGCTGGCGCTGGCCGGTCTCTCGACCCTGAAACTGCGGTAGTAGGCTCCTGGGCATGATCGAGGTGACGGCATTCCGGGGCGAAGAGGTGGCGGTGTTGGGGCTGGCGCGCTCCGGCCTCGTCGCCGCCGAGGCGCTGCAGCACGGCGGCGCCCGCGTCCTCGCCTGGGATGACGCGGCGCCGCGGCGCGAGCAGGCGGCCGCCGCCGGCGTGCCGATCGTCGATCTCGCCCGGCGCGAGCTTGCCGGCCTGCGCGCGCTGGTGCTCTCGCCGGGCATCCCGCACACCCATCCGGAGCCGCATCCCGTCGCCGCCCGCGCCCGCGCCGCCGGCGCGCGCATCATCGGCGACATCGAGCTCCTCGCCCTCTCCTGCCGCGCGGCGCGCTATGTCGGCATCACCGGCACCAACGGCAAATCGACCACCACCGCGCTGATCGGGCACATCCTGCAGCAGGCCGGACGCGTCGTCGCGGTGGGCGGCAACATCGGCACGCCGGCGCTGGCGCTGGCATCGCTCGGCGCCGAGGGCGTCTATGTGCTGGAGATGAGCTCCTACCAGCTCGAGCTCACCGAGAGCCTGGTCTGCGACGTGGCGGTGCTGCTCAACCTCACCCCCGACCACATCGACCGCCACGGCAGCATGGCGGGATATGTCGCGGCCAAGCGGCGCATCTTCCGCGGCCAGCGCCGGCCGCAGGCGGCGGTGATCGGCATCGACGATCCGCCGAGCCGCGCCATCCTGCGCGAGCTCGCCGCCGCCGGCGCGCAGACCGTGATCCCGATCTCGGCCGAGACCGGCGCGCCGGGCGGCGTCTTCGTCCGGGACGGCGTGCTCATCGACGACATGGCCGGCGCCGCGGCGCGGGTGCTCGACCTTGCCGAGATCGCCCACCTGCCCGGCCGGCACAATTGGCAGAACGCCGCCGCCGCCTACGCCGCCGCCCGCTGCCTCGACCTGGCGCCGGCGGCAATCGCCGCCGCGATCGCCTCCTTTCCCGGCCTCGCCCACCGCCAGGAGCTCATCGCCACCATCGACGGCGTGCGCTACGTCAACGACAGCAAGGCGACCAATGCCGACGCCGCCGCCAAGGCGCTGGCCTGCTACGACGACATCTACTGGATCGCGGGCGGCGTGCCCAAGGAAGGCGGCATCGCCTCGCTCGCGCCGTTCTTCCCGCGGCTGCGCGGCGCCTTTCTCATCGGCCAGGCGAGCGACGCCTTCGCGGCGACGCTGGAAGGCCGGGCGCCCTGTCGCCGCTGCGGCGATCTCGCCCAGGCGCTGGCGGCGGCGCGCGCGGCGGCGCTGGAAGAGCGCCGCCCGCGCGCGGTGGTGCTGCTGTCGCCGGCCTGCGCCTCCTTCGACCAGTTCGCCAATTTCGAAGAGCGCGGCGAGGCCTTCCGCCGCCTGGTGCAATCCTTGCCGGGGGCGCGCCAATGAGCTTCGCCCGCACCGATCAGAGCCTGGTGGCGCAGTGGTGGTGGACGGTCGATCGCTGGACGCTGCTGGCGCTGGCGGCGCTCATCGGCTTCGGCTCGCTGCTGGTCATGGCGGCGAGCCCGGCGGTGGCCGAGCGCATCCATGCCGGCGGTCTCGCGCATCCCGACGGGCTGTTCTTCGTCAAGCGCTACTTCGCGGTGCTGCCGCTGGCGCTCGCCACCCTCTTCGCCACCTCGCTGCAGAGCCCGCGCATGGTGCGGCGCATCGCGCTGGTGGGCTTCGTCATCTCGCTGATCCTGCTGGCCTACACCTTCATCGGCGGGGTCGAGATCAAGGGCGCGCGGCGCTGGATCAGCCTGCCGGGCCTGTCGCTGCAGCCCTCGGAATTCGTCAAGCCGACCTTCGCCGTGGTCTCCGCCTGGCTGTTCTCGCAGTATCGCCTGCGCGAGGATTTCCCCGGCCATTGGATCGCCATCGCGCTCTACGTGCTGGTGGTGGGGCTGCTGATCAAGCAGCCCGATCTCGGCATGACGGTGCTGGTCTCGGTGGTTTGGTTCACCCAGTTCTTCCTCGCCGGCATGCGGCTCTACTGGGTCGCGGTCGGGATGGCCTCGGGCATGGCCGGCCTCGTCGGCGCCTATCTCACCCTGCCGCATGTGACGAGCCGGGTCGACCGCTTCTTCGATCCCGGCAGCGGCGACAGCTACCAGGTCGACCGCTCGATGGACGCCTTCATGAACGGCGGCCTCTGGGGCCGCGGGCCGGGCGAAGGCACGGTCAAGGAATCGCTGCCGGACGCGCATGCCGATTTCGTCTTCGCCGTCGCCGGCGAGGAGCTCGGCCTCATCGTCTGCCTGGTCATCGTGGCGATCTTCGCCTTCATCGTGCTGCGGGGATTCTCGCGGCTGCTGCAGGAGACCAATCTCTTCGTCGTGCTCGCGGCCACCGGCCTCTTCGTGCAGTTCGGGCTGCAGGCGATCATCAACATGGCTTCCGCCCTGCACCTCATGCCGACCAAGGGCATGACGCTGCCCTTCATCTCCTATGGCGGCTCGTCGCTGCTGTCGCTCGGGCTGGCCATGGGCATGGCGCTGGCGCTGACGCGGCGGCGCTTCGGCGGGGTCGAGGCATGAGCGCGCTCGTGGCTCTCGCCGCCGGCGGCACCGGCGGCCACATGTTCCCGGCCGAGGCGCTGGCGCGCGAGCTGCTGGGCCGCGGCTTCCGCGTGGCGCTGGTCACCGACCGGCGCGGCCAGGCCTTCGGCGACAAGCTGCCCGGCGTGGCGCTCCACCGCATCCGCGCCGGCCGCTTCGGCGCCGGGCTGGTGGGCAAGGTGGTCGGGCTGACCGGGCTGGCGCTGGGCACGATCGAGGCCGGCAGGCTGCTGCGCCGGCTCTCGCCGGCCGCGGCGGTGGGCTTCGGCGGCTATCCCTCGGTGCCGACCATGCTGGCGGCGGCGCGGCTCGGGCTGCCGACGCTGATCCACGAGCAGAACGCGATCCTCGGCCGCGCCAACCGGCTGCTGGCGCCGCGCGCGCGAATGATCGCCGCCGCCTTCGCCGAGACGACGGGCCTGCGCGAGGCCGACCGCGCCCGGATGGTGGTCACCGGCAATCCCGTGCGGCCCGCCATCGCCCAGCTGCGCGGCACCCCCTACCGCCCGCCCGAGGCCGGAGGACCGTTCGAGATCCTGGTGATCGGCGGCAGCCAGGGCGCGCATGTGCTGAGCGAGGTGATCCCCGCCGCCTTCGCCGCGCTGCCCGAGGCACTCCGCCGGCGGCTGCGCGTGACGCAGCAGGCGCGCGCCGAGGATCTCGACGCGGTGCGCCAAGCCCACCGGGCGAGCGGCGTCGCGGCCGAGCTTGCCCCCTTCTTCGCCGACGTGCCGGAACGGCTGGCGCGCGCCCATCTCGTGATCTCGCGCGCCGGCGCCTCGACCATCGCCGAGCTCGCCATGATCGGCCGGCCGGCGATCCTCGTGCCCTATCTCCACGCCGCCGACGACCATCAGACCGCCAATGCCCGCGCGCTGGAGAAGGCGGGCGGCGCCTGGGTCATGCCGCAGGCGAGCTTCACCGCGGCGGCGCTCGCCGAGATGCTCACGGCGTTGATGGCGGCGCCCGAGCGGCTCGCCCGCGCCGCAGCCGCGGCGGCCGCGCAAGGCCGCCCGGACGCGGCGCGCGCGCTCGCCGATCTCGTCGCCGCCTGCGCCGGCAACGGCCACCCGGTGCCGCGGGAGCACGCCGCATGAGGGCGCTCCCGCTCGACATCGGCATGATCCATTTCGTCGGGATCGGCGGCATCGGCATGAGCGGCATCGCCGAGATCCTGCACAATCTGGGTTACCAGGTGCAGGGCAGCGACGTCGCCGACGGCGGCAATGTGCAGCGCCTGCGCAGTCTCGGCATCCCGGTCGAGATCGGCCACCGTGCCGAGAATCTGGGCCACGCCCAGGTGGTGGTGATCTCCTCGGCGGTCAAGAAGGACAATCCCGAGGTGGTGGCGGCGCGCTCGCGCCTGCTGCCGGTGGTGCGCCGCGCCGAGATGCTGGGCGAGCTGATGCGCCTCAAATGGGCGATCGCGGTCGCCGGCACGCATGGCAAGACCACCACCACCTCGATGATCGGCGCGCTGCTCGACGCGGCGCAGCTCGACCCCACGGTGATCAACGGCGGCATCATCAACGCCTACGGCACCAACGCCCGGCTCGGCGCGGGCGAGTGGATGGTGGTCGAGGCCGACGAGAGCGACGGCACCTTCGTCAGGCTGCCGGCGACCATCGCGGTGGTCACCAACATCGATCCCGAGCATCTCGATTTCTACGGCACCTTCGAGGCGGTGCAGCAGGCCTTCGAGAGCTTCGTCGGCAACATCCCGTTCTACGGCTTCGCCGTGCTCTGCATCGACCATCCGGTGGTGCAGGGCATGATCCCCAAGCTCTCCGAGCGCCGCATCGTCACCTACGGCATGAGCCCGCAGGCCGACATCCGCGCCGTCAACATCGATATCGGCCCCGCCGGCGCGCGCTACGACGTCATCGTCACCGACCGGCTCAACGAGACCAGCCGCACCATCGCCGGCATCAAGCTGCCGATGTACGGCCAGCACAACGTGCAGAACTCGCTCGCCGCCATTGCCGTGGCCGAGGAGATGGGGCTCGGCGACAACGTCGTGCGCACCGCCTTCGCCGGCTTCAAGGGCGTCAAGCGGCGCTTCACCAAGACCGGCGAGTCGCACGGCGTCACCGTGATCGACGATTACGGCCATCACCCGGTCGAGATCGCCGCGGTGCTGCGTGCGGCGCGCGGCGCCGCCGCGGGCAGCATCATCGCCGTGGTCCAGCCGCACCGCTACAGCCGCCTCAAGGACCTCTTCGCCGAGTTCTGCACCTGCTTCAACGACGCCGACACCGTGCTGGTCGCCGATGTCTATGCCGCCGGCGAGGCGCCGATCGAAGGCGTCAACCGCGACGCGCTGGTGGCAGGCCTGCGCGCGCGCGGCCACCGCCATGCCGAAGCGCTCCCCTCCCCCGCCGATCTCGCGCGGCTGGTGCACGCTCTCGCCAAGCCCGGCGATTTCGTCGTCTGCCTCGGCGCCGGCTCCATCACCAGCTGGGCGCAGAGCCTGCCGGCGGAGCTCGACGCGCTCTACGCCGCCGGAGGGGCGGCATGATGGCCGCGCGGCAAACCAGCGATCGGCTGATCGAGCGGCTGCCGCCGGTGCGCGGCCGGCTCAGCGAGAACGCGCCGCTCGCTCCCATCACCTGGTTCCGCGTCGGCGGCGCCGCCGAGGTGATGTTCCGCCCCGCCGATGGCGACGACCTCGCCGCCTTCCTGGCCTCCAAGCCCGCCGACGTGCCGGTGACGGTGATCGGCGTCGGCTCGAACCTGCTGGTGCGCGACGGCGGCATTCCTGGCGTCGTTGTGCGCCTCGGCCGCGGTTTCGTCGAGATCGCCATCGCCGGCACCGAGATCGAGGCGGGCGCCGGCGCGCTCGACCTCAACGTCGCGCTCACCTGCCAGCAGGCCGGCATCGCCGGGCTCGAATTCATGAGCGGGATTCCCGGCACGGTGGGCGGCGCGCTGCGCATGAATGCCGGCGCCTATGGCAGCGAGATCAAGGACGTGCTGCGCGAGGCGGTGGCGCTCGACGGAAAGGGCCGGCGCCATCGGCTCGACGCGGCGGCGCTCGGCCTCTCCTATCGCCACAGCGAGGCGCCGGAGGACTGGATCTTCATCGCGGCGCGCTTTGCCGGCGAGGCCGGCGACGCCGCGGCGATCGCCCGGCGCATGGACGAGATCCGGGCGACGCGCGAGGCCTCGCAGCCGATCCGCGCGCGCACCGGCGGCTCGACCTTCGCCAATCCGCCCGGCCACAAGGCCTGGGAGCTGATCGACCGCGCCGGCTGCCGGGGCTTGCGCCGCGGCGGCGCCATGGTGTCCGAGAAGCACGCCAATTTCCTCATCAACACCGGCGATGCCACCGCCGCCGATCTCGAGGCGCTCGGCGAGGAAGTGCGCCGCCGCGTGCGCGAGGCCAGCGGCATCACGCTCGACTGGGAGATCCGCCGCATCGGCGAGCCCGCAGGAGGCGCGCCGTGAGCCGCCGGGTCGCCGTGCTGATGGGCGGCTGGTCGGCCGAGCGCGAGGTCTCGCTGGTGAGCGGCGAGGATTGTGCCGCGGCGCTCGCCTCGATCGGCTATGACGTGCGCAGAGTCGACGTAACGCGCGACCTCGATGCTCTGCTCAAGGCGCTGACACCGCGCCCCGACGTCGTGTTCAACGCGCTGCACGGGACCGGCGGCGAGGACGGCACCATCCAGGGCGTGCTGGAGTTCCTGCGCATCCCCTACACGCATTCGGGCGTGCTCGCCTCCGCGGTGGCGATGCACAAGCCTACCGCCAAGGCGGTCTTCGCCGCCGCAGGATTGCCGCTCGCCGAAGACCGGGTGGTGCGGCGGGCGGAGCTGGCCGCGGGCGACGTGCTGCCGCGGCCCTTCGTGGTGAAGCCGGTCGCCGAGGGCTCGAGCGTCAGCGTGCGCATCGTGCTGCCGGGCGATAATTCCTGGGCGGAGGAGGCGCGGCGCTGGGCCCATGAGGAGAACCTGGTCGAGCGCTACGTCCCGGGCCGCGAGATCACCGTGGCGGTGATGGGCGACCGCGCGCTGGGCGCGCTCGAGATCCGGCCGAACAACGCCACCTTCTACGACTACACCGCCAAATACGCGCCCGGCGGCAGCACGCATGTGATGCCGGCGCCGATCGACCGGCGCGCCTACGACCAGGCGCTCGACATCAGCCTGCGCGCGCACCGCGCGCTGGGCTGCCGCGGCGTGAGCCGCGCCGACCTGCGCTACGACGACACGGCGGGCGAGCCCGGCCGCATGATCCTGCTCGAGGTCAACACCCAGCCCGGCATGACCCCGACCTCGCTGGTGCCCGACATCGCACGGCATGCCGGGATCGATTTTGCCGAGCTGGTGCGCTGGATCGTGGAGAACGCCGCATGCGATTCATGACCGTTCCCGCCGCGCGATCCGCCAAATCGGCGCCGGCCGCCGCGCGCACCCGCCGCAAGCGGCGCTGGTCCCGCCGCAGCATCCTCGCCGCGAACGCCGCCGCGCTCCTGGTCGTGCTGGCCGGCACCGGATGGTGGCTGGAGCGCAGCGGCGTCATCGCCGAAGCGGCCCGCTCCGCCGAGCACGCCTTCTTCGCCTGGACCGCGAACTGGGGCATGGCGGTGACCGACGTCGAGGTCGAAGGCCGCCAGCGCACCGGCCGCGACGCGATCCTCAGCGCGCTCGGCGTGGAGCGCGGCACGCCGATCCTCGCCATCGATCCGGCCGAGGCCAAGCGCCGGCTGGAGGCGATCGCCTGGGTGCGCTCCGCCTCGGTCGAGCGTCGCCTGCCGGATGCGCTCTACATCCGCCTCGTCGAGCGCCAGCCGCTCGCCTTCTGGCAGCAGCACGGCAAGCTGGTGCTGGTGGACCGCGACGGCGTGGTCGTGCCGAGCGACCATCTCGAAAGCTTCGGCGCGCTGGTCGTGCTGGTCGGGCAGGATGCGCCGGCGGCGGGCGGGGCGCTGCTCGACATGCTCGCCGGCGAGCCCGCGCTCGCGGCGCATGTCGCGGCCGCGGTGCGGGTCGGCGGCAGGCGGTGGAACCTCCACCTCGACAACGGCATCGACGTGGCGCTGCCGGAGGAGAATCCCGCCGCGGCTTGGCACCACCTCGCCGAGCTCGAGCGCAACGACGGCATCCTCGAGCGCGACATCGCGCTGATCGATCTCCGCCTCGCCGACCGCCTCGTGGTGCGCACCGCGCCGGCCGAGACCCCCAAGACCCCGCCCAAGAAGGGCCATCAACCGGGAAACAACACATGAGGAAGCTCCCCGTGCGCCCGCGCGGCACCATCGGCATCGTCGACATCGGCACCACCAAGGTGTGCTGCTTCATCGCGCGCCACGATGCGGGCGAGCCGAAGATCGTCGGCATCGGCCATCAGGTGTCGCGCGGCGTCAAGAACGGCATCATCGTCGACATCGACGCGGCCAGCCAGTCGATCCTGGCCGCGGCGCACGCCGCCGAGCAGATGGCGGGCGAGACGCTGGCCGAGGTGGTGGTCAACCTCTCCGGCGGGTTCAACGCCTCGCGCCTCATCAAGAACAACGTCGTGCTCAATGGCCGCGAGATCACCGACGCCGACATGCGCCGCGTGCTCGACCAGGGACACGCGCTCAAGGAGCCGGCCGACCGCGTGGTGATCCACTCGATCCCGGTGGGATTCGCCGTCGACCAGAGCCGCGGCATCCGCGATCCCCGCGGCATGTACGCGCAGAAGCTCGGCGTCAACATGCATGTGGTGACGGCGCAGGCCGGCGCGGTGCGCAACCTCGCCACCTGCATCGGCCGCTGCCATCTCGAGGTCGCGGCGCTGGTGGTCAGCCCCTATGCCGCCGGACTTGCCGCGCTGGTCGAGGACGAGACCGAGCTCGGCGTCACCGTGATCGACATGGGCGGCGGGACCACCGGCGTCGCGGTGTTCTTCGACGGCAATCTCGTCTTCACCGACACCGTTCCGGTGGGCGGCGGCCACGTCACCAGCGACATCGCGCGCGGGCTCTCGACGCCGCTCGCCCACGCCGAGCGGATGAAGACGCTCTATGGCAATGCCATCGCGTCGGCCGCCGACGAGCGCGAGATGATCACCGTGCCGCAGGTCGGCGAGGAGGACGAGAGCCACGCCAACCACGTGCCGAAATCGCTGCTCGTCGGCATCATCTCGCCGCGGCTCGAAGAGACCTTCGAGCTGGTGCGCGACCGGCTGGAGCAAAGCGGTTTCGACAAGATCGCCGGCCGCCGCGTGGTGCTGACGGGCGGCGCCTCGCAGCTTCCCGGCACGCGCGAGCTCGCCGGGCTCATCCTGGACAAGCAGATTCGCGTCGGCCGGCCGCTGCGCCTCGAGGGGCTGGCCGAAGCGACGGGCGGACCGGCCTTCGCCACCTCGGCCGGTCTCGTCCATTTCGCCCTTTCGGAGCGCGCGGAAACGCCGCGGCGGGGGCGTGCGCTCACCGAGGAGCCGAACGGCGTGTTTCACCGCTTCGGCCATTGGATACGGGAGAATTTTTGACAACCGCTGGAACCTACTCACGCCGATCAGGTCGGAGGACATCATGACGATCAATCTGAGCATTCCCAAGCAAGACCAGGAACTGAAGCCACGCATCACGGTGGTCGGCGTGGGCGGCGCCGGCGGCAATGCCGTCAACAACATGATCCGCTCCAACCTCGTCGGTTGCGAGTTCGTCGTCTGCAACACCGACGCGCAGGCGATGCGGCAGTCGCTCGCCGAGCGCAAGATCCAGCTCGGCGCCGGCGTCACGCGCGGGCTCGGGGCGGGCTCCCGGCCCGATGTCGGACGCATCGCCGCGGAGGAGACGCTCGAGGAGATCATGGGCGCGCTCGAAGGCTCGAACATGGTCTTCATCACCGCCGGCATGGGCGGCGGCACCGGCACCGGCGCCGCCCCGGTCATCGCCCGCGCCGCGCGCGAGGCCGGCATCCTCACGGTCGGCGTCGTCACCAGGCCCTTCCAGTTCGAGGGCAACAACCGCATGCGGCTGGCCGAGGCCGGCATCCTCGAGCTGCAGAAATTCGTCGACACCCTGATCATCATCCCGAACCAGAACCTGTTCCGGGTGGCGAACGAGCGCACCACCTTCGCCGACGCCTTCAAGATGGCCGACGACGTGCTGCATTCGGGCGTGCGCGGCGTCACCGACCTGATGGTGATGCCGGGCCTGATCAATCTCGACTTCGCCGACATCCGCGCGGTGATGAGCGAGATGGGCAAGGCGATGATGGGCACGGGCGAAGCCGAGGGCGACCGCCGCGCCATCGACGCCGCGGAGGCCGCGATCTCCAACCCGCTGCTCGACGACGTCTCGATGAAGGGCGCGCGCGGCGTGCTCATCAACATCACCGGCGGCCTCGACATGACCCTCTTCGAGGTCGACGAGGCGGCGAACCGCATCCGCGAGGAGGTCGATCCCGAGGCCAACATCATCTTCGGCTCGACCTTCGACGAGAAGCTCGAGGGCAAGATGCGCATCTCGGTGGTCGCCACCGGCATCGACGCCGAGCAGCTCGCCCAGACGCGGCCGGCGATCCGGCTGGTCGCCGACGCCGCGCCGCCGAAGCCGGCGCCGGCGGTGCCGGCGGCGGTGGCGATCGACGCCGGCCCGGTGCCGGCGCAAGCCGAGGCGATCGAGACCGCGGCGGTCAAGGGCGATGTCTTCATCGCGCCGCGCCCGGTCGAGGCGCCGCAGCGGCCGGCCATGCTGGCCCAGCCCGGCCCGGCCCCCGACCCCTATGCCGCGGCGGCGATGGAGAACGGCGCCCGGATGCCGCACAAGCCGGCCAAGAGCCTCGGACAGAGCCTGTTCGAGCGCGTCACCGGCGTCACCCGGCGCGCCCCCGCCGAGGCCGAGCCGGCCCCGCGCGTGGCACCCGCCATGCCGGCCCAGCCACGGCTCGGCCCGCTCGACCCGGGCGACCGGCTGAGCCCGAGCAAGGACGAGGACCTCCTCGACATCCCCGCCTTCCTGCGCCGCCAGGCGAACTGAGCAAGCGGCGCCACGCTGACGGCAGGAGCCTCCAGGCTCCTGCCGTTTTCTTTTGGCGGCACGCCGGCGAGGCTCAACCGTCGCTCCCGCCGCGGCCAATTTTGCCGGGCGGCTTGGGCAAAAATGGCGCGCCGCCCGGCAGGATTTTCATTGGGCAGCGTCGGACGCGGCGGATTTTGCCTGCCGCGGAGCTGGCGCGGAGTTTGCTAGGGGCGATGGGGGGATCTGCGTTCGGGGGAGAACGCCGGCGGGGTCCCTGAAACGAGCCATCCGTCGCGCTGCAACAGAAGGAGCGCTGCCGACACCAACCAGGAGAGCAGCATGAATCCCATTGGCAGCAGCACGTCATCCTTGTCGCAATTGATGGCGATGCTCCAGAACCTTTCCCAGGAAGTCGCCAGCGCCGCCAGCACGACCGACGCCTCCCAGACGGCCAGCGCCACCGGCAGCGGCACCGCCGGCGGCGGTGATAGCGCCAACAGCAACACCCTCACCTCCGGCTCGCCGCAGTTCAGCGGCGACGTCATGGCGGTGCTGCTGCAGTTCCAGGCGGGCGGCGCTTCCGATCCGTCGGCGGCGGGGCAAACCGGCACCACCTCCGCCAACGGCAGCGCGAGCGGCACCGGCACGATCGACATTGCGCTGCTGATGATCCCGGCGGGCGACGGCAGCGACGCTTCCAGCCAGGCCAATGCGTCCGGCCAGAGCGGCAGCGGCAGCGATCCCTTCAGCCAGCTGCTGCAGACGCTCGAGCAGACGATCCAGAATGACCTCGGCTCCGGCGGCACGGGCAGCAGCGGCACGAGCGCCAGCTCGAGCGGCTCCGACACGACGAGCGCGTCGAGCGGCTCCGATACGGGCTCGTCCTCGGCCGCTTCGGCGACGACCGCCACGGTGGTCACCGAGATCAATCCGGACGGCTCGATCACCACCATCACCACCAACCCGGACGGCACGACGACCACCTCCACGACGCCGGCGCCGGCCTCAACCAGCAGCGCCTCGGCGGCAACGAATGCCGCCGGCACGCAGCCGGCCAACACAATGTCCCAGATGTCCCAGATCATCGCTCAGCTGGAGCAGTCGCTCGGACTGACCGGGGCCGGCTGACCGCCTTCGTCGCAACGACCGCGCGCCGCCCCGGCGCGCGGTCCCCCTTCCCCTGCCCAACCGCCGCGCCGGGTCGGCGCGAACGGGTATCCCGCCTCGACTCAACGTCGCCCGATTCGCGCGACGGTCGCGAGGGTCGTTCCGGGGCCGAACCCGGTTTCACTTAAACCGTTGATCGGCAACGGTTCTTTATGTCACATTTTGTAATAAAGAGTGATTTGTTGCGGTTGCACATGCGCCGTTAGTTTAGCGCCGTCAAAAAGACTAGAGCATTTTGGTGGTTTGATGATGGACGAATTGGGGATCGCCCAACAAAGGACGCTCAAGAGCGCGATTCATTGCCGGGGTGTCGCGCTGCACTCCGGGGGACGGGTCGGCATGACGCTGCACCCGGCCGCGCCCGACAGCGGCATCATCTTCCGCCGCAGCGACCGCGCCGGCGCCGAGATCAAGGCCTGCTGGCGCAACGTGATCGAGCAGCCGCTCTGCACCCGGATTGATGACGGCGAAGGGCTGTCGGTCGCCACCATCGAGCATCTGATGGCGGCGCTGGGCGGGCTCGAGATCGACAATGCGGTGATCGAGCTGGACGGGCCGGAAGTACCGGTCATGGATGGCAGCGCGGCGCCTTTCGTCTTCCTCATCGAATGCGCGGGGATCGCCGAGCAGGACGCGCCGCGGCGCGCGATCAAGGTGCTGAAGCCGGTCACGGTCGCGGAGTCCGGGAAATCGGCGTCGCTCGTCGCCGATGACGGCTTCTCCATGAGCTTCGCCATCGATTTCGCCAGCGATGCCATCAACCGGCAGGACCTCACCATCACCATCGATCCCGAGACCTTCAAGAGCGATCTCAGCCGGGCGCGCACCTTCGGCTTCCTGCACGAGGTCGATCAGATGCGCGCGGCCGGGCTGGCGCGCGGCGGCTCGCTGGACAACGCGGTGGTGATCAGCGGCGACCAGGTGCTGAACCGCGAAGGGCTGCGCTACGTCGACGAGTTCGTGCGCCACAAGGTGCTGGACGCGTTGGGCGACCTCTATCTCGCCGGCGCGCCGATCATCGGCCATTTCCGCGGCGTCCGCTCCGGCCATGCGCTGAACCGGCGCCTGCTCGAGGCGCTGTTCGGCGATGCCTCCGCCTGGTGCTTCACCACCCTCGCCCGGCGCCTGCCGCCGGAAGCCGCCTGGCAGCAAGCGCCCCGCCGCGCCAGCGCCTGAGGCCGCGGCCCGGTAGCTGCGCCGGCCGCGCCATGATATAAGGGCATCGCCCCCCTGAAGGCGGGGGCGTTCATGTCGAGTCCGGACCGTCTCATGCGCCTTTCCTGCGGCTTCCGCTGGCCCCTTCTCGCCCTCGCCCTGGGCTTGGCCGCTTGCGCCGGCGACAAGGACACTTACGTCGAGAAACCGGTAGCGACGCTCTATAACACGGCGATGAATCAGCTGGTCGACGAAGACTATACGAAGGCGGCCAAGTCGTTCGACGAGGTCGACCGGCAGCACCCCTATTCCACCTGGGCCACCAAGGCTCAGCTCATGGCCGTCTATGCGCTCTATCAGGCGGGCAAATACGACAAATCCATCACCGCGGCCGAGCGCTTCATCTCGCTTCACCCCGGCCATCAGAGACGTCGCCTACGCCTATTACATGAAAGCGCTCGACTACTACGTCCAGATCGCCGATGTCGCGCGCGACCAGAGGACGACGACGCAGGCGATGCAGGCGCTGCAAGAGGTCGTGCGCCGCTTCCCCGACAGCAGATACGGCCGCGACGCGCGGCTGAAGATCGATCTCGCGCGCGACCATCTCGCCGGCAAGGAGATGGATATCGGCCGCTGGTACGAACGCCAGGGCTACTATCTCGCGGCGATCAACCGCTTCAAGCGCGTGGTCGACGATTACCAGACGACGACCCATGTGCCGGAAGCGCTGCACCGCTTGGCCGAGTGCTACACCGCGCTGGGATTGACCGACGAGGCGGAGCGCGTCGCCTCCGTGCTGGGCTACAACTATCCCGGCAGCGACTGGTACAGCGACAGCTATGCGCTGCTCAAGACCGACGCACCCACCGCCTTCGCCAAGGGCACCGCCGAAGAGAAGGCCGCGACCGCGCCGCTGGAGCAGCGCAGCGCAGACCAAAGCCAGAGCCCCGGCTTCTTCGGTCGCATGTTCGGCGCGGTGACGTCGATCTTCTAGGCACCGACCCGGACGCGTCGCCGTCGCGACAGCCATGACCGGCCGGCGGCATGCGCCGCGGCACCCCTGGCCTGTCGCAGGCGCCGCGGCTATCATCCGCCGCGATGCCAACCTTGCGCGCGCGCGCCTGATGCTGCTCGGCCTCACCATCCGCAACGTCGTGCTGATCGACCGCCTCGATCTCGCCTTCCAGGCCGGGCTCTGCGTGCTCACCGGCGAGACCGGCGCCGGCAAATCCATCCTGCTCGATGCCCTGGGCCTGGCGCTGGGCGCCCGCGCCGACAGCGCGCTGGTGCGCCACGGCGCCGAACAGGCCGCGGTGACGGCAGAGTTCTCGTTGCCGCGCGGCCATGCCGCCGCGGCGCTGCTGGAAGGCGCCGGCTTTGCCGTCGAGGGCGACCGGCTGGTGCTGCGCCGGGTCGTCAACGCCGACGGCCGCAGCCGAGCCTTCATCGACGACCAGCCGGCCAGCGTCGGGCTGCTGAAGCAGCTGGGCGAGCTGCTGGTCGAGATCCAGGGCCAGTTCGAGCAGCACGGGCTGCTCGACCCCGCGACCCACCGCCAGGCGCTCGACGCCTATGGCGGCCATCGCCGCGAGACCGCGGCGCTCGCAGCGGCCTGGCGCGCCTGGCGCGAGCTCGCGCGGGAGCGCGCCGAGGCCGAAATCGGCCCTCGCCAAGGCGCGCGCGGACGAGGACTACCTGCGCCACGCCCTGGCCGAGCTCGATGCGCTCGAGCCGAAGGCGGGCGAAGAGGCCGCGCTCGCCGCGGAGCGCGCGCTGCTGATGAACCGCGACAAGCTGACCGAGGCGCTCGAGGGCGCGCTGGCCGAGCTCGCCGGAGAGCGCGGCGGCGAGCATGCGCTGGCCGTGGCCGAGCGAATGCTGGCGCGGCTTCGCGACAAGGCGGCGGGGATGCTCGATGGCGCGCTGGCCGCGCTCGAGCGCGCGCGGCTCGAGACGGGTGAAGCGGTGGCACAGCTCGAGGCGGCGGCGCGCGGTCTCGATCGCGACCAGACCAGCCTCGAGCGGATCGAGGAGCGGCTCTTCGCGCTCCGCGCGCTCGCGCGCAAGCACGGCGTGGCGATCGATGCGCTGCCGGCTCTGCGCGCGGAGATCGCCCGCCGCATCGGCGCGCTCGATGATGGCGGCGGCCGCCTCGCACATCTGGCGCGACAGGAGCAGGAGGCGCGCCACGCCTATCTCGCCGCCGCCGAAGCCGTCACGCGCAAGCGGCGCCACGCGGCCAAGGCGCTCGACGCCGCGATCACGGCCGAGCTGCCGCCGCTGAAGCTGGAGAAGGCGCAGTTTCGCACCGTGCTCACGCCGCTCGCCGAGGCGGAATGGAGCGAGCACGGCAGCGAGCGCGTGCATTTCGAGGTCGTCACCAACCCGGGCGCGCCGCCGGGGCCGCTCGCCCGCATCGCCTCGGGCGGCGAGTTGTCGCGCTTCATGCTGGCGCTCAAGGTGGTGCTGGCCAGCACCTCGCCGGTGCCGACGCTGGTGTTCGACGAGGTCGACAGCGGCATCGGCGGCGCGGTGGCGGCGGCGGTGGGCGAGCGGCTGCACCGGCTCGGCCGCGAGCTGCAGGTGCTGGTGGTGACGCATTCGCCGCAGGTCGCGGCGCGCGGCGCGCATCATTGGCGGGTCGAGAAGCGGCAGGCCCAGGCGAAGACCATCACCCGCGTCACCGAGCTTTCCGCCGAGGAGCGGCGCGAGGAGATCGCGCGCATGCTGTCGGGCAGCGCCGTCACCGCCGAGGCGCGCGCCGCCGCCGCGAGCCTCATCGCCGGAGCGGCGCCGTGAGCCGCGCGGCAAAGCCGGAGCCGGTCGACGCGCTCGACGAGAAGGCGGCGCGGGCCGAGCTGAAGCGCCTCGCCCAGGCGATCGCGCATCACGACCGGCTCTATTACGAGAAGGACGCGCCGGAGATCTCGGACGCCGACTACGACGCGCTGCGCCGCCGCAACACCGCTATCGAGAAGCGCTTTCCCGCGCTGGTGCGCGCCGACAGCCCGAGCCACCGCATCGGCGCGGCGCCGGCCACCGGCTTTGCCAAGGTGACGCATGCCAAGCCGATGCTGTCGCTCGACAACGCCTTCGCCGAGGAGGATGTGCGCGCCTTCTTCCAGAGCGTGCGCAACTTCTTCCGGCGGCCGGAGGATCTCGAGCGCGTCGACCCCGCGCATATCGAGGTGGCGGCTGAGCCCAAGATCGACGGGCTCTCCTGCTCGCTGCGCTACGAGCGCGGCCGGCTGGTGCTGGCCGCGACCCGCGGCGACGGCGTCACCGGCGAGGACGTCACCGCCAATGTCCGGACGCTGCGCGACGTGCCACAGGAGCTGCGCGGCCATGGCTGGCCGGCGCGGATCGAAGTGCGCGGCGAGGTCTATATGGAGCGGCCGGGCTTCTTCGCGCTCAACGCCGAGCGCGAGGCGGCGGGCGAGGCGGTCTTCGCCAATCCGCGCAACGCCGCCGCCGGCTCGCTGCGCCAGCTCGATCCCGCGATCACCGCGGCGCGCCCGCTCAAATTCTTCGCCTATGCCTGGGGCGAGGCGAGCGCGCCCATCGCCGAGACCCACTGGCAGGCGCTGAGGCAGTTCCGCGCCTGGGGCTTCAGTGTCAACCCGCTGTCGAAGCTGTGCCGCGGCGTCGAGGCGGTGCTGGCCTTCCATCGCGAGATGGCGGCGCGCCGCGCCGACCTGCCCTACGACATCGACGGCGTGGTCTACAAGGTCAACGACCTCGATCTCGAGGAGCGCCTCGGCTTCGCCGCCCGCGCGCCGCGCTGGGCCATCGCGCATAAATTCCCGGCGCAGCAGGCGCAGACCGTGCTCAAGGAGATCATCATCCAGGTCGGCCGCCAGGGCTCGCTCACCCCCGTCGCGGTGCTCGAGCCCATCACCGTCGGCGGCGTGGTCGTGCAGCGTGCGACCTTGCACAACGAGGACGAGATCGCGCGCAAGGACATCCGCGAGGGTGACACGGTGATCATCCAGCGCGCCGGCGACGTCATCCCGCAGGTGGTAAGCGTGGTGATGGAGCGCCGCCCGCGCGGGAGCAAGCCCTATGTCTTTCCGCAGAAATGCCCGATCTGCCACAGCCTCGCCGTGCGCGAGCCGGGCGAGGCGGCGCGGCGCTGCACCGGCGGCCTCATCTGCGCGGCGCAGGCGGTCGAGCGTCTGCGGCATTTCGTCTCGCGCGACGCCTTCGACATCGAAGGCCTCGGCGCCAAGCACATCGCCGAGTTCTGGGAGGACAAGCTGATCCGGACGCCGGCCGACATCTTCCGGCTGGACTATGGGACGATCGCGCAGCGCGAAGGCTGGGGCGAGCAGAGCGCGGGCAAGCTCAGGGAGGCGGTCGACGCGCGGCGCGCCATCACGCTCGACCGCTTCATCTATGCCCTCGGCATCCCGCAGGTCGGGCAGCAGACGGCGAAGCTGCTGGCGCGCCATTACCGCAGCTTCAAGCGCTGGCGCGCGGCGATGGAACACGCCCAGGACCACGAGGGCGAGGCCTGGCGGGAGCTCAACGACATCCACGGCATCGGCGAGGACATGGCGACCGACATCGCCGGCTTCTTCGCCGAGAAGCACAATCACGCGCTGCTCGACGACCTCCTCCACGAGGTGACGGTCGCGGATTACGAAGGCGCCCAGGCGCCGGCGGATTCGCCGCTGGCGGGCAAGACGATCGTGTTCACCGGCACGCTCACCGCGATGTCGCGCTCGGAGGCGAAGGCCCGCGCCGAGGCGCTCGGCGCCAGCGTCAGCGGCAGCGTCTCGGCCAAGACCGACTATCTCGTGGTCGGCGCCGATGCCGGCTCCAAGGCGGAAAAGGCGCGCGCGCTCGGCGTCAAGACCATGACCGAGGAGGAATGGCTGTCGCTGGCGGCCGGCTGAGCGCGGGCTTTCCCGCATCGGCGCGCTCGCTCCGCCGCACCGCGCCGAACACGGCGAAGCGCGCTTCGGCGAAGCGGTCCGACGCGCAGCGCAGCGGCAGCACTTCATGCGGACAATGGCTCGGGAAGAGCAGGATGCTGTTGTTCTTGGGCTCGATCTCCGCCACCGGGGCGCCTTCCGGCCGTCCGTCGCCGACGCGGCCGCCATAGAGGCGGAACGCGCCGCCGCTGAATTCGCCGGCCTCGCCGTGGAAGCAATAGAGGTAGCTGATCACGCCCGCCCCCTCCGGATATTGCTGCGCGAGCCCGGCGCCGTCGCGCTGGACGGCGAGCGCGCAGTCGATCTCGCCCACCGGAAACGCGCCGATGCCGAAAGCGGTGACGAGCTGCGGCACGAGCGAGCGCAGGCTGTCGCGGAAGAGGCCGGAGAACGCCGCGAAACCCGGCAGCAGCGGCGGCCGGCCGAAGGCGGCGGTGGCGAAATCCGCCTCATGCGCCAGGACGAATTTGAGCAACTCGGCATGGACGCGCGCCTCGACGAAGTTCTCGAGCAGCAGGTAGGGCGATTTCTCGGCCACCGGTTCGACGCCGGAGCGGATCGCCGCCGGCATCGTCGCCGAGCGCGGCTCGCGCTCCCCCTGCAGCGGCGGATCGGTGACGAGGCCGACGAGATCGGTCGAGGAGAACATGATGGAGCGGCGGCCCTCGTCGAGGCGGATGTTGAACGGCCGCGCCGGCCGCCCGCCGCCATAGCTCTTCTCGCTGATCGACGACACCAGCGAATTCAGCAGCGGATCCCGCCGCCGGAGATAGAGCGTGCGGCTATGGCCGCCATTGAGCAGCAGCGTGACACTGATTTCGCCGTCCTCTCGCATCCTCGTCTTCTCGCCTCTTGCGGTTCGCCCGACCGGGCGGAACTTCGAGATACGCCCCCGCGGTTAACGATCGATATCCGGCTCGCCGCAGGCGGGTCATTTTCGGTATCAGGCTCCGCGCAAAATGCCTGTTGCAGTCGCCGCGCCGCGCCCGGATAAACCGGGCATTCACGCCATCAGCCCAAGATCGGAGATCATGCGGCCGGCCCAGGACTACGGATCATCGGCGAAGCTTTTTCACTGGGCGACGGCGGCGCTCCTCGCGGCGCAGTTCACCGTCGGCTGGCTCATGCCGGACATCCGGCGCGGCATGCAACCCGAGCGCCTGATGAACCTGCACCTGTCGATCGGAATTCTCATCCTGACGCTGATGACGGCGCGCGGCGCCTGGCGCCTCGCCCACGGCGCGCCGCCGCCGGAGGCGAGCCTGCCGGCCTGGCAACGCCTCGCCTCGCAGCTCGTTCACGCCGCGCTCTACCTGCTGGTCTTCGCCATGACGCTGAGCGGCTGGCTCTTCGCCTCGATGCGCGGCTGGGAGATCACGATCTTCGGCGCCTTCCCGGTCCCATCGCTGGTGGCCGAAGGCTCGACGCTGGGCCGCGCGCTCGGCCAATGGCATGGAGTGCTGAGCTGGGTGCTGCTCGGCGTCGTCGGGCTGCACGTGGCGGCCGCCTTCGCGCACCTCCTCGTCTTCCGCGACCGGGTGCTGCAGCGCATGCTGCCGCGGCTCGGCGCCTGATCCCTTAGGCGAATTCGCGCAGGACAACCCGGCCGACCGCTTTGCGGTCGGCCCCGTTGGGTTCGGTCGCGAAGCGACCGAACGGGTTGTTCGTCCGAGGCGGCGTCAGCCGTTGCGTCAGCAACGGCGGGAGCCGCACCGATCGAGCTTAGGCTAATTGAGTCCGGACCCTTGGCGCGTCCGGCTCACGCCGCTGCGAGCGGCCGCGTCGCCTCGGCAAGCCAGCGCCGTGTCGCAGCATCGACCAGCGGCGCGATCTCGGCATCGACCCGCGCGTGATAGGTGTCGAGCCAGGCGATCTCGGCCGCCTCGAGCAGCGCCGGCTCGATCAGCGCGCGATCGATCGGCGCCAGCGTCAGCGTCTCGAAGCCCAGGAACTGACGCTCGCCGGCCGCGCCCAGCGGCGTCACCAGCACGAGGTTCTCGATGCGGATGCCGTAGGCGCCGGCCTTGTAGTAGCCCGGCTCGTCGGAGACGATCATGCCCGGCAGCAGCGGCTGGGCATTGGGCAGCTTGGAGATGCGTTGCGGCCCTTCATGCACGGCGAGATAGCTGCCGACGCCGTGACCGGTGCCGTGATCGTAGTCGAGCCCCGCCTCCCACAGCGCGCGCCGCGCCAGCGCATCGAGCTGCGAGCCGGTGGTGCCCTTGGGAAAGCGGCAGGTGGCAAGCGCGATATGGCCCTTGAGGACGCGAGTGAAGCGGTCGCGCATCTCCGGGGTCGGCGCGCCGATGGCGACGGTGCGCGTGACATCGGTGGTGCCGTCGAGATATTGCGCGCCGGAATCGACGAGGTAGAGCGTGCCGGGCTCGAGCCGCCGCTCGCTGCGCGGGCTGGCGCGGTAGTGCACGATGGCGCCATTGGCGCCGGCGCCGGAAATGGTGGGGAAGCTGAGATCGCAGAAATGCTCGCCCGCGCGGCGGAACTGCTCGAGGCGATCCGACGCGGCGATCTCGCCAAGCGCGCCGCCGGCGGCGGCCTCGGCGAGCCAGGCGAGAAATCGCGTCAGCGCCGCGCCGTCGCGGCGGTGGGCGTGCCGGGTGCCGTCGAGCTCGACCGCGTTCTTGCATGCCTTGGGCAGCTGGCAGGGATCGGCGGCGCGGTGCAGCGCGGCGCCGGCCTCGGCCAGCGTGTCGAAGACCCAGGCGGCGGCGCCGGCGGGGTCGGCCTGCACGCGGCGATGCGCCGCGCCCAATTGCCGCAGCGCCGGGCCGAAGGCGTCGGGCGGGTGAAGCCGCACGGCGTTGCCGAGATGCTCCGCCAGCCCCGGCATGAGCTTGCGCGGATCGATGAAGAGATCGACCGTGGCGTCGCGGCCGAGGAGGGCGAAGGACAGCGGCAAGGGCGTGTGCGGCACATCGCCGCCGCGGATGTTGAGCAGCCAGGCGATCGAATCGGGCGCCGTCAGCACCGCGGCGTCGACATGCTCGGCGGCGAGCCGGTCGGCCAGCGCCCGGCGCTTCTGCTCGGCGCTCTCGCCGGCGAAGGCAAGCGCATGCGGCACCACCGGCGCCAGCGGCGGCGGCGGGCGGTCCGGCCATACCGCATCGAGCGGGTTGGCGGGCAGCGGCCGCAGGCTGCCGCCCGCCTTTTCGGCCGCGGCGCGAAAGCGCTCGACCTCTCCCAGCGTGTGGAGGCGCGGATCATAGGCCAGGATCTCGCCCGGCTTCACCGTGGCCGCGATCCACTCGCTCGCCGGCTGCTCGGTCAGGTGGCGACGGGCGTAGAGCGCGCCGTCGATTTCGGCCTCGGCCTGCAGGGTGTAGCGGCCATCGACGAAAACCGCCGCCGCCGCCGGCAGCACCACGGCGAGCCCGGCCGAGCCGGTGAAGCCGGTGAGCCAGGCCAGCCGCTGCGCGCAGAGCGGCACGTATTCGTTCTGGTGCTCGTCCGCGCGGGGCACCAGGAAACCGTGGACCCCGAGCCGGCCGAGCTCGGCCCGCAACAGCGCCAAGCGCTCGGCCGGGCCCGGCGCGGGGGCGGCCGGCGCCGCGGCAAGCTCGGCCGCCAGCGCCCGCAGCGCGGCATCGAGCGCCGGCGAGGGGTTGGGCGCGACCAGGGGCGTCCACAGGCCGTCGATCGCCCCCGGCGCGGCGGCGAGGATCCCCGCGATCAGCGCCTTAACCTCGGCAAGATCGTAGCGTGCCCCTTCCTGCCGCAGCAGCCCGGCCAGGGCTGCCACGCCCGCTGGTGCTGCAGTGCGGGACGTAAACGATTTATCCATGAACCTCTCCTAGGGTGAGGCTAAGGCGCGCTCTGCCCGGGCACAAGGGCGTGCGGCGGCCGCTTTCCCATCATGGGGCTATGCGTTCGATGTAGAGCTGGGTTGCGCGCTTGCCGCTCCCACTTCGGGACAAGAGTGCTTACCTATTGTGCAACTGCGAGATACGCCTTCGCAAGTGCGTAAAGGAGTTGTTAACATGTTGAACATTCTTGGAAATGTGCTGCATGGCCTGACCGCTTCGGTGGCCAGCTGGCGGCAGCGGCAGCGGGCCTACGCCGAGCTGTCGGCGCTTGACGACCGGTCGCTGGCCGATATCGGCATCACCCGTTCCGAGATCCCCTATGTGCTGTCTCATGCGGCACAGGATCGCGGCGAGACGGGCGCACCGGCGAACAGCAACTTCCAGCACGCCGCCTGATCGCGCCGCGCCCTCACGGGGCGCGCGAGAAGATCCCGGCTGGCCGCCTGAGGGCGGCCGGCGCGGGATTTTTTGCGTGCCGGTCGGCGATCCGGCTTGCCCGCCGCCGCCGCCGCGGCGATGGTGAGGCAGAGACGGCAGGCGAGATGACTCCCGCGACCACGAGCCGGCACCACCATCACCATGGCCACGATCACGGCCATGATCACGCGGCCGATTTCGGCGGCGCCTTCGCGCTGGGGCTGGTGCTCAATCTCGGCTTCGTCGCGGCCGAGGCCGGCTGCGGCGTGGTCGCCAATTCCGTGGCGCTGCTCGCCGATGCCGGCCACAATCTCGGCGACGCGCTCGCGCTCGCCATCGCCTGGACCGCCGCCGTGCTGGCGCGCCGGCGACCCTCGCACCGCTTCACCTACGGGCTGCGCAGCTCCTCGATCCTGGCGGCGCTGTTCAATGCCATCGTGCTGCTGATCGCGGTGGGCGGCATCGTCGTCGAGGCGCTGAACCGCTTGGCGGCGCCGGCGCCGGTGGCGAGCCGGCTGGTGATGGCGGTGGCCGCAGCCGGGATCCTGGTCAACGGCGCGAGCGCCCTTCTCTTCCGGCGCGGCCGCAGCGGTGATCTCAACATCCGGGCCGCCTTCCTGCACCAGGCTGCCGATGCCGGCGTGTCGCTCGCCGTCGTGTTGACGGGCGCGGCCATCCTGCTGACCGGCTGGCTGTGGCTCGATCCCGCGGCGAGCCTGGTCGTGGCCCTCGTCATCCTGCTCGGCAGCTGGCGGCTGCTGCGGGATGCAGTCAATCTGGCGCTGCACGGCGTCCCCGCCGGCATCGACCCGGCGGCGGTGCGCGCCCATCTCGGCCGGCTCGCCGGCGTCGTCGCGGTGCATGACCTGCATATCTGGCCGATGAGCACCACCGAGACCGCGCTCACCTGCCATCTCGTCATGCCGGCGGGCCATCCCGGCGACGAGATGCTGACCGAGCTCGCGCAGGAGCTGCACCAGCGCTTCGCCATCGATCACGCCACCATCCAGGTCGAGACCGGCGATCCCGATCACCCCTGCAAGCTGGTGCCGGATCACGTGGTATAGTTCGGCGTGGCGCCCGCCGCCGACCAGCTCCATGCCGTCCTGATCCTGCTGCTGGCGGCGATCATCGCCGTGCCGCTGGCGCAGCGCATCAAGGTGAGCCCGGTCCTGGGCTACCTCGCCGCCGGCCTCGTCGTCGGTCCCTTTGGCTTCGCCTTCATCAAGGACACGGGCGAGGCCGAGCGGCTGTCGCAGTTCGGCGTCGTCTTCCTGCTCTTCACCGTCGGCCTCGACCTGCCGCTGCACCGCCTGCAGGCGATGTGGCGCTACATCTTCGGGCTGGGCCTGGCGCAGGTCCTGGCGACCGCCGGAGCGATCGGGCTGGCGGCAGTCGCGCTGGGCGCGACGCCGCCTACGGCACTGGTAGTCGGCGGCGCGCTCGCCTTCTCCTCGACCGCGGCGGTGCTGCAGCTCCTGGGCGAGCGCGGCGAGCTGTCGACCCGCACCGGACGCGTCGCCCTGGCGGTCCTGCTGTTCCAGGATCTGGCGGTGGTGCCGCTGCTGGCGCTGCTGCCGCTGCTGGCGCCCGGCGGCGACGGCATCGCCGAGGCCCTGGCGCTCGCGCTCGCCAAGGGCGTCGCCGCCATCATCCTCATCCTGCTGCTGGGCCGCCTGGTGCTGCGGCCGCTCTTCCGCCTCAGCGCCATGACGCGCGTGCGCGAGACCTTCGCCGCGACCAATCTCCTGGTCGTGCTCGGCCTCGGCTGGGCGACGGCCGAAGCCGGCATGTCGATGGCGCTGGGCGCGTTCCTGGCAGGGCTGCTGCTCGCCGAGACCGAGTATCGCCATCAGGTGGAGACCGACATCCTGCCGTTCCGCGGCCTGTTGCTCGGCCTCTTCTTCATCACCGTCGGCATGGTGATCGATACGCCGCTGGTGCTGCGCCATTGGCCGGCCGTGCTCGCGCTCTCGGCGGCGCTGCTCGTGGTCAAACCGGCGATCCTCTGGGCGCTGGCGCGCCTCTTCCGCCTGAGCTCGCCGGTAGCGGTCCGGGTCGGGCTGCTGCTGTCGCAATCCGGCGAGTTCGCCTTCGTCATCTTCGGCATCGCCCAGCCGCTCGGCATTCTCGGGCAAGAGACAGGGAACGTGCTGATCGCCACGGTCGCGCTGACCATGGCGACGACGCCGCTGATGGCGGCGCTGGGCCGCCGCCTCGCCATCGGCCTGCAAGCGCGCCAGGCGCCGGGAACGGAGCATCTCACCTGGGAAGCGGCGGATCTCTCCGACCATGTCATCCTCGCCGGCTATGGCCGCATCGGCCAGATCGTCGGCCGGATGCTGGCGGAACAGCAGATCCCCTATGTCGCGATCGAGCACAGCGTGCCGCTGGTCGAGGCAAGCCGCAAACGCGACCTCCCGGTCCATTTCGGCGATGCCAGCCGGGCCGAGCTGCTCGACGCCCTCGGCATCGACCGCGCCAACGCCGCCATCATCACCCTCGACCGTCCGGACGCGGCGGAACGCGTCGTCGCATCGCTCCGGCGCAACCATCCCGATCTGCGCATCATCGCGCGCTCGCGCGATGCCGCGCATGCGCGCCGGCTCGAGCAGGCCGGCGCCAACAACGTCATCCTCGAGGCGCTCGAGCCCGGCCTGCAGATGGGCGCCGCCGCCTTGCGCGCCTGCGGCACGCCGCCAGCGGCGATCGACCGCACGCTCGATGCGCTGCGGCACGCGGCGGCGGAGGAGCCTTCCTAGCAGACCGGGCTATACTCCGCCGCGGAGGACGACGGAATGAACAAGCAGAGACCGCTCAGCGTCGCGATCGTCGGCGGCGGCCTCGGCGGGCTTGCGGCGGCGCTGTCGCTGCGGCAGGCCGGGATCGAGGCCGAAATCTACGAGCAGGCGGCGGCTTTCAGCGAGGTTGGCGCCGGCATCCAGATCGGACCCAACGCCTCGCGCATCCTGCATCGCATCGTCCCGGCCGAAGCGCTCGCGGCGCGCGCGGTGCGGCCCGGGGCGATGCACCAGCGGCGCTGGGATGACGGGCGGACGCTGCAGCGCGCTCCGCTGGGCGACGCGGTCGAGGCGGCCTTCGGCGCTCCCTACTATCATTTCCACCGCGCCGATCTGCTGCACGCGCTGGCCGGCGCCTTCCCGCCCGAGCTCGTCCACTTCCGCCACCGGCTGGCATCGATCCACGATCGGGGCGACCGCATCGAGGCGCGCTTCGAGAACGGCGCCGAGATCGCGGCCAACGTCGTGGTCGGCGCCGACGGCATCCATTCGACGACACGACGGCTGCTGTTCGGGCCGCAGCAGCCGCGCTTCACCGGCTGCATCGCCTATCGCGGCCTGGTGCCGGCGGCGCGGCTGGCCGCGCTCGACCTCGAGGTGATCTCCAACAACTGGATGGGGCCGCGACAGCATTTCGTCCACTATTTCGTCGCCGGCGGCGATCTCGTGAATTTCGTCGCGGTGATCGAGCGCGAGGCCTGGACGCGCAAATCCTGGACGGATCGCGGCGAGAAGGCGGATGTGCTCGAAGCCTATGCCGGCTGGCACGAACAGGTGCGCACCATCATCGACGCGGTCGACGAGACCTTCATCTGGGCGCTGTTCGACCGTGCGCCGCTGCCGCGCTGGTCGGTCGGCCGCGCCACGCTGCTGGGCGATGCTTGCCACGCGATGCTGCCCTTCATGGCGCAGGGCGCCGGCCAGGCGATCGAGGACGGAGCGACGCTGGCGGCCTGCCTGCTGCGGCTGGGCGCCGGCGCGGTGCCGGCGGCGCTACGCCTCTACGAGATCCTGCGCCTGCCGCGGGCGACGCGATTGCAGGAATTGTCGCGGCTCAACAAGCACCGCTTCCACCTGCCCGACGGGCCGGAGCAGCAGGCGCGCGACGCTCGAGCTCGAGCTGCGCGGCGACCGCTCGATCGAGGCGATCGGCTGGCTCTACGCCCATGACGCCGGGGTGATCGAGACGGGCTGACCCGGCCTCACTCGGCGGGCTCGGTCTCCTTGAGCTCCACCTCGGCCACGCCTTCCGGCGCGGCGCCGACCCAGGGATGCTCCGAGATGTCGAAGACGACGCCGTCGGGACCGCGGAACTTGGTCTCATAGAAGGCATTGGCGGTGTTGGTGTCCTGCTTCATGAAGCAGGGTGCGCCGAGCGCCTCGAGCTTTTTCGTCATGCCGTCGAGATCGTCGACCAGCACGCCGAAATGGTGGATGCCGACATAATCGAGGCCGCGGCCGAGCTGATCGATGTTCTGGAATTTGAGCACGGCGAGGTTGAGCGTGCCGTCGCTGAGATAGAAGCCCCAGGCGATCGCCTTGGGGTTGTTCGGGCTGCCGGCCCGGCCGACTTCCTTGAAGCCGAAGGCCTGCTTGTAGAATTCCGCCGTCTTGACGGGATCCTGCGTGGCAAGAGCGATGTGGCGAAGCTTCGGCATCGACGCGTCCTCCGGTCTGGGCTTTCCTCTTGGACCCTTGCGATGATCATACCACAAAGAACAGCAGGGCAAGGGCGATCAGCCCGGCACCCCAGCAGTAATAGGCGAAGGGATCGAGCGCCTCGAAATCATGGCGCCGGAAGTAGCGCATGAGAAAGGCGGTGCTGAGATAGGCGGTGACCCCCGCGACCGCGCCGGCGATCCAGACGGTGGCGCCGAAAGCGGCCGCCACTTCCGGATGGAAGAGGTGCGGCACCTCGTGCACCGCCGCGGCAAGGATGATCGGCGTCGCGATCAGGAACGAGAAATGCGCGGCTTCGCGATGGTGGAAGCCCACCAGCAGGCCGCCCACCATGGTGGCGCCCGAGCGCGAGATCCCCGGGAAGAGCGCCGTGCTCTGCCAGAGCCCGATCAGCAGCGCCTCCGTCCAGCGCATCTCGCCGAGCTGCCGGCTGCCGCTTTTCCGCCGCAGCCGCTCGCCGGCGAACAGCAGGCCGCCATTGACCATGAGGAAGAGCGCCGCCGCGATCGGCGAGCCGAAGAGGCGGCGGAACAGGCTCTCGAGCCCGGCGCCGAGCACCACCGCCGGAAGGGTCGCGAGGATGATGAGCCAGAGCAGGCGCCATTGCGCCTTGCGCTCGGCCACCGGCCCTTGGCCGAAGAAGGCGAGCACCAGGGCCAGCCAATCGCGCCAGAAATAGGCGAGCAGCGCCGCCGCGGTGCCGAGATGCAGCACCACCAGGAACGGCAGGAAGGCGGCGCTGTGCTGGTCGATCGTCCAGCCCAGCAGCTTCGGCAGCACCACGGCATGGCCGAGGCTGCTCACGGGAAAGAGCTCGGTCACGCCTTGCAGGATGGCGATGATCAGGGCTTGCAGCAGCGTCATGGTTCCTCGCTGAGCGAAGGGAGAGCGGCATGGTCCCGCGCCAGCACCAGGGTGTGCCAGCCGGAGAGTCGCAGGCGCCGGCGCAGCGTCAGGCGCTGGGCGCGATGGGCGGCGAGCACGGCGCGCTCCTGGCGCGCCAGCAGCCCCGACAGCACGGCGACGCCGCCCGGCGCCAGCGCGCGCGCGAGATCCGGCGCCATCAACGCCAGGGGCCGCGCCAGGATGTTGGCGAAGACGAGATCGAAGCGCCGCGCCGCGGCCGAGGCCGCGATAGCCGGCTGAGCGGCGGACATCGAGGAGCGCGGCGACACCGTTCACGGCGGCGTTATGTGCCGCAACGCGCACCGCCTCGGCGTCGATGTCGCGCGCCGTGACGCGCCGGCGCCAGGTCTTGGCCGCCGCCATCGCCAGGATGCCGGTGCCGGTGCCCATGTCGAGCACGCGGCGGAAGCCGCGCCGCCGCGCCAGCGCGTCGAGGGCCAGCAGGCAGCCGCGCGTCGTCGCATGCTCGCCGCTGCCGAAGGCGGTGGCGGCGTCGATGACGAGGGCGATCGCGCCGGCCGGGGCGCCGCCGCGATGGTGCGAGCCGCAAATGAAATAGCGACCGGCGCGCAGCGGCGGGAAGCTCGCCTGGTTCTCGGCGAGCCAGTCGCGCGGCGGCACGCGCTCGATGCCGAGCTCCGGCGGCGCGTCGTCGCGTCCGGTCCAGGCCAGCGCTAGGCTCGCCTCGACCAGCGCGCGCTCGGGCGCCGCGGTGGCGAAACCCTCGACCCGCCAGCTGCCGCCGGCCGCCTCGAAGGCGCTGACGGCGCCGCAGGCGGTGCCCAGCGCCGCCGCCGCGGCATCGGCGCCGGCGGCATCGGCGACCAGCGCGGTGATGCGCCAAAGGCTGGCGCCGGTGACATGCCTGGCGGTCAGCGTGCCCCTCCTCAGCCCGCGAGCCCGGCCAGCGCACGGCGCTGCGCCTCGACCGCCTGCTCGAACACCATGTCCTTCCAATCATCGGCGTCGGCGTAGAAGGCGGCGCGCATCTGCGCCTTGATCGCGCGCCCCTCGGCGCTCGCGACCGTGCCGTGATGGTAGAGCCAATTGTCGGCGCGTACGGCCTCGAGCGTCTCCTCCAGCGAGCGGACGCCGAATTCGAGCGCCATGGCCGTGACCTCGGCCGCGGGCAGCGCTGCGGCCAGCCCGCTGAGGAGATCGCCCACCACGTCGGAGGAGGTCGAGGTGCCGAGGCTGGTGGAGGTGACGAGATCGCCATACCAGTCGCGGGCGCGGGCGAAGCCGGCGCTGCCCGGCGGATGGACGACGATCTTCTCGCCATGGCCGTAGGGGCCGAGGCCGGTGTGGTAGTCGATCACCGCGACCCGACGCGCGCGGAGAGATACTCGGCGACGATGCGCAGGAGGGTGCGATGCGACCAGCTCGGCGCCGCGCCGCCGTAGAAGATGCCGTCGGGATGGCTGTACTGGCCGCCGGTGACCGCCTGCTGCAGCGCCGCGGCGCCGTGCCGCCGGCCATACTCGGCGAGATGCGCGCCTGTCGCCTGCCGTGCCGCGTCGCTCCACTCCGCCGGACAGAGCGCCTCGGCAAGCTCGACATAGCCGTCATTGCGCGGCAGCGTCCGGTCGAAGGCGACGAAGTTGCGGTTGAGGTCGACATTCTCCTCGGTGACGCGGCGGGTCCAGGCGAAGCCGTAAGGATTGATCGCGTGCACGGCAAGGAGCGCCGTGCCCGGCGGCAGCGCGCGGGCAAGGCCGGCGCGGAAGCTCCCGGTCTGCAGGGCCGAGCCGCAAAGGCCTTCGGCGCCATGGGTTCCCGAGACCGTGAGCAGCACCCGCTCGGCCTCGTCCGGCCCGAGCCAGGCGGCATCGGTCACCAGCCGCTCACCCTCCGGGCCGCGCGCGTCGTTCCCGTAGTGGCGGAGCCGCGCGCCCTGGGATTTCGGCAGCCGCCAGGAACGCGGCGCGCGCCGCACGGTAATCGGCGGCGAAATGCGCGCGCGCCATGTCAGGATTTCTCGACAAAGGCGTCCATCACCATCTTGTCGCCCGCCTTGTCGAAGCGGATCGAGAGCTTGTTGTCCTCGACGGCGCGCACCGTGCCATGGCCGAATTTCTGGTGGAAGACGCGGTCGCCGGCGGCGAAGCCGCCGACGCGGCGCAGCTCGTGCCCGGCGCGCGGAACCGGCCGGCGCTCGATCAGCGGCGCGCGGCGGCCGAGCGGACCGAGCCGGGTCAGATCGGGGCGGGCCGGAAAGGCGCCGGCCGACCAGTCGTCGCCGCCGAGCGCCGCGGCGCGGGGGTAGAGGCCGGGATCGGCCACCACCTCGAGATGCTCGGTCGGCAGCTCCGCGATGAAGCGCGACGGCAGGGTCGGCTGCCATTGGCCGTACATCCGGCGGTTGGCGGCATAGGAGACATAGGCCCGGCGGCGCGCGCGGGTGAGCCCGACATAGGCGAGCCGCCGCTCCTCCTCGAGCCCGGCGCGGCCGGTATCGTCCATGGCGCGCTGGTTGGGGAACAGCCCCTCCTCCCAGCCCGGCAGGAAGACATCGTCGAACTCCAGCCCCTTGGCGCTATGCAGCGTCATCAGGCTGACCACGTCGCCGCCCGCCGTGCTCGTGTTCTCCATCACCAGGCTGACATGGTCGAGGAAGCCCCCGAGATTGTCGAACTCGGCCATGGCCGCGACCAGCTCCTTGAGATTCTCGAGCCGGCCCGGCGCCTCGGGCGATTTGTCGGCCTGCCACATCGTGGTATAGCCGGATTCATCCAGCACCACGGCGGCGAGCTCGGTGTGGAGCGCGGTCTCGGCGAGCCCGCGCCAACGCGCCAGCCCCGTCAGGAAATCGCGCAGCGCCTTGCGCGCGGCGGGCTTGAGCTCGTCGGTCTCGATCAGGCGCTGGGCCGCCTCGGCGAGCGGCACCTGCTCGCGCGCGCGCCAGCGCATGGAGCGCCTGCAGCGTGACGTCGCCGATGCCGCGGCGCGGCGTGTTGATGATGCGCTCGAAGGCGAGGTCGTCGGCCGGCTGGTGGACCAGGCGCAGATAGGCCAGCGCGTCGCGGATCTCCTGCCGCTCGTAGAAGCGCGGGCCGCCGATGACGCGATAGGGCAGGCCCAGCGTGATGAAGCGCTCCTCGAATTCGCGCGTCTGGAAGCCGGCGCGCACCAGGATCGCGATCCCGGCGAGCGTCTCGCCCTGGCGCTGGCGCGCCTCGATCTCGTCGCCGACCCAGCGCGCCTCCTCTTCGCCGTCCCAGAGGCCGCGCAGCACGATGCGCTCGCCCTCGTTGAGCACCGTCCAAAGCGTCTTGCCGAGGCGGCCTTCGTTGCGCGCGATGAGCGCCGAGGCGGCGGCCAGGATGTGCGGCGTCGAGCGGTAGTTCTGCTCGAGGCGGATGATCTGCGCGCCGGGGAAATCGCGCTCGAAGCGCAGGATGTTGCCGATCTCGGCGCCGCGCCAGCCATAGATCGACTGGTCGTCGTCGCCGACGCAGCAGAGGTTGCGATGCCCCTGGGCGAGCAGCCGCAGCCAGAGGTATTGCGCGACGTTGGTGTCCTGGTACTCGTCGACCAGGATGTAGCGGAAGCGATGCTGATAGTCGGCGAGGATGTCGGCGCGGCTGGTGAGGATGGTGAGGTTGTGCAGCAGCAGGTCGCCGAAATCGGCCGCGTTCAGCGTCGCCAGCCGTTCCTGATAGAGCCGGTAGAGCGCCGGCGCGCGGCCATCCGCCAGCTCGGCGCGGTCGCCGGCCGGCACCTTGTCCGGCGTCAACCCGCGATCCTTCCAGCGCTCGAAGGCGGAGAGCAGCGCCCGCGGCGGCCAGCGCTTCTCGTCGATGCCTTCGGCGGCCGCGAGCTGCTTCACCAGGCGAAGCTGGTCGTCGGTGTCGAGGATGGTGAAATTGGGCTTGAGGCCGACCACCTCGGCATGCCGGCGCAGGAGCCGGGCGGCGACCGAGTGGAAGGTGCCGAGCCAGAGCCCCTCGGCGCTCTGCCCGATCATGCGCTCCAGCCGCTCGCGCATCTCCAGCGCTGCCTTGTTGGTGAAGGTCACCGCCATGATCTGGCTCGGCCAGGCGCGGCGGGTGCCGAGGATGTGTGCGAGCCTGCGTCGTCAGCACCCGGGTCTTGCCGGTCCCGGCCCCCGCCAGCACCAGCACCGGGCCGTCGATGGCCTCCACCGCCTGGCGCTGGGCATCGTTGAGGCCGGCGAGATAGGGCGGTGACGGGGCGGCGGCAGCGGCGGGGGTGAGGGGCTCGGCCATCGCCCGGTATATAGCACGGCGTCGGGCCGGCGGGAGGGGCGTGGCGCGGCGGACGCACCTTCCGGATATTGCGGCGCCGGCGGCCGAAAGGGCTTGAGGGTCCTACCGGGAGTAGCCCTATGATGCCTCGGCCATGCACGCTGCGATCATCATCCTGGTGTTCATTTTCACCTATATCGGCATGGCCGCCGGGCGTCTCCCCTGGCTGCAGGTGGACCGCACCGGCATCGCGCTGATGGGCGTCATCGCGCTGCTCGCCACGGAGACGGTGACGCTGGACGATCTTGGCGCCACCATCGACACCTCGACGCTGGTGCTGCTCTTCGCGCTGATGATCATCTCGGCGCAGTTCGTCTATTCCGGCTTCTACGATCTCTGCGCCGAATGGATCACCAGTCAGGACGGCGGCCCGGCACGGCTGCTGGCGATCACCGTGGCGGTGTGCGGCGGGCTCGGCGCGCTGCTGGCCAACGACATCGTGGTCTTCGCCTTGGCGCCGCTGCTCATCGCCGGGGCGCGCCAGCGGGGGCTCGATCCCCGGCCCTTCCTGCTGGCGCTGGCCTGCGCCACCAATGCCGGCTCGGCGGCGACCGTGATCGGCAGTCCGCAGAACATCCTGATCGGCCAGGTCGGCAATCTCAGCTTCCACACCTTCCTGCTCGCCTGCCTGATCCCCGCGATCGTCGGGCTCATCTGCGTCTTCGGCGTCATCTGGCTGCTGTGGCACGACCGCATCACGCAGACGGTGCTGGCGGTGGCGCGCGACGCGCCGGAGCTGCCGCGTCACGCCCATGACCGCTATCAGACGATCAAGGGCCTCGCCGCGATGGCGGCGCTGCTGATCCTCTTCGCCACCCCGGCGCCGCGCGAGATCGTGGGGCTGGCCATCGCGGCGATGCTGCTGGCGACACGGCGCTTCACCAGCCGCACCATGATCGCGGCGGTGGACTGGCCGCTGCTGCTGCTGTTCGTGTCGCTCTTCGCCATCACCGGCGCGCTGGCCGATACCGGCCTGCCCTGGACGGCGATCTCCTGGCTGCAGGATATGGGGCTGCTGCCGGACAGCCTCGCGGTGCTGACGCCGCTCACGCTGCTGATGAGCAACACCATCGGCAATGTTCCCTCGGTGATCCTGCTGCTGCAGATCTGGCCCAACCCGCCGCAAGGCGCGCTCTATGCGCTGGCGCTGCTGTCCTCGCTCGCCGGCAACCTGCTGCTGGTGGGATCGCTCACCAATCTGATCGTCGTCGAGCGCGGCGATGCCTTCGGCGTGCGCATCAGCTTCGCCGAATACGCCCAGGCGGGCGTGCCGATCACGCTGCTGTCGATGGGCTTCGCGGTGTTCTGGCTCGCCTGGACGGGCTGGCTGCCGCTGTGGCCGGGGGCGGGCGGGTGAGCGCGGTCGCGCGCGATGATCAGCTCTGATCGGCGCCGGTGAGCGCGTCTTCGGCGACGACGCGGTTGCGGCCGGTGCGCTTGGCCTGATAGAGCGAGTCGTCGGCGCGCCGCACGGTCTGCAGCAGCTGCTCGCCGGGGCGATAGCAGCTGACGCCGATCGACAGCGTGATGCTGCCGAAATCGTCGCCGGTGTTCTTGCGCACGATGCGGCGGCGGGTGATGGTCTTGCGGATCTGGTTGGCGAGCCCGACGGCATCGGTGAGCCGGGTCTGCGGCAGGATGATGGCGAATTCCTCGCCGCCATAGCGCGCCGGCGTGTCGCGGCCCTTGACGCTGTCGGTGAGCGTGCGCGCCACGAGGCGCAGCACCTGGTCGCCGAGCTGATGGCCGTAGGTGTCGTTGAACTGCTTGAAATGGTCGATGTCGGCGATGAGGAGACAGAGCGGCTCGCCGCTCTCCATTGCGTCGCGCGCCGATTCGCGCAGCCGGCTGTCGAAGAATTTGCGGTTGGGAATGCCGGTGAGCGCGTCGGTCAGCGCCTCGCGTCGCACCACCTCGAGGTTCTGCCGGAGCTCGGCGATCTCGCCGGAGGAGGCGTTCAGCCGGTCCTCGAGGCTGCGGTTGCGCTCGGCCATGCGCTGCGTCTCGAGGATGAGGCCCGAGACCAGCGCGCGCATGTCCTGGTCGCCCGGCGCGCCGCCCATCTCGCTGGAATACTGGTCGAGGGTCTTGCCGAAGGCATCGGCGTCGCCGCTCGCCGATTTGACGTAGCGCATGACCTGATCGACGGCATATTGCAGCCGGCCGCCGGTCTCATCCAGCAGGTTGAAGTGCCGGCCGGTATCGCAAAATCGGTTATAAAGCTCGGCATTGAGCGCCGGGGTGAATTCCTGGTTGTTCGACATCAGGATGTCGAGGGTGCGCTTCAGCTCCGGCAGCAGGCCGGTGGCATAGGCGTACCAGACGGCAAAGTTCTCCGGCGTGGGCGGCACCTCATGGGCGAACATGCCGGTGAGCGCCACCTCGGAAAAACCCTTTGCCTGCCTGAAATCGTTAGGCTGCGCCATCGATGCCGCCCTTGCCGGGAGGCGGCGCCTGCCGCCCATAGCCCCTCCGAAGGGTGCCCCAGCTTCCTTGCGAAATCGTTGCCAAGACGCGCCCGCGCCGCTTTTTATGGGGCCCCACCCCGCCGGAGACCCCGATGCCCCCTCCCCTGAGCCCGTTTACGACCGCCGTCCAGCCGGACTGGATCGATTACAACGGGCACATGAATGTTGCATTTTACGTTCTCGCCTTCGACAAGGCGACGGACGGGCTGCTCGACCATCTCGGGCTGGGCGAGGCCTACCGCCGCGCCACGAACTGCTCGATCTACGTGCTCGAGGCCCATGTCACTTATGACCGCGAGCTGAAGCTCGGCGAGCGGCTCGCCATCGACACCCAGCTCATCGACGCCGACGCCAAGCGCCTCCATTTCTTCCACCGCATGACCCATGCCGAGGAGGGCTACCTCGCCGCCACCAGCGAGCTGCTGGCACTCCATGTCGATCTCGCCGGGCCCCGGTCGGCGCCGATGCCGCCGTCGGCGCTCGCCGTGCTGGAGCGCCTGCGCGCCGCGCATCGCCTGTTGCCGCCGCCGCCGCAGCTCGGCCGGCGCATCGGCCTCAAGCGTCCGGCATGATGCTGCGCGCGCTGGCGCTGCTGGGACGCCACGGCACCTGGTTTCTGGCGATCGGGCTGTTCACCGGGCTGGTGCTGCCGCCGCTCGCCACGCTGGTGCGGCCGGCGCTCAATGTGCTGATCTTCCTGCTGACGGCGGCAGCCTTCCTCGGCATCGACTGGGCGGCGCTCGCCGCGCATGCGCGCCGGCCGGTGGTGCTGGCGCTGGTGCTCGCCTGGACGCTGGTGGCGACGCCGGTCGCGGCGGCGCTGGCGGCGCGGGGGCTGGGATTGCCGCTGCCGCTCGCCCAGGGCCTGGTGCTGTGGGCGGCCTCGCCGCCGCTGATCTCGGTGCCGGCGATCGCACTGCTGCTGGGGCTCGACGGCGCGTTGGCGCTGATCCTGATGGTAAGCGGCATCTTCCTCATGCCGTTCACCCTGCCGCCGCTGGTGCTGGGGCTGATCGGGCTCAAGCTCGGCATCGGCATCCTGCCGCTGATGGAGAAGCTCACGCTGTTCATTGGCGGCGCGGCGCTGCTGGCGATGGCGCTGCGCCGGCTGATCGGCGTGGCGCGGCTGCGCCGCCACGCGCTCGCGCTCAGCGGCCTCAACGTGCTCATCCTGCTGCTCTTCGCCATCGGCATCATGAGCGGCGTCGGGCCGCGCCTGGTGGCTGAGCCGCGCCAGGTGGCGCTCTACGCGCTGACGGCGCTCGCCGCCAATCTCGGGCTGCAGGCGCTGAGCTTTCTCGCCTTCGCCTTCCTGCCGCGGCTCTCGGCGCTGACCATCGGCCTCGTCGGCGGCAACAACAACATGGCGGTGGTGTGGGCGACGCTGGGAGCGGCGGCGACGCCGGAGCTCACGCTCTTCTTCGCCATGGTGCAGCTTCCGGTCTACGTGCTGCCGGCGGCGCTGAAGCCGGTCTATCGCCGGCTCGGCGCCGGCCGGCCGCACGGGACCGGCTGAGGCCAGCGGCGGCTCAGCGGGCGATCGCCTCGAGCCTGATCCGCGTCACCCTGGGCCCGAAGGCGCCGATGACGACGAACACCACCGCCATGGCTGCGGCGATGAAGCCGAAGACGCCGGTGGGGCCGTAGCGACCGAGGAAGAACTGGATGAGGAAGGGCGAGAAGATGGTGCTGAAGCGGCTCCAGGAATAGACGAATCCCACCGCCTGGGCGCGGATGCGGGTGGGGTAGAGCTCCGCCTGGTAGGCGTGAAAGGAGAAGGAGAGCCAGTTCGCCGAGAGCGTGATGAGGATGCCGAAGACGATCAGCAGCGCCATGCCGGTCTGCTGCGCGAAGAGCAGGCCGAAGACGGCGATGCCGGCCGCCGCCCAGGCGATCTGCCATTTGCGCTCGAAGCGGTCGGCGAGCCAGATGCCGATGAGCGGGCCCACCGGGTTGGCGAGCGCGATGATGAAGGTGTATTCGAGCGAGGTGGTGACGCTGATGCCGCTCTTGATCAGGAATTGCGGGACCCAGGCCTGGAAGCCGTAGTAGCCGATGGTCTGGAACAGGTTGTAGACCACCAGCATGATCGTGCGGCCGCGATACTGGTCGTTCCACATCTCGCTCCAGCGGCCGCGCTGGATTTCGTCCTCGCCGGCAACGAGCTCGGGCGGCGGCAACGGGCGGCCGCTCTCCGCCTCGGCGCGGCGCTCCATCTCGCGGACGATGCGGTCGGCCTCCTCGACGCGGCCGTGCTGCGCCAGCCAGCGCGGCAATTCCGGCAGGCCCAGCCGGATCCACCAGATGATGATCGCGCCCACCGAGCCGATGATCACCACCCAGCGCCAGCCTTCGAGGCCAAGGAAGGCGAAGGGCGGCGCCATCAGATAGGCCAGCAGGGCGATCGTCGGCACCGCGGTGTACATCACCGCCTGATTGAAGGCGAAGGCGGGGCCGCGCCGCTCCTTGGGCACGAGCTCCGACACGTAGGTGTCGACATTGACCAGCTCCACGCCGAGGCCGATGCAGGCGATCATGCGCCAGAGATCGACGCCGAAGGCGGTGTGCTGGAACGCCAGGACGAAGGAGCCGATCGAGTACCACAACAGCGCGAAGGTGAAGATCGAGCGCCGGCCGAAGCGGTCGGAGAGCCAGGAGAAGGCGATGGTGCCGATGAAGAGGCCGAGGAAGAGCGCCGCGACGAAGCTGGCGAGGCTGCCGAAATCGAGCGGATTGGGCCCGACCTTGAACATCCCGGTCTTGACCAGCCCGGCGCCGACCGCGGCGGTGAAGAAGAGATCGTAGAACTCGAACCAGCCGCCGAGCGAGATCAGCACGATGAGCTTGCGCACGAAGCTCGACGAGGGCAGACGATCGATGCGCGCCGCGATGGTGACCGCGGATGACTGGGCCATGGCTTCCCCCCCGGCTTTGACGCTGCGGCCAATTCGGGCGGGCCGCATGCTCCCACAGGCGGCAGGCGAGGTAAAGCGGTGCGGTCTGGATGGCGGCCGGGCGGCGGCGTATATCAGGGGTGGGTGAGCCCAGGAGACGGCCCGATGAGCGACCTGCCGCGCCGCGTCGAGATCCACGAGGAAGGCCCGCGCGAGGGCTTCCAGATCGAGCCCGGCCCGATCACCACCGAGCGCAAGGTGGCGCTGATCGACGCGCTCTCCGAGACCGGGCTGAAGCGCATCCAGATCGCCTCTTTCGTCAACCCCAAGCGCGTGCCCGGCTGGGCCGATGCCGAGGCGGTGGTCGAGGGATTCCATCCGCGCGACGGCGTGCGCTACACCGCGCTCTGGCTCAACGAGAAGGGGCTGGAGCGGGCGATCGTGCTCAAGGACCGGCTGTCGCTGCGCGGCACCATCTCGCTCTGCGCCTCGGAGCCCTTCCTGCAGCGCAACCAGAATCGCGGGTTCGCCGAGAACGCGCGCGTGCAGCACGCCCAGATCGCGATGTTCGAGGCCAACGGCGTGCCGGTCGAGGGCATCTCGGTGATGGCGGCCTTCGGCTGCAATTTCGCCGGCGACATCCCGGTCGCGACCGTCATCGAGCGGGTGGCGGAAGGCCACGACATCGCCGCGGCGCACGGGCTCCCGGTGAAGACGCTGTCGCTCGCCGACACCATGGCCTGGGCGACGCCCGCCGGCATCAAGCGGGTGATCGGCGCGGTGCGCGAGCGCTGGCCCGAGCTCCGCCTCAACCTCCATCTCCACGACACCCGCGGCCTCGGCCTTGCCAATGCCTATGCCGGGCTGGAGATGGGGGTGGCGAGCTTCGACGCCTCGGTCGCCGGGCTCGGCGGCTGCCCCTTTGCCGGGCACAAGGGCGCCGCGGGCAATGTCTGCACCGAGGATCTCGCCTTCATGTGCGAGGAGATGGGGATCGAGACCGGCATCGATGTCGAGCGCCTCGGCGCCGCCGCCCGGCTCGCCGAGGAGATCGTCGGCCACCCGCTCCCCGGTTCGGTGATGCGCGGCGGGACGCTGGCCAAATATCGCGGCCGCTGAGCCTCAGCCAACCGCGATGATCCCCTGTTGCTCGAGCCGGGCGATCTCCGCCTCGCTCCAGCCGGCATCGCCCAGCACCTCGCGCGTGTGCTCGCCGCGCCGCGGCGCCTCGCGGTAAAGCCCCGGCCGCTCGCCCGCGAGCTCGATCGGCAGCCGCGGCAGCTTGGTGCGGACGCCGCCGGGCAGCGTCGTCGCCACCAGCCCCGCCCCGGCGTTGAGATGGGGATCGTCGAAGAGATCGGCCGTGCGGGCCACCGGCGCGTAGGGAATGCTCGCCCGCTCGCAGCGCTCGGCGATCTCGGCCTTGGTGAAGCGGCCGAGCAGCTCCGCCACGATCGGCAGCAGCCAGGGCCGCGCCGCCACCCGCGCCTCGTTGCTGGCCAGCCGCGCATCGGCGAGGAGGTCGGGCCGGGCGAAGATCTCGCAGAAGCGCGCCCAGTGACGGTCGCTGGTGACGCCGACGAAAATCTGCTCGCCATCGGCCGTCTTGAAGGTCTGATAGATGCCCCAGCCGCCGCGGCGCACCGGCATCGGCGGCACCTCCTGCCCGGTGATCGCCTCGCCGGCCATGTGCTGGCCCATCATGAAGACGGTGCTCTCGAAGAGCGCGCTCTTGACCAGCTCGCCCCGTCCGGTCGCCTCGCGCCGGCGCAGCGCGGCGAGGATGGCGACGACGCCGAAGACCCCGCCCATGAGATCGGCCACCGAGGCGCCGGCGCGCAGCGGCTGGCCGGCCGGGCCGGTCATGTAGGCGAGCCCGCCCATGAACTGCACCACCTCGTCCAGCGCCGGGCGGTGCTCGTAGGGGCCGGAGAGGAACCCCTTGAGCGCGCAATAGACGAGGCGCGGGTTGAGCGCCGCGAGCGCGGCATAGCCGCAGCCCAGCCGGTCCATGGTGCCGGGCGCGTAATTCTCGATCACGACGTCGGCCGTGGCGGCGAGCCGGCGCACGATGTCGAGCCCGGCCTTCTGCTTGAGGTCGACGGCGAGGCTGCGCTTGTTGCGGTTGAAATAGCCGAAGAACCCGGCAGCGAAGCCAGAGAGCCGCCGCGTCGCATCGCCCTCGGGCGCCGGCTCGATCTTGACCACGTCGGCGCCGAGATCGGCGAGCACCAGCCCGGCGCTCGGCCCCATGATGGTCTGGGTGAATTCGAGGACGCGCAATCCCGCGAGCGGCAGCGCGGCGGAGGCATCGGCATCGGACATGGCGGCCATGGTAGCGCCCGGTTTCGCGGTTTCCATCCCGGGGAGCAGACTGCGCCCCCGGTGTACGCCCCCGACTCGAATTCGCGTATACGCCGGTGACGCAGGGCGCGCCGGAGACCGGCGCGAGAGCGATGGTAGGGATGCACCCCTCCGCCGCCAAGGCTCGCCGCAAATTGATTGAATCCAAGCGCCGTTAACCCCGCGTCAGGAGATTTGCGGCGAGAATGCGCGCGCCGACCAAGGAGACCCCCGCCCGTGCCCACCGCACCGACCGACCGCCGCCCCGCCGCCCCGCCAGAGCCCCTGGGATCGACGGCGCGGCTGCGCCAGCTCGACCGCGAGGTCGACCAGGAGCAGGCGCTGCAGATGGGCGCCGCCGGCCTGGGCTTCCTCGGCGCGGTGCTGAGCTTCACCGTCAACCCGGCCTTCGCGCTGCTGCCGGCGATAGCGTTTGCCACGCTCGGCCAATACGCGCTGCAGGGCTGGTGCCCGCCGCTGGCGCTGCTGGCGAGGCTCGGCCTCAGGAGCAGCAAGGAGATCGACGGCGAGCGTTACGCGCTGGCCGCCACCATCGAGGAGCCGGCGCTGCCGGACGCCAGCCGCGCCGGCGCGGATTGATGCGTCAGCCTTGCGGCGCGATGCTTACGAGCCCCCCTCTGCTATTGCGCGTTCATCCACCTGTCCGACCCCACGAGCTTGACGGACACATCCGAAAAGAAGAATCGCAGCGGCTTGCCGTCCGCCGTCCCGCGACGGTCCGTCGAGATAAGGAGAGGGCCAGCTTTCTTGTAGCCCTTCCACGTTGCCCTCACGACACTCGGAGGCGTGGGTCCGCCGCGGTGATAGACGAATTCCTCGACCCGATTGTCGGACCCGACGTAAAGCTCCCAAGTGTCTCCAGGCGTGTAGCCACCGTCCGAAGGATATTTCACCGCCACTCGCTTCGCCGAGCCCTTCCCCAAAGGCAATTCCTGCATGCCCATGTCTCGCACATCGGCCCTGGCATCCCAGTAAACATGCAAAGGGAAGAGCAGATTATATTCATCGTTGACGAAATCAGGATCAATTTCGTCCCTTACGTTGGCCGGCTCGCCGTCGAGCCGAGACCGGACATAGGTGACCTTCACCGGCTTCCCGCCCTTGTCTTTTCCCTCGTAGGAAACCTGGTCGGTCTTGGGATGCCAAATCCATGAACGGGAGACGTTGACCCCGGGGAGCCGTAGGTTGAACGTGTAACGGATCGCTTCGATCTGCCCAAACGCATCGAGGCCATAGGTCTTGGCAATCTGTTCGGCGATGCGTGGGCGCGTCTGCGCCCACGCAGGTGCCGCGAGGACCAGCAACCCAAAAACCAGGCTGCCAATCGTCGTTGAACGGCCCAATTTTGTCATGGCGGGTCCTCCTCGGTGAACGAGATGTCATCTTGAATGACGCGCGCGACCGCTTAGGCCGGCCCCGGAGGGACAATACCACCAGTCGCCACAGTTGTTCACCGCAATGGCGATGACAAGGGAGAGTGGCCGGGCGCCGCCGCAGCTTCCGACGATGGCCGGGCGCCCTACCAAGGTATAGCTCTTGCGATCAGAACCGAGGGATTGAGAACGCGCGCCGCGGAACGCATCTGCACGGGGCGCGCGCCCCTGTCTCGCCTCGGGAAATCATAAAGTGCCATGCGGCGGTATAGCCTTCTCCGTCACCTTGCCAATCAATTCGTCGACAGGTCGAGCGCCGCAGGGATCGCGTTCTCTCGCTGCGCCCCTGTCGCCATCCTTCGTTCCTTCCGCGGCCATCCGCCCTGAGCAGGCTCCCGCCGACATCGCGCGCGAATTTGGCACGCCACTCTTGTCTGCGTCAGCCAGTGGGAGAGGAGACTTCGCTGGCGGTTCCATGGGTCCGTTACCGTGACACGAAACAGGAGAAACCGACATGCCTGATGAGGTTTTCAGCGCCGTCGAGCGTCGGCAACTGCTGAAAGGAGTCGGCACGGCTGCGATTGGTGGCGTGACGGCGACCCTTCTCGGACGCACGGCGCTCGCAGATGAGAAAAAAGGCGAGACCGTCGGAGAGGGTCCATCGATCTGCGTATTCGATGTCAATGAGACGCTCCTCGATATCGAATTCCTCGCACCGCTGTTTCAGCGGCTATTTGGCGATCGCAAGGTCCTGCGCGAGTGGTTCGGACAGCTCATCCTCTATTCGGACGCGATAACGCTGTCGGGCCCGTACACGACGTTCTTCACGCTGGGACAAGGTGTTTTGAAGATGCTCGGCACCATCCACAACGTCTCGGTCACCGAGGCGGACGTCGACGAGCTGAGAACGCGCATGCTTACGATGCCGGCGCATGGCGATGTGCCTTCCGGGCTCAAGCAATTGAAGGAGGCGGGGTTCCGGCTGGTGACGTGCACCAATTCTCCCCCGGATCCGAACGCCAGCCCCCTGAAGCATGCGGGCATCGATGGATGGTTCGAGAGATCGTTCAGCATCGATCGGGTTCGGCGCTTCAAACCGGCGCCGCAGGTCTACCATATGGTCGCCGAAGAGCTGAATGTACCGCCAAGCGCGATTTGCATGGTGGCCGCGCATGTGTGGGACACCATCGGAGCGCAGAGTGTCGGCTGCTCCGGAGCGCTTATCGCCAGGCCCGGCAATGCTCCTTTGCCGGTGCGCGGGTTGCCTCAGCCGCAGGTCGTCGCAGCGGATCTCCCCGGCGTAGCCAGCCAAATGATCAAGCTTTGGCGTTGATCGGCGGCAAATCGGGCGCGCAGTGTGGTGTCGCGGCGAGCCTGCTCATCGCCGGCGGCATCACGCTGCGTGGCGCCGTCGAGGGCGACGCGATGAGCGGGGCATGGGGATAGGTCGCACTCGAGGAGTTTGTCTACCGGGAACGTTTCCGTGCCTTCCGGATGCGCTTTCGATGGGCGGCCTGTTTTGCCCTATTGCCGCAAACCGCCATGCTGCACCACCGTCGCGCATGGCCTCGCGTTCGGTCGACGAACAGCAGCGTGCACTCCGGCCCCTCGCACGCTTTCACGTAAGTGAAGTCCTCGGCGCAGACGAGATCGGCCAGTGATCGCGCGAGCGGAAGGAGCAATGCCTCGGGTGACTGCCAGCGCCGTTGCGAACGCCAGGCCAGGCCGGACGGGACCGCGTTCTTCCGTCCATGATCATGTTCTCGATCGCTGAGGTGACCGCGAGCAACGATCTGGCCAAACTCCTCGTCGCGCGCCAATAGCTGATTGAGCGGTTCCAGCTGACGCAGGGCCTTGGGCTCGATCGGCCTGCCCATATGCTTATAGACGAACGGCTTGAACCAGTCCCGCAGCCCTCGCGCTTGCGCCGCGATGGCGTCAAGTTGACCGGGGAGAGCGTTCCTGCGACAGGCTTCCAACACATCGTCGGGGACCAATCCAGCGTGCTCGAGCCAGGCGAGAAGGTCCTCCCCGGAGGCAAGCCATTCGACCTTGGTATCGACCGGCACGGCGATCGAGTTCAAGAAGTCCAGTCCCGTATTGTCGGCGATGAAAAACGGTGGCGGGCGCTTGTCTGTCATAGGCCGACTATATTGACGCGGTCCGGGACCGCCCGGCGACTGCGGAACCCGCTACATAACCACTAAACCCAGCCTTGACAAGTTAACGAGTTGGGCCTGTGCCACGTGCGCAACTACTTCGCGCTCGCGAGGGGTCAGTGTTTCGGATCGCTCCTGCGGCGCGGCCAACGCGCTATCCTCCTCTCGCCAGGCGCGGCCCGGTACTCCTCGAACTGTTCCCTGAGCGCCTTGAAGGGTTGCCCCGGAAGCGCCGCGATGGCGCATCCCAGACTGTCGAGGATGTTGCGCTTGAGGAGGCGCCGGGCTTCCGGCAGCAGTAAAAGCGGCTCCGTTCGCCGAAAAGAAGACGAATACCTTCGAGAGCGAGCGCCAACGCTCCGCGAGATGGCCGCCGAAGCCATGCCCGAGAGCATCGCGACTCAGTTCCTATAAGTCGCGGCTGACCGTGAGAGGAGAGCCGCTCGCCTGGAGCAGGAAATCTCGCAGAGAGGCGGCTGACCTTTGCCGTCACGGGGACAGGCTCAGGAACTCTTCGGCGCTTCCGCAGGCTTTGTGCGCTGCCGCCAGTGGTCTGCCGCGAGCAAAGTGACGGTCGCGATGAGGCCCATCAGCGAGATGATCGCCAAGATCATATCACCATCGTCCATTGGAACTCCTCACTACCAAAAGGGTCCTGCGCAGCTGAGCGGGGACGCGGCCAACTTCCATTCTAAATATGCGGTCAGAATAGCCATTCCACTATCCTCGGATTCTACTCAGTGGCCCGCCGCGTCCACGACGAATTTGAGCATGCGCGCCAGCACGGCCACAAGCCGCTCCGCTCGTTCGGAACCGCCCTCGAAATTGCCAGAACCTTGGTCGGATATCGTCCGCCAGAGCGAAGGCGAGCATGATCTGCACCGCGGCGTTGGCGGCGAAGGAGCGGCGCTCGCTCTCCTCCGGAGGCGCGCCATCCAACATGATCGACGCGCATCGCCGTTCCCAACGGGCACAACCGTCGGCACCCCTGGCAGAGCTGCGGGAAGGCAACGCGCCGTTTCGATTGCGCCGTCGAGACACGGAGGTAAAAATCTTCGCGCGTGGCGGCGCGACGAGCGCGGCAAGCGGCTGCGCTATGGTTCATTTGAAAGCCGTGGCAAATACGCGTTGGCGATTCAGCGCGGAAAGCCGTCGAGCATCTTCCGGCGCGGGCGGCAGCCGGGTGATCAGCTATTGGCCGCTGGTATTGGGGTGATAGCCGGCGCGCTCGGCATCGTGAAGACAAGCAAATCCGCCGTTCTTGGTCTGCCCGTACCAGCGCTCCGTGGCGGTGTTGTAAATGCCGCGGCTGGCGACCACCCAGACGACGTCATCATCGCCACAATAAAGCTGCGCCTGCCGCTCGAACTGGAATGCGGCGATGTCGGGTCGCGCGCTGTTCCTTCGCGCCGGCGGGCTGTCCGCAGCGGCGAGAGGCTCGACGAGAACGACCAAAAGCATGGATGTCATGAGCAGAAGCCAACGCATGTCTTCCTCCTGGCCAGATCGCGAAAAAATCTGCTGTGCAAAGCTGGCTGCGGAGCAACAGCCTTGGATTAGAGCGTAGCGACCGCCGGCGGTAGCGTCGGAATGTACTCACTTGAGTGTGTCACCGAGGCGGGGATTGCGCCGCCCGCAACATGGCTGGGGTCGCGGATCGGTTCTGGAGATCTCCGTGGCAGCGCTGTTGTCGCTCCGCCGGCGGCTGATCGAAAGGGCGATGTGCCCGGCCATCCTGAGTAGATTCCGAGGTTGTCCCCCGTCCCGACTCCCGCCCACATTAGCTTCAGCCCGTGGGAATTTCCGGCGCGGGGCAGGTAGGAGGAAGCTATGTCGCTGCTACTGATTATCGTATTGCTTTTCGTGCTCTTCGGCGGCGGCGGCTATTATGGCTATCGCCGGGAGTACTATGGTGGCCGGGGCTTTGGCGGCTTGCTCGGAGCGTTGGTTATCGTTTGCCTGGTCATTTTTCTGTTCGGCGGCTTCCACACCGGCTACTAGCCTTCTGATCGTGGGTTGATTCTGGTCACGATCGGTCGAAGGCCAAGGTAACAGCTAGATGTGGATTCTAAGTACATTCCGAACCTGATCCTTTTTGCCGGGCCGCCGTAAAATCCCCTGACAGACCTGCGTGAGGAATGGCGCTCGCAAGATTTAGAGGAGACCGACGATGCGTAAAAACCTAGCGGCAATTCTGCTGAGCATCTTGATCGTGTCCGGTGCGACAGCGTTGCTGAGCGCCTGCAACACGACGGCCGGCGCGGGACAGGACATGTCCGCGGCCGGTCACGCAATTACGGACAGCGCCGAAAAGAACAAGTAAGAGAGAAAACGGGCCGACGGAGCCGCTTGGCGTGGAGGCGTGTGCCATGGCTGAATGGATTGTGAGATATTTGGACCTGGAGACTAACCGTGAGGTGGGGTCGCGCCGCTTGGAAACGCGTGACCAGGCGATCGGCTTGGCGCTCACCCGTGAGCGCGACCGCTGCGCCATCCGCTCCATCGTCGGGCCGTCCGGTGAAGAACCGTGGCCGCGGGTGAAGGTATAGCACCGGCCGCGATTGGTCCGCGCGGCCCGGCGCTTACACGGCTTTAGCCGGGTATCGCAGGCTACCGCCCGGCCACCCTCGATCACATATCGCGGCGTTCGGTGCCACGTCTCATCTCACGGCGGAGTGGATCGTCTGCCGCCTCGCTGAACGAACGACCGCATGGCGTTTCCCGTCGCAGGTTCATCGATGACGATACCGCGCGCCAACATAGCCAGTATGACCGCCGCCTTCAGTCGTCGCATCGTCCTGAGAGATTCCATCGGACTTCCTTCTTACGAACGTCGGGAAAAACGGTCGGCGATTTTTCTTTGGGCTGCGGAGAGCAGCGATCGTTCCGGCACTGCTGGTATGTGGGATCGCCAAGGTGCTGGAGCCCTATGCCGGCGCTCACGAACGGCGCCAGGCGCGGGTCCGCGGCGCCTTGTCGCAACGAGGTATTGCAGCCTTGCCTCAGCGGCCACCCCCGTCGTCCGGCACCGCCGCCCGGCCCGTCCTCGGCGGCGTGGAACTGCCACTCCCCTCGGCCGCATTGTTCTGAACCCTCTTGCTCCACGCGCTGTCCATACGCATCGCATTGAGGATCATGCGATCCCGCGTCGCGCCGTCGAGGCGCGCGGTCTGCTGCAGTCCCTCGCGCTGCTGGAAGGCGGTGATTCCCTGCGTGGTCTCGGGGCCAGCGATGCCGTCCACCCTGCCCTCATAGAGACTTTCGCGCTTGAGTTCGCTCTGCGCCTGCCGCACCAGAACCGCCGAAGAGCCCGATGGCTCGCTTCCCGCGACTGGTCCGAAACCGACATCGGCGAGCTCGCCGACGCCGGTGAGGCTGCCGGTCGCGGCGCGCCGATCCGCGCTGCCGCCGCAGGCTGCCGTCAGCAGTTCCAGGGCAACGACGCCCATCACCAGCACTTTGTCCATGACCTTTTCCCTCCTGATGTCCGGTGCCATGCCACGTTGAGGCGCAGTCCTGAATCTGTGCGCCGATTACGTATCAGCGCCAGTGCCTCTCATGGCCGCCCCAACCATCGTCGATGATGTAGGCGCTCGAGGTTTCCTGACGAACGGCGGGAAGCGATCGGCGATTGTTTCGGCGTCGTTGGCGAGCGGCGATCCTTCGCGCCATGACCGTGATGTGGGCGGAGTAAGGGGGTGGCGCTAGGTTCGGAAACTACCCAGCTCCGCTGCATCGTCGGTCGAGCCGCACGTGCGGCCTCGGCGCCGGAGACCACCGTTCCCAGCGCGTCGCTGTGCGCGAAATCCGGGTGATGTTGCGCGCGGCGCGACAAGCTGAATTGCAGGCGATTCGCTCACCGCGGAGAGGAACGAAATCTCAGTCGGCCACGGCTCAATGGAGCCCGACTTCGACAATTCGGTTTCGTGCCTCTCGCATGCCGGGCTCGACGGCACCGGGAACTCGCGGTCGCCCACCCAATGCTCGGTGAGCTGGTCGGACGGGATGCCGTCCGCAAGGAAAGCATTGCGCAGGTTGTCGGCGCGGCGCTACGACAGGTTCATATTGTAGGGAGCGGTGTTCGGCAATCGTCGGGAGGCTGGCATGAACAAACTGAAGAGGGTAGTGAGCTGCGCTATGGTGCTAGCATGGGCAATCGTTATGGGTGGTACCGAAACCAGCGCCGAACAAGCGATCAGACTGCTAACGCCCCCGGTCGATACATGCCGCGCATACACGGCGGCGGTATTTGGCAACGACAGGAGCACGCTAGTGGGATTGAGTGGTTGGTTCCTTGGCTTCCTTTCGGGCATGGCACAAGGGACGGGGATTGATTTTCTGCGCAACGAGGATGTGGAGAAGTTGAATCACCGTCTCTACGACGGCTGTCGCGCACAACCCGATAGGTCACTGTCCATCGCTGCGGAGGAGATAGCCAAAAGCCTCATAGCGAGCCACCAGAACCAGCAGCGTTAACGCTCTGACACCACGAACGCGCTCGGACGAACAGTCCGCCTTGTCGAGCATCGCCGCGGGCGCAGCCTCCACGCAGAACGATGGTCCTTAGGAGCGCCGGCCGAACGGAAGGCCGCGCAGCAGGCGTCGCGCCCAATTCCGTCTGGATGATGCCTGCTTCTTCTGTTCTCTTTCCTGCTCACCAAGCATCTCCGCGATCAGTTTGCGTCGTGCCTTTGTGAGCTTCGTTTGCAAGAGCCAGCGATAGCGCTGGATATTCGCCTTTACGATCTTCAGGTTCTCATTCATAGCTGGCAATCTGCTTCTGGTACTGCGGTCGGTTGCGTCAGCCGGATAATCTCGCGAGATCCTCCAGAATACTGGCGATCAGTTCTTGGCGGCGCGCAGCCTGAGCGTCAGCGGCGTCGGCGAGCAGTTGAATGAGGTACCGCGCCCTGCCCGCGGCCTCCGGCCAGGTCATCGCTGGAACGACGATGAGATATCTCTCGAACTCCGCTTGGCACTCTTTCAGAGCAGCTTGGTCGCACTGCACCTCGTGGAGCCGTCGACGACTTTCCGTAGCTTTCTGAGCATCCATGCCCCGGTGCTCATCGAGTTCTACCACGTCGGTTGTCATGGCCCTCGCTCCCAAGTGACCTTTAGCGGCGAAGCCTCGCGCTTCTCAAAGCTTCTCGGTCGCCTCTGCCACGCCCTATCGCCACGGAGGCAGCCTCAGGCGTCCGGGCCGTCTCAGCCTGTCTGACAGCATTGGGAACCGAGTTCGGCCGATGTCGGTCATGTGGGCACTCGGAAGGCCCTTTGCCACGAAGATCTGTCCAAGGTGATCTCGACGAACGATGCCGCGGTACGGAGCCCGCGGGTGGATCCGTCCTAAACCCCCGTTCTGAGTACATTCCGAATCTTCCATGACCGTCTCGATGCTTGGTACGGTCGAGCGGCGCAATTGGCAAAACAGCTAGCGGCGAGCCTCTCCTTCACCCCTCATCGCGAGGAAGCCATGCCAAACCTCCCGGACGACGGATTGCGGCCCAGCCGCGTGACGGCGGTCTTCGGAAATACTGCGCTCACCTTCACGCTCTCGAAGGGTGCCACGCTGGCAGATCTTGCCGATCGCCTGGACCATCCCGGTCGGCTACACAAGGGCACGCCGGTCTCGATCGGCATAAAATTCGTCGCTCGACGCAGCGACGAGGCGCCGCCGCGCGACTTTCGGCAATGTCGCGCAGTTCCGCCGCGGCGGCAGTGAGCTCGCCGGCCGCGAGCAGCCGCAGCTCGATCGGCGGCAATCTGGGCAGGCCCCGGTCGCTCTTGCAAGAGGATGGCGGCCAGCGTGAAGGCGCGCGTCGCACCCGCCGACGCCACGGCATCAACGATATCATCGTCCAATAGACAAGCCCTCGGCTTGATCGTATTTTATTCATGGTCGCATCCGCTCGAAGCGGACAGGCGCAACGGACGGTTCGCCAAAGCGCGCATGCGGGAGGCCGGAAAGCGGGGTCACGCCGCGGCGTGGGTCTCCCAGGACATCGCAAAACGCGAGGGGAAAGCCGATGATCTACGAATTGCGCATCTATCGCTGCGTGCCCGGCCGACTGCCGGCGCTGATCTCGCGCTTCCAGAACCATACGTTGCGGATCTGGGAGAAGCACGGCATCCGGCAGGCGGGGTTCTGGACGACGCTGATCGGCGAGAGCAACCAGCAGCTCACCTACATGCTCGCCTGGGACAGCTTGGCCGACCGCGAGAAGCGCTGGGGCGCGTTCATCGCCGACCCCGAATGGATCGCGACCCGCGCCGAGACCGAGAAGGACGGCCAGCTCGTGCAGGACATCCGCAACGAGCTGCTGGCGCCGACGGCGTTTTCCGCGCTGAAGTGAGCGGCGGCAACGCCGCTGCCGTCACGGGCGACGCGGTCCGGACCGGTCAGCTCCGCGGGATGTGCTGATTGGGTTCCGAGTGATCGTGCCGTCGCTCCTCCTCGCGCGAGCGAGCCGCGCAACCGACGAAGCCGACGATCAGCAACACGGCGACAACACCCAGCAAGACGAAGAACACCAGACCTTCGGTCATATCGCGTCTCCCGCCGAGAACAGAGGAGCCGAAGGTGCTCGGGGGTGAGTCCAGCCGCCAAGGCCGGCAAGACGCCATTGCAGGACTTCTGGAATCGCCCCTTCCCCTCTCACGGGGGAACGGCCGCGAGGTGCGGGCGTGCCACGAGAAAACGCTCGGTTGCGAAGCCATCGCGCCGTTCCGCGCGGCTTGCGACTGTTTTCACGCCAACAGTAAAGCCGAGGAGGCACGGCCTCGGCATTGATCCAGCGCAAGGCCTTGCTTTCGCGGTGGGGCGATCGCCGCCGACCGAAAGGGGACCCATGGAGGCACGGGGAGGAAGATCTTGGCGCGCCTGGGACGCGCCGGGCCGATCGACCCATCGTATGTCGCCTTCCCCGCTTTCGCGCAGGGCTGTCCGGGGAATGGAATTAGGTTGTCGTGCCAGTCTTCGGTGTTCGTTTTGATCGTCATGGCCGGGCTTGTCCCACAGCTGTCCGGTTCGGGTTTCAGTTCCACTGGAGGGTCATTTGAGCGGCGTTGATCTGCGGGGGTGGATCGAGCTGCAACAGTCGATCGATGGGCCTGCGGTGCATCAGGTTGGCGCGAACCAGTCTGGCGAAGGCGAGAGGGCTTCGAATGGCGGTTTGCGTCGCCTGAGCGAGGCGAAGCAGCAGGAAGGCGATCAGCGCCACCGCGATCTGGATACGCACGGCGTTTTCGGAGGTGCCGAGGAAGTGGTTGATCTTCAGGACCTGCTTGACCCAGCGGAAGAACAGTTCGATCGCCCAGCGGCGCTGGTAAAGATCGGCGATTTCCTGGGCGGTTGCGTCGAGGTCATTGCTCAGCAGGCGCAAGATCTTGCCCGCCTCGGTCATGACCCGGACCTCGCGCACGGCGTGTTGCATGGGGTTGCGCCGGTTGTTGCACTGGCGCGCGGGGAGGAAGCCGATGCGATCGCTGAGGATCGTGCTGTCTTGGGGCAGAGGCAGCTCCTCGATGAGTTCGAGCGGGGTGTTGGCCTTGAAGCGGGTCACGATCCGGCATTGCGCCGCGTCGAGTTTCGCCCACCAGCCATAGTCGTAGTAACCGAGGTCGAAGACATAGGTGGCTCCGGCGTCGATCGGCATCTGTTGCGCAACGCTGATGTCGGTGACGTTCGCCGCGCTGACCGCGGCGTAGATCGGCCGATCGGCGTCGGCATCGTAGATGACGTGCACCTTGGCACCGCAGACCCCGGCCGAGAACCGCGCCCAGTTGGCGCTGTATCCGGTCAGACGCACACCTGTGGCGTCGATGAGATAGGTGGTTTCGGCAAGCTTGCGGCGCAGCCCACGATGGGCCTGCGCCATCATCATCGCCAGAAGCTCGGCGAACATCGCCGCCGGCCGCACCGCATTGGCATCGCTCAGTGTCGAGCGCCGCGGTGGCTCAACACCCAGATGGTAGAGCCGGTCCGCGTGGCTCTCCAAGCCGTCCACGATCTCGCGCAGGCTTATGGCGCCCGAAAGCTGCCCGTGCAGCAGCGCCACGAACTGGCTCTTCGTCGTCAGCCGGCGGACGCCCGCATCAGCCCCATGGGCTTCCACCATCCGATCGAACACAGGCCACGGAACGTGCTTAAGAACACTATGAAGTACGCTATTCTGATGCCGCATGGCGTCGATCCTCATCTCGTGTCCCGGAACGTTTGCCAACGTCCAGGACCGAGTAGAATCAACGCCATGCGCTTCGTCCACAAAAACCCAACCGGACAGCCGTGGCACAAGGCCGGGCATGACGATGCTGGATGGTGCTATGCATCAGAAAGACGCGCGGCGCGCTTCATCAACATTTTCCCCGGACAGCCCTGCGCGACAGCGGGGAACCAGAGCAATCGACGTGCGGCTGCTCTTCTGGGCCCCCGCTTTCGCGGGGGCGGCAGAGATGATTTTATCTTCTCGCCAGCACTTTTCTCCGTGTCCTCCGTGCCTCCGTGGCGAAACCCATAGGCGATACCTTGCCCGATCCCCCTACACCGAGAAGTACTTCGCCTGCGGGTGGGTGACGACGATGGCGGAGGTCGATTGCTCGGGGTCGAGCTGGTCCTCGTCGGTCAATGACAGGCCGATCTCCTCGGCGTTGAGCAGCGCCAGGAGCTGGCGCTGGTCGGCGAGGTTGGGGCAGGCGGGATAACCGAAGGAATAGCGGCTGCCGCGATAACCCTGCTGCAGCAGCGCCTCGATGTCGCGCGCCTCCTCGCCGGCGAAGCCCAGCTCGGCGCGGATGCGCTTGTGGGTGTATTCCGCCATCGCCTCGGCCATCTCGACCGAGAGCCCGTGCAGGTAGAGATAGTCCTGGTAGCGGTTCTCGCCGAACCATTCGCGCGCCACCTCGGAGGCGCGCGGCCCCATGGTGACGGCCTGCAGCCCGATCACGTCGCGCTCGTTGTCGCCGACGTCGCGGAAGAAATCGGCGATGCAGAGGCCGCCCTCCTTGGCCTGGCGCGGGAAGGAGAAGCGCGCCACCTCGCGCGCGCCCGCCTCGTCGAAGAGGATGACGTCGTTGCCCTCGGCCGCGCATTTCCAGAAGCCATAGGCGGCCTGCGGCACCAGGATGTCCTCGGCGATGGCGGTCTCGAGCAGGCGCTGCAGGATCGGGCGCAGCTCCTTGTGCGCCCAGAGCTTGAACTCGTCGAGCGTGCGCCCATCCTTGCGGAAGCCCCAATGGAATTGATAGAGCATGCGCTCGTTGAGATAGGGCACCAGCGCCTTCACCGGCACGCGCGCGACGATGCGCGGCCCCCAGAAGGGCGGCACCGGCACCGGGACGCGCCGCGTCAGCTCCTGGCGCCTGAGGCGGATCTCCTCGACATCGATCGGCCGCAGCACCCGCGCATCGGCGGCGCGGCCGAGCTTGCGCGTCTCGTTGACGACGCGGCCCCGGTTCTTCGCCCGCATCTCGGCGAGATGGGCGTCGAAGCGGCCGGTCATCACCTTGTCCATGAGGTCGAGGCCGTCGAAGGCGTCGCGGGCATAGGCGACGCGGCCCGAGGCATAGGCCTTGGCGCAATCCTCCTCGACATAGCGCCGGGTCAGCGCCGCGCCGCCCAGCATCACCGGCATGGAGAGGCCCTGGCGCGTCATCTCCTCGAGGTTCTCGCGCATCACCACGGTCGACTTCACCAGGAGGCCGGAAAGCCCGACGGCATCCGCCTTGTACTGCGCCGCCGCATCGAGAATGGCGTTGATCGGCTGCTTGATGCCGAGATTGACGACGCGGTAGCCGTTGTTGGTGAGGATGATGTCGACCAGGTTCTTGCCGATATCGTGCACGTCGCCCTTGACGGTGGCGAGCACGATCGTGCCTTTCTGCTGGCCCTCGAGGCGCTCCATGTGCGGCTCGAGCCAGCCCACCGCCGCCTTCATCGTCTCGGCCGATTGCAGCACGAAGGGGAGCTGCATCTTGCCCGCGCCGAAGAGCTCGCCCACCACCTTCATGCCGTCGAGCAGGAAGATGTTGATGATGTCGAGCGGCGGGTGCCTGGTCATGGCGAGCGCGAGATCCTCCTCGAGCCCCTGCCGGTCGCCATCGACGATGCGCTGCTTCAGCCGCTCCTCGACCGCCTCCGGCCGCGCCTTCTTCGCCGTCTTCGCCGCCACCCGGTTCTCGAAGAGCGCGATGAAGGCCTGCAGCGGGTCGTAGCCCTCGCGCCTGCGGTCGAAGATCAGGTCCTCGGCGACGCGCGCCTCCGCCTCGGGGATGCGGTGGAGCGGCATGATCTTCGAGACGTGGACGATGGCGCCGGTGAGCCCGCGCTTCAGCGCGTGGTCGAGGAAGACCGAGTTCAGCACGTGGCGCGCCGGCGGGTTGAGGCCGAAGGAGATGTTGGAGAGGCCGAGGATGATCTGGCACTCCGGCAGCTCGCGCGCGAGACGCTCGATCGCCTCGAGGGTCCACAATCCGAGCTTGCGGTCGTCCTCGTTGCCGGTGCAGATGGTGAAGGTGAGCGGGTCGAACATCAGATCCGCCGGCGGCAGGCCGTGGCGGTTGCAGGCGAAATCGTAGAGCCGGCGGGCGATCTCGAGCTTGCGCTCGACCTCCTTGGCCATGCCCTGCTCGTCGATGGTGAGCGCGATGACGGCGGTGCCGAAGCGGCGGGCGAGATCGAGGCGCTTGGCCGCAGGAACCTCGCCATCCTCGAAATTGATCGAGTTCAAGATGGGTTTGCCGCCATAGAGCTTGAGCGCCGCCTCGAGCACCGGCAACTCGGTCGAATCGATCACCAGCGGCGCGTTCACCGAGCCGCGCATGCGGGTCACCGCCTCGCTCATATCGGCGACCTCGTCGCGGCCGACGAAGGCGGTGCAGAGGTCGAGGGCGTGCGAGCCCTCCTTGGCCTGCTCGCGCGCCATCTCGACGCAGCCATCCCAGTCGCCCTTCTCCTGGAGCTGGCGGAACTGCTTGGAGCCGTTGGCATTGCAGCGCTCGCCGATGGAGAGATAGGCATTCTCCTGGCGCAGCGCCGTCTGGGCATAGAGCGAGGCGATCGACGGGACCCAGACGCTGCGGCGCGGTCTTGGGCCGCGGCCGGAAGCCGTCGGCGGCGAGCCGCCGCAGCATGGCGTCGAGCGCCTGGATATGCGGCACGTCGGTGCCGCAGCAGCCGCCGATGAGATTGACGCCGTCCTCGCCGACGAAGCGCTCCTGCCATTGCGCGAGCTCCGACGGGCTCAGCGGATAATGCGTGTGGCCGTCCACCAGCTCCGGCAGGCCGGCATTGGGCTGCACCGAGACGAGGCCCGGCCAGCTCTCGCTCAGCCATTTGACATGCTCGGCCATCTCCAGCGGGCCGGTGGCGCAATTGATGCCGAGCATCGGCACGTCGAGCGCGCCGATGACGGTGGCGGCCGCCGCGATGTCGGCGCCGACCAGCAGCGTGCCGGTGGTCTCGACCGTGACCTGCACGAAGATCGGCATGTCCTTGCCCGCCTCGGCGCGGGCGCGCTTGGCCGCGTTCACCGCCGCCTTGATCTGCAGCGTGTCCTGGCAGGTCTCGACCAGGATGGCATCGACCCCGCCGGCGACGAGGCCGCGGCATTGCACGGCGAGCGCATCCTCGAGCGTCTGGTAGTCGATATGGCCGAGGGAGGGCAGCCGCGTGCCGGGGCCGACCGAGCCGATGACGAAGCGCGCGCGGCCGTCGCCGGCGAAGGCCTCGACCGCCTCGCGCGCCAGCTCGGCGGCGCGGCGGTTGACGTCGATGGGCCTTGTCGGCGATGCCGAACTCGCCCAGCGTCACCGGCGAGCCGCCGAAGCTGTTGGTCTGCACCGCGTCGGCGCCGGCCCGCAGATAGCCCATATGGATCTCGCGCACGAGGTCGGGCCGGCTCTCGCACAGGATGTCGGTGCAGTTCTCGTGGCCGTGATAGTCGCGCTCGACCTCGAGATGGCGCGCCTGCATCTGCGTCCCCATCGCGCCGTCGCAGAGCAGCACGCGGTCGGCGAGATAATCGAGGATATGTGGCATGGGCTCAGCCTCTCGCTGGCGACGCGGCGGCGACGGGGCCGCGCACGCCGATCATGTGGCAGATGGCGACGATGAGATCGGCGCGGTTCAGCGTGTAGAAATGGAACTCGTTGATCCCCGCCGCCTGCAGCAGCCGGCATTGCTCGGCGGCGATCGAGGCGGCGACGAGGCGGCGCGTGTCGGGATCGTCGTCGAGCCCGTCGAACATCGGCGCCATCCAGGCCGGCAGCGAGGCGCCGCAGGCGGCGGCGAACTTCTTCACCTGGGCGAAATTCGTCACCGGCAGGATGCCCGGCACGATCGGCAGGCCGATGCCGGCGGCGGCAGTGCGGTCGAGGAAGCGCAGATAGACCTCGACATCGAAGAAGAACTGGGTGATGGCGCGGGTGGCGCCGGCATCGATCTTGCGCTTGAGATTGTCGAGATCATGGCCGGCGCTCTCGGCCTCGGGATGGGTCTCGGGATAGGCGGCGACGCTGAGCTCGAAATCGGCGACCCGCCGCAGCCCCGCCACCAGCTCGGCGGCATAGGGATAGCCCCCGGGCGTCGGGCGGTAGGGCCCCTCGCCCGGGGTAACGTCGCCGCGCAGCGCCACCAGATGGCGGATGCCCGCCTCCCAATAGCGCCGCGCGATCTCGTCGATCTCGGCCGCTCCCGGCGCCGATGCAGGTGAGATGCGCCGCGGGCTCGAGCCCGGTCTCGCCGCGGATGCGCAGCACCGTGCCGTGGGTGCGCTCGCGCGTGCTGCCGCCGGCGCCATAGGTGACGGAGACGAAGCGCGGACCCAGGGGCTCCAGCCGCTTCACCGTCTCCCACAGCTTCGCCGCCATCTCGGGCGTCTTGGGCGGGAAGAACTCGAACGAGACCAGCGGCCGCCTGCCGGCGCGCACCGGCTCGGCGGCGAGCAGCGCCTGGCGCGGGCCGATCATGGCGACGCTCCCGCGGCCTGGCGCGCGGAGAGGGCGGCCTCGGCGGCAGGACGGCGATGCGCCGGCCAGAGCGAAACGGTCAGCGGATCGCCCGGCAGGTGGCGCACCGGATCGGGCTCGAGCCCGGCAGCGCGGCACCACAGCGTGATCTCGCCATCGGCGAATCCGAGGCGGCGATGGGCATGCTCGCTGCGCAGGAATTCGAGCCCGTGCGGCGCGAAATCGGCGATCACCAGCCGGCCGCCGGGCCTGAGCACCCGCGCCGCCTCGGCGATCACCTGCGCCGGATCCTCGGCGTAATGCAGCACCTGGTGGATCACCACCGCATCGAAAGAGGCGCCGGCGAGCGGCAGCTGATACATGTCGGCCTGGCGGATCGAGCAGTTGCGCAGCGCCGCCCGCTCGAGATTGACCCGCGCCACCGCCAGCATCTCGCGCGAGAAGTCGACGCCGAGCGCGCGCTCCACGCGCGGCCCGAAGATCTCCAGCATCCGCCCGGTGCCGGTGCCGACATCGAGGAGATCGTGCAGCCCTTCGGCCGGCAGCAGCCGGACCAGCGCCGCCTCGACCTCCTTCTCGTCGATATAGAGCGAGCGGATGCGGCCCCATTGCGCGGCATTGGCGCGGAAATAGGAATTGGCCTGCTCGGCGCGCTGGCGCTTCACCTGGGCGAGCCGCTCGCGGTCGAGGGCCAGGGTCGAAATCGGCTTCCGGCAGCAGCTCCAGCAGGCGGCGGCCGAGCGCGCCGCGCTCGGCCCGGCGGTAGAACACCCAGCTGCCCTCGCGGAAACGGTCGAGCAGCCCGGCATCGCAGAGCAGCTTCAGATGCCGCGACACCCGCGGCTGGCTCTGCCCCAGGATCTCGGTGAGCTCGCTGACGGTGAGCTCGCCCTGGTCGCACAAGGCCAGCAGCCTGAGCCGCGTCGGCTCCGCCGCCGCCCGCAACCCCGCCAAAAGCTCGTCCATGCCGCCTCCCGAGGCTTATATCGACGTTGTGATATAAACATATCCTTATATGAACGCAAGAACGGATTGGCAGTTGCCTCCTTCCCCCTTGAGGAGGAGCGGCGGCGAGGCCGCCCACCCTCGTCCCCTCCGGCGAGCCGCTAGCGTTTTGCCGCGGGCCATGGTAGCGAGAGAAACCAAAGGAGGGGTCGCCGGTTCCACCCGCGCCATGCGCGATGATCCGGCCGCCCCCCGCAACCGCCGATCCCCTTGCGGGGCCGGTCACAGCGAGGGCCCGAACCAGCCATGTTCCCGCGCCGTCTGCTTCGCCTGTTGATCCTTGTCGTCGGTGTCAGCTTGGCCGCCGGAGGCGCCGGCCGGGCCGCCGGCACCGATCCCGCCGGCTTCATCAACGAGCTGGTCGACCAGGCGTTGAAGGCCCTCGACAACAAGCAGCTGACCAACGAGGACCGCGCCCGGCAATTCCGCGAGCTGCTCGACCATGATTTCGACATGACGCGCATCGCGCGCTTCGTGCTCGGGCGCTACTGGAACGAGGCGAGCGAGCAGGACCGCCAGCAGTTCCAGAAGCTGTTCGAGGCATATGTGGTCCGCGGCTATGCCCAGCGCTTCAGCGACTACAGCGGCGAGAAGGTGAAGATCACGGGCTCGCGGCCCGAGGGCCAGACCAGCACCGTGGTGCAGAGCCAGATCATCCGCACCGACGGCGCGCCGCCGGCCAAGGTCGACTGGCGCGTGCGCAAGGTCGATGACGGCTTCAAGATCGTCAACGTCGATGTCGAGGGCGTCAGCATGGTGGTCACCCAGCGCGAGGAGTTCAGCTCGGTGATCCAGCGCAGCGGCGGCCTCGCCGGCCTCAACAAGATGCTGCAGGAAAAGCTCGCCAGCGGCGACACCAGCCTCAACCCGTCGGGCGCGAAGGCGGAATAGGGAAGCTAGTTGTCAGTTGTCAGTTCTCAGTGCTCGATCGGGACTGGCTGCGGACTGACGACTGATAACTGACAACTGATAACTGACAACTATCTTGTGAGCGGCTTGTAGCGCAGGCGGTGGGGCTGGTCGGCCTCGGCGCCGAGGCGGCGCTTGCGGTCGGCTTCGTAATCGGCGTAGTTGCCCTCGAACCAGACCACCTGGCTGTCGCCCTCGAAAGCGAGGATGTGGGTGGCGATGCGATCGAGGAACCAGCGGTCGTGGCTGATCACCACGGCGCAGCCGGGAAACTCGAGCAGCCCTTCCTCGAGCGCGCGCAGCGTGTCGACGTCGAGATCGTTGGTCGGCTCGTCGAGCAGCAGCACGTTGGCGCCGGCCTTGAGCATCTTGGCGAGATGCACGCGGTTGCGCTCGCCGCCGGACAGCTGACCGACCTTCTTCTGCTGGTCGCTGCCGCGGAAGTTGAACAGCGAGCAATAGGCGCGGCTCGGCATCTTGCGCCGGCCGAGATCGATCTCGTCATTGCCGGCCGAGATCTCCTCGCAGACGGTCTTGTTGGGCGCCAGCGTGTCGCGCGACTGGTCGACATAGCCCAGCTTCACCGTCTCGCCGACGCGGAAGCTGCCCTTGTCGGGCGTCTCCTGGCCGGTGATCATGCGGAAGAGCGTGGTCTTGCCGGCGCCGTTGGGGCCGATGACGCCGACGATGCCGCCCGGCGGCAGGCGGAAGGAGAGGTCCTCGATCAGCAGCCGGTCGCCGAACGCCTTGGCGACATGCTCGGCCTCGATCACGAGATCGCCGAGCCGCGGCCCCGGCGGCAGCACGATCTGCGCCGTCTCGGGCGCCTTCTCCTTGCTCTGCGCCACCAGGCTCTCATAGGCGGAGATGCGCGCCTTGCTCTTGGCCTGGCGGGCGCGCGGGCTCTGGCGCACCCATTCGAGCTCGCGCTCCAGCGTGCGCTGGCGCGCCACCTCCTGCTTGCCCTCCTGCTCCAGGCGCTTCTGCTTCTGCTCGAGCCAGCCGGAATAATTGCCCTCATAGGGAATGCCGCGGCCGCGATCGAGCTCGAGGATCCAGCCGGCGACATCGTCGAGGAAATAGCGGTCATGGGTGACGGTGACGACGGTGCCGGGATATTCCGCGAGGAAGCGCTGCAGCCAGGCGACGCTCTCGGCGTCGAGATGGTTGGTGGGCTCGTCCAGCAGCAGCAGGTCCGGGCGCTGCAGCAGCAGGCGGCAGAGCGCCACGCGCCGGCGCTCGCCGCCGGAAAGCTGCGTCACATCGGCATCGCCCGGCGGGCAGCGCAGCGCGTCCATGGCGATCTCGACGGTGCGGTCGAGCTCCCAGCCATTGACGCTGTCGATCTTCTCCTGCAGCTCGCCCTGCTCGGCGATGAGCTCGTTCATCTCCTCCTCGGAGAGCTCCTCGGCGAAGCGCGCGCTGACCGCCTCGAAGCGCTGCATCAGCGCCACGATCTCGCCCAGCCCGTCGCGGACATTGCCGGCCACGTCCTTCTCGGGATCGAGCTGCGGCTCCTGCGACAGATATCCGACGGTGGCGCCTTCGGCGGCCCAGGCCTCGCCGGTGAAATCCTCGTCCAGGCCGGCCATGATGCGCAGCAAGGTCGACTTGCCGGCGCCGTTCGGGCCGAGCACGCCGATCTTGGCCCCGGGCAGGAAGGAGAGCCAGATGTCCTTCAGCACCTCGCGCCCGCCCGGATAGGTCTTCGACAGGCCCTTCATGACATAGATGTACTGGTAGGCGGGCATCAGCGAGCTCCGGCGGATGGGGGGTGCGCCCGAGTTCTAGCGGATGGCGGCGGAGCGGCGCAAATGCGTGGAGCGCGCGCTCGCACGCGGAGATCGTATCGGAGGTCTTCTGCGCGCTTGAGGCGGAGAAGGATTGAGGATGAGGTGGGTGGGCGCAGCGCAAGGCGAGGCGCCCCCCACCTCACTCGGCCTCTCCGCCCCTGAGGGGCGGAGAGGAGAAAGACTCGGGCGGCAGGCGCATCGCGGGACAGCCGCGCGGGCGTCACGCCGTCCTCAGTTTGCCGTGGTAGGCCGCGTGCCCTTTGCCGGGCTTGGAGCTGTACCTCACGCCGCGAAAGGTGATCGTCACGTCCCAACCTTCCTTGACGATCGAGCAATACCGGTCGTCGCTGGGCAGGAGCTTCTCGAAAATCCGCTTGGTGATCTTGTAGCCGGATTTCGGAATGACCTCCCAATTCTGCGTGAACCAGATCTGATACGATACGTAGATGCCGACATTGTCGTAGTCGACCGGCGCGAAATAGTGGAAGTCGGTGAAACTGCCGCCGCCAACGTTCGTGTTCAGCGTATAGGTGTGCTTGCGGCTGGGGGTTGGATGGAGGACGACCTGCACCAGCTCGGTCGCCACGACCGATGCATATTGCCCTTCGATATCGTGCGTGACGTTCAGCCCGAACCCGTTCGTCGCGAGGAATAGCGACGTGCCCCGCCTGATGCTGACGCCGGTCGGGTTGTCTGCGACCACCGGGACCGCGAGTGGCGCCACGGGAACCGCACCGACGGGAGCGGCGCCACCCGCGCCCGGAAGGGCAAGCGGCGGGATCACCGGCGCGCCGCCCACGCCCGGCAGGGCGAGCCGCGGGATCACGGGCATCATGCCTTGAGCGACGGCAAAGCGTTTCGCGCCGGGCCGCTGCGTTGCGCGTCGCGCGTCCGGGCCGAAGCGGGTTGGCGGCGGCGGAGGGTTTCGCATGGGCCCTCGCTGGGAGAGTGTCGGGAGCGCGATCTACCGTAGGGTGCGGCGCACATGATGCCGGAGGTTCCAATGAAGCGCAACCGCGTGCGGGCTCTCGCGGGTGCTGCGCGACAGGGTTGGAGGTCGGCGGCCAGCTTGTCCATGGACTGGCGCCCGAGAGCAGCGGCCGTCACGAAACGAAAACGGAAGAGGCCTAGGCTCTTGCCTTCCCGCTCCCCGCAGGTCTACGCATCCCCATGCGCCTCCTTCTGGTCACCGATACCCATCTCGCGCCGAGCGTGGCGCCGTGCAACGAGAATTGGCGTGCGGCCAAGGCGTTCGCGCGCGGCTCCGGCGCCGACCTCACCGTGCATCTGGGCGACATCACCCTCGACGGCACCGAGGATCCGACGCAGCATGACTGGGCGCTCGCCGAGAGCGCCGATTGGCCGACGCCGCTGCGCTTCCTGCCCGGCAATCACGATATCGGCGACAACCCGCCGGGCGTGGGCGTGCCGGCGAAGCAGCCGCTGAAGCTCGATCAGCTCGCCGCCTATCGTCGCGCCTATGGCAGCGACTACTGGACGATCGACGCCGCGCCCTGGCAGGTGATCGGCCTCAACGCCCAGCTCTTCGGCAGCGCCGGCGCGGCCGAGGCCGAGCAATGGGCCTGGCTCGGCGCCTGCCTCGCCGAGACGCGCGGCCGCAAGCTGGCGCTGCTGCTGCACAAGCCGCTCTTCCTCGACGATCCCGAGGATGCGACCCCGCATATCCGCTACGTGCCGCAGCCGCAGCGCCGCTGGCTCAGGGAGCTGCTGGCGCCGTGCGATCTGCGGATCGTGCTCAGCGGCCACGCGCACCAGTTCCTCGACCGCGTCCTCGACGGCGTACGGCATGTCTGGCTGCCCTCGGCCGCCTTCATCATCCCCGATGCGCGCCAGGAGCGCATCGGCGAGAAGCTGACGGGGCTGGGGATGCTTGAGCTTTTGCCCGACGGGCACCGCTTCGAGCTGGTGACGCCCGAAGGCATGGCGCAGCACACGCTCGACCATCCGGCCTTCGACGCGTTCCGCAATCGGTAGGCACGTCCCGGCGAGCTGAAATCATTACCGCCGCTCCCGCGAAAGCGGGAGCCCAGGGGCAACCGCGTGTCGCTCACCCTGGGTCCCCGCTTGCGCGGGGACGGCAACGATGATGATGCAATCTGCTTGGGACGGAGCTAGCTCCGCCCGCCGAGCGCGTACTTCTTCAGGTAATGCCGGAGCTGGTCGTAGGTGAGGCCGAGGGCGGCGGCGGTGCGGCGCTGGTTGAAGTGATGCGCGGCCAGCGCCTCGGCGAGAAGCGCGCGCTCGAAAGCGGCGGTGCGGGCGAGGAAATCGCCGGCGGGCTGGGGAGCTGCCGGCTCTGGGCCCCCGCTGTCGCGGGGGGGACGAGAAGAGGAGGTTTGATCGACCGGCGCGGCCGGGCGGTGCGGCGAGGCGAAGGGATCGAAGACGATGGCGTCGACCGGCTCGTCGGGCGCCGGCCAGCGGTAGAGGCTGCGCTCCACCACGTTCTTGAGCTCGCGCACGTTGCCGGGCCAGCGATGCGCCGCGAGAAGCGCCAGCGCGTCGCGGGTGAAGCCGGGAAAGGCAGCGCGGCCGAGCTCGCGGCTCATGGCGCGAGCGAAATGCTCGGCCAGCAGCGCCACGTCCTCGGACGCGCTCGCGCAGCGGCGGGATGGTGACGACGTCGAAGGCGAGCCGGTCGAGCAGATCGCTGCGGAAGCGCCCGCTCCCGGCCAGCGCCGGCAGGTCGACATTGGTGGCGGCGATGACGCGGACGTCGACGCGCTGCACCTCGTTGCCGCCGACGCGCTCGAAGCTGCCGTATTCGATGACGCGCAGGATCTTCTCCTGCACCGCGAGCGAGGCGGTGGCGATCTCGTCGAGGAAGAGCGTGCCGCCATCGGCGATCTCGAAGCGCGAGAGCCGGCGCCGCGTGGCGCCGGTGAAGGCGCCGGCCTCGTGGCCGAACAGCTCGCTGTCGAGCAGGCTCTCGGCGAGCGTGGCGCAGTTGAGCTTGACGAAGGGCTTGTCCCAGCGCGGCGAGAGATAAGTCAGCCGCGCCGCCACCAGCTCCTTGCCGGTGCCGCGCTCCCCCACCACCAGCACCGGCCGGTCGAGCGCCGCCAGCAGCGAGACCTGCGCCAGCGCGGCGCGAAAAGCCGGCGCCTCGCCGACCAGCGGCGGCAGCTCCGGATCGGGCCTTGCGCCTATAGCCATTTTTTGGCTTAATTTCCTATATCTCGGCGTAAATACCTAATACCGAACGCGGCCGGCGGCAAGCCGTTTCTCTGAAATCAAGGACTTTCAAGGGCGTAGGCCGGAGCGCCGCCTCTGGCACGGAGCCTGCTTAGAGAGGGTGCATCGGGGCGATCTCGCGCCCCCCGCAACAGGGATGGACGATCATGGGGATCTTTTCCCGCCTCGCCGACATCGTGAACTCCAACATCAACGCCATCCTCGACCGGGCGGAGGATCCCGAGAAGATCATCCGGCTGATCATCCAGGAGATGGAGGACACGCTGGTCGAGGTGCGCTCCTCGGCGGTGCGCACCATCGCCGAGAAGAAGGAGATCGAGCGCCGGCTTGCCACCTTGCAGCGCGAGCAGGAGGAATGGCAGCGCCGCGCGGAGCTGGCGATCACCAAGGATCGCGAGGACCTGGCCAAGGGCGCGCTGCTCGCCAAGGCGCGCGTGGCCGAGGCGGTGGCGGTGCTGGACCGGCAGCGCCAGCAGATCGCGGACGCGCTCGCCAAGCAGAACGAGGACATCGCCAAGCTGCAGGCGAAGCTCGCCGACGCCAAGGCGCGCGAGCAGTCGATCGCGGCGCGGCACAAGACCGCGGCCAACCGCATCAAGCTGCGCACGCGGCTCCATGACGAGCGCATCACCGACGCCTTCTCGCGCTTCGAGCAGGTCGAGCGCGCGCTCGACGAGATGGAGGGCAAGGTCGAGGTGTTCGATCTCGGCCGCAAGGAGACGCTGTCGGAGACCTTCGCCGGGCTCGAGGCCGAGGACGGCGTCGACGAGGAGCTGAAGGCGCTGAAGGAGCGGCTCGGCAACCGCGTCCGCCCCGAAGCCGCGCGCTAGGGCGCCGCTCCCATGCATTTCGGCGGCTTCTTCCTGGGCTTCATCTTCCTGACGGTGGTCGCACCGCTCTGGATCATCTTCCACTACATCACCCTCTGGCGCCGGGCGCGGCGGCTCTCGGGCGAGGACGAGAAGGCGCTGGGCGAGCTGTGGCAGAGCGCGCAGCGCATGGAAGGGCGCATCGACGCGCTGGAGCGGGTGCTCGACGCCGAGGCGCCGGGCTGGCGCATGCGGCAAGGAGGCTGACACCATGGCCTGGACCAACAGCACGCATCGCTTCCGCCTGTGGCGCGACCGCGAGCACGGCGTCATCGCCGGCGTCTGCGCCGGCATCGCCGACTATATCGGCGCCGAGCGGGTGGTGGTGCGGCTGATCGCGGTGGCGGGATTGATCTTCTTCTTCGTGCCGACCGCCGCGGCCTATCTCATCCTGGCGGTGGTGCTGCCGCCGAAGCCGCCGACGCTCTATGCGAGCCGCGACGAGGAGAAGTTCTGGCGCGGCGTCAACACCGCGCCGGCCGACACCTTCGGCGCGCTCAAGGGCAAGTTCCGCGACCTCGAGGAACGGCTCGGCCGGATGGAGAGCCAGATCGCCTCGGGCGATTTCGAGCTGCACCGCAAGTTCCGCGATCTCGGCCGCTGAGGGAGAGCGTCGCCATGCCGCTTCCGAGCCTGCTGCTCAACCTGCTGTGGATCGTCTCCGGCGGTCTCTGGATGGCGATCGCCTGGCTCTTCGCCGGGCTCATCATGGCGATCAGCATCGTGGGCCTGCCCTGGGCGCGCGCCGCCTTCACCATCGCCGCCTACACGCTGCTGCCCTTCGGGCGGAGGGCGGTGTCACGCGCCGAGTACACCGGCCGCGAGGATCTCGGTACCGGCCCGCTCGGCACGTTCGGCAACCTCGTCTGGCTGCTGCTGGCGGGATGGTGGCTGGCGCTCGGCCATCTCGGGCTGGCGCTGGCGCTGGCGCTCACCATCATCGGCCTGCCCTTCGCCTGGGCGCATCTGAAGCTCGCGGGGCTGGCGCTCTGGCCGATCGGCAAGATGATCGTGCCGGCCGAGGAGGTCGAGCGCCGCGGCGGGCGCTACGTGCTCTAATCCGACTCCGACCAGGGCAGGGCGTGGCCCGGCGGGCGGCGCCGGCGGGCCGGGCGGCGCATCCACAGCCGCAGCCGGTCGAGATAGAGATAGATCACCGGCGTGGTGTAGAGGGTGAGAAGCTGGCTCATGACGAGGCCGCCGACGATGGCGATGCCGAGCGGCCGGCGCAGCTCCGCCCCCTCGCCCCAGCCGAGCGCCAGCGGCAAGGCCCCCAGCAGCGCGGCGGTCGTGGTCATCATGATCGGACGGAAGCGCAGCAGGCAGGCGTGATGGATGGCATCGCGCGAGCCGAGGCCGTGGCGCCGCTCGATGTCGAGCGCGACGTCGATCATCATGATGGCGTTCTTCATCACGATACCGGTCAGCAGGATCACGCCGATCAGCGCGATGATGCTGAACTCGGTATCGAGCGCCATCAGCGCCAGCACCGCGCCGAACCCGGCCGACGGCAGCGTCGAGAGGATGGTCAGCGGGTGGATCAGGCTCTCGTAGAGGATGCCGAGCACGATATAGACCGTGAGGATCGCGGCCAGGCCGACGAGCGGCTCGGCGGCGAGCGACCGCTCGAAGCTGCGCGCCACGCCCTGGAAGCCGCCATGGATGCCCGCCGGCACGTCGAGCCGCGCCATGACGCGGTCGATCTCCGCCGCCGCCTCGCTCAGCGCCTCGCCCGGCGGCAGGTTGAAGGAGATGGTGGTGGCGACGAACGGCCCCTGATGAAAGACCGCGACCGGCGTCCGGCCGGGCTCGTCGCGCACCACGGCGGAGAGCGGCACCATGGTCTCGGCGCTGGTGCTGACCGGGGCGGCGCTCGAGGCCTGGTAGCGGCCGGTCGCGCCGATCTGGTTCGAGGCGAGGTTGCGCGCGGTATCGGCGGCGATGGCGGCGGCGTCCTGCGTGGCCGCGGAGGCGGCGACGGTTCCGGTCACGGCGTTCGTCGCCGCGGTGCCGCTGACCGGGGCGCCGCTGGTGCTGACATAGATCTCGTCGAGCATGTGCGGGCTCTGCCAATAGCGCGGCGCCACCTCCATCACGACGTGATATTCGTTGCTCGGCCCATAGATCGTCGACACCAGCCGCTGGCCGAAGGCGTCGTAGAGGGTGTTGTCGATCTGGCTGACGCTCAGGCCGAGCCGCGCCGCCGTGTCGCGGTCGATCACCAGATTGCTCGCGAGCCCGTTATCCTGCTGGTCCGAGCTGACATCGACCAGCGCCGGATCATGTTGCAGCGCCGCGGCGATCCGGGGCGTCCAGCGGCGCAGCAGCCCGAGATCGTCGGCGAGCAGCGTGTACTGGAATTGCGCATTGCTCTGGCGGCCGCCGATGGTGAAATCCTGCGACGACTTCAGATAGAGCCTCGCGCCGGGAACCACGCTCAGCGAGCGGCGCAGCCGCTCGATCACCGCATCGGCCGAGAGCGCGCGCTCGGCGCGCGGCTTCAGCGTGACGAAGACGAAGCCCCAGGTATAGCCCGCGGCGCTCGCCACCGCCGGATCGCGATCGAGGATCGAGATGAAGCGGTAGAGCTTGCGGCGCTGGAGCTGGAAGGAGCTGCTCTGATCGGCGGCGATCCAGCCGGCGAGCCGCCCGGTATCCTGCTGCGGCAGGAAGCCCTTGGGCACGACGGAGAAGAGATGAAGCGTGAGCCCGAGCGTGGCGAGGAGGATCAGCATGACCAGCGGCGAATGGCCGAGCGCCCAGCCGAGCGACCAGCCGTAGAACGCGCGCGCCCCCGCCAGCAGCTTGCCGCTGGCGCCCCAGAGCCGCCGCAGCCGGCGCCCGGGCGGATGGCGTGGCGAGCGGCGCCGGAGCAGATAGGCGCACATCACCGGCGTGATGGTGAGCGAGACCGCGAGCGAGGCCGCGACCGCGATCGACACGGTGAGCGCGAACTCGCGGAAGAGCCGGCCGAGCATCCCGCCCATCAGCAGGATCGGCAGGAAGATCGCCACCAGCGACGCGCTCATCGACACGACGGTGAGGCCGACCTCGCGCGCGCCCTCGATGGTGGCCTTCATCGGCGTCATGCCGGCCTCGACATGGCGCATGATGTTCTCGAGCACGACGATGGCGTCGTCGAGGATGAAGCCGGTGGCGATGGTGAGCGCCATCAGCGACAGATTGTCGAGGCTGAGGCCGCAGGCGTACATGGCGCCGAAGCTGATCGCCAGCGATACCGGCAGGACGACGCTGGGAATGAGCGCGGCGCGCGCATCGCGCAGGAACAGGAACACGACGGCGACCACGAGCGCCACCGAGAGCAGCAGCGTCCGCTCGATATCGTGCAGCGAGGCGCGGATCGTCATGGTGCGGTCGGACACCGGCGTGATGTCGATATCGGCGGGAATGGAGGCGCGCAGACGGGGCAGCACCGCCTTCACCCGGTCGACCGTGTCGACGATGTTGGCGCCCGGCTGACGATAGAGCATGACCAGGACCGCGCGGCGGCCGTCCGCGGCGCCCTCGGAGCGCAGGTCCTCGACCGAATCGACGATGTCGGCAACGTCTGAGAGGCGGACGGGCGCGCCGTTGCGATAGGCGATCACCAGCGAGCGATAGGTGGCGGCGGTGGTCAGCTGGTCGTTGGCGTAGAGCTGCCAGCGCCGCTCGCCGTTCTCGATCGCCCCTTTGGGGGAATGGGCGTTGGCGGCGCCGAGGGCGGCGCGCACATCCTCGAGGCCGATGCCGTAGCGCGAGAGCGCGTGCGGATTGAGCTCGACCCGCACCGCCGGCAAGGAGCCGCCGCCGAGCGTCACCTGGCCGATGCCCTCGATCTGCGACAATTTCCGCTGCAGCACGGTGAAGGCGGCGTCGTAGATCTCGCCCGGGCGGCGCGTCGTCGAGGTCAGCGCAAGCACCAGCACCGGCGGCCCCGCGGGGTCGACCTTGTGATAGGTGGGATTGCTCCTGAGACTGCTCGGCAGGTCGGCGCGGGCGGCGTTGATCGCCGCCTGAACGTCGCGCGCGGCGCCGTCGATGTTGCGCTCGAGGCCGAATTGCAGCGAGATGCGCATGTAGCCGCGATAGCTCGCCGAGGTCATCTCGCCGACATCGGCGATCTCCCCGAGATGGCGCTCGAGCGGTGCCGCGACGCTCGTCGCCATGATCTCCGGCGTGGCGCCGGGAAGCCAGGCCTCGACGACGATGGTCGGCAGATCGACCCGGGGCAGGCGCGACACCGGCAGCAGGAAGAAGGCGACCATGCCGGCCAGCGCCGCGCCCAGGGTCACCACCGTCGTCCCTACCGGCCGCCGCACGAAAAGCTCAGCGAAGCTCGTCATCCGCACGCCACGCCCAGGGCGGCCTTTGCTCGTGCCGCCGATGAAGAGGCCAGCCGCCGCCGGACGCGGAGCGACCGCCGGCCGGCTGCCCGACGAAGGAGCTCAGCGCCGCAGCAACAGCTTCAGCAGCAGCGTGGTGAAGCGGCCGAAGGGCGGGCGCAGCAATCCGGCGCCGTTGAAGCGGCGCTGCAGGAAGACGCCCTTGCGGTGCGAGAAGGTCTGGAAGCCGATCTCGCCGTGATAGGCGCCGATGCCCGAGGCGCCGACGCCGCCGAAGGGCAGGTTCTCCACCACCACATGCATCAGCGTCTCGTTGACCGAGACGCCGCCCGAGACGGTGCGCGCCAGCACCTTGTCGCGCTTGGCGGCATCCTCGCCGAAATAATAGAGCGCCAGCGGCCGCGGCCGCCGGTTGACATAGTCGATCGCCTCGTCGAGCCCGCGATAGCTGCGGATCGGCAGCACCGGCCCGAAGATCTCCTCGCGCATCAGCGCGATGTCCTCGACGGGATCGACCACCAGCGTGGGCGCGAGCTTGCGCACGCCGTCGAGCGCCTCCTGCGCCGGGTTGAGCTCGACGATCCGCGCGCCGCGCGCCTTCGCTTCCTCGACGTATTGGCGCAGCCGGCGGTAATGGCGCTCGTCGACGATGCTGGTGTAGTCGGGATTGGCGGCGAGCTTTGGATAGAACTTTTTCACCGCGCGCTGCGCCAGCGCGATGAACTCCTCGCGCTTCGCCTCCGGGACCAGCACGTAATCGGGCGCGATGCAGGTCTGGCCGGCGTTCAGCAGCTTGCCGTAGACGATGCTCTCGACCGCGCCCTTGAGCGACGCGTCCTCGCCCAGGATGCAGGGCGACTTGCCGCCGAGCTCCAGCGTCACCGGCGTCAGGTTCTCGGCCGCCGCCTGCATGACCAGCCGGCCCACCGCGGTCGAGCCGGTGTAGAAGAGATGGTCGAAGGGCAGCCGCGCGAAGGCGGCGCCGATATCGGGCCCGCCCAGGACGGTCGCGACCTTGTCGCTGGGGAAGAGGCCGGCGAGGAACTCGGCGATCAATTCCGAGGTGCGCGGCGTCAGCTCCGAGGGCTTGAGCATGATCCGGTTGCCGGCGGCGAGCGCGGCGATGAGCGGCATGATCGCGAGCTGGAAGGGGTAGTTCCAGGGGCTGATGATGCCGACGACGCCGAGCGGCTGATAGAGGATGCGGGCGCGGCCCGGCAGCAGCGCCGCGCTCACCGAGACGCGCTTGGGCCGCATCCAGTGACCGAGATGGCGCGTGGCGTGGCGGATGCTGGCGAGCGCGGTGAAGATCTCGGCCAGCAGCGTCTCGTGGCGCGAGCGGTTGCCGAAATCGGCCGAGATCGCCTGCGCGATCGCCTCGGAGCGGTCGCGGATCGCGGCTTTGAGCCGGGCGAGATCGGCCAGCCGCTCGGGCAGCGGCGGCGGCCCGGCCTGCAGGAAGGCGGCGCGCTGGCGCTCGAGCGTGGCGCGAAGCTCATCGGTGGCGCTCGATGATGCCGGCCGCAGCACGGCCGCGCCGACGACGCTCATGGGGCTCCTCCTCCGCAGGACACGGCGAGGATACCGGAAAGCCGCGGGGGTGGCCATGGCGGGGGAACAAGTCCTTCTCCGCCCTTCAGGGCGGAGAAGGATTTAGGATGAGTGGATGCCGATGGCGGAAAGATCGTGCGACGGAGATACACCTCACCCTCCCCATCGCTCTGATGAGCGATGGGTCCCCTCCCTTTCCCCGCTCCGCGCGGAGAGGGGCGCGATCAGCATGCGACCCAGCCGGACTTAGCCATTCTTCGCGCGATCGATCGCCTGCCAGACGCGCAGCGGGCTCGCGGGCATGTCGAGAGCGCGCACGCCGACGGGCGCCAGCGCGTCGAGAATGGCGTTCATCACCGCCGGCAGCGCGCCCACCGTGCCGGCCTCGCCCGCACCCTTGACGCCGAGCGGGTTGAGCCTGGTCGGCACCGGGGCGCTCTCGATCTCCATCATGCAGATGTCCTCGGCGCGCGGCATGGCGTAGTCCATGAAGGAGGCGGTCAGCAGCTGACCGGACTCCCGGTCATAGACCACCTCCTCCATCAGCACCTGGCCCAGCCCCTGCGCCACGCCGCCATGGATCTGCCCCTTGAGCGTCTTGGGATTGACCACGGTGCCGACATCGTCGACGACGCTGTAGCGATCGAGCCGCACCGCGCCGGTCTCGGGATCGATCTCGACCTCGCAGACATGGCAGCCATTGGGAAAGGTGTCCTGCGGCGGCGAGAAGCTGCCGGTCTCGAACAGGCCCGGCTCGAGGCCGCGCGGCAGCTTCGCCGGCACGAAGAAGGCGCGCGCCACCTCCTTGATCGGGATGCCGCGATCGGTGCCGGGCACGGTGAAGCGGCCGTCGCCGAAGGCAACGTCCTGCTCGCTCACCTCGAGCAGGTGGGCGGCGAGCTTCTTCGCCTTGGCGATGACCTTGTCGGCGGCGATGGAAAGCGCGGTGCCGCCGATCACGGTGGAGCGCGAGCCCATGGTGCCCATGCCGAAGGCGACGATATCGGTGTCGCCGTCCACATAGCGCATGTCGTCGGGCGCCAGGCCCAACTTCTCCGAAGCGATCTGGCGGAAGGTGGTCTCGTGCCCCTGCCCCTGGTTCTTGGTGCCCATCAGCAAGGTGGCGCGGCCGCTGCTGTCGAAGCGGATCTCGGCGAACTCCATGCCGGGGCTGGCCGCGCGCTCGATGGCGTTGGCGATGCCGAGGCCACGCAGCCTGCCGCGCCGGGCCGAGGCCTCGCGCCGCGCCGCGAAACCCGCGACATCGCCCAGCGCCAACGCGCGCTCCATGTTCTGGGCGAAGGTGCCGCAATCGTAGTTGAAGCCGAGCACGGTCTTGTGGGGCATGGCCGAGGCGGGAATGATGTTGAGCCGCCGGAGCTCGACGCGGTCCAGGCCCAGCTCGCGCGCCGCGTCGTCGATGAGGCGCTCGATGATGTAGATCGCCTCCGGCCGTCCGGCGCCGCGATAGGGCGCGGTCGGGTTGGTGTTGGTGACCGCCGCCGTCATCTGCACATGCGCGGCGGGAATGGCGTAGACGCCAACCACCGCCGGCAGACTGGTGAAGGTCGCCAGCATGTTGCGCTCGGCCGAGAGATAGGCGCCGATATTGGAGACGGTGCGCACCTTGAGGCCGAGGAACCTGCCCTGGCGGTCGAGCGCCAGCTCGGCCTCGGCGATGACGTCGCGGCCGTGCTCGTCGGCGAGGATCACCTCGCTGCGCTCGCAGCGCCATTTGACCGGGCGGCCGAGCCGGCGGGCGGCGAACAGCACCAGCCGGTGCTCGACATATTGCCAGCCCTTGATGCCGAAGGCGCCGCCGATATCGCCGGCCACCACGCGCACCTGGTGCATCGGCACCTTGAAGATGCGGTTGGCCAGCATCTCGCGCACGCGGTGCGGATACTGCACATCGGCATAGAGGGTGAAGCGCTCGTCGCGCGGCTCATAGACGCCGAGCGCGCCGCGCGGCTCCATGAATTGCGCATGGACGCGGGTGATGACGTAGCGCCGGCGCACCACATGCGCCGCCCGGGCGAAGGACGCGTCCGCCGCCGCCTTGTCGCCGATCTCGTAGACATGCGAGATATTGTCGGGACAGTCGGGCCAGGCGGCCGGCGCGCCGGGCAGCAGCGCCTCGCCGGTGGCGGTGATCGCGGGCAGCGTCTCGTAGTCGACCTCGATCAGCTCGGCCGCGTCCTTGGCCTGGGCCAGGCTCTCGGCCACCACCATCGCCACGGGATCGCCGACATAGCGCACGACGCCGCGCGCGAGGCCGGGATGGGCGCGCCAGAACATCGGCGAGCCGTCGGGGCGCTTGCGCGCGATCGTCGGCTCGTTGGTGCCGAGGCCGTCGGCGGCGAGATCCGCCTCGGTGAACACCGCAAGCACCCCCGGCACCGCCTGCGCCGCCGCGACATCGACCTTGAGCAAGCGCGCATTGGCGTGCGGCGAGCGCAGCATGTAGGCGTAAGCCTGCTGCGGCAGGTTGACGTCGTCGATGTAGCGGCCCGCGCCGCGCAGCAGCCGCCGATCCTCGAACCGGCTCAGCGGCTGGCCGATGCCAAACTCACCCATGCGTGACCTCTGTTGCTGTCAGCGCGGCCGCAGCTGCGGCGGCAGCCGCTCGTCATTGCCGAGCGCCGTGCGGCGCACGTTGTCGCTGTCGGTCGGCTGGTGGCCGAGCGCGGCGCGCGGCGCCGGCGCCGAGACCACGCGGTTGGCGAGCCGGCCGATGCCGGTGATCTCCACCTCGATCAGATCGCCCGGCTGCATCGGCCGCGAATTGGCCGGCGTGCCGGTGAGGATGACATCGCCGGGCTCGAGCGTGATGAGCCGCGCGAGATCGGCGACGAGATAGTCGATGCCGAAGAACATCTCCTCGGCGAGCTGGCCTTCCTGCACCAGCCGGCCGTTGCGCCAGGCGCGCAGCGTCGAGCGGCGGGGATCGACGCCGCTGACGATGCCGGGGCCGATCGGGCAGAAGCCGTCGGGCCCCTTGACGCGCAGCATCGAGCCGGCATCGGTGTCGCGCATGTCGTGCAGGCCGACGTCGTTGGCCACCGCGAAGCCCGCAAGGTGATCCCACACCTCCTCGGGCCGGATGTTGCGCGCGACGCGGCCGATGATCGCCGCCAGCTCTCCCTCGTAATTGAGGTATTTGCAGCCCTCCGGCCGCACCAGCTCGCCGCCATGGCCGTTGAGCGCGCTCACCGGCTTCTGGAAATATGTCGGCGTCTCCGGCGGGGCGGCGCGCCCCTGCTCGTGCCAGCGCGAGCGGTAGTTGATGTGCGTGCAGAGGATCTTGCTCGGCGTGCAGGGCGGCAGGTGGCGCGCCTCCTTCTCGGCGACGAGGCGGCCGTCGGCGAGCTCGAGCCGGCCATCCTCGCGCGCCGTCACCCAGTAGACGCTGCCCTCGTAGAGGATGCGCCGCATCTCGCGACGCGGACCGTCCAGCACACTCATCGCCCCGCCTCCCTCCCCGTCATCCGCGCCCAGTATTGCGCCCGCCCCCGACCCTGTCACGCCCCCTCGCCGGCCGCGGGCGGCGTCTCCTCTCCGAATCAGGGTATCAAGCGGCGAGCATGGCCCGTGACAACCAATCTTTTACCAGCGCTTGGCACTCTCTCGGCTTCCTCTGGGGGATCGACATGCTGGACCGGCTATCGGTGAATGCGCTGCTCAAGGCCGTGATCGCGACCACCGCGGCGGCGATCGTGGTCATGCTGGCGCTGAGCGCCTGGGGCTCCTGGCAGCGGCTCGCCACGGCGCGGCGCGTCTCCGCCGTCGCCGACGCCTCGGGCTTCGCCTTCACCGCGCTGCACAATCTGCGCGTCGACCGCGCCCTCACCTTCCGCGACCTCAATGTCGACGCCACGATCGAGGCCGGCGAGGCCAAGCGGCTGGAGGCGATGCGGGCAAAGGAAATGCCCGCCTTGCACACGCTGGCGGAGCTGCTCCAGGCGATCGACATCGCCGACGGCGCGAGCCTCAAGGCAAGCCTGCAGCAATCGACGGCGACGGCGGCGCGGCTGCACGGCGAGGCGTCGGCGGCGCTGCAGAAGCCGAAGGCGGCGCGGCCCGCATCGCTCGCCAAGGAGTACCAGGCGGAGATGACGGCGCTGCTCGACACGCTGGACAAGATCTCGACGCAGCTCACCGCCTCGATCAAGGGCAGCGACGCCTTCGTCGACGAGATGATGACGCTGAAGCAGCTCGCCTGGCAGGCGCGCAACACCGCGGGCGATGTGTCGATCGTCATCTCGGACTTCCTCGACGGACGCCTGTCGCCGGAGGGCATGCAGAGATACGCCTCCCGGGTCGGCGCCACCGAGACGCTGTGGACGGCGGTCCATCAAACCAGCGCCGGGGCGGCGCTGCCGCCCAAGGTGAGCGAGGCGATCGAGGCGGCGCAGAAGAACTATTTCGGCACCGAGTACGCCGCCACGATCGCGCGGCTGATCAAGACCGTCGAGGCGGGCGAGAAGCCGGAGATGAACGCGGCGCAATGGGCGCCCTACACCATCGGGCATCTCGCGAGCCTGCTCAACGTCGCCGAGGCCGCGATCGAGGCGGCGAAGGAGCGCGGCGCCGCGCAGCGCGGCGCCGCCGCATTCGATCTCGGCCTGCAGCTCGGCCTGCTCGCGCTGGCGCTGGCGCTCTCCTTCGTCGCGATCCGGGCGGTCAGCGGCCGCGTGATCAAGCCGCTGCACGAGATCCGCGACGCCATGCTGGCCGTCGCCGCCGGCGATCTCACCGCCGACGTCACCTTCGCCGGGCGGCGCGACGAGATCGGCGCGCTGGCGGGCGCGCTCGCCACCTTCAAGCGCAACGCGGGCGAGAAGGCGCGCATCGAGGAGGAGCAGCGCGAGCGCCGCCTCCAGGCCGAGGCGCGCCAGCAGGCGATCGAGAGCCATATCGGCGGCTTCGAGAGCCAGATGCGGGACGCGCTGGCGGCGCTGGCGAAGGCCTCGGAGGAGATGCTCGGGACCTCGGAGCGCCTCGCCAAGACCGCCGAGCAGAGCAGCCGGCAGGTGAAGGCGGCACGCGGCGCGTCGGAGGAGGCGTCGAGCAATGTCGAGACCGTCGCCGCGGCCTCGGAGGAGCTCAGCGTCTCGATCGCCGAGATCAGCCAGCAGGTGGCGCGCGCGGCGAGCATCGCCAGCCGCGCCGTCGAGGAGACGCGCCAGACCGACGGCACCGTGCAAGGCCTGGCGGAGAGCGCCGGGCGCATCGGCGAGGTGGTCAAGATGATCAACGACATCGCCGGCCAGACCAACCTGCTGGCGCTCAACGCCACGATCGAGGCGGCGCGCGCCGGCGAAGCGGGCAAGGGCTTCGCCGTCGTCGCCTCGGAGGTGAAATCGCTCGCCAACCAGACGGCCAAGGCGACCGAGGAGATCTCGGCGCAGATCGTCGCCGTGCAGAACGTCACCGGCGACGCGGTCGACGCCATCAAGCGCATCGGCGGCACCATCGGCGAGGTCAACGCGGTGGCGGCCTCGATCGCCTCGGCGGTCGAGCAGCAGGGCGCCGCGACGCAGGAGATCACCCGCAACACGCAGCAGGCGGCGCGCCGCACCAAGGACGCCTCGGAGAACGTCGCCGGCGTGGCGTCGGGCACCGACGACACCGGGGCCGCCGCCGGCGGCGTCAAAGCCGCCGCCGACGCGCTCGCCCGCCAGGCGGAGCAGCTGCGCGCCGAGGTCCGCGACTTCCTCGACAAGATCCGCGCGGCGTAAGGCGAGCCTCTAGCCCTTCGCGCCGCCCCGGATGCGCTCGATCGCCGGGCGCAGGCGGCCCTCCTCGACCGTGACGTCGACGCCGGCGCGCTCCTGCTGCAGCAGCATGGCGACGCGGCTGTCGCGCTCGGCCCAGCCGCGGTTCATCGCCTCGGTCATCTCCTCGAGCGCGAGATTGGCGAGACGCATCGGCACCGCGAGCTCGCGGCCGAGCGCCGTCGCCAGCCCGACATCCTTGTGCGCCAGGCGCAGCGCGAAGGCGGGCGGGTCGTAGGTGCCGCTGAGGAACTGATCGAGCAGGCCGTCGAAGGTGCGACGGCGGCCGAGCACGCCCTGGCGCACCGCCTCGAACAGGGCCAGCGGCTCGACGCCGCCCTTGACGCCCAAGGTGAAGACCTCGGCCAGCACGCATTGGACGGCGTAGCCGGCGCAATTATGCACCAGCTTCGCCACCGTGCCGGCGCCGATCGGGCCGATATAGCGCGCCTGATCGCCCATGGCGTCGAGCAGCGTCTTGTGGCGGTCGAAGACGGCGCGGTCGCCGCCGACCCAGAGGGCGAGCTCGCCGCTGCGCGCGCCGCGCGGGCCGCCGCTCACCGGCGCATCCAGCATATGCGCGCCGCGCTCGGCGAAGGCGGCATGGATGCGGCGCACCAGGCTGGGCGCATTGGTCGAGAGGTCGAAATAGGCGCCGTCCTTGCGCATGGCGCCGATGAGCCCGTCGCGGCCGAGCGCCACGGCCTCGACCTCCGCCGGGCCGGGCAGCGAGGTGAACACCACCTCGGCCGCCTCGGCGACCTGGCGCGGCGTGCCGGCCCAGACGGCGCCGGCGGAAAGAAAGGGCTCGGCGGCGGCGCGGCGCGCGTCATGCACCACCAGGCGATGGCCCGCCTTCTGCAGGTTCGCCGCCATGCCGGCGCCCATGGTGCCCAAGCCGATGAAGCCCAGCTGCATATCCGTCCTCCTGGTTCCGTCCCGGCTCCAGTCTAGTGGGAAACCGCGACGACGGGGACAGGGCCCGGCCTTGATCCAGATCAACATGGCGCCGGCACCGCGGCGCTATGGTTCAGCGACATTGGCCCGATCAGGAGGAAAGCGATGGCGCACATCGCAGTTGTCACCGGCGGCACGCGCGGGATCGGCGCGGCCACGGCGCGGATGCTCAAGGCGGAAGGAAACGTCGTCGCCGCGGTCTATCACGGCAATGACGCCGCCGCCGAGGCCTTCTCGCGCGAGACCGGCATCGCGACCTACAAATGGGACGTCGCCGATTTCGCCGCCTGCCAGGCCGGCATGGCGCAGATCGCCGCGGCGCTGGGTCCAATCGACATCCTGGTCAACAATGCCGGCATCACGCGCGACGCGATGCTGCATCGCATGAGCTACGAGCAGTGGCGCACGGTGATGGATACGGACCTCACCTCCTGCTTCAACATGTGCCGGGCGGTGATCGAGAGCATGCGCACGCGCCATTTCGGGCGCATCGTCAACGTCACCTCGATCAACGGCCAGAAGGGCCAGGTGGGCCAGACCAACTACGCCGCCGCCAAGGCGGGCATCATCGGCTTCACCAAGGCGCTGGCGCTGGAGGGCGCGTCGAAGGGCATCACCGTCAACGCCGTCGCCCCCGGCTATACCGCGACCGACATGGTGGCGGCGGTGCCGCAGGAGATCCTGCAGAAGATCACCGCCCAGATCCCCGTCGGCCGGCTCGGCGAGCCGGACGAGATCGCCCGCGCCGTGGCCTTCCTCGTGCGCGAGGATGCCGGCTTCATCACCGGCGCGACGCTGACGGTGAATGGCGGCCAGTACATGGCGTGAGGCGTCAGTCGCGCGCCGGGCCGGCCGGGCCGGCATTGGCGGAAAGCCGCAGCTGACGCACGGTGTCGAAGTAGCGCAGATTGTTGGCCACCGCGGCGGCGTCGAGATCGACCCCCGCCACCCGCGCGGCGAGAGCGCCGTTGCCCTCGAGTGCCAGCGCCAGGGCCAGGTTCTGGCGATAGCGCGGCGTTGCACCATCGTCCTGCACCAGCGCGCTCAGCAAGGTGACCGCCTCGGCGTAGCGGCCGCTCAGCGCCAGCGACAGGCCGAGATTGCTGCGCACGGCGCGATCGCCCGGCGCGATCGCCTGCGCGCGGCGATAGGCCTGCTGCGCCGAGGCATGACGCCCCAGCTCGTCGAGCGCCACGCCGCCGCCATTGAGCGCGGCGACCGCATAGGGATCGATCGCCAGCGCCTGACGGAAGCGGTCGAGCGCGGCCTGGGGGTCATGGCGCGCCAGCCGCGCCCGGCCGAGCGCCACCTGCGCCTCCAGCGAGCGCGGCAGCAGCCGTGCCGCCTGGACGAGCTGCCCCAGGGCAGTGTCGCTACTGCCCGCCGCCAGCAACGCCTCGCCCAGACGCAGCCGCAGCGCGCCGTCCTCGGGGTGACGCGTCGCCTCCTTGGCGTAGAGATTGACCGCCGTCTCGAGGTCGCCGGCGGCGCGCGCCTCGTCGGCAACGCGGAGCATGGTCTTATCGTCGGCCATGCCCGGCGCCGTCCCCGCCGCACCGCAAGCGGCCAGCGACATCAGCAGGAACAGCGGCGCCAGGCGGCGCAGGCGGGTGCGGAGCGCGACCAGCGTCATGGGACACCTCCGGGAAAAAATTGCGGGCGGGACAGCGGGCTCATTTGTGCATCAGCCGGATGATCTCGAGCGCCGCAGGGCCGGCGATCACCAGGAACAGGGACGGCAGGATGAAGAGAATGAGCGGCAGGGTGAGCAGCACCGGCAGCCGCGCCGCCCGCGCCTCGAGCGCCAGGCTGCGCGCGGTCCGCATCTCGGCGGCGACGATCCGCAGCGACTGGCTGAGCGGCGTGCCGTAGCGCAGCGTCTGGCCGAGCATGCTGACGATACTCTGCAAGCTGCGCAGGCGGATGCGCGCGGCGAGATTGTCGAGCGCGCGCCAGCGATCGGCCAGGATCCGCATCTCCGCCGCGGTGGTCGCGATCTCCTCGGCGAGCGCGGGATTGGCGCCGGCCATCTCGCCGGCGATGCGCTCCAGGCTCTGGTCGAGGCCGAGCCCGGCCTCGGCGCAGATCACCAGCAGGTCGAGCGCCTCGGGCAGGGTCTCCTCGATCGAGCGGCTGCGCCGCTTGCCGAGCCAGGCGAGCAGCAGGTTGGGCACCAGCCAGCCGAGCAGCGCCGCCCCCACCACCGCCATGGCAGCCGCCGCCAGCCCGGCGCGATCGAGCAGCAGCGGCGCGAGCGAGCGGCAGGCGGCCGCCGCCGCGGCGAGCAGCGCCAGAGTCTTGACCGCGACCAGCGTGGCCAGCGCCCGCGGCTGGCGGAAGCCGGCGCGGGCGAGCAGCTCGGCGAGCTTGCGGCTTTCCTCCTGCCCGACCGCCGGGCTCATCGACAGCAGCCGGCCCAGCCGGTGATGCCAGCGCTCCGGCGGCGGCTCCGCCGCGGCGATCGCCGGGCCGCCGGCGACGAGGCGGATGCGCGCGCGGCGGTCGGCGCGGCGGTCCGGCCAGAGCAGCAGCGCGGCGCCGGCGCCGAGCCCCGGCACAGCCAGCGCGGCAAGCACAGCCGCGCCGGTCATCGCACGCTCCATTTGATCAGCAGCCGCATGATGCCGATGCCGAGGCCGAGCTCGGCGAGCGCGCCGGCGAGCAGGTAGCCGCCGCGGGGATCGGCGAGGAAGCGCCGGGCGTAGTTCGGGCTGATCAGAAAGAGCGCGCCGCCGGCCAGGAAGGGCAGCGCGCTGATCACCAGCGCCGAGGCGCGCGCCTCGGCGCTCAGCGCCTTGGTCTTGAGCCGCAGCTCCTTGCGCCGGCGGATGACGCCGCCGAGATTGGACAGGGTCTCGGCCAAGCTGCCGCCGGTCTCGCGCTGCAGCGAGAGGCTGACGACGAAGATGCGGAAATCGGCGACGCCGACGCGCGCGGCCGATTGCCAGAGCGCCTGCTCCAGCGGCAGGCCGAGGCCGAGCTGGTCGGCGATGCGCCGGAACTCCAGCCCGACCGGGCCGGGCACGTCGCGGCCGACCGCCATGATCGCCTCGACCACCGGCAGGCCCGCCTTGACGCCGCGCACGATGAGATCGATGGCGTCGGGGAAATGGTCGAGGAAGCGCGCGCGCCGGCGCTCGCGCGCGGTTCGGAAGGCGAGCCAGACCCCGCCGAGAGCCGCCGGCAGCGCGGCGGCGATGGCGGCCCACCAGGGGAGATGGAGCAGCCCTGCCAGGAGGAGCAGCGCGGCCGCGGCCGCCGCCGTTCCGGCAAGCGCCATATGCCAGGGCCGCAACGCGCCGTCGAGATCCTCGAAGGAGAGGCCGAGGCGGCGCAGCCCCGCCACGATCTCGCGCGGCAAGAGGCGCGCCGCGGGGCGCGCATCCACCGCCTCGCCCGCTTCCGCCTCGGGCGGGGCGCCGGCAGGCGCGGCGCCCGCGAGCAGAAGCGCCACCCGGGCGCGGCGCGCGTCCCGGCGCGGCAACAGGACGCCGATGGCAGCGGCCACCGCCATTCCCGCCAGGGCCGCCGCGGCGATGAGCTGCAGCCCGTTCACGTCTCGATCCCCATCGCCGCCATCAGCGCCGCGTCGAGGCCGCGCCGGCGCGCCCGCTCGTAGAAATGCGGGCGCAGGCGCGTGGGCTCGAAACCACCGATCACGCGTCCCTCCCGATCCTGCCCTTCCTCGCAGAAGAGGAAGAGGTCTTGGGTGGTGACCACCTCGCCTTCCTGGCCCACGACCTCGGTGATGTGGGTGAGCCGGCGGACGCCGTCGCGCATGCGCTCCAGCTGCACGACGAGATCGACCGCGCCGGCGATCTGCGAGCGGATGGCGCGGCTCGGCAGGTTGGATGTGGCCATCAGCACCATGTTCTCGAGCCGGACCAGCGCATCGCGCGGATTGTTGGCATGGATGGTCGACATCGAGCCGTCATGACCGGTGTTCATCGCCTGCAGCATGTCGAAGGCCTCGCCGCCGCGCACCTCGCCGAGGATGATGCGGTCGGGGCGCATGCGCAGCGCGTTGCGGAGGAGCTCGCGCTGGGCGATCTCGCCCGACCCTTCGAGATTGGGCGGCCGCGTCTCGAGCCGGACCACATGCGGCTGCTGCAGCTGCAGCTCGGCCGTGTCCTCGATGGTGATGATCCGCTCGCCGCGGTCGACGAGGCGCGACAAGGCGTTGAGCAGCGTGGTCTTGCCCGACCCCGTGCCGCCGGAGATGACGATGTTGAGCCGGGTGCGCGCGGCGATCTCCAGCAGCTGCGCCATGGCGGGCGAGAGGTTGCCCTGCTGCGCCATTACGTCGAGGGTGATCGAGCGCCGCGAGAATTTGCGGATCGAGACCGCGGCGCCGTCCAGCGCCAGTGGCGCCAGGACGATATTCACCCGGTTGCCGTCCGGGAGCCGCGCATCGACCATCGGGCTCGATTCGTCGATGCGGCGGCCGACGGCCGAGGCGATGCGCTGGGCAACGTTGACGAGATGAGCGTTGTCGCGAAAGCGCTGGCGCGTCGGCTCGAGCTTGCCGTGACGCTCGACATAGACGCGTTCGGGCCCGTTCACCAGGATGTCGGTGACGGTGTCGTCACGCAGCAGCGGCTCCAGCGGCCCGAGCCCGATCATGTCGTCGAGCAGCTCGGTCGCAACCGCGATCTCCTCGCGCTCGTTGAGCTGCACGCTGTGCTCGGTGGCGATCTCGGAGACCAGCCGGTTGACCTCGGTGCTCAGCCGCTCGCGTCCCATCCGCACCGCGGCGGCGGGGTCGATGCGCAGCATCAGCGCGTCGCGGATGCGGGTCTTCGACGCCGTGTCGGCCATCGCCGCGGCCTCGGCAGGCGCGCTCTCCGGCGCCGCCGCCTCGCGCGGCAGCTCCTGCAGGCGCCGGCCGAAGCTGCGCGCGCTCACGCGAAGAGCCTGCGCCAGAGCGGCAGCGTCGCGCGCTGGCCGGAGATCTCGCCGGCAAGCCGGCCGATGCCGGCGCCGATGCGGGTGGCGTGCAACGCCTGCGGGCTGCCGGTATCCGCCGCCAGGACGACCTTGGGATCGTAGGGCAGGCTGACGGCGGCGGTCATCTCGGCGGCCTTGGTGAACTCGTCGAGCTTCATCGCCGCGCGCCCATGCTCGCCCTGGCGGTTCACCACCAGCAGGGTCTGCCCCGCCTTGGCACGGCCTTCGCCGGCGCGGCCGAAGCGGCGCACGTCGCGCAGCGACGACAGCACGGGATCGGCAACGATGATCCGCACCCCGGCCTCGTCGCGCAAGGCGGGCCACAGCCGGCGCAGCGTGCGGGGCAGGTCGAGAATGACGTAGTGGAACTGCGCCCGCAGCGCGCGCAGCGGCGCCTCGAGCGCGGCCGGTTGCAGCAGCAGGTCGTCGGCGAAATCCTCCTCCGCGCTCATCACCCACAATTTGTCGCCGTGCCGCGCCATGGTGCGCTCGATCAGCAGCGGATCGATCCGCTCCGGCGCCTCCAACGCGCGGCGCAGGCCGTTCGCCGGCTTCAGGTTGAGCAGCAACGCGCAATCGCCGCCGGCGAGGTCGAGATCGACCAGCGCCACCCGGCGGCCCTGCTTTTCCGCGAGATGCCAGGCGAGCATGGTCGCCACCGTCGTCGTGCCCACGCCGCCGCGACTGCCGGCAAGCACCGCGAGCTTGCCAAGCTTGGGCTCGGCCGGGTGCTGGCAGCCCTCCAGCGCGTCGAGCACGGCGCGGCGCAGCAGGTCCTGGGCGAGCGGCTTCGCCAGGTAATCGCCCACGCCGGCGCGCAGCAGGTCGCGGTAGAGCCCGATGTCGTTGCGCGCGCCCACGGCGATGACATGGACGCCCGGCTCGCACACGCCGGCCAGGCGATGGATGTCGGAGACGGGCAGGTCGCTGTCGCCGAGATCGACCACCAGCAGCTCCGGCGAGCGCTCGTCGGCGAGCAGTGCCACGGCGCGGTCGACGGTGCCGCGCTGGATGTCGCCGGCATCACCGCAGACATCGGCGAGCGCGGCCCGAGCCGCCGCCTCGCTGTCGGCATCGCCGACGAAGACGCGGATCCGCCGCCGCGCCGCCGCGCCGCGCGAGGCCGTCAGTCGCGGCCGTTCGAGCAGCGTCATTGCGCCCCCTGGATCGAGACGAGGTTGGGCGGCTGCTGGTCGGACGGGATCGGCTTGTCCTTGCCGGCACGCAGCGCGGCCACCGCATCGGCCGCCGGCGCCGCCGCGGTGACGTCGCTGCCGCGTCCCGCGACGAGATCGCGGGGATCAGCCAGCATCAGCGAGAAATTCACCGCCGTGGCGCAGCCGAGATTGCTGGCGATCGTGTTCTGATTGCCCAGCGCGTCGGGCCGCGACCAGTCGGGACAAGGCGGGACGATCACGCGGTAGCGCGACACGACGAGATCGACGCGGTCCTCGCCGATGGTCTGCTCGCCGGGAACCTCGCCCGCCGCGATGGCGACGGGATGGCGGGAGGCGTCGAGCCCGAGCGCGCCGAGGCTGCGCGCCAGCCGCTCCAGCCGCTCGTGCGATTGCGGGCCGCGCAGCGTCAGCTCCGTTCCCGGCTCGCCCGAGGCCGCCGCCAGCAGCGCCCGCACCTGCTCACGGTCCGAGGCGGCGATCTCACCGTGCCGGGGATCGAGGCGGACGACGTGATGCTCGACCGTGTGCTCGACCCGAAGCGATGGCGGGTTCTGCTCCTCCGGCAGGCCGGAGAGATCGGGGGCGCCGGCGCACCCCGCGAGCGCGAGCGCAGCGGCGGCGAGCAGGAGCCTGGCCGGGCGGGCGGACATGATGCCTCCTGTCATTCGAGGGTGAAGCCGGCATCGCCCAGCAGGCGCTCCCCGCCGAGGCCGATACCGGGACTGTGCGGGCTCGCCGCCGGCGCCGCCTTGGCGGCGGCGCCTTGGAAGATGCGCTCGAGATCCGTGGCGGGCGCGAAGCCGTCGGTGGGCAGCCGCATCGCCTCGGCGCTCGCGACCGGGTGCACGATATAGGGCGTCACGATGATGACGAGCTCGGACTCGTTGCGCTGAAAGCTCGATGAGCGGAACAACGTGCCGAGGACCGGCACGTCGCCCAGCCCCGGATATTTGGTGATGTCGGTGCTGCTGTTGTTCTGGATGAGGCCGGCGATGGCAAAGCTCTGGCCGCTGCCAAGCTCGACGCTGGTCTCGGCACGCCGCACCGACAGCGCCGGGATGGTGATGCCTTGAAGCTGGATGGCGCCTTCGCTCGACAGCTGGCTCACCTCCGGCTTCACCTTGATGGTGATGCGGTTGTCGGTCAGCACGGTGGGGACGAATTCGAGGCTGACGCCGAACTTCTTGAACTCGATGGTCGTGGTGTTGTTGATCTGCGCCACCGGTATGGGGAACTCGCCGCCAGCGAGGAAGCTCGCCGGCTGACCGGAGATCGCGGTGAGGTTGGGCTCGGCGAGGATGGTGACGAGCCCCTGCTCGGCCAGCAGGTCGAGCAGGGTGTCGGCGCTGACCCGGCTGGTCTGGACCCCGGCCAGGATGCTGCCGGGGATCGACGCGCCCGTGGCGAGCACCGGCGCCGGCACGATCTGGTTGGCGCTGGAGAGAGCGCCGGCGCCGCTGGAGAGAAAGGTCCGGCCGGTGAAGAGGCCGAAGCTGAAAGCGCCAGGATTGGCGATGGCGTTCCAGTTGAAGCCGAACTGCTTGGTGATCTGCCGGTCCACCTCCGCCACCCGCACCCGCAGATTGACCTCGGTGGCGGCGGGAAGGGCGAGCCGGTTGATCACCGCGCCCTTCTCGCCGGCGAAGCGCGCGGCGAGCGTCTGCACCGCCTCGGCAGCGTCGGGGCTGGGCACCGATCCCCGCAGCACGATGCCGGCCGGCGTCGAGCTCGCCACCACCGCGGCGCCCGGCACCTGCTGCTTGATCAGCTGCTCGAGATCGGCGATGTCATGCGCCACGACCACGTCGCGGGCGATGATCGGGTGCCCGGTGGCATCGAGCGCGAAGACCGAGGTGCGGCCGGGAGACTTGCCGAAGACGAAGACGCTGGTGCGGGTCGGCGCCTGGACATCGGCGATCGCGGGATCGGCGACGAAGACCGTGGCGGCGGCGCGCGGCAGCTCGATGAGCCGCCCCTCCGAGACTTGCAAATGCAGCGAGCCCTGCGTTGCCGCGACCTGCGGCGCGGCCGGGCGCAGCACCGGCGCGGCGCTTTCCTGCGCGCCCGCCGCGGTGCTCAGCGCCATCGCCAAGGCGAGAATGATCGAGCCCCGAACCGCGCCGCGCGCCCATGCCATCTGCCGCCTCCATCGCCTCGAGCGGTACTCACTTCGCCTTGGCTTCGGTCTCGATCTTGCCGCCATGCATGATGACCAGGGCGCCGCGCGCCTCGCCCCGCGCCGCGGGGATGTTGTCGCGCAGCGCCGTCGACACGTCCTCGGCCCAGACCGGCTTCTGCTCCGCCGCGGCGCCGGCCGCGCTCGCGGCGTCGGTCGCGCTGCTCAGGAGGCTGCGCAGCGTGAGCGACAGCTTGCCGAGATCGGCGGCGACGGCGATCCGCTCCGACTGGCGCGGCGTCACCTCCAGCGTGACCGCGCGCACGCCGCGCGCCTCGAGCGCCGGTTCCGCGCGTGCCGGCTGTATCTGCTGGTCGATGGCGAGCACGCGCAGGTTCTGCGCCACGGTCTCGCCGGCCGAGCGACGCCCGGCGGGCGCGTCGCCTTCCTTGAAGGTCTGGGTGAGGATGACGTCGACGCGATCGCCGGGATAGATGAGCCCGGTCGTGCCGGAGGCGAGGTTGACGGAGACCGAAAGCGCTCGCATGCCGGGATCGAGCACGGCCGCAAGGAAGCCGCGGTCGCCCGGCTTGGCGATGACGTCGCTCACCACCGGCTCGCCGCGATCGAGCGCGCGGCGCACCACGGCGCCGGTGACGTCCGCGAGCGGGTCGCGGGCGCCGGGCTTGGCCGCAAGCTGCTCGATCGCATGGGGCGGCAGCGCGCCTTGCCAGTTCCGCCACTCCACGTCCTCGCTGCGGATGAGCGTGCCCACCAGCAGCGGCGCCGCCGCGACCAGGATGCGATGCTCGGGCTTGGGCTGCGGCGCGGCGGCGCCGTTCCCTCCGCCGTAGAGCACGAGCGCGGCGCCGCCGAGCGACAGGATCAGCACCAGGACGAGGATGAGCCGCGCGCGCATCGCCGCCTCACATCCGGAGCGCCGGTGCCAGCATCACCCAAAGGCCGCCGGCAGCGATGGCGGCGCCATAGGGGATGGTGGCGGCCGGGATCGCGGCGCTGCCCCGCGCCGCGACGCGCTGCGTCAGCGCATGGGCCAGGGCCGCGAGCGACACGACGCCGCCGGCGAGCGCGGTGGCGAGGATGAAGGCCGGGATGTCGTGGGCACCGAAGAAGAGGCAGGCGGCGGTGATCAGCTTGACGTCGCCGCCGCCGATCCAGCCTCGCCCATAGGCGACGACGAGCAGCGAACCGATGGTGAGGCTTGCGAGCACCGACGACAGCGCCGCCGCGAGCCCGGCGAAGAGACACAGGCGCAAAGCCGCGATACCGAGAAGCGCCACGACCAGCTCGTTCCCGATCCGGCGATGTCGAAGGTCGCTGCCGGCGGCGACTATGAAGATAACCGCCGCCGCAACGTAAAGTCCTGCCTGCATGTGCCACCCGAAGCCGAAAGAAACATCGACCCGCTCCCCGCTCAGGTCTTGGGGAGCGCGTTTGTGAGCTGGGTATTGATGGCGGTGAATACGTTGGTGAGATTGGTGCCCATGGTCGTCACCGTGCCGACGATGGCAAGCGCCACCAGCGCCGCGATGAGGCCATATTCCAAGGCGGTGACGCCGTTCTCGTCCTTGCGAAGCCGCCGCAAAATCTTCGTCATAGAGTGCTCTCGCTTTCCTTTGGAACGATGCGCCCTGGGGACCGACGGTTGTTGTGCCTTGCCTCACTGTCCAACCAGGGCGATTGCCGAACGCCCAGAGGTTGCCGGGAGTTCCCTGCGATGACGCAGAAAGCTCACAGCCACCCCGAATGATTTCGCCGCGGAAAGCGCCACGCGCCCGGGAACCCGCGGGCGGGGCGCGACGTTGTGGCGGTAGAATCGCCGTGCGAATCATGAAACCCCGGCGTTCTCGCCGCGCGGAGGCAAGCATGTTCCTTTCCCGCGGCCGTCGCGTCGCCAGGCGGCGGCTCGCTGCGCAAGCGCTGCTGCGCGACACCGGCGGCGTGGCGGCGGTCGAGTTCGCGATCGCGGGCCCGGTCACGATCCTGCTCGCCTGCATGGCCGTCGACATGGGCCTGGCGCTCTTCACCCAGGCTGCGCTCGACAATGCCGCGCGCGACGCGTCCCGCCTCATCATGACGGGACAGGTGCAGATGGCGGGCGGATCGCCGACGCCGTTCACCGCGCAGCTCTGCGCCGATGTGAGCTCTCTCGTTCCCTGCGGCAGCGTGCAATACGACGTTGAGGCCGCGAACAGCTTCGCCGCGCTCACGACAGCAAAAGTCGACGGCAACGGGACGCTGCTCGATCCGCAATTCGTGCCGGGCGCCGCCGGGCAGGACGTGATGGTGCAGGTCGCCTATTACCGCACCCCGATCATTCCGTGGCTGAGCGAGTTCCTCGGCGGCAAGAGCGGCCTGCTGCTGATGTCAACCGTCACCTTCCAGAACGAGCCCTTCCCGTGAGGCGGCTCAGCCGCGACGAGCGTGGCAGCGTCCTGGTCGAGACGGCGCTGGTGGTGCCGCTGCTCTTGCTGCTCATTCTCGGCTGCGTCGAGACGAGCGAAATCCTGCGCGTCGACATGAAGCTGCGGCAGGCGGCGCAGACGCTGGCCAACCTCGTCGCCGCGCAGAACTCGGTCAACGCCGCGGCCATCGCCAATTTTTGCACCGGCGCGCAGCTGGTGATGACGCCGTTCGCGGCATCGCCGCTCGCCGGCGCCATCGTCGAGGTCGCCAATTCCGCGACGGGATCGGTGGCGGTCGCCTGGCAGAACACCTCCTGCGGCGATGCCGCGCCGGTGGCAAACGCCGCGACGCTCGCCGCCTCGCTGGTGCCCAACCCCGATGACAGCGTCGTCATGGTGCAGGCCACCTATGTCTACACCGCCTTCAGCAGCTTCGTCCTGCCGGCGGAAATCACCCTGACGCGCATCGCCTATGCCCGGCCACGCAACACCATCGCCGTCGCCGCCGACTGAGATGACGCAAGGGCGATCCCCGACCGCGGCGCGATCGCCGAGCCTGTCCCTGGCGCGACGATACTGGCGCGAGGAAACCGGCATCGTCGCGGCGCTCTTTGCCATCATGCTGGTGCCGCTGATCGCCGCCGTCGGCGTCGCGGTCGATTTCTCGCGGGCGGCGCAATTCGAGGCGGCGCTGCAGGGCGCGGTCAATTCCGCGGCGCTCGCCGGGGCCAGCGCCTATACCAGCCCGGCCTGTCCGGCCACCGCCGTGGCGGCGGCCACCAATTACATGAACGCCGCCCTCAAGAACCTGCCGGCAGCGACGAGCACCAAGTTCACGGTCACGCCGGGCTCGCTGTCGGCGCATCGGAAGGTAACCGGCTACACCATCGCGGTCGCCGCCGCCGGGCAGGTCCAGCCGACCTTCATGAGCCTGTTCGTGAGCGCCATGCCTGCCGCGGCGAGCGCCACCGCCGAAAACCCGGTCGTCACCGCCAGCATCCAGCTCGGCAGCTTCAACAGCAGCGCCTATGATGCCAATTCGGTCGACTGGTACCCGGTGCCCTGCGACGGCAGCAGCATCCCGCCGCTCTCGGCCCTGACGCGGATCTATTCGAACCTCGGCACCTCGTCCGGCAGCGTCACCCTGCATATCGCGAGCACGCAGCGGATCGGCTTCGCGCTGGTGAACGAGACCGACGGCAAATACTATGCCGGCTATCGTCAGGACTGGTACGGCAACAACCAGTATGGCGGCACGCCCGGAAGCGTGCATTATTTCTATTCGCACCTGCCCGATCCGAACGGAGCGGCCTATCCGGCCGTGACGCAGAATTGCAGCCTCCAGGTGTTCGTGGCGCCGACCGGCAAGTCGCCGACCGCACCCCCTCAGGGAAGCTGCTTCACGACGCCGTTTTCCGATGCCGCGCCGAGCTGCGCCGAGCTCGGCGCAGGGCAGACGGCATGGTTCGACTGGAACGACATGGGCGGCAATCCCGACGACAAGGACTACAACGATGCCGCCTTCAGCTTCTCCTGCTCCGCGTCGAGCAACGGCAACCAGCAGTCGGGCGTCATCCTTGTCAAATAGGCGCGGGCGGGCCGAGGCCGCTACCGGCCCATCTGCTGTCGGCGCCACGCCGCGGCGTCGGCTTTCCGCTCGCGCAGGAAGCTCGCCAGGTCCGGATCGAGCATGCCGCGCCGGTCGGCGATCTGATGCAGGCGGAAATCCGGGATCTGGTTGACCTCGACGACGAGCGCGCCGGCATCCACCGGCGCGATGTCCCAGCCGAGCAGCGGCAGATCCGCCATGACGCCCGCGCCGTCGCGGGCGAGATCGAGCACTGCCGGCCAGTTCGGCACGGCGGCGCCGACGAGCGGCGCGCCGGTATCGGGATGATGGGTCGCGGGCTCGAAGCCGGTCCGCGTCGCCCGCACCGCGCGCAGGACGCGGCCGCTCGCGAGGTCGAGCTGCGCCAGGAGATTGCCGGCGCGCCAGAAATTGTCGGCGACATTGACCCCGGCGGGGATCTTCCAGGCGGCGCGCCAGATGCGCGGTCCTTGCGCGGTCACCGCCGTCAGCACGCGGACGGTGGCGAGCCGGTCGCCGCACAGCGCGCGCGCCGCCGCGTGCGGACTGACGCGCCGTTGAAAGAGATAGCCGGTCGCGTAATGCCGAGCGATGTCGCGCAGCAAGGCATCGAGCGCCAGCTCCCGGCCGTCGCGGGTCACGCAGGCGTCGCGCGCGGGCTCATAGCGATCGAGGCTGACCGACCCCAGGCTCTGCCGGCCGCGCAGCGGCTTGCCGAACAGCGGATACTGGCCGGCATCGGCGAGAAAGGCGCGCAGCTCCGCCTCGCTGCGCAGCAGAAACGGCGACGGCCGGCCGCCGGCGCTATGATAGAGCGCCACCGTCGGCATCACCGGCAGCCCATGCGCGGCGAGCAGGAAGTCGCAGGCGATCTTGTTGTCGATGAGGCCATAGAGATCGAAGCGGAAATTGGCGCCGAGCAGGATCCGCCGGGCGCCCTTCACGCCGATAAAGGCGCCCCGCTCGGCGGCCCCGTAGTAGGCGCGGTCGTAGAGCTGCAGCCCCAGATACTCGTCGAGCGTGAGCCCGCGGCGCAGCCGCAGCGCCAGCCATTCCGCCAGCAGACGCAGCGAGGACGCCCCGTTCTCCGCCGCCGCCCGACGCAGCGCCGCCAGCCGCGCCGGCGGCTGCGGCGGCTTCGTCACGTCCATAGGCGCGGAGCGATCGGGCATCGATGCGGGCAGTCTCTCTCCGGCGGAAGCCGCGGCGCGGGCGCCGCCGGCGCGGGATATGTCGATGTCATTCTAGGGAACGCCGCCGTTCGCCATCCCCGTGCCGCGGGAGCCCGGTTAAATCGCTGTCATTGAGGGCTTCCCCGGTCACGCGCCGGTCTCCCGCCGCCTAGATAAAAGGTGAAGGGGCGCAGTGCCCCGCTTAGATCGAGGTCAGTCATCATGAGAGTGAGCATACCATTCCTTGCCGCCGCGCTGCTCGCCGGCGTCGGCTCCATCGGGATCGTCCCCGCCTTCGCCCAGACCACGCCTCCCGCCGCCGCTGCCGGCGGGGCGCAATCCGGCGTGCACCATTGGGCGCGAGAGCGGATGCTGCCCGGACAGCGCGTCGCGGGCAAGATCGCCTTCCTGAAGGCGGAGCTCAAGATCACGCCGGCGCAGGAGGCGCAATGGGCGCCGGTCGCCGCCGCGATGCGCGACAACGCCCAGGCGCTCGACCGGGCGATCACGACGGCGCGGCACGAGCAGCGGCCGATGGACGCGATCCGGCGCATCGCGTTGCGCGCGGACTTCGCCAAGGTCCGCGACGAGAACACGGCGCGTTTCCTGGCCGCGTTCAAGCCGCTCTATGCGGGCCTGTCACCGAGCCAGCAGCAGGTGGCGAACGAGCTGTTCACGTCGCATCACGGGTGGCATCGCCGCGCGTGAGGCCGCTTGCGACGGCCGCCGGGGCAGACCCGGCGGCCGTCGGGTCTTGCTTGTCGCAAGCGTGTCAGCGTCATCAAAGCCGCTTCTTCGCGAAGGCTCTGCCCGACGGCGACTTCAGATATTTTTCGAATGCGAGCGCCTGCTTTTCGTCAGAGAATGCGATGTAGGTCTTGATCGCGCACGGGACGTATTTCGAGGTGTGTGAAACTTCGCCGGCGTTGTGCTTTTTCAAGCGGGCGCGTAGGTCGGCAGTGATCCCGACATAGTAGCGCCCGACATGCGCCAGGCTTCGAAGAATATACACGTAGACCATAAATGAGCTTCCCGGCCTGCCGAGCCGTAGCTCGCGGACGCATCGCCCGCCTTCGCCCTTCGGGCTCCGGCGCGGCAGCCTTCGCTCGCTTCGCGAGCGAAGGCTGGTGGGCCCGGCAGGACTCGAACCTGCGACAACACCGTTATGAGCGGCGCGTTCTAACCAGCTGAACTACAGGCCCGAAACCAGATGACAGGGATCAGAAGTCAGAAGACAGGGATCAGGTATCAGGGATCAGAGGGGCGGTGTCAACGCGCCCCCTTCTGATCCCTGATCCCTGACATCTGTCCTCTGATCACGTATCGAGGAAGCTGCGCAGCTTGCGCGAGCGGCTCGGATGCTTGAGCTTGCGCAGCGCCTTGGCCTCGATCTGGCGGATGCGCTCGCGCGTCACCGAGAATTGCTGGCCGACCTCCTCGAGCGTGTGGTCGGTGTTCATGCCGATGCCGAAGCGCATGCGCAGCACGCGCTCCTCGCGCGGCGTCAGCGACGCCAGCACGCGCGTCGTGGTCTCGCGCAGATTGGCCTGGATCGCCGCGTCGAGCGGCAGCACCGCGTTCTTGTCCTCGATGAAGTCGCCGAGATGCGAATCCTCCTCGTCGCCGATCGGCGTCTCGAGGCTGATCGGCTCCTTGGCGATCTTCAGCACCTTGCGCACCTTCTCGAGCGGCATGGCGAGCTTCTCGGCGAGCTCCTCGGGGGTCGGCTCGCGGCCGATCTCGTGCAGCATCTGGCGCGAGGTCCGCACCAGCTTGTTGATCGTCTCGATCATGTGCACGGGGATGCGGATGGTGCGCGCCTGATCGGCGATCGAACGGGTGATCGCCTGGCGGATCCACCAAGTGGCGTAGGTCGAGAATTTGTAGCCGCGGCGGTATTCGAATTTGTCGACCGCCTTCATCAGGCCGATATTGCCTTCCTGGATGAGATCGAGGAACTGCAGGCCGCGGTTGGTATATTTCTTGGCGATCGAGATGACGAGGCGGAGATTGGCCTCGACCATCTCCTTCTTGGCGCGGCCGGCCTCGCGCTCGCCGCGCTGCACGGTCTGGACGACGCGGCGGAACTCGAGCGGCGAGAGCCCGGCGCCCTCGGAGATCGCGGCGAGCTCGCCGCGGAGGTTCTTCACCTCCGTGCCGTGCTTGTTGACCAGCGAGCCCCAGCCCTTGCCGTGCAGCCGCTTCACCCGCGCGGTCCAATCGGGGATGAGCTCCTGGCCCATATGGTGGTTGAGGAAGTCCTGGCGCTTGACGCCGCAGGCCTCGGCGAGCCGCAGCAGCTTGCCCTCGGCCGCGACCATGCGGCGGTTGAGCCCGTAGAGCTGGTCGACCAGATGCTCGATGCGCGTGTTGTTGAGGCGGACGCTCTTCATCGCCTCGATCATCTGCTCCTTGAGCTTCTCGTATTTGCGCTCCGACTGCTTGGTGATCTCCTCGCCTTCCTGCATGGTGGCGAGGCGCTGATCCTGGAGCTTGTGCAGCTTCTTGTAGAGCTGCGCGATGGTCTCGAGGGTGGCGAGCACGCTGGGCTTGAGCTCGGCCTCCATCGCCGCCAGCGAGATCGAGGCGTCCTCGCCCTCCTCGCCTTCCTCGCCGGGCGGCAGCGCGCCCTCGGGCGGCGGCGCCTCGCCCTCGACGGGGTCCTCGCCCTCGGCGACCAGCGGCGCCTCCACCTCCTCGCCGGTGGGCTCCTCGGCGAACGCGCTGCCATAGGTGGCGTCGAGATCGATGACGTCGCGCAGCAGTATCTTGCCTTCGTTGAGCGCGTCGCGCCACAGGATCAGCGCACGCATGGTGAGCGGGCTCTCGCAGAGCCCGCCGATCATCATCTCGCGGCCGGCCTCGATGCGCTTGGCGATAGCGATCTCGCCCTCGCGCGACAGCAGCTCGACCGAGCCCATCTCGCGCAGATACATGCGCACGGGATCGTCGGTGCGGCCGATATCCTCGTCGTCGAGGTTGCCGCCGGCATGCGCCTCGCCCTCGCCCTCCTCGCCCGAGGCGGCGGCGTCGTCGCTCTCCTCGCTCTCGACCACGTTGATGCCGAGCTCGGACAGCATCGCCAAGGTGTCTTCGATCTGCTCGGAGGAGACCTGCTCGGTCGGCAGCGCCGCGTTCACTTCGTCATAGGTGACGTAGCCGCGCTCCTTGCCGCGCGCGACCATCTTCTTGATCGAGGCCGCGATCGTATCGAGAAGCGGCGCCTCCGCCGCTTCCTCTCGCGCCTCGGCCGGCTCCGCCGTGTTACCCGCCTTACTCGCCATCTCTGATCCCGCCCGTCAATGACGTCCCAAACGCGACGATGGGACGCCGCGCGGTGCCCAGCCCGCCCGTCCCACTCCGCCGACGATACCTCCGCTGCGCCGCCCCCCGGCAGCCCGGCCGCCGCTCAACGGATTCCCCCTCCCGTTGCGCCGTCATCCTCTTTGTTCGTCTCAAGCACTGTCTGCTGCAACCGTCCCCAGGTTTCGTCGCTGACATCCTCGACGAAGCTCCGCGCAGCTTCCGCCACCTGTTGCGTCACGTGACGCTGTTGTAGCCGGTCTCTGGTATCGATCCAACCCATCCGGACCGTTTCTGCATCCGCTTCCGGTCGCGCGAAAGCGGCGTGTTTCAGCACCTGCGGCGACAGCACCCCCTGCACGACCCTGGCGTACCCATTCTCAGTGAGGTGGAGCTTGAGCATCGGACCGTCAAGATCCGGATTTAGGGCGTGAAGTCTTAAGATTTCGTGGCAGAGCTTGTCAAGGCGGGGGTCCCCCAGCTGCACTTCGGCCAGCTCCTCGGCGACCTCGTGCAACAGGAAGGAGTGATTGAGCAGCGCGGCCAGCAGCACCTCCTGCTGGCGCCGGCGCAACAGCCTCGGATCGGCCGCGGGCGGCGTCTCGGCAAGGCCCGGCCGCTCGCGCGCGGCGCCGGGAGGGCGGCGGAAGCGGCCCGGCCGGCGGCCGGGGCGGCGAGCGAGGGCGAAGAGCCGCTCGCGGAAGAAGCTGCGATAATGCTCCTGCACCGAGCGATCGGCGATCGAGCGCACGCGGTTCTCCAGCCGCTGGTCCAGCGCGGCGCGGCGCTCCGGCGTATCGCTGGGCTGCGCCGTCTCGAGCTGCCACAGGGCCTCGGCGAGCGGCTTGGCGCGGGCCAGCACCTCGCTCATGGCGGCCTCGCCGTGATGAAGGACCAGCGTGTCGGGATCCTCGCCCTCCGGCAGCGTGGCAAAGCGCAGGCTCTGGCCGGGCTTCAGCAGCGGCAGCGCCCGCTCCAGCGCCCGGCCGGCGGCGCGTTGGCCCGCGGCATCGCCGTCGAAGCACAGCACCGGCTCAGGCGCCAGCCGCCACAGCTCCTCGAGCTGCGCCTCGGTGAGCGCGGTGCCGAGCGGGGCGACGGCGGTGGTAAAGCCGGCGCGGTGCAGCGCGATGACATCCATATAGCCCTCGGTGACGATCGCCGAGGGCTGGCGCGATGCCGCCGCGCGGGCCTGCGCCCAGCCGTAAAGCACGCGGCCTTTCTGGAACAGCGGCGTCTCCGGCGAATTGAGGTATTTCGGCTGGCCCTCGTCGAGCACGCGGCCGCCGAAGGCGATGACGCGGCCCTGCCGGTCGCCGATCGGGAAGATGATGCGCTTGCGGAAATAGTCGTAGCTGGCACCGCTTTCGGGAGTGCGCAGCAGCCCGGCCTCGATCAGCAGCGGCTCGGGAAAGGTCTTGGCGAGCGCGCGCTTCAGCCCGTCCCGCGCCTCGGGCGCAAGCCCCAGGCGGAAGCGGCGCAGCGTCGAAAGATCGAGCCCGCGGCGATCGAGATAGAGCCGCGCCTCGCGGCCTTGCGGCCCGTGCAGCGTCTCCTCGAAGAAGACGCAGGCGGCCTCGATCGCGCCGCGAATCGTCGCCTGCCGCTCGGAGGTCTCGCGCTCGGCGCGCGTCTGGCGCGGCAGCTCGAGCCCGGCCTGGCGCGCGAGCTGCTCCACCGCTTCGGGAAAGGTCGAGATTCTCCTGCTGCATCGAGAAGCCGATGACGTCGCCATGGGCGCCGCAGCCGAAGCAGTGATAGAAGCCCTTGTCCTCGACGACGCTGAAGGACGGGGTCTTCTCCTTGTGGAAGGGGCAGAGGCCGATGTACTCGCGACCGCGCTTTACCAGCGTCACGCGGCGGCCGACGATGGCGGCAAGCGAGACCCGCGCGCGCAACTCGTCGAGGAACCCGGGCGGGAAGGCCATGAGCTCGCTGCTTCCAGCTTTCTGCCGACGGCTCAGGCGATGCCGGCGGCGGTCGCGAGTGTAGCGCACCGCGCCCCGCCAGCGAAAGCCGGGTGTCGCGCGCGCCGTGCCGCGAGCGCGTTCGACCGCTCAGCGCTTCGGCTGGTCGGCGGCGAAGGCATCGAGCCGCACCGGCGCCACGCCATCCTGCCGCATCCCCAACGCCGCCCCGGCGGCGGCGGAAAGGTCGATGATGCGCCCGTCCACATAGGGGCCGCGGTCGTTGACCCGCACCGTCACCGTCCGCCCGTTCTCCAGATTGGTGACGCGCAGCACCGTGTCGAAGGGCAGGCGGCGGTGGGCGGCGGTGAAGGCATGCTGGTCGAAGCGCTCGCCATCGGCGGTGAGCCTGCCCTGATGCGACTTGCCGTACCAGGAGGCCGTTCCTTGCTGGGTGAAGAACGGCTTGGGCGGCAGCGGCGGGGGCGGCGGCGCGGCGCAGCCGGCAAGGCCGAGCAGCACGACCAGCAGGGGCGAATATCGGCGGACGGCGCGCAACTCTGGATTAACGCCCGAAACCCGCGCCGGTTCAACCTCCGCGCACCTGCCGCCCGCGTCTCTTTCGGGCGGTCAGCCCAGCAGGCGCTTTACCACCTGGCTCGCCTTGGCAGCGTCCATCTGGCCGGCATAGCGCTCCTTGAGCGCGGCCATGGTGCGGCCCATATCCTTCAGGCCCTGGGCGCCCACGGCGGCGATCACCTCCCTGGCCGCCGCCTCGAGCTCGGCATCGCCGAGCTGCTTGGGCAGGAAGCGCTCGATGATGGCGATCTCGCCGCGCTCCTTCTCGGCAAGCTCGGGCCGCTTGCCCTGCTCGTAGAGCGCGATCGAGTCGCGGCGCTGCTTGATCATGCCGAGCAGCATCTGCTGGATCTCGGCGTCGCCGATGGCCTCGGACTTGCCCTTGCCGCGGGCGTCGATATCCTGCTCCTTGAGCTTGGCGATGACCAGCCGCAGGGTCGAGACATCGAGCTCGTCGCGCGCCTTCATCGCCGCTTTCAGCGCTTCGGTGAATCTCTGCCGCAGCATCGCGTCCTCCGCGCCTGATCGCCTGAATCGTGCGGACGTTACTCAACGGCGCCCCGCCTGGCAATTCCCTGCCCCGAATCCAAGTAATTGGATTCGCGAGGACTTCGCGTGGAGCTTGGCGCTTGACGCGGTTCCTTCCAGAAGCTATCTCACCTTGGTTGTCCGATCGCGGGCCTTGGCGGCGCGGACGGTCCACCACAAGCGAGCACGAGGTACCGCGATCGTGACCGACGCGCCGATGACGCACGCCTCTCCGCGCCCGCCCGGCGCCACGGCGGCGCTGGTCCTGGGCGACGGCAGCGTCTTCTGGGGGCGCGGCGTCGGCGCCGCCGGCACCGCCATCGGCGAGGTCTGCTTCAACACCTCGATGACCGGCTACCAGGAGATCCTGACCGATCCCTCCTATGCCGGCCAGATCATCACCTTCACCTTTCCCCATATCGGCAATGTCGGCGCCAATCCCGAGGACATCGAGACGCTGACCCCGGCGGCGCGCGGGCTGGTGCTGCGCGCCGACATCACGCTGCCGGCCAATTACCGCGCGGCGCAGCATTTCGACGCGTGGCTCAAATCGCACGGGCTGGTGGGCGTCGCCGGCATCGACACGCGGCGGCTCACCCGGCGCATCCGCGACGGCGGCGCGCCCAACGGCGCGCTCTGCCACGCCCCCGACGGCCGCATCGACCCGGTGGCGCTGCAGGAAGAGGCGCGGCGCTGGCCCGGCCTCGAAGGCATGGACCTCGCGCTCGAGGTCTCCTGCCGCCAGACCTACGCCTGGGACGAGACGGGCTGGGTCCAGGGCCAGGGCTATGGCCGGCTGGCGCAGCCGCGCTTCCACGTCGTCGCCGTCGATTACGGCGCCAAGCGCAACATCCTGCGCATGCTGGCGAGCCTCGGCTGCCGCGTCACCGTGGTGCCGGCGACGGCGAGCGGCGAGGACATCCTGCGCCACCGGCCGGACGGCGTCTTCCTGTCGAACGGGCCGGGCGATCCCGCGGCCACCGGCGCCTATGCGGTGCCGACGATCCGCGCGGTGCTGGCGACGGGCACGCCGCTCTTCGGCATCTGCCTCGGCCATCAGCTGCTGGCGCTGGCGCTCGGCGGCAAGACGCGCAAGATGCCGATCGGCCATCGCGGCGCCAATCATCCGGTCAAGGACCTCGCCACCGGCAAGGTCGAGATCACCAGCCAGAATCACGGCTTCTGCGTGCTGCCGGAGAGCCTGCCGGCGAGCGCCGAGGTGACGCATGTCTCGCTGTTCGACGGCAGCAACGAGGGGCTGAGGCTCAAGGGCCAGCCGGTGTTCTCGGTGCAGTACCACCCCGAGGCCAGCCCCGGCCCGCAGGACAGCCACTATCTCTTCGAGCGCTTCGTCGCGCTGATGGAGCGGCAGAGGTAACGCGGCCGGCAGATGCCCAAACGGACCGACATCAAGAGCATTCTGATCATCGGCGCGGGACCGATCGTGATCGGGCAGGCCTGCGAGTTCGATTATTCCGGGGCGCAGGCGTGCAAGGCGCTCAAGGAAGAGGGCTATCGCATCGTCCTCGTCAATTCCAACCCGGCGACGATCATGACCGACCCCGGTCTCGCCGATGCCACCTATATCGAGCCGATCACGCCCGAGATGGTGGAACGCATCATCGCCAAGGAGCGGCCCGACGCGCTGCTGCCGACCATGGGCGGGCAGACGGCGCTCAACATCGCGATGGCGCTGGCGCGCTCGGGCGCGCTCCGGCGCCACGGGGTCGAGCTGATCGGCGCCAAGGAAGACGCGATCGCCAAGGCCGAGGACCGCCAGCTCTTCCGCGAGGCGATGGACCGCATCGGCCTCGCCTCGCCCAAGAGCCGCCTCGTGCGCTCGCTCGACGAGGCGGTGGCCGCACTCGGCGCGGTGGGCTTGCCCGCCATCATCCGCCCCTCCTTCACGCTCGGCGGCACCGGCGGCGGCATCGCCTACAACAACGCCGAGTTCGAGGAGATCGTGCGCGGCGGCTTGCGCGCGTCGCCCAGCCACGAAGTGCTGATCGAGGAATCGGTGCTGGGGTGGAAGGAATACGAGATGGAGGTGGTGCGCGACCACGCCGACAACTGCATCATCATCTGCTCGATCGAGAACGTCGACCCGATGGGCGTCCATACCGGCGACAGCGTCACCGTGGCGCCGGCGCTGACGCTCACCGACAAGGAATACCAGATCATGCGCAACGCCTCGATCGCGGTGCTGCGCGAGATCGGCGTCGATACCGGCGGCTCCAACGTGCAGTTCGCGGTCAATCCCGAGGACGGGCGGCTGGTCATCATCGAGATGAACCCGCGCGTCTCGCGCAGCTCGGCGCTGGCCTCGAAGGCGACCGGGTTTCCCATCGCCAAGGTCGCCGCCAAGCTCGCCGTCGGCTACACGCTGGACGAGCTCAAGAACGAGATCACGCGCGTCACGCCGGCGAGCTTCGAGCCGACGATCGATTACGTGGTCACCAAGATGCCGCGCTTCACCTTCGAGAAGTTCCCCGGCGCCGAGCCGATCCTCTCGACCTCGATGAAGTCGGTGGGCGAGGCCATGGCGATCGGCCGCAGCTTCGCGGAGTCCGTGCAGAAGGCGCTGCGCTCGATGGAGACCGGCCTCACCGGCTTCAACGAGATCGACATCGCCGGCGCCGCCAGCGGCGACCGCAACGCCATCCGCGCGGCGCTGGCGCGGCCGACGCCGGACCGCCTGCTGGTCATCGCCCAGGCCTACCGCTTCGGCCTCAACACCGAGGAGATCCACGCCGCCTGCAAATACGATCCCTGGTTCCTCGAGCAGATCCGCGCCATCGTCGCCGCCGAGGCGGAGATCCGCGCCCACGGCCTGCCGCAGGACGCGCCGGGCCTGCTGCGCTTCAAGCAGATGGGCTTTTCCGATGCGCGGCTGGCCGAGCTGGCCCAGGCGGAGGAGAGCGCGGTGGCGGCGCTGCGGGCGCGGCGCGGCATCCATCCCGTCTACAAGCGCATCGATACCTGCGCCGCCGAGTTCCCCTCGCTCACGCCCTACATGTACTCGACCTATGAGGGCGACGGGGTCACGCCGCCCGAGGACGAATCCGATCCCTCCGACCGGCGCAAGGTGGTGATCCTGGGCGGCGGCCCCAACCGCATCGGCCAGGGCATCGAGTTCGACTATTGCTGCGTCCATGCCGCCTACAGCCTCAAAGAGGCCGGCATCGAGACCATCATGGTCAACTGCAACCCCGAGACCGTGTCGACCGATTACGACACCTCCGACCGGCTCTATTTCGAGCCGCTCACCGCCGAGGACGTGATCGAGCTGGTGCGCGTCGAGCAGCGCCGCGGCAGCCTGCTCGGCGTCATCGTGCAGCTCGGCGGGCAGACGCCGCTGAAGCTGGCCCAGGCGCTCGAGGATGCGAAGATTCCGATCCTCGGCACCTCGCCCGACGCCATCGATCTCGCCGAGGACCGCCGCCGCTTCCAGGAGCTGCTGCAGCGCCTCGGCCTGAAGCAGCCGGAGAACGGCACCGCGACCTCGGCGGCGGAAGCCGACGCGGTGGCGCAGCGCATCGGCTATCCCGTGGTGATCCGCCCCTCCTACGTGCTCGGCGGCCGCGCCATGGAGATCGTCCAGGAGCCCGCCGGCCTCGCCCGCTACATGGCGAACGCGGTCAAGGTCTCGGGCAAGAACCCGGTGCTGATCGACCGCTATCTCCAGGATGCGATCGAAGTCGATGTCGATGCGCTCGCCGATGGCAGCGAGGTGGCGATCGCCGGCATCATGGAGCATATCGAGGAAGCCGGCATCCATTCCGGCGACAGCGCCTGCTCGCTGCCGCCCTATTCGCTGCCGCCCGCGGTCGTCGCCGATATCGAGCGCCAGACCGCCGCGCTCGCCAAGGCGCTGGGGGTGGTCGGGCTGATGAACGTGCAATACGCGGTGAAGGACAGCACCGTCTACGTGCTGGAAGTGAACCCGCGCGCGTCCCGCACCGTGCCCTTCGTCGCCAAGGCGACCGGCGTGCCGATCGCCAAGATCGCCGCGCGCGTCATGGCGGGCGAGCGGCTCCGGGGCTTCTCGCTGAGCCGCGAGCGCCGGCGCGCCGTGGCGGTGAAGGAGGCGGTCTTCCCCTTCGCGCGCTTCCCGGGCGTCGATCTCATCCTCGGCCCCGAGATGAAGTCGACCGGCGAGGTCATGGGCATCGATGGCGATTTCGGCCGCGCCTTCGCCAAGGCGCAGCTCGGCGCCGGTGTGGCGCTGCCGCTGCACGGCATGGTCTTCGTCTCGGTGCGCGACCACGACAAGGAGGCCATGGTCGAGCCCTGCCGCCGGCTGATCGAGATGGGCTTCACCCTGATCGCCACCCGCGGCACCGCCGCGCTGCTGCGCGAGCGCGGGCTGGCGGTCGAGATCATCAACAAGGTGCTGGAAGGACGGCCGCACATCGTCGACCGCATGCTGTCGGGCGGCATCCAGCTCGTCTTCAACACCACCGAGGGGGCGCAGGCCGCGGCCGACAGCTTCAGCCTCCGCCGCACCGCGCTCACCAACAACATCCCCTACTTCACCACTGTCGCCGGCGCGCGGGCGGCGGTTCAGGCGATTGCCGCCTTGAAGGCCGGCAGCCTTGAAGTCGCCTCGCTACAATCCTATTTTGAGGGGTCGTTCTAGCCACCCCCCGGGCGCCGGGAACGTCCGGGGCGGCGGTGTCGTCGTTAGTCTAGAATGACTCTAAGTTCTCGGGGGTTGAAGCTTCTTTCCATGGCGAAGATTCCGATGACCGCGGCCGGCTTCGAACGGCTGCAGGAAGAGTTGAAGCGGCTCAAATCGGTGGACCGGCCGGCGATCATCCGTGCCATCGCCGAGGCGCGCGACCATGGCGACTTGTCCGAGAACGCGGAATACCATTCCGCCCGAGAACGCCAGAGCTTCATCGAAGGCCGCGTCCTCGAGCTCGAGGACAAGATCGCCCGCGCCGAGGTGATCGACGTCTCCAAGCTCTCGGGCAAGGTGGTCAAGTTCGGCGCCACCGTCACGCTCGAGGACGAGGAGACGGAAGAGAAGGTGGTCTACCAGATCGTCGGCGAGGACGAGGCGGACATCGCCCAGCGCCGGCTGTCGGTGACCTCGCCTCTGGCGCGCGCCCTCATCGGCAAGACCATCGGCGAGAGCGTCGAGGTGTCGACGCCGCGCGGCGCCCGCTCCTATGAAGTGGTGAAGGTCGCGTTCCGCTGAGCGACGAGCGCCGGCAAGGCGCTCATCTCGGAGAAAATCAGATCGGCGCCGGCAGCGGCGAGACGCTCGGCATGGCCGGGGCGGCAATGGCTGCCGCCGGTGAAGCCGAAGGCGGTCATCCCCGCCGCCTTCGCCGCGGCGATGCCCGGCGCGCTGTCCTCGATGACGAGAGTGTGCCCCGGCGCCGCACCCATCCGCTCGGCGGCATAAAGGAAGATATCGGGCGCCGGCTTGCCCCGCGCGACCATGGCCGTGCTGAACACCGCGCCCTCGAACCAGGCGACGAGCCCGGCCCAGTCGAGCTTTCGCGCCAGCATCGCGGGCGTGCTGCTGGAGGCGACGCATCGGCGCTGCGGCAGCCGCGGCAGGATGGCGGCGAGCCCGGCCATCGCCCGCAATTCGCGCGCAAAGCGCTCGGCGGCGAGCCGGTTCATCTCGGCATCGAAGCTCGCCGGCAAGGGCGCGCCGCGGTCGCGCTCGAGGGCCGCATACATGTCCTTGTTGCTCATGCCGACGAAGCGCTCGCCGATGACCTCGGCGGGAAGCGGGTGGCCGATCGCCGCCAGCGCCGCGGCGACGGCCTCGCGGGCGATCACCTCGCTGTCGACGAGGACGCCGTCGCAATCGAAGATCAGGAGGTCGATCGGCGCCCCACTATTCTTTGGCATCAACGTCAATTGGCACGCCCGGCTCGTATTTCGAGGCGCGGATCGCGAGCGCCGAGCGCACATGGGCGACATTGGGCGCGGCGGTGAGCTTGGTCGTGAGAAAGCGCTGATAGCTGTCCCAATCGGTGGCGACGATCTTGAGCAGGAAGTCGGTCTCGCCGGCCAGCATGTGGGCTTCGCGCACCTCGGGCCAGGTGAGCGCCAGCGCCTCGAACGCCTTGAGATCGGGCTCCGCCTGGCTCGACAGGCCGACCTGGGCGAAGACGGTGACGCCATAGCCCAGCGCCTCGGGATTGACCTCGGCATGATAGCCGCGGATGAACCCGGCCTCTTCCAGCGCGCGCACGCGGCGCAGGCAGGGCGGGGCCGAGATGCCGGCGCGCTTGGCCAGCTCCACATTGGTCATGCGGCCGTTGGCCTGCAAATCGCGCAGGATTCGGCGATCGATCTTGTCGAGCTTGATGCGGCGCATCCAACAATCTCTGAAACAGGGCAGTGCTGCCAGGCCCATCCGGAATGAGAGTGACCAGCCGGCGAGCGCCGCGCGGCGGCCATCGTATTACACGGTAATATTATTGCAAGCCGGGTAGCCCTGCGGCGGCGGCAATGCTTGCAACCCCGCCGGCGCAGGGGTAACACCGCCGCGGCGGGAATGGGCAGAGGTGGGAATGGCGGCCGGCGGCGTCTGGGTGGTGCATGACGGCAAGATCGGCATGGCCAACCAGGTGATCGGGCTGGCCGAGGCGCTGGGGCTGCCGTTCCGCGAGAAGCGCCTGGTCATCCGCGCGCCGTGGCGGCACCTGACGCCGATGCTGTGGCTGCAGCCGCTGCTGGCGCTCGATCCCGCCGGCGACCGGCTGGCGCCGCCCTGGCCCGAGGTGCTCATCGCCTGCGGCCGGCTGGCCACCGCGCCGGCGCTCGCGGCCAAGCGCGCCAGCGGCGGCCGCATCTTCTGGGTGCAGGTGCAGGACCCGCGCTTCGCCCGCCGCGACATCGACCTGATGGTGGTGCCCGGCCACGACCCCGCCCGCGGCGAGAACGTGTTCCGCACGCTGGGCGCCGTCCACCGCGTGACGCCGGCGCTCCTCGCCGAGGGCGCGCGCCGCTTCGCGCCGCTGCTCGCCCCGCTGCCGCGGCCGCTGGTGGCGGTGCTGCTCGGCGGCGACAACCGCGTCTACCGCCTCGCCGGCGCCCGCTTTGCCGCCTTCGCCGACCAGCTCGCGGCGCTGGCCCGCGCCGGCTACGGCATCGCCATCACGCCGTCCCGCCGCACCGGCGCGGAGACTATCGAACTGCTGCGCCAGCGCCTCGCCGGGCTGCCCGCCTATATCTGGGACGGCAACGGCGACAACCCCTATTTCGGCCTGCTCGGGCTTGCCGATGCGGTGCTGGCGACCGCCGATTCCGTGTCGATGGTGAGCGAGGCGGCGGCCACCGGCAAGCCGGTGCATATCGTCGACCTCGAGGGCGGCTCCGACAAATTCGCGCGCTTCCACGGCGCGATGCGCGCGGCCGGCATCACGCGCCCCTTCACCGGCGCGATCGAGAGCTGGCGCTACACGCCGCCCGACGACACCGTGCGCGCCGCCGCCGAGATCCGCCGCCGCCTGGATTTGCGCCTCGCCGAGGTCGCTTGAGATGAACCGCGGCATCGCCGCCCAGCTAGGCTCCTACATCGCGGCGCTGGTGCTGGCGGGGGCGTTCTTCCTGCTGTTTCCCGGCGTCGATCTCTGGGCGAGCGGCCTGTTCTACCGGCCCGACGGCGGCTTCTTCCTGGCGCAATGGGCACCGGTGCGCGCGATCTATGCCGGCGTTCCCTATCTCACCGACGCGATCGTCGTCGGCGTCATCGCGCTCTACCTCGCCTCGCTGCTGCGCGGCCGCCCGGTCCTGCGCATCGACGGCCGCACCGCCGCCTTCCTGCTGCTGGCGCTGGCGCTGGGGCCGGGCCTGCTGGTCAACACCGTGCTCAAGGACCATTGGGGCCGCGCCCGGCCGAGCCAGGTGACCGCGTTCGGCGGCACCGAGCCCTTCACCCCGGCGCCGCTGCCGGCGGCGAATTGCCGGCGCAACTGCTCCTTTCCGGCAGGCCATCCGGCGATGGGGTTCTATCTCGTCTCCTTCGCCTTTCTCGTCCGCGAGCGCAAGCGCCGGCGCGCGGCGAAGGGCGCGGCGATCGCGCTCGGCGCGGTCATCGGCCTGGCACGGCTGGCGCAAGGCGGGCACTTCCTTTCCGACGTGGTCTTCTCCGGCCTCATCGTCTACGGCGTGAGCTGGCTGCTCTACCGCGCCCTCCTGCGCGATGATCGGCTGGCGCGGCGGCTCAGCGCCATCGGGCCGCCGCGGCGCCTCGCGCTGCCGGCGCTGGCGCTGCTGCTGGTGCTGCTGCTGTCGATGGCGTTCGTCGACCGCCCGGTCGCCCGCTTCTTCCATGACAGCGATCCGACGCTGCGCGCGGTCTTCCAGTTCATCACCCAGTTCGGGCTGAGCAAGGGCTATCTCGTCGTGAGCGCGCTGATCTTCGCCACCTTTCGCCTTGCCGGCTTTGCCGCGCGCGACCAGCGCCTGGCGGCGGAGCTGGCGCTCTGGGCGCGGCGCGCGCTCTTCGTCTTCGTCGCCGTGGCGAGCGCCGGCATCGTCGCCGACATCGTCAAGCTGATCTTCGGCCGCGCCCGGCCGAAGCTGCTCTTCGCCGACGGGTTCTACGGCTTCACCTGGGGCGCGGGCCAGGCGGATTACTGGTCCTTTCCCTCGGGCCACGCCGCGACCATCACGGCGCTGGCGGTGGCGCTCTACCTGCTCTGGCCGCGCGGCCGCGCGCTTTATCTGGCGGCGGCGCTGCTGGTGACAGCGAGCCGGATCATCATCACGGCGCATTATCTCAGCGACGTCGTCATGGGCGCGGCGATCGGCGGCGTCGCGGCCTGGGCGACCTGGCGCGGTTTCGCCCGCGCCGGGCTCGACCTCTCCCGCCCAGGAGCTCAGCCGTCGCCGGAAGCGGCGCCCTCCGAACGATAGCCTTCGAAGCCGTCGAGCCAGTAGATCCGATAGGTGCGGAAGCTTCCGGGACCGTCGCTGATGAGGATGTGCTGATCGAGCGGCTCGACGCTCTTGAAGCGCGACAGGATGCGCTGCACGTTCTCCGGCGATTTCGCCACCAGCATGAAGTTGCGACCGATATCGCGCTCCGGCTGCGCCGTCAGGTCGAACTGATCGTGGATGCCGCCCGCGCCGTTCCATTTGAGCGCATCGAAGGGATGCGGCCGGACGTAGTAGACGAGCGCCGCCGTCAGCTCGCGATCGTCCGTCATCAGCAGGGTGCCGGGATGGCGGGCGAGCATCTCGCCTACGGTGCGGCCGAGCGTCTTCCAGCCGCGCAGCCGGTGCAGCGGATCGTAGCGCGCCGGCAGCGACGCGCCGAAGAGCGGCGCCACAGCGGGCGCCGTGAAGGCGATCAGCGCGATCACGATGTCGAGCACGATGCCGGCCGCGACCAGGCGCGCCCGGCCCTGCCCCAGCAGCCACGCCACCACCAGCACCACCGCGGAGACGAAAGTCGGCGCCGACCAGTTCGGCTGGGCGCGCGACAGCACGCTCACCACCAGCATCATGGCGAGCGTCGGCAAGGCGAAGCAGGCGAGGAGCGCCGCACGGCGCTCGCCGAGGCTGCGCCGCGCCAGCGCCACGATGACGATGAGCGCGGCAAAGAAGACCGGGCCGAAGACGCCGAATTGCGAGCCGAAGAATTCGAGGAACTGCAACGGGTGGAACAGCGGGCCGCCAAGATCGGCGTTGTCGCGCGTGTGGAGATAGCTGACGAAGCCATGCGCCGCGTTCCAGTAGAAATTGGGCGCGTAGATGACGAGGCCGAGCGCCGCGGCCGCGAAGAAGCGCTTCAGATGCCGGCGCTCGTCGCGGAACAGCAGCAGGAAGATCAGCGCCGAGATCAGCCAATACGCCATCGCGTATTTGCTGAGGAGGCCGAACCCGACCGCGCCCCCCGCCAGGATCCACCAGCGCCCGCCGCCGGGCTCGCGCGCGCGCACGAAGGCGTAGAGCGCCACCGTCCAGCACAGCAGCAGCGGCGCGTCGGTGGACATGATCGCCGCCGAGGCCGAGACGCCCGGCAGCGTGGCGTAGGCGATCGCCGACCACAGCGCCACCCGCGCGTCGTAGAGCCGCCGCGCCAGCTTGTAGAGGACGAGCGCCGTGACAAAATGAAGCAGCGGCGCGGCGATCCGGACCCCCATCTCCTGGTCGCCGAAGAGCGCCGTGGTGGCGGCCATCAGCCAGGCGACCATCGGCGGCTTCGAGTAGTAGCCGAAGGCCGGGTGCAGCGACCACAGCCAGTACTGCGCCTCGTCAGGGTAGAGGTCGGCCTGGCCGAGCTCGAGCCAGAAGAGCCGTGCCACGGTGACGAGAAATACCGCCCACAGCGCCAGGCGCCAGGAGCGCTCCTCGACAGTGAGCTCGCCGATACGATTGCCGGAAACCGCCATGGCGGCGGAACCTAGCGAGGCGGGTTGCCGCCTGCCAGTCCCGGAACGGGGATTCGGTCTAGTATTCGACCCTCTCGCTTGCTAAGTCATGGCAGGGGCGGAAGCAGTCAAGCGCTCAGATGCAACTCAGGATTGAGACCTTCAGCAACAGCCGGGGCGGCAACGCCTTCTTCAAGGCGGTAACGCACCCGCTGGCGGCGCGTGCCATGCCGGCGCTGCTGGAGCGGCTCGGCCGCGGCAAAGTCGCGGTCTACGACCCCGAAGGCTGCGTCGACGGGCTCTCCGACCTCTATGATCTCTCCGCGCTCGACATCGCCGGCTGCTACGTCCAGGACGTGACGGCGATCGGGCGTCCGGTGCTCGGCCGCCCGGCGCAGCCGGTGACCGAGATCGGCGAATCGGGCGCGCGCACCGTCTTCATCGCCGGATTCGAGGCGGAGCGCGCCGCCGACCACATCCGCCACCTGCTGCCGGCGGGCGCGCAGGCGGTGAGCCTCGATGCGCTGCGCCTGCCCGACGCGCTGCTCTCCAACCGGCGCCGCTATCTCGATCCCCTCAACTTCGCCACCAATTTCGCCTTCTTCCGCGACGCCGGCGGGCTCTCCACCCGACTCGTCACCGCCAATTACTGGGCGGGCTACGGCGCCGGCGCGGTGAGCCTGTGGCTGCTGCTGTTCGGCGCCGAGGGCGAGGTGCTGGCGGAGTGGGGCGAGACGGTGCCGGCCGGCACCGCCTCGATCGTGCTCGACAGCCGCGAGATCCGCCGCCGCTTCGAGCTGCCGGAATTCACCGGCCAGCTCTTTCTCCACGTGGTCGGCGCGGCCGGCCATGACATGGTGAAATACGCGCTCGATACCTTCGGCACCGACGATGCCGCCTGCTTCTCCTGCACCCATGACGCCAATTCCTGGCCGGCGGATTTCTATGCCGGCCTGCCGGCGCCCGATGCGGGCGAGCGCGTGACGCTCTGGGTGCAGAACAGCCAGCCTTGCGCCATCCCGCCCCATGCCGTCGGCCTCAACCTCATGGGGGATGGCGCGGTCAAGCGCATCGCCGCCGCGATCCCGCCCTTCGCCAGCTACGCGCTCGACGTGGCGGACCTCCTGCCCGAGGCGCGTTGGCCGCAGCAGATCGAGATCCGCGCCGGCAAGTATGTGGTGCGCCCGCGCTACGAGGTGACGGCGCGCGGCCGGCGCCGCATCGCGCATGTCAATGTCGAGCGCACCGACCTCGTCCCCGATCCGCGCCTGCCGGAACTCGGCAATCTCCTCGGCAAGGGCCATCTGCTGCCCGCCCCGGTGCTGCCGCGCGCGACCTGGCGCACCCAGGCGCTGCCGACGCCGATGGCGACGAGCCAGCAGGATCTGCCGGTGGGCCTCATCGTCTATGACGGCTCCGGCCGCGAGGCGGCGCGCCATCGCTTCGGCCGGCTGCAGCGCGCCCAGTCGGTCGCGGTCGAGCTCGACGAGATCATCAACGGCGCCGATCTCGCCGCGGGATACGGACATCTCGAGCTGGTCTACGATTTCAGCGAGGGCGGCAGCGGCGACGGCTGGCTGCACGGCCTCTTCCGCTACGAGGACCGCAGCAGCGGGCACCGCGCGGAGACCAGCTTCGGCGCGCACGTGTTCAACACCGTGCTCACCTATCGCGGCGAGCCGCAATCCTATGCCGGCCGCCCGCCGGGGCTGTCGACGCGCCTCTTCCTGCGCCTCGGCGAGGCGCCGCACGACACGCTCTGCCACCTGATCTATCCGGCCTCGACCCCCTGGCATGCCGCCAGCGCCACCGACGTCGTGCTTCACGCCGGCGACGGGCGCGAGATCGCGCGGCGGCGCGTGGCGATCCCCTGCTCCGGCTCGCTCTACTGGCGCTATCACGAGATGTTCGACGCGGCCCAACGCGCGCGGCGCCGGCGCCGGCGCCTATGTCATCATTCGCGACCTGACCTGCCGGCTGTTCGGCTATCATGGTCTGCTCGGCCCCGGCGGCGCCTTCAGCCTCGACCATATGTTCGGTTTCTGACCGCCTGGAACCTTGCCCCCCATGACCCAACGCCATCACACCAAGCTCCTCATCATCGGCTCGGGACCCGCCGGCTACACCGCGGCGATCTATGCCGCGCGCGCCAATCTGCAGCCGATCCTGGTGCAGGGGATGCAGGCCGGCGGCCAGCTCACCATCACCACGGATGTCGAGAACTACCCGGGCTTCGCCGACGTGATCCAGGGACCGTGGCTGATGGAGCAGATGCAGAAGCAGGCCGAGCATGTCGGCACGCGCGTCATCACCGATCTGATCGTCTCGGCCGATCTCACGAAGCGCCCCTTCACCTGCGTCGGCGACAGCGGCGACGTCTACGTCGCCGACACGCTCGCCATCTGCACCGGCGCGCAGGCGCGCTGGCTCGGCATTCCCAGCGAAGAGCGGTTCCGCGGCTTCGGCGTCTCCGCCTGCGCCACCTGCGACGGCTTCTTCTTCCGCGGCAAGGAGGTGGTGGTGGTCGGCGGCGGCAACACCGCGGTCGAGGAGGCGCTCTACCTCACCAACCACGCCACCCGCGTCACCCTGATCCACCGCCGCGACCGGCTGCGCGCCGAGAAGATCCTGCAGGATCGCCTCTTCGCCAATCCCAAGATCCGGGTGATCTGGGACAGCGCCGTCGAGGAGATCCTGGGCGAGCAGAACCCGGCGCGGGTCACCGGCGTGCGCCTCATCAACGTCAAGACGCGCGAGAGCTCCGTCCTGCCCTGCGACGGCTTCTTCGTCGCCATCGGCCACACGCCGGTCACCGAACTCTTCCGCGGCCAGCTCGCGCTCGACGCCGAGGGCTACATCCTCACCCGGCCCGATTCGACCGCCACCGACATCCCCGGCGTCTTCGCCGCCGGCGACGTGCGCGACAAGATCTTCCGCCAGGCGGTGACCGCGGCGGGCATGGGCTGCATGGCGGCGCTCGAGGCCGAGAAATTCCTCGCCGCCGAGGAAGCGGCCTCCTTGAGAGCGGCAGAGTAAGCGGCGTGACCGGCATGGATTGGGACAAGCTGCGGGTCTTCCATGCCGTCGCCGAGGCCGGCAGCTTCACCCATGCCGGCGAGGCGCTGAACCTCAGCCAGTCGGCGGTGAGCCGCCAGATCAGCGCGCTCGAGGAGAGCCTGAGCGTGCCGCTCTTCCACCGGCACGCGCGCGGACTGATCCTGACCGAGCAGGGCGAGCTGCTCTACCGCACGGCGCGGGAGGTGTTCTCCAAGCTCGCCATGACCGAGGCGATGCTGACGGAGTTGAAGGACCGGCCGAAGGGTCCGCTCAAGGTCACGACCACCATCTCCTTCGGCTCGGCCTGGCTCACCCCGCGCATCCGCGAGTTCACCGATCTCTATCCCGAGATCCAGGTGAGCCTCGTCGTCGACGACACCGAGCTCGACCTCTCCATGCGCGAGGCCGATGTCGCGATCCGCATGTCGCCGCCGCGCCAGCCGGACCTGGTGCAGCGCCATCTCATGACCATGCGCTACAACATCTACGCCTCCTCGGAGTATCTGAAGCGCTTCGGCACGCCGCAGAAGCCCGAGGATCTCGACAAGCACCGCGTCATCGTCTACGGCCAGGACGCGCGCCCGCCGGTGCGCAACATCAACTGGCTGTGGGAAGCGGGAGCGCGGCCCGGCTATGAGCGCCGGCCGATCTTCATGGTCAACAATGTCTACGGCATCCTGCGCGCGGTGGAGAGCGGCCTCGGCATCGCCGCGCTGCCGGATTTCATGGCGCAGGAGACCGCCGACCTCATCCGCATCCTGCCCGAGCTCACCGGCCCCGAGGTCGAGGCCTATTTCGTCTATCCCGAAGAGCTCAGGACCTCCAAGCGCATCGCCGTCTTCCGCGACTTCCTGCTGCGCAAGGTGGCCGAGGGCCGCAACAGCTAGAACAACCGGGCGCCATGCGTCAGCATGGCGAGGCCGACCAGCAGCGCCAGGACGAGGCCAAGGGAAAAGCCGATGCTGCCGCCATACTCGAGCCAGCCGCGGCGCGCGGCCGGCGGCGCAGCCGCGTCCGATGACAGGGAAGCGGGCGGCGCGTCCTCGGCGCGCGGCGCGGCGGCAGGCGTCGGCGGCGGCTCCCCGCGCTCGGCGGTGAGGAGCAGCGTCGCGGCGGGCGGCGGCGGTTCTTCGCGCTCGGCCGTCAGCCGCGGCAGCAGCGTCTGCGCGGCGGCGGGAAGCGGCTCCTCGCGCTCGGCCGTCAGCGGCGGCAACGGCGCCGGCTCGGCGGCGGTCGGCACCAGCCGGGCGGCGACCCAGTCGACCCATTCGGCGGCGAGCGCGGGACGCGGCAGCGCGGCAAAGCGCCGTTCCACCGACGCGGCGAGCTGATCGGCCTCGGCACGGCGCTCGGCCAGCGCCAGCACCGGCAGCGCGCCGGGAAAGCGCGCGGGAAATCCCGACTCCTCGAGCATGGTGCGAAACGCCGTGCGCGCCTCTTCCGGGCTCGCCTCCTCGCCGGCGTCGAGCAAGGCGATCAGCGCCACGCCGCGCCCGGGATGGAGCGCCACCAGATCGACGAAGCCTTCCTCGCCGCCGGCGCGCACGATCGCCGGCGACACGCAGCGCCATCCCGGGATCAGCGTCGGCGGCGCCGGCTCGCGCCGCTCGCTTCGAACCGAGTTGTCCCCGCTATCCACAGCGTCCAGCACGGGCAGTTCCATGGCCAATCCGGGGGTTGCCAATGGGCACAAGATCAACGCCTGCAACGCGATTTGGTTCGCGCGCCGCCGGACGCGCAAGGAATGCAGTTTTTGCAACTGTGCTACCGGAAATTCCCGTTGGCCTTTTCGACGCTGCGGCCGCATTTTGCGACGCAGCAGATTTCGCTGCGGCGGACTCGTGCCGCAGCGCGGATTTCCGGGCCGAAAGGTCCGGGAAAAGGGTCTTCGGATCCTTACGTCTCCCAGACGTGAAGCCTCCCTGTTCATACTGGCCGGAGCTAACGCTCCGGCCATTTTTTTCGCGCCGCCGCAGAGTTGTGCGACCGCCGCAGCGCAATCGGCGCGTTGCGCGGAACTCGATGATCCGCGCGGCGGTTTAGCGATAGCGCAACAGCGGTTGTGGCGGTATGCGACCTCACGCGCTTCTCCGCGCCGCGCTGGTGACGGGCTTCCTGGTCTGGGTGGCCGTCCAGTTCGGCTACGGTCTGGTCCATCTGCTCGAGCCGCCGGCGCGCGTCCGGCCGCCCGATACCGCATCGCTGCCGCCGCACGCCGTCAATCCGCGGCCCGATATGGGCGCGATGCCGCCGGTGCCGCCGCTCAGCGAGTTGCAAGCGATGGAGACGCTGCGGCATTACGGTTATTTCGACATCTCCTCGATGAAGCAGCAGCCGGACGGCAGCTGGATCGCGCTCGCCTCGCGGGCCGCCAATGGCAGCCACATGTCGGTGCGAATCGGCCGCGACGGCCGGGTGACGGCACCCTGAGCCGCCCGGCGATCCTCACCCTTTGGGACGGGGTCCGGCGCCGATTGCGCGCGGCGCCGCGATGCGCCAGAAGAGATGGCCACCACCGCGCCGCGCCCGGAGAGCCTGCCATGCCGACGACGAACGACCCCAACCGCATCGCCCTCATCGGCTTCGGCGAGGTCGGCCGCATCTTCGCCCAAGGCTTCGTCGCGTCGGGCCGCCACAGCGTCGCCGCCTACGACATCCTCCTCGACGAGGCAGCGACCGCCGCGCCGCTGCGCGCGGCGGCGGCGGCGGCCGGCGCGACGGCCTGCGACAGCGCCGCCGCGGCGGCAGCCGGCGCCCGCATCGTCATCTCGGCGGTGACCGCCGCCTCGGCCCGCCCGGTCGCCGAGGCAGCGGGACGGTATCTCGGCCCCGGCCAGATCTTCCTCGACATCAACTCGGTCTCGCCCGAGACCAAGCGCGCCAACGCCGCCGCGGTCGAGCGCTCCGGCGCCGCCTATGTCGAGGCCGCGGTGCTGGCGGCGGTGGCGCCTTACGGGCTCAAAGTGCCGATCCTGCTCGGCGGCGCCGCCGCCGGCGAGCTCGCCGCGCTGCTCGCCCCCGCCGGCATGCGGCTCGAGGTCGGCAACGCCGTCATCGGCCAGGCCTCGGCGATCAAGATGTGCCGCAGCATCATGATCAAGGGGCTGGAGGCGCTCGCCGTCGAATGCTTCCTGACGGCGCGGCGCTACGGCGTCGAGGACGCCATCATCGCCTCGCTCGACGAGACCTTCCCCGAGATGAACTGGGAAGAGAAGGCGGGATATCTCATCAGCCGCGTCGTGCAGCATGGCAGGCGGCGGGCGGCGGAGATGCGCGAATCCGCCGCGACCATCGCCGAGGCGGGCATCACGCCGCTGATGGCGCCGGCGACCGCCGCGCGCCACGATGCGGTCGCCGATCAGGTCGCAGCGCGACCCGCCTTGAAGCAGATCCCCGATGCGGACTGGCGGCGGATGGCGGATGCGCTGCTGGCGGCGGCCCGCTCCGCCGAGGCGGCGGATTAAGGCAACGGCAGGGCGCCGCCTATGCCGCTTCCGGATGCGTCAAGGCCGCGTCGAATTGCTCGAGCGCCCAGTCGATCTCGCCGCGGGTGATCACCAGGGGCGGGCTGACGCGGATGGTGTGATCGTGGGTGTCCTTGCACAAGACGCCGCGCCGGCGCAGCGCGTCGCAATAGCGCCTGGCGCCACCCGCTTGCGCGTCGAGCTCGACGGCGATCATCAGGCCGCGCCCGCGCACTTCTTTCACCGCCGGGCTGTTGATGCCGCTGAGGCCGGCAAGGAAGCGCGCGCCCATCGCCTCGGCGTTCTCGACCATGCCCTCTTCGATCAGAACCTGGAGCGCCGCGCGCGCGACGGCGCAGGCCAGAGGGTTGCCGCCGAAGGTGCTGCCGTGCTCGCCGGGTTTCAGCACGCCGAGGATCTCGTCGTTCGAGAGCACCGCCGATACCGGATAAAACCCGCCCGACAGCGCCTTGCCGATCAAGGTGAGATCGGCCTCGATCGCTTCATGCTCTTCGGCGAGCAGCCGGCCGGTGCGGCCGAGCCCGGTCTGAACCTCGTCGAGGATCAGAATCACGTTGTGGCGCGTGCAGATCTCGCGCACCGATTTGAAATAGCCGGCAGGCGGAATGATCACCCCCGCCTCGCCCTGGATGGGCTCGACCAGAAAGGCCACCGTATCGGGGGTGATCGCCGCTTCGAGCGCGGTGGCGTCGGCGAAGGGCACGATGCGGAATCCCGGCGTGAACGGGCCGAAGCCGTCGCGCGCCGTGGGGTCGGTGCTGAATCCCACGATCGTCAGGGTACGGCCGTGGAAGTTGTTGGCGCAGACGATGACCTCGGCGCGGTCCCTGGGCACGCCCTTCACCTCATAGCCCCATTTGCGCGCGACCTTGAGCGCGCTTTCCACCGCTTCGGCGCCTGAATTCATCGGCAGGACCTTGTGCGACCGGGTGACGGCGCAGAGCTCCTGGTAGAACAGCGGGAGCTGGTCGTTCATGAAGGCGCGCGAGGTTATGGCGAGGCGCGACGCCTGCTCGGTGAGCGCCGCCAGAATGCGCGGATGGCAATGCCCCTGATTGACCGCCGAATAGGCCGACAGGCAATCGAGGTAGCGCCGGCCGTCAACGTCCCAGACCCAGACCCCCAGGCCGCGGGTGAGGACGACATCGAGCGGCTTGTAGTTGCGCGCGCCGTAGGCATGCTCGAGGGCGAGATAGCCGTCGCGGGTTGCCGGCGGCGGATCTCTCAGCATCGTATCTTCGGTCATCGCGTTCTCCCTCGCTAGCCGGCGGCGCGCCGCAAGGCTTCGGCGGCGGCGCTGCGGCGGTCGAGACGCAGGGTCATGCAATAGGCGCCGCCGCCGGACATGATGAACGGCCGGAGATCGACCTCGCTCACGCGATAGCCGCGCTCCGCCAGCCGCGCCACGAGGCGCGGCGAGGCGTTCGCCATCACCAGCCGGTCGGCGATGTTGACGGCGTTGACGTTGAAGCGCGCGGCGTCCTCGTCGGTCGCCTCGATCAGGTCCGCGGGCGCGACGCGGTCGCGGATCGCGGCCAGCGACGCGGCGGAAAACGCCGGCGGGTAGTAAAGGATCTCGCCGCCGCTCAGCGGGCAGAAGCAGACGTTGAGATGATAAAAGCGCGGCGAGACCAGCTCGAGCGCGGTTACCTCCTGGCCGAAGAAGGCGGCGACCTCGTCGGCCGCCTGCCGCGTCGAGCGCTGGCCGTGACCGGCCCAGAACCGGCCGCGGAGCGCGTCCCAGATGCAGTCGCCCGCCCCTTCCTGAAAGCAGGTCGCCGGGAAGCGTGCGACCTCATCGACGACCCCGCGCGCCATGAGCGCGCGGAAGAGGGCCTCGAAATGCCGCTCTTCGCCCTGGCGCTCGGGGTGGCGGAACCGCGCGAGCAGCGCGCGGCGGTCGAGCAGCACCGCCGCGTTGGCGGGAAACACCATGTCCGGCAGCCCCGCGACGCCGGGCATGATCTCGAGCCGCGCCCCGGCGGCGGCGAGCGCGGCGGCGAGCGCGCGGAAGCTGCGCCGGGCGGCGACCAGATGACCCGCCGGATCTTCGGCCCAGGCGCCGGGCCGCATCCACGGGTTGATCGTGTAGGAGACCTCGAAATGCGCGGGATCGGTCAGCAGCAGCACAGGCTTCGAAGGCATGGTGGAGGTCTCCGCCGAACGTGATCCCGGTGCTAGGACCACGCATCGCCCTCAATCATCTCGCGCCGGGATGCCAACGAAAAGCCGTCATCCTTGACAAAATGAGCCATAAATTGGACAAATAGTCATACTGTATTGGCAAATTGTCGAGGCGACGATGGACGACACCGATCGACGGCTGATCGCGGCGCTGCGCGACAACGCCCGGCTGCCGGTGGCGACCCTGGCCCAGCTGCTCAAGCTCTCGCGCGGCACGGTGCAGAACCGCATCGATCGGCTGATCGCCGACGGCGTGATCGGCGGCTTCACGGTGCGGCTCAAGCCCGAGGCCGAGCCGCAGCGCGTGCGCGCCATCACCATGGTGGCGGTCGACGGCGAGCACGCCACCGCGGTGGTCAAGGCGCTGCGCGGCATCCCGGAGGTCCAGGCGCTTCACACCACCAATGGCCGCTGGGACATCGTCGTCGAGCTCGGCGTGGACAGCCTCGAGGCCTTCGATCAGGCGCTGCAGCGCATCCGCCTGATCAAGGGGATTTCGAATTCCGAGACCAGCCTGCTGCTCTCGACGCACAAGATCTGAGCGGGACGGGAGCGTTACCGGCATTGAGCGGGCTCTCGCGGTTGCGAGCGCAACCGCTGACGCCCGCCAGCGACGACGCCTGCGGCGTCGCGCTAGGGGCCAGACTCAATTAGCCTAAGCTCGATCGGTGCGGCTCCCGCCGTTGCTGACGCAACGGCTGACGCCGCCAGCGACGACGCTGCGCGTCGCGCTAGGGATCGAGGAGCGGAAAGGCGCTCAGCACATGCGGCGCCGTCACCGGCGCCGCGGGGTGGAGATAGGAGCGGTCGAGCGCGGTGATCCGCGCCGCGCCGAGGAGGCCGAGGCAGGTGGCGATCTCGGTCTCCAGCAATTCGAGGATGCGCATCACCCCGGCCTCGCCCGCGGCGGCGAGCCCGTAGCAATAGAGCCGCCCCACCGCCACCGCCTGCGCTCCCAGCGCCATCGCCTTCAGCACGTCGCTGCCGCGGCTGAAGCCGCCATCGATGATGATCTCGGCGCGGCCGCCCACCGCCTGGACCACCTCGGGCAGGATGTCGAGCGTGCCGCGGCCGTGATCGAGCTGGCGGCCGCCATGGTTCGAGACATAGACCGCGGCGACGCCGTGCGCGCAGGCGAGCTCCGCATCCTCGGCGGTGGCGATGCCCTTCAGGATCAACGGCAAATCGTGCTTGTCCTTGAAGCGCTTCACATGGTCCCAATTGAGCCCGGCCTGGAAGAACTGGCCGGTGGCGCGCTGGCGCCAGGGCTTGGCGAAGCGCTTGGCGATGTCGCGCTCGCGCCGGCTGTAGACGGCGGTGTCGACGGTGAAGCAGAAGGCGTCGTAGCCGGCGTCCCGCGCGCGCCGCACGAAATCATCGGTCCAGCCCTCGTCGCCGCGGACATAGAGCTGGAAGATCTTGGGACCGTCCGCCGCCTCGGCCGTCGCCTCGAGCCCGGGCTGGGTCACCGAGCTCACCATGATCGGCACGCCGAAGGCGCCGGCCGCCTTGGCCGCGGTCGCGGCGCCGGCGGGAGCGAAGGATTCGAGCGAGCCCACCGGCGCCAGCAGCAGCGGCAGCCGCAACCTGCGGCCGAGCAGCGTCCCGCCGCAGTCGATGCGCGAACGTCGCGCAGCACGCGCGGGCGGAAGGCGAGCAAGTCCAGCGCCTGGCGGTTGCGCTTCACCGTCGTCTCGCTGTCGGCGCCGCCGACGAGATAGTCCCAGATGTTGGCGGAAAGGTTGATCTTCGCCGCCTTGACCAGCTCGTGCAGCGTCAGGAACTCGCCGCTGGTCTCGCTCGGCGCCGCTCGCTCGCTCATCGCCCCGCTCCTCTTCGCCTGCTTGCGCTCACAGGATCAGCCCGCCATCGACGACGATGGTCTGGCCGACGACATAGGCGGCGAGCGGCGAGGCCAGGAACAGCGCCGCCCCCGCCATGTCCGCCGGCGTGCCCAGCCGTCCCAGCGGAATGCGCTCCAGCGCCGCGGCGAGCCGCTCGGGATGCTCGGTCGTGACCTTGGTGAGCTTGGTGTCGACCAGCCCCGGCGCGATGCCGTTGACGCGGATGCCGTCGCCGGCCCAGGCTTCGCCCAAGGTGCGCGTCAGCGCATAGGCGCCGCTCTTCGACGCATTGTAGGCGGGGTTGCCGCGCGTCGCATGGAAGGCGGCGGTCGAGCTGACGATGATCAGGGCACCGCGCGAAGCGGCGAGCATGTCATGGAAGCGCGCGCTGCAGGCCATCACGCTGTTGAGATTGACCTCGACCACGCGGCGAAAGCCCTCGGGCTTGAACTCGCCTCGCCGGTAGATGACGATGCCCTGGGCGAGGACGAGAATATCGAGACGGGCGAAAGGAGGGCGATAGCGCTCGATGGCGCCGTCATCGGCAACGTCCAGCCGATCGTAATGAAGGCCGGCGAGATCCGAGCCCTCGACGCCGGCGTAATCCTCGGCACGCAGCCGCGTGCCCCAGACATGGACCGTCGCGCCGTGGAGACGAAACGCCTGGGCGATGCCGTTGCCGATGCCGCTCGAGCCGCCGACGACCAGCGCGGTCCGGCCGGTGAAATCGAGTTCCGTCATCTTGCCCCTTTCGGCAGCTTGCCACGCTCAACTCGAGCGCCCAGTTTCTAGAGAATATCGCTGGAGGATGCATGCGCTACGTCTGTGACGCTCCCGACGGCAAGACCTGGTTCCGGCTCGAGACCGAAGCCGAAGCGATCGACAAATCGCAGATCATGCATCACGCGGTGGAAAAGTTCTTTTGCCAGGAAAAGGTCAAGGCCGAGCACAGCTTCACGCCACCCTCGCGCAACTTCATCGAGCAGGAGATCGGCCTCAAGGCGCATGTCCAGCGCGTGATGCCGCTGTTCCTGACGCTGCGCGATGGCGAGGGCAATCCGCTCACCACCGCCATGCTGCCGCCCGGCGGGCAGGAGGACCGCGGCTTCCGGCCGATCATCGTCGGCGCCGGCAATGCCGATCCCTATCCCGAGCACGGCGCCGCGATCCGCGCGCTGGCGGACCATTTCGGCCTCGATCTCAACCGCGGCCGCTGCTTCCCCTACCGGCGCTGAAGGGCGACGGGCGCGACGCTCGGCGCCAGGCTCGCCGGCAGCCTATCCGGCAGGATGTCGGCTGGAGACCGGTCAGCGCGATCTTGTGGCGGGGCCAGCCCGAGGCTGGCGCGGCTATGGTCGGCGGATCGATGCCGTTGTCGCGGCCCGGCGCTCCGGCCGTGCCTGCGGTCGGGCCCGCGCCGCTGACCGGGCCGCGCTACTTCCAGACCGGCTTGCCGAGGTCCACTTGCGACGGCGTGGTCGCGGCGCCGACCGCGCCGCCCGCGGCGGCGCCGATGGCCGCACCGGCGAGCGGGACGCCGAGCAGCGCGCCGCCGACCGCGCCGGCCGCGGCACCGATACCGGCGCCGCTCACCGCGCGGTCGCCGGTGGTGCTGCCGCAGGCCGACAGCAGCAGGCCGATGGCGACCACGCTGAAGCCGAGACGTGCATGCATCATCTACCTCCGGGAGGGAAAACCGGCCGCATTCTAGTCGCGCGCGGCCGGGCTGCAAAGCGTCCAACGGTAACGATTGCGCTCAACTATCCCGAACTCGATGGCATTTTTGAGGCGATGTCGCGCCGGCATCCGCATCGCGCGGGATCGAAAGACCGCCCCGCCCTGTTACCTTGCCAGACCATGGAGGTGCCACATGCGCGGCGTATTGCTCTGGGCGTTGGGGATTCCGATCCCCGTGATCATTCTGCTCTACGTCTTCCACGTCATCTGAGCGCCATCCGCCGACCGTCACATGAAGAGGTGCTCGCCCTCCATTCCCTGATAGAGCGACGCGACGTACTCGCCATAGCCGTTGTAAAGCAGCGTCGGCCGGCGTCCCTCTTCGCCGAGCACGCGCTCGGTCGCCTGGCTCCAGCGCGGATGCGGCACCGCCGGGTTCACATTGGCCCAGAAGCCGTATTCGCTGCTCTGCAGCTTCTCCCAGAAGCTGACCGGCCGCTGGTCGGTGAAGGTGAACTTGACGATCGACTTGACCGATTTGAAGCCGTACTTCCAGGGCAGCGCCAGGCGCAGCGGCGCGCCATCCTGGCGCGGCACCGGCTTGCCGTACATGCCGGTGACGAGGAAGGCGAGCTCGTTGGTCGCCTCCGCCATGGTCACGCCTTCGACGTAAGGCCAGGGATACCAGAACTGCTTCTGCCCGGGCGCGACCTTGGGATTCTCGAAGGTCACCATGCGCAGATACTTGGCGGAAGCGAGCGGCCGCGCCATGTCGACCAGCGCCTTCAGCGGAAAGCCGGTCCATGGCACCGCCATCGACCAGGCTTCGACGCAGCGATGGCGATAGAGCCGCTCCTCGAGCGTGACGCGCTTCAGCAGATCGTCGATGGCGATGGTCATCGGCTTCTCGACCATGCCGTCGATGGCGACGCTCCAGGGCCGGATCGGCAGCGCCTGCGCGTCCTCGGCGATGGTCTTCTGCGAGCCGAATTCATAGAAATTGTTGTAGGTGGTCGCGAGCTTCTCGTCGGTGATCGGCCGGTCGAGCGTGTAGCGCTCGTTGCGCTTGGCGGGATAGAGCCCGGCCGAGGGATCGGCCTCGGGCGCCGCGGCGAGCGCCGTCCCGGCCGGCGCCGCGGCCGCGGCGAGCGCGCCCAGGCCCATCGCCCGCAGGATGCCGCGCCGGTCGTGGAACAGCGCCTCGGGGGTAGCCTCGCTCTCGGGCAGCTCCCAGCCGCGCTTGCGCTTGATCAGCATGATGATCTCCTCGTCGCGTGCCCTTCCCGCGCAACCACATAGGGCGCGCCGGGAACCGGGGCAAATCACGCCCGCGCGAGGCGGGCTCCTGCCTCCAGGTTCGCGCGGGGAGCCGAAAGGTTACTGCGCCGCCTGCTCGCCGCGTCCCGCCATCGCCCGCTCGGCGAGCTTGCCGGTGAGCTCCTGCAGGTGGTCGAAGCGGTCGGTATATGTCGCCACGCCCAGCGTCACCGAGCGCAGCTCGACGATGAGATCGTGCAGCTCGGCCTGCGGCAGCTGCGCCGTGACCACGTCCCAACCCTCCCAGCCGGGCCGGGCGTCATAACCCAGGATCTGGCCGCGCCGGCCCGAGATCACCCGCTGCACCCGTGAGGTGAAGGCGTTCGGCACCGCAATCTCGACATAATGGATGGGCTCGAGCAGCACCGGCTCGCATTTCGGCATGGCCTCGCTCATCGCCATGCGGGCGCAGGTCTTGAACGCCTGGTCCGAGCTGTCGACGGCGTGGAACTGGCCGGTGATCAGCGTCACCGATACGTCGACCACGGGAAAGCCGAGGGGACCGTGGCGCAGGAACTCCAGCACCCCTTCCTCGACGGCGGGAATGTAGTTGCGCGGGATGGCGCCGCCGACCACCGCATCGGTGAAGCTGTGGCCGGTGGCGCGCGGCAGCGGCCGCACCTCGATCTGGATGTCGGCGAACTGGCCGTGGCCGCCGGACTGGCGCTTGAAGCGGGCATGCTGCGCCGTGCCCTTGCGGATCGTCTCCTTGTAAGGGATCTGCGGCTTCCGCGCCGTCACCGGCAGGTTGTACTTGTTGCGCAGCCGGTCGATGGCGATCTGCAGATGGATGTCGCCCTGGCCCCACAGCACCATCTCCTGCATCTCGGCGCTCTGCTCGAGATGGAGCGTCGGGTCCTCCTCGACGAGCTTGGCGATGGTGGGGGTGAGCTTGACGTCGTCGGCACGCTTCTCGGCGACGAGCGCCAGCCCATAGACCGGCTTCGGCAGTGGCGGCCGCGGCAGGGAGGGCGCCGCACCGGTGGCCAGCGCCGCGCCGGTGGCCACGCCCTCCATCCGCGCCAGCGCCACGATTTCGCCGGCCTGCGCCGCCGCGAGCTTCTCCTGATGCGCACCGGTCAGCCGCAGCACGCCCGCGACGCGCACGCCGCTCAGCGTCATGCCGTCGCTCACCTGGCCGCTCCAGATGCGCGCCAGCGACAACTTGCCCGAATGCGGCGCGTGATAGGTCTTGATCACCTGCGCCACCGTCTCCTTGCCCGGCGCGCCGAGGCCGAGCCGCGCCGCCGTCTGCGCCACCTCCGGCGTCTCGTGGCGCAACGCCTTCCATAGCCGGCGCACGCCGTGATCCTGCAGCGCCGAGCCCAGGAAGACCGGCACGATGCGGTCGTCGCTCAGATTCTGCGTCAGATGCCGGTAGATCTCGTCCTTGGAGGGCTGCACGTCCTCGAGCAGCTGTTCCAGCAGCTTGTCGTCGTAATCGGCCAGCTTCTCGATCAGGCCGGCGCGCGTCACCCGCTCCTCCTCGAGCAGATCGTCGGGCAGCTTGATCAGATCGGAGGCCTGGCCGGGCTTGTATTTGTAGGCGCGCTCGCTGACCAGATCGACATAGCCGATCGTCTTGCCTTCGGGATCGGGCAGCGGCACCTGGCGCAGCACCAGCGGCTTCTGAGACATCGATTGCAGCGCCGCCAGCACCTCGCTGACGCGGGCGTTGGCGGTGTCCATCTTGTTGATGAACACCATGTGCGGAATCTGGTGGTCGTCCAGAAACTTGAAGAGCGGGCTCATGGTCAGCACCCGCTCTGTTTCCGGCTCGCAGACCACGACCGCCACGTCGGCGGCCAGGAGGGCGCTTTGCGCCTCCCAGGCCAGTTCGACCGATCCCGGACAGTCGAGGATGGTCCAGGGATCGCCGAGGAAGGTAGCGGCCGCGACATTGAGCTCGGTCGACATCTGCCGCGCCCGCGCCTCGGCGCTGTGATCGCCGACCGTATTGCCGTCCTTGACCGCGCCGCGGCGATGGCTGGTGCCGCTGGCGAAGAGCAGCGCCTCGAGCAGGCTGGTCTTGCCCGAGAGGTAAGGCCCGACCAGCGCAGCGCAGCGCGGTCCGGCGGATCTGTCGCTCATGCACGCCTCCATCCCGTCAAGAACGGGCATCGTTGCCGGCGCGCGAGAGACCGCCACGCACGGGCGACGCCTCTTCCGAGCAACCATGCTCGCCCGGCCGTCATCGCGGCGCAACGGAAATTCCGCCGCGGCCTGAAAGACGGACGCTATGCTCTTTGCATAGATTGGTGACGGTCAGCCCGACGCGACCGTGCCGCCGGCGTCGGCGTGCGCCGTGCTTTCCCTGGCCTTGCGTTCGAGCAGCTTCGCCGTCTCCTCGAAGCGGGCGGCGCGGCGCATCGCCTCTTCCTGTCCGCTCCCCTGAAGGAAGAGCGCGAGCCGGCGTGTCTGCAGCGAGAGCAGCCGCCATTGGCGCGCGATGTCGGCGTAGGAAACGGGCTGGTGGTCGGGCTCGTCCACCGCCTCAGCCCCTCGCGCCGCTCAACTCGTCGCTCCGCGCGCAAACCGTTCTTGCGGCCAACACACCACCTTCGATCCGGAGCGATCGGCCATAAGGGCGATGCTCGGCGCACATCGCCGGCATCGCGCGCGGAAAAGACGATCCAACTCCGTCTCTCGCGGCGCCAATCGCGGACACCAAAGTAGCTATCGCAGGGCGGGGGCGGAGGGAATACGCGCGAGCACGTATCGGTGCCGAGGGCGTCGGGGTGCGGGGGGAGAACTCTCGCGTAGCATGTCCTCGCCGAAGCCGCGGATCGGCTCCTTCGGCTCTACGTGCCGGTACGTATTTCTGCCCGACCCGCCGCGGCATAGCCTGGCCGCCGGTGGAAGCGGCAAAGCGATCCGGGACGAGGTGGTTGATGGCCGACGCAGCCGAGCTGATCACCCGGATCGAGGCGCATGTCGGCGCCGCAACGGGCGGCTGGGCGAACGCTCAGGCCCTGGCGCTGTTCAATCGCCTCTTGGGTGATTTGAGCCGCGAGCTGGACCACCCGCGCGGAGAGCGGCATCTCGAGATGCTCTGCTTTTGGGGCGAGACGCTCTACAGCACGCGGCGGCACCGGCGCTGGGAACGGTGCGTGGCGCCGGTGCGGCAAATCATTCTCGACGAGCTGGCGCGCTGCCGTGTTCTGCTTCGCTGAGTCCCGCGCCGCCGCCGGGCAGACGCCTCGGCCTTCGTCCGCGCGTCAGTTCCGGCCGCCGGTCATGTCGCGGCGCCGCGCGCCAACCTCTGCACCGTGCGCGTGCCGGCATCCGCGAGCGCGGCAAGAAACGAATCGCGCCATGTCTCGATGGTGTTGTCGCGCAGGATCGCGATCATCGCCCGCCATCGCTCCTGCCGCTCTTGCAGCGGCATGGCGAGGGCGCGGTGCAGCGCGCCGGCGATCTCCGACGTGTCGATGGGATTGACCAGCAGCGCGCCGCCCAGCTCCCTGGCCGCCCCGGCGAAGCGCGACAGCACCAGCACGCCGGGATCCGCTGCGGATTGAGCCGCGACGAACTCCTTGGCCACCAGGTTCATGCCATCGCGCAGCGGCGTCACCAGCCCGACATGCGCGAGACGGTAGAAGGCGGCGAGCGTCTGCCGCGAGAAGCTCTTGTTCACGTAGTGGATCGGCGACCAGTCGCACTCGGCGTACTTGCCGTTGATGCGGCCGGCCGACGCCTCGAGCTCGCGCCGCAGCGCACGATAATGCGGCAGCTCGTCGCGTGAATGGGGCGTGACCTGCAGATAGTCGACGTTGCGGCGATGCTCGGGCCACTCGTTGAGCAGCTTCTCGATCGCCTTGAACCGCTGCGCGATGCCCTTGCTGTAATCCAGGCGGTCGACGCCGATCACCAGGCCGCGCCCCTGCAGGCTGCTCTCCAGGCGGCGCAGCTCCGTCGAGTGCGCCGCCTGGTCGGCGGCGCCGGCGAGAGCATCGGCGTCGATGCCGACGGGAAACACGCCCGTCCGGTAGCTTCTGCCGGCCAGGAACCGGCTGCACCCCGGCGACGAGCCCGCGACGAGCCTGGTGAGGCACCCCAGGAACGCCTGCAGCGAATCATCGGTCTGGAACCCTACCAGATCATAGGCAACGAGCGCCGCGAGCAGCTCCTCGTGCCGCGGCAAGGCGGAAAGGACGTCGGCGGACGGAAACGGCGTGTGCAGAAAGAAGCCGATCGGATTCCCGACGCCAAGGCGCCGCAGCGCCGCCGCGAAGGGGATCAGATGGTAATCGTGCACCCAGACGAAATCGTCCGGCCGCAACAGAGGCTGCAAGGCTCGCGCGAACCGCGCGTTGACCTGCAGATATCCTTCATAGTCGTCGCGATCATAGTCGACGAGACCGAGGCGGTAATGCAGGATGGGCCACAGCGTGGCATTGGCGAAGCCGAGATAATATCGTTCGTATTCCGCGCGCGTGAGGTCCACCGTGGCGTAGGTCGTCGCGCCGGATGTCATCGTCCGCGCCGCGCCGGTGTCCGCGTCCACGATATTGCCGCTCCAGCCGAACCAGACGCCGTCACGGTCGCGGAGCGCCTCCCGCATCACCACGGCCAAGCCTCCCGCCGCGGCGGGCCGCGCCTGGGGAACGCTGACGCGATTGGATATGACGATCGTTCTCGCCAACCTACTCCCTTTGGCTAGCGGAGGATCGACCATTGGGGTGATCCCTCGCGCTCGCTGAGCTTGCCTGCGGGCATGATACCGCGGAGAACGCACTAGCTATCGCAGAGTGGAAGCTGAGAGAATACGCGCAAGCACGTATCGGCGAAGGAGGATCGAGTGAAGGCGAGGACCGCAGATGCGCAGCTCACCCGCGCGCGGAACGCCGGCGCCTTTCACGCCGACGGCCTCTGGTCGCAGCTTGCGCTGTCGCTCGGCTACATCCTCCTCTACGTCGCGCTCGATCGCATCAGCTTCCTGGAGCCGCTCGCCGGCATCGACATCACGCCGTGGAATCCGCAGCCGGGCCTCACCCTCGCCTTGCTCGTCGCCAAAGGCTGGGCCTATCTGCCCGCGGTGGTGGCGGCGCAACTCCTCTCGAGCCGGTTCGTGCCGCTCGTCTCCGTGCCGCTGCCGGTGGCATTGGCCTCCGCGCTCGTCTCGGCGGCAAGCTATGCGGCAGCAGCAGCGCTCTACCGCCGTCATCTGCGCGGACGAACTCAGTTGCTGCATACGGGCGACGTCATCCTGCTGGTGGCAATCGTGATCGCGGCCGCCGGCGCGGCGACGCTCGGCTCGGTCGCCGCCTATATCGTCGGCGGCGTCCTGCCGGCGGGAGAGTTCGGCGAAGCCGTGACCCAGCTATGGATCGGCGATGCGATCGGTGCCGTCGTGATCACGCCGCTGGGGCTCGGCGCCTTCGCGCACGGCCGGCCCCGCCTCGCTTGGCTGCGCGCGCGGCCCCGCGACGTGCTGGAGACGCTGCTGCAGCTGCTCGGCATCGCCGCCGTGCTGGTCGTGGTGTTCGGCTTCCACGATCAGTACATGTTCCGGCTCTTCTATCTGCTGTTCCTGCCGCTCATCTGGATCGCGGTCCGGCGGGGCCTGGCGGGCGCCAGTTGGGCGGTTCTCGCGATCCAGGTCGGCCTCATCGCCGCGCTCGAGTTCGAGAACGCCGAGGTCGCGACGGTGCGCCAGTTCCAGATGGTGATGTTCGCCGTGGCGGCGACCGGCCTCATGCTGGGCGCGGCGGTGACCGAGCGGCAGCGCGCGCTGCGCGCGCTCGCCGAAAGCGAGAACCGGCTCGCCACCATCGTCAACACGGCGCATGACGCGGTGCTGACGATCGACGGCGCCGGGCGCATCGGCTCGGCGAATCCCGCGGTCGAGCGGCTGTTCGGATACCCGGCGCGGCATCTGGTGGGGCGCGATGTCCGCGACCTGATCGGCACGCCGGAGCCGCTGGCGAGCTTCGCCCCGGCGGGGGCGGCGCCGCCCGACCGGGCGACGCCGTGGCAGCTCGAGGGCCGGCGCGCCGACGGCCACCCCTTCCCGATCGAGGTGACGGCCGGGAAATTCAGCATCGCCGACGAGGAGCATTACACGCTGGTGGTCCGCGACGTCACCTCGCGGCGCGACGCGGAAATGCGCATGCGAACCCATGAATCGGAGATGGCGGAGGGATCGCGGTTCTCGCTCGCCGACGCGCTGGCGACGGCGATGGCGCACGAGATCAATCAGCCGCTGACCGCGATCACGACCTTCGCTCGCGGCTGCCTGCGCATGATCAGGGGACCGAGCCCCGAGAAGCAGGTGATCCAGGAAGGCATCGAGCACATCGCGCAACAGGCCGAGCGCGCCGGCGACATCATCGAGCGGCTGCGCGACCTGGTGCGCGGCGGCGCCTGCCAGCTCTCGGCAACCGATGTGCGGGTGATGCTCGACGCCGCGGTGGCGCTGATCGAGACCGAGGCCAGCCAAAGCAACGTCGACGTGCTGTTCGACGTGCCCCCCGATCTGCCGCGCGTCATGGCCGATCGGATTCAGATCGAGCAGGTGCTGGTCAACCTGTTGCGCAACGGCATCGACGCCGCCGCGTCCGGCGCCGCGGATCGGCGGGTCGTCCTCGGCGTGCAGCCGGCCGACGGCGCGCGGCTGCGGATCGTCGTCGCCGATAGCGGGCCCGGCGTGAGCGCGGATGTCGCAAGCCGGCTCTTCGACCCCTTCGTCACCACCAAGGCGAGCGGGATGGGCCTCGGACTGCCGATCAGCCGCTCCATCATCGAGGCCCATGGCGGCCGCCTCGAGCTGGTCAGCAGCAGCGACACGGGCAGCGTCTTCGCCTTCGCCCTGCCGGTTGCCGCGGAGGCCGAGGCGGCGTCGTGACGGGCGGGACCGTCTTCGTGGTCGATGACGACGATGCGGTGCGCCGCGGCATCTCGTTCCTGCTGCGCACCGCCGGCCACGAGATCCGGCTCTTTCCTTCCGCCGCGGCGTTTCTCGAGACATACGATCCGGAGAGCCGCGGCTGTCTTCTCCTCGATGTGCGCATGCCGGAGATGACCGGGCTCGAGCTGCAGCAGGCGATCGCGGCGCGCGGCTGGCAGATACCGACGATCTTCATCACCGGGCATGCGACTGTCTCGATGGCGATCGCGGCCATGAAGGCGGGAGCCTTCGACTTCATCGAGAAGCCGCTCCGGGACGAGGCCTTGCTCGACAGCGTCGAGCGCGCGCTGGCCTGGAGCAGAACCCGGCACGACGGCGACGCTCAGCTCGCCGGGATCCAGGCGCGCGCCGCGCTTCTCACCGCGCGGGAGCGCGAGATCCTGCGGCACGTCGCGGCCGGCGAGCCCAACAAGATCATCGCCCGCCGACTCGGCATCAGCTTTCGCACGGTCGAGCTGCACCGCTCGCACATCCTGGAAAAGATGCAGGCGCGGACGCTCGCCGAGCTCATCCGCCTGGCGCTGCAGTTGGAACAGCAGTTGGACGTTGATCGGCGAAATTAGAGGCTTCAGACGAGCCGCTTCTCGAAATCGACTTGCTCGACGCCCTTCTCGACGTGCCGCCCCGTCTCGCGAAAGCCCGCCAGCGGATAGAAGCGCAGATTCTCGGTCATGCGGGCGCCGGTGAAGAGCCTGAGCGCCGGCAGGCTGAGCCGCAGCGCCTCCGACTCGGCGAAAGCCAGCAGCCGCCGGCCGACCCCGCGATGCTGCGCCGCCGGCAATACCGCCAGGATGTCGACATAGAGATGGTCGGAGGCCGGGCGCTGGACGATAAGGCCGAGCCGCTCGCCCGCCTCCTCCAGCACATGCACCTCGCCCGCCGCGACCATCGCCGCGTGATCGGCGATCATCGGCAGGGGCACGCGGCCGAGGCGCGGGATATAGCGGCTGAAGGCCGCGGCGATCGTCTCGGCGATCCAGGCGATCTCGTCGCCGCGGGCGCGCCGGATCACGTCACGTCAGCGCGGCGCAGGCGCGCTGGATGCGCTTGCAGGCCTCGGTCAGCGCCTCGGTCGAGGTCGCATAGGAGATGCGGAAATGTGGTGAGAGCCCGAAGGCCTCGCCTTGCACCACCGCCACGCCCTGGGACTCGAGCAGATACTCGACGAAATCGGTGTCGCTGCCGATCACCTTGCCCTTGGGCGTGCGCTTGCCGAGCGTCCCGGCGCAGGAGGGATAGACGTAGAAGGCCCCTTCCGGCCGCGGGCACTGCAGGCCCGCCGCGCGGTTGAGCTCGGCCACCACCAGGTCGCGCCGCGCCTTGAAGCTGGCGTTGTGCTTGGGAATGAAGTCCTTCGGCCCGTTCAGCGCCTCGACCGATGCCGCCTGGCTGATCGAGCTCGGATTCGAGGTCGATTGCGACTGCAGCGTGGTCATCGCCCGGATCAGCTCGACCGGACCGCCGGCAAAGCCGATGCGCCAGCCGGTCATGCAATAGGCCTTGGAGACGCCGTTCAAGGTCAGCGTGCGCGGATAAAGCTTGGGCTCGACCTGCGCGATGGTGGTGAACTTGAAATCGTCGTAGACGAGATGCTCGTACATGTCGTCGGCCAGCACCCAGACGTCCGGATGGCGCAGCAGCACATCGGCGAGCGCGCGCATCTCCGCCGCGGTATAGGCGGCGCCGGTCGGGTTGGAGGGCGAGTTCAGGATCAGCCATTTGGTCTTGCGCGTGATCGCCTGCTCGAGATCCTCCGGGCGCAGCTTGAAGCCGTTGTTCTGCGGGCACTGCACCGCCACCGGATCGCCTTCGGCGAGGAGCACGATGTCGGGGTAGGAGACCCAGTAGGGTGCGGGGATGACGACCTCGTCGCCCGGATTGACCGTCGCCAGCAGCGCGTTGAACAGCACCTGCTTGCCACCGGTGCCGACGATGATCTGCTGTGGCGCGTAATCGAGGCCGTTCTCGCGCTGGAACTTGGCGGCCACCGCCCGCTTCAGCTCGGGCGTGCCGTCGACCGCGGTATAGCGCGTGTCGCCGCGCCGGATGGCCGCGACCGCCGCCTCGCGGATGTTCTCGGGCGTGTCGAAATCGGGCTCGCCGGCGCTGAGGCTGATGACGTTGCGCCCGGCCGCCTTCATCTCCAGCGCCAGCTTGGTCATGGCGAGAGTGGCGGACGGCTTGATGCGCGACAGGCGGTCAGCAAGGAACGGCATGGCGATGGAACCGGGCTTGAGGTGGAAGCCCGCTAACCTACTGCCAAGCCTCCGAGCGCGCAACCGCGCCGCGCCGCGACTCCGGCGGTTTCGGCGCGACGGCGCCGAGGAGAAACAAAGCAACGGCCGGGCGGTCCATCCGCATATATTCTTGCCGCCGGCACGCTCTGGCATCCCCGCGACACAAGCCTTATCTTAGCTCTCCATGCCACCCGTGATCGCCAGCCGCGCACCGGCCGAGAGCCGCCAGCGCTTCGCCATCCATTCGGAGTTCCAGCCGGCGGGCGACCAGCCGCAGGCGATCGTCGAGCTCACGGCGGGGGTCAACCGGGGCGAGCGCGAGCAGGTGCTGCTCGGCGTCACCGGCTCGGGCAAGACCTTCACCATGGCGCATGTCATCGAGCGCACCCAGCGGCCGGCGCTCATCCTCGCCCCCAACAAGACGCTGGCGGCGCAGCTCTATGGCGAGATGAAGAGCTTCTTTCCGGAGAACGCCGTCGAGTATTTCGTCTCTTATTACGATTACTACCAGCCCGAGGCCTATGTGCCGCGGACCGACACCTATATCGAGAAGGAATCCTCGATCAACGAGCAGATCGACCGCATGCGCCACTCGGCGACGCGCGCCATCCTGGAGCGGCGCGACACGGTGATCGTGGCCTCGGTCTCCTGCATCTACGGCATCGGCTCGGTCGAGACCTATTCGGAGATGGCCTTCGACCTGTCGGCCGGCGAGCGCGTCAACCGCGCCCAGCTCCTCGCCCGGCTGGTCGAGCTGCAATACCGCCGCAACGACGCCAATTTCGTCCGCGGCACCTTCCGCGCCCGCGGCGACACCATCGAGATCTTCCCGGCGCATTACGAGGATCGCGCCTGGCGGCTGTCGCTGTTCGGCGAGGAGCTCGAGGCGATCCACGAATTCGATCCCCTGACCGGCGAGAAGACCGGCGCGCTCGACGAGATCACCGTCTACCCCAACAGCCATTACGTGACGCCCAAGCCGACGCTGATGCAGGCGATCGAGCAGATCAAGATCGATCTGAGGCAGCGGCTGGAAGAGTTCCACGCCCAAGGCAAGCTGCTCGAGGCGCAGCGGCTGGAGCAGCGCACCACCTTCGATATCGAGATGATAGCGGCCACCGGCAGCTGCGCTGGCATCGAGAACTATTCCCGATATCTCACCGGGCGCAAGCCCGGCGATCCGCCGCCGACCCTCTTCGAGTACCTGCCCAAGGACGCGCTCGTCTTCTGCGACGAGAGCCACGTCACCATCCCGCAGCTCGGCGGCATGTTCCGCGGCGACTACCAGCGCAAATCGACGCTCGCCGAGTTCGGCTTCCGCCTGCCCTCCTGCATCGACAACCGGCCGCTCAAATTCGAGGAATGGGACGCGATGCGCGGCCAGACGGTCTGCGTCTCGGCGACGCCGGGCCCGTGGGAGATGGAGCGCACCGGCGGCGTCTTCGTCGAGCAGGTGGTGCGGCCCACGGGGCTGGTCGATCCCGTCTGCATCATCCGGCCGGTGGAGCATCAGGTCGACGATCTCATGGCGGAATGCCGCGACTGCGCCCTGAAGGGCCAGCGCGTGCTGGTGACGACGCTGACCAAGAAGATGGCCGAGGCGCTCACCGAGTATTTCCACGAGAACGGGCTGCGCGTGCGCTACATGCATTCCGACGTCGACACGCTGGAGCGCATCGAGATCATCCGCGACCTTCGCCTGGGGGTGTTCGACATCCTGGTCGGCATCAACCTGCTGCGCGAAGGGCTGGACATCCCGGAATGCGCGCTGGTCGCCGTGCTCGACGCCGACAAGGAGGGCTATCTGCGCTCGCGCACCGCGCTGATCCAGACGGTCGGCCGCGCCGCCCGCCACCTCGAGGGCCGCGCCATCCTCTATGCCGACCGCATCACCGCCAGCATGAAGGCGGCGATCGACGAGACCAACCGCCGCCGCGAGAAGCAGCAGGCCTACAACACGGCCCACGGCATCACGCCCGAAAGCGTGCGCCGCGGCATCGCCGACATCCTGGAGAGCGTCTACGAGCAGGATCACGTGACGGTCGGGCTCGGCGAAAGCGCGCAGGCGCATTACCAGGGCTCCAACCTCAAGGCGGTGATCGCCGATCTCGAAAAGCAGATGCGCACCGCCGCCGCCGATCTGGAATTCGAGGAGGCGGCGCGGCTGCGCGACGAGATCCGCCGGCTGGAGCAGCTCGATCTCGGCCTGCCGGACGGCGACGCCGGCGCGGCCACCCTGGCCCCGCGTCCGTCGGGGCGCTCGATGGCCGGGCGCGCCGGCACCTCGGCGCGGGCGCTGGCCAAGGCCAAGGCCCGCGCCCGGCAGCGGCGGGACCGCTGAATGGCCGCGCCGTCGGCCTTGCCCAAGGCGGCGCTGGTGACCGGCGGCGGCCGGCGGATCGGCCGCGCCATCGCGCTGATGCTGGGCCGCCAGGGTTGGGCGGTGGCGGTGCATTACCGCGGCTCGGGCGCCGAGGCCGAGGCGGTGGCGCAGGAGATCACCGCCGCGGGCGGCCGCGCCATCGCGCTTGCCGCCGATCTCGCCCGCGAGGCGGAGGTCGAGACCCTGCTGCCGCGCGCGGTCGAGACGCTGGGCCCGCTCGGCCTGCTGGTCAACAACGCCTCGGTGTTCGAGAACGACGCTGCGCTCACCGTGACGCGCAAGAGCTGGGACCGGCACCTCGAGACCAATTTGCGCGCGCCCTTCGTGCTGATGCAGCATTTCGCCCGCGCCTTGCCGCCGACGGCCGAAGGGGTCATCGTCAACATTCTCGACGAGCGGGTGTGGAACCTCACTCCCTATTTCGTCTCCTACACGCTGAGCAAGGCGGCGCTGTGGAGCCTGACGCAGAGCCTCGCCCTGGCCTTTGCGCCGCGCATCCGGGTCAACGGCATCGGCCCCGGCCCGGCCCTGCCGAGCGCGCGGCAGAGCGAGGCGCAATTCCGCCGCCAGGAGGCGATGATGCCGCTGCAGCGCGGCACCACCCCCGAAGAGATCGCCGAGGCCGTGCGCTTCATCCTGTCGGCGCCGGCCATGACCGGCCAGATGATCGCGCTCGATGGCGGCCAGCACCTCGGCTGGGCCCAGGCGGCGCAGCGGCCGGCGGTGGAGGAATAGGACCGTGAGCGGCCTGCGCCGGCTCCTGGTGCGCGACCTCGTGCTGCCGTGCGAGATCGGCGCCTTTCATCACGAGCGCGGCCGGCGCCAGCGCGTGCGCGTCACTCTCGACCTGACGGTGCGCGAGGAGAGCGCGCCGCTCGGCGACGAGCTACGCAACGTCGTCTGCTACGACGAGATCGTCGGCGGCATCCGCCGGCTGACCCAGGCGGGGCATGTCAACCTGCTGGAGACCCTGGCCGAGCGCATCGCCCTGATGTGCCTTGCCGACGCGCGGATTCGTGTTGCCCGCGTAGAGGTGGAGAAGCTCGACCTCCACGCCGATGACGCGCGCGTCGGGATCGCGATAGAGCGCATTAACCCTATGCCCTAAGTGCCTTAACCAACGAGGATTTGCCGGCCGGCCGGCCGGCGCGGCCGGGATCTTGGCAACTTGTTCACAGGCGGCTTTTCCGGCGTCAGCAGACCCCGATATGAAGGCATGATTACGGTTTGTTACATGTGATTTACACTTGACACACAAAAACTGTCCACATTTCAATGAGATAGATAAATTGCCTATTTTTTGAGCAAAGAGATGAAACCTCAGGTTTGAAGCGCATAGCACCCATGCGCCAGCGGGTTTTCGACAGTTTTGTCCACAGGTGCCGTGGATATCCATCGGGGGGCATCCCGATCCTTACCCTTTGGAGGCAGAGAGGGCCGCAGAGGGGCGCTTTGCGTTGACGGCGGCAGCGGCGCGCGCCAAGTGAGCAGGGGATGACAGAGCTGAGCGAGGGCGCTTTCGAGCAGGATCCGGCCGCCCCGGCGGGCGGCGGGCTCGCGCGCGGCATCGAGGCGATCCGCGCCGCGCTGCGCACCATGCCGGCCGGACCCGGCGTCTACCGCATGCTCGATGCCAAGGGCGACGCGCTCTATGTCGGCAAGGCGCGCAGCCTCAAGGCGCGCGTCGCCAACTACAGCCATGCGGCCAATCTTGCCAACCGGCTGCGCCGCATGGTCGCCGAGACCCGGGCGATGGAGGTGGTGGTCACCCATACCGAGGTCGAGGCGCTGCTGCTCGAGAACAACCTGATCAAGCGGCTGATGCCGCGCTACAACGTGCTGCTGCGGGACGACAAGTCGTTTCCCTATATCCACCTCACCGGCGACCGCGACTTTCCCCAGATCATCAAGCATCGCGGCGCGCGCGGCGCGCCCGGCGACTATTTCGGCCCCTTCGCCTCGGCCGGGGCGGTGGCACGCACCATCATCGCGCTGCAGCGCGCCTTTCTGCTGCGCTCCTGCAGCGACAGCATTTTCGCCAGCCGCACCCGCCCCTGCCTGCTCTACCAGATCAAGCGCTGCAGCGCGCCCTGCGTCGGGCGCATCGACAAGGCGGGATACGACCGGCTGCTCAGCGAGGCGCGCGGCTTCCTCTCGGGCCGCAGCCACGAGGTGCAGGAGAAGCTGGCGCTCACCATGCAGGAAGCCGCCGACCGCCTCGATTTCGAGACCGCCGCGCGCATCCGCGACCGCATCCGCGCGCTCACCCAGATCCAGGGGCGGCAGGACATCTCGATGGACGGCGTCGACGATGCCGATGTGGTCGCCGCGCATCAGGCCGGCGGCCACACCTGCATCCAGGTCTTCTTCTTCCGCGGCGGCCAGAACTGGGGCAACCGCGCCTACTTCCCGAGCCATGACCGGCAGATGCCGGTCGAGGACGTGCTCGGCGCCTTTCTCGGCCAGTTCTATGACAACAAGCCGTCGCCGCCCCTGATCCTGCTGAGCCATGCGCCGACCGAGGGCGAGCTGCTGGAGGAGGCGCTGTCGAGCCGGGCCGGCCGCAGGGTCGAGCTGGCGGTGCCCCAGCGCGGCGACAAGCGCAAGCTGCTCGACCATGCGCTGCTCAATGCCCGCGAGGCGCTGGGGCGGCGGCTCTCGGAAAGCGCCACGCAGCAGAAGCTGCTGGAAGGCGTTGCCCAGGCGCTCGGCCTCGACGCGCCGCCGCAGCGCATCGAGGTCTATGACAACAGCCACATCCAGGGCAGCCACGCGGTGGGCGCGATGGTCGTCGCCGGGCCGGACGGCTTCATGAAGAACGCCTATCGCAAATTCACCATCCGCGGCGAGGGCGGCGAGGCCGCGGAGCCGCCGGCAGGCGACGGGCTCACCGCCGCCATCGCGGCCTCGGCCGAGCCGGAGACGGCGGCGGCGGCGCCGGGCGACGACTATGCCATGATGCGCGAAGTGCTGCGGCGCCGCTTCGCCCGCGCGCTCAAGGAGGATCCGACGCGCGAGCGTGGCACCTGGCCCGACCTGCTGCTGATCGACGGCGGCGCCGGCCAGCTCGCCGCGGCGCAGCAGGTGCTGGCCGACCTCGGCATCGACGACATCCCGCTCTGCGCCATCGCCAAGGGGCCGGACCGCAATGCCGGGCGCGAGCGCTTCTTCCGTCCTGGCCGCGAGCCGTTCAGCCTCGAGCCCAAGGATCCCGTGCTCTACTACCTGCAGCGCCTGCGCGACGAGGCCCACCGCTTCGCCATCGGGACCCACCGGGCACGCCGCGCCAAGGCCATCGGCACCTCGCCGCTCGACGAGATCCCCGGCATCGGCGCGCGGCGCAAGAAGGCGCTGCTGCACCATTTCGGCTCGGCCCGCGGCGTCGCCCGCGCCGGTCTCGCCGATCTCGAGCGGGTGGAAGGCATCAGCAAGGCCGTGGCCCAGAGGATTTATGACCATTTCCACGCCGAACCCTGAGGGTTCCCCGCCGAACGCCAAAGGCGCTAGACTGGCCGCGATGTCCCGCGCGCCCCTGGCGGGACCGGATGAGCCATGCTGACAACCCTTCCCAATCTGCTGACGCTGTCGCGCATCGCCGCGATCCCGCTGGTCATCGTGACCTTCTACCTGCCGCCGCCCTACGGCCCCTGGATCGGCTGCGGGCTATTCGCGGTTGCCGGCTTCACCGACTGGCTGGACGGGCGCCTGGCGCGCCTCTGGAAGCAGCAATCGGAGCTCGGCCGCTTCCTCGATCCGATCGCCGACAAGCTGCTGGTCGCCGCCATCCTGTTCATGCTGGCGGCGCTGCAGCGCGTCTCCGAGCCGACGATTTTCCCCGCCCTGGTGATCCTCGGCCGCGAGATCCTGGTCTCGGGGCTGCGCGAGCATCTGGCGGTGCTCAAGGTGCGCGTTCCCTCCTCGCGGCTGGCCAAGTGGAAGACCGGGCTGCAGATGGGCGCGATCGGCGTCCTGCTGGTGGGCGATTCCGGCCCGACCTACCTGCCGGTGACCTGGATCGGCGAGCTGATGCTGTGGGCGGCGGCGGCGCTGACGCTGATCACCGGCTATGACTATCTGCGCGCCGGCCTCGTCCACATGACCGGCGCGCCGGCGCCGGTCGAGGCGGCAAAGCCGAGCAGCATCCGGTGAACGCAGTCCTGCCGATGCGCGTCTTCGGCCTCGCCGGCTGGAGCGGCAGCGGCAAGACCACCCTGCTCACGCGCCTCCTTCCCGAGCTCATCGCCCAGGGGCTCACCGTCTCGACGGTGAAGCATGCGCATCACAGCTTCGACATCGACCAACCCGGCAAGGACAGCTGGCGCCATCGCGAGGCGGGCGCCAGCGAGGTGCTGATCGCCTCCGAGCGGCGCTTTGCGCTCATTCACGAGCATCGCGGCGCGCCGGAGCCGTCGCTCGACGCGCTGATCCGCCGGATGGCGCCGGTCGACCTGCTGCTGGTCGAGGGCTTCAAGCGCGAAGCCTATGACAAGCTCGAAGTGCATCGCCCGGCGCTGGGCAAGCCGCTGCTCTGCCGCGAGGATCCGCACATCGTCGCGGTCGCCAGCGACGCGCCGATCGCCGGCCTTGCGCTGCCGCTGCTGCCGCTCGACGATGTCGCGGCGATCGCGCGCTTCATCACCGCTCATTGCCGGCTCAAGGCGGCGTGACATGGTGCAGCTGAGCGATGATTGCTTCGCCTTCGGCGGCGATCTGCTGTCGATGGCGGCGGCGCTGGATCTGGTCGAGGCGCGCACCGCGCCGGTGGCCGGGACCGAGCGCGTGCCGCTCGCCGCGGCGCAGGGCCGCATCCTCGCCGAGCCGGTGGTGGCGCCGCGCGACGTGCCGCCCTACGACAACGCCGCGGTCGACGGCTATGCGGTGTTCTTCGACGATCTCGCTCCCGACGCGCCGACCGTGCTGCCGGTGGAAGGCCGCGCCACCGCCGGCCATCCGCTCACCGGCGCGGCGCGGCGCGGGGCGGCGGTGCGCATCTTCACCGGGGCGGCGATGCCGGCGGGGCCCGACACGGTGCTGATGCAGGAGGATTGCAGCGAGGCCGGCGGCACGGTGCGCATACCGCCCGGCATCGCCCGCGGCGCCAACCGCCGCCGCGCCGGCGAGGACGTTGCCGCCGGCGGCACCGTGCTCGGCGCCGGGCTGCGGCTCAGGGCGCAGGCGGTCGGCCTCGCTGCCGCCCTCGGCATCGCCGAGCTCGCCGTCCATCGCCGGCTGCGCGTCGCGCTCTTCTCCACCGGCGACGAGCTGCGCGAGCCCGGCCTGGCGCTGCCGCCCGGCGCGATCTACGACGCCAACCGCTACATGCTGCGCGCGCTGCTCGAAGGCATCGGCGCGACGGTCACCGATCTCGGCATCCTGCGGGACGAGCGCGCCGGCATCCGCCAGGCGCTGGCATCCGCCGCGGCCGATCACGACTTGATCCTGACATCGGGCGGCATGTCGAGCGGCGAGGAAGACCACGTCAAGGCCGCGGTCGAGGCGCAGGGAAGGCTGCATTTCTGGCGGCTCGCCATCAAGCCGGGGCGACCGGTGGCGCTCGGCCAGATCGGCCGCGTTCCCTTCCTCGGTCTGCCCGGCAATCCGGTGGCGGTGATGGTCACCTTCGTCATGCTGGCGCGGCCGCTGGTGCTGCGGCTCGCCGGCGCGCGGCACACCGCGCCGCACCGCTTTCGCGTCCGCGCCGACTTCGACTACGAGAAGCGCGCCAATCGCAGCGAATATGTGCGTGCGCGGCTGGAGCGGGGCGAGGGTGGTGGCTGGGTGGCGCGCAAATTCCCGCGCGACGGCGCCGGCATCCTGTCCTCGACGGTGGAATCCGACGGGCTCGCCGAGATCGGCGAAGGCATCAGCCGCATCGAGCCCGGCATGAGCGTCGACTTCATCCCCTTCAGCGAGGTGCTGGAATGAACGACAGCCTCGATCTCGCCGATCCCCTCGCCGCCTTCCGCCTCGACGGCGCGGTGGCGGCGGTGACCGGCGCGGCCAGCGGCATCGGCGCGGCCGTCGCCACCGGCCTCGCCCGCGTCGGAGCGCGCGTGGCGCTGCTCGACCGCGACCTCGCCGGCGCCGCGGCGGCCGCGGACGCGATCGGCGGCACGGCAAAGGCCTGGGGGCTCGATGTCGTCGACGCCGCCGCGGTCGAGCGCGTCTTTGCGGAGATCGCTTCCGCCTGGGGACGCATCGACGTGCTCGTCAACAGCGCCGGCATCGCCATCCGCAGGCCGGCGCTCGATCTGACCCTGGCGGAGTGGGACCGCGTGATGGGGGTCAACGTCACCGGCTCGTTCCTGTGCGCCCGCGAAGCGGCTCGGCACATGCTGCCGCGCGGCGTCGGCAGCATCATCAACATCGCCTCGATCATGGGTTTTTCCGGCGGCATCTATCCCAACGTCGCCTATCAGACATCGAAGGGTGCGGTGGTCAATCTGACGCGCGCGCTTGCCATCGAATGGGCGCGCCAGGGCATCCGCGTCAATGCGGTGGCGCCCAGCTACATCCGCACGCCGCTCACCGCGCCGCTGCTGCAACTGCCCGAGGCGGTGGCGGAGATCGAGCGGCGGACGCCGATGGGCCGCATCGGCGAGCCCGCCGACATCGTCGGCGCCGTGCTCTATCTGGCGAGCCGCGCCTCGGCGCTGGTGACCGGCCACACGCTGCCGGTCGATGGCGGCTTCCTGGCACAGTAGGCGGCCCCGGTTCGCAGGTCGCAAGGGCCGCCCTGCTCGACACCAACGTCGTGTCCGAGTGGGTAAAGCCGCGTCCTGGCGCCGGAGGGAAATGGTACGGCTGGCCGCAACGGCTACTTGCCGCCGGGCGTGTAGCCCATGCGGGCGCCCATATCGTCGTAATAGTTGGTCACGCCGCTCGGCTCGCGCACGGCATAGCCGATGCGGTTGCCGTCGCTGTCATAGATGCCGCGACCGGCGGTCGCGTAATTGTACGGGCTGTTGTTCCAGTTGTCGGGATTGTTGCGCCAGTTGTCCGGGCTGTTCTCCCAGTTCATGTCGCTGTTGCGCCAGTTGTCGGGATCGCACCGCCAGGCGACGCACGAGGTCTGCGCCCGGGCGGAGAGCGGAAGGAGAAGAGCTGCCAGGATGAGAGCGCGCATGATCACCTCCCCAGTTCCCGCAGCAGGTCTGCGAGAACAACGGCTTCCTGCCGGGCGGCGCAGGCGGCAAGCGAGAGGACGAGCACGGCGGCGAAACGGGAGCATCGCATGGCGCTTCCCCGGTCTACGCAACCAAAACGGTAGCACCGTCGCACTATTGTGTCAAAAACGATGGTCGATCTTTACCACGATCTCGAGCCATAGCGAGAATCGCGGCCGGCGCGACGACACCACCGTGGCGGCGCGGCGGGCTCAGGGATCGGAGTCATCCGGAACGGACGGGCGATCGGCATTCGCCCAGGTTGCCAACCCAACTCCGAGCCCGTCTCGTAGGGATGCCGGGTCAGCCTGGGGCCCCGCTTGCGCATACTTGCGCGGCGGCAGCGAATTGGGTTGAAACATCTCGGCCGAAGCCATAGGTCTCACGCCATGAAGCTGCTCTATTTCGCCTGGCTGCGCGCCAAGATCGGCATCGCCGAGGAGCGGGTCGACCCGCCCGAGGGCGTCGCCACCGTGGCGGCGCTCCTCGACTGGCTCAGGACCCGCGGGCCCGGCTTCGCCGAGGCGCTCAAGGACACCAAGATCGTGCGCGTGGCGGTCAATCAGCACTATGTCGGCTGGGACCATCCGGTGCGCCCCGGCGACGAGGTGGCGCTGTTCCCGCCGGTGACCGGAGGCTGAGCCATGATCCGCGTGCAGCGCGAGGATTTCGATATCGGCGCCGAGCTCGACGCGCTCTGCCGCGGCAAGACCGGCATCGGCGGGCTGGTGAGCTTCGTCGGGCTGGTGCGCGACATCGCCGGCGAGCGGCACATCGGCGCCATGACGCTCGAGCACTACCCCGGCATGACGGAGCGCGCGCTGGCCGAGATCGAGGCCGAGGCGCACCGGCGCTGGGCGCTCGACGCCGTGCTGATCATCCACCGCCATGGCCGGCTCGAGCCCGGCGAGCGCATCGTGCTGGTCGCCACCGCCTCGGCACATCGCCAGGCGGCGTTCGACGCCTGCCAGTTCCTGATCGACTGGCTCAAGACCAAGGCGCCGTTCTGGAAGCTCGAGGAGACGCCGGATGGCCCGCGCTGGGTCGAGGCCCAGGACAGCGACGACACCGCCGCGGAGCGCTGGGGCAAAGGCTAGGCGGCGACGCTCAGCGTTCGGCGGCGCCGTGGCGGCCGGCGCCCCCGCTGAAGCGCGCGGCGCCGGCGCGCGCCTCGCCGCTCTTCAGCACCGCGGCGCCGCGGCGGAACTCGTTGGCCATCGCCGCCGCGGCATCGTGATCCCATTGCTCGTAGGCCGAGAGCCGATCGCTTCTGAGGCAGAGCGGCGGCAGCGCCGCGAGCTCGCGGGCGAGCGCCTCGGCCGCCGCGCGCGCCGTGCCCGGCGGCACCACCCGGTTGGCGAGCCCCATCGCCAGCGCCTCGGCGGCGCCGACCGGCCGGCCGGTGAGGATCATGTCGAGCGCCCGGCCCTGGCCGATGAGCCGCGGCAGCCGCACCGTGCCGCCATCGATGAGCGGCACGCCCCAGCGCCGGCAGAACACGCCGAAGACCGCATCCTCCTCGGCGACGCGCAGATCGCACCACAAGGCGAGCTCGAGCCCGCCGGCGACGGCGTGGCCCGCCACCGCGGCGATCACCGGCTTCTGCAGCACCATGCGGGTGGGGCCCATCGGCCCGATGCCGTCGGGCCTGGCCCAGCCGATGCCGGCCTCGGTGGCGGCGACCTTGAGGTCGAAGCCGGCGCAGAACGTGCCATGCGCGCCGTAGAGCACGCCGACGCTCGCGCCGCCATCGGCGTCGAAGGCGGCGAAGGCATCGGCGAGCTGCTGCGCCATGGCCGGGCTGACCGCGTTGCGCGCCTCGCGCCGGTCGATGATCACCGTGGTGACCGGACCGTCCTTCTCGACGCGGATGCTCATCGCCCTCACTCCACCGGCATCATCCAGCCGTAGCGATCGGGGATCTTGCCGTATTGGATGCCCTGGATCTCGTCATAGAGGCGCTGCAGCGTCTTGCCCGGCCTGTCCTCCGGGCCGAAGCGCAGCGTCTTGCCGCCGCGCGTGATCGACGAGATCGGCGTGATCACCGCCGCGGTGCCGCAGGCGCCGATCTCGACGAACTCCTCGATCTCGTCCCAGCGCACCGGCCGGTGCTCGACCTTGAGGCCGAGATCGCGGGCGATCGTCCTGAGGCTGTCATTGGTGACACTCTCGAGGATCGAGGCCGATTTGGGCGTGACATACCGCCCGTCGCGGGTGATGCCGATGAAGTTCGAGGTGCCGAACTCGTCGATCAGGCTGTGCGTCGCGGCGTCGAGATAGAGCGAGACCGGATAGCCCTTCTGCTTGACCTCGATATCGCCGATCAGGCCCGCAGCGTAATTGCCCGCGGCCTTGATGTGGCCGACGCCGTGCGGCGCGGCCCGGTCGTAATCCTCCTGCACGTAGGCGGGCACCGGCACCATGCCGTCCTTGTAATAGGGCCCGACCGGCATGGCGAACATGATGAAGGCGTACTCGTCGCTGGGATGGACGCCGATGACCGCGCTGGTGCCGATCAGCAGCGGCCGGACGTAGAGCGTGGCACCGGTGCCGAACGGCGGCACATAGGCGTCGTTCTTGGCGACGACCATGCGCACGGTATCGAGGAACAGCGTCTCCGGCACCGGCGCCATGGCGAGACGCTCGGCCGACATCATCATGCGCCGCGCGTGCGCGTCGGGGCGGAAGCAGGCGACCCGGCCGCTCGCCTGGCGGAACGCCTTCAGGCCCTCGAAGCAGGACTGGCCGTAATGCAGGCAGGTGGCGGCGATATGGAGGGTGAGGCTCGCGCCCGAGCACAGCGCCGCGCCCGACCAGGCGGCGTGACGGAAATCGGCGCGGGCATAGACGCCGGTATCGAGGTAGCGGAAGCCCAGCTCTTTCCAGGAAATCGTCGTGTCCATGTCGGTCTCTTACACTCGCTCCGCACGGGGTTCTGCGCCATTATGGGCCCGACGCTCCGCCGGTGTAACAGTTTCGACGAAAATAAGTCAACATGCCTGACGTAAAATCCACCGCGAACCTGCTCTTCCTCCGCGAGGAGGAACTGCGCCAAGGGATCGAGCTTCTCTATTACGCCTACCGCGACTTCACCGCAGAGCCCGACGCCATGCTGGCGCGTTACGGTTTCGGCCGGGCCCACCACCGGGTCATCTATTTCGTCGGCCGGCACCCGCAGATGAGCGTGAGCGACCTGCTCGGCATCCTGCGCATCACCAAGCAGAGCCTGAGCCGCGTGCTGGGGCAGCTGGTGCGACAGGGCTTCATCCAGCAGCAGCCGGGCAGCCGCGACCGCCGGCAGCGGCTGCTGGAGCTTACCGAGAAAGGCATCGAGCTCGAGCGCCAGCTCTCGGAGAACCAGCGCCAGCGCATCGCCAAGGCCTATCGCGAGGCCGGAGCGCAGGCGGTCGAGGGCTTCCGCAAGGTCATGCTCGGCATCATCGGCAGCGAGGCCGACCGCCGCCGCTTCGAGCGCGGTCCGCCGACGCGCTGAGCGCCCGGGTGCTATAGTAGCGGCCATGGACGGCACCGAGCCGCATCTCCTGGTGGTGGATGACGATGCGCGGCTGCGCGAGCTGCTGCGGCGCTACCTCACCGATCAGGGCTTCCGCGTCACCACCGCGGGCGACGCCGCCGAGGCGCGGGCGCGGCTCGCCAGCATCGCCTTCGACCTGCTGGTGCTCGACGTGATGCTGCCGGGCGAGACCGGGCTCGACCTCACCCGCGGGCTGCGCGCCGAGAGCCGCATCCCGATCCTGCTGCTGACCGCGATGACGGAGCCCGGCGACCGCATCAGCGGCCTCGAATGCGGCGCCGACGACTACCTGTCCAAGCCCTTCGAGCCGCGCGAGCTGGTCCTGCGCGTGCGCAACATCCTGCAGCGCCTGCCGCAGCCGCTGCTCGACGCCGCCGAGTTCCGCTTCGGCGCCTGCCGCCTGGACCTGATGCGGGGCGAGCTCTATCGCGGCGGCGATGCGGTGCATCTGACGGCGGCCGAGAAGGCGCTGCTGCTGGCGCTCGCCCGCCGCCCCGGCGAGCCGGTCTCGCGCGAGGCGCTGTCGCAGGAGGCGCAGTTCAGCGGCAATGTCCGCACCGTCGATGTGCAGGTGACGCGGCTCAGGCGCAAGATCGAGCGCGACCCGAAATTCCCGCGCTATCTCCAGACGGTGCGGGGCACCGGCTATGTCCTCAAGCGAGATTGAGCGCCCTGCCCTGCTGACCGCCGCCGCGGCACCGGCGGCCGACAGCCATCGCCGCTGGTGGAAGCGGGTACTGCCGCGCTCGCTCTTCGGCCGCTCCCTGATCATCATCATCCTGCCGCTGGTGCTCGCCCAGCTGATCGCGACCTGGATCTTCTACGACCGTCATTGGGACACGGTCGAGCGCCGGCTCGCCACCGGCGTCGCCGGCGACATCGCGCTGACGCTCAACTCGACGCGCTATGCCGACACGCCCGACGAGGTCGCGGCCTTGCTGCTGCGCGCCGAGGACGCCACCGACCTCTATTTCATCTTCCGCCCCGGCGAGACCCTGCCGCGCGGCGTGCGCGAGGCCGGCGACAGCCGCATCGAGGAGCAGCTCGCCGCCGCCCTCGACGAGCGCGTCAACCGCCCCTTCCAGATCGACGCCGATTACGACCCGCGCGACATCCTGATCTCGATCGAGACCCGTGACGGGGTGATGCAGGTGGCGGCGCCGCGGAAGCGGCTGTTCACGCCCACGACCTACATCTTCGTGCTGTGGATGGCGGGATCCTCGCTGGTGCTGCTGGCGGTGGCGTCGCTGTTCATGCGCAACCAGGTCAGGGCGTTGCGCCGGCTGGCGGCGGCGGCGGAGAGCTTCGGCAAGGGGCACGACGTGCCCGAATTCAAGCTCGAGGGCGCGACCGAGGTGCGCCAGGCGGCATCGGCCTTCCTCAAGATGCGCGACCGCATCCGCCGCCAGATCACCCAGCGCACCGAGATGCTGGCCGGGGTGTCGCACGATCTGCGCACGCCGCTGACGCGCATGCGGCTCGCGCTCGAATTCCTCGGCCAGGAGGGGCCGGAGGTGGCCGAGCTCAAGGACGACGTGATCATCATGGAGCGCATGGTGCAGGGCTATCTCGACTTCGCCCGCGGCGAAGGGCCCGAGCAGCCGCGCGACACCGATGTGGGCCTGCTCATCGAGGAGGTCGCGGCGGTGGCGCGGCGCGACGGCGCCGACATCTCGCTGGCGCTGCCGGAGGATTACGTGCTGCCGCTGCGTCCCGACGCGATGCGGCGCTGCATCGCCAATCTGCTGAACAATGCGCGGCGCTACGGCAGCCATGTCTGGGTGACGGCGCTGCCGATCGCCGACGGGATCGACATCATCATCGACGATGACGGGCCGGGCATCCCGGCGGCGCAGCGCGAGAACGTCTTCCGCCCGTTCTTCCGCCTCGACGCCGCGCGCAGCCCGGAGACCGGCGGCGTCGGGCTCGGCCTCACCATCGCCCGCGACGTGGCGCGCGGCCATGGCGGCGAGCTCACGCTCGAGGAATCACCGCAGCACGGGCTGCGCGTGCGGCTGCATCTGCCGCAGTAGAAGTTCTCAGTTTTCAGTTGTCAGTTCTCAGTCCACTGACAACTGAGAACTGATAACCGACAACTCAAAAAAAGGAGGCCGCCCGATGGTCGGGGCGGCCTCACCGCGTCGCACAGGGGGGATAATCGGCGACGCGTCGGACGGTTAGCGCAGCGCCTTCTGCTTGGCGTAGTCGCGCATCTCCTCGAAACCCTCGGCGACCCGCTTCTGGATCACGTTGAAGGCTTCGGTATTGGCCTTGGTGACGAGCTCGGCGAGCTCGCGGGCATTGGCGATGCCCCTCTCGAACGCGGTCTTGGCGAACTCGGCGCCCTTGGCCATGCGCTCCTCGGGAGCGCCCGGCTGGGTCATCTCGCGGACCAGGCTGGAGGCCTCGTCGACCGCCTGGCGGGCAAGTTCGACCTGGCGTCGCGCGACGGCCTGGACGCCTTCGACGGCCAGCTGGTTGGCCTGGGTCAGCGCCTCGAGGTTCTTGCGCTGGGCGGCGACCATCGATTCGACATCGAGGCCGGGAAAGGTGAAGCCGGCAAACGCCTTGCCGACATCCATGTCAAGGAAAGTGTGCTTGCCGTTGGTGGTCATGGGTCGTTCCTTCGCGGGGTTGGCAGACTATGTTGCGGTGCACAATAGCGCGAATATGGCGAGACCCCTTGCAAAAGTCAAGCAGGACGAGTGAAAAAATATTGCAATGCGAAAGCAATCTAGTCGGAGGCGGAGGCGGCGCTCAGCCCCAGCCACGATCCCACTCCTCTGAGGCGGCGGTCAAGCGCCGCCATGGTCCTGGCGAGGTCGGCGCTGTCATCCTCGAGAAAGGCGCGGAAGACCGACAGGTAGGCCCCGGCCAGCACATGCCGGCGCAGGCGGCCCTGCCATCCGGCGGCGGAAATCCCCGCCGCTTCCAGCATCCAGCCCATGGAGCAGAGCAGCGCCGGGACCGCCAGCAGCGCCGCCGGATCGCCGAAACTGTCGCGCAGGATGGCGCGCAGCCCGGCGCGATAGGGCGCCAGCGCGTCGAAGCGTCGCATCAGCAGGTCGAAGAGCCGGTCGCGCGTCGGCTCGGCAGCATCGCTGCCCTCGGCCAGCGCCGCGCGGTCGATGCGGCGGTGGAACTCGGCCAGCAGCGCCGGCTTGGCGGGGCAGGCGGCATAGGCCTCGGCCAGCGACAGCCCGGCCTCGGCGGCGATCTCGGCCATGCCGGTGCGGCGCCAGCCCTGCCGCTCGGCGAGAAGCAGCGCGGCATCGACCATCCGGTCCCGGGCGCCGGCGGGCGACCCGGAAGCGGCTTTGCCGCGGGCCTTGCCGCCACCCGCCCGTTTCGCCGCCATGGCCATCCTCCCGGAGCTCGCGCGTTTCGCGCCAGCATAGGCGAGGCCGGCCCGGCCGCGCCAGACCGGCCGGCGCGACGCGGCGTCAGTCGGCGAGTTGGCGTGAGCGCTTGGCCGCGGCGAGGACGGCGCGCCGCAGCAGCGGCGCCAGCCCGTCCGCGGCCATCAGCACGTCGAGCGCGGCGCGGGTCGTGCCGCCGGGGCTGGTGACGGCCTCGCGCAGCGCCGCGGCGCTCTCGGCGGAGAGCCGCGCCAGCTCGCCCGATCCTGCCACCGTGGCGCGGGCGAGACGGGCGGCGAGATCGGCCGGCAGGCCCGCCGCCACCCCGGCCTCGGCCAGGCATTCGATGAGCAGGAAGACATAGGCCGGACCGCTGCCGGAGACGGCGGTCACGGCATCGATCAGCGCCTCGTCTTCCACCCAGGCAACCTCGCCCACCGCCGTCAGCAGGCGCTCGGCGAGCGCGCGTTGCGCCGGGCTCACTTGCGCATTGGCGCAGGCCACCGCAATGCCGCGGCCGACCGCCGCCGGAGTGTTGGGCATGGCCCGGACCACCGCCGCCCGCGGGCCCAGCGCGCGGGCGAAGAACCCCAGCGTCTTGCCGGCCGCGATCGACAGGAACAGCGCGCTCCCGGCCAGGCGGCGATAGGCCGGCAGCACATCGGCCATCACCTGCGGCTTGACCGCGAGAACCACCACCGCGGGCGCGAACTCGCCGGCGACCGCATCGATCGAGGCCAGAAGCTCGATCCCGGGCTTGCCGGCGAAGGCGGCGGCGCCGGGTCCCGGCTCGACCACCACCACGCGCGGCGCCAAGCCCCGATCGAGCCAGCCGCCCAGCAGCGCGCCCCCCATCTTGCCGCAGCCGATGAGCAGCAGCGCCGGCGAGGCCGGCGCGGCCTCGCTGGTCACGCCTCGCCCGCGGGATCGATCATCGCCGCGGCGATCGCCTCCTCGGCCGGCTTGCCGCCCCAGACGACCAGCTGGAAAGCCGGGTAGAAGCGCTCGCACTCGCTGACGGCGATGTCGACGAGATCCTCGATCTGCTCGACGCAGGCGCCGGTGGCGCCGCGCAGCAGCACGCCCTGGCGGAAGGAGGGCGACTGGGTGTCGGCGGTGACGTCGAAATGGCCGAGCCACAGCCGCTCGTTGACCACCGCCAGCAGCTCGAAGATCGCCGCGCGCCGCGACTTCGGCACCTTCATCTCGAAGGCGCAGGTGAAGTGCAGCGCGTTGATCTCGCGCTGCCAGACGAAGAACAGGCGGTAGTCGCACCAGCGCCCGACGATCTCGACGACCATCTCCTCGTCGCTGGCGCGATCATGCATCCACTCGTTCGCCTGAACGATCTCCTCGACGAGATCGATCGGATTGGCGGTGGAAACTGCGGTCTCAAGGGATAAAGCGGTCATTCGCCCTCCTGCGGGCCATCGCGCATCGCCGGCCAAGCCAAAGGGCGATCCTGGGTATTTTGTGTGAACCACCCCCGCTCACCACAAGATGTAGCCTGCCAAAGCTGAGGGGGTGGCGCAAGCGTTGAGTTATCCACAAAGGCCGAAAACCGCCGGTCAGAGCGGCTCGACCGTCTTCGCCCGGCGCGTCGGCGCGCGCGAGCGCAGCGGCCGCGGCGCGGCACCGGCATCGAGCCGCGCCTCGAGCGCGGCGACGCGCGCGGCCAGCGCCTCCTGCTCGGCGCGCGCCTTCGCCGCCATCGCCTGGACGGCGTCGAACTCCTCGCGCCTGACCAGGTTCATGCGGCCCAGGATGCGCTCGAACTGCTCGCGCAGGCGGGTCTCGACCTCGTCGCGGACGCCGGTGAGCGTGCCCATGGCGCTGGCGGCGACGCGGGCGAGATCATCGAACAGGCGGTTCTCGGTCTGCATGGCGGCGTTGCTCTCCTCGTGACAGGCCCGGACGCGCACCGGGCTAGCACAGATATGGGCAGCATCGGAACCGAATTCGACCGCCGCCGCCCGCGCCCTCTTTGCCGCGCCGCCGGCAGCGCTTATAACAGCGCCGCGGCAGGGAAGGCCTTCGCATGATCGTCATCACCGGCGGTGCCGGCTTCATCGGCTCGAATCTGGTGGCGGCGCTGGAAGAGCGCGGCGAGCCCGATCTGGTGGTCTGCGATCGACTGGGGCATGGCGACAAATGGCGCAATCTCGGCAAGCGCGAGCTCGCGGCGCTGCTGCCGCCCGAAGCGCTCTTCGCCTTCCTCGATCATCACGCCCGCGAGATCGAGACGGTCTTCCACCTGGGCGCGATATCGTCCACCACCGAGACCGACGCCGATCTCGTCATCGCCGCCAATTTCACCTTGTCCCAGCGCCTCTGGGATTGGTGCACGGCCAGCGAGACGCGGCTCATCTACGCCTCGTCGGCCGCCACCTATGGCGACGGCAGCGCCGGCTTCGACGATGACGGCGCGCCGGCGGCGCTGGCGAAGCTGCGGCCGCTCAACGCCTATGGCTGGTCGAAGCATCTCTTCGACCGCCATGTCGCGCGCGTGCTGGAGCGCCACGCCAAGCGGCCGCCGCAATGGGCGGGCCTCAAATTCTTCAACGTCTACGGGCCGAACGAGTATCACAAGGGGACGATGCGCAGCGTCGTGGCGCAGATCTAGCCGCGCGCCGCCACGGGCGAGCCGGCGCGGCTCTTCCGCTCGCACCGCGACGGCATCCCGGACGGCGGGCAGAAGCGCGATTTCGTCTATGTCCGCGACTGCGTCGACATGATGCTGTGGCTTCATGACCATGCCGCGGTGAACGGGCTCTTCAACATCGGCAGCGGCGCGGCGCGCAGCTTCGCCGATCTCGCCGCCGCGGTTTATCGCGCGCTCGGCCGCGAGCCGCAGATCGAGTTCGTCGACACGCCGGCGGAGATCCGCGACAAGTATCAGTACTTCACCGAGGCGCGGATGGAACGCCTGCGCGCCGCCGGCTATGACCGGCCGACGACGCCGCTCGAGGAGGGCGTGCGCGCCTACGTGCAGGACTTATCTCGCCGCGCCGGACCCCTATCGCTGAACACGGTCGCCCCGATGCTGGTCATTCCGTTTCCCGACATCCATCCCGAAATCTTCTCCTTCGGCCCCTTCGTCGTCGACCACTGGTCGATCGGGCCCTTTGCCGTGCGCTGGTATGCGCTCGCCTATATCGCCGGGCTGATCATCGGCTGGCGCTACTGCCTGGCGCTCGCCCAGCGGCCGCCGCAAGTGGCGCGGCCGCAGGACGTCGACGATTTCCTGGTGTGGGCGACGCTCGGCGTCGTGCTCGGCGGCCGCACCGGCTATGTGCTGTTCTACAACCTGCCCTATTACCTGCAGCATCCGGTCGAGATCTTCTTCCTCTGGCGCGGCGGCATGTCGTTCCATGGCGGCGCGCTCGGCGTCTGCGTCGCCATCCTGCTGTTCTGCCGGCTGCGGCGGATCCGGCTGCTGGCCTTCGCCGACATCATCGTCGCCGCGGTGCCGATCGGGCTGTTCTTCGGCCGCATCGCCAATTTCATCAATGGCGAGCTGTGGGGCCGGCCGACGGATGTTCCCTGGGCGATGATCTTCCCCAACGATCCCACGCATTTGCCGCGCCACCCGAGCCAGCTCTACGAGTCCTTTCTCGAAGGCATCGTGTTGTTCCTCGTGCTCTGGGTGATGCAGCGGCGCGGCGCGCGGCAGCGGCCGGGCCTGATCTGCGGCGTCTTCCTGACCGGCTATGGCCTGGCGCGCATCATCGTCGAGTTCTTCCGCCAGCCCGATGCGCAGCTGGGATACCTCCTCGGCAACGCCAGCCTCGGCCTCACCATGGGCCAGCTGCTGTCGCTGCCGCTGGTGATCATCGGGCTCTGGCTCGCGCTGCGCGCCAAGCCCGCCGCCGCGCCGGTGTGAACGCGCTCGGCCGCCTCCTGGCGCAGCGCATCCGCGCCACCGGCCCGCTCACCATCGCCGATTTCATGACCGAGGCGCTGCTGCATCCGCGCCTGGGCTACTACACGACGCGCGATCCCCTGGGCGCGGGCGGCGATTTCGTCACCGCCCCGGAGATCAGCCAGGTCTTCGGCGAGCTCATCGGCCTCTGGTGCGCCGACACCTGGGAGAAGATGGGACGGCCGCCGCGGGTCGTCCTCGCCGAGCTCGGCCCCGGCCGCGGCACGCTGATGGCCGACGCGTTGCGCGCGGCGCGGGGCGCCCCGGAGTTCCGCCGCGCGATCGAGCTGCATCTGGTCGAGGCGAGCCCGGCGCTGCGCGCGGCGCAAGGCCAGGCGCTCGCCGGAGCACGGCCGGTCTGGCATGACGGCATCGCGGGCCTGCCCGATGGGCCGCTCCTCCTCATCGCCAACGAGTTCCTCGACGCGCTGCCGATCCGGCAGCTCCTGCGCGGCGAGCGCGGCTGGCACGAGCGGCTGGTGGCGTTCGATGCCGCGGCCGACGCGCTGGGCTTCGTCGTCGATCGGGCGCCGAGCGCCGCGGCGGCGCTGGTGCCGCCGGCGCTGCGCGAGGCGGCGCCCGGGAGCCTCTGCGAGATCCGCCCCGCGGCGCTGTCGCTCGCGGCGTCGCTCGGTGCCCGGCTGAAACAGCAAGGCGGCGCGGCGCTCTTCATCGATTACGGCTATTTCCCGAGCGCCTGCGGCGAAACGCTGCAGGCGGTCTGCCGGCACCAGCCTCATCCGGTGCTGGCGGCGCCCGGCGAGGCCGATCTCACCGCCCATGTCGACTTCGCCGCCTTCGCCGCCGCGGCGCGCGCCGCCGGCGCCCGCGCCTGGGGGCCGGTGCCGCAAGGCGCCTTTCTCGCCGAGCTCGGCCTCGCGACCCGCGCCACGGCGCTCATCGCCGGCGCCAGCGCCAGCGAGGCGCAGATCGCGGCGATCGAGAGCGGCTGCCGCCGCTTGATCGACCCCGCGGAAATGGGCACCTTGTTCAAGGCGCTGGCGCTGGCTCATCCCGATCTCCCCGCACCCGCCGGCATGGCGGAGGAATGCATCCCTTGATCACGCTCGCTTCGCTCGACGGCGACGGCATCCGCCACGGCTTCTTCACCCGCGACGGCGGCGTCAGCGACGGCATCTACGCCTCGCTCAATTGCGGGCTGGGCTCGGGGGACGATGCCGACAAGGTGGCGGAGAATTGCCGCCGCGCCATGGCCGCGCTGGATCTCACCCGCGACGACCTCGCCACCTGCCACCAGGTGCACAGCGCCAGCGTCGCCGTGGTCGATGCCTCCTGGCCGCCGGCGGCGCGGCCGCGCGCCGACGCGATGGTGTCACGCCGGCGCGGCGTGGCGCTCGGCATCCTCACCGCCGATTGCGCGCCGGTGCTGTTTGCCGATGCCGAGGCCGGCGTGATCGGCGCCGCCCATGCCGGCTGGCGCGGCGCGGTCGCGGGCGTGCTCGAGGCGACGGTGGCGGCGATGGTCGCGCTGGGCGCCGCGCCGGCGCGGATCCATGCCGGCATCGGCCCGTGCATCGCCCAGCCTTCCTACGAGGTCGGCCCGGAATTTCCCGCGCCGTTCCTCGCCGCCGATCCGGCCGATGCCGATCTCTTCCGACCGGCGCCGCGCGCCGGGCATTTCCTCTTCGATCTCGCGGGATATGCCGGGCGCCGCCTCGCGCGGCTCGGCCTCGGCCGGATCGAGCGCACCGGCGGCGACACCGCCGCCGAGGCGGAGCGCTTCTTCTCCTATCGCCGCTCCCGCCTGAAGCGGGAAAAGGATTACGGCCGCGAGCTGTCGGCCATCCGCCTCGGTTAGGTTCCTAGGCCGCGCGCAGCACCGGCGCCATCTCCGGCACGGCGCCGAGCCGGGCGAAGAGCTCGTCGCGCTGCGCCGGCGAGAGCGGCCGGTTGGGCGGGACGACGTTGAGCCAGCGCCGGTCGCCGGTGAGCCGCGCCACCAGCTCCTTGAGCCCGCCCTGGAACGGGAAGGCCTGCAGCACGAGGCGCGCCGCGGTGAGGCTCTCCTGCAGCGCGTCGGCGTCGCCGCCGCCCTGGCGCCAGGCGCGATAGACCTTCTGCGCCATCGCCGCCGTGACGTTGGTGCTGGCCGAGATGCAGCCGCCACCGCCGGTGCGGAGATTGGCGAGCAGGAACTGCTCGGTGCCGGAATAGACGCCGAAGCCGGGGATCCGCTGCAGCAGATCGGCGGTGTAGCTCCAATCGCCGGAGCTGTCCTTGACCCCGGCGATGGCGTCGCCATAGGCGGCCTTGAGCCGCAGGATCAGCGCCGGCGTCACCGCCACCGCCGACATCTGCGGGAAGTGATAGAGGTAGAGGCGCAGCCGCGCGTCGCCGACGCGTTGGATGACCTCGGAGAAGAAGGCGAAGAGCCCGTCCTCGCTCGGGCTCTTGTAGTAGAAGGGCGGCAGCAGCAGCGCGCCGGTGCTGCCGGCCGCGAGCGCCGCGCGGGTGACGGTGACGGCGTCGGCCAGCGCCGAGGAGCCGGTGCCGATGATGCAGCGCTCCATCGGCAGGCCGGCGCCGGCGCCGGCCTCGATCAGGCGCAGGCGCTGCGCCACCGACAGCGAGTTGGCTTCGCCCGTCGTGCCCAGCGGCGCCAGCCCGTCGCAGCCATTGGCCAGCAGCCAGCGGCAATGCGCGACATAGGCGTCGAGGTTCGGCTCGAGATCATCGCCGAACGGGGTCAGCACCGCGGCATAGACGCCGCGCGGCGGCACGGTATGCGGCTCGGTCACCATCATCCTCCCTGAAACCGGCGAGCCGCAGTCCAGCACGCCGCGGCCTCACGCGCAACCCGCCGCAGCCGAGGACTATGGCAACGCCTTGCGTTCGTCCTCCATGCCGGGCAGGCGGCGCAGCAGCGCGCCCAGCCGCGCGATGCCATCGTCGATGCGCGCGGGATCGGCCAGGGTGAAATTGAGGCGCAGCGTGTTGGCGCCGCCGCCATCGGCGTGGAAGGCGCGGCCGGGGACGAAGGCGACACGCGCCTCGTCGATGGCGCGCGGCAGCAGCGCCGCCGTGTCGATGCCCTCGGGCAGCGTCAGCCACAGGAACATGCCGCCTTCGGGCCTGGTCCAGGCAGCGCCCGCCGGCATCTCGCGCGCCAGCGCCGCGAGCATGGCGTCGCGCCGGGCGCGATAGGCACCGCGGATCGGCGCCAACGCCGCCGGCATCACCTGCTCCACCACCTCGTGCATCACCATCTGGCTGAGGCCGGCGCTGTGCAAATCGCTGGCCTGCTTGACGAGGACGAGGCGGCGGATCACCGGCAGCGGTCCTGCCACCCAGCCGAGCCGCAGTCCCGGCGCCACCGTCTTGGAGAAGGTGCCGCAGGAGAGCACGCGCGCCGCGTCGATGCCGCCGGCCCCGGCCACGTCGAGCGCCAGCAGCGAGGGCAGTGCCGCGCCGTCATAGCGCAGCGCCGCATAGGCCGCGTCTTCGACCAGCGGCAGATCCAGCGCCGCCGCAGCCGCGAGCAGCGCCTGGCGCTCGGGCAGGCTCAGGCTCTCGCCGGTGGGATTGGCGAAATCGGCCATGACATAGCCCAAGGCCAGACGCCGCCGACGCTTTCCGCCGGAAGGCGCGAGATTGTCGCCGCGCCGCGGCAAGGCGGCGAAGCGCGGCTCATAGGCGCCGAGCGCCTGCAGCGCGCCGAGATATGTCGGACGCGGCACCAGCACCGTGTCGCCGGCGGTGATGAAGAGCTTGCCGATGAAATCGAGCGCCTGCTGCGCGCCGCTGGTGATCAGGATGTGATCGGCGGTGCAGGCGACGCCCTGCGCGCCGAGCTGCCGCGCGATCCAGTCGCGCAGCGGCGGATAGCCCTCGCTGGTGGAATATTGCAGCGCCGCCGCGGCGCGCGCGGGATCACCGAGAATGCGGCCATGGCAGGCGGCGATGGCATCGCGCGGGAAGAGCGCGGGATCGGGGATGCCACCGGCAAAAGAGATCAGCCCGGGCCGGTCGAGCAGCTTCAGCAGCTCGCGGATCTCCGAGGCCACCATGCGCCCCGCCCGCCGCGCGTAATGCGTCTCCCACGCCACCATGCCCGCGCCCCGCCGCCGGGTTATGCGTCAATAATACTGACCTATCTCGCGCGCATGGCAAGCGCTGTCGAGCCGCATGCCGCGAGCCGTCAGCCCCACTCACCCTCCCGCTACGCGGGTCCCTCCCTCCCGCCCCTCAGGGGCGGAGAGGGTTGGGGCGAGGCGGGGTGAGCTTGCGCGCCGCGACGGTCGCAGGCGCGAAGGACGTTTACAGGCCCGGGGCGGCTTTGTTACAGTCCCGCCCGCTCGGCACAGGCGTCCTTCGACAGGTGATGTGAGGCCTGCGACAGGCTCAGGACGGGCGCCCTTCCGCAGACCGGCGAAGACTGGCATGAAAATCCTTACCGGCAACAGCAATCGGCCGCTCGCCGAGGCAATTTCCGCGTATCTCGCCGCACCGCTGACCAATGCCAGCGTGCGCCGCTTCTCCGACATGGAAGTGTTCGTCGAGATCCACGAGAACGTCCGCGGCGAGGACGTCTTCATCATCCAGTCGACCTCGTTTCCGGCGAACGACAATCTGATGGAGCTGCTGGTCACGCTCGATGCGCTGAAGCGCGCCTCGGCGCGCCGCGCCACGGCGGTCATCCCCTATTACGGCTATGCGCGGCAGGACCGGAAATCGGGCGGTCGCACGCCGATCTCGGCCAAGCTCGTCGCCAACATGATCACCGCGGCGGGCGCCGACCGCGTCCTCACCCTCGACCTCCATGCCGGGCAGATCCAGGGCTTCTTCGACATCCCGACCGACAATCTCTACGCCGCGCCGGTGTTCGTGAAGGACATCAAGGACCGCTATGACGGCGAGGACCTGGTCATGGTCTCGCCCGATGTCGGCGGCGTGCTGCGCGCCCGGGCGGTGGCGCGGCGCCTCGACGCCGACCTCGCCATCATCGACAAGCGGCGCGAGCGCGCCGGCGTCTCCGAGGTGATGAACATCATCGGCGATGTCGAGGGCCGCCGCTGCATCCTGATCGACGACATCGTCGACAGCGCCGGCACGCTGTGCAACGCCGCCGAGGCGCTGATGGACCGCGGCGCCAAATCGGTCGACGCCTATGTCACGCACGGCGTCTTCTCCGGCGGCGCGGTGGCGCGCGTGACGGCGTCGCCGATGGAGGCTATGGTCACCACCGACAGCATTCTCGCGACCGAGGCGGTGCGCGTGGCGAAGAACATCCGCCAGCTCAGCATCGCGCCGCTGATTGCCGAGGCGATCCGCCGCATCAGCGAGGAGCGCTCGGTCTCGAGCCTGTTTATCTGATTTCCGCCGCCGGCCCCTGAGGGCGGCGGCGGCGCGGCGCACGGCACCCCTGGAGGCCGGCGCCGCAAGCGGTGAAACCCGCGCGCAGGGCGCGGGTCCGCGAGAGCACGAGAGGAGTTTTCGATGGCCGATATCGTCACCATCCGCGCCGAGGCGCGCGACCGGGCCGGAAAGGGGGCCGCCCGGGCCGCTCGCCGATCGGGGCGCGTTCCCGGCGTCATCTATGGCGAGAAGCAGCCGCCGGTGCTGATCACCGTCGATCCGCGCGAGCTGGAGGCGCAGTTGCACCGCAAGGGCTTCTTCGCCCGCCTGCTCAACGTCGAGATCGCCGGCACCGGCTATCGCACGCTGCCGCGCGACGTGCAGCTCAACCCCGTCACCGACAAGCCCGAGCATGTCGACTTCATGCGCGTCGGCGACAAGACGCGCATCACCGTCGCCGTGCCCGTGGTGTTCGAGGGCCAGGACAAGTCGGCCGGCATCCGCCGCGGCGGCATCCTCAACATCGTCCGCCACGAGATCGACCTCATCTGCTCGGCCGATGCCATCCCCGAGCGCATCGTGGTCGAGGTCGGCGAGCTCGATATCGGCGACAGCGTGCATATCAGCAAGGTGCCGCTGCCGCCGGGCACACGGCCGACGATCGCCCGCGACTTCACCGTCGCCTCGGTGGCGGCGCCGACCGCGGTGCGCGAAGAGCAGGCGGCGGCAGCAGCGGCCGCAGCGGCGGCGGCGACCGCGGCGGCCGAGGCCGAGGCGGCGGGCGCCGTGCCGGGAGCGGCACCGGGTGCCGCGCCGGGAGCAGCGCCGGGGGCGGCACCGGGTGCCACCCCGGGTGCGGCGCCGGGAGCGGCGGGTGCCGCGGCCAAGGAGCCGGCGGGCAAAGGCAAAGGCTAAATGCGCCTCATCGTCGGGCTCGGCAATCCCGGGGCCCGCTACGAGCGCAATCGCCACAATGTCGGATTCATGGCGGTGGACGAGATCGTCCGCCGCCATGGATTCGGTCCCTATCGCGGCAAGTTCCAGGGCGAGATCGCCGAGGGCCAGATCGGCGGCAGCCGGGTTTACGCGCTGAAGCCGCAAACCTACATGAACGCCTCGGGCGAGGCGGTCGGCGAAGCGGCGCGGTTCTACAAGATCGCGCCCGGCGAGATCGTCGTGCTCTATGACGAGATCGACCTGGCGCCGGGCAAGCTCAGGGTCAAGCGCGGCGGCGGCGCGGCGGGGCATAACGGCATCCGCTCGATCGACAGCGCGATCGGCGAGGATTACTGGCGGGTGCGGATCGGCATCGGCCATCCCGGGGTCAAGGAGCTGGTGCAGCCTTACGTGCTGCAGAATTTCACCGTCGAGGAGACGGGCTGGCTCGGCCCCCTCCTCGGCGCGGTCGCCGAGGCGCTGCCGCTGCTCGTGGACGGCGATGCGCCGGGCTTCATGACCAGGGTGGCGCTCCTGCTGCATCCGCCGCCGCGGTCGCGCGCGGCCGAGGAGAAGAAGGATTAGGGGCTGAGATGGGTTTCAATTGCGGCATCGTCGGGCTGCCCAATGTCGGCAAGTCGACGCTCTTCAACGCGCTCACCGCCACCGCGGCGGCGGAAGCGGCGAACTATCCCTTCTGCACCATCGAGCCCAATGTCGGCCGCGTCGCGGTGCCCGACGAGCGGCTCGAAATCTGCGCCCGGCTGGCCAAATCGGCCAAGATCATCGCCACGCAGCTCGAATTCGTCGACATCGCCGGGCTGGTGCGCGGCGCCTCGCGCGGCGAGGGGCTGGGCAACCAGTTCCTCGGCCATATCCGCGAGGTCGACGCCATCGCCCATGTGCTGCGCTGCTTCGAGGACGGCAACGTCACCCATGTCGAGGGCTCGATCGATCCGATCCGCGACGCGGAGACGGTCGAGACCGAGCTGCTGCTGGCCGATCTCGACAGCGTCGAGCGCCGCGTCGCGGCCACGCAGAAGAAGGCGCGCGGCGCCGACAAGGAGGCGCAGGCGCAGCTCGCGGTGATGGAGGCGGTGCTGGGCGCCTTGCGCGAGGGCAAGCCCGCGCGCAGCGTCGCGCTGGCGCCGGAGCAGCGCGCGATCTTCAAGGGGCTGCAGCTCATCACGGCGAAGCCCGTGCTCTATGTCTGCAACGTCGAGGAGGCGGCCGCCGCCAAGGGCAATGCGCAATCGGCGCGCGTCGCGGCCTTTGCCGAGGCGCAGGGCGCCGCCTCGGTGGTGATCTCCGCCGCCATCGAGGCGGAAGTGGCGCAGCTCGCCGACGAGGCCGAGAAGCGCGAGTTCCTGTCGAGCCTCGGCCTCGCCGAGGCCGGCCTCACGCGCGTCATCCGCGCCGGCTACCGGCTCCTCGACCTCATCACCTTCTTCACCGTCGGCCCCAAGGAGGCGCATGCCTGGACGGTGGCGCAAGGCACCAAGGCGCCGCAGGCGGCGGGCGTCATTCACACCGATTTCGAGAAGGGCTTCATCCGCGCCGAGACCATCGCCTATGCCGATTTCGTCGCCTGCGGCGGCGAGCAGGGCGCCAAGGAAGCGGGCAAGATGCGGCTGGAAGGCGCCGAGTATGTGATCCAGGACGGCGACATCCTGCATTTCCGCTTCAATCTCTGAGCCGCGCCGCGCGGCCTCTTGACGGCGTGGCCCGGCGATCCGATGTGACGGGGCGGGGTCCCGATCCGGAAAGGCCGTCGCCATGACTACAGGCAAGCAACTTAAGCTCGGCGCCTTCATGCGCCCCGTCAGCATCCACACCGGGGCCTGGCGCTATCCCGGGGCCTATCCGGACGCCAATTTCAACTTCGCGCATCTGAAGCGCTTCGCGCAGACGCTGGAACGCGGCAAGTTCGACGCCTTCTTCATGGCCGACCATCTGGCGGTGCTCAACATGCCGATGGCGGCGCTGAAGCGCAGCCACACGGTGACCTCCTTCGAGCCCTTCACGCTGCTCTCGGCGCTGGCCGGCGCCACCGAGCGCATCGGCCTCGTCGCCACCGCCTCCACCACCTTCGATCAGCCCTATCACATCGCGCGCCGCTTCGCCTCGCTCGACCATATCAGCGGCGGGCGCGCCGGATGGAACATCGTCACCACCTCCAACCCCGATGCCGCGCTCAATTTCGGGCTGGAGGAACATGTCGAGCATGACGAGCGCTACGACCGCGCGCGCGAGTTCTACGACGTGGTGACGGGTCTCTGGGACAGCTGGGCCGACGACGCCTTCGTCCGCGACGTCGAGGCCGGCCTCTATTTCGACCCGGCGAAGCTCCATGTGCTGAACCACAAGGGCGAGCATCTGTCGGTGCGCGGGCCGCTCAACATCGCGCGCCCGATCCAGGGCTGGCCGGTGATCGTGCAGGCCGGCGCGTCGGAAGCCGGCCGCCGGCTCGCCGCCGAGACGGCGGAGGTGGTGTTCGGGGCAAGTGCTACGCTGGAGGCGGGCCAGCGCTTCTACGCCGATGTGAAGGGCCGCATGCGCAAGCTCGGCCGCGACCCCGACGAGCTCAAGATCCTGCCGGCCGCCTTCGTCGTGGTCGGCGACACGGTGGACGAGGCGCGCCGCAAGCGGGCGCGTCTCGACAGCCTCGTGCATTACGACAGCGGCATCGCCTCGCTCTCGGGCATGCTCGGCCACGACGCCTCGGGCTTCGACCCCGACGGTCCTCTGCCGGAGATCCCCGAGACCAATGCCAGCAAGAGCGCGCGCGAACGCGTGATCGAGCTTGCCCGGCGCGAGAACTTGACCGTGCGCGAGCTGGCGCAGCGCGTCGGCAGCTATTCCGGGCTGGCCTTCGTCGGCACGCCCGCCACCATCGCCGACGAGATGGAAGCCTGGCTCGCCGGCGAAGGCTCGGACGGGTTCAACGTCATGTTCCCCTATCTGCCCGGCGGCCTCGACGATTTCGTCGAGCGGGTGGTGCCGGAGCTCCAGCGCCGCGGCCTCTTCCGCCGCGAGTACGAGGGGGCGACGCTGCGGGAGAATCTCGGGTTGAAGCGGCCGAAGAACCGGTTCTTCGCGGAATAGGGCGCACCGCGACGCAGCCGCGGTCGCTGAACGGCGGCGACACGCCTGGCGTTTGAGCGGCGATGGCCGCAGGAGCGATCGATGAAGCCTCGCGTGATCTGTCACATGGTGTCGAGCATAGACGGGCGGATCCTGTCGAGCCGGTGGCGGCCCAAAGGCATCGACGGCGGGGCGCTGTTCGAGCGCCTGCACGAAGAGCTCGCGGGCGACGCCTGGCTCGTCGGCCGCGTGACCGGACAGGAATTCGCCAAGGCCAAGGCCTACCCCGAGCGCGCGGACCAGCGCTATCCGCGCGACGCCTGGCTCGCGCGCCGCGACGCGGCGGCCTACGGCATCGTGCTCGATGCCCACGGCAAGATCGCCTGGGGCCGCCGGGATATCGGCGGCGACCCGATCGTCGTCGTCCTGACCGAGCAGGTATCGGACAGCCACCTCGACGGGCTGCGACGGGATGGCGTCTCCTACATCTTCGCCGGCGAGCGGCAGCTCGACCTCCGGCGCACGCTGGAGACCCTCAACCGCGAGCTCGGCATCGAGCGCCTGCTGGTCGAGGGCGGCGGCGGCGCCAACGGCGCCTTCCTGCGCGCCGGCCTCATCGACGAGATCAGCCTGGTGATCGCGCCGGCCGTGGATGGCGCGAAAGGGGCGCCGAGCGTCTTCGATTCCAGCGACCGGGAAGCGGGCGTGCCGGCGCCGGTGCGGAGGATGACGCTCGAGAGCAGCACGCCGCTGGAACAGGGCGCGCTCTGGCTTCGCTACCGGCTCGAGAACGAATGACGGCCGGACGCGCCGCGCCTCAGCCCGTGCGCGCCGCCCGCTCCTCGCTCAGCGTCGGATAATCCGTGTAGCCCTTGGCGCCGCCGCCATAGAGCGTGCTGCGGTCGATCTCGTGCAGCGGCGCGCCGGTGCGCAGGCGCTCGACCAGGTCGGGATTGGCGATGAAGGGACGGCCGAAGGCGACGAGGTCGGCGAGGTTGCGTCGCCGTGCCTCGATTGCCAGCGCCAGATCGTAGCCGTTGTTGGCGATATAGAGCCCCTTGAAGAGACGCCGCAGCACCTGCAGGTCGAAGCCGTTCGGCACCTCGCGCGGGCCCTGCGTCGCGCCCTCGACGACGTGGAGATAGACGAGGTTGAAGGCATTGAGCGCCGAGACCGCATGGCTATAGGTGGCCTCGGGGTCGCTGTCGGGCCCGAGATCGTTGGACGGGCTCACCGGCGAGAGGCGGACGCCGACCCGCTCGCCGCCCCAGACGCCGACCACCGCCTCGGCGACCTCGAGCAGGAAGCGGACGCGGTTCTCGCGTGAGCCGCCATAGCGGTCGGTGCGCTTGTTGCTGCTGTCGCGCAGGAACTGCTCGATGAGATAGCCATTGGCGGCGTGGATCTCGACGCCGTCGAATCCCGCCGCGAGCGCGTTCTTCGCGGCACGCCGGTACTCCTCGACGATGCCGGGGATCTCGTCGGTCTCGAGCGCGCGCGGCGCGACGAAGGGCACGAACCCCGTCTCGGTGAACGCCTTGCCGTTGGGCGCAATCGCCGAGGGCGCGACGGGAAGAGCGTGGCCCGGCTGCAGCGAGGGATGCGAGATGCGGCCGACATGCCAGAGCTGCAGGAAGATGCGCCCGCCCTCGCCATGCACCGCGCCGGTAACCGCACGCCAGCCCTCGACCTGCGCCGCGTCATAGATGCCGGGGGTCCAGGCATAGCCCTTGCCTTGCGGCGAGATCTGCGTCGCCTCGGCGATGATCAGCCCGGCGCCGGCGCGCTGGCGGTAATAATCGGGCGCGAGCCGGCTCGGCACGTCGCCCGCCTGCGCCCGGGAGCGCGTCAAGGGCGCCATGACGATGCGATTACGCAGGCGATAGGGGCCGAGCTGCGCCGGGTCGAAGAGATCGGTCGCCGCGAGGACGGCGTTGCTGTCGGGCATGAGGGTTCCTGCTGCTTAGGTCTGGACGATGCAGCGATAGGTGGCCCCTGGGTGCGTCTTCGGCAAGCGCGCATCGGCGCCGAACAGCTTCTCGCGCAGCGTGCCCGGCCGGTACTCCCGCTTGTAGACGCCGCGTCGTTGCAGTTCCGGAACGACGAGCTCGACGAAATCGGTGAAGGTCTCCGGCGTCACCGCGTAGGCGAGGTTGAAGCCGTCGATGCCGGTGGTCTCGACCCAGTCGATCAGCGCGTCGGCGACCTCGCCGGGCGAGCCCACCAGCACCGGGCCGCGGCCGCCGATGGCGACGTGCTCGGCCAGCTCGCGCACGGTCCAGCGCCCGCTCTGCTCGCCCGTGGTGAAGGAGGCGAGTGCCGAGCGACTTGCCTCGGTCTCGATATGGCGCAGCTTCTCGTCGAGGCGATAGCTCGAGAAATCGACACCGGTCCAGCCGGAGAACAGGGTGAGCGACGCCTCGTGATCGATGTAACGGCGGTACTCTTCATGCTTCGCCTTCGCTTCGGCGGCGTCGCGCCCGGTGATCACGGTGGCAAGTGCGAAGACGGCGACGTCAGGGTCGCGGCCGCGCGCCGCGGTGCGGCGGCGGAGATCGGCGACGTAAGCCGCCGCCCCTTCCCGGCTCGGCACGCTGATGAAGACGCATTCGGCATGCGCGGCGGCGAATTCCCGGCCGCGGCCCGAGGCGCCCGCTTGGTAGAGCACGGGCGTGCGCTGCGGCGAAGGCTCGCAGAGATGGATCGCGTCGAGCTTGTAATAGGTGCCCTCGTGCCGGATCCTGTGCACCTTGGCGGGGTCGGTGAAGACGCGCGCCGCGCGGTCGCGGCGCACCGCGCCGTCCTCCCAGCTCCCCTCCCAGAGCTTGTAGACCACCGCCATGTACTCCTCCGCCATGTCATAGCGCTGGTCGTGGCTCGGCTGGGTCTGAAGCCCCATGCCCTTGGCGGCGCTGTCGAGATATCCGGTCACGATGTTCCAGCCGATGCGGCCGCGAGTGAGATGATCGAGCGTCGACATGCGGCGGGCGAAGGAATAGGGCGGCTCGTAGGACAGCGTGCAGGTGACGCCGAAGCCCAGATGCTCGGTGACCTGCGCCATCGCCGGCACCAGCAGGAGGGGATCGTTGACCGGCACCTGCACGCCATGCTTCAGCGCCGCGTCGGGCGATCCGCCATAGACGTCATAGATGCCGAGCACGTCGGCGAGGAAGATGCCGTCGAACCGGCCGCGCTCGAGCGTGCGCGCCAGGCTCGTCCAATAGTCGAGATCGCGATAGGTTCCGGAGCGGTCGCGCGGATGCGTCCATAATCCCGGCGATTGGTGGACCGCCGTGTTCATCTCGAAGGCGTTGAGCAGGATTTCCCTCATGACCCCGTTGCCTCCAGGCCGAAGCGCCATCGCCGGCCGGACCATACCACCTTCCTCGCGCCGGGCCGAAGCCGGCGCGCATGCCTGGGTCGCGGACGCGGCCTTGCTCTCGCCTTCGCCATCTTTATGATCGCGGCAAAACCGCAAGAGAGAGGAGGAATTGTTTCATGGGACAGACCCTCACGCTCACCGCCAAGGACGGCCACAAATTCGGCGCCTATCGCGCCGATCCCACGGGGAAGGCGCGCGGTGCCCTCGTCGTCATCCAGGAGATCTTCGGCGTCAACGGCCATATGCGCCGCGTCACCGACGGCTTCGCGCAGCAAGGCTATGTCGCGGTCTCGCCGGCGCTGTTCGATCGCGTCGAGAAGGGCATCGAGCTGGGATACGATCCCAAGAGCATCGAGTCCGGCCGCGACATCCGCGCCAAGGTGCCGCTCGACGGCACGCTCGCCGATCTCCAGGCGACGATCGACTACGCCAAGCAGTTCGGCAAGGTCGGCGTGGTGGGGTATTGCTGGGGCGGCAGCCTCGCCTTCCTGGCGGCGACGCGGCTCGACGGCGTCGCGGCGGCGGTGGGCTATTACGGCGGCATGATCGCGGCGCACGCCCAGGAGAAGCCGCGCGTGCCGGTCATCCTGCATTTCGGCGACCAGGATCAGAGCATCCCGATGAGCGACGTCGAGAAGGTGAAGCAGGCGCGCGCCGACGTGCCGAGCTACGTCTACCACGCCGGCCACGGCTTCAACTGCGACGAGCGCGGCAGCTACAACGCCGAAGCCGCCAAGGTCGCGCTCGAGCGCACCCTCAAATTCTTCGCCGAGAAGATCGGCTGATCCCGGCGGATGCGCCGGCGGCACGGGGAGTGTGCCACCGGCGGTCCCCTCGCGAAGGCGCCGGCGTCAGTGGCTGATCATCCACGGACGGCGGCCGGAGAACCCCTTCACCCGCGGCGCCTTCTTGCCCGCGGCGGAGCTTTTCCCCGAGCAGCAGCCGCAGCCCGGCGCATGGCCGGAGGCAGCGGTGCTGCGCGGGGCGTGCGCGCTGCGCTCGTTGGTGGCATGGGCGGCGAGCTGCAGCCGGTCCATGCCGCCCAGACGCGGCGCGGTGAGCATGATGCGCGGCGCGCTCGCGCCGCAGTCGGGACAGTCGAGCGGCGCCTCGTACTCCGCCATGGGACGCAGGGCGGTGAAGGGTCCGCACCGCCGGCAATCGTAATCGTAAAGCGGCATCGTCGCCTCACTTGTCCGGAGAGAGCGCCACATCGACCTTGCCGTCGATATGCTTCGTCGGCCCGTTCGCGCCGGGCATGATGTCGAACTCGAAGATCTCGGTCGGCAGGTACAGCGTCGCGCAGGCATTCGGGATGTCGACCACGCCGCTGATATGCCCCTGCACCGGCGCGGTGCCGAGGATGGCATAGGCCTGGGCGCCGGAATAGCCGAACTTCTTCAGGTACTCGATGGCGTTGAGGCAGGCCTGGCGATAGGCGATGTGCACGTCGAGATAATGCTGCTTCCCTTGCTCGTCGACCGAGATGCCTTCGAAGATGAGATAGTCCTTGTAGTTGGGCGTCATCGGGCTCGGCTTGAAGATCGGATTCTTGATGCCGTATTTCGCCACGCCGTCCTTGATCAGCCCGACCTTGAGATGCAGCCAGCCGGCCATCTCGATGGCGCCGCAGAAGGTGATCTCGCCGTCGCCCTGGCTGAAATGCAGATCGCCCATGGAGAGGCCGGCGCCCTTGACATAGACCGGGAAGAACACGCGCGAGCCGCGCGACAGATCCTTGATGTCGCAATTGCCGCCATGCTCGCGCGGCGGCACGGTGCGGGCGCCGGTGGCCGCCGCCGCCTTTCTCGCATCGCCCTTCATCCGCCCCATATGCGCGGTCTCGGCGAAGGGCGGGTTGGCGAGCGGCGGCACGCGCGTGGGATTGGTGGCGATGAACCCGGTCTCGCGCGCGTTCCAGGTCTCGAGCAGCGATTGCGACGGCAGGCAGCCGATGAGGCCGGGATGGATGAGCCCGGCGAAGCTCACGCCCGGCACGTGGCGCGACTTCGTGAACATGCCGTGGACGTCCCAGATCGACTTCTGCGCCAGCGGGAAGTGGTCGGTCAGGAAGCCGCCGCCGTTCTTCTTGGAGAAGAAGCCGTTGAAGCCCCAGAGGCTCTCCGGCAAGGCGCCGATGTCGAGGATGTCGACCACCAGCAGGTCGCCCGGCTCGGCGCCGGCGACATTGATCGGGCCGCTCAGGAAATGGACGGTGCTGAGATCGATGTCGCGGACATCGTCGGCGCTGTCGTTGTTCTTGATGAAGCCGCCGGTCCAGTCATAGGTCTGGATGACGAACTCGTCGCCGGGCTTGACCGTGGCGACCATCGGGATATCGGGGTGCCAGCGGTTGTGGATCATGTCGTTCTCGTAGGGAGACCGCGACAGGTCGACCTTGATCAGTGTATCGGGCATCTCAACCCCCTTCCTCTGCTCTGGTAATAGACCCCTAGGAATGAACCCCTAGACCGACAGAAACCTGGCGATGGTGGCCTCGTCGACATTGGCGCGCCGGTCCTCGTGCACGATCTCGCCGTTCTCCAGCACGAGGATGCGGTCGGCGATGTCGAGCGCGAAGCTCAGCACCTGCTCGGAAACGAGGATGCTGAGGCCGCGCTGGTCGCGGATGCGCTTCAGCGTGCGCGCCATGTCGCGGATGATCGAGGGCTGGATGCCCTCGGTCGGCTCGTCGAGCAGCAGCACCTTGGGCCGCGTCGCCAGCGCGCGGGCGATCGCGAGCTGCTGCTGCTGCCCGCCCGAGAGATTGCCGCCGCGCCGCCCCTTCATCTCCAGAAGCACGGGAAAGAGCTCGTAGATGTCGGCGGGCACATTGGCCTCGCCCGAGGCGAAAAGGCCGGTCTCGATGTTCTCCTCCACCGTCATGGTCGAGAAGATCATGCGGCCCTGCGGGACGTAGCTCACGCCCTTGGCGACGCGCTCGTAGCTCTTGAGGCCGGTGATGTCCGACTCGCCGACGCGCACCGCGCCGCTCCGGGTCGGCACGATGCCCATCAGCGATTTCATGAGCGTGGTCTTGCCCATGCCGTTGCGCCCCATGATGGCGACGATCTCGCTGGGAGCCACGGCGAAGTTCAGCCCGTGCAGCACCTCGCTCTGGCCGTAGGCGACCCGCATATCGGCAACGCTCAGCATGTCACCCCCTCAATGGCCGAGATAGACCTCGATGACCTTGGGGTCGGCCTTGACCTTGGCCATGGGCCCCTCGGAGAGGATCTTCCCCTGGTGCAGCACCGTCACCTTGTGGGCGATGTCCTCGACGAACTTCATGTCGTGCTCGATCACGATCACCGAGCGGTCGCGGATGATCTGGTGCAGCAGCTCGGCGGTCTTCTTGCGCTCGGCGACGCTCATGCCGGCGACCGGCTCGTCGAGCATCAGCAGCTCCGGGTCCTGGATCAGCAGCATGCCGATCTCGAGCCATTGCTTCTGGCCGTGGCTCAGATATTCGGCCCGGGTCGCGAGCTGCGGCGCGAGGAAGATCGTCTCCGCCACCTGCTCGATGCGCTCGCGCACCTCGGCGTCGCGCTTGAAGGCGAGCGAGCCGAAGACCGAGCGCCCGCGCGGATAGGAGATCTCCAGATTCTCGAAGACGGTGAGGTCCTCGTAGATCGAAGGGTTCTGGAACTTGCGGCCGATGCCGGCGCGCACGATCTCGTGCTCCTTGAGCTCGGTGATCTCCTTGTTGTGGAACCGGATCGAGCCGGCGGTCGCCTTGGTGCGGCCGCAGATGAGGTCGAGCACCGTGGTCTTGCCGGCGCCGTTCGGGCCGATGATCACCCGGATCTCGTTCTCGTCGACGTAGAAGGAGAGATCGTCCACCGCCTTGAACCCGTCGAAGGAGACGGTGAGGTTCTCGACGGCGAGCAGGAAATCGGTGTTGGACGCCATGATCCGCCCTCCCCTATTCCGGCCGCGAGGCCGGCGCGGCGGCCGCCATCTCGGACGGCCGCGGCCCCGACCGGCCGGGCAGCAGCGCCATCAGGCGGTCGAGATGCGGCTCCAGATAGGTCTGGTAGAGACCCGCCAGCCCGTCCGGAAAGGCGAGCACCACGCCGATGAAGAGCGCGCCCATGGCGAAGAGCCAGAGCTGCGGGAAATCCTCGGAGAAGGTGGTCTTGGCGGCGTTGACGAGGAGGGTGCCGTAGACCGCGCCGAGCAGCGACAGCCTGCCGCCCACGGCGCAGTAGATCACCATCTCGATCGACGGCACGATGCCGACGAAGGAGGGCGACATGAAGCCCACCTGCAGCGTGAACATGGCGCCGCCCACCGCCGCCAGCGCCGCGGCGAAGCAGAAGACGAAGATCTTGAAGTTCGCGACGTCGTAGCCGGAGAAGCGGACGCGGTCCTCCTTGTCGCGCATCGCCACCAGGATGCGGCCGAGCTTGGTATGGCGCACGTACTGGCAGAGCACGATGCTGCCGAGGAGCAGGGCGGCGTTGACGAAATAGAGCACGTATTTCGCGTGGTCGGTGCGGATGTCCCAGCCCTTGAGCGTGCGCAGATCGGTGATGCCGTTGATGCCGCCGGTGACGCCCTGCTGGCCGACGATGAGGATCGTCAGGATGGCGGCGATCGCCTGGGTGATGATGGCGAAGTAGACGCCGCCCACCCGCCGCTTGAACATGGCGAGCCCGATGACCAGGGTGACGAGCACCGGCACGGCGATGACGGCGACGAGGGTGAAGGTCAGGCTGTGGAAGGGCTTCCAGAACAGGGGCAGCGCCGTGATCTGGTTCCAGTCCATGAAGTCCGGGATGCCCGGCGTCGACTGGATCTTGGTCGCCGCCGGGCTCGAGGCCTCGAGCTTCAGGAACATGGCCATGCAATAGCCGCCGAGGCCGAAGAACACCCCCTGGCCGAGGCTCAGGATGCCGGCATCGCCCCAGCACAGCACCAGGCCGAGCGCCACGAAGGCGTAGGTCAGGTACTTGCCGATGAGGTTCAGCCGGAAGATGTCGACGGCCAGCGGCAGCACCACCACGATCAGCAGGGCGAGCAGCAGCAAGCCGATGAGGTCTTTGCGCCTGAAGAAGGTGACGCTCATCACGCGCTCCTATCGCCGGACCTTGAGGACGAAGAGGCCCTGCGGCCGCAGCATCAGGATGCCGACCACCGTCAGCAGCGTCAGCACCTTGGCCATCGAGCCGCTCAGGAAGAACTCCAGGGTGGACTGCGCCTGCGAGATGGTGAAGGCGGAGGCGATGGTGCCGAGCAGGCTCGCAGCGCCGCCGAACACCACCACGAGGAAGGTGTCGACGATGTAGAGCTGGCCCGCGGTCGGCCCGGTCGAGCCGATCATGGTGAAGGCGCTGCCCGCGATCCCCGCGATGCCGCAGCCGATGCCGAAGGTATAGCGGTCGATCTTCTCGGTGTTGATGCCGACCGCGCCGGCCATCGTCCGGTTCTGCATCACGGCGCGCACCTGGCAGCCCCAGCGCGAGCGGAAGATCAGCAGATAGACCGCGGCGGTGATGAGGAGCGTGAGCACCATCACGAAGATGCCGTTGATCGGGATCTGGATGGTGTCGCTGAGATTGGTCGAGCCCATCATCCAGTTGGGCAGCTCGACCCCGACCTCGCGCGCCCCGAAGGTCGAGCGGTAGGCCTGCTGCAGGATGAGGCTCAGTCCCCAGGTCGCCAGCAGCGTGTCGAGCGGCCGCCGGTAGAGATGGCGGATGAGCGCCCATTCGACCAGCAGCCCGAGCGCGCCCGAGGCGAGAAAGGCGACGATCATCGCGAAGAAGAAGTAGACGGAGTAGAGGCCCGGCAGATAGGCGGCGAAGAGATGCGAGCACAGATAGGTCATGTAGGCGCCGAGGATCATGAACTCGCCATGCGCCATGTTGATGACGCCCATCTGGCCGAAGATGATGGCGAGGCCGAGCGCCATCAGCACGAAGATCGAGAACAGGATGAGGCCGGCGAAGGCCTGCATCGCGAAGATCGAGCCAAGCTCGCCGAAGGAATATCCCAGCATCATGCCGCTCCGCGAGAGAAGCGCCCGAGGGCCGCGCCGTTGCGCGCGGCCCCCGGGCACGGGATCACTGGTAGCCCTTGGGGAAGGGATTGGGCTCGACCAGCTCGGCGGTCTCGTAGATCACGTCGTACTGCCCATCGAGGCGGGCGCGGCCGATGCGCGTCTTGCTCCAGAGGTGATGGTTCTTGTGGATGCGGACATAGCCTTCGGGCGCGGTCTTCAGCTCGATGCCCGGCGAGGCGGCGATGACCTTGTCGGTATCGAAGCTCCCGGCCTTCTCCACCGCGAGCTTCCACAGCCACGGCCCCTCATAGGCGGCCTGCGTGACATCGCCGATGACGCTCTTCTCGCCCCACATGCCCTTGAACGCCTTGACGAAGGCCTTGTTGTTGGGGTTGTCGAGGCTCTGGAAGTATTTCATCGCCGCATAGGCGCCGACGATGTTCTCGCCGCCGATGCCGAGGATCTCGTCCTCGGTGACCGAGATGGTCAGCAGCTTCTGCTTGTTGACGAGATCGACGCCGGCCGCCTTGAGCTGCTTGTAGAAGGCCACGTTGCTGCCGCCGACGATGATGGCGTAGATCACGTCGGGCCTCTTGAGCTTCATCTTGTTGATGACCGAATTGAATTCGGTGCTGCCCAGCGGGAAGTACTCCTCGCCGACGACCTGGAGCTTGAGGAAGTTCTCGATGTGCTTGCGCGCGATCTTGTTCGAGGTGCGCGGCCAGATGTAGTCGGAGCCCAGCAGGTAGAAGGACTTGGCGCCCTTCTCCTTCACGATCCAGTTGAGCCCGGCGATGATCTGCTGCGTCGCCTCCTGGCCCTCGTAGAACACGTTCTTCGACTCCTCGAGGCCCTCGTAGAAGGTCGGGTAGTAGAGGATGCCGTCATACTGCTCGAAGACCGGCAGCACCGCCTTGCGCGAGGCCGAGGTCCAGCAGCCGAAGACCGAGGCCACCTTGTCGTTGACCAGCAGCTTGCGCGCCTTCTCGGCGAAGGTCGGCCAGTCGCTGGCGCCGTCCTCCTGGATGAACTTGATCTGGCGGCCGAGCACGCCGCCCGATTTGTTGATCTGGTCGATCGCCAGCTTTTCCGCCTCGACCGAGCCGGTCTCGCTGATCGCCATGGTGCCGGTGACGGAGTGCAGGATGCCGACGGTGACCGTGTCGTCGGTGACGGCCAGTCCCGTGGTGTTGACGGTGGATGTCGCCGGCCCGGCGGCGCGCACGCCGCGCGACAGCAGCGCCGCCGTCGGCAACGCCGCCATGCCGATCAGCAGCTTGCGCCGCGTGGCGGAGTGGAGATGGGTTCGGTGATCGCGTGACATTCATGTCCCCCTGGTTTTGCGAGCCGGGTACGGCGTGACGCGGGGGATCGTCACGGCTTTTGTGCAACGCAACAATACGTCGATCGACGCATACGGCAATTGGCGTATGCGTCGAATGACGTATATCGACCCCGACACGCAGCCCCTAGGCTTCGGAGCAGTCGGTCGGAGGAGTCGCTGCGGTTTGCGCCGAGCCCTGCGGCCGCCCTCGATCGGTGCGCGCTGATGCGAGTTTTCATCTTTTATATCAGGCCTTTATTTCGGATCGGCGGGCCCGGACGTGGCTCGTCCCGCGGCCTGTTCGAGGACCGCGATCCGCTGCTCGCCAAGTCGCAGCAGCGCCCGGGCGGTGCCGGCTGGCGGGTTTGCCCGGCCCCCAGGCGCGGCTCGGCGCCGAGCCGCTTGCATCCCTGTTGCGTTGCAACATAATGTGACCAGGGGCTCGTCTCGAGCCCCGGAGGCGCGAGCGGAATGGCGGCGCGGCAGAGAATCCTTCGGGTCCGGCGCGAATACAATCAATGGGTCGCGAACCAGACCCTGGAGGACTACGCGCTGCGCTTCACCGCCAAGAAGGCGAGGCGTTGGTCGTCACTGCGTGTCGCCAACACCGCGCTGGGCGCGATCTCGTTCCTGGCGCTGGAGGCGATCGGCGGCACCATCACCCTGAGCTGCGGCTTCAGCAACGCGGTGGCGGCGATCCTCGCGGTGGGGGTGCTGATCTTCGCCACCGGCCTGCCGATCAGCTACTACGCGGCGAAATACGGCGTCGACATCGACCTGCTGACCCGCGGCGCCGGCTTCGGCTATATCGGCTCGACCATCACCTCGCTGATCTACGCCTCCTTCACCTTCATCTTCTTCGCCATCGAGGCGGCCATCATGTCGATGGCGCTCGAGAAGTGCTTCGGCGTGCCGCTCGCCGTGGGCTACGTCATCAGCGCGCTGGTCGTCATCCCGCTGGTGACGCACGGCATCACCTTCATCAGCCGCTTCCAGCTCTGGACGCAGCCGGTCTGGGCGGTGCTGCATCTCCTGCCCTTCCTCTTCATCGCCGCCTACAGCGCGCATTCCTTCCACGACTGGACCGGCTTCGCCGGCCGGGCGGAACGGGGAGCGGCGGGATTCGACCTGGTGCTGTTCGGCGCCGCCGCCTCGGTGGTGCTGTCGCTGATCGCGCAGATCGGCGAGCAGGTGGATTTCCTGCGCTTCCTGCCGCCGGAGCGCCCCGGCAACCGCATCGGGCGCTGGAGCGCGCTGCTCTGCGCCGGGCCAGGCTGGATCGTGCTCGGCACGCTCAAGCTGCTGGCGGGCTCGTTCCTGGCCTATCTCGCGCATGAGCACGGCGTGGCGCTGGAAAAGGCGGCGCAGCCGACCGAGATGTACGCGGTCGCCTTCCAGTACATGATCTCATCGCCGGCGGCGGCGGCGATGCTCGCGGGCATCTTCGTCGTGGTCTCGCAGCTCAAGATCAACGTGACCAACTCCTACGCCGGCTCGATCGCCTGGTCGAACTTCTTCTCGCGCCTGACGCACCGCCATCCCGGCCGCGTCGTCTGGCTGGTGTTCAACGTCACCATCGCGCTGCTGCTGATCGAGCTCGGCGTCTATGCCGCGCTCGAGCGGATCCTGGCGCTCTATTCCGCGATCGCCGCCGCCTGGGTCGGCGCGCTGGTCGCCGATCTCGCGATCAACAAGCCGCTGGGATTGAGCCCGCCCTATATCGAGTTCAAGCGCGCGCATCTCTACGACATCAATCCGGTGGGCGTGGGCGCGATGCTGCTGGCGAGCCTGGCGGCGGGGCTGGCCTTTACCGGCGTCTTCGGCGTCACGGCAAGGGCGCTGACGCCCTTCGTGGCGCTCGCCGTGGCCTTCGTCGCGGCGCCGCTCATCGCCTACGCCACTGACGGCCGCTACTACATCGCCCGCAAGCCGCGGCGCAGCTGGGCCGGCGAGACGGCCGTGCGCTGCAGCATCTGCGAGAACCCGTTCGAGCCCGAGGACACCGCCTTCTGCCCGGCCTATGGCGGGCCGATCTGCTCGCTCTGCTGCTCGCTCGATTCGCGCTGCCACGACCTCTGCAAGCCCCGCGGCCGGCTCTCCTCCCAGCTCGCGGCGCTGCTCGGCGCGCTGGTGCCCGCGCCGCTCGTGGCGCGGATCGATTCCCGCCTCGGCCATTACCTCGGCCTGTTGCTGCTGCTGGGCTCGGTGATCGGCATGACGCTCGCCGTCATCTATCTGCAGATCGCGCCGAGCTCGGACCTCTCGAGCGCCGTCGTGCGCACGGCGTTCTGGAAGATCTTCTTCCTGCTGCTGATCATCGCCGGCATCGCCGCCTGGCTGTTCGTGCTCACGCAAGAGAGCCGCAAGGTCGCCGAGGAGGAGTCGCGCCGGCAGACGACGCTGCTGATGCGCGAGATCGCGGCGCACAAGCGCACCGACGCACAGCTGCAGAAGGCCAAGGAGGCGGCGGAGGCGGCGAACCTCGCCAAGAGCCGCTACGTCGTCGGCCTCAGCCACGAGCTGCGCACGCCGCTCAACGCCGTGCTGGGCTACGCCCAGCTGCTCGAGCGCGACGCCGCCATCCCGCTGCACCGCCGCGACGCGATCACCGTGATCCGGCGCAGCGGCGAGCATCTGGCGGGGCTGATCGAAGGGCTGCTCGACATCTCCAAGATCGAGGCCGGGAGGCTCAGGCTCCATTACGAGGAGGTGCGCATCGCCGAGTTCCTCGATCAGATCGTCGACATGTTCCGCCTGCAGGCGGTGGCGAAGGGCATCGAGTTCCTGTTCGAGCGGCCGCGGCGGCTGCCGGCGGCGGTCCACACCGACCCCAAGCGCCTGCGCCAGATCCTGATCAACCTGCTGTCGAACGCGATCAAGTTCACCGAGGCCGGCAGCGTCACGCTCAGGCTGCGCTATCGCAGCGAGATCGCCGAGATCGAGGTCGAGGACACCGGGGTCGGCATCCGCGCCGAGGATCTGCGGCGCGTCTTCGAGCCCTTCGAGCGCATCGAGCTGCCGGGCGGACAGGTCCGGCCGGGCATGGGGCTCGGCCTCACCATCACCAAGCTGCTGACCGAGATCATGGGCGGCGACATCGCCGTCACCAGCACGCCCGGCAGGGGCAGCATCTTCCGCGTCAAGCTGCTGCTGGCCGAGATCACGCGGCCGCGGCTCGCGGCGCCCGCGCCGGCCTCGATCCGCGGCTATGTCGGGCGCCGGCTGACGGTGCTGGTCGGCGACGACGATCCGGTGCATCGCCATCTCATGCGCGAGATCCTGGAGCCGCTGGGATTCTCGCTGATCGAGGCGCCGGACGGAACCGCCTGCCTGCGGCTTGCCGAGGAGCAGCGGCCGGACGTGCTGCTGCTCGACGTTTCCATGCCGGGACTCGACGGCTGGTCGGTGGCGCGGGCCTTACGTCAGCTCGGCCATGACGAGACCACGATCATCATGATATCGGCCCACGCCGTCGAGCCCGACCGCCGCTCGGAGGTGCTCTACGACGATTTCTTGGTGAAGCCGATCGACGTGCAGCTCTTCCTCGAGCGGCTGGCGCGGCTGCGCCGGATCGACTGGATCTACGATGAGCCGGCGGAGCCGGCCGCGCCGCCGGCGGAACCGTTCGCGCATGCGGAGATCAAGCCGCAGCACATCGCCGAGCTGCGCCGGCTCGGCCGCATCGGCTATGTCCGCGGCATCCAGGCGAAGCTCGACGAGATCGAGGGCGAGGACCCCGCCTGCCACGCCTTCGTCGTCCATATGCGCTCGCTGGTGAAGGAGTTCGAGTTCGCGCGCTACATGGCGGCGCTGGAAACCCTGGACGCCGCCGATGCCTGAAGCGAAGCGGCGCGACATCGTCATCGTGGTCGACGATTTGCCGGAGACGCTGCGCTTCCTCACCGACGCGCTGGAGGAGGCGGGCTTCACCGTGCTGGTGGCGCTGGCGGGCGCCGACGCGCTGCGGCTGGCGCAGGAGGTGACGCCCGACCTCGTGCTGATGGACGCGGTGATGCCGGGCATGGACGGGTTCGAGACCTGCCGCCGGCTGAAGGCGGTGAAGCATCTCGCCTATGTGCCGGTGATCTTCATGACCGGGCTCAGCGAGACCGAGCACATCGTCAAGGGGCTGGAGGCGGGCGGCGTCGACTACGTGGCGAAGCCCATCGTGCCCGACGAGCTCATCGCCCGCATGCAGGTCCACCTCGCCAATGCGCGGCTGGGGCAGAGCGCCCGCAACGCGCTCGACGCCGCCGGACGGTTCCTGCTGGCGGTCAACCGCGCCGGGCGGGTGCTGTGGTGCACGCCGCAGGCGAGCAAGCTGCTGGGCGCCGCGTTCGCCACCGACAGCTTCGAGCTGCCGCCGGAGATCATGCAGTGGCTCGCCGCGGTTCGCGAGCACGCCGCGGCCTCCGGCGAGCCGCCGGCGGCGCCCACCACCGGCGGCGAGCGGCGGTTCCAGCTCTCCTATATCGGCCAGATCGGCCCGGACGAGTTCCTGCTGCGCCTCATCGAGAGCGATCCCGCCGGCGAGGAGATCCTGCTGCGCCAGCGCTTCCAGCTGACGGCGCGCGAGGCCGACGTGCTGGTCTGGGTGGCACGCGGCAAATCCAACCGCGACGTCGGCGAGATCCTGGGACTGAGCCCGCGGACGGTGAACAAGCATCTGGAACAGATCTACGCCAAGCTCGGCGTCGAGAACCGCACCTCGGCCGCGGCGCTGGCGCTGAGGGCGCTCGACGGGCGGTGAGCTCAGAAACCCCGCCCGATCACCAGCAGCGCCCCGTTCGCCTCCTCCGCCGGCACCACCAGCGTGCCATCAGCCGCCTGGTCATGCGCGACCTGCCATTGCGTCAGATGATCGGCGGTGCGCGCGAGATCGCTGCTGACGAGGCTCAGCGCCGCCATCGCCGGCAGCGGCCGATCGAGCGCGATATCGGCCTCAGGATAGAGCGCCGAGATGTCGTCCGGGGTGGCGAAGATCAGGCGATGGTCGCCGACATGGACGGTCAGCACCGCATCCGTCATGGTCACCGCCGTGCCGAAGAGCCGCTCATAGGCCTCGCGCAGCGGCCCGGTCGCCGCCACCATCACCGCGACGCCGGCGATGCCGGTGACGGCGTTGGCATGGACGAGCCAGCGCGGCCGGCGCACCAGCTCGGGGGTGAGGTGCTGGCAGATGAAGGCGGAGAGCGCCGGCGTCTCCTCCGGCGGCAGCGAGACCAGCTTGAAGCGCGGCAGCACCGTGCCCTCCGGCAGCTCGAGCTGCCGCGAGAGATCGCGCGGCGGCGTCGGATGGAGGCCGCGCCGCCGCAGCGCCTCGGCGGTGGCGTCGCCCGCGCGCGTCGCGAAGGCGAGGCCGCGCAGACCCTCGCCCTGGCGCAGGAAGGCGTCGAGCCCGCCGGTGCCCTGAGCGGCGTCAACCACGCCCAAGAGCTCGATATAGTCGCGCTCGAACATGACGCAGTAATTGCCGGTGCCCTGCTGCAGGTGCCGGCCGCGCGGCGTCAGCGTGAAGCCCAGCCGCGTCCAGCCCATGCGCGCGCGCTCCAGATCGTCCACGGCAATGAGCACATGATCGATCCCGCAGAGCGGTTGCACCGTCACCGCAAGCTGGCCTCGATGTTGCCGCCGTCGACGGTGACGATGGCGGCGGTGGTGGTGCGCGCCTGCGCCAGGAAGACGAAAGCCTCCGCCACGTCCTCGGCCGTGACCTCGCGCTTCAGCAGATTGCCGCTCATATAGGTCTCGGCCGAGACGCCGCGGGCGCCGGAGCGGGCGGCGATCATCGCCTCCGTCAAAAGGCCGCTGCGGATGCGGTCGGCGTTGACCGCGTTGGCGCGGATGCCGTCGGCGCCATGATCGAGCGCGTATTGCTTCATCAGCGACAAGGTCGCCGCCTTGGGCAGGCCGTAGGGGCCGAAATCGCGGCCGGGATTGACCGCCTGCTTGGAGACGTTGAACAGCAGCGCGCCGCCCGTCCCTTGCGCCCGCATGATCCTGACCGCGCTCTGCGCCACCGCCTGATGGGCGAAGAAATTGAGCTCGAAGGAGCGGCGCAGCACCGCCTCCTCGACCTCGCCGATCGTGCCTTGCCAGGCGGCTCCGGCGTTGGAGACGACGATGTCGACGCCGCCGAAGGCTTCGGCCACGCGATCGAAGGCGGCGCGCACCGCCGCCGCATCGGTGACGTCGCAGGCGAGCGCCAGGGCCGCGCCGCCGAGCGCGCGCGCCGTCGCCGCCGCCGCATCCGCCTCGCGGTCGAGCACCGCCACCTCGGCCCCGGCGCGCGCCATCGCCTTGGCGGTGGCGGCGCCGATGCCGCTGCCGCCGCCGGTCACCACCGCGACCTGGCGGGCGAGCGGCTTCTCGGCCGACTTGCCGAGCTTCGCCTGCTCCAGCGACCAGTATTCGACGTCGAACATGTCGGCCTCGCCGACGCATTCATAGCGCCCGATCGCCTCGGCGTCGGTGATCACGGCGATGGTGTTCTCGGCGATGTCGGCGGCGATCGCCGCATCCTTGGCCGAGGCGCCGAGCCCGAAGAGGCCGAGGCCGGGCACGAGCACCACGCGCGGCAGCGGATCGAGCTCGCTGCGCGGCGTCGCCTGCGACGCGTTGTGGCGGGCGAAATAGGCATGGTAGCGCCGGGCATAGGCGTCGATCGCCGCCGCCACCTGGCCGCGCCAGGTCGCGATATCGCCGGCGGCCGGCGGTGGCACGACCAGCGGCCAGTTCTTGGTGCGGATGGTGTGGTCGGGCGTCACCACGCCGACCTGCGAGTAGCGCTCGAGCTCGATGCCGTTCACGTAATTGAGGATCTCCGGCGAGCGGCGGAAGCACAGCAGCTGCCGCCGGGCGATGCCGGTGGCGCGGTCGTTGGCGATGGCGGTGAGCCCGCGCAGCACCGGCGCCGCCTCCGCCACCGGGGCCGGCGCCGGCGGCAGCGCGGCGGCGGCGAAGACGTTGCGCCGTCCGCGCTTCAGCCGCTCCTCGGCGAGGCTCACCATGGTGATCATGCGCTCGTAGGCCTCGCGCGCATCGGCGCCGAAGGTGAAGATGCCGTGCTTCAGCAGGACGAGGCCCTCGACCGCGGGATCGGCCTCGTAGATCTCGGCCGCGCGCCTGGCCAGCGCGAAGCCGGGCATGATGTAGGGGACGAGCGCCATGCGACCGTCATAGACCTCGCGGCAGAGCACTTCCCCATCAGGTTGGTCGGTCAGCGCCAGCACCGCCGTCGAATGCGTGTGATCGACGAATTTCTGCGGCAGGAAGGCATGGAGCAGCGTCTCGACCGACGGGTTGGGCGCGGCGCTGTCGAGGAGGTTGCCGCGCTGCGCGTTGACCATGTCCTCGTCGCTGAGCCGCTCCAGCCGGCGCAGCGCGCGCAGCGGCGCGAGCCGCACCGCCGGCAGCCCCGCAGGCTCGATATTGCCCATGTCCCAGCCCGAGCCCTTGACGCACAGCACCTCCACCTTATCGCCGAGCAGATCGGGCATCACCGTCTTGACCGAGCTGTTGCCGCCGCCATGCAGCACCAGGCGGGGATCGCCGCCCAGCAGCCGCGTGGTGTAGACGCGCAGCGCCAGGTCGCGGTTGATGCCCTTGTCGGCATAGCGCGCGACGAAGCCATCGGCGTCGCGGTCGGACCAGAGGCTCTTCATGGGATCGCTGCCTTCTACTCGCCTGCCAGCCGCGCCTGCCGCTCGGGGAACAGCGACAGCAGACCCGCGCGCGAGGCGGGGCAGACGCCGCGCTCGGTGATGAGGCCGTTGACGAGCCGCGCCGGGGTCACGTCGAAGGCGTAGTTGGCGGCCGGGCTGCCTTCCGGCACGAGCCGCACCCGCGCGATGCTGCCATCGGCCAGCCTGCCGGCGATCTCGGTCACCTCGGTCGCGTCGCGCTCCTCGATCGGGATGTCGCGCACGCCGTCCTCGATCGACCAGTCGATGGTCGGCGACGGCAGCGCCACGTAGAACGGCACGCCGTTGTCGTGCGCCGCCAGCGCCTTGAGATATGTCCCGATCTTGTTGGCGACATCGCCGGACGCGGTCGTGCGGTCGGTGCCGGTGATGCAGAGATCGACGCGGCCGTGCTGCATGAGATGGCCGCCGGCATTGTCGACGATGACGGTATGCGCCACGCCGTGCTGGCCGAGCTCCCAGGCGGTGAGGCTCGCCCCCTGATTGCGCGGCCGCGTCTCGTCGACCCAGACATGCAGCGGAATGCCGCGCTCATGCGCGGCATAGACCGGCGCCAGCGCCGTGCCCCAATCGACGGTGGCGAGCCAGCCGGCATTGCAATGGGTGAGCAGCTCGACCGGCCGGCGCTTGCCGGCGCGCTCCCAGGCCGCCTCGATCAGGCCGAGGCCGTGCTGGCCGAGGGCGCGGTTCATCGCCACATCCTCCTCGGCGATCTCGCCGGCGCGCCGATAGGCGGTGGCGCTGCGCTCCTCCGCGGGCAGCGGCCGCAGCAGGCCGCGCATCTCCTCGATCGCCCAGCGCAGATTGACCGCCGTCGGCCGCGTCGCCAGCAGCAGGGCGGAAGCCGCCTCGAGCGCGCGATCGGAAGGGTCCTGGCGCATGGCGAGCGCCATGCCGTAGGCGGCGGCGGCGCCGATCAGCGGCGCGCCGCGCACCAGCATGGCGCGGATGGCGTGCGCGGCCTCCGCAACCGTGCCGAGCCGCACGATCACCAGCTCATGCGGCAGGCGCGTCTGGTCGATGATGCCGACGGTAGCGCCGTCCGGCTCCAGCCAGATCGTGCGCATCGGCTTGCCACGGACGTTCATGGTCGCTCCCGGCGCGGCGAGACTATCGCCGCATCATACCGCCCCGCCCCGCACCCCGCCAGGACCGGACGCTCAGCGTCCGGCAAGGACGCGGCCCGCAACCGCGTCGAGCTTCGCCAGCATCGCCGGATCGCGCGCCTCGGCCGCGGTGATGATGGCGTTGTCGAGCGCGTGCTGGCAGCCCTGCGGGCATGGAGCCTGCTGGCGGCCGAGCAGCGGCACCACCGCCTTCACCAGCGCGCGCGCCCGCTCGGCATTGGCGAGCAGCACGCCGACGATCATCTCGACGGTGACGTGGTCGTGATCGGGATGCCAGCAGTCGAAATCGGTGACCATGGCGACGGTGGCGTAGCAGAGCTCGGCCTCACGCGCGAGCTTGGCCTCCGGCATGTTGGTCATGCCCACCACCGAGCAGCCCCAGCTGCGATGCAGGTTGCTCTCGGCGAGCGTGGAGAATTGCGGGCCCTCCATGCAGATATAGCTGCCGCCGCGATGCAGCACGATGCCCGCCTCCTGGCCGGCGGCGGCGAGCGCGTCGCCGACCCTGCCGCAGACGGGATGGCCGAAGGCGACATGGGCGACGAGGCCGGTGCCGAAGAAGCTCTTGGCGCGCGCGAAGGTGCGGTCGATGAACTGGTCGGCGAGCACGAAGGCGCCGGGCGGCAGCTCCGCCTTGAGGCTGCCCACCGCCGAGAGCGAGATGAGCTCGGTCACGCCCGCCCGCTTCAGCGCGTCGATATTGGCGCGGAAGTTGATCTCCGAGGGCGGGATGCGGTGGCCGCGGCCGTGGCGCGGCAGGAAGACGACGCGCGTGCCGGCGAGCGTGCCGAAGCACAGCTCGTCGGAGGGCTCGCCGAAGGGCGACTGGACCCGGCGCCATTCGATATCGACCAGCCCGTCGATCTGGTAGAGCCCGCTGCCGCCGATGATGCCGATGACCGGTGTCGATGCCATTGCCGAACTGCCCCTCGCGCGCCGCAATCAGCGCAGTCTTCCAGCCGCGTCGGCCCAGGGCAACAGGGAAGTTGGCGGCGGGCGGCGGCTATTTCGGCGCCAGCACCTCGCCGGGCGGCACCACCTTGAGCGCAAACGAGCTGGGCGCCTGGTCGGGGCCGAATGGTCCCGGCACCTTGTTGCTCACCGGCGGCAAGGTCTTGAGGAAGGCGACGATCGCATAGGCGTCGGCCTTGGTCAGCGTGGCAAGGGACCGCCAGGGCATCACCGGCGCCAGCACGCGCCCATCCGGCCGCTTGCCCGTCTGCAGCGCGGCGACGATCTGCGCCGCGCTCCAATTGCCGAGCCCGGTCGCCTTGTCCGGCGTCAGATTCGGACCATAGAAGGTGCCGGCATGGGGAATGTAGAAGCCGACATCGGAGCCGCCGAGATAGCGCTTCATGTCCGGCTTGCCCAGGAAATAGCCGGGCGTGTGGCAGTCGAAGCAGCCGCCGAGCGCCACGAGATACTGGCCGCGCTTCACCTGCCGGTCGCTCTTGCCGGCGGCAACCGACGACGAGGCCACGGCAACAAGGGCCGCGGCGCACAGCGCCACGCCCGACATCCAACGAACCATCACTTCCCCCCAAGAAAGAGCTTCGCGAGCGGCGATTGGATCATATCGAGCGGCGACGTGCTATCGCGGCGAACGGGAATCTGGGAGCGCGGACGAAAAAAAGCGGCACCCGGAGGCGCCGCTTTTGCAGAACCGATTTTCGCGCCTCAGTGCAGCTCGGCCCAGATCTGGCGCTTGGCGCCGTAGAGCACGCCGGTCATCACCAGCAGGAAGATGAGCACCTTGGCGCCGGTGAATTTCCGCTCTTCCATCGTCGGCTCCGAGGCCCAGGCCAGGAAGGTGGTGACGTCATGCGCCTCCTGCGGCAGGGTCGGCTTGGTACCGCCGGCATATTGCACGTCGTCGCCGGCGAGCGGCGGCGGCATGGCGATCTGGTGGCCGGGGAAATAAATGTCGTACTGCATGTTGTCGGCCATCTTCACGCCGGGCGGCGGCGGCCTGAAGCCCTGCAGCAAGGCGTCAACGTAATCGGCGCCGCCTTCGCGCGCCTTGATGATCAGCGAGAGGTCGGGCGGCAGCGCGCCGTTGAGCGCAGCCCGCGCCGCCTGCTCGTTGGGGAAAGGCGGCACGAAGGCGTCGGAGGGACGGCCCGGGCGCTGGTACATCTCGCCCTGATCGTTGGGTCCGTCGGTCACCTGCTTGCTGGCGGCGATCGCCTTGATCTCGTCCTCGCTGTAGCCGATGCCGGCGAGGTCGCGGTAGTGCAGCAGGTTCATCGAGTGGCAGTGCGAGCAGACCTCCTCATAGACCTCGAAGCCGCGCTGCGCCGCCGCGCGGTCGTAGGTGCCGAACGGCCCGTCGAAGGACCAGGACTGCTTGGGCGGCGGCACCTCTTCCTGAGCGCCGGCGGGAACCGCCGCCAAGGCGATCAGGGCGAGGCCGGCAAGGGCAAGGACGCGCATCAGTGCTTCTCCATCGGCGATGCGGCGCCGAGCGGCGCGGCTGCTTTGCGCGTCACCGCGGCCGCGATGCTGGTGGGCAGCGGCAACGGCCGCTCGAGCCAGCCGATCACCGGAAAGAGGACGATGAAGTGGACGAAATAGTAAAGCGTGGACAGCCGTCCGGCGACGATGAACCAGCCCTCGGGGCGGTGCGCGCCGCAATAGCCCAGCACCAGGACGTCGATCACCAGCAGCCAGAAGACCCATTTGTAGACCGGCCGGAAGCGGGCGCTGCGAACGCGCGAGGTGTCGAGCCAGGGCAGGAAGAACAGCACGCCGATGGCGCCGAACAGGCAGAGCACACCGGCGAGCTTGGCCGGGATGAAGAGGATGTCCGGCACCGAGCGCAGGATGGCGTAGAACGGCAGGAAGTACCATTCCGGCACGATTTCGGGAGGTGTCTGCAGCGGGTTCGCCTGGATGTAGTTCTGCGGATCGCCCAGCGCGTTGGGCATGTAGAAGACGAAAGCGGCGTAGATGATCAGGAACACGCCCAGCCCGAACATGTCCTTGATCGTGTAATAGGGATGGAAGGGGATGCTGTCCTGCGGCCCCTTGCGATCGATGCCGAGCGGGTTGTTCGAGCCATGCTGATGCAGCGCAATGAGATGCAGCCCGACGACGCCGACGATGACGAAGGGCAGCAGGTAGTGCAGCGCATAGAAGCGGTTCAAGGTCGGATTGCCGACGGCGAAGCCGCCCCACAGCCAGGCGACGATCTTGGGCCCCACCACGGGGATCGCGGAGAACAGGTTGGTGATGACGGTGGCGCCCCAGAAGCTCATCTGTCCCCAGGGCAGCACATAGCCCATGAACGCGGTCGCCATCATCAGCAGCAGGATGATCACGCCCAGCATCCACAGCAGCTCGCGCGGCTCCTTGTAGGAGCCATAGTAGAGCCCGCGAAAGAGATGAATGTAGACGACGATGAAGAAGAACGACGCGCCGTTCATGTGGAGATAGCGCAGCAGCCAGCCGAAATTCACGTCGCGCATGATGCGCTCGACGGAATTGAAGGCGTAGTCGACATTCGGCGTGTACTGCATGGCGAGGAAGATGCCGGTGACGATCATGATCACCAGCATGATCCCGGAGAGCGAGCCGAAGTTCCACCAGTAGCTAAGATTCCTGGGGGTGGGGTACTCGTTCAGCTCATGCTGCATGAACGTGAAGATCGGCAGCCGATGGTCGATCCAGCGCACGAGCTTGCTTTGGCTTTGATTGCCGGGCCCAGTCATGGTTTTGCCCTTCTAGAGCTGCTCGATGGAGCTAAGGCTGAAATTGGATCCTGGCGGATTCTCGCCGACCCGCACGACCGAATCGCTGACGAAATTGTAGGGCGGCACCGGCAGATTGTAGGGCGCCGGCACGCCGGCGAAGACCCGCCCGGCGAGATCGTATTTCGATCCGTGGCAGGGGCAGAAATAGCCACCGGGCCAGCTCGCGCCGAGCTCGCCGCCCGGCGTCGGCTTGAACCCCGGGATGCAGCCGAGATGCGTGCAGATGCCGACGAGCACCAGGAACTCCGGCTTTATCGACCGATGCCAGTTCTTGGCATAGTCGGGCTGCTGGTCCGCCTGCAATTCGGGGTCGCGCAGCAGGCTGATCGCTTGCGGCTCCTGCAGCGACTTCAGCTCCGCCGGCGTGCGGTTGACGATGAAAATCGGCTGGCTGCGCCACAGCACGACGATCTGCTGGCCGGGCTGAAGATGAGAGAGGTCGACATCGAGCGGCGCGCCCGCCGCCAGCGTGTCCTGCGACGCGTTCATGCTGTCGATGAGCGGCCAGGCGACGACGGCAGCGCCGACCCCGGCCAGCGCCGTGGCGGCGATCTGGAGGAAATCGCGCCGCGTCCCCGGCTCATGGGTATGCGCATCCATCGGCTTCGATTGCGCCGCATCCGCCATCGGGCCACCTCTCCCATAAAACCTGACCGCCCCGACGCCCCCGCCGGGCAGGATATAGACGGCGCGCAAGCTATACTGTTGAACGCTCGCGGCTATGCGACATCCTGCCGCACAACCGCCGGGAAGCCCGCGCGCCGCCTGGGGCCGGGCCTTCTATCGTCGAGCCGCCGATTCCCGTAAAACCGGACCGCCATGCGGCTCGCCCTCTACCAGCCCGACATACCGCAGAATGCCGGCGCCCTGCTCCGGCTGGGCGCCTGCCTGGGCGTGCCGGTCGACATCATCGAGCCCTGCGGCTTCGTGCTCAGCGACCGCCGCCTGAAGCGCGCCGGCATGGACTACCTCGCCGCTGCCACCCTCGTCCGCCACCCGTCCTGGGAGAGCTTCCGCGCCGGCCACCAAGGCCGGCTGGTGCTGCTCACCACCCGGGCGCCGCTGGCCTACCATCGCTTCGCGTTCCGGCCGGACGACACGCTGCTGCTCGGCCGCGAAAGCGCCGGGGTCCCCGAGGAGGTGCATGGCGCGGCCGGGGCGCGGCTGCGCATCCCGCTCGAGGCGGGGCAGCGCTCGCTCAACGTGGCGGTGGCCGCCGCCATGGTGCTGGGCGAGGCGCTGCGCCAGACTGGGCAGTTTCCCGAGGAGCCGCCATGAGCGAAGCCCTGAAAGAGCGTGCCGCGCGATGGTTCACGGAGCTCCGCGACCGCATCTGCGCCGCCTTCGAGGCGCTCGAGGACGACTACGCCCGGGAACGCCCCGCCGAGGGCGAGGCCGGGCGGTTCGAGCGCCGCCCCTGGGAGCGCGAGGGCGGCGGCGGCGGCGTCATGTCGCTGATGCATGGCCGCGTCTTCGAGAAGGTCGGCGTCAACGTCTCCACCGTCTGGGGCGAGTTCTCGCCGGAGTTCCGCGGCCAGATCCCCGGGGCGGCCGAGGATCCGCGCTTCTGGAGCAGCGGCATCTCGCTGGTGGCGCATCTGCGCTCGCCGCTGGTGCCGGCGGTGCACATGAACACCCGCCATATCCGCACCACCAAGACCTGGTTCGGCGGCGGCGCCGACCTCACGCCGATGGTCCCCGACGAGGCCGACACCGCGTCCTTCCACGCCGCGCTCAAATCCGCCTGCGATGCGCACGATCCCGGCTACTACCCGCGCTTCAAGGCATGGTGCGACGAGTATTTCTTCCTCAAGCACCGCAACGAGCCGCGCGGCGTCGGCGGCATCTTCTACGACTATCTCGACAGCGGCGACGGGGAGCGTGACTTCGCCTTCACCCGCGCGGTGGGCGAGGCCTTCCTCGCGGTCTATCCCGGCATCGTGCGCCGCCACATGCTCGCGCCCTGGACCCCGGAGCAGCGCCGCCACCAACTCATCCGCCGCGGCCGCTATGTCGAGTTCAACCTGCTCTATGACCGCGGCACCGCCTTCGGCCTCAAGACCGGCGGCAACATCGAGGCCATCCTCATGTCCTTGCCGCCCGAGGTGGCTTGGCCCTAGCGCGACGCGCGCCAGCGCGTCGTCGCTGGCGGCGACAGCGGTTGCGCAAGCAACCGCGAGAGCCGCACCCCGGCGGACTAGCCGCGGATCAGATCGGGGAGCATCCTGCGTCATTGGTGTACACCGTCAACTCAAAATTTGCGTGCGTCCTTGACGCAGAGGGGCGCCGAGGAGCCGCCGGAGTCGATCGTAATCCTGCCCCCCTCCGCCCCCAAGGCTCCGGACAATTCGGGAGGAACGCAGTAAGAATTCCCCGCCCGTTCCGGATATCCCCCTCGCCGCCCCTCCTCCATCCTCGCGCCGTCAGCAGCAGCGGAGGCTCCCCATGGCGCGCGCCTATTACAGCACCGTCTTCGAGCACAGCGCCGAGCGCGTCTGGGCGCTGCTGCGCGATTTCGGCAATTACCGGATCTGGGTCGATGAGGTCGACGAGAGCGGCATCGAGGACGGACAGGTCCGGCGATGCGGTCGGAGCCGTGCGCTTTGTCCGCATGGGCGAGACGCACATCCGCCAGCGCCTCCTCGCCCATTCCGACCTCGAGCGCTGCTACAGCTATGAATTCGTCGGCGTGCCGCGCTTTCCGGTGCGCGATTTTCTCGCGACGATCCGCGTGACGCCCGTCATCGACGGCGGGCGGAGCTTCGTCGAATGGCGGGCGGAATTCGACTGCGCCGCCGAGGAGCACGAGCATTGGACGGGGTTCTTCGCACGGTCTTTCGCCGGATGGCTGGGGTCGCTGCGGCGGCGGCTGGAGGGGAGCTAGTCCGAACGGTGCGGCTCTCGCGGTTGCTCGCGCAACCGCTGACGCCGCCACGGACAAATTCGCTTCTCGAATTTGCCTAGGGCTTTCGCGGTTGCTCGACGCAACCGCTGGCGCCGCCACGGACAAATTCGCTGCGCGAATTTGTCCTAGCTTTCCTCCGGCGGCTTGCGGTGCTGGAACAGCATCAGCAGCAGCAAATCGTAGACCACCTTGAGCGCGCCCGCGGCGACCAGGGGCCAACCGAAGACGGAGAGCGCCAGCAGATAGCCCGAGGCGACGGGGCTCGCCGCCGCGGCGAGGCTGCGCGGCACCGAGGTGACGCTCGCGGCGGCGGCGCGCTCGGGCGGCGTCACCACCGCCATGACGTAGGAGGTGCGCGTCGGCACGTCCATGCTGGAGAGCGCGCTGCGCGCCAGCAGCAGCGCCAAGGCCACGGGCAGGCTCGGCGCGAACGGCGCCAGGATCAGCAGCAGGTTCGACGGCAGATGCGTGAACACCATGGTGTTGACGAGGCCGATGCGGCCGGCGATGCGCGAGGCCACGAGATAGGAGCCGGCGGCGAGCAGGCCGCTCCAGAAGAAGAAGGCGCCGGCGGCGGCGAGCGACAGGCCGTAGCGCTGGAACAGCCACAGCGCCAGCATCGACTGCACCACGAAGCCGCCGCCGAAGGCATCGAGGCTGAACAGCGCCGCCAGCGTCAGCACGATGCCGCGCGAGGGCCCGAGCGGCGCGGCCCGTGCGGCCCTGAGCGGCGCCGGGCGCAGCGGCAGCCGGCGATAGAGGAAATAGCTGGCAAGCCCGAGCAGCGCATAGAGCGCGAACATGCCCTGCACCGCCCGCAGCAGGTTCGTCACATGGGCGGCGACGGCGAGTTCCGGCAGCCCGGCGGCCAGCGAGCCCAGCGCCGCCACCAGCGAGCCGACCAGACTATAGGCGACGAAGGTTGCCGTGCGGCGGCGCTCGCCCGCCGCCTCGGCCAGCATCGCCTGCTCCAGCGGCAGGAACAGGCTGACATCGCCCGAGGACGGGTTGAGCGTGCCGAGAAACCCCACCAGCAGCAGCGGCCAGAAGCGCGTCTCCAGGGTAAAGCCGATGCCGGTGCCGATCATCAGCAGCGTCGCGCCCAGCAGCAGCGGCCGCGATCCGTGGCGGTGCGCGCGAAAGCCCACCAGCAGGGTCAGCGCCGCCGAGCCCGCGAGCGTCGCCGCGGTGAGGAGGCCGACGCGGAAGGCATCGAACCCCAGCAGCGCGAGATAGACCGGCAGCAGCAGGCTGACGAAGCCGTCGCCGAAGGCGCGCAAGCCGCGCCCCAGCAGCAGCAGACGCGCCTCGGGCCTGGCATCGCCCGGCAGCAGGCTGAGCCGCAGCGGCATTATGCGGGCCCGCCTCTCCTCGCTCTCGGCAATCCGTCCATGCTTTCCTCGCCCGGCTCGGGAGCGTGCATAGGGCGGGAAACGCCGTGGGCCAACACTTCCTCACGCCGTTCCCGCGAATGCGGGAACCCAGGGAGACGGCAAGATCATCTGGTTGAGACCCTGGATGCCCGCCTTCGCGGGCAAAGCCATGGGGTCAGCGACGCTTGACGTTCAAAGTGCTCTGTGGTACAGAGAACTCTAATCTGGCGCAGGAGGAGCGCGTGAACGGTCCAGGACTGGGCGATGCCGACGCCGCGCCGGTGGTTCGGCTCCGCCAGGTGGCCAAGACCTACCGGAGCGGAACGGTCGAAGTCGCGGCGCTCAAAGGCATCAGCCTCGACATTCCGCGCAACCGCTTCTCGATGGTGATCGGACCGTCGGGCAGCGGCAAGACGACGCTGCTCAACCTCATCGGCTGCATCGACGCGCCGAGCAGCGGCACCGTCGAGGTCTGCGGTCAGCCGACCGGCGCGCTCAACGACAACGCGCTCTCGGATTTCCGCGCCCGCAACATCGGCTTCATCTTCCAGGGCTTCAGCCTCATCCCGGTGCTCTCGGCCTATGAGAACGTCGAGTACCCGCTGCTGCTGGTCGGGACCTCCCCCGGCGAGCGGCGCGAGCGGACGCTCGGCATGCTCGAAGCCGTCGGCCTTTCCGAGCAGCGCGACCAGCGGCCGAACGAGCTCAGCGGCGGCCAGAAGCAGCGCGTCGCCGTCGCCCGCGCGCTGGTGAAGCATCCCGAGATCGTGCTCGCCGACGAGCCGACCGCCAATCTCGACACCAGGACCGGCGCCGCCATCATCGAGCTCATGCACAGGGTCCAGGCCGAGTTCGCCACCACCTTCATCTTCTCGACGCACGACCTGCAGCTCATCTCGCATGCCGACGAGACCTTCACCATCCGCGACGGCGAACTGGTGGGCCATGACGCAGGGGGGGCGCCGTGATGCTGTTCAAGATCGGCTTCCGCAACATCCTGCGCAACGGCCGGCGCTCGGCCATCACCGGGCTCGCGGTCGCGGTCGGCGCGGTGGCGCTGCTGCTCTTCGGCGCCTTCCAGGGCTACATCTTCGCCGGCTACCAGACCGGCGTCGTCCAGCGCGTCGGCCACCTCACCGTCTTCCGCAACGGTTATTTCCTGTACGGCGCCGGCAATCCCGCGGCTTACGGCATCGACGACTACAAGTCGGTGATGCGCGTGATCGGCGAGGACCCGGTGCTGAAGCCGCTGATCCGGGTCGAGACGCCGACGCTCTCGCTCTTCGGCATCGCCGGCAATTTCCAGGGCGAGAACGACGCGGCCAAGACCTTCTTCGGCGTCGGCGTCGTCCCTTCCGATCGCCAGCGCATGCTGCAATGGGACGAGTACGGCGCCAGCCGCCACTACGCCGCGGATACCAGGCTCTCCGATGACGACCCGGCGCGCGGCCTGATCGGCGTCGGCCTCGCGCGCATCCTCAATCTCTGCGCCGAGCTCAAGATCGCCGACTGCCCGCCGCCGCCTGCGGCCAAGCCCGCCGAGCCCGTCGCCACCACCGCTCCGGCGAAGGAGGATTTCAGCGATCTCGCGGCCGGGGACGTGACCCAGAACAACGATCCCGATGCGCACCTGCCGCGGATCGACCTGCTGGCCGCGACCGCCGGCGGCGCGCCCAACGTCGTCAGCCTCTATGTCAGCGGCGCCGAATCCCAGGGGGTCAAGGATCTCGACGACAACTATATCGGCATGCATCTGGCGCTGGCGCAGCAGCTGCTCTACGGGCGTGGCGAGCACAAGGTCACCGGCATCGTGCTGCAGCTCAACCGCAGCGAGGAGATGGGCGCGGCGCGGGCGCGGCTGCTGGCGCTGTTCAAGGAGAAGGGCCTCGATCTCGAGGTGCGCGACTTCGCCGAGCGGACGCCGCTCTACACCCAGACGCTCAACTTCTTCCGCTCGATCTTCCTGTTCATCGCGGTGATCATGGGCGTCATCGTGCTCTTCGCCGTGGTGAACACCATGACCATGACGGTGATGGAGCGCACCAACGAGATCGGCACGACGCGCGCCATGGGGGTGCGGCGCAGCGGCATCCGCCGCCAGTTCCTGCTCGAGGGTCTGCTGCTGGGTGCGATCGGCGCCACCGTCGGCATCGTGCTGGCGGTGATCGTCGCGATCCTGGTGAACCATGCGGGGCTGACCTGGACGCCGCCCGGCAACGCCTCGCCGGTGCCGTTCCGGCTCTACCTCTTCACCAACCGCGGCCTGATCCTCGGCACCTGGCTCGGCCTCGTCCTCGTCGCCACCATCGCCGCGCTCATCCCCGCCAACCGCGCCGCCAAGCTGCAGGTGGTCGATGCGCTGCGGCACGTGTGAGGCATTCATGATCCCAGCCGGCAAGAATGCGCTGCTCGCCGCCGTTCTCCTCCTGCTCGCCGGCAGCGCGGCGCATGCCCAGAGCGCGCAGGAGATCATCGCGGCCGCCGATCGGGTGCGCAATCCGGGCGAACCCTTCCGCGTCACCAACACGCTCACCGAATATGTCGCCGGCACCGCGCGCAACAGCGACCTCATCGTCGTCTACTCCAAGCTCGACAAGGCCACCGGGCAGTTCCGCAACCTGGTGCGCTACATCGAGCCGCCGCGCGATGCCGGCAAGATGGCGCTGCTCGACGGCACCGTGCTGTGGTTCTACGACCCGGCGTCCAAGGCGAGCGTGCGCATCTCGCCGCAGCAGCGCCTGATCGGCCAGGCCGCGATCGGCGACGTGCTCACCGTCAATTTCGCGATCGACTACACCGGCACGCTGGTCGGCGCCGAGAGCATCCAGGACAGCACGCGCAAGAGCCGCGCTTGCTGGCACCTCGACATGAAGGCGGCCAACGACCGCGCGACCTACAACCGCGTCGAATATTGGGTCGAGAAGAGCACCGCCTACCCGATCAAGGCCAAGTTCTATTCCGACAGCGGCCGGCTGCTGAAGATCCTCTATTACGGCAACTACACCACCAGGCTCGGCGCCATCCGCCCCACCGAGGCGATCATCATCGACGCGGTCGACAGCTCGCTGGTCACCCGCATCGATTTCGGCGACTTCCAGTTCCAGGAGATCCCGGAGAGCTGGTTCCAGCGCGACTACCTGCCGCGGCTCAGGATCGACTGATGCGCCCGGCGCCCGCCCTCGCGCCGCTGCTCCTCGCCTTGGCCGCGACGCCGGCGCTCGCCGACGAGAACCAGGACCTCGACCTCATCCCGCAAAGCGTCCAGCAGGCACCGCCGCCGCCGGCCGTCGAGCCCGTCACGCGCGATCCCCGCCAGACGATCTATCTCGAGAACGCCTTCACGCTCGATTCCGAGCGCAGCCCGCTGGTGCCGGCGCCGCCGCCTTCCGTACCCAGCTGGCAGGAGTTGCTCTTCCTCGACATTCGCAAGGAGTGGGCGCTCGGCAGCGATGCCAGCGTCGCCTATAGCGGCCGGCTCAATCTGCAGGCCCAGGACGAGACGCCGGTGCCGAGCCACGAGAACGTGCGCAACGATTTCCGCGAGGGCTTCGTCACCTGGCAGGCCGTGCCCGGCAACTATCTCGATCTCGGCCGGATCAACGTGAAGAGCGGCGTGGCCGCCGGCTTCAACCCGACAGACTTCTTCAAGACGCGCGCGGTGGTCGAGCCGGTGTCGATCGATCCGGCGGTGCTGCGCGAGGACCGGCTCGGCACCTTCATGCTCGAAGGCCAGCATATCGGCGACGGCGGGTCGGTGACGCTGGTCTACGCGCCGCAGCTCTACCGGCCGAGCCCGATCTACACCGATCTGACCCTGCCGAGCTTCAACCCGGTGCTGGACCGGACCAACGCGCATCAGCGGCTGCTGCTCAAGACCAGCGTCACCCTCTTCGATGATTTCGCCCCGGAGGCGCTGCTCTATCACGAGGGCGAGCGCACCGAGATCGGCCTCAATCTTGCCGAGAGCGTCGGCCAGAGCACCGTGGTCTATGCCGAATGGGCGGGCGGACCGCGCCAGAGCCTCATCGCCGACGCGCTGCGCTACGGCACCGACACCGGGACGCTGCCCGGCAACCTGCCGCCGGTGCTGCCCGACGACACGCGGCGCTATTTCCAGAACGACCTCGCGGTCGGCGCCTCCTACACCACGGAATCGAAGATCGTCTTCAATCTCGAATACCATTTCCACCAGGCGGGCTTCTCGTCCCACGACTGGCGCAACTGGTTCGCCACCGGCCAGTCGCGGGCCAACCTGCCGGGGGTCACCGAGACGCTCTGGTACATCCGCGACTACGCCCTCGACCAGCAGGAGCCGACGGCGATCCACAGCGGCTTCCTGCGCGCCGACTGGCAGGACGCGTTCCACATCATCAATCTCGAACTCAGCGCCTTCACCAGCGTCGACCTGCAGGACGGATCGAGCCTGTCGCAGATCACCGCCGACTACTACCTCTCCAATTTCTGGACGATCGGCGCCATCGCCGAGGCCAATCTCGGCGGCGGCCGCTCCGACTGGGGCAGCGTGCCGGAGGCGGCGAGCGTCATCGTCCGGCTGGCGCGCTTTTTCTGAGTCTCAAACCGGAGATCAGCGATGGAAGCGCTCTTCCTCACCCTCGCCAACACGCCCTGGTGGGTGTTCCTGCTCCTCGCCCTGCTCGTCTGGCTCGGCGCGTCGGCGCTCCGGCCGCGGACGGTGCCGTTGCGGCGCGTCTTCATCACCCCCGCCATCTTCGTCGCCTGGGGCCTGGTCGGGCTGGCGACGGCGGCGCAAGCCGCGCCGGCGGTCGTCCCGGACTGGGGGCTCGCCGCGGTCGCCTGCTGCAGCCTCGCCTTTTTCGGCGTGCGGCTCAAAGCTCTGCGCGCCGATCGCAGCCGGGCGACGGTCGAGCTTCCCGGAAGCCGGCTGCCGCTGATCCGCAACCTGGCGATCTTCGCCGCAAAATACGGGCTCGCGGCGACGATGGCCCGGCATCCCGAGCTGCGCGGCGAGCTCCTGCCCTGGGACATGGCCGTCTCGGGCGCCGCCTTCGGCTACTTTCTCGGCTGGACGCTGCGCTTCCTGCTGAGCTACCGCCGCGCCGCCGGCGACCTCGCGCCGGCGCCGCGGGGCGGCCTGCCCTGAGAGCGGCGGCGCGGCGGCTGTGATAGCGTTGCCGCCGACACGCCATCGCCCATGGGAGAGCGAGCCATGACCATCGATCCGAACGAAGCCGCCGCGTCGCTGAGCAACGTCGCCAGCATCGAGCGGCGCACGCGCGAGACGCTGGTCTATGCCCGCAGCAGCGCATCGCTGATCCTGTGGGGGCTGCTGGTCAGCGCCGGCTACGTCATCTCCTTCCTGGCACCGTGGCCGCATTACCGGCACTGGCTCGCCATCTACGTCATCGGTTTCGCCGGCAGCTACATCATCCATCGTCGGCGCACGGCCCGGAACTCACCGCTGGGCGAGATGCTGCTCTATACCGAGCTGGTGCTCGTCGGCTTCGGCTTCATCGTCCTGCTGGTGCTCTGGCCGGTGACGTCGCGGCAGATCGCGACCTTCTGGCCGATCATGTTCATGCTGGGATTCGTGATCGGCGGCGTCTGGCTCGGCCGCTTCTTCATCTATTGCGGGATCACCGTCACCGCGTTGACGCTCGCGGCCTATTTCTGGTCGGGCGAGTGGTTCCTGCCGACCATGGCGGTGGTGAATGGCGGCGGGTTGATCGCCGGCGGCCTGTGGCTGCGCCGGCTGAGGTAGGCACCGCATGAGCGGTCTCAACGAAGTCATCCACCAGCCGGTCCGCCTCAAGATCATGGCGGCGCTCAACGTGCTGGGCGGCGATGCCGCGCTCGAATTCATCCGGCTCAGGACGCTGGTGGGCGCGACCGACGGCAATCTCGGCGCGCATCTCGATACGCTGGAGAAGGCGGGCTACGTCGCCATCGAGAAGCGCTTCGTCGGCAAGAAGCCGCAGACGCGCATCAAGCCAACGCCCGCGGGCCGCCGCGCCTTCGTCGAGCATGTGGCCTATCTCCGCGAGATCCTCGACGCCGAGCTCCCGCGTCCCTGACCGATCGCAGAGCCTCTAGGGTCTGACGCCGCCTCGGACGAATTCGCTGCGCGAATTCGCCTAGGGCGTGTTGTGCTCGCTGGCGCTCGGAGCGGAAGCGGGCGCCGCAGCAGTAGCGGGCTCCGGCTCGCTCGCCGGCGCTGCGGCCGGCGTCGGGGCGGACGCTGCCGCCACGGGCGTGATCGGCCGGGGCGGCGACGAGGCCGGCGGCTCACTCGCCGGCGGGCTCGCCGCCACCAGCGGCGTCGGCGCCGTTGCGGCCGGAGCGGCGGACGTTGCGGCCGGAGTGGCGGATGCGGCGGTCGTCGCCGTCGGCTCGGTCGCTGCGGGGCTCGATGCCGCCACCGGCGCCGCTGCAGGCGCGACCTTCGCGGCGGCATCCTCCGGGCTCGGCGTCGCCTTGGCGTCCGCGGGGGGTTTGCTCTCCGCCGTCTTGGCAGCAGCCGGCTCCTTCGCGGCCGTCGCCTCCTTGCCATCCTTGGCATCCGTCGATGCCTTGGCCGCCGCCTTCGGCGGCAGCGGCAGCGGAACGGAGTAGTCCGCGATGATGCGCGCCTGGTTGCCGGTGATCACCAGCACCCTCTGTCCGATCGGCAGCGGCGTCGGCTCGCGCTGCGTCACCGACAGCAAATCGCCATTTTCCTTGCGGACGATGTATTCCCAACCGGTGGTATCGGCGGTCACATGCTCGAGCGTCGTGCCGACGAGGCCGCCGATGACGGTGCCGCCGACCGCGCCCAGCGCGGCGTTGAGGCCGATGTCGCCGCTCTGCGAGCCCAGGATGCCGCCCGCCGCGCCACCTTCGACGGCGCCGAGCGTGCCGTTGGCGCTGATGGCGATCTCGCGATAGCCGACCACGATCGCGCGCTCGACCTTGTTCGCGTGCTGAACTGCATTGCCGGAATACGTGTTCGGCGAGTAGTCGGGCGTGCAAGCGGAAAGAACGGCGACCACTACCGCGGTCAGGCCGAGCGTCACGATACGCAGCATGACGATCCCCCAAGGAGAGCCTTCGATTCCATTAGGCGATCCCTAGAGGGCTGTCACGGGGTATTTTGGTGATCAAATTTGGGCGACGCCGCCACATTTTGGCGACGCGCGCGCTCAGCCGGCGTCGATCCGCCGCTTCAGCTCGGCAAGCACCGCATCTCGGTCGGCGCGGTAGTCGCCTTCCTCCCACCAGTGCTCGAGCTCCGCGAGCAGGCTCCCGACCCGCTCGCCCGCCGGCACGCCGAGCGCGATGACGTTGCGCCCCTTCAGCGGAAAGGTGAGCGGCTGCCAGCGCGCCGCAAGCGCGAGCAGCGCCGGCAGCCGCTCGCGCGCGCCGCTCTCGGCGGCGCGCAGCAGCACGAGATCGCGATAGAGCCCGGCGCCGAGATGATGCAGCGCCCGGCGCTGGATCGCCTCGTCGCCGGCGAGATCGACCGGCCAGGGCGGAACCGCCAGCGCCGCGAGGCGCGCGCGCTGCTCGTTGGAGAGCCGCAGCCGCTCGGCCGGCGCCGCGGGATCGCCGGCGACGAGCGCTCCCAGCCGACGCAGCGGATCCGGCGCCGGCTCCAGCGGCAGCAGCGCCGCGAGGCGGTCGAGGCTCGCCGCCTCGGGCAGCAGCGTGCGCAGCACGCCGTCATCGCTCATCAAGCGCAGCGTCGGCAGCGGATCCGGCGCGGCCAGCAGCTTCAGCATCTCGGCCGCGACGCGCTCGCCCGACAGCGACGGCAGCAGCGGCGCCAGGGCGCGGCAGGCGGCGCGCGCCGCCGCGTCGGCCTCGCCCCTGCCGTAATGGGCGTGGAAGCGGTAGAAGCGCAGGAGCCGCAGGACGTCCTCGCGGATGCGGGCGGCGGCGTCGCCGACGAACCGCACCTGCCCGGCGCGCAGATCGGCGAGACCGCCCACGGGATCGAAGACATGGCCCTCGGCGTCGAGAAAGAGCGCATTCATGGTGAAGTCGCGCCGCGCCGCGTCCGCCGCCCAGTCGGCGGTGAAGGCGACGCGGGCGTGGCGTCCGTCGGTCTCAACGTCGCGGCGCAAGGTGGTGATCTCGAAATGCCGCGGCGGCACCACCGCCGTCACCGTGCCATGGGCGAGGCCGGTCGGCACCGCCTTGATCGCCGCCGCCTCGAGCCGCCGGATCACCTCCTCGGGCGGCAGCGGCGTCGCGATGTCGACATCGCCGATGGCGCGGCCGAGCAGCGCGTCGCGCACACAGCCGCCGACGAACCGCCCCTCCCCGCCGAGCGCGGCGATGACGGCGCGCGTCGCCGCCTCGGCCATCCAGGGCTGCATGCGGATACGGTCGATGGGGGTGTCGGACAAGCGCGCGCTCAGCGTGCCGGCGGCACGACATGGCCGGGCACGACGCGGCCGTCGATATATTTCGGCGGCACGTAGACGCCTTGCGGCGAGCCGCCGATGCGCGTGCCGATCAGGTAGAGCATGGCGGCGGCAAGGGCGACGCCGACGCCCGCCAGCCAGGGCCAGGGCAGGGCACGCCACGGCGCCGGCGCGGCGAGCACGGCGCGGCGCGCGGCCGCCAGCCACAGCAGGTAGAGCAGCGTCGGCAGCAGCAGCGGCACCGCGATGGTGAGCAGGATGCGGGTCATCGCCGCCTCACCCGGCGAGCACTTCCGCCAGGTTCACCAGCATGCCGGCGGTGGCGCCCCAGATGTAGCGGTGCTGATAGGGCAGCACATAGAAGGTGCGCTGGCGCCCCTTGAACTCGCGGCTCTGGCGCTGGTGGTTGGCGGGATCGAGGATGAAGGCGAGCGGCACCTCGAAGAGCTCGGCGACCTCGAAGGGATCGAGCTTGACCGGATAAGGCGCGCGCACCAGCCCCACCACCGGCGTCACCTCGAAGCCGGTGCTGGTCACGTAGGTGTCGAGCCGTCCGATCACTTCGATGTGATCGCGCGGCAGGCCGACCTCCTCCTCGGTCTCGCGCAACGCCGCTTCGATCGAATCGCGGTCGCTCTCCTCCTGCCGTCCGCCGGGAAAGGAGATCTGCCCGGCATGAGCGGCGAGGTGCTGGGCGCGCAGGGTCAGCAGCACGCTCATGTCGTCAGGCCGCGTCACCAGCGGCACCAGCACCGCGGCGGGGGTCAGCGCCGTCGCCGGCGGCGCGCCGCCCGGCAGCAGCGAATGGTCGCCGCGTATCGCCGCGATGGTGGCGGGATCGCTGGCGCGCTGGCCGGCGATCGAGTGGGCGAGCCGGCGGCGCACCTCCTCCGGCGTCAAGACGCCGCGTCCAGCCGACCGATCGGAAAGAACTCGCCCTTGCTCCATACGCCATACAGGGTCGCGTCGCCGACCCGCTCCTCTTGCCCGAGCTCCACCAGCTCATAGAATACCGGCCGATTGAGCCGCGCTTCCAGCCCATCCCGCACCAGTATGTATGGATTGGGCTCGCCCGTGGCTGGATTATTGACCACACGAAGGGGATGCTCCGCATCGGCCGCCACAGTATCGTCAAGATTGGTCCGGAAGATGAGCTCCTGCTGGCGACCGTCACCACGCCGGGTCAGCTCGACAGCGACGAAAGGGGCGTCCTCCACCGTGATCCGACCGCGCTCGGCCGGCGTTTGCAGCCAAAAGCTGCCCTCGGCGTCGCGGCGCAGGACGGTGCTGAACAGGCGAACCAGGGCTAGCCGGCCGATGGGAGACCCGCGATAGTACCAAGTCCCGTCGCGCGCGATGGCGATGTCGAAATGGCCGCAATCGATGGGTTGGCGCGCGGCTGGCACGGAAGGTGCAGCAACTTTGGCGGCGAGGCGATCGAGAGCCTTTGAGGGCACCGGTTTATCCGTCATGATCTACCCCCATATGTAGCACCCTTCGTTGAAAAAGGAGCCCACCTTGTGAGCGTGAGCGAAAATCTGTCCCCGACCGGCGGCGCCGCCGACCTCGTCGCCGAAATCGATGTCCTGGGTCAACGCCTGGCCCAGGTGCGCGAGCGTATCGGGCGGGTGATCTTCGGCCAGAACGAGGTCATCGAGCAGGCGCTGATCACGCTGCTGGCGGGCGGCCACGCGCTGCTCATCGGCGTTCCCGGCCTGGCCAAGACGCGGCTGGTCGAGACGCTCGGCACCGTGCTCGGCCTCGAGGACAAGCGCATTCAATGCACCCCCGACCTGATGCCGGCCGATATCCTCGGCTCCGAGGTGCTCGAGGAGAGCGAGAGCGGCCGGCGCTCCTTCCGCTTCATCCCGGGCCCGGTCTTCTGCCAGCTGCTGATGGCCGACGAGATCAACCGCGCCAGCCCGCGCACGCAATCGGCGCTGCTCCAGGCCATGCAGGAGGGCCGCGTCTCGGTGGCCGGCCAGTATCATCCCCTGCCGCGCCCGTTCCATGTGCTCGCGACGCAGAACCCGCTGGAGCAGGAAGGGACCTACCCGCTGCCCGAGGCGCAGCTCGACCGCTTCCTGCTGCAGATCGATGTCGGTTATCCCGATCTCGCCGCCGAGCGGCAGATGCTGCTCGCCACCACCGGCGCCGTCGACGAGCAGGTGGCATCCGTGCTCTCCGGCAACGAGTTGCTGGCGGCGCAGCGGCTGGTGCGGCGGGTGCCGGTGGGCGAGAGCGTGGTCGAGGCGATCCTCAGGCTGGTGCGCGCGGGAAGGCCGGAGGAGACCGACATTGCCGAGGCGAAGCAGCACGTGGCCTGGGGCCCCGGCCCGCGTGCGAGCCAGGCGCTGATGCTCGCCTGCCGCGCCCGCGCGCTGCTCGACGGCAGGCTGGCGCCGTCGATCGACGACGTCGTGGCGCTGGCGGCACCGGTGCTGCGCCACCGCATGGCGCTCAACTTCGCGGCGCGCGCCGACGGCGTCACCATGGCGCAGATCATCGCGCGCCTCGTGGCGCCGCTCGGCTGATGGCGGAGGCGGCACTTCAACATCGCGCCGAACAGCTCTCGGCCCGCCTGCCGCCGCTGCTGGTGGCGGCCGAGCGCGTCGCCGCCACGGTGACGCAAGGCATGCACGGCCGCCGCCGCGTCGGCACCGGCGAGACCTTCTGGCAGTTCCGGCAATACCAGCCCGGCGATCCCGTGCCGCGCATCGACTGGCGCGAGAGCGCCAAATCGATGCGGCTCTATGTCCGCGAGACCGAATGGGAGGCGGCGCAGAGCGTCTGGCTCTGGCGCGACGGCTCCGCCTCGATGGACTATGCCTCGGGCAGCGACGTACCGACCAAGCGCGCGCGCGCCGACCTGCTGCTGCTGGCGCTGGCGGCGCTGCTGATCCGCGGCGGCGAGCGCGTGTCGCTGCTCGGCACCGGCGTTGCGCCCACCAGCGGCCGCGCCGTGCTGAACCGCTTGGCGCTGACCCTCGCGCGCCCTGCGCCGGCCGCCGGCATGCCCGGCTTCGAGCCGCTGCCGCGCTATGGCCAGCTGGTGCTGATCGGCGATCTGCTGGCGCCGCTCGACACCATTCATGCGCTGGTCGGCCGCTTCGCGGCGACGGGGCTGCGCGGCCACCTGCTGCAGGTGCTCGATCCGGCCGAGGAGACGCTGCCCTTTGCCGGCCGCGTCCGCTTCGAAGGGCTGGAGCAGGAATCGCCGCTGCTGATCAGTCGGGTCGAGACGGTGCGCGAGGATTATGCGCAGAAGCTCGCCGAGCACCGCGCCGGGCTCGCCGCCATCGCCCGCGCGACGGGCTGGAGCTTCGGCATCCACCGCACCGACCGGCCGCCGCACACCGCGCTGCTGGCGCTCTACGGCGCGCTCGCCGAGCCGCGGCGGAGTTAGGAGCCTAGCCCGATGCTGTCGCTGGGTGCCCTCGCCTTCGCCTCGCCCTACCTGCTCGCCGGGCTTGCCGTCCTGCCGGTGCTGTGGTGGCTGCTGCGGGTGACGCCGCCGGCGCCGCGCCGCGTGCGCTTTCCGGCGCTGCGCCTGCTCGTCGGGCTGGTGCCCAAGGAGGAGACGCCGGCCAAGACGCCGCTCTGGCTGATCCTGATGCGCATGGCGCTGATCGCGCTGGTCATCCTGGCGCTGGCCCATCCCCTGCTCAATCCCAGCGCCACGCTGGCCGGCAACGGGCCGCTGGTGCTCGCCGTCGATGACGGCTGGACCGCGGCGCGGCATTGGGACGAGCGCCGGGCCACGCTCGACCGGCTGATCGACCAGGCGGAGCGCGAGGGCCGGCGCGTCATCCTGTTCGGCACGGCGCCGCCGCCCGGCGAGACCGCGCCGCCGGCGCTCTCGGTGCTGCGCCCGAGCGACGCGCGCGCCGAGGCCGACAAGCTCGCGCCCGAGCCCTGGCCGGTCGACCGCAAGGCGGCGCTGGAGCGGCTCGCCCGGCTGGGCGTCGATGGCAGCGCCGCAATCGTCTGGCTGAGCGACGGCATCGAGGATGGCAGCGCGCGCGATTTCGCCGCGGGGCTGCTGCGCTTCGGCAGCCTGCGCGTGCTCACCGAGGGCGCCGCCGATCTGCCGCGGCTGCTGGCGCCGGCGGATACCGACGACAAGGACCTCACCGCCATGGTGCGGCGCGCCGATGCGAGCCTGCCGGAGCGGCTCTTCGTGCGCGCGGTCGGCGATGATTCGCGGCTGCTGGCGCGCCAGGAGGTGACGCTCGCCCCGGGCGTCGACCACGTGGTCGCCCATCTCGCCATGCCGAGTGAGCTCAGGAACCGCGCCGCGGCGATCGAGATCGAGGGCGAAGCCTCGGCCGGCGCGGTGCTGCTGCTCGACGAGCGCTGGCGCCGCCGCCCGGTCGGCGTCGTCGCCAGCCGGCAGGGCACGACGGCGCAGCCGCTGCTGAGCGGCGCCTATTACCTCGAGCGCGCGCTGTCGCCGTTCAGCGAGGTGCGGCGCGGCGATGTGCCGACGCTGCTCAAGGGCGACATCGCGGTCCTCGCCTTTCCCGACGTGCCGCCCGCCGGCGCCGAGGAGAAGGCCGCGCTGATCAAATGGATGGAAGGGGGCGGCGTGGTCGTGCGCTTCGCCGGCCCGCATCTCGCCGAGCAGGCCGACGACGATCTGCTGCCGGTGACCCTCCGGCGCGGCGGCCGCACGCTGGGCGGCGCGCTCTCCTGGGAGAAGCCGGCGCGGCTCGCCGCCTTCAGCGCCGACAGCCCCTTCGCAGGGCTCGACATACCGCCCAACGTCACCGTCTCGCGCCAGGTGCTGGCCGAGCCGACCGTCGACCTCGGCGGCAGGACCTGGGCGCGGCTGACCGACGGGACACCGCTCGTCACCGGCGAGAAACGCGGCAAGGGCTGGCTCGTGCTGGTGCACACCACCGCCGATCCCGAATGGTCGAACCTCGCCATCTCCGGCCTCTTCGTCGACATGCTCCGCCGCATCGTGGCGCTGAGCCAGGGCGTGGCCGGCAAGACCGACGCGGCGCTGCCGCCGGTGGAGACGCTCGACGGCTTCGGGCGGTTGCAGCGCGCCCGCTCGAGCGCGGTCACCATCCCCGCCGGCGCCTTTGCCGCCACCATCGCCTCGCCGGCCCATCCGCCCGGCTTCTACGGCACGCCCGACCAGCGCCGCGCGCTCAACCTCGCCGGCGCGGTCAAGCGCTTCGCGGCGCTCGGCGAGCTGCCGCAGGGCGCCGCCCGGGAAGCCTATGCGCGCAGCAGCGAGGTCGATATCCGCCCCTTCCTCCTCGGCGGCGCACTGGCGCTGGCGCTCATCGATCTCGTCATCGCCTATGCGCTGCGCGGCCTGCTGCCGCGGCTCACGCCGGCGCGCCGGCGCGGCGCCAGCGTCGGCATCGTGCTGGCGCTGGTCCTCGCCGCGGCGCCGGCGCAGGCCCAGTCCGATGACAGCTTCGCCATCGAGGCGACGAGCGAGCTCCATCTCGCCTATGTCCGCACCGGCATCCCCGATATCGACGAGGAATCGCGCGCCGGCCTCACCGGGCTCAGCGACATCCTCAACCGCCGCACCGCGGTCGAGGCGGCGGCGCCGATGGCGGTCGATATCGAGCATGACGAGCTGATCTTCTTTCCGCTGCTCTACTGGCCGGTGGCGGACGGCCAGGAGCTGCCCTCGGCGCATGCCATCGAGCGCCTCAACCGCTATCTCGCCACCGGCGGCACCATCGTCTTCGACACGCGCGATCAGGGCGAACGCACGGCGTTTTCCGGCGCGGCGACGCAGCAGCGGCTGCGCCGGCTGGCGGCCGGCCTCAACATCCCGCCGCTGGTGCCGGTGCCGCCCGATCACGTGCTGACCAAATCCTTCTATCTCATGCAGGAGTTCCCCGGCCGCTGGTCCGGCGGCACGGTCTGGGTCGAGCCGGTCGAGGGCCAGGTCAATGACGGCGTCGCCAGCATCATCGTCGGCAGCAATGATTGGGCCGGCGCCTGGGCGATGGATCAGCGCGGCCAGCCGCTCTACCCGGTGGTCCCCGGCGGCGAGCCGCAGCGCGAGCAGGCCTATCGCTTCGGAGTGAACCTCGTGATGTACGCGCTGACCGGCAACTACAAGACCGACCAGGTGCACGTGCCGGCGATCCTGGAGCGGCTCGGCCAATGAGCTTCGCCGGCTTCAGCATCGCGACCTCGCCGCTGCTGCCCTGGGCGGCGATCCTCGCCTTTGCCGCTTTGGCCGCGCTGCTGCTGGCGCTGGGCGCCTGGCGGCGGGCGCGCGGCGTGGTGTGGCGGCTCCTCGCCTTCGCCCTGCTGCTGCTGGTGCTGACCAACCCGTCGCTGGTCGAGGAGCAGCGCCAGCCGCAGCACGATGTCGCCGTCGTGGTGGTCGACGACAGCCCGAGCATGCGCATCGGCGAGCGCCGGCACTACGCCGACGAGGCGCTGCGTCAGGTCACCGACCGGCTGCGGCAGTTCCACGATCTCGACCTGCGCGTGGTGCATGCCGGCGCGCCCGATCCGGCAGCCGCGCTCGCCGATAACGGCACGCAGCTCTATACCGCGCTCACCCGCGCCCTCGCCGACGTGCCGCGCCAGCGCGTCGCCGGCGAGGTCATGATCACCGACGGCGAGGTGCATGACATGCCGCCGGCCGACCGGCTGGCGCTGTCGGGGCCGCTTCATGTGCTGCTGACGGGAAAGCCGGGCGAGGCCGATCGCCGCCTGGTGATCAAGGACGCGCCGAGCTTCGGCCTCGTCGGCAAGGAGCTGCAGCTCACGGTTCGCGTCGAGGATCTCGGCGCCGCCGGTCCCAACGGCCAGGCGCGGCTCACCCTGCGCAAGGATGGCGGACCGCCGACGACGCGGATGGTGCCGGTGGGGCGCGACGTGCCGCTCGCCGTCACCATCGATCACGGCGGCTCCAACGTCTTCGAGCTCGCGGTCGAGCCCGGCCCGCACGAGTTGACCCTCGACAACAATCGCGCGGCGCTGATCGTCAACGGCGTGCGCGACCGCCTGAAGGTGCTGCTGGTGAGCGGCGAGCCGCATCAGGGCGAGCGCACCTGGCGCAACATCCTGAAATCCGACCCCTCGGTCGACCTCATCCATTTCACCATCCTGCGGCCGCCCGAGAAGCAGGACGGCACGCCGATCCGCGAGCTCTCGCTCATCGCCTTCCCGATCCGCGAGCTGTTCAACGTCAAGATCGACGAGTTCGATCTCATCATCTTCGACCGCTATCGCCGCCGCACCATCCTGCCGGCGACATATCTCGAGAACATCGCGCGCTACGTCCGCAAGGGCGGCGCCCTGCTCGAGGCGGCGGGCCCGACCTTCGGCACGCCGCTGAGCCTCTACCGCACGCCGTTGGGCTCGGTGCTGCCGGCCGAGCCCACCGGCAACGTCTTCGAGCAAGGCTTCCTGCCGCGCGTCACCGATGTCGGCCGCCGCCATCCGGTGACCGCGGGCCTGCCCGGCAAATCGCCCGACGGCAAGACCGCGCCCAAATGGGGCCGCTGGTTCCGCCATGTCGAGGCCGAGCCGCATCGCGGCGTCAGCGTCATGAGCGGCTATGAGGACAAGCCGCTGCTGGTGCTCGACCGCGAGGGCGACGGGCGCGTGGCGCAGCTGCTCTCCGACGAGATGTGGCTGTGGACGCGGGGATTCGAGGGCGGCGGGCCCCAGGCGGAGCTGCTGCGCCGCGTCGTCTACTGGCTGATGAAGGAGCCCGACCTCGAGGAGAACGATCTGCGCGCCACCGTCGAGGGCAACCGGCTGGTGGTGACGCGCCAGTCGCTCGAGCCGGACGAGCGCCCGGTGCAGGTCACCGGCCCCGACGGCCGGCTCCAGACCCTGAGCCTGGCGCCGACCCATGGCGGGCAAAGCAGCGGCAGCCTGCCGGTGACCGAGAGCGGCCTCTACCGCATCAGCGACGGGACGCGGACGGCGCTCGCCGCGGCCGGCGCGCTGAACCCGATCGAGCTCGCCGATGTCCGCACCACCGACGCCAAGCTGAAGCCGGCGGTGCAGGCGACCGGCGGCGGCATCTACTGGGTGGGACCCGGCACGGTGCCGGATTCGCGCCGCATCGACCCCGGCCGCACCAGCGCCGGGCGTTCCTGGATGGGCTTCCGCGCCAATGGCGACTACATCGTCACCGGCGTCAAGGAAGTGCCGCTGCTGCCGGGATTCCTGGCCTTGCTGCTGGCGCTCGCCACCTTCATCGCCGCCTGGCGGCGGGAAGGGCGCTAGACCAGGAGCCTAGGACCGATTGCGCTTTTCCGGTAATGTCGCCGCGCCCGCGCAGGAGGCGGACGAGGCGTGCTGAGACAGGTGCTTTCTCCCATACACCCGGACGGGTGGCGCTTCATCGCGATCTTCGCGGTGGTGGCGGCGCTGCTGCTCTGGCTGGTGCCGCCGCTGGGCTGGCTCGGCGTGATCGCCACGCTGTGGTGCGTCTATTTCTTCCGCGATCCCTGGCGCGTGACGCCGACCCGCCCCGGGCTGGTCGTCGCCCCGGCCGATGGCCGCGTGGTCTCGGTGGCGCCGGCGCCGCCGCCGGCCGAGCTCGGCCTCGGCGAGGCGCCGATGCTGCGCATCGGCATTTTCCTCAATGTCTTCGATGTCCACGTCAACCGCATGCCGATGAGCGGCCGCGTCGCCAAGCTCGCCTACCATGCCGGCAAATTCTTCAACGCCAGCCTCGACAAGGCGAGCGAGGAGAATGAGCGCATGGCGATCCGGCTCGCCACCGCCGAGGGCGCCGACATCGCCGTGGTGCAGATCGCCGGTCTGGTGGCGCGGCGCATCGTCTGCACGCTGAGCGAGGGCCAGCAGGTGATCGCCGGCGAGCGTTTCGGGCTCATCCGCTTCGGCAGCCGCACCGATGTCTACCTGCCGGCGGGCTGGACGCCGCTCGCCATCGTCGGCCAGCGCGTGGTCGGCGGCGAGACGGTGATCGCCGACGCCCGCGCGCAGGAGCCGCCCCGCCAGGGCGTGAGCCATTGATGGCGCCCCGCCGCCGCATCCGCGTCAAGCCGATCACCAGCCTGTCGCTCAACCGGCTGATCCCGAACATCCTCACCTTGCTGGCGCTCTGCGCCGGCATGACGGCGATCCGGCTGGCGCTCACCGACAAGTACCAATCCGCCGCCGCCGCGATCATCATCGCCGGCGTGCTCGACGGCCTCGACGGCCGCATCGCGCGGCTGCTCAAAAGCACCTCGCCCTTCGGCGCGCAGCTCAATTCGCTCTCCGACTTCGTCTCCTTCGGCGTGGCGCCGGCGATGCTGCTCTATCTCTGGACCATGGGGCAGCTGGCGAGCCTGGGCTGGGCGCTGGTGCTGCTGTTCGGCGTGTGCTGCGCCTTGCGGCTGGCGCGCTTCAATACCCAGCTCGGCGCCGAGCTGCCGCCTTATGCCTACAATTTCTTCACCGGCGTTCCCGCTCCCGCCGGCGCCGGGCTGGTGATGATCCCGATGTTCGCCAGCTTCGAGTTCGGCTTCACCGTCTTCCGCTCGCCCTATCTCAACGGCATCGTGCTCGCCGGCGTCGCGGCGCTCATGGTGAGCCGCGTGCCGACCTTCTCCTTCAAGCGCTTCCGCGTGCCCGGCGAATGGGTGCTGCCGATGCTGCTGGTGATCGGCGCGATGGCCGCCTTCCTCACCACCGAGCCCTGGGCAACGCTGCTGGTCGTTGGCGGAATCTATGTCGGCTCGATCCCGGTCAGCATCCGCTCCTACCGCAAGCTGCGCGAGGCCGCCGAGGAGCTGCGCGCCGGAATGCGCGGCGAGGAGCCGCACGGCGCGTCGGGCGAGCCCGCCGGCGAGTAGGATCGTCGCTCAGCCGGCGCCGACCGTCGCCGGCTTTGGCGCGGCCTCGCCCTCGGCGAGCGGCAAGGCGCGGGCATCGCCGAGCCGCGGCAGGCTCACCGCGATGGTGGTGCCGCGGCCGGGACGGCTGTCGATCTCCAGGCGGCCGCGATGCAGCTCGATGATCGCCTTGGCGAGCGGCAGGCCGAGCCCGGTGCCGTCGTAGCGCCGCGCCATCTTGCTGTCGACCTGGCCGAAGGCGGTGAGCGCGATCTCGATGTCCTCGTCGCTCATGCCGATACCGGTATCGCTGATCGTGATCGCCACGTCGCGCTCGCCGAGCGTGCCGGCGCGCACCGTCACCGTGCCGCCCGAAGGCGTGAACTTGACGGCGTTGGCGAGCAGATTGATGAACACCTGCCGCAGCATCCGCCCGCTGCCGCTCACCGCCGGCAGCGGGCGAGCGTAATCGAACACCAGGGCGATGTTCTCGGCCTCGGCCTGGGTCTGCACCATGCGCGTCGCCGCCTCGATCGTCGGCGCCAGATCGACGCGCTCCTCCTTGTCGAGCGTCGCCTTGCCCGCCTCGATCTTCGAGAGGTCGAGGATGTCGTTGATGATGCGCAGCAGATGGCAGCCGCTGTCGTAGATGTCCTTGAGATATTCGTGATAGCGCGGATTGTCGATCGGACCGAAGGTCTCGCTGCGGATCACCTCGGAGAAGCCGATGATCGCGTTCAGCGGCGTGCGCAGCTCGTGGCTGGTATTGGCGAGGAAGGCGGATTTGGCGCGGTCGGCACGCTCGGCGTCCTCCTTGGCGCGGCGCAGCTTCCCCTCGGTCAGGCGATGGCTCTCGACCTCGCCTTCGAGCTGTCGCTGCTGCGCGACGACGATGCCGGCATAGTAGAGCGCCAGCAGCGCCACGAAGAGGCAGGTGCAGAGGACCGAGATGATGCCGACCCCCGACAGCGCGGCCGGCGGCACATGCTCGGGAAACGGCAGGCCCAGCTCGTAAAGGGCATAGAAGACCGCGATCTGCAGCCCAATCAGCCCGAGGGTCAGCAATCTGAGCGCGGTGTGCCCGCCGAGATAGAGCGCGCCGGCGAGAGGAACCACACCGATCCAGGTAAGAAAGGGAGAGCTAACCCCGCCATATTGGTAGCTGCCGAACAGGATGAGCAGCGTGACGTGCTGCACCGAGATCGGCCCCAGCACCACCAGCCGCCCGGTCATCCGCAGGATGAAGGGATAGACGAAGAAGCTGACCATCAGGCCGACGATGATCCAGTAGCCGATGCCGGGATGCGGGTCGATGGCGCCGAGATAGGCGGCGAGAACGAGGCCGAGCGGCATGCCGAACAGATGCGCGCCGACATACATGCGCGCCCGGCGCTGGACCGTGGCGTCGCCGAGCAGGTTGCTCGGAATGAACCAGTCGAGCAGCGGGAAAAGCGCCGCTGTCTGAAAATTGGGCATCGGGGTGCCGGCTCCGCTCGGCGTGCGCTCGCGCCGGCGGCATCATAGCCCGGAAAATGTTTAACTGTGAATTACCCAGCCAGTACCCGGTCGGCCACGAAAGGATTGTCGAGCCGCTCCTGCCCGAAAGTCGAAAGCGGGCCATGCCCGGGGACGAACGTCACGTCGTCGCCCAGCGGCCAGAGCCTGGTGGTGATCGAGCGGATCAAGGCCGCCTGATCGCCGCGCGGAAAATCGCTGCGCCCGATCGAGCCGCGGAACAGCACGTCGCCGACAAAGGCGAGACGCGCGGCCGCGTGGTGGAATACCACATGGCCCGGCGTGTGGCCGGGACAGTGAGGTACCCTCCCCAAATGACATCCCGTCGCGACACTTTAGTCGAGCGCGGCGGCACGGCGCGTTCATTTCTTACAAATACCTGGGGCGCTACCCCCGGCAATTAGGATAGCGCCCCTTGGTTCTTCTAGCGCGTTCGACGAAATGCACCGAACACCTGCCTCCAGCGCGTCCGCGCTGGTTTCATGACTTGCAAACCGGTATAGCGGCTTTTCGCGCTCGAAATGGTATCATGTTCTATAGCCAAGCATGGGCGTGGCGAGCAATTGGAAATGCGTCGCCACCGTCCTGGGCTGAACCTAAATAAGAGATTTCGTTAAAGGGCGAGTGCTAACGTCTTGGCGACGCGCGCGTCACAGCTTCAAAATGGGGGCGGAAGGCTGCGGGCGGCAGCCCAAGCAGCAGCCCGATCCTTATGAACGGCCCACGTTCCTGACCCCTTACCCTCGGGCGAATAGAACAGATCGTCTTCAGGCTTGCCGCTGAACACCAGCGACTGGGACGTGTGCTGATTAAGCGCGCTTTGAACGGTTCGTTGGAATCTCTTTGGCATCGGCAGTCCCGCGGGGTTGCGCAACTCCCATAGCCGCCGCGTGAGTTGGTGCATCGAAACCGACCGACTGGCCCAGAGTACGCGGCTTATGTCGTACGCCCACGGTCGGCTTTTCTGAAGTCGCCTCTTCGCAAAGACTTTCTCAGCCCTCTCTTCCACCTGTTCCGAGGTCAGGTTGGTAGAGGTGCTCAGCAATCGTCTTTGCGGCATTTGGCGTCTCCATTCATTTCCGAGAGCGGCGTGCGACAGCCAAGGCGCACGAGACCGCCGCGCTCCGCCGAACAGCGCGGGCAGTAGCCGCAATACGAGTTAGCATGCGCGATAGGCGCTCGCGAAGTGTGGACTGGTCGAGGCGCAGGAAGGGCTTGAACTTCTCCGCGAGCACTTCGATCTGATTGTCGAGCCAGTCCGCGTGCTCCTGCGCCACGTTGATAGCCTTGTTGCGATCTTCGCCCGGCAGCATGCTTTGCAATACGAGCCTGATCGATGATAATTTCCTGAGGTGAGCGCCGATCTCATCCAGGTACGCTGCCATAGCGTCATCGAAGAGGAAGATCGCGTCGCCTGTATCGAGGATGAAGCTTCGCACCTCCTCACTCTTCAGCGTGCCTTGGACGGCACAGGTCGCCAGCGCTTTGCGCACGGCGTCGAACACGCGATAGCGCCTTTCGTACTGGTCATGCTGGAGTCGCGCCGCGGCGATCTCCAATTGTCGGTAGGCGATCCACGCGCCGATCAGCGCGATGCAAACCACCGCGACCGCCTGCACGTACTGAAGCCAGAGCGGCAGTGTGTTTGTAGCCGCGTGCGATGCGCCAGCCATGAGAGCAACTATAAGGCGAGTGGCCTTGCGCCTCAATCACGGCCGGTTCCGGCCCTTCCAAATATATAAGTTGCGCTCTGCACGCGCCCTTGATTCCCCCGCCTCTGCTCCCACTCTCCTACCGATACCTTAACGGCTGTCAGCACTCCGCTGCCGAGGCCGCCGCCAAACACGCGGCAGAGGTCCCGCCCGGCCAGATTGGATAAGCTGGGGCAGGCCGTCCGGTCCCGGATTAGGGCAGTAGACACGATCTCCGGCGCTCTTGCCCGCCGCGGATCGCCCGCGGTGGGCTTTACGTTTGTGCCGGCCAGGGAGGCCGTCATGGTCGAGCATACGCCTTGGATCGGGCCCGATTACTGCAAGCACCGCATAGCGATCGTCGGCTATTCCCATCACCGCGACAGGGACGACGAAGATCGCCCCAGCTTCACCGGATTGCATCGGGCTCGACGAACAGCGGTACGAGAACGGTACCCGGACCAGATCGAGAGAGCGCAGCACCGCTTCCGAAAGATCATCGCCGAACATCAACCAAAGAAGGCCCTCGTTTTTACGACGAAGGGTTGGACGCAGCTCCCGCCGACGCGCGAAGAGGAGGCCGGGCGCGCCCTTCAGCCGCTTGGCGCCGACCTCCCGAAGTTCACCTGGGGCACCTACGAGGCGGCGGGAAATGTTGTAGTGGCGTTCGGCCTGCGCCATCCGCAATTGGGCGCCCGGCGACCTGATGCGGCGCGCGGTGAAGCGTGCTGTCGAATTCGAAGGGCCGGAATGATGGACCGGGAGGGGGCGCCGGCCACCCCCTCCCGCTGATGCGCCCCGGCAGATAGTTGAAGAACATGAGCCCATTCCAGAACGCCGCCCGGTCATAAGCGGCGAAAGCGGGCAACCCAGCGAAATAGCTTCGCACCGGCCCGAAAAAGGAGTCGCGGGTCAGCTTTCCGATTATGACGTTCGCGGACGGTCTCGACCGGCGGGCTCCGGCGGAAGCCGCGTCCGGGCCGCTCCGAGGGGGCAATTTCCCTTATTTTCCGCCTTCACAAATAAGAGCCGCCGTGAGGCTCGGCGCCACTTACGCAAGGATTTCAGCGGCTTATCTGAACTTGAGCGCAGGCGCCCGGCCGTGGACCCACTGACTGTGAATTACCCGCCCAGTACCCGGTCGGCCACGAAAGGATTGTCGAGCCGCTCCTGCCCGAAAGTCGAAAGCGGGCCATGCCCGGGGACGAACGTCACGTCGTCGCCCAGCGGCCAGAGCCTGGTGGTGATCGAGCGGATCAAGGCCGCCTGATCGCCGCGCGGAAAATCGCTGCGCCCGATCGAGCCGCGGAACAGCACGTCGCCGACAAAGGCGAGACGCGCGGCAGCGTGGTGGAATACCACATGGCCCGGCGTGTGGCCGGGACAGTGATGGACCGACAGCGTCTGCGCGCCGATGGTCACGCTGTCGCCGTCCTCGAGCCAGCGCTCGGGCGTGAACGGCCGGCACCAGTTCATGCCGTAGCGCGCGCCCTGCTCGGCGATGCGATCGATCCAGAACGCATCCTCGCGCTGCGGCCCTTCGATGGCGATGCCGAGTTCCTCGGCGAGCGCGGCGGCAGCGCCGGCATGGTCGAGATGGCCATGCGTCACCAGCACCTTCTCGATGATCACATCCTGGCTTTGCGCGGCGGCCAGGATGCGGTCGACCTCGCCGCCGGGATCGACCACGGCGGCGCGCTTGCTGTCGGTGCACCAGACGAGCGAGCAGTTCTGCTGGAAGGGCGTCACCGGAATGATCACGCCTTGGAGCGGCGGCGGCACCACGGCCTCTGTGTCGGAGCTGGACATCACCCCTGCTCCTAGCAGATCGGAGAGGTTCCTGTCTCCTGCGCGAGGCGTGCTCAGGCGACGCGGCCGGGGCACGGGACATTGCCGCAGCGGCCCACCCGCGCCGGCGTCTCGGCCTTGCGGGCGACCGGCCGCACCTGCCCGGCGCCCTCGGCCTCGGCCGAAGGCGGCCGCAGATGCGCGGCGCCGCCGCCGTAAAGCTCCTGCGCGAGCGCGGTTGCCACTCCGGCGCCGGAAGACATGGTCATGACGCCGAGCTGCGCCAGCCGGCCGAAACCGGAGGTGCGGTCCATCTTGCTCTCTCCTGTATTATTTCTTGGCGCGGCGCGATCGGTACCGCCGCTTACACGGCACAAATGGGCAGCGGCGCGCCGGCCGATTACCCAAGGTCCGGTGAACAGACTATTTCACAACGTCGAGCAATTAAAGATTTGCGACCTTCGCCAGCATCGGCGTGACCTGGCCCTGGCACAGGCGCTCGACCAGGAAGTCGAGGAAGGTGCGCAGCTTGACCGAGACGTGACGGCCCGCGGGATAGACCGCCTGGACCGTCACCTCGACGGTGCGGTAGTCCGGCAACAGCCGCACGAGATGGCCGGTGCGGAAATCGTCGTTGACGTTCACCGTCGGCAACAGGCAGACGCCCAGCCCCGCCAGCGTCGCCGCGCGCAAGCCTTCGATGCTGTTGCTGCGCAGATTGCCGTGGACGGCGACATCGTGCTCGCCATCGACGCCGTTGAAATGCCAGTTTCCTTCATCCGATGCGCCGGCATAGATGAGGCAGTTGTGCCGGGAGAGGTCCTCGGGCCGTTCCGGCCGGCCATGCTGCACCAAGTAGCCGGGCGAGGCGCAGAGCGCCAGGCGGCCGACGCCAAGCCGCCGCGTCCGCAGCGTCGAATCCGGCAAGGGACCGCTACGCAAGGCAAGATCGAAGCCCTCCTCGACCATGTCGACCATCCGGTCCGACATGAGCAGCTCGAACGACACTTCGGGATAGAGCGCGACATAATCGCTGATCAGCGGCGTCACCAGCCGCGCCAGCGACACCGAGGTGTTGAGGCGCAGCATGCCGCGGGGCGTCGATTGCTCCGCGCTTGCCAGGCTCTCGGCCTCCTCCAGCTCCGCCAGGATGCGGCGGCAACGCTCGTACATGTTGCGGCCGATCTCGGTGAGATTAACCTTGCGCGTGGTACGGTTAAGAAGCTGCACGCCGAGCCGCTTCTCCAGCGCCTGCACGCGTCCCGTGACCACCGCCGGCGAGACGTTCAGCCGCTTGGCGGCGCGCGAGAAGCTGCCGCTGTCCACCACCTGGACAAAAGCCTGCATGCTTACAACGCGATCCATCCGTCCATCTCCGTCGCCGCCCGGGCCGCGCTGTAGGTAGGTAAGTGCGGAGTCTTATCCAGACGGGTTGACGATGTGTCGCACCCCCTTCTCTAGGTGCGGATCAACCGCGCGGCGCTAAACCGAAGACCTCTGCCAACAGCGCATAGGAGCGTTGCCGCGCCGCGGGGTCGTAACAGATCGAGACCACCACCAACTCGTCCACCCCGTAGTCGCCGGCAAGCGCCAGCAACTGCTCCTTCACCTGTTCCGGCGCCCCCACCACCTGGCGGCGACGGTTGTAGGCGATGCGCAGGCGGTCCTCGCGCGTGAGCGGACAGGCCTCGGCCTCCTCGACCGAAGGAAAGGGGCCGAGCTCTCCCCGGTCGAGCCGCAGGCGCCAGATGTCGCGCGACAACGCCAGGCGGCGCGCCTCGGCCTCTGTATCGGCACACAGCACGAAGACGCCGATGCTGCCGGCGGATGCGGCAAGCCAGGGCGAGGGACGGAAGTGTTCGCGATAGGCCGCCATCACGGCAGGGCCGCCGGCATCGGTGATGAAGTGCGCGAAGGAGAAGGCGCAGCCGAAATGGGCGGCATAGGCGGCGCTCTGATCGCTCGAACCGAGCAGCCACAGCTCCGGCGCGCCGGGCCCGCGGGGCTGCGCGTGAATGCCGGCAAAGGGATGCCCTTCGGGCACGACGTCGCGCAGGAATCCCACGAGATCGGCGATCTGCTGCGGAAAATGCTCGATGCCGAGCGCGCCCGGCCCGTGCTGCAGCGCGCGGCTGGTGCGGTAATCGGCGCCCGGCGCGCGGCCGATGCCGAGATCGATGCGGCCGGGATAGAGCGTCTCGAGCACGCGGAAGGTCTCCGCCACCTTGAGCGCGCTGTAATGGCTCAGCATGACGCCGCCGGTACCGATGCGCATCGCGACGGTAGCGGCGGCGAGCCGCGCCACCAGGATCTCGGGTGCGCTGCCGGCGAGCCCTTCGGAGGAATGGTGCTCGGCGACCCAGTAGCGGTGATATCCCAGCCGCTCGGTCAGGCGCGCCAGCTCGATGGTCTCGGCGATCGCCTCGGCCGGGCTGCCGCCGGCGCGGATCGGCGACTGGTCGAGCACGCTGAGGGTGATGTTCTCCTGCGGCACGGCGCTGGTCTAGGCGCGATCGCGCAGAAGCGCAATGCCGCCCTCGCTACCACTCGATGGTGAGAATGCCGTCGCGGATGCTGTAGCCGTCGAGCCGGCCGAGGAAGCTCATGCCGAGCAGCGACACCGGCAGCGAGCCGTCCATCACCACCGCCGGCACATCCTCCAGCTCGAGCTGGTCGATCCGCAGCCGGCGCACGCTCGCCTTCACCGCCGTCGCCTCGCCATGGGCCGTGCCGATCGCGATCGTTTCGCCGCCGGCGGTGGTGAGGCCGGCCGCGCGCGCATCCTGCGGCGTCAACGCCACCAGGCTGGCGCCGGTGTCGACGAGAAACCGCACCGGCGCACCGTTGACCGATGCGTCGAGGAAGAAATGCCCCTGCGCATCGGCGGCGACCACGATGGTGTTGGGCGGCGCGGCCTTGGATGCCCGCGCCGGCGCGGGCGCCGGGCCGATTGCGGCGAGGATCCGCGGCGCGGTCCGCGGCGACGCCGGGCCGAGCACCGACTGCATCGCCGTCGCCATGACGACGCCCAGAATGATCCAGCCGAAGAGCATGACCAGGGCGTAGCGCAGCACCCGGCCGGAGGCAGCGTCCGGGCGGCGCGGCCGCGGGGCGCTCTCCTGGGGATCGCCGGCCATGGCCGCGCTACTGCGTGAGCCTGAGCGCGATCAGCGCCTGGGCGATGTCGTTGAACACCTGCTGCAGATTCTCGGAAATGATCTGACCGTTGCTGTTGGCCTGGTCCGCCGCCTTGAAGAAGCCGGGGATGTTCGCCTGATTGTTCGGGTTCGGGCAGCTCTGGAGCGCCGCGTTGCTGGCGCCGTCATTGCCGAGGCCGATGGTGTAGACGATGAGCGCCTGGCCGAAATAGGGGTTGCTGGCGATGTTCCGGCACACCGTGTTCAGGCGCGAATTGAGGTTGGTCTGCGCCGTGCCGGTGTTGCTGGTGGTGTTGATCTTGCCATCCGCCAGCTGGCCGAGGCCGGTCAATTGCAGCGAGGACGGCCATTCCTCGGTGCCGTCGGTCATCAGCACGATCACCTTCTTCCAGCCCGTGTTGCTGGCATCCGCATAGCTCAGCGGATGGCCGTTCACCGGTGCGAAGGGACCGTTCGGCGAGATCACGCGCCACCCCCAGATCATGCCGATATGCACCTGGGTCCCGCCGGCGTCGCGCGGCCACATGCTCTGGATGGTGCTGAGCACCTGGTTCTTGCCGGTCGTGGTAGTGACGTCGGTCAGCGGCAGCAGCGGCACCGGGCAGCCCTGGTTGGGTCCGGCGAAGGTGTCCCAGTCCTGGGTGACGTTGCCCTGGACCTCGGTCGTGTTGGTCTGCGCCTGCACCGTCGGCCAGTTGTTGTTCCCCGATCCGCCCCAGGTCCACCAGAACGGATACCAGTTCGGCCAGGAAGTGGGCTCGGAGGTGTCGGGATCGGTGGCCGAGGCGCTGATCACCCCGGAGACGCCGCTGTTCTCGTCGGAGCTGGTCGGCTCGACGACGCAGCCCATCCAATTCTGCGTCGTCCCGGTATGCGTCGTGTCGTAGGTCACGGCGGTGTTGAGCCAGAGCGGGGTCGCCGTGCTCGTCGCCGTCGCCGCCTGGCAGAGCGTCACCTGCGTCGTGCTGTTGAGGGCCTGGACCGCCGCCGAACCGCTGCTCGGCAGGCTGGACCCGGTCAGCACCGTGCCGACCGGCAGGTTGCTGGAAGGGGAGATCGCCGGCGAGATGGACTTGACGACAGTGCTGCCGCTCGTCGTGTTGCCGACGTAGCCGATATAGAACTGCGTGCCGCTGCCCGATGCGCTGGCGTTCTGGGAGAGCGTGAGTTGGGAACCGCTGATGGCGGTGATGGTGGTGCCGCTGGGAATGCTGCTGCCGCTGACGGCCGAGATCGCCATGCCGACCTGGAGGCCGCCGGGAACGGCGCTGGCGAAGGCCGCGACGTTCGAGACGATGTTGCTGTTCCGCGTCGTGTTGCCCTTGATGATGACCGGCTCGGTGATGAGGCCGCCGCGGTCATTGGTGAAGTCGCCGCTGCAGCTGTCGGTGGTGATGTGGGTGCAACTCGTCGCACCGGTGCAGAACGCACCGCCGACGTTGACCGTGGTCACATAGGGCACGACGCCGATATAGAGCTGCTGCGCCGTGGTCATCGCGCTGGTCAGCGTGTTGACGAAGCTGGTGGCGGCGTTGATGAGGGCGCAGATGCGGCTGTAGTTGGCGGAATTCGCGCAGGCAGTATCGGAGGAGACGACGTTCTGCGCGCACAGGCTGGCGCTGTAATTGGGCGCGCCGTCCTGGGGACCGCACAGCATCGAGCCGGTATTGTCGAGCACGAGCACGACTTCGAGCCCTGCCGTCCGCTTGATCTGCGCCGTGGCGCTGACCGTTATGTTCGGGATGCCGACCAGCTGCATGAACGTCATCGGCACCGTCGCGGTCGCCTGGAACGTCACCTGCGAGGCCGTTAAATTCGAGTTCGACGGCACCGCTGCCACCGTGGCCGTGGCGCCGCCCAGCGCGCTCGCGGGATAATTGGCCGCGAAATAATTGTTCATGTAGGTGGTGAGGCTGGACTGGGTCTGGTTGACCTCGGAGCCTACGGCCAAGGCGGCGGCGTCGAGCGCGGCGCCGAGCCGCGTCTTCACCGTGTAGGCGCGCACGGTGTCAATGGCGATGCCGGACCCGATGACCAGGGGGATGGCGCTCAGCGCGAACAGGATGGCGATGTTGCCCTCGCGCCGCCGGGCGAGCCGGCCGAGGCTGGCGAGGACGGCGAGGATCGGACCAAGCATGTCGCGCACTCCCTTGTACATTCGCCGCTCCTATGGGCACACGCCGTTGGTGTCGCTGGAGTGGGTCACGCTGGCGGGGTTGGTGGGCACGCAGGTGACGTAGCGGGGACGGTTGAAGGCCAATTCGGAGAGCGTGTAGGACGAGCTCAAGACGTAGCTGAGCGGCGAGGTGTAGGTGTATTGCACCTGCACGATGATCACGCTGTCCGGCGAGTTGACGGCGGCATTGCCGAGATTGGTGAGGGTTTCGCTGTTCGGGATGTTGGCGAGCGAGATCGCGGTCGCATTGTTCTCCTCGACATGCCAGTCGATCACCGGCGTGCCGGTGCTGTAGGTCACCGAGGCGAAGGCGATCTTGACTACGCTGTTGCCCGTCCCCGTCGACAGCGGCGTCAGCACATCCGCGGCGGCGTTGGTGAAGTTGGTGAAATCCTGCGACTGCAGCACGCCGGTCGCCGCCGACCCGCCGGTGATCGTGGTCTGCGCCACGAGGTCGGCGGCGGTCTGCGCCGCGGCGGTCAGCTTGAGATCGGCGAGAAGCACGTTCTCGACCTCGTAGCTGCCGATGAACAGCGTCAGCATGATCGGGAAGAGCAGCGCGAACTCGACCGCCGCCGTGCCGTCGCGATCCGCGACGAGGCTGCGCCGCCGCGCCCATCCGGTGGCCGCGCTCATGACGACCCGAACGGTTCGTTCTGGAAGATCACTGTCGAGCTCAGTGTCGCCGACTGCGATCCCTGGGCGCCGCCCGCAGTGCCGGCGACGCCGGTCCAGCAGCTGCCGCCGCTGAGGCAGGCGCCAACCCACGGTATGAGGTAGGTCCGCGTGTAGCTCACCCGCACGCCGACGATGTTGCCGCCGGAGCCGGCGTTGAAGCTGCACACGCCGCTGCCGGTGGGCGGGTTGGTGTCCTTGTTGTTCTGCGTGCAGGCGCCGAAGCTCATCGAGCCGTAGGCGCCGAAGACCTGCACCTCGAACAGCACGTTGGCATCGCAGGTCGCGGTCGACATCAGCGGGCTCATATCCGAGCACAGCAGGGTCTGGAACGTGGTGATGGGATCGCTCGTGGCCTGAACCTGTCCTGTCCGGATCAGCCGCGCGGCGTCGCGCGCCGCCCCGTCCAGCACCGATTGCGTCAGCATGGTCTGGCCGAAATCGAGCAGCGCCAGCATGACGAGAAGGAAGGGCGGCCCGACCAGCGCCATCTCGATGGCGACCGCGCCCTTCCGATCGCTTGCCACTCGCCGGAACAGTCTCATCGCCATTGCCCTCTCGGCCCAGGCCACGTCTCGACAAAAGCCGGATCCGGCCTTTACCGATAGGCGATTAGACCAGGAACGGCAATAACAATTGGTTAGGAACCCAAGAGAACACCAGTAAAACCGAAGACGACACCGCGCCGGCCCTGTTGCCGGCTCCGGGATTTATTTCGGTTTTTGCCTTTTTATATTGAAAATATCGGAAGCGCCGACGCGCGGCTTACGCCTGCTCGCGTGTCTGCGTGAAGCGGAGCCCCGGCCAGTCCCTGATGGTGGTGTTGAGCTCCCAGGCGTTGCGCGCGAGAAAGACCGGGGCGTTGTCGTGGTCCTCCGCGAGCGCGGCGCGGTTGGCCTCGGTGAAGCGCTTGACCTCGGCGGCCGCGCCCTCGACCCAGCGCGCCGTCTCGTAGGGCGCGGGCTCGAAGCGCACGGCGAGCTCGTACTCGCTCTTGATCCGCGCCGCCAGCACGTCGAGCTGCAGCGGGCCGACCACGCCGACGATCCAGTCGCCGCCGACCAGCGGCCGGAAGATCCGCGTCACCCCCTCTTCCGCCAGCTGCTCCAGCGCGCGGCGCAGATGCTTCGACTTCAAGGGATCCTCGAGCCGGACGCGGCGCAGGATCTCCGGCGCGAAATTGGGGATGCCGGTGACGCGGATCCCCTCGGTCTCGCTGAGCGTGTCGCCGATGCGCAGCGTGCCGTGGTTGGGGATGCCGAGGATGTCGCCGGGCCAGGCCTCCTCCGCGAGATTGCGCTCGCGCGCCAGGAAGAAGACCGGGTTCTGGATGCTCATCGTCCGGCCGCTGCGGGAATGGCGCAGCTTCATGCCGCGGCGAAAGCGGCCCGAGCACAGCCGCAGGAAGGCGACGCGGTCGCGATGCTGCGGATCGATATTGGCCTGCACCTTGAAGACGAAGCCGGCGACGGATGCCTCGTGCGGATCGATCGGCCGCGGCAGCGCCGGCTGCGGCCGCGGCGAGGGCGCGAGATCGGCGATGCCGCGCAGCAGCTCGCGCACGCCGAAATTGTTGAGCGCGCTGCCGAAGAACACCGGCGTCATGGTGCCCTGGCGATAGGCCTCGCGCGAGAAGGCCGGGCACAGGCCGCGCGCCATCTCCACCTCCTCGCGCAGCTTGGCCAGCGCCGCTTCCGGCAGCAGCGTCGCGAGCTTCTCGTCGTCGAGCCCGGTGCAGCGCACCGGCTCGACCACGCGCGCGCCGGCGCCACGCGCGAACAACAGCAGCGTGTCGTGCACGAGATCATAGGTGCCGAGGAAATCCCGCCCCATCCCGATCGGCCAGCTCGCCGGCGTGACTTCGAGCGCCAGCAGGCGTTCGATCTCGTCCATGAGATCGAAGGGGTCGCGGCCCTCGCGGTCGAGCTTGTTGATGAAGGTGATGATCGGCACGTCGCGCAGCCGACAGACCTCGAACAGCTTCAGCGTCTGCGCCTCGATGCCCTTGGCGGCGTCGATCACCATCACCGCGCTGTCGACGGCGGTGAGCGTGCGATAGGTGTCCTCGCTGAAATCCTGGTGGCCGGGGGTGTCGAGCAGGTTGAAGGCAAGACCGTCATGCTCGAAGCTCATCACCGCCGAGCTCACCGAAATGCCGCGCTCGCGCTCGACCTCCATCCAATCCGAGCGCACGCGCCGCCGCTCGCCGCGCGCCTTGACCTCGCCCGCGAGCTGGATGGCGCCGCCGAACAGCAGCAGCTTCTCGGTGAGGGTGGTCTTGCCGGCGTCGGGGTGCGAGATGATGGCAAAGGTGCGCCGTCTGGCGATCTCGGCGGCAAGCTGGTCCATGACGCGGCTCTCTACAGGCCGAGGGCGGCTAAATCAACCGGGACCGCCTCACGCAGAAGTGAGCGCCGGCGGCCGCCCGCCGTCGCGAGGCGCGTGCTAGGAAATCGCGGCGCACATCCTCGCGCAGCCAACCTCCCGGGGGAAAAGCCGATGCGGCCGATATCGCTGATCGCGGGGGCGTTCTGCCTCCTTCTCGCCGTCTCCGCGCAAGCGCAGGCGCCGGACGGCACGCCGGTCAATATTCGCGGCAAGGTCGCGCAGCTCGACGGCAACAAGATGCTGAAGGTCAAATCGCGCGACGGCCAGGAGCTGCAGGTGACGCTGGCGCCGGATTTCGCCGTGCTCGGCGTGCTCAAGGCCAAATTCGCCGAGATCAAGCAGGGCGATTTCGTCGGCATCGCCGCGGCGCCCGGCAAGGACGGCAAGCTGCATGCGCAGGAGGTGCTGATCTTCCCGGAGGCGGCGCGCGGCACGGGCGAAGGCCACTATGCCTGGGATCTCCGGGGCAAGGGCGACACCATGACGAATGCGACCGTCTCGGGCGTCATCGGCGCGGCGCGGCACCATGTGCTGCACCTCACCTACAAGGGCGGCGAGCAGGAGATCACGGTCTCCTCCCGCACCCCGGTGGTGACGTTCAAGCCCGCCGAGCTGAGCCTGCTGAAGCCGGGCGCCACGATCTTCATACCGCGCGCCACCAAGCAGCCCGACGGCACCTTCCTCGCGGCACGGGCGATTGCCGAGCAGAACGGCGTCAAGCCGCCGATGTGAGGCGCGTTTCCCGGCACTACAGAGACTTGGCGCGGAGCACGGAATCGCTCCAAACGAACGGCCGGGCGGCGCGGCGGGGCGCCGCAAAAGAAGCAATAAACTTGCGCCCCTCTTGCCTTGATCGGCAGCGCGTTGCGCCTAGATGTAAAGCTGGCGCAATGCGCTGGAGGGTGCCCAACACGCATGACTCCACCGGATCATTATTGACGAGCGCCGGAACCCAGGCCCGGTCGTGTGACCGGGCGGTGAGCTCTTCGAGCCACCCGATTTGAACCCCGCCATACTCTATGGCGGGGTTCGCGCGTGCTGCGAACCCTCGCTTCGCGCCGCAAGACGCGCGGGATTGACAGGCAAGCGGCGCGGGTGGCTTATGGCACCGGCAGGATGAGGGCAGGCGGCGTGCGGCTGTCGCGATACTTCGTGGTTCTGACGGCGGTTTGGGTGGTCGCGATGACGTGGCGCATCTATCCGCAGTTTCCGGACACGCTGCGGATCGACGGAAGGCTGACGAGCTTTGCCGATTATGTCGAGGACAGCTGCCATGAGCGTATCGGTCCGGCGGCGGCAAGCTGCCTGGCGGAGGCGCAGATCACCGGCCGCCGCCTGGTCGCCAGCGAGCAAGGCAAGTCGGTGCTGTTGATCGAGGCGCCGCTGCTCGCCTATCTCTTGATTTATTTGCCGCTCGGCTGGGCCGTCCGCCGCGCCCGGGCCGCCGGTGCGGAAGCGGCGGATCGAGGCGCGAGGGGATGATGATCCGGAAATTGTGCTATGCGCTGCTGCTGACGGCAGCGACCGCGCTTCCCGCTTCCGCCGACCAGAGCTGGAAGCAGAGCAGCTCCGTCTGGTCGCAGATGGACAAATGCGCCCAGGCGGCGCACAAGGCGTTTCCCGACTATACTCGGGAGGCGAACGCCAAGCGCGAGGCGGCGCGCCAGAAATGCCTCCGCAGCGGCAATCTTCCGGGCGAGGCGGATGCCGCGCCGCCGGCGCCGGCCAACGAGGTCAAGCAGGCCCAGTAGCAACAGGCGGGGGATTTTTGTGACCGCCTGAAACCTTTACCCGGCTGCGCTGTTAAACCTCGGCGTAGACGCGGCCTGAGGGTAGTTCGCCCAAGGGTCGGGCGCATACGCTTCCCAACATCGGTCCAAGCGCATGTCCAATCCGAAAGACTGGTTTCGACGCCGCCGCACCCCCTCGACCGACGATCCGACCGAGCACGACACAGGGCCCTTTCGCAGCGAGGACAGTCCGGGTCGCGGTGGCATGCTGCTGCGCGAGCCTGCGCTGGCGGCGCAAGGCGCTGTTCCCGCCGATCGTCCGGCGCCACGCGGGCCGGTGCCGCCGCCGCCCTCGCCGCTGCCGCGCCGCACCGGCGTGACGCTCGACCGCAGCGCCTTCACCGTCCGGCCCGAGATCATCCGCGGCACCGAGCCACCGCGGCGGCGGCTCGAAGCCAGGGCGATGGCCCAGGGCGGCGCCGTCGCGGTCGCCTCGCCCTTCGCGCTGCGCCGCGGCTCGATGCAGCTCGCCGCCGCGCCCCGGCCGGTCGAAGCCGAGCCGGACGCACCGGCGCCGAAGCCCGCGCCCGAGCCGAAGCTGGCGCCCGAGCCGAAAGCCGCGCTCGAGCCGAAACCCGCGCTCGAGCCGAAGCCCGCGCCAGAGCCGTTGCCGGCCGGCGAGACGAAACCGCTCGCCGCCGCGGCCGCTGACGACGGCCTCGACGAGGCCGGATTCAGCCTCGCCGCGCCCGGCGTCTCCTGGAAGCGCACGCGGCCGGCGCTCGCCGAGGCCGGCCGCGCCAGCGCCTTGCTGCGCGAGGCCTTCACGCCGACGCGGCCCAAGCAGGACACCGCGCTCTTCTCCGGCCGCTTCAAGCAGATGCAGCGCATCATCGCCGCCATCGAGGAGGAGCGCGCCCACGTCATGATCTATGGCGAACGCGGCAGCGGCAAGACCTCGCTCGCCAACGTGCTCGCCGGCAAGGCGGAGGAGGCGGGATATCTGGTGCTGCGCTTTGCCTGCAGCTCCGAGCTCGCTTTCGAGGACATCTTCCGCGCCCTCCTGCGGCGTCTGCCGGCGACCCTGCTCGCCGACGGCATCGGCGCCACCAGCCGCGCGGGCATCGAGAATTTCGAGCAGCTGCTGCCGGGACATTGCGGGGTCGGCGAGCTCGTTCAGCTCTTCGAGCGCATCTGCGAGAAGCACGTCATTCTCATCATCGACGAGTACGACCGGGTGACGAGCGAGGAGGTCAAGGCCAAGCTCGCCGAGCTCATCAAGAACATGTCCGACGCCAACGTGCCGGTGACGCTGCTGATCGTCGGCGTGGCCGAGAATGTCGGCCAGCTCCTGGGCAAGCATCCGTCGCTTCAGCGCACCATCGTCACCGTGCCGATGCCGCTGATGACGCGGCGCGAGATCGACGGCATCATCCTCACCGGCGAGAAGCGCTCGGGCCTCGGCTTCGATCCCTGGGTCCGCCAGTCGATCGTCGATTTCGCGCAGGGCCTGCCTTATCACGCGCAGCTGCTGTGCCTCTTCTCGGCGCGCAGCGCGGCGCGGCGGCAGTCGAGCCGGATCGAGCGCGAGGATCTGCGCTACGCCGTCGAGCGCAGCGCCGAGGAGGCCGAGGGGCGCATCAAGGACGCCTACGACCTCGCCATCGGCCCGCACGAGACCGCCTCCTTCCGCGACGTGCTGTTCCACGCCGCGCGCTGCCGCACCGACGAGTTCGGCAGCTTCACCGCCGCCAACGTCGTCGCCGCGGCGGCGCTGACCAACCCGGAGGGGCTGTCGCTGCTGGCCCTGCAGTATCCGCTGAAGAAGCTCACCGAGCCCGAGCGCGGCGCGCTGCTGCGCCGGCTGGTGGGCCCCGGCGGCTTGCGCTACCAGTTCGCCAGCCAGACGCTGCGCCACCACGTGCTCTGCCGCCAGGCGGTGGTACGCGGCCTGGTCTGAGCGCGGCGGGCGGGCCAGCGCGGAGCGAAGCGGTCAGGCCGCGGCGCTGGCCGCGGCGCGGAGCTTGCCCAGGAGGTAGTCGAGATCCTCGGGCCCGATGGCGCCGATGTTCTCGTATTGCGTCAGGATCCGCTCGAGCGTGCGCACGCGATGGCGCTCGCGATCGTTCTCGCCGCCATCGAAATCGGTCTGCTGCGCCACGTGCAGGGCGATGCGGAAGAGATCGAAGAACTCCATGGGCAGCCGGCAGCGCTCGAAGACCGCCTTGAATCCGAGCGGACCCGCGTCGTACATCAGCAGGCGCGCATTGTGGACGGGGATGTCGGCGAGCACGCCGAAGGCGGCCTCGACGAAGGTCAGGTCGCCGAGGCAGATCGCGCGGATGATGAGCGAGGGCGTGAGCCGGCCGCTGCGCTGCAGATGCTGCGCCAGCCGCAGCGCCTCGGCCGCCGCCGAGCTCGGCGACAGCAGGCTGGCGGTCGCGCGCTCGCGGGTGTTGAGCACGATGTCGCTGGCGAGGTGGCCCGGCAGGTCGTTGCGCCGCGCGAGGATCTCGCAGAGGCCGGTCGAGGCCGCCACCACCAGCCGCTCGAGCACGGTGACCGGCAGCTGCGCGCGTCGCGCCATCGGCTCCTTGATCTCATCGTTGCTGCCGTGGCGGTCGAGCACCCGCTGTAGCGTGTCCTCCTTGATCTCGGCGCCGTCATTGCCGACCAGCACGGCCAGCGCCGCGGGCTGATCGGCCGCGACGATCGCATCGGCGACCGCGGCCGAGACCTGCCCGCGGCCGGCGATCGCCGCCTGCTTGGCGACGCCGCTGCCGCGCACGATCTCGATCAAATCATCGTCGCTCAGCACCAGCGAATGGGTGAGGATCGGCAGCGACACCGCATCAACGTCCTGGGCGAGCGCCATCGCCACGTCGTTCGGCACCGAGCGGCTCTCCTTGAGCTGCTCGGCCAGCGCCTGGCGGACGCGGATCGCGGCGTCGCGCGTCAACACTCGGACGATGTCCTCCGCGATGACCCGCTCCTCGGGCGTGAGCTTCGCGTCGACCTGCTTCGCCACCTTGGCGGCGACCTCGGCGCGCGCATCCGCCGAGGGATCGCGCAGCAATCGCTCGACATCCGATTGGGAAAGGCTGTTGGTCATGGGCCCGGGCGCACCTGGTTGTTCCGACGGAGATGCCTCGGCTGGCGCGACCATCATGCGCCGCCGAGCCCTAACGTTTGATTAAGCCCTGTGACAGCCCGGCGTCCCCGGCCCGCGCCCGCCCGTCCCGGGCTGCGCCGGTCAGGGCGCGGGGATGTCCGCGACCTGCCACGGGATGTCGGGGGCCTGGGCCAGCGCGACCGCGCAGCTGACGACCGCCAGCACGATCGCGACGGCGAGGAGACCGGCGTTGAGGCGGGCGCAGGCCGCATCGAGGCGCGCGGCGATGAGGGCGGCGGTCTTCATGCGCGCCACCATGGCACGACGCGATTAAAACTCCCTTAGTCATCGCCGGCGGCGCCGATATTACGCTACCTGTTTCAGTGCCAGCGCCACGCGGCGGACCTGCTCGTCGACATCGATGTCGATCGAAGAGGTGACTTCGAGCCGGCGGTCCTCGAACACATGCACCTTGCCGCGGCGCCGGCGGCGGAACGACATGACGGCCTCGTCGCGGGCCCGGACCAGCTCGGCCAGCTGCGGCCGGAACAGCGCGAACAGCGCCGTGATCCAGCGGTTCAGCGTCGAGGACGGATAGGCGAGATCGACGGCGAAGCGGTCGAGCATGGCGACAACGTCGGCGGCGGCGTACCAGGTCTCGCCCGTGACCCAGCGGTTGGTGGTGAAGAGCCGCACCGGCTCTCCCGCCGCATCCACGGCGACCGCCGCGAGGTGGCTGATCTCGTCATTGCCGGCGCCCTGATTGGGCTGCGGCGCGGGCGGCGCCGCCGGCGCGTCGGCGATGGCGAGCTCGGGCAGGATCAGCGGCCGCGTGCCCGGCGGCATGCCGCGCGGCCGCAGGAAGGCGTGGAAGTGCCCGTGCTCGCGCGCCGTGCGCGGTGCCGGCGGGTGGACATGATAGAAATACTGGGCGTGCGAGCGGGGATCGTAGACGTCGCCGACGGGATAATGGCTCCATTCCTCGGCTGCCGACGCTCCGCCCAGGGCCTCGGCGATCACCGTCCCGCCGGTCCGCGCCAGGACCCGCCGGCACTCCAGGATCTCGTCCCCCGCGGCCGCCATGGCCTCGAGCGCGGAGCGCCCCAGGCCGCTGAAATCCGCCATGCCACCCCCTCGCCCCTATCTATCGCCCGGCGGCGCGGGACTGGCAAGCCTTCACCGGGCGGCGGCGAAGGTCCAATCGGCGATCTGCCGCGCCACCTGGTGGAACGCCGCGTTGAAGGCGTCGACGATGGCTGGGATCTCGTTGGCGCTTGCCCGCGGCGCCGCGTCGAAGCGCTGCTGCGCGATGACAGCGTGGTCGGAGGCGCGGACCAGCTTGGCGATGAACTCGACATGGGCGACGGGGACCGGCGCCGCGCCGTAATCCACCTCGAAATGCCGGAGCTCCGTCAGCAGGATGTAGTCCGCGCGCAGCAGCAGCGAATCGCGCGCGACCGCGGTGATGCGGCCGGAATTCTCGAAGGACTGGACAATCAGCGCTTGCAGCATCAGCGGCGCACGGTCGACCCAGGCAGCATCGGCGAAATAGTCGATGCTGGTGGGATCGCGGCTCAGCGCGATGCGCGTCGTGTCAAGCGCGGCGGTGCTTACCGGCACCTCGATCAGCAGCTGCCAGGCGACGCGGGGCCCGGGCGGGGCGTCGCTCGCCGGCGTCAGCGTGTACAGCTTCGGCGGCGCGCCGGCTTGCGGCAGCAGGCTGCAGGAGGCCGGTGCCAAGGCCAGGCCGGCGAGAACCCATCGGCGCGGCAGGCGCTTCATCGCGGCTGATACCCCCCACGTTGATTGCCGCCGAACAGGAACCCGGTCGGGTTGCGCTCGATCTCGTCGCTGAGCCGCGTCAGCTGCTCCACCAGGCCGCGGGCCTCGACGATGAGCTGCGTCATCTCGTCCAGGCCGCGCTGGCTGAAATTGTGCAACCCCGGCCGGTTCTCCTGCACCAGCCCGTCGATATCGGTGCTGAGCTTGTCGAGCTTGCGCGAGGCGTCGTCGATCGCCTGGAGCGCGTTGCGCGCCTCGCCATGCTCGCCGATGAGCTGACGCAGATCCGCCAGCGTCTGGTTGGCCGTGGCGAGCGTGTCGCGCAGCTCGCGCACCGCCGCGGCGCTGTCGCTCATCACGCCTTCGATGTCGCCGGAATGGGCGGCGGCCGCGGCGGTGAGCCGGCGCACGTTCTCCAGCGTCTCGGCGATCGCGGCGCGGTTGCGCTGGTCGAGAATCTCGTCGAGCTTGTTGGCAACGTCGAGCAGCCGCGCCAGCACCTCGGGCGCGTTGGCGAAGATCTGCTGCAGGCCCGATTGCTGCGAAGCGATGACGGGATAGCGCTGGCCCGCCCGCGCCTCCAAGGGAGGCGCCCTCTGGCTGCCGCCGCTGATCTCGATATAGGCCGCGCCGGTGAGGCCCTGGCTCTCGAGCGAGGCGACCGCGTCGGATTTGATCAGCGCCGTCTGATTGAGCTCGATGGTGACGCGGACCTTCTCGAGGTTCTGAGGGTCGATGCGGATCTCGGTCACGCGTCCCACCGGGATGCCGTTGTAGCGAACCTCCGAGCCGCGGGCGAGGCCGGTGACGGAGCCGTTGAAGTAGATGTCGTAATAGGCGAATTCGCGATTGAACTCGATCCGGGCGAGCCACAGCGACACGATCACGGCGCCGATCAGCACGGCGAGCACGAAGGCCCCGACGGCCACGTAATTTGCGCGCGTTTCCATGCTCTATCCGGCCGCCTGCCCGCCGCTTCCGCCCAGCGCGGCACGTCCGCGCGGCCCCCGGAAATAGGCCTGGATCCAGGGATGGGGATTGTGCAGCAGCTCCGCCATTGTGCCAATAATCAGCCGCTTGTCGACCAGGACGGCGATCCGGTCGCAGATCGCGATCAGGCTGTCAAGATCGTGCGTCACCATGAAGACGGTGAGGTCCAGGCTGTGCCGGAGATCGCGGATCAGAGAGTCGAAGGCGCCGGCGGCGATCGGGTCGAGGCCGGCGGTGGGTTCGTCGAGGAACAGCAGCCGCGGGTCGAGGGCCAGCGCGCGGGCGAGGCCGGCGCGCTTGCGCATGCCGCCGGAGAGCTCGGCCGGATATTTCGGCGCCGCGTCGGCGGGCAGCCCGACCAGGGCGATCTTGAGCAGCGCGATCTCGTCGAGCAGCGGCGCCCGCAGCCCCAGCTGCTCGCGCAGCGGCAGCGCCACGTTCTGCGCCGCGGTCAGCGAGCTGATGAGGGCGCCATCCTGGAACAGCACCCCCCACCGCGCCTCGATCGCGCGCAGCCCCTCGTCATCGAGGGCGCGGACGTCTTGGCCGAAGATCTCGATCGATCCGGCCTCCGGCTCCATCAGTCCGACGATGGTGCGCAACAGCACCGACTTGCCGCTGCCGGAGCCGCCGACCACCCCCAGCACCTCGCCGTGCCGAAGGTCGACATCGAGCCGGTCATGCAGCACGCGGCCGCCGATGCGCGTGCGCAATCCGCGCACGCGGACGATCGGCGGCTCAGATGCCGAGGCGGGCGTAGAGGACGGAGAAGGCGGCATCGATGATGATCACGAGAAAGATGGAGCGAACGACCGACAGGGTGGTGAGCCGGCCGACGCTCTCGGCGCTGCGCGATACCATGAGCCCGGCGTGACAGCCCACCAGCGCGATCGTGGCAGCAAAGAACGGCGCCTTCAAGACACCCACCCAGAACGTCCATTCCCCGATCGCATTGTGGAGCTGGCGCAGGAAGAGCGGCGGCGCGATGCCAAGTTCCAGCCAGGCCATCAGCAGCCCGCCGAACAGCGACATGAAATCGGCATAGACCACCAGCAGCGGCAGGGTGAAGACGAGGCCGAACAGGCGCGGCAGCACCAGCACCTCGACGGGATCGAGGCCGAGGGTGCGCATGGCGTCGACCTCCTCGTTCACCTGCATCGCGCCGATCTCGGCGGTGAACGCGCTACCGGAGCGGCCGGCGACGATGATGGCGGTGAGCAGCACGCCGAGCTCGCGCAGGATCCCGACGCCGAGCAGGTTAACCGTGAAGATCTCGGCCCCGAACCGGCGCAGCTGCTCGGCGCCCTGATAGGCCAGCACCACGCCGATGAGAAACGAGAGCAGCCCGAGGATCGGCAGCGCGGTCACGCCGGTGCGCTCCATCTGCGTGACCAGGGAGACCGAACGCAGCCGGCGCGGATGGCGCAGCGTGCGCCACAGCGTGACCGCCACCAGGCCGAAGAATCCGAGCAGCCCGCGCCCTTCGAGCACCACGTCGATGGTGTTCTTGCCGAGTCCGGCGAGCGAGGCCAGGACGAGGTCGAGCGGGCCCGGCCGCCGATGCTCCGGGACGGGCGGCTCGCTGCGGGCGACCTGCTCGAGCAGCGGGACGAAATCCGCCGCGACGTTTTCAATGCTGGCGTCGACGCCGCGCGCGCCGAGGTCGCGCTGGGTGCGCAGCACCAGCCAGGCGCCGACCGTGTCCAGCCTGTCGACCCGAGCCAGGTCGATGCGCAGCCGCGTGCCGGCGGCGACGCCATCGAGCTGCCGCAGCCGCCGGTCGAGCGCCGCGGCCGCCGTGACCAGCCACCCGCCGGCGGCGTGCAGCACCAGCGCATCGCCCTCGGCTTGGAGATCGAACCCGGTTTCGTCCGACTGCATGGCGCGACAGTCTACACGGTCGCGCGATGCCGCCAAGAAATGGTGCTTTCACCGCGCTTCGGTTTGGCTAGAGTAGCCTCCCGAGAAGGCAGCCGCCGAGGGCGAGGGCGATGGATGTGAGACAGCATATCAGGGGCATTCCCGACTTTCCCAAGCCGGGAATCCTGTTCTACGACATCTCCACCCTCCTGTCGCATGCCGACGCCTGGAAGGCCACCGTCCGCCAGCTCGACGACGCGCTGAGGCCTTATCAGCCCGACCTGCTGGTCGGCATCGAGTCGCGCGGCTTTCTGGTCTCGGCGCCGCTCGCCTACAGCCTCGGCTGCGGCTTCATCATGGTGAGGAAGCGCGGCAAGCTGCCCGGCGCCACCATCCCCTATACCTACGACCTCGAATACGGCAGCGACACGATCGAGATCCAGGCCGATGCGATCCGGCCAGGACAACGGGTGATCGTGCTTGATGATCTTCTTGCCACCGGAGGGACGCTCGCGGCCGCCATCCGCCTCTGCCGCATGGTGGGGGGCGACGTGCTGGCGGCCGCCTGCATCATCGAGCTGAGCTTCCTCAACGGCCGCGACCGCCTCGACGTGCCCTTCACCTCGGTGGTGACCTACGAGTCCTGATCGCACCGGGCCGCTCAACCCGGCCTTCCGCGCTCGTTCTGCCGTGGTGCCCCCGCGCCGCCCATCAGCCGGCCGGCGACCGTCACCAGCACCGCTACGGCCACCAGGAACAGCGTGGCCAGCGCGTTGATCTGGGGGCTCACCCCCAGCCGGACACTGGAGAAGATCACCATCGGCAAGGTCGTCGAGGACGGGCCCGAGGTGAAGCTGGCGATGACGAGATCGTCGAGCGACAGGGTGAAGGCGAGCAGCCAGCCCGCCGCCAGCGCCGGGGCGATCAGCGGCAGGGTGATCACCAGGAAGACCTTGAGCGGCCGCGCGCCGAGATCGAGAGCCGCCTCCTCGAGCGAGCGGTCGAAGGCGGCGAGCCGCGCCTCGACCACCACCGCCACATAGGCGGTGCCGAGCGTGGTATGGGCGATGGCGATGGTCAGGATGCCGCGGCCTTGCGGCCAGCCCACCGCCTGCTCCAGCGCCACGAACAGCAGCAGCAGCGACAGGCCGGTGATGACCTCGGGCATCACCAGCGGCGCGGTGGCGAGCATGCCGAAGAGCGCGCGGCCGCGGAAGCGGCGATAGCGCTGCAGCGCATAGCCCGCCATCGTGCCGAGCAGCAGCGCGAGGCTGGCGGCGGTGACGGCGATCTCGAGGCTGACCAGCGCGGCGCCCTGGATCGCCTCGTTGTGCAGGAGCTCGACATACCAATGGGTGGAGAAGCCCGCCCACACGGTGACCAGCCGCGACGCGTTGAAGGAATAGATCACCAGCGAGGCGATCGGGCCGTAGAGGAACACATAACCCACCGCCATCATGACCGCGAGGAAGGGCGAGAGCCGGGTGCTCACGCGGTCTCTCCCTGCAGCAGCCGGCGGATGAGGCCCATCGGCACGATCAGCACCACCAGCATGGCGGTCGCCACCGCCGCGGCCATGGGCCAGTCGTGATTGGCGAAGAACTCGTCCCACAGCACCTTGCCGATCATCAGCGTGTTGGGGCCGCCGAGCAGCTCGGGAATGACGAACTCGCCCACCGCCGGGATGAAGACCAGCAGCGCGCCCGCGGCGATCCCCGGCAGCGACAGCGGCAATGTCACCCGCAGGAAGGCCTGCCAGGGCCGGCAGCCGAGATCGGCCGCCGCCTCGAGCAGCGCCGGATCGAGCTTCTCGAGCTGGGCATAGAGCGGCAGGACCATGAACGGCAGGTAGGAATAGACGATGCCGACATAGACCGCGAAGGCGTTGTTGAGCAGCGTCAGCGGCTGGTGGATGAGGCCCAGCGCCAACAGCGCGTTGTTGATGACGCCGTTGCCGTTCAGCAGCCCGATCCAGGCATAGACGCGGATGAGAAAGCTGGTCCAGAACGGCAGGATGACCAGCAGCAGCAGCAGGCCGCGCCAGCGCAGCGGCGCGCGCACGATGCCATAGGCGAGCGGATATCCCAGCAGCAGGCAGCAGACCGTCGATACGGCGGCGAATTCGAGCGAGTTGAGATAGGCCAGCGCATAGAGATCGTCGCCGAAGAGGCGCCCGTAGCTCTCGCCGTCGAGCTGGAGGTGCCCGGCTGCGAACAGTGGCGTGTAGGGCGGGATGCCGATCACGCTCTCGGCGACGCTGATCTTGAGCGCGATCAGGAACGGCACGAGGAAGAACAGCACCAGCCAGGCATAAGGCAGCGCCAGCACGGCACGCCGCCGCAGCGCCGCGCTCATGGCGTCAGCACCACCGCCGCGGCCGGGGCGAAGGCGAGCGCCACCGCCTCGCCCGCGCCATGGGGCGGCGCGCGGCGCGCCGCGTTGACCTGCGTGACCCGCAGCACCTTGCCGCCGGGAAGCTCGACCTCGTAGGTCGAGGCCTCGCCGCGGTAGGCCGTGCCGCGGACACGGCCTGCCAGCCGGTTGGGCGCGCCCGCCGGCGCGGCGAAGACGATCTTCTCGGGGCGGACCGCGACGGCCACGGCGCTGCCCGCGGGCAGCGGCCCATGCTCGACGAAGAGCGTCGTGCCGGCCTCGGCGCTTTCCACCTCCAGCAGACCGCCCTGGGCGCGCAGCACGCGGCCCTCGAACAGGTTCACCCCGCCGATGAAATCGGCGACGAAGCGGTTCGCGGGGGTTTCGTAGATCTGTTGCGGCGTGCCGAGCTGGACGATGCGGCCTTGCGACATCACGGCGATGCGCGACGCCATGCTCATCGCCTCCTCCTGGTCGTGCGTCACCATCAGGAAGGTGATGCCGACGCGCTGCTGGATGCGCACCAGCTCGAAGCGGGTCTCTTCGCGCAGCTTGCGGTCGAGCGCCGCCAGCGGCTCGTCAAGCAGCACCAGCTTTGGCTCCTGCGCCAGCGCGCGCGCCAGCGCCACGCGCTGGCGCTCGCCGCCCGAGAGCTGATGCGGCTTGCGCCCCGCCAGCCGCGCGAGCTTGACCAGCTCGAGCATGGCCGCGACGCGCGCCGCGCGCTCGGCGGCGGGCACGCGGTCCTGCTTCAGGCCGAATCCCACATTCGCCGCCGCCGTCATATGCGGGAAGAGCGCATAGGACTGGAACATCATGTTGATCGGACGGCGATAGGGCGGCACGCCGGCCATGTCGACGCCGTCGATCAGGATGCGGCCCTCGTCCGGCGTCTCGAAGCCCGCGAGCATGCGCAGCAGCGTCGTCTTGCCGCAGCCCGAGGGGCCCAGCAGCGCGAAGAACTCGCCCGCCGCGATGTCCAGCGACACGCCGTCGACCGCCGCCGCGGCGCCCGGCGCGTAGCGCTTCACCACGCCTTCGATGCGCAGATAGGAGGCTTGCGGCGCCGGACGCGCCGCTTCGGGCGCCGTCACGTGCCGGTCTTCACCTTGGTCCAGGCGCGGGTCCGCAGCCGGTCGTATTGCGGCGTCGCCAGCGTGTCGAAGAACAGGCGCGCGCGCACCTCGGGCGGCGGATAGATGCCGGGGTTGTTGCGGATGTCCTCGTCGACGCGATCGGTGGCGAGCCGGTTGGGATTGGCGTAGGCCACGGTGTTGGAGATCGCGGCGATGATCTCCGGCCGAAGGATGAAGTCGATGAAGCGCAGCGCATTCTCGGCATGGGGCGCATCCTTGGGGATCGCCATCATGTCGACCCAGAGCATCGCCCCTTCCTTGGGGATGGTGTAGGCGATCTCGACGCCGTTCTTGGCCTCGGCGGCGCGGTTCTTCGCCTGGATCACGTCGCCGGAATAGCCGAAGGCGACGCAGAGATCGCCATTGGCGAGATCGTTGATGTATTGCGAGGAGTTGAACTTGCGGATGTAGGGGCGGATCGCCAGCACCGCAGCGGCCGCCTTCTCGAGGTCCTTGGGGTCGCGGCTCAGCGGCGGCTGGCCGAGATAGGCCAGCGCCGCCGGGAACATCTCCTGCGGCGTGTCGAGCAGCGAGATGCCGCAGCCCGCGAGCTTCTTGGCGTTGGCGGGATCGAAGAGGAGCTTGAGGCTGTCGGCCGGCGCCATGGGGCCCAGCGCCGCCTTGACCTTGGCGGGGTTGTAGCCGATGCCGGTGGTGCCCCAGAGATAGGGCACGCCGTACTGGTTGCCGGGGTCGGCACCGGCGGCGAAGCCCAGGATCTGCGGATCGAGATTGCCGTAATTGGCCAGCTTCGCCTTGTCCAGCTTCCGGAAGGCGCCGGCCTCGATCTCGCGCGCCATGTAGGGCATCGCCGAGGGCACGACGAGATCATAGCCGGAATGGCCGGTCATCAGCTTGGTCTCGAGCGTCTCGTTGTTGTCGTAGACGTCGTAATGCACCTTGATGCCGGTCTCGGCCTCGAAGCGGGCGATGGTGTCGGCGGCGATGTAGTCGGACCAGTTGTAGATGTTGAGCGTCTTGCCGTCCTCAGCGCGCGCCGCGGTCGGGGCCAGGAGGACGGCGAGGCTGAGGCATAACGCAAGGCGAGCAATCATCCCATGGCCCCCCAAGGCGCTCGAAGGCCGGCCATTGAAAGCGGCGGCTCGCGCGCTTGTCAATCGCGCCGGCTCAGCCGCCGCCCGGAGGAAGCCCCTGCGGCGCCGCCTCGCCCCCGCTCTCGGCGAGATCGTGAAAGCGGTGGAAGTCGACGATGCGCCGGCCATCCTCGTCGAAGTGGAGGATGTCGGCGAGACGCCGGTTCCAGACGAGGTCGCCGGCGATATAGGAGTGGCGCGCATGCACCGTCTGCGCGAAGGTGGCGTCGAGCCCGATCAAGGTGACGACGATCTCCGCCCTTTCGGCCGCGAGCGTCTCCGCCGTTGCCCGGTAGAGCGGGCTCCTCTCGTCGATGCGATGCATCACCATCCAGGTCAGCGCGAACATCGGGCTGCGGGCCCGCATCAGCGCCAGATCGTGGAAGCGCCGCATGGCGGTCCCTTCGCTGGTTTGCTCGTCGCGCAGCAGCGAGACGCTCACCTGCGCCTCGAGGATTTGATCATTGCGCCGCTGATTGGCTGCGCGGAACATCAGCGTCGGCACCCCGTCGTAAGACGCCACGACCGCAATGCGGCTGAACAGCACGCGCGCCGTCGGACGCGAGAAGCGGGCAAAGATCACTCCGGTCGCCAGCGCCAGCCCGCTCATCCCCAGCAGCACCTCCAGGCAGACCAGCAGATTGGCGGCGAGCGACTGCGGGTACATCTGGCCATAGCCGATCGTCGCCATGGTCTGGATGCTGAAGAAGAAGGCGTCGGCGAATGAGCCCGGCCGGGCATTGCCGATGCCGTCACCGGAGAGCAGGTAAAGCGCGGCAAAGACAACGTTGAAGCCGAGGTAAGCCAGAGACAGCACGCCGAAGAAGCCGCGCCAGGGAACGGTCAGCAGGCCGTGATAGAGGTCGAGGCCGCCGAACCCGCCGCGGCGCGGGCGCCGCACCCGCGGCCCCGGAAGGCCGGCGGCGGGGAAACTGCGTGCCTGGCCGTCCGCCGACTTGCCTCTCGCTCCGCGCGCCATCATCCGGCCTGCTCCCGCGCTGCGGCTTATCGCACCGCCCGATTCTAGCCAATTACCGTCTGCCGCGCACCGCCGCCGCGTCAGTATCGCCGCGGGCGAAAAAACTTGGCCGCTGCGGGGAATAAAGCGGCGTGGTCGCCCGTATAACCCTCAAGGGGAGCGACAGGAGATTGGGACAATGGGACATTTTCATTGCGAGCCGCCGCTCTCTCAAATGCTCGAGGATCCCTTGACCCAGGCGCTCATGGAGAGCGACGGGGTCGATCCGGGCACGCTGCGCGAACTCATCAGCGAGGCGCGACAGCGGATCGCCGAGGCCGAGCCCGGCGACCGGAACTGATCGAGGGCGCACTACTCCGCCGCTTCCACCGTCTTTCGCCAGCGCAGCACCGGCTTGCGCGCCGCCGCCGTCTCGTCGAGCCGGCGGCGGGGCGTGAAGCGGGGCGCGGCGTGAAACTCGGCCGCCTCGCCCTCCCTGGCTCGCGCCGCGAGCGCGCGCACCACGGAGATGAAGCGGTCGAGCGACGCCTTGCTCTCGCTCTCCGTGGGCTCCATCAGCAGCGCGCCATGGACGACCAGCGGGAAGTACATGGTCATGGGGTGGAACCCCTCGTCGGTCAGCGCCTTGGCGAAATCGAGCGTGGTGACGCCGCTGTCCCGGAGGAAGCGGTCGTCGAACAGCACCTCGTGCATGCAGGGCCCCGGATATGAGGCGGTGAGCACATCGCCGAGCCGCGCCAGCAGGTAGTTGGCGTTCAGCACCGCATCGCCGGAAAGCTGGCGCAGCCCATCCGCGCCGTGGCTCATGATATAGGCGAGCGCGCGCACGAACATGCCCATCTGGCCATGAAAGCCCTTGAGCCGGCCGATGGCCTGTGCCGCCTGCCCCTCGGCCTGCTCGACCAGCCGGAACCCGGCCTGGTCGTGCACCAGCCAGGGCAGCGGCGCGAAGGCTGCCAGGCTCGCCGCCAGCACCACCGGCCCCGAGCCCGGCCCGCCGCCGCCATGCGGCGTCGAGAAGGTCTTGTGCAGGTTGAGATGCATGCAGTCGACGCCGAGATCGCCGGGCCGGACGCGGCCGACCAGGGCGTTGAAATTGGCGCCGTCGCAGTAGAAATAGGCGCCCGCCTCGTGCACCGCCTCGGCGATCGCCAGGATCTCGTCCTCGAACAGGCCGCAGGTATTGGGGTTGGTGAGCATGATCGCCGCGACGTCGGGCCCGAGCCGCGCCTTGAGCGCGCCGAGATCGATGCGGCCGCGCTCGTTGGCCGGGATCGCCTCGACCGCATAGCCGCAGGTGGCCGCCGTCGCCGGGTTCGTGCCATGCGCCGATTCCGGCACCAGCACCCGCCCGCGCCGGTCGCCGCGCGCCGCCAGCGCCGCGGCGATGCACATCATGCCGCAGAGCTCGCCATGGGCGCCCGCCGCCGGGCTCATCGCCACCGCCGGCATGCCGGTGAGCGCCTTGAGCCAACTGGCCAGGGTATCGATCAGCTCCAGCGCGCCCTGCACCGTCGACAGCGGCTGCAGCGGATGGACGTCGGCGAAGCCCGGCAGCCGCGCCAGCTTCTCGTTGAGGCGCGGGTTGTGCTTCATGGTGCAGGAGCCGAGCGGATAGAGCCCCATATCGATGCCGTAATTCTTCTGCGAGGCGCGCATGAAGTGGCGCACCACCTGCGGCTCGCTGAGGCCGGGAAGGCCGATCGGGCCTTGGCGGCGCAGCGCGCCGAGCCGGTCGGCCGCCGGCGGCTCCGGCAGGTCGACGCCGGTCCGCCCGGGCGCGTCCTGCTCGAACAGCAGGGGATCCTCGAGCTGCAGCCCGCGATTGCCGCTGAACGTCGCGGTCTCCGCCGCCTCGGGCGCGAAGCCGCTGAGCGCCTTGCTCCACTCGCTCATCGGAGCGCCTCGCGCAAGCCGTCGATCAACGCCGCCATGTCCTCCTCGGTATTGGTCTCGGTGGCGGCGAGGATGAGGAGATCGGCGAGATCCCTGCGGCCGGGCCACAGCCGGCTCGCCGGCACGCCGGCCAGCAGGCCGCGCGCGGCGAGCGCCTCGACCACCGGCGCCGCCGGACGCGGCAGGCGCAGCGTGAATTCGTTGAAGAAGCGCTCCGTCAGCAGCGTCACCCCGGGCAGCCGCGCCAGCCGGTCGGCGAGCGCCGTCGCGTGCCCATGGTTGATCCGGGCGAGCCGGGTGAAGCCGGCCTCGCCGAGCAGCGCCATGTGGATGGTGAAGGCGAGAGCGCAGAGGCCGGAATTGGTGCAGATGTTGCTCGTCGCCTTCTCGCGGCGGATGTGCTGCTCGCGCGTCGACAGCGTCAGCACGAAGCCGCGCCGCCCGGCCGCGTCGACGGTCTGGCCGACCAGCCGGCCCGGCATCTGGCGCACGAATTTCTCGCGCGCGGCGAAGAGGCCGAGATGCGGTCCGCCGAAGCCCAGCGCGTTGCCGAGCGACTGGCCCTCGCCGGCGACGATGTCGGCGCCCATCTCGCCGGGCGGCTTGACCAGCCCCAGAGACACCGCCTCGGTGACGACGACGACGAGGAGCGCGCCGGCGCGATGGCACGCCTCGGCCAGCGCCGAGAGGTCATGCACCTGGCCGAAGCAGCCGGGATTCTGCACCACGACGCAGGAGGTGTCGGCGCCGACGAGCGCGCCGAGATCCTCTCGCGCCAGCGGATCGGGATCGCGCACGGCGATGGCGAAGCCGCCGAAGCGCGCATAGGTCTCGGTGGTCTCGCGGTAGTGCGGATGGAGATCGCCGGCGAGGATCGCCTTCCCGCGGCGGGTCAGGCGGTTGGCCATCATCACCGCCTCGGCGCAGGCGGTGGCGCCGTCATACATCGAGGCGTTGGCGACATCCATGCCGGTGATCAGCGCCACCTGCGTCTGGAATTCGAACATCGACTGCAGGGTGCCTTGCGACACCTCGGGCTGATAGGGCGTGTAGGAGGTCAGGAACTCGCCGCGCTGGATGAGATGGTCGACGGCCGCCGGCACGTGATGGCGATAGGCGCCGCAGCCGAGGAAGCTCGGCACCGAAGAGGCCGGCAGGTTGCGCGCGGCCATGCGCGCCAGCGCCCGCTCGACCTCCATCTCGCCCAGCGCCAGCGGCAGGTCGAGCGGCTTCTCCAGCGCCGCCGCGCGCGGCACGTCGCGGAAGAGATCCGCGACGCTGTCGGCGCCGATCGCCGCCAGCATGGCGCTGCGGTCCGCCTCGGTCAGCGGCAGATAGCGCATCAGTGCAGGCCCTCGACGAAGGCGGCATAGGCCTTCTCGTCCATCAGCCCGTCGAGTTCCTTGGGATTGGCGATGCGCAGCTTCAGGAACCAGCCCTCGCCCTGGGGGTCGGCGTTGACCTTGCCGGGCTCGCCCGACAGCGCGTCATTGACCGCGATCACCTCGCCCGAGATCGGCGCATAGACCTCGCTCGCCGCCTTCACCAATTCGACCACCGCCGCCTCCTTGCCCTGCTCGACACGGCGGCCGGGCGCGGGCAGCTCGACATAGACGACGTCGCCGAGCTGGGTCTGGGCATAATCCGTGATGCCGATCACGGCGACATCGCCCTCGATCCTGATCCATTCGTGATCCTTGGTGTATCTGACGGTGCTCATGGCTCCTCGCAGCCGCGGCTCAGCCGCGGTGATAGCGGTGGGGAACGAAAGGCAGCGGCACGATGCGCGCCGGGCGCGGCGTGCCGCGCACCAGCAGCTTCAGCGGCGTGCCGAGCGCCGCTGTGGCGGTCGCGACATAACCCATGGCGATCGGCCCGTCGGCCGAGGGGCCGAAGCCGCCGCTGGTGATGCGCCCGACGGGGGTGCCGGCGTCGTCGATGATCTCGGTGCCCTCGCGCGCCGGGGCGCGACCCTCGGGACGGATGCCGACGCGCTTGCGCGCCGCACCCGCCGCAAGCTCGCGGGCGATCGCGGCGGCGCCGGGGAACCCGCCTTCGGCGCGGCGGCGCTTCTGGATCGCCCAGACGAGATCGGCCTCGACGACGGTGGTGGTCTCGTCGATGTCGTGGCCGTATAGGCAGAGCCCGGCCTCGAGGCGGAGCGAATCGCGCGCGCCGAGCCCGATGGGCATCACCTCGGGCTCGGCGAGCAGGCGGCGCGCCAGGCGCTCGGCCGCGTCCGCCGGCACCGACAGCTCGAACCCGTCCTCGCCGGTATAGCCGGAGCGGGTGACGAAGCAGGCGACCCCGTCCACCACGAGCGCGGCGCCGCTCATGAAGGCGAGCGCCGGGGCGCCGGGCGCGAGCCGCGCCAGCACCGCAGGCGCCTCCGGCCCCTGCAGCGCCAGCAGCGCACGGTCGGCCAGCGGCATCACCGCCGCGGCGCCGAGCCGGCGCTGCAGATGCGCGAAATCCTCCGCCTTGCGCGCGGCATTGACGACGAGGAGCAGGTGATCGCCCGCCCGCGTCACCATCAGATCGTCGAGGATGCCGCCGCGATCGTTGGTGAGCAGCGTGTAGCGCATCCGCCCCGGCGCGAGGCCCGCGATGTCGCCGGGCACCAGCCGCTCCAGCGCCTCGGCCGCGCCGGCCCCGTCGAGCCGCGCCTGGCCCATATGCGACACGTCGAACAGCCCTGCCTTGGCACGGGTATGGAGATGCTCCGCCATGATGCCGGTCGGGTATTGCACCGGCATGTCATAGCCCGCGAACGGCACCATCTTGGCGCCGAGGCTGAGATGGAGACGGTGAAGCGGCGTGCGCTGGAGCGGATTCTCGGCCATCGACCCTCGGGACAACAGGCGTCGTCAGCCGCCCGGCAGCGACCAACGCCCCCTCTGTCCCAGGACCTGAAAAATTCACCGGACGGTCAGGGAGCGGCCGGGTTACCTCGTCGGTGAGGCGGGCGCCAAGGCGCGCGCCTGCTTTCCAGAGTGCCCTTCCCCCAACGGTCCTTTCGCCTGAGAGTTTCCGGGGCGGTTGCTCCTTCGGCGCCGGGACATGGTCCCGGTCTCTCCCATCGGGGTGCGACGGCAGGTCGTCACCTTAGCCGGTCTTGCGTGCGCGAACAAGCGCGGGCGCGGAGGCGTCAGGCTCCTAGGAGCGCTTGCGGTTGAAGTCGAGCTGCTCCTGGCTGATCTGCAGCCCGACGATCACGCCGTAGGAGCCGACGATGCCGACGTTCTTCACCGGCAGGTGCTCGGTGATCTCCTCGACCACGCGCACCTCCTTCTGGCGCAGCGCGAAGTTGACGCGCAGCGCGAAGTTCTGCTTCGCCAGGATGTTCTCCTGCCCGTCGGCCACGGCGACGAAATAGGCGAAATCGCCGTGGCGGAGAGCGGGATCGTTGCGCGCGATGACGAAGGTGAGGAGCGTGGTGACGCGGACGCCTGCGGCCTCCTGGCGGCAACTCGACTGGACGCTGGTGAGCTTGACGCCGAACGCTATATCCGCGGGATTGGCCGCCGAGGTGGCGCCTTGACGCAGCACGGTGTAGCTGTCGAGGTTGGGCGCGATGAAGGCCACCGGGCAGCTGAGCTTGCCGACATTGTTGTCGCTCGAGCAGCCCGCCGCGGCGAGCGCGAGCAGGCAAAGCGGCACGACGCTGAACCGGATCGACCGCATCAGCCGAGGTTGTGCGTGCCGTCGCAGAAAGGCTTGGTGCCGGTACGCTTGCAGCCGCACAGCCAGACCTCGCCGTCCTGGCTGGCGGTGAACGGCACCGGCGTCACGCCGCTGCCGCGATGGGAGCCGTCGCAGAGCGGCTGCGAGCGGCTCTTGCCGCAAGCGCACCACCAGTACTCGCGCCCCGCCTCGGCGGCGAAGGCGTAAGGGCTCTTGCGCGCCTCCTGTGCTCCGCTCATCCCCCTCTTCCCCCCGCATCCTCGGTGTACTAACGTGCCCAAATCGACGCCGAACGGCCGCCACAGGCTCGAAACGCGCTGAACTCTATTCGACCGTCGAGCGCCGCACAAGGGTTCCGGGACGCCAGGACGCCCGCCCCGACCGGCTTCGCAAGGGACATGCACGATGACCAAAGCGCCGCTGACCATCCTGCTCGCGGGTCCGCGTGGCTTCTGCGCCGGGGTGGAGCGCGCGGTGCAGATCGTCGAGCGGAGCCTGGAGCGCTTCGGCGCGCCGATCTATGTCCGCCGCGAGATCGTCCACAACCGATTCGTCGTCGAGGCGCTGCAGCGCAAGGGCGCGATCTTCGTTGAGGAGATCGACGACGTGCCCGACGGCGCCGCGGTGGTGTTCTCGGCCCATGGCGTGCCCAAGGCGGTGGCGGCCGAAGCCGAGCGCCGGCGCCTCGTCCGGCTCGACGCGACCTGCCCGCTGGTGAGCAAGGTCCATCGCGAGACCGAGCGCCATTTCGCCCTCGGGCGCCGCATCATCCTCATCGGCCATGCCGGCCACCCGGAAATCGTCGGCACGATGGGACAGCTCCCGCCCGGCGCGGTGCTGCTGGTCGAGACGGTCGAGGACGTGGCGCGGCTCGCGCTCGACCCGGCCGACGAGTTCGCCTACGTCACGCAGACGACGCTCTCGATCGACGACGCGCGCTCGGTGGTGGCCGCGCTGCGCGCGCGGCTGCCCCGCCTGCACGAGCCCAAGCATGACGATATCTGCTATGCCACCACCAACCGGCAGCAGGCGGTGAAGGCGATCGCGCGGCGCGCCGACCGGCTGCTGGTGGTCGGCGCGCCCAACTCATCGAACTCGCTGCGGCTGGTCGAGGTGGCGCGGCAAAGCGGCTGCCGACGGGCCGCGCTGATCGGCCGCGCCGGCGAGATCGACTGGGCCTTCCTGTCGGGCGCCGAATGCCTGGGCCTCACCGCCGGCGCCTCGGCGCCCGAGACGCTGGTCGAGGAGGTGGTCGATGCCTGCCGGCGCCGCTACGACGTGGCGCTCGAGGAAGTCGCGGTCGCGCAGGAGGAAGTGAGCTTCAACCTGCCGCGGGCGCTGCAATGACGGGCGTCTGAGCGGCCATGGCGGTCTATACCGACGTTCCCGACGAGGAGCTGCGCGCCTTCATCGCCGATTACGCCGTCGGCGAGGTGGTCTCGTGCAAGGGCATCGCCGAAGGCGTCGAGAACTCGAACTTCCTGCTACGCACCGAGGCGGGGACTTACATCCTGACGCTCTATGAAAAGCGCGTCGCGCCCGCCGACCTGCCGTTCTTCATCGCGCTGATGGAGCATCTGGCGGCGCACGGCATCGCCTGCCCCACCCCGCTGAAGGCCCGGGACGGCGTGGCCTTGCGGCGGCTCTGCGGCCGGCCGGCGGCGCTGGTCAGCTTCCTCGACGGCATGTGGCCGCGCCGCATCCTTCCCTACCATTGCGCCGGCGTCGGCGGCGCGCTGGCGCAGCTCCATCTCGCCGGCGCCGCCTTCGCGCTCCACCGCGCCAACAATCTCTCGGTCGCCGGCTGGCGCAACCTGTTCGAGGCCTGCCGCGCGCGCGCCCATGAGGTGCGGCCGGGCCTCGCCGAGGAGCTCGGCGCCGAGATCGACGCGCTCGAGCGCTGCTGGCCCCGCGACCTGCCGAGCGGCGTCATCCATGCCGACCTCTTTCCCGACAACGTCTTCTTCCGCCACGAAGAGGTCTCGGGCCTGATCGACTTCTATTTCGCCTGCACCGATTTCCTGGCCTACGACCTCGCCATCTGCCTCAACGCCTGGTGCTTCGAGGCCGATGGCAGCTTCAACGTCACCAAGGCGCGGCTGATGCTGGCGAGCTACCGCGCGGTGCGGCCGCTCTCGGCCGAGGAGTTCGCCGCGCTGCCGCTGCTGGCGCGCGGCAGCGCGCTGCGCTTCCTGCTGACCCGGCTCTATGACTGGCTGAACCATCCGCCGGGCGCCTTCGTGCGGCCCAAGGATCCGCTCGAATACCTGCAGAAGCTGCGCTTCCACCGCAGCGTCGCGCAGACCTCGGCCTACGGGCTCGACGCGTGAGCGCGAGCGAGGAGCCGGCCTCCCGCGTCGTCGAGATCTTCACCGACGGCGCCTGCAGCGGCAATCCCGGCCCCGGCGGCTGGGGCGCGGTGCTGCGCTACGGCGCCCATGAGCGCGAGCTGATGGGAGCCGAGAGCCCGACCACCAACAACCGCATGGAGATGATGGCGGCGATCGCCGCGCTGGAGGCGCTGAAGCGGCCGAGCACGGCGCATATCCACACCGACAGCCAGTATCTGCGCGACGGCATCACCCGCTTCATCCACGCCTGGAAGGCGCGCGACTGGAAGACCGCGGACAAGAAGCCGGTGAAGAACATCGATCTCTGGGTGCGCCTGGAAGCGGCGATGAAGCCGCACAAGGTCGAATGGTTCTGGGTGCGCGGCCATTCCGGCCATCCCGAGAACGAGCGCGCCGACGCGCTGGCGCGCCTCGCCATCGCCCAGGCGCGCGACGCGGCGGCGCTCAACGGCGAGCCAATGACGGTGCCGAAGAAAAAGAAGAAGCGGTGAGGAAAGCGGGAACGGCCGCTCCAGGGGGAGCGGCCGTTTTCGGCTAGTCCGCACCGTGCGGCTCTCGTGGTTGCTTGCGCAACCGCTATCGCCGCCGCGGACGAACGCGCGATGCGCGTTCGCCTAGCAGGCTGTTGAAGAAGTCCGTAGCGGACCCGGCTTAACCGTGATTCACTCCCCTTGGGCGCGAGCTTTGGGGGCGCTGATGCGGGGGGCTGACGAGCGGTCTGGGTCATTGTTCTCGTATGTAGATCTGGAGAGTCGGGTGCGGCGGGACCACCCGCTTCGCCCGATCCGGGAGATCGCCAACACGGCGCTGGCGGACCTGAGCGAAGACTTTGCCATACTCTATCCGCCGCGGCTGGGGCGACCCTCGATCCCGCCGGAGCGTCTCTTGCGGGCGATGCTGCTGCAAGCCTTCTACGGCATCCGCTCGGAGCGCCTGCTGATGGAGCGGATTGAATTCGATCTCTTGTTCCGCTGGTTCGTTGGGTTGGGCGTCGATGATCCAGCCTGGGACCATTCCAGCTTCACCAAGAATCGCGACAGGCTGTTGAAAGGAGAAATCGCGGCCAAGTTCTTGCGTGCCGTGCTGGCTCAGCCGAGGGTGAAGCGGCTGCTCTCCAGCGACCATTTCTCGGTAGATGGAACGCTGATCGAGGCTTGGGCCTCGCTGAAGAGCTTCCGCAGGAAGGACGGAGGCGACAACGACAAGGATGGTCCTGGCCGCAATGCCGAGCGCAACTTCCACAAAGAGAAGCGCTCCAACGAGACCCATCAAAGCACCACCGATCCAGAGGCTAGGCTGTACAAAAAAGGCGGCCAGGCCGCCAAGCTCTGCTACATCGGCCACGTCCTGATGGAGAACCGTCATGGCTTGGTGGTGGATGGCACCTTGACCCTGGCGACCGGCACAGCCGAGCGGGAAGCAGCGCTTGAGTTGCTGGACCGCCGGACCGGGCGGCACCGGATCACTCTGGGAGCCGACAAGGCCTACGATGTGCGCCAGTTCATCGCCGATCTGCGCGCCCGCGTCGTCACGCCGCATGTCGCGATCGACGGGCATGTGCGCGAGAGCGGTCAGCCGCGCACCACCGCCATTGACCGTCGCACCACTCGTCACCTCGGCTATGCCATCAGTCAGCGGTGCCGCAAGCGTACCGAGGAGGTGTTCGGTTGGACCAAAGGGGCCGCAGGGCTGATCAAAGTTAAGCTGCGCGGCCGCGCGCGTGTGCAGGCCGTCTTCACCCTGGCACTGGCAGCCTACAATCTGATCCGCCTGCCCAAGCTTCTCGAGGCACCGGCATGAGGCTCAAGGGCAAGTGGCGCATCGTCGAGATTAGAGCGCCTTGAGGATCGCCTCCGCGCTCGAGACTTCGAAGGCGCCGGGCTTCTCGACGTTGAGCGCCTTGACGACGCCGTCCTGCACGATCATGGCGTAACGCTGCGAGCGCTTGCCGAGGCCATAGCCGCTGCCGTCCATCTCGAGGCCGACCGCGCGGGTGAAATCGCCATTGCCGTCGGCCAGCATCTGCACCTTGCCGTCGGCATTCTGCTGCTTGCCCCAGGCGTTCATCACGAAGGCATCGTTGACCGAGAGGCAGGCGACGGCATCGACGCCCTTCGAGCGCAGCTCGGCGACCTTCTCGACGAAGCCCGGCAGGTGCTTGGCCGAGCAGGTCGGGGTGAACGCGCCGGGCAGCGCGAACAGCACCACCTTCTTGCCCTGGAAGAACTCGCCGGTGTCGACGTCCTTCATGCCTTCCGGCGTCATCTGCTTGAGCTTCACCGCCGGGACCTTGTCGCCAACCTTGATGGTCATCGCCTTTCCCCTTCCGTCATTTTTCGCATTCCGGCCATGGGCACGCCCACGGAGGCGCACACCATAGACGGTCGGCCTCGGGAAATCACGCCCACCGGCGCCGGCCTCCCGGCAAGTTTACCGCGGCGACCCCGCGAGTTTGCCGGGACCCGCCGCCGCTGCCAGCGCCTGCAGCACCTGCTCGGGCGTGAGGATCTCCGGCAGCGCCCGTCCCTGCGGCAGCCCGGGCCCGTAGACCGCGTTGAAGGGAATGCCGTAGCGGCCGAAGCTGCGTAGATATTCGGCGATCGCCGCGCTCGGCCGCGTCCAGTCGGCGCGCATAGCGATGGTGCCGGGCTGCTCCAGCCGCCGGCGCACCTCGGGCTGGTCGATCACCAGCTCCTTGTTGACCTTGCAGGTGAGGCACCAATCTGCGGTGACGTCGACGAACACGATCCGTCCCTCGCCCACCAGCCGGTCGATGGCGGCGCGGTCGAAGCCGTGCCAGAACGCGTCGCCGGCCGCGGGCGGCGGCGGTGCGGCCAGCGTCGCCGGCACCACGAAGGCGAGCAGCAGCGCCGCCGCCGCCGCGAGGCGGCGCGGCAAGGCCGGGCGCAGCAGCCCCAGCGCCGCCGCCGCCGCCGCCAGCAGCGCCGCCACCGCCAGCGCCGCGCGCGGCCCGGCTTCACCCATCAGCACCCAGACCAGCCAGGCCGCGGTGACGGCGAGCGCCAGGCCCAACACGCGGCGCAGCACCAGGATCCATCGCCCGGGGCGCGGCAGCGCCTGTGCCAGCCGCGGCAGCAGCGCCACCAGCAGGAAGGGCGCGGCAAGCCCGATGCCGAGGGCGAGGAAGACGGCCAGGATCTCGATCGGCCCCGCCGCCAGCGCAAAGCCGATGGCGGTGCCGAGGAACGGCGCCGAGCAGGGCGTCGCCAGCAGCGTGGCGAAGGCCCCGGCGGCGATATTGCCTAAAATCGCGCCATTCTCGCTGTGGCGCGCCGCCAGGCTGCCGACCCATGAGGGCAGCGGCACCTCGAAGAAGCCCCAGAGGTTGCAGGCGAAGAGCGTCAGCAGCACCGCCATGAAGACGAGGAACAGCGGCTGCTGGAACTGCACCCCCCAGCCGACCGCGATGCCGGCGGATTTGAGCGCGATCATCGCCGCGGCCAGGATCAGGAAGGACAGGATCACTCCCGCGGCCGAGGCGAGGAAGCCGCGGCGCACCGCCGTGCGCGAGCGCCCGCCATGCTCGATCACGCCGAGCAGCTTGATCGACAGCACCGGCAGCACGCAGGGCATGAAATTGAGGATGAAGCCGCCGAGCAGCGCCACCGGCAGGATCGCCAGCAGCAGGCCGAGATCGGCCGGCGGCGGCGCCGCCTGCGGCGTCACCCTTCCCTCCAGCGCCCGCTCGCCATCGACCAGGGTGACGGTGAGCGGCTTGCCCACGATCCCGTCGAGCGCCGCCTGCGTGCCGGCCGCCGGCAGGCGCAGCAGCGCCTGCCCGGGCACGTCGCTGGCGGCAAGGTGCGGCGCACCGAAGCTAATCCCCTGCGGCCCCTCGATGAAGGCATCGGGCGCCAGCAGCGGGCGCGTGGTGTCGACCCTGAGCTCCAGCACCGGCTTTGCGCCGGTGGCCAGGCTCGCCCCGGCGAGCGCCAGGCCGGCGCCGCTGCCGTCGCCGGGCACGCGCGCCCTGTAGCGGGCGATCAGCGCGGCATAGCCGGTGCTGCCCGGAGCCGCGCTTGCCGCCGGCAGGTCGAGGCGCAGCACTGCGTCATAGGGAACGCAGATCTCGCGGCAGGTGAGATAACTGAGGGCGAGCACGAGGCCCGCCTCCTGCCCCGGATGAGCGAACCGCGCGGTGATGGGGAGGACGACATGGTCGGTGTAGCCCACCGTCTCCAGCCCCTGGACCGAGAAGCGCTGCGGCGCCGGCCAGGAGAGCTGCGCCTCGGCCAGGTTGGTCGAGCCCTTCCAGTCGAGCCGGGGCGGAAATCCGGCATCGCCCGGCGAGCGCCAATAGATTTTCCAATGCGGCATCAGGCGGAATTCGAGGCCGAGGCCGAGCGTGGCGGCCTCGCCCACCACCGGCGCGGCAGCGATCAGCCGGACCTCGCCCTGGTCGGTGACGAACCAGTCCGAGGCGCCCGGCGCCGCCAGCGCCGGGGCGGGCCGCAGGGCGGCCAGCGCCAGCACGGCAAGCGCCGTGAGCCATCCCCCGATCCGCCTTTTATCGTGCCTCATGCCAAATCCTCGACGCGCTTGTTTATATAGGGCTTTGCGCGGGGGCCGCGCACAGGTCGCGCTTGCAAGCCCTGGCGATGCCGATTATCTCAAAGTGAGAGCCATGAAAAACCCCGTCACGTCCCTCGCCGGTCAGCTCCTCATCGCCATGCCGCAGATGCAGGACCACCGCTTCGTGCGCTCGGTGATCTTTCTCTGCGCACACAACGAGGAAGGGGCGATGGGACTGGTGGTCAACAAGATCATCGACCACGTCACCCTGCCGGAGCTGCTGGACAAGCTCGGCATCCCCGCCGCGGGCCTCACCGGCCTGTCGCGCGTCCATGCCGGCGGTCCGGTCGAGGAAGGCCGCGGCTTCGTGCTGCATTCCGACGATTACGTCGAGGAGAACACGCTGGTGGTCGGCACCATGGCCTTGACCGCGACGCTCGACATCCTGCGCGCCATCGGCCGCGGCAAGGGCCCACGCCGGAGCATGCTGGCGCTGGGCTATGCCGGCTGGGGGCCGGGCCAGCTCGACGCCGAGATGCAGGACAATGGCTGGCTGCATGTGCCCGCCGATGAGAGCATCGTCTTCGACGACGAGGTCGCCGACAAATGGCAGCGCGCGCTCGGCAAGCTCGGCATCGACCCGCTGGCGCTGTCCGGGGATGCGGGGCACGCCTAGGCGAACGCGCGGAGCGCGTTCGTCCGCGGCGGTTCCGACTAGCCTGCGCCCGTCTCATCACCCCTTCCCCGCCTGCGCCTTGGCCCAGCTGTCGCGCAGGCCGACGGTGCGGTTGAAGACCAGGTGGTCGGGGCGCGTGTCGAGATCGGCGCAGAAATAGCCCTGGCGCTCGAACTGCACCGCGGCGCCGGGCGCCGCGTCGGCGAGCGCGGGCTCGAGCCGGGCATCGACCAGCCGCTCCAGCGAGTTCGGGTCGAGATCGGCCATGATGTCGCCGCCGGCGCCGGGATCCGGCCGGGAGAAGAGCGGGTTGTAGAGCCGCACCTCCGCCGGCACGGAGTGCGTCGCCGAGACCCAGTGCAGCGTGGCCTGCACCTTGCGCCCGTCGGGCGCGTTGCCGCCGCGGGTGGCGGGATCGTAGCTGCAGCGCAGCTCCACCACTTCGCCGGCGGCGTTCTTCACCACCTCGCGGCAGGTGACGAAATAGGCATAGCGCAGCCGCACCTCGCGGCCGGGCGACAGCCGGAAGAATTTCTTCGGCGGGTTCTCCATGAAATCGTCGCGCTCGACATAGAGCTCGCGGCCGAAGGGGATGCGGCGCGTGCCGGCGGCGGGATCGTCGGGATGGTTGGCCGCCTCGAGCAGCTCGCTCTTGCCCTCGGGATAGTTCTCGATCACCAGCTTGAGCGGGCGCAGCACGCCCATGCGCCGCGGCGCGGTGCGGTTCAGCTCGTCGCGGATGGCGCTCTCGAACATGGCGATGTCGACGGTGCTGTTGGCGCGGGCGACGCCGACGCGGCGGACGAAATCGCGGATCGCCGCCGCCGGCACACCGCGCCGGCGCAGCCCCGCGATGGTCGGCATGCGGGGATCGTCCCAGCCGCCGACATGGCGCTGGCGCACCAGCTCGGTCAGCACGCGCTTGGACAGCACGGTGTAGGTGATGTTGAGCCGCGCGAATTCGTATTGATGCGGATGCGACGGCACCGGCAGATTGTCGAGGAACCAGTCGTAGAGCGGCCGGTGATCCTCGAATTCGAGCGTGCAGATCGAGTGCGTGATGCCTTCGATCGCATCCGACTGGCCGTGGGCGAAATCATAAGTGGGGTAGATCGACCAGGCGTCGCCGGTGCGCGGGTGGGTGGCGTGCAGGATGCGGTAGAGCACGGGGTCGCGCAGGTTGATGTTGCCGGCGGCCATGTCGATTCTGGCGCGCAGCACGCGCGCGCCGTTGGGGAACTCGCCGGCGCGCATGCGGCGGAAGAGATCGAGATTCTCCTCGACGCCGCGCTTGCGCCAGGGGCTGTCGCGGCCGGGCTCGGTCAGCGTGCCGCGCATCGCGCGCATCTCTTCGGCGGAGAGATCGTCGACATAGGCCTTGCCGGCGCGGATGAGGTGCTCGGCCCATTCGTAGAGCCGCTCGAAATAATCCGAGGCGTGATAGAGATGCGGCCCCCAATCGAAGCCCAGCCAGCGCACGTCGCGCTCGATGGCGTCGATGTATTCCTGCTCTTCCTTGGTCGGGTTGGTGTCGTCGAAGCGCAGGTGGCAGCGGCCCGAGAATTCCTGCGCCAGGCCGAAATTGAGGCAGATCGACTTGGCGTGGCCGATGTGGAGATAGCCGTTGGGCTCGGGCGGGAAGCGGGTGACGACACCGCCGACGCGCTTTGCGGCAAGATCGCTCTCGACGATGTCGCGAATGAAATCGCGGCCCGCCTCCGGTGCTTCGCCTGTGGTCATCTGAACTCGCTCCATGGACGCGTCAGCCCGGGCCCGCCCCGCTCCATTCCTCGCGCAGCAGCGCGAAGAGCACGTGGTCCTGCCAGCGCCCGTCGATGCAGAGATATTCGCGCGCATAGCCTTCCTCGCGGAAGCCGCTCTTGAGCAGCAGCCCGCGGCTCGGCGCATTGTGCGGCAGGCACGCCGCCTCGACGCGATGCAGCTTCAGGCGCTGGAAGGCGAAGGCGAGGATGAGCTGCAAGCCCTGGGTCATGTAGTGCTTGCGGGCGTGGCGTTCACCCACCCAGTAGCCGAGGCTGCCGGTCTCGGCCACGCCGCGGCGCACATTGCTGAGGCCGATGCCGCCGACCAGCGCGCCGTCATCGAGGCGGTAGAGGAAGAAGCTGTAGCCCTGATCGGTGCGCCAGTCGATGGCATAGCGCTGTAGCCGCCGGCGGAAGGCGGCGCGGCTCAGCGAATCCGGCGCCCAGCTCGGCTCCCAGGGGGTGAGGAAGCGGCGCGATTCGCTGCGCAGCCCCGACCATTCCTCCCAATCGCCGCGTTCGGGCGGGCGCAGCATCACGCGGTCGCCGCTCAAGCGGAAGCTCGGCGGCGCGGCGCCGAAGAAGCGCGGCAGGCGAAGCATCTCGGAGGCCACGGAATGCGCCCTCCCCGCTCAGGCACCGAGCCGCTCGACGAGCCGCGGATAGGCGTCGATGCGGCCGACCGGGCCGAGGGCGGTGAGCGTCGGCGGCGCGGTCCGGATCCGGCGCGCCACCCGCGCCACCGCGGCGGCGTCGACGGCATCGATGCGGCCGACCATCTCGGCCATCTCGAGCGGGCGGCCGAACACCAGCATATGCGCCGCCTGCTGCTCGCAGCGCGCGGTCGTGCTCTCGAGCGACATGAGGAGCCCCGCCTTGAGCTGGGCGCGGGCGCGCTCGAGCTCGGCCGGCTCCAGGCCGAAGGTCAGCTTGCGGATCTCGTCGCACAGCACCGGCATCAGCTCCTCCACCTCCTCCTCGCCGGTGCCGGCATAGACGCCGAAAAGGCCGCCGTCGCTGTAGGCATGGGTGAAGGAATAGATGGCGTAGACCAGGCCGCGCTTCTCGCGGATCTCCTGAAAGAGGCGCGAGGACATGCCGCCGCCGAGCGCCGAGGAGACGACCGAAGCGGCATAATAGTCGGGATCGGCGAAGGAAAAGCCGGGGAAGCCCAGCACCACGTGCACCTGCTCGAGGTCGCGCTCCTCGCGCAGCTCCCCGCCGACATAGCGCGCCGCCTCGCTGCGCACGAGATGCGCCGAGGGCAGCTTGGCGAACGCCGCCTCGGCAAGCCGCACCAGCTCGTGGTGATCGACATTGCCGGCGGCGGTGAGCAGCATGCCGGGAGCGGCATAGTGGCGGCGCATATAGCCCGCCACGGTGTCGCGGTCGATGCGGCGAATGATCTCGGCGCGGCCGAGCACCGGGCGGCCCATCGCCTGGTCGGGGAAGGCGCGCTCCTGGAACAGATCGAAGATGATGTCGTCCGGCGTGTCGTTCGCCTGGCCGATCTCCTGCAGGATCACCGTGCGCTCGCGCTCCAGCTCCTTGGGATCGAAGACCGAGTATTGCAGGATATCGGCGAGGATGTCGACGGCGAGGCCCAGATTTTCCTTCAAGACCTTGGCGTAATAGGCGGTGTGCTCGCGCGAGGTATAGGCGTTGAGATGGCCGCCCACGGCCTCGATCTCGGCGGCGATGTCGAGCGCCGAGCGCCGCTCGGTGCCCTTGAACGCCATATGCTCCAGGAGATGCGCCACGCCGTTGACCTGCGCCGGCTCGTGGCGCGTCCCGACATCGACCCAGACGCCGATCGACACCGTCTCGACGCTGTCCATGCGGTCGGTCAGCACGCGCATGCCGTTCCTGAGCGTCGTCACGCTCACACTCATGCCGCTCCTCCCTTGCCCATGGGCCGCGCATGTGCGCGTACGTAGTCCTCGACCGCGGCGAGATCGTTGGCGAGTTTCGGCCGCCGCTCCGGCCGCTGCAACAGGTCGGCCAGCCGCGCCGGCAGCTCGGGGCGCCGCCCGGTCGCCTCCGCCACCGCCTCGGGGAATTTCGCGGGATGGGCGCAGGCGAGCGCCACCATCGGCACGTCGCGGCGCCGGCGCCCCGCCTTCGCCGCCGCCACGGCGATGGCGGTGTGGGGATCGACGAGCTCGCCCGCCTCGCGCCAGGTCTCGGCGATCGAGCGGCGCGTGGCATCGTCGTCGACGCGGCAGGCGGCGAAGAGCGCCTGCGCCGTGCGCCATTCCGTCTCGCTCGCCGGCAGCGTGCCGGTGCGGCGGAATTCGGCGAGCGCTGTCGCCACCGCCGCGCCGTCGCGATCCTTCAGCTCGAACAGCAGCCGCTCGAAATTGCTCGACACCTGGATGTCCATGCTCGGGCTGAGGCTGGGCTCGACGCGCTCGATGGTCATGCGGCCGGTGTTGATGAAGCGCGCCAGGATGTCGTTGCGGTTGGTGCCGATCACCAGCTCGGCGATCGGCAGGCCCATGCGGCGCGCGGCATGCGCGGCATAGACATTGCCGAAATTGCCGGTCGGCACGGCGAAGGAGATCTCGCGCTCCGGCGCGCCCAGCGCCACCGCGGCGGCGACGTAATAGACGAGCTGCGCCATGATCCGCGCCCAGTTGATCGAGTTGACCGCCGACAGATTGAGCCGGGCGCGGAAATCCTGGTCGGCGAACATCGCCTTCACCAAATCCTGGCAATCGTCGAAGCTGCCGGAAATGGCGATGGCGTGGACGTTGGGCGAGGCGACGGTGGTCATCTGCCGGCGCTGCACCTCGGAGACGCGGCCCTCGGGATAAAGGATGAAGACGTCGAGCGACGGACGATCGCGGCAGGCCTCGATCGCCGCCGAGCCGGTATCGCCGGAAGTGGCGCCGATGACGGTGACGCGCCGGCGGCGCTTGGCCAGCACGTGATCGAAGAGCGGGCCGACCAGCTGCAAGGCGTAATCCTTGAACGCGAGGGTGGGGCCATGGAACAGCTCCATCAGCCAGAGCTCGGGGCCGATCTCCTTGAGCGGTGCCACCGCGGCGTGATCGAAGCCGCGATAAGCGCCCGCCACCAGAGTGGCCAACGCTTCAGGCGACAGCGCTTCGCCGATGAAAGGCGCCATCACCGCCGCCGCGATCTCGGCATAAGAGCGTCCGCGCAACGCGCGCAGCGCCGCCGCGTCGAGCGCCGGCCACGCCTCGGGCACGTAGAGCCCGCCATCGGGCGCCAGCCCGGCCAGCAGCACGTCCTCGAAGGCGAGGCGCTCGGGCGGAGTCCGGGCGTCGCGGGTACTGAGATAGGGCACGCAACTACCAAGGGCCTGGGAAAAGGGGGTGCAGCCTATCGCCCCGGGGGGCGGGCCGCAACACCGCCCCCCTCACTTGCCGGACTGCGGTCCCGGGGCGGTCGCAGGGGCAGGCGTGGCGGCGGGGGTGGCCGGCTTTTCCGCCGGTTTCGCCTCCGGGGTCGCCGGCGGCGTGGGCGGCGGCAGGTCGGCGCCCTTCTTCGGGTCGTAGCTGCAGGTGACCCGGCCGTAGCCCTGGTTCTGGCGGATGTCGAGCACCACCGTGTAGCGGCCGTCGCCGAGCGGCGCCGATTCCCGCTCGCCCACGCCGTCATAGCCGAGGTCCGAGGCCTTGGTCCGGCAGGCCTCGACCGCGGGGTTGCTGAGCTGCGGATCATCGGAGCCCAGGAAGGGGATCCAGGAACAGCCGCCGATCCACGCCGCGCCGCCCAGCGCCAACCATACACCCCGCCGCATCAATGCTCTCCCAGGACGCCCGGGGCCGCACCGCCCCCGTCCGCAACAACCGCGCCTAACATTCGCGGGATGAGGCGGGAGAGCAAGAGGGGAAAGCGGCGCGGGCGGCGCTTCGCACGCTCCGGGCGCGCGTCACGCGGCTCCGCCGTGGAAATCCATCCCCACCAGCAGCATGTCGACCGTAACGCCGTCGGCGGCGAGCGGCAGGTAGAGCACCTCGTAGTGGCGGGGCTTGCCATCCATCAGTCGCTGGCGACGGAAGACCGCCGGCACGCTGCTGGCGACGACATCGCTGTAGGATTGCCGCAGCAAGGCCCGGTATTCCGGCAAGGGATGATCGTCGGTGGTGCGGCCGGTGAGATCGGTGCCGTCGCGCGCCACGATCTCGGTACCGACCAGCCGGAAGCGGAAGCGCAGGGGATCGCGGAGCACGTCGACCAGCGCCAGATTGGCCAGAACGTAAGGGATGTCGAGGGGATCGAGCGCAGCCCGCGCCGGCAGCTTCCGGGCCGCCCGCTTGCTTTCCCAATAATCGAACAAGCGACGGAGACGCTCGCTTCGGATGTCATCCCGCTTCATCACCTGTACCGGCTTCCAGCCTAACCAAGGAGCGGCATCAGCTACCATTGCGTTGCAAGGCTCGACATTGAGGCAAATCAAGCCCTGCCCGGCGCCAGGCGGCGATGATCGGTGGTGTCCAGCATCGCGCCGCGCCGAGCCGGCGAATGAGCAGCTGCGGCCACAATGGTTCGCTGTCGCCTGGGCTGAGCCCATTCTTCCGCGATGCAGGCGGCCTCGTCTAGAGCTCGACGGCCTCTTCGACCGCGGGCTCGGGAAGCGCCGGCGCGGCGGGCGCGACGCGGCGCAGCCAGGCCTCGCGCCAATAGGGGTAGACGCTGCGCGGACAGCCCAGCCGCGCCAGCCCGCAACGCAGGCCGCTGCACACCACGCCTTCCAGCATGATGCAGTCCTTGCGCAGCCGCAGCATCTTGCCCGAACCCTCATCGATGATGCGCTCGACCCGCCGCAGCACGCGGAAGGTGCCGCCGCAATACGGCGCCATCTCGGTATCGAAGGAAAGGCCGCGGTTGCTCACCCCGTTGTCGAGCGTCGCCAGGATCTCCGCCTTCGGGCGGATCTGGACGAGCTCGCCCGCCTGAAGATGGAGCGGCTCGGCCGGCGGCACGGCGGCGGCCGGGGGATAGGCGGCGCCGCCGAGCCGGCGCAGCCGGTTGCGCATGATCCGCGCCAGCGCGCGCAGCAGCGCCCGCAGCAGGGTCCATCCGCCCAGATTTCGGCTGGTGAGATCGCGCAGATAGGGCCGGGGATCGAAGACATCGAGCGGCTCCGTCGCGCGCAGCAGCTCCGTCGCCTGGCAGCGGTAGCGCTCCTCCGCGTCCAGCGGACGGTCGCAGCGCGCCCCGCGCTGGAGCCGCGCCAGGCCGCGGCGGGCGGCAGCGCCAGGCGGCGGCGCCCCGGTCGCCTGCGGCCCGTCGACGCGGCGCAGCCAGGCCTCCTTCCAGAACATCAGGCAGGCCGCCTGGCAGCCGCCATGGCCGCCGCCGTCGCAGCGCAGCCCGGCGAGGTGGACCGTCCTCTCGAGCCGCCGCCCGGTGAAGGTGGTGATCGTGTCGCAGGTCTTGTGCGCGGATTTGAACACCTGGAAGCGCTGACCGCAAAAGCGCGCCATCTCCGGCATGAAGGGCAGCGCCTCGAGCGCGCCGTTGGCATCGAGCGTCGCCAGCACCTCCTCGAGCGGCCGCACCTCGACCCAGTCTCCGGCACGCAGGCCGAGGCTCTGCGCCGCGCCAGGCGCGGCCAGTCTGGGCTCGGCGCTGGCGCGCCGCGGAGAGAAATACGTCGATGTCATCGCTTGCCTCTCCCTGGTCGCACCCTCCTCCCCCGCGCGGCGGGGCCGGCGGACCAATACGTGGCAAAAAAGAGGAACGGCGACGCTGGCTAACGCATCGATCGAGCTTTCGTTCCCCAAGGTAACCCACGGTCCGCCAACCGGGCGGGAGCGGTCGTTGACAGCCGCCCCGGCTTGTGTCCCATTTTCGCGAAGACGCCGCCACAGAGCGGCGCTGGCGCGGGCGACCCGCGCGGGGAGGAACGATGTATTCGGGTACCCAGGCCAAGATCCGTCCGCAACAGCCGGCCTTCATCATGGCGCGGAGCGGCGAAGCCGTGAGCTATGCCGAGCTCGAGCGGCGCGGCAACCGGCTCGCCCATCTGCTGCGGGCCGAGGGCCTCTTGCGGCTCGACCATTATGCGATCTTCATGGAGAACAACGCGCGCTACCTCGAATGCTGCGATGCCGGCGAGCGGGCGGGTCTCTACTACACCTGCGTCAACTCCTATCTCATGGCCGACGAGCTCGCCTACATCCTCGACAACAGCGAGGCGAAGATCCTGATCACCTCGATGGCCAGGCGCGAGGTGGCGATGGCGGCGATGGCGCAATCGCCGCGCATCGTGCGCTGCCTCGTCGTCGACGGCCCCGGCGATGGCGGCCGCATCGCCAATCTGGACGCGGCGACGGCCGGCTTTCCCGACACGCCGATCGCCGACGAATCCCTCGGCACCGCGATGCTCTATTCCTCCGGCACCACCGGGCGCCCCAAGGGCATCCTGCGGCCGCTCGCCGAGCAACCGCCGGCGCAGCAATTGCCGCTCTTCGATTTCCTGGTGAAGCTGTGGCGCTATCGCGAGGGCATGATCTATCTCTCGCCGGCGCCGCTCTATCACTCGGCGCCGCAGGCGGCGGTCAACCTCACCATCCGCGTGGGCGGCACCGCGATCATCATGGAGCATTTCGATCCCGAGCAGTACCTGGCGCTGATCGAACGCCATCGCGTCACCCACAGCCAGCTCGTGCCGACCATGTTCTCGCGCCTGCTGAAGCTGCCCGAGGATGTCCGCCGTCGCTACGACCTTTCCTCGCTGGAGATCGCCATCCACGCGGCGGCGCCCTGCCCCGTCCCGGTCAAGGAGCAGATGATCGAGTGGTGGGGCCCGATCATCCAGGAATATTACGGCGCCACCGAAGGGCTGGGCTTCACCGCCTGCGACAGCGCCGAATGGCTCGCCCATCGCGGCACCGTCGGCCGCGTGCTGTTCGGCGCGCTGCACGTGCTCGACGAGGAGATGCGCCCGGTGCCGACCGGCACGGCGGGCACGCTCTGGTTCAAGACGGCGACGCCCTTCGAATATTTCCGCGATCCCGCCAAGACGCGCGAGGCGCGCTCGGCCGACGGCAGCATGAGCACGGTGGGCGATGTCGGATATGTCGACGCCGAGGGCTACCTCTATCTCACCGATCGCCGCAGCTTCATGATCATCTCCGGCGGCGTGAACATCTATCCGCAGGAATGCGAGAACCTGCTCATCACCCATCCCAAGGTCGCCGACGCCGCGGTGTTCGGCGTGCCCAACGAGGATCTCGGCGAAGAGGTCAAGGCGGTGGTGCAGCCGATGCCCGGCATCGCCGCGGGTCCGGATCTGGCCGAGGAGCTGATCGCCTTCTGCCGCGAGCACCTCGCCCATCTCAAATGCCCGCGCTCCGTCGATTTCACGGATGAGCTGCCGCGGCTGCCCACCGGCAAGCTCTACAAGCGCCTGCTGCGCGACCGCTATTGGGGCGAGCGCAAGAGCCGCATCGTCTGAGGCCGGCGACGATCGTTATTGAGGTTAGCTATCTCGCTTGGTATGGTCGCCGGGCGCCGCGGGATCGCCCCGCGAGGCGCGAAGGGCCGACGCAGATCGGCCGCCGACCAGGGAGGTTCAGATGACGCTGCTCAAGCATGGCCTGGCGATCGCCGCGCTGGCGCTCGCCGCGGGATTCGCCGCCGCGGCCTCGGCCGATGAAAAGCCGATCCGCATCGGCGTGCTGAACGACATGTCCGGCCCCTATGCCGATTTCCAGGGACCCGGCTCCGTTCTCGCCGCCCAGATGGCGGTCGAGGATTACGGCGGCCGCGCCGCCGGCCGCAAGGTCGAGGTGATCTCGGCCGATCACCAGAACAAGACCGATATCGGCGCCGCGATCGCGCGCAAATGGATCGACGAGGACGGCGTCGACATGATCGCCGACGTGCCGAACTCGGCGGTGGCGCTCGCCGTCAACCAGATCGTCAAGGACAAGAACAAGGTCTTCATCGCCTCGGGCGCCGGCACCGCGGCGCTCACCGGCGAGCAATGCACGCCCAACACCGTGCAATGGACCTACGACACCTGGGAGCTCGGCCACGCGCTCGGCCGCGCCATCGTCGAGCAGGGCAAGAAGACCTGGTTCTTCATCGCCGCCGATTACGCCTTCGGCCACGATCTGCGCAACCAGGCCGCCGACGCGGTGGAGCACAACGGCGGCAAGGTGCTGGGCACGGTCGACGCGCCGCTGGGCACCAACGATTTCTCCTCCTTCCTGCTGCAGGCGCAGACCGCCAATCCGCAGGTGCTGGCGCTCGCCAATGCCGGCGCCGACCTCACCAATGCGGTGAAGCAGTCGGCCGAGTTCGGCATCAACCGCAAGGTGGCGCTCGCCGCCTTCGTGCTGACGGTGCAGAACATCCCGGCGCTGACCCTCAAGGCGGCCGAGGGCCTGCTGACGGTCAATTCCTGGTACTGGGACCTGAACGACGGCACGCGCCAATGGGCCGAGCGCTACGAGAAGCGGTTCTCCAAGCACGAGATGCCGAACGACATGCAGGCCGGCGTCTATTCCAGCGTGCTCGCCTATCTGAAGGCGGTGGACAAGGTCGGCGGCGCCGCCGACGGCCGCGCGGTGGTGGCGGCGATGAAGGCGAACGCGTCGGACGATCCCGTCTACGGCAAGGTGACGATCCGGGCGGACGGGCGGGCCATGCATCCCGTCTATCTGCTGCAGGCCAAGAGCCCGGCGGAATCCAAGCGGCCGTGGGATTATTTCAAGATCGTCGCCGCCATCCCCGGCGACCACGCCTTCCGGCCGCTCGCCGAGGGCAAGTGCCCGCTGGTCGCGGCGAGCCGCTGAGCGCAGACGTTTGCGCGACGCGCCTCCTATGCTATGCCGTGACGCAGCCGCGACCGGAGGCGACATGGCACGCACACGAATGAAGACGCGGGTGAAGCTTCAGGCGGAAGGCCCCAAGCCGAAGGCCGGGCCTGCCGCCGCTTCTCCCGCGCCGCCGCTCGCCGCGCTCGAAGACTTCATCGGCTATGCGATCCGGCGTGCGCAGCTCTCGGTGTTCCAGGACTTCAACGAGCGCATGGCCGGGTTCGCGATCAGCACCGCGCAATTCTCGGTGATGCGGCTGGCGCGCGACAATCCCGGCCTCAATCAGCGGGCGCTGGCCGAGGCGCTCGGCGCCGAGACCTCGCGCATGGTGCTGATCATCGACGAGCTCGAGCGGCGCGGCATCGTCGACCGCCTGCCCTCGACCCTCGACCGCCGCTCGCGCGCGATCTATCTCACCGCCGAAGGTCGCAAGCTGCTGCGCCGCCTCGAGCAGCGCGCCGCGGCGCAGGAGCGCGCCATGGTCAAGCGCCTGCGCGGCGACGACAAGGCGGCGCTGCTGCGCATGCTGCGCAACCTCGCCACGCCGCTCTAGCAGCTAGCGCGCCGCGGGATTCTCGACCACCAGCGCGATGCCTTGCCCGCCGCCGACGCAGGCCGACGCCGCGCCGTAGCGCAGGCCGCGCCGGCCGAGCTCGCGCGCCAGCGTCACGGTGAGCCGCACCCCGGTCGCGGCCAGCGGATGGCCGATGGCGATGGCGCCGCCATTGACGTTGACCTTGGCGTGATCGAGGCCGAGCGCGCGCTCGACCGCGAGGCATTGCGCGCCGAAGGCCTCGTTGATCTCGAAGCGGTCGATGTCGCCGAGCGCGAGGCCGGCGATCTCGACCGCGCGCTTGATCGCCGGCACCGGGCCGATGCCCATGATCTCGGGCGGCACGCCCACCGCGGCGGCGGCGACGAGCCGCGCCAGCGGCGCCGTGCCCCGGCCCCGCGCATAGCCGCCGCCCGCCACCAGCGTCGCCGCCGCGCCGTCGACGATGGCCGAGCTGTTGCCGCCGGTCTGCACGCCGCCGAAGGCGGGCTTGAGCTTGGCCAGCACCTCGGGCGAGGTCGGGCGGACGTGGCTGTCGGCCGCGCAGGAGGCGATCTTGCGGTCGAGCCTGATGCCGCGCGGGCTGTAGCCGTCGAGCTCGAAGCTCTCGCTCGTCACCGCCACGATCTCGCCGCCGAGGAACCCGTCCTGCTGCGCCGCCACGGCGCGGGCGAAGCTGTCGGCGGCGAAGGCGTCGACCTCGGCGCGCGTGATCTCGTATTTGCGCGCCAGAGTCTCCGCCGTCTGGCCCATGGTGCACTGCGCGGCCGGGTCGAGCAGCGCCTCCCACAGGAAATCCTTGAACTCGACCTGGCCCATGCGGAAGCCGGTGCGGTGGGTGTAGGCCGCGACCGGGTTGCGCGTCATCGATTCCGCGCCGACGCAGAGCACGAGATCGGTCTTGCCGAGCGTGATGAGATCGCCCGCCTGCGCGATCGCCTCGAAGCCGGTGCCGCAGACCCGCTGCACCAGGATCGCCGGCGTCTCGACCGGCACGCCGGCATAGAGGCCGATATGGCGCGGCAGCATGTAGGCGTCGAAGCTCGCCTGCGCCATGTTGCCGGCGATCACCTGGCCGACATCGGCCGCCGGGACATCGGCGCGCGCCAGCACGGCGCGGGCGACCTTGATGCCGAGATCGATCGGCGACACGCCGCCGAGCGCGCCGCAGTAATCGGCAAAGGGCGTGCGCACGCCGTCGAGCAGCCAGATATCGTCGTAGCGACAGCTCAACCCCGCGGAACGCCCGGCCATGCCCGCCTCCTGTGCGGTTCGATCCCTCGAACCCCGATTATTATCGACGATAACTATTCCTGCAAGCGGGAGGGAGCTACGCCCCCGGTGTACGCCCCCGACTCGAAATTCGACATACGCCGGTGACGCAGGTCGCATGAGCAAGGCGCGGAAGCGATGGTAAGGCCGCGTCCCTCCGGCGCCAAGGCTCGGGGCGCGCGGCTGAAAGCAGCTCGGTGGCCGGCCCATCGCGCAGAGCGGCCGCGGGCGTCAGCCGCTCGGCGCTGCGCTCGGGCCACGCCTCCGCCGCGATACCGCCGCGCGGGCGGTCGCGGCTCGGGTCGTGACGAGCTAATGCGCGGCGTCGCCGCTCGACGGCGGCGTGCTCGAGCCGGTGTTCACGGAGAAGTTCGAGACCACGACGGTCGCGCGGCGATTCATCTGGCGACCTTGCGCCGTGCGATTGCTCGCCACCGGCATTGCCTCGCCGCCGGCGTGCGCTTCGATGCGGCTCGCCTCGATGCCGTGCGACACGAGCGCCTGCTTGACCGCGTCCGCGCGACGCTGCGACAGCTTCATATTGTACTTCCGGCTGCCGGTGTCGTCGGCATAGCCCTCGATGCGCACCCGCTGCTCGGGGTTCTGCTTCAGGAACGTGGCGAGCCGCTCGATCGTCGCCTCGGTGCCGGGGGTGATCGTCGCCTGGTCGGTCGGGAAGAACAGGTTGCCCGAGCCCGCCAAGGCGCGAGGCGTGCGGCGGAACTCCGCCTGGAGATTCTTCAAGTTCGCCCTCTCGTAGGCGATGTGCACCTGCTGCTTCGCCATATAGGCGTCATGCGACACTTCCGCCTGACCGGCGCCGCTCGCTTGCCCCTCGTCGGCCTCCTTGAGATAGGCTCCGGCTTTCTCCAGATCGGCCGAGGCGGCGGTGGCGATGGCCGGGTCCTTGGATGCCGTATCATAGGCGACATGCGCCTGCTGCAGCTCGGCGTTCTGCGTCGGGGTGGTGCAGGCGGCGAGAAGCAGGGTGGTGAGCGAGATCGACAGCGTAGGAAGCGCGAGTTTTGCAATGGACATGGCGGACCCTCCGGTGAGTGGAAGTCAGGGTGGCACGCGCGCCGTCACTGGCGTTGCGGCGTGCTGGAGCCTTCGCCTTTGAGCTGGCTCAAGGCGTTGCTCGCGGCGACGGTCTGCGATCTGGCGCTCGCCAGCCGCGCATCGATCGCCGCTTCCTCGGCTTCGCGCCGCGCGTTGTCATAATAGCCGTCGGCCGACGATTTCTGCGCCAGCGCCAGCTTTTGCTGAGCCATGGCGAGATCCTCCGGGTCGCGCTGCTGGGCGCCATCATGGATCGCGGTGTCGATCGCCGATTGGGCCAACGGGACGGCGGAGACCGATTGCGTCGGGGTGGGGGTACAGGCCGCGAGCAGGGCCAACACGGCAACGGCCGCCGCCGCGCCGCCCCGGCAGGATTGAGGGGGGCTTTTGACTGGCATCGCATGCTCCCTTGCTGGAGGATCCATGGCGGACTGCGCCCACAATCCGCCGCGCGGCCGGAGCGCAACGCCACGTTGTGATGCTAAGACGGTGTGGCCGGGGACGGACATCGGGTCATTCCTGTATTTCGCGCGGGAAAGACACCTGAGCCGGCTTGCAGGCTCCAGGCGAAGGCGCGTAGCGCCTTCGCCCGCGGCGGCGCCAGCGACGACGCCTGCGGCGTCGCGCTAGGGTTGAACCAGGTTGTTGCGGATCGCGTAGCGCACGATGTCGACAATGGAATGGGCGCCGAGCTTGCGCATAAGAGTGACGCGGTGGGTGTCGACGGTCTTGACGCTGATCCCCAGGAGCGCCGAGATCTTCTTGCTGCTGTTGCCTTCCGCCAGGAGCTGAACGATTTCCCGCTCGCGGCCGGTCAGCGGATCGGCGAAGGCGTCCTCCCGCGACGACCAGCTCGTGAGAAAGCCTTCGAGCACGGTTTCGGACGCTTTCCAGGTCAGGTACGGCCGATGCTGCGCCAAGGCTTCCACCGCGGCCACGATGTGGCGCAACCCATCGGATTTCAGCAGATAGCCTCGGGCGCCGGCGGCAAGCACCTCGCGGATGAGCTGCTCGGAGTCGTGGACGGTGAAGATGAGCACTTCGACGCCGGGCGCCGCCTTCTTGATGTGGCGCGTCGCGTCCAGCCCGTTGAGCTGCGGCATTGAGAGATCGAGGATGGCGATCGTCGGCCTCAGCCTTACCGCCATCTCGACCGCCTGGCGTCCGGTCGTCGCTTCGCCGCAGATCTCCCAGCCGCGTTGCTGCGTCAGAACATCGCGCAAGCCGCGCCGCACGATATCATGATCGTCGGCCAGAAGAAGTCGCACCATAGCTCCCTCTCCGGGTGGTCGATGGGGCAAGATGCGTCCGGCAGCCGGTCGGCATCAGGATAACCCATTATCCGGCGGCCCATGACGAGGATCATTGGGCCGCTCCAGGTTCCTGCTTTACTCACGCATAACTCGGCGATTATATGTCAATCAATAACCAACAGGTTATCGATCCCAAATGCCGACCGCTCACGACGTGCTCTTCCGAACGCTCGCCGATCCAACTCGGCGCGCTCTCTTCGAGCGGCTGTGCCGCGACGGAGAGCAGACGGTCGGGGCCCTGACGGCTCGGGCCGGGGTCTCGCAACCGGCCGTCTCCAAGCATCTCGGGATCCTGAAGCAGGCCGGGCTGGTGCGCGACCGCCATGAAGGTCGCCAGACGCACTACAGCGCGCAGCTCGGCGCCCTGGCCCCGCTGATCGACTGGACAAGCCAAATGGCCGGCTTCTGGCAAAGCCGGTTCGACCAGCTCGAAGATCTCCTCAGAAGGATGGACCAATGAGCAAACCCGCGACCGAAACGCGCTCCGTCGTCGTCGAACGCGAGATCCCTTATCCGCCGGAAAAGATCTGGCGCGCGCTCACGCAACCACACCTGATCGAGGAGTGGCTGATGAAGAACGACTTCAAGCCCGTCGTGGGCCACCGTTTCGATCTTCGCGCCGACTGGGGCGCGGTCGACTGCCAGGTCCTGGCCGTCGAGCCGAACAAAACGCTGTCTTACACCTGGGCGGCCTATGGTCTCGAGAGCGTCGTCACCTGGACTCTCACCCCGACAAGCACGGGAACCCACCTGCGCATGGAGCAGTCGGGCTTCCGGCCGGATCAGCAGCAGGCCTACCAGGGCGCCCAGGGCGGATGGCAGCGGTTCCTTGCGGCACTGGAGCAGGTCTTGGCGCGGATAGAGTGAAGCCTGCCGGCGCCAGCCAAAGCTAGATGGCCGCGGCGTGGCGGCCTTCGGCGGGGGCGAGGCGGGTGTCGAAGACGGCGGCGACGGCGCGGGCGAGCATGCGGCACTCCTCGACGATCTCGACGCGGTCGCCGGCGAGCCGCACCACGCCGTCGCGCGCGAGATCGGCGAGCGCCTCGCGCTCGGACGCGAAGCGCTGAGCGGCGCCGTGGCGGGCGGCGATCACGCCGAGATCGGCGGCGAGATCGCACATCAGCCGCTCGATGATGTCGCGGCGCAGGCGATCCTCGGCGTCGAGCGCGAGGCCGCGCGCGACCGCGAGCCGCCCGGCCGCCACCCTCTCGCCATAAGCGGCGATGCGCGGCGTGTTCTGCAGATAGCCCTGCGGCAGCGCCGAGATCGCCGAGGCGCCGAAGCCGATCAGCGCCGCAGCGGGATCGGCGGTGTAGCCCTGGAAGTTGCGCCTGAGCCGCCCTTCGGCAAGCGCCCGGGCGAGGGCATCGTCAGGACGCGCGAAATGATCGAGGCCGATCGCGACATAGCCGGCCTCGCCGAGCGAAGCGGCGATCGCCTCCGCCTGGGCATGGCGCTCGGCGGCGCCGGGCAGCGCCTCGGCGTCGATGTGCTGCTGGTGGCGCTTCATCGCCGGCACATGGGCGTAGCCGAAGACGGCGAGCCGGTCAGGCGCGAGGCTGAGCGCGCGCGCCACCGTGTCGCGACAGGACTCCGCGCTCTGATGCGGCAGGCCGTAGAGCAGGTCGAGATTGATCCCGGCGACGCCGGCGCCGCGCAAGAGATCGACCGCGCGCTCGGTCTCGGCGAAGCTCTGGCGGCGATTGATCGCCTGCTGCACCGCGGGGTCGAAGGACTGGACGCCGAGGCTGGCGCGGGTGAAGCCTTCCGCGCCGAGCGCCGCCGCCATCGCGCCGTCGAAGCGCCGCGGATCGATCTCGAGGGCGAGCTCGGCCCCGGCGGCAAGCTCGAAGCTGCGGCGGACCGCGCCCATCACCCGGCGCAGCCGGTCGGGGCCGATGATGCTGGGCGTGCCGCCGCCCCAATGCAGATGGACGACGCGCATGCGCGCCGGCAGCAGCGAGGCGATCGTCGCGATCTCGTGCTCAAGCGCCTCGCCATAGCGCTCGATCGGCGCGTCGTGGCCCGGCACCTGGGTGTGGCAGCCGCAATACCAGCAGAGCGCGCGGCAGAACGGCACATGGAGATAGAGCGACAGCGTGGCCGCGGGATCGAGCGCCTCGAGCCAGCGCCGCGCCTCCCCCTCGGCGATGGCGGCGCTGAAATGCGGCGCGGTCGGATAGCTGGTGTAGCGCGGCAGACGCTGGTCGGCGAAACGGCGGATGAGCGAGGCGTCCATCGTCTCAGGCCACCGGCTCGGCCGGATAGGAGAGCTCGTGGCGCGAGCGCCATTCGGGCTTCACGTAATTGACGATGAGCGAGCGCCGCACGCCCGTGATCGGGCGCCTGCGGAAGCCGTGCCAGGTGTCGCCGCCGGGCACGAAGATGAGGCCGCTGTTGGCGCGGTAGGGCGCGGTCGCCAGCACCGCGCCGTCGGGCGTCATCAGATCCGTGCCCCAGCCTGCCGAGCCCGGCGCGTCGGACAGGTAGATCAGCATGGTGAAGAGCTTGGCGCCGATATCGGTATGCGGCTCGAGCCAGAAGCCATCGGTGTCCTGGCAATATTCGATGCGCAGGAAGGATCCGGCAAGCGGCGTGGCGCAGCGCGCCGCCAGCCGCGCCACGACGGCTTGACGCTGCAGCGCCGCGGCCAGCGCGGCGCAGACGGGAAAGCGGGCGCGCATCTCGGGCGAGAAGAAGACGCGCAGGCTGTTGCTGGTCTCGCGCTTGCCCAGCGTGTCGGCGATCACCGGCGCCGCCAGCGGCAGCGCCGCGATCGCCGGCGGCATCTCCGGCGGCAGCGGCGTCTCGATCAGCCAGTGGCGAAACGGCACGCTGCCTTGCTGCGCCGCGTCCACCGCGCGCAGCAGTTCCCCGGCGACCGCATCGGCGCCGCTCACGGCGCGCTCCGCCGCCGCGGCAGCAGGCGCTTCACAGCCGCCGAGAACCCGTGGCGCAGCATCTCGCGCCGCACCGCGCCGGCATTGCTCATCCAGTTGAACATGACGTAGCGGCGCATTCCGACATGCGGCTTGTGGCCGTGATAGGAGCGGTCGGTGCGGCGAAACGCCACCAGCGTGCCGCCGCAGGGCGGCACCTCGGCCGCCGCGTTCTCGATGTCGTCGGGGCCGCGCAGCAGCCGCAGCCTGCCGCCCGCCTCGGCCCAGCCCTCGTTCAGATAGAGCAGCGCCGTCACCACCTTGGCGGCGCTGTCGGTGTGGATGCGCCCGTCGCTGGCGTCCGCGCGGCCGCGCACCGTGATCATGAGCTGCGCCGGCGACAGCGGCAGCGAGAATTTCTCGGCGAAGGCGCAGCTCACCGCCTCGCTGCCGATCTCGGCCACGAGCGCGGCAAAGGCCGGGCCGGGCTCGGTCGCCGCCACCGGCAGCAGCCCGGCATCGTCGATGCGCGGAAAGTCGCGCAGCGTCGCCGCCAGGACGGCGGGGCGGACGAAATCGCGCACCACTAGGTGATCGAACGGGTCGGTCGCCAGCGGCGTGCGGCGAAAGGCGTCGAGATCGAGCAGATCCATGGTGATCTCATAGACCCGCCGGCGGCACGGTTTATTGATCCAGATCATGGCGCGGCCAACTTTGCGCCGCGTGCGGCGGCCGCGCCCTGCCCCTCCCCCTGTCTGGCGGTCTCGCGAAAATCAAATGATTACCGCCGCCCCCGCGAAAGCGGGGGCCCAGGAGCCGCCCTATATCGGTCGCTCTGGTTCCCCGCTTTCGCGCAGGGCTGTCCGGGGAAAATGTTGATGAAGCGCGCCGCGCGTCTTTCTGATGCATAGCACCATCCAGCATCGTCATGCCCGGCCTTGTGCCACGGCTGTCCGGTTGGGTTTTTGTGGACGAAGCGCATGGCGTTGATTCTACTCGGTCCTGGACGTTGGCAAACGTTCCGGGACACGAGATGAGGATCGACGCCATGCGGCATCAGAATAGCGTACTTCATAGTGTTCTTAAGCACGTTCCGTGGCCTGTGTTCGATCGGATGGTGGAAGCCCATGGGGCTGATGCGGGCGTCCGCCGGCTGACGACGAAGAGCCAGTTCGTGGCGCTGCTGCACGGGCAGCTTTCGGGCGCCATAAGCCTGCGCGAGATCGTGGACGGCTTGGAGAGCCACGCGGACCGGCTCTACCATCTGGGTGTTGAGCCACCGCGGCGCTCGACACTGAGCGATGCCAATGCGGTGCGGCCGGCGGCGATGTTCGCCGAGCTTCTGGCGATGATGATGGCGCAGGCCCATCGTGGGCTGCGCCGCAAGCTTGCCGAAACCACCTATCTCATCGACGCCACAGGTGTGCGTCTGACCGGATACAGCGCCAACTGGGCGCGGTTCTCGGCCGGGGTCTGCGGTGCCAAGGTGCACGTCATCTACGATGCCGACGCCGATCGGCCGATCTACGCCGCGGTCAGCGCGGCGAACGTCACCGACATCAGCGTTGCGCAACAGATGCCGATCGACGCCGGAGCCACCTATGTCTTCGACCTCGGTTACTACGACTATGGCTGGTGGGCGAAACTCGACGCGGCGCAATGCCGGATCGTGACCCGCTTCAAGGCCAACACCCCGCTCGAACTCATCGAGGAGCTGCCTCTGCCCCAAGACAGCACGATCCTCAGCGATCGCATCGGCTTCCTCCCCGCGCGCCAGTGCAACAACCGGCGCAACCCCATGCAACACGCCGTGCGCGAGGTCCGGGTCATGACCGAGGCGGGCAAGATCTTGCGCCTGCTGAGCAATGACCTCGACGCAACCGCCCAGGAAATCGCCGATCTTTACCAGCGCCGCTGGGCGATCGAACTGTTCTTCCGCTGGGTCAAGCAGGTCCTGAAGATCAACCACTTCCTCGGCACCTCCGAAAACGCCGTGCGTATCCAGATCGCGGTGGCGCTGATCGCCTTCCTGCTGCTTCGCCTCGCTCAGGCGACGCAAACCGCCATTCGAAGCCCTCTCGCCTTCGCCAGACTGGTTCGCGCCAACCTGATGCACCGCAGGCCCATCGATCGACTGTTGCAGCTCGATCCACCCCCGCAGATCAACGCCGCTCAAATGACCCTCCAGTGGAACTGAAACCCGAACCGGACAGCTGTGGGACAAGCCCGGCCATGACGATCAAAACGAACACCGAAGACTGGCACGACAACCTAATTCCATTCCCCGGACAGCGCTTGCGCGGGGAAGGCGAGAGCGATGATGTGATCGGCTCGACGCGCATCCCGGGCACGCCATTCAAGGGGGAAGTGGCCCGAGCCCGTGGCAAGGTTGTGGCCATTGACGCGGGGTGATCTGGATCACAGGCCGGGGATGCCGGACGCGCGTTTACTGGGGAGGTTCGCTCGCGCAAACGGAAAACCGAAGATGCATGATGTGATGCCCGCTGCCCGCGCCCGGGATCTTCGCCGGCGTGCCGCCGAGTTCGAGTGTCTGGCGCAGCAGACGCGCGACCCGCTGCTGCTGCAGCAGTTCACCGCGCTGAGAGAGCGCTTCGAGCGCGCCGCCGGGGCCGCGCCGGAAGGCGACGCGGCTTAGGCGAAGGCGCGTAGCGCCTTCGTCCGCGGCGGCGACAGCGGTTGCCTAAGCAACCGCGAGAGCCGCACCGTGCCAGTTGGCCCCACCGCGCGGGCTTTCGCGGTTGCAAGGGCAACCGCTGGCGCCCGCCAGCGACGACGCCTGCGGCGTCGCGCTAGCGCGCCGCGTCCTCGCCGACGGGTACGGTGAAGCAGAAGCAGGTGCCGCCGCCGGGATTGGGCTCGACCCAGATCTCGCCGCCATGCGCCTCGACGATCGACCGGCAGATCGAGAGCCCGATCCCCATGCCATGCGCCTTGGTGGTGACGAAGGGCTTGAAGAGCTGCGCCGCCACCTCGGCGGCAAGCCCGGGTCCGCTATCGGCGATCCGCACCTCGTGGACATCGCCGTCGCGCGAAGCGGTCGAGACGCGGAGCTCGCGCCGGGGAGTATCGGCCATCGCCTCGATGGCGTTGCGCACGAGATTGACCACCACCTGCTGGATCTGCACCCGGTCGATGAAGACGGCGCCCGCGCCGGGATCGAGCTCGAGATGCAGGCTCACGCCGAGGCTGCGCGTGCCGACCATTGCCAGCGCGTTCGCCTCCTCGATCACCTTGGCGAGGTCCTCGACGCGGCGCACCGCCTCGCCCTTGCGCGCGAAGTCGCGCAGGCGGCGCAGGATGTCGCTCGCGCGCTGCACCTGTTCGGCCGCCTTGCGCAAGGCGTCGAGCGGCTTCGCCCCGGGCGCCGACGGCTCCGCCTGCAGCAGGCGCAGCCCGGCCTGGAGATAGGCCAGCGCCGCGCCCAGCGGCTGGTTCAGCTCATGCCCCAGCGCCGAGCTCATCTGCCCCATCTCGCTCAGCCGCGCGACATGGACGAGCTCCGCCTGCAGCTCGTACAGCCTGGCCTCGGCCGCCTGGCGCTCGGTGATGTCGCGCGCGAAGCCGGTGAAGAGGCGGCGGCCATCGACGAACACCTCGCCCACCGACAATTCCATCGGGAAGGTCGAGCCATCCTTGCGCCGGCCGGTGACGATGCGGCCGACGCCGATGATGCGGCGCTCGCCGGTGGCGAGATAGCGCGCGAGATAGCCATCATGCGCCTCGCGATGCGGGCTCGGCATCAGCAGGCTGACATTGCGGCCGCGCAGCTCCGCGTCCGACCAGCCGAAGAGCCGCTCGGCGGTGGCGCTGAAGGAGTCGATCAGGCCGTGCTCGTCGATGACGATCATGGCGTCGGGCACGGTCTCGAGGATCGAGCGGAGCTGCGCCTCGCGCGCCCTGAGCCCCGCCTCCGCCTGCTTCAGCGCCGTCACGTCGTGGATGATCTTCGACGCGCCGACGATCCTGCCCTCGTCGTCATGGACCGGCGACACGCTGAGCGCGACCTGGAGCACGCGGCCGCCCTTGGCGGTGCGCTCGGTCTCGACATGCTCGATGCGCTCGCCGCGCCGCACCCGCGCCAGGATCTCGGCCATCTCGTCGGGCCGGCTCGGCGGCGCGAGGAGGGCGATGGGCTTGCCGAGGACCTCTTCGGCGCCGTAGCCGAAGAGCTCCTCGGCGCCGCGATTCCAGCTGGTGATGATGCCGTCGAGGCTCTTGCCGATGATGGCGGCCTGGGCCGAGCGCACGATCGCGGCGAGCGTCGCGCGCGCGAGCTCGTCGCGCCGGCTGCCCTCCTCGGCCGCCCCCGCCAGCGGCGGGCGAGCCGCCGCCTCGATCAGCACGCTATGGCTGCCGGCGGGACGGCCGTCAGCGTCGCGCAGCAGGCGGGAGGACAGCAGCAGCGGGAGCACCGTCCCGTCCTTGCGCCTGAACTCCAGGCGAAGCTCGCGGATGCGGCCCTCGGCGAGGAGGCGCGGCCCAGCCTCGCGCAGCGCGTGCTCGCCGGCCCCGGTCTGGAACGCCGCCACCGGCCGGCCGATTACCTCCTCGCGGCGATAGCCCAGCAGCTCGAGCCAGGCGTCGCTGACGGCGGTGATCCGCTGATCCAAATCGGCCCGATGCAGCGCAACCGGAAGGTCGTCGAGACTCATGTTCCGCCAAAGCTAGAGCCGCCGCTACCCACCGGCCGGTCAGGCCTGGGCGTTATTCACCGATGGCATCAGGGTACCAGACTGTACGCGGCAGACAACCTCGGCATGCCCCCGGTTGCGGGAGCCTCGTCGTCCTCATCCTCTTGCACGGCAGCCCCTCCGCCCTTGAGGGGGAGGGTAGGGGTGGGGGTAGTCGCAGCGCGGTGGCGGGGCAGACTTTCAGCAGCACCGGGCTGCACGATCAGTTATTGGCGCGCTCCCGCGCGGGTACCCCCCACCCACCCGCGGCCTTACGGCCTCGGGCACCCTCCCCCGCAAGGGGGGAGGGGCGCCGGGCCCCCCTGTCACGGAGCGGCAAAGCGGGTTGGTTAAAATGCGCCGCACCATTAAATATTGCTTAGCAAGTCAAGCGGTTAAATGACGCATTGTGCGACGCAACACGAGCGCCGACATGAGCCGTCGATGGTGGCTGCTTGCATAAAAGGAAGATGATCCTGTTCGCCAGACGAAGACCTGCCGCGCCGGCGCGGCCGAGAGCGGGCCTCGCCCATCTCCTGCCGCAAGCCTTCCTGTGGCCGCGGCGGCACGCCGGGAAGCGGCCGCTGTCGCTGGCGCTGCAAGGCGGCGGCTCCTTCGGCGCTTTCACCTGGGGCGTGCTCGACCAGCTCCTGGAGCAGGATGCGGTGGCGCTCGACATGGTGAGCGGCGTCAGCGCCGGCGCGGTCAACGCCGTGCTGCTCGCCGACGGGCTGGCCGAAGGCGGGCCGGCAGCGGCGCGGGCGCGGCTCGAGCGCTTCTGGCGGCGCGTCAGCGGCGCCGGCGCGCTGGTGCGGTTCGGCCGCGCCGTGGCGGGCACCGCGGCGCTGGCGCTGGAATTCTCGACGCGGCTGCTGTCGCCCTACCAGTTCAATCCGCTCGGCCTCAACCCGCTGCGCGAGATCCTGGCCGAGGAGGTCGATTTCGCGCGGCTGCGCCGGGCCTCGCCGATCCGCCTGCTGATCGGCGCCACGGCGGTGAAGGATGGCCGGCTGCGGCTCTTCCGCAACGACGAGATCACGCTCGACGTGGTGCTCGCCTCGGCCTGCCTGCCGCAGCTCCACCATGCCGTCGAGATCGAGGGCGAATGGTACTGGGATGGCGGCTTCAGCGCCAACCCGCCGCTGCGCCCGCTGGTGCTGGAATCCAAGGCCGACGACGTGGTGCTGGTGCAGATCACACCCGAGGCGCAGAAGGGCGTGCCCTATCTGCTGCACGACATCACGCGGCGGGTGAACCAGATCACCTTCAACGGCCCGCTCCAGCGCGAGATGGAGGCGATCGCCGACCTCACCGAAGCCGTCCGCAGCGAGCGCTATTTCCGCTCGCGCCTCTGCCGCAAGCTGCAGCGCCTCAGCCTCCACCGCATCGCCGCCGAGGACGTGGTCGAGGGGCTGCAGCAGGCGAGCGCCATGGCGGTCGGCTGGCCGTTCCTCGCCCGCCTCAAGGAAGGCGGGCGCAAGGCGGCGGCGGACTGGGCGGCAAGGCTCGCCGAGGGTGCGGATCGGGATCGCGGCTGAAGGAGCGATGCCGTCGCGACGCCCCTAGGCAAAGGCGGATCGCGGAGGGCACGCTGAGCATCTTTCCGATGCACAGCACCATCCAGCATCGTCATGCCCGGCCTTGTGCCACGGCTGTCCGGTTGGGTTTTTGTGGACGAAGCGCATGGCGTTGATTCTACTCGGTCCTGGACGTCGGCAAACGTTCCGGGACACGAGATGAGGATCGACGCCATGCGGCATCAGAATAGCGTACTTCATAGTGTTCTTAAGCACGTTCCGTGGCCTGTGTTCGATCGGATGGTGGAAGCCCATGGGGCTGATGCGGGCGTCCGCCGGCTGACGACGAAGAGCCAGTTCGTGGCGCTGCTGCACGGGCAGCTTTCGGGCGCCATAAGCCTGCGCGAGATCGTGGACGGCTTGGAGAGCCACGCGGACCGGCTCTACCATCTGGGTGTTGAGCCACCGCGGCGCTCGACACTGAGCGATGCCAATGCGGTGCGGCCGGCGGCGATGTTCGCCGAGCTTCTGGCGATGATGATGGCGCAGGCCCATCGTGGGCTGCGCCGCAAGCTTGCCGAAACCACCTATCTCATCGACGCCACAGGTGTGCGTCTGACCGGATACAGCGCCGACTGGGCGCGGTTCTCGGCCGGGGTCTGCGGTGCCAAGGTGCACGTCATCTACGATGCCGACGCCGATCGGCCGATCTACGCCGCGGTCAGCGCGGCGAACGTCACCGACATCAGCGTTGCGCAACAGATGCCGATCGACGCCGGAGCCACCTATGTCTTCGACCTCGGTTACTACGACTATGGCTGGTGGGCGAAACTCGACGCGGCGCAATGCCGGATCGTGACCCGCTTCAAGGCCAACACCCCGCTCGAACTCATCGAGGAGCTGCCTCTGCCCCAAGACAGCACGATCCTCAGCGATCGCATCGGCTTCCTCCCCGCGCGCCAGTGCAACAACCGGCGCAACCCCATGCAACACGCCGTGCGCGAGGTCCGGGTCATGACCGAGGCGGGCAAGATCTTGCGCCTGCTGAGCAATGACCTCGACGCAACCGCCCAGGAAATCGCCGATCTTTACCAGCGCCGCTGGGCGATCGAACTGTTCTTCCGCTGGGTCAAGCAGGTCCTGAAGATCAACCACTTCCTCGGCACCTCCGAAAACGCCGTGCGTATCCAGATCGCGGTGGCGCTGATCGCCTTCCTGCTGCTTCGCCTCGCTCAGGCGACGCAAACCGCCATTCGAAGCCCTCTCGCCTTCGCCAGACTGGTTCGCGCCAACCTGATGCACCGCAGGCCCATCGATCGACTGTTGCAGCTCGATCCACCCCCGCAGATCAACGCCGCTCAAATGACCCTCCAGTGGAACTGAAACCCGAACCGGACAGCTGTGGCCTTGTGCCGGGCATCCACGCCTTCCAGGCGGCACGAGGGAAGACGTGGATGGCCGGGACAAGCCGGGCCATGACGATCAAAACGAAGCTCGGAAGAACGGCACTACCACCCAACTCCTTTTCCCGGACAGCGCTGCGACGGCGACCGTTCGGAGGCGAGTTCATAAGCGATAGCACGGAGATGCGTGCGCCAAGGGATGCTTTGCGCTAGCGTGCCGCCGCTTCAGAGACAGTGCGGACGGCAGGAATGGTTCACATCAGGGCGGTCGGGTCCCGCGGCAGCGCGGCGTCGGCGATGGCGCTGCTTTTTCTACTCGCCGCGCTGACGCCGGCCCAGGCGCAGCTCGGCGGCGGCGGCCGCGGACAGAGGAACCAGCAACCGACGCCGCAGCAGACGCCGCAGCCATCGCAGACGGCGAAGCCCAACCCGGCCGTGCCGGAGCCCTGGCCGAGGCTGGAAGGCGGCGCGCTGCTGTGCAAGTCGCGCGACGACCTCGTCCACTATCAGACGCAGGTCGGCACCGGCACCAGCGTCGTGGTCGCGCAACGTGCCTCCGGCTGCCACACCATCCGCAAGCAGACCGGCATCCAGATCCTGGATCGCGACGGTCAATCGCGCACCGAGATCGTCACCACGGACGACACCAAGGAAACCGGCTGGACCAACGCCTACCTGCCCGACGAGCCGCCGCCCAAATAGGCGCCTATTGCCGGTCGTAGACGTTGGTGTAGGGCACGGAATGGCCCTTGCCGTCGCTGTCCGCGCCGCGGCAGGTCAGCCTGCGGCCGTCGGGGGAGAGCGTGCAGCTCGACCGGTCGGTGCTGCCATCGGGATCGGAATAGACGGAATCGAAGCGCGTCGCGGTGACGGTGAGCGACCCGGTCGTCCCCGGCGGCGCGCCGGCCACCGGCGCGGGCTTGCCGTCGCCGCTGCCGCTGAAGGATTGCTGGTGCCGGACGCCCGCGGGATCGACGATGGTGAGCGACCAGCGCACCTGCGCCGGGCTGGCGCTCTCGATCACCAGCGCGATGTCGCGCGGCGGCACCTCGCCCGGCACCGCGGTCGATTGCGCGGCGTTCCAATGCCAGCGGCCGACCCAGCCGGAGGATTGGGCGCGGGCGGCGAGCGGCCCGGCCAGGGCGGCAAGCGCGAGCGCAAGGGCGATGGCGCGGGCTCGCATCGTCGATTCTCCTCGTTACCGCCCGGTCCCCCGGGTCCGGCGAAGCGGCCCCAGATATATGCGCCCGCGGCACCGGGCGTCCCCGCGCCGGCGGCGGCGCCGCGATTTTCGGAAATTCGCCTCTTGAGCTTCCAGCCGCTGGAACGCCCATCTTCCTTCCAGTTCACTGGAAGGATGACGGGAACCCGTCGGCTCACGCGAGGCGCGACCATGTCCGATCATGAGCACCACCATCATCATCACCCTGCCGCGGCCGCAGCGGCCGAGGCGGTGCGCGACCCCGTCTGCGGCATGTCCGTCGATCCCGCCACGGCCAGGCATCGCCTGGAGCATGAGGGGCAGAGCTACTTTTTCTGCTGCCAGAAATGCCGCGACAAATTCGCCGCCGATCCCGCGCAGTACTTGGCGCGACGCGACGCCGCGCCCGCGCCGCCGCCGCCGGCGGCGGGCAAGAGCGGCGTCACCTGGACCTGCCCGATGCATCCGGAGATCATCCGCGACCGGCCGGGCCCCTGCCCGCTCTGCGGCATGGCGCTGGAGCCGATGACGCCGACCGGCGCCGAGGCGGCCAATCCGGAGCTCGCCGAGATGACGCAGCGGTTCTGGGTCGGCGTCGTGCTGTCGGCGCCGCTGCTGCTGCTCGCCATGGCCGGGCATGTCGTCGCCCATCCGCTGGGGCAGTGGCTCTCGCCGCGCGCGCTCGTCTGGCTGCAATTCGTGCTGGCGAGCCCGGTGGTGCTGTGGGGCGGCAAGCCGTTCTTCGAGCGCGGCTGGCAATCGATCGTCAACCGCAGCCTCAACATGTTCACGCTGATCGCCATCGGCACCGGCGTCTCCTATGCCTACAGCGTCGTGGCGGCGCTGATCCCCGGCGCCTTCCCGCCCGCCTTCCGCGGCGCCGACGGCCAGGTCGAGGTCTATTTCGAGGCGGCCGCGGTGATCACCACGCTGGTGCTGCTCGGCCAGGTGCTGGAGCTGCGCGCACGCTCCGAGACGAGCAGCGCCATCCGCGCGCTGCTCGATCTCGCGCCCAAGATGGCGCGGCTCGTCCGCGGCGACGGCGGCGAGGAGGACGTGCCGCTGGAGCGGGTCAAGCCCGGCGACCGGCTGCGCATCCGTCCCGGCGAGAAGGTGCCGGTGGACGGGATCGTGCTGGAGGGACGCAGCGCCATCGACGAATCGATGCTCACCGGCGAGCCGATCCCGGCCGAGAAGGGACCGGGCGACAAGGTGACGGGCGCCACGGTCAACGGGACGGGCGGCCTGGTGATGCGCGCCGAGCGCGTGGGAGCCGACACGCTGCTGGCGCAGATCGTGGCCTTGGTGGCGGCGGCGCAGCGCTCGCGCGCGCCGATCCAGAGCCTCGCCGACAAGGTCTCGGGCTGGTTCGTGCCGGGGGTGATCCTGGTGGCGGTCGCGGCCTTCGGCGTCTGGGCCGCCTATGGGCCGGCACCGGCGATGGCGTTTGCGCTGGTGAACGCGGTGGCGGTGCTGATCATCGCCTGCCCCTGCGCGCTGGGGCTGGCCACGCCGATGTCGATCATGGTCGGCACCGGCCGCGGCGCGCGGGCGGGGGTGCTGGTGCGGAACGCCGAGGCGCTCGAGCTCATGGAGAAGGTCGACACGCTGGTGCTCGACAAGACCGGGACGCTGACCGAGGGCAAGCCGCGTCTCGTCGGCGTCACGGCAACGGGGCAGGTCGCCGCGGACGAGCTGCTACGCCTGGCGGCGAGCCTGGAGCGCGGCAGCGAGCACCCGCTGGCCGCGGCGATCGTCACGGGCGCCGAGGCCAAAGGCCTCGCCCTCGGCGCGGTCTCCGGCTTCCGTTCCGAGACCGGCAAGGGCGTGACCGGCATGGTGGACGGACGCCGGGTCGCGATCGGCACCGTGGCGCTCTTCCATGCGCTCGGCATCGATCCCGGCGCGCTGCCTGAGGCGGCCGAGGCGCGCCGCCAGGAGGGCGAGACGGTGATGCTGGCGGCGATCGACGGCGCCGCGGCGGGGCTGGTGGCGGTCGCGGACCCGATCAAAGAGAGCGCGCCGGCGGCGATCCGCGCGCTCGGCGCCGACGGCATCCGCGTGATCATGCTGACCGGCGACAGCCGCACCACCGCCGCGGCGGTGGGCCGCCGGCTCGGCATCGACGAGGTGATCGCCGAGGTGCTGCCCGAGCAAAAGGCGGCGGCGGTGAAGAAGCTGCAGCGCGACGGCCGCTTCGTCGCCATGGCCGGCGACGGCATCAACGACGCGCCGGCGCTCGCCCAGGCCCAAATCGGCATCGCCATGGGCACCGGCACGGATGTGGCGATGGAGAGCGCGGCGGTGACGCTGGTGCGCGGCGACCTCAACGGCATCGTGCGGGCGCGGCGCTTGAGCCGGGCGACCATGGCGAACATCCGGCAGAACCTGTTCTTCGCCTTCGTCTTCAATGCGCTCGCCGTGCCGATCGCCGCCGGCGTGCTCTATCCCTGGACCGGCCTGCTGCTCAACCCGATGATCGCCAGCGCCGCGATGAGCGCGAGCTCGATCACGGTGATCACCAATGCGCTGCGGCTGAGGCGGGCGAGGTTGTGAGGAGGCGGGGCGCTGGGGCCGATCCTCGGCGTTGCGGCAAAATGCGTCATACAATTGGACAACTTGCCCAAGGTTTGCCGTGTCCATTCCCGCGCCCGTGATCGAGGCCATGTATCCCCGTCTCGGGGGATCGAAGACGCTGCCGCATGCGATCCGGTCGGAAGCGGATCTCGCACGGCTGGCGATCAAGGGTCTGCCTCTGCGGGCGTTCCACGCCATCCGGGCGGCCGGCTTCTCGGAACGCGAACTGGCGGGCATCATCCCTGCCAGGACGCTCCGCCACAGGATCAAAAAGAGAGAGCCGCTGACCTCCGTGGAAACGGAGCGGGCCCTTCGCCTCCTCAGCATTCAGATCCAGGCCGAGCTCGCTTTGGAGGACAAGGAGAAGGCGCGGATTTGGCTGCGCAAGCCGCTCACGATCCTCGACGGCATGACGCCGCTCGAAGCCGCCCAGACCGAGCACGGCGCCGAGGTAGTCCTCGAAATGCTCGGCGCCATGGCCTGGGGCGCCGTGGCCTGATGCTCCTTTGGCATTCACATGTCCTTAAGAGGTCGATGGCAAAAGAACGGTCTCATGCCCCGGCTCAACCATTTCCGCATCACGACGCGCGTCTATGCAGGTTTCGGCGCCCTCATCTTGCTCGGCGTCATCATTGCCCTGGTCGGGCGCTGGCAGACGGCGGCGGTGGGCGACCAGGTCGAACGCCTCGTAACGGTCTCGGATGGGACGACGACGCTGCTCGATCTCGACGCCTCCCTCGAGCGGCTGCGCCGCGCCGCCCTGCGCTATTCGATCAGCGGTGACGCGACCGCGATGGCAGAATTCCGCCGCGCGCTGACTGGCGCCACCGGGATGACGAAGACGCTCGCCAGCGTCGATAGCTCCGCCGAGCGGCAACGCGCCTATCGCAACATCGACCAGTCCCTTGGCAAGCTCAAGGAGAACTTCGATCGCCTGGTGACGGTCAGCGATAGCTTCCGGCACGGCAACGACCTGCTCGCGAAGACCGGCGGCGAGCTCATCGCCGACCTGAAGAAGGCAAAGGACATCTCAAGCAAGTCCTCGAATCCCGCCGTCGCGCTGGCCATGCGCGACCTGGAGATCATGGTGCTGAACGGCCGCCTGATGGCCGCGCGCTTCAGCATCTTCAAGACCACCGACGCGCTGACCACCGCCCAGGCGGCGATGGTCGATGCGGAGCACGCAATCGACGCCGCCATCGCGCAGGCGGGGGACGGGCCGCTTGGCGCGCAGCTCGCGACGGTCAAGCAGGCCTTTTCCGATTACAGCGAGCGTTTCGCCGACATGGCGGCGGCCGCCCTGGCGGCCGAGACGCTCGATCAAAAAATGCTGGTACCGCAGATCGTCGCGATCCAGGAAGAACTCGGCAAGTCGAGCGCCGCGCTCAAGGCGGTATTCGCGGACGCCAAGGGCGCAACCACCGCCCGCATCGCCGCCACCTCGCTGCTGCAGCTCGTCTTCGCCGCCGCCGCGCTGCTGGTGGGCGTCGCCTTCGCCGTCGTCGTCGGCCGCAGCATCGCCCAACCGGTCGCGCTGATGACGGCGGCGATGCGGCGGCTCGCCGGCGGCGACAAGAAGGCCGAGATCCCGGCGCGCGACGGCAAGGACGAGCTCGCGGAGATGGCCGAGGCGGTCGACATCTTCAAGCAGAACATGGCCAAGGCCGAGGCGCTCGACAGCGAAAGGCAGCAGGTGCAGGCGCGGCGCGAGGCGCGGCAGCAGGCGATCGAGACTCATATCGGCAGTTTCGACGGCAAGATGAAGGACATTCTCGGCGCGGTCACGGCGGCCGCGACCGAGCTGCGCGCCACCGCCGAAGGCATGTCGCAGACGGCGCGGGAGACGACGCAGCGGACCAGCGCGGTCGCCGCCGCCTCCGAGCAGACCTCGGCCAATGTGCAGACCGTCGCCTCGGCGACCGAGGAGATGGCATCTTCGGTCGGCGAGATCGGCCGGCAAGTGCAGCAATCGAGCCAGATCGCCGGCGAGGCGGTGGAGGAGGCGACACGCGCCAACGAGACGGTGCAGGGCCTGGCCGGCGCCGCGCAAAAGATCGGCGCCGTGGTGCAGCTCATCCAGGACATCGCCTCCCAGACCAATCTCCTGGCGCTCAACGCGACGATCGAGGCGGCGCGCGCCGGCGAGGCGGGCAAGGGCTTTGCCGTGGTGGCAAGCGAGGTCAAATCGCTCGCCAACCAGACCGCCCGGGCGACCGAGGAGATCGCGGCGCAGATCGGCGGCATGCAGACCTCGACGAACGAGGCGGTGGTCGCCATCAAAGGCATCAACCAGACGATCGTCAAGGTGAACGAGATCGCCACCGCCATTGCCTCGGCCGTCGAGCAGCAAGGCTCGGCGACGCGCGAAATCACCCGCAACACGCAGGAGGCGGCGCGCGGCACCGGCGAGGTGACGCGCAACATCGCTGGCGTCAACGAGGCGGCAGGCGCCACCGGCACCGCGGCCAGCGACGTCCTGTCCTCTTCCGCGCGGCTCAGCGAGCAGGCGGAGCGGTTGCGCGCCGAGGTGGACAAGTTCCTGGCCGAGATCCGCGCCGCCTGAGCGCGCCCGGCGCGGCGCTGGCAATCACGGGCACCCCGATGCCGGCCGCATCAGGATATCGCGCGTGCACCAGCCATTCGCGTTCGACAGCCGTCTTCTTCGACGTTCAAAGCCCTAACGGGCCGAGCCCCTGTGCTCTACCCCGAGCCGCCTACGCGGCCCGCGCCCTCAGCTCTGCGCCGCTTGCGCCGATTCCCGGTTGCGCGCGCGCGACGGCGCCAGGACGGCGCGGCAGGCGAGCAGCAGCTTGCGCGCCTCGTGGCCCCAGGTCGAGGCGGGGTCGAGGCGCACGTAGCGCTCGAGCAGCGGGGCGGCGTCGCTGAGGCGGCCCGACTGGATATAAAGCGCGGCAAGATTGTAGAGCGGGTCGGGGAATTCCGGGTCGGCCAGCACCGCGCGCTCGAAATGCGCGATCGCCTCGGCGTGCTGGCCGGCGCTCAGCGCGAGATGGCCGAGATTGAAATGCGCCTCGGCGAAGCCGGGCTCGGCATCGATCGCCGCCAGGTAATGCGCCTTCGCCTCCGCCGGGCGGCCCAGCTCGCGCACGACATTGCCGAGATTGAAGCGCACCACGGGGTCGCGCGGGCTGGCGCTGAGGCAGGCGTAGTAGAGCCGTTCGGCCGACAGCAGCGCGCCCGCGGCCGCCGCCTGCTCGGCCGCCTCGAAGAGCGCGTCGGGATCGGGCGGCGGCTCGACCCAGGGGAAGCGCATCTGCCCGTCGAACTCGGCCAGAGCCTCGCCGATCCGCATCATCAGGTCGCCGCCGGGACCGATGTCGAGGCGGATGACCTCGCGCGGATCGGAGCCGCGCCGCCGCCGCCGGAGCGCGGTCGCGGCAACCAGCACGTCCTCGATCGCCACGCCGCGCCGGCGCAGCCCGGCGACGTGCTGCGCGATCTTGAGATCGCCGAAGCCGAAACGTCCGGCTTCCGGCGCCAGCACGTCGAAGAGCGCCAGCAGGCGAACGTCCTCGGACGCGAGGCCGGTGAGCGTCTGGAAGCGATCGGCCACGATGTCCTTGCCGTGCAGCGCCGGCGCCAGCGCCAGCGCGCGCAGGAACGCCTCTTCGCTCAGCGCGCGTCCGGGCTCGCGCGCGAGCACGGCCTTCATGGTGGGCGAGCCGAGGCGCGCCGCGGCCTCGTGCGTGGCGACGGCGAAATCCGTCCGCTGCGTCAGGCGCTGGTGCAGTCGGCCGCCGCGGGCGGCGAGCTCGCGCTCGATGCGGCTCTTGGGCAGCCGCTCGAAGCGGCCCGCAATGAAGAAGCTGCTGCCCTCGATGCGCAGGGTTTCCATGTCACCCGGCTCGGCGCGACGAGCCCTTTGCCTTGGCCCGCGCGGCCGGCTTTGCCTTGGCACCCGCACCGGCCGCCTCGCGCGCCCGCGTCGCCTTGCTCGAGGCCGGCGGCTTGATCGTCTCCAGCGATTTCTTCAAGGCCGCCATGAGATCGACGATGGGCGCCGGCTCCGCGACTTCGGGGGTCACGATGTTCTCGCCCTTGATCTTGGCCTTGACGAGATCGGCCAGCGCCGCCTGATAGCGGTCCTCGAACAGTCTGGGATCGAAATCGGCACTCTTCTGCGCGACGATCTGCTGCGCGAGCTTGACCGCGGACTCGTCGAGCGGCCCTTCCTCGATGTCCTCGAAATAGGCATCCTCGCGGCGCACCTCCTCGGGGGCGCGCAGCGTGCGGATCATGATGCCCTTGCCGCGCGGGCTCATCAGCACGGCGCGCTCGCGCGACGACAGCACCAGCCGGCCGATCCCCGACTTCTTCTCGCGCCGCATCGCCTCGACAATCACGCGAAAGGTCTCGTTGGCGATCTTGCCGTCGGGCGCCAGCCAATAGGGGCTGTCGACGTAGAGCGGGTCGACCTGGTCATCATCGACGAACTGGGTCACGTCGATGATGCGGTTGCTCTCGACCTGGACCTTGTCCAACTCCTCCTCCGAGAGGATGACGTAGCGCCCCTTCTCGAACTCATAGCCCTTGAGGAGCTGGTCGCGCGGCACCGGCTTGCCGGTGCCGGGGTCGGTCGGCACCATCTGGATGCGCGCCATCGAGCCCGGCGCGAGGTTGTGGAACGAGATCTTGTCGGCGCTGGAGGACGCCGGGTAGAGCCGGACGGGGCAGGACACCAGGCTTACGCGCAGATAGCCTTTCCAGCTGGAGCGGGGGGCGGCCATGGAAGCTCCTTTCGCATCGTGAGCGGGAAGATAGACCTCCCGGCGCCAGCGCGCCACCGCCTTCCCCGTGCGCTCACCCGGCCGGCAGATTTGTTCTAGATTACAGGGCTTTGAGCCGTTTCGCCGCCGGCCGGCGGTCGGGCCGCCGAAGCCGGAGGAACCAGGGAGCCTGCACCATGGGATTGCGGGAATACCGCCGGAAGCGTGATTTCGGCCGCACCCCCGAGCCGGCGGGGGCGGCGGCGAAGCGGCGCGCCGGGAGCAAGCCCGCCTTCGTCGTCCAGAAGCACGCGGCGCGCCGGCTGCATTACGATTTCCGCCTGGAGCTCGACGGCGTGCTGAAGAGCTGGGCGGTGCCCAAGGGGCCGAGCCTCGATCCCGCGCAGAAGCGGCTCGCCGTCCATGTCGAGGACCATCCCGTCGATTACGGCGGCTTCGAGGGCGTCATCCCGCCGGGCGAGTATGGCGGCGGCACCGTCATGGTCTGGGATCACGGCTGGTGGGAGCCGGTCGGCGATGCCGCCGCCGGATACGCCAAGGGCGACTTCAAATTCATCCTGCACGGCGAGAAGCTGCGCGGCCGGTGGGTGCTGGTGCGCATGAAGCGCCGGCGCGACGGCGACAAGGGCGACAACTGGCTGCTGATCAAGGAGCAGGACGCCGAGGCGCGGCCGGGCAGCGATGCCGCCGTGGTGGAGACCGAGACGCTGAGCGCCGCCTCCGGGCGCGACATGCCGGCGATCGCCGCCGAGGCCGACCGCGTCTGGAGCTCGAAGGCCGGCGGCGAGACCACGCGGGGCCGTGCGGCGGCCGGAACCGGCAAGGCGCGCAAGGGCGCCGCGGTCGATGCCGCGGCGATCCCCGGCGCGCGGCGCGCCAAGGCGATGCCGCGGATCGCGCCGCAGCTCGCGAGCCGGGCCGCCCAGGCGCCGGCGGGGGACGAGTGGCTGCACGAGATCAAGTTCGACGGCTATCGCATGCTGGCGCGGCTGGAGAAGGGCAAGGTCGAGCTGCGCAGCCGCAACGATCTCGACTGGACCGGCAAGTTTCCCGAGATCGCGGCCGCGCTGGCCCGGCTGCCGGCAAGCCAGGCGCTGCTCGACGGCGAGATCGTCCATCTCGGCGAGAACGGCGTCACCAGCTTCTCGGCGCTGCAGAACGATCTGTCGGAAGGGACCACCGCAGGCCTGGTCTACATGGCGTTCGACCTGCCCTATCTCGACGGCTCGGACCTGACCGGCGCCGCGCTGGAGGACCGCAAGGGCGCGCTGGCGGCGCTGCTGGCGATCGATCCCTCGCCGCTGCTGCGCTACAGCGACCATCAGATCGGCAAGGGACCGGAATTCTTCGCGGCGGCCGGCCGGCTCGGGCTCGAGGGCATCGTCTCAAAGCGCCGCGACGCGCCCTATCGCGCCGGGCGCAGCGCGGCCTGGGTCAAGGTGAAAGGCGGCGAGCGCGAGGAGTTGGTGGTGGTGGGATTCGCCGACCCCCAGGGCACGCGCCCGGGATTCGGCGCCCTTCTCCTGGGCTATCACACGCGGCGCGGCAAGCTCGTCTATGCCGGCCGCGTCGGCACGGGCTTCACGGAGAAGGTGCTGACGGCGCTGCGCCGGCGGCTCGACCGGCTCGAGCGCAAGCGGCCGACGGTCACGCTGCCGCCGGGCCTCTCCGCGCGTGGCGTGCATTGGGTCGAGCCCGAGCTGGTCGCCGAGGTGACGTTCGCGGAATGGACGACGGATGCCATCCTGCGGGCGGCGAGCTTCGTCGGCCTGCGCGAGGACAAGTCCCCCGCCGAGGTGGTGCTCGAGCCCAAACCCGGGCGGCGCGGCGCGGCGGCGGAAAGCCGGCCGCCGGCCGCGGCGGTCGGCCGGGACGGCGCCGCCATGGTCCGCGGCATCCGCATCACCCATGCCGAGCGCCTGGTCTATCCCGAGCAGGGCCTCTCGAAGCTCGCGGTCGCCGAATATTACGCCGCCATCGCCGAGCGGATGCTGCCGCATGTCCGCCGGCGGCCGCTGAGCCTGCTGCGCTGCCCCGAAGGCATGGCGGGCCAGTGCTTCTTCCAGAAGCATCTCGGCACGGGATTTCCCGACGCGATCAAGCAGGTGCCGATCGAGACCAAGGACGGAAGCGAGAGCTACGCGATGATCGAGGACGCGCAAGGCCTGGTCGGGCTCGTGCAGATGGGGGTGCTGGAGATCCATCCCTGGGGATCGACGGTCGACCGGCTGGAGCAGCCGGACCGGCTGATCTTCGACCTCGATCCCGATCAGGGGCTCGCCTGGGAGCGCGTGATCGCGGCGGCGCTGGCGGTGCGCGAGCTGCTGCGGTCGCTGGGCCTCGACAGCTTCGCCAAGACCACCGGCGGCAAGGGCCTGCACGTCGTCGTGCCGATCAAGCCGAGCCTCGATTGGGACGCGGCCAAGGAATTCTGTCGCGCCGTCGTCGCACAGCTCGCCGCCCGGGAGCCGCATCTCTATACCGCGTCGCTCGCCAAGACGGCGCGGCGCGGCCGGATCTTCATCGACTATCTGCGCAACGGCCGCGGCGCAACGGCGGTCGCCGCCTATTCGACGCGCGCCCGGCCCGGGGCGACGGTGTCGACGCCGCTCACCTGGCAGGAGGTGGAGGACGGCATCCGGTCCGACCGGTTCACGATGACGAACGTGCTGCAGCGCGTCCGATCGGGGCCCGATCCCTGGCAGGGATTCGCCGCGACAAAGCAGGCGATTTCGGCGAGCGCCCGCCGCGCGCTGGGCCTCTGACCGGCGGCGGGATCGCCTCCGATCACGCCCCGGCCTGTGATGAACCTGATACGCGGCGCGGTGGGGCGCGCGGGGCGGAAGTCAAGTGAGCGGGCGCCTTTGCCCGGACGCTGCCATGGCGTAGTGTAGCCCTATGAGCGAAACCGAAGCCATGTATGCGGTGCTGCGCCAGTCGGCGGACAGCGCCGCCGCGGAGGCGATAGAGCGGCTGATCGAGCGGGGATCGGACCAGGATCTCTGCCGCGTCAACGTCCTCGCCTTCGCCGCCGCCAACGGCCTCAACGAGGAGCGCGCCATCGCCGCCTTCCTGCACGCGGCGCGCATCGGCCTCTTCGAGCTGTCGTGGAACGTGCTCTGCCCGAGCTGCAGCGGCGTGATCGAGGCGCGCACCACGCTCAAGAACGTCGACCGGGCGGAATATTACTGCGGCTTCTGCGCCGCGGGATGCGAGCCCAACCTGGACGAGGTCATCGAGGTCACCTTCACGGTGAACCAGCGCGTCCGCCGCATCGCGGCGCACGACCCGAATACGATCCCGGGGTCGCAGTATCTGCGTCAGCTCTTCTGGAGCTCGGGCATCGACCTGCCGGCGGATTTCGAGCGCGAGATGGAGGAGATGACGCTCGACAGCCTGGAGCTGCCGCCGGGCGAGAAGGCACTGATCTCGCTGAACCTGCCGGCCCAGTTCGTCATCCTGTTCGATCCCGTGACGCATGGCAGCCAGTTCATCGACGTCAAGGGCGAGCCGACGCGCGAGCGGCAGAGCCTGTCGATGATGCTCAGCGAGGTGCGCGCGCCGACGGCGACGATCGAGCTGCGCCCGGGGCCGCTGCGCATCGCGCTCGACAACCGCAGCGACCATCGCGCGCTCCCGACCCTGTGGCTGGCGGGGGAGAAGCTCGCGACGCTGCTCGCGCGGCGGCGGCCGTTCCTCTCCGGCAAGCGGCTGCTCACCAACCAGGTCTTCCGCGACATCTACCGCACCGACACGCTCGACATCGACCAGCGGCTCAAGATCACCAGCCTCACCTTCCTGTTCACGGATCTGAAGGGATCGACCGAGCTCTATGAGCGGGTCGGCGATCTCGTCGCCTTCGAGCTGGTGAGAGCCCATTTCCGCGCGCTGACGGAGATCGTCGCCGCCGAGGCGGGGGCGGTGGTGAAGACGATCGGCGACGCGGTCATGGCCACGTTTCCGACGCCGGACCGCGCGCTGGCCGCGGCGCTGCGCATGCGCGACGCGATGCTGGGCCTCGATCGCCGCCACGAGGATCTGCTGCTCAAGATCGGGATTCACGAAGGGCCGTGCCTCGCCGTCGTGCTGAACGACCGCCAGGACTATTTCGGCCAGACCGTGAACATCGCCTCGCGCGTGCAGCACCTGGCGGTGTCGCGCTCGATCCTCGCCAGCGGCGCGGTGATCGACAATCCCGGTGCGGCGGCGCTGCTCGCGACGAGCGGGCTGAGGCCGCGCCCCAAGCACGACGTGCTGCGCGGCATCAGCGAAGAGGTCGCCATCTACGAGATCCCGTGAGCGGCGTGCGGTCCGCGGGCCCGGGCTCGGGCTCGCCGGAAGCGGCGCCGTCATCCCCCGGTGCGGGTGCCGTAGAACTGCCGCGCGAATTCGGCAGCGTCGATGTCGGAGACGAAGTCGATGACGACGACCGTCTCATCGCTGCTGCCCGTCGAGATGAACCGGTACTGGCAGCCGCGCTCGTGCAACCAGCGGCGCACCTCGTCCATGCGCAAACCGACATCCGCCGAAGCGATCCTGATCTCGACAGTCGCCATAAAAAGATCACCGCCCGGGACGATGAACGCTTTGCGCGCCCAGTGGTTGCACGATGAGCGTGTTACGGCAGGGGCTGTGCACAAATTGCGTTTTGCAGAGGAAAACCATGACCGATATGTTGCGCCGAAAGAGGGGCAAGAGTAGCGTCGTGGTCAAGCGATAAACGGCAACGTCCATCGGACTCGGGCTGCTCGACGGCAGCCGCAACCGGTGCTTTTCCGCCCGGGAACGGACAGGGGGGCGTCTGGCAAATCCCATATGCGGTACGGAATTGCGGCTGGCGTGAAGGCGTCCGCGCTGGAGCGGCGCGGTCGCCCGGCGGATCCGGGCGCGCGCCCGCGATGCGAGCCGGGCGAGGAACGGAACCCCGGCTCGGATGTCGCCGATGCGTGATCTCGGCTACACCTGCACCCGTCATCAGCAGATGTTCGTGGAGGTCGCGAGGCGTGGCGGCTGCCGCGATCATGCGAAGACCCACGATCTCCGGCGCAAGACGCTCGCCTGGCTGTCGGCCCGGTTTCCGAGGATGGTCCTGGACCATTTCAACGAGGGCGCCTGCCTCGGCTGCAAGCTCGAGGCCAGCGGCATGGACCTGACGGAGATCGAGCGCGTCATAACCAACCTGGCGCAAGACGCGAGCGTGGACGACGCGCAATCCTGGCCGGCGCCCGGGCCCGCGCAGATGCCGCGCCACCGCTAGGCGAAGGCGCGTAGCGCCTTCGTCCGCGGCGCCCGCCAGCGACGACGCCTGCGGCGTCGCCCTAGGGGAGCCGCGTTCACGCCGCCCCCGCCATCCGGCGTCCGAGACCGGGGTCACGGCGCAACCGCTTGGCCATTCGCCGGGCAAGCTCGGGATTGATCTTCTTCAGTCGCCGCAGATCTTCGGCCAGGGCGCTGCGCGCCGCCGCGAGCGTGGGCGAGCGCTTCAATGCCGGGCCGTGCGGGCCGCAGAGGATGTCCTTCATCAACTTTCCTTCTCCAGCACCGCACCGGCTTACGACAGCGCGAGGCCCTACCGAAGGGGTAAATTCGTGGCGACTCGGGGTTGGTCCGTGACAAAAACGGCGCACAGAACTCGCAAAGATCTCACAGCCCTGCGTCGGCGCGATCCGGATAGTCGAGCGGGTTGGGGAAAGCGGGAGAACCTTCATGACCACCGAGGATGCCGGCAAGGCCGGGCCGGGCGAGACGCCCGCACCGCTGAGCCTCGAGCAGAAGCGCGCCCGCCTCGGACTGCGGCCCCTGCCCGCAGACGGCCGGGACGCGCTCGAGCAGGCGATGTCACGGAGCACGCCGGCGGCGTCACGGCTCGAGGAGGTGCTCGAGCTGGGCATGGCGCTGGGCGCGGACATCCTGTCCGCGGAAGAGGTGGACGCCTGGACCCGCGCGCTGGCCCGCATCGACGCGCTGGCCTACTGCGTGCGCCTGATCGAGGCGCAGATCCTGGCCGGGAATGAAGGTCTCGGGATGATGCTGCCGGACACCGCCCTCGAGGTCGACCTGCAATAGGCGAGACGGCTATACTAAAGCCCTTGCCTAACTGTCCGCGGCGTGATACTTAGGCATATGCTTAACCAATCGATCGATCTGGACCGGCTGTTCCACGCCCTTTCCGACCCGGCGCGCCGGGCGATGCTGGAGCGGCTGAGCCGCGGGCCGGCGCCGGTGAGCGAGCTGGCGCGGCCGCTGCCGATGTCGCTGCCGGCGGCGATGCAGCATCTGGGCGTGCTGGAGGCGGCGGGGCTGGTGCGCTCCGAGAAGGTCGGCCGGGTGCGCACCTGCGCCATCGATCCCAGGGCGCTCAGCCAAGCTGAGCACTGGATCAACGCCCGCCGGACCGAATGGGAACAGCGCCTGGACCGGCTGGGCGACTACCTGAAAACCCTGGACAAGGAAGGAGATGGCCAATGGCTCGAACGAATGAGACGACACCCGGCGCGGCGGCGCAACCGGCGCCGCTCAGGCTCAGCCGCGTCTTCCACGCGCGGCGCGAGACGGTGTTCAAGGCCTGGAGCACGGCCGAGCATGTGAAGCGCTGGTTCAGCCCGGAGACCTACACCATCCCCGATGCCACGGTGGAGATGCGCGTCGGCGGCCGGTTCGAGCTGTGCATGCGCTCGCCCGGCGGCGAGGAGCACTGGCTGCGCGGCAAATTCGTCGAGGTCGCGCCGCACACCCGGCTGGTGATCGACATGGAGGTCTCCGACGGCGCCGGAAAGGCGCTGTTCCGCGCCTTCACCGAGGTGGCGTTCGCCGATGCGCTGGGCGGCACGCGCCTGGAGGTGGTGCAGAGCTACACGCTCCTCGACCCGTCGGTGGCGTGGATGGTGGCGGGCGCGCCCGAGGGCTGGCGCAGCACGCTCGACAAGCTGGAGAAGGAGGTGGTGCGGATGCAGGGCGGGGCCGAGACCGGCACCCGCTCGGTGGTGCATGCCAGCTTCCATCTGGAGCGGCGCTATGACGCGCCGGTGGCGCGGGTGTGGCAGGCGCTGACCGATCCGGCGGCCAAGCAGAAATGGTTCAGCGGCACGCCCGGACGCTGGGAGCTGCTCGAGCGGCAGATGGATGTGCGCGCCGGCGGCCGGGAGCGGGTGAAGGGCCGCTGGGAAGGCGGCGTGGTCTCCACCTTCGACGCGATCTATCACGACGTGATCCCGAACCAGCGGCTGGTCTACAGCTACGAGATGCATCTCGACGACAAGAAGATCTCGGTGTCGCTGGCGACGATGCAGCTCAAGGCGGAGGGCGGCAAGACGACGCTGATGGTCGCCGAGCAGGGCGCGTTCCTCGACGGCTATGACGATGCCGGCTCGCGCGAGCACGGCACCGGCCAGCTCCTCGATGCGCTGGGGGCGTCGCTCCGGGACTGAGCGGGCGCCCGCCAGCGACGACGCCTGCGGCGTCGCGCTAGCGCGCCGGCTCGCCGGGATGGCGGCCGGCGCGCTGCGGCAGGAGCAGCAGGCAGGCGAGGATGAAGGCGGCGATCACCGCCGAGGCGAGCGGGCGGCTCAAGGCGAGGCCGCCATGGCTCACCGGCTTGTCGAGGAAGTCGCCGACGGTGGCGCCGAGCGGGCGCGTCAGGATGAAGGCGGCCCAGAACAGCAGCACGCGCGAGATGCCGGTCCAGAAATAAAGCGCGGCGATGATGGCGAGCCCGGCGGCGAAGAGCAGCGCGCCGCCCTCATAGCCGAGGCCGCCGGTGTCGGCCGCCCAGTCGCCGAGCGCGGTGCCGAGCGTCTGCGAGAAGGTGATGGCCGCCCAGTAGAAGATCTCGACCCCGGGCGTGCTCACGGTGGTCACCGCGATGGTGCCTTGCGCCAGGTACCAGAGGCCGAGCACCGCCGCCAGGCAGAGGAACAGCAGCGTGGCGCCGCCGGCATAGCCGATGCCGAGCGAGCGGTCGGCGAAATCGGCCATGGTGGTGCCGAAGGTGGTGGAGGCGACGATCGTCGCCCAATAGAGAAAGACGTGAAACCGCCGGGCCAGGATCTGCGCCGCGACGAGCACGACGAGCAGGCCGAGGAATAACGCGGTGCCGGCGAGATAGCCCCAGCCCAGCGTCATCGTCACGCTGTCGCCGCCGGTCTCGCCGAGCGTGGTGGCGGCGATCTTGATGATCCAGAAGACGAGGGTGACCTCGGGGACCTTGCTCAGGGTTTCCTGGGTCAGCCGGTCGTTCATCGCTGCGTCCGCTTGTTGTTTCGAGATGCGCCGGGCGGAGAAAAACTCACCACTTGCGTCACGCGGCGAGGTAGCGCGCCTCCAGATGGCGCCCGTAGGCGGCGGCGTCGAGGGGGCGGCCGGTCGCCTGCGCGATGAGATCGGCGGTCGCGTAGCGCGAGCCCTGGGCATGCACATGGGCGCGCAGCCAGGCGAGGAGCCGCGCGAAATCGCCGCGGGCTATCCCCGGCAGAATGGCGGGATCGGCGGCGCGCGCGGCGGCGAAGAGCTGCGCCGCGGTCATCGCGCCCAGCGTATAGGTCGGGAAATAGCCCCAGGCGCCGTCGTACCAGTGGATGTCCTGCAGGCAGCCCTCGCGGTCGCTGGCAGGCACGATGCCAACGAGCTCGCGCATCGCCGCGTTCCACGCCCCGGGCAGATCCTCGGGCGCGAGATCGCCCGCGATCATCGCCCGCTCCAGCCGGTAGCGCAGGATGACATGGGCGGGATATGTGACCTCGTCGGCATCGACGCGGATCGGCGAGCGCGCGACGCTGGTGTTGAGGCGATAGAGATTGCCGGGCTCCCAGGCGGGACCGCGGCCGCCGAAGGCCTCGCGCAGCAGCGGCGCCACGAACTCGGCGAATTCGCGCGAGCGGCAGGCCTGCATCTCGACCAGCAGCGACTGGCTCTCATGGACGCTCATGCCGCGCGCGTCGCCCACCGGCTGGCGGCGCCAGGAGGCGGGCAGGCCGCGCTCGTAGAGCGCATGGCCGGTCTCGTGCAGCACGCCCATCAGCGCGCGGCCGAAATCGCCCTCGTCGTAGCGCGTGGTGAGGCGGACATCGTCGGGCGTGCCGCCGCAGAAGGGATGCAGGCTGACATCGAGCCGGCCATGCTCGAAGTCGAAGCCCAGACGCTGCATCAGCGTCCGGCCGAGCCGGCGCTGCGCCTCGATCGGGAACGGGCCTTCGAGCGGCAGCGCCGCGCCGCGCGCGGCCTGGCGCTCGAGCGCGCCGCCGATGAGCTGCGGCAGGCGCCGCGCGAGATCGTCGAAGAGATCATCGATGGCGGCGGTGCTGCCGCCGGGCTCGTACTCGTCGAGCAGCGCCTCGTAGGGCGTGGTGCCGAGCCGCGCCGCCTTGGCGGAGGCCACCTCGCGCACCAGGCCCAGCACGCGCCTGAGATCCGGCAGGATGGCGGCGAAATCGCCGGCGGGCCGCGCCTCGCGCCAGCGCATCTCGGAGGCGGAGCAGGCGCGGGAGAGGGCCTCCACGAGGTCGCCGGGCACGGCGGTCGCGTGCCGCCAGCGCCGCCGCATCTCGGCGAGGTTGGCGCGCTGCCACTCGTCGAGCCCGCCCTGCGCCTCGGCGGCGGCGAGCAGCTCGGCCATCGCCGGGTCGGTCAGCGCCTCATGCGCGATGAGGCGCAACGTCGCGAGCTGCTCGGCGCGCGCGCCGGCGCCGCCCGCGGGCATCATCGCGGCGGCGTCCCAGTGCAGCATGGCGGCGGCGTCCTGGACCGCGCCGATGCGGGCGAAGCGGGCCTCGAGCGCGGCATAGGTGGTCGCGCCCACTATTCCTCTCCGCGGGCGCGGCGGCGCAGGAAGATGAAGGCGATGATCGCCAGCGCCACCGCCAGCGCATACCAAGTGATGGCGTATTGCAGATGGTTGTTGGGCAGGTCGAGCCGCGTCTGGCCGCCCACCGGCAAGCCGCCGGGATTGGGCGTCTTGTCGGCATCGACATAGAAGGGCAGCACGCGGTCGAGCGACTCCGCCGCCGCCATGGCCGGAATGTCGACCCAGAACCAGTAGTTCCGATCGGGATTGTTGGCCGGCAGGAACCAATGCGGCTTCGAGCGCGGCGGCAGCCGCAGCAGGCCCGTGATCGTGACCTCGCCCTTGGGCTCGCCGGCCTCGCGCGTCGCGGGCAGCTTCTTGTCCTCGGGCACGTAGCCGCGATCGACCAGCAGCACTGCGCCCGAGGCCAGACGCAGCGGCTCGATGACGTGATATCCCAGATGGCCGTCATCGTCGGTCGCGCCCAGGAAGAGCTCGCGGCCGGGCATGAAGGTGCCGGTGGCGCTGACGCGGTGGTAGTCGAGGGCGCGCGCGGCCTCGCGGCTGTCGGGCAGCGCCACCGGCGGCGCGGTCACCGCCGCATGGCGCTCGGCGATGAGACGCTCCTTCCAGAAGAGGCGCTCCACCTGCCAGGAGCCGAGGCCGAGCAGCACGAGGATGCCGCCCAGCGCGAAGAGGCTCGGCCAGAACAGCGATTTCCTGCGCATCGGGTCGTCAGTGAACATCCGCCATCATCGCGCCGGTGAGGATCGGGCAAACTAGAGTTTTCGCCGGGAAAGACAAGGGACGGCGCACCGCTCAGGCGCCGAGATGGCGGTGGCGGTATTGCAGCGCGATGAGGCCGGCCTTCAGCGTGCGCAGCAGCAGGATGCTGCCGCCCAGCACCAGCGGCGTCCACAGCACGATATGGACCCAGAGCGGCGGCGCGAACAGGATCTCGACCAGGATGGCGAGGCCGACGACGACCGCGCCGAGGATGAGGATGACGAAGACCGCAGGCCCGTCGCCCGCATCCTCGGCCCGCAAATCGAGGCCGCAGCGGCTGCAGGACGGCGCCACGCTGAGCAGCCCGTCATAGAGCGGCCCTTCGCCGCAGCGCGGACAGCGGCAGCCGAGCGCCGCCGCGGGGATCGAGACCGGCGGGTAGATGGCATCGGGCGGTTCGTGACCCATGGCGGCCAATGACGCTGTTCTCCCCGGCTTCGCCGGCGCGCTTCGCCGGCTGGGCGGCGATCATAACGGCGTGAAGAGACCCTGCACAACCCGGGTTTGGGTTGACGGGGGCCGGCGCCCGCCCAAGACTCGGCCTCTCCCCTCCCCTTTGAGCCGGTGCGCCATGGACAAGATCAAACCGCTCTTCACGGCAACCGCGACCGCCATCGGCGGCCGCAACGGCCATAGCGAGGCGAGCGACGGCTCCGTCTCGGTCAACCTCTCGGTGCCGAAGGCCATGGGCGGGCCGGGCAAGCCCGGCACCACCACGCCCGAGCATCTCTTCGCCACCGGCTATGCCGCCTGCTTCGGCGGCGCGCTCGACTTCGTCGCCAAGCAGCACAAGCAGGACGCGACACAGGCGAAGGTCACCTGCGCCGTGTCGATCGGCCCGCGCGAGGGCGGCGGCTTCGGCATCGCGGTCAAGATGCAGGTCGAGGAGCGCACGCTGCCGCAGGCGACGCTCGAGGCGCTGGTCAAGGAGGCGCATGAGAAGATCTGCCCCTATTCCCACGCCACCCGCGGCAATGTCGAGGTCGGGATCGAGGTCCTCGGCGGCTGATCCCCCGCGGCGGGATGACGGCGGTGTAACCTTGTCGCGCCGGCGGCGAACGGATAGGCACAGCGCCGCGCTCCCGAAGCGCGACGGCGAAGGAGCCATGCCCGAGCGCCGATCCGCCTACGGCTTCGCCTACACCTGGTTCAGCGGGCCGTGAGCGGGGACCCCGCGCCCGCTCCGCCGACCGGCTGCGCCATCGCGGTGATGGCGAAGGCGCCGAGCGCCGGCCAGGTCAAGACGCGGCTGGTGCCGCCGCTGACGCCGGAAGCGGCGAGCGCGCTCAGCGCCAGCTTCCTCAGCGACATCACCGAGAACATCCGCCTCGCCGGGCGCCAGGCGGCGATCCAAGGCTACATCGCCTATGCGCCGGCGGGATCGGAGCGGCTCTTCGACGGCATGCTGGCGCCGGGGACCGGCCTGGTGCTGGCCGATGGCAGCAGCGAGACGCCGCCGCGCGTCCAGGGCCTCGGCCGCGTGCTGCTGCACGCAGCCGAGGCGCTGTTCGCCCGCGGCCATCGCGCCGTCTGCCTGCTCAATTCCGACAGCCCGACGCTGCCCACCGCGCTGCTGGCCGAGGCGGCCCGGGCACTGGCCGAGCCGGGCGAGCGCATGGTGCTGGGGCCAGCCGATGACGGCGGCTACTACCTCATCGGCATGACCGCGCCCTACGCCGCTCTCTTCGAGGACATCGCCTGGAGCACGGGCGCGGTCGCGGCGCAGACGCGCGCCCGGGCGCACGCGCTCGGCCTCGCCACCGTCGAGCTCGCCTCCTGGTACGATGTCGATGACGCCGCGGCGCTCGAGCGGCTGCGGCGCGAGACCGGCGCCGCGGCGCCCGCGGGCGCGCTCGCACCTTACGCCGCACCCGCCACGGCCGCCTGCCTGGCGCGGCTCGACCTCGGCGACCGCCTCGCCCTCACCGCCGCCGGCTGACGCCGCGCGCAAGGAGCCCGCTCCCCATGTCGCTTCCGGAACCCGCCATCGCCAAGCGCTATTTCGAGACGGTGGGCGAGCGGCGCTCGGCCATCGCCGAGGCGCCGCCGGTCTGCGTCTATCTCGAGGTCACCAACCGCTGCAACCTGCTGTGCGAGACCTGCCCGCGCACCTTCGAGGCGCTGGAGCCGCCGGCCGATATGAGCTGGGAGCTCTTCACCGGCATCGTCGACCAGCTTCCCGGCCTCGCGCGCGCGGTGCTGCACGGCGTCGGCGAGCCGATGATGGTGAAGGACCTGCCGCGCATGATCCGCTATCTGAAGGATCGCGGCGTCTACGTGCTGTTCAACACCAACGGCACGCTGCTCGCCCCCAGGAAGCGCCGCGAGCTGATCGCGACCGGGCTGGACGAGCTGCGCGTCTCGCTCGACGCCGCCGATGCCGCCAGCTTCCTCAAGGTGCGCGGCAAGGACATGTTCGACCGCATCGTGCGCAACGTCGGCGAGTTCACCGCGCTGCAGCGCGAGATCGGCGCGGCTGGCCCGCGCGTCTCGCTGTGGCTGACCGGCCTCAAGGAGACCATCGACCAGCTGCCGGAGTTCGTGCGGCTGGCGGCGCGCATCGGCGTGCGGCGAGGTGCATCTTCAGCGCCTGGTGTTCGACGATCTCGGCCGCGGCCTGGCGCGCGCGCGAATCCTCGCTGTTCGAGACGACGCAGCGCGAAGAGGAGGCGGCGATCGCGGCGAGCGCAGGCGATCGGCCGCGCGCTCGGCGTCAGCATCGACGCCTCGGGCGCGACCGAGCCCGGCACTCAGCCTGAAGCGCGGCGGCGAGGCGCAGCCCTGGTCGGCCTGCCGGCGGCCCTGGTCGCTGATGTATTTCACCGCGCATGGCCGCGCGCTGCCCTGCTGCATCGCGCCGTTCTCGGCGCGCGGCTATGCCGGCTACACGCTGGGCGACGCCACGCAGCAGAGCCTGCGCGAGATCTGGAACGGCGCCGCCTATCAGGAGTTCCGCGCCGCGCTGATCTCCGACGCGCCGCCGCGGCCGTGCGAGAATTGCGGGCTGCGATGGAGCCTCTGAGCGTCGCCGTCGTCATCCCGACGCTGAACGAGGCCGCGGCGATCGCCGCGGTGGTCGGCGAGATCCCGCGCGATCTGGCCGCCGAGATCATCGTCGTCGACGGCGGCAGCAGCGACGGCACGGACGGCGATCGCCGCGGCCGCCGGCGCGCGCGTGATCCCGGCGGACGGGGCGCGGCTACGGCCGCGCCTGCGTCGCCGGCGCCGCGGCCGCCTCGCCCGCCTGCGGCATCATCGTGTTCATGGACGGCGACGGCGCCGATCGCGGCGACCTGCATGGCGCGGCTGGTCGAGCCCATCCGCGCCGGCACGCATGATTTCGTCATCGCGTCGCGCGCCCGCGGCGAGCGCGAGACGGGCGCGATGAGCTGGCACCAGCTCGCCGCGGGATATCTCGCCGGGCGCGGCATCGGCGCGCTCTACGGCGTGCGCTACAGCGACATGTGCGCCTATCGCGCGATCCGGCGCGACTGCCTGGCGCAGCTCGGCATGCGCGAGATGGGCTATGGCTGGAACATCGAGATGCAGATGAAGGCGGCGCGCCGGCGGCTGCGCATCCTCGAGCTGCCGATGCCCTATCGCCGCCGCCGCGGCGGCCGCTCCAAGGTCGCGGGCTCGCTGGGCGGCACGCTGCGCGCCGGCGGCCGCATCATCGCGACCTTCCTGCGCGTGGCAGCGGCCGGCTAGCGCGACCGCGCGCGGCGCGTCACCCGGCGGCGGCGGCGCCGCCGCTGCCCCACCAATAGATGCAGATGAAGAGGAACAGCCAGACCACGTCGACGAAATGCCAGTACCACGCCGCCGCCTCGAAGCCGAAATGATGGTCGGGCTTGAAATGGCCGGCGAGCGCGCGGAAGAAATTCACCGCCAGGAAGGTGGTGCCGATGATGACATGGGCGCCGTGGAAGCCGGTCGCCATGAAGAAGGTCGAGGGATAGATCCCGTCCTTGAAGCCGAAGGCGGCGTGGCTGTACTCGTAGGCCTGCAGGCAGGTGAAGGTGATGCCCAGGATTACGGTGAGGCCGAGCCCCTGGATCAGCCCCTTGCGGTTGTTCTCCAGCAGCGCGTGATGCGCCCAGGTCACCGTCGTGCCCGAGGTCAGCAGGATCAGCGTGTTGAGGAAGGGGATCTCCCAGGGATTGAAGGGATGGATGCCCTTGGGCGGCCAGATGCCGCCGACCGGGAAGAGGCTCGAGGTGAAGAAGGCCCAGAAGAAGGCGGCGAAGAACATCACCTCGGAGGCGATGAAGAGCGCCATGCCGTAGCGCAGCCCGATCTGCACCACCGGCGTGTGGTGGCCCTCATGCTCGCCTTCGCGGATGACGTTGCGCCACCACAGGAACATGACGGTGAGGATGCCGAGCACGCCGGGTGCTATCAGCCAGAGCGGCCCACCATGCATGTAGAGCACGGTGCCGCCGAACATGATGCCGGCGGCGAGCGCGCCGAAGATCGGCCAGGGGCTGGGATCGACGAGATGATAAGGGTGCTTGGGTGCGTCGTGGGCGGTGCTCATGTCGGTCTCTCTGGCGAAGGAGGGAGGACGCGCGTCATTGGGCCGAGGGGATGAGCGCCGCGGTACGCGCGGGCGCGTCGTCCTTGGCGCGGAACATGGTGTAGGTGAGCGAGATGGTATCGACGTTGCGGGTGTTGGGATCGCTGGCGATGTCGGGATCGACGAAGAACGAAACGGCGAGGTCGGCGCTCTCTCCGGGCGCGAAATGCTGCTTGGTGAAGCAGAAGCATTGCAGCTTCTCGAAGACCGTGGCGCGGCGCCCGGAGACGCGCATCAGAACGCCCCCATCTTGACCAGCGCCATGACGTAGAAGAGCGCCACCACCCCCAGCAGCACCAGCAGCAGCGCGCGGTTGCGCGCGCGCTGCCGGGACTGGCGGTCATCGGCCATGGCGGCGAGATCCTTCACCGCTCACCCCACCATTCCGGCCAGTCCCGGCGCGCGATCGATCACCAGGAAGGCGAAGAGCAGGAAGAGATAGAGGATGGAGAAGCCGAACATCTGCCGCGCCGCGCCCTCGCCGGGATCGCGCCAGACGCGGATGGCGGCCAGCGTGAAGAGCGCGCTCAAGGCCAGCGCCAGCGCGAAATAGAGTGCGCCGGCGACGCCGATCAGCGCCGGCGCCAGCGCCAGCGGCCAGAGCAGCAGCGTGTAGACCAGCATCTGCTTCTTGGTCTCGCGCGCGCCGGCCACCACCGGCAGCATCGGCACGCCGGCCCGCGCGTAGTCGCCGCAGCGGTAGAGCGAGAGCGCCCAGAAATGCGGCGGCGTCCAGAAGAAGATGAGGGCGAAGAGCAGCAGCGCCGGCCAGCCGACATCGCCGGTCACCGCGGCCCAGCCGACCACCGGCGGAAAGGCGCCGGCGGCGCCGCCGATGACGATGTTCTGCGGCGTGCGGCGCTTCAGCCAGACGGTGTAGACGAGGATGTAGAAGGCGATGGTGAGCGCCAGCAGCGCCGCCGCCACCCAGTTGACGGCGAGCCCCATCACCAGCACCGAGGCGACGGCGAGCACGCAGCCGAAGCCCAGCGCCTCGCCCGGCGCCATGCGGCCCGCCGGCAGCGGCCGTCCGCGGGTGCGCCGCATCACCGCGTCGATGTCGCGGTCGTACCACATGTTGATGGCGCCGGCCGCGCCCGCGCCGATGGCGATGCACAGCACGGCGATGCCCGCCAGCACCGGATGGAGATGCCCGGGCGCGAGATAGAGCCCGACGAAGCCGGTGAAGACGACGAGCGACATCACCCGCGGCTTCAGCAGCGCGACGTAATCGCCGACCGCCGGCAGCTCGGCGACGGCGCCGGCGGCCGGAGATGTGGAGAGATCGCTCACGCTTCCTCCCGCTCCCCCGTCAATGCCCGGCGGTGGGCGCGATGTGCGGCAGCTCCTCGTAGGTATGGAAGGGCGGCGGCGAGGGCAGCGTCCATTCCAGCGTCGTCGCCCCCGGACCCCAGGGATTGGCCGCCGCCTTCTTGCCGGCGAGCAAGGTGTGGAAGACGACGAAGACGAACCACAGGGTCGCGGCGTAGGAGATGTAGGCGCCGATCGAGGCCACGAAGTTCCAGCCGGCGAACGCATCGGGATAGTCGCTGATGCGCCGCGGCATGCCGGCGAGCCCGAGGAAGTGCATCGGGAAGAAGGTCAGGTTGACGCCGATGAAGGTCGTCCAGAAATGGATCTTGCCGAAGGTCTCGTTGTACTGGCGGCCGCTCATCTTGCCGATCCAGTAGTAGAAGCCCGCGAACAGCGAGAACACGGCACCCAAGGACAGCACGTAGTGGAAATGCGCCACCACGTAATAGGTGTTGTGCAGCGCCACGTCGACGCCGGCATTGGCCAGCACCACGCCGGTGACGCCGCCGACGGTGAACAGGAAGATGAAGCCCACCGCCCACAGCATCGGCGTCTTGAACTCGATCGAGCCGCCCCACATGGTGGCGATCCAGGAGAAGATCTTGATGCCGGTGGGCACGGCGATCACCATCGTCGCGGCGGTGAAATAGGCCCGCGTGTCGACGCTGATGCCGGTGGTGAACATGTGGTGCGCCCAGACCACGAAGCCGATGACGCCGATCGCCACCATGGCATAGGCCATGCCGAGATAGCCGAAGACCGGCTTCTTGGAGAAGGTCGAGACGATCTGGCTGATCATGCCGAAGCCCGGCAGGATCATGATGTAGACCTCGGGATGGCCGAAGAACCAGAACAGGTGCAGGAACAGCAGCGGGTCGCCGCCGCCCTCGGGCTTGAAGAAGGCGGTGCCGAAATTGCGGTCGGTGAGCAGCATGGTGATGGCGCCGCCCAGCACCGGCAGCGCCAGCAGCAGCAGGAACGCGGTCACCAGGATCGACCACACGAAGAGCGGCATCTTGTGCAGCGTCATGCCCGGCGCGCGCATGTTGAAGATGGTGGTGATGAAATTGATGGCGCCGAGGATCGAGGAGGCGCCGGCGAGATGCAGCGCGAAGATCACCATGTCGACGGCGGGGCCGGGATGGCCCTCCGTTCCCGAGAGCGGCACGTAGAGCGTCCAGCCGACGCCGGCGCCGTCGCCGCCGGGCGGGCCGGGCACGAAGGCCGAGCCCAGCAGCAGGCAGAAGGACGGCACCAGCAGCCAGAAGCTGATGTTGTTGAGCCGCGGGAAGGCCATGTCGGGCGCGCCGATCATGATCGGCACGAACCAGTTGCCGAAGCCGCCGATCATCGCCGGCATCACCATGAAGAACACCATGATGAGGCCGTGGGCGGTGATCATGACGTTGTAGAGCTGATGGTTGCCGTGCAGCAGGTGATCGCCCGGCGTCATCAGCTCGATGCGCATCAGCACCGAGAGCAGGCCGCCGATCAGCCCGGCGGTGATGGCGAAGACGAGGTAGAGCGTGCCGATGTCCTTGTGGTTGGTGGACAGCAGCCAGCGGGTGACGAAGCCCGGCCGGTGATCGTCATGGGCGTGCCCGTCATGGGCGGTCGATCCATAGGACATGGCGCTTTACCTCGTGGGATGCTGTCTCAGCGCGCTTCGGCGGTCTGGACCGCGAGCGGCTGGCCGTTCTCGGCGAATTTCATCTTCGGATTGGCGACCCATTTGTCGAAATCGGCCTTGGCCACCGCCTTGATCTCGATCGGCATGAAGGGGTGGTCGAGGCCGCAGATCTGGTTGCACTCGCCGTAATAGGTGCCGGCGTGGTCGAACTGCATCCAGCTCTCGTTGGTGCGGCCGATGACGGCGTATTCCTGGACGCCGGCCGGGGGCACGAACCAGCTGTGGATCACGTCCGTGCTGGTGACGAGGACGCGCACCTTGGCGCCGACCGGCACGACGACGGGATTGTCGACCTCGAGCAGCCGCGGCTGCCCGGGCTTCAGATCCTTCGCGTCGACGATCGCGCTGTCGAAGCTGACATCCTTGTTGTCGGGATATTCGTAGCTCCAATACCACTGATGGCCGGTGACCTTCAGCGTCAGATCGGCATGCTGGATGTGATCGTTGTAATAGAGCAGCTTGAAGGACGGGATGGCGATCACCACCAGGATCAGGATCGGCACCGTCGTCCACAGCAGCTCCAGCACGGTGTTGTGCGTGGTCTGCGACGGCGTCGGGTTGCGCTTGGCGTTGAAGCGGAAAATGACATAGACGAGCAGCCCCAGCACGAAGAGGGTGATGAGGGTGATGATGACCAGCAGCTCGTCATGGAGCGCGTCGATATGCTCGCGCACCGGCGTCGCCGCCGGCTGCATGCCGAGCTGCCAATCCACCGCCTCCTCGGCGAACGCCGCCGGCGCCAGCAGCAGGACGGCGACGGCCGCGCCGAGCCCCGCCCTGAGCCGCCGCGCCCAGCCCCCGATACCACCCGCTCCGCGAACCGATCCCATGCCAGTCGAGCCCCTCTCATCGGATGTGGCGGCAGGCGGCAGCCGACAGGCCCCCCGCCCGTCCGCTCCTTGCCCCCCGGCCGATCGTCCCGCCGCCGCGGCGGCGGCCAAGGCGGCGCGACCCTACACGAAAGGCCGCGACGCCGACAACCGCGCCGGCAGGCGCGCCGGACGCCCCCCGTAATAGCGCCACGCCGAACGCGACGCCAACCGCAACATTGCGACTTTATGCCGCGGCGGTTGTCGGGGTTCCAGCCGAATGCGCGGGGGACCCTGCGGGCCACTAACGGCGCCGGAGGGACCGGTGGCGCCAAGCGCCGGCGGACCCCATATCCCGGGGAGTGAGCGCTTCCCCCTGGCGCCCGAGGCGCGGCTCTGGCAAAGAAGCGGCAGAGAAGGAGCAACCCCATGAGCGATCTCGCCCGCACCGACGCGCTATTCTTCACCCGCACCGGCATGGACCGCGCCCGCGTCGAGAAGATCGTCGCCGAGGCGCTCCACGGCATGGATGACGGCGAGCTCTTCCTCGAATACAGCCAGTCCGAAGGCCTGGCCTTCGACGACGGGCGGATCAAGAGCGCGAGCTTCGACACGGCGCAGGGCTTCGGCCTGCGCGCGCTGTCCGGCGAGGCGGCGGGCTACGCCCATGCCTCGGAGCTCTCCGAGGATGCCATCCGCCGCGCCGGCGCCACGGTGCGGGCGGTGAAGCATGGCGGCAGCGCGAGCCTCGCACTGCCGCCGCAAGGCACCAATCAGAGCCTCTACACCGACGCCAACCCGCTGTCGCAGATCGAGTTCGCCGAGAAGGCGAAGCTGCTGGCGGCGATCGACGCCTATGCGCGCAGCCGGGATCCGCGGGTGCGCCAGGTGACGGCCTCGCTGGCGGGCACCTGGCAGGCGGTGGAGATCATCCGCGCCGACGGCACGCGCGTCGGCGACATCCGGCCGCTGGTGCGGCTCAGTGTCAGCGTCGTGGTCGGCGACGGCGACCGCATGGAGACGGGCTCCTCGGGCGCCGGCGGGCGCGTCGAGTACCAGCGCTATTTCGATCCGCAGCAATGGCAGTCCCAGGTCGACGAGGCGCTGCGCCAGGCGCTGGTCAATCTCGGCTCGGTGCCGGCGCCGGCGGGCGAGATGCCGGTGGTGCTGGGGCCGGGCTGGCCCGGCGTCATGCTGCACGAGGCGGTGGGCCACGGGCTCGAAGGCGATTTCAACCGCAAGAAGACGTCGGCCTTTGCCGGGCTCATCGGCCAGCGCGTCGCGGCCAAGGGCGTCACCGTGGTCGATGACGGCACGCTGAAGGACCGGCGCGGCTCGCTCACCGTCGATGACGAGGGCACGCCCTCCTCGCGCACCGTGCTGATCGAGGACGGCATCCTCAAAGGCTACATGCAGGACCGGCTCAATGCCGGGCTCATGGGCATGCGCCCCACCGGCAACGGCCGGCGCCAGGGCTATGGCTACGCGCCGATGCCGCGCATGACCAACACCTACATGCTGGCCGGCACCACCGAGCCGCAGGAGATCATCGCCTCGGTGAAGCGCGGCATCTATGCGGTGAATTTCGGCGGCGGCCAGGTCGACATCACCTCGGGCAAGTTCGTGTTCTCGGCCTCGGAGGCCTATCTCATCGAGGACGGCAAGGTCGGCCCGGCGGTGAAAGGGGCGACGCTGATCGGCAACGGCCCCGACGCGCTCACCCGCATCAGCATGATCGGCAACGACCTCAAGCTCGACGACGGCATCGGCACCTGCGGCAAGGACGGGCAAGGCGTGCCGGTCGGCGTCGGCCAGCCGACGCTGCGCATGGACGGCCTCACCGTCGGCGGCACGGCGGCGTGACGGATCGCCTCTGCTCCGCGGCATGACGTCGTTCCTGCACTTTTCCTCCGCCTCCTTTGTCGTCATGGCCGGGCTTGACCCACGGCTGTCCGGTTCGGTTTTTGTGGACGAAGCGCATGGCGTTGATTCTACTCGGTCCTGGACGTCGGCAAACGTTCCGGGACACGAAATGAGGATCGACGCCATGCGGCATCAGAATAGCGTACTTCATAGTGTTCTTAAGCACGTTCCGTGGCCTGTGTTCGATCGGATGGTGGAAGCCCATGGGGCTGATGCGGGCGTCCGCCGGCTGACGACGAAGAGCCAGTTCGTGGCGCTGCTGCATGGGCAGCTTTCGGGCGCCTTAAGCCTGCGCGAGATCGTGGACGGCTTGGAGAGCCACGCGGACCGGCTCTACCATCTGGGTGTCGAGCCACCGCGGCGCTCGACACTGAGCGATGCCAATGCGGTGCGGCCGGCGGCGATGTTCGCCGAGCTTCTGGCGATGACTGATGGCGCAGGCCCATCGTGGGCTGCGCCGCAAGCTTGCCGAAACCACCTATCTCATCGACGCCACAGGTGTGCGTCTGACCGGATACAGCGCCGACTGGGCGCGGTTCTCGGCCGGGGTCTGCGGTGCCAAGGTGCACGTCATCTACGATGCCGACGCCGATCGGCCGATCTACGCCGCGGTCAGCGCGGCGAACGTCACCGACATCAGCGTTGCGCAACAGATGCCGATCGACGCCGGAGCCACCTATGTCTTCGACCTCGGTTACTACGACTATGGCTGGTGGGCGAAACTCGACGCGGCGCAATGCCGGATCGTGACCCGCTTCAAGTCCAACACCCCGCTCGAACTCATCGAGGAGCTGCCTCTGCCCCAAGACAGCACGATCCTCAGCGATCGCATCGGCTTCCTCCCCGCGCGCCAGTGCAACAACCGGCGCAACCCCATGCAACACGCCGTGCGCGAGGTCCGGGTCATGACCGAGGCGGGCAAGATCTTGCGCCTGCTGAGCAATGACCTCGACGCAACCGCCCAGGAAATCGCCGATCTTTACCAGCGCCGCTGGGCGATCGAACTGTTCTTCCGCTGGGTCAAGCAGGTCCTGAAGATCAACCACTTCCTCGGCACCTCCGAAAACGCCGTGCGTATCCAGATCGCGGTGGCGCTGATCGCCTTCCTGCTGCTTCGCCTCGCTCAGGCGACGCAAACCGCCATTCGAAGCCCTCTCGCCTTCGCCAGACTGGTTCGCGCCAACCTGATGCACCGCAGGCCCATCGATCGACTGTTGCAGCTCGATCCACCCCCGCAGATCAACGCCGCTCAAATGACCCTCCAGTGGAACTGAAACCCGAACCGGACAGCTGTGGGCTTGACCCGGCCATCCACGCCTTTCACCCGACGATTGCAAGACGTGGATGCCCGGCACAAGGCCGGGCATGACGCTGGTGAATTGCAACGTACTCCGCAAAGCTTCGCGTCTGTTGCTTTTGAGGATCGAGGGGTTGCTGCGCGGCGCCGCGCTGGCGCTGCTGGCGGGGGTGATGCTGGCGGTGCCGGCGCGGGCCTGCGATCTTGCCGCGGCACCGTCGACGCGCTGGAGCGTCGAGCGCGATGCCGAGGGCCATGCGTGGCTGCGCACGCCCTGCGGCGAGCGCTTCTTCTCGATCGGCGTCAATGTGGTGGATGGCGGCGCCTCGGGCGCGCATCTCAACCGGCCGCATTACGACTGGCGCGAGACGGCGGAGAGCCTGCAGGCCTGGGAAGGCGCCACGCGCCAGCGCCTCCTCGGCTGGGGCTTCAACTCGATCGGCGCCTGGTCGCTGCCGCCGCAGGCGCTGCGGCTGCCGAGCGCCATCAACCTCGAACTCGGGCGGCTCGCGAAATTCCACTGGTTCGACCCCTTCGATCCCGCCATGCCCGAACGGATGCGGCAGGAGGCGCGGCACCTCACCGCGCCGTTTCGCGGCACGCCCTATCGCATGGGATATTTCAGCGACAACGAGGTCGGCTGGTGGGGCGGCGCGCTCTTCACCTTCTATTCGGCCAAGCCCAAGGACAACTACACCAAGCGGCGCTGGCTCGCCGCGCTGAAACAGCATTATCACGGCGATTGGCGGCGCTTCGTGGCGGATTTCGTGCCGCCCGACGGCGTCGGCGACTGGGCGGGCCTGCTCGAGACGCAGAAAGTGACGCGGCTCAGGCCCGGCGGTCATGGCAGCGACGCGGTGCGGCAATGGACGGGGATCGTCGCCGAGCATTATTACGATCTGGCGGCGCGGGCGCTGCACGCGGCCGATCCCGACGCGCTCTTCTTCGGCGACCGGCTGCCGATCTATTACGACCCGGTGGCGGTGAAGGCCGAAGCGCGACACGTCGATGTCATCGCCACCAACTACAACGTCGACAGCCCCGAAGGCTGGGTTGCGCCCTATTACTTCGACGGCCTCGCGGCGCTCGCGCCCAGGACGCCCGTGCTGGTCTCGGAATGGTTCTACGCGGCGCAACAGAACCGCACCGGCAACCGCAACAACGGCCATCTCATGACCGTCGAGACCCAGGCCGAGCGCGCCCGCGGCGCCGCGGCGGCGGCGCGGAACTTCGCCGCCCGTCCCGATCTCGTCGGGCTGCACTGGTTCCAGTATTACGACTATCCCGAAGGCGGCCGCGCCGATCGCGAGGATTACAATTTCGGCCTCGTCGACATCCGCGACCGGCCTTACGAGGCGCTGGTCGCGGCGCTCGGCGCCGCCAATCGCGCGCTGCCGCGGATCCACGCCGCTGCAACGCCGCTGCCGCGCCAGCGTCTCGCGGGCTTCACCGTGCCGCGCGCCGACATCGATCCGACGCACGGCTCGCTGGTGGACTGGCCGAAGCCGCAATCGCTGCTGCCGCCGCTGAAGCCGGCGCCGGGCGAGGTGGCGTTCGGCGAGGCCTATCTCTCGTGGAGCGATGCGGGCCTCGCGCTCGCCACCATCGGACAGGATTATTACGATCTCGACTTGCTGGCCTATGACGGCGATTTCCCGCTGAGCGAGGCTTATCGCCTCGAGCTCGACGTCGATGCCGGCGCCGGGCCCCGGCGCTTCACGCTCTATTTCATTCCGCCGCGCGGCAAGGAGCACGACCATCCGCCGATGACGGCGCGGCTCTGCGCCGGCGCGCCCGGCGAGCATGCCGCCACCTCCTGCCCCGACGTGCCGGGAGCGCAGGCGCTCTATTTCGGGGCCGACCAGCCGCGCATCGTCGGCGAGGCGCTGATCCCCTGGCCGGCGCTCGGCCTGGACGGGCCGCCGCCGAGCCGGCAGCTCAAGGTCGAGGTCTCGGCCTCTGCCTGGTTCCGTTCGCGCTGGATGTCGCTGTCGGGGCTGCCACCCGGCCAAGGCGCGCGCGAGCCGGCGCGCTGGGCGGCGCTGCGGCTCGGCAACTGAAAAGAGGCGCCCCGCATCGTGGGGGGACCGGATGCGGGGCGCGGGGTGACAAGTTGCGCAGCATTTTGTGGCTGCGACCCACTAACGCCGCCGTCGCGCCAGAGTTCCCTTCAATAAGCTTCCTGGGCGAAAACCGGATCGACGCGGCCGCCCCAGCGCGTGGCGTAATCCTCGAGCAGCGCTTCGGCCGGGCTGCGGCCGGTATCGACGGTCTCGGCCAGCGGCAGCAGATAATGGCTCTCGTCCTGGCCGGTGCCGTCGAGCCGCTTGCGCCGCCGCAGCCCGGCGCGGGCGAGATCGACGACGCTCGCCGCGATGTCGCGCACCGTGCCGCCGCGGAAGGGGGCCTTGAGGCCGAGACGCGGGATCTCCAGGCTTAGCCGCTCGCGCTCCTCGCGCGTCCAATCGGCGACCAGGGCGGACGCGCCGTCGAGCGCCGCGGCGTCGTAGAAGAGACCGGTCCACAGCGCCGGCAGCGCGCAGAGCCGCCGCCACGGCCCGCCATCGGCGCCGCGCATTTCCAGGTAGCGCTTGAGGCGCACCTCGGGAAAGACGGTGGTGAGGTGGTCGTTCCAGTCGCTCATGGTCGGCACTTCGCCCGGGAGCCCCGGCAGGCGCCCGGCGAGGAAGTCGCGGAAGGACTGGCCGGCAACGTCGAGATAGCGGTCGTCGCGGTAGACGAAATACATCGGCACGTCGAGCATGTAGTCGACATAGCGCTCGAAGCCGAAGCCCGGCTCGAAGACGAAGGGCAGCAGGCCGGTGCGGTCGGGATCGACATCGGTCCAGACGTGGTTGCGATAGCTGAGATAGCCGCTGGGCTTGCCTTCGACGAAGGGCGAGTTGGCGAAGAGTGCGGCGACCACCGGCTGCAGCGCCAGGCTCATGCGCATCTTGCGCACCATGTCGGCCTCGCCGGCAAAATCGAGATTCACCTGCACGGTACAGGTGCGCAGCATCATGTCGAGGCCGAGCGTGCCTTTCTTGGGCATGTAATGCCGCATCACCGCATAGCGGCGCTTGGGCATCCAGGGCACGTCCTCGCGCCGCGCGGTGGGATGGAAGCCCAGGCCGAGCACGCCGAGGCCGAGCTCGCCGGTCACCACCCGCACCTGGGTCAGATGCTCGGTGACCTCGGCGCAGGTCTGGTGCAGCGTCTCGATCGGCGCACCCGACAGCTCGAACTGGCCGCCGGGCTCCAGCGAGATCGCGCCGCCCTTGTCGTCGATGAGGCCGACGAGATTGTCCGCGTCGAATACCGGCTTCCAGCCGAAGCGCTGCAACCCCTCGAGCAGCGCACGGATACCGAACTGTCCCTCATAGGCGACGGTGCCGTGATCGGCGAGACGGAAGACGAACTTCTCGTGCTCGGTGCCGATGCGCCAATCCTGCGGCGGCTTGGCGCCGCCGGCGAGATACTCGACCAGCTGACGTTTGTCGGTGACCGGCGCGCCGCCGGAAGCCGATGGAGCGGACAACGTAACCCCCGATCCCCTACGCGAAAATTCCAGAGAAATCAGCGCCGTCGTGGACGGCGCCAGTCGCCCGTCAGCGCCTGCAGCACGGCAAGCGCCGCGAGCGCCGCGGTATCGGCGCGCAAGACGCGCGGGCCCAAACCGACGGGTGAAACAAAGGGGAGTTTCCGGAGGGCGTCAAGCTCCGTTTCGGCAAAGCCGCCCTCGGGCCCGACCAGCACGGCAGAAGCGCCGTCAGCCGTCGCAGCGAGGAACTCGGCGATCGGCGGCGCAGCCCCGCTCTCGTCGCATAGCAGCAATCGCCGCTCCGCAGGCCAGCGCGCCATCAGCCGCTCCAGCGGCTCCGGCTCGGCGACATCCGGCACGCTGAGGCGCTCGCTCTGCTCGGCCGCCTCGATGGCGTTGGCGCGCAGGCGCTCGAGATTGACGCGCTCGACCACGCTGCGCCGGGTGAAGACCGGATGGAGCGCCGCGACGCCGATCTCGGTCGCCTTGGCCACCAGGAAATCGATGCGGCCGCGCTTCAGCGGCGCGAAGACCAGCGCGAGATCCCCCGGCGGCTCCTGCGCCCGGCTCTGCTCGTAAAGCGCCACCGAGCACCAGCCGCGGCCCACCGCGTCGATGCGGCCGCGCCATTCGCCGTCGCGGCCGTTGAAGAGGGCGAGCTCGGCGCCGGGGCCGAGGCGCAGCACGGTCTTGACGTAATGCGCCTGCGACGGGTCAAGGCCGATGGCGAGGCCGCCGGCCAGGTCGGTGGTGACGAAGAGGCGAGTCTCGGCGGTCATCGGCGGGCTTGGCCGCGGCGCCGGCGGCGGGCAAGATGCACGCGCATGACGCATCGCGCCCTTCCCTTCGTCATGGCCGGGACTCGGCCTGCGGCCGGCCCGGCCATGACGAGGACGGAGCAACACATCATGCGCGTGTAAGTCCAGCTAGCCCGCAGCGATGACAGCCGATATAGCGCAACTTGCTCTGCCCGGCGACGAGGCGCTACGCATGTCATGAGTGACATATATACCGGCGACTGGGCGGATCGCTACGCGCCGGCGGCGCTGGTGCCCTATATCCGCCTCGCCCGGCTCGACCGGCCGATCGGCACCTGGCTGCTGCTGTTTCCGGGCTGGTGGGCGATCGCGCTGGCGGCGCCGCGCTGGCCCGATTGGCGGCTGATGGCGCTCTTCGGCATCGGCGCGATGGCGATGCGCGGCGCCGGCTGCACGCTCAACGACATCATCGACCGCGATTTCGACGCGCAGGTGGCGCGCACCCGCACCCGGCCGCTGCCGAGCGGCGCGGTCTCGCTGCGCCAGGCGGCGCTGTTCCTGCTGCTGCAGCTCGCGATCGGCGCCGCGGTGCTGGCCTGCCTCGACCGGCTCGCGGTCGAGCTGGGCGTCCTGGTGCTGCTGCTGGTGGCCACCTATCCGCTGATGAAGCGCGTGACCTACTGGCCGCAATTCTTCCTCGGCCTCAACTTCAATTGGGGCGCGCTGATGGGCTGGGCGGCGGCGACGGGCCGGCTCGATCGCGCGGCGCTGCTGCTCTATGTCGGCGGCATCGCCTGGACCTTGGGCTACGACACGATCTACGCGCATCAGGACAAGGAGGACGACGTGCTGATCGGCGTCCGCTCCTCGGCGCTGGCGCTGGGCGCGCGCACGCGGCCCTGGCTCTTCATCTTCTACGCCGCGGCGGCGGCGCTCTGGGTCGCGGCGGGCGATGCCGCGGGCATGCGCTGGCCCTATTACGCCGGCCTCGCGCTGATGCTGGGGCAGCTCTTGTGGCAGGCGGCGCGGGTCGATACCGGCGATCCCGCCGACTGCCTCGCCAAGTTCCGCTCCAACCGCTGGGCCGGCTGGATCCTGCTCCTCGCCATCATCATCGCGCATGTCGCCTGACCGGCGGGACTTCATCCGCGCCAATACCGCGGTGGCGGCGCCGCCGCTGGTGCCGGAGATCCGCCTTCATCTGGCGAGCGAGATCACGCCGCTGTGGCAGGCGACCGAGGCGCTGCTCGAGCGCGAGCAGCTGCCGCCGCCCTACTGGGCCTTCGCCTGGGCGGGCGGCCAGGCGCTGGCGCGCCATGTGCTCGACCATCCCGATCTCGTGCGCGGCAGAAGCGTGCTCGATTTCGGCGCCGGCTCCGGGCTGCTGGCGCTGGCGGCGGCGCGCGCCGGCGCGGCCCGCGCGGTGGCGGCGGAGATCGATGCCGTGGCGGCGATCGCGATCGGCCTCAACGCCGCGCTCAACCGGCTCGACGTGACGGTCGAGGGCGGCGATGTGATCGGCCGCTTCCCCGCGCCCTGGCAGGTCGTGCTGGTCGGCGACATGTGCTACGAGCGGCCGCTGGCCGAGCGGCTGACCGAATGGCTGCGGCGGCTGGCCGCCACCGACGTGCTGGTGCTGCTCGGCGATCCCGGCCGCGCCTATCTTCCCAAGGAGGGGCTCGCGGAGATCGCCCGCTACCGCGTGCCGACCTCGCTCGACCTCGAGGACCGCACGATGCGCGAAGGGGTGGTGTGGCGACTTTCCGGCTAAGCAGACGCCCGCAGTCGGCGCATGGCCTCACGGTTCCCACATCCGTCATGGCCGTGCTTGTCACGGCCATCCACGTCTTTGGGCAGCCGTAGCAAAGACATGGATGGCCGGGACTCGGCCTGCGGCCGGCCCGGCCATGACGAGTGAAAGAGCGATGGGCGGAGAATTCCCGGCCTAGGAAGCCAGCCTGCCGCCGCCTTCCTCGACGATCCGGAAGCGCACGAGGGCGTCGTCGATGGTGGCGCGGGCGCGGGCCTGCCAGACGGCGTAGGCCTCGGCGTAGATGGCAAAGGGTCCGTGGCGTTCCTCGCGCGCGCCGGGCGCCAGGCGCTCGAAACTCAGATCGGCGTATTCGCCGCCGATCACCCAATAGCGTGCCATGGCAATATCCCGTGACGCCGCCGCCCGCGGCCGAGAGTGGCCCGGAGCGCAAGCCCGACCTATAGTCGCACGCCCGGCGTTAAGACAAGGTAGACAATGCCCTACGCCTCGCTCCGCGACTTCATGACCCGCCTGGAAGCGGAGGGCAGGCTGGTGCGCGTGAGCACGCCGGTCTCGCCGCGGCTGGAGATCACCGAGATCCATACGAGGCTGCTGGCCGAGCAGGGACCGGCGGTGCTGTTCGAGCACGTGCTCCGCCCCGAGGGCGGGCGCTATGCCATGCCGGTGCTGACCAACCTCTTCGGCACGGTCGAGCGCGTCGCCTGGGGCATGGACCGCGAGCCGCGCCAGCTGCGCGAGATCGGCGAGACGCTGGCCTTCCTGCGCCAGCCCGAGCCGCCCGGCGGCTGGCGCGAGGCGTTCGAGATGCTGCCGCTGTTGAAGACGGTGCTGGCGATGAAGCCCAAGACCGTGTCGAGCGCGCCCTGCCAGGAGGTGGTGCTCACCGGCGGCGAGATCGATCTCGGCGAGCTTCCGATCCAGAGCTGCTGGCCGGGCGAGCCGGCGCCGCTCATCACCTGGCCGCTGGTGGTGACCAAGGGGCCGGGCAAGCGGCGCGAGGACGATTTCAATCTCGGCATCTACCGCATGCAGGTCACCGGGCGCGACCGCACGCTGATGCGCTGGCTCCGGCATCGCGGCGGCGCTCAGCACCACCGGCGCTGGGCGGAGCAGAAGCGCGAGCCGCTGCCGGCGGCGGTGGTGATCGGCGCCGATCCCGGCACCATCCTCGCCGCGGTGACGCCGGTGCCGGACACGCTCTCGGAATACCAGTTCGCCGGGCTGCTGCGCGGCCGCAAGGTCGAGCTGGTCGATTGCAAGACGGTGCCGCTCAAGGTGCCGGCGCAGGCGGAGATCGTGCTCGAAGGCCATGTCGCGCTCGACGAGCAGGGCGAGGAAGGCCCCTATGGCGACCACACCGGCTACTACAACGCGGTCGATCGCTTCCCGGTGTTCCAGCATCAGCGCCATCACCCGGCGGCGCGAGCCCATCTATCTCTCGACCTTCACCGGCCGGCCGCCGGACGAGCCATCGGTGCTGGGCGAAGCGCTCAACGAGGTGTTCATCCCGCTGCTGCAGCAGCAATTCCCGGAGATCGTCGATTTCTGGCTGCCGCCCGAGGGCTGCTCCTACCGCATCGCGGTGGTGTCGATCCGCAAGGCCTATCCCGGCCACGCCAAGCGGGTGATGATGGGGGTGTGGTCGTTCCTGCGGCAGTTCGTCTACACCAAATTCGTCATCGTCGTCGACGACGACATCGATGCGCGGCGCTGGACCGACGTCATGTGGGCGATCGCCACGCGCATGGATCCGGCGCGCGACATCACCGTGGTGGAGAACACGCCGATCGACTATCTCGATTTCGCCGCGCCGGAGTCGGGCCTCGGCGGCAAGCTCGGCTTCGATGCCACCAACAAATGGCCGCCCGAGACGCGCCGCGAGTGGGGCCGCCAGATCCGCATGAGCGAGGAGATCATCGCCGAGGTCACGGCGAAATGGTCGAGCTACGGGTTGCCGGGCAGCGGCAAGCCGATCTGGAAGTAGGCGAGGCTAGTCGGGACGGTGCGGGCTTTCGCGCCCCGGATCAAGTCCGGGGCGCTGGCGCCGCCGCAGATAAACTCGCTGCGCGAGTTTACTGCGACATCAGCGCGTCGATTTCCTTCTGCGCGAGATCGGGGCCCTTGCCGGCGATCTCGAAGGTGAGGCGGATGGGATCGCGCGCCTTCTGCGCGGCGTCGCCGTCGGGATGGCTGTGCTCCACCATCTCCTCCAGCATGTGGTCGAGCGATTTCAGCTGGTCGAGCACGCGGCGGATGCGCTGGCCGGTGAGATCCTGGAAGGCGCAGGCCTCGAAGATGGCGTTGAGCTGCTCCTGCACCGCCGGCTTGGGCTCGGCATGGTCGAGCGCGGCGGCGATCTTCTCGGCGGCGGCCATGATGCGGTTGGCGGCATCCTCGGTCGACTGCACCACCGTCTCGAGCTCGTTGCCGGAGTTGCGCGTCGCCGCCACCGGCAGCGCGATCACGCGCGAGAGCTGCTGATGCATGCGCGCGAGCTGCTGCGTCAGATTGGTCTCGCTGAAATCCACCATCTCGACCGTGGCGTGGATCTCGGTGCTGAGCTCGGCGATGCGGCGGTCGACGAAGCGGCGCAGCTCGTCGAACATGCCGCCGAATTCACTGCGCAGCGCCGCCCGCAGGTCGGTGACGGTGTCGCTTTCCACGGCTGGCTCCTGAACCTCGGGCATTCCGGGCGACTATCGCGCAGCCCGCTTAATCTCGCGTTAAGCGAGAGGCTCATTCCGGCAGCGCAATGAGCTCGCCATCGCCCGTCACCGGCGGAAAGCGGCCGGCCTTCCAATCGGCCTTGGCAGCCTCGATGCGCTCCTTGGAGCTCGAGACGAAGTTCCACCAGATGTGCCGCGGCCCCTCCAGGGGCTCGCCGCCGAGCAGCATCAGCCGCGCCCCCTGCGGCGCCGTCAGCACGATCTCCGCCTTGGGGCGGAAGACCAGCAGCCCGCCCGGCGCGTGGCTCTGCCCGGCGATCGTCACCGCGCCCTCGACGAGATAGGCCCCGCGCTCCTCATGCTCGGCCGGCACGGCGAGCCGCGCGCCGGGCTCGAGCAGGACATCGGCATAGAGCATGGGCGAGAACACCTCGACCGGCGAGCGCTTGGCGCCGAGGCTGCCGGCGATGAGGCGCAAGCTCTTGCCCTCGCCCTCGATCACCGGCAGGCCGAGCCGCGGGTGATGGCTGAAGGCCGGCGCCGTCTCCTCCTCGCCCCGCGGCAGCGCCACCCAGGACTGGACGCCGTGGAGCAGCGACGGCTTCTGGCGCAGCGCCGCGTCGCTGCGCTCGGAATGGGCGATGCCGCTGCCGGCCGTCATCCAGTTCACCTCGCCCGGCCGGATCGGCTGCACGTTGCCGAGGCTGTCGCGATGCAGGATCTCGCCCGAAAAGAGATAGGTCACGGTGGCGAGGCCGATATGCGGATGCGGCCGGACGTCGAGGCCGCGTCCGGCGGCAAAGTGCGTCGGCCCCATGGCATCGAGGAAGATGAAGGGGCCGATCATGCGGCGCTTGGCGAAAGGCAGCAGCCGGGCCACCAGGAAGCCGTCGCCGAGATCGCGCGCACGGGGCGCAATGGTCATCTCGACCGCCTCTGCCGGATTGTTCTGCGCCTCGGGCTCCGGCGTCGGCTGACCGCTCATGCTCCCCTCCTCGCATGCCCTCCAGAGATAGGAAACAGCGGCGGAGATTAACAGGCGCCGGCGCGGCGCGTTTGCTGGCCAAGCCGGCGGGGCTGCGCTAGCGTTATCGACCTGCCCGGCGGCGCCGCGTCATGCTGTAAGCGCGCCGCCCGTTGCCCATATGCTGCTCCTGTAGAGCCGAAGTCAGATCGAGGAACCGCCATGCCGCAAGACACCGCCCTCGCCTTTCTTGGCGCGCTGATGGAGAAGGCGCGCCGCGCCGGCGCCGACCAGGCCGATGCCGTGCTGGTCGAGGGCGTGTCGCTGTCGCATGCGCAGCGGCTTGGCCACACCGAGAAGCTCGAGCGCTCGGAGAGCTATGATCTGGGCCTGCGCGTGCTGATCGGCCGCCGCCAGGCGATCGTCTCCTCCAACGACCGCGCCGCCGACCGCGCCGACGAGCTGGTCGAGCGCGCCATCGCCATGGCGAAGGCGGTGCCCGAAGACCCCTATTGCGGCCTCGCCGACCCGGCGGCGATCGCGCGCAGCTGGCCCGATCTCGATCTCGTCGATGCCGAGGAACCCTCGCCCGAGCGCCTGATCGAGCGCGCCGCCGCCGCCGAGGACGCGGCGCGCGCCGTGCCCGGCGTCACCAATTCGGAAGGCGCCGAAGCCGGTTGGGGCCGCTCGCGCGTGGCGATGGCGGCGACCAACGGGTTCGCCGGCGGCTATGCCAGCACCGGCCATTCGGTGAGCGCCGCGGTGCTCGCCGGCGAAGGCACCGGCATGGAGCGCGACTACGCCTTCTCCAGCGCCGTCCATGGGCGCGATCTGCGCGACCCCGCCGCGATCGGCCATGAGGCCGGCACGCGCGCGGTGCACCGCCTCAACGCCCGCAAGATCGCCACCTGCCAGGTGCCGGTGGTGTTCGAGCCGCGCATCGCCGCGAGCCTGCTGCGCCATCTCGCCGGCGCCATCAGCGGACCGGCGGTGGCGCGCGGCACCAGCTTCCTCAAGGACAAGCTGGGCAAGCGCATCCTTCCCGCCGGCGTGATGGTGGTCGACGATCCGCACAAGCCGCGCGGCCTGCGCTCCAAGCCGTTCGACGGCGAGGGACTGCCCAACCGCCGCCGCGCCATCATCGAGGATGGCGTGCTCACCACCTGGCTGCTCGATCTCGCCTCGGCGCGCCAGCTCAAGCTCGAAAGCACCGGCCATGCCAGCCGCGGCACCTCTTCGCCGCCGGGCCCCTCGCCGACCAATCTCTGGCTCGAGCCCGGGCCGGTGACGGCGCAGGAGCTGATCGGCGATATCCCGGCGGGCTTCTACGTGACCGAGCTGATGGGCCAGGGGATCAACGCCGTCACCGGCGATTACAGCCGCGGCGCCGCGGGCTTCTGGATCGCAAGCGGCGAGCTCGCCTTTCCCGTCAGCGAGGTGACGGTGGCGGGCAACCTCAAGGACATGCTCCTCCATCTCACCGCCGCCAACGATCTCGAATTCAAGACCGGCGTCGACGCGCCGACGCTGCGCATCGACGGCATGACGGTGGCCGGGGCGTGACCGCTCCCGGCGCTCAGTAGAGCCCGGGGATCAGCCGCGCGGTGCGGGCGCGGTAGGCCTCGTAGGCGGCGCCGAACTGGCTCAGCAGCATCGCCTCCTCGGCGCGGATGCGCGCCAGCACCACCGGAAGCATCAGCGCCGCCAGCAGCACGCCGACGCCCGAGCGGAAGGCGAGCGCCCAGCCCAGCCCGTTGACCAGCAGCCCGAGATAGCTCGGATGGCGGATGACGGCGTAGAGGCCGGTGGTGACCAGCGTATGCCCCGGCTGGATGGCGACGAGGCCGCTGAAGCGGCGGCCAAGCACGAAGACCGGCCAGAGACGCAACACCCCGCCGATGGCGAAGAGCGCGACGCCGAGCCAGCGAACGGCATCGCCATCGAGCGTCCAGAAGCCGATGCGGTCGGTGAGGGCGGGCAGGTAGCCGGCGAGCAGCCCGAGCCCGCCGAGGGCAGCGATGACCCAGCGGTTGCCGCGGTCCTCGCGCTCGCCGCGGCTGAGATTGCCGGCGCTGAAGAGCGCGGTCACCGCGAGCGCGACCAGGATGATGGCCACCGCCACGAGCGGCGGGTGGGAGAAGAAAGGGGCGAGCCCGCCCCAGCCGAACACGGCAAGGCCGAGATAGGCGAGCGTGCTCAGGATGGTGATGGCGGCCAGTCGGGGGCGGCTCATGGGGTGTGCCTCGCTTGCGTTCTGGGTCGCTCGAACCGTGCAAGTCCTTCTCCGCCCTTCAGGGCGGAGAAGGATTTAGGATGAGGTGGGTCTGCGCGATCTCGGGTGCATCGGCATAGCTGGCATCGGGGCCGCCCCACCTCACCCGACCTCTCCGCCCCAAATGGGGCGGAGAGGGGCAGTTCGTCAGAGCGGTTGGGCAGGCTGGATAAGCTGCAGCGGGGTCTGGGCGATGGCGATGCGGGCGGGGAGGCGGAGCTGGATGTCGCCGTCGAGCTGCACCGGGGCGCCGGCGGGCTCGATGAGATGCAGCGATTTCGCCGGCAGGATGCGCAGGCTGCGGCACTCCGCCAGCCGGCCCGCCCCCATCGCCGCGAGGTAGCCCAGCGCGGCGCAGCGGCCGGCATGGCCGAACACCACCAGCTGGAGGCTGGGCTGATCGATCCGCGCCGCCGGCGCCAGCACGAAGCGGCCGCCGTAGAAATGCGACTTGGCCGCGACCAGCGAGGCGCCCTCGATGGCGACGCCGTCGATCTCGGCGCGATAGAAGCGCGTGCGGTAGTCGCGCAGCCGGCCGATGATGCTCGCGACATAGGCGAGCTTGCCGGCGCGGCGCTTCAGGGCGAGATCGAGATGCTCGACCACCTCGGCGTCGAAGCCGATGCCGGCCATGACGAGGAAGCGCCGCGCGCCGCCGCCGGCATCGGGTTGCGCCTCGCCCGGCCAGACGGTGCGCGCCGGCGCGAAGGCGGCGATCTCGGCAAGATCGGCCAGCCGCCGCGGCAGACCGATCTCGTTCGCCAGCACATTGGCGGTGCCCAGCGGCATCAGGGCCAGCGGCAGGCTGGAGCCGGCGAGCCCGTTCACCGCCTCGTTGATGGTGCCGTCGCCGCCGGCCACCGCGACCGCGTCGAAGCGCCGCGGATCGGCCGCGCGGGCGAGGTCCTCGGCATGGCGCGGCGCCGCGGTCTCGCTCAGCGTCACCTCGGCGCCCAGGCCGCGCAGATGGGAGAGCCAGCGGCCGAGCCGGCGCCGCTTGCGGCCGCCGGCGGTCGGGTTGTAGATCACCAGGAGGCGGCGCGCCCGCCCCTCATTCTTGTCCATCGCACCCCTCCCCGCCGCCTCCATAGCCGAAGGCGGGCCCGGCGTCATCCGCCATCTCGGCCGAGGAAGGTGTAAACCGCGTTAAAAACCCGCGACTTGCCTCGCCTGCGGGGCTCCGGTAAGAGGGATCGAGGGTTGGCGCCCTCGCGCGCCGCGCGTGGTATGATTGGCGGAAACCAGGGGAAGCTGCCCGATTTGAGCGCTGCAAGCGACAGGCACGGGCCGGGACGCGCACCGGCCGGCGAGTTCAGCCACCATACCCTACCGCTGGTCCGTCGCCTGGCGCGCGACTTCCTGCGCCCCTATGGCGCGCGGATGGCGGCGGCGCTGGGCTGCATGGGGCTGATGGCCGGGGCGACGGCGGGCAATGCCTGGCTGATGCAGCCGATGCTCGACCGCGTCTTCGTCGCCCATGACGAGCACCTGCTGCTGCTCATCCCGCTCGCGGTCATCGTGCTGGCGTTCGTGAAGGGCTTTGCCAATTACTGGCAGTCGGTGCTGATGACCACGGTCGGCCAGCGCGTCGTCGCCGACATCCAGCTCTCCCTCTTCGCGCGGCTGATGCGCGCCGACATCGCCTATTTCCACGCCAACCCCACGGGCACGCTGATCTCGCGCTTCACCAACGATGCCGGCATGCTGCGCAACGCCACCACGGTGGTGCTCGCCGGCATCGGCAAGGAGGCGGTGACGGCGGCGTTCCTGATCGCCCTCATGTTCTATCAGGACTGGCTGCTGGCGCTGATCGCCTTCATCGTCTTTCCCGTCGCCATCCGCCCGATCGTCAGCATCGGCCGCCGCATGCGCCGCGTCTCGGCCAACACCCAGAGCGAGATCGGCCAGTTCACCACGCTGCTCGACCAGACCTTCCAGGGCGCGCGCCACGTCAAGGCCTATGGCATGGAAGCGTATGAGCAGAAGCGCGCGGCGCGGCTGATCGAGAGCCTCTATGGGCTGGTCGAGCGCGCCCAGCGCATCCGCGCGGTCGCCTCGCCGCTGATGGAGACGCTGGGCGGCGTCGCGGTGGCGCTGGTCATCCTCTATGGCGGGCATCAGGTGATCAGCGAGGCGCGCAGCCCCGGCGCCTTCTTCTCCTTCATCACCGCTCTGCTGCTGGCCTATCAGCCGATGAAGGCGCTGGCCGGGCTCAACGCCAACCTGCAGGAAGGGCTGGCGGCGGCGCAGCGCATCTTCACCGTGCTCGATGTCGAGCCGGAGATCCGCGAGCGGGCCGATGCGCGGCCGCTGGTGGTGAGCGGCGGCGAGGTGCGCTTCAGCGAGGTGCGCTTTGCTTATGCCAATGGGACATTGGCGCTCGACGGCGCCGGCTTCGTGGCGCCGGCGGGCAAGACGGTGGCGCTGGTGGGCGCCTCGGGCGCCGGCAAATCGACCATCCTCAACCTCATCCCGCGCTTCTACGACGTGGCGGCGGGCGCGGTCACGATCGACGGGACGGACGTGCGCGAGACGACGCTCGCCAGCCTGCGCGGCGCCGTGGCCCTGGTGAGCCAGGAGGTGAGCCTGTTCGACGACACGGTGCGCGCCAACATCGCCTATGGCCGCTTCGGCGCGAGCGAGGCGGAGATCGTGGCCGCGGCCAAGGCGGCGGCGGCGGACGAGTTCATCCGCGCCCTGCCGCAGGGCTACGACACGGCGGTCGGCGAGCACGGCGTCAAGCTTTCGGGCGGCCAGCGCCAGCGCCTCGCCATCGCCCGCGCCATGCTCAAGAACGCGCCGATCCTGCTGCTCGACGAGGCGACCTCGGCGCTCGACACGCGAATCCGAGCGCCAGGTGCAGGCGGCGCTCAAGGTGCTGATGCACGGCCGCACCACGGTGGTGATCGCGCACCGCCTCTCGACCGTCGTCGATGCCGACCTCATCCATGTCGTCGATGGCGGCCGCATCGTCGAATCCGGCACGCATGGCGAGCTGCTGCGGCAGAACGGCATCTATGCGCGGCTCTATTCGCTGCAATTCGCCGACCAGGTGCCGCGCGACCTCAGCTTCATCCGCGCGGTCGGGAGTTGAGCGCGTGGCGCCCGTGAAGCGAATGCTGCGGTCAGAAGCCGTGCAGCGCCTGTCCTGCTGGCTCGTCCACCTCTATATCCGCCTGGTCTATCGCACCGGGCGCTGGACGGTGGAAGGGGCCGAGATCCCGCGGCGCCTGCGGGCGCAGGGCAAGCCCTTCATCCTCGCCTTCTGGCACGGGCGCCTGCTGATGATCCCGATGGCGTGGCAGAACCTCGCGCCGATGCACATGCTGATCTCCGGCCACCGCGACGGCAGGCTCATCGCCGATGCGGTGCGCTATTTCGGCATCGATTCGATCGCCGGCTCGTCGACTGCCGGCGGCGGCGCGGCGCTGCGCGCCATGGTGCGCTACGTGAAGCAGGGCGATTGCGTCGGCATCACCCCGGACGGGCCCAACGGCCCGGCGATGCGCGCCAGCGGCGGCATCGTCGCGGCGGCGCGGCTGACCGGAGCGCCGGTGGTCCCGATCACCTATGCGACGCGGCGCCGGCGCATCCTCGGCAGCTGGGACCGCTTTCACCTCCCCTTCCCCTGGACGCGCGGCATCTATCTCTGGGGCGAACCGATCGCGGTGCCGGCCGAACTCGACGCGGAGGGCCACGAGCGCTGGCGCCGCCTGATCGAGGAGCGGATGATCGCGCAGACCGCCGAGGCCGACCGCCGCGTCGGCTGCGAGGCGACGGCGCCGGGCACGCTCGGCCGCGACGATCTGCGCGCGCTCCGCCGCGCGGCGCCGGGCGGCAGCCGATGAACTCACTGCGCCTCTATCGCGCGCTCACCACGCTGCTGGGACCGCTGGTGAGCCTCTATCTGCTGCGCCGGCTGGCGCGCGGCAAGGAGGACCGGGCGCGCTTTGCCGAGCGGCGCGGCATCGCCAGCCTGAAGCGGCCGGAGGGCGCGCTGGTCTGGATCCATGCGGCCAGCATCGGCGAGGCGGTGTCGATGCTGGCGCTGATCGACCGGCTGACGGAAGAGCGGCCGAGCCTGTCGGTGCTGGTCACCACCGGCACCGTCACCTCGGCGCGGCTGCTGGCGGCGCGGCTGACGCCGGACCGCGCCTTCCATCAATACATCCCCGTCGACCGCATGGGCCCGGTCCGCCGCTTCCTCGACCATTGGCGGCCCGATCTCGCGCTCTGGGTCGAGTCCGAGCTGTGGCCCAATCTCGTCACCGAGGCGCGTGCGCGCGACATCCCGCTGCTGCTGATCAACGGGCGCATGTCGCAGCAATCCTTCGAGACCTGGCGGCGCTGGCCGCGGCTGATCGGGCCGGTGATCGGCGCCTTCGACCTCTGCCTCGCCCAGGACATGGTGCAGGCCGAGCGGCTGCGCCAGCTCGGCGCCCGCCGCGCGCTCTGCGTCGGCAACCTCAAATCCGCCGCCGGGCCGCTGCCGGTGAGCGAGGCGGAGCTGGCGAAGCTCGCGGCGCAGGCGGCGGGACGGCCGCTGTGGCTCGCCGCCAGCACCCATGAGGGCGAGGAGCAGGCGGCGGCGGCGGCGCATCAGGCGCTGAAGGCGCGCTGGCCCGACCTGCTGACCGTCATCGTGCCGCGCCATCCGGCGCGCGCCAACGCGGTGGCGATGCTGCTGCGCGAGGCCGGGCTCGGCGTGGCGCGACGCTCGCTCGCCGAGCCGATCACCGCCGGGACGGAGATCTATCTCGGCGACACGCTGGGCGAGCTCGGCCTCTTCTACCGGCTGGCTGGCATCGCCTTCATCGGCGGCTCGCTGGTGCCGCGCGGCGGGCACAACCCGCTGGAAGCGGCGCTGCTCGACTGCGCCGTGCTGCACGGGCCCGACATGAGCAATTGCGCCGGCATCGCCCGCGACCTCGCGGCCTCCGGCGCCGCGATCTCGGTGCGCGACGCCGAGGAGCTCGCCGCGGCCGTGGCGCGGCTGCTGGCCGATCCCGCCGAGCGCGCGCGGCGCGCCGCCGCCGGGCTCGAGGCCGCGGCCGACAACCGCGCCGTGCTCGCGGCGGTGATGGAGCGCCTCGAGCCCTGGCTCGACCGGCTGACGCCGCATGCCAGCTCCGCCTACGCCTGAGTTCTGGGCGCGGCCGGGGCTGGTCTCGTCGCTGCTGCAGCCGCTGGCCTGGACCTATGCGCTGGGCGCCGCGGCGCGCCAGGGCTGGACGCGGCCATGGCGGGCGCCGGTGCCGGTGATCTGCATCGGCAATCTGGTGGCGGGCGGCGCCGGCAAGACGCCGGTGACGCTGTCGCTGGCCGCCCGCCTCACGGCGCAAGGCCGCCGCGTGCACATTCTGAGCCGCGGCTATGGCGGCAGGCTCGCCGGGCCGGTCGCGGTCGACCCGGCCCGCCACGACGCGGCGGCGGTCGGCGACGAGCCGCTGCTGCTGGCCGCGGTGGCGCCGTGCTGGGTGGCGCGCGACCGCGTCGCCGGGGCGCGGGCGGCGCTGGCCCAAGGCGCCGAGCTGCTGCTGCTCGACGACGGGCTGCAGAATCCGAGCCTCGCCAAGAGCCTGTCGCTGCTGGTGATCGACGGCGGCTACGGCTTCGGCAATCGCCGCGTGCTGCCGGCGGGGCCGCTGCGCGAGCCGCTCGCGCCCGGGCTCGCGCGCGCCGACGCCGTGGTGTTGATGGGCGAGGATGCGGCCGGGATCGCGCCGCTGCTGGCGGACAAGACGGTGCTGCGGGCGCGGCTCGAGGCGACGAATGCCGGCGCCGTTGCCGGGCGCAAGCTGGTGGCATTCGCCGGCATCGGCCGGCCGGAGAAATTCTTCGCCAGCCTCGAGGCGGCCGGCGGCCACCTCGTCGCGCGCCACGGCTTCGCCGACCATCACCGCTATGGCGCGGCGGAGCTGGCGCGGCTCCGGGCCGAGGCGGCCGAGGCGGGCGCGCTGCTCGTCACCACCGCCAAGGACCGGGCGCGTCTGCCGCCGGCGGACCGCGCCGGCATCGCCGTGCTCGAGGTGGCGGTCGCCTGGGAGGATGCGGCGGCGCTCGACGCGCTGCTGGCGCGCGTGGCGCGTGGCTGAGCGGCGGCTGCAGCATCTCGCCGAGGGCGCGGGCGCGGTGCTGCTCTATGCCTGCTTTCGCATCCTGCCGGTGACCGCGGCCTCGGCGCTGGGCGGCTTCCTCGCGCGCAGCATCGGGCCGCGCCTGGCGCAGAGCCGTCGCGCGCTCAAGACTCTGCGCCGCGCGCTGCCGGAGATCGACGAAGCCCAGGGCAAGCGCATCATCCGCGGCATGTGGGACAATCTCGGCCGGGTCATTGCCGAATACCCGCATCTCGCCAAGTACCGCGCCTATGAGCGCGGCGGGCGCATCGAGATGGTCGGCGCCGAGCACATCCGCGCGCAAGGCGCGCCGGGCAGGCGCGCCATCTTCTTCTCCGGGCATTTCGGCAATTGGGAGGTGGCGACGCTGGCGGTGACCCAGGCCGGGCTCGATGTCGTCGAGATGTACCGCGCCGCCAACAACCCGATCGTCGACCAGCTCATCGCGCATTCGCGCAGCGTGGTGGGATCCGAGCTTGCCGCCAAGGGCAGCGCCGGCGGCAGGCGCATGCTGGCGGCGATGAAGAGCGGCCGGCACATCGCCATGCTGGTCGATCAGAAGAAGAATGACGGCATCGCCGTGCCGTTCTTCGGCCGCGACGCCATGACCGAGCACAGCCTCGCCGTCTTCGCGCTGCGCTTCGGCTGCGCCGTGGTGCCGGTGCGCGTCGACCGGCTGCCGCGCGCCCGCTTCCGCATCACCGCCGAGCCGCCGCTCCCCGTGACGCGCAGCGGCGACGATGCGGCCGACGCGCGGCGGCTGATGCTGCAGGTGAACCAGGTGCTGGAGCGCTGGATCCGCGAGCGGCCCGACCACTGGTTCTGGCTGCACCGGCGCTGGCCGGAGTGAGGCGGCTCAGCGCGCCGCTTGCGGCATCGGCCCGATGGCGAGCGCGGGGTCGAGGCGCACCTCGTACCAGTTGAGCGCCCAATGGAGATGCGGACCGGTGACGCGGCCGGTGGCGCCGACGAGGCCGATCGGCGCGCCGGCCGCGACATGCTGGCCCGCCGCGACATCGACGCGGTCGAGATGCTGGTAGGTGGTGGCGAGGCCGTAGCCGTGATCGATGATGACCGTACCGCCGGTGAAGAAGAGATCGCGCTCGGCCAGCGTCACCGTGCCGGCAGCGGCGGCAAGCACCGGCGTGTCGCGGGGCGCGGCGATGTCGAGGCCCATATGCGGCGCGCGCGGCTCGCCGTCGAGGATGCGCTGGCTGCCATAGACGCCGGAGATCGGACCCTCGGCCGGCCAGACGAAGCCCTGCTCGAAGAATCCAAGATTGCTGTCCGCGGCGCGCGCCGCGCCGATGAGCGCCGCCTCGCGCTTGATCCGCGCCAGGGTCAGGGGATCCGGCGTCACCTGATTCTGCGGCAGCCCGTCGATGCGCTGGATGTCGTAGTGGCGCTGCGCCACGGCGAGGTCGCGATGCAGCCGCGTGCCGTCGGGGAGCACGATGTCGAGCGACGCGGCCGCGGGCGCGTCGCGGCCGAAGCCGAAGATGAAGGCGCCGTCGGGCGCCACGCGCACCGCGCGGCCGTCGAGCGTCACCGCGGCGCCGGGCGCGGTCTTGGCGCGCACCAGCCCGCCCTGCTCGATGGCGCCGTCGAGGGTGAGCGCATCGGCGAGGCAGGGGTGCGGTCGAGCAGCAGCAAGCGCGACAAGGGCGATCAGAGGCTGCAGGAGGATCGTGCCGCGGCTCACAGCAGCGAGCCCTGATCCGGCGCGGGCTTCTTCGGTTTCGGCGCGGCGCGCCTGGCGCCGTCGACCGTGGCGGCGAGCTTGCCGTCGTGGAACTCGATGGTGAGGGCGTCGCCGGACGCGAGCGCTGCCGCCGAATCGACGATCGTGCCGGCGGCGTCGCGGATGAGGGCGAAGCCGCGCGCGAGCGTGTCGCTGAGCGCCTGGCCGTAGGTCTCGAGCCGGCCGCCGCAGGCCTCCAGGCGATGGCGCTCATGGGCGAGGAAGCGCGACGCGGCGTGGCGCAGGCGCGGCGCCATGTCCTCGAGCCGCGCGCGCGCGCGCTCGATGAGCGAGGCCAGCGCCGCGCCGCCAAGGCGCTCGCCGGCGACGTTCGAGGCGCTGGCGCCTGAGGCCGAGCATGCCGCGGAAGCCCAGCAGCAGCCGCTCGGCGCGGTCGTCGAGACGCTGGCGCGCGGTGTCGAGGATGCTGCGCGGATCGGGCAGGCCGCGCGCCAGACCTTCGATGCGCCCGCGGCGCTCGGCCAAAAGGCGCGACAGGCCGCCGGCGAGCCGCACCGCCTTGCCATCGAGCTCCGCCAGCAGGTCGAGCCGCACCGGCACCGCCATCTCGGCCGCGGCGGTGGGGGTCGGCGCGCGGCGGTCGCTGGCATAGTCGATGAGCGTGGTGTCGGTCTCGTGGCCGATGGCGGAGATCAGCGGGATCGCCGACGCCGCGGCGGCGCGCACCACGATCTCCTCGTTGAAGGCCATGAGGTCCTCGAGGCTGCCGCCGCCGCGGGCGACGATCAGCAGATCCGGCCGCGGCACCGGGCCGTCGGGCGCGAGGCGATTGAAGCCCGCGATGGCCGCGGCCACCTGCTGCGCCGCGCCCTCGCCCTGCACCGCGACCGGCCAGAGCAGCACGCGGCGCGGGAAGCGGTCGGCGAGCCGGTGCAGGATGTCGCGGATGACGGCGCCGGTCGGCGAGGTGACGACGCCGATGACCCGCGGCAGGAAGGGCAGCTTCCGCTTGCGCTCCTCGGCGAAGAGGCCTTCGGCCGCCAGCCGCTGGCGCCGCTCCTCCAGCAGCTTGAGCAGCGCGCCGACGCCGGCCAGCTCCATCGTGTCGATGACGAGCTGATACTTCGAGCGGCCGGGATAGGTCGTGAGGCGGCCGGTGCAGACCACCTCCATGCCGTCCTCGGGCTTGAGCGCGAGCCGCAGCGCCGTGCCGCGCCAGCACACGGCGTCGAGCACCGCCTCGGCGTCCTTGAGCGCGAGATAGCAGTGGCCGGAGCTGTGGCGCTTGAAGCCCGAGACCTCGCCGCGCACGCGGACATAGGCGAAGCCCTGCTCGATGCTGCGCTTCAGCGCCGCAGAGAGCTCGCTCACGGTATATTCCGGCAGGTTCGGCCTGAGCGGCGACTCGCCCGGCGGCGTCGACAAGGGGGTTCCGGCCATTATCGGCTATGATACAAGACCGCGCGGCGGCAAGGAACCAAGGGGGAGCGGGAGCGCATGCGGGTACTCGTCATCGGCTCGGGCGGGCGCGAGCATGCGCTCGCCTGGGCGATCGCGGCCTCGCCACTCTGCGACGCGCTCTATTGCGCGCCGGGCAATCCGGGCATCGCCGAGGAGGCGGTCTGCGTGCCGGTGGCGGCCGGCGATCTCGATGGCATCGTCGCCCTGGCGCGGCGCGAGCGCATCGATTTCGTCGTGGTCGGGCCCGAGGCGCCGCTGGTGGCGGGGCTGGTCGACCGGCTGGAGGCGGCCGGCATCGCCGCCTTCGGGCCCGGCGCGGCGGCGGCGGCGCTCGAAGGCTCGAAGGGTTTCATGAAGGACCTCTGCGCCAAATACGCCATTCCCACCGCCGGCTACGGCCGCTTCCGCGAGGCGGAGCCGGCCAAGGAGTTCGTGCGCCGGCACGGCGCGCCGATCGTGGTCAAGGCGGACGGGCTCGCCGCCGGCAAGGGCGTCACCGTGGCGACGAGCATCGAGGAGGCCTTCGCCGCCATCGACGAGGCGATGATCGCAAGGCGCTTCGGCGCCGCCGGCGCGGAGCTGGTGGTGGAGGAGTTCCTCGACGGCGAGGAGGCGAGCTTCTTCGCGCTGGTCGACGGCGTGCACGCGCTGCCGCTCGCCACGGCGCAGGATCACAAGCGCGTGGGCGATGGCGACACCGGCCCCAATACCGGCGGCATGGGCGCCTATTCGCCGGCGCCCTGCGTCAGCCCGGAGATCGCGCAAGCGGTGATGGAGCGCATCATCGGGCCCACCGTGCGCGGCATGGCGGCGGAAGGCCGGCCCTATCGCGGCGTGCTCTATGCCGGGCTGATGCTGACGCGCGAGGGCCCGAAGCTCATCGAATACAATGTCCGCTTCGGCGATCCCGAATGCCAGGCGCTGCTGCTGCGGCTCAAGAGCGATCTGCTGCCGGCGCTGGTCGCGGCGCGCGACGGCGTGCTCGACGGCTTCGATCTGCGCTGGCGCGACGAGGCGGCGGTCTGCGTCGTGCTGGCGGCCAAGGGCTATCCCGGCGAGCCCGTCAAGGGCACCGAGATCGCCGGGCTCGAGGACGCCGCCCGCGATCCCGCGGTCAAGATCTTCCACGCCGCCACCAGACGCGAGGGCGCGCGGCTCCTCGCCGATGGCGGCCGGGTGCTCGACGTGGTGGCGCTGGGCAAGGACGTGGCCGAGGCGCGCGACAAGGCCTATGCCGCGATCGAGCGCATAAGCTGGCCCGGCGGGTTCTTCCGCCGCGACATCGGCTGGCGCGCGCTCGGACGCCGATGAGGCGGCCGCCGCCGAAGCGGAAGAAACCGCAGCCCCGCCAGGACGCGCGCACGCTGCTGCGGGTTGCCGGGCTGCCGGCGGTGACGGCGCTCTTTGCCGCGGCGCCGGAGCGGATCGAGCGGCTGTTCTTCGACGAGCGCATGAAGGGCGCGGTCGCGGGCTTCTGCATGACGCTCGCACGGGCGCGCAAACCCTATCGCCTGGTGCCGCCAGCGGAGCTGGAGCGCATCGCCGGCGGCGTGATGCATGGCGGTGTCGTGGCGGTGGCGCAGCCGCGGCCGGTGCTGCCCTTCGATCCCGCCGAGGCGGCGCTCTGGGCGCGCGACGGCAAGCCGCTGCTGCTGCTCGACGGCGTCGGCAACCCGCACAATCTCGGCGCCATCGCGCGCAGCGCGGCGTTCTTCGGCCTGACGCGCCTGGTGCTCTCCGACCATCCGGGGCAGGCGGCGCCCTCGGACGCCAGCTACCGCATCGCCGAGGGCGGCCTCGAGCAGCTCGCGGTCTATCGCGCCACGGATTTCGCGGCGGCGCTCAGGCGGCTCAAGCCCGCCTATCGCGTGCTCGGCACCGCGCTCGAGCGCGGCAAGCCGCTGGAGGCGCTGGCGCCGTCGGCCAAGCCCGCGGCACTGGTGCTGGGCAATGAGGAGCAGGGCCTGCCGCGCGCCACGCTCGCCGCCTGCGACGAGATCGTCACCATCGCCGGGTCGGGTCCCCTCCAGTCGCTCAACGTCTCCGTCAGCGCCGGCATCCTGCTCTACGCGCTGCTGCGCCGGAGTTAGCCGCGGCGCGGGCTTCTGGCGCTGCGCTTTCGGCCGCCGAGCGCCACGCCCCAGCCCTCCGCCCAGGCGTGCAGCGGCAGCAGCAGCCGCACCAGCGCCCTGCCCTGCTTGCTCAGGGCATAACCCTCGGCATCGTGAGCCACGATCCCCGCCGCGCGCAGCTCGCCGAGGCGCGTGTTGAGGACGCCGGGATTGGTCTCGGCGGCGGCCTGCAGCGCGCGGAAGGTCAAAGGCGCGCCCGCCTGGGACAGCTCCCACAGGAGGCGCAGGCTCATTCGCCGCCCGAGCAGGTCGAGCAGCGCCATGATCGGGCGCCCGCTGCGCGAGCCGCGCACCACACGCCCCGGCCGGGGAAAGGTCATGCTGTACTTGCCCTGTCGCGCGCCCTAGGATGCTATGAAATTCATAGCACGGGAGCTTGCCTGATGACAGCCCGCATCGCGCCGGCCGAGCCGCCCTATCCCGCCGAGACGCAAGCCGCCTTCGACCGGATCATGCCGAAGGGCGTGAAGCCGCTGCGGCTCTTCACGACGCTGGCGCGCGATGCGCGCCTCTTCGAGCGCTTCCGCGGCGGCGGCCTCCTCGACAAAGGGCATCTGACGCTGCGCCAGCGCGAGATCGTCATCGATCGCGTCACGGCGCTCGCGGGCTCGGAATACGAATGGGGCGTGCATGTCGCGTTCTTCGCCGAGCGGGCCGGGCTCGACGCGGCGCAGCAGCGCTCGCTGGTGCGCGGCGGCGCCGACGATCCCTGCTGGCCGGCCGAGGATCGCCTGCTGATTCGCGCCTGCGACAGCCTTCAGGCGCGCTGCGATCTCGACGACGCGCTGTGGCAGGAGCTGCGCGGCAGCTTCAGCGAGGAGGCGCTGATGGAGATCCTGTTGCTGGCGGGCTTCTATCGCACGGTGAGCTATCTCACCAACGCCCTGCGCCTGCCGCTCGAGAGCTACGCCGCGCGGTTTCCCGCCTGACCGCATATCTTGCCTCGACCGAGGCGCGGCGCCATCGTCCCGCCGCGGATCAACCGCAAGGGGGGTCGCCATGAAGCGCCTCGTCTCGCTGCTGGTCGCGGGCCTCGCGCTGGCGGCACAGGCGTCGCCTGGCGCCGAGCCTGAGCCGCTGGCGCTCGAAAGCAGAATCGCGCTCGGCGCGGTCGCGGGCCGGATCGACCATCTCGCGATCGACGCCGCGCATCGGCGCCTCTTCGTCGCCGAGCTCGGCAACAATACGGTCGGTGTGGTCGATATCGTGCAGCGCCGCCTGCTCCGCCGCATCGCCGGCCTCGATGAGCCGCAAGGCGTGGGCTATGTCGCGGCGACGGACACGCTCATCGTCGCCGATGGCGGCGACGGCTCGGTGCGCGCCTTCGCCGGGCCGGAGCTCGCGCCGGCCTGGCGCCTCGATCTCGGCGAGGATGCCGACAATGTCCGCGTCGATGCGGCGGCCGGCCTCGTCTTCGTCGGCCACGGCAAGGGCGGGCTGGCAATCATCGACCCGCGCCGCCGCGCTGCGATCGCAGAGATCGCGTTGCAGGCGCACCCGGAAGCCTTCCAGCTCGACCCCGCCGGCAACCGCATCTTCGTCAACCTGCCGGAGGCGCGCGAGATCGCCGTCATCGACCGCGCCGCCGGGCGACAGATCGCGTCCTGGCCGGCGCGCGAGGCCGCGGCCAACTTCCCGATGGCGCTCGACGCGACCGGCAAGCGCGTGATCGTGGTCTTTCGCCGGCCGGCCAAGCTCGCCGCCTTCGACGAGTCCGGCACGGTTGTCGCCGAGATCGCCACCTGCGGCGACGCCGACAACGTCTTCGTCGATCCCCGGCGCGGCCGTCTCTATGTCAGCTGCGGCGACGGCGCCATCGACATCGTCGAGCGCCGCGGGGCGGGATATCAGCGGATCGGTCGCGTAGCGACCGTCCCGGGGGCCCGGACATCGCTGTTCGATCCCGCCTCCGATCGGCTGTTCCTCGCGGTGCGCGCCGCCGGCACGCAGCCGGCGGCGCTCTGGATCTACCGGCCGGTCCCGTGACGCGCGGCGGACCGCTCCGGCTCAGCCCGGCCGCTGCTCGCAGTTGATCATCCAGGGAATGCCGAACTTGTCGGTTAGCCTGCCAAAGCGCGCCGCCCAGAAGGTCTTCTGGATCGCCATCTGCACCGAGCCGCCTTCGATGAGCGCGTGAAAGATGCGCTCCGCCTCGGCGGGCTCGCCGATGTTGAGCGTCACGGCAAAGCCTTTGGGCGCCTCGTAGTGCTCCGGCGGCGCATCGGACGCCATCAGGACCTGATCGCCGACCGCAAGGCGCGCGTGAGCGATCCGCTTGCGCGATCCAGGCGGCACCTGTTCCGCCATCGGGGTGTCGCCATAGGCGAGCATCGCGACGATCTTGCCGCCGAGGCATGCCTCGTAGAATTTGAACGCGGCCTCGCACTGGCCGTTGAACGTCAGATAGGGATTGATCTGCATCGTAGCCTCCTTTGCCGCTGTGAAAACGGTGCCGCGCCGAATTCCTCTCGGTGTTTGCCGGGCCGAAATCCTCCGCCTCGAACAGCTGCCGTATCTCAGCGCCGCAAGCGGCGCTGGCGGTCGTGCCCACCCCGCGGCTAGAGTGCGGCACCCCGATCGCTGCCGGAGAGGCACCCATGCGCATCCACAATCTCTATGTCGACGCGCAGGGCGAGACGCATTTCCGCGACATCGAGGTGGAATGGGTCGAGGAGCGGCCGGGCGGCAAGCTGTCGCGGCGGCTGAAGGCGACCGGGATCATCTTCCGCCAGACCCAGGGCGATTACGACCTCGACTGGCATCCGGCGCCGCGGCGGCAGTACATCATCAACCTCGACGCCGGGGTGAGGATCACCGCCAGCGACGGCGAGAGCCGCGTCATCGGCGCTGGCGAGGTCGTCCTGGTCGAGGACACCCATGGCAAGGGTCATCTCTCGCAGGCGGTGGACGGGTTGCGGCGCCATTCGATCTTCGTGCCGATCGAGGATTGAGCGGCCCGCTGTCGAAATCGGCCGGCATCGAACGTCATCGAGGTGACGGCACCGACGGTGCCGGCGTCATGCCAAGGAGGACCCGATGCAATACATGCTGCTGATCTACCAGAACGAGGCGGCGCGGCCGTCCATGACCGAGCGGCAGATGAGCGAAGTGATGGGCGCCTATACCGCCTATACCAAGGCGATGCGGGAAAGCGGCGCCTTCGTCGCCGGCGACCCGCTGCAGCCTTCGAGCACGGCGACCACGGTGCGGGTCGCCGATGGCCGCAGCAAGGTGCTGAACGGGCCCTATGCCGAGACCAAGGAGCAGCTCGGCGGCTACTACATCATCGAGGTGCCGGATCTCGACGCGGCGCTGAGCTGGGCGGCGCGCTGCCCCGGCGCGCAGACCGGCGTGCTCGAGGTGCGGCCGATCCGGCCGATGTGAAGCGGCGATGAGTGCAGGCGAGGAGACGCGGCGGGCGGTCGAGCACGCGGCCCGGCAAAGCTACGGCAAGCTCCTCGCCTTCCTCGCCGCCCGCACGCGGGATGTCGCGGCGGCGGAGGATGCGCTGGCCGACGCCTTCGCCAGCGCGCTTTCCGCCTGGCCGGCGCAGGGCGTGCCGCGCTCGCCCGAGGCCTGGCTGCTGGCGGCGGCGCGGCGCCGCGCCATCGACGCCGACCGGCGCCGGCGCACGCGCGACGGCGCCGCCGACCCGCTGCTGCTGCTGGCCGAGGAGCTGCAGATGGGGGGCGAGGATGCGTCCGGGATCCCCGACGACCGGCTGCGGCTGATGTTCGCCTGCGCCCACCCGGCGATCGATCCGGCGGCGCGCGCGCCGCTGATCCTGCAGACGGTGCTGGGGTTCGAGGCCGGCGCCATCGCCTCGGCCTTCCTGGCCGCGCCGGCGGCGATGGGGCAAAGGCTGGTGCGGGCCAAGCGCAAGATCCGCGACGCCGGCATTCCGTTCCGCGTGCCCGACCGCGACGAGCTCGGCGAGCGGCTCGATGCCGTGCTCGACGCCATCTATGCCGCCTTCGCCGAGGGCTGGACCGACCCGGCCGGCACGCTGGCGCGGCGGCGCGACCTCGCCGAGGAGGCGATCTGGCTGGGCCGGCTGGTGGCGGAGCTGCTGCCCGACGAGCCCGAGGCGCTCGGCCTGCTCGCCCTGATGCTCCACGCCGAGGCGCGGCGTCCGGCGCGGCGCGATGCCGAGGGCGGCTACGTGCCGCTCGCCGAGCAGGACCCGCGGCGCTGGCAGGCGGCGCTGATCGAGGAAGGCGAGGCGCTGCTGCTGCGGGCGAGCGGCCTGGGGCGGATCGGTCGCTTCCAGCTCGAAGCCGCAGTGCAATCGGCGCATGCCGCGCGCCGGCGGACCGGCCGCACCGACTGGCAGGCGATCCTGCGCCTCTATGACGCGCTGCTGGCCGGAACCGGCTCGCCGGTGGTGGCGATCAACCGGGCGGTGGCGCTCGCCGAGCTGCACGACGCGCGAGCCGGGCTGGCGGCGCTCGACGCGCTGGCCGGCGACCGCCGCTTGGCGGAATACCAGCCCTATTGGGCGGCCCGCGCCGGGCTGCTGGCGCGCGCCGCCGACGCGGATGCCGCGGATGCCGCCTACGAGCGCGCCATCGGCCTCGAGCCCGACCCGGCGGTGCGCCGCTTCCTGGCCGAGCGCCGCGCGGCGGTTGTCAAGCCACGGGGCGGCGCGTAAGAACGAGCGACGTTCGGCTATCGCATGGTCGCATCTCGTACCCCCTCCCCCTTGAGAGGGGAGGGTCGGGGTGGGGGGTAGCCGCAGGTTCCGCGGTCTGGCGCGATCGCCCTAACGAGGTCGCCGGCAACGCGCAGGGGCTGCAGATCTTCTTGGCGCGCATCCGCGCGCGACCCCCACCTGCCCGAGGCCTAAAGGCCTCGGGCACCTCCCCCTCAAAGGGGGAGGGGCAGAGGACGCGCCGCGACATGCGATGCCGGCATCGGGGAGGGGCGGCGGAGCGATGGCGGAACAGGGGGCGGCGGAGCTCATCGCGCGGGCGCGGGCGCTGGTGCCGGCGCTTAAGGCGCGGGCGACGGCGGCGAATGCGGCGCGGCAGGTGCCGGAGGAGACCATCGCCGAGCTCAAGCGCTCGGGGCTGCTCAGGCTGCTGCAGCCCAAGGCCTATGGCGGGCTCGAGCGCGACTATGTCGATTTCGTCGACGTCATCCGCACGCTCACCCAGGGCTGCGCCTCGAGCGCCTGGGTTTATGGCGTGCTCACCGAGCATTCCTGGGTGCTGGCGAGCTATCCCGAGGCGGCGCAGCGCGAGGTCTGGGGCGCGGATGCGACGGCCGCCTCCTGCGCCAGCTTCATTCCGACCGGCAGCGGCGAGCGCGTCGCCGGCGGTGTGCGGATCAGCGGGCGCTGGCCGTTCGCCAGCGGCTGCGATCACGCGCAATGGGCGATCCTCGGCGCGCTGGTCGGCGATCCCTCGGGCAAGCGCAGCGTGCAGGATTGTCTGGTGCCGATGAGCGCGCTCGCGGTGGTGGACGACTGGCACGTGCTCGGCCTCGCCGCGACCGGCAGCAAGACGCTGGCGGCGGACGGCGTCTTCGTGCCGGAGCACCGGGTGCTGCCGCATGAGGAGCTCGCCGCCGGCCGCGCGCCCGGACGCGCCGTCCATCCCGGCATGACGCTCTGCCGCATGCCGCGCAGCTTCATCGCCTCGCTGACGCTGGTGGCGGTGCTGCTGGGCCTGGCCGAGCGTGCCGTGGACGCCTTCGCCGAGTATACCGGCTCGCGCAGCGCCGGCGGAAAGCGTGCCGCCGAGTTCGAGATCGTGCAGCTGGCGCTCGCCGAAGCCGCGGCCGAGGCGGACACCGCCCTGCTGCTGGCGCGCCGCACCGCCATCGACAACACCCGCCTCGTCGCCTCGGGCGAGACGGTGAGCCAGGAGCGCCTGCTGACGGCGCGCCGCGACATTGCGTTCGCCGTGAAGCTCGCGCGCCAGGCGATAGACCGGCTCTACGCGCTGAGCGGCGCCCATGCCATCTACGACGGCGCGCCGCTGCAGCTCGTCTTCCGCGACGCGCATGCGGCCTCGGCGCATCTTTTCCTGAAATGGGAGATCGGCGCGCTGCCTTATGGCAAGCTGCGGTTGGGCCTGCCGGCGGAGATGCCGTTCTAGGCGGCGAGGGGCGGACGGTTGTCAAGCGCGCCTTCAGCCCCTAAGTGTCGTTGGGAACAGCGACCGCGAGGCGGCGTTCGACAAGGAGGGGTTGCGGCATGACGCAGGAGGAGAACCGGTATCCCGGCGGCGCGTCGTGGTCGGTCGCCGACATTCCCTATCACGCGATCGAGCGCGCGGCGGTCGAGGGCAACGAGCTGCTGCTCCATATCATCGCCTCGGCCTCCTTCGTCGAGATCACCTCGGACGTTTACACCCGCAACCTGATCGATTTCTTCCGCGGCGACGAGGAGGTCACGGACTGGCTGGGGCGCGCCTGGGAGAGCGAGGAGCTGCAGCACGGAGGGGCGCTGAAGCGCTACGTCGAGGCCGCCTGGCCGGATTTCGACTGGGACGATGCCTATCGCAAGTTCATCGCCGAGTTCATGCAGTTCTGCTCGGTCGACCAGCTCGCCGAGACGCGGGCGCTCGAGATGGCGGCGCGCTGCGTCGTCGAGACCGGCACGGCGGCGTTCTACCGCGCGCTGGCGGAGATGAGCCCGGAGCCGGTGCTGCGCCGGCTCGCCGCCGCCATCAGCGCCGACGAGGTGCGGCACTACAAGCATTTCTACCGTTTCTTCCAGCGCTATCGCGAGCGCGAGCAGCCGAGCCGCGTGGCGGTGGCGCGCACGCTCTGGGCGCGGATCGGCGAAGTCGACGCCGAGGACGCGTTCTACGCCTTCAAGCACGTCTATCTCGGCCGCAACCCGCAGGCCGAGTTCCGCGAGGACGATTACGCCGCCTTCCGGGCCCGGCTGCGGCCGCTGGTGGTGCGCCACTTCCCGCATCGCATGGCGAGCAAAATGCTGCTGAAGCCGCTCGGCCTCAGCGCGCCGGTGGGACGCCTGGTGGTACCGGCGGTGGCCTCGGCCTCGCGCCTGCTCTTCCTGAACTAGGAGCCAGCCGATGCGCAGACGCACCCTCCTCCTCGCCGGCCTGCTCGCGGCGCTGCCGGCGGTCCGCGGCGACGCGATCCCGGGAGCGGAGGTGCTGCGCTACACCGTCAAGCACTCGATCTACGGCGACATCGGCAGCTACAGCAACACCGTCGAGCGTAGCGGCGACACCACGACGGTGCTGACCGAGGCGCATCTCAAGGTGAGCGTGCTCGGCATCGTCCTCCACCGCGAGGATGCCCGGCGCCAGGAGCGCTGGCGCGACGGCAGGCTGATGTTCTTCCACGGCGTCACGACCATAAACGGCCGCGAGCTGGTGGTTCGCGGCGAGGCGAAGGGCGACGGCTTCGTCATCGACACGCCGCGCGGCACGGTCACCGCCCCGGCGGATATTCGCCCGGCCAATCCCTGGTCGGCGAACTTCCTCGGCTCCAACACGATGATGCGCGTCGACAATGGCGCGGTCGAGCCGGTGCGCATCAGCGGCGGCGGCGAGACCAGCGTCACGGTCGAGGGCACGAAACTTCCCGCCCGCGAATACGACGTTGAAGGTCGAACTCGATACTCCGTCTGGTTGAGCGAGCCGCAGCAGGTGCCGGTAAAATTCACCGCCGACGACGACAGCGGCACCGTGACATTCACCCTCTCTCGCTGAGACCGCGCAGCTCCGCGACGAGCGCACGGGCGGCGCGCAGATCGCGGGTCTCGAAGCCTTCGGTGAACCGCCGCCGCAACGGCTCGACGAGGGCGAGCGCCTCGCCGGCGCGGTTCTCCGCCGCCAGCAGCCGCGCCAGGTCGAGGGCGGCACGCAGCTCCCAGGACGGCGCCTGCCGCTGCTGCGCCACCTGGATCGCGTGACGCAACGCGGCCTCGGCGCCGCTTCGGTCGGCGCGCTTCAGCCGCAACTCGCCCTGCAGGCGGTAAAGCTCGGCCAGCCAGTAGACCTGACGGGTGCCTTCGGCCAGCACGATGCCTTCCGCGACGCTGGCGAGGCCGGCATCGACGTCGCCGGCCATCGCCTGGGCATCGCCCAGCAGGCCGAGCACCGTGGTCTCATAGATGCGATGGCCGGTCTTGCGCACGCCCTCCAGCGCCAGCCGTATCTGCTCGACGGCATCGCCGCCGCGGCGCGCGCGGAACCAGCCCTCGGCGACGAGGCCCCAGCGCTCCCAGAGGCCGAGCCCGTGCCTGCCGGCGAGCGCCAGCAGCGCCGCCGCATGCTCGCCGACCAGCGCCTCCTCGCCGAGCAGGAGCGAGCCGAGAATGCCGGCATGCCAATAGGTATAGGCGACGCTGGGCGCGTGGCCCAGGCCGTGAGCGTGCGCCAGCACGGCATCGAGCGCGCGGCGTGCCTGATCGGGATAGCCCATCGGCCACAGCGACAGGCCCTCGAAGCACAGCGCCGCGGCCAACAGGTCGTGGCCGAACTGCCGCGCCAGCGCGCCGTGCCGGCCCGGGTCGTAACATTCGACGGCGCGGCGGCAATGCTCGCGCGCCGGCGCGAATTCGCCGGTGACGTGATAGGCGATGCCGGCCATGCGGTGGGCGACGCAGAGCTGGACGCCATCCTCCTCCGTCTCGGCCGAGCGCAGGCATTCGGCCGCGAGCGTGCCGATGGTCGCGACATGGCCCTGGGCGTATTGGCCGACCCAGAGGCCGTAATTGATGGTGAAGCGCTGCTGCGCGTCGCCGATCGCCGTGGCGAGATCATGCGCGCGGCGCCAGGCCTCCATGGTTTCGGGCGCGCCGTATCCCTTGGCGCCGATCAGCGCCTGGGCCAGGCCGCTCTGGCCCTCGAGCTCGCGCCGGCAGCGCTCGATCCCTTCCGGCCGGGCGGCGAGCGCCCCGAGCGCGGCGCGAAAATGCATCACCGCCTCGGCCATGTGCGAGCGCCGCAGCGAGCGCTGGCCCGCCTTCAGCCAATAGTCGATCGCCTTCTCGCCGAGATCGGCGCGGGCGCAATGCTCGGCGAGGACATCGCACTCGCTCTCGACCAGATCGGGAAAGCGCGTCTCGATCGTATGCACGATGCGCGCATGCAGCACCTGGCGGCGGCTGCGCAGCATGCTGTCATAGGCCGCGTCCTGCACCAGCGCATGCTTGAATGTGTAGACGGCGGCGGGCGGCACGCCCGACTGGTAGAGCAGCTCGGCGTCGATCAGCCGGGCGAGCGCGGCGTCGAGCCGCGCGGCGGCAAGGCCCGACACCTCGGCGACCATGGCGTGCGAGAAGCTGCGGCCGATCGCAGCGCCGACCTGGGCCACGTCGCGCACCGCGTCGAGACGGTCGAGCCGCGCACGCAGGCTGTCCTGGAGCGTTGCGGGAATGGCGAGCGGCGGCAGCGGCCCGGCCAGGCTGTATCCCTCCGCCTCTTCCACCAGCAGCCCCGATTCCAGCACCGCCTTGGTCAGCTCCTCGACGAAGAGCGGGATGCCGTCGGTCTTGGCGATGATCTGCTCCATCACCTCGGCCGGCAGCGCGCGGCCGCCGGTCACCGGCTCGATCATGGCGCGCGCGTGATCGGGATGAAGCCGGCCGAGGGCGACGGTGCTGACATTGGGCCGGCCGCTCCAGGCGGCGGCGAATTCGGGCCGCGCGGTGAGGACGGCGAAGACCGGCAGGTCGCGGAACTGGTCGACCGCCTGGTCGAGCAGTTCCAGCGAGGTCGCATCGGACCAGTGCGCGTCCTCGAACAGCAGCAGCACCGGCTCGCGCCGCGCCAGCGCCTCGAAGCGGTCGAGCAGCGCGGCGAGAATCCGCCGGCGCTGCTGCCCCGGGCTGAGACCGGGCGGCGGATAGCGGCCGGTCGCGTCGATGGAGAGCAGGCCGGCGAAGAGCGGCGCCACCGCCGCCACCTCCGGCACCCATTCCGCGAGCATCGCCTCGAGCTTGTCGAGCCGCTTTGCGGCGCCGTCCTCGGGCTTGAAGCCGGCAGCATAGTCGAGCTGGCTGATGAAGGGATAGAGCGCGCTGTTGCTGTGATAGGGCGAGCATTGGTAGCGCAGGCGCGTATGCGGCTCGGCCACCAGCCGGTCGGCGAGCCAGGCGGCGATGCGCGACTTGCCGATGCCGGCCTCGCCGGTGAGCAGCACCACCTGCCCCGCGCCCCGCCAGGCGCGGCGCTGCAGCTCCAGCAGCACGCGGGTCTCGACCTCGCGGTTGACGAAGCTGGTCAGATGCGCGGCGCGCACCGCCTCGAAGCGGCTGTCGGAGACGGCGGCGCCCTCGACCGACCAGGCGCGAACCGGCGCGTCATAGCCCTTGAGCTTGCGCGGGCCGAGATCGCGCAGCTTGAACAGCCCGGCGATGAGGCGGCGCGTCGCCGCGGAGACCACCACGCTGGCGGGCTCGGCGAGATCCTGCAGCCGGGCGGCGAGATTGGGCGTGTCGCCGACCACCGCCCGCTCTTGCGAGGCGCCCTCGCCGACGAGATCGCCGGCCACCACCGCGCCGGTGGCAATGCCGATGCGCGCCTGCAGCGGCGCGCCGGCGCGCGTCTCCAGGCGGCCGATCGCCGCCACCATGTCGAGCCCGGCGCGCACCGCGCGCTCGGCATCGTCCTCATGGGCGCGGGGATAGCCGAAATAGACGATGACGCCGTCGCCCATGAACTTGGCGATGAAGCCGTCATAGGCGCGAATCACCGCGGCGCAGGCCTGCTGATAGGCGCGGATGACCTCGCGCGTGTCTTCGGGATCGAGCCGGGCGGACAGCGCGGTCGAGCCGGCAAGGTCGCAGAACATGACGGTGAGCTGGCGCCGCTCGACGCGCTCGACCGGCGCCGGCGCGGTGGCGCGCAGCTCGGCGATGGCGCGCAGCAACCGGCGACGATGGCCGAGCGAGATGTCGAGCTCTTTCAGATCCTCCTCGGTGAGGTCGCGCAGCACCGTGAAATCAACGTCGTGCTCGGCGAAGCGCTGCGCGTACTCGGCAAGGCCGAGGGAGGCGAGCCAGGCTGCGACGCTCTCCATCCTGCCCTCAGAAACGCTTGCTCATGCAAGGGGTATCCGACCGGCCAAGCGCCACCATGCCGTCGCCACATCTGGAGCCAACGCGATATTGGATCACTTCCGCCGCGGCGGCGCGAGGTTTTTCAACCGAGTTCCGCGCAAAGCCTCGCTCGCCCAGGCCGACCGCGCGCCGGCCGCAAGAGCGATCGACCCGGGCCGATCGCGCAAAATTTCTATTTTTCATTGCGCGCGACCCGGCCGCCGGAGATCGAACGCGCTTGGGAAACACTCGGGTTGAGTGATATGGTTAATATGCACGGCGTTTGAATTCACGCGTCGACGCTGTCAGCAGGATCGCCGCCGGGGGGCGAGCGCTATCCGGGCGCTGAGAGGTGCGAGGGCGGGGTATGGGGGAAGCGGCGACGCTGGTCGCTGTGCTGGAGCGGCATGCCGTGGCATGCCCGGCGCAAGAGGGGTACGTCTATCTCGCGAACGGCGAAGCGGAGACGGAGCGGCGATCTTTCGCCGCGCTCTATCGGCGCGCGCGCATCATCGCCGGCTGGCTGACGCGTCTGGGACTGGCCGAGCGGCGCGTGCTGCTGCTGTTGCGCGACGGCCTCGATTTCATCGACGCGCTGATGGGCTGCTTCTGCGCCGGCGTGGTTGCCGTGCCGGCGGCCGTGCCGCGACCGAACCGCTCGCTCGGCACGCTGCTGGCGATCGCCCGCGACGCCGACATCGCGGCGATCCTGACAACGGCCGATGTGCGCGCCTATCTTCAGCCGGCGCTCGCCGACAGCGCGCCGGACATCGCCTGGCTCGCGCTCGAGACCGCCGAAGGCGACGCCGAGGATCGGGGCGGGCGGCAGCCTCGGCCCGACGGGCTCGCTTTTCTGCAATACACGTCGGGCTCGACGGGCTCGCCCAAGGGCGTCAGGGTGAGCCACGCCAACCTCATGCACAATCAGGCCGCCATCCAACAGTCGATGCAGCTCACCCGCGGCTCGCGCTTCGTGAGCTGGCTGCCGCTCTTCCACGACATGGGTCTTATCGGCAGCATCATGCAGCCGCTCTATCTCGGTATCTCCTGCGTGCTGATGCCGCCGGTCGCCTTCCTGCAGAAGCCGGTGCGCTGGCTGAAGGCGATCAGCGCCTGGGGCGCGACCATCAGCGGCGGGCCGAACTTCGCCTATGACCTCGCCGTCGACAAGACCACGCCCGAGCAGCGCGAAGCGCTCGACCTGCGCCGCTGGGAGGTCGCGTTCAACGGCTCCGAGCCGGTGCATGCCGATACGATCGAGCGCTTCACCACCGCTTTCGCGCCCGCGGGATTCCGCCGCGGCACCTTCTACCCGTGCTACGGCATGGCGGAGAGCACGCTCTTCGCCACCGGCGTGACGCAGGGCGAGGAGCCGCTCGTGCTGCCGCGCGAGGCGGCGCCGGCGCTGGTCGGCTGCGGCCGCCCGGCGCCGGGCACGCGGATCGTCATCGTCGATCCGCTGTCACGCCGCGCCGTGCCGGAGGGCGCCAGCGGCGAGATCTGGCTGAGCGGCGGCAGCGTCGCCGGCGGCTATCACAACCGGCCCGAAGCGACGCAAGAGAGCTTCCAGGCGCGGCTGGCGCCGGGCGACGAGGGACCGTTCCTGCGGACCGGCGATCTGGGATTCCTGCGCGACGGGCAGCTTTTCATCACCGGCCGCCTCAAGAACCTGATCATCATCCGCGGCCGCAATCACCATCCGGAGGATCTCGAGGCCACCGCTTCGCGCGCCAACCCGCTGCTGGCAAAGAGCGGCGGCGTGGCACTCGGCATCGAGGAAGGGCGGCGCGCCGCGGTGGCGATCATCCACGAGCTGACGCGCGAAGGCTGGCGGCGCGCCGATCCCGCCAGCGTCAGCGCCGATATCCGCGAGGCGATCGCCGCCGAGCACGGGCTGCAGGTGAGCCGCGTGCTGCTGATCCGGCCCGGCAGCCTGCCGCGCACCACCAGCGGCAAGGTGCGCCGCGCCGCCTGCGGCGCGCTGCTCGAGAGCGGCGGCTTCGAGACCTTGCCGGCGCAGACGACGCCATGACCGCCGGACGCGCCGCGATCGCGCCGCGCGCCGAACCGATGCCGCACAGCCCGGTGCTGCGCCATCACGCCGGCGGCCGCGCGCAGCGCATCCATGCCGCGGCGATCCTGGTGCTGCCGCTGCTGGCGCTGCCGGTGGCGCTGCGGCAGCTGTGGAGCGGCGAGGCGCGGGCCTGGCAGGTGCTGCTCGCGCTCGGGCTCTATGTCCTCACCATGACCGGCATCACCGTGGGCTTCCACCGGCTGCTGTCGCATCGCGCCTTCCAGGCCCGGCGCAGCGTCCAGGCCGCGCTCGCCATCCTCGGCAGCATGGCGGCGCAGGGGCCGCCGATCTATTGGGTAAGCAATCATCGCCGCCACCATCAATTCGCCGACGCCGCCGGCGATCCGCATTCGCCGCATCGCGACGGCGAGCGCGCACTCTCGTTCTGGCGCGGCCTCTGGCACGCCCATGGCGGCTGGAGCTTCGGCCACGAGCTCAGCAATCCCATCTATTTCTGCAAGGACCTGCTGCGCGACCGCCGCCTCGGCTGGATCAATCGCACCTATTACGGCTGGGTGCTGCTCGGGCTTGCCGCCGCGGCGGGCGCCGGCGCGCTGATCGGCCGTTCGGCGGCGGGCGCCTGGGACGGACTGGTCTGGGGCGGCGGCGTGCGCCTCTTCCTCTCCTATCATCTCACCGGCTCGATCAACTCCATCACCCATGCGGTGGGCTACCGCTCCTTCGACACGCCCGACCGCAGCCGCAACAACTGGCTGCTGGGATTGGCGACGCTGGGCGAGGCCTGGCACAACAACCACCACGCCGCGCCGGGCTCGGCGGTGTTCGGCCTCGCCTGGTGGGAGATCGATATCGGCGCCGCCGTGGTGCGCGGGCTCGAGGCGCTGGGCCTGGTGTCGAATGTGCGCCGCGTCCACCGGCGGGCGGAGGCGCGCAAGCACCCGCCGCCGACCGCCGAGGAGGAGCGCGCGCCGTGAGCGAGATCGCCAGCGCCGCGGACCCGGCCTCTTCCGGCGAGCCGCCGCGCCGAGGCCGGATCGGCCGCATCGTCAGGGACCCGCGCCTGCGACGCTCGCAGCATCGGCATTCCGCCGCGGTCACGCTCGCAGGCCTCGCCGGCATCCTCGCCGCGGGCCTGCTCGCCAGGCTGGCGCGGCCGGTCTCGGCGCTCGATCTCGGCCTCTTCGCCGGTTTCTTCCTGGCGATCGGGCTCGGCGTCACCGTGGGATTCCACCGCCACTTCACCCATCGCGCCTTCAAGGCGACGCCCGCGACGCGGGCCGCGCTCGCGATCCTCGGCTGCATGGCGGCGCAGGGGCCGGTGGTGTTCTGGGTGGCGCTGCACCGGCTGCATCACGAGTTCTCCGACCGCCCGGGCGACCCGCATTCGCCGAACCTCGCCGGCAGCTCGGCCTGGCAGCGCGCGAAGGGGCTGCTCCACGCCTATATCGGCTGGACGCTGCGCCACGAGGTGCCGAACGCCAATTACTACGCCCGCGATCTGCTGGCCGATCGCCGGCTGATGTGGATCAACCGCCGCTATTACGCCTGGGTGGCGCTCGGCCTGGCGCTGCCGACGGCGCTGGGCGGGCTCCTCACGCAAGACTGGCTGGGCGCGGCGGAGGGGCTGGTCTGGGGCGGGCTCATCCGCCTCTTCGCCGTCCACAACATCATCTGGTGGATCACCTCGCTGGCGCATGTCGCCGGCAGCCGCGACTTTTTGTCGGGCGACCGCAGCACCAACAACCTCTGGATCGCACTGCCGACGCTGGGCGAGGGCTGGCACAACAACCATCACAGCTTCCCCAGCGCCGCGGTGCTCCGCTTCGAATGGTGGCAGATCGACATCAGCGGGCTCGTCATCCGCCTGCTCGAGCGGTGCCGCCTCGCCTGGGATGTCCATGCGCCGACACCGGCCGCGCTCGCCGCGCGGCGGCAGTGCGGAGGGTGAGCGAGAGAGAGGAGAAGCACCGGTGGACAGCATGATGAGCGGGCGCGACGCGGATCCCGGCGCCGACGCGATCGAGCGCGAGATCGCGAGCTGGATGCGCGGCTACCTGGCCGAGCTGCTCGAGCTGCCGCCGGAGGAGATCGACGAGGAGACCAGCTTCGACCGCTACGGGCTCGATTCGCTGGCCTCGGTGGGCATGATCGGCGATCTCGAGGAATGGCTGGGCTCCGAGCTCGACCCGGTGCTGGCCAGCGAGCATCCCTCGATCCGGGCGCTGGCGCGCGAGCTCGCCGCCGACGCGGGCCTGCGCCTGACGCTGGCGCGCCGCTTGGGATCGCCGCCGGCGCTCGACCCATGAGCGCGCCGGGCGCCTCGGCCGAGGCCATCCAGCGCCACTACGATATCGGCAACGAGTTCTATGCGCTGTGGCTCGACGAGAGCTGCACCTATTCCTGCGCGCTGTGGGAGGGCGACGAGGACCTGCACGCGGCACAGCAGAACAAGATCGACTGGCACTTGGTGCGCTCGGGCGCGCCCGGCGCACGCCGACTGCTCGACATCGGCTGCGGCTGGGGCGCGCTGCTGCGGCAGGCGACGGAGCGGTACGGCGTGGCGCAGGCGGTCGGGCTGACGCTGAGCGCGGCGCAACAGCGCGCGATCGAGGCCCGGCGCCTGCCGCGCGTCGAGGTGCGGCTCGAAGGCTGGGCCGAGCACCGGCCCGAGGCGGCCTATGACGCCATCGTGTCGATCGGCGCCTTCGAGCATTTCGCGCGGCTCGACCAGAGCCCGGCGGAGAAGCTCGCGGGATATCGCGCCTTCTTCGTCTTCTGCCACGACGCGCTGGCGCCAGGCGGCGGGCTCGCGCTGCAGACGATCACCTATGAGAATGCCGACCGTCGCGACTTCAGCCGGTTCTTCGCCGAGCAGATCTTTCCGGAATCGGACCTGCCGCACCTCGCCGAGATCGTGACGGCGGCGCAGGGCCTGTTCGAGATCGAGCAGCTGCGCCAGGACCGCGCGCATTACGCCCGCACCGCGCGCGCCTGGCTGAGCCGCCTCAAGGCAAGGAGTGCGGAGGCCGAGGCGCTGGTCGGCGCCGAGACGGTGGAGCGCTACAAGAAATACCTGGGGCTGCTGGTGCTGGGCTTCCACGCCGGCACGATGAACCTCGCCCGCATCGGCCTGCGCCGGCTGGAGAAGCGGCGGTAGCGCGCGGCTACCGCCGCTCCTGGAAGAAGCGCTTGAGCAGGGCGGCGGCGCGGCGCTCGTCGATGCCGCCATAGACGTCGGGCCGGTGATGGCAGGTCGGCTGCAGAAAGAAGCGCGGCCCGTGCTCGACGGCGCCGCCCTTGGGGTCGTAGGCGGCGAAATAGAGCCGGCGGATGCGCGCCAGCGAGATCGCCGCGGCGCACATGGCGCAGGGCTCGAGCGTGACGTAGAGATCGCAATTCTCGAGCCGCGCCGCGCCCAGCGCAGCGGCCGCCGCGCGCAGCACCAGCATCTCGGCATGCGCCGTGGGATCGGCGAGCTCCTCAGTGCGGTTGCCGGACTGCGCCAGCACCGCGCCGCCGCCCGCCTCCACCACCACCGCGCCCACCGGCACCTCGCCGCGCGCGGCCGCGCGCTCGGCCTCTGCCAGCGCCAGCGCCATCGGCGTCACCCGCGCGCCACTCATCGCCGCACCGTCTCGGTCTCGGGCGCGAAGCGCCGGCGCAGCGCCAGCGGCGGCGCGATCGGCCGGCGGGTCGAGAGCCGGATGAAGAGCCCGCTCTGCTCGGCCCGCGCGCGGATCTCGCCGCCGACGACGAACTCGGCGGCGAGATGCCATTTGACGCGCTCCATCGCCGTCACCCACATGCGGCCGCGCAAGGCATCGTGAATCGTCACCGGCCGCAGATAGGCGATGCGCGTCTCGAGCAGGATCGGCGCCACGTCGTCGGCCAATGCCCGGGCGATGGGATAGGCCTCCTCCATCATGGCGAGGCGCAGATCCTCGAGCCAGCGGACATAGACGAGATTGCTGACGATGCCGGCGAAATCGATGTCGTAGGTACGAATGGGGAGATCGCGTTCGACGCTGCGCTGCTCGGCCATCCCGGCGGGAACTCCTTGCCGCGGCCGGCGCGGCCATGGCGTTTGCGGTGCGGGCAGTCTAGCATGCCGGCGTCCTCGCGCATCCCGGGAGCCCCCTGTCCATGCTTCGCCGACCCTTGCTCGTTGCCGCCGCGCTGGCGCTGCTGTTTGCCCCCCGCGGCGAGGCCGCGCAGAACCTGCAGCAGGTGGTGGGCGCGTTCGGCCTGCTCGGCAGCTGGGCGCGCGACTGCAGCAAGCCCGCCAGCCCGCAGGCGCCGCGCGTCCTCTATGCCGCGACCTCCGACGGCGGCGTCCGGCGCGAGCTGGTCGAGGGATCGGCGCCGGGCGGCACCGGCACCGCCTTCGTGGCGGCGAACCGGCTGGCGCCCGACCAGCTCGAGGTCGATTATCTCTACGAGGATCGCACCATCCATCTCGTGCTGGAGATGCGCGACGGCAAGCATCGCGGCTTTCGCTCCTGGATCGATGGCGGCGCGCCGATCATGGAGGACGGCGTCGTGCTCGCCAACAACCGGCGCGCGCCCTGGTACGAGAAATGCCAGGACTGAGCGGCTTGCGAGGGTCCGGGACGCCGCCTAGGATCATCGCCGCTCAAGCTTTGTTAACGCGCCTTGGCGCAAGGTTCCGCGCATGACACATCCGGTCATCGGCCTGACGCTCGATTCCGAGCCGCCGGGCGGCTACTCCAAGACGCATCCCTGGTATGCGCTGCGCGAGAATTATTGCGACGCGGTCACGCGCGCCGGCGGGCTGCCCATCCTGCTGCCGCACGCGCCCGAGCAGGCCGAGGACTATCTGGCGCTGATCGACGGGCTCATCGTCACCGGCGGCGCGTTCGACGTCGATCCCGCGCTCTTCGGCGCCGAGACGCGCCATGCCAGCGTCATCACCAAGGACCGCCGCACCGCCTTCGAGCTCGCCATCACCCGCGGCGCGGTCGAGGCCGACAAGCCGGTGCTCGGCATCTGCGGCGGCCAGCAGCTGCTCAACGTCGCGCTGGGCGGCACGCTCATCCAGCACATCCCGGACGAGGTGCCCGGCGCGCTGGCGCATGAGCAGCCCAACCCGCGCACCGAGCCCGGCCATGTCGTGGCGGTGAGCGCCGGCACAAGGCTGCGCCGCATCACCGGCATGGCGGAGCTGCCGGTCAATTCGGCGCATCACCAGGCGGTGAAGGAACTGGCGCCCGGCCTCGTCGTCGACGCGGTGGCGCCCGATGGCGTGGTCGAGGGCATCGAGCATCCGCACCGGCGCTTTCTCATCGGCGTGCAATGGCACCCGGAATATTTCATCAGCGAGGGCGACAGCCGCCTCTTCGCCGCCTTCATCGCCGCAGCCCAGCGCTGAGCCGATGGCCGTGGCCGCGCCGGCGAAGGGAGAGCGCATCGCCAAGCTGCTGGCGCGCGCCGGGCTGTGCTCGCGGCGCGACGCCGAGCGGCTGATCGCGGACGGCCGCGTCTCGGTCGACGGCAAGGTGCTGAAGAGCCCGGCGCTGGCGCTCGCCGGCGACCACGACATCCGCGTCGACGGCAAGCCGATCCCCGAGGCCGAGCCGGCACGGCTGTGGCGCTATCACAAGCCCGCCGGCCTCGTCACCAGCCATCGCGACGAGCGCGGCCGGCCCACTGTCTTCGACCGGCTGCCGCCGGAGCTGCCGCGGCTGATCTCGGTCGGGCGGCTCGACCTCAATTCCGAGGGGCTGCTGCTGCTGACCAATGACGGCGCGCTGGCGCGCGAGCTGGAGCTGCCGGCGCGCGGCTGGCTCAGGCGCTATCGCGTGCGCGTCCAGGGCGCGGTCGATGCCGGGCGGCTGGCCGCGCTGGAGAAGGGCGTCACCATCGACCGCGTCGCCTACGGGCCGATCCGCGCGGCGCTCGACCGGCAGCAGGCGACCAACGCCTGGCTGACGCTCAGCCTGCACGAAGGCAAGAACCGCGAGATCCGCCGCGTCATGGAGCATCTGGGGCTGATGGTGTCGCGGCTCATCCGCATCGCCTACGGCCCGTTCCAGCTCGGCGACCTCCCGCGCGGCGCGATCGAGGAGGTGCCGCGCCGGGTGCTGCGCGAGCAATTGGGCGCGAGCGCGCCCGCCAAGCCCAAGCGCCATGCGGATCATCGCCGGTAGGCATCGCGGCCGCGCGCTCGCCGCGCCGGAAGGCGGCACCGTGCGCCCGACCAGCGACCGCGCGCGCGAGGCGCTCTTCGACATCCTCGCCCACGGCCGCTTCGCCGACCGCCCGGTCTTCGAGGAGGCGCGGGTGCTCGATGCGTTCGCCGGCACCGGCGCGTTCGGCCTCGAGGCGCTGTCGCGGGGCGCGGCGCAGGCGAGCTTCATCGAGAAGGACCGCGCCGCGCTCGCGGCGCTCAGCGCCAATATCGCGGCGCTCGGCGAGGAGAAGCGCGCCGCGATCCTGCGCGGCGACGCCTGCGCGCCGCCGCCGGCCGCCTCGCCCGCGAGCCTCGCCTTCCTCGATCCGCCCTACAAGCAGGATCTCGCCGCACCGGCGCTGGCGGCGCTGGCCGCGCGCGGCTGGCTCGCCGCCGGCGCGCTGGTGGTGGTCGAGGTCGCGGCGCGGCAGAAGCTCGAGCCGCCGCCGGGCTTCACGCTGCTGGAGGAGCGCCGCTACGGCGCGGCGCGGCTGGTGTTCCTGCGCTACGCTGCGGCTGCCGCGAGATAGCCGATCATCACCCGAGCACACCACGGCGGCGCAGCGCCACCGCGGCAATGGCGGCGGCGGCGGTAAGGCACGCCCCCGCGACGAAGGTGGCCGGCGGGCCGTAGATGTCCCACAGCGATCCCGCGAGCAGGCTCGCGAGCAGCATCGCCACGCCGCCGGCGAGATTGAACAGGCCGAAACCCGTCCCGCGCCGGTCCGGCGGCGCCACATCCGCGACGAGCGCCGCGAAGATGCCTTGCGTCAGCCCCATATGCAGGCCCCACAGCGCCACGCCGATGAACGCGACGCCGATGCTGCCCGACATGGCCAGGACCAGATCCGCCGCAACCAGGACGGCAAAGCCCAGGGCGAGGAGATGCCAGCGGTCCATATGGTCCGACAGGTAGCCCGCCGGATAGGAGGACAGCGCATAGACGATGTTCATCGCCGTCATCACCAGCGGCACGAGTTCGACGCGCAAGCCCAGATCGGCCGCGCGCAGCACCAGGAAGGCTTCGCTGAACCGCGCCAGCGTGAAGACGCTGTAAAGCGCCGTCAGCCCCCAGAAGGGTGCACCGAGACGACGGAGATCGGCGGCCGAAATCGGCGCCCGGGCCACGCGCGCCGGGACGGCATGCGACGGCTCGTGAACGCGGCAGACCAGAAGCGTCACGCAGGCGACGGCCGGGATGGTGGCGAGCGAGAACACGATGCGATAGCTGTCGCCGGTGAGCGCCATGAGCGCCACCGCCAGCAACGGACCGGCAAAGGCGCCGACAGTGTCCAGCGACTGGCGCAGACCGTAAGAGGCGCCGCGCAGATGCGGCGGCGCGATGTCGCCGATCAAGGCGTCGCGCGGCGCCCCGCGTATCCCCTTGCCGAGGCGGTCGATGAAGCGGGCGGCGAAAACCGCGGGCGGCGTCATCGCCAGGGCGAAGAGCGGCTTCGCCAGCGCGCTCAGGCCGTAGCCGAGGACGGCCAGGGACTTGCGCCGACGGAGGCGGTCGCTGAGCGTGCCCGAGAAGATCCGGGTGATGGAGGCGGTGGCCTCTGCCACGCCCTCGATAAGGCCGACCGTCGCGGCGTCGGCGCCGAGCACGGAGACCAGGAACACCGGCAGGAGGCTGTGGATCGCCTCGGACGACATGTCCATGAACAGGCTGACGAAACCCAGCGCCCATATTGCGCCGGGGATCGAGCGCCATCCGCGGAGATGGGACTCCCCCTCATCCCGGCCACCCGTAGCCACTACCGCTCTCCCCTTGCGCTCGCCTAGGCAGGGGCGTGGCTTTAGGGAATATTGAGGGTGGAAGCCAGGCACGGGAACCCCGGTCCCGCGCGGCCCTGGGCGGCAGATTTCCCGGGGAGATGTGCCTGATGGGCGATCAACCGGCCGGCGTGGCGATGAAGCTGCTGCTCGTAGAAGATGACGAAAAGACCGCGTCCTTCCTTCGCACCGGCTTGACGGAGCAAGGTTTCATCGTCAACGTCGCCGGGGACGGAGAGGAGGCGCTGCATCTTGCGCTCGCCACCAGCTACGCGCTCGTCATCCTGGATGTGATGCTGCCGGGACGCAACGGCTGGGCGGTGCTGGGCGCCTACCGGCAAGCGGGCGGCCAGGCGCCCGTGCTGTTTTTGACCGCCCGCGATGCCGTACAGGATCGAGTGAAAGGGTTGGACCTGGGCGCGGACGACTATCTCGTCAAGCCATTTGCCTTCTCGGAACTCCTCGCGCGCGTGCGGTCGCTGCTGCGGCGCCGCTCGGCATCGACCCCGGAGCGGTTGCAGTTCGAGGATTTGTCCCTCGACATGCGACGGCATCAGGTGCTGCGCGGCGACCTGCCGATCGAGCTTACACCCAAGGAGTTCCTCCTGCTGGCCCTGCTTCTCGAGCACCAGGGCGACGTGCTGTCGCGAACGCTGATCGCCGAGCAGGTCTGGGACATGGCCTTCGACAGCGACAGCAACGTCGTCGAACGTCCATATCCGCCGCCTGCGCGCCAAGCTGGACGACCCCTTCGAGCGCAAGCTCATCCACACCGTGCGAGGGCTCGGCTATGTCCTTCGCTGATCGCGCGGCGACACCCGCCCGCCGCGCGGCAGATGACGGCCATCGCGACCGCGCCGCCTGGCCGCTGGCGGCGCGCCTCACGGCCTGGTTCGCGGGCTCGGCCTTCGCGCTGATCTTGATCGTGACGGGCAGCCTCTATTGGGCCCTGGTGAACGGCCTCCGCCATGCGGATGACGAGCTCCTGCTCAACAAGGTGCATGTGCTGCAGAATCTGCTTTCGGCGCCGCGCCCGGATCAGATCGTCATCGCGCAGGAAATCGGCGAGGATGCGAACGCGCCGCGGCGGACTTATGTGCGCGTGCTGCCGCCGGCCGGCGGGGCGGTCTACGAGACGCTCGGCATGGCCGCAGAGATCCCTGTCGGCTCGCTTCCGACGCGGTTGGGTTCGATCGAAGCCGGCGGCCGCAGAGAGACGTTCCGCAGCGCCGACGGACGATCCTTCCGGATGCTGTCCATGCCGCTCCGCGTCTCGACTGCCGTGTCGGGCGGCCACGTGGTGGTCCAGGCGGCCATCGACATCACCTCGGATCAAGAGCTCCTCTCGCGCTACAGAACCGACCTTGGCATCGTGCTGGGCGTCGCCCTCCTGGTATGCGCAGCCGCCGGCTATCAGATCGTCCGGGCGGCGCTCCGCCCGCTGCGCCGGATCGCGCGAGCCGCCGAGGAGATCGGCGCCAGCACCCTCGACACGCGGCTCGACGCGACCGGCCTTCCCGCCGAATTGCGCAGCGTCGCCGCGACCTTCAATGCCATGCTCGGGCGGCTGGACGGATCGTTCTCGAGACTGCGCCAGTTCTCGGACGACCTCGCGCACGAATTGCGCACGCCCATCAACCGCCTGCTGATCGCCAGCGAGGTCGCGCTCGGCCAGGCGAGGACGGTGGAAGAGTACCGTGAGGTGCTGGGGTCCAACATCGACACCTGCGCCCGGCTGTCCCAGATGGTCCAGAGCCTCCTCTTCCTCGCGCGCTCGGAAAGCCCGCACCCGCGCATCGAGCGGGAGAAGATCGATATTGCTCGCGAACTCTCGGCCATTCGGGATTTCTACGAGCCGCTGGCCGCCGAATCGGGCCTCGAGCTCGCCACGGCGTGCGACCCCGAACTCACGGTCGAGGTCGATCGCTCTCTGCTGCAGCGGGCGGTGGGCAATCTCGTCGCGAACGCCATCGCGCATACGCCGCGCGGCGGTTCCATCCGCATCCGCGGGCGCGACGCCGGGACGTCGCTGTCGATCGAAGTGGCCGACACCGGCCATGGCATCCCGGCCGAGCATCTGCCCCATGTCTTCGATCGGTTCTACCGGGTCGAGCAGAATCGCTCGACCGCCGGCGGCAATCTCGGGCTCGGCCTGGCCATCGTGAAGAGCATCGCCCTCCTGCATGGCGGCTCGGTCGAGATCGAGAGCGCCGTGGCGGCAGGGACGAGGGTCAGGGTGCATCTGCCTAAGGCCGACACGACGAGAAGCGCCTAGATTACGAAACCGTTATCCGGGCTTAATCGCCGCGTCAGGGTCGGCTCGTTACAGTCCGGCATCGGGGCTGTCGATCACCGTTTCAAGCGGGGGTGACACGGCAACCTCTCCGCGGTGTCGAGCGGGAGGTAAGAAAAAATGGTCCTGGGCCTTGGCTCGGGAGGCACCTGCGGCCGCGGCGATGCTCGCTCGGCACCAAGGAGGGGGCGCGCCGGACACCTGATTCCGGTCCTGCTGCTCGTCGCGCTCGCCACGGGATGCCAGAGCTATCACCCGGAACCGCTGGTGCCGGCGGACCGGGCGGCGGCCATCGGGGCGCGTACGCTCGACAATCCGCGACTGCTCAAGTTCATCGCTCTCGAACGCGCGAACCTGCCGGCGGAGAAGCGCTGGGGCCTCGGCGATCTCACGCTCGCGGCGCTCTATTACCATCCCGATCTCGACATCGCGCGCGCCAGGCTTGCCGCGGCGCAGGCGGGCGTGATGACCGCCAGGCAGGTCCCGAACCCGTCGCTGAGCTTCGAGGACCTCAGCTACACCCCGGGTGGCGGGCCTTCGCCCTGGACCGTGGCCCCGGTCATCAATTTCCTGATCGAGACCTTCGGCAAACGGGAGTACCGCACGAAAGAGGCACAGGCGCTGGTCGTCGCGGCCCGATCCGACCTGTCGACGGCATCGTGGCAAGTGCGGGGCGGCGTGCGCAATGCCATGCTGAAGCTCTGGGCGGCGCAGCGCCGCCTCGGCTTGCTGCGGCAACGGCTCGAGCTCCAGGATCAGCTTGCCGCGCTGCTGGAGCATCGGTTGGCCATGGGCCAGGCCTCGGCCCTCGATGTTGCGCGCGAGCGGACCGTGCGCAACCAGATCAGCCTCGCGGTCCGCGAGACGGAGCGCCAGGGCGTCGACGCTCGCACGGAGATCGCCCTCGCCATCGGCATTCCGCTCTCGGCGCTTGATGGGGTCGAGCTCTCCTTCGACGCCTTCGAGACGCCGACGGAGCCCACCTTCGCGACGGGCGCGCTGCGGCGAGAGGCGCTTGTCGGCCGAAGCGATGTGCAAGCCCTCTTGGCCGAATATGCCGCAGCCGAGTCGGCCGTAGCGCTCGAGGTCGCGAACCAGTACCCCAACATCACCCTGAGCCCAGGCTATGGCTACGATGCCGGGCAGAACGCTTATTTGCTGCTTCCGGCGGCGGATCTCCCGGTCTTCAATCAGAATCAAGGGCCGATCGCGCAGGCGCGCGCGCGCCGGGAGATCGCGGCGGCACGCTTCACGGCGCTTCAGACCCGGATCATCGATGCCGTCGACGGCGCCGCGGCGAGCTATCGCGCGGCCACTCAGGCGCTGGCGACGGCCGAGGCGCTGTCGGCCGGCGAGGAACAACGCCGCCGCCGCGTCATGCGATCCTTCACCGCCGGCGAGGTCGATCGTCCCACCCTGCTGATCGCGCAGACCGAGGACATGGCGGCCGAGCAGTCCCGCTTCGATGCGCTCGTGCAACAGCGCCAGGCGCTCGGTGCCTTGGAGGATGCGCTTCAGCATCCGCTCTACGAACCGAGCGCGACCTTCTCCGCCCCGCAAACCAATCCCCGCCTGCCTTCGGAGCCCGCTTCATGACGCCACGGCCTCACTCGCGACCGTGGCGATGGATCGCCGTCGCCGCGTTTCTCGCGCTGGCCCTCGGCGGAGGCGTTTTCGCGGGCCGCAGCCGGGCCGATGAAGACGATGCCGAGCGCGCGCTCGCCGTGCCGCCGCGCGTGACGGTGAAGAACGGGGTCACGGTGGTCACGCTCAACGCCGTCACCCAGCAGAATGGCGGCATCGAAACCGCCCGTCCCGAGCCGCCGCCCGCGCAGGACACCGTGATCGGCTACGGCACGGTGCTCGATGCCGGAGGATTGACCGAGCTCGGCAACCGGTATCTCGATGCCAAGGCCCAGCTCGAGATGGCGCAGGCGAAGCTGGCCGTCTCGCGCGCCGCGTTCGAGCGCACGACCGCGCTCTACAAGGACCGGCAGAACATGTCGGCGGCACAGTTGCAGAGCGCGGAGGGGAGCTTCGAGATTGATCGAGCCGCACTCGCCGCGGCCCAATCCCATGTGAGCGCCGTCGCCGCGAGCGCGCAGCAGATCTGGGGACCGGTGCTCGGCAAGGCGCTGGCGAAGGGCGCGCCTCTGGTCGCGCGCCTCATCGATCGGGACGACTACCTCGTCAAGGTGACGCTGCCGCCCGGCTCCGCCGTGGCGGCTCCGGCCGAGGCCGCCTCGGCCCGGCTGGACGACGGATCGGAGGTGCGCCTCCGCTTCATCTCGCCGGCAACCAGCACGGACCCGAAAATACAGGGCATCAGCTACTTCTATACCGGCCCGGCAGCGAGCGGTCTGCTTCCGGGCGTGAACGTCACCGCCTCGCTGCCGACGGGACGGGTGCCGGAAGGCGTGGTCGTGCCCGCCGCCGCTGTCGTCTGGCTGCAAGGGAAAGCCTGGCTCTACCTCCGCACCGGCGCCGAGACGTTCGTGCGCCGTCAGATCGCCGCCGCGCAGGCCGCGCCCGGCGGCGGCTACCTCGTCTCGGGCTTGGCCCCCGACGCGCAGATCGTCGTCCGCGGCGCGCAGATGCTCCTCTCCGAAGAGTTCAGAGCGCAAGTCCGAAGCGAAGAGGACGAAAGATGATGCGCGTCACCGGCCTGCAGGGCGCCATCATCCGCTTCGCCATCCGCTTCCGCGGCATCACGGTCGCGTTGTCCTGCCTTCTCGTCGCCTATGGGATCGATGCGCTGTCCAAGGCGAGCTACAACGTCTTCCCTGAATTCGCGCCGCCGCAGGTGAGCATCCAGACGGAAGCGCCCGGCCTCTCCTCCGAGCAGGTGGAGACCCTGGTCACCCGGCCGATCGAGACGGCGGTGAACGGCGTCCCCGACCTGCAACGGATGATGTCGAGCTCGACCCAGGGACTGTCGGTCGTCACCGTGTATTTCGACCCGTCGACCGATCTCTATCGCGCCCGACAACTGGTCTCCGAGCGCCTCGCGACGGCCGTCGGCGCGTTGCCCAGCGGGGTTCGGCCGCCCACCATGGCACCGCTCACCTCCTCCACCGGCACAGTGCTGATGGCCGGCCTGACCTCGCCGTCGCAATCCTTGATGCAGCTTCGCAGCATCGCGACATGGACGATCCGGCCGAATCTCCTGTCGGTGCCCGGAGTCGCCGGCGTCGAGATCTTCGGCGGGCAGGAGCAATCGACGCAGATCCTGGTCCATCCCGATCGGCTGATCCGCTTCGGGCTCAGCATGGACGACGTGCTTGCCGCCGCGCGGCGCGCCACCGGCTTGCGGGGCGCCGGCTTCATCAGCACGCCGAACCAGCGGATCGCCTTGCAGACGGCGGGGCATTCGGTCCGGCCGGAAGACATCGCCCGCACGGCGCTCGCCTGGCGGGACGGCGCCAGCGTCACGCTCGGCGACGTGGCGGATGTCATCGAAGCACCAGAGCCTGCCATCGGCGGCGCGCTCATCATGGGGCAGCCGGGCGTGGTCATGAACATCACGGCGCAATATGGCGCCAACACACTGGAGGTCACGAAGGGCGTCGAAGCGGCGCTTGCCGACCTTCGCCCCAGTCTCGATCGGGAGGGCGTGGCGCTCCACGACAAGCTCTTCCGTCCCGCCAACTTCATCACCACGGCGACCGACAATCTGCGCTCCTCGCTGATCATCGGCGGCATCCTGGTGGTGGTCGTCCTCTTCCTGTTCCTGTTCGACCTGCGCACCGCGGCGATCTGCTGCACGGCGATCCCGCTGTCCCTCCTCACCGCCGTCGTGGTGCTGGAGCATTTCGGGGTCACCCTCAACACGATGACCCTGGGCGGCCTGGCGCTCGCCCTGGGCGAGGTCGTCGACGACGCGGTGATCGGCGTCGAAAACATCACCCGGCGGCTGCGGGAGAACAGCCGGCGCCCCGATCCGAGGCCGAGCGCGCGCGTGGTGCTGGAGGCGACCTTCGAGGTCCGCAGCGCGGTGGTCTACGCCACCTTCGCCGTCATCCTCGTGTTCCTGCCGGTCATCACGCTGTCCGGGCTCGCCGGACGGCTGTTCGAGCCGCTCGGCCTCACCTACGTCCTCGCGGTGATGGCGTCGCTCGTCGTCGCGGTCACCGTGACGCCGGCGCTCGCCCTGCTGCTGCTGCCTCGGCATACGAAAGAAAGCGAGCCGCCCGTCATTCATTGGACACGCCAGCGCTACGAAGCGCTGCTGCTCAGGGTCGCACGGACGCCGCGTCTGGCGATGGCGGCGGCCGGCATCCTGACGGTGGCGGGGCTCGCGCTGTTGCCGTTCTTCGGTGCCACCTTCCTGCCCGATCTCAGGGAGGGACATTTCATCGTGCACATGACGGCCATGCCGGGCACCTCGTTGGCGGAATCGCTGCGGATGGGGGCGCGGGTGACGGAAGCGCTGGCGAAGCTGGCCTTCGTGCGCTCGGTGGCCCAGCGCGCGGGTCGCGCGGAATTGACCGCGGATACGCACGGGCCGCACCAGAGCGAGATAGAGGTGGATCTGAAGCCGCTGTCGGGCAAGGCGGCGGAGTCCGCCAAATCCGAGATACTCAAGGCGCTGGCGGACTTTCCCGGCGTCAATATCGCCGTCAACACCTTCCTGACGGAGCGGATCAACGAGACGCTCTCCGGCTACAGCGCGCCCGTGGCGGTCAACATCTACGGCAACGATCTCAAGGCACTCGGCGACACGGCGCGGCAGATTGCCCAGGTGCTGAGCGCGATCAGGGGTGCCGCCTCGGTGCAGATCCAATCGCCCTTGGGCCTGCCGCAACTGACGATCGACCTCCGCCCGGCCGATGTTCGACGCTGGGGCTTCGACCCCGTCGAAATCCTCGACCTGCTCGCCGCCGCCTACCAAGGTGACGTCGTCGGACAAACCTATGACGGCGATCGCGTGTTCGACCTGGTCGTGACGCTGGCGCCCGAGCGCCGAGGCAGCATCCCCGGGATCGCCGAGCTACCCTTGCGATCGCCGAGCGGCACCTACGTTCCCCTGCGGCAGCTTGCCGATATCCATGTCACGTCCGGTCTGTACCAGATCGAGCACCTTGGCGGGCGGCGCGTGGAAACCGTGACCTTGGACGCGCCGGGCGGCGACCTCGCCGCCTTCGTACAGGAGGCGCAGAAGCAGATCGCGGCGAAGGTGGCCTTGCCGAGCGGGACCTACGTCGAGTTCACGGGCACCGCCGAGGGACAGGCCGCCGCCCAGCGCGACCTGGCGCTGAAGAGCCTGCTGGCCGGCATCGGCATCGTCATTCTGCTCTCGATCGTCACCCGCAGCTGGCGCAACCTGCTGCTCATCTTGGCAAATCTGCCTTTTGCCTTCGTCGGGGGCGTTGCGGCGGCCTTCGTCTCCGGCGGCGTGCTGTCGCTGGGATCGCTGATCGGCTTCGTGACGCTGCTCGGAATCACGCTGCGCAATTCCATGATGATGATCTCGCATTATGAACACCTGGTCGATGTGGACGGGATGAGCTGGGGATCGGAAGCGGCGGTGCGCGGCGCGGCAGACCGGCTGGCGGCGGTCCTCATGACCTCGCTGGTCACCGGCCTCGGGCTGCTGCCGCTGGCGGTCGGAATGAACGCGCCGGGACGCGAGATCGAAGGTCCCATGGCGCTGGTCATCCTTGGCGGCCTGGTCACGTCGACAGCGCTCAATCTACTCGTGCTGCCGACCCTGGCGCTGCGCTACGGCCGATTTGAGCCGGCACACCCCGATTTCGACGCTCTCGCCGCCTATGAAGCGGCTGGCGATTAGCTCGCCCCGTTACCGTATCGAGGGAGGACTGCGCTCGGCGGCGCCAGCGGCAGCCGCTGAGCATGCTCCCCTTTACGACCCGCCGTCGCAAGTCGCTACGACGTGGACAGCGCCACCCAGCCGGCGTCGCGGCGCGAAGAGTCGAGCGCGGCGGCGATGAAGCGCACGCCATCGAGCCCGGCCTCGATGCCCGGCACCAGCAGCGCCGCCGGATCGGCGGTGCGGTGCTCGCGGTGCGCGACGATCTGTTCCGCGAGATCGAGATAGAGCTGGGCGAAGGCCTCGAGATAGCCCTCGGGATGCCCCGCCGGGAGGCAACTCGCCTGCGCCGCCGCGGCATCGGCGCCGGCGCCGGCGCGACGGATGAGACGCGGTGGCTCGCCGAGCGGTGACAGGACGAGCCGGTTCGGCTCTTCCTGGCGCCATTCCAGCCCGGCCCGCTCGCCATAGACCCTGAGCCGCAGATTGTTGTCGTTGCCGGGTGCAACCTGGCTCGCCCACAGCATGCCGCGCGCGCCCCCTGCAAAGCGCAGCAGCATGTTGACGTTGTCGTCGAGGCGACGGCCGGCGACGAAGCTCGTGAGGTCGGCGGCGACCGCTTCGCAGCGCAGCCCCGTGACGAAGCCGGCGAGGTTGTAGGCATGGGTCCCGATATCGCCGAGGCAGCCGGCGGGACCGCTCTGCGCGGGATCGGTGCGCCACGCCGCCTGCTTATGCCCGGTGGCCTCGAGCGGCATCGTCAGCCAGTCCTGGGCGTAGTCGACCTGCACGACGCGGATGCGCCCGAGCTCGCCCGCCGCGGCCATGGCACGCGCCTGGCGCACCAGCGGATAGCCGGTGTAGTTGTGCGTGAGGCCGAAGATCAGCCCGCTGCGCCGCACCGTCGCGGCCAGATCGAGCGCGTCCGCCACGCTCGTCGTCAGCGGCTTGTCGCAGATGACATGGATGCCGGCATCGAGAAACGCCTTTGCCGCGGCGTGATGCAGATGATTGGGCGTAACGATGGCAACGACATCGATCCCATCGGAGCGCGCCGCCTCCCGCGCCGCCATCTCGGCGAAGCTGCCATAGGCGCGGTCGGCGGCGATGCCGAGACGCGGCGCGAAGCCGCGGCCGCGTTCCGCATCCGCGGACAGCGCACCCGCCACCAGCTCGTAGCGGTCGTCGAGCCGCGCGGCCATGCGGTGCACCGCGCCGATGAAGGCGTCGGGACCGCCGCCGACCATGCCGAGACGCAGACGGCGCTGCGCGCGGGGCTCCGCCATCGCCCGTCAGCCCAGGCCGAGGAGGCGGCGGTTCGCGGCCTGGTCGATGCTGGCGCCGGCGAAATCATCGAAGGCGCGGTCGGCCGCCTGGATGATGTGCCGGGCGATGAAGGGCGCGCCTTCGGCCGCCCCCTGTTCGCTGCTCTTGATGCAGCATTCCCATTCCAGCACCGCCCAGCCGGGAAAATCGTATTGCGTCAGCTTGGAGAAGATGCCGGTGAAATCGACCTGGCCGTCGCCCAGCGACCGGAAGCGCCCGGCCCGCGCCGCCCAGGGCTGGAAGCCGCCATAGACCCCTTGCCGGCCGGTCGGATTGAACTCCGCATCCTTGACGTGAAACACCTTGATGCGGTCATGGTAGAGATCGAGATAGGCGAGATAGTCGAGCTGCTGCAGCAGGAAATGGCTGGGATCGAACAGGATGTTGCAGCGCGGGTGATGGTCCAGGCGCTCGAGGAACATCTCGAAACTGGCGCCGTCATGCAGATCCTCGCCGGGATGAATCTCGAAGGCGAGATCGACGCCGGCGGCATCGAAGGCATCGAGGATCGGCCGCCAGCGCTTCGCCAACTCGTCGAACGCGGTCTCGACCAGGCCGGGAGGCCGCTGCGGCCAGGGGTAGAGGTAGGGCCAGGCCAGCGCCCCGGAAAAGGTGGCATGCGCCTCGAGGCCGAGATTGGCCGAGGCCTTCGCCGCCAGGAGAAGCTGCTCGACCGCCCAGGCCTGGCGTTTTCCCGGATTGCCGCGCAGCGCCTCCGGCGCGAAACCGTCGAATGCCAGATCGTAAGCGGGATGCACCGCGACCAGCTGGCCCTGCAGATGCGTCGACAGCTCCGTCGGCTGGAGCCCGTGGCGCGCCAGGACGCCACGGATCTCGTCGCAATAGGCCTTGCTTTCCGCCGCCTGCCGCAGGTCGATCAGCCGAGGGTCCCAGCTCGGAATCTGCACGCCTTTGTAACCGTGCCCGGCCGCCCAGCGCGCGATGCCGTCCAGCGTGCTGAACGGCGCCTGGTCGCCGACGAATTGCGCCAGGAATATCGCAGGTCCCTTGATCGTCTTCATGGCGTGCGAACCCTCCCGGAAAACGCGGCCGTCGTTGCGCCGCGGCCTCAACCGAGTATACGGGATATGCCGATCGGGCGTAACAGCGGCGCTCGCGGCCACCCCACCCCGACCTCGCCGCCTGCGTTGACACGCGCTGAAGCGCTCACCTAAGGTTCGCGGGCGATGGTTCCCCGACGGATGGATTCCAGGGGATCAAAAGGGAACACGGTGCGGACGACCCAAAAGGGGCCTAAGCCGTGGCTGCCCCCGCAACTGTAAGCGGCGAGCCTGTTGCCATCTCGACCACTGGGAAACTGGGAAGGTCGGCGACAGGCGGTGAACCGCGAGCCAGGAGACCTGCCATCGCAAGCGGGAACGCAGGCTTCGGGCGGGGCAGACCGATGAGAACCATCCAGAGCAACCCGATCGTGCCGTCGCATGCGTTTTTCGCTTCGCGTCAACGACAGGCGATGGGCATCGATCATGCGCGGCTTTCTCTCCAGCATTCTGCTCAGCGACGGCGCCGCAGACCTGCGACGGCGGATTCTCGGCCTCTATATCGTCCTCGCCGGCGCCAACCTGGCCGCCTGGGCCTGGGCGCTCGCGGTGCTGCGCGACCGCCCGGCCCTGCTCGGCACCGCGGCGCTCGCCTACACCTTCGGCCTCCGGCATGCGGTAGACGCCGACCACATCGCCGCCATCGATAACGTCACGCGGAAGCTGATGCAGGAGGGCAAGCGCCCGATTGCCGCCGGTTTCTTCTTTTCCATCGGCCATTCCGCCGTCGTGCTGGCGATGTCGCTGGCGATCGCCGTCGCCGCCGCGGCGGTGGAATCGCGCTTCGAGGGGTTGAGGGCCATCGGCGGCATCATCGCCACCGGCGTCTCCGCCTTCTTCCTGTTCGCGATCGCCGCCCTCAATGTGCTGATCTTCGTCTCGGTCTATCGCACCTTCCGCGCGGTAAGACGCGGCGAAGGTCTCGTCGAGGAGGATCTGGACACGCTCTTGAACGGCCGGGGCGTTCTGGTGCGCCTCTTTCGCCCGTTGTTCCGGATGGTGAGCCGGAGCTGGCATCTCCTGCCCATCGGCCTGCTGTTCGGTCTCGGCTTCGACACGGTGACCGAGGTGGGTCTCTTCGGCATCTCCGCCGCGCAGGCGTCGAAGGGGCTGTCGCTCTCCCTCGTCCTGATCTTTCCGGCGCTGTTCGCCGCCGGCATGTCGCTGGTGGACACCACGGACAGCGTCCTGATGGTGGGCGCCTATGGCTGGGCGTTCACCAAGCCGGTCCGCAAGCTCTTCTACAACATGGCCATCACGCTGGTTTCCGTGGCGGTGGCGATCGCCATCGGCGGTATCGAGACGCTCGGACTGATCGCCGATCAGTTCCAGCTGCGCGGGGCCTTCTGGGACCGGGTCGGCGCGCTCAACGGCAATTGGGGCACGCTGGGCTATGTCATCATCGTGCTGTTCGCCGCGAGCTGGCTCGGCTCGTTCGCGATCTACCGCCTCAAGCGGTATGACGAGATCGAGGTCCGCCTGCCGTCTTGAGCCGGCGGCCGCCGAACGCGCCTCGCCTCAGCTGTCGCTCTCGGCGCTGCGCGGCTTGGAGCCGGCGGCGCTCAGCATGTCGCGGCTCATCTGCTCGGTATCGTGAGCCGTTCCCTCGACCGCCCGCCCGAGCCGTTGCGTGGTCGTCTGCGTGAGGTTGAGCGCGGCACCGCTGAACTCGCCCAGATCCGCCGCGAGCCGACGCATGGAGCCGGAAATCCATTCCTGCTGGATGCGGAACATGTCGCCGAGATCGTTGCTGCGCCGCATCTCGTCGATCGACTGCCGGGTCGCGTCGAGCGCCTCCCGCCGGCGGTCGAGCCAGCGTCGCGCCATCTCGTCGAAATGCTCGAAGAACGCGACCTGGCTCTCGACCCACACATCGGTCGGTCGGGATGCTGCCGCGGCCATGTGCTCCTGCAATTGCGTCTCCTCCTGTTCGTGCTCACGGGTGTCGTCGTGCTCGCTTTGCATGCGTCTGCGTGCCATGGTCCCCTCCGCTTGGGCTCCGAGGTAAACGGCGCAGAGGCGGATGCGTCTCTCGCATCGCGCAGCGGTGGGCGCGCGGCCGACATCGAGGACGCGATAGGTGCGCGGCAGGACGCAGAGGGCAACGACTTCCCCGCCGCTCGCGGCAGGGTTCAGCGCGGCGGCGGCCGCTGGAACATGGGATCGACCGGCACCTGGAGCGCAAAGGCCAGCTTGTTCGTCTCGTTGGCCATGCCGACGATCGCCACGAGCTCGCCCCACATCTCGTTGGTCATTCCGGCCTTGCGCGCCGCGGCGCCATGCGAGGCGATGCAATAGTCGCAGCCATTCGTGGCGCTGACGGCGAGATAGAGCATCTCCTTGGTCACGGGATCGAGCGCGCCGGGCCCCATGACCTGCTTCACGCTCTCCCAGGTGCGCCTGAGCGTCGGCAGATGGGTGGCAAGCGCCTTCCAGAAATTGTTAACGTCGGGGACGCCGCGCGTCCGCTTGATGTCGTCATAGACCGCCCGGATTTCGGGCGAGGCGTCCTCGTACTGCACCATCTCGACCATGACCGGCCCCTTTGCTCACGCGTGCACGGATCGGCAGCGGGAGAACAGCGCTCCCGCCGCCCGTGCGGAGCATAGACCAGAACCTTCAGGACTGCCTTAGACCACCGCGCGCGCGGCCGGGACGCTGCCCCGCGCCGTGTCACCGGCGCTCGTCAGCGGCAGGCGCATGGTGAAGCGGGAGCCGCGGCCGACCTCGCTGTCGACGGTGATCTCGCCGCCCATCAGCTGGCACAGCCCCTGGCTCAAGGCCAGGCCGAGCCCGGTGCCGCCATAGGCATTGCGCGTCGAGGCATCGGCCTGGGTGAAGGCGGTGAAGAGCTTGGCCAAGGTGCCGCCGTCGATGCCGATGCCGGTGTCGCTCACCGCGAAACTGATCCAGTCGCCCTCCGGCGTCCGCTCGCGCCGCACGGCGAGGCCGATATGGCCGTTCCGGGTGAACTTGGCGGCGTTGCTGAGGAGATTGAGCAGCACCTGGCGCAGCTTGGTAGCGTCGCCGACCATGCTGCCGAGGCCGGCCTCGCGCGTCACCCGCAGCTCGTTGCCGTTGCGGGCGACCAGCGGCTGCGCCGTCGACACCACTTCGGCAATGAAGCTGTCGATGTCGATCGGCCCCGCCTCGACCTCCATGCGCCCGGCCTCGACCTTGGAGAGGTCGAGCACGTCGTTGACCAGGGCCAGGAGATGGCTGCCGGCGGTATGGATGCGCCGCACATCGGCGATGCGCTCGTCGCCGATGCCGTCGTCCTGCGCGTCGTCGAGCAGCATCTCGCTGTAGCCGATGACGGCGTTCAAGGGCGTGCGCAGCTCGTGGCTCATATTGGCGAGGAAGGCCGATTTGGCGAGGCTCGCCCGCTCCGCCTCCGCCTTGGCCGCGGCGAGCTCCGCCTCGCGCTGATGGGCCTGCGTCACGTCGCGGTAGACGGAGACGGTCCCGCCCTCCGAGGTTCGCGAATGCACGACCATGACGATGCGCTCGTCGAACACCTCGTCATGCGCCTGGTCGAGCCGGGCATAGCCGTCGATCAGCTCCCGCGCGCGGCGCGCGCGCACGGAAGCGTCGGTGAACGCGCCATAGAACTGCGCCATCAGCGCCGCCATCTCGGCGAGCTCCATGCCCGGCGCCAGGCGCGGCGCCAGACGCGGGAACAGCCGCTCGAACGCCTTGTTCCACAGCACGACCCGATGGCCCCGGTCGGCCATGACGACGCCGTCGACCATGCTGTCGACGCCGTCACGAAACCGCGCCTCGGTCTCGCTGCGGCGCTGCCACAGGCGGTCCAGGCGATAGACGATGTCGGAGCCGAACGAGATCAGCGGCAGGGAGACGAAGACCGTGACCAGCAGGGTCACCACCGCGACGGCTTCCGGCGGCTGGTGAAAGCCGAGCACGGTATTGAAGAGCTGGGCGAGAATCTCGGCCGACACCAGCGCGGTGGTGAGCCACACGGCAAGGATGCGGCGGAAGGGCTGGCCGGCGAAATAGGCGATGAGCGCCGTGGAGAGGCGCGAGACCCCGCCTCCCGGCCTCGCCGGCTCCTCGGCGATGATCCGGGCAGCCGGGCTTGCCGGCGAAGAAGGCGGCGAACGCCGCGGATCCGGATGCAACGGGGTCTCCTGCGCGGGGTCGATCGCGGGCTTAATGGCTAGCGCGGCAAGGTTAAGGTGTCGTTAACCCGGCGACCCTCTCCACCCATTGGAGAGAGGGTGGCGAGCGGCAGCGAGCCGGGAGAGGTGGGCTCGCTCGGTGCCGGCGGCAACACCACCTCACCCTCCCGGCGCTGCGCGCCGGGCCCCTCCCTCTCCCCCGCTACGCGGCGGAGAGGGACGCCGTCACCGCCGTCCGAACAGCTTCTCGATCTCGGCGAGGCCGAGCTCGACATAGGTGGGACGGCCGTGGTTGCACTGGCCGCTATGGGGCGTGCGCTCCATCTGGCGCAGCAGCGCGTCCATCTCCGCCGCGGTGAGGCGGCGGCCGGCGCGGACGCTGCCATGGCAGGCGAGCGTGCCGCAGACCTCCTCGAGCCGCTCCTTCAGCGCCAGCGCGTCGCCGAGCTCGGCGAGCTCGTCGGCGAGGTCGCGCACCAGCCCCTGCACATCGGTCTCGCCCAACAGCGCCGGCACCTCGCGCACCACCACCGCGCCGGTGCCGAAGGGCTCGAGCAGCAGGCCCAGCTCGGCCAGCTCCGCGGCGCGCGACGCCAGCCGCGCGGCGGCCGCCTCCTCGAGCTCCACCACCTCCGGCAGCAGCAGGATCTGCCGCGCTACGCCGGTGGCGGCGAGCGACGCCTTCATGCGCTCATAGACGAGGCGCTCATGGGCGGCGTGCTGATCGACGATGACGATGCCGCGCGCCGTCTGCGCCACGATATAGGTGTCGTGGAGCTGGGCGCGGGCGGCGCCCAGCGGATAGCTCTCCGCCTCGGCCGATTCCGCCGGCGCCGCCGGACGGGCGGCGGGCAGGTCGAGGCCGAGCCCGGAAGGCAGCGGCGCCTGATAGATCGCGCCGGTCTCGGCCAGGCCGGGCGCCAGCGCGGCAGGCAGAGCCCAGCCGCCACGGCCGGAATGCGGCAGCGCGCCGGGGCGGAAGGCGGCGAGCGCGTCGGCGGCGGTGGTGGTGGCGGCGCGGTGGCCGGCGGCGGCCAGCGCCTGGCGCAGCGCGCCCACGATCAGCCCACGCACCAGGGCGGCGTCGCGGAAGCGCACCTCGGCCTTGGCGGGATGGACGTTGACGTCGACCTCCGCCTCCGGCAGGTCGAGGAACAGCGCCACCATCGGATGGCGGTCGCGGGCGAGAAAATCCTGATAGGCGCCGCGCACCGCGCCCACCAGCAGCTTGTCGCGCACCGGCCGGCCGTTGACGAAGAGATACTGGTCGCGGGCGGTGGCGCGGTTGAGCGTCGGCAGGCCGGCGAGCCCGCCAAGCCGCACGCCCTCGCGCTCGGCGGCGATGGCGAGCGCGTTGTCGGCGAAGTCGCGGCCGAGAATGGCGGCGAGCCGCGCCCGCGCCGCGGCGCCGGGATCGGTCTCGGCGAGGTCGGCGCGCTGGGCGGCGAGCCGCAGCAGCACCCGGTCCTCGTCGCCGATCACGGTGAACGCGATGGCGGGATAGGCCATGGCCAGGCGGCGCACCGCATCCACCGCCTGATCGCGCTCGCTGCGCGCGGTCTTCATGAATTTGAGCCGCGCGGGCGTGGCGTAGAAGAGGTCGCGCACCTCGACCCGCGTGCCCACCGGCTGCGCCGCGGGCAACGGCGCGCCCTTGGCGCCGCCCTCGACCGCGAGCGACCAGGCCTCGGCGGCGCCGCGCCGGCGGCTCGCCAGCGTCAGCCGGCTGACCGCGCCGATCGAGGGCAGCGCCTCGCCGCGAAAACCCAGGCTGCTGATGCGCAGGAGGTCGTCATCGGGCAGCTTGGAGGTGCAATGCCGCTCGACCGCGAGCACCAGCTCGTCGCGGCTCATGCCCTCGCCGTCGTCGCCGACGACGATGAGGCTCTGGCCGCCGTCGCGCAGCACCACCTCGATATGGCCGGCGCCGGCGTCGATGGCGTTCTCGACCAGCTCCTTCACCGCCGAGGCGGGACGCTCGACCACCTCGCCGGCGGCGATGCGGTTGACGAGCACGGGCGGCAATTGGCGGATGGGCATAATACCATTGTGCGCCAAGGCGCTCCGAGTCGCCAAGATCAAGATGGCGACGCGCCCGAGGGGCGAGCCGCGCCGATCGGATGATCAGGGGAGCCGGCTGACCGGCTCCCCCGATCCGTGCCGTTCGGGCGAAGCGATCTTATGTCTTCGCCGCCACGGGCTTGGTCAGAGCCGTGGCCATTTGCCCCGACAGATACCCGAAGACCGCGCCGATCACCAACGAGACGATGAGCAGGATCAGCGGGTTACCGAAGTTGGCGACGGCGAGCTTTTGCAGCGCCAAGGGCTGGTGGAGCGAGTAGCCGACCAGCGCGGCATAGCCGTAGACATTGGCGGGCACCGCCGACAAAGGCTGGATGGATGCCACGATCACGAGGCAGAACACGGTCACGCCCACGACGATGGCCGGCCACACCGCGCCCGCGGCCGGTACCGGAACATGGACGATGATCAAGAGCGCGATCCAGGCGATGATTGCGCCATAGACGGTACCGACGATGGTCTTGACCAATGCCTGGGTGTCGCCGCCGGTATGGAAGAAGCAACCCCACGCGATAAAGCCGGCCCACACCAGCACGAAGCCGGTAAGTGGGCCCAACGCCAGAAACGCCCAAATAGCGCCGAGAATTCCGATACTCAGGGACAGAGATACCAATTGTGGCATGACGAACCTCCCCTTTCGATTTTTTTCGTGTCGCTGGCGTTGCTTTGGATGTCGTCAACGTCCAGCACGCATGATCACGCCACTCTGGATGCCGGCTGTCAAGCAAACCGGCTCTCGGCCCCTCTCCCGGTGAAGAACCGGCAATCGGCCGCGGTAGCCGATTCGCGGGCCGCCAAAATCGAAACGGTGGTGCGGCGGCGCGCGAGGCGCGCCGTGGTCAGCTGCCGTCGGGCGGCACTTCCTGCGCGCCGGGCAGGCTCTGGGGCGAGCCCACGACCACGAAAGAGAGCAGCGCGGGATCGAAGAGCTTGCGCGCGACGCGGCGGGCGTCGTCGAGGGTGACGGCGTCGATCAGCGCGCTGCGCCGGGCGAGATAGTCGATGCCGAGGTGGTCGCGCTGGATGCCGACCAGCGTGGCGGCGATGCGGCCGGTCGAATCGAGGCTCAGCGGAAAGGAGCCGGTGAGATAGGTCTTGGCGTCGGCCAGCTCCTCCGCCGTCGGGCCTTCCTCGCGCATGCGGCGCCATTCGGCGCGGATGATGTCGATCGACTGCGCGACGTGGCCGTTCTCGGTGGCGACGGTGCCGATGATGAGCCCGGCATGGCGCAGGGGGTCGAGCGCGCTGTAGATGGAATAGGCCAGCCCGCGCTTCACCCGCACCTCCTGGGTCAACCGCGAGGAGAAGCCGCCGCCGCCGAGGATGTGGTTGACGACATAGGCGGCGTACCAGTCGGGATCGTCGCGCTTGATGCCGGGTTGGCCGAAGGTGACGACGCTTTGCGGGATCGGCAGGCGGGCGAGCAGCAGCGGCCGCGCCGCCGCGACCTTGGTGTCCGGCACCGCGCCCGCCGCCGCCGCTTTCGGCAGGTCGCCGAAAGTGCGGTCGAGCAGCGGCTTCAGCGCTTCGGGCGTCACGTCGCCGACGACGCCGATCAGCATCGCGCCGCGGGCGAAGCGGCTCTTCACCAGCGCCCGCATGTCGTCGACGCCGATGCGGGCGATGCTCTCGGGCGTGCCGCGGCGCGGCCGGGCATAGGGGTGGTCGCCGAAGGCGTTGCGGAACCAGAGGCGCCCGGCGATGAATTGCGGCTGATGCGCCTCGCGCTCGATCTCGCCCAGCAGCTGGCCGCGCACGCGCGCCACCGCCGGCGCGTCGAAGCGCGGCGCGGTCAGCGCCAGGTGCAGCAGCTCCAGCGACGGGCCGAGATTGGCGGTGATGCTGTGCAGCGAGACGCCGATCTCGTCCTCGGCGGCGTCGATGTCGAGGGAGGCGGCGAGATCCTCGAGCCTGCCCTGGAAGGCTTCGCTGTCGAGCTCGCCCGCGCCCTCGTCGAGGAGATCGGCGGTGAGCGTGGCGAGGCCGGATTTATCGGCGGGGTCGAGCGCCGTGCCGCCGCGGAAGCTGACATCGAGCGTCACCACCGGCAGGCTGTGATCCTCCACCAGCCAGGCGGTGATGCCGCCGGGGCTGGTGACCGATTCGATCTCGGTCGCGGCGTTCGCCGGCAGCGCGGCCGGCAGCAGCAGCAAGAGGAAGGCGGCGGCGCGGCTGAGCCTCACGAGGTCGGCTCCGGCAGCAGCACGCCGGTGACGCCGATCTCGTCATGGATGACAAGGCGCGCCGCGGCATTGACCTCGTCCAAGGTGACGGCGCCGATATGCTGCGGCCAGGTCTCGACCTCGTCGAGGCTGCGGCCGGTGGCGAGCGCGGCGCCGACGATGCGCGCCGGCCCGTCCAGGCTGTCGCGGGCATAGACCGCCTGCTGCCGCATATGGCGCTTGGCGCGGTCGATCTCTTCCTGCGTCAGCCCGTCCTTGAGCGCGGCTTTGACCACCGCCTCGACCGCGGCTTCGAGCGTGGCGATGGCGACGCCTTTCTTGGGCGTGGCATAGAAGCCGAAGGTGGCGAGATCGCGCGCGCCGGGGTCGTAGAAGGCGCCGGCGGCCAGCGCCACGCCCTGCTGCAGCACCAGCGCGCGGTAGAGCCGCGAGGTGACGCCGCCGCCCAGCGCCTCGGCCAGCACCTGGAGCGCATAGGCGTACTGCCGCTGGCCGCCGGTATAGCTCGGCGCGAGGTAGGAGCGGCTCCAGGAGGGCTCGCCGGCGCGCGGGCTTTTCATCACCAGCCGGGTCGATGCCACCTTGGGCGGCTCCTCGGCGCGCAGGCGCGCCGGCACCGGATGCGACGGGATCGGCCCGTAATATTTCTCGGCGAGCGCGCGCACGCGATCGAGCGTGACGTCGCCCTCGATCACCAGCACCGCGTTGTTGGGCGCGTACCAGGTGCGATAGAAGCCGAGCGCGTCCGCCGTCGTCAGGCCGCGCATCTCGCTCTCCCAGCCGATCACGGGATTATGGTAGGGGTGGTTCAGGAAGAGCGCGGCGTTGACCTGCTCGCGCAGCAGCGCCGAGGGGTTGTTGTCGATGCGGGTGTGGCGCTCCTCGACGATCACGTCGCGCTCCGGCAGCACCACCGCGTCGGTCAGGACCAGGCCGTTCATGCGCTCGCTCTCGAGCTTCATGATCAGCTCGAGCCGGTCGGCGGCGACGCTCTGGTAGAAGGCGGTGTAGTCGGCGGTGGTGAAGGCGTTCTCGCGTCCGCCATTCTGCGCGACGAGGCGCGAGAAGGCGCCGGGCGGCGTCTCCTTGGTGCCCTTGAACATGAGATGCTCGAGGAAATGCGCGAGGCCGGTCTTGCCGCGATGCTCGTCGGCCGAGCCCACCTTGTACCAGATCATCTGCGTCACGATCGGCGCGCGGTGGCTCTCGATCAGCACCACCTGCAGCCCGTTGGCGAGCGTGAAGCTCCGGGCGTTGAACTGCTTCTGCTCCTGCGCCCGGGACGCCGCCGGCAGCGCCAGGACGAGAAGCATGAGACATCCGGACAGCAGCGCTCTCGCCACGATGACCTCCCTGCGGGCGCGGATGCCGGCGATGGGATTGGAGACCCTAGAACGTTCCGAGCATCATCGGCGGCTTGGTGCGCTCGATCACGGGCGCGCCGGTGAGGCCCGGCCGCGTCGCCGGCGCGTTCGCCGCCGCCTGGCTGCCCTTGAGCCGCTGCGCCTCCTGATTGGGATCGATCACCTGATCGGCGGCAGGCGGCTTGTCCGGGCCGCGCCAGAACAGCAGCTTGTCGACGAAGCTCTGATTGACCGGCCCCGCATCCGCCTGCGCCTCCTTGGCCAGCGTCTGGCGGATGTCGGGCGCGGCGCTGGCGGCGCCGGCCTCCTTGAGCAGCACGTTCTCGCCGGCACTGCGCTGATCGGCGCCGGGGAGCGCCGCCTCGTCGCCGGCGGCGCGGAAGATGGTCTGCTTGGCCTGCTCGGTGGGCGTGACCTCCTGGGTGGGCGCCGCGCCAGGCTGCGGCGGGCGCAGCGCATAATCCGGCGGAATGGCCAGCGGCGCGCTCGGCGTGACGGCGAACTCGTCGGGCACCACCTTCTGCATGCCGAGCGCGCGATCGAGACCGTCGCAGCCCGCGAGCGCGAGTGCCGCGGCCGCCATGAGAAGAACCGGAGCGGCGCAATGTCGCATCAGCACAAACCCTATTCAACCCCGCCTAATTAGTCGCTTTGCCGCGCGCAAGCAAGCTGTCCAGCAGCATCAGGCCGACGCCGATCGAAATCGCCGAATCCGCCAGATTGAAGTCGTAGAAATGCCACCGGCCGAGATGGAAGTCGAGGAAATCGACGACCGCGCCGCGCCACAGCCGGTCGATGACGTTGCCGATCGCTCCGCCGATGACGAGGCCGATGGCGATGACGACCAGCGGCTCGCGCGCCCGCCACAGCCAGACCAGCAGCCCGGCGACGATCGCCGCCGCGAGCGCGGTGAAGATCACCGCGTTGAGGCCGGCGCGGTTGTTGAAGAGGCCGAAGCTCATGCCGCGGTTCCAGGTGAGCGCCAGATTGAAGAATCCGGTCACGGGCACGATCTCGCCCGGCGGCCGCGTCGCGAACAGCGACAGGATCCACGCCTTGGCGAGCTGGTCGATCACCGCCACGACGGCCGCCACGGCGAGGCCGCGCCCGACCATCAGGCCGCCCTCGCCACCGCGTCGGCGCAGCGCCGGCAGAGATCGGGATATGACGCGACCGTGCCGACCTCGGGAAGGACGCGCCAGCAGCGCTGGCACTTCTCGCCCGGCGCCGGCCCGACCGCGACGGCGACGCCGGCGATGTCGGGCAGCGTGAAGGCGCCCGGCGGCGGCGGCGCCGTGCTCAGCGTGCCGTCCGAGGTGATGCAGATCTCGGCAAGATCGAGCCCGGCCAGCAAGGCCAAATCCTCGGCATCGGCGTGGATGGCGACGCTCGCCTGAAGGCTCGAGCCGATGCGCTTTTGCGCACGCTCGAGCTCGAGGGCGCCGGTGACGACGCGGCGCAGCTCGCGGATGCGCGCCCATTTGCGGCCGAGCGCGTCGTCGCGCCAGTGCGCCGGCACCTCGGCATAGGTCTCGAGGTGCACGCTGCTTTCGGCGCCGTCGCCGTGACGGGAGAGCCAGGCCTCCTCGGCGGTGAAGCACAGCACCGGCGCCAGCCAGCGCACCAGGCAGTCGAAGACCCGATCGAGCACGGTGCGCGCGGCGCGCCGGCGCGGCGCATCGGGCGGATCGCAATAGAGCGCGTCCTTGCGGACATCGAAATAGAAGGCGGAAAGATCGACCGCGCAGAAATTATGCAGCGCGGTGAACATCGTGTGGAAGTCGTAATCCTCCGCCGCGCGGCGCACCAGCGCGTCGATCTCGGCGAGACGATGCAGCACGAAACGCTCGAGCTCGGGCATGGCGTCGGGCGCCACCCGCTCGCTCTGGGAGAAGCCCGCGAGGTTGCCCAGGAGATAGCGCAGCGTGTTGCGCAGCCGGCGATAGGCGTCGGCCTGGTATTTCAGGATCTCGGGCCCGATGCGCAGATCCTCGGTGTAATCCGAGGCCACCACCCAGAGCCGCAGGATGTCGGCGCCGCTCTGCGCCACCACGTCCTGCGGCGCCACGGTGTTGCCGAGCGATTTCGACATCTTGCGCCCCTGCTCGTCGAGCACGAAGCCATGCGTCAGCACGGCATCGTAGGGCGCGCGGCCGCGCGTGCCGCAGGATTCCAGCAGCGAGGAATGGAACCAGCCGCGATGCTGGTCCGAGCCTTCGAGATAGAGCGAGGCGGGCCATTGCAGATCCGGCCGTGTCTCCAGCACGAAGGCATGGGTCGAGCCGCTGTCGAACCAGACATCGACGATGTCCTTGACCTGCTCGTAATCGGCGGGATCGCGGTCGCCGAGGAATTGCCGGGGGTCGGCGGTGTACCAGGCATCGGCGCCGGCACGCTCGAAGGCAGCGGCGATGCGATCGATCACGCCCTGATCGCGCAGCAGCTCGCCCGAGCGCTTGTCGACGAAGACCGCGATCGGCACGCCCCAGGCGCGCTGGCGCGAGATCACCCAGTCGGGCCGCGTCTCGATCATCGCGCGGATGCGGTTCTCGCCCTGCGGCGGGATCCAGCGGGTGGCGGCGATGGCGTCGAGCGCCTTCCGCCTGAGCCCGTTCGCCGTCATGGAGATGAACCATTGCGGCGTGTTGCGGAAGATGAGCGGCGCCTTGGAGCGCCAGGAATGCGGATAGGAATGGACCAGCGCGCCCTGCGCGAGCAGCCCGCCCGCCTCGGCGAGGGCGGCGATGACCGCGCCGTTGGCGTCGCCGGTCTTGCCGTTGGGCCAGTAGACGTGGCGGCCGGCGAAGAGCGGCACGTGCGGGAAATAGGTGCCGTCGCCGGCGACGGTCTGCGGCACCTCGATGCCGTGCTTCTGGCCGAGCTCCCAATCGTCGGCGCCGTGGCCGGGCGCGATATGGACGAAGCCGGTGCCGTCGCCGTCGGTGACGAAATCGCCGGCCAGCAGCGGCACGGCAAAATCATATCCCTGGCCGTGCAGCGGATGGCGGCAGATCGTGCCGGCGAGATCGGCGCCGGTGAACGCCGCCAGCACGACGCCGCCGGCGCGCAGCTCCTTCTCGACCTCGGGCCAGCGCCGCAGCCCCACCAGCAGCTTGTCGCCGACCCGCGCCAGGCTGCCCTCGTCGGCGCGCACGATCTCGACCAGCACATAGTCGATCGCCTCGCCATAGGCGATGGCGCGGTTGCCGGGAAGCGTCCAGGGCGTCGTCGTCCAGATCAGCACCGCGGCGCCGGCGAGTTCGGAGCGCGGCGATTCCGCCACCGGAAAGCGGACCCAGACCGTGGTCGAACGGTGATCGTGATACTCGATCTCGGCCTCGGCCAGCGCGGTCTGCTCGACCACCGACCACATCACCGGCTTGGAGCCGCGATAGAGCCCGCCATTCATGGCGAACTTGCCGATCTCGCGCACGATCTGCGCCTCGGCGGCAAACGACATGGTGGTATAAGGATGGTCCCAGTCGCCGAGGACGCCGAGGCGCTTGAACTCCTCGCGCTGCACGTCGAGCCAATGCGCGGCGAAGTCGCGGCACTCGCGGCGGAACTGCACCACCGGCACCTCGTCCTTCGACTTCTTGCGCGCGCGGTATTCCTCCTCGATCTTCCATTCGATCGGCAGGCCGTGGCAGTCCCAGCCGGGCACGTAGATCGCGTCCTTGCCGAGCATCTGCTGGGCGCGGTTGATCACGTCCTTCAGGATCTTGTTGAGCGCGGTGCCGAGATGGATGTTGCCGTTGGCATAGGGCGGGCCGTCGTGAAGGATGAATTTGGGCCGGCCGGCGGCGATCCCGCGCTGGCGGCGCCAGAGGTCGAGCCGCGCCCAGCGCTCCAGCAGCGCCGGCTCGCGCCGCGGCAGGTCGCCGCGCATGGGAAAATCGGTCTGCGGCAGAAAGACGGTCGATTTGTAGTCGGTGGCCATGGCCTTAACGATCTGCAGAACGCGGATGGAACAAGGGCGTGTTCCCGGCCCTCAGCCGAGGACCGGGTGGCTAATTCGCCCGCTTCGCCGCCGCGCTGCCGTGACCATGGCAGCGACCATAAGGAAGGGGCGCCGAGGCGTCAACCGGGGCGGCGACGCGGCCGGGGCAGCGCCCGCCGGAGGCGAGGCGCCGCAAAATCGAGAACGCCCGCCGCGAGCGATCGGGGCGGGCGTTTCGATCGTCTCGATTCCGGAAGATCTCAGGTGGGAGACGCGGTGCTCACCGGCTTGCCCCGCTCCAGCGTCCAGGCATATTTGCCCCGCGTCTCGAAAGAGCCATAGCGGATGCGTTTGCCGCGGCTGTCGCGGCGCCAGGCGCGCGGATTCTTCCCCCGGATGGTCGGCGCATTTTCCCAAGCGATATCGCGATCTTTCTTTCTCGCCATTTCGACTTACTCCACAGTGAACAAGAATTTTAAGCGCCGCTAGGCACGGCGTTCTTCACCGTGCCGACTATCTGAATCTTATATGTGATCGTCAAGACGATCCTGCATGTTGCGCGCCGCGGGCGAGGCGGCGAATTAAAAATAATTTGGGAAAGAAATAATTTGGCGAAAGAAGCGCAGCGGTTTCCCTAAAAGGCGGGCACGGCATTCAGCAGCGTGCGCGCCCGCGCGGCGTCCTCGGCGATTTGCGCCTTCAGCGCATCGATGCCGGAAAACTTGATTTCGGGGCGGAGATGGTCGATGAGCGCCACGCGCAAATGGCGGCCATAGAGATCGCCGGCAAAATCGAAAAGATGCACTTCGAGGCGCAGATCGGTGCCGCCGAAGGTCGGGCGGTTGCCGAAATTGGCCACCGCATCGAGCCAGCGCGTCTTGCCGCCTTCCTCGAGGCCGGCGCGCACGGCATAGACGCCGGCGGCCGGGCGCAGATAATCCTGCAGAAATATATTGGCGGTGGGAAAGCCGATGGTGCGGCCGCGCTGGTCGCCGCGCTCGATGCGGCCGTCGATCTCCCAGAAGCGGCCGAGCAGCGCCGCCGCCTCGCGCGGCCGCCCGGCGAGAAGATGCTGGCGGATGCTGGTCGAGGAATAGGCCGCGCCGTCGGTCGCCGCCACCGGCGCCACGATATCGACGCCGAAGCCCAGCGCCGCGCCGCGCTCGGCGAGCAGCGCGGGATTGCCGACGCGCTGATGGCCGAAGACGAAATCATATCCCACCACGACATGGCGCGCGCCGAGCCCGCGGACGAGCACGCCCGCGATGAAATCCTCGGCGCTGCGCCGGGCGAAATCGCGATCGAAATGCAGCGTGAAGAGGAGATCGACGCCGAGCGCCTCGATGCGGCGCGACTTGACGCGGAAGGGCGTGAGGCGGAAGGGCGGATCCTGCGGCCGGAAGACGCTGCGCGGATGCGGCTCGAAGGTCAGCACGGCATGCGGCGCGCCGAGCCGGCGGGCGATCGCGCCGGCTTCGCCGATGACGTGCTGATGGCCGAGATGGAGGCCGTCGAAATTGCCGAGAGCGACCACCGCGCCGCGGTCGCCGGCGGCCACCTTGTCATGACGGAAGATGCGCATGAAACCGAGCTGAGGCCCCTCGCTGCTGCCGCCCGGAAAATATCCTCCCTGGGGCGCGAGCGATAGGGTGGTCCCGAGGGCGGGCCTAATCCCGCGCGGGCACGACCACCAGCGCGTCGCCGTCGATCACCACCGTCTCGCCGACGCGGCAGACCGTCTTGAGCACGACGCGCGCCTTCTCGCGGATGATCTCGGTGACGGTGACCCGCGCCTCGACCAGATCGCCGATGCGCACCGGGGCGCGAAACGTGAGGTTCTGCGCGAGATAGATGGTGCCGGGGCCGGGCAGGCGCGAGGCGATGGTGGTGGAGAGAAAGCTCGCCGACAGCATGCCGTGGACGATGCGGCCCTTGAAGCGGGTGGTGCGGGCATAGTCCTCGTCGAGATGCACGGGGTTGCGATCCCCGGAGATGTCGGCGAATTGCACTACGTCCTGCTCGGTGACGATGTGCTCATAGGCGGCGGTCATGCCGACCGTCAGGTCGTTCAACCCATAACCGCCCTCACGCGGGCTGCCGGCGCGAACATCATCCATGAACAGGCACCTCGGAAGGAAAATGGGCTTGCTACTCAGGGGGCCGGGCGGCCAAGCGGGTGCGGCGCAACTTACCCGCGCCGGCGACCGGCGGCAAGCCTATGGAATCCAAGCCGCTTATCTAACGCCTCAGATGGGGATTCGTTTCGCAATTGCGAGAGGCTCTCAGGCCCGCCCCGGCCGCGGCGCGATCGGCAGCAGCCCGGCAAGGCCGAGCTGCTCCTCCAGCAGCGCCGCCGCCGCCAGCAGCGCCGCCTCGCCCCGCGGCCGGCCCACGAGCTGCAGCCCGACCGGCAACCCGCCGCGGGTGAAGCCGCAGGGCAGCGACAGGGCGGGACAGCCCACCAGCGTCACGGCGTAGCTCATGGCGAGCCAGTCGACGTAATTGTCGAAGCGGCGGCCGGCGACCTCCTGGACATAGCGCTGGTCGACGTCGAAGGGCGGCACGATCACCGCCGGCGAGGCCAGGAACGTCATACCGGCCGAAGAATTCCACGACACGCTGGTGCAGCTTTGCCCGCTCGCGCATCGCCTGGCCCACGGCCGCGCCGTCGAGCGCCAGGCCCTTCTCGATGTTCCAGATCATCTCCGGCTTGAGGCGGTCGCGATGCTCGGCCAGCAGCGGCGCGTAGGTGGCGGCGAAACGCACCGCGCGCAGCGTCTGGAAGATCTCGGAAGCGCCGCTGAAATCGGGGCAGGCTTCTTCCACCGCGACGCCGCGCTCGGCGAAGCGTCGCGCCGCCGCGGCGGCAAGCGCGGCGGTTTCGGCCTCGACCGGCAGGAATCCGAGATCGGGCGAGAAGCCGATGCGCGTGGGGGCGCGCGCCGGCGCGTCGAGCACGGCGTCGAGGAAGGGCTCGGCCGGCGGCTCGATCGAGAGCGCGTCGCGCGGATCGAACACCGCCATGGCGTCGAGCATGAGGGCGAGGTCGCCGACGTTGCGCGCCATCGGCCCGGCGACGGCGAGCCCGTCGTAGAGGTTCTTCGCCGGGCCTTGCGGCACGAGGCCGGGGCTCGGGCGCAGCCCCACCACCGAGCAGAAGCTGGCGGGGATGCGCAGGCTGCCGCCGAGATCGCTGCCATTGGCGAGCCAGACCTCGCCGGTTGCGAGCGCCACCGCGGCGCCGCCCGACGAGCCGCCGCAGCTCATGGCGGTGTTCCAGGGATTGCGCGTCTTGCCGAAGACGGGGTTGAAGGTATTGGCGCCGGCGGCGAATTCGGGCGCGTTCGAGCGCGCCAGCACGATGCCGCCGCGGCGCTCCAGCGCCTCCACCTGCAGGTCGGAACGCTCGGGCACGTGATCGGCATAGATCGGCGATCCCTGGGTGCTGCGCACGCCCGCGACGTCCATGGAATCCTTGATCGCCAGCGGCAGGCCGCCGAGCCAGCCGCGGCGATTTGCCGGCGCCGGCGCCGCCATCAGCCGCCGCGCCTCGCCGCGCGCGCGCTCGGGGCAGCGGGTGGGAAGCGCGTTCACCGCGCCGTCGACCGCCTCGATGCGCGCCAGCGCCGCGTCGATCAGCTCGAGCGGCGAGACCTCGCGGCGCTCGAGCAGCGCCAGCGCCTGGCGGGCGGTGAGGCGGATGAGATCGTCGTTCCGGGCCATGGCTGCTCCTGTCGCGGGGGGCGAGGCTAGCATTCCGCCGCGCCCGGCGGGAGGGCCGAAAGCGCTTCCGCGCCCGCCGCCGTGCCGCTACTCTCCGCCCGCCATGGAACCCAATAGCGCCTTGCCCTTGCGCGAGATGTGGTACTTCGCGCTGCCTGGCGCGTCGCTCAGGCGCGGGCGGATGCTGGCGAGGACGCTGCTGGGCGAGCCGCTGCTGCTCTGCCGCGGCCGCGACGGCACGGCCTTTGCCCTCCGTGACATCTGCCCGCATCGCGGCATCCCGCTGTCCTGCGGCCGCTTCGACGGCAGCGAGGTGGAATGCTGCTATCACGGCTGGCGCTTCGATGCGGCCGGCCGCTGCACCGCCATCCCCTCGCTGGTCCCGGGCCAGGAGCTCGATACCAGCCGCATCGGGGTCAAGGCCTATCCGCTGCGCGAGGTGCAGGGCAATCTCTGGATCTATTTCGGCGAGGATCCCGCCGGCGCGCCCGAGGTGCCGGTGATGCCGGAGATCGGCGAGCGCGCGCCCGATCTCTTCGAGAGCATGCGCTTTCCCTGCAGCATCGATCATGCGGTGGTGGGGCTGATGGACCCGGCGCACGGCCCTTTCGTGCATCGCGCCTGGTGGTGGCGCGGCCGGCGCTCGATCCACGAGAAGGCGAAGGCGTTCGCCGCCTCGCCTTTCGGCTTCACCATGCTGCGCCACGCGCCGTCGCGGAACTCGAACGCCTACAAGGTGCTGGGCGGCGCGCCGGAAACCGAGATCGTCTTCCGCCTGCCGAGCGTGCGCATCGAGCACATCCGCGTCGGCCGGCATGCGCTGCTCAACCTCACCGCGGTGACGCCGCTCTCGGAGCGCGAATGCGAGGTCAACCACGCGATATGGTGGACCCTGCCGCATCTGACGCTGCTGAAGCCGCTGCTGCGGCCCTTCGCCCGCGCCTTCCTGCGCCAGGACCGCGACATCATGGCGCTGCAGGCGAAAGGCCTCGCGCATCAGCCGAGCCTGATGCTGATCAACGACGCCGATACCCAGGCGCGCTGGTACTACCGGCTCAAGAACGAATATGCGCGCGCCCGCACGGAGCGCCGCGACTTCGTCAATCCGGTGACGGATCGCGTGCTGCGCTGGCGGAGCTGAGATGAGGGAGCTCTGCACCATCGGCTACGAGAAGGCGAGCCAGGCCGAGGTGCTGGCGGCGTTGGCCGCGGCGGGCGTGCGCCGCGTCATCGACGTGCGCGACCGGCCGCTGTCGCGCCGCGCCGGCTTCTCCAAGCGCCAGCTCCAGGCGGGGCTGGAAGCGCACGGCATCCAGTACGTGCATCTGAAGGCGCTGGGCACGCCGCCCGAGGGGCGCGAGGCCAATCACCAGCGGCAATGGCAGCGCTTCTGGGAGATCGTCGAGACCAAGCTCGCGACCCCCGAGGCCGAGCATGCGCTGGAAGAAGCGGCGGCGCTGGCGGCCGAGGCGCCGACCTGCCTCATCTGCTACGAGGCGGATTGGCGGATCTGCCACAGAAGCCTTGTCGCTCAGAAGCTTGCGGAGCGGAGCGGCTTCGAAATCAGGCACTTATTGGTCTCCTTCCCATAGCGCCACCCATTGTCACGACCCGCGCGCTCTCCATGGTAGTGGTAATACTCTCGCATACCATCTCCGGCAGGCGAACGCAGCCATTCTGTCGAAGCTCGGTAGGCACGAGAGCCTTAGCCGCGTAGAGACCGAGCTACGCTGCGCACACTGTCGCATGAAGGAGTTTTGTCGGTCGCGGGTGCAGCGGAAGTAAGGAGGCCCTTCGCCATGGCAACGGAATACGAAGATCCCTACCCTAGGCGCGTCGTGACCTTCATCGACCTCCTTGGTTTCACGCGCGATGTTATGAAGCTCGATCAAAATCTGGCGCTGTACCAGTCAATTAACGCCGTTCTGCGTCGCATCGCGGACTGCAAACGGGATATCGACAAGAAGCGGCAGCAGCCAGGAGGACCACGATTCGATCATCGCATGACCCAGTTTTCCGATTGCGTGTTGATGTCATACGAAAACGTACCTGGCGCCTCTCTGCGGGCGATAGCGGATGCCGCTTTCATTGGACAGGTGATTTGCGGCCTGGATACCTCCCGCGCGGCGCCATCACCCTCGGCCCCCTCGTTCATGATGATGCAGTTGCATTCGGAAGAGGGCTGATTGATGCATATCGAATGGAAAGCAAAGTTGTTGGCACACCTCGTATCGCACTCTCCGATCAAGTATTGCGGCTGGTAAGGGAAGATCTACCGCGCGAACAGCCGGAAGATAGGCTGGATATGTACGTACGCGATCTCGGGTCAGGTCCGTTCGTTCACATCCTCGGCGAAGACTGGCCATTCCTGCGCGAAATACAAAAAAAGGTGGAACGGGGCATCTATGGGACAGATGGCATCCAGGAGATGTACCAGGAGATTCACGACATGCTACCCGTTCGCTACCGCGATGCTCCGGACGCGCGAGCCGCCGCAAAGAGTGAATGGATGCGAAACTATGTGAACAACACAATTGACGAGTATTCGTTGCCACAGAGATTTAAGATCACTTTTGCGCCAAGGAATGCTGCCGTTCCTTCGCTGACTCAGCGCCTCCGCATCTGGGGAAAGCGTGTCTTGAATGCCATAAGTGGTCCAATCTGAATTGATCTAGATACCTTCCTCTAGCGTATTTATGGGGTTCTTCTTATGTGGTCCGCGATCGCAAGCCTGCTCCTTGGAGCGATTGGTTGGCTCGTGACGAGCTTTTTTGCGAAGCCGTTGCTCGATTTTCTGGATCTCAAAAAGCGTGTGTTCGAGGAGATCATCTTTACCGGCAACATCGGCGCGATGGTTGCCAACGAGCCTGCTTTCGAGGAAGCCGTCGACGATCTGCGCCGTTTGGGAGCCCAACTTCAGGCAACCGCGGCGACTGATTCGATCATCTTGCGCTTGTTCCTCGCCAAGCGCGGCTACGACCTCATGAAGGCAGGGCGCGGCCTTATCGGGCTTTCCAACAGCCTACACACTCAGGATGGCAGTCGCGCCCTTCAAACCAATTCGGTTCAGGTGGGCTTGAAGCTTCCGCGCGACTATGACGACACCATGATCCAGACGATCGCGCATCGAATGCAAAATCGAGAAGACCGCGTTGACACCCCTCATCAGGCTAGTGACAGCATGTGATGAAGAGCTGTTAGCCTCTCCCGACGCGAAGCTGCTGCTGCGCACCGTCGTCCGCGCGCTTGAGGGGATCAGGCGCGGTCGCCGCCGGCAGTGAACTTCATTCCTCCTTCCGCATTACCAGGGGCGCGCTTGAGACTCCCAACGTTCGATGTCGGCATCTGTAACTGCTCTTGTGCTCGCTCTTGACAGCCGTAGCCAATGGTCGCTGTGAAGCGAATAGAAGGCGCGCTGTTCATCGGCCTCTAAAACGAGATTGTTTTGGTCGGCAAACAGTACGAGCGCGGTCCCCGCGTTCCTTCGAGAACTTTGATACCGTATTCCGTCAACCTGCCGGCCGTCGATTGTCACCGCGGTCCGAACATACTCCGTGATGACCTGAGTTGGCACGTATTCGACGTGAACGCGATCGTCGCGCGCTATCGGCCGGGAGATGTCTCGATTGATACTATGTAGAAAACCAAGTCTCGGTCGAGGATCATACTCAGATGTATCCGGTATTTCCGCGAAGAAGCTCGGCGGCTCGGGGAGCTGCGTCAGGTCAAGAATGATGGCATCCCGCTCAGTGATAAATTCGCCAATGGCGTAGGTTCCAGCATTACTGACAGTCTCTGCTAGCGCCGTATCTAGATCGTCGGCTGCATACATCATCACCACCCCTGCCGGGCTCATTCGGTTGGTCTGTACCGCATGTTCAGTTGGTGGCGGCCCGAGCGATCTTGCCGAGGTAAATGTGCAACCGCCCGGCTGATAACGGACACGGAACACCCTTGTACCTTGAGGTAAGGTAACAAAGGTCCCGGCTTCTTCCGCGTACGAAAAGATAAGTTTCAGGATTTCCCTTGGCCCATACAACTCGTCGTCGTCGCGCTTTCGCTTAGATTGCGTGAAGAAGTATCGGCGCTCATGCTTGATGAATCGGCAAAACTCTTCCCAGCTGAACTGAAGCTGTTCACCACTGCTTAGCGTAAACGGGTACATATCGCTCCAGAGATCGTTTTCAAGATAGTCGCTTATGGCGGTACGGAGTTGGTCATCGCTGTCATTAGGGAAGTCGAGCCCAACTTCATCAAACATCTCGTCCGTAGAATAGGTTGTACCTTGGTAACCACCTTCCGCGCTTTCATAGGGTAAGGTGTTTGCTGGATCGGTGTAATGCCTACCGATGCAGCCTGCTATGTGCTCAACGACATCGTCGAATGGCGCAGCGATAGGTTCATCTGCCGTCGCGCCACAAAACGAGCATTCTTTGCTCTCGGCGCGACTTCTCGATGAACTCCCTGAGGCCACTATCGCTGAAGCAGTCCGCACACACATATTCATCGCTTGGATGCCGATACATGGCCGTCTCGCAGCTGTGTGTCCGCACGCTAGCCCATTCGGGGCCGGGGCAGGAGTTCTGATCTCGGGATCATCGTCACGGTGGCTTTTCTTCGCATTCCGCAACTCACGCCCGATGAAGGCACCCGGACCGGGCAAGTCTCTGTTGCGAACTACCAAATGGCTCAATTAGAGTTGCATTTGGTATACTGCCGACCGACGCGAGGCACTAGGGCCAAAGCAAATCGGAGGGCATCAGACCATGGCCTACCCTTACCACCATCAGAAGGTGAAGGACGCCGTGCAGCGTTGTTGCGAGCTGCTATTGCTCTCAGCTCTAGATTTTGGACGCGCGACCGGCGAAGAGCAGCATGTAGTCGCCAGCGCGCTAAATGAGCTGGTTTGGAAATTCAGCGAAGCGTCCCCGATCACCAAGAGTGGGAAGAAACATCTGAGATGTGAAAAGTGGACGAAGAAAGCGGCTGAAGAATGGAAGAAAAATCGATCGGTACGCTTGATCTTTGAACATGTGGTTCCGCGCCGGAAGATTGTCACGCTCCTGCTTGCGGCGCAGAGCCCTGAGGAAATATCCGCCGCGCTTGATCTGATTGAGACGTGTGTTGTCCTTCCTGACGAGGACAAGAAATTAGATCGCAGCAAGACAGATTACGGAAGTACGAAAGAGGCGTGGTGGCGGCGCTACGAGGGGATATCGATCGGCGTTAACCCTTTCGTCGAGTTTGAAGCGGTGCAGACGCCGATAGAAAGCCATGAACTTGACGAGAGCCATCGGTCGTAGATGCAGACGCTTCTTCGCCGTGATGCAACGCGGCTGGTCGCAGCAGGGCAGCTCTGGTGCTTCCCGGTTGGGCGCGAGCGCCATATTAGTCGGGCGCTCGTGCGGCATCTTTCCCGCCGCTATATCCGTCCGGCAGACGGAACCAGGTGTTGATGTCAATCGGAGCGTAAGGTGGGTTGCCGCGTCGCCGTCATCCGCACGTTTAGGGGGCGCACTATCATGTCGAATGACCAGCTTTCCGCCGCCGTTAGGGAATTGCAGGCGAGCGCAGCCGCATTTCAAGATGGAATCCGCAAAGCCAATCGGCTTCCGGACGGCTATCCAAAGGCGGAGATGGAAGCCATTTCTGAACAAGTTCGCGCCCTCGCAGGCGCGGATGATGAGGACCTGAGGGTGATCGTCCATCTGCGCGATAAGCTGTTGCAAAGCATCGACGCGTACCCCTCGACCTACGAAGGTCCCGCCACCGACCACTTGCGCCGGCTACATGCCGACGTCTTTATCGCCGCGGCGCGGTTCGTCACAAACGTTGAGCCGCAGAGGGCACAAGCGGCGCTCCCCGGCGTGCAGTCGGGGAAGCTAACGGCAGAACCAAGTGACTACCGGCTTGCGACGCAAGAATTGCTATCCAATGTCCGATCCGTGTTGGAAACCACCGCCTCATCGAATGTCGTTGTCCAGCAGTACATCACCAATAACTCTTTCAGCCTCATCGACCTGAGGCACCTCCAATTCGCATTAGGCGGCATTCGCAAGGCATGCCTCGGGATCAGCATCGAGCTTAGCGCCAAGGTCCTTGATCTTTCTTGGCTTGCTGAGTTCATGAAGTGGGTCAGCAGTGCGAGCAGTGCGGTTGCGGTGACCTGCTCGAAGCTGGGAGACCAATTTGCTTCCTCTGCACTAGGCAGGATGTTGTCGGAGGCTGTCTCGTTCTGTTCGACGGTGGTGAAGCAGGTTGGCAGCTTAATCGAAACCATCGTCCGCGCCAAAAAGTACGAGCGGCACCATGGCATCGAAGATAAGCCCATTGACGATCGATACAGTCGCCAATCACGCAAGGAGCTAGAAGCAGCGAATAGGGCGAAGACAGTCTTCCTCGCAAGTTTGAGCCACGAGCTCCGCCAGTCATTGAATTCGGTCCTCGGATTCACGGATATTCTTCGGGGTGAACTATACGGACCGATCGGAGAAGAGAGGTACAAGAACTACATCGAAGATGTTGCGGCGAGTGCCAGGTCCCTCCTGGAACGTTCGAACGACATTCTAGATGTGAATAAGATCGAGATGGGGCGCTTCTCGCTATATGAAGAGATATTCCCCATCGGCGATGTAGTTGGGGAGGCCGTGAAGATGGTGCGACCGCAGATCGAGAGTGAGGGATTGCAGCTTAAGCTAAGCGGCGATGTTGAAGGCATTAGAATTTATGGAGATCGGCGCCAGTTGCTGAGGGCGCTTCTAAATGTGCTGTCGAATTCAGTGAAATTTACCCGGCGCGGCGGAACGGTATCCGTGGCCTCTCGCCTAGAGAGCGGCGCACTCTCAATCGTCGTTACCGATACAGGTATCGGAATGTCAGAGGAGGTTTTGGCGCACGCGACGCACGTCGGATCGCCGGCATCATTTGAAAAAGGCTCGGGCCTCGGACTAGGACTGCCAATAGCCCACGCGATGATCGAACAGCATGGGGGTACCCTGGAAATCCAGAGTCAGCGTGGACAGGGAACGACGGTAGCGATCCGCCTTCCTGAGAGTCGGGTTCATAGATAGACGCTGGTACGACCTCCACCTACATCTCATCTTATGCGGTTTCTGACGGTTTCCCCACCACTCCGCCCCGCTTTACCGAGGGGTCCCCGCGACACATCGCCCTGCCTCAATTCACTTCGGCGCGACCATCACCTCCCGCTAAACGGCGCGATGTTGGGCGAGCAGCGAGCGAGTCGTCGGTCAGCGCCGAGCTGCCGGACTTGAGCTTGATCACCATTTGCGCCCACCTACCCATGTCGCTGCCCATGCGGGAAGACGCACATGCTGCGCTCTAATGCGTTCAAACGGCTTCGAGCCGCGGCATCTCGCGGTCGCGCCCCTGCCGTAGGCGATTGGCGACGCCCTACTCTCCTGGCGCGGTCTGCGCCAGGGTGGCGGCGGGCGGCGGGGCCTCGGTGCGGCCGGCGGTGACGCGCTGCGCCAGATGGATGATCTCGCCGACCACGCCGCGGCGGAAGGTCAGCACGCAGACGACGAAGATGACGCCCTGGATCACCGTCACCCAGGAGCCGTATTGCGCCAGGTAGTTCTCCATGGTGACGTCGATGAAGGCGCCGACCACGGGGCCGAAGACGGTGCCGAGACCGCCGAGCAGCGTCATCAGCACCACCTCGCCCGACATCTGCCACTGCACGTCGGTGAGCGAGGCGAGCTGGAACACCAGCGACTTGGTCGAGCCGGCGAGCCCGGCCAGCGTCGCCGAGAGGATGAAGGCCAGCAGCTTGTAGCGGTCGGTGCGGTAGCCCAGCGAAATCGCCCGCGGCTCGTTCTCGCGGATCGCCTTCAGCACCTGGCCGAAGGGCGAATGAATGGTGCGGTAGATCAGCGCATAGCCGATCAGGAATACGGCGAGCACGAAATAATACATGGCAAAGGGATCGGAGAGGTCGAGGATGCCGAGCAGGTGCCCGCGCGGCACCGCCTGGATGCCGTCCTCGCCGCCGGTGAACTTGGCCTGCAAGGCGACGAAATACACCATCTGCGCCAGCGCCAGCGTCACCATGGCGAAATAGATGCCCTGACGGCGGATGGCGAGCCAGCCGAAGGCGGTGCCGAGCAGCGCCGCCACGGCGGTCCCGGCGAGGATGCCGACCAGCGGCTCGAACCCCCAGGCCTTCACCGTATAGGCGGTGATGTAGGAGGCGGTGCCCATGAAGGCGGCATGGCCGAAGGAGAGCAGCCCGACATAGCCGATCAGCAGGTTGAAGGCGCAGGCGAAGAGCGCGAAGCACAGCGCCTTCATCAAGAAGACCGGATAGAACAGGAAGGGTCCGGCGATCGCCGCCGCCAGCAGCAGCGCGCCGAGGATCAGCCGCCAGTGCCGCGGCCCGGCCTGGCGCGAGGGGCGGGCAGCGGGCGCGCCGGCCATGTCAGACGGTCCTGCCGAAGAGGCCGGCGGGCTTGACCAGCAGCACCACCGCCATGACCACGAAGATCACCGTGTTCGACGCTTCGGGATAGAACACCTTGGTGAGGCCTTCGACCAGCCCCAGCATGAAGCCGCTGACCACGGCGCCGACGATCGAGCCCATGCCGCCGATGACCACGACGGCGAAGACCACGACGATGATGTCGGAGCCCATCAGCGGGCTCACCTGATAGATCGGCGCCGCGAGCACGCCGGCGAAGGCGGCAAGGCCGGCGCCGAAGCCGTAGGTCAGCGTCACCATGCGCGGCACGTTGATGCCGAAGGCCTGGACCAGGGTCGGGTTCTCAGTGGCGGCGCGCAGGTAGGCGCCGAGCCGGGTGCGCTCGATCAGGAACCAGGTGCCGAAGCACACCGCAACCGAGGCGACGATCACCCAGGCGCGGTAGTTCGGCAGGAACATGAATCCCAGATTGGTGGCCCCGGTGAGCTGGTCGGGGATCGAATAGGGCTGGCCCGAGGAGCCGTAGTACTGGCGGAACACGCCTTCGATGATCAGCGCCAGGCCGAAGGTGAGCAGCAGCCCGTAGAGATGGTCGAGCCGGTAGACATGGCGCAGGAAGAGGCGCTCCAGCGCCATTCCTACCACCGCCACCGCGATCGGCGCCAGGATCAGCGCCGGCCAGTAGCCGATGCCGAGATAGTTGAGCGCGAGCCAGGCGCAGAACGCGCCCAGCATGTATTGCGCGCCATGGGTGAAGTTGATGATGTTGAGCATGCCGAAGATCACGGCAAGCCCGAGGCTCAGCATGGCGTAGAAGGCGCCGTTGATGAGGCCGATGAGGAGCTGCGCGAAAAGCGCCGGCGTCGGCGGCAGCACGATGTGAGGCAGGAAGGAGAGCATGCGGGTCAGCGGCCCATGGGGACGTATTCGATCCGCCCGCCATTCCTCATTCCCGCCTTCCCCGCGGAAGCGGGGAACCAGGGCGACCGACGCGCAGCCGCTGCTGGGCCCCCGCTTTCGCGGGGGCGGCAGGAAGAGCACGCCGCCGCAGCCCCTCGATAGCGGAGGGGCTGCGGCACCCGGAGGCGTGCGCCCGGCGCATCAGCCGTTCTTGACCAGCGGGCAGCCGCCCTTGTCGAGCGGGCGGTAGGCCTCGTCGCCGGGGACGGTCCGGATCAGCTTGTAGTAGTCCCACGGTCCCTTCGATTCCGCGGGCGCCTTCACCTCGAAGAGATACATGTCGCGGATGACGCGACCGTCGATGCGCAGCTTGCCGTTCTTGGTCATGAAGTCGTTGATCGGCAGCTTGCGCATCTCGGCCATCACCTTGTCCGGGTCCTTGGTGCCGGCGGCCTTGACCGCCTTGAGGTAGTGGGCGACGGCGCTGTAGACGCCGGCCTGGTCGAAGGTCGGGGGATGGCCGGCCTTCTCGGCGTAGCGCTTGGAGAAGGCGCGGGTCTCGTCGTTCATGTTCCAGTAGAAGGGGCTGGTGAGCTCGAGCCCGTGCGCCGTCTTGAGCCCGAGGCTGTGCACGTCGGTGATGAACATCAGGAGGCCGGCGAATTTCTGCCCGCCCTCGACGATGCCGAACTCGGCGCCCTGCTTGATCGAGTTGATGGTGTCGCCGCCGGCATTGGCGAGGCCGATGATCTTCGCCTTCGATGCCTGCGCCTGCAGCAGATAGGAGGAGAAATCGGCGGTGCTGAGCGGCACCATCACGTCGCCGAGGATCTTGCCCCCCGCCGCCTTGACGACGTCGCTGGTGTCGCGCTCGAGCGCGTGGCCGAAGGCGTAGTCGGCGGTGACGAAGAACCAGGTGTCGCCGCCGCTCTTCACCACCGCGCCGCCGGTCACATGGGCGAGCGCGTAGGTGTCATAGACCCAGGAGGCGGCATAGGCGTTGCACTTGGGTCCGGTGAGATCCGACGAAGCGGGGCCGGTGAAGAGCGCGATCTTCTTCTTCTCGCGCGCGACTTCGTTGACCGCCAGCGCCACCGAGGAGGTGGGCACGTCGGTGATCAGGTCGACGCCGTCCCGGTCGTACCACTGGCGGGCGATGCTCGAGCCGACATCGGGCTTGTTCTGGTGGTCGCCGGAGATCACCACCACCTTCTGGCCGAGCACCGGCCCGGCATCCTCCGCCGCCATCTCTGCAGCGATCACCGAGCCCTTGCCGCCAACATCGGAATAGAGCCCGGACATGTCGTTGAGCACGCCGATCTTCACCGGGCCCGATTGCGCGCTGGCGGACGCGGCGCCCAAGGCAAGGAGAGCGGCGACGGCGAAAAACACTTTAGGCTGCATGTTCTGTGACCTCCCTAGACACCCAGATATTCGTGCAACTTGCCGATGTTCTGGTCGAGCCGGTCATTGGCGATCTCGTCGATGACCTGACCATGCTCGACGACATAATGGCGATCCGCCACGGTGGCGGCAAAGCGGAAATTCTGCTCCACCAGCAAGATGGTGAAGCCCTTGCGCTTCAGCGTGCCGATCACCGCGCCGATCTGCTGCACGATGACCGGGGCCAGCCCCTCGGTCGGCTCGTCGAGCAGCAGCAGCCGCGCGCCGGTGCGCAGGATGCGGCCGATCGCCAGCATCTGCTGCTCGCCGCCGGAGAGCTTGGTGCCCTGGCTGCGCCGGCGCTCGGCGAGATTGGGAAAGAGCGTGTAGATCTCCGCGACGCTCATGCCGCCCGGCCGCACCTGCGGCGGCAGCATCAGATTCTCCTCGACATTGAGGCTGGCGAAGATACCGCGCTCCTCCGGGCAATAGGCGATGCCGAGCCGGGCGATGCGGTTGGAGGGCAGGCCGATCAGCTCGCTGCCCTCGAACGTGACCGAGCCGCGGCGCAGCGTCAGGATGCCCTGGATCGCCTTCAGCGTCGTGGTCTTGCCGACGCCGTTGCGCCCGAGCAGCGTCACCACCTCGCCCTCGCCGACGCTGAAGGTCATGCCGTGCAGGATGTGCGATTCGCCGTACCAGCCGTGGAGGTCCTGGACGCGCAGCAGCTCCTTCTGTCGCACCGCCGCCTCAGCCATGGCCGGCCGCCGCCTCTGCGCCCGTGCCCATATAGGCCTGGCGCACTTCGGGATTGGCCGAGACCTCGGCGTAGCTGCCCTCGGCCAGGACATGCCCGCGCGTTAGCACCGTTATGGTGTCTGACAGATCAGCGACAACCGAAAGGTTGTGCTCGACCATCAGCACCGTGCGGCTCTTGGCGACGTCGCGGATCAGCGCCGAGATGCGGGAGATATCCTCATGGCCGAGCCCGGCCATCGGCTCGTCGAGCAGCAGCATCTCCGGATCGAGCGCCAGGGTGGTGGCGATCTCGAGCGCGCGTTTCCGGCCGTAGGGCAGCTCCGCGGCGGTGGAGAGCGTGTCGGCGGCCAGTCCCACCGCGGCGATGAGCTCGTCGGCGCGCGGGTTGAGCCGGTCGAGGCTGCTCTCGGCGCGCCAGAAATGGAACGAGGTGCCGAGCGGGCGCTGCAGCGCCAGGCGCACGTTCTCGCGCACGGAGAGATGCGGGAACACCGCCGAGATCTGGAACGAGCGCACCATGCCGAGCCGCGCCACGTCCGCGGCGCGCAGCGCCGTGATGTCGCGCCCGTCATAGACGATGCGCCCGGCGGTGGGCGTCAGGAACTTGGTGAGCAGGTTGAAGACCGTGGTCTTGCCGGCGCCGTTGGGGCCGATCAGCGCATGGATGGTGCCGCGCCGAACCCTGAGATCGACGCCCTTCACCGCCGCAAATCCGGCAAACTCCTTGGTGAGACCTTCGGTCTCCAGGATATAGTCGCCCAAATCCAGCCCCCGGCGGGAACAGGTGCTTGGCCTGCCCCCCTTTCACTGTTGCGCGCAAAGCTAGCCGCTCGGCCGGGGCCGTACAAGCCCGCCGCACCCTTCGGAAGGCGGCAAAACCCGTTCCGCGCCCCCTTTGGCGCCGCCCCTCTCTATCTATAAAGTGGGGGCATGGGAGATCGGACGATGAGCGATGTCATGAGGATGCTGCTGCAGGAACTGAGCTTCGACGAGCGCGGGCTCGTCGCGACGGTGGCGCAGCAGCACGACAGCGGCGAGGTGCTGATGCTCGCCTGGATGAACCGGCAGGCGATCGAGGAGACGCTGCGCAGCGGCCACGTCCATTACTGGTCGCGCGCGCGGGGCACGCTCTGGCGCAAGGGCGAAAGCTCGGGCCAGGTGCAGCGCCTGGTCGAGCTGCGCGTCGATTGCGACGGCGACGCGCTGCTGCTGCTGGTCGACCAGCACGGGGTCGCCTGCCATACCGGCCAGCGCAGCTGCTTCTTCCGCGCCGTGCGCGACGGCGCGCTGGTCGAGATCGCCGCGCCGGTGGTGACGCCGGAAGAGCTTTACGGGGAAGGCTGAGCGATGCGCCTGGTCATCGCCATGATGAAGCACGAGACCAACACCTTCTCGCCGGTCAAGACCGATTGGCGGCGCTTCCTCGACTGGGGAGCCTATCTCGGGCCGGACGTGCAGCGCGCCTATGAGGGAACGGCGATGCCGATCGGCGCCTATCTCAGGCTCGCGCGCGAGATCGGCGCCGAGGTGGCGACGCCGGTCGCCGCCGAGGCGATGCCGAGCGGCGCCGTCGCCGCCGAGGCCTACGCCCTGATGAGCGACGCGATCGTCGCGGCGGTGCGGCAGGGCTGCGACGCGGCGCTGCTCGATCTGCACGGCGCGATGGTGGCCGAGACCACCGCCGACGGCGAAGGCAGCCTGCTGGAGCGCATCCGCGCCGTGGCGCCGGAGCTGCCGATCGCGGTCACCTGCGACCTGCACGCCAATCTGACCGAGCGGATGGTGCGCAACTGCACGGCGCTCATCGGCTACAAGACCTACCCGCATGTCGACATGCACGAGGTGGGCGAGCAGGTCGGGCGCATCCTGCTGCGGGCGATGCGCGGCGAGATCCGCCCGGCGATGGGCTGGGCGCGCCGGCCGCTGCTGGCGCAGACGCTGCGCATGGGCACCGACGACGAGCCGATGCGCAGCCTGATCGCCGCCGCCCGCGCCGAGGAGCGGCGCGGCATGCTCGCCGCCACCGTCTTCGGGGGATTTCCGCTGGCCGACATGGCGGATGCCGGCATGTCGGCGATCTGCATCGCCGATGGCGACGCGGCGGCGGCGCAAGCGGCGGCGGAGCGGCTGATGGCCGCGGCCTGGGAGCGGCGCGAGGACTTCCTCTACCGGCCGGAGCCGCTGGAAGAGGCGGTGGCGCGCGCCAAGGCGATGGCGGAAGGGCCGGTGCTGCTGCTCGACCATGCCGACAATGTCGGGTCGGGCGGCACGCAGGACGTCATGACGGTGCTGCGCGAAGTGCTCCGCCAGGGGCTCGAGGACGTGGCGGTGGCGGCGGTGTGCGACCCGGCGGCAGTGCGGCAGATGGCGGCGGCCGGGGTCGGCGCCACGGTGACGCTGCCGCTCGGCGGCAGGACCGACATGCCCTCGATCGGGCTTGCCGGCGAACCGCTGACGCTGACCGGCCGGGTGCGCACCCTTTCCGACGGCGAATGGATCGTGCGCGGGCCGATGTATACCGGGGTCAAGGTCAGCATGGGGCCGACCGCGGTGCTCGATACCGGCGCGGTGCAGATCGTCATCGTCTCGCGCCATCACGAGCCCTGGGACCAGGGGGTCTTCACCTCGGTCGGCATCGACCCCAAGACCAAGCGCTATCTGCTGCTGAAATCCCGCATCCACTACCGCGCCGGCTTCGGCCCGCTGGCGCGCGCCACCATCACCTGCGACGGCGAGGGGGTCACCACCTCGGACAACAGCCGGCTGCGCTTCGAGCGCGTGCGCCGGCCGATCTTCCCGCTGGATAGGCTGAATACCTAAGGGCAACGCGGAGCGTTGTCCCTGGCGGGCGCCAGCGGTTTGCGCAGCAAACCGCGAGAGCCCGCACCGGGGGGACTGGCCTCATAGAGCCGCAGCAATGCGGCCAGCCGGAACCGTGCGGGCTTTCGCGGTTGCAAGAGCAACCGCTGGCGCCCGCTAGGGACGACGCTGCGCGCTCGCGCTAGGGTTTCGGACAGGAGAGGTTCTTCTTGACCGCGGCCAGGGTGTCGGGATCGAAGGCCTTGCCGGCGCAGGAGGCGTTGTAATTGGCGACCGCCTGGTTATAGCGCTGCACCGCATCGGCATAGGTCTTGGTGACGGGGCCGGCCAAGGCGTCGGCCGCGGCGTCGCGCTTGCCCAGCAGGCGCTTGAAGGCGTCGACATCGGCCGGGTTGTTGACGTTGACCTGCGGCCGGCCGCTCTGCACCGCCTTGTCCAGCGCCTCGAACGCTTCGCGCTGCAACTCGTAGGCGCGGCTCTGCGCCTGCACGTCGCCGTTGAGGGAGGACACCGCCTGTTCCTGGCACAGGCAGGCGCGAATCTCATCCGGCGCTCGCACCACCTGTGCTTCGGCCGCGCCGGCCGTGACGGCCAGCGCCAGCACCGCGGCAAGCCCCAACCGCCATCCCCCCGTTCCCATGCCGCCCTCCGTTCGTTGGCCCAGCGCCCGCAAACCGGGCAGCCGTCGCGGCCGGCCCGGTCATTTCGGCGTCGACACAGTCTAGCGGATCGCCACGCGCCCCGGAACTGCCGATAATTGTTGCAATAATAGCCGTGGCAGACAGAATGTCCCCCGGGGAATTGGCGGTTGAACAGCGCGTGTTCCCGGAGGGTGGCCGAGCGCGGCGATGGGGCTTGCCCCGCGAAGCCGTTGCCGATGCAGGGAAGGACGGGGCGATGACCAAACTGAAGCGCGCAATAGCGCGGCCGATTCTGTGGGGGCTGATGCTGTTTCTCGCCGGCTGCTCGAGCTGGTCGTTCGAGCCGGCGATGCGGGGGAATGTCGACTTCGCCACCTATAACCTCGACCAGCTGCACGCCGTGGTGCCGGCCAAGCCCACCACCTTCCAGGAGGCCCTGACCTCCGACTATGCCAGCTACGCGGACGCGCTGCAGAACGAGATCAAGGACTGGGCCGACGCCGATTATTTCGCGCGCAAGGGGCTGGCGGCCGCCCGTGGCCAGGTGGTGCCGCCGGAACGCAACAGCAATTGGGACGTCCCGCTCGAGTACTACGAGAAATTCCGCACCCAGCTGTCCGAGAGCCGCGAGCGGCTGGTGAAGGACCTCGATGCCGGCGGGCGCGAGCGGCTGCCGCTCGTCGCCGCCCGCGCCCAGGTCAGCTACGATTGCTGGGTCGAGCGCATGGAGGATGATTGGCAGACCGCGCTCGACGGTGCTTGCCACAAGCAGTTCCTGGCAGCGCTGGCGCAGCTCGAAGGCGCCCTGCAGCCGGCCGCGCAGCCGGCGGCAGCGCCGGAGCCGTCGCGCGAGTATCGCGTCTACTTCGAGTTCGACCGCTCCGCGCTGCTGCCGGAGGCGCAGGAAATCCTGCAGGGCGTGAGGGCGCTCGCCAAGCAGGAGCCCGGACTGCACGTCGTGCTGGTGGGCAAGGCCGACCGCACCGGCAGCGACGGCTACAACATGCGGCTCTCGAAAAAGCGCGCCGAACGGGTGCGCGATGCGCTGATCCAGATGGGGATCCCCGCCAAGCGCGTCGAGACGCGCTGGGTCGGCGAACGCGAGCCGCCGGTGCCGACCCCGGCCGGCGTGCGCGAGCCCAGGAACCGCGTCGTCGAGATCAACCTGCACTGAGGCGCCGGAGCGGCGCGCGACGAACGGCACCGCCTCGGGGCGGTGCCGTTTGCGTCAGCGCCCGGCGCCCAGGCCGAGGAAGAAGTCGAGCTGCCACTGCATCGCTTCGGCGCTGAGCGGGTAGCCGCCATCCTCGCGCGGCTTCAGCGCGGCGGTCGGAGCGATCTGGCCGAGCTGGAGCTGCAGCTTGTGCGCCGCGCGCATGCCCAGGCCGCTCTTCCAGGCCAGCGCGGTGACGCCCTTGGGGCTGTGCGCGCCGAGCACGCGATCGATCACCTCGAGCGGCAGCTCCGCCAGCACGGCCAGCGCGGCGCGGACGAAGGAGCGATCGTGGCCGACGGCGGCAAGGACGGAGGCCTCGTCGAGCTTGCCCTGCTGCTTCAGCCGCCGCGCACGCTCGATCGCGCCGTCGCCGCCGGCCGCGGGCTTGGCCGCCGCCGGCGGCTCGTCGGCCAGGCGGCGCTTGACCACCGCCGCCACCTCGCGCGCGGTGGCGGGATCGAGATCGCGCCGCTCGCTCAGCAGGCGCAGCAGGTGGTCGGCGACGAAGCCGGCGAGCTTGCGCGCCACCGCGGCCGAGAGGCGCGGCCGCTCCACCAACGGCTTGTGCCAGGCGGCGATGCCGGGAGCGCGGTCGACCAGACGGTCGAGCGTCTCCTCGCGGATCTGGGCGCTGGGGTTGGCGAGCAGCGCCGCGACGGCGTCGACATCGGGGCTGGCGCCGATGGCGTCGGCGACATCCGCCCGCACCCCGGCGCGCCGCGCGATGGCGGCCAGGGCGCCGGCGATCGGCGCCTCGGCGATGATCGCGAGCAGGTCCTCGTCGTTCAGCAGCGGCGAGAATTCGAGCACCGGGCCGGCGACGACGATCTCGCAATCGCGTGCCAGCAGACGGATGATCTCCGGCGGCACGTCGGCGACGTCCTTCAGCGTCTCGGCGATCACCTGGCGCACGCGCGTCACCTGGTCGCGCACCAGGATCTCGAGCACCTCGGAGGTCAGCTTGCGCAGCCGCTCATGCGCCTCGCGCGACAGGCCCGGCGCGAGCCGGGCGATCTTGGTGGCGAGGTCGACGCGGACCTCGGGCTCGCGGTCGCGCGCCAGCAGCAGATCGGCCTGCACCGGCGTCGCCTCGTTGCCGGCAACCGCGGCGCGAACGCTGGGATCGATATCGGCGGCAAGATAATACAGCACCTCCGGCCGCGCGCTGGTGCTTTGGGCGAGCTTGCGGCGGTCGGCGGACTTGACGCTCTGCGCCAGCTCCTTCTGCGTGTCGTAGTCGATCGCCTTGCCGGTCGAGCGGAAGACGCGCTGCAGCAGCTCCATCATGCCGGCACCGTCCCCGCCGGCGGGGCGATCGCGATGCCGGCCTTGCCCATCGCCTTGGCGCGATACATCGCGGCGTCGGCACGGGCGATGAGCTGCTCCGGGCCTTCGCCGCTGCCGGGCTCGGCCACCGCCAGGCCGATGGAGATGCCGAGCGGATGCTGCGCATCGCCCGACAGCGCGCGCAAGGCGCCCGCCGCCTGCAGCAGCGCCGCGGCGCGCTCGTTGCCGGCGCGCGCGCCCAGCCCGTCGATCCACAAGGCGAACTCGTCGCCGCCGAGCCGCGCCAGCAGATCGCCGCCGCGCGTCTGCGCGCGCAGCAGGCGGCAGAGCGCAAGGATCGCCTCGTCGCCGGCGCGGTGGCCGCGGCTGTCGTTGACGCGCTTGAAATTATCCATGTCGACATAGAGCAGCACCGCGGCCCGCGCGTCACGCTCCAGCCGCCGCAGCCGCCGCTCCAGCTCGTCGAAGAAGGCGCGGCGGTTGAGCAGCCCGGTCAGCGGATCGGTGCGCGACAAAGACATCATATGCTCGTGCTGCGCCACCTGGGCGATGGCGACGCCGAGCTGGTCGGCGATCTCGGCCAGCAGCGCGCGGTCGCTGTCGGGGAAGCCGCCATCCTCGCTGCGGCGCCACAGCACGATCGCGCCCTCCACCGCCTGACGGTAGCGCGCGGCATGGCCGATGATCTCCCAGCCCCGCGCCGCCAGCGACGCCTCGTCGGCAGCGGCGAGCGCGGCGCGCGCGGCGTCGAGCAGCGCGGCGTCGAGCGGCGTGCCCCAGCTCGCCGCCGGCGCCAGCGTCTCGGCGACGCGGCGCAGGATGACGCCGCCGGCAGCCCCCAGCGCCAGGCCGGTGGCGGTCACCGCGGCGGTCAGCGCCGCCTCGGGCTCGAGCTCGTCGCGGATGGCCCGGACGAGATGGGTGAAGAGCCGGTCGCGCAGGCGGGCGCGGGCGAGCGCCGCGTCGCGCTCGCGCTCGGCGGTGAGGTCGCGACCGATGCCGCGGGCGCCGCGAACCCGCCCCGCGCCATCGCGCAGCGGCGCCGCGACGATGCCGAGCCGGGCGCTGCCGCCATCGGCGCGCCGGAACCAGAGCTCCGCCGCGGCCACCGGCAAGGCGGTGGCGAAGACGTTGTCCTCGCCGGGCTCGGCCAGGAACTCGGCGGCGGCGCGCCCCAGCAGGGCCTCGGGCGCCCAGCCGAGCAGGCCTTGGGGCGAGACGAAGGTGAAGCGGCCGGCCTCGTCGGTCTCCCAGGCGAAGTCGCTGGAGATCTCGACCAGATCCTTGTAGCGCTGCCGGCTCTCGATCAGCGCCTCGCGCAGATTGCGCGCCAGCGGCGCATCATGCAGCAGCGCCAGGACCCTCCGTTCCCCGGCCAGCGGCAGCAACAGCAGCTCGGCGCCAGGCATGGCGGGAAGCGCCACCAGCCGCGCGCCGCCGCCCTCCTGCGGGGAAGCGGCGAGCGCCGCCAGGGCCTGGCGCAGACCGGGTTCTGCTCCGGCCAGGAACGTGGCGCCCGCGGCGTTGGCCGCCGCAGGCACGCGGTCCGGTCCGAGCAGCAGCGCCGGGCCGGGAAAGCCTTCCAGCGCCCCTGCCGCCAGAGCGAGGCCCGGCCAGGCGATCTCCTCCTGATGCCCTGTCATCGCCCTCCGGCCGCACGGGAACCAATCCCGTTGGTGAAGCGTTAACCATGCGCGCGCAATCTACGGTTTGGCCCGAGAAAGATTAACTTGAGGGGTTTATGAAAAGCTTAAGCCTTTCCGCCCAGGAGGCACCGCCGATCAGGAGCCTCAGCATCGACGGCAAGACCTTTGAGCTGACCGTCCGCGAGCAGGCGGCGGGCGATTGGCATTGGCTGATCACGGCGCCGGGTCAGATCGTGCTCTCCGGCGGCGCGGCGAGCGAGACGCAGGCGGTGGACGCCGCCTGCCGCACCGGCGAGGCCCTGGCGCGGCTGGCCGCGGCTTAGGAGCCTGCCCACGAAGACGCCGCGCGAACGGATATGATATAGAGAATGACTACGGACAAGGGCCGCACCGCGATGCGCGGGGCGGCCCTTGGCACGTTGCGGCTCAGGCGTTTTCTGCCGCGCCGCTTTTCTCGCCCTCCGTGGCGCTCTCCACCGCCTCGCCGGCAGCGGTTTTCGCCGCGTCGAGGGTGCGCTCGGCGACGGTCTTGGCGCGCTCGATCGCCTCGCCGCCGACATCCGCCGCGCGCTGGCGCAGCTCCGCCCCGGCCGGGCCGATCCAGCGCTCCTCGGCGGCGCTTCGGGGCAGCAGCAGCGCCACCGCCGCCCCGGCCAGCAGCCCTGCCGCGCCGAGCGCCAAGGGATAATCGGCCAACAGCTCGCCGATGCGGCGGCGCGGCCGGGTGAAACGGTCGGCAGCCTCCTCGGCGAACGCGCTGGCCTGGCGCCAGGCGGTCTCGGCGCCGTGCTTCGCCTGGCCGGCGGCCTCGCTGACCGCGTGCTGCGCCCGATCCATCGCCGCGCCCGCCTTCTCGCGGGCATGGGCGTAGCCGGCAAGATCGGTCGGGTAGCGCCTCGCCGCCTCGCGCGCCGCCTCGCCCGGCCGGCCGCGCGTGCTCGCGGCAAAGGCGATCCAGCCGACGCCCATCCCGATCAGCGCGAGCGCCAGCGGATGGCGGCGCAGGGTCTCGCCCATGCCGCCGCCGGAACCGTCCATCGTCTCTTTCAGCATGTCCAGGCCCCTTTCCAGCAATTGCTGCGGCGCGAGCCGCTGCTCCAGCGCGGCAAGGATCGCGCCAAGCTCTTCCCGCGTCGCCTCGATCTTCGCGGCAATGGCTTCCGGCGACCGGTCACCGAGATCGCCATCACCCGGCGCGATCGGCAGCAGCTCCGCCGGCTCCTCGGCGCTCATCGCACCCGCTCGCGCGCCCAGCGCGCATCCTCGCGCAGGCTGCGCAGCGTGCGGTCGGGCAGCAGGTGCCGCGGCCCGAGGTCGCGCTTGCCCTTCAGCAGCAGCACGGAGCCGATGACGACCACGACCACGCCAACCAGCAGCGCCGCCGCCCAATCCGGCAGCACGCGGGTGAGCCCGAGCGTCGCCGCGGCGAGCAGCGCCAGGAAACCGGCGTAGAGCACGAGTCCACCCGCCGCGATCTCGACCGCGCCGGTACCGGCCTGACCCAGCTTGGCGGCAAGCTCCGCCTTGGCCAGCGCCACCTCCAGGCGGAAGAGGCGCGAGGCTTCGCGCGCCAGCGCCGCGAACAGGCCGGCCACGCCGCGGTCTGCCGCACGCGGCGGCATGACGCCGACATCCTCGCCGCCTACCATCGCGCCGCTCCCGCGGCCGTCAGCGCTTCATCCGCCGGCCGCGGCCCTTCCCGCCAGGCCGCGTCGCCGCCGGATGCCGGTTGCGGCGCGGACGGAGCGGCCAGCAGCCGGGAGAGGATGAAGCCGGCCGCGACGGCGCCGGCGATGAACAGGGCGGGCTGGCGGCGCGCCAGCGCCTCGGCCTCGGACAGGATGCCGGCGAGCTGCCGCTCGCGCAGCGCCGCCGCCGCGCGATCGAGCTGCGCCGCCGCCTGATCGGCGCACCGCGATGCGATCCGGCTCTCTTCCTGCTGCAGCGCCGTGGCGGTGCGGCGAAACGCGAGCGCGAAGCCGTGCACGGTCTCGGCGAGCCGCGCCTTCTGGTCGTCGACGAGCGAGAGCGCCGCCTCGCGCATCTCCGCGCCGAGCCGGTGCGTGCCCTGGCGCGCGGTGCCGAGCGCCGCTTCGGCGGCGCGCCTGCCGATCTCCGCCGCGTCCTCGTCCCGCTCCGCCATGTCCCGGTCTCCCGCCACCGCGGCGGGCCTGCCGCCGCGCTGCCGGAACAACGCCGGCGGGAAAGGCGCGGTTCCACCGTGCCCCAGCGGGAGCGATCAGGAGGGCTCGTCGAGGAAGAGGTCGAGGCGCAGGCTCGCGCCCGGCTGCACGACATAGGCGGTGAAGTCGCTGACACCGGCCTCGCGCAGCGCCTCAGCAGGTATCGGGGAGAGAAGCAAGAACTGGCGGCGCATGATCTGCTCTTGGCGCCTGTAGACCATCACCTGTGCAGCGCCGACGAATACCAGGGCTATCGCGCGAGCGGCCTGGACGACGGTGGCAACGACGGTCCAGTCGATTGAGCGCATGGCCAGAGGGAGCAGACGGAAATCGCCAACGCGGTGGACTGGATGGGGACGCACCCTAGCAGCGCCGTCCGCCCACAGCAGTGACGGGGTAAACCCTATGAGAGGGCTCTGCTGCCACAGGAGGCGCATCTGCTGATGAATGGCGCGCCGGATGGCCTGCTTCTCCACAGGTCCCCCGTTTGCTTTGAGCGGGCCGCGGTACGTCAAGGTGAATTCCATGTGCGCGCATCCGAACTTTTCCCAAGTTCAGCATACAGCGCAGCATTGCTGAGCGAACCGTCAGTAACGATGTCGATTGTAGATTATTGTTTTGCAGCGCTCTCCGCTATTTATTTGTAGCCAATGTAACGCCCTTCCCGGTAAAGTTGCATCAGGGAGGGCGGCACGATGCAAAAAATACAAGCAGGCGCGTTGTCGGTGCTGGCCGCTTCACTGATTGCTGCGCTGTGCTCGGTTTTCGTGATAGTTGCTCCGTCCCGCGCTGCCATGATTCCCGGTAGCCAGTTCACCTACAACCGCTGGAACGGCGCAGGGTGGACTGACGATCACTTCGGGGGATTCTCGCATTGCGTAGTGTCGAGCACGTATGTCGATGGCACGACGCTGCTGTTTTCTGTTAACGCTGCGCAAGCGGTAACCATCGGGTTCGCCCGGCCCGATTGGAAGTTCAATCCTGGGCAAGAGGTCCAAGCTACCCTGCAGAATCGATCAAAGGTACTCCTCGCAAGTTAGCGGCGTTGCATATTTGCCCACTGCTCTCAAGGTCGACTTCCTCTCGACCGACCCGATATTTGCGGACCTCGCTCATGGTTATGTGCTGACGGTCACCTCTCCGATCGGCAGCGCGTCCTATCGGTTGGTGGATTCGTTCCGCGCGCTCCAGAAGGCGCAGCAATGCGCCACGACCTACGCGGCCAAACTCGGCCCAGCAAGGGCGAACAACGAATTACAGAAGTGGATTGCACGGAATCCTTGGTTTTCAAACCCCCCGCAATATGGAAGCCAAATCCGCACAACCATGAACATCGACGCACAAATGAGAGCAGAGGGCAAAGACCCCGCGACAGCAGCCTATTACGACGAACTAGACAAACGGCTGCACGATGCAGGCATAAATCTGGGAAATGGTGCACAGCCTGTGGCCACTACGACCGTCGCCCCACCCGCAGCGGAAAGCAGGCCCAAGCCAAAGACGGTTCAGGTGAGTGGCAGCGGCTTTGTCGTTACAGCCGATGGTTACGTCGTCACCAACAACCACGTTGTCAATGATTGCATAGGTGATGTAAAGGGAAATCTCCCCGGGGAAGCAGCGCTGATCCTGCGCATCGTTTCGACGGACGTGGAAAATGATATGGCCGTGCTGAAAGCGACCGGCACATTCACCAATGTCGCTACGATCAGAGATACGGCCATTCATCCTGGCGATCCCATAATCGCGATCGGCTATCCCTACTATGGCGTCTTGTCGTCGGATTTTACCGTGACGAATGGTATCGTAAGTTCGCTCGGCGGAATCGGCAACGATAGTCGGTTCTTGCAGATCAGTGCGCCAGTCCAGAGTGGTAATAGTGGGGGACCGTTGCTCGACACGTATGGGAACGTTGTCGGCATTGTCAGCGAGAAGCTGGACGCCATCAAGTTCGCGAAGATGATGGGTTCCATCCCGGAAAATGTAAACTTCGCGATCAAGACAGGCATGCTTCGCGACTTCCTGGACAAGAATGCCGTCGGATACCAGCCCGGCCGTGGAACGGCAGAACTCAAGACTGCTGACATTGCCGCGCGGGCGCGGAGCTACGTCATGCATGTCTGGTGCCTTGCCGGGGATAGTGAGCAGAAATAGCTGCGGGTTGCTGCTTGGTCGCCCCTGGTGTGGTGTGTCGCACAGGAATTATCGCCCGTCTTCGTGCTCTAGTTTAGCTGCTCCAGATGTGCTCAAGCTCGGTGATAAGGCATGGCGCTCCCTCGCCGCCCTCGAGCGATCAGGGGACGAGCGAGAGCGCCGCCTCGCGCATCTCGCCGCCGAGACGATGCGCGCCGTGGCGCGCGCTGCCGAGCGCCGCTTCGGCGGCACGCCTGCCGATCTCCGCCGCGTCCTCGTCCCGCTCCGCCATGTCCCGGTCTCCCGCCACCGCGGCGGGCCTGCCGCCGCGCTGTCGGAACAACGCCGGCGGGAAAGGCGCGGTTCCACCGCGCCCCAGCGGGAGCGATCAGGCGCGCTCGTCGAGGAAGAGGTCGAGGCGCAGGTTCGCGCCCGGCTGCACGGCGTAGGCGGCGAAATCGCTGATGCCGGCCTCGCGCAGCACCTCCTCGTCGATGAGGAAGCGGCCGGTCAGGCTGCGGGACGGGCGCGTCAGCACGCGATGCGCGGCATCGGCCATGATCTCGGGCTTGCGCCCGAGCTCAGGCGCGGCGCCGGGGATGATCTGCAGCGCCGCGGTGGCGATCGTGGTGCGCGGCCAGAGCGCGTTGACCGCGACGCCGTCGGCGCGGAACTCCTCGGCCATGCCGAGGACGCACATCGCTCATGCCGTATTTGGCGATGGTGTAGGCGACGTGATCCCTGAACCAGCGCGGGTTCAGGTTGAGCGGCGGCGACAAGGTCAGGATGTGCGGGTTCGCCGCGCGCTTCAGATGCGGCAGGCAGGCGCGCGAGCAGAGATACGTCCCGCGCGTATTGATGCCGAGCATGAGATCGAAGCGCTTCATCGGCGTCGCCAGCGTGCCGGTGAGGCTGATGGCGGAGGCGTTGTTGACCAGGATGTCGATGCCGCCGAAGCGCTCGACCGCCTGCTCGACGGCGGCCAGCACCTGCTCCTCCTCGCGGATGTCGGTCTGCACCGGCAGCGCCTTGCCGCCCGCGGCCTCGATCTCCTCGGCGGCGGTGTAGATCGTGCCGGGCAGCTTGGGGTGCGGCTCGACCGTCTTGGCGGCGATCACCACGTTGGCGCCGTCGCGCGCCGCGCGCAGCGCGATCGCCAGCCCGATGCCGCGCGAGCCGCCGGAGATGAAGAGCGTCTTGCCCTTGAGATCAGCCATCGTGATCCTCCCTCGAACGCTTGTAATTCACCACGGAGGCACGGAGGTCACGGAGAAGAGAAGAATGGCGCGCGTCGCGCGCCCTGCATCTGTTCTTGTCCGTGACCTCCGTGCCTCCGTGGTAAACCTTCTTATCCTCAGAACGCCTCCGCCTCGAGCTCCATCAGCGGCTTGGCGCCGGCGGTGATGTTGGCGAAGAGCGCGTTGGTCTCGGGCAGCACGCGCGCCATGTAGAAGCGCGCGGTGGCGAGCTTGCCCTTGTAGAAGAGCGCCTCCTCGCCGCCGAGCTTTTGCAGCGCGATCTCGGCGATGCGCGCCCAGAGATAGCCCATGGCGACCAGGCCGAAGGCGCGCAGATACTCGCTCGCCGCGGCACCCGCCTCGTCGGGATCGGACATGCCCTTCTGCGCCACCAGCGCCGTCACCTGCTGCAGCCGGCCGAACGCCTTCATCACCGGCATGACGAACTCCTGCAGCGCGGGATTCTCCAGGCGCTGGCGCAGCCAGGCGTCGACCGGATGGAAGAAGCGGCGCAGCAGCCGGCCATTGTGCATCGGCATCTTGCGGCCGACGAGATCGAGCGCCTGGATGCCGTTGGCGCCCTCGTAGAGCATGGTGATGCGGCTGTCGCGCACCAGCTGCTCCATGCCCCATTCGCGGATGTAGCCGTGGCCGCCGAAGACCTGCACGCCGAGATTGGTCACGGCGAAGGCATTGTCGGTGAGCATCGCCTTGATGATCGGCGTCATCAGTCCGATGAAATCCTCCGCCTCCTCGCGCGCCTCGGGATCGGGATCGCGGTCGGCGCGGTCGAGCGCGAGCGAGACCCACGCGGCCAGCGCGCGCGCGCCCTCGGTATAGGCCTTCATGGTGAAGAGCATGCGCCGCACGTCGGGATGCACGATGATGGGATCGGCGGGCTTGTCGGGGAATTTGTCACCCTTGAGCGCGCGGCCCTGCAGCCGGTCCTGGGCGTATTGCCGCGCCGTCTGGTAGGCGGTCTCGCCCAGCGCCAGCCCCTGCAGCCCGACGCCGAGCCGCGCCGCGTTCATCATCGTGAACATGGCGCGCATCCCCTTATGCGCCTCGCCGACGAGATAACCCTCGGCCTCCTCGAGGTTGATGACGCAGGTGGCGGACGCCTTGATGCCCATCTTGTGCTCGATCGAGCCGCAACGCACGCCGTTGCGCGATCCTACGCCGCCATCCTCCTTGACCAGGAATTTCGGCACGATGAAGAGGCTGATGCCGCGGATGCCCGGCGGCCCGCCGACGATGCGCGCCAGCACGAGGTGGATGATGTTGTCGGTGAGGTCGTGCTCGCCGGCCGAGATGAAGATCTTGGTGCCGGTGATCTTGTAGACGCCGTCCTTGCCCGTGGGCTCGGCGCGGGTGCGGATCTGGCCGAGATCGGTGCCGCATTGCGGCTCGGTCAGGCACATGGTGCCGCTCCAGGTGCCGTCGACCAGAGGCGGCAGGAAGGTCCGCTTCTGCGCCTGCGAGCCGTGCTGCCAGATCGCCCGGTAGGCGCCGGCGGAGAGGCCGGGATACATGCCGAAGGACATGTTCGTCGAGGACACCATTTCCTCGACGAAGAACTGCAGCGTGTGCGGCAGCCCCTGCCCGCCATAATCGGGATCGCAGGCGAGCGCGGTCCAGCCGCCCTGGCGGAAGAGGTCGTAGGCCTGCTTGAAGCCCTTGGGCGTGCGCACGACGCCGTTCTCGAAGGTGCAGCCTTCCTCGTCGCCGCTGCGGTTCAGCGGGAAGAGCACCTCCTCGCAGAGCTTGGCGCCCTCCTCGAGCACCTGCTCGAGGAGATCGGGCGTGGCGTCCTCGTAGCCCGGCAGCTTGGCGAGCTCGCCGACATCGAACAGCTCGCGCAGGACGAAGCGGTACTCGCGCAGCGGCGCCTTGTAGGTGGTCATGAGCTTCCTCTCAGTTCCGCAACGGCTTGCCGGTCTCGAGCATGTGCTCGATGCGCGCCAGCGTCCTGGGCTCGCGGATCAGCGACTGGAAGGCACGCCGCTCCAGCGTCAGCAGCTGATCCTCGCTGGTCTCCAGCGTCATGTCGGTGTCGCCGCCGCTCAGCACCTCGGCGAGCTTCTCCGCGACCACCGCATCGTAGGCGGTGGCCTTGCCCTGATTGACCAGCTCGGTGACGCCGAGCTTCAGCGCCGCGGCGCCGGTCGGGCCCGGCAGGTTGATCGGCTGCGGCTTGGGCGGCTGGTAGCCCTCGGCGAGCGCCAGCGCCTTGGCCTTGGCGTCGGCCAGCAGCCGGTCGCGATTCATGGTGATGCCGTCACCCTCGCGCAGCATCAGGCTGTCGCGGGCCTCGGCGGCCGAGCGCGACACCTTGGCGAGCGCGATGGTCTCGAAGGCCTGCATCAGCGGCGGCATCGGCCCGCCCGGGCGCTTCTTGTTGACGACCTGGCGGGTCACCAGCTCCTTGCAGCCGCCCCAGCCCGGCACCAGCCCGACGCCGGTCTCGACCAGGCCGATATAGCTCTCGCCATGGGCCTGCACCGCGGCGGAATGCAGCAGGATCTCGCAGCCGCCGCCGAGCGCCATGCCGGAGGGCGCGCTCACCACCGGGAAGGGCGCGTATTTGACGTTCTTGTAGGCGTTCTGCCCGGCCGCCTCGCCTTCCTCGATGAAGGGCCAGAGCGCGACATTGGCGGCGAAGAGGGCGAGGCCGACATTGGCGCCGACCGAGAAATTCTCCGCCTCGTTGTAGATCACCATGGCCTTGAAGGCGCCGTTGCTCTTCTTCACGGTGTCGAGGCCCTTGCCCAGCATGCCCATGATGTCGGGGTCGAGCGCGTTCATCTTGCTGTGGAACTCGAGGCAGAGCACGCCGTCGCCGACATCCCACAGGCTGGCCGAGCCGTTGCGCGCCAGCGGTTTCGTCTTGCGCTTGATGTCGGCGAGCAGCAGCACGCCGGGACGGCGCTTCACCGGCGCATATTTGCCGTCGCGGCCGAGATACTCCAACTGTCCATCGGCCGTGCGGTAGAAGGATTTCCCCGCCGCCTGCTGCAGCAACGGCGGCACCTCGATCTTCTCCGCCTTGAGCAGCGCGATGACGGCGTCGGCGCCGATCTGGTCGATGAGCTCGAAGGGGCCGTAGCGCCACGTGTAGCCCCAGCGCATCGCCTCATCGACGGCGACAACGTCATCGGCGATCTCCGGCACCAGCGCCGCGGCATAGGCGAGCGTCAGGCCGAGCACCCGGCGGGCATATTGGCCGCCGCGATCGGCGTGGCGCAGCAGCGCCTCGGGCTTGCGCTCGGCGATGCTGGCGAGCTGCGGCGCGGCGACGGGGTGGTATTGCCCGGTGGCGAGATCGATCGCCTCGCGCTGGCGGCCCGAGGTGGTGCGGGTCATGCGGTAGAACCCGCCCTTGCCTTTGCGGCCGGTGTAACCCTCGGCGATCATCTTGGCCAGCAGCGGCCGGTCCTGGTAGATGCGGATATAGGGATCGTCCTTGGGCAGGCTGCGCTGCATGCTCGCCGCCACCTGCGGCGTCAGGTCGATGCCGACGAGGTCGAGCAGGCCGAAGATGCCGGTGCGCGGCATGCCGAAGGGCCGGCCCATGACGGCGTCGGCCTCCTCGACGCTGAGGCCGAGATCGAAGGCCGCCTGCAGCGCCGACTGGATCCACATGCCGCCGATACGGTTGGCGATGAAGCCGGGCGTGTCCTTGGCATGGATCACGCCCTTGCCGAGGCGCACATCGCAGAACTCCTCGATCGCCTGCACCGCCTCGGCGCGGGTCTGCGGCCCGCGCACGATCTCGAGCAGGCGCATATAGCGCGGCGGGTTGAAGAAATGGGTGATGAGGAAGTCGCGCTGGAAGCTCTCCGGCATGCCCGCGACGAGGTCCTTGAGCGGGATCGTCGAGGTGTTGGAGGTGACGATCGAACCGGGCTTGCGCGCCTTCTCGATTTTCTCGTAGGTGGCGTGCTTGACCTCGAGCTTTTCCAGCACCACCTCGACGATCCAGTCGCACTCGGCAAGCAGGCCCAGATCGTCCTCGAGATTGCCGGGCGTGATGCGGCGCGCGAAATCGCGATGCATCAGCGGCGCGGGATCGGTCTTGAGCAGGCGCTCGATCGCCTGCTCGGCGACGATGGTGCGGTTCTTGGCGCCGGGCGGGACGATGTCCAGCAGCACGACGGGAAGCCCGGCATTGGCGACATGGGCGGCGATGCCGCCGCCCATCACGCCGGAGCCGATGACCGCGACTTTGCTGATCGGCATGACCGTCTCCCGCTCAGGCGCGTTCGAGGATGGTGGCGATGCCTTGGCCGCCGCCGATGCATTGCGTGGCGAGCGCGTAGCGCTTGCCCTCGCGCGCCAGCAGCGACGCCGCCTTGCCGGTGATGCGCGCGCCGGTGGCGCCGAGCGGATGGCCCATGGCGATGCCGCCGCCGTCGAGATTGGCCTTGGCCTCGTCGATGCCGAGCTCGCGCATGCAGACGATCGCCTGCGAGGCGAAGGCCTCGTTGATCTCCACGATGTCGATGTCCTTGATGGCGAGCCCGGCGCGCTTCAGCGCCTTCTGCGTCGCCGGCACCGGGCCCATGCCCATGATCTCCGGCGCGCAGCCCGCGACCGCGATGCTCTTGAGCCGCGCCAGCACCGGCAGCTTGTTGCGCTTGGCGAACTCCTCGGTGGTGACCAGCACGGCGGAGGCACCATCGGTGAGCGGCGAAGAGGTCCCGGCGGTCACGGTGCCGTCGGCGTCGAAGGCGGGGGCCAGCGTCGAGAGCGTCTCCTGCGTGGTGTCGGGACGGATGCAGCCGTCCTGGTCGACGGTGCCGTCCTTGGCCTTGATCGCCACGATCTCGTCCTTGAACTTGCCGGCGGCCTGGGCGGCGGCGGCCTTGCGGTGGCTCTTCACCGCGAGCTCCTGCTGCTCGGCGCGGGTCACCTGGTATTTGCGGGCGACGTTCTCGGCGGTCTGGCCCATCGAGATGTAGGCCTGCGGATACTCCTTGGCGAGGCGGGGATGCGGCGACGGGTTGAAGCCGGTCATCGGCACGCGGGTCATGGATTCGACGCCGGCGCAGATGAAGGCCTCGCCGGCATCGAGCTGGATGGCGCCCGCCGCCATGTGGATCGCCTGCATCGAGGAGCCGCAGAAGCGGTTGACCGTGGCGCCGGCGACGTTGAGCGGCAGATGCGCGAGAAAGCCCACCATGCGGCCGATGTTGAGCCCCTGCTCGCCTTCCGGCATGGCGCAGCCGACGATGATGTCCTCGATCTCCTTGGGATCGATCTTGCTGCGCTCGATCAGCGCCGCGATCACCTGGGCCGCCAGCTCGTCGGGCCGCACCCGGGCGAGCGCGCCCTTCTTGGCGAAATGGAAGGGCGAGCGGGCGAAGCCCGCGATGACGACATTTTTCATGGCGTTCCTTTCCTGCCGGCCGGATCCTGCCCGGCTTGCTTCCTGCGAATGCTGTCCTCGATATGGGCGCCGATCGCGCGCAGCTCCTGCAGCGTCAGCGCGATCTCCTGCTGCTGGCGCTCGAGCTCGGCGATGCGGGCGCGGCCCTTGACCAGCGTGGCGCGCAGCTGCTCCAGATGGTCGCGGTCGACATCGTAGAGATCGAGCAGCTCCTTGACGTCGGCCAGCGCGAAGCCCAGGCGCTTGCCGCGCAGGATGAGCTGGAGCCGCGCCCGGTCGCGGGCGGAATAGACGCGGTTGCCGCCGATGCGCCGCGGCGCCAGCAGGCCCTGATCCTCATAGAAACGGATGGCGCGTGGCGAGATTCCAAGCTCGCCGGCGAGGTCGCCGATCGAATAGAGCCGCGCGGCGGCAGGCTCCTTCTCGGCTAGGGCGGGGGCGGCTGAAATCGCTATGCCGTTAACGTCATCCATATGACGTTAACGTAAGGTATCGGCATGGCGGTGTCGAGGGGAAAATCAGGCCGCGCTTCCGGTGTCGCTACTCCGCACGGTGCGGGCTCTCGCGGTTGCTGCGCAACCGCTGGCGCCCGCCAAGGACGAACGCGCAAGAGCGCGTTCGCCTTAGCCTTCCCTAACATTCCCGCGGCCGATCTCTTCGAGGGCGGCAACGTCGCGGATGATGATCCAGCCCTCGTCGAGCTGGAGGATGCCGCGGCGCTGCCATTCCCTGAGACAGCGATTGACGCTTTCGCGGGTGCCCCCAATCATGGTGCCGAGCTCGCGCTGGGAAAGCGCCAGCTTGGCCTGGGGCGCGCCGCCGCCGATGCGCAGCAGCGCCTTGGCGAGGCGCGTCGGCAATCCCAGAAAGGCGATCTCGCCGATCTGCTGGTCGGTGCGGCGCAGGCGATCGCACAGCACTTCGAGCAGCTTGATGGCGACGGCGGGATGGCGCTCGAGCACGCCCAGCATGTCGCGCCGCTCCAGCACCAGCAGGTCGCAATTGGTCAGCGCCGCGGCGTCGGCGCTGCGCTCCCGGCCGTCGAGCAGCGCCATCTCGCCGAAGACCTCGCCGCTGCCGAGATCGGCGAGCACGATCTCCTTGCCGTCGGGGGATGGGGCGGTGATGCGCACCGTGCCGGTCAGCACCGCCATCATGCTCTGGCCGGGCGAGCCGATGCGGAAAATGACCTCGCCACGCCTCATGGCGCCGACGATGCGCGTGTCCGGCGACCATCTGCAGCGCCGCATCATCCAGCGCGGCAAACAGCGAGCAGCGCCGCAGCAGGCGGCTGGCATCGTCGCGCGATCTCTCCGGTCCATTCGGCAAGCGGAACCCCCTCGCCCGTCCCCTCCGCTTTTTTGGTTATTGTCGCATCCCGGCCACGACCTCGTCCAGCGCCGCGCCCGGCGGCGGTCGGTCAGGGCGGCGGCGCTGCTGCCGGCATCCCCGCGGCGCGGCGCGCCTCCTCCTCCATCAGCGCCTTCTTCGAGGGCTTGCCGATCAGCGTCTTGGGCAGGCTGGCGCGGAATTCGAAGAGCTTCGGCATCTCGATCGGCGACAGCTTGTCCTTGAGGAAGGCGCGCAGTTCGGCCTCGTCGAGGCTGGCGCCCGCTACCAGCGCGACATAGGCCTTCACCGTCTGGCCGCGATAGGGATCGGCGACCGAGAGCACGATGCATTCGGCGACCTTGGGATGCTGATAGATCGCCTCTTCGACGTTGCGCGGATAGATCTTGTAGCCGCCGGCGATGATGATGTCCTTGATGCGGTCGACGAGGTAGAGGTAGCCCTCCTCGTCGAGATACCCCACATCGCCGGTGCGCAGCCTGCCCTCGCTCAGCACGTCGGAACGTCGCCTCGGGTTTGCGCCAATATCCCGCCATCACCTGCGGCCCGCGCACCACCACCTCGCCGCGCTCGCCCTGCGGCACGAGGCGGGTGGGGTCCTCGACCGAGGCGATCTCGACGATGGTGCCGGGCACGGGCAGCCCCACCGAGCCGGGCTTGTTGACGCCGCGCAGCGGATTGCAGGCGACCACCGGCGAGGTCTCGGAGAGACCGTAGCCTTCGACCACGGTGCAGCCTGTCGCCGCCTCGAATTTGTGCTTGACCTCGAGCGGCAGCGGCGCGCCGCCGGAGATGCAGGATTTGATCGAGGTGAGATCGATCCTGGCGGCGTCGGGATGCGCGTAGATGGCGGTGAAGAGCGTCGGCACCCCGGGCATGGTGGTGGGACGCTTGCGCCGGATCGCGGCGAGCAGCGATTTGATCTCGAAGCGCGGCAGCAGGATGATCTCGGCGCCGGCGGCGATGCCGAAATTCATCGCCACGGTCATGGCGAAGACATGGAAGAAGGGCAGCACCGCCAGGATGCGCTCGCGGCCGGGCGCCATGTCGGGGAACCAGGCGAGGCATTGGCGCGCATTGGTGACGAGGTTGCGATGGGTCAGCATCGCGCCCTTGGGCACGCCCGTGGTGCCGCCGGTATATTGCAGCACGGCCAGGTCGCGTGCCGGGTCGGTCGGCGCCGGCGCGATGTCGCCGTCATTGGCGGTGAGCTCGGCGAAGGTGAGATGCGCGCCGTCGCGCGGCGCCCGCACGATGTCGCCGCGCTTCAGCAGCCGGTAGAGCAGGCTCTGCGGCTGCGGCAGGATGTCGGCCATCGGGCAGAGCACGAGCTTGCGCAGCTCGAACCGGCCGAGCAGCGGCGCCAGCAGCGCGTAATGCGCCTTGAGGTCGAGCGTCAGCACCACTTCGACGCCGGAATCCTCGACTAGGTGCCGGATCTCGGGGGGCGCGTAGAGCGGGTTGAAATTCACCACCGTGCCGCCGGCGGCGAGCACGGCGTAATAGGCCACGATGTAATAGGGGCAATTGGGCAGCATCAGCCCGACGCGGGTGCCCTTGCCGACGCCGAGCGCGGCAAATCCCTTGGCGGCGCGGCGCGCCAGCGCGCCGACCTCGGCATAGCTGTAGGTCTTGCCGAGGAAATCGAGGCAGGGACGATCGCCGAACCGCTGGACGGCATCCTCGAGCAGGTGATGGACCGGCTCGTCGGCAAAGCGCGCCCGCCAATCAATGTCCGGCGGATAGGCCTTGAGCCACGGCCAGTTCGCCCCGTTCTCCGCCATCGCTCCACACCCGACACTTAGACGGGCATTGAGCGTAGCGGTTTCCCGCCCCGGCCGGCAATGGCGGCCGCGTCGCCGCCCGGGTGGGGCGCCGCGCCGTACGAGCTTTTTCCTGAACCGGGCGGCTCTCGCGGTTGCTGCGCAACCGCTGGCGCCGCCGCGGACGAACTCGCTGCGCGAGTTCGCCTAGCGCTTCACCTCGGGGTCTTCCTCGGCGGCGTGGCGCTTGCCGACAAGATCGGCTTCGCGCAGCGCCTCGCCCTCCTTGCCCTCGACCGCGCGCTCCGCTTCCTTGGCCTTCTCCTCGACCTTGCCGGAGCGTGCAAAGCGCTGCTCCGCCTCGTTGAAGCGGCGAGCGGCGGTGCGGTTGCCTTCGCCCTCGTTCGGCTGGGCGTTCGGTCGGGTCCGGTGTTCCTTTCCGGTCATCGCTATCTCCTGTCTGCCTCTCCGGCAAACAGGGGCCTTCTCGGGGCGGTTCCGGTCCCGGCGCGGCCCAGTTTTCGCCTCGTCCGAGCGGAGCGGCTTTCGCGGTTGCTGCGCAACCGCTGGCGCCGCCGCGGACGAACTCGCGACGCGAGTTCGTCTAGTGAGCGAGGATTACCGGCAGCGTCGCTTCCATGATGATATGGCGCGTAGCGCCGCCGAAGATCATCTGACGCAGCCGGCTCTGGGTATAGGCGCCCTTGACCAGGAGGTCGGCGCCGGTCGCCTTCGCCTCGTCGAGGAAGACCTGGCCGGGGGTGCGGTCGCGCGGCGTCACGTGGCGGGCCAGCGTCGAGATGCCGTGCCGCGCCAGGCTCTGCGCCATGTCCTCGCCCGACGGGCCCGGTGTCATGGCGCCTTCGACGCTCACCACCTGCACGCTCTGGGCGCGCTTCAGGAAGGGCATGGCGAAGGCGACGGTGCGCGCCGTCTCGGTGCTGCCGTTCCAGGCGACCATCACCCGCTCGCCGATCGAGGCGAGCGGCACCGGCGGCGCCATCAGCACCGGCCGGCCGCTCTCGAACAGCGCATCCTCCAGCGTCGCTTCGGCGAGCGAGGCGAGCTTGGCTGGGCGCTCGACGACGATGAGGTCGAAGACGCGCCCCAAGGTGCCGACCACGGCGTTCTGTCGCCCCGGCTCCTCGCGCCATTCGGCGCTGGGGCCGTCTACCGTGGGCGCGCCCACCGGGACGCCATGCTCGCGCATGAAGGCGGAGAACAGCGCCCGCGCCTGCTCGCGCCGGTCATGGCCTTCGCGCTCGAGGGTACGGTCGACCTCGGAGGATATGGAGAAGCCCATCTCGCCCCCGAAGACGACGGCATATTCGGTGGTCAGCGCGTTGAGCCCGGTGATGCGGCCGTTGAAGCGACGGGCCACCAGCAATGCCGTGTCGAGCAGAGACGCCGCCGTGCCGTCGCCGACCACGGCCAACAGGGTCTTCATCGCCACCTCGCCTGTTCCCCGCGGCCTCGTGGACCGCTTCATCTTTTGCTCGACTATACCGCGAGCCGGGGCGGGGCAAAAGCGCGACGGGAACCGGCGGCCGGGCGAAGCCGTTCGCCTCGGGATCGCGCGGAGGTGGGAGAGCAAGCGCTTGGACAGGCAAACGCGGCCCGACGCGAGCGACGACCCCGCCGTCGCCATGCTCGGCCTCATCGAGGCGCTCTACCCGATCTGTCGCAGCATCACCGGCGACGGGCTGAGGGAGAGCCTGCGCCTCATCGCCCGGGAGATCCCGCTGAAGCTGGTCGAGGTGCCGACGGGAACGCGGCTCTTCGACTGGACGGCGCCGCGCGAATGGAATGTGCGGCGGGCCTATATCGAGACGCTCGATGGCCGGCGGGTGGTCGATTTTGCCGCCTCCAACCTGCATCTCCTGCAATACAGCGTGCCGGTCGATCGCATCGTCGAGCGCGACGAGCTGCTGCGCCACCTCCATACCCTGCCGGAAACGCCGGACTGGATCCCCTACCGCACCGCTTATTATCGCGAGGATTGGGGCTTCTGCCTGAGCCAGCGCCAGGCCCAGACCCTGACCGAGCCCCGCTACCGCGTCGTCATCGACACCACGCTGGCGCCGGGCCATCTCACCTACGGCGAGCTGGTCCTGCCCGGGGCGCAGGCGGAAGAGATGCTGATCTCCTGCCACTCCTGCCATCCCTCGCTGGCCAACGACAATCTCTCGGGCATGGCGGTGGCGACCCTGCTGGCGCGCCGGCTGATGGAGCGGGAACGGCGCCTCACCTACCGCTTCCTCTTCATCCCCGGCACCATCGGCTCGCTCGCCTGGCTCGCCGCCAACGAGGCGGTGGTGCCGCGCGTGACGCATGGGCTGGTGCTGAGCTGCCTCGGCGACGGCGCGCCGCTGACCTACAAGCAAAGCCGCCGCGGCGACGCCGCCATCGACCGCATCGCCACCCATGTGCTGCAGGCGAGCGGCGAGCCCTACCGCATCGCGCCCTTCACGCCCTACGGCTATGACGAGCGGCAATACTGCTCGCCCGGCTTCGACATGCCGGTGGGCTGCCTGATGCGCTCGCCCAACGGCACCTTCCCGGAATACCACACCTCGGCCGACAATCTGGGATTCCTCCGGCCCGCCGCGCTGGCCGGCTCGCTCGAGGTGGTGATGCGCATCGTCGAGGTGATCGAGGGCGACGGGGTCTATCGCAATCTCAGCCCCAAAGGCGAGCCGCAGCTCGGCAAGCGCGGGCTCTACCGGCCGATCGGCGGCAAGAAGGAGGCGGGCGGCGGCGCCGACCAGATGGCGCTGCTCTGGGTGCTGAACCTCGCCGACGGCAGGCACTCGCTGCTGGAGACGGCGGAGCGCGCCGGGATGCCTTTTGCCGCGATCCGCGCAGCGGCCGACGCGCTGATCGAGAAGGAATTGCTGGCGCCAGCGGCGCCGCCGGGCTGATGACTGTGCGACGGCGGGGAAGGGTCGCGGTGCTGCTGGCGCTCGCGCTCGGGCTGCCGGGCTGCGTCAGCCTGCCCGCAGTCGATGGCGAGGTCGTGCGCGCCCAGCAGCTGCCGCAGCCGCAGGGCGCGATCGAGCTCATGTGCCAGGAGAGCGAGCGCATCACCGGCCTGCCCTTCCTGCCCGGCAATTCGGTCCGTCTGCTGGTGAACGGACCGGCGAGCTATGCGGCGATGGAGCAGGCGATCCGCGGGGCGCACCGCCGCATCGACATGGAGAGCTACGTCTTCGACCACGGCGTGGGAGAGACCTTTGCCGCGCTGCTCCTGGAGAAGCGGGCGGAAGGCGTCGAGGTCAACCTGATCTACGATGCGATCGGCTCGATCGAGACCCCCGCCGCGGTGTTCGAGCGGCTTCGCCGCGCCGGGGTGCAGGTACTGAAATACCATCCCGTGAGCGATTTCGGCGCCCTCAACGACCGCGACCACCGCAAGCTGCTGGTCGTCGACGCGGCGGTGGTCGTGGTCGGCGGCGTCAATATCAGCAAATTCTACTACAACACGCGCTCGACCCCGCCGGGCAACGACCTCGCGGAGAGCCTGCCCTGGCGGGATACCGATGTGCGCATCGAGGGTCCCGTGGCGGCGCAGTTCGAGGCGATCTTCGCGCAGAACTGGCGCCAGCAGCACGGGCCGACGCTGCCGCCGCCACCGGCGACGCCGGAACGGCACTACGGCACGGCGCGGGTCGAGGCGGTGGAAGGACTGCCCGGCGAGCACGAGCCGCTGATCTATCGCAGCCTGCTGGTGGCGATCGGCCTCGCCCGCCGCTCGGTGCATCTGACCACCGGCTTCTTCGCGCCGACACCCGATCTCGCGGCGCTGCTGGAGAACACGGCCAGGCGCGGCGTCGATGTCGAGATCGTCGTGCCGGCGCATAGCGAGAGCACCCTCACCATCGCGGCGGGCCGCTCCTATTACGCCGCGCTGTTGCAGGCCGGGGTTCGCATCTACGAGCGCCACGGCGTCGTGCTGCACGCCAAGACGGCGGTGATCGACGGCGCCTGGTCGATGGTCGGCTCCTCCAATCTCGACTGGCGCAGCGTGATCTACAACGCCGAGATCGATGCCGTGATCGTCGACCGCCCGTTCGCGGCCGAGATGGAGGGCCTGTTCCGCAGCGACCTCGCGCGCTCGCGTCAGATCGAACCCGCGAGCTGGGCGAACCGCTCCTTGGGCGAACGGCTCGACGAGTGGGTGGCCGACCTGCTGCAGTTCCTGTTGTGAGGAAACCAGAGCCCCGGGAACCGCCGGTTCCCGATGCGATCGCCGCGTGATGGCGGACGAGGTCCATACCTCATCCTTGCCATAGCCCGTCGATTGACAGGCGCCGCGCCCGGTCGCTTAGCTGGCGCGGCGCCCTCTGGCGCGCAGGAGCTGGCGATGAGCGATCCGATCGGGCTCGCCCGAGGTCTGACCAATTACGGCGATCGCGATTTCGCCCTCTATCTGCGCCGCTCCTTTGCCAAATCCATGGGCTACTCGCAGGCCATGCTGGCAAAGCCGGTGATCGGCATCGCCAACACGGCAAGCGGCTTCAACAACTGCCACCGGCTGGTGCCGGAGCTGGTCGAGGCGGTGAAGCGCGGCGTGCTGGCGGCCGGCGCGCTGCCGCTCGAATTCCCGACGATCTCGCTGGGCGAGGTGTTCCTCAACCCGACCAGCCTGATGTTCCGCAACCTGATGGCGATGGATACCGAGGAGATGATCCGCGCCCAGCCGATGGACGCGGTGGTGCTGGTCGGCGGCTGCGACAAGACCGTGCCGGCGCAGCTGATGGGCGCGGCGTCGGCCAATCTGCCGGCGATCCAGCTGGTGACGGGGCCGATGATGACCGGCCCTTGGCGCGGCGAGCGGCTCGGCGCCTGCACCGATTGCCGGCGCTTCTGGGCGCGCTTCCGCGCCGGCGAGGTCGGCCGCCAGGAGATCGAGGAGATCGAAGGCAGCCTTGCGACCACCGCCGGCACCTGCGCCGTGATGGGCACGGCGAGCACCATGGCCGCGATCGCCGAGGCGCTCGGCATGATGCTGCCGGGCACCGCGGCGATCCCCGCCGTCCATGCCGACCGGCTGCGCGCGGCCGAGGCGACCGGCGCGGCGGCGGTGGCGCTGGCGCGCCATGGGCTCGCCCCCGACCGCATCATCACCGACCGGTCGGTGGAGAACGCGCTGCGCGTGCTGCTGGCGATCGGCGGCTCGACCAACGCGCTGCTGCATCTCACCGCCATCGCCGGCCGGGTCGGCGTCGAGATTCCGCTGGCGCGGCTGAACGCGCTCAGCGACGCCACGCCGGTGCTGGTCGACCTCAAGCCGACCGGGCCCTATTACATGGAGGATCTCTTCGCCGCGGGCGGCATCGGCGCGGTGCTGCGCGAGCTGAAGCCGATGCTGCATCTCGACTGCCTCACCATCACCGGCGAGAGCCTGGGCGAGCGGCTCGGGGAGAGCGAGGGCGCCTTCGTCGACCGCAGCGTGATCCGCCCGCTGCACGAGCCGCTGCAGCCGCAAGGCGGGCTCGTCGCGCTCTTCGGCTCGCTGGCGCCCCAGGGCGCCCTGCTCAAGCGCTCGGCCGCCGACGCCAGGCTGTTCGAGCGCCAGGGCCGCGCCGTGGTGTTCAGCTCGCTCGAGGATCTCGCCCGGCGCATCGACGATCCCGCGCTCGACGTGACGCCGGAGGATTTCCTGGTGCTGCAGAATGCCGGCCCGACCAGCCCCTCGGCCATGCCGGAGGCGGGCTACCTGCCGATCCCGGGCAAGCTCGCGCGCGCCGGCGTCAAGGACATGGTGCGGATTTCCGATGCCCGCATGAGCGGCACCGCCTATGGCACGGTGGTGCTGCATGTGACGCCGGACGCGGCCAGCGGCGGTCCGCTCGCCCGGCTGCGCAGCGGCGATCCCATCCGCCTCTCGGTGCAGGAGCGGCGCATCGACATCATGGTCGAGGCGTCCGAGCTGGCGCGCCGCAGCGTGCCGCCGCCGCACGCGCCGGCGCGGGGCTATGCCCGGCTCTACCGCGAGCAGATCCTGCAGGCCGATCGCGGCTGCGACTTCGCCTTCCTGCGCGCGGCGCCACCCGAAGGCTGACCGCGCCGCGACCGCTTCCACCACCCGGACGGCGCCGCGGCCGATCCGCCGCCCGCGCGAGGTAACCGATGCCCTTCCTCTACACGCTCGTCACTCTCCTCGCCGCCGCCGTCGTCGCGGTGCCGCTGGCCAAGCGCATGGGGCTCGGCAGCGTGCTCGGATATCTCGGTGCCGGGCTGGTCATCGGTCCCGCCGGCCTCGGCCTGATCAGCGACGTTGAGAGCATCAGCGATGTCTCCGAGCTCGGCATCGTCATGCTGCTCTTCCTCATCGGGCTGGAGCTCAGGCCGCAACGGCTCTGGGTCATGCGTCGCGCGGTGCTCGGGCTCGGCGCGGCGCAGGTGGTGGTCACCGGCGCCGTCTTCTGCACCGCGGCGCGGCTGTTCGGCCTGCCCTGGGCGGGCTCCGTCGTGCTGGGCTTCAGCCTGGCGCTGTCCTCGACCGCGATCGTGCTGCCGATGCTGGCCGAGCGCGAGCTGCTGACCAGCCAGGCCGGCCGCGACGGCTTCGCCGTGCTGCTGTTCCAGGACATCGCCGTCATCCCGGTGGTGGCGCTGCTGCCGCTGCTCGACGGCGAGCTCGGCACGGTGAGCGGACACGGCGCCTGGATCGCCGTCGTGCGCGCGGCGGGCGCGCTCCTCATCGTGCTGATCGGCGGCCGCTACCTGATCCGGCCGATCTTCCACCTGGTGGAGAGCGCCAAGACGCCCGAGATCTTCACCGCCACCGCGCTGGTGATCGTCGGCGGCACGGCGGCGCTGGTCAGCACCGTCGGCCTCTCGATGTCGCTCGGCGCGTTCATGGCCGGCGTGCTGCTCTCCGACTCCGAATACCGCCATGAGCTGCAGGCGGATATCGAGCCGTTCGAGGGGCTGCTGCTCGGCATCTTCTTCATCTCGGTCGGCATGTCGACCAATCTCGACCTGCTCGCCGAAGCACCGGGTTTCGTGCTGGCGGCGGTGGCGGGGCTGCTGGTGATCAAGGCGGCGATCGGCTTCGGGCTGGCGCGCCTCGCCGGGCAGGACACGCTCAACGCCGCGCGCTTCGCGGCGGCGCTGCCGCAGGCCGGCGAATTCGGCTTCGTGCTGTTCACCGCGGCGCTGGCCGAAGGGCTGCTGGCGCCGTCGCAGGCCGATCTCGCCATGCTCATCGTCACCTTGTCGATGGTGGTCTCGCCGCTGCTCTTCACGCTGGAGGAGCGCTTCCTCGCGCCGCGGCTGGAGAAGGCGCCGGCCCGCGCCTTCGATCCCATCGACGGACCGGCGACGCCGGTGATCATCTGCGGCTTCGGCCGCTTCGGGCAGGTGATCGGCCGCATCCTGCGCGTCAGGAAGATCGCCTTCACCGCTCTCGACAAGAACGGCGAGCAGATCGACACGATGCGGCGCTTCGGCACCAAGGCCTATTACGGCGACCCGACGCGGCTCGACGTGCTGCGCTCGGCCGGCGCGGCCGAGGCCAAGCTGCTGGTGGTGGCGCTCGACGCCGTGCCGGAATCGCTGAAGGTGGTCGAGCACGCCAAGCGGCACTTTCCCAACCTCATCATCCTGGCGCGCGCGCGCAACCGGCGTCACGTGCATCTGCTGATGGATCAGGGGGTCACGCATATCGTGCGCGAGACCTTCTATTCGAGCCTGCGGCTCACCGAGCAGCTGCTGCTGGAGCTCGGCATGGGGGCGGAGGAGGCGGAGCGCACCATCCGGGTCTTCCGCGAGCACGACGAGCGCGTGCTGGTCGATCAGCACGGCTTCTATCAGGACGAGAAGCAGATGATCCAGACCACCAAGCAGGCGATGATCGAGCTGCGCGGCCTGCTCGAGGCGGACCAGGCGGAGCGGTGAGCGCCGCCCTGTTGTCGCGGCCCCTCTGCCCCGCCATAACCCCCGCAACAGCCATCGGAGACAGCCATGAAGACCTATGCGCCGAACACCGTCGCCGCGCCCGCCGGGCCCTACAGCCACGGCGTCGAGATCCCGGCGGGCGCCCGCGTGCTCCATCTCGCGGGCCAGATCGGCATCGCGCCGGATGGCACTCTGCCGGCGGATTTCGAGGCCCAGGCGGATCAGTGCTGGAAGAACATCAAGGCCGTCCTCGCCGCCGCCGGCATGGGCGTCGAGGATCTGGTGAAATGCACGCATTTCCTCACTCGCCAGGAGCACGTCGCGGCTTATGGCAAAGTGCGCGCGCGCCATCTCGGCGAGGCGCGGCCGGCCTCGACGCTGCTGGTGATCAGCGCGCTCGCCGGGCCGGGAATGCTGGTCGAGGTCGAGGCGATCGCCGCCAAGGGCTGAGCCCATGGCGCGCTATGGCCTGGTGCTGCGCGGCGGGCAGGTGATCGACGGCACCGGCGCCGCCGCGCTCACCGCCGATGTCGCGATCGCGGGCGACCGCATCGCCGCCATCGGCCACCTGCCGCGGGGCAGCGGCGGCACGGAGATCGATGTTGCGGGATTGGCGGTGGCTCCCGGCTTCATCGATGTCCACACCCATGACGATGGCGCGCTCCTGGTGCAGCCCGACATGGCGCCCAAGGTGAGTCAGGGCGTCACCACGGTGATCGCCGGCAATTGCGGCGTCAGCTTGGCGCCGATGCTGGCCGGGCGGGAGACGCCGCTGCCGCTCTTTCCCGCGGAGCATTCCCCCTTCCGCCGCTTCGGCGACTACGTCGCGGCGCTCGACGCGGCGCCCGCCGCAACCAACGCGGCGCTGCTCGTCGGGCACTCGACCTTGCGCGCCTGCGCCATGGACCGGCTCGACCGGCCGGCGAGCGAGCGCGAGATCGAGGCGATGCGCGAGCATCTTGCCGAAGCGCTGGACGCGGGCGCGATCGGGCTCTCGAGCGGCCTCTGGTACGCGCCGGCCGCCGCCGCACCGCCCGCCGAGCTGGAATCGCTGGCAAGGACGCTCCATCCCGCCGGCGCGATCTATACGACGCATATGCGCGACGAGGGTGGCCATGTGCTCGATAGTCTCGAGGAGAGCTTCGCGGTCGGGCGCGCCGCCGACGTGCCGGTGGTGATCTCGCATCACAAGGTGGCGGGCCGGCAGAATTTCGGCCTGACGCGGCAGACGCTGCCGAAGATCGCCGCCGCGATGGCGGCGCAGCCCATCGGCCTCGACGCCTATCCCTATATCGCCTCCTCCACCGTGCTCCGAGAGGACTACATCGCCGTCTCGCTCAGGATCCTGGTCGCCTGGTCGAAGCCCCATCCCGAGGCGGCCGGGCGCGAGCTCGCCGCGCTCGCGCAGGAATGGGGTGTGAGCCAGGAAGAGGCCTGCGCGCGGCTCCAGCCGGGCGGCGCCATCTACTTCACCATGGACGAGGCCGATGTGCGCCGCGTCCTTGCCTTCGAGCACACCATGATCGGCTCGGACGGGCTGCCGCATGACACCCATCCGCATCCGCGGCTCTGGGGTACGTTCGCGCGCGTGCTGGGCCATTACAGCCGCGAGGAGAAGCTCTTCCCGCTGGAAGAGGCGGTGCGCCGCATGACCGGCCTGCCGGCGTCGCGCTTCGGCCTCGCGGGCCGTGGCCGACTTCGCGCCTGGCGCCTATGCCGATGTGACAGTCTTCGATCCCGCGACGGTGATCGACCGCGCCACCTTCGCCGCGCCCAAGACGCCCGCCGCCGGCATCCGCCTGGTGCTGGTGAACGGCGCGCCGGTGTGGCGCGACGACGCTGCCACCGGCGCGCGGCCGGGCCGCGCGCTCAGGCGGCAGCAGATGCAGGGGGAAGCAGCGGCGCCGTGATGCTCGACGCTACCGATGCGTCGCGGTCAGATCCAACTGATCGATCCAGACCGGCGTGTCGACCAGGGTCACCGCTCGGTTGGCCGGCGTCGCGGCGGCACCTTCAGAGCGAGCTCGCTTCCGCCCAGACGCGCCAGGCGGCGCGCACTTTCACGCTCGATCAGCGCCTTGAGCGCCTCGCGGACCAGGCTGGATTTTTCGTCGATCCCGGTGAGGGCCTGGGCCTTGGCCACCAGCTCATCGTCGAGCGCAAGCGTTGTACGCATCCGTCGATCTCCGGATAAGGCACGGATCGTGGCATCATTTGATGCTCATTCCAATGCCTGAGAAGGAAGTATGGCGACCCGGACGGTTTGCGGGCAGCGGAGCCGCGCTCATCGCCGCAGCAGAAAATCCTGCCACGGCCGCCGTTGCTCCCAGCCCTCGCGCTGGAGCTCGGGGGTGACGGTCTCGCTCTGGGGATAGCCCAGGCAGAAATAGCCCAGGAAGATCCAGTCCGGCGGCACGTCGAGGATGCGCGTCACCGCCGCGGGATCGAGGATCGAGACCCAGCCGAGACCGAGACCCTCGGCGCGCGCCACCAGCCACAGCGTGTGGATCGCCATCACCACAGAATATTCCGCCATCTCCGGCATGGTGCGGCGGCCGAGGCCGTGGCCCTGCGGCGTGGCGCGATCGGCGAAGACGGCGAGATGCACCGGAGCCTCGTCGAGCCCGGCGAGCTTGAGGCTGGCATAGCGCTGCGCGCGCTCGCCGGCATAGGCGCCCAGCGCATCGGCGTTGCAGCGCCCGAACTCTTCGCGCACCGCGGCGCGGCGCGCTTCCTCCTCCACCAGCACGAAGCGCCAGGGCTGGCTGAGGCCGACCGAGGGCGCGAGCGCCGCCAGCTCGAGTAGGCGCTCGACCGCGCCCGGCGGCAGCGGCTCGCGGCGGAAGCGCCGGACGTCGCGCCGCCAGGCGATGAGATCGCGCAGCCTCTCGCGGAAACCCTCGTCGAACTCGGTCATTTCTTGCCGCGGGCGTCGACGGGCCAGATGTCGACCAGCGTATCGCCGCGCACGACATGATAGCAATCGTGGAGGTTGACGGTCGGGTCGCAATGCGGCGTCACGCATTCGATCATCGCGCCGAGCGGCGGCCGGGCGGCGCCGGGCGGCAGCACCAGCTTGCCATGCTCGTCGCCGAAGAACTCGTAGCGGCTGCCCGACGGCGCGCCCGCCGCGACCTCCGGCACAGGCCCGTCGGTGGCGAAGCTCTTGAGACCGGCATCGCAGGTGACATAGCCCGGCTGGTTGACGCTCACCACCGAGCTCGCGACGAAGAGCGCGGTCTCGAAGGGCGGGGCGTTGCGGCCATCCCTCAGCGCGCGCAGATAATCCACGTCCATGAAGACATAGGATCCCACCTGCAGCTCCGTGAAGATGCGCGCCTCGGGATCGAGGTCGAAGGTGCCGGTGCCGGCGCCGCTGACGATCGGCACGGCGATGCCGGCATCGCTGAGGCGCCGCACCATGCCGCCAAGCCGCTCGAGCTCGGCGAGCGCGCGGGCGCGGCGCTCGGCGCGGACCGGGATGTGCTGCAGATTGCCGGAATAGGACTGGATGCCGCGGAAGACCAGCGCTTCGGCGGCGACCGCGGCTCGGACCAGGGCGGCGAGATCCGCTTCGGTGGCGCAGCCGGTGCGCCCGTGCCCGGCGGAGAAGTCGATCAGCACCGAGAGCGGCCGCTTCGCGGCAGCCGCGGCGCGGTCGAGCGCCGCAAGATTGTCGGGGTGATCGACGACCACGCTCAGCCCCGAGGCCGTAGCATTGAGCGCCATCAGCCGCGCGATCTTGGACGGCGTCACCTGCGGCGAGGTGATGTGCAGGCCGGCGATGCCCGAGGCCGCCAGCACCTCCGCCTCGCCCAGCGTGGCGCAGCAGATGCCGAGCGCGCCCGCCGCCATCTGCAGCCCGGCGATGCGCGCCGATTTGTGCGTCTTGGCATGCGGGCGCAGGGCCACGCCGGCGGCGCGGGCGAACGCGGCCATGGCGGCGATGTTGCGCTCGAGCGCGTCGAGGTCCAGCAGCAGCGCCGGCGTGTCGAGCGCCTGGCGGCTGCCGGGCCGGCCGATGAGCGCGGCGTTGGGGCCGAGACCGGTCATGGCGCATCATCACCGCCGCAAGGGGCGATATCAACCGGCCGGCGCGGCCCCGTCCGCGGCGCGCAGATGGCAGGCGACGCTGTGGCCGGGCGCCACCTCGCGCAGCGCCGGCTCCTCGCTGCGGTAAAGCCTCCCCGGTAGAGCAACCAGCGACGGCCGGCTTGTCGCGGGACGGCGCCTTGGCCGATAGTAGGGCTCCCCTCCCCTTGGAGCACAACGTGACCCCGTCATCCGACCGCGACATCGCTTTCCTCTCGGCGGGCGCGCTCGTCGAGCATTACCGCCGCAAGACGCTGTCGCCGGTCGAGGTGACCGAGGCGCTGCTGCGCCGCATCGAGCGCGTCGAGCCCGAGATCAACGCCTTCGTGCTGGTGGCGCACGAGAGCGCGCTGGCACAGGCGCGCGCCGCCGAGGCGCGCTGGGCCAAGGGCGCGCCGCAAGGGCTGCTCGACGGCGTGCCGGTGACGATCAAGGACCTTTTTCTCACCACGGGCTGGCCGACGCTGCGCGGCTCGACGCTGATAAAGCGCGAGCAGGACTGGCTCGAGGACGCGCCGCCGGTGGCGCGGCTCAGGAAGCACGGCGCGGTGCTGCTGGGCAAGACCACCATGCCGGAATTCGGCTGGAAGGCGCTGGGCGACAGCCCGCTCACCGGCATCACGCGCAACCCCTGGAGCCTCGCGCACACGCCGGGCGGCTCGAGCGCCGGCGCCGCGGCGGCGCTCGCCGCCGGCATCGCGCCGCTGGCGCTGGGCACCGATGGCGGCGGCTCGATCCGCATTCCCTGCGCCTTTTGCGGCCTGCCCGGGCTCAAGCCGAGCTTCGGCCGCGTGCCGCATTATCCGCCGAGCGTCTTCGGCCTGGTCGCCCATACCGGACCGATGGCGCGCGACGTTGGCGACCTCGCGCTGATGCTGAACGTCATCACGCTGCCCGACGACCGCGATCCCTATGCGCTGCCGCCCGAGCGGCGCGATTGGACGCAAGGCATCGAGGACGGCATCAAGGGGCTGCGCATCGCCTTCAGCCCGTCGCTGGGGCATGCGCGGGTCGATGGCGAGGTCGCGGCCGCGGTTGCCGCGGCGGCGCAGCGCTTCGCCGAGCTCGGCGCCGAGGTCGAGATCGTCGAGAAGGTGTTCGACGATCCCGCCCGAACCTGGCTCACGCTCTGGTGGGCGGGCGCCGCCAAGGCGATGAGCGCCTACAGCACGGAGGAGCGGCGGCGCATCGACCCAGGCCTCGAGGCCGCGGCGCAGCAAGGGGCGCGGCTCAGCGCCATGGACTATGTCGGCGCCGACATCGCGCGCAACGCGCTGTCGCACACCATGGCGCTGTTCCACCGCCGCTACGATCTGCTGCTGACGCCGAGCGTGGCGGTGCCGGCGCTCAAGGCGGGCGAGCTGCTGGCCGATCCGGCGACCGAGACGGAGTGGATCGATTGGGCGCCCTTCAGCCATCCCTTCAACCTGACGCGGCAGCCGGCGGCGAGCGTGCCGTGCGGCCTCACCACATCCGGCCTGCCCATCGGGCTGCAGATCGTCGGCCGGCGGCATGACGATGCGCTGGTGCTGCGCGCCGCCCGGGCCTTCGAACGCGCGCTACCCTTCCCGCGCGCGCCGCTGGCCTGAGCCTCCCCGCCGCCGCGGCCTCGCCGCCCCCCACTCCCGCGCCGCGCGAAAAGTGCTAGAACGCGGGCGGAGGAAGAGGATGACCAAGAGCCTTGACAAGGCCGGGCGGCGGCGCGGGAGGAACGCGGCGACGGAGGAGGAGGCGCTGCGGCTGGGACCGCTCGCCGATTTCATCGGCTTTCACCTGCGGCTGGCGCAGGAGGCCTCGTTCCAGGCCTTCGCCCGGCGCGTGCGCGAATACCAGATGCGCCCCGGCCGCTTCGCCGTGCTGGCGCTGATCGGCGAGAATCCCGGCATCTCGCAGACCGCGCTCAGCCGCGCCGCCGGGCGCGACAAGTCGACCCTGACGCCGGCGCTCAACGACCTCGTGCGCCGCGCCCTGGTAAAGCGCCGGCGCGTGGCAAGCGACCGGCGCAGCTACGCGCTGTCGCTCACCGCCAAGGGCCGGCGGCTCCTGGCCGAGCTCACGATCCACGCCCGCGCCCACGATCGCGTGCTGGACGAGATGGTCGGCCTCAAGCATAAGGAAGAGTTCATCGGCGCGCTGCGCCGGCTGGCCCTGGTCTGACCGGCGGTTGCAGGGTGCCGGATCCTGGGTTAGCATAGTTTGAATACCAACAATTAAACCGCGATGGCAGGGAGGATGCGATGAGAAGACTGGCGATTGCCGCGGCCATGGCCGCGGTTCTGGCGACCGGAAGCGCCTGGGCGGAGGACCAGCACGTCGAGCTGAAGATGTCCTCCTGGGTCCCGCCGGCGCACCCGCTCAACCCGGCCTTCATGGCCTGGGCCAAGGACGTGGAGAAGGAATCCGACGGCACCATCACCGCGACGCTTTTCCCCTCCGAGCAGCTCGGCAAGGCGGTGGACCATTACGACATGGCGCGCGACGGCATCGCCGATCTCGCCTATGTCAATCCCGGCTACCAGCCCGGACGCTTCCCGGTGATCGCCGCTGGCGAGCTGCCCTTCCTGATGGCCAACGCCGACGGCGGCACCGAGGCGCTCGACGCCTGGTACCGCCACTATGCGGCAACCGAGATGAAGGACGTGCATTTCTGCTTCGCCTTCGTCCACGATCCCGGCACCTTCCACAGCAACAAGAAAATCATGCTGCCCTCCGACATCAGCGGCATGAAGATCCGCCCGGCCAACGCCACCATCGGCAGCCTGGTGACGCTGCTGGGCGGCACCAACGTGCAGGCCTCGGCGCCGGAAGTACGCGACGTGTTGGAGCGCCACGTCGCCGACGCCGTGACCTTCCCCTGGGGATCGGTGGTGCTGTTCGGCATCGACAAGGTGGTGAAGTACCACATGGACGTGCCGCTCTACGTCACCACCTTCGTCTGGGTGATGAACCAGGCGAAATATGACGGCATGTCGCCGGCGCAGAAGAAGGTGATCGACGACCACTGCACCACGCAATGGGCGCTGAAGGTGGCCGCCCCCTGGACCGCCTTCGAGGCCGCCGGGCGCGACAAGCTGCGCCACGAGCCGGGCCACGACGTCTACGAGATCTCCGACACCGACCTCGCCGCCTGGCGGCAGGCGGTGCAGCCGCTGACCGAGCGCTGGGCCGAGCGCGTGCGCAAGACCGGCGTCGATCCGCAGAAGGCGCTCGCCGGCCTCAAGGCCGAGCTCGCCCAGTACAAGGCGGCGTATTGAGGCTTGCGTCGATGGCACTGCATAAGCGCGCATATGCGGCCCCTCCCCCCTTGAGGGGGAGGGGCGAAGAACGGTGAGCGGCACGATGGGCGAAGCCGCCGCGGCGCCGCGGCGCAGCCGCATGGACCGCTTCATCGACGGCATCGAGCTGATCGCCGCGCTCTTCGTCGGGCTGGTGGCGGCCGACATCTTCATCTCGGTGCTGCTGCGCTATTTCTTCAGCTACACCATCCCCGACAGCTATGATTTCGGCCGGCTGCTGCTCGGCATCCTGATCTTCTGGGGCATCGCCGCCACCAGCTATCGCGGCACGCACATCACGGTCGACCTGGTCTGGACGGCGGCGAGCCCGCGGATGAAGCGCGTCATCGACGTCTTCGCCACGGCGGTGCTGCTCTTCGTCGTCACGGTGCAGACCGGCACGCTCATCGACAAGGTCCGCGTCACCTACGACGACAATGTCCTCACCTATGACCTGCACCTGCCGACCTGGCCGTTCTTCGCCGTCGCCTGGCTCGGCGACGTCTCGGCCGTGCTGCTCATCGCTGTGCGCACCTATCGCCTGATCTTCCGGCCGGAAGCGCTGGCCACGGCACCTACCATCCGGCCGGTGGAGTGAGGCGATGCTCAGCACCACCGCCATCGCCGTCATCGGCTTCGTCGCGCTGTTCGGCCTGATGCTGATGCGCGTGCCGGTCGGCATGGCCATGGGACTGGTCGGCGTCACCGGCTTCGGGTACGTCGTCGGCGGCTTGCCCGCGCTCAAGATGGTCGGACAGACATCGATGCGGACGGTCGCCAACTACAATTTCGGCATCATCCCGATGTTCCTGCTGATGGGCGCGATCGTCTCCGCCTCGGGCATCAGCCGCGAGCTGTTCCGCGCCGCGAACACCTTTGTCGGCCATCTGCGCGGCGGGCTCGGCATCGCCACCATCGGCGCCTGCGCCGCGTTTGCGGCGATCAGCGGCTCGTCGGTGGCCACCGCCGCGACGTTTGCCACCGTGGCCTATCCGGAGATGCGCGCCTACCGCTACCCGCAGGCCTTCTCCACCGGCGTCATCGCCGCCGGCGGCACGCTGGGCGCGATGTTCCCGCCCTCGACGGTGCTGGCGGTCTACGGCCTCATCACCGAGCAGGACATCGGCAAGCTGTTCATCGCCGGCATCCTGCCGGGCATCCTGGCAGTGTCGATGTACATGGCGACGATCGCCATCATCGGCTTCGTGCGCCCGGACTACCTGCCCGCGGGCGTGCGCAGCACCGCCGCCGAGCGGCTGCGGGCGCTGCGCGAGGTCTGGGCGCCGCTGCTGCTCTTCGTCTTCGTCATCGGCGGGCTCTATGGCGGGCTCTTCACGCCGACCGAGGCGGGCGGCATGGGCGCGGGCGGCGCCTTCCTCATCAGCGTGCTGCGCCGCCGGCTCTCGCCGCAGCAGATGCTGCAATCGCTGCTGCACGCGACCCGCACCGCCGCGGCGGTGTTCACGGTGCTGATCGGCGCGCTGCTGTTCGGCTACTTCCTCACCGTCACCCAGACGCCGCAGCACGTGACGGCCTTCCTCACCAGCCTCGGGCTTGGGCGCTACGGCGTGCTGGCGCTGATCATGCTGATGTATCTGGTGCTGGGCTGCCTGATGGACGCGCTCGCCATGATCATCCTGACGGTGCCGATCATCTTTCCGGTGGTATCGGCGCTGGGCTTCGATCCCATCTGGTTCGGGATCATCATCGTGATGACGGTGGAGCTGGGCCTCATTCATCCGCCGGTCGGCATGAACGTCTTCGTCATCAAGACGGTGGTGCCGGAGGTGAGCTTCCTCACCATCTTCTCCGGCGTGCTGCCGTTCATCGTCACCGACATCCTGCGACTGATCATCCTGATCTCGTTTCCGATCATCGCCACCTACCTGCCGTCCCATATGTAACGCCGAGGTGCATGATGGAACGCTCGTTCAAGAAAGAGATCGAGGCGCTCAAGCTGGGCGACGGCGAGGTCTTCCGCGGCGAAGGCATCCTCGCCGTCACCAAGGCGCTGCTGCAATCCGGCGTGAGCTATGTCGGAGGATATCAGGGCGCGCCGGTATCGCATCTGCTCGACGTGCTGGTCGAGGCCGAGGACATCATCGGCGAGCTCGGCGTCCATCTCGAGACCTGCACCAATGAGGCCTCCGCCGCGGCCATGCTCGGCGCCTCGATCAACTATCCCCTGCGCGGCGCCGTCACCTGGAAGTCGATCGTCGGCACCAACGTCGCCTCCGACGCGCTCTCCAACCTCGCCTCGCCCGGCGTGCAGGGCGGGGCGCTGATCGTCGTCGGCGAGGACTACGGCGAGGGCGCCAGCGTCATCCAGGAGCGCAGCCACGCCTTCGCGATGAAATCCTCGATCTGGCTGCTCGACCCGCGGCCGGACCTGCCGACCATCGTCCGCCTCGTCGAGAAGGGCTTCGAGCTTTCCGAGGCGAGCCACGCGCCGGTGATGATGGAGCTGCGCATCCGCGCCTGCCATGTCAGCGGCGAGTTCGTCGCCAAGAACAATGTGCGGCCGGTGCATTCGAAGCTCGAGCCGATCGCCGGGCCGCCGCGCTTCGACTACGGCCGCCTCGCCCATCCGCCGGCGACCTTCGTGCAGGAGCGGCTCAAGGTCGAGGAGCGGCTGCCGGCGGCGCAGGCCTTCATCCGCGCCCATGGGCTCAACGAGGTCTTCGCCGGCGACATCGGCGAGATCGGCATCATCGTCCAGGGCGGGCTCTACAACTCGGTGCTGCGCACGCTGGCGCGGCTGGGGCTCGCCGATGCGTTCGGGACGAGCCGCGTGCCGGTCTATGCGCTGAACGTCGTCTATCCGCTGGTGCCCGAGGAGGTGACGGCGTTCGCCGCCGGCAAGCGCGCCCTCCTGGTGGTGGAGGAAGGCTTCCCCGACTACATCGAGCAGCAGATCAACGTCATCCTGCGCCGCGCCGACATCGACACGCGGGTGCTGGGCAAGGGCTGCCTGCCGCAGGTGGGCGAATACAATTCCGAGGCGCTGCTCGCCGGGCTCGCCGCCTTCCTGCGCGAGACCCGGCCTTCCGGCATCGACGTCGAGGCCGGCGCCGGCACGGCCGACCGGCTGCTCGCCGCGCGGCGCGCCGCCGCCCAGGCACTCGGCGAGCTGCCGGCGCGGCCGCCGAGCTTCTGCACCGGCTGCCCGGAACGGCCGGTGTTCAGCGCGCTCAAGCTGATGCAGCGCGAGATCGGCCCGACCCATATCAGCGCCGATATCGGCTGCCACGCCTTCGGCACGCTGGCGCCGTTCAGCATGGGCAACTCCATCCTGGGCTACGGCATGAGCCTCGCCAGCGCCGCGGCCGTGACCCCCAACCTCGCGCGGCGCGCCATCTCGGTCATGGGCGATGGCGGCTTCTGGCACAACGGCATCCTCACCGGCGTCGCTAGCAACCTCTTCAACAAGGGCGACGGCGTGCTGGTGGTGATGCAGAACGGCTATACCTCGGCCACCGGCCTGCAATTCATGCCCTCGAGCCTGGCCAGCCGCAGCGGCACGGCGCCGGGCATGGACATCGAGACGACGCTGCGCGCGCTCGGCGTCAAATGGCTGAGGAAGGTGCGCACCTACAACGTCGCGACCATGCTCAGGACGCTGAAGGAGGCGATGCAGACCGCCGAGCGCGGGCTCAAGGTGATCATCGCCGACGGCGAGTGCCAGCTCGCGCGTCAGCGCCGGGTGCGCGCCGAGGAGGCGCAGAAGCTGGCGCGCGGCGAGCGCGTGGCGCGGGCGCGCTATGGCGTCGATGACGAGATCTGCACCGGCGACCATTCCTGCATCCGCCTCTCCGGCTGCCCGTCGCTCACCATCAAGCCGAACCCGGACCCGCTGCGCACCGATCCCGTGGCGAGCGTGATCCAGAGCTGCGTCGGCTGCGGGCTGTGCGGCGAGGTGGCGCATGCGGCGGTGCTGTGCCCCTCCTTCTACCGCGCCGAGACCATCCTCAACCCGAGCCGCTGGGATCGCGCGCTGCACGGGCTGCGCCGCCGCGCCATCGCCTGGCTCGGCGGGCAAGCGAGGGCGGCGTGAGCGCGCCGCGCCCCATCAGCGTGCTGATCGCCGCGCTCGGCGGCGAGGGCGGCGGCGTGCTCACCAACTGGATCATCGCGGCGGCGGCGGCGCGCGGGCTGCCGGTGCAGAGCACCTCGATCCCGGGCGTGGCGCAGCGCACCGGCGCCACCACCTACTACCTCGAGATCTGGCCGGAGCCGTGGCCCGCGCTCGGCGGCAAGCGGCCGGTGCTGTCGCTGGTGCCGGGCGTGGGCGACATCGATGTCGTGGCGTCGAGCGAGCTGCTCGAGGCCGGGCGCGTCGTCGCCGGCGGCTTCGCGGCCAGGGACCGCACCACGATCATCGCCTCGACCCACCGCATCTACGCGATTTCCGAGCGCATGGCCATGGGCGACGGCCGCACCGATATCGGCCGGCTGCTGCAGGCGATCGAGGAGCAGGCGCAGAGCCACATCCTGTTCGACATGGAGGCGGCGGCGCAAGCCGCCAACAGCGTGATCAACGCGGTGATGCTGGGGGCGATCGCCGGCTCCGGCCGGCTGCCGATCCCGCTCGAGGCGTTCGAGGCGGCGATCCGCGCCGAGGGCAAGGCGGTCGAGGCCAATCTGCGCGGCTTCGCCGCCGGTCTGGCGGCGCTAGCGCAGGCGGGCTCGGCGGCGAAGCCGACGCACAAGCGCGCCCGGCCGCCGCGGCCGAGCCTTGCTTCGCTCGAGCGTCTGGCGCAGGAGAGGATGCCGGAAGCGTCCCTCGACATCATCGTCGAAGGACTGCGGCGGCTCACAGCATATCAGGACCTGCGCTATGCGCGGCTCTATCTCGACCGGCTCGGCGCGGTGCGCGAGGCTGACACCGCCGGCGGCGCCGGCGGCCGGCTGCTGCGCGAGACGGCGCGGCATCTCGCCGTGCGCATGTCCTTCGAGGACGTGATCCGCGTGGCGCAGGCGAAGACTGATCCGGCGCGGCTGCAGCGCATCCGCGACGAGCTCAAGCTCAGGCCGGAGGAGCCGCTGGCAGTGGTGGATTTCTTCAAGCCGGGCATCGACGAGCTGTGCTCGATCCTGCCGCCGCGCCTCGCCCGGCCGATCCTCGCTCTGGCGCAGCGGCGCGGCTGGCTCGGCACCGTCTATTGGGGCATGTCGGTGAAGAGCAGCTCGGTGAGCGGCTTCCTGCGCTTGAAGTTGCTCGCCGCGCTGCGGCGCTGGCGGCCCTGGAGCCACCGCTATATCGAGGAGCAGCAGCAGATCGAGGCCTGGCTCGGGCTCATCGCGGCGGCGGCAGCGCTGTCACCGGCACTGGCGCTGGAGATCGCGGAGTGCGCGCGGCTGATCAAGGGCTATGGCGACACCCATGCGCGCGGCCTCGCCAATTACCGCATGATCGAGGAACGCGTCATCCGCCCCGCGCTCGCCGGCCGCTTCGCCGCGGCAGTGGCGGCCGACGCGGTCGCCTCGGCGCGCGGCGCGGCGCTCGCCGATCCCGAAGGCGAGCGGCTGGAGAAGACGCTGGGCGAGATCGAGGCGCGCACCCGGCGCGCCCTGGCGGCGGAATAACCCGCCGCCGCGCGAGCCTATTGGCTCATCGCGAGATAGCAGCTGTCGCCGGGCTTGTCGTCGCAGCCGAAGACGCTGACGACGTTCTCCCAGCTGATCCCCGCGAGGCTGGGCGCAGCAATGCCCTGGTGAAACACCGCCTGGTTGACCACCAGCACGGTGACGATCAGCAGCACGCCGAAGATACCGATCGATTCCTCGTCCATCATCCGCCTCGCACGGCCGCCTCCGGGCGGCGCTGTCCCATGACCAAGAGATAGCAGCGCGAAGGTTAAACCGGGGTGAACGATGGGCGCGGTTTGGCGCAAGTTTTAAGCGTTTCTTCACCGCGCTTGACCGCGGCGGCGGCGCGCCCAAGAGTGGCGTCGCCGCGCACCGGCACGCGCGGCCAAAAACGATCGCGGGGAGACGGAAATGAAACGCAGCACCGAGCGCTTCCTCACCACGCATACCGGCAGCCTGCCGCGCCCGGAAGACCTGATCCGAACCATGTTCGCCAAGGAGGAAGGGGTGCCGGTCGAGCCCGCCGCGCTGGCCCGGCGCATCCGCTCGGCCGTGGCCGAGACCGTCGCCCGCCAGGTCGATGCCGGCATCGACATCGTCAATGACGGCGAGATGAGCAAGCCCAGCTATGCCACCTACATCAAGGACCGGCTCGACGGCTTCGGCGGCAGCAGCCATCCGCTGCAATACCAGGACCTCGTCGATTTCCCGGAGCTGGCACGCCGGGTCTTCGGCGATCCCGGCCGCGCGCGGCGCAAGACGCCGGGCTGCAACGGGCCGATCGCGGTGCGCGACGCCGCCGCCGCGGCGAGCGATGTCGATAACCTCGCCGCGGCGCTCGGCGCAGTGACGGCGGAAGAGGGATTTCTTACCGCGGCCTCGCCCGGGCTGATCTCGCTCTTCTTCCACAACGGCCACTATCCGAGCCACGAGGCCTACCTCTTCGCCATCGCCGAGGCGATGCGCGGCGAGTACGAGACCGTCGCCAAGGCCGGCTTCATCCTGCAACTCGACTGCCCCGACCTCGCCATGGGCCGGCACATCCAATATGCCGGGCTCAGCACCGCCGAGTTCCGCCAGCGCGCCGGCCTCCATATCGAGGCGCTCAACCACGCCGTGGCGGGGATCCCGCCGGAGCGGATGCGCCTGCATCTCTGCTGGGGCAATTACGAGGGGCCGCATCATTGCGACGTGCCGCTCAAGGACATCATCGACGTGGTCTTCGCGGCGCGGCCGGCGGGCCTCTCCTTCGAGGCGGCCAATCCGCGCCATGCCCATGAATGGACGGTGTTCGAGACGGTGAAGCTGCCCGAAGGCAAGGTGCTGATCCCGGGCGTGCTGGAGTCGAAGACCAATTTCATCGAGCATCCCGAGCTCATCGCGCAGCGCATCGGCCGCTACGCCCGGCTGGTCGGGCGCGAGAACGTCATCGCCGGCAGCGATTGCGGCTATGGCACGTGGGTGGGGCAGGCGGCGGTCGATCCGGCGGTGGTGTGGGCGAAGCTTGCCGCCCTGGCCGAAGGCGCACGGCTGGCGACGCGGGAGTTCTCGCGCTAGAGCGCGGCATTTGGCGCGAATGCGCGGCTTTCGCACCCGCCGCTTTCATCGCGTCTTCACGAGTTTCGCGGAGAATGCATCCTTTCGTTGAACACTGTCCGGGGGCCAGAGAATGGCCGCGATCCTCGATGACATCGAGACACCCAGCTTGCGCCAGCTCTACGCCTATTGGGACGAGCGGCGGCAAGGCCGAAGGTTTCCGGCGCGAGGCGATCTCGACCCGATCGATTTCCGCTACGCGCTCGGCAATGTCCTGCTGATCGAGGTGCTCGACAATCCGCAACGCTTCCGGTTCCGGCTGCACGGCTGCGATCTCGCCGCGCGCGCCGGCTACGACATGACCGGCAAGATGGTGGACGATTTGCCCGATCCGGAGAACCGCACACTGCTGATCGAGCGCTGCCGCCAGCTGGTGGAGGCGCGCCGCCCCCTGGCGGCGGTCGACGAGCGCATCCTCGAGGGGCGCCGCTTCGGCTATGAGGTGGTCTGGCTGCCGCTCGCCACGGATGGCGAGCACATCGACATGCTGATGGCCGGCCTCGTCTATCGCAATTCCCGTCCCGCCGCCGCCTTCGCCCTCTAGCCGGCGCCCGCGACCCGGGCGTTCCCTTCTGCTATCCTGAACATTAGAGGAACGGAAGACGCGCCGCCTCGCCGCAGGCGACGGCGCGCCGGGGATGCGCCGGTGGGATATGGCCTAAATAATGGCTCAGTGGCACTCTTCGAGCCTGTGCGACCGTCCGCTGCCGGGCGCATGGCGGCGGACGCTCAAAGGGTGATTGTCCAAACCACGACTATCGGCCACACGGCACGCCGCCGCGGATCGTCCGGGCGCGCCCCCGCGCCGACGCGGAAGGCGGCGCCAAGCGCTGAGGAGGCGCAGAGGAAGCGAATGAAACGGTCTCGGGACCGAGACGGCCATGGATGACCGGCCGAGCGATCTGAAAGCCCCGCCAACGCGGCCGACGCGCCCGGCGCCCACCGCGGCGCCGGCGACGCGCGGCGCGCGCTGGCGCCGGCTGGCCTGGCTGCTGGCCGGCGTAGTCGTGCTCGCGGCGATCGCCTGGATCATCTTGCGCCCGCATCCGCAGGCGACGCGCCCCAGCCGCTATGCCCTGAGCGGGCCGATGCCCGTGGTCACCGCCACCGCGGTCAAGGGCGACATGCCGGTGACGCTCAACGCACTCGGCACGGTGACGCCGCTCTACACGGTCACGGTGCAGACCCAGATCGACGGCCAGTTGATGTCGGTCGGCTTCACCGAGGGACAGGAGGTGAAAAAGGGCGATTTCCTGGCGCAGGTCGACCCGCGGCCCTACCAGGCCGCGCTCGACCAGCTCGAGGCGCAGCTGGTGCACGACCAGGCCTTGCTCAAAGGCGCGCAGGTCGACCTCGCCCGCTACCAGAAGCTGGCGGAGCAGAACTCGATCGCGCGGCAGCAGGCGGACGATCAGCTCTATCTCGTCCAGCAATACCAAGGCACCGTCAAGTCGGACCAGGCGCAGATCGAGGCCGCCAAGCTCAATCTCGTCTATTGCCACATCGTCTCGCCGATCGACGGCCGCGTCGGATTGCGGCTGGTCGATCCCGGCAATTACGTCCAGACCAGCAGCACGACCGGAATCGTCGTGGTCACGCAGATCAAGCCGATGTCGGTGATCTTCACCCTGCCGGAGGACAGCCTGCCGGCGGTGCTGAAGCGCGTCGCCGACGGCGCCAGCCTGCAGGCGACCGCCTTCGACCGCAGCGGCACGATCAAGATCGCCACGGGAAAGCTGAGCACGCTCGACAACCAGATCGACACGAGCACCGGCATGCTGAAGCTGCGCGCCCTGTTCGACAACAAGGACGAGATGCTGTTCCCGAACCAGTTCGTCAACATCCAGCTACTGCTCGACACCGACAAGGACGCGACCATCATCCCGACCGCCGCGGTGCAGCGCGGCGCGCCGGGCACCTACGTCTACCTGGTCAAGCCCGACGAGACGGTGAGCGTGCAGAAGATCGCGCTGGGGCCGGGCGACGGCGAGCGCGTCGCGGTGACGAGCGGGCTGCAGCCGGGCGACAAGGTGGTGATCGACGGCGCCGACAAGCTGCGCGACGGCGCCAAGGTCAGGGAGCCGACCGCCGGCACCGCCGCGGCAACGGCACCCGCGCAAGGGCACCAGCACCGGAGCAGCCAATGACCCGCGCCCCCGGCGCGGGGCGGGAGGCCGGCGCCGGATGAGCCCCTCGCGCCTCTTCATCCTGCGTCCGGTCGCCACCTCGCTGCTGATGGTGGCGATCATGCTGGTCGGCATCGTGGGATACGACTTCCTGCCGCTGTCGGCGCTGCCGCAGGTCGACTACCCCACCATCCAGGTGCAGACCTTCTATCCCGGCGCCAGCCCCGACGTGATGACCTCGTCGGTGACCGCGCCGCTCGAGGTCCAGCTCGGACAGATGCCCGGGCTCAACCAGATGTATTCGCAGAGCTCGGCGGGCGCCTCGGTCATCACGCTGCAGTTCAGCCTGAACCTGTCGCTCGACGTGGCCGAGCAGGAGGTGCAGGCGGCGATCAACGCGGCGGGAAACCTGCTGCCCTCCGACCTGCCGGCGCCGCCGATCTATGCCAAGATCAATCCCGCCGACGCGCCGATCCTGACGCTCGCCATCACCTCCAAGACGATCCCGATCCCGCAGCTGCAGGATCTCGCCGACACGCGGCTGGCGCAGAAGATCTCGCAGCTTCCGGGCGTCGGCCTGGTCAGCGTCAATGCCGGGCAGCGGCCGGCGGTGCGCATCCAGTTCGAACTCGCGCAAGCTCGCGGCCTATGGGCTCAACATCGACGATCTCCGCACCACCATCGCCAACGCCAACGTCAATACGCCCAAGGGCAATTTCGACGGCCCGATGCGCGCCTACACGATCAACGCCAACGACCAGATCACCAGCGCCGACGAGTACAGCAAGCTGGTGATCGCCTACCGCAACAACGCGCCGGTGATGCTGTCGGACGTGGCAAGCGTGATCAGCGGCCCCGAGAACACCAAGATCGGCTCGTGGATGAACACCGATCCCGCGGTGATCGTCAACGTGCAGCGCCAGCCCGGCGCCAACGTCATCCAGGTCGTCGACCGCATCCAGGCGCTGCTTCCCGAGCTCAAGGACGCGCTGCCGGCGGCGATGCAGGTGACCGTGCTCACCGACCGCACCACCACCATCCGCGCCTCGGTGCGCAACGTCGAGATCGAGCTGTCGCTCGCCGTGGTGCTGGTGGTGCTGGTGATCTTCGCCTTTCTGCGCAACCTGCCGGCGACACTCATCCCGAGCCTGTCGGTGCCGCTGTCGATCGTCGGCACCTTCGCGGCGATGTACCTGCTGGGCTTCAGCCTCGACAATCTGTCGCTGATGGCGCTGACCATCGCCACCGGCTTCGTCGTCGACGACGCCATCGTGATGATCGAGAACATCGCCCGCTACGTCGAACAGGGGCATTCGCGCCTCAAGGCCGCGCTGCTCGGCTCGGAGCAGATCGGCTTCACCATCATCTCGCTGACGGTGTCGCTGCTGGCGGTGCTGATCCCGCTGCTGTTCATGGGCGACGTGGTCGGGCGCCTCTTCCGCGAGTTCGCGATCACGCTGGCCGTCACCATCCTGATCTCGGCGGTGGTGTCGCTGACGCTGGTGCCGATGCTGTGCGCCAAGCTGCTGAAGCCGCCCTCCGAGGAGGGCGCCTTCTTCCGCCGCTCGCAGCTATGGTTCGACGCCACGATCGACCGCTATGGCCGCATGCTCGGCTGGGTGCTCGACCATCAGCCGCTGGTGCTGCTGATCGCGGTCGGCACGCTCGGGCTAACGGTCTTTCTCTACGTGGCGGTGCCCAAGGGCTTCTTCCCGGTCCAGGATACCGGCCTGATCCAGGCGATCACCGAGGCCGACCAGTCGGTCTCCTACGACGCCATGGCCGCGCGCCAGCAGGCGCTCGGCAAGGCGATCCTCGCCGATCCCGACGTCGACAGCCTCTCTTCCTTCATCGGCGTCGACGGCACCAACAGCACGCTCAACAGCGGCCGCTTCCTCATCAACCTGAAGCCGCGCGACGAGCGCAGCGCCAGCGCCAGCGACATCATCCGTCGTCTCAAGCGGGAGACGGCGCAGGTCGCCGGCATCGCGCTCTACATGCAGCCGGTGCAGGACCTCACCATCGACGCCACGGTGAGCCGCACGCAATACCAGTTCGTGCTCGAGGACGCCAATCCGACCGAGCTCGCCGCCTGGGTCCCGAAGCTGATGGAACGGCTCAAGCAGCTTCCCGCGCTCGAGGACATCGCCAGCGACGTCGAGGCGCACGGGCTTTCGACCTACGTCGACATCGACCGCGACACCGCGGCGCGCTTCGGCATCACCCCGGCCACGGTGGACAACGCGCTTTACGACGCCTTCGCGCAACGCATCGTCTCCACCATCTTCACCCAGTCGAACCAGTACCGCGTCATTCTCGAGGCGACGCCGCAGCAGCAGCGCACGCTGGACACGCTGAACGCGATCTACCTGCCCTCGTCGCTGGCGGCGGGCGGGCAGGTGCGGCTGTCCGCGATCGCCCGGTTCATCCCGCAGGAGGCGCCGCTCCAGATCAACCATCTCGGCCAGCTGCCCTCGGCGACGATCTCCTTCAACCTGGCGCCGCAGGCCTCGCTCGGCGAGGCGGTGAACGCGATCCGCGCCGCCGAGCAGGAGGTCGGGATGCCGGCGAGCGTCTTCACCACCTTCGAGGGCGCGGCGCTCGCCTTCCAGGCCTCGCTCAAGAACGAGCTGCTGCTCATCCTCGCCGCGATCGTCGCCGTCTACATCGTGCTGGGCGTGCTCTACGAGAGCTACATCCACCCGATCACGATCCTCTCCACCCTGCCCTCGGCCGGCATCGGCGCGCTGCTGGCGCTGATCGTCGACGGCAGCGATCTCGGCATCATCGGCATCATCGGCATCGTGCTGCTGATCGGCATCGTCAAGAAGAACGCGATCATGATGATCGACTTCGCGCTCGAGGCCGAGCGCGAACAGGGCAAGTCGCCGCGCGAGGCGATCTTCCAGGCCTCGCTGCTGCGCTTCCGCCCGATCATGATGACGACGATGGCGGCGTTGTTCGGCGCGCTGCCGCTGATGCTCGGCACCGGCACCGGCTCGGAGCTGCGCCATCCGCTCGGCATCACCATCGTCGGCGGCCTGATCGTGAGCCAGGTGCTCACGCTGTTCACGACGCCGGTGATCTATCTCGCCTTCGACCGGCTGGCGCGGCGCTTGCGCGGTCCGCAACCGGCAGAGAGCCCGGCCGAATGAACATCTCCGAGATCTTCATCCGGCGGCCGGTCGCGACCACGCTTCTCACCCTCGGCCTGGCGCTGGCCGGCGGCGGCGCGTTCCTGCTGCTGCCGGTGTCGCCGCTGCCGGAGGTCGATTTCCCGACCATCCAGGTCACGGCGCAGCTTCCCGGCGCCAGCCCCGAGACGGTGGCGACCAGCGTCGCGACCCCGCTCGAGCGCCATCTCGGCCAGATCGCCGACGTCACCGAGATGACCTCGTCGAGCTCGGTCGGCAAGGCGCAGATCACCCTGCAGTTCGGCCTCGACCGCGACATCGACGGCGCCGCGCGGGACGTGCAGGCGGCGATCAACGCCGCGCGCGCCGACCTGCCGACCGCGCTCAGGAGCAACCCCACCTACAAGAAGGTCAACCCGGCCGACCCGGCGGTGCTGATCCTGGCGCTCACCTCCAACACGCTGAGTCAGGGGCAGCTCTACGACAGCGCCGCCACCATCCTGCAGCAGAAGCTGTCGCAGATAGACGGCATCGGCCAGGTTACGATCGGGGGCAGCTCGCTGCCGGCGGTGCGCGCCGAGCTCAATCCGCGTGCCCTCTTCCATTACGGCATCGGCCTGGAGGACGTGCGAGCCGCGCTCAACGCCACCAACGCGCACAGCCCGAAGGGCGCCATCGAGAACGGGCAGCAGCGCTGGCAGATCTACACCAACGACCAGGCGAGCGTCGCCGACCAGTACCGTTCGCTGGTCATCGCCTATCGCAACGGCGCGCCGGTCCGGCTCAGCGACATCGCCGACGTCGTCAACTCCGTCGAGGACCTCCGCAACGGCGGCATCGCCAACGGCAAGCCCTCGGTGCTGCTGCTGCTCTACCGCCAGCCGGGCGCCAACATCATCGACACGGTGGACCGCATCTACGCGCTGCTGCCGCAGCTCAAGGCGTCGATCCCGAGCGACATCGACATCACGCCGGTGGCGGATCGCACGACCACCATCCGCGCCTCGCTGCACGACGTCGAGACGACGCTGTTGGTCTCCATCCTGCTGGTGATCGGCGTCGTGTTCGTCTTCCTGCGCAACGGCCGCTCGGCCATCATCCCGAGCGTGGCCGTGCCGACCTCGCTTCTCGGCACCTTCGGGGTCATGTATCTGCTGGGGTACAGCCTGGACAATCTGTCGCTGATGGCGCTGACGGTGGCGACCGGCTTCGTCGTCGACGACGCCATCGTCGTGCTGGAGAACGTCACCCGCCACATCGAGGCCGGCATGCCGCGCTTCCAGGCGGCGCTGCTTGGCGCGCGCGAGGTCAGCTTCACCGTGCTGTCGATGAGCGCGTCGCTGGTGGCGGTGTTCATCCCGATCCTGCTGATGAGCGGCATCGTCGGACGCTATTTCCGCGAATTCGCCATGACGCTGTCGATCGCCATCGCGGTGTCGCTGGTGATCTCGCTGACGACGACCCCGATGATGTGCGCCTATATCGTCAGGTTCCGGCCGGAGGCCGAGCGTGGATGGTTCTATCGCGCCGGCGAGCGCGCCTTCGACGCCTTGCTGGCGACCTACGACCGCTCGCTGCGCTGGGCGCTGCGGCATGCGCGGCTGATGATGCTGATCCTGATCGGCGTGCTCGTGCTCAACGTCTATCTCTTCTCGATCGTGCCGAAGGGCTTCTTCCCGGAGCAGGATACGGGCCGGCTGATCGGCGGCATCCAGGCCGATCAGAGCATCTCCTTCCAGCTCATGCAGAAGAAGCTGCAGGAGTTCACCTCGATCATCCAGCAGGACCCCGACGTCGCGACGGTGGTGGGCTTCATCGGCGGACGGCAGACCAATTCCGGCTTCGTCTTCATCACCCTGAAGCCCTTGTCCGAGCGCAAGCTCTCGGCCGACAGGATTATTGCGCGGCTGCGGCGCAACATGTCGCATGTCGCCGGGGCGACGCTCTTCCTGCAGGCGGCGCAGGACATCCGGGTCGGCGGCCGGGCGAGCAACGCGCTCTATCAATACACGCTCCAGGGCGACGACCTCACCGAGCTCTACCACTGGGCGCCCAAGATCGCCGCGGCGCTCCAGCACGAGCCGGTTCTCACCGACGTCAATTCCGACCAGCAGCAGAACGGGCTGGAGAGCGACCTGGTCATCGACCGCGATACCGCGGCGCGCCTCGGCCTCACCACCGCCGCCATCGACAACACGCTCTATGACGCCTTCGGCCAGCGGCAGGTGTCCACGATCTACGCCGCGCTCAACCAGTACCACGTCGTCATGGAGGTGGCGCCGCAATACTGGCAGAGCCCGGACATGCTGAAGGAGATCTATGTCAGCACGGCGGGCGGCGCCGTCGCCGGCACGCAAGCGAGCCAGGCGGTGATCGGCACGGTAAAGGCGCCGCCCACGGCCGCGGCCAGCGGCCAGAACGCCACCGCGGCGGAGATCGCCGCCAGCGTCCAGCGCAATCTCCTCGCCAACCAGATCGGCTCGACCGGCCACGGCAGCGCCAGCGCCTCGACCGGCGCCGCCGTCACCACCAGCGCCGAGACCATGGTGCCGCTCGCCGCCTTCACCCATTACGCGCCGGGCAAGACGCCGCTCGCGGTCAATCACCAGGGGCCGTTCGTCGCCGCCACCATCTCCTTCAACCTGGCCCCGGGCAAGTCGCTGAGCGACGCCACCCAGGCGGTCGACCGGGTGATGAACGAGCTCAACGTGCCGGTCAGCATCCATGGCAGCTTCGAGGGCACGGCCCGCGTCTTCGAGCAGTCGCTGGCCAACCAGCCGATCCTGGTGCTGGCGGCGCTGGGCGCGATCTATATCGTGCTCGGCATCCTCTATGAGAGCTACATCCACCCCATCACCATTCTCTCGACGCTGCCCTCGGCCGGGCTGGGCGCGGTGCTGGCGCTGATGGCGCTCAACATCGAGTTCAGCCTGATCGCGCTGATCGGCGTCATCCTGCTGATCGGCATCGTCAAGAAGAACGCGATCATGATGATCGACTTCGCGATCGACGCCGAGCGCAGCCAGCATCTGACGCCGGACGAGGCGATCTATCAGGCCTGCCTGCTGCGCTTCCGCCCAATCATGATGACGACCATGGCCGCGATGCTGGGCGCGTTGCCGCTGGCGGTCGGCGTCGGCTACGGCGCCGAGCTGCGCCAGCCGCTCGGCATCTCGATCGTCGGCGGCCTGATCGTGAGCCAGATGCTGACCCTTTACACCACGCCGGTGATCTATCTCTATCTCGACCGCTTCCGCCTGTGGGTCCGCCGTCAGCAGGGCGGCGCCGATCTCGCCGGCGGCGCGGTGACGGAGCCTGGGGAATGAGGAGAACCTTCGCGCTCGGCCTGCTGGCGCTGCTGGCGGGCTGCATGGTCGGCCCCGACTACAAGCGCCCGCCCGCGCCGGTGCCGGCCGACTACAAGGAGGACGGCTGGAAGACGGCCGAGCCCAAGGACGCCGTCCGCCGCGACGATTGGTGGTCGATCTACAACGACCCCGTGCTCGACGGGCTCGAGCGGCAGATCGACATCTCCAACCAGACCCTGAAATCCGCCGAGGCGGCCTATGAGGTGGCCCGCGCCGTGGTGGCGGAGGCCCAGTCCGGCCTGTTCCCGACGCTGACGCTGACCGGCTCGGGCACGCGTTCGGGCCAGGGCCGCAACAACAGCTTCGGCGGCGGCACCTTCGGCGGCGGCGTCGCGAGCAACAGCGCCATCGACCTGTCCGCGGGCGTGACCTGGGACCTCGATGTCTGGGGCCGCATCCGCCGCACCGTCGAGAGCGACGTCGCCAGCGCGCAAGCGAGCGCCGCCGACATCGCCAATGCGCGGCTCTCGGCGCAGGGCCAGCTCGCCATCCTCTATTTCGAGCTGCGCGCCGCCGACGCGCTGCAGCAGCTCCTCTATTCCGCCGTCGACGCCTTCTCGCAGTCGCTCAAGATCACCAAGAACCAGTTTGCCGCCGGTACCGTGGCGGAGACCGACGTCGTCACCGCCGAGACCCAGGTCGAGCAGACCCGCGCCCAGGCGATCGCCGAGGGGGTGCAGCGCGCCCAGTTCGAGCACGCCATCGCGGCGCTGATCGGCAGACCGCCGGCGGAGCTCTCGATCAAGCCCGCGCCGCTGGCGACGTTCCGTGCCGGTGGCTCCCGCCGAGGTGCCGTCGGAACTGCTCGAGCGCCGTCCCGACATCGCCGCGGCCGAGCGGCTGATGGCCTCGGCCAATGCGCAGATCGGCGTCGCCGTCGCGGGGTATTATCCGGAACGTCACGCTGTCGGCCTCTTACGGCTATGCCAGCACCGGCCTCGCCAAGCTGCTGCGCGCCGCCAACAGCCTGTGGTCGATCGGGCCGAGCTTCGCCGAGCCCATCTTCAATGCCGGGCTGACCGCGGCGCAGGTGGCGGCAGCCAAGGCGAGCTATGCGCAGATCGTTGCCAATTACCGCCAGACCGTGCTCACCGGCTTCCAGCAGGTCGAGGACGAGCTGGCGGCGCTGCGCATCCTGATGCAGCAGCAGACGGTCGAGGACAACACGGTGCGGCTGGCGCGCGAGGAGGAGCGGCTGACGCTCAACCAGTACCAGCAGGGCACGGTCGCCTATACCGCGGTGATCGTGGCCGAGACGACCAGGCTCACCAACGAGGAGACGGCGCTCGGCATCCTGCAGAACCGGCTGGTCGCCAGCGTGGCGCTGATCCAGGCGCTGGGCGGCGACTGGGACGCGCGCGACCTTCCGGACGAGACCAGGGTGACCGCGGACGATCCGGTCGAGAAGCGGCGGTAGGAGGAGCCCGGCTCAGGCGGCCGGCGATTGCCCTTCGGCCTTGCGCGCGGCAGCGGCGGCGATGCGGCGCTTCAGGCGCCGCGCCTCAAGGGTGAGCTTGCTGTCGGGCGTGCCCAGGAGATAGGCGTCGATCCCGCCATTGTGCTCGACGGTGCGGATGCCGCGGGTGGAGAGGCGCACGCGCACCGCGCTGCCGAGCACGTCGGAGAGCAGCGAGGTGGTCTGCAGGTTGGGCAGAAACCGGCGCTTGGTCTTGTTGTTGGCGTGGCTGACATTGTTGCCGACCAGCACGCCCTTGCCCGTGATGAAGCACCGTCTCGCCATGACATTCCTCGGAAGCAATGACGGCCCCGCGAAGTCGAGGGGCCGCAATGGAGGCGGCTTTCTAGGCCAAGCCGCGCCCGGCGTCAAGCCGGGCGAGACCGCCCGCGGAAGGCCTGGAGCGCCGCCTGGGCAGCCGCCGTCGGGGTGACGGCGCCGGAGGCCACCTCCGCCTCGAGCCGGGCCAGCCGCGCCGTCACCTTGGCGTCCGCCTTGAAGAGCTCCATCAGCCCCTCGCCGATCTCGCTCCAGAGATGGGCGCGCGCCTGGTCCGCGCGGCGCCGCTCCAGCGCGCCCCCCGCCTCAAGCGCGGCGATGCGCCGGGCGACGGTCTGCCACAACGCGTCGATGCCCTGGCGCTCCAGCGCCGAGACCGCCACCACCTCGGCCGCGGCCTCCGAGGGTGGGCGCAGCAGGCGCACGGCGTGGCGGTAATCGGCCACGGCGCGCAGGGCGGCGGGCTTGAGGTCGCCATCGGCCTTGTTGACGATCAGGAGGTCGGCCAGCTCGACGATGCCCTTCTTGATGCCCTGGAGGTCGTCGCCCCCGCCCGGCGCCAGCAGCAGCAGGAAGAGGTCGACCATGTCGGCCACCGCCGTCTCCGACTGGCCGACCCCTACGGTCTCGACGATGACCACGTCGAATCCCGCCGCCTCCACCACCAGCATCGCCTCGCGGGTGCGCCGGGCGACGCCGCCCAGCGTGCGGCCCGCCGGCGACGGGCGGATGAACGCGTGTTCATTCCTTGCCAGCTCCGCCATGCGCGTCTTGTCGCCCAGGATCGAGCCGCCGCCGCGCTTGGACGAGGGATCGACGGCGAGCACCGCGACGCGATGGCCGGCGGCGATGACCGTCAGCCCGAACGCCTCGATGAAGGTCGACTTGCCGACGCCGGGCGCCCCGGAGATGCCGAGCCGCATGGATTTGCCGGCCTCGGGCAGCAGCAGCGCCAGCAGCTTCTCCGCCTCGCCGCGATGGTCCGCGCGCGTCGAACTCGACGAGAGTGATCGCCCGCGCCAGCGCGCGCCGGTCGCCGCCGCGCAAGCCGGAAGCGAGCTTTTTCACATCGACGGGAGCAGCCCCCATGAGGGCTCAATAGCATGGACGCGAGAGTTCCGGTACCGCCGGCTCGCGCTACAGGAACACCTTGCGGACATCGATGCTGGAGTGCCGGTTGAGCGCGGCGAAGTTCTTGGCCAGCCACGTCTCGGCAGTGCGCCGGCCGAGCTCCTTGAGATAGAGCAGGAAGTCGAGGTCGGTGTTCATCTTGCTGGCGATGCCGAGCTTCTCCATCTCCGGCTCGGCCTCGATCATGTGGATCAGCATCTTCTTGAGGCGGCGGATCTCGGGATGGGTGCCGTCGGATTCGACCAGGCGCTCGACGAAGGCGATGGCGCGCAGCTCGCGCATGAGCGAGGCGTTGAAGGTGATCTCGTTGAGCCGGTTGGTGATCTCGGCCGCGGTGTGCGGCACGCCGGGCCGCGTCAGCGGGTTGATCTGGACGATGACGATGTCGCAGCACCGGGCGCCATAGATCAGCGGCCAGAGCGAGGGATTGCCCATATAGCCGCCGTCCCAATAGGCCTCGCCCTCGATCACCACCGCTTGGAACACCTGCGGCAGGCAGGCCGAGGCCAGGAGCGCGTCGAGGCTGAGCTCGCGCCGTTCGAAGATGCGCGGCTTGCCGGTGCGCACATTGGTGGCGGTGATGAAGAGCTTGATCGAATCCGGCGCGGTCAGCGCCTCGAGATCGAGCATGCCGGCGAGCAGCTCGCGCAGCGGCGACAGGTTCAACGGGTTGAGCTGATAGGGCGAGATCAGGCGGCTCAGCTGATCGACGAAGATGGCGGCCGGCGAATTGTCGATGTTCCAGCTGCCGAGCGCGCGCTCGTAGAGGCCGCGATGCACCGGGCTCAGCAAGCCGATCTCGCTGAGACGATGCCAGAACCGGTCGAGCTCGGCGCGCGCGCCGGCGGCGCCGGCCTTGGCATGGCCCTGCGCCAGCACCGCGGCGTTGATCGCGCCGGCGCTGGTGCCGCTGATCGCCTCGATGCCGAGCCGGCCGTCCTCGAGCAGGCGGTCGAGCACGCCCCAGGTGAAGGCGCCATGGGCGCCGCCGCCCTGGAGCGCGAGGTTCACGCTGCGCCGCTCGGCGGCGGCCGGCGCCTTGGCCACGGCGCTATTCCGCGACCGCGTCGAGCGCGGCGGCATGCTCCTCCGCCTCCTGCTGGCGCGCCCACATGGCGGCGTAGACGCCGCCTCGCGCCAGCAGCGCGGCATGGTCGCCGCGCTCGACGATGCGGCCGTCGTCGAGCACCAGGATCTCGTCGGCCTTGACCACGGTGGAGAGGCGGTGGGCGATCACCAGCGTGGTGCGGCCAGCCGAGACCTCGTCGAGATTGGCCTGGATCTCCTGCTCGGTGCGGGTGTCGAGCGCCGAGGTCGCCTCGTCGAAGATCAGGATGTGCGGGTTCTTGAGCAGCACGCGGGCGATGGCGACGCGCTGCTTCTCGCCGCCGGAGAGCTTCAGGCCGCGCTCGCCGACCCTGGTGCGATAGCCGTCGGGCAGGGCCGAGACGAAATCGTGGATGCGCGCATGGCGCGCCGCCTCCTCGATCTCGTCGTCGCCGGCGCCGGGGCGGCCATAGGCGATGTTGTAGCGCACGGTGTCGTTGAACAGCACCGTATCCTGCGGCACGACGCCGATGGCGCGGCGCAAGCTCTGCTGCGCGACATCGCGCAGGTCCTGGCCGTCGATGCGGATGGCGCCGGCATCGACGTCGTAGAAGCGGAACATCAGGCGCGCGATGGTGGACTTGCCGGCGCCGCTCGGCCCGACGATGGCCACGGTGCCGCCCGGGGCGACGCGGAAGGACACGTCGTGCAGGATGGGGCGGCGCGGATCGTAGCGGAAGGAGACGTGATCGAAGACGATCTCGCCGCGCTGCACCGCAAGATCGGGCGCGCCCGGCCGGTCCTCAATCTCGGCGCGCACGCTCAGCAGCCGGAACATCGATTCGAGATCGGTCAGCGACTGCTTGATGTTGCGGTAGACCATGCCGAGCACGTTCAAGGGCGCGTAGAGCTGGACGAGGTAGGAATTCACCAGCACGAAATCGCCCACCGTCATGCTGCCGCGCGCCACGCCGCGGGCGGCGAGCAGCATCACCGTGACGAGCCCGGTGGCGATGATCATCCCCTGGCCGATGTTGAGCGCCGAGAGCGTCGTCTGGCTCTTGACCGCGGCGCGCTCATAGGCCCTGAGCGCCGTGTCGAAGCGCTCGGCCTCGTGCGCCTCGTTGGCGAAATACTTCACCGTCTCGAAATTCAAGAGGCTGTCGATCGCCCTGGTGTTGGCCTCGCTGTCGCGCTCGTTCATCTCGCGGCGGAACTTGATGCGCCAGTCGGTGACGGCGAAGGTGAAGGCGACGTAGCCGACGATCGTCGCCAGGGTGGCGAGCGCGAAATCCGCCCGGTAGAAGCCCCACAGGATGGCGCAGACCAGCAGGATCTCGATCAGCGTCGGCACGACGTTGAAGAGCATGTAGGAGAGCAGGAACTCGGTGCCGCGGATGCCGCGCTCGATGGCGCGCGACAGGCCGCCGGTCTGGCGGTCGAGATGGAAGCGCAGCGACAGCGCGTGGAGATGGCGGAAGGTGGCGAGCGCCACGCGGCGCACCGCGCGCTGCCCGACCTTGGCGAAGACCGCGTCGCGCAGCTCGGCGAAGAGCTGCGCGCCGACGCGCGCCAGGCCATAGCCCACGATCAGCGCCACCGGCACGGTGATCAGCGCCGGATGACCCGGCGCCAGCCGGTCGACCGCGCCCTTGTAGAGCAGCGGCACGTAGACGTTGATGCCCTTGGCAACGACCAGCAGCACGAGCGAGACCAGCACGCGGGCGCGCAGTCCCCACTCGCGCGGCCAGAGATAGGGCGCGAGCCGGCGCAGCGCCTTCAGCTCCGCGCGCAGACCCGCATCGGAGGCGGCACCGAGCTTGGGCGCGGCGATGCGCTCGCTGCTCATGAGGGAAGCGGCGCGTCCCGCGCCGCCACGCGCTGCACCATCGGCAGGCGCGCCGCCAACGCCAGCACCAGCGCCATGACGACGGCGCCGACATAATAGGGCGCGCCGCGCCCCCAGCCCTCGAACAGCGGGCCGGCGACCGCCGGGCCGATGATGCGCGACAGGCTGCTGGCGGATTGCGACACGCCGAGGACGCCGCCGCGCTCGTCGATCTCGGCCTGCTGCGAGATCAGGCTCGCCATCGAGGGCTGGAGCAGCCCCATGCCCAGCGCGAGCAGCGCATCGACGATCAAGAGCCGCCACAGCTCGAGCGCAAAAGGCAGGAAGGCGAGGCCCAGCGCGATCATGGCGGCGCCCGCCTGCACCAGCCGCGTCTCGCCGAAGCGCTTGGACAGGCGGCCGATGAGCCCGCCCTGCACCGCCACCAGCACCAGCCCGATATAGAGGAAGTTGTAGCCGACGCCGCGCGGTCCCCAGCCATAGGCGCTGTGCGCCCAGAGCGCGAAGGTCGTCTCCATGCCGGCAAAGGCGGTGACGGTGACGAAGAGCAGCACGATGAGGCGGCGCAGCACCGGCCGGGTCATCACGTCCCGCGCCAGGCGCCAGCGGCTCGGCCGCGCCGCCGCATGGCGCGCCGCCGCCGGCAGGCTCTCCTTGAGGCGGGCGAGCGCGATCACCAAGGCCACCGCCGAAAGCCCGGCGGCGAGGAAGGCCGGACGCGCCAGCGCCGCGGCCGTCGGATTGGCCCCCGCCACCAGCCCGCCCAGCGCCGGGCCGATGGTGAAGCCCAGCCCGAAAGCGGCGCCGATCATGCCCATGCCCTTGGCGCGCGTCTCGGGGGTGGTGACATCGCTGACATAGGCTTGCGCCGCGGCGATGTTGCCGGCGCCGAGGCCGGCCAGCAGCCGGGCGGCGAACAGCATCCAGAGCGCATCGGCAAAGCCCAGCCAGAGATACGAGACGATCGAGACGCAGAGGCTCAGCAGCAGCACCGGCCGGCGCCCGAGCCGGTCGCTGAGGCGGCCGAGCAAGGGCGAGGCGAAGAACTGCGCCAGCGAGTAGCACGCCATCATCCACGTCACCTCGGCCGCGCTCGCGCCGAAATGGAGGCCATAGAAGGGCAGCAGCGGGATGACGACGCCGAAGCCGACGAGGTCGATGAAGACGATCAGGAACAGAATGGGCATCGCGCCCATAGATAGCGAGCTTCGACACGGGGGAACAGAGGGGCGGAAGGATTGGACGGCGAGGCCCGGGCAAGTGCCATGCCGACGCCGAACGGCTCGTCCTTACGCCGATCGGCCGAGTTTACGGCACTTTACCCGGGATCAGGCCCTACGCCGCGATCCGCTTCTTCTCGATGAGCCGCAGGATCTCGCTGGCGGCGAGCGGGATGTTGGTGCCGGGACCGTAGATCGCGGCGACGCCGGCCTGGCGCAGGAAGTCGTAATCCTGCGGCGGGATCACGCCGCCGCAGACCACCAGGATGTCGTCCGCGCCCTGCTGCTTCAAGGCGGCGACGAGCTCGGGCACCAGCGTCTTGTGGCCGGCCGCCTGGCTCGAGACGCCGACCACATGCACGTCGTTCTCCACCGCCTGGCGCGCCGCCTCCTGCGGCGTCTGGAACAGCGGCCCGACATCGACATCGAAGCCGATATCGGCGAAGGCGGTGGCGATGACCTTGGCACCGCGGTCATGCCCGTCCTGGCCGAGCTTCACCACCAGCATGCGCGGGCGCCGGCCCTCGGAAGCGGCGAAGGCCTCGATCTCGCGCTGGATCCGGCGATAGCCCTCGTCGCCCTCGTAGAGCGCGCCATAGACGCCGGAGACCGAGCGGATGGTGGCGCGATGGCGGGTGAACACCGCCTCGAGCGCATCGGAAATCTCGCCCACCGTGGCGCGGGCGCGCGTCGCCTCGACCGCCAGCGCCAGCAGATTGCCGGTGCCGTCCGCCGCCGCGGCGCCGAGCGCCTTGAGCGCCGCCGTCACGCGCTGCGGATCGCGGCTGGCGCGGATGCGGTGCAGCCGCGCGACCTGCTGCTCGCGCACCTTGGTGTTGTCGATGTCGAGGATGTCGACGGCGTCCGGCATCTCGCTCTTGTACTTGTTGACGCCGACGATGACCTCCTCGCCGCGGTCGATGCGCGCCTGGCGCCGCGCGGCGGATTCCTCGATCCGCAGCTTGGGCATCCCGCTCTCGACCGCCTTGGTCATGCCGCCCATCGCCTCGACCTCCTGGATCAGCGACCAGGCGGCCTCGGCGAGCGAATGGGTCAAGCTCTCCACATAGTAGCTGCCGCCCAGGGGATCGACGACATGCGTGACGCCGCTCTCCTCGGCCAGCACGAGCTGGGTGTTGCGCGCGATCTTGGCCGAGAACGGCGTCGGCAGCGCCAGCGCCTCGTCGAAGGAATTGGTGTGCAGCGATTGGGTCCCGCCGAGCACCGCCGCCAGCGCCTCGATGGTGGTGCGGATGACGTTGTTGTAGGGGTCCTGCTCGGTGAGGCTGACGCCGGAGGTCTGGCAATGCGTGCGCAGCGCCAGGCTGGCCGGGTTCCTGGGCGCGAACGGCGCCACCAGCCGCGCCCAGAGCAGGCGCGCAGCGCGCAGCTTGGCGATCTCCATGAAGAAGTTCATGCCGATGCAGAAGAAGAATGACAGCCGCGGCGCGAAATCGTCGACCTTCAGCCCCTTGGAGAGCGCGGCGCGGACATAGTCGAGCCCGTCGGCGAGCGTGAAGGCGAGCTCCTGCACGGCCGTGGCGCCGGCCTCCTGCATGTGGTAGCCCGAGATCGAGATCGAATTGAATTTCGGCATGTGCCGCGCCGTGTATTCGATGATGTCGGCGACGATGCGCATGGAGGGGCCAGGCGGGTAGATGTAGGTGTTGCGGACCATGAACTCCTTGAGGATGTCGTTCTGGATGGTGCCGCTGAGCTTCTCCTGCGACACGCCCTGCTCCTCGGCGGCGACGATGTAGCCGGCCAGCACCGGCAGCACCGCGCCGTTCATGGTCATCGACACGCTCATCTTGTCGAGCGGGATGCCGTCGAACAGGACCTTCATGTCCTCGACGCTGTCGATGGCGACGCCCGCCTTGCCGACATCGCCGACGACGCGGGGATGGTCGCTGTCATACCCCCGATGGGTGGCGAGATCGAAGGCGACGGAGAGCCCCATCTGCCCCGCCTTCAGATTCTCGCGATAGAAGCGGTTCGACTCCTCGGCGGTGGAGAAGCCCGCATATTGCCGGATGGTCCAGGGCCGGTTGGCGTACATGGTGGCGCGCGGGCCGCGCAGATAGGGCGGAAACCCGGGAAGCCCGCCCAGCGTCTCGAGCTTCTCGAGATCCTCGGCGGTATAGAGCGGCTTCACCGCGATGCCTTCGGGCGTCTGCCAAACGAGCTGATCGAGGCTCTTGCCGCCGAGCTCCTTCTCGGCGAGCGCCTGCCATTCGGCCAATGTCCTGGGGGGAAACTCCGCCATGTCCCGTCCTCCGCCTGGGCGCAACTATAACGCCCGCCCGGCGCGCCCGTCCAACCGCCTCAGGCGGCGCGGGCCGGTCTCAGCGCATGCCGCGCCACCACCGCCGCGGTCACCAGCAGGATCGCGCCCGCCTGATGCGTCACCGCCACCGGCAGCGGCACCACCAGCAGCAGCGTGGCGATGCCGAGGCCTGCCTGGAGCGTGGCCATGGCGAAAAGCGCGTCGAGCGCGGTGCGCGCCCGGGGCGCGAGCCCCAGGCGGCGGCTGTACACCCACAATCCGGCCACCACGAGCCAGGTCGTCTCGGCGAGCAGGCGGTGGTCGAACTGCGCCGCGGCCGGGTTCTCGAACCAGTTGCGCCACCAGGGTGCCAGATCCCAGTACTCCCCCGGCGCGAAGCCGCCGCCCATCAGCGGGAAGGTGTTGTAGATGTAGCCGGCGCGCAGCCCCGCGACGAAGGCGCCGGCGGCCAGCGTCAGCAGGATGAGCGCGATCAGCGCGCCCAGGCCGCGGCGCAGCCCCGCCACGTTCCGGTCGCGCGGCACGGCGTCGGACGGCGCCAGCAGGTCGAGCGCCACCCACAGCATCGCGATGTAGATGATCACCGCCGCCACGAGATGGGCGGCGAGGCGGTACTGGCTCACCTCGATGCGGCCGGAAAGCCCGCTCTCGACCATGTACCAGCCGAGCGCGCCTTGCAGCCCGCCGAGCACGAAGAGGCCGGCGAGTTGCGGCGCCAGCCGGCGCGAGATGCGGCCGCGCAGCAGGAAATAGAGGAAGGGCACGGCGAAGACGAGACCGATCAGCCGGCCCCACAGCCGGTGCAGATATTCCCAGAAGAAGATCCCCTTGAACGCCTCGAGCGTCATCTCGGGATGGATGGCGCGGTATTGCGGGATGGCGCGGTAGCGGGCGAACTCCTCCTGCCACTGCGCCTGATCGAGCGGCGGCAGCACGCCGGTCACCGGCTGCCACTCGGTGATCGACAGGCCCGATTCGGTAAGCCGGGTGATGCCGCCGATCACCACCATGAGGAAGATCATGGCGCAGCAGGCGAGCAGCCAGAGCCCGATCGGCCGCTCGACGCGGCCGGCGCCGCGCGCAGCAGCGGAAAAGACGACGGAAGACACGGGGGGAAATGCCTGCCAGCGGGTTGCAACCGGCCGCACCCTGCGCGGCCGGCCGCTCCTTGGCAAGGGGTCAGTGGAGCTGCAGCGAGACGCCCGCGTGCCGCAGCTCGCCGGCATTGAGCAGCGAGGCGCGCGCCACCTTCACCGAATGCAGCTTGCCCTCGATGTTGCGCTCCCAGAAATCGAGGAAGCGGCGCAGGACGGGAAAATCCGGCGCGATGTCGAGATGCTGCCACAGGAAGCTTTGCAGCACATGCGGATGGTCGGGCAGATGATAAAGGATCTCCGCCGTGGTCAGCCGGTACCCCCGCAACCGCAACGCCAGCTCGCTCATTGCCAGTGTCTCCGAAGTTGGCTCTCACACCGTCAATAGGCTGTCATGCTAGACTCGCTCCACTCAAGAAAAAATTAATGGAGTCAAGCCTTTAGCAGCATGCCGGCGGGAGTGCTGCCAGCCCCGGCGTGAGGCGGGACGGAGCTCAGATGGTGGCGAAGCGGGCGCGGGCGCCGCGCTCGAGCCCGGCGGCGATCAGCCGGTCGATCCCCAGACGGTGGCGCAGCAGCTCGAGCACCCGCAGCTCCTCCTGGCTCGCCTCGCCATCGGCGGCGGCAACGTCGCAGGCGACGGCATAGGCGGTCTCGCGCAGCTTCTGCGGCAGCCCGCTCTTGATCCCCTTGAGCGCCTGCTCGAGCCCATCCTCCTTGGCGAGGAGCTGCGCGCATTCCTTGAGGTCCTTGGTGAAGCGCTTGCGGTCGTAATCGCGGAACACCGGCAGATGATTGACGATGTCGCCGATGATCTGCAGCTCGGTGTCGGTCATGTCGGTATCGGAGGCCGAGACGAGCATCATGGTGTAGATGAGCGCCGCGTGGTGATCGATCATTGGGGGGACCTCGAAGGAATGCGAGCGCCACCATGCCGGCGAGGCGCTGCAGGGTCAACCGCTCGGACGAGCAGCATGCCCCGAGGGAAAGCGCCGATAACGGCCCCCTCCGGATGAAGGCAAATAAAAAATAACGGAAAATATCGTCATACACGTGTATTTATTTGGCGATCTGTGGTTTTCCTACGTCAGCCTTGACCGTGCGTCAAAAAAGGCGGCTAGATGGACACATGCCACCAACGTCATTATTTTTCCTGACCTCGCATGGCCACGCCGCGGCGCTGGCACCACTCTCGATCGGCGCGCAAATCAGCGGCTTTGTCCTTGTGCTGCTTGCCGCGGGCCTTATCGTCCTCGCGGTGGAGCGGCTGCGCGGCCGCTGATCCCATTCTCGGGCTGGCCTCGCCCTCAGGCCCGGGGTTAGGCTTGGCTTCATGACCGACGCCCATGCCATCACCACGCCCGAGGCGCTGGAGCGGCTCTACGACCGGCCGAGCGAGCGCGCCCTGCTGAAGCAGCGCGACCGGCTCGATGCGGCGAGCCGCGCCTTCATCGCCGCCTCGCCCTTCCTGATCCTCGCCACCAGCGGCGCGCGCGGCGGCGATTGCACGCCGCGCGGCGACCAGCCGGGATTCGTCGAGATTGCCGACGAGCGGACGCTGCTGCTGCCCGACCGGCGCGGCAACAACCGCATCGACAGCCTGCGCAACATCGTCGAGAACCCGGCGGTGGCGCTGCTGTTCCTGGCGCCCGGGATCGACCAGACGCTGCGCGTCAACGGCCGCGCCGAGATCACTGTCGATCCCGTGCTGCTGGCCCGGCTGAGCTTTGCCGGCAAGCCGCCGAAATCGGTGCTGCGCATCGCCATCGACGAGGTCTTCGTGCAGTGTCCGCGGGCGCTGCTGCGCGCCGGGCTGTGGAACCCGGCGAATACCGCAGCCGCGGCTGCGGTGCCGAGCATGGGAAGGCTGCTGGAAGCGGCGAGCGAGGGCCGCATCGACGGCGCCCGCTACGACGCCGAAGAGGCGCCGCGCACGCGCCAGGTGCTTTACTGAGGCTCAGCGCCGCAGGAACGACGCGGTCCCCGCGATCGCGTCCCTGAGGCCGAGGCGCTCGACCGCGACGCCCTCGGGAAAGGCGCCGGCCAGGCGGGACGGCATCTGCGCATCGAGCAGCACGAAGACGCCGCTGTCATCGGCGCGGCGGACGAGCCGGCCGAACGCCTGCTTGAGGCGTAGCCGAGTGATCATGTCGTCGTAGCGCGCCCCGCCGAAGGCGGCCCGGCGCGCCTTGTGCAGGATGTCCGGCCGCGGCCAGGGGACGCGGTCGAAGACGATGAGGCGCAGCGAGCGTCCCGGCACGTCGACGCCGTCGCGCACCGCGTCGGTGCCGAGCAGACAGGCATCCTCCTCGGCGCGGAAGATATCGACCAGGGTCGATGTGTCCATGCCGTCGACATGCTGCGCCAGCAGCGGAAGGCCGGCCTCCTCAAGCGGGCCGGCGATGCGCTGATGGACGGCGCGCAGGCGCGCCACCGCGGTGAAGAGGCCGAGCGCGCCGCCGCCCGCCGCCAGGAACAGCTCGCGATAGGCGGCGGCGACCTGCGCCGGCTCGTCGCGGCGCACATCGGTCACGACGAAGACCCGGGTCTGCGCTCCGTAAGCAAACGGCGACGGCACGCGCACGCGCAGCGCCGGCGCGCCCAGGTGTCGCGCGCCGCTGCGCGCCTCCGCCGCCTCCCAGTCGCGCACGGGGTCGCCGCTGCCGTCGGTCAGCGTCGCCGACGTGACGAGCACGCCATGCGCGGGCCGTGCCACGGCATCGGCGAAAGGCCGCGTCGGGTCGACCCAATGGCGGTGCAGGCCGACATCGATCTCGTGGCCGTCGTTGCGCTCGATCGAGAGCCAGTCGACGAAGGCCTCCGGCTGCGCCGCGCCGATCTCGCGCAGCGCGCGCTGCCAGCCGCCGAGCTCGACGACGGCGCGGCGCTCGAGGCCGAGCACTGCCGCCTCGATGCGCAGCCGCGTGCCCTGATCGAGCTCGGCGGCATCCTCGTCGAGCCGGCCCTTGAGGCGCTCGGCGAGGCGCCGCATCGGGATCGAGATTTTCTCCAGCGCCAGCGCCAGCGTCTCGCCGGCCTCGGCCAGCCCGTCGATCGCCGGCCTGAGCTCGGTCTCGAGGCTGTAGCCCTGATCGCGCTCGGCGGCGCGGGCGTGCACCTGCTGGCGCACGAGGGCGAGGAACGCCTCGCTCGCCTGGTGCGGACGCGCCGTCGCCAGGCGCTGCGCCCAGCCTTCGCCGGGAAGCGCGCGCGCCCCCACCAGCACCGCGGCAAGCGCGCCCTCGGCGACGTCGTCGCCGGCCACGAGATCCTCGAGCCGCCGGCGCAAGCCGCGGGCGCGGCCGCGCGCGCCTTCTTCGACGCCGAGAAGCCAGCGGCGCAGCTCCGCCGCCTCCTGCCCGGTCAGCGCCAGCGAGAAGGTGCCGTCCGCGGCATCGAAGACGTGATGCCCTTCGTCGAACACGTAGCGCGTCGGCAGGAAACGATCGTCGAGCCCGCCCAGCGCCGCCTGCACCATCACCAGCGCGTGGTTGGCGACGACGATGCGCGCGCGCCGGGCGCGGCGGACGCTCTTCTCGATGAAGCAGCGGTGGCAATGTGGGCAGGCGCTGTGGATGCACTCGCCGCGGCGGTCGGAGAGGCCGAGACTGCGGGCGCGGCCGATCACGTCGGGAAGCCAGCCGGGGAAATCGCCGCCGACCATGTCGCCGTCGCGCGTCGCGGCGATCCAGCGCGCCATGATGCCGAGCGGCGCGGCGTCGTAAGGCCGCATCGGCATCGCCGCCACCCCCTCCTCGAAATTCAGCAGGCAGAGATAGTTCTCGCGGCCCTTGCGCAGCACGACGCGGCGGTTCTTCTCGGCGGCGTCGGGATAGAGCCGGTCGAGCTCGCCGGCGATCTGGTGCTGCAGGTTGCGGGTATAGGTGGAGATCCAGACCGCGCCGAGGTTCTTCTCGGCCCAGAGGCTTGCCGGCGCGATATAGCCCAGCGTCTTGCCGACGCCGGTGCCGGCCTCGGCGAGCACCAGCTGCGGCTCGTCGGCCACCGCGCGCGGGCGGAAGGCCGCGCTCACCGCCGCGGCGTAATCCGCCTGCTGCGGCCGGGCTTCGGCGCCGGCGCCGAGCAGCTCGGCGAGCCGGCGGCGCGCCTCGTCCTCTTCGACCGGGATGTTGCCCGGCGGCGGCGGCGGCGCCTGCTCCGCCCATTCCGGCAGCTTGCGCCAGGCGGCAAGCCCGGCCGGTGCGCCGCCTTCCGGCGGTGCGCCAAGCGCCGCCAGCACCGCCCCGCCCCAACCCCAGCCGCCGCGCTCCATGGCGAGCGCGATCGACCGCGCCTCGGCATCGGGGGACGCGGCCAGCTCGGCGAGCAGCGCCTGCGCCGCTGCCACGAGCGACAGCGCCGCGTCGCTGATGCCGTGCCGCGGCGGCGCCAGCCCCAGCGCCGCGGCCAGACCGCGCGGCGTCGGCAGGCAGAACCGCGCCGGGCGCACGAAGGCGTAGAGCTCGAGCAGGTCGAAGGCGGGGAACGGCAGCACGCCCATGCGCCGCGCCGTGGCCCGCGCATGGCAGAGCAGCGGCGGCGTCGCGCGCGCGCGCCGTGCCGCTTCGGCAAGCGGCAGGAGCTCGATCTCGCCCTCGGGCGACAGCCATGCCGCCTGCCTGATCCCGGCCACGAGCGCCGGCGCGGCCGGCAGCGCCAGGGTCGGATCGAAGTCGGGCGACATCCCGGTGGGCGGCATGGAGCGGGTATAGACCGCGCCGCTGCGGAGGTCACGCGGCGAAGCGAGCGGGAAGGCGTCGCCGTCCCCGGTCGAGGGCGCAGCAAGGGACTGCTGCCGCGCGCGCCATGAGGCGCGGGCTCGTCGTCGAAGACAAGGCCGATATCAGGATCCTGCCGACGGAGCTGCTGCGCCGATTAACCGAGCCGCCTACGGCTCGTCGGGATCCTTGCTGCGCAACAGGCCGTAGACGCGGTCCAGCGTTCGCACTGCCGGCCCGGAGCTGACCCAGAACATGCTGTCGAGCTCTGCGCGCACCGCGCCGCGCGCGACGGGATCGGGAAGGCTGATCGGCGCGCGCACGCAAAATGCCGCAGGATCGATGGTGGCCGGGGCGGCAAGGATCACGCGCAGCGGCGGGGGGGCGGCTGTACTGGTGGGCGCGGCAAGGCCGGCATCGACACCCGCCGCGGTGAACACGGTGCCCGCCGGAATGCGGATCGCCTGATCGCCGTCGTCGACCGACATTCCCGGCAGGCGGCAGATCTCGAGCTGCAGCCCGGCGACGGCAGGCAGCGCGGCATGAGCCGCCGCCGGCCCGGAGGCGAGCGCGGCAAGGAGGGCGGGCAGAAGGATCGTCTGGCGCATGGCAAAAAGTCCGCTTGTCGACCCGGATTCATTGCCAAACCGGCGGGGTGGACAAGTTACAAAGCTGAAATCTGCCGCCGGAGGGGGCGTCCGCCACCGGAAGCCCGTGCCGGCCCTTGTCGCGCGCGCCGCCGCTGCGCTAGCGTCGGTTCATGGCGGAGGGATTGATTTACCATATGTGCCGGCGCGCCGAATGGCAGGCGGCCGAGCAGGCCGGCGCCTATCGCGGCTCGTCGCAGGATGCGGCGGATGGTTTCATCCATTTCTCGACCGCGGCGCAGATCGAGGCCTCGGCGGCAAAGCACCGCGCCGGCCAGGACGATCTCGTGCTCATTGCGGTCGATCCGGCGGCGCTGGGCGCGGCGCTCAAATGGGAGGCGTCGCGCGGCGGCGCGCCCTTTCCGCATCTTTATGGCGCGCTGCCGGTCGATCGCGTGCGCTGGATCCGGCCGCTGCCGCTGGGAGCCGCCGGGCGCCATGTCTTTCCGGCGCTGACGTGACCGCGATGGCCGCGCTCGCCGATCTGGCCCTGCCGCTGCTGCGTCACCTGCCGGCGGAGACGGCGCATCGCCTGACCCTCGGCGCACTCCGGCACGGAGTGGCACCGCGCCGGCCGCAGCCGGACCCGCCGGAGCTCGGCGTCATGCTGTGGGAGCGCCGCTTCCCCAACCCGATCGGGCTGGCCGCCGGCTTCGACAAGAACGCCGAAGTGACGGCGGCGATGCTGCGCTTCGGCTTCGGCTTCGTCGAATGCGGCACGCTGACGCCGCGGCCCCAGCCGGGCAATCCGCGGCCGCGCCTCTTCCGCCTCGAGGAGGATGCGGCGATCATCAACCGGCTGGGCTTCAACAACGAGGGCCTCGCCGCCGGCGCGGCGCGGCTGGCGGCGCGGCGCCGGCAGGACGGCATCGTCGGCGCCAATATCGGCAAGAATCGCGACACCGCCGACGACATCGCCGATTACGTCCGCGGCGTCACCATGCTGGCGCCGCTCGCCGACTACCTCGTCGTCAACGTCTCCTCGCCCAACACGCCGGGGCTGCGCCAGCTGCAGCGCAAGAGCGCGGTCACCGCGCTGATCGAGCGGCTCAAGACGGCGCGCGCCTCGGTGGTGCCCGAGAACCCGCCGCCGCTGCTGCTCAAGATCGCGCCCGACCTCACGCCCGAGGAGCGCTCCGACCTCGCCCAGGCGGCGCTCGACACCGCCGTCGACGGGCTGGTGGTGAGCAACACCACCGTGGCGCGCCCGGCGAGCCTGCGCAGCCGGCACGCGCATGAGCCGGGCGGGCTCAGCGGCAAGCCGCTGTTCGCGCCGTCGACCGCGCTCACCGCCGAGATGTACCGGCTGACCCAAGGCCGGCTGCCGATCATCGGCGTCGGCGGCGTCGCCTCGGGCGAGGACGCCTATGCCAAGATCCGCGCCGGGGCGAGTCTGGTGCAGCTCTATACCGCGCTGGTCTATCACGGCCCCGGCCTGGTGCTGCGCATCAAGCGCGAGCTCATGGCGCTGCTCGCCCGCGACGGCTTCGCCTCGCCCGCCGACGCGGTCGGGGCGGCGGTGCAGGTGCCGCGCGCGCCGGCGCATGGACGCTGAGGGCCGCCGCCGCCAATGAGCCTGCGCCTGATTTCGGGGCTGCGCGAGATCGCCGCCGATTACGATGGGCTGATCCTCGATCTCTGGGGCGTGCTGCATGACGGCAGCGCCCCGTTTCCGGGCGTCGTCGCGACGCTGGGCGAGCTCAAATCCGCCGGCAAGCGGCTCGCGGTGCTGTCGAACGCGCCGCGCCGCGCCGCGCTGGTGGCGGCGCGGATGGCCGAGATCGGCTTGGCGCCCGGGCTTTACGATCACATCCATTCCTCCGGCGAGGAGGCCTGGCAGCATTTGCTGCAGCGGGAGGACCCCTTCTACGCCGCGCTCGGGCGGCGCTGCTATCACATGGGCCCGCTGCGCGACGACAACATGCTGGAAGGCGCCGGGCTGGTTCGCGTCGCCGCCATGGAAGAGGCCGAGTTCATCCTCAACACCGGCCCCTCGGACTGGGACGAGACGGTGGCGCAATACGAGACGCTGCTGCAGCAGGCGCGGGCGCGGGGGCTGCCGATGGTCTGCGCCAATCCCGATCTGGTGGTGATCCATCACGGGCGCCGGTCGATCTGCGCCGGCGCGGTGGCCGAGCGCTACGCGGCGATCGGCGGCAGCGTGCGCTGGCACGGCAAGCCCCACGCCTCGGTCTACGCCACCTCGCTGGCGGCGCTCGGCATCGCCGACCGGCGGCGCGTGCTGGCGGTGGGCGACAGCCTGCGCACCGACATCGCTGGCGCCAACGCCGCCGGCATCGACAGCGTGCTGGTGACCGGCGGCATCCATGCCGAGGAGTTCGGCCAGCGCGCCGGCGGCGCGCCCGACCCCGACCGCCTCGCCGCCGCCATCGCCGCCGCCGGCCAGCGGCCCACCGCCGTGATTCCGGAATTCCGCTGGTAGGCGCGCCGCCTCAATGGTCGCCGCGGTGGAGCAGCGTGCCGCCGAGCCCGGTCTCGTAGGCGAGCCCCGCCGGCGTCAGCACCGCGGCGCGCGGAAACAGCGATTTGATCAGGCCCTTGCGCTCGAGCGCCACCCAGGCCGCCTCATTGGCGAGCCCCGTCGCATCGCGCGTCAGCACCACGGCCGCGCCGAGATGGAAATGGTCGCCATGCGGCTGTGGCAGGTTGTCCACCAGGATCGCGCCCGGCTCGTCCGCCGGGCGGCTGTGATCGGGCAGCCGCGCCAGCTCCTGCAACAGGGTCAGCGTCTTGAGCTGCAGCGGGTTGAGGCTGAGGGGGTTCCGCCGGGTCGCCATCGGCGCATCTAAGCAGGGGCATCGGGGCGGCGTCAAACCGCGCGCAACCTTCGCCGCGCGGCGGCCGTTAGCCAACACCATCCTCGCCCGGGAAAGCCCGCATGAGCGACGAGATCCGGCCGCAAGGCCTCCGCTTGGCCGAGGCGTCGCGCGCCGAGGCCGAGGCCGAAGTCGAAACCTTCGAGCCGCGGCCGCTGCCGGGCGTGCGCTCGGTCATGCTCACCGGCATCTTCGTCCTGGTGCTGTTCTACACGCTCTATTTCAGCGCCGCGATCGTGGTGCCTCTGATCTTCGCCGTGTTGCTGAAGCTGCTGCTGCAGCCGGGGCTGCGCCAGCTTGGCCGGCTGCGGCTGCCGGCGCCGCTCGGCGCCGCGATCATGATCGCGTTGCTGTTCGGCGTTCTCGGCGCCGGCGGCTACACGCTGGCGGGGCCGGCCTCGAGCTGGGCGCAGAAGGCGCCGCAAAGCCTGCCGCGGCTGGAGCAGCGGCTGAGCCTGGTGCGGCGGCCGATCGACATGCTGCAGCAAGCGGCGCAGGAGCTGCAGAAGATCACCCAGGGCCCGGGCGACAACGGCCGATCGGTCACGGTGCGGGGGCCGGGCGTGCTCGAGTATCTCTTCAGCGGCACGCGCAGCCTGATGAGTGGGCTCGGCATCACCGTGCTGATGCTGTTCTTCCTGCTCGCCTGGGGCGATCTCTTCATGCGCCGGCTGGTGGAGATCCTGCCGAGCTTGCGCGACAAGAAGCAGGCGGTGGCGATCTCGCGTGACGTCGAGAGCAACATCTCGGCCTATCTCGTCACGATCACCATCATGAACGCGCTGGTCGGGATTGCCACCGCGCTCGCCATGTGGGCGATCGGCCTCCCCGATCCGACGCTGTGGGGGGCGCTCGCCTTCGTGCTCAACTACGTGCTGATCCTGGGGCCGCTGACCGGCATCGCGATCTTCTTCCTGGTGGGCTTGCTGTCCTTCGACACGCTGTGGCAAAGCCTGCTGCCGCCGGCGACCTATCTCGCAATCCACATCGTCGAAGGCGAGCTGGTGACGCCGCTGCTGGTGGCACGGCGCTTCACGCTCAACCCGGTGCTGGTGGTGGGCTCGCTGATCTTCTGGGACTGGATGTGGGGCATTCCCGGCGCGCTGCTGGCGGTACCGATGCTGGCGGTGTTCAAGGTGGTCTGCGACGGCATCCGGCCGCTGTCGCCGATCGGGCATTTCATCGGCGGCTAGGCGACCAGTCGATCGCCGCGCGCAGCGGCAGATGATCGGAGGCGATCCGCGCCAGCGCCGAGCGGTGCACCGCGACCGCGCGCAGGCTCGCCCCGCCGCCGGCATAGATGCGGTCGAGCGCCAGCACCGGCAGCCAGGAAGGAAAGGTCCGCCGCGCCGGGCTGCGGCCGAGCCGGCGGTCGAGCGCGGGAATGCCGCCGCGCCGGCCGCGCCATTCGTTGAGATCGCCCATCACCAGCGTCGCCTCCGCGGCGCCGGGAACCATCAGCGCCTCGAGCAGGCGCTGGGTCTGCTGCCGGCGCTCGGCCGCGCGCAACCCGAGATGGGTGACGATGACACGCAGCGTGTGGCCATCGACGGCGAGTTCAACGTCGATGGCGCCGCGCGGCTCGTAGCCGGCGATGCTGAGATCGATATGGCGGACGGCGCGCACGGGAAAGCGCGTCAGCAGCGCGTTGCCGAACCGCCCGCGATGGTCGCGGCTGTGCGAGCCGGGCACGATGGCGAGCCCGGTCGCTTGGGCGAGGTAGCCGCGCTGGTCGAGTTCGCCCGATCGGCGGCGGCGGGCATCGATCTCCTGCAAGCCGATGATGTCGGCGCCGAGCTCGCGCAGCACGGTCGCGACCCGGTCGGGCGCGTAGCGCCGGTCGACGCCGACGCAGCTGTGGATATTGTAGGTGGCGACGATCAGGGCGCGACCGCCTGCCTCGCCCCGCGCTCCCCGGCGCCGGCGTCGGATCACCCTGCCCCCCCGCCTGCCGGCCTCATCCCCGCCCCGCCCGAAGCCACGCCCGCAGCGGGCGCCGCTGCGATCGTCCACCAGCCGGGTGGCCGAGGCAACCGGCAGAAGGCCGGCGCGGGCGGGATGCTCGACCGGCGGTGGCGCGGCCCGGAGCGGCATGGCAGACTGCCGCGCGCATCCAAGGCCACCATGGTGGGGAGGAAATCATGAACAGATGCTTGCGCCTCGGCCTGCTGGCGGCGGCGCTGCTCGGTGTCGCCGGTAGCGCGCGGGCGCAGCTGATCATCGTCGGCAATGACGAGAAGCTGAGCTGGGACGCCGACGGCAAGCAGGTCAACAGCCCTCCCGGCAAGGATACGGTCTCGATCATCGACATCGGCAACCGCACCAAGCCGCGCATCATCGCCAATTTGCCGCTGATGAACACCGTGATGGGCCCGCCGGTCAATCTCGCCATCACGCCCAACCAGAAGCTCGCGCTGGTGGCCAACTCGCTCGACTGGGTGAAGGACGGCGAGAGCTGGAAAGGCGTTCCCGACAACAAGCTCTACGTCATCGATCTCACCGCCTCGCCACCGGCGCTCATCGCCACGCTGAAGGTCGGCAAGCAGCCCTCGGGCATGGCGATCAACCGCGCGGGCACGCTGGCACTCGTCGCCAACCGCGCCGAGGACACGGTGAGCGTGCTGGCCATCCACGGCAAGGAGGTCAAGCTCGTCGACACGGTCTCGGTGAGCAGCGGCGCCGCCAAGGAGCAGCCTTCCGCCGTCGCCATCACCCCCGACGGCAAGCGCGCGCTGGTCGCCAAGTTCCTCGGCCACAAGGTCGCGCTTCTCACCATCGACGGGCAGACCGTGACCTACACCAAATACGACATGGCCACCGGCCTCTATCCCTATAACGTCGCCATCACCCCCAACGGCAAGCTGGCGATCGCCGGCAACAATGGCGGCGGCGGCTCCTCCGACGGCCAGGTCGACACGGCGGCGATCATCGACATGGCGATCGATCCGCCGCGGGTCATCGATCAGGTGGTGGTAGGCGACGGCCCCGAAGGCCTCGCCATGAGCCCCACCGGCGCCTATGCGGTGGAGGTGATCCTGAACGGGGCGAACCTGCCGCACGACAAGTTCTACTACCACCCGCATTCCTACGTGTCGCTGCTCAAGATCGAGGGAAGGAGGGTGCGCCGGGTCGGCAAGACCGAGGTGGGTGCGCTGGCCGAAGGCGCCGTCTTCAGCCCCGACGGCAAATATCTCTATATCGGAAACTTCATCGATGGCGACATCACCATCCTGCGGCTGCAGGGCGACCGGCTGGTTCGGGTCGGCGCCCTCAAGCTGCCGGGCCATCCGGCCTCGATGCGCGGCGCCCATCCCTGACGCGACGAGCGGCGCCCGCACGGCGCCGCTCCTCGTCCCCAGCCACGCCGGCTGCCTATTGCAGCTCCGCCTCGCGATTGCCGAGCTTGGCGATCAGGCGCAGGATATCGGCCTGAAGCTGCGGATCCTTGATGCCGTAATAGCCCCGGATCAGCGACATGATCTCGCGGCGGTCGAAGGTCTCGTTGAGATCGGAGGCCGCCTCATGCGCCAGGTTCTTCGCGACCAGGCCGTCGGGATAGCCCTCGAAGAAGAAGGCCGGCGAGACCTGCAGCACCTGCGAGAACGTCATAAAGGCGGCTGGCGGAAATGCGGATGTCCCCGGATTCGTATTTCTGCACCGCCTGAAAGGACACGCCGATCTTGCCGGCGAGCGCGCCTTGGCTGAGGCCGAGCTGAATGCGGCGCAAGCGCATGCGGCCGCCGACATAGACGTCGATCGGATGCGGCGCCGTATCTTTTTGTGCGATCATTGCTGGTCTGCGGTCCGTCATGGTTGAGGTATCAGATCGAGGAGAGCCGTGGATCCCGCGGCGATGCGAGCGAAGGATGGCGTTGTAGCCCGGCTGGCGGCCACGACCCCGGGGGATGGCCGCGCGCCCGGTTGCGATCGAGGCCGTCTCGGCCGCCTCACCCGGCATGGGATGGCTTGCGCCGCGCGTTGAGTTTCGCCGCCGCGCGAAACCACCCCTAATTGCATCCTATCCCATGGCGAGATCATCGCAAAGAATTTATCATGGCGTGATTGTTGTCTCGCATGATTTTATCGTGCCGGCGCAGCATATTGACATATTTGGAAAAATAGAAATGCCGCGAGACTGCCACCGATCGCGGCCGGCGTTGATGCGACTTGTCATTTCTGCAAGCCTGCCTTGCAGCCATGCCGGGACTAGGGGCCTCCGCAGCGAGCGAGGATGAGCCATGCGCGCGATGAGACTCGATGCCGCCGGCAGGCCGCTCCGGCTGGCCGAGCACGATCCCGTGGGGTCGCCGGGTCCGGGACAGGTGTTGATCCGCGTCCGGGCTTGCGGCGTTTGCCGCACCGATCTGCATATCGTCGATGGCGAGCTGGACCAGCCGAAGCTGCCGCTGGTGCCGGGCCACGAGATCGTGGGCGTGGTGAGCGCGGTCGGCGACGGCGTGCTCTCGCCCCGCCCGGGCGACCGGGTCGGCGTTCCCTGGCTGGGCTGGACCTGCGGGCACTGCGCCTTTTGCCGCTCGGGGCGGGAGAATCTCTGCGCCGAGGCGCGCTTCACCGGCTATCAGATCGATGGCGGCTATGCCGAATACGCCATCGCCGATGCGCGCTACTGCTTCCCCCTTCCGGCGGCGTTCGACGATGTGGCCGCGGCGCCGCTGCTCTGTGCCGGCCTCATCGGCTATCGCGCGCTGCGGCTCGCCGGCACGGCCGAGCGGCTCGGCCTCTACGGCTTCGGCGCCGCCGCCCATATCTGCGCGCAGGTGGCGCGCCATCGCGGCCAGAAGGTCTTCGCCTTCACCAAGCCCGGCGACCGGGCCGGCCAGGATTTCGCCCGCTCGCTGGGTGCCGCCTGGGCCGGCGGCTCCGATGTGCTGCCGCCGGAGCCGCTCGACGCCGCGCTGATCTTCGCGCCGGTCGGTGCGCTGGTGCCGGCGGCGCTGGCCGCGACCGAGAAGGGCGGCACGGTGGTCTGCGCCGGCATCCATATGAGCGACATCCCGAGCTTCGCCTATCGCCTGCTGTGGCAGGAGCGCGTGCTGCGCTCGGTCGCCAACCTGACGCGCCGCGACGGCGAGGAGTTCCTGGCGCTGGCGGCGCAGGTGCCGGTGCGCACGGTGACCGAGGCCTTTCCGCTGGCGCAGGCAAACGAGGCGCTGCGGCGGCTGCGCGCGGGCGAGATCGAAGGCGCGGCGGTGCTGGTGCCGTGACCGCGCCGGCTCAGCCGGGGTAGAGCCGCAGCGTCCAATCGCGCAGCGCGACCATGAGCTGGGCGATGATGTCGCGCGTCGGCTGATCGGTCAGCTTGCCCGCGGCGTCGAATTTGCTCGGCGCCTGGGCGATCAGCACCTCGGGCTTGTTCACCGGGAACATGTTGAGGAAGACCAAGCATTGACGCAGGTGATACTGCGCCCGCACCGTCCCCCACAGGCTGCCGGTGGCGCCCATGATGCCGACCGGCTTGCCGATCACCGGCGGATCGGGCGGGCGCGAGGCCCAGTCGATGGCGTTCTTGAGCACCCCGGACATGGAATAATTGTATTCGGGCGTGGCGAAGAGCAGCGCGTCGGCGGCGGCGATCTGCTCGCGCAGGCGCTGCACCGCGGGCGGATAGCCCGCCTGGCGCACATCGTCATTGTAAACCGGGATCTCGCTGATATCGGCGATCTCCAGACTCATGCCGTCCGGCAGCAGCTCGGCCGCGGCGCGCAGCCCTGCGCTGTTGAACGAGCCCTTGCGCAGGCTGCCGGAAATGCCGAGCGTCCTGACCACGCGCGATTGAGCCATCGATCCTCTCCCGTCCGCCGAAGGCGCAGGCCATAGAGCGCACGGGGGGGTGCGGGCAAGAGCCATCTTCAGCCCTTGTCGCAGGCCTTGCGGCTCGGCATCGGGCCGTTGCCGGCGACCGCCAGCAGGCAGGCGCCGAAGCGGCGCAGGAAGAGGCCGCCGTCATCGGCGGAATGGCCGGCGAACCCCTCGGGCTGGTCGATGACCAGGTGGGGCACGCCATGCGCCGCCAGCAGCGCCTCCGAGCGCGGGCCGCGGCCGCCGGGATCGTAGGGATCGTCCTTGAAGTAGACGATCATGATGCGGCCGCGGCGAATGGCATCGACATGGTCGAACAGGATGAAGCCGTTCTTGAGATAGTCGGGGTGGTCGGTGCCGTACCAGGCGGGCGCATCGGCGATCACCGCGTGGATGTCGGTGCTCTCGCCGGCCGCCATCAACGCGAGCCAGGCGCCTCCCGACTGTCCCGCCAGCACGATCGCGGCATAGCCCTGGCTCTTCAGCCGCGCCGCCGTCGCCGCCACCGCCGCCGCGGAGCGGCGCGGCTCCTCGGCCATGCGCGGACGCAACAGGCGGAACACATCCCAGCCGGCATCACGAAAGAGCGCCAGGAAAGCCGGCCGCGGCGCCTCGGCGGCCTCGGTGCCATAGAGGGAATTAAGCGCGTGGTTCCACACCACCGCGCCCTTGGCGGCGCCTCCGCGCAGCGGCGTCGCGGGATAGGCGGGCTCGAGCGTGAAGTCGTCGGCCGCCGCGATGGACGGGGCCAGCACGAGCGCCGCCAGCACGAAAGCGAGGGCGCGGAAGGTCATGGCGGGCCACTGTGTCGGGCCGGCCCGGTCCTGACAAGTCCGCTCCTCGCCGCGACGCGGTTGCGGCGGCGGTCGAGCCGCGTCATGGTGCGGGCGACCGAGGGAGGCAGACATGGCGTTCAAGGATATCCTGGTGCAGGTCGATGACACTCGCGGACACCCGTCGCGGATCGCGCTCGCGGCCGACATTGCGGCGCGGTGCGGGGCGCATCTCACCGGTCTCTTCGTCGTCGACACCATCAGCTTCTCGGCGCTGGCGGCGCCGGGCGGACCGGATTTCGCCGCCGCCGACGCCTTCCGGGTGATCCAGGACCAGTACCGCTCGGCGCGGTTCGAGATCGCCGATCGGCTGGCCGCGCTGTTCTCCGATGCCGCCGACCGCGCCGGCGTCAACAGCGAATGGCGCACCGCCGAGGACGACCCCGCGAGCGCGGTGGCGCTGCAGGCCCGCTATGTCGACCTCGCCATCCTCGGCCAGGCCGATCCGGACAACCCGCCGGCCGGCGCGGATATCGTCGAGACGGCGCTGCTCAATTCGGGCCGGCCGGTGCTGGTGGTGCCTTTCATCGGCGCCGATAGCGTGGGCCGGCGCGCGCTGGTGGCGTGGAATGCCACACGCGAAGCGGCGCGGGCGGTGAACGACGCGCTGCCGCTCCTCGCCCATGCCGAGAGCGTCACGGTGCTGTCGATCAACCCCGCGCGCGGCATTGCCGGGGACGGCGATGTCCCCGCCGCCGATATCGCGCTGCACCTGGCGCGGCACGGGGTCACGGCCGAGGCGGCCTATACCGTGGCGGAAGATATCGGCGTCGGCGATCTGATCCTGTCGCGCGCCGCCGAGCTTGGCGCCGACCTCATCGTCATGGGCGGCTACGGCCATTCGCGCGCCCGCGAATTCGTCCTCGGCGGCGCCACCCGCACGCTGCTGCAGGAGATGACCGTGCCGGTGCTGCTGTCGCATTAGCGGTCAGAGTTTCAAGGCGAAGACCTCGTCGAGGCCGCGGCGGCCGGCGGCGGTGATGGTGAGCGCCCGGCTGTCGCGCTGCCGCTCGACCCAGCGCAGCTCGAAGCAGCGCGCCGCCAGCGCCGCGCCGATGGCGCCGCCGAGATGCGGGCGGCGCTCGGTCCAGTCAAGGCAGGGCCGGCAATAGGCGCGCCGGCGCCGGCGCGCCTCGGCCAGGTCGAGACCGAAGCCGGTGAGGAACTCGATCCCCGCCTCGGTCACCTCGCCCGCCTCCTCGGCGAGCACGAGATGGCCGCGCGCGCCCAGGGTCTCGGCGAGGCCGACGCCGAGCCGGCCGGCGAAATGGTCGTAGCAGGTCCGCGCCGTTCGCAGCGCGGCATCGACCTTGGCGGCCGGGCGATAGCGCTCGGGCGCCGCGATCGCCACCTCCATAATGCTCTCGATCATCCGCCCGACCTGGGGCGTGGCGAGCCGGTAGTAGCGATGGCGGCCCTGCTTCTGCAGCGCCAGCATGCGGCTCTCGGTCAGCTTGGCGAGATGGCCGCTGGCGGTCTGCGGCGAGACGCCGGCGAAATAGGCGAGCTCGCTGGCGGTGAGCGCGCGGCCGTCGAGCAGCGCGGTCAGGATGTTGGCGCGGGCAGGATCGCCGACCAGCGCGGCGATCTCGGCAAGGCGCGAATCCTCTTTCATGCCTTAGAGTTCTAGCGCGCGCCCCGGCGGGCGGCAGCTAGCGACGCTTCGGCCGCGGCCGAAGCGTGGCCGAGAGGGCTCTAGGCGAATTCGCGCAGCGAATTCGTCCGAGGGGGCGTCAGCCGTTGCGTCAGCAACGGCGGGAGCCGCGCCGATCGAGCTTGGGCTAATTGAGTCCGGGCTCTAGCGTCGGGAAGCGGCGCTACCAGGTCCGGATGCGGCCGGTATCGACATGGACGAAATCGGACCGCGGATAATATCCGACGCCGCCGCGCCGGAGCATGAGCGCCGCGGCGCGGACATGGCGGAGGCTGCGGCCGGGGACGCGGATGTCGATGGCCTTGCCCTGGAGGTGGAGGCTGTTCTGCGCCACGCCGTCGCCGAGGCTCGCCAGCATCGCGTTGGTCTGCGGCGAGCGATAGCCGGAGATGACGTGGAACGGCTCGCGCGTCTCGAGATGGCCGTGCAGGTCGGCGAGCAGATCGAGGAGGCGCGGATCGATGGCGTGGACCTGCTCGGTGCGGAAGTCGCGCAGCAGCCAGTCGATATCCTGCATCGCGTCGGGCAGGTAGCGGCCCTCGGCGAAATAGACGGTCTTGAGCGTCTCGCCCGTATGCAGGTTCTGGAAGGCCAGAGCTCGCGGCGCGAGCAGCCGCCGCGCCGCCTCCGCCGGACAAGCCAACCCGCCGACCACGGCCGCTCCGGCGATCCCCAGGAATCGCCGCCGACCCAGCGCCCCTCCCGCAACCATACTACCCCCCAGCAACCATACAACCCAGCATTGGTGTTCCCCAACCGATGGCTACTAGAGCATCGCATGGTTAACGACGCAACCCAGGATGTCGTTCAAACGTTACGGAACCGTTAGGAGGGGCTAGTTCGCGAGGTTTTTTGTGGCGACCGGCCCCGGCGGGGGCGGCGGCAGGGCGGCGGCGGGCCGCTCCTCGGCATCGCGCGCATCCATGGCCGCGGCGAGTCGCAGGTCGCGGTCATAGATATCGTCGCGGAATTCAAGCGACCCGTCGGGGTCGACAAAGGCGGTCCAGTAGAGCAGGTAGACCGGGATGCCGTGCGCCAGCGGCACGCGGCGCGTGTCGCCTTCGGCAATGGCGCCGTCGATGTCGTCCAGGCTCCAACTCGTCTTGCCGCCGGCGAGCACGTAGAGCGCGAGGTCGCGCGGGTCCTCGAGCCGGACGCAGCCATGGCTGAGGGTGCGGATCACGCGGCTGAACAACGGGTGCGACGGCGTGTCGTGGAGATAGACGTCATAGATGTTGGGCAGCTCGAACTTGATCCGCCCCAGCGCATTGTCCGGCCCCGGCAACTGGCGCAGCGCCGAACGCCCGGGCGCCCCGACATAGACGTAATGGTTGCGGTCGAGATAGTGGGGATCGTGCCGCATCTTCGGCAGGATCTCCTTGCGCACGATCGAATCCGGGATGTTCCAGGGCGGGTTGAACAGCACCGCATTCATCCAGGCACGCAGCACCGGCGTCGGGTGCTTCTCGGCGCCGACGATGGCGCGCATGGAGAGGCCGGGCACGCCATGCTCGATCACGGTGAGCCAGGCGGCCGGGACGTTGACCTCGATGCGCGTCGCCGGCCACTGGCGCGGCATCTCGCGCCAGCGCTCAAGATTGTCGCGGATCTGCTCTAGCCGGACCGCGGCGGAGACGTTGAGCGCCTCGTAGGTGTCATGGCCGACCTGACCGTCCACGGCGATGCCGTGCAGCGCCTGAAAGCGCTTCAGCGCCGTCTCGAGCGCGGCGTCGAACTCCCGGCCGGTGTCGTCGGCGGGGAGAAAACCCTCGGCGATGAGCCGGCGGCGCAGCGTGGCGACGGCGGCGCTGACGTCGCCGCGCACCAGCTTGCCGACCCGCGGCACTCGCGGCCAGCCGCCGGAGGCCACGATGGCGCGATAGCGCACGAGCGCCGCCTGCAGCCCCTTGTAGCCCGGCTCCGACGGCGCGAGCGCCTCCAGCACGGCGGCCGGGTTGCCGCCGGCGGCGCGGTCGAGCGCGGCCACCGGGTCGAAGCGCGGCACCGGTATGGCCCAGTCGCTCTCGATCGCGGCCGAGCTGACGCGGCCCTGGGCGAGTGCCGCGGCGTAGCGCAGGAAGGCGTCGGTGAGCAGCAGCTCGCGCTCTTCGGGCCTGGCCTTGGGCACGGCGAAGACCGCGGGATCGAGCCCATGCGCCGCCGCCCCGGCCAGCGCCTCGATCAGCGCCAACTCGCGTTCCGGCGCGCCCGCCCAGATCGGCTCGTAGCCGCGCAACTCGTAAAGCCGGGCGAGGGTCGGCCGGTCGAGGGTCCGGCCGGCGAGCTTCAGGGGATCGTCGCCGGCCAGCAGACCGCGCAGCGCGACGCCCAGCCCGTCCTGCGCCGCCTCGGCCGCGGATGCCGAAAGGGCGCCCGACGGCATACCGGCGGCCAGGAGAAGCACGGCCAGCAGCGAAGGAACGAGCAGGGTGCGGAGCATGATCGCGGCGCAGTGTACAACTTTCGCCGCAAATATGCTCCATCGTCGATTAACGAGTAGTTCACACCCGCCCGGCCGACGGCCGAATTCCGCCTCGGCCGGGCGCCTACCCCCAGATCTCGCGCGCGGTCTCGACGATGAGGCGCAGCTTGGCCATTTCCTCCTCGACGGTAAGCGCGTTGCCCTCGACGGTCGAGGAGAAGCCGCATTGCGGGCTGAGGCAGATCTGGTCGAGCGGCACGTATTTCGCCGCCTCGTCGAGCCGGCGCTTGAGGTCGTCCTTCTTCTCGAGCGCGCCCTTCTTGGTCGTCACCAGGCCGAGCACCACCATCTTGCCCTTGGGAACGAAGCGCAGCGGCTCGAAACCGCCGGAGCGGGCGTCGTCATATTCGAGGAAGAAGCCGTCGACCTGGAGCTGGCCGAAGAGCGCGTCCGCGACGTGGTCGTAGCCGCCCGAGGCCACCCAGGAGGAGCGGAAATTGCCGCGGCACATATGGGTGCAAACCGTCATCTCCGGCGGCTTCTTGGCCAGCGCCGCGTTGATGATGCGGATATAGGTCAGGTGCTGCTTCTCGCCCGAGCCGCCGAGCTTGGTGATGTACTCGCGCTGCTGCGGGTCGTTGAGATAGGCCAGGCTGGTGTCGTCGAGCTGGAGATAGGTGCAGCCGAGCTTGCCCAGCGCCGCGATCTCGTCGGCATAGACGCGGCCGAGATCGTCCCAGAACGGCTCGAGCGTCGGATAGAGCTTCTCGTCGATGGCGGCGCGGCCGCCGCGGTAATGCATCATGCTCGGCGAGGGGATGGTGAGCTTGGGCGTCGCCTTGGTCGTCGATTTCAGGAATTTGAAATCCTCGGCGAAGATCGGCTTGGCCAGGTTGAGCTTGCCGGTGACCTTGAGCGCGGCCGGCGCGAACTCGATGTCGCCCTTCTCGTTGTGGAACTTGACGGCGAGATTGTCCTGCACCTTGGTGACGCCGCCGACCTGGTAGAGGAAATCCATGTGCCAGGAGCCGCGGCGGAATTCACCGTCCGTGACCCCCTCGAGGCCGATCTCCTCCTGCATGCGTACGGCATCGATGATCGCCTCGTCTTCGACACGGCGCAGCGCCGCGGCGTCGATGCGCCCCTGCTTCAGATCCTCGCGCGCCTGCAGCAGCTTCTTCGGGCGCAGCAGGCTGCCGACGTGATCGGCGCGGAACGGGGGCTTGGTGCGGTGGGCCATCGAGGCATCCTCCCTGTTGTTGATTTCCGGGGCGTCAGCCTGACGCGATCGGCACGCGAAATCCAGTCTCTCCTATGCCGAAATCGATGGCGCCCCCGGCCGCCGCCGCCAGCCAGCGGGCGGCGCGGCGCACCCCGCCGAAGGTGAAGAAATGGAGCCCGGCAATGGCCTCCCCGGCACCCGCGCCGGCGAGATCGTGGATCACCGCCTCGGGGCCGGTCTCGCTGAGCAGCCGCGCCAGCGCGACATGGCCGGCCGCCAGATGGCGCAGCGAGCTGCCGATGCCGCAGCGCACCGCGAATTTCGCCAGCGTGGCGATGCTAGCGGGAGCGGCAAGGCCGACATGGACCGGCGCCACAACGCCCTGGGCGCGGCAGGCCGCGACGAAGTCGAGGATCGGCGGGGCGGCAAAGCCGAACTGGGTGACGATGAAGGGTTCGAGCCCGACCTGGCGCGCCAGTCCGAGCTTGAGCCGCAGGGCGTCGGCCAGCGCGCGGCTGCCGATCTTGGGATGGCCTTCAGGATATCCCGCGAGGCCGACGCGGCGGATGCCGTGACGCTCGAAGAGGCCTGTCGACAGGATCTCGAAGCTGCCGGGAAACGGTCCCACCGGCCGGTCGAGGTCGCCGCCGATGACCAGCGCGCTGTCGACCCCCGCCTCGCCCGCGAGCCGCCGGAGATAGTCGTTGAGCTGGGTAAAGCTCGCCAGCGGCCGTGCCGCGACATGCGGCACCGGGCGGAAGCCGGCGCGCTGCAGCCGCGCCGCCGCCGCCACCATCCCGTGATGCGTGTCGCCCGGCGTGATGTTGATGAAGACGGCGGTGCCGGGCGTCACCAGCTCGGCAAGGGCCGGCCCGGCCAGCGGATCGCGCGCCGAGACCTCGAGCGATGCGCCGCGCATCAGCTCGACGATGCGCTGGCGCCGGCTCATGCCGAATCGCGCTTGCGCGAGATGACGTAGGATTCGTCCCAGAACCAGAGTCCGCCATGCCGCTGCAGCACCTCCTTGGTCGCCTGCAGATAGGCGCCGCTGCTGATCGCCTCGGAGAGCCGCTGATCCTCGATCTGCGCGACATAGATCGCGGCGTTCCAGGCGGCGAAGAGCGTCGAGGTGCCGATGGTCTCGCTGATCTCGCTGGGCAGCGTGTGCATGTCGTAGCGGAAGAGCGAGCGCGCATCGGCATAGGCCGAGAAGTTGAGGTCGCGGCCGGCGCCGCCGAGCTCGGCCTTGGTGGCGCGCAGCAGCTGGTGGCGGTCGGTGGTGAAGGGATTCTCGCCGGGCCAGACCTTCTGGATGATCTCGAGGCCGGGGTCCTGGCCATGGGAATGAATGGCGATGAGCCTGCCGCCCGGCCCGAGGCTGCGCGCGAGCGGCGCCACGATCTTCTTCGCCTTGAACTCGACCGAGGCGCGGGCGCGATAGGGCTGCGAGGCGATGACGAGATCGTAATCGGCGCGCGCGGCGCCGCGGCGCGGCCGCACCTGGTCGAGCAGGAATTTGTGGTCCTCGCGATAGAGCACCAGCACCACCGGCTTCTCGTAGAGCGGGTTGCCGGTGGCGGCGCTCGAGCGCGCCCGCCAATGCTCGGCGAGGAAGGGATGGAGCTCGCCGATCTGGCGCTCGAAATCATGCGCCGTGGTGCCGGTGAGCCCGACCTCCCGCCACACCAGGCTGGTCGCCGCGGTCACCGAATTGGGCGCGAGCCAGGGCGCCTCGGAGTAGTACATGTTGGTGATGATCAGCATCGTCGCGGGATGCTCGAAGAGCCGGTCCGGCATCTTCTCGAGCGCAAGGCGGACATCCTCGAGGCTGATCTCCTTGCCGACGATGTAGAACGGCATGGTCGGGAAGCGGTAATGCATGGCGCGCATCACCCGCGACAGCACCGTGCCGTCGCCGATGCCGGCATCGAAGACGCGCAGCGCCGGCGGCCGCGGGTGGAGGCTGGCGAGCTCCATGGCGACGCGTTGCGCCACCATCTGCTTCTCGCCGCAGGTGGTGACGAAGAGCAGATATTTCTGGCGGTTGTCGTAGAAGCGGAAATTCCGGGCGCCGCCGGCCTGCGCCTCGGCCGGGCGCGGCAGCACCGGCGGGATCGCCGCGCCATTGGTCAGCGGCGACCGGCCGCGGCGGCCGAGCGGTCCCTGGCGATGCTGCTCGATGAAGCTGTGTACCCGCTGCACCGTCTCGGTGGTGACGCGACCGCCGACCCGCAGCCGGCTCACCAGCTTGCCGTCATTGACGGCGAGCCGGCCGAAGGTCGATTCCGCCATGCCCACGCGGCGGCAATAGCCCGAGATTTCGCCCAGCAGCGATTCGTTGTTGTCCATCGCCCTTTCCTCCCTGGCCTATTCCGGGTCGGGTGGGCGAGAAAATCAACCACAAACGTGCCCACCGCAATAGTGGGCAGAACAGTGGGATAAATCCCACGCCGATGGGCAGAGCTTATGCGTTCCTGCGGCGAGCCTCGTGCACCTGCAGATTGGCGAGCGCGATGCGCAGCAGCGGCACGTCCTCCACGCCGCGCCGGTCGGCGCGGCGCACCAGGTCGCCGATGATGTGATCGCCTTCCGTGGCGCCGCCGGCGACGAGATCGCGCTGCATCGAGGCGGTGAAGACCGAGCCGCGCGTCGTCAGCATCTTGCGCGTGCGCTCCAGCGCCTCCTGGGTCGCCGGATGGCCATCGGCGGCGGCGACGCGCGCGCATTCCGCGAGTGCTTCCAGCACCAGCCATTCGCCCAGCGGCGCCGCCAGCATCTCGCCGACATTGGCGCGGGTCAGCGTGCTCGCCGCGGCCAGCGAGGCGAGCATGACGAACTTGTCCCACATCGCCTGCATGATGTTGTCATTGAGCGTGGCGTTGACCTTGGCGGCGGCGAGGACCCGCGCGATGGCGTCGCAGCGCGCCGAGCGCTCGCCGGAGACCTCGCCGAAAGTGAGCCACTCCAGGCTGCCGACATGGCGCACCGCGCCCGAGGGCTCGAGCAGCACGCCGATGCCGCAGGCGCCACCGAGCACGCGCTCCGCGCCGAAGCGCCCGGCGAGCACCGCCATGTGGTTGATGCCGTTGAGCAGCGGCAGGATCGCGCCGTGCGGCCCGACCGCCGGGGCGATCGCCTCGATGGCGCTGTCGAGGTCGTAGGCCTTGCAGGAGAGCAGCACGAGATCGAAGCTTTCGCGCACCCCGCCGGCCAGCACCGTCCTGACCTTGCGCTCGATGTCGCCGAGCGGGCTGCGGACGACGAGACCGCGCTCGGCCAGGCTCTGCGCCCGGCGCGGCCGCACCAGGAAGGTCACGTCGGCACCGGCTTCCGCCAGCCTGCCGCCGTAGTAGCCGCCGATGGCGCCGGCACCGAGCACCAGGATGCGCATCCGTTCCTCCGCGTTGTCGCCGTCCATGCTAGCGAAGCCGCGCGCGCCGGCGCTACCCTTGAAAATTCCGGGAGGCGACGCGGCGGTCCTCTGTTAGCCTTGTGACGGGGGGATCGGCGATGAAGCAGGTCGAGATCAAAGGCGCCCGCGTTCCGGCGATCGGGCTCGGCACCTGGCAGCTCAACGGCCGCACGTGCCGCGAGGCGGTCCGCCAGGCGCTCGAGTTGGGCTATCGCCATATCGACACCGCGCAGATGTACGGCAACGAGACCGAGGTGGGCGCCGCGCTGCGCGACAGCGGCATCGCGCGCGAGGAGATCTTCCTCACCACCAAGCTGGCGCCGGGAAATCTCGGCGCGGCCGAGGCGCGGCGCACGGCCGAGGAGAGCCTGAAGCGGCTCGGCCTTGATCACGTCGATCTGCTATTGATCCACTGGCCGAGCGGCGAGGCGCCGCTGGGCGAGACGCTGGCGGCGCTCGCCCGGCTGCGCCAGGAAGGCAAGGCGCGCTTCATCGGCGTCAGCAACTTCACGGTGAAGCTGCTGCAGGAGGCGGTGGAGACGCTGGGCGCCGATCTCCTCTGCAACCAGGTCGAGTACCATCCCTTCTTGTCGCAGCGCCCGGTGATGGCGGCGCTGAAGCGCCACGGGCTGATGCTGACCGCCTACAGCCCGCTGGGGCGCGGCCATGTCCAGCGCGACGGCGCGCTCGCCGCGATCGGGCGCACCTACGGCAAGTCGGCGGCGCAGGTGGCGCTGCGCTGGCTGATCGACCAGGAGAACGTCGCCGCCATCCCGAAAGCGGCGAGCCGCGCCCATGCCGCCGCCAATATCGACATCTTCGATTTCACGCTGGCCGAGGAGGATCGCGCCGTGATCGATGCGCTGCGCGGCGATCTCAGGATCGTCGATCCCGGCTGGGGACCGCACTGGGACCCGCCCTGAGGCGGGCGGCGGTCAGCGATCCGCCTCGAGCTTCTCGACCAGGCTCGGCAGCACGCGCAGATCGTAGCCCTTGACCGCGGCCTCGGCGACCAGCTTCAGCGGGCTCTCGCCGTCGAAGAGGGCCCGGCTCGCCGCCCACATGAGATAGCAGCGCGTGCCGCTGCGGCAATGCGCCAGCACCGGCGTCGGGCTGCGCAGCAGCAGCTTCTGGAACTCCGCCACCTGCGCGCGGGTGATGGCGCCGGTGACGATCGGCTGATAGTGGTAGGCCAGCCCCTGCTTCTTCGCCTCTTCCTCGGCCTCGGTGGCGCTGAGCTGACCGGGCTCCTCGCGGTCGGGCCGGTTGTTGATGATGGCGGCGAAGCCGGCTTGGGCGAGCTCGGCGATGTCGGCCTTGCTGATCTGCCCGGCGACGCTGAGGGACGGGGTGATCTCGGTCGGCTGCTGCATCTGGCGGCTCCCTTGTCGGCTGTCGCCGTTCATAGCACGCGGCGCGGCCGCGCGCACCGGGCGCTCAGGCTGCGGCGAACTGGGCGAGCACGCCATCGACGGTGGCGATCTCCGCCAGCAGCGCCATCGCCTCGAGGCTCGCCCGGTGCATCGCCGGATTGGCCGAGGAGCAGGCATCGGCCGCCACCACCACGCGATAGCCGAGATCGGAGGCATGGCGCACCGTGCTCTCGACGACATAGGTGGTGGAGATGCCGGCCACCACCAGCCGCTCGGGTCGCAGGAGCGCCACCAGATCGGCAAGCGGCGAGCCATGGAAGGCGTTGTTGCGCTGATGGGTGACGACGAACTCGCCGGGCAGCGGCCCCAGCCCTTCATGGAAGTCGGCGCCCCAGCTGCCTTCCACCATCGCCTTGTCGGCGACGACGCGGCGCCAGAGCTCGGAATTCTGCGCCACCGCGCGATACCCCTCGTCGAAGGCGATGCGCACCGAGATCACCGGCACGCCGCGGGCGCGGGCGCCGGCAAGCAGCCGCTGCGCCGCGGCGACGAGCGCCGCGCGCTCGGGGCTCGCCTCGGCGACGCCGATGCGGATCTTGCCGCGGGGATGCAGCACCTCGTTCTGGTAGTGCAGCGCCAGCAGCACGCTGCGCGCGGGCGAGAGGCTCATGGGATCAGAGGAAGAGCTGCACCACTTCCATCGGCGCATCGCAATTGACGAGGTCGATGCGCTTCAGGACGATGCGGAAATCGCCGCCGGCGCGGCGCAGCCAATGGCGCACCGTGCCGCCGAAGAGGCGCTGCTCCTCCTTGCGGAACTCGAGGATCTGCACGCTCGAGCGCACCACCAGATCGGCCTTGGGCGACAGCCCGCCGTCGAAGCCGCGGCCGTTCTCGGGGTCGAGCATGACGTTGCCGACGACATGGCTCGTCCGCGTCGGGAAGTCCTGGCTGTAGGCATGCGGATGGGTGACGCGGATCACGCGCATCTCGAGGCGCATGCGGTCCTCGGCGTAGAGCGAGACGGTGTCGACGGGGTCCTTCTGGCCGACCACCGAAGGGACCCAGTAGAAGCAATCCTCGCTGTAGAGGGCGAGCCATTCCGGCCAGCGCTTGTCGTCGAGCAGCATGGCTTCGCGATAGAGGAACTGCTCCAGCGCGCGCAGATCCGGCAGCGTCGCCGCCTCGACCTTGCCCAGGGTGATCGTCATCTCAGCCCTCCGCCGCCATGTAGCCGAGCCAGGCCCGGTACTGGTTGCGCATCGGCAGCTCGCTGGTGCCGTTGGCGCTCGTCCATTCCGCTTCGCGCCGCTCTCGGCCGGCGTCGCGATGCAGGCTGACCCAGGGCGTGGCCTGCGCCGCCAGCCCTTCCTGGACGCGGTTATAGGCCTCGTGATCGTCAGGCATGACGATCGAGCTCGGCGCGTTCACCATGTTGGAATAGATCAGCGTGTGCTTGTAGAACTCGTCCGGCGCCCCCTTGAGGCGGAACGCGTAGACGTCCATCTGGGTGCGATCGACCGCGAGCGGGCGGATGTGGCGGAGCTGCTGGTAGCCCGACTGGATCGAGATGTTGGGATAGAAGATGGTGTTGTGCCGGTCGACGGCGAGGATCTGCTCGGTACGCTCCTTGCCGTAGGCCTTCTCCATCGCCGCCATGTACTCCATGTAGACGGGGTCGGTGCGGCGCGGCGGGAAGATGCCGCCCATGAAGCTGTGGCCGTTGGCATGCGCCTTGAGCGTCAGCTTCTCCCAGAAATCGTAGGGAAAGCCGTTGTTGCGGGTGAAGCGCACCGGCAGCGGGTCGGGAGCGCCTTGCGCCAGATGCTCGCCCGCCCAGAGCCGGCCGGCATCGACCGAGGATTCGTGCACCACCATCGGATGCATCGTGTCGTTGAGGTTCTCGAGAAAGATCTTCCAGTTGGCGCGGAAGACGACGCGGAAGCAGCCGCCGACGACTTCGAGCGCGCCCTCGGGCGAGCGGTCGACCATGTCGTCGATCGAGGAGCGGGCGTCGCCCAGGTAGTCGGCGAGGCTGGGCCCGGTCTCGGCCAGGCTGGCAAAGACGAAGCCGCGATAGGTCTCGACCCGCGGCAGCTTCATCATGCCGTAGCGGGGATCCCTGATATCGAAGCCGGTGCCCTCGTAGCCGCGCTGCATCGGCACGCCCTTCAGCGTGCCGTCGGTGCGATAGGTCCAGCCGTGATAGCAGCATTGGAAGAATTTCACGTTCCCCTGGCGGTCGCCCACCACCTTGGCGCCGCGATGGCCGCAGCGGTTGTGGAGCACGTGGATCTTGCCGTCGGTGTGCCGGCTCATCACCACCGGCTGCCGGCCGATGGTGGTGGCGATATAGTCGCCGGGGGTCTTCACCTGGCTCTCATGGCCGACCCAGATCCAGGCGCGGCCGAAGATGCGCTCAAGCTCGAGCTCGAACAGCTCGGGATCGACGTAGATGTCGCGATGGACGCGATCGGGCTCGATCAGCGCGCGGATCGCGGCGGCGTCACGCGTCATGTCGCTCCTCCGGATATAGTATGTGCATTTGCACTTTTCTTATGCTAGGGTCGGCATCAGGTCGTCGTCAACAGCAAAGAGCGGCGGGAGGAACGGCGTGGGCCATCGGGCAGTGCGGAGCGTTGCGCGCGAAGCGCCGGCGGCGCCGTCCTTGGAGCTCGAGAGCCATGTCTTCTACCTCTTCACCCAGATCCTCGGCCGCCGCAACCTGGCGCTCGCCGAGAAGCTCGCGCCGCTCGGCATCAGCGTGCCGCAATGGCGCATCCTCGCCGTGCTGCAGCAGCGCTCCCACTGCACCATGAACGAGCTCGCCGACGTCACCACCATCGACCGCACGACGCTGACGCGCGCGCTCGACCGCATGGCCGAGACCGGCCTGGTGGCGCGGCGCTCCGACGCGCTCGACCGGCGCAGCGTGCGCCTCTCGCTCACCGCCGCCGGCAAGGACGCGTTCCGCCGCGTGCTGCCGCGCGTCGTCGAGCAGAACGAGCGCGCGCTCCGCGGCTTCTCCGCGGCCGAGCGCGCCCAGTTCCGCGCCCATCTGCACCGCATGGTGCGCAACCTCGACCCCGATTACGATCACCGCAACGCGACGTGGCTGGCGGGCCGCGTCGCTACCACCGCCCAGAACCGCCGCAACAGGAGAGAGGCTTCATGATGTCCATTCCCCGTTCCGCCGCGGTCGCGGCGTTCGCCCTTTTGCTTGCCGCGGCTCCGGCGCTCGCCGAGGAGCCGATCAAGATCGGCGTGGTCCTGCCCTTCTCCAGCAGCCCCTACGTGCCGCTCGCCAACGAGATCGCCGACAGCCTGGAGATGGCGATCGCCGATGCCGGCGGCGCGGTCGACGGCCGCAAGATCGTGGTGCTGCGCCAGGACTCCACCGGCAAGCCCGACGTTGCGCAGGCGATGGCGAAGAAGCTGGTGTATGAGGACAAGGTCGACATGCTGGTGGGCCCCGTAGGCTCCAACGAGATGGCCACCCTCCTCGATGTCGCCAACCGCTCGAAGACGCCGCTGCTCATCCCCAATGCCGGCGACAACGAGGCCACCGGCGAGCATTGCAGCCCCTGGGTGCTGCGCACCTCCTTCTCCAACGACCAGATCGTGCGCGAGATGGGGCCGTGGATGGTGAAGCACGGCTACAAGACGGCGGCCCTCATCGCCTTCGACTACGCCGCCGGCCATCAGCAGATGAACGGCTTCAAGCGCACCTTCACCAAGGCGGGCGGGACGATCGTCAGCGAGCAATATCCGCCCTTCGGTCCGATCAGCGATTTCGGTCCCTATCTCGCCAAGATCAAGGAGGCGAAGCCGTCTGCCGTCTTCACCTTCTTCGCGGGACCGCCGGCGACGGCGTTCGTCAAGCAGTTCAGCGAGTTCGGCCTCAAGGGGCAGATCAAGCTCTCCGGCGCCGGGTGGCTGGTGTCGCCCCTCAACCTGCCCGGCGAGGGCGAGGCGGCGGTGGGCGTGCTCGGCATCCTCAACTACGTGCCGACGATCGACACGCCGGAGAACAAGGCCTTCCAGAAGGAGTTCCAGGCGAAGTACCACCGCACCGGCTCCGAGTTCGCGGCGCAGGGCTACGACACCGGCAAGCTCATCATCGCCGCGCTCAAGGCGGTGAAGGGCAAGACCGCGGACAAGGCGGCGCTGGTGAAGGCGCTGCATTCGGTGACGGTCCAGGGCACGCGCGGCACGCTGCGCATCGATCCCAAGACCAACAACATCATCCAGAACATGTACATCTACGAAGTCCGCGAGGAAGGCGGCAAGCCGGACTTCCACGTCCTCGACAAGATCCCGGCGGTGCAGGACCCGCCGAACGGCTGCAAGCTCTAGACGGCTATCGTCCCGCTCTGGTCGAGGAGGCTGGATCGACAGCCTGCGTCCTTCGACAGGCGCCCTCCGGGCGCCAGCCCAGGAAGAGGATATTCTTCGTGCCCTCACAATATCCTCCTCACCCTGAGCTTGCGTGCGAAGCACGCATGCCGAAGGACGCGCCGCCGACCTGCAGCGGGACGGTTTCTCTGCGCCGAGTGAACCCATGGATTCCGGCTTTCTTCTGCTTCAGCTGCTGAACGGGCTGCAGCTCGCCATGCTGCTGTTCCTGCTGGCGGTCGGGCTGTCGGTGGTGTTCGGGATGATGAACTTCATCAATCTCGCCCACGGCACGCTCTATATGGTGGGCGCCTTCGTGGGCTTCACCGCCGCCGCGCATGCGGGCTCGTTCTGGGTGGCGCTCGTGGCCGGCCCGGCCGCGGCCGCCGCCCTCGGCGCGATCTTCTACGCGCTGCTGCTGCGGCGCATGCAGGCGGCCGGCGCGATGAAGCAGGTGCTCGTCACCTTCGGCCTCATCTTCGTCGGCATCGACACGGTGCGGCTGATCTGGGGCGATTACGCGCAGACGCTCCCGGCGCCTGCGGTGCTCGCCGGCAGCGTCCGCATCCTGGGGCAGATCTATCCCGCCTATCGCCTCTTCATCATCGCGCTGGGCCTGGTGCTGGCGCTGGTGCTCTATCTCGGCCTCGAGCGCACGCGGCTCGGCGCGGTGGTGCGTGCCGGCGTCGACGACCGGGTCATGGCGGCGACCCTCGGGCTTGACGTCGAGCGCGCCTTCTTCGCCGTGTTCTGCCTCGGCTGCGGGCTCGCGGGGCTCGCCGGCGTCGTCGCTGCGCCGGTGCTGGAGATCTATCCCGGCATGGACATGACGGTGCTGATCCCGACGCTGATCGTGGTGGTGGTGGGCGGCCCCGGGCGGCTGGCCGGCGCCTTCCTCGGCGCGCTGCTGATCGGCATGGCCGAGACCTTCGGCGCGGTGCTGATCCCGGATTTCGCCAGCTCCATGATCTATGCGGTGATGGCGCTGGTGCTGCTGTTCCGGCCGCGCGGGCTCCTGCCGGCGCGGCACACGTCATGAGCGGCGGGCGCCGGCAGCATCTCGTCGCCCTGCTGCTGCTGCTGGCGGCGCTCGCCGCCTGGCAGTTCTCGGGCTATGCCGGCGAGGACCGGCTCGGCGAGATTGCGGTCTGGGCGATCTTCGCCATGAGCCTCGACCTGCTGGTGGGCTATGCCGGGATGGTGTCTCTCGGCCACGCCCTCTTCTTCGGCCTCGCCGCCTATGCGCTCGCGAGCCTGACGCTGTTCCTGAAATGGCCGCCGGCCCTGGCGCTGCCGGTGGCGATCGCGGTGGCGGCGGTGAGCGCGCTCCTCGTCGGCGCCGTGGCCGTGCGGCTCGGCGGCGTCTTCTTCATCATGATCACCCTCGCCTTCGGCCAGATGGGCTGGGCCTATTTTCAGCGCGCGCCCGGCTTCGGCGGCGTCGGCGGCCTGTCCGGCGTGACCGCGCCCGATCTGTCGGCGATCGGCCTCGATCTCTCCAACCCCGGCGATTTTGCGCTCGTCGCGGTGGTCGCCGCGGCGCTGGTCTATCTGCTGCTGACGCTCGTCACCGCTTCGCCGTTCGGACGCATGCTGGTGGCGCTCCATCAGAACGAGCACCGCGCCCGCGCGCTGGGCCTCCCGGTCGAACGCTACAAGCTCGCCGCCTTCACGCTTGCCGGCGCGCTCGCCGGGCTCGCCGGATGCCTCCAGACCTGGCGCACCGGCTTCGTCTCGCCCGAGCTGCTGGTCTGGACCGGCTCGGGAGAGGTGCTGATCATGGTCATCATCGGCGGGCTCGGCAGCCTGGCGGGGCCGGTGGCCGGCGCGGCGATCTGGGTGATGCTGCGCAATTACCTGTCGGGGCTCACCGCCTATTGGATGCTGCCCATGGGCCTGTTCTTCGTCGCCATGGTGCTGTTCGCCGGCGGCGGGCTGATGGGTCTGATGCGCCGGCGCACGGCCTCCGGCGATGCTTGAGGCGCGCGACCTCGCCAAATCCTTCGGCGCGCTCGAGGTGACGCGCGCGGTCTCGCTGCATCTGCCGGCAGGCGCGCGCTACGCCGTGGTCGGCCCCAACGGCTCCGGCAAGACGACGCTGTTCAACCTGCTGGCCGGCGAGCTCAGGCCCGACGCCGGCAGCGTGCTGCTCGCCGGGCGCGACGTGACGCGGCTGTCGTGCGATGCGCGGGCGCGTCTTGGCCTTGCCCGCAGCTTCCAGCGCAACAACCTCTTCCCCGATCTCAGCGTGCGCGACAGCCTGGCGCTGGCGCTGACGATCGCCCGGGGACAGGGCGCCGTGTTCTGGCGCCGCTTCGCGCGGCAGCCGGGACTTGCCGGCGCGGTCGAGGCGCTGGCGCGGCGGCTGCAGCTTGAGGAGGTGCTGGACCGCAGCGCGCGCAGCCTCGCCTACGGCACCCAGCGCCAGCTCGAGCTGGGATTGGCGCTGGCCGGCGCGCCCAAGGCGCTGCTGCTCGACGAGCCGACGGCGGGGATGAGCGCCGAGGAGACGGCGGCAATGACCGCGCTGATCGCCGGATTGCCGCGCGACATCGCGCTGCTCATCGTCGAGCATGACATGGAGGTGGTGTTCGAGATCGCCGAACGCATCATCGTGCTCGATTACGGCCGGGTGCTGATCGAAGGCACGCCCGCCGAGGTGCGCGCCTCGGAGACGGTGCGGCGGCGCTATTTCGGCGAGCGCGCGCCGTGAGCGGGGAGCTGCTCCGGCTCGATCAGGTCCATGCCTCCTATGGCAATGGCGACGTGCTGCAGGGCGTCTCGCTGGCGGCGGGTTCGGGCCGCGTGCTGAGCCTGCTCGGGCGCAACGGCGCCGGCAAGACGACGGTGCTCAAGACCATCATGGGCGTGCTCAGGCCCCGCGCCGGCAGCATCCGCTTCGAGGGCCACGACATCGCCGGCGCGTCGCCGCACCGCATCGCCCGCGCCGGGCTCGGCTACGTCCCGGAGACGCGCGGCATCTTCCCCTCGCTGTCGGTGCTGGAGAATCTGACGGTGGCGGCGCGCGGCACCGGCGCCGCCGAGGGCGAGGCCTGGACGCTCGAGCGCGTCTTCGCGCTCTTCCCCCGGCTTCACGAGCGCCGCAACACCGGCGGCACGCGGCTTTCCGGCGGTGAGCAGCAGATGCTGGCGATCGCGCGCGCGCTGCTGACCAATCCGCGCCTGCTGCTGCTCGACGAGCCGACCGAAGGGCTGGCGCCGATCATCATCGACGGCATCGAAGAGGTGCTGCGCCAGCTCAAATCGACCGGCCTCGCCATTTTGCTGGTCGAGCAGAACCTGCCCTTCGCGCTGGCGTTCGCCGACGAGGTCGCGGTGCTGGGCAAGGGCCAGGTGCGCTGGAGCGGCACGCCGGCGGACTTCGCCGCCGCCGAGACGGTGAAGCACCGCTGGCTGGGGATTTGAGCGGCACCTCAGCCCCTCGCGAGCGGCGCGTATTTGTCGAGCACCTGAAGAATCTCGTCGCGGCTGCGATCCGGCACCGCCAGCAGCACGCGCTCGATCCCGGCTTCGCGATAAGGCGCGAGCCCCGCCGCATCGGCCGGCGCGCCGAACACCGTGATCGAGAGGCTCGCCGGGTCGCGCCCGGCGGCGAGCGCCGCCTGCGCGCAGCCGCGTCACCGCCGCCTTCGGCTCCCAGCCGCTGCGCGGGCGCGGGAACCAGCCGTCGCAGAACTCGACCACGCGCTTCAGCGTGTGATCGCTCTCGCCGCCGAGGAAGAGCGGCGGATGCGGCTGCTGCTTCGGCTTGGGGTAGAGCCAGACCGGGTCGAAATCGACGAACTCGCCGTGGAACTCGGCCTGCTCCTGCGTCCACAGCGCCTTCATCGCCAGCACGCGCTCGCGCAGCAGCTTGAAGCGGGTCTCGTAGCGCGCGCCGTGATTCTCCATCTCGTCGGCGTTCCAGCCGCCGCCCATGGCGAAGATGAAGCGGCCGTTCGACAGCTGATCGAGGCTCGCCACCGCTTTGGCGGTGATGATGGGATCGCGCTGCGGGATGAGCGCGATGCCGGTGCCGATCTTCAGGGTCCGCGTCGCCGCGGCGGCAAACGACAGCGCGACAAAGGGATCATGGGTATGCGCGTAGCGCTTGGGCAGCTCGCCGCCGCCGGGGAACGGCGTGCGCCGGCTGACCGGGATGTGGGTGTGCTCGCAGACGAAGAGCGAGTCGAAGCCCCGCGCCTCGAGCGCCTGCGCCAACTCGCCGATCGCGATGCCGTAATCGGTGGGGAAGTAGAAAACGCCGACGAGCATGGCACCTCCTCCCTGTTACGCCGCCCCCGCGCGGGCGACAGCGGCGATCGAGATTGGTAGAGTTCGCCCCCCGCCGCAAGAGGAGGCCCCGTGAGGCGCCTGGTCCTGCTGGTCCTGCTTTGTGCCGCGATCGGCGCGTGCGCCAGCGAGAATGCGGCTCCGCGCACCAAGCTCTGGCCGCTGGTGCAGCGCTGCATCGCCGATCAGCAGGTGACGGGCGCGCCGGATCCCTGCCTGCTCGTCGATCCCGCCAAGGGCTACGCGATCCTCAGGGATATAAGAGGGACGACGCAATTCCTGCTGGTCGCCACCGACCGGCGCTGGGGGATCGAGGATCCGCGGATCGAAGCGGGCGATGCGCCCGATTACTTTGCAGAAGCCTGGTCGGCGCGCGGCTGCGTCGCCCGCGCGGCCGGCCATGCCGTCGCGGACAGCGAGCTGTCGCTGGCGATCAATTCCGTCTGGGGACGCAGCGACGGGCAGCTTCACATCCATATCGATCGGCTGCGGCCCGAGGTCGCGCGCGCCCTCCGCCGCGGGGAGAGCGCGGTGACGCTGGCCGGCCACCGCTACCGCCTGCGGCATGTCGAGAGCCTCGCCGACACCAATCTCTTTGCCGCGCTGGCCGCCACCGAGGGCGGCGCCATCGGCGACTGGACCATCGTTGTCGCCGGCGATCCCGGCGGCGGCTTCTTCGTGCTCGAGGACCGCGCCCGGAACGGCGACGCCGCCAGCGGCGAAGAGCTTCAGGTGGCTCATCCGCTGCTGCCGCCGGCGCAGCTCGCGGCCGAAGAAAAGCGGCTCGCCGGCTGCGCCGAGCCGGAGGCGGACCGGCGCTGAGCCGGGCGGCGGGGCATCGCGCCATTTGACCGGGAGCGCGCCGCCGTATAAATTGCGTTTTGCGATGTTATTCCTCTTTGGATCGTGAAATGCAATTCAGCCGCGCAGCGTCCCGACCGAAAATCGTCATCACGAACTGGGTTCATCCGGAGGTCGTCGAGCTGCTGGAGCGCCACTGCAGCGTGCTCGCCAACGAGACGCGGGACGCCCTGCCGCGCGCGGAGGTGACGCGCCGCTGCCGCGATGCCCATGGCCTGATCGCCTTCATGACCGACCATGTCGACGATGCCTTCCTGGCGCAGTGCCCGGAGCTGCGGGCCATCGCCTGCGCGCTCAAGGGCTACGACAATTTCGACATCGCCGCCTGCTCGCGCCGCAAGGTCTGGCTCACCATCGTTCCCGACCTCCTCACCGTCCCCACGGCCGAGCTGACGATCGGGCTGATGATCGGCCTGGCGCGCAATCATCATGGCGGGCGACCGGCTGGTGCGCTCGGGCGGGTTTCACGGCTGGCGCCCGGTCCTCTACGGCCAGGGCATCGACGGCAGCACCGTCGGTCTCTTCGGCGCCGGCGCCGTCGGCAAGGCGGTGGCGCGCCGCCTCGCCGGCTTCCGCGCGACCTTGCTCTACAGCGACAGCGAGCCGCTCTCGCCCGATCAGGAGGATGCGCTGCGCCTGCAGCGAGCATCGCGCGACGATCTCCTGGCGCGCAGCGACTTCGTCGTGCTCTGCCTGCCGCTGCTGCCGCAGACGCTGCGTCTCGTCGACCGGGACTTCCTCGCGCGCATGAAGCCCGGCGCCTTGCTGGTCAACACCGCGCGCGGCTCGCTGGTCGACGAGGCCGCCCTCGCCGAGGCCTTGGAGAGCGGCGCGCTCGGCGGCTATGCCGCGGACACCTTCGCGATGGAGGATTGGGCGCTCGCCGGCCGGCCGCTCGAGATCGAGGAAAGGCTGCGCGACGCGCCGGACAAGACGCTCTTCACGCCTCATCTGGGCTCCGCCGTCGATCGCGTCCGCCGCGAGATCGCGCTGCAGGCGGCGACGAGCCTGCTCGAGGCGCTCGGCGGGCAGACGCCGTCGGGCGCGGTCAACCGTCTCGCCGAGCCGCCGCCCGCGCTGCTGCCATGATCGATCTCGACCAAGTCCGCACCTTTCTTGCCATCATCGAGGCCGGCAGCTTCCGCGACGGCGCCGCCCGTCTCGGCATCGCGCAGCCGACCGCTTCCCAGCACGTCAAGAAGCTCGAGGCCGCGCTCGGCTACCCGCTGATCGAGCGCCATCGCGCCCGCGCCGAGACCACCGCGCGGGGCGCCCGCTTCCTGCCCTTCGCGCGCACCCTGCTGCGGATCGCCGAACGGGCGCAGAGCGCGGTGAGAAGCGGCGGCCTCGCCATCGGCGCCAGCAGCAATATCGGCGTCTATCTGCTGCAGCCGCTGCTCAGCACCTTCCGCGCGGCCGAGCCGGCGATCGGGCCGCTCGACATCCGCATCGGCACCAACCCCGAGACGGCGCAGCGCCTCGAGGAAGGCGAGATCGATATCGGCCTGATGGAATGGTGGGATGGCAGGCCCGGCTTCGCCGCGGAGATCTGGCGCCGCGAGCGGCTCGTGGTGATCGTCCCGCCGGAGCATGGCTGGGCGCGGCGCAAATCGATCGATCGGGCGGCGCTGCTGCAGGAGCCGATGATCGGCGGCGAGCCCGGCACCGGGACCGCGCGCCTGCTGCAGCAGGCCTTCGGCATCGAGGCGAAGGCGCTCAAGCTCGGGCTGCAGCTCGGCAGCACCGAGGCGGTGAAGCAGGCGGTGCGCGCCGGGCTCGGCATCTCGATCACCTTCGAGAGCGCGGTGCGCGATGAGGTCAAGACCGGCGTGCTGCACGCGCTGCGCCTGCGCGAGGCCAGCCTGTCGAAGCCACTCTTCTCGATCCTGCCGGACAGCCTCGGGCCCGACACTCCGGCGCGCCGGTTCGATGCCTTTCTGCGCCAAGGCGCACCGGCCTTCGCCTGAGCTCACGGCGCGACCTCCTCCGGCGCCATCTCCATCCAGCGGAAACGGCGGCGCGTCCATTCGCTGCTGCGGTCGACGGCGATGACCAGCGCCCAGGTGAGCAGCAGATAGGCCATCATCCGCTGATAGAAGAAGAGCTGCTGCGCCTCGTAGAGCGCCTGGCCGATACCGCCGGCGCCGATCATGCCCACCACCGTCGCCTGCCGCACGTTCCATTCCAGCCGGAACAGCGTGTGGACGGCGAGCGGCGCCAGCGCCAGCGGCAGGGTGGCGTAGGCGGCGACGGCGACGCCGGAGGCGCCGGTGGACGCGATGGCGACCAGCGGCTCGCGGCGCACATTCTCGAGGGATTCGGCGAAGAGCCGGCCGAGGCAGCCGGCCGAATGCACCGCCAGCGCCAGCGTTCCGGCGGTGGGGCCGACGCCGGCGGCGGCGACGAGCACCAGCCCCCAGACGACTTCTGGCACCGCGCGCAGCGCTTCGAGCAGGCGTCGCACCGGCAGCGCGACCGGCGCCGGCGACAGGTTGCGCGCCGACAGCAGCGCCAGCGGCAAGGCCGCGGCGGCGCCGAACGCCGTGCCGAACACCGCCATGCCGAGCGTTTCCGCGAAGAGTTCCGGCAGCCGGTGCCAGGCGGCCGCGTCGAGCGCCGGCGGCAGCATGCCAGCGAACGCGCTTGCGGCATGGGCGAAGCTCGCCGCCGCCGGCCAGAAACGCCAGGTGCAGTAGAGCGCCGGCGGCAGCAGCGCGGCGAGCCAGCGCGGATCGCGCCGCAGCAGCACGGTGAGCTGATCGAACAGCGAGACCAGCGCCACCAGGACCAGGATCAGCGTCGCCGTGCGCTGGAAATCGAAGGCGTTGAGCGTGCCCACCAACTCAGCGCCGATGCCGCCGCCGCCCACGGCGCCGACGATCACCGAGGCGCGGATGGCGCTTTCGAACTCGTAGGCGCCGTAGCTGAGGATATCCCTGAGCTTCAGCGGCAGCATGCCGAGCAGCGCCACCTGCAGCGGGCTCGCCCCGGCCGCCCGCAGCGCTTCCAGCGGTCCCGCCTGGGCGGTGCGGAAAAGGTCGCCGAAGACCTTGGCGAGCGCGGCCGCGTAATAGATCGCGAGCGCCATCATGCCGGCGCCGGGCCCGACGCCGAGCGCGATGACGCAGAAGATCGCGAGCGTGAGATCGGGCACGGCGCGGACGCCGGAGAGCACGCCCGTCAGCGCCCGTGTCCCGGGCAGCCGGGCGCCGATCCAGAGCCCGACCGGCAGGCTCACGCCATAGGCGAGCAGCATCGCCCCCGCGGTCATTCCGATCGTCTCGCCGATCGCCGGCAGCAGGGCGCGCAGATAGTGCAGCGACAGATCCGGCGGAAAGAAGCCGGCGAGCGTGCCGAGCAGACTGTGCCAGGCGTTCATGCGGGGGCGCTCAGGCGCGGCGCGCGGCGCGCTCCCGCCGCACGTCCAGAGGCGCCGCGGCGGCGCGCGCTTGCGGCGGCGGCGCGCCGTCACCGACCAGCCGGCCCGCCTCCATCTCGATCACCCGCGGGAAATACTGGCGCGCGAGATCGGGCTGGTGCAGCGAGCAGATCACCGCGATGCCGTCATCCTCCGCCAGCCGGCAGAGAAGCTCCAGCACCTGATGCGCCAGGCGCAGATCGAGCGAGGCCACCGGCTCGTCGGCGAGCAGCAGCGCCGGCCGCTGCACCAGCGCGCGGGCGATCGCCACGCGCTGCTGCTGGCCGCCCGACAACGTGCCGGCACGGGCGCGCAGCTTGTCGCCGAGCCCGACGCGCTCCAGCGCCGCCTGCGCCTCGCCGAGCTCGGCGGCCCGCGGCCAGAGCAGGAAGCGCAAGGCGTGCGCGTCCGACCACCGCCCCAGCGCTCCGGCCATGACGTTGTGATAGACGCGCAAGGGCTCGACGAGATCGTGCTTCTGCGGAATGACGGCAATGCGCCGGCGCAGGCGGCGCAGCGCCGACTTGCCGCCCAGGCTCAGCGTCTCGCCCGCGAGATCGATCCGCCCGGACACGGCCGGGACGCTGCCGTTGAGCGCGCGCAGCAGCGTGGTCTTGCCGGCGCCGCTCGGCCCGACCAGGGCCGTGCGCTCGCCGGCGGCGAGGTCGAACGAGACCTCGCGGCAGATCGATGCCGCCGCCCCGGGCGGGCGTACCTCGAGCCGGTGCACGCGCAGCAGCGGGCTCGCCATCAGAGCAGCCCGAGGCGGCCGGCGATGGCGCGCACCCGGTCGTATTCCGCGTCGTCGGCCGGAACGAAATGCTTGCCGCGCAGGATGGCGAGCACCTTGCCGTCATCGCCGCGCCCGGGCGCCAGCGCGGTGAAGGCCTTGGCGATCGCCGCGCGCACGGCGGGCGCGAGCTCCTTGCGCGCCACCCAGACGTAATCGACGAAGGCGGGCGTGGTGTAGAAGACGCGCAGCTTCGCCGGATCGGCCTTGCCGTCGCTGGTCATCTGGCGGAAGACGGTCTCGTCGCAGGCACCGGCATCGACCACGCCGGCCTCGACCGCCTTCACGGTGGCGGCATGGCTGCCGGTGTAGCGGTAGCTCAGATCCTTGTCGGGATCGATCCCGGCCTCGCTCATCGCGAGATAGGGAAACATGTGGCCGCTGGTCGAGTTGATGTCGCCGAAGGCGAAGCGCTTGCCCTTGAGATCGGTCAGCGACCGGATCGGCGAGTCCGTCTGGGTGATGAAGAGGGAGTGAAACTTCTGGTCCTCCTCGCGCTGCACCAGCGGCACCACGCCGTAGCGCGCATGCGCCTTCACATAGGTGAGGCCGCCGAGATAGGCGATATCGAGCGACGCGTTGCCCAGGCCCTCGACCGTGGCGTTGTAGCTGGTGGGGATGACCAGCTCGACGGGCTGGCCGATCGCCTTCTCGAGATATGCGCGCAATGGCGCCTTCTCCTCGACCGAAACCTGCGTCGCGCCCGCATCCGGCACCATGCCGATACGGATCGGTCCGGCGGTCGCGGCGGCCGCCGGCACGACCAGCGCCGCGGCGAGGATCAGGGCAGCCCAAGGCGCTCGTGCAGTTCCCGGTGCCGACATCTCTTTCTTCTCCACCCGATTTCGTGCATTGCGGGCCGCAATGCAATTCGGAGTTACATCGCGATCCGCGATCGGAGTTAAGCAGAGATGTGTGACGGTCTTGCGGCAGTTCGATGACGAGACGGGTGCGCCGGCGCGCCCGCCGCACAAGCGGACGCGTGCGCCCCGGTCCCTCGTGCCGGGCGAGCGGGCGGAGCGCCTACCCCGCCTTGGCGCTCTCCGCCCAGCGCTTCATCAGCGTGTTGGACGGCAGGGTCTCGTCGAGCACCTTCTTCGCGGTCTCGCCGCCCGCCGCCGGCAGCAGCTTGGGATCGAGCAGCCCGACCTGCACCAGCACCGAGGCCTGATCCCAATAGATGTGCTCGTGATAGAGCTTGTCGCCGCGGAAATTGATGATCGCGACCAGCGGCACCTCGACATACTTGCCGGTGGGCTTCACCCCCGGCAGCATCCAGTCGATCTCGCGGTCATGGGTGAAGCAGAAGATCATCTCGTCGACCACGCGGTCGGCGCCGATGGTGCGCGAGATCGGGATGAGGCGCGTATCGGCCGGATTGGAATTGACGAAGTGATGCTGGTAGAAGCGGTGCAGCTCCTTGTAGCCGACGCCGCCGGTCATGGTCGGCACATGGTTGACGTAGGGCTGCGCCACCATGGTCGACATGGTGGCGTCGACGTCGCGGGTGGCGAACTCGTAATAGGCGTGCATGTCCCACAAGGCGCTCAGATTGAAGACGGGCCCCAGCACCTTGTGGAAGAGCGCGATCGAGCGCGAATGCGCCATCATCGAGGCCGGCTTGTCGAAATTGCTGCCGCCCTTGCGGGCAAAGGCGTGATCGACGCCGGGATAGACATAGATCTCGACCTCGCTCCGGCCCTCGAAGGCGCCCTTGATGGCGTTCACCACCTCGGGCGGCGTCCATCTGTCCTTCTCGGCGATGTGCAGCACCATCGGGCATTTGATCTTGGCGGCTTCGCCCAGCACTTTCTCGATGCCGACACCGTAATAGGAGACGGCGCAATCGACGCCGAGCCGGGCCGCGCTCAGATAGGCGAGCAGCCCGCCGAGGCAGAATCCCAAGGCGCTGATCTTGCCTTTGCATTCCGGCAGCGCGCGCAGCGCGGCGATGGTGGCGCCGATATCCTCGACCGATTTGTCGACGTCGAACTTCTCGCGATAGGCGAAGGCTTTCTTTCGGTCGTCGTCGGTGAAGCCCAGCTCGATGCCGGGCTCGATGCGCCAGAACAAATCCGGCGCCAGCACGACATAGCCTTCCTCGGCGTAATAGTCGGCGACCGAGCGGATATAGGCGTTGATGCCGAAAATCTCCTGCAGCAGCACGATGCCCGGGCCGCTGCCCTTCTCCGGTGTGGCGAGATAGGCCTTGAAGCTGCCGCCATCCTTCGCCTTGACCGTGATGTACCGACCCGCCATGGACGCCTCCTTGAGCTGCGCCCTGAGGCTACGATCCCGTGGCGCAGCAATCAATCGGCAAGAGCGTCGCTGGCGATGCGCTGGACGCCCGCCGCCGCCATGGCGCGCATCGCCGCATCAAGCGAGCCCGCGAGGTCGATGGCGCGGCAGCCATCCTCGACCAGCAGCACGGCGAAGCCTTCGCGCCGGGCATCGATCGCGGAGTAATGCACGCAGAAATCGGTGGCGAGCCCGACGAGGAAGACCCGGTGGAAGCCGCGCTCGCGCAGATACCCGGCAAGCCCGGTCGGCGTTCGCCGGTCGTTCTCGTAGAAGGCGGAGTAGGAATCGATCGCCTTGCGGAAGCCCTTGCGCACCACCAGCTCGGCCTGCGGCAGGTCGAGGCCGGGATGGAAGGCGGCGCCGCGACTGCCCTGCACGCAATGATCCGGCCATAGGGTCTGCGCGCCATAGGCAAGCTCGATCGTCTCGAAAGGCTGGCGGCCGGGATGCGCGCTGGCGAAGGAGAGATGGCCGCTCGGGTGCCAGTCCTGCGTCATGACCACATCGGGAAAGTGCCGCGCCAGCCGGTTCACCACCGGCACGACCGCGTCGCCCTCGGGCACGGCGAGCGCGCCGCCAGGACAGAAATCGTTCTGGACATCGATGACGAGCAGGACGTCGCCCGCTTCGATCCGCATCTCTCGCTCCTTCGGGTCGAGGCTAACATGCGGAGCGCCGCCCTGCCACGGCGTGCTTGCTTTCCCGACGCCGGGACCGCAGCCTAGACGGAACACCAAGCGCGGGAGGAGGATGCAATGCCGGCATGGCCCTATACCAAAGGCGTGCATGATCTCGGCACCGGCTGCTATGCCTATCTGCAGCCGGACGGCACCTGGGGCTGGAGCAATGCCGGCCTCGTCACCGATGGCGGCGAGTCCCTGCTGGTGGACACGCTGTTCGATCTCAAATGCACGCGCGAGATGCTGGGCGCGCTCAGGGCGGCGACGCCGGCGGCGCAGCGCATCGGCACGCTGGTCAACACCCATTCCAACGGCGACCACACCTTCGGCAACCAGCTGGTGCCGGGCGCCGAGATCATCGCATCCCGCGCCTGCGCCGAGGAGATGAGGCAGCGCACGCCCGAGGAGCTGGCGGCGATGATGCGCAACTGGCAGGCGCTGGGTGCGGGCGCGGCCTTCTTCCACGAGGTCATGGGCACGCGCTTCGATTTCGAAGGCATCACGCTGACGCTGCCGACGCGTACCTTCGAGCGCGAGCTCACGCTCCCTGTCGGCGGCAAGGAGGTGCGGCTCGTCGAGGTCGGGCCGGCGCATACCGGCGGCGACGTCATCATCTATGTGCCGCAGGACCGCACCGTCTTCACCGGCGACATCCTCTTCGTCAACGGCCATCCCGTGATCTGGGCCGGGCCGATCGCCAACTGGCTCAGGGCCTGCGATCTCATCCTCGGCTGGGACGTCGAGACGGTGGTGCCGGGCCACGGCCCGATCACCGACAAATCGGGCGTGCGCGCGCTGCGCCACTATCTCGACTATCTGCGCGTCGAGGCGCGCCGGCGCTTCGATGCGGGCTTGGGATATGAGGAGGCCGCGCGCGACATCTCGCTGGCACCCTTCGCCCATTGGACCGATCCCGAGCGCATCCTGGTCAACGTCCACGCGCTCTATCGCGAGTTCCGCCGCGATGCGGCGCCGCCCGATGCCATGGCGCTCTTCGCCGCCATGGGCCGCTATCACGCCGAGCACCGGCACGCCGCCCAGTAGGAAAGACCGACCCATGAAGCTCGTCACCTTCGAGACCGCCGACGCGCGCCATATCGGCGCGCTGCTGCCGGGAGAGCGCGAGGCGGTGGATTTCACCGCCGCCGACGCTGCCCCCTATTTCCGCGACATGCTGGCGCTGATCGACAGCGGCGGCACCGGGCTCGAGCATGGGCAGCGCCTGCTGCAGAAGCCGCAGCACACGCTGGCACTTGAGGGATTGCGCCTGCTGGCGCCGGTGCCCGAGCCGCGCCAGATGCGCGATTTCCTGTGCTTCGAGCAGCATCTGCGCAACGCCCGCGCCAATAGCCCGGCGGCCCTCGGCGGCGCGCGGCTCGACCCCGCCAAGATCGAGCTGCCCAAGGTCTGGTACGAGCAACCGATCTACTACAAATGCAATCGCTTCAGCGTCATCGGCACCGGCCAGGACGTGCTCTGGCCGCGCTACTGCAAGCTGCTCGATTATGAGCTCGAGTTCGGGATCTTCATCGGCCGGGGCGGCAAGAACATAAAGCGCGCGGAGGCGCGCGGGCACATCTTCGGCTTCTGCATCTTCAACGACATAAGCGCCCGCGACGCGCAGATGCGCGAGATGGCGGGCCAGCTCGGCCCCGCCAAGGGCAAGGATTTCGATACCGGCAACGTCATGGGGCCGTGGCTGGTGACGGCGGACGAGATCGCCGATCCCTACAACCTCACCATGGTCGCGCGGGTCAATGGCGAGGAATGGTCGCGCGGCAACAGCGGCACCATGCATCACAAATTCGAGGACATCATCGCCCATGTCTCCGCCGAGGAGACGCTCCATGCCGGCGAGTTCCTGGGCTCCGGCACGGTGGGCGGCGGCTGCGGGCTGGAGCTCGGGCGCTTCCTCAAGCCCGGCGACGTCGTCGAGCTCGAGGTCGAGGGGCTGGGCGTGCTGCGCAACCGGCTGGTGGCGCAGGGGTGACGCACGGGCCCGCGCCGCAGCGGAGGATCAGGGAATGGCGCCGGGATCCAGCGGATGCAGCTCGAACCCCGCGCGGCGCGCGATGCGGCGGGCGGCGTCGGCGGGCGGCAGGCTCTTGTCCCAGGTCAGCGCGTCGAAGCGGTAGCCGTTGACCGCATCCGCCGCCGGCGAGACCAGCCAGAGCAGCGGCGGCACCATCTCGTCGGGCTCGACGAAACGCGGCAGACTGCCGGCGCGGCTCGCGGCGCTCGCCTCGGTGGCCATGCCCGGCGTGTGCGCACCGGCGCCGGGGTTGAGGATGTTGATGGTGACGCCGGTGCCGGCCAGCTCCTGCGCCCAGATCTCGCTGGCCATCTCCAGCGCCGCCTTCGAGGCGCCATAGGGGCCCGAGGTCGGGCGGTTCATGGTGTCGAGCTTGGTGGTGACGTTGATGATGCGGCCCCAGCCCTCCTTCACCAGCAGCGGCGCCGCGCGCCGCGCCATCTGGTCGGCGGCGACATAATTGGTGTCCATCACGGTCTGGACGATCTCGTCGCCAAGCTCCCAGAATTTCGGCTTCACCGCGCGGCGATAGAGGTCGGGCCAGATATAGGTGAAGGTGAGGCCGGCGCTGTTGATCAGGATGTGGAGCCGGCCAAAGCGCGCGAGCGCTTGCGCGATGACGCGGTCGCACTCGGCCGGGCGGCGAAGATCGGCAACCAACGGCAGAATTCGCTCGCCGAGCTCGGTGCCGGCGACTTCCTCGCCGAGCCGCGCGGCGTCCGCGGCGATGTGGCCGACCGCCACCACGCCCTCGCCGCTGCGCGCCAGCGCCAGCGCCATGGCGCGGCCGAGACCGCTCAAGCCCCCGGTGACGATCGCGACATGTCCGCTCATCGCTTCCTCCTAGGGTCCGGACTCAATTAGGCCAAGCTCGATCGGTGCAGCTCCCGCCGTTGCTGACGCAACGGCTGACGCCGCCTCGGACGAATTCGCTGCGCGACTTCGCCTAGGGCTCAATGGCCGATCCCGGCATAGGGATGGTGCAGCGTGCCCGAGCGCAGCTCCGGCGGGTCGAGGATCACCTGATGGCCGGGCTCGGTGAACTGCTCCAGGCCATGGCCATGGATGTTCTGGTACTGGATGGTGAGGATGCGCGGCTTCGCCCATTCGCCGTCGGGGCCGAACTTGATGTCGCCGACCACGGTGCTGAATGTCGCCTGGTGGATGTCGGCGGCGAGCTTGTCCTGGTCGAGGCTGCCGACCGCGGTCACCGCCTGCTGCAGCACCTGCAAGGTGGCGTAGGTGAAGGGCGGCACGTAATAGCCCAGCGGATCGACGCCGGCCTCGGCCGCACGCGCCTGGTACTTCTTGATGAACTCGTCGGTGCCGGGAAAGCGCATGGTCGGCTCGTGCACGAACAGCTCGTAGCAGACGATGCCGTTCAACTGCTCGCCGAACTGCATCTTGACGGTACCCGATTGCAGCCCGACCATCGGCCCGCCGAAGATCCGCGCCTTCAGCCCGAGCTCGCCGGCGGCGCGCAGGAAGTTCGCTGTGTCCGCGGGGTAAGACGCGACCATGATCACCTCCGGATTGGCGGCGGCGATGGCGCGGACGATCGGGGTGAAGTCGACGGTGTTGGGCGGGTATGTCCGGTCGTAGACGGTCTGGAGCCCGAGCCGCTTGATCTGGCGCCGCGCGCCGTCGAGCGCGCCCTTGGCGAATTCAGCATCGGCGCCGACGATGGCAACGGTCTTGGGCTTGGGCGTCATCGACATTGCGGCCTCGAAGAAGCCGCGCGTCAACGCATCCTTGCCGTCCGGGCCATAAGGCATGGTCTGGAAATAGCGCTTGTAGTGAAAGGTCTCGTTCACCGCCAGCGCCAGCGTGGCCATGATGAGCCGGTTGTGCTGGATCACCGTGGGCATGGCGGGCGAGGTGATGTTGGTGCCGCTGGAGAGCAGCAGATCGACATTGTCGACGTCGAGCAGCTTGGCGTAGATGCCCGGCACCAGGGCCGGGTTGCTCTGGTCGTCGTAATAGACGAGTTCGACCTTGCGGCCGAGCAACCCGCCCTTGGCATTCACGTCCTCCGCCCAGATCTGCGCCGTGAGCAGGGCCTGCTTGCCGTAGCCAGCATTACCGCCGGTGAGCTCGGCGGAGAATCCGAGCTTGATGGGATCGGCGGCGACGCCCGGCGCCGCGGCGAGAAGCGCCGGCAGGAACAGCGCGGCGAGCAAAAGAACAGGCCTCGCCTGTCGAAGACGCATCATGCTTCCTCCCTTCGCCGGCGGTCGCCGCCCGCGCGGCGCCGCCCGTTATGGTCGCATCGCCGTCGCGACCGGTCCCGGCTCGCGCAGCTTGGCGGCAAGATTGGCAAACTCGCACAGCAGCGGGCGCGTGTCGCGGGGATCGATGATCTCCTCGACGCCGAAGGCCTCGGCGACGCGGAAGGGCGAGCGCACCCGGTTGAGCCGCGCCTCGATCTCGCGCCGGAGCGCCTCGGGATCGGCGGCGGCCTCGAGCTCGGCGCGATAGGCCGCCTCGATGCCGCCTTCCACCGGCAGCGAGCCCCAATCGCCCGAGGGCCAGGCATAGCGGTAATGGAGGCGCGCATGGTTGGTATGCGCCGCGCCGGCGACGCCAAAGGCCTTGCGCACCAGGATCGAGCACCACGGCACCTTGGCCTGGTAGACCGCGGCGAGCGCGCGGGCGCCGTAGCGGATGGTGCCGGCCTTCTCCGCCTCGAGCCCGATGACGAAGCCCGGGATGTCGACGAGATGCACCACCGGCAGGTGGAAGGTGTTGGCGAGGTCGACGAAGCGGGTGATCTTCTGTGACGCCTGGGCCGTCCAGCCGCCGCCATAGATGTAGGGGTCGCTCGCCAGCACCGCGACCGGCCAGCCGTCGAGCCGCGCCAGGCCGGTGATCGCGGAGCCGCCGAATTTCCGCCCGATCTCGAAGAAGCTGTCGCGGTCGAGCACGGCGCGCAGGATGCGCCGCATGTCATAGACCTTGCGCCGGTCCTCGGGTACCGCCTCGATCAGCCATTCCTCGCGGCGGCCCGGCTCGTCGGCGACGGGTCCGCGCGCCGGCAGCTCATAGACCGAGGAAGGCAGGTAGGAAAGGAAGCGCCGCGTGCGCGCGAACGCCTCGTCCTCGCTCGCCACAACGTCGTCGACCGCGCCGGCGCGGGCATGGATGTCGCTGCCGCCGAGCTCCTCCTTGGTGAGGGTCTGGCCGATCCGCGCCACCACCGGCGGGCCGGCGATGAACATCTGCGAGATGCCCTCGACCATCAGCGAGTAATGCGCCGTCACCAGCCGCGCCGCGCCAAGCCCGGCGACCGAGCCCAGCCCCAGCGCCACCACCGGCACCGTGCCCATATTCGCCACCACCAGGTCCCAGGCCGGGTTGGCCGGCACATAGGTGCGGCCCTCGGTCTCGATCGTGCGCACGGAGCCGCCGCCGCCGGTGCCGTCGACCAGGCGGATGAGCGGCAGGCGCAGCTCCAGCGCCATCTGCTCGCCGATGATCTGCTTGCCGCGGATCGAGGCGTCGGCGGCCCCGCCGCGCACGGTGAAGTCGTCACCGCCCACCACCACCGGCCGGCCCTCGATGGTGCCGCGGCCGACGACGAAATTCGCCGCCATGAAGCTCTCCAGCGAGCCGTCCGGCCGGTAGGCGGCCTTCCCGGCGATGGCGCCGAGCTCGTGGAAGCTGCCGGGATCGAGCAGCCGGTCGATGCGCTCGCGCACCGTCAGCTTGCCGCCGTCACGCTGGCGCTTCACCTTGTCGGCGCCGCCCATCTCCTGCGCCAGCGCCTCGCGGCGGCGCAATTCCTCGATATCGTCCTTCCAGCCCATCGCACCCGTCTCCCCGGCGGGGCCCGATGCTAGCAGCCGGCCGCGGCCGCGGCCATGCCCGCGCCGGTTGACAAGAATGACAGAAACGTGCGCAAGCGTGAGGATGACCCCGTGCGGTCTCCGGTCTATAACCGCCGCTCATGCCCCTTGCTCGACCGTGGCGCTCTGCGCCATGCTGGCATTCGAGTTTCAATAGAAGACGCGCGGCCGTCCGCCTTCATTCCGACACCATCGTCCGATATGGCATATCCGCTATGGCATCATCGTCCGATATCACGAGCGACCATCACCCATGAACACTGCTTTCTCCTTGCGCCGGCCTGCCCTCACCCTCTTCCTCGGCGCCGCCCTGCTGCTCGCCGGCTGCGGCGGAGCGCCTTCCGGCGGATCGGGCGATCCCAACCTCGCCCTCATCCATCAGGTCATGACCAAGGTCCAGGCGAGCTATGTCGAGCCGGTCGACGGCGCGCAGCTCACCAAGGACAGCCTCAAGGGCATGCTCACCGGGCTCGACCCCCATTCGGACTACATGGACGAGAACGAGTATGAGGAGATGCTCGCCGACAGCCATGGCGAATTCACCGGCATCGGCGCCGAGCTGACGCGGGACGAGAACTCATCTCAAGATCCTCTCGCCGATCGACGACACGCCCTCGGCGCTCGCCGGCCTCAGGCCCGGCGACGTGATCCTGCGCATCAATGGCGAGCCGACCGATGCCATGAACCTCAAGGATGCGGTCGACAAGCTGCGCGGTCCGGCCGGCACCAAGGTGCGCATCACGATCCTGCGCGCGGGTCAGCCGCCCTTCAACGTCACGCTGGTCCGCGCCGTGATCCGCGTCGCCTCGGTCAAGTCGCATCTCGAGCCCGGGCATATCGGCTACGTCCGCATCACCACCTTCATGGAAAAGACGCAGGGCGAGTTCGTCGATGCGATCGAGCAGATGCGGCGTGACGCGGGCGGGCGGCTCGACGGCGTGGTGGTCGATCTGCGCAACGATCCCGGCGGCCTGCTCGACAGCGCCGTGAACGTCGCCGGCGATTTCCTCGACGGCGGGACGGTCGTCTCCATCCGCGGTCGCTCGCCGGGCGAGAACGAGACCTTCGATGCGCGCTCCGGCGGCGACCGGCTACGCGGCGTGCCGGTGGTCGTGCTCATCAACAGCGCCTCGGCCTCCGCCTCGGAGATCGTCGCCGGCGCCCTCCAGGACCGCCACCGCGCCGCCATCCTCGGTACCCGCAGCTTCGGCAAGGGCTCGGTTCAGACCATCATCCCGCTGGACGGCCATGGCGCGCTCCGCCTGACCACGGCGCGCTACTACACGCCCTCGGGCCGCTCGATCCAGGGCGAAGGCATCAGCCCGGACCAGGTGGTGCTGCCGCCGAAGGACGAGCAGGTGGCCGACGCCACCATCGTGCACGAGAACGATTTGCACGGCGCGCTGCGGAACACGGGCCCCGAAGACGGTGTCAAAGCCAAGGGCGCCGCATCGACCGTGGCGCAGCAGCAGGCGGCCGAGGACGTGGCCATCGATCCCGCGATCATCGGCACGGCCAAGGACTATCAGCTCGCCGTCGCGGTGAAGCGGCTGCGCGAGATGGTGGCGCGGGGCGGGCCCGGCGAGCGCAGCTAGGAGCCTGTCTGGGACATGGGCGGGGTCTGCGACATCGTCATTTCGCGTCTGCCCCGGACTTTGATCCGGGGGAGGAGCGAAGCGATGCCGTGCGCATCGTGAGCGACGAGCGACGGCCGACCCGTCCGACCGCTTTGCGGTCGGACCCTGTGGGTTCGATCGCGGAGCGATCGAACGGAGTCGGCCCAGACGCGAAATGCCGATGTCCCAGACAGGCTCCTAGGCGAAGGGCCGCTCGCTCCACCACGGAAAGAAGGCCGGCATGTCCTCGCTCGGCCGCATGGTGAAGCGCGGCTTGCGCTTCTCCAGGAAGGAGGCGACGCCCTCATAGGCGTCGGGCGAGCGGCCCATCATCTGGATACCGCGCGAATCCACCTTGTGCGCCTCCATCGGATGGTCGGCGCCGAGCATGCGCCACAGCATCTGCCGCGCCAGCGCCACCGACACCGCCGAGGTGTTGTCGGCGATCTCGCGCGCCAGCGCGCGTGCCGCCGGCATCAGCTCGGAAGGTGGCAGCACCCGCTTGACCAGCCCGCCCGCCAGCGCTTCCTGGGCATCGAAGACGCGGCCGGTCAGCACCCAGTCGAGCGCCTGCTGGATGCCGACGAGGCGCGGCAGGAACCAGCTGCTGCAGGCCTCGGGCACGACGCCGCGGCGGGTGAAGACGAAGCCGAAGCGCGCGCCCTCGGCGGCCAGCCGGATATCCATCGGCAGCTGCATGGTGGCGCCGACACCGACCGCGGGCCCGTTCACCGCGGCGATCACCGGCTTCCTGCATTCGAAGATGCGCAGGCTCACCGTGCCGCCGCCGTCGCGGCGCTGCTCGTCGGCAGCGATGGCGCCGCGGGCGGCATAGTCGAAGGTCTTGCCCCCGGCCGAGAGATCGGCGCCGGCGCAGAAGGCGCGGCCGGCGCCGGTCACGATGACGGCGCGCACCGCGTCATCGGCATCGACCGCGTCGAAGGCGGCGATCAGCTCCAGCCGCATGGTGTTGGTGAAGGCGTTGAGCTTGTCGGGGCGGTTGAGCGTGATGGTGGCGATGCCGTCCTCGACGGCGTAGAGGATCTGCTCATACATGGCGGTGCTGTCCCTCGCGGCGGAAACCGGCACCAAGCATAGCGCCCGCCTCAGAATTGCACATGCGCCCGCAGCGCGAAGATGTGGACGGGCCCGCGCTCCTGGTTGAAGGCCGGGTTGGCGACGAGCTGATAGTCGAAGGTCAGCGCGACGGGATCGATCACGCTATAGGAGTAATAGGTCTCGATGATGCCTTCGGGCGCGTAATCGAGGCTGCCATCGCCGGCGAGGATGCCGACGCCGCCATTGGCGAAGAAGAGCTGAGCCGGATGGGAGAGGCCGTTGGCCACGCCGGCCAGGCCGACGGTGTCCTTGGCCCGCCCCCAGGATGCCCCCTTGAGGCTGAGCCCGAGGACGAAGCTCTGATCGACATCGGTGAAGGCCCAGCCCTCGGTGCGGCCATCGTTCCAGCTCAGCCGGGAAAAAAGGCCGAGATCGTCGGTGAGGCTCTGCTCGAGGTTGAGCGCGAAGCCCACCTTCCAGCGGTCCGTCCGCACCGCGGCGATGTCGGCGGGGGTACCGGTCGCCTGCGCGAGATCCACCGCCTGCTGCAGGCTGCCCATATCGGCGCGGTTGGCAAACACCAGAGCGCGCAGCACGCCGGGCTCGCCCCACCACTGATGACGCGTCTCCAGCTCGGTGACGGCGCCGAAATGCTTCCAGAAGCGGGTATCGAGATCGCGCTCATTGGCGACCGTCGGCTCGAGGAACCAGCCGCCGCGCAGCGCCCAATCCTTCTCGTTGAGCTCGACCGCGAGCCCGCCGGTATAGCCCTTCTGGTCGGCCGGATAGTCCCAGGCGCCGGATTCCCAGATGCTCCAGTTGAAGAAGTCGCCGCGGGGATCATGGGCGTAGCGGTTGTTGTCGAAAATGTCGGGCGCGGCGAACTTGCCGGCGGTGACGGTGACGCGCGAGATGTCGACGGTCTCGCCGAGCTGGTTGGCGTCGGGCTCGAACGTCTCCTGCTCGCCGCCGAGGCCGAAGGTCTGGCGCAGGAAGAGCCGCGCCACGTTGGGATCCGGCGTCTCATAGCCGGCCTTCTGCGCCTCGCCATTGGGAAAGCCGTCGATGCCGCGGGTGTCGCCGAGGCCGAGACCCTGGTTGAACTCCGGGTTGAAGTAGAGCTCGCCGCCCTCCCAAGGCAGGCGCCTGCCGAGAAAGGCCGTGCCGCTGATGGTGTCGCGCACCTCGCCGCCGGCGGGGAGGCTGTTGGGCCCCTGGACACTGGCGGGGAAGCCCGGATAGCCCTGCCCGATCCCCGTCAGCTGGAAATGCGCGCTCCAGTCCTCGGGCGGCGGCGCGCCTTGCGCCGGCACCGGCACGGGCGCAGGCTGCGGCACCGGCACCATCTGGGCATCGGCGCCGGGCATGCGGGCGAGCGCCAAAGCCAAGCCGCCCAGCGCCAAGATGCTGATCTTGCCGATCATCCCCCTCACCGCCCCCGGGGGAAAGCCCCCACGCGGCGTCTTCTAGCCGCTGCAAAAGTCAATTCAATGACAGCCGCGTCCGGCCGCCGCGAGCGGAAATCGTCGCTACGGCCCGGGGGGCGAGGCGGCCCCGACGCGCGGGCGGCGCCCGAAGCGGAGCGAACGCCACAGCCGCGCGACGGCGGCGCGCGCGACGGCCCGGCTTGCCTTGTCCTTGGGCCGGGCACGCTCGGCGGCGTAGGCCCGGCAGAATTCGGCCCGTACCAGGGCCAAAGCGAGGCTATCCCTCATGGTTCACCTTCCTTCCGCCGCTCGGCACGGCGTCGGGCGAACCGGAGAGGGTCAGCCGATGGCCGTCACCTCTCGCTCGCCCCGCGCCGGTCGGGCGACATGCCTTGTCGCGGGAGCCGCCGCCATTGCCGCGCGACGGGCGATGACGGTGGCCGATCTAGGGTGACTGTCCATCTTGCTCCCTGTGCGTGAGCACGATCCGCCCGAGAGGCGAATGCCGGCAGATAGATACTGGGCGCCCGCCATGTCAATGGGATTCGCGCGAAAGGGCGCAGAATTGGCGCGGTACCGGCCGCAATCTCGCACCGAGCGATAAGATGCTACACTGCGCCGCGATCGGAAGGGGTTGGCGCAGGATCGCTGCGGCATGAGATTGCTGGTGGTGGAGGACAACAAGGAGCTGGCCGAGCTTCTCACCAAGGGGCTCGGCGCCGCCGGCCTTGCGGCCGATGTGGTGGCGAATGCCCAGGACGCGCGCGGCGTGCTGGCGACCACGCGCTATGCCGCGATCGTGCTCGATCTCGGCCTGCCCGACGAGGACGGGCTCGGCGTGCTGCGCGAGCTGCGCACCCGCCAGGACGCTACCCCGGTGCTGGTCCTGACCGCGCGCGGCGGCGTGCAGGACCGCGTCGTGGGACTGCGCAGCGGCGCCGACGACTATCTCGTCAAGCCCTTCGCGCTGGAGGAGCTGGTGGCGCGGCTGCAGGCGCTGCTGCGCCGTCCGGGCGAGCTGCTCGGCCGCTCGCTGCGCGTCGGCAACATCACCTTCGACACCGAAGCGCGGCAGGTCTTTGTCGGCGATACGCCGCAATTCTTCTCGGCGCGGGAGGTGGCCGTGCTGGAGATCCTGATGCGCCGTGCCGGGCGGGTGGTGTCGAAGAAGCTGGTCGAGGATCAGCTCTTCGGTCTCTCGATCGATGTCGGGTCGAACGCGGTCGAGGTCTATGTCCACCGGCTGCGCCGGCAGCTCGCGGACAGCGGCGCCAAGGCGCAGATCCACACCATCAGGGGCGTGGGCTATCTGATCGCCGAGGACAAGGCGCCGTGATCCACTTCAAGTCGATCACCACCCGCGTCATCTCGCTGCATGTGATTGCCATCGGCATCACCTCGGTCTGCATGCCGCTGGCGCTCTACTGGCTGCTGAGCACGACGGCGACCGACCTGCATCATCGCGCGCTGCGCGACTATGCCGGCACCATCGCGCAATACCTGGTGCCGCGGCAGGGCGGCTGGGCGCTGGAGCTTCCCGCCGGGCTGCGCGAGCTCTATTCGCAGAGCTACGGCCGGCAGAGCTATGCCGTGCTCGACGGCAGCGGCCGCGTCCTCTTCTCCTCGCTGGAGAACGGGGCGGCGATCTTTCCGGACGACCGCCGCGCCGCGCCGGAGCAGTTCCTCCAGACCCGCCGCGGCAATGCCGTGATCTACGGCGCCAGCATCGCCGAGACGATCGCCGGCCGGACGCTGTGGGTCCAGGTCGCGCAGGATCTGGCGCATCGTGACGTGCTGATCGACGACATCGTCGCCGACTTCTTTCCCCGCGTCGGCTGGATCACCTTGCCGATCCTGCTGCTGCTGCTGGTGATCGACATCGTCATCGTGCGCCGCGCGATGCGGCCGGTGCTGCAGGCCTCCGATACGGCGGCGACGATCGGTCCGGCGCGCACCGAGGTGCGCCTGCCGACGCAGGGCATGCCGCGCGAGATCCTGCCGCTGGTCAAGGCAGTGAACCAGGCGCTCGACCGGCTCGATCGCGGCTTCCGCACGCAGCGCGAGTTCACCGCCGATGCCGCCCACGAGCTGCGCACTCCGCTCGCCATCCTGCGGGCGCGCATCGATACGCTGGACGACAAGGCGGTGCGCGACGCGTTGCGCCAGGACATCGCCGGCATGAGCCGCATCGTCAGCCAGCTCCTCGACATCGCCGAGCTCGAGGGCTTCGTCGTCGATCCCGAGGAGCGGGCGGATCTGCGCAGTGTCGCCGCCGAGGTCGCCGCCTTCATCGCGCCGCTGGCGGTTGCGCAAGGCAAGAGCATCGCGCTGACCGGCACCGGCCAGCCGGTGTGGATCCGCGGCAATCCGGAGACGCTGTTCCAGGCGATACGCAACCTCGCCGAGAACGCGCTCAACCACACCCAAGCCGGCAGCTCGGTCGAGATCGATGTCGCCGAGAGCGGCGTGCTGCGCGTGCTCGATGACGGGCCCGGAGTTCCGGAAGGCGAGCGCGAGCTCATCTTCCGCCGCTTCTGGCGGCGCGATCGGCGCCGGCCCGGTAATGCCGGTCTCGGCCTTTCGATCGTCTCGCGCATCGTCGAGGCCCATGCCGGATCGATCGCGGTCGAGAACCGCAGCGGCGGCGGCGCGGTCTTCTCGCTGCACTTCGCCCGCGCGGCGTGAGCGGCCGCCGGCTGCCTAGACGATGGCGATGCTGGGCGCGCCGCCCTCCTCCCACACGTTGAATACCGCGTCCCAATGCGCGATCTGGTTGCCGCGCATCCGCCAGAACTCCATGCCGCGGCCGCGCATGCGCTTGCCCGTCCGCGCGTCCTGCCATTGCGCGTCCCAGTCATTGCCGATGAGATCGCCCATGACCATGCGCAGGTGCTTCTCCAGCCGATAGCCCTGCTGGCGCGCGAAGCGGGCGCGCAGGAAGGCCTCGATCGCGTCGCGGCCGCGCATCTCGGGAAAATCGCCGAAGCGGGCCACCGCATCCGGCGTGAACCCCGCCATGATGCCGGCGATGTCGGCCCTGCCGAACAGCGTCTCCACCTGTTTCACGATAGTGCGCGCACCCTCGAGGCTGAGCGCCTGCGCCGCTTCCGCCGTCATGATCGCCTCCCTGTTCCGGGCTGCCATCATAGCGCGCTCGGCCGGTGGCTGCGGGCCGAGCCTGGCCCGTTAACCCTGATCGGGGATCAATCCTCTTCCGAGGCGACGAGTTCGCCCGCCCGCTTGCGCTCGGCCAGCCGCTCCTCGCATCGCTCGGCGAGATCAACGAGATCCCGCGCCTCGTCGCCGCTCAGCTCCTGGGCGGCGCTCCGGCACCGCTCGGCCATCCTGCGAAGATAGGCGGCGCTTCCGGGACGATCGATCATGACAGCTGCTCCCCTGGCCCGCGTTCCGCCCTGTGGATAATTCTTGTGGATAAGTTTCGCGCCATTGCGCTTGGCGCGGCGATGATTTATACCACGCTTGCGAAGATTGTCCACCGGGCTCGGGCAAGGCAAGATTTGGGCACGGCCGACCGCGAAAGTGGCAGCGACGCATGGATGCACCCACGCCTACCATCTCCATGCCGATCCGGGCCCTGCTGCTCGGCGAGCGCATCGACACGCGCGGGCTCGAGCGCGACGATACCATTGCCACCAATCCGCTCACGCTGCGCATCGGGCGCGACGGCATCGCCTTCCTGTTCCGCTACGGCGTCGCCGTCTTCGCCGGCCTCTCGGCGATCGAGGAGGACGATGTCGTGCGCTCGCTGGGCCCGCGCATCAACGAGCCCGCGCTCGCGCCGGAGACCGATCAGGTGCAGATCCTGATCAAGCCGGGCAGCGAGGACCAGGTGGATCCCTCGGGCGCCATCATCCTCAAGGAGGCCTCGCCCGAGCGGCTGCAGATCGTCGCCAACGTGCTGTCGAAGAGCCTGATCCTGTCGCATTACGAAAGCCGGATCGCCGGCGCCTTCGACCGCATCGAGCCGCTGGCGGAGCAGCTCCAGCGCGCCGGCCGCACCGGCTACCAGGCCAACCAGCTGCTGCAGCAGATCGGCGGCGTGCTGCTGACGCAGCACCGCATGGTCGGCCGCGTGGAAATCGAAGAGAAGCCCGACGTGCTCTGGGATCATCCCGAGCTCGAGCGCCTCTATGCCCGGCTCGAGGACGAGTACGAGCTGGCCGAGCGCAGCCGCGGCCTCGAGGGCAAGCTCGCGCTCATCAACGAGACGGTCGGCACGATCCTCGACATGGTGCAGACCCAGCGCAGCACCCGGCTCGAATGGTACATCATCGGCCTCATCGCCATCGAGATCCTGCTCAGCATCGCCGACATGCTGCTGCGGCTGCGCGGCACCTGAGCGGCGCCGGCGCGGTTCAGGCGACGCCGCACAGATGGTGCGTCTCGTTGACACGCTGCACGCGGACGCTGCCATTGACGATGTCGATCTCGCTGATCGCGCAAGGCGACTGGGCGATCCGCCAGAACGCCGAGAGCGGCTGGTCCAGCAGCTGCAGCAGCAGCGCGCGGTTGACGCTGTCATGGCCGACCAGCACGACCGTCTCGGCCTCCGCCGGATGGCGCTGCAGCACGAGGCGCAGCGCGTCGGCGGTGCGCGCGAGCAGATCCTGCAGCGTCTCGCCGCCGGGGAAGCGGATCAGATGCGGGCTCGCATGCCAGGCGGCGAAGAGATCGGGCCATTGGGCGCGCACCTCCTCGTCGCTGCGCCAGCGCCACGCGCCGTAGTCGAGATCGTTCAGCGCCGCGATCGCCTCGGTGGCGGCGCCGCAGGAGGCGGCGATCTCCCGACCGGTGGCGATGCAGCGGCCCATCGGGCTGGTATAGATTTTGGCCGGCCGCCAGGCCTGGGCGATGCGCGCGGCGACCGCCTCGGCCTCGGCGCGGCCGAGCGCCGTCAAGGGCAGCTCGGTGCGGCCGCGGAAGCGCCGGGGCTCGATGCCTTCGACATGGCCATGGCGGGTCAGGATGATCTTCGTCATCTGCGCGTCGCCTCGCAGCGCCGATCGGCAATCGTCATCAACCGCCGCGCCGCCAAAGGCGAGGCGCGGCCTGCAAGGTCAAACGGCGGCGAGCGGCGCCGCGCTCAGGAACGCGGCAGGCTCGACCGGGTGACCGAGCCCGAGAGCGGACGACGCTCGACGGTGAAGCTGCGGCGCGCCGTCGCGCGGACAGGCGCGAACTCCGCCGCCGGCTCCGGCGGCGTCGCGCCCTCGGCGGGAGGCGCCCTGCGCTCGCGCGGCGCCTTGGCCGGACGGGGCGCGCTTTCCGGCGCCTTGCGCACCCGCAGATGACGGGCGCGCAGGACCGTGCCGTCGAGCGCGTGGATTGCCGCCTCGACGGCATTCTTCGGCGCCAGATTGACCATGCCACGCGGCGCGGCGCCCGTGGCCGTGTCCGAGCGCTTGATGACCGCGCCCAGCACCAGGCCATACTCGTCGAACAGTTCCGCCAGCTCTCCGGCGGTGAAATCGTCGGGGAGGTTGGACACCATGATGGTCGCTTTGAATGCCGAACGCCGCACGGGCTGTGCTCCTCTTGACTTCGTCCGATCGCGGCACCCTGCCGCCTTCGCCTGGTTCCCGGCATGACCGCCGCAGCGTGCCGGAAGCGGCCGTCCTTTGGACCGGCGAGAACAATCCGCTGAGATTATTTGGAGCGGATGAGGGAAACCATCCCTCGTCATAAGCGCGAGACGCTGTTTATAAAACATGATCCCGGTTTGTCAAAGCACCCCGTCCTGATCAAGCGACCACCTCCGCCGGGTTCGCGATGCCGTTGAAGGCGGCGAGCGAGCGCTCGATGCGATCGCGGTCGAGGCCGCGGACGATGAACACCAGGCGCGACGCGCGATCCGCATCGGGCCAGCGATCGAGGTGGACGGGAGTATGCACCAGATGCTGGACGCCGTGCACGACGAGCGGCGGCTCGTCCGCCCCGACATTGAGCACGCCCTTGACGCGCAGGATATTCTCGCCGTGCCGGTGGAGCAGCATGCTGAGCCAGATGGCGAAGCCGGTCCAGTCGATCGGCCGCTCGAACCGCAGGCAGAAGGCGTGGATGCGCGCATCGTGGCGATCGGCATCGTGGTGGTCGTGAGCGGACGGCACGTCCGACGGCTGCAGCTCCGCGGCCAGCCAATGGCGAACTTCCGCGCTCTTGGCCCCGGCATCGAAAAGATCGGCCGCGAGCAGGAGTTCCGGATCGAGGGGCCGCGCCGGGTCGCTTTCGATCAGCGGCGCGGCGGGGTTGAGCCGCTCCAGCCGGCGGCGCAGCGCGGCGATCCCGGCCGCCGGCGCGAGATCGGTCTTGGTGATCAGCAGCCGGTCGGCCACCGCCGCCTGCTTCACCGATTCGGGCTGGCGGTCGAGGTGCGCCGAGCCGTTCACCGCATCGACGGTGGTGATGACGGCGCCGAGCCGGAAATGGTGGCGCACGACCGGCTCGGCCATGATGGTGGCGAGGATCGGCACGGGATCGGCGAGGCCGGTGGTCTCGATCACGAGCCGCCGGAACTGCACCTCGCCCCGCTCGCGGCGGGAATGAAGGTCGCGGATCGCCCCGCCGAGATCGCCTCTGATCGTGCAGCACAGGCAGCCGCTCTGCAGCAGCACCACGTCGCCATCGAGGCGGCGCAGCAGATGATGGTCGAGCCCGACCGCGCCGAACTCGTTCACCAGCACCGCGGTATCGGCAAGCTGCGGCGCGGCGAGCAGCCGCTGCAACAGGCTGGTCTTGCCGCTGCCGAGGAAGCCGGTGACGACGGTGACGGGCGTCGCGGTGCGGTTGTCCATGACGTCACGCCTCGCGCTCGAGCCGCTCGATCAGCGCCGGGTCGAGCGGATCGCAGGCGCGGCCGAGCACACGCTCCGCCGCCTGCCACACATCGGCCAGGCTCGCGACGACCTCGCTTCGCCCGGTGCGGCTGCTCAGCACGTAGCTCGCTCCCTGCCAGTCATCGAGCCGGAGGCCGTAATGGGCGAGCGCCGCATTGGCCAGCGCGACCCGGCGCAGCCGCACGGCGCGCGGCGGCGCCGCGGCGGCTCCCGCCCTCTCTTCCGTCCAATGCTCGCCGCCAAGCGTGCCGCAGAGGCCGCACATGCCGATCCCGCTCCGCCTACTCCGCCCGGCGCGGGTTGCGCCGCGCGAAATCGTCCGCGATCTCGTCCATGGTGCAGAAGCGCACGCCGGGATGCCGGATGATGTGCCCGTAGAGCCGCTCCAGCATCATCAGCACCTGCGGCCGGCCGGAGACGTCGGGATGGATGGTGATGGCGAAGCAGGCGTAGTCATATTCGCGATAGACCCAGTCGAACTGGTCGCGCCACATCTCCTCGAGATGGCGCGGATTGACGAAGCCGTGGCTGTTGGGCGCCTTCTTGATGAACATCATCGGCGGCAGATCGTCCAGATACCAGCTTGCCGGTATCTCGATCAGCTTGGTCTCGCGGCCGCGGACCAGCGGCTTCATCCAGGCCGTCGGGCTTCTTCGAGTAGTCGATCTTGGTCCAGCTGTCGCCGACGCGCACGTAATAGGGCTGGAAATCGTGATGCATGAGGCTGTGGTCGTATTTGATGCCCTTCTTGAGCAGCAGCTCGTTGCTGACGTTGCTGAACTCCCACCAGGGCGCGACATAGCCGGTGGGTCGACGCCCGGCGAGCTTGCTGACGAGGTCGATGCATTTGTCGAGCACCGCCTCCTCCTGCTCCGGCGTCATCGCGATCGGGTTCTCGTGGCTGTAGCCGTGGATGCCGATCTCGTGGCCGGCCGCCGCCACCGCCTTCATCTGTTCGGGAAAGGTTTCGATCGAATGGCCGGGGATGAACCAGGTGGTCTTGATGCCGAGCCGGTCGAACAGCTTCAGCAGGCGCGGGGCTCCGACCTCGCCGGCGAACAGGCCGCGCGAGATGTCGTCGGGCGAATCCTCGCCGGCATAGGAGCCGAGCCAGCCCGCCACCGCATCCACATCGACGCCGATCGAACAGAGAATTTCCTTCGCCATGGCCTGTCTCCCTCCTTCAATTCTTGATTTCGATCTCGATGAACGCGAATTCGAAGTCGTTGGCGTTGATCACGTCGTGCTCGACGCCGGCGCGCCGCGTGTAGCTGACGCCGGCCGCGAGGTCGGCGAAGCGCTCGCCCTCGGGCTCGGCGAGCAGCAGCCGGCCGGTGGTGAGCGGCACCACGACATAGTCCAATTCGTGCCGGTGCCAGCCCGTCGCCGCGCCCGGGGCGAAGCGCCACTCGGTGACGCGGACCCGCTCGTCGTCGATCTGCCGCGTCGCGCGCGCCGGCGGGCGCTTGCCCGCGCCGCCGCTCACGGCGCAGTCCCGCCGCCGGAGTTGTACCGTCGGTGTCTCATGGCGTGCCTCCCTGCTGCTCTTGCGCGATGATGCTCGCCTCGTCGGGCGACCAGCAGATCATAACCGATCGCGCCAAGCCGTCCTCGTACTTGCCGACATAGCTTTCGATGCCGCATTCGCGCCCGTCGGCGAGGCGCAGCGCGAGATAGCGCGTATGCGCCACCACATCGGTGGCGACCATCTCGGCCGCAACCGCGTTGCCGGCATAGCGCTCGCGCAGCGCCGCAGCGCCGGCGCCGGTCGCGGGATGAACGTCGATCGCCTCGGCCGGCACCACCAGGCTGACCGCGCCGCCCGGCACGAGCGTCGGGTCGTTGACGACGCCGCGCAGAGGACCATAGGGCGTATCGACCAGGCCGTGCGCCCCGGTGGCGCCGGCGAGCGTGCCGTCGATGATGGTGTTCTTGCCGATGAAGCGGGCGACGAACGGCGTCTTCGGGCGCGTATAAAGCTCGACCGGCGAGCTCACCTGCTCGACCCGGCCGCGATTCATCACCACGACACGATCGGAAAGCACCAGCGCCTCCGACTGCGCATGGGTGACGAAGATGAAGGTGATGCCGAGATTGCGCTGCAACAGCTTGAGCTCGCTCTGGATCGATTTGCGCAGATTGGCGTCGAGCGCGCCCAGCGGCTCGTCGAGCAGCAGGATCTGTGGCTCGACCACCAGGCCGCGGGCCAGCGCCACGCGCTGGCGCTGGCCGCCGGAGAGGCCTCTCTCCTTGCGCTCGGCGACGTCGGCGATGTCGAGCTTTTCCATGATGGCGTCGACCCGCCGACGCCGTTCGGGCGACGGCATGCCCTTGACGGCGAGCCCGTATTCGACGTTCTGTCGCACCGTCATATGCGGGAACAGCGCGAAATTCTGGAAGATGGTCGAGGTCGGGCGTTTCTCCGGCGGCAGGTCGTTGATGCGGACGTCGCGGACCAGGATGTCGCCGGAGGTGATCGCCTCGAAGCCCGCGATCATGCGCAGCGTCGTCGTCTTGCCGCAGCCGGACGGCCCGACGAAGGAGACGAATTCGCCGCGGTCGACGCGGAGGTCGAACTCCGAGACGGCCACGACATTGGTGTCGTAGACCTTGCCGACCGCCGCCAGTTCGAGATCATAGGACGCCAACGCATACTCCCCGACAATGGAGCGGCCGGGCGAGCCGGGATCGCGTCCTCCCGGCTCGCCCGCCGCCGCGCTTCACCCGAGCGTCAGGCGCTCAGGAACTCGTCCCATTTCTGAACGAGGTGATCGTACTCGTCCGGCCATTGATGCCAATAGGCGACCTTGGACGCGCGCTCCTTGAGCGAGCCGCCATCGCGCAGATCGCCCGGCTTGATGCCGCGCCATTCCGGCCCCTTCCACGGCTTGCCCTCGTACCAGAAGGCGTATTTGTCGGGAGCCATCACCTTCTCGATGTTGGTGGTCGGCGAGTAGTAGCCCTGCTCGGAGACGGTGATCGCCGGCGGTCCCGACAGCCAGTAATCGGCATAGGCGATGACCGCATCGGCGTTGGGCGTGCCCTTGATCATCGACACGCCGATCGACCAGGCGCGGTAGCCCTCCTTGGGCACGGCGTATTTGCAGGGCTTGCCTTGCGCCTTGACCGCCATGACCGCCGGCTGCCAGGCGTCGCAGACCACCATCTCGCCCGAGGCCAACAGATTGACGAGCTCGCCGAAATCGCCCCAGAGGGCGCGGAACTGCCCGTCCTTCTTCTTGGAGATCAGGAACTTCGACGCTTCGTCGATCTCCTTGACGGTAGGATTGCCGGGGTTCTTCACCTGCAGCAGGCCGAGCGAATCCATCGCCAGGATCGCCTGTCCGAAAGCGATGAGGGGATCGGTGTTGAGACCCGAGCGGCCCTTCCACTTCTTGTCGAAGATGGCGGTCCAGGTGTTGGCCTCCTCGGCACTCAGCACCGAGGGATTGTAGCCGATCGAGTCATAGTTATAGACGGTGGGCACCATCCACAGCTCGGTCTGCCCTTCATCGGCCCAGATCTGTCCCGCGATCTGCGCCTTTCGCGGCCATTTCGGACTGGGCTTGGTGAAGGTGTCGCGAATATTGGCCCAATTGGGCAGGCTCTTCGTGGCGATGGCGGTGATCTTGCCGGTGGTGGTCACCGCCGGCAGCCGCTCGCCGATGGTCTCCCAGCAATCGAAGTCCGACGAGCCCGACAGGATCTTGGTCTGCGCGTCCGGCAGCGTGGCGGCGGTGCCGGTCGTCGAGCCGACATGGCTTTCCGCGCGGAAGTCGGCGAGGATGCGCTCCTGCACCGTCACCGAAAGGCCGATGGTGCGCAGTTGCTCCTTCGACAGGTCGGCGGCGGCGGCGTAGGCCCGGCGCGAGTTCGAGAAACGGCGTTCCGCCGCCGAGAGCGAACGCTGTGGCGGCGATGCCGCCCTTGATCGCGGAACCGACGAGGTTCCGCCGTGACATCGGTCGATCGAACATTCTCAAAGCCTCCTTGGAGCGTTTGTTGTGGAACCGACGGGACGGCGCAGGACCGTCCCGCTAATACCGGCCGACCAACAATCCACCGTCGACCGTGACAACCTGGCCGGTCACGTAGCGAGCGGCCTCAGAGGCGAGAAAGACGATGACATCGGCGATGTCCTCGGGCTCGCCGACCCGACCCATCGGAATGAAGCTCGCCGCCTGATCGAGACCGGCGGGACCGAGCGAGTGCTCGACCGACAGCGCCTGGGCGGTGCGGATATAACCGGGCGCCACGCCGTTGACGCGGATGCCGGAGCGCGCAAGCTCGACCGCAAGGCCGCGCACCAGCCCGACCACGCCGGCCTTCGCCGCGGAATAATGCACATGCTCGTCCCAGCCATAGGCGACGCCCATGATCGAGGAGAGCGCCACCACCGCCCCCGATCGCCGCGCCACCATGGCCGGCGCGGCGGCGCGAACCACGCGCAGAACGCCCTTGAGATCGACCTCGAGCGTGTGATCCCATTTCTCGTCGGTCAATGCCGCCAGCGGCACCTTGTGCGCGATGCCGGCATTCGCCACCACCACGTCGAGCGCCCCATGCGCGGCTTCCGCGGCGGCGACGACGGCATTCGCCTCTTTGGTGCTGGTGACATCGAGGCGATGGAACTCGCCGCTGCCGCCGCCGGCGCGGATGCTCTCGACCACCATCGCGCCTTCGCGCTCGAGCACGTCGGTCGCCACCACGTGATGGCCCGCCCGGGCGAAGGCCAGCGCCGTGGCGCGACCGATGCCGATGCCGGCACCGGTAATGAGGACGGTCTTCTTCGCCATGCTCCCCTCCGCTGCTCAGCTCACAGCATCACATCGCCGGAATTGGGTCCCAGCGTCTGGCCGACATAGAGGCGGCTTGCCGGCGAGGCGAGAAACGCCACCGTCTCCGCCACGTCCTCGGGCTCGCCGAAGCGGCCGAGCGGCAGTTCCGCCGCCTTCGCCTCGCGCCAGGCCTCGGAGAGGCCGAGCACGAGCTCGGTGTTGATCGGCCCCGGCGCCACCGCGTTGACGCGGACGCCGCGCTGGCTGACCTCGCGCGCGAGCGATTTGGTGAGGCCGATGATGCCAGCCTTGGCGGCGCTGTAGTGGCAGAGCTCGACGCCGCCGATCTGCCCGAGCTGCGAGGCGATGTTGACGATGACGCCGTCGGCCGCGTCGAGCATGGCGGGAAGGGCGCGGCGGATGCAGAGGAAGGTGCCGCGCAGGTGCACCGCGATCATGCGATCCCATTGCGCGACCGACAGCGCCTCGAGCGGCGCCTGATGCACGAAACCGGCATTGTTGACCAGCAGCGTGCAGCGGCCGAACGCGGCCTCGCATCGCGCGACGATCGCATCCACCGCCGCAGGATCGGAGACATCGCCCGCCGCCGCGATCGCCGTCCCGCCGGCGCGCTCGAGCTCGGCCGCGACGCGGTCGGCCGCTTCGGCCCGCAGATCGTTCACCACCACCTTGGCGCCCTCGCGGCCGAGACGAAGCGCGGTCGCCTTGCCGATGCCGCTTCCCGCGCCGGTGACGATGGCGATGTGGGCGCCGAGCCCGGTCACTGGATGTCCTCCTGCAGGGCCACGCGGCGCGCGCGCCGCACGCTCATGCTCATGAGCAGCCCGTAGACGGCGAGAATGGCGAAGGAGAAGAGCGTGGTGAGCACGCCGAAGGCGAAGAGGTTGGGATGGATCTCGACCGAGAAGGTGCCGTAGATGGCGAGCGGCAGCGTCAGATCTCCGCCGGCGGCGAAGAGGGTGCGCGGGAACTCGTCGTAACTCAGCGTGAAGGCGAAGAGCATGGCGCTGAGGATGCCGGGGAAGATCAGCGGGAAGGTGATCTTGCGGAAGGTGCGCGCGGGCGGCACGCCGAGGGCCCAGGCCGCCTCCTCGACCGACCGGTCGAAGCGGTTGAAGATCGCCAGCATCACCAAAAAGGCGAAGGGAAAGGTGTAGACGACGTGAACCAGGAAGGTGGTGCCCCACCAGCTGCGGGGAACGCCGAGATTGGTCGACACCAACGCCATGCCGAGGCCGACCAGGACGCCGGGCACCATCATGCCGAGGACCACCAGATAGAAGATGACGGTCGAGCCCTTGAAGCGCCGGCGAAACGCCTGCGCCGTCAGGGTGCCGAGCACGGTCAACGTCACCATGGTGGCGAAGGCCAGGACGAGCGAGCGGATCAGCGCGTCGCCGATCGGCAGCGGCGCCACGCGCGACGGCGGCGTCAGCCCGAACAGGTGCCGGTACCAGTAGAGCGACCAGTGCAGGATCGGAAACTGCGGACCGCCTTCCGGGCCGGCCTGGAAGCTCAGGATGGCCAGCACCAGGAACGGAGCATAGAGAAACACCATGAAGATCGCGGTGTAGATGCCGAGCGTGCCGCGCAGGAAAGGCTGATTCTCCATGGCCAGAGCTCCTACAGCTCTTCGCGCAGGTTGATCACGCGCAGCAGTCCGGCGATGACCGCCGCCATCACGACGGTGAGGACGACGCCGGCGACCGCGGCGAAGGCCCATTTGAGCGAGCCCACCTCGGTCACGATGATATTGCCGAGCAGATTGACCTTGCGTCCCGAGAGCGCCGCCGATGTCGCGAACTCGCCCAGCACCATGACCGAGACGAAGATCGCGCCGACCACGACCCCGGGCAGGCTCAGCGGGAAGATGATGGTGCGGAAGATGCGCCAGCTGCCGGCGCCGAGATCGCGCGCCGCTTCGATCAGGCTGCGGTCGATACGGCCCAGCATGAAGGCCACCGGGCCGACCATGAAGACGACATAGATCTGCACCATGCCGATGATCACGCTGAAATCGGTGAAGAGCAGCACGTCGATGGGATGCTGGATGAGCCCGACCTTGAGCAGCAGCAGGTTGACCGCGCCTTCCTTGCCCAACATCGGCCGCCAGGCGAGCACGCGGATGAGAAACGATGTCCAGAACGGGATGACGCAGAGCACGAGCACGACCGTCTGCGCCGTCTTGTTGCGGATGAAGAGAGCGATATAGAGCGCGACCGGATAGCCGATGACGAAAGTCGCGAAGAGCACGATCGCCCAGGTCTCGACCGTCGTGACCAGCGCTTCGAAATAGGTGGGGCTGGAGACGAAGGTGATCCAGCTCTTGAGCGTCAGCGTCGGCTCGATCGAGAACGTCTTCTGCGTCCAGAAGCTGACATAGACCATCATCAACATCGGCACGACCAGGAAGAGCAGCATCCAGATCGTGCCCGGCGCCAGCAGCAGCCAGCCGCCGAAGCGCTCGAGCCAGGGACGCGGCGCCGCGGCCGGCACGGAGGTGGCGGCGAGGCTCTTGCCGAGAGTGGTTCCGTCGCTGGGCGCTTGCATGGTCGCCGACGCTCAGGCCGCGGTCCGGGAAGGCTCGAACACCAGCGCCTGATCGGCGCGCCAGGCCAGCGCGTAGCGGGCCCCCTCGCGCAGCTCGTCCGGTCGGCTGTGGCCAAGATGGTATTCCACCTCGACGACCTTGCCGTCGGCGAGGCTGAAGAGATAGACGATCGACGCGCCGGAATACTCGCTGGTCACGCAGGTCGCGGGCACGGTCGCCTCGCCGGACGCGGCGCGGTATCCCGCCGGCTGCACCCGGATCCGGTCCCGGCGGACGCAGCAATGGGCGCCGCCGGGAACGCGCAGGCCCTCGACGACGGCGCCGTCGAGCATGTTGTAGCGGTTGAGCAGCCGTGCGACCCGCAGGCTCGCCGGGCGATTGTATATGGCATCGGGATCGCCGATCTGAAGCACGCGGCCGCTGTCGAGCACCACCACCTGCTCGCCCATCGCCAGCGCTTCCATCTCGTTGCCGGTCACATGGATGAAGATGATGCCGAGCCGCTGATGGATGCGGCGCAGCTCGATCGTCATCTTCTGGCGCAGATTGGCGTCGAGCGCGCCCAGCGGCTCGTCGAGCAGGCAGATCTTGGGATCGACGACCAGAGCCCGCGCGAGCGCCACACGCTGCTTCTGACCGCCGGAGATCTGCGTGATCTGCCGGCCGCCGAGATCGGCGAGCCCGACCAGGGCGAGCATCTCCTCGACGCGCCGCCGGACGTTGCCCGCGGCGGTCACAGGATTTTTCTGACGGTAGCGCAGACCGAAGGCGACATTGTCGAAGACGCTGAGATGCGGAAAGAGCGCGAAGCCCTGCGACACGAAGCTGGCGCCCCGCTCATGCGCCGGAACCCGTGAGAGCGGCACGCCGTCGAGATAGATTTCGCCGGCATCGGCGCGCTCGAAGCCGGCGATGATCCGCAGCAGCGTCGACTTGCCCGAGCCGCTCGGCCCCAGCATCGAGAGATATCCGCCCGTGCGCACCACCAGCGAGAGATCGTCGAGCGCGCGCTTGCCGCCATAGCTCTTCTGGATATCCGCAACTTCCAGCATCGCCCTCGCCACCGTTCCCCGGCGATTGAGGTATCATAGGGTAGTCACAAATGATTTTTGCATTCAATAGCTAATTTCCCCAATATTGTGGCCCGCAGAAAAGATTCATGTTATCCTATGTTGCGGCATCAATCCGGTGAATTACCCCAATTCGGAGATATAAAAAACAAATTTTGTATCCAATAACCATTTTACTCGCTAGATTTGGTGCCGCTTGGGGTCTTGCGCCGGACTGTCGGACCGGCGAGATAAGCGCGCCCGGCTGCCCGGGCCCGGCGCGGACAGGGGAAGAACGCTTGGCGCGAAAGCTTTATGAGATCGTGTACGACGCGCTCGAGGGACATCTGCGCGACGGGCGGCTGCCGCCGGGACTGGTGCTGCTCGAAGGCCCGGTAGCGGAGATCTTTCGCACCAGCCGCGCGCCGGTGAAGACAGCCCTGCGCATGCTGAGCGAGCGGGGTCTGGTCGAGCGCTTCAATGGCCGCGGCTTCATCGTCCCGGACCCGCGCGGCCGCACCGAGCCGTTGCGGCTCGACCTGCGCCAGGCCGGGCTCGATCCCAACGCGCATATCGACGAGGAGGAGTTGCAGAACCGCGCCGCGTGGGAGCGGATCTACAGCGACGCCGAGCGCGAGGTCGGCCTTGCCTTGCCCTTCGGGCGCTTCCAGATCAACGAGGCGCGGATGGGCGAGCATTTCGGCGTCAGCCGCACCGTGGTCCGCGACGTGCTCGGCCGCATGCAGGAGCGCGGGCTGGTGGAGAAGGCGCCGCGCTCGCATTGGATCGCGGGGCCGCTGACCGCCGCGGCGATCCGCGAATTCTACGAGATTCGCGGCATGCTCGAGCCGCAGGCGCTGATCCAGGCCGTCCCCGGCCTCGACATCGACGAGCTGGTGGCGATGCGCGACCGCGTCGCCACGCTCGAGGCGCGCTATCCGCAGGTCTCGGCCGAGGAACTCACCGGCCTCGATGTCGATCTGCACACGCGCTGCGTCCAGCGCATCGCCAACCAGCGGCTCGTGGCGATCATCCGACAGGCGCAGCTGCCGCTCATCGCCAACTACACCTTCCTGCGCCATCTCGGCATTCCCGAGGAGACGCCGGAGCTGGCCGAGCACAAGCTGGTGTTCGAGCATCTCATCCAGGGCTCGTCCGCCGCCGCCGCCGCCGCCCTGAAGGCCCATCTGGAACGCTCCCTCGACCGCGCCTTGATCCGACTCAAGGTGCTCTCGGTGAAGTCGACGCCGCCGCTTCCGCCCTATCTCATGGCAACCGCGCCCTAGCGCCATCTGGCGGCCGGGGCTGGAGGATATCGATGAAGGCAAAGGCCGGCGGGCTTGCGGCGCCGCAGATCAATACCCGGGGCAAGCCGGTGCTGCGGGTGCTCGGCACCAAGGTGACCTTGATCGAGGAGATCCGGCGGCGCGCCGAGAGCGATCTCGGCATCCGCCTCGATTACAGCGTGGTCGACGGCATCGCCGCGCAGCAGCGCGCCGCGACCCAGCCCAGCTCCTACAACGTCTACGACCAGTGGTTCAACAATGTCGACATCGTCTGGTCCTCGGGCGCGATCCAGCCGCTGCGCACCTCGCGGATCGCGAATTGGGCGCAGGTCGAGCGCCATCTGCGCACCGCGCTGATGCATGACGGCCAGCCGATCGGCCGCGGCGACGCGCCGATCAAGTATCTCTACGTCCAGCCCGACAAGCGTCTCGGGCCCAACCTCACCGACTACATCAGCGCCATGCCCTGCGTGCATCACGTCGACGCCTTCGGCTACCGGCGCCGCGCCATCGGCCCCGATCTCGCTGGCGAGCCCGAGAGCTGGGGCTGGCTGCTCGACCCGCGCTGCCGCGGACGGGTGGCGCTGGTCGACGATCCCGCGATCGGCGCCGCCGATGCGGCACTGGCGGCGCAGGCGCTCGGCCTCGTCGCGTTCAAAGATATCGGCAATCTCACCATCGAGGAAATCGACGCCCTCACCCGGCTGCTGATCCGCAAGAAGCGCGCCGGCCATTTCCGCACCTTCTGGAGCTCGATCGACGAGGCCACCCGGCTGATGCAAGACGGCGCCGTCGACATCGAGAGCCTGTGGACGCCGTCGCTGACCGCGCTGTGGAGCCGCGGCGTCGATGTGCAATATGCCTCGCCGAAGGAAGGCTATCGCGGCTGGCACGGCTGCCTCGCGATCTCGGTCAACGCGCGCGGGGCCCTGCTCGACGCCGCCTACGACTATCTCAATTGGTGGCTCTCCGGCTGGGCCGGGGCGGTGATGGCGCGTCAGGGCTATTACATGGCGGCGCACGAGGCCGTGGTCGCGCATCTCTCGCCGGCCGAGTGGAGCTACTGGTATCTCGGCGAGCCGGCCGCCGTCGATCTCTGCGGGCCCGACGGCGCGATCGCCGTGCACGAGGGGGCGCGGCGCCACGGCGGCAGCTATTGGGACCGGCTGTCGCGCATCGTGCTGTGGAACTCCAGCATGGACGAGCACAACTACCTGGTCCGCCGCTGGGCGCAATTCATCGCCGCGTAAATCATCGCTCGGCATGAGGTCACTCCGCCGTGTGGCGCCAGGCGGGGATGACGCCCGCGATCATCGCGCGCGAGCCACTCGATCCCCGTCGGCGCCTGGCGCTGCGCTCGTGGCGCAGCAAGCCGCGTGCCAAGCTCGCCGGTCGGCGGGAAAGCGCGGGCTTTCAACGAGACGCGCGTCCTGGCCGGCGGCGGCGGCGTGATTCGTCACCGCCGTCACCGGCGCGGGCTGGGCAAGGCTTGGGCAGCTGCGCAACGCGCGGTCACGGCGGCGCCGCCGCTCCGCCTCGCTGCGCGCCCGTGACGCCGCGGCGCGCCCGGCGATGCGCCGCCAGCCGATAGGCCGCCATGGCCGCGAAGATGACGAAGAAGGAGACGCCGGTCGTCACCGTGCCGAGCGCGTAGAGCACCGGCGTCGTGACGTTGGTGGTCATGCCGTAGATCTCGAGCGGCAGGGTGTTGAAGGAGCCGGCGCTGTAAAGCGTGCGCGCGTACTCGTCGTAGGAAAGGGTGAAGCCGAAGAGCCCGATGCCGATCAGGCTGGGCGCGGTCAGCGGCAGGACGACGTGGCGGATCGTCTGCCAGGGGCTGGCGCCGAGATCGCGCGCCGCCTCCTCATAGGCGCGGTCGAAGCGGTTGAAGACGGCGAACATGATCAGCAGGCCGAAGGGCAGCGTCCAGGTCAGGTGCGCGCCGAAGGCCGAGCTATACCAGGCCGGATCCCAGCCGAGCAGGCGAAACAGCAGCCCGATGCCGAGACCGATCAGCACCGACGGCACGATGAGGCTGGCAACCGCCAGGTAGAAGACCACCGACGCGCCGCGGAAGCCGCGGCGGAAGGCGAGCCCGCCCAGGAACGAGAACACCACCGTCACCACCATCACCGCCACGCCGAGCAGCAGCGAGCGGCGGAACGAGCCGGCGAAGTCGCCCACCATCTGCTGCTCGAAGAGGCTGGCGAACCAGTGCAGCGAGACGCCGTTCATCGGAAAGGTGAGGCCGCCCTGGGGGCCCTGGAAGGACAGCAGCACGATGGTGAAGGTCGGGCCGTAGAGGAACAGCACGAACAGCATGAAGAAGGCGGCGAGCGGATAGAAGCTGCGCGGCCGGCGCGCGCGGCGGGCCATGGGACGGGTCTGCGACATCAGAGCTCCTTGCGGATGTCGACGATGCGCATCAGCGCGCCGACGGTGCCGAGCACGATCGCCAGCAGCACCACGGCATTGGCCGCCGCCGCCGGGTACTGCAGCAGCGACATGGCGTTCACCATCATCAGCGCGACCGAGGCGCGCTGGCCGCCGCTCATCAGGTTGACCGTGACGAAATCGCCCATGACGATGGTGAGGATGAAGACGGTGCCGATGGCGATCCCCGGCTTGGTCAGCGGGATGACGACGTGCCACAGCGTCTGCCGGCCGGAGGCGCCGAGATCGCGCGCCGCCTCGAGCAGTGCGCGGTCGATGCGCATCATCGAGTTGAAGATCGGCACCACCATGAAGAGGGTGAAAAGGTGCACATAGGCGAGCACCACCGCAAAATTCGAGAACAGCAGGAATTCGAGCGGCTGGCGGATCAATCCCAGATGGAGCAGCGCCTGGTTGAGGATCCCGTTGCGGCCGAGGAACGGGATCCAGGCGATCATGCGGATGATGTTGGAGGTCCAGAACGGGATGGTGCAGACCAGGAACAGCACCGTCTGCCAGGCCTTCGAGCGGACATGGAAGGCCAGGAAATAGGACACGGTGAAGCCGATGACGAGCGTCAGCGCCCAGGTGAGCAGGGCGAAGGTGACGGTCTGCAGATAGGTGTCCCAGGTGATGGGATCGACCAGCAGGTCGTGGTAGTTGGTGAGGATGAAGGCCGGGATCAGCCGCGCCGTGTCGTAGTCCCAGAAGCTGACGACGACCACCGCCGCGATCGGGACGACGAGAAACACCAGCAGCGTCGCGGCCAGCGGCGCGACCTGCAGATAGGGAGCGAGCGCGAAACCCCGCCGCGCGCGCCGGCGCAAGGGCGCGCTCCGCTCCCGCGGCAGAGCGCCCTCGCGACCGATCAGGCGGCGATGAACTGATTCCACCTCTGAACCATGTAGCGATCCTGGTCCATCACCGAGTTCCAGCAGGCGATGTGGCCCATGCGCTCGTAGAAGGAGCCGCCGTCGCGCACCGCGCCCGCCTTCTCCATGACCACGCCCTGCGGATTCTTGATGTCGCCCTTGGCCGGCTTGCCCTCCATCCAATAGCCCCATTCGTCCGCCGTCATGTATTTCTTGGCGGTGTCGAGGACGGCGGAGTAGTAGCCCTGCCGGTTGAGATAGGCGCCGACCCAGCCCGAGAGGTACCAGTTGACGTATTCGTAGGCGGCGTCGAGCTCGAGGCCGCTGAGATGCTTGGCCAGCGCCAACCCGCCGCCCCAGCCGCGATAGCCCTCCTTCAGCGGCTGGTAGACGCAAGGCACGCCCTTCGAGCGCACCGCGGTGACCGCCGGCGACCACATCGACTGGATGATGACCTCGCCCGAGGTCATCAGATTGACGCTCTCGTCGAAGGTCTTCCAGAAGGCGCGGAACTGCCCCTTCTTCTTGGTCGCGATCAGGAAATCGACGGTCTTGTCGATCTCGGCGCGGGTCATGTTGCCCTTGTCGACGTATTTGGCGAGGCCCGCCGCCTCGGCGATCATCGCCGCGTCCATGATGCCGATCGACGGGATGTTCAGCAGCGCCGTCCGGCCGTTGAATTTGGGGTCGAGAATGTCGCTCCAGCTGTTGATCGGCCGGCCGACCAGATCGGGGCGGATGCCCAGCGTATCCGCGTTGTAGATGGTCGGGATCATGGTGAACCAGCGGGTGGGATGCTTGGCGAATTTGGTCGATTCCTGGGTCTCGACGAAGCTCACCGTGTGCGGCGCCGTGCCCTGGGCGATCTTCGATTCGGGCGTGAGCTTGCCGGTGATGAAGATCGGCACGATCTCCTCGAAATACTTGATGCGCTTGGCATCCATCGGCTGCAGCACGGCCGCCGGAAACACCTTCTTGCAGATCCAGTATTCGATATCGGCGATGTCGTAGGATTTGGGCTGCGTGACCGCCCGCTGGGTGACCGCGTCGGAATCGAGCGCCGTCATCTGCAGGGTGAACCCCAGATCCTTCTTGCATTGCTCGGCGATGGGATTCTGGTTGGAGACGCCGGTGCCGAACTGACGCAGCACCACGTCCTTGATGTTCTGCGCCCAGATCGTCGGGAACCCGGTGAGCGCGCCGCTGCCCGCCGCGGCTCCGGCCACCGCCGCGGCGCCCTTGAGGAGGGTGCGGCGGGTGACAGGGTGCTTGGTCCTTTTGCTCATGCCTCCTGCTCCTTCTTTGGCGCGCGGCGGTGCCGCGCGCTAGTGCGTCATCACCTGCATGTCGCCGCGCTCCCAGGCGGCGGCGACGCGCATGCCGAGCGCCACCGGCTGGGCGACGTAGCGCTCCTCCGGCAGCATCACCGACAGCCGCTGGCCGTCATCGACCTCGAGGCCGACCTTCACCATCAAGCCCAGATACTCGATCGTCTTCACCAGCCCGGTCACCCCGCAGGCGCCGTCGCCGGGCGGCGACGCGGCGGAGAGGCGGATGCGGTCGGCGCGCACGGCGACGGGACGGCCATCCTCGCGGGCCGGCAGCACGTTGTAGCCGCCGATGAACTGGGCGACGAAGACCGAGGCGGGGTGGTTGAACACCGTTTGCGGCTCGCCGATCTGTTCGATGCGGCCGTGATTCATCACCACCACCAGCGAGGCCAGCGCCATCGCCTCCTCCTGGCTGTGCGTGACGTGGATGAAGGTGATGCCGAGCTGCGCCTGCAGCGCCTTCAGCTCCTCGCGCACCTGAAGCCGCAGGAACGGGTCGAGCGCGGAGAGCGGCTCGTCCAGCAGCAGCACCGAGGGATCGGTGATCAGCGCCCGCGCCAGCGCCACGCGCTGCTGCTGGCCGCCGGAGAGCTGGGCGGGGAGCCGGTCGGCGAAGGCGTCCATCTGCAGGCGCGCCAGCAGCTCCATCGCCCGCTGCCGCCGCCGGGCGCGGCCAACGCCCTTCATCGCCAGGCTGAAGGCGACGTTGTCGATGCAGTCGAGATGCGGGAACAGCGCATAGCTCTGGAACATCATGGCCGTGCTGCGCTTGGCCGGCGGCAGATCGGTGATGTTGCGGCTGCCCAGCAGGATGTCGCCTTCGGAGACCTCCTCATGGCCCGAGATCATGCGCAGCGTCGAGGTCTTGCCGCAGCCGCTCGGGCCGAGCAGGCAGCAATAGCTGCCCGCGGGAATGCGCAGGTCGACATTGTCCACCGCCACGGTCGAGCCGTAGTGCTTGGACACCGCCACCAATTCGACGTTGGCCGCTCCGGCCATAGCCGCTCCGCGAATTCGGGCGCCGGCGGTCCCCGAAGGTCCCCCGGTCCTCGATCCGATCTTCCCCCTGAGGTTTGCAAGAGGCGTGCCGCCACCGGTCGTCCGATGCCGATGCCGCCACCGCCGCGGGGAACCGGGCGTGCCTGCCTATTGGCTGACCATCTCTGGCGACAAATTGCCCAGGAGGATGGCAGGCCTAGTCATCCCCCTCAGGGCGGCGGGCTGGCGCGAACTCTTGCTCGACCCGATCGCGGCCCGCGGATGGCGATCGCGTGGCCGGCGGGGCGGGGCAGCCAGGACGGCGCGATGCGGATCAAGGTGATCAATCCCAACACGACGCACTCCATGACGGAGCGCATCGCCGCCGGCGCGCGGCGGGTGGCGGCGCCGGGCACCGAGATCGTCGCCGTCAGCCCCGCCATGGGACCGGTCTCGATCGAGGGCCATTACGACGAGGCGGTGAGCGCGCTCGGCGTGCTCGACGAGATCCGAAAGGGTGAGGCTCAGGGCATCGACGGCTATGTCATCGCCTGCTTCGGCGATCCCGGATTGCGCGCCGCGCGCGAGCTCGCGCGCGGGCCGGTGATCGGCGTCGCCGAGGCGGCGATGCATGCGGCGAGCTGCATCGCCGCGGGATTTTCGATCGTCACGACGCTGGAGCGCACCTGCGACATCGCGCGCGAGTTGGCCGACAGCTACGGCATGGCGCGCTTCTGCCGCGGCATCCGCGGCACCGATCTGGCGGTGCTCGATCTCGAGAAGCCCGGCTCTGAGGCGCGGCGCATCATCATCGAGGAATGCCGCCGCGCGCTGGTCGAGGACCGCTCCGACGCGATCGTCCTCGGCTGCGCCGGCATGACCGATCTCGCCGCCGCCATCGCCGCGGCGATCGACGCGCCGGTGGTCTCGGGCGTCGAGGCGGCGGTGAAGACGGTGGAAGGGCTGGTGACGCTAGGGCTCGGCACCAGCAAGCGCGGCAGCTACGCCGCGCCGCTGGCCAAGCGCTATGTCGGGCTGATGGAGGGCTTTGCGCCCACCGGCCGAGGCGGGAGATGAGCGCCGACGGGTCGGCGGCGCGCGAAGCAGGAAGGGATGGAGAGCGCATGCGGGCGATCGGCGTCGATGTCGGCGGCACGTTCACGGATCTCGTCTATTGCGACCGCGCGACCGGGCAGGTTGCGATCCACAAGGTCTCGACCACGCCCGACGACCTCTCGCGCGCCGTGCTCCGGGGCATCGCCGAGCTCTGCCGCGCCAATGCCGTGGCGCCGGGCGAGGTCGACTATGTCTTCCACGGCACCACCACCGCGACCAACGCCGTGCTCGAGCATCGCGGCGCGCGCACCGGCATGGTGACCAATGAAGGCTTCCGCGACATCATCCATATCGCCCGCCACCAGCGCGTCGAGCATTACTCGATCATGCAGGAGCTGCCCTGGCAGAGCCGGCCGCTGGTCAAGCGCCGCCATCGCAAGGTCGTGAAGGGCCGGCTGGTGCCGCCGCGCGGCGAGGAGCTCGAGCCGCTCGACGAGGCCGCGATCCGCGAAGCGGCGCAGGCGCTCAAGGCCGAAGGGGTCGAGGCCGTCGCGGTCTGCTTCCTCTTCTCCTATCTCAACCCGGCGCATGAGGACCGCGCCGCCGCCATCCTGGCCGAGGAGCTGCCGGGGGTCTTCATCGCCACCTCCTCCTCGGTCTCGCCGCAGTTCCGCGAGTTCGAGCGCTTCACCACCGCCTGCCTCTCAGCCTTCATCGGCCCCAAGGTGCGCGGCTACATCGCCCGGCTCGACGACGCGCTGAAGGGAGCCGGCCTCGGCGCCGAGCTCAGGATCATGGCGTCCAATGGCGGCGTCGCCACGCCGGCGACGGTGGCCGAGAAGCCGGTGCTGACGCTGCTTTCGGGCCTCGCCGCCGGCGTGCTGGGCGGCGCCTGGGTCGGGCGCGCTCAGCGGCAGGCGCAAGCTCATCACCTTCGACATCGGCGGCACCAGCGCCGATATCGGCATCGTGCAGGACGGCCAGTTCGCCGAGACCGACGCGCGCAGCACCTCGATCGCCGGCTTTCCGCTGCTGCTGCCGATGATCGACATCCACACCATCGGTGCCGGCGGCGGCTCGATTGCCTATCTCGACGCCGGCGGCGCCTTCCGCGTCGGCCCGCGCAGCGCCGGCGCGGTGCCGGGACCGGCCGCCTACGGCCGCGGCGGCGGCGAGCCCACGGTCACCGACGCCAATCTGGTGCTCGGGCCGGCTCGACAAGGACGATTTCCTCGGCGGCAGCATGCCGCTCGACCTGGCGGCCGCCGAGCGCGTCATCGACACCTTTGCCGAGCGCCTCGGCACCGGCCGGATCGAGGCGGCGGAAGGGATCCTCACCATCATCAACAACAACATGGCGAATGCGGTGCGCTCGCGCACGGTGCAGAAGGGCATCGATCCCCGCGGCTTCGCGCTGGTCGCCTTCGGCGGCGCCGGACCGCTGCACGGCGCCGAGGTGGCGGCGATCCTCGGCATTCCCGAGGTCATCGTGCCGCCCTTTCCCGGCATCACCTCGGCGATGGGGCTGCTCACCACCGACCTCAAATACGACGCCATCCGCACCCAGTTCCAGACGAGCACCGCCGTCGATCTCGCGCGGCTCAACGCCGATCTCGCGGCGATGGAGGGCCAATTGGCGCTGCGTTTTGCCGCCGACCGTCTCGACCCGGACGAGGTCGCCTTCGAGCGCCATGGCGATCTGCGCTATGTCGGCCAGGGCTACGAGCTCAAGGTGGCGATCCCGCCGGGGCGGCTCGGCGCGGCGGAGATCGAGCAGGTCTGGCAGCGCTTCCACGAGGCGCATCGCCGCGAATACGGCCATGCCTTCGCCGAGAGCCCGATCGAGATCGTCAATCTGCGCGTCAGCGGCATCGGCGCCATGCCCAAGATGGAGCCGGTGCGGCCGCCTTCTGGCGGCTCGCTGGCGGCGGCGCTGACGCGGGTCGGGCAGTGCGTCTTCCGCCTCGCGGGCGGGCTCGGCTCCTGCGAGACCGGCTTCTATCAGCGGCACAAGCTGCCGGTCGACGAGACCCTGCGCGGCCCGGCCGTGGTGCTGCAGAAGGACAGCACGACGGTGATCCCGCCGGGCTGGAGCGCGGCGATCGACGCCGCCGGCAATCTCATCCTCAAGACCGGAGACGGCGCATGAGCCTCGCCAACCGCCCGCCGACCCGCATCGATCCCGTGACCGCCGCGGTGATCCACGGCGCGCTCGAGAACATCGCGATCGAGATGGGCCACAAGCTCATGCGCATGAGCTATTCCAGCATCATCCGCGAATCCGAGGATTTCGGCGCCGCGCTCACCGACCCCGAGGGCCGCCAGCTCTGCGAATGCAAGATGAGCACGCCGCTGCAATCGGGACCGATCCCGGGCTATATCCGCGGCGTGCGCCAGCGCCTTGCCGCGCGCCGCGACGTCGTCCGCCCCGGCGACGTCATCATGCACAACGACCCCTATGGCGGCGCCTCGCACGGGCCCGACGTCGCCTTCTGCGTGCCGGTCTTCCATGAGGGCGAGCATATCGGCTTCTCGGCGACCACCGCGCATCATCTCGACATCGGCGCGCTGTCGCCGGGAAGCTGCGGCATCGTCGACGCGGTCGACACCTACGCCGAGGGGCTGCAGTTCAAGGCGATCAAGGTCATCGACCAGGGCAGGCGCAACGAAGCGGTCTGGCACATGCTGCGCGACAACATCCGCGCCTCCGATCTCGTCGTCGGCGACATGGAGGCGCAGATCGCCGCGGCGCGAGATCGGCGCCGAGCGCTATCTCGAGCTGGTGCGCCGCTACGGCCTCGCCACCGTCGCGGCCGCGGCCGACGATCTCATGGACTATTCCGAGCGGCTGATGCGCGCGGCGATCGCCGAGCGTGCCGGACGGCGACTATCGCGCCGACCACCACCCTCGACGGCTATCTCGACGATGCCGATCCGGCGCGCCGCGACCTGCCGATCGCGGTCGACGATCACGGTCGCGCGGCGACGAGATGATCGTCGACCTCACCGGCACCGCGCCGCAGGTCTCGGACAAGCCGATCAACATGCCGCTCGAAGGCACGGTCGATTGCGCCGTGTGGCTCACCATCCGCTCGATCCTGCTCGACAGCGTGGTCTACGGCCACATCCCGCAGAACAGCGGCCTCACCCGGCCGATCCGCATCGTGGCGCCCAAGGGCACGCTGGCGAACCCCACCTTCCCCGCGCCGGTGATCGCGCGCTTCTGCCCCGGCAACCAGCTCGCCGACACGGTGATGAAGGCGCTGGCGCAGGCGGTGCCGCGGCAGGTGAGCGCCGGCATCGGCAATCTGCGCGTCGTCGCCTTCAGCGGCCTCGATGACGGAAAGCACTGGGTGCACATGGAGATCCTCGACGGCAGCTATGGCGGCCGCCACGGGCTGGACGGCTCGACACCGTCGACACGCTCTATGCCAACACCCGCAACAACCCGATCGAGGACATGGAATCGCATCTGCCGCTGCGCGTCACCCGCTACGAGATGCGCGAGAACGCGCTGGCGCCGGGACGCTGGCGCGGCGGCATCGGCTCGGTGCGCGAATTCACCTATCTCGCCGAGGGCGGCTTCTCGGTCGAGGGCGAGGGCCACAAATACCCGCCCTGGGGCTTTGCCGGCGGCGCCGACGGCCATACCGGCGCGCTGCTGCTGCTCTCGGCCGCGGGCGAGCGCCGCGAGCTGGTCTCGAAGGTGCCGCATCAGAAGGTCAGGGCCGGCGATCGGCTCCTCGCCTTCGGCCCGAGCGGCGGCGGCTATGGCGATCCGCTGGCGCGCGATCCGCGGGCGGTGCTCGACGACGTCCTCGACGGCTATGTCGACGCCGAGTTCGCCCGCGACCATTATGCCGTCGTCATCGCCGAGGGCAGGCTGGACGAGGCCGCCACGGCAACGCTGCGCGCCCGCCGGCGCGCCGGCTGAGGAGGGCAGGATGAGCGCACGGAAACTGGTGGTGGGCGCGGCGCAGATGGGCCCGATCGCGCGCGCCGATACGCGCCAGGCAGACCGTGCGTCGTCACATCGAGCTGCTGCGCCAGGCGAAGAGCCGCGGCTGCGACCTCGTGGTGTTCCCGGAGCTCGCCTTCACCACCTTCTTCCCGCGCTGGTACATCGAGGACGAGGCCGAGCTCGAGAGCTTCTTCGAGCGCGAGATGCCGGGCCCCGAGACCGCGACGCTGTTCGACGAGGCGGCGCGGCTCGGCATCGGCCTCTCCATCGGCTATGCCGAGCTCGTCATGGAAGGGCGGCACAAGCGCCGCTTCAACACCGCCATCCTGGTCGACAAGGCCGGCACGCTCGTCGGCAAGTACCGCAAGATCCACCTGCCCGGCCATGCCGACCACCGGCCGCAGCTTCCCTTCCAGCATCTGGAGAAGCTTTATTTCGAGCCGGGCAACCTGGGATTCCCGGTGTGGCGCAGCATGGGCGGCGTGCTCGGCATGTGCATCTGCAACGACCGGCGCTGGCCCGAGACCTATCGCGTCATGGCGCTGCAGGGGGCGGAGATGGTGGTGCTGGGCTACAACACACCCACCGGCCACACCTACCATCCCGACATCGACGGGCTCAGCCTGTTCCACAATCACCTCTCCCTGCAGGCCGGCGCCTATCAGAACAGCCTCTGGGTCGTCGGCACCGCCAAATGCGGCACCGAGGAAGGCTCGACCATGATCGGCCAGAGCGCGATCATCGCGCCCTCGGGCGAGATCGTGGCGCATGGCGGCGAGCCTCGAGGACGAGCTCGTCACCGCCGCCTGCGACCTCGATTTCGGCCGCCGCTACCGCGAGACCATCTTCGATTTCGCGCGCCACCGCGAGCCCGAGAACTACCGCCTGATCGTCGAGCGCAAGGGCCCGATCCCGCCGCCCTAGCAGCGGGTCGGCCGCGGTCGTGCTACATTCGGCTGAGGTCCGGTGCCGCATCTTGCCGAGCGCGCTGGACCGCTTCGGCCCGATCGTCGTCGCCGGCTCGGCCGACATCAACGAGCGCGAAAAAGGGAATCCCTGCCAGCTCAGGATTGCTGGCTACCGCTCTAACACCCCTCCGGCACGTAACCGAAGCGCTGCATCTGCTCGCGATGCGCCGCGATGAGGGCGCGGACCTGCCCGTCGCTCAGCACCTCCTGCCATTGCCCGGCGCGGCCTTCGCGGAAGAAACGCGCGGCGCTGGCCGGCTTCTCGGGGAAGCCTCCCGCTTCCTCCTGCCGGCGCAGGGCGGCGAAAGAGGCGCGCTCGATGGCGCGGCGGAACCGGTCGGGCCCGGGCTCGAGCCGGAGAAACCGCGCCAGCGCCGCGAACGTCTCTTCCGGCCGCTCGACCATGTCCTCGTAGCGCATGACATGGAGCGACGGGTTAGGCCGGCGCGTCCAGCTCAGCACATTCTCCGACCAGGATCCCAGGAACTGGTAGACGCCGCGCTCATGCGTCGGAGTGCGGTGACCGCGGAGATTCATCCGCGCGATGGTCTCGTCGAGATCGATACCGAGGAAATGACTGTAGGAGACGGCGACGTCGAGCGGGTTGCGCAGGATGTAGACGGCGCCGGCAGTGAGCTCGCGGGTGACGAGCGGCGTGCCGAGGTAGGACACCAGCGCGTCATGCGTCTTGGCGAAGACGAGGCCTTCCGCCGCGTCGGTCATGGCGCGATGGACGCGCGGGCGGAGCGCGGCGATCTCCTGGTCCGAATGCTCCAGGAGCGAGCGCCTGCCGGAGAGCGCGAGATACCAGTGCGGCGCATTGTCCGTGCTGGTGAAGCGGCTCAGACGGTTGATGTCGGCGCCGTCGCCTTCCGCCTCGAGCAGATCATGCAGGAAGGCGCGGGTCCAGGTGTTGCCGGACCGCGGATAAGAGGCGAGCCAGACCAGACCGCCCAAGGGTGCTCCCTTCTTCTCGCAAAAGTTTGCCGCCGCCGGCAGTCATCAACCTTGCGTTGCCGGGCCACCATGATAGTTTGAAGCTGGGGCCCGTGGAACCGGGGGAGCAAGCCTATGTCGAAGCGCGTCCGAGTCGCGGCGCTTGGCGGCGCGGCGACGGTGGCTTTGCTGGTGGCGGCGCCGCGCCCGGCCGAAGCGCAGGAACGGCCCGGCTGGTACGGCTCGCTCGAAGGCCGCTACCTCATGAGCGACGGCGACAAGACCAGCGACTCCGATGTCTTTCAGTCGGTGACCAGCTCGGTTCGCCCGGCCGGCGATGGCGGCGGCGGCGCGGGGTCGCTGGGCTATCGCTTCGCGTCGCCCTGGGACGTGCAGTTTGCGCTGAGCGACAACCAGCTGGGCGAGGCCAAGTCGAGCTCGCCCGTGGTAGCGCTCTATGGCGGCGTCAGCGAGCAGATGAAGGCGGCGGCGTCGACCGACTATTACCTGCTCGACTTCGATGCCGGCTACAACCTCGTCCTGGGCGGGATGGATCTCCGGCTGTCGGGCGGCGCGCGCTACGCCCATTTCAACGAGACCTATCACGGCGTCTTCAGCTATGTGTACGGGCCGCATTACTCCTACGACGATTATCGGCGGGTGAAATTCTCGGGCTGGGGGCCGCTGCTCGGAGCGCGCGCCCGGATGCCCCTGGGAGAGTCGCGCTTCGCGATCATCGCAGCGGGCGGCGCTTCGGCGCTGTTCGGCAACCTGACCAACACGTCCTTCGAAGCCAACCTGAGAACCACCACCGGCGTCTACGAACTGGAGGGCGCGTTGTCGCTCGCCTACCGCATCGACGTGTCCTGGGACACGGAAATCGGCTATCGCGCGGAGCAATGGTGGAATGTCATCGATACGCGCCCGGACATGAACAGCACCGGCAACCGCACCAATGGCAATCTGCTGACGAACGGCCCCTTCGTCCGCGTCGATCTGCATTTCTGAGGCGGCGGCGCGGACGTGAAGCCTTCGTTTGGTCGTCTAAGAACGTAGATGCCGGCACTCGCCCCGGGACGGTGAGAAGAGAGACCGACCGCGCGCCAAGATCCCCGACGGAACACCCACCTCACCCGGCAACGCGTTCGATCGCTCTGCGATCGAACCCTCTGGCGCCGACCGCGAGGCGGTCGGCCAGGTCGCGCTCCGCCCGCGGGGCGCAACTTGGCGCGATGTACAAACCCCGACACATCATCACCCGCTCGGCGCGGCCATCGCAATGGAGGGTGAGATTGCATTTGTCGACCAGCTCAAGCAACAACGCAAGAGCAACAAGATTACCTCGATCACCTCAAAGCTAGACGGCGCCGCGCCTTCCCTCGGCACAGCGGCTAAACAGAATGTCGTATTTTGTTCAGTGAACAGATGAGCCTTCTGTGTCGAGAGTTCGGCATCTCCCGCAAGACCGGCTACAAGATCTTCGATCGCTACAAGGACCATGGCCTCGAGGGCCTGACGGATCGCTCGCGCCGGCCGGTGCGCTACGCCAACCAGCTGCCGCAGCAGCTGGAGGCGGCGATCGTCAGGGCCAAGCAGGACAAGCCGCACTGGGGCGCGCGCAAGATCAGGGAGCTCCTGGTCCGCCGCCTGGCCGGCGACGTCCGGGTGCCGGCCAAGAGCACGATCCACGCGGTGCTACATCGCCATGGCCTGGTCACGCCGGCGATCCGGCGCCGGCATGCCGCCGGCACGCCCCTATCCTTGGGCGAGGCGCCCAACGATCTCTGGTGCGCCGACTACAAGGGCGAGTTCAAGCTCGGCAACAGGACCTACTGCTACCCGCTGACCGTCACCGACCATGCCTCGCGCTATCTGCTGCTGTGCGAGGCGCTCCAGTCCACGCGCGAAGACCTCGCCTTCACCGCCTTCGAGCGCCTCTTTCGAGAGCGCGGCCTGCCGGCCGCCATCCGTTCCGACAATGGCGTGCCCTTCGCTTCCCCCAATGCGCTCTTCAACCTGAGCCGGCTGTCCGTCTGGTGGCTTAGGCTCGGCATCGCGATCGAACGCATCAAGCCGGGCCGGCCGCAGCAAAACGGCCGGCACGAGCGCATGCATCTGACGCTCAAGAAGGAAGCCACACGGCCGCCAGGCCTGAACAGCCTGCAGCAGCAGGCCATGTTCGATACCTTCCAGCACGAGTTCAACACCGAACGCCCCCACGAGGCCATCGGCATGAAGTGTCCCGCAGAGATCTACAGGCCTTCAGGCCGCATTCGCGGCTTGGTCGAGCTCAGCTACCCCTTCCACGACCGCGAGGTCCTCGTCACCGCTTGCGGCCGTCTCTGCCTCCACCGCAAGAAGATAAACCTCTCGACCGTCCTGGCCGGACAGACCGTTGGAATCAAGGAGATCGACGACGGCGTTTGGCTCGTCTCCTTCATGCACTATGATCTCGGATACTTCGACCTGGAGCAACGTACCCTGCAACCCCTCGACAACCCCTTCGGCCCGAGGTTGTCACCCATGTCTTAGGTACGGTCCGTTACCTATGTCTCCGGTCCGGACAGAGAGATTCTGGAGCGGGTGAAGGGAATCGAACCCTCGTCGTAAGCTTGGGAAGCTTCTGCTCTACCATTGAGCTACACCCGCGCCCAGCACCACTCTAGGCGAAGGGCCGGCCCGTCATCAAGCGCCGCCATCGACCGCGGCAAGCCGGTCCAGGAGGGCGCGGTTGAAGGCCTCGGCCGCCTCGTACATCACCCAGTGGCCGGCGCCGGGAATGGTGGCGAAGAAGGCCGCGGGCTGGATCCGGCGCAGCATCTCGCGGCGATCCTCGACCCAGGGATAGGCGGTGGCATCGCGCTCGCCCCAGATGCCGCCGAGCGGCGCCGAAATCCGCGGCAGCACCGGCCCCAGCAGATCCTGCGGCGCGAACACCCGGCTCTTGAGCCGCGCCCGCGCCACGTTCTCGGATTGGAGATGGACGGCGAGATCGTCGATGGCGCCGGGATCGGCGAACATCAGGATGCCGAGATTGGTGCGCTGCAGCTCCAGCATCTCGGCACGGCTCATATGCCGGCGCGGCGGCTGCATCTCGCGCATCGGCGCGCGGCGCAGCCCCATGCCGGCCGAACCCACCAGCGTCATCGAGCGCAGCCTCCCGCCCAGCGATGCGGCGACGAAGCTGCCGAGCATGGCGCCGAAGGAGAAGCCCACGAGGTGAAAGCGCTCGCCCGCCCGCAGCACCGCGTCGAGGCCGGCGCCGATGATCGCGGCCAGCCCCTCGAGCGTGACCGGTGCCGGCGGCGTCGCGCTGTCGCCGAGCCCGGGCAAGTCGGCGGCGATGACGCGGTAGCGCGCGGCGAGCGCATCGATGTTGCGCAGCCAATGCGTCCAGGAGCCGTAGCCGCCATGGAGCAGCACCAGCGGCGGCCCGGCGCCCCATTGGCGCCAGACCATGCTGCCCTGGCCACAGGGCGAGGCAACGGAAATGGCGGCGCGCGCGAGCCGGTCGAGCGGCGCAAGCCACGGGCTCATCTCGGCAGACGACAAACCGGGCCTCGCGCTTGTCTTGCGGTCGCAACAGAGTTACCGGCCGGCGCGACGAAAGCCAAGGGGGCGGCCATGCGCGTATCGCAAGGCCGGCTTGACGCGCCGGGAGGGGGGTACAAAATGGAACCGAGGGGTCGGCGGCAGACGCGGCGGAGGTCCTATGTACGCGGAAACGACGCGGTCGATCAGGGTGACGGTCAAGCCCTTCTACCTCGAGGACCAATCCTCGCCCACCGAGAATCACTACGTCTGGGCCTATCACGTGCGCATCGAGAACCAGGGCCAGGAGACGGTGCAGCTGCGCCGCCGCCATTGGCGCATCACCGACGGCTTCGGCCGCATCCAGGAAGTGCGCGGGCCCGGCGTCGTCGGCGAGCAGCCGGTGCTGGCGCCGGGCGAGAGCTATGAGTACACCAGCGGCACGCCGCTCAGCACGCCCTCGGGCATCATGGTCGGCAGCTACGAGATGGAGACGCAGCAGGGCGAGAGCTTCGCCGTCGCCATCCCTGCCTTCTCCCTCGACAGCCCGCACCAATCGATCCGCCTCAACTGAGTCGAAAGCACCCGCCCCATGACAGAAAAGACCGGGCTCCAGCCCGTCACCCCCAAGGCCGGCGCGCGCAACGGCGCGGCGCGCCGGCCGAGCCAGGCCGAGGCCGAGCGCGCGGTGCGCACGCTGATCGAATGGGCGGGCGACGATCCCCGGCGCGAAGGGCTGAAGGGCACGCCGGAGCGCGTGGCGCGGGCCTTCGAGGAGTATTTTTCCGGCTACGACACCGATCCTGTCGAGCTGCTGCAGCGCACTTTCGAGGAGACCGACGGCTATGACGAGATGGTGGTGCTGCGCGACATCCGCTTCGAGAGCCATTGCGAGCACCATCTCGCGCCGATCATCGGCAAGGCGCATGTGGCCTACCTGCCGGCGCAGCGTGTCGTCGGCATCTCCAAGCTGGCGCGGCTGGTCGAGGTCTATGCCAAGCGGCTGCAGATCCAGGAGAAGATGACGGCGCAGATCGCCAACACGCTGGACGAGGTGCTGCGGCCCAAGGGCGTCGCGGTGGTGATCGAGGCGGCGCATCAATGCATGACCACGCGCGGCGTGCACAAGCCCGGCGTCGCCATGGTCACCTCGCGCATGCTGGGCGCCTTCCGCACCGACGCCTCCACCCGCCGCGAATTCCTCGCCATCATCGGCCAGATCCCCGGCGCGCCCGTCAACGTCTGAGCGCCAGATCGCAGAGAAGATTCACCACGGAGCCACGGAGAAGTGCTCTCCGTGTCTCCCGTGGTGAAATTTTTCTAACTTGGGACCGTCAGATCGGCGGCGAGGGCGGGGCGGGCAGCGTGACCTCGATGCCGCCGGCGCCGGGATCGCCCAGCACCACGTCGATGTGGAAGAAGCGCCACTCCTTGGCATAGACCACGGGATCGGGCAGCCGGATCAGCGCGGTCGAGTCCATGATCCCGGTCTGCGTCACCGGGCGCGGCGAGCCGGGCGTGATCTGCTGCATCAGCGATCCGCGATCGACCGGCGACGGGATGACGTTCGAGGGAATAGGCCGGGGTGTGCGTGCCGTCGGGCGCGACGAGATCGGCGCGGCGCAGCGGCCGCCAGTCGAGGGCGTGAACGACGATGACATCGGCGAGCCCGCGCGGCTTGAAACCGGCGGTGAGGCTCTGCGGCGGAATACCCGGCGGCACGCCGCCGCCATGACCGCCGCATCCCGCCAGGACGAGCAGCAGAACCAGGGGCCAGGCGCGCATCTTCCCTCCGCCGCGCCCGCGGCAAAGGCTACTGGAAGTAGCCGCCGAAATGGGCGCTGATCTCGTGGCTCATCTGCTGATCGAAATCCGCCATCAGCGCCTTGGTCATCTCGTACCAGGTCTTCTCGCGGTCGTTCGGCGTGATGCTCTCGAGCACGCTCTGCGAGCGCGAGGCCTTCACCGACACCGTCCGCACCGGCAGCCCGTGATCGTCGACGATCTGCAGCGTCGCGGCGACGGTGGCGTCGTAGCGCTGCGCCGGCTGGTCGGTGAAGGCGCCGGTGAGCCCTTCGTCCTTCTTCTTCAGATCGACCTCGACGACCGAGGCATCCTGGATGATGAACCGGGCGTGGGCGCCGCCGCCGGCCGCCAGCAGCCGGTCATGCGCCCAGTTCTCCAGCGCCCGCTCGGGCGGCACCGGGAAGAGATGCTCGACATGCGGCGACTGGAAGCTGGGCTTGAAGTCGCTGCTGATCTCGACCGTGCTGACCGCGAGCCGGATCGCCGGCTCGCTGGTGAAGCGGATGTCGGGGAAGGTGGGCCGCGGCGGCGGCGATTCGCACCCCGCGAGCGCACCGGTCAGAGCCAGCGTCACGATAATGAAACGCAAAGAGCCGAGCCGCATGGAGAATCCCCGCCCAAGCCGCGCCCGTCCGCGGCGCCGCGAGACTGGCACGGCCGATCGCAAGAGTCTACCCGCTCAAGAATCCACCAGCGCATGGATGTCGTCGTCGTCGAAGCCATAGGCGGCGCTGCAGAACTGGCAGGTGACGGTGATCCTGCCCTCGACCTTCATCTCCGCGAGCTCGTCGGCGGGCAGCATGCGCAGCACCCGCTCGACGCGCTCGCGCGAGCAGCGGCAGCGCGCGGCGAGCTCCTGGCGGCGATAGACGCGCACCCCGTCCTCGTGGAAGAGGCGGAACAGCAGCGCCTCGGGCGCGAGCGCGGGGTCGACCAGCTCGGCCGAGGTGCTGGAGCTCATCAGGATGACGGCGCGGCGCCAGCCATCCTCCGCCGCTTCCCGGCGCTCCGCCTCGCCCTCGTCGGGCAGGCGCTGCACCATCAGGCTGCCGCCGCGCCAGCGCTTCACGCCGTCGCCATCGGCGATGCGCGCCACCGCCACCTTGAGCCCGGCCTCGACCTGCTCGGACTGGCGGAAATAATGATGCGCGCATTCGGCGAGGCTCGCGCCCTGCAGCTCGACGATGCCCTGATAGCGATCGGTATGCTCGCCCTGGTCGACGGTAAAGGCGAGATGGCCGGCGCCCAGCAGGCGCGGCACCGAGCCGCCGACCTCGCCTTGCGCCGCGGCCTTGGCGAGCTTCGCCGCGTCGAACTGCGCGTAGCCGCGCACCGATCCCTCGCTGGTGACGTCGGCGACCAGCAGATGGACCGGCCCGTCGCCCTTGGTCTGCAGCGTGAAGACGCCGTCATATTTGAGCGCGCCGGCCAGCGCCGCGGCGAGCGCGATCGCCTCGCCGAGCAGCGCCGCCACCGGCTCGGGATAGGCGTGGCGGGTCAGGATCTCGTCGAGCAGCGGGCCCAGCCGCACGAGCCGGCCGCGCAGGCCCGAGGCATCGATCTGGAAGGGCTGGACGAGGTCGTCGGGGGTCGGCATGCGCGCTACCTCAGGGCTCGGGGCGGCGCCGGACGCCGAACCCCTCATCGCTTCAGGCCAGGCACCAGGTGAGGATGCCCTTCTGCGCGTGCAGCCGGTTCTCGGCCTCGTCCCACACCGCCGATTGCGGACCGTCGATGACGCCAGCCGTCACTTCCTCGCCGCGCTTGGCCGGCAGGCAGTGCATGAAGATGGCGCCCGGCTTCGCCTTGGCCATCAGCCGCTCATCGACGCGGTACGGCGCCAGCATGTTGTGACGGTTGACGTTGGCTTCAACCCCCATCGACACCCAGGTATCGGTGACGATGCAATCGGCGCCGGCGGCGGCCTCCGCGGGATCGGTGGTGAGCCGCACGCGGCCGCCCTGCGCCAGCGCCCAGTCGAGCACGCGCCGCGGCGGCGACAGCTCGGCGGGGCAGGCAAGCCGCAGCTCGAAGTTGAAGCGTACCGCCGCATGAATCCAGCTTACCGCGACGTTGTTGCCGTCGCCGCTCCAGGCGACGATCTTGCCGGCGGCGCTGCCCTTGCGCTCCTCCAGCGTCATGACGTCGGCCATGAGCTGGCAGGGATGGCTGGCATCGGTGAGGCCGTTGATCACCGGCACCGTGGCGTATTGCGCCAGCTCCTCGAGCTTCGCCGCCTGGGTGGTGCGGATCATGATGGCGTCGACATAGCGCGACAGCACGCGCGCCGTGTCGGCGGCAGTCTCGCCGCGCGAGAGCTGGCTGTCGCTCGCCGTCAGCACGACGCAATCGCCGCCGAGCTGCTTCATCGCCACCTCGAAGGACAGCCGCGTGCGCGTCGAGGGCTTCTCGAAGATCATCGCCAGCATCTTGCCCTTGAGCGGCTGCGAGCGGTCGAGGCCGCGCTTGTAGGCGAAGCCGCGATCGAGCATGCGGCGCAGCTCCTGCGCGTCGACGCGGTCGAGATCCAGGAAATGCCGCGGCATCGCCATGCTGGGGACTGCTTTTACCCGGGCCATTGCCGCGCCACCTGCTCGAGGATGCCGATCGCCTCGTCGATGTGGCGCTCATCGACGATGAGCGGCGCCAGCAGGCGGATGACGTTCTCCCCGGCGCCGGCCACGAGCAGCCCGTTCTGGCGCAGGCGCTCGACCATCTCGGTATTCGGCACCACGCATTTGAGGCCGGTGAGCAGGCCCTTGCCGCGCACCTCCGCGAAGATTCTGGGATATTTGCCGACCAGCGCCTCGAGCCGCTGGCGCAGCAGCGCCGCCATGCGCTGGACGCCCGGCAGGAAGTCCGGCGCCAGCATCACGTCGAGCACCGCATCGGCCACCGCCATGGCCAGCGGGTTGCCGCCGAAGGTCGAGCCATGGCTCCCCGCCGTCATGCCGATGGCGGCGCGCTCGGTGACGAGGCAGGCGCCGACCGGGAAGCCGCCGCCCAGCGCCTTGGCGGTGGCGAGCACGTCTGGCGGCACGCCTTCCCATTCATGGGCGAAGAGCTTGCCGGTGCGGCCCATGCCGGACTGCACCTCGTCATAGACCAGCATCAGCCCGAACTCGTCGCAGATCGCGCGCAAGCCCCTGAGATAGCCTTCGGGCGCGGTGGCGAGGCCGCCCTCCCCCTGCACCGGCTCGACCAGGATGGCGGCCGTCTCCTCAGTGACCTTGGCGCGCATCTCGTTGAGATTGCCGAAGGCGACATGGTCGAAGCCCGGCGCCGGCGGCCCGAAGCCCCTGAGGTATTTCTCGTTGCCGGCGGCGGCCAGCGTCGCCAGCGTGCGGCCGTGGAAGGAGCCGGTGCAGGCGATGATCCGGTAGCGCTCGGGATGGCCGGTCTCGGCGTGGAATTTGCGCGCCACCTTGATGGCGCATTCCACCGCCTCGGCGCCGGAATTGCAGAAGAAGACGCTGTCGGCGAAGGAATTCGCTATCAGGCGCTGGGCGACCTTCTGCTGGCCCGCCACCTGGAACAGGTTGGAGCAATGCCAGAGCTTCTGCGCCTGCGCCGTCAGGCGCTCGATCAGATGCGGGTGGCAATGACCGAGCGCGGTGACCGCGACGCCGCTGGTGAAATCGAGGTATTTCCGGCCGGCGCCGGTATAGAGATAGGCGCCTTCGCCCCGCTCGAACGACAGATCAGCCCGAGCATAGGTCGGCAAAACGGCTGGAATCACGGAGGCTCTCCTGCGCGAATAGCGTGAGGGATAGGGGTTCGGTAGACCGACCGCCTATCGTCGTCGCTGCCGAGGCGCCGCCCGCCTCTTCCGCTCGAGCCAGCGATTGTCGCGCTGCATGATCCGCTCCATTCCCCCGCCTGCCCGACCGGCCTCAACCGGCCCCGGGAGAAGCCGGGGAGTATGGGGAGGCGTCTTCCACCTGTCAATCACGGGTTCGGGTGTCGGCCGAAACTCACGCCTTGAGCTTGTAGCCGCGCGCCACCAGGGCGTGGCACAGCGCCAGCAGCGCCAGATTGACCGCGAGCATCACCGCGGCGCCGACCCAGATCGAGCCGTCGGCATGGCCGATGAAGCCGTAGCGGAAGCCGTCGATCATATAAAAGAAGGGGTTCCACAGCGCCACCGCATGCCAGGGCTCGGGCAGGCGGTCGATCGAATAGAAGGTGCCCGACAGGAAGGAGAGCGGCGTGATGATGAAATTGGTCACCGCCGCGATATGGTCGAACTTGTCGGCCCAGATCCCGCCCAGGAGCCCCAGCAGCGACAGCAGCAGCGAGGCGGCAAAAGCGTGGAACAGCACGAAGGCGGGATCGTAGAGGCTGATCGGCACGAACACCGCCATCGCCCCCGCCACCACCGCCCCCACCAGCAGGCCGCGGGTGACGCCGCCCAGCGCGAAGCCCCAGGTGAGCTCGCCCGGGCTCAACGGCGGCATCAGCACGTCGACGATGTTGCCCTGCACCTTGGCGATCATCAGCGAGGAGGAGGTGTTGGCGAAGGCGTTCTGCACCATCGCCATCATGATCAGCCCCGGCGCCAGGAAGTCGGCATAGGGGACGGCGCCGATATGACGCTGCTGCCCGCCCAGCGCCAGCAGGAAGATGGCGAGGAAGAGCAGCGTCGTCACCACCGGCGCCGCCACCGTCTGCATGAAGACCTTGAGGAAGCGGCGCACCTCGCGCAGATAGAGCGTCCAGAATCCCAGCCAGTTGACGGCGCCGAAGCGGCGAAGATGCGGGGCGAGCTCGGGCATCGGGGAGGCAGGCGCTCCTCTAATTTCGGGCGCGGAGCTTAGGCGGCGCCGCGGCCGGCGATCAAGGCGGCCGCAGCCCTCGCGCGGCGGTCGGCCCCGGTATTACACTCGCCTGATGGCCGAGCCCCCGCCCCGCCGCCGCCGCGGCCCCAAGCCCGCGACCGCCGCGCTGCTCGAGAACGCGGCGCTGCATTATCTCGAGCGCTTTGCCAGCGCGAGCGGCAACCTCAAGCGGGTGCTGATGCGCAAGGTGCTGCGCTCGGCCCGCCTCCACGGCACCGATCCCGCCGCGGGCGAGCGGCTGGTCGACGACATCATCGCCCGCTATCTGCGCTCGGGGCTGCTCGACGACGGCGCCTACGCGGCGCAGAAGGCGGCGAGCCTGCGCCGCCGCGGCGCCTCGCGCTACGCCATCCGCGGCAAGCTCGCCGTGAAGGGCGTCGCGGGCGCGCTCATCGATGAAACGCTCCAAGGCGAGAGCGAGGCGAGCGAGCTTGCGGCCGCCTGCGCGCTGGTGCGCCGGCGCCGGCTCGGCCCGCTGCGCGCGGCGGCGGAGCGCGCGGCGCACCGGCAGAAGGATCTGGCCGCGCTGGCGCGCGCCGGCTTCGGTCTCGACCTGGCGCGGCGCGTGCTTTCGGCGGGCGACGGGGCGCTGGCGGCGCTGGAGCGCGGCGAGACGAGGCGGGCTGAGGCGCCGCCCCGCCACCGCATTTCCCGGCGGCGCTGGCGCGCGGCGAGGATCGACGGATCGATGGAGGCGCCGGCGGCGCCGTGCCGGCGTCTCGCCAGATAGTGCGTCTGGTGCGCCGACGGCATCTCGATGCCGTTCTGGTCGAAGGCCTTCTTCATGCCGCCGGTTGAACTCGCGCCCGACCGCGCATTGCTGCAGCGGCACCGTCTTCAGCCGGGCTCGGATCACCATGGCGCTGTCGGTGAAGCGATCGACGCCCCAGATGTCGAGCGGCTCGAGCAATCGAGGAGGCCCAGTCGGGGTCGGCCGGCAGATCCCGTCGGCCACCTCGCGCAGCACCGCCATGACCTTGTCGGGATCGTGCGTGTAGAGGACGCCGACATCGGCCACGAAATAGGCGTAGTCGCGCGTCAGGTTGCGCACGGTGGTGACGTCGCTGAACGGGACGGTATGCAGCACGCCGGCGATGTCGCGCAGCCTGATGGTGCGGATCGAGATCGCCTCGACGATGCCGGCATGGTCGTTGCCGACATCGACCATCTCGCCCACCGCCAGCGTATCCTCGAGCAGGATGAAGAGGCCGGTGATCACGTCCTTGACCAGCGCCTGCGAGCCGAAGCCCATCGCGATGCCGGCGATGCCGGCGCCCGCCAGCAGCGGCGCGATGTTGACGCCGAACTCGGAGAGCACGACCAGGCCGACGACGGTCACCAGCACGATGAACACCGTGGTGCGCAGCAGCGGCAGCAGCGTGCGCGTGCGCGCGCTGCGCGCGACCCGCCTGCCGTCGACGCCGACGCCGCTCAGATAGCGCTCGATCGCCGAGCCGAACGCCTCCCAGACGATCAGCGCCGCGACCAGCACGGTGGCGATGGAGATCAGCGCGCCGGTGATCCTGCGGCCGAGATCGGTGTTGAACCATGCGAAAGTGCCGAAGCCCCAGGCCTGCAGCAGCGCCAGCGCGGCGAAGACATAGACGATGATCGACGCCGCCCAGGTCAGCACCGGCAGGTAGCGGTTGGCGCGCGTCTCGATACCGGGGAAACGGTGCTTCAGATCGGCGCTGACCGCGAAGCCGCGCTGGCTCAGGCGCCGCACCGAGCGGACGATCAGGCCGGCCCCGACCAGCACCACCACGCTCAGCAGCGTCGCGCGGAAGACGAAGGTGAAGCCGCCCTCGACATGCAGCACATAGGTGCCGAAGGTGCCGATGATGTAGATGATGGCGAGCACGTGCCAGGTGTCGGCGAGCCGCTGGCGCAGCACCCGCCAGCCATGGCCCGGCACCGGACCCGGGCCGTCCGCCGCCGGCTTGCCGCGCAGCATGTCCGCCACCGCCGCCCGGTTCTGCAGCACGAAGATCACCGACAGGATGCCGAGCACCAGCATCGTGCCGCGCAGCAGCAGCACATAGATCGCGCCCGGCACCCCCATCCACCAGGTCGCGTCGGCCAGCGCCGATCCGTAGACCGCCCAGTTGGCGAAGCGCCGCACCCAGATATAAAGATAGTTGCGCGTCTCCTCGCCCAGCGTATAGAGGTCGTTGGACACCGCCGACAGCAACACGACATTGGCGGCGGCAAGGATGAGTCGCGCCGTCAGCGTTGCCTGGATGATCACCTCGGCGACATGCGAGCTGGTGAAGCGGGCCCCCACCAGCGGCAGCACGACATAGGCGGTACCGGCGAAGACCAGGACCGGCAGGGCATCGACCACCAGCAGCAGCGCCGCCGTCACCAGCTGGGTCAGCAGCCCGTCGGAGGTATGCGCGGCGAGCCGGGCGCGCACCCGGCGCAGGACCAGCCGCGTCAGCGCGTCGGCGAGCAGCGCCGCGCCGAAGGTGCTGATGAGGTGGTAGGCGATGCTGAGCCAACGCGCCCGCTCGTGCGCGTCGGTCGCCTGGTCGCGGAACCACCCGATCAGCCGCGGCGCATCCACCACCACCGCGGCCGCCGCCAGGATCTCGCCGCTGATGCTGTCGACCTCGGCCGAGAGGGTGTTGAGCCAGCCGGCCGGGGTCTGCGCCTCCTGCTTCTGCTCGACGCCGCGCTGCGCGGCGATCAGCGCCTGCAGCTGGTCGACCAGCTGGGCGCGCTGCTTCTCGTCCTGCAGCGTATCGACCAGCCGCTGCAGCTCGTCGACCGAGACCGGCGCCGGCGCGGCGGCCGGCGGCGCGGCGGCAGCCGGAGGCGACTGCGCGCGCGCCGCGCCCATCGTCAGCAGCACGCATCCCAGAAGCGCGAGAGCGGCGAAGATGCGGGCGGAAAGCATGCCGTGGCAGATTAACGTCGCACCGCCGCAGCGCAAGCGCGGCGATGCCGGGGCGTCATGGTGCGGGATACGCGGGGACTACACCCCGCGCTCGCTTCAGGCGGCGCGCACCTGCTCGAGGAAACGCCCGAGCTCGCCGCGCAGAGTGCCGGTGAGCTCGGAGAGCCGGGCCGTGGCCGCGAGCATATCTTCGGCCGAGGCGCCATTGGCCGTGGCCGTCTCGCTGACCGCCGCCACCGTCCGCGACGCGCCGGTCGCGCCCGACGCAGCCTGCTGCACCGAAGCGGCGATGCCGCGCGTCGCGCCGCCCTGCTCCTCCACCGCCGAGGAGATCGACACCGAGATCTCGCTGATCTCGCCGATGGTGCCGCCGATGCCGCGGATCGCCTCGACCGCCTCGCCGGTCGCGGCCTGGATCTGGCCGATCTGCGCGGCGATGTCCTCGGTCGCCTTGGCGGTCTGACTGGCGAGGGATTTGACCTCGGAGGCCACGACGGCAAAGCCCTTGCCGGCCTCGCCGGCGCGCGCCGCTTCGATCGTCGCGTTGAGCGCCAGAAGATTGGTCTGGCTGGCGATATCGTTGATGAGCTGCACCACCTCGCCGATGCGCTGCGCCGCCTCGGCCAGCCCCTGCACGGTGGCGTCGGTGCGGCGCGCCTCGTCGACGGCCTTGGTCGAGATCGTCGCCGACTGCCGCACCTGGCGACCGATGGCCTCGGTCGTCGCGGCCAGCGTCTCCACCGCCGAGGCCACGGCATGAACGTTCCCCGTCGTCTCGGCCAGCACGCCGACCGCGCCTTGCGCCTCGCTGCGGTTGCTGCCGGCGGCCGTGGCAAGCCGGCCCGAAGTCTCTTGCATCGACCGCGTCGCCTCCGCCAGCCTGTCGACCATCGATTTGATGTTGGCCTCGAAGCGGTCCGCCATCTCCAGCGTGATGCGGCGGCGTTCCGCCTGCGCCTGCTCGTTGATCTGCGCCCGCTCGGCGTTGAGCTCCTTTTCGCGCCGTCCCGCCTCGGCCATGGCGTCGAGAGCGGATTGGCTCGCGGCGAACAGGCGGTCAAGATGTTGCGTCAGCCAGATCAGCACCGCCAATTCGATCACGACCATGCCGGCATGCAGCAATACCCGCCAGAAGTTCGCGCCGTCGGGAAAGACCGCGAGCGGCATGATGAAATTGAGACCGAGATGATGCAGCGCCGTCACCGCCGCTGCCAGCACGATCACCCGCCAGTCGCAAAACGCCGCGAGCGTCGCATAAGCGGCGAAATAATACATGTGCATGTCGATCTGCAGCGGGCCATGCGCCAGCCAGACGATGAGCGACACCATCATAATCAGCGCGATGGCGATCGCATAGCGGCAGAAGGCGCTTTGCCGGTCGCTGAGCCATGCTGCCGTGGCGACGCCGTTGGCAATGGCAGCCATGATCAGCGCGGCGAGCCAGCTGGTATCATTGACCAGGCCGATCACCAGCAGCAGGGGCAAATGCAGCCACAGCGCGAAGATGAAGAACCGCGCCACGACGGCACGGAGATGAAGCAGGTCCGAGCTTTCCATTCTTGTCCTCGCCGCAGCCGTCATTGCACATCCTCCGCTCGCACCAGACATCCGCCGAAAGCGACGGGATCGATCACCGCCCAGGCGCCGGCGGCGTAGAGCCGATCGATCACGCCGGGATCCTCGCCATGGACCACGAGGATGCTGCCGACGACACCCTGGCGGACGACCAGGCCGTGCGCGGCGACCACCTCGGCAAAGGCCTGCTCCCGTGTCATCCATGGCGGGAAGATCGCGGCAACCTCGGCGACCCCCCGCGGCCGCGCTTGCAGAGCGGCGAGAGCGATGACGCTCGCCATCGCCATGGCGCTCGCCGCCACGGCGGCACGCCGCCCGCTTGCTTGGTCGACAGACATCTTCGATCTCAGGTTATTGATCGTGTGTTCAGCGCATACCTGAGTAGCGCGCAGCCGGTAAAATGCAGGTTAAGGTCGGCTTCTTCTGCCTAACATTTAATCAGGGCGCCAGCATCCCGATCGCAGCAGAGCAGGGTCAAGCCATCCCGGCGAACGCCAGCAGCGCGGCCGCGAGCAGGGCCAGTCCGGAGAGCGCCAGGATGGCGCCGGAGATGCGGTTGAGCCAGGTGAGGCGCACCGTGCCGAAGGCGCGGCTGAGCCCGGCGACGCCGAAACTCAGGGCCAGCCACCACAACAGCGAGCCGCAGAACACGCCGGCGACGAGTGCGCCGGTGTCGAGATAGCCGCCGCTCTGGCTCACCCCCACCTTGGCGAAGATGGCGGCGAAGGCGAGGATGGTGATGGGGTTGGTGATGGTGAGCGCGAAGGTCGAGGCATAGGCGCCGAACAGCGCCTCATCGGCCAGCGGCTCCGGCTCGACATCGCCGCGCCGGCGCAACGCCCGGATGCCGACGACGAGCAGAAACACACCGCCCGCGGCGCCGAACCAGTCCTGATAGCGCAGCATGAAGTCGCGGATGATGGTGAGGCCGAAGCCGGCGATGATGCCGAAGACGGTGTCGGCGGTGGCGGCGCCGAGGCCGGAGACGAAGCCGAAGACCGGTCCTTCGAAGAGGGTACGGCGCAAGCACAGCACGCCCACCGGTCCGACCGGTAGCGCGATGACGATGCCGACGGCAATGCCTTTGAGGAGATCGATCAGGAGCGCTGCGGGCATCGGCACCGGGAGGTGGGGGCGGCGGGCGCCAGTCTCGGCGAGGCGCAGACAGCACGCAACCGCGAATTGACGCGCTGCCCAAAGCGACTTCATCGCGACCCGAATCCGGCTATGGTGGAGGCGAGGAGAGCGACATGGCGGAAGAGCGGGACGGCCTCGCCGGCAAGGCCCGGCGCAAGCTGGTCGAGAGCAAGGAACGCTGGGCGCGCGAGGGCAGGCTGCTGACCGGCCGGGCGGCGCGGCCGGAGGCCGAGCGGCTGCCGCCGGGACAGCGCCGAGTCGAGACCTGGCCGGTGCTGGATCTCGGCGTCCAGCCCGACATCCCCAGCGAGCGCTGGCGGCTTGCCGTCGATGGGCTGGTGGAGCGCCCGGTCGAGTGGGACTGGGCAAGCTTCCGCGCCCAGCCGGCCTTCCACGACCTGTCGGACATTCATTGCGTCACCGCCTGGTCGCGCTTCGACAATGCCTGGGACGGGGTCAGCGCCCACCATATCCTCGACCAGGTCAGGCCCCGGCCCGAGGCGCGCTTCGTGGTGTTTCACAGCTATGACGACTACACCACCAACCTGCCGCTGGCCGATTTCGCCGACGACGACGTGCTGCTGGCGCATTCCTGGCAGGGCCGGCCGCTGCCGCGCGAGCATGGCGGGCCGGTGCGCGCGATCGTGCCCAGGCTTTACTTCTGGAAGAGCGCCAAGTGGATCCGGCGCATCGAGTTCATCGCCGCCGACCGCTCCGGCTTCTGGGAAGAGCGCGGCTATCACGACCATGGTGATCCCTGGAAGGAGGAGCGCTATGGCTGAGCGGCGAGCCCCTCGGGCGAAGGAGAAGCAGCATGAGCGGCTATGATTTCGCCTTCACCGCGATCGACGGGGCGGCGCTGCCGCTGGCGCAGTATCGCGGCCGGCCGCTGCTCGTGGTCAACACCGCATCGTTCTGCGGCTTCACGCCGCAATATGCCGATCTCGAAGCGGTGTGGCAGCGCTATCGCGGCCGCGGACTCGTCGTCATCGGCGTGCCCTCCAACGATTTCGGCGAGCAGGAGCCGGGCACGACGCAGGAGATCAAGACCTTCTGCGAGAGCCGCTACGCCGTCGACTTCCCGCTGACCGAGAAGCAGGACGTCGTCGGGCCCGCGGCCCATCCCTTCTTCCGCTGGATCGCCGCGGAGCTTGGCGAGGCGGGCGCGCCGCGCTGGAACTTCCACAAATACCTGGTCGCCCCCGATGGCAGCCTCGCCGGGGCGTGGCCATCTTCCATCCGCCCGACCGACCGCGCCGTCACCGACGAGATCGAGCGGTTGCTGCCCGCCAAGACCGAAGGCTGATCGAGGAAGCGCCGCGGCGCGCCGACGGCGGAGCCCGGCCACACGGAGATTACAATGATTTCACGCGCTTCGACTTGATTTCCACCCCAAAATTGCGGCACATGGCGCGGTCGATGAAGACGCTGACAAGGAAAAGGCCGCGAAGCGGCATCGGGTGAGACAAGGCCAATGAACGAGATGATCGCGGTCCGGCACCTGACCAAGCGGTTCGGGCCGGTAACGGCTGTGGACGACGTGTCCTTCGCGGTGTCGCGTGGCGAGGTGCTGGGCTTTCTCGGGCCCAACGGCGCCGGCAAATCCACCACCATGAAGATGATCACCGGCTTCCTGGCGCCGAGCGACGGCACCGCCGTGATCTGCGGCGCCGACATCGTCGACCAGCCGATCGCAGCCAAGCGGCATATCGGCTACCTGCCCGAGGGCGCGCCCGCCTACCCCGACATGACGCCCGCGGGATTCCTGGGCTTCGTCGCCAGCATCCGCGGCTTTGCCGGCGCCGAGGCGACGCGGCGCATCGCGCTGGCGGTCGAGCGCACGCAGCTCGCCGGCGTGCTTCACCAGCCGATCGAGACGCTGTCCAAGGGCTTCAAACGCCGCGTCGGGCTGGCGCAGGCGCTACTGCACGATCCCGACGTGCTGATCCTGGACGAGCCGACCGACGGGCTCGATCCCAACCAGAAGCACGAGGTGCGCACGCCTCATCGCCACCCTCGCCGCCGAGAAGGCGATCGTCATCTCGACGCATCTGCTCGAGGAGGTGGACGCGATCTGCACCCGCGCCATCATCATCGCCGCCGGCCGCGTGCTGGCCGACGGCACGCCGGCAGCGCTCGCGGCGCGCTCGCGCCACCACAATGCCGTGCGCCTGGCGCTGGTGCAGGACGGCATCGACGCCGCCACGGCGCTGATGCGGCTGCCCGGGGTGCTCGCAGTCGAACCGGTGGAGGATGTCGAGGGCGCCGCGCTGATGATCTTCCCGCGCGACGGCAAGTCGATCATCGCCGAGATCACCGATCTCGTGCGCGCCGCCGGCTGGCCGGTGGCGGCGCTGCGCGTCGAGCGCGGGCGCCTCGACGAGGTCTTCCGCACGATCACCTTGTCCGGCCGGGCCTGAGCCATGCACAGCACCTTCGTCATCTTCCGGCGCGAGCTGCAGAGCTATTTCGCCACGCCGCTCGCCTATGTCTTCATCGTCATCTTCCTGGTGATGGCCGGCGCGCTGGCCTTCTTCCTCGGCAATTTCTTCGAGCGCGGCCAGGCGGATCTGCAGCCCTTCTTCAGCTTCCATCCCTGGCTCTATCTCGTGCTCATCCCGGCGCTCGCCATGCGGCTCTGGGCCGAGGAGCGCAAGAGCGGCACGATCGAGCTGTTCCTGACGCTGCCGATCTCGATGAGCGCCGCGGTGCTGGGCAAGTTCCTGGCGAGCTGGGCGTTCGCCGGCATCGCGCTGCTGCTGACCTTCCCGTTCTGGATCACGGTCAATTTCCTCGGCCAGCCCGACAACGGCGTCATCCTCGCCAGCTATATCGGCAGCTTCCTCATGGCCGGCGCCTTCCTCGCCATCGGCGCGGCGCTCTCGGCGCTGACCAAGAACCAGGTGATCGCCTTCGTCGTCACCGCCGCGGTGTGCTTCCTGTTCACCGTCAGCGGCTCGCCCATCGTGCTGGGATTCCTCAACGGCTGGGCGCCCGAGGCGGTGCTGCGGACCATCGCGTCCTTCAGCTTCCTCACGCATTTCAACGCCATCGTGCGCGGCGTCATCGATCTGCGCGACGCCGTGTTCTTCCTTTCGGTGATCGGCATCTTCCTCTTCGCCAACGCCATCCTGGTCGATCTCAAGAAGGCGGATTGAGGAGATCCCAGCCATGAGCAAGCCGTCACGCCGCACCACCGCCATCATCGCGCTGATCTCGGCCGCGGTGCTGTTCGTCTCGATCAACGTCATCGCCCAGCATGTGCTGCGCTCGGCGCGGCTCGACCTGACCCAGCAGCATCTCTACACGCTGTCCGAGGGGTCGAAGAAGACACTGGCGCATATCGACGAGCCGATCACGCTGCGCTTCTACTACACGCCGCGGCTCGGCGACGAGGTGCCCTCCTATGGCGTCTTCGCCCAGCGCGTGCGCGAGATGCTCGAGGAATACGCGGCGCTCGCCAAGGGCAAGATCAAGCTCGAGATCCTCGACCCCGAGCCCTTCTCGCCGACCGAGGACCGCGCCGTCGCCTTCGGGCTGCAGGGCGTGCCGCTCGACCAGGGCGGCGACCAGGTCTATTTCGGCCTCGCCGCCACCAACTCGACCGACGACCAGCAGGTCATCCCGTTCTTCCAGCCCGATCGCGAGCGCTTCCTCGAATACGACCTGACCAAGCTCATCCACAGCCTCGCCTTCCCCAAGAAGACGGTGGTCGGGCTGGTCACGCGCCTGCCGCTGGAAGGCGACTTCATGGCGGCGCTGCAGGGCAAGCCGCTCGAGCCCTACGCCATCGTCGATCAGCTCCGCCAGCTCTACGACCTGCACACGCTCAGCACCGATTTCGACACGGTGCCGGCCGATGTCGACGTGCTGATGATCGTCCATCCGCAGAACCTGCCGGAGAAGACGCTCTATGCCATCGACCAGTTCGTGCTCAAGGGCGGCAAGGCGCTGGTCTTCGTCGATCCCTATTCCGAGACGCAGGCGGCGCATCCCGACCGCATGAGCGGCGGCGCCGGTGGCGGCGGCAGCAGCAATCTCGACAAGCTCTTCGCCGCCTGGGGCCTCGAGATGGAGAAGGGCAAGGTCGCGGGCGATCTGCGCGATGCGCGGCGCGTCAACATCGGCAGCGCGAGCCATGTCGACGCGCTGGAATACGTCGCCTGGCTGGCGCTCAAGGAAGACAACCTCAATCACGACGACCCGATCACCGGCGACCTCTCGCAGATCAACATGGCGAGCGCCGGCATCCTCAAGCCCCGCTCCGGCGCCAAGACGACCTTCGAGCCGCTGATCTCCACCTCGACGGAGTCGGAGGCGATCCCGGTCGAGAAGATCGAAGGCATGCCCAACGTCGCGGCGCTGCTCGACGGTTTCAAATCGGATCATCAGAAGCTGACGCTCGCCGCGCGCATCACCGGCCCGGCCCAGACCGCCTTTCCCGACGGGCCGCCCAAGCCGGCGAAAGACGACAAGGACGAGAAGGACAAGGCCAAGGGCGACGCGAAGCCGGCGACCGGCCCGGCGGCGCCGCCGCAGGTCAAGACTTCGGTGCAGCCGATCAACCTGGTCGTCGTCGCCGACACCGACATCCTCGACGACCGCTTCTGGGTGCAGGTGCAGGATTTCTTCGGCCAGCGCGTCGCCATCCCGAGCGCGGGCAACGGCGATTTCGTCGCCAACGCCATCGACGTGCTGTCTGGCGGCACCGAGCTCATGGGCCTGCGCACGCGCGGCACCTCGGCGCGGCCCTTCGACGTGGTGCAGGAGCTCCAGCGCCAGGCCGACGCCCGCTCGCAGGCCCGCGAGAAGGAGCTACAGCAGCAGCTCAAGGACACGCAGGCGAAGATCAAGGAGCTGCAGGGCAAGGAAGGCCCCGCCGGCAATGTCGCGCTCGCGGCCGAGCAGAACCGGACGCTGGACAATTTCCGCACCCAGATGCTGCAGATCCGCTCGCAGCTTCGCCAGGTGCAGCTCGATCTGAGGCGCGACATCGACCGGCTGAAGGCGGCGCTCGAATTCTTCGACATCGCCTTCATCCCGCTGCTGGTCGGGCTCGCCGCCCTGACGCTCGGCCTGGTGCGCATGCGGCGGCGCCGGCGCCGCGCGGAATCCGGCTGAGAGGGAGCTAGAGGATGAAAGCCAAGGGACTGATCGGCCTTCTCCTGGTCACCGCGATCGCCGTCGTGGTCGCGGTGCTGGTCTCCTATCGCGGCGCCGGCAGCGACACCGATCCGCTGATCGGCACGGTGGTGCTGACGGATGTGCGGCAGAAGCTCGGCGACGTGACGCGGGTGACGCTCATCCACGGCACGGCGAAGACCACGCTGCTGCGCCAGAAGGGCCGCTGGGTCGTCGAGGAGAAGAGCGGCTACCCCGCCGATCAGACCAAGGTGGCGCAGGCGGTGCGCGGCCTCGCCGATCTGCGCTATGTCGAGCCCAAGACGCGCAAGCCCGAGCTCTATTCCCGGCTCGAGGTCGAGGATCCCGGCAAGAAGGGCGCCAAATCGACGCTGGTGACGGTGAGCGACGAGAAGGGCACGCTGCTCGGCGAGCTCATCGCCGGCAAGCGGCAGGTCGATCTGCTCGGCGGCGGCACCGACGGCATCTATGTGCGCAAGCCCGGCGACGCCCAGTCCTGGCTGGCGCGCGGTACGCTGGAGCTGGCCGATGACAGCGTCCAATGGCTCGACCGTGGCATTCTCGACGTGCCGCGCGAGAAGGTGAAGGAGATGGTGCTGATCCAGCCGGACGGCAGCCGGCTCGACATCGCCCATGACAAGCCCGAGGCGGCGCTGGCGCTCAAGGGCGCGCCGGCCGATGCCAAGCTCAAGAGCGACACGGTGCTGGTCGAGCCGACCACGGCGCTGGCGAGCCTGACGCTCAACGATGTGCGTCCGGCCGCGGAGCTGCCGCTGCCGGAAGGCGGCGTCTCGCGCGCCGAGATCACCACCTTCGACGGCGTCAGCTTCAAGCTCGCCCTCATCGACAAGGACGGCAAGAGCTGGGCGCGCATCGAGGTGAGCGGCGGCAGCGGCCAGGCGGCCAAGGACGCCGAGGCGCTCGACGCCAAGCTCAAGCCCTGGGTCTTCGCCATCCCGGACTACAAGGCGAAGGCGCTGCGCACCAAGCTTTCCGACGTCATCGCGCCGCCGAAAGCGTCGTGAGCGAGGCCGAGCCGCTCTCGCCCTGCGTGGCGATCTGCGTGCTCGACCCCGCCAGCGGCTATTGCCGGGGCTGCTTGCGCACCATCGAGGAGATCTCGCGATGGGTGCTGCTGGGGCGCGAGGAGAAGCGCCGCATCCTGGCCGAGCTGCCGGCGCGGCAGCGGCAAATCCGGGCCTGAGCCGGCCTCACTCTTCACTCCTGGGAAACAGTCCCGTTCGAACTCGGCGGATTGCCTGTAGCCAGGCACAGACCACATGATCGCGGTGATTATCGCGTTCCTGGAGGGTGAAGATGACGAAGGTTCTGGTGCTCTATTACTCCACCTATGGGCATATCGAGACCATGGCCGAGGCGCTCGCCGCCGGCGCCCGCTCGGTGCCGGGGACGCAGGTCACGGTCAAGCGCGTGCCGGAGCTGATGCCCGAGGCGGTCGCACGCCAGGCGGGCGCCAAGCTCGATCAGGCCGCGCCGATCGCCAAGCCGGAGGAGCTCGCCGATTACGACGCCGTGATCTTCGGTACGCCGACACGCTATGGCAACATGGCGGCGCAGATGCGCAACTTCCTCGACCAGACCGGTTCGCTGTGGGCCACGGGCGCGCTGATCGGCAAGGTCGGCAGCGCCTTCGCGTCCAGCGCCGTCCAGCATGGCGGGCAGGAATCGACGCTGCTCTCCTTCCACACCACGCTGCTCCATCTCGGCATGGTGGTGGTAGGCCTGCCCTACAGCGCCCAGGGCCAGATGCGGCTTGACGAGATCACCGGCGGCTCCCCATATGGCGCCACCACCATTGCCGGCGGCCGGGGCGAGCGTCAGCCCAGCGCCAACGAGCTCGAGCTGGCGCGTTTCCAAGGCAAGCATGTGGCGGAGATCGCCGCGGCGCTCACCGGCGCCCGTGCGGCGAAGGCGGCATAACGGAGGACCAAGCGATGGATGGCGGAATGACCCGTCCCCGGCCCGTGGCGCGGCTCGCGCGCGGCATGCCGGCCAGCGACGGCGCCGGCGTCAAGCTCAACCGCGTCATCGGCACGCCGCAGCTCGGCGATGTCGATCCGTTCCTGATGCTGGACGAGTTCCGCTCGGACGATGCCGCGGACTACATCGCCGGATTTCCCGATCATCCGCATCGCGGCTTCGAGACGGTGACCTACATGCTTGCCGGGCGCATGCGCCACGGCGACAACAAGGGCCATACCGGCCGGCTCGAAGCCGGCAGCGTGCAGTGGATGACGGCGGGACGCGGCATCGTCCATTCCGAGATGCCGGAGCAGGAGAACGGGCTGATGCAGGGCTTCCAGCTCTGGGTCAACCTCCCGGCCAAGGACAAGATGACCGAGCCGCGCTACCAGGAGATCCCGCCGCAGGACATTCCGGTGACGGCGCTGCCCGGAGGCGTCACGGTCAAGGTCATCGCCGGCACGGTCGGCGACACCACCGGGCCGATCAACGGCATCGCCACCGATCCGATCCTGCTCGACCTGGCGCTGCCGGCGGGCGGTCGCATGACGCTGCCGCTGCCGCGCGGCCACAATGCCTTTCTCTACGTCTTCGAGGGCGAGGCGGCGGTGGGCGAGGCGGCGACACGGCTCGGCCGCGGCAGCATCGCGGTGCTCGGCGAGGGCGATGGCGTGCTGCTGGCGGCGCCCTCCGGGGCGGCGCGCGTGCTGCTCGCCGCCGGACGCCCGCTCAACGAGCCGGTGGCGCGTTACGGCCCCTTCGTCATGAACACGCCGGATCAGATCCGCCAGGCGATCCTGGATTTCCAGGCCGGCCGGTTCTGACGCGATCAGTGATTCTGCGGCAGGCTGTCGGGGTCGGGGTAAAGGCCGGTATAGCCGGTCACCCGATCGGGCTTGGTCTCGGAATAGCAATCGACCGTCGCGAGGGTGCGATAGCAATACTGCGCCGGTATCGGCGGCGGCGGGTCGTCCCGCCCGGCCGGCGAGGGCTGGCTGTCGTTCCAGCGGCTTTGCGGCGCTGCGAATTCGGCACGCGTCTGCCAGGCGTTGCAGCCGCCGAGCACCAGGCCGAGGAAGAGCGGCAAGAGCGTGAGCGGACGATGCAAGGCCATGCGCGAGCGTGTCTCCGGCGAGGGCGGCGCGCGCCTTAAGGCCGCAGGAGGCGCCGCGATCAGCGGATGATCTATAGGCCCGATCTGGTTAATCTTCCGTTGCCGCGCCGCCGGCAGAAGGGATGCCCCGAGATGCAGTCACGCCCGTACCTTGCCGTCCTGCTGGCGTTGGCCGCCTGCAGCAGCGCCGACGGGTGGAGCAAGCCCGGCGTTCCGCCGGACACGGTGGCGGTGGATCTGGCCGAATGCCGCCATACCGCGCAGCTGGCGCTGAGCCGGGAGAGCAATATCGACGCCGACATCCTGGCCTCGCGCGGCGCCGACTGGTCGCGGACCGGCGCGCTCGAGAGCGAGCGCTACTCCGACGTCCGGAGCACCGCGTCCCGCAGCAGCGCGATCGTCGAAAGCTGCATGATGGAAAAGGGTTACGCCAAGGCGCGCTGAGCGCCGGGCGCGGCGGCGACCGCGTCAGGCGGGGTGGAGATCGCGCCAATGGCGGCGCAGGCGCAAGGCCACGATCAGCATGACCGCGCCGAACAGGATGGCATAGGCGCCGATCCACCAGGCCAGCGCCAGCTCGCCCGCGATCGGCCAGAACAGCACGACGGCGCCCCAGGCCAGCGACAGCAGGCCGCCGAGCAGCAACAGCGCATCGCCCTGCGCGCGGTGCAGCCGCATCGCCGCGACGAGCAACACCACGCCGGACAGAACCGCCCAGAGCGCCGCGATATAGATGAAGGTGAGCAGCGCGATGCCGGGCCACAGGAAGGCGATCGCGCCGGCGGCGAGGTCGAGCACGCCCTCGACCGCGAACGGCCACCAGCGTGCGCCGAGCTGCGCCGCCCGGAGCCCGGCGATGAGGGCGAAGACGCCATCGACCAGCATGTAGGCGGCGAAGATCCAGATCAGCACGGTCAACGTCATGCCCGGCCAAACGAAGGCCAGCACGCCGAAGATCAGCGCCGCGACGCCGCGCAGCGCCAGCGCCCACCAATTACGCATCAGGCTCTCGATCATGGCTCGCTCCGCTCCGGCCGGATGGCGCCGGCCGCCGCCCGCTCGCGCCATTCTAGCCCGTCCCGCGGCAAGCGGCATTGCCCGCGGCGGCAGCGCCCGGCATCGCGACTCGACCGCGACCCGGCGCCCGAACCAGACCTTGCCGCGGGTGAGGGAATGGCGCGCCCGGAGAGATTCGAACTCCCAACCCCCAGATCCGTAGTCTGGTGCTCTATCCAGTTGAGCTACGGGCGCAATGCTCGGCGCGACGTATCGCCGCCGAGAACGGGGGAAGCTAGCCGTATTACCGCTCGATGGCAAGACGCCCATCGATCGCCGATGGATGAAACTTGCTTGTGGCTAGAACAGCCGTTGCGTAGTATCTCCAAGGGGTTTCAGGCTGCAAGAATGATGATTTCCATAGCTCGGCGGAATCATCGGGCCTGTCTCGTTTGGCGGGGAAGCTGAGACAAAGGTAGCCGCTTAGCATGTTGATTCGTCGCTCGCATCTTGGCGTGGCCATGGCAGCGCTGCTGCTTTCCGGCTGCTCATCCATCAGCAATTCCGCCGATTCGATCTGGTCCTCTCTGTCCGGCGAGGACAACGACACCAGCGTCAGCAGCAGGCCGTCATCCAGCGAGGCAGGCACGGTCGTGCCCATTCCGCCGTCGCCGGCGGAGCTCAATCCGCAACCGACCCTCGGGGTCGTACCGCGCCAGCCGCCCGCGCTCAACGGCGGCAATTTCGCGGCCCCGTCGGTCACGCCGGGCTCCCCCACCGGCACCTATGTCGGGGCCCAGGTGGTGGCGCTGCGCAGCGCACTGCAGCGGCTGCAGGAAAACATCAACCAGCAGAACGCCGGGCTGCAGCAGCTGCGCCAGGGCATGGGGCAGGACGCCTCCAACTATTTCAGCCTGGTCGGCTCGATCAACTCGCGGCTCCAGGTCGGCACCACGCCGGGCAATCCCGAGCTCATCGCCCAGTGGAACCAGGCGCAGGGCGCGCTCGACCGCATGAGCAACGACATCGCGCGACTGAACAGCCTGTCGAACCAGGCCGCCGCCAATTCCTCGCTCGCCGCCTACATCCTGGAATCGATCAAGGCCGCCTATGGCCTGCAGGGCGCGGTGGACGAGGATCACCGCCAGCTCAGCCTGCTTGAGAGCAACGTCAATCGCACCGTGGTGCTGGTCGATCGGCTGCTCAACTCGCTCTCCGACGACATCAGCCGGCAGAGCAGCTACGTCAGCAACGAGCGCAGCAACCTCGTCACCCTGTCGCTCGCCATCAAGAACGGCGAGCTCTTCGGCCAGAGCCTCAGCAACCGGGCCTTCGCCACGGCGACGCCGGCGATGGCGCCGATGCGCGGCAATTCGCTGTCCGGGATCGCCGAGCGGCGGCCGTTGGTGGTGATCCGCTTCGACCGACCGAACGTCGAATACGACCAGGCGCTCTACAACGCAGTCAGAAGCGCGCTGCAGCGGCGGCCAGAGGCCAGCTTCGACCTCGTCGCCGTGACGCCCAATGCCGGCAGCCCGGCGCAGGTGGCGCTGCATACCGACGCCTCCAAGCGCAATGCCCAGCGCGTCCTGCGCTCGCTCACCGAGATGGGCCTGCCCGCCGACCGCATCACGCTCTCGGCCACGACCAGCACCAGCGTGCAGAGCAACGAGGTGCAGATCTACGTCCGCTGAGCGGCGCCTGGTCGGGCGGCGCGCCGTCGCATCGGCGCCGCCGCCCGCCGTTGCGGCGAGGAATTGAGGAAAGCCAGCATCATGTCCCTGCCGGCGCGAAAGAATTTCCCGGTGAGCTGGGAGGAGATCCACCGCGATGCGCGCGCGCTGGCCTGGCGTGTCGCGGGGGTGGGATCGTTCCGCGGCATCATCGCGGTGACGCGCGGCGGGCTGGTGCCGGCGGCGATCGTGGCGCGCGAGCTCGATATCCGCCTCGTCGACACCATCTGCATCTCCAGCTACGACGACCGGGCGCAGCATCCGGGCTCGGTGGAGGTGCTCAAGGGGATGACGGGCGATGGCACCGGCTTCCTCATCATCGACGATCTCGTCGATACCGGCGAGACCGCGCGGGCGGTGCGCGAGATGCTGCCCAAGGCGCATTTCGCCACGGTCTATGCCAAGCCTGCCGGGCGCCCGATGGTCGACACCTTCGTCACCGAGGTGAGCCAGGACACCTGGATCGTCTTCCCCTGGGAGGCCGAGCGGTTCAGCCGCGCGACGTGAGCCAGTCGCGATAGGATCTGAGCTCGCCGAGGCTCTCCGCCGCATAGACGCCGCGGGCGACGGCGCGCGCGACGCAATCGGCGGCGAGCGCACCGAGCAGCGACAAGGCCACGGGGCGCGGCTCGCCGAGCGCATGGCGGCCGGTCGCCAGCACGAAGACGATATCGCCGTCGAACGGCGTATGCACCGGGCGGATGGCGCGGGCATAGCCGTCCTGCGCCATGATGGCGACGCGGCGCGCCTCGGCCTTGTCGAGGATGGCGTTGGTCGCGACCACGCCGATGGTGGTGTTGGCGCCGATCCGGGCGAAGGGCGAGGCGACGGGCACCTCCTCGGCGGCGAGGCCGGCGCGCGGCGGCACCTGGCCGCCGAGCTCGCCCTGGCGCTCGAACGGCCAGGCCCAGAAGCAGCTCTCGCCCGGCATCACCGTGTCGCCGACGGCGTTGACCGCGACCAGCGCTCCCACCTGCAGCCCGTCCGGCGTCACCGTCGAGACGCTGCCGAGCCCGCCCTTGAGCGCGCCGGCCCGGGCGCCCAATCCGGCGCCGGCATTGCCCAGCGCGAAATCGCTGCCCGCTGCCGCGCAGGCCTCTCGCGCCAGCCGGCCATAGGGCGGCGTCTCGCCCCATGCCTTGTCGCCGCCGTTGAGGAGATCGAACAGGATCGCGGTCGGCACCAGCGGCACGCGCGCCGTGCCGACGGCAAATCCCACCCCGCGCGCGGCGAGCCAGGTCATCACCGCCGAGCCCGCCTCGAGCCCGAAGGACGAGCCGCCGCTCAGCACCACCGCGTGGACTTCCGTCACCAGGCAGGTGGGATCGAGCGCGTCGGTCTCGCGCGTTCCCGGCGCGCCGCCGCGCACGTCGACCGCCGCCACCGCCGCCGGCTCGGGCAGGACCACGCTCACCCCGGTCCGCACCGCCGCATCCTCGGCGTTGCCGATGCGGATGCCGTCGACATCGGTGATGAGATTGCGCGGGCCGGGGGCGACGCTCATCCGGCGATTGTCGCCGAGGGCCGCCACGGTGACAACGCCGCATCTGCCGGCGCTCGCCCCTTGCGCCGGCGCCGCCGCGCGTGGAACGATCCACGGCGTGACGCGCCTCCTCCTTCTCGCCCTCCTGCTCCTCGCCGCCCCCGCGCTGGCGCAGGCACCCGCGCCGGCCCCGGCGCCGGAGCCCGCCACCGGCCGGACGGAGCAGCATGCGAGCATCGGCCGCCATGACATGGTGGCGGCGGCCAATCCGCTGGCGGCGGCGGCCGGGCGCGACGTGCTGCGCCGCGGCGGCAGCGCCATCGATGCCGCCATCGCCACCCAACTCGTGCTCAACCTGGTCGAGCCGCAATCCTCGGGCATCGGCGGCGGCGCCTTCATCGTCTATTGGTCGGCGGCGGCGCGCCGCGTCTTCACCATCGACGGCCGCGAGACCGCGCCCGAAGCGGCGCGGCCCGACCGCTTTCTCGACGCCGACGGCAAGCCGCTCGCCTTCTACACCGCGGTGGTTGGCGGCCGCTCGGTCGGCGTGCCCGGCGTGCTGCGGGCGCTGGAACTCGCCCATCGCCGCTGGGGCAAGCTTCCCTGGGCCGTGCTCTTCGCGCCGGCGATCGCGCTCGCCGAGCAGGGCTTCGCGCCGGCGCCACGGCTCCATGCGCTGCTGCTGCGCGATCCCTTTCTGAGGCTCGACGAGCCGGCGCGGCGCTATTTCTATGATGCCGACGGCGCACCCAAGACGCGGCTCACCAATCCCGAGCTGGCGGCGACGCTGCGCGCCATCGCGTCCGGCGGCGCCGAGGCGTTCTATAGCGGGCCGATCGCCGCCGACATCGTCCGCACCGTCACCGGCGCGCCCAGCAATCCCGGCGATCTCAGCCTCGCCGACCTCTCGGGATATCGCGCCAAGCTGCGCGATCCCGTCTGCGGCGCCTATCGCGGTCATCGCCTGTGCGGCATGGGGCCACCGAGCTCCGGCGCGGTGACCCTGCTGGAGATGCTGGGAATGCTGCAGCGTTTCGATCTCGCCCGGCTCAAGCCCGGCTCGGTGGCGGAGACCCATCTCTTCGCCGAGGCCGGGCGCCTCGCCTATGCCGACCGCGACCGCTACCTCGCCGATCCCGATTTCGTGCCGGTGCCGGTGCGGGGGCTGCTCGACCCGCTCTATCTCGCCCAGCGCTCGCGCCTCATCGACCCCGCCCGCGCGCTGCCCTCCCCGGCACCGCCGGGCGACCCGCCGGGGACCCATGCCTCCGATTGGGGACGCGACCGCGCGCCGGAGCTGCCGGGCACCAGCAACATCGCCATCATCGACCGCGCCGGCGACGCGCTCGCCATGACCACCACCATCGAGAACGCCTTCGGCTCGCGGCTGCTGGTGCGCGGCTTCCTGCTCAACAACGAGCTCACCGATTTCTCCTTCGTGCCCGAGGAGAACGGCAAGCCGGTGGCGAACCGGGTGCAGCCCGGCAAGCGTCCGCGCAGCGCCATGGCCCCCACCCTGGTCTTCGACCGGCGCGGCCGGATCGAGCTGGCGGTGGGTTCGGCCGGCGGCCCCGCGATCATCAACGACGTCGCCAAGAGCGTCATCGCCGTGATCGACGGCCATGACGACCTCCAGGCCGCCTTCGACCTGCCCAACGACGGCAATCGCAACCGCGCCACCGAGATCGAGGCCGGCCCCGGCGCCGAGGCGATGGCGGCGGCGCTGCGCGCGCTCGGCGACAGCATCGTGATCAACGACCGGCCGAGCGGGCTCACCGGCGTCCTGGTGACGCCGAAGGGCCTCGAAGGGGCCGCCGATCCGCGCCGCGACGGTACCGCGCTGGGCGATTAGGCGTCGTTCGCGGCCGCGGCACCCGGCCCGTCGAGGACGCGCACATTGCGCGCCGTCACCGTGCCGCCGCAGGCCGAGCAGGTGGTGACGGGATCGAAGAGGTGGCCGCAGTCGCGGTGCAGATAGAGCTTCGGCCGGCCGCTTTCGGTCACCTTGTGCGTATCGCCCCAGCGCACCAGGGCCAGCAACAGCGAATGGAGGTCGAGCCCCTTCTCGGTCAGCCGGTACTCGAAGCGCCGCGGCCGCTCCTGATAGGCCACCCGCTCCAGCACCCCCTCCGCCACCAGCTTGCGCAGCCGGTCCGCCAGGACGTGGCGGGTGATGCCGAGGCGCTGCTCGAACTCCTCGAAACGGCGCACCCTGAGGAAGCAGTCGCGCAGGATCAGCAGGGTCCAGCGGTCGCCGATGACCGAGACCGTCCGCGCCACCGAGCACGCCTCGCGATCCAACTCCGTCCAGCGCATGGCAGCCCTCTTCCGCTTACCCTTTGACAAGTTCCATTTCAGAACGCACTCTAGCAAGGTTCCTTTTCGGAACTCAAGCGGGAGGTCCCATGCCCGGCACGGTCGAGTTCTATTTCGACTATGGCAGCCCCTATTCCTACATCGCGCATCGCCGGCTGCCGGAGGTGCTGCGCCGGGCCGAGGCGGCGGCCGCCTATCGCCCCATGCTGCTCGGCGGGGTCTTCCAGCTCACCGGCAATGCCAGCCCGGCCTTCAACAAGGTGAAATGGGCGCACAACCAGCGCGACCTCGAGCGCTTCGTCGGCAAGTACGAGGTGCCGTTCCAGCGCAACCCGTTCTTCCCGGTCAACACGCTGAAGCTGATGCGGGGCGCAGTGGTGGCCGTCGAAGAAGGCTATCTCGACCGCTACACCGATGCGGTCTTCGCCGGCATGTGGCGCGACGCGCGCAACATGGGCGACGAGGCGGTGGTCGCCGCGACGCTGCGCGAGGCCGGGCTCGACGACGCCCGCCTCCTAGCGCGCATCGCCGAGGACGGGGTCAAGCAGACGCTCAAATCCTGGACCGAGGCGGCGGTGGCGCGCGGCATCTTCGGCGCCCCGACCTTCTTCGTCGGCGACGAGATGTTCTTCGGCCAGGACCGGCTCGACTTCGTCGAGGATGCGCTGCGCGGCCGCGTCTATCGCCGGGCGGGCTGACGATGGATGGAAGCGATCTCGCCGATCCCGTCTTCGCGCGCGACGGCGCGCGCTGGCAGCCGCATCCCGAGGCGAGCGGCCCGTTCCGCGGCCTCCATGGCGGCGCCGTCTCGGGGCTCATGGTGGCCGAGATGGAGCGTTATGCGCGCGAGCACGCTCTCGGGCTTCATGCTGAGCGCCTCGGTCGTGCTGCTGCGCCCGGCGCCCGCCGCGCCGCTGGAGACGCGCACCGAGCTGTTGCGCAAGGGCGGCCGCAGCAGCGCGCTCGAGACCACGCTGATCGCCGAGGGCCGGCTCATCGCCAAGGCCACGGCTTCCTGCGTTGCGCCGCGGAGCGTGGCGGGAACGCCGGCCGAGCCGCCGCGCCCGGTCGACGCCGAAGCGCTGCCGGCCTGGCCGCTGAAGCCGCGCTTTCCCCATCGCACCCTCTTCGACGCCCTCGATCTGCGCATCGATGCCGAGGGCGTCAAATGGGGCCGACTGCTGCGGCCGCTGATGCCCTATGAGGCGGGCTTCGCCGCGGCCTTCGCCGTCGCCGACAACGGCCAGCCCTTCTCGCTCGAGGCGCCGCGCGACGTGCTGACGCGCTACACCTTCCCCAATATCGACATCGCGATCCACGCCGCGCGGCCGCTGGTGGGACGCTGGATCGGCGTCAAGGCACGCTCCGACTGGCGCCCGGAGGGCATGGGCCTCACCGAATCCGAGCTTTACGACGTCGAGGGGCGCTTCGGCCGCGCCTGCCAGACGGTCGTGCTGATGCCGCACAGCTGAGGAGACGCCATGACGAAGCCGGTAGCGCTGGTCATCGGCGCCGGCGACGCGCTCGGCGGCGCGATCGCGCGGCGCTTTGCGCGCGAGGGGTTCACCGCCTGCGTCGTCCGGCGCAATGGCGACAAGCTCGCGCCGCTGGTCGACGCGATCCGCGCCGAAGGCGGCGACGCCGTGCCCTTCGGCGTCGATGCGCGCAAGGAAGAGCAGATGGTCGACCTCGTCCAGCGCATCGAGCGCGAGCACGGGCCGATCGAGGTCGCCGTCTTCAACATCGGCGCCAATGTGCGCTTTCCCATCCGCGAGACCACCAGCCGCGTCTATTTCAAGGTCTGGGAGATGGGCTGCTTCGCCGGCTTCCTGATGGGGCGCGAGGTGGCGAAGGTGATGGTGCCGCGCGGCCGCGGCACCATGCTCTTCACCGGCGCCACCGCCAGCGTGCGCGGGCGCGACGGTTTCGCCGCGTTTTCCGGCGCCAAGCACGGGCTGCGGGCGCTGGCGCAGAGCATGGCGCGCGAGCTCGGGCCGCAGGGGGTCCATGTCGCGCACACGCTGATCGACGGCGCCATCGACACCGCCTTCATCCGCGACAATTTCCCCGAGCGCTACGCGCTCAAATCCGAGGACGGCATCCTCGACCCGGATGCCATCGCCGAGAACTACTGGCAGCTCCATCGCCAGCACCGCAGCGCCTGGACGCACGAGCTCGACCTTCGGCCCTGGCGCGAGCCCTGGTAACGCGCGGCGGGCGCCAGCGGTTGCGCGAGCAAACGCGACAGCCCGCTCCGTACGGGCTGGCCTCACCTTGTCGCCGGCGGCTACACTCGCCGCCATGGCCGATGATCCCAAGGCGCGCCCTGCGATCCTGTTGCAGCCCGGGCGCCACCGCCGCGCCGAGGCCGGACATCCCTGGGTCTATTCCAACGAAGTGACGATGGACGCCGCCGCCAAGGCGCTGCCGCCGGGGACGCTGGTCAGCCTGCGCACCGCCGGCGGCGACCCGCTCGGGGTGGCGACCTTCAATCCGCACACGCTGGTGAGCGCGCGTCTCCTCGATCGCGACGTGAAGCGCCGCATCGACGCCGACTTCTTCGCCGCGCGCATCGAGAACGCGCTTGCGCTGCGCCGCCGGCTTTACGTCGAGCCGTGTTACCGGCTGATCCATGCCGAGGCGGACGGGCTTCCGGGTGCCGTCGTTGATCGTTATGGCGAGGTGCTGGTGCTGCAGCTCAACACCGCCGGCATGGCGCGGCTCGAGGCGGAGCTGCTCGCCGCCTGCGAGACGGTGCTGGCGCCCAAGGCCATCCTGCTGCGCAACGACAGCCCGGCGCGCGCGCTCGAAGGACTCGAGAGCGAGCTGCGCCTCGCCAAGGGCGAGATCGCCGGCGCCGTCGAGATCGTCGAGAACGGCGCGCGCTTCCTCGCCGATCCCCGCGAGGGGCAGAAGACCGGCTGGTTCTTCGATCAGCGCGACAATCGCCGCTTCGTCGCCGGCCTCTGTTCCGGCGGGCGCGTGCTCGATCTCTATTGCTACACCGGCGGCTTCGCGGTGCAGGCGGCGATGGCCGGCGCCGACGCGGTGCTGGCGGTCGACCGCTCCGAGGCGGCGCTGGCGCTGGCCGCGCAATCGGCCGACCTGAACGGCGTCGGCGAGCGCTGCCGGTTTCAGCGCGCGGACATCTTCGGCGCGCTGGAGAGCTTCGCCTCGTCGGGCGAGCGCTTCGATGTGGTGATCGCCGATCCGCCGGCCTTCGTGAAGTCGAAGAAGGATCTCGGACCGGGCCTGCGCGGCTATCGCAAGCTGGCGCGACTCTGCGCGAGCCTGGTGGCGCCCGGAGGCGTGCTGCTCACCGCGTCGTGCTCGCACAATGTCGAGCCGCCCGATTTCGCCGAGGCGGTGCGGCGCGGCCTCGAGGATGCCCGCCGCACCGGCCGCATCCTGCGCAGCGCCGGCGCAGCGCCCGACCATCCCGTGCATCCGTGGCTGCCGGAAAGCGCCTATCTCAAGGCGCAGGCGCTGGTGCTGGATTAGACACCGCACCGCTCCCGCCGCGGCCCAAAAAAGACACGAGCGTTCCGGTTGCGCCGGGTGTTCAAGGATTTCGCAAGGCAGGCGATTTCCTGGAGGTGATGCATGTTGGCACGCATGGGTATTCCGCTGGTGATCGTGGCGATGGCTCTCTCGGCCTGCGGCACGACCACCGGCGATCGCGGGCTCTCAGGCGCGGGGATCGGTGCAGCCACCGGCGCCGTGGTCGGCGCCATCGTCGGCGGACCCGTCCTGGCCGCCGCCGCCATCGGTGCGGGTGCCGGCGCCTTGACCGGCATGGCGACCGCACCCAGCCAGGTCAACCTCGGCAAGCCGATCTGGGATCACTGAGCGCGCGCATGCGGCGAGCGGCCGTGGCACTGGCGGCGCTGATGCTGTGGCCCGGCCTCGCCGCGGCTGCCGCCATTCCTTGCTCGGAGATCCCCAAGGCGCAGCATTTCGTCGCGGGGTTGCGGCCGGGCCCCAACACGCGGGCGGCGCAGCGCCATCTCGACGCGGCCAAGCGCGCGAAGTCGCCGCGCCAATGCTCGGCCGAGCTGCGCAAGGTCGATTACTACGCGCGCCGCTCGGCGGCGGCAGACCGGCGGCACAAGCGCTAGGCGAATTCGCGCAGGACAACCCGGCCGACCGCTTTGCGGTCGGCCCCGTTGGGTTCGGTCGCGAAGCGACCGAACGGGTTGTCCGTCCGAGGCGGCGTCAGCCGTTGCGTCAGCAACGGCGGGAGCCGCACCGATCGAGTTTAGCCTAATGGAGTCCGGACCCTAGGCGAAGGCGCGTAGCGCCTTCGTCCGCGGCGGCGACAGCGGTTGCCTAAGCAACCGCGAGAGCCGCACTGTGCCGGCTAGCCCCCACCGTGCGGGCTTTCGCGGTTGCAAGAGCACCCGCTGGCGCCCGCCAGCGACGACGCCTGCGGCGTCGCCCTAGAGCGAGCGCCGGCCTCACGACGCCGCCGAGGATTGCACCTCGCCCGCGCCGCTGCCGGCGGCGGCGGGCAGCCGCAAGCAGAACACCGTGCCGGTGGCGGTGCTGTCGCCGAGCGTGATGTCGCCGCCATGGGCGCGCAGGATCTCGCGCGCGATGGCGAGGCCGAGGCCGGTGCCGCCCGGTCGCCCCGAACCGGCGAAGGGCCGGAACAGATTGTCGCGCGCCTTGGGCGGCAGGCCGGGACCGTCATCGGCGATCTCGACGGTGATCGTGCCCGCCTCGTTGCGCGCGGCGACGGTGACGCGGCGGGCTCCCGCCTCGGTGGCGTTGCGCGCTAGGTTGAGGATGACGCGGAAGAGCTGCTCGCGATCGGCCTCGACCATCAGCGTCGGCGGCACCTTGTCGACGAGCCGCGCCCCCTCCTCGTTCTTCGGCTCGAGCAGGCTTGCGATCTCCTCGACGAGCCCGGCGAGCGCGAAGCGCGAGCGGCGCAGCGGCGGCGCGCCTTCGCGGGTGAAGCTCAGCGTGCGCGTGCACAGCGCCACGGCGCGGTCGATCGCGGCGAGCAGGCGCGGCGTCACCCGCTTCACCTCCGGCGCCTCGCTGTCGGCGAGGCTGTCGGACATCAGCCGCGCGGTCGAGAGAATGTTGCGAAGATCGTGGTTGATCTTGGTGACGGCCGTGCCGAGCGCGGCGAGCCGCGCGTTGTGGCGGAGCGCTTGGCGCACCGTCTCCTGCATCGCAGCGAGCTCGCGCTGCGCCAGGCCGAGCTCGTCGACGCGCGGCGAGGGCTGGATGGCGCGGGATTCGTCCTCGGGATCGGCGCGGAACGAGACCATGCTCTGGGTCAGTCGCCGCAGCGGCGCGACCAGCAGCCATTGCAGCGCCAGATAGAGCAGCGATGCGGTGATCAGCGAGATGAAGACCGACAGCTCCAGGATATGCCCGCCATAGGTGAGCATCGCCGCCCGCATCGGCGCCTCGTCCATGATCACCTCGACCAGGATGCGCGGATCCTTGGGCGACACGTCGAGCACGCGCAGGATGCGATTGTGCCTCTGCTCCAGCGCCATCAGCGCCTCGGCGACCAGCCGCATCATGTTGGCGTCGCGCAGGTCGAAGGTGGCGTCGATGCGCGGCGCGCCGCCGGCATCGAGCATCAGCGTCGCCGTCGGCTTGTGCAGCACGATGCCGTACGCGCCGACATGCTCCAGCAGCTCGCGCGCCAGCGACTCGCTCACCATGTTGTCCGGCGTCGCCTCAAGCGCGAGGATGGCGAGATGGGCGTCGGCGAGCTTTTCCTCGAGGTAGTTGAGCCGGAAGCGCGCCATCGAGGGCATGAAGATCAGCACCTCGCTCAGCATGACGAAGAGCACGGTGAGCAGCAGCACCCGCGCCGAGAGGCCGCTGAAGAAGGAGGGGAGCGAGAAATTGCGGCGGATCATGGCGGCACCGGGCGCCCGCCTCAGCCGAGCTTCGCCAGCCACCGCAGCAGGCGCCGCGTGCGGTCGCTGAAAAGCTTGGGCGTGAAGAAGCTGCCGGCGGCGCGCTTGCTCGCCTCGCCCAGCGTCGGGTAGGGCGCGATGAAGCCCGCCATGGTCGCGAGCTTGAGATTGCCGCTGAGCGCGAGGCACCAGCTCTGGATCAGCTCGCCGGCATGCGCGCCCAGGATCGTGGCGCCGAGCACCTGCCCGTTCTTGCGCGCCAGCACCTTGACGAGGCCGTGGGTCTCGCGCTCGGTCTGGGCGCGGTCGTTCTCGTGGAACGGCCAGCGCAGCACCTGCACTGCGCCGGGATAGGCCTTGAGCGCCTCCGCCTCGGTCATGCCGACATGAGCGAGCTCGGGATCGGTGTAGGTGACCCAAGGCAGGGCGCGGTAATCCACCTTGGCCGGCAGCCGGAACAGCGCGTTGCGGATGACGATGCCCGCATGATAGCTCGGCGACATGGGTGAATTGCGGCCCGCCGGCGGCGTCGCCCACCGCATAGATGCGGCGGTTGCTGGTGCGCAGCCGGCGATCGAGGATCAGCGCGCCCCGCGCATCGGTGGCGATGCCGGCCTTGTCGAGGTCGAGGCCGGCGAGATTGGCGCGCCGCCCCGTCGCCACCAGCAGATGCGAGCCGGCGAGCCGCCGCTCCCCGGCGCCGTCCTCGAGCACCACCGCGACGCCTTGGCCCTCGCGCTCGACGCGGCGGATCCGCGCGCCCTCCTCGACGACGATGCCATCGGCGCGCAGCCGCTCCAGCAGCAGCGCCGCCAGCTCGGGATCGTCCTTCGCCAGCGCGCTCGCCGCTTCGAGCACGCTCACCCGCGAGCCCAGCAGGCGATGCGCCTGCGCCATTTCGAGCCCGATCGGGCCGCAGCCGATGACGATGAGATGCTCGGGCAGGACGGTATTCTCGAACACGCTCTCGTTGGTGAGGAACGGCACCTCGGCGAGGCCCGGGATCGGCGGCACCGTCGGCGCCGAGCCGGTGGCGATGACGATGCGCCGGGCGGAGATCGCGTGCTCGCCCGCGCTCACCTCGTTCGGACCCGTAAAGCGCGCGGCGGCGGCGATGACGCGCACCCCCAGCCCGGTGAAGCGCTCCACCAAATCCTGCGGCGCGATCGCGGCGATCACGCCCTGCACATGGCGCATCACGGCGGCGAAATCGACCGCGGGCGGCGCGGCGCCGAGCCCGAACTCGGCATTGCCGCGCGCCGCCTTGACGCGCTTGGCGGCGGCGAGCAGCGCCTTCGACGGCACGCAGCCATAGTTGAGGCAGTCGCCGCCCATCCTGCCGCGCTCGATCAGCACCGTCTTCATGCCGAGCTGCGAGGCGCCGGCGGCGACCGACAGCCCGCCGGAGCCGGCGCCGATGACGCAGACATCGGCGGCGATGCGCTCGCTCACGGCGCCGCCCGATGCCGCCGCGTCTGATGCCATTTGTAGAGCACCGGCAGCAGCGAGAGTGCCGCGAGCGCGACCAGCGGCAGCAGCACGTGCGGCGTGAAGATGATGTGCAGATCCGGCGTCTGCCCCTGCTCGATCAGCGCGCCGGCGCCGGCGCCGACGCTGGCATAGACGAAGACGCCGGGCGCCATGCCGACGAAGCTGCACAGCACGAAGGTGCGCAGCGACACGCCGAGGAACGCGGGCACCAGATTGACCAGCCAGAACGGAAACAGCGGCACCAGGCGCAGGACCAGAAGATAGCTCGCGCCGTTCTCCTGGAACCCCGCCTCGATCCGGCGCAGGAAGGGACCGGCGCGCCGGCGCAGCACCTCGCCGAGGCTGGAACGGGCGATGAGGAAGATGATGGCGGCGCCGATAGTGGCGCCGAGGAGAGCGCAGAGGCCGCCCTCCCAGGTGCCGAAGAGGAAGCCGCCGGCCAGGGTGAGGAAGAGCCCGCCCGGCACCGACAAGGCCGCCACCGCAATATAGAGCGCGATATAGGCCAGCGGCGCCAGCAGCCCGGCCCGGGCGACCCAGCCGAGCAGCCACTCGCGATGCTCGGCGAGCGCGGCGAAGCTCAGATAGCGGCCGAGGCCGGAGGCGAAGAAGGCGGCGATGGCCGCCGCCAGCACGAGCAGCGGCAGGAACCGCAGGAGCCGCGCCTCCCGCCCTCGGCCTTGCTGCGCCTCGCCCATGGCCGGCCCTGCCCCGCCTGTTCCGCCGGGGGCACCGCCGCCGTCACGCCTCCGTCACACGGCGCGGCGTTGACTTACCCCGGCGGCTCCCCTATACAGCGCCCTCGATCCATTGAGAAGTGTTGCCGAAGTCCGGGCCGTGAAGCGCACCTATCAGCCGAGCAAAATCGTCCGCAAGCGCCGCCATGGCTTCCGGGCCCGCATGGCCACGGTCGGCGGCCGTGGCGTGCTGGCGCGGCGCCGGGCCAAGGGGCGCAAGCGGCTCTCCGCCTGACCGGCGCGGCGGCAGGCGCGGCGACCGCGCCATGGCCGGGATCGCGCGGCTGAAGCGGCGGGCGGAATTCCTTCGGGTCGCCGGCAAAGGGCGCAAATCGGTCACGCCCGGCCTCATCCTGCAAGCCTTGCGCCGTCCGGCCGGTGCGGATCCGGCCGCAGCCGGCGCGGCGTTGCGCGTGGGCTTCACGGCGAGCAAGAAGGTCGGCATCGCCGTCGAGCGCAACCGGGCGCGGCGCCGGCTCCGGGCGGCGACGGACCGGGTCATGCCGCTACACGCGGCCGAGGGGCATGACTATGTATTGGTGGCCCGCGCCGGAACGATCCGGCGGCCTTTCGCTGCCTTGCTCGGCGATCTCGAGGCGGCGTTGAAGCAGCTCGGCGCCTGGCGCACCGGCGGCGGAGGGTAAGCAAGATGAGGATGGCGTGACTCTGGTGGTGAACGCTCTGCTGCGCGGCCTCATCCGCGCCTACCAGCTGCTGGTGTCGCCGCTGCTGCCGCCAAGCTGTCGCTACCTGCCGAGCTGCTCGCACTACGCCGCCGAGGCGATCGTCGTGCACGGGTCGCTGCGCGGCTCGTGGCTGGCGCTGCGCCGGTTGCTGCGCTGCCATCCCTGGGGCGGCAGCGGCTATGATCCCGTGCCGCCTGCCCGCTGCCCACACCATTCCGCTTCCCCGTCCCAGCAAGGTTCCTAGGCTCCGCCGCTCATGGATCAGAACCGCAACGTCATCCTCGCGCTGGTGATCTCCTTCGCGATTCTGTTCGGCTGGCAACTGCTGCTGCCGGCCAAGCACGCGCCGGCACCCCGGCCGCAGCAGGAGCAGCAACAGCCTGCCGGGCACGCCGCCGGCACCCCGGGCCCGGCGCCCGGCGCCGTCGCCACGGCGGAAACGGAGAAGCCGCGCGCCGAGGTGCTGGCCGAAACGCCGCGCGTCGAGATCAGGACGCCGACGATCTCGGGCTCGATCTCGCTGGTGGGCGCGCAGCTCGACGATCTGACGCTGCTCGACTACAGCGAGACCACCGATCCCAAGAGCCCCAAGATCGAGCTGCTGTCGCCCGACGGCTCGGAGCATCCCTATTACATCGATTTCGGCTGGACGCAGCCCGCGAACGGCACGGCGAAGCTGCCCGGGCCGCAGACGCGCTGGACCACGTCGGGCAAGGAACTGACGCCGCAGCAGCCGATCGATCTCACCTGGGACAATGGCCAGGGGCTGATCTTCAAGCGCCACTACGCCATCGACGACAACTATCTCTTCACCGTCACCCAGTCGGTCGAGAACCAATCGGACCGGCCCGTCACGCTCTCCGCCTATGGCCGCATCGTGCGCGTCGGCGAGCCGCCGAAATCCACCACATACCTGTCGCATGAGGGCCCGATCGGGGTGCTGAACGGCGTGCTGCATGATGGCGGCTGGTGGGCGGCCCATGACAGCTTCAACTACAGCGACGTGAAGAAGGATAAGGTGGTGAGCGACACCACCACCGGCGGCTGGCTGGGATTCACCGACAAATACTGGCTGACCGCCCTCGTCCCGCCGCAGCAGGTGCCGGTGACGACCGCCTTGCGCTACAACGACCAGGGCCATCGCGAGGTCTACCAGGCCGAATTCACCACCGGCGATCAGGCGGTCGGGGCGCATGCCACGCTCGCCACCGAGGAGCGGCTCTTCGCCGGCGCCAAGGAGGTGCATCTCCTCGACTATTACGAGGCCAATGCCGGCATCCCGCGCTTCGACCGGGCGATCGATTTCGGCCTGTTCTACTGGATCACCAAGCCGATCTTCCTCACCCTCGACTTCTTTTCCAAGCGCGTCTTCTACGGCCAGTATGGCAGCTTCGGCCTTTCCATCCTGCTGCTGACGCTGTGCATCAAGCTGCTGTTCTTCCCGCTGGCCAACAAATCCTATCGCGCCATGGGCAAGATGAAGGCGCTGCAGCCCGAGGTGGCGAAGCTGCGCGAGCGCTTCGGCGAGGACAAGGCGCGCCTCAACCAGGAGATGATGGCGCTCTACAAGCGCGTCGGCGCCAATCCCATGGCCGGCTGCCTGCCGATCTTCATCCAGATTCCGGTGTTCTTCTCGCTCTACAAGGTGCTCTACGTCACCATCGAGATGCGCCATGCGCCGTTCTACGGCTGGATCCACGATCTCTCGTCGCCGGACCCCACCACCTTCGTCAACCTGTTCGGCCTGCTGCCGTTCACGCCGCCGCACATCTCGTTCCTGATGGTCGGCGCCTGGCCGATCATGATGGGGCTCACCCAGTTCCTGCAGCAGAAGCTCAACCCGCAGGCGGCGATCGATCCCGTGCAGCAGAAGATGTTCATGCTGCTGCCGATCGTCTTCACCTACATGCTGTCGCAATTCGCCGCCGGCCTGGTCATCTACTGGACCTGGAACAACCTGCTGTCGATCGCCCAGCAATGGATGATCATGCGGCGGACGACCGTGGCCCCGGCCACCGCCTAGCGATGATGCCGGCTTCCGTCGTCCATCCGCCGGCGGAAGCCCCCGAGGCCGAGGCCGAGGAGGCGGGGCGCCTGCTCTTCGCGCAGGAGTGCACCTTTCTCGCCGGCGCGACCGCCGACAACGCGCTGCCCGGCGACAGCCTGCCCGAGATCGCCTTTGCCGGCCGCTCCAATGTCGGCAAGTCGAGCCTGATCAACGCGCTGACCGGGCGCAGCACGCTGGCGCGGGTATCGCGCACGCCGGGCCGCACGCAGCAGCTCAACTTCTTCGATCTCGGCCATCGCCTGATGCTGGTCGACCTGCCCGGCTACGGCTTCGCCCAGGCGGCCAAGCGCGATGTCGCGGCCTGGACCGGGCTCACCCGGCGTTATCTGAAGGGCCGCGCCAGCCTGCGCCGGGTGCTGCTGCTGGTGGACGCCCGCCACGGTCTCAAGGAGACGGACCGGCCGATCATGGACATGCTCGACGAGGCGGCCGTCTCTTATCAGATCGTCCTCACCAAGACCGATGCGATGAAGCCCGCCGAGCTTGCCGCCTCGGTCGAGGCGGTCGCCGCCGAGGCGCGCCGGCGCGGCGCCGCCCATCCGGTGATCCACCTGACCAGCGCGCGCGACGGCAGCGGCATCGCCGCGCTGCGCGCCGCGCTAGCGGCGCTGGCGGCGCCGGCACCGGCACGGTAGAGTGCCGCCGCCATGACCGAAAAGCCGATCGCGGGCATCGACCCCGCCAGCAAGGCCGCGACGCTCGCGGCGGCGCTGCCCTATATGCGCCGCTACGCCGGCAAGACCATCGTCGTCAAATATGGCGGCCACGCCATGGGCAACGAGCATCTCGCCGATCTCTTCGCCCAGGACGTGGTGCTGCTGAAGCAGATCGGCATGCACCCGATCGTCGTCCATGGCGGCGGGCCGCAGATCGGCCAGATGCTGGAGCGGCTCAAGATCAAGAGCTCGTTCATCGACGGCTTGCGCGTCACCGACCGCGCCACGGTCGAGATCGTCGAGATGGTGCTGTCGGGCTCGATCAACAAGCAGCTCGTGCAGGCGATCAACGGCGCCGGCGGGCTCGCCATCGGGCTCTCCGGCAAGGACGCCAACCTCATCCATGCGCGCAAGCTGCAGCGGACGCAGCGCGAGAGCGACAGCCACATCGAGAAGGTGCTCGATCTGGGATTCGTCGGCGAGCCGCAGGCGGTCAATGCCGAGGTGCTGGCCCTCTTCGAGCGCTCGGCCATCATCCCGGTGATCGCGCCGATCGGCGTCGGCGCCACCGGCGAGACCTTCAACATCAACGCCGACACCGCCGCGGGCGCGGTGGCCGCCGCGGTCAAGGCGACGCGCCTCCTGCTGCTGACCGACGTCACCGGCGTGCTCGACAAGGAGAAGAAGCTGATCCACGAGCTGTCGCTGAGCGAGGCGCGCGCGCTCATCGCCGACGGCACCATCCAGGGCGGCATGATCCCCAAGATCGAGACCTGCATCGAGGCGGTGGCCGGCGGCGTCGAGGCCGCGGTCATCATCGACGGCCGCGTGCCGCACGCCATCCTGCTGGAGCTCTTCGCCGAAGGCGCGGGCACGCTGATCCGGCGCAAGCGCGGCGATCTCAGGCGACCCGCCGCGGCACGCTCGGCCGCGCAATAGCTCAGGTCAATAGACGTTCGCGCAAGTAGCGCTTGTCGCGGGCGAGGCCGGCGAGATAGGCCTTCGCCTCGCCGCCGCTCTTGCGCCCCTGGCGGGCGATAATGGCGGCAAGCGCCGTGTCGACGTCGCGCGCCATGGACGCCGCGCCGCAGACATAGAGCGAGGCGCCTTCCTCCAGCCAGGACCAGAGCTCGGCCGAGCGCTCGCGCATGCGATGCTGGACATAGATGCGCTCGCTCTGGTCGCGCGAGAAGGCGGTATCGAGGCGCGTCAGCAGCCCGTCGCGCTCGTAGCTGGCGAACTCCTCCTCGTAGAGGAAATCGGAGCCGCGGCGCTGATCGCCGAAGAACAGCCAGCTGCGGCCGCCGGCGCCGCGCGCGCGGCGCTCCTGCAGGAAGGCGCGGAAGGGCGCCACGCCGGTGCCGGGCCCGATCATGATGATGGGCCGGTCGTCCGCGGGCAGGCGGAAGCCATGGGACGGCTGGACGAAGGCGGGCACCTCCTCGTCTCCGGCGACGCGCTCGGCAAGGAAGGTCGAGGCGATGCCCTTGCGCAGCCGCCCGTGGCGGCGATAGCGCACCGCGGCCACGGTGAGATGCACCTCGCCCTCGTTCAGCTTGGGGGAGGAGGCGATCGAGTAGAGCCGCGGCTGCAGCACGTCGAGGGCCGAGACCAGCTCCTGCACCGGCGGGCGCGCCGAGGGAAAGGCAAGCAGCAGGTCGAGCAGATCGGCCGCGTCCGGCTGGGCGCCGGGATAGCCTTCGGCCAGCGCCTGGAGGCGCTGCGATTCGCCGAAATCGGGGGCGCGCGAGGCCAGCACCTCGACCGCCGCATCCGACGGCCGGCCGATGTCGCAGGCCAGCCGCAGCGCCTCGTCGAGGGGGCGCCGCGTGCCGTCGGGGCAGTCGACCTCGTCGGCGGCGCGCGCGCCCAGGCGCTCGATCACCGCCGCCACCAGCTCCGGGCAGTTGGCGGCATGGACGCCGACGCTGTCGCCGACCTCGTAGTCGAGGCCGCTGCCGGCGATGCGGAAGACGACGTGCCGCGTGTCCTTCTCCGAGCCGTCGCGGTTGAGCCTCATCGCCGCGGCGAAGCGCGCCGGTACCGGCGCGCGCGTCGAGGATTGCGCCGCCGGCGGTGGGGACACCGGCGACGCGGGCAAGGCCGGAGCAGTCGCGGGCTGCTCCACCAGCTCCCTCAACGCGCGCGCCGTCTCCTTGCCGCCGGGCACACAGCGGGCAAGGATCGTCTCGGCACCGCTCGCGATGGCTTCGGCATAGGTCTGGCAGAGATAGCCGCATTGGCCGCAATCGAGCTGCGCCATCGCCGCCATCAGCACGCGCTCGCGCGGGCGGCCTTCGGCAAGCCGCAGGCGCTCCTCCAGCGGCAGCGTCGGATCGTGCCAGGAAAACTCCTCGGCCGGCGCGGCCGCGGGCGCCGCGACCTCGCCCTCGGTGGCGAGATGGGCGGCGAGCCAGCCATTGATCCAGGCGCGCTGCGGCGCGCTGAAGGGCGCGTTCTCGGGCAGCAGCGGCGCGATATAGCTCATCAATTCACCCCCGCCAGCGCGGCCTCGGCGCCGCGGCGCAGCTCCTCGGGCGAGCGGCTCCGGGTGAACGCGATGAAGCTTTCGGGCTCGCGGCGCTCGGCGAGATAGTGGCGCAGCAGCCCTTCGACGCGGCGCGGCACCTCGGCCATCGGCAGCGCCGGATAGATCTCGCGCCCGAGCCCGCGCTCGGCGCCGGCGCCGCCGCCGACATAGATGGCGTAGCCCTCGACCGCCTCCTCGCCGATCTTGGCGCCGAGCAGCCCGATATCGCCGGCATAATGCTGCGCGCAGGAATGCGGGCAGCCGGTGAGATGGATGTTGACCGGCTGGTCGAGGCCGAGGCGGCCCTCCAGATGGCGAGCGAGCGCCAGCGCCTGCCCCTTGGTGTCGGTGGCGGAGAATTTGCAGCCGGTATTGCCGGTGCACGCCACCAGCGCGCCGCGCAGATTGCTGGCGCGCCAGTCGAGGTCGAGGGTGGCGAGCTCCGCCTTGGCCGCCTCGAGCGCGTCTCCCGGGATGTCGGAGAGCAGCAGGTTCTGCCACACGGTGAGGCGGATGGTGCCGCTGCCGTGGCGCCGGGCGAGCGCGGCGAGCCCGCGCATCTGCGCGGCGCCGAGCCGGCCCACCGGCAGCGCCACGCCGATGTAGAAGAGGCCCGCCTGGCGCTGCGCATGGATGCCGATATGGCCGTGCTTGAGCACCGGCGCGCGCGGGCGGCAGGCCTCGGGCGGCAGGCGCAGGAGCGGCGCCGGCAGCAGCTTCTCCGTCTCGGCCAGAAATTGCTCGAGGCCCAGCCGGTCCAGCACGTATTTGAGCCGCGCGCGCTGGCGGTTGGTGCGGTCGCCCTCGGCGATGAAGACGCGCAGCACCGCCACCGCGACCGGCAGGCACTCCTGCGGCCGCAGCAGCACGCCGGCATCGCGGGCGAAATCGCCATGGCCGGTGATGCCGCCGAGCTGCAGGCGGAAATAGGTGCCGGCGGGAACGCCGGCGCCGTCGTCCACCGCGACCGCGGCGAAGCCGATGTCGTTGGTGTCCTCGAGCACGCTCACCTGGCCGCCGCCGTCGAAGGCGATGTTGAATTTCCGCGGCAGGCCGTAAAGCTCGCGATGCTGCAGAATGTAGTGGTGCAGCTCGCGGGCGAGCGGCCGCGTGTCGATCAGCTCCTGCGCGTCGATGCCGGCGGTGGGGCTGCCGGTGAGGTTGCGGATGTTGTCGGCGCCCGAGCCGCGCGAGGTGAGGCCGAGATCCTGCACCCCCGTCAGCATGTCGAGGATGTGCGCCGCGCCGATCTCGCGGATCTGCAGATTGGCGCGCGTCGTCACATCGGCATAGCCGCCGCCGAACCGCTCCGCGAGCGCGGCAAGGCCGGCGAGCTGATGCGCCGAGAGAATGCCGTTGGGCATGCGCAGCCGGCACATGAAGGCGTTCTGCGCCGGCGCCACGTAGAAGAGGCCGTGGAATTTATGGCGGAAAACGTCGATCCCCTTGGGAAAGCGCCCGGCGGCGACGTTCTCGCGCATCAAATCCCAGAGATCGAGGGGATGGAACTCGCGCTTGGCCTGCTCCTCGGGCGTGAGCTTGCCGCCGGCGGCGATGGCGCGGTCCTGGGCGGCACGGTGGATGTCGGCGGCGGCGACAGCGGATGGCGAGGGCGACGCAACCTGCGCCGCACGCCTCGCCATCACGCCGCCCAGAAACCCTTCGAGATACTGCTTCTGCTCTTCGGTGAAGCCGAACTCAGCACTCATACCCCTGGCCTCGCCCCCTCGCCCTGGTCATAAGCAAGCGCGATGCCAGTCGCCGCCGGAGCCGCCAAGCTCCTGCTCCAGCAGGCATTTCTCATCCGCACCAGCATCGGCCGGGGCATCCGCGGCGGCATCTTGCCCGTTCTGGCGGCGGCGCCATGCCCAGAATCTGTGCAATTCGGCGAAGGTCTGGCCGAGGGTCACCTGCTGGACCGATGCGGTGCAGCGGAACCTCCTCGCTCCTACCCCTGGCATGCTTCTTGCGGCGCGTCGGCCGGGACAAGCGGGGAGCCTCCCCATGTATCTCGAGACCGTCGACCATTTCGCCGATGTGGCAGCCAAGCGCAGCGACTTCCTGAAGCGCTCGCCGCTGGGCTTCTGGATCAGTTCGATGATGGCGGGCGCCTATGTCGGGCTCGGCATCATCCTCATTTTCAGCGTGGGCTCGGACGCCGATCCCGCCTACCGCGCGCTGATCATGGGCGGCTCCTTCGGCATCGCGCTGACGCTGGTGGTCTTCGCCGGCTCCGACCTCTTCACCGGCCACACCATGTACATGCCGCTGGGGCTGCTGCGCCGGCGCATCGGCTGGAGCGAGCTCGCCTCGGCGTGGCTGGCGTCCTGGCTCGGCAATCTCGTCGGCGCCGGGCTCCTGGCGCTGCTCTTCATCGCCGGCGGCGGCGGCGCGGTGCTGCATTCCAAGAGCGGGCTGCTGCTCACGGTGGCGGCGGCCAAAATGACGGCGCCCGCCGGCGCGCTGGTCGCCCGCGCCATCCTGTGCAACTGGCTGGTCTGCCTGGCGCTCTGGATGGCGGCGCGGATGAGCAGCGACAGCGCCAAATGCATCGCCATCTTCTGGTGCCTCTTCGCCTTCATCGCCAGCGGCTACGAGCATTCGGTCGCCAACATGACGCTGCTCTCCATCGCGCTGCTGGGCCAGCATCCGGCGACCGTGTCGGTGAGCGGCATGGCCTACAACCTGCTCTGGGTGACGGTCGGCAACATCATCGCCGGCGCCGGCATCATGGGGGTGGGCTACTGGGCGGTATCGCGGCCGGTGCTGGCGAAGCCGGTGCTGGTCGCCTCGCGCGATGCCGCGGCCGGCGATTGAGGGCGGCAGCCGGCACAACCTGACAGCGGATCGGCCGCGCGCTATGCTCGGCGCATGGCCGCCTTCCGTCCGCTTGCGCTCGATCATGTGGTGCTGCGCGTCAGCGACCTCGATCGCGCCCGCGCCTTCTATTGCGACGTGCTCGGCTGCAGCTTCGAGAAGTGGCAGGAGCAATTCGGCCTGCTGCAGCTGCGCGCCGGCTCGGCGCTGATCGACCTCGTCGCGCTGGACGGGCCCTTGGGCCGCGTCGGCGGCGCCGGGCCAGGCACGGAAGGCCGCAACCTCGATCATTTCTGCCTGCGCGTCGCGCCCTTCGACGAGGCGGCGCTGCGCGCCCATCTCGCGGCTCATGGCGTCGACCCCGGCGAGACGGTGCGGCGCTACGGCGCCGAAGGCTTTGGGCCCTCGCTCTACATCAGCGATCCCGACGGCAACCTGGTCGAGCTGAAAGGGCCGCCGGCGCCGTGATCCGCAGCTTCAGCGACCATTCCGCCAACGAGCGGACCTTCCTCGCCTGGATCCGCACCGCCATCGCGGTCATCGCCTTCGGCTTCGTGATGGAGAAGTTCAACCTGTTCCTGGTCGCCGTCGCCGCCAGCGCCTCGCCGGCGATCGCGCAGCGCGTCGAGCGCCTGGCCGGGCCTTTCGGGCGCTATGACGGGCTGGCGCTGATGCTGCTCGGCATCGTGCTGATCCTCGTCGCTACGCTGCGCTTCCTGCGTACCGAGCGCCTGATCGACGCGCCGGAGGCCCACGGCGGCGGCACCTCGCGCGCCGAGATCGTGCTCGCCGGCGCGTTGGCGCTCCTCGCTTCCTCCTTCTGCGTCTATCTCGTCCTCGCCTGAGCCGCACTCCCGTGACGCATGCCCACGAACGGCCGCGCGGCGGCCGGCCCCTCGCCGAGATCGAGACCTGGATCTTCGATCTCGACAACACGCTCTATCCCGCGCGCTGCAACCTCTTCGCCGAGGCCGAGGCGCGGATGGCGGATTTCATCGTGCACGAGCTCGGCCTGACGCTGACGGTGGCCGACGCTCATGCGCTGCGCCGGCGCTTCTTCCTCGATCACGGCACCACGCTGCGCGGGCTGATGCTCGAGCACGGCATCGAGCCCCGGCGCTTCCTCGACTATGTCCACGCGATCGACCTCTCGCCGGTGCCGCCCGACCCGGCGCTGGTCGGCGCCGTCGCGGCGCTGCCCGGGCGCAAGCTGGTCTTCACCAACGGCACCGCCGATTACGCCGAGCGCGTCATCGACCGCATCGGGCTTACCGGCCAGTTCCTCGCCATCCACGACATCATCGCCTGCGACTATCTGCCGAAGCCCGATCCCAGCGGCTACGAGCTGCTGATCCGCCGCCACGGCGTCGCGCCCGAGACCGCGCTGATGGTCGAGGACATGGCGCGCAACCTGCCGCCGGCGGCGGCGCTGGGCATGACCACCGCCTGGGTCAGGACGCAAAAGGATTGGGCGCGCGAGGGCGCACAGCCGGGCGACATCCACCATGTCGTCGAGGATCTCGCGCCCTGGCTCCGCGCCGCCGCTTCCGGGAGGTAGCGCATTCCGTCGCGCTACGAGGGCCAGCCGCGCTCGCACGGCGAAAGACGCGGCATTTATATTAGCGACACGTCAGGCACAAAAAACTGTAATCGCCGCGGCCCATGATGCCTCGGGAGGCTGCAGCGGTCGCATGCGACCGTTGACGCATCGTCCGAGGGGGAAATATGAGCGCACATCGTTGGGCAGCCGCCTTGCTTGCGGTGGCACTATCGTCGCTTCTGTCTCTGGCGGGAGCCGCCGCGGCCGGAGCGGGCGATGGTCGGACAACCACACCGATCAAGCATGTGATTGTCATTTTCCAGGAAAACAATTCGTTCGACCATTACTTCGGGACCTACCCGGTGGCAACGAATCCGCCGGGGGAGCCCGCCTTCCATCCTTTTGACGACACGCCCGCGGTCAACGGCATCACCGGGCCGCTGCTCACCAACAATCCGAATGTGATCGGCTATAACGCCGACAACCAGCCCGTCGCCCCTTACCGGTTCAACCCCTACCGTCTCGATCGCAGCATGGCGGTGACCTGCGACAACGACAACGCCTATGACGCGGAACAGGAAGCCTATGACCGCGGCCTCGCCGACCAGTTCCAGGCGACGAACGCCACGATCAACCCGAACCCGACGCCAGCCGCTCCGCCGGCGCTTGCTCTGCCGCCCTGCCCGCCCGGCCTCAACATGGGCTATTACGACGGCAACACGGTGACCGCGCTGTGGAACTATGCGCAGTACTTCGCCATGAGCGACAGCTTCTTCGACAGCGAATTCGGCACCACGGTGATGGGCCATCTGAACCTCATCTCCGGCCAGACGCACCAGAGCAATACGCTGACGGTCAAGGGCAAGGTCGCGAACGGATCGGTCATCGCCAACATCGACCCGGACCCGTCGCTCGATGACTGCGCCACGGGCAGCACGATCAAAATGAGTGGACACAATGTCGGAGATCTGCTCAGCGCCAAGGGCGTCACCTGGGGCTGGTTCTATGGCGACTTCGATCCGGCGACGCCGGCGGTCACCACCGGCACGACCAAGCCCGCCGTGTGTACGGCCAATTACGACGCGCATTACGATCCCTTCACCTACTACCCGCAGACGGCAAACCCGCATCATCTGCCGCCGACCTCCCTCGCCTTGGTCGGACATGACGGTGACCAGGCCAATCACCAATACAGCCTCACCACCTTCTGGAAGGCGGTTGCCGCGCACAATCTCCCCGCGGTGAGCTTCCTCAAGGCGCCGCTGCTGCAAAATGGCCATCCGGGGAAATCGGACCCGCTGGACGAGCAGACCTTCCTGGTCGAGACCATCAACCAGCTCCAGGCGCTGCCGGAATGGCGCGAGATGGCGATCATCATCACCTATGACGATTCCGACGGCTGGTACGATCACGTCGTGCCGCCCATCGTCAACGAATCGAATGATCCCAGCCTCGACCATTTCTGCGGCGAGCAGACGGCGCTGACATCGCCATCTGTCACCACCCCTGCCCCGTTTCCGGCGACCGCTTACAATGACCGGTGCGGCTATGGGCAGCGCCTGCCGCTACTGGTGATCTCGCCCTTCGCGAAGCGAAATTACGTCGACCACACCGTCACCGATACGACCTCGATCCTGCGCTTCATCGAGGACAATTGGGATACGGGCGGCATCGACTTCCTCGACCATCCGGGCGGGACTCCCGAGGGCCAAGCCTCCTTCGACAGTATCGCCGGCACCATCGAGGGCATGTTCGATTTCGACCACCCGCATCAGCTGTATCAGGTCATTCTCGATCCGGTATCGGGCGAGGTGCGGTGACGAGGGCAATCCATTCCGGATGACGATGCCGATCCGGCGGCGGGCTCTCTTGGCCACGGCCCGTCCGCCGGGTGAAGCCCGCCTCACCTCCAGCAGCGCGACACCACAGACCGCCCGCGTGCGGCCTCCACGGGGCGCCGGCGTCGCCTGTGCGCTCGGCCGGCGGTCCCGTTGACAGGTCCCGGCCGCTGCTCCAAGGTTCGCGCCGTTCCGCGACGCAAGATCGAGACCCGCCCCCGATGACCGACAGAGACCTCGCCCAGACCGTCGATGCCGCCTGGGAGGCCCAGAGCACGATCAGCGCCGCGACCAAAGGCGCGGTGCGGGATGCGGTGGAGGCGGCGCTCGACGGGCTCGATAGCGGCAGGCTGCGCGTCGCCGAGAAGGTCGACGGACGCTGGCATGTCCATCAATGGCTCAAGAAGGCGGTGCTGCTCTCCTTCCGCCTCAACGACATGGCGGTGATCGCCGGCGGCCCGGTCGACGCCGTACGCGGGCCGGCGGCCTGGTGGGACAAGGTGCCCTCCAAATTCGCCGGCTGGACCGCCGAGCGCTTTCGGGCCGCGGGCTTCCGCGCCGTGCCGGGCTCGGTGGTGCGCCGCTCGGCCCATATCGCGCCGGGCGTGGTGCTGATGCCGTCCTTCGTCAATGTCGGCGCCTTCGTCGACAGCGGCACCATGGTCGACACCTGGGCGACGGTCGGCTCCTGCGCCCAGATCGGCAAGAACTGCCATCTCTCCGGCGGCGTCGGCATCGGCGGCGTGCTCGAGCCGGTGCAGGCGGAGCCGGTGATCATCGAGGACAATTGCTTCATCGGCGCGCGCAGCGAGGTGGTCGAGGGGGTCGTCGTCGAGACCGGCGCGGTGCTCGCCATGGGCACCTTCATCAGCGCCACCACCAAGGTCGTCGACCGCGCCACGGGCCGGGTCTATCAGGGGCGCGTCCCCGCCTATTCCGTGGTGGTGCCGGGGAGCCTGCCGGGCAAGCCCTTCGCCGACGGCACGCCCGCGCCGAGCCTCGCCTGCGCCGTCATCATCAAGCAGGTCGACGAGCGCACCCGCGCCAAGACCTCGATCAACGAGCTGCTGCGCGACTGATGGCGGGCCTCAGCAACGAGCCGCTCGACCCGGTGGATCTCGCCGCCGCGCTGATCCGCCGGCCGAGCGTCACGCCCAAGGATGAGGGCGCGCTGCCCTATCTCGCCGGGGTGCTGGAGCGGCTCGGCTTTGCCTGCAGCCTCCAGGAATTCGGCGAGCCCGGCACCGAGCCGGTGCTCAACCTCTACGCCCGCATCGGCAAGAGCGGGCGCAATTTCTGCTTCGCGGGCCATACCGACGTGGTGCCGCCGGGCAATCTCGCCGCCTGGAGCGTGGCGCCGTTTTCGGGCCAGATCGCCGACGGCACGCTGCACGGCCGCGGCGCCGCCGACATGAAAGGCGCCATCGCCTGCTTCGCCGCCGCGACGGCGCGCTTCCTCGCCGAGCGCGGCGCCGATTTCGGCGGCTCGATCAGCCTGCTCATCACCGGCGATGAGGAAGGCGTGTCGATCAACGGCACGAGGAAGCTGCTGGAATGGATAACGGCGCGCGGCGAGCGGCTCGACGCCTGCGTCGTCGGCGAGCCGACCAATGCGCGCGTGCTCGGCGACATGGTGAAGATCGGACGGCGCGGCAGCATGACCGGCCATCTCACGGTCGAGGGCGTCCAGGGCCACACCGCCTATCCGCATCTCGCCGACAATGCCGCGCATCGGCTGGTGGCGATGCTGCAGGCGCTGATCACGGCGCCGCTCGACGAGGGCACGGCGCATTTCCAGCCCTCGACGCTGCAGGTCTCGACCATCGACATCGGCAACCCCGCCAGCAACGTCATTCCCGGCCTGGCGCGCGCCAGCTTCAACATCCGCTTCAACGATCGCTGGACCAGCGCCAGCCTCACCGACTGGATCAGGGCCAGGCTCGACGCCGCCGGCGGACGCTACACGCTCGACATCCAGGTCAGCGGCGAGTCCTTCCTGACGCCGCCGGGGCCGTTCAGCGCGCTGGTGGCTACCGCGATCGAGCGCGTCAGCGGCCGCAAGCCCGAGCTCAGCACCACCGGCGGCACGTCGGATGCGCGCTTCATCCATCACTATTGCCCGATCGCGGAGTTCGGCCTGGTGGGGCTGACCATGCACAAGGTCGACGAGTGCGTGCCGCTGGCCGACATGGCGGAGCTCACCGAGATCTACCGCACCCTGCTCGACCTCTATTTTCCCGCGTCATGACCATGGTCCCGGGCTGGCGCGAGGTCTCCCGCGGCATGTACGGCGCCTGGCGCTTCGCCCGCCTCGATCCCTCGGCCATGGTCTGGTTCGCGCGCGATGTCGGCGGCGTCTGGCGCTCCTTCTGGGCGGCGGCGATCGCCTATCCCGGCTTCGTGCTGCTGGTGGCGCTGCTGGTGCCGCCGGCGCAATGGGGGGCTTCGGGCGGCTTCCGCATCCTGCTGGTCGAGAGCATCGGCTATGTCGTGAGCTGGACCGCCTTTCCGCTGATCATCCTGCCGTTCTGCCACTGGCTCGAGCGCGACGAGCAGAGCCTCGGCTTCATCACCGCCTACAACTGGTCGCAGGTGCTGCAGACCCTGCTGGCGCTGTTCGGCCTCATGGCCTTCACCGCGCTGCCGCTGGCGGCCGGGCTCGCCCTCTATTTCGTCATCCTGCTGGTGCGGCTCACCTATGAGTGGTTCATCGCCCGCACCGCGCTCGATGCCGGCGGCGTCGCCGCGACCACCGTCGTGCTCATCGATCTCGTGCTGAGCGAGGCGGTGTCGCAGGTGACCCAGAGCCTCTATTGATCAATCCCAAGCAGGAGGTCCCGCGCGGCACCGCCGCCGCGTTGCGCTGGCTCGCCGACCGGCCGGGCGCGCCGCGCTTCTCGATCGACGATCTGCTGGCGGCGCTGGGCGATCAGGGCTTCGGCCTGCTGATCTTCGCGCTGGCGCTGCCCAATGCCGTGCCCGGCCCGCTCATTCCCGGCTTCTCCGTGCCCTTCGCCCTCGGCATCGCCGCGCTCGGGCTGCAGCTCGTGCTGGGATTGCACACCCCGCGGCTGCCGCGCCGGCTGCGGCGTCTGTCGCTGGAGCAGCGGCGCTTCCGCCGCATGGTCGACCGCACCGAGCCCTGGCTGCTGCGGCTCGAGCGCTGGCTCAGGCCACGGCCCTCGCCGCTCACCACCGGAACCGGCGAGCGGCTGGTCGGCGTCGCGCTGATCGGCCTCAGCGTGGTGCTGGCGCTGCCGGTGCCTTTCGGCAACACGCCGGTGGCGCTCAGCATCATCGTCATCGCGCTGGGGCAGCTCGAAGGCGACGGCGTGGCGCTGGTCACCGGCATCGTCGCCGGCATCGCCGCCAGCCTGTGGAACACCTTCCTCATCGTCGCCGGCGCCGAGCTCTTCCACGTCGCCCAGCATCTGCACAGCAGCTAACGCGGATAGACCACCTCGACCAGATAGAGCCCCTCCGCCGGCGCGGTCGGGCCGCCGGCGCGGCGGTCGCGCGCCTCGAGCGCGCCGGCGACGTTGCCGACGCGCCACTTGCCGGCGCCCACCAGCTTGAGCGTGCCGACCATGTTGCGCACCTGGTGGTGCAGGAAGGAGCGCGCGCGCGCCTCGACGCGGATCTCGTCGCCGGCGCGGCTCACCTCGAGCGCGTCCAGCGTCTTCACCGGCGATTTCGCCTGGCAGAGCGAATCGCGGAAGGTGGTGAAATCGTGCTTGCCGAGCAGCAGGCGGGCCGCCTCTTGCATCGCCTCGGCGTCGAGACGCGGCCCGACATGCCAGACGCGGCCGCGCTCCAGCGCCGGCGGCGGGCGGCGGTTGAGGATGCGGTAGAGATAGACCCGGCCCCTGGCCGAGCGCCGCGCGTCGAAGCTGTCGGCGACGCGCTCGACCGCGAGCACGGCGATCGCCGCCGGCTTCGCGTGGTGGTTGAGCGCGTTGCGGATCACCTCGGGCGAGGCCTCGCGCGGCAGGTCGAGATGCGCCGCCTGGCCCAGCGCATGCACGCCGGCATCGGTGCGGCCGGCGCCGTGCACGGTGACGCGCTCGCCGCAGAAGCGCTCCGCGGCGGTCTCCAGCACCTGCTGCACCGAGACGCCCTCGGCCTGGCGCTGCCAGCCGACGAGGCCGGTGCCGTCATATTCGAGGGTCAGCTTGTAGCGGGGCATGACAGGTGGGTGCCGGCGGCAATCGCATGGCCGCGCAGGAAGGCCTCCGCCTCCTGCGGCGCGCGGCCGGGACGCTGCAGGCGCGTGAGGCGCAGCGCCTCCGCGCCGCAGGCGATGGCGAGGTGGTCATCGAGCACCGTGCCCGGCGCGGCGCCCGGCGCCCCCTCGGCAAGCACGGCGGCCAGCACCTTGATGCGCTCGCCCGCATGCTCGAACCAGGTGCCGGGCCAGGGATCGAAAGCGCGCACCGCGCGCTCCAGCGCCACGGCATCGCGGCGCCAGTCGAGCGCGCCCTCCTCGCGTCGGAGCTTCTTCGCATAGGTGACGCCCTCGGCAGGCTGCGGCCGCGCCGGCAGACGCCCCTCGGCCACCCCTGCCAGCGCCGCGACGATGAGGCGCGCGCCGAGCTCCGCCAGGGCGTCGTGCAGTTCGCCCGCGGTCGTCGCGGGGCCGATCGGCAGCGCCTGCCGCAGCAGCATCGGCCCGGTGTCGAGCCCCTCATCCATCTGCATGATGGTGATGCCGGTCTCGGCGTCGCCGGCCAGGATGGCGCGCTGGATCGGCGCCGCGCCCCGCCAGCGCGGCAGCAGCGAGGCATGGATGTTGAGGCAGCCGAGGCGCGGCGCCGACAGCACGGGCTTGGGCAGGATCAGCCCATAGGCCGCGACCACCGCGGCATCGAGGCCGAGCGCGGCGAACTCGGCCGCCGCCGAGGCGTCCAGCCGCGCCGGCCAGCGCGCCGGGATGCCCAGCGCTTCCGCCGCCTGCTGCACCGGCGAGGGCTGCGGGCGATGGCCGCGCCCGGCCGGACGCGGCGGCTGGCAGTAGACGGCAGCCAGATCGTGTCCGGCGGCGACCAGCGCCCGGAGGCTCGGCACCGCGAAATCGGGCGTGCCCATGAAGGCGAGGCGGAGCTTGGTCATGGCCTGTCTGACGCTGGTTCACGCGTCCTGCGAAATGCCCGCCGCGCAATGCGGTGCCCCCCACCTCACCTTCCCGCTATGCGGGTCCCTCCCTCTCCCCCCGGGAGGCGGAGAGGGGCGGGGTGAGGTGGGGCGCTCGGCGGATGAGCGGCAGCCGCGCTACGCGCCGACCGGCTCCGCCGCCTTCTGGCGCTTCAGCTTGGCGAGCTTGCGCAGGATGATGTTGCGCTTGAGCGACGAGATGTGGTCGACGAACAGCACGCCCTCGAGGTGGTCCATCTCGTGCTGGACGCAGGTGGCGAGCAGCCCCTCCATCTCGACCTCGCGGATCTCGTTCTCGTAATCGAGATAGCGCAGCTTGATCCGGGCCGGGCGCTCGACATCGGCGTAATGCTCGGGAAGCGACAGGCAGCCCTCGTTGTAGGTCGCCATCTCCTCCGAGCGCCACAGGATCTCGGGATTGGCGATCCGGAGCGGCTGCGGCGGCTCGTCCTCGCGCGCGGCGTCGACCACCAGCACGCGGCGCGCCACCCCCACCTGCGGCGCGGCCAGCCCGATGCCGGGGGCCGCGTACATGGTCTCGAGCATGTCGTCCATGAGCCGGCGCACCTCCGCATCGACCGCCTTGACCGGCTTGGCGATGAGCTTGAGGCGCGGATCCGGCGCGGTGATGATCGGCAACAGGGCCATTGCTGCAAGCGTCTCGAATTCCGTGATAAACCTGCTCTAGGTATGCAATCCGGCGGCGCCCGTCAACCCCGCGGGAAAGGCTTCCGTTCCGGTTTCGTCCTGGTAGGATGGCGCGGCTTCAGGGGAGATGCCGATGGACGCCACCCTACTGGCCCTGGCCCTGCTGCCGCTGCTGGCGGCCGCGGTGCTGGCGCTGCTGCTGGGCCGCTCGATGGCCGCCCGGCTCGCCGCCGAGCGCGAGCTGGCGACGCTGCGCCAGCAGCTGCTGGAGGGCGAGCGCCGGGTCACTGATTTCGAGCGGATGCGCGCCGAGAGCCTGCAGGCGGCGCAGGCCGCCGTGCTGGCCACGGCGCAGCAGCTCTCCTCCAAGCTGATCGACGACCACAAGCGCGAGAGCGCCGAGGCCAAGCGCGACTCGGAGGAGCGCGTGCGCCAGGCAAGCGCGCTGGTCCTGAAGCAGATGGACGAGATCGCCAAGGCGGTGCAGCAGCTCCATGGCCAGGTGCAGGAGAAGGGCGCGGTGGTCGACACGCTGTGGCGGGCGCTTTCCAGCCCGTCAGGCGCCGGCCAGGTGACCGAGATCGGGCTCGCCAACACGCTGGCCTCCTTCGGCCTCGAGCCCGATCGCGATTTCGTGCTGCAATACGCCACCGAGGACGAGGAGGGACGGCGGCTCCGGCCCGATGCGGTGGTCTTCCTGCCCGGCAACAGCGTGCTGGTGATCGACTGCAAGGCATCCAAATTCCTCATCGACATCGCCCGCGCCGAGGGCGGCGAGGCCGAGGCGGAGGCCTATCACAACCTGGCGCGCAGCATGAACCAGCATCTGCGCGCGCTCGCCGAGAAGGACTACCGCAGCGCCATCCTCGCCGCCTGGCGGCAATCGGGCCGCGAGGGTGAGATGGCGCGCGTGCTCTCGGTCATGTACCTCGCGAACGAGGCGGCATTGGAGCGGCTCAACCGCGCCGACCCCGATTTCATGCGCAAGGCGCGCGAGAAGGACATCATCCCGGCCGGGCCGGCCGGGCTGCATTGCGTCATCTCGCTCGCCTCGGCCGAGATCAATTTGCTGCGCCGGGTGGAGAGCCACCAGAAGATCGTCGAGACCACGCGCGCGCTGCTCGACGGCACCGCGGTGATGCTGGGTCACGCGGCGACCCTCGGCCGCGGCCTCAAGACCGCGGCGGAGAGCTTCGCGCGGCTCACCGCCTCGGTGAACCAGCGCCTGCTGCCGCGCGCGCGCAACCTGGCGAAGCTCGGCGTGCAGCCGAACAAGCCGCTGCCGCCCAACCTGCCAGCCTACAGCGTCCACACCCAGGAGGCGGAGCTGCTGCTCGAAGCCGATGCCGAGCCGGTCGAGGCCGAGCCGCCGCTGCCAAGGTTGGTGAGTTAGGCGACTTCGCACTATGGCTCGCAATCCAGTACGGTCATAACCGTCTCGCCGCGTGCGCGGCTCAGGCATAGAGGGTCGATGTCGGGGGAACATTCCCAGAAATTCGGCGGCTTCTGGTCGTTGCTCAAAGTCGAGGCGATCGAGAAATATCTACGCGCCTATGCCACCGCCATGAGCAAACAGTCCTTTGAACTAGTATATATCGACACCTTTGCCGGCAGTGGCTCATTCACCTTCGGCGAGGGTATGCCGCTTATGGGCGAGGACGAGGCGGCGCGGATTTTCGCCGGCTCGGTCAAGCGGGCGTTAGCGGTCGACGCCTTCAAGCAGCTGTACTTTTTTGAGTCGGACGAGCGCAATGTCGCCTCGCTAAAGGCGATCGCCGGCAACGACAAGCGGGTGGAGATCATCCCCGGCGACGCTAACATCAAATTGGTCGAACTTTGCCGGCGGTTGGACTGGAAACGCCGGCGCGGCGTGGTGTTCGTCGATCCCTGCGGCCCGGAAACCGATTGGGCGATGCTGCGAGCGATCGCGGCGACCAAGGCGCTAGACATGTTCTGGCTGTTTCCGCTTTCGGCCGTCTATCGGAACGCGCCACATGATCATGGGATGCTGACGCCGGAAAAGCGGGCCATGGTCACCAGGTGTTTGGATTGCACCGAGTGGGAGGACAATTTCTACGGTGCGTCTGACGCGGTGGTGCGTGATCTGTTCGACAACGCGCCCAAGGTACGGCATGTTGATATCGAGAACATCGAAACCTTTGTGATGCAGCGGTTGCAGCGTATCTTTCCGCATGTCGAGAGACCGGCGCGAACTCTTGGGGACTAAGAAGGCGCCCTTGTTCAATCTGTTCTTTGCGATGGCCAATCCCAGCCCGGCCGCGAAAAAGGTCGCCGGTCCTATTGCACGGCACTTGCTGAACGCGATCTGAGCGGGAATTCGTCCCAAGTCTTGCCGTCAATCTTGCGCCCTGCTGCCTTCTTGTTGCGCCCACCCCATTGCTTGAAGAAAAACGCAGTGCCGTGGGCTCGGCAGGCGGCCTGGATTTCGTCCACCCATAACCGCGCCATGGGACGCGCGTCGGGACCAAACTCTCCACCGACAATCGCCCAGTGAATGCCGGAAAGATCCGCGTGGCCTACAGATCCGAGCAGTGGCTCGAAGGATACAAAGCGCACCTGCGCTTGTACCTTGCGCAGATCATCAAGTCGGTCCAGATACTCACCGCTTTCGACGCTGGTGCCGAGCCACACGTTCTTGAGCAAAGGCAGCACCCTAGTTAAATGCGCCATACGATCCGGCCGCTTGGTCAGGATTTGGAACGTGTGCTTGGAGGCCCTGGCCATCACGTCCCACACCTGGGCCACAAAGACGTCAGGCACCCGCTCGTGGAAAAGATCGGACATGGAATTGACGAAGACCATACGCGGCTTGCTCTGCCGGAGTGGAATCTCCAGCGAGGCGTGATCTAGGCGGACGGCGCCAGTCCATTTGGCCCGTCCGCCGCTCTGGCGCGTAAGGCCGCGATATTTGGCAACCCCCATCGCATCGAGGCGCGCTGCCATGCGCATCGCGTAGCAATTGGTGCAGCCTGGCGAAAGTACCGTGCAACCCACGACGGGGTTCCAGGTCATGTCGGTCCATTCAATTGACGTATCAGCCATCGCCCACTTCCCAACGAATCATAACTAAGCTTGGGGCGAAAGGGAATCGGCGCCAGTGGCGGCGCCTCGCCTCATGGGCAAGGCCGCATATTTAGCTTCACGTAGCCCTTGCGGCACGTGATGACCGCTTCTGGCGGACAGCCTAGGGTGGGGAGGAAGGGAGTGAGTGGGAGATCGCGTTGAAGAGAATTCCCGCGTCGGGACCGTCGGCCGAAATGCGGAGTTCGACTACACCGCCTATTTCACGAACCGCGGCAGCGGCGGTTTGGCCTCGACCGTCCCTGCTCTAAGCGAGCCGCCAGACCGTGACCGGCTCGGCGTAGCCGCGCAGCATGACGGGGCCGAGCAGAGCCCCGTCGCCCATGGCATCGCCCGCCGCCTCGCGCACGGCGTCGGAGACGAGGAGCTCCGAGCCCACTTCCTTGTTGAGGCTCTCGAGGCGCGACGCCAGGTTCACCGTATCGCCGATGACCGTATATTCCTTGCGCCGCGGCGAGCCCACCGTTCCGGCCACCGCGTCGCCGATATGGATGCCGATGCCGATGCGGATCGGCCAGTCGCTGCCGGCATTGCTTGTCCCGACCGCGCGCAGCATCTCGCGCGCCGCCGCGACGGCGTTGGCGGCCTCGCCGGGATCGTCGAGCGGCGCGCCGAAGAGGGCGAGCAGGCCGTCGCCCAGGAACTTGTTCACGATGCCATGATGCCGGTCGACGATGTCGACCAGGACCGCGAAGACGGCATCGAGGCGGGCGACGATCTCGGCCGGCGTGCGGCCGTGCGCCGCCTGCGTGAAGCCGCGAATGTCGACGAACATGACGCAGACCCGCCGCATCTCGCTGAGCTCGGCCGCATCGATGGCGAGCAGCCGCTCGACCACCTGGGGCGAGACGTGCTGGCCGAACAGGTTCGTCACCCGGTCGCGGGCCGAGGCGGCGGCGACCGCCCGCTCGAAATAGCGCCTGATCGTCAGCCCGACGGCGCCCGCCAGCAGCCCCGCCACGAGCAGGACGGCGCTGCGCGTCAGATAGTAGGCGATGTTCAAGCTGAGGTCGTCGGCCTGCCATAGGCGATGCTGCGTGACAAAGGCGAGGGCAAGGAACTCGACCGCCGCGACCGCCCCGGTGTAGGCCGAAAGCGCGAAATCGAGCCGCAGCGTCGAGAGGATGATGAAGAGGAAATAGAGCTGCGACGGCCAGGCGCTGAAGGCGAGCGGCGCGGCGATATATCCAGTGAGGAGATAGAGCAGCAAGGTCGGGAGGCTGGTTTCGACCAGGGCGTTGGCGTAGCGCCCGAAGGTCGGGATAGTGCGGCCGCGCCGGATGAAGATGGTGAGGAGCGCCGCCAAGAAGAGCTCATAGGCGATGAACGGCGGGAAGGCCGTTAGCGCGATACTCATCGGTATTCGACGATGGAAGATCGACCTGACGACGTCGGGCGCGAAGGTCACGAGCAGCAGGATCGCGGCGAGGATGACCGTCAGCATGCCGGCCAGGCCGAGCACGCGCCGCCGCTCGCTGAGGAGGATTTCGCGTCTCAGCAGCCGCCGCAACGTGCCGTGGGCCTCGTCGGGCGGCTCCGCGTTCCTCCGTCTTCCGCGCATGGCAGCCCCCCGAGTACCGGCCCTACCCGGCGCCCTTCAGCACCTGCCGCGAGGCCAGCGCGGCCGAGAGCGTGCCTTCGTCGAGATAGTCGAGCTCGCCGCCGACCGGCACGCCATGGGCAAGCCGCGAGACCTGCAGCGGCAGGCCGGAGAGACGGTCCATGATGTAATGCGCCGTGGTCTGGCCCTCGACGGTGGCATTCATGGCGAGGATGACCTCGCGCACGCCGCCCGCCGCGCAGCGCCGCACCAGCGCGTCGATGCCGAGATCCTCGGGGCCGATGCCTTCGAGCGCCGAGAGCGTGCCGCCCAGCACGTGATAGCGCCCGGCATAGGCGCCGGTGCGCTCGATCGCCCAGAGATCGCCGACATCCTCGACGACGCAGACGAGCCCGGCATCGCGCCGGGGATCGGCGCAGATCGAGCAGGGATCGGCGGTGTCGAGATTGCCGCAGACCGAGCAGGCGCGGACGCCCTGCACCGCCTCCGTCATCGCCGCCGCCAGCGGCTGCATCAGGCTTTCGCGCCGCTTCAGCAGGAAGAGCGCCGCGCGCCTGGCCGAGCGCGGCCCGAGCCCGGGCAGCTTGGCGAGGAGGTGGATGAGAGGGGTGAGGCTATCAGCCATGGCCGGAGTTGTCAGTTCTCAGTGATCAGTTGTCAGTAAGAAGGACTGACAACTGAAAACTGAGCACTGACAACTTCCCTCAAAACGGCAGCTTCATCCCCGGCGGCAGCTGGAGGCCGCCGGTGAGCTTGGACATCTCCTCGGCGACGTGGCTCTCGACGCGCTGCTTGGCGTCGTTGAAGGCGGCGAGCACGAGGTCTTCCAGCACCTCGACATCGTTGGGATCGACCAGCGACTTGTCGATCTTGAGCTTGCGCACCTCGCCCTTGCCGTTGAGCGTCACCTGCACCAGCCCGCCGCCGGCGGCGCCGGTCATCTCCACCTGATCGAGCCGCGCCTGCATCTCGGCCATCTTGGCCTGCATCTGCTGCGCCTGCTTCATCATCTGGCCGATATTCTTCATCTGACATCATCTCCTTCGCCGGGCTCATCCTCGGCGGGTTCGGAGGCGGGTTCGGCCTGGCCGAGCTCGCGCACCGCCTCGATGCGCGCCCCGGGAAAAGTTTCCAGCACCTTGCGCACCAGCGGATGCTGCGCCGCCTCGTTCTTGAGCGAGGCGTCGCGCGCCTCCGCCTCCTCGTGCAGCGTCGGCTGGCCCTCCTCGTCCGAGACGACGGCGATCCAGCGCGACCCGGTCCATTCCGTCAACAGCTGGCCGAGCCGGTTGGCCAGATCGCGCGGCGCGCCCGCGGCCGGGCGGAACTCGATCCGCCCCGGCTCGAAATGCACGAGATGCACGTGGGCGAAGAGATGCGCGCGCAGCATCGCCTCGCGATGCTCGTCGAAAAGCTGCACCACCTCCAGGAAGCTCTGCGGCTGCGGCAGGGCGGGCGCCGCGGCCGGTTCGGCCGCCACGGCAAGGCGCGAGACGGCGCCGCCGCCCTCGGCGAGCCGCGTGCCGCCGCCCGGCCCGGCCGCGGCCGGCCCGCGCGGCGCCGGCGCGGCGCCGGCGCTCTCGCCGCCGCGCTCGAGCTGACGCACGAGGTCGGCCGGCGCCGGCAGATCCGCGACATAGGCGAGCCGCACCAGCACCATCTCCGTCGCCTGCAGCGGCGAGGGCGCGGTCTGCACCTCGCCGATGCCCTTCAACAGCATCTGCCAGGCGCGCGCCAGCACCGGCAGCGCCAGCTTCTGCGCCAGCGCCAGGCCGCGCTGCCGCTCGCCCTCGAGCGCGGGATCGTCCTCGCCCGCGCCCGGCACCAGCTTCAGCCGCGTCAGCAGATGCGCCAGCTCCAGCAGGTCCTGCAGCACCATGAGCGGATCGGCGCCGCCCTCATAGAGCGCCGCCATGCGCTTCAGCGCCTCGCCGGCCTCGCCGCGCAGCACCGTCTCGAACAGGTCGAACACCAGGCCCCGGTCGGCGATGCCCAGCATGTCGCGCACCGCAGCCTCGGCGACGCCGCCACCCCCCAACGAAATCGCCTGGTCGAGCAGCGACAGCCCGTCGCGCACCGAGCCGTCGGCGGCGCGCGCGATGAGCGCGATCGCCGCGGGCTCGGCCGCCACCCCCTCGGCCGCGGCGATGCGGCGGTAATGCTCGCTCAGCAGCTCGACCGGCACGCGGCGCAGCGAGAAGCGCTGGCAGCGCGACAGCACGGTGATCGGCACCTTGTGGATCTCGGTGGTGGCGAAGATGAAGATGACGTTGGCCGGCGGCTCCTCGAGCGTCTTCAACAGGGCGTTGAAGGCGTTCTTCGACAGCATGTGCACTTCGTCGATGATGTAGATCTTGTAGCGCGCCGAGACCGGCCGGTAGCGCACGCCGTCGGTGAGCTCGCGGATGTCGTCGACGCCGGTGCGCGAGGCGGCGTCCATCTCCATCACGTCGACATGCCGGTCCTCGGCGATGGCGCGGCAGGGCTCGCAGACGCCACAGGGCGAGACCGTCGGCCCGCCCTTGCCGTCGGGGCCGATACAGTTGAGCGCGCGCGCCAGGATGCGCGCCGTGGTCGTCTTGCCGACGCCGCGCACGCCAGTGAGGATGAAGGCGTGGGCGATGCGGCCGGTGGCGATGGCATTGGTCAGCGTCCGCACCATCGCCTCCTGGCCGATCAGCTCGGCGAAGGTGGCGGGCCGGTATTTGCGCGCGAGCACGCGGTAATGGCTCGCGGGCTCACTCATGGCGCGTCACGGAGATCGGAGAACGGAGCACGGCCGGCGCTGGTGATGGAAGCGGTGGGAGGCTGGACGACGACCCAGGTCGAAACTCGTTACGGCTGCTTCCTTCCGGACCTGACCGGGTTGGCGAGGGACCTGCCCGCCGCCAACCTCCCGGGGGCATTATATCAGGACCGCGCCATGACGGGGCAAGGACCATCCGCCGGGCGCTTGCCCGGGGGCGCCCCCTATGCCAGTGTCGCGCACAGATGAAGGACGCCAATTTCTATGCGGCCGGCGGGCTCGACCGCGCCGGCTGGCGGCGCAAGGACCGGGATTGGGTCGAAGCCCGGCTCGGCGACGCCTCGAGCCGCTTCGTGCCGGTCTGGCGCAGCCAGAACCTGGTGCTGAGCCGCGAGAGCGGCCGGCCCGAAGCCGCGCTCCTCGCCCGCCATGAGGTCGATGGCGAGGGCGAGTACGTGCTGCTGGGCATGGTCGAGGATCGCGCCTATTTCGCCCTCGACCTGTCCTCGCTGGAGACGCCGCTCGCCGCGCTGCGCGCGGCCGGCCCGGTCGAGTTCACCGATCTCCGCCGCGTCGGGCCGCTGCTCGCGCATCAGGACGGCGCGCTCCTCGCCTATGCGCGCGGCATCTCCTACTGGCACGGCCGGCACCGCTTCTGCGGCGTCTGCGGCAGCGCCACGCGGAGCGAAGACGGCGGCCATGTCCGGCGCTGCACCAGCCCGTCCTGCAACGTCCAGCACTTCCCGCGCACCGACCCCGCGGTCATCATGCTGGTGCATGACGGCGAGCGCTGCCTGCTCGGCCGCCAGCGCGCCTGGCCCGCCGGCATGCACTCGACGCTCGCGGGCTTCGTCGAGCCCGGCGAGAGCCTGGAAGAGGCGGTAGCGCGCGAGGTCGCGGAGGAGAGCGCGATCATCGTCGACGAGGTGCGCTATCACTCCTCGCAGCCCTGGCCGTTTCCCGCCTCGATCATGCTGGGCTTCCACGCCCGCGCGCGCTCGACCGAGATTCGCGTCGACCACAGCGAGCTGCAGGACGCGCGCTGGTTCGATCGCGATTATCTGCTGTCACATCGCGACGACGACAGCTTCCGCCTGCCGCGCAAGGATTCGATTGCGCGACGGCTGATCGAGGATTGGTTGCGGAGCGACGCGTAGCGTCGTTGCCGGCGGGCCGTCGGCACAGATAGGACTAGCTGCTAGTCCGCACGGTGCGGGCTTTCGCGCCCCGGATCAAGTCCGGGGCGCTGGACCCGCCAACGACGAAGGCGCTGCGCGCCTTCGCGCTATTTCCAGAACTCCTCCGCGGCGATGGCGAAGTTGAGGTTCTGGGCGATGCGGAAGGTGAGGGTGGTGATGCCGATGAGGTTGCCGCGCTCGTCGAAGAGGCCGCCGCCGGAGGAGCCCGGCGAGATCGCGGCCGAGGTCTGCACCATGGCGCGACCGCCGCGCGAGCGGATGGCGGAGACCAGCCCCTCGCTCAGCGTGCGCTCGAAGGAGAGCGGCGCGCCCACCGCAAAGGCGCGCTCGCCGACCGCCAGGCTGTCGATCGTGCGCACCCCGGTGACCGGCGTCAGCTTCAAGGTCTCGGCCTTGATGACGCAGCGGTCGCTGGCATCGTCGGCGGCGACCAGGCTGGCATTGTCGCGCGTTCCCTCCTGCACCAGCTTGATGATGGCGCGGTCCTTGACCACGTGGCAGTTGGTCAGCAGCAGATGCTCCGAGATGGCGACCGCCGAGCCGAGCGCGACGTTGTGCACGCGCAGCTCCGCCCGGGACGGCGTCGCCACCACCACCCAGATCGACGGCGCCACCTTCTTGAACACGTCGGCCGGCGTCAGCGGCGTGCCCGCAATGCGGTCCGGCCGCCGCGGCAGGAAATCGGCGGGCTTGGGCAGCGAGGTCATCGCCACCGGCGCCGGCGCCGCGGTCTCGGCCGGGCTGTCGGCGAAGAGCTTGGCGTAATCGGGGGTGAGCGCGTCGTCGGGCGCCGGGCTCGACGCCTGCATCGGCGCCTCGATCGCGCGCTTGAGGCAGTCATTGTAGGCGCCGATGCCGGTGCGCCGCAGATAGAGGCAGCGGTGCTCGATCGCCCTGAGGCGGAGCGGCGGCACCTTGGCGAGGTCGGGGGTGGGGTGGTCCGTGAGCGCCGCCATCTGGCGCGCGACGCAGACCTGGAAGCTGTCATTGCCCTGCGACACCATCGGCGCGCAGGCGGTGTTGATCGTCGCATTCTCCTCGACGGAGAGCTGCGAGCGGTCCGGCGCGAGCGCCCAGGCCGCCTGCGACACCATGACAAGACCGACGATCGCCAGCATTTTACGCATCGCCCTGCTCCCCGCGAGACTGCCGCGCCACTGTCGCAGGGCGTCCGTTGCCGGGGAGTTAAGCCGGTAATTAGCGGTTAATGCGAGGCAGGGCGCTGCGCCGAGGCTCCTAATCCGCCTCGCCCTGGCTGGCGTCGCGGCGGAAGGGATGGCCGGGATAGACGCCGAGGATGCGGACCTCGCGCGAGAAGAAGCGCAGCTCCTCCAGCGCCAGCGCCAGCGGCCGCTCGTCGGGATGGGCCTCGACATCGGCATAGAACTGGGTGGCGGTGAAGCGGCCGCCCAACATGTAGCTTTCCAGCTTGGTCATGTTGATGCCGTTGGTGGCGAAGCCGCCCATCGCCTTGTAGAGCGCCGCCGGCACGTTGCGCACGCGGAAGACGAAGGTGGTGACGATGAGGCCGGTCCCCGGCTTCGACCATCTGGGCTCGCGCGCCATGACGAGGAAGCGCGTCGTGTTGTGCTCGGCATCCTCGATGTTCTGCTTCAGCGAGACGAGGCCGTAGGTCTTGCCCGCCAGCGCCGAGGCGATCGCCGCCTCGCTGGGATCGCCGCGCTCGGCCACCTCGGCGGCGGCGCCGGCGGTGTCGGCGGCGACGATCGGCTTGAGGCCGAGCTTGCGGATGAGCGTGCGGCATTGCGACAGCGCGTGAACATGGCTGCGCACCGTCTTCAGGCTCTTCAGCGTCGCGCCCTTGGGCGCGAGCAGATGATGGTTCACCCGCTGGAAATGCTCGCCGATGATGTGCAGGCCCGATTGCGGCATGAGGTGATGGATGTCGGCGACGCGGCCGGCGACCGAGTTCTCGATCGGCAGCATGGCGAGCGCGGCGCGGCCGTCGGCGCACCGCGGCGATCGCGTCCTCGAAGGCGGCGCAGGGCAGCGTCGCGCGCTTGGGGAACACCTCGCGGCAAGCAAGATCGGAATAGGCGCCGGGCGCGCCCTGAAAGGCGATGAGCGACTCCGGTTTCTTGCGGGCGGTCATGGGTTTCGGGATGGAGGGGCCGCCGGCGCGAGCAGCGCGCGGGCGCGGTCGAGATCGGCGGGAGTATCGACACCGAAGAGAAGTGTGTCAACGAGCGCCACGTCGATGCGCATGCCGGCTTGCAGCGCACGCAGCTGCTCCAGGCTCTCGCGCCGCTCCAGCACCGCCGGCGGCAGGGCGATGAAGGCGTCGAGCGCGGCGCGGCGATAGGCGTAGACGCCGATATGGTGATAGTGCTCGCCGGGGCCGGACGGCACCGGCAGGCGGCTGAAATAGAGCGCGCGCGCGATGCGCTGGCCGGCGGCGAAGCCCGCCGCCGCCTTCACCACATTGGGATTGTCGCGCTCGGCCGCATCGCGGATGGGGAGGACGGCGCTGCCGATATCGACGGCGGGATCGGCGAGCGGCGACAGCACGGCACGCAGCAGCGCCGGGTCGACCATCGGCAGGTCGCCCTGCAGGTTCACGACCACGTCGTGCCGGCGCTGCGGATCGGCGAGGCCGAGCGCCTCGTGGATGCGATCGGAGCCCGAGGGGAGGTCGGGCCGGGTCATCACCGCCTGGCCGCCGGCGCGCTCGACCGCCGCCTTGATCTCGGGCTCGGCGCAGGCGACCAGCACCGGGCCGATCGCCGCCGCCTCGGCCCGGCGCAGCACATGCACGATCATCGGCAGGCCGTGGATGTCGGCGAGCGGCTTGCCCGGGAGCCGGGTGGACGCCATCCGCGCCGGGATGACCACGATCGGCCGGAAGCTCGGCGTTATGGCAGCGGTCACGGACCCTTCCCCCTCCCAGCCCTCCCCGATTGCGGCGTTATGCCGCATGACGACGGGGCTGGCCAGCGCATCGGTCGCGCTATTCTCCGGCCGCTTCAATCACATTTCGTTTGAGTTGTCAGCGAAAATTGGGTTTTCTCCGCGGCCAGAGCCGCTTGCCCGAGGGTGGGGAATGTCGTCCTTCGAGTGGAATAAGATCATTGGCGCCGTACTCGCCTCGATGATTCTGGCGATGGTGTCAGGCATCGTCGCCGGCAACCTGATAAAGCCGACCATACCGGCAAAGCCGGCCTATGTCGTGGCCAGCGCCGAGAAGCCGGCCGCCGGCAAGGAGGCCGCCGCTGCTCCGGCCGGACCCGAGCCGATCGCGCCGCTGCTCGCCAAGGCCGATCCCGCCGCCGGCAAGGAGCAGGCGAAGAAATGCACGGTCTGCCATACCTTCGAGAAGGGCGGCCCCAACCGCATCGGCCCGAACCTGTGGAACGTGATCGGCGAGCCCATCGCCGAGGACCGCGGCGGCTACGCGTTCTCCTCGGCGCTCAGCGCGCATAAGGGCCAGAAATGGACCGTGGACGACCTCAACCATTGGCTCTTCAACCCGCAGAGCTTCGCCAAGGGCACCAAGATGACCTTTGCCGGCCTGCCCAAGGCGAAGGACCGGGCGGATGTGGTCGCCTACCTCAACACGCTGAGCGACAGCCCGCAGCCGCTCGGCAAGTAGGCTCGCGGCCGGCGGCATGACGGACACGGTCGCCGCCGCCGAGATCGAGTTGGCCGAGGCGCTGGCCGAGGCGGCGCGCGCGGTCATCCGCGGCTATTTCCGCCGCAAGATCGCCGTCGACGACAAGAGCGACCTGACCCCGGTGACCGTCGCCGACCGCGAGGCCGAGGCGGCGATGCGGGAGCTCATCGAGCGGCGCTTTCCCGCCCATGGCATCATCGGCGAGGAGCATGGCCGCAGCCGCGCCGACGCCGAGTTGGTCTGGGTGCTCGACCCGATCGACGGCACCAAATCCTTCATCTGCGGCATCCCGCTCTTCGGCACCTTGATCGCGCTCACCCGGCGCGGCCGGCCGGTGCTGGGGATCATCGACCAGCCGATCCTGGGCGAGCGCTGGCTCGGCGCCGCGGGCCGCGCCACCACGTTCAACGGCGCCGCGGCGCGCACGCGGCCCTGCCCAGCGCTGGGCCAGGCGACGCTGTTCTGCACCGCGCCGGAGCTGATGTTCCAAGGCGCCGACGCGGCGGGCTTCGCCGCGCTGCGGCAGGCGGCGAAGCTCACCCGCGCCGGCGCCGACTGCTACGCCTACGCGCAGCTCGCCAGCGGCTTCATCGATCTCGTCGTCGAGAGCGGGCTCAAGCCCTATGATTATTGCGCGCTGGCGCCGGTGATCGCCGGCGCCGGCGGCGTCATCACCGACTGGCAGGGACGCGCGCTCGATCTCGGCTCCGACGGCCGCGTCGTGGCCAGCGGCGATCCGGGCCTCGCCGCGGCGGCGCGGGCAATGCTGGCCGGCGGTTGAACCGGGCGCTTGTCAGATCGTGCTGAAGCGGCCGCGCCTTTCCTCTAGACTGCGCGCGCCGAAAAACCAGGAAAGGCCGCCATGCGCCTGCTGTTCGCCGCCTGCCTGCTGGCCGTGCTCGCCGCCGGCCGCATTCCCGCCGCCGCCGCGGACGCCGTCACCACGAGCCATGGCCTCTCGCTCTTCGGCGATTTGAAATACGGCCCCGACTTCAAGCATTTCGACTACGTCAATCCGGAAGCGCCCAAGGGCGGCAGCGTGCGCTATGCCGCGGTCGGCACCTTCGACACGCTCAACCCCTATCAGCTCAAGGGCAACAAGGCGGCCGGGCTCCAGCTCCTCTTCGACACGCTGATGGCCCCTTCCTATGACGAGCCGAGCTCGGAATACGGCCTCATCGCCGGGAGCGTCGAGCTGCCGGCGGATCGGCGCTGGGTGCAGTACAACCTGCGCCCCGAGGCGCGCTTCCAGGACGGCAGCCCGATCACGCCCGAGGACGTGATCTGGACCTTCGACACGCTGAGGACCAAGGGCGACCCGCACTACCGGCTCTACTATGCCGATGTGGTGAAGGCGGAGAAGGTCGGCGAGCACGGCGTCAAATTCACCTTCCGCACCGGCGACAACCGCGAGCTGGCGGATATCGTCGGCCAGCTCCCGGTGCTGCCGCGCAAATACTGGCAAGGGCGCGATTTCGAGAAGACGACGCTCGACCCGCCGCTCGGCAGCGGCCCCTACAAGATCGAGAGTTTCGATGCCGGCCGCTACGTCGTCTATCGCCGTGTCGCCGACTATTGGGCCAAGGATCTGCCGGTCAACCGCGGGCGCTACAATTTCGACGTGATCCGCTACGATTTCTATCGCGACCGGCAGATCGCGCTCGAAGCCTTCAAGGCCGGCGCCTACGACATCCGCGAGGAGTTCACCTCCAAGAACTGGGCGATCGGCTATGACAGCCCGGCGCTGCGCGAGGGCCTCTTCAAGAAGGAAGAGATTCCCAACCGGATGCCGCAGGGGATGCAGGGGCTGGTCTACAATCTGCGCCGGCCGATCTTCGCCGACCGCCGGGTGCGCGAGGCGCTCGACTATCTCTTCGATTTCGAATGGACCAACAAGAACCTGTTCTACGGCGCCTACAAGCGCACCAAGAGCTATTTCCCCAACACCGACCTCGCCTCCACCGGCCTGCCGACGCCGGCGGAGCTGCAGATCCTCGACAAATTCAAGGGCGAGATCCCCGACGAGGTGTTCACGCAGGCCTACGAGCCGCCCAGGACCGACGCCTCCGGCAACATCCGCGACAACATGCGCCAGGCGCTGCGGCTGCTGAAGGAGGCCGGCTGGTCGGTCCGGAACGAGCAGCTGGTCAACGACAAGACGGGCCAGCCCTTCGCCTTCGAGTTCCTCTACGACGAGGCCGATTTCGAGCGCATCTTCCTGCCGTTCAAGCAGAACCTGGCGCGGATCGGCATCACCATGAACCTGCGCGACGTCGATCCCGCGCAATACCAGAACCGCATGAACAAGTTCGACTACGACATGACCATGGTGCGCTTTCCCGCGACGCTGTCGCCGGGCAACGAGCAGCGCGACCTCTTCGGCTCGGTGGCGGCCGACGAGGAAGGCAGCGACAACATCATGGGGGTCAAGAGCAAGGCGGTCGACGCCCTCATCGACCTCATCGTCAGCGCGCCCACGCGCCAGGAGCTGCTCACCCGCACGCACGCCTATGACCGCGTGCTGCTGCAGGGCCATTATCTCATCACCGGCTGGTATCAATCCTCCTTCCGCGTCGCCTATTGGGACAAGTTCGGCCGGCCGAAGGAGAACCCGCCCTACGCACTCGCCACCGACACCTGGTGGATCGACCCGCAGCGCGCGCAGGCGGTCGAGACGCGCAAGGCGCAGGAGCCGAAGAAGCAATGAATCGGTGATCCGATGCTCGCCTATGCCGTCCGCCGCATCCTGCTGATGATCCCGACGCTCTTCGCGATCATCCTGGTCAATTTCATCATCGTGCAGGCGGCGCCGGGCGGGCCGGTCGATCAGCTGATCGCGCAGCTCAAGGGCAGCGACACCGGCGCGCTCGGCCGGGTGACCGGCGGCGCCGGCGAGGTCTCGACCGCCTCGGGCCCGAACCAGTCGCGCGGCGCGCGCGGCCTCGATCCCGAGTTCATCAAGCAGCTCAACAAGCTCTACGGCTTCGACAAGCCGCCGGCCGAGCGCTTCTGGACGATGGTGCGCAACTATCTCGTCTTCGATTTCGGCACCAGCTTCTATCGCGACCGGCCGGTCATCCAGCTGATCGCCGACAAGCTGCCGGTCTCGATCTCGCTCGGCCTCTGGGCGACGCTCATCAGCTACCTCGTCTCGATCCCGCTCGGCATCCGCAAGGCGGTGCGCGACGGCAGCAGCTTCGACGTCTGGTCGAGCGCGGTGGTGATCGTGGGCTACGCCATTCCGGGCTTCCTGTTCGCCGTCCTGCTCATCGTGCTTTTCGCCGGCGGCAGCTACCTGCAATGGTTCCCGCTGCGCGGCATCGTCTCGGACGACTGGTCGCACTTCTCGCTGGCGCACAAGATCGCCGATTATTTCTGGCACGTGACCTTGCCGGTGGTCTCGCTGCTGATCGGCAGCTTCGCCAGCCTCACCATGCTGACCAAGAACTCCTTCCTCGAGGAGATCAACAAGCAGTATGTCGTGACCGCCCGCGCCAAGGGGCTGACCGAGCGGCGCGTGCTCTACGGCCATGTCTTCCGCAATGCCATGCTGCTGGTGATCGCCGGCTTCCCGGCGGCGTTCATCGGCATCCTGTTCACCGGCGCGCTGCTGGTCGAGGTGATCTTCTCGCTGGACGGGCTGGGCTATCTGGGTTTCCAGGCGGCGATCGGCCGCGACTATCCCGTGATGTTCGGCACGCTCTACATCTACACGCTGATCGGCCTCGTCATGACGCTGGTGCGCGATCTCACCTACATGTGGGTCGACCCGCGCATCGATTTCGCCGAGCGCCGGGCGTGAGCGCCCCCTCGACCGCGCTGGCCCGCTCGCCGACGCGCCGCGTGCTCGGGCTTCGCCTGACGCCGCTCGGACGGCGGCGGCTGGCGAATTTCCGCGCCAACCGCCGCGGCTTCTGGTCGCTGTGGATCTTCCTGACGCTGTTCGTGGTGAGCCTCTTCGCCGAGTTCATCGCCAATGACCGGCCGATCGTCGTCTCCTATGAGGGCCGCCTCTATTTCCCGGTCTTCGCCGACTATCCCGAGACGACCTTCGGCGGCGAGTTCCCGACCGCGGCGGATTACCGCGACCCCTATGTGCAGAAGCACATCGCCGAGCATGGCTGGTCGGTATGGCCGCTCGTCCCCTTCGGCTACAAGACCATCAACTACCACCTGCCCACGCCCGCCCCCTCGCCGCCCGATGCCGTCGACTGGCTCGGCACCGACGATCAGGGCCGCGACGTGCTGGCGCGGCTCATCTATGGCTTCCGCATCTCGGTGCTGTTCGGCCTCGTGCTCACCGTGGCGAGCTCGATCGTCGGCGTCGCCGCCGGCGCCATCCAGGGCTATTACGGCGGCCTCACCGATCTCCTCTTCCAGCGCTTCATCGAGGTGTGGTCCGGCCTGCCGGTGCTGTTCCTGCTGATCATCCTGTCCAGCATGATCCAGCCGAACTTCTGGTGGCTGCTCGGCATCATGCTGCTGTTCTCCTGGATGTCGCTGGTCGATCTCGTGCGCGCCGAGTTCCTGCGCGCGCGCAACTTCGACTACGTCCGCGCCGCGCGGGCGCTCGGCGTCACCAACCCGGTCATCATCTGGCGCCACGTGCTGCCCAACGCCATGGTGGCGACGCTGACCTTCATGCCCTTCATCCTCAACGGCTCGATCACCACCCTCACCTCGCTCGACTTTCTCGGATTCGGCCTGCCCGCCGGCTCGCCCTCCCTCGGCGAGCTGCTGGCCCAAGGCAAGAACAACCTCCAGGCGCCCTGGCTGGGCTTCACCTCCTTCTTCGTCCTGGCATTGATGCTGAGCCTCCTCATCTTCATCGGCGAAGCGGTGCGGGATGCATTCGATCCGAGGAAAGTGAAATGAAGCGAAGGAAGTTGTCAGTTATCAGTCGTCAGTTGTCAGTTAGGGTGCGGCAATGCAGAACTTTCGCGACCTCAAGGTCTGGAGCAAGGCGCACGCCGTCGCTCTCGCTGTATATAAGCTCACCGAGCCGTTCCCGGCATCCGAGCTGTATGGCATTACCAGCCAGATGCGGCGTGCCGCAACCTCCGTTCCATCCAACATTGCCGAGGGATGCGGGAGATCCAGCAACACGGACCTCGCGCGGTTCCTCCATATCGCCTTCGCATCGGCGAGCGAGCTCGAGTACTTTCTCCTGCTCGCCCGCGACCTCGACTTTGTGGCAACCGGACCGCATGACACCCTTCTTGCCGACATCGAGGAGGTGAAACGCATGCTTAGCTCGCTGATCGCCCGCGTGAAAAAAACTGACAACCGATAACTGACAACTGACAACTGAAATGCCCCTCCTCTCCGTCCGCTCGCTCTCCGTCGCCTTCGCCGTTCCCGGCGGCAGGATCGAGGCGGTGAAGAGCGTCTCGTTCGATCTCGACAAGGGAGAGACCCTGGCGCTGGTCGGCGAGTCCGGCTCCGGCAAGTCGGTCACCGCGCTCTCCATCCTGCAGCTGCTGCCCTATCCGCCGGCGAGCCACGGTCCCGGCAGCAGCATCGTCTTCGACGGCAAGGAGCTGGTGGGCGCCCGCGAGGGGGTGCTGCGCGACATCCGCGGCAACCGCATCGCCATGGTCTTCCAGGAGCCGATGACCTCGCTCAACCCGCTGCACACCATCGAGAAGCAGATCACCGAGACGCTCGTCCTGCACAAGCACATGAATGCGACGGCGGCGCGGTCGCGCGTGGTCGAGCTGCTGCGGCTGGTCGGGCTGGGCGATGCCGAGCGCCGCCTCGGCGCCTATCCGCACCAGCTTTCCGGCGGCCAGCGCCAGCGCGTCATGATCGCCATGGCGCTCGCCAACGAGCCCGACATCCTCATCGCCGACGAGATCACCACCGCGCTCGACGTCACCATCCAGGCGCAGATCCTGAAGCTGCTCAAGGAGCTGCAGGCGCGCTTCGGCATGGCGCTGCTGCTCATCACCCATGATCTCGGCATCGTGCGCAAGATGGCCGAGACGGTGCTGGTGATGACCAAGGGCGAGGTGGTCGAGGCCGGGCCGGTGCGCGACATCTTCGCCCGGCCGCAGCATGCCTATACCCGGCATCTCCTGGCCGCCGAGCCCAAGGGCGCGCCGCAACCGGCCGACGCGGCGGCGCCGGTCCTCGTCGAGGCGCAGGACCTCAAGGTCTGGTTCCCCCTCCGCAGCGGCGTGCTGCGGCGCGTCACCGGCCATATCAAGGCGGTGGACGGCGTCTCCTTCGACCTCGCCCGCGGCCAGACGCTGGGCGTGGTGGGCGAGAGCGGCTCGGGCAAGACGACGCTCGGCCTGGCGCTTCTCCGCCTCATCGCCAGCCAGGGCGCGATCCGCTTCGACGGCCGCCGGCTGGACGGGCTCGCCGAGCGGGCGATGCGGCCGCTGCGGCGCGAGCTGCAGATCATGTTCCAGGACCCGTTCTCGAGCCTGTCGCCGCGGCTCTCGGTGGCGCAGATCGTCGAGGAGGGGCTCAAGGTGCATCGCATCGGCCGCGACGCCGCCGAGCGCCGGACGCTGATCGAGCAGGCGCTGCTCGAGGTCGGGCTCGATCCCGCCTCGGCCGAGCGCTATCCGCACGAATTCTCCGGCGGCCAGCGCCAGCGCGTCGCGGTCGCCCGCGCGCTGGTGCTGAAGCCGCGCTTCGTCGTGCTGGACGAGCCGACCTCGGCGCTCGACATGTCGGTGCAGGCGCAGGTGGTCGAGCTGCTGCGCGGGCTGCAGGTCCGCCACGGCCTCTCCTACCTCTTCATCAGCCACGATCTGCGCGTGGTGCGCGCGCTGGCGCATCACGTGCTGGTGATGAAGGACGGCAAGATCGTCGAGGCGGGCCCGGCCGCGCGGCTCTTCAGCGCGCCGCAGCATCCCTATACTCGCGCGCTCATGGCCGCGGCCTTCGACCTCGAAGTGGTGGAGAGCGCCGCCACCGCGCAGTAGAGTGACGGCCGATGGTCCTTCTCTTCGTTTCCGCCGTCGACAGCGCCGCCGACTGGCAAGCCGAGCTCGAGAAGCTCCTGCCGGAGGTGGAATTCCGCGTCTGGCCCGATCTCGGCGACCCCACCGAGATCGAGGCGGCGCTGGTGTGGCGGCCGAAGCCTGGGCTGCTCGAGCAGCTGCCCAACCTCAAGCTCATTCTCTCGCTCGGCGCCGGCGTCGATCACATCCTCGCCGATCCCGCGCTGCCGCCGGGCGTGCCGATCGTGCGCCTGGTCGATCCCCACATGACCGCGGCGATGAGCGAATACGTGCAGCTCCAGGTGCTGCGGCTGCACCGCCAGGATCCGGCCTATCGCACGCAGCAGCAGGCGCGCCTGTGGCAGCCCCTGCCGCAGCCCAGCGCCGCGGAGCGCCGGGTCGGCGTGCTCGGCATGGGCGTGCTCGGCAGCGACGCCGCGCTCAAGCTCAAGGTGCTGGGCTTCGACGTCGCCGGCTGGAGCCGGGCCGAGCGGAAGCTGCCGGGCGTTCCGAGCTTCTGCGGCGCGGACGGGCTCGCGGCGCTGCTGCGGCGCTCGGAGATCCTGATCTGCCTGCTGCCGCTGACCCCGGCCACGGCCGGCCTTCTCGACGCCGCGCGCTTGGCGCTCCTGCCCCGCGGCGCGGCGCTGGTCAATTGCGCGCGCGGCGCCCATCTGGTCGACCTCGACCTGCTGGCCGCGCTCGACAGCGGCCAGCTCGCCGCCGCGGTGCTCGATGTCTTTCGCGACGAGCCGCTGCCGCCGGAGCATCCGTTCTGGCGCCACCCGCGCATCCTGGTCACGCCGCATGTCGCCGCGGCGACGCATCCGCCCACCGCGGCGGTGGCGGTCGCTGACAATCTGCGGCGCCTGCGCGAGGGCAGGCCGCTGCTCAACCGGGTGGATGTCTCAGTGCGCTATTGAGCGCTCGTAGGGGATGAGCGCGCCGCCGCGCTGCTGCTGCTCGAGGCGGCGGCTGGCGCCGGCGACCTGCTCGGCGAAGTCGCTGAGGAAGACCGAGCCCTTGACCGTGCGCTGGACCAGCACGGAGCGGCGATCCTGCTCGTCGCGCCGGCGCCGGGCGAGGCCGAGCATGCCGAGCCGATCGAGAGCGCGGGTGACGGCCGGCTTGGAGATCCGCAGCAGCGCCGCCAGGCCGCGCACGGTATGCGGCGGCGGCGTCAGGTAGACGGTCAGCACGATGGCGAGCTGGCGTGCCGAGAGATCGGGCCCGGCGCTGCGCACCGTCTCGATCAGCACATTGCGCCAGAGATCCAGCGCCTGGTTCGGCTTGAGCTCCGCCATCCCTGCCTCCGATACCCCGGCAGGAAGTTTCAGCCACGCGCGGTTGAGGAAACGTAAAAGTCTAACCCTTTCCTGTGGATAATCGCCGCAGGCGGGATAAGCCTTTGCCGTCAGGAGGTTGCCGGCCGGTCGCGGGCGAAGCGGCGGGCGATCAGGGCGTAGAGCGCGCGCAGCGCCAGCGCCTCGCCGCCCTCGGGCCGGCCGGGTCGCGCGCCGGCGTTCCAGGCATAGGTGTCGATATGCGCCCAGGGGGTCGCGTCGGCGACGAACTCCTGGAGATAGAGCGCCGCGGTGATGGCGCCGGCAAAGGCGGAGTCGGAGACGTTGTTGATGTCGGCGACCTTGCTCTTGAGCATCTTGCGATAGGGCCGCCACAGCGGCAGGCGCCAGAGCGGGTCCTGCTCCGCTTCGCCGGCGCGCAGCAGATCGGCGGCCAGCGCCTCGTCATTGCTGAAGAGGGCCGGCAGCTCCGGCCCGAGGGCGGTGCGGGCGGCCCCGGTGAGCGTCGCCATGTCGATCAGCAGCGCCGGCTTCTCGGCATCGGCCTCGGCGAGCGCGTCGCACAGGATCAGCCGGCCTTCGGCATCGGTGTTGCCGATCTCCACGGTGATGCCCTTGCGGGTGCGGACGACGTCGAGCGGGCGCATGGCGTTGCCGGCGACCGCGTTCTCCACCGCCGGCACCAGCAGGCGCAGCCGCACCTCCAGCCCCGCATCCATGATGGCGCCGGCGAGCCCGATCAGGGTCGCGGCGCCGCCCATGTCCTTCTTCATCAGCTTCATGCCGTTCGCCGGCTTCAGATCGAGCCCGCCGCTGTCGAAGCACACGCCCTTGCCGACCAGCGTCAGCCGCGGCGCCGCCGCATCGCCCCAGGTGAGATCGGCCAGCGCCGGCGGCTTGGCGCCGGCCCGGCCCACCGCATGGATCGTGGGGTAGTTGTCGCGCAGCAGCGCCTCGCCGGCGATGATGCGGCAGCGGGCGCCGCCGCGTGCCGCCAGCTCCTCCACCGCGCCCACCAGCTCGGTCGGCCCCATATCCTCGGCCGGCGTGTTGATCAGGTCTCGCGCCAGCCCGATGCCGCGGGCGAGCCGCTCGACCAGGCCGCGATCGGCCGCGGCGGGCCAGACCAGATCGGCAAAGCGCCGCTTTGGCGCCTTGTAGCGGGTGAAGGCATAGCAGCCCAGCGCCCAGCCCAGCGCCAGCCGCGTCGCCGCCGGCGCCACGGGCGCGGGATCGAGGCGGTAGCGCCCTTCGGGGAGCGCGTCCGGGAGCCCGGCCAGCGCCCAGAGCTCGTCGCCGCGGCGGAGCCCCACCAGCACCCGGGCAAGGCCGCCTTCGGCATCCGGCAGCAATGCCAGCTTGCCGGGCTCGGCGGTGAAGCCGATGGCGCCGAGCCAGCGCCGCCCCGCCGCGTCCAGCACCGCGCTCGCGGCGGCGAGGTCTTCGGCCGTCACCAGCATGATCGGGACGGCCCCGGCGGCGTCGCTGACGAGATGGGACAACACGGATATGCCTCCTTCTACCCCTACAGGGAGATTTGCGCCGGCAAAATCCCGGTTTAGTAAAGATTGCGCCCGGCCCCGGCTCCCGCCACAGTAGGGCGGGCAAGGGGGGAGGATAGCCGATGGCCGACTTCACCATCTATATCGGCAACAAGAACTATTCCTCCTGGTCGCTGCGCGGTTGGCTGATGCTGAAGCAGAGCGGGGCCGCCTTCGAGGAGGAGGTCATCCCGCTCAGCGAAGCCAATACCCGCGCCAACATCCTGCGCCACTCGCCCTCGGGGAAGCTGCCGGCGCTGCGGCATGGCGATCAGGTGATCTGGGAAGCGCTCGGTATCGGCGAGTACCTGGCGGAGCTCTTCCCCACGGCGCAGCTCTGGCCGAAATCGGTGAAGGCCCGCGCCGTGGCCCGCGCGGTCAGCCTGGAGATGCATGCCGGCTTCGCCGCGCTGCGCGGCCATCTGCCGATGAAATCTTCGTTCATCCTTTCCCAACCGCGGCGTCACCCCCGACGCCCAGGCCGACATCAACCGCATCACCGCCGCCTGGCGCGACTGCCGCAAGCGCTTCGGCGAGGGCGGCGAGTTCCTGTTCGGCCATTTCACCATCGCCGATGCGATGTTTGCGCCGGTGGTGAGCCGCTTCCGCACCTACAAGATCGGGCTCGAGGAGGAGGCGCAGCGCTATGCCGATCTGGTCTGGGCGATGCCGGCGATGCAGGAATGGGCCGCCGCCGCCCGCAACGAGCCGATGATCATCGAGCGCTTCGAGTTCTAGGCACGTCCTCCTGAACCACCCCCGGCGGACGGGTTTAACGACCGCGGAATTTCGTGCTATGAGCGCCGTTTGCCGCCGCGCGAAGCATCTGCGCCGCCGAGATGGGAGAGAGAGCCATGGCACCGGACACTGCCAGCCTGCCCGCGGGCATCGAGATCCGAGGTCCGATCCGTCCCGGATATGAGCGGATCCTGACCCCGGCGGCGCTTGCGTTCATCGCCGATCTCGAGCGCCGGTTCGGCGGCGAGCGCAAGCGCCTCCTGGCGCGGCGGGCTGAGCTGCAGGCGAGGCTCGACCAGGGCTGGAAGCCCGATTTCCTGCCCGAGACCGCGCGGGTGCGCGACAGCGACTGGACGGTGGCGCCGATCCCCCGGGATCTGCTCGACCGCCGGGTCGAGATCACCGGGCCGGTCGACCGCAAGATGGTGATCAACGCCCTCAACTCCGGCGCCAGCGTCTACATGGCGGATTTCGAGGATGCGAGCACCCCGACCTGGGACAATCTGATCGAGGGGCAGGTCAACCTCGCCGACGCGGTGCGCCGCTCGATCGCCTTCGCCGATCCCGCCAGCGGCAAGCAGTACCAGCTCAACCCCGCCACCGCGACGCTGCTGGTGCGGCCGCGCGGCTGGCACCTGCCCGAGGCGCATCTGCTGGTGGACGGCGCGCCGATGGCGGGCTCGCTGTTCGATTTCGGCCTCTACTTCTTCCACAACGCGGCCGAGTTGGTGAAGCGCGGCACCGGGCCCTACTTCTACCTGCCGAAGCTCGAGAGCCATCTCGAGGCGCGGCTGTGGAACGAGGTCTTCCTCCACGCGCAGAAGGCGACTGGGCTTGCCCAAGGGTACGGTCAAGGCGACGGTGCTGATCGAGACCATCCTGGCCGCCTTCGAGATGGACGAGATCATCTTCGAGCTCAAGGAGCACATGGGCGGGCTCAATTGCGGGCGCTGGGACTACATCTACAGCGTCATCAAGAAGTTCGCCGAGGACCCGGCGATGGTGCTGCCGGACCGGGCGCTGGTGACGATGACGACGCCGTTCCTGCAGAGCTATGTGCGCCTCCTGATCAAGACCTGCCACCGGCGCAACGTCCACGCCATGGGCGGCATGGCGGCGCAGATCCCGATCAAGAACGATCCCGCCGCCAACGACGCGGCGATGGCCAAGGTGCGCGCCGACAAGGAGCGCGAGGTCAGCGAGGGGCATGACGGCACCTGGGTGGCGCATCCCGGGCTGGTGGGGCTCGCCAAGGAGATCTTCGACAAGGGCATGCCGCAGGCCAACCAGATCGCGCGCAAGCGCCAGGACGTGCACGTCACCGCCGCCGATCTGCTGAAGCTGCCGCAGGGCCCGATCACCGAGGCGGGCCTGCGCGCCAACATCAATATCGGCCTGGGCTATGTCGAATCCTGGCTGCGCGGCGTCGGCTGCGTGCCGCTCTACAGCCTAATGGAAGACGCCGCCACCGCCGAGATCAGCCGCAGCCAGGTCTGGCAGTGGATCCGCCACGGCGCCAAGCTGCAGGACGGCCGCGGCGTGACGCGCGCGCTCTGCCACGAGATCCTCGAGGAGGAGATGACGAAGCTGACGCAGGCGGCGCCCAAGGGGCATCGCTACGACGAGGCCGCGCGGCTCTTCCGCGAGCTCATCGACGCCGAGCACTTCGTCGAGTTCCTGACGCTCCCTGCCTATGAGCAGATCGTGCGCGAAGGCGCGTGAGGGCCGCTACTTCATCCTGACGAAGCGCAGCGCGAAGTAGTCGTCGGCCTGCTGCACCAGCTCGACAGTGTCACGCGTCGCCCAGAACAGCACTTGCTGGTGCAAGGGAATGGTGGCGATGTCCTCCTTGGCGATCAGCAGCGCCTGGTGGATCTCGGCGGTACGCTTGGCGGCATCCATCTCCGACTGGATCCGGTCGATCAGCACCTCGAGCTTCGGATTGAAATAGCCGCCGGAATTGTAGTCGCCGCGGCCGGTGCTGGTGCGCTTGGCGAGCAGGCTGAGCAGCATGTTGTGCGCGTCATAGGTGGCCGGCGTCCAGCCGAGCAGGAAGAAGCTGGTGTTGTAATCGGGGCCCAGGATCTTGGCGAAGAACTTGGCGCGGGTCTGGATCAGCGGCCTCACCTTGACCCCGATCTTGGCGAGCATGGCGGCGACCGCGGTGCAGATCTCCTCGTCGTTGACGTAGCGGTCGTTGGGGCAGTCCATGCCGATCTCGAAGCCGTCGGGATATCCGGCCTGCACCAGCAGCTTCCTCGCCGCCGCGGGATCGTAGGGCAGCAGGCGCTGGTTGAGCGCCTCGTCGAAGCCGTTGATGCCCTTGCCGATCATCAGCCCGGTGGGCGTCGCATAGCCGCGCATCACCTTGGTCTTGATGGCGTTCTCGTCGATCGCCTGGTAGAAGGCCCGGCGCACGCGGATGTCCTTCATCGGGTTTTTGCCCTTGACGTTGCTCTCGAGCAGCTCCGGGCGGTCGAGGTCGAATCCGAGGAAGATGGTGCGCAGCTCCGGCCCGCTGATGATCTTGAGATGCGGCGTCCGGGCGATGGTGTCGATGTCCTGGGGCGGCACGGTGTAGATCATGTCGAGATCGCCCGACAGCAGCGCCGCCACGCGGGTATGCGCGTCGGCGATGCGGTAGAACACCGCCTCGTCGATGTTGAACTCGGGCTTGTCCCACCAGCCGGGGTTCTTGACCAGCGTCGTCCGCACATCCGGCTGGCGCTCCTTGAGCATGAACGGGCCGGTGCCGTTGGCGTGGTTGGTGGCGTAGTTCTCCGCGCTCTTGGTGAGATCGGCGACATGCGCGGCGTTGTTCTTCTCGCACCACGCCTTGCTCATCATGTCCCAGACGGTGATCTCTTGCGGCAGGATCGGATCTGGGCCTTTGGTCAGGATGTCGACGGTGCCGTCATCGACCTTCCTCACCTCCCTCACCAGCGCCAGCGCGCCGGCGAGGTTGGAGCCGGGCCCGGTGACGCGCGCGAAGGAGAAGACAACGTCGTCGGCGCCGAACGGCGTCCCGTCCTGGAAGTGGACGCCGCGGCGGAGCGTGAAGCGCCAGACATCGGGCGCGACCTGCTTCCACGCCGTCGCCAGCGCCGGCTCGAGCTTGAGATTGCGGTCGCGCCGCACCAGCGGCTCGTACATGTTGCTGTCGAAGGACAGCAGAAAGGTCTCCTGCCGCGCATAGGGGTCCATCGAATTGGCGTCGCCGTCATTCGCCCAGCGGAAGGTCTTGGCCGCCGCCGCGCCGCAGAGCCCGACCGCCAGCAGCACGGCGAGCGCCGCCGTTCGAACGATGTTCCGCCTCATCCCCTACCCCGCGCGCAGTGGCTCGCGCCGCGGCCTTTGCCGCGGCTGCCGGTCATGACTGCGCAGAACGTTCTTCGCGATGATGCGCCAAGTCAACCGTATTTCACGCCGCAGCGATGCCGGAGGCGGCCAGCGGCAGCGGCGGTTGGTTCCCGTCGAGGACGTGGCACGGCGTGAAGCGCGCGGCGGGCGCGGCGAAGAAGATGTCGCCGAGATCGTCGATGGCACGTACCGCCTCGTCGCGGCCCAGCGCCTCGAGCTCGGGCATGTGATGGATGCCGTCGAGGGTGAAATTCTGCGACGTGGTATCGGGGCTGACGCGGTAGACGTTGTGGGAACCCACCAGCGTGTGCGCCATCGCGATCGCCGAGGAGGACTGCGCCTTCATGAAGACATCGGCGATGCGCGCCGCCCAATAGGAAGTGCCGAAGGAGACGCGCTTGTCCCAGCGGATCTCGAGATGGCGCGAGGTGCAGCCGAGGCTCAGCACGCAAATCTCCTCGCGCGCCCAGCCGAGCACACCGATCGCCTCGACCACCGCCAGCGCCAGCGGATTGCGCGCCCAGAGGCTGCCGTCGACATAGGCGCCCTCCTCGGAGAGATGGATCGGAAAGTAGGTGGGCGCCGCGACGGTGGCGAGGCCGACATCGATCACCGGCACCTTGTAGTCGCGCACCAGGCTCGGATGATGCGCCGTCTTGTAGATGTAGACCCGCTCGGAGGCGAGATCGAGCGCCGGTACCAGCAGCCGCTTGCGGCAATGGCCGATGCGCCGGTCGCCGAAGGATTTGGTCAGCGCGTGGCGCAGCGGCTCCAGGCTGTATTTGGCGCGCAGCAGGCGCCTGAGGCTGCTCGTCACTTTGCGCGGCGGGAAGATGGCGGCGCCGTGCTCCTTGTAGAGCTGCAGCATCTCGCCCGCCGTCTGCCCCAGGGCCAGCCCTATGGCGATGATGCCGCCGGTCGAGGTGCCGGCGATGAGGTCGAAATAGTCGTGGATCGGCTCGCCGAGCCAATCTTCTATTTCAGCGAGCAGGGCGGCAGGAAATACCCCTTTTATGCCGCCGCCATCGATCGTCAGAATTCGCCGCAAAGGCCGGTCCCTCGCCTGTCGGTGCCGGGGCACCCTTTCGGACCGTATCGAAAAACCTTTACCTGGGGGTGAACGACCGCGCCGAAGCTGTCGCGACGGTTGCGAGGTGCTGGCTCACCTCGCCGGCCGGGCGGTGCCCTTGATCTGGGTGCGATGCATGATGCGGCGTGAGGCGGGATCGAAGGGATCGCGCCGATGCATGGTGCAGCGGTTGTCCCAGAGCACGAGATCGCCGACCCGCCAGACCGTGTACCAGGTGAAATCCTCGCGCGTGGCGTGCGACCAGAGCTCGTCCAGCAGCCGCTCCAATTCCGCAAGCTCCAGCCCCACCAGCCAGGCATTGCGCCGCCGCCCGAGATAGAGGCATTTCCGGCCCAACTCGGGATGGGTGCAGACCAGGGGATGCACCGCGCCCGGCGAGGCGCGGGGATCGTCGCTGGCGCTGGCGCCGGCGCGCAGATAGCCGCCGCTGTTGTAGGTCCCATCATGCTTGAGCGCGAGACCGGCGATGCGGCGCTTCAGCGCCTCGGGCAAGGCGTCGTAGGCGCGGTACATGGTGCAGAAGCCGGTGTTGCCGCCCGCCGCCGGGACCTCCAGCGCGTAGAGCATGCTCGCCATCGGCGGATCCTCGAGATAGGACATGTCGGTATGCCATGCCGCCTCGCCGGCGCCGAGGCTGCCGATGGCGATGCCGTTCTCGATCACGTTCGAGACGACATAGATCTCGGGCTTGCCCGGGACGAAGCGGCGGCCGTTCTCCTGCACCGGCGCCCAGTCGAGCGCGCCGAAGCGGCGCGAGAAGGCGGTGAGATCCTCGTCGGAAAGGCGCTGGCCGCGGAACAGCAGCACCGAGTGCTCGATGAAGGCGCGGCGGAGGGCGGTGAACACGGCATCGTCGATGCGGCGCAGATCGATGCCGGTGACCTCGGCGCCGACGCCGCCGCCGGTCGGCGCGATGCCGAAAGGCGGTGCCGGCGGGGCGGGCTTGGGATCGACGGCCATGCGAGCCTCCAACGCTTCAGCCGGGCGGCAGCTCCACCCGCGCCAGCTCCTCGACCACGCGCGCGTCGCTGAGCAGGGTGGCGGGATTGCGCGACAGGCCCGGCTTGGGGCCGAAGCTGTGCACGCCGAGGATCTGGGTCACCCCCGCCTCCTCCTCGCCGAGCGGCAGGTAAAGCCGGCTCGTTGCCATGGTCCGCGCCTCCGGCCAATGGAAGACGGCATGGGTGTAGACCGGCAGGCGGCAGCGGCAGACATGCTCGACGAGCGAGTTGGCGAAGACCAGATGGTCGCCGGTCAGGATGTCCTCGCCAAACCGGCCGGTGGCGTCGCGGCCGAAATGGCTGACCACCTCGGTGCCGGCCAGCCGCCAGCGAAACCGCGAGCCGCCATCGACGACGTCGAGCAGCGTCAGATAGGGCAGCACGAAGCGCGGCATGTCGAGCGGATCGATATCGGCGCGCGACGGCATCGGGCGCATGCCGCGGCGTACCAGGTAGAAATCGTAAACGGCGGCCAACAGCGGCTCTTCCCGCAAAACGCCCGACATGGCTCCCCCACAGCCTCGCGCAACGTCCCAGTATCGTCTGCCCTCCTTATAGCTCAACTAGAATTTCGCCGGCTGCCGGACCCACCGGACCGGGTGGCTCGCCCCCCGGTTCGGAAGAAAGCCGCGCGGCCCGGCGGAACAACCTCCGCTCTGCCTGGGTTTTCCCAAGAAACGGAGAGCACGAGGGATGCGGGACAGCGCAGCGGCCGCCGCACGGGCGGCGGGTATTGACGTGAGGCGGTCAGGGCCGCGCCACGTCGGGCGCCGCGCCTTTCTGGCTGGCGCGGCGGGCGCCGCCCTGCTCGGCGCGCTCGACCGCGCCGCCGCGGCCGCGGTGCCCGGCGACCGGCGGCTCCATCTCTATAACCCGTATACGGACGAGCGTTTCGATAACGTCTACTGGTGCGACGACACCTATGTGCCGCAATCGCTGAGCCGCGTCGATTGGCTGATGCGCGATTTCCATCAGGACAAGGTCGCAGCGATCGACCCGACGCTGCTCGATCTGCTGCATCGGATCGCGCGCCGCCTCGGGACCCCGCGGCCGTTCACCATCCTCTCGGGCTATCGCACCGCCGCCACCAACCGCCTGCTGCGGCGCGAGGGCCTGGCGCCCGCGGCCCATAGCGAGCATCTCCTCGCCAAGGCCGCCGATATCCGCATCGAGGGCGTGCGCCTCAAGCATCTGCGCCATGCCGCCCTGTCGCTCAAGACCGGCGGCGTCGGCACCTACTGGCATGATGATTTCGTCCATGTCGATGTCGGGCCGGTGCGCGTCTGGTAAGCTCCCGCGAGGTGGCTGCGGGAGGGACCGATGGGGGAGGAGCTGTGGCGCCTGGGGGCGGGCGATCTCGCCGGGCGCATCGCGCGCGGCGAGATCTCGGCGCGCGAGGCGGTCGAGGCCCATATCGCACGCATCGAGGCCGTCGATCCCGCGCTCAACGCCGCGGTGATGAAGCGCTACGCCGTGGCGCGGGCGGAGGCCGAGGAGGCCGATCGCCGGCGCGGGCGCGGCGAGGCGCTGGGGCCGCTTCACGGCGTGCCGGTCAGCATCAAGGAATGCCTCGACCTCGCCGGCACGCCCGCCACCTTCGGCCTGCCCGCGCGCGCCGGCGCGCTCGCTGCGGCCGACGAGATCCATGTCGCGAGGCTGCGCCGCGCCGGCGCGATCGTGCTGGCCAAGACCAACGTGGCGCAGCTGCTGCTCTATACCGAGAGCGACAACCCGGTCTATGGCCGCACCAACAACCCCTGGAACCTGGCGCGCACCCCCGGCGGCAGCAGCGGCGGCGAGGGCGCGCTCATCGCGGCCGGCGGCTCGGCGCTGGGGCTCGGCACCGATATCGGCGGCAGCATCCGCAACCCCGCCGCCTTTTGCGGCATCGCCGGGCTGAAGCCCACCGCCGGCCGCTGTCCCGATCCCGGCCGCTTCAGCATCCCCTGGGGCCAGCGCGCCGTCGCGAGCCAGGTGGGACCGCTGGCGCGGCGCGTGGCCGATGTGGCGCTGGCGCTGGCGATCATCAATGGCGGCGATGCGGTCGGACCGGCGCCGCCGCTGGGCGATCATCGCAGCGTCGCGCCGGCGAGCCTCAGCGTCGCCTGCTTCGAGGATGACGGCGATTTTCCGCCCGCCCCGGCGGCGGCGCGCGCGGTGCGCGAGGCGGCCGAGATCCTGGCCAGCGCCGGCGCGCGCATCGTGCCCTGGCGGCCGCCGGGGATCGCCGAGGTCCACGCGCTCTTCTACGGCATCATGAGCGGCGACCGCGGCGCCGCCGAGCGGGCGCTGCTGCGCGGGCAGAAGCGCGATCCGCGCCTCACCCCGCTCTTGATGAGCGCGGCGCTGCCGGTGGGCGCGCGGTCGCTCCTGGCGGGCCTGCTGGGCGGCATCGGCCAGCGCCGCCTCGCCGCGCTGCTGCGACAGCTCGGCAGTGGCGGGACCGGCGATTATTGGCGCCTGGTCGAGGCGCAAGCCGATTACCAGCAGCGTTTCGCCGCGGCACTCGATGATGCCGCGGGCGGGCCGTGCGACGCCATTCTCTGTCCCGCCTTTGCAGTGCCGGCGCTGCCGCACGGGCTGACGCGGGATCTGGGCCTGCCGGGCAGCTACACCATCCTCGCCAATGTGCTGGGCTGGCCGGCGGGGGTGGTGCCGCTGACCCGCGTGCGCGCCGAGGAGGAGAGCGCGCGCCCGGCCTCCGCCGATCTCGTCGAGCGCGCGGCGCGCAAGGCCGAGCGCGGCAGCGCCGGCCTGCCCATCGGCGTGCAGCTCATCGCGCGGCCCTGGCGCGAGGAGGTGGCGCTGGCGCTGATGCAGGCGATCGAGAGCGCGGCCGCGCGGCGCGCCGATTACCCCGCGGCGCCGCCGCTCTGAGCGAGGGTGCGGAAGCGGGTATCGCCGTCGCGCGCGATCTGCTCGACCAGCGCCACCTCCCAGCTGAGATAGGCCTTCATCGCCGCCTCGACATCGGCGTTCTTGTCGTAAGGCCGGTACCAGGCGTCGATCGGCAGATCTGCCATATTCACCTCGCCCGCTTCCAGCGGCAGCCCGGCGGCGCGCCAGGCGCCGGTGCCGCCGGCGAGCGCCTTCACCGGCCGCGGGGTCAGCGCCTGCAGCTCGGGCGCGGCGAGCGAGGCGAGGATGCCGTCGCGCGAGGTCAGCACCAGCGCGCCGTGGTCGGGCAGCTTCGCCAGCGCCCGGTCGAGGCGGGCGCGGATGGCGAACCAGGCGCCGGGGATGTGCTGCTCGCGATAGGCGAGGCTGGTGTCGAGATCGATCACCACCGCATCGCCCCGCGAGCGAGCAGTTGCGCCAGCTCGCGCGCGCCAAGCGTCGCGACGCTCGCCTCGCGGCCGAAGATGCGCAGCGGCTCCGGCCCGGTCTCGACGAGACCCTCGGCGCGGTCGAGCACATAGACCTCGGCGAGCCCCATCTGCTTCAGCCAGGAAGCGGTCATGCGCGCGCGCACGCCATCGCTGTCGACCAGCACGACGCGGGCGTTCAGCGTCGCCATATAGGCGTCGGTCGCCTGCACCAGCTGCCCGCCCGGCGCCGAGCGCGCGCCGGCGAGATGGCCGGCGGCGTATTCCTCGGGCGTGCGCACGTCGAAGAGATAGAGCGTGCGCTCTTTGTGCTCGCGGCGGAAGCGCTGCAGCGTGTCGCGATCGATGATCGCAATGCCGGCGCGCTCGGCCACGCGCGCGGCCGCCGCTTGCGACCGCGCCAGCCCCGCCGGCGTCGGATCGGGCGCGTGATCGGTCTTGCCCTCCGCCAGCGCGAAGCCCGCGAGATGCCAGCCCATGGTGCCGTTCTTCAGCGCCACGACGCGGTTGGGCACGCCGGCATTGATCAGCGACTGCGCGCCGATGATGCTGCGCGTGCGTCCCGCGCAGTTCACCACCACCAGCGTCTCGGGCGAGCGCACGACATCGTGGAAGCGATAGACCAGCTCCGCGCCGGGGCAGTCGATGCCGCCGGGGATGCTCATCTTGCGGTACTCGTCCATCGGCCGGCTGTCGAGCACCACCATGTCGGCGCCGCGATCCATCAGCGCCTTCACTTCCTCGGCGGCAAGCCGCGGCGTGCCGGCCGCATGCTCGATGAATTCGCCGAACGCCTTGCTCGGCACATGGACGCCGCTGAAGAGCTCGAGCCCTGCTTGCCGCCAGGCGGGCACGCCGCCCGCCAGCACCGCGAGATTGCGGTAGCCGAACCGCATCAGCTTCGCCGCCGCCCGCGGCGCGAGCCCGTCATCATCGTCGCACAGCACGATCCGCGTCTCGCGCCGCGGCACCAGCGCGTCGAGCCGCAGCTCGAGCCGGCTCAGCGGCAGCGAGGCGGCATAAAGCAGATGGCCCTCGGCGAAGACGCCCTCCTCGCGCAGATCGAGGATCGCGAGCTCGTCGCGGCCGCGCAGCAGCGCCTTCAAATCGCTCGCCGCCAGCAGTGGCGCCGCGACATCCGACATGGCTTTCTCCCTTGCCTCTTCGCGCGGGATGCTAGCCCCGCGCCCGCCCGCGCTCAAACCGGACTACGTCATTGGTGTACACCGGGGACTCGAAATTCGACATGCGCCGGTGACGTAGTCGAGGGTGCGGACCGGCTGCGAAACCATGCTGACGCCGCGCCCCTCCGCTGCCAAGGCTCGCGGCGGCGGGGCAGATCCGCCATTCTACCGGAACGATAGTCCACAACGATAACGTCCCGATAAAAGGGCAAAAAATTGAGTCTGGCGGCGATCCCCCGTGTTTGAGTTAAACTAAGGCCAAAAGAGGGCGGAGGACTGCATGCGTATCTATACCGTGGTGCAGGGAGAAAAGCCGTTGGCCGTCGTCCGGGCGGCCGACCCGAGCGATGCGATCGACACCGCGCTCGACCTGATCCCCAGCGAGGTCGGCCGGACGTCGCTCGACGTCCGCGATCCCAACGATGCCGAGATGGTCGGCTGGCTCGAGCGGCGCGAAGACTACGTGACGGAGCCGGCCTCCGGCTGAGGTTCCGGCTCGCTCGCCGACGCCATCGATTATGGTCGTCATGCCCGGGCCGGCCGAAGGCCGAGGCCCGGCTATCCGCGTCTTTGCAGGTTGCGCGCTGAACCACGTGGATGGCCGGGACAAGCCCGGCCATGCCGACGGAAGGGTGTCGGCGATCACCCTTCACAACCGCGTTCGCTCAATCGGGCGCCGCGGGACAAGCCCGGCCATGACGCGGGGAAAGGGGCAACGCCCCCCGCGCGAGGCCATCGACGGCGCTGGTGATCTCTTGATAATCTGGCGCCAACGAGCCCGGCGCCCTCCCGGCGCGGCACAAGGCTCGACCGGGAGAAAATGGCCGGATCCGACGACCAGGCGGCGCTCGTAGCACGTCTCGAAAGCCTGCCCTTCTCGCGCTGGCATCGCGCCCTGCTGCTGGTAGCGTTCTTCGGCATCGTGCTCGACGCCGCCGATTTCGCCATCTTCGGCGCGGCGCTGCCGGTGATCCGCCGCGAGTTCGGCCTCGACGCCCACCGCAGGGAGTGCCTGACATGACCAGCCTCGATCCCGGCCGGATCAAGCTCCATCGCCGCGGCAGCGGGCCGGCGCTGGTGCTGCTGCATTGCCTCGGCGTCGACCATCATCTCTGGGACATCGCGGCCGCGGGGCTCGAGCGCGACTTCACGCTGCTGAGCTACGATCTTCCCGGCCATCACGAGACGGCGCTGCCGGATGCCGGCTACGGCATCGCCGAGCTTTCGGTGCAGCTCGCCGGCGTGCTCGAGCGCGCCGGGATCGCGCGCGCCCACATCGCCGGCATCTCGCTGGGCGGGCTGGTGGCGCAGCACATCGCGGCCACGCGCCCGGCGCTGGTCGATCGCCTCGTCCTCATCGACACCACGCCGCGCTACACCGAGGAATCGCGGCGGATGTGGGTGGAGCGCGCCGCCGCGGCGCGGCGCGACGGCGTGGCGGCGCTGGCCGAGGGGCTGCTCGGCATCTGGTTCACCGCGGACTTCATCGCCGCCGATCCGCCGGCGGTGCGCTATGTCCGCGACACGCTCGGCCGCTGCTCGGGCGAAGGCTATGCGCTCGCCTGCGAGGCGCTGGGCGCCGCCGATCTGCGGCCGCTGGTGCCGGCGATCGCCGTCGCCGACGCTGGTGGTGTGCGGCGAGCAGGAGCTGCCGGCCTTCCAGGAGGCGGCGCGCTTCCTCGCCGAGACCATCGCCGGGGCGCGCCTGCAGTGGCTCGGCCCGGCGCGGCACTGCTCGATCCTGCAGCAGCCCGAGGAGTTCCGGCGCGCGCTCAGGACATTTCTGGCTTAGAAGGAAGGACTTCATGCAATTCGGTCTCTTCGGCGGCGCCCGGGCGAAGCGCGGCGGCCCCAGCGGCGACAGCCAGGGCTATGGCGATTTCATCGACTATGTCGTCGCGGCCGAGCGCCTGGGATACCGCAGCGTGTTCCTGGTGGAGCACCACTTCACCGGCCACGCCCAGGTCTCGGCCTCGCTGACGCTGCTCGCCTATCTCGCCGCGCGCACCCGCACCATCCGGCTCGGCACCGCGGTGGTGGTGCTGCCCTGGCACAATCCGGTGCTGGTGGCGGAGCAGGCGGCGACGCTCGACCTGCTGTCGGGCGGCAGGCTCGATTTCGGCGTCGGCAAGGGCTATCGCGATTACGAGTTCAGCGGCTTCTGCGTGCCGATCGAGGAGGCGACCGAGCGCTTCGACGAGGCGATCGCGGTGATCCGCAAGGCCTGGACCAGCGAGGCGCGCTTCTCGCATCACGGCAAGCGCTGGAATTACGCCGACGTCGTCGTCGAGCCGGCGCCGGTGCAGCGCCCGCATCCGCCCTTCTGGCTCGGCGCCGGCAGCGCCGACTCGATCCGCCGCGCCGCGCGCGAGGGCTACAATCTGCTGCTCGACCAGATCGGCTCGACCGACCTCACCATCGAGCGCGTCGCTACTTTCCGCGAGGAATGCGCCCGCATCGGTCGCGCCTATGATCCCATGATGGTGGGCGTCACCCGCGGCCTGCAGATCGCGCGCACGCCCGAGGAGAAACGCCAGGCGCTGCAGACGCGGGTGCAGGTGATCCGCAACATCGGCACGCTCGCCCGCGGGCCCGGCGCCGAGCGCTACGCCGATCCCAATTTCACCGCCGAGGATGACGATGCGCCGCTGCTCGGCACGCCGGCGGAGATCATCGCCCGGCTGAAGCGGCTCGAGGCCGGCGGCGTCGGCTACGTGCTGCTGGTCGACCCCGCGCCGTCGGCGGCGACGCTCGAGGCGTTCGCGCGCGAGATCATGCCGGCGGTGGCGGGGTAGGCGCGCACCGCGCGGGCTCTCGCGAAGGAGCGATTCGACGCTTTGCAGTCTAATTGATCGTCATGCCCGGGCCGGCCGAAGGCCGAGTCCCGGGTATCCACGTCTTGCAACGAGCGCGTGGCAAGACGTGGCTGGCCGGGACAAGCCCGGCCATGACGATGATAGAAAGGCGGCCGCAGTCGGACGAACGCTGACGCTCGTAAGCGACAACGCTTCGCGTTGCGTTAGCGACGGTCGAGGCTGAGCGAGCCGGCGCCGCGGACGAACAGGAAGAGCAGGCCGCCGGCGATGGCGATGTCCTTCCAGAAATTGATGTACTGCATCATCCGGCTGGCCTGGTCGGCCGACCAGTAGGGGTGGCCGACGAAGGCCGCGACGATGGTGAAGATGCAGAGCGCCGCCGCGGCCAGTCGCGTCTGGAAGCCGAGCAGGATGGCGAGCGAGCCGAAGAACTCGACGATGCCGGCGAGATAGGTCAAGGCGATGACCGGCCCGCCCATCCCGTGGGACGCCAGATATCCCGCGAAGCCGGCGGCGTTGGTGAGCTTGCCGAAGCCGCTGGGGAGAAAGAGCGCCGCGATCGCCAGCCGTCCCAGCAGCAGGAAGATCCCGCTGCCGCGTTCCGCGATGTCGTCGATCATTCGTGCCATGGCGTCATCCCCCTCCCCGATTTCTACCCTGTCCTCTTGTACCCCGGCCGCGCCGAGATGGGCAATCGCCGCGTTAAACCAGGGCGGCCGACGCCGCAGCGCGCCGTCGCTGGCGGCGTCAGCGCCTGCGGATTATCAGGGGCGCGAAAGCCCGCACCGTGCGGGCTAGCCCGAAACGGTGCGGGCTCTCGCGGTGCATCTTCGAAGCTAAGAGCAAGCGCTGACGCCCGCCAGCGACGGCCGCGCAGGCGCGGCCGCGCTAGGCCTTGCGGCACCAGCGGTCCCATTCCGGCTCCTCGCCGAAGCGCGCTGCCAGGAAATCGACAAAGCTGCGCAGCTTGGCCGAGAGGTGACGGCCCGGCGGATAGACGGCGTAGAGCGCCACCTCCGGCGGGGCATAGCCCGGCAGCAGGGTGACGAGCTTTCCGGCCTGGACATGCTCGCCGGCGATGAAGGTCGGGCCCAGCGCGATGCCGAGCCCGTCCACCGCGGCGGCCAGCAGCACGTCGCCATTGTTGGCGGCGAGCCGGCCGGAGACGCGGACCACCGCATCGGCCCCGTCCGGGCCGATGAATCGCCATTCATCGGCGGTGGCGGCATAGGTGTAGAGCAGGCAATTATGCGCCGCGAGCTCCTGGGGCGTCCGCGGCGTGCCGTGGCGGGCGAGATAGGCGGGCGACGCGAAGGCGACCAGCCGGATCGGCGCCAGGCGGCGGGCGATGAGGCTCGAATCGCTGAGCCGCCCGACGCGCAGCGCCAGATCGACCCCCTCGGCGAGGATGTCGACATAGCGATCGTTGAGGTCGAGATCGATGCTCACCTCGGGGTATGTCGCGAGATAGGCGGCGACCGCCGGCCCGACATGGCGGATGCCGAAGGAGAAGGGCGCGTTGACCTTGAGCCGGCCGCGCGGCGCGCGCTGCAGGTCGCCGGCGGCGCGGTCGGCGTCCTCGAGATCGGCCAGGACCTGGCGGCTGCGCTCGTAATAGCCGCGCCCGACCTCGGTCAGGCTGAGCCGCCGGGTGGTGCGGTTGAGCAGCCGGGCGCCCAGCCGCTCCTCCAGCGCCTGGATATGCTTGCTGGCCATCGCCGGCGACAGGCCGAGCTGACGCGCCGCGGCGGCAAAGCTCTGGCTTTCCACGACCTTGACGAAGACCTCGAGGGCGGTGAGGCGGTCCAAGGATGCTTCCCAGATTGTTCACCGCCAGAGAACAATGTTTTTCAAACCGCCGCAATTCTCAAATGGCGCTTCGGATCGCATCTGAGGGTCATCGCGCGCCGCCGGCTTCCGCCCGCTCCGGCAAGCGCCCCAGGAAAATGCCCAATGCCCTCTCGCTCGCTGCTCATCGCCCTCGCCCTGCGGCTGGTCGTCGCCGGCGTCGGCATCGCCGCCATCGCCCCCGCCTTCGGCGCCGGGCCGGCCATCCCGTGCCTGACCGGAGCTGGTCGCGCGCTAGACTAGGCCATGGCTGCCGTGCGGGGGCGCATCGCTCCTATACAAAATGCCTACCGGAGGGTAAAAAATCATTATGGAACGTTTAACCAGCCTCGGCGTACAAGGGGCGTCTTCGCGGGAAGGGGACCGGGCCATGTATAAAGGCATCAGCGTATCACCGATGCACGGGAGCTTCGCCCCTGGGTATCAGCCTCCACCCTCAGATTTGGAAAATCTGGTTGCCGGGCGGCAGCGTGAACTCACCGATCTCATGAATAAGCCCATAGTCCAAGGCTTCGGTGGCGGTGACGTACACGTCTCGGACACGACGCGCCGCCAGGATGTCCTCGGGAATTCGTGCGCGCTCGCGCAGAATGCTCTCGGTGCGAGCTTCATCGCGCAGGGCGGGATCAAGGGCGGCCTGTAACGGCGCGGAAGCCATAGACCCGTTACCCCCGACGGTGACGGGATGCATCATAAAGATCGAGTGCGGTGCACCAAGGCGCCGCCGACCGGCAACGAACAGCGTGGCGGCGATGGACGCTACGGTGCCGGTATTGTGCATCGTGACGGGGATCGGCAGGCTACGGAGGTGATGGTACAGGTAGATGCCATCCCCGACATATCCGCCGTTTGACGACATGCACAGATATGCGCTGTCGTACTGCTGGTTGACCGCGGTATTGAGCGCACCAGCGATCCGGGTTACGCCGGCCGAGTCAATAAGGCCACAATAACCGAAGTAGGCGACCTTCGGTCCTGCAAGATCGGGCATTGCCTTCCTCCAAATACGTCGCAGGATCTTCATAACCTGTACTCAAAGCGTCAATAAAGTTGACGCGGAATCAAAGGTTTGCTACAAAAATGGTGGCCCCGGTCGGAGTTGAACCGACATGTCCGAGCGGGCGGGCGGTGCCTAACCGCCTGTGTCTACCAATTCCACCACGGGGCCACGCGAAGGGTCTCATGGGTTTGCGCCCACCGGCTGGGAGAGAGGTATCAGCTCCCTCCCAGTCGGCCCGACCCTCAGGCAAGCCCAGCGCGCAAGTCGGTTCGTCGCGGCGCCTGGGCGGTTCTCTAGGGTGGCGGCATGTCACCCATCCTCTTGCGGGACATCGTCGAGGCCGTTGATGGCCTCGGCGATTTTCTTCCTCAGGCCAGGCGGCTCTCGGCCAGGCACATACCAGCGTCCCCCGAGAGTATGAATGCGCCCAGCGAGGCGCAGGCGGCGCAGCGCCGTTCGGATGGATCGCTCGTGCAGAGGCGTACCGCGCTCCTTGGCGTAAGCGACGATCTGCACGCCGGTCATGCCCGGCTTCTCGCCGATCATCTGGAAGACGATCTCCGGGATTGCGCCACGCTGCATAGGCGCGGAGACGGCCTCTCCCTCCGGTACTTTCGTGACGGTGACTTGTACGCGGGCCGCCGCGTCCGAGTGCACATCTGCGGTAGCCAACGGCTCCAACGCCTTCGCTGCGGCGGCGCAGGCATCTCGCCAGCCGCGCTTGTATCCGGCCTCGTAGGCCGAATCCAGCGCCTGCTGCATGAACTTCTGCAGCTTTTCCTGAACCTCGTCGGGCGACATGGCCGGGGAAATATGATGCTTCATCGGCTCATCATTCATGCACCGAGTGTCGTTCAAGTGATGCAAGATGGCAAGCCGGGAAATCATTAACGAAACATTTAAGGCGCTGATCCACGACCAGCTATAAATCAAAAAACCATATAACCGTAGGGAAAAAAGAAGAAAAATCTCCCAGTTCAATATCGCTGCACCCGCTGGATTTCGCAACCGCGGTGCGTGCGGCGGTGTCTACTGCCGCGCCGGCAAGGCCGAAAAGGCCGGCAACTCGCCGAAGATCGGCTCGCAAGTCATAGGGGCCACCCCCTAGTTCAATTCAATTCGTTTGAATGGAGCTAGTTTGTAAAGTGCATAATTCCGAACAATGTTTTTCAAACCGCCGCAATTCTCAAATGGTGCTTCGGATCGCATCTCAGGGTCAACACGCACCGCCGGCTTACGCCCGCTCCGGCGAGCGCCCCAGGAAAATGCCCGATGCCCTCTCGCTCGCTGCTCATCGCCCTCGCCCTGCGGCTGGTCGTCGCCGGCGTCGGCATCGCCGCCATCGCCCCCGCCTTCGGCGCCGGGCCGGCCGTGCACGTGGCGGGACACCAACCGGCGCAATCGCGGCGCAGCATCCGCGCTAGGCACAACTGCGGACTTGCGGCGGGGTGCCCGGGCACTCAATGATGCGCGCCATGGCCAGCGCGGACCCGCCCCTCTCCGACCCGATTCCGCTCGAGGTCGAGCTGAAATTCGCGCTGCCGCCGGCGGAGCTGCGGCGACTGCAGCGCCATCCCCTCCTCGCCGGGACCCAGGGCAGCCGGCGCCTCGTCGCCAGCACCTATTTCGACACGCCGGAGCTGGCCTTGCGCGACCGCGCCCTCAGCCTGCGCATCCGCAAGACCGGGCGCAGCTATGTCCAGACGCTGAAGGCGAGCCCGCCCGCCGCCGCGCTGTTCCAGCGCGGCGAATGGCAGGTGCCGCTGACCCGCGCGGCGCCGGACCTGTCGGCGCCGGAGCTGCGCGAGCAGGTCGGCGATCTCGACGGCAGCGCGCTGCAGCCGGTCTTCGTCAGCCGCATCTGGCGCAGCTCGCGCCTGCTGCGGCCCGATCCCGACACGGTGATCGAGCTGTCCTGCGACCGCGGCGAGATCGAAACCCCGACCGGCGCCAGCGTGCCGGTCTGCGAGCTCGAGATCGAGCTCAAGCAGGGCGATTGCCAGGCGCTGTTCGAGCTGGCGCGGACGCTCAACCGCAGCCTGCCGCTGCGGCTGGAAACCCAGAGCAAGGCGGCACGCGGCTATGCGCTGGTGCTCGGCGCCGATATCGACGCCGCCCGGCGTCAAGGCAAGCTCGCCTTGCGGCCGGACATGCCGGTGGCGGCCGCGCTCGGCGCGATCGTCGAGCATTGCCTCTACCACATGCTGGCCAACGACCGCGCCACGCTCGCCGGCGACATCGAGGGCGTGCATCAGATGCGCGTGGCGCTGCGGCGGCTGCGGGCGACGCTCAAGCTGTTCAAGGCGATGCTCCCGGAGGAGCAGCGCCGCCGCGCGGTCGGCGAGATGAAATGGATCTCCGGCACGCTCGGCACGGCGCGCAACTGGGACGTCTTCGACGCGTACCTGGCGGAGGTGGCGCAGGCATTTCCCGGCAGCGGCGAGGTCGGGGCGCTGATCGAGGCCGCCGCGGCGCGCCAGCGCCTTGCCTATGACGCCGTGCGCGAGACGCTGTCCTCGAGCCGCTACACCGATTTCGCGCTGCAGATGCTGAGCTCGCTCGAGACGCAGCGCGAGCATCGAGCGCCGGCGGCGGCGCTCGCGCCGCTGCTGGCCGCGCCGATCAGCGGCGTCGCCGACAGCCTGCTCGACCGGCGCTACCGCAAGGCGCGCAAGCTCGGCAAGCGGTTCGACAGCCTCGATGCCGAGCAGCGGCATCAGTTCCGCATCGCCCTCAAGGAGCTGCGCTACGCCATGGATTCGCTGGCCGGCGTCTATGACAGCAAGGCGGTCAGGCGCCAGGTGCGGCGGCTGGCGGCGCTGCAGGACGATCTGGGCCTGCTCAACGACATCGAGACCATGACGGCGCTGCTGGGCGAGCTGGCGCCGGCCGATGGCGAGGCGCGGCTGCGTCAGGGCGCGGCGATGGTCCGGGGCTGGTACGGCCGCGTCGCGGCGGAGCGCGAGGCCAGCCTGGGCAAGCGGGTGGCGCGCTTTCTCAAGGCTAAGCCCTTCTGGACCCGGCCTGAAGCGGCATGACCGCGTCGCCCACGCCGGGCAGGCTGCGGCTCGCCGGCAGGGTGACGGTGACGACGGTGCCGCGGCCCAGCGCGCTGGTGAGCGACAGCGTGCCGCCATGGAGCCGCACCAGGCGATCGCAGATGGCGAGGCCGAGCCCAGTGCCGTCATGGCGCCGCGCATGACCTGAATCGGCCTGGCGGAAGGGCTCGATCACCCGCGGCAGATCCGCGGCGGCGATGCCGATGCCGGTGTCGCGCACCGCGATCTGCGTCTGGCCGCCGGCGCCGCGGCTGAGCTCGATCTCGACCGAGCCGTCCTTGGGGGTGAACTTCACCGCGTTGCTGACCAGGTTGAGCAGCACCTGGCGCAGCCGCCGCTCGTCGGCCCAGACCGCCAGCTCCGGCAGCGCGGAGGTGACGGCGACGGCGATGGCGGAGGCCTGAGCCAGCGGCTCGACCGCGCGGGCGGCGCGACGGGCGACGAGGACGACGTCCACCGCCTCCTCGCTGAGCTGCAGGCGGCCGGCGTCGATCTTGGCGAAGTCGAGGATGTCGTTGATCATCGCCAGCAGATGCCGGCCGCTCTGGGTGATGTCGGCGGCATAGTCGCGATAGGCGGCGACGCCCATCGGCCCCAGCAGCTCCTGCTGCATGATCTCGGAGAAGCCGATCACGGCGTTGAGCGGCGTGCGCAGCTCGTAACTCATCGTCGCCAGGAACTCGGATTTCGCCACGTTCGCCGCCTCGGCCGCCTCCTTGGCGACGCGCAGCTCCTGCTCGGCGAAGGTGGTGGCGGTCACCTCGCTGCCGGCGCCGCGGAAGCCCAGGAACGCGCCGCTGGCCTCGTCGAAGAAGGGCTTGCCGCTGAGCCGCCACCAGCGCCGCTCGCCCGAGGGCAGCGTGACGCACAAAGTGAGATCGCGGAACGGCTCGCGGCGGGAGATCGCGGTGCCGAGGCGGGCCGAATCGCCGCCCGGCGCCATCATCCGGCCGAGCGTGCCGCCCGGCTTGCCGACGAGCTCGGCCGCCGGCATCCCCGTGGCCTCGGTGAAGCGGTCGGAGAGGAAGGTGACGCAGCCCTGGGCGTCGCGCTCCCAGAAGAAATCGCCGGCCACCTCGGCCACGTCGCGAAACCGCCGCTCGCTGACCGCCAGCGCGGCGGTGCGCGCTTCGACGGTGGCGGCCATGCGGTTGAAGGCGTCGCCCAGCGTCGCGAACTCGCCCGCACCCTTCGGCACCGCGACGCGATGCGAGAGATCGCCCCGCGCGAAGGCGTCGGCGGCGCGGGCGAGCGCCACGGCCCAGCGCACGACGGAAAACTCGGCCAGCAGCCAGGCGCCGACCAGCGCCAGCGCGGCCATGCCGGCGAGCGCCGCAAGCTCGCGGTCGATGCTGCGCTCCTCGCCGCCCAGCACATCGGCGCGGGTGAGGCCGATCGAGATCTTGGCGCCGGTCTGCGGCAGCTGGGTGAAGGCGAAGAGCCGCTCGACGCCGTCGCGGCCGCGTCCTTCCGCCTCCCCTTCGGTCTTGACCATCAGCCCCGGCATCAGCGGATGCGACGCGCCGATCGGCGTGCCGACGAAGCCCGCCGCCTCCGGGTCGCGCGCGAGCAGCAGGCCGTTGCGGCCGATCACCATGATGTCGTACTGCGCGCCCCGGGCCTCGCGCGCGGTGCGCCGCTGGATCTCGGCGAGATCGACGGCGACGATGACCGCGCGCTCCGCCGTTCCGGGCAGGCGGCGGCCGACGAAGGCGAGGGAGCGGCCGGCGGCGTCGAGCTGGAACTCGCTCACCTTGAGGCGGCCGCCGGCGAAGAGCTCGTCGCGGAAGGCCAGCGGCGGCGTGTCCTGCGGCGCATCCGCCTCGCTCGCGCAGAGGACGACGCCGTGGCGGTCGATCACGTCGATCTCCGACGACCAGTGGATTTGCGCCTCGAGCCGCGCCAGCGCCGCCGAGCAGGCGCCGCCCTGCCCCGCCGCCAGCGCCGGCTCGCGCTCGGCGATCGCGATCACCAGCTCCGCCTCGCGCACCAGCGCGTCGTGATTGTCCGCCCAGGCGCGGGCGAGCCGCAGCGCGCGCCCCTGCGCCTGGGCGATGAGCTGCTCGCGCTCGGCGCGGGCGTAGTGGAAGAAGAAGATGAGCGCCGGCAGCAGGGCCAGCAGCACGAGCAGCACCAGGCGCCAGCGCAGGCCGATCCGCGGGCAGAGTTTACCCTTCCAGGCCAAAGACATGAGGATGGTTTCTCCGGACCCCGCGGCTTGCCTCGCAGCGATATCAGGAGGGCCTTAAGCAATCGTTAGTTACCTCGTTGCAACGAGATCGTCATACCGGGAGAGCGCCCACGGCTGTCCGGTTCCGGCTTCTCCGAAAATCCCCCCGATCGTCATGCCCGGGCCGGCCGAAGGCCGAGTTCCGGGCATCCACGTCTTTCGACGAGCATGCGGCAAGACGTGGATGGCCGGGACAAGCCCGGCCATGACGATGAAGTGGTGTCGAGAGTGGCGTCTTTGCAACCGCGTTCGCTCAACCGGACAGCCGTGGACAGCGCCGTGGATCGCTTGGCGCGCCGGTGCCCACGCGGTACGCTCGCCCAGGCCTTGCGGGAGAACGAAGCCATGAGCGGAGCCCGGGTGGATGGGGTGCGCAGCGTCGATCTCGGCGTCACCGATCTCGCCGCGCGGGTCAAGTTCTACACCGAGGTGTGGCGGCTCGAGCCCGTGGCCCGGCAGGGCGACAGCGTCTATCTCCGCGGCACCGGCCCTCATCACCATCTGCTCGGGCTGCATCGGCGCGATACGCCGGCGATGCTGCGCATCGACCTGACGGCGCCGGACCGGGACGCGGTGGACACCCTCCATGCCGGGCTCGAGCGCGTCGGCGCGGGCGCGCTCGGCACGCCGGCGGCGATCGCCGAGCCCGGCGACGGCTATGGCTTCAGCTTCCGCGATCCCGAGGGGCGCATGCTGCGCGTCCTCGCGGGCGCGGCCCGGCACGCCGACGCCGCGCCGCGGCCGGACCGCCCGGGCAAGATCACGCATATCGTGCTGAACGCGCCCGACCCGGCGGCGATCAGCGAGTTCTATTGCCGCCACCTGGGATTCCGCATCATCGACCGCACGCGGCACCTCACCTTCCTCTGCTGCAACGCCGACCACCACAGCATCGCCTTCGCCCATGGCGAGCGGCCGACGCTGCATCACATCGCGTTTGAAATGGTTGATATCGATTCGGTGATGCGCGGCGCCGGCCGCATGCGCGACAACGGCCATGCGATCGATTGGGGCGTCGGCCGGCACGGCGCCGGCAACAACGTCTTCGCCTATTTCGTCGGCCCCGACGATGTCGTCATCGAATACACCGCCGAGGTCGAGCAGGTCGACGAGAGCTACCGCGTGCGCGGGCCCGAGGAGTGGGTCTGGCCGCCGGGCCGCACCGACCAATGGGGCATCGCCATCGGCCCGACGCCGCGGCTGATCGCGGCGCAGCAGCGCATCGGCTTCGCCCCCGACCTGCTGCGCGGCGCTATTTGAGCGACGCCACCGCGGCGCGGGCGAGATCGAGATCGGCGAACTTCCTGACGTCGAAGCCGGTCTTGAGAAATCCGAGATCGCGCTGCAGATCGATATTGGCCTGCAGCGCCTGCAGATCGGGCAGGCCATCGGGATCGCGATAGTAGTCCTTCTTGGTGAAGAGCCAGTCTTCCAGCCGCTGCGGCGGCAGATGGCCCACCTTGGCGACCAGGGCCACCGCCTCCTGGTGGTTGGCGGGGTCGAGATAGAAGCGCCGCGCGCGCAGCCCGTCATCCATGAAATCGGCCATCGCCGGCCGCTTCTCCTCGAGAAACCCCGCGCGCGCGGCCCACAGGATCATCTGCGTCCGGCCCACCGCCTCCTTCTGCGTGAAGAGGGGGCGCGCGATCGAGCGCAGCCCGGGATCCCAGGAGAATGGCGTCACGGCGCAGATCAGATCGGCCTTCTTCTCGGCCAGCACCGCCTTCATGTTGGGCAGGCCAACCTCGATGATGGTGACGTTGCGCCTGTCCTCGAGCCCGTGCTTGCGCAGCATGGCGCGCAGCGCGATGTCGACGGCGCTGCCGGCGCCGTTGGTGGCGAGCACCTTGCCCTTGAGATCCTCGATGGTGCGGATCGGAGCGTCCTTCAGCACCATGTACTCGTCGCTGTAATAGCCGGGGACGCCGTCCTGGAAATCATCGGCGATGACGCGCAGATCCGTCATCTGCGCATTCTCGACGGCGAGCGCGAAGGAGGAGTAGGCCAGCGTGCCGATGTCGAGATCGCCCGAGGCGAGCGCGGTGATCATCTGCGGCGTGCCGGAGAAATGCACGTCCTCCATCACGTAGCTCGCACCCTGATGCCGGGCGATGCCCGGCTTGGCGAAGAGAAAGGCGGGCCAGTTGGAGCTCGCCACCACCCAGCCGATGCGGATCCTGGCGGGCTCGGCGGCCCGGCCGGACCGCGCCGCCAGCAGGGGCGTGGCGGCGGCGGCCCGAAGCAGCGCGCGTCGCGTGAGGCGCATCCTCATTCCTCCCCATAGCCGCCGCGTCTCGAGCCGGCGCAGCGTAGGGGGCGAGTTTAGCGCAACGGGGGCGTCAGTCGATCACCTTCGGGAAAAGCCCGCGCGGGCGGAACACCAGCACCAGCAGGAAGGCGATATGCCCGGCCAGGATCTCCCAACCGGGGTCGAGCGCCGCGCCGACCGATTGTGCCACGCCGAGGATGACGCCGCCGGCCAGCGTGCCCCAGAGGCTGCCGAGGCCGCCGATGATCACCGCCTCGAAGGCGTAGAGCAGCCGCGCCGGGCCGATGCTGGGATCGAAATTGGTGCGGATCGCCAGCAGCACGCCGGCGATCGAGACCACCGCCACGGCGATCGCGGTGGCGAGCGCGAAGACATGGCGGATGCTGACGCCGTAGAGCCGCGCCGTGCGCGCATCGTCGGAGGTGGCGCGGAAGGCGCGGCCGAGCGCCGTGCGATAGAGCAGCAGCTCCAGCAGCGCGATCACCGCCGCCGCCGTGGCGAAGACGATGACGGAGAGCCAGCCGATGGCGAGCTCGCCGCCGAGCCTCAGGCTCGCCGTCTCCAGCGCGCCGGCCTGCAGCCGGCGGCTGTCGGCGCTGAAGCCCTCGAGCAGCAGGTTCTGGATCATCACCGAGAGGCCGAAGGTGACGAGCAGCGGCGGCAGGATGTCGTCGCCGAGGGTGAAGTTGAGCAGGCCGCGCTGCAGCACATAGCCCAGCGCGAACATCAGCGGCACCACCAGCACCAGGCTGAGCAGCGGGTGCAGCCCGGTCACCTGCGTCACCGTCAGCGCGCAATAGGCGCTGAGCACGATGAGGTCGCCATGGGCGATGTTGACCAGCCGCATCACCCCGAACATCAGCGACAGACCGGCGGCGAAGAGCGCATAGAGCCCGCCGAGCAGCGCGCCTTGCAGGACGATGTTGACCCATTCCATGGCTAGGCGCGACTCGGTTCGGTTTCACGCATCACGCTGGACGTGTCGCTCCTGCTGAAACGGCAAGTCCTTCTCCGCCCTTCAGGGCGGAGAAGGATTTAGGATGAGGTGGGTGGCTGCGGCAAGGCCGGCGGAGCCGTTTAGCGGCGGTGTGGCCGGCGCCGCGGCAGCCCCACCTCACCCAACCTCTCCGCCCCAATGGGGCGGAGAGGGGCAGATCCCGGCACGTGTTCGGCGATGGGACATCCCCCGTCGAGCTCGCCGTCCGCTAAGCAATCGCCTCCATCTTGCCGCCAGCGGGGATCTCAGGGGCGGTTTGGTTGGAGGTGATGACGAGGTCGTATTTGAAGGCGCCGCCGCGCCGCCATTGGCCGCCCACCAGCGGCGTCTTGGAGACGTTCTTGAACGGCCCCTTCCCGCCCCAGGCGATCGGCCCGACGATGCTCTCGAGCCTGGTGGCGCGCAGCGCCGCCAGCGTCGCGTCACGCTGGCCGGGCCCGTGCGAGCGCCTCATCACATCGGCCGCCACCTCGAAGAGCGCATGGGCGAAGCCGATCGGCTGCGTCCATTGCTTCTTCGTCGCGGCGGTATAGGCATCGGCGAGCTGGCGGGCGCTCTGGCCGGTGAGCGAGGATTTGAAGGGATGGGACGGCGTCCACCACACCTCGCTCGAGAGGTTCTGGCCGTTGGCGCCCAGCGCCTCGATCGCCGAGGGGAAGAGCAGCGCCTTGCCGACCGAGGCGATCCTGGGCTTCAAGCCCTGCTGGATCGCCTGGGTCCAGAAGGTGGTCCAATCGGGCGGGATGACGACGCCGGTGACGATCTCGACCTTGCCCTGGCGGAAGGCGCCGATCTGGGACGAGAAATTGTCGGTGAGGTTCTGGAAGCGGCCGGGATCGATGAGCTTGTAGCCTTTCTGCTCGAGCACCGGCGGGAAGCCCAGCTTCTTGTCGCCCCAGGCATTGCCGTCGCCGTCATTGGGGAAGAGCCCGCCCACGACCTTGTCGGTGGCGATCTGGCCCCACATGTTGGTGTAGACGGCGATGACGTCCTCGAGCCCCCAGAAGAAATGATAGGTGTAGGTGAAGCCGGTGTCGGGCTTGCCGCCGCGGGCGAAGAACCAGGGCTGCCACGGCGCCACCGAGGAGACGCAGGGCACCTCGTTCACCTCGCACTGGTCGGAGACCGGATTGGTGGTCTCCGGCGTCGAGGCGACCAGCATCAGATCGACCTTGTCCTGGTTGATGAGGTCGGCAGCAGCCTCGGCGGCGCGGTTCGGGTTCGACTGGCTGTCCTTGACGACGATCTCCACCGGCACGCTGCCGGTGCCGATCTTGACGCCGTTCTTGAAGGCCTCGCGCACGCTTGCCAGCACGAAGCTATCGGCCTCGCCGAAGGGGGCGAGCGGCCCGGTCTGCGGGCTGACATAGCCGAGCTTGAAGGGCCTCGCCGCGGCGATCGCGGGAAAGCCCAAGACCGTCGTGGCGGCGATCGCGCCGCCCGCCTCGATCACGCGCCGGCGCGTGATCCCAGCTGGTGTCGTCCTCATGTTGGGTTCCTCCTCCCTGAAGGTGCCTGGCCCATGCGTGTCAGCGGCGCTCCAGCCAGGGATAGCGTCCGGTGTCGGCGCCGGCGTAGTCCGGATCGAGATAGATGAAGCAGCGCTGGATCTTCCAATCGCGGATCTCGAACACGTCGCACCAGCGCCCGGCGCCGCTCTCGGGCAGGCCGGCGCGCCAGGCGCCGTCGCGATGCACGCCGTGGCTCGTCCCTTCGCAGGCGAGCAGGTCGCTGCCGGAGAAGATCCAGTTGAACTGCGAATAATGATGCTCGATCGATTTGATGGTGCCGCCGACATCGCCGAAGAGCTTGCCGATCTGCTCCTTGCCGGTGGCGAGGCCCCATTTCGGGAAATAGACCTGCGCGTCCTCGGCGAAGAGATCGAGGATGCTGCCGCCATCGGACGTGACGCCGCCCTTGTCGAAGGCCTTGAGATATTCGAGCGCCACCGATTTGCGCTGCTCGTCGGTCATCACCGTCCGCGTCAGTGCCATGGCTTCCTCCCGATCCTCGCGGCCGCGCATGCCGGGGCGGCATCGCGGCGGCGACAGCGATCCCAGACCGACGCCTTGGCCGCGGCGCCCGCTCAGAAGACGACCGGCACCACCGGCGCCTTGCCGCTCTGGATCAGCGCCGGGATGGCGTTGGAGTTGTTCTCCCAGACCAGCAGCATCGAGCGCTTGGGCGAGAAGCCCTGATGGCGGATATCCGCCGGCATGGCGCAGATGTCGCCGGCGCGGCAGGTCACCCGCGCGCGCGGCGCGCCGGTCTCCTTGTGCTTGATCTCCCAGATGATCTCGTCGGAGAGCTGCATGAACCATTCGACGCGGTCGTTGCCGTGCTCGACCGGCAGGATGAACTCCTCCGAGGTCGGGCAATAGAGGCTGTCCTTGACCACCGAGCACACCGAGGGGTTCCAGGTGACGTCCGAGCGCGAGAGATAGGCGAAGAGGTTGAAGGCCGAGACCTCGCTCTCGAAGCCGGGCTCGGGATGGACCTCCGGCTGGTCCTGCGGCACGTCGGCGAAATGGCGGTTGACCGGATATCCGGCGGCGTCGCTGCGCAGCGGCGTGTCGCCGGGCAGTCCCACCATGCGCCGGGCGGTGACGCGCAGCCGCTCGATGGCGCGCCGGTTGTCGCCGTCCTTGCGGCCATAGGGCTGCTTGGTCTCCTCGGGCGCGGCGAAGGGGTCGTAGCCGCGGTTGGTCCAGTCGTCGAGCATGGCCTTGAAGGTCGCCATCAGCTCGTCGGAGGGATAGGTCTCGGTGTAGTCGCGCCCGGCCTTGCGGTAGGCGTCGTTGAAGCGTCCGGCGAAGATGTCGACGGTGCCGTAATGATTGAGCGTGCCGAAGACGCCGTCGAAATTGACCGTGCCGTAGAAGAAGTTCCAGGCGATGTCGCGCTGCAGCGCGCGCAGGAACACGTCGGCCGCCATGGTATGCGTGCCCTTGGGCCAGCGGATATGGACGAAATACTCGTCGCGCTGGAACTCGAACTTGCCCTTCTTGAAGCGGCGATAGCCGTAATAATTGTCCGGCTCGGAGGCGTCGACGGCAAGGTTGGCCATGGCGTGATCCCTATCTGGTCTGGCAGATCTCGGCCCAGCGCTCGATCGTGACCTCGCCCTCCATGGTCTGGATGGTCACCACCGAGGCCCGGTCGGCGTGGAACTGGTAGGCCGAGCCCTTGGGCAGCAGCGCCATATGGCCGCGGCCGGCGACGATGCGGCCCATCCTGCGCCCGTCGGGCGCCGCGGCGAGGGCGACGGCGCCGGCCTGGTCGGCGCCGAGCAGCGGCTTCTCCGGCTTCAGCAGCCGCACCTCGACCTTGCCATCCATCACCAGCGCGAACTCGTCATGGGCGCAGGCGTACCAGGGCGAGGTGCCTTCGGCGCGCACCGCCTCGATGACGTATTCGAAGTTCTTGCCGACGGCGACCCGCTCATAAGGCTTCGACCGCGACGCCACCTCGAAGACGTTGGAGAAGACGTAGTTCCGGGGATCGTCGTCGATGATCTCGACCCCGCCCTTCTGATAATTGTCGAGCGCGCCGAAGACGGTCTTCACATCCGACATGGGCCCTGGGCTCCTTCATCCTCCGCCGCTCCTGGGGCGAGCCTAGCCCGAAGGCGGCCGCGCAAGCCTGCACGAAGCCGAACAAATCCCTGCACGAAACCGGCAAACGGCGGCCAGGGTGTGTCTCAGGTCGCGGCGCGGAGGAAGATGGCGACGCGAGGCGGCTATGTGCCAGGCGAGGACCTATGCGGCTTCATGGCGGGATGACAGCAGTCGACCCGGCACGGACATGCGGGAACGTCCCACATGAGCCGCCATTTCCAGCAAAGCAGCCTGCCGGAACCTGTCGGCTCGATGGAGGGTCAGGCCGGATAGAGCGCACTGATGGTGACGTAGTATCCGTCAGGATCTCGGAGCGAAAGCTCCGTAGTCCCAGTGCTGGGATTCACATGTGGCTCTTCTTCCAGCTGGCTGACGAGAGCGCGCGCCCTTGGCAAAGCTGCGTCAAAGTCGTCGATCCGGAAGAACAAGAGAAGGCCGTTGCCAGGCTTGGCGTGGTCGAGAGGACGTCGTCAACGAGGGATGCTCGTGGGCGCCCCACCCGTGGAGACAGAGTAAGACCGTTCCATGGCCGAGTCGACGATCTGCCCGAAGTAGTCGTGGGCAGGTGCCGTCTCCGGCGGCCGCCGCAAGACAGCGACTGGTCTACCACTTCAGGCTCTCGGACACGTCAGCTACGCCAATGATCGTCCACGTGCGCTTCATGGTTTCCCCTGCGGCCCCACAACCATTAGATTGCGATGATTCGGCGCTTCGCCTACCAATTTCTGCGTTCGCACCACCTGTTGCGGTCAAGATCTTCTCGCGCATCCGGAGTTACCGCTTCGGGTCCACAATCGGATCGTCGCGTCCGCGGCGCGGGTCGCGCGTACACGCCCTCGCTACGCGCCGCTCGCGCCAACGCGGGAGCCCGGGCGCCGCTGCCTGTCACTCGCGTCGGTACCCCGCTTGCGCGGGGTCCTGGACTAATGCCTGACCTTGGCGCGGTAGGCGGCGGGGGTGGTGCCGCAGTGGCGGCGGAAGAGCCGGGTCAGATGCTCCTGGTGGCAGAAGCCGCAATCGAGCGCGATCGCGGCGATCGGCAGATCGCCCGCCGCCAGCAGCCGCCTGGCGCGGTCGAGCCGGCGCCGCATCAGGTATTGATGCGGCGGCAGGCCGGTGGCGCGCTTGAACTGGCGGGCGAAATAGACCGGGCTGAGGCCGGCGGCGGCGGCGAGGTCCGGCAGGCCGGGATCGCGGTCGAGATGCGCCTCGAGATAGTCGATGGCGCGGCGCAGCTGCCGCTCGCTGAGCCCCGCCCCGCGCGGCGGCGGCGCGGCGGGGAGCCGCGCGGTCGAATGCGCACGGATCAACCGCGCCGCGGCGGCGCGGGCGAGATGGTCGACATAGAGGGCGCCGGCGGGCGAAGCATCGTGGAGCTGCTCGCGCAGGCTCAAGCCGATCTGCTCGAGCAGCGGGTCGAGCGCGCCGAGGCCGGGGGTGATCTCCACGGCGGCGCCGGCGGCGAGCTCCTCGGCGAGCTCGTCGATGACGGCGCGGCGCAGGTAGAAATGGACGGTGTCGAGCTCGGATTCGAGGCGGACGCCGAAGGGCACGCCGCCGGGCATGATGAAGGCGCCGCCCGGCGGGATCAGGCGGGTCTCCTGCCGCCCGGCGAGCGAGCGGCAGACGCGCACCGGGCCGCTCAGATGGATGACGACGAGATGATCGGCGACGGGGTGGAAATCGCCTTCGAAAGGCGCCTCGTGCTGGCTGGAGGCGAAGACCGAGCGCCAGCCGAGCGCGTCGCTCGAGGCCCAGATCCGCGTCCCCGCGCGCGTCACCAGCCCGTGCGTATGGGCAAGCGACCGGACCGCAAGGACCGCTTCTCCTGGCATGACCTCCTCCTGTCCGGCGGTCGGGCTCTGGCGGCCCTTTCCGTTCCGGGACAACAAATCCTAGGCTCAGGGACGTCGATTTGTCGAGATGGGGCCGGCCCGCCGCCCGATGTTTTCCCGGCCTGGCCGCCGGACCGCTATTTGCTGCAGTCGGTGAGGTCGCTTTCGCCGATGGCGAAGGCGTAGGGCTTGCCGGATCTGACCTCGACATTCTTCACCAGGCAGACCCGGCCGTGCTTGTCGGCGAGCTTCACATCGTAGCGCCCGGGCGCCACATCCTTGAGGGTGAGGCGTTCATCGGCGTCGACGGCGCCGTCGGGATCGTTCGCGCATTGGTTCGGCCCCCATTGCGTCGTGCCCGCGGGCGCCAGGTAAAGCTCGGCGATGGTGAAGGAAGTGGTGTTCCAGAACCGCATCCGCTCCGCCGCCGGCGCCGCGGCGGCCAGCGCCAAAAGCGCCAGGCACAGCAGCGCCGCGGGCACCGCGCCGCGGCGCAGCCGAGCGCTGCTAGCCACGGTCGCGATCCCGCCCGCGCCCGATCGGGACGACCGATGCGCCGCGCCCGTCCTCGCCGGCGGCCGGGCTGCGCGGTCGCTTGCTCAATTCCTCCGCCACGGCCGCCTGGAGCTGGGTGTGCCGGAACGGCTTTTCGAGAACGCGATAGCCGCTGCCCGCCGCCCGCTTCATGGTGGCCGCCGCCGCATATCCGGTGATCAGCAGGACCGCGACGTCGGGCTGCCGCTCGCGCACCATGTTGGCAAGGTCGACGCCGTCGAGCTCTCCCGGCATCCGGATGTCGGTCACCAGGAGGTCGAGCGTGAAGAGATTCGCCTCGATGATCAGCACGGCATCGACGGCGTTCGCGGCCACGATGCAGCGATAGCCCAGCCCGGACAGCAGACCGGCCAGCACCGACCGTACCGTGGGTTCGTCATCGACGACGAGAACGGTCTCCTTGTGCTTCACGGGACTACTCCTCGCCCCCACTTCCTCCGTTTCGGAAAACCCATCGACCGACATCCGCCTTCGAGCCGCGGCCGCGGAGTCTCGCCGGATCATTGCCGGCCGCTGCGCCCCTTCATCGTGCAGCCCGCATTGTCCGCCTCGAGCAGCTCGTGGATCAGCTGCACCAGGGCTTCTATGCGAAACGGCTTGAAAAGATAGCGAAAGCCGCTCGTTGCCACAGCCTCGTAATGGCCGTGGTCGCCGGTGATCAGGATCACGCCGCACCCCGATACGGCCGCGTCGGCCGCCAGATCGAGGCCAGTCTCGCCGCCGGGCAAGGCGATGTCCAGGACCACCACGTCGAAACTTCCCGCGGCGCAGGCCGCGCGCATCGACGCTCCGTCGCCGGCCAGCGACACCCGGCAGCCTTCGCCGGTGAGCACGCTGTCGAAGATCTCCCGGATCAACGGCTCGTCTTCGACGATCAGAACGGAGCAGGGCTGGGTCACGGGGACTCTCTGGATCCGTCGCGGAGAGAAGGTGGCGAAAGGTGAACAGATTGTAACCGGATGTGTCAATTCGTACTTGCGTTCGCCCGGCCGCGCGCCGCGCACGTGCTGGTTGGCGCCCCACGCCATTCCGGGCTCGACTTTTGCCGCCGAGGCGCCACGATGAGCGAAACGGGAGGACGGGCCATGCTCAGCGGCACGCATCGCTATTTCCTGCAGGAGCGCGTGATCTACGGCAAGCCGGCGGCGGACGCCGTGGCCGAGGAGGTGGCGGGCTCGAACGCGCGCCGCGTCTTCCTCACCACCACCCGCTCGCTCGCCGGCGACGGCGGGCTCGCCGCCGCGATTGCTCATGCGCTGGGCGAGCGCCATGCCGGAACCTTCGCCGGGATCAGCGCGCATTCGCCGCGCGACGCGGTGATCGCCGGCGCGGCGCAGGCGCGGGAGGCCGGCGCCGATCTGCTGGTCGCGGTCGGCGGCGGCTCGGTGATCGACGCCACCAAGGTGATGCTGCTGGCGCTGTGGCACCGGCTCGGCGACGTCGATGCGCTCGACGCCTGGCGCGGCGCGCGCGGCGTCGATCCCAGCCGGCGGCCGCCGGGCCATGAGAACGCGATCCGCATGGTCGCGGTGCCGACGACCTATTCGGCGGCCGAGTTCACCTACATCGCCGGGGTGAGCGACACCAGGCGGCGGGTGAAGGAGCTCTATGGCCATCCGCTGTTCACGCCGCAGGCGGTGGTGCTCGACCCGGCGGCGACGCTCTCCACGCCGCAGACCCTGCTGCTGTCGACCGGCATGAAGGCGGTCGACCACGCGGTGGAGCGGCTGTGCATGCTCGAGACCAACCCCTATTCGGACGCCACCGCGGCCGAGGCGCTGCGCCTCCTCGGCCGCGCGCTGCCGGCGATCAAGGAGAAACCCGCGGCGCTCGAGCCCCGGCTCGAGGGCCAGCTCGGCATGTGGCTCTCGATCACCGGCGCCGCCTCGGGCGTCGGCACCGCGGTGAGCCACGCCATCGGCCACACGCTGGGCGGCTCCTACGGCATCCCGCACGGCATCACCTCCTGCCTGACGCTGCCGGCGGCGCTCCGCTGGAACAGCCCGGTCACGGCCGACCGCCAGCGCCGGGTGAGCGCGCTGCTGGGCGCGCCCGACCGGCCGGCCAGCACAGTGGTGGCCGATCTCGTGGTGCGCCTCGGCCTGCCGACGCGGCTCAGGGATGTCGGCATCAAGCGCGAGGATCTCGGCGCCATCGCCGAGCACACGCTGCACGATCCGCCGGTGCGCGCCAATCCGCGGCCGATCAAGAGCGCCGCGGATATAGTGGAGATCCTGGAACTCGCATGGTGAAGAAGGCGCGGCGCGGCGCGCCGCGCCGGGTCAGTGGATGGCCGCGTACATGATCTTGTCCTCGGTCGCGGTCGCGGCGTCGAACTCGGCGACGATGCGGCCGAGCCGCGCCACCAGGATGCGATCGGAGACGGCGAGGATTTCGGGAAGATAGGATGAGATCACCACCACCGCCTTGCCCTCCTCGGCCAGCCGCCGGATCTGGGCGTGGATCTCCGGGATGGTGGCGACGTCGACGCCGCGGGTGGGCTCGTCGAAGATGATGATCGAGGGGTCCTGGACCAGCGACTTGGCGATGACGACCTTCTGCTGATTGCCGCCCGAGAGCTCGACGATCCGCGCCTTGCGCTGCAGCGCCGCGATCTTCAGCCGCTCGACCCAGTAGGAGGCGAGCTTGCCGCGCGTCAGCCGCGACAGCAGGAAGCGCCAGCCGGCGCGGGTGGCGAGCTTGCCGACATAGACGTTGTCGTCGATCCGCATGGTCTCGAAGAAGCCGTTGAGCTTGCGGTCCTCGGTGATGTAGCAGATGCCGGCATTGATCGCCTGCTTGGGCACGCGGAAGCGGATCGGCCGGCCGCGCAGCTTGATGGTGCCGCCATTGATCAGGTTGCGCTTCAGGGCGCCGTAGACGATCTTGGCGATCTCGGTGCGGCCGGAGCCGATCAGGCCGGCGATGCCGACGACCTCGCCGGCATAGACCGAGAACGACATGTTCTTGACCACCATGCCCATGGTGACGTTCTCGACGGTGAGCACCTTCTCGCGCCGCGCCGGGCGGCGCGATGCGGCCGCGTCGCGGTGCTTGGCATAATGCGTCTGGGCGATGTCGCGCCCGACCATGTGGCGCACCAGCCGCTCGCGCGTCATCTCCGCCGTCCGCAACGTCACCACCAGCTTGCCGTCGCGCAGCACGGTGATGCGGTCGGAGATCTGCAGCAATTCCTCGAGCGCATGCGAGATGTAGATGATCGCCACGCCCTGCGCGCGCAGATCGCGCACCAGGTGGAAGAAATGCACGATCTCCTCCGGCGTCAGGCTCGCCGTCGGCTCGTCGAAGATGATGATCCGCGCCTTGTTGTAGACGGCGCGCGCGATCTCGACCATCTGGCGCTTGGCGGTGCCGAGCAGCGCCACCGGCGTCGCGGGATCGACATGGAAGTTGAGGGATTGCAGGAGCTGCTGCGCCTGGATGTTGAGGGTGCGGAAGCGGGTCAGCAGCTTCTCGTTGCCGAGCTCGATGTTCTGCGCCGCGGTCATCGACGGCACCAGGCTGGTCTCCTGATAGACCATGCAGATGCCGGCGGCGAGTGCGTCGCGCGGACCCTCGAACGCGACCGGCCTGCCGTCGAGCTCGATGGTGCCGGAGGTGAGCTTGATGGCGCCGGCGATCGCCTTGCACAGCGTCGATTTTCCGGCGCCGTTCTCGCCGACCAGCGCGTGCACCTCGCCGCGATAGAGCTCGAAATCGATGCCTTCGATGGCGTGGACGCCGCCATAGATCTTGCTGCCCTGGATGACGCGGAGCACCGGCTCGGCGGCAACGGGCTGGGGACCGGGCTGGTCCCGCGTCAGGGTCTCGACATCGCTCATGCGTTGGCTCCGGAGGTCTCGATGAGCAGGCGGCCCGCCCCCTTGGAGACGATGACCAGGCCCTGGGCCGCGTCGCGGGCGGCGGTGATACCGTGAAAGCGGCCGCCGACGCGGCTGTGCAGGCTGTCGGTGATCTCGCCCTCGGCATCGAGCCGTATCGCGAGGCCGTAGGAGCGCGGCGGCGCCCAGGGCTTCTGGATGCCGAGCGCCTTGATCCCGCCGCTCTGCATCGGCTCCAGCGCGTCGCCGCTCGTCGCCAGCGCTGGGCCGATCCAGTATTCGGGCGCCACCGTGCGCATCATCTCGTTGCGGAAATCATCCTCGCGCAGCACGAACTCGATGAGATGCGTGCGCAGCGCGACGATGGCGAGCCAGAAGCCGCCGCCCGCTGCCGGCCCGAGCCGCGCCGGATAGCCCGGCAGGTTGCGGATGACGGGCGCCACCGGGCCGAGGCCGCTGCCCTCGATCGGCGCGCGGCAGATGCGGTGGCTCCAGCACTCGCTGAGCCAGAGGAAGCGCCCATCGGGCGAGACCGCGAGCCCGTAGGGATAGGGCAGCTCGCGCAGCAGCACCTGTGCCGCGTCGAGGCCCGGCGTGCAGGCGATGACGCGGCCGCTGCGGTTCTTCTGCAGGAGGTCGCGGCACCAATCGTCGGGGAGATTGTGCCGGCTGCCCTCGCTCGCGAAGATGGTGCCGTCGGGCGCGGCCGCAACGCTGGTGAGGCAGCCGAGCGGCTGATCCTCGACCTGATTGAGCCAGCGCTGGCGTCCCTGGGCATCGATGGCGGCGAGGCCGTGCCCCGCCACGCAGACGAGCAGCCGCCCGTCGGGATGGACGGCAAGGCCGCCCGCCGCCGCCGGGAGTTCCGCCACGACGGCGCGCGCCGCGTAGCCGGGTCCGGAGAGCCGCAGCACGCGCGGGCCGGCCGAGACGTAGAGCGCGCCGTCCGGCGCCTCGACGACGTCGTCGGCGCCGGGCAGCGGCTCGCCGACCGGGCGGCAATGGTCGAGCGCGTCGTTGGGGCTCATCGCCCCGTCCATCGACGGGATCGCGTGCTGCTCGGCATCGCGGAACAGGACCTGATGCATGTCGCGCAGGAAATGGGTGAGGATCGCCATGTCAGCCCGCGCTCCGGTCGCGGCGCTTGTTGCCCCAATAGGCCTCGAAGCCGGTCCAGGAGGGGTCGCCACGATCGAGCCTGATGCGGCCGATGCGGTTGTTCTCGAGCCCGCCCAGGTAGAGATAGCCCTTGTGCTCGCGCATCGAGGTCAGCGTCGAATGCGAGATGCCGGTGGGATCCCAGAAGGATTCGAGGATCTCGCCGGCCTCGTTGAAGCGCAGCACGCAGCCATGGTTGAGCCCGGGCGCCAGCCACTCGTCGCCCGGCACCTGCTTCACCATGCGCAGCCGGAAGCCGGGCTTGCGCGCGGCGAGGTCGAAGGTCGGCGTGCGGATGCCGACCAGCGCCAGCCAATAGGTGCCGTCCGAGGCGCGGTTGATGTTGTCGGGATTGCCGGGCAGCGCGTCGATCGCGACCTCGAGCTCGCCCTGGCGCGGCCCCTCGATCCAGTAGCGGAAGATCTGGCAGAGCGAGGTGCTGGCGATGAGCACGGAGCGCCCGTCATGCGCCACGCAGATGCCGTTGGGGAAATAGAAGTGGTTGATGAGGGTCCGCGTCCGGCGCGTCGCCGGGTCGTAGCAGACGAGGCGGCCGTTGGGCCTGCCCTCGATGATGTCGAGGGCGTTGGTCGTCATCTCGTAGCGGGTGGTGCAGTCGCTGAAATAGATCTTGCCGTCGGGCGCGATGTCGAGATCGTCGGCCATGCGCAGGCGGCTGTCGTCGTTGAGCTTGTACCAGGTGCGGTTGGTCTCGTCGGTGACCTTGAAGACGGTGGCGTCGGGCTTGATGCCGTAGACGCCCATGCCGGCGACGCAGACGATGAGGTTCTCGTCCCGGTCGAACTGCATGCCGAGCGGCCGGCCGCCGATATGCGCGAAGACCTCGCGGCGCGAAAAATTCGGGCCGGAGAAGCGGATGATGTTGCCGTCGCGGGTGCTGCCATAGAGCCGGTCCTGGCGGTCGAGGATCACGTCCTCCGGCCCTTCGACCTGGTCCAGCCCGATCGCCTCGGCATGGACCAGCCGGTCGTTCTGGGCGAAGGGCGAGGTGCTGCCGCGGGCGATCTCGGGACAGGCCGGCAGCGGCATCCGCGCCGGATTGACGTAGGTCTTCTGCACCACCTTGCCGCGGTTCTTCGTCCATTTGACGTCGATGCCGACGGCGGCCAGCAGGATCACCCCCATGGCGCCGGAGGTCACATAGCCGGGGATGCCGATGCGGACGAGGCCGTTGACCAGCAGGAAGATGATGATCGCGCCGATCATCGCCCGCCACACCGTGCCGCGGCCGCCGGCGAGCGAGGCGCCGCCGAGCACCACCGCGGTCAGCGCCTGGAACTCCCAGCCGACGCCGGTGGTGCTGTCGGTGCTGCCCTGGCGCGCCGCGTAGAAGACGCCGCCCAGCGCGCAGAGCGCGCCCGACAGCACGTATGTCGCGAACAGCATGCGCTCGACCCGGATGCCGGCGTGGCGCGCCGCCTTGCGGCTGGCGCCGATCGCGGTCAAGTGCCAGCCATAGCGCGAGCGGCTGAGGAAGACGTGGCCGATGATCAGGACGAGGAGCAGCGCCGCAGCATTGACGGGGATGCCGAGGACACTGCCGCCGCCGAGGAAGTCCCAGGCGTCGCTGTCGACCGAGTTGGTGGCGAAGACGGTGGCGAAGCGCTCGTTGAGCAGGTTGACGCCGGCGCGCAGGATGATCAGCGTCACCAGCGTGGTGAGGAAGGGCCGCGCCTTGAGATAGCCGATCAGCACGCCGTTCATGGCGCCGAGGACGGCGCCGGTCGCCAGCGTGGCGAGCACGGTCAGCCAAGCCGGGAAGCCCAGCACGAAGAGGCAGAAGAGGGCGGCGAAATTGCAGCCGGCGAAGATGGCGCCGACGCTGAGGTCGATGCCGCCGGAGATCAGCGAGAAGGCCATGCCGAGCGCCACGAAGCCGAACTCGGCGAAGAGCTGCATCAGCGACAGCGCGTTCCTCGCCGTGGCGTAGTCGGGGATGGTCAGCGAGAAATAGACGATGAGCCCGATCATCACGGTGAAGGGGATGACCGGCTCGAACCATTGCTTCAGCAGCAGCTCGGCGAAGAGCAGCCGCGGCGAATAGGCGTAGCGCAGGCGCTCCGTGCGGCGGGAGAGTGCGTCGAGAACGCTGACCGACATCGGCGCTATTCCCTCGGGCCGCTGGATGAACTGCGTGCGTCCTTCGACTGCTCGCTTCGCTCGCGCTCAGGATGAGGCGATTTTCTTTGTTCCATCAAGAATTTCCTCATCCTGAGCTTGCGCGCGCGGCGCGCATGTCGAAGGACGCACCGGTGTCAGAGGCAGCGAATAGCTACTTCTTCGCGTCATTCTGGTTCAGCGCCGTGGTCTGCGGCGGCTTCGGCAGCGCGTAGCAATTGGCGCCGTTGGCGTTGGCCTTATCGAGCCAGACCGGGCGCGTGTAGAATTCGAGATGCCGCGTGCCGGGCTTCTCGCCGCTCTCCAGCAGCGCCACCGCGGCGAAGAACGCGTCGTGGCCCTGCTCGGGCGCCTTGTAGCTGAGGAATTTATAGAAATTCCCCTGGTTCACCTGGTCGCAATCGAGCTGCGAGCCCTCGCCCGAGGCGTAAACCTTGACCTTGCCGATCTTGCCGGCGTTGCGGATCGCCTGCGCCGCGCCCAATTCCATGATGCCCCAGAACCCGACGCTGGCGCAGAGATCGGGATGCTGCTGGATCACGGTCGAGGTGATGTTGAGGGCGTTGTTGGCGTCCCACAGCGCCGCCTGGTTCGACACCACCTTGATCGCCTTGTCCTTGTTGAAGACGTCCATGATGCCGGCGATCTGATCGACGCTGGCGGCGGCGGTCAGCTCGCCCTGGACGATCTGCACCTCGCCCGAGGTCTTGGTGCCGGTGCCGCACTGCTTGACCACGTCCTCCGCCAGCATGCGCCCGACCTCGTACCAATCGGCGCCGACGAAGGCGTCCGATTTGTAGTTGGACGACATGTTCATCTGGATGACGTGCGTGCCGCCCTGCTCGGCGCGCTTCAGCTCCTTCATCAGCAGCGTGACGCTGGGGTTCTGCACCACCAGCACGTCCGGCTTCTCGTCGACCAGCGCGGTCAGCGCCTGCTGCATCGCCGCCGGGTTGTTGTTGGGGTCGCGGATCACGAATTTCATGCCGCGCCATTCGGCCTCGGTCTTGATCACGGTGCCCCATTCGTCCATCAGCGGCACGCCGGTGGCGATGGGCAGGAAGGCGATGGTCTTGCCCTTGAGATCCTTGTCGTAATCGGCGCGCAGCTCGTGCGCCGTCTTGGTCTCCGCCTGCGCCAGCGCCGCCGCCGTGCCGCCGATGAAGGCGGCCGTGGCGAGCGCCGCCGTAAGGCCGGCGAGCCTCAATCCCTGTTTCCCGAGCATGTCCTTTCCTCCCCTGGATGGTGTTGGTTGATCGTCAGTCGCCCTGGCGTGCCGTCTCCTCGTCGCGCGGGTGCAGCCAGTTGTCGAGGATGATGGCGGCGAGCAGCACCACGCCGCGCACGATGTTCTGCACCTCGCTGTTCACGTCCATGATGGTGAAGGCGTTGAGCAGCGTGCCGATGAGGGCGCAGCCGACGACGACGCTGAAGACGCCGCCGCGGCCACCGACCAGGCTGATGCCGCCGAGCACCACCACCAGGATGACGTCGAAGATCTGCGTCCCCTGCACGATCGACATCTGCATGCTGCCGGTGCGGCCGACCCAGACCAGGCCGGCGAGCCAGGCGAGCAGCGCCACCAGCGCGTATTCGAGCACCATCAGCGGCCGGAGCGCCACGCCGGAGAGCCGCGCCGCGTCGGGATTGTCGCCCTGGGCATAGATGAAGCGGCCGAGCGAGGTTTGCGACAGGAAGAAATGCATCAGCAGCGCGGCGCCGGCGAAGACGAAGATCGGCATCGGGATGCCGAACAGCACGCCGCGGCCGGGGAACACCAGCGCGGGCGCGTCCTGCGGCGCATAGACCACCCAGACCGGCGCCACCCAGAAGGCGACGCCATAGATGACGAAGGCCGCGGCCAGCGTGACGAAGAGGGCCGGCATCTCGACGAACGCGATCATGACGCCATTGGCAAGCCCGATCACGAGCGCAATGGCGAGCGCCAGGAGCATCGCCCAGAACGCCGGCACGCCGTGCTGGCTGGCGACGAGCGCGATCGACCAGGAGCCCGCCATGATGGCGACCTCGCTCAGATCGAGGCCGCGGCTGATGACGATGAGCCCCATGCCGAGGCCGAGGATGCCGAGGATGGAGATGCTGCGCACGAGATTGAGCAGGTTCGAGGCGGTGGCGAAGCCCGGCAGCGCCACGGCGAAGACGATCAGCAGCAGCAGGGTCAGTCCTGCAACGATCTGCTCCTGGCTGAGGCGGCCGAGGGTCTGTCGCCACGGCGCCGACTTGCCCGGCGCGGCGCCGGTCTCGATGGCCAAGTCGTCGTCCTCCCACCGCTACGATCGGCACCGGCCCACCGGCGCGGCCCATCGTTTATTTTGGAGACGAAGCTTGCGCCGCCACAGGCGATCCCGTCAAGCCGCTGCTCCCCCGGGAGGAGAGGTCGCCCCCGCTTCTAGTCTACGGCGAGCCGCCAGGCGCCGCCTTCGGCCACCACATGACCGGCGGTGGCGCCGGCGAAATGCGTGCCGATCATCAGCACGTCGCTGCCGACCAGGCGCCCGAACATGTCGCGCCGCGTGCGCCGGGCGAGCTCCGGATCGTGATCGGCGGTGGAGGTCCAGTCCGGCCGCGCCATCTGGCAGGGATGGTGCAGGAAGTCGCCGGTGATCAGCGCCTCCTGGCCGCGCGACGCGATGCGCAGGCTGACATGGCCGGGGGTGTGGCCGAGTGTCGGCACCAGGCTGAGCTCGTCCGAGATGCGATGCCCGGTGTCGACGAGGTCGACGAGCCCGGCCTCGAACACCGGCGCCACGGAATCGGCGAAAACGGGGCCGTGGCCGGCATGGTCGCGCTGCGCCTGCCAATGCTCGAACTCGATGCGCCCCATCAGGTAGCGCGCGCGGGGAAATGTCGGGACCCAGCGGCCGCCGACCAGCATCGTGTTCCAGCCGACATGGTCGACATGGAGATGGGTGCAGAGCACGGTGTCGATGCCGTCGCGCGGATATCCCGCCAGCGCGAGATCGGCGAGGAAGGCGGTGTCGAGCCCGTTCCAGGCGGGGATCGCGCGCTGCTGCTTGCCGTTGCCGATGCAGGTGTCGACGATGACCCGGCGGCTCGGCGTCTCCACCACCAGCGCGTGGACGCTCATCTTGAGCCGGCCCTCGTCATCGGCGAAATGCGGCCGGAGCCAGCCGATCGGCCGCACCGCCTCGCGCGTGGCGTCGGGCAGGATGAAGCGGCTGCCGCCCACCGCCTCGAGCTCGACGATCTTGGTGACGGTGACGTCGCCGATCCGCCAGCGCTGCATGGGACATCTCCTCGACGGGGAGACTGTAGCAGCCGCCCGCCCCGCCGAGGAGAACAAAGCCGGCATCTCAGGTCCTTTCGATCTCGCCGGCGGCGCGGTCGAGGATCTCAGTGACGCGGCGCACCTCGTCGGATTGCAGCCGGCCGCGGCCGAGCCGGATGCGGAGCGCGAGGCGGAGATTGTGCATGGCGCGCAGGATCTCCGGCGCCGGGCCGCCGCCGAAGGCCTCGGCCGCCGCCGCCACGCGCTGCAGCACCTGCTCCACGGCGGGGCGGTTGGCGGCAAGGAAGGCGGTGCCTTCCTCGGTGACGGCATAGGCCTTCTTGCTGCCGTCGCCTTCGGCCGAGCGGATATGGCCGAGCTCCTCGAGCAGGGTCAGCGTCGGATAGATGACGCCGGGGCTGGGACTGTACATGCCGCCGAACTTCTCCTCGATCGCCTTGATCAGCTCGTAGCCGTGGCCCGGCTTCTCGGCGATGAGGTGCAGCAGGAGATAGCGCAGATCGCCGGGATCGAAGAAGCGGCCGCGCAGGCCGTGGCGGCCGCGGCCGTGATGGCGCAAGCCGAACTCGCCGCCGAAGCCGCGGGCATGGCGGCGGTCATCGTCGTAGCCATGGGGGTGGTCGTGATTGTGTCGGAAACGCATGGGAACCTCGATAGAGTTTCGATATATCGAATTGAAAGATATATCGTAAGACTATCTGTGTCAAGCTTCTCTCTTCGTCCTTTCTTCCTCGTCATGGCCGGGCTTGTCCCACGGCTGTCCGGTTCGGGTTTCAGTTCCATTGGAGGGCCATTTGAGCGCCGTTGATCTGCGGGGGTGGATCGAGCTGCAACAGTCGATCGATGGGCCTGCGGTGCATCAGGTTGGCGCGAACCAGTCTGGCGAAGGCGAGAGGGCTTCGAATGGCGGATTGTGTCGCCTGAGCGAGGCGAAGCAGGAGGAAGGCAATCAGCGCCACCGCGATCTGAGTGCGGACGGCGTTTTCGGAAATGCCAAGGAAGCGGGTGATCTTCAAGGTCTGCTTGACCCAGCGGAAGAACAGCTCGATCGCCCAGCGGCGCTTGTAAAGATCGGCGATCTCCCGCGCCGTTGCATCGAGATCATTGCTCAGCAGGCGCAAGATCTTGCCCGTCTCGGTCATGACCCGGACCTCGCGCACGGCGTGCTGCATGGGGTTGCGCCGGTTGTTGCACTGGCGCGCGGGGAGGAAGCCGATGCGATCACTGAGGATTTCGCTGCCCTGGGCGACGGGCAGCTCCTCGATGAGTTCGAGCGGGCTGTTGGACTTAAAGCGGGTCACGATGCGGCATTGCGCCGCGTCGAGCTTCGCCCACCAGCCGTAGTCGTAGTAACCGAGGTCGAAGACATAGGTGGCTCCGGCTTCGATCGGCATTTGTTGCGCAACGCTGATGTCGGTGACGTTGGCCGCGCTGACGGCGGCATAGATCGGACGATCGGCGTCGGCATCGTAGATGACATGCACTTTGGCACCGCATACCCCGGCCGAGAACCGAGCCCAGTCGGCGCTGTACCCGGTCAGCCGCACGCCTGTGGCGTCGATGAGATAGACAGTCTCGCTAAGCTTGCGCCGCAGGCCGCGATGGGCCTGCGCCATCAGTACCGCCAGAAGCTCCGCGAAAACCGCCGCCGGCCGCCCGGCGTTGGCATCGCTCAGGGTCGAGCGCCGTGGCGGCTCGACACCGAGATGGTAGAGCCGGTCCGCGTGGCTCTCCAGCCCGCCCACGATCTCGCGCAGGCTCAAGGCACCCGACAGCTGTCCATAAAGCAGCGCCGCAAACTGGCTCTTCGTCGTCAGCCGGCGGACTCGCGCATCAGCCGCATGGGCTTCTACCACCCGGTCGAACACCGGCCACGGAACGTGCTTAAGAACACCATGAAATACGCTATTCTGATGCCGCATGGCGCTGGTCCTCGTTTCGTGTCCGGGAACGTTTGGCAACGTCCAGGACCGAGTAGAATCAACGCCATGCGCTTCGTCCACAAAAACCGAACCGGACAGCCGTGGGCTTGTCCCGGCCATCCACGACTTGCAGCGCATCCGCGGCAAGACGTGGATGCCCGGGACTCGGCCTTCGGCCGGCCCGGGCATGACGATCGGGCGAGCGCTGAAACCCGAACCCCGACGATGGGCTCGGCCAGGCAAAGGCGCTAAGGTCGGGCCGACGGGAGGGTCGTGATGGATCTGGACTTGGCGGGGAAGACGGCGCTGGTGACCGGTGCCAGCATGGGGATCGGGCGCGGCATCGCGCTGGCGCTGGCGGCCGAAGGCGTGCGGCTCGCCGTCATGGCGCGCCGGCGGGAGCTGCTGGAGGGCCTGGCGGCGGAGATCGAGGCCGCGGGCGGCAAGCGCCCGGCGCTGATCGTCCGGGACATCATGGAAGAGGACGCGCCCCGGCGCATCGCCGAGGCGGCGATGGCGGCGCTGGGCCAGGTCGCGATCCTGGTGAATTGCGCCGGCGGCAGCCGGCCGCTGCCGCTCGATGCGCCCGAGGAGCGCTGGGACGAGGCGATCACCCTCAACTTCACGCGCCAGCGCCAGCTCACCCATGCGCTGCTGCCGCAGATGACGGCGCAGGGCTGGGGCCGCATCATCAACATCACCGGCAAATCCGAGCCCGAGCACGTCAACGCCGCCTTTGCCGCCAAGGCGGCGATGCATTCCTGGGCCAAGGGATTGTCGCGCGATGTCGGCCGCCACGGCATCACCGTCAACTCGATCGCGCCGGGACGCATCATCAGCGAGCAGATCCTGCGCAACTATCCGCCCGAGGAGCGTGCCCGCCATGCCGCCGCCGATATCCCGGTGGGCAAGTACGGCCAGCCGAAGGACCTGGCGGTGCTGGCGGTGTTCCTCGCCTCGCCGCTGGCGCACTACATCACCGGCACGGTGATCCCCGTCGATGGCGGGCTCCGGCGCTATCAGTTCTGAACAGGCGAGAGGCGCTTGCGCCTCGGGCGGTGGATCGCGGCGCGGCGCCGAAGTCGCCGGATCACTGATCAGGGGCGCAGAAACACATCAGGCACGAGGCGCGGCATCGTCGACTGCAGCAATAAAGGGCAAGTCATGTCAGTGCGCCGCGCAGATTCCGGTGGTTCCGTAGCCGTACAGACGCGCGCGATCGCACGGTAACCAGGCCATAACCAAGATGATCTCGTCTAAAGGTGCGGCAAACTCTTCGAAATTAGGCGGCCGTTAATCCGTCTCGTGGAACCTCTGCTGCGACGCGCATCGAGCCGTGAGGAAGCGACCGACGCCGGCACTCCGGCGGCCGTTCGCTCACTCTCGGCACGCTGAAACGAGACAAACGAGGCTCATCATGAACCGTGCTCTCCAGGCCGTATCGCTCGCCGGCGTGATCGCTCTTGCCGCCGCGGCGTCGCCGCGCGCCGAGACCAAGCCGACCATCTACGGCATCACGCCGGGCATGACGCAGGCCGAGGCGATGGCCGCCCTCAGCGGCGTCGCCCAGTGCCATGTAGAGAAAGACATGCTCGATGAGGGCTACCTGCCCTCCGGCACCTATGAGCTCCACACGATCTGCCAGCTCGATGACGGGCGCAGCACGCTCGCGCTGCGCACCACCAGCTCGCTCGTCGACGAGCGGGTCAGCGAGATCGAGTTCACTTTCCGGTCGCCGAAGCCGGCCGAGGCGGTGGCGGCAGCGGTGGCGCTCGATCACGGCGTCGCCATCGCCGCCGCCGAGCATGTCGGCGGCGAGTGGCTGTGGCACCTCTCCGAGCGCCAGGACCTGACCCTCTTCTCCTATCCCGCCAGCGATGCGCACGCGGTGGTGCTGTGCGACACGGCGCTGCAGCAGCAGGACATGCTGGCACGCAGCGCGCACAGCGTCGCCTCCGCCATCGGCGTGCTCGGCGACCGCACTGGCCACGGCGGCTGAGCCGCCGGCATACCAACCAGCGAAAGGAACTGTGTCATGAAGAAATTGATGCTCGTAGGCCTGCTGATCCTCGGCTTCGCCGCCTCCGCCGGCGCCGCCGACCGCGCCACGCCCGACGAGGCCAAGGCGATGGCGATCAAAGCCGCCGCCTATCTCAAGGCCAACGGCCCCGAGAAGGCCTTCGCAACGTTCAAGGACCCGAGCGGGGGCTTCCGCGACCGCGACCTCTACGTCGTGGTCCAGGACACCAAGGGCAACATGGCGTTCCATCCCCTCAACCCGGCGCTCATCGGCAAGTCGATGCTCGATCTCAAGGACGTCGACGGCAAGCCGTTCAACCGCGACGTCCAGGCGATCAAGGACACCGGTTGGGTCGAGTACAAATGGCTGGATCCGCAGACCAAGCGGGTCGAGCCGAAGAAAGCCTATGTCGTCAATACCGGCGACTACCTGGTGATGGTCGGCGCTTACGTGATGTGAGGCCAGGGCCGCCCTACTCTCTCGGTTGAGATCTGTCCCATGAAGTTGCTGGTCAATGCGTCGATCACCGCCAAATCGCTCATCGCCTCGTCGCTGAGCGCGGTGGCGGTGATCGGCATGGTCGGGCTCTTTTTCTCGGTCTACGGTTCCTTCCAGCGCTCGGCCGAGCTCAAGGATGCGGCCGTGGCGCTGATGAGCGACGCGCGCGACACGCGTGCCGAGTTCTCCCGCGCCCATGCCGCGCTCTATCGCGCCATCAACCTCAAATCGCAAAATGTCGAGATCGCCCTCGTGCGCCGCTCGAAGGAGGAGGCGCTAAGCTCGGTCGCCCTGGCAAAGCAGACGATCGCCGGCCTCAAACCGGCCGGGCTGCCGCTCGATCCAGCGGTGATCGACAAGGCGCGCACCGCGCTCGACGCCTATGCCGGGGCCGCCAAGTCGGCGACGGATCTGGTCGAGGACGACGCCTTCTCCGCCACCATGTTCATGACCGACGCCGAGCAGAAATTCGGTATCGCCGACAAGGACATCACCGCTTTCGTCAAGGCCGCGGTCGCGGCTCATGACACGGTGAAGGCGCAAGCCGCCGAGACGCTGCATGCCGGGCTGGTCACGACCGCTGCCGGCGCGGCGCTGGTGATCGCGCTGTCGCTCGGCGCCGCCGCCTTCTTCAGCCGTCTCATCTCGGTGCCGATCAAGGCAATGACGGCGGCGATGGGCCGGCTCGCCGCCGGCACGCTCGACACGGAGCTGCCGGCCGCCGACCGGCGTGACGAGGTCGGCGCCATGGCGAAGGCGCTGGTGGTGTTCCGCGATAATGCCGCCGAGGCGCGCCGCCTCGCCGCCGCCCAGGTCGCCGAACAGCAAGCCAAGGTTGCGCACGCACAGCGGCTCGAGACCCTGCTGCGCGGCTTCGAGGGCAAGATCGGCGGCGTCGTCGAGCAGCTCGCGGCGGCCGCCGGCGAGATGACGCGGGCCGCCGGTACCATGACCAGCGCCACCGATACGGCGAGCGAGCGCAGCAACGCCGTCGCCGCCGCCTCGGAGGAAACCTCGGCCAATGTGCAGACCGTCGCCACGGCCGCTGAGGAGCTCGCGGCGTCGATCAGCGAGATCAGCCGCCAGGTGCAGCAATCCGCCGAGGTGGCGCAGCGCGCGGTGCGCGACGCGCACGGCACCTCCGCCGTCGTCGGCACCCTGGCGCAAGGCGTGAACAAGATCGGCGAGGTGGTCGAGCTCATCAGCGGCATCGCCTCGCAGACCAACCTGCTGGCGCTCAACGCCACCATCGAGGCGGCGCGCGCCGGCGAAGCCGGCAAGGGCTTCGCCGTGGTCGCGAGCGAGGTCAAGGGCCTCGCCACCCAGACCGCCAAGGCGACCGAGGACATCACCGCGCAGATCGCCGGCATTCAGGCGGCGACCAAGGATGCGGTCACGGCGATCGAGGCGGTGGCGCGCACCATCGGCGAGATCAACGAGGTAGCGGCGGGCATCGCATCGGCGGTCGAGGAACAGGGCGCCGCCACCAGCGAGATCGCCCGCAACGTGCAGCAGGCGGCCACCGGAACGCAGAACGTGTCGAGCAACATCAGCGGCGTCAGCGGCGCCGTCACCGACACCCGCAACGTCGCGACGCAGGTGCGCCAAGCCGCCGACGCGCTGTCGCGGCAATCGGATGTGCTGAAGCAGGAGGTCGGAAGCTTCCTCGCCGGTATCAAGGCGGCCTGATCGCACCGGGCGGCGGCGCGGGAGCCCGTGCATCGACCTCCGTGATCGTGCCTCAATCGCCGGCGTGAGGGCGCCTCAGCGCACCGGCAGAGGTGGCGGCGGCGGAGCCGAGGGCGGCGCCGTGTAGCCCGGCACCTGGTTGCCGCGGGAATACATGCATTGCGAATAGGCGATGTCGTAGAGCTGCTGCGCGGTCATGGTGCCGCGCTCGGCATGGCCGGCGCCCACCGCCGTCCCGCCCAGCGCGCCGGCACCGGCACCGACCGCCGCGCCCTTGCCGCCGCCGACGGCGGCGCCGAGACCGGCTCCCAGCACCGTGCCGATGGCGGCGGTGCCGACCTGGCCGGCATTGGCCTGCTCCGCGACACCCGCGCTCTGGCGGCTCGCGTAATTGCGGCAGATGACGTCGTCGTCCTGGAAGACGGAGAACGGCTTGTTCGGCGCCGGCATGACGGCAACTTTCGGTCCCATCGGCTGCGTCGCGCAGCCGCCGAGCAGCGCCAATGCCAGACCGGCGGCAAATTTCGTTCTCGCGTGGTTCACGACAGCACTCTCCTCGTCAAGCCGATCTGACCGGGACGTCGCGCGTCAACCGCGTGCGCATGATCCCAGCGCCGACGCAACGGGGCGTTGATCTGCGTCAATCGCGAGCGATGACGATCCGGTGAACGCAGCGGGACCGCCGGCACGCACCGCCGGCGGCCCCATGCCGAGCGTCCGGGTGCCGGTCAGAGAAAGACCGGGAGTTGCGGCAGCGAGACCAGCAGCACGGTCTCCTCATGCGCGTCGGCGGCATGGGCCATGCCCGGCGGCGTATAGAGATAGTCGCCGCCCTTCAGGCGCTTGCCGCCGATGGTGATGTCGCCGGCGACGACATAGAGCTCCTCGCCGCCGGGATGGGTGTGCTCGGCGCCATGCGTGCCCTTGGCGAAGCGCAGGAAGATGGTGGCACCGCCGTCCGGCTGCGGCCGCAGCACGGCATAGTCGATGCCCCGCGTCTCGGTCGGAACCCATGTGCTGCCGGAGAGCCCGGCCTGGATCACCTCGCCCATCATCGCCTCCTCGTTAGTGCCGCTATCAGCGAGTGATATTCGTATCACAAGCGACCCGGGAGTCAAGCGGGAACGTGCGGCGCCGGCGCGCCCGGCTTGCGGCGCGCGCCGGCGGCTCCTATCACCGGGCGATGGCGCGGGGGCGGACGGGACAGCAGCAGGACACGGCGGCGCGGCTGGTGGCGGCGGCGGCGAAGGAGTTCAACAAGCACGGCTTCGACGGCACCGACACCAACAAGATCGCGCGGCGCGCCGGCTTCGCGCCGCAGACCTTCTATCGCTGGTTCCGCGACAAGACGGCGATCTTCGTCGCCGTCTACCGCGCCTGGGAGGATGAGGAGAACCGGGTGATCGGCGGGCTCCTGGCGAAGGGCGCGCCGATGTCGGAGCTGATCGAAGCGATCGTCGATCATCACCGCGCCTATCGCCTGTTCCGCCGCAGCCTGCGGCAGCTTGCGCTCGAGAACGCCGCCGTGCGCAAGGCCCGCGCCGAAAGCCGCCTGCGCCAGATCGAAGAGACCCAGCGCTGGGCCGGGCCCGAGGCGCGCTCCGCCCCCGAGATCGCCGCGCTGCTGCTGCAGATGGAGCGGCTGTGCGATGGCATTGCCGAGGGCGAGCTCGCCGATCTCGGCGTCGACGAGGCGACCGCGCGGCAGGCGATCCTCGAGCTGCTGCGGCAGACGCGGCGACATTAGGCGGAAGATCGTTCTCCGCCGCGCGGCGTTGGCCTTCCAGCGAAGCATTACAGGATGTTCACGAAGCCCTTGATCTCGATCAAAGACGGGGGGCGGGCGGCACGCGAACATCCCGCCTGCGGGCGGGAGGCCGATCCTCGGGCGTGGAGAATGATGTGTCGCTACAAGGCAAGAAAGGCCTCATCGTCGGCATCGCCAATGAGCAGAGCATCGCGTTCGGCTGCGCCGCGGCGTTCCGCCGCGCCGGCGCGGAGCTCGCCGTCACCTATCTGAACGCCAAGGCGGAGCCCTATGTGCGCCCGCTCGCCGAACGGCTCGACAGCCCGATCGTCGTCCCCTGCGACGTGCGCGAGAAAGGCCAGCTCGAGGCGGTGTTCGCGCGCATCGGCCAGACATGGGGCCGGCTCGACTTCCTGCTGCATTCCATCGCCTACGCGCCGAAGGAGGATCTTCACAGCCGGATCACCGACTGCTCGCGGGAAGGGTTCGCCATGGCGATGGACGTCTCCTGCCACTCCTTCATCCGCATGGCGCACCTGGCCGAGCCGCTGATGAAGCAGGGCGGCTGTCTCCTGACGGTCACTTTCTACGGCTCGGAAAGGGTCGTCGAGGACTACAATCTCATGGGACCGGTGAAGGCCGCGCTGGAGAGCGCGGTGCGCTACATGGCGGCCGAGCTCGGAGAACAGCGCATCCGCGTCCACGCGCTGTCGCCGGGGCCGCTCAAGACACGCGCCGCCTCCGGCATCGAGCGCTTCGACGAGCTGCTGGAGCGGGCGCGCGCCCGCACCCCCGAGCATCGCCTGGTGAGCATCGACGATGTCGGCAACCTGGCGGTGTTCCTGGTCGGCGACGGCGCCGCGGCGCTCACCGGCAACGTCGAATACATCGACGCCGGCTATCACATCGTCGGCTGAGACGCATAAGATCGGAGACGCGGCATGGAGCGGATCGAGAATCGGACCTTCGACGAGCTGCGGCCGGGAGACGCGGCGAGCCTGGTGCGCACGCTCACCGACAAGGACATCGCGGTGTTCGCGGCGATGTCGGGCGACGTCAATCCGGCGCATGTCGACGCGGTCTTCGCCCGGAGCGACACGTTCCACAAGGTGGTGGCACATGGCATGTGGAGCGGCGCGCTGATCTCCACCGTGCTGGGGACGCAGCTCCCGGGGCCGGGGACGATCTATGTCGACCAGTCGCTGCATTTTCACCAGCCCGTCGGGCTCGGCGACACCGTCACCGTGACCGTGACGGTGACGAAGAAGATCGACGCCACCCGCCACGTCCTGTTCGACTGCCGCGTCTCGAACCAGCGCGGCGAAGCGGTGATCTCCGGCACGGCGGAAGTGGTCGCGCCGGCCGAGAAGATCTCCCGCCCGCGCGTGATCCTGCCGGAGATCGAGCTGCACCAGAAGGGACGCCGCTACGAGCGCCTCATCGAGATGACGCGGGGCCTCGAGCCGATCCGCACCGCCGTGGTGCATCCGGTGGACACGCCCTCGCTGCTGGGCGCGGTCGAGGCGGCGCGCGCCAAGCTCATCGTCCCGGTCCTGGTCGGGCCGGAGCACAAGATCCGCGCCGCGGCCGAGCAGGCGCAGCTCGACCTCTCGCCTTACGAGATCGTCGCCACCGAGCATAGCGACGCCGCGGCGGCGGAAGCCGTGGCCATGGCGCGGGCCGGCAAGGTCGAGGCGCTGATGAAGGGGGCGCTGCACACCGACGAGCTGATGCGCGCGGTGGTTGATGCCGTCCACGGCCTGCGCACCGCCCGACGGATCAGCCACGTCTTCGCCATCGACGCGCCCGGCTATCCGCGGCCGCTCCTCGTCACCGACGCGGCCATCAACATCTACCCGACGCTCGCGGACAAGCACGACATCGTCCAGAATGCGATCGATCTGGCGCACGCGCTCGGCATCAACCGGCCGCGCGTGGCGATCCTGTCGGCGGTGGAGACGGTGACCGAGAGCATCCGCTCCACCCTCGACGCCGCCGCGCTGTGCAAGATGGCCGATCGCGGCCAGATCACCGGCGGCATCCTCGACGGCCCGCTCGCCTTCGACAACGCCGTCTCCGAGGAGGCGGCGAAGACCAAGGGGATCGTCTCGCCGGTCGCCGGCCGCGCCGACATCTTCGTGGTGCCCGATCTGGAGGCCGGCAACATGCTCGCCAAGCAGCTCGAATACCTCGCCGAGGCGCAGGTCGCCGGCATCGTGCTCGGCGCCCGCGTGCCGATCATCCTGACCAGCCGCGCGGACAAGACGCTGGCGCGCCTCGGCTCCTGCGCCATCGCGCTGCTGCTGGCGCGGCACAAGGCGGGAGCCGAGCCGTGAGCGACGTCATCCTGGTGCTGAACGCCGGCTCCTCGAGCATCAAGTTCTCGCTGTTCCCGGCCGAAGATCTCCCGACGCGGCGCGGGCTGCTGTGCGAAGGCCAGTGCGAAGGGATCGGGCATCGCGTGCATTTCATCGCCCGGGACGGCGCCGGCGCCCCGCTGGTCGACGAGCCTCTGGCGGAAGGCGCCGGGCACGAGGAGGCGCTGGCGGCGCTGCTCGGCTGGATCGAGAAGCGGTTCCCGCGGGATCGCGTGGTCGCCGCCGGGCATCGCGTGGTGCATGGCGGCACGCGCTACGCCGAGCCGGTGCGCATCGACGATGCCGTCGTCGCCGAGCTGCGCCGGCTGGTGCCGCTGGCGCCGCTGCACCAGCCGCACCATCTGGCGGCGATTGCGGCGCTGTCGAAGCTCCACCCGACGCTGCCGCAGGTGGCGTGCTTCGACACCTCGTTCCATCATGCCCAGCCGGTGGTGGCGAGCGCCTTCGCCCTACCGCGCCGGCTGTCGCAAGAGGGGATCCGGCGCTATGGCTTCCACGGCCTCTCCTATGAATACATCGCCGGTGTCCTTCCCGGTCTCCTCGGCCCGGCGGCCGACGGGCGCGTGGTCGTGGCGCATCTCGGCGCCGGCGCCAGCATGTGCGCCATGCGCGCACGCCGGAGCGTCGCCACCACCATGGGCTTCACCGCGCTCGACGGGCTGCCCATGGCGCGGCGCTGCGGCGCGCTCGATCCCGGGGTGGTGCTCTATCTGATGCAGGAGAAGGGCATGAGCGCCGCGGCGATCAGCGATCTGCTCTACCACGATTGCGGGCTCTACGGCGTCTCCGGGATCAGCGACGACATGGCGACACTGCTCAAGAGCACCGATCCCCACGCGGCGGAGGCGATTGATCTGTTTGTTTATCGCATCGGGCGCGAGCTCGGCTCGCTCGCGGCAGCGCTGGGCGGGCTCGATGCGCTGGTCTTCACCGCCGGCATCGGCGAGCACGCGGTGGAGATCCGCCGCCGCGTCTGCCGGGACGCCGCCTGGCTCGGCATCGAGCTCGATCAGGCGGCCAATGAGAAGGGCGGCCCCGCCATCGCGCGGCCGGGGAGCAGAGCCTCGGCCTGGGTCATTCCCACCGACGAGGATCTGATGATCGCCCAGCATGCCTGGACCATCCTGCGAGCCGGGGAGCCATCGGCCGCGCGCAAGGAGAGATGACATGGAAGCGCACGAATTGCATCGCGGTTTGGAGCTTCGGCTGGAGGCGCTGGCGGAACGCATCGCCGCGCTCCGGCGGAAGATGAGCCTGGCGAAGGGCGTGGAGAAGATCGAGGAGTTCGGCGAGGTCGATGAGCTGGAGCGGCGCTATGCCGTGCTGGCCGAGCAGCTGCGCGCGCTCAATCGCGAAGGGCCGGGCTTCCGGCAGGACGTCAAGGCCGGGGTCGAAAAGCTGGCCGACGATCTCTCGGGCAATGTCGAGGAGTTCATGGACTGGGTCGATTCCGACCGCCAGACCCCGCGGCCGGCGATCGGCGGGCGCAAGCCCTAACCCCGCGGCCGACGCGGAGCGCTCGCCGTCAGCATGCCGAGGTGCAGGAGGCTGACATGATGCAGCATTCGTTGACCACCGAAGCCGTCGTCAAGACGAAGGCGATGCCGGCCGCCGCAGACGAGACAGGCGGACTGACCGAGGCGGAGGCGACGCGCCGGCTTGCGCAATACGGCGGGAACGCGCTCGCCGAACACCATGTGAGCGCGCTCGAACGGCTGGCGCGCTTCTTCTGGGGACCGATCCCGTGGATGATAGAGATCGCCGCGGTGCTCTCCGCCGTGCTTGGGCATTGGGGCGACCTCGCCATCATCCTGGCGATGCTGTTCATCAATGCCGGCGTCGGCTTCTGGCAGGAGTACAAGGCCGACAACGCGATCGCCCTGCTGAAGCAGCGGCTGGCGCTCAAGGCGCGCGTCAAGCGCGACGGCGCGTGGAAGGATGTCGAGGCGAGGCTCCTGGTCCCCGGCGATGTCGTGCTGGTCAAGCTGGGCAATGTCGTGCCCGCGGACATGAAGCTGATCGACGGCGACTATCTCAGCGTCGACCAGTCGGCGCTCACCGGCAAATCGCTGCCGGTCGACAAGAAGGTCGGGGACGACGCCTATTCGGGCTCGATCGCCAAGCAGGGCGAGATGACGGGCCTCGTCACCGCCACCGGCATGAAGACCTATTTCGGCAAGACCGCCCATCTCGTCGAGCAGGCCAAGAGCATCTCCCACTTCCAGCGCGCGGTGCTGCGGATCGGCAATTTCCTCATCCTGGTGACGATCGGCCTGGTGCTGGTCATCGGGCTCGCCGCCCTGTTCCGCCGCGACCCGCTGCTGGAGACCATGCAGTTCGCCCTCATCCTGACGGTGGCGTCCATCCCCGTGGCGCTGCCCGCCGTGCTCTCCGTCACCATGGCGATCGGCGCCGAGCGCCTGGCGAGGCTCAAGGCGATCGTGTCGCGCCTGGTGTCGATCGAAGAGATGGCCGGCATGGACATGCTGTGCAGCGACAAGACCGGCACGCTCACCAAGAACGAGCTCACCCTGGGCGAGCCGCAGCCGGCCACGGGCGTCAAGCCGGCGGAGCTTCTCCTGGCGGCGGTGCTGGCGTCGCGGCGCGACGCGCCCGACGCGATCGATGCGGCGATCATCGCCGGCGCCCCTTCCCGCGAGAGCCTCGACACCTATGCCGTCACGGCGTTCCGGCCGTTCGATCCGGTAGCGAAGCGGGCGGAAGCGGAGATCGAGCACGACGGCACGCGCTTCAAGGTGGTCAAGGGCGCGCCGCAAGTGATCGTCGATCTCTGCGCGCCGGAGGCGCAGGAGCGGCAGGCGATCGGCGCCCTCGTGGACCAGGACGCGGCGAAAGGCTACCGCACCCTGGGCGTGGCGCGCACCGATGATGCCGGCACATGGCGGTTCCTGGGTCTGGTGCCGCTGTTCGACCCGCCGCGCGAGGATTGCGCCGCGACGATCGCGGCGACCCGCGCCATGGGGGTCGACATCAAGATGGTGACCGGCGATCACGAGGCGATCGCCAGGGAGATCGCCGGGCAGCTCAAGCTCGGACAGAACATCGTCGTTGCCGACACCGTCTTCGGCACGGACGGCGGCGAGCCGGACCTTTCGCGCATCGTCGCGGCCGACGGCTTCGCGCGGGTCTTTCCGGAGCACAAGTTCAAGATCGTCAAGGCGCTGCAGGCCGCGGGCCATATCGTCGGCATGACCGGCGACGGCGTCAACGACGCGCCGGCGCTGAAGCAGGCCGATATCGGCATCGCCGTCAGCGGCGCCACCGACGCCGCGCGGGCGGCGGCCGACCTCGTCCTCACCGCGCCCGGGCTGTCGGTGATCACCACCGCCATCGAGGAGGCCCGCCGCATCTTCGAGCGGATGAACAGCTATGCGATGTACCGCATCGCGGAGACGATGCGGCTGCTGCTGTTCATGACCGCCAGCATCCTGATCTTCAACTTCTACCCGGTCACCGCGATCATGGTGGTGCTGCTGGCGCTGCTCAACGACCTTCCCATCATGATGATCGCCTATGACAACGCGCCCATCGCGCCGCGGCCGGTGCGCTGGGACATGGCGCGCGTGCTGACCATCGCGTCCGTGCTCGGCGGCTACGGCGTGATCGAGAGCTTTGGCCTGTTCTGGATCGTGCGCGACTACCTGGCGCTCTCGCACCCCGTCATCCAGGCGCTGATCTTCCTCAAGCTGCTGGTGTCGGGCCACATGACCATCTATCTGACGCGCAACAAGGGCCCGGTGTGGGAGCGTCCGTGGCCGAGCTGGAAGCTCGTCGTTCCGGCGGAGACGACGCAGCTGATCGGGACGCTGGTCGTCGTCTACGGCTGGTTCATGGCGCCGACGGGATGGACGCTGGCGCTCATGGTCTGGGGCTACACCCTGGTCTCGTTCATGGTGGCGAGCGCGATCAAGATCGGCACCTATCAGCTCCTCAATCATCATCCCCGCCAGGCCCGCCATCTGGCGCGCATCGAGCATCATGTCGCGGCATGATGCCCGATCGACGAACCGAGCGGGGCTCCTCGATCACCCGGACACGAAAGGTGCGGCGATGGCGAAAAAACACAGTGTGACATCAGCGGAGCTGGCGCTGGCGAGCGTTCCCGCCTTCTGGCCGATGGCGATGGCCGCGGCCTTGGCCGAAGAGGGAACGGAGCTTTACGCCAAGAACCTCAAATTCGTCGAAGAGGAGATCAAGATCAACGACGAGCTGAGGCCCAAGCTCGCCACGCCGAACAAGGTGCGGCTCGAGCTCAGAACGATGACCTTGCGGGACTACGGCAAGCCGGGAGATGGGATGGCGACGCTGGTCGACGCGCCCCATGCCGGGCATACGGCGATGATCGCCGACTACCACAAAGGTCAGAGCCTCGTCGAGACCGTCCTGGCCAACGGCATAGGCCATGTCGCGCTCACCGACTGGAAGCCGGCGACCGCGGACATGAAGGATCTCGAGATCGACAATTACCTGGCCGAAGTCGTCGTCGCGATCGACGATCTCGGCGGCCGCGTGAACCTCGTCGGCCTGTGCCAGGGCGGCTGGGTGTCGGCGATGGTGGCGGCGCGCTTTCCCGAGAAGGTGAACTCGCTGGTGCTGGCCGGCGCGCCGATCGACACCGACGCCGGGAACGGTCCGATCAAGCGCATGGTCCACGAGTTCCCGATGTCGTTCTACGAGGATCTGGTCGCGCTCGGCGGCGGCCTGATGAGAGGGAAATACATGCTGCAGGGTTGGAAGAACATGCATCCCGGGCAGCACTACATCCAGGACCACATCGATCTCTACGAGCATATCGACGATCCTGCATACCTCGCCAAGGAAGAGACCTTCGAAAGCTGGTACGAGAACCCGATCGATCTGCCGGGACGCTGGTACCTCCAGGCGATCAGGCAGCTCTTCAAGGAGAACCGGCTCGCCAAGGGCGAGTTCGTGGCGCTCGGGCGGCGGCTCGATCTCCACACCATCGCCTGCCCCACCTATCTGCTGGGGGGCGCCGCCGACGACATCACGACACCGGAACAGGTGCTCGATGCCGCCAAGTATATCGGCACGCCCAAGGCACGCATCGTGCAGGAGACGGTGCCCGGCGGGCATATCGGCCTCTTCATGGGCGCGCGGACGCTGAAGGAGCATTGGCCGAAGATCGCCCGCTGGATCGCCGCACAATAGCGCGATCCCCCGGGCCCCGCCGGATCGGCTAAGCTGGCACGCCACATCAGGGAGACGCGCCATGCCGGACCGCAATCGCCAGATCCTGCTTGCCGAGATACCCAAGGGAAAGCTCGGACCGGAGCATTTCCGCTTGAGCGAGGCGCCGATGCCGGTGCCGAAAGCCGGCGAGGTGCTGGCGCGGGTGCGCTACATCTCGCTCGACGCCGCCAACCGCGCCTGGATGCAGGGCGCGACATACCGCTCCGCGGTCGAGGCGGGAAGTGTCATGGCGGGGGGCGCGCTGGCGGAGATCGTGGCCTCCGACAGCCCGGGCCTCGCCCCCGGCGATCTCGTCTTCGCCGATACCGGCTGGCAGGATTATGCGGTGCTGCCGGGCAAGCGCGCGGTGAAGCTGCCGAAGATCGAGCCGCTGACGCATCTGCTCAGCGTCTACGGCGTCGCCGGGCTCACCGCCTATTTCGGGCTGCTGCGCGTCGGCCGGCCGCTTGCCGGCGAGACGGTGGCGGTATCGGCGGCGGCGGGCTCGGTCGGCTCGCTGGTGGGGCAGATCGCCAAGATCAAGGGATGCCGGGTCGTCGGCATCGCCGGCGGCGCGGAGAAATGCGCCTGGCTCACCGGCGCGCTGGGCTTCGACGCGGCGGTCGACTACAAGGCCGGCCCGCTGCCCAAGCGGCTGAAGGAGGCGGCGCCCGGCGGCATCAACGTCTATTTCGACAATGTCGGCGGCGACGTGCTGGAAGCCTGCCTCTTCCAGATGAATCTCCGCGGCCGCATCGCCTGCTGCGGCGCGGTCTCGCAATATGACGGCGCGCCGCAGCCGCACGGGCCGCGCGGCGTGCCGGGGCTGCTGGTGGTGAAGCGCCTCACCATGCAGGGCTTCATCGTGATGGATTACGAGGCCGAGCGCGCCGCCGCCATGGCCGAGCTCAAAGCCTGGGTCGATGCCGGACGGCTCAAGGTGCAGGAGGACATCATCGACGGGCTCGAGAACACGCCCCGCGCGCTGATCGGGCTGCTCGCCGGCGAGAACCGCGGCAAGCGGATGGTGCATGTGGCGTGAGCGGGAGGAACGATGGCGTCGCAAGGGTTGTTCCCGCGTGCTAGCATCCCGCCACCGAGCGAAGAAGGACGAGCCCCCATGTCCCCGCAGACCATCGATCCCGTCCAACCTGTCCACCGCAATCCACCAATCGCTGCACGAGCATTGGGGATTGTTCCTGGCCGAGGGCATCATCCTGATGCTGCTCGGCCTGGGCGCGATCATCGTGCCGCCGCTGGCCGGCCTCGCCACCACCATTTTCCTGGGCTGGCTGTTCCTCATCGCCGGGATCGTCGGCCTCATCGCCACGCTCCGGGCGCGACAGGCCCCGGGCTTCGCCTGGGCGCTGCTGTCGGCAATCGTCGCCGTCATCGCCGGCGGCGTCCTGCTATGGAATCCGCTTCAGGGCCTGGTCACGCTGACCTATGTGCTGGTCGCGTTCTTCATCGTCGACGGCCTGCTGATGATCGCGCTGGGCATCGCCCATCGCCGCGAGCTGTCGGGCAAATGGGGATGGATCGTGCTCAACGGTGTCATCGATCTCGTCCTCGCCGCCATCGTCATCTCCGGCCTGCCGGGCACGCTCCTCTGGGCGCTCGGCCTCCTGGTCGGCATCGACCTGGTGTTCGGCGGCGCCACGCTCGTCTCCATGGCGCTGGACGCGCGCAAGACCGCCTGAACGCTGCGTGATCGTCGGCCCCTAAGGCGCCGGGAAGCTTGGACCGGCGCCCGCAGCCGGGTGTAGAGTGGCTGCTGCGTTCTTCACGCAGGGACCTCTACAGAGGAGGGTGCGATGACGGAAGCGGTTGCCCGCGTCACCAAGATTACCGCCGCCTCGACCAAGAGCTTCCAGGACGCCGTCGATGCCGGTCTGAAGCGCGCCGCCAAGACGCTGCGCGGCATCACCGGGCTCGAAGTGATCGAGCAGAAGGCGAAGGTCGAGGATGGCCGGATCGCCGAGTACCGCGCCACGATCGAGATCACCTTCATTCTCGATTAGCGCGCGGCGCGGCGCCATCGCGGAGCGGGTCAGAGCCCCATCGCATCAAGCAGCGGCGGCCATGTCTCGCGCCACGGCCGCGCCGCCTCGAAGGCTGCCGCGGCGCGCAGCACCAGCGGGTCGTCGAGATGGCGGCCGACGATCTGCAATCCGATCGGCAACCCGTCGCCGGAGAAGCCGGCGGGCACGGTGGCGGCAGGCTGACCGGTGAGATTGAAAGGAAAGGTGAAGGCCAGCCATTTGAAGGGCGGCACGATCGTGCCGTCGATCTTCTCCGGCCCCTGCACATGGAGCGCGAAGGGCGGCACCGCCAGCGTCGGCGTGAGCAGGAGATCGTAGCGCTTCATGAAGCGCCACATTTTGTTGGCGACCGCCTTGCGCGTCATCGACGCGTCGGTCAGCTCCTCCGCCGTCCAGGGACGCGTGATGAAATCGACGAGATGCGGGGTCATGTGATGGCCGTGCTCGGCGACCATGGCACGCAGGCCGCGCAGATCGGATTCCGCCGCGACCACGCCCCAGAAGGCGGGATAGGGGTCGTCGAAGCCGGGATGCGCCTCCTCGACGGTGCAGCCGAGCTCGCGCTCGAACACCCGCACGGCATCGCCGACGACGCGGCGTACCTCGGGATCGACCGCGGCATAGCCCCAATCCGGGCTGTAGGCGACGCGCAGCCCCTTGAGCTCGCCCTGTAGGCAGGCCATCCAGTCGAATTCCGGTCCGGGCAGGCTATGCCGGTCGCGCGGATCGGGGCCCGAGCCGATCACCGACAGCATCAACGCGCCATCGGCCACGGTGCGGCTCATCGGGCCGATATGCTCGAGCAATTCCCAGCTCGAGACGCCGGGATAGCGCTCGTCCTTGGTGCCGGGATAGAGCGGCACGCGGCCCATCGACGCTTTCATCCCGAACAGGCCGCAATGTGCCGAGGGGATGCGCACGGAGCCGCCGCCGTCGCTGCCGATGGCGAACGGCCCCATGCCGCTCGCGACCGCCGCACCCGAGCCGGCGCTCGAGCCGCCCGAGGTGCGCTCGAGGTTCCAGGGATTGCGCGTGGTCGGGAAGACCGGGTTGTGGCCGACGGCGCTGTAGCCGAATTCCGGCACGTTGGTCTTGCCGATGATGATCGCATCGGCCTGCTTCAGCCGCTCCACGACGATATCATCCTCGTCGGGCACGAAATTCTCATAGGCGAAAGAGCCCGAGACGGTGCGCACGCCGGCGGTGCAGACCAGATCCTTGATGCCGACCGGAACGCCCGCGAGCGGCCCGACGGCCGCGCCGGCGAGGATCGCTTTCTCGACGCGCTTGGCCTCGCGGCGCGCCAGCTCGGGCGTCGGCGTGCAGAAGGCGTGCAGCGTCGGCTCCAGCCGGTCCATCCGCGTCAGCACCGCCTCCACCACTTCGGTGGGCGACAGCTCCCTGGCGCGGATACGCCGGGCGAGGCTGACCGCATCCATGCGACAGATCTCGTTGGCTGACATGGCCTCTCTCCCTTGCGGCACGCGATCGGTCGGCCGCGGGCGATGGGCGGCGCCCGCGGCCTGCCGCGCTCAGGACCGCAACAGCTCCTTGAGCGCGGTGTCGACGAACTTCACGTCATCGGGATTGGTCCCGGGACCGCCGGCGAAATGCCCCCAGATCGACGGGATCGGACGGCATTCGGCGTTGGGCATGTGGCGGACCTCGTATTCATTGTCCTCGGGCGGGAAGTAGAGATCCGTCTGTCCCGGCATCACCAGCGCCTTGGCCTTGATGGCGGCGAGCGCCTTCTCGAAATTGCCGTTGTAGATCGGGTTGGCGCTGAGATCGCCCTTCTGCCAGGTCCACAGCATGGTCAGCAGGTTGTTGGCGTCGCGCACCAGGAACAGCCCCTCCCAGAATCCCACGAGGAAATCCTCGAGCGAGGCGTAGCCCATGCGCGAGAGGTCGAGCTTCTCGCGGTAGAAGGCCTGCGAAAAGCCCCAGCCGGCATAGACCCGGGCCATGGCGCGCAGCCCTTTCGTCGGCGGCTTCTCGTACCAGCCGTTCTCGAAGGCGGCATCGGCGGTGAGCGCCGCCTTGACGCCTTCGAGGAAGACGATGTTGTGCCGCGAGGTCTTGGCCGAGCCGCAGAAGGGCGCGATGCGCTCCACCATGTCGGGATAGAGCGCGCCCCATTGATAGGTCTGCTGCGCCCCCATCGACCATCCCACCACCAGCGCCAGCCGCTTGATGCCGAATTTCTCGGTCACCAGCCGGTGCTGCAGCGTGACGTTGTCGAAGGTGGTGACGTTGGGAAAGCGCGCGGCGTTATAGGGCGGCGGCGTGTTGCTCGGCGAGGAGGAGAGACCGTTGCCCAGCATGTTGGGGATGATGATGAAGTATTTGGCCGGGTCGAGCGCCATGCCGGGGCCGATCAGCCATTCGTTCTCGTAATGCTGCCCCGAATACCAGGTGGGATAGACGATGGCGTTGCTCTTGTCGGCGTTGAGCGTGCCGAAGGTCTTGTAGGCGAGCTTGACCGGCCGCAAGGTCGCGCCGCCCTGCAGCACGACATCGCCGGCATCGAAGATCTCATAGTCCATCGGTTTGCCTCCTCGTTGAGTGCGCGGGTCACGAGACCTGCGGCGCGGTCTCGCGGCTGGCCTGCATCACGATCCAATAGGCAGCACCGCCGACGATCGCCGCCGAGAGCGCCGTGCACCATTCCGGCATGCCCTTCTCGACGATGAAGGCGACGACCGAGCCGGCGAACCAGGCGACGAAGGCGCGGCCGCGCCAATCCGCGGTGATGTCGGCGCCGCGGCGCAGCAGATACTGATCGACCAGGATGATGGCGCCGATCGGCGGCACCAGGATGCCGAGCAGCGACAGCCATTCGATGAAGAAGGCCCAGACGTTGCCGGCGGCGACCAGGATGCCGATGGCGCCCAGGATGATCGCGGCGATGCGCATATGGCCGCGGACGATGCGCGACCAGCCGGTCGCCGAATTATAAAGGCAGTGCGAGCAGACCGAGCCGAGATTGGCGATCAGGAAGATGAAGGCGAGCGCCGAGAGGGCGCCGATCCCCTTGCCGGTCATGTAGCCGAACATGTTGTCCTTGCCGAAGGGGTTGGCATTGGGCACCGCCAGCGCCGCGGTCATGACGCCGCCCACCAGCATGGCCACCAGATTGGCGAAGGGAAAGGCGCTGAAGGTGGCGATCAGGGAACTCTTGCCGTCGCGCGCCCAGCGGTTGAAATCGGCGGTGACGGTGCCGGCGTCGATGAAGAGCGCGAGCACCACGGTGAGCCCGACCCCCATCGACATCGCGGCGTCGGGATGGGCGCCGGGATAGGCCATGATCGCCGACCAGCTGCTGGTGCTGGCGGCGTCGCCGGCGACCCAGATGCCGAGAACGACGAAGAGCGGCACCGAGACGAGGCCGATCCAGTGCAGCCCGCGCACGCCGATGAAGGTGATGCCGATATAGATGATGCCGGCGATGATGGTCATGGTGACATAGCCGACGTGGTAGGTGCTGCTGATCAGCGCGCCGGTGATGCCGGTCTGCACCGCGTACCAGCCGAGCAGCAGCGTCGAGAGCAGGCCCGAGGCGAGGACATAGCCCTTGCGGCCGAAGACGATGCTGGCGATGAGCGCGAAATTGCGGCCGCTGCGCGTGCCGAGCAGGCCGAGCAGGCCGACATAGCCGAACATGATGAGATTGCCGACGATCATGGCGACGAGGGCGCGCGCGAAGCCCATGCCAAGCACCAGGAGCGAGCCGGTCATCGCGCCGGTGATGATCATGGGAAAGCCGATCCACACCATGACCACCGAGAACATGCTGCGGCGCGCCGCCGGCGGCACCGGCTTGTGCTCGTATTCCTCGCCGAGGAAATGGTCGACTTCGGCTTCGAGCGCCTCGGCGCTCGACGCGGTCTTCGGACTGTCCTTGTAGGCCATGATGCTCTCCTGATTGGCTGGTGGGCGGCGTAACTCCCTGGCCTGCCGACGGCCGATCCGCCAAGCGGCTTTCCCCGGCTTGTCGCCAGCGGCATTGCAATGACGGGAGCCGGGACAGCGCGTCCCGATCCCGTCAGAAAATCGTCTGGGGGTGAGTGAAGCCCAGTGCCGGGCGATGTCGGACCGGCGGCTCCGCCGGTGCGGTCGACGCTCCTACCGGGAGCGCGACGAGTTTGCCTGCCCAATGCCGGCGACGCTGCCGAACAGAGAGCGCGCCTAGCTTCGCCGACCTACTGTAGAGCGTGCACGAAATCGCTCGCCGGCGATGCCAATCGAGAACTCTTACAAACGGTACGAGCGCCGTTTCGCGCTGTCAATGCGGATTCGCGACCAGCGCGCCACCTTACCGCTTGAAGCGCGGCAGCACGCGCTCGCCGAAGAGCTCGACGGTGCGCAGGGGATCGGTGGCGACGCTCACCGTGAACATGATGCGCCTGAGCCCCGCCGCCTCGGCGCGGGCGAGCTGCGCCGCGCAATCCTCGGGCGTGCCGTAGATCGCGAAGCGCCGCGAGAGATAGTCGAAGAGGCCGAGCTCCTCCACCAGACGCGCATCGGCCTCGCCCGGCCGCGTGCTGTAGCGCCGGCGCAGCTCCGCCACCGCGCCGTGCAGCGCCGCCGGCACGCCGCGCTCGCCGAGATCGCCGGCAAGGATGTAGCCGCCGGCCATGAAGGCGAGGATGGCGCCGATCTTGCGCCGCGCCGCCGCGCCATCCTCGGTGCAGTCGAGCCCGGCGATCTGCCAGAGCTCGAGCGCCTCGGGATCGCGCCCGGCCTTGGCCGCGCCTTCGCGCACGCGCGCCTCGCTGGCGCGGAGATTCTCCTCGAGCAGACCGAAATTGACGAAGGCGCCGTCGGCGACGCGGCCGGCGGCGGCGAGCGTGTGCGGTCCGGAGGCCGCCATGAAGACCGGGCTCGGCGCCTTGACCCAGGGCATCTCGGCCCGGCCGCCCTCCGGCCCCGTCACCGCCTCGCCGCGCAGCAGGCGGCGGATGAGCGCCACGCCCTCGGCCATGGCGCCGGCGCCCTTGGTGCGCGCCAGGCCGAGATTGCTGGTGCCGCTATGGCCGGCGCCGATGCCGAGCACCGCGCGCCCCGGCGCGAGCAGGTCGAGCGAGGCGATCGCCGCCGCGGAAACGGCGGGCGCGCGCGATTCGAGATTGGTGACGCAGAGCGCGATGCGGGCACGGCGGACGCGTTCGGCGGCGAGCGCCGCAGCGATCCAGGGATCCATGGCGTTGCCCGGCGTATCGGCGATGCCGATCATGTCGTAGCCGTAGCGCTCGGCCGCCGCCGCCATGCCGCGGACCAGCTCGACGCTGTAGGGCCAGAAAAAGAAACCGATCTCCACGAAACTCCTCCTGCCGAGGGCGACTCGGGCCGAGACTATCAAGTGCGGCGCCGGAAGGCGATGCGCCGGCATGCGGGGACGGCACCGCTTTCACCCTGGGCTTCCGCTGCCGCTTTGCCTAGGGTGGCGCGGCGTCAACCGATGGGACAGGTTTTGCCTTCCTCGCCTCGCCCGGCCTCGCCGCCACCGCCGCGGCCCGCAGCAACCGCCGGCGCGCCGCCGGCGACGACGGGACGGCTCAATCCCCGCATCTACCTGCTGGCGCTCGGCACCTTTGCGCTGGGCGCCGATGTCTTCGTCATCGCCGGCATCCTGCCGCGCATCGCCGGCGAGCTCGGCATCAGCGTCGAGGCGGCGGGGCAGATCATCACCGCCTATGCGCTGACCTATGCGCTGGGCTCGCCGGTGCTGGCGGCGCTGACGGCGCGCTGGCGGCGCGAGCGCGTCACCGTGCTGGCGCTGGCGGGTTTCGCGCTCGCCGATCTGGTCTGCGCCCTGGCGCCGAGCTATGGCGTGCTGCTCGGCGCGCGGGTGCTGGCGGGCGCCTGCGCGGCGCTCTACTCGCCCACCGCCTATACGCTGGCGGCCGCGCTGGCGCCGGCGGAGCGGCGCGGCGCCGGGCTCGCCGCGGTGGCGCTCGGCATGACCACCGCCACCGTCATCGGCGCGCCGCTCGGCACCTGGATCGGCAGCGCCTTCGGGTGGCACATGACCTTCGTGGTGGGCTGCACGCTGGCGGCGAGCGCGGCGCTGGCGCTGCGGCTGGCGCGGCTGCCGGCGATGCCGCCGGGCCCGGTGCCGCGCCTGGCCGAGCGCTTCTCGCCGCTGACCCGCCCGGCGGTGCTGGCGAGCCTCGTCGCCAACCTGCTGTGGTCGGCGGGCAATTACACCATCTACAATTACAGCGCGGTGCTGTTCGGCGAACGCCTCCACCTCGACAACATCGCCTGGCTGCTGCTGGGATACGGGCTGGGCGGCGTCAGCGGCAGCCAGCTCGGCGGGCGGCTCGTCGACCGCTTCGGCTCGGTCGCCCCGACCATCGCCTGCGTCGGCGTCAACGCGCTCAACATCGGCCTGCTCAATGTCAGCGGCGGCAGCCTGCTCGGCGCCGGGATCGGGCTCTTCATCATGGCGTTCGCCGGCTGGGCGGTATTCGCCGCGCAGCAGAGCCGGCTGCTGGCGCTGGAGCCCGCCCATGGCGGCATCGTGCTGTCGCTGGTCGCCTCCACCATCTATATCGGCTCGGCGGCGGGCGCCGGCCTCGGCGGGCTGCTGCTGGCGCATTTCGCGCCGACGGCGCCGGCCTATGTCGCCTCGGCCATCGTCAGCCTCGGGCTCCTGGCCTTCCTCATCAGCATCCCGGCGGCGCGGAGATCGGCGGCGAGGGATCTCCCTACGCCGTGGTGAAGCCGTGGTCGCTCAGCGGCAGCGAGCGGATGCGCTTGCCGGTAGCGGCGAAGAGGGCGTTGCAGATCGCCGGCGCCACCGGCGGCAGCCCGACCTCGCCGACGCCGCCCCAGAAGCCGCCGCTCGGCACCTGAACCACCTCGATCTTCGGCATCGATTTGAGCCGCAGCATGGGATAGGTGTCGAAATTCGCCTGCTGCACGCGGCCGCCCTTGATCGTGATCTTGTCGTAGAGCGCGGCGGTCAGGCCGAAGACGATGGCGCCTTCGACCTGCGTCACCACCGTGTCGGGGTTGACGACATAGCCGCTGTCGACGGCGCAGACGATGCGATGCACCTTGAGCCGGTTCTTGTCGTCGAGCGAGATCTCGGCGATGCCGCAGACCAGGGAGTTGTAGGCGTCGTGATAGGCGATGCCGCGGAACATGCCCGCCGGCAGCGGCGTGCCCCAGCCCGCCTGCTTCGCCGCGGCGTCGAGCACGGCGAGCTGCTTGGGATGGTTCCTCAGCAGCGCACGACGCAGCTCGTAGGGGTCGTGGCCGCCGGCATGCGCCACCTCGTCGAGGAAGCTCTCCTTGTAGAAGGCGTTCTGCGAATTGTTGACCGAGCGCCAGAAGCCCACCGGCACCGGCGTGTTGCGCATGGCGTAGTCGACCAGGAGATTGGGAAATTCGTAAGGCACCTCGGCCATGCCTTCGACGAAGTTGCGGTCGAGCCCGTTCTTGATGGCCTGCGGCCGGAACGAGGCGAGGATCGACTGGCCGGTAAGGCGTACCCGCCAGGCGACCGGCATGCCGGCGGCGTCGAGCCCGGCGGTGAGCTTCGCCATGCTGACCGGCCGGTAGAAATCGTGGCGCATATCCTCTTCGCGCGACCACAGCAGCTTCACCGGCCGGCCGACGGCCTTGGCGATCACCACCGCCTGATGCACGAAATCCTGCACCGCGCCGCGCCGGCCGAAGCCGCCGCCGAGCATGGTGATGTGCACCTCGACATCCCTGGGATCGACCCCGGCCGCTTTCGCCGCGACGGCGAGCGCCGCCTGCGCGTTCTGCGACGGCGCCCAGACCTCGACCTTGCCCGGCAGCACCTGGGCGGTGCAGTTCATCGTCTCCATCGTCGCATGGGCGAGGAACGGCACGTGATATTCCGCCTCGACGCGTCGGGACGCGCCGGCGAGCGCGGCGCCGACGTCGCCGGCTGTCGCCGCCACCGCCGCGTCGGCGGCAGCGAGGCCGCCGCGCAGCATCCCGGCGATGGCAGCGTCGTCGAGCGCGGCGTTGGGGCCCTCGTCCCAGGTTATCGGCAGCGCGGCCAGCGCCTGATGCGCCTGCCAGTAGCTGTCGGCCACCACCGCCACCGCATCGTCCATCGGCACCACCTGGCGGAAACCCGGCATCGCCTTGATCGCGGCCTCGTCATAGCCCGCGAGCTTGCCGCCGAAGACCGGGCATTGCGCCAAGGTCGCGTAGAGCATGCCGGGGAGGCGCACATCGATGCCGTAGACGGGCCGCCCCATCACCTTGTCGGCGATGTCGAAGCGCATCTGCGCCTTGCCCACCAGCTTCCAGTCCTTGGGATCCTTGAGCGTGACCGTGCTCGGCGGCGTCAGCTTGGAGGCCGCCTCGGCGATCTCGCCGTAGGTCATGGTGCGGCCGGTGGGGATATGGGTGATGACGCTGTTCTCGGCCTTGAGCTCGGAGCGCGGCACGCCCCATTTCTGCGCCGCGGCGGCAAGCAGCATCTCGCGCGCGGCGGCGCCGGCGCGGCGCAGCATCTCCTGCGATTCGCGAATGGCGCGGCTGCCGCCGGTCGCCATCGAGCCGAAGGAGTTGTCGAGATTGTCGCTGGCCGAGGCGTATTCGCCCTTGACCTTGCTCCAATCGCATTCGAGCTCCTCGCACACCAGCATCGGCAGCGCGGTGAAGCTCCCCTGCCCCATCTCGGAGCGGGCGATGCGCACGATGATGGTGTTGTCGGGCTTGATGATGATCCAGTTGGTGACCTGGGTGCCGGCTTCGTTCTCGGCGGCGCCGGCAAGGCGGCGCAGCGCCAGGCCGAGCATCAATCCGCCGCCGAGGGCGGCCGAACTCGCCAGGAAGGCGCGGCGGCCGAGCGTGGGGACATCGAGCGGGGTCATGGCCGACGCTCACGCCTTGGCCGCGGCGAGATGGATCGCCGCGCGGATGCGGGTATAGGTGCCGCAGCGGCAGATGTTGGTGATCGCCCTGTCGATCTCGGCATCGGTCGGCCTGGGCTTGTCGCCGAGCAGCGCCGCCGCGGCCATCATCATGCCGATCTGGCAATAGCCGCATTGCGGCACCTCGGCCTCGATCCAGGCGCGCTGCACCGCATGGCTGCCGTCCGCCGACAGCCCCTCGATGGTGACAATCTTCTGCCCTTCGACGGCGGCGGCGGTGACGGCGCAGGAGCGCACCGCGTCGCCCTCGACATGCACCGTGCAGGCGCCGCATTGGGCGATGCCGCAGCCATATTTCGTGCCGGTGAGCCCGAGCGTGTCGCGCAGCACCCAGAGCAGCGGCGTGTCGGGATCGACATCGACCTGCTGCTCGTGGCCATTGATGGTGAGACGCACCATGCGACGCCTCCTGCTCGGAGATTACCGCCCGCGTGTATCTTTTGTCCGCAGTCTATCGCGGATGGCGGCGGGTTTGAACAGCGATGCGGCGAGCGCAGGGCTGCCGCGCCCGGCGCGCAGGCCGGCGCTACTCGCTCGCCACCATGACGTAGCCGACGCCGCGGATGGTGTGAATCCGCACCGTCGCCGCGGCCTCGGCCAGCTGCTTGCGCAGGCGATGCACATAGACCTCGACGGCGTTCGATTCGATCGCGCTCGACGGGCCGAAGATGTGCTCCTCGAGATCGCGCTGTTTCACCACCCTGCCGCCATGCCGCAGCAGCAGCTCCAGCACCGCGACCTCGCGCGAGGAGAAGAAGCGCGGGCGCGCGTCGATGAAAACCTGACGCGCCTCGGTGTCGAGCGAGACGTTGCCGAGCTGGAGCGAGCGCCCGAGCACATTGCCCGGCCGCCGCAGCAGCGCCTGGATCCGCGCAACGAGCTCGTCGAAGGCGAAGGGCTTGGCGAGGTAGTCGTCGGCGCCGCTGTTCAGTCCTTCGGCGCGATGCTGCGCGCCGCCGCGCGCGGTCAGGATGAGCACCGGCGTCGCATCGTTGCGCTGGCGCAGCGCGCGCAGCAGGGTGAGGCCGTCCGCGTCCGGCAGGCCGAGATCGAGGATGATTGCGGCGAACCGCGTCGTCGCCAGCGCCGCCGAGGCGGCGCCGGCGGTCTCCGCCACGTCGCTGGCAAAGCCGGTGGCGGCGAGGCCCGCGCTCAGCAGCCGCGACATCTCCGGATTGTCCTCGACGATGAGCAGCCGCATGTGCCGTCTCCTCGCGATCGAGCGGCGCTCGAAACCGCCCGGACAGGCTCCTAGAGCCCGAAGGGCTCAAGAATGCTGTCGAGCCAGCCGCGCGACTTGTCCTCGGGCTTGGCGCGCATGGCAGCGGCGGCCGGGCCGTCGCTTTCGGCCGCGGGCGGCGGCGGATTCCACCAGCCGCCGCCCAGCGCCTGGAAGAGCGCCGCGGTGTCCGCCAGCCGGCCGGCTTGCGCCTGCACCAGCGCCACCTCCGCCTGCTGATAGGTGGTCTGCGCGGTGAGCAGCGCCAGATAGTTGACCGAGCCGAGGCGCACCTGCGCGCGGACGAGATTGAGGCTGTGCGCGGCGGCGCTCTCGGCATGGGCCGCCGCCTTCAGCGCGTCGGCATCGTATTGCAGCGCGCGCAGGGTGTCGGCGACGTTCTGCATCGCGGTGATGACGGTGGCGCGGTACTGCGCGACCGCCTGGTCGAAGGCGGCGCGCGCCGCGCGTTCCTTGTGCAGCAGCGTGCCGCCGTCGAAGACCGGTTGCGTCAGGCTGGCGATGACGTCCCAGAAGCCGGTGCCGTTGGAGAACAGCCGGCCGGTTTGAGCGGCGGTGGTGCCGACGCTGCCGCTGAGCGTGAGGTTCGGCAGCCGGTTGGCCACCGCCACGCCGATCTCGGCGCTGGCGAAATGCAGATTCTCCTCCGCCTGCCGCACATCGGGACGCTGCTCCACCAGCTTGGCCGGCAGGCTCACCGGCAGCTCCAGCGGCAGCTCCATGCCCTTCAGCTCGAAGGTCTCGGCCACCTCCTCGCTGGGATAGCGGCCGACCAGGGCGGCGATGAGATCGCGCTGCTGCGCCAGCTGCTTCTGCAGCGGCGGCAGGGCGGCCTCCGCCTGCGCCAGCGCCGCCTCCTGCTGCGCCACATCGACCTCGGCGATCTGGCCCAGCGCCAATTGCTTGCGGAAGAGCTCGAGCTGCTCGGTCTCCAGCCCGATGATGTCCTGCGTCGCCGCGATCTGGCCGCGCAGGCTCGCCTCCATAACCGCCGCCGTCACCACATTCGAGGTCAGCGTCAGATATGTCGCCGCGAGCTGATAGCGCTGCGCCTCGGCCTGCGCCACCAGGCCTTCGACCGTGCGGCGGTTGAGCCCGAACACGTCCGGCGCGTAGGAGACGACAAGCTGCGGCGTGTAGAGATTGAAGTAGGGCGTGCCGTTGGACAGCGTCGGCGCGAGCACCGCGGTGGGATTCTTGTAGCGGGCGATCGACGGGCTGGCGGCGACGGTGGGATAAAAGTAGCCCTGCTGCGCCGCGGCGTTCTCCTCGGCGATGCGCAGCGCCGCCTGGGCCGCCTGGAGATCGGGATTGGCCTTGAGCGCCTGCGCGATCAGCGCGCTGAGCGCCGGCGAATGGAACAGCGTCCACCATTGCCCGGGAATGTCGAGGCCGGCGACGAAGCGCTGCGCCGCGCCGTCCTTGACCTCGGCCGAGGCGGTCTCCGCGGGCAAGGGCTGCGGCGTGTAGCCCTTGACCTCGGGCGCCGCCGGCGGCTCGAAATCGGGGCCCACCGTGCAGCCGGCGAGCAGCGCCAGGGCGACGAGCGGCAGGGCGCGGGTGATCGCGGCCATGGCGCTATTCCGCCGGCTGCTCGGCCGAAGCCGCCGCGGCCGACGCCCGCCGGCGCGAGAACAGGTCGATCAGCACCGGCAGCAGCACCAGGATGAGCACCGGCGCCAGCAGGACGCCGCCCACCACCACCAGCGCCATCGGCTTCTGGACCTGCGAGCCGATGCCGGTCGAGATCGCGGCCGGCAGCAAGCCGACGCAGGCGACGATGCAGGTCATCATCACCGGCCGCATCTGCACGGCGCAGGCGCGCAGCACCGCCGCGGCCCGGTCCATGCCGGTCTCGATCAGGTTGTTGTAGTAGGAGAGCACGATGACGCCGTCCATGGCGGCGATACCGAACAGCGCGACGAAGCCGATCGCCGCCGAGACGCTGAACGGCGTGCCGGTGAAGAACAGCGCGAGGATGCCGCCGATCAGCGCCATCGGCATGACGCTGGCGGCGAGCAGCGTGTCGACCACCGACGAGAAGTTGAAGAACAGCAGCATCGCAATCAGCGCCAGGCTGATCGGCACCACCACCGCGAGCCGCCCGATCGCCTCCTGCAGATCGCCGAACTCGCCCACCCATTCCATGCGGCTGCCGGCGGGCAGATGGACCTGCTCGGCGATCTTGTGCTGCGCCTCCAGCACCGCGCTGCCGAGATCGCGGCCGCGCACGCTGAACTTGATCGGGATGTAGCGCTCCTGGTTCTCGCGATAGATGAAGGAGTATCCCGGCACCAGCTCGACCTTGGCGACGTCGCTCAGCGGGATCGGGACGATGCCGGTGCCGGAGGGGTTGGGCGCGCCGATCGGGATGCGGCGCATGGCCTCGAGGCTCTGGCGGAATTGCGGCGCCAGGCGCACGACGATCGGGAAGTTGCGGTCGCTGCCGTATTCGTAAAGGTTGCCGGCGGCCTCGCCGCCGATCGCGGCGGTGATGGTCGAGTTGATGTCGCCCGGCGCCAGCCCGTAGCGCGCGGCGCGCTCGCGGTCGATCTCGACGTCGACGGTGGGCTGGCCGAACGCGTCGAAGACGGAGATGTCGGCCATTCCCGGGATGGTCTCCAGCACCGCCCGGATCTGGTAGGCGGTCTTCTGCAGCGCCTCGAGATCGTTGCCGTAGAGCTTGATCGAGTTTTCGCCTTTGACCCCCGATGCGGCCTCTTCGACATTGTCCTCGATGTTCTGCGAGAAGTTGAAGTCGACCCCGGGGAACGGCGCCGCCAGCGCCGCATCGACCTGGCGGATCAGCTCCTCCTTGTCGATGTGGTGGGGCCAAGTGTCGGCCGGCGTCAGCGGCACGTTGAACTCGGCATTGGAGAACCCGCTGGTGTCGGTGCCGTCATCGGGGCGCCCGAGCTGGGAGATGACGGTCTGCGCCTCCGGGAAGCCCTTGATGATGTGGCGCATGCGGTTGACATAGCCCTCCGCCTCCTCGAGCGAGATCGTCGGCGGCAGGCTGGCGCGGATCCAGAGATTGCCTTCTTCCAGCTTGGGCAGGAATTCCATGCCGAGGGAGCGGAGCGCGAGCCCGGTGGCGACGACCAGCAGCGCCGCGAGGCCGAGCGTGAGCGCGCGGTTGTTGAGGGTGAAGGCCAGCACCGGGGTGTAGACCCGGCGCAGCCCCCGGACGAGCAGGGTCTCGCTCTCGTCCACTTTCGCCGGCAGCAGCAGCGCGCTCAGCGCCGGCGCCACGGTGAAGGTGGCGATGAGGCCGCCGGCGATGGCATAGGCATAGGTCTTGGCCATGGGACCGAAGATGTGGCCTTCGACGCCGGAGAGCGTGAACAGCGGCACGAAGGCGGCGATGATGATCGCCGCCGAGAAGAAGATCGCCCTGTTCACCTCGAGGGCCGAATTGGCGATGGCCGCGAACTTGCCGCCGAGGCCGGTCTGCGTCTGCAAGCGATGCAGCACCGGCGAGAGGTCGAAGCGCTCGCCCGGCTTCTGCGCGAGATGGCGGTAGATGTTCTCCACCATGATCACCGTGGCGTCGACGATCAGGCCGAAATCGATCGCCCCCACCGACAGCAGGTTGGCGGATTCGCCGCGTACCGTCATGATGATGACGGCGAAGAAGAGCGCGAAGGGAATGGTGGCGGCGACGATGATGGCGCTGCGGAGATTGCCGAGAAAGAGCCACTGGATCACGAAGATCAGCACGATGCCGAAGATCAGGTTGTGCAGCACGGTGTGGGTGGTGACGCCGATCAGCTCGGCGCGGTCGTAGATCTTCACGAGATGGACGCCGGGCGGCAGGATGCTCGACGCGTTGATCCTCGCCATCTCGGCTTCGACGCGGCGGATGGTGGGCAGGCTCTGCTCGCCGCGGCGCATCAGCACGACGCCCTGCACGATGTCGTCGTCGTCGTCCTGGCCGGCGATGCCCAGGCGCGGCTGATGGCCGACCTCGACGGTGGCGATGTCCTTGATCCGCACCGGCGAGCCGTTGTTGGCGCTGACCATGGTGTTGGCGATGTCGGCCATGGTGTGGATGAGGCCGACGCCGCGCACCACCGCCGATTGCGGCCCGAAATTCACCGTCTGGCCGCCGACATTGACGTTGCTGTTGTTGAGCGCCTGCAGCACCTGCGGGATGCTCAGCCCGTAATCCACCAGCTTGTTCTGGTCGACCGTGACCTGGTAGGTCTTGGTCTTGCCGCCCCAGCCGCTGACATCGACGACGCCGGGCACCGCCTTGAAGCGGCGCTCCAGGATCCAGTCCTGGATGGTCTTGAGATCCATCACCGAATAGCCCTTGGGGCCGACCACGCGGTAGCGGTAGATCTCGCCGATCGGGCTCTCGGGCGAGATGCCGGGCGTGGCGCCGTTGGGCAGCGGCGCGAGCTGGGTCAGCTGGTTGATGACCCTCTGCTCCGCCTCCTGGTAGGTGAAGTCGTAGGTGAACTGCACCCGCACGTCGCTGAGGCCGAACAGCGAGATCGTCTCCACCGATTTGACATGCTGGAGTCCCGCGAGCTGGATCTCGATCGGGATGGTGATGTAGCGCTCGATCTCCTCGGCCGACTGGCCGCTGCTCTGGGTGATCACCTCGACGAGCGGCGGCACCGGGTCGGGATAGGCCTCGATGTTGAGCCGCAGGAAGGCGACCACGCCGGCGCCGACGAGGGCGGCGAAGAGGATCACCATCAGCACGCGCTGCCGGAGCGCGAAGACGACGATGCCGTTCATCGCTCGACGCCTGCGGGCGGGATCACGGCCGCCATCCCCTTGCCTTGCGAGCGCGCGCCATGGCGGTCAGTCGGTCTTGGCGGCGCGGTCGATGAACAGGCTGCCGCCGGAGATGACGGTCTCGCCCGGCTTGAGCCCGGCCAGGACCTCGATCTCGCCGTCGCTCGTTCGGCCGGCGCGAATTTGCCGCAGCGCCACCGACTTGTCCGGACGCACCACCCAGACGCGGGCGGTGTCGCCTTCGCGCACCACCGCCTCTTCGGGCACCGCCGGCGCGGTGACGTCCTTGCCGGTGACGATGCTGAAGGTGGCGAACATCTCGGGCTTCAGGACGAAGTCGGAATTCTCCACCTCCGCCCGCACCGGCAGGCGGTGCAGATTGGGGTCGATCGACGGCCCGACATAGGTGAGCTTCGCCTTGAAGACGCGGCCGGGAAGCGCCAGCACCCGCACCTCGACCGGCTCGCCCACCTGCATCAGCGGCGCATCCTCCTCGCGCACGTTGGCGAGCAGCCAGACGGTGGCGAGATTGCCGATCGAGAAGACCGGGTTGGCGGCGCCGCCGGCGGCGCTGTTGATGTATTGGCCGAGCCCGACCTGGCGCTGGGTCACCACGCCACCGATCGGCGCCGTGACGATCGACACCGCGCCCAGCGTCGCGCTCTTGGCGGATTCGATGCGCGCGATCTCCGCATCGCTGGCACCCAGGATGCGCAGGCGGCCGCGCACCGCGGCGAGCGCGATCTCGGCGGTGGAGGCGCTGGCCTTGGCGGATTCGAGATCGGCCTGCGCCTGCTGCCAATCCTTGAGCGCGCCGGCCTTGGCATCGTAGAGCTCGTGCTGGCGCTTCTCGTTGATGGTGGCGAGGCGGAGCTGGGCGCGCGCGGCGTTCAAGCCCTGCAGCGCGGCGATGAGATCGTTCTGGCCCTGGACGAATTCGGAGGCGGCCACCGCCATCAGCGGCGCGCCCTTCTCGACATGGTCGCCGGCCTTGGCGAAGAGCTGGGTGACGCGACCGGTATAGGGCGAGAAGACGGGCGTGGTCGTGTCGTCGTCATAGGCGATCTTGCCGTCGGTCTGGCGCAGCGCGCGGAAGGTCATCTCCTTCACCGGCGCCGTGGTGAGGCTGGTCCATTGCTCCGCGGTCGGGCGGAAGCTGTCGGCGCTCTCGCTGGCGACCGGCTTCTCCTCGACCGTGCTGCGGGTGAAGAGGCCGCCAAGCGCAACGACCAGCAGCAGCGCCGCGCCGAGTGCCGCGACGATGCCGAGCTGGACCCAGAGCGGACGCCGGCCGACAAGCGCGGCCATTCGCTGCGACCGTTGCGTCTCGAGCATGGCCTTCACTCTCCAAACGGTCCCAGGGGACGACGGCGGTCGCGCAGGAAGATCCGGCGGCGACCTTCCGGATCGAAGGCGACCTATAGGGAAGAAAACTTACACCGAACTTACGGGTGATCCGCCCGGGCCGGCGCGTGCCGGAGCCGGCGCAGGCGCCGACTATGGATGGCGCAACGACCTTGCACGATCCTTACGGGATTCTTTCAATAAGATGACAGCGCGCCGGCGGCTCACATATTGGGATAGTTGGGGCCGCCGCCGCCTTCGGGCACGGTCCAGACGATGTTCTGCGGCGGGTCCTTGATGTCGCAGGTCTTGCAGTGGACGCAGTTCTGGAAATTGATGACGAAGCGCGGATTGGCGCCGTCGGCATCGCGCACGATCTCGTAGACCCCGGCCGGGCAGTAGCGCTGCGCCGGCTCGTCATAGACCGGCAGCGTGTAGGCGATCGGGACCGACGGGTCCTTGAGCTTGAGATGCGAGGGCTGGTCCTCGCGGTGGTTGGTGTTGGAGAGATAGACCGAGGAGAGCCGGTCGAAGCTGATGACGCCGTCGGGCTTGGGATAGGCGATCGCCGGCGCCTCGGCGGCGGGCGTCAGGCTGTCGCTATCGGCCTTGCGGTGATGCAGCGTGTAGGGCAGCAGCCAGCCGAGCCCGAGGCACTGCAGCCACATCTGCACGGCGCCGTGGATCGTGCCGAGCCGTGCGCCCCAGCGCAGCCCCGGCTTGACGTTGCGCACCTTCCACAGATCCTGATAGGCCCAGCTCGCGCGGAAGGCGCTCTCGTAAGTTGTCGAGCACGTCATGGCCTTCGGAGCCGGCGGCGATGCGGGCGAAGGCGGCCTCGGCGGCGAGCATGCCGGTCTTCATCGCATTGTGGCTGCCCTTGATGCGCGGCACGTTGACGAAGCCGGCGGCGCAGCCGATCAGCGCGCCGCCGGGAAAGGCCAGCTTCGGTATCGATTGCAGCCCGCCCTCGTTGATCGCGCGCGCGCCATAGGCGATGCGCTTGCCGCCCTCGAGATAGGGCCGCACCAGCGGGTGATGCTTGAAGCGCTGGAACTCCTCGAAGGGCGAGAGATGCGGGTTCCAGTAGTCGAGGTTGACGACGAAGCCGAGCGAGACCTGGTTGTCCTCGAGGTGGTACATGAAGGAGCCGCCGAAGGTCTTGTCGTCGAGCGGCCAGCCCATGGTGTGGAGCACCAGCCCCGGCTTGTGCCTGGCCGGATCGATCTGCCACAGCTCCTTGAGGCCGATGCCGTATTTCTGGGGATCGACGCCGTCCCTCAGGTGAAAGCGCTCCATCAGCTGCGCCGAGAGGCTGCCGCGCGCGCCTTCGGCAAAGAGCGTGTACTTGCCGTGCAGCTCGACCCCCGGCGTGTAGCGGTCGGTATGCTCGCCCGATTTGCCGATGCCCATATCGCCGGTGGCGACGCCCTTGATCGAGCCGTCATCGTGGAACAGCAGCTCGGCGCCGGCGAAGCCGGCATAGATCTCGACCCCCGCCGCCTCCGCCTGCTGCGCCAGCCAGCGGCAGACATTGCCGAGGCTCACGGCGTAGCAGCCGTGATTGCTGAGCAGCGGCGGCATCAGCGCCCCGGGCACGCGCAGCGCGCTCTTCTCGGTGAGATAGTAGAAGCGGTCGTCGGTGACCGGCGTGTGCAGCGGCGCGCCCTTCTCCTTCCAGTCCGGGATGAGCTCGTTGAGCGCGATCGGATCCACCACCGCGCCCGACAGGATATGCGCGCCGATCTCCGAGCCTTTTTCGATGATGCAGACGCCGAGCTCGGCGCCATGCTCGGCGGCGAGCTGCTTCAGCCGGATCGCCGCGGCCAGCCCCGCCGGGCCGCCGCCCACGATCACGACATCGTATTGCATGGACTCGCGTGCCATCGCCTTCCCTCGATCTCCGGCGGGAGGAATTAGCGTCCTGACGCCGCCAAGGCAAATCGCGCGGGCAGCGGCCTATGTCCCCGCGTCCAGCGCGTCCAGGTTGCCGTAGACGCGACGCAGCAGGCGCTTCAGGCTCTGCGCCTCGCCGGCGCTGAGCCCGGCCAGCGCCGCGCGCTCGTAGCGCCGCGCGGTCGGGATCACGGCGCCGGTCTTGCGCTCCCCCTTGGCGGTGAGCGCCACCCGCAGCGCGCGCTTGTCGGCCTCGGCGCGGCCGCGCCGGACCAGCCCGTCGCGCGCCATGCGGCCGACCAGGCGCGACAGGGTCGAGAGCTCGATCGAGGTGAGCTCGGCGAGGCCCGAGAGCCGCTGCTCGCCGGCGGCGGCGAGCGCCGCCAGGACGCGCCATTCCTGGATGCCGAGGCCGGTCGAGGCGATGTCGCGGCCGAACTGCGCCGCCAGCCGCATGCCGGCGCGGTTGATGAGATAGGGCAGATAGTCGCCGAGATCGAACATCCGGTTCAGCGCGCGAAGGCCGGCATGATCTCGCGGGCGAAGCGGTCCATCTGCTCCGTCACCATGGCGTAGGGCTTGAGGCCGTAATTGAAATAGAGGATGACCTCGGCGATGCCGGCGGCCTCGATCGATTTGAGCTCGTCGATGATCTTCTGCGGGCTGCCGGTGAGGATGGATTTGGAGGTGAGGTTCTCCGCCTTCATGGTCTTGAGGATATCGACGATCTCGAGGAAATAGCGCAGCGTCGGCGGCACCGTCTTGGCATCGGCGGGGAAGGCGGCGATCAGCGCGTCCTTGAAATAGCGCAGCAGCGCGGCGCGGCCGTAATCCTCCTCTGCCTTGGTGTCGGCGATGTGGATGAAATAGCTGCACATGGCGCGGCGCGGGGCGCGTCCCTGCCTGGCGCATTCCTCGCGGAAGGCCGCCACGCCCTGCGCCAGGCTGCCATAGACCATGGCGGCGGCGAACGGCGCGAAGATGATGTTCCAGTCGTTGCGCGCCGCGAGCTCCATCGAGATCCGCGAGAAGCAGGCGACATAGGGGCGGAGCGGCCGCTGCAGCGGATGCGGCCGCACCTCGATGTCCTCGAAGGCATAGTACTTGCCCTTGTGCGACCAGCGGCCGGGCTCGGTCCAGGCGCGCCACAGGATCTCGAGGCCTTCGGCGAAGATCTCGGCGGAGTCGTGGAAGGGCGCGGCGAAGGGCGCGTATTCGGCGCGGTCGTAGCCGCGCCCGGCGGCGAAGTCGACGCGCCCGCCGGAGAGCAGGTCGAGCGTCGCCCATTCCTCGGCGACGTGCAGCGGATGATGCACCGGCAGCAGCACCACCGCCGGCGCGAGGCGGATGCGCTTGGTGGCGCCGGCGAGCTGCGCCAGCAGGATGTTTGGGCAGGGGTTGACGCCGAGCAGGTTGAAATGATGCTCGCCGATCCAGGCGGAGTTGAGGCCGATCTCCTCGGCATAAAGCGCCTGGCGGTAGATCTCGCCGACGAACTGCTCGGGCGTGCGCGGGTTGTCGGGGTAGCGGTTGTCCGACAGCGTGAAATAGCCGAAATCCATGGCTTCCCTCCCCTGGCGCCGGAGGAAAGTATCGCGCGACTTAGTTGCAAACGCAAGCGATTACGTTTACCACCGCCCCGGAAGGACGCACCACGGAGACACGGAGGTCATGGAGAAGAATTTAAAGCTTCCTCGGCTGCGGCGTGGCCCGTTTAGCCGCTCTCCGTGTTCTCCGCGCCTCCGTGGCGCATCCAGAGCGATCCGCTCGATTGCCCGCCGCTTCAGAAAAACAGAAAGGCGCGGACCTCGATGCTTTCGCGCGGCGCCGCGTCGGCGGGGGTGGTGGGGTCGTCGAAGGCGGTGTGGATCGAGATGCGGGCCCGGCCGTCGCGGGCGCTGTCGAAACATTTGATCAGCACGGCCTCGTCGGCGCGCATCCTCGGGAAATAGAACCAGCGGTGGCGCGGCGAATAGGTCACGGCATAGATCTCGCCGGTGCGGTCGGGATAGCGCAGCTCCGAGCGGACGAGATCGGCGGGGTCGACGGTGCGGGCGTCGCACAGCGCCAGCGGCGTGCTCTCGACCGGGCCCCTGATCGGGCGCCAGACATTGATTTCGGCGTAGCGCCGCCGGAGCCGGGCCTCGGCCTCCGCCGGCGGCAGCAGATCGCGCAAGCGCTGCGGCGCCGAGGCCTCGGTGTAGTCGTTGTGGACGCGGGAAGCGGCGCCGCGCACCGCGCGGCCGCTCTGCTTCTCGGGCGCGGTGTTGCGCACGGTATGGTCGAAGATCACCACCTTTTCGGCGCCGGTCGCCTGCTTGAGCAGGCGCTCGACCTCGGGGAAGTAGACGCGCTTGACCTCGTCCGGATCGTAGAAGTCGGCGACCGCGCTGGGCGAGCGGAGCAGCACGAACCCCTCGCGGTCGAGCGACAGCTCGCCGGCGATGGCGCGGCCGTTGCGCACGGTGACGCGCTGCGGCTCGTAGCGCCCGGAGCGCAGCGGCATTCCCGGCGGCGGCTCATAGTTGTAGGCAAAGAGCGGCTCGCCCGTCGGCACGAGATAGGTGAGCGGCGCCTCGATGGTCTCGATGGTGGTGGCGATGCCTTCCATGATGCTCCTCGCTCGCTCTCGGCTCACGCCCGCCAGAAGGGCTTGTTGATCTCAGTTGCCGCGTCGGCCGGCGTCAAGCCGATATCGCGCAACGCGCGCGCGTCGAAACGGGCCAGCGACGCCCGCCCCTCGCGGCGCCGGCGCCATTGCGCCAGCTTCTCGGCGAGCCGCGCCCAGCGGCCGGTGCCTTGAGAAATTATCAGGTGTTCGCAGGTTATGTCGGCCATGGCGTCACCCAATTGACTGTGTGAAACTGCGACATATTTATGCAGGACCGGGCCGCCAACAAACGATGGTTTCTCACGATATACATGAGAAAATATCATGAATAGAGACGCCGATGAGCGACCTTCCCTCGCTTAACGGGCTGCGCGCCTTCGAGGCGGCGGCGCGGCATCTGAGCTTCACCCGGGCGGCGGCGGAGCTCAACGTGACGCAGACCGCGATCAGCCATCAGATCCGCCGGCTCGAGGAGCAGCTGGGCCTGCGCCTGTTCGTGCGCCGCAGCCGCGCGCTGCTGCTCACCCGCGAGGCACAGGAATACCTGCCGGCGGTGCGCGCCGCCTTCGAGGATCTGCGGCTCGCCACCGAGCGCCTCAGGCGGCCGGAGAAGGCGCAGCTCCTCACCGTCAGCACCATGGCCTCGCTCGCCGCCAAATGGCTGCTGCCGCGGCTGGCGGGATTCCAGGAGGCGCATCCTGGCATCGAGGTGCGGATCAGCACGTCTTCCCACTTGGTCGATTTCCGCCGCGAGGAGGTCGATGTCGCGATCCGCTACGGCCGCGGCCGCTGGCCCGGGCTCGAGGCGCGCTGGCTGATGGCGGAGGACATCTTCCCGGTCTGCAGCCCGGCCTTGCTCAAGGGGCCGAAGCCGTTGAAGCGTCCGCAGGATTTGGCGCAGCACACGCTCATCCATGCCAGCACCTCGCGCGAGGATTGGCAGCTCTGGCTGACCGCGGCGGGGCTGCCCAAGGCCTTGGCGGCACGGCCGGGGCTCACTTTCGACCTCAGCCTGATGGCGCTGCAGGCGGCAATGGACGGGCTCGGCGTGGCGCTCGGCCGCTCGGCCTTCGTCGAGGCCGATATCGCCGCCGGAAGGCTGGTCGTGCCCTTCGATATGAAGCTCCCGGCCGAGGCGGGGTTCTATGTCGTGGCGCCGCAGGAGACCGCCGAGACCCCCAAGATCGCCCTCTTCCGCGACTGGCTCGTCAGCGCGGTGCAGGCGCGGCCGGCGGCGGCCTAGGAGCCTGCCTTGGCCTTGAGCCGCTCGGCGATGCGGGCGAGGCTGACCAGCGCGCGCTCGTGGGTGCCGACGCCGATCTCCTCATGCTCGTCGGCGGCGCGGACCGCGAAATCGATCCGCCGTCCCAGAATCGCGGTCACTTCCGCCTCGCCGGTGACGCGGGCTCCCACCGGCGTCGCCGCGACGTGGCGGATGTCGATGCGCGTGCCGACCGCGCTCTCGCCGGGCTCGAGATAGGGCTTCAGCGCGTTGAGCGCGGCGTTCTCCATGATCATGATCATCACCGGCGTCGACAGCACCGGCGGCAGCATCGCGTCCTTGAAATTGCTGGCGAGATGCGCCGGCGTCACCACCAGGGTGAAGCTGCCTTTGGCGCCGACCGGGACCGGCCGCATGGCTCCTCCTCTCTATGGTGATCAGCGCCCGCGCAGCTTCTCGCGCAGCAGCGGCAGGCGGTCGTTGCCGAAATACATGTCGTCGCCAGCGAGGAACATGGTGGGCGTGCCGAAGCCGCCGCGACGCACCAACTCCTCGGTATTGGCGCGCAGCCGGTCCTTGATCGCGCCCTCGGCGATGCCGGCAAAGAAGCGCCCGGGCTCGATGCCGAGCCCGGCGCAGATCTCGGCCAGCACCGTATCCTGCGAAACGTCCTTGTCCTCGCCCCAATAGGCCTCGAACACCGCGCGGGCGAAGGGCACCAGCCCGCCCTCCGCCTCGAGCAGCAGGCAGCCGCGCATCGCCTTGACGCTGTTGACCGGGAAGACGCTGGGCGGAAAGCGGATGGCGAGCCCCGCCGAGCGCGCCCAATCCTGCAGGTCCTTGCGCATATAGGCCTGCTTCACCGGCACCGGGTTCTCGCGCGAGGCGTAGACGCTGGGATTGACGGTGTTGAAGACGCCACCCACCAGGAACGGCCGCCAGCGGATCTCGGCGCCGCATTCGGCGGCGAGCGGCTGGATGCGGGTGAAGGCGAGATAGGTCCAGGGACTGGAGCAATCGAAGAAGAACTCGATCGACGGCGCGGGCATGGGCGTTTCCTCCGGGCGTGCCGCCATGCTAGTGCTTTCCACCCTTAGATAAAACCAGCACCCCCATGAGCGCGCCGCCTCTCTGGCTCCTCGTCATCGTGATGGCGCCGATCGTCGGCAGCTTTCTCTCGGTGCTGGCGACGCGGCTGCCGGAAGGACGGGGCGTGGTGCTCGGGCGCTCGGCCTGCCCGCGCTGCGGCCATGGCCTCGGTGCGGCCGAGCTGGTGCCGCTCGTGAGCTTTCTCTGGCTGCGCGGCGCCTGCCGCCATTGTGGCGGCCGCATCGACGCGCTCTACCCGCTGCTGGAGCTGGGCGCGCTCGGCGTCGCGCTCTGGGCGGCGGCGCTCACCGAAGGCGCCGATCTCGGGGCGAGCTGCGCGCTGGGCTGGCTGCTGCTGGCGCTGGCGGCGGCGGATTGGCGGACATACCTGCTGCCGGACCCGCTGGTGCTGGCGGTCGCGGCGGGCGGCATCGCCGCCACCGCGCTGCTGATGCCCGACGCCGTCGTCGACCACGTCATCGGCGCCGCCGCGGGCTTCCTGGTCTTCTGGGCGACGGCGGCGCTCTATCGCCGCTGGCGCGGCCGCGACGGGTTGGGGCTGGGCGATGCCAAGCTGCTCGGCGCGCTCGGCGCCTGGGTGTCGTGGCAGGGTCTGCCGAGCGCGGTGCTGATCGCCGCCGCCGCCGCGCTCGCGGCGGCGCTGCTGCAGGGGCTCGTCCGGCGCCGCCTCAGCGGCGGCGACCGCCTGCCCTTCGGACCGTTCCTGGCGCTCGGCGGCTGGATCGTCTGGCTCTACGGCCCGCTCGCCTTCGGCTGAGGCTCAGCCCGAGGCGCCGTTCAGCAGCCGCCAGACGCGCGGCGGGGTCAAGGGCATCTGCAGCCGGTCGGCGAATTCGGCGCGGCCGGCGCGCACCAGCGCATCGGCCACCGCGCTGACCGCAGCGGGCGTCGCGCCGATGGTGCCGAGCTCGCCCACGCCCTTCACCCCCAGCGGGTTGGTGAGGCAGGGCGTCGACTGATCGAGCTCGTTGCGGAAGCGCTGGACCAGATCGGCGCGCGGCATGGCGTAATCCATGAAGCTCGCGCTCTGCACCTGGCCGCTGTCGCGCTCGTAGACGACATGCTCGGTGAGCGCCTGGCCGAGGCCCTGCACCGCGCCGCCATCGAGCTGCCCGCGGACGATCATCGGGTTGACCGCGCGCCCGACATCGTTGACCGAGGCGTAGTCGACGACCTCGACGCGGCCGGTCTGGGGATCGATCTCGACCTCGCAGATATGACAGCCATTGGGCCAGGTGGGGCCGCCCGCGGTGGTGGTGGTGTCGATGAAGATGCGCTGCCCGGGCTGGCGGGCGGCAAGCTCGAAGAGGCCGACGCGATGGTCGGTCCCGGCGACCTGGAAGACGCCGCCGGCATATTCGATATCGGCGGCGGAGGCCTCGAGCGCCGAGGAGGCGAGCTCGCGCGCCGTCGCCATGGCCTTCTCCGCGGCGACATGGATGGCCGAGCCGCCGGTGAAGAGCGAGCGCGAGCCGGCGCTGCCGAAGCCGGAGCCGCGGTCGGTGTCGCCCTGGACGATGCGGATCTTGTCGATCGGCACGCCGAACACGTCGACCGCGAGCTGGGCGAAGCTGGTGGCGATGCCCTGGCCCATGGCCTGCGTCGCGGAATAGATCTCGATCTCGCCATCGCCGCGCACCGCGACGGTGGCGCGCTCCTCGAGCACGTTGCCGCCGGTCCATTCGAGGAAGGTGGCGATGCCGCGACCGCGCAGCTTGCCGCGCTTGCGCGAGGCCTCGGCGCGCGCCTCGAAGCCCTGCCAATCCGCCAGCTTCAGCGCCTGGTTCATCACCGATTCGAACTTGCCGCTGTCGTAGACCTGCCCCATCGGGTTGGTGTAGGGCATCTGCTCCGGCCGGATCATGTTGCGCCGCCGGATCTCGGTGGGATCGAGCTTGAGCTGGCGCGCCGCCTTGTCCATCAGCCGCTCGATGATATAGATCGCCTCCGGCCGCCCGGCGCCGCGATAGGCGCCGGTGGGCGCGGTGTTGGTCAGCACCGCCTGCAGCGTGTAGTCGATGGTCTTGATGTCGTAGATGCTGGTCGAGACCCAGGGGCCGATCAGCAGCTGGATGATGATGCCGACCGTGGTGCCATAGGCGCCGACATTCGCCTCAGAGTTCACGCGGAAGGCCAGGATGCGGCCCGAGGCGTCGAAGGCCAGCGCCGCGCGGGTCTGCAGGTCGCGGCCATGGGTCGCGGCGAGGAACTCCTCGAGACGCTCCGCCGCCCATTTGACCGGGCGCTTCACCAGCCGGGTGCAGAAGGCCACCACGATGTCCTCGGGATAGATCCCGGTCTTCATGCCGAAGCCGCCGCCGACATCGCCGACCAGCACGCGCACCTTCTCGTGCGGCAGGCCCAGCACCTCGTCGCACAGCGAATCGCGCACGCCCGACGGCATCTGGCTGCTGAGCCGCAGCGTGATGCGGTCGCCGGCGGCGTCATAGGAGGCAATCGCGCTGCGCGGCTCCATCGGCGCCGCCTGCAGGCGCTGATTGACGAGCTCGATCTCCACCACATGCGCCGCCTGCTTGAATGCGGCCTCGGCCGCCGCGGCGTCGCCGTGGCGCATCTCGGCGATGAGGTTCTGCGGATCGGCCGCCACCGCCTGGTCGATCTCGACCGCGGCCGGCAGCTCCTCGTATTCGATCTCGATCGCCTCGGCGGCATCGCGAGCCTCGGCATAGGTCTCGGCGACGACCGCCGCCACCGCCTCGCCGACGAAGCGCACGGTCTCGAAAGCCAGCGCGCGGCGCGGCGGCGTGGTGGAGGGCGTGCCGTCCGGGCGCTGGAAGGCGGGGGCCATCGGGATCGGCTTGACCCCGGCCTTGACCAGATCCTCGCCGGTGACGATGGCGACCACGCCGGGCAGGCGCCGCGCGGCCGCAGTGTCGATCGACACGATCCGCGCATGCGCATGCGGCGAGCGCAGGAAGAAGAGGCGCGTCTCACCCGTCATCGACACGTCGCCGGCGAAGACGCCCGCGCCGGTCAGCAGCCCCTTGTCCTCGATCCGCAGCACCGCCTGTCCGCTGCCGAACCGCCCAACGCCCGCTTCCGCTGCCACGATGCGCCTCCGTGATCGTCCGATAGGGCTTCGCGCCGGAAGGCGCACCTTCCGTGCTCCGCCGCAGACGATTTAGCGGCGGCCCGGCGACAGGGCAAGCGGTAGCCGCCGGGGCAAGCCTTGACCGCGCGGCCGTGCCGCAGCCGGGAAACCATTGCGCTATTCCGCAAGTTTGGTCAAAGCTGGCACAGCAATAGGGGGAATCCGGCGAAGACGTTGCTTCGGCGCCCATTCGACCGGTCGACATGGACGAGCGGCACGCCGCAGCAGCGGCTGGGCCTGCTGCCGTCGGCGCAGGAGCACATCCTGCGGCAGGAAAACGGCAAGGATCGCTGCCTGCGCGCGGTGCGCGAGCTGTCGCGGTCCTTTGCATTGTCGGTGCCGCATGCGGAGGCGCTGCGCATCCGGGACGATGTGGCCTTCTTCCAGGCGGTCCAGGCGGTGCTCGCCAAGCGCGCCCCCGGCGACGCGCGCCCCGAGGAGGAGCTGGATCACGCGGTGCGCCAGATCATCTCGCGCGCGGTGGCGCCGGAAGGCGTGGTGGACATTTTCGCCGCCGCGGGGCTGCCGAAGCCCGACATCTCCATCCTCTCCGACGAATTCCTCGCCGAGGTGCGGGGCATGCCGCAGCGCAATCTTGCCGTCGAGCTGTTGCAAAAACTGCTCGCGGGCGAGCTTGCCACCCGTCGGCGGAAGAATTTGGTCCAGGCCCGCTCCTTCTCGGAGATGCTGGAGCACAGCATCCGGCGCTACCAGAACCGCGCGATCGAAGCGGCGCAGGTGATCGAGGAGCTGATCCAGCTCGCGAAGGAGATGCGCGAGGCCAATGCGCGCGGCGAAAAGCTGGGACTGACGGAGGAGGAACTGGCCTTCTACGACGCGCTGGAGACGAATGACAGCGCGGTCAAGGTCCTCGGCGACGAGACGCTGCGCACGATCGCACGCGAGCTGGTTATTACGGTCCGCAACAACGTCACGATCGACTGGACGCTGCGCGAGAATGTGCGGGCGCAGCTTCGCGTGCTGGTCAAGCGCATCCTGCGCAAATACGGCTATCCGCCCGACAAGCAGGAGACGGCGACGCGCACCGTGCTCGCGCAGGCTGCCCTGCTATCGGCCGCTTGGGCGGCGTGAACCGGCCGCAACTCGTGGCCCCTCCTGGTCGCCGAGCCCGCGGCAGCATCGGAACGAGGGTCATCCGGCAGGTTCGCCCTATCCTGCGAAATGACGTTTCTCTTCAATAAGTTGTGAGGGGGCAGACAGATTCCATCGCTTCCCTTGACCCCGCCGCCGGCGGCCTTTACCGTCGCTCCCAAGCGGCCGGGCAATGCGGGGGCGAGACACTGCTCGGAGCGGGATGGTCCCGGCACCGTTCATCTATTGCGAGGGTTTGGGCGCTAAGATCGCAGGGCGAGGGTGCGAAGCCGGTCTCGCGACGGCTTCATGAGTTCGCTGCTCACGCGGCATGAAAGTTCAAGGAGCGCAACATGGCTGGCACCCTGATGCAAATCATCCTGAAGGCCGGCGGCCTTTCGCTTCGGGAGTTGCTCGCGCGCGCCGGCACCGGGGAGTTGGTCATGCGCCAACTGGCGAACTTGATCAAGAGCGGCGATCTGAGCCTCGCCGTACGGGGCGCCGACACGGACATACCGGAGGCGCAGCAGGCGCTGCAAGATCTCACCTCCCGTCCTGATTCCAGCGAAGAGCAGATCACGGCAAGCCTCAAGCGCATCGCGCACGATCCGATCGCCGAAAGCATCGAGGTCGAGCCGACGCTCAAGGCTTGGCGTAGGCCTTACTCGGCCGCGTAGTGACCGAGGGCTTCCTCGGTGGCTTTATCGCGTTTATCTGCGCCGCAATTGCAATTGGAACGGACGCCCAGACCGAGGTGCGGACCCGCTTCGGCCGCGTCTACGGTACTTCCGTCTTCCGGTCGCTCTGGGGCTACCTGTTCATCATCGGATGGGGGCTGATCAACGTCGGTTTCTACGTCGCGTTCCTTTACAAGCACGATTGGGCCCAACGGGCGTTCAACATCGACGTTGACAAGAACCTGCTTTGGACCGGCCTCGTCGTCGGCCTCTCCGCCGTCCTGATCATCCGCACCAATCTCGCTACGGTCGGCTCCATCCAGGTCGGCGGCGAGTGGGCCTATCTTTGGAGCCGCAGCTTCCTGATCGTTCGCCTGAACAGCAAGCGCGTCCAATCGCGCCGGGAGTTCCTCACCCGGCCGGGTCACGGTCATCAGACCCCATGCCACCGGGATCTGACGGGGTTTCCTGCATACTTCGATGCGCTGGAAGACGAGCTGAAATCTCACGCCAAGGCGCTCCCGCAGGAGGCCGACATACTGCAGCAGTTGAAGACCATCCGCGGCACCAAGGCGAACCCGAACAAGGATTCCACCGCGCGCAAAGACCTTACCGCGCTGTTCTACGACTATCTCGGCCCCACCTTGTTCGACAGCTGGGCCGCCTCGACGGATTGCGGCAACCAATAGGCTATGGGGGCCTGCCGACCGGCCTTCGATCCGAACCGGCGTCGTCCGGATCATCCGAAAGACCGAACGATGAGCGAAGCGCGACAGAGGGAGCTGCCGCGCCCGGCGCATCCCGAAGCCGCGAGACCTTTCGGGACAATTTGCGCCCCTCCCCCGTTTGTAGGGGCTGCCGGGCAAGCTCGTGGCGCGGCGCATGGTCTTCGTCCACGACGACGCGGTGGGGCAGGGCTTGAGCGAACTGCCATACATGCGCAAGCTGAAGCTCTGGGCTACGCTGGCCATCGGCACCGGCCCGGGCAACGCGCGGTGCACCAGCCGCTAGGCCGACCGACGGCCGACCGGGCCCCCTTTCGACTGCGGTGAGCGACCATGCGGCTCGGCCATCTTCACTATCTCCCTCTGCCGCTCTCGTTCTTCGCGATCCTGATCGGGATATTCCTGGTCGTCGTCGTTCTGCTGCAGATCGGCGCGCTGCGCTATGCCTATATGCGACTGGGCGTCAGCTCGCGGACCGCCATGCTGCTGCTGGTGGGATCGCTGATCGGCAGCTACTTCAACATCCCCGTCGCCGAGCTGCCGCCGCAGCAAGTCGTGTCGGGCCAGGTGATCTCCTTCTTCGGCATGGAGTACGAGGTCCCCGTCGTCGTCGACTGGCCGGGGACCGTCATCGCGGTGAATGTCGGCGGCGCGCTCATTCCCGGCGTGGTGTCGCTCTATCTGCTCGCCCGGCGACGGCTGTGGGGCCGAGGCATCGTGGCGATCGCCTGCGTCGCCGCGGTGTGCCATCTCCTGGCCCATCCGGTTCACGGGCTGGGCATCGCGCTGCCGGTATTCGTTCCCGCCGTGACGACCGCAGCCGTGGCGCTGGTGCTGTCGCGCCAGAACGCCGCGCCGCTGGCCTATGTCGCCGGCAGCCTCGGCACGCTGATCGGCGCCGATCTGCTCAACCTCGACAAGGTGCAAGGATTGGGCGCGCCGGTCGCCTCCATCGGCGGCGCCGGGACGTTCGACGGCATCTTCCTGACCGGCATCCTGGCGGTGCTGTTTGCGAGCCTTACCGGCGGACCAAGTCAGGCGGACCGTCCGCCGGGCGGATCCGCGCGCTGAGCGGCGCGACGGTCACGCCGCGCGGCGGGACGGCCGGGCATAGGCCGCCGGCTTCGCCACCGTCTCGCTGAGGAACAGCGTGACGATGAAGACCGCGCCCATGCCGCCGGCCGCGAGCATCAGCGGCAGTGCAAGCCCATAGTGCTGAGCGAGCGTGCCGCCGATGGCCGGCGCCACCGTCGCGCCGACCACCTCGGCCACCATCGTCGCCAGCCCGATCGCGGTCGCGGCGAGACGCGGCGGCACGGTCTCGGTGGGCACCAGCACCAGGGCGAGCGCCGTCACCCCCTGGCCCATGTTGAAGAGGAACATGATCGCCGCCAGCAGCCAGAGATGCTGGTAGAGCGCCGGCACCAGCAACGCCAGCGGGATCAGCGCGGAGACCGCGGACATGAACAGCAGCATCGGCTTGCGGCCGGTGCGGTCGGACAGCGCGGGAAAGATGATGCCGGCGAAGAACGAGCCGAAGCCGGTCGCGCCCAGCAGGAAGCCCGCCGTGGTCGGCGCCTGGTGCGCGACCTGGGTGATGAAGAGCGGCCCGAACACGCTGAGCAGGAAGAGCCAGGTCAGGTTGGCGGCGCCGGCGATGCAGCACAGCAGCATGTTGCGATAGCGCAGCACGGAGAAATAGTCGGCCAGGCCGGCGGGGCGCTGGGCGTGCATCACCTCGCCCGCGGCCCGGCCTTTCGACTCCTTGACATAGAGCAGGATCAGCAAGCCGAGGATGAGGCCGGGAACGCCGGCGACGAAGAAGGCCCAGCGCCAGCCGTAATGCTCCGCGACCTGGGTGGTCAGCACCGGCGCCACGGCGGAGCCGATCAGCGAGGCGGCGCTGATGACCAGGCCGATGTTGCGGCCGCGCCGGCCCGGCGTGGAGGATTCCTCCATCGTCGCCATGATCACCGAGAAGCACGGGCCTTCGGCGAATCCCAACAGCGCCCGCACCACCAGCATCTGCTCGTAGGTCTGGACCAGGCCCGAGAGCCAGGACAGCAGCGAGAATGCGAACACCGCCGGGATCAGCACGGTGCGGCGGCCGAAACGGTCGGACACCGCACCGAACACCAGCGTCGACACCGCCCAGGCCAGCGCCACCACCGAGGCGAGGAAGCCCACCTGCTCGTTGGTCATGCGCAAATCGGGGATCATGTAGGGCGCCAGGTAGAGCTGGGCCATGCGATCGAGGAAGACCGTGCCCCAGGTGAAGAAGAGCATGGCCACCAGGGCATTCTCGTAGCGGCGCGACTGCGTCATGAACCCCTCCCCTCGATCGGCGCCGCGACGGCGCCGCGTTATCCGCCTCCTTTGCCGGAGGCTTGGTCGTCACGGCCGGGCAAGGCCGGCATCAGGCGAGGAACTCGGCCACCGCCCGCACCGCCGCCGGCGCCTCGTCGAGCACGAGATGGCCGGCGCCCTTGAAGATGCTGATCTCGGCCTGGGGAATGAGGCGCCGCCAGCTCTCGCTTTGCGCCGCCGGGATCAGCCGGTCGTCCCCGCCCCAAACGAGCAGGGTCGGCATCCGGATGCGATGCAGGTAGCGCGGCATCTTCGGGTCCCAGGGCCGCTCCCACAGCAGCCGCGCGACCGTCGTCATCTCGCGGTAGCGGTCGCCCATGAAATCGAGATCGGGCTTGGCCGGCAGATACGGCTTGATCACCTCGAAATTGCTCACCAGCATGGCCGGAATCTGCTCGGCCGGAAGCGCCAGCACATCGGCCGTCGGATGCTTGGCGTCCTTGAGCCCGGCCGGTCCGACCAGCACCAGCTTGTGGACGCGGTGGCCGTGCTCCATGGCGAACTTCGCGGCGAGATAGCCGCCGAGCGAGAACCCCACCAGCCGCAGCTTGGCGAGGCCGAGGGCGTCGAAGAAGTCGAGATAATGCATCACGTAATCGTGCAGATCGGTCATCGCGGGATCGTCGCCGGACTCGCCGAATCCCGGATGAAACGGGATCAGCACGCGGTATTTCTCCGCCCAAGGCTTGGCGAAGTCGAAGCCGTGGAAGGTTCCCGCGCCATGCAGGAAGACCAGGGGCTCGCCCCGGCCGGCGGCCAGCATCACGATCCTCACGCCGTTGACCGTGTGCACCTCGCGTTCGAAGTCGCGCATCGCGCTGCCCTCCCTACTCGGCCGCGGCGCGGCGCGCGCCGGGCGCCTCGCTGCGCAGCCGCGGGATCACCTGCTCGGCGAGAAGGCTGAGATTCTTCACCACCTTCCAATGCGGCATGTTGCCGATCGCGCCGAGGATGTTGAAATGATTGGTGCCCATCATCTCGCCCCATTCGCCGAGCCGGTCGACCACCTGGTCGGGCGTGCCGACCGCGACGAAGAAGGCCTCGTTGATCGCCTTGAAGTCGAAGGAGCCGTGGAGCTTGTCGGCGAGCGCCGCGCGCGCCTTCAGCTGCTCGACCGAGATGTAGCCCGGCGGCGCCAGGAATTCCGGCGTGGTGCGCAGCGCATCCTCGAAGAAGTAGCGGATGTGCTCGATCGCCTCGCTCTCGGCCTTCTCCTGCGTCTCGGCGACATAGGTGATGACGCCGAGCGGAAGCTGATCGGGCCGGATGTGGTGGCCGTGCTGCGCCGCCCGCTCGCGCAGCGTGCGGTTGAGCTCGAGCGCCTTCTGCTTGGTGACGAACACCGCCGAATAGCCGAATCCCAGCTCGGCCGCGAGCTCCACCGTCTCCGGGCTGCCGGTGCCGACGATGTAGCAGGGCGGATGCGGCTTCTGATAGGGGCGCGGCCAGGGATTGAGGAAGCGATAGGTGTAGAAATCGCCGTAATATTGCGTCGGCCCGTCCCGGGTCCAGGCCTGCAGGATGATGGCGACGGATTCCTTGTGCCGCTCGCGGGCGGTCACGGGGCTGATCGGGTTCGCCCAATATTCCATGCCGGTACCGAGCGGGAACGCCACCTCGAGGCGCCCCTCGGAGAGGACGTTGAGCATGGCGTATTCCTCGGCGAGGCGGTTCGGATATTCTAGGTTGGGCGGCGTTCCCCAGACGCAGATCTTGGCGTTCCGGATCTGCGGGATGATCGCCGCGGCGATGAGATTGGGCGCCGCCATCATGCTGTAGGCGGTGTTGTGGTGCTCGTTCACCACCACCGCGTCAAAGCCCAGCCGGTCCGCCAGGATCAGTTCCGAGAGATAGCGCTGATAGAGCGCGTGCCCCTTTTGCGGATCATAATACTTGTTGGAGAAGTTGACCCACAGGGAGCGGAACTCCTTGTGGTTCTCCGGCAGATACACGTAGGGCAGGAAATGCATGAAGTTGAAGCGGTTGGCAGGGCTCATACACATCTCCCTCGCGATTTTGCCTTTGCCCGCGTCGCGTTCCGGCTGCACCGCAGGATTTGGACGCAGTCTAGCCCCGCGCCGCGCAGTCCTCCTGCACGATCCCGATCAAAGCTCTGCACCAAAGTGAAGGCCGCCGGCGCGCTCGCGCGCGACCGCGCTATTTCGCGCGCATGTCCCGGACGCGCTTCGCCTTGAACTCGGTCTTGGGCAGCGTGCCGGGGCGCAGCACCTCGACATCGACGCGCACCTCGCAGCGGGCGCGGATCTCGCCGGCGATGCGGCGCGACAAACCCTCGCTCAAGGCGAAATCGGCATGCTCGATGCGCACCACCATCACGTCCATGCCTTCGTCATTGGTCGAGAGCGCGATCTCGAACTCGTCGCCGGTGCCGTGGACGGAGCGCACCGCCTCCTCGATCTGCACCGGGAACATCTTGATGCCGCGCAGATTGATGAGATCGTCGGCGCGGCCGGAGAACGAACCCATGGCGCGGACATGCGAGCGGCCGCAGACGCAGGGCGAGCGGTCGAGCACGGCGTAGTCGCCGACCAGGAAGCGGAGCTGCGGCGAAGCCTCGGAGTTGAGGTTGGTGCAGACGGTGAGGCCGCGCGCGCCGTCGGGCAACGCATGGCCGGTGGCGGGGTCCACCACCTCCCAGATCTGCGTGTCCTCGAGGAGATGCGTCGCCGCCGGGCTGCCCGCCACATGCGAGGCCGGGCAGGAGAAGCCGCCGGCCGAAGGCGCCGCCTCGGTGCAGCCGTAGAACTCGATCGGCCGCGCGCCCCAGAGATCGGCGATGCGCTCGCGCGTCGCCGCCACGCCGATGCCGGGCTCGCCGGCGACGAACAGCATGCGCACGCCTGAGGCGCGGGGATCGGCGCCCATCTCCTGCAGCACGCGGCCGAGATGGAGCGCATAGGAGGGCGTGCAGAGCAGGATGGTCGGACGAAAGCGCAGCACGATCCCGGCGCGGCCCTTGGCATCCATGCCGCCGCCGGGGATCACCGGCAGGCTCATCTTGGCGAGCGCCTGCTGCACGCCCCAGGCCCAGACATGGGGCCCGTAGCCGGTGATCATGAAGATCGTATCGCCCTTGCGGAACTCCATGGCGTGGAGCGCGCGGGCATTGGCCCAGGCCCAGAGCTCGCGGTCGATCTGCGAATAGCGGAACACGCGCGGCGTGCCGGTGCTGCCGGAGGAGGAGAACATCATCCAGCCGCGCTCGGCCCAGACCGCGTCGCTCATCGTCGTATAGGTGCCGTAAGGCGGATGGGCGCGCGCGTCCTCGCTCATCTCGACCTTGTCGACCACCGGCCATCTGGCGGCGAGGTCGTCGAGCCCGGCGATGTCGGAGGGCAGCAGCCCGAGCCGGTCGAAGCGGCGGCGATAGAAGGGGCTGTTCTCGTAGAGGAAGGGCAGGAGAGCGGCGAGCTTCGCCTCCTGGATCGCCCGGATCTCGTCGCGCGACGCGGTGTCGAGCCGCGGCGACCAGTAGCGCTGCGAGCCCGGCGCATCGCGGTCGAAGCGGAAACGCTCGATGGTCTCGAGCCATGCCCGCCGCGTCGCCGCGCCGCGATCTCCCTCCGTCGTCATGCCGCTTCCCTCCTCCCAAAACCCTGTAATTCCTCGCTTTTCCGAGGGGTTCGCGGCGTTTGACGCCGCCTTTGCCGCAACTTCCGGCTTGCTTTCGAGGCAATTGTGGAATAAACTGATAATCAGTCAACAAAACAATCGGGCGCGTCTTGTAATGACAAGACTTCTGACGCTAATCCTCAACGGACGCAAGCGCGTCGATGCCGTCGCCGACAGTCTCCTGCTGCTCGATTATCTCCGCGAGAGCGTCCGCCTCACCGGCACCAAGACCGGCTGCGACGGCGGCGAGTGCGGCGCCTGCACGGTGCTGCTCGACGACCGGCCGCGGCTCTCCTGCCTGACGCTCGCGGCGAGCTGCGAGGGCAAGCGCGTCGAGACGGTGGAAGGGCTGGCCGAAGGCGGAAGGCTGTCGGCGGTGCAGCGCGGCTTTCACGAGAAGCTCGGCGCGCAATGCGGCTATTGCACGCCGGGGCTGATCATGGCGTCGGAAGGGCTGCTGCGCCGTTGCGGCGATCCCAGCGAGGCGGAGATCCGCGAAGCGCTGGCCAGCAACATCTGCCGCTGCACCGGCTATGTCAAAATCATCGAGGCGGTGCAGCATGCGGCGCGCCTCAAAGCCAGCGGAGAAGCGCGATGAGCGACGGCGCGGTGCACACGATCGGGCAATACGTGCCGATGGTGGACGGACCGGAGAAGGTGTCGGGCCGCGCCAAATACACCGCCGATTTCATCGAGCCCGGCGCGCTGGCGGCCCGCATCTTCCGCAGCCCCCACGCCCATGCCGAGATCCTGGAGCTCGACGTCTCGTCGGCGGCGGCGCTGCCCGGCGTCGTCGCCATCGTCACCGGCGCCGATTGCGACAAGACCTTCGGCGTGCTGCCGGTGGCGCGCACCGAGCATCCGCTGGCGCGCGAGCGCGTGCGCTATCGCGGCGAGCCGGTGGCGGCGGTGGCGGCGGTGGACGATGCCACGGCGGCCGCGGCGCTGAAGCTCATCCGCCTGACGGTGCGGGAACTGCCGGCCTATTTCACCGCCGAGGCGGCGATGGCGCCTGGCGCGGTGGCGCTCCACGACCACCGGCCGGGCAACATCGAGCGCGACGTCTTCTTCGAGCTGGGCGACGTCGCCGAGGGCTTCGCCGAAGCCGATCTGGTGCGCGAGAAAAGCTATCACTGCGCCGAGGTCTGCCAGAACCAGATGGAGATGCATGCGGCGCTTGCCGATTACGACCCGGTGCGCGGGCGCATGACCGTCCATGCCAGCACCCAGGTGCCCTATTACGTGCATCTCATGCTGTCGCAGATCCTCGACATGGAGATGTCGCGGATCCGCGTGGTGAAGCCACATGTCGGCGGCGGCTTCGGCTGCCGCACCGAGACGCTCAACGTCGAGCTGATCGCGGCGCTGCTCGCGCGCAAGGCGGGCGGCGGGCGCGTGCGCCTGGTGGTCAATCGCGAGGAGACCTTCCTCACCCATCGCGGCCGGCCCGAGACGGAGACGCGGCTCAAGATCGGACTGCGCAGGGACGGGCGCATCACCGCGGTCGAGTGCGAATGCATCCAGCGCGGCGGCGCGCATAGCGGCTACGGCGTCGTCACCATCCTCTATTCCGGCTCGATGCTCTACGCCATCTACGATCTGAAGCGCGTCAAATACATCGGCAAGCGCGTGCTCACCAACACGCCGCCCTGCGGCGCCTTCCGCGGCCACGGCACGGTCAATGTGCGTTTCGCCTTCGAGGCGCTGCTCGACGAGATGGCCGAGGCGCTCGGCCTCGATCCCTTCGCGGTGCGCCGCGCCAACGCGCTCACGGCGCCGACCTTCACCGACAACGATCTCATGGTGAACAGCTACGGCCTGCCGCAATGCCTCGACTGGGTCGAGCGCGAAAGCGGCTGGGCCGCACGCAAGGGCAGAATGCCCAAGGGCAAGGGTCTGGGCATGGCCTGCTCGCATTACATCAGCGGCGCCTCCAAGCCGGTCAACTGGACCGGCGAGCCGCATGCCACGGTGAAGCTCAAGCTGGATTTCGACGGCTCGATCGTGGTGCTCACCGGCGCCGCCGAGATCGGCCAGGGCTCGTCCACCATCCTGGTGCAGAGCGTCGGCGAGGTGCTGGGGCTCGACCTCACCCGCATCCGCATCGTCACCGGCGACAGCGAGGTGGTGCCCAAGGACAACGGCTCCTATTCCTCGCGCGTCACCTTCATGGTCGGCAACGCCGCGATCGACGCGGCGCAGAACCTGAAGCAGCTGCTGATCGCGGCGGCGGCGCGCAAGCTCGACTGCCGGCCCGAGGACGTCGAATGCCTGGGCGAGATCTATCGCGCCGGGGCGCAGGACAAGGGCGTGAGCTTCGAGGCGGTGGTGACCGAGGCGCTCAAGGACAGCGGCACCATCACCGTCACCGGCAATTTCTCCACCATCCCGGCCTCCCATGGCGGCAAGAAATATCGCGGCGCCGCGATCGGCGGCACCATGGGCTACAGCTACTCCGCCCAGGTGGTCGAGGTCAGCGTCGACGAGGAGACCGGCGTCGTCACCGTCGACAATGTCTGGGTGGCGCATGATTGCGGCAAGGCGCTCAACCGCCTCACCGTCGAAGGCCAGGTGCAGGGCTCGGTGTGGATGGGCATGGGCCAGGCGATGAGCGAGGAAACCGGATATCACGACGGGCTGCTGCTCACCGGCAACATGCTCGACTATCGCGTGCCGACGATCCAGGATTCGCCGCCGATCGCCGTCGGCATCGTCGAGAGCAACGATCCCTACGGGCCCTTCGGCGCCAAGGAGGCGGGCGAAGGCTCGCTCGCGGCCTTCCTGCCGGCGCTCACCAACGCCATCGCCGAGGCGACGGGCCTGCGCTTCACCGATCTCCCCGTGACCCCCGACCGGGTCTTCGCCGCGCTCGAGAAGCGCCAGCGCGACAAGCACGCGGCGCCGGGAAAGGCCGCCTGATGGAAGCGCTGCCCGAATTTGATCTGATACGGCCCGGCACGCTCGCCGAGGCGGTCGACGCGCGCGCCGCATATCCGGCGGCGCGGCTGCTGGGCGGCGGCACCGATCTCGTGGTCAACATCCGGCGCGGCATCGAGACGCCGGCGCAGCTCATCGACCTCACCGGCGTGGCCGAGCTCAGGACGCTCAAGGCCGATGCGGCGGCGCTCGAGCTGGGCGCGTCGGTAAGCCTCGCCGAGCTCGCGGCGGACGAGGCGGTGCGCGCGCATTACCCGGTGCTGGCCGAGGCGGCGGCGTCGATCGCCGGGCCCACCCATCGCGAGATGGGCACGGTCGGCGGCAATCTCTGCCTCGACACGCGCTGCATCTACTATAACCAGAGCGACTGGTGGCGCGGCGCCAACGATCACTGCCTCAAGACCACCGGCCAGATGTGCCATGTGGCGCCCAAGAGCCGCGGGGTGTGCTTCGCCACCTTCAGCGGCGATCTCGCCCCGGCGCTGCTGGTGCTCGGCGCCGAGATCGAGCTGGTGGGGCCTGCCGGGGCGCGGCTGCTGCCGCTCGGCGAACTCTATATCGGCCATGCCCGCCATGACGGCAGCACCGGCGACGGCAAGCGCTATCTGGCGCTGCGGCCGGGCGAGATCGTGACCCGCGTGCGGGCGCGCGCCACGCCGGGGTTGCGCTCGGCCTATGACAAGATCCGCATCCGCCGCTCGATCGAATATCCCGTGGCCGGGGTCGCGGCGGCGCTCAAGCGCGAGGGCGGCGTGCTCGCCGAGCTGCGCGTCGCCTTCACCGGCACCAACCCGCGCCCCGTGCTGCTCGCCGGCACGGAGAAACTCTGCGGCGGCCCGCTCGACGAGCGCGTCTTCGCCGGGCTCGACACGCTGGTGCGCGACCAGGTGATGGCGATGAAGACCACCTTCACCCCCGGCCATTACCGCCGCCGCGTCGCCGGCGTGCTGGCGAAACGGCTGGTGACGCGGCTCTTCGCGGGATGACGCGCTAGAACATCGTGTCGCGCGGCTGGTAGGCCTTGCGGTATCCCTTCTCGGCCATGCAGGCCTCGACCGTCGGCGAGCCTTCCGCCCGGGCGATCGTCACGGCATCCTTCGCCGGCGCCGCGGGACCGCCGGGCGCCTCGCAATCGTGGAGGTCCTGCGTCGCGCTCTTCTCATGCTTGGTCCCCACCAGCGGCTCCCACTCGTAGCGGCCGGGATCGATGCCGGCCATCCAGTCCGAGGGCCCATGGCACGCCGTCATCGGCAACACCAGCAGGACGATCAGCAAGAGGGGAAGGCGGAGCATGGAAGGGGGCCGCTTTTTTGTGCGGCCGACGATAGCGCCCGCGGCCGGCGCCTGCAAAGCGCCGCGCGCCTTACTGGATGCGATGCTCCTGCCGCTCGGCCGCCGCCCGGGCGGCGCGCAGGTAGGGGTTGCAGCGCAGCAGCTCCTGGCGCTCCTGGTGCAGCGCCTGCAGCAGGCAGGATTTGCGCAGCCGCTCGGAGGGTGGACGCCCCTCGAACTCGGCGATGGCGCGCTCGATGCGGCGCAGATCACCATCGTCCCGGACGATCAATAGACGCATGGTCCCCTCCTTTGGCTTATGTCACGCGGCGTCGGCGAGCGTCTCGAGCTCGTCGCGATCGCGCAGCAGCACCTCGCTGCTCGCCGCCAGCCGGATGACGCCCTGGCTCTTGAGCTGGCCGAAGACGCGGCTCACCGTCTCGGTGGTGAGGCCGAGATGGTCGGCGATGTCGCTGCGCGTCATCGGCAGCGACAGGCGATCGCCGCCGCCGGCGCGATCCGCCATCGTCAGCAGGAAGGAGGCGAGCCGCTCCACCGCGTTCTTGCGCCCGAGCAGCAGCATTTGCGACTGCGCCGCGAAGAGGTCGCCGCAGATGCGGTCCAGAAGGCGCTTGCCGAGGCGCGGCTGCTGCTCCGCCAGGCGGTCGACCGCCTGGCGGGAATAGCGCATCAGCGTGGCGTCGCTCACCGCCTCGGCGGTGAAGCGATAACGGTCATCGAGCTCGAGGCCGATGAAATCGCCGGGCAGCAGGAACTCGCCGATATGGCGCCTGCCGTCGGGAAGCAGACGGCAGCTCCGCACCGCGCCGGTCAGGACCTTGAAGCAGTAGCGGGCAGCGTCACCCTCCTCGAAGAGCGCCTGGTCGCGGCGCAGCGTGACCACGGTGCCGATCCGATCGAGCGCGGCGAGCTCACCGCCGGACTCGGCCGCGGCGAACGGTGCGATGGGGGACGAGGTGGCGGGGCTGTGAAGGACGGTGGCGAGCATCGGTTGGACCTTTCAGCATGTGTTCCTACCGATGCAGGATGTTGCGAAACCGTCGCAACGAAAATCAGGAGTACCCCGTAAGGATTTCTACCTATCCTCCTCGAGCCCCGGTCACTGCAGGTCGAAGACCGGCACGCGCTCGGCCACCGCCTCGATGTCCGGCGTCGCATAGTCGAGGAAGCTCTGCGGCAGGGCGCCGCCCCAATAGACCCCGCCGCCCCGCTCCTCCTCGTTCCATGTGACGGGCTCCCAGTCGGGCGCGAAGACGAGATAGCTGCCGGTGTAGATCTCGACGCGGTTGCCGCCGGGCTCGTAGGCATAGAGATAGAAGCCCTGCGAATTGTTGTGGCGGGCGGGCCCCGCCTCGATGAAGACGCCGTTCTCGCTCAGGATGTCGGCGGCGCGCAGCACGTCCTCGCGATTGTCGACCCAGAGCGAGATGTGATGGAGCCGGCCGCTGCCGCCTTTGACGTCGACGACATAGGCGAGCTGATGGTGGAGGATCGAGGGGCTGAGCCAGGCGCCGATCTCGCGGCTTCCGTGATCGTAGAGCACCTGCTCGTGCAGCCTGAGGCCGAGCACATCCTGCGCGAAGCGGCGGTTCTGCGAGACATCGCGGCAGAGCACGGCGAGATGGTCGAGGCGGCGCACGCCGACGCCGCGGCCGGGATATTTCATCGGCAGGTTCTTCAGCGTCGAGCGGAGCGGCGGCGGCGCGACGTACTTCTCCTCCTCGACATAAAGCGCCATCGCATGTCCGTCGGGATCGCGGAATCGGAAGCAGGGGCCGCGGCAGACATCGCCGGCGCTCCAGCCGATGCCGCGCCCGGTGGCGGCGATCGCCACCGCGCGCCGTTCGGCGGCCGCGGCGCTGGCCGCGCGCCAATAGATGCAGCCGATGCCCGGCCGCGACGCCGCAGTCAGGGTCAGCGTGCTGGCGGCGTGGTCGCCATAGCCGCGCAGATGGACGGAACCGGCCTCGCGATGCACCACCTCCATGCCCAGCACGTCGCGAAAGAACCAGAGGCTCTTCTCCGGCTGCGGCGTCAGCAGCTCCAGCGCGCCGAGATGCGCGATATCCCCTTGCGCGCCCCTGTCGTTGCCTGTCATGGCGCCCCTCCCGCGATCGGCGAAACAATCAATTCTAGTGGGCACGAGCATCCCGGAATTGATATGGATCAATGACTTCGCGGGAATAGCGCCGCGGCGCCGGCAACCGGCGGCGGCCGGGCGGCAACCTCGGCCGCTCGCTTGCGTTTGCTCGGAGGGCCCCGGCTGCGGGAGAAGGGCGATGGCGACGCTGGACCAGATCATCCATGCCAAGGCGATCGAGATCGGCAAGCTGGCGCTGCGCGCCACCACGGCGGCGGGGAGCGGCCATCCCACCACGGCGCTGTCGCTGGCGCATCTGACGGCGGTGCTGATGTACCGGGTGATGCGCTGGGACCCGAAGCGGCCGCGCGCGCCGGGCGCCGACCGGCTGGTGCTGTCGGAGGGTCATGCGGTGCCGATCGTCTATGCCGCCTGCGCCGATCTCGGCGTCACCTTCTATCCGCAGGGCAACTCCAAGGCGATGACGGCGGAGGACCTGATGCAGCTGCGCGCCATCGACAGCCCGATCGACGGCCATCCCAACCCGGCGTTGGGCTTTCCCTTCTTCGACGCGGCGACGGGCTCGCTCGGCCAGGGCCTGTCGGTGGCGGCGGGGCTCGGCGCCGCCGCGCGGCTCGACCGCATCGACAAGGCGATCTATTGCCTGATCGGCGACGGCGAGGCGCGCGAAGGCCAGATCTGGGAGGCGATGGACTTCATCGCCGACCAGAAGCTCACCAACACCGTCGCCATCTTCAACTGCAACGGGCTCGGACAGAGCGACTACGTCTCGCCGGAGCAGAGCTGGCAGCGCCTCAAGGACAAGGCCGAGGCGTTTGGCTGGGCGACGCTGGTCATCGACGGCCATGATCCCCAGGCGATCGAAGGGGCGCTGCGGCGCCGGGCCGAGCTGACGCAAGCCGGCAAGCCGCTCTGCCTCGTGGCGCGCACGGTGAAGGGCTGGGGCGTGCCGAGCCTCGCCGGGCTCGGGCATCACGGCGCGCCGGTCAAGCCGCAAGATCTCGACGCGGCGCTGGCGGCGCTCGACGCGCGCGCCGCCGAGCTAGGCGCGACCGGCATCGACCGCGCGGAGAGCGATGCGGCGCTCGCCATCCTGCCGCCGCCGCCGGTGCCGCCGGTGGCATCGCCGAACCGGCCGGCGGCGGATTTCGCCGCGGCGCTGGCCGCCGAGCCCAAGCTCGCCCAGACGGTGGCGGCGGAGCGGCGGCTGTCGCCGCGGCGCGCCTATGGCCTGGCGCTGAAGGCGCTGGGCGCGGCCGATCCGCGGGTCGTGGCGCTCGACGGCAACGTCAAGAACTCGACCTATGCGCTCGATTTCGCCAAGGCCTATCCCGAGCGCTATTTCGAGGGGCGCATCGCCGAGCAGAACATGGTTTCGGCGGCGGCGGGGCTGGCCGCGGCAGGCAAGATCGCGTTCGCCAGCAGCTTCGGCCGCTTCCTCGAGCGCGGCTTCGACCAGATCGAGATGGCGCTGATCGGCGGGCTCGAGATCAAGCTGGTGGGCACGCATATCGGCGTCACGCTGGCGTCGGACGGGCCGAGCCAGATGGCGGTCGCCAACGTCGCCTTCATGCGCGCGCTGGCGCATGTGCGCGACTATCGCGGCCGGCCGGCAATGACGGTGCTGACGCCGAGCGACGGGGTCAGCGCCTATGCGCTGGTGGTGGCGATGGCGGCCCATCCCGGCGCATGCTATCTGCGGGCGGTGCGCGCCGATCTGCCGATCCTCTATCAGGAGAGCGAGAGCTTCCCGCTGGGCGGCTTCAAGCTGCTGCGCGAGCCGGGGAGCCGCCGGCCGGTGCTGCTCGCCGCCAGCGGCTATATGGTGCATCGCTGCCTTGAGGCGGCGCAGATGCTGGACCAGGGCGGCATCGCGGCCGGCGTGATCGACGCCTATTGCCTGCCGCTCGACCGCGCCGCGCTGCTGGAGCGGGCGCGGCAGGCGGCGGCACCGATCCTGACCGTGGAAGACAATTACCTCGGCGGCCTCGCCAGCGAGCTGGCCGAGGCCGCGGCGGCGGAACCCGGCGCGCCGCGGGTCGCCTCGCTGGTGGTGCGCAACTTCCCCAAGAGCGGCCGCACCGCCGATGAGGTGCTGGCCTATGTGCATCTGTCGACCGCCGCCATCGTCGACGCCGCCCGCGCGCTGGCCGGATGAGTGCCGCCGCCGGCGCGCTGCCGGAACCACTGGTGCTGGTGGTGATGGGCGTCTCGGGCTCGGGCAAGACGACGGTGGCGTCGATGCTGGCGGGGCGGCTCGGCTGGCTCTTCGCCGAGGGCGACGATTTCCATCCGCCGGCGAACATCGACAAGATGCATCGCGGCGTTCCGCTCGACGATGACGACCGCCTGCCCTGGCTGCGCGCCATCGCCGAGCAGATCGACCGCTGGCGCGAGGCGCGGGAGAGCGGCGTCATCACCTGCTCGGCGCTGAAGCGGCGCTATCGCGAGATCATCATCGGCGCGCGCCCGGAGGTGCGGCTGGTCTATCTCAAGGGCGATCCCGAGCTCGTCCACCGGCGGCTGGTGGCCCGCCACGGGCATTTCATGCCGGCCAGCCTGCTGCGCTCGCAATTCGAGGCGCTGGAGGAGCCGACGCCGGAGGAGCGGCCGATCACCGTGCCGGTCGATGTGCCGCCGGCGCGGCTGGTGGACCGCATCCTGGCGGCGCTCACGTCACCCGCAGCCAGTAATCCGCCCCCTCCCAGCGCCCGGCGCTGAGCCAATAGAGGGTGAAGACGACGGCATCGCCGGCGACAAGATCGGCGGTGTCGAGATCGGCGATGTGCGTGCCAAAGCCCGAGTCCCGCGTCGGCGTGTCGCGGACGCTCTGCCAGCCGTCGCGGCTCCAATGCGCCACCGCCGGCGCGCGCAGATCGAGGCGCAGGCGCCGGCCGGCGGGCAGCGTGCGAGATTTGCAGTTCGGCCGCCAGACGGCGAAAGGCGAGCGCACCCCTTCCTCCTGATAGCGCCGGCGCGGCTGCGGCGGCATGTCGAAGACGCGTCCGTCGCGCAACGAGCGCAGCAGCTTGATATGCTCGGCATGGGCCCAGACCAGCGGCATGGCCGAGCCCGACGGCCGGCCGCGAATGAGCTCGCGCTCGGGAATGTCCTCGGCATCCCAGACCTGCTCGGGCAGCATATGGCCGTCGCTGGCGAAGCCCTCCAAGGCGCGCAGCAGCGCCTCGGCCTCGGCGCGGTTGCCGGCGGCGAGCTCGTAATGCGCGCGCTCGCCGGTGAGCAGCGGCCAGGGCCGGCCGATGCCGGTGCCGTCGAAGGGCGCGCCGTCCTCGTGCTCGCCATAGCCGTCGCCATTGTAGCGCCGCCAGCATGGGCCCGCCGGCAGCTCGACCTTGAGCAGCGCGTCGATGGCACGCAGCGTGTTGCGGATGCGCGGATCGTCTGCCGCGCGCAGCCCGAAGCGCACCAACGCCAGCGCGTCCGGGCTCACCACCGCACCGGCGGGCAGGCACGACTGATCGGGCGGCCGGTTCCTGATCGGCACGAAGCCGTCGCCCGGCGCGGCGCCGTCGGCCGCCTCCGGCGGCGCGATCCGCACATAGTGGCCCTCGATGCCGAGCGAGCGCGCGAGCGGCGTGTCGACGGCGTAGAGCCAGGATTCGAGCCGGTCGTTCCAGAGATCGGCGGTCTCGCGCAGATAGGCCCCGCCGGCATCGCCGAGATGGTCGGCAAGCTCGGCGGCGGCGAGCAGCGCCGAGATCTCGACCGCCAGGGTGAAGGGCGCGAAGCCGCCATCTTCCTCCCAGCGGTCCTGACCGGTCACCGGCCCGTTCTGCACCACGAAGGCAGCGGCGCGGCGCACCATCGGCCAGAAGCGGCGCAGCTCGTGCTCGCCGAGCCCCGCCTCGCGCCACAGCAGGTCGACCAGCAGGATGGGAAAGGCGCATTCGTCCATCTGCACGCCGGTCCAGTAGGCGGTGCCGTCGAGCCAGCAATTCTGCGGCCAATGGCCGTCGGCCTCCTGCGTCGCCTCGAGCCAGCGCAGCACGCGGCGGGCATCGTCCATGGCGCCGCAGGCGACCAGCGCGCCGGCGGATTCGGCGAGGTCGCGCGGCCAGACGAGATGATAGCCGCCGAGATCCTCGTCGCCCTTGCTGAACCCCCAGGGGACCGAGAGGCTGGCGATGTAGCCGCCGGGAAACGAGCCCGCCTCGTGGCTGCGCAGCACCGCGGCGCCGATGCGGTAGGTGTTGTGCCCGTCTGCGGCCTCGGCAGGATCGAGCGGCAGCAGTCCGCTCTGCCAGGCATGCCAGCCCGAGATATACTCCGCGACCGCGGGATCGAAGCCGTCATTGAGGCTGCGCGCGGCGCGGTGCGCCGCCTCCGCCGAGCGGCGTCCGAAACCCAGCGCCAGCACGAATTCGCCGCCGCAGGCGGGAAGATCGATCTCGGCGGTGAGCGCGACGTTGCCGTCGCGCGCCTCGTCATAGCTCCATTCCAGCGCGAAATGCCGCGACAGGTCCTGCCAGCCGTCGGAGACGCCGACGAAGCCCACGGAACGGGCGCGATAGGGCGCCGAGCAGGCGAGCGCCAGCGCATGGCCCCGGCCGCGGGCGAAGAGCATCGGCAGGCCCTTGAAATCGTCGAGCCAGGCGGTGTTGTGGGCGCCGCGATTGACCAGATGCGGCGACAGCAGCGCGTAGAGCCGGTAATCCTCCAGCCGGCCTTGCAGCGGCGTGAGGACGACGCGCTGCAGCAGCACCTCGCGCCGGGGATCGCCGAGCACGGTCTTGTCGATGCGGAAGCGGCCATCGATGGCGGTGTTGGCGAGCGCAAAGGCGGGCACGCCGCCGGCGATCTGGCGCACCGTGCTGCGCGTGTCGCGCTTCTCCTCGGCGAAATAGTCCCTGCCGTTGGTGACGATGAGGCCGAAATCGCGGGTGCAGGCATAATCGACGCGGGGATAGTAGATCTCGTTGAGAATGCCGTGGCTGAGCGTGAACCACAGGCTGCTGCGCGTCGCCGGCGCGGTGCCGACGCCGCTTTTCGCGCTCGAGGTCCAGCGCGCCGGAATGCCCGGCGCGCCCGGCGCCGGCCGGGTGGCGCGCCAAGCCATCAGCCCGCCCGCGTCAGGATCAGCCGCTCCACCGCGTCGGCGAAGCCGTCCTCGGCATTGCCGCGCGCGACCGCATCGGCGCGCTGCTTCAGCGCCGGCACCGCGTTGCCCATGGCGACGGCGAAGCCGGCGGCGGCGAACATGGCGAGATCGTTCTCGCCGTCGCCGATCACCGCGGTCTCGGCCGCCGGGATGCCGAGCCGGCGCTGCAGCGCCACGACTGCCGTGCCCTTGTCGGCGCCGGCCGGCGTCACGTCGAGATAATAGGGCTGCGAGCGGGCGGCGATGGCGCGGCCGGCGATCGCGCCGCGCAGCGCCTCCTCGGCAGCGACGAGCCGGTCGGCCACGGCGCTCACGCCGACGATCTTGACCGCCTTGTCCAGCGCGCCGTCGAAATCCTCGACCGTTATCGGCTCCGCGGCGATGGTGCGCCGCTCGAGCGGGACGTAGGGGCCGTCGGGATCGCGCAGCAGCCAGCGCTCGGCGGTGAAGACCCAGGCATCGATGCCGCGCGCGTGCAACAGCGCCAGCGTCTCGCCCGCCACCGGGCGCGGCAGCAGGCGCTGCTCGATCGGCGTGAGGTCGGGCTCGACCAGCGCCGCGCCGTTGAAGGCGGCTAGGGGCAGCCGCAGCGCCAGCGGCTCGACCAGCATGCGCAAGCCGAAAGGCGGCCGGCTGCTGGCGATCGAGAAGGCGATCCCTCGTGCCGCCAGTTGCGCGACGGCGGCGCGGCTCGCCTCGGTGAGGCGCTTGTCCGGCGTCACCAGCGTGCCGTCGACATCCGAGATCACCAGCGAGATCCGGCTCATCGCTCGATCACCTCGACCCCGGCCGCGCTAGCGACGATCAGCGTCGCCACCATCCCGATGAAGAGCCCGCTCTCGACGACGCCGGGGATGGAAGCGAGCCGCGCCTCGAGCGCCACGGCATCGGCGATCTCGGCGAAGCCGCAATCGGCGATGAGATTGCCGTTGTCGGTCTCGAAGGGCTCGCCCCCGTCCTGGCGCAGGCGCGGCGCCGAGCCGAGACCGGCGAGGCGGTCGAGCGTCGCCTGCCAGCCGAAGCGCGCGACCTCCACCGGCAACGGCATCGACCCGCCGAGCCGGTCGACGAGCTTGCCCTCATCGACGACGACGATGAAGCGGGCGCTGGCGGCGGCGACGATCTTCTCGCGCAGCAGCGCGCCGCCGAGGCCCTTGACCAGGGTGAACGTTCCGCGCTCCACCTGATCGGCGCTGTCGATGTCGAGATCGATGCGGCGATGCTCGGCAAAGCCGGTGAGCGGCACGCCCAGCCGATAGGCCAGGGCCGCGCTGCGCTCCGAGGTCGGGATGGCGGTGACGCGGAGCCCTCGGGCGACGCGCTCGGCCAGCGCCGCGATGGCAAAGGCGGCGGTCGAACCGCTGCCGATCCCCACTACCATGCCGTTTTCGACCTCCTGCACCGCGCGCGCGGCGGCGGCCCGCTTCAAGGCGTCGCGGTCTTGCGGGGCGGCGGTCATCGCGCGCCCAGCGGCCGCCAGTGCCGCCCATCGCGCTCGAGCAGCGCATCCGCCTCCTTGGGGCCCTCGCTGCCGGCGGGATAGTGCGGCAGCGCCGCCGGTCTCTCCCGCGCCCAGGCCTCGAGCACCGGCTGCACCACCGCCCAGCCCGCCTCGATGTTGTCGGCGCGCTGGAACAGCAGCGCGTCGCCGATCATCGCATCGTAGATCAGCGTCTCGTAGCCGGTGCTCGGCTTGCCGTCGAAATAATCATGGTAGTCGAAGCGCATCTCGACGCCGCTGCTGTGCACGCTCGGCCCCGGCACCTTGGCGTTGAAGCGCAGCCAGACGCCTTCCTCCGGCTGGATCGCCAGCACCATGTCGTTGGGGGCGAGCCGCTCGATGGGCGTGTCGCGGAAGATGGCGAGGGGCGCCTGCTTGAACTGGATCACCACCTCGCTGCGCCGCCGCGCCAGCGCCTTGCCGGTGCGCAGATAGAACGGCACGCCGGCCCAGCGCCAATTGTCGATCATCAGCTTGAGCGCGACATAGGACTCGGTCACCGAGTCCGGCGCGACGTCGGGAGAGCGGCGATAGGCCTCGATCCGCCGGCCGTCGATCACGCCCTCGCCATAGTGCGCGCGCACCACGTTGCCGAGCGCGTCCTCGACGCCGAAGCGATGCACGCTCTGCAGCACCTTCACCTTCTCCGTCCGCACCGCGTCGGCGTCGAAGCAGGTGGGCGGTTCCATCGCGGTGAGCGCGAGCAGCTGAAACAGATGGTTCGGCACCATGTCGCGCAACGCGCCGGTCCGGTCGTAGAACCGGCCGCGGCGCTCGACCCCCAGCGTCTCGGCGACGGTGATCTGGACGTGGTCGACATGGTCGCGGTTCCACAGCGGCTCGAACAGGCCGTTGGCGAAGCGCAGGACCATGATGTTCTGCACCGTCTCCTTGCCGAGATAATGATCGATGCGATAGACCTGCCGCTCGTCCAGCACCTGCAGGATTTCCCGGTTGAGCCGCTGCGCCGAGGGCAGGTCGCTGCCGAAGGGCTTCTCGATGATGACCCGCCGCCAGGCGCCGTCCTGCTCGCGTGCAAGGCCGGCGGCGCCGAGCCTCGCCACCACCGGGACGAAGAGGTTCGCGGGTGTGGCGAGATAGAAGAGGAGATTCTGCGCGCTGCCCTGGGTGCCGAGCTGCTCGAGCCGGCGCGCCAGCCGCTCGTAGGTCGCGGGATCGTCGAATTCGCCGGCGAGGTAGTGCATGCGTTCGGCGAGCCAGCGCCAATCCTCCGCGGCAAAGTCCGGCAGCGCCTCGGCGAGACTCTGCCGGAAGGCGGCATCGTCGATCGCCGCGCGGGCGATGCCGATCACGGCGAAGCGCTCCGGCAGCAGGCGCGCGCGGCGCAGATTGCACAGCGACGGGACGAGCAGCCGCCGGGTGAGATCGCCCGACGCGCCGAAGATGACCAGCGTGCAGGGCGGCGCCGGAGCGGCCGGGCGGCGCGGTGTCTCAGTCACGGGCGCCCCCGCCGCTCGGCTCGACATGACCGCCGAACATGCGCCGCATCGCCGAGAGCAGCTTCTCGGCAAAGCCGTTCTCGCGGCGCGAGCGGAAGCGCGCATAGAGCGCCGCCGACAGCACATTGGCCGGCACCGCCTCCTCGATCGCCGCCATCAGCGTCCAGCGCCCCTCGCCGGAATCCTCGACGAAGCCGGAATAGCCCTCCAGCGCCGGATCGTCGGCCAGCGCGATCGCGCCGAGATCGAGCAGCCAGGAGGAGACGACGCTGCCGCGCCGCCACAGCTCGGCGACATCGGCGAGGTCGAGAGCGTAGCGCTGCGCCGCGGGCAGCCGCTCGGAGGCGGCGTTGCGCAGGATGTCGAAGCCCTCGGCATAGGCCTGCATCAGCCCGTACTCGATGCCGTTATGCACCATCTTGACGAAATGGCCGGCGCCGTTCGGGCCGCAATGGAGATATCCGCGCTCGACGCGGGGGTCGCGCCCTTCCCGGCCAGGTGTGCGGGCGATGTCGCCGGCGCCCGGGGCGAGCGCCGCGAAGATCGGATCGAGGCGCTCGACCGGCTCCTTGTCGCCGCCGATCATCATGCAATAGCCGCGCTCCAGCCCCCAGACGCCGCCGCTGGTGCCGACATCGAGGTAATGGATGCGGCGGGCGGCGAGCGCGGCGGCACGGCTGATGTCGTCCTTGTAGAAGGAGTTGCCGCCATCGATGATGACGTCGCCGGGCGCCAGCAGCTCGCCGAGCCGCGTCACCGTCTGACCGGTGACCTCGCCCGCCGGCAGCATCACCCAGATCGCCCTGGGCTTCGCCAGCCGCGCGACCAGATCGGCGATGTCCGCCGCGGCCGCGGCGCTGCCCTCCTGCGCCAGCTTCCGCATCGCCTCGGGATCGCGGTCGAACACCACGCATTGATGGCCGTGGCGCGCGAGGCGGCGCACGATATTGCCGCCCATACGCCCCAGGCCGATGACACCGAGCTGCATCGTCCGCTCCTCGCCAAGCTTCACGACAGGCCGCGCCGCACCGCCTCCTGCAGCCGCGCCAGCCCGGCCCCGAACGTCCCGCCCGAGATGGACGCGCAAGGCGCGGCGGCCGCGCTCGGCGAGCACGTCGAGATCGCCGCGCGCCTGCGCCGCCTCCACCGTGCCGAAGCCGTAGCGGCGATCGGGGATGGAAAGGTCCGCCGCGGGCTCGGCAGTGATCTGCAGGAAGACGCCGGAATTGGGCCCGCCCTTATAGGCCTGGCCGGTCGAATGCAGGTAGCGCGGGCCGAATCCCACGCACGTGGCGACGCGCTTGTGGTCGCGGATCAAGAGGCGCATCGCCTGAAGCGCCGCGTGGTTCGGCGCGTTGCGCTCGACATAGGCAAGGAGCGCGCAGTAATCGCCCGGCCGCAGCCGCGCCAGATGCGCCGCGAGCCAGGCTTCGAGCGTGCGCTCGCGCGCCAAGCCCGCCAGGGCCTCGGAGTTGCGCGCATCGGCGAAGAGCGCGATGCCGCGATCCTCGAGCGCCGGCGTCTCCGGCGGCAGCCGGCCGGACGTCTCATAGGCGGCGGTGAGCTCGCGCGTCTTGACCTTGCTGGCCTCGACATCGGGCTGGTCGAACGGATTGATGCCGAGCACCGCGCCCGCCACCGCAGTCGCCATCTCCCAGCGGAAGAATTCCTGGCCGAGATGGAGGCGGTCGGTGACGCTGAGGCGCAGCACCGGATGGCCGGCGCGCTCGAGCGCGGCCAGCGCCACCTCCTGCGCGTCATCGGCTTCGCCGGCGAGCCGCAGATGGACGAAGACGCGATCGGTGCCGTAGCAGGCGGGCGGCCCCAGCGTCTCGCCATCGATCGGGACGAGCCCCTTGCCCTGCTTGCCGGTCGATTCCGCCAGCAGCTGCTCCAGCCAGGCGCCGATCTCGGCAATGCCCGGCGTCGTCGTGATCGTCACCTTGTCGCGGCCGGATTGCGCGGCAAGGCCGAGGATCAGCCCCAGCACCGCGCCCGGATTCTCCTCGGGCGGTACGGTGGCAGCGCAGGAGCGCACCATGCGCTGCGTCGCCTCGAACAGGCGCCGGAGATCGATCCCCATCACCGCCCCCGGCACCAGGCCAAAATCCGACAGCACGGAATAGCGCCCGCCGATGCTCGGGACGCCATAGCACACCCGGCGGAAACCCAGGCGCTCGGCCGTCTTCTGCAGCGCCGAGCCGGGGTCGGTGATGGCGATGAAGTGCCGCGGCGCCCGGTCGCCGAGCGCCGCGCCGGCGCGGGCGAAGAAGTAGCGCAGCAGGATGTCGGGCTCGAGCGTCGTGCCGGACTTGCTCGAGACGATGAACAGCGTGCGCGCCGGGTCGATGCGGCGCTCGACGGCGCGGATCTGCGCGGGATCGGTGGAATCGAGCACCAGCAGCTCGGGATGCCCCGGCTGGCGGCCGAAGCCGGCGGCAAGCACCTCGGGGCCGAGGCTGGAGCCGCCCATGCCGAGCAGCAGCGCATGGGCGAAGCCTTCGCGCCGGACATCCTCGCCGAGCGCCACGAGATCGTCGAGCCGGCCCTGCTCGGCGGCGACGATGTCGAGCCAGCCGAGCCAGCGCGCCTCGTCATGGCCGGTCCAGAGGCCGGCATCGCGCGCCCAGAGGCGGCGGAGCTTGCCCGCCTCGCGCCAATGCCGCAGCGCGCCGTCGAGCGCCTGCTGCAGCGGCGGCGGCAGCGCCGCCTGCTGGCCGTCGAGCCGGTCGCGCAGCAGCGCGCGGCGCTTGCCCGCCACGGCAGCCAGCAGCTTGTCCGCCGCCTCGACGAAGAGTCGCACACCCTCCTCCACCAGCCCGGCGGTGACCTCGTCGATGGCGATGCCGCCGCGCGCCAGCGCCGCCATCGCGCGTTCGGCCTCGTCGATCCCGTCCTCGAGGCTCGCGCGCACGCGGCCATGATCGCGGAATGCCGCCAAAGTCGCCAGCGGCATGGTGTTGACGGTGTCGGGGCCGATCAACTCCTCGATGTAGAGCACGTCGCGATAGGCCGGGTTCTTGGTGCCGGTGCTGGCCCAGAGCAGGCGCTGCGGCTGCGCCCCTCTGGCGCGCAGCGCCTGCCAGCGCGGACCGGCGAAGCGGCGCCGATAGCGGCGATAGGCGAGCTTGGCATTGGCGATGGCGATCTTGCCGCGCAGCGCCGTCAGCTCCGCCGCGTCCGCACGCTCGTCGATCAGCCCGTCGACCGCGGTATCGATGCGGCTGACGAAGAAGCTCGCGACGCTGGCGAGGCGCGCGGCGTCGCCGCCGCCGGCGATGAACTGCTCCAGCCCGTCGAGATAGGCGTCGATCACCCGCTCATACACCTGCTGCGAGAACAGCAGCGTGATGTTGACGCTGATGCCTTCGCCCAGCAGCTGGCGGATGGCGCGCAGGCCGGCTTCGGTGGCCGGCACCTTGACCAGCAGATTGTCGCGCCCGACGGCGCGCCGGAGACGCCGCGCCTCGGCGATGGTGCCGGCGGTGTCGTGCGCGAGATAGGGCGAGACTTCGAGGCTGACGAAGCCGTCGCGCCGCCTGCTCGCCTCGTAGACCGGCCGCAGCAGGTCGGCCGCGCTCCGGATGTCCGCGACCGCCAGGCGCTCGTAAAGCGCGCCCGCCTCGAGGTCGCCGGCCTCCGCCGCCGCCTGGAGCGCGCCATCGTAATCGCCGCCGGCGGCGATCGCCTTCTCGAAAATGGCCGGGTTCGAGGTGACGCCGCTGAGCCCGTCCTCGTCGATCAACCGCGCCAGGCTGCTCTCGGCGACGAAGCGCCGCGCCAGGAAGTCGAGCCAGGCCGACTGACCGTGTTCCGCCAGCGCCTTGAGCGCATTCATCGAGGGATCCTTCGCTCTGGGATCGTTCTTCGCGGCCGTCGGCGCCACCAGCGAAGACAAACGGCGCCGGGGCGGGTTCCTCCCCCATCACCCGGCCCGCGGCCGGCGGCTATTGCAGGAGCTGGTCGCAGCCGTGCCGGTGTGCCAGGAGGCAATCCTCGAGCCGGCTCTCCTCGATCATCCGGAACACCAGCCAGAGGCCGAGGGCGGCGACGATGACGACGACCAGGATCGCCGCCCAGGTCGTGGCGCCGTTGTCATAATCGCGCTCGGCCTGCTGCGCCGCCGCTTCGCGAGCGCGCCGGGCGGCATCGCGGTCGTGCCGGCTCGCGGCGTCGATCTCGGCCTGCCGCGCCGCCCAGTCGGAGACCCGCCGCGGCCGGTTGAGCAGCGGATGAAGGCGCCCCAGCCGCTCGAGCCATTTGGTCTCTCCCGTCATGACCCGCGCGGCGGCGGCGGATCGGCGACGGCGGGCCCGAGCAGCCCGGCCGCGGCGCGCAGATCCATCGGCCGCGCCGGAATGATCGCGGCGATGGCATGCTTGTAGACCAGCAGGGCGCGGCCCTTGTCGACGATCAGCAGCGTGTACCCGTCCTCGCCGGCGATGGTGCCGGAGATTCGCGTGCCGCCGGTGAGATAGATCGAGACCGGCGGCCGTTCGGTCTGGGCCGTCTGCATGAAGGATGATTGCAGCCCCATCGCTCGCCTCCGCCTGCCGGTGCCGCCGGCGCCTTGCCCCGCTCGTCCGATGCTAGGACAGGCGGTCCCAGGACATCCCCGTGTCGAGCCCACCCTGACGGTTTCCCGCAAGCCTAATCGATTCCGGTCAACGGCGCGATCCTCACGGGGTTGTGAACGTCCCGGGGCGGTCTCTCTGCCGCCCTCGCGCGGCATCGCCCCCGGTGGGGCGTGACGGGTGTGGTGGTTTTGCCATAGGCTCATCGTCCAAACGCGCGAGGCACTTTGATGCCGGAAACCGACGACACCCCTTCCGCCGCCGCCCCGCAGCGCCCGCGCCGCCGCGCGTGGCGAAACGCCGCAGCGGCGGTGGTGCTCATGCTGGCGCTTGCTGCCGCGCTCCATTTCTACCTCGGGGCAAGCGGCAAGCCGGGGACGGCGCACGCGCAAGCGGCGCCGGCCGCGCCGGCGGTGACGGTGAGCCCGCCGCTCCAGCGCGAGGTCACCGAGTGGAATGAATACACCGGCCAGTTCACGGCGACCGAATCCGTCGAGATCCGGGCCCGCGTCAGCGGCTATCTCACCGAGATCCATTTCGAGGACGGGCAGTTCGTCAAGGCCGGCGACCTGCTCTTCGTCATCGACCAGCGGCCCTTCGAGATCGCGCTGGCCTCGGCGCAGGCGCAGGTGACGCAGCAGACCGCCCGGCTCGACCTCGCCAACCAGCAGCTCAAGCGCGCATCCGAGCTGCGCCAGCGCGACGTGGTTTCCGCCGACACCTATGACCAGCGGATGTCGGAAGTGCGCGCGGCGACGGGCGCGCTGCAGGCGGCGCAAGCGGCGGTGCGCTCGGCGCAGCTCGACCTCGAATTCAGCCGCATTACGGCCCCCATGTCCGGGCATATCAGCCGTCACCTGGTGAGCATCGGCAATCTCGTCTTCGGCGGCGACGGCGGCACCTCGACCCTGCTGACGACGATCGTCGCCACCGACCCCATCTACTGCGTCTTCGACGTCAGCGAATCGGATCTGCTGGGCTATGAGCGCGCCGCGGCGCAAGGCCGGCTGAAGCTGGCGGGACCCGGCGCGCTGCCGCTCGAGGCGCGGCTCTTCGACGACAAGGGCTGGCCGCTCAAGGGGCAGCTCAATTTCGTCGAGAACCAGGTCGATCCCGGTTCCGGAACGCTGCGCGCCCGCGCGGTCTTCCCCAACCCGGACTCGCGGATCCTCTCCGGGCAGTTCGCCCAGGTGCGCGCCGCGGCGTCGCAGGCGCATGAGGCGCTGCTGGTCCCCGACAGCGCCGTCGTCCAGGACCAGTCGCGCAAGCTGCTGATGGTGGTGCGCGAGGACGGCACGGTCGAGCCGCACGTGGTCGAGCTCGGTCCGCTGAGCGACGGGCTGCGCGTCGTCCGCTCCGGCATCACCGCCGCGGACCGCATCATCATCAACGGCACGCTACGCGCGCGGCCCGGGGCGAAGGTGACGCCGCATCCGGGCAAGATCGAGCCGGCGTCCTCCTAGGCGCGTCGATGGGCCTCACTCACTTCTTCGTCGACCGGCCGATCTTCGCGGCGGTGCTGTCGATCTTTCTGACGATCATCGGCGGCGTCGCCTATTTCACCCTGCCGGTGGCCCAATATCCCGAGATCGCGCCACCCACCGTGGTCATCAGCACCAGCTATCCCGGCGCCTCGGCGGAGGTGGTGAGCGAGACGGTGGCGACGCCGATCGAGCAGGAGCTGAACGGCGTCGACAACATGATCTACATGGTCTCGCAGGCGACCGCCGACGGCAATCTGCAGATCACCGTCAGCTTCGCCCTCGGCACCGACATCGACATCGCCCAGGTGCTGGTGCAGAACCGGCTGGCGATCGCCCAGCCGCGGCTGCCCGACGAGGTGCAGCGGCTCGGCGTCAGCGTGCGCAAGAACTCGCCGGACCTGATGATGGTCATCCATCTGAACTCGCCCGACGGCTCGCGCGACCAGCTCTACATGTCGAACTATGCGACGCTGCAGGTGAAGGACGTGCTCGCCCGGCTCGACGGCGTCGGCGATGTCCGCATTTTCGGCGCGCGCGACTATTCGATGCGCATCTGGCTCGATCCCGACCGGCTCGCGGCGCGCAGCCTGACCGCAGACGAGGTGGTGGCGGCGCTGCAGGCGCAGAACGTGCAAGTGGCGGCGGGCGTCATCGGCCAGCCGCCGGTGCCGCATCCCGGCGCCTTCCAGATGAATGTCGAGACGCTGGGCCGGCTCGTCGACCCCGCGCAGTTCGCCGCCATCGTCATCAAGACCGATCCCGACGGACGGTTGACCCGCGTCGGCGACGTGGCGCGGGTCGAGCTCGGCGCCGCGGATTACACCGCCAACAGCTACCTCGACACCAAGCCGGCGACCGCGCTGCTGATCTTCCAGCGCCCCGGCTCCAACGCGCTCGCCACGGCCAAGCGGCTGCAGGCGACGATGGAGGAGCTGTCGCGATCGTTTCCGCCGGGGTTGCGCTACGACATCGTCTACAACCCGACGCAGTTCATCGCCGAATCCGTGCGCGAGCTGATCAAGACCATCTTCGAGGCGATCGGGCTGGTGGTGATCGTCGTCATCCTGTTCCTGCAGACCTGGCGGGCATCGATCATCCCGATCGTGGCCATCCCGGTCTCGCTGGTCGGCACCTTCATCGTGCTGGCGGCGGCCGGCTTCTCGATCAACAACCTGACGCTGTTCGGCCTGGTGCTGGCCGTCGGCATCGTCGTCGACGACGCGATCGTCGTGGTCGAGAACGTCGAGCGCAATCTGCGCCTGGGCATGAGCCCGCGGGAGGCGGCGCACCGCACCATGGACGAGGTCGGCGTGGCGCTCATCGCCATCGCGCTCGTGCTTTCCGCCGTCTTCATCCCCTCGGCCTTCATCCCGGGGATCTCCGGCCAGTTCTTCCGCCAGTTCGCGGTGACGATCGCCACCGCCACGCTGATCTCGTGCTTCGTCTCGCTGACGCTGAGCCCGGCGCTCTGCGCGCTGCTGTTCAAGCCGCATGAGGAGCACCCGACGGCGGGCTCGGCGCTGACGCGGCCGCTCGGCGCGTTCTTCCGCGGGTTCAATGCCGCCTTCGACCGGCTCTCCGCCGGCTATGGCGGGCTCACCCGCCGGCTCACCCACATCGCGGTGCCGATGATGGTGGTCTATGCCGGGCTCATCGGGCTCACGATCTACCAGTTCGCGCGCGCGCCGACCGGGTTCATACCGCAGGCCGATCAGGGCTATCTCATCACCGTCATCAGCCTGCCCCCGGGCGCCTCGCTGGCGCGCACCGATGCGGTGGTGCGCCGCGTCGCCAACATCATGCTGAAGACGCCGGGGGTGGCCCACGCCGTGCCGTTCGCCGGGCTCGACGGCGCGACCTTCACCAACGCGCCCAATGCCGGGACCGTGTTCTCCTCCCTCGCCCCCTTCCCCGAGCGCGTCGCCAAGGGCCTGTCGGCCGACCGCATCCTGGGCGAGCTTCGCCAGCGCTTGAGCGGCATCGAGGATGCCTTCATCATCACCATCCCGCCGCCGCCGGTGCGCGGGATCGGCAATGCCGGCGGCTTCAAGATGATGGTGCAGGACAAGCGCGGCCGCGGGCTGGTGGCGCTCGACGCCGCGACGCAGGAGCTGGTGGCGGCGGCCAACCGCACGCCGGGGCTGGTCGGCGTGTTCACGCAGTTCAACACGCGCACGCCCAAGCTCTACGCCGATATCGACCGCGCCCGCGCCGAGCGCCTCGGCGTCTCCGCCGAGAAGGTGTTCTCGACCTTCGAGACCTATCTCGGTTCGACCTACGTCAACGATTTCAACTATCTCGGCCGCACCTACCACGTCACCGCCCAGGCCGACGGACGCTTCCGCGAGGACCTCCGCGCGGTCACCAATTACAAGACGCGCAACGACAAGGGCGAGATGGTGCCGATCGGCTCGGTGGCGACCTTCCGCTACATCACCGGCCCCTACCGCGTGGCGCGCTACGACCTCTATCCCGCCGCCGAAATCCAGGGCAACACCGCGCCCGGCGAATCCACCGGCCAGGCGCTGGCGGCGATGGAGCGGCTCGCCGCCGAGCATCTGCCGGACGGCTTCGGCTATGAATGGACCGAGCTCGCCTATCAGGAGAAGCTCGCGGGGCATAGCGGCATCCTCGTCTTCGGCGCCTCCGTGGTCTTCGTCTTCCTGGTGCTGGCGGCGCAGTACGAGAGCTGGGGACTGCCGCTCGCCATCGTGCTGATCGTGCCGATGTGCCTGCTGGCCGCGGTCAGCGGCCTCAGCCTGCGCGGCATCGACATCAACATCCTGGCGCAGGTGGGATTCGTCGTGCTGGTCGGGCTCGCGGCCAAGAACGCGATCCTCATCGTCGAGTTCGCGCGCCAGGCCGAAGAGCAGGGCGAGGATCGCTTCGCGGCCGCGGTGCAGGCGGCACGCACCCGGCTGCGGCCGATCCTGATGACCTCCTTCGCCTTCGTCTTCGGCGTCGTGCCGCTCGCCCTCGCCACCGGCGCCGGCGCCGAAATGCGGCAGTCGCTGGGCACCACGGTGTTCTTCGGCATGCTGGGCGTCACCTTCTTCGGCCTGATCTTCACGCCGGCCTTCTACGTCATCATCCGCGGCCTGCTCGGCCGGCGCGCGGCGGCGGCGAGGCAGACGGAGCCGTGAGCGGGATTTGCCGTGGTCGCGGCAGGGCCGGCATGATGGCCGGCATCGAACGAGGGAGGAACCGGGCAGATGCTGATCGGCTTCGACATGCCGGTGCGCGGCGCGCTGGCGAGCCCCGAGACCATCGCGCGGATCGCCGTCGAGGGCGAGGCGATGGGCTTCGGGCATGCGACCTTCAGCGACCACATCGTCATCCCGAAGGACATCGAGGCGCGCTATCCCTATTCCGAGACCGGCGAATTCCCCGCGCAAGGCCGCGGCGACTGGTACGAGCAGCTCGCCACCATGGCCTTCGTCGCGGCCAAGACCTCGCGGCTGCGGCTCGTCACCTCGGTGATGGTGGTGCCGCATCGCCCAGCGGTGCTCGCCGCCAAGATGCTGGCGACGATCGACCTGCTGTCGCAGGGCAGGCTGACCGTCGGCTGCGGCGCCGGCTGGCTCGCCGAGGAATTCGCGGCGCTGGGCGTGCCGGACTTCGCCGAGCGCGGCGCGGTCACCGACGAGTATCTCGCCGCCTTCCGCGCGCTCTGGACGATGGAGACGCCGCGCTTCGAGGGGCGGTATGTCCGCTTCGCCGACATCGTCTTCGCGCCGAAGCCGAAGCAGCGCCCGCACCCGCCGCTCTGGACCGGCGGCGAGAGCGGACCGGCGCTGCGCCGCGCTGCGACGCTAGGCGACGGCTGGTATCCGATCGGCTCCAATCCGCGCCATCCGCTCGACACCCTCCCGCGCTACCGCGCGGCGGTGGAGCGGCTGCGTCAGCTCGCCCGCGAGGCCGGGCGCGATCCGTCCGGGATCGCGCTCGCCTATCGCTGCGCGCGGCATGGCAGCGCGGTCGAGCCGCGCATCGAGAGCGGCGAGCGGCGACTCTTCGCCGGCAGCGCGTCGGAGATCGCCGGCGATCTGCGCGCGTTCCGCGATCTCGGCGTCGCCGCCGTCGATTTCGGGCTGGGGGATGCGACGCTCGAAGCCTCGCTCACCCGGATGAAACGGTTTCGCGACGAGGTCATGGCGCTGGTGTGAGGCGCGCTCACCGCTTGTTCAGCACATCCTCGACATAGGCCATCCGGATCAACGTCATCAGCGCCGCGGCGAGCGGCGTCGCCACCGCGACGCCGAGAATCCCCCAGAGGATGGCGAGCACGAGCTGGGCGGTGAGCGTCACCACCGGCGCGAGATGAACCATTCGACGCTGCGCCGCCGGCGATCCGCGCCCGCGAGGAGCTCGGTCCCTCCTACCTGGCGCCTTTTTGCCGCCATGGCGCTTGTCCCTGCGCTATATTCACTTGTATATATCGTTTAGGCAAGAGCGATGCGCGGCAGCGCGCGGAGGCGCCGCTTGGCGGAGATCGAAGGCCGACAGCTCGTTGCATTCGACGTGGCACCCGACGGACGGCGCTTCCGGCTCAATTTCACCGATGCCGAAGGCCGGCCATCGACCCTGACGCTGCCCACCGAATGCCTCAACGATTTGCTGATGACGCTGCCCCGTGTCGCCGCACGGGCGTTGCATGCGCGCTACCGGGACAGCTCGCTCCGCGTCGTGTTTCCGGCGGAGGAATGGCGCCTCGAAGGCAGCACCGACCACCACCTGATCCTGACGATCGGCACCAGCGGCGGGTTCGAGGCCTCCTTCCTTCTCGAGCGCGACCATCTGCGCGACATCGCCGAGAGTTTGCAGGACGAAGCGGCGGGCGCCGTGCCGGCGCCGTCGATGCCGAATTGACTGCCGCTCGATGATGCGTAGCGGCGCGCCGATCAAGCGGCGCACATTTACCGCGGGGATGATCGCGGTGGCCGTCGCGCCGTTCGCCGCCGCGGCGCAGACCCGCTTCACCGATGATGGCGGGCGGACGATCACGCTGCCACTGCGGGTCGGGCGCGTGATGCCCGCCGGCCCGCCGGCCGCGGCCGATCTGCTGATGGTGGCGCCGGAGAAGCTGATCGGGCTTACCCGCGCCCTGACGCCGGCTGAGGCGGCCTTCCTGCCGCCGAGCGCCGCCGCCTTGCCGGGGCTCGGCCGGCTGACCGGGCGGGGCGATACCATCAATCTCGAAATCGTGGCGAAGATGGCGCCCGATCTCGTGGTCGATCTCGGCTATGTCAGCGAGACCTTCATCTCGCTGGCCGATCGCGTGCAGCAGCGGACCGGTATTCCCTACGTGCTGATCGGCGGCAGGCTCGGCGACACGCCCGCGACCTTGCGCAAGGCTCGGCGCCGTGCTCGGCGCCGCGCCGCGCGCCGAGAGCCTGGCGCGCTATGCCGAGGCGACGCTGGCGCTGCTCAAAAGCCGTCTCGCGGCGCTGCCGCTGGAGAGGCGCCCCTCGGTCTATATCGCGCGCGGGCCGCGCGGGCTCGAGACCGGGGTCGCCGGCTCGATCAACGCCGAGGCGCTCGACCTCGTGGGCGCGCGCAACCCGGCGACCACCGCGCTGGGCGCCCGCGGCCTGGCCACCGTGTCTCCGGAGCAGCTGCTGGCCTGGCAGCCCGACATCATCATCGTCATCGACCCCGGCTTCTACCGAAGCATGGCGACCGACCCGGTCTGGCAGCCGCTTCAGGCGGTCAAGGCGAGGCGTGCCTATCTCGCTCCCGCGCTCCCCTTCGGCTGGATGGACGAGCCGCCGGCGGCCAACCGGCTCATCGGCCTGCGCTGGCTGGCGAAGCTGCTCTACCCCTCGCTCTTCCCCGAGGACATCCGCGCCGAAGCGCGCCGCTTCTACGCGCTCTTCTATCAGCGGGAGCCGAGCGAGCCGCAGCTCGACCAGCTTCTCGCGGGGGCGATCTGAGGCTCCTGGCCTAGGCGCCGACTTCCCAGGCCTGCTGCAGCTGCGTGCCGCTCGCCAGGATCGCCGCGGCGAGCTCGGCGGCGGGGCCGCGTCGCCCCCTTGCGGCTTCGAGCAGCACGAATTCCACCGTGCCGAGATCGGGCAAGCTGGCGCTCGCCACTTCCGTCAGCCCCGGCGGGATCAGCCCCGCCGCCACCACGGTGACGCCCAGCCCCGCCAGAGCCGCGGCGCGCAACCCGCTGAGGCTGCCGCTGGTGCAGACGATGCGCCACGGCCGGCCGCGCCGCTCGAGCGCCGCGAGCGCGATCTCGCGCGTGACGCTGGGCGGCGGATAAAGGATCAGCGGCACCGGTGCGGCAGGGTCGAGGCGCCGCAGATCGCCCGACACCCAGACCAGCCGGTCGCGCCAGACCAGGCCGCCGTGCTCCTCGCCGGGCCGGCGCTTGGCGCAGACGAGATCGAGCTCGCCGCGCGCGAGCTTCTGGTAGAGCTCGCCACTGAGCCCAACGGTCAGCTCGACATCGACCCGAGGATGGGCGCGGACGAAATCGCGCAGCAGCTGCGGCAGGCGCGAGGCGACGAAATCCTCCGACGTGCCGAAGCGCAGCCGGCCGCGCAGCTCCGAGCCGGCGAAATACTGCTCCGCCCGCTCGGTGGCGGCGAGGATGCTCTGCGCGAACTCGATCATGGCCTCGCCATCGGCGGTGGTCGCCACCGAATGGGTGTCGCGGATGAGGAGCCGGCGCCGCGACTGGGCCTCGAGCTTGTGGATGTGCTGGCTGACGGTCGATTGGCGCAGGCCGAGCCGCGCCGCCGCCTGGGTGAAGCTGCGGGTCTGGGCCACCGCCAGAAAGGTGCGGAGCAGGATGGGGTCAAGCATGGGCGTTTATCACGATATACGATTACAATAAGCATTGTATACGCCATTCCCAATAAGCGCAAAAACCGCGATATAGGGGGCGACGATTTTCCGCGAGGCCGCCATGGCTCGTCTGCGCCTTCTGTCTTCCCGCCTCGATCCCATCCTGGTCGCGATCCTGCTGACGGTTGGCCTCGCTTCGCTGCTGCCGGCGCGCGGCGCCGCGGCGACGGCCGCCGACGGGCTGACCGACGCCGCGGTGGCGCTGCTGTTCTTTTTGCATGGCGCGCGGCTCTCGCCCGCGGCGGCGCTGGCCGGAGCGCGCGACTGGCGACTGCACGGGATCGTGCTGGCGAGCACCTTCGCGCTCTTCCCGCTGCTCGGCGCCGGCGCGCGCTTCCTCTTCCCGGGGCTGCTGCCGGCGCCGCTCTGGTCCGGGCTGATCCTGCTCACCGCGCTGCCTTCGACGGTTCAGGCTTCGATCGCCTTCACCTCGGTCGCGCGCGGCAATGTGGCGGCGGCGCTGTGCAGCGCTTCCGCCTCGAACCTGCTGGGGATCCTTCTGACGCCGCTGATCGTGGGCCTGCTGCTCAGCAAAAACGGCGCCGGCCTGTCGCTCGCCGCCGCGCTCGGCATTCTGGTGCAGCTGCTGCTGCCTTTTGCCGCCGGCCAGGCGCTGCGGCCCTGGATCGGCGGCTTCATCGCGCGCCGCGGCCGCATCCTGAAGACCGTCGATTACGGCTCGATCCTGCTCATCGTCTATGCCGCCTTCAGCCATGGCGTGGTCAACGGCATCTGGCATCAGGTCGACGCCGCGCAGCTCCTGCGGCTGGCGCTGGTCGACGCGGCGCTGCTGGCGAGCGTGCTGACCCTTCTCACCGGCGCCAGCCGCCTGCTCGGCTTCTCGCGGGCGGACGAGATCGCCATCGTGTTCTGCGGCTCGAAAAAGAGCCTGGCCAGCGGCCTGCCGATGGCGAGCGTGCTGTTCGCCGGCCATCTCGGCACCATCATCCTGCCGGCGATGATCTTTCACCAGCTGCAGCTCATGGTCTGCGCCTCGTTGGCGCGCCGCTACCGCGCCGTCGCCGCGCCTGCGGCCGCCGCGCTCGTGCCCGCCGCGGCGGAATAGAGCACGCGCGCGAGCGCTTCGGCGATCCGATTCTCCGATATTCCTCGTCCGTCGCGCGGCGCCTCTTGACACGAGGCGCCCATCGCCGGAACTTCCACGGCTGATCGCCTAACACGAGATGGTCCGCCCGCCGCGCCGGCAAGTGGCAGCGCGTGCGTACCTTGGACATTCGCTCCAACCGCCGACAAGGGAGAACGAGGATGGCTGACAATGGCGTCCAGGCGCTGGAAGGAACAGAGGCAAAAATCGAGGACGCAGCACCGATGACAGAGGAAAAGAAGGCCGAGGCCGCGCCGCAAGCCGCGCAGACAGGCGAGACGCCGGCAGCGGAGGCAGCGGTGTCGGACGGCCGGCAGGATGCCATCCGCAGCGTGTTCGTCGCGCGAACCGCCGCTTGGAGCGTGGCGCCGATGGGCGGCTTCGCGCAGATGGAGACCGCCGATGACGGCTTCGCGGTGCGCGGCGCCTATGTTGCGCATCTCTCCGTCAGCGAGGCGGAGGCGGTCGCCGGCGAGAGCGCGGCCGAGGGCGAGCTGTTGCGCAAGGCCTATCTCGCGCGCGCCGTCGCCGACGCGGCGGTGCAGCCGAGCCCCAAGCGACCGGCCGCGCGCCCGGCAAGACGAAGCGCGTCATCGCCGGGCAGGAAGGCGGCCACACGCACCGTGAAGAAGCGTGCGAGGCGCGCGCCTGCCACCAAGGCGAAGAAGCGCGCCACCGCCGGCGCGCGAGCGAAGCCGCGCGCAACACGCGCGGCGCGGCCGGCACGGCGCGGCAAGCGCCGCGGGCGGTGAGCCGCTAAGCGCGCCCCTTCGGCGCCGGCGTACCGCGCGCCAGCATTGCCGTCATGATCCGCCGCGCGCCGTCGATGCAGGCATCGGCAAGCATGGCGGCGGCGCTGTCGTCCATGCCCTGTTGGCGCGCGACCGCCACCAGCTCGCCACGGCGTTCGGCGAGATAGGTGGCGCGCGCCTGGTGCGAGGCGAGCTGCGCCGCGGCCATGCCCACTTCCGTGGCCCAGGCCGCGATGGTCTGCGACAGCTCGTCCTTCGCCTGCATCGACGGGTAGTAGGGCACGCGCGTCACCGGCTCAATCGGGACGGCGGATGCATCACGTTTGCGCGCGCCCGAACGATAGCTTTTGCACTGCCGGGGAAAGCCGCGGCAAGATGCCGGGCAGCGAGGCGCTCTTCCCGACGATGCTCGCCACAATCCGGTAACGAAGTCCTTTCAGCACCGACGGAGGCGCGCGCCGCGCGGCAACGTTTTCTCGACTTCCGGAGGAGAGGTTCGACATGGCGACGATCACGACAAAGGATGGCACGCAGATCTACTACAATGATTGGGGCCAGGGGCAGCCCATCGTCTTCAGCCACGGCTGGCCGCTCTGCGCTGACGCCTTCGAGGACCAGATGTTCTTCCTGGCCTCGCACGGCTATCGCTGCATCGCTCATGACCGGCGCGGCCATGGCCGCTCGAGCCAGCCTTGGGAGGGCAACGATCTCGACACCTATGCCGACGATCTCGCGGCGCTCGTCGAGGCGCTCGGCCTCAAAAGCGCGGTCCATGTCGGTCATTCCACCGGCGGCGGCGAAGTCGTCCGCTATATCGGCCGCCACGGCACCCGGCGCGTGGCCAAGGCGGTGCTGATCGGCGCGATACCGCCGCTGATGTTGAAGACGCCGGCCAATCCCGCCGGCCTGTCGATCGAGGTGTTCGACCAGCTGCGCGCCGCCGTCCAGGCCGACCGCTCGCAATTCTTCAAGGATTTGTCGATGCCGTTCTATGGCTACAACCGTCCCGGCGCCAACGTGTCGGAAGGGGTGCGCAACTCGTTCTGGCTGCAGGGCATGATGGCGGGATTCCCGGCCGCCTATTTCTGCATCAAGGCCTTCTCCGAGACGGATCTCACGGCCGACCTCAAGGAGATCGACGTGCCGACCCTGATCCTGCATGGCGATGACGACCAGATCGTGCCGATCGGCGCCTCGGCGATGCTGTCCTCGAAGCTGGTGAAGAACGCGGTTCTCAAGGTCTACCCGGGCGCGCCGCACGGCATGTGCACGACCCTCAAGGACAAGGTCAACGCCGACCTGCTGTCCTTCATCCGCGAATAAGCCGGGAGATCCGCGGCGAGGCCGGCGCCGCGGCCTCGCCGTCCTCCCGCGCGCCGCCGGATCTCTGCGCCGTCGTATTGGGAGCGTTCTTGCGCGCGGCAAGCTGGTGGACGTTTGCTGGCACGTTTGAGCGTCCGATATTAAACAGTTATTGTATGTTAATATATATTCATTGACATGATAATTATGTGTTATTAGGGTCTGCGTCGCGCCGATTTGAAGCAGACAGCTTGCGGGCGCGTAACAAATGCGGCTAAAGCGCCTGGCACCCCGCCGAGGCTCCGAGCTGCGGCGGGCTTTCCCAAGGGCCCGTCTTCCCCACAACCGGCCTCCGCCAAGAAGCGGAAGCCAGGAGACGAGGCCCCATGCCCGAGAGACGCCGAGCCTCTTCCTCGCTTCTGCTCGCGCCAGCCAGCATCGCCCTCCTCCTCGCCGCCCAGCACCCGGCACGCGCAGAGGAAGGGCTCGATCTGACCTTGCCGCCAAGCACCCCCGCCCCACCGGCGAGGGTCGCCGCGGCACCGGCGGAGGGCAACGGGCTTTCCGGCTTCCTCTCGGCCTGGGCGGCGCGGGCGGCGCGAGCGCGCGCGACGCAGCCGAGCTGGAGCAGCCCGCTCGTCACCACCACCGGCCTGCTCGAGCAGCGGGTGCGCTTCGACGTCGACGAGCAGCACGCCGGCAACGGCGACAGCACGACCGCGCTGGATGGCGGCAAGGGCGTCGATCTGATCGTGAGCGACACCAACGAGATCCAGCTTGCCGCGCCGGGCTACGACATCCGCAGCACCCCCTCCGGCAAGGGCGCGCTGAGCGGCTTCGGCGACTGGGCCTTCCTGCGCCTGGAGCAGCGGCTGGCGAGCGCCCCGGCCGGCGAAGGCAATTACGTCGTCACGGCCTGGCTCCAGGTTCAGGCCCCTACCGGGATCGAGGCGCTGAGCAGCCACGCCTGGACCTATATACCCACCCTCGCCTTCGGCAAGGGCTGGGGCGATTTCGACATCCAAAGCACGGTCGGCGCCGTCCTGCCGGATTCGCACACGGACACGCTGGGCGACGAGATCCAGACCAATATCGCGTTTCAATACCATGTACTGCCCGTATTCTGGCCGCAGATCGAGGCGAACTGGACCTATTACGACCGCGGGCAGCGCAACGGGCTCAATCAGCTGTTCCTCACACCGGGGCTTGTCATCGGCCGGTTCGCGCTCGGCGGGGATCGGTTCTTCACCTTCGGCGTCGGCTACCAATTCGCGGTCTCGCCAAGCTACCGTGCCAGCCCTTTGACGCCGGCCTATGATCACGCCTGGCTCTTCACCTCGCGCCTCAATTTCTGATGCCGGGGCAAAGCCGCACTGATGCGCGGCCTCGCCGACCGCGCTATCATCCGCCATGGCTTCGCGGCTGCTTCGGCTCCATCCCGGCCCGCCGCAGGAGATGGCGCTGGCGGGCGCCTATCTCGCGCATGATCTCGCTTCGCTGGGCAGCGCCGATGCCCCCTTCGTCTATGCCGATTTCGTCGCCAGCCTGGATGGCCGGATCGCCCTGTGCGATCCCCAGAGCGGCGCAAGCCATGTGCCCGAGGCGCTGCGCAGCGCCGGCGATTTCCGCCTGTTGCTGGAGCTGCAGGCGCAGGCCGATTGTGTCATCACCCATGGCGGCTATCTGCGCGCCGTCGCCGCGGGCGGGCTCGACGATATCCTGCAGGTCGGCCTGCGCGAGGAGACGCGGGATCTCGCGCGCTGGCGCGAGCGGCGCGGCCTCGGCCCACAACCGGCCGTGGCGATCGTCAGCGCGAGCCTCGACTTCGCCCTGCCGCCCTCTCTCGCCCGCTACCGCCAGCGCGTGATCGTCGCCACCGTCGCCACGGCACCGGCGGAGAAGCGCGAGCGGCTCAGGGCGCAAGGCTGCGAGATCATCCTGGCCGGCAACGGGCGGTGGGTCGAGGCGGCGCCGCTGACGCGCGCTCTGGGCGGGCTCGGCTTCCGCAGCCTCTTCCTGCTGGCGGGACCGCGCCTGCTCGAAGCGATGCTGCGCGATGGCAGGCTCGACCGGCTCTACCTGACGCTTGCCCACAGGCTCCTCGGCGGGGAGCGCTTCCACAGCCTGATCGCCGGCCCCGAGCTCGGCCCGGCCGGGCGGTTGCGCCTTGCCGCCCTGTACTCGGCTACCGAGCGCGTGGAAGGCGAATGGTTCGCCCTGTTCGAGACGCTTCGCGAGCGATGACTGCCCCCGGCCGAACGCCGGCAAAGCTTTGGAATCGCTAAGGAGCCTTTAACCATTAGTAACCCTAGGCTGCCATAAAAATGGCCCCTATGCCCGCTTGCTGGGCAGTGGGCTCGCGAGTCGTGGGCAGACCCTATGGGCTTCAGGCGCGCCCCGCGATCTGGCATGGCTATTGCTGGACAGGGATCGGCTGCCTACATGCACGCGGTCGTTATGTACGACAACAAAAACAGGGTTGGGACGGATACCCCGAGATGATGGTGTGTTGACAACCTGAAAGGCCCGTCCTGCGATGATCACCCTGGTCCTGATTGTTTGTCTCTCCACCACGCCCAATGTCTGCCACGAGGAGCGACCGCCGGTCGACGTCGCGAGCCCGATGGCCTGCATGGTTCGAGGCGAGCAGATCGCCGCGGAATGGGTGGATGAACATCCCAAATGGACGCTCACCGGCTGGAAGTGCCAGGTCGGGCCGCGCGAGAAGCAGATCTGACCCAACGCCGCCGCCGGCCGGGCATGACTCCGGGCGCAAGCTCGGCTAGGCTTGCCCTGAGCCGGGGATTTCCGAGCCGGAGCGGATCGGCGCCTTAGGGCGCCGCAGCCAAGCCGGTGGAACAACCACCCTGGCACTGAGGGTGGAAATGACTGCCGCCGCCCGCGCCGAGAGCGCGACACCGGCGGAGCCGGAGCTGCCGCAGCGCCGCAGCCTCAACTCTGCGCTCGACATCGATCCCGACCATCTCTGGCTGCGGCCCCTGGCGCTGCTGTCGGGGCAGGCCGCAGACGCGGCGCTTGCCGAAGGCCGCGCATTGAGGCTTGCGGGGGGCGGCAGCGCCTTCGCCATGGTCGAGCTGCTGGGGCGCCTGGCTTCGGGCGAGATCGTGGCGGCCCTCGGCACGATCGCGGAGGCGCGGCGCTGGGCGGCCGAGCGCGGCGGCGCGACGGCGGCGCGCCTGGAGCGCCAGATCGAACGGCTGGCGACGCCCCGCGCCGCCTGGGCCGGCTTCGGCCTCGACCGGCCGCTCCTCATGGGCATCGTCAACGCCACGCCCGACAGCTTCTCCGATGGCGGCGAGTTCCTCGCCCCGGAACGCGCCATCGTCCATGGCCGCGCGCTCGCGGCCGCCGGCGCCGATATCCTCGATGTCGGCGGCGAGTCGACCCGGCCCGGCGCCGCGCCGGTCGCGGCGGAGGAAGAGATAGGACGCGTCGAGCCGGTGGTGCGCGCGCTCGCGGGCGCCGGCTTCGCGGTCTCGATCGACACGCGGCACGCGCGCACCATGGCAGCCGCCGTGGCCGCGGGCGCGCGCATCATCAACGACGTCTCGGCGCTTGCCGGAGAGCCGGAGAGCCTCGCGGTCGCCGCGCGCAGCGGGGCCGCCGTCGCGCTGATGCACATGCAGGGCGAGCCGCGCACGATGCAGGCGAACCCCTCCTACGGCCTCGCCTCGCTCGACATCGTCGAGTATCTCGAGGGGCGCATCGCGGCCTGCGCCGCCGCCGGCATCGACCGCTCGCGCGTGGTCGTCGATCCCGGCATCGGCTTCGGCAAGCACACGGCGCACAATCTCGAGATCATGGCGCGGCTCGGCCTGCTGCATGCGCTCGGCTGCGGCGTACTGCTGGGCATCTCGCGCAAATCGCTGATCGCGGCGGTGCACGAGGCCGAGCCCAAGGCGCGCGTCCCGGGCTCGCTCGCCGGCGCGCTGCACGCGCTCGCGCAAGGCGTCCAGATTTTGCGCGTCCACGATGTCGCGCAGACCCGGCAGGCCATCGCCACCTGGCGTGCCGTGGCCGAGAGCGGTTGAGGGCCGCCATGGCGCGCCTCCCGCGATGGCCGGCGATGCTTGCGGCGATGCTGCTGCTCGTCGCTCCCGCTGCCGCCGCCGATCTCTCGGTCGACCAGGTGCGCGCGGCGCTCGCCCGGGCGACGCCGGAGCGGCCAGCGGATTTCTCGCACAAGAACCTGCGCGAGCTCGACCTGAGCGGGCTCGACTTCAAGCACGCGAACCTCGCAGGAGCCGATCTCTTCGCCGCGAAGCTGGTCGGCGCCAATCTCTCGGGAGCCAATCTCAGCGGCGCGCGCCTCGACCTCGCCTGGATCATGCGTGCCGATTTCACCGGCGCCAATCTCAGCGGTGCCAGCCTCTTCGGCCCGGTGGTCGCCAAAGATATGGGGCCGATATCTCCGGGCGAGGCGCCCCGCTTCCCGCGCGCCAATTTCTCCGGCGCGCGCGTGATCGCGCGGCTTACCGGCATCGATCTCCGTCAGGCACGCTTCACCGGCGCGCGCCTCGGCGTCGATATCAAGAACCAGTCGATGGGGCAGATGCGCAACGACTTCACCGGCGCCGACCTCAGCGGCGCCGATTTTGCCGGCGCCGACGTCAATCGCGCGGAGCTCGCCTTCGCCAACCTGAAGGGCGCCAATCTCACCAACGCCAATTTCTTCCGCGCCGACCTCGCGGGCGCCGACCTCGCGGGCGCCGAGCTTGCCGGCGCCAACTTCGCCGAGGCCGATCTCAACGGCACCGTGCTCACCGGCGCCAAGGATCTCACCGCCGCCAAGGGGCTCGACAAGGCGGTCAATGCCGACAAGGCCGTCCGCTAGGGTCCGGACTTAATTGGCCCAGCAGATGAGGGCTGCGGCCAGATAAACGCCGCTGAGGTAGTTGCGGGCGAGTTTGTCGTATCGGGTGGCGATGCGTCGCCAATCCTTGAGGCGGCACCAGAAGCGCTCGATGAGGTTCCGGTTCTTGTAAGCGATGGCGTCATAGGCGATCGGCTGGTTTCGAGATGTGGTCGATGGGATGACGGCCTCGATCCCGCGCTCGGCGAGCAAGTGTCTCAAGTGATTGGCATCGTAGGCCTTGTCGGCAAGTAGTTGCCGGATCGGTCCCGCGCGCTCGATAAGCTGCGTCGCAACCGCGATATCGTTGATATTGCCGGCGGTTAGGATCAAGACACGCGGTCGGCCTTTTTCGTCCGTGAGCGCGTGGAGCTTGCAGGTGCGGCCGCCGCGGGACTTGCCGAGGGCTTGCTCGAACGCCCCCCTTTTCCGCCGGCGGCCGAGCGGTGAGCTTTGATATGCGTGCTGTCGATCGCAGCCAGCCCGTAGATGCCGCTATGGCCGGTAAGTGCTTCGAAGATCTGGTGCCATAGTCCTTGCCGGCTCCAGCGATTGAACCGATTGTAGATCGTCGTGTACGGGCCATAGGCCGCCGGACAGTCGCGCCACCGCGCCCCCGAACGCAGCATATGGACGATCCCGCTGATCACGCGCCGATCATCGACCCGATGTGCCCCGCGCCGCCCGCGCGGCAACAACGGCTCAATCCGAGCCCATTCCGCATCACTGAGCCAAGTGATCCCCTTCATCCCAAGCTCCCTACGAGATGAGAGCTTGAATCACATTCCGACCGAAAAGAGAATCCCTAATTGAGTACGGACCCTAGGACCGCCTCCCCGCGCCGCTCGTCGACCCGCCCGCGACTGACGACCCACGCGGCCCGAGAGGAGCTATTGCGATGGCCGCGGCTTTGGCGCCAGTATAGGCCAAAGCCCGCATGCGAAGCGGGGTTTGCGCCGCGTGGAGAAGGCTGCATCGAGGGAGGATTCGTATTGCTGGTTCGGCGCATGATGATCGTCATCGCGCTCGGCGTGACGGTGCTGCTGCCGCTGCAGAGGCCGGCGGCAGCCCAGGAGGAGGCCGGCGCGACGCTGCGTATCGGCTTCCTCGGGCAATCGGTGACACGGACGCCGCCGGAGCCCTATCTCGACCCGCCGCCGCAGGACGAAGGCGTGGCCGGCGCGCGGCTGGCGATCGACGACGACAACACTACCGGACGCTTCGTCAACCAGCATTTCGCGCTGGAGGAGAAGATCGTGCCCGAGGGCGGCGACGTCGCGGCGGCGTTCCGCCAGCTCGTCGGCGCCGGCATCCGCATCGTCGCCACCGATCTGCCGGCGAAAGCGCTGCTGGCCGTCGCCGATCTGCCGGAAGCGAAGGATGTCACGATCCTCAACGCGGGCGCCCCCGATGATGAGCTGCGCGCCAAGGACTGCCGCGCCAACGTGCTGCACACGCTGCCGAGCCGCGCCATGCTCGCCGATGCCCTGATCGAATATCTGATGGCGAAGCAATGGCGCAACATCGCGCTCGCCACCGGCCCGACCGAGGGCGACCGCGCCTACGCCGCGGCGATCCGGCATGCCGTCGCCAAGTTCAACGCGCGGCTCGTCGCCGACAAGCCCTGGACCTACAAGCCCGGGTCGCGTCGCTCCGACACCGGCCATTACGCCATCGGCGCCGAGGTCGCACGCTTCACCGAGGGGCTCAGCTACGACGTCCTGGTCGTCGCCGACGAGGATGACGAGTTCGGCGATTACGTCGCCTACGCCACCTACGATGCCCGGCCGGTGGCGGGAACCCACGGTCTCGTCCCGACCGCCTGGGCGCGGCCGCATCAGGAATGGGGCGCGACGCAGCTGCAAGACCGCTTCCTCAGGAAGACGAAGCGCTGGATGACCGACCTCGACTATGCCGCCTGGCTCGCGGTGCGCGCCGCCGCCGAGGCGGCGACGCGGACCCAGTCGGTCGACCCCGCGAAGCTCATCGCCTATATGCGCAGCGACAAGTTCGAGCTGGCCGGCTACAAGGGCATGCCGCTCAGCTTCCGCCCCTGGGACGGGCAGATGCGCCAGGCGATCCTGCTGGCCGATTCGCGCGCCCTGGTCTCGGTCTCGCCGCAACCCGAATTCCTGCATCAGTTCTCGCCGCTCGACACGCTCGGCATCGACCGCCCGGAGAGCCAATGCCATTTCCGTTGAGAGACGCGATCTTCGCGTGCCGCGTGGCGCTGCTCGCCGCGCTTGCCGCGCTCGCGGCCGGTGCCGCCCGCGCCGATACGATTTATGTGTCGAACGAGAAGGGCAATTCGATCACCGTGCTCGACAACTCGCTGAAGGTGATCAAGACGGTGCCGGTGGGACAGCGGCCGCGCGGCATCGTGCTGTCGAAGGACGGGCACACGCTCTACATCTGCGCCAGCGACGACAACGAAATCGAGCAGCTCGACCTCGACGACTACACGATGAAGCCGCCGCTGCCGAGCGGCGCCGATCCCGAAAATTTCGCGCTCCATCCCGACGGCAAGCATCTCTACGTCGCCAACGAGGACAACAGCCTGGTGACGATCATCGACATCGAGCATCGCAGCGTCGTCGGCGAGATCCCGGTCGGCGTCGAGCCCGAGGGCATGGGCATCAGCCCGGACGGCAAATGGATCGTCAACACCTCGGAGACGACCAGCATGGCGCATTTCATCAGCAACGCCACGCATGAGGTGGTAGCGAACGTGCTGGTCGACACCCGTCCGCGCCGCGCCGTGTGGACCGCGGACGGCAAGGAGGTGTGGGTCTCCTCGGAGATCGGCGGCTCGGTCAGCGTCATCGATCCCGAGACGCACAAGATCGCGCACAAGATCACCTTTGCCGTGTCGGGCGTGCCGAAGGAGGCGATCCAGGCGGTCGGCATCGCCATCACCAAGGACCGCAAGCTCGCCTTCGTGGCGCTCGGCCCGGCCAACCGCGTCGCCGTGGTCGACGCCCAGACCTACGAGGTGAAGAAATACCTGCTGGTCGGGCAGCGGGTGTGGAATCTCGCCTTCAATCACGACGAGAGCCGGCTCTATACCACCAACGGCGTCAGCAACGACATCTCGGAGATCGACGTGCCCGATCTGCGCGTGCTGCAGTCGGTCCCGGTCGGCGCCCAGCCTTGGGGCGTGGTCGTGCGGCCGTGAGCGGACAGGACGCCGGCGTGTCGGCGCCGCCGACCGAGCGCACCGCAGCATCGCGCGAGCGCGCGGAGGCCGCGCTCGCCGTCACGGAGGTGAGCCACGCCTTCGGTGCGCGCGAGGTGCTGCGGCAGGTCAGCTTCGCCATCCATCCCGGCGAGTTCACCGTGCTGCTCGGCCTCAACGGCGCCGGCAAGACGACGCTCTTCTCGCTCATCACGCGGCTCTACAACCACCGCAGCGGTTCGATCCGCATCTTCGGCACCGAGATCAAGGAGCACCCGTCCGAAGCGCTGGCCGCGATCGGCGTCGTCTTCCAGCAGCCGACCCTCGATCTCGACCTCACCGTGGCGCAGAACCTGCGATATCACGCGGCGCTGCACGGGCTGCCGCGGCGCCTCGCCACGGAACGCATCGCACGCGAGGTCGAGCGCGTCGATCTCAGCGACCGGCTCGGCCAGAAGGTGCGGCAATTGAGCGGCGGGCAGCGCCGGCGCGTCGAGATCGCACGCGCGCTGCTGCATCAGCCCCGCCTGCTGCTGCTCGACGAGCCCACGGTCGGGCTCGACATCGCCAGCCGGCAGTTCCTGCTCGAGCATGTGCGGCGGCTCTGCCGCGAGGAGGGGCTGGGGGTGCTGTGGGCGACGCATCTCATCGACGAGGTCGACGCCGACGGACGGGTGATCGTGCTCCACCAGGGTCGCGTGCTGGCGCAGGGTCCCGTCGCCGAGGTGATGGCGGCGGCGGGGGCGAACTCGATGCGCGCCGCCTTCGACGCGCTGACGCGGGGGGCGGCGGCATGAGGCCGGTGCATTACTGGCGCTGCCTCATCGGCATCATCGAGCGCGAGGCGCTGCGCTTCATCAACCAGCGCGGCCGGTTCATCTCGGCGCTGGTGCGGCCGCTGGTGTGGCTGCTGATCTTCGCCACCGGCTTCCATTTCGTGCTGGGCGTGTCGATCATCCCGCCCTATCGCACCTATGTGCCTTACGAGGTCTACATCGCGCCGGGGCTCCTCGGCATGATCCAGCTGTTCCAGGGCATGCAGAGCTCGCTCTCCATGGTCTATGACCGCGAGATGGGCAGCATGCGCACCTTGCTGGTGAGCCCGCTGCCGCGCTGGTACCTGCTGGTGTCGAAGCTGCTGGCCGGCGTCATCGTCTCCGTGCTGCAGGCCTATGTCTTTCTCGCCATCGCCTGGTTCTGGGAGATCGAGCCGCCGACGCTCGGCTACTTCACGGTGCTGCCGGCGCTCATCCTCTCGGGCATGATGCTGGGCGCGCTGGGGTTGCTGCTCTCCTCGGCGATCCGCCAGCTCGAGAACTTCGCCGGGGTGATGAACTTCGTGATCTTCCCGATGTTCTTCGCCTCTTCCGCGCTCTATCCGCTGTGGCGGGTACAGGAGGCGAGCTTGCCACTCTACTATATCTGCAACCTCAATCCCTTCACCCATGCGGTCGAGCTCATCCGCTTCGCGCTCTATGGCGAGGTCGATTGGCTCTCGGCCGCTTACGTGGTGGCGGCGCTGCTGGTGTTCATGGCGATCGCGATCTACGGCTACGATCCCGGACGCGGCATGATGCTGCGTCGGGCGGCGGCGGAATGAGGGCGCTGCTCATCGCCGCGGGCCTGCTGCTCTCGGCCGGGGCCGCGAGCGCCGCCGCGCCGGGCGCCAATCCCGACTGGCCCTGCCAGCAGGTACTGGTGCCGACGCTGACCGCCGGGATGGTGTGGAGCGGGCCCGCGATCGACCAGACCGCCAACTGGCATGGCGATCCCGAGGTCGCGGCGCTGGTGCAGCGCATCGCACCCACCGACGTTCCGGTCGAGCAGGGCGAGGCTGCCATCGGCGCCTTTGCCAAGACGCTCGGCGCCGACCGGGCGCGGCGTCTGACCCTGGTCTTCGCCGGGCTCCTCGACGAGACCAACCAGCAGCGCTCCGAGATGATCGAGCACATCAAGGATCTGGGCCAGCGCCAGCGCAACCTCGTACGCCTCATCGACCGCCTCGCCGCCGAGCTCGACGCCGCGCCCAGCGACGCGCAAGGCGATGCGGCGGCGCGCGCCGATCTGCAGCAGCGCTGGACGTTCACCTCGCGCACCTATGCCGAGGTGCAGCGGACCATGCAATATGCCTGCGACGCGCCGCGGACGCTGGATGCGCGACTCGGCGCCTACGCCCACACGATCCAGGCGGCGCTGCCATAAGCACTCACGGCCGCCCGGCGGCCGGCGTCGCCTCCGCGAGCGGCAGATGCGCCTTCTCCCAGCCATCGGTGCCGTCGCGATACCAGTAGAGCCGGGTGTAGCCGTAGCTCGCGGCGCGCTTGGTGGCGTTCCAGCTCATCCAGCAATCGGCGAGGCAATAGAAGACGAACGGGCGGGACCGGTCGCCGCCGCTCGCCGCGGCGAGATGGTCGCGGAAATAGCGGTCGAGCGCCGGGCTGAGCGCGCCGCGCCCCACCTCCGGCAGCCACAGGCTGCCGGGAATGTCGCGCCGCGGCACCGGCTTCCACAGCGCGTCCGCGCGCAGGCCTTCCGGCCGCCGCGGTGCCGACAGCACGTCGACGAAGACGGCGCGACGCTCGCGCCACAGCGCCGCCGCCTCTTCGGTACCGACGGCCGTGCCGCCCGCGACCGTGGCCGGCGTCGGCGCGTGATACGGCTCGAGGCGGTAGCTGGAAGGCTCGGCGACACGCGGCGCCTGCGCAGCGGCGGCAAGCGCCCAGGCGACGCAGGCGCCGGCACAGAGGAAAGCGATCCCTCTGCGGAGCGGTGGACGGCGTCGAGGAAATGCGAAGGCGCGCACCGGGCCTCAGTGCTCGATCAGCGCGCCTCGCTCATCGAGCAGCGGCACGCCGTAATCGCGCAGGATCGCGGTGATCTCCTCGCGGTTCTTGATGATCTCGCTGTTGATGCGGCGGCGCCAGTCCGGGTTGTTGTTCCGCACGCCCATGGCGATGTGATAGGCAAGGCGCGGCATTCCCGGCTCCTCGCGCAGCCGCACCATGGCGAGCCGCAGGTGGTCGTGTTTTATGTAGTAGCCGGCGAAGGGCCCCCACAGCATGCCGGCGTCGATGGCACCGCTGGCGATGTCAAGCAGCATCTGGTGCGCCGGCGCCTCGTAGCGCGTGTCGACGGTGAGCGCGTAGGGCCGCGCGTTGCCCATCAGCCCGTGCCGCACCAGCAGGTTCGCAGGCGGGGTACCGGCCACCACGCCGAAATGCAGCGCCTTGACCGCGGGGTCGTCGAGGTCGCCGGAGAGCGGCTTGTCGGCACGAAAGACCAGCATGTAGCCGGTATAATAGTAGGGCGTGGTGGTCTGCATGATGTCGTCGCCGGCCACCGTGCCCATGACGAGGTCGCAGCGCCCGGCCTGCAGGCCGTTGCGCACGAAGCCGATGACCTGCGGGTACCAGAAATAGTGCAGCGGCAGCGCCATGTCCTTCCCGAGCAGCGCCGCGATCTTGTTCTCGAAGCCTTCACTCTTCTCATCCGAGAACGGCAGGTTGCTCGGGTCGGCGCAGACGCGCAGCTCGCTGCGCTGAGCCAGCGCGCCCGGCTGCTGTGGCTGCGCTGCTGCCGGCGTGAGGCAGGCCGCAAGCGCCGCCAGACCCGCGGCGGAGAAGGCGCAGCGCAGAGACCGGATGGACATGCAATACCTCCTGGCCGGCAGACGACCGGCGCCGGCGAACTCCTATTTCTGCTCGAAGCGCTGCGGACGCCCGCGGCCGAGCACGCCGTCCGAGCGCGCCTTCAGATAGCCGTAGATGTCGTCGAGATAGTCCATGACATCCTCGACCAGGCCGAAGGCCGGCATGACGTTGTCCGCCGAGGTGGTGACGTTGGTGCGGCCGTTGACCACGACCTCCTTGAACTGATCCTCGCTCATGCTCTTGAGCGACTGCGTCAGGTCGGGTGCATAAGAGCTGCCGGAGCCATCGGGCCCATGGCAGCGCAGGCAGGATTCCGTGTAGCGCCGCCAGCCATTGTAAGTGTGCTGGTCGACCTTGCCGTTCTTGATCACATAAGGCTTCTGCTGCGCCTCGTCCGCCGCGCCCGCGATGGTGCCGCCGGCCCAGACCAAGAAACCCAACCCGGCAAGCGCTGCAATGCACAGACGCCAGCTCATCCGCATCCTCCCGCGACGATTATCGATTTCATGATGACAACACAAATGAGGGGCTGACATCCCGCGAAATGCAGGATGCCAGCCGCCTCACCCGATGTGGGTCCGAGGCCCGTCGCCGACGGGCCCGGTGTGGCACTAGGGCAGCGCGAAGACCGTCAGCACGCCGCCGAGCTGGGTGTAGTCGGAGAGCGACTTGTACGCGCCCACCGCACCCAGGCCGTCCGTGTCCTTGGTCAGGCCCGCCGCCATGCCGATGCCGGCCCAGCCGCCGACGCCGGAGAGAACGGCGACGTACTGCTTGCCGCCATGCTCATAGGTCATGACGTTGCCGATGATGCCGGACGGGGTCTTGAAGCGATAGAGCTCCTTGCCCGTCTTCTCGTCGACCGCCTTCAGGTAGCCTTCGAGCGTGCCGTAGAAGACCACGCCGCCGGCCGTGGCGAGCGCGCCCGACCAGACCGAGAAGGGCTCCGGATCCGACCACACGATCTTGCCGGTGCCGGCGTCCCAGGCGATGAAGTTGCCGAGGTTGCTGTCGCCCTTGCGGCGGATACATCGACAGCGTCGCCCCGACATAGGGCTGGCCGGCGGTGTAGGACACCTTGAACGGCTCGTAGTCCATGCAGACATGGTTGGTCGGCACGTAGAACAGCTTGGTGATCGGCGAGAATGCCGCCGGCTGCTCGTCCTTCGAGCCGAGCGCCGCCGGGCAGATGCCCTGCGAGTTGTGGTCCTCGCCGCCGGCACCGGTGCTGTACTCCTTCACCACTTGCGGCCGGCCGGTCGCCATGTCGACATGGGTCGCCCAGTTGACCTTCGGATCGTACTTCTGGGCAACGAGCAGCTCGCCGTTCTCGCGGTTCAGCGTATAGCCGAAGCCGTTACGGTCGAAATGTACGAGCGCCTTGGTCTCCTTCCCGTTCACCGGGATGTCGGCCAGGATCATCTCGTTGATGCCGTCATAGTCCCATTCGTCGTGCGGCGTCATCTGGTAGACCCATTTGGCGACGCCGGTGTCGGGATTGCGGGCGAAGATGGTCATCGACCACTTGTTGTCGCCCGGGCGCTGCACCGGGTTCCAGGTGCTGGGATTGCCCGAGCCGTAATAGACCAGGTTGAGCTGCGGGTCGTAGGAGATCCAGCCCCAGGTGGCGCCGCCGCCGATCTTCCACTGATCGCCCTGCCAGGTCTTGAGCGAGCTGTCCTTGCCCACCGGCTTGCCGAGCGAGGTGGTGTGAGAGTCGAACAGGAGCTCACTGTCGGGACCTTCCGAGTAGGCCTTCCAGGCGAGCTTGCCGTCCTTGATGTCGTAGGCGGCCATGAAGCCTTGGACGCCGAACTCGCCGCCGCTCACGCCGACGAGCACCTTGTCCTTGACGACTTGAGGCGCGCCGGTGCCGGTGGCGCCCTTCTTGGCGTCGGCCACCATCACCTTCCAGACTTCCTTGCCGGTCTTGGCGTCGAGCGCGACCAGCGCGTTGTCCGCTTGATGCAGGAAGATCTTGCCGTCGGCATAGGCGACGCCGCGGTTGACCGTGTCGCAGCACATCACCGGGATCACCGTCGGATCCTGGCGCGGCTCGTATTTCCAGAGGATGCGGCCGCTGTTCTTGAGGTCGAGCGCGAACACGTTGTTCGGGAACGGCGTCGACAGGTACATGACGTCGCCGATCACCAGCGGCGCGCCTTCATGGCCGCGCAGCACGCCGGTCGAGAAGGTCCAGACCGGACGCAGCTCGTGCACGTTCTGCGCGGTGATCTGCTTCAGCGTGCTGAAGCGCTCGTTCGCGTAATTGCCCGTCGGCATGACCCATTCGGCCGGGTTCTTCTGCATCTTTATCAGGTCGTCGTTCGCCTGCGCCCCGCCCATCGGCAAGATGGCGGCTGCGGCGGCGATCAATAGATAACCTCTGGGTGTCATCGCTTCCCTCCCGTATGTCTTATACGAAGCTGCTCTACCGCGTAGCTGCAGATCGCAGCGGCCCAGCCGAGGCGGTCGCGGAGGTCGCGTCCTAAAGGACGCTGCTAAAGCGGCTGGTTAAAATACTAAGCTCAGGCGAATGTTGGACGCAAGCACGTTGAAGCTTCGCCACACCAATATTCAGCATGCACTATAAATTTGAGACAGTGCGCGATAACGACATCAGACGGGCGCGCGTCGTCTCGCGGCGACGCGTCCCACGCCACTCCCGCGATCACGGCGCGACGAGCAGCTCGCCCCTGCCGGCGACCGCGCCATCGCCGGCAAAGCGCCGCAGCGGGCCGATGCGCCGCGCCAACGCATCGAGGCCGAGCGTCGCGAGATGGCGCGCCAGCAGCCGCAAAAAGACGAGATCGTGGACACCGCAATCAACGAAGCCGCTGCCCAGCGGCGCGCCGCCGCCCAGCGCGAGAAGGCTGCCGCGCTGCATTGCAGCACCGGCAAAGGCGCCCAAACCGCCGCCCACCACGATGGTGCCGGCGATCATCTCGGCACCGCAACCGGCGCCGACGCTGCCGCCGACGACGATCAGGCCGCGGCGCAGCATCGCACCTGCAGCATCGCCGCAATTGCCGCCGACGATGACGGTGCCCTCGCGCATGCCCGCGGCGGCGCCGGGCAGCGCGCCGCCAAGCCCATCGCCGGCATCGCCGGCGATGCGCAGGGTGCCGCCGCGCAAATCGGTGGCGGCCCCGAAGCCGGCGGAGCCTTCGAGCGTGATGCTGCCGCCGCGCATGCCGAGGCCGAGATAGGCACCGGCATCGCCGCGGACGGTAATGCTGCCCCGCGCCATGCCGGCGCCGATGCGGTCGAGCCGCCGGCATGGCCCCTCGATCTCCATCGCCTCGCCGTCGCCGGCGGCGACGCGGAACCAGTCGCCGACCGCGGCGCGCGTCCTGCCCACGGCCAGCGGCAGCTTTTCGATGTCGCCCACCGAACGCCCAGCCAGCCGCTCCGGCAGCAGCGCCTCTGCCGAAAGGCGTAACGGCGGCTCCTCCTTGAGGGTGAGGCGGATCATTGCAGCAGCTCGCGCAGCGCGAATTTGAACGCGCCGAGCTTGCCGCCGTAATTCCCGGCCGAGATGCGGGCGAGCCCGTCCCCGGCATCCGCGCAGGCGGCGCGCATGCCTGCCGCCATGGCGTTCCCGACCGCTTCGGCGCTGAGCCCGTCGATGACGATCTCGAGCACGGCGGCGATGTCAGCCTCGAGGGCGCTGTCGACCACGCCCTTGAGCGTCGGGCAGAAGGCGTCGTTGGTCGAGGCGATGAGGAATTTGTAGCGCGAGCCGAGCTTGGAGCCGGAGCGCACGACGCCGCCGGGAAACGGCATGATCGCCCCGGGCACGCGGCGCATTGCGGCGATGGCGCGCTCGGCGGCGGCGCGCACCGCCGGGCGCGACCGCCCGAGCAGCAGCAGGTTGCCGCCGCCGACGCCGTCCTGCACCGGCGCCTCGTCCTCGCAGAGGAACTCGCCCTCCATCACCGGGATGCGCCAGTAGCGCTTGCCGCCGATGCGCTTGGCCGCCTGGCAGCCGTCGCCGAAATAGCGCAGCGCGCGGCCGAGCGGGACCCGCTTCTCGCCGTCGAGCCCGGCAAAGCAGGCGGTGCCCGGACAGGTGAGGATGCATTGCCCGACGCGGTCGCGCACCGCCTTGCCGAGCGCATCGCCCGAGATGGCGAAGAGCAGCACGGCGATCCCGGGCCTGCCGTCCGGCGTCTCCTCGGCGGCGAGCTCGCGTTCGATGCCGGCCTCGACGCCGCAGCCGATGATCGAGGTGGCGAAGCCGGTCATGCTCTCCGCCGCGCGCCGCGCCCAGGCCGCGTCGTCATCGGTGATGATGAGACGCGTCCCGGTCATGCCGAAGGCTTCGGCGAAGGTGTCGTCGATGTCGACGCCGCCGAGCTTCACGCCCGCCTCCGCGGCCGGCAGGGCTGCGCCAAGAGGCTGAGCCCGGCATCGGCGAGCTCGCTCTCGGAAAGCCGGAAATGCCCGAGCCCGACGCTCATATGCTGGTCGAAGAAGGCGGCGATCTCGCCCTCGATGGCGGGGTCGTAGTCCGGCCGCACGACATGCGTGGCGCCGGGCGGCGCGGCGAGGACGGCGCCCTGGCGCGCGATCTCGACGCCGTCCTTGAAGAGGTGGCGCGGCGTGCCGAACATGCGCTCGCGATCGGCGTCTTCGGCATAGACGGTGATATCGGCGGCGGCGCCCGGACCGAGCTGGCCGCGGCCGGCGAGCCCGAGGATCCGCGCCGGAGCGGCCCGCGTCGCGATCGCGATCTCCTCGAGCGTGTATTCGCGCGCGATCGAGCCGAGCGTCGTCGCCTTCTGCGCCGCTGGATGGATCGAGGCGAGGCAGTCGTTGCGGAAGCTGCGATCCATCAGCAGGCGGATGAGATGCGGGTAGCAGGTGAACGGCGCGCCGTTGGGATGGTCGGTGGTGAGGAAGACGCGCCAGGGATCCTCGATCAGCAGGAAGAGCTCGAGCCCGATCGCCCATTGCAGCGCATTGACGAAGTTGGTGTCGCGATAGCGGAACGGCACCAGGCCGCAGCCGCCGTCGCATTCGATGTCCATGAGGATCCACTTGTCGGGCGAGGCGAAGGCGCGGTTGCGATACTGCGCCATGGTGTCGGCCGAGGCGGTCACCGTCTGGCCGAACATGATCTGGCCGACATCGAGCGAGACATTGCGGTTGCGGTTCACCGCCTCGGCCAGGCGCGCCGCCGCCGAGGAGAAGTGGCGATCGCCCTCGGTGCCGTAGCTGTGGAACTGGGCATGCGTCAGATGCAGCGGAAAGCCGTCGGCGGCAGCGATGGTGGCGAGCGTGGTGTCGATGTTGCCGGGAACGCCGAGATTGTTGCAGTGGATGTGGAGCGGGTGCGGCACGCCGAGCTCGAAGACGGCGCGCGAGAGCATCTGCACGATCTGGCGCGGCATCACCCCGTGCTGTGGTCCGCGCTCGTCGAGCGCGAGCGTGCGGGCATTGAACTTGAAGGCGCTGATGCCGCCGGGATTGACCGTCTTGACGCCGAGCGCGGCCGTCGCCCGCAGCATCCAGGCGACATAATCGTTGATCCGCTCCTGCTCGGCGCCGGAAGCGATGAGACGCAGCAGCAGCTCGTCATTGCCGAGCATGACGTAGGCGCCCTTGTCGACGATCGGCAGGTCGGCCATCTCGAGATGGGTGGCGCGCGCGTTCGACGGCACCATGGCAGGCTCGAAGGCGGCGGTGTAGCCGAGCGCGGCATAGCGGTAGCCGGTGGCGAAGCTGGACGGCGTCGCGAGGCCGCTGCCCGAGCGTGTTTGCGCCCCGCGGGCGAGCGGCGTCTCGCGATGCTCCTCGCTCATCAGCAGCCGTCCGAGATTGACCTTGCCGCCGGCGATGTGGCTGTGGATGTCGATCGCGCCGGGCATGACGACGAGACCGCCGAGATCGTAGTTGCGATCGACCTTGTCGCCGGGCGCGGCCATGCGGCCGTCGGCGATGAAGAGATCGCGCGCCTCGCCGCGCACGCCGTTGGCAGGATCGAAGACGCGGCCGCCTGTCAGTCGCGTGATCATGGCGCGGCCGGCAGATGCGCGAGGATCGCCGCGGCCGCGGCCGCGACGCTGGGCAGGCCGCTTGGCCGCGTCGCTGTCAGCGGCAGCGCCACCACCGTGTCGGCGCGCAGCATGGCGCCGCCATGGTCGATGCCGGGAACGCCGACCCTGATCTCGATTTCGGCCGCGGTCTCCGGCGCGTCGGCCGCGACGAGCGCCACGGTGGGCACGCCGGATCCGGGCGGTCCCGCCGTTGTCAGCGCCGCGGTCCAGAGCAGCGCGTCGACCTCGCCGGCGGCCACCAGCCGCTCGGCATCGTTGCCCCAGGGATCGTACTGCGGCACGCCCGTGGCGAAAGAGAGCCTCCCGGGCCAGCCCGCCTGCCACAGCATCGCCGTCGCCGCGCCTTGCGCGTTGTCCTCGCCGCCGAGCGGCAACCCGACGCAGCGCGTGCGGCGGTTGAGATGCCGCATCAGCCGCAGCAGGATCGCCAGCGCCGGGCCGCGCGCCGCGGCGGGAAAGGCCGCGATGTCCCAGACGAGGACGCCGTAGCGCGCGGCGGCGAGGCGGTCGGCCAAGGCGCGCAAGGCGGCGAGCGGCAGCGTCGCGGCTGCGGCGATCTTCGCCCCCTCGCCACTCGCGGCGAGCGCGCCCACGGCATCGAGCAGCGCTTCCTGCGACACCGTCACGCGCTCGCTCACCGCGGCGTCGGCCGGCGCTGCGGCGGCCGGCCCGACAAACGCGACATGCGGCGGCGCCGTGCGGTAAAGCGCCGCGCGGTTGCGCAGCAGCCGCTCGAAGAAGCGTGGCTGGCGCGCGGCGGGATCGGCGCCGATCAGCAGCACGACATCGGCGCGATTGGCGATCTCGCCGAAGGTCGCGGTGAGCCCGCCCGCGCGCTGCAGCAATCCCAGATTGGCCTGTTGGGCCGCGGACTGCCAGCGATCGATGACCGCGCCGAGCCGATCGGCGAGCGCGATCAGCGCGCGGATGCCGGCGAGGTCCGCGGCAAGGCCGCTGACGAGCGGGAGGCGCGCGGCGCCGAGCAGCTTTGCCGCCGCCGCCGCCGCCTCGTCGAGCGGCACGGCGCGGCCGGCGATGCGATGCTCGACACTCCGCGGCCGGCGCGCGAAGCCGGCGGCGCTTTTGGCGCAGCCGCGCGTATCGACCCGTTGCGGCTCGAGCGCCAGATCGTCACAGACGAGACCGCAGAACGGACAGGCGATGGCGTGCTCCGGCACGGCGCCTACCGGGCGTCCGCGGGTTTGTCGTATTTGATATAGGCGAAGCGCTGGTCGTCGGCGGGCGTTCCTTCGAGCGCGCTGTCGGGGCCGGGCCGCCACTGCACGACCTCCTCGATCTTCCGCGCCAGCTCGAAATCCTTGTCGGTCACGCCCTTGGCGGCATGGTTCATGAGGCGTACCTCGACCCAGGCGTAGGAGGCGGTGATGTCCGGGTGATGCCAGGCGGCCTCGGCGAGATGGCCGACGGCATTGATCACCATCAACGTGCCCTTCCAGCTGCTGGTGCGATACTTGCGCCTGATCCAGCCATCCTCGTAGGACCAGTGCGGCAATTCCCTGGCGAGGCGGCCCTTGATCTCGTCGTCGCTGAAGGTGCGGTCGCGTGCGCGTTCCGTCATCGCGAAACCTCCCTCTCGTCGCCGCGCGGTGTTGCGGTCGTGTGGTGCCGCGCCGGGCCGCCTTTGTTTCACCAAGTGATTTAGTCTATCGTAACTGCGAAGCGACGCAAACAGCGACGTCTCGCGGAGGACGGCAATGCCGGATATGTCGGGCGCGCAGCGCATCGCGGCGGTCGAAATCGTCGCTTCGGCGCGGCTCCATCTGGGATTTCTCGATCTCGACGGCGGCCTCGGCCGCCGCTTCGGCAGTCTCGGCCTCGCCATCGACGGTTTCGCGACCCGGCTCGGCCTTGCGCGCGCCCCGGCGCCCGCGGCCCACGGTCCCGGCGCCGCGCGCGCGCTCGAGGGCATCGCCCGCGTCGCCCACGCCTTCCATCGCTCGCCCACAGTGGCGCTGACGGTGACCGAGGCGATGCCCGAACACGCCGGGCTCGGCTCGGGTACGCAGCTTGGCCTCGCCGCCGCCGCGGCCTTCGCCCGCCTCGAGGGCTTGACCGCCACGGCGAGCGAGCTCGCTGCGATGATCGGCCGCGGCGCCCGTTCGGGGATCGGCATCGGCATCTTCGAGCAGGGCGGCTTCGTCGTCGACGGCGGACGCAAAGCCGAGGGCGGCGCCGCTCCCATCGTCGCGCGGCTGCCGTTCCCGAACGACTGGCGCATCGTGCTGGTGCTCGATCGCACGCGCCAAGGGCTGCACGGCAGCGGCGAGAGCAGCGCGTTCGCAGCGCTGCCGCCGTTTTCACCCGCGCTCGCCGGCAGGCTCTGCCGCCAGGTGCTGCTGCGCCTGCTGCCCGGCCTGGCCGAGCAGGATTTTCCCGCCGTGTCGCAGGCGCTGGGCACGATCCAGAGCGAGCTCGGCGATTATTTCAGCGGCGCGCAGCACGGCCGCTACAGCAGCCCCGCGGTCGCCGCGGCGCTCGGCTGGGCGGCGGCGCAAGGTGTCGTCGGCATCGGCCAGAGCTCGTGGGGCCCCACCGGCTTCGCACTCGTTCAAGACGAGGGGCGCGCAACCGCACTCGTCGCCGCGCTCCGCCAACGCTTCACCGGCGCCGGCGCGCCCGATTTCCGCGTGGTCGCGGGATTGAACCGCGGCGCCGACATCTCGATCAGGGAGGGCGAGCCATGACTTACCCACGCATCCTGCATTTCATCACGCCGCTGGCCAATGTCAGCCCCTTCGACGTGAACATGGCCGCCGATGCCGATTTCGTCATCGCGAGCTACACCAACATCGCGATCAACGACGTCCGGGGATTGACCCAGGACGCGATGTTCTCGCGCGTGCCGGAGGACGCGCCCAAGACCTGCCTCTTCATCGGCGGGCGTGACGCGCTGCTCGCGCTCGACATGCTCGCCGCCGCCAAGGAGTCGATGTTCCCGCCGTTCGAGATCTCGCTCTTCGCCGATCCTTCCGGCGCCTTCACCACGGCGGGCGCCATGATCGCCTGCGTCGAGCGGCATCTCAAGGCGCGCGGCGCGACGCTCGCCGGCAGCAAGGTGGCGGTGTTCGGCGCCAAGGGCGTGGTCGGCGGCATCATCGGCGTCATCGCCGCGGAGGCGGGCGCCGATGTGACGCTCGTCGCCCATGACCGCAGCGGCGCGGTCGAGGCGAAGGCGGCCGAGTTCTCGCAGCGCTTTTCCCGCCGCTTCGCCGCCGCCGACGGCAGCACGGAGGCCGGGCGCCGCGCCGTGCTCGCGAATGCCGAAGTCGTGCTCGCCGCCGGCCGCGCCGGCGTGCAGGTGCTGTCGCGCGACGAGCTTGGCGCGGCGCGACACCTCAAGGTCGCCGCCGACATCAACGCGGTGCCGCCGCTCGGCATCGAGGGCATCGAGGTCAATGCCGACGGCGCTCCGCTACCGGGCACCGCGGCGGTCGGGATCGGCGCGCTCGCCATCGGCGCCATCAAGTTCCGCGTGCAGCACGCGCTGCTGCGCCGCATCCACGACGCCGCGAAGGCGCAATGCCTGGATTTCCGCGATGCCTATCGCACCGCGCTCGATCTCGTCGGTTGAGCGCCGCCGCGTGCTGGTCGCGGCGCTCTCCGGCAGGGCGCTGGCGGCTGCAGCCCATCGCGCGGGCGATCGTGTCGCGGTGCTGGATCTCTTTGCCGACGAGGACACGGAACGCGTCGCCGAGCGCTGCATCAGGCTGCCCGCCGCCGGGGCGGGCTTCGATCGGGACGCGCTCCTCGCCGCGGTCGAAGCCCTGGCGCCTGCGGCGCGGGGGCTCGTCTACGGCGCGGGCTTCGAGCACGACCCGGCGCTGCTGGCCGAGATCGCGAGATGCGTGCCGCTTCTCGGCAATGCGCCGGAGACGATCGCCGCGGTCAAGGACCCGCTCGGCCTGGCGGATCGCCTCGCCCAGCTCGGCCTGCCGCATCCCGAGACCAGACGCGAGGCGCCGCCGCTTGCCGACGGCTCCTGGCTGCGCAAAGCGGTGGGCGGCGCCGGCGGCAGCCACATCGCGGTCGCCACCGCCGCCGCGCCGGCGCCCGGAACCTATTTCCAGCGCCGCGTGCCCGGGCGCCCGCTGTCGGCGCTCTTCGCCGCGAACGGCCGCGCCGCGCAGCTTCTCGGGTTCAGCGAGCAGTGGGTCGCCGCCGCACCCGGGGCGCCCTTCCGCTATGGCGGCTGCGCCGGACCGGTGGCGCCGCCGCGACCTCTTGCCGAGGCCGTCGCCGAGGCCTGCGATGCGCTTGCCGCGGCGACCGGCCTGGTCGGCCTCAACTCGCTCGATCTGATGGTCGAGGACGAGCGCTTTCACGTCATCGAGATCAATCCGCGCCCCGGCGCGACGCTCGACCTGTTCGACGGCCTGCTGCCGCTCTGGCGCCTTCATCTCGATGCGCTCGACGGGCGTCTGCCGGCGGCGCGGGCGGCGCCCGGCACGGTCCACGCCGCGGCTATTGTCTACGCGCCGGCCACGCTGGCGATCCCGCGCGACATGGTGTGGCCGCGCTGGGCGTCGGATCGCGGGCCGGCCGGCAGCCGCGTGCCGCGCGGCGCGCCGCTGTGCACGGTGCATGCGGCAGCCGACGACGTGGCGGCGGCGCGGGCACGGCTTGCGCGCCGCGCCGACCGGCTGCTGGCAGAGTTTGCCGTCGCCGCCTCAGCGGCGTCGGCGTGATCGAGGGGAGAAACGGATGGAATCGCCGTCATCGGCGCTGAGCGTGAACGCCCTCACCGCACCGCTCGTCGCGGCGCTGCTGCGCGACCGGGCCGCCCTGCGGCTGGGCGTGACCCGGGATCCCTGCGGCGCCACGCTGGTCGATGCCGGGATCAAGGCGCCCGGGGGGATCGAGGCCGGCCGCCGCATCGCCGAGATCTGCCTTGGCGGCCTCGGACACGTCGGCCTGGTGCCAAGCGAAGGCACCTGGCCCTGGCTCGTCAGCGTGCATACGGCACAGCCGGTGCTCGCCTGTCTCGGCAGCCAGTACGCCGGCTGGAGCCTGCAGCACCAGGAAGGGGATGAGCGCTTCTTCGCGCTCGGCTCCGGGCCGGCGCGCAGCCTTGTCGGCCAGGAACCGATCTTCGCCGACCTCGCCTATCGCGACCGCGCCGAGGAGACGGTCCTGGTGCTCGAGGTCGACCGCCCGCCGCCTTCGGCGCTGCTGCGCCGCGTTGCGACGGAATGCGGCGTCGCGCCCGAACGCCTCACCGTGATCATGACGCCGACGCAAAGCCTGGCCGGAACGGTGCAGATCGCCGCGCGCTCGCTCGAGGTTGCCTTGCACAAGGCGCACAGCCTGCACTTCCCGCTCGCGCATATCGTCGATGGCAGCGGCGCGGCGCCGCTGCCGCCGCCGGCGCCGGATTTCGTGCAGGCGATGGGGCGCACCAACGATGCGATCCTCTACGCCGGCACGGTGCAGCTCTTCGTCGCCGGCGCCGAGGCCGAGGCCGAGGCGCTGGCCGATCGGCTGCCGAGCGGCGCGAGCCGCGATTACGGAAAGCCCTTCGCCGAGACCTTCGCCGCCTACAAGGGCGACTTCTATCAGATCGACCCGCTGCTGTTCAGCCCGGGGATCGTGCAGGTGACGGCGCTCGCGAGCGGCCGCACCTTCCGCCGCGGCCGCCACGATCCCGATCTCATCGCCCGCTCCTTCGCGCTGACGCCGCCCAGCGCATGATGCGGATCGCGCTCTTCGTCGACGAGCCCGACTGGCACGCGCGGGCGCTGGTCGCCGCCTTCGCCGGGCGCGGCGGCGAAGCGGTGCCGTGCTCGCTGCGCGACTGCGCCTTCCGGCTCGGCGAGGGCGGGGCCGGGATCGATATTCCCGGCTTCGGCGGCAGCCTGCCCGACGCCGTGCTGGTCCGCAGCATCGCGGCCGGCAGCTTCGAGCAGGTGACGCTGCGCCTGGGGTTGCTGCACGCGCTCTCGGCCTCGGGCGTGCTGGTGATCAACGACGCCCGCGCCATCGAGCGCTGCGTCGACAAGTCGATGACCAGCTTCCTGCTGCATCGCGCCGGCCTGCCGACGCCCGCGACCTTCGTCAGCGAGAGCGACAGCGACGCGGAAACGTGGCGCCGCGAGCGCGCCGGAACCCAGGTGGTGAAGCCGCTCTTCGGCTCGCGCGGCAGGGGGCTGCTCCGGCTCGCGCCCGAGGACGCGCTGCCGCCGCGCGAGAGCTATGGCGGCGTGCGCTATGTGCAGCGCTTCGTCGGCCGGGAGAGCGACTGGCGCGACTTCCGTGTCATGGTGATCGGCGGCGAGCCGGTGGCCGCGATGATCCGCCGCGGCCGCTCCTGGATCACCAATGTGGGGCGCGGCGCACGCTGCGAGCCGACGCAGATGTCCGAGCCGCTGAGCCGGCTCAGCCTCGCCGCGGTGGCCGCGGTCGGCGCCGACTATGCCGGCGTCGACCTCATCGAGGCCGACGATGGCGCGCTGCAGCTCCTCGAAGTCAATTCCATGCCGGCCTGGAAGGGGCTGCAGAGCGTCGCCGCCTGCGACATCGCCGGCCGCCTCGCCGCCCATGTCGTCGACCGCCTCGGCTGACCCGGCGCGGCTGAGCGCGGCGCTGCGCCAGGCCTATCTCGCTGCCTGCCTGGGCGAGCTCGAGGCGCTGAAGCCCGGCAATGTCCATGTGCACGCCGCCGGGCACGGCATGTCGGTCGAGGATTTTCACGTCAGCGCGCGCGTCTCGGCCGCGCCGCTCGCAGCCCGCGGCAGCCCGGTCGGCCGGCGCATCCTGGAGGCGGTGACGGCGACGCGGGCCGCCGTCGGCTGCAACACCAATCTCGGCATCGTCCTGCTGGCGGCGCCGCTGCTGGCGGCCGCCGAACGCGCCCGACGCGGCGGGTTGCGGCGATCGCTGAGCGAGATCCTGCAGGGTCTCGGCGTCGCCGACGCGGCTGCCGCCTACGCGGCGATCCGGCTCGCCGCGCCCGCCGGGCTGGGCCGCGTCGGCGAGCAGGATGCGGCGGCGGCGCCCACCGTCGGTCTCCGGCGGGCCATGGCGCTGGCGGCCGAGCGCGACAGCATCGCGCGGCAGTACGCGACCGACTACGCGGATGTGTTCGATATCGGCGTCGCGCGGCTGCGCGCCGAAGCCGCGCGCGGCACCGCTCCGGAGTGGGCGGCATCCCACATCTACATGGATTTTCTCGCCGCCTTCCCCGACAGCCACATCCGCCGCAAGCACGGCGAGGAGGTCGCCGAGGCGGTGCGCGCGGAGGCTTCGTCGCTGGCCGCGGCGCTGGCCCACGCCACCGCCGACCGGCACCGCTCGGCACTCATCGACTTTGATCAAGACCTCAAGCGGCGCGGCCTCAATCCCGGCAGCTCGGCCGATCTCAGCGTTGCGAGCTTGCTTGCATTCGCCTGCGAGAATATCCTCGGCGGCTAACAAGAACAAAAAACCCCTTCGGGAGCCTTCGCGTATTGCCCCACGACGATATCATAAAGGGAGTGAAACCATGGCTAAAGTTTCCAAGCTGTCGGTCGGAGAAGCACTGGTCGGCGACGGCAATGAAGTGGCTCACATCGATCTGATCATCGGCCCCCGCGGCAGCGCGGCGGAGATGGCGTTCGTCCATACGCTGACGAGCCAGCGCGAGGGCGTGAACGGCTTGCTGGCGGTGATCGGGCCCAACCTGATGTGCAAGCCCAACACCGTCATGTTCAACAAGGTGACGATCAAGAACGCCAAGCAGGCCGTGCAGATGTTCGGCCCGGCGCAGCGCGGTGTCGCCACCGCGGTCGCCGATTGCGTCAAGGACGGCACCATCCCGGTGGAGGAAGCCGACGATCTCTTCATCTCCGTCGGCGTCTTCATCCACTGGGAAGCGAACGACGACAAGAAGATCCAGGACTACAACTACGAGGCGACGAAGCTCGCGCTCAAGCGTGCGGTCGCCGGCGAGCCGACGGCGCGTCAGATGCTGGAGCAGCGGGGTTCCGTCTCCCATCCCTTCGCCGCGCATAATTGAGGGTTGCGAGGAGACGATGGGCCGCGCGTCGCGGCCTATCGCTCCGCAATGAAGGCGGCCGCGCTGGCGCGATCGAGCCGGCCGTCATGCAACGCTGTCGCCACCAGAGCGCCGGCAACGCCCAGCGTTGCCAGGCGGGTGAGGTCGTCTGCGTCGCGCACGCCCCCGGCGGCGAAGATCTGGCGCGATCCCGCGCGCTGCCGCACCTCGCGGAGGCGCGCAAGATCGGGCCCCGTGCCGCTGCCCACGCGGCTCAGCGTCATGACGATGACACGGTCCGGCCAGAGCCGCGGCTCCGCCTCCACCTCGGCCGGCCCGACAAACCGCTCGCCGCGATAATCGAGCGAGAGCACCGAGCCTGCCGGGTCGCGCCCGGCCTCGGCGAGCTCCGCCGCGGCGGCAAGCGTCTCGGTGCCAAGAACCGGGACGAGGCCTGCCGCGGCAATGGCCGCGGCGGCGGCGGCGGTGGCGAGGCCGGCATCGATCCAGAACTCGATCCCCGGATGTTGCCGGGCCAGCGCCACGACCGTGGAATGGTGGCTGCCGCGGCCTTCAATGGCGTCGAGATCGGCGATATAAAACCGGCGGAACGGCGCCAGCGCGAGCAGGCCGCCGAGCACGGCGCCGGGCTCGCTGCTCGGCGCCAGCGGTGAACGGAGCGGCTGGTAGCGGGCGCGATCGCCGGCGCGCGCATGAACCACCTCGCCGCCCCTGAGGTCGAGTACCGGCACGATCGAGAACGAGCCCATCGGAAAGAGCACTCCTTGCGCATCTTCGCCTTCGAGTATGTCACAGCCGGCGGATGGCGCGAAATCGGCGCGCCGCCCTCGCTCATCGCCGAAGGGGCGATGATGCGGCACGCGCTGGTGCGCGATCTCGCGCGCCTGCCGGCGGTCGATGTCGTCGTGGCCGAGGATCGCGCGCTGACGCCGGGTGCGCTCGATGCCCGCCTCGCCGCCATCGCCGAGGACGATCTGCGCGGCTCCTGGCGCCGCATCGCCGCGGGCTGCGACATGGTCTGGCCGATCGCGCCCGAGACCGACGGGCTGCTCGAAGAGATGGTGCGCCTCGCCGCCGCGGCGGGGTGCGAGGTGCTGGGCAGCCGCAACCCGGCGCTCGCCATCGCGCGCAGCAAGCAGGCGACCGCGGACTGGCTCGCGGCGCGCGGCATCGCCGCCGTCGCAACGCGCGCGCTCGCGCAACCGCCGCCGCCTGCGGAAGCCTGGGTGGTGAAGCCCGATGACGGCGCCGGCGCCGTCGACACCGTGCTCGTCAATGACCAGGCGGCGCTGGCGCAACGGCGCCGGGAGGCGGCGGGCCGCCGCTTCGTCGTGCAGCCCTTCCTTCCCGGCGAGCCGCTCTCGCTGTCATTGCTCGCCCAGGACGGCGCGGCATGGCTGCTTTCCTGCAATCGCCAGGAGGTTTCGGTGGTCGATGGCCGCTTCTGCTATCGCGGCGGCGTGGTCGGCGGCGCCGAGGCGCGCCGCGCCGCGCTTGCCCCGCTGGCGCAGCGCATCGCCGAGGCGCTGCCGGACCTCTGGGGCTATGTCGGGGTCGATGTGATCGACGGCCGGGAAGGGCCGGTCGTGCTCGAGATCAATCCGCGCCTCACCACCTCCTATATCGGCCTCGCGGAGAGCATCGGGATCAACCCGGCGGCGCTCGTGCTGGCCCTGCGCAAGCGCCGCCTCGCCGATCTCGTCCGGCCCCTGGCGCCGCGTTCCGTTCCGATCGCGGTGACCGGCCTGTGACCGTCGTTCTCGGCTGGGACATCGGCGGCGCCCATCTCAAGCTCGCACTCGCGCGCGACGGCGTGCTGGTGGCGGCTCGCCAGATGCCGTCGCCGCTGTGGCTCGGCCTCGACCGGCTTTCCGCGGCGCTGGACGACGCGCTGTCGCTCTGCCCGGCGGCCGACCGGCACGCGGTGACGATGACCGCCGAGCTTGCCGATCTCTTCCCCGATCGCGCCGCCGGAGTGCGCGCCATCCTCGAGGTGGTGACGCGTCGCGTGCCCGCCGACAGCGTCGCCGTCTATGCCCATGACGGCCGTTTCCTCTCCGCCGCCGAGGCGGTCCGCGCTCCCGCGCGCGTCGCCTCGGCCAACTGGCACGCCACGGCCGCGCTCGCCGCGCGCCGCACGCGCGACGCACTGCTGGTCGATATCGGCAGCACTACCACCGATCTCGTGCCGCTGCGCCGCGGCCGGGTCGCGGCAGAAGGCAGCGACGATGCCGGGCGCCTGGCGCGCGACGAGCTCGTCTATCGCGGCGTGGTGCGCACGCCGGTGATGGCGCTCGCCTCGCATGTGGCGCTCGACGGTGCGCGTGTCGGGCTGATGGCCGAGCTTTTCGCCACCACCGCCGATGTCTTTCGCCTCGCCGGCACGCTCCCCGCCGAGGCGGATCAGCAGCCGACGGCGGATGGCCGCGGCAAGTCGCCGGCGGAAAGCCGCGCGCGGCTGGCACGGATGGTCGGGCGCGATGCCGCCTCGGCCCCGGATGCGGTCTGGGACGGCCTCGCCCGGCGCCTCGCCGCGCGGCTGCTGCGCGATCTCGCCGGCGCCGCGCGTCGCGTGCTCGACCGCGCAGCGATGCCGGCGGGAGCGCCGGTGATCGGCGCCGGGGTCGGGCGGTTTCTGGCGGCGGCGCTGGCGGAGCGGCTCGGCCGTCCCTATCGCAGCTATGCGAGCCTCATCCCCGCCGGGGCGCGCGACATCGCCGAGCTGGCGGCGGATGGCGCACCGGCCGCGGCGGTGGCGCTGCTGGCGGCGCCATCGAGCACGGCGCGCAGCCGCGCGACCGCGGCGGCATCGAGCGGCGCGGCGCGGCCGCCGCTGGTGAGCGCCGAGCGGAAACCCAGAAAATCCGGCGCCAGCGGCAGCAGCAGCGGCACATCCGCGGCGGCGAGAGAACCGGCGAGCCCGGCCAGCAGCCGGCGCTCGCGCGCGAACTCCAGGAAGCGGACGAGGCTCTCCGGCGGCAGGTGACGGGTGAGCGAGCCGGCGCTTTTATCGGCGGTGTCGAGCATCACGCCGTAGAACCCCGCATCGGCACAACGGCGGACGAGAGCGAAGTCCGGCCGCCGGTCGGCAAAGCAGACGGCGACGAGACGGATCCCGTCGCGCGCGGCCGCGCCGAGCGCCGCGAGCGTCGCCGCCGCATCGCCGGCGAAGATGCCGAGCTTGACGATGTCGACGCCGGTCTCGGCCATGGCGCGAACCGCGGCGAGGATCGGCGCCGGCGCGAGCGGCTGATCGCCGATCGTGGCGCTGGTCGGCCGCCGCCCCGCCACCGCCGTCAGCGTGGCGCGCAGCACATCGTCGTGGAGCCGCCCCAAGGCACCGGCTTGCGGCTCTTTGAGATCGATGATGTCGGCGCCGCCGGCGATGGCGACGAGCGCCTCCGCGGGCGAGCGGACGCTTGCCAGAAGCTTCGTCATGGGGTTCCTCCCTCTCGCGACGCAGCGTAGAAGTCGCGGATCCGCTCGCCAAGCCAGCCCCACGCCTCGCGCTCGCGATCGCCGGCCGTCTTGCCGACGGCGATCTCGAGATAGGCCCATTCGCGCTCGACCTTGTCGCGCGGCAGCAGATGCAGCCGGCTCACCAGGATCGCCGCCTCGATCACCGCCGCTTGCGCGCGGTTGAAGCCGGGAAATGCACGATGTGCCGCCGCGTGCACGACGCGGCAGTGAAAGCGCGGCCGCGCGGCGTCCTCCTCGATGCGCTCGACGGCGAGCTCCTGATGCGCCAGCGCCGAGGTCAGGACGCAGCCGGCGACGCGATCGGCCGGGCGCACCGGCCAGTCGCGCCGGCCGGTCAGGCAGCCGGCAAAGACGCGGACGTCGTCGGTGTGATTGATGACGGCGGCGCCGCTGCGCGCGAGATTGTCGAGCGTGAGCGAGGGGCGGAAGGGCGCGAGCACCGGGTGGCCGTCGCGCCAGATCACGCCCATGGGAGCGATGTGCGGCCGCTCGTCGGCGCCCAGCGTAATGATGATGCTCTCGATGATCACGGCGCGCTGCGCCGCCGCGGACGGCGGCCCTGCAGCGTGGGACCGGGCGCGCCGTGCGCCGCGCGCGGTGCCCGGTCGGCGGCGCTGTGCCAGTCGAGATCCTCGTCCTGGACGTAGCGCTTGCCGAGCTGCCAGGCGATCTCGGCGCGGGCGAGCTCGACGCCGAGATAGAAGGCGTGCGCGCCGTTCGCCGCGACCTCGGGACCGGGAAAGAGGTCGAAGGCGCGCTGCGCGACGCGATGCTGGTCGCGGTTGTAGAGATGGATGCCGTCGGCGGCGAGCTCGATGCGGAAATTGGCGTCGCGGATCTGCGCCGCCGTCGCGGCGATCTCCGCTTCGTCGGTGGTGAGCGGCCGGCGATCGCGCAGCGCCATCAGGCTGGCATCGATACCGACGGGAAGACGGCCGAGGCGCTTGGCGGCGTGCATCAGCCGGCGCGCACGGTCCGCCTCGCGCAGCGCGCGCCGGCAATGCGGGCTCACCTGCACCGCCAGCACGTCGGTGATGCCGAGCTCGGCGATGATGCCGAAGAGCAGCGCGTTCATGCCCGTGGTGTCGGCATCGACGAGCTCGGTGACGTTGCCGATGCCCATGAGAATGCGCGCCTCGGGCAGCCGCCGCCGCAGCTCGGCATAGCGCAGCAGCGAGGCCGTGAAACCGAACGGGATGGGATCGAGGATGGAATCGAGGATGAAGCTCCGCCCGTGGCGAGAGAGGCGCTCGGCGGCACGGCAGAGCGAGTCGAGATCGCCGGCCGGCGACGGGATGAGGATCGGCGTGGCGCTCATCTCGGTGGCGAGGTCGAGCGTCGCCTCGCTGAGGCTCAAGACGAAATCGGCGCCGGCGCGGCCGCCGCGCCCGAGCTCGCCGGGATCGGCGAAGTCGACGCTGACGAGGAGGCCCAGTGCCTTCACCGCCGCAACCGCGTCTTCCAGATGCGGAAACGGCACCGCCGGCAGGCAGCCGAGATCGATCACCTCGGCGCCGTCGGCGGCGAAGGCTCCGGCGCGCGCGACGATGCCATCGACCGAGAGCTTCGGCGCGTCGACGATCTCCGCGAAGATGCGCACCTCATGCGCATCGAGATCGATCGCCTCGCCGCCGCGGCCGAAGAAGGCGGGCAGATCGTGAAGATCCTCTGGGCCGCGCTCGACGGCGACGCCCAGCGCGGCGCCGAGCCCGGCAAGATCGCCCTGGCAATGCCCGGGAACGATGATGCGATCGGCGCCCAGCGCGTCCTTGGGCAGCCGCCGGCGGATGAGGTCGGCGGTCATCAACGCCGCGACCTGGACGCCGATATCGTGCACGATCCAGTCGAAATCGAGCTCGCGCAAGCCGCCGAGGACATGGCGCAGCCGCTGTTCGGCGAGATGTCCGGTCAGGAAAAGGGTGTGGCGAGACATCGCGGCCGCCGCCTGGTGCTGTGTCCGCCTCCGGCCGGGCTGCGTCGGGGCAAGGACACCGGCGCTGGCGGAGGGCGGCGCGTCATGACGGGATGCTAGCGTAAAGCGAGCGCGGCCGCGAGCCGTGCGGTCTCGCCGGGCCCGCAGCAGATCACCGGGCATCCCGCGGCATCGGCGAAGCCGGGAAAGGCGGGATCGACGAGGCCGAGCGCCGCAAGCTGCGCCGGGTTCGCCGCCGCCGGCGGCGCCGGCGCCGATTTGATCAGCACCAGCCGCTCGGCCTCGAGCCGGCGCGCGAGCCAGGCGGCGAGGCTGTCGGAGGTCACGTCCCAGCTGCAGGCGATGAGAGAATCGGCGGCGACCATGCGGCTCGGCAGCCACAGCGCGACACGGCCGGCGGCGAGCGCCGCGCGCATCTCCGCCGGCCCGGCGCAGGCGACGAGATCCGGCGCCAGGTCGAGCAGCAGACAGGCATATTGCTCCATCGCCAGCACCGCCATGCGGTGCGCCGCGATGTCGGAAAATCCGTCGCGACGCTGCGCCACGCGCACCGCATCGGCAAAAGCGCCGCCGCCCGGCACGATCACCGCCCGGCCGCGGCCGTGCTCGCGCACCGCGGCGAGCCAGAGGGCGAGCGTTCCGGCGGCACCGAGACTGCCGCCGAGCTTCACCACCACCGCCCTGTCAGCGGCGGCGATGGGACGCTCTGCGGCGCCGGCGGAGGACGACGCCGACGCTCTCCGCATCGGGGAAGACGTCGAGCTTCTCGACGCTGATCCGCGCCGCCAGCGCGCGCGGGCTCGCCAGGCAGACATCCATGACCTGCTCCGCCAGGCTCTCGACCAGCTCGATGTGCCGCCCGCGCGTCAGCGCGCGAATGCCCTCGACGATCGTCTCGTAGTTGAGCACGTCGCGCAATTCGTCGCTGTCGACGACATCGCGCTCGACCAGCAGCTGAGCGTTGATGCGCACGCGCTGCGGCGCCTGCTTCTCATGCTCGTAGACGCCGATCCGGCAAGGCAGCACGAGGTCGCGCACCAGGATGCGATAGACCTGCGTCGCGGCCGAGCCCGGCCGGCGATCGATCCCCAAGGCGTCGGCAAGCATCCAAGCCATCGCAGCCTCCGCTATAAGAATGGCCGGTTTCTCAACGCCTTGCAACCCGGCGCCGGCGGGCGGCCGGGCCGGCTCCCGGCGGCAACGGCGGGCGCCGCGCCGCTTGGAGAGCCGGCAAAAGACGGCTATCATTATTCTAAAGTGAACGTCGATCAGCGCCGTTCGATGCCGCCCATCGGAGCGGCGGGCGAGTGGGAGGAAAGGATGGGCCAAGGGCTCGGCTGGATCATGGGGCTGACTGCGGCGGCGCTGGTGGCGGGTGCGGGCGCGGTCGCGGCTGCCGATCCGCCCCTGAGCCCCGCGCAGATCGCGCTCTTCGAAAGCGACCATCTGAAGGACATCCATCACCCGGTCGTGCTCGATTACAGCTTTCACCATCATGGCGGAGCCGGAGGTGATTACGACGACAAGGTCACCGCCGATATCCGCGACATTCGCCAGGACGGCAGCAAGGACGTTCTGGATCGATTTCCTGAGCGGCGCCCGCCGGCTCGACCTGCCGCCGGCGATGGGCTTCAAGGGCAATCCGCTGCTGGTGTTCTTCCTCGAGCATGACGCGAGCGAGATGCGCGCGGCAACGGGCGGTTCGGTGCAGTACTTTCGCAACCGCATCAGCGAGGCCTTCGGCGATCGCGCGACGCTGCATCCGGTCGACGTGAAGGAAGGCGGCGCGACGCTGAAGGCGGTCGAGATCGATGTCGCGCCGTTCCGCCACGATCCCCACCTCGCACGTTTCCCCGCGCTCGCGGGCAAGACCTATCACTTCATCCTGTCGGATGCGGTGCCCGGAAGCCTCTACGAGATCAGCACCACGCTCGCCGCTCCGGGCGACGCCGCCGGCACTTTAGAGGAGCGGCTGACCTATGCCGGAGAGCATGAAAGCGCGCATTGAACGGCGCGTCATCCTGGCCGCCTGCGGCCTGCTGCTGATCGCAACCCCAGCCGTCGCGGCAAACGACTATCCCACCGCCGAGACCGCCGATTACGTGATCGGCTGCATGGCCGCCAATGGCAACACCCACGAATCGTTGCTGAAATGCTCGTGCAGCATCGACTTCATCGCCAAGCACCTGCCGTTCGCGCAATATGAAAAGGCCGAGACGGCGCTGGGATTGCAGGCGGGCGGCGGGCTGGGCGGCCGCGTCGCGCTGTTCCGCGATCCGCCGCAGCTCAAGCAGGCGATCGACCAGCTGCGCCAGACGCAGGCCCAGGCCGATTTGCAGTGCTTCAGCTAGCGGGCAGCCAGGGCAGCTGATATCCCCCGTCGGCGCGGGCTTTCGCGGCGGCTACTCCGTCGCCGCGGGAAGCGGCCAATCCTGCATGAAATGGCGCTGGTGATTGTCCTCGACCTCGACCTTAAGGTCGCCGGCGCCGCGCGCCACGAGGCCGAAGCGGATGCTCGGATCCTCGCTCAGCGCGATGTCGGAATCGACGGTCAGCACCTCGGCGCCGCTATCGGTGATGCGGATCTGCTGGATGAAATCGGCGGGAATGTAATTGCGCGTCAGCTGGTCCATCTGCAGCCCCGAGCTGTTCGGGTGGCTGATCAGCAACCGGACGCCGGTCGAGCCGCCCGGCCCGGAGGACGGCACGATGGCGAGTTTCATCTTGCCGAGGCGCGCGCTCGCCAGCGCCGGGTCGGTGCCGGCCGGGGCCGAGCAGCCGCCGGTCGCCTTGATGAAGCGCCGGGCGAGATAGAGCTTGCCGTCCGCCGTCTCGGCGACGGCGTGCAGGTAGGTGTAGTCGTCGACGCGCACGCGGGTCGCGACCATGCTGCGATCGGCGAGCGCGCCGAAATGGAAAACCGCGGCCAGCGGCGACGGGTTGTTGTCGATCACCAGGTACAGCGCCCGCACGTGCTTCGCCAAGGGCTCGGCAAGGTGAAGCGACACGGGGACGATCGCTGCGTCCTCCGCGCGTGCGGGTGCGTCGATGCGCAGTGAGTCCGCTGCGTCGGCGATCGGGCGCTCGCCGAACAGCGCCTGGGCGAGGTCCGTCCAACGGGCGGCGCGCTCCGCCTCGCTCATCTCCGCCGCCGCAGGAAACGCGGAGAGAAGGAGCAAAAGCACGGCCGGGAAAAGCTGCCGCAACATCATCGCCGGCAGTCTCGCGTCAAAAACAGACATTTGCCGGAACGGGCGCACGCCCACCGGCCATAAACCTCCGAGCGCTCGCCTGAGATCGCAGCGCAGCGCCGCTCCGCTGGAGCGGCGCTGCCGCGTCAGGTCAGAGGTCGGCGCAAGCGTAGGAGTTGATCTCGAGGCCGACGCAGACCTCAACGATACGAGGAGTCATCCACACCATTACATCCTCCCCAAGCTCTTGAGGTAAGCAACGGTGCCAATTTATGCTCGGGCCTGCGTGGAGTCAATTCGTTCTTTCGATATATTCTAATCTTTGCCCACCCGCCGCCAGATTATTGCGTTGCCTCAAGGAGTTAAGGGATGGGCCAGCGCCGCCGCCGAGCCGACCACCGCCGTGCCGCATCGCGCCGAAGCGTGTGCAGCGGCCTCGGTGCCGCATTTTTGTGCTGCCTGCCGGCGCTGCGCGCGCACGCCGCCCTGCTGCGCGACCGGCCGCTCGACATCGCCGAAATCGCTCCCGGGCTCCATGTTGCCCAAGGCGTCCAGGCCGAGGCGACACCGGCCAATCTCGGCGCGATCGCCAATATCGGCTTCATCATCGGGCGCGAGCACGTCGCGGTCATCGACAGCGGCGGCTGCCGCCTCTGGGGCGAGCGGCTGCGCGAAGCCGTTCGGCAGCGCACGGACCTGCCGATCTCGCATCTGATCCTGACCCACATGCACCCGGACCACATCTTCGGCGCCGCGGCCTTCCTGTCGGAGAAGCCCGAGATCATCGGGCATCGCAACCTCCCCGCCGCGCTGGCGCGGCGCGCGCAGCATTACGCGCATCGCCTCGACGAGGCGCTGGGCGACCTCGCTGCGGGCTCGGTCATCGTGCCGCCGACGCGGCTGGTGGCGATATCCGACCAGATCGATCTCGGCAGCCGCGTGCTCGAGCTCCGGGCGCATGGGCCTGCGCATACCGACAATGATCTGAGCCTCTTCGACCGCAGCACGGGGACGCTCTGGGCCGGCGATCTCGTGTTCATGGAGCGCGTTCCCTCGCTCGATGGCAGCCTGCTCGGCTGGCTCAAGGAGATGGAGGCGCTGGGGCGGGTGCGCGCGAAGCGCGTCGTGCCCGGCCATGGACCGCGCGTCGCCGCCTGGCCCGACGCGCAGGCGCCGCAACAGCGCTATCTCGGCCTGCTGCGCGACGAGATCCGGGCGGTCCTGCGCAGCGGCGGCACGATGGAGCAGGCCATCGCCACCGTCGGACAATCGGAGGCCTCGCGCTGGCTGCTCTTCGAGGACTACAACGCGGGCAACGTCACCGCGACCTTCCACGAGCTCGAATGGGAATGAGCGCCGCCATTCCGACGCCCGCCGCGAGGCTCAACATGGCCAGCGCCGGGCCAGGCGCGCCACGATGCTCGGAGAGCCACAATTCGATGCTGCGGTCCGTCGCGCGCCGATCGAAGCGCCCATGCGCGGCGTAACCGTTGCCAACCGGCTCAAAGAGATTGTCGGGACGGCCCGGCGTCTCGAGTTCCTTCGAGAGCTGACCTGAGTAGCCCTTCCTGGCCAGAAGACGGTCGAGCAGACCCGGCGCAACCATGTTGGCAAAGACCGCCTGGACGGTGGGACCGCCGACATAGATCTCGCGCCGATGCGGCGAAGACGATGGCGCGGGCGGCGACCTCCGGCTGGAAGATCGGCGGCAGCGGCGTCGGACGTTGCGGCAGCTTGTTGCGCGCCCAGTTGAATTGCGGCGTATTGAGCGCAGGCATGTGCGCCATGGTGATGTGCACGGCTGCCTCATCATGAATGAGCTCCGATCGGATGCTGTCGGTGAAGCCGCGTATCGCCGCCTTGGCGCCGCCACGTCAGCGGCGGCGAGGCCCTCGCCGCCGACAGCGCGCACCTCTTTTGCGGCCGCATCGAGACGCTCTAGAGCTTCCGCGAGCGTGCCGCACCGCCCGCGACCGCCTCGACAATAGAGGCCACGCGCTGGTTCACGCGCGCCGGAGAAATCGCTGTTGGATTGATGCAGCATCCGGAGCGGGCCAGATGTGCTCCCGGAGGCCAGTCACGAAAAGTCATGCGCGGGCAAGGCTTGTTACCGGCCGGGTGCCTGCCGGTCTTCGCCTTCGAGCACCTCTTTCGGGACGAAGGCCCCCGCCGCAGCTCCTGCCACAGCGCCGAGCGCAACGCCGACGGGCCCGCCGGCGATCCCGAGCCCACCGCCCATCAAAGCGCCTCCGGCAACGCGTTCCTCTGAATCACTGGCGCACCCTGCAGCCACAATCGCCATAAGGGCGATCAGCATGCCACTGATCTTCGCCATCGGCCGCCCCTTCTGCTGGCACTTGCTTTCGTCCACGCCGGGGCCACGAGCACGCGCCGCGGCATACGTCCGAGGAGGCCGCCCAGAGGTTCCCGTGAGTACGAAGGCTAATCCGCGACCGGTGGAAAAGGCATCAGGTGGATATGGTAGCCTCCCCGAGTTTTTACCGGAGAGCCCGAGAGCCGGCTTTGAACGGGCTGCGACCCGACGGCGCTGCGGCGCGGGACTCTTCGTCTGGGAGCTTCTCATTTCTGCCCACTGCCCCGGCTAGTACGAAAGTCGCTAGAAACTGCGGGATCCATCGGAGAGACGGATGCGACTTCGTGATAGATGCTAGACGGACTGTCGCATCGGCGGTCCCCCCCCCGCCGTATCAGACACTCCGTGGAGAACCGTGCGGACCCTCGAGGTCCGCACGGCTTCCTCAAGCGATAGCAGCCCTGTCTTTGAGACTTCGCCCGCCGCGATGCGATGCTCGCCGGCGGCGGCGATCGCAGCCCGCCGGATCGGGCCCATCGATCAACCGCGGTCAAGGCCGCCTTCAAGCGGTCTGCATCGAGAGCGGTCTGCATCGAGCGGCTTGCGCAGGAGCGGCCTTCGCTCAGGCACTTCTCGATCGAGAAGCATCATTTCCGAGTAGCCTGTCGTATATATCACTTGCACCTTCGGATGCTCTCTCTGCATTTTTCCGACCAGATCGTCGATGCCGCCAAGCATGATATCGACGCGCACGACGAGGATGGACGGGTTGCCACGAAGGATCTCCAAAGCAGCCCTGAGATCCGCCGCGATGACGGCCTTGTGGCCGAGCCCCCCAAGCACCTCAGCCGCGCGGGCGGGGGCGCTTCCGTCGGCATCGAGCAACAAGATGGCATCATTTCTCATTTACGATGCTTCGGTATGGAGCGAGACGGCTCGTCCCGTGGGGGTCGGAGCGAATGGCGCTGCCGCCCCCGGCCCAATGCATAGGGAGCGGTCGGCCGTGCCGATAGGAACCCGCGCCAGGACCGTCGTGCCGGTGCGGGTCGAGCGAATCTCCAGGGTCCCACCGAGCTGACGCAGCCTCGCCCGCATCCCGGATATGCCGACCCCCAGCGATCCCGGATCAGCGGCGTTCCCGGCGGTGGTCTGCCCATCCACGATGCCGGTACCTTGATCGGAGACCTCGAGGACAACGTCACCTGGCGTTTGCAACAGCCGCACCCGCGCGGTGGCGCTTCCTGAATGACGATAGACATTGGTAAGCGCTTCCTGAACGATGCGAAACAGCGCGCGCTCGACCTCCGGGGCAAGCCTCTGGAGATGTTCGCAGCACGTAAAATGTACCCCGATCCCGCTGCGCCTCTCGAACCCGTGAATGAACCACCCCAAGGCAGACGCCAGGCCCTGCTCCTCCAGGAGCGGCGGATGCAGGATGTAGGAGAGAGTCCTAAGCTCGCGGATCGAACGTCTCGATCAGCGACCGCAGCTCACGCAGCGGCTGCGCCCTGGCTTCGTCGTTCACGATCAGCGCGTCCATGATGAAGTCGAAGGTCATGAGCGCGGCAACGAGGTTTTGCGTCGTCGTATCGTGCAGCTCGCGCGCGATGCGCCGCCGCTCCTCGTCCTGCACCCCGAGCATTCTCCCCGCCAGCGCCTCCAGTTCCATTTTCGCCTGCGTGATTTCGGTGACGTCCTCATGTGCGACGACAACGTACCGCGGCTCGCGGTCAAAGCGCCGGGCGCGCATTTGCAGCCATGCGGGCGGCTGCGATCGCGATAAGTAATGCATGCGAAACTCGCGTTCCGTTCCTTCCAGCACCGCCTTAAGGCCGCGCTCGATCGCCGCCGCGTCGGATGCGTTGGCCATTGTCCGAGACGCCTCCATGTATCGCGCTCCAATTCGGCAGTTTGCACCGCGGAAACGCCGCCAGGCTTCGTTGCCGGCGACAACAATGCCTTCCTCGTCGAGGACGACGATGCAGGCCGTCAGCGCGTTCAGCGTGCCCTCGAGCAATTTTCGAGTACGACGCGTTGTCTCCTCGGCCGACTTGCGTCGGGTGATGTCGCGAAAGAAGATGCTGTGTCCGTCGGCCCAGGGATACCCGTGCACTTCGAGCCAGCGGCCCGGCGTCCGCACCGATTGCTCCTCCAGGTGAAATGGCATGCGCTTTTCTACGGCCTTGCGCAGCGCCGTAAGTCCAAATTCCGTAAGGTCGGGAGCGATCTCCGGAAGCTCTCGGCCAATGAGCTCGCTGACTTCGCGTCCGAGCCAGGCTGCCGTGGCATCATTCACAGCGGTGACGCGGAATTTTCGGTCAAGCGTGTAGTAGCATTCGTCGATCCCCGCCAGCACCGCGGCGAGGCGCGCATTCGCCTCCCGCAACGCCGCTTCGGTACGCTTGATGTGATCAATGTCGGAGGCGCTGCCAAGCCATCCACAAGTCTGGAATTCCTGCCCGCGTACCTGGCGCAGGCGCATGAGAAACCAGCTGTAGCAACCTTCGCCATTGCATAACCGGAGCTCAAGCAAAGCAATTCCGTCTTCCCGCGCTTCGGCCGAGAAGCTCTCGCGGGCGCGTTCGCGATCGTCCGGATGCACCGCCTCGAGCCACCCGAAGCCCGTCGCCGACCCGGCCGGCCGCCGGGTGACGTCGTAGAAGCGCTGGTTGACGTAGCGCAGCCTGGCGTCCCGATCGGCGGTGAATAGGATCGCCGGCACGATGTCGGCCATCGTGGCAAAACGCGCTTCCCGCGCCACCAAGTCCTGGGCATGGCGCGACGCCATGCGCCGGCGCCCGATCCGCACCGCTATTGCTGCCAACAGCAACGCCACGGCACCGCCGCCGATGATGGCGACACTGGCGCGGCGCGCAGGCGCAGCCACGGCCGCATCCGGTACGCCGGCCAGGGCAATCCAATTGGTTTCCTGCGAGCGACTGTATCCAACCATCATGTTCTGCTCATCCGGAGCCAAGAAACTGCCCTCGCGATCGGAGCTCCCGACGTGGCGCAGGAGATTTTCTCTGGCGGCCAGGCATACGCCCGCCGGCACCGACCACACCGCAAGGCACGCGCCGGCGGTATCGAACAGCATCGTGCTCCAGCCGTCGCCCTGAGGAATCCGCCTGAAGGCGCCAAGCAGGTCGTCCGCGGGAAGCGCAAGCGCCAGCGCGTAGCGGATTCCCGCCTCGCGGGCGATTGGAATGGTGACGACCAACGCCGAACCAGATGCCGTTTGAACCAGCGCGACCTGCGGATTGGCGCCGGCAGTCGCCGCCGTGGCAACGCGCGCCATTCCGGCATCCACTTCGAGGAGCGCCTGCTGCCTGTCTCCTGTGCTCCACAAGAGATCGCCTTGGGCATCGAACAGAAGGATGTTGAAGCGCGGCTGGCTCGAAACTGCCGCCACCGCACTCCCTCGAAGTGCTGAAAGACCGTTGTCGGTGAGCGGTGTCGCAGCGGCCAGGCCGAAAAGCAGAGAGCGGCCGGCGGCTACCTGCAGATCGATCGCATGCACGGCGGCGTGTGCCATCTGCTCCGCCGAATGCCGCATCGATGTGCGCTCTTCAAAGTACATGGCCTGCATGAAAGCAGCCGAGAGCGCGTAGACGAGAATGCCTACGGCGGCGAGCCAAATCAGAGGCAGCGCCGCGGCACGAGCAAGGGAACGCCGGATTGCTTTACCATTCAAGCCACTTCTCCCACGCGAGCGGCGGATGAAGGGACTTGGACGCGTGCGCGCCTGATCCGCTTATGGCGCGTGACACCGCTTCAGCGGCGAGTCTGCTTATATGCGAGATGGTAAGCGACCATCTTGACATGAATCAATGAAATGATCAGTGGCGCGGCAACCTTGACTTGTCGCTTGGGCCGAGATTTGCGCCCTGCATACCGGCGCATTCCACCCGCCCGTTGTGCGGCCGGAGCGATAGCGAGCTATGGTTCGATGACCCGGTTTCGGATGGCGTAGCGTACGAGCTCCGCAATCGAGCTGATGCCGAGCTTCTTCATGATTGCTGCGCGGTGCGTCTCCACGGTCTTTACACTGATACCGAGGAGCGCCGAGACCGCCTTATTGCTGCGTCCTTCGGCAAGAAGCTGGATGACTTCGCGCTCGCGCGCGGTCAGATGGTTGAAAGCCGGCGCGCCGTCCTGCTGGTGTTGCCCATGCGTAAGGTAGGCATCCAACATCGTTTTAGATACCTTCCAGGTGAAATACGGCTTGTGCTCGGCAAGGGCTTCAACGGCAGCAATGATATGACGCGATGCGTCTGCTTTCAGCAGGTAGCCCCGCGCGCCGGCGCTCAGGACGTCGCGCATCAGTCCTTCGGTTTCATGAACGGTGAAGACCAATATCTCCGCCTGGGGAAACAGCTTCTTGATCGCGCGCGTGGCTTCCAGCCCGTTCATTTCCGGCATCGACAAGTCGAGCACGATCACGTTGGGAACCGTTTTCTGGGCGAGTTCCACGGCCTGCCGGCCGTTCGACGCTTCGCCGACGATCTCCCATCCCTGATGCTGTTCCAGGATGTTGCGCAATCCACGCCGCATCATCTCATGGTCGTCGGCTATCAGGATGCGGATCATCGGTGGCCCCGCCAATGTGATAAGGCGCTAGCCCGATATCGTGGAACCAACCGACGCCTCGATGCTCCCGTTGGGACCATTCGGCGGTAGTCCCACGACGTTGGCAGGAGTGTCTTGATCGAGATATCACCGAAATGACATAGACAACGTTTATGTTTTGCCACCGGTTCCGCTACTGGACCGACAGGTCCTCACCGCACCCGTTGACGGGGGCTCTCCTCGTCTAACCCAAAGTCTACCCCCGCCCCTATCGGCAGGCCCGCAGCGCGCCCCCCGTAAGAGGACGTCACCGCAGATGGCAGAGCGCGGTCGTGGGTCTGCCGCTCGGGCGTCTGCCCCCGGGTCGGGTACATGATGCCGTCTTGCGCCTTGCCGACCGGAACGTCCGCAAGCCCGCAGAACGGCAACCCTGCCGCGAGTGCCGCGCTCGCGATTTGGCGACATCTGCCCGGTCCCGCGGTGCGCGCGACGTGCAGGGCTGAAAGCCGACACGACTGGCTTTCGCTCACGTATTCCCTTTCGGTTGCTTGCGCCAAGCTCTTATCCCCGAACGCCCCATTCCCTCATCCTGTGCCGCTCCAATAATCGGACCATCGGGTACGCCCCCTAAGCCCGTAGACAAAGCGCTGTAGCCAAGCCGGGGCAGCGCCGGAGCAGGTAGTCGAGCCTGGGTGGCATTGGGGGCCTGAAGGAGCATGGGAGCTTGATCATCCGCTCTCTGGCTCGGGCACAGCGACGGCAAAAATGCGGGATTCGCCCGGTTGTCTCGCAGCGCCTCGTCTGGCGTCCTCACTCCATGTCAGTTGGACGGCTCCCCTTGCTGCCGAGGCCGCGGTGAACGCCGTCGCTCTATCGGGAATCGCCGGCGATACAATCACCGTGACCGTCGGCGGCGACTGGTCAATGCAGCAGGGGCTCCCATCGCTTCGCCCCCTGCGCACGCGCATTGCCGAGGCTCCGGCCATCCGTCGCGTGCGCCTCGCAAGCACCGATCTCGGCAAATGGGACAGCGCTCTGCCGACGTTCCTGTTCATGGTCGAGACGCTGTGCCGCGATCACGAGATCAGCATCGATATATCCGCGTTGCCGCCGGGACCGCGCAAACTGATCGACCTGGCGAGCACCATTCCCGCCCGCCAACAAGAAAGAACGGCGGCGCCCCCCCGTCTCGCTCGGATCGGCGCCGACACGATCCGGCGAGGCGCCGCGATGCTCCGCTCCGTCAGCTTCATGGGCGAGACTATCCTCGCGTTCGGGCGATTCCTGCGGGGACAGGCGCGATATCGGCGTTCCGACCTCTTCTTGACGATTCAGGAATGCGGTGCCCAGGCGCTGCCCATCGTCTCCATCATCTCGCTCCTCGTCGGGATGATCCTGGCCTTCGTCGGGGCGGTGCAGCTTCGGCAATTTGGCGCCGATATCTATGATGCAAACCTGGTGGCCGTGGCAATGGCGCGAGAGATGGGGGCCGTCATGACCGCGATCGTCCTGGCCGGGCGCACCGGCGCCGCCTTTGCCGCCCAGATCGGCGCCATGCAAGGCAATGAAGAGATCGACGCGCTCTCCACCCTCGGCATTTCCCCGATCGAGTTCCTCGTGCTGCCGAGAATGCTGGCGCTGGTCCTGATGACCCCGCTGCTCTGCATCTACGCCGACGCACTGGGCATCTTCGGCGGAATCGTCGTCGCCACCAGCACCCTCAACGTCACCACGATGGCCTATCTTCTGCAGACTCAGTCGGCGGTGAGGATCAGCGATTTAGCCATCGGCGTGATCAAGGGTTCAGTTTTCGGCGCATTGGTCGCGGTCACGGGCTGCCTGCGCGGCATCGACGCCGGACGCAGCGCGGCGGCGGTGGGGGCCGCGGCGACATCGGCTGTCGTGTCCGGGATCCTCGCTATCGTCATCACCGACGCCGTCTTCGCCGTCCTGCTCAACATCCTTGGTTTATAGGAGCCACCTTGACTGCCAATACCACCATCGCGATCACGGTCGACGGGCTGACCTTGGCCTTTGGCTCCCGCGTCATCCAGCATGACGTCAGCTTCAAGGTGAAGCGCGGCGAGATCTTCGTCATCATGGGCGGCAGCGGTTGCGGCAAGAGCACGTTGCTCAAATCCATGATTGGGCTCTTGCGGCCGGCTGCGGGCGATGTCATCTATGACGGCCGCCCGTTCTGGGCCGCCGACGACGAGCAGCACGCCGTCATCCAGAGACGGTTCGGCGTTTTGTTCCAGAGCGGGGCGCTGTGGAGCTCGTTGACGCTGGGCGAAAACGTCACCTTGCCCTTGGGTCAGTACACGACACTGAGCCAAAGCGACATTGCCGCGGTCGTCTCCTTGAAGCTGGCTCTCGTCGGCCTCAACGGCTTCCAGGACTTCTATCCGTCGGAAATCAGCGGTGGCATGAGGAAACGGGCCGGCCTTGCCCGAGCCATCGCGCTCGACCCCGATATCCTGTTCTTCGACGAGCCGTCGGCAGGGCTTGATCCCCTGAGCTCGAAGCGGCTGGACGACCTCATACTCGAACTGCGCGACGACCTCGGCGCCACCGTCATCGTGGTGACGCATGAGCTCGCCAGCATCTTTGCCATCGCGGACAACTCGGTCTTCCTCGATGCCGAGGCGCATACGGCGATCGCGCACGGGAACCCCCACGCCCTGCGCCATGGGTGCGACAATCGCTCGGTGCGCGAATTTCTCTGCCGCGGCGCGCCGGACGGGCCGGCGCCGGCAACCGTTGGGGATGGGCCATGAGCAGGCGAGCCAATCCGACGATCGTCGGCAGCTTCGTCCTTGGCGCCGTCTTCCTGGTCGTCGTTGGGCTTGGCGTCTTTGGCAGCGGCCGCTTTTTCACTCGACATCCACGGGCCGTCGCCTTCTTCGACGGCAGCATCCAGGGCCTGACCGTCGGCTCGTCCGTCAACTTTCGCGGAGTGCCCGTGGGACAGGTGACCGACATCAAGCTTCAGCTCAATGTGGATACGGTACGGGCGGTCATTCCCGTCTATCTCGAATTCGACCCCAGCCACTTCATCGTCTCCGGAGATATGGCCCTGGCCGAACGCGCGAAACAGAAGCCCCTCAAGGCCGCCATTGCCCACGGCCTGCATGCCCGGCTGGCCACCCAGAGCCTCGTGACCGGCCAGCTCAACGTCGAGCTCGACATCGACCCCAACGAGCCGCGCCGCCTGATCGGTGCCGACCCTTCAACGGTCGAAATCCCGACAAGCCCCTCGGACATCGAGAAATTGAAGAAGGCGCTGACCGAGCTGCCGCTCGACAAGATCGCCAGCCAGGCCTTGGACCTGTTGCAGAACGCCAACCGGCTCATATCCTCGAAGGATACTTCACGGCTGATCGCATCTCTCGCCGACGCCGCGGGCGGCCTCAATGCCTTGATTTCCGATGCCCACGAAAACCTCGATCCGCTTGTTGCCGATTTCCACGCGACCACCGGCGCGGGACGCGACACCCTTGCCGCCGCGCAGGCCGCCATCGCGGACCTGCGCACGGCGCTTACGGCCGCCAACCAACTTCTGAACGGCGACGTTCGCGCGGCGTTGCGGACCGCCGTGGCCACCCTGCAAAACGCCGAACGGCTGCTCGCGAATGCTGACTCGCTGCTCGCCGTGAATTCTCCACAGCGCTACGACATAGATCAGGCATTGCGGAACCTTACTGCGGCCAGCCGTTCCCTGCGCGCCTTCGCTGAAGACCTCGAACGGCGGCCGAATGCGATCGTGGTCGGCAAATAGGAGGCGGGAAAGGAGCTTCGCACCATGATCCGTGCCATCGCGATGTCGGTTCGGCTTGGCGTGCTCGGGGCGCTGGTGGCCTCGGGCTGCTCCTCGCCGCCCTCGCAGCTCTACGTGCTGAGCTCCCAGCCGGCGACGAGCACGGCGGGGCAAACGCGATCAGACCTGGCCGCCGGCTACGGTTCATCCCGGCCCGCCGGCGCGCCTCAGCCCGAGACGGCGCCGATCGTCGTCGTCACCGTCACCATCCCGGACTATGCCGATCGCACCAACATGGTCGAAAGGACCGGCGCCAACGAGCTGAAGCCGATCTATACCGCCCAATGGGCGGAGAATCTCGGGGTGACCGCCACCCGGGCGGTCAGCGAGAATCTCGCTTCGCTGCTGCCCTCGGACGACATCGTCATGCTGCCGTCTCGTAGTCGACGGAGCTTCGACTACCAAGTCGATCTCGACCTCACGCGCTTCGAAAGCGACTCCCAGGGTGCCGCCACGCTGGCGGGCCGCTGGAGCATTTCCGACAGCGCCGGCGCCGAGCGCGCCAGCGGCCGGGTGTCCCGCACCGAGGCGGCCCGCGAGGCGGGCTACGCCGGGATGGCGGAGGCCATGAGCCGCAATCTGGCGGCAGTCAGCCAGAACATTGCGACTGCGCTTCGGCGCGTGGCAGCGGAGTTGGCCTCGAGCGGCGTGCCGCCCGCCCGCTCCACGGCGGGCGGCACCAGGCGGTAAGCGCCATTCAGGTCAATTTCTGAGGTGTCTCCGGTGATGGCCGGATAGTGAGCGTCGGTAGAGCATCTACCATCTGCTGCGACGAACCGAACGTACGGGCTCCCGCCTCAAGAGGGCGCCCGAAGCGCCGATCAGATGGGAGACCGCAACAGATGAAATCGCAGCTTATTCGCCGATGCCTCGCAGCCTCGGCACTCTTGGCGCCGACCTTGATGCTAGGCGCATGCGCCGAGCCCAGCCCGCCGACCGCCGAGATCCGCAGCGCTCGTGATGCCATAGCCCAGGCCGAGGAGAACGGCGCCAGGACTCTGGCGCCGGAACCGCTGCAAATGGCCGAGGACAAACTCGGCCGGGCGGAAGCCGCGGCAAGGGTCAGCGACATGACGACGGCCGAATATCTCGCCGAGGAGGCGGGAGTGGATGCCAACCTTGCCTCTTCCTCCGCCAATGCGCAACGCGTCAGCAACACCGCAAACGAACTTCAGGGCGCTCGAAGGCGCATCGGGCCGGCTGAATGATCGGGACGCTGAATCGTCCTGCATTGGAAGGAGCTTCGCTATGAAACGCCGTGACATCTTCTCTGCCGGCCTTCTGCTGGCATCAAGCAGCCTGGCCCTCCTTGCCTGCAGCTCGGAGCCGCAGCCCAATCCCGCGCTCAACGAGGCACAGCAGGCATACGCATCCGCATCGAGCAATCCCGAGGTGCAGAAGGCGGCGCCGGGCGAGCTGCAGAACGCCGAAGAGTTGCTGCACGAGGCGACGACCGCATGGAAGGACAAAAAGGACAAGGAGACCGTCGATCATTATGCCTACATGGCGCGCCGCTATTCCGAAGTCGCCCAGCAGGCGGCCACCGTTCGCACCGCCTCGATCCAGGCGACCACAACGGCACGCGTCCTGACGCTCGGCGACATGCTGTTCGCCACAGGAAAGGCCGATCTCAACAGCAAAGGGCAAAAGGCCGTTGCCGATCTCGCGACCTTCATGCGCAACTATCCGGATCGCAGGGTCATGATTGTCGGTTATACCGACAGCACCGGCTCGGCGGGTCTCAACGCGCGCCTATCCCAGTCGCGGGCGGAGGCGGTGCGTCATGCGCTGGTTGCGCAAGGGATCGACGCCTCCCGCATCGAGGCTACCGGGCGCGGCCCGACGAACCCCGTGGCCAGCAACAGTACGAAGAGCGGGCGTCAGCAGAACCGTCGGGTCGAGGTCGCCATATCCGGCATGCAAGGCACCGCCGGTATGGGCACCTCCACCCAACAATGATGTCCGGCCAGACCCCCTCTGCCGCCCGTCATCCGCGAAGGCCGCACTCTTCCTTGCCCGGATGGTGCGGCCGCGCTTTCTGCGCCTGCCGTTCGAAGCCCCGCGGCTAGTCTAGGAGCGGTCGCTCCTACCTCGCCCGCTCCTTGCTGGTCCTGCGGCCGTCGGTCACCGTCACGCGTCGTTGCCGATCACGCCGTTGCGTATGGCATAGCGGACCAGCTCCGCGAGCGAACTCACGCCCAATTTTTTCATGATCGCGGCCCGGTGGGTCTCGACCGTCTTCACGCTGATCTCGAGAAGCTGCGAGATGGCGCTGTTGTTCCGGCCTTCCGCCAGGAGCTGAAGTATCTCTCGTTCACGCGCGGTGAGCAGCGCGGACGGCCGCGCCGCCCCGTCGCCTTCCGCGCGCTCAGCAAGGAACACGTCGAGCACCGCATGCATCATCGTCGGCGTCAAGTAGGGCCGCCCCTGGGCCAGCGCGTCGACCGCCTTCACCAGATGTTCGTCGATGTCGGACTTCAACAGGCATGCTTGCGCGCCGGCGATCAGAAGATCACGAATAATGTCCTCCGTCTCATAGGCCGTGACGGCAAGAATCTCGATCTCGGGGCGCAGCCGCTTGATCCGACGGATCGCCTCCAGACCATTGATGCCAGGGAGCGCGAGCTCGAGGACCGCCACCTGGGGTGATTCGCGAACGGCAAGCTCCAGTGCTTGCGTTCCGCTAACCGCCGCGGCACAGACGCGCCACTCGATCTGCTTCTCGAGTAGGCGGCGCAGCCTCTCTCGGCTGGCATCGTCGCTATCGGCGATCAGAATACGAAGCATCGTTACCATCTACATTTAGCCGGCTACATCTAGCCGGCGCCGCCGCAGCGAGGCCACTGCCAAACCGCTCGTGCCACCCTATCCCAGCCCGTTCCGCGGCAGCATCGGGACCACGCGCAGACGTCCCAGGAATGTTTCTGTAGGAAATCTCGTGGCGCGCCGGGAATTCGACGCAGGGGCAAGTTGCTCAGATATTCGGCACGGTCTTTCCAGGGCAGGATTGTGCCATGCTTCGGCGCTGTCGACTCATCCACCCGGCCCTTGCCGCCGATTATGACGGTACACAGCCGTTCATCTGCACGCCGACCAACATCGTGGCCGATACCGGCGGCGCCCTTCCGGTCTCCGATCGCCTCCAGGCTGGTTATGATCTCTTCCTGTCGAGCGATCACCCGCTCGAGCGACGCCACGCGTCGCCGCGCCTCCTCTACCACGCCGCACAAAGGCCCAGCAGCGGCACCCAGCGAGCGAGAAAGCTGACGGCAGCGCAAGCCGCGCAACCGGCCAGCGCGACGATCGGCAATGCCGCCTTGAACGTCAGGCGGATCGCCCAGCGAACTAGGGCGCAGCCCCGATGGCCGTCCGGCCAGCTGCCGCCCTACGGTGATCGCCACACTGTGCGCGATGAGCGAGGCAATTTCAGGCCCGCTTTGGCGGCGCGCTCAGGCGCTAACGCCAGTCAGCAGGAGACATCTTCTCGGGAGCGTTTGCCATGAACGAGACAGAGGCAAAGGGCACAGGACTCGGGGTCGCAGGAGACGTGTTTTTTACCGTGAAAGATCTGCAGAGCTATATGGTACAACGTCGGCGCGCCGATCAGGCGCAGGATGACGCTCGCCGTGCCGAGATGGAGAAGGCGCAGCAGGAACAGATCAAGAGTTTGATGACGCCCATCGCCATCGACGAAGAGAGACTCGCGAACTTCATGCGTCGCGTGCGCCAATCGGCGGAACGCGGAGAGCACCAGATCCTGATCCTTCGCTTTCCGTCTGCCATGTGCCGGGACAGCGGCCGCGCGATCAACAACTCTCTTCCAGGGTGGGAGGATACCCTCGTCGGCATCCCGCAGCAGCTCCTCACTGTGTGGCGCGAGCACTTGAAACCGCTGGGCTTCGGCTTGAGCGCCGAAGTGCTCGACTATCCCGGCGGAATTCCCGGCGACATCGGTCTTTTCTGCCGATGGTGATGGCTGCGCGGCGCACCGATCTCGACGCGCCGCGGGCCCGCCGCCGCATCGGGAGCGACAGGACAGCCGAACGCGACCCCCATGACCAGTGACGATCGGATAGAGCGCAAGATCGCTGCGATCTTGCTCGCCCTCCTGGCGGTTGGCTGCCTCGTCGTGCTGCGCCCATTCCTCTCCGCAGTGCTTTGGGCAGCCATATTGTCGTCATCGACCTGGCCACTCTATGTCCGGCTGAAAAGCCTGCTGCGAGAGCGGCGTGCCGCCGCCGCGGCTGGGATGGTGGCCGTCGCCTCCATGGTTTTCCTGCTGCCGCTCGCCGCCCTCATCGCCCGGGTCGCGGGCGAGGTGACACAGCTCGCGGCCGTGGTCAGCCATTGGATGGAGGTAGGACCGCCGGCGCCGCCGCACTGGGTTGCGACACTGCCGCTCATCGGCACCCGCCTCGATAGCTATTGGCGAGGCGTTGCCTATAACGGCGCACAGCTTGCGGCCGACATGAAGGCTTATGTTGTGCCGGCGCGAGAGTGGCTCCTCGGCAGCACTATGAAGCTCGGCGCCGGCCTGACCGAGCTCGTCCTCGCCCTGCTGATCTCATTCTTCTTCTACCGCGACGGCGCCGCCAGCCTGGAGCGCCTACGGGCGACCCTCGTGCGGATCGGAGGCGCGAGGGCAAAGCACCTTCTCACCGTCGCCGGCGCCACGATAAAGGGCGTCGTCTATGGCGTGCTCGGCACGGCCGCCGTGCAGGCAACGCTTGCCGCGATCGGGCTGCGGATTGCGGGCGTGCCTGCGCCCCTGCTCCTCGGTGCGATCCTCTTCTTTCTGACGGTGATCCCGCTCGCGCCGGCGCTCGTGTTCGTGCCTGCCGTCATATGGCTGGCACAACAGGGAGCCACGGGCGGCGCTATATTCCTTTGCGCATGGTATGTGGCCGTCTTCGTGCTGCTCGAAGCGGCTTTGCGCACCTATCTGATCAGCCGCGGCAGCGATCTCCCGCTGATCCTGGTGCTGCTGGGAATGCTGGGTGGCATCGCCGCTTTCGGGCTGCTGGGCATCTTCCTGGGACCGGTGCTTCTTGCTCTGGGCTATACGCTGGCGCGCGAGTGGAGCGTCGTCGAGGACCAGCACGCGCAGGAACACCATCGGGAGGCGGAGCCGTCACAACGCGTCGGCGCAAGCTAGGCGCCGGCTCCGAGCCGAGCGATGCCGGCACGTCACGGGGTGATGGGCATCTCCGGCACCGCCCGCGGCACGATCAACGCCGCCTCGGTCGCGGCCAGAACGCCCTTCTGCGTCACCCCGGGCGCGAGCTCCTGGAGGACGAGGCCTTCGTGCGTGGGCTTGATCACCGCGAGCTCTGTGACCACCAGGTCAACGCGTCGCAGCGCGGTGAGAGGGAGCGAACATCGCCGCACGATCTTCGACTGGCCTTTCGCCATATGGGTCATGGCGACGATGACGCGCCGTGCGCCGGTCACGAGGTCCATGGCACCCCCCATGCCGGGGACCAGCTTGCCCGGCACGGTCCAGTTGGCGAGGTGTCCCTGCTCGTCGACCTGCAACCCGCCCAGTATCGTCACGTCGAGGTGTCCGCCGCGTATGAGTTCGAAAGAGAGGCAACTGTCCAGCGTGCAGGCGCCGGGGATGGCGCCGATATACGCACCACCGGCGTCCGTCAGATATTCGTCCTCCATTCCCGCTTCCGGCACCGGCGCCATGCCGATGATGCCGTTCTCGGACTGGAAAAACACCTCCACGCCCGGAGGGAGGTATCGGCCCACCAATGTGGGCAGGCCAATGCCGAGATTGACCAGCTCGCCGTCCCGAAGTTCCTGCGCGACACGCTTGGCGATGACGATCTTGTCCTTCAAAGGCGTCTCTCCCGCTCGACGAGGTGATCGACTAGCACGTGCGGCGTCACCACCTCATCGGGCGCGATAACGCCGACCGGGACGATCTCCGCCGCTTCGGCAATCACCGTGTCGGCCGCCATCGCCATGACAGGATTGAAATTCCGCGCCGTGAGGAAGTATTCCAGATTGCCGCGGTAATCAGCCCGCCTTGCCGCGATCAGCGAAAAGTCAGCCGCTATCGGCAGTTCCAGCACATATCTTTTCCCGTCGGCCTCGAGCAGGCGTTTATCGTTCCCCGCCAGAGTGCCAAGGCCGGTCGGCGTAAGCACTCCCCCGAGCCCGTGACCGGCGGCCCGAATGCGCTCCGCCAGGGTGCCCTGCGGGCAGAGCTCGACGATGACGTCTCCCGAGATCATCTGTCTTTGCGTCTCGGGGTTGGTTCCAATATGAGACACGATCAGCTTCTTGACGAGCTTCTCGTCGATTAGCCGGCCGATGCCGAGCCTCGGGCGCGCCGTATCATTGGCAATGATGGTCAGGCCGACGCGCCGCTGCCGCACGAGCTCGCCGATCAGCCGGTGGGGCGAACCCACGCCGAGGAAGCCTCCGATCATGAGCGAGGCTCCGTCGGGAATCATTTCGACCGCGTCGCTGAGGCTTATGACTTTGGCCATCCTGGTCGTACCTTGTGAGCGGTTCCACGAGCGGTAGCGCGGCGCGGCCGAGCCTCGCCATCGGTGCGGAACCCGATGCGGAAACGAAATTTGCCATAGCCCGGCGGATGGTCGTCCCTCGAGGAGGGCAGCGGCGGCGAAGGGCTAGCGCATATCCTCCAACGTGCGGAGGACCAGCACCGAATCGCGCAGCACTTCCCTTTCCAGATCCATCTCCTCGACCACGTATTGGATGACATCCTCAGTGCTGACGATGCCGCAGAGCTCGCCATGCTCCAGCACCGGCACGTGCAGGATGTGGCGCGCGGTCATCTCGCCCATCACATGTCGCAGCGTGTCCTGCGGCCCGCAGCTGTGGACTTCTTGCGTCATGATGCGGTTGACCGGCAGATCGAGGATATCGCCGCCGAGCACGGTCCGTATCCTGTCCGCGCGCTCGGCCATCGCGTAGGCGATGTCCCTGACGGCCACGAGCCCGGCCACCTTCTTGCTGTCCTCGCTCACGACCACGCAGCCGATGCGGTGCTTCCTCAGCAACGCCACGGCCTCGAAGATGGTCGTGTCGGGCGTGACGGTGACGACCTCCCGCCCCTTCTTCTCCAGCAAGGTCTCGATCTTCATCGCGCGCTCCAGGCGAGGCTGCCGAACGGGGAAATCCTACGAGCCCGAGCAGCGCCTCGCTATCGGGTAAACCCCGCAGTCTCGCGCCGCATCATCCCATCGCCGCCCGCGGCAACGGCCGGTTCTCGGGTTTTCCCCTATGGTCTCGCTCCTGGGTGTTTGTCATGATCCGTACCCGCTACCGCAGCAGACGGGGACCTGGCGAGCCTCAAGCGGGCGAGATCTGATGCCGAATTGGCTCATTCCGACGCTCTATGCGGCGACGGCCCTGACCGCCGCCTTCATCTTGCCGCGGATCGAGCATGCCTATCTGGCCTCCTATCTCAATGGTATCGCGGTTGCCTCGGCGCTCGCCTGCCTTTCCGCGGTTGCCTCGGGAATGATGGCGTTCACCGCCATTGTCTTTTCCGTGGCGTACATGACGGTGCAGTTCAATTCCATCGCGTATTCGCCACGGCTGGCGCTCTGGTTCGCCAACGATAGCCGCATGTTTCACGCGCTGGGTCTGTTCATGGCGACGTTCCTCTTCGCGCTCGGGACAATGGCGTGGGTCGACCGAGGCGCCGGCGGCGGCGTACCGCTGCTGTCGACTATGATCGTTCTGGCGTTGCTGGTCGCCAGCACGATGCAATTTGCGCGACTGGTGCGCGGATTGAGCGAGCTGCAGATCTCGAGCACGCTGCACCTGATCGGCGATAGGGGGCGCACGGTCATCGGCGACATGTTTCCCCAATCCGACACCGCCACAGCGGCGTCACAGCGTGAGCTCGTCAATTCGGATGTCTATGCCCGGCTCGGCTCGCCTACCCAGGCGGTGCGATATGCGGGCGAACCGCGCAACGTCGGCAGCCTCGACATCGACACGCTTGTCAAAGAGGCAGAGCGAGCCGACGCGGTCATCGAGGTCGTCTGCGCCGTCGGCGATACGGTCCTTGACGAGACAGTGATCTTCAATGTCTATGGCACGAAGGCTCCCCTCCCGGAATCACGGCTGGTGGCCGCGATCCGTCTGACGGTGCAGCGCACCTTCGAACAGGACCCGAAATTTCCCATCCGCCTCCTGGTCGACATCGCAATCAAGGCGTTGTCGCAGGCGATCAACGATCCGACGACAGCGGTTCAGGCGATCGACGAGATCGAGGATCTCCTGCGCCGTCTAGGGAAGCGCGACCTCGACGTGGGCTTTGCCACGGACAGGAACGGTGCGCTTCGCCTGATTGTCCCCATGCCGACCTGGGACGATTACTTGCGACTGGCGTTCGACGAGATCCGACAATATGGCGGCGGTTCAGTACAGGTGGTTCGTCGCCTCCGGGCAGCCCTGACCGGGGTGGAAGAAGCGGTGGCGGCGTGCGAGGCGCGCGCCGCCTCAGTGCGGCGCTATGTCAAGCAGCTCGACTTGATGATAGACCGTTCCCTCCTTGACCCTGAGGATCGGCTCGTCGCGAGTCAGGAGGATCGCCAGGGCCTCGGGCTCTCGCGCAAGCCGCACGCGCACTGACTCGCTTCGGCCGCTCCGGCGGACCGGCTGTCATTCCGAGGCTGGCCGGCGCCATCGTTCTTGCGCGATGCGCCGTCGCTCCAGGTAATGCCAGCTTGCAAGCGTCGGAACTCCAAGAACGAAGTCCCTGCCACGCTTCAACAAGGAAAGCCCCAGGGCGGCATCAGGTGGCAGACCAAATCCCACGCCAATCACCAGATAGGCTCCTTCTTGCACCCCTATCGCCGCCGGCACCATGAAAACAACGCTCCGCGCGGCGAAGAGCAGCGCCTCCAAGGCCAAGACGACCCTCAGATCGCGTTGCACGCCCATCATCCGCAGCACGAGCCACGCTTCCGTACCGGCGACGATCCAAGCGGCAAAATGCAACAGGAACGAACGAAGAATTCGCGCTTTGCGACGATAGATCCAACGAATTTCGCTGTGCACGACGGCCATCGCGGCTAACGTGAGAGCGAACCAACCACGGGTGAAGCGAGCAGCAAAGCGACGCGACGTTTCACTTTGACAGAGCTGTATCGAGATCATTGCGGCAGCGGCGGCGACCGCCGGCACAAGCCAGGCCACTACGGGCCCAGTGAATGTCGCGGCTTGCGGCAGGTGCAAGAGAAGCCCCACGCCCAACCCAATGAAGGCGATCTGCGCGCAAAACTCCAGAGTGGCATCGACGACCACCGAGGCCGCTACCGCGGTCCGCTCGGCACCCTGCATGATCGGAGCCCTAGCGCCGAGCACATAACCTCCGACCTGCGACAGAGGCAGCACCTCGGATCCGGCATCTCTGAGCAAACGTCCCCAAACATAAAAGCGCCATTTGCCAGCCGACCGCAGGCTCCACCATGCAGTACCCATCAACGCGGTCGCGATCAGGTGAAAGGCGGATATCGCCAGCAATCCTGCCCAACCGACAGCGCGCAAGGCCCCGGCGACGGCGGGTGCTCCAACGGCGAACACGGCCCAGCCGCCGAGAACGAGCCCACCAACCAGGCAGGCGATCATCAACCGCCTCATGCTCGCGCCACCACGCCAGTGTCCCAGCTAACTCAAGGATGACGGATTGTCGACGCGGGGCGCCAGTTCTTTATGGCACCATTGGGCCCTGTCACCGGGGCATGCTGGCGCTGGTCCTGCCCTTACAACCCGAAAAAGGCCATGTACTCCTGGTAGCGACGCCGCTCCGTTCTGGCGGCGAGGCCGTACTGTTCCAGCTGCGCCTTATGGCGCTCTTTCCTGCCTTGCGGCCATTGCGCGGCGAACTTGCGCAGGCGCTCCGCGCCGTCAGCGCTCGGCGTCAGTCCGAACCGGCGATAGATCTCCGAGACGGTGCCGAGAGGACTCTGTATGAATGAGTCGAACCGTACATGCATGCATCGGGGATCTCCGGACATCGCCTCCTTGAGCAGGATGGTGGCGCCGCGCGCCCACTGCTCGCTGACCTGCCCGCCGATATCAAGCCGGTCGACGTGACGGGTGAAGGGCGATCGCAACACCTCCGTGAGCTTTGCCACCGAGGGCAGGACCTCCAGCGGGCTGCGATGCAAAAAGACGAAGCACGCGTCGGGATAGACTTGGCGGATGGCATCGAGGGCGAAGACGTGATCCGGGCTTTTCAGCACCCACCGGCCCGGCCGCTTGTGCTGCATGTGCTTCAGGAAGCGGCTGTGAAAGCGGTATGCCGCGAGGTGCCCGGTTTTGTCCAGCCAGCGACGGTAGCTTGGAATGCTGTGCGTCGTGTCGAAGCGCAGGCTCGTGAAGAGGTGGGCGTTGACTTCGGTACATTCCTGCGGCGCGTCGGCTGTCATCGGATAGAGGTTGCGAACCTCCGGTACGAGCCTGGCGAAGCCATTGAGCTGGCGATCGACCTTGGCAGAGCGACGGTCAGGGCTGGCCCTGCGCTGAGCGCGCAAGGGATAGGGATAGATCGTTTCCCAGCAACGTACGACCCGATTTGCCGGGTCCTGGGCCAGGAGATGGTGAAGAAAGGTCGTGCCGCTGCGCGGCATCCCGGTGATGAAGACCGGCTGCTCGATCGGCCGCTCGAGCATCTCCGGCGATTCTTTTTCCGCGTTCCTCAGCATGAGCAGGTTCGACAGGAAGCGCACCGCGTCCCAGCGCGCGACCAGCCTGCCGAACACGCTCAACCGCGCCTCCTCGTCATAACTGCGCGCCAGCACCTCCAGCGGCTGCAGGAAGGGTTCATCGCCGAGATCCGTCAGCCCGGTGTGATGGCGCGCCCGCCTTACCAATTCCACCGTCGATAGCGGGCGTGACGGCAGCCCGATGGCATCCGCCACCCGATCGAGCGCGGCGAGAAGCTGCGCCGGTTGCGGCCAGCGCAGGAGGGGTTCCTCCTCGATCCATAGGAAGCGAGCTGGGGTAGGCATGTCACGAGCATCGCACGGGAGCGCCTGGCAGCCATCGGTAATTTCCCTGATCCGCAGCCAATTTTCCGTGGAGCGCCCGCGTCGGACCGCGCGCCGCCCCGGGAACGCACATGCCCCTCACTCGCCTGGCCGCGACGCGTTCCCCTGCGCGCGGCGTCAGCCGACCAGCGCCCATCCGGCCGACCGGGAACACGTCAGGCGCGCTTCCTCATCTTCTACAGACCGTTACCGATTCCAACGGGCCGGCTCGAGCCTCACGCTAGGCACGCCCGCTCGAGAGTGAGCGCGGCGTCACGGCTCTCCTCCGGCAACAGCGGCAGCAATGAGCACGCATGACATGGCGGCATCCGATCCGCGCGAAGCGGGGCTCGCATGGCGGCACCCGAGAACGGCCGCCGCCGTGCTCCGGCTGGCGTCACTAGCCATCCTGCTGGCAGACGTCGGATGCGCGCCGCAGTCGGACAGAAGCGCGCTGCTCGAGCAGAGCTACCGCGACATTCAGGAAGGCTATGTCGAGCCGATGCCGGCGAAGACGCAGGCGTTGGCGACGATGCGGGAACTGTCGAAGATCGACCATGACGTGACGATCGCTGCGGTCGACAACAGGCTGGTGCTGAGGCATGGCGCGCTCGCCTTGCAATCCTTCCCGGCACCCGCGGCGACGGACTGGCAGGGGTGGGGCGAGACTGCAGCCGAGGCGACCGCAGCCGCCGCCCTAGCCTCACCAGCCATCGCCGCGTTGCCCAGCGACACACTGGATGCCGGCTTGATCAACGCGGCGGTGTCCGTTCTCGACCAGTATTCCCGCTACATCCCGCCGGACGACGTGCCGGATCCCCTCTTGGTCGAAGGCAGCCAATCGGACCAGCCGGCGCATGAGAGCTTCACGCCGGCGAAGGCCGTCGGGGCGCCGCCCGCCTCCCAAGACCCTGGCGCGTCTGTGCGGTTGCGGATCAGGGACGACATCGCCACGGTCGTCATCGAACGGTTTACCAGTCGGAGCGGGGAGTTGCTGGGCCGGCTGTTGACCTCGGCCATGGTCCGTGGCGCAACGCCGCGCGGAATGATACTCGACCTGCGCAACAACCTCGGCGGCAACATCGCCGGCGCGATCGACCTGGCAGGACTCTTCCTGCCGCCCGGTACTCCGGTTTTTCTCGAAGCACAGAAGTCGGCCAGAACGCGGATCATCAGGACCGAGCTGCGGCCCGGCGCCACGACAATGCCCCTGGTGGTGCTGATCAACGGCCGCACGGCATCCGCCGCCGAGATCGTGGCCGCCGCGCTTCAGGACAATGGCCGCGCTCTGGTAGTGGGATCGCCCTCCTTCGGCAAGGGCGCCATCCAGCAGATCTTCGACCTCGCCAATGGCGGCGAGCTTTGGGTGACCACCGCCTACAGCCGGGCACCGAGTGGATATTTCCTCCAACGCCACGGCGTCGTGCCGGACGTCTGCGCGAGCCTGCACGATGCTCCGGCGGACGCGGTCAAGGCGCACAGATACCGTACATTGCTGGCAAGACGCCGCCTGTCGCTGCGCGAAGAGGAGTGGGCGGAACTGCGGGGTCTGTGCCCACCCACCGTTTTCTCCGGCGATGACCCGGTGTCGCGACTGGCGACACGACTGCTGCGCCGCGGGTCCTGACGCAGGCCGGCCGCGCCTCGGCTAGGGAAAAGCGAGCGCCGGCGTCGCGCGCGGCGCCGGCGTCGACGCCGTCGCCTTGTCGATCCAGCCGCCCCCCAAGGCCTTGTAGATATTGACAAGATTGGCATAGGCATTGCCGCGGACCTGCGCCTCGGTGATCTCCGCCGCGAAGAGTTCGGTCTGCGCGTTCAACACCGTTACATAAGGCTCATATCCTTCGCGATATTGCAGCCATGCCAAGTGCTCGGTCTTCCTTAGCGCCTCGACCAGCTTCCCCTCCTCGGCAAGCTGCTGCATACCCTTCTGAAAGCCGATCAGCGCGTCGGAAACGTCGCCGAAAGCCGTCTGGATCGTCTGCTGGTAGTCGGCCAAGGCCTGCTTGTGCACGGCCTCGGCCTGGATGACCTGCCCCGCGACATTACCGCCCGTAAAGATCGGGCCGGCAGCGGCTCCGGCAAGAGACCATATCTGGGCAGGCCCCACGAAGAGATGATCGAGCTGGTTGCTGGCGAAGCCGAAGGCGCCGGTCAGCGAGATATCGGGATAATAGAGGGCCCGTGCGGCGCCGATGTTGGCATTCGCCGCGATCAGGCTCTGCTCGGCCTGGGCAATATCGGGCCGGCGCTCGAGAAGTTGTGACGGCAGCGCGGCAGGGACCGCGGGGAGAGCGAGCTCCGCCAGCCGCCTGCCGCGCGGAACCGGCCCGGGATTTCGCCCGAGCAGAAGTGACAACGCGTCCTCGGCCTGGCCGATCTGCGCCTCGATCTGCGGTATGGTTGCGGCCGCGCTCTGGTACTGAGCGCGCGCCTGCGAGACATTGAGCATGGAGACTTCACCGTACTTGAATTGATAGGTGAAGAGCTGAAGGATACTGGCATAGGCGGAGAGCGTCTGTTTCGACGTGTCGAGCTGGTCATCGAGCGAGCGGAGCTGAAGGTAAGCGGTCGCCACGGAGGCCACGAGGCTAAGGACGACACCGCGCCGCGCTTCCTCGGCGCCGACGAGACCGGCCTGAGCCGCCTCCGCCTGCCGCCGGATCCGACCCCAGAGATCGATTTCCCAGCTGCTGTCGAGAAACACTTGAAAGAGATTTTGCGGATTCCGCGTCCCCGTCGGAAGCGCAAAGCCCTCCCGCTCGGAAAATCGATCGCGCTGCGCGCCGGCGCCATAGCCGAGCTGCGGATAAAGCCCGGAGCGGGTGCTCATCAGGATGCCCGCCGCCTGCTCGATCTGCCCAGCCGCCATCTGCAGCGTCCAATTGTTCGAGAGCGATGCCTGAATGAGCGCATCGAGCTGCGGATCGCCGAATTGCCGCCACCATTCGGTGTTGGCCGTGTCGCGCACGTCTTTGAGCTCGAAGCGGAATGACTGGGGAATGTCCGATGTCGGCTGCTTATAGTCCGGGCCCACCATGCACCCCGCAAGGATGAGCGCGATGAGCGGCGCAGGAACGATCGCGCGCATGCTAGTCCGGTCCGCCCGAGCCGGCCTGCGGCACGGTTGCGTGGCTCCGCCCCCCCACGCCAGGCGCCGCTTCCGTGCCGCGCTCCTGGCGCTCCTTGAAGCGCTCAAAAAGATAAAAGAACAAGGGAACGAAGAGCAGCGCCAGCGTCGAGGCGCCGATCATGCCGCCGGTGATGCCCGTGCCGATCGAGCGGCGAGCATTAGCGCCGGCGCCCGTCGCCGTGACCAGCGGCAGCGCGCCGAAGATGAAGGCCAGTGACGTCATTATGATGGGCCGCAACCGCAGTTCTCCGGCCTCGACTGACGCGTCGAGAATGGAGTGTCCCTCCTTCCGTTTCTCGACCGCGAACTCGACGATCAGGATCGCGTTCTTGGCCGCGAGCCCGATCATGGTCAGCAGCCCGATCTGGAAATAGACATCGCTTTCGAGGCCGCGCAGCCAGATCGACACGACCGCACCGAGCACGCCGAAAGGCACCGCCGTCATCACCGCGGCAGGAAGGGTCCAGGATTCGAACTGCGCGGCAAGGATGAGGAAGACCAGCACGATGCCGAAGGCGAAGACCATGACGGCCGCGCCGCCCGCATCCTTTTCGGCGAAGGCGATGCCGGACCAGCCGACGCCATATCCCTGGGGCAGGGTCTCGCGCGCCACCTGCTCCATTGCGGCGATCGCCTGGCCGGAGCTATATCCGGGCGCCGCATCGCCGGTGATCTTCACCGCAGGAAAGGAATTGAAATGCGATACGAGGGCGGGACCGGCCGAATAGCTGGTGTTCACCAGAGCGGAGAGCGGCACCAGGTGATCGGGATCGCGTCCGACATAGAGCCGCGAAACATCGTCGGGCGTTTTGCGATGTCTCGAGTTTGCCTGGACGATGACATACCAGACGCGATTGAACTGCTGGAACTGGCTCACGAAGAGCGACCCGAACTGCGCCTGCAGCGTGTCGTAGATGTCGCTGATCGGCACACCCAGCAGTACCGCCTTCTCGCGATCGACGTTGACGTGAAGCTGCTGACCAGAGGCATTATAGGTCATGCTGACTTTGGCAAGCTCGGGGCGCCGCTGCGCCTCTGCGATGAACGCCCGGCTAACGCGCTCGAGATCTTCGGGGGTTCCCGTCCCCTTGCTCTGCAGCCAGAATTCAAACCCGCCCTGTGACGCGAGGCCGGGAATGGCCGGCGGTGGCGCCGCGAGCACCAGGCCGTCCCGCATGGCCACCGCCTGTCGCGTAAAGTCCCTCATGACCGCCGTCGACGCCGAGGCCGCCGATTCGCGCTCGCTGTATGGCTTCAGCGCGACGAAGAAGGTGACGACGTTGAACTCGTACTGATTATCCAGGATGCTGTAGCCGGAGATGGCGATGCGATAGAGCACCGCCGGACTCTGAGCGAGCGCCTTGTCCATCTTCTGCGCCAGCGCGTAGGTCCGGTCGAGGCTCGCCGCATCCGGCAATATGCCGAGCGCGAGTATGTAGCCTTGGTCCTCCTCCGGCACGAAGCTGGTGGGCAGCGCACTGAGCAGCTTCCAGCTTGCGCCGGTGAGAGCAGCAAAGAGGAGCAGCGCTATGGCTGCATGGCGGATCACCAGGGCGATCGACCGTCCGTAGGCCTTCTCCAGACGCTGAAATGAGCGGTTGAACCAGGCGAACGGCCCGCGCTGCGGCGGCGACGCCTTGCGCAGCAGCAGAGCGCACATCGCGGGCGTCAAGGTCAGCGCGACAAATCCGGAGATCGAGATAGATACCGCGATGGTGACGGCAAACTGCTTGTAAAGCTGGCCGGTCGGGCCGCCGATGAACGCCGCGGGAATGAAGACGGCGCACAGTACCAGCACGATCGCAATCACCGGCCCGGTCACTTCGCTCATCGCGCGGACCACCGCCTGCTTCGGGTCGTGGCCAAGCTCCGCCATGTTCCTGTCGGCGTTCTCGATAACGACGATGGCATCATCGACGACGAGACCGATGGCGAGAACGAGGCCGAACAAGGTCAGCAGGTTCAGCGAAAATCCAAGCGCGAGCATACCGACGAAGGTGCCGACGATGGACACGGCGATCGCCACCGTGGCGATGACTGTCGCCCGGAAGCTCTGGAGGAACAGGTACATGACGGCGATCACCAGAAGGATCGCCTCGCCGAGGGTATGCACGACCTCGTTGATCGCCAGCCTCACGAAATCCGTAGTATCCAATGCGATGACGTAGTCGAGACCGTCCGGAAAGCCTTGCTTCAGCTCGGCGAGCGTGCGCCGCACACCGTTCGAGACCTGGATCGCATTGGCGCCCGGCTGTTGATAGACGACGATGAGTGGCGTCGGCTGTTCGTTGAGTTCGTTCTTGGAGAGGTAGAGCTCCGATCCGATGGCGGCAGTCGCAACGTCGCCGAGGCGGACCAGCGCGCTGCTGCTCCGGTCGGATCGCAGCAATATGTCTTCATATTGTTGCGGCTCGGTATATTGGCGCTGGCCGGTGATCGGAAAGGTCTGCTGCACCGGCCTGTCATTCGGCGGCTGGCCGAGCTGGCCGGCGCCGACGACCTGGTTCTGGCCGGCAATCGCCTGCTTTATCTCCGAGGTGGTGATGCCGAGGGCAGCCATCTTGTCGGGATTGAGCCAGACGCGCATCGCCTGATTGGCATTGCCGAACATCGTGGCCTGGCCGGCACCAGGGACACGCTTGATCGCGTCGAGGACGAACACGTTGGCATAGTTGGTCACGTAGGTCAGCGGATAGCGCCCTTGCTTGGCGTAAATGCCGACGATCATCAGGATGCTCGACGATTGCTGCTGGACGGTGACGCCGTACTGCGTCACTGGCTGCGGCAGCTTGGGCAGAGCGAGATTGACACGGTTTTGCACGAGAACCTGATCGATGTCGGGATTCGTCGACAGGTCAAAATAGACATTGATCGTCAGCTGCCCCGATGCCGAGCTCGTCGACGTCATGTACAGCATCTTCTCCACGCCGTTGATCTGCGCCTCGATCGGCGCGGCGACTGCTTCCGCGACCGTCTCCGCATCGGCGCCGGCATAAGTCGTTGTCACCTGGATCTGGATGGGAGCGATCGTCGGATACCACGCGATCGGCAGGTTCAGGAGCGAAACTACCCCCATGAGCACGATCACGATGGAAACGACGGAAGCGAAGACCGGATGGTCGACGAAGAACTTCGAGAACATGATCGCGACCCTGTGCTACCGTTTCGCCGCCCGTCCCTGGCCGGTTGTCGATCCGACACCGACCTCGGCCGCCGGCCGCTCGCGCATCGGCTCCGCCTTGACCGTCATGCCGGGCTGAAGCGTGCTGGCGCCATCCACGATCACCTGTTCGCCCGATGCCAGCCCCTCGGAGATGAACCAATCGTCGCCTTGCCAGTCGCCGACGACCACGGGGCGGAGCTCGGCCCTGCCGTCCTTGTCGGCGATCCATACCGCCTCCCCCTTTGCCGTCCGGCGCACGGCGCGCTGCGGTATGAGGATCGCGTTGGGACGTATGAAGCCGAGGACCCGCGACCGCACATACTGGTTTGGACGCAACAACCCGTCCGGATTGTCCACGGTGGCGCGCACGAGATACGTCCCGGTTCGCGGATCGAAGGACGGCGACCGGAAGCTTATCCGGCCCTTGTGCGGGAAGATGGAGCCGTCCGGCAGCGAGATCTCGACGTCGTAGGTCTCGTTCTCCGGCGCGCGCAGGACGCCGGACTTCACCTGGTTGCGCATCGCCAGGAGCTGGTTCTCGGAGACGCTGTAGTTGACCCATATCGGCGATACCGCGGCGACGCTGGTGAGCTTGGTGTTGAGCGTTCCGATATAAGTTCCATCCTGCTGCAGGGCGGCGGAGGTGATGCCGTGCACCGGCGAGATGATCGTCGTGTAGGAAAGATTGAGCTGCGCCTGTGCCAAATTGGCTTGGGCCTGGTCGACCAGCGCCTGGGCCGTCTGCGCCTCGCCGGTCGCATTGTCGAGGTCCTTCTGGGCCAGAGCATCCAGCTTGACCAGGGGACGGACGCGGGCGAGCCGCGCCTGCGCGATCGAGAGCCGCGCCTGCTGCTGGGCCAGCGCTGCCTTCGCCGCGGCGACCTGAACCTCGTAGGGCTTCGCATCCATGCGGAAGAGGACATCGCCCGCGTTGACCGTCCCGCCTTCCACATAGGTCCGCTTGTCGAGGAAGCCGGTGACACGGGCATAGATATCGACTTGCTGCGAGCTCTGGGTCTGCGCAATGAAGTCCATCGACACCGGGACATCGCGCGGCTCGACCGTGACCGTCGATACCGTTGGCGGCGGGCGCTCGACGTGCTCTTCGTGCTTGCCGCAACCGGCAAGCACCAATGCGCCTGCGACAATCGCCGTCGCGTGCCGTCCGAGCCCGAAGCGTCCGTAATGTAGAATTCCTCGCATGACCGTCGGCGTCCACAGTTGGCGCAGGATCGATCAAGCTTTGGTCGCGGCGGCACCACGGTAAATCGGGTGTGTCCCCGAGATGGCCGATCGGGGCGCGGTATCGGCCGGACGACGCAGCGGTACCGCGGCGAATTTACGATGCCGGATCAAGCCGGCAGACCTTGCTTGCATGCCCCCCGGTCAGCTCATTATGTGCAAGCCGCCATCAACATAGATGGTCTCTCCGGTGATCAGGCGGGCGCCGTCGCCGGAGAGCGCGGCCGTTGCAATGCCGACATCGTCGATGGTCACCAGCTGCTGCCTCGGCGCCCTTTCCGCTGCCTCGGAAAGAATCTCGTCGAAATGGTTGATGCCCGAGGCCGCACGCGTCTTGAGCGGGCCGGGCGAGATGATATGAACACGAATCCCCTTCGGGCCCAGCTCGTAGGCGAGATAGCGCCCCGCTGCCTCCAGCGCGGCCTTCACCGGCCCCATGAGGTTGTAGTGCTCGACCACTTTGTGCGCACCATAGTAGCTCATGGTGAAGAGCGTCCCGCCGCGCGTCATGAGAGGCTCCGCCAGCTTCGCCATGCGGATGAACGAATGGCAGGAGACGTCCATGGCGAGCAGGAAGCCCTCTCGCGAACAGTCCACCACGCGTCCGTGGAGATCCTCCTTTGGCGCGAAGGCCATTGAATGGACGGCAAAATCGAGGCTTCCCCAGGTCTCCTTGATGCGGTGAAAGACCGCCTCCAGCGAGCCCTCCTGTTGCACATCGAGAGGCATGAAGATCGGCGCTTCCAATTGGCGGGCGAGCGGCTCGACGAAGGGGCGCGCCTTCTCGTTCAGGTACGTGATGGCGACCTCGGCGCCGTGACGCTTGAAAGCCTTGGCGCAGCCATAGGCGATGGATTGATCGTTGGCGATGCCGGTCACCAAGCCTCTTTTGCCGATGAGCGGGCGAAAGGCCGTATTGGTCATGATGGCCTCACTTCGCTGGAGATGTTCGACCGTTCGTTCCGGTCACGATGGGGTGGACAAGCTCAAGCGTGTGGCGCGCGATCACCTTCTCCTCGTCGGTCGGGATGACCCAGGCGGCCACAGCCGAGTTCGCCGTCGTAATGCGTGGGCCACCGGCGCGGTTCGCCTCCTCGTCCAGGCTGAGCCCGAGCCAAGCCGCGCGCCGGCAGATCCGGGCGCGGAGCTCCGGCGCATGCTCGCCGATACCGGCCGTGAAGACGACGGCGTCCAGCCCTTCGAGAACGCCCGCCAGGGCACCGAGCTGTCGCGACACATGATAGACCAGGTAATCGAGCGCAAGCGTCGCGCCGGGGTCGCGGCTTGCCAACAGGTCGCGCACGTCGTTGCTGACGCCCGACAACCCGCGCAAGCCGCACTCCTGATAAAGCAGATGCTCGACAGCGTCTACGGCGAGGCCCTTTTCCCGGATCAAATGAATGACAACGCCAGGGTCGAGCGAGCCGCAACGCGTGCCCATGGGCAGACCATCTAGCGCAGTAAAGCCCATGGTGCTGTCCATGCTGACCCCGGCTCTTACGGCGCACATGCTGGCGCCGCTTCCCAGATGCGCGACGACGACCCGCCCATCGGCCAGTTCGGGAGCTATTTGCCGCAGCCGGCCAATGACGTACTCATAGGAGAGCCCGTGAAAGCCGTAGCGCCGAACGCCCTCCTGGTAGAGCGCCTCGGGCAATGCGAAGCGGTCGGCGACCTCCGGATGGCCGCGGTGAAAGGCGGTATCGAAGCAGGCCACCTGCGGCAATATCGGAAACGCGCGGCGCACGGCTCGGATGCCGGCCAGATTCGCCGGCTGATGCAGTGGCGCCAGTCGCGCCAGCCGTTCCAGCTTCTCGAGCACGATGTCGTCGATGAGCGTCGAGCCGGCGAAGTCGGCCCCGCCATGCACGACACGGTGCCCCACGGCAACGAGATCGCTGCGCCCGCCCATGCCGCGCAGCCATTGAGCAACCGCATGCATCGCGTCTTGATGTCCGGCCACCTCTGCGGATGCGAAAGCCTTTTCCACGAGTACCACGTTTTGCGCGTCGCGCACGACGAGGCGGGGCCGACCGCCGATGCCTTCCATCTGGCCTCTGAAGAGAAGCCGGGGATCGGCGCTCCCGCCCGCGGCGAATGCCGAGAATTTGAGGCTCGACGATCCCGCATTGATGACAAGCAGCATGTTCGCCATCGACCCTATTCCGCGGCTATGGGGACGGAATCGTGCCTATCGCGCGCATACAAGGCCGCAACGGCGCAGGACGCCATGCGCGCGCGCACCGTATCGGCGCGGCTGGTCAGGATGATCGGCACCCGCGCGCCGAGCACGATGCCGGCGGCGTCGGCATCCGCAAGGAAGCTCAAATTCTTCGCCAGCATGTTGCCGGCCTCGAGGTCTGGCACCACCAGGATGTCGGCCTGGCCCGCCACCGGGGAGACGATGCCCTTGATCTTCGCAGCGGCAATGCTGATGGCGTTGTCGAGCGCCAGCGGCCCATCCAGCACGCCGCCGGTAATCTGGCCGCGATCGGCCATCTTGCAGAGCGCCGCTGCATCGAGGGTGGATTGTATCTTCGGATTGATCGTTTCCACGGCCGACAGGATCGCAACTCGCGGCTGCTTGAGGCCGAGGGCATGCGCCAGGTCTATTGCGTTCCGGATGATGTCTATCTTGTCCTCCAGCGTCGGACTGATGTTGACGGCGGCATCGGTGAGGATCAGCGGCTTCGGATAGCTGGGGACATCCATGATGAAGCAGTGGCTGATGCGTCGCGCGGTCCGCAGGCCGCCCTCCCTCTTGACGACGGCCCCCATCAGTTCGTCCGTATGAAGGCTGCCCTTCATCAGCAGCCCGGCCCTACCCAGAAGGACCTGTTCTACCGCCTTCGCCGCTGCCGCGGTGCTGTTGACGGCGTCCACGATCTCGCAGCCTGCAATGTCAAGCTTGGCCGCGTCTGCCGCGGCGCGGATGATCCCCACCGGGCCAACCAGCAGGGGGCGGATGATTCCCAACCGCGCGGCATCGATGGCGCCGGCAAGGGAGGAGCCGTCGCATGGATAGGCGACCGCGGTCGCGACCGGCTCCAGGCCTCGGCAGCGGGCGATGAGGCTGTCATATTTCCCGTGCCGGCGCATTCGCAGCTCCGGCACCTCGGCGAGGCGGCCCACGAATTTTTTGGTGGGTGCGATGACCTCGGCGCGCCCGGACATGACCCTGGCGCCGAACTCGTCGACACACTCGCAATCTAGGATGACCACGCCAGTCGCCGCCAGCTTTTTCTTGACGATCACCGTTGTCGTCAGCGTATCGCCCGCCGCGATCTGCTTGTGAAAATGCAGCGACTGGCCGGCATAGACGGTGCCCGGCCCCGGAAGCTTCGTACCCAGCACCGCCGAGGCGAGGACGCCTCCCCACATGCTGTGGGCGGTCAACACGCCAAGCGATCCGGCATGCGTCGGATTGACGTTGCCGGAAAGCGCGGCGAAGAGGTCGATATTGTCGCGGGTCAGCGTCCGTGTGAGGCTCGCCTTGTCGCCGATATTGATCTCGGCGAAGGTGCGGTTCTCTATCGCATCGCCGGCATTCGTTGCAGTCTCGTCGCTGACCATCGGGAACTAGGCTCCTCGGACGCCTTCGCCGCGTCTTTGCCCCTGCAGCGGCGGCTCGCCCTCGCTTCTCGCCCGCCGCCGTCCTCGAGACGAGCCCTCCGCGGAAGCAACCTTCCAGGGCGTCGCCGCCTCGCCCGCCGCCACCGCGCTGAACATCGCGTCCACGCGCGCGAGACGCAATTTGACCTCGCCGGCCGCTTCTCCGTCGATGGCGGCAACGCGATGAACGAGATCGCGGCTCATGGACAGGTCCGCTTCCGACGCGCCGGCGAGCAGCGCGGGAATGGCGGCAACGGCGCGCTCCTCGTCGAGCCGCAACATGAAATATTGCTCCCTGAGCAGATTCTTGAATTGCGCGATGGACATGCGCACGCTCTCCGGCCGGCTGGCGCGCAACTGCCGCAGCAGGTTGAAGCTGCGCTCGTCCACACCCTTTACCGGACGGCCAAGACCGACATAGACGAGCGCGCGTATCGTGCCTTCCGGCAGTCCGCCGTGCTCCATATGGGCGTCGAGCTCGGTAGCCGCCTTTGCCGCCGCGGCTTCGCGCGCCATATCCCGGCCGATGCGGCCGCGCACCGTGGCGCCATCCGCCCGCAGACCGACCAGCGCCTGGACGAAGGGAGATCCATAGATCGTCGTGAAGACGGATTCCATCCACCAGTCGCGCGCGTCGCGGCACCAATCAAGGGCGTCGATGATCTGCTGCGAGGTTGCCGACTGCATCGCCAGGAAGGGATTGTCGGCCTCGACGCGCCGCCGCTGCGAGGCCACTACCCCCGCGAGCTGCGCCACCGCGCTCAGCGTCGGATTGCGGTCGGAGAATGCCTCGAAGCGAACGCGCAACGGGTGCAGACGCCGCATCCAATCCGCCGTCTGCTCGCTTGTCATCATGCGCACGAGCGGGCTGGCGAAGCTCCGGTACAGACCCTGGTTGATTTCCGATACCCTCGCTACTGTCGCGAACCGCCGATCATCTTCGGTGTCATTGCCCCCTATGGCACGGATGTGATTGAGCGTGCGCGGCTCGAAGCGGACCACGTAATTGCCCGCGACCAGCTCGGCATGGGCGGTTTCCGCGCCTTTTTCGGTCATCACCGCCTCGTAGAGCCCGGGCGGCAGGACGTCGACGATGTCCATGGTCTGGGTGAATTCCTCGTGCTCTTTCGTCGCGACTTTCGCCGAAACGAAGATGCCGAGATGGCCGATCGTCTGATGCAGGGCGTAGATGATGGTCTGCCCGTTGGCGACGATCTCCTCGTCGCGACCGTAGAGATCAAGGATCCAGCCCAGCGCCTGCTGCGGCGGCGTGATGTTGTCGCCCCAAGAGCAGAAGACCACGATCGGCGATTTGATGTTTCTCAGGTCGATGCGAATGCCGTCCGAGGTTCGCGACTCACCTGAAGACAACTTGTTGCCGACGAACAGCTCGTCGCCGATGTATTGCATTTCGGCGCTGGTGAGGAGTACGGGGCTCCCCCACCATCTCTCGAACTCGAGGAAACGCTGCGGTTCGGTATCCACCTTCGAGTAAAGATTGTAAGTCTTTTTCCAGAGCGTGTTGGCGGGATCCAGATTTTCGAAGTTCGCGACGAGGTAAGCGCCGTCGAACGTGCCTTGACCGAGATCACCCAGCAGAGAGGTGAGCCAGGTGCCGCCCAGCATGCCGCCGAGATAGCGGAGCGGATTCTTGCCGTGGACCCCGGCCCAAAAGGAAAGCGGTGAGCCCGCCAGCAGGATGGGGCCGGAGAGTTCCGGATGGACGGCGCTCATCATCATGATCTGCCAGCCGGCCTGGCAATTGCCGATGAGAACGGGTTTGCCTTCAGCCTCGGGATGGAGCGCCGCTACCTTCTCGACGAAGAGGGCCTCGGCACGGCAAACGTCTTCGATCGTCTGTCCCGGCACCGGCTCGGGCACGAAACCGACAAAATAGCAGGGGTGCCCTGCGCCAAGCACGACGCCGATCTCGCTGTCGTGCTTCATCCCGCCGATGCCGGGCCCGTGTCCGGCCCGCGGGTCGAAGACAATGAAAGGTCGCTTTCGCGGATCGGTCTGGGTGTCGGCCGGAGGCACGATCCGAACGAGACCGTAATTCACCGGCCGCTCCAGCGTGCGACCGCCCATGACGAGCTCGAACTCGTAGCCCAGGACGTGTGGGATTTGCTCGCTGCTGTGCTCCAGGTAATTGTTGCCGCGCTCGCGCAGCACATCCAGGAAGAGCACGGATCGCTGCCAGGCGTCGATGCAATAGTCCAGTGCCTGCTCCGCAAACTGCATGCCCGGCCACGTGAACTGGTCGCCGAGGGCGCGCGCCCAACCGAATTTGGACCGCCATTCCTCCAGTGGATCGGGAGCGCGTGCTTGGTCGGACGTGACCGGTTCCCGTTTTCCTGCAGACGCGTCGGAACGTCATCTGCGATCCCCTTCATTTGCCGAGCGGCTGCCGGCGCCAAAGAACGGTCGCCATGGCCCCCGTCGCGAATTGATCTCACGCATGGCCGTCCGGAGACATCGGGGTAATTGCGCAGCCCCCTGCGAAAGCGCCCGTAGAGGCCCGCGATGGAGCGCCCGATCGTGCATATGGGCAGCTGTCCGCGGAGCGCCGTCCAGCGCCGATCGAAGAGGAGCGCAAGGCTCATCACCACGGAAAACCCGCAGCAAAAGCCCGGGATGCCCCCGAGGTGCAAGAGCGCTCCTAGGGTATCCATCCGATACACGACGCACGCGGGGGACCATAGCGTGGTGTCTCCACCGCCGTCGCGCTCTGGCGGCCGGCTCACTTTCGCAGGACAGCGCCGGCGACGCCGGGGTCTCGCGGTCTCACATGCGCGATGGCCGGTCAATCATGGGCCTGAGCGCGGACGTCGATACGCGCGTCGCGGGAGGAAGCCTAGTGGAGCCGAACCATGAAGGTCATCGCCTTCTTCCTCTTGGTCTTGGGGCTCCTTCTTCTGCTTGCCCTCCCGGCCGCCGCAGGCGCCGCTGTCGCGCAGCCGGTATTCGGAGCGCGGAAGATTTTCATTCTCCTGTTCCTGATGCTCGGGCCGATAAAGATCCTGGTGCCTTTCGTCGAGCTCACCCGGGGCGCCGATGCGCTATTCCGGCGGCGTCTCGCGACGCGCGCTCTGGTGTTTTCGGCCGCCGCCCTGACGCTGGCCGGAATGCTCGGCCGGAACATCCTCGAGAATTTCAGCATTCCCGTGCCGGTATTGGGATTGACCGGTGGCCTCGTACTCTTTCTCGTTGCCTTGCAAACACTCCTCGAGCAGTTCGCCCCTCCGGCACCGGTGAGGCACGAAGGTCGGCCGCTGGAGCTCCGTCTGGCGGCCACTCCCCTGGCATTCCCGACGATCGTCACCCCCTATGGGATCGCGGCAATCATCATCTTTGTCACGCTCGCCCAGAACGACACCACGCTGAAGCTCACGGTGGCGGCCGTGACGGCGTTGATCCTCGTCACGGACTGGATCGCCATGCTGTTCGCCCACGCGATCCTGAAATGGTTCGGACCGGCACTTCAGGTGTTTGCCGTCGTGCTCGGCGTGACCCAGGCCGCCCTCGGCCTGCAGGTCATCCTGCGCAGCTTGAGTCTCATCGGCATCTTTGCCGCGGCCGCGGGCTAGTGGGGAGCCGGCCATGCCGATATGCGCCCGGCGCACGCGGGGATCACGAGGCGACGCTGCTCGTCGCCGCCGTCTTGCTGCTTTGCAGCACCGTCGGGGCGCGCGGCCAGGACATGGAGCCTCGCGCCTATTCTTCCGTGCCGACCGGCACGAACTTCCTCATCGCCAACTACACGCGCACGTCGGGGAGCGTGCTGCTGGATCCGTCGCTGCCAATTACCAACGTCAAGGCCGCGATCAATACCGGGATTTTCGCCTATGATCGCACCTTCGACCTGCTTGGTCAGGCCGCGACCGCCGCCATCGCCTTGCCCTATGATGACGGGCAAGTCAGCGGCGACGTATTCACCCAGGGGCGGCTCGTCTCCCGTTCCGGTGTCGGCGATCTTCGTTTGCGGCTCACAGCCAATTTCATCGGCAATCCGGCGCTGTCACCTGGCGATTTCGCTCAACGCTCCGCGACAACGACGGCCGGCGCAAGCCTCACCGTCGTCGCGCCGACCGGGGATTACAATCCCGCGCACCTCGTAAACATCGGCTCCAACCGCTGGGCCTTCCGGCCGGATATCGGCATTTCACAGCCGATCGGCAATTGGTTCACCGACGCGGCGGCCGGCGTCTGGCTGTTCACGGACAATCACGATTTCCTGCAGGGGCATGTCTCCGGGGAGGCTCCTCTCCTCGTGGCCCAGGCGCATGTCGGCTACAATTTTCGTCCCGGCCTGTGGATCGCGTTGGATGGCATCTATCTGAGCGGCGGCAACAGCAGCCTCGACGGTGTGTCCGGCCGCGACGCGCAGTCGGTTTGGCGTTCTGGCCTGACCGTGTCGCTCCCTGTTGCGAATGGCATCTCGACGAAATTGAGCTGGGCCACCTGGCTCACTGCGCATAATGGCGGCAGCTACAACACCATCGGCATAACGCTGCAGTATCGCTGGTTCGATCGGTGAGACATTGCCCGGCCACGCCGCGCCGGCACGATTTTAGAATCGCGGCCGCCGCCGGGCAACGCCCAAACGCCGTCATCGCCCGCCGAATTTCCAGCGCAGTGTGAACACGACCGAATGGTCATTGAAGTTCGCTCCGGGCGCGCGGCCCAGGGGGACACCATCCTGCGCGTAGCTGAAGCTCGCCGCTGTCGTGCCGATATACCGGTAGTCCACGCCGACAAGAACGGTGGGGGTCAGAACATACTCCACCCCGGCTATGGCCTGGCCGCCGAATACCGTGGCCGCCGGCGCTTTGTCGGGTTGAAGATTCACCGCGCCGATGCCGCCGCCAGCATGCGTCAGCCACCGTGGGTAGCCATAGCGGCTCAGGTCAAAATCGTAGAGCAGATTGACCATGTAGCTGAAGGCGGCCAGGTTCAGCGCGGTGGTTCCGCCGCCAGGTGACGCGAGCCCGTTGGCCGGGCTGGAGCGATAGCCCAACTCGAATTCGGCGCGCCAACTGTTGCCGAACGCGTAGCCCAAGGCGCCGGCGACCGCCGGCCCCGCATCGAAGGTGAGCTGAGAGCCGGTCCGGACGCTTTCGGCCGGAGGAACAAAGGGCATTCCCTCCAGGAAATTGGCGCCGGCGCCGATCTCGAGATAAGCACCCGCCGCCGTCGGTGCCGCAGCGGACGACGGCGCCTGCGGTGGCGTCGTTGACCCCGAATATGCCCCGCTCCCGCCAGACGCATCGGTTGCGTCAATGAGAGGGATCGGCACCTCCCCCTCTGCCGGCGCCGGGGCAAGGGCGCTCAGCGCGGCTGTGCCGCAGCCGCAGAGAGACAGCACAAGCCGGCGCAGGCGCTTACCCGCTGGCGGCTCGGCGATGCGCATCGCCGGCCGCGGCAGCGATGTGCAAGCCGACGCGGTCAGAGCTGCGACTCGAGCGTGAGCTGCTCTATTCCGCCCGCGACGTTGAGACCGGTGGCACCTTCGAGGCTCACCGGTTGCAGCGTGAACGATTGCTTGAAGCCGCCGACCAGGACATGCGCTCCGGCGCCGATGCCAACCGAGGCCTCGCCGCTCACGCCGCCATAGTCGCCGGCAAGGGCTCCCTTGCCGACATTCTCGGTGGGCGCCACGACGGCCCAGACGATGACCCCGCTCGCTTGGTAGCCGAGATCCACGCCGAACTTGCGGATGTGGCCGAGATAGTGCTCGGCGGAGCCATGATCGTGCGAGTAGGTGCACTTGACCTCGCGCGACGAGCCGAAGACAAAGCCCCAGCCGCTGGCGACCTCGCAAGTAAGAAATCCCGCCTTGACACCTCCCTCCGTCGCTTGGGTCGAAGCGACCGTCATCAGACCGCCGATGGCCAGCACGCCGGCGGCGATGGATGTAAGCGCCTTCATTGCCATATTCCTTGCTCCTCTGGATGCTGCAGTGGGGTCGTTCCGGGGCGCGGGGCCTCGCCCCTAGCGAACTCCGCGCCCCGGGCGCACGCTAGGAGAACCCAGCGATATTAGAGACGCTGAGGGAGCGACCACCAACCGGGAGAAACCCCGGCTTCTGCACCACGGAAACCTGATCTCGCTCAGAGCCAGACGTCGCCCAACGAAACGTCGCCGAGGCGTCGGGAGCACTGGAGAGGAGCGCTCCTGTAGTCGCTCTCCTGTAGTCGCAGTGGCTATTCCCAGCCGGTCGGCGCGTAGGAGATGACTGCGGAAAAATATCGGTACCACTGCCGATAGCGGGAAGATTTCCGAGCCTCCAATAATGGGCTCACCACAACCATGGCATTTGGCGTCGCTTTATGGCTTCCAAAGAGGACGAGATAAGGCGATGGCTCCTGCGTGCGGCGGAGCTTCGCGCAATAGCCGATGAATTCTATGTTCCATCGGCGCAAGATGCGTTGCGACGGCTTGCTCAGAGTTATGAAAAGCTCGCCACGGATGCCGAGAGGTGCCGACCATCCCCGCCGCCTGCGCGCGAGAAGCGACGCTCCCGGTGACAGAACCTTGTCGAGACATATCGACGGCCACGCCTCCCCGCCGCCCGACATCCTGCCGCCGCCCCGCGCCCTCTCAAGGGAGCTTATAGTGCAAATCCAGTAGGCTCAGGCTGCCGGTCGCTTCTTCCCTGGCAGAGCTGTCCGCGGGCGTGATTTGCCGCAGGCTGCCGCGCACCGTCGCCTTGCCTCCGCCGGAGATCCCGGTAAATTTTTTTGTTCCGCCCGTCAATTTCAGGTCGCCATTGCATCCGACGAGATGCACGCCCGTGCACGTGATCTGGGCGTAGATTTGCGCCCCATCCTGGGCGGTTATCGTGCAGCGGCCTTCTCCGCGCTGCCGGCCGTCCTGGAGACCGATTTCGATGATGACGGGACAGGCGATGCGGCCGGATGCGACGAGCCCCTTCTCTTCTTCCACGAACATGGGGCCGACCAAGGAACCGACGAAGGTCGCCTCTTGGGCCGCGGTTCGGAAGGTACGCCCCTCTGCCGTCCATATCGCAAAAGCCTTGATCGTGGCTTCCTCCTCTGCCAAGGCGGTGCGATATCCACCGGCAACAGCCAGCAGAATGCCCAACGCACCGCACCACCTGCACGCGGTTTGCATAGCGTCACCTCGCCTGAGAAACCCTGTTGATCCCCACCGCAAGCTCGACTTATTGGACAGTGTTCAGTCGAAATCGATATAGACCGCGTCCGCTCCGAGCGATAAGGCGAGCCCCTCGCGCGCGGCCTTGAGCCTCAGCACCACCCCGTTGCTGTTCTTCAGCCAGAGTTCGCCGGTGCTCGCATTCCCGACGGCAAGCCCATAGCGCCCCTGAACGTAGGCACCCGGGAAATAGCGGATGTCCTGGAGGTTATAGACCTCACCCGTCGCTGTGATCTTGGATATGCCGAAGCCACCGATACCGAGCCCACCGACGGTAAATCGATAGTCGCGATCGTGGAACCGGAGCGTTCCGCCGCCCAGATTGCCGCTGCCGATAAATGCCAGCTGGACCTGCTCAATCTTGATGGTGCCGGACTTGGTCATTTCCTCCTGCGCTTGCGCCACCTCCTGCCGCGCGCCCGGCAAACCGACGATCAACGGCATGGTAAGCGCCGCGAGAAATGCCTGACGGAACAGCGAACGACGGTATCTCTCTATTGGAACCATTCCTTCCCTCCGACCGCCTGACCTGCGGGCCCAAATGAGGCCAGCTACAGGACACCAGAGCTTTGTCGTGCGGGCTATCGGGAAAAACCCGCACGTCAGTGCTTCTCCACTCTGTCCAGGATGGCGAACAGAACCGCCGTGACCACGAGGGTCAGATGCAAGCACGCTATCGCGAAAAGCTGGCCTTTGTCATAGTCGTTGACGTCGAATATGGCTTCGAGCAGGTAGATGGCCGAGATCACGGCGGCCCCGCTCACGATCTTCACCTTGATCGAGCCCGGCTCAAGCCGCGTCAGCCTGGTCAACCCATCCCGGTCCTCGCCGAGATCGATCCGCGCGACAAAGGTATCAAAGCCGCTCAGCATGACCATGACAACGAGGCTCGCCACCAGCACGAGATCGATCAACGTCAATGCCGCCACCGTTATATGAGCCCCGTCATCGACGAGAAGCCGCAGCGCCAAATCCGTCACCTCGGTAAAGAAGCGGACGACCAAAAGCAGCACAACGGCGGCCAAGCCCAGATAAAGCGGCACGAGAAGCCACCGGCACATCAGCACGAACTCGTTCAAGCGCCCTTCTCATCTGAGACCTCGTACGCCAGCCATCTCGTATCAGTCTACACCAGCGAGTTCAGCGCGGCAGAACGTTCGCTCGATGAGGCCGCTCCTGTGCGGTGCTCGCGCAGGGAACGGGTCCGACCATCGATGGTCAAAAAGAGGGACGCGCGGCACAGGCCTGCGCGTCCCTTTAGGTCTAGGGAGGTATCGCCCTGCGTTGAGGGAGAAGGCAGGTCGACAGGTCGCAATCGTTGCCTGGCCGCGCGCCCTCTGCGCATCGGGTAAACACCTGATTTCCATCGGATCTCATCGGCTGTTTTCTGGTGTCCCAGAACGCGCGGTAGAAACGGACGTGCACGCTTCCACGAGCAAGATATTGATCACCGCAGCAGGGACGGCCGGCTTCGCCGCCCTGCTGTGCCTGATTTCTTTGTTCTTGCTGAAGCTCGGCGGTTTCCTGCCCCGCCTGCTGGACGGGCCAGGCGGCATCGTGCCGCTGCTTCACGATGCGCTGGACCTGCTTGTCATCGCAGCCCTATCGAACATGGCGCTGCTGACCATCGTATATTGCCACTCGCAGATAGCCGGCGGCGCTGCTACACCAAAGCGCCGGAGTTTTGAATCGGCCTATGTCAGGCATAAAGTTCTCGAGGCGATCGCTGCGATCGCCGCCGCGGAACTTCTCAGGCTCCTTTTTGCGGCTCAACCGGGCGCGATCCAGTAGCGCGGCCCGGCGTCCATCGTGGCGGAAGGCATGAGGCGCATCTATCTTGGCGTATCCCGGCTCAATTCTTCCGACTTCTGGCGCAGTCTCGCAATCAAGCCATCTATGCCGCGCTGCTGGATGATCGAGGAGAACTCCGAGCGGCGGGTCGCGAGCTCGCTGACCGTGCCTTCAAGGTAGATGTCCGCTATCCGCCAATCGCCCGTGTTCCCCTGCATCAGATATCTCACGAGGATCGATCGGCCATCGGCCCTGAGGATTCGGCTATCGACGATCATCTCGGCACCATAGGGCCGCTCGCTCAGGACTTGGAACCGCTGCCCTGAGTAGCTCGAAAAGCGGCTTGCGTAAGTGGCCGTGACATAGCGGCCGAACGCGTCGACGATCTCCTGCTGCTCGGCCGTTGGCGTGCTCTCCCAGTAGCGCCCGACGGAAACACGCGCCATGTAGGCCAGATCGAAAGTCTCGGCTATGACCGGGCTGATCCGCCGGTAGCGTCCATCGAATCCGAGAGAGGGCCCGTCCCTCATTATGACCAGTAAAGAATCGTAGAACCTCCGGATCTTGTCCGCAGCATCTTCGGATCCGGCGTGAGCGCCGCCAGGCAAGCCGATCATTAGGAAAAGCACTAGAAGAAGGCCGGCCATCCCGCACATCGCCGCATGAACGCCGCTGCCAGCGCGGCTCGTGGGCCGGTTCCGGCCGTGTGGCAAGCGAGCCGCCGGTTTACGCCACCATACACCCGAGACCGACCTCATTTGAGGTCCACGAGTTCCATGAAGTAGTGCGCAACCGGGGTCGACGGGGTGAGCCAGCCGGCGGGTGCGCCGGCGGTTTCCGTGCCGAATTCCCGAGTGACGCCGATTAGCGCATGAGGAAGCGTGGCATTGCGGCACCGCAACGGCAACCCCAGCGTCTCCGCCGTCACCAACTCTTCGTGGCCGTACGCGGCGGTGAACTTGTGATAGAAGCCGCAGGGCGTGCGGCGGATGCGCTCGCGAGCGCGCTGTCCCGCATCGCCGAGTGTCGGCGGCACGAGCTCGATCCAGTTCATATGGTTGAGTTCGCGACCGAAGCGTCGGCGTACCGCTGCGCCGGCGAGTTCGATGATGAGCCGCGAGGGCCGCGTCAGACCGATGATGCCGATGCGGTCGTAGTAGCGCAGCAGCGCGCGCGGATCGAGGTCGGCCTCCAGGGGCACTGGCGCGCCGCGCCGGATGTCGAGCCAGTGGCCGATCAGGTCGCGCGCGAACTTGAGCCGGAGGTCGAAAAGGAACATTGACCCGAACGCTGCTTAATCTCGAGCCACTTTCTCGAATAGCCTGACGCTGGACAATCGGGGAAGTCCCGAGCGCAAGGCAAGCGACGCAGGCGCCTCCCTCGATACTGTTACGGATGCCGCAGTCGGCGGCCGCCGCGCGCCCGGAAGCTCGCAGTCTCGCCTTCTACAAACTCGAGCGCTGGTATCTACGCCATCCACCCGATTTCGCCTGTCTGCATGGCGTCCCAAGATCGGCACTGGCGCTTGCATCGCTCCGGCGGCGCGGGTCGGCGCGCTCCGGAGCCCCTAGCTGCAAGGAGCACGGCGGGTGAACGCGACCCTGATACGAACGATGGCTTGGCTGCTCGCCCTGGCGGTCGCCAACCCGACTCTGACCCTTGGCGAGACCCCGTCACCGCCGGCGACCGCGCCGCCGCCGGCCGGTGCGCCATCCCCACCGACGCAAGCTCCGGAACAGCCGGTATTCAGCGTCGAACAGATAGACCAGATGACCGCACCGATCGCGCTCTATCCGGACGAGCTGCTGGCGCAATTGCTGATCGCCGCCACCTACCCGCTCGAGATCGTCCGGGCGGAGCGCTGGATCTCCAATCCGGAGAACGCGAAGCTCAAGGGCGACCAGCTCGCCGCCGCCCTGGATCCGCAGCCATGGGATCCCAGCGTCAAGTCGCTCGTGCCCTATCCGCAGGTCCTCAAGATGATGAGCGATCAGCTCGACTGGACGCAGCGTCTGGGCGACGCATTCCTGGCCCAGCAGGCGGACGTGATGGCCTCCGTGCAGCGCTTGCGCAAGCGGGCCGAAGGCGCCGGCACGCTGAAGACGACGGAGCAGCAGACGGTCGTGGTGCAGCCGGCAGCATCGGGACCGACGACGGAGCAGGCCATCGTCATCCAGCCGACGAACCCCGAAGTCGTCTATGTGCCGACCTACAATCCCGCCACCGTCTACGGCAGCTGGCCCTATCCGGCGTATCCGCCGCCCTACTATCCGCCGCCGCCGGCCTATTACCCGGGATACGATCCGGGATCCGCGCTGATGGCGGGCGTCGGCTTCGGCCTTGGCGTCGCATCGATCGCCGCACTGTCGGGATGCTGCAATTCCAATTGGGGCGGCGGCAATGTCAACATCAATGCCAGCCGCTACAACACCATCAATGGCGCCAACATCCGCTCGGGCCGCGCTACCCAGCTCCCCGCCAACGCGAGCAACTGGCGCCACGACCCGTCCCATCGCGGCGGCGTGGCCTATCGCGATCCGGGCTCGCGCCAAGCCTACCAGCGCGGCGCCCGCCCGGCCGCGGCAACCCGGGACTTCCGCGGCTACAGCGGCAGCCAACGCGGCGCCGCCGGGCGCCAAGGGGCCGTCGGGCAGGGGACGAGCCGTCCACCCGCAGCCGCCGCGAACCGCGCGCCGCGGGCGGCAGGCGGCGCGGCGGGTGCGCGCCCACAAGGCGCCCGCAATACCGGCGCGGGGGCCCGTGCAGCGCCCCAGCGGCGCCAGCCAAGCGCGTTCCAGGGCATGGGCAACGGGTCGCAGGTGCGTGCGCAATCCAGTCGCGGTCGGGCCAGCACGCAATCCTTCCAAGGGCGAGGCGGCGCCAGCGCGTCTGCTGCGCGGGCGGGAGGCGGGGCGCGCGCCGGCGGCGCCCGCACGGGCGGCGGCAGAGGCGGACGACGCTGAGGTCGGCAGGTCAGGAAAGCGGAGCGAGGTGGTCATGGCGAACGCGAGCGAAGGTCGCAGCCTCCTGCATCTCCTTGCCGGGGCTCTCACCCTGGCAGCTGCCTGCTCGTTCTCCGTTTCGACAGCGGCCGGCACGCAGAAGATCTTCGCGACGCCGGAGCAGGCGGTCCGGGCCCTGGTGAGCGCCGCGCGCACCGGCAACACGAGGGCGCTGCTGACGATCCTCGGCCCTCGCAGCAGGGCGCTGGTGAGCTCCGGCGACAAGGTGGCCGACGCGCAGGCGCGCCGCAAGTTCGTCGCCGCCTACGACGCGGCGAGCCGGCTCGACAGCGACAGCGATGACCGGCGCACATTGTCGGTGGGCAATGACGATTGGACGTTTCCGTTCCCGATCGTGAAACGCGGCAAGGCCTGGGCGTTCGACGCCAGCGCCGGGGCGCAGGAGATCCTGAACCGGCGCATCGGCGCCAACGAGCTCGACGCGATCGAGGTTTGCCACGCCTATGTTGACGCCCAGCGCGAATACGCGGAGAAGGACCGCAACAACGACGGCTTCATCGAATACGCCCAGAAGTTCCTGAGCAACCGCGGCAAGCGCGACGGCCTCTACTGGCCGGCCGCGCCGGGCGAGGAGGAAAGCCCGATCGGCCCGTTAATGGTGCGGGCGCAGGCCCAAGGATACAGCACCAAGCCGAGCCGCGACCGCCGGCCCTATCACGGCTACTATTATCGGATCCTCACGGGCCAGGGGGACGCGGCGAAGGGCGGCGCGTATGGCTACATCGTGAACGGCCACATGATGGGGGGCTTCGCGCTCGTCGCGTTTCCCGCCCAATACGGCGTCTCGGGCGTCATGACCTTCATCGTCAATCAAGACAACGTCGTCTACCAGAAGGATCTGGGACCGGACACGGCAGAGATCGCCGAGAAAATGACGCTGTTCGATCCCGAGCCGAGCTGGACGAAGACATAGGGGTTGTCGAAGATCCGTTCGGCATTTTCCGGCAATCCCAGCGAACATTCCGGCCGCACGATCCAAAAAAAGAGCGTTTCGCGGTCAACATCGGAACCGCGCTTCTGGCCATTCCCACCGACGCGACGACAGCCTTGAGGTCGGGGCGAGGCGACGGCGGCCACGCTCCTTCACGGCCTTATCGGGAATCGACCCGATAGCCTCTCGGCGCGAGATCCTGCACTGATGTCTGGGGACGTTCCGCTGGCACGGTCCGGCGCGCGATCAACGGTCGGGGAGCAGAATGCTTCGTGTCATCCTCTTGCTGGGCGCAGCCTGCTTGACGTGTGGAGCCCCGGCGGCGGCCGCCCAATATGCGCAAGCAGCGCCTCCGCCGCCCGGCTATTACCCGCCCCCTGCGGCTCCGCCGCCATGCGCCGCCGTTACGCCGACGCCTCTGCGTGGCGCTGCCCGTGGCGCAGCCGTCGGCGCGATCGGCGGTGCGATCGGCGGCAACGCCGGAAAGGGAGCCGCGATCGGCGCCGCGGTCGGCGGCGTCGCTTCAGCCGCCCGCCGCGGGTCCGCCCGCGCTTCTGGCGCATGTTATTGATCGGGAGGACAACGGCATGAAGCTCGCCATCATCGCCGTCACCATCTTCTACCTCGCTGCGTTCACCGGACCGCTGGCCGCACAACAGCCCGCTCCGTCGGATGCAAAAGTCGCGTCGACAAAATGGAACGTCGAACGCGTCCGCTGCTCGGATCTTCTTGCCGCTTCGGATGACGATCGGGCGTCGGCGGCGATGTTCTACTTCGGCTATCTTGCGGCCAAGGACAACATCCGCACCGTCGATACGAGCAAAATCGAAGGCAACATCAAACACGTCATGACACAATGCTCCGCGACGCCGAGCATGATGGTGACGGAGGCATTCCGCCAGGCGCTCCGCCCGCACAAGCAATAGCAATCGGCGGCGACGCAGGCGCCTGCGCCAGCTCATTTTGCCAAGCAAGCGAGGCACCCGAGAAGTCGCCGCGCACCGTGCCATGAGCATCCGGT
>CAWIRE010000001.1:1592500-2481610 GCA_963838385.1 uncultured Alphaproteobacteria bacterium
GCTTTTCGCAGCGTGCCACGTCCTTCATCGCCTCTTGGCGCCAAGGCATCCACCAAATGCCCTTACCTCAACGCTTGATCGCTAAACCCGTCGTCCGCAGGGACAAGCCCCGCAAACCGACGCGTCTCGCATGAAGACACTCTCTCTCGAAGAGGCCCCAGCCAGCAGCCACCGGCCGCCAACCACAGCGTCTCCAAGATCTCCCTCTTCACTCTGTCAAAGATCATCCGCCCTCGAGCTCGCGCCCAACGGCAAAAGCTTGCCTTTCCCGATATTCCTGTCGGCGCCCGTCGCGCGGCCGGAGCCCGGTTCTGCACCGGGCCGCTCCCGCGGTTGCTGCGCAACCGCTGACGCGGCACGACACGAACGAGCTCCGCTCGTTCGGTCGATGGTGGAGGTGAACGGGATCGAACCGATGACCTCCTGCTTGCAAAGCAGGCGCTCTCCCAACTGAGCTACACCCCCGACCGAACGCCAGCGGCGTTCGTGTCGGGCGGGCGACAGCGGCGCTCTTGCGCCGCGAGAGCCCGCACCGTGCGGACAAGCCGCTCTATCATCGGGGCGCCGCTGGAGCCTCTTTCTGCGCCGTGCCGCTCCCGGCGCAACTTGCGTTGCACCTGACGCGGCCCCACACGAACGACGCTTTGCGTCGTTCGGTGGTGGGCCAGGGAGGATTTGAACCTCCGACCTCACGCTTATCAAGCGCGCGCTCTAACCAGCTGAGCTACTAGCCCGTGCTCGTTGCCGGGCCATGGCCTGGCCAGGATCGGGGAAGGGATGCGCAGACGGCGACGCCGGTTGTGGCGGATCTGACAGATCCACCTGATGAAAGTCCGAGAACTTCCAGCCGAAGCTGGGAGCTGCCCGAACATCCAGAAAGGAGGTGATCCAGCCGCAGGTTCCCCTACGGCTACCTTGTTACGACTTCACCCCAGTCGCTGACCTTACCGTGGCCGGCTGCCTCCTTGCGGTTGGCACACCGTCTTCAGGTAAAACCAACTCCCATGGTGTGACGGGCGGTGTGTACAAGGCCCGGGAACGTATTCACCGCGGCGTGCTGATCCGCGATTACTAGCGATTCCAGCTTCATGCTCTCGAGTTGCAGAGAACAATCCGAACTGAGACGGCTTTTCGAGATTGGCTCAGGGTCGCCCCCTTGCCTCCCTCTGTCACCGCCATTGTAGCACGTGTGTAGCCCAGCCCATAAAGGCCATGAGGACTTGACGTCATCCCCGCCTTCCTCCGGCTTGTCACCGGCAGTTCCTTCAGAGTGCCCAGCTTTACCTGATGGCAACTGAAGGTGAGGGTTGCGCTCGTTGCGGGACTTAACCCAACATCTCACGACACGAGCTGACGACAGCCATGCAGCACCTGTGTTCCCGCCAGCCGAACTGAAGGAGCCGATCTCTCGACCCCATACGGGACATGTCAAGGGCTGGTAAGGTTCTTCGCGTTGCGTCGAATTGAACCACATGCTCCACCGCTTGTGCGGGCCCCCGTCAATTCCTTTGAGTTTTAACCTTGCGGCCGTACTCCCCAGGCGGTGCGCTTAACGCGTTAGCTGCGACACCGAGGGACTAGGTCCCCCAACGTCTAGCGCACATCGTTTACAGCGTGGACTACCAGGGTATCTAATCCTGTTTGCTCCCCACGCTTTCGCGCCTCAGCGTCAGTTACGGTCCAGAGAGCCGCCTTCGCCACCGGTGTTCTTCCCAATATCTACGAATTTCACCTCTACACTGGGAATTCCACTCTCCTCTCCCGCACTCCAGCCTTCGAGTATCAAGCGCACCTCCCAGGTTGAGCCCGGGGCTTTCACGCCTGACTTCAAAGGCCGCCTGCGCGCCCTTTACGCCCAGTAATTCCGAACAACGCTCGCCCCCTTCGTATTACCGCGGCTGCTGGCACGAAGTTAGCCGGGGCTTCTTCTGCGGGTACCGTCATCATCGTCCCCGCCGAAAGAGCTTTACAACCCTAAGGCCTTCATCACTCACGCGGCATTGCTGGATCAGGGTTGCCCCCATTGTCCAATATTCCCCACTGCTGCCTCCCGTAGGAGTCTGGGCCGTGTCTCAGTCCCAGTGTGGCTGATCATCCTCTCAGACCAGCTACGGATCATCGCCTTGGTGAGCCGTTACCTCACCAACTAGCTAATCCGACGCGGGCCCCTCCTCGGGCGATAAATCTTTCTCCCGAAGGACGTATGCGGTATTAGCCCGGCTTTCGCCGGGTTATCCCGCACCCAAGGGCAGGTTCCCACGCGTTACTCACCCGTGCGCCACTCCTGTATTGCTACAGGCGTTCGACTTGCATGTGTTAGGCATGCCGCCAGCGTTCGTTCTGAGCCAGGATCAAACTCTCAAGTTAGCCTCGGGAGCTCGCTAAAAGCCCCCAAGTCCTGGCACCGCTCAATCGCACTCTTGTTCGGAATCGACATAGACAATTCCTACCAAGATGCGCATCCAACGGCACCTTACAGCGCCGCCGCCTGCGCATCCCTTCCTCAAACTCACAATGTCAAAGAGCGTTTCGGAGGGGCCGCGCTGTCGCGCTACCCATCCCCGAAGGAGCGCGCTTATAGGCCCCCGGGCCCATCGAAGTCAACAAAGATTCATTCTTCTATCCACAGAAATCGCGCGCCGCACCGGGCCGGCGGCGGCAGCTCCCCGGGCTCCAACCGGCGCCGCGATGCCCTTCAATTCACACGCAAATCAGGCCGCAACCGGCCAGCTTTGAGTTGACAGGCCGGCGCGGCTCTGCGATCTCTGCCGCGCGATGGTTATGGTTAACGCATTCCTGCCATGGGCCGGGGGGATCATGGACGGCACCGAACCGCGCAACGCCGCATGAGATCGCCGCGCCGCCGGGCCGCCGGCTTGGCCATCGCGCTCGCCGTGTGGCTGTTCGCGCCCACCGCCCAGGCGCCGGAAGCGCGCGCCGAGATCGCGCCGCCTGCCCCGGTCCTCCTTCCCCCGCCCGCACCGGTCCTCGCCCCGCCGCCGACGACGCGGCTGCTGCGGCTGGCCGCGGGAGACACGCTCAACGAGGTTCTCCTCGGCGCCGGCCTTACTGCCCGCGACGTCCAGGCGGTGATTGTCGCGCTCGCGCCGATCTTCCCGCCGCGCGCGCTCAAGCCTGGTCAGGAGATCGCGCTCGACTTCATCGGCCTCGAGCTCGGGGAGCTGCGCCTCACCACCGGCGTCGACCGCGACATCGTCGTCACCCGCGCCGCCAACGGCGGCTTCCTCGCGCGAGCGCGCCTGCGCCGGCTGACGCATGTGCCGGAGCTGGCGGCCGGGGTCATCCGCACCAGCCTGTTCGAGGCGGCGAACGGCGCCGGCGTGCCGATGCCGGTCCTCAACGAGATGATCCGCGAATTCAGCTACGACGTGGATTTCCAGCGCGACCTTCAGCCCGACGACAGCTTCGAGGTGCTCTACGACCGCCTCTATGACGAGCGCGGCAAGGCGGTGGGCATCGGCGACATCGCCTATGCGGCGATGACGCTCTCCGGCAAGACGCGGAAGCTCTATCGCTATCTCCCGGCGGGCGCCAGGACGGCGGAATACCTCACCGCTGCCGGCAAGAACGTCAGAAAGGCGCTGCTCAGGACCCCGGTGGACGGCGCCCGGCTGAGCTCCGGCTTCGGCCTCAGGCTCCATCCCATCCTCGGCTACACCAAGCTCCATCGCGGCGTCGACTTTGCCGCGCCGCCGGGCTCGCCGATCATGGCCGCGGGCGACGGCATGGTCGAGCGCGCCGGCGCCGCCGGCGCCTATGGCAATCTGGTGGTGCTGCGGCACGACGGTGCCTACGAGACGGCCTACGCCCATATGAGCCGCATCGCCCGCGGTCTGAGGCCGGGGGTGCCGGTGCGCCAAGGGCAGGTGATCGGCTATGTCGGCGCCACCGGGCGCGCCACCGGCCCGCACCTTCATTACGAGGTGCGTTTCCACGGCGAGGCGATCAATCCGATGTCGGTCAAGAACGGGCCCGGCCATCCGCTCGCCGGACCTGACATCCCGCGCTTCCAAGCCGCGATGCAGGCGACCGATCACGAGCTGCTGGCGCTGCGCCAGGCGACCGTCGTCGCCAGCATGCCGCAAGCGCGCATGGCGCAATAGCGGCGCGGCACCTCAGCCGCGCGCGATGTCGGCGCCACCGATGAAGAGGCGATTCCAGGTGGGGCTGATCAGGATCTCGTTGACGCAGACGCGCGGCGGCATCTCCGCCACGAAACGGATGGTGCGACCGAGATCCTCCGGCTGCAGCATGCGCGCCATCTCCTCGGCCGAAGGCGGCTTCGGCCGATTCTTGAGGATCGGCGTCGCCACCTCGCCGGGGTAGATGACGCAGGCACGGATGCCGTTGACGCATTCCTCGTCATTGAGCGAATGGGTGAGCGCCGCCATGGCATGCTTGCTGGCATTGTAGGCGGGGCCGGTCATGTAGGTCTCGAAGCGCCCCGCCCAGGAGGAAACGTTGATGACGATCCCGTCCTTGCGCGCGCGCATGGCGGGCAGCACGGCGTGGATGCAATAGAGCGCGCCGTTGAGATTGACCTCGACGATCCGAGCAAAGCTTTCCGGCGTCAGCGTCTTCCAGAAGCGGGTCGGCAGATTGATGCCGGCGCTGTTGACCAGGATGTCGACCCGGCCGTGACGCTCGAGGATGCCGGCGCCGACGCGCGCCACCGCCTCCTTGTCGGCGACGTTGAGCGGCGCGGTCTCGGCGGTGCCACCGGCGGCGGCGATCGCAGTCGCCACCTCGTCGAGCTGACCCGTCCGGCGTCCGCTCAGCACCACGACCGCGCCGGCTTGCGCGAGCGCGTTCGCCCCGGCGCTGCCGATGCCGCTGCCCGCGCCGGTGATCCAGGCCACTTTGCCCTGCAGCATGCGCGCGTCTCCCTGTCCCTCGCGCGGCATCATGGCCGGGCGGCGGCGCGCTGGCAACCGAGCGCGGCGCGCCGCGCCCTCAATATTGCTTGTAGGGCAGGAACTTGCCGCTCATGCTGACGCGCACGCGGTCGCCCTTCTGATCGGGCTGGCGCTCGATCGCCACGTCGAAATCGATGGCGCTCATGATGCCGTCGCCGAACTCCTCCTGGATCAGCGCTTTCCAGGTGGTGCCGTAGACCTGCACCAGTTCGTAGAAGCGATAGATCAACGGATCCGTCGGCACCGCGGTCGGCAGCGAGCCGCGATAAGGCACCTCCTGGAGCAGCGCCACCTCGTCCTCGTCGAGGCCGAGCAGCTTGCCGGCCGCCTCGGCTTCGGACTTGCCGAGCGTCATCTGGCCATGCAGCGCCGCGGTATAATAAACTGGCGAGCCCGGCCCGATCTTGGCGGCGATCTCCTTCCAGGAAAGCCCACGCTTGCGCTTGATGACGGCGATCTTCTCGGTGAGCTCGGCGCGTGTCATCTCTGCCTCCCTGATGCTGCGGCCCGCGTGGAGGCATCGTGCAACCGCCATGCCAGGGACGGGGCACGCCTGCAAGGCGCGGCTGGCGCGGCCCTGCCCAATTCGGCGTCGTTCTGCTCGCCGATTGGGCAGCAAAGGGGGGGCGCGGCCCGGGCCGCGCCCCTCCTGCCGATGAGCCGTTCTATTCCGCTGCTTTGGCGACGTGGCCGGCGATGGCGAGGCCGGTCTCGCCGGCACTGACATCGACCGCCTCGCCGTCGCCGATACGCCCCGCCAGGATGAGTTCGGCCAAGGGGTTCTGCAGCGAGCGTTGGATCACCCGCTTCAGCGGCCGCGCACCGTAGACGGGATCGTAGCCGGTATCGGCGAGCCAGGCGCGCGCCTTGTCGTCGACGGCGAGCGTGATCTTGCGATCGATCAGCAGTTTCTGCAGGCGCTCGAGCTGGATGTCGACGATACTCTTCATGTCGGCGCGGGTGAGCCGGCGGAAGATCAGGATCTCGTCGAGCCGGTTGAGGAATTCCGGCCGGAAGGCACCGCGGACGATCTCCATCACCTCGTTGCGCACGCTCGTGACCTCGGCGGTCTCCGGCAGATTGGCCAGGATCTCGCTGCCGAGATTGGAGGTGAGCACGATGAGCGTGTTGCGGAAATCGACGGTCCGGCCCTGCCCGTCGGTCAGGCGCCCGTCGTCGAGCACCTGCAGCAGCACGTTGAAGACGTCCGGATGAGCCTTCTCGACCTCGTCGAACAGGATCACCTGGTAAGGCCGGCGGCGGACCGCCTCGGTCAGCGCGCCGCCCTCGTCATAGCCGACATAGCCCGGCGGCGCGCCGATCAGGCGGGCCACGGAGTGCTTCTCCATGTACTCGGACATGTCGATGCGGATCATCGCGCTCTCGTCGTCGAACAGGAATTCGGCGAGCGCCTTGGTGAGCTCGGTCTTGCCAACGCCGGTGGGGCCGAGGAACAGGAACGAGCCGATCGGCCGATTCGGATCCTGCAGCCCGGCGCGGGCGCGGCGGATGGCGTTGGAGACGGCGACCACCGCCTCGTCCTGGCCGATGACGCGGCGGCGAAGATTCTCCTCCATCGCCAGCAGCTTCTCGCGCTCGCCCTCGAGCATCTTGTCGACCGGCACGCCGGTCCAGCGCGATACCACCGCGGCGATGTGCTCGGGCGTCACCGCCTCGTCGATCATGCGGTGGCTTTCCACCGCTTCCGCCGCCTTGAGCTTGCGCTCGAGCTCGGGGATGACGCCGTAGGTGAGCTCGCCGGCACGCGCCCAGTCGTTCTTGCGCTGCGCCTGCTCGAGCTCCATGCGCGCCTGGTCGAGCTGTTCCTTGAGCTTCTTGGCGCCGGCGAGCTTGTCCTTCTCGGCGCGCCATTGCGCGGTCAGCTCGGCCGAGCGCTCCTCGGCCTCGGCCAGTTCCTGCTCGAGCTTCTCGAGCCGCTCGCGCGAGGCCAGATCGGTCTCCTTCTTCAACGCCTCGCGCTCGATCTTCAGCTGGATGATGCGCCGGTCGAGCTCGTCGATCGCCTCGGGCTTCGATTCCGCGGCCATGCGCAGCCGCGCCGCCGCCTCGTCCATGAGGTCGATGGCCTTGTCCGGCAGGAACCGGTCGGTGATGTAGCGATTGGACAGGGTCGCGGCGGCGACGATGGCGCCGTCGGTGATGCGCACGCCGTGATGGACCTCGTACTTCTCCTTGATGCCGCGCAGGATCGAGATGGTGTCCTCGACCGTCGGCTCGCTGACGAAGACGGGCTGGAAGCGCCGCGCCAGCGCCGCGTCCTTCTCGATATGCTTGCGGTACTCGTCGAGCGTGGTGGCGCCGACGCAATGCAGCTCGCCGCGTGCCAGCGCCGGCTTCAGCATGTTGGAAGCGTCCATCGCGCCTTCCGCCTTGCCGGCCCCGACCAGCGTGTGCAGCTCGTCGATGAAGACGATGATCTCGCCTTGAGCCGCCGTAATCTCCGCCAGCACCGCCTTGAGACGCTCCTCGAATTCGCCGCGGAACTTGGCGCCGGCGACCAGCGCGCCGAGATCGAGCGCCAGCAGGCGCTTGTCCTTGAGGCTGTCGGGCACGTCGCCATGAGCGATGCGCAAGGCCAGCCCCTCGACGATCGCCGTCTTGCCGACGCCGGGCTCGCCGATCAGCACCGGGTTGTTCTTGGTGCGGCGCGACAGCACCTGCACCGTGCGGCGGATCTCCTCGTCGCGCCCGATCACCGGATCGAGCTTGCCCTCGCGCGCCGAAGCGGTGAGGTCGCGTGCGTATTTCTTCAGCGCGTCGTAGCCCTCTTCGGCGCTGGCGCTGTCGGCGTGCCGGCCCTTGCGCACTTCTTCGATGGCGCGGTTGAGACTCTGCGCGTTGACACCGGCATCGGCGAGCGCCTTGGCGGCGGCCGTGCCTTTCATCAGCGCCAGCGCCAGCAGCAGCCGCTCGACCGTGACGAAGCTGTCGCCGGCCTTCTCGGCGATCTTCTCCGCTTCGGCGAAGAGCCGCGCCGTCTCCGGCGCGAGGAACACCTGGCCCGCGCCGCTGCCTTCGACGCGCGGCAGCTTGTCCAGCGCCGCCGCCACCGCGGCGCGCGCGCGGTTGGCATCGCCGCCCGCGGCGGCGATCAGATTCGATGCCAGACCTTCCTTGTCGTCGAGCAGAACCTGCAGAAGATGTTCAGGCGTGATCTGCTGGTGACCACGCCGCTGCGCCAGGGTCTGCGCCGATTGCACGAAACCCTTGGAGCGCTCGGTATATTTCTCGAAATCCATGGCAACCCCACTTCGAACCGACGCCCCGACCCCTCTTCGAGGCGATCCGGCGCGTCCTCCGCTTCATCAATATGGGGCGGGCCACCGCCCTCACCAAGTCCCCGGCGCGACGACTCGCGCGCGTCCTCAGCGAGCGGCATGCCGCTTCGCACCCTGAGAAGGTGCAGCCGCGGCGCGTCCGCAGCTCAGGCGCCGGGCGGCGCTTCCGGGTCGCTCGGCGGCGGTGGCGCGGGCTGGGCCTCGGCCTCCGGATCGGAATCGGAATCGGACATCATTTCCGTATCCGCGGGGGTCATCGGCCGCGGCGCAGCGATCGAATTGTTGGGCCCTTGGCCATCGGCATTCATGATCCGGAAGTAATGTTCCGCATGCTGATAAAGGTTCTCGGCGGCAATACGGTCGCCGGCCGAGGCGGCTTCGCGGGCCAGCGCCACATAGCGCTCGAATACCTGATAGGCATTGCCGCGAATCTTGACGCTTGGACCGTTGCTGTCGAACGTCTGCATACGGTGCGGTGGGCGGGGACCGCGGTTGTTGGGGTTGCCGCCATTGTTGTTGCGGCCTCTATGCCGCTTGTTCTGGCCTGGTCTCATGACACCTTTGAAATCGCGATACGACATCATGCCACGACATGTGTGATTGCTGCGGATGCTCCCTCGGCGTCCACCCGCCTCAGCGGTCAGCACCATTGTCGGTAGGAGAGCGATACCGGCGCCCACGGGCGCAGGAGCCCCTGGCTCCATTCTCTTCGCGTTTCCACCCTAGACGGGAAGATCGCGTATTCCAACAAGTTTTTTTGCTACCTCGCTTGCTCTATTGGTGCTTGCTCTAGTGCTGCGCCACGACCAGCGCCCGCTCGATGCCCGACAGGTCGCGCCGCAGCTCTCGGATTGCCAGCCCGGCGTCTTTCATCAGCCGCGCCACCGCCGCCCCCTGCCCTTCGCCCAATTCGAACAATCCGAGCCCGCCGGGACACAGCAGCCGAGCCGCATCACCCGCCAACCGCCGATAGGCGCCCAAGCCATCGGCACCACCGTCCAGCGCCACGCGCGGCTCGAAGCGAGCGACTTCCGGGGCCAAGCTGTCGATATCTCCCGAACATATATAGGGAGGGTTGGCGACAATAACATCCACCGTTCCGCCAAGCGCCTCGCCCCAATCACCAACGGCAAAAGCGGCGCGACCGGCGAGCCCCGCCGCTGCGGCATTACGCCGCGCAACGGCCACGGCGCCGGGCATAATATCGATGCCGATGCCGCGGGCCTCGGGCAGTTCCGACAGCAGGGCCAGAAGCAGGCAGCCGCTGCCGGTGCCGAAATCGACCAGGCGCAGCCTCGCCGCCCGGTCAGGCAGCTGCGCCAGCGCCGCCTCGATCAGGGTTTCGCTGTCCGGACGCGGATCCAGCGTCGCCGGAGAGAGCGCGAGATCGAGCGTCCAGAACGCGCGGCGGCCGGCCAGCCGGGCATAGGGCTCGCGCGCCTCCCGCCGTGCCACAAGGCCGGCCAGCCGTGCCGCGGCGGCGGCATCGATCCGGCGCTCGGGCCAGCCCAGCGTCATGGCGGGCTCGACCTCCATCGCGAGCGCGACCACCAGCCGCGCCTCGCGGCGCGCCTGGGCGATACCCGCCGCCGCGAAACGCCGGGCCAAGGCGGCGATGGCATCGCCGATGCTGACGCCGGGATCGCCGGTCATTCCACCTCCGCCAGCCGCGCCGCCTGATCCTCGGCAAGCAGCGCGTCGACGAATTCGTCGAGCGCTTCGCCACTCATCACCTTGTCGATCTTGTAGAGCGTCAGGTTGATGCGGTGGTCGGTGACGCGGCCTTGCGGGAAGTTGTAGGTGCGGATGCGCTCGGAGCGGTCGCCGCTGCCGACCTGGCTCTTGCGCGAGGCGGCGCGCTCGGCGGCGCGCGCCTGGCGCTCGCGTTCATAGAGCCGGGCGCGTAGCACCTTGAGCGCCTTGGCCTTGTTCTTGTGCTGCGACTTCTCGTCCTGCTGCGAGACGACGAGGCCGGTCGGCAGATGGGTGATGCGCACCGCGCTGTCGGTGGTGTTGACCGACTGACCGCCCGGCCCGCTGGAGCGGAAGACGTCGATGCGCAGATCCTTCTCGTCGATGTGAATGTCGACTTCCTCCGCCTCCGGCAACACCGCCACCGTGGCGGCCGACGTGTGGATGCGGCCGCTCGCCTCGGTCTCGGGCACGCGCTGCACGCGATGCACGCCCGATTCGAATTTGAGGCGCTGGAAGACGCCGGCGCCGTTGATCGCGGCCGTCGCCTCCTTGAAGCCGCCGAGGCCGGTCTCGGACACCTCCATCACCTCGAAGCGCCAGCCATGCTGTGCGGCATAGCGCTGATACATGCGGAAGAGCGCCGCGGCGAACAGCGCCGCCTCCTCGCCACCGGTGCCGGCCCGCACCTCGAGGATGGCATTGCGCTCGTCGGCCTCGTCCTTGGGCAGCAGCAGCAGCTTCACCGCCTGCTCGAGCTGCGGCAGGCGCGCCTTTAGCGCCTGCAGCTCCGCCTGGGCCAGCGCGCGCATCTCGGGATCGCCGCTTTCCTCGGCCAGCGGCGCGAGCTCGGCGAGCTCGGCCTGCGCCCGGCGCAGCGCGGCGATGCCTTCGACCACCGGCGTCAGATCGCTGTATTCCTTCGACAGCCTCGCCACCTCGCCGCCGGGCAGCGCGGGATCGCCGAGCGAGTCGCTGAGCTCGGCGTGGCGCCGCACCACCCGGTCGAGCTTCACGTCCAATGAGTTTTGCGCCGTCACTCGCCCCTCTCCTCGCCCTCGTCCAGCCGGAACAGCCGGCGCAGCAGCTTCTCCATCGTCTCCGCCTCGTCCGGCATCGCCGCGGTCAGCGCGCGCAGCACCTCCGAGGGATCGTGCAGCAGGCGGTTGGCCAGCAGCCGCGTCGCGGCTTCCGCGTCGCCGCCGGCTTCGGCAAGCGCCTCGCGCCGCAAGGCCTCGACATGGGCGCGCAGCGCCACCACCGCAGGCACCGCGCGCCGCGCCGCGCGGCGTGCGATGAAATCCTCGAGCTCCGCTTCGAGGATGCGCCAGGCCTCGGCCGAGGCCGCTTCGCGCGTGGCGCGGCCGGCCAGCGCCGCCCGCTCGAGATCGCCGAGATCATAGAGGAAGACGCCGTCGAGATCGTTCACCGACGGCTCGGCATCGGCTGGAATCGCCGCGTCGATGACGAAGATGGGCCGAGTTCGGCCGCTGCCGCAAGGCGGCGGCAAGCCGCGCGCGGGTAAGGACGGCGCGGCCGCTGCCGAGCGAAGCGATGACGATGTCCGCCGCGGCCAGTGCCGGGTCGAGCGGCTCGAGCGGCGCCAGGTTGGCGCGCAGGCGCCGCGCCACCCGCTCGGCGCGGGCCGGGGGACCGCAGACGACGAGCTGCGCCAGGCCGGCGCGCTGAAACTGCTCCGCCATCAGCTCGCCCATTTCGCCCGGCCCCAGCAGCAGCGCGCGGCAGCGGGCGAGATCGCCATGGATGTCGCGGGCGAGCTGCAGCGCGGCGGCGGCGATCGATACCGGCCGTTCGGCGATCCGCGTCTCGCGCCGGACGCGCCGCGCCGCGGCATAGGCGGCGGCGAAGGCCGCTTCGAGCCCGGCTCCCGCCAGCCCCAGCTCGGCCGCCAGGCGATGCGCCGCCTTGACCTGGCCCAGCACCTGCGGCTCGCCGATGACCAGGCTGTCGAGCGCGCTGGCCACGGCGAAGAGATGCTTCAGCGCCGCGGCGCCGTCATGACGGTAGAACGTGGCCGCCACATCGCCGGCGCCACGCCGCAGCAGCAGCTCCGCAAGCGCGGCGCCGGCGCGGGCGGCGTCCACGGCGGTGGTGACGAGCTCGACGCGCTCGCAGGTGGCGATGAGCGCCGTCTCGCCGAGATCGGCGCCGCGCAGCTCCTCCAGCGCCGTGGCGAGATCGGCCTCGACCAGGGCGAAGCTGTCGCGCAGCTGCTGCGATGCGGTCTTATGGTTGGTGCCGACGACGAGCAGGGCGATACCCGTCCCGGCCTCGCTGGCGCCGGGCATGGGCGACGCTAGCGGAACGGCGCGAGGCGATCCCTGAGCGCGGCAAGCGGCACCTCGATCTGCTCGCCGGTATCGAGGTCGCGCAGCGTGGCGGCATCGCGCGCCAGTTCGTCTTCGCCCAGGATCACCGCGGCGCGCGCGCCGATCTTGTTGGCGCGCTTCATGCGTCGCGCGAGATTGCCGGAATAGCCGAGTTCGACGGTGAAACCGTCGCGGCGCAGCGCATGGGCGAGCTTGAGCGCCGGCGCTTCGCCCTGGCCGCCGACCGGGATGATGGCGATTGGCCGCGCCGCGCGCGGCGGCTCGCCGATGAGGAGGGCCAAGCGCTCGACGCCCGCGGCCCAGCCGACGCCCGGCGTCTCGGGGCCGCCCATGACGCCCATCAACCCGTCGTAGCGCCCGCCGCCGAGCACGGTGCCTTGCGCGCCGAGATCGGTGGTCACGAACTCGAATGCGGTGTGGCAGTAGTAGTCGAGGCCGCGCACCAGCCGCGGGCTCTCGCGATAGGCGATGCCGAGGAGGTCGAGCCCGGAGCGCACCGCGTCGAAGAACCCCCGCGCCTCGGGCGTCAGGTATTCGGCAAAGGACGGCGCCTCGGCATTGACGCGCCCGTCGCCCTCGTCCTTGCTGTCGAGGATACGCAGCGGATTGCGCTCGAGCCGCGCCAAACTGTCCTCGGAGAGGAGCGCGCGCCGCTCGCGGTAGTAGGTGAGCAGCGCCTCGCGATAGGCGTGGCGGCTGGCGGTGTCGCCCAGCGTATTGAGCTCGAGCACGGTGCGCGGCAGCACGCCCAGCGCATCCAGGATGTCGGCGCCGAGCGCGATGACCTCGACATCCGCCTGCGGTTGCGCCAGCCCGATCAGCTCGATGTCGATCTGATGGAACTGGCGGAAGCGGCCCTTCTGCGGCCGCTCGTAGCGGAACATGGGGCCGCTGGCGAAGAAGCGAAGCGGCAGCGACTGGGTGAGGCCGTTGGAGATGACGGCGCGGATGATGCCGGCCGTATATTCCGGCCGCAGCGTCACCTCGTCGCCGCCGCGGTCGGCGAAGGTGTACATCTCCTTGGTGACGATGTCCGAGGTCTCGCCGATCGGCCGCGCGAACACCTCGGTGAACTCGAAGATCGGCGTGGCGATCTCGTGATAGCCGTAGCGCTCGGCGACGCGCCGGGCGGTGTCGGTCACGGCGCGGTGACGCCGCTGCTCCTCGGGCAAAAGATCCTGGGTGCCGCGCACCGGCTGCAAGGCGGGCATGGCGGCCGTCAACTCAGGACGCCGCGGCGTCCGCGGTCGCGCTCTTCGCCTTGGCGGCCTCGAGCTCGGCCGCCTTCTTCTCGACGAGTTCGACGAGGTGATCGACGATGCTCTGATCCTTCAGGCGATGATGCGGCACGCCGGCGACATAGACCTGATGCGTATTGTTGCCGCCGCCGGTCAGGCCGATATCGGTCTCGCGCGCTTCGCCCGGGCCGTTGACCACGCAGCCGATCACCGACAACGTCATCGGCGTGGTGATGTGCGCCAAGCGCTGCTCCAGCACCTCCACCGTCTTGATCACCTCGAAATTCTGGCGCGCGCAGGACGGGCACGAAATGACGCTGACGCCGCGCCGCCGCAACCCCAACGCCTTCAGCATCTCGTAGCCGACGCGGATCTCCTCGACCGGGTCGGCGGAGAGCGAGACGCGGATGGTGTCGCCGATCCCGGCCCAGAGCAGCGAGCCCATGCCGATCGAGGATTTGACCGTACCGGTCATCAACCCGCCGGCCTCGGTGATGCCGAGATGCAAGGGATAGTCGCAGGCCTCGGCGAGCTGCTGATAAGCCGCCACCGCGAGGAAGACGTCGGACGCCTTGCAGGAGATCTTGAACTCGAAGAAATCGTTGTCCTCGAGGATCTTGGCATGGGTGAGCGCGCTCTCGACCATGGCCTCGGGGCAGGGCTCGCCGTAGCGCTCCAGGAGATCGCGCTCGAGCGAGCCGGCATTGACGCCGATGCGCATGGAGCAGCCGTGATCCTTGGCCGCCTTGACCACCTCGCGCACGCGCTCGGACGAGCCGATATTGCCGGGATTGATGCGCAGGCAGGCGGCGCCGCTCTCGGCCGCCTCGATGGCGCGCTTGTAGTGGAAATGGATGTCGGCGACGATCGGCACCTCGACTTGGCGGACGATGTCCTTGAGCGCGAGCGCCGATTCCTGGTCCGGGCAGGAGACGCGGACGATGTCGGCGCCGGCCTTCTCCAGCGCCCTGATCTGCGCCACCGTCGCCGGCACGTCATGGGTGAGCGTGTTGGTCATGGACTGCACGGTGATCGGTGCGCCGCCACCCACCGGCACCTTGCCGACATGGATCTGCCGGCACTTGCGCCGAGCGATGTCGCGATAGGGACGCACGCTCATCGGAAGACCTCTCTACACCGGCCGATGACGAGGAAACGCAAAGGCTATATAGCGCGTTTCGCGCGCGAGCAAAAGAACGGGGGGTGGCCGGTCGCTATTCGGCGACGGCGGTGCCGGCCAGCAGGCGCTCGGGATCGAGATAGACGTTGGGCCGGACTGCGCCGCCGATCGGCGGCGTCTGGCGGCCGTCGACGGTGATCACCAACCCCGCGCCCTTGCCGGTCTTCATGGTAACGCCGGGCTCGTTCGGCACGTGATAGGTGTCGCCGGCATGAAGCTCGCGGGTGAAGATCGGCTTGTGGTCCTTGTCGCGAACCTGGATCCAGCTGTCGCTGATCGCGCGGATCAGGATCCGCGTCTCGCCATTGGCGAGGCCGTAGACCCGCGCCTGATCGGCCGCGGGCGGCGGGCCGGCGGGGACGTTGGGCAGCGCCGCGGCCTGCACCGGCGGCAAGGGAACGGGCGGCGGAGCGGCCTCGGCGGCGGCGGGCGGGCTCGGCGGCGGCTCGGCAGGGGCGGCATTCTCGCCCGTGGTGGCGGCGGAGGGGGCCGGGCCGGGCGTCGGCGGCGCGACCGACGGGGCGGACGCGGCAGCCGGTGGTTGCGGCGCGGCCGCGGCGACCGGCAGCGACGGAGCGGCGGCCGGGGGAGCGGATGCGGCGGGAGAAGAAGCGGAAGACGCGCTGGGCGGAGCGGATGCGGCCGGAGACGGGGCCGCGCCCGCCTGGGCGACCGGCGGCGACTCGGGTGCCGGGGCGGCGGCGGCCGGAGACGGAGCAGCGGCCGGCGCCGCTCCCAAGACGGCGGCGTGCGGGACAGCCGGGGCGGCCGGCTTGGCGAGCTCGGCCGGAACCGGGCCCACACGCTCGGGCCGCGGCCGGGCGGTCGATGACACGTAGTACCAGATGCCATAGGCGCAGACCGCCAGGATCACGGCGGCCAGCACCATGGCCCCGCCGGGAATGCTGCGTTCGGTGAGCGGCACCGGGAAGCTGAGGTCGCGCTGCGCCTCGAAGCCCTCGGCCTCGAGCTTGAAGCGCCGCACCGCCTCCTCGCCGTCGAGGCCGAGATGCACGGCATAGGCGCGCACGAAGCCCAAGGCATAGACCGGGCCGGGCAGGCGGTCGTAATGGCCTTCCTCGATCAACTCGAGGTAGGCGGCGCGAATGCGCAGCGCCGAGGCGACGCGCGGGATGTCGCTGCCATAGCTCTCGCGGGTCTCGCGCAGCAGCTGTCCGACGCTGCGGCGGCGGCCCGGCCGGATCTCGGCCACCGCCTCCACTGCCGCTACCCGCGCCTCCCCCGGCCCGCCGCCTCGTCGGGGGTATCCTTGCGTCGCGAAAAGATGGCCATTCGCCTAAACCGGTCTGTGCTTGCCAACCATGGAATACGGCAAGGATAAAGTGAAAAAACCGTAAAAGCCGATACGCCTCGACCGCGGCTGTCCGCCCGAGGATATCAAAGGGAGCGGCGCGGCCGCAATGATTGATGGCGGGAATGCCGGGGTCTTCAGACGGCGACCGCGTGATCGCGGGCGAAATCGTGCAGCTTGCTGCGCAGCGTGCGGGGCGGCAGGGTGGCGAGCCCGGCAAGCAGCGCTTCGAGCGGCGCCAGCTCGAGGCTGCGGACCATCGCCTTGACCGGCCCGATCGAGGCCGGCGCCATGGACAGGGTGCGGAATCCGACACCGATCAGCGCCATCGCGTCGAGCGGCTGGCCGGCCATCTCGCCGCACAGCGCCAGCGGCACCTTGGCCGCGTCGCAGGCGCGCGCCACCTCGCTCAGCAGCTGCAGCACCGGCACCGAGAGTGGGTCGTAGCGCTCGGCCAGCCGCGGATTGCCGCGATCGGCGGCGAATAGGAACTGCACCAGGTCGTTGGTGCCGACCGAGAGGAAATCGACGCGCGACAGCAGCTGCGGCAGCTCCCAGAACAGCGCCGGCACCTCGAACATGATGCCGACCTCGATCTTGGCCGGGAGCGCGCCGCCGCGCGCCCCGGCGCGATCGAGCTCGAGGTCGAACACGGCGCGCGCGGCATCGAGCTCGCCGGTATCGGCGATCATCGGGAACATGACGCGCAGCCGCCGCCCGGCGGCGGCCCGGATCAGCGCACGCAGCTGTTGGCGCAGCAGCGCCGGGCGGTCGAGGCCGATGCGGATGGCGCGCCAGCCCATCGCGGGGTTCTCGTCCTCGATCTCGGACATGTAGGGCAGCAGCTTGTCGCCGCCGATATCGAGCGTGCGGAAGGTCACCGGGCGGTCACCGGCATGTTCGAGCACGCGACGGTAGATCGAGGCCTGCTGGCTCACCGTCGGGAAGTCGTGACGCATCATGAACAGCAGCTCGGTGCGGAAGAGCCCGACGCCCTCGGCGCCGGTCTCGTCGAGATGGGGCAGGTCGAGCAGCAGACCGGCATTGAGCTGTAGCGCCACGCAGGCGCCGCAGCGCGTGGTCGCCGGCAGCTCGCGCAGCGCGGCATAGCTCAGCCGGTGCCCCAGGCGCAGTTCCAGCCGCGCCGCCACCGCCTGCTGGATGTCCTCGCTCGGCCGCAGGAAGACCTGCTGCTCGTCGGCATCGAGGACGATGAGATCGCCGGACTCGACCTTCTCCAGCACGTCCTTGACGCGGCCGATGACCGGGATGTCGAGGGCGCGCGCCACCACCGCGACATGGGCGGTAGACGACCCCTCCTCCAGCAGCAGCCCCTTGAGCCGCCGACGGTCGTAGTCGAGCAGCTCCGCTGGGCCCATGCTGCGCGCCACCAGGATGAACTCGGCCGGCAGCGCCGCGTCCACGGCGAAATGGCGGCCGGCGAGATGCTGCTGCAGGCGGCTGGTGAGATCCTCGAGATCGGCGAGGCGCTCGCGCAGGTAGGGATCGCTCACCTTGCTCATGCGCGCCCGCGTCTCGTCCTGCACCTTCTGCACCGCCGCCTCGGCGGTGAGGCCGCTGCGCACGGCATCAGTCATGCGCTGCAGCCAGCCGCGATCGGCGGCGAACATGCGGTAGGTCTCGAGGATGTCGCGATGCTCGCCGCCGACGGCGATGTCGCTCTGCGCCAGCAGGTCGTCGATCGCGCTCTGCATCGCGTCGATCGCGGCGCGCAGGCGCGCCTGTTCGGCCTGGGGATCCTCGGCGACGACCTGGCGGATGACGACGCGCGGCTCGTGCAGCACGGCGACGCCGATGGCGAGCCCGGCATTGAGCTTGACCCCGTCGAGCCGGGTCGGCAGCAGGCCGATGCCATTGGACGGCGCCAGCTCGACCGGGCTGACCAGCTCGCCGCTGGCGGCGAGCTCGGCCAGCACCATGGCGATGGTCTGCAGCGCCTCGATCTCGTCCTCGGTGTAGTTGCGCTGGGTGCGGTTCTGCACCACCAGCACGCCGAGCACGCGGCCGCCGCGCAGGATCGGCACGCCCATCAGCGAGTGATAGATCTCCTCGCCGGTCTCGGGACGGTAGGCGAAATCGGGATGGGTTTGCGCGTCGGCCAGCGCCAGCGGGCTCGCCGTGGCGGCAATGACGCCGACCAGGCCCTCGCCGACGCGCAGGCGGGTGCGGTGCACCGCCTCCGGACGCAAGCCCTCAGTGGCAAAGAGCTCGAGCACCTCGCCGGCGCGCATGACGTAGCAGGAGCAGACCTCCGCCACCATGTCGGCGGCGACGATGCGCACGACCTCGTTGAGCCGCTCCTGCGCCGTGCCCGAACCGGCCATCACGTCCCGCAGCCGGCGCAGCAGGCGGCGGGAACCGGTGGTGACCTCCATCACATCCCTGCCCGGGAGCGAGCGCCCCTTTCGCCGAGGCCGTCGGCATCGGCCTCGCGCGCCACGAGCGCGCTCACCGCCTGCTCCACCAGCTCGTCGAGGATCTCGCGGGTGGCTTGCTCGCGCGTCACCATGCCGACGCTCTGGCCCGCCATGACCGAGCCGGTCTCGACATCGCCGTCGATCACCGCGCGGCGCAGCGCGCCGGCCCAGAAATGCTCGATCTCGAGCTGTGCGTCCTTCTGGGTGAGCTCGCCGCGGCCGCAGCGGTCGATCACCTGGCGCTGCAGATCGAGGAATTTCTGGGTCCCGAGATTGGCGAGCGCGCGCACGGGGATCACCGGGAAGCGCGCATCGAGCTGGACCGAAGGCACCGCATCGCGCGCGCCGGCGCGCAGGAAGGCCTGCTTGAAGCGGGGATGCGCGATCAATTCGTGCGCGCAGACGAAGCGCGTGCCGAGCTGCACGCCGGCCGCGCCCATCTCGAGATAGGCCAATATCGCCTCGCCGCGGCCGATGCCGCCGGCGACGAAGACCGGCACCTCGCGGATATGCGGCAGGATCTCCTGCGCCAGAACGCCGGTCGCGACCGGCCCGATATGGCCGCCCGCCTCCATGCCCTCGATGACGATGGCGTCCGCCCCCATGCGCACCAGCCGCCGCGCGATCACCAGGGCCGGCGCGAAGCAGAGCAGCTTGGCGCCCGAATCCTTGATGCGCGTCACCGCAGCGGTGCTCGGCAGCGCGCCGGCGAGCACGACATGGCCGACCCGGCGCGCGGCGCAGACGTCGATGAGCTCCGGGAGCTGCGGGTGGAGCGTGATGAGGTTGACGCCGAAGGACCGGCCGGTGAGCGCCAGCGTGGCGGCGATCTCGGCATCGAGCTGCGCCGGGCTCATGGAGCCGCAGGCGATGACGCCGAAGCCGCCGCCGTTGGAGATGGCGGCGACCAGGTTGCGCTCCGACACCCAGGTCATGGCGCCGCCCATGATGGCGAGATCGGAGCCGAGGAACTCGGTGCCGCGCCGCCACAGGCGTTCGAGCCGCCGGCGCGCCCTGAGCCGCGCAGCGGCGTCATGCGCATCGACGCCGTCCGGGGGCGACCCGGGAGCGATGCGGCGATCCGCGTCGGGGGTCATGGCGTCAGCTGGCGTCGAGGCCGTAGGCGGTATGGAGCGCGCGCAGCGCCAGCTCGGTGTACTCCTCGGCGATGAGCACGCTCACCTTGATCTCCGAGGTCGAGATCACCTGGATGTTGATGTTCTTCTCGGCCAAGGTCTTGAACATCTGCTGCGCCACGCCGGCATGGCTGCGCATGCCGACGCCGATCACCGAGATCTTGACCACGTTGGGGTCCGGCTTGAGCGCGGCAAAGCCCAGGGCCCCGCGCTTCTCCTCCAGCACCTTCACCGTGCGGTCGAGATCGGCCTTGCCGACGGTGAAGGTGAGATCGGTGAAGCGCCCGTCCTCGGAGATGTTCTGCACGATCATGTCGACGTTGATCGCATGCTCGGAGAGCGGGCCAAAGATCGCCGCGGCGACACCGGGCCGATCGGCGACCTTGAGCAGCGTGATCTTGGCCTCGTCGCGGCTGTAGGCGATGCCGCTCACTACTTGCTGTTCCACGATCTCGTCCTCGTCCACCACCAAAGTTCCCGGCGCGTCGTTGAAGCTCGACAGCACCTGCACGCGCACGCGATGGTTCATCGCCATCTCGACCGACCGCGTCTGCAGCACCTTCGCGCCCTGCGACGCCAGCTCCAGCATCTCTTCGTAGGTAATCTTATCGAGCTTGCGCGCCTTCGCAACGATGCGGGGATCGGTGGTGTAGACGCCCTCCACATCGGTAAAGATATCACAACGCTGCGCCTGCAGCGCCGCCGCAAGCGCCACCGCCGAGGTATCGGAGCCGCCGCGTCCCAGCGTGGTGATGCGGTTGTCGGGCCCCAGCCCCTGGAATCCCGCCACCACAGCCACCTGCCCGGCGCCCATGCGGCGGATGATGTCCTCGGTCGGGATCTCGCGGATGCGCGCCTTGCCATGGATGCCATCGGTGCGGATCGGCACCTGCCAGCCGAGCCAGGAGCGGGCATTGACGCCGATCTCCTGGAGCGCCAGCGCCAGAAGCCCCGCCGTCACCTGCTCCCCCGAGGCGACGACCGCGTCATACTCGCGCGCGTCGTGCAGCGTCGAGGTCTGGCGCGTCCAGTCGACAAGCTGGTTGGTGACGCCGGCCATGGCCGAAACCACCACCGCCACCTCGTTGCCGGCGTCGACCTCGCGCTTGACCCGCACCGCCACCCGGCGGATTTCGATCGATGTCGGCCACCGAGGTGCCGCCGAATTTCTGCACGATGCGCGCCATGGAAACTCTCAGAAAACCGCCATTTCGTCGTCGCCGGCCGCTTGCCGGGAAAGGGGGCGGTATTCATACTCTTGTCGCAGGCGGCGAGGCAAGGCATGGGGACGGCGGCAGACATGAGCGACTCCGCGGCGGAGCATTCCGGGGCAGGCACGGTCGACCCTGCCGAGGTCGAGCGGTTCGCGCGCATCGCCAGGACGTGGTGGGAGCCGGAAGGCGAGTTCCGGCCGCTGCACAAGCTCAACCCGGTGCGGCTGGGCTTCATCCGCGACCGCCTGGCGGCGCGGTTCGGCCGCGACATCCGCCAGAAGCGCCCCTTCGCCGGTCTGCGCCTGCTCGATATCGGCTGCGGCGGCGGCCTCGTCAGCGAGCCGCTGGCGCGGCTGGGCTTCGCCGTCACCGGCGTCGATGCCGGCGAGGCGATGCTCGAGGTGGCGCGCGGCCATGCGGCGGAGAGCGGCGTCGCCGTCGAGTACCGCCAGGCGACGGCCGAGGATCTGGCCGCCGGCGGCGAGCGGTGGGATGCGGTGCTGGCCCTGGAGGTGGTCGAGCACGTCGCCTCGCCCGAGCTTTTTCTCGCCGCGGCGGCGCGGCTGGTGAAGCCGGGCGGCGCTCTCATCGCCGGCACCATCAACCGCACGCCCAAGGCCTTTCTCTTCGCCATCCTCGGCGCGGAATACATGCTGCGCTGGCTGCCGCGGGGCACCCATCACTGGAAAAAGTTCCTGCGGCCGTCGGAGATCGCCCGCGGGCTGCGGCCGAACGGCTTGGCGGTGCAGGAAGTGTGCGGCCTCGCCTACAACCCGCTCGCCGACCGCTGGTCGCTCGCTCGCGACCTCAACGTCAACTACCTTTTATTCGCGGTCAAGCCGCCGGAAGGCGCCTGAAGCGGTTTCTCAACCGCAGGCTTCAAAGAGCCTTGCCGAGTCGGAAAATCGACTTTATGAGTCATAAATCCTGCCGGCGACGCCCCCGGCGGGGTGAGGGCGCAAGCCAAAAGGGGAGAGGGCGGGGGTCTTCATGGTGCGTCGATGAGTGCTTTTCAGTCGCCGGGCGAGACTTACCGCCTCGCCGGCAAGATCAAATGGTTCAATCGCAGCAAGGGTTTCGGCTTCATTATCCCGAATGACGGCAGCGGCGACGTATTCCTGCCGCTGTCGGCGCTCGAACGCTCGGGCCACAACGAGGCGCCGGACGGGGCCTCGATCGTCTTTGAATGGACGCAAGGACCGAAAGGCCGGGCCGTGGCCCAGGTGGTCGAGATCAACGTCTCGACCGCGACACCTCGGGCGCCGCGGGAAAACCGGTTCCGCGGCGGTGGCGGTGGTGGCGGCGGACGCAGCGACAGCTACGAGGAATCCTCCGGAGCGACCGAGTCGGTCGACGGCGTCGTGAAATGGTACGACCCGGCGCGCGGCTTCGGCTTCATCCTGCCGAATGACGGCAGCAAGGACATCTTCGTGCATGTGACGGCGCTGCGCCGTTCCGGCATCGAGATGCTCGAGCCCGGCCAGCCGGTCAGGATGATGGTGGCGCAGGCCAGACGCGGCCGCGAGGCCTCTTCGATCCAGCTGATCTGAGCCGCGGGCATCGGCGCCCGCGGCGGATGGGCGGAGATCGCGCTCCGGCGGCGGGGGCTGCTGTCGCATGGGTTTTGGCACGGAGGGAGCGCCCGATCGGCGCGCGCTCGCCTCGATAGTGCCGAAAGGTCAGCTTCCCTGCCAAAGTTATCCCCGTCTATCTCGTTGTTAGCCCCTAAAATCCACTTGCCGCGCACTACCGCGGTGATACCGTATCTTGTGGTTATTGGCGAGTGCACCCACAGGATACGGGGGGATTGATGGACTCGGTTTGGACGCCCGAACTCATCCAGCAACTTTCGGCATTATGGAGGCAGGGATTGTCGACGGCGGAGATCGGCCGCCGGCTGGGTGTCACCAAGAATGCCGTCGTCGGCAAGGCGCATCGTCTGCTGCTCGATCCGCGGCCGTCGCCCTTGAAGCGGCCGCCGGCGCCGCGCGTGGCCGTGGCGACCGGCCCGGCCTGCTCCTGGCCCGAAGGCCATCCCGGCGACAAGAGCTTCCGCTTTTGCGGCAAGCGGCCGTTGCCCGGCAAGCCCTATTGTGCCGAGCATGCCCAGCTCGCCTACGTCAAGCCGAAGGAAAAGTCGAACGCGGCTTAAGAAGTTGTCAGTTATCAGTTATCAGTGCGAACTAACTGACAACTGAAAACTGAGCACTGAAAACTCGCCTCACCGCGTCAGCCGCCGCATGGCGCGGTCGAGGCCGTCGAGGGTGAGCGGAAACATGCGGCCCTCCATGAGATCGCGCACCAGCTGGATCGAGGGCGTGCCTTCCCAGTAGCGCTCCGGCACCGGATTGAGCCAGACCGATTTCGGATATGTCGCGGCCAGCCGGCGCAGCCACGCCTCGCCCGCCTCCTCGTTCCAGTGCTCGACGCTGCCGCCGGGCTGCACGATCTCGTAGGGGCTCATGCTGGCATCGCCGACGAAGATCAGCTTGTAGCCGCTGTCATAGGTGTGCATCACCTGCAGCGTCGGCGTCTTCTCGACATGCCGGCGCCAGGCGTCGCGCCACAGCGCCTCGTAGGGGCAGTTGTGGAAATAAAAGAATTCGAGATGCTTGAACTCGGCGCGGGCGGCGGAGAACAGCTCTTCGCAGGTGCGGACATGCCCATCCATGGAGCCGCCGATATCCATCAGCAGCAGCACCTTGGCCGCGTTGTGCCGCTCCGGCACCAGCTTGATGTCGAGCCAGCCGGCATTGCGCGCGGTGGAGCGGATGGTGTCGTCGAGATCGAGCTCCTCGGCGGCGCCCTCGCGCGCGAACTGGCGCAGCCGGCGCAGCGCGATCTTGATGTTGCGCGTGCCGATCTCGATCTTGTCGTCGAGATTCTTGAACTCGCGCTTGTCCCATACCTTGACCGCGCGGTTGTTGCGGTTCTTGTCCTGGCCGATGCGCACGCCTTCGGGGTTGTAGCCGTAGGCGCCGAAAGGCGAGGTGCCGGCGGTGCCGATCCATTTGCTGCCGCCCTGGTGCCGCCCCTTCTGCTCGGCCAGCCGCTTCTGCAGCTCCTCCATCAGCTTGTCGAGACCGCCCAGCGCCTCGATCTGCTTCAGCTCCTCGGGCGTGAGCAGCTTTTCCGCCAGCTTGCGCAGCCATTCCTCGGGAATCTCGACGCCGGCATCGGTGATCGTCTCGAGCCCCTTGAAGTGGTGGCCGAAGACGCGGTCGAACTTGTCGAGGTTGCGCTCGTCCTTCACCAGCGCGCTGCGCGAGAGATAGTAGAAATCATCGACGCTGAACTCGGCGAGGTTGAGCCGCATCGCCTCGAGCAACGTCAGATACTCCCGCAGCGACACCGGCACCTTGGCCTGCCGCAGCTCGAGGAAGAAGTTGATGAACATCGCCCGCCCGCCGTCAGCCGCGCTCGCGGCGATTGAGGAAGGCGAGCCGCTCGAAGAGATGCACGTCCTGCTCGTTCTTGAGCAGCGCGCCGTGCAGCGGCGGGATGAGCTTGCCGGGATCGCGCGTCCTCAGCGCATCGGCCGGTATGTCCTCGACCATCAGCAGCTTCAGCCAGTCCAGTAGCTCGGAGGTGGAGGGCTTCTTCTTGAGGCCGGGGACGTCGCGCAGCTCGTAGAAGACGTTGAGCGCCTCGCGCACCAGCGTCTTCTGGATCTCGGGATAATGCACGTCGACGATGCGCGTCATCGTCTCGCGGTCGGGGAAGCGGATGTAATGGAAGAAGCAGCGGCGCAGGAAGGCGTCGGGCAGCTCCTTCTCGTTGTTGGAGGTGATGATGACGATCGGCCGGTGCCCCGCCACCACCGTCTCCTGCGTCTCGTAGACGTAGAACTCCATGCGGTCGAGCTCGAGCAGGAGGTCGTTGGGGAATTCGATGTCGGCCTTGTCGATCTCGTCGATCAGCAGCACCGGCGCCGCGTCGGCGGTGAAGCTTTCCCACAGCTTGCCGCGCCGGATGTAATTGCGGATGTCCTGCACCTTGGGGTCGCCGAGCTGGCTGTCCCTGAGCCGCGCCACGGCGTCGTACTCATAGAGCCCCTGCTGCGCCTTGGTGGTGGATTTGATATGCCAAGTGATGATGTCCTTGCCGAGCGCCTTGGCGATCTCGTGGGCGAGGATGGTCTTGCCGGTGCCGGGCTCGCCCTTGACCAGGAGCGGCCGTTCGAGCGCGATGGCGGCATTGACGGCGACGCGCAAATCCTCGGTCGCGATATAGCTTTCGGTGCCTTCGAAACGTCCCATGATGTCCCCTTGACGCTGACGTCTCTTCCATAGCGCGTGGCGGCAAGGCGCGCCAGCGGGCGGTCGTGGGGGCAGGCACGACAAGGCTTCACCGTGGCGGAGCGATCGCAGCGGCGGGCAGAACCTGTCTTTTCCCGGCTCGGCCGGGCCGGCGTCAGGCGGTCGCCGCGCGCATCTGCCCGGGCTTCACGGGAACCGGCATCTCGACGTTGATCTCCAGCACCGAGGTGGTGCCGCTCTTGCCGAGCGAGACGCGGATCATGTCCTCCTTGACCGACACGTACTTCGCCACCACGGCGAGCAGCTCCTTCTGCATGCGCGGCAGGAAGTCGGGCCCGTCGCGGCCGGCGCGCTCATGCGCCAGCACGATCTGCAGCCGCTCCTTGGCGACGGAGGCGGATGCCGGCTTGCGCGGGAAGAAGACGTCGAACAGGCTCACGACGCCGCCCTCCCGAACCAACCGCGCAGGAAGCTGCGCCGCTCGGGCAAGGCGAAGCGCATCTCGCGCTGCTCGCCGACGAAGCGCGCGACCGCGTCGTCATAGGCGCGGCCGGCCGGGCTCTGGGCGTCGAGGATCACCGGCATGCCCGTGTTCGACGCCTTCAGCACCGTCTCCGATTCCGGGATGATGCCGAGCAGCGGCACCGAGAGGATCTCGCGGACGTCGTCGACCGAGAGCATCTCGCCCTTGAGCACGCGCTCGGGCGAGTAGCGCGTCAACAGCAGATGCTCCTCCACCGGCTTCTCGCGCTTCTCGGCGCGGCGCGATTTCGAGGCGAGAATGCCGATGATGCGGTCGCTGTCGCGCACCGAGGAGACTTCGGGGTTAGTGACGATGACCGCGGCGTCGGCATGGTAGAGCGCGGTCAGCGCACCATGCTCGATCCCCGCCGGGCTGTCGCAGACGATGTACTCGAATTCCTTCTTGAGCTCGGCCATCACCCGTTCGACGCCCTCGCGCTTGAGCGCATCCTTGTCGCGTGTCTGCGAGGTCGGAAAGATGTAGAGGCTCTCGATGCGCTTGTCGCGGATCAACGCTTGGTTGAGGTTGGCGTCGCCGTTGATGACGTTGATGAAGTCGAACACGACGCGACGCTCGCAGCCCATCACCAGATCGAGGTTGCGCAGCCCGACGTCGAAGTCGATCACCACCGTCTTGTGCCCGCGCAGCGCCAGCCCTGCCGCGAACGCCGCCGAGGTCGTCGTCTTGCCGACGCCGCCCTTGCCGGATGTGACCACGATAACCTTGCCCAAGACCTTCTCTCCTTTTTGCCGGTTGTGAACCGATCAACTCTTGCTCCAGCCCGGCAGAATCGTCAGCCGGTCGTCGATCAGCGCTACCTGCGCGTCGCGGCTGAGATGCTCGGGATCGATCGCGTCGCTGACGAGATAGCGGCCGGCGATCGACACCAGCTCGGGCTCGAAGCGGCGCGCGAAGATGCGCGCCGTGCGGTCGCCGGCGGCGCCGGCGATGGCGCGGCCGCGCAATGCGCCGTAGACGTGGATGTGGCCGTCGGCGATCAGCTCGGCGCCGGCACTCACCGGCGCCACGACGACGAGATCGACGCCGCGGGCGTAGATCTGCGTGCCGGAGCGCACCGGCTGCGTCACCATGTGGGGGCGCGGAGCCGCGGCGGGACGCGCCGCGGCCGGCGGCGGCTCAGCGGCAGCGCGGCGCGCGTGCGTCTGCGCGCCATTCAAGGCGGCGAGATCGACCGCCTTGGCCGCGCGCATCTGCAGCGCGCTGGCATTCTGCACGCCAACCGGAATGAGCCCATGCCCGTGCAGGAGCTGCTTCAGCGCCGTGAAATCGGCGGGCGCGGTGCAGCCGAGACAATCCTTGAGATCGAGCACCACCGGCGCCTCGGAGAAAAAGCCGGGGCTGCGCGCCACTTGCGCGGCGATGTCGCGATCGAGCGCGGGATCGTAGGGATCGCCGACGCGCACCACCATCAGGGTGAAGATGCCGCCCTGTACCCTGCTCGCCATCATGACCGTCATCGCGCATCCCTACCTTCCCGCGCGCTTCCGGCGCGGCGCATTCATCTGCGGCGCAGATAGCAGATAGAGCGTACCGAGTAGAAGCGTGTAATGAGTTTTTTTTGCGACGCTCGCGTTCGCGCGCTAGCGATAGCGCCAGAGACCGCGACGAAATGAACGCGCGACGGTCTCGGCGCCGACGTAGTCGTGGCTCTGCGCAGGATCGGCGAGCACGAATCCGGCGCCGACGAGGAACCCGGCGAGATCGACGCCGGTCGAGTCGAAGCAGACCGCGGCGCTGCCGCCGTGGCGCTGTCCCGGCGGCACGCGGCAGGAGACGGTCGCGTTGGCGCTGAGACGCACCGCGAGCGCTTCTCGCGCCGCCTCGGCGCAGGCGCGCGGCGACGGGCCCGGAGCGACGGCGCAACGATCGCCATGCTTGGGCGCGCGCACGCCGAAGAGTGGCACGACGCGGCCGCGCACGGTGAGCGACACGCCGTTGTCGGCATGCGCGGCGCCGACGATCACGATCGCGGGCGACTGCTTGGGCGCGGGCGGCGGCGCGTTGTGCGCGAACGCCTGCGGCGCGCCCGCGGGCGGATCGCGTCCCAGCAGCGTCACCGGCCGCGGCGGCGGCGTGTCATCGGGCACGGTGTGGATCGGACGCGGCTTCACCTCGATGGTCGGGAGATCGGGCAGCGCCGCGGGCGGCGGCGGTGCAGCGGCGGCCGGCGCGGCAGCCGCGGGCGACGCTGCCGGCGCGGCATCGGCGATGAGCGCGACCGCCGGTGCGGGCGCGGCGGGCGGGATGGCGGCAAGCTGCGTCGCGGCGGCGCGCACCGGATCCGCCGCGACCGGCGCGCCCGGTCGCGGCGACAGCAGCAGCGCAGCCAGTCCGAGGCTCAGCGCGGAACCGGCGACGATAAGGAGCGATCGGCGCATGACGCCAAAGGTAGCATCGCCGCCGGACGCGTTCCAGGTCTTGATCGGGAACCTCACGCAACCGCCGCTGTTTCCGGCAGGCAACCTCACCAATTAGGGCGATGGTCGATGTCCAGGCTGCCGCGTCTTGCGCTTTTTCTCCTGGCTCTCCTGCCACTCGGCACCTGCGCCGGCGGCGGCGCACCGAGCGAGAGCGCCGGCACATCGAGCGCGGTCGGCAATGCGGTCTATGAAGCGGCGCTGCGCCACTGGGTCGACCGGCCTGAGGAAGACCTGATCGCCGCCTGGGGCGTGCCCGAGCGCAGCCAGCGCCTCACCGATGGCGGCCAAGCGCTCGAATACCGCCGCGTCGACGCCGCGGGCAAGCTGCTGTGCTCGACGCTGTTCACCTCCGACCTCTATGGCAAAATCCGCACCTGGACCTATCGCGGCACCGAGTGCCGCGCACCGCAGCTCGGCGATTACGGCGGGCACCCCTGAGCGCCGGCGTCAGCCATTGTCCTCGAAGCCGGGATAGAGCGTCATCCCGCCATCGACAAAGAGCGTCGTGCCGGTGACGTAGTCGCTGTCGTCCGAGGCGAGCCACACGGCGGCCTTGCCGACGTCCTCCGCCTCGCCGATGCGGCCGTACGGGATGAGCCGCAGCAGCGCCGCCAACGCCTCCGGCGTCTCCCAGGCCTTGCGGTTGATCGGCGTGCGAATGGCACCCGGGGCGATGGCGTTGACACGGACGCGGCGAGAGGCCACCTCCTGAGCGAGGCTTTTCATCAGCATCGCGATGCCTCCCTTCGAGGCCGCGTAGTTGACGTGACCGGCCCAAGGGATGACTTCGTGGACCGAGCTCATACAGATGATCTTGCCGGCGGCGCGCGACAGGTCGGGGTCGACCCCCTGACGCGCGAAGCAGCGCAGCGCGGCGCGCGCACAGAGGAATTGCCCTGTGAGGTTGATCGCGAGCACCTGCTGCCACTGCGCGAGCGTCATCCGCTCGATCGGCGCATCGCGTTGAACCCCGGCATTGGCGACGAGAATGTCGAGCCGGCCGAAGCGCTCGAGGAAGGCGGCGACCATCGCCTCGACCTCCGCCTCCTGCGACACGTCCGCCTGGAAGGCGATGGCGGTGCCACCGATCTCGCGGATGCCGGCGGCCACCTGTTCCGCCTCGGCCGCCGTGGCCGCCACCGGATGGTTGACGCCGACCGCGGCCCCCGCCGCCGCCAGCGCATGCGCCACCGCGGCGCCGATGCCGGAACTGGCGCCGGTCACGAGCGCCTTCTGGCCGAACAATGGCGGCCGGACCTTGCCCTTCATCCTTGCTGCTCCCCATCGCTGCCTTGCTCCGGGGAAAACGGCAGAAAGCCGCGATCGTCCCGCAACCGGCGATTTTCCCTTGACAAAGCGGCTCCAGGCGGCGCCATGCCGGTCAAGGAAGCGTCCAATCCCTCCGAATTCGAGGTTAAGCCATGGGTGGATTCAGTCTTTGGCATTGGCTCATCATCATCGCGGTGGTTGTCCTGCTGTTCGGCGGCAAGGGCAAGGTCTCCGGGCTGATGGGGGACCTCGCCAAGGGTATCAAGGCATTCAAATCCGGCATGAAGGAGGAGGAGCCGACCGCCTCCACCTCCTCCGCGCCGCCGCAAGTGCCGCCGCCCAGCGGCACCGCCACCAGCACCGCGGGCGAACACGTCGCGCATGACCGCGGCTGAGCCGCGCGTCGCTGCCATGCGGCGCGGCCGGCCGCTGCTGATCGAGTTCCGTCGCGACCCGCGAGGCCGCGCCTGAGCCGCGGGCGGCTTTCGCCGGTGCCGCGCCGTTGATATGCTGCGCCCGTCCTTCTCCTTCTGACGGGCGAGCCTCATGACCGAACGCTTCAAGCCGCTGTCCCTCGACGAGATGACGCCCGAGCAGCGGCGCATGGCGGAGAACGTGCTCTCCGGTCCGCGCAAGGCGATGCGCGGCCCCTTCAGCGCCTTCATCTACAGCCCCGAGACCGGTGACCACGCGCAGGCGCTGGGCGCGCAGGTGCGCTACAAGAACACCCTGCCGGAAAAGCTGAAGGAGCTTGCGATCCTCGTCGTCGCGCGCTTCTGGACGGCGCAGTTCGAATGGTACGCGCATCATCAGCTGGCGCTCGAGGCCGGGCTCGATCCCGCCATCGGCCAAGCCATCGCCGAAGGCCGGCGACCGGAGCACATGACCGCCGAGGAAAGCGCGATCTATACCTTCTGCTCGGAGCTGCTCCAGACGCGCGAAGTGAGCGACGCCACCTTCGCCGGCGTCAAGGACCGCTTCGGCGAGAAGGGCGTGGTCGATCTCATCTGCACCATGGGCTATTACTGCCTGGTGTCGATGACGCTCAACGTCAACCGCTATCCCATACCGGCGGATGCGACGCCGCTCAAGAAAGTCGTCAGTTCTCAGTGATCGGTTGCCAGTACAGGCAACTGATCGCTGACAACTATTCTTCCACGTAATGCGGTCCGGGCCTGGTCGCGAGATCGTCGTAATGCACCAGCACCGGCTCGCCCAGCAGGCAGGGCGCGCCGTCGCGGAAGGCCCATTCGCCGCGATCGCAATCGGCGGCGCGGACATAGCCGTTGAGATAGAAGCGGCGGTCGGCGGCGGTGAGATTGGGGCCGGAGCCGTGGATGGTGTAGACGTTCCAGAGCGCGACATCGCCGGGATCGAGATCGAGCGTCACCAGCTTCGTCGGATCGAGGCCGATGGCGACGAGGCGCTCCTCCGCCATGGCCTGATCGAGCACCGGTGCCGGCCCGGCGAGTGCCTTTGCGCCCAGGCGATGGGAGCCGGGATAGATCCGCATCGCCCCGTTGGCCGCGCGATGCGGATCGATGGCGATGCCGGTCTGCACATAGGAGGTCAGGAGATTGCGATAGGCCGAAGCGGGGCGGCGGAAGCGCACATCCTGGTGAAAGGCGAACTCGGCGGCGCCGGCGCCCGGCGGCTTCCAATGCAGCTGGTTGATGATCTGCTTGATGTCGGCGCCGATCAGCGGGGCGAGGATGGCGAGGTAGCGCGGATCGCGCCGCACCGCCTCGAGCACGGGATCGCCGTAGGACGGCCATTGCACCAGCCGCACGATCCGGCCGAGCTTGGGATCGAGGCCGAGCCGATAAAACAGATTGCCGTGGCGGAAGCTCCTCCCATGCGCCATGCCTTCGGCCCAATGCCGGTCGAAGGCTGCCGCCATGTCGGCCACGTCGCCGTCGTCGAAGACGCGGCGCAGCACGGCGTAGCCTTCCGCCTGGTACTGCGTCAGAGCGCCGGCAATCGCGGTGTCATCCATCAGTTCGTCCTGCGTTCCGGCGCGTCGGCATGTTCCGCGGCCACGGCCCGCGGCGGCGACGCGAAGCCGGCGATGAAATCGCCGAGAAAGCTTTCCATCCCCTTGAACGCGCCAGCGCGCGGCGGCAGCGGGCCGTCGACATAGCCCAGCGCGCGGAACGGTCGCAACAGGTCGGGATCGCGCGACAGCACGTGGATCGGCACCGTCCAGGGCAGCTTCTCCCCGGCGACGAAGCTCGGCGGCTGATGGTCGCCGAGAATCACCACCAGCGCGTCACCTGGCATCCGGGCAAGCCAGGCGCCGAGGGTGCGCAGATCATAGACGATACTGTCGCAATAGGGCGTTCCGAGATGCGACCAGTCGGGCGGCGCGCGGATGCGGTCCCATTGCGCCGGCGATATGCCGCCATAGAGCGGCCTTGCGTTCCAATCCGCGACATAGGGCGGCAGCGGCGCAAACGGCGCATGACTCGACACCAGCACGATCTGGGCGAAGAGCGGCGCATGCCCGGGCGCGCCTTCGGTCTCGTCGAAGCGGCGCAGCGTGTACTGGTCGGGAATGCCGAACCAGCCGAAGGCCGGCCCGTCATAGCCGAGATCGGCGGCATAGATGCTGCGCTCGAAGCCCCAGAAGCCGTGCTCGGGCTCCGGCGTCTTGGTGCCCGGCATGATCTCGATGCTGCGATAGCCGGCGGCGCGAAGATAACGCGGCAAGGTCTCGCGCCGGCTGCGGGTGATGACGTGGTTCAGCACGGCATCGAGCTTGACGCCGCTGTCGATCGTGCCATGGGCGAGCCAGGAGCCGCCGCCGAAGGTGGGCGAGACGATGCGGTTCGACAGCAGATGCCAGCCCGATTTCTCCACCTGCGCCGCGAAGCCGGCCAGCGCCGGCAGGATCGCGGTGGCATAGCTTGGCTCGTCCAGCGCCACCGTGCCGTAGGATTCGAAGAAGATGATATAAACGTCGCGGCGCTTCAGCCCCGGCAGCGCGCCGGGCATCGGCTGCGGTGCCGCCAGCGCGGCGGCGTAGCGGCCGCCATTGCCGTGCATCACCTCGAAGCTGCGCCAGAACCGAGCCGTCTGGGAGGAGACCACCGCCGCGGTGCGCAGCCCGAGCACGGGCTCGCCTTCCTCGAGCCGGCCGACCGGCGCCGCGGCGGCCAGCACCAGCACGGCGCCCAGCGCGAGGGTGGCATGGCCCGGCGGCCGCAGCATGCGCTCGCAAACGTCCAACGCCACGGCGATGAGCGCGATCAGCGCCAGTGCCGCGAGCACCGCCGCTGCCAGCGCCGCCGCGCCGCGCCAGGCGCCCGCCGCATCATAGAAGAGGGCGACGAGCCGCGGCACCTGCGGCAGATCGAAATAGAGATCGAGCGGCCGGTCGAAGATGCGCAGCACCAGCGCGTCGGCGCCCTGCAGCAGCGCCGCCAGAAAGACGAGGATGGCGATCGCCCAGCGCAGCGCCCAGGGCAACCGCCTTCCGGCAAGCCCCAACGCCGCGAGCAGACCGATCAGCGCCAGCGGCTCCATCTCCGGCCGCCAGTCGAGAGAAGCGCTGAGACTGTCCGGATCGCCCGCCGGCAGGAACAGCAGGCAGAAGAACGCGGCGCTCGCCAGCAGCACCAGGGCGGCGCGCCAGGGCGACGGACGCCGCTGGAACAGCGCGCGCGTCACCACAGCGCCGCCAGCCGCTGGTAGTCGGCGGGCTCGTTATAGGCCTGCGCGGCGAGGCGCAGCCACAACGCGCCGGAATCGGCGTTCACCGCCGCCTCGATGCGATGCTCGTCGGCGAGCCGCTGCCGCAGCGCGACGGCGCGCTCCGTCGAGGCCTCGCCGCCGAGCGGCAATCGCACCGTGGCCATGGCGGCGAAGCTGGTCTCCGGGCCACCGAGGCCGGTACGCCAAGTCTCTGCGAGCGAGCGTGCCGCGCTCCGCGCCAGCGCCGTGTTGCGCACCATCAGCGTCGCGCCGCCGAGCCGGCGGTGATAGGCGAGCGCCGCCGGCAATGCCAGGAACGGCGTGGGGTCGCGCGTCCCGGTCCAGTCGAACTCGGCGGTGAAGCCCGCGCCATAGCCGTGCGAGATCGCGAGCGGGTGGACCAACCCCTGCAGCGGCGGCGGTGCCCAGAGAAAGCCGCAACCGCGCGGCGCGAACAGCCATTTGTGGCAATTCCCGACATACCAGTCGGCGCCGGTCGCGGCGGGATCGAACCGCACGAGGCCCGGCGCATGCGCCCCGTCGACCAGCACGCGGGCGCCGGCGTCGTGCGCGTGACGCGCCAGCTCGGCCACCGGCAGGACGAGCGCGCTGTGCGAGGCGACGTGATCGAAGATCGCCAGCCGCGTGCGCGGGCCGAGACGCGCAGCGACGGCGGCGATGATCGCGGCGTCGTCGGCCACCGGCAGCGGGATCTCCACCTCGACCAGGCTGGCGCCGCTGCGCGCCGCGACATAGCGCGCCGCCTTGACGATCGCGCCATAGGCGAGGCTGGTGACGAGGATCTCGTCGCCGGGCGTAAAATCCAGCGAGCGCAGCACCGCGTTGCAGCCGGTGGTGGCATTGTCGACGAAGACGATGTCCTCGCCGCGCGCGCCGAGATAGGTCGCAAGCGCCGTCGCCGCCTCGCGCAGCAGGCCCGGCAGCTCGACGGTGAAGAAGCGCGTCGGGTTGCGCTCGATGCGGCGGCGCCACGCCTCCTGCTCCTGCAGCACCGCGTTGGGCGCAACGCCATAGCCGCCGTGATTGAGATAGGTCACAGCGGGATCGAGCGGCCATTCCGGCCGCAGCGCCGCGCCGAGCTCCGCGGCCGGGGCGTCCGGCGCGGTCACGGGCGCTCCGCCACCGCCGCGGCGGCGGGCGAGAGCACGTGCGTCATGCCGGTATTGAGTCCGGTGGCGCGGTCGCGCATCACCGCGGACGGGATGGCGAAAGGCGAAGGATAGACCGCTTCCTCGACCACCTCGACCGGAAAGCGCGCCGCCAGCACGGCGATGATCTCGGCACCGAGCCGCACGTCGCACAGCACGGTCGCGGCGCTGGCGTCGAGCCGCGGCAGGGTGAAGGCGCTCTCGAGCGACAGGTCGAAATCGATCAGGAAGGAGGCCAGCTGGGTCACTGCCGGGATGATGCGCCGTCCGCCGCAGGCGCCGAGCGCCAGCAGCGGCGCGCCATCCGCGGTCGCCAGCACCGGGCACATATTGGCCAGGGGGCGCTTGCCCGCCGCGATCGAATTGGCACGGCCCGGTATCGGGTCGAACCACAGCATCGCATTGTTCATCACCACCCCGCTTTGCGGCAGCACCACCTTGGAGCCGAAGCGCGACAGCAGCGTGTTGGTGAGCGCCACCATGTTGCCGTCGCGGTCGACGACCGAGAGATGGGTGGTGTTGGAGGCGGCGGGCATGGCATGGCCGAGCTCGGCCAGGCGATGGGCGAAGGCCTCGCGCAAGGCTTCGGCATAGGCGATATAGGCCGGCGCGCCGGGATAGCCCAGAGCCGCGCCCGGCAGCCGCGCCGCGAGCCCCGCCAGCGCCCGTTCGAAGGTCGGGCCGCCGGTCAGGCCGGGCGCGACATGAAGCCGCACGCCGCGATAGTCGAAAGCGAGCGGCTCGACCAGGCGCGCCTGGTATGCGGCGAAATCGGCGGCGGCGACGGCGCTGCCGCCGGCCTGCAGATCGGCCAGCATGAGCTGCGCCAGCGCGCCTTCGTAGAAATCGCGCGGTCCCGCCTCGCTCAACCGGCGGTAGCTGCGCGCCAGCGCCGCAAGCGCCAGCCGCCGTGGGGCGCCTTCGGGCGGCGGCACCGGCGGCAAGCCCTGTGGCAGGAAGACGGCGCGCGAGCTGTCGAAGAGGGCGAGCTCCGAAGCCGAGAGCGCCACCGAGAGCGCGGTGTGCCAATCGATCGGCAGCCCCTCCTCGGCCAGCGCCAGCGCCGGCGCCATCACCTCGCGCCAGCTCAACCGTCCGAAGCTCTCGAGCGCGAGGCCAAGCCCGGCCACCGTGCCCGGCACGCAGATCGAACTCATAGCCGCGCAGATTGCGGTCGCCCTCGACCCGCGGCCAGCCGAAGAGCTCGTCGCTGACACCGCGCGCCACACGATAGCGTGCGGGGTCGAGCGCGAGCGGCGCCCGGGCGGTGAAATCGACCACGCGGACGCGGCCGGTCGCCGCCTCGCCATATGCCAGCAGCCCAACGCCGCCGATGCCGCTCATCCAGGGCTCGCGCACGCCCAGCGCCAACGCGGTGGTGACGGCGGCGTCGACGGCGTTGCCGCCGGCCGCGAGAACCTCCGCGCCGGCGGCGGCGGCCCGCGCGTTCTGCGCCACGACGATGCCGCCCTGCGACAGCACGGCCGGCTTGGCGACGCTCCAACTCTCCTGCGGCGGTATCGGCATGGCCTTCCTGCGCGGCGCCATATTGACCACAGCGGCGCGCCGGCTTCAAGGTGGCGGAGTGGCGGAACGCCGGCCCGGTCACCATCTGTTGAATGGGCGCCCGTTCATTCCGCGAAGGAGACTGCCATGACCATTGCCGAGATCCTGCACCGCAAAGGCGGCCACGTCTCCACCGTCCGCACGATCGACACGGTGGAGACCGCGATCCGCAAGCTCGACGAGGAGCGCATCGGCGCGCTCGTCGTGCTCGACCGCTGGGGCAAGCTCGCCGGCATGTTCTCCGAACGCGACGTGATTCACGCGCTGGCCCGGGACGGCGCCGCGGCGCTGGGTTTCGAGGTGCACGAGCTGATGACGCCCAACGTCACCACCTGCGCCCCCACCGACCGCCTCGACGCGGCGATGGAGGTGATGACCGCGCATCGCGTGCGCCACCTGCCGGTGATGGAGGAGGGCCGCATCATCGGCCTCGTCAGCATCGGCGATCTCGTCAAGCAGCGTCTCGGCGAGAAGGAGCAGGAAGCGGCGGTGCTGCGCGACATCACGCGGGCACGGCGCTAGAGGCTGCTCCCCCCACCTGCTGGACTCTTCCCGCCCCGCCCCGCTATCAGCGCGGCGCCATGCGCGTCGACGCCTTTGATTTCGAGCTGCCGCGGGAGCTCATCGCCAGCCATCCGGTCGAGCCGCGCGACGCGGCGCGGCTGCTGGTCGTCGCCGAGGCGCTGAGCGACCGGCGCCTGCTCGACCTGCCCGCGCTGCTCCGCCCGGGCGATCTCCTCGTGGTCAATGACACGCGCGTCATCCCGGCACGGCTCCTGGGACGGCGCGGCGAGGCGCGGGTCGAGGTGACGCTGCACCGCGACCTCGGCGGCGGGCGGTGGCGCGCTTTCGCCAAGGGGGCCAAGCGGCTGCGGCCCGGCGACCGGATCGCCTTCGGCGAGGGCTTCGCCGCCGAGGTCGCGGAGAAGCACGCCGAAGGCGACATCACGCTCGGCTTCGATCGCGCCGGCGACGCGCTGCGGGCGGCGCTCGAGCGCTTCGGCAGCATGCCGCTGCCGCCCTATATCAAGCGCCCGAGCGGCGGCGAGGCGCGCGACCGCGCCGACTACCAGACCATCTTCGCCGCCAAGGAAGGCGCCGTCGCCGCGCCCACCGCCGGGCTGCATTTCACGCCGCGGCTGCTGGAGGCGCTCGAGACGGCGGGGATCGGGCGGGTGAGCGTCACGCTGCATGTCGGCGCCGGGACGTTCCTGCCGGTCAAGGCGGAGGATACGCGCGACCACCGGATGCACAGCGAATGGGGCATGATCGACGAACCGGCGGCCGCGCGCATCGCCGCCGCGCGCGCCGCCGGCGGCCGGATCGTGGCGGTGGGGACGACGAGCCTGCGCCTCCTCGAAAGCGCCGCCGACGAGCGCGGGCGCATCGCGCCTTTCGCGGGCGAGACCGCGCTCTTCATCACCCCGGGATACCGCTTCCGCGCGGCCGACCTGCTGCTGACGAACTTCCATCTGCCGCGCTCGACCCTGTTCATGCTGGTCGCGGCCTTTGCCGGGCTCGAGCGGATGAAGGCCGCCTATGCCCATGCGGTGGCCGCCGGCTACCGCTTCTTTTCCTACGGCGACGCCACTTTGCTATATCCCGAGCGATGACGGGGGATTTCAGCTTCCGCCTGCTGGCGCGGGACGGTGCGGCGCGGCGCGGCCGGATGGTGACGGCGCATGGCACGGTGGAGACGCCGGCCTTCATGCCGGTCGGCACCGCCGCGACGGTGAAGGCGATGCGGCCGGAGGACGTGGCCCTGACCGGCGCCCAGATCATCCTCGCCAATACCTATCACCTGATGCTGCGGCCGGGCGCGGAGCGCATCGCCGCGCTGGGCGGGCTGCACCGCTTCATGAACTGGCCGGGGCCGATCCTGACCGACAGCGGCGGCTATCAGGTGATGTCGCTGGCGAAGCTGCGCCGGATCGACGAGCATGGCGTCGCCTTCCGCTCGCATATCGACGGCGCGTCCGTGACGCTCTCGCCGGAGCGCTCGATCGAGATCCAGCATCTGCTGGGATCCGACATCACCATGGCCTTCGATGAATGCACGCCCTTTCCCGCCGAGGAGGCGGAGGCGCGGCAGTCGATGGAGCTCTCCATGCGCTGGGCGGCGCGCTCCAAGACGGCCTACCGCGCCCGGCCCGGCTACGGGCTGTTCGGCATCGTCCAGGGCAGCATCTATCCGGAGCTGCGCCGGCGCTCGGCGGCGGCGCTCGCCGAGATCGGCTTCGACGGCTATGCCGTGGGCGGGCTTGCCGTCGGCGAGGGCCAGGAGCGCATGTTCGCCGTGCTCGAGGAGACGGTGCCGGCGCTCCCCGCCGACCGGCCGCGCTATCTCATGGGGGTGGGCAAGCCGGGCGACCTGATCGGGGCGGTGCGGCGCGGCATCGATCTCTTCGACTGCGTGCTGCCGACGCGCTCGGGACGCACGGCGCAGGCCTTCACCCGGCGCGGCACGGTCAATCTGCGCAATGCCCGCCACGCCGCCGATCCGCGGCCGCTCGACCCCGACTGCGCCTGCGCCACCTGCCGGCACTACAGCCGCGCCTACCTCCATCACCTCATCCGCGCCGAGGAGATCCTCGCCCCGATGCTGTTGACCGCGCACAATCTTCGCTACTATGCCGATCTCATGGCCGGGCTGCGCGAGGCGATCGAGCGTGGCCGCGTCGAGGATCTTGCCGCCGAGCTCGCGGCCCGGGAGGAGGCAGGCGATATCCCGCCGCTCTGAAAAATCATCATGGCGACGTCCCTGAAGCAGCTCGGCCACCGCACGAAGCTGCCGGCCTCACCGGAGAAGGCGCTGCTGGAACGGGTGGCGAACCCGCATCCGCGCTCGACCTATCTGGTGCGCTTCACCTGCCCCGAATTCACCACCCTCTGCCCGATCACCGGCCAGCCGGATTTCGCCCATCTCGTCATCGACTACGTGCCGCGGCGCTGGCTGGTCGAGAGCAAGTCGCTGAAGCTTTTCCTCAGCGCCTTCCGCAACCAAGGCGCCTTCCACGAGGATTGCACGCTGGCGGTGGCGCAGCGGCTGGAGCGGCTGCTGGCGCCGCGCTGGCTGCGCATCGGCGGCTATTGGTATCCGCGCGGCGGCATGCCGATCGACGTCTTCTACCAGACCGGCGCGCCGCCGCGCGGCTTGTGGCTGCCGGATCAGGGCGTGGCGCCGTACCGCGGGCGCGGGTGAGCGGCCGCGCCGCATGAGGGCGGCCGAGCGAGGCGAGCGATGAGCGCGGCGATCACATCGGCCATCCGCGAGGAAGCGCTGCGGCTTGGCTTCGACGCCGTCGGCTTCGCGCCGGCGCGGCTCGCGCCCGAGGCGCGCTCGCATCTCGCCGAGTTCCTGGCGCGAGGCTTTCACGGCGATATGGGCTGGCTCGCCGCCCGCGCCGAGGAGCGCGCCGATCCACAGGCGTTGTGGCCCGAGGCGCGCAGCGTCGTCGTGCTCGGCCTCAACTACGCCCCCGACGAGGACCCGCTGCCGGGTCTGGAGCAGCGCGAGCGCGGCGTGGTCTCGGTCTATGCCCGCGGCCGCGACTATCACGATGTGGTCAAGGCGCGGCTCAAGGCGCTGGCGCGCTGGATCGACGGGCGCTGGCCGGGCGCGCTCAAGCTCTTCGTCGACACCGCGCCGGTGATGGAGAAGCCGCTCGCCCAGGCGGCAGGGCTGGGCTGGCAGGGCAAGCACACCAACCTCGTGTCGCGGCGCTTCGGCTCCTGGCTCTTCCTCGGCGAGATCTATCTCGCGCTCGAGCTGCCGCCGGACGCGGCGGAGACGGATCATTGCGGCGCGTGCCGGCGCTGCCTCGACGCCTGCCCGACCGCGGCGTTCCCCGCGCCCTATCGCCTCGATGCGCGGCGCTGCATCTCCTATCTCACCATCGAGCACAAGGGGCATATCGCGGCCGATCTCCGCCCGCTCATGGGCAACCGCATCTATGGCTGCGACGACTGCCTCGCCGTCTGCCCCTGGAACAAATTCGCCCGCGCCACGGCCGAGCCCGGCTTCCGCCCGCGCGCGGCGCTCGAAGCGCCGGCCCTGGCCGAGCTCGCCCGGCTCGACGATGCCGGCTTCCGCGCCCTGTTCTCGGGCTCGCCGGTCAAGCGCATCGGCCGCGACCGCTTCCTGCGCAACGTGCTGATCGCCATCGGCAACAGCGGCGCTGCGGCGCTGCTGCCGGCAGTCGAGGAGCGCCTCGACGACCCCTCTCCGCTGGTGCGCGCCATGGCGGTCTGGGCGCTGCGCCGACTCGCGCAACTGCCGGTGGTGGAAGCGCAGCGCGCCGCCCGGCTGGCGCGGGAAGCGGACGCCGCGGTGCGCGCGGAATGGCAAGACGGGGCAAGGGGGAGCAACGAAGGCTTGCCGCTGGGCCGGAACCGTCCTTATCTCCAGCAAAGCGAGTCGGAGGAACCATGAGCGACAAGATCGACTGGCGCAACCAGGGCGTGCGGGTCGTCCGCGGCACGGAGCTCGACCCCAATACGGCCCAGACGCCGGGCATGAGCCGGGCCTCGGCCATCACCTATGCCCAGCACGGGGCGCAGAAGCTCTGGGCCGGGACGGTCACCATCCACGCCAACGCCAAGACCGGCGCCCATCACCATGGCGAGGTCGAGAGCGTCATCTACGTGGTGAAGGGCAAGGCGCGGATGCGCTGGGGCGACCACCTCGAATTCATGGCCGAGGCCGGGCCCGGCGATTTCATCTACGTCCCGCCCTATGTGCCGCACCAGGAGATCAACGCCAGCAGCAGCGAGGTCCTGGAATGCGTGCTGTGCCGCAGCGGCCAGGAGCCGGTGGTGGTGAACCTCGACATAACCCCGGTCGAGCCGCCCGAAGAGGTGCGCTGGATCGACCCGATCCATCGTTCCTGAGCGGTTCTCCCGCCAGACCTCGGCGCGGTTAACCAAAACTCAATCTCGACCCGCAATCTTAGGGGCCGATCGGGGGATCGATGTCTACGGCTGGAGCTTCTGGTGACAGAGCCAGAACGGATTATCGCGCTTTCGCACCGGGTCGGCCGGATTGCGGAGGACAAGATCGCCCTGATCAACCGCATCACCGGCGAGACCAAGATTCTGGCGCTCAACGCCCTCATCGAGGCGGCGCGCGCCGGCGATTCCGGCCGCGGCTTCGCCGTGGTCGCCGGCGAGGTGAAAGCCATTTCCGGCCGCATCACCGACATCGCCGACGACCTCAAGACCGAGCTTGCCGGCTCGATCGCCGAGCTCAGCGAGCTCGGCGAGCGGATGGTCCAGCAGGTGCGCGGCCAGCGGCTCGCCGACCTCGCCCTCAACATGATCGAGATCATCGACCGCAACCTTTACGAACGTTCCTGCGACGTTCGCTGGTGGGCGACCGATGCGGCCGTCGTCGGACTGCTGGAGGCGCCGGCGGCGGAGGCGGCCCGCCATGCCAGCGAGCGGCTGGGCGTCATCCTCAACAGCTATACCGTCTATCTCGACCTCTGGATCGCCGATGCCGAGGGCAAGGTGCTCGCCAATGGCCGGCCGCAGCGCTATCCCGGCGTGACCGGCGCCATCGTCGCCGAGACGGCCTGGTTCCGCGCCGCCATGGGCACGCGCAGCGGCGACGACTATGCCGCTCTCGACGTCGACACGGTGCCGCTGCTGGGCGGCGCGCAGGTCGCGACCTACGCCACCGCCGTCCGCGAGCACGGCCAGGCCGCCGGCAAGCCGATCGGCGCGCTCGGCATCTTCTTCGACTGGCATCCCCAGGCCGCCGCCGTGGTCAAGGGCGTCCGGCTTGCCGAGGAGGAAAAGCAGCGCACGCGCTGCCTGATCCTCGATGCGCAGCACCGCGTGCTCGCCGCCTCCGACGACAAAGGCGTGCTGCGCGAGACCATGACGCTGCGCACCAGCGGCAAGGACGGGTTCTACGAGACCGAGGACGGCACCATGATCGGCTTCGCGCTGACCCCCGGCTACGAGACCTATCGCGGGCTTGGCTGGTACGGCGTGGTCGTCCAGGACGCGGCGGAAGCCGTCGAGCAGCTTGCGGCGCCCGCGTCGGCCGGCTAAGGTCGGGGCGATGATGACGCCCTCGCCCCGATCCCGCTCGTATTGGCGCCGCCGGTTCAGCCCGGCGGCCTAGGATCGCGAGCCACGTCGCAGACCCGAAGCCGCCCCCTGCCAGGCGGCTTTCGCGTTTCCAGACATCGGTTGAGCGTCGAATATCCGCCCGAGGGACGGCTTCCAGCAGAAGGAAGCGGAACCATGAAGGAAGATTTCGACGTCGTCACCGGCCCAGGGCCGGCCACCCTGCGGCTGCCGATCGAGCCGCCCCCGCCTCCCCTTGAGCGCGCCGCGCCGCCGCCGCCACCGGACGCCGCGCCGGCGAGCCCCGTGGCCGCGCCTGGCGGACCGCCATGATCAGGCCGACGGCCCGCCGCTCCTTCCATGCTGTACCGGCCACAGCGACCGGCCGCCGGCGCGACCCGAACCCGCAGAGGCTCGCGCCATGAACCCGCTTGATGCCGCCCTCCTGCCCGCGGGCGTCCGCTCGCGCTTCCTCGACGAGGTCAATGGCCTCCGGATGCATCTGCTCGAGGCGGGCTTCGAGGCCGCGGATCGGCCGCTCGTGGTGCTGCTGCACGGCTTTCCCGAGATCGCCTATTCCTGGCGCAAGGTGATGCCGAGCCTCGCCGCCGCCGGCTATCACGTCGTGGCACCCGACCTGCGCGGCTATGGCCGCACGACCGGCTGGAGCCCCGACTACGATGCCGATCTCCGGCCGTTTCGCCTGCTGAACGCGGTGCGGGACGTGCTGGGTGTCGTCTTCGCGCTGGGATACCGCCACGCCGCCGCGGTCGTCGGCCACGATTTCGGCGCGGCGGTCGCGGCCTGGTGCGCGCTGGTGCGGCCGGACGTCTTCGCCTCGCTGGCGTTGATGAGCGCGCCCTTTGCCGGGCCGCCGGAGCTGCCCTTCGAGACGAGCGGCAAGCCGCCGATGGTGCCGGCGAGCCCGACCATCCACGAGGCCCTCGCCGCCCTGCCGCGGCCGCGCAAGCATTACCAATGGTACTATTCGACGCGACCGGCGAACGCGCAGATGTGGCATTGCCGACAGGGCGTCCACGACTTCCTGCGCGCCTATTTCCACCACAAGAGCGCCGACTGGGCGGAAAACCGCCCGCACCGGCTGGCCACGTGGAGCGCGCCGGAGCTCGCCAGGATGCCGACCTATTACATCATGGATCTGGCGGACGACATGCCGGCAACGGTCGCCAAGGAGATGCCGTCGGCCGCTGAGATCGCCGCCTGCCGCTGGCTGCCCGAGAGCGAGCTCGCCGTCTACGCCGCCGAATACCGCCGCACCGGCTTCCAGGGCGGCCTCAATTGGTACCGCTCGCGCACCGGCGGCGCCTTCGAGGCGGAGCTGCAGCTGTTCTCCGGCCGCACCATCGACGTGCCGTCGATCTTCATTTCGGGCAAGAGCGATTGGGGCGTCTACCAGCAGCCCGGAGCGTTCGAGCGCATGCAGCAGACCGCCTGCACGCGGATGGTCGGCTGCCACCTCGTCGACGGCGCCGGGCATTGGGTGCAGCAGGAGCAGCCCGAAGCGGTCGGCTCCCTGCTGGTCGATTTCCTGCGCGGATCTGCCGCCGGTCAGGCTGTGTCCTCGTAAATCGGCCCCTTTTGGTCCGGCGTCCCGTTCACGCGGGGAGGCCCAGCTTCTTAAGGTTCGCCACCATGCGATCCAGCGCCGCTGAAGAGAACACCATCGCCTGGCGGTACTTCGCCCCAGTCAGGTCCGGATAGGCGCGCATGACCCGCGCATAGGCTTTCCCCGCCTCGGCCATTCGCCCCGCGCCGGCCAAAGATGAAGCGAGATTGCGGTAGATCCACAGGGCGTGCGGCTGCTCCTCGAGTGCGCGCTGATACATCGCCGCCGCCTGGTCATAGCGCTCCGCCACCTCGTGCGCGGAAGCGATTCCCACATGATTGTTGAAGTTCGCCGGATCGAGCGGGCTTAGCCGCAAGGCGCGCTCGAACTTCTCGATCGCCTGATCCGGCCTGTCGGCGTAGTTGTCGAGCCAGCCAAGCCGGGTCCAAGCCCAGGCGGCATTGGGGTCGATGGACAGCGCACGCTCCAGGAGCACCCGCGCCGTCCCGTGATTGCGGACGAACGTGTGAATCGCACCGAGCACGGCGAGGATGAGCGGATCGTCGCTGCTGATGGCGGCTGCGCGCTCGGCCAAACTCAGTGCCTGCGCCTGGTCCTGCCCGATGTCCTCGGCCCACTGGTAGACCGAGCGCTGCGCGTGACACCAGCCGGCGAGCGAGAGCGCCAGCGGGTACTCGGGATCGATGGCCAGCGCCTTGTCGAGGAGATCGAGCGCCTTGCCGCTTTCCTCCTTCTCGAGCGCCCAGACGTGCGGCATCGCCCTCATGGTGTAGCCGTAGGCGCCAAGGTCCTGTGGCCGCTTTCGCCTCGCGCGTTCGACCTCGGCAATGCGAATCGAAGGTTGCAGCGCCCCTGCCACTTGTTCGGTGATACGGTCCTGGAGGTCGAAGATGTCGTCCGTGGTGCCGTCATAGCGTCCTGCCCAGACATGTGCGCCGCCTTCGGTCTCTATCAGCTGGACGATGATTCGGATGCGGGTGCCGGCCTTCTGCACGCTGCCTTCGAGGACGTAGGCGACGCCCAGCTCGTTGCCCACGTTCCGCACATTCGCCGCCTTCCCCTTGTAGGTGAAGGCGGAGTTGCGCGCGATGACGAAGAAAGAGCGGATGCACGACAGCGCCGCGGTGATCGCCTCGACGAGTGCGTCCGCGAGATAGCCCAGGTCGCGATCGCCACTCATGGTGTCGAACGGTAGAACGGCGATGGACGGCTTGTCGGGAAGAGCGAGCGCTGGTCTTGGCGGCGGCGTCTCGGAGGCGAGGCCCACCCGGTACACGCGCACCGGCCATGCTATGTTCTTGAGCTGATGCTCACCCTCGTCGACAAGCGAAATATCGAGCTTCCCGCGGACATCCTCCTGCACCCGCGCCGAGGCGCAAATGCCGCCGGGCTCCGCCAGTGCTTGGAGCCGTGCCGCCACGTTGACCCCGTCCCCGAATATGTCGCCCCCGTCAAGGATGATGTCGCCGACATTGACGCCGATGCGAAACTCGATCCGCCTGTGCTGCGCCTTCCCGGTGTTGCGCCTTGCCATGCCGCGCTGGAGCTCGATGGCGCACCGCATCGCGTCGACGACGCTCGCAAACTCGACCAGTAGACCGTCGCCCATGGTTTTGACGATCCGGCCGCGATGCTCCTCGATCTGGGGATCGACCAGCCCGCGCAGGATCGCCTTGATCTCCGCCAGCGTACCTTCTTCGTCGGCGCCCATCAGCAGGCTGTAGCCGGCGACATCCGCCGCCAGAATCGCGGTAAGCCGCCGCTCGACGCGCTCGCCTCCCAAACCCCCTTCTCCACTTGCAATCGTGGCCGGGCCCCTGGCGCCCCGAAATCCTTGCGATATTTGTCAGGGCGACCGCTCAATCGAGCCGAGCCTGCGTTCATCGTCCCGGAAGGACCTTGTCCAGCCAGGCCGGCATGGTGGGCCGACAGGACCATGCGGTCAATGCGCTCGAACATCACGCCTGAGGTCGCTCAGCAGCCCTTCACAATGCTGTCGCCCAGGCGGATGACTTCCTTCACCAGGAGTTCCAGATCGCCGCGCCGCGTCCGGTGATTGTTGATTGCCGCACGCAGGCAATGCTCGCCATGCACCGTCGTATCCGATAGAGCGGCTACGCCTTCCTCCTGCAGCCTTATCATGATTTCGCTGTTGGTCGATTTCAGAGCGGCGCGATTGAGATCGCGAGGCCGATATCGGAAGCAGACGATGTTGATGTTCGTAGGCGCAACCAGCTCAAGAACCGGCTCGGCCTCGATGAGGTCCGTCAGATACCGGGCCTGGGCGATATTCTGGTCGATCAATCGCCCGAACTTCTCGATGCCATGCTCCTTGAGAGACATCCAGATCTTGAGCGCTCTAAAGCCACGCGACGTTTGCAAGCTGTATTCATGTAGCCAAGGGGCCGATGCGAGGCCGCGAACCGCCGTTTCCATATATTCGTGCGCCGCCGAAAATGCATTCCGATGCGCAGCGGCGTCCCGGACGAGCGCACAGCCGGCCTCGAACGGCGTATGCAGCCACTTATGCGGATCGAGCGCGACCGAATGCGCTTTTTCTATGCCGGCGACCCGGTAGGCGTTTTCGGGAGCAATCGCCAGGAGGGCGCCGATACAACCATCGACATGCAGCCACAAATCTTCTTCGGCCGCCAACGTGCCCAATGCTACCAGATCATCGATTGCGCCGGTGTTAACGGTTCCTGCGCTCGCGATCACGCAGGCGGGCTGAAATCCCGCTGCCCGGTCGTCGGCGATTGCCGAGCGCAGGGCGCCGATATCCATGCGCAATCCGCTGTCGCTCGGAATCCGACGCAGCGCGCCATTCCCGAGCCCGAGAGCTTCCATGGCTTTGCGGTGACAGCCATGGACTTGATCCGAACCGTAGAAGCGCAAAGGTTTTTGAAGGGCGCCGACGCCATGCTCTCTTACGTCAACCTCCGACTTCTCGTTCCGTGCAACCGTAAGGCCGATGATGTTGGCCATTGAGCCGCCGCTGACCAGCGTGCCGCTCGCCGATGTCGGAAAGCCGATCATCTCCTTGCACCAATTGACCACCTGCTGATCCATGAGCGCCGCCGCATGATCCCCGCCGCCGAGATTCGAACCCTGGATCGCCGCAAGGAATTCGCCCAAAGCTCCCGTAAAATTGCTCGCCCCCATGTACCAGGACCAGAAGCGCGGATGGATATTGCCCATGGGGTATCGCATCACCGTCTCGGTGATAGTCTGATAGACATTGACGAGGGGTTCGGGAGCCCGAGGCAGGGGAGTTAGGAAAGACGAGCGCACGCCCGCCGGCATTTGCCGCCATACCGGACGATCGCGCACATCCCTGAGGTACGCAACGGCATCGTCGATGATTTGGTGCGAGAGGGCCAGCGACTCGCGCCAGTTCCCGGGATCGAGCGTTTCCTCTGCAACTGCGTTTGCGCCGCTCGGCTGAACAAGCATTTCGTCTCTTCCCGTGACGGAAAGCGTTAGGCGGCGAACTGAAATCCCGGGGTCGAGCGGGAAAGAGCCAACTCTTCCTCATTCATATCGGCCCCGATGTCGTCGAAAAGCGGCGTCGTCAAGTAGCGCTCACCGGTATCGGGAAGCATGCACAGGATCACGGCTCCCTCCGGCGCGGCCTCGGCTATCTCGCGCGCCGCGGCAAAGGTCGCTCCGCCGGAGATGCCGGTGAAAATTCCCTCCCTTTGCGCGAGCGCTTTGGCCCATTTGATGCCTTCCGCGCCGGCAATGGGCATTACTTTGTCGTACATTCGCCGGTCGACGGCTTCCTGCAGCACTTGGGGGATGAAATCGGGAGTCCATCCCTGGATCGGATGCGGCTCGAACGCGGAATGGCTTGTCGCCGGCGCGCCGCCAGCCACTCGGTCTTGCTGGCGCCCGCTGCCGAGCAACTGGGCGTTTGCGGGTTCGCAGAGCACGATCTTCGTCTCCGGCCTTTCTCGCCGCAGCACTCGACCGACGCCGGCGATCGTTCCGCCCGTGCCGTAACCGGTTACGAACCAATCCAGGCGCGATCCTGCGAAATCGCCGACGATCTCTCGGCCTGTCGTCGCTTCGTGAATGGCGGCATTGGCCTCGGTCTCGAATTGGCGTGCCAGAAACCAGCCGTTGGCCTCCGCGAGCTCGACCGCCTTCCGATACATCCCATATCCCTTCATGGCGCGTGGGGTCAAAACGACCTTGGCTCCCAACATGCGCATGAGCTTGCGCCGTTCGATCGAGAAGCTGTCGGCCATCGTCACGACCAGAGGATAGCCCTTCTGCGCACAGACCATCGCCAGGCCGATGCCGGTGTTACCGCTGGTTGCTTCGACGACGGTCTGGCCTGGCTTGAGCGCTCCGCTGCGCTCCCCCTCCTCGATGATGTTGAGGGCGAGCCGGTCCTTTACCGACGACGCGGGATTGAAGAACTCCGCCTTCACGTAAATCGTCGCGTGATCCGGCACCAGGTTATTGATCCTTATGGTCGGCGTATCTCCGACCGTCTCGAGGATGCTGTCGAAGAGACGCCCGCGGCCGAGCGTCGTTCTGATGGCTGCTTGAGGGGCCATGACTACCTCTCCCTGAGTTCTTGGCTCGCCGAACCTGACCTGCAGGATCGATGACCGGCGGTGGCGGTGCCCGGGATCGAGTGATAGAGTGTGAGCGGAGAGAGGACCGTGGGAAAGACCATGGAAACGGGCGTGGATTCTGCGCCTCGCGTCGTCGAGACCGCGACGACCCGCCTCTCCGTGCGGATGTTGGGTCCGTTGATCGTGAGCCGCGACCGCGTGCCTGTCAGGTTGCCCGCCTCGCGCAAGGTGCGCGGTCTCCTTGCCTACCTCACCCTCTCGCCGAGAGCCATAGGACGCAGCCGGCTTTGCGATCTCCTATGGGATGCGCCCCACGATCCGCGGAGTGAGCTGCGGTGGTGTCTCACCAAGCTGCGGCGTATCTTCGACGAGCCGCATCGTCAAAGGATCCTGGCCTCCGATGGCACGGTCGCCATCGACCTCGGAGGCTGTCTCGTAGACGCGCTCGAGATCGCTTCGGCTACCGACGCCGGAGTTGAAGGCATCGGCTTGGATCAGCTTCGGTCGCTTTCCGGCCTGTTTGCAGGCGATTTCCTCGAAGGCCTCGACATCGACCGAAGTCCGAACTTCGACACCTGGCTGACGGCGCAGCGGCGGCGCTTCACCGCCTGCCACGCGACCATATTGGAGCAACTCGCAACCAAGCTCCCGCCGGGGTGCGACGAAGCGTTCTCTTGGCTTGAGAAATGGCTCGAAATCGCTCCCTTTGACCCGCATGCGCATTTGACGCTTTTGGACAGTCTGGCTCGGCGGGGAAAGATCGCCCAATGCGAAACACACCTCGCGGCGACCGCGCGGCTCTTTGAGTCCGAGGGGCTGAGCTTTGCACCGATCCGCGCGGGCTGGCGATCGCTCAAGGAGGGTGGACTGATCCGAAAGGGCTCTGCGGAGCTTCATCCTGGACCTTCGACGGACCGCCCGCCGGATTCAGGCGAGCCTGCCTTGCGTAGGGCCAGCCGCGCTTCGCTCGCCGTGATGCCATTTGTCGAGGAAGCACGTGGAGAGAGCGTGCGAGGCGGCGTCGCCGATGGCCTCACTCACGACATCATCACTCGGCTGGCCAAATTGCGGGATCTCTTTGTGATCGCCCGTGGCTCGGTCTTCGCGCTCGCCGAGCGCGGCATCGCCCCGCAGGACGCGGGTCGAAGGTTGAACGTCGATTACATCGCAAGCGGTGCGGTGCGACGAGACGAAAGTCGCGCCCTCGCCGTCAGGGTCGAGCTCATCGAGGTGCGCGCTGCGCGCATCGTATGGGCGGAGGCGTACCATGGCAAAGCGGACGAAACTTTCGAGGTTCTCGATAGCATCGGCGACAGCATCGTTTCATCGATTTCCGCGGAAATCGAGACGGCCGAGCGAAATCGAGCGATCCTCAAGGCACCCAGCTCGTTGAACGCCTGGGAGGCGTACCATCGCGGGCTCTGGCACATGTATCGGTTCACGCAGACCGAGAATGTGCTCGCGCAGCAATACTTCGCGAGGGCCGTCGAGCTTGATCCGACTTTCGCTCGCGCCTATGCAGGCCTGTCGTTTACGCACTGGCAAAACGCGTTCCAGCGATGGGCGGACCGCGAGACGGAAAGCGATCGTGCAGCCGAGACGGCCGCCCAAAGCCTCCTTGTCGAGGACAAAAATCCGGCGGCGCATTGGGCTATGGGCCGAGCGCTATGGCTTCGCGGCCGCCAAGACGAAGCCCTCCGCGAATTGCAGCAAGCGGTTGATCTCAGTCCCAACTTCGCGCTCGGCCACTATACGCTGTCATTCGTCCAATCCCAGTCGGGCGACCCCGCTCTCGCCATCAAATCATCCGATCATTCGCGCCTCTTGAGTCCCTTCGACCCGCTGCTCTTCGGCATGCTGGGTGCAAGGGCGATGGCTCTCGTCCGGCTGGGGCAGTTCGAGGAAGCCGCCGAATGGGCCTTAAGGGCGGCCGCGCGGCCGAACGCCCACAGAATAATTCTGGCAATCGCCGCTCACTGCCTTGCCCTGGCGGGCAGGTTGGACGAAGGCCGGGCATTCGCCGCAACCATCCGCAAGGCGCTCCCTCAGTACTCCAGCGATGATTTTCTTGACGCGTTTCACTTTGCGCCTGACGCAGCGGCTCTCTTCCGACAGGGAGGCAAACGCATCGGGCTGGCCTAATTTCGGGCCCGTGCCCTTTGACGACAGCTTTTTCGCACTGCTCGGAAGTAGCCCCCGCCGCCGCCCCTCGATCACGCCGAGCGCGCCAGCTTCAGCAGGTCGGAGAGCTTGCGGCCGGGATCGGCGAGCGCCTCCTTGGGCAGGATCGCGCGCGTCGCGACCAAGCGGCGCAGCACCGCCATGTCGCGGCCGTTATTGACGGTGATGGCCGCGGCGATACGCCCCTCGGCGTCGAGCCCGAGAAGCGTGAAGGCGCCGGCAGGGTCGCCGCGCAGCACCGTCTCGAGGCTCGCCTCGAACAGGCCCAGCGCCTGGATGTTGCAATCGTACTGGTCGCTCCAGAGCCAGGGCAGTTCGGCATAGGCCTCGCTCGCGCCCAGCATGGCGGCGGCGACCGCGGCCGCCTGGTTGAGCGCCACCTGCCAGGACTCCACGCGGATGGCGCGGCCCAGCAGCGGGTTATCGTGCCGCGTCACGTCGCCGGCGGCGAAGATGTCGGGATCGCTGGTGCGGCCGCAGGCGTCGACGCGGATGCCGTCCTCGACCGTAAGGCCCGCCGCCTCGGCAAGCCCGGTGTTGGGCTCGGCGCCGATGCCGGCGATGACGAGATCGGCGGGATAGGCCGTGCGCGCCGTCTCGACCAGCGTCCGCCCATCGGCGCCGCGCGCCACCGCGGTGAGCCGTGCGCCGAGCTCGAAGACGACGCCGTGGCGCTCGTGGAGCGCGCGCACGGCATCGCCGACCAGCGCCGGCACGGCACGGCTCATCAGCCGCGGCGCCAGCTCCAGGACGGTCACCGCGGCGCCGAGCCTGCGTGCCGAGGCGGCGATCTCCAGCCCGATGAAGCCGCCGCCGATCATCACCAGCTCGAGCCCCGGCCGCAGCGCCGCGCGGATGCGCTCGGCATCGACGAGGCTGCGCAGATAGTGGATCGGCTCGGTGGTGAACGGCGCCGGCAGCTTCCGCCCGCGACAGCCCGTCGCCAGCAGCAGCCGGTCATAGGGCACGCGCTCGCCATCGGCGAGCTCGACGACCTTCCCGGCGCGGTCGATGCGGCGCGCCGCGGCGCCGAGCTTCAAACCGATGCCCTGCTCGGCATAGAAGCTCTCCGGCTTCAGCCATAGCCGCGCCGGATCGAGCCCTTCGACGAGAAAAGCCTTCGAGAGCGGCGGCCGGTCATAGGGAAGGTGCGGCTCGTCGCCGATCAGCAGGATGTCGGCATCGGGCGATTTCTGGCGCAGCACCTCTGCCGCGCGCATGCCCGCGGGACCGGCGCCGATGATGACGAAGCGGTTGGCCAAGGTGCTCAATGCAGATGCACGTACTCGTACTCGACCGGCAGATTGTTGATGCCGCGGTCGGGCGGCGCGATCCAGCTCGCCATCTTACCGGGCTCGATCACGCGCCGCATCAGGCTCTTGATATAGGCGCGGTCGCTGTCCGAAGGGACCCAGCCGGGCAGCTTCGCCTGGTACTCGGCGGCGGAGATGATCCGCCCCTCGGGATCGACCGGCTGATTGGCCCAGACGCCGATGCCGCGGCGGAAACGCTCGCTCGGCAGCTTGAGCTCGACATCGTAGCCGGCCTTGGCGATGAGCCGGCTCCAGCGCTTCACGCCGATCTCGCAATCGCGGATATAGGCGCTGCGCGTCACCTCGTTCATGGCGTTGCGCATCGGCACCTCCTCGACGGTGACGCCGCCCTTGCCATCCGGCTCCTCGAGCTTGAACGAGCCCTCGCGGCAGAGGTGATCGGGATAGCTCGCCTCGTCGGGGCGGCCCTTGATGCCGGTGGCGAAGTAGCTCGCCGCGTTCGAGGAATTCTCGGCGCCGAAGAGGTCGAGCGAGGAGGTGAACCAGAAATTGAGATAGCGCTGCACCGTCGGCAGGTCGACCGCGCCCTTGGCGCGGATCGCGGCGGGATCCTCGGTGCCGAGCTCCTTCATCACCTCGAGCGTGCGGCGCACGACGCGGCCGATGCCGGTGTCGCCGACGAACATGTGATGCGCCTCCTCGGTGAGCATGAAGCTGCAGCTGCGCGACAGCGGATCGAAGGCGCTCTCGGCCAGGCTCTTGAGCTGGAACTTGCCGTCCCGGTCGGTGAAATAGGTGAACATGAAGAAGGAGAGCCAGTCGCTGATCGGCTCGTTGAAGGTGCCGAGGATGCGCGGCTTGTCGCGATCGCCGGAATGGCGCGCCAGCAGCTCTTCCGCCTCCTCGCGCCCGTCGCGGCCAAAATAGGCGTGCAGCAGGTAGACCATCGCCCAGAGGTGGCGGCCCTCCTCGACATTGACCTGGAACAGGTTGCGCAGGTCGTAGAGCGAGGGGCAGGTATGGCCCAGCAGCCGCTGCTGCTCGACCGAGGCGGGCTCGGTGTCGCCCTGCGTGACGATCAGCCGGCGCAGCGTCGAGCGATGCTCGCCCGGCACCTGCTGCCAGACCGGCTTGCCGTACTCGTCGCCGAAGCCGATGCGGCGGTCGGGAATCTCGTCGGCGAGGAAGATGCCCCAGCGATAGTCGGGCATCTTCACCGTGCCGTAGGTCGCCCAGCCCTTGGCATCGACCGACGTGGCGGTGCGCAGATAGACATCGGCATCGAGAAAGTCGCTCGGCCCGAGCCCCCGCCACCAGTCGAGGAAATGCGGCTGCCAGTGCTCGAGCGCGCGCTGCAGGGTCTTGTTGTCGTCGAGATGGACGTTGTTCGGGATCAGCTCCTTGTAGTCGATCGCCATGATCAGACCCTTTCCCATTTGAACTGCGGCTTGGAGCCGCTGCCGAACAGCTTCAGCGCGCCCTGCTCGCCGATCGCGTTGGGCCGGTTGAAGATCCAGTTCTGCCAGGCGGAGAGGCGGCCGAAGATGCGCGTCTCCATCGTCTCCGGCCCGGCAAAGCGCAGGCTCGCCTCGAGCCCGCTCAGCGCATCGGGCGACAGGCTGGCGCGCTCCTCGACGGCAAGCCGGATCTCGTCCTCCCAGTCGAGCTCGTCGGGCGCGAAGGTGACGAGCCCGGCCTCGATCGCGCGGTTGGCGTCGATCTCTTCGCCGAGCGCCGCCTTGGCCGCGCCTTCCGCCGCGGCGGCATCGCCGCAGAAGCGGTTCTGCAGCCGGGTCGCGCCGTTGACCATCTTCAGCGCGCCCATATTGGCGCTGGAGAGCGCGATGCGCGGCGCGTCATTGTCGCCTTCCGGCAGCGCCAGCATGTAGGAGCGGTCGGCGGCGAGCGCCAGCTCCATCAAGGTGCCGGCAAAGCAGGAGCCGCGGTCGATGATGGCAAAGAGGCTGCGCGCCGAGACGTCGAGCCGCGCCAGCGTGCGGCGCAGGAAGCCCTGGGTCTCGCGCACGAACCAGTGGCTCGCATGCTCGGCCATCGCCGCGTCGCTCGCCAGCACCGCCGCCGCCGAGCCGCGCGTCTTCACCAGCAGCGTGCCCAGCTCCAGCTCGTTGACGCGCAGCATCAGGATGGCGTCGTCGAGCTCGCGCGCCATGGCGAGCGGCCACCATTGGGCGCCTGCCGCTTCGATCTCGGCGAGGCTCGGCGCCGCGCGGTCGGGGGCGGTGATGGTGAGCGTCGCCACCCGCCCCTTGCGGTCGAACGCGACATCGACCCAGCGATAGTGGTATCCGGCGTCGTCGATGCGGCGCTCGAGCGGCGGCAGGGCCACGCCCTTCGCTGCCGGCCCGCCGCGGCCGCTTTGCGCGGCGAGCGCCCGGGCGCGCTCCTCCACCAGCGCCGCGAACCGCGCCGGCGGCGCCGCCGCGTCGATCAGCTTCCATTGCTTGGCGCGGTCGGCGCGCACGCCTTCGGCCGTGGTGCAGAAGACATCGGCGAGGTCGCGCCGCACCTTGCGCTTGTCGATGAGACGGGTGAGGCCGCCGGTGCCCGGCAGCACGCCCAGCAGCGGCACTTCCGGCAGGCTCACCGTGCTGGAGCGGTCGTCGACCATGACGATCTCGTCGCAGGCGAGCGCCACCTCGTAGCCGCCGCCGGCGCAGGTGCCGTTGAGCGCGGCGAGGAATTTGAGCCCGGAATCCTGGCTCGATTCCTCCATGCCGTTGCGCGTCTCATTGGTGAATTTGCAGAAATTCACCTTCCAGGCATGCGGCGAGGTGCCCAGCATGTAGATGTTGGCGCCGGCGCAGAACATGCGCTCCTTGCCGCTGGTGAGCACGACGCATTTCACCTCGGGATGCTCGAAGCGGATGCGGGTGAGCGCGTCGTGCAGCTCGATGTCGACGCCGAGATCGTAGGAATTGAGCTTGAGCTTGTAGCCCGGCTTGATGCCGCCATCCTCGGCGACGTCGAGCACCAGCCTGGCCAAGGGCCCGTCGAAATCGAGCCGCCAATGCTTGTAGCGCTCGGGATGGGTGTCGAACGTGATCATCGGCGCCTCCGCCCGTGCGTCTTTTTGCATGACGGAACTATAATGCATATTAATATCTCGTCAAGCAGTATCGTGCAGACGCCTTGAGCGCCGCCGCATGAGCCTTGGGGGCGTGAGGTAGGCAGCGAGAGAATATTGACCGGACGCAGGCGATGAGGCGCCGCGTCCTTCAACCCTACCCGCTCATTGATCGGCGAGGACCATATGAGGAAACACCGTTTGCCCGCCCGCAAGAGGGCCCGAAGTTTGGCGCGCTCCAGTCACCATCTCGGCGACGGTGCCCGCATCCCGTCCCCGCCCGCCGAAAAAAAGCCAAAGTCGAAAAGCAAGCTTCTGCGAGCGACCAAGCGTGGCGGCATCGCCAGCGGCAAACGGCGGCGCTTGCGCGCCGACAAGCCGCGCCGCGCCGGTGGCGGCGACATTCAGGTGGAACCGCTGCCACCGCCGAGCAGGAACATACCAGGCACCGATATTCCCGACCGTTCGCAATCCGAGGAGGCAACGATCGGCACGACCCATCACGATACCGACCTCAACATGCCGAACTTCTTCGATACGAGTCCCCAACAAAGATATGGACCTCGCCGGTGCGCCGCATGTGGACCCTGAACGCTATCCTGGCATCGTCAATGCACCGCTTCCTGGGAACCAAAAGCCGCGCACCACGGCCCCGTATCGGCGCTAGCGAAGTCAAGGCCGCTAGCCGTCGTAGAAGGACAGCTTGGTGGGGGGTGGTCATCTGTGCCGGGCTGTCGGCAACCACAGCCGCAGACGCACGGGCCGAAACTTACGCGGTGCTGATCCGCCAGATTGGCGGAAGCGAGAGCGTTCCGGCCCACCTGGTCTGCGAAGAGGGTAGGGTGTGTCTTGGCCAGATGTCACTCTCGGTCGAGGGTGGCCATCGACGTATCTTCATCAGAGGTCTGATCGACGGACCCTACGCCTATTTCAAATTCCGCTCCGACACTCAGTCGCTGCAATGCGGTTCTTTGGAGTTCATCACTTTTCAGATCGCAGCACCGCCGAACAGCACGCACTACGAGAGCGGGATTTGCGATCCACCGGCCTCGGCACAGCTCGACGCAGAGGGTCTGCGTCTTCCGGTTCTGAAGAGTTTGCCGGCTTTCACCACTCTGCGCATCGATGTGCGCTTGCGTCATAACGAGGCGCTAAACCGTTAACCTACCGCCGCCCTCAGCTCGCGGAAGGCCTGCTCCACGCCCTTGCCGCCGGTGTCGATCCGGGTGTCGGCTTTGCTGTAGAGCGCGTGGCGGCCGGCAAGGATGCGGCGGAGATCTTCCATCGCCTGCTCGTTCTCCGCCATCGGCCGCGTGTCGCCCTGCGCCACGACCCGGCCCATATGCTCCTCGGGCGCGGCGGTGAGCCAGACCGTGTAGCAGGCCGAAAGCAGCAGGTCGAAGGTGGCGGGCTCGGAGACGATGCTGCCGCCGGTGGCGATCACCGCGCGGTCGTGGCGCTCGATCACCGCCTCGAGCGCGCGGCGCTCGTAGCGGCGATAGGCGGCCTGGCCGTAGAGGTCGAAGATCTCGGCAAGCCGCGTGCCGCTCTCGCGCTCGATCTCGCGGTCGAGCTCGATGAAGGGCACGCCTTGCGCCTTGGCCAGCATCGCCCCCAAGGTCGATTTGCCGGCGCCGCGCAGGCCGATGAGCGCGATGCGGTGGCGCCGCTCGCTGTCCACCGCCGCGCCGAAGGTCTCGGCCAGCAGCCGGCGGGCCTGGGCCAGGTCCTTGGGCTGGAGCCGGCCCAGGGTCTGGATGAGGAGGGTCAGCTCCACCGGCCGGTCCGGCTCCTCGCGCACGAGATCGCCCAGCGGCAGGCCCATGGCATGGGCGATCTGGCGCAGCAGCACGATCGAGATGTTGCCCTGGCCGGATTCGAGCTGGGCCAGGTAGCGCTCGGAAACCTTGGAATCCCGGGCCAGGATCTTGCGCGTCATGCCGCGCCGGGCCCGCGCCTCGCGGATGCGGTCGCCGAGCAGCCGGAGATACTCGGCCTCGCCGCTCTCCTCGCGCCGCTCCCCCGCCGCCGCCCCCTCATGGACCGCCATGCGCTGCTCCTCCGGCCTTGGTGTGCCGCCCGATCGGTCGAGATGTATTATAATGCTTGCCAACCACGAGACATGCACTATAGTCTCTTCCGCTGGGCAAAGCCAGCCCGGAAGCGATGAGGAGGCGGGGTGGAGCGGCAGTTGACGATCCTGGTGGGCACCATGACCGGCACGGCGCAGCTCGTGGCCGACGAGATCGGCGATGCGCTGAAGGCGCAGGGTGTCACCGCCAGGATCCTCGCCATGGACGGGCTCGACGCCGGCGTCCTCGCCGGCGGCGGCGCCTTCCTGATCTGCACCTCGACCTACGGCCAGGGCGACGTGCCCGACAACGCGCAAAAGCTGTTCGCCGATCTCGAGCAGTCGCGACCGGATCTGCGGTCGGTCGTCTATGGCGTCATCGCGCTCGGCGACCGCACCTACGCCCAGACCTTCTGCTTCGGCGGCAAGCGCTTCGACGCGCTGCTGCAGGAGCTGGGCGCGCGCCGTATCGGCGAGCCGATGCTGCACGATGCCAGCGCCGGCACCATGCCCGAAGAAGTCGCCGTCGACTGGATCGGCCCCTGGATCGATCGCTTCCGCGAGGCCCGCGACGAGGCCGCGTAGCCGCCGCTATCGGCTGCTAAGTCTTTCCCATCGCTTACTGAAACCCGCAAGCGTCGGCTGAATGCAAGGTTAAGGCGCGCCCCGGACGCGATGCATTTTCGCCAACCCCGCGGCAGTGCTTAAGCCGATCTTAAGCGCGGACGGGGATGGTGGCGGCCCATGCCGAGCGAGACCAAGAAGATCGAACGTCCCCGCCTGCCGATGTCGCAGAGCGAGCTGGACGAGGTCGTGCGGCGCCACGACATGTTCCTGTCCGGCCGGCTCGGCGGCCAGCGCGCGCTGCTGGCCTATCGCGACCTCTCCGGCCTCGACCTCGCCGGACAGCGGCTGAACGACGCCGATCTCACCGCCGCCTTCCTGCCGGCGGCGCGGCTGGCGGGCGCCAATCTCGCCAACGCGACGCTCTTCGCCTGCAACCTCACCCGGGCGGATCTGCGGGGCGCGGTGCTGGCACGCGCCGATCTGCGCGGGGCGGTGCTGCGCGGCGCCAATCTCGAAGGCGCCGACCTGTTCGACGCCGATCTGCGCGACGGCAGGCTCGGCCAGCGCCTGCGCATGGGAGTGATCGAGGAGGTCGCGATCGCCAACGCCGCCTCCTCCGATCTCGAAGGCGCGCGCATGGTCAATGCCGAGCTGTCGCAGGCGAAGCTCTCGGGCTCGCTCGCGGCGCATACCGATTTCACCGACGCGGTGATGCGGCGCTGCAAGCTGGTTCGCGCCGATCTGCACAACGCCACGCTGAACGGCGCCAATCTCGAAGGCGCCGATCTCTCCGGCGCCAATCTGAAGGGCGCGAGCCTGCGCAACGCCATCCTCACCAACGCGATCCTGCACGCCACCGAGATGGGAGAGACCGACCTCGCCGGCATCCTGACCGAGAAGCCGGTCGGACGGCGGCTCAGCGAGCTTGGCGGGCCGGTCGGGGAGCTGCTGCAACAGCACGAGCGATGGGCCGCGACCCACGGCGCCGAAGGCACGCCGCTCGACCTCAGCGGCTTCGATCTGCGCGATGGGCCGGCGCTTTCCGGCCTGTGCCTCTCGGCGCTGCGCGCCAGCGGCGCGATCTTCGTCGGCCTGCCGCTGGACGGCACGGCGCTGCAGGCGGCGCAGCTCGACGGCGCGGATTTCCGCTCCTGCTGCCTGGCGCGCGCCGATCTGCGCGGCGCCAATCTCAACCTGGCGCGGCTCACCAATGCCGATCTGCGCGACTGCAACCTGGGGCCGCTGGTGCTGCCGGGCGGCCGGCTGATCGTCAGCACGCTGGAGCGTGTCGAGGCGCGCCATGTCGATCTCCGGGGCGCCAATTTGTCGCGGGCAGTGATGCGCGGCGCCGACCTCTCCGCCGCCAATTTGAGCGGCGCGGAGCTGGAGGGCATCGACCTTCTGGGGGCTCATCTCGCCGGCGTCGCGGGGCTGCCCTGAACGGGCCATTGCGGCCCGCTCCGGAACGCTTAATACTCTGTTCATCACGCCGCCTGATCCTCGTCCAGTGTCCGCGAGCGCGGTTTCCGCCCGCGGCGCCGCCGCCCTTAGGCAAGGCAGCCTCGGGACGAGCGGGCGACGAATACGACGGCGCGCCGTTGGCCTGGAGAGGGCCGAGACAAGGCGCGACAGGAGGAACGCAGATGAACGATGAACCTACGGGCAAGCGACAACCACGCGAACAGCGCGCGCAGCACCGGGACGACGAGCGCGACACGGCGCCCGAGCCGCGGGGCGACCGGCCGGAGCGCAAGCCGGGCAACGACAAGCAAGGCGATTGGCGCGGCGCCGGCGTCTGCGGCGACCGCCACACCGACTGAGCCGCGGGAAACCGAACTCCAGGCTGCGGAACGCGCCGCCAGCCGTGCCTGTTTGCCCTAGGCATTGAGGGGCAAGGCAGGAGCGGTGCGCATGAACGGGTTTCGCTTTATCGGCATTATCGTGGCGATTGTCGGCGCCGTGCTGCTCTATTTCGGCATCAACGGCTCGCATTCGCTGGTCGACCAGGCGTCCCAGACGCTGACCGGCCGCTTCACGCAGCAGACCATGGTCTACATCGTACTCGGCATCGTGGCGCTGGTCGGCGGCGCCTTGACCGCGCTGGTCGGACGGCGCTGACGGCGCCTCTGCGAGGGCTAGGCTCCGGCGGCGATCACGGCCGACGAAGAACGGCACGATGAACCGCAGATCCTGGGGCGGCCTCGCCGCCCTTTTCTTGGGTCGGGCCTGGCCTGGCTCGCCTGCCGGTCTGGAAAGAGGCTCATCCCGGCCGATAGGCGGCCCGCCGGAATACCGGATATCAGCGATGACTTCCTCGTGAGGTGGGGGATGGCTCCGCCCGGCCCCGCCTATCCCATGATATCGGCACCCCCTGCCGAGTGACGACGGCACCTTGTCCCGCCGCGGCGGTCCCCTCCCCCCGTCGCCGTGGCATTTGAGCCCGCGGGAACCCCCACCCGTGGGCTCTGTCCGGGCCGGCCCTGGCCCGGATACCGGCGGCGGCGCGCCCTCGCGCCGCCGCCCGCGTTTGGGCCTTCCGAACAGCGCCTCCGGCATTATATCGCCGAATGGCTAAGCAAGATGCACGATAATGCTTGACGCCAGCCTTCCTCCTGCGGCACCTATAGGCGCAAGATCGGCAGAACGCCGACGACCAACAGGTATGACAGAGGGGAGGTCAGGGATGCACGCCGATGGCGCGGCGCGCGCGGCGCCGCAGATCGTCCTGCCGCGCGACTACAACGCTGCCGTCGATCTCATCGAGCGCAACCTCAAGGCCGGGCGCGGCGCCAAGACCGCCTTCCGCGACGATCGCACCGCCCTCACCTATGCCGAGCTTGCCGAGCGGGTCGACCGTGCCGCCAACGCTCTGCGCGGCCTCGGTATCGAGCCGGAACAGCGCGTGCTGCTCTGTCTTCTCGACACCGTGGATTTCCCGACGCTCTTCCTGGGCGCGATCAAGGCCGGCATCGTTCCGGTCCCGGTCAACACGCTGCTGACCACCGCGGATTACGATTTCATGCTGCGCGACAGCCGCGCCCGCGCGCTCATCGTCTCCGACGCGCTCTATGACCGCTTCGCGCCCATCCTGGCGAAGCAGCCCGCGCTGAAGCAGGTGGTGGTGTCCGGCAGCCAGCCGGTCGAGGGAAGGCGCCTGCTGAGCGATCTCCTGGCGGCGGCGCCGCCGCGCGCCAAGGCGGCGGAGACGACCGCCGACGACATCTGCTTCTGGCTTTATTCCTCGGGCTCGACCGGCACGCCCAAGGGCACGGTGCATCTGCAGTCGCACCTCATCCTCACCGCCGAGCTCTACGCCAAGCCGATCCTCGGCATCGCGGAGAGCGACGTGGTGTTCTCGGCCGCGAAGCTGTTCTTCGCCTATGGGCTGGGCAACGGGCTGACCTTCCCGCTGGCGGTGGGCGCGACCTCGGTGCTGATGGCGGAGCGGCCGACGCCGGCCTCGGTGGCCCGCGTGCTGAAGCAGCACCGGCCGACGATCTTCTACGGCGTGCCGACGCTCTATGCCTCGATGCTGGCGAGCCCGGAGCTGCCGGCGCGAAGCGAGGTCGCGCTGCGGCGCTGCGTCTCGGCGGGCGAGGCGCTGCCGGAAGATATCGGCAAGCGCTGGACCGGGCATTTCGGCGTCGAGATCCTCGACGGCATCGGCTCGACCGAGATGCTGCACATCTTTCTTTCCAACCGGCCGGGCGAGGTGCGCTACGGCACCACGGGACAGCCGGTGCCGGGCTATGACATCCGCCTGGTGGACGAGACAGGAGCGCCGGTCGAGCCCGGCACGATCGGCGAGCTGCAGATCTCGGGCCCGACCAGCGCCGCCTTCTATTGGAATCAGCGCGAGCGCTCGCGCCACACCTTCCTCGGCGCCTGGACGCGCAGCGGCGACAAATACGTCGAGGACGAGGACGGCTATTTCACCTATTGCGGCCGCAGCGACGACATGCTGAAGGTGAGCGGCAACTATGTCTCGCCCTTCGAGGTCGAGGCGGCGCTGCTCGCGCATGAGGCGGTGCTGGAGGCCGCGGTGGTGGCCCAGCTGGACGAGCAGAAGCTGGTGAAGCCCAAGGCCTATGTCGTGGTGAAGCCCGGCGCCGTCGCCTCGCCCGCGCTGGCCGAGGCGCTGCAGCTTCATGTGAAGTCGCGGCTCGCGCCCTACAAATATCCGCGCTGGATCGAGTTCATCGACGAGCTGCCCAAGACCGCCACGGGCAAGATCCAGCGCTTCAAGCTGCGCGCCCGCAGCACGCTTTGAGCGCCCGGCCGGAGATGGTGCACCGGCATCTGGGCGTCTAAGGTGCCGCGCGCGTCTCTCGACCACGGAACCTGGCCATGCCCTTCCTGACCGCCGCCGGCCATCGCCTGGAATATGAGCACATCCCGGGGAAGCCGGGGGCGCCGACGCTGATCCTGCTGCATGAGGGGCTGGGCTCGGTGGCGCTGTGGCGCGACTTCCCGGCGAAGCTGGCGCAGGCGACGGGCTGCCCGCTGGTGGTCTATTCGCGCTATGGCTATGGCCGCTCCGATCCCATCGCGGCGCCGCACGGGCCGCGCTACATGCATGACGAGGCGATCGTGGCGCTGCCGGAGCTGCGCCAGGCGCTCGGCCTCGACGATGTCATCCTGATCGGCCACAGCGACGGCGCCTCGATCGCGCTCATCCATGCCGGCAGCCGCCGCTTCCCCGTGCGCGCGCTCATCCTCGAGGCGCCGCATGTCTTCGTCGAGGAGGTGTCGATCACGAGCATCGCCGAGGCGCGCGCGCTCTATGACGCAGGCGATCTCCGCCAGCGCCTCGCCCGCTATCACGCCGATGTCGACAGCGCCTTCCGCGGCTGGAACGACGCCTGGCTCGACCCCGCCTTCCGCGACTGGACGATCGAGGAATATCTCGCCGGCGTCACCTGCCCGGTGCTGGCGATCCAGGGCGAAGGCGACGAATACGGCACGCTCGCCCAGATCGCCGCCATCGAGCGCGGCGTGCGGGGACGCTTCGCCAAGCTGGTGCTGCGCCATTGCCGGCATACGCCGCATCGCGACCAGGAGGCCGCGGTGCTCGAGGCGATGGCCGGCTTCATCGAGCGGGCGTGACGATCTCCGGACCGGCCGCCTCGGCATGGAGCCGCTCGACCAGCGCCGCGCGGTTGGTCAGCACCGCGCGCTGGTTGATGTAGCCCTTGTCGGTGATCTCGCCCTTGTCGATCGAGGGCGGCTGATCCAGCAGCAGCGCGCGGGCAACGCGATGGGAGCTGCCGCCGGCGGTCGCGTTGTGGCGGGCGAGCGACGCGGCGAGCGCGTCCGCCACCGCCTTTTCCTTGACCAGCGCGGCGAGCGGCGCGTCCTGCGGCAGATGCGGGCACAGGCCGCGGCAGCCGGCGAGGCTCGGGAAGACCAGAAGCCCGATCTCGTCGCGGTCATGGCCGGTGACCACGGCGTCCTCGATCACCGGGGCGCAGGCGGCGATCAGCGCCACGCGCAACGCGCCGACGCTGACCCAGGTGCCCGAGGAGAGCTTGAAATTCTCGCCGATGCGGCCGTCGAAGACGATGCCGCGGCTGGGATCGCCGGGATCGTCGAGCCGCGCCGCGTCGCCGGGGCGATAGAAGCCCTCGTCATCGAAGGCGGCGGCGGTGAGGTCGGGGCGCTTCCAATAGCCCGGCGTGATATTGGGGCCGCGCACGCGCATCTCGAGCTTGTCGCCGTCCGGCACCAGCTTGATCTCGCAGCCCGGTGCCGGCAGGCCGATATTGCCGGCGCGCTCGATCGGATAATGCACCAGGGTCGCCAGCGGCGCCGTCTCGGTCGTGCCCCAGGCCGAGACCATCACCACCTTGTGCCCGACCGTCTTCAGCGACAGCGCCTCGAGCCGGGCCCAGAGGCTCTGCGGCAGCGCCGCGCCGGCATAGAGCACGAGGTCGAGCTCGCGGAAGAAATTATGCGCAAGGTCCGGATCGCGCTCGAGATGATCGAGGACCATGGCGAAGCCGCGCGGCACGTTGAGATAGAGCGTCGGCGCGACCTCGCGCAGATTGGCGACGCTCTTCTCGATGAGGCCCGGCACCGGCCGGCCCTCGTCGATATAGAGCGTGCCGCCGTTGCGCAGGATCATGTTGAAATCGGAATTGCCGCCGAAGGTGTGGTTCCAGGGCAGCCAGTCCAGGATCACCGGCGGCCGCGCCTCGAGGAAGGGCCAGGCGCGGACATAGCTCTCCTGGTTCGAGGTGAGCATGCGCTGGGTATTGATCACCCCTTTGGGCTCGCCGGTCGAGCCCGAGGTGAAGAGGATCTTGGCGATGGTGTCGGGGCCCACCGCGGCGAAGGCACGATCGACATCCGCGCTCGGGCGGGTCCCGAGAAGCGCCGTGAACTCGGTGGCCGGGATGCCCTTCGGCGGGTTGGCGCGGACGACGAGCTCCGTGTCGCGCAGGCTGAGCGCCGCGATCGCCGCGGCATAGCGCTCGCCGTCATCGGCGAAGATCAGCCCCGGCGCGACGACGCCGTGGACATAGCGCAGCTTGGCGAAATCCTGCGACAGGCGCGAGTAGGCGGTGGAGACCGGCGTCACCGGCACGCCGACATGCATGGCGCCCAGCGCCAGCAGCCCATGCTCGATGCCGTTGTCGGAGAGCACCATCACCGGCCGCTCGGGGCCGAGGCCGCGGTCGAGCAGCGCCTGGCCGATGGCGCGCGCGGCCGCCAGCGCCTCGCCATAGGTCACGCGGCGCCAGGCGCCCGAGGCGTCGCGCTGCGCCAGGAACACCCGGGCGGGCTCGCGCGCCGCCCAGGTCTCGAGCAGGCTGCCGACCGAGCGCGGGATCTCGCCGAGATCGTAGGGCGAGCGCAGCAGCAGCCCGCCGCCGGCCAGCGGCTCGGCGATGACGGCGGCCTCGGCGAACAGGTTCCGGCGCGGCATTTGCCGCGGGGCGCCTTCTTGCGCCATGGTGTCCTCCCTAGTGACCCAGCCTAGCGCAGCCGCGGCGCCGTCGTGAAGCGCGCGGTACCGCCCGGCAGGCAGGATGATTATGCTCGATAACTATCTGCGAAGGAACACCCTCGGGAGGGAACCATGATCGAAAGCACCATCGCCGGCAGCCTGCCCAAGCCCTTCTGGCTGGCGAAGCCCAAGACGCTGTGGGCACCCTGGGCGCAGGAAGGCGCGGCGCTGGAAGAGGCCAAGCGCGACGCGACGCTGCTGGTGCTGAAGGAGCAGGAGGATGCCGGCATCGACATCGTGACCGAGGGCGAGCAGTCGCGCCAGCATTTCGTCCACGGTTTCCTGGCCGAGATCGAGGGCATCGATTTCGATCGCCGCGTCGCCATGGGCATCCGCAACAACCGCTACACGGCGCAGGTGCCGACCGTCACCGGCGCGCTTCGGCGCAAGCGCCCGGTGCACCGCACCGAGGCGGCGCTGGCCCGCGCCCACACCCGGCACCGGCTCAAATTCACCCTGCCGGGGCCGATGACCATCGTCGATACCGTCGCCGACGGGCATTACGGCGACCGGGTGAAGATGGCGATGCGCTTTGCCGAGTTGCTCAACGAGGAGGCGCTGGAACTGCAGGCGCTGGGCGTCGACGTCATCCAGTTCGACGAGCCCGCCTTCAACGTCTATATGGACGAGGTCAAGGACTGGGGCGTCGCCGCGCTCAACCGCGCGCGCGAGGGACTGCGCTGCAAGACCGCCGTCCATATCTGCTACGGCTACGGCATCAAGGCCAATATCGACTGGAAGGCCTCGCTCGGCGGCGAGTGGCGGCAATACCAGGAGATCTTCCCGGCGCTCGCCAAGAGCCGCATCGACCAGGTATCGCTCGAATGCATCAACTCGCACGTGCCGATCGAGCTCTTGAGGCTGCTCGAGGGCAAGGAGGTGCTGCTGGGCGCCATCGACGTGGCGAGCGAGCGGATCGAGACGCCGGAGGAGGTGGCCGCCGTGCTGCGCCGCGCGCTCGCCTTCGTGGCGCCCGAGCGCCTCGTCGCCTGCACCAATTGCGGCATGGCGCCGCTCGACCGCGCCATCGCCAACGCCAAGCTCCAGGCGCTCGGCGCGGGCGCGGCGTTGCTGCGGAAGGAGCTGGCCGGGCGTTAGCCAGGGGCGCGTCCTCGTGACGCACTCATAGGAGCCCTCGCATGACCCTCGCCTATGACGCCATCATCATCGGCGCCGGCCAGGCCGGCCCTCCCCTCGCCGGCCGGCTCACCGCCGCCGGGATGTCGGTCGCGCTGATCGAGCGCAAGCTCTTCGGCGGCACCTGCGTCAATACCGGCTGCATCCCGACCAAGACGCTCGTCGCCAGCGCCTATGCCGCGCATCTCGCGCGCCGCGCGGCCGAGTATGGCATCACGCTCGGCGGCCCGGTCGCGGTCGACATGAAGGCAGTGAAGGCGCGCAAGGATGCGGTGTCGATGCGCTCGCGGACGGGCGTCCAATCCTGGCTCGAGGGCATGGAGCGCTGCACGGTCTATCGCGGCCATGCGCGCTTCCTGTCGCCGCGCGAGGTGCAGGTGGGCGACGACCGGCTCGCCGCCGAGCGCATCTTCATCAATGTGGGCGGCCGCGCGCTGGTTCCTGACATGCCAGGGATCGATCGCGTCCGCACCCTGACCAACACGACGATGCTCGAGCTCGATGCGCTGCCGCAGCACCTGGTCGTGGTCGGCGGCAGCTATGTCGGCCTCGAATTCGCGCAGATGTACCGCCGCTTCGGCAGCGCGGTCACCGTGGTGGAAAAGGCGAAGCGGCTCGTCTCGCGCGAGGACGAGGACGTGTCGGCAGCGGTCAAGGACATCCTCGAGGCCGAGGGCATCGCGGTGCGGCTCGAGGCGGAATGCATCCGCTTCGAGCCTCGGGGCGCCGAGATCGCCGTCGGCGTCGACTGCGCGTCCGGCGCGCCGGAAATCCTCGGCTCGCACGTGCTGCTCGCGATCGGGCGGCGGCCCAACACCGACGATCTCGATCTCGACAAGGCCGGCATCGCCGTCGACGAGCGCGGCTACATCGTCGTCGATGACGCGCTGCGCACCAGCGCGGCGGGCGTCTGGGCGCTGGGCGACTGCAACGGCCGGGGCGCCTTCACCCATACCGCCTACAACGATTTCGAAATCGTGGCGGCGAACCTGCTCGACGGCGAACGGCGGCGGGTGAGCGATCGGGTGCCGGGCTACGCCCTCTACATCGATCCGCCGCTCGGCCGCGTCGGCATGACCGAGGCCCAGGCGCGCGCGACCGGCCGTCCGCTGCTCGTCGGCCGCCGTCCCATGACCCGCGTCGGCCGCGCCGTCGAGAAGGGCGAGACCCAGGGCTTCATGATGGCGATCGCCGACGCCGAGACGCGCCAGATCCTCGGCGCGGCGATCCTCGGAACCGGCGGCGACGAGGCCATCCACGGCATCCTGGACGCGATGAACGCCCGCATCCCCTACACCGCGCTGCAACGCGCGGTGCCCATTCATCCGACCGTATCCGAGCTCATCCCGACCCTGCTCGGCGAGATGATCGCGGTTCCCGCGCGGAGCTCGTAACGCCGGCCGCGGCGCCATCGAATTTTCCGATCGAAGATCGGCAGTAAACCAATTGGACCGGTGAGCCGAGCGCCGCCATCTTTCCTCCGGATGCTCAAGGAGGAGGTTCGTCATGCGGTCGCTCGGCGACAGATATCTCGGCTCCTCCGCGGCGCCCGGCAATCCCATCGGCGCGGCGATGCGCCTGGGCCTCATCTCGCTCTTCGCGGGACCGACGGCGGTGATGCTCATGGGGATGAGCCATATTGCCCGCCAGCAGATCGGGCGGGAGAAGCCGTAAGCAGCGCAAACCGATTGTGCGCGCGACAACATACGGTTATATTCGGTTTGGTATGGTTTCAGACGACGCGTACGGCTGAGCCAGAACCTTAATTCGATAATTCAACGCAATGACACGCGGCGTCACGAGGCGCACGCGCATGTCGGGTCACGCGGTCATCCAGAGCCGGCCTCACTGGCGTCACCAGCGAGTGGCGCGAGCTTTGGGATGAGAGCGGCCAGAAAGGGAGGATCCGTGTTGGAAAGACGCGATTTCCTGTGGGGAGCGGCGGCCGCCGCCCTCGGTTCCACCGTCGCCTTATCGGCATCGGCACAGCAATCGACCAGCGATCCGGCCGGGACCACCCCGCCGCCGCGGGACTGGAACGACCCATCGACCACGCCCTATCCGGACGCGGCTTTCGAGGTGTTCGATCCGCGCTTCGCAAAATACAACGCCGGCACCACGTCGTTGCGGCGGATCTGGACGGGCGGCGTCTGGACCGAGGGGCCGGTGTGGTTCGGCGACATGCACCGGCTGATCTGGAGCGACATCCCCAACAATCGGCTGATGGAATACAATACCGCGACCGGCGAGACCCGGATCTTCCGCGAGCCTTCGAACTACACCAACGGCAATACGCGCGACTGGGAAGGGCGTCTCCTCTCCTGCGAGCAGGGGTCGCGGCGCGTGACCCGCACCGAATATGACGGGACGATCACCGTGATCGCCGACAAGTACGGCGGCAAGCCGCTCAACTCGCCGAACGGCGTCGTCGTCAAGCGCGACGGCACGGTCTGGTTCACCGACCCGACCTACGGCATCAATGGCGACCACGAGGGCAACAAGGAAGAGTCGGAGCTGCCGCGGAACGTCTATCGGGTCGATCCGAAGTCGGGTCAGATGTCGGTGGTGGTGGGAGATTTCAGCATGCCGAACGGGCTGTGCTTCTCACCCGACGAGAAGAAGCTCTACGTCTCCGACACCGGCATCCTCGGTGGCCCGACGCCGAAGCACACCTGGATCCGCGTCTTCGACGTGGATGACGACGGCAAGCTGAGCAATGACCGCATGTTCCATGACTTCAAGGACACCGGCACCGGCATCGCGGACGACATGCGGATCGATGTCGACGGCAATCTGTGGTGCGCGGGAGGCTGGTCGTCCAACAAGAACTTCAACGGCGTGAGCGTCCTGGCGCCGGACGGCACGCCGCTCGGCAAAATCGTACTGCCCGAGGTCGCCGCCAATCTGTGCTTCGGCGGCCATCACCACAACACGCTCTACATCGCGGCGAGCACCTCGATCTACGCCATCAACGTCAACACGCGCGGCGTGGAGCTCTGATCGACCTCGGCTTCGGGCGCCGGGCGGATCCTGCGACGGATCCGCCCGGCGCTCACAAGCCGACATAGGCCTGCCGCACGCGATCGTCGGCGAGCAGCTCGGTGCCGCCGCCCTGCATGACGATGCGGCCGTTCTCCAGCACGTAGCCGCGATGGGCGAGCGCCAGCGACTGCGCCACGTTCTGCTCGACCAGCACCAGCGTGAGGCCGTCGCGCGCATTGAGGTCGCGGACCACGCGGAACACCTCCGCCACCACCACCGGCGCGAGCCCCAGCGAAGGCTCGTCGAGCATGACGAGGCGCGGCTGGCCCATCAGGCAGCGCGCGATCGCCAGCATCTGCTGCTCGCCGCCCGACAGCGTGCCGGCGAGCTGGCGCCGCCGCTCGGCCAGCCGCGGGAACAGCGCGAAGACGCGCTCCATCGCGGCGGCGGCGCCGGCGCGCGCGCGTGGCACCACCGCCCCCATCTCGAGATTCTCGCGCACCGTCATGTTGGGAAAGATCTGGCGTCCTTCCGCCACCTGGCCGATGCCGAGATCGCAGATGCGGTGGGGGGCCGCGCCGGCGATATCGCGGCCCTCGAAGCGCACCGAGCCGCGCCGCGGTTTCTCCATGCCGAAGATGGTGCGGATGAGCGAGGTCTTGCCCGCGCCGTTGGCACCGACGATGGCGACGATCTCGCCGGCGCGAACATCGAGGCAGACGCCGTCCAGGGCCTGGGCGTCGCCGTAGAAGAGATCGATGTCGCGCAGCTCGAGCATCGGCTCAGCCGGTCCCGGCTTCCGGCGCGTGACCGAGATAGCATTCGAGCACTTGCGGGTCGCGCGCCACCTGCTCCGGCGTGCCTTCGCAGATCTTCTGGCCGTGATGCAGCACGACGATGTGATGCGAGAGCGCCATCACCGCGCGCATCACATGCTCGGTGAGCAGGATCGCGATGCCGGTCTCGCGCGCGAGATCGGCGAAGATACGCACCATCCGATCGATCTCGGTCGGGCGCAGCCCCGCCATGACCTCGTCGAGCAGCAGGATCTTGGGCCGCGTGGCGAGCGCGCGCGCGGTCTCGAGCCGCTTGCGCTCGGGCAGCGTCAGGCTGCGCGCGACGCTCTCCGCCTTGTCGGCAAGCCCGAGGCGCTCGAGGATCGCCCACGCGGCCTCCCGCGCCGCCACCCGGTCGGGCGTCGCCTTGAAGGCGCCGACCATGACGTTCTGCAGCACAGAGAGGGCGCCGAAGGGCTTCACCAGCTGGAAGGTGCGGCCGATGCCGGCATGACAGGCCTGGTCGGGCCGGCGGCCGGTGATGTCGGCGCCGTCGAGGATGACGCTGCCGCTGTCGGGCGTCACGACCCCGGCGATCAGGTTGAAGGTGGTGGTCTTGCCCGCGCCGTTCGGGCCGATCAGCGCGACGATGGCGCCCTTGGGCACGGCGAAGCTGACATTGTCCACCGCCTGCAGTCCGCGGAAGCGCTTGGAGAGATCGCGCACCTCGAGCAGCGTCGCGCTCATCGGCGGCGTCCCTCGAGCGCCAGCCGGCGCTTGAGCCAGGGCCAGAGCCCCGAAGGCTGCAGCGCCACGATCGCGAGCAGCGCCGCGCCGTAGAACCATTGCTTCAACCCGCTGATCTCGAAGGCGTCGGAGACATTGGTCATGGTCTCGCCGAGCCCGGTGAGCAGGAAAGCGCCGAGGATCGGGCCGAACAGCGTGCCCAGCCCGCCGATGATCGGGGCGGTGATGATCTCGATCGAGCGGCTGATGGCGAACACCGTGTCGGGATAGAGATTGTTGTCGTAGAAGGCGAGAACGCCGCCGCCCAGCGCCGTCATCGCTGCCGACAGCGCCATGGCCGCGACCTTGTAGCGGAAGACGTCGATGCCGAGCGCGCGCGCCGCCTCCTCGTCCTCGCGGATCGCCTGCCAGTAATAGCCGACGCGGCGGCCGAGGAGCTGATGGCTGAGCGCCAGCGCCGCGAGGCTGAGCGCCAGCAGCAGGTAGTAGAACATCACCGGCGAGCCGCGCAGCCGCAGCGGGTCGTCATGGGCGAGATTGGCCACCGGCAGGAACAGGCCCTCGGTGGCGCCGACCCAGGTGAAATGATCGAACAGGATGCGCGTGAACTCGGCAAAGGCGATGGTCAGCAGCGCGAAATAGACGCCGCCGACGCGGAAGCGGAAGGAAAGCGCGGCGATGGCGCCGCCGGCCACCGCCGCCACCGCCATGCCGGCGATCATGCCGAGCCAGGGCAAGAGGCCGAAATGCACGAAGAGCGCCGCGCTGGTATAGGCGCCGAGCCCGACATAGAGCGCATGCCCGAGCGAGAGCTGCCCGGCGAAGCCGGTCATGATGTTCCACGACTGGCCGAAATAGGCGGCGAACAGCACCACCACCAGCACCGAGACGATATAGGCGTTGACCAGCAGCGGCAGCACCAGCATCAGCGCGACGAAGAGGCCGAGCGCCGCCGCGACGCGCGGCGTGAGGTCGACCGCGGCGATCGCTTTCACGCGCGCCCCAACAGGCCTTGCGGCCGGACCAGCAGCACCAGGATGAGCAGGCCGAAGCTGAAGGCGCTCTTCAAGGAGGGCTCGACCAGGAAGCCCGAAAGGGCCTCCGAGACGCCGACGAGAATGCCGCCCAGCAGCGCCCCCGGCATGCTGCCGAGGCCGCCGAGAATGACGATGATGAAGGCGAGCAGCGTATAGTCGGTAGCGATATAGGGCTGCACATCGACCAGCAGCAGCATGAGGCAGCCCGCCGCGCCGACGCAGGCGGCGCCGAGGCCGAAGGTCACGGCGTAGAGCCGCTTCACGTCGAGCCCGACCACCTGCGCGCCGACCTGATTGTCGGCGCAGGCGCGGATCGCCTTGCCGGTGCGGCTGAAGCGGAAGAAGCTCCACAGCGCCGCGGCGCCTAGGACCGCGCCGCCGGCGGCGAAGACGCGCACCTTGTCGAGCAGGATCGCGCCCAGCTGATAGCTGTCATAGGCGTAGGGCAGCTGCACGTTGCGCGCATCGGGGCCGAAGCCCATCAGCAGGCTGGCGGTGATGATGGTGGCGAGCGCCAGCAGCAGCAGGAACTGCTCATGGTCCGGCCGCGCGATGTAGCGGTTGATGAGGATGCGCTGCAGCGCGTAGCCCAACACGAACAGTGCCAGCGTCACCAGCGGCAGCACCAGCAGCGGATCGAGGCCAAGCTCGGCGTTGACGACATAGGCGCCGTACATCGCCAGCACCATCATCTCGCCATGGGCGAAGTTGACGATGCGGATGACGCCGAAGATGACCGAGAGGCCGAGCGCCATCAGGCCGTAGACCGCGCCGGTCAGCAACCCCGCGACGATGATGTTGAGGTAGAGCATCGGCGCGGGTTTCGTTTCGCCTCTCGTCGTCCGGCGTGCTCAGGCGCGCTTCGACCAGCCCGGCACGGGGAAGACCGGCTTCATCTCGGCGCTCGCGGGCGGCAGCACCACGGTGGGTCGGCCGTTGCGGACCTGCACCACGCCCGAGGGCAGGTTGACGTTCTGGCCCTTGGCGTCGAAGGTGATGGGACCGCCGATCATGACGCGCTCCTTGATGTCGGTCGCCTTGAGCGCCTCGACCAGGGCCTGGGGCTTGGTCGAGCCGGCGCGCTTGTAGGCGTCGGCGGCGATCAGGAAGCCCTCGAAGGTGAAGCCGGCATCGAGCGTGCAGACCTCGCCGGGATAGGCCTTGGTGAAGGCCGCCTCGAAGTGATGCGCGAGGGACTGCTTGGGATCGAGCCAGGGGATGTTGGTGATGGCGTAATCGGCGTACTTGCCCAGCACCTTCATGAACTGGGTCTGGTACATGCCGGGACTGCCGGGGCTAATGATGCCCATCGGCTCGTACCTCTGCTTCACCATCTCGCGCACCAGGATGATGGCATCGTTCAGCCGCGTCACCACCATCTGCAGCTCGGCATTCGCCGCCTTGGCCTTCGCCACCTCCACCGACAGATCCTTCGCCTGCGGATCGTAGGAGATGGTCTCGACGATCTTGAACGGCAAATTGGCCTTGGGCATCAGCGCGTTGATGCCGCGCAGCATGCTCTGCCCGAAGGTGTCGTTGATGATCAGCAGCACCGCCGTCTTGGGATAGGTGTTCGTCGCCTGGAAGAGATCGTTGAAGCGCGCCAGCCCGTGACTGCCCAGCATCACGCTGGTCGGGAAATTGCGGAAGACGTATTTGTAGCCTTGCTCGGTGATGGCGGGATCGGCGCCGATGTTGACGACGAAGGGAATGCCGTTCTGCTCGGCGACCTGGGCGATGGCGAAGCTCTGGCCGCTGTCGAAGGCGCCGACCAGTATCTGGGCGCCGTCACGGATCAGCTTCTCCGCCTGCGTGCGCGCCACCTCGGGCTTCGATTCGGTGTCGGCATCGACGATCTCGACTGCGTAGCCCATCTCGGGCAGCATCTTCTTCGCGAGCTCGACGCCGCGCTGGCAGCTGTCGCCAATCAGCGCCTCGAAGCCCGAGCGCGGCAGCAGGCTGCCGATCTTGATCGGGCGGGCGGCGGCGCGGACGGCGTCGACGCGGCTGCTGGCGGCCAGCAGCGCACCGCTCGCGGCGGCGCCAAGGCCGAAATGACGGCGTGTGAGAGCATGCTTCATCTGAGACCTCCCGGGCGACCCAAGGTCGCCATTAAATATTTGTAATGGCCGGACATTTGCAGGCCGGCTCTGCGCGCCACCATACCGGAACGCGGTCAGGGATCAAGAAGCGGCCGCGCCGGCGGCAATGGCGAGCGACGGGTTGCGTTGTCGCGCCGGGCCTTTAGACTGAGCCAGCCGCCGAGCCAGGACGGGTTGATGAGTCGCCAGGATCTATTTCCGCCCATCGAGCCTTATGCCACCGGCATGCTCAAGCTCGACGGGCTGCACGCGATGTATTGGGAGCAATCCGGCAACCCGCGGGGCATCCCGATCGTCTTCCTGCATGGCGGCCCGGGCGCGGGTGCTACGCCGACGCATCGCCGCTTCTTCGATCCGCAATCCTACCGCATCGTCATCTTCGATCAGCGCGGCGCCGGGCGGTCGACGCCGCTGGGGGCGCTCAGCGACAACACGACGCGGCATCTGGTGGCCGATATGGAGCGGCTGCGCCTCTTTCTCGGCATCGAGCGCTGGGCGGTGTTCGGCGGCTCCTGGGGCTCGACGCTGGCGCTCGCCTATGCCGAGGAGCATCCGCAGCGCTGCAGCGGGCTCATCCTGCGCGGCATCTTTCTCTGCCGGCGCAACGAGGTCGATTGGTTCCTCCTGGGCATGCGCACCGTCTTTCCCGAGGCCTGGCGCGCCTTTTCGGGCTTCCTGCCGGAGGCCGAGCGCCGCGATCTGCTGATGGGCTATTACCGGCGGCTCACCGATCCCGACGCGGCGGTGCACATGCCGGCGGCGCGCGCCTGGAGCACCTATGAGGGCGCCTGCTCCACCCTGCTGCCGAGCCCGGACACGGTGGCCGCGTTCGGCGAGGATCGCATGGCGCTCGGGCTGGCGCGAATCGAGGCGCATTACTTTCTGCACAACGTCATCCCGCCGGAGCAGGATCTGCTGCACCGGGTGGACCGCGTCCGCCGCCTCCCCGCCTTCATCGTCCAGGGCCGCTACGACATGGTGTGCCCGATCGCCAGCGCCGACGAGCTCACCCGCGCCTGGCCCGAGGCGGAATACGCCATCGTCGCCGATGCCGGCCATTCGGCGATGGAGCCCGGCATCCGCGCCCGGCTGGTTGCCGCCACCGAGAAGCTGCGCCGCGTTCTCTGAGCCCGCGGCGCTTGCCTCCCGCCGCCGAAACCTTAAGATGGCCGCAGCGTGTGGTCACCGCGAGGGCGGGATGAGGGGGCGACTCGGCGGTTTCGGGACGGCGTTCTTTGTGCTTGCACTTTGCGCATTTGCGCCGGGGGCGCGAGCGGACGACCCCGACCTGCTGTCGGTCGCGGGCGGCGTCTACAACGTGCTGCACGAGGCCAAGGAGGCGCAGGGTCGCCTCGAATACCGCTTCTCCTACCGCTTCCTCTCCATCATCCGCCCGATCGTGGGCGTGCTGGCGACCAATGAGCGCACCGTCTACGGCTATGGCGGCTTCCGCCTCGACGCCGAGATCGGCCGGCATTTCGTCATCATGCCGGAGGCCGCCTTCGGCTTCTGGTCGCGCGGCGAGGGCAAGAACCTCGGCGGCGCCGAGGAGTTCAAGACCGGCGGCGAGTTCGCCTACCGTTTCGATGATTACTCGCGCCTGGGATTCCTCTTCGACCACATCTCCAATGCCGGCATCTACAGCCGCAATCCCGGGGTCGAGTTGGCGCTGATCGTCTACTCGATCCCGATCGGCGGCCCGCGCAGCCGATAGGCCGCCAGCTCCCCGCCATTAACCATGTTGTCGGTGATTTGAGCGAATTTCGGGCCACGAGGGTTGCCCGATCTTAACCAGCGCTCAACCGATGCGCGCTATTTTTGCTCCCGGCATTGCGGCAGCGATCGGCGCGCCGCCCCCCTCGACCAACCTGGAGTAGGCGCTTTGCGAAACATCGAAAAACACGTGTTGGTGGTCGATGACTACAACACGATGCGGCGGATCCTGCGCAACCTGCTGTCCCAGATCGGCTTCAGCAACGTCGAGGAGGCCGAGGACGGCTCTGCCGGCCTGCGCAAGCTGCGCGAGCGGCCCTTCGGCCTCGTCATCTCCGACTGGAACATGGCGCCGATGTCCGGCCTCGAGTTCCTGAAGGAGGTCCGCTCGGACGGCGCGCTCAAGGACATGCCGTTCATCATGATCACCGCCGAGAGCAAGACCGAGAACGTGGTCGCGGCGAAAGAGGCCGGGGTCAGCAACTACATCGTCAAGCCCTTCAACGCGGACACCCTCAAGAAGAAGATCGAGGCGGTTCTAGGGGAGCTCTGAGTTTATGTCTTCTCAGCGTCGGCCCGAGCTGAGCGAGGAAGAGTACCTCGACATCGAGGAAGCCCTTGCCAGCAACGCGCGCGGCCGCACCTTCCTGCGCATGCGCGACCAGCGCTCGCGTCTCGTCGCGATGAACGACGTGCGCAAGCTCATGCGCGAGGTCAAGGAAACCACGCATAAAGTCGCGGCCGAGACCGTCGTCGAGAAGCGGGACGACACGCATATCCGCATCCTCCGCGAAGAGCTGCGCGAGATGAGCGCCTACATGCACCAGACGCGGCGCGAGATCGCGGCGCTCCGGCCCGCCGATGGCGGCTCCAACCGCATCATGGCCGCAACCGGCGAGCTCGATGCGATCGTCTCCGCCACCGAGCGCGCGACCTCCGACATCCTGAACGGCGTCGAGCACATCAACGCCCTCGCGCTGAAGCTGCCCAAGACCGGCGATGTGGCGGCGATCGCCGAGGAGATCCAGGCTCAGGCCACGGAAGTCCTGATGGCCTGCTCGTTCCAGGACATCACCGGCCAGCGTACCACCAAGGTGGTCAACACGCTGCGCTACCTCGAGCAGCGCGTGAATTCGATGATCGAGATCTGGGGCGTGGACGGCACGAATTTGCCGCCGCCCCCGCCGGAAGAGATCCAGGACCGCCGGCCGGATGCGCATCTGCTGAACGGTCCCGCCGCCGATGGCGGGCCGAGCCAGGCCGATGTCGACGCGCTCTTCGATCAGCTCGGCAAGGCTACCGCGGCCGCGCAGCCCGCAGCCGCTGCCGCGGCGGGCGACGCCGCCAAGCCTGCAGCCGCTCCTGCGGCCGCCCCGCCGCCGCCCCTGCCGCCGCGGAGGCCGCAAAGCCCGCCTCCGGCGCCGGCGACAAGGGCGACGTGAAAACCAACAGCCAGAGCCAGATCGACGCGCTGTTCGACGCGGCGCAATAGCGCCGGTCTCGCCCGCGCCGCTCAGAGAGTGAGCGGCGTGCAACCCAGCAGACAAGCCACTTCGCGCCAGAAGGCCTCGCGCCCCGCGTCGGGCTGCTCGCGCGCCGCGCGGGTCATCCGGGTCAGGAACAAAGCGATCCACGAAGGCGGCGCGTTCTCGCGCAGGATCGACGCGGTGCGGACGGCGCCGAAGCTGATGATTTGCGCGGTCATGGCGAGCGGCTTGCCCGGCGCCGATGCTCCGGCGACGGCTCGCCGCGGCGGTTGGCGATGCGCTCGGCGCGGCGGTGGGCGAGGTCGCCGGCGATCATGTCGGCGACGAGGAACAGGCTCATGATCCCCGCGCCCCAGGCGAAGATCAGCATCAAGGATTCCATCACGCGTCTCCACTTGTCTATCGGCGGCAAGAGAGAAGAAGGTGCTGGCGATGGCGCAAAGGTGCTGCGAGGGCTATTTGACACCGATCATGGTTAATCCGAGGTAAACGCCGCGCGCCTCTCCCGCCCGAACCGGCCCCGGTTTGCATTGGCGCCGGGCCTCGCCTAGCTTGCCGCGCGATGAAGCCCGTCCCGCTCGGCCTTGCCGGCCGCCACGACATCGTTCCCGGCGCGAGCCACACCGCCGCCGCGGTCGGCAATGTCGGCGTCGAGGTCGTGGGCACGCCGTTTCTCGTGGGCTATTTCGAGATCGCCGCGCATCGCGCCATCCTGCCCTTCTGCGAGCCGGGCGAAGTGACGGTGGGTACGCGCATCGAGGTCGATCATCTGGCCGCGGCGCTGCCCGGCCGCACGGTGACGGCCGAGGCCGAGGTGGTCGCGGTCGAGGGCCGCCGCATCCGGTTCGCGGTCGAAGTGCGCCAGGGCGACCGCGTGCTGATGAAGGGTCATCACGGCCGCGCCATCGTGCGGCTCGATCGGCTGCTGGCGCGCGCCGCGGCGGGCTGAGGGCAAGACGGCATTTGCGCAAGCGGAGGAGCGGGACATGGCAGTCGACGGCACATGGAAGATCACGATGGAGACGCCGCTGGGGTCGCGCAGCGCGACGCTGACGCTGGCCAGCACCGGCGACGGGCTCAGCGGCACCATGTCGGGCGAGGCCGGCTCGACCGACATCTATGACGGCAAGGTCAGCGGCGACCAGGTGTCGTTCAAGGCGGACATCACCCAGCCGATGCCGCTCACCCTGGGCTTCTCCGCCACCATCGCCGGCAATGCGCTGTCGGGCACCGTGGCGCTCGGCATGTTCGGCGACGCCCCGCTCTCGGGAACCCGCGCCTAGCCGACCGCCCCCCGGGGTGGGCGGCGTCGGCGAAATCCAGGGTTGAATTTGTTCTTGTTTTGTACAAGACTACGCTCGGCTTCCCCTTCGCAGGACGGCCGGCGATGGCATATGGATTTGGCCTCGGGCTTGCGGTGCGCGGTCATTTGTGGGCACGCAAGCCGCCGTCCTATCGGCCCGAACGGGCGCGCGCCATCGATGTCACCCTCGGCGCAAGGCTGCGCCAGGCCCGCCTCCTCGTCGGCGCCAGCCGGCAGCAGCTGGGCGAGGCGATCGGCGTCAGCGCCGCGACGGTGCGGCGCTACGAAGCCGGCGCCCGGCGCATCAGTCCGACGCGGCTCGCCGCCGCCGTGCGCTTCCTCGGCCTGCCGCTGTCCTGGTTCTTCCGCGAGGACGAACCGCCGCCGCGCTGAGCGAACCCGCGCGGAGCGGGCGCCGGATCGCCCCGGCGCCCGCCGCCTCTATCAGGGTCGGGTCAGCGGAAGCTGATCTCCACCACGCGGTTGCGCGGCTCGCGGACGCCGGGAGCGGTCGGCACCGGCGGCTCGCGCATGCCCACCCAATGCTCGTCGATGCGATCGGCCGGCACGCCCGCGGAGCGCAGCGCCTGTCGCACCGCATCGGCGCGGCGGTGCGACAGCGCCATGTTGTAGGAATCGGTACCCGAGAGATCGGCCTTGCCGGTGATCGCGACGCGGCTGCCGTCGCGCGTCACCTGGGCCGCCACCTGCTCGACGATCTTGCGTGCGTCGGGCGTCAGGACCGATTTGTCGAAGTTGAAATAGACATTGTACTGGCGGGTAGCGGCGGGCGGCGGGGTCTGCGTCGCCGCGGCGGGCTGCACCGAAGCGGCGCCTTCGAGCTCGTCGAGCGCGGCGATGAACTCGGCGTGGCACGGGCCGTCGATGGCGCTGCGCCAATCATCCTCCATGCGCTCGACCCAGCAATCGTAACGTTCCTGGGCGCGGGCGGCGAGCACGGGTTTGCGCTCGCGCGCGCCGGCATCGAGCACGGCAAGCAGGCGGCGACGGCCGCTGGCCAGCGCGTCGCGCGTCTGCAGCGGCACTTCGAGCGGCACCAGCCAATTGCTGTTCTCTTCCGGCACCACCACCTGCCCATGGCCGGCGGCAAGGCTTTTGCGCGCGAAGTAATCGGCATCCGCCCAATCGTGATCCTGATCGGACAGGTGCGTGGCAAGGCCGGTGTAATCGACGGCCAGCGCCTGGTTGAAATCGGCCGGGCTGCGGGGCGCAGCCTGCTGCGCCGCCGGCAGGTTGAAGGGCTCGAGCACGGGATTGCCGCGCATCGACGGCGAGGAGGACCAGCTCGAGCAGCCGGCGAGCGCAGCGACGCCGAGCAGGGCGCAGGAGATGGAGGAAATGTTCCGGTGGTTCATCGGGGTCGATCTCCCTAGGGGGGCGCGTGGAAGCGGTCTTGCCGGCCGCAACTCACGGTCTCGCGGCCAGAAACGTCGATTAACCGCAAATTGTTCCCCAAGAATGGCCGAGCGAGGGCGAAACCGAGGCGGCGCCGACGCCGGCGTGCTAATTTGGGCCGGCGCGGCGAGGAGGTGGCGACATGCCGATCAGGGTCGGCATCGGCGGCTGGGTCTATCCGCCCTGGCGCGGGATCTTCTATCCGCCCGGCCTCGTCCAGGCGCGCGAGCTGAGCCATGCCAGCCGGCGGGTCACCTCGATCGAGATCAACGGCACCTTCTACGGGGCGCAGAAGCCCGCCAGCTTCCGCCGCTGGCGCGCGGAAACGCCGGACGAGTTCATCTTCGCCCTGAAGGGGCCGCGCTTTGCGACCCATCGCCGGGCGCTGGGCGAGTCGGGTCCGACGATCGAGCGGTTCTTCGCCAGCGGCGTGCCCGAGCTGGGCCCGAAGCTCGGTCCCATCCTCTGGCAGTTGCCGCCAACGACGCGGTTCGACAAGGACAATCTCGCCGCCTTTCTCACCCTGCTGCCGCGCCACCGCGACGGAAGCGAGATCCGGCATGTGATCGAAGCCGGCCATCCGAGCTTTGGCGAGGAGGCTTGGCCGGCGCTGCTGCGCGATTTCGGAGTCGCCGCCGCCATCGTCGATTCCGACCGCCACCCACTCATCGTAGAGAGCACGGCCGATTTCTACTACTGCCGGCTGCGGCGCTGCCAAACAGAAGAGGCAACGGGCTACCCGCCGGCGGCGCTCGATGAGTGGGCCCAGCGGTGCCGAGGCTGGGCGGCGGAAGGCGGGCGCGACGGCTTCGTCTATTTCATCAACGGCGCCAAGGAGCGCGCCCCGGCGGCGGCCGAGGCGCTCATCGCCCGGCTGGCTGCTCCCGCCGCGGCGGCGAAGCCGGCGGGCGGGCGAAACCGCCGCGTGTGACGGGGATCACAGACGCGCCGGCCGAGGGGGCCCCATCTCAAGGCGGAGCGCCGTACCGGCGCCGAGGGATCTTTCCATGACACCGATCAACCCGCCCGACCGCATGACCATCCTCTTCACCCCGCTCACCCGACCGCTCCTGGCGCGGCTGATGGACGCGTCCAAGGCGGAAGCGCTCGACGCCTATGCCGAGGAATACGCGCAGCGCGCCGGCTATGGCCGCGGCGCGCATGGCGAATGGGTCACCGCGCGGCGGCAGAGCCGCCCGTAACATCGCCGCCGCTGGAGGCCGGCGAGCCCCGCGCATGGCCGGTCGGCGGCGCGCCTGGGTAGCCGCGCCGCACCGCCTGACCGGACGCTCGAAACCCCGCTCAGAACAGGGCGACGAGCCGCCGCAGCAGCCGCGGCTTCGCAATCTGCGGCGGTGCTGTGGCCTCGCCGGCAAGGATATTCTGCCGTGTCCGCTGCAGCACCTGCACGACCAAAGTGTGCGTCGTGGCGCGGTGATCGTTGAATGCCTCGATGCGCGGATAGGTGCGGCCGGTGACCTGCTCGGCCGCCCTGAGCAGCGGCGCCTTGAGCACCCGGTCGGCCCGAACCTCCAGCACCGCGCCGAGAATGCAGAAGCGGCCGTCGCTCGATTTCAACACGCCCTTGCACCATTTCTCCGGCCGGTCCAGCAACGCGATGACCCGGTCGATCTTGTCGAGCGTGTCGAGCTGGACCTCCATTCCTTTGCCGTCGAAGGGCATGGCATCCTCCATTCCATGGTTGCACAACGCCAGGAAGCAAGGTGCGGATGGAGCCGGTGACAGGCGATGCCGGATGGCGCCGGCTTGCCGTAGGTCAACGATAAGGCCGCTCGCGCCAAGACGCCATTGCATATGCGTGGGGGTGGGGCAGCGCGAAGGGACGATCTCCGCCGGCGGCACTCCCGCCATCGCGGAAGAAGACAATCCGCCCGCTTGCCGCCTAAGATCACGTCCATAAAGCAGGCACGGGGGCGGAAATGCCGAATTACGTCTATGTCGGGGCGGCGCCCTGGTATGGGGCCGGCAAGGACGCGGTCACCTTCGGGCTTTTCCGGCTCGACAGCGACAGCGGCCGGTGGGAGAGGCTGACCGCCGGTCTGCCGGCGGGGGTCGAGGCGCGATGCCTCGCGATCGCGCCCGGCGGCGCGCTCTATGTCGGCACGCAATCCGGCCCCTATCGCAGCAGCGATGCCGGCGAGAGCTGGAGCCCGCTTGCGCTGCCGGGCAAGGAGCAACTCGTCTGGTCGATCCTGCTCGATCCCGGCGATGCGCAGACGATCTATGCCGGCACGCAGCACACCACGATCTATCGCAGCCGCGACGGCGGCAGGAGCTGGGCCGAGCTCAGCCCGCCGCCGCCCAGCGGCATGGTGAGCATGAGCTTCCCCTGCCGCGTCATCCGCCTGGCGCTCGATCCCGGCGATCCGCGCCAGCTCTACGCCGCGCTCGAGGTCGGCGGCGTGCTCCACAGCCGCGACGGCGGCGACAGCTGGCAGGGCTGCAACGAGGGACTGCTCGAATTCACCCGCGAGCCGCGCCTGAGGAGCCGCATCGTCAGCGACACCGAGACCGAGGGCATGATGGACAGCCACGCGCTGGCGGTGAGCCCGGCCCGGCCGGGCACCGTGTTCCTGGCCAACCGCATGGGCCTCTTCCGCAGCAGCGACGGCGGCGCGCGCTGGCAGGAAATGGGCATCGGCCGCTTCTCGCCGTTGACCTATGCGCGCGACGTCAAGGTGTCGCATCACGACCCGCGAACGATGTATGCGGCGCTCAGCGTGGCCGCGGTGAGCGACGAAGGCTCGCTCTATCGCAGCCGCGACCTCGGCGAGACCTGGCAGCGCTTCGACCATGGCGTGGCGATGCGCAGCACGCTGATGATCATCGCCGAAAGCCCGGCGACGCCGGATCGCGTCTATTGCGCCACGCGCAAGGGACAGGTGTTCGGCACCGCGGATGGCGGCCGGCACTGGCGCGACTATCAGCTTCCCGACGGCGTCGAAGGCGTTTACGCGCTGGCTGCGGCGTAGCGACGGCCGCCGTCAGTGCCGCGCCGCGGTCTCTTTCGCCTTGAGGCGCTCGACGGCGCGGCGGGGTAGCGGGTCGAGCCCGGCGCCGCCGGCATCGAGATGGGCGAAGATCGCAGTCCGCATCCGCGGGTCCCAGAACTTCGCCAGATGGGTGGCAATGTCGACGACCGCCTTCTCCTCGCCCTCGTGCTTGAAGAAGAGGCCGATCTGGTTGGCCATGTAGACGAGCTTGTCAGGCGACATGATCGACCGCGGCCGGATCGAGGCGCGCGCCATGGGTGAAGACCTCGAAACCGTCGTCGCGCGCGATGGCGACCAGCGTGATCCCCGCCGCCTCGGCGACGCGGACCGCCAGCGCCGTCGGCGCCGACACCGCCACGATCACCGGCGCGCCCATCCCCGCCGCCTTCTGCACCATCTCCACCGAGACGCGGCTGGTCAGCAGCACCAGCCCCCGCGCCGCAGGCACCGAGGCCCGCGCCAGCGCTCCGGCGAGCTTGTCGAGCGCGTTGTGGCGACCGACATCCTCGCGCAGCGCGACGAGGCCGGCGCCCGGCTCCCAGAAAGCGGCGGCATGCACGGCGCGCGTCTCGCGGTTGATCGCCTGGCGCGGCGGCAGCGAGGCCAGCGCCGCCGCGATCGCTTCGGCCGAGATCCTGAGATCGCTGGTCACCGCCGGCGGGGACCGCATCACCTCGGCCAGGCTCTCCATCCCGCAGAGGCCGCAGCCGGTCACGCCGGCCAGATGGCGCCGCCGCCGATGGAAGGCCTCGCTCAGCGCCGGCGGGATCGACATCCGAAGCTCGATGCCGTCCTCGCCGGGGACCACCTCGAGCTCCTCGATCTCGCCCGGCGTCGTGACGATCCGCTCCGCCAGGCTGAAGCCCAGGGCGAAATCCTCGAGATCGGCCGGCGTCGCCATCATCACCGCATGGGTGGTGCGGTTGTAGGTGAGCGCGACGGCGGTCTCCTCGGGGATCGCGCGCTCGCCGGCGACGGCGGCATGGCCGCGCCAGGAGAGACGCGCGACGCGGCGGACGGGCGGCGGCAGGCTCACTCCGCCGCCTCGGCCGGCGCCGCGATGCGCCGCGTCTTCTCCGACAGCTCGCGATAGTGCTCCTGCCACTCGGTGGGGCCGTTGGACGGCATCACCTGCACCGCCGTCACCTTGTATTCGGGGCAGTTCGTCGCCCAGTCCGAGTAATCGGTGGTGACGACATTGGCCTGCGTCATCGGGTGATGGAAGGTGGTGTAGACCACGCCCGGAGCGACGCGGTCGGTGATGAGGGCGCGCAGGCTCGTCGAGCCGGCACGGCTGGCAAGCGTCACCCAATCGCCGTCGCGGATGCCGCGCTGCTCCGCGTCGTGGGGATGGATCTCCAGCCGATCCTCCTCGTGCCAGACGACGTTCTCGGTGCGCCGCGTCTGGGCGCCGACATTGTACTGGCTGAGGATGCGGCCGGTGGTCAGCAGCAGCGGGAAGCGCGGGCCGGTACGCTCGTCCGTCGCCACGTATTCGGTGATGATGAACTTGCCGCGGCCGCGGACGAAGCCGTTCATGTGCATGACCGGCGTGCCGTGCGGCGCCTTGTCGTTGCACGGCCACTGCACCGAGCCGTCGGCATCGAGCTTCTCATAGGAGACGCCGGCGAAGGTCGGGGTCGTACGCGCGATCTCGTCCATGATCTCGGAGGGGTGGCGATAGCGCATCGCGAAGCCCATCGCCTCCGACAGCGCGATCGTGATCTGCCAATCCTCCATGCCCTGGCGCGGCGCCATCACCTTGCGCACGCGGTTGATGCGCCTCTCGGCATTGGTGAAGGTGCCGTCCTTCTCGAGGAAGCTCGAGCCCGGCAGGAAGACATGGGCGAAATTCGCGGTCTCGTTCAGGAAGAGATCCTGGACGACGATGCATTCCATGGCCTCGAGCCCGGCGGTCACGTGATGCGTGTCGGGATCGGACTGGGCGATGTCCTCGCCCTGGACGTAAAGGCCCTTGAAGCTGCCATCGACCGCGGCGTCGAGCATGTTCGGGATGCGCAGGCCCGGCTCCGCGTCGAGCGTCACGCCCCAGAGCGATTCGAAGATGCCGCGCGTCGCCGCGTCGGAGACGTGGCGATATCCCGAGAACTCGTGCGGGAACGAGCCCATGTCGCAGGAGCCCTGCACGTTGTTCTGGCCGCGCAGCGGGTTCACGCCGACGCCCGGCCGGCCGATATTGCCGGTCGCCATGGCGAGATTGGCGATCGCCATGACGGCGGTGGTGCCTTGGCTGTGCTCGGTGACGCCGAGCCCGTAATAGATCGCCGCGTTGCCGCCGGTGGCATAGAGCCGGGCTGCGGCGCGGATGAGCTCCGCCGGCACGCCCGAGACCTTCTCGACCTCCTCCGGGCTGTTGCGCGCCTCGGCGACGAACGCGGCCCAGTCCTGGAACTCGTCGAGCTCGCAGCGCTCGCGCACGAAGCTCTCGTTGACGAGGCCCTCGGTGACGATGACATGCGCGATCGCGGTGAGCACGGCGACGTTGGTGCCGGGCTGCAGCGGCAGGTGATAGGCCGCCTCGACATGCGGCGTGCGCACGAGATCGATGCGGCGCGGATCGACGACGATGAGCTTCGCGCCCTGGCGCAGCCGCTTCTTCAGGCGGGAGGCGAAGACCGGGTGGCCATCGGTCGGGTTGGCGCCGACGATCATGACGACGTCGGCATGCTCGACGGAATCGAAATCCTGCGTGCCGGCCGACGTGCCGAAGGTGGTGCTCAGCCCGTAGCCGGTCGGCGAATGGCAGACGCGGGCGCAGGTATCGACGTTGTTGTTGCCGAAGCCGGCGCGGACCAGCTTCTGGACGAGGAAGGTCTCCTCGTTGGTGCAGCGCGAGGAGGTGATGCCGCCGATCGAGCCGCGGCCGTATTTCTCCTGGATGCGCCGGAACTCGGAGGCCGCCTGGCCGATCGCCTCTTCCCAGCTCACCTCGCGCCAGGGATCGGTGATCTTCTCGCGGATCATCGGCTTGAGGATGCGCTCGCGATGGGTGGCGTAGCCCCAGGCGAAGCGGCCCTTGACGCAGGAATGGCCGCGATTGGCCTTGCCGTCCTTGTACGGCACCATGCGCACCAGCTCGTCGCCGCGCATCTCCGCCTTGAAGCTGCAGCCGACGCCGCAATAGGCGCAGGTGGTGACCACGGAATGCTCCGGCTGCCCGGTCTCGATCACCGATTTCTCGATCAGCGTCGCGGTCGGGCAGGCCTGCACGCAGGCGCCGCAGGAGACGCATTCGGACTCCAGGAACGGCTCCGCCATGCCGGCCGAGACCTTGGAGGCGAAGCCGCGCCCCTCGATGGTCAGCGCGAAGGTGCCCTGCACCTCCTCGCAGGCGCGCACGCAGCGCGAGCAGACGATGCACTTCGCCGGGTCGAAGGTGAAATAGGGGTTGGACTCGTCCTTCGCCGCCGCCAGGTGGTTCTCGCCCTCGTAGCCGTAGCGCACCTCGCGCAGGCCGACGGCGCCGGCCATGTCCTGCAGCTCGCAATCGCCATTGGCGGCGCAGGTGAGGCAGTCGAGCGGATGATCGGAGATATAGAGCTCCATCACGCCGCGGCGCAGCCGCTTCAGCCGGTCCGACTGGGTCGAGACCACCATGACCCGGCGCCACCGGCGTGGTGCAGGAGGCGGGCGTGCCCGGGCGGCCCGCGATCTCGACGAGGCAAAGGCGGCAGGAGCCGAAGGCGTCGACGCTGTCGGTGGCGCAGAGCTTCGGCACCTGCACGCCGGCTTCCATCGCCGCGCGCATGATCGAGGTGCCTTCCGGGACGCTGACCGCGAAACCGTCGATGGTCAGGCTGACCATCTTCTCCGCCGTGGCGGGCGGGGTACCGAAATCGATCTCCTGGACGAGCGGCATGGCGGCTCTCCTATTCCGCGGCGGCAAGCCGGGGGCTTGCGCCGAAATCCTCGGGAAAATGTCGGATCGCGCTCATCACCGGATAGGGCGTGAAGCCGCCCAGGGCGCAGAGCGAGCCGAACTTCATGGTGTTGCAGAGATCCTCGACCAGCGCGAGGTTCGCCGCGCGCTCCTCGCCGCGACGGATGCGGTCGATCACCTCGACGCCGCGGATCGAGCCGATGCGGCAGGGCGTGCATTTGCCGCAGGATTCGATGGCGCAGAACTCCATCGCGAAGCGGGCCTGGCGCGCCATGTCGACGGTATCGTCGAAGACGACGATGCCGCCATGGCCGATGAGCCCGTCGCGCGCCGTGAACGCCTCGTAGTCGAAGGGCGTGTCGAAGAGCGCGCGCGGGAAATAGGCGCCGAGCGGCCCGCCGACCTGCACCGCGCGCACCGGCCGGCCGGTCGCGGTGCCGCCGCCGATGTCGTCGACGAGCTCGCCCAGGGTGACGCCGAAGGCGGCTTCGAACAGGCCGCCATGCTTCACATTGCCGGCGAGCTGGATCGGCATGGTGCCGCGCGAGCGGCCCATGCCGAGATCGCGATAGAAGGCCGCGCCCGAGGCGAGGATGATCGGCACCGAGGCGAAGGAGATGACGTTGTTGATGACGGTGGGCTTGCCGAAGAGCCCGCGATGGGCGGGCAAGGGCGGCTTGGCGCGTACCATGCCGCGCTTGCCTTCGAGGCTGTCGAGCAGCGCGGTCTCCTCGCCGCAGACATAGGCGCCGGCGCCAACCCTGATCTCGATGTCGAAGCCGTGGGGCGAGCCGGCGACATTCCTGCCGAGATAGCCCTCGCGCCGCGCGGTGGCGATCGCGGCCGCCATGGCGGCGATGGCATGCGGATATTCCGAGCGGAGGTAGACGAAGCCCTTGCTGGCGCCGGTGGCGATGCCGGCGATCGTCATCCCCTCGATGAGCACGAAGGGATCGCCCTCCATGATCATGCGATCGGCGAAGGTGCCGGAATCGCCTTCATCGGCGTTGCAGACCACGTATTTCTGCGCGCCCTGCGTCTGGAGCACGGTGCGCCATTTGATCCCGGTCGGGAAACCGGCGCCACCGCGGCCGCGCAGGCCCGACTGGACGACCTCCTCGACGACCGCCGCCGGCGTGAGCGCCACCGCGCGCTCGAGCCCGGCAAAGCCGCCATGGGCGCGGTAATCGGCGATCGACAGCGGATCGGTGATGCCGCAGCGGGCAAAGGTGAGCCGCGTCTGCCGCTTCAGGAACGGCACCTCTTCCGGCCGCCCGACGCGCAGCGCGTGGCCGCCGCCCTCGAGCAGCCCGGCATCGAGCAGTCCCTCTACATCGCCCGCGCCCACCGGGCCGTAGGCGATGCGGCCCGCCGGCGTCTCGACCTCGATCATCGGCTCGAGCCAATAGAGGCCGCGCGATCCCGTCCGCACCAGCTGGACGGCGATGCCGCGCCGCCGCGTCGCGGCCGCCAGCGCGTTCGCCACCTCCTCGGCGCCGACCGCGAGCGCGCCGGAATCGGCCGGGACGTAGATCCGCGCCGTCATCGCCGCGCTCCGTCGAGCAAGGCCGAGAGGCGCTTGGCGTCGAGCCGCCCGACCGGCTTTCCGTCCAGCATCCCCGCGGGCGCGCAGGCGCAAAGCCCGAGGCAGTAGACGGGCTCGAGGGTCAGCGCGCCGTCGGCGGTGGTATCGCCCCAGCCGGTCTGCAGCCGCGCCTGCGCCGCTTCGGCGAGCGCGTCGCCGCCCATGGACTGGCAGGCCTCGGCGCGGCACAGCTTGAGCACGTGCCGACCCGGCGGGGCATGGCGAAAATCGTGATAGAAGCTGACGATGCCATGCATTTCCGCGCGCGTCAGATTGAGCGCCTCGGCAACGAGCGGCACGGCGTCTTCGGGAACGTAGCCAAAGGCCTCCTGCAACGCATGGAGGATCGGCAGGGCGGCGCCCTCCATCGCCCGATGCGCCTCGATGATCGCCTCGGCGCGCTCCTTGCTCCAGGACCGGCTCGGCACGTCGCCTCTCCTTACTTTATATGGGCTAGATTTGTGTCCGCCGCGGGCCACAATCAATAAAGGTGTCCCGTTCAACGATAGAGATTATCTATTAATCGTAACTATTTCATTACTTTTCAAACGGGTAGCTCGGATCTAGGCGGGGCGCCAGGCGGCGCGCCTCGGTCACCAGGGCGGCGGTGAGCGGGGTCATCGGCTCGCGGTACGGCACCACCAGCCCCATGGTCGGGTGCGGCTCGGGACCGATGATCGGGATGGCGCGGATGGTGTCCAGGAGCCCCAGCGCTTCCGCGATCTTGGCCGGCATTACCCCGGCCCAGGGTCCCGCCCGGATATGGGCGACGAGGACGAGCATGGAATCCGATTCCAGCGTCGGCGCCGGCTCGCAGCCCGCCGCCCGCAGATAGCGGTCGATGATGCGGCGGTTCTGCATGTCGGGGGTGAGCAGGCAGAGCGGGATCTGCCCGACCTCGGCCCAGGTGACCGTCTCCCGATCGCCGAGCGGGCCGCCCGCCGCGGTGAGGAGATGGTACTGCTCGTGGTAGAGCGGCACGAAGCGGACGCGTCCGAGCGGCTCGTTGTCGAGATAGGTCAGGCCGGCATCGACCTCGAGATTCTCGAGCAGGCCCAGGATATCGATCGAGGTGCGCGACAGGATGGTGAACGACACGTTGGGGTGACGGGCGCGATAGGCCGTGGTCAGCGACGCCACCATGGCAAGCGCCGTCGGCACCGCGGCGATCCGGATGTGCCCGGCAAGCCCCTTCTTGAGCGCCTGGACCTCCTGCTGCATGGCGCGTGAATCGCTGACGATGCGGCGGGCCCAGTCGAGCACGCGCTCGCCTTCGGGGGTGAAGCTGTGAAAGCGCGAGCCGCGGTGGACGAGGAGAACGCCGAGCGTGTCCTCGAGCTGCTTGATGCCGGCCGAAAACGTCGGCTGGGTGACGCCGCAGGCTTCCGCCGCGTGGCCGAAATGCTGCTCGCGCGCGAGCGCAATGAGGTATTCGAGCTTGTCGATCATGGCGCCGCGACCTTAGCACGCCGCGGACGGCGCGACAGGCGCCCCTCCGCCCTGTGGCCGCCGCCCCTCACGCCGCCGTTTGTGGATCTCTCTGCGGCAGCGCGCTCTCGGCCATGACCGCCGGCTGCTTGATGGCCGAAAGGTAAAGCAGGGTGGCGGCCTCAAGCGACGGCGCCTCGAGCACGGAGCTGCGCTTGGCGTTCAGGAACCGGCGCGCCGTCACCCGAAAACCGGCCGCGCTCAGCGACCGGGCGATCTCGTCGAGCGGGAACTTGGTATAGGAAGCGTGTACCTTCACCTCGCCGGAATAGCTCGTGATCAGCAGCCGGCCGCGCTTCCTCAGCACCCGCCAGGCCTCGCCGAACACCGTCGGCATGGGCAGATATCCGACGCATTCCATGAACATCACCACGTCGAAGCTGTCGGAGGCGAAGGGGAGGGATTGCGAATCGGCCTGAACCAGCGATCGCAGCCCCCGCTCACGCGCGCGCTTCAGCATCGGCAGGGACAGGTCGAGGCCGATCACCCGGTGCTGCAGCGCCGACACGTGGCTTTCCAATTCGCCGGTGCCGCAGCCGATCGACAGGATCCTTTTCTTCCTTGCCGGCAGCTGCGCTGCGATCCAGCGGCGAAGTGCCACGGACCGGACGCTGAAGGTGAAGTAGTCGCTGTCGCGCCAGCCATTGTTGCCGATACGCGCATAGAACCGGGACATTCGAGGAGACCGCCGCTCTATCGGCATGAGTGAGTTTCGCCGGATGCGCGCCTATCAACGGTCAAATCTTCTCGAGCGTCAAGGGGTCGGGCTCGCCGCCAAAATACTTCTGCAGGGCGCGGGTGAAGATCTCGTTGTCGGCGGCGACACGGCTGAACAAGGTCAGGCAGGAGCGGAACTTCAGATCGTCGGGAGAGCCGAAGATCTGGTGCGCCGAGCGGCCTTCCACGAGGACGACCAGGCGGGTGCAGTCGCGAAGCCGGGGACCGAGAAGCGGGTGATCCAGATAGGCCTCGGCCTCCGCGCGCGAGGCGATGGCAAAGCGGCGGGCCGTCGCGCTGTGCCCCAGCCCCTCGACCTGCGGGAAGATGAACCACATCCAGTGCCCGGTCTTGCGGCCTTGCCGGAGCTCGGCGCAGGCCTGCTCGAAGACCGGCGCCTGAGCGTCCATGAAGCGCTGAAGATCGTGAGGGTCGGCCATCGTCGTCAGCGATTGACGAGCCAGAGGATCAGGGACACGACGATGCTCACCAGGATGCAGGTGGTCAGCGGAAAATAGAACGAGCCGTGCTCGCCCTGCACATAGATGTCTCCGGGCAGCCGGCCGAGGCCGAGGCGCGCCAGCCATGGCCAAAGCAGGCCGACAGCCACGATGACCAGTCCAAGCATGACGAGGATGCGTCGGATCGAGCGGCTCCTTCTCCGGTCGGGCCACCTCCCGATCCATATCGCTCCGGCCGCGCCGCCTTCAAGTCCCCGGCCGTGTCGCCGCCGGTCGCCTCAGCCGCCGCAGCAGGAGGCGGGAGTGGCGCGCTCGTACTCGTCGTGGCGGCGCACCCAATCGCCGAGATTGCCGCCGGGGCCGGTCTCGTTGCGGCCCTTGGGCGTGAGATCGAGCACCATGTAGGTCGTCAGCAGCTCTTCCGTGCCGCGGGCATAGCTCGAATAAGTGTGGAAGATGTCGCCGGCGGGGTCGCGATAGAACACGCTGAGGCCGGGAAGCTCCTCGATCCCCGCCTCGATCATCGTGTAATTGTAGTAGATCTTGCCCCGCGCGAGATCGTCCTTGGTGAAGGACACGTGGTAATCGAAGTTGAAGTCGCTGCCATGGGACGACACCCAGGTGAAGCGCCAGCCCATGCGCTTGCGATAGGCCTCGATCTCGGCGAGCGGCGCCCGCGACACCGTCGCGAAGCTGACGTCGTGATGCTCGAGATGCACCAGCCCGCCCTCGATGTGGTCGGCGCCGAAGGAGCAGCCCAGGCAGCCCTCCTTCCACCCCGGCCCGAGCATGAAATGATCGACGACCAGCTGGCTGCGCCCGGCGAAGAGATCGGCCAGCGTCTTCTTGCCGTCGAGCGAGTCGAAGACATAGGCCTTCTCGACCTTGACCCAGGGCAGCGCGCGCCGCTCGGCGCTCAGCCGGTCGCGCAGCCGCGTGTACTCCTTCTCTTTTGCCAGCAGCGCCTGGCGCGCGGCGAGCCATTGGTCACGGGACACGACCGCATGGGATGCCATCTCGGTTCTCCCTCGGATTGCCATATAGGTTGATATCAACATAATGCCGTGCCTGTCAAGGCGTGGGCGAGAGCGGCTATGATCCGATCGTTCAGCGCGATGCGGGGCGCCTCATGGGCTTCTATGGCGATGTCGTTCTGCCGCGGCTTTGCCATCTCGCGATGCGCAACCGCCGCTTCCTGCCCTATCGCGCGCGGGTCGTCGGCGCGGCCGAGGGGCGGGTGCTGGAGATCGGTGCCGGCTCCGGGCTCAACCTCCCCTTCTATGGCACCGCGGCAAGCGAGATCGTGGCGCTCGAGCCGGCGGCGCGGCTGATCGCGATGGCCCGGCGCGCGCCCGGCGCCGCCACTCTCCCGGTGCGCTTCCTCGAGGCATCGGCGGAGACCATCCCGCTCGAGGCCGACAGCATCGATACCGTGGTCACGACCTGGACGCTGTGCACGATTCCGCGGGCCGCCGCCGCCCTCGCCGAGATGCGCCGCGTGCTGCGGCCCGGCGGCCGGCTGCTCTTCGTCGAGCACGGTCTCGCGCCGGAGGAAGGCGTGCGCCGATGGCAGAATCGCCTGACCCCCGTCTGGAAGCGGCTTGCCGGCGGCTGCCATCTGAACCGGGCGATCGACCGGATGATCGACGGCGCGGGCTTCCAGGTCGATCGGCTGGAGACCGCCTACATGCCGGGCCCGAAGCCCATGACCTTCATCTATGAGGGCAGCGCCCGTCCGCGTTAGCGCAACGCGAAGCGTTGTCGCTGGCGGTTGCTGCGCAACCGCAAAGCGGTCGGCATTGGCGAAGCGCGCCGACGCCGGGCTGTGGCGACGGCTCAGCGCGAGGCGGTTCCCTCCAGCCCCAGCGCGATGCGCCTCTCCCGCTCCAGCCTCGCCAGCGTCGCGGCGGCAAATTCCGTCAGGAGCGGCTGGCTGCCGCCGCTCGCCTCGTCGCGATACTCGGCGATCGCCTGCTCGCCGCGCTCGACCCGGTCGCGCAGATAAGCGCTGTCGAAGGCGGGCCCGCTCAAGGCCGCAAGCCGGTCGCGGCGCGCCGCGAGCGCGCGGTCGAGCAGCGCCGGCGGCTCGATGCCGATATGCTGCTCGGAGATCATCGCGAGCTGGCGCTCCCGCTCCCCGGCATCGGCGAGCACCCGGCGGGCGAAATCCCGGATCGCCGGATTGGCCGATTTCTGCTCGGCCATCTGCGCCGTGGCGATGTCGTAGAGGTTGCCGACGCCGGCGCGGAAGACGAAATAGCGGTCCTCCTGCCTCACCTCCCCGGCGCGGCCGAAGGCGTGGATATGGAACTCGCTGGGCGTCTCCTGGTAGTCGGAGACGTCGCTGTAGCCCTCTTGATTAGCCGCGCAGGCCGAAACAGCGGCGGCGAGCGCGGCGAGCAGCACGATGCCGGGAAGACGCATGGTCGCTCTCCCTTCCCCGCGATCTTATCACGGGCGCGGCGCGCGCCGATCAAAGTTGGGTGAGGCCCGGGTGAAGCCCGCCCTCAGCCCTTTCGCACCACCGCGAAGGCGACATCGCGGCCGGCGCCGCGGTTGAGCGCATCGAGCCGCGCTCGAAAGCGACAGGAAGCGCTGCGGCTTATTTCCCGTCATAAGCCTCGCGCAGCCGCGCGAGGTCGAGCTTCGTCATGCCGAGCAGGGCGCGCATGGCGCGGGCCGCCTTGGCCTTGTCGGGATCGCACATCATCTCCGGCAGCGCCGTCGGATAGATCTGCCAGGAGAGGCCGAATTTGTCCTTGAGCCAGCCGCATTGGCCGGTCTGGCCGCCGGCCGAGAGCCTCTCCCAGTAATGATCGATCTCTTGCTGGGTCGCGCAGGGGATCTGGAAAGAGACCGCCTCGCTGAATTTGAAATGCGGGCCGCCATTGAGCGCCGTGAAGCTCCGTCCCGCGATCTCGAACTCGACGGTCATCACGCTGCCTTCGGGACGGCCGTGGATCTCGAACCTTCCTTGCCGTAGCGGCTGATCCGGCCGATCCGGCCGTCGCCGAAGACGGAGACATAGAACCGCGCCGCCGGCTCGGCCTCGCTGTCGAACCAGAGGCACGGCGTGATCGTCGGGATCGCCGCCATTGCCGCCTGCCCTATCGCGGGATCGGCTGCAGCATGCTGGCGCGGTTGCCCTCGGTATCGAAGAAGGCGACATACTCGCCAACCCCCGGGATCGTCATCGGCTGGCCCAGCACCTCGCCGCCGGCCGCCGCCACCTGCTTCATGGCAGCGCCGATGTCCTCGACCGCGATCACGACCGAGGGATACTGCGCCGGCCAGTCGGGCCGTTTCGGATAGAAGCCGCCATTGATCGCGCCCGGCCGCTTGGGGCCGCGCTCGTCCGTCTCGATGGTCGTGGCGAGGACATATCGTCCCATCTCCTCGCCCAGCATCCGCGTGCCCCAGCCGAAGGCGCTTTCGTAGAATCTGGCCATGCGCTGCCGGTCCTCATAGGGCATCTCGAAATGGACGACGGGGCACGGTGCGCTCATGGGCCTCTCCTCCGGCTTGACAATTGCGTTGATATCAACATAATCAGGCCATGTCAACCCGCCGCACCTTGCCGTTCGCCAAGACGCATGAAGTCCGCGACACCTGCCTCTGTCTCTCCGTGCAGCGCGCGGCGCGTGCGCTGGCGCGGCAGTTCGACGAGGCCTTCCGGCCCTGGGGCCTCACCCATGGCCAGTTCTCGCTGATGACCGCCTTGAACCGGAAAGAGCCGCCGGTGATGGGCGAGGTCGCGGCGCTGCTGGCGATGGACCGCACCACGCTGACCGCGGCGCTCAAGACGCTGCAGCGCCGCGGCCTCGTCGAGGCCAGGGCCGACGCGCAGGACAAGCGCAGCCGCCGCCTGCTTCTCACCGCCGCCGGCCGCGCGCTCCTGGCCGAGGCCTATCCGGCCTGGAAGACCACCCATGCCGCGATCGAGGGACGGCTCGGTCCGCACGATCCCGATCGGCTGCGGCGGGACCTCACGCGCCTCGCCTTCGACAAGGATGAGTGACGCCGGAGCGTGACCGCGGGGGCGAACCGCGCCGCCGCGCCTTGATGCAAATCAATGTGATACCGCGCCAGGGGCATAGCCTTGACCGTCGAGCCGGCGGCGGTGCGGGTGACCGCGCGCGAGCCCGGGAGGGTCCGAGGTCATGAGAGCGATCATTCTGCTCGCGCTGCTGCTGCCGGGGATCGCGCTCGCCGCCCTCGTGGCGAGAGCGGCGGGCGTGCGCGTCGAGGTTGAAGGCGGGCACCAGCTGGCGCAAGCATGGTGCACCAGCTGTCACGCCGTCGAGCCGGGTCAGAGCGTCGGGCCTTACGCCGATGTGCCGAGCTTCGCCGCGGTCGCGCAGATGCCCTCCACCACCGCCTCGGCGCTGAACGCCTTCCTGACCACGCCGCATGGCGACATGCCGGACGTCAAGCTCACCCAGCAGCAGCGCGTCGACATCGTGACCTATATCCTGAGCCTGCGCGGGCCGTGAGCGGAGGCGCGCCGCGGTCGCGTCGCCTCTGTGCAAGGGATTGATTCCGCCGCCGGATGCCCCATTATCCCGACGGTCGGTCCCGAGCTCGCCCCGCACCCCCGTGAACGCCACCTCGCTCTTCCATCCCGCCGTCGCCGCCTGGTTCGGCCGCAGCTTCGCCGCCCCCACCGCGGCGCAGGAAGCGGCTTGGCCGGCGATCAAGGCCGGCGAGCACGTGCTGATCGCGGCGCCCACCGGCTCCGGCAAGACGCTGGCGGCGTTTCTGGCGGCGATCGACGGGCTGGTGCGCCAGGGGCTCGCGGGCGAGCTGCGCGAGGAGACGCAGATCGTCTATGTCTCGCCGCTGAAGGCGCTCTCCAACGACATCCGCAAGAACCTCGAAGGCCCGCTCGCCGGCATCCGCGAGGAGCTGCGCGCCCAGGGCCTGCCCGAGATCGATATCCGCAGCTGGGTGCGCACCGGCGACACGCCGGCGGGCGAGCGCGAGCGCATGCGCCGCTCGCCGCCGCACATCGTCGTCACCACGCCGGAATCGCTCTACATCCTGCTGGGCTCGGAGTCCGGCCGCGCCATGCTGGCGACCACGCGCACGGTGATCGTCGACGAGATCCATGCCGTCGCCCCCAACAAGCGCGGCTCGCATCTGGCGGTCTCGCTCGAGCGGCTCAGCGCGCTCTCCGGCGACCGGCTGCTGCGCATCGGCCTCTCGGCGACGCAGAAGCCGATCGAGACCGTGGCGCGCTTCCTGGTCGGCGCCGGCGACGCGGGCGAGGCGCCGGCCTGCCGCATCATCGACACCGGCCATCGCCGCGCGCGAGACCTCGCCCTTGAGCTGCCGCCGGCGCCGCTCGAAGCGGTGATGTCGGGCGAGGTCTGGAAGCAGGTCTATGACCGCCTCGCCGCGCTCATCGCCGAGCACCGCACCACCCTCGTCTTCGTCAACACCCGCCGGCTGGCCGAGCGCGTCACGCGCGCGCTCTCCGAGCGGCTGGGCGAGCGGCAGGTGACCGCGCATCACGGCAGCCTCGCCAAGGAGCAGCGCCTCGATGCCGAGCAGCGCCTGAAGCACGGCCAGCTCGAGCGCCCTGGTGGCGACCGCCTCGCTGGAGCTCGGCATCGACATCGGCGATGTCGACCTCGTCTGCCAGCTCGGCTCGCCGCGCTCGATCGCCGCCTTCCTGCAGCGCGTCGGCCGCTCCGGCCACGCCGTCGCGGGCACGCCCAAGGGCCGGCTCTTTCCGCTGTCGCGCGACGAGCTGGTCGAATGCGCGGCGCTGCTCGACAGCGTGCGGCGCGGCGAGCTCGACCGCCTGACGCTCCCCGAGCGGCCGCTCGACGTGCTGGCGCAGCAGATCGTCGCCGAGGTGGCGGCGCGCGAATGGGGCGAGGACGAGCTGCTCGCGCTGATCCGCCGCGCCTGGCCGTACCGCGACCTGCCGCAGGAGGATTTCGACGCCGTGCTGGCGATGCTGGCCGAGGGCTATGCCACCCGGCGCGGCCGGCGCGGCGCGCTCATCCATCACGACGCGGTCAACCGCCGGCTGCGCGGCCGGCGCGGCGCGCGGCTGACGGCGCTGACCTCCGGCGGCACCATCCCCGACACCGCCGACTACCAGGTGCTGCTCGAGCCCGAGAACCAGTTCATCGGCACGGTCAACGAGGATTTCGCCGTCGAGAGCATGGCGGGCGACGTCTTCCAGCTCGGCAATGCCTCCTATCGCATCCAGCGCGTCGAGCGCGGCACGGTGCGGGTCGAGGACGCGGCTGGCGCCCCGCCCAACATTCCGTTCTGGCTCGGCGAGGCGCCGGGCCGCAGCGACGAGCTCTCGGCCTCGGTCTCGCGGCTGCGGCAGGCGATGGCGGAACGGCTGGCGCCCGATCCCGGCGGCGAGAGCGCCTTTGCCTGGGCGCGCGACGAGCTCGCGCTCGGCGAGCCCGCCGCGCGCCAGCTCTCGGAATACCTCGCCGCGGGCCACGCGGCGCTGGGCGCGCTGCCGACGCAGGAGACGCTCATCCTCGAGCGCTTCTTCGACGAGGCCGGCGGCATGCAGCTCGTCCTCCATTCGCCGCATGGCAGCCGGCTCAACCGCGCGTGGGGCCTGGCGCTGCGCAAGCGCTTCTGCCGCAAGTTCAATTTCGAGCTGCAGGCGGCCGCGACCGAGGACAACATCGTGCTGTCGCTGACCACGGCGCACAGCTTCGATCTCGCCGCGGTGCCGCGATATCTCAATTCGGCGTCGGTGCGGCAGATCCTCACCGAGGCGCTGCTGGATGCGCCGATGTTCAACACGCGCTGGCGCTGGGTTGCCGGCGTGTCGCTGGCGCTGCCGCGCTTCCGCGGCGGCCAGAAGGTGCCGCCGCAGATCGCGCGCATGAACGCCGAGGACCTGGTGGCGGCGGTCTTCCCCGACCAGATCGCCTGCGCCGAGAACCTGGTGGGCGAGCGCGAGATCCCCGACCATCCGCTGGTGCGCCAGACCATCGCCGACTGCCTCGAGGAGGCGATGGACATCGACGGCCTCGAGCGCCTGCTGCAGCGGCTGGAGGCCGGCGAGATCGACGTGATCACGCGCGACCTGACCGAGCCCTCGCCGCTCGCCGTCGAGGTGCTGTCGGCTCGGCCCTACGCCTATCTCGACGACGCGCCGCTGGAGGAGCGCCGCACCCAGGCGGTGATGAGCCGGCGCTGGCTCGCGCCCGAGGACGCGGCCGAGCTCGGCCGGCTCGATACAGATGCAATCGAGCGCGTGCGCGACGAGGCCTGGCCCGAGGCGGTCAATGCCGACGAGCTGCATGACGCGCTGGTCTGGCTCGGCTGTCTTGCCGCCGCGGAGGTCGAGGCGCGGCCGGGCTGGCACGATTTCCTCAAATCGCTGGCGCGCGAGCGGCGCGCGGGGCTGCTGACGCTGAAGCAGGCCAGGCTCTGGGTCGCGGCCGAGCGGCTGCCGCATGTCGCGGCGCTGTGGCCCGAGGCCCGGATCGAGCCCGCGCTCGTCGCGCCCGCCGGATCGGCCGAGGGCGAGATCACGCCCGAGACCGCGCTGGTCGAGATGCTGCGCGGCCGGCTCGAAGGGCTGGGGCCGGTGACCGAGGCGGCGCTGGCGGCGCCGCTGGGCTTCGCGCCGGGCGACATCGCCGCGGCGCTGGCCGCGCTCGAGGCCGAAGGCTTCGCCATGCGCGGGCGCTTCACCCCCGGAACCGAGGCCGATGAATGGTGCGAGCGCCGGCTGCTCGCGCGCATCCACCGCTACACGGTGAAGCGGCTGCGCGCCGAGATCGAGCCGGTCGCGGCGCGCGACTTCCTGCGCTTCCTCGCGACCTGGCAGAGGGTCGAGTCGGAGACGCGCATGGAGGGCCCCGACGCGCTCGAGGTGGTGATCTCGCAGCTCGAGGGCTTCGAGGCGCCGGCCGCGGCGTGGGAGAGCGAGATCCTGCCGGCGCGGCTGCCGCGCTACGAGCCGGGATGGCTCGACGATCTCTGCCTCGCCGGGCGCGTCGCCTGGGCGCGTCTTCGGCCGCGCAACCTCCGCCTCAAGGAGGGCGAGCGCGGCGCGATGCCGGTGCGCACCACGCCGATCACGCTGCTCGTGCGGCGCCACCTGCCGCTCTGGGCTGTGCTATCGCCGGCGCAGGAGACGCAGCCCTCCACCGCTGCGGCGCAGGCGGTGCTCGACCTCATCCGCGGCCACGGCGCCTCCTTCTTCGACGAGATCGTCGACGGCAGCGGGCTGTTGCGGCCGCAGGTCGAGGAGGCGCTGGCGGAGCTGGTGGCGCAGGGCCTCATCGCCTCCGACAGCTTCGCCGGGCTGCGCGCGCTGCTGCTGCCGGCGGAGAAGCGCCGCTCGCCGAGCCAGCGGCGGCGCGGCCTCAGCTTCGGCATGGAGGATGCGGGGCGCTGGGCGCTGGCGCGCCGGGCGCGGCCGGCGGCGTCCGGCGCCGCGGCCGAGGGCGAGGCGGTCGAGCATGTGGCGCGCGGGTTGCTGCGCCGCTACGGCGTCGTCTTCTGGCGCCTGCTCGAGCGCGAGGCCGATTGGCTGCCGCCCTGGCGCGACCTGCTGCGCGTCTATCGCCGGCTCGAGGCGCGCGGCGACATCCGCGGCGGCCGCTTCGTCGCGGGCTTCGCCGGCGAGCAGTTCGCCTTGCCGGAAGCGATCGGCCTGCTGCGCGAGGCGCGGCGCAAGCCCGGCTCGGGCGCGCTCCTCTCGCTCTCCGGCGCCGACCCGCTGAACCTCGCCGGCATCCTGACGCCGGGCGCGAAGCTCTCGGCACTCACCGGCAACCGCCTGCTCTATCGCGACGGCCTGCCCATCGCCTTCCTGGCCGGCGGCAAGGTGCAGTTCCTCGAGACGCTGGATGCCGGCAGCGAATGGGCGGCGCGCAAGACGCTGCTGCGCGGGCCGGTGGCGAGGAGCCTGGCCGGCCTGTCGTAGGCGCCGGCGCGCCGCGCCGCGCGTTGACCTGGCTCAAGGCCGAGGCGCCGGGCCGAGCTAGAGTGGGCGCGTCAAACCTGCGGGAGTTCCGTCATGAACGCCGCGAGCACGCCGGGCCGCTTCAAGCGGGGGGATGTTCTCTTCCAGCAAGGCGATGCGAGCGATCGCGTGCTGCGCGTGACGCGCGGCGAGATCGAGATCCTGCGCCAGGTCGGCGCCGCCTCGGTGCTGCTCGGCCGCGTGCGCGAGGGCGAGTGGCTGGGCGAGATGGGCGTCATCGAGAACCGCGCCCGCAGCGCCACGGCGCGCGCCGCGGCGGATGGCGAGGCCGAGATCCTGACGGCGGGACAGTTCCTGGAGCGGGTGAGCCGCGATCCCGCGCTGGCGCGCGAGCTCATCCTGCGGCTCAGCGTCCGGCTCAGGACGGTCGAGGACAAGATCGCCGGCGACCTCGCGGGCTTCGCGCAGGACCGCGGTGCGGGCGCGGGCGGCGACGCGGCGGCGGCTCCTGCGATTGCCGCCGATGCCAGGATCTCGCTCGCCGCCGACAGCGATTTCCTGCGCGCGCGCATCGGCAAGAAGCCCATCCTCCTCGACACGCTGCCCTTCGTGGTCGGCCGCCCGACGGTGGGCGACGAGGCCGAGCCCGCGCGGCGGCCCGATCTGCTGATCGCGGATGAGGAGCCGTTCCGGCTGTCGCGCCAGCATTTCACCATCGGGCGCAGCGACGGCCGCCTCGTCGTGTCGGATCTCGGCAGCACGCTCGGCACGATCGTGAACGGACAGCCGATCGGCCATCATTTCATGCGCGACATGGCGCCGCTGCATCCCGGCGAAAACCGCATCGTCGCCGGCGGCTGGGACTCGCCGTTTGCCTTCACCGTGTCGGTCGAGCAGGTTCAAAAAAATCAACCCTGAGCCTGTTTTCGCACTGACGGGCTCGGGGAGCAGACTGCGTCATCGGTGTACACCGGGGGCTAAAAAACCGCTGTGAGTCATTGACGCACGGGCGAGCCGAAAGCCGCCTGCACCGATGGTGGGCGTGTGGTCCCCGATGGTCAAGGCTCGGCTGAGCGGCGTGACGTGAGCTTTACCGAAAGGCGCTCGTCTTCACCGTCACGCTCAGTTCGAGCTGCACCGCGGTGACGGCACCGGCGCGACGCCGCAAGGATCATCCCATTGGACATGGATCGGCTCGGTCAGGGCCTCCAAAGGGGGAAACATGCGCAGGGTGCCGGACAATTCGGTCTGCCCCGGCGGCGGCGAAAGACCGGAGCAACCGCCAACGGCTCCGGCAAAAATCGTCGCCACGGTCAGGCCAACCGCGCGTGAAGCAATGTGCCGTTTGCGAGGCATGGAGATGACTATACCACCGGGCACGCAATCTCACATCCATCGCAGGCACGACCACGATCTGTCATCCGTGATTTCCAGCGGCCCGTAGTTCACCGAGTTGCTGCTTTACAGCCCGGAATTACGGTGATGGTCTTCTTTTCTCACCGCCCGCACGGCCTCTTGCGAAGCGACGGTGCAGCTCGATTTGTTGCGTAAACTGTCACCGTAATTCGAAGGCTTCGGTGGGCACCCTACGCTAAAGCTTCGCGTGGCCCGCCACCCGAAGCTTTAGCGTAGAGATGGTGTCCCCGGGGTGATGGGAAGATAACCGCGAAAATCGCTTGTAATGGCGGTCCTTCGGGGATATTTCTGTGTGGAGAACCTGTGTGGAGAAAGCCATGTACCTTGTCCAACGCAACCGGACGTGGTGGGCCTTCCACGATGTCCCTCCCTCCCTTCGGACGGCACTCGGCCGCAGTCGGTTTTACGAAAACCTGAGGACGCATGATCGCAGGCGAGCGCGCATTCTAGCCGCAACGTGCGAGGCGCAATGGCTTGCAGAGATCGAGCGTGCGCGCCAAGGCACCGATGCGGCGGCCGAGGCGACATTCTGGCGCAAGCGGCTGGCCGAGGCCAAGAGCGAACCGGAGCGCAAGGTGATCGAAGATCAGATCATTGACGCTGGGGCGGATCGCGTCGGGCTGATCGCTTGGGAACAGAAAGACGAGCCTGGTTTCGAGGAGGAGCGCGCCAAGCTGGCGCACTTCGTCGCGTTGGCGACGGGCGACGCCGTGCCGTTTGAGGAGCACCTTGACGACTACGCCGCGACGCTCCACGGCCAGATCGAGGCGAAAAGCCTCCACATGAAGCGGACGAACCTGGAGCGGTTTGGCGCGATCTTCGCGACCACGGCTGACATAGACCGAGGCACGCTACAGCGTTGGGTAAACGCCGAGGCTGGAAAGGGCGCGGCACGCGCCACGATAACCCGCGCTGTTGGCGATCTGCGGGGTTACTGGAAGTTCCTTGTTGGGCTCGGCGCGGCGCGCGAGACGCCGGACCCATTCGACCGGATCGCGATGGTCGGAGCGAAGCGCACCAAGAAAAAACCATTCCAGCCCGCCGATCTGGTGCGGATTGAAGCGAAGGCTAGGGACCGCGGCGACGGGCTCCTTGCCGATTTCGTTCTGCTGGACATGTACACCGGAGCACGCGCCGAGGAGATCGCGACGCTCAAGAGCGAGCACGTTGATCTCACCAAGAATGCCATTGCGATGCCGGGCACCAAGACTGAAGCCGCGCCCCGCGAAGTTCCGATCCATGCAAAGCTCCGGCCGCTTCTGCGCCGTTTGGTGAAGGATGCGAACGGCGGCTACCTGTTCCCTGGCCTCCGGGCGGATAAGTTCGGTGATCGCTATAAGGCCGTGACCAAGCGCTTTGCGACGCTCAAAGCTGGTCTCGGCTTTGGCGACCAATACGACTTCCATTCGATCCGGCGCACGGTATGCATGATTTTTGAAGACGCTGGCGTGGCCGAGAACGTGGTCGCTCATATCGTCGGCCACAAGTTCAAAACGATGTCCTACGGGCTCTATAGTGGCGGCGTGTCGCTCGCTACCAAGGCCAAGGCAATCGCGAAGCTGCGATATCCAACAAAGGCGTGATGCTATGGGCAACCCCGACACCCCAATCTTTCCCGACATCAACCCGGCTTCCGTTAGGCGAAGTGCCTTTCACGTGATCGAAAACCAAGACATCGCGACAGAAGAAGATTGCAACCAACTTCTTTGGTTCATGTACCAGTTTGAAGATCGCGAGTTCTATTTTTTCCACAAAAAGGGAGAGCCACTTAACGCGTTGATTTTGGGAGCGGAGCGAGCAGGCATCGTTCGGATCATCGAGAGCGAGTACGATTTCTATCCCCACCCGAATTTTTCGCGTGATTTTGTTAGGTTGCGCGCCGGCAGTGCGAACTTTGATTGGGAGAAGGACCTACTCGCAAATGGGCGAATGTACATTCGCACGCGCATCGCACTAACCGACCGGGCCAAGCGTGAAATGACGATATTGGCTGTTCGCGACACACATGACCCGTCCTCACGATCACGATTGACGAAGGACGAGCCGGCATCGAATATGGTCAAAATCGCTGAGCTTATCGGGGCTGCTCAGGTGATTGCCGCTTTTGATCCGTACCTTGATAATCGCGGGCTCATGACCTTGCGCGACATCCTTTCGCTGGGTACAGGGGGCATCTCGCCCGACGCTCGTTTGCTCGCTTCCGAGACGCTCGTGCCCCACCGACTGACTAAAACTTTTCTAGAAGCTTGGTCCGTGGAATTGCGGATTTCGGCTCAAATGAGGCTGTTAGCCGATAGGGAGCATCGTCGTTTTCTTCTTCTCGCAGACGGACGTGCATTGATCTTGGGGCCGTCGCTAAACGACGTGTCAAAGAATGAGGCAGCTCACATAGAGACCAACGGCCAAGAGGATCGCGCGTTCTTCGAGGAGCAGTGGATGAAGGCAACTCCCCTCGCATAGTGACAGCGGACATTCTGCGATCAAGGGCTTGACACTGTCGCCGAAGACATTGGCTGTCGAGAGGAGGCCAGTAGCGATGGATCAGGACGAGAGAACAACGGCCACTGGTCTGTGGATGTTCGCCGAGACTTACCTACAGGCTGGCAAGCATCTCGCCGAGACGGGTGCGGATCATCTGCGCTTCGACGCACCAATCTATTTCCTGTACTCGCACGCCATAGAACTGACGTTGAAGGCGTACCTGCGATCAAAGGGCGCCACGGTGAGTAAGCTTAGACGCATGGGCCACGCGCTGCCTGCGCTGCTCGAACGCGCTGGCGCTCAGGGGCTCGACCAGGGAAGACTAGGGGAGAATATCGCGAGCTTGATCGCACTCCTTGATGTCTACAACCAAGATCACGAGTTCAGGTACATTAGGACTGGCGCCAAGAGGCTGCCCGAGATCAAAGCGCTGCATGATGTCGCGGCTCGGCTGCTGTCGGCCACGTATACCGCCTGCGTTCCGCCATCCTCCGGCGCGCATGCTCCCTAAGTGTTACCTCCACCAGGCTGCTTTTCGGTGATGTAGTTATTGATGATCGTCACCACCTGATCAGCGTTGGCGACCACGTGGTTATTGATACTCGCCTGCTTGGGCTTCTCTTTCCTCCAGCGTGCCGCTACCCACTGGGCTGCCAAAGTGAGCGCCGTTGGCCCCAGCGCCCTGATCACGATCTCGCAGATGTGTTCTGCGGTGTCATAGGCCATTGTTGGGTCATAGTCCGCGCGAACGCCGTCAATACCGGCAGAATTCAATGCCTCCACAAACGTCTGATCGGTCGTCAGAAGCCGTATTTCTAACATTGTCGAACTCCCTCAAATTTCGGCGGTATCGGTGCTCGGTGTGTCGCGAGGCAGCGCGTCGTGAGGCTCGGGCGCGCTTCTGTCACTTGGGTACGCAGCGCTGGCCAAACCCAATGTAGCGCTCCACTTCTCAGTTACGTATTCAACGAGTTGACACAGGAGCCACGCGTTTTCTTCGTCAATGAAGACATATTTTTGCGCGGAAATGGGAAAGCCGCAGCGCATAACGCCGCAGGCTCCTGGCACTTCATGATGCAGGTCGGAGAATTTCTTTCCGCTCCGGGTGTGCACATGTTTGGTCGCGTTGGCAACGTCCATAATCTGCCCGAACGCCCAATCGTCCATCCGCAAGGCATGTTTGAACGCATCCACATCCGCGCAGCCCCGAACTTTGTCTAAGTCCGACCTGTTGTGCTGGTAATAGTGTTCATTCATCGCCTGAAGCACCAAACAAGCTAGCACGCCGAGCCTAATGTCACCCGGCCTCTTTACGAAATCTTCGATCGTCGGTTGAACGATTTCGCGGAAAAATTCTATGTCACTCATAGCCGCTCTCCTTCAGCGCTGGCGGCACAGGGTGCGGTCGGACATGGGCGTGATAGCGTCTCGCGTCCGGCCCCCAATCGAAATAGACGCCGTGGTGAGGTTTTTGCAACGCGCTAGCATGGTCGGCGCTCAGTTCGAGTTCAACGGTGTACAAAAGCGATGACGCACGGCCTCCAACTAGCGTCGCGAAAACATCAAGCTTGTAGGCGCCTGGAAGAAATTGAAACGGTGTTCCGTCGCTTGGAAGTATAAAATGGTGATCCGCCGCGATGCCGTTGTCGGGAACAGCTAAGCCACTGCCCCGGTGGAGATCGCCCGTGTCTCCGTATACCCATATGTTGAAATTTTGGCTCGTCTCGCTGCGTTGAAGACGGAGAAACATACTTTCGACAATGCATCCACGTTTCCCGGTCGCGTAGAGCAACGTGCGAAGAAAAACTTTGAGCGGCGGACGTTCGCGGAAACCACCATCTGGCCCGAAGTAGATAACGGTCGGTTGCGTCATCTTTACCGTGCCGCGCCGCAACAGCGCAAGCCAGGCGGTTATCCCCGACGCTGCGAGGGCCGCAATCGATACAACGAGGCTAAGAGTTGCGATCACCGTGCTGTCCTCCGTGGCCGTCGCGATCTCTTATCAGTCTCTCAGCACCATCCGGCGGCCCACCGGGGCGGTATGGGATCGTCTTGCGCGACGTGCTTGCTTGGCCCGCCAATGGTCCATATCATTTTACTCGTCGGACGACTGGCCGGCCAAGTAACTAGTCGGCGTTATCCGCTCGGTCTGACTGAGGAGGGTAATTGCATGCCGGGCTTTCATTTTGAGCGCGCCCTGTTCGTCGTCGGCGAACAGGACAGCGGCAAGAGCACGCAACTTCGGAGCATGTTTCGCGACGTGCGGCTTGGTCGCAACGGAAGCATTCCAGACGCGTCGAACCTGCCAGAGATTTATCGCCTCTCAAACGAGCGCAGCCTTTACCTACGGATATCGTCCCCTCATGAAAAAGGCGAGACGCCTTCTGAGTTCTTGGAGAAGACCGAGGAAAAGATGAGGGGGAGAACCCCTCATGAGGGCGTGCGTTGGAACTTTGCCTGTGCGCTTCAGCCCTTCGCAGACAACCAGATGCCGGATGTTGTCGGCACTTGCGAGCGCTTCGTTAGGCGCTTCGATCCGGAGCGCACGCGCGTTGTGTTTCTCAGCCCTGACCGCCATAGCGAATACTTGCAAAAGGCACACGCGCCGCTTGTCCCTGGGCTACAGGCAATTCCGTCTGTGGAGATTTGCTGGGTCGACGCGCGTGACCGCACAGCAAACGGCCTGCTGCTCGCCGACTTTTTTGATCTAACTTAGTGAAGCTGCCTGCGCAGCGGCCTTGCTAGCGGGTTGTGGCGGGGCGCCTGCCTACGACAATAGGTGCTCTCGCCCGCGCGGCTGGCCGATTTCTCGTTATCTCCGTTGCTTTAGGCCCTCGCGCAGGATCATGCGCTCGCCGTGCTTGAACAAAGCGACGACCACCCGTGCATTATCGAGCACGCCGCGGGCGACAAGATCGTCTCTGATCCGCGCCGGCACGTAGGCCAATGCCACGGCGGCGACGCGGGTAAGCTCGTTACGATCGACGCCGCAGACCCTACAGGCCACGGCTGCTTGATCCTGGCGCCACTGCGCACGGGCGCCGTCGCTCATCTCCGGCACGTTCAACGCGTTGGCGTCGAGGATATCGCTCACGAGCGCGCGGGCCATCTGCTGCGGATAGCCCATCGCGCCGAGCATCGCCCGCATATCGTTGTCCACTTCACGCAGAGCGCCGACATCGCCCGCCATCTCGCCGAGATCGCGCGCATAGACGCCGTTCAGGTCGTAATCCCCCGGCGCAGCGCCGCCAAAGCTGTTGTCAAAGTCGTTCTCCAGTTCCGTGGCGCTGGCGTCGGCGCCCTGGATGTCTTCCAACGACCAGCCGTCCACTTTCGCTGCTTCGATAAACTGCTGCGGGTCAAGGCCCTGAGCCTTCCAATGTTCGAATGCGCGCGTGATCTCCTGTTGATTGAGCGACGGAACCTTCGTCGGCGAGAGGCTTCCGACATGCGCGTGAGGGTCCGCGCCCCGCGGATCGTTGCCGCCCGATTGCTGGGGCTGCTGTCCCGCGGCCGGCTGTTGGCCGAACCCATGCTTGGCGAGCGCGGCCGCGATTTGTTCGGCAGGGATGCCGCGAGCCTCGCATTGTGCGCGGAAGCTGTCGGCAGCCGACTGAGTGACCAGCGTGTCTTGGAACGAAGTCATGGGAACCTCCTATGCAACAGGGCACGGACGCGCACGCTGCGCGCAGCAACCTCTAGGACGGCCGCAAGCTGACGGATGGTGAGCGGCGCGTCGGCGCCCAGCAGCGTCGCGGCGGCAAGCTCGCGGAGCCGGTCAAGGTCAAGATTACTGAGCGGCGACATTGGGCGCCTCCGCTGCGTCAAAGATGATCGTGCGGCCGTGCTCGGTGCCCTGGAGTAGGAGCGCGAGATCAACGGCCGGGCGCTGGCACGTCAGGCGTATGTTCAGATCGCTTTGGCGCACCTTGTCGTGATATGTCGCGACATGCCACACGTGATCGGCCGGGAGCGTCTTCACGTCGGGTTGCTCTCGCGTGTGCGCGACGGTGAGCACCGCGCAGTCCAGGATCGGCGCGAGATCGTTCGCGACGGTCAACCACGGCTCGTAAACGTCGAGCGGCGCCATGCGAAGGCTCAGATCGCGCAGGATCACGCGCGGCAACGGTGCGCTGCTAGGAAGGTTCTTGGCGATGTAGTCGGCCAGCTTCTTTGCGTCGTGCATGGCAGCGCGCGCTTCAAGGCCGACGATGCCGAGTCGCTGGCCGAACGGAACCTTGCGCCACTGTCAAGATGAAGTGAGGACGCCATGGCCTCGATCACATCCGCGCGCGGTTCGATCCTACTGTACGGCAGATCGGGCAGCTTTCAGTCGCTTGTCGCCTTCGATCTTGCGTGCCACGTCGCACTCGGCGGTCAGGTCGTGGTGCTGTGTGATGACGGGCGCGAGGCATCACAGATCGCCGAGCGAGCGACGGCGTGGCGTTATGCGGCGTGATGAGCCAGCCGGCACGACGGTATTGGCGCGCCAGCGCGTGAAGGTCCTTGCTCACGACACGCGCTCTTGCCGGCGCGGATCGTCGGCAAAGCGGCATATGTCGCCTGTGCGCTGTTCGCACAGACCGGCGACGATGCGCTCCAACTCGCGCAAGCGGTTCCTCAGTTTCGATTGGGTTTTGTCCAGGCGCACGACGCGCCCGAAAAGCTGATCTGTCGCAGACATGGGCGAACTCCCGTTGATCGGGTGGTTCGCTTCTCTCTGCTGCGCGCGGCGCCTGCCTGATACCTGTTGCTGTCGTCCGAGGGAAGCGATGAGGACAACAGCACCTTGCGTCACCAGCTACGCTTAGCGGAATAGAGCCGGACCACATTGTGGCTGGGCTCGGGCCGATCTGTCCGACCTGTCATAGTCCTGCGGCTCGCTGGCGATCCCCGCAGAACCCGCGCCGGATTTCTCCCGGACGAAGGAAATCAGAATAGCAAAGCGAACCGCTACGCGCAATAAAATTGCGCGCGGACCCGAGCCGGTTGCCACGCATTTTGTGTGGAGAACCTGTGTGGATTTGCTCCACACATAGGCAAATTATCCAACAAAATCAAAATCAGAGCTATGACGAGTTGGTGTCCCCGGGGTGACTCGAACACCCGACCCACAGTTTAGGAAACTGTTGCTCTATCCGGCTGAGCTACGGGGACGTGGGTACGGTTATAGCAAGGGCGGCCGACGCCGGGAAAGCGGGGCCCAGTCGCCGCTGTGACGGATCCGGTTTGCCGCGCCTGGATGCCCGCTTTCCAGCGTGTGGGTTAATCGCGAAGGCGCTGCAATTCTAACCTGCGTCCTTCGACTGCTCGCTTCGCTCGCGCTCAGGATGAGGTGGATTTTTGATGGCACAAGGAAAAAGTGCGCATCCTAAGCGGCGCGCGCAACGCGCCTGTCGAAGGACGCATGGGCATTGATCCGGCGTCCGTCGGGCAAGGCGAATTCTCGAGAGCGCGATTCGGTGCCGTCGGAACGCGCTAGAAGTTCCATTGCGTGCTGAGGAAGCCGAGGACGCCGGTGCCGCTGGAGCCGGAGAGGAATCCGGGGGCGCCGTTGGCGGCGAGGTCGCTGCACAGCAGCCCGAGCTCCGCGCCGACGCGAAGCCCGTCGAAGGGATGCCGGTCGAAGGGTCGCCAGTAGAGGTTGGCTGCGACCCGCGTGCTCTGCGCCGAGGGCCGCGCATGGCTGAGATCGGCGTCGAGGTCGATGTAGCTGACGAAGGCGTTCGAGGTGAGCGCTCGGGTCCAGGCATGGGAGAAGGAGGCGACGATGCTCCAGCCGCTGGTCGGCACGGCGAGGTGAACCGCGGATTGGAGCGCGACAAGATCGGCCTTGGTGCCGAGCGTCTGCAGCGCATCGACCGCGTAGACCGCCTGCAGGCTCGCCTGATCGGACTTGCCGGTTACCGGCACGGGGATCGCGGCGCCGAGGCTGGCGGCCCAGCCGGTGTCGATGCTGCCGCTGCGCGCGAGCGGGGGCGGGCTCGTGTACGCCGGAAACTCGGCCTGCCGCAGCAGGCCCGAGAGATGGAGGGTCAGGCCGCGGGCGGTTGCGTAGCGCAGCCGGCTGGTCAGCGTGGGCGAGGCGAAGTCGAGGGAGGTGATGCCCTGCGTGGTCTGCTCCGCCGTCGGCAGGCCGGACTCGACGGCGAGCGCGAGCCTCAGATGGTCGGCGACGCCGAGCTCGTAGGACGCGATGCCGACGGAAAGATCGGGCGTGGTCGCCAGGAACTGGAAATCGCCGTTCCAGAAATTCATCAGCGAGCCGGCATAGCCGAGCGTCCCGCCGTCGAGCGAGCCATAGAGGCGCTGGATCGTGGCGGTGCCGGCGGTGGTGCCGTCGTCGCTGGCCTTCTGCCATTGCGCGAGGAGGTCGGTCGAGAGCTCGCCGAGCGGCGTCTGCCGCCGTGTATCGAGGATCGCGAGCGCCGTCGCCGTGTCGATGCTCCGGGCAAACGACGGCGTGCCGTTGGCGGTGATCGCCGTGGGCACGCCGCCGGCCTCGGTCGAGAGATCGTTCTGATAGACGTTCTGGATCTCGCCGGTCAGCCGGGCGCAGGCGCCGGCAAGGTCGAAGCGCAAGCCCTTGGCCGCGTCGCCGAAGGCGACGCCGTCGCAGGACCCCGGCGCGTCGCCGGCGCCGGCCTCTGCCGCCAGCGCGGCCGAAAGGAAGAACGGCGCAAAGAGGCCCAAAACGAGCCAGGCGACGCATCGCCCCATCGGGCGAAGATGTTTCCGGGACAGCCGCCTAGCGGTGGTGCTGGACAATCACCGGTTCCGCCGGATGATCGCCGGAAGCCGGCGCCGCCGGCGTGTTTGTCGCCCTTGCCGCGGCTTCCCGCACATGCTGGACCGCCGGGACGATTACGTCTTCTACCGGCACGCCGATCGCGGCGAGCTTGATCAGCAGCCGCTCCAGATCATCGCGAGCGGGCGTGTCGTGATCTTTTTTCCACTCCCTGTACGCCCGGTGAACCCGTGCGGCGAGCCGCGCTCTCTGCTCGTCCGTACCCGACGACGCCACACCGTGCATGTATTGGTCGATGCCGGTGAGAATATCCGCGGCGGCCTGCTTCACCTTCTCCGGGGTGACATCCTCCGGGGTGAAATCCTCGAGCGCGGACTTGATCTTGGCCCGCTGCTCCTCGGTGAGGATCCTCGTCGGCTGCTCATCGCCCTGGGCGAGCTGAAGCAAGGCCGGGGCGAGAGGACGCTGGAGCGCGCGCAGACCGTCCGCCGCCGCCGCGCCGGAAGAGGCGACAGAAGCCGCGAGCGAGGCCGCCAGCGCCGCTGCCGCGAAGACCAGGCCGCGTGAAAAGTTCATCGTTGTCTCCTTCACCGCGATCGTGCCGCCGAGCCAGAAAGCTGCCGAAAACCCGCCGCGCTTCGTCGTCCGGCGCCCGGCTCCGGGCCGGGTCTTGAATGGATAGGCCCCAGCTTATTCACCCGGAGGTTGTTTGGAAATAGCGGGTTTCGGCCAAGGCGGCGGCGGCCGGGAACGGCGCGTTGCGGGGCGGCGCGGCGGCGGGTAGGCTCGGCCCTTGCGAGGGAGGGGGGATGCGATGATCCTGCGCCGCGGGATGGCGGTCGCGGCAGCGCTGCTGGCGCTGACCGGCGCGGCTCATGCCGATCGCTGCACCGTCAAGATCGGCAATGGCAGCGCCGACATTCTGGTGAGCGTCACGGTGCGCGCCGAGTTCGCGCCGCCGGGCTCGGCGGACGACCGCAATCTGGACGTGCCCCTGCCCGGGAAGCTGCGGCGCAACGAGACGGCCGCGGTCGCCTGGGACTGCGCCAGCAGCAACATCGGCTATGTCGCGACCGGCACCTACGCCAACGGCATCACGCGGTCGAGCGCGCCGTTCAAGCCGCACCCGTTCTTGTCGGGCGCGCTCGACACCGCCTGGATCCAGTAGGCCTAGGCGAATTCGCACAGCGAATTCGTCCGAGGCGGCGTCAGCCGTTGCGTCAGCAACGGCGGGAGCCGCACCGATCGAGCTTGGCCCAATTGAGTCCGGACCCTAGAGGGCGCCCGCTTCCTTCAGCGCCTCGCGCGCGGTGCGGAAGGCATCGACCGCGGCCGGCACGCCGCAATAGATCGCCGCCTGCAGCAGCACCTCGGTGATCTCCTCGCGGCTGACGCCGTTCTTGAGCGCGCCGCGGACATGGAGCTTGAGCTCGTGCGGCCGGTTGAGGGCGGTGAGCATGGCGAGGTTCAGCATGCTGCGCGTCTTCTTCGGCAGGCCCGGCCGGCCCCAGACCGCGCCCCAGCAATATTCCGTCACCAGCTCCTGCAGCGGCCGGTTGAAATCGTCGGCGTTCTTGATGGCGGTGTCGACATACTCCGCGCCCAGCACCTCGCGGCGGATGGCGAGACCCTTGTCGTAGACTTCCTTGCTCATCGGCGATCCCTCCTCGGGCAACGCGCCGCGCGACGGCGCGGCGACGGTTCCGCGCGCATTCTAGGCGCGATTCTCCGCACGGGTCACATCATCCCACAGGAGCGCAGAAGTACCCCCTCTCCGCCCCCGTGGGGCGGAGAGGGGCAGCCCGTTCGATCGCTTTGCGATCGAACCCGGAGGGGCCGACCGCAGAGCGGTCGGCCGGGTTGCGGGTGAGGTGGGGAAGGCCGCAGCGCGCGGGGACACCCACCTCACCTTCCCATCGCTTCGCGATGGGTCCCTTCCTCTCCGCCCTGAAGGGCGGAGAGGCGATATGTGTTCCGCTCAGCGAATCCCTGCTCAGGCGAACGCCTGGCGCGGGCCGGAGGCGGCGGCTATTTGAAGCGCGGCGTGTAGCGCGCCAGCGCGCCGTAGGGATCGGGCCAGGGCAGCGCGTAGCCCTGCTCGTAGGCCGCGTGCCGCGTCCAGTAGGGATCGAAGAGATGGGCGCGCGCCAGCACGCAGAGATCGGCGCGGCCGGCGACCAGGATGCTGTTGACGTCGGCATAGGAGGAGATGTTGCCGACGGTCATGGTCGGAACCTCCGCCTCGTGGCGCACGCGGTCGGCGAACGGCGTCTGGAACAGCCGGCCATAGACCGGCTTCTGCTCCGGCACGGTCTGGCCGGCCGAGACGTCGACGATGTCGCAGCCCAGCGCCTTGAGCGCGCGCGCCACCTCGACCCCATCCTCCGGCGAGAAGCCGTCCGGCATCCAGTCGGTGGCGGAGATGCGCACGCTCATCGGCTTGGCCTTGGGCCACACGGCGCGCACCGCCGAGAAGATCTCGAGCGGATAGCGCAGGCGGTTGGCGAGGCTGCCGCCATACTCGTCCTCGCGCCGGTTGGTGAGCGGCGAGAGGAAGCTCGCCAGCAGATAGCCATGGGCGAAATGCAGCTCGATGATGTCGAAGCCGGCCGCTTCGGCGAGCTTCGCCGCGCGCACGAAATCGTCGCGCACATGGTCCATGTCGGCGCGGTCCATCGCCCGCGGCACCTGGCTGTGCGGCAGGTAGGGCAGCGCCGAGGGCGCGATGATCGGCCAGTTGCCCTGCGGCAGCGGCTCGCTGTCGCCTTCCCAGCTCAGCCGGGTCGAGGCCTTGCGCCCGGCATGGGCGAGCTGGATGCCGATCTTGGCCGCGGACGCGCGGTGCACGAAATCGACGATGCGCCGCCACGCGCCGACATGCTCGGGCTTGTAGAGGCCGGTGCAGCCGGGGCTGATGCGGCCCTCGCGCGAGACGTCGGTCATCTCGGTCATGATGAGCCCGGCGCCGCCCACCGCGCGGCTGCCGAGATGGACGAGATGCCAGTCGTCCGGCATGCCGTCCTCGGCGGAATACTGGCACATGGGCGAGACCACGACGCGGTTCTGCACCACCATGTCGCGCAGCCGGAAGGGCGTGAACATCGGCGGCGGCGGCGGGTCGGCCGGCACGTTGACGCCGCTCTGATTGGCCGCCTCTACGGCAAAGCGCCGGTCGATGCGCTCGACGAATTCGGGATCGCGCAGCTTCAAATTCTCATGCGTGATGCGCAGCGAGCGCGTCAGCAGGCTGGCGGCGAACTCCAGCGGCTCGAGCTTGCCGAAATAGCGCTCGGTCTCCTCGAACCATTGCAGGCTCGCCTGCGCCGCGCGCTGCAGCGCCTCGACCTCCGGCCGGCGCGCCGCCTCGTAGCGCGCCAGCGCGCCCGGCACGTCGCCGGGCGTGCGCGACAGCGCGTCGGCGAGCGCGATCGCGTCCTCCATCGCGAGCTTGGTGCCGGAGCCGACGGAGAAATGCGCGGTGTGCGCGGCGTCGCCGATCAGCGCCACGCGGTCGAACGACCAGCGCTCGTTGCGCACGGTGGGAAAGCTGCGCCAGACGGCGCGGCTCTTCAGCAGCCTGTGGCCCTGCAGCTCCTCGGCGAAGAGCGCCTCGCAGAAGGCAATCGTGTCATCCTCGGAAGCCTGCTCGAGCCCGGCGCTGCGCCAGGCCGCTTCGGTGGTCTCGACGATGAAGGTGCCGTGGCCCTCGTCGAACTGGTAGGCGTGGACGCGCCAGAGCCCGTTGCGGTCGGTCTTGAAGAAGAAGGTGAAGGCGTCGAAGCGCCGCGTCGTGCCGAGCCAGATGAACTTGTTCGGGCGCCAGTCGAGCGCCGGCCGGAAGGCGTCGGCATAGCGGCTGCGCACCTGGCTGTTGACGCCGTCGGCGGCGAGCAGCAGGTCGCCGCCGCGCCTGAGCTCCTCGACATCGCCGGCCTCGTGGTTGAAGCGCAGATCGACCCCGAGCGCGGCGGCGCGGCGCTGCAGGATGTTGAGCAGGCGCTTGCGGGCGAGGCCGGAGAAGCCGTGGCCGCGCGAGGTCAGCACCTCGCCCCGGTAATGGATGTCGATCGCATCCCAATGGGCGAAGCTGCGGGTGATCTCGGCATAGCTCTCGGGATCGGCGGCGGCGATGTTGTTGAGCGTCTCGTCGGAGAACACCACGCCCCAGCCGAAGGTGTCGTCCGGGCCGTTGCGCTCGAGCAGGGTGATGCGGTGGGCGGGGTCGCGGCGCTTCATGAGCAGGCTGAAAAACAGCCCCGCCGGCCCGCCGCCGATGATGGTGATGTCCATGGAAAATTACTTTAGACCTAAAATATTCCGGTTTCCAGCGTCGCCGATAGTTAGCTAATGCCTCCCGGTTTTCAATGTGTGGTTGCCCTGCCCTCCCTGGCAGGTTAAAATTTTTTAATAATGGGCGGCACGGCCGGTCCGGCGGCGCCGGGTCGGCTGGAGGTCGGAGAACCTCGGGCGGCCACATAGGGGGAAACCATGGCGGTATCTGCAGCAGCGGGTCGCGACGCGACCGGCAAGCAAAGCGTAAGCTTCATCATCGGCGCATCCTCGGTCGGCACGCTGATCGAATGGTACGATTTCTACCTCTACGGCGTGCTGGCGCTGTTCTTCAGCAAGCACTTCTTCTCGCCGAGCCTCGATCCCTCGGTCGCCTTCATCGCCAGCCTCTTCGTGTTCTGGACCGGCTTCCTGGTGCGGCCCTTCGGCGCCATCGTCTTCGGCCATCTCGGCGATCTCATCGGCCGCAAGTTCACCTTCATGCTGACGCTGCTGCTGATGGGCGCCTCGACCTTCGTGGTGGGCCTGCTGCCGGGCTATGAGGCGATCGGCGCGCTGGCGCCGATCCTGCTGGTCGCCATGCGCGTGCTGCAGGGCCTGGCGCTGGGCGGCGAGTATGGCGGCGCCGCCACCTACATCGCCGAGCACGCGCCCGACGAAAGGCGCGGCTACTTCACCTCGTGGATCCAGACCACGGCGACCATGGGCATCGTGCTGGCGCTGCTGGTGATCCTGATCTGCCGGCTGAGCCTCGGCGACCAGGTGTTCGGCGATTGGGGCTGGCGCGTGCCGTTCCTGATCTCGGCGGTCCTGGTGCTGCTGTCGATCTACATCCGCCTCAAGCTCGAGGAATCGCCGCTCTACGCGGCGCTCAAGCAGCAGGGCAAGTCGTCGGCCAATCCCGCGCTCGAGAGCTTCAGCAGCGGCAGGAACTGGGGCCTGATCCTGCTCGCGCTCTTCGGCGCGACCGCTCCCGAAGGCGTCGTCTGGTACACCGGCCAGTTCTACGCGCTCTTCTACATGACCGCGGTGCTCAAGATAAACTACGTCACCGTCTACATCATCTTCATGATCGCGCTGACGGTGGCGGCGCCGTTCTTCATCGTCTTCGGCGCGCTCTCCGACAAGGTCGGCCGCCGCAACATCATGACGCTGGGCTTCGCGCTGGCGGTGATCTCCTACTGGCCGGTCTTCACCTGGTTCGGGACGTTCAAGGACAATCCGGTCGTCCTGACGATCCTGGTCTTCTACCTGGTGATCCTGGTGACGATGGTGTACGGGCCGATCGCCGCCTTCCTGGTCGAGCTCTTCCCGGCGCGCATCCGCTACACCTCGATGTCGCTGCCCTACCACGTCGGCAACGGCGTGTTCGGCGGGCTCGTCCCGGCGGCCGGCGCCTCGGTCGCGGCGATCACCGGCGTGGCGCTGGGCGGCCTCCTCTATCCGATGGCGATCGCCGGCGTCGGCGTCATCGTCGGCCTTGCCTTCATGCGCGAGCCGACGCATCACGTGAAGATCTGGGAAGAGGTCGGCGGCCCGCCGCTGGTGCCCGACCAGCCCTGAACCGGCGCGGAAAAGCGGTCCCGGCGGCAACGCCGGGGCCGTTGTCGTTGTCGGGAGCGCCACGGACGAATTCGCTAAGCGAATTCGCCGTTGAGCAGGAGGTCGGCCGGACGGTCGGCGCGGCGCGAGAGCGAGCGTTTGAGCTTCATCAGGGCGCGGTGCTCGAGCTGGCGCACCCGCTCCTTGGAGACGCCCAGGACATGCGCCAGCTCGTCGAGCGTCGCCCCTTCCTCGCTGAGAACGTCGAGCGTGGATGATGCGCCGCTCGCGCGGGCTCAGCTCGTCGAGCGCCGCGGCGAGCCAGCGCGCCCGCCGCATCCCGTCATGGAGGCCGATCGCGACCTGCTCGGGGCTGGGGCCACCATCGACAATGACCTCCTGCCAATCCTCGTCGCCCTCGCCGCGCGGCGCGTTCAGCGACTGGTCGCAGGCAGCCAGCCGCAGATCCATCCGCTCGACCTCGCTGAGCGCCACGCCGAGCGCGGCGGCGATGCGGCGGCGGCCGGCATCGTCGAGCGGCGCGCCCGATTGCTCCTCGATGCGCGCGCGCAGCCGGCGCAAATTGAAAAACAGCGATTTCTGCGCCGTGGTCGAGCTGGTGCGCACGATCGACCAGTTGCGCAGCACGTAATCCTGCATCGCCGCGCGGATCCACCAGGCGGCATAGGTGGAAAAGCGCACTTCGCGTTCCGGCTCGAAGCGCCGCGCCGCCTGCATCAGCCCGACATTGCCCTCCTGCACCAGATCGCCCATCGGCAGGCCGTAGCCGCGATAGCGCCGGGCGATGGCCACCACCAGGCGGGTATAGGCCCGCGCCAGCTCGTGCAGCGCCGCCGCATCGCCCGCCTCGCGCCAGCGCCGCGCCAGCGCGTATTCACGCGCGCGCGACAGCAGCGGCGCGCGCATCGCCGCCCGGATGAAGCCGAGATTGGCGCGCTGCGTGGCGGGGTCGTCGATATGCACCATGGCCCTTCCCGTCTCGCCAACATCGCGCGAGGCGGGATGGTTTCGGCAGGGGTGCGGACGAATTCGCTGCGCGTCGCGCTAGACCGAGATGGTCTCGAGCAGGCTGCCGTCGGGCGCGAAGCTGGCGGCCAGCAGCGGGCCGCCGAAGCCGCTGCCGCCGTCGAGCGAGACCGCGTAAGGGCTCTGGACGAGCCCGCCATGGCGGCGGTCGAAGCCCCGGATGACGCGGCGGAAGCCGCCATAGGGCGCGTCCAGCTCGAGGATGTTGACCCCGCCCCACCACAGCGCGTCGCGCTGCAGGTCCAGCGGCTTGCCGGGATCGACCCCGGCATGGACGAAGAGCAACCCGCCATCCTCGGTGATGGCATAGCGCTTGATGCCGGTGAGCAGCTGGCGATGGCCGGGATGGGTGTCGATCGCGGCGCGCAGCGAGGCGGTCCAGCGGGTGATCGCCAGCGCGCCGTCGCGGGCGGCAGCCAGGCCCTGGCGCGGATCGCCACCATAGGCCTCCAGCGTCGCGCCCAGGCCGTGATCCAGCATCCATTGCAGCACCTCGCGCGGGTTGGGCGCGAATTGCAGCTGCAGCAGCTTCTGCCACATCTCCTCCTGGCTGCCGCGCAGGAAGGCAATGTCGCCGAGGAAGGCGAGGCGGCGCGCGAGAAAGAGGCGGCGGAACTGGACGAGCTCGTCGACCGTCTGGGCGACGCCGGCGCCGTGGCCGAGATATCCCCCGAGATAGACGAGGCGGTCGCCGCGGCCGAGCAGCGGCGCCAGACGGGCATGAAGCTCGATCAGCCGCGCGGCCTCGCCATGAATGGCGGCCACCGCCCAAATGCGCTGCGGCCGCACGAGACGGGCGAAGATCTCTGAATCACGAGGGGCGGCCGTGGTCACGACCGCCCCCTTATCACAATCCCCGCCGCCGCGCCATGCGCGAGCGGCGGAGGACCGCTTTTGCTCACGCGGCGCTCAGCATCTGCTCGAGCCGGCGGACAGCGGTATCCTCATCGATCTTCTCGACGGCGGCGAATTCGCGCACCAGCCGGTCGAGCGCCGCCTGGTAGATCTGGCGCTCGCTATAGGACTGCTCGGGCTGGCCGACATTGCGATAGAGATCGCGCACCACCTCGGCGATCGAGGCCGGGTCGCCGGAATTGATCTTCTGCTCGTATTCCTGGGCCCGCCGGCTCCACATGGTGCGCTTGGCGCGCGAGCGGCCCTTCAGCTTGGTCAGCGCCGCGTCCATCTCCTTGCGCGTCGACAGCCGCCGCAATCCCGAGACCTTGGCCTTGGCCAGCGGCACGCGCAGGGTCATGCGGTCCTTGTCGAAATGGACGACGAAGACGTTCAAGGTGTAGCCGGCGATCTCCTGGGTCTCGATGCCGAGGATCTTGCCGACGCCGTGGGTGGGGTAGACCACGAGATCACCCGCCGCGAAACCATTCTTTTCCGACATCTTTTTCTCTCGATCTAAGGCATCCGAGGATCGCCGGCAGGAGGCGCAGACAAGGGCGCTCGTGCCAGCCCGGCGTCCCAACGGGCCGCCCGCCGGCATTCCTGCCCGGACCCTCGTTACCGGGAGCGACGCGATCCGCTCACGTCATCGGAAATATATAACACAATCCAGTCCCGAATACCAGCGGCACCGCCCCGCACTAGACGCAAGTTGCCGATAGTTCAGCGATTTAGGGTCATCGCTTCCCTGGGTTGGGACTGAAGAATTTCTCGAACTTATCGGGAACACCCTTGAACGCGTCGGCGTCCGGCGGGGCGTCGGCCTTTCGCGTAATATTCGGCCAGCTCGTCGAATACTCGCGGTTGAGCTCGATCCACTTCTCGGCGACCGGCTCGCTGTCGGGGATGATGGCCTCGGCCGGGCATTCCGGCTCGCAGACACCGCAATCAATGCATTCGTCGGGGTGAATGACCAGCATGTTCTCGCCCTCGTAGAAACAGTCTACGGGGCAGACCTCGACGCAATCCATGTATTTGCACTTGATGCAGGCCTCGGTGACGACATAGGTCATGGTTCAGCACTCTCTCATAGTCAGTCCGGGCGCCTCCGCCCAATTCAAGCAATCACCCCGCGTCGAGCCCGAGCCGGCGCAGCACCCTGAGCCGCGCCTCGCCGCGCTCGTGGTCGGAGACGTCGACCAGCCCGGCCACCCGGCGCAGCATGGCGTCCTCGAGCGGATCGAGCGTGCCGTCGGCATAGGCGACCTCCCACAGCATCTCGATCAGCTCGACGCGCCGGTCGCGGGAGAAGCGCTCGCTGATGAGCCGCGTCGTGCCGAAGAGCTGGGTCGAGCGTTCCGCCCGCTTCTCGGCCGCCGCGGCCAGCAGCGCGGCCGCCTCGTCGCCGAGCGCGAAATGCTGCTGCAGGATCCGCCGCACCGCCGCCCGCTCCGGCGCGTCGAGATGGCCGGCGATGCCGGCCGCCTCCATGAGCAGCGCCGCGACGCCGAGCCGAAGCTCGTCCGCCCCGCCTGATGCCTGCCGATCCCCCTCCGTCAACCACGCCTTGAGCCGATCGAACATCGCCCTGCCTAGCATGCGTTCTGCCGGCGTTCAACCCCAGCCGGATTGGGGAATTTGCCCAATATCAACGCCGCGCCGAGGCTGGGGTCAGGACCCGATCAGGCCAAGCTCGATCGGTGCGGCTCCCGCCGTTGCTGACGCAACGGCTGACGCCGCCTCGGACGAATTCGCCTAGCGTACCGCCGGCCCGACATAGCGGGCGCGCGGCCGGATCAGGCGGTCGGCGGCGTATTGCTCCTGTGCCTGGGCGACCCAGCCGATGCTGCGCCCGATGACGAACAGCGCCAGCGCGGCGCCCTCGGGCAATCCGAGCGAGCGGCGCAGCAGCGCCAGCGCGAAATCGAGATTGGGGGCGCGCCCGACCAGCGCCATCACCGCCGCGGCGATGCGCCGCGCCGCGGCCAGCAGCGGCGCATCCCGCTCGCCGAGGAGCTCGAGCAGCAGGCGCGCGCGCGGATCCTCGCCGCGATAGAGATGATGGCCGAAGCTCGGCAGGCGCTCGCCGCGGCGCAGATAGGCCGCGACCAGGGCCTCGGGCGCGGCGGCGGAAAGCGCCTCGCCGAGAAAGGCGTCGGCGCGCTCCGACGCGCCGCCATGGCGCGCGCCCTGCAGCGCGGCCATGCCGGCGATGACGGCGTTGTAGGGGGTCGCCAGCGCCGAGGCGACGCAGCGCGCGGCGAAGGCGGAAACGTTGAGCTCGTGATCGGCGCACAGGATGAGGGCCGCGCGCAGCAGCGGGCGTGCCGACGCGCCGAGCCCCCAGGCCTCGGCGAGCACGGCATCGACCGGCCGTGCCGAGGGCTCGGCCTGCGCCACCACCGCGGTCAGCAGCCGCAGGATCCGCGCCCCGCTGCCCGCCACCGCCGGCGGCGCCAGATCGAGGGCGCGGGCGTCGGCGGCGGCCGCGACCGGCAGCAGCGCGAGGCAGCGCTCGATCGGCGCCAGGCCCGCCACCGCCCGCCGGGCGGCGGCGAAGGCCGGTCCCTGCGGCGGCAGATTGTCCGGCGCGAAGATCACGGCCGCGTCCGCCTGCCACAGCAGCGCGGCGACGCTGCGGATCGAGGCGTGGCGCGCCAGCAGGCCGGCATCCTGGCCGCGATAGTAGAGGCGGTCCTCGAGGATCAGGGTGATGGCGGAATCGAGCACCGGCGCGCCGAAGCTCAGCGCCGCCTCCGCCGCCAGGGCGGGATCGCCGTCGCGCTTGCGGCGCAGGCGGGTGATGTCCTCGGCGTGATAGCGCCGCTCCCGCCCGCTCGCGGCCTCCGAGCGGATCAGGCCGCGGCTGACATAGGCGTAGAGCGTCTGCGGCCGGACCCCGAGCGCCGCCGCCGCCTCTTGCGCCGTCAGATAGGGCGAAGCCTCCGTCATCCCGCCTCCGATATATTGATTTTATAATCAATATTGACAATCGATTCGTGTCAAGCCGGAATCGCCGGCGCGTGACACAGGAGGCGAGCGATGAATTCGGGGCTGGAAGGGGTGATCGCGGCGGAGACGGTGCTGACCCATGTCGATGGCGGCGCCGGCATCTGGTGGCTGCGCGGGCACGATCTCGCCGACATCATCGCCCGGCACGGCTATGAGGGCGCCACGGCGCTGCTGTGGGAGGGCTTTGCCGGCGACGGGCTGAGCCGGGGGGCGATCCTGGCCCGCTTCGGCGCCGGCCGGGAGGCGGCGTTTGCGGCGCTGCCGCGCTGGCTCGGCGCGGCGCGCGACCGGCCACTGACGGAGGCCGTCAAGCTCTGCCTCGCGGCGCCGCCCGAGGACAGCCCGCCCGACGCCATCGCGGCGGCGCTGCCGGTGGGGATATCCGCCCTGCTCAGGGCGGACCGGGGGGAGGCGCCGGTGGCGCCCGATCCGACGCTCGGCACGGCGGCGGACTTCCTGCGCATGCTGCGGGGCGCGCCGGCACCGGCGCCGCTTGCCGCGGCGCTCGACAGCTATCTCACCACGGTGATCGACAACGGCCTCGCCGCCTCGACCTTCGCCGCGCGCGTCATCGCCTCCACCCGCGCCTCGCTCGCCGCCGCGGTGCTCGGCGGCTATTGCGCGCTCACCGGGCCGCTTCACGGCGGGGCGCCCGGGCCGGTGCTGGACATGCTCGACGCGATCGGCACGCCCGAGCGGATCGATGCCTGGCTCGAGCGCGCGCTTGCCGGCGGCGAGCGGCTGATGGGCTTCGGCCATCGCGTCTGGCGCGGCCGCGATCCGCGCGCCGACGCGCTGCGGGGCGCGTTGCGGCGACTCGGCCCCGATGCCGGCCGCATCGCCTTCGCCGAGGAGGTGGAGCGCCGCGCGCTGGCGGCGCTGCGGCGCGGCAAGCCGGGCCGGACGATCGAGACCAATGTCGAGTTCTATACCGCCTTGCTGCTCGAGGCGGTGGGGCTGCCGCGCGACGCCTTCACGCCGGTCTTTGCCCTGGCGCGCAGCGCCGGCTGGCTCGCCCATGCGCTGGAGCAGCAGAAGACCGGGCGGCTCATCCGCCCCGCCGCCGCCTATATCGGCCCGAGGCCCGGCGCGGCGGCATGAGCCGCGGCGCCCCGCGCCGTGCTATCTCTTTCCCCGCGGGGAAGGAACGATGGGCGCGCTGCGGGATGTCATCGAGCGTGGCTACGGGCTGGCGCGCTCGGCCGCGATCTATCACGCCCGGCCGCTGAGGCGGCGGCGCGCCCGCGCCTTCTATCGCGCCTTCGTGCCGCCGGGCGGGGTTTGCTTCGACATCGGCGCGCATCTCGGCGACCGCACCGGCCATTTCCTGGCGCTGGGCGCGCGGCGCGTCGTGGCGGTCGAGCCGCAGCCGGGGCCGCTGGCGGTGCTGCGCCGGCTGTTCGGGCGCGATCCCCGCGTCGTGCTGATCGGCGCCGCGCTGGGCGCCGCTGCCGGCGAAGCCGAGCTCGCCATCGATCCCCGCAACCCCACCGTCGCCTCGCTGTCGCCGCAATGGCGCGCGCAGGTGGCGCGGAGCGCGGCTTTCGCCGGCATCGATTGGCGCGAGCGGCGGCGCGTCGCCGTCACCACGCTCGACGCGCTGATCGCCGAGCACGGCGTCCCGGATTTCTGCAAGATCGATGTCGAGGGCTTCGAGGCGGAGGTGCTGCACGGCTTGTCGCAACCGCTGCCGGCGCTCTCCTTCGAATACGTCGCCGCGGCGCCGGACGCCGCGTTGGCGGCGCTGCGGCGGCTCGACGCGCTGGCCGACTACCGCTACAACCGCTCGCCCGGCGAGAGCCTGCGCTTTCCCGTGCCCGGGTGGCGCCCGGCCGCCGCGATCGCGGCGGAGCTGGGGCCGCCGGGGCCGCGGGAGGGCTCGGGCGACATCTATGCGATGCTGGCGGCGGGCGCGCGCCCGTCATGAAAGATAATTCACTTGCCGGCAGCGTCGATGTAATGCCGGACACGCTAGATAAAGAGGGGAGGCCGCCGAGAATGACCCGATTCGCCGCGACGCTCTGCCTGCTGCTGCTGCCGGTCACCGCCTGGGCGCAGGACGAAGGCGCGCTCGGGCCGGCACCGGCGCCGCACACCGACGAGATGCGGGAGGCGATGTCGCGGGCGCAGATCGCGCAGATGGTGGCGGATCGCGGCTATTTCGAGATCGACAACCTCACGCGGCAGAGCGACGGCAGCTGGACCTGCACGGCGCTGGCCGGGCCGGGAAAGCGCGTCGCGCTGACCATCCGGACCAACGGCAGCATCATCCAGCGCGACCTGCCGCCGGATGCCGGGCATTAGGAGCCCCGAGATGAGAATCGCGCGGCGCCTGCTCGCGGCCCTGCTCCTGCTCGCGCTCTCGACCGGCGCCGCGGCGGCCGCGGAGTACAAGACCGCGCGCGGCCTGTTCGAGGATTGCGCCGCGCCGGCGACGATCAAGACCGGTGCCGCGAGCGGGCCGCGCGAGCGCTGCGCCGACTACCTCGACCGGGTGTTCAACGCCTGGAACCTGAACCAGGAGCCGGGGATCTGCTCGCGCCATATCGGCCGCGAGTTGCCCGACGCCTACGTCAAATACTGGCGCGCCCGGGGCCTGGGATTCCTCTCCGGCGAGTTCCGCTCGGCCGAGGCGTCGGTCAACGACTTCCTCGACAGCCAGAAGCAGCCCTGCCCGCCCGTACCGCCCTGACCGTCGCGGGCCAGCCGCGCCATGGAATACGCCACGGCGTCCCGGCTATTGTCGGGCAAATTTCGCGTGGGGAAGCGCTGTCCTTGGCTTCGCGTGGTCGGATCGTGGTGCTGCATTTCGCCGGCCAGATGCCGCTCGCCGGCATCGCCTGGCAGGCCATGCACTACATCCTCGGCCTCGAACGGCTGGGATATGAGGCGTGGTACGTCGAGGACCACGGCGCCAACCCCTATGATCCCCGCCGCAACAGCGTGGTGATGGACTGCGCCTACAACGTCGATTACGTCCGGCGGATGATGGAGCGCTATGGGCTCGGCCACCGCTGGGCCTATTGGGACGCGATCAACGACGTCTATCACGGCCTGCCGCGCGAGCGCGTCCGCCAGCTCTACCGCGACAGCGACGCGCTCATCAATCTCTGCGGCGCGACACGGCTGCGTGACGAGCATCTGGCCTGTCCGCGCCGGCTGATGATCGACACCGATCCCGTCTACGAGCAGATCAAATACGCCGAGGCCGATCCCGCCGCGCGCGCCTATCTCGACGCGCACACGCATTTCTTCACCTATGGCGAGAATGTCGGCGGCCCCGGCTGGATCGTGCCGCTCTGCGGCATTCCTTGGAAGCCGACGCGGCCGCCGGTGGTGCTCGAGGAATGGCCGACCGACGCCGAGCAGCCGGACTGCTTCTCGACCATCGCCACCTGGGAGAACAAGGGCAAGAACATCGCCTTCGGCGGCGAGACCTATGTCTGGTCGAAGCACGTCAATTTCCTGCGCTTCCTCGATCTGCCGCGGCGGCGCGCGCAATGCTTCACCATGGCGATGCTGCCGCCGAGCCCGGAGGTCGAGGCGGAGGTCACGGGACAGGGCTGGCGGCTGGTCGATCCGCGCCCGGTCTCGGCCAGCATGGAGAGCTACGCCCGGTTCATCTGCGGCTCGCGCGGCGAGTTCACCGTCGCCAAGGACATCTACGTCCGGCCCAACAGCGGCTGGTTCAGCGACCGCAGCGTCTGCTACCTCGCCGCCGGCCGGCCGGTGATCACCATGAAGACCGGCTTCAGCCGCTTCTACCCCGTCGGCGAGGGCCTGTTCGAGTTCGCCGACGCCGATGAAGCGGCCGCCGCGGTCGATGCCGTCAACGCCGATTACCGCCGCCATAGCCGCGCGGCGCGGATGCTGGCGGCGGAATATTTCGGCAGCGACGCCGTTATCTCCGCGCTGCTGGCCGAGTCGGGGCTCGGATGACCGAAGCACAAGGGGTGGCGGGAGATTGGCCGCGGAGGCCGCGTCCGCGCGTGGCGCCGCCGCTCTGGGACCGGCTCGCCTTCGCGCTCTTCGTCGTGGCGGCGGCGCTGGTGATCCTGACCTTCACCGATTACGGCGTCACCTGGGACGAGGACGTGCACAGCTGGTACGGCTTCTTCGTCCTCGACTACTACGTCTCCTTCTTTCACGACATGCGCGCCTTCGGCTGGGGCGACCTCTACAATTACGGCGCCGCCTTCGACCTCACCGCGGCGCTGCTCGACAAGATCTCGCCCTTCGGCCTCTACGAGACACGCCATCTCCTCAACGGCATCGTCGGCGTCGCCGGCATCATCGGCACCTGGAAGCTCGGCCGCGCGCTGATGGGGCCGCGCGCCGGCTTTCTCGCCGCCCTCTTCCTGCTGCTCACGCCCAACTACTACGGCCAGATGTTCAACAACCCGAAGGACGTGCCCTTCGCGGTCGGCATGGTGTGGGCGATGTACTACCTGATGCGGATCGTGCCGGAGCTGCCGCGGCCGCGCGGGCGGCTCGTGCTGAAGCTCGGCATCGCCACCGGCCTCGCCCTGGGGGTGCGCGTCGGCGGGCTGCTGCTGTTCGGTTATCTCGGGCTGGCGCTGCTGCTCTTCGCGCTGTGGCGCTGGCTGGAGACGCGGCGCGTCGCCGCCGGTCTCGCCGCCGGCTGGACCGGCGCCTGGCGCGTGCTGCTGCCGGCGCTGGCGGTGGCCTATCCGGTGATGCTGGTGTTCTGGCCCTGGGCGCAGCAGGCGCCGTTCAGCCATCCCTTGCAGACGCTCAGCTATTTCTCGCACGAGATCTTCCCCTTCCGCACGCTCTTTGCCGGCCGCTACTTCCCCGCCTCCGACCTGCCCTGGGCCTATCTGCCCACCTATATCGTGCTGGCGCTGCCGGAGCTGATCCTGGTGCTGCTGGCGGCCTCGCCCATCGTCGCCCTCGCCCTCCTCTGGCGCCATCGCCGGGATCTCCCGCGCACGCCGACGCTGCAGCTCTTCATCCTGGGCTTCGCCATCGTCTTCCCCGTCGCCTATGCGGTGGCGATCAAGGCGGTGCTGTTCGACGGCATGCGGCATTTCATCTTCGTGCTGCCGCTCATCGCCGCCGTGGCCGCGGTGCTCGCCGATCGCGGGCTCGACCTGCTGGAGCGCTGGCCGCGCCGCTTCTATGCCTATGGCGCGCTGGCGCTCTACGGCCTCTTCCATGTCGGCATCATGGCGCGCCTCCATCCCGACGAATATGTCTACTACAACGGCTTCATCGGCGGCGTCGAAGGCGCGGCCGGCCTCTTCAAGCTCGACTACTGGGCCAATTCCTACGCCGAGGCGGTGGGCGCGCTCGAGGATCATCTGCGCGCCGAGTACGGCGCCGATTTCATGAACCACGACTTCACCGTCGCCGTCTGCGGGCCGCCCAACTCGGCAGCCTATTACTTTCCCAGCAATTTCATCTATACCTGGGAGCATGAGCAGGCGCAGTTCTTCATCGCCTTCACCAAGGACAATTGCGAGAAGTCCTTGCCGGGCAAGGTCATCTATCGCGTCGAGCGGATGGGCACGCTGCTCTCCGAGGTCATCGACCGGCGCGGCGCGCTGGCGCAGGCGGCGCAGGCGCGCCTGCTCGCCGGGCGCAAATAGGATGGCGGCATGGAGCGGGGCGAATATGTCCGGATGGCGGCGGCGGAAGAGCGGATGTGGTGGTTCCGCGCCCTCCATGCCCAGCTGCTGGCGGCGCTCGCCCAGGCGCCGGCGCCGCGGCGCGTGCTCGATGCCGGCTGCGGCACCGGCGGGCTGCTGGCGCGGCTCGCGGCGGCGCTGCCCGGGACGGCGCTGGTCGGGCTCGAGCTCGATGCCGGCGCGGCGGGGCTGGCGCGCGACAAGAGCCGCGCGCTCGTCGCCATCGGCTCGGTCGCCCGGCTGCCTTTCGCCGCGGACAGCTTCGATGCCGTGCTCAGCGCCGACGTGCTCTGCCATGAGGGCGTCGACGAGGCCGAGGCGCTCGCCGGGTTCCGCCGCTGCCTCAAGCCGGGCGGCGTGCTCGTGCTCAACCTGCCGGCTTATCGCTGGCTCGCTTCCGCCCATGACGCCGCGGTCGGCAATGCGCGGCGCTATGGCCGCGCCGAGCTCCGCCGCGAGCTCGCCGCGGCCGGCTTCGCCGGCATCCGCGCGCGCTATTGGAACAGCCTGCTCTTCCCCCTCATGGTGCTGCGGCGCAAGCTGTGGCGGCGCGCGGGGCCAAGCGACGTGGAGCTGCTGCCGGCGCCGCTGGACCGCGCCTTCGGCGCGGTGGCTGCGCTGGAGCGGCGCCTCTTCGCCGCCGGCCTGTCGCTGCCCTTCGGCGGCTCGATCCTGGCCGTGGCGGTGAAGCCGTGAGCGACCCTCTCGCCCTCAGCATCGTCATCCCCGTCTACAACGGCGCCGGCAGCATCGGCGAGCTGGTGGCGGCGCTGGAGGGGCTCGAGGTGCCGGGCGGGCACGAGATCGTGCTGGTCAATGATTGCAGCCCCGACGACAGCCTCGACGTCTGCCGCGACCTGCTGGCGCGCGCGCGGGTGCCGATGACGCTGGTCAACCTGTCGCGCAATTTCGGCGAGCACAACGCGGTCATGGCCGGGCTGCGCCATGCCGGCGGCGCGCATGTCATCACCATGGACGACGATCTCCAGAACCCGCCCTCGGAGGTGCTGCGCCTGCTGGAATACGCGCAATCCAGCGGCAAGGAGGCGATCTACACCTACTATGCCCACAAGGAGCATGCGTTCTGGCGCAATCTCGGCAGCCGCTTCACCAACCGCGTCGCCGACTGGCTGCTCGACAAGCCCAAAGGCCTCTACCTCTCGAGCTTTCGCTGCCTCAGCGCCTTCGTCGTCCGCGAGATCACGCGCTATGAAGGCCCTTTCCCCTATGTCGACGGCCTCATCCTGCAGGTGACGCAATCGCTCGGCCGGCTCGAGGTGCAGCATCTGCCGCGCGCCTATGGCCGCAGCAACTACACGCTGCGCCGGCTGGTGCGGCTGTGGCTCAACATGGTGGTCAATTTCTCGGTGATGCCGCTGCGGCTCGCCACCTTCGGCGGCTTCCTGCTGGGATTCATCGGGCTCGTCGGCACGCTCTGGGTGGTGCTGGAGGCGCTGTTCGACGCGACGCCGCCCGGCTGGGCCTCGATCTCGGTAGCGGTGCTGCTGCTCTCGGGCGTGCAGCTCACCATGCTTGGTCTCATCGGCGAATATCTCGGCCGCCTCTACCTCACCGCCAACCGCAAGCCGCAATCCGTCGTCAAGGAGGTGACGCTGAGCGCCGCGCATCCGCTGCGCCAGGTCGACGACCGCATCGGCACGCTGGCGATGCGGCGCTGATGCCGGCGCTCCTGCCGTCTTACGCCGCGCTCATCGCCGCCATCCTCTGCGGCGTTCTCGGCCAGGTGCTGCTCAAGACCGGCGCGACGCGCGGCGCCGGCATCGTCGGGCAATTCCTCGATCCCTTCACCCTGCTCGGCCTCGTCGCCTATGGCCTCGCCGCCTTCCTCTACATCCTCGCCATCCGGCGAATCCCGATCAGCCTCGCCTTTCCCACCGTCTCCATCAGCTACATCGTCGTGGCGCTGATCGCGCATTACGCCTGGGACGAGCCGCTGGGCCCGCTGCGGATCGCCGGCATCGGCTTCATCGCCGTGGGCATCGTGCTGTTGCATCGGGGGTGAGGACGCCGCCTTTTCCTGGAGGAGCCGGACATGGCCGAGGACGCGCTGAGCGCATTGACGGAGAAGGTGCAGGCCCTGGAGAAGGAGGTGGCACGACTCGCCGAGCAGATGGCAAAGCTCGAGCATGCGCCGGCAGTCGCCCAGCTGGCGCGGCGGCTGCGCGAGCTGGAATTCAAGGTGGTCAAGGTCGACCGGCGCTGAGCCTCCCGGCGGCCCCGGAGCAATCGCGTATGCCGCTCCGCCGATAAGAAAGAGTGAACACGGAGGCACGGAGAAGGGAAGAATTGCGCGCTTCGCGCGCTTTGAAACTTCTCCGTGACCGCCGTGTCTCCGTGGTGAATTTCATCGGCGGTTCCCTCCCACCCCAGCGGGTTAAGGGCGCCTCAATCTTCTCGTGATGTCATGCTCCGAGAGCCGCGCCCCGTGTCGGCGCGATGAGGAGAATTCGACCCATGGTCGCCTTGCATGCCATCATTACCGGCGGATCAAGCGGCATCGGGCTGGCGCTGGCGCGCAAGCTCGCCGCGGCCGGCTACGACTTGTCGCTGATCGCGCGGCGCCCGGCGGCGCTGGAGGCGGCAGCGGCCGAGATCCGGCGCCATTTCAACCGCGACGACCAGCGGGTCGCCGTGTTCCCGGCCGATGTCGCGGATGCGCCGCAGGCCGAGGCGGCGGTGAGAGCGGCGATGCAGGCGCTGGGCACGCCCGAGCTGGTGGTGACGTTGGCCGGGATCGCGGTGCCGCAGTATTTCGAGCAGATGCCGCCCGCCGTGCACGAGCGCTCGATGGCGGTCAATTATTTCGGCTCGCTCTATGTCGTGCGCGCCGCGCTGCCGGCGATGCGGGCGCGCCGGCGCGGGCGCATCCTGTTCGTCTCCTCCGGCGCCGGCCTCATGGGGCTGTTCGGCTATTCCTCCTACAGCCCGTCGAAATTCGCGCTGCGCGGCCTGGCCGAGGCGCTGCGCGCCGAGCTGCGCGGCGACGGCGTCGGCGTCTCGATCGCCTATCCGCCCGATACCGAGACGCCGATGCTCGAGGAGGAGAACAAGACCAAGCCCGAGGAAACCAAGCTGATGACCGCGGTGGTCAAGACCTGGACCGCCGACGCGGTCGCCGAGTGCCTGATGCGCGGCATCGCGCGCGGCGCCTTCGGCATCACGCCGGGCTGGCAGATCACGATGATGAACCGGGCGCCCGGCCTGATGCTGCCGATCCTGCACTGGTATTGCGACCGGCTGGCCGCCGGCGTCCGCCGCAAGCGCGAGCGCGAGGATCAAGGCGAAGGGGCCGCTGCCGATCTCCCCCGGCTCGAACAAACCGGCCTGAGGCGCCGGCCCGACGCCAGCCGCCACGGGGCGGGCTTTCGCGCCCCGGATCAAGTCCGGGGCGCTGGCGCCCGCCGGCGACGAGCGCTGCGCGCTCGCGCCGTGCCTACCAGGTGAATTCGGCGACGCTGACCTGGTCGTCCTTGATCGGCCAGGGGCGCAGCGCGATCTGCTCGCGGTTGAACACCGCCTTGACCGTCCGCTGCGGCTCGGCCGGGAGCGCGATCCTGGCGATCGAGACGCTGGGCACGCCCGGAACGACATCCGCCGGCGGCGCGCCATCGATGAGAACGCGGTCGCGGCCGACGCCGAAATAGCCGCGCGGCCGGCTGATATAGACGACGGCGCCGGCCTCGCGATCCTCTTTCGACAGCATTTGCGGGCGCAGATCGACATAGCGGCTCGAGCGCGGAAACGCCGACCGGTAGATATGCGTCACCGGGAAGCCGGGGACCGCGAGGATGAATTCGTAATGCGCCTTGGGCTCGACCTTGAGCGGGCCCCACGCGCCGTCCTCGCCGGTGACCTTGCGCAGCAGCGCGTTGCCCATGCGCTCGCCGGTCTCGCGCGAGACCTTGTAGACCTCGACCACCGCGCCGGCGAGGCCGATATTGGTCGGCACGCCCGCCTCGAAGGCGCTCACCTTGCCGCCGAGCGTCACCGTCTTCTCCGGCCTCACATCGCGCGTGCGCGGCTCGCGTCCGGTGATGAAACGGTACATCAGCGCAAAGGCCTCGCGGCCGAAGCCGGTCTCGCGATGGTCGGCATGCGCGACGACGGCGTTGGTGGCGCCTTCGAGCGCCGGCCCGTCGGGACCGATGCCGGTGGCGAGCGCGGGCAGGCCGAGGAAGCGGCCGTCGGGCTGGGCATATTTGTCGTTGCCGTCGCTGCGGATGGTGAGGAAGCGCACGCCCGGCACCACCTCCTCGCCGCCGCCGTCAAGCCCGCGCAGGAACGGCGAGTCGCCGTTGAACTCGCTGCCGACCAGCACCGTGTCGGAGGCGAGGACGCCGTGATTGGGCGTACCGCAGAGGATGGCGATCGCGGTATGCGCCGCGCCGCCGGCATTCTTGAGGTAGTTGCGCACGATGTTGCCGCCGCGCGAATGCGCGATGAGAATGACCTTGGGCACGCGCAGGCGCTGTTCGACCGCGGCGACCACGGCGGCGAGCTGCTGCGTCGCCTCGCCGACGGTGGAATGAAACGGCTCCGGCGTGTCATAGAGCTTGGCGGCAAGGGGGTAGCGGAAGTCGACCGCCTCCAGCCGGTCGGCGGGATAGCCGTTCGATTCGAAGCGCCAGATCGTCGTCATCCACACCGCCGCCGTGTCGCCGTTGCCGGGCACGAAGACGATCGGCAGCAGCGGCTTGTCGGCGGCCCGCGAGGTGGCCGGCAGCAGCGCCGAGGCCGCCAGGAGCGCGGCGCGCAGCCAGCGGCGCCGGCCGATCGCGGCTGGCGTCATGCCAGCTCCCGCAGCGCCGCGACGACCCTGGCAACCGCCTCGTCGCCGAGCTCGGGATAGAGCGGCAGGCTCAGCACCTCGTGCGCGGCACGCTCGCTCTCGCGCAAGCCGGCGGGACCGGTGGCGAGACGGCCGCGATAGGCGGGCTGCAGATGAACCGGCACGGGATAGTGGATATTGCTGCCGATGCCGCGTGCCAGCAGGCGCTCGCGCAGCGCGTCGCGCGCCGGCGCGCGGATCACATACTGATGGAAGACGTGGCTCGTCCCGCCGCGGCGGAGGGGCAGCGCGAGGCCGAGCCCGGCAAGGCCGCGGTCATAGGCGGCGGCCAGCGCCGCGCGGCGCGCGTTATGCGCATCGAGCCGGCCGAGCTTGACGCGCAGCACCGCCGCCTGCAGCTCGTCGAGGCGCGAATTGGCGCCGGCGATGTCGCTGACATAGCGCTCGCGCCAGCCGTATTCGCGCAGCGCCCGAAGCCGCTCGGCCAGCCCGTCATCGGCGGTCGCGACCATGCCGCCATCGCCGAGCGCGCCGAGATTCTTGGTGGGATAGAAGCTGAAGGCGGCGAGATCGCCAAGGCTGCCGGTCATGGCCGCGCCGAGACGCGCGCCGTGGCTCTGGGCGCAGTCTTCGATGAGCCGCGCGCCGTAGCGCCGCGCCAGCGGCAGGATCGCGTCGAGATCGGCCGGCTGGCCATAGAGATGCACCGGCACGAGGGCGGCGATGCGGCCCGGCGGCGAGGCCAGCACGCGCGCCAGCTCGGCCGGGTCGAGGGTGAAGCTCGCGGGATCGATGTCGACGAGCAACGGCCGCGCGCCCGCCAGCTCGATCGCCGCGACGGTCGCCACCGCGGTATGCGAGACGGTGACGACATAATCCTCGGGCCCGACGCCGATCGCCTTCAGCGCCAGCACCAGCGCATCGGTGCCGCTGCCGACGCCGATGCCGTGGCCGACGCCGATGTAATCGGCAAACTCGCGCTCGAACGCCTTGACCTCCTCGCCCAGGATGTAGCGGCCGCCTTCCAGCACGCGGGCGATCGCCGCGTCGATCTCGGGGCGCTGCGCGAGATATCCTGCCTTGGGGTCCGCCTGCGGGATCATCGGTATTCGGCGAGATGCGCGCGGAAATAGTCGAGCGAGCGCCGCAGCCCTTCCGCGGCGCCGATGCGCGGGCGCCAGCCGGTGAGCTCGCGAAAGCGGCGGTCGTCGGCATAATAGTCGCCGATGTCGATGCGCTTGCGGTCCGCGGGGAAGTCGCGCGTCGCGAAGCTGCCGCCGCCATTGGCGGCGACGAGGGCGTCGGCAACCGCCGCGAGGCGCAGACGGTCGCCGCCGATGTTGAACACCGCGCCCTTGGCGCCGGGGCTGAGCGCCGCCAGCAGCAAGGCGTCGACGGCATCGTCGACATAGGTGAGGTCGCGCAGCTGCGTGCCGTCCCAGACCTCGAACGGCCGCTCCTCGAGCACCGCGCGCAGCCAGAAGCCGACGAAGGTCTGACGCGCATCCTTGATGCGCATGCGCGGGCCATAGGTGTTGGTGAGCCGCAACGCCGTGGCCGGGATGCCGTAGATGTCGTGGAACAGGATGTGGTAGGCCTCGCCGGCCATCTTGTTGACGCCGTTGACGTCGACGGGATGGAGCGGGTGCTTCTCGTCGACCGGCAGGTAGCGCGGCCGGCCGTAGATCTGCCGCGTGCTGGCATAGACGACAGGCGCCTCGGGGCAGAGGTCGCGGCACGCCTCGAGCAGGGTCAGCTGGGCCCGGCAATTGATCGCGAGATCGGTCTCGGGATCGTCCATCGACCCCATATGGCTGGTCTGCGCCGCGAGATTGAAGAGGTAGCGGCAGCCGCCGAGCAGCCGCCGCATGGCGCCGACATCGCGGATATCGGCGATCTCGACCGAGACGCGGTCGCGGATCGGCGCGATGTTGAAGAGATTTCCGCCGTAATCGGGAAAGAGGGTGTCGATCAGCAGCAGGTCGGCGCCGAGCCCGGCCAGCCGCAGCGCCAGGCTCGAGCCGATGAAGCCGAGCCCGCCGGTGATCACCACCCGCGCGCCGGAAAAGGCGGTCTCGCAACGTGCGGCGTCAGACATGACGGGTATGCGGGCGAAGCTGCATGGGCGCCCGATCCTCGCCGACCGAAGCGGGCGGCGCAAGCGGCGAAGCGACAAATACCGTTGCGGCCGCGTACCAACCCATGATTCTGTCGCAGCCATGCGATCCCGGCTTTGCGCCTCGATCCTCGTCCTGCCGGCGCTGCTCGCCGCCTGCGCGGCGCCGCCGCCCGCCCCGGCGCGCGACGCCGCCGCCTGCCTCGCCCGAACTCGACACTGCCGGCGTGAGCTATGCGCTCGCCGCCGTGCCGGCCAGCATCGATGCCTGCGCCGTCGAGACGCCGGTGCGCGTCAGCGCCACCGGCATCGCCTGGAACCGGCCGGGGGTGGTGAGCTGCGCCTTCGCGCTCGAGCTCGACGCCTTCATCCGCGACGAGGTGCAGCCGCTGGCGCTGGCCCGATTCGGCCAGAGGGTGCGGCAGCTCAGGCATTTCGGGACCTATGCCTGCCGCCGCGAGACCGGCAATGGCGGCCGCTGGAGCGTGCACGCCTCGGGTCGCGCCATCGACCTCGCGGGCTTCGAGCTCGCCGACGGCACGCGGATCACGGTCGAGCGCGACTGGCGTGGCCACGGCGCCAAGAGCCGGTTCCTGCACGCGCTGGCGCGGCGCGCCTGCGGCCGCTTCAGCGTCGTCCTCACCCCCGACTCGGACCGCGACCACCGCACCCACATCCATCTCGACGAGGGTCCCTGGAGGCTCTGCGGCGCTTAGGAGCTAGGCCGGCGTCGCCGCCGGCAGGCCGAGCAGCGCGCGGCGGCGCAGCCACAGGCTCGGGCGATAGCGGTCGGAGCCGATGGTTTCGTAGAGCCGGCACATGATCTCGTAGGTGCGCGCGACGCCGAGCCGGTCGGCCAGAGCCAGCGGCCCCAGCGGGTAGTTCAAGCCGAGCTGCATCGCCTGGTCGATATCGGCGGGGCTGGCGAGGCCCATCTGCGCCATCTCGGCGCCGAGATTGGCGATCATCGCGGTGATGCGCTGGGCGATGAAGCCGGGACTGTCCTTGATGCGGGTCACCGCGCGGCCCGCCGCGCCGAGCACCGCCGCCGCGGCCTCGGCCGCCGCCGGATCGGCGCCCGGCGCGGTCATCAGCGTGATCCGCCGGCTGGTGTCATGGGCGAGATCGATCGCCACCGTGCGCCGCGCATCGAGCCCGAGCCTGAGCGCGATCGCGGTGCAATCCTCGCCCCAGGGCGCCACCAGGATCGGGCTCGCGCCGTCATCGGGCGCCTCAGTCCCGACGCCGGCGGCGACCGCCAGCGCCACCAGCCCTTCGACCGGCTCCGGCACGATGACCCGCGCCGGCAGCGGCGCAGCCGGCAGCGGCGGCGGCGCGGCGGCGAGCTTTTTGCCGTCGCCATCGTAGCGATAGAAGCCCTGCCCGGTCTTCCGGCCGTAGCGCCCGGCGAGGTAGAGGCTCTCATGCAGCGGCGTCGATTTGAGGCGCGGATCGTACCAGTAGCCCTTGTGCACGATCTCGCCGACGGGATAGTTCACGTCGATGCCGGTGAGGTCCATGAGCTCGAACGGGCCCATGCGAAAATGACAGCACTCGCGCATCACGAGATCGATGTCCTCGGGCGCGGCGACGCTTTCCTGCAGCAGGTGCAGCGCTTCCTGGTAATAGGCGCGGCCGCCGAGATTGACGAGGAAGCCCGGCGCGTCCTTGACCGTCACCGGCGTGCGTCCCATGCGCCGGCCGAGCTCGCTCAGCGCCGCGACCACCGGCGCGTCGGTATCGGCCGCGGCGATGATCTCGACCAGCCGCATCAGCGGCACCGGATTGAAGAAATGCATGCCGGCGATGCGCCGGCGCACGCGGCAGGCCTGGGCGATGGCGGCGATCGGGATCGACGAGGTGTTGGAGGCGATGATCGCGTCTTCCGCCAGCACCGCCTCGAGCGCGCGGAAGAGCGTGCGCTTGACCTCGATGCGCTCGACGATCGCCTCGATCACGACGCCGCAGGGAGCGAGATCCCCGACCTCGGAGACCAGCGTGAGCCGCGCCTTCGCCGCCGCGACCTGATCGGGCCTGGCCTCGCGCTTCTCGACCAGGCGGCCGAGGCGCTGGAACAGCATGACCCGCGCCTTGTCGAGCTGCGCCGCATCGGCATCGGTGAGGCGCACGGCGAGCCCGCCGGTGAGCGCCACCTGGGCGATGCCCGAGCCCATCGCACCCGCGCCCACCACGCCCAGCACGAAATCGCGCGCACCGATATCGATCATTCGCTCCTCCGGGATGTGCGGGGCGCGACGGTGGCACGGCGCCGCCGGCTTGGCAAGACATCCGCCGCCACGGCGCGGACATTGGCGGGAGGCAATGAACGCCCCGGCGGCGGGCCGCGTTCGCATGGTTTAACGGCGCGCCATGAAACGAAGTACCGCGCGACAATCATGGCAAATATTCTGGAAGTGCTGCCGGCACGCCAAGCTTTAGCCTGGTTGTTACAGATCGCCGGTTAAATGTTGCCATGACTTACGGAAGCTTCGTTCGCGGCATCGTGTTGTCTCTCTATCAGACACGGACAGAGAGGCCGCGAGCGATGGCAGATCGCACCGACGAAATCCGCTACTTGCGCCAGAAGGCTCGACAGTTCCGCGAACTGGCCGCCACCTACGACACGGAAATCTCGCCCCTGCTGCTCGAGATCGCGATCGAGCTCGAGCTGCGCGCCGACGCGCTGGAACGCGAGGACGAGGACTAGGAGCCGGACTCACTCAGGCTAAGCTTGATCGGTGCTGCTCCCGCCGCTTGCGCCGCGCCGCCGCCGCTGCCATGACTGGGGCCGGGGGAAGCGGAGCCGAAGCACGATGAACACGATCAGCCTGCAAGACCGGATCAAGCGCTATGGCGTCGATCCTGCCTGGCTCGCGCAGCGCCAGGAGGAGATCATCGATCCCGCCCTGCCGATCTGCGATCCGCACCATCATCTCTGGGATTTTCCCACCAATCGCTATCTGCTGCCGGAGCTCATCGCCGATGCCGGCAGCGGCCACGCCGTCGAACGCACCGTCTTCGTCGAATGCACCGCCTTTTATCGCGCCGGCGGGCCCGAGGAGCTGCGCGTGGTCGGCGAGACCGAATTCGTCAACGGCGCGGCGGCGATGGCGGCGAGCGGGCGCTACGGCCGGCTCCGGGCCTGCGCCGGCATCGTGGGCTATGCCGATCTCACGCGGGGAGCGGCGGTGGAGCGCGTGCTGGCGGCGCATGTCGCCGCCGGCAACGGGCGCTTGCGCGGCATTCGCCACGCCGCCGGCTGGGATGCCAGCGATGCGGTGCAGAACAGCCATACGCAGCCGCCGCCGGAGCTGTTCCGGCGTAGCGATTTCCGCCAGGGCTTCGCCAAGCTCGCCCAGTTCGGATTGAGCTTCGACGTCTGGCTCTATCATCCGCAGCTCGCCGAGGTCGCCGAGCTCGCCCGCGCCTTTCCCGACCAGCCCATGGTGCTCGATCATGTCGGCGGCCCGCTCGGCATCGGTCCCTACGCCGGCAAGCGGGACGAGGTCTTTGCCCAATGGCAGAGCGCCATCCGCACGCTCGCCGGCTGCCCCAATCTGCACGTGAAGCTGGGCGGGCTCGGCATGAAGATCTGCGGCTTCGAGCTCCACAAGCGCGCAGCGCCGCCGAGCTCGGAGGAGCTCGCGGCGCTGTGGCGGCCCTATGTCGAGACCTGCATCGAGGCGTTCGGTGCCGAGCGCTGCATGTTCGAGAGCAATTTCCCCGTCGACAAGGTGTCGTGCAGCTATGCCGTGCTGTGGAACGCCTTCAAGCGCCTGGCGGCGGGCGCCTCGGCGGCGGAGAAATCGCTGCTCTTCCGCGACACGGCAATGCGCTTCTATCGCCTCGAGGCGGAGGCATGAGCGCGGCCACGATCTCCTCGACCGGCAACGTCATCGCGGTGCTGCCGCAGCACCGCTTCGACGAGGCGGCGCTCGAGCGCTTCATGCGCGAGCGCATCGCGGGCTTCGTGCCGCCGCTGCGCGTGGCGCAATTCCACGGCGGCATGTCGAACCCGACCTTCATGCTGGAGGACGGCGCCGGCCGGCGGCTGGTGCTGCGCAAGAAGCCGCCGGGCAAGCTGCTGCCCTCGGCGCATGCGGTCGAGCGCGAGTTCAAGGTCATCGCCGCGCTGGCCGGCAGCGACGTGCCGGTGGCGCGCGCCTATGCGCTGTGCGAGGACGAGGCGGTGATCGGCCGCCCCTTCTACATCATGGAACATGTCGAAGGCCGCGTCTTGCGCAACTACACCCTGCCGGACAGCGCGCCGGCGGAGCGCGCCGCGATCTATGACGCGATGAACGCGGCGCTGGCGCGGCTGCACGCCGTCGACTACCGGGCGCTCGGGCTCGGCGATTACGGCAAGGCCGGCGGCTACGCCGAGCGCCAGATCAGCCGCTGGGCGCGGCAATACGAGGCGAGCCGGACCGACGACATCGCGGCCATGGAGCGGCTCGCGCGCTGGCTGCCGCAGCATCTCCCCGCAGCGGACGAGACCACGATCGTGCATGGCGATTTCCGCCTCGAGAACATGATCTGGCATCCCCGCGAGCCGCGCATTCTCGCCATCGTCGACTGGGAGCTGGGCACGCTCGGCCATCCGCTCGCCGACCTCGCCTATAACTGCCTGCCCTGGCACGTGAGCGACGAGCAGCGCGGCGACCTCATGGCGCTCGGCGCGGATTACGGCATTCCCAGCGAGGAGCAGTACCTCGCCGCCTATTGCCGGCGCAGCGGGCGCGACGGCATCGCCCATTGGCGCTTCTGGCTGGTGCTGTCGCTGTTTCGCCTCGCCGCCATCTCGCAAGGCGTCTACAAGCGCGGGCTCGACGGCAATGTCAGCTCGCCCGGCGCCCTCGACCGCGGCGCCAAGGCGCGCCGCCTCGCCGAGGCCGCGTGGGCGCTGGCGGAAAGCGCCTGAGGCGGCGCTACTCCTCGATCAGCGGCACCCATTCGGCACGCTCCGCCGCCCTGAGCGCCACCGGCGCCGACGGCTCGGCATAGAGCAGCCGCGCCTCGGCGGGCGAGCCGCGGCGCGAGGCGAGCGCGCGCACGGTGACCTCGCGCCGCACCCGGCCCAGGCGCAGGATGAGGACATCGCCGACCCGCACGGGATGGCCGGGCTTCAGCACCGGCGCGCCGGCGATGGCGACGGCGCCGTCGCTGCACAGCCGCGCCGCCAGCGAGCGCGTCTTGGCGAAGCGCGCGAACCAGAGCCATTTGTCGAGGCGCAGCCCCGTCATCGCGCCAGCCGCAGCTCCTTGAGCTTGGCGAAGGGGCCGTCGGCCGCTTCCGGCGCCTCGTCGCGGCGCTGCCGCGCCCGCTCGCCCGGCCGCGTCCTGCCGGCGCGCCGCGGCCGCGCATGGAAGCTGACCCCGCCCTCGCCCAGCACGGCGCGATAGCCCAGCGCCGGCAGCATCTGCGCCAGATCCTCGATCGCCGCGCCGGCGAGCTCAGCGAGATCCGGCGTCGCGGCGAACGCGCCGTGCCGCGCCAGGCGCCGCGCCGCCGCCGCCAGCCGCTCGACGCGGTCGGCACGGAGCACGCGCGGGCCGAGCACGCGCCAGCCCATCGCCGCATAGGCGTCGGCGGAGATCGCGGGATCGCGCGGCGCGCCGAGCGCCGGAACGGCGGGCACCGCTTCGCCGCGCCAGACGGCCCAGAGCAAGCCGCGCAGCGCCGCCGCGCGCGGCTTCAGCAGGGCATCGAGATAGACCGTCTCGGTGCCGAACCGCAGGCCGAGCCGGGCGAGCGCCTGGCGATCGCCGCCGGTGAGCGCCGCGCGCTGGCCGGCGACGACCGCGGCAGGCAGGCTGCCCAGGGCCTCGGCGAGCTGGAAGACGAGGCCGCGCGCCGGCCCCGAAAGCTCGGCGGCAAGCGCGCGGAACAGCGGCTGCAGCCCGCGCGCGATCGCCGTGCGCAGGAAATCGGCGAGCCGGCGCCGGACGCCGTCGCGCAGCTCGCCTTCGAGGAAGTCGCCGGGCAGCAGCTCGACGCGCGGCGTCAGCGCAGTCTCGCCCGGCAGCAGCCTTCCGACCCTGCCGCCGCGCCAGCACAGGGCGCCGTCCTCCGTCAGGCTGAAGTCGCCGTCCGCGGCCGCGGCGAGCCAGCGGGCGCGGGTGGCGATCTCGCCGCGCAGCACGCGGTTGGCGGCGGCGAGCAGCGTCTTGGCCGCGCTGCCGGCGGCGCCGGGATCGGGCAGGAAGCGGAAGCCATCGAGCCGGCCGACATAATGGCCCTCGACCTTCACCTCGCCGTCGTGGCCGACCGAGGCCAGCAGCTCCTCGTCCGCGGCCAGGCGCTTGACCAGGAAGGCGGAGCGGCGATCGACGAAGCGCTGGGTGATGCGGTCGTGCAGCGCGTCCGACAGCTTGTCCTCGATGGCGCGCGCCCGTTCCTGCCATTCCACGGCGCCGGCGAGCCAGTCGGGACGATGCGCGATATAGGTCCAGGTGCGGATATGCGCGATGCGGGTCATCAGCCCGTCGATATCGCCATCGAGGCGGTCGAGCCGCTGCACCTGCCCCGCCACCCAGTCGGCCGGCAGCCGCTCCTGCGGGCCCATGAGGTGGCGATAGATCTGGCCCAGCAGCCGGGCATGGGTGTCGCTCATCACCTTGCGGAAATCCGGGATCTGGCAGACCTCCCAGAGCAGGCGCACGGCGGCGGGGTGGCGCGCCCGTTCGGCGATGTCCGGCTGCCGCGCCAGGCTGCGCAGCGCCATATGGTCGTCGGCCTCGCGCGCCGGCACCAGCCCCGGCGCCGGCGGCCGCTGCTCGAGGCTGCGCAGCAGCGCCGCGGGCGAGGCGTAGTCGAGCCGCGCATTGCGCCAGTAGAGCCGCGTCAGCGGGTCGAAGCGGTGGCTTTCCACCGCCTCCACCAGCTCCGGCTCCATCGGCCCCTGCTCGGCGGTGGTGCCGAAGGTGCCGTCGCTCATATGCCGTCCGGCGCGGCCGGCGATCTGGGCGATCTCCGCCGGGGCGAGGCGGCGCGGCGCCTGGCCGTCGAACTTGACCAGCCGGGCGAAGGCGACATGGTCGAGGTCCATGTTGAGGCCCATGCCGATGGCGTCCGTGGCCACGAGGTAGTCGACCTCGCCCGACTGGAACATCGCCACCTGGGCGTTGCGCGCACGCGGGCTGAGCGCGCCCAGCACCACCGCCGCGCCGCCGCGCTGGCGGCGCATCAGCTCGGCCAGCGCGAAGACATCGGCCACGGCAAAGGCGACGACGGCGCTGCGCGGCGGCAGCCGCGTCAGCTTCTTCGGCCCGAGATAACGCAGGGTGGAGAAGCGCGGCCGGCCGACGAACTCCGCCTCCGGCACCAGCCGGCGCAGCAGCGGCTTGATGGTATCGGCACCGAGGAGCATGGTCTCCGAAAGGCCGCGGGCCGCGAGCAGGCGATGGGTGAAGACATGGCCGCGCTCGGCATCGCCGCAGAGCTGGATCTCGTCGACCGCGAGAAACTCGACCGGCCGGTCGAGCGGCATGGATTCGACGGTGCAGACGAAATAGGCCGGGTTGGGCGGGACGATCTTCTCCTCGCCGGTGATCAGCGCCACGGCGCGGGCACCCTTGATCCGCACCACCCGGTCGTAGTTCTCGCGCGCCAGCAGGCGCAGCGGGAAGCCGATCATGCCGGTTGCGTGGCCGAGCATGCGTTCTATGGCTAGGTGGGTCTTGCCCGTATTGGTAGGGCCGAGGACGGCAAGAACGCGCGGGGCGGAAGCCAAGAAGCCCATGGCTCAAGAATTGGGCGGGACGGCGCCAAAGGCAAGCCGAAACGCCCGGACACCTCGCCGCGCTACCCGGCGGCGGCACCCGGAGCGTGGCGCACCGGCTCGGCGGTTATGTGGCTGCGCAGCGTGAGCGGGCGGCCGATCATCGCCATCGGCTCGAGCGAGCCGCCGGTGCCGCGCAGCGTCACCGTGCCATAGCCCAGGACCCGCCCCAGCAGGGACTGGTCGACATCGACGCTCTCGACCTTGGACCGGTTCATCTCGATGGTGTGGCGGGAGAGCACGCCGCGCTTGAAGAGGACGCGCTGATCGGTGACGGCGAGCTCGGTGCCGAGGCGCCGCACCGCGGCGATCAGCAGCAGCAGGAGGCCCAGCAGCGCCGTCAGCGCGGCCAGGATCGGCAGCGCCGGCGGGGCGCCGGACGGGGTGTAGGCCGATCCCACGGCCAGCGCCGCGGCGACGAGGAAGGCGAGGATGGCACGGCCATAGACCAGCCAGTGCAGCCCGGTCTCGTAGACCACCCGCTCGCCCGGCAACAGCACCTTCTGGACATAGCTCATCGACGCGCCACCCCCTCCAGGAGCCGCCAGTCTAGCATGCCGCCCCGCCCCAGGCCTTGCCGACGCCCGGCCCTTGCAACCCGCCGATATCCTGCATATCTCTGCGCCAGCCCGACCAACCCCGACGCGAGCCATGCCGCAAGAAAAAAGAAGCTTCCAGGCGGAGGTCAGCCGCCTCCTCGACATCGTCGCCCATTCGCTTTACAGCGAGAAGCAGATCTTTCTGCGCGAGCTGATCTCGAACGCGTCCGACGCGTGCGACCGGCTGCGCTATCTGGCGCTGACCGAGCCCAAGCTGATCGCCGACGACCCCGAGCTCAAGGTCGTGCTGACCCCCGACAAGGCGCAGCGGACGCTGACCATCGCCGACAACGGCATCGGCATGAACCATGACGAATTGGTGGAGAATCTCGGCACCATCGCGCGTTCCGGCACCGCCCATTTCGTGCAGCAGCTCTCCGGCGACCAGCGCAAGGACATGTCGCTGATCGGCCAGTTCGGCGTCGGCTTCTATTCCGCCTTCATGGTCGCCGACGCGGTCGAGGTGGTGTCGCGCAAGGCCGGCGAGGAGCAGGGCTGGCGCTGGACCTCCGACGGCAAGGGCGAGTTCACCGTCGAGCCCGCCGAAGAGGCCGCCCGCGGCACCCGCATCACCCTCCATCTGCTCGCCGATGCGGCGGAGTATGTCGAGCCGGAGCGGCTCAGGCAGATCGTCAAGACCTATTCCGATCATATCGCGCTGCCCATCCGCCTCGCGGCCGAGGGCAAGGAGGAGACGCTCAACACCGCGGCGGCGCTCTGGACCCGGCCCCGCTCGGAGATCACCGCCGAGCAGTACCGCGAGTTCTACCATCACGTGGCGCATGCCTTCGACGAGCCGTGGCTGACGCTGCACAGCAAGGCCGAGGGGACGCTCGAATATACCAGCCTGCTGTTCGTGCCGGCGACCAAGCCCTTCGACCTCTTCGATCCCGTGCGCAAGCCGCACGTCAAGCTCTATGTCCGCCGCGTCTTCATCACCGACGACTGCGCCGAGCTGCTGCCCGCCTATCTGCGCTTCCTGCGCGGCATCGTCGACAGCGAGGATCTGCCGCTCAACGTCAGCCGCGAGATGCTGCAGCACAACCCGATGCTCGCCAAGATGCGCGGCCAGATCACCCGGCGCGTGCTCTCCGAGCTTGCCAAGAAGGCCAAGGAGGCGCCCGAGGACTACGCCAGGTTCTGGGAGAATTTCGGCGCGGTGCTGAAGGAGGGGCTCTACGAGGATCACGAGCATCGCGACCAGCTGCTGCCGCTGATGCGGTTCCGCAGCACCGCCGGCGACGGGCTCGTCTCCTTCGAGGAATACGTGGCGCGGATGAAGCCCGGGCAGGAGGCGATCTACACCATCACCGGCGACGATCTCGAGCTGCTGCGCAAGAGCCCGCAGCTCGAGGGCTATCGCGCCAAGGGCGTCGAGGTGCTGCTGCTCACCGATGCCATCGACGAGTTCTGGATGCCGGCGGTGGGATCCTATGAGGCGCATGCGCTGAAATCGGTGACCCGCGGCGCCGCCGACCTCGCCAAGATCGGCGCCGAGGATGCGGCGGCGGAGACCAAGCCCGAGACGCCGGAAGGCGCGCTCTCGAGCCTCATCGCGCTCTTCAAGCTGTCGCTGGGCGAGGCGGTGAAGGATGTGCGCAGCTCCGGCCGGCTGACCGACAGCGCCGTCTGCCTCGTCGCCGACGAGGGCGATCTCGACATGCATCTGGAGCGGCTGCTGAAGCAGCATCGCCAGCTCGCCGCCACCGCCAAGCGCATCCTCGAGATCAACCCGCGGCATCCGCTGATCGCGCGGCTCGCCGCCATGGTCGACAAGGAAGGCGCCGCCCAGGAGCTCGGCGATTTCGCCTGGCTGCTGCTCGATCAGGCGCGCATCCTCGAAGGCGAGCAGCTGCCGGATCCCGGCGCCTTCGCGCGCCGTCTGGCAAGCGTGCTGGAGAAGGGGCTCTAGCGCGACGCGCTGCGCGCGTCGTCGCTGGCGGGCGCCAGCGGTTGCTCTTGCAACCGCGAAAGCCCGCTCGGTTGGAGGCTAGTCGGAACGGCGCGGGCTTCCGCGACGACGCGCAACGCGCGTCGCGCTGGCGCCCGCCAAGGACAAACGCCTTCGGCGTTTGCCTTAGCTTTCCGGCGGCTTCAGCAGGGCGGCGCCGATGATGCGGCCGGTGCCGCCCAGCTGCAGCAGCACCGCGACGCCGCCGTCGCCGCCGGCCTGGGTCGCCGCCACGGTGAGGTCGAGCGCCGGTCCGTGCCAGGTGCCGATCGGCTCGAAGCTCCGCACCACCTGATATTCCTTGAGCGTGTGGCCCTCGTTCTCACCGCGCAGCACCTGCGTCGCATGCTGGCGGTCGAAGCCCACCAGCCACAGCGTGGCGCTCTGGCCGGCGGCGCCGGCATCGACATGGACGACGAGCCGGTCGCCGGGCTCGCGCGCGATGCTGACATGCTGGCGCAGCGCCTTCTCCTGCTCCGCCGCCTTGATCAGCGGACCGACGACATGAGGTTCGGATCCGACGCCTTCGGTCGTGCCGTTGATCACCATCTGCGGGGTGTAGACGTAGCGCAGGTTGAGGCGCCGCGCGTAATCGTGCTGGCGCTCGGTGGCCTGCCGGCTGGCATAGGGATCGGTCCAGCCGATGTAGTTCCAGTAATCGACATGGAAGGCAAGCGCCAGCACGTCGGAATGCTGCGCCAGCTCGCCGAGATAGGTATCCGCCGGCGGGCAGGAGCTGCAGCCCTGCGAGGTGAAGAGCTCGACCACGACCAGCGGCGGCGCCTCGCTCGCCTGCGCCAGGGACGCCGGACCGAGCAGCAGCAGCGCCCCGAGGCCCAGGCTCCGCGCGGCGGGCATAAGGTTATTGAGCATCCGCTCATCATGAAGCGCCGGCGCTTCCGGCGCCAGTGACAAACCTTCACAATGGGGTGAGGGGCGCGAGCGCGCCAGCGCGCGTCGGCGGCGCGGCTACCCGGCACGGTGCGGCTTTCGCGGTTGCTCACGCAACCGCTGTCGCCGCGCCTGACGAGCGCTGGCGGCGCTCGCAGGGGGCTTTCGCGGTTGCTGGCGCAACCGCTGTCGCCGCTCGCGATAAACGCCCGGCTGCGCCGGGCGTTTACGCGGACATCATCTGGCGCAGGACGTATTGCAGGATGCCGCCGTGGCGGAAATATTCGAGCTCGTCGAGCGTGTCGATGCGGCACAGCAGCGGCACGGTGTCGATCTTGCCGTCCGTGCGGTGGATGCGGCAGGCGAGATCGATGCGCGGCTTGAGCCCCGAGGCGACGCCGAGAATGTCGAAGCGCTCGCTGCCGTCCAGTTTCAGGCTCTTCCGGTCGGTGCCGTCCTTGAACTGCAGCGGCAGCACGCCCATGCCGACCAGGTTCGAGCGATGGATGCGCTCGAAGCTCTCGGCGATGACCGCGCGTACGCCCAAGAGCCGCGTGCCCTTGGCGGCCCAGTCGCGCGACGAGCCGGTGCCGTATTCCTTGCCGGCGATGATGACCAGCGGCACGCCTTCCTGCTGGTAGCGCATGGCGGCGTCGTAGATCGGCATCACCTGCCCGTCGGGCATGTGCTTGGTCATGCCGCCTTCGACGCCCGGCACCATCTCGTTGCGGATGCGGATGTTGGCGAAGGTGCCGCGCATCATCACCTCGTGATGGCCGCGCCGGGAGCCGTAGGAGTTGAAGTCCGCCGGCCGCACCTGGAAGCCCATGAGATAGGCGCCGGCCGGGCTGTCCTTCTTGATCGAGCCCGCCGGCGAGATGTGGTCGGTGGTGATGCTGTCGCCGAGAATCGCCAGCTCGCGCGCCATGACGACGTCGCTGAGCGGTCCCGGCTGCTTCGGCATGTTCTCGAAATAGGGCGGATAGGCGATATAGGTCGAGCCCATGTCCCAGCTGAAGGTCTGGCCGGTCGCCACCTGCACCTTCTGCCATTCGGCCGTGCCCTGGAAGACGTTGCCGTAGCGCTTGCGGAACATGTCCGGAGACAGCGATTTGCGGATGGTGTCCTGCACCTCCTGGCTGGTGGGCCAGATGTCCCGCAGGAAGACCGGCTTGCCGTCGCTGCCCTCGCCCAGCGGCGTGGTGGCGAGATCGATGGTGATGCTGCCGGCGAGCGCGTAGGCCACGACCAGCGGTGGCGACGCCAGATAGTTGGCGCGTACCTGCGGGCTGATGCGGCCCTCGAAATTGCGGTTGCCGGAGAGCACCGCGGCGACGACGAGGTCGCCCTTGTCCACCGCCTCGGCGATGGGATCGGGCAGCGGCCCGGAATTGCCGATGCAGGTGGTGCAGCCATAGCCCACGAGATTGAACCCGAGCGCATCCAGATCCTGCTGCAGCCCGGCGGCGGCGTAGTAGTCGGAGACCACCTGGCTGCCCGGCGCCAGCGAGGTCTTGACCCAGGGCTTCACCTTGAGGCCGCGCCGCAAGGCGTTGCGCGCCACGAGGCCGGCGGCGAGCATGACGCTGGGATTGGAGGTGTTGGTGCAGCTGGTGATGGCGGCGATGACGACGGCGCCGTTCTTGAGCTCGTAGTTGCTGCCGGCGACCGGCACCGAGCGGTTGGGCTTGGCGCCGCCGGCGCCGGCGAGCTTCGGCAACTCGGTCGCGAAGGAGGCCGCCACGTCGACGAGCGCCACCCGGTCCTGCGGCCGGCGCGGGCCGGCGAGCGACGGCTCGACCGTGGCGAGATCGAGCGACAGCGTATCGGTGAAGACGGGATCGGGCGTGCGCTCGTCGCGCCACAGCCCCTGCGCCTTGGCATAGGCTTCCACCAGCTTGACCCGCGCCGCATCGCGGCTGGTGAAGGTGAGATAGTCGAGCGTCACCTGGTCGATCGGGAAGAAGCCGCAGGTCGCGCCGTATTCCGGCGCCATGTTGCCGATGGTGGCGCGGTCGGCCAGCGCCATATGCGAAAGCCCGGGCCCGTAGAACTCGACGAAGCGGCCGACGACGCCCTTCTTGCGCAACATCTGGGTCACGGTCAGCACGAGATCGGTGGCGGTGGCGCCCTCGCGGAGCTTGCCGTCGAGGCGGAATCCCACCACCTCCGGCAGCACCATCGAGATCGGCTGGCCGAGCATCGCCGCCTCGGCCTCGATGCCGCCGACGCCCCAGCCGAGCACGGCGAGGCCGTTGACCATGGTGGTGTGGCTGTCGGTGCCGACCAGCGTGTCGGGGTATGCCACGGTGCGGCCGCCGTCGTCCGTGGTCCACACCACCTGGGCCAGGTATTCGAGATTGACCTGATGGCAGATGCCGGTGCCCGGCGGCACGACGCGGAAATTGTCGAAGGCGCTCTGGCCCCATTTCAGGAAGGCGTAGCGCTCGCCATTGCGCTCGAATTCGAGCTTGACGTTCTGGGCGAAGGCGGAATTCGAGGCGAAGGCGTCGACCATGACCGAGTGGTCGATGACGAGGTCGACCGGCGAGAGCGGGTTGATGCGGCGCGGGTCGCCGCCGAGCTTGGCCATGGCTTGCCGCATCGCGGCAAGATCGACCACGGCGGGCACGCCGGTGAAGTCCTGCATCAGCACGCGCGCCGGGCGGAAGGCGATCTCGCGCTCGGAGCGGCGCGTCTTCAGCCATTCCGCCACCGCCTTGATGTCGTCGACGGTGACGGTGCGGCCGTTCTCCAGCCGCACCAGGTTCTCCAGCAGCACCTTCAGCGAGAAGGGCAAGGCCGAGAGGTCGCCGAGCCCCGCGGCCTGGGCGGCCGCCTCCAGGCTGAAATAGTCGTATTCCTTGCCGTCGAGCTTGAGCGTGCGGCGGGCTTTCAGCGAATCATGGCCGGTGACGGACACGGGGGCGGTCTCCTGGAAGGCGGGGCGGCGGGGTTTGCGCCTGCTGCTACAGCTTATCATAGCCGAGATCAAGAGAGCGCCGCCACGGCAGGGAGGGGGCGCCGGGATCGCTTGACCGCGCCCGGCCAATGGCTTAGCTAGGCAGCGCGGCGCATGGCAGACAGTTTAAAAAAGACAGCGCCGCGCCGATGGTGCGGAGACGGCGGACAGGGCGCCCCGCAGGTCTGGGAGAGCTCGGGCATGGCGGTCGCGGAAAGCGAGCAGGGGACGCGCCCGGCAGCGGTGCGCGCGCCGTCGCCTGCGGCCCTGGACACCATCCCGAAGCTGTTGCTCGACCATGCCGCAAGGCGCGGCGCCCGGCCGGCGATGCGCGAGAAGGATCTCGGCATCTGGCAAAGCTGGAGCTGGGCCGAGGCCGCGCGCGAGATCCGGGATTTCGCCCATGGCCTCGCGGCGCTGGGCTTCCGGCGCGGCGACAAGCTCGGCATCATCGGCGACAACCGGCCGCGGCTCTATTGGGCGATCACCGCCGCGCAATGCCTGGGCGGCGTGCCCGTGCCGGTCTACCAGGACGCGGGCGCCGCCGAGATGGAGTTCGTCCTCGATCACGCCGAGGTGCGCTTCGTCGTCGCCGAGGACCAGGAGCAGGTGGACAAGCTGCTCGCGGTGCGCGAGCGCCTGCCCCGGCTGGAAGCCGTCCTCTACGACGATGCCCGCGGCATGCGCCATTACGCCTATCCCTTCCTCCACGCCTACGCGGCGGTGCAGGCGCGGGGGCGCGATTTCGCCGCCGCGCAGCCGGATTTTCTCGACGGCGAGATCGCCCGGGGCCGCGGCGAGGACGTCGCGGTCATCCTCTACACCTCGGGCACCACCGGCCAGCCCAAGGGCGTGATGCTGAGCTTCGACAACGTCATCATCATGGCCCGCCGCGCCGCCGAGCGCGAAGCGCTCGGCGAGGCCGAAGAGGTGCTGGCCTATCTGCCGATCGCCTGGGCGGGCGACCACATCTTCTCCTTCGCGCAATCCTATTGCACCGGCTTCTGCGTCAGCTGCCCGGAATCGGGCGCCACCGTGATGCTCGACCTGCGCGAGATCGGTCCCACCTATTTCTTCGCGCCGCCGCGCATCTACGAGACCATCCTCACCCAGGTGATGATCCGGATGGAGGATGCCGGCTGGGTGAAGCGGCGGATGTTCCATCATTTCATGGATCTCGCGCGCCGCGTCGGCGGCCGCATCCTCGACCGCGCGCCGGTGTCGCTCTGGGACCGGCTGCGCTATGCGCTGGGCACGGCGCTCGTCTATGCGCCGCTCAAGAACACGCTGGGCCTCAGCCGGGTGCGCGTCGCCTACACCGCCGGCGAGGCGATCGGCCCCGACCTCTTCAGCTTCTATCGCTCGCTCGGCATCAACATCAAGCAGCTCTACGCCATGACCGAGGCGTCGATCCTGTGCGTCCAGCCCGACGGGCAGGTGAGGCCGGACACCGTCGGCACGCCGCTGGAGGGCGTCGAGATCCGCATCGCCGACAGCGGCGAGGTGATTTATCGCAGCCCCGGCGTCTTCGTCGGGCTATTACAAGAACCCGCAGGCGACCGCCGAAACCAAGCAGCCCGATGGCTGGGTGCATTCGGGCGACGCCGGCTTCCTCGGCGATGACGGGCATCTGCACATCATCGACCGCGCCAAGGATGTGGGAAAGCTGCTGGACGGCACGCTCTTCGCGCCGAAATACCTCGAGAACAAGCTCAAATTCTTCCCCCAGATCAAAGAGGCCGTGGCCTTCGGCGCCGACCGCCCCCATGCCGCCTGCCTCATCAACATCGATGCCGCCGCCATCGGCAACTGGGCCGAGCGCAACGGCATCACCTATGGCAGCTACCAGGAACTGGCCGGGCTCGACGCGGTCTACGACCTGGTGCAGGGCTGCATCGAGGCGGTGAACCGCGACCTCGCCGCCGAGCCGCATCTGGCGGGCTCGCAGATCCGCCGCTTCCTCATCCTGCCCAAGGAGCTGGACGCCGATGACGGCGAGCTGACCCGGACGCGCAAGGTGCGCCGTCGGCACATCGCCGAGCGCTATCGGGCGCTGGTGGACGCGCTCTACGGCGACGCGCCCGAGGCGCGGATCGAGAGCGAGGTGACCTTCGAGGACGGGCGCAAGGGCGTGATCAAGGCCACGCTCAAGATCCGCGACGCCAAGGCGGCGGCCAGCGTCGCCGCGCTGCGCAAGGCGGGCTGAGGCCGCATGAGCGCCGCCGCCAAGCGGATCGGGCCGGCGCTGCTCAAGGCCGAGCGTATCAGCCTGAGCTTCGGCGGCGTGCGGGCGCTCTCCGACATCAGCCTCGAGATCCGCCAGCACGAGATCCTCGCCATCATCGGCCCGAACGGCGCCGGCAAGACCTCGATGCTCAACGTCATCAACGGCTTCTATCATCCGCAGCAGGGCAGCATCACCTTCAAGGGCGAGACGCGCCGGCGCATGCGGCCGCACCAGGCGGCGGCCACCGGCATCGCCCGCACCTTCCAGAACGTCGCGCTGTTCCACGGCATGACCACGCTCGACAACATCATGACCGGGCGGCTCCTCAGGATGCGGCGCAACGTGCTGTGGCAGGCGCTGCATTGGGGACCGGCGCTGGCCGAGGAGCTCGAGCATCGCCGCTTCGTCGAAGGCATCATCGACTTCCTCGAGATCCAGGCGATCCGCAAGGTGCCGGTGGGCCAGCTGCCCTACGGGCTGCAGAAGCGCGTCGAGCTCGGTCGCGCGCTGGCCATGGAGCCGGAGCTGCTGCTGCTCGACGAGCCGATGGCGGGAATGAATGTCGAGGAGAAGGAGGACATGTCGCGCTTCGTCCTCGACGTCAACGACGAGTTCGGCACCACCATCGCCCTCATCGAGCACGATATGGGCGTGGTCATGGACATCTCCGACCGCGTCGCGGTGCTGGATTACGGCCGCAAGATCGCCGACGGGCCGCCCGATGCGGTGCGCCGCAGCCAGGAGGTGATCGACGCCTATCTCGGGGTGCCTCACGATGCGTAGCCGAGGCGACAACAGCGCCTCTCCCCTTGCGGGAGAGGGGCGGCCGCTGCGGCAGCAGCGGCCGGGTGAGGGGAAAACGACGCTGGCGCAAGCACTCCCCTCACCCTCCCGGCCTTCGACCGGGCCCCTCCCTCTCCCACAAGGGGAGAGGGACTTCTGCCGCTTCACTCGCGGCCGGGAGCGTTAACCCCATGGACTTCCTGCAAGCGCTCTTCGTCACGCCCTTCGCCAGCATGTGGGACAATCCCGAATTCCTGCTCGAGGTGGTGATCAGCGGGCTGCTCAGCGGCGTCATGTACTCGCTGGTCGCGCTGGGTTTCGTGCTGATCTACAAGGCCTCGGGCGTGTTCAACTTCGCCCAGGGCACAATGGTGCTGTTCGCCGCGCTGACCTTCGTCGGCATGCTGGAGAAGGGTCTGCCGGTGTGGGCCGCGTTCGTCATCGCCGCGCTGGTGATGACGGCGATGGCCTTCGCCATCGAGCGGGTGGTGCTGCGGCCGCTGGTCAACCAGCCGCAGATCATCCTGTTCATGGCCACCATCGGCCTCACCTACTTCCTCAGCGGCTTCGGCCAGCTGGTCTGGGGCGGCAACGTCCACCCGCTCGATATCGGCATCCCGAACCAGCCGCTGATCATCGGCGGCGTGCTGGTCAACGAATTCGACCTGGTGGCCGCGGCGGTCTGCGGCAGCCTGGTGGCGCTCCTCGCCGTGTTCTTCCAGAAGACGGCGGTGGGGCGCGCGCTTCGCGCGGTGGCCGACGACCACCAGGCGGCGCAATCGGTGGGCATTCCGCTGAAGACCATCTGGGTCATCGTCTGGGCGGTGGCGGGGATGGTCGGGCTGGTTGCCGGCATCCTCTGGGGCAGCAGCCTCGGCGTGCAGTTCTCGATCTCGCTGGTGGCGCTGAAGGCGCTGCCGGTGCTGATCCTGGGCGGCTTCACCTCGGTGCCCGGCGCCATCGTCGGCGGGCTGATCGTCGGCGCCGGCGAGAAGGTCGCCGAGGTGTTCTGGGGCCCGGCCACCGGCGGCGCGATCGAGGACTGGTTCGCCTATGGGCTGGCGCTGGTCTTCCTGCTGTTCCGGCCGCAGGGCCTGTTCGGCGAGCGCATCATCGAGCGGGTGTAGGAGCCCTAGCATGCTCTATCGCGAGGCCGGGCAGTTCAAGACCAGCTATGCCGCGGACGAGGCGATCTTCCCGATCCGGCAGGACCGCTTCCTGATCGCCGCGGCGCTGCTCGTGGCCTATGTCGCGGTCCCGCTGCTGGGCAGCGAGTACTGGCTGCTCACCATCATGATCCCGTTCCTGGTGTTCTCGCTGGCGGCGCTCGGGCTCAACCTGCTGACGGGCTATGCCGGCCAGGTCTCGCTCGGCACCGGCGGCTTCATGGCGGTGGGCGCGTTCGCGACCTACAAGCTCGCCACCTCCTTTCCCGGCCTCAACATCGTGGCGATCTTCCTCCTCGCCGGGCTGATCACCGCGTTGGTGGGGCTGCTCTTCGGCTTCCCCAGCCTGCGCATCAAGGGGTTCTACCTCGCGGTGGCGACGCTCGCCTCGCAGTTCTTCCTGATCTGGATGTTCAACAAATTCCCCTGGTTCACCAATTACAGCGCCTCGGGCGTCATCAGCGCGCCGCAGCGCGCCGTGTTCGGCACCTTCTACGTCACCGGGGCCGAAGCGGGCTCGGTCGACAAATACCTCTTCGTGCTGAGCTTCGTGGCGGTGCTGGCGCTGGTCGCCAAGAACCTGGTGCGCGGGCGCGTCGGCCGATCCTGGATGGCGATCCGCGACATGGATATCGCCGCCGAGATCATCGGCATCCGGCCGCTCCGCACCAAGCTCCTGGCCTTTGCCGTGAGCTCCTTCTATTGCGGCATCGCCGGCGCGATGTGGGCCTTCATCTATACCGGCGGGGTCGAGCCTCTGGCCTTCGACATCGACCGCTCCTTTGAGATCTTGTTCATGATCATCATCGGCGGACTCGGCAGCATCCTGGGCTCGTTCCTCGGCGCCGCCTTCATCGTGCTGCTGCCGATCTTTCTCGAGAACGCGCCGCGGCTGGTCGGTCTCGAGATCCCGGTCAATACCGTCTCCAACCTGCAATCGATGATCTTCGGCGCGCTCATCATCTTCTTCCTGATCGTCGAGCCGCGCGGCCTGGCGCGGCTCTGGCAGATCGCCAAGGAGAAGCTCCGGCTCTGGCCGTTCCCGTACTGACCGGGGATCAGGCGCCGACGCGCTGCAGGATGGTGCGGTCCTCGACCAGGATGCAGCCCGAGCGCACCGCCTGGCCGTGGACCTCCACCGCCTCGGGATCGCGCGCCAAGCGGTCGCGATACCTTTCATAGTCGGCGAGGCTGGCAAAATCGATCAGCGCCAGCGCGGCGTTGGTCGGGCCGGCGAATTTGGTCGGCAGGAAATAGGCGACGCCGAGCGCGCCGCAGCGCTCCGCGGGAGCCGCCAGCGCGCGGGCGTAGGCGGCAAAATCGGCGAGCTTGGCGGGATCGAGCGTGTAGCGGATCGACAGGGTGAGCATGGGGAACCGTCCTTTCGGGGTTGGTCCCCTTTATGTAGCGCCGGCGGGGCGGCCGATGTTTCGGCGCCGGCCGTAGGGTGTGTCATTTTAGCGCTGGCGCCGCTCCGGCTTTCGTGGGCCCGGTATTGCATGTTAGCCTTTGACCGTCGCAAGCATCGCGGAGATGCGCCATGGAGGATGCGGCGTTTTGGCGCGAGCAGGGGGTGAGGTTTCGCGATCGGGCGCGGACCGTCACCGATGACGCGCTGGTGACGGAGCTGCTCGAGCTGGCAGCGATCTGCGAGGAAGTGGCGGAATCGATCGAGGATCGCGCTCCGGCCGGTTGATCGCAGGCGGCCCGTCGCCGGGTCAGGGAACGACGATCACCGGACAGCGCGCGAGCGAGGCAAGCTTCTGCGAGACGCTGCCGAGCAGCATACCGCGCAACGGGCCCCAGCCGCGCTTGCCGACGATGATGGCGTCCGCCCCCTCGCGCGCCGCGATGGCGAGGATCATTTCCGCGGCATCGCCGCTCGCCGCCTCGGTCCGCAGCCGACGCGCCCCGAGCTCCAGCGCCCGCGCCTTCGTCCGCTCCAGAACCTGTTGCGCCTGGGCGTCGAGGACCTCGGCCAGCGACACGTTTTCCGTGCGCGAGAACTCACGCAGCTCGTCGTGGCTCAGCCCCATATCCGCCGTGACGTTGACCAGAGAGAGTTCCGCGTCCAGCGCCACCGCAAGTCTCACGGCGAAGTCGAGCGCACGGAGCGCACCCTCCGAACCATCCGTCGCCAGGATGAACTTTCTCATCTCGCACCTCGTTCGACATTGCGACTGCGACAAAATACCGGGCGCCGCCCGGCGCGGCTTTGATCCAGCTCAAGCGCGGCCGGCGGCATGATGACGAAAAGATGACAACGACGCCGCCGATGCCTCATAGGCGAAGAGCGATCGGCGCGCCTTGATTTGCATCACGGCCCAGGGCGGCAAAGAGCGCTAATCAAAATACCGCTATCAGGGCCGGGGCGGGCGAGACGCCGACGAGCCCGCAAGGAGCAGGCATGGCAAAGATCGACACGCCCCAGCGCAGCGCGGGAGGGCTGGTCTCGCTGCCCGCGCGGCCCGTTCCGGTCGAACGGCGAGAGACTGAGACCGCGGAGAAGATCGTCGTCCGCAATCTCGACTTCTACTACGGCGCCTCGCGCGCGCTTCACGGCATCAATCTCGCCATTCGCGACAAATGCGTCACCGCGCTGATCGGCCCCTCGGGATGCGGCAAGTCGACGCTGCTGCGCGTCTTCAATCGGATCTACGAGCTCTATCCCGATCAGCGCTGCACCGGCGAGGTCCTGATCGACGGCCGCAACATCCTCGAGCGCTCGGTCGATCTCGACCTGCTGCGCGCGCGGGTGGGCATGGTGTTCCAGAAGCCGACGCCCTTTCCCATGTCGATCTACGAGAACATCGCCTTCGGCGTCAGGCTCTACGAGAAGCTTTCTCCGTCGGCGCTCGACGAGCGCGTCGAGCGGACGCTGCACCGGGTGGCGCTGTGGGACGAGGTGAAGGACATCTTGCATCACAGCGGCCTGTCGCTGTCGGGCGGGCAGCAGCAGCGCCTCTGCGTCGGGCGAACCATCGCCATCGAGCCCGAGATCCTGCTGCTCGACGAGCCTGCCTCCGCCCTCGATCCGGTCTCGACCAACCATATCGAGGAGCTGATCGACGAGCTGAAGCGCGACTATTGCGTGGTCATCGTCACCCACAACATGCAGCAGGCGGCGCGCGTCTCCGACTACACGGCCTTCATGTATCTCGGCGAGATCATCGAGTTCGAGCGCACGGAGGTCATCTTCACCCGGCCGAAGCATCCGCGCACCGAGGCCTATGTCACGGGGCGGTTCGGCTAGGCGGCGGATTTCGGTGCCGGCGCGCGGACCCATTCGCGGCCGAGCGCGAGCTGCGCCGCGACCGCCAGCGCGCCGTTGAGCAGCAGCGCGTGGCGCACGCCGAGCAGGCTTATCGATACCCCGGTCAGCAGGCTGCCGACGGAAAGGCCGCCGCGAAGCGCCAGCATGTAGAGGCTGACGGTCTGGCCGCGCAGCGCCGGCACCGCCGTCGCCTGCAGCAACGAGTTCGCCGAGGTGTTGCTGATGCTCATCGACACGCCGGCAAGCACCAGCAGCGCGGGCAGCCCCCAGAACCACGGGTTCAGCCCGGCCAGCATCAGGACCAGGCCATAAAAGGCGGCGGACCAGGAGCTGAGGCGCCGGCGGTCGCGGCCGGGATCGACCCCGAGAAGCGCGGCTGCGCCGAGCAGACCGCCGACGCCGAAGGCGCCGATCGCGATGCTGAAATCATTGACGTCGCCCTTGAGCGCCTCTTTGACCAGCACCGGACAAAAGACGATGAGCGGGCCGCAGAACACGCTGGTCAGCAGCACCGTGAGCAGCGCGCCCCGCAGATGCGCGCTGCGCAGGATGTCGCCGAGGCCGTCGAAGAGACGCCCGCCCTCGCGCGGCTCGCCGGAGCGGCGCGACCGGCCGCGCGGCAGGATCCACAGCGCCACCCAGATGAAGGGCAGATAGGATGCCGCGTTCAAGGCGAAGCACCCGACCGCGCCGACGCTCGCCATCAGGATGCCGGCCAGCGCCGGGCCCAGAATGCGCGACAGGTTGAATTGCGTCGCGTTGAGCGCGAGAGCCGAGGCGATCTGACGCCGCTCGACGATCGACGGCACGATCGACTGGAAGGACGGCATGGACAGCGCGTCGGTGACGCCCACGACCACCGAGAGGGCGATCACCATCCAGGGCCGCACCGCCCCGGTCAGCAGCAGCACGACCAGCAGCGTCGGACACAGCATCTGGATCGACTGGCAGGTGCCGATGATGCGGCGGCGGTCCCGCCGGTCGGCCAGGATTCCCCCCGGCAGCGTCAGCAGCCAGACCGGCGCCGCCATGGCGAAGCTGTCGAGCCCGATCAGGAAGGACGACGCGCCGAGGCTGAGCAGGAGCCAGGGCTCCGCCACCTGCTGCGCCCAGGTGCCAAGATTGGAGAGCAGGCTGGCGAAGCAGAACGTGCCGAAGCGCCGCGTGCGCAACAGACGAAGCGAGTCGGTGAAGGCGGTCATCGGCGGACAGCACCCGGCGGGCGCGGCTCCCATTTGCTCGCGAGGCGCCGCTCGCCGGCGACTGTGGCCGAGACGCCCGTCGGAGTAAAGCGCGGCGCCGCTTTACAAAGGGCCAAGCGTCGCGCGATGCTTTCCCCGCTGGGCCCGGAGATCGCGGCGATGACAGCGGATATCGGCTTTACGGCCAAAGGCGTCGGCGAGATCGTGCTGCGCGTGCGCGACCTCGACGGCATGATCGCGTTCTATCGCCGGGCGCTGGGGCTCGAGCTGCTGCGGCGCGTCTCCGAGGACATCGCCTTCCTGCGCGTCGCCGAGGGCTTCGGCGGCCACACCCAGATCGTGGGATTCTTTCGCGACCGCCAGCCCTCCAATTTCCACCGCCGGGAGTGGTCGGGCCATGATCCCACGCGCACCACGCTCCATCACTTCGCGCTGGAGATCGCGTGCGACGCGTATGAGCGCGCGCTCGCCCATCTCGAAGGGCTGGGCATCCCGACCGACACCGCCCTCCATTCCTGGATCGGCTGGCGGTCGATCTATCTGAGGGATCCCGAGGACAACACGGTCGAGCTGGTCTGCTTCGATCCTGCTATCCCGATGACGCCGCTGCCGTAGCGGGCGCGGCGCTCCCGGCGACCGACCGCCCACCCCATCGCGCCATTTGCACCCGCCCCGACACAGGGGTAGTGTGATCGGCAAGTAACAATAGCAACCTAATCTTTCAGGGAGGGTATCCATGCGAGTAAAAGGCTTTGCCGCGCTGGTCGTCGCCGCCGCGGCCGGATGGGGGTTGGCCGGCGGCCCGGCGCTGGCGCAGAACGAGCAGTTCGTGCCGCGTCTCGTCTATCGCACCGGCCCTTACGCGCCCAACGGCATCCCCTTCGCCAATGGCTATGCCGACTATCTCGACATGCTCAACGCCCGCGACGGCGGCATCAACGGCGTCAAGATCGCCTATGAGGAATGCGAGGACGGCTACAACAACGACAAGGGCGTCGAATGCTATGAGCGGCTGAAGACCAAGGGGGCGGCCTATGTCGATCCGCTCTCCACCGGCATCACCTACGCGCTGCTCGAGCGCGCCGCGGCGGACAAGATCCCGCTCATCACCGAGGGCTATGGCCGCGCCGACGCCAGCTACGGCCCGGTCTTCCCCTATGATTTCCCCTTCCCGGCGACGTACTGGGATTCGGCCGACGCCATGGTGACCTATGTGGCGCAGCAGGAAGGCGGCGCCGCGAAGCTCAAGGGCAAGAAGATCGCGCTCGTCTATCACGACAGCGCCTATGGCAAGGAGCCGATCGCGACGCTCGAGCGCCTGGCCAAGGAGGACGGGTTCGAATTCGACAAATACCCGGTCTCGCCCCCCGGCATCGACCAGAAGGCGGCGTGGCTGCAGATCCGCCAGAAGCGGCCGAACTGGGTGTTCATGTGGGGCTGGGGCGTGATGAACTCGACCGCCATCAAGGAGGCGGCGGCGGTGGGCTATCCGATGGATCACTTCATCGGCGTCTGGTGTTCCGGCGCCGAGCCCGACGTGATCCCCGCCGGCGCCGCGGCCAAGGGCTACAAGGCCACCACCTTCCACGGCGTGGGCGCCGACTACCCCGTGATCAGGGACATCCTCAAATACGTCTATGCCAAGGGCGGCGGCCACGGCAAGAAGGACGAGGTCGGCGAGGTGCTCTATGACCGCGGCGTGATCAACGCCATGTACGATCTCGAGGCGGTGCGCACGGCGCAGGAGCATTTCGGCAAGAAGCCGATGAGCGGCGCGCAGGTGCAATGGGGCCTCGAGCATCTCAACGTCACCCCGGCGCGGCTGGCGCTGCTGGGATTCGAGGGCCTCGCCATCCCGCTCAAGCTGTCCTGCGAGGATCACAAGGGCAACGGCAATGTCCGCATCATCCAGTGGGATGGCAAGCATTGGAACGTCGCCTCCGACTGGATCCAGCCGCATAACGACGTGCTGCGCGCGCAGTACAAGGAATCGGCGCTGAAATACGCCCAGGAAAAGGGCATCAAGCCGCGCGACTGCGCCGCGCAGGCGGCGGAAGCGAAGTAGCCTTCGCCCGCCCCTCTCCCGCTCGCGCGGGAGAGGGGCGCGGGGAAACCATCGGAGCCGTCATGACCGAGAGCGACGCGCTGCTCAGCGTCAACAACATCGAGGTCATCTACAGCCGCGTCATCCTGGTGCTGAAAGGGGTGTCGCTGGCGGTGCCGAAAGGCCGCGTCGTGGCGCTGCTGGGCGCCAACGGCGCCGGCAAGACCACCACCTTGAAGGCGATCTCCAACCTGCTGCAGGCCGAGCGCGGCGAGGTGACCAAGGGCGCCATCCGCTACGAGGGCGAGCGCGTCGACCGGCTCACCCCCAACGATCTCGTCCGCCGCGGCGTCATCCAGGTGATGGAAGGGCGACACTGCTTCGGCCATCTCACGGTCGAGGAGAATCTGCTCACCGGCGCCTTCACCCGGCGCGACGGCAAGGCCGAGCTGCGGCGCGATCTCGAGCGCGTCTATGGCTATTTCCCGCGGCTCAGGGAGCGCCGCGCCGGGCTCGCCGGCTACATCTCCGGCGGCGAGCAGCAGATGACCGCGCTCGGCCGCGCGCTGATGGCCAACCCCAGGCTGATCCTGCTCGACGAGCCGTCGATGGGGCTGGCGCCGCAGATCGTCGAGGAGATCTTCGAGATCGTGAGCCGCCTCAACCGCGACGCCGGCGTCTCCTTCCTGCTCGCCGAGCAGAACACCAACATTGCGCTGCGCTATGCCGATTACGGCTACATCCTGGAGAACGGCCGCGTGGTGATGGATGGCGACGCCGCGGCGCTGCGCGCCAACGAGGATGTGAAGGAATTCTATCTCGGCCTCTCCGCCACCGGCCGCAAGAGCTACCGCGAGGTCAAGCATTACCGCCGGCGCAAGCGCTGGCTGGCCTGAGGCGATGCCCGAGCGCCGCTACTACGACGCGTTGGAGACCCGCGATCCGGCGGAGCGCGAGGCCGATCTCCTGGCGGCGCTGCCGCGGCAGCTCGCCCATGCCAAGCGGCACGCGCCTTATTTCGCCGCGCTGCTCGGCGATGTCGAGCCGCAGCAGGTGACCAGCCGGCAGGCGCTCGCCGCGCTGCCGGTGACGCGCAAGCATCAGCTCCTGGCGCTGCAGCAGGAGAGGCCGCCCTTCGGCGGGCTCGCCGCGACCGGGACCGGAGGGCTCGCGCGCATCTTCATGTCGCCGGGGCCGATCTACGATCCCGAGGGAAGGCGGCCGGATTATTGGCGCATGGCGCGCCCGCTCTTCGCCGCGGGCTTTCGCGCCGGCGACCTGCTGCTCAACTGCTTCTCCTATCACCTGACGCCGGCCGGCGCGATGATGGAGACGGGTGCGCATGCGCTGGGCTGCGCCGTCATCCCCGGCGGCACCGGCCAGACCGAGCTGCAGCTGCGCGCCATCGGCGATCTGCGCCCGCTTGGCTATGTCGGCACCCCGTCCTTCCTGCGCATCATCCTGGAGAAGGGGCGTGAGAGCGGCGCCGACCTTTCCTCGCTGAAGCGCGCGCTGGTCTCGGGCGAGGCCTTCCCGCCGGCGCTGCAAGGCATCGTGGCGAGCCATGGCATCGCCGCCTTCCAGGCCTATGGCACGGCCGATCTCGGCACCATCGCCTACGAGACCGAGGCGCGCGAGGGGCTGGTGGTCGACGAGGGCATCCTGCTCGAAGTGGTGCGGCCCGGCACCGGCGACGTGCTCCCCGAGGGCGAGGTCGGCGAAGTGGTGGTGACGACGCTGACGCCGGACTATCCGCTGATCCGCTTCGGCACCGGCGATCTCTCGGCGATCCTGCCGGGCCCGAGCCCCTGCGGCCGCACCAATCGGCGCATCAAGGGCTGGATGGGCCGCGCCGACCAGACCACCAAGGTCAAGGGCATGTTCGTCCATCCCGAGCAGGTCGCCGAGACGGTGAAGCGCCATGGCGGCATTGGCCGCGCCCGGCTGGTGGTCAGCCATGACGGGCGCAGCGACGTCATGACGCTCAAGGTCGAGGTCGCCCCCGGCACCGACGCCGCGCTCGCCGCGCGCCTGGCCGAGAGCCTCGCTTCGGCGACCAAGCTCAACGGCCGGGTCGAGCTGGTGGCGCCGGGCAGCCTGCCCAATGACGGCAAGGTGATCGAGGATCAGCGCACCTACGATTAGCGCGACAGGACGCCCGCCAGGGCGTATCTCCGGCAATGGTCGAGATATCCCGCCTCGTGGCTGGAGACGAGATCGACGACGCTGCTCCAGAGCCAGGAAGGCGCGTCCAGGCGCTTGGCGTGGTTGCGGCTCATCTCCTTGCGCCAGCGGCGGCGGTCGCCGGCATCGAGCTGCCGGGCATGCGCCATGCCGACGACCCAGGCGAGGTAGTGCGCGGCACGCATGGCGTCTTCCCGCGTCAGCCGCTCGATATCCACCTTCAGATCCTGCGGCAGGAGTTCGCGCGCGAACACGGCTTTACCCAGCAGCCGCGCCGACAGCATCCGCCCGCCCAGCGCCGGCGCCAGGCTGCGGGCGCCTTCGACCACGCGAGCGGCGTTGTCGCGCGGCATTCCGGCATGCGCCGCGCGCGGCGCCAGCGGCTGGATGGCCTCCTTGATGTCCATGAGGCAGAGCCCGCCCTCCTCGCGATGATCCTTGCCGACGCCGAGGAGCACGGCAAAGCGCAAGCGGCCCAGCGAGCTGCAGCCCTTCACCCAATAGGCGGCGTCGAGCACCTCGATCTCCGCCGCGTTCCTCCGCGTGCCGAGGCCGGTCACGAGCCGCCGCGCCGCTTCGGTCTGGAAGAGATCGGCGACGGCGCGCTGCTCCTGGCGGGAGAGCCGCCAGAACCGCTTGCCCAACGGGATGCTGGGCTTGACGCCGTCGAGACGCTCTTTGGCGAGCGTCTTCCAGGTGCGATCGAAGGCCTCTCGCATCACGAACGTCACGGCGTGCGGCCACTTGCCTTCGCGCTCGCGCATGTCGGCGCGGGGCGCCAGCGCGCGGCGATAGCCCTCGATCATCTGCTCCATCATCTTCGCCGTGGTGACCCCGGGCAGGTCCGAGCCACGCGCCGCCGCCGCCAGCGAGAGGGCGAGGCGGATGAGGTCGTTGGCGGGATTGCCGATCACCGACTGGTCGAAATCGCGCATCTGGATATGGACCTTGCCATCGGCATCGGCGACCGGGCCGAGATTGCCGACATGGCAGTCGCCGCAAATCCAGACCGGCGGTCCCTGCGGCAGGCGCCGCCCGTCCGCCGCGAGCCACTCGTAGAATTTGCCGGTGTTGCCGCGGACATAGGCATGGACCGAGCGCGCCATCTTGAGCCGCTGACGCGCCGCAAGCAGCGCCTCGCGCTCCGCCGGACGCGGCGATGCTTTCGATGAGCCCGTCATGCCGGCCGCCTCAGCGCTCGAGCGCGAAGAGCAGGAGCGAGCGCGCGGTCACCTCATAGACGTGTCCGGCCGCGAAGCCGCCTTTCTCCGCCTGCTCCGGCAAGTTGGTATCGATGAGCAGCGACCAGCTGCCGCCGCTGGGAATCTCCGGCAAGGTGAACTGCACCACATCGTGATGCGCGTTGAGCACCATCAGCAGCGTGGCTTCCTGTCCCCGCTGGCGGATGCCGGTCGCCTGCGCGCGGCCGTCCATCAGCATGCCGAAGCAGCGCATGGCCGCATCGCCCCACTGCTCCGGCGTCATCTCGGCGCCGTTGGCATTGATCCAGGCGACATCCTTCACGCCCAACGCCTCGTCATAGGCGCCGGTGAGGAAGCGGCCGCGGCGCAGGATCGGATATCGGGCGCGCAGCGCCGTCAGCTTCTGGACGAAGCGGGTGAGCGGTCGGCCTTTCTCCGCCGCCGCCCAATCGACCCAGCTGATGTCGTTGTCCTGGCAGTAGGCGTTGTTGTTGCCCTTCTGGCTGCGCGCGAACTCGTCACCCGCCAGCAGCATCGGCGTGCCCTGCGCGAGCAGCAGCGTGCTCAAGAGGTTGCGGCGCTGACGATCGCGCAGCGCGTTGATTGCCGTGTCGCCGGTCGGCCCTTCGACGCCGCAGTTCCACGAGCGGTTGTCGGAGCTGCCGTCGTTGTTGTCCTCGCCATTGGCCTCGTTGTGCTTCTCGTCGTAGGTCACGAGGTCGTCGAGCGTGAACCCGTCATGCGCCGCGATGAAGTTGACGCTCGCCCAGGGCTTGCGGCCGCGATGGTTGAAGACGTCGCCCGAGGCGCAGAGGCGCGCGGCGAGGCTCGCTGCCGGCGCCTCGCCCCTCCAGAAATCCCGGGCGGTGTCGCGGAAGCGGTCGTTCCATTCCGCCCAGCCCGGCGGAAAGCCGCCGACCTGATAACCGCCGGGGCCGCAATCCCAGGGCTCGGCGATGAGCTTCACCGCGCCCAGCACCGGGTCCTGGCAGCACGCCTTGAGAAAGCCGCTCTGAGTGTCGAAGCCGTTCGGCTCCCGCGCGAGAATGGTGCCGAGATCGAAGCGGAAGCCGTCGACATGGGTCTCGGTCGCCCAATATCTGAGACTGTCCGCGACCATCTGGATCACCCGCATATGGCTGAGGTTCAGCGTGTTGCCGGTGCCGGTGTCGTTGATGTAGTAGCGCGGCGTGTCCGGCATCAGCCGGTAATAGGAGGCGTTGTCGATGCCCTTGAAGGACAGCGTCGGCCCGCGCTCGTTGCCTTCCGCGGTGTGGTTGTAGACGACGTCGAGGATCACCTCGAGACCCGCCTCGTGAAAGCGGGCGACCATCTCTTTGAACTCGCGCAGCGTCTGCTCGCGCTCGCTGGCATAGCGCGGGTCCGGGGCGAAAAAGCCGATCGAGTTGTAGCCCCAATAGTTCGTGAGCCCCTTCTCGAGCAGATGGCTGTCGCTGATGAAGGTGTGGACCGGCAAGAGCTCGACCGAGCTGACGCCGAGCGAGCGGATATACGCCACCACCTCCCTGGTGAAGCCGGCATAGGTGCCGCGCCAGCGCTCGGGCACGCCGGGATGGAGCCTGGTGAAGCCCCGGACATGCGTCTCGTAGAGGATGGTGCGGTCCCAGGCCACGGCGCGGCGCGACGGCTCGCCGCGCCACGCGAAGGCGGGGTCGACGACCACGCCTTTGGGCACGAAGGGCGCGCTGTCGCGCTCGTCGAACGTCGTGTCGTCGCCGGACTCCATGGTGTAGCCGAAGACCGCGGGGTTCCAGTCGAGATCGCCGAAATGGCCATAGGCATAGGGGTCGAGCAGCAGCTTGTGCGGGTTGAAGCGGTGGCCGGCATCGGGCTCGTAAGGGCCGTGCACCCGGTAGCCGTAGATCGAGCCGGGATGAACCTCCGGCAGGTAGCCATGCCAGATCTCGTCGGTGAATTCCGGCAATGGGATGCGCTCCCGCTCGCGCTCGCCCTTCGCGTCGAAGAGGCAGACCTCCACCCTCGTCGCATTGGCCGAGAAAATGGCGAAGTTGGTGCCTTTCCCGTCCCAGCTGGCGCCGAGCGGATGAGGCAGGCCTTCCTTGAGGCCTCGTGCTACGTCGACCACCCTTTCCCTCCCTTGCGCCGCCGGCCGCCATCCCCGGCGCTGGCGGCGCCGCGGCAGGGCTGAATTCGAAGCCTACGCGTCCCCCGCCGCTTCGGCCGGCACGCCATGCTTGGCCTTCTCGGCGGCGAAAGCCTCGCCCATCTTCTCCAGCGTCGCGCGGTCGAAGAGCTTGCGCGCCGCCGTGAAGACCTCGCTTTCCTCCTCCTCGATGTGACGCTCCAGCAGCTCCAGCAGCACGGTGCAGCGCGCCGTCCATTTGTCGCTGTCCTTGGCGCGCATGCGCGAGAGATCCTCGATCAGGCGGTCGGCGGTCTGGTGCTCGACCTCGGCTTCCAGCGCCTCGCTTCTGCCATCCTCGGTGGCTTCCAGACGGTGATAGAACACCTTCTCCTCGGAGCGGTTGTGGGCCGTGATCTTCTTGCGGAACTCCTTGAAGAGCTCGGTCCGCTCGCCCGCCACCCCGGTCTCGAGCACGGTCTTCAACAGGGTTCTGGCTTCGTCGTGATCGGCCTTGATGTCGTCCAGGATCGTCATGTCGCGCTTCCCCTTCAATGCGCCCGCGGCGATGATGCGACGCGGCGATGTCGTAACGCCTGCCCATATCCGAAGGTTTCGAGCGAGGCGCGGCAGCTTGGCGGCGCCGGCAGGCAGGCGAGCCGGGGCAGAAATCACCGTTTCGCCATGATTCCATCGAATTCGGGTCGCATTCCCGACGTCTACTAAGGGGGCGCGACGATATCGGCTCGTCTGCGCTCTTCGCGAGCGGTCCACCCCCCCCGACCGCTTCATAGACGGCCCCGGCCCCCTCCCCCTGCCGGGGCCGTCGCTTTTTGCGGGAAGCACCGGAACCGGCGTGGCATCATGCGGCCCCGGCATGCCCGCCCTTTCCCGCCCCGCGCTCCCCGCCGCCGGCTTCGCCGGCACCGACCTCGCCTGCCGCCGCGGCGAGCGGCTGGTCTTTGCCGGGCTCTCCTTCCTTCTGGCCCCCGGCGACGTGCTGCTGCTGACCGGACCCAACGGCAGCGGCAAGTCCAGCCTGCTGCGGCTGATGGCCGGTCTCGGCCGGCCGGAGGCGGGGACGCTCTCCTGGGACGGCGCGGCGCTGGCCGACGATCCCGCGGCGCATCGCGCGCGCCTCCATTTCATCGGCCATCAGGAGGCGGTGAAACCGGTGCTCACCGTCGCCGAGACGCTCGCCTTCTGGGCGGGCATGCGCGGCGGCGGCGATGTGGCGGCGGCACTGGCGCGCTTCCGCCTGGCGGCGCTGGCGGACTGGCCGTGCCGGATGCTGTCGGCCGGGCAGCGCCGGCGGCTGGCACTGGCACGGCTGGTGGCGAGCCCGGCGCCGCTCTGGCTGCTGGACGAGCCCACCACCGGCCTCGACGCCGATGCGGTCGCCGATCTGCTGGAGGCGATCGCGGCGCATCGCGCGGCGGGCGGGCGGGTCGCGCTCTCGACCCATACCGCCCTGCCGCTGACGGCTGCCACCGCCCTCGGCTTGGGCGATTTCGCGGCATGAGCGCCTTCCGCCTGCTGGTCGAGCGGGATCTGCGCCTGGCGCTGCGCCAGGGGGGCGATGCCGCCATGGTGGTGGGCTTCTTCGTGCTCGCCACCATCCTCTTTCCCTTCGGCGTCGGGCCGGAGCCGGAATTGCTGCAGCGCATCGCCGCCGGCATCCTGTGGGTGACGGCGCTGCTCGCGGCGCTGCTGTCGCTGGAGCGCCTGTTCCAGGCCGATTGGGAGGATGGCAGCCTCGAGGCGCTGGCGCTGATGCCGCTGCCGCTCGAGCTGCAGGTCCTGGCCAAGTGCCTGGCGCATTGGCTGGTCACGGGCCTGCCGCTGATCGTGGCGGCGCCGTTGCTGGGCCTGCTGCTGCATCTCGACGAGGCGGGATACCCGGCGTTGCTGGCGGGCTTGCTGCTGGGCACGCCCACCCTCAGCCTGATCGGCGCGGTGGGCGCGGCGCTGAGCCTCGGGGCCCGGCGCGGCGGCGTGCTCTTGTCGCTGCTGGTGCTGCCGCTCTATATACCGGTCCTGATTTTCGGCGTCGGCGCCATCGAAGCGAGCATCGGGGGCTTTCCGGCGCGGCCGCATCTGCTCCTGCTGGGCGCGCTGCTGGCCGGAGCGTTGCCGCTCTCCCCGCTTGCCGCCGCCGCCGCGCTGCGCCAGGCGTTGGAGTGACCGCGGGACTGCCCGAGTATGTCGTGATGCATCGCTTCGCCAATCCTGCCCGCTTCATGCGCCTGTCGGCGACGCTGCTGCCGTGGTGCGGCGCGGGCGCGGCGGCGCTGCTCGCGATCGGGCTCTACCTCGCGCTGTTCGTGGCTCCGCCCGACTATCAGCAGGGCGAGGCGGTGCGCATCATGTTCGTGCATGTGCCCGCCGCCTGGATGGCGAGCTTCGTCTATGCGCTGATGGCGGTGGCGAGCGCCGTCGCGCTGATCTGGCGCCATCCGCTCGCCGACATCGCCGCGCAAAGCCGCGGCGCCGCTCGGCGCCGGCTTCACCCTCCTCTGCCTGGTCACGGGATCGCTCTGGGGCGAGCCGATGTGGGGCACCTGGTGGGTGTGGGATGCGCGGCTCACCTCGGTGCTGGTGCTGTTCTTCCTCTATCTCGGATATCATCGCGCTGGTGAACGCCTTCGACGAGCCCGAGCGCGGCGCCCGCGCCGGCGCCATCCTGGCGCTGGTCGGGATCGTCAACCTGCCGATCATCAAATTCTCGGTCGATTGGTGGAACACGCTGCACCAGCCGGCGAGCGTCTTCCGCCTCGGCGGGCCGACCATCGCGCCCTCGATGCTGTGGCCGCTGCTGGTGATGGCGCTGGGCTTCATGCTGTTCTTCTTCGCGCTGCTGATGATCCGCATGCGCACGGCGCTGATGGCGGCGAAGATCGCGGGCCTTGCGGCTGGCGGAGATCGACCGCCTCGCGGCGGCGCGGCGTCCGGCGGCGGCGTCGTGAACGGCGAGGTGACGCGGTTCTTCGCCATGGGCGGCTATGCCGCGCTATGTCTGGCCGGCCTATGCCCTGACCGTCATCGTGCTCGGCGGGCTGCTGGCCTGGAGCCTCGGCGCCTATCGCCGCCACCGGCGCGCGCTGGAACAGCTGCAGGGCAGGGACGAGCCATGACGCGAAAGCGCCGCCGGATGCTCGCCGTGCTGCTGGGCCTCGGCATGCTCGCCGTGGCGACGACGCTGGTCCTGCTGGCGCTCAGCGCCAATGACAGCCTCGCCTTCTTCATCAGCCCCTCCGAGCTCAAGGCGGAGAGGGTGCCGGACGGACGCCGCCTGCGCCTCGGCGGCCTGGTCCAGCAATCGAGCGTGGTGCGCTCGGCCGACGGCAAGACCGTGCATTTCCGCGTCACCGACGGCACCAGCGCCGTGGCGGTGACCTATACCGGGCTGCTGCCCGATCTCTTCCGCGAGGGCCAAGGCGTCGTGGTCGAGGGCAAGCTCGGCCCCGCCGGCACGTTCGATGCCGACAGGTGCTGGCCAAGCATGACGAGAAATACATGCCGCGCGAGGTCGTGGAGGCGCTCAAGAAATCCGGCCACTGGCAGGAAGGGGCAGCCGGCGGGCCGGCGCCGTCACAGGAGACCGCTCGATGATCGTCGAACTCGGCCATTTCGCGCTGATCCTGGCACTGCTGCTGGCGATCGTGCAGGCGAGCGTGCCGCTGGTCGGCGCCGCCCGGCGCAATGCCGGCTGGATGACGCTGGGGCAGAGCACGGCCGTGGCGCAGTTCGTGCTGGTGAGCCTCGCCTTCGCGGCGCTGATCAATGCCTACGTCACCTCGGATTTCTCGGTGGCGAACGTCGCGGAGAACAGCGCGTCGGCGAAGCCGCTGCTCTACAAGATCACCGGCGTCTGGGGCAATCACGAAGGCTCGATGATCCTGTGGGTCTTCATCCTGTCGCTGTTCGGCGCCGCGGTCGCGTGGTTCGGCGACAATCTGCCGCCGGCGCTGCGCGCCCGCGTGCTGGCGGTGCAGGGGATGATCGGCACCGGCTTCCTGCTGTTCATCCTGCTCACCTCCGAACCCTTCCATCGCCTGATGCCGGCGCCGCTCGACGGGCGCGGCATGAACCCGGTGCTGCAGGATCCCGGCCTCGCCTTCCACCCGCCCTTCCTCTACCTGGGCTATGTCGGCTTCTCCGTCGCCTTCTCCTTCGCGGTGGCGGCGCTGATCGAGGGCCGCGTCGACGCCGCCTGGGCGCGCTGGGTCAGGCCCTGGACGCTGGCGGCCTGGTGCGCGCTCACCATCGGCATCGCCATGGGCAGCTGGTGGGCCTATTACACGCTGGGCTGGGGCGGCTGGTGGTTCTGGGACCCGGTGGAGAACGCGTCCTTCATGCCGTGGCTGGTCGGCACCGCGCTGCTGCATTCGGCGATCGTGGTCGAGAAGCGCGACGCGCTCAAGAGCTGGACCATCCTGCTCGCGATCATCACCTTCTCGCTGTCGCTGGTCGGCACCTTCCTGGTGCGCTCGGGCGTGCTGACCTCGGTGCACGCCTTTGCCGTCGATCCCGCGCGCGGCAGCTTCATCCTGCTGCTGCTGGTGGTCGCCGTCGGCGGCTCGCTGACGCTCTATGCCGCGCGCGCGCCGCGGCTCAAGGCCGGCGGCATCTTCGCGCCGATCTCGCGCGAAGGCGCGCTGGTGCTCAACAACGTGCTGCTCTGCACCGGCTGCGCCACGGTCTTCCTGGGAACCCTCTACCCGCTGTTCTCCGATGCGGTGGGCGGACCCAAGCTGTCGGTCGGCTTTCCCTTCTTCAATCGCACCTTCGTGCCGCTGATGGTGCCGGTGCTGATCGCCGTCGCGGTCGGCCCGCAGCTGGCGTGGAAGCGCGGCGATCTCGCCGCGGCGCTGCAGCGGCTGTGGCTGGCGCTGGCAGGCACGGTGGTGGTGGTGCTGGTCGGCCTCTACGCGACCGGCGGCGGGCCGGTGCTGGCGGTGCTCGGGCTCGGCCTCGCCGCCTGGGCGCTGCTGGCGGCGGCGATGGAATGGACGGACCGCATCCGGCTGCTGCGGGCGCCGGCTGCCGAGAGCTGGCGGCGGGCGCTCAGCCTGCCGCGGGCCGCGCACGGCATGACGCTGGCGCATATGGGCCTTGCCATCACCGTCGCCGGCATCGCCGCCTCCGCCTGGCAGCAGGAGCGCATCGAGGTGGTGGCGCCGGGCGGCGATCTCGCCATTGCCGGCTACACCTTGCATCTCGACGGCGTGGCCAGGACGCCGGGGCCCAACTTCACCGCCGACCGCGCCAGCATCACGGTGACGCGGGGCGGCGAGACCATCGCGGTGATGCATCCGGAGAAGCGCTTCTTCCCGCTGCAGCAGATGACGACGGCGATGACCGCGATCCACACCAACCTGCTCGCCGATCTCTACGTGGCGCTCGGCGACAATGACGGCGCGCGCGGCTGGACGGTGCGCGCCTATTGGAAGCCGCTGGTACCCTGGATCTGGATCGGCGCGGTGGCCATGGCCGCGGGCGGCCTCATCAGCCTCAGCGACCGGCGCTGGCGCGTCGGCATCGCCGCCCGCGCCCGGGCGCCGCGCGGAGCGCAGCCGGCCGCATGAAGCGCGCGCTCTACCTGCTGCCCGTAGCGCTCTTCCTCGTGCTCGCCGGGTATTTTGCCGTGGAGCTGCAGTCCGGCCGCGATCCGTCGCTGCTGCCGTCGGCGCTCATCGACAAGCCGGCGCCCGATTTCACGCTCGCCGGCTTCGACGGGAAGGACGGCCTCAGCCTCGCCTCGCTCAGGGGCAAGGTGGCGGTGGTGAATTTCTTCGCCTCCTGGTGCGTGCCCTGCCGCACCGAGGAGCCGCTGCTGATGCGGCTTTCCGAGCAGGAGCATGTGCCGCTCTATGGCATCGCCTACAAGGACAAGCCGGCGGACGCCAAGCACTATCTCGACCAGCTCGGCGATCCCTACCGCCGCATCGGTCTCGACGAGAACGGCCGCACCGGCATCGATTTCGGCGTCTATGGCGTGCCCGAGACCTATCTCATCGACAAGCAAGGGCATATCCGCTTCCGCTATGTCGGGCCGCTCACCGCCGAGACGCTGGAGCAGCTGCTGCTGCCGCGGCTCAAGGCGCTGGGCGCGTCATGAGGCGCTGGGCGCTGGCGGCGCTGCTCCTGCTGCTGCTGGGCACCGCCGCGCGGGCGGTCGAGCCCGGCGAGCGGCTCGCCGATCCCGCGCTCGAGGCGCGGGCGCGGGCGATCAGCAAGGAGCTGCGCTGCCTCGTCTGCCAGAACGAATCGATCGACGACAGCAGCGCCGACCTCGCCCATGATCTGCGCGTGCTGCTGCGCGAGCGGCTCAAGGCCGGCGACAGCGACCAGCAGGCGATCGCCTATATCGTCGCGCGCTACGGCCAGTTCGTGCTGCTGAAGCCGCCGGTCGAGCCCGCCACCTACGCGCTGTGGTTCGGCCCGCCGGCGCTGCTGGTGCTGGCGGCAATCGTCATCCTGCTGCGCCTGCGCCGGCGCCCCGACGCCGCGCCGCCGCCGCCGCTCAGCGCCGACGAGCGCCATCGCCTGGCGCGGCTGCTGGACGAGGGGTCGTGATGCTGCTGGCGATCGCGCTGGCGCTCATGTGCCTCGTGGTGATGGCGACGGTGGTGCTGCCGTTGATGAAGGGCACGCGCCCGGCGCCCGAACGCGCGGAATTCGACCGCGCCGTCTATCGCGACCAGCTGCGCGAGCTCGAACGCGATGCGGCCCGCGGGCTGATCGAGCCCGGCGAAGCCGCGAGCGCGCGGCTGGAGATCGAGCGCCGGCTGCTCGCCGCCGATGCGGCCGAAGCGCCGGTGCCGCGCCGCGACACCGGCAGCCCCGTTCTCGCCGTGGCGCTCGCGCTGGTGCTGCCGGCGGCGGCGGCGCTGATCTATCTCGGCATCGGCGCGCCGGGCGTTCCCGACGAGCCCTACGCCGCGCGCCAGCAGGAGCGGGCGCGGGCGGCGGAAAGCGACCATGGCGATCTCGAGAAGACCGTCGCCACGCTGGAGCAACGGCTCAAGGCCGATCCCGGCAATGCCGAGGAATGGCTGCTGCTGGCGCGCAGCGACGCCGCGCTGAGCCTCTGGCAGAAGAGCGACGCCGCCTATCGGCAGGCGCTGCGGCTGACCCAGGACCGACCGGAACGTCGCCGCCGGCTATGGCGAGATGCTGGTGATGGCGGCGGACGGCATCGTCACGCCCGATGCGCAGCACGCCTTCGACACGGCGATCGCCAAGGATCCCGGCAATGCCGAGGCGCGCTACTACCTGGCGCTGGGCGAGGCGCAGGCAGGCCGCGCCGCGACGGCGATCGCCGCCTGGCAGAAGCTCGCCTCCGAGCAGCCGGCGGATTCGCCGCTGCGGGCCGAGCTGCAGACGCGCATCGCGCAAAGCGCGCGCGAGGCCGGCATCGCGACGCCCGCGCTGGCGCCACCGGCGCCGGGGCCGAGCGCGGCGCAGATGCAGGAAGCGGCGCGCATGACGCCGGAGCAGCGCCAGCAGATGATCCGCGGCATGGTCGAGAAGCTCGCGGCGGAGCTGCAGGCCGAGCCCGACAATGTCGAGGGCTGGCTGCGGCTGGGCCGCGCCTATGGCGTGCTCGGCGAGCCCGACAAGGCCGCCGATGCCTATGAGCATGCGGCGAAGCTGAGGCCGCAGGACGCCACGATCCTGCTCGCCGAGGCCGAGGCGCTGCTGCCCGACCGGAAGATCGAGACGCCCATGCCCGAGCGCGCGGTGCGACTGCTGCAGCGGGTCGAGACGCTCGATCCGAAGCAGCCGGCGGCGCTGTGGTATCTCGGCCTCGCGGCGGCGCAGCAGCGCAATTTCGCGGAAGCGAGCCTCTATTGGCAGCGCCTGCTGGCGCTGCTGCCGGAGGGCGACCAGCACCAGGCCGTGGCCGCCGCGCTCGAGGCGATCAAGGGCAAGTGAGGCCGGGCCGGGCGCTCCGGCCGCTTAAGGAAATATCAATGGCGGGGGACCACCCTGCGCGGAGGCGGCGGTCTCTCACGGCCGCACGCCCTCTCTTCTTCGACGATCGCCTGCAACGCTTCGCATCACCCGCTTGCCCGACGGACGGCATGATCGTAACGTCTGACGCACTAAACAAAGGGTTGAACGGGACCATGCCGCTTCCCGGCGCAGGCTCGAAACCGGCGCGCTATGACTTCCGCGCCGACCGCGTGCTCGGCGCGGCGCTCGATTATTGGGAGACGGCACGCCGCGGCCGCGCCATGCCGCAGCGGCGCGACATCGATCCGGCGGAGCTGCGCCCGATCCTGGCGCATCTGCAGATCACCGAGGTCGTGGGCGGCGGCAGCCGCTTCCGCTACCGCCTCGTCGGCACGGCGATCGTCGAGGCGTTCGGCGCCGAATTCACCGGCAAGTTCGTCGACGAACTGGTCACCGGCGCGCGCGATACCTTCGTCCACGTCTGTTACCGCGCGGTCTACGCCTCCCGCCGGCCGGCTTTCGTGCGCAGCCGGTATCTGACGACCAAGACCGTCGACCTCACCGCCAACCGCGTGCTGCTGCCGCTCTCGGAGGACGATCGCGAGGTGAGTCAGATCCTGGGCGCGCTCACGTTCGAGTTCACCCGCCCGTTCGAGCCCGGGCTCGGGCATCAGGCGCAGATCGATCTCGGCGCCAGCTATGTCGATCTGCTGGACTGAAGGATAACACCCATGCCGCTGTGGCTGTCGGACCTGAACGCGGTCGGCACCCTGTGCGAGGCCGGGCGCCTGCCCGAGGCGCTGCGGCTGTGCGGCGACTTCATCGCCGAGCATCCCGATCATCCGCACGGCTATCATTTGCGCGCCGTGGTGCGGGTGCTGATGGGCGAAGGCCGGCTGGCGCTCGCCGACCGCGACAAGGTGGTCTCGCTGTGCCCGCATCTGCCCGGCGCCTACATGGCGCGCGCCGAGGATCATCTTCGGCTGGGCGACTTCGCCGCCGCTGCCGGCGATCTCGACCGTGCGGAGAAGCTCGATGACGGGCATTACTGGCCGATGATTCCGCTGCTGCGCGGCCATTGCCATGCCCGCCTCGGGCGCTTCGCCGAGGCCGAGGCGGATTGCGCGCGGGTGCCCGAGGATTACCTGCTGCCCGGCATCGGCGGCGGCGTGCCGCAGGCATCGCCGGCGCTGCGCGCGGAGATCGCGGCGCTGCGCGCCAAGGCGCGCGAGGACGGCGCGGCGGAGTGAGCCCGGCTCAGCCGCCGGGCGCGGCGGCCTGCTCGCGCCTGGCCAATTCCTCGGCGACGAGTTCCTTCTTCGACAGCTTGCCCACCGGCGTCTTGGGCAGGCTGGCGCGGAACTCGATCTCGGCCGGCATCTCGTATTTGGCCAGCTTGTCGGCGAGAAACGCCTTGAGCTGATCGAGGCTGAATTCCGCGGCGCCGGGCTTCAGCATGATGAAGGCCTTCGCCGATTGGCCGCGATAGGCATCGGGTACGCCGATCACCGTCACCTCGGCCACCGCCGGATGCTCGTAGATCGCCTCCTCGATGTTGCGCGGGAAGACGTTGAACCCGCCGGAGAGGATCATGTCCTTCTTGCGGTCGACCAGGGTGACGTAGCCGTCGCCATCCATGAAGCCGATATCGCCGGTGTGGAAGCGGCCGCCGCGGAACGCCTCGGCGGTCACCTCGGGCTTCTTCCAATAGCCCTTCATCACCGACGGCCCGCGCACGCAGATCTCGCCCTTGTCGCCCTGCGGCAGCACCTTCATGCCGGTGTCGAGATCGACCACCTCGATGATGGTATGCGGCGCCGGCAGGCCGACCGTGCCGGGACGCGGGCCGGTGCTCGCCGCCTGCATGGTGCCGAGCGGCGCGGTCTCGGTGAGGCCGTAGCCTTCCGACGGCGTGATGCCCGTGAGCTCCTTGAAGCGGTTCAGCACCTCCACCGGCAGCGGCGCGCCGCCCGAGGCGCAGAGCGTCAACGAGGAGAGATCGAAGTCGCGGATCCGCGGATGGTTGACCAGCGCCGTGTACATCGTCGGCACGCCGGCAAAGACCGAGATCTTCTTGCGCGCGATGTCCTGCAGCACGCGGTCGGCGTCGAAGCGGATATGCATCACCATCTCGGCGCCGGTGGCGATCGACAGCAGCAGGATGAAGGAGAGGCCGAAGATGTGGAACAGCGGCAGCACCACCAGCGTCTTCTGCTCGTCCGCGTCAGCGGCGCCGACCCAGCGATTGCGAGCATTGACCACGGCGCAGAAATTGGCGTGCGTCAGCATCGCGCCCTTGGGATCGCCGGTGGTGCCGCCGGTGTATTGCAGCACCGCCACCTCATCCTCGAGCGCCGCATGGGGATGGCGGCGATAGGCGCCGTCATTGGCGATGAGCGCGGCGAAATCGAGCTCCTCGCCCGGCCCGGCGATGCGCTCGGCGCCAGGGCCGAAGCCGGCGCGCGCCACCGCGACCGGCAGGAAGTCCTCGATCGCGCACACCACCACGGCGCGCAGCCGCGCCGCGCCCTTGAGGCCGGCGATCTGGGGATAGAGGACCGGCAGGCCCAGCGTGATCATGATCTCGGCATCGCTGTCGGCGAGCTGGTATCTGAGCTCGCGCGGCGCCGCCAGCGGGCTGAAATTGACCACCCGGCCGCCGGCCATCAGCACGGCGAAGAAGCAGACCGCGTAGTGCGGCGTGTTGGGCAGGTGCAGCCCGACATTGACGCCGGGACCGACGCCGCGATCCTGCAGCCCCTTGGCCGCGCGCGCCGCCAGGGCGAGCAGCTCGCGAAAGCTGATCTTCCGGTCGTAGAAATCGATCGCGGTCTTGTCCGGCCACTGCCGGGCCGCGGTCTCGAGCAGGCTCTCGACCGGCACCGGCGAAGGCAGCGCTTCGCCCCAGCTGATGCCAGGCGGATAGGATTTCTCCCAGAGATGCGCCATCGCCTTCCTCCCGAGGTGCCGCCGCGCCGCTAGGGGCGGCAGCCTATTTTCGGCTTCACCATAAGGGAGGAAGGCGGAGGAGGCCAGCCCCCGGCCGGGCGGCCGCGCCTCGCCCTCGAGCGCCCGCGCCTGCGCCTCGAGCTCGCGGCCGAGCGCCTCGAGCATGCTCACCACGTCCTGGGCATTGACGCCGCGGGCGAGGCGGAAGCAGCGTTGGGCATCGCGGTGCAGCTGGTCGGGATCGAGCATCGCAGCTCCCTGAGCGCTGAGTGGGAGCATGCGTAAGCTTCCACGACGTGACGGACCGCCGCCGGCGCGACCTTTCTCCGCAGCCGTCGACCAAGCTTGTTTAGCGATCGATCACGAGGTGGACAACCCCTCGCCGGGTCGAACTGCGCGGCGCTCGCGCAACCTCGCGGAAGGAAGCGTCCCCTATGGCGGCTTGCTGACATAGCCGTAGCGCAGATTGCTCCGCCCGGCGCCGGCGCGCTAGAACGTCGATCCGCGGCGGCATGTCGAGGAAGCCGTGCATGGTGTGCCAGAGCTGGGCGCGATTGACGCCGAGGCTGACGGCGTGGGCGGCGCCGGCGAGGATGGCGAACTGCCGGTCGGGATTGGGCAGCTTGGCGAAGAAGTTCAGGACGTCCTGCACCGTGGCGATGCCGTCATACTCGCCGCGCGCGATCAGCACCGGCGAGAGGACCTTGGCGGGATCGACCAGCGGCAGATGCGCGGTCATGTCGAGATAGGTCCCGGTCGGGATGGTGTCGCCGTATTTGAGCTCGGCATCGGCGAGCGCCTCGGCGACGCGCGGGTCCGAGGTGCCGGGCTTGTCGCGGGTGAAGATGCTGCGGATCATGGCGCGGTCGCGCTTGCGCCGGTTGTGCGTGCGGAAGTAGTCGAGCTGCTCGGCGCGCTTGGCGAGCGTCGGCGAGCCCTGGCCGGTCCAGACGAAGGCCTCCAGCACCAGCCGCTCGACGCGCTCGGGCCGCGCCATGGCGAAGCAGGCGGCACGCAGCGCGCCCGAGGATTCGCCGAAGAGATGGAATTTCGCCTGCCCGGTCTCGCGCGCCACCACCGCGCTGCCGGCCTCGAGATCGGCGACGCCGCTCTTGATGTCGGAATTGCCGGCGGTCACGGTCGAGCGGCCGTAGCCCTCGTGATCCATCGTCCAGACGTCGTAGCCCCAGCGGGCAAAGACGTTCATCAGCGAATACTCGCCGGCGCCGGGCACGGAGAGGTCGAAGGAGGAGCGGCCGGAGATCGAGGAGCCGTGCACCAGGAACAGCACCGGCAGCTGTTTCTCGCCCGGACGCGGCGCCGTCGCGCGCTTGCGATACATGTAGAGCGAGACGTCGCCCTTCTTCGCCCAGTAGTCGCCGCTCCAGATCTCGGGCGGCAATGCGTCCTTGGCCGCCGCCGGCTCCGCGAGCCCGCTTCCCCCCGCCAGCGCCGCGCCGAGCCCCAGCCCCGCCGTCGCCACCACCGCCCGCCGCGTCGGCCCCCGCGCCTCGCTCATCCGGACTCTCCCTGGGCCTCGGTCAGAAGCGCGCGCCCGAGCGGGCCGCGCGCTGCAGCACGGCGTTGAGATCGCTCCAGCCATAACCGGCCGCCTCGACCGCTTGGCCGCCGACCGGGATCGCGCGGTGAAGCGCCAGCTTGCCGCCGAGCCGCTCGTAGAAGAAGCGCGCCGGGTTGGCGCGCACGACCCAGACCATGGCCGAGCCGTGGCCGCAATGCAGCAGCCGCGCGAAGAGCGCCAGCAGCAGCTGCCGCCCGAGCCCGCCGCCCTGCGCGTCAGGCAAGACGTAGAGCGTATAGATCTCGCCGCCGAAGCCGAAGGACGGGTCGCGTTGCGGTCCGCAATTGCCGAATCCCAGCAGCCTGCCGCCCTCGCCTTCGGCGACAGAGAACGTCGCCCGGGCGATGGCGCAGGAAGCCCGCCCAGGAAGCGGTCTGGCGCTGCTCGGACATGCCGAGCAGCACGCGGTCCGGCAGCATCCCGGCATAGGTGGCGCGCCACGTCTCGACCTCGATGCGGCCGATCGCCCGCGCATCCCCGAGTCTTGCCTGCCTGACGACGCTCATCTCCGATCCCATGGCGGCGCCATCATAATACGAAGCCGGTGAAGTTTCGACCGCGGCTGCGCCCTCCGCGAGAGCGGCGGATCAGCGCGCCGGCACCGGTTGCCACGGCACCGGGCAAGTCGCGACATAAGGGTAGTAGCTCTGCGCCGGCGGGCAGTAATACCAAGCCCGCGCCCCCGGCGCCGCGTAGGGCGGCGTATAGGGATCGGGATAGGGATAGACGGCGCGCGGATAGTAGTACCAGTCGGGTCCGACGGTCCACCACCAGCCGAACCGTCCGCCATGCCAGGAATGAACCCAATGGCCGCCGCGCCAGCGGGCAAAATCGTGATCGCGGAACCGGTGGATGTCGCGGTCGCGCCAGCCACCGTCATGATGCTGGGCGAGCGCGGGCGCCGCCGTGCCGAGCAGCGACACCGCCGCGATGATCGCCGCGAAACCCGAACGCGACATGCTCACCTCCAATGATGCCAGCCGCAGCCCCAGCAGCCGCCGACGCCCACCGCGACCGGGGGACCGTAGTAGTAGGGCCCGGGCGCGTAGGCGTAGCCCGGCGCATAGGCGTAGCCCGGCGCGTAGGCGTAGCCCGGCGCGTAGCCATAGGCGGGCGGCGGCGGGGCAACGACGCAGCCGCTCAGGCCCGCCAGCATCGCCGCCCCCGCGGCGCAGCGAAGAATGCCACTCATCCGGTGCCTCCTGGTCGTAACCGGTGCTCGCCCCATGTTAAGGCCGGGCCGGAGGCGCCATCCCCGAAGATGAACGATCTGTAATGCCGCACGCCGCCAGGCTGCGCAGGGCGGCGCCCAGCGCAACCGGTGGCCGATAGCCTCAGCGCACGGTCAACACCACCTTGCCGGTGGATTTGCGCGTCTTGAGCAGCTCCAGCGCCTGGCCCGCTTGCGCCAGCGGCAGGCGATGCGAGATGTGCGGGCGGAGCTTGCCCTCCTCGAACCAGCGGAAGAGCTGCTGGAAGGACTGCGTCATGAGCTGCGGCTTGTAGCGGCGGTACGAGCCCCAGAAGAAGCCGATGACGTCGATGTTCTTGACCAGCACGAGATTGGCCGGGATCTGCGGGATGCGCCCGCCGGCGAAGCCGATGACGATGATGCGCCCCTCCCAGGCGATCGAGCGCAGGCTCTGGTCGAAGGCGTCGCCGCCGACGGGATCGTAGACGACGTCGACGCCGCGGCCGCCGGTGAGCGCCTTGATGCGCTCGCGCAGATCCTCGCGCGTGTAGTCGATGAGATGATCGGCGCCGGCGCGCTGGGCGACGGCGAGCTTCTCGGCGCCGCCAGCGGCGGCGATGACGCTGGCGCCCATCGCCTTGGCGATCTCGACGGCGGTCAGGCCGACGCCGCCCGAGGCGCCCAGCACCAGCACGGTCTCGCCGGGCTTGAGCCGCGCGCGCCATTCGAAGGCGCCGTGCGAGGTGCTGTAGGCGACCGGGAATCCCGCGGCGGTGGCGAAATCCATCGAATTGGGGATCCGCTGCACGATCTCCGCCTCGGTCACCACCTCCTCGGCATAGCCGCCGCGCCCGACCGAGGCGAGCACGCGGTCGCCGCTCTTCAGATGGCCGACGCCGGCGCCGACCTCGCGCACCACGCCGCCCACCTCCATGCCGGGAATGAAGGGCAGCGGCGGGCGGTCCTGATACTGCCCGGAGATCAGCAGCGTATCGGCGAAATTGACGCCGGCGGCATGGATCTCGATGCGCACCGCGCCCTCGCCGAGCGGCGGCGACGGCACCTCCGCCATCACCAGCTTCTCCGGCCCGCCCAGCTCCTGGCACAACATCGCGCGCATGGTCTTGTCTCCCTCGAGAGCTGTCAGCTGTCAGCTGTCAGCCGCCAGCGGGGAGTTGTCAGTTTTCGGCTGGCGGTTGTCAATCACCAGTCCGTCGAGCGGAGCGGCTGACAGCTGATGGCTGATAGCTGACGGCTTGCTCTTGGCATCTCCGCGCGTCTTTGGTAATGGTTGCCGCTATGCAACGTCTCGCGCTTTTGTTTGCCGCCGGCTTGTTCTTCGCGATGTCGAGCGCGGTCGCGGCCCAAGGAGGAGCGACGCCGGGCCAGGGCGTCAACCGGATCGGCGGCGCCAAGGGCTGGGACGCCTATCTCGACACGGTCAGAGGCGCCAAGGTCTGCTATCTCATCGGCAAGCCGAGCAAGAGCGAGCCGGCCAACGCCAAGCGCTCCGCCATCTTCGCCAGCGTCACCCATCGGCCGAGCGAGAAGCGCTTCAACGAGGTGAGCTTCACCTCCGGCTATCTCTTCAAGGAGGGCTCGGACGCCGAGCTCGCGATCGACGGCAAGAAATTCTCGCTCTTCACCGACAAGGAAGGCGCATGGACGCGCGACGCCGCCACCGACAAGGAGGTGGTCGAGGCGATGGCAAAAGGGCGGGAGGCGATCATCAAAGGCGTCTCGGCGCGCGGCACCGCCACCACCGACAGCTACCCGCTCGAGGGCTTCACCCAGGCGCTCAACGCGATCGACAAGGCCTGCGGCGTCAAGCGTTGACGAAGACGCGGCGCAGCAGCGCCGCCGATTGCGCGATGGCGCGGTCGGCAGCGGCGATCGCGCCGCCCATGGTGAAGAAGCCGTGGATCATGCCGGGATAGAGGTGGAAGGCCGCCTCGTTGCCGCTCCGGCGCAGCCTCTCGGCATAATCGCGGCTCTCGTCGCGCAGCGGATCGCATTCCCCGACGATGACGATGGCGGGCGGCAGCCGCGTGAGATCGGGCGCCAGGATGGGCGACGCCCGCCAATCGCGCTGCCGATCTTGGGGCAGGTAGTTGCCGCCGAACCACGCCATCGCTTCCCGGGTCAGGAGAAAGCCCTCGGCGTAATCCTCGTGCGAGGGCCGCGCCTCGCTGAAATCGGTCGCGGGATAGATCAGCACCTGGCCCTTGAGCGCGATGCCGGCATCGCGCGCCAGGATCGCCGTGACGGCGGCGAGATTGCCGCCCGCGCTGTCGCCGCCGACGGCGAGGCGCGCGGTGTCGAGACCGATTGTCGCGCCTTCCGCGGCGAGGAAGCGCAGCGCGGCGAAGCAATCCTCGACCGCCGCCGGGAACGGATGCTCCGGCGCCAGGCGGTAATCGACCGAGAGCACGGCGCAGCCCGCCTCGGCGGCGAGCTGACGGCAGGCGGCATCATGGGTGTCGAGATCGCCGATGCACCAGCCGCCGCCATGGAAGAAGGCCAGCCCCGGCAGCGGCCCGGCGGCGCCCCGCGGCCGCACCAGCCGGGTGCGCAGCGCGCCGGCAGGGCCGGGGATCGCCTGGTCGGCGACGCTCACCGGGAACTCCGCGGATTTGCGCGTGCGCCGGCAGAGCTCGGCGAATTGCGCCCGCGCCAGCGGCGCGGTGATCTGGCTGTAGGGGATGCGGCCGGCCTGCGCGATCATGTCGAGCAGCGCCTTGGCCTGCGGATCAAGGTTAACCTTGGCGGGGTCAAGCGGCATGCGGTCCTACCCGGTGGATGGCGGCAGGCAGCTTGCCCCCGGCCGTAGGCGGGCGCAACCGCCGGCTTTTGCTTTGCGCTCCCGTCCCGCCCCCCTATATTTGCGCCATCATGGCCAGCGCCCCACCCGCTACCGAGACCCGCAAGGACCTCGTCGGCCTCGGCCGCGAGGAGCTGCTCGCCGAGATGACGGCGATGGGCGCGCAGCCCTTCCGCGTGCGCCAGCTCTGGCATTGGATCTACAACCGCGGCGTCACCGACATCGCGGCCATGACCACGCTGTCGAAGGCGTTTCGCGCGGAGCTCGCCGAGCGCTACACGGTCGGCCGCCCGGCGGTGACGCGCGCGCTGGCCTCGATCGACGGCACGCGCAAATGGCTGCTGCACTTCGCCGACGGGCAGGAGGTGGAGTGCGTCCACATCCCCGAGGAGGATCGCGGCACGCTTTGCGTCTCCTCCCAGGTCGGCTGCACACTGACCTGCAAATTCTGCCATACCGGCACGCAGCGCCTGGTGCGCAATCTCACCGCGGCGGAGATCGTCGGCCAGGTGATGCTGGCGCGCGACGCGCTCGGCGAATGGCCCTCGCCGCAGGACGACCGGCAGCTCACCAACCTCGTGCTGATGGGCATGGGCGAGCCGCTCTACAATTACGACAACGTCGCGCAGGCGCTCAGGATCGTGATGGATCACGAGGGCCTGTCGCTGTCGCGGCGCAAGATCACGCTGTCGACCTCGGGCATCGTGCCGATGATCCGCCGCTGCGGCGCCGAGCTCGCCGTCAACCTCGCGATCTCGCTGCACGCGGTCACCGATGAGTTGCGCGATGTGCTGGTGCCGATCAACCGGAAGTATCCGCTGGCCGAGCTGCTCGAGGCGTGCCGGACATATCCCGGCGCCAGCAATGCGCGCCGCATCACCTTCGAGTACGTGATGCTGAAGGGGGTCAACGACAGCCCCGCCGAGGCGCGCGAGCTGGTGCGGCTGCTCGCCGGCATCCCCGCCAAGGTCAATCTGATCCCGTTCAACCCCTGGCCCGGCGCGCCTTACGAGCGCTCGAGCGCGGCGGCGATCAAGGAGTTCTCCGACATCGTCAACGCCGCGGGATATTCGTCGCCGGTGCGCACGCCGCGCGGCGAGGACATCATGGCCGCCTGCGGCCAGCTCAAATCCGCGAGTATCCGGCAACGCCGGAGCGTTCTGCGCGAGAACCAGCCCGCCGACGCCTCGTGATCGCCAAGCTGACAAATTTTTAACGAAAAATTTGTCATGCCGCGGCCATCCCGGCGTTAGTCAGCACGCGACAGTTTAATAGCTGTCCGCGCGGCAGCAACCGGCCGCGCCTTTTCCCCATGGAGGCTCAAGATGAAGCAAACCATCCGTAGTGCGTCCTTCCTGCTGCTCGCGGCGCCATTGCTGCTGGCGGCCTGCGCCAGCGAGAAGCCGGCGGCGAGCACCGACATGTCGTCCTCGGCGATGTCGGCCGCCGAGCAGAGCAAGGCGGAAGCCGACAAGGCGATGCAGACCGCGCAGCAGGCGTTGCAGACGGCGCAACAGGCGCAGCAGGAGGCGCAGGCGGCCAACCAGCGCGCGGACCAGATGTACAATCGCAGCCTGCACAAATAGGGGCGTTTCCGGCAGGGAGATTCGCCGGAGGATCAACGGTGCGACAACGGCAAGCATGGCGCCGCGCCCGCGCCGGGCTGCGGCTCGGCGTGGTTATCGCCGGGCTCGCGGTCCCGGCCCGCGCGGCGGAATTCCCGCTGGCGCCGGGCCAGGAGGCGGTGGGCGCGATGGCGAGCGCCGTCACCGCGCCGGGCGACACGCTGCTCGACATCGCACGGCGCCACGATCTCGGCTACACCGAGCTCATCGTCGCCAATCCCGGCGTCGATCCCTGGCTGCCGGGGGTCGGGCGGCGCATCGTCCTGCCGCTGCGCTTCCTGCTGCCGGACGGACCGCGGCGCGGCATCGTCGTGATGCTGGCCGAGCGGCGTCTGTTCTATTTTCCCCCCGGCGGCCGCACGGTCGAGACCTTCCCGATCGGCGTCGCCGTCGCCGGGCTGGATGCGCCGGGGAGCGAGACGCGCGTCGTCGCCAAGATCGCCGATCCCGCCTGGTATCCGCCCGCCTCGATCCGCGCCGAGCGGCCCGATTTGCCGCGCGTGGTGCCGCCGGGACCCGACGACCCGCTGGGCGCCTATGAGCTCCGGCTCGGCTGGCCCGATTACCTGATTCACGGCACCAACAAGCCGGACGGGATCGGGCGCAACGTCAGCCATGGCTGCCTTCACCTCTACCCCGAGGACATCGCCCGGCTCTATCACGAGGTCGCGCTAGGCACGCCGGTCCGGGTCGACCGCGAGGAAAGCGGGCTGCAATGGGTCGGCGACAGGCTGCTGCTCGAGATCCATCCCGACAAGGCGCAGACCGATGCGCTCGATGAGGGGCGGCCGATGACGCCGCAGCCGCCGCAGGATCTGGTGGCGCGTGTCGCGGCAGCGGCAGGCGATCGGATCGGGCGCGTCGATTGGAGCGCGGTACGCCGCGCCGCGCTCGCCCGCGACGGCATCCCGGTGGCGATCATCCAGCCGGAGGAGGCGTCGACACGCTGAAGGACGGCGGCCCGTGTCCGCACGAGCCGCCGCACCCCGCTACTCGGAGCTGATGACCTTTCCGAAAAGCTGCCAGATCTGGCCGTTGAAGCGGGCGAGCTGCATCTCGCGGATCGGGAAGAACTGCGTCGGCCCGGTGCTCACCCTCACCCCGGGCAGCAGCATCGGCAGATGCAGGTCGAGATCGGCCGCCTGCTTCATGATGTTCTCGCGCGTGAGCTGGTCGCCGCATTGCTGCAACACCCGCACCATGGTCTGCGCTGCGGTGTAGCCGTAGACGTTGAAAGCGTTGGTCACATCCCCATCGGGATAGTACTTGCTCATCCAGGCGAGCCAGTCCTTATAGGCCTTGTCGCCGTGCCATTGCGGATCGGTCGGGTCCTTGAGGTACTCCAGTGTGACCACGCCAACCGTTTTCTCCATGCCCGCCGGCTTCGCGACGCTCGAGACCGACGCCGAGACCGAATTCAGCAGATGCAGCGGCTTCCAGCCGATGTCATAGGTCTTGCGAATTGCCTGCGCGGCGAATTTCGGGATGGTCACGTCGTAGAACACATTGGCGCCCGAGGCCTGCAGCGACACGATCTGCGACTCGATGGTGGGATCGGTGACCTCATAGCTCGAACTCGAGCACGATCAGCTTCTTCGCTTTCTCGCCGAGCGCGTCCTTCAGGCCCTTCACATAGTCCTTGCCGTAATCGTCGTTCTGATAGAGCACGCCGATGCGGGCGTCGGGCACATGGTCGAGAATGTATTTGGCGAAGATGTGGCCTTCGGTCTGGTAGGTCGGCTGCCAGCCCATCGTCCAGGGGAAGTGCTTGGGATCGCCCCATTTGGTGGCGCCGGTGGCGACGAAGAGTTGCGGCACGCCGTGCTCGTTGAGGTATTTCTGGATCGCGCTGTTGGGCGGCGTGCCCAGCGGGCCGAAGTCGGCGAGGATGCCGTCCTGTTCCACCAGCCGCCGCGTCTGCTCCACGGTCTTGGGCGGGCTGTAGCTGTCGTCGAGCGAGATCAGGGTGATCTTGCGCCCGTTGACGCCGCCCTGCGCGTTGATCATCGCGAAATAGGCCGCCTCGGCCTTGCCAATCGTGCCGTAGGAAGAGGCCGGACCGCTATAGGGCATGGTCTGGCCGAGCTTGATCTCGGTGTCGCTGACGCCTTGCCCGTAGCTCTTATCCGCCAGCGCCGGCGAGACCAGCGCCACGGAAAGCATGACCGCCGGCAATGCCGGCCAATAGCTCCGCATGATTTTCCTCCCTGTATCAGAGTGTCGGTCGAAGCGAAAACGGCCATTGACGCTCCGCGGGACGCGGAACGCCGGCAAAAAGGTTTCTTGTTTTTCGACCGAACCCGTCGATGGTCCTACGGGACCGCGCCGCCGTCAATCTTCTGGTGACGGCGGCTCAGAGGATCTTCAGCACCGCCTCGGGCGGGCGGCCGATGGCGGCACGGCTGCCGGAGACCACGATCGGGCGCTCGATGACGATGGGATGCTCGATCATGCCGGCGATGATCGCGTCGTCGGAGAGGCCCGGACGGTCGAGACCGGCCTCTTTCGCCTCCTTGGCGCGCAGCAGCGCCCGCGGCGTCATTCCGAGCAGCTTCAGCAGCCGCTTCAGCTCGGCCTTGTCGGGCGGCGTCTTCAGATAGTCGATGATGCGCGGCCGGATGCCCTTCTGCTCCAGCAGCGCGAGCGTGGCGCGCGACTTGCCGCAGCGCGGATTGTGATAGATGGTGACGCTCATGGCCTCTCTCTCTGGCCGCCGGCGGGCGCATGATAGGCGAGGGTGGCGCGGAGGAACAAGCGATGCGGCTCTGCTTCATCGGCGACAGCTTCGTCAACGGCACCGGCGATCCTCTCGGCCTGGGTTGGGTGGGGCGCGCCTGCGCCGCGGCGCGCCGGCGCGGGCACGACGTCACCTGCTACACTCTCGGCATCCGCGGCGACACCAGCGCGGATATCGCGCGGCGATGGCGCGAGGAGGCGGCGCGCCGCCTCCCCTCCGGCATCGACGGCCGGCTCGTCTTCTCCTTCGGCGCCAATGACTGCCGCGGCGAAAACGGCGCGCCGCGGATCGAGCGGCAAGCCGCGCTCGCCAATGCCCGCGCCATTCTCGGCGACGCCAAGGCGCAGCATCCGACGCTGATGCTGGGCCCGCCGCCGCTCTCGGGCGACGCCGCGGCCGATGCCGATGTGGCGCGCCTGTCGCCGGCGCTGGCGCGGCTCTGCGCGGAGCTCGCCATCGCCTATCTCGACCTGCACCGGCCACTCTCCGCGATGCGGCTCTGGCGGCTCGAGCTCACCACTGGCGATGGCGCCCATCCGGGCGCGGCCGGCTACGCGGTGATCGCCGAGCTCGTGGAGGGCTGGGCGGCGTGGCGGGAATGGCTGCCGTGAACGACGCCTCGGGCGAACCGCACGCGACGCTCGCCGCCGCATTGGCGCGGCTGCGTCAGGGCGACGTCGCCGGCGCCGCCGCAGCATGTCGGCGCCTGTTGCAGTCCGCACCCCACGATCCCGCATTGCATCAGCTCGCCGCCGCCATCGCGCTGCAGCGCGGCGATGCCCCTGAGGCGGCGCGCTGGGCAGGGTCGAGCCTGGAGCTTCGCCCCGATCATCCGCCGACGCTGCTGCTCGCCGGGCGCGCCGCGCGCGCGATGGGCGAGCGCGCCGAGGCGCTCGACTTCTTCCGCCATGCCGCGCGGCTGGCGCCGGAGCGGGGAGAGGCGGCTTTCCTCATCTGCATCACGCTGCTCGAGCGGGGAGACGGCGAGGCCCGGGCGATGCTCGACCATCTGCTCACGCGGTTTCCCGACGATGCCGAAGGCTGGAACGCGCTCGGCGACGCGCTGCAGCAAGCCCAGCAATTGCCCGCGGCGCTGATCGCCTTCACGCGCGCCGCCCGCGCGGCCCCCTCGGCCGGGGCGCAGCTGCGCCGCGGCGCCGTGCTGCAATCGCTGGGGCGGCTCGCCGATGCGGCGGACGCTTTCAGGGCGGCGCAGACGCTCGCGCCCGACAGCGTCGATGCCGCCGTGAAGCTCGGCCTGTGCCTGCGCCAGGCGGGCGATATCGCCGGCGCCGGCGCGGCGCTGGAGCGGGCCGTGACACTCGATCCGACACTCGTCCCCGGCTGGTTCGCGCTCGGCCTGGCGCGGCAGGATGAGCGCGATTTCGCCGGCGCGATCGCCGCCTATCGCCGGGCGCTGGCGCTGCGGCCGGAGCTGGCGGAAGCCGCCGTCAATCTCGGGATCGCACTGCAGCAGAGCGGCGATCTGGCGGCGGCGAAAGCCGCCTACGCCCGGGCGCTCCGGCAGCGCGGCGACAGTTTCGGCCGCATCGCTCAGGCGCTCGCCGCGGCGCCGACGGGCGAGGTGTGGCTCGACCTCGGCGCGCTGCGCCGCTCACTCGGCGGATGAGCGCGGCCGCCGCGCGCGGTAGCGGCGGCGGTAGACGCCGGGCTTCGACAGCAGCGCGGCGGCGGTCGCGTCGTAACGCTGCCGCTCCTCCTCAGAGAGCGGCGCGAAGGCGAGGTCCGGCGCCTCGCGCGCAACAGCAAAACATTGCGCCACCGGCGTTCCGGCCGGCAGCACGCCGGCAAAGCCGGGATCGACCCAGACCGCCGGGAACAGGATGCCGACCTGATTGAAGCGATCGGCATCGACGAGACCGGTCAGCAGGCGAAACGGCAGGTCGGCGCGATTGACCGGATGGGTGGCGAACAGCGCGTAGCCCGGCTCGAGCTCGATCGTCCAGAAGCTGTTGAACTTCACGATGGCGCGTCCGGTGTCATGGAACGGCGTCCCGGTCACCTGAGCCGGCACGTGGAAGCTGAGCGGCGAGCGGGGATGCGCCTCGACCGAGAGCGGCGGCAGGTCCCAACGCCAGGAGAAGACCCCGTCGCGCATCTCGACATCGCAGGCCAGCGGCATGATGAAGCCATAGGCCATGGCATCGACGAAAGGCGGGCACTGCTTGACGGTGCGCACCTCCTGCCCGTGCGTCTCGGAAAACGCGGCGGCAGGCATGCGGCGCAGCCATTCCGGCAGGACGGAGCGTGCGAGCACCGGCCGCGGCAAGCGATCATAAAGGGCGGGATCGCAGCGGAAGACGATGCGCACGGGTTGCGCGCCTAATCGCCGGCGTCGAGCAGCGCGCGCGCCACCGCGTCGCGCCAGCCGCGACAACGCTCGCGGCGCTCCGCTTCCGCCATCGCCGGACGAAAGCTGCGCTCGAGACGCCAGGCGTCGGCGAAGCTTTCCGGCCCGTCATAGATCCCGGCCTGCCAGCCCGCCGCCAAGGCGACCCCCAGCGCGGTGGTCTCGCGGACCATCGGCCGGTCGACGGGCGCATCGACGATGTCGGACAGGAACTGCATCGTCCAGTTGCTGGCCGACATGCCGCCATCGACGCGGATGACCGGCCTGGTCCCGCTTTGCCAGGCATCGCCGACATCGGCATACATCGCCGCCAGCAGATCGCGCGTCTGATACCCGACGCTCTCGAGCGCGGCGCGCGACAGCTCCTTGCGCGTCGTCCCGCGCGTGAGGCCGGTGATCGTGCCACGCGCCGTGCTGCTCCAGTGCGGCGCGCCGAGCCCGGCGAAGGCCGGCACGAGATAGACCGCCTGCTCCGGATCGGCTTCCGCGGCAAGCGCGCTGGCCTCGGCCGAGGAGGCGACGATGCCGAGCGCGTCGCGCAGCCACTGCACCGTGGCGCCGGCGGCGAAGATCGAGCCTTCGAGCGCGTAGTGGCGCGCGCCGCGCCATTGATAGGCGATGGTGGTGAGCAGGCGATGGCTCGAGCGCACCAGCGCCGGACCGGTATTGAGCAGCACGAAGCCGCCGGTGCCGAAGGTCGCCTTGACCATGCGAGGCTCGAGGCAGGCCTGGCCGATGAGCGCCGCCTGCTGGTCTCCGGCCACGGCGCGGATCGGCACGGCCGCGCCCAGATGCCCGGCCGCCACCGAGCCGAACTCGCCGGCGGTGTCCCTCACCTCCGGCAGCAGCGAGGCCGGCACGCGGAAGAGACGCAGCAGCTCGTCGTCCCAAGTGCCGGTGCGGATGTCGAGGAGCAGCGTGCGCGCCGCATTGGTCGCATCCGTCGCATGCACCGCGCCCTGCGTGAGCCGCCAGAGGAGATAGGTGTCGACGGTGCCGAAGGCGAGCTCGCCGCGCTCGGCGCGCGCGCGCGCGCCGGGCACGTGATCGAGCAGCCAGGCGATCTTGGTCGCCGAGAAATAGGGATCGAGCAGCAGGCCCGTGCGCTCGGCGACGAGCGCGCCCGCGCCCTCGCTCTCGAGCCGCGCGCAGAGATCGGCGGTGCGGCGATCCTGCCAGACGATGGCGTTGTGGATCGGCTCGCCGGTCTTCCGGCTCCAGAGCAGCGCCGTCTCGCGCTGATTGGTGATGCCGAGGGCGGCCACCTCGGTCGGCTGCAGCCCGGCCTTCTGCAAGGCCCCGCGCAGCGTGGTGAGCGTCGTCTGCCAGAGATCCTCCGGCGCATGCTCGATCCAGCCGGGATGCGGATAGATCTGCCGGAACTCCTGCTGCACGGTGGCGAGCGGCGCGGCATCGGCGCCGAAGACGATCGCGCGGGTCGAGGTGGTGCCCTGGTCGACGACGAGAACGCCGCGCCGCGGGGTCATGCGAGCCCCCGATAGAGGCCGAAATTGAAGGCGATCGAGATACGCAAGCCGTTGCCGCGATAAGGCCGCACCGCATGCAGCAGAAAGGAGGGAAAGAGGAACATCAGCCCGGGACGCGGCCGGATGGTCTCGGCGCTGCCCGCCGACAGTCCGTCCTCGCCGCCATATTTCAGCGCCGGCGCATGCATCATCGGCGCCGGCCCGCGGGGGTCGAAGATCTCGAACTCGCCGCCCAGCGACGGATCATCGGCACAGCCGCCATCGGCCACGTAGTAGCTTCCCGACCAGAACGATCCCGGATGATAGTGGCAGGAATTCGAATCTCCGGGGCCGTTGACGTTGGCCCACGCCTCCACGTTCCAGTCCGGCCGCACCGCGCGGCCCTCGCGATCGGTGGTCAATTGCGTCGCCGCCGAGCGCGCGAAGGCCAGCAGCTCCTCCACCCGCTTGCCGCCCCAGTCGGGGAGATCGCGCGTCGAATGCCAGCCGCCGATGTTCGAGGCGCCCAGCGTGGGAGACTCGGCGCGGCGGCGAAGGATGATCGCCGCCAGCTCGGCATTGCGCGCCTCGGCATCGGGCAGCAGCACCGCCGCGACCGGGGTGGCGAACAGCCCCTTCACCTCGATCTCGATGCGCGACATGCTGGGCGCTCCCTCCCCTGGGCGGCGGCAATCGGCTGCGCCTGACTTACCGCCTTCGGCCGCGAAACTCAAACCGCGGCGGCACGGTCCACCGGCGGCTCATCGCGCGACGAACAGGCCGCGACGCTCGGCCATGAACGCCTCGAGCGCCGCCACCTGCTCCTGCGACAGGCGCAAGCCCAGCTTCGAGCGGCGCCAGATGACATCGGCCGCCTCCTCCGCCCATTCGCCGCGCATCAGATGCAGCACCTCGGCCTCGCTCAACCCGCCGCCGAAATCCCGGCCGAGATCGTGCTTGCCGGCGGCATCGCCGAGAACGTCGCGCGCCCTGGTGCCATAGGCGCGGGCGAGGCGGCGGCATTGCGCCGGCTCGAGCCACGGGTAGTCGCGCGCGAGCGCCGCCACCAGCGTCTCGAAGCCGCGCACGGGGAAGTCGCCGCCCGGCAGCGGCACCTTGCCCGACCAGTCGCGCCGCGCGCTCGCCGCCGCGGGAAGATAGGGCGCGAGCTTCTCCAGCGCGTGCTGCGCCAGGCGCCGGTAGGTGGTGATCTTGCCGCCGAAGATCGACAGCAGCGGCGCGCCGCCGCCGGCATCGAGCTCGAGCACGTAATCGCGCGTGGCCGCCTGCGCCTCGGTCGCGCCGTCATCATAGAGCGGCCGGACGCCGGAATAGGTCCAGACGACATCCGCCGGCGTGATCGTGGCGGCGAAATACTCGCTCGCGGCGGCGCAGAGATAGGCGATCTCCTCCGGCGTCGCCTTGGCCTGGCCGGGGTCGCCGGCATAGTCGCTGTCGGTGGTGCCGATCAGGGTGAAGTCGCCTTCGAACGGGATGACGAAGATGATGCGCTCGTCGGCATTCTGGAACATGTAGCAGCGGTCATGCTCGTAGAGCCGGGGGACGACGATGTGCGAGCCCTGGACGAGCCGGACATGCGCCGGCGCGTTGCGGCCCTGCGTCACCGTCTGCACCTCGCCGACCCAGGGGCCGGCAGCGTTGATCAGGATTTTGGCGGCGACCGTCTCGCTCGCGCCGCCGCCGCGCCGGTCCTGCGCGGTGAGCCGCCAGCACGACGCGGCGCGCTCGGCGGCTACCAGCTTGGTGCGGGTGCGGATGGTGGCGCCGCGCTCCGCCGCATCGCGGGCGTTGAGCACGACCAGCCGCGCGTCCTCGACCCAGCAATCGGAATATTCGAAGCCCAGCGTGTACTGTCCGGGCTTGAGCGGCTTGCCTGCGACGTCGTTGCCCAGATCCAGCGTGCGGCTGGCCGGCAGCAGCTTGCGCCCGCCGAGGTGATCGTAAAGAAAGAGGCCGAGACGCAGCAGCCAGGCAGGGCGCAGGCGCTTGTGGTAAGGCAGCACGAAGCGCAACGGCCAGATGATGTGCGGCGCCATTCGCCACAGCACCTCGCGCTCCATCAGTGCCTCCCGCACCAGACGGAACTCGTAATATTCGAGATAGCGCAGCCCGCCATGGATCAGCTTGGTCGCGGCCGACGAAGTCCCGCTCGCCAGATCCGACTGCTCGCAGAGATAGACGGAGAGCCCGCGCCCGGCGGCATCCCGTGCGATGCCACAGCCGTTGATCCCGCCGCCGACGATCGCGAGGTCGTAAGTCTGGTTCAACACTTTCTCCTAGGCGCCCCGGCGACGTTTCGTTATTTGGTTGAAAACACCATAAATGAATACGAATGCGAAGACAATCTCCCGGATCGAACCGAAAAAACGAAAGCATGCGGCGAAGCGCACCGGCAGGGGCGATCGGGGCAGCGGATTCCCTGGCAATTGCTGCAGCGCGAGCGCGGCGGGCGTCAGTCCTGGGGCGGCTCGGCGCCGGCATTGGTCTCGATGATCTGGACGCCATGGGCGATGCACACCTGGCGCAGCCCCGCCGAAGTGAGGCGGTCGGTGACGAAGGCATGGATCTGCGACATGTGGCCGATGCGCACCGGCGCCGCCCGCTCGAGCTTCATGTGGTCGCAGACCAGGATGACGCGGCGCGCGTTGCTGATGATGGCGCGCGACACGTTGACCTCGAGCGCATCGAAATCGAGCAGCGAGCCGTCGCTGTCCAGGGCGGAGGCGCCGATCACCGCGGTATCGACCTTGAACTGGCGAATGAGGTCGACCGCGGCGCTGCCGACGACGGCACCGTCGGCGCGGCGCACCGGACCGCCGGCGACGACCACCTCGATGGAAGGATGGCGATAGAGCGTCATCGCCACGTTGAGATTGTTGGTGATGACCAGCAGGTCCTGGTGCTTGGTGAGCGCGGCGGCAACCTCCTCGGTGGTGGTGCCGATATTGATGAAGAGCGAGGATTCGTTGGGAATGAGCTCGGCGGCGGCGATGCCGATCGCGCGTTTCTCCGCCGCGGCGATGAAGCGCCGTGCCTCGTAGGACAGGTTCTCGACCGAAGAAGAGATGATGGCACCGCCATGGGTGCGCGTCAGCACCCGCCGGTCGCACAACTCGTTGAGGTCGCGCCGGATGGTCTGCGGCGTGACGTTGTAGCGCGCCGCCAGCTCGTCGACGCTGACGCGGCCGATCGAGCGTGCCAGGACGATGATATCGTTCTGGCGGTCATTGAGGGGCTGCATGAGCGAGCATCCCGAGGCGTGGAGGGGTGCAGAGCCGGAATAATGGCGGCCCGGCCGCGCGAAAGTCCAGGCCCTTTCGCGGCGCCGCGGACGGCGGAGGGCGCCGCCGGGATCGGCACGATTTTTCTTTATATTTTCGTTTTGATCGTTTAGCCTCGATATTGGTTTCGTATGGAAGAAAGTTAACAAAGGAGCGAAATGCTCCCGGGGGAGGGCCGGTGTCCATCGATGCTCAGGGTTCGTCTGCGGCGCGCCTGCCGTTCTCCGCGGCGCGGCCTCGCAGCGCGCCGTTCCGGCGCGCGGGCGGCCCGAGCCCGCGGCGCGCGCCGGCGAGAGCCGATGGCGGCGGCATCTTACGCCCGGGCGATCCGCCGGCTTATTCTGCCTCCGCACGAGTTTCCGCAACCCTGCTCCACCCAGCGGCAAGAGAGCGCATGAGTTTCCGCCTCGAGAACGTCAGCATCGTCGCCAGTGGGCGGACGCTCATTCACGACGTTCTCGCTGGCGCTCGAGCCCGGCACGATGAACGTCCTGCTGGGCGCGACGCTGGCGGGCAAGACGACGCTGATGCGCCTGATGGCCGGGCTCGACAAGCCGACTTCCGGGCGCGTCCTGGTCGACGGCAAGGACGTGACCGGCGTGCCGGCGCGCCGCCGCTCGGTGGCGATGGTGTTTCAGCAGTTCATGAACTACCCCGGCCTCTCGGTCTACGAGAACATCGCCTCGCCGTTGCGCGTCGCCCGGCTCAAGCCGGAGGAGATCGACCGGCGCGTGCAGCGGGCGGCGCAGATGCTTGGCCTCGAGCCGTTGCTCGACCGCTTGCCGCAGCACATCTCCGGCGGCCAGCAGCAGCGGACCGCCATCGCCCGCGCGATCGTCAAAGGCGCCGATCTCGTGCTGCTCGACGAGCCCCTGGCCAATCTCGACTACAAGCTGCGCGAGGAACTGCGCGAAGAACTGCCGCGCATCTTCTCGGAGACCGGCGCCGTGCTCGTCTATGCCACGGCGGAGCCGCTCGAAGCGCTGCTGCTCGGCGGCAACACGGCGACCCTGTCGCAGGGACGCCTCGTTCAATTCGGCCCGACCCTGGCCGTCTATCACCGGCCGAACCATCTCGATTCGGCGCGGGTCTTCTCCGATCCGCCGCTCAACGAGAGCGAATTCACCAAGGAAGGCGACCTCATCCGCTTCGGCGCGGCGCAGATCGTGCCCGCCGCCGGCGTTCTGGCGACGATCCCGCCGGGAACCTACCGGCTGGCCTTCCGCGCCGACATCGTGACGCTGGGGACGCGCTGGCCGGCCGCGCTCAGCCTTGCCGGCCGCGTCGCCCTCGCCGAGATCAGCGGCTCGGAAAGCTTCGTCCATGTCGAGACCGCGGTGGGCACCTTCGTCTGCGTCGAACGCGGCGTCAGCGCGCGCCAGCCGGGCCAAGCGGCCGACCTCCACATCGACGCCAGCCGCGTCTTCGTCTTCGACCGCGATGGTCGGCCGGTGGCGGCCGGGCTTGACGCGTGAGGGGGGCGAGGCATGGCGCGCATCACTCTCGACGGCATCGCCCACAGCTATAACCCGCGATCGACCGCGGAGTCCGACTTCGCGCTGAAGCGGCTTGACCACGTCTGGGAGCAGGGCCGCGCCTATGCGCTGCTGGGCCCCTCGGGCTGCGGCAAGACGACGTTGCTCAACATCATCTCGGGGCTCGTCGTGCCCTCGCGCGGAAGGCTGCTCTTCGACGGCAAGGATGTGACGCATCTGCCGACCGAACAGCGCAACATCGCCCAGGTGTTCCAGTTCCCCGTCGTCTACGACACCATGACGGTCGCCCAGAACCTGGCATTCCCGTTGAAGAATCGCGGCATGGCGCGCGGCGCCATCGACGCCCGGGTCGCCGAGATCGCCGAGCTGCTCGGCCTCACGCCCGACCTCCGGCGCCGGGCACGCAGCCTCACCGCCGACGCCAAGCAGAAGATCTCGCTCGGGCGCGGGCTGGTGCGGCACGACGTCGCCGCCGTGCTGTTCGACGAGCCGCTGACGGTGATCGATCCCGCGCTCAAATGGGAGCTGCGATCGAAGCTCAAATCGGTGCACCGCGCGCTCGACCTGCTGATGGTCTATGTCACGCACGATCAGGTCGAGGCGCTCACCTTCGCCGACGAGGTGGTGGTGATGAAGGATGGGCGCGTGCTGCAGATCGCGACGCCCGCGGAGCTGTTCGAGCAGCCCGAGCACACCTTCGTGGGATATTTCATCGGCTCGCCCGGGATGAATCTGCTCGATGCCGAGATCGACGGGCATGTCGCCCGGGTGGCGGATCAGACCATCGAGCTTGGCCGGCACTATGCCGCACCGGCACCGGGCAGCTCGGTGCAGCTGGGATTCCGTCCCGATTACGCCTCGCTCGCGCCGGCCGGCGGCATTCCGGTCCGCGTGCGCCGCATCGAGGATCTCGGGCGGCGGCGACTGGCGCGCGTGGCGCTGGGCGAGCACGAACTCTTCGCGACGCTGCCGCACGGCGTCTCGATCGCGGGCGACGAGGCCGGGCTGCTGATCGACCGGGATCGGCTCTTCGTCTATGTCGACGAGCGGCGCGTGCACGGGCAGGCCGCATGATGGACAAGCCGCTCAACAATCGCGCCTGGCTGCTGGTCGCCCCGGTCCTGCTCTTCGTCCTGTTCTCCGCCCTGCTGCCGATGATGACCGTGGTGAACTACTCGGTCCAGGACCAGATGGGAGAAAACCATTTCTTCTGGAACGGCGCTTCCTGGTTCCGCGATCTCCTCAATCCCGCCACCGAGATCGGCGCGCGTTTCCTCGGCGCGCTGATGCGCAACCTCGCCTTTTCCCTCACCGCGCTGCTGATCGAGGTTCCGCTCGGCATCGCGGTCGCGCTGTGCCTGCCGCGCCGCGGCTGGACGGTCGGCGCGAGCCTGGTGGTGATCGCGCTGCCGATGCTCATCCCGTGGAACGTCGTGGGCACGATCTGGCAGATCTTCGCGCGCCAGGACATCGGGCTCTTCGGCGCCGCGCTGACCGGCCTCGGCCTGCCCTACAACGACACGCAGGATCCGGTCTCGGCGTGGTGCACGATCGTGATCATCGACGTTCTGGCACTGGACGCCGCTGGTCGTGCTGCTGAGCTATGCCGGGCTCAGGGCGATTCCGGACGCCTTCTACCAGGCCGCGCGGATCGACGGCGCCGGCCGCTGGGCGGTCTTCGTCAACATCGAGCTGCCGAAGCTGCACAAGGTCCTGGTCATCGCCGTCCTGCTGCGCTTCATGCAGACCTTCATGATCTACACCGAGCCCTTCGTCGTCACCGGCGGGGGCCCGGGAAACGCCACCACCTTCCTGTCGATCGATCTCGTGAAGATCGCGCTCGGCCAAGTCGATCTCGGCAACGCCGCGAGCATGTCGCTGATCTACAATCTCATCACCGTCACGCTGTGCTGGATCTTCTTCACGATCATGACGCAGCTCGACCGCCGGAGGGACGCGTGACGCGCGCCGGCGTGGTGCCGAAGCTCGGCCTCGCGGTCTACCTCTTCGCGCTGATGCTGCCGATCTACTGGCTCATCAATATGAGCTTGCGGTCGAACGAGGACATCATGTCCGGCCTGTCGCTCTGGCCGCATCATCCGTCGCTGGGACGCTACATCTTCATCTTCAACGACAGCACCTGGGTCCATGCCTTCGGCGTGTCGCTGACCTATGTCGCGATCAACACGGTCATCTCGGTCACCGTGGCGCTTCCCGCGGCCTATGCGTTCAACCGCTACCGCTTCGTCGGCGACAAGCACCTCTTCTTCTGGCTGCTGACCAATTTGATGGCGCCGGCCTCGGTCTACGCCATGCCGTTCTTCAACCTCTACTACGCCATCGGCCTGTTCGACACCGTCTGGGCGGTGGCGCTCGCCCATTGCCTCTTCAACGTTCCCGTCGCCGTGTGGATTCTCGAAGGCTTCGTCAGCGGCGTGCCGCGCGAGATCGACGAGACCGCGGCGATCGACGGCTATTCGTTTCCGCGCTTCTTCATCCGCATCTTCCTGCCGCTGATCGCCAACGGCATCGGGGTCACCGCCTTCTTTTGCTTCATGTTCTCGTGGGTCGAGCAGCTCCTGGCGACGACGCTGACGGCGACCAACGCGCTGCCCTTCGCGGCGGTGATGACGCGCAGCTATTCCGCCGCCGGCATGGACTGGTCGCTGCTCGCCGCCGCCGGCGTTCTGACGATGATCCCCGGCGCGGTGGTGATCTGGTTCGTGCGGCATCACATCGCCAAGGGCTTCGCCCTGGGCCGGGTCTGAGGGAGGTCGACGTGCTGAGCTGGATGGCGTGGACCTGGGAGACGGCGATCTTCTTCGGCTTCATCGGGCTGGCGCTGCTGGTCCTGACCTTGCTGGCGGTGTTCCGGCCGGAGCGGCCGCGCAAGGGCATTCTGGGATTTCCCACGATGCGCGGCGACCGCTTCTTCGTGTCGATGCTCGGCTCGGCCTACATCTTCATCGCCTGGATCGGTTTCGGCGGCGGCTCCTTGTGGTACCCGCTGGCCATCTCGGTGATGTTCGGCATCAGCGCCTTCGTCTTCGCGTAAGCAAAAATTGCCTGCCGTGCATAGGGCGCGGGGGGTCTTAGGAGGAGGAAACGAAAATGGGCCTGAAACGTCGTGATGTATTGAAAGGCGCGGCGGCGACGGCAGCCGTCGTCGCCGGCGGCGCAGCGATCCTGACCCCGAAACCGAGCTATGCGCAGCAGGTCGATGCCGCCAAGAAATGGGTCGATTCGGAATTTCAGCCCTCGACCCTGAACAAAGAGCAGCAGATGGCCGAGATGGAGTGGTTCATCAAGGCCTCGCAGCCCTTCAAGGGGATGAAGGTCAGCTGCGTCTCGGAGATTCTCAGCATCCACGAATACGAGTTCGAAGACGCTGACCAAGGCCTTCGCCGACATCACCGGCATCCAGGTCAATCACGAGATGATGGACGAGGGATTGCTGGTCGACAAGATCGAGGTCGAGATCCAGTCGGGCAAGCCGATCTACGATTTCTGGATGAACGACAGCGACTTCATCGGGACCCATCCCCGCTACAACGACATCGTCGGCGGCTCCCTGACCGATTTCATGAAGAATGACGGCAAGGAGATCACCAACCCGAACCTCGATCTCGCCGACTTCATCGGCCTGTCCTTTGCCACCTTCACCGACGGCAAGCTGTACCAGCTTCCCGATCAGCAGTTCGCCAACCTCTATTGGTTCCGCTACGACTGGTTCCAGCGGCCGGAGCTCAAGGCGGGATTCAAGAAGCAGTTCGGCTACGAGCTCGGCGTGCCGGTGAACTGGTCGGCCTACGAGGACATCGCCGAGTTCTTCACCAACACCGTCAAGGAGATCGACGGCCAGCGCGTCTACGGCCACATGGATTACGGCAAGAAGGATCCCTCGCTGGGCTGGCGCTTCACCGATGCGTGGCTCTCCATGGCGGGCAATGGCGATCGCGGCCTGCCCAACGGACGGCCGGTCGACGAGTGGGGCATCCGCATGGAAGACGGCATTCCGCGGGGATCGTCGATCTCGCGCGGCGGCGACGCCAACGGCCCGGCGGCGGTCTATGCGCTGACGAAGTTCGTCGAGTGGCTGAAGAAGTACGCGCCGCCGGAGGCCGCCGGCATGGACTTCCTCGAGGCCGGCGCGGTGCCGGGACAAGGCCACATCGCCCAGCAGATCTTCTGGTACAGCGCCTTCACCCATGCGCTGTCGCAGCCGGATCTGCCGGTGATGAACAAGGACGGCACGCCCAAATGGCGCATGGCGCCGAGCCCGCACGGCGCCTACTGGAAGGAAGGCATGAAGCTCGGCTACCAGGACCAGGGCTGCTGGACCTACCTCAAATACGCGCCGATGGAACGCATCAAGGCCGGCTGGCTCTATGGCCAGTTCTGCGTGTCGAAGACGGTGACGCTGAAGAAATCCGTCACCTCGCTCCATCTCATCCGCGAGAGCGACATCTGGCACCCGGCGATGACCGCGCTGGCACCCAAGGTCGGCGGGCTCGTCGAGTTCTACCGCAGCCCCGCGCGCAAGCTGTGGACGCCGACCGGCGTCAACGTGCCTGAATACGGCAAGCTGGCGCAGGTCTGGTGGCAGAACGTCTCCAAGGCGATCTCCGGCGAGGCGACGCCGCAGCAGGCGATGAACGCGCTCGCTGCCGCCCAGGATTCGATCATGGCCCGGCTCGAGAAATCCGGTGTCCAGGGCAAGCTCGGCCCGAAGCTCAACGAGGAGCGGGATCCCGAATACTGGTACGCCAAGGCGGAGAAGGACGGCAACCTCGCCCCGCAGCGCAAGCTCGCGAACGAGAAGCCGAAGGGCATCACCGTCGACTACGACGAGCTGCTCAAGACCTGGAAAGCCGAAGCGCCGCACAGCAAATAGCGCCGCACGGCAATGGGGGACAGGGTCGGCGACGACCCCGTCCCTCCTTTTTTTCTCGCCCCTCGGCGCATGGGGGACCGCATGATGGTCCGAAAGTCACCCGGCGCGGCGCGGATGAGCGCCAAGGAGCCACGCGCGGGTCCGTCGCTGATCCTGGCCCCCGACATCGAAGCCGACGCCGCCGGGCTTGCCGCTCTCGTCGCCGACCTCGCCGGAGACGGGCGCGACGTGCCGGCGGTGCTGGAGTGCCTCGCCGCCTGCGGCCTGGCCGGCCCAGGCATGTGGCGGGTGGCGCCGGCGCAAGCGGCCGGTCAGGAACCGCACCGCGCGCTGAGAGAGCGGCTGAGGCGCAGCCTTCCGCTGGTCGGCACGATCGTCCGAGTGCTGATTCAGCAGCCGCAATTCTGCCTGCCGATGGACCGGCTCGTCGACCTCCTGCGACTTCGGCCGGCTTGCGCCGGCGACATCGAGCGCCATGCCCGCGCCGTGATCGGCTGGGGCGCCTGCGCCGGCCTGTTCTTCCACGACGCCGCGAGCGACGTGGTGCATCTCGGCCTGTTCGACCTCTAGGCGGCGGTGCCGCGGCTCAGCCGCGCGCCACCTTTTTCTTGACCGAGACATCGTGCGCCGCGGCGATCTGGGCGCGGGCGGCGTCGGTCAGATGCGGGCGGTAGAGCGCGAAGAGCTGCTTGACCCCGGCCTGGAGATCCGCCTCGGTGATGCGGGCGAGACCGTGGCGCTCCTGCAGGTAGTCGAGCCAATAGCGCGAGATGATCCAGGCATTGGCCGCGATCTCCGAGATCTCTTGCGGGCTCGCGGCGAACAGCTTGCGCGCTACCATCTCGGCGAGGATGCGCTCGGTGTGACGGTGCGCGCGCTCGGTGAGATCGGCGATGCGCTGCGCCAGCTCGCTCTCCGCCTCGGGATCGTAGCGGTGGCGATAGAGGAAGCGGTATTCCCAGATGTCGCGGAAGCTCTGGCGCGCGTAATCGGCGTAATCGGCGAGGTGGGTCCCGGCCGCCGCGGTCTTGCGCGACAGGTTGCGCTCGATGCGCTCCTCGAGATCGGCGAAGAGCGCCGCGACGAGGTCGTGCTTGGTGCGGAAATGATACCAGAGATTGCCTTCGCTGATGCCGAGGCGGCCGGCGATCTGGGCGAGCGACACATGCGCCTCGCCGCGCTCGTTGAAGAGGGCGAGCGCCGCCTTCAGGATCCTGTCCCGGGTCTTCACCACCACCGCGCGCTTCACACCGATACCGTTTGACATATAGGGGGACAACCCTAGAGTGGTTGCAAAATCACCCTAGCCGATGCACGTCGCGTTGCCTAGGAGCCTGCCTGGGACGGGAGGGGGAGGATGCAGGACCGTCGCGACAGGATGGCGGTGATCGGCGCCGGACCGGTCGGGCTCGGCGTCGCCAGGGCGCTCAAGGCGCACGGCATCGCCTATGACCAGTTCGAGGCCGACGGCGATGTCGGCGGCAATTGGCGCCACGGCGTCTATGGCACCGCCCATATCATCTCCTCGCGCAAGACGACGGAGTTCACCGACTACCCGATGCCGGCGGATTATCCGGACTTTCCCAGCCGGCAGCAGATGCTCGATTATCTCGGCGATTACGCGCGGCATTTCGGCTTGAGGGACGCGATCGCCTTCGACACCAAGGTGGTGCTGGTCCGGCCGCGGCCGGACGAGCTCTGGGATGTCGGCCTCGCCGGCGGCGAGCAGCGCGTCTACAAGGGCGTGCTGGTGTGCAACGGCCATCACTGGTCGAAGCGCTTTCCCGACTATCCCGGGCGCTTTTGCGGCACCTACATCCATTCCAAGGACTACAAGAGCCCGGCGCAGCTGGCCGGCAAGCGCGTGCTGGTGATCGGCGGCGGCAATTCCGCCTGCGACATCGCCAGCGAGGCGGCGCGGGTCGGCGCGCGCTGCGACCTCAGCCTCAGGCGCGGCTACTGGTTCCTGCCCAAGAGCATCCTCGGCAAGCCGCTGGTCGAGGCGCTGCCGCTGTGGCTGCCGGTCTTCCTGCAGCGGTTGCTGCTGCGCGCCGTGCTCAAGGTGACGATCGGCGATTACCGGCGCTACGGGCTGCCGCTTCCGGACCACAAGATCTTCGAGCACCACCCGACGATCAATTCCGAGCTGCTGCATTACGTGAAGCACGGCCGCGTCACCCCCAGGCCCGATGTCGCCCGCTTCGAGGGAAATCGCGTCGACTTCGTCGACGGCAGCGGCGCGGAATACGACATCGTCGTCTGCGCCACCGGCTATCACCTCGACTTCCCCTTCCTGCCGAAGGGGCTGGTGCCGGTGACGGGCGGGCTCGCCCATGTCTATGGCGGGGCGCTGCTGCCGGACTACCGCCACCTCTACATCATCGGCACGATGCAGCCGCGCTACGGTTTCGGGCCGCTGCTCACCGAGGGTGCCGATCTGCTGGCGCTCATGATCGAGCTGCAGGAGCGGATGGAGCTGCCGCTCGGCCGGGTGCTGAAGGCGCTCGGGCAGAAGCCGCCGACCTCGCATCTGGTCAACCCGCGGGCGGCGCTGCGGCAGATGCGCCGCGCCAAGAAGCTGCTGCCGCTCCTGGCGCCGCGGGCGGAGCGGCGGCTGCGGCGCAAGGTCCGACGCGAGGCGCCACCGCTCGCCGCCGAGACGCCGCTCGCCTGGCCAAACGCCGACCTCACGGTCTATTAGGGCGCCATGAGCTGGCAGAATTTGGTGCTGACGCTGATGCTGCGCTACCGGGTGAAGCGCCGCGCGGTCGGTCCGCCCAATGTCGCCGAGGCCCGGCGACTCGCTGCCAGGCTCGCGACCGATCCGCGCCTGCCGCCGGGCTGGCGCATCCGCGCGGTCACGGCACCGCTCGCGGGCGAATGGATCGAGCGCGTGGCGGACGCCGCCGCGCAGCCGACGCGCACGCTGCTCTATCTCCATGGCGGCGGCTATTACTTCTGCTCTCCGGCGACCCATCGCGTCATCACGCTCGGCCTTGCCCTGGCCGCCGAGGCGCGCGTCTTCGTGCCCGACTACCGCCTGGCGCCGGAGCATCGCTTCCCGGCGGCCGTCGAGGACGCGCTCGCGGCCTATCGCGGCCTGCTGGCGGCGGGTGTTCCGGCACAGCGCATCGTGGTCGCGGGCGACAGCGCCGGCGGCGGGCTGGCGCTCGCCCTGCTGCTGGCGCTGCGCCGGGCGGGCGACGCGCTTCCGGCAGCCGCGGTGCTGTTCTCGCCCTGGACCGATCTCGCCGCGACCGGCGAGTCGCTGGTCCGCAACGACCGCAGCGACCCGATGTTCCATGGCCGCCATGTCGGGGAAGGCGCGCTGATCTATCTCGGCGACACGCCGGCCACCGAGCCGCTGGCCTCGCCGCTCTATGGCGATCTCGCCGGACTGCCACCGCTCTTCATCCAGGCGAGCGACAGCGAGGTGCTGCTCGACGACTCCACGCGGCTGGTCGAGAAGGCGCGCCAAGCCGGCGTCGCGGTCGAGTTCCGCGCCTGGCATGGCCTGCCGCATGCCTGGCAGTTCTTCGCCAATGTCCTGCCCGAAGGCCGCGCGGCGCTCCGCGAGGCCGCGGCGTTCATCCGGCGCGCGGCACCGTAGCTCGACGGCCAGGCTTGACCGGCGGCGGCGATCCGGCGAGGGTCCCGGCGGGGGAGATCCCATGAAGCTTTCCAAAAGCACCGTTGCCGTCATCACCGGTGCCGGCAGCGGCATCGGACGGGCGCTGGCCCTGGCGCTGGCGCGGGAGGGCTGCGGCCTGGCGCTCGCCGACAAGGATGCGCCCAGCGTCGCCCAGACCGCCGCCGCCGCCAAGAAGGCGGGCGCCGGCACGGTTTCGACGCATGCCGTCGACGTTGCCGATCTCGCGGCGATGACGCGGTTCCGCGACGAGGTCAAGCAGGCGCATGGCTATGTCCAGCTGCTGATCAACAATGCCGGGGTGGCCCTGGGGGGCGAGCTGGAAGAGCTGTCGATCGAGGACATGCGCTGGCTGTTCGACATCAATTTCTGGGGGGTGGTGTACGGCACCAAGCTCTTCCTGCCGCTGCTGCGGGAGAACCGCCAGGCACAGATCGTCAACATCTCCAGCATCTTCGGCATCATCGCCGTGGCCGGGCAGAGCGCCTATGCCGCCAGCAAGTTCGCGGTGCGGGGATTTAGCGAGGCGGTGCGCCACGAGCTCGCCGGCAGCGGCATTCGCGTCACCACGGTCCATCCCGGCGGCGTGCGCACCAACATCGCGCGCAACGCGCGGCCGCCGGCGAAATTCGACCCGGCGCGGCGCGAGCGCATGCTGAAGCAGTTCGAACGGATGGCGCGCACCACGCCCGACCAGGCGGCGGCACGCATCCTGCGCGGCATCAAGCGCGGCGAGCAGCGCATCCTGGTCGGCCAGGACGCCAGGCTGATGGCGGCGCTGCGCTGGCTGATGCCCGTCAATTACTGGCAGGTGATCGACCGGCTGCTGCTGCCCAGGGAGATGCGCAAGACGGGAAGGAGCTGAGCGGCGCAGACGCCTGGTCGGCCGCTTGCCGCAGCGACGACGCCGCTCTAGAAACCGCCCGCAATCGTCCCCAAGTCGGGTCCCGTCATGAGCGGTAAGGTTAAGAAGGTCGTGCTCGCCTATTCCGGCGGGCTCGACACCTCGGTCATCCTGCGCTGGCTGCAGGAGACCTATCACTGCGAGGTGGTGACCTTCACCGCCGATCTCGGCCAGGGCGAAGAGCTCGAGCCGGCGCGCAAGAAGGCGGAGATGATGGGCGTGAAGCGAGATCTTCATCGACGACCTGCGCGAGGAGTTCGTGCGCGACTTCGTCTTCCCGATGTTCCGCGCCAACGCGCTCTACGAGGGCCAGTACCTGCTCGGCACCTCGATCGCCCGGCCGCTGATCGCCAAGCGCCAGATCGAGATCGCCGAGAAGGTCGGCGCCGATGCGGTGGCGCACGGCGCCACCGGCAAGGGCAACGACCAGGTCCGCTTCGAGCTGGCCTATTACGCGCTCAAGCCCGACATCAAGGTCATCGCGCCCTGGCGCGAATGGGACCTCGACCTCGCGCACCAAGCTGATCGACTACGCCGAGCAGCACCAGATCCCGATCCCGAGCGACAAGCGCGGCGAGGCGCCGTTCTCGACCGACGCCAACCTGCTGCACATCTCGGCCGAGGGCAAGGTGCTGGAGGATCCCTGGAGCGAGCCCGAGGAGTTCGTCTACAGCCGCACCGTGGCGCCCGAGGCGGCGCCGGACAAGCCGGAGTATGTCGAGATCGAGTTCAAGCGCGGCGACGCGGTCGCGGTCGACGGCGAGGCGCTGTCGCCGGCGAAGCTGCTGGCGCGGCTCAACGAGCTCGGCGGCAGGCACGGCATCGGCCGGCTCGACCTGGTGGAGAACCGCTTCGTCGGCATGAAGTCGCGCGGCGTCTACGAGACGCCGGGCGGCACCATCCTGCATGCCGCCCATCGCGGCATCGAGAGCATCACCCTCGACCGCGGCGCGGCGCATCTCAAGGACGAGCTGATGCCGCGCTATGCCGAGCTGATCTACAACGGCTTCTGGTTCGCGCCCGAGCGCGAGATGCTGCAGGCGCTGATCGACAAGAGCCAGGAGAATGTCGACGGCACGGTGCGGCTCAAGCTTTACAAGGGCCTGGCGCGCGTGGTCGGGCGCAAATCGCCCAAGAGCCTCTACAGCCTCGCCCATGTCACCTTCGAGGAGGACGAGGTCTACGACCAGCGCGACGCCGAAGGCTTCATCAAGCTGAACGCGCTGCGCCTGCGGCTGGCCAAGGCGATGCGCCGGAGCTGATCTGCCGCACCCTCGCTAGGTCGCGCCGAAGCCGCCATCGACCTGCAGGATGTGGCCGGTGACAAAGCTCGCCGCGTCGGAGGCGAGCCAGAGAACGGCGTTCGCGACCTCTTCGGGATGGCCCAGCCGTTTCAGCGGCAGTCCCTGGGCGACCACGCTCATATCGGCGATCCCGGAAGCCAGCATCATCGGCGTCTCGACGCGGCCGGGGCTGACGGCATTGATCCGGATCGCCGGCCCGTATTCGAGCGCGGCCGACCGGGTCAGCGAGATGACTGCCGCCTTGGAGGCCGAATAGAGGGCCAGCCCGGTATTGGCGTTGCGCAGTCCGCTGGCGGAAGCGCAATTGACGATGACGCCGCCGCGCTTCGGCACCATATGGGCCAGCGCATATTTCATGCCGAGCCAGACCGCGCGCGTGTTGGTGTCGAACACGCGGTCGAACGTCTCCTCGGGCGCCTCGGCGATCATCGCCCGCGGCTCCTGGTATCCCGCATTGTTGAAGAGGATGTCGATACCGCCGAAACCGGCCGCGGCCATCGCCATCAGGCGCTCGATCTCGGCTGGCTGCGTGACATCCGTCGGCACGAAGCGCGCGGCGCCGCCCTGCGCCGTGATCTCGGAGACCAGGCTCTCGCCTTCGGCCACGCGCCGGCCCGCGGCGACGACCTCGGCGCCGTGCCGGGCAAAGGCGAGCGCGGCGGCGCGGCCGATGCCGCTCCCGGCCCCCGTAATGATCGCGACCTTGCCCGCGAAGTCGGCCATCGCGGCATTCCTCAGCCCGACATGACGGCGGCGCGCGCGACGATGGCCCTCAGCTCGGGCGAGGGCTCGAGCGCGCCGTAGACGGGCGTCCAGCCGCCCTGCAGCCGGGACCGGCAGAAGGTCTCGAAGACTTCGGCCGAGCCATGATCGTGAAGTTCGCTCGCCTGGAGCGCGCAGGCCATCAAGGTGCAGAGCCCGCGGGCATGGCCATCATCATTGCGCTCGCGGGCGATCTCGTCGCCCAGCCGGTCGAGCCAGCGGTCGAGATGGCGGTCGAGGCCCCGCGCGCGCGTCACCTCGGCCATGAACGCCTCGCCCGCCCCCGCCGTGCCGCGGAGCACGCGCAGCACGTCCATGCCCATCATGTTGCTCGTGCCTTCCCAGATGCCGTTGAGCGGCGCCTCGCGATAGAGCCGCGCCATCGGATTCTCCTCGATGAAGCCGTTGCCGCCATGGCATTCGAGCGCCTCCGCGACGAAGGCAGGGGCGCGCTTGCAATTCCAGAACTTGGCGAGCGGCGTGGCGAGACGGGCGAAGGCGCGCTCCTGCTCGTTCCCCGCCATGGCGTCGAAGGCCCGCGCGACGCGGAAGGCGAGAAGTGTCGCGGCCTCGCAGTCGATGGCGAGATCGGCGAGGATGTTGGTCATCATCGGCTGATCGGCGAGCGCCGCGCCGAACCCCTGCCGGGTCGCCGCGTGATTGAGCGCCAGCGTCAGGGCCTGGCGCATGAGGCCGGCCGAGCCGATGGCAAAATCGAGCCGCGTCAGATGCGCATGGGCGAGGATCTCGCGGATGCCGCGGCCTTCCTCGCCGACCAGCCAGGCCAGCGCGTCCTGGTATTCGACCTCGCTGGAGGCGTTGGAGCGGTTGCCGCATTTGTCCTTGAGGCGCTGCAGGCGAAGGTTGTTGCGCCCGCCCTCCGGCAGGAAGCCCGGGACGAAGAAGCAGCTCACCCCCGCCTTGGTCTGCGCGAGGGTGAAGAAGCCGTCGGATTGCGGCACCGAGAAGAACCATTTGTGCCCGGTCAGCAGATAGGCGCGCCCTTCCGCGGTCTCCTCGGCAAAGCGCGCCGTGGTCTGCGTGCGGCGCAGATCGGAGCCGCCCTGCTTCTCGGTCATGGCGTAGCCGATGGTGGCGCCGGTCTTCTCGCCCAGCGGCAGCGGGCGGCGGTCGTAACGGGTCGACAGGATCTTCTCGCGCCAAGCACTGAATCCCGGTTCAGCGAGGCCGGGCCAGGCGGCGTAGGTCATGCCCGTGGGGCAGCCAACCCCCTGCTCGATCTGGTTCCAGACATAGGACAGGATGCCGCGCCCGACATGCGCCCCTGGCTGACCCGCGGTCCAGGCCAGCGAATGCACCTCATGGCCGAAGGCCAATGCCATCAGCTCGTGCCAGGCGGGGTGAAACTCCACCCAGTCGATGCGGTTGCCGAACCGGTCATGGGTGCGGAGCTCCGGCACATACCGGTTGGCCAGCCGCGCCAGCTCCTGCGTTGCCGGATCGCCGGCATGGGCGCCGAGGCGGGCGGCGCGCTCGGCGACCCAGGGCGCGCTCCGGCCGGCGATCGCGGTCAGCACCCGGTCGCCGGTGAAGGCGTTCCAGCCGAGCGCCGGCCGGGCCTGGTTCAGCACGTCATGGGTGGCGCGATCCGGGACGAGGCGGGTCATACGATCCTGCCGATGCCACGCGCCGGCAGCTTGGTGACGATGGCCAGACAGGCTTCCGTGACCTCGGCCACGAGGCCTTCCGCGGCGGCATCCGCTTCGAAGACCTCGGCGGTCAGCGGCCCGACCAGCGCCTCCATCACGGCGCCGACCACGCAGGCGGCCGCCAGACGGGGATCGCAGCGGCGAAACGCCCCCTGCTCCTGGCCGATCTCGATGAGGCGGACGAACTCCTTACCGAGCGCGGCGCGCCAGAGCAGCCGGGCCTGATCGATCTCCGGCTCGCAGGGCTCGGCGATCAGGGCATAGGCGAGCCTGCGGCCGCGTAGCGCCCGCTTGGCGAAAGCGGCCACCGCGCCGGTCAGCCGCGCCGCCGGACTGCCGTCGCCATCGACGATGGCGGCCACGACGTCGCGCTCGCGGCGCGAGACATTGGCCAGGACCTCGGCGAAGAGCTCGGCCTTGGACGGGAAGTAGCGGTAGACCGTTCCCGTCGCGAGGCCGGCCTTGGTCGCCACCGTCGCGACATGCGCGTGCTGCCAGCCGCCCTCCGCCACGAGCTCGCGCGCGGCGGCAAGGATCCGCACCCGGTTGTTCTCCAGCCGGGTAACGACGGCAGCCGTGCGCTGATAGACCATCTGGACCTCAAGCAATGAATAGCCGTTCACCTAAGCGAACCATGGTTCATTCCTTGAGTCAAGATGCGGCCGTGACGGCGGCGCCACGTCCTTCGCACCGGCAGCCGAGATCGACGCTGATGAAACGCGCCGTTCGGTTTCTTCTCCCGTCGGGCAGATGTCGGGCGGCCCAAGTGTTCCAGAGGAGAGTCGCGTGGCCGCAGACCGATGGCGGCCAGAGCGAAGGGCGTAATAGAACTACCGGATATCGAATAGTCGTTGATTACTCGAAATGCGAGGAGAAACCGGCGCGGCCTTCGGCATGAACCGTAATTCATTTCTTGGGCAGACGAGGACGGCGCCAGGCGCCGATCCGGCCTCAGCGGATGTCGAAGACGAGCTTGCCCTGCAGGTGCCGCGATTCACTTACGCGATGCGCCTCGACGAACACCGCATCGCCGACCGCGAGATCGGCGACACCGGCGCCCAGGGCGCTGACCACGCCGGAGAAGTCCCGGCCGAGGATGTGCGGAAACCGGCTGAGCGTGTAGCGGCCGCCGCCCAGGCGAACCTTGTAGTCGGCGGCGTTGACGCTGGCGGCGTGGATGTCGACCACCACCTCGCCCGGCCCCGCGACCGGGTCGGGCGCCTCGCCGTAGCGGAGCATCTCCGGTCCGCCATGCCTTGTCAGCAGCACCGCCTTCACTGGCCTCTCCTGTGCCTGTCCCGCTTCCCCTCGTGCGAGGGCTTAGAGACCCGCGGCGGGCTCTGCAACCGGCCTCATCCCAAGCGTCGCCGATAGAGCGCGATGAGCCGCTCCCAATGCCGTTCCGCCGCCGGCTTGTCGTAGCACCAGCGCTGCGGGAAGGCGAAGCCGTGATGGACGCCGGGATAAAGCTCGATCTCGCCCGTAGCGCCCGAGTTCCTCGAAGCGGCGGCGCAGCTCCTCGACCATGGGGAGCGGCGCCAGGCTGTCGTGCTCGGCGCAGGCGATATAAAGCTCGCCCCGGACCTTGCCGAAGGAGAGATGCGGGCTCTCCTCGGCGTCGCTGACCAGCCAGGTGCCATAGAACGAGGCGGCGGCAGCGATGCGATCGGGGTATCGGGCCGCGGCGGCGAGCGCGTAAGGGCCGCTCATGCAATAGCCGTGGCAGCCCACCGGCCCCGCCCTCGCCTCTTCGCGACGGTCGAGGAAGGCGAGCATCGCGGCGACATCCTCCATCACCGGCGGGATGGTCATCTTGGTGCGGACGGCGCGCATGCGCTGGTGCTCGGCGCTGCCCTCGGTGAGCACCTCGGGCCCATAGGTCGTGTCGCGCCCGGCACGGTAATAGAGGTTGGGCAGCAGCACGAGGTGGCCGACCGTGCCGAGCCGGCGCGCCATGTCGCGAAGCTCTTCCCGGATGCCCGGCGCGTCCATCAAGAGCAGCACGGGCGGAAACGGCCCGCCGCGCTCGGGACGGCAGAGGAACGTCTCCATCGCGCCGTCGCGGGTGGCGATGTCCAGCGTCTCCTCGATCATTCCGGCGCCCCGCTGCCTGCTTTAGCGCGTCACCACGTGTTGCGCAGCTCGCGCAGCTTCAGGAAGACGGTCTTGGCATCGGGCGATTCGGGCAGGTCGGGGAAGGCCTCGCGCAGCCGCCGGATCACCGACGGGCTGGCGAGGCGGAAGAAGGTGTTGATCTCGCGCTCCACGGCAAGCGTGGTGACCAGCGCCTGTGCCGGATCCTGCTGCTCCATGGCCGGCAGCAGCGCCTTGGCCTTGGCGTTGTCGGGCTCGCGGTCGAGGGTGAAGGCGAGATTGCGCGCGATGTAGTCGTGGCCGGGATAGATCAGCGTCGCTTCCGGCAGCTTGGCGAGCTGGCCGGAGAAGGTGCTGTAGAGCTCGCTCGGATGGCCGCCATTGTGGCAGTTGCCGGCGCCGGCATTGAACAGCGTATCACCGCAGAACAGCGCCGGCGTGTCGCCCCGCGCCAGCAGGCAGACATGGCTCATGGTGTGTCCCGGCGTGTCCAGGCTTTCGAGTTCGACCGTCTTGCCGACCCGGATCACGTCGCCGGCTCTGAGCCCGCGATCGATGCCGGCGATCTTGTCCTTGGCGTTGACATGCGCCAGCAGCTTGGCCCCGGTCGCGGCGACCATTGCCGCATTGCCGCCGGTATGGTCGCGATGCTCGTGGGTGTTGAGGATCTGGGTGATGGTCCAGCCCTTCGCCTTGGCCGCGGCCAGGCATTTCTCATGGTCCAGCGGATCGACGGCGAGCGCCTCGCCGGTCTGCGGACAGGCGATCAGATAGTTGAAATTGCGATAGGCGTTGGCGGTCCAGATCTGCTCGACGAGCATGGCGTGCCTCGTGGGATGCGGCCGGAGACGGAATGTAGGGCCGCCGCCGCCGCCGCGCTAGGAGCCTGTCTGGGACATGGGCGCGTCGACGAGGTCGCGCTGCCGCAGCAGCGGCTCGATGCGCGGCTCGCGGCCGCGGAAGGCGACGTAGAGCGCCATCGGATCCTCGGTGTCGCCCGCGGCATAGATGCGCCGCAGGCGCTGGGCGAGAGCGGGATCGAAGACGTCGCCCGCCTCGGTGAAGGCGGCGAACCCGTCGGCATCGAGCACCTCCGCCCAGAGATAGACGTAGTAGCCGGCGGCATAGCCGCCGGCGAAGACGTGCTGGAAGTGCCAGGGCCGATGGCGGAGCGGGATGGCGGCAGGCGCGCCGACGCGCCCCAGCACGTCGCGCTCGAACGCCGCGACGTCGAGCCCCTCCGGCGCCGCGCGATGGATCGCGAGGTCGAACAATGCCGCCGCGGTGTATTCGACCGTGGCGAAGCCCTGGTTGAAATTGCGCGCGGCGAGCAAGCGGCGCAGCAGGTCCTCCGGCAGCGGCTCGCCGGTGGCGTGATGCCGGGCATGGCGCCGCAGCGTCTCGGGCGCCGACATCCAGTGCTCGAAGATCTGCGACGGGAACTCGACGAAATCGCGCCGCACCGCGGTGCCGGACTGCGAGGGATAGCGCACGCGGCTGAGCAGCCCGTGCAGGCCGTGGCCGAACTCGTGGAACAGCGTCTCGGCCTCGTCGAAGCTGAGCAGCGTCGGCGCGCCCTTGGCGAAATTGTTGTTGTTGACGACGATCGGCGTGACCTCGCCGTCGAAGGATTCCTGATCGCGATAGCTGTCCATCCAGGCGCCCGAATGCTTGTCGGGGCGGGCGAAATTGTCATGGAGGAAGAGACCGACGGGACGGCCCTCGCGGTCGCTCACCTCATAGGCCCGCACATCGGGATGATAGAGCGGCAGGCCGCGGCGCTCGGTGAAGCTGATGCCGAAGAGCCGCCCCGCGGTATCGAAGGCCGCCCGCACGAGATCGTCGAGGACGAAATAGGGCTTCACCTCCGCCTCGTCGAGAGCGTAGCGCGCGCCGCCGCGCCTTCTCGGCGTAGTAACGCCAATCCCAGGCCTCGATCGGACCGTTGAGGCCCTCGGCCTGCGCCAGGGCCTGCAGCTCGGACGATTCGGCGGCGGCCTTGCGCTTGGCCGGCTCCCAGACCTCGAGCAACAGGCGCTCGACCGCGGCCGCGTCCTTCGCCATGGAATCGTCGAGCGCATAGGCGGCGTAATCGCCATATCCCAGAAGCCGCGCCTGCTCGGCGCGCAGCGCCACGATCTCGGTGATCAGCGGCCGATTGTCATGCGCGCCGGGCTCCGCGCCGCGCCGCGTCCAGGCGTCGAACACCACGCGGCGGAGATCGCGCCGCGCCGAGAAGGTCAGGAACGGCTCGACCGAGGAGCGGGCGAGCGTGACCGCATAGCCGCCGATACCGCGCTCGCGCGCCGCCTCGGCGGCGGCGGCGCGGACGAAATCCGGCAAGCCCTCGAGATCACCTTCGCCGAGCGCCAGATGCCACGCCTTCTCGTCGTGCAGCACGTTCTGGACAAAGAGCGTCTGCAGCGTGGCAAGCCGCTCGACGATCGCCGCCAGGCGCACCTTCGCCTCCGGCCCGAGCAGCGCGCCCTCGCGCACGAAATCGAGGTGATGGCGCTCGAGCAGGCGGCGCTGATCGGGGGCGAGGCCGAGCGACGTCACGTCGCGCATGAAGGTCGGCGATGCGGCCGAACAGGTCGGGATCGAGCGTGATGGCGAGCCGGTGCTGGGCGAGCTTCGGCGCGTAATCCCGCGCCACCCCCTGCAAGGCGTCGCTGGTGTGGCTGGCGTTGAGGTTGAAGAACACCTTGCCCACGCGAGTGAGCAGCCGGCCGCTGCGCTCCAGCGCCTCGATGGTATTGGCAAAGCTGGGGGGTTCCGGATTCCGCGCGATCGCGGTGATGTCGGCGCGGTGCGCCGCCATGCCTTGGTCGAAGGCTGGCGCGAAATGCTCGACCCGGATACGGTCGAAGGGCGGCAGGCCGAACGGCGTCGTCCAGCGCTCGAAGAAGGGATTATCGCTCATCGGTCCAGTCTAGCCGAGCCCGACGCTCGGCCAAAGGTTAACGCCGGCAGCCGCCGCCACGCCCCAAGCTCCTGACTTTGCGTCATTTTTGGGTCGCCATTGGATGTCGCGCCGGTTTCGTCATAGACTATGTGCCGGTGCGCCGGAGCCGGTCATGCTCGGCCGGCGCCGGACTCGCTAAGAAAGGGCGGCCCGGTTGCCGCACCCCTCAGGGTCGCCCCGGTTTGTCCCGGAGGAGACACCGATGAACGTCGAAACCATCCTGCGCGCCAAGGGGAGCCGGGTTGCCACCGTCTCTCCCCAGGCCAGCATCGCCGTGGCGGTGGCCACGCTCCAGCGCGAACATGTCGGCGCGCTGGTGGTGAGCCGTGACGGCAATTCAGTCGACGGCATTCTGTCCGAGCGCGACATCATCCACGGCCTGGCGGGCCTCGGCATCGGGCTGCTCGAAACCAAGGTCGAGCAGCTGATGACGCGGCGGGTCTTCACCTGCACGCCCCGCGACAGCATCGCCGATCTCGCCGCCCAGATGACCCAGCGGCGCATTCGCCACATTCCGGTGCTGCGCGACGGCATGCTCGCCGGCATCGTCAGCATCGGCGACGTAGTCAAGGCGCGGCTGGACGAGATGGAGTACGAGACCAACTCGCTCAGAAGCTTCATCGCCGGCGCGACCTAACCTCGCTCGCCGACGCAGAGCAGCGGCGTCGGCGCTGGCGGCTCGCGCGCCGCCCGGGCCGGCGCTCGCCTCCACGGGCCGGGACCGCAGACTGTCCGCGGGCGCGTCCTCGGCTATGATGGCGGCCGGCCAAAAGCACGCGGATTGCCTGATGCGCATCGAGATCATCTGCACCGGCGACGAGGTCCTCACCGGCAAGACCGTCAACACCAATTTCAGCCATATAAGCCAGAAGCTCGAGGATGTCGGGCTTGCCGTGCGCTGGGGAACGATCGTCGGCGATGACCGCGAGGCGCTGCTCGACGCCTTCCGGCTGGCCGCGCAGCGGGCCGATGCGGTCGTGGTGAATGGCGGGCTGGGCCCCACGGTCGACGATCTCTCGCAGGAGATCGCCGCCCGCACCGCCGGCGTCGATCTCGTGCTCGACGAGGCCTGGCTCGCCCGCATGGAAGAGTTCTTCCGTCGACGCAGCCGGGTGATGCCGCCCAACAACCGCAAGCAGGCGATGCTGCCGGCCACGGCCGAGCGGCTCGACAACCCCATCGGCACCGCCTGCGGCTTCGCCCTCGACATCGGCAAGGCGCGCTTCTTCTTCACCCCGGGGGTGCCGCGCGAGATGCGGCGCATGGTCGAAGAGCAAGTCGTGCCGCGGCTGCTGGCCCGCAGCGGGCTGCAGGCGGTGATCCATCTGAAGCGCTTCCATTCCTATGGTCTCGGCGAATCGCATGTCGACGCGCTGCTGGCCGGCATCGAGACGCTGGCGCCCGGCGGCGGCGTCAAGCTCGGCTTCCGCGCCCATTACCCGCAGCTCGAGACCAAGCTCGCGGTGCGCGGCGCCAGCCGGGAAGAGGTTCAGCGCAAGCTCGAGCCGGTGTCGGCCGAGCTGCGCCGGCGGCTCGGCAATTTCATCATCGCCGAGGACGACCAGACGCTCGAAGGCGTCGTGCTTGCGGCGCTGCAGCAGCGCCGCTGGTCGCTGGCACTGGCCGAGACCTTCACCGGCGGGCTGGTCGCCGCGCGGCTCGCCGCCCTGCCCGGGTCCGAGCAGGTGCTGCGCCGGGCGGTGGTCTCGCGTGACCTGGCGCAGATCGCCGCGTCGCTCGGGCCGTCCGGCGCGTCGCTGGGCGATGGAGCGCCGGCCGAGGCGGTGGCGCAGGCGGTCCGCCGCGCGGCCGGCGCCGCGATTGGACTCGCCGCGCTGGTCGATGTGGACGAGGGCGAGGACCGGCTCGAATTCGGCGGCACGATCACGCTCGGCATCGCCACGGCGGAGACGACCGCCAGCCGACGGGCGCGGCTGCTGGGCGGGCGCGACTGGCTTCGCCTCGGCGCCGTCGAGATGGCGCTGGACGCGCTTCGCCGCCAGCTGCAGGGGTTGCCGCTCGACGAGCGCACGGATTTCGAGAGGGTCTGAGCGGGCGGCCGCGATGCGTTGTCGGCTGACGGCTCAAGCCAGGGCGGCCACCTGCGTCGAGGTCAGCTGCGACACCTGGAACTGGGTCAGGCTGTTGACCTGCGTGACCGAGAGCGCGGCAAGCTGGGTCGTGGTGAGCGACGCGAGCTGGTCCGGCAGGAAGCCCGGAAGCTGCGTCGTCGCGATGGCGCCGATCTCTGTCGCCGTCAGCCCGGTGAGCTGGGTCGCGGTCAGTTCGCCGATTTCCGTCGTCGTGAGACCGCCGATCTGCGTCGCGCTCAGCGCGCCGACCAGCGTTGCCGATAACCCGCGAGCTGGGTCTGCACCAGCGCGCCGATCTGCGTGGTGGACAGGGCGGCAAGATGCGTCGTCGTCAGCGTGCCGAGCTGCACCGGCGTCAGCGAGTTCGCCTGCGTCGTCGACAAGTGCGGAGAGCTGCTGCAGGGTGAGGCTGTCGGCCTGCGTGTAGGTCAGCGCCGCGAGCTGAGTCGTGGCGAGCTCCGCGAGCTCGGTCGCGAGCGAGACCCGAGAGCTGCGCCGACGCGAGTCTCCGGGAGTTCCGCCGGCGTGAGGCCCGCAAGCTGCGTGGCGATGAGCGTGCCGAGCTGCGTCGCGGTCAGGCCCGTAAGCTGCGCCGTGCTCAAATCGCCGATCTGCGTCGCCGTCAGCGCACCGATCTGCGTCGCGGTCAGAGCGCCGATCTCCGTCGCGGTGAGGCCGGGGAATTGCGTCGTGGGATCGAAGGCCCCGATCTCCGTCGCGGTGAGACCGGCGACCTGGGTCGCGCGTGAGCGACGCCGAGCTGCGTCGCGGTCAGAGCGGCAGCTTGCGCCGACGGTGAGCGCGGCGAGCTGCGTCGCCGTGAGACCGCCAGCCTGAGCCGTGGTCAGAGCGCCGATCTCGGTCGTGCTGAGGCCGTCGATCTCCGTCGTGGTGAGACCGCCGACTTGCGTCGCCGTCAGCGCGCTGATCTGCGTCGCCGTCAGCGCGCCGGACTGCGTCGTAGCGAGCGCGCCAAGCTGTGTCGCGGTCAGACCTGTAATCTGCGCCGTGGTGAGCGCGTCGATCTGGGTCGCCGTCAGGCCGGGAAGCTGCGTCGCGGGATCGAGCACGCCGAGCTGAGCCGCGGTCAGGCCGCCAAGCTGCGTCGCGGTCAGACCGCCGATCTCCGTGGCGCTGAGCCCGCCGATCGCGGTCGTGGTAAGCGCGCCAACCTGCGTCGCGGTGAGCACGCCGGCTTGCGTCATGGTGAGGGTGCCGATTTCGGTCGCGGTCAGCCCCTGGACCTGAGCCGCGGTCAACGCCGCGATCTGTGTCGCCGACAGCGCGCCGGCCTGGGTCGCGCTGAGCCCGCCAAGCTGCGCCCCCGTCAGGCCCTGGACCTGCGTCGTGCTGAGCGCGCCGAGCTGCGTCGCGGTGAGGCCGCCGAGACCCGTCGCAGCGAGTGCGCCGATCTGCGTCGCGGTGAGCGCGGCGGCCTGCGTCGTGCTGAGGCCGCTTACCTCCGTTGCGCTCAGCGCGCCGATCTCCGTCGTGGTCAGCACGCCGATCTGGGTGGCGGTCAGGACGGCGGCCTGCGTCGTCGTGAGCGCTGCGATCCCGGTGGCGCTCAGGCCCTTGACCTGTGCCGTCGTGAGCGCGCCGATTTGCGTGGTGGTGAGACCACCGACCTGCGTCGCTGTCAGCGCGCCGAGCTGGGTTGCGGTCAGGCCGGCGGCTTGAGTCGAGGTCAAATCGCCGATCTCGGTGCTGGTGAGACCCCCGACCTGCGTCGCGCTCAGCGCGCCGACCTGCGCCGCCGTCAAGGCGCCGGCCTGCGTCGTGGTGAGGGTACCGATCTCCGTCGCGCTCAGACCGCCGACCTGGATCGTGGTCAAGACGGCGATTTGGGTTGCGGTGAGCGCACCCGCCTGGGTGGTCGTAAGGTTGCCGAGCTGCGTTGCCGTCAGGCCCTTGACCTGCGCCGTGGTGAGCGCCCCGATCTGGCTCGCGCTGAGAGCGCCGAGCTGCGTCGCCGTCAACGCGCCGAGCTGGGCCGCCGTCAGCGCGCCGGCTTGCGTCGTGGTGAGGGCACCGATATCCGTCCCGGAGAAGCCGCCGACCTGGGTCGTCGATAGCACGCCGATCTGCGCCGTCGTCAGCGCGCCGAGCTGCGTCGTCGTGAGATTACTGACCTCCGTCGCGGTCAGCCCGATCACTTGCGCCGTGCCGAGCGCGCCGATTTGTGTCGCATCGAGCACGCCGGCCTGGGTCGTGGTCAGCGAGCCAAGCTGCGCCGCCGTCAGGCCCTTGACCTGCGTCGCGGTCAGAGTGCCGATCTCGGCCGTGCCGAGACCGGCGAGCTGCGTTGTGGTCAGGACGCCGAGCTGCGCCGCGGTCAGGCCGCTGGCCTGCGTCGTGGTGAGATTACCGACCTGCGTCGTCGTCAGGCCGCCGAGTTGTCCCGAGGTCAGCGCGCCAATTTGTCCGGCCGTGAGCGCGCCGGCCTGCGTCGTGGTCAGGCTGGCGATCTCGGTGGTGGTCAGGCCCCTGACCTGCGCCGTGCTGAGCGCGCCGATCTGGGTCGCCGTCAGTGCGCCGAGTTGCGTCGTGGTCAAAGCGCCGAGCTGGACTGCGGTCAGGCCGCTGGCCTGCGTCGTGGTCAAGGCGCCGATCTCGGTCGTGCTGAGCCCGCCGAGCTGCGTCGTGGTCAGGTTGCCGATCTGCGTTGCGGTGAGCGCCCCGGCCTGAGTCGCGGTGAGCGCGCCGAGTTCCGCGGCGGTGAGACCCTTGACCTGGGCAGTGTTGACGGCGGCGATTTGCGTTCCGGTCAACGCGTTGGCCTCGGTCGAGGTCAGCCCGGCGAGCTGCGTCACGGTCAGCCCGGTGATCTGTGTCGTGGTCAGGCTGCCGATCTCTGTCGTGCTGAGCCCGCCGAACTGGGTCGCCGTCAGGGCACCCACCTGGGCCGAGGTGAGCGCGCCCGCCTGCGTCGCGGTCAGGGCGCCGAGCTCCGTCGCGGTGAAGCCGCCGAGTTGGGTCGTGGTGAGCGTGCCGATTTGCGTCGCCGTCAGCGCACCGGCCTGAGTCGTGGCCAGAGCGCCGATCTCGGTGGCGGTCAGGCCCTTGACCTGCGCCGTGGTGAAGGCGCCGATCTGTGTCGCCGTCAACGCGCCGGCCTGGGTCGTGGTCAGCGCTCCGAGCTGCGTCGCCGTCAGGCCGCCGGTCTGCGTCGAGGTCAAGCCGCTGATCTCGGTCGTATTGAGCCCGCCGAGCTGCGTTACAGTCAATGCGCCGAGCTGTGTCGCCGTCAGTGCACCGGCCTGCGTCGTGCTCAGCGCGCCGATTTCGGTCGTGGTCAGGCCCTTGACCTGGATCGTGTCGAGCGCACTGATCTGCGTTGCCGTCAGCGCCGCTGCCTGGGTCGAGGCGAGCTCGCCGAGCTGCGTCGCGGTCAGACCCGCAACCTGGGTCGTGGTCAGGCTGGCGATCTCGGTCGCGGTCAGCGCTCCGAGCCCCGCCGTGGTCAGGCCCGTGACTTGGCTCGCGGTGAGCGCACCGAGCTGTGTCGCGGTCAGCCCCGCAATCTGTGTTGAGGTGAGCGCGCCCAGCTGCGCCGCGCTCAGGCTTACGAGCTGCCACGTCGCCAGCGAATCGACAGCGGCGGGCGTGAGAGCGGCAATGTCCGTGGTGGTGATGGCGGCAAGCTGGATGGCGCTGAGGGCGTCCAGCTCGGTCGCCGTCGCCGCCGCGGCTTCGCCGACATTGATCGCCTGTATGTCGGTCGCGGTGAGGCGCCCGAGCGCGGTCGTCGACAGCACCGCGAATTGCGCCGGGCTCAGATAGGCTATGATCGGGGTCGTCATTGCTTCGAACTCCGCACCCGGACCATTACCCGCCGGCGTTAGCGTCCGGCAGTGACGCGAGCCGTGCGTCCTCGAGGACGTCCGTCGTTGCCTCCTCGCCCCCGCCCGATCAGAGCAGCGCGTCGATCTGCTGCGAGGTCATCGCCTGGATCTGCGCCGTGGTGAAGCCCCCGACCTGAGTGGCGCTGAGCGCCGCGAGCTGGGCCGTCGTCAGGCCCGGGATTTGCGTCGTAGCGAGCGCGGTGATCTCGCTGGCGGTGAGGCCCTTGATGGCGGCCGTGCCCAGCGCGCCGATGTCAGCCGTGGTAAGCGCCACGGTGTTGAGCGAGCCGATCTGGCTGGCGATCAGCCCGGTGAGCTGGCTGGCGGTGCTGAGCGCCTGGATCTGGGCGCTGGTGAGGCCGCCGATCGCGGTGTTGGTCAGCGCTCCGATCTGCGCCGAGGTCAGCCCGGTGAGCTGCGTCGCCACGTTGAGCGCGGTCACCTCGCTGGCGGTGAGGCCCTTGACCTGGGCCGTGGTCAGCGCCCCGATCTGCGCCGAGGTCAGGCCATTGAGCTGCGTCGCGGTGCTGAGCTCGCCGATCTGCGCCGAGGTCAGGCCGGTGAGCTGGGTGGCGGTGCTGAGCGCCTGGATCTGGGCGCTGGTGAGGCCGCCGATCTGCGTCGCGGTGAGCGCGCCGATCTGCGCCGAGGTCAGCCCGGTGAGCTGCGTCGCGACGGCGAGCGCGGTCACCTCGCCGACGGTGAGGTCCTTGACCTCGGTCGTGGTCAGCGCCCCGACCTGCGCCGAGGTCAGCCCGGTGAGCTGGGTGGCGGTGCTGAGCGCCTGGATCTGGGTCGCGGTCAGGCCCTTGATGGCGGCCGTGCCCAGCGCGGTGATGTCGGCCGAGGTGAGCGCCGCGGCGTTGAGCGAGCCGACCTGGCTGGCGGTCAGCCCGGTGAGCTGGCTGGCGGTGCTGAGCGCCTGGATCTGGGCGCTGGTGAGGCCGCCGATCGCGGTGTTGGTCAGCGCCCCGATCTGCGCCGAGGTCAGCCCGGTGAGCTGCGTCGCCACGTTGAGCGCGCTCACCTGGCTGGCGGTGAGGCCCTTGACCTGGGCCGTGGTCAGCGCCCCGATCTGCGCCGAGGTCAGGCCGTTGAGCTGCGTCGCGGTGCTGAGCTCGCCGATCTGCGTCGCGGTCAGCCCGGTGAGCTGCGTGGCGGTGCTGAGCGCCCCGATCTGCGCCGAGGTCAGGCCGCCGATCTGCGTCGCGGTGAGCGCGCCGATCTGCGCCGAGGTCAGCCCGGTGAGCTGCGTCGCGACGGCGAGCGCGGTCACCTCGCCGACGGTGAGGTCCTTGACCTCGGTCGTGGTCAACGCCCCGACCTGCGCCGAGGTCAGCCCGGTGAGCTGGGTGGCGGTGCTGAGCGCCTGGATCTGGGTCGCGGTCAGGCCCTTGATGGCGGCCGTGCCCAGCGCGGTGATGTCGGCCGAGGTGAGCGCCGCGGCGTTGAGCGAGCCGACCTGGCTGGCGGTCAGCCCGGTGAGCTGGCTGGCGGTGCTGAGCGCCTGGATCTGGGCGCTGGTGAGGCCGCCGATCGCGGTGTTGGTCAGCGCCCCGATCTGCGCCGAGGTCAGCCCGGTGAGCTGCGTCGCCACGTTGAGCGCGCTCACCTGGCTGGCGGTGAGGCCCTTGACCTGGGCCGTGGTCAGCGCCCCGATCTGCGCCGAGGTCAGGCCGTTGAGCTGCGTCGCGGTGCTGAGCTCGCCGATCTGCGTCGCGGTCAGCCCGGTGAGCTGGGTCGCGGTGCTGAGCGCCCCGATCTGCGCCGAGGTCAGGCCGCCGATCTGCGTCGCGGTGAGCGCGCCGATCTGTGCCGAGGTCAGCCCGGTGAGCTGCGTCGCGACGGCGAGCGCGGTCACCTCGCCGACGGTGAGGTCCTTGACCTCGGTCGTGGTCAGCGCCCCGACCTGCGCCGAGGTCAGGCCGGTGAGCTGGGTGGCGGTGCTGAGCGCCTGGATCTGGGTCGCGGTCAGGCCCTTGATGGCGGCCGTGCCCAGCGCGGTGATGTCGGCCGAGGTGAGCGCCGCGGCGTTGAGCGAGCCGACCTGGCTGGCGGTCAGCCCGGTGAGCTGGCTGGCGGTGCTGAGCGCCTGGATCTGGGCGCTGGTGAGGCCGCCGATCGCGGTGTTGGTCAGCGCCCCGATCTGCGCCGAGGTCAGCCCGGTGAGCTGCGTCGCCACGTTGAGCGCGCTCACCTGGCTGGCGGTGAGGCCCTTGACCTGGGCCGTGGTCAGCGCCCCGATCTGCGCCGAGGTCAGGCCGTTGAGCTGCGTCGCGGTGCTGAGCTCGCCGATCTGCGTCGCGGTCAGCCCGGTGAGCTGCGTCGCGGTGCTGAGCGCCCCGATCTGCGCCGAGGTCAGGCCGCCGATCTGCGTCGCGGTGAGCGCGCCGATCTGTGCCGAGGTCAGCCCGGTGAGCTGCGTCGCGACGGCGAGCGCGGTCACCTCGCCGACGGTGAGGTCCTTGACCTCGGTCGTGGTCAGCGCCCCGACCTGCGCCGAGGTCAGGCCGGTGAGCTGGGTGGCGGTGCTGAGCGCCTGGATCTGGGTCGCGGTCAGGCCCTTGATGGCGGCCGTGCCCAGCGCGGTGATGTCGGCCGAGGTGAGCGCCGCGGCGTTGAGCGAGCCGACCTGGCTGGCGGTCAGCCCGGTGAGCTGGCTGGCGGTGCTGAGCGCCTGGATCTGGGCGCTGGTGAGGCCGCCGATCGCGGTGTTGGTCAGCGCCCCGATCTGCGCCGAGGTCAGCCCGGTGAGCTGCGTCGCCACGTTGAGCGCGCTCACCTGGCTGGCGGTGAGGCCCTTGACCTGGGCCGTGGTCAGCGCCCCGATCTGCGCCGAGGTCAGGCCGTTGAGCTGCGTCGCGGTGCTGAGCTCGCCGATCTGCGTCGCGGTCAGCCCGGTGAGCTGCGTCGCGGTGCTGAGCGCCTGGATCTGCGCCGAGGTCAGGCCGCCGATCTGCGTCGCGGTGAGCGCGCCGATCTGCGCCGAGGTCAGCCCGGTGAGCTGCGTCGCGACGGCGAGCGCGGTCACCTCGCCGACGGTGAGGTCCTTGACCTCGGTCGTGGTCAACGCCCCGACCTGCGCCGAGGTCAGCCCGGTGAGCTGGGTGGCGGTGCTGAGCGCCTGGATCTGGGTCGCGGTCAGGCCCTTGATGGCGGCCGTGCCCAGCGCGGTGATGTCGGCCGAGGTGAGCGCCGCGGCGTTGAGCGAGCCGACCTGGCTGGCGGTCAGCCCGGTGAGCTGGCTGGCGGTGCTGAGCGCCTGGATCTGGGCGCTGGTGAGGCCGCCGATCGCGGTGTTGGTCAGCGCCCCGATCTGCGCCGAGGTCAGCCCGGTGAGCTGCGTCGCCACGTTGAGCGCGCTCACCTGGCTGGCGGTGAGGCCCTTGACCTGGGCCGTGGTCAGCGCCCCGATCTGCGCCGAGGTCAGGCCGTTGAGCTGCGTCGCGGTGCTGAGCTCGCCGATCTGCGTCGCGGTCAGCCCGGTGAGCTGCGTCGCGGTGCTGAGCGCCCCGATCTGCGCCGAGGTCAGGCCGCCGATCTGCGTCGCGGTGAGCGCGCCGATCTGCGCCGAGGTCAGCCCGGTGAGCTGCGTCGCGACGGCGAGCGCGGTCACCTCGCCGACGGTGAGGTCCTTGACCTCGGTCGTGGTCAACGCCCCGACCTGCGCCGAGGTCAGCCCGGTGAGCTGGGTGGCGGTGCTGAGCGCCTGGATCTGGGTCGCGGTCAGGCCCTTGATGGCGGCCGTGCCCAGCGCGGTGATGTCGGCCGAGGTGAGCGCCGCGGCGTTGAGCGAGCCGACCTGGCTGGCGGTCAGCCCGGTGAGCTGGCTGGCGGTGCTGAGCGCCTGGATCTGGGCGCTGGTGAGGCCGCCGATCGCGGTGTTGGTCAGCGCCCCGATCTGCGCCGAGGTCAGCCCGGTGAGCTGCGTCGCCACGTTGAGCGCGCTCACCTGGCTGGCGGTGAGGCCCTTGACCTGGGCCGTGGTCAGCGCCCCGATCTGCGCCGAGGTCAGGCCGTTGAGCTGCGTCGCGGTGCTGAGCTCGCCGATCTGCGTCGCGGTCAGCCCGGTGAGCTGGGTCGCGGTGCTGAGCGCCCCGATCTGCGCCGAGGTCAGGCCGCCGATCTGCGTCGCGGTGAGCGCGCCGATCTGTGCCGAGGTCAGCCCGGTGAGCTGCGTCGCGACCGCGAGCGCGGTCACCTCGCCGACGGTGAGGTCCTTGACCTCGGTCGTGGTCAACGCCCCGACCTGCGCCGAGGTCAGCCCGGTGAGCTGGGTGGCGGTGCTGAGCGCCTGGATCTGGGTCGCGGTCAGCTCCTTGATGGCGGCCGTGCCCAGCGCGGTGATGTCGGCCGAGGTGAGCGCCGCGACGTTGAGCGAGCCGACCTGGCTGGCGGTCAGCCCGTTGAGCTGCGTCGTGCTGCTGAGCGCCTGGATCTGGGCGCTGGTGAGGCCGCCGATCGCGGTGTTGGTCAGCGCCCCGATCTGCGCCGAGGTCAGCCCGGTGAGCTGCGTCGCCACGTTGAGCGCGCTCACCTGGCTGGCGGTGAGGCCCTTGACCTGAGCCGTGGTCAGCGCCCCGATCTGCGCCGAGGTCAGGCCGTTGAGCTGCGTCGCGGTGCTGAGCTCGCCGATCTGCGTCGCGGTCAGCCCGGTGAGCTGCGTCGCGGTGCTGAGCGCCTGGATCTGCGCCGAGGTCAGGCCGCCGATCTGCGTCGCGGTGAGCGCGCCGATCTGCGCCGAGGTCAGCCCGGTGAGCTGCGTCGCGACGGCGAGCGCGGTCACCTCGCCGACGGTGAGGTCCTTGACCTCGGTCGTGGTCAGCGCCCCGACCTGCGCCGAGGTCAGCCCGGTGAGCTGGGTGGCGGTGCTGAGCGCCTGGATCTGGGTCGCGGTCAGGCCCTTGATGGCGGCCGTGCCCAGCGCGGTGATGTCGGCCGAGGTGAGCGCCGCGGCGTTGAGCGAGCCGACCTGGCTGGCGGTCAGCCCGGTGAGCTGGCTGGCGGTGCTGAGCGCCTGGATCTGGGCGCTGGTGAGGCCGCCGATCGCGGTGTTGGTCAGCGCCCCGATCTGCGCCGAGGTCAGCCCGGTGAGCTGCGTCGCCACGTTGAGCGCGCTCACCTGGCTGGCGGTGAGGCCCTTGACCTGGGCCGTGGTCAGCGCCCCGATCTGAGCCGAGGTCAGGCCGTTGAGCTGCGTCGCGGTGCTGAGCTCGCCGATCTGCGTCGCGGTCAGCCCGGTGAGCTGCGTGGCGGTGCTGAGCGCCTGGATCTGGGCGCTGGTGAGGCCGCCGATCTGCGTCGCGGTGAGCGCGCCGATCTGCGCCGAGGTCAGCCCGGTGAGCTGCGTCGCGACGGCGAGCGCGGTCACCTCGCCGACAGTGAGGTCCTTGACCTCGGTCGTGGTCAACGCCCCGACCTGCGCCGAGGTCAGCCCGGTGAGCTGGGTGGCGGTGCTGAGCGCCTGGATCTGGGTCGCGGTCAGCTCCTTGATGGCGGCCGTGCCCAGCGCGGTGATGTCGGCCGAGGTGAGCGCCGCGACGTTGAGCGAGCCGACCTGGCTGGCGGTCAGCCCGTTGAGCTGCGTCGTGCTGCTGAGCGCCTGGATCTGGGCGCTGGTGAGGCCACCGATCGCGGTGTTGGTCAGCGCCCCGATCTGCGCCGAGGTCAGCCCGGTGAGCTGCGTCGCCACGTTGAGCGCGCTCACCTGGCTGGCGGTGAGGCCCTTGACCTGGGCCGTGGTCAGCGCCCCGATCTGCGCCGAGGTCAGGCCGTTGAGCTGCGTCGCGGTGCTGAGCTCGCCGATCTGCGTCGCGGTCAGCCCGGTGAGCTGGGTCGCGGTGCTGAGCGCCCCGATCTGCGCCGAGGTCAGGCCGCCGATCTGCGTCGCGGTGAGCGCGCCGATCTGCGCCGAGGTCAGCCCGGTGAGCTGCGTCGCGACCGCGAGCGCGGTCACCTCGCCGACGGTGAGGTCCTTGACCTCGGTCGTGGTCAGCGCCCCGACCTGCGCCGAGGTCAGCCCGGTGAGCTGGGTGGCGGTGCTGAGCGCCTGGATCTGGGTCGCGGTCAGGCCCTTGATGGCGGCCGTGCCCAGCGCGGTGATGTCGGCCGAGGTGAGCGCCGCGGCGTTGAGCGAGCCGACCTGGCTGGCGGTCAGCCCGGTGAGCTGGCTGGCGGTGCTGAGCGCCTGGATCTGGGCGCTGGTGAGGCCGCCGATCGCGGTGTTGGTCAGCGCCCCGATCTGCGCCGAGGTCAGCCCGGTGAGCTGCGTCGCCACGTTGAGCGCGCTCACCTGGCTGGCGGTGAGGCCCTTGACCTGAGCCGTGGTCAGCGCCCCGATCTGCGCCGAGGTCAGGCCGTTGAGCTGCGTCGCGGTGCTGAGCTCGCCGATCTGCGTCGCGGTCAGCCCGGTGAGCTGCGTGGCGGTGCTGAGCGCCCCGATCTGCGCCGAGGTCAGGCCGCCGATCTGCGTCGCGGTGAGCGCGCCGATCTGCGCCGAGGTCAGCCCGGTGAGCTGCGTCGCGACGGCGAGCGCGGTCACCTCGCCGACGGTGAGGTCCTTGACCTCGGTCGTGGTCAACGCCCCGACCTGCGCCGAGGTCAGCCCGGTGAGCTGGGTGGCGGTGCTGAGCGCCTGGATCTGGGTCGCGGTCAGGCCCTTGATGGCGGCCGTGCCCAGCGCGGTGATGTCGGCCGAGGTGAGCGCCGCGGCGTTGAGCGAGCCGACCTGGCTGGCGGTCAGCCCGGTGAGCTGGCTGGCGGTGCTGAGCGCCTGGATCTGGGCGCTGGTGAGGCCGCCGATCGCGGTGTTGGTCAGCGCCCCGATCTGCGCCGAGGTCAGCCCGGTGAGCTGCGTCGCCACGTTGAGCGCGCTCACCTGGCTGGCGGTGAGGCCCTTGACCTGGGCCGTGGTCAGCGCCCCGATCTGCGCCGAGGTCAGGCCGTTGAGCTGCGTCGCGGTGCTGAGCTCGCCGATCTGCGTCGCGGTCAGCCCGGTGAGCTGCGTCGCGGTGCTGAGCGCCTGGATCTGCGCCGAGGTCAGGCCGCCGATCTGCGTCGCGGTGAGCGCGCCGATCTGCGCCGAGGTCAGCCCGGTGAGCTGCGTCGCGACGGCGAGCGCGGTCACCTCGCCGACGGTGAGGTCCTTGACCTCGGTCGTGGTCAACGCCCCGACCTGCGCCGAGGTCAGCCCGGTGAGCTGGGTGGCGGTGCTGAGCGCCTGGATCTGGGTCGCGGTCAGGCCCTTGATGGCGGCCGTGCCCAGCGCGGTGATGTCGGCCGAGGTGAGCGCCGCGGCGTTGAGCGAGCCGACCTGGCTGGCGGTCAGCCCGGTGAGCTGGCTGGCGGTGCTGAGCGCCTGGATCTGGGCGCTGGTGAGGCCGCCGATCGCGGTGTTGGTCAGCGCCCCGATCTGCGCCGAGGTCAGCCCGGTGAGCTGCGTCGCCACGTTGAGCGCGCTCACCTGGCTGGCGGTGAGGCCCTTGACCTGGGCCGTGGTCAGCGCCCCGATCTGCGCCGAGGTCAGGCCGTTGAGCTGCGTCGCGGTGCTGAGCTCGCCGATCTGCGTCGCGGTCAGCCCGGTGAGCTGGGTCGCGGTGCTGAGCGCCCCGATCTGCGCCGAGGTCAGGCCGCCGATCTGCGTCGCGGTGAGCGCGCCGATCTGTGCCGAGGTCAGCCCGGTGAGCTGCGTCGCGACGGCGAGCGCGGTCACCTCGCCGACGGTGAGGTCCTTGACCTCGGTCGTGGTCAGCGCCCCGACCTGCGCCGAGGTCAGGCCGGTGAGCTGGGTGGCGGTGCTGAGCGCCTGGATCTGGGTCGCGGTCAGGCCCTTGATGGCGGCCGTGCCCAGCGCGGTGATGTCGGCCGAGGTGAGCGCCGCGGCGTTGAGCGAGCCGACCTGGCTGGCGGTCAGCCCGGTGAGCTGGCTGGCGGTGCTGAGCGCCTGGATCTGGGCGCTGGTGAGGCCGCCGATCGCGGTGTTGGTCAGCGCCCCGATCTGCGCCGAGGTCAGCCCGGTGAGCTGCGTCGCCACGTTGAGCGCGCTCACCTGGCTGGCGGTGAGGCCCTTGACCTGGGCCGTGGTCAGCGCCCCGATCTGCGCCGAGGTCAGGCCGTTGAGCTGCGTCGCGGTGCTGAGCTCGCCGATCTGCGTCGCGGTCAGCCCGGTGAGCTGGGTCGCGGTGCTGAGCGCCCCGATCTGCGCCGAGGTCAGGCCGCCGATCTGCGTCGCGGTGAGCGCGCCGATCTGTGCCGAGGTCAGCCCGGTGAGCTGCGTCGCGACGGCGAGCGCGGTCACCTCGCCGACGGTGAGGTCCTTGACCTCGGTCGTGGTCAACGCCCCGACCTGCGCCGAGGTCAGCCCGGTGAGCTGGGTGGCGGTGCTGAGCGCCTGGATCTGGGTCGCGGTCAGGCCCTTGATGGCGGCCGTGCCCAGCGCGGTGATGTCGGCCGAGGTGAGCGCCGCGGCGTTGAGCGAGCCGACCTGGCTGGCGGTCAGCCCGGTGAGCTGGCTGGCGGTGCTGAGCGCCTGGATCTGGGCGCTGGTGAGGCCGCCGATCGCGGTGTTGGTCAGCGCCCCGATCTGCGCCGAGGTCAGCCCGGTGAGCTGCGTCGCCACGTTGAGCGCGCTCACCTGGCTGGCGGTGAGGCCCTTGACCTGAGCCGTGGTCAGCGCCCCGATCTGCGCCGAGGTCAGGCCGTTGAGCTGCGTCGCGGTGCTGAGCTCGCCGATCTGCGTCGCGGTCAGCCCGGTGAGCTGCGTCGCGGTGCTGAGCGCCCCGATCTGCGCCGAGGTCAGGCCGCCGATCTGCGTCGCGGTGAGCGCGCCGATCTGCGCCGAGGTCAGCCCGGTGAGCTGCGTCGCGACCGCGAGCGCGGTCACCTCGCCGACGGTGAGGTCCTTGACCTCGGTCGTGGTCAACGCCCCGACCTGCGCCGAGGTCAGCCCGGTGAGCTGGGTGGCGGTGCTGAGCGCCTGGATCTGGGTCGCGGTCAGGCCCTTGATGGCGGCCGTGCCCAGCGCGGTGATGTCGGCCGAGGTGAGCGCCGCGGCGTTGAGCGAGCCGACCTGGCTGGCGGTCAGCCCGGTGAGCTGGCTGGCGGTGCTGAGCGCCTGGATCTGGGCGCTGGTGAGGCCGCCGATCGCGGTGTTGGTCAGCGCCCCGATCTGCGCCGAGGTCAGCCCGGTGAGCTGCGTCGCCACGTTGAGCGCGCTCACCTGGCTGGCGGTGAGGCCCTTGACCTGAGCCGTGGTCAGCGCCCCGATCTGCGCCGAGGTCAGGCCGTTGAGCTGCGTCGCGGTGCTGAGCTCGCCGATCTGCGTCGCGGTCAGCCCGGTGAGCTGCGTCGCGGTGCTGAGCGCCCCGATCTGCGCCGAGGTCAGGCCGCCGATCTGCGTCGCGGTGAGCGCGCCGATCTGCGCCGAGGTCAGCCCGGTGATCTGCGTCGTCGCGTTGAGCGCGGTCACCTCGCCGACGGTGAGATCCTTGATCTGGGTCGTGGTCAGCGCCCCGACCTGCGCCGAGGTCAGGCCGGTGAGCTGGGTGGCGGTGCTGAGCGCCTGGATCTGGGTCGCGGTCAGGCCCTTGATGGCGGCCGTGCCCAGCGCGGTGATGTCGGCCGAGGTGAGCGCCGCGGCGTTGAGCGAGCCGACCTGGCTGGCGGTCAACCCGGTGAGCTGGCTGGCGGTGCTGAGCGCCTGGATCTGGGCGCTGGTGAGGCCGCCGATCGCGGTGTTGGTCAGCGCCCCGATCTGCGCCGAGGTCAGCCCGGTGAGCTGCGTCGCCACGTTGAGCGCGCTCACCTCGCTGGCGGTGAGGCCCTTGACCTCGGCCGTGGTCAGCGCCCCGATCTGCGCCGAGGTCAGGCCGCCGAGCTGCGTCGCGGTCAGCACGCTGAGCTGCGCGGCGCTCAGGCTGAGAAGCTGCCAGGTGGCAAGCGTGTCGATAGCGGTGGCGGAGGCGCCGACGCCCGTTCCGCTGCCCAGCGCAGCAATATCCGCAGTGCTGATCGCCTGGATCTGAGCCGTGGTCAACGCGCCAACCTGCGTCGCGGTCATATCGGCGATCTGCGACGTGGTGATCGCCTGGATATCCGTGACCGTCAGATTCTGGATCGCGGTCGTCGACAGCTGGCCGAACTGAACCGGGCTCAGCAATGTGATGGGCGAGGTCATACTAATGTGCTCCGCGCGCCAGAATCCTATTGGACCGAGTGTCGCATTGGCCTTTTACCGTAGGATGGAGAGACTACGGTGGCGCGCGTAAATAAAATCCTAATTCAGGCCAAAAGCACACCAAGCCGGGCCAAATCCCCAACACCGATCGCAGGCCGTCGCATGAATGCCATATTTTGCATTGATATCAATATTAATTCCGAGCCACGAGATCCATGACAACGCCCTGCTCGATTATGGTCCGAACGGCTCACGCAAAAAGAACTGAATAAACATGGTTACCAATCCTTTCAATACTCGATTCACGACGTCGCGATATCGTGGTTACTAATCATTAAGCCTAACATGCGAATGTCGAAGAAGTAGAGACACGTCGACTGGTGAAACGATCATGCGGCTCTCGACCGTCCCCCTGCCGAGCACCGGCGTACCGATATCAGACCTCCCAGCAGCACGGGAGGCGGCATGACGCGGCCGGCAGTCAGCGCGACGGTGATCGAGCTGCTCCCCGCACGGGCGGCGGCGCAGACGGAAGCCGTCCCCCCCGCGGTGTTCACCGCCGCCATGGCGAAAGCGGCAGCGCAGGCTCTCGATCTGGCAGAGCTGCTCGCCGCCGCCACAGCGCTCGCCGCCGCCGGCCAAAAGCGGTTTGTCCTGGAGCTTTACAAGGGCTGGCTGGCGCACAACCCGAACCATCCATCGCGACACGTCGTCTGCTTCAATTACGGTGTCGCCCTCTCCGATGCAGGCGACCTCGCAGGCGCCCGCGACGCGTTGACCGAAGCACTCGCGCTGAACAACGACTTCGTGCCAGCGCTGATCAATCTGGGCCTGATGCACGAAAAGATGGGAGCGCCCGACCAGGCGGTCGTTCTCTGGTACAAGGCGGTCGGGACGCTTGCTCACATCGATGGCAGCACCGTCAGTTACAAGACCATCGCGCTGAAGCATATCGCGCGACTGCTCGAGACTGTCCGCTATGACGCGAATGCCGAAGATGCGCTTCGGATCAGCCTCGAGACCTTCCCCAACCAGCGCGAGCCGCTCCAGCACTGGATCTTCCTGCGGCAGGGCCAGTGCAAATGGCCGGTGCTGACGCCCTGGTCCGCGGTCACACGGCAGCTGCTGATGGAGAGCTTCTATCCGCTGTCGCTGGCCTATTGCGCCGATGACCCCCTGTTCCAACTCGGAACGGCCCATAACCACAGCAAGCTCGATGTCGGCAGACCGCCGGTCGCGGTCGTCGGCAACTGGCCGCCGCCGCAGCCTGCCGGCGAACGACGCCTGCGCATCGGGTACGTCTCATCGGACCTGCGCGCCCATGCCGTCGGCTTCCTGACGAGCGAGCTGTTCGAGCTGCACGACCGCAGGCAAGTCGAAGTCTTCGCCTATTACTGCGGCATCCGGGCAGACGATGAGACCAAGGCCAGGATACGCAAGGCCGTCGACCATTGGATCGACATCGGCGAGCTCAGCGATCATGAGGCGGCGCGCCGGATCGTCGACGACCGCATCGACATCCTGGTGGACCTCAACGGCTATTCGAAAGACGCGCGCAACAAGATCTTCACGTTGCGACCGGCGCCGATCATCGTCAACTGGCTGGGGTTTCCGGGAACGACCGCGAGCCCCTATCACCACTACATCATCGCCGACGAGTACATCATTCCGCGCGGCTCGGAGATCTATTATTCGGAAAAGGTGCTGCGGCTGCCCTGCTATCAGCCGAACGACCGCAAGCGCGTCATCGGCGTACCGCCGTCGCGCAAGGAAGCCGGGCTGCCCGAAGAAGGCACGGTCTTTTGTTCGTTCAACGCCACCCAGAAGATCGCCCCGATGGTCTTCGGACATTGGATGGACATCCTGTCCCGCGTACCGGACAGCGTGCTGTGGTTCCTCGCCGGCGCGGAAGATACGAACGAGCGGCTGCGGCAAATGGCAACGCGGCTCGGCGTGGCGCGGGAGCGGCTGATCTTTGCCGGAAGGGCGCTCAACCACGAGCACATGGCGCGCTTCGCGCTTGCCGACATGCTGCTCGACACTTGGCCCTATGGCTCGCACACGACGGCGTCCGATGCGCTGTGGATGGGGGTGCCGGTCCTGACGGTCCCCGGCCGCGGTTTCGCCTCGCGGGTCTGCGGCAGCCTCTTGCAGGCCGCCGGGCTGGGCGAGCTTGTCTGCGAGAGCTTCGAGGACTATGTCGAACGAGCCGTGGCGCTGGGGCGGGACAAGGCGAAGCTGCAGAGCTACAAGGACCGGCTGATCGCCAACCGTCACCGCTCCACCCTGTTCGATACGCCCTTGCTCGTGCGCAAGCTGGAGGCGCTCTACGGCCGAATGTGGGAGGATTACTGCGGCGGCAACCTACCCGTGCCGAATCTCACCAATGTCGAGCTCTATCATGAGATCGGCTGCGAGCAGGAACCGGAAGCGACGTATTTCCTTCCGCTCGCCGAGTATCACGAGCGCTATCACCGCGGCCTCGCTTACCGCAACAGCTTGTCGCCTCTGCCGGCCGATGGCCGGTTGTGGCCGGGCAACTCGTGAGGCAGGTGCCGGCGACGGTATGCCGCCTTTCGCGTGGACGCGCCCGGTCGGCAAACCGCGCCCTTGCTCTGACAACTCCGGTAGCTGTTCGTTTACGATACCCCTCCAGACCATCCCGGAGAGGAATGGGACAGACGCCTATCGTTTGACGACCGTGCGGCAGGAATAGTCGACGCGGTTGAGCTTGACGGTGATGCCGTTCCTGGCGAAATAGGTATCCACCGCTTCCCGCTGTCCTTTGTAATGGCCGTAGTCGTCGACAATCAGCACGCCGCCACGAGAGAGGAGCGGCCAGAACACCTCCATCGAGACTTGGGCGCTGGGAAACCAGTCGGTATCGAGACGGGCGATGGCAAAAGCGCTCGCGGTCGGCATACGCGCGGTTTCCTCGACCATTCCCTTGACCAACTTTACCGGCCCGGGATAGCCAGTCGAGACCATGTTCGCCGACACCTCCTCGATGCCGACCCGCCCCCAATCCGTGGTTCCCTCCGGCTTCACATTGGCCCGCCAATCATCGGCCGCCCGGTGGCCCCAGAGATCGACCTCGTCTTCCGACGGCTTCGGATGGCCCTCGAAGGTGTCGTAGAGCCAGAGTCCCCGCGAGGTATCGCCCAACAGCTGTAGCGTCTTGGCGACGAGCATCATCGAGCCTCCGCGCCATACGCCGCATTCGACGATATCCCCGGGAATGCCCGCCCTGACGATGTATTCGACCGATTTGTAGAGATCGAACATCCGCTCGACCAACGTCATCGTAAAGAAGCGAACGGCGTTGTAGATCGGCGCGAAGTCCCGGTCCATGTCGGCATACCCGGCGGCCCGGTCGTGCCGTTGCATCATCTCCTGATAGTCGATCATCAAGCGCGTTCCACCGAGAGAAGTTGACGGTTAGCGAGTCGCCATCAGGCGGCGGCCGCGGGGGCCTGCAGTGACTCCTGGATGGCCTGAATCTCGGCCGACCACACGGCAGCAAGTTGCAGCGCCTGCGTCTTCAGCCTTTCGTACCGCGCGTCGCCCGCGCCGGCGCCGATCCGCTCTTCGTATTGCGCGTAATCGGCGCCTCGCAGCACGCCGTTGATGTAGAGCGAGCGGTACTCGATCAGCGGGTAGTGGCGCATCAGCATCAGCTTGCGCCACGGCGGGTCGAGGAATTCCGGCGAGCGGATGATGTCGAAGGCGCAGCGCCGGCGCACGATCTGCCCGAGATCGTAGAAATTGGACCAGAAGGCCAGCTCGCGCAGCTCCTGCGTGCCGGGACGGCGGCTGGTGTCGATGTGGACATCCGCGAAGGAGATGCGATCGATGAGACGCGCGATGTCGTCGAGCCAGTGATCGATGAACCAGTAAGGGAAATAGGGCGGATAGATGAAGCCCATTCTCTTGACCAGGCCATGGGTGATCCCGTTGATCTGCGGGAAGGACGCGTTGGCGAGGTGGTTGTAGACGACGCCGATATTGTCGGGAAACAGCGATGCCGCCTCCAGCACCTTGGCGTCGAACCCGGGCGTTACATGCGGCGCGTAATCCACCATGGCGAGATAGAGGTCTGCCGGTGCCTGGAGCGCGCGATTGTACTTGCCGCCGAGGGAATCCTCGCGCTGTCCGATCACCGGCCGCAAGCGACGATCGGCGGGCAGGCGCGGCAATATGTCGATCGTCTTCTGATCATCATGGTCGACCGAGATCATGAAGACCGTGCTGGGCAGAACCATGTTCCGCAGCGTCTCTTCGACGGTGTGGAGGAGGAGTTCGGGACGGCCGCGCGTACAGAGATTGATGGTCAGCGTCAGCTCGGTCACGTTCACACCCCTCTCGGATTAATAGAAATTATGTCAATGATTCTCTGTTTTCGCGTTTTCCGCGACCCGGCATCTTTCCGACGACGCGAAAAGCCCCGAAACCCAAGGGTGATTGTGTTCCGAGATGGATAATATTTGCTTAAGGCGCGTGGCTTTGCCGCCCCGGAAGCGACAAGGGCCCAGCCGGCACCGGCTGAGCCCTCGAATAGGGTGGTGGAGCAGAGGGGGATCGAACCCCTGACCTCGACATTGCGAACGTCGCGCTCTCCCAACTGAGCTACTGCCCCGCGACGGGCGGCGACTATGTGGGCGCCCACCCGGCGCTGTCAAGGCTCCGACGCCGCGCTGCGCCGACGAGCGCATCAGCCTTGTGCCGCTCGCCCGTCGCCGCTAGCTTACGCCGCTTCGCGAGGGATTAGGGCGGGCTCATGGGCGGTTTCCTGGTTCCGGTCATCGACGTCGTCATCGTGGTGCTTCACATCTACTGGTGGATCATCATCATCTCGGCAGTGATGAGCTGGCTCATCGCTTTCAACGTCATCAACACCTATAGCCGCCCCGTCGCCATGATCGGCGATTTCCTCTATCGCGCCACCGAGCCGGCGCTGCGGCCGATCCGCCAGTTCCTGCCCAATCTCGGTGGCCTCGACATCTCGCCGATCATCCTGCTGCTGATCCTGTGGTTCGTCGAGCGCGAGCTGATACAGCTGGAGTTCTACGTCGCGCAGCTGTGAGCGCAGCGCCGCGGCTCCCCTTCGCCGCCGCGGCCGGCGGCGTGCGCCTCGCCGTGCGGCTCACCCCGAAGGCCGCTTCGGCGCGCATTCTCGGCATCATCGAGGACGGCGCCGGCGGCCGGGTGCTCAAGGCCGCGGTGACGGCGGCGCCGGAAGCCGGCAAGGCCAATGACGCGCTGCTCCTGCTGCTCGCCAAGACGCTCGGCGTCAAGCGCGGCGCGCTCAGCCTCGTGCTTGGCGCCGCCGATCGGCGCAAGCTCGTGCACATCGCCGGCGATCCCGCGGCGCTCGCCGCGCAGCTCGAGGAAAGGCTCGGCCCATGGTTGAAACGCGACTGATCGACGGCAAGGCCTCCGCCGCGGCGCTGCGTGCGCGCGTCGCCGCCGCCGCGGCGGAGCTCAAGGCGCGGCACGCAATCGTGCCGGGACTGGCGGCGGTGCTGGTGGGCGACGACCCCGCCAGCGAGGTCTATGTCCGCAGCAAGGGCAAGGCGACGCGCGAGGCGGGGCTCGCCAGCATCGAGCATCGCCTCCCCGCCACGGCCGGAGCGGCGGAGCTGTTGGGCCTCGTGGCCACGCTCAACGCCGATCCCGCCATCGACGGCATCCTGGTGCAGCTGCCGCTGCCGCCGCAGATCGAGGCGCAGCGCGTCATCGAGGCGATCGACCCGGCCAAGGACGTCGACGGCTTCCACCCGCAGAATGTCGGGCGGCTGTGGAGCGGCGGCACGGCGCTGGTGCCGTGCACGCCCTATGGCTGCCTGGTGCTGCTGCGCGAGACGCTGGGCAGCCTCGCCGGCGCCGAGGCGGTCGTGCTCGGCCGTTCCAATATCGTCGGCAAGCCGATGACGGCGCTGTTGCTGGCCGAGAATTGCAGCGTGGAAGTCGCGCATTCGAAGAGCCGCGACCTGCCGGCGCTGGCGCGGCGCGCCGACATCCTGGTTGCGGCGGTCGGCCGCGCCGAGCTGGTGCGCGGCGGCTGGATCAAGCCCGGCGCCACGGTGATCGATGTCGGCATCAACCGCGTCGCCGGCGACGGCGGCAAGAGCCGCCTGGTCGGCGACGTCGCCTTTGCCGAAGCTCAGGGCGTGGCGGGGGCGATCACGCCGGTGCCGGGCGGCGTCGGCCCGATGACCATTGCCTGCCTGCTGCGCAACACGCTGCTCGCCGCCTGCCGCCGCCGGGGCCTCGCCGAACCGGAGCTCTGAGCTTCCGTTCGTTCACAAAAAGATGACCTGCGGCGCAGTTGGGATCGCAGCTATGTCCGTCGTCCGCGCCGCCTATAATGGAATGGGAGCGCGCCGGACCGGGCATTGCAAGGGCCGGCGAGCATCCGAGGGAGAGCAGCATGCTGCGACTGAAGGAGATCGCCGCCCTGGCCGGAGCGCTGGCGCTGGGCGCCTGCGCCGTGGCACCGCCGCCTGGTCCGAGCGTCATGGCGCTGCCGGGCCAGGGCAAGACTTTCGCCGATTTCCAGCAGGATGATGCGAGCTGCCGCCAATATGCCTTCGTGCAGACCGGCGGCACCACCCCGGCGCAGGCGGCCAATGACAGCCTCGCCAGCAGCGCCGTGGCCGGCACCGTGCTGGGCGCGGCGGCGGGCGCCGCCATCGGCGCCGCCGTCGGCAACCCGGCGGCGGGCGCCGCGATCGGCGCCGGCAGCGGGCTCTTCCTCGGCGGCGCCAACGGTGCCGGCGCGGCGGGCTATTCGGCGGCGACCATCCAGCAGGCCTATGACATGAGCTACGTGCAGTGCATGTACGCCAAGGGCGAAAGCGTGCCCACCGCCGCCAACGTTCCGGCACCGGCCGCTGCCGCCTATCCCTACCCCTATCCTCCCGCCTACGCCTATCCGTATGGCTATCCCTACGGGTCTTCCGCCTATTATCCGGGTTATCCGGGTTATCCGGGCTTCTACGGGTACGGACCGGTGGGCTTCGTCGGCTTCGGCTTCGGCGGGCATTTCCACCGCTGAGGCGCGCCGCCGGCGCTACTCCGCCGCCGGGCGTTGACGGTGGACGCCTTCGGCGAACTCTTCCACCATCTTCTTGCAGAAGATGGGAAGGTCGTCGGGCTTGCGGCTGCTGACGAGACCGCGGTCGACCACCACCTCCCGGTCGACCCAGCGCGCTCCGGCATTCCTGAGATCGGTCTTGAGCGAGGGCCAGGAGGTCATCTCCATGCCCTTGACCCCGCCCGCCTCGATCAGCGTCCAGGGCCCGTGGCAGATCACGGCGATCGGCTTCTTGGCGTCGACGAAATGGCGGACGAAGGCGACCGCGGAGGCCTGAACGCGCAGCTTGTCGGGATTGGCGACGCCGCCGGGCAGCACCAGGGCGCTGTACTCATCGGGGCGTGCCGCGTCGAGCGTGCGGCCGACCTTGATCTTGTCACCTTTCTCCTCATGCCGCATGCCTTGGATCTCGCCGCCATGGGGTGCCACGATGTCGATCTCGGCACCGGCCTGCCGCAGCGCCGCGAGCGGCTGCTGCAGCTCCGCCTGCTCGACCCCGTCGGTGGCGAGAATGGCGATCCTTCTGCCGGAAAGCGTCTCTGCCATGCTCCATCTCCTGTTGTGATGAGAAGGTAATGATCTTCCCAACGGCAGCAGGACGGAGATGTTCCGGGCTTAACCTGCGGTTGCAGCGCGACGCGGCAGCATCGTCGCTGGCGGCTGACGGCAGATAACCGGCACGGTGCGGCTCTCGCCGTTGCTTGCGCAACGGCTGACGCCGCCAGGGACACCGCGCCAAAGCGCGGTCGCCCTAGCGATGCGCCGCGAAGTGGAACCCGGCCTCGGTCTTGGCGCGAATCTCCTCGAAGGTGACGCCGGGCGCGAGCTCGATCAGCGTCATCCCGTCGCCGCCCTTCTTGTCGATGGTGAAGACGCCGAGATCGGTGATCACCATGTCGACGACGCCGGCGCCGGTGAGCGGCAAGGTGCAGCGCTTCAGCAGCTTCGCCTCGTCCTTGGCGGTGTGCTCCATGACCACCACCACGCGCTTGACGCCGGCCACCAGATCCATGGCACCGCCCATCCCCTTCACCATCTTGCCGGGGATCATCCAATTGGCGAGATCGCCGTTCTCCGCCACCTGCATCGCACCGAGGATCGAGAGATCGATATGCCCGCCGCGCACCATGGCGAAGCTGTCGGCGCTGGAAAAATAGCTGGTGGTGGGCAGCTCGGTCACCGTCTGCTTGCCGGCGTTGATGAGGTCGGGATCCTCCTCGCCCTCGTAAGGAAAGGGGCCCATGCCGAGCATGCCGTTCTCGCTCTGCAGCTGCACCGAGACGCCGGGCGGGATGTAGTTCGACACCAGCGTCGGAATGCCGATGCCGAGATTGACATAGAAGCCGTCGCGCAGCTCCTTGGCGGCGCGTGCGGCCATCTCCTCGCGTGTCCAGGCCATCCTTGCCTCCTCTCAGCCGCGCTTGCGCACGGTGCGCTGCTCGATCTGCTTCACCGGATGCTTGACGTGCACGATGCGCTGCACGAACACGCCGGGGGTGATGATGTGGTCGGGGTCGATCTCGCCGGGCTCCACGAGATGCTCGACCTCGGCCACCGTCACCTTGGCGGCCGTCGCCATCACCGGGTTGAAGTTTCGCGCCGTCTTGCGATAGACGAGGTTGCCCTCGGTATCACCCTTCCAAGCGTGGATGATGGCGAGATCCGCGACGAGGCCGCGCTCCATCACGTATTTCTCGCCGTCGAAAATCTGCACATCCTTGCCTTCGGCGATGACCGTGCCGACGCCGGTCTTGGTGAAGAAGGCGGGAATGCCGGCGCCGCCGGCGCGGATGCGCTCGGCCAGCGTGCCCTGAGGATTGAACTCGAGCTCGAGCTGGCCCGCCAGAAACTGCTGGGCGAAAAGCTTGTTCTCGCCGACATAGGAGGAGATCATCTTGCGGATCTGTCGCGATTCCAGCAGCAATCCCAGGCCGGCGCCATCGATCCCGGCATTGTTGGAGACGACGGTGAGATTGCCGACGCCGGCGTCGCGGATGGCGTGGATCAGCGCCGCGGGAATGCCGCAGAGGCCGAAGCCCCCGGACATGATCATCATGCCGTCGCGCAACACGCCGGCCAGGGCGGCGTCGGCGCTGGGATAGACCTTGTTCGCCATGGTGGACCTGTTCTTGCGCGGCTTGCGCCCGCGCGCTCCTGCCTTGCTCGCTCCGGCATAGCACGCGCGCCGCGCCGCGCCAACACCCGTCCCCAGGACGGCGCCGCAAGCCGGCCGCGCTATCGCAAAGCGGCGGCCGATCTGCTAAGCATCGCCGCCCGAAGGACAGGGAGGAAGGCATGGAGCTCAAGGGTCAAGCGGCAATCGTCACCGGCGGCGGCTCGGGGCTCGGCGCGGCCACCGCGCGGGCGCTCGCCAAGGCGGGGGCCAAGCTCGCCGTGCTCGACATCAACGAAGAGAACGCGCGGAAGGTGGCGGCCGAGATCGGCGGCGTGGCCATCCGCTGCGACGTTTCCGACGCCAAGAGCGGCGAGGAGGCGGTGGCCAAGGCGCGCGCGGCGCAAGGACCGGCACGGGTGCTGATCAACTGCGCCGGCATCGGCATCGGCATGCGCATCGTCGGCCGCGACGGGCCGCATCCGCTCGACCAGTTCAGCCGCGTGATCAACGTCAACTTGATCGGCAGCTTCAACCTGATGCGGCTCGCCGCCGTCGACATGCAGAAGCTCGAGCCGCTGGCCGAGGGCGAGCGCGGCATCATCATCTCCACCGCCTCGGTCGCCGCCTTCGAGGGCCAGATCGGCCAGGCCGCCTATGCCGCGTCGAAAGGCGGCATCGTGGCGCTGACGCTGCCGGCCGCGCGCGAATTCGCGCCTGCCGGCATTCGGGTCAACACCATCGCCCCGGGCCTCTTCGCGACGCCGCTGATGGCGAGCCTGCCACCGGCGGTGCAGGAGAGCCTGGGCAAGTCGGTGCCGTTCCCGCAGCGCCTCGGCCGGCCCGAGGAATATGCGCGCCTGGTGCTCGACATCATTGCCAACCCGATGATCAACGGCGAGACCATCCGGCTCGACGGCGCGCTGCGCATGCAGCCGAAATAGCGCAAGCCGGCGACGATCCTACCCTGCCCGCTCCCGGTCGCGTGCCGGCGCCATCTCGTCGGCGGCGTGGGCGAAGCGGATATCGCGCTCCGACAGGCCGCCGGCGGCATGGGTGGTGAGAATGATCTCGACGCGGTTGTTGACGTTGAACCATTCTGGGTGATGGTCCATCTTTTCGGCCATGAGCGCCACTTGGCTCATGAAGCCCCAGGCCTCGCCGAAGGTGCCGAAATGATAAGTCTTGCGGATGGCATCGCGGTCCTCGACCTCGGACCAGCCATGGAGTTCCTTGATCGCGGCTTTGCGCGCCGCGCCCGCCAGACGCTCGACCATGCCTCGCCTCCCCGATGCAACCTGCCTGACCGAGAAGTGGCGGGTCCCGGGCGGGATATCAAGCGGTGAGCAGCTTCGGCGCCCCGCCCAGCCTGGGCGACATCGAAGCGCTGGCGGAGCGCGCGCTCGCCACCATCCCGGCGGCGCTGAAGCGGCATATGGGCCGCGTCGTCTTCCGCGTCGACGAGTTCCCCGACGCCGAGACCGAGGCGGAGATGGAGCTGGAAAGCCCGTTCGACATCCTCGGCCTCTATCGCGGCGTGGCGCTGCCGCGCCAGAGCGTGATGGACCCGCGCGCCGAGCCGGAGCTGATCTTCCTCTATCGCCGGCCGATCCTGGACTATTGGTGCGAGACCGGCGAAGACCTGGCCGCCGTGGTGCGGCACGTGCTGATCCACGAGATCGGCCACCATTTCGGCTTCAGCGACGAGGACATGGAGCGCATCGAGCGCAGCGGCTAAAGCAGCGCCTGCACCCGCCGGCGCAGCTCCGGCAGCACCTCGGCCGCGAACCAGGGATTGCGCGCCTCCCAGGCCGTGGTGCGCCAGCTCGGATGCGGCAGCGGCAGAAACTCCGGCAGGAAGTCGCGCCAGGCGCGCACCGTCTCGGTCATGCCCTTCTGCGGGCGCGGCTTCAGATAATGGTCGATGGCGTAGGAGCCCACGAGCAGCGTCAGGTCGATCGCGGGCCAGGCGGCGAGCAGGCGCCCATGCCAGAGCGGCGCGCATTCCGGCCGCGGCGGCAGATCGCCGCCGGCGGCATAGCGCCCGGGATAGCACAGGCCCATCGGCAGGATGGCAACGCGGCGCTCGTCATAGAAAGTGTCGCGGTCGATGCCGAGCCATTGCCGCAGCCGGTCGCCGCTGCGGTCGTTGAAGGAGAGGCCGGTCTCGTGGACCTTCGTGCCCGGCGCCTGGCTGGTGATGAGAAGCCGCGCCGAGGGCAGCCCGCGCAGCACCGGCCGCGGCCCCAGCGGCAGGTGCGCCGCGCACCGTGCGCAGGCGCGCACCTCCACCATGAGACGGTCGAAGGCGTCTTCCCGGATCTTGGGGCGTGCGCGCATGGCAAGAGACTACAACCGCCGTCAAGCAGCGGTGCCGCGGCGCTCGCGCTCGACCGTATTGAGCTCGTCGGAGACCGTGGTGCGGTGCATGTCGCGGCGGTGGCGCGTGTCGTCATAGGGGCGGCCGCGATGCATGGTGCAGCGGTCGTCCCATAGGACGAGATCGCCGACCGACCAGCGGTGCTGATAGACGAAGCGCGGCTCGGTCGCAAACGCGATCAGCTCTTCGATCAGCGCGCGGCCCTGCTCCAGCGGCCAGCCGATGACATGCGAAGCGTGCGAGGCGAGATAGAGCGTCTTGCGCCCGGAGCCGGGATGGCGGCGCACCAGCAGCTGCGGCACGGGCGGCAGCGCGCGGCGGATCTCGTCGTTGAACTCGGTGAAGCCGATCTGCGCGCGCGAGCGGAAGATGCTGTGCTCGACGACGAGCCCATCGATGGCGCGCTTCTTTTCCTCCGGCAGCGCGTCATAGGCGGCGCGGAGATCGGCGAACTCGGTCTCGCCGCCGCTCGGCGGGATCTCACGCGCCGACAGCAGCGAGCAGCGCGCCGGCACGAATTTGAACGAACTGTCGGTGTGCCAGAGCTGGTTGCCGCGATTGAAGATCAGCCGCTTGTCCTCGGCCGACATGACGCGGTTCTCGGGATCGAGGTTGGAGATGTCGGCGATCTCCGGCCGCGACAGCCGCGATTTCTTGCTGCCGGCGTATTCGGGGCTGGTCTCGAGCGGACCGAAGAGCCGCGAGAACGCGATCTGCTGCTCGTCGCCGAGCGGCTGGCCGGGAAACACCAGCACCGCGTGCCGGTTGAAGGCCGCCTCGATGGCGGCGAACTCCTCGGGCACCACCGGCGCCTTGAGGTCGATCCCGGTCACCTCGGCGCCGAGATGGGGATGAAGCGGTCTGATGCGGATGCCCATGATTTCCTCCCGCTGACCTTGGTCGACTATGCCGCCCGCGCCGGCGGCGATCAATCCGCTCCACCGGAACGTCAATCGCGGCGCGCTGTTTTTCTGTTCAGACGTTCCATGGAGGAAAACGCGTGCTCGGCACCATTCTGCTGATCATTCTGATCATCCTGCTGGTCGGCGCGTTGCCGACCTGGCCCTATAGCGGCGGCTGGGGCTACTATCCCAGCAGCGGGCTCGGCCTGTTGCTGGTCATCGTCGTCGTGCTGCTCGTCGCGGGACGAATATAGCGTCGGCCTGCTCGCCGCCCCGTCGCTCAGCGGCGCGCGGCGAGCAGGCGCTCGACGAAGGCCGGCACGATCTCGCTCGCCGGACCGTAATGGCGCTCGCGGAAGAGGCTCGCCCCTTCCGAGGGATCGAGATTGAGTTCGACCGTATGTGCGCCCTGGAACAGCGCCTGCTGGACGAAACCGGCGGCGGGATAGACATTTCCCGAGGTGCCGATCGAGACGAAGAGACGGCAGCGCGCGAGCGCCGCCTCGATGCGCTCCATGGCAAGGGGCATCTCGCCGAACCACACCACATGGGGCCGCATGCCGCCGCGCTCGGCGCAGCCGGGGCACGGCGTTTCCTGCGACAGGTCCGCCGCGTGACCATGGACCGCGCCGCAGCGCTCGCAGCGCGCCTTCAGCAGCTCGCCATGCATGTGCAGGAGCTTCGTCGAGCCGGCACGCTCATGCAGATCATCGATGTTCTGCGTCACCAGCAGGAACTCGCCGGGCCAACCCTGCTCGAGGCGCGCCAGGGCCCGATGCGCCGGGTTGGGCGCGATGCCGTCGCCGCACAAGCCGCGCCGGCGCGCATTGTAGAAGGCGTGGACGCCGGCAGGATCCCGGGCAAACGCCTCGGGCGTCGCCACATCCTCGAGCCGCACCCGCGTCCAGATGCCGTCTGCGTCGCGGAAGGTGTCGAGACCGCTCTCCTTGCTGATGCCGGCGCCGGTGAGGATGACGAGAGCAGGCGACGGCCGGGCGGAATCGGGCATGGGGGCTCCTTCGCCCGCGCGGTATAGCTGATGTGCGGTCCGCAGGTAATGGCGGCTATGGCGCCGAAGGTAATTTCCGCTAAACTCGCGCTAAACGCCGGAGGAGGAGCCCCATGATCATCGAGATGCGCACCTATCAGCTCAAGACCCGCAGCCAGGCGGAAGTGCTGAGGCGGTTCGAGGAGGCGCTGCCGGCGAGGGTCAAGTTCTCGCCGCTGGGCGGGTTCTTCTACACCGATGTGGGCGCGCTCAACCGCATCATCCATCTCTGGCCCTATGCCAATCTGGCCGAGCGCGAGCGCATCCGCGCCGAGGCGGTGAAAGGCGGCAGCTGGCCGCCCAAGATCGGCGAGTTCATCGAGCACATGGAATTGAAAATCCTGATCCCGGCGTCCTTCTCGCCGGCGCTCGAGCCGCGCCAGCTCGGCGGCGTCTACGAATTCCGCTCCTACATCTTCAAGCCCGGCTCGATCCCGCAGGTGATCGAGCGCTGGGGCGAGGCGATCGGCGAGCGGGTGAAGCTGTCGCCGCTGGTCGGTGCCTGGTACAGCGAGTTCGGCCCGCTCAATCAGTGGATCCATGTCTGGGCCTACAAGGATGCAGGCGAGCGCCAGCGCATCCGTGAGGAAGCCGTGAAACGCGGCGTCTGGCCGCCCAAGGGCGGCGGCGACACGCTGGTGAGCCAGGAGAATTTGCTGGCGATTCCGGCGAGCTTCTCGCCGCTGCGCTGACCGGCCGCCGCCCCTTACCCTGCCATCCCGTCGAGCCAGGTCTCGATCACCCGCGCGGCCAGCGGCGCCAGCGCCGGCGCCCAATGCTCGGACTCCCCGCGCAGCACCGGCACCGACAGGCCCGGGGTCGAGGCGATCTCGCAAGCATGGCCGATATACCAGCGCTCGAGTCCGGCGGCGCTGACCTCGATGTGGAATTGCAGCGCCAGGCCGTGGCGCCGCCAGGAAAAGGCTTGGTGGCGATAGCGATCGCTCGCGGCGAGATGCGTGGCACCCGCCGGCAGGTCGAAGGTGTCGCCATGCCAGTGCAGCACCGGCGCGCGGGCGCCGAGCGGCGCCAGCGGCGAGGCGCGGCCGGCCTCGCTCAACGCGAGCGGCGCCCAGCCGATCTCCTTGCCGGTGCCGGGATAGACCCGCGCCGCCAGCGCGCGGGCCATGAGCTGGCTGCCGAGGCAGATGCCGAGCACCGGCTTGCCACGGGCGAGGCGCCGCTCGATGAGCGCGATCTCGGCGGCGAGAAAGGGATAGACCTCCTCCTCATAGGCGCCGATCGGCCCGCCGAGAACGACGAGGAGATCGCACGCCGCGATATCGGGCGCGGCGAGGTCGTCGACGGCAGCGTCGCGATAGGAGACGGCATAGCCGCGCCGCTCGAGCAGCGGCCCGAGCGTCCCGAGATCCTCGAAGGCGACGTGACGGAGAGCGATGGCGATGGGCATGACGAGACAGGCTTCTCCCGCCGCGCGCCGCTCCCGGCTGGAGGGAGCGGGCGGGCGGGTTTCAGACTACAGCACAGTCAGCATGCCGGCGACCAGCGGATGGCGGACGATGTCGCGGTCGTCGAGGCGGATGACGGCGATCTCGGGCACCATCTCGAGTTCGGCGGGCGATGTCGGAGAGGCCCGAGAGCCCGTCCAGCAGATCGCTCTGGTCGGGATCGCCGGTCAGCACCATGGTGGAGTGCCAGCCGAGCCGGGTCAGCAGCATCTTGATCTGGCCATAGGTGCAGTTCTGCGCCTCGTCGATGACGATGAAGGCGTTGTTGAGGGTGCGGCCGCGCATATAGGCGACCGGCGCGATCTCGATGGCGCCCTCGGTGATCAGCTGGCGCACGCGCTTGCCGCCGATGCGCTCGTTGAGCGCGTCGTAGAGCGGGCGGAGATAGGGCGCGAGCTTGTCCTGCAGATCGCCGGGGAGGAAGCCCAGGCTCTCGCCGGCCTCGATGGCAGGGCGGGTGAGGACGATGCGGCCGACCTTGCCGGCCTCCAGCGCCTCCACCGCGGCGGTGATGGCGAGATAGGTCTTGCCGGTGCCGGCGGGGCCCAGCGCCAAGGTCAAATTGTGCTGCTCGATCGCCTCCATCAGCGCCCGCTGATTGTCGCTTTGCGGCCGCACCTTGCGCAGATAGCTCTGCTCGCGCGCGCCCTCGCGCTCTACCCCCAGCGGGTGCCAGCCGGGGCCGAACAACGGCTCGACCTTGGCTTCCTGGGAACGTGCCTGTGCTGCGCGGCTCGAACGTTTGGCCATGCCGAATTCCTTCTGAAAGAGCGGGAACGGACAAGCAAAAGCCCGCCGCGGGAGGCCGGGGCGGGCGGGGCGGGCGGGGGCGAACGGAAGCGGGGCGGGGTTGCCTGGCGGGAGGCCGGGCACGAGCCGGGGCAGCGCAGAGAAAGACCCAAGAGGCAACGGCATCGACCCCTGGACGATACCGGCAAATCCATGACTTGTCACTAGGACTTGGCGCCTTCTCACCTGGTCTCTCAAGCTATGGTAGGGGTCGGCACGGCCCGGTGGCGTTCCGGCCCGCCTGGGGCGAGGCGCCCGGCGCGCGGTGCGATATCCCTGGCCCCGGCTTCGGCACCGGCCGGGAAGCGGCGAGTCGACCCGTGGCGTCGGGCGGGGATCTGAGGCATTGCAACCTCCTGTGACGGAGTTTCTGATCCGCCACTGCCACTTCCTTCTCTAACCATCGACGGCGTCACGATGATGACGCGGCGATGACGCCGGCGTGGCAGGCTCGCGGCCTTCAGCCTTGCGGGGCCCGGCTCCAGGAGCCCAGCTTCTCCAGGAAAGGCGAGTAGCCGCGGAACTGCCAGCGCAGCTTCAGCGCGTGCTCGGCGGTGACACGCTCCTCGACATGGAAGCGCAGCACCCGCTGGGCGCCGGCAAAGCGCGCGACCTCGAGGCCCTCCCAGACGATCTCCGCCGTAGCGGCGATCTGCAGGATGCCGCCGCTGTCGAAATCGATGAAGAGCAAGCCGCAGCGCGGGTTCAGCAGGAGATTGCCGAGCGTGTTGTAGTAGGAGTTGCCGATGAAATCCGGCACGGTGAGCAGGTGCTCGTCATCGACGCGGACGAAGCCCGGCGGGCCGCCGCGATGTGAGGCGTCGACGCCGTGGCTGGGCTCGCCGCCGGCGCTGCCGAGCGCGCTGGCGATGAAGAAGGTGTCGGCGCCGGCAACGAGGGCGCGCTCGGCGGCGCCCAGCCAGCGGCCGCGCCGCACCGGCCCGGGCGCATCGTCGACGGCGCTCCAGTCGCGCGCCTGGATGTATTTTGGGCAGTTGCCGAAGGATTGCATGACGGCGATGTCGAAGCCGGTCTCGCCGAGCCCGCGCACCAGCCCATTGGCGCGGTTGCGCCGGCGCGAGGCGAAATCGATGCCGAGCGCGCCGACATCGCCGCCCTCGCGCAGATACGCCCCGAGCGGCGGCGCCGCCGCGACGTGCAGGGTCTTCTCGTCCGGCGTCGAGAGAAAGCCGGGCGAGCCGGCGGCGATCGACGCCCAGGGATGCCCGTCGCCATCGACCGTGCCCAGCACCAGGAAGGGCAGCTTGGCGAAGAACGCGCGGTGCTGCTCCGGCATGACATTGCGCAGCACGTGGCGGCCCGCTTCCTCCATGCGCTGGCGCACGCCGAGGCGCGCCTGTACCTGCTGCTCGCCGGGATGGAAGGGCGAGCCGGGAAAGGACCAGCCGGGAAGAGGCGACATGGGCATCCTCCTTGCGGTGACCGTGGCGGCAGCTCCCGCGGATGTCCCGGTATCCGCGGGAGCTTCCCGCCCCGGCTTTACTTGATCAGTCCTTCGGCCTTCAGCGCCTCCTGCACCTTGGGCCGCCCGGCAACGCGTTCCATATAGGCGCCGAGCTTGGGCCACGGCGCGAGGTCGATCGCCTTGAACTTGGTCCAGCCGACGATGGTGAAGCAATAGGCGTCGGCGACGGTGAAGCCGCTGCCCATCAGGTATTGCTTGTCGGCGAGGTGCTGGTCGAGAAAGGCGAACCGTTTGGCGAGGTTCTCCTTGGTGATCTTGACGAATTCCTCGGGCGTGGTCTGGCGGAACAGCGGCGCGAACACCTTGTGCAGCTCGGAGGTCACGAAATTGAGCCATTCCTGCAGGTGATAGCGCGGCAGCGTGCCGTTGGCCGGAGCGAGCCCGCTCGCCGGCTTCTGATCGGCGAGGTACTGCACGATGGCCGGGCCTTTGGTCAGCACCTCGCCGCTGTCGAGTTCCAGCGTCGGCACCTGGCCCTTGGGATTGATCGCCCAGAAATCGCCGTCGCTCGGCTTGAGCTTCTTCGCCGCCAGATCGACGCGCTGCAGTTCGAACGGAATGCCGGCCTCGCGCAGCACGATATGCGGCGAGAGCGAGCAGGCGCCGGGGGAAAAGTAGAGCTTCATAGTCATCCTCCTTGGTGAATGATGGTGATGGAACCGGGAAAGGGACGGAACCGTGCCGTGCCGCCCTATTGCGCCTGCGCGGCGATGAAACCCGCGACATCGGCGAGCGAGCGGCGCTTCAGCTCCGCCTCGAACGCCGCCTCGGCGGGACCGATGACGGCGTCGAGCGCGCCTTGGATGTGGCGGCCGACGAAGCAGCGCCGGTCGGGATCGTCATGCACGGCGAGGCGATGCTCGCCTGCCATCTCGACCGCGTGATAGATCTCGAACAGCGTGATCTCGGCCGCCGGTCGCGCCAGCTGCGCGCCGGCAACGCCGGGCGAGGTGCGCACCAGCCCGGCATGGGACAGCATCGCCAGCACCCGGCGCACGAAGCTCGCATTGGTGCCGACGCTGCCGGCGATGAGGTCCGAGGTGATCCGGTCGGCGCCCAGCCGCTCGATCAGCGCCAGCGCATGCACCGCGACGGAAAAGCGGGTGGCACGGCTCATGCCAGTACCTGTATCAGATACAGGTTCAGGTGTCAAGGAAGTTCTCAGTTGTCAGTCTTCAGTTGTCAGTGATCGGTCGCCCCTCGGAACTGATTACTGAAGACTGACAACTGAGAACTCATCTGCCCTCGCTCTTGAACGGCCGCGCCAGCAGGGCGGCGATGGCGCCGTCAATGGCGGCGCCGTGATGCAGGATGGCATCGACCGCTTCGGCGATCGGCATCTCGACGCCGAGACGCCGCGCGAGCGCGACGGCGGCGGCCGCCGAGGTCACGCCCTCGGCGATCGAGCGCCGCTCGGCGAGGATCTCCGCCAGCCCCCTGCCCTCGCCCAGCGCCACCCCCAGCGAATGGTTGCGCGACTGCAGCCCGGTGCAGGTGAGCACGAGGTCGCCAAGGCCGCAGAGCCCCATCAGCGTCTCGGGCCGGCCGCCCTTGGCCCGGGCGAGGCGCCTCATTTCGGCGAGGCCGCGGGTGATGAGAGAGGCGCGGGCGTTGTCGCCGAGCCGGCGGCCGCTGACGATGCCGCAGGCGATGGCGAGCACGTTCTTGACGGCGCCGCCGATCTGCGCGCCGACCAGATCCTGGGCGAGGTAGGGGCGGAAGCTGCGCGTGCCGAGCGCGGCAATGAGGCTTTCGCCCAGCGCGCGGTCGGCGCTGGCGAGCGTCACGGCGGTGGGCAGGCCCCGCGCCACCTCGGCGGCGAAGGTCGGGCCCGACAGCACCGCCAACGGCGCCTCCGGCAGCAGCTCGGCCACCACCTCGCTCATCAGCGCGCCGCTCTGCTCCTCGATGCCCTTGACGCAGATCACCAGCGGCAGCCGCGGTGACAGGCTCGGCGCGAGCGCCGCGACGAGATTGCGCAGATGCTGCGCCGGCATCACCAGCAGCAGCGCGTCGACGCCGCGCGCGGCCTCGGCCAGCTCGACGGTGGCGACGATGCCGGGATCGAGCGCCACGCCGGGCAGGAAGAGCGGATTGACGTGGTCGCGGTTGATGGCATCGGCGACCTCGGCCTCGCGCGCCCAGAGCACGACCTGGCGGCCGGCGCGCCGGGCGGTGAGCGCCAGCGCGCTCCCCCACGCGCCGCCGCCGATGATGCCGATGCGCTGCATCACCGCGACGGAAGCGGGCTCGACTATTTCACCATCTCGGCGCCGGCCTTGCAGGTCGCGCCGTCCTGGGTGCCGGTGCCGCCGCTGCAGCCGATCGCGCCGATGATCTTGCCGGCCTGCACCAGCGGGAAGCCGCCTTCCGAGGCGATCACGCCGTCGAGCGACAGCAGGTAGGGATGGCCGCTATCCACCGCCTTCTCGAAGATCCTGGTCTCGCGGCGGAAGGTCGCGGCCGCCCGCGCCTTGTGCTGGGAGATGGCGATGGAGGCATTCTGCGCGCCGTCCATCTTCTCGAAATAGATCAGCTCGCCGGCCGGCCCGACCACCGAGATGTTCATCTTCCAATTGTGCTTCTTCGCCTCGGCCTCGGCCACGGCGACGATACGCTTGGCGTGCTCGAGGGTGATCGGCATGCCGTAGGGGATGTCGAACGGCATCTGCTCCGGTATCGCCGGCTGGTCTTCCGCCAAGGCGCTGCCGGCGGCACCGGCGAGGCAGGCAAGACCGACGATCAGGCCAACGCTGTGCTTGCGCATACTCCCTCCCCTTCGGGCGTTGTGATTGCCGGCGATACTAGCTTCGGCGGCGGTGCGAGGCTACTGCGCGATCATGCCTTGACGCCGGCGCCGATCGCGGGCGCGGCGGCGGGATCGAGCGGCCAGCGCGGGCGCGGCGCGAAGTCGAGGCCGTCGACGAGGCCGAGCCTCAGCCGCTCGAGCCCGGCCCAGGCGATCATCGCGCCATTGTCGGTGCAGAGCGCCGGCGGCGGCGCGACGAAGGCGAGGCCGTGACGGGCGGCGAGCGCGGCAAGCTGCCGGCGCAGCGCGGTATTGGCCGCAACCCCGCCGGCGACCACCAGGCTGTTGCCCTGCGGCCAGCGGGCGCGGAAGAGCGCGATGGCGTGGGCGGTGCGGTCGGCGAGGCAATCGCCGATCGCCGCCTGCAGCCCCGCGGCGAGATCGGCGACCGCCTCGCCGGCGAGAGCGCCAGAGGCATCGGCGAGCGCCGCCGCCTGCTGGCGCAGCGCCGTCTTGAGGCCGGAGAAGGAGAAGTCGCAGCCGGGCCGGCCCGCCAGCGGCCGCGGCAGGGGAAAGCGCCCGGCATCGCCCGAGAGCGCGGCGCGCTCGATGGCCGGGCCGCCGGGATAGCCCAGCCCCAGCAGCTTCGCCCCCTTGTCGAAGGCCTCGCCGGCGGCATCATCGATGGTGGTGCCGAGGCGGCAATAGCGTCCGACCCCCTCGACGGCGAGCAGCTGGCAGTGGCCGCCCGAGACCAGCAGCAGCAGGTAGGGAAAGTCGAGCGCCGCCGCGAGACGGGGCGAGAGCGCGTGGCCTTCGAGATGGTTGACGGCGATGAAGGGGACACGGCGCGCCAACGCGATCGCCTTCGCCTCCATCACGCCGACGAAGACCCCGCCGATGAGTCCCGGACCGGCGGTCGCGGCAACGGCGGCGAGATCGCCCATGCCGATGCCGGCTTCGTCCAGCGCGCGGGCGATGACGCCGTCGAGATGGTCGAGATGGGCGCGCGCCGCGATCTCCGGCACCACGCCGCCATAGGGACGGTGCTCGGCGAGCTGCGAGAACACGACATTGGCGCGGATGCGCTCGCCGGCGTCGCTCACCACCGCCGCCGCCGTCTCGTCGCAGCTCGTCTCGATACCGAGGATCAGCATGGCGGGGAAGCTAGCGTGGTGCGAGTTAACAGTCATCAATTGTCAGTTTTCAGTTCGGATGGGGCGGCAACTGACAACTGAGGACTGACAACTGACGACTTCCGCGACCCCTTCCCATCCCCCGCCGCAGCGCCTAAAGACCGCCATGGCCGCCCCCCTTCTGCGCATCGGCACGCGCGGCAGCCCGTTGGCGCTCGCGCAGGCGGCGGAGCTCGCCGCGCGGCTCGCCACCGCCCATGCCGAGCTCGCCGCGCCCGGCGCGATCGAGACGGTGGTGATCAGGACCAGCGGCGACGTGCTGACGAAGGCGCGGCTTGCCGAACTCGGCGGCAAAGGCCTCTTCACCAAGGAGATCGAGGAGGCGCTGCTGGCGCGGCGCATCGACCTTGCCGTCCATTCGCTGAAGGATCTGCCGACCTTCCTGCCGCAGGGGCTGGCACTCGCCGCGCATCTGCCGCGCGAGGACCCGCGCGACGCCTGGTTCTCGCCCGGCGCCCCAGGGCCCGGCGCGCTGCCGCCGGGCGCCCGCATCGGCACCTCGTCGCCGCGGCGCGAGGCGCAGCTCCGCCACGCCCGCCCCGACATCGCGGTCGTGGCGCTGCGCGGCAATGTCGAGACCCGTCTCGCCAAGCTCGAACGCGGCGAGGTGGACGCCACGCTGCTGGCGGTGGCGGGGCTGAGGCGTCTGGGGCTCGCGGAGCGCATCACCACCATTCTCCCGCCCGAAGAGATGCTGCCGGCGGCGGCGCAAGGTGCCATCGGCATCGAGATCCGCACCGACGACAGCGCGTCGCACGCGCTGCTCGCGGCCGTGGACGACGCGCCCACCGCGGCGCAGGTGACGGCGGAGCGCGCCGTGCTGGCGGCCCTGGGCGGCTCCTGCCGCACGCCGATCGCGGCGCTGGCGCAGACCGGCGGCGGCGCGATGCGGCTGCGCGCCATGATCCTGCGCCCCGATGGCAGCGAGCGCCTGCTGGCCGAGCGGCAGGGGCCCGTCGCCGACGCGGCGGCGCTGGGCCGCGATGCCGGCGAGGAGCTGCGCCGGCGCGCCGGCCCCGGCTTCTTCCTGGAGGAGGCAGGGTGAAGGCGCTGGTGACGCGGCCGGAAGAGGATGCGGCGCCGCTTGCCCGCGCGCTCGCCGAGCGCGGCATCGCGACGCTGCTGGCGCCGATGCTGCGCATCGCGCCGGTAGCGGAGGCGGAACAGCGCCTCGCCGACGCGATGGTCGGAGCGCAGGCGCTGCTCTTCACCAGCGCCAATGGCGCCAGGATCTTCGCCCGGGGGTCGGCGCGGCGCGAGCTGCCGGTCTTCACCGTGGGCGACGCCTCGGCGGCGGCGGCGCGGCTCGCCGAGTTCCGCAGCGTGACCAGCGCCGGCGGCGATGTTGCCGATCTCGCGGCGCTGGTGGCGGCGCGGCTCGCGCCACGGCACGGCGCGCTGGTGCATGTCGCCGGCAGCGCCACCGCCGGCGACCTTGGCGGCATGCTTGCGGCGCGAGGCTTCACGCTGCGCCGGGTGGTGGTCTATGAAGCGCTGCCGGCGACAGCGCTGCCGGACGAGGCGGCGACGGCGCTGGCCGCGGGCACGGTCGAGCTGGCGCTGTTTTTCTCTCCCCGCACCGCCGCCACCTTTGTTAGGCTGGCCGCCGCCGCGGGGCTGGCGCCGGCCTGCGGCAGGATGACCGCCCTGGCCCTGAGCCCGGCGGTGGCGACCGCGCTGGCCGCGCTCGGCTGGCGGGAGGTGCTGGTGGCGCCGAAGCCGACGCAAGGGGATCTGTTGGCGGCGCTCGACGCGCATCGGGGCAAGGGAGCGGCATGACGGAGCAGCAGGACGGCGCCGGCGGATCGGAGCCGACGCCGGATTGGATCAGGCAAGGGCCACAGGCGGCGACGCCGACGCGGGCGAAGCGCCGGCGCCTGTCGCTGTTCTGGCCGGTGCTGATCCTGGCCGCGGCGCTCGCGGGTTTGATCGTCGCCGCGCCTTATTGGGTAGGCCTGCTGCCCTGGACCGCGCCCGCCAGCGATCAGACAGCGGCGACGCTGGCCAGCATCGACCAGCGCCTCGACAAGCTGGAGCGGCGCCAGGCGGCGCTCGACGAGCGGTTGACCCGCGTCGAGCAACGCCCGGCGGATGGCTCTGCGACCGCCGCGCAGCAGGAGCAGGCCGCGGCGCTGCGGCAGCTGGCCGACCGCGTCAGCGCGCTGGAGCAGCGCCCCGCGGGGTCCGGCGATGCGGCGCAGCTTGCGCCGATGGCCGACAGCGTCGGCAAGCTCACCCAGAGCGTGGCGGAGCTCGGCGCGCGCATCGACAAGCTCGAGGCACGCGGCGCGGCGGCTGCGGACAGCCGCGGCGACGAGGCGCTGCTGCTGGCGGTGGGCCAGCTGCGCGCCGCGCTCGACGCCGGCCGGCCCTATGGTTCCGAGCTCGCGGCGGTGCGGACGCTGGCGCAAAACCGGCCGGAGCTGCGCCAGCCGCTGGAGGCGCTGACCGGCGCGGCAGCCACCGGCATTCCCGGCACCGCGGCGCTGGCGCAGCGCTTCACCGAAGAGGTGGCGCCGGCGCTGCTGCGCGTCGCCGAGCCGGCGAAAAGTGACAGCCTGCGCGACCGCATCCTGGCGAAGCTGCGTTCGCTGGTGGTCGTCCACCGCATCGGCAACGACCACGATCCCATTGAAAGCGCAGTGGAGCACGCCACGGCGGCGCTCGGCCGCAATGACCTCGCCGGCGCCGTCAAGGCACTCGAGGCGCTGCCGCCGCATGCGGCGGCGCCGGCGGCGGACTGGCTCGCCGCGGCGCATCAGCGCCTCGCGGCGGCGGACGCGCTCGATCGCCTCGCCGCCGCCGTCACCGCGCAGCTCGCGCCCCCGGCCGCGGAGCGCTGATGCGCACGCTTCCGGCCCTGATCATCATCGCCTGTCTCGTCGCCGCTGCCGCCTTCATCGCCGCCCAGCCCGGCAGCGTCGTGCTCACCTGGGAAGGGCGCCACATCTACACCACCGTCGCGCGGCTGGGCTTCGGCGTGGTCCTCCTCGCCATGCTGGCGGCGGCGCTCTTTCATCTCTTGCGCAAGCTCCTCGGCGGTCCGCGCGCCTTCCTCAGAGCGCGCCGCGAGCGGCGGCGGCGCGAGGGCTATCGCGCGCTGACCCAGGGCATGGTGGCGGTGGCCGCCGGCGATGCGGAGGAGGCGCAGAAATTCGCGCGCAAGGCCGATGTGCTGCTGGCGGAGCCGCCGCTGACCCTGCTGCTCTCGGCCCAGGCGGCGCAGCTCAGCGGCGACGAGCAGGCGGCGCGCAATTACTTCAAGGCGATGCTGGACCGGCCCGAGACCGAGTTCCTGGGACTGCGCGGCCTCGTCATGCAGGCGCTGCGCGGCGGCGACGAGGCGGCGGCGCTGGGCTTCATCGAGCGCGCGCGCCGGCTCAGGCCGCGCACGCCCTGGGTGATGTCGAGCCTGTTCGAGCTGCAGGCGCGGGCGGGACGCTGGCAGGAGGCCGAGGCGACGCTCGTCGAGGCGGTGAAGCGCAAGGCGCTGCCGGAAGCGGCGACGCGGCACCACCGCGCCGTGCTGCTCCATGAGCGCAGCCGCGCCGCCGAAGCGGGAGGCGATACGCGCGAGGCGCTGCAGCTGGCGGCGAAGGCGCATGGCGCCGAGCTGGGCTTCGCTCCCGCCGCCGCGCGCTATGCCGCGCTGCTGCGCGTCGCGGGCCGCGCGCGGCACGCGTTGCGCGCGCTCGAAGCCTCCTGGCGCATCGCCCCGCATCCCGCTCTCGCCGAGGAATGGGCGGCGCTCTTCGCCGAGGAGACGCCGGTCGCCCGCATGCAGCAGATGGACCGGCTCGCCGCCGCCAATCCCGAGCATGTCGAGAGCCGCCTGGCGCAGGCGCGCGCGGCGCTGGCGGCGCGGCTCTGGGGCGAGGCGCGGCGGCATCTCGAGGCGCTGGGCGCGCGGCTCGGCGACAACGCGCCGGCGGTGCCGCCGCGCATCTGCCGGCTGATGGCCGAGCTCGAAGAGGCGCAGCATGACGACATGGCCGCGACGCGCGCCTGGCTCGCCCGCGCCGCGACGACGCCGGCGCTCGATCCCACCTGGGTGTGCGGCGCGTGCGGCGGCGAGACGCCGGAATGGAACGCGGTGTGCCCTTCCTGCCGCGCCTTTGCCAGCCTCGCCTGGCGCCTGCCCGGCGGCGGCGCGCGGCTGCTGCCGCCAGCGGAAAGCCTGATGCCGGCGCTGCCGGTGCCGGCGCCGTGGTCGGCGGAAGCGGCGGAGCCGCGGGCGGGATAGCGGCGGGCGCCTCTACGCGTCGCCCGGCATCTCGGCGCGCTGTGCGCGCGCCAGGCCTTCCACCAAGGGCACGAAGGAAAAATCCGGAAAGGCGGCGCGGCAGGCGGCGATGTCGAAGGCGCGGTAGCCGTTATGCGGCATCGGGCCGGAGCGCGGCGTCTCTTTGATCGGAACGGCGCGGCCGCTCAGTGTCACGACCGCCTCGGCGATGTCGCGAAAGCTGGAGACCACGCCCGTGGCGGCGTTCAAGGCGCCGGTGGAGCGCCGGTAGATCACGCGGGCCGCGAGCTCGGCCACGTCGTCGATGAGCACATGGTCGCGCCGCTCCTCGCCCTTGCCGAAGAGCACGATCGGCTCGCCCTTGGCTGCCAGCCGGCGAAAGCGGTTCGGCCCGTAGCCGTTGTGCGGATCGCCCGCGCCATAGATCAAGCTGGGGCGCAGCGTCACCAGCAGGAGCGGCGATCTCGCTGCGGAACATCACCTCGCGCGCCAGATGCATGACCCCGTGCAGCGAGTCCGGCGCGGTCACCGATTGCTCGGTGAGCTTGCCCTCGGCATCGGCATAGACGGCATCGGAGCCGATATTGACCACCTGCGCCAGGCCAGCGCGGGCGGCGCCTTTCACCAGGGCAGCGGCGATGATCATGTTGTCGCGCAGCATGTCGACGGTCTTGCACGGCGCCAGCGCGGCGACCGCGACGAAGACGTCCTCGGGACGCAGCAGCGCTGCGAGCCGCTCGCCGGCGCCGGGAGAGAGAAGATCGATCTCGCGGCGGGTGAGCCGCAGCACCGCCACGCCGTCCTTCTCCAGACGGCCGGCGATCGCCTTGCCGACGAAGCCACCGGCGCCCGCGACCACCACACGCCCCGGCCGGACCTCGTGCGGCGAGAGATGGTTCAGCATCGACGCACGCCTCCCCTCAGCGCGGCCCGAGGGCGGGCATGCCCAAGGCGTGATAGGCAAACCCCGCAACCGCCGCCGCCTGGCCGTCGAGCAGGCGATAGGGATCGATCAGCAGGCGCCCGCGCATGACCCGCGCCAGATCGGCGACGGCGAGAGCGCGATACTGCGGCCAGGGGGTGGCGATGACCAGCGCATCGGCACCGTCGGCGCAGCTCAGGGCATCGGCGCATCCCCGGGCGAAAGGCACGACCGAGGGCGGCACGACGGGATCGTGAACCCGGACCGCCTTGCCGGCGAGATGGGCGAGCAGCGCCAAGGCGGGCGAGTTCTTGGTCGAATGGGTGTTTTCCTTGTAGGCAAGCCCCAGCACGGCGATCTCGGCCGAAGGATGGCGCGCCAGCAGATGCTCGCCGAGGACGCGCCAGCACCATTCCTTGCGATGCGCCGAGTTCGCGATCCAGGCCTCGACCACGCCGACATCGACGCCCTTGCCTGCGGCAAGGCCGAGCACGGTGCGCAGGTCGCGCTCGAGATTGCCGCCGGCAATGCCGAGCCCGGGATTGAGATAGGCGTGCGGGCCGATGCGCTTGTCGAGCCGCAGCGCCGGCACGATCTCGGACCAGTCGGCGCCGATGATCTCGCTCACCTCGGCCAGCGTATTGGCAACGCTGACCGAGGCGACGAGACAGAAATTGATGCTGATCTTGGCGAGCTCGGCGCTTTCGTAGCGCATCGGCAGGATGGGGCAGCCGAAGGCCCCGAGCAGCCGGCGATAGCGCTCCGGCAGGGGTTTTGCCGGATCGGCGCAGCCGACGATGAAGCGCTCGGGATGGAGCGCGCGCTCGACGGCGCGGCCGAAGATCAGCGTCTCCACCTGGTAGAGCAGGCGCTCCGGCGGCACCGCGCCCAGCGCCCGGGTGAAGCCGGGCGGGACCTGGCACAGGATCACCAGCAGCGCGTCCTCGCGCAGCATGCCGGCCACCGCGTCGATCAGGCCGCGGATCGGCGCCAGATCGCTCTTCGCCATGTCGTCGGTCGGCACGTCGGCGGCGATGTAGACGATGTCGCAGCGCCGGAGCGCGCCCGGCTCGGCGCTGAACTCGAGGCGCGCCGCTTGCTCGGCCAGCAGCGCCGGCAGTCCCGGCTCCACCACCGGCAGGTCGCGCAGGCGCAGCCGCTCGACGAGCGCGGCATCGGCGTCGTAGCCGAGCACCGAAAAGCCGCGCGCCGCCGTGGCGACGGCGGAATTGATGCCGAGATGGGTCATCCCGGCAAAGCCCACGATCAGATCGCTCATATGATTCCGTTAACCATTTTGCGCGAATTATATCGGCCGCATTGGTTACTATTCTCTTGCCGCGCTCGCGCCGCGCGCGACCACGGCCGCCAAGGAGGGGCTATGCCGCATCCGACACGTCGCCCTGCCGGCGCCTCGCCAAGCCCGGCCGCCACCGCGCATGCAAGCCAGTTCTTTGCGGAAATTCAGCGCATTGCGACCGAGATCGACATCGCCGCGATCGAGCGCATGGCGCAGGCGCTGGCCGAGCTGCGCGGGCGCGGCGGCAGGCTCTTCCTGCTCGGCGTCGGCGGCAGCGCCGGCAATTGCAGCCACGCGGTCAATGATTTCCGTAAGCTCTGCGGCATCGAGGCCTATTCGCCGATCGACAACGTCTCCGAGCTCACCGCGCGCACCAATGACGAGGGCTGGGACACGGTCTTCTCGGGCTGGCTCGAGGTGAGCAGGCTCGGCGACAAGGACGGGCTGCTCATCTTCTCCGTCGGCGGCGGCGATGCCGAGCGCAACATCAGCGTCAATCTCATCCGCGCCATCGATCTCGCCAAGGCGCGCGGCGCCAAGGTGTTCGGCGTGGTCGGCCGCGACACCGGCTATACCGCCAAGCAGGCCGACGTGGCGGTGGTGATCCCGCAGGTGAACCCCGATCGCGTCACGCCGCTCTCCGAAGGCATGCAGGGCGTGGTCTGGCACTGCCTCGTCTCCCACCCGGTGCTGCAGGCGCGCAAGACCAAATGGTGAGCGGCGGCGTCCGCGCCGTCTTTCTCGACCGGGATGGCGTGCTGACAGTGCCGGAGTTCCGCGACGGCCGCTCCTTCGCGCCGCGGCGCCTCGCCGATTTCCGGCTCTATGACGATGCCGCCTCCTGCCTCTCGCGGCTGAAGGCGGCGGGCTTCACGCTGGTCGTGGTCACCAACCAGCCCGATGTCGGAAACGGCCTCGTCGAGCAATCGGTCGTCGAGGCGATGCACCGGAGATTGGCGGCCGAGCTGCCCGTCGACGCCATCGAGGTCTGCTATCACCGCCAGGCCGACGCCTGCGCGTGCCGCAAGCCCAAGCCCGGGATGCTGCGGCGCGCCGCCGCGCGGCTCGGCATCGATTGCGCCCGCAGCTTCATGATCGGCGATCGCGGCACCGATGTGGCGGCGGGGCAGGCAGCCGGCTGCGCCACCATCCTGATCGATCTCGGATATCGCGGCGAGCCGCCGGGCATGCCGGACCACACCGTCGGCTCGCTGACCGAAGCCACCGGCATCGTGCTCGGCGGCGGCTGAGCGCCGGCAAGGCACCTCTCCCCGACTCACGTAGTCGGCTTCCCGCGGGCCTGACTTGAGCGGATTTACCACTCGTAAACCATTCTTATACGACCCGCTAACCTTTGTTCTTTATTAATGCCGTCCTGTGAAATAGTTCCCCCCGAGCCGCCGAGGATGCGCCCGGGACGAGCGAGGGTCGCATGGACGAGCTGAAGCGCCTCAGCGTGAAGATTTTCGCCGACGGGGCCGATTTCGACGGCATCCTGCGCATGTATCCGAATCCCATGATCAAGGGATTCACCACCAATCCGACCCTCATGCGCAAGGCGGGCATCAGCGACTACGAGGCTTTTGCGCGCCGCGTCCTGGCCGCGGTGCCGGACCGCCCGATCTCCTTCGAGGTGTTCGCCGACGAGCCCGAGGAGATGCTGCGGCAGGCGAAGGTGATCGCCTCCTGGGGCAAGACGGTGAACGTCAAGATCCCGGTCATGAACACGCGCCGCGAGTTCACCGGCCGGGTGATCGAGGCGCTGTCGAAGGACGGCGTCGCGGTCAACGTCACGGCGGTGATGACCCTCGATCAGGTGCGCCAGGTCAGCGCTCGGCTGGCACCGGAGACGCCGGCAATCGTCTCCGTCTTCGCCGGCCGCATCGCCGATACCGGGCGCGATCCAGTGCCGCACATGACGGAGGCGCTGAAGATCCTCAAGCAGCGGCCGCGCGCGGAGCTCATCTGGGCGAGCCCGCGCGAGCTTCTCAACATCTTCCAGGCGGACGCGATCGGCTGCCACATCATTACCGTCACCAACGACGTCCTGGCGAAGCTCGCGCTCGTCGGCAAGGACCTCGACGCCTACTCCCTTGAAACCGTCGAGATGTTCTACCGCGACGCCACCGCCGCCGGTTTCTCGATCGATGTCAAACGGGCCGGCGCGTTACGCGGCGCCGCCTGACATCGGCATTTCTCGATCTCTGGGAGCCAACCAAATTGATGAAAAACGTACTCGTCACCGGTGGTGCCGGCTATGTCGGCCATGTGCTCACGCCGCGGCTCCTCGCCGCAGGCTACGAGGTGACCGTCTATGACACGCTGTTCTTCGGCTGCCGCCTGCCGAACCACCCGAAGCTCCGGGTGATCAAGGGCGATATTCGCGACACGGGCAAGCTCGCCGAGGCGCTCAAGGGACAGGGCGCGGTGCTGCATCTCGCCTGCATCTCCAACGATGCCAGCTTCGAGCTCGATGAGAACCTGTCCAAGACGATCAACTACGACTGCTTCGAGCCCTTGGTCGTCGCCGCCAAGAAGGCCGGCGTTCGGCGCTTCGTCTACTGCTCCTCGAGCTCGGTCTATGGCGTCAGCAATGCGCCGCAGGTGACCGAGGAGCACGCGCTGGTGCCGCTCACGCTCTACAACAGGTTCAAGGGCATGTGCGAGCCGCTGCTGTGGAAGCACAAGGCCGACGATTTCACCGCCGTCACCATCCGCCCGGCCACCGTCTGCGGCTATAGCCCGCGCACGCGCCTCGACCTCTCGGTCAACATCCTGACCAACCACGCGGTCAACAAGGGCGCGATCACCGTCTTCGGCGGCAGCCAGATGCGCCCCAATCTCCACATCGAGGACATGGTGGACGCCTATGAGCTGATGCTCTCGGCGCCGCATCAGAAGATCCACGGCGAGGTCTTCAACATCGGCTTCGAGAATCATTCGATCGCCAACATCGCGCTGACGGTGCAGAAGATCGTCGCCGAGGAGTTTCCGGAAAAGGGCAAGATCGATATCGTCACCACGCCCTCCAACGACAACCGCTCCTATCACGTCAATTCCGACAAGATCCAGCGGATCCTGGGCTTCAAGGCGCGGCGCACCATCGAGGATGCGGTGCGCGACCTGGCGCGCGCCTTCCGCAATCACCTGCTCGATGACAGCTTCGAGAACGACTGGTACTACAACGTCCGCACGATGAAGCGGATCGGCGCAAAATGACGGCGTCTCCCGCCGCGATCGTCGCCGACGCCGGCTCTCCCATCGCGGGATCGAAGCAGCCCATGAGCGATCTGGCGGGCAAATACGGTCACAAGGTGAAGACGGTCGACCAGCTGCTGCGGGCGATCGGCAAGCGTCCGCGCAAGCGCAGCGTGGTGATGTGCCACGGCGTGTTCGACCTGGTGCATCCCGGCCATATCCGCCATCTGCTCTACGCCAAGAGCAAGGGCGACATCCTGGTGGCGAGCCTGACCAGCGACGAGCACATCCAGAAGGCGCATTACCGGCCCTTCGTGCCGCAGGAGCTGCGCGCCCTCAACCTCGCCGCCCTGGAGATGGTCGACCACGTCGTCATCGACGGCGAGGCGACGCCCATCGCCAACCTCGAGCGCATCCAGCCGGACTACTTCGCCAAGGGCTACGAGTACCAGGCGGGCGACATCCGGCCCGAGACGCGCCGGGAGATGGAGGTCCTGGAGACCTATGGCGGCGAGATCCTGTTCACGCCGGGCGACATCGTCTACTCCTCCTCGGCGCTGATCGAGACCGGCCCGCCCGACATCTCGATCGACAAGCTGGTGACGCTGATGCACGCCGAGGGCGTCGACTTCGCCCGGGTGCGCTCGGTGCTCGACCGCTTCAAGGGCATCGCCGTCCACGTCGTCGGCGACACCATCGTCGACAGCCTGACCCACACCACCATGATCGGCGGCATGACCAAGACGCCGACGCCGAGCGTGCGCTTCGACGGGCGGCAGGATTTCATCGGCGGCGCCGCCATCGTCGCCGCCCATCTCGCCGCCGCCGGCGCCGAGGTCACCTTCTCCACCGTGCTGGGCGAGGACGGGCTCAAGGAGTTCATCCTGGAGGGCCTCGCCGGGATGGGGGTCAGGGTGGCGCCGATCATCGACAAGACGCGGCCGACGACGCAGAAGAACGCCTTCGTCTGCGGCGATTACCGCCTGCTCAAGGTCGACACCATCGACAACCGCTCGATCTCCGACACCGTCGCCAAGGCGCTGGCCGCGCAGCTGCGCGCCACCCCGGCGCAGGCAGTGGTGTTCAGCGATTTCCGCCACGGCATCTTCAACCGGCGCACCGTTGCGAGCCTGATCGAGGCGATCCCCGAGGGCGCCTTCCGCGTCGCCGACAGCCAGGTGGCGAGCCGCTGGGGCAACATCCTCGACTTCAAGGGCTTCGACCTGATCACGCCCAACGAGCGCGAGGCGCGGTTCTCGATGGCCGACCAGGACACCGGCGTCCGCCCGCTCGCGGCGCAGCTCCACGACCTCGCCGCCTGCCGCATCCTCATGCTCAAGCTCGGCGACCGCGGCGTGCTGACCTGCCGGCCGGGCAAGGACAACGCGCTGCGCTCCTTCTTCGTCGTCGACAGCTTCGTCGAGCGCGTGGTCGACGCCGTCGGCGCCGGCGACGCGCTGCTCGCCTATGCCACGCTCGCCATGGTCGCTGACGGCTGCGAGGTCGCCGCCACCATCCTCGGCTCGCTCGCCGCCGCGCTCGAATGCGAGATCAGCGGTAACCTGCCGATCTCCTGCGCCAACGTCGCGCGCCGCATGGACGCGATCGAGAAGCGGGCCACTTACAGCGACTAGAGAGAGGGCGCCGTCGACCTCGGCTCAGGCGGCGGAGCCGAGCTCGGCTGGCGGCGGCTTGTGGCCGCCGAGCAGATTGCCCTTCCAATTGCCGATGCGCTTCACGGCATTGTAGTAGGTGTATTCGGGCGAGCGGCGGATCAGCAGCCCGTCGCGCACCTCCTCCTCGTACTCGTACTGCGCCCACCCGTTGCAGGGCTTGCAGAACGGCACCTTGTCCCATTGCCCGGTCTCGTGATAGTAGCGCGCCTTGGCGAATTCCTCGCCGTGCCAGACCGCGCGCACGCCGTCCTTGAAGACGTTGCCCATGTCGGTGGCGCGCACGCCGTCGAGGCAGCACAGCGGCACGCTGCCGTCGTGATGCACCGGCAGGGTCTTGTAGATCACCGGGCAGGCAACGCGCCGCTCCGGCGCCGCCATCTCCGGGAACTTGCCGTCCTCGAAGACGATGCCCATGCGCACCACGTCGACAACCCCGACCCAGCGGGCGATGAACGCCTCTTCCTCGTGGCGGTTGTCGTCCTGGCGGGTGAAGGAGACGCCGATGCGCGGATACTCGCGCTCGCCACGCACCTTCATCAGCCGGAACACCGCGCTCTCGATCTTCTCCAGCTTGTCGACGCTGCGCACCTTCTTGAGCGTCTCCTTGGTCACCGCATCGATGCTGAACATGACGGAGTCGACTTTGATCGCGCAGAAGAACTCGGCGATGCTCTCGGTCAGGGTCAGCCCGTTGGTGTTGAGCGCCAGCGCCATGCCGCGCTTCTTCACCTCGCCCAGCACCTCGCGCAGGTTGGGGATGAGCAGCGGCTCGCCATAGATGCTGGGCGCCACCATCGGCTTCTTGGTGGTGAACTCGTCGAGCATCTTGCGCGCCTGGTCGAGCGCCATCGCTCCCTTGAGCGGCTCGATCTGCGCCTCGTCCTCCAGCCCCCAGACCGGGCACATCGGGCAGCGCAGGTTGCAGCGCGTGGCAAAATCCACCAGCAGCCGGTCCGGCAGGTCCGGCACCGGCAGCGGCTTCCAGTTGTAAGCCGGGTCGACCCACTCCGCCTTCGACCAATCGCGCGTCACGTCAGCTCCTCAGGGACCGCGGAACAGGAAGCCGGGCCCGCGCTCCCGCGGGTTCCGGCACTTTTCCGACAGTGGCATTAATAAAGAACAAAGGTTGATGAGGGGTGAAGGTTCGCGACCGGTCGCAGGCGCCGCGGACGCGCCAACGGGGGCTCGCAACCGGGCCGTAGCCGCGCTATAACGGCGCCCTCGGGGGATCTTGGCCCGAACCCGGCCGGCAGCCGGCGTTCCCTGGTGAGCCGACGTAGCTCAGTGGTAGAGCAACTGATTCGTAATCAGTAGGTCCGCGGTTCGAATCCGCGCGTCGGCACCAGTTTTCTGACCATCGCGGCGATTCGGCACGGTGCATGCGCCTTTGTGCTTCGGCATGCAGCGCTTTCGCGTGCCGCCGCAATTGAGGTATTCTTACGCTATGACGACGTTATCACAAGCCGAGTTGGTTCGACTGTCGGCGCAGGAGCGATTGGCGCTCATCGGCGATCTCTGGGAAAGTCTCGCCGATGCCGACATCCCTCTAACGCCGGCGCAGGAGAGTGAACTTGAGCGGCGCCCGGCGAGTTTCGAGGACGACCGCCGCGATGAGATGACCTGGGAACAGCTTAAGGCCGAGCTTCAGCAACGGCATCCGTGATGCCGCCGGTCGTCTTTGGCCCGGCAGCGCAGGCCAAGATGATAGAGGCATCGAACTGGTACGCCGCTCACTCTCTGGCGCCGACCTCTCGCTTCATCGCCGAGGTCGATGCCGCGATCGGCGAGGCGCTCACCGGCCTCAAGATTGCTCGACAACTCGGCCTTTGGTTCCATCGCACCGTCGGCAAGTCGGCCAAGTTCAAGGCGGGCCCTTCATTCCTCCGCCCAACAGCGATGATCCAGAGCCTCCGCTCCATGTCCGACGGCACTGAGATCGCCCGGCAATCCGCGGCACGGCGGTCCGAGCGACGGGGCCGCGCCTCCTCCGGACGGGTGGGAGGGCCGGGCGGCTGTCGCTTGCCCGTATTGACTCGGCCACGGCATCGGAGTGAGCATCATGGAAAGGCGATGCATCGCCAAGGGTGCCCGCGCAGGCGGGCCGTTCTCGGGAGGAGGTGCCCATGCAGCGGGTTGTTTTTCGCAATGCGATGATCTGGGACGGCAGCGGCGCGCCGTCCTTCCCCGGTGATGCCCTGGTCGAGGGCCGTCGCATCAAGGCGGTGGCGCGGGCGACCGGCGAGCTTGCCGCCGACGGCGCGCGGGTGATCGACGCGCGCGGCATGACGCTGATGCCGGGCATGGTCGAGGGCCACGCCCATCTCTCCTTCGGCGGCGCGGCAAAGACCACCGATCTCGGCGACATCCCGCCCGAGGAGCACGTGCTCCTCACCATGCGCAACGCCAAGACCCTCCTCGACGCCGGCTTCACCAGCGCCTACAGCGCCGCCAGCGCCAAGCTCCGCCTCGACGTCGTCATCCGCAACGAGATCGCGGCCGGCCTGCTGCCGGGCCCGCGGCTGCGCGCCGCCAGCCCGGAGATCACCGTCACCGGCGGCCTCGGCGACGAAGACCGGCTGCATATGAAGCGCTCGAGCTTCGGCCTGACCGCCGACGGGCCCGACGCGATCGCCGCCGCCGTGCGGCTCTGCTGCCGCGAAGGCGTCGACAATATCAAGATCAATATCTCCGGCGACGACTTCGTGCCCTCGGCCAAGGGCGGCATGACGGTGATGCGTGAAGCCGAGGTGCGCACCGCGGTCGAGGTCGCGCATGATTTCGGCAAGCAGATCGCCTGCCACGCCCGCGCCGGCGCCTCGGTGAAGCGCGCGGTGCAGTGCGGCATCGACGTCATCTATCACTGCGAAGCCTGCGACGAGGAGGCGCTCGACCTGGTCGAGGCGCACAAGGACCGGCTTTTCCTGGGCCCGGCGATCAACCTGATCTGGGCCACGATCCACGAGGCGCAGGCTTTCGGCATCGACGAGGAGCAGGCGCGCAGCCTCGGCATGCACCGCATCATCGAGCTCGCCCAGCGGACCTACGCGGCGCTGAGGAAGCGCGGCGTGCGCGTGGTCATCGGCGGCGACTACGGCTTCGCCTGGGCGCCGCAAGGCACGAACGCCCGCGACCTCGTGCATTTCGTCGAGCTCTTCGGCTACTCGCCGAGCGAGGCGCTGCAATGCGCCACGCGCGTCGGCGGCGAGCTCATGGGGATGGGCGGCGAGCTCGGCCTCATCAAGGACGGCGCGATCGCCGACCTGCTGCTGGTCTCGGGCGACCCCGTCAAGAACCTGAAGCTGCTGCAGGACAAGGACAACCTGGCGGTCATCATGAAAGATGGCGCGTTCCATAAGGACGCATCGGCCGATCTCCGGCAGCAGAGCCCGATCGCCGCCGAGTGACCAGCATCTGGTCGAGCAAGGAAGGAAAGACGCACCACGGAGACACGGAGGTCACGGAGAAGAACCGGAAAATATCGGGTGCATCTCATCTCTGCTTTCCCTGCGCAAGCAGGGAACCAGGGCGAGCGACGTGCGATCGCTGCTGGGCCCCCGCTTACGCGGGGGCGGCGATATGGTTCTTCTCCGTGCCCTCCGTGTCTCCGTGGTGAAATCTAGCGATTGCTCACCGCTGCAGAAGAACCGAGCGCGCTCAGACTTCACCCCGGCTCATCCAGGCCGCTTGAAGAAGCGGTCGTTCAGCGTGTCGAACGCGCGCTGGAAGGTGCCGTCCTGCACCATCGGAATGAGGCTGAGGTCGTCGTTTGACGCCGCGGTCCAGTCGGCGGTCCACACGCCAAGGGTCTCGTTCGTCGCGGTCACGGGATGGAGGCGCACGCCGGCGTGGTAGTTGAGCCAGGGCAGCGTGGTCGCGGTGATGCGGTAGCGCAGCTCGCACTCCTTGTCCGAGAGCACCGTGAGCTGCTCGTCCAGCGCGCCATCGCCGATGCGGAACCGGCGCGTGCCGCTCACCTTGTCGGCGCGCGCGCCGTCCAGCATGCGCATGTCGCGGATCTCGGGATGCCAGCCGTCCATGCCGGCGAAGTCGCGGATGTGGTGCCAGACGCTCGCGAGCGGCCCGTGGATGACCGAGGAGCAGAAGACTTTCGCCGGCCGGGCTCCCTGCCAGCGGGTCGCTGCCGCAGGGACCGGCTTGCCCGCCGCCTTTTCGGCGAGCGCGGCGAGGCCGCCGGCGAAGACGTTGTTGGCGATGATGTCGACATAGCGAGCGCTTTCCGCCGGCGGCTCGTCGAACGCCGCGTGCCATTCCGCGAAGGTCACGTCGCCATCGGTCACCGGGATGAGGCCGAAGGTCGCGACGTAGTTGGCGACCGGGAAGGCCGGCGTCTCGAAATTGTAGCGGAAGCGATAGCGGCAATCGTCCAGTTCCAGCAGCCGCTCGCGGACATGCGAGCCGTCCGCCAGGTGGAAGGAACGGATCGCGCCGACGCTGTCGGCGTCGCGCCCCTCCTCCATGTGGCTTTCCGTTATCGCGGGATGCCACGCGGGCAGCGCGTTGAAGTCGCGCACGATCTGCCAGACGGCTTCGACCGGCGCCGCAATGATCCTGCTCGTATAAGCTCGTGCCATGGCTGTTTCCTCCCTGACTCAGGCGATCTCGCGGAAATGGGCGGCGAGCGCGTCGGCGAAGGCGTCGTCATTGATGTGCAGCGGCAGGCGAACGACCCGCCGGTTGGCGGTCGGCCGAATCCCGGCCTCCAAGGCCGAGAACAAGGCGGCGTCGGCCGCCGGATCGTGGAAGGGCTGGCCCGGCGCATCGAGCGCGGAAACGCCGCGTTCGGGGATCAGCAGACGCAACGGCCCCTCGCAGCGGTCGAGCCGCTCGGCGATCCAGCGGCCCATGCGCAGCGTTCTCCTCCGCGGTGGTGCGCATCAACGTGACCTGAGGGTTGTGGCGGTAGAAGAGGCGATGGCGGTAGCGCTCCGGCACCGTCTCGATGGCGCCGAAATTCACCATGTCAAGCGCGCCGCAGGAGACGACGCAAGGCACCTGCGTGCGCCGCACGGCGCCGAAACGATCTTCGCCACACGGGAAGATGCCGCCCATCAGCAGGTCTGCGACCTCCGTGGTGGTGACGTCGATCACCCCCGCCATGAGGCCGGAGGAGACCAGCTTTTCCATCGCCTGTCCGCCGGTGCCGGTGGCATGGAAGACGAGGCAGTCCCAGTCTTCGCCGAGATGCCGGGTGAGGCGCGTGACGCACGGCGTCGTCACGCCGAACATGGTGATGCCGAGGGCCGGTTTGTCCTGGGCGTCGTCCGCGACCGGCGGGCCGGACGCGGCCATGCCGGCGATGGCGCGCGCCGCATTGGCGAGCACGACGCGCGAGATGCGGTTGAGACCGGCGATGTCGGTCACGGAATACATCATGGCGATGTCGCTCGGCCCGACATAGGGCGCGACATTGCCGGAGGCGACGGTCGAGACCATGAGCTTCGGCACGCCCACCGGCAGCGCGCGCATGGCGGGCGCGATCAAGGCGGTTCCGCCGGACCCGCCGAGCCCGATGAGGCCGCTGACGTTCCTGGCGCCCGGCGATGAAGCGCTCGAAGGCCTCCGCCATGCCGGCGACCGCGCTGCCGCGATCGCCGGTGAAGACGGCGGCCGCGCCCTGCGGATGGCAGGCCGCAACCTCGCCTGGGGCGATGTCTGCAGCCGCGGCGCCGGGCTGGTCGGCAGGGCCGCCGGTCGAGAGATCGACGAGCGCGGCGGCGGCGCCGGCCGCGCGGATGAGCCCCGTCACATAGGCGAGCTCGCGGCCTTTCGTGTCACAGGTGCCGGCAACATAGATCGGCATTCCCGTCCTCCTTCGGCAGTCGTTGCGCGCATGTCGCGCACTCCGCTGCAAGAACGCGCTAGCCGGCCGCGGACGAACCCAGGCGGCGCGGCGGCGTGGCCAGCCGCTTGCCGCTGTGGAAGAGGATCGCGTGCTCGATCGGGCAGGCCACGAAGACGTTGGCACCGACCTCCGGCGCCCCGTGCGACGGGCCCGCGCCCGGCGACACCTTGGCCTTGATGCGGCTTTCGCCCACGGCGAGCGTGACCAGATGCTGCCCGCCGATGGCCACGGCCCGGCGCAGCACGCGCGCCGGCACGCCATCGGGGAGCGGCGAGCGGGCGATGCGGATGTATTCGGGCCGGATGCCGAAGCGCACCTCGTCGAGCGCCGCGGCGGGTGCGGCGAGCGGGAACGGCACGCCGTCGACGACGAAGCCCGCGCCCAGCGCCGGCCGCACGGTCAGGAAGTTCATGCCGGGATTGCCGAGGAACCAGCCGCCGAACTCGCTGTTCGGCTGGTCGTAGAGCTCGCGCGGCGGCGCGCACTGGACGATCTCACCCTCGCGCATGAGCGCGATCTGGTCGGCGAGCGTCATCGCTTCCGTCTGATCGTGCGTGACATAGACGATGGTCTGCCGCACGTGCCGGCGCAGCTCCTTGAAGGCCCGGATCAGCGCCAGCTTCGCGTGCACCTCGACATTGGTGGTCGGCTCGTCGAACAGGGTCACCGCGGCGCGCCGGGCGATGGCGCGGCCCACGGCGACCTTCTGGCGTGCGCCGAGATCGAGGCGATCGATGTGGAGCTTGCGGGCGTCGCCGAGCTCGAGGATCTCGATCACCTCGTCGACGCGCCGGCGCCGCTCCGCGACCGAGAGCGCGCGGTCGTTCGCCAGCGGCAGCTCGATGTTCTCGACCACGTTCAGCGTGCGGTACATCACCGGATACTGGAAGACCATCGCCACGTCGCGCCGGCGGGCGGCGAGCGCCGTCACGTCGCGGTCGCCGAAGCGGATGGTGCCGGCGGTCGGCCGCTCGAGGCCGGCGATCATCCTGAGCAGCGTTGTCTTGCCACAGCCGGACGGGCCGAGCAGACAGGTCACGGTCTCCGCCGGAAACACGAAAGAGATGTCCTTGACCGCCATGAGCGGGCCGAACTGGCGCCGCAGCCCGTCGACGCGCACGTCAGCCATGGCGCACCTCCGCCGGCGCCGCGGCGACGCGGCCGATGCGCCGGCCGCTGGCCCGGTCGAAGACCATCGGTCCGCGGGGCCGCATGGCCAAGGGAAAGGCATCGCCGAGATCGAGCGATGCCAGGGTGCGGGCGGAAACCGTGGTGACCAGCGTCGTCTCGCGCAGCAGGACGTAGACGACGGACTCCGACCCGAGATGCTCGACGAGCGTCACCTTGCCGATGCCGAGCGGCGCGGCGCCGGGTGCCGGGGGAACGATGTCCTCGGGCCGGATCGCCACCATCGCCTCGGACGCGGCCGCGCCGTCTTCGAGCGCGACCGGCAGCGCGCCGATGGCGGTGGTGCATACCGCCCTGCTCGCGTCGAGGCTCCCAGGCAGAACGTTGCAGCGGGGAAAGCCCACCACCTCGGCCGTGCGCAGATGCGTGGGGTCGTAGTAGACCGTGTCCACCGGCCCGGCCTCGACGAGCCGTCCGCGGTCCATGACCACGAGGCGTTCGGCCATGGTCAACGCCTCGAGCGGATCGGAGGTGATGTAGAGGAAGGTGGCGCCGATCTCGGCGCGCATGTCCTTGAGATCCTCCATCAGGCTCTCGCGCAGCTTGAAATCGAGCCCGACCAGGGGATCGTCGAGGATGAAGATGTCGGCGTTCTTGAGCAGGCCGCGGGCGATCGCGGCGCGCTGCTTCTCGCCGCCGGAAAGCTGGCTCGGCCGCTTGGCGAGCAGCGGGCGGATGTGCAGGATGCCGGCCGCCTGGTCGACCCGCGCGGCGATCTCGGCGCGCGGGACACCCTGCAGCGCCATGGGATAGGCGATGTTGTCGAACACGCTCATATGCGGAAAGAGAGCGAAAGACTGCGGCACGTAGCCGATCGAGCGTTCGGCCGCCGGCACCCCGGTGATGTCGCGATCGTCGAACAGGATGCGCCCGGCCGAGGGCGCCTCGAGCCCGATCAGGATCCGCATCAGCACCGATTTCCCCGATCCCGGCGGGCCGCAGAAGACGGTGAGGCCGGCGGGCTCGATCTCGAGGTCGATGCGATCGAGCGCCGGCACGTCGCGATAGGACTTGCTCACGCCGTCGAAGCGGATCCGGCTCATGGTCCTACTGTCCCAGCGCGGCGAGATAGGGCACGAGCAGGATGCCGATCACGAACACGGCGGCGGTCACGGCAAGGATGACGACGACGGCACGGAACGCGCGCCAGCCGCGCGCGGCGTGCGGGACATTGCCCACCGCGATGTTGAGGATGGTGGCGCAGACGACGGTGAGAAGGCCAAGCTGGTAGAGCGCGAAGCTCCATTGCTGCGCGATCAGGACGCAGCCTGCCATCATCAGCACGATCAGCAGCAGCTCGACGCGCGGGAGAAGGCGGCCTTCCATGGCGGCTCAGACCTCCCCGCGCACGGTGCCGAAGGTCATGCCGACCAGGAGATAGCGCTGGAAGAAATAGACCACGAGGATCGGCGGCAGGATGTAGACGGTGGTGAGCGTGGACAGGAACGTCCAGTCGATGCCGCCGCCCTGCGACAGGTTCGTCGCCAGCAGAACCGGTATGTTCGAGGTGTTGATGCCGCCGATGATGTAGTTGAAGAGAAATTCGTTCCACACGAAGATGAAATTGAAGATGAGCGCGGCGACCACCCCCGGATAGACCTGCGGCAGCGTGAGCCGGACGATGATGCCGAACCATGAGGCGCCGTTGACGATCCCGGTCTCGTCGAAGCGCGGCGAGACACCGTCGATGAAGCCCTTGAGGATCCACACCGAGAAGGGGATCGAGAACATCGCGTAGAACAGCGTCATCGCCACGAAGCTGTCCTTCCAGCCGAAGGCGACATACATCAGGTAGACCGGCAGGATGGCGGCCGATCCCGGCAGCATGCGGATGGAGAGCAGCAGGAACATCAGGAAGTTCGTCGCCGCCGGCCGGAAGCGCGAGAAGGCGAAGGCGGCGAGGAAGGAGACCGCGACAGCGACCAGGACGGCCAGGACCGAGAGGGCGGCGCTGTTGAAGAAATGATGCTCGAAGGCGGGATCGGCGAAGAGCGTGGCGTAGTTGGCGAAGGTCGGACGGAAGAAAAGCACCGGCGGCACCGCCAGGATCTGCGGCGCGGTCTTGAACGAGGACAGCACGATCCAGAAGACCGGGGCAAAGAAGACGAGGGAGACCAGCCACAGCAGGGCGTGGTAGAGCGCTTCGCGAAGACGGGCGCTCATGCCGCCGCCGTCCTGCGTTCGCGGATATACAAGACATAGAGGAACGTCGCGGTGAAGGCGATGGAGATCAGGAGCAGGATCACCGCCAGCGCCGATGAGCTGCCCATGTTGAAGGATTCGAAGGCGCTGCGGAAGAGCGTCATGGCAATGAGCTCCGTGGCAGTGCCGGGACCGCCATAGGTCATGTCGAAGATCAGATCCATCGTCTTGAAGGCGTCGATGGTGCGCAGCAGGAGGCCGAGCATCAGAATGAACTTGCCGTGGTAGAGGATCACCAGGCGGAAGCGCTGGAACAAGGTGAGCCGGTCGATTTCGGCGGCCTCGAGCTCGGCCCTCGGCACCGAGCCGAGCGCCGCCATGGCCATCAGCACCATGAAGGGCGTCCACATCCAGATATCGACCGCGAGCACGGCCCAGAAGGCGGCGCCGGCATCGCTGAGGAAGCGGACGGGAGGAAACCCGAGCAGGGTGATGAACCAGTCGAGAACGCCGAAGGTCGGATCGTAGATCAGGCGCCAGAAGGTGCCGGCGGCGACCGGCGTCACCACCATCGGCGCAAACAGCAGCGTCAGCGCAATGCGGCGCGCCGGAAGCCGGTCGCTGCCCCAGAAAAGCAGGCCGAGGAGAAAGCCGCCGATGGTCTCGATGCCGACCGCGAGAATGACGAAGATGAAGGTGCGGCTGAGAGCGAACCAGGTCGCGGCGTCGTCGAGGATGGTCTGATAATTGTAGAAGCCGGAATAGATCGGCGCGCGCCCGCTGGTGAGCGAGAAGCGGTAGAAGCTGAGCCCGAGCAGCCAGAGCGTCGGGATGGTGTTCCAGATGACGAAGAAGATAAGGACGGGCGCAATCAGCACGCTGGGCAGCACCTCGCGCCGCCCGAGGAAGGCGAGGAACCCCGCGTGAGGATGGCCCGCCCGCCGGCGGCGGGAAGGCGTGGCTGTCGTGGCCTCCGCGCTTCCCGCCATCCCGTTACAGCCTGATGCCCGAGCAGGCCGCCGTGGGCGCCTTCGTGGCCGTCCCTTCGTCGTAGAGGATCTTCTGCTGCTGGCAGGCGACCCACTGCAAGGCGGCCAGCGGATCCTTGAGCTGCCCGGTGTAGTAGCCGGTGAATGCCTGCTGCTGATCGGACAGCATCTCGGAGTACTTCGCATCGTGCCAGAAGTCCGAGCTTCTGAGCAGCATGTACTTGTAGGTCCGATTCCACGGGTAGATGCCGTCAAAGTCCGGCCGCGCGCAGGTCGCCTTGTCGCAGGGCATGCCGCCGCGCATCAGATACTCGCGCTGCGTCTCGGGCAGGTACCACCATTTCATGAAGTCGACCGCCACCTGCATGTGCTCGGGATCGTTGAAGGCGTTGATCACCCAGGGCTGGCCGCCGATGACGTAGTTGCGGTAGAGCGTCCCGTCCGCCCGCTTGAACGCCGGCGGCGGCACGACCATGACCTTGCCCTCGAGGCTGGGCGGGATCATCGTCTTGCCCGTCGCCACCCATTGCCAGGCCGCGAACACCTTGCCCTGGGTGAAGGCGTCGATCACCTCGGCGATGAAGTAATTGGTGGCGCCGGGCGGCTGATACTTCAGCCAGGATTTGTAGAGCTCCATGGCGTGGGCGTTGGAGGGCGTGTCGATGATGCCCTGCACCTGGCCGGTCTTCGGATCCCACACGTCGCCGCCGAGCGAGCGCATGAAGGATATGGTCGGACAGCTTGCCGCGTCGTATTCGCGCGAATACTGTGCGGCGAAGCCGTGATATCCCTTCTCCGGGCGATTGAAGAAGGCAATCAGGTCGACCCACTGGTCGAAATCCATCTTGTCGAAATCGTCCCAGGTGGTGGGAAGAGCGCGGCCATATTTTGCCTTGAACGCATCCGCCTCGCCCGGCCCCTCGAGGATATCCTTGCGCACGAAGATACCCACGACGTCGCCGACCTGGGGAAAGCCCCAGAGCTTGCTGCTGCCGTCGGGGAATATCTGATAGCTCGAGCGGATCGAGGGCGACCACCACTCGATATTGAGCTCCGGGTTCTTGGCGATGATGTCGTTGAGCTGGACGATCCAGTGCGGTGTGGCGAGCGCCCCCAGCCACTGGCTGTCGCTGATGATGATGTTGTATTCCTGGCTGCGCGTCGCCAGCGAGGTCGCGGCTTTCTGGAAGAGGGCCCCGAACGGCGCGTCGGCAAAGGAGAAGCCGACGTCGTAGCCGTATTTGGCCTTGGCGTATTTGGCGAATTCGGGCGACATATCGACGCCGAGCTTGCTCGGCAGCCAGCCGGCAATGCCGAGGATCTGCATGTGTATCGACTTGCCGGCGAGCGGGCTCGCCTTCTCGGTCGCCGAGAAGGCGTAGCGCGGCAGCGTTACCGCCGCCCCGAGTGCCGCCGAGCCTTGAATGAGTTGCCGCCGTCCGATGCGCTTGTGCGGCTGAAGGCCCGCGGCGTCGAGACGCGCCGGCGCGTCCATGCCCTTTGACATGTTTCCCCTCCCCATGTTTGCTTTCGTCTTATGCGTTTTGTTCAACAGCTTATGGAGCGGTCGCGCGCGCTGTCAAGCGAAAGCACCGCGGCAGTGCGGGCGCCGATGCGCTTCTCGCGGAGCGGCTGCGCGCTGCGAGCCGGGTGCTCTCTGCGTCCGCAGGAGGACGCGCCGTTCTGTGGCGCCGAGGGCAACGAAACCGTGGCGCGACGGCCGGTTCATGTCATTGTGTATGCACCCGAGTGTATGCGCCCGAGCGTCGCGCCCGGTTCGCCGTCGCGGCCGCGCCCACGCTCGCAACGAGACAACCGCGCGAGCGGCGCGCAAGGAAGGGAGGACGACGGTGCCGAGGTTCGATGCAGTCTTTGTCGGATTGACCATTCTCGACATCGCCGGTCGACCGGTCGAAGCAATCCCCGCCGGCGGCGGCGTTGCCTTCATCGACGAGATCCGCATGAACCCGGCGGGCACGGCCGCGGGGGCCGTGATGAGCGCGGCGAAGCTCGGCATCGCCTGCGCGACGGTCGCCTGTCTCGGGAACGATGAGATGGGCGATCTGATCATCGCCTTCTATCGGCGGCTCGGCATCGACTGCTCGATGGTGCAGCGCAGCGATGCCGCGCGGACATCGGCGACGATCCTGCCGATCCGTCCCAATGGCGAGCGGCCGGCGCTGCACAGCCGGGGCGCGTCCGATCGGCTCTTCGTGCCCGAGGAGCAGTTCGACGCCTGCTGCGACGCGCGCTTCCTTCATCACGGCGGCACGGGCCTCCTCGCCGCCATGGACCACGGGCAGAGCGCGAAGCTGCTGGCGCATGCGAAGCGGCGGAATTTGACGACGACCTTCGACCTGATCGCGCCCAACGACCAGACGGTCGAGCTGCTCTCCGAGCTCCTGCCGCATGTCGATTACTTCATGCCGTCGCTGGAAGAGGCGATCTTTCTCTCGGGTAGAACCACGCCGGAGGACGCCGCCGCCTTCTTTATGGACATGGGCGCCGGCGCCTGCATCTTCAAATGGGGCGCGAAGGGCTCGTTCGTGCGGACGCGGGAGGCGTGCTTCAGGGTGCCGGCGTTCAAGGTGCCGGTCGTCGACACCACCGGCTGCGGCGACAGCTATTGCGGCGGCTTCATCGCGGGGCTCGCCATGGGCTATGACCTGGAACAGGCCTGCCGTCTCGGCACGGCCGCCTCCGCGCTGGTCGCGACCGGACTTGGCTCCGACGCGGGCGTCAAGGACCTCGCGCACACGCAGCGCTTCATGGCCACGGCGCAGACGCTCGGATGAGCCGCTCTCACCAGCGCAGCGCCGCGGTGTGGACCGGCTGATCCCACAGCGCCGCCATCTCGTCATCGAGGAGGCTCACGGTGAGCGAGCACCCCGCCATCTCGAGCGAGGTCACGAAGCTGCCGACGAGCGAGCGCACCACCCGTAGCCCGCGCCGCTCCATGAGCCGGCGCGCCGTGTTGTACATGAGATAGAGCTCGATCAGCGGCGTGCCGCCGAAGCCGTTGACGAGCAGCAGCGCGTCGCTTGCACCCTTGCGGTCGAGATCGCCGATGATCGCCGCGATCATCTCCTCGGCGATGGCATCGGCGTGCGCGAGGCTCACCCGGCGCCGTCCCGGTTCGCCATGGATGCCCACGCCCATCTCCATCTCGTCCTCGCCGAGCGCAAAGGTGGGCGTGCCCGCGGCCGGCACGGTGCAGCTCGTCAGCGCCACCCCCATCGAGCGCGTCGCGGCATTGACCCGCGATCCCAGCGCGGCGCAGGTCTCGAGGCCGGCGCCCTTCTCCGCCGCCGCACCGACGATCTTTTCCACCACCAGCGTGCCGGCGACGCCGCGGCGCCCGGCCGTATGGGTCGAGTTCTCGACCGCCACGTCGTCATCGGTGATGACGGTGGCGGTGCGGCACGCCGCCATCTCCGCCGCCATCTCGAAATTCATCCGGTCGCCGGCATAGTTCTTCACGATGAAGAGCACCCCGGCCTCGCCCGCCACGTCCTCGGCCGCGGCGAGGATCCGGTCGGGCGTCGGCGAGGTGAAGATCTCCCCCGGACAGGCCGCGTCCAGCATGCCCTCGCCGACGAAGCCGGCATGGAGCGGCTCGTGGCCGCTGCCGCCGCCGGAGATGAGCGCCACCTTGCCCGGCTTGAGCCGGCGCCGGCGCAGGAATTTCCGCTCCGGCCCGAGCGTCAGGATATCGGCATGAGCAGCGGCGAAGCCATCGAGGCTCTCCGCGAGCAGCGTCTCCGGCGCATTGATGAATTTCTTCATGGCGCTCACTTCTCCTCCTGCAGCAGGGCTACCAGCCGGCGCACGAACTCGTGCAGCAGGGCGTCGAGGTCGCCATTGCGCTTGCGGCTGCCGAGATCGGGCAAATGCAGCGTCACGGCGCGCTCGCGCGGCACACCGCCGAGCCGGCCGGCGCGCCGCGGATGGGCGCGGCCATAGGCCTCGAGAAGGGCGGCCTTTTCGCCGGGCGAGAAGTGGCACACCTCGAAGATGGTGTTGAGGTGCTGCACCGGGATCGGCGTCTGATAGGCCGGATTGGCGATCTGGCTGATGAAGCTGCGGTTCTTGCCCATCACATGGGCGAGCTTGAGGCGCATGCCGGAGGGCCGCTTGTCGAGCACCGCCTTGAAGATGCTCTTGTAGGCGGCGACCGCCCCCGCCTCGCCCGCGCCCTCGAGCGCCGCATCAGCCATGGCCGCTCTCCCCGCCGAGCGCGGCGATCGCCTGTTTGACGCGCGCCAGCGCCGGCGCGGCCATCGAGAGCTCGCGGATGCCGCAGTCGAGCAGCACCGCCGCGCAGCGCGGCTCGCCCGCCATGTCGCCGCAGAGGCTCACGCCGAGGCCGCGGCGACGGCCATGCTCGGCGGTGCGGCGGATGAGCTCGAGCACGGCCGGATTGAGCGGATCGATGAGGGCCGCAAGCGCGCCGTTGCTGCGGTCCGAGGCGGTGACATATTGCGTGAGGTCGTTCGAGCCGATCGAGAAGAAATCGGCGGGAAAGGCGTCGATGGTCAGCGCCGCCGCCGGCACCTCGACCATCATGCCGAGCTCCGGCACGGCGGCGGCGGTGCCGGCGGCGCTGAGATCGGCGACCACGCTCAGGAAGAGATCGCGCGCCGCGATGAGCTCGGCCGGCACCGTCACCATGGGAAACATCACCTTGAGCCGGCCCTTGACCGCCGCGCGCGCGAGCGCGCGAAGCTGCACGGCAAAGACCTCGGGCCGTTTCAGGCAGAGCCTGAGCCCGCGCACGCCCAGGAAGGGATTGGCCTCGCCCGGCTCGGTGAATCCCACGATCGGCTTGTCGCCGCCGGCATCAACGGTGCGGATCGTCACCGGCCGGCCGGCCGCCCAGTCGAGCACGGTCTCATAGACGCGGCGCTGCGTCTCCTCGTCGGGCAGGCCCGCCCCGTCCCGGAACAGGAACTCCGTGCGCATCAAGCCGATGCCGTCGGCGTGGCGCGCCTCGGGATGGGTGAGGTCGTCCACGCCCTGGATGTTGAGGTGGATGCCGATCCTCTCGCCGCGCCAGATGACCGGAGCGGCCGCCAGGCGCTGCGCCGCGGCGCCCGCGGCTTCGCTCGCGGCGCAGCGGGCCTCGAAGGCGGCGATGCGCGCGGCACCGGGATCGAGTTCGAGCGTCGCCTCCTCGCCGTCGAGCAGCACGGTCGCGGCCGGCGGCAGCGCGCCGAGCTGCACCACCATCGGGACGCCGCGCGAGCGCGCCAGCATCGCCACGTGGCTCGTGGCGCTGCCCTGCAGCAAGGCTACGCCGCCGCCGGCCGACCAATCGATCTCGAGGAAGCGCGAGGGCGGCAGGTCCTCGGCGCAGATCACCGCGCCCGGCGGCAGCGTCCCTGCCGGCCGCATCCCGCCGGCGAGCGCCCGCAGCACCCGATCGCGCAGATCGCCCAGATCGGCCGCCCGCGCCCGCAGGTAGTCGCCTGGCGCTGCCTGGTACTCGGCGATCTCCGCTGCGAGCGCGGCCGACCAGGCGGCGTCGGCCGCGGCACCGCCGGCGATCGCCGCGAAGATCGGCGCGATGAGGACATCGTCCTCGAGCAGCGCGAGCTGGAATTCGAGGATCTCCGCGCCCTCGCCGCCGACCGCGGCGGCGAGATCCGCGATTTCCGCGCCGGCTGCAGCGAGGGCGGCGCGCAGCGCCCGCTCCTCCTCCTCGGGACCGCCGGCGCGGCGACGCGCGGCTTGCGCCCCGTCGATGCGCACCAGCGGGCCCAGCGCATAGCCCGGCGATGCCGTCCGGCCTCTGACGATGAGCCCTGTCGCCGCCGCCATGGGCTCACCCACCATTCTCGGCGAAATCCCGCGCCACCAAGGCCACCAGTGCCGCCACCGCGGCCTCGGCATCGGCGCCGCGCGCCTCGAACTCGAGCATGCTGTCGCGCGCCGCGCGCATGCCAATGACCTTGGCGACGCTCTTGGCGTCGATCCACGCGCCGCCGGCAACGCGCACCGCGATCTCCGCGCGGAAGCGCTTGGCGAGCTTCACCAGCTTCACCGCCGGCCGCGCATGCATGCCGACCGCATGCACGAGCTGCACGCTTGCGACGGCCACATCCTCCTCGGGTTTGAACGAATCAGGCATGATCGTCAGCTCGCTGAAAGCTCCTCGGCGGCGGCGCGCACCTTGTCGAGCGGGCTGCCGCCGGCCGCCTCGGTCGCGGCAATGACCGCGCCCTCGACGATGGGCGCGTTGCAGACGACGACGCGCTCGCGCCGCTCGGGCGGCAGCATCTCGACCGCCATCTCGCTGTTGGTCTCGGCGCCGCCGAGATCGACCAGGATCGCCACGCCCTTGGGCGACCAGACCGTCTCGATGGCATCGAGGATGCGCGGCAGATCGGTGCCGAGCCCGCCCTCGGCATTGCCGCCGCAAAACGCGACCTTGACCTCGTCCCCCACCATCTCGCGCACCATGTCGGCCGTGCCGCGGGCGATGTCGCGCGAATGCGAAACGATGACGATGCTGACGGTATCGCTCACAGATGCGCCTCCAGGGTGGTGCAGATGGCGTGGACGAGAACGGCGCTCGAGCGCGCCCCGGGATCGACATGGCCGATGCTGCGCGGGCCGAGATAGGAGGCGCGGCCCTTCGTCGCCTGCATCGGCGCCGTGCGCTCGGCCGCTGTCTCGGCGGCGGCGGCGAGCCGCTGCAGGAGGTCGGCCCTCCCGGCCTCGGCGCGCAGCGTCTCCAGCACGGGGGCGAGCACGTCGAGCATGGTCTTCTCGCCCGGCCCGGAGCGGCCGCGCGCGCCGACCGCCGCGACGCCGGCAGTGAGGATCTCCGCGGCATCCTCGGGCAGCCGCAGGCCGCGCGTGATGGCGTCGCCCATGGCCATGAAGAGGCTGCCATAGAGCGGGCCCGAAGCCCCGCCCACGCTCATCACCAGCGTCTTGCCCACCGTCTTCACCCCCTCGCCGGTCGGCAGCGCGGCGATGGCATCGAGCTTGCCCAGCACCGCCTCGAAGCCGCGCTTCATGTTGGCGCCATGATCGCCATCGCCGATCGCCTGGTCGAGAACGGTGAGCTCGCCGGCGCTGGCGATGATGCGCTCCGCCGCCGCGGCGATCAGCGCTCGCAACAGGCCGGGATCGAGGCTCATGCCATCGCCTCCAGGTATGATGTTTAGTTTTACCTTTCACTAAACATTGCGCCCGGTCGCCGGAGTGGTCAACTGGTTTTTGCACGCCTGGCAGGGAGCGAGAATACAGAGCATATATCGACGTAATGGTTGTTTCCGGTATCGCGCCGACGCATCGGCGAGGAGCGCCCCGCCGGCTTTAGGCCAGCTTAATTTAACCGGCTGACTAAACACCGGACGCGTGACGCCGGAAGCGGCTCCGCTTATGCCGGGTCCGGCCCGCTGTCGCCGTTCTCGCTGATCACGCTTGCCCGATGAGGACGCGTCGGCAATGCTCGCAGATGCGCGGCACCTCGACGTCACAGCTCACGGGAAGCCTTCCATGATCACGATCACTGCCGTCATCCGGGCGAAGAAGGGGCATGACACTGCCCTGCGGCAGGCGCTGCTCGAGGTCGCCGACAACGTGCGCGCCAACGAACCCGATACCGTCGGTTTCTTCGTCTCGCAGGACGCGTCGGATCCTTGCCTGTTCACGACCTATGAGCGCTTCGCCGACCGGGCGGCGATGGATCGGCACAATAGCTCGGCGGCCTCCACCCGGTTCTTCTCCCTCGCCACCCCGATCCTCGACGGGCCCGTGACCTTGGTCACCGCCGCCGAGATCTTCGCCAAGGCCGGAAGCTAGAGCGGCTCACGCCGCCTGTCGTGGTTGGGGCGGATCGACCGCTGCCAAAGCCGCTCCATCACACGCGATCGAGCGCTTGCGCCTTGCCGACGGCCGTACATCCTTCGCCGCGGGGACGTTGCGCGGGATAACGGCCAGCGGCCGACCCAATGGGCAATCCCGGCAGGTCCAACGCCGGCAGGCGTCAACCGGGACGCCATCGCAAGAGGAGACGCAAGACGTGCTCGGAATTTTCAAGCAGATCAGCGCCGCAGGGCTTCCGGCTGTTCACGTTCTGCTGGCAATCTCCGTCACGGTGCACGTGCTGTTTCACAAGCGCGACGTTGGCGCCTCGATCGGCTGGATCGGCCTCGCCTGGCTGTCGCCGATCCTCGGCAGCATCCTCTACGCCATATTCGGCATCAACCGGGTGAAACGGCGCGCCAATCAATTGCGCGGCAAGCGCCCGGCTCGCCGCGCGGCCGAGCCGCCGATTTTGCCGGCGGGGCGCGATGACCATCTGGCATCGCTGGAACGGGCCGGCGACCGCATGACACAGCATCCCGCCGAACGCGGCAACGCAATCACCATCTTGCACAACGGCGACGACGCCTATCCGAAGATGATTGCGGCGATCGAGGCGGCGGAAGCCAGCGTCGCCCTGTCGAGCTACATCTTTCGCGCCGACGACGCAGGCGGGCGCTTCATCGATGCCTTGATCGCTGCACGTCGGCGCGGCGTCCAGGTGCGTGTTCTGATCGACGGCATCGGCGGCGGCTACTTCCATTCGCCGACCTACGAAAGGCTGCGGCGACATGACGTCCCGGTTTTCCGCTTCATGCACTCTCCCTTGCCGTGGCGCATGCCCTTCCTCAACCTTCGCACCCATAAGAAGATTCTCGCCGTCGATGGCCGCATCGCGTTCACGGGTGGCCTGAATATCGGCGGTGAGAACCTGCTGGCGGACCGCCCCCGCCATCCGGTGCGGGACATCCATTTCAAATTTGAAGGGCCGGTGGTCGCGCAACTGACCGCGGCCTTTGCCGAAGACTGGTTGTTTGCAGCCGAAGAATATCTCGCTGGCGACGCCTGGTTTCCCCCGCTCGATGACGTTGGCGAAGCCGTGGCCCGGGTCGTCCTTTCCGGCCCCGACCAGGATCTCGAGAAGATCGAGTTCATGATCCTTGAGGCAATCACCTGCGCGCGCCAGTCGATCAAGATCGCGACACCCTATTTCCTGCCTGACGACCGGCTGGTCACCGCCCTCGCGTTGGCCTCGATGCGCGGCGTCGAGGTCGACGTGATCGTGCCCTCGCCCAGCAACCACCTCATCGTCGATTGGGCCATGCGTGCCCAGATCGGCCCGCTGGTCGCCGCGGGCTGCCGGATCTGGCGCGACCCGCCGCCCTTCAACCACGCAAAAATGATGACGGTCGACGGCATCTGGTGCCTGATCGGCAGCGCGAACTGGGATGCGCGCAGCTTTCGATTGAACTTCGAGCTGGACGTGGAGGTCTACCACACCGACGTCGTTCGACAAGTCGACGAGCTGATGGCCGCAAGAAGGGGCGCGCCGGTGACCGCCGCCGAGCTCGATGGTCTGCCACCGCCCGTCAAGCTGATCGACAGCGGCGCAAGGCTGATGCTGCCGTATCTGTAGCGCCCGAGACTCATGGCCTGTTGTCCTCGACGCAGAGACGGTACATGCTGAAGCGGACGATCCCGGGCACCCCGGGGGAACGTCCGCCCAAAAGGGAGGAAGACATGGCCTCACCAAGCAAGTTGGCGCACGTCGTGTTGCAGACCAACCAGATCGGAACCATGCGGGACTGGTACTGCGAGGTCCTCGGCGCCCGCGTCATTTACGACAGCCCCGCCATCTCCTTCATCAGTTACGATGACGAGCACCACTGCATCGCCTTTCTCGACCCCGGGCCACTCGGCGCGCGCGAGCCAGGGGTGGCAAGCCCGATGGCCGCGGGACGAGAGGCCGGCTTGCATCATGTCGCGTTCACCTATGCGACCCTCGGTGACCTCGTCGACGCATATGTGCGGCTCAGAGAGAGCGGCATCCGACCGCATTGGTGCGTCAATCACGGCCCGACCACATCGATGTACTACTTCGACCCGGACAACAACCAGATCGAGCTGCAGATCGACAATTTCGGGACCGTCGATGAGGGCCGGTCTTTTATGGAGTCGCCCGCCTTCCACAAGAACCCCATCGGCGTGAACTTCGACCCTGAGCAGCTCGTCGCGCGGTTTCGCGAGGGCGCTACGTTGCAGGAACTGGCGCGTATCGATTGATGCGCGGTGCGTAGAAACTCCAGGACCCGAGCAACGGCGAAATTGTCAGCGGCGGTCCTCTTCCGGCCTTGTCGGATCGGCGACGAGGACGCGGCCGGGCTGAAAAATGATCCGCACGGCGCTGCCGATGCCGAGGCTGCTGTCGATTTTGAGCGCCGCGTCGTGCAGGTCGGCCAGCGATTTCACCAGGGGCAGTCCCAAGCCGGTTCCATCGTATTTGCGCGTGTAGACGTTCTCTACCTGGGCGAAGGGAGTGAGCGCGATCGCGACATGCTCGGGCGACATGCCGATGCCGGTATCGGCTACGGCCAGTTCGATGCCGCCCTCCGGCGTCGCCAGGATCCGCACCACGATACGGCCGCCCGGCGACGTAAACTTGATCGCGTTCGAGAGCAGATTGAGCAGAATATGCCGGACCGCGCGACGGTCGGCGCGGATGACGACGCGGCCGGGCGGCAGCTCCGCATCGAGCGCGATGTCGTCGGCTCGGGCACGCTCGATAAACAGGCGCACCACCCCGCGCACGGCGTCATGGAGATCCAACGGTTCCTCGGACAGCACCATCTTCCCTTGCTCGATTTTGGCCATGTCGAGCAAATCGTTGATCTCGGCGAGCAGTTGGCGTGCGGCGTTGCTGATGTCTTTGACGTACCCGCGATAGCGAGGCGGCTCGATCGGGCCGAAGGTCTGGGTTTGCATCAACTCGCTGAAGCCGATGATGGCGTTGAGTGGCGTGCGCAGCTCATGCGACATGATGGTGAGGAACTGCGATTTCGCGGCGTTTGCGGCTTCGGCGCGGCGCTTCGCCTCTTCGAGCTCACGATTGCGACGCTCGGTGCGCGCCATGCTGATACGCAATAGGGACAGCGCGCTCGCCACGCCGGCGTACCTGCCGTCGCGCGTGACGATGAAGCCGCATGACAGTGCGGAGGGCTTTTCGTTGGCGATGATCCATTCAAGGTCGTCGATATTCATCAGATGGTCGACCACCAGCGGTTCGGCGTCCATCAGAAGCGCCACCGGCTTGTCCGCATAGAGCGCGTTGCCGTATCTGTAGGCGAGACGGGTAGTGAACTCCTGCCGGTACATGAGACCAACTGGCCGGCAAATCTCGATAACCGGGATCGACACCAACTCCGGATTGTTCTTGAATCGGTTGTAGACCTCGCCGCTGGTCGTGTTCAGCGTCACCGGCTCGACGGCCAGGATGACACCGGTCAGCCCGATCTGCGCCGTACTTGGCGATGCGGACGCAGATGAAAGCAACGCTTGATCCATCGCAGCATTATTGGTTTTGGCTGAGGCGCCAGGAGGCTACGGCGGCGCTTCCTAATTCTTTCTAAAGCGCGCCGGGGGTCGTTGCCACGCCGGGCAAAATCGCAAGTAAACCCGGAAAGTCCCCCGCAATGTGACGTTTCAATTTCGGATTTATTGCCGCGGTGAAGAAAGCCGAGAAGCGGAGTGGCAGCCGCAGCGTCCCCTCACGGCACCAGCAGCACCTTGCCGATATTGCGCCGCGCTTCGATATGGGCATGCGCCGCCGCCGCCTCGGCGAAGGGGAAGGCGCGATCGACCACAGGGTTGATCCTGCCCTCCGCCTGCCAGCGCAGGATATCGGCGAGCCAGCGACGCAGCGTCGCCATCTCGCCCCAGAGATGGCCGAGATTGACGCCGAACACGCCGTGATTGGCGTTCATCAGCGCCGGGGGCGTCAGGCGCAGCCAGGGCACGCCGGCCGCGGCGCGCAGCATCGGCAGCCATCGCCCCGGCCGCTCGGTGGCGGCGGCAAAGCCGAAAACCCCAAGCCGCCCCAACGGCGCCAGGCACTCATAGCTCCGGCGCCAGGAACGCCCGCCGATGGGATCGAGCGCCAGATCGACGCCGCGCCCGCCGGTCAGCGCCTTGACCTGCGCCACCAGATCGCCGGCGCGGGCGTCGACCAGCCGCGTGACGCCGCGACGCCGCAGGAAGTCGTGCTTGGCAACGGAGGCGACGCCGATCACCTCGGCGCCGACGATGTGCGCGAGCTCGATCGCCGAGAGCCCGACGCCGCCGCCGGCGGAATGGACGAGCACGGTCTCGCCCTTGCCGAGCCGGCCCATGGCGATGACGAGCTGATAGGCGGTGAGATAGGTGAGCGGCAGCGCCGCCCCCTGCGCGGCGTCGAGCCCGGCGGGGAGCGCAAATACCTGGTTCTCCGGCACCGCGACATGGCTCGAATAGCCGCCGAAGCGGGTGAGCGCCACGACCTTCTGACCGACGGCGAACTGTGTCGCCCCCGGCCCGAGCGCCGTCACCTCGCCGGCCACCTCGTAGCCGACGACGCAGGGCGGCTTGGGCGCATCGGGATAGACGCCGCGCCGCGCCATGATGTCGGCGAAATTGACGCCCGCCGCCGCCACCGCGATCAGCACCTCCCCCGCCCCGGGGCTCGGCACCGCCGCCTCGCGCAGCGCCAGCACCTCGGGCGGCCCATGCCGCGTGATCCAGATCTGCCGCATCATCGCCACACCCCCCTGCCTCGCGATCCTCGCGAAGTGGAGCACGGCGTCCCAGGAAGCGCAAATCAGAGCGGCGCTCGCCGCCGGACGCCCGTCAGGCCCGGATCGCGGCCGGGGCCGGGATCAGCGCGACCCGGCGCCGGCGGCGGCGATGGGTCCAGAGCCCCGCGAGGATGCCGGCGGCGGTGAGCGCGTCGCTGACATTGCCGATCAGCGACCCCACCATGAAATTGTGCGCGGCCCAGGCGCTGGTGCAGGCGAGAAAGGCCAGGCGCATGCGCTGGGTATCGTCCTGCAGCCGGCCGATGGTGGCGAAGACCAGTCCGAGCGAGGCCAGGAACGGGGGGACGCCGTGCGTCGTCGCGAAGGTCGCGACGCCGGCGGCAGCCAGCGTCAGCGCATAGGACGCCATCAGCGCGTTGCGGCCGAGCGACAGCCGCGCCGCGCCGCTCTGCACCGAGCCGGCAAGACACATGAAGCCGCCGGCTGGCGAGCCCAGCAGAAAGAAATGCAGCGCGAAGGACAGCGCGCCGATGGTCTGGCACAGCAGGATGGTGGAGCGGCGGCCGAGCAGCGCCCAGGAGGCGCCAAGCGCGATGCCGGCGATGCCGGCGCAATTCGCGATGGTGAGGAAACGCGCGGCGGAGGCGGCGACATCGGCAAGAGCGGTCATGGAACGAACCAAAAACGACGGTGCTGCACGGGCGCACGAAAGAGAGGCGCGCGATCCCGGCGATGACAATGACAGGGAGTGGTAAAGCTTCGGTTAGTCGCGAGCCCGCGCGAACGCCATCTCTGCCAAGAATGTCGATGCTTTACGCAGGGTTGCTGCTTCGCGAACGCAACTCTCGACCCGGCCGACGCCGCGCGCTCGGCCTCACGCCGGTTCCGGGCGATCCACCAGCTCGGCGAGCCGGTCGTACCATCGCGCCTGCTCCGCCGGCGTCGCATGGGCGTTGGCGCCGCTCGGATTGGGCACGACGAAGAGCCGCGTGCCGCCGATCTCGGTCTCCTGCAATCCCAGCGCGGGCGCCGGCCTGTCGCGGGCGAGGAGCAGGTGAACCCGGCGATAGCCGGTGATCCCGTGAAAGCATGCGATGCGCGGTCGATGGCGCCGAAGCTTCGCCGCAAGCTCGGCGATGCCGGCATCGAACTCCTCGGGCGGCACCTCCGCAGCCCTCGCCGTGGCGCGCTTCACCAGATCGGTGAAGCCGAAGCCATGCTCGAGGAGCGCCCGATCATGCTCCGGCGTGAGCACCGCGAGACCCAGCGCCAGACGCGCGCGGCGGCTCAGCCGCGAGCGCGAGAAGGCGGACCAGAAGCGGTTGGTCGGGCGTGCGAAATAGTGCCCGCGCGTCGCCGAGAAGACCGAGGGGTTGAGGCCCACGAAGACCACGTCGAGCCCGCTGCGCAGCAGATCGGGAAGGGTGGGCGCTACCACATCCATCCCGGCGGCGGCGGATACCAGCCGGGGCCGAACCCGCCGGGGCCATACCAGCCGGGCTGCGGCGCCGCGTAGCGCCGCGCGAGGCTCTCGCGCTGCAGGCAATTGGCGAAGTCGGTCGTGCCGGGCTTGAAGCCGTAGCTCGCGCAGACGCTTTCATCCTGCGCGCGCAGCTCCTCCGCCGATTGGCACGCGGCGAGGCTCAGCAGCATCAGCAGCGCCATCGCGGTCCTGCCGAGACCGGCACCCATCGAGCGGAGGCGAGGTTGCTTCCTCAAGCGGCACGTCCTGCTGCGGCTTTCCCCGGAGACCGATCATAGCGCGATCCGAGGGCCGCAGACGAGGATCGGCGGGGAGGGCGCGTGCTCCCGCCCGGACAGGCTCCTAGTGCTGGGCCGGCTCCAGCCGCTGCAGGAGCTTGGCCCGGACCGTCGGGTCGTTCTGCGCCACCTGCAGGATCGCGTTGTACTCGTCGAGGGACAGGCCTTGATCGGTCACGGCCTTTTTCAGCGCATCATTGCCTTCATTGGCGAGGCGCTGCTGCTGGTCCGGCGGCGCCGCCTCGATCTTCTCCTGGTAGCTCTGCTTGAGCGTGGTCACGTGCTGCAGCGCCGCCGCCGCGGCGTCGAGCTTCTTGTCCGAGATCGCGGCGGCCGGCACCGCAGGCTTCTGCCCCTGCGGCGGCATCGGGCTCTGGGCGCTTGCCGCCGGGATCGAGAGCAGGACCGCGGTGCCGAGAAGCGCGGCGGCGAAGGTCTCTATCACTGGGCGCATGGGCATCTCCTTGCAATCCGGCACCCGCGTGGCACCGGAGGCGAACGATTGTCCCCAAACAGCCGGTGCGCCGGCCGGTTCCGCTGCTCATTCCGTTGCCCCAGCCCGGGCGCGCCCGAAACGCGAAATCGGCGCAGCGCCGGCCAACCGCGGCGGCAAACCGGGCGGCGTCTTCTGTGATCTCCTTCACAGGCCCGGTCCCCGCGCGCTGCTTACTTTTCTCTGTGTGTCAGGTCCCGCAGAAGGAGCACCGCCATGCCCACCGAGCTGCATCTGTTCACGCTGGCCGCGACCTTGTTGCTGCCCGCCGCCGCGATCGCCGCCCCGCCGGCGGCCCCGATCGGCTATTTCGACACCGCCGACGCGCCGCTGGTCGGCCCCACCGAGTTCGACACCGGAGATGCCGCTGCGACGCTCGCGCGGCAGCAGGCAAGCGGCTATTTCCCGAGCGCCGGCGCCCCTCTGGTCGTGCCCACCGCGCCGGGCGCCGCCGACCCCGCGGAGACCTTGGCCAAGCAGCGCGCCAGCGGCTATTTCCCGACGGCCGACGCGCCGCTCGTCACCCCCTCGGTCACGGCGCATTGAGCGAGCGCGCCCCGCAGCGGAAACTCGCCCCTATCGCCGCCGCCGCTCGCCGCGCGCGGCGGCGGCCGCGGCGCTGCGCGGCCGGGAGTTTCGATCCTGCCCGTTCGACAGGCTGGCCCGGCCGTTGGCGCGTTTTTTGCCAACCGGCGCGCAGTAGAGCTCGTAGAGCGTGCGGATCACGCGCGCCGCAGCGGAGCTGCCGAGGCGATAGTAGATCGTGCGCGAATCGCGGCGCGTCGCGACCAGCGCGTCGCGGCGCAGCCGTGCCAGATGCTGGGAGAGATGGGGCTGGCGCATGCCGAGCAGCGCCTCGAGCTCGCCCACCGACCGCTCGCCATCGGCCAGGTGGCACAGGATGATCAATCGATGCTGATTCGCGAGCCCCTTGAGGAGCGCGGTCGCGCTCGCGGCGTTTGCCTTCATCTTCACCGCCGTCATGATCGCGCAGTTCGCTCCGGGAGTCGTTGAGCCCGCGCGAGGATATCGGGCGCCGGAGCGCATATCAAACGGCTTTCCTGCCGCCCCGGTGGCCGGGTGCGGACTGGACATAGTCTAATCCTTGAATACGAGTCCCGTGTCCGGGCGAGAGGATGATGCCGAGCCTGCCGCCGCGGCCAGGGTCGGCGCCTTCGCCGCGCGAAGCGCCGCGACGAAACGGGCGATGGCGGCGATCAGCGGTTTGGGCGCCTGGTGATGCGGGGCATGCCCGCAATCGGGCAGGCGCACGGTTACGACCGGCACCGGGCAAAGCTCCGCCAGCCGGTCGAGCTGCGCGCCGCTGAAGAACTCGTCCTCCATGCCCTGGACGGCAAGGACCGGACAGCGGATCCGCGCCAGATAGGGCTCAAGCCCCCAGCTCGCCGCGCCGGGCGCGGTCCAGGTTTCAACCAGCCGCCGGAAGAGAGCCTCGGTTTTGGCGCCATGGTAGCGCGCGAGCCTCGCCTTGAGATCGCCGTGCTCGAAATCGGCGATCTGCTCGGCGATCCCGGCGGCGGTGCGGTCCTCGCGGAAGCTGTGCGGCGCGATGGCCACGACGCCGCTCACCGCATCGGGAAACGCCCCGGCGAAGGCGAGCGCGATGGCGGCGCCGTCGGAATGGCCGATCAGGATCGGCCGGCGCAGCCCGGCCGCGCGCAGCAGGTCGGGCAGCGACGACAGCGCCTCGTCCAGCAGGTAGCGGCTCGAAAACGGCCGCTCCAGCGGCTCCGAATCGCCGGACCCCCAGCGGTCGTAGACCAAGGCACCGCATCCCGTGGCGGCGGCGATGCGCTGGGGCACATCCCGCCAGAGCCGCGCGCAGCCCAGCGCGTCGTGCAGGAAGACGAGCGTCGGGGCGGCAGGAGATGGCGGGCCGATACGATGGCCGCGCAGCCGCCTTCCGGCGGCAATGAAGCTCTGCTGGCCCAGCGCCGCCTCGACGACGGCGCGGATGTCCGCCGGCCCCAGGCTCAGGAACTCCGCGCGCGCGCGGGCGAAGAAGGCGTCGACGGCGGCGCCCGCCTCGCCGATTTCACAACCGCGCAGGCTCGCCTCGAGATCGAGGATCGCGCGCGGCGGCGTCACGAAGAAGTCGCCGGTGATCAGCGCCTCGCGGATGCGGCCGCGCGCCGGGCCTTCCAGGCGTATGTCCGCGCGCAAGGCGCCGCCGCGCCGGGTCAGCGAGGCGCTGACCAGCGTGTCGTCGACCTCCGGGGCGTCCAGCATCTCGACGAAGGCGTCGGTGCCGATCTCGTCGCGGTAAAGGCGCTCGGCGAGCGTCTCCTCGAAACGGCTGATCTCGCCCCAGCGCGGCGCGATCCCGAGCCCTTCGGCGAAGCCTTCGAGCAGCGCCTCGTAGATCGTCTCGAGGCCAGGCACGGCGTCGCCCAGCAGCTCGCGCAGCGAGACCACGCGCTGGCGTGCCGAGCTCAGCTCGCGCTTGGCGAGCTTCTCCACCGGCACCTTGAGCGCGGCGATCATCTCCGCCGGGTCGAAATCGATGAGCAGCGTCCCCTGATAAAAGAGCGTGCTGCCGTCGAAGAAGCCGCCGGTGCCGCTGACCTTGCGCCCGTCCACCTCGATGTCGTTGCGCGGGCGGTAGCGGGCCGGCACGCCGAGCTTGTTGAGGCCGAGCGCCGCGGCCTCGCAGATGCGGCTGGTCGCGGCGTCGAGATCGCGCAAGCCCAGGCTGGCGCGGTCGAAGACCAGCTCCCAGCCGATCTGCCCCTCGTCGAGATAGAGCCCGCCGCCGCCGGTGATCCGCCGTCCGACCTCGATGCCGCGGCGACGGCAGTGATCGACGCGCACCTCATGGCCGAGGATCTGGTGCATGCCGATCAACGCCGAAGGGCGAAAGCGCAGGAAGCGGATGGTATCGGGAATGCGGCCTTCCTTGCGCGCGCCGATGAGCGCCTGGTCGAAGGCGATGTTGGCGCGACCGGCGCGGATGCCGGTGTCGATCACGCGGAAGGGCGCGGTCATCGCCCCGGCCGCTTGGTTTCAGCGATGCCCCGCCGCAGCTCCCGCCGAATGCGGCGAAGGTCGCGACCGTCGGGCGCAAAGGGATAGGAGGCGATGTCGCTCGGCGGCGAATCGCCGTAGGGTCGGTCGCAGGCGGACACGTCCGCGGCCTCCTTGCCCGGGCAGCCCGAGGTGCGGAATGCGGTTCCGGCCGCGATCACCGCCTCCAGCTCGTCCTGGGGATAGCCGAAATCGACCAGGCATCCGCTCGCGTCGAAGCGCATGCGCTCCAGGCGATGGCCGCGATAGTCGATGAGATAGCGCGCGAGCTGGACGCGGCGCCATTGCGGCCGCGGTACCGGCGGCAGATGATCCATCAGCGATCCGGCCTCGGGAAAGAACGCGAACATGTGGCTGTGGCCGCCGAGGTCGCGGATCGCCTGCACCTGCGCGAGGACGTCGCGATCGCTCTCGCCCATGCCGACGATGAGATGGGCGCCGAAGCGCTCGGGCCCGAAGATGTCGGCGGCGGCGCGCAGGATCTCCCAATACTTGTCCCAGCTGTGCGGCGACTGCACGCCGCGGCCGCGGGTGCGGTCGAAGAGCGCGGGGTTGGCAGCATCGAGCGCCACGGTGAAGATCTCGGCGCCGAGATCGTGGAGCTCCTGCACGTCCTGCCGCGTCATCGTCGTGGGATTGGATAGGATCGACACCGGCACGTGCTTCACCCGCTCGACCCATTTCCTCAGCACGATGCGGGTATCGCGATCGGACTCCGGATGGGTGATCATGCTGATGCACATGCGGTGGAAGCGTCCGCCATCGCCGCCCCCGGCGACGATCTCGATCACCTCGTCATAGGGCACCGCCGGCCAGTCGACGCGGATGAAATTGCGGTCGGCGTAATTGCGCTCGGCCTCGCGGTGGCGCGCCAGGCCGCAATAGGCGCAGTTGGCCCGGCAGCCCTCGGGATAGGTGAGCAGCAGGTTGAGGCACCGCGTGCAGTCGGTGCGGTGCATGTAGCCCTTCATCACGCCGAGCGTGATCGCCGCCGCGGTCGACATCTGCACATAGTCGGGCGAACGCATGTTGGGCGTGAGGATGTTGTCGTTCGGCCGGTAGAGGCCGCTGGCCGCCGCGCCGGCGGCCTTGACCCGCGCGCCGTTGCGCGCCTCGGGCGGCACCGCGGCAGGGGCGCGCGGCTGCATGCTGGCGGGGTCGTTGAACTCGCGCGCGCGGCCGGTGAAATCGGGAACCGGTTGGCGCGGCATCTCTACGCAGCCCATCTCGAGCCTCCTTGTCTCACGCCGCCCAATAGTGCGGATAGGCGATCCAGCCGGCGCGCAGCGCGGCCGAATCGGGACCGCCGCGATCATAAGCGGCAAGAACCATCTGTCGGCGGTTGAGCGCCCGCGACAGCGCGCCATCGAAAATGTCGCCGATCTCCTCCTCATACTCCGCGAGCGCGTCGCTGCGGCCGGCAAGCCAGCCAGACGCGGCGCGGCCGGCGAGCCTGCCCGAGATCGCCGCCGCGGCGATGCCGGCGCCGGTCACCGGGTTGGTGAGGCCGGCGGCGTCGCCGGCGAGGAGGACCGGCATGCCCGCGATCGCGCCGGCCAGCGCGAGACGCCCGCCGACCGGGATCGCGCCGCCGGTCAGGCCGGCGCCGGCATCGCCGATGCGGCCTTCGCCGACCAGCCGGCGGTGGAGCGCGTCGAGCAGCGGCTTCAGCAGCGGCCGGGTCTCGGCCGAACCGCCGATGCCGAGATTGGCGCGCGCGCCTTTCGGAAAGAGCCAGCCATAGCCGCCGACATAATCGGCATGAAGGAAGATGTCGGTGGCGTCATGCGCGCCGAGCAAGGGCACGCTGACCTGACGGGTTTCGACCAGCGCCTGGTTGACCCGCCCGATCGCAGCGCCCACGCGCGAGCGCGGGCCGTCGGCGCCGATCAGCAGGCGCGGACGCAGGCTGCCGCCATCCGAGCAGCGGACCGTGCCGTCCGCCTCGATGCGGTGCACGCCCACGCCATAGCGGCATTCGGCGCCGGCCGCTGCCGCGCGCTCGGCGAGCAGCCGGTCGAAGGCGGCGCGATCGATCATGCGGCCGGGAAAGCGCGGCGTCTCGTCGGCGGCCTCGGCCCCGACATAGGTCTGCATGCGGCCGACGGTCTGCGCCGTGACCGCCGCCAGCCCCGCCACCTCCTGGTCGAGCAGCGCCGGCACGAATTCCGCGCATTGCACCGGCGTGCCCGGCTCGCTGCGGCGCTCGATCGCCACGACGCGCGCGCCGGCCTGCACCGCCTCGGCCGCGGCGCGGCTCCCCGCCGGGCCCAGGCCCACGACCAGCACATCGGGCGCCGTCTCGGCCATGGCCGTCGCCTCAGCCGGCACAGGCCCGCCGGCCGGCGAGCCCGTCGAGCGCCACCGAGCAGCAGGCATGCTCCTGCTCGACCGGACGGCCGATGGCCTGGGCGAGCGCCACGATGCCGGGCGCCGGATAGGCGATGCCGTCGAACCCCGCCATCACTGCATAGGCATCGGTCAGGAGCTTGTGGCCGCCGGCCGGCCGCGCGCAGCCGAGCTGCACCGGCGCGCCGCGGATCCGCCGCCGCGCCGCGAGGAAGACGCTCGCGACATCCTCGGCCGGCACGGTCGCGAAGGGCCGGTCGGCGGGCGCGTAATAAGGCATGACCACCACCAGCACCAAGGCGGCGACGCGGTGGCGCGCGACGATGTCGAGCGCGCGCCCTTCGCCCAGCAGCCGGCCGTAATGCAGGCCGATGACGATATGCGGCACGATCTCCATGCCGGTGCTGCAGAGCGCCGCCAGCGTCGCCTCGAAATCCTCGACCGGCCGGTCGAGATGATAGACCTGCCGGATCGTCTCTTCCGCGCCGATCACATCCATCATCGCGACGTCGACACCGGCCGCCGCCATGCGCCGGGCGCGACGCTCGTCGAGCAGCGCCGAGTGGATGGCGATGCGCAGCTGCGGGAACTCCCGCTTCAACGCCTCGATGGCGGGATAGTAGCGCTCATAGGGCACCTCGTTGCGGCGATTGGAGCCGCCGGACAGGAGAAAGCCCTGCAGCCCCTGCAGCAAGATGAGGTCGCGGACCTTGCGCTCGAACTCCGCCGGGCTGGTGGCCGGGATCATCGGCTCCAGGATCTTCGCCTGGCAGTGGTCGCAATTGAGCGCGCAGGCGCCGCCGGTGATGGAGAAGGCCGGAAAGCTGTTCCTGCCGCAGCCCCTCAGCTCGTCGGTGGCATAGGCGCGGAAGCTCGGCGTGTAGAAGCGCAACGGCCCGAGCGGCCGCTCGCGCGCTTCCGCCTCGAGCCCCGCGACGATCTCGCGGTCGAGCGGCAGTTCTTCCAGCGGCTCGATGTCGCGGATCAGATCCACCCAGCCCATCGCGTCCTTCCCGCTTTCCCGTTAGCATGCCGGCAGGCGCCGCCGGCAGAGAGTGAGCGACCATGAAGAAGCTCTGCGTCCTCCAGCACACCGAAGCGGAATTCCTCGGCCTGCTGGAGGATCATTTCGAAAGCCGCGCCATCCGCTTCCAATACCTGCGCCCGTTCACGCCGGGAAGCACGCTCGCGGCCGAGGCGACCGGCTTCGACGGGCTGGTGCTGCTGGGCGCGGGGCCGCTCGGCATCGTGAGCAATCCGCTGCTGCCGAGCCTCGCCGCGGAGCTGCGGCTGGCGCGCGACTTCCTGCGGCGCGGCCTGCCGATTCTGGGCTTCGGCCTCGGCGCCTGCCTGCTTGCCGTCGCCGCCGGCGGCGGCGCCGACGAGGCGCCGCTGCGCTTCACCCTCGGCACCGCGCAGCGCGTCAAAGCGGACGCGCTCGGCGGGCATCTGCCGGCGCGCTTTCCGTTCGCCGTCTATATGCGCGACCGACCGGTGCTGCCCAAGGATGCGACGGTGCTCGCGGTCGACGAGGCGGGCGCGCCGGCACTCTTCGCGCTCAACCGGAACTGCCTGGGATTCCTCGGCCATCCCGGCGTCAAATCGGCGATGATCGAGGATCTCGTCATGGAGTTCGACGAGGCGCCGGAGGATGTCGCCGGGACGCTGCCGCGGCTGCGCGCGGCGCAAGGCGCGATCGCCGCGGCGCTCAGCGAGATCATGGTGGGTGTGGTGATGGCCACGCACCTGATGGAGCCGCCTCCCTGATCGGCCCGGCGCGGCCTCGGCGAACCGCCGACGCAGTACAGCACGAATCCGCCCGCCGCGACATATCAAATTCGACAATGTGAATATATCTGCCGCCCGCCTCGGCGGCCGGCATTTTCGCGATTGAAACATAATAAAAAACGAATATGATGTCGGCAGACGGTCGGCGCGTCCGGATGAGACTGCCACGGGCGATGCGGTCGGCCTTGATCTGGATCAACCAGGCGCCGGGCGACAAGGCGCCGCCGGGAGGAGATGGGAGCTGGAGTGGCGCGCAAGCTCATCATCATCATGGTCAACACCGATCCCCGCAACGGCGAGGAGCTCGGCGCGCCCATCTTTCAGGCGACCGTGGCTGCGGCCATGGATTACGAGGTCGAGGTGGTCTGCACCGCGACCGCGGGACGGTTGATGAAGAAGGGCGTGGCGGAGAAGCTGGTGGTGAAGCCCGGCTCGTCCAAGACGGTCTACGACTTCATCAAGGACGCGCACGAGGCGGGGGTGAAATTCTACTGCTGCTCGCCCAACCTCGACCTCTTCGACATGACCGAGGCGGATCTCATTCCCGAATGCGCGGGCATCGTCGGCGGCGCCCATGTCATCGAGGAGGTCATGGAGAATGACGAGACAAGGGTTCTGACCTATTGATGCAGCGCGAGGCCCACATGGCAGCCGCACCGATCGGCGACCCGGTATCGAACGCCCCGGTGGTCGCCTACGAGACGCTCGAGGCGGTGTTCGAGGACATCCGCTCGCACGCGCTCTACGACCACGAACTTCACGGCTGCCTCAATTGCGGCATCTGCACCGCCACCTGCCCCTCCGCCCATTACTACGACTATTCGCCGCGCGAGATCGTCCAGCTGCTGTGGACCGAGAATCTCGAAGGCATCTACGAGGCGATGCAGGAGAAGATCTGGGCCTGCGCCCAGTGCTACACCTGCGCCGCGCGCTGCCCCTTCGACAATTCGCCGGGCGGCCTGGTCATGATCATGCGCGAGGTCGCGATCAAGCACGCCATGCCTTCGGCGAAGGAGGCGCTGCGGCCGTTCTCGCGCGTCCTGCTCAAGGTCATCTCGACCGGCAACCAGCTCGCGCCCAACATGATCACGCGCGACGCCTTCCCCGACTGGGGGCCGAATGTGACCAAGGTCGAGGCGCCGCTCGACCTGCTGCGCAAGGCGATCCCGGTGCCCACCATGCACACCACCGACACGGCCTGGGAGGTCAATCTCAAGACCTCGGTCGAGCTCTACACCATCTGGGAAGAGACCGGGGTGCTGCAGCAGCTCGAGAGCATCGACGAGAATTTGTTCGACGTGATCTGCGACGTGATGGACGAGAAGCGCGACGAGTATGCGGAGTGGCTGGAGGAACAGAAGGACGCCACCGGGACCGAGGATTAGCCGGTCCCGAGCAGAGCGGTTGGAGGCGATGAGCAATGAGTGACGACAAGCTTCCCCAGGGCGCCTATACCGGCTTCGGCTCCGAGTGGCGCCGCGCCGAACTCAGCCCGGACGAGGCGCAAAAGGCGACCTCGTGGGTCGAGACCCGGATCGACCGGCGCTCGATGCTGACCACCAAGCAGAATGTCGAGGACGTCCGCGACATCATGTGGCAGCTCGAGAAGGACGGCGAGATCGTCGTTCACCGCATCAGCGAGCAGCACGAGCCCGTCACCGCCCGCACCCTCTACGGCTGGCGCAAGCGGATCCCGACCAATCAGCTCTGGCAGCACAAATCCTGCGGCCAATGCGGCAACATCCCGGGCTATCCGAGCTCGCTGTTCTGGCTCATGAACAAGCTGGGGACGCGCTATCTCGACGAGACCGACCAGACCTCCTGCACCGCCTGGAACTACCACGGCTCCGGCGTCGGCAACGTCGTCAGCCTGGCCGCCGTGTTCCTGCGCAACTTCCACCAGGCCTACATGTCGGCCAAGGCGCAGGGCCTGCCCGAGGGCTACTACTACCCGCTCGTCCATTGCGGCACCTCCTTCGGCAATTACAAGGAGATGCGCAGCTTCCTGCTGCACTCGCCCAAGCTGCGCGAGCAGGTGAAGAAGATCCTGGCCAAGCTCGGCCGGCTGGTCGATGGCAAGCTGCTGATCCCCGAGGAGGTGGTGCATTATTCCGAATGGCTCCACGTCATGCGCGAGCGCGTCAACGAGCATCGCGTGATCGACTGCAGCCACCTGCGCGCCACGGTCCACCCCGCCTGCCACGTCTACAAGATGGTGCCGGAGGACGTGATCTATGACGCTACGGTGATGGACGGCAACCGCGTCGCGGTCTCCACCGGGCTGCTGCAGACGCTCGGCGTGGAGGTGGTCGACTACTCGACCTGGTACGATTGCTGCGGCTTCGGCTTCCGCCACATCATCGGCGAGCGCGAGTTCACCCGCTCTTTCGCCATCGACCGCAAGATCAAGGTCGCAGTCGAAGAGGCGCGCGCCGACGTCATGATCGGCCACGACACCGGCTGCATCACCACGCTCGACAAGAACCAGTGGATCGGGCGCGCCGTGGACAAGGTCTATGAGCTCGCCATCATGGCGGATTGCCAGTTCGCGGCGCTGGCCTGCGGCGCCCACCCCTACAAGCTCGCGCAGCTGCACTGGCACGCCTCGCCCTTCGAGGGTCTGCTTGAGAAGCTCGGCATCGACTGGCAGAAGGCGAAGGCCGAGTTCGAGGCCTATCTGAAGGAAGTCGCCGCCGGCCGCATCGAGACGCTCTACGATCCCAAACGCGCGATCACCTCGGGCCCCGGCTTCGTTCCGCCAGCGATCACGGCGAAGGGAGCGGACCCCGCATGAGACCGATCCTGATCGTCGGCGGCGGTCCCGCCGGGCTGTCGGCAGCGCACGCGCTGGCCGCGATGGGCCGGCCGGTGGCCCTCGTCGAGAAGGCGGACCGGCTCGGCGGCGCCCCGATCCTCACCGGCTATGCCAAGCTCGTGCCTTCGGGTGAATGGGCGAAGGACGCCATCGGCGGCATGGTGCGGCGCGTCGAGGGCAATCCGCTGATCGATATCCATCGCGACACGGTAGTGAAGAGCTTCGCGGGCGAGCCCGGCGCCTTCCGCGCCCGGCTCTCCTCGGGCACGGAGCTGCAGGTCGGCGCCGCCCTGCTCTGCACCGGCTTCACCCATTTCGATTCCGTCAACAAGCCGGAATGGGGCTTCGGCACATATCCCGACGTGGTCACCACCGCGCAGGTGGAGCAGATGATCTCCTCGGGCAAGGGCGTCCATTGTCCGTCGGACGGACGCGCGCCGGAGCGGGTCGCGATCCTGCTCTGCGTCGGCTCGCGCGACCGGCAGATCGGGCGCGAATGGTGCTCGAAGATCTGCTGCACCGTCTCGGCCAACATCGCCATGGAGATCCGCGAGCAGCTGCCCGGCTGCAACGTCTACATCTACTATATGGATATCCGCACCTTCGGGCTCTACGAAGACACCTACTATTGGGAGAGCCAGGAGAAGCACAAGGTCAAGTACATCAAGGCGCGCATCGCCGAGGTGACCTCGGATGGCAAGCGGCTCATCGTCAAGGGCGAGGACACGCTGGTCAAGCGGCCGATCACCATTCCCTTCGACATGGTCGTGCATGCCATCGGCATGGACCCGAACGTCGACAATATGACGCTCTCCGCCGTCTTCGACGTGAAGCTCGAGAAGCACGGCCACATCGCCAAGGCCTCGAGCTACTCCAGCATGGGCGGCACCTCGCGGCCGGGCGTGTTCGTCGCCGGCGCGGCGACCGGGCCGGAGACCATCGACGATTTCGATCGCGCAGGGCCAGGCCGCGGCGATGGCGGCACTCGCCCAGCTCCAGGCCGGCATGCGGGAGGCCGCCGAATAGTGTGGGGCCCTGCACGACATAAGGCGCCGCCGGCGCCCGGCGCGCGCAAGCCGGTCCTCGATCTCAGCGGCCCGCGGCTGCGCCAGATCCTGGAGCACCTGATCGAGGCGGCCGAGCCGAGCGGCGGCGTCGAGCGCTACGTCGGGGCGCTGATGCTCAAGAGCTCGCTCTTCGAGGAGCTGCTCGGCAAGGGACGGGTGAACGCCCTCGACGAGACCGAGTTCTGCGACCTCTGCGGCTTCATCACGCCGGTGCGTCGGCGCGTCGGCGGTTGGCTCGGCCGGCACGGCTTTCCGGCCATGCGCTCGCGGCTCGAGCGGCTGCTCGCGGGATGGGCCGATGCCGCGACCACCGATGCGCGGCTCAACGCCTTCACCGGCAGCTTCCCGGCCGATCGCGAGCACCGTTGGGCACGCGACCTTGCCGCGGAGGTGCTGCACTTCACCGCACCGGACCGCTATCCGCTGATGACGCGGTGGATGTGGGATGCGCGCACCAACAGCGGCGTCCTGCGCGAGATCTGGTACGCCGAGAACGTCGACGCCCTCACCATCCCGGCCGCCGACGACCTCGCCACCTTCGCGACGCTCCGCGAGGAGCTCGAGGGCTTCCTGCGCGACAACGGCGTCTTTCGCGACCTGCCCTTCTATGTCGACCTGGTCTCGGCCCATGTCTATGCGTTCTACATCAACGGTCGCGGCGGCCAGTATCTCAGGACGGATTTCGGTGCCAAGGAGGATCCGATGGCCCATACGCGCCGCCTGCTCGGCCTGGATGCGGTCGATACCGAGACCGGCCGAACCCGGCTCAAGCTGATCGACGGCACCGCCCATGTGCTGGGCGAGCCGGCGCGGCTCGGGCAGGCGAGGCACTGACATGCCGATCCACGAAAAATCGCTGATCCGGCCCGAGAACCTCGCGACCCATGAGGAGCTGACGCTCGAAGGCGTCGACGTCTCCGGCCATTGGAGCACCTTCATCACGTCGCGCGTGGTCACCGACTACAACGAGGCGATGGAGCAGGAGATCGCGGCGCTGCCGGGCGGCGAGTACATCCATCGCTGCTGGCAATGCGGCTCCTGCACCAACTCCTGCACCGTCAACGCCGTCAATCCCGACTTCAATCCGCGCTACTGGATCTACCTGATCCGGATGGGGCTGGAGGAGGAGCTGCTGCGCGACAAGGACATCGTGTGGCAATGCGTCTCCTGCAACAAATGCACCTATGCCTGCCCGCGCGACGTGAACCCCGAAGGCGTCATGAAGGCGACAGCGCATTGGCTCGAGCTCAAGGGCCATACCGAGAAGAAGCCATCGATGACCTTCGACGAGATCTTCTCCGAGCAGGTCTTCGCCACCGGCAAGATCGAGGAAGGCCGCATCATCCGCCAGTTCTTCGCGCGCACCGGCCAGTCGCTGTTCCAGGACTGGCTGCTGGCGCTGGTGCGAGGGCTGGCGCGGCGGCTTCCCCTCGGGCTCCTCGCCCGGCTCGGCTTTGCCGCGCTCTTCCGCCCGCGCACGCGCGGCTGGGGCCGAGCGCGCGCGGCGATCGGAGACTATCTCGGCGAGCAGCAGGCCGCGCGGCGGCGCGCCCTCGGCCTCGAACAAGGAGCCAAGCGATGAGCGGCAAATACCGCAAGGTCGCCTACTATCCCGGCTGCGCGCTGGAGGAGACGGGGCACGCCTACAACCGCTCCACCAAAGAGCTCGGCAAGGCCCTCGGCCTCGAAATCGTCGAGCTCAAGAACTGGAATTGCTGCGGCGCGATGGAGGTGAAGAACCTCGATCCGAAGCTGCAGACCTATCTCTCCGCCCGCAATCTCGCCATCGCCGGCAAGATGGGCTTCGACACCGTGATGGCGCCCTGCAACGGCTGCTATCACAATCTCAAGAAGGCCGAGTACGACCTTGCCCACGACCCCGCCTCGCGCGCGGTGGTCGACCGACTGTCGCAGAAGGCGGGGCACGAGACCTATGAGGCCGGCGGCGTCGCCACCATCCATGCGCTCGACTGGATCAAGCAGGCGATCGGCGAAGACGGGCTGAGAGCGCGCGTCAAGAATTCGCTCAAGGGCCTCAAGATCGCCAACTATTACGGCTGCATGTATACCCGGCCGCGCCACATCTTCCCGGAAAAAGACCAGGGACCGGGCACGGAATCGACCGCGAAGCCGCATTTCATGGACGATCTTCTGGCGGCGGCGGGCGCCGAATGCGTCGAGTATCCGCTCAAGACGGCATGCTGCGGCGGCGCGCACACGCTCTCCGACAGCGACGTCTCGACCAAGCTCGTGCTCAACCTGCTGACCACGGCCGAGGCCTGCGGCGCCAACGTCATCGCCACCGAATGCCCGACCTGCCATACCGGGCTCGAGATGCATCAGCAACGCGCCGAGACCGTGTTCGGCCGGAAGACGCGGGTGAAGATCCTCTATTTCACCCAACTGCTCGGCATGGCGCTCGGCCTCTCCGCCCGGCGCGTCGGCGTCCAGGAGAATCTCTCCGACGCCTCCGACCTGCTGCGTCAGAAGGGGCTGGGATGATGACGGGCCTGCCGGCCGCGCCGCCACCCGCTGAGACGCTCATGGGGCGCATCGACGCCATCGCCGCGGCGGGCGATGACGCGCCCGGCGCGGCGGCGACGGCGCTCGCCGACGAGCTGCTCGCGCTCGGTGAATCGATTCTCGAACGCTGGATCGAGGCGCATGGCGGCACGCCGACGCGGCGGAGCTCGGAGGGCTTCCGCCTGCTGGCGCTCCACCGCCAGGCGGCCAAGGGCGATCCCGGCTTCAATGCCTGCCGCGAGACCTGCCGCGAGCTCGTCTATCATCGCAACCTGGTCTGCCTCGATCCGGCCCATGCCGATACGGCGCGGCGCCTTCGCCTTGCCGCGATGGTGGCGCGCCACCTCGCCCTCTTCATCGACGGCCGGCTCGAGGTGGCGGCGCTGGGCGAATTCTGCTGCTCCTCGCGTCCGCTGCGCCAGCGCGACGCCGTCCTCCACGAATAGGATCCCCCATGCCCACGGTCCGCGGCTGCACTCTCCCCGACGATCTGCTCTACGACGTCGAGAACAACATCTGGTATCGCGACAATGGCGACGGCACGGTGACCGTCGGCATGACCGCGGTCGCCGCCGCGATGGCCGGCCAGCTCGTGGCGTTCACGCCGAAGAAGGCCGGCCGCTCGGTCCAGGCGGGCAAGTCCTGCGCCACCATCGAATCCGGCAAATGGGTGGGCCCGGCCAAGCTCGCCTTCGACGCCGAGGTGACCGAGGCGAACCTGGCGCTGGCCGCGAGCCCGAAGCTCGCCAACAGCGATCCCTACGGCGCCGGCTGGCTGATGAAGGTGCGGCCGGCGGATTGGATGACGGCGCGGGCGGGACTGGTGGCGGGAACGGCGGTGGCCGCGCCTTACGAGGCCAAGATGGCCGCCGACGGCTTCGCCGGCTGCCAGTGAGCGAAGCCACAACCCAGGGAGAGCGCGACATGCCCGACGAGGTCAAGGCGAACACCAAGCGGATGTCGATGATCGTCACCAAAGGCTCGCTGGACTGGGCCTATCCGCCGTTCATCCTGGCGACGACCGCGGCGGCGATGGGCCTCGAGGTGACGATGTTCTTCACCTTCTACGGGCTGACGCTGCTCAAGAAGAAGCTGGATCTCGGCATCTCGACGCTGGGCAATCCGGCGATGCAGATGCCGATGATGGGCATGCACATGGCGATGCCGAACCTGGTCTCGGCCCTGCCGGGGGTCGACGCCATGGCCACGGCGATGATGAAGAACCTGATCAAGCGCAAGGGCGTCGCCTCGATCGAGGAGCTGCGCACGGCCGCCATCGAGGCCGAGGTCAAGATGATCGCCTGCCAGATGACCATGGACCTCTTCGAGTACACGATAGACGACATGATCGAGGGGCCGGTGCTGGGCGGCGCCGCCACCTATATCGAGACGGCGACCAAATCCGAGATCAACCTTTTCATCTGACGGGGCTCGACATGGCGACGCACACTCTCGACGTGAAGGGGCTGAACTGCCCGCTGCCGATCCTCAAGGCCAAGAAGGCGCTCAAGGACCTGCCGACCGGCGGCACCCTCCAGGTGCTCGCCACCGATCCCGGCGCGGTCAAGGATTTCGAGGCCTTCTGCCGCACCACCGGCAACGAGCTCCTTGAATCCACCGTCGACGGCAAGGTCTACAGCTTCGTCATCAAGCGAACGGCGTGAGCGCAACGGCGCTCCAGGAGGATCAGATGGCGGGAGCCCCCTTGTACATTCTCCTCTGCTCGGCCGAGCACGAGAAGCTCCAGATGGCGGCGATGATGGCCTCGGTGGGCGCAGTCTCCGAGCGCCCGGTCGAGGTCTTCGTCAGCATGGGTGCGCTTGCCGCCTTCGCCGCCGACGCCGCGCCGGCGGCGCGCTATCGCGGCGGCGCCTTCTCCGCGCTGATGCGGGAAAAGCGCGCGCCGGACGCGCTTACCCTGCTGCGCCAGGGCAGGGAGCTGGGCGAGCTCAAGATGTGGGCCTGTTCCATGGCGCTCGATCTGCAGGGATGGGAGATGGAGGGGCTGGTCGAAGGGCTGTTCGACGGCGCCCTTGGCCTCACCAAATTCCTGTCGGATGCGGAAAGCGGCCAGCTCGTGGCGCTTTAGAAGGACTTCCGAATGGCCGAGAGACATAAAGTCGATGCCCGCGGCGCATTCTGCCCGGGGCCGCTGATGGAGCTGATCGCGACGCTCCGACACGCCGCGATCGGCGACGAGATCGAGGTCTGGTCGACCGACAAGGGCTCCGCCAAGGACATCCCCGAATGGGTCAAGAAGGTCCGCCACGAGCTCGTGGCGGTGAACGAGACGGACGGCTGCTGGAGCATCGTCGTGCGCAAGGCGAAATGAACGACAACGGGCGGCCGGCCGCGGCGCGGACCGGACGCTCCAACCGCAGGGAGGAAAGGCAATGGCGAAGAAAATACTGATCGTCGGCGGCGGGCTCGCCGGCACCATCGTGGCCAATGGGCTCTGCCGGCAGCTGCGCGAGGAGCTCGGCTCCGGCAGCGTCACCATCACCATGCTGGGCGCATCGCCGACGCATATGTACCAGCCGGGACTGCTCTACGTGCCGTTCGGCCGGGTGCGCGAATCCGAGCTCTTTCGCGACCAGCGCAAGGTGCTGGACCGGCGGGTGCCGTATTTCGTCGATCCCGCCAAGCATGTCGACGTCGACAAGGGGGTGGTGACCACCGCTTCCGGCAAGAGCCATTCCTACGATTTCCTCGTCCTCGCCACCGGCTCGCGCATCCGGCCGGACACCGTGCCCGGCATGGCCGAGGGCGCGCACTGGTTCTACGATCTCGACGGCGCGCGCAAGATGCGCGACGCGCTGCAGCAGTTCCAGGGCGGGCGCATCGTGGTCAACGTCAATGCGCCGCACAAATGCCCGGTCGCACCGCTCGAGATCACCTTCATGCTGCGCGATTTCCTCGCGGCCAAAGGCGTGCTCGACAAGAGCGAGATCACCTATACCTATCCCATCGGCAGGCTGCACGGGCTCGAGCCGGTGGCGCATTGGACGGTGCCCGAGTTCGAGCGCCACGGCATCAAGTCGGAGATCTTCTTCAACACCAAATCGGTCGACCCCAAGGCGAAGACGATCACCTCGGAGGAGGGCGTGACGCTGGGATACGACCTGCTCGTCACCATCCCGCCGCATACCGGGCAGCAGGTGATCACCGATTCGGATCTGGGCAAGGGCGGCTGGGTCCCGACCGAGCGCAACACGCTGCTGCGCGAGGGCTCGAACAACGTCTTCGTCGTCGGCGACACCACCAACCTGCCGATCTCCAAGGCGGGCTCGACCGCGCATTTCGAGGCCGACACGGTGGTCGACAATCTCGCCTCGCTGATCAAGGAGGACCGCTGGGCGCGACATTACGACGGCAAGGTCTTCTGCTTCGTCGAGACCGGCCTCAACACCGGAACCTATGTCTGGTTCAACTACGCGACGCCGCCCAATCCCGGGCCGCCCTCGCAGATGATCCACTGGTTCAAGCTGGCCTACAACCGGCTCTACTGGCTCTCGGCCCGAGGCCTGCTGTGAGGAGGCGGCCATGACCGACGCAGCGCTTTCCAACCGGCCCGTCGACGAGCTCGAGCGCCTGGCGCAGGCGGCGCGCGAGGCGTTGACCGATTCCATGGTCGAGCGCCTCGCCGTGACCGGCGCCAACGCCCTGGCGCTGGTGGACCGGCTCAACGACGAGCGCACCAGCGAGGCGGTGCACGCGCTCCTCGACCGGCTCGGCGAGCTGCACAAGCTCGGCGCGCTCGACACGCTCTTCGACACGGTGACGCTGCTCCACGCCGCCCGCAACGCCTCCACCGACACCATCGTCGAGCGGCTCTTCACCTTCGTGGAGCAGATGATCAACACCGTGGGCAACGAGGCGATGGGCACGCTCGCCGACAACACGCGGCAGGCGCTCGACGAGGCGGCCGAGGAGACCGCGCGGGTGACGCCGCGCGGCGGCATCTTCGCGACGCTGTCGCTGCTCGCGAAGCCCGAGGCGCAGCAGACGCTGATGTTCCTGCTGCGCTTCGGCGAGAAGCTGCAGCGCCGGACGGTCGGGACCTAGGAGCCTGTCTGGGAAATGGCATGGGTCTGCGTTGCACGAGGATGGGGCGATGTTAGGAGCGCGGCCGCAGGCGATACTGGACGCATCGTCAAGGCCGCGCGACGCGGCAGCGCCCCATCCTCGTGCAACCCTCCGGGACATCGGCATTTCGCGTCTGGCGTCGTCGCTCGTCGCTCACGATGCGCACGGTATCGCTTCGCTCCTCCCCCGGATCAAAGTCCGGGGCAGACGCGAAATGACGATGTCGCAGACCCATGCCATTTCCCAGACAGGCTCCTAGCCGCGGCGCCGGCGGCCGGCGGGACGGGCGACATCCGGCACCATCGGCGCGGCCTCGATGCTCGCGAGGAAGGCCTGCTCCGCCTGGCTGCGGTAGCGGTCGCGGTGGCGCAGGATCTCGAAATCCCGGCGCGGCAGCGGCAGGTCGATGGCGTGCAGCGCGCCGTGGCGCAGGCTCGACTGCACCACGAGCTCCGAGATCACCGTGGCGCCGCCGCCGCCTTCCACCGCCGAGCGCACCGCCTCGTTCGACGGCAGCTCCAGCACCACCGGCAGGTCGCGCGGGTCGATGCCCATGGCGCGCGCCGCCGTCTCGAATACCTGCCGCGTGCCGGATCCCGGCTCACGCAGCACCCAGCGCGTGTCGGTCAGCCGTTCCGGCTCGACCGTCTTGCGGCGGAACCAGGGATGGCTCTGGCCGACGACCAGCACGAGACGGTCGCCGGGGATGCGATGACGCAGCAGCGACGGCTCCTCGATCTCGCCTTCGATGAAGCCGAGATCGGCGCCGCCGTTGATCATCGCCTGTGCCACCTGGGCGGTGTTGCCGATGGTGAGGTGCAGCTCGATCTGGGGGTGGCTTTCGCGGAAGCGGTGGAGACGCGGCGGCAGCCAGTAATTGGCGATCGTCTGGCTGGCATGGATGCTGAGGCGGCCGCGCTGCAGGCCGGAGAGCTCCTCGAGCGCGCGCTCGGCATCGGCCGCACGCTGCAGCACGCCGCGGGCTTCCGTCAACAGAATCCGGCCGGCATCGGTAAGCTGGATGCCGCGGCCGATGCGGTGAAAGAGCGCCGTGCCATAGCGCTGTTCGAGCGAGGCCACGGCGGCGCTCGCGGCCGATTGCGTCAGGTGAAGCTCACGCGCCGCGCGGGTGACGTGCAGGTGTTCGGCGACGGCGACGAAAATGCGCAGCTGCTCCAGCGTCATCGTAGCCCATGGGCTGTCACGCGCCGATGAGCTTTACCAGAAGCAGGCTGAAGCAGCCAATGAAAAGCCAGGCGCCGGCGCCGAGCAGCAGCGGACGCAACCCCTCGGCCTTGAGCTTGCGCATGTCGGTCTCGAGCCCCATGGCGGCGAGCGCCACCGACAGCAGGAAGGTGGTCACCGGCGCGACCATCGCGCGCTGCGCATGCGGCAGCAGATCGAGGCTGTTGAAGCCGATCATGGCGATGAAGCCGATCACGAACCAGGGAAAGGGCGCGGCGGCCTTGGTCTCACGGCTTTCGCCGCCGCGTCCCCAGCCGCGCCGGGCGGCGAGCCCGAGCAGAATCACCACCGGCGCCAGCAGCATGACGCGCGACAGCTTGGCGATGGTGGCGAGCTCGCCCGCCTCCTTGCCGTCCTGGAAGGCCGCCGCCACCACCTGGGCGATCTCGTGGATCGAGGCGCCCGCCCAGAGGCCGAAGGCGCGAGGGTCGAGATGCAGCAGGCCCGACAGCGCGGGGTAGAGCAGCATGGCGGCCGAGCCGAAGACGGTGACGCAGGCGACGGCATAGGCCACGTCCTCGTCGGAGCCTTCGGTCACGGTGTTGGCGGCGATGACGGCGGAGGCGCCGCAGATCGAGGTGCCGGCGGCAATGAGCTCGGCAAGCTTGCGGTCGACGCCGAGACGCCGGCCGAGCCACAGGGTGAAGAGGAAGGTCGCCGCGAGGCTCGCCACCACCACCGCCAGCCCGGCGCCGCCGACCGCCAGCACCTGGCCGAGGGTCAGCTGCAGCCCCAGCAGCACGATGGCCAAGCGCAGCACCCGCCGCAGCGCGAATTTGACGCCGGCGCGGCAGCGCGCCGGGGTGCCGATGCCGTTATGCACGATCATTCCCAGGATGATCGACAAGATGAGCGGGCTGAATGCCGCCATATGCGGCAGCCGGTTGATCGCGAACCCCACGCCCGCGATGCCGGCGGCAAGCGCGAGCCCCGGCACGATCTCGCGCAGATGACGCGCCATGCCGCCGAGGGCCAAGGGATGCGGCGCGGGTGCGGCGGTGTCGGCCGCGGCAGTGTCGGAAGTAAGAGCCATCGTGTCGTTCTCCATGCCTGCCAAGATGGGCCGGAGAGATCGTTCGGTCGAACGAATAGTTCTGATAATATCAATCGGAATATGTTATCGATCCAGCCCCCGGCGGCCGTGATCCCGTTCGCGGCCTCGAAAAATTCCGCTAAGATGGCGCGAGCCGATGGCAAACCATACCGGGGCTTCCGTCATTCGTCCGCCCGAGGCGTCAGGCCCGCAAGCCGGCATCGCCCCGACGAGCGCGCCGCACGAGATCGTCGTGGTCGGCGGCGGTGCCGGCGGGCTCGAGCTCGCAACGCGGCTCGGCGACACGCTCGGCCGCCGCGGCAGGGCGCGCATCACCCTGGTCGACAAGTCGCGCACGCATCTCTGGAAGCCGCTGCTGCATGCGGTGGCCGCCGGCAGCATGGACCCGTCCGAGCACGAGCTGAATTATCTCGCCCAGGCGCATTGGCATCACTTCCAATACCGCTATGGCGAGCTGGTCGGGCTCGATCGCGCCAACCGCAGGGTGCTCCTCGCCGCCACCTACGACGATGAGGGCCGCGAGATCACGCCGCCGCGCGCGGTGCCCTACGACACGCTGGTGATCGCCATCGGCAGCATCACCAATGATTTCGGCACGCCCGGCGCCGCCCGCTATGCCGTGCCGCTGGAGACGGCGGAGCAGGCGGCGCGGTTCAACCGCCGCCTGGTCAACGCCTGCATCCGCGCCCACACCCAGGAGGAGCCGGTGCGGCCGGGACAGCTTCATGTCGCCGTCATCGGCGCCGGCGCCACCGGCACCGAGCTCGCCGCCGAGCTGCATGAAACGGCACGCCAGGTGGTGGCCTTCGGCCTCGACCGGGTCGACCCCGACAAGGACATCCGTATCATCCTCATCGAGGCCGCCGACCGCATCCTGCCGGCGCTGCCGCAGCGCATCGCGGAGGCGACGCTGGCGCTGCTCGAGGGGCTCGGCGTCGTCGTGCGCGCCGGCGCCAAGGTAAGCGAGATAAAGAGCGACGGGGTGGTGCTGGAAGATGGCGAGCTCATCCCCTCGGAGCTGGTGGTGTGGTGCGCCGGGGTGAAGGCGCCGGACGTGCTGCGGGATCTCGACGGGCTCGAGACCAATCGCATCAATCAGCTGGTGGTGACGCCGACGCTGCAGACGACGCGCGATCCCGACATCTTCGCCTTCGGCGATTGCGCCTCCTGTCCGCTGCCGCGCGACGCCGGCACGGTGCCGCCGCGCGCCCAGGCCGCGCACCAGCAGGCCTCGCATCTGCTGCGCCAACTGCAGCGCCGGCTCGCCGGCACGCCGCTCGAGCCGTTCGTCTATCGCGATTTCGGCTCGCTGGTGTCGCTGGGCGAGTACACCACCGTCGGCAATCTGATGGGCTTTCTCGTCGGCAAGAACCTGTTCATCGAGGGCTATTTCGCCCGGCTGATGTACCGCTCGCTCTACAAGATGCACGAATACGCGCTGCATGGGGCCAGCAAGACCTTCCTCGGCGCGCTGGCCCGCGGCCTCTCGCGCGGCGGCGAGCCGGCGGTGAAGCTGCATTAGCGGGCGCCGCCCGCCGCGCAATACCGCGCCGCCACGCAAAACACTCTTCGTCCTCGCCGCGCTAGTCGGCACCGCAGCGCAGCATCATCTGCTCCGGCGATGAACCACGCGACTGCCGGCCGCGCCGACGCGCCACGCGACGCGTTCCCCGCGGCCGCATCCGGAACGGGAAAGGACGAGCAATGCGGCATCTCATCCGATATTTCATGCTGGCGGCGGTGCTGACGGCGGTCGCTGCGTGCAGCTCCACCGACCCGAAACAGGTGCCGGTCATCAACGGCGTGCCGGTGGACGGCTTCTTCTACTGAGGGCCGCCGGAAGGCGCGGAAGTTCCCGCTGCGCCACCCCCCTGACGCACGGCGCCGCCTATTTACCCGTATCGGAGAGCGCGCGTTCCGCAGCCTGTGCAAGAAAGCCGGAGCGATTGCTGGTCCGGGCGTCGATGCGGCGCAGCAGGTCCTCCGGGAGGGTGACGTTGACGCGCAACACCTTCGTCGAGGGTAGCTCGGCGCGCACCAGGATGCGTGCGGCTTCTTTCACCTGCGGATCGCGCGCGATGGCATCGAGATCGCGCGGCGTCGGGATTGCCTCGCCCGCCTCGGCCAACAATTCGAGATGCCCGCGCAGCCCCTCTTCGGCATTGCGCGCCGCGTCCTGAAGGCTGTTGCCGGCGCTTGCCAGCCCGGGAAGATCCGGGAAGAAGACGCTGTACCCGGAGCGTTTGCCGCCTTCGACGATCGCTGCAAAATAGACCGTTGTCATCGACCTCGTCCTAGACGGCGCAGCTTCACGCCGGCTTGTTTCTCGATGCTCTTGAGGGTGCCGATCTTCAGATCCCTCACCGGATGCGGCACAGTCACCAAGCCAGGCTTGGTCGGATGAATGAAGTGATGGTGCGATCCTGTCACGCGTCTCAGCCGCCAGCCCGCTGCCTCGATGACCGCGATAACGTCCGCGCTCTTCATGTGTATATATACACACTCTCAACAAGCCACAGCCATGAAAAATAGGACGCGCCGGCCTTAGCCGCCGTACGCGTCCGAAAACGGCGAGACGTGGCCGCTGCCGGCGCTATGATCGCCCCCATGAACCTCGACCGCGCCGCCTGCTACCGCGCCATCGCCACCCGCGATGCCCGCTTCGACGGACGGCTCTTCGTCGGCGTCCGCACCACCGGGATCTATTGCCGGCCGATCTGCCCGGCGCGCACGCCCAAGCCGGAGAATTGCGAGTTCTTCGCCTCGGCGGCGGCGGCGCAGGAAGCCGGCTTCCGGCCCTGCCTGCGCTGCCGGCCGGAGATCTCGCCCGATCTCGCCGCCTGGCGCGGCACCTCCAACTCGGTGCAGCGCGCGCTCGCGCTCATCGCCGAAGGCGCGCTCGACGGCGAGGGCGACGGCGTCGATGATCTCGCCGCCCGCCTCGGCCTCGGCGGACGGCAGCTGCGGCGGCTCTTCCGCGAGCATCTCGGCGCCTCGCCCGTCGCGGTGGCGCAGACGCGGCGCGTCCTCTTCGCCAAGCAGCTGCTGCACGAGACGCGGCTGCCGATGACCGAGGTGGCGCTCGCGTCGGGCTTCGGCAGCGTGCGGCGCTTCAACCACACCTTCAAGCAGCTCTTCGCCCGCCCGCCCGGCGCGCTCAGGCGCGGCGGCGCGCGCGACGCCGGCGCCGCGGCGGCGGAGATCGCGCTCAGCCTGCCGCACGCGCTGCCTTACGACTGGCCGGCGATGCTGGCCTTTCTCGCCGCGCGCGCCATTCCCGGCGTCGAGCATGTCGCCGATGGCCGCTATTTCCGCAGCATCGAGCTCGAAGGGGAGCTCGGCTGGATCGAGGTGGCGCCGCAAAAGCGCGGCGACGCGCTCCGCGCCGTCATCCGCTTTCCCTCGGTCAAGGCGCTTGCCGGCATCGTCGCGCGCATCCGCCGCGTCTTCGATCTTGCGGCGGATATTCCCGCCATTGCCGCGCATCTGGCGCGCGACGCGCGGCTGAAGCCGCTGATCGCGGCGCGGCCGGGGCTGCGCGTGCCCGGCGCCTGGGACGGATTCGAGCTGGCGGTGCGCGCCATTCTCGGCCAGCAGATCACCGTCGGCGCCGCGCGCGGGCTGGCCGGAAAGCTGGTCGAGCGCCATGGCCGGCGATTCGTCCTGGCGGGCGCGCCGGCGGCGCTCAGCCATGTGTTTCCCCGGCCCGAGACGCTGGCCGGCGCCGATCTCGCTTCGCTCGGCATGCCGCGCGCCCGCGCCGCGGCGCTGGCCGGGCTCGCCGCCACCGTGGCGGCCGATCCCGGCCTCTTCGGCCCGTGCGCCGATCTCGACGCCGCCATCGCGCGGCTCAGCGCGCTCGATGGCATTGGCGAATGGACGGCGCAATACATCGCCATGCGCGCGCTGCGCGAGCCCGACGCCTTTCCCGCCGCCGACATCGGCCTGCTGCGCGCGCTCGCCGACGAGCACGGCAAGCGGCCGAGCCCGGCGGAGCTGCTGCGCCGCGCCGAGGCGTGGCGACCGTGGCGGGCCTATGCGGCGATCCATCTCTGGGCGGCGGATGCGCAGGTCGCACCCCGCCGCCCGACACGACCACAGGAGGTGCGCGATGTCCGAGCGACGCTCTGAGATGTTCACGCTGGGCCGACTGCCGAGCCCGATCGGCGTGCTGCTGGCGGCATGCGATGATGACGGCACGCTGCGCGCGCTCGATTGGGAGGACCATCTGCCGCGCATGCGCGCGCTGCTGCGCCTGCAATACGGGCCGGCCGCCGCCTTCGCCGAGGCCGAGGCGCCGCCGGCGCTGCGGCAGGCGCTCGCCGCTTATTTCGACGGCGCGCTGACGGCACTCGACGGTATCGCGGTGGCGACCCGCGGAACCCCGTTCCAGCGCCAGGTCTGGGCGGCGCTGCGGCAGATCCCGGCCGGCAGCGTCTTGAGCTATGGCGCCCTCGCCGCACGCATCGGGCGCAAGGCGGCGGTGCGCGCGGTAGGCGCCGCCAACGGCGCCAACCCGATCAGCATCATCGTGCCCTGCCATCGCGTCATCGGCGCCGACGGCACGCTCACCGGCTATGGCGGCGGGATCGAGCGCAAGCGCTGGCTGCTGGCGCATGAAGGCGCCCTCCCCGCGCGCGTGGCAAACGGGTCAGGCGCCGCTCAGCACGTCGGCCGCGGCAGCGCCTCGATGTCGTCGAGCTTGGCGCGGATGACATAGTCGCCGTAGTCGAACAGCATCTCGCCGACCACGCCATTGTCGAGCAGCTGGATGGTCTCCTCGTAGTCGGGCAGGCCGTCGGCGCGGCTGGCGACCGGAAAGAAGGCGAGGCGGATGCGCCAGGAAGGTCGGTCGAGCAGCGGCGACTTCACCGCGGTCTTGCTCTTGCCCGTGGGAGCCGGGATTTTCGGCCCGATGAAAGCCGTGATCTGCGCCGCGTTGGCGACATCGGAGCCATCGAAGAGCTGGCGCGTCACCAGCTGGTCGCCGGCCTCGGCCCGGTCGATCAGCACCAGCGTGTGCTCGGTCGGGAACAGCACCCCGGCGGGCAGCGACAGCGTTGCCGCCTCGGGCCGGGTGAATTCCGCGGTGCCGCCCTTGCCGGCGCCGTCGAGCTGCGCCTCGCCGCGGATCTCCTCATCCGTCGGCCCGGATCCGTGGCTGCCATCGTCCCCGTCGCTCGACTGGCGCGCATCCTGGCCGCTGTTCTCGCGGCGCTCGTCGAAGCGGTAGCGCAGCCCGTTCTTGGCTTCCCAGCTCACCAGGTTCGAGCGGATCTTCTCGTCGTCCTGCTCGGCATATTGCAGGCGCATCAGGAAGCGCTCCTGCTCAGTCCAGCCGTCGCAGGTCTCGCCCCATTCGTCGAGCACCGCGCCGCCCGCGGCAACGACGCCGCTGCCGGATTTCGCCGAGGCCAGGCTCAGATGATAGAGCGCGCGGTAGGGTGCGAGCTGATCGCCGGCATCGGCAGCCGGCACGGCGAGCAGGCCCAGGAGGGCGGCACAGCCGACGAGACGAACACAGGCAGCGATCATCGGGGGTGGAGGACTCTCGCGCGAAGGACGGGCCGCCGCCGCGGCGGCCGGTCCTCGATTATCGACATCTTAGGGGGAGCATTCCAGTGCCATCCCCGCTTCCCGACCGGCGGTCTCCTGTCGCGGCGCGCAAGCGCGAGGCGACGGGTGCGAAGGGCGACACAAGAACGGATCACCGGCCGGGTATAGAGCGCCGCCGGCAGCGGCGCCAGACGCAGGGGCGGCTGTATTGCGCCGCGAATTGATGTAAAAGCATTTAACATGGGCTGGTCGAGGCATGGAAGCGGCGGCGGACATCGCGGCTATCACCACGGCAATCTGCGCGAGGCGCTGGTCGCCGCGGCGCTGGAGCTGATCGCGGAACGCGGCCCCTTCGGCTTCAGCTTCGTCGAGGCGGCGCGGCATGCCGGGGTCAGCCCGGCCGCGCCCTACCGCCATTTTCGCGATCGCGACGAGCTGATGGCCGAAGTGGCGCGGCGCGGCTTCGAGCGGTTCGAGGCCGGCCTCGTCGCCGCCTGGGACGAGGGTCGTCCCGACCCCGTCACGGCCTTCGAGCGCATCGGCCGCGCCTATCTCGCCTTCGCGCGGCACGAGCGCGCCCATTACGCGGCGATGTTCGAAGCCGGCCTGGCGCTCGATCGCTATCCCGAGCTGCATGTGGCGAGCGAACGGGCACTGGCGGTGCTGCGCCAGGCGGCCGAGATGTTGACGGCGCGGCTGCCGAAGGAGAAGCGGCCACCGGCGCTGATGATGGCGCTGCACATCTGGGCGATGACCCACGGCGTCGCCTCGTTGTTCGGCCGCGGCGATGCGTCGCGTCGCGCGCTGCCGATGTCGCCCGAGGATCTGCTCGAGGCCGGCGTGCTGATCTACCTGCAGGGTCTCGGCATCGTCGGACCGCCGCCGGCCGGCGGCTGAGCCCGCCTTGACAAAACGACCGCACGAGCATATGTGAATGTGAATAACATTTACATAGAGGCGGTCATGAGCATCGCAATGGGGGTTACGCAACGGTTGGACGAGATCGGCAAGCCGGCCTGGATCGCGCTCACGGTGCTGGGCTTCGCGCTGTTCTGGCCGATCGGCCTCGCCACCTTGGCCTTCCTGATATGGAGCGGGAGAATGGGATGCTGGAAACATAGACGGTTCGCTGAATGGCAGGCCGGCGGCGGTGACCGGCTGCAGGAGCGCTGGCGGCGCTGGCAGGGCGGTCCCGCCTCCAGCGGCAACCGCGCCTTCGACGAGTACCGCGACGCGACCTTGCGGCGGCTCGAAGAGGAGCAGCGCGAGTTCGTGGCCTTCCTCGACCGGCTGCGGCTGGCCAAGGACAAGGCCGAGTTCGACCAATTCCTGGCCGAGCGCCGCCCCCCGCCGGAAGCGCCGCAGCCACAAGGCTGAGCCCCCACCCCGGCCCCGGCGGGCTTGTCCGCCGGGGCCGGGCGCCGTCACGTCGGACAAATACTAAATTAAGGGTTGCGCCCTTATGGTTTATGCTGGCGACGGAGGGCGGAGGCCGTGGATCGCTGGCAGCACGACATCCACGCGGCGGAGCTGCGGCTCATCGCGCTGTCGCCGGTCACCCTGTTGGGCGCGGCGCTGACCGCTGCCATCGCCGCCCCGATCCTCTGGCTCTCGATCGATCACCGGCTGGTCTTCGCCTGGACCGCGGCGATTTTCGCTCTCACCACGCTGCGTTTCGTGCTCTGGCTGCGCTTCCGCCGCATCTCGCACAGCGACGCGGCGGTGATCGGCTGGGAGCGACCGATGACGCTGACCATCAGCCTGTCGGGCGCGCTCTGGGGCCTGTTCGGCGTGAGCTTCTATCTCGTCCAGGATCCCGAGATCCGCGGCGTGGTGCTGCTCATCCTCGCCAGCATGCTGGCCGCGGGCACCATCTTCTACTCCGCTCACCTGCGCGCCCATCACGGCTATCTTGTCGCCTGCGCGCTGCCCATCGCCGTCGCGTCCTTTCTGCATGCGACGCCGACCTCGATGCTGTTCGGCTGCCTCACCCTCGCCTATATCGCGCTCATCTTCCGCGCGGCGCACAGCTTCAACCGCAGCATCAGCGGCGCGCTCCGGCTGCAGCTCGAGAACGCGTCGCTGGTGGAAGGGCTCAGATCGGCCAAGGAGAGCGCCGAGGACGCCAACCGCAGCAAGTCCCAGTTCCTCGCGGCCATGAGCCACGAGCTGCGCACGCCGCTCAACGCCGTCATCGGCTACAGCGAGCTCCTGCTCGAGGACGCCGCCGCCGACGGCAGCAGCGAGGAGCACGTCGCCGATCTCCGCCGCATCCACACCGCCGGCCGTCATCTGCTGTCGCTGGTCAACGACGTCCTCGACCTCGCCAAGATCGAGGCCGGGCGGGTGGAGGTCGTCGTCTCGCCCTTGGAGCTGCGCGGCTTCCTCGACGAGGTCGTCGCCACGGTCCTGCCGATGATCGAGCGCAACGGCAACGAGCTGCAGATCCGCTGCGCGAGCGACGCCGGCATCGTCGTGGCCGACGCCACCAAGCTGCGCCAGATCATCCTCAACCTGCTGAGCAACGCGGCCAAGTTCACCAGCCAGGGCCGGATCACGCTGAGCGCGTCGCGCGAGCGCCGCGCCGAGACCGATTGGATCAGCATCTGCGTCGCCGATACCGGCATCGGCATCGAGCGCGAGACGCTGGCCCGGCTCTTCACCCCCTTCACCCAGGCAGACGCCGCGACGGCGAACAAGTATGGCGGGACCGGGCTCGGTCTCGCCCTCAGCCAGCGCCTCGCCCGGCTGATGGGCGGCGAGATCCTGGCCGAGAGCGAGCCCGGGACCGGCTCGCGCTTCACGCTCGCCCTGCCGGCAGCGCCTGGCGGGGGTCCGGCACGCGCCGAGGACGGGCTGATCGGCAAGCTCGGCGAGCGCGTGGCGCAGACGCTGGGCGTCGCGGCAACGCTGAAGCTCAGCTGACCCGGGAACCCTCGTCGCCGCACGCCATCGCATGCGGCACAACCCCTGCGACGTTCCCCATAAAAAAGCCATAGCCTGGCGCGAGCAGGGCGGGCGCATCATGGCCGCGGCAGCCTCACCGCTTTGCCAGGGGAATCAACCCATTAGTAGGCCTTTGTTAAGATTGCCGGAGTATCAGCAGGTGTATGCTGCCGGGCATGACGGATGAATCGGAGAGCTGGATGCGCTTAAGTCCGGAAGCGCTCGAAGCGGTCATGCAGCTGCACGAACGCTTCCTGGCGCGCAAGCCGGGAGGTCGGCGCGCGCTGCTCAGCTACAGCGACCTCTCCGCCCTCGATCTCTCGGCGTGCGACCTCACCGATGCCGATCTCAGCGCCGCTCGTCTGCGCGGCACCAAGCTCACGGCCGCGACACTCTGCGGCGTGCAGCTCTCGCTCGCCGATCTCCGCCATGCCGATCTCGACGGCGCCGACCTGACGCGCGCCGATCTGCGCGGCAGCTGCTTCCGCGGCGCCGAGATGAACCGCAGCGTGCTGGCCCGCGCCGATTTGCGCGAGGCCACCGTGGTGCTCCACGACGCGCGCCAGGCGCAGATCGTGCGCAGCTTCCGCGAGCCCGCGAACGGCCCCGGCCATAGCGACGCCGGCCCGCTGCCGCAGGGCGACACCCTCAGCCTGCGCGCCGACTTCACCGATGCGGCGATGCGCGGCAGCTCGCTCGAAGGCGCCGATGCGCGGCGCGCCAACTTCACCGGCACCATTCTCGAAGGCGCCAACTTCGCCCAGGCCAAGCTTTCGGGCGCCACCTTCCACTCCGCCGTGCTCACCGGCGCCAATCTGCGCGGCGCCGATCTCGAAGGCGCGGATGTCAGCGACGCCATTCTCGATCCCGAGGCGCTCGAGCTCGCCGAGCTGCAAAAGGCGATCACGAGCAAGTACGCCCCGCCGAGCGAAGCGGACCTCGCCGCGACCCTGCAGCAGCACGCGCAGTGGCTCGACAGCCAGGGACAGAAGGGCAAGCGCGCGCTGCTCGCCAAGCTCGATCTCAGCGATCGCCAGTTCGCCGGCGCGCGGCTGGTCATGGCGCTGCTGCCGGGCGCCAGGCTGCGCCGTGCCAATCTCGATCAGGCGCTCCTCACCATGGCCGACCTCACCTCGGCCGATCTGCGTCAGGCGCTGCTGAGTTCGGCCGATCTGCGCGGCGCCACCTTGCGCCGCGCCTGCTTCAACGCGGCCAATCTCGCCGGCGCCAAGCTCGGCCCGCTGCTCGATGTCGGCGCGCACCACACCGATTTTCCGGCGAACTGCGAGCGCGCGCGTTTCGTCGGCGCCAACCTCGCCGGCGCCAATTTGCGCCGCGCCAATCTGACCGGCACCGATTTCTCGCGCGCCGACCTCACCGGCGCGCATCTGCAGGAGGCGAAGCTCGACGACTGCACCTTCACCGGCGCCATCCTCACCGACGCCAATCTCGACGGCGCCCGCCTGCGCCGGGTGAAGGGCCTGCCGGAAAAGCGCTGAGCTCCCAGGCGAATTCGCGCAGGACAACCCGGCCGACCGCTTTGCGGTCGGCCCCGTTGGGTTCGGTCGCGAAGCGACCGAACGGGTTGTCCGTCCGAGGCGGCGTCAGCCGTTGCGTCAGCAACGGCGGGAGCCGCACCAATCGAGCTTAGCCAAATTGAGCCCGACCCTAGGCCGGGTAGAAGGCCTGTCCCGACACGGCCATGTCGCGCAGCAGGCGCGGCGGCGCGAAGCGGTCGCCGTGGCGCTGCGCCAGCCGGTCGCATTCGGCGATGAAGCGGGGCAGGCCGATGCCGTGCATCTGGCTCACCGTGCCGCCGAGGAAGGGCGGGAAGCCCCAGCCGAGAATGGAGCCGACATCGGCATCGCGGGGATCGACCACCACCTTCTCCTCGAGGCAGCGCGCGGTCTCGACCGATTGCACGTAGAGCAGGCGCTGCTTGACCGCCTCGACGCCCGGCTGCTCGGCGAGCGGCTTGAAATGCTGCGCCAGGCCCGGCCAGAGCTGCTTCCTGCCATCGGCGGGATAGTCGTAGAATCCCTTCCCCGCCTTCTTGCCGATGCGCCCCAGCCGCTCGACCATGAGATCGATCACCGCGTCGGAGGCGGCATTGCCGCGATACTCCTTGCCGAGATCGGCGCGCGTCTGCTTCCTCACCTTGTACATGAGCTCGATCGACACCTCGTCGGCGAGCGCCAGCGGGCCGACCGGCATGCCGCTCATCCGGCCGGCATTCTCGATCAGCGCCGGCAGCACACCCTCGCCGAGCATGGTCAGCCCTTCGCCGACATAGGTGCCGAAAACGCGGCTGGTATAGAAGCCGCGGCTGTCATTGACGGTGATCGGCGTCTTGCCGATGCGCCGGACATAGTCCATGGCGCGCGCCAGGCAGGCATCCGACGTGCGCCGCCCGCGGATGATCTCGACCAGCGGCATGCGCTCGACCGGCGAGAAGAAATGCAGGCCGATGAAGTTCTCCGGCCGTGCGCTCGCCTCGGCCAGGCCGGAGATCGGCAGCGTCGAGGTGTTGGAAGCGAAGATCGCGCTCTGCGCCAGCACCGCCTCGGCCTGGCGCGTCACCTCGGCCTTGATCGCGCGGTCCTCGAACACGGCCTCGATCACGAGATCCGCGTCGCGGAGATCCTCGAAGCGCGAGGTGGGGTGGATGCGCGCCAGCACCGCGTCGCGCTCGGCGGCGGCCATGCGCTGCTGCTGCACGCGCTTGTCCAGGATCGCCTGCGCCGCGGCCTTGCCCTTCTCGGCCTGGGCGGCGCCGGCGTCGAGCAGCACCACCTCGAGCCCGGCATCGGCGCTGACATAGGCGATGCCGGCGCCCATCATGCCGGCGCCGAGCACGCCGATGCGGCGATAGCTCTGCTCCGGCACGCCCTTGGGCCGCGCCGCCAGCTTGTTGGCGTCGCCGATCGAGAAGAACAGGCTGCGGATCATGTTGCGCGCCTCGGACGAGAGCGCGCAATTGACGAAATAGCGGCTCTCGATCTTGAGGCCCGTGTCGAGATCGGTGATCAGCCCCTCATAGACGCAAGAGGCGATGTTGCGCGGCGCGGGATAGTTGCCCCAGGTCCTGGCATGAAGCATGGCATTGCCGGCGACGAAGGTCTCGTGCCCCTTGGGCGAGAACACGCCGCCATCGGGGATCTTGAAGCCCTTGCGGTCCCAGGGCTGCACCGCGTTCTGCGGGCCCTCGCCCAGCAGCCAATGCCGCGCCGCGGCGAGGAGGCGCTCGGCGGGCACGACCTCGTCCACCAGCCCGGCGGCGAGCGCCTTCGCCGGATCGAGCTTGCGGCCTTCGAGCAGCAGCGGCAAGGCGGCGCGGATTCCGATGAGGCGCGGCAGGCGCTGCGTCCCGCCGCCGCCGGGCAGCAGCCCCAGCGTCACTTCCGGCAGGCCGATGCGGATGCGGGGATCGGCGGCGGCGATGCGGCGGTGGCAGGCCAGCGCGATCTCGTAGCCGCCGCCCAGCGCGGTGCCGTTGATCGCGGCGCAGAACGGCTTGCCGCTCTTCTCGATGCCGCGCATCAGCGCGTGAAAGCGCGTGGTGAACGCCGTCAGGCTCGCCGCGTCGGCGTCGCGTCCGAGCTCCGTCAGATCGGCGCCGGCGAGGAAGTCGCGCTTCTTGGAGGTGATGATGACGCCCTTGACCGCCGCGTCCTTGATCGCCGTCTCCGCCAGCGCGGCAAAGCGCGCGACCGAGGCCTCGTTGAGCACGTTCATCGGCCGCTCGGTCATGTTCCAGGCGATGACGGCGATGCCGTCCGCGCCCACCTCGTAGTCAATCATGGCAGCTCCTAGACGCGCTCGATGATGGTGGCGGTGCCCATGCCGGCGCCGACGCAGAGCGTGGCGAGGCCGGTGCCCTTGCCGGTGCGCTCGAGCTCGTCGAGCAGCGTGCCGAGGATCATCGCGCCGGTGGCGCCCAGCGGATGGCCCATGGCGATGGCGCCGCCATTGACGTTGATCTTGCCGTGGTCGATGGCGAGCGCCTGCATGAAGCGCAGCACCACCGCGGCGAAGGCCTCGTTGAGCTCGTAGAGGTCGATGTCGCCGGCGCTCATGCCGGCGCGCTTCAGCGCCTTCTCGGCGGAAAAGGACGGGCCGGTGAGCATGATGGTGGGCTCGGAGCCGATCGAGGCGAAGGAGCGGATGCGGGCGCGCGGCTTGAGGCCGAGCCGGTCGCCGGTCTCGCGGTTGCCGATCAGCACCGCCGCGGCGCCGTCGACGATGCCCGAGGAGTTGCCCGCGTGGTGCACGTGGTTGATGCGCTCGACCTCGGGATAGCGCTGGATGGCGACCGCGTCGAAGCCGAAGCTCTCGCCGGTCTTGACGAAGGACGGCTCCAGCGAGGCCAGCGACTGCATCGTCGTCTCGGCGCGGATGTGCTCGTCGCGCTCGAGCACGGTCAACCCGTTGATGTCGGTCACCGGCACCACCGAGCGCTTGAAGCGGCCTTCCGCCCAGGCGCGCGCGGCGCGGCGCTGGCTCTCGACGGCGTAGGCGTCGACATCGGTGCGGCTCATGCCGTATTTGGTGGCGACGAGATCGGCGGAGACGCCCTGCGGCACGAAATAGGTGTGGAACGCCACTTGCGGGTCCATCGCCCAGGCGCCGCCCGAGGAGCCCATCGGCACGCGGCTCATGCTTTCGACGCCGCCGCCGATCGCCATGTCGCTCTGGCCCGACATCACCTGCGCCGCCGCCATGTTGCAGGCCTCGAGCCCGCTGGCGCAGAAGCGGTTGATCTGCACGCCGGCGGTGGTCTCGGCATAGCCCGCCTCGAGCACCGCGACGCGGGCGATGTCGGCGCCCTGCTCGCCCACCGGCTCGACGCAGCCGAGCACGACATCGTCGACGGCCGCGGTGTCGAGCGCGTTGCGATCGCGAACCGCTTTCAACGCGGTGGCCGCGAGTTGCATCGGCGTCACGCTGTGCAGCGATCCCGACGCCTTGCCGCGGCCGCGCGGGGTGCGCACGGCGTCGTAAATGAAGGCCTCCGTCATCATCGCCTCCGCCCTGGGGTATTTCCCCTAGGATAGCGGCAGGCGGCAGCGAGGGCTAGGCGGGTTGCGAAAAAAGACCGGGGCGCCCGGTCCAAGCCGGGCGCCCCGCGACGCCAGCGAGGGGATGCGGCGTCAAGTCGGTACCTAACAGGAGAGGTACGAGCGAGACCCTATCAGCGCGCCGGAAGCGGCGCGTTGACTTGGATCAATCACACCGAGAGCCCCGGCACGAGGAACCGCCCGAGGCTCTGCCGCATCGCCTCGGTCAATGCGAGTGATTTGCGCGTGGCGAGGTCGAAGGTGACGGCGACCGCCTCGGTCGTGGCCACCGCCGCGCCGCTCTCGCGGTCGAACAGCCAATGTCCCCAGGTGAAGGCCTTGGCGCCGATCGTCTTGATGCCGGAGCGCAACGCCAGCACATCGCCCTGGCGCGGCGTGGCGTGATAGATCAGGCGGTATTCGAGCGCGGCGCCGCCATGCTTCTCGGCCGAGCGGTCGGCGCCGCGCGTCTTCGCCACCATGTTCGGGATGGAATCGGCGACCCGGCCGATCACCGCGCGCGTCACCATCAGGCCGCGCGGGTCGCATTCCTGCGGGCCCACCGCGCCCTGCTGCGTCAGCAGCAATCCCAGCCGGTCCGCCTCGGCCCAATCCGGCCGCGGCCGCGGCGGATCGAGCGTCAGGCTGCGCGGCCGTCCATGCTCGGGCAAGGTCTCGACCAATGCTCCGGCGCGCGCCTTCACCGCCTCGGGCAGCGGCAAGGTGAAGCGCCGCTCCGCATCGACCAGCGCCGCCACGGTGATGAAGCTCGCGGCAATTGCGCCGGTGAGCGTGTTGCGCATTTCCTGGTAGAGCCGCAGCCGCTCGCCCTCGCAGGCGAGCACGCCGCCCCAGATCGCGAAGGGCTCGCCGGGCCGCAGCTCCCGGAGAAAGCGGATATGATGATCGAGCGGCACCAGTTCGGCATCGAGCGCGCGGCACTGGCTCGGGCCCAGCCCCAGCGCCAAGGCGAGCGCCGGCAGGCCGTCGCCGATGCGCGCGACGTAGAACTGCACATTCATGTGCCCCATCACGTCGCATTCCCAGCTCTGCACGCTGCCCAGGCCGATCTCGATCATCGCTCCCCCGCTCTCCGTTCCGCCAGCTCGGCGACGACGCAACGAGCCGCGCCGGCGCCGAGCCTCGGCTCCGGGACAACCCGATCGCGTCGTTGCAGAAAGGCGGCGGAGCCTAGCGATCGCGCACCACCAGCTCAAGCATCACGTCTGATGATGGCAATCACCACGAAGGCGCGGCCGGCGGCGAGCCCGCCCGGAGATTTGGCGCCGGCTGCGGCGATGCTCTAGGCTTGTTGTAGAGACCGGCGACAGTCGGTCAAGAAGATGAACGGGATGGAAGCGTGACGGGATTATCGATCGAGGCGGCGATCAAGGCGCTGACCGCGCCGGGCGCGCCTTTCGAGATGGAAGAGCGGGTGATCCGCGGCATTCCCACGCGGGTGTGGAAGAACGCGCCGCCCACGCTGCGCGCCGTGTTCGACGGCAGCCGCGCCCATGGCGAGCTGCCCTTCATCGTCTATGAGGAGGAGCGGCTGAGCTATGCCGAGCATTATCGGCGGAGCGCGGCGCTGGCGCGCGCTCTCGCCCGCCGCTTCGGCATAGCCAAGGGCGACCGCGTCGCCCTCGCCATGCGCAACTTCCCGGAATGGTCGATCGCGTTCTGGGCCGCGGTGTCGGCCGGCGCCGTCGTCGTGCCGCTCAACGCCTGGATGACCGGCGCCGAGTTGCAGTATTGCCTCGAGGATTCCGGCGCCCGCCTGCTCATCGCCGATGCCGAGCGGCTCGAGCGGCTGCTGCCGCATCTCGCCGGGCTCAGGCTCGAGGCGGTGCTGGTGGCGCGGGCCGGGCACGCGCTGCCGCAAGGAGCGATGCGGCTCGAGGATGCTCTCGGCGATGACGGCGCTCTGCCGGAGGTGACGATCGATCCCGAGGATGACGCCACGATCTTCTATACCTCGGGCACGACCGGCAAGCCCAAGGGCGCGCTCGGGACGCATCGCAACATCTGCACCAACCTGCTGAGCATCGCCTTCGCCCGCGCCCGCGTGCTGCTGCGCCGCGGCGAGCCCCTGCCGGCGCCGGGCACGGCGCCCAAGACCGCGACGCTGCTGTCGGTGCCGTTCTTCCATGCCACCGGCTGTCATTCCGTGCTGTGCGCGGTGCTCCATGGCGGCAACAAGCTCGTCCTGATGCATCGCTGGGAGCCGGAGCGCGCGCTGCGGCTCATCGAGCGCGAGCGCATCAACAGCTTCGGCGGCGTGCCGTCGATGGCCTGGCAGGTGCTGGAGCATCCCGCCTTCGAGCGCTACGACCTCTCCAGCGTCGAGAGCATCGGCTATGGCGGCGCGCCGGCGGCGCCGGAGCTGGTGGCGCGCATCAAGGAGAAATTCCCCAAGGTCATGCCGGGCAACGGCTATGGCCTGACCGAGACCTCCTCGGTCACCTCGCAAAACGCCGCCGAGGATTACCAGCGCAAGCCCGACAGCGCCGGGCTGGTCATTCCGGTCTGCGACGTGCGCGTGGTCGACGCCGCCGGACGCGACGTGGCGCGGGGCGAGATCGGCGAGCTCTGGGTCAAGGGGCCCAATGTGGTGAAGGGCTATTGGAACAAGCCCGAGGCGACGGCTGCGAGCTTCAGCGCGGGCTGGCTTCATACCGGCGATCTCGTGCGTATCGACGAGGAGGGCTTCCTCTACATCCTCGACCGGGTCAAGGACATGCTGATCCGCGGCGGCGAGAACGTCTATTGCGTCGAGGTCGAGGACGCGCTCTACAGCCATCCCGCGGTGATGGACGCGGCGGTGATCGGCATTCCCCATCGCGTGCTCGGCGAGGAGGTCGGCGCCGTGGTGCAGGTGAAGCCCGGCACCGCGATCGACGAGACCGCGCTGCGGCGCCACGTCGGCGAGCGCCTCGCCGCCTTCAAGGTACCGGTGCGCATCCTGCTCCGCGACGAGCCGCTGCCGCGCAACGCCAACGGCAAGATCCTGAAGCGCGAGCTCAAGGCCGCGTTCGCATGAGCGCGGCAGCAGTGAGCCCGGTCATCGATCGCCTGAGGCAGCGCTTCGGCGACCGGCTCTCGACCGCGGCGGCGGTGCGGGAGCAGCACGGGCGCGACGAGAGCTACCACCTGCCGGCGCCGCCCGACGCGGTGGTGTTCGCACAATCCACGGACGAGGTCGCCGAGGTGGTGCGGGCGTGTGCGGCGGCGAAGGTGCCGGTGATCGCCTTCGGCACCGGCACCTCGCTCGAGGGCCATGTGGCGGCGCTTCAGGGCGGGGTGTGCATCGATCTCTCGGGGATGAACCGGGTGCTGCGGGTGTCGGCGGCGGATCTCGACTGCACGGTCGAGGCGGGGGTGACGAGGAAGCAGCTCAACGAGCATCTGCGCGACACCGGCCTGTTCTTCCCGATCGATCCCGGGGCGGACGCCTCGCTGGGCGGGATGGCGGCGACGCGGGCCTCGGGGACGAATGCGGTGCGCTACGGCACGATGCGGGAGAACGTGCTGTCGCTGACCGTGGTGCTGGCGGACGGGCGGGTGATCCGCACCGCGCGCCGCGCGCGCAAATCGGCGGCCGGCTATGACCTGACGCGGCTCTTCGTCGGATCCGAGGGGACGCTGGGGGTGATCACCGAGGTGACGCTCCGGCTCTACGGCATTCCCGAGGCGATCATGGCGGCGGTCTGCCCCTTCCCCTCGGTCGAGGCGGCGGTCGACACCGTGGTCGCCACCATCCAGGCCGGCGTGCCGGTAGCCCGCATCGAGCTGCTGGACGAGGCGGGAACGGCCGCGGTCGCGGCCTATTCCGGGCTCCAGGGCTTCCGCGCCGAGCCGCATCTCTTCTTCGAGTTCCACGGCACCCGGCAGGGGGTGGCGGAACAGGTGGCGCAGGTGAAGGAGTTCGCCGCGGAGCAGGGCGGCACCGAGTTCCGCTGGGCCGCGACGCAGGAGGAGCGCTCCAAGCTGTGGCAGGCGCGGCATGATGCGCATTACGCGGCGATGGCGAGCCGGCCCGGCGCGCGGGTCTGGGCGACCGATGTCTGCGTGCCGATCTCGCGGCTCGCCCAATGCATCGCCGAGACGCGCGCCGATCTCGACCGCTCGAGCCTCACCGGCGCCATGGTCGGCCATGTCGGCGACGGCAATTTCCACGTTGCCCTGCTCGTCGATCCCGCGCGGGCCGAGGAGATCGCCGAGGCGGGCCGGCTCAACGACCGGCTGGTGCAGCGCGCCATCGCCATGGACGGCACCTGCACCGGCGAGCACGGCGTCGGTTACGGCAAGATGAACTTCCTCATCGCCGAGCATGGCGATGCGATATCGGTGATGCGCAGCTTGAAACGGGCGCTCGATCCCGACACCATCATGAACCCCGGCAAGATCATTCGCGTTTGAGACGGACGCCGTCCGTGTCGCCAGCACGTCGAAGGAGAGCCCTTGCCACCCGCCCATCTCGCCGCCTTCCTCGCCGCCGCTGTGCTCCTGATGCCGGCGCTGGCGCGCGCGCAGCAGCCGGCGCCGGACAATGACTGGACCGAGACCGTCCTCGAGGAGGACGATTACTGGGCGCCGCACAACCATGACCGGCATTACACCCACGGCATCCAGTTCTCCGGCACCTCGGGCGATGTACATGATCCCTTCTGGCTAGGGCCCTTCAATTGGCTGAGCGGCTTCACCCCGGCTTTTCCCGACGCGCCGGATGTGTCGCGGCGCTACGATCTGATCCCGCTCGGCCAGAACATCTACACCCCGGACAATCCGGCGCTGTTCACTCCCGACCCGCGCGACCGGCCCTATGCCGGCTGGCTCTATGGCGGCGCCGGGATGATGCAGGACACGCCGGGTACCAGTGACGGCGTCGACAGCTTCGACGACCTCGAAATGAAGCTCGGCCTGGTCGGGCCGGGCTCGTTCGCCCATGCGACGCAGACCAGGTTCCATCTGCTGATCGACGTCTCGCCCTTTGCCGGCTGGCATGCGCAGCTCCATGACGAGCCGACGCTCGACCTCTTCTATCAGCACAAATGGCGCTACCACGGCGAGACCGACCAGGGCTGGGGCTGGGATGCGATCCCGCAATGGGATCTGCGCGTCGGCAATGTCTACGATTATGCCGGCGCCGGCGGCATGCTGCGTCTCGGCCGCAACCTGCGCGCCGATTACGGGCCGCCGCATATCGACATGAATCTCGGCGCCAACTACATCAACCCCAGCCGGATGGTGGGAAACTGGGGCTTCTACGGCTTCATCGGCACCGAGGCGCGCGCCGTCGCCCATGACATCTTCCTCGACGGCAACGACTTCAAATCGAGCCCCAGCGTCGACAAGTACCCGGCCGTGGACTACCTCGAATCCGGCGTTGCCTTCTTCTACGACCATTTCCGCCTGGCCTATTCCTACATTTGGGAAACCCCGGAATTCGTGCATCAGGCCGGCCCCGACCATTACGGCTCGCTCAACCTCACCGTCGACATAAAATTCTGAGCGCCGGCAGACGGTTTGCGCGGCATCGGGCGCCATGATCTACTGCCGCGGCGAAAACCGGACGGGGAGACTCATGCAGACGAAGCCGGTCAGACCGCGCGATGCCGCGAGCCTCATTCTGCTGCGCGAGCGCAAGGCGGGGCTCGAGGTGCTGCTCGGCCGGCGCGGCAAGGGCGCGCGCTTCATGCCCGGGCGCTACGTCTTCCCGGGCGGACGGGTGACCGCCGAGGATGCGCGGCGCTGGGCGGGCGAGCTCGCCGATTCGGCCGCGTCCTTCCTCGCCTTGAAGCGCGCCGCCCTGCGCGAGACCTATGAGGAGACCGGCCTGGTCGTCGGCGAACCCCGCCGCGGCGCGCTCAAGGCGAACGGCGCGCTCTCGCCCGTCGAGGCGGCCTATCGCGAGGCCGGCGTAGCGCCCGCGCCGGGGCTGCTGCGGCTCGTCGGTCGCGCCATCACCCCCACCGCCTCGCCGATCCGCTTCCATGCCCGCTTCTTCCTCGCCGATGGCCGCCATGCCGCGGGCCGGCTGGTGCCCTGCGAGGAGCTCGACGATCTCCATTGGCTTCCGGTCGAGGGCGAGCCGCCGGGGCTGATGCAGAACGTCACCCGCTTCATGCTGCGCTGCGCGGTCGAGGCCTGGCGCGGCGCATTGCCGGAGAGCCCGCCGCTCTATTGGCATCGCGGCCGCCGCTCGCTCGTCCGCCACGGCGTCCCCGCCCGATAGACCCGTGCTGCGCCAGCGCATCATCGCGCAATACGGCGACGCCTGCCGCATCCAGCAGCTGCGGCGCACACCGCGCTTCCGCTCCTCGCTCTTCGTCGTCGACCTGCCCGAGGGCGCGCGCATCACCCGCATCCTCGGCGCCATCGCCGATGACGGCACGCTCACCGAGCAGTCGGGCATGAACCTGCTGCATCCCGAGCGGCTCATCTTCCCTTATGAGCGGCTGATGCTGATCGCGCTGGCGCTGGCGGCGCAGCCGGGCGCGGCGCTGCTGCTGGGGCTCGGCGGCGGCGCCATGCTGCGCCATCTCGAAGCCTATCTGCCGGACTGCGCGCTCACCGTGGTCGAGCGCGACCGCACGGTGATCGATCTGGCGCGCCGCTTCTTCCACATCACCCGGCCGGTGATCGAGGCCGACGCGCAGGACATGGTCGCCGATGCGCGCGGCGCCTATGACGCGATCTTCATCGATCTCTATGACGGGCGCGGCATGGCGGCGGTCGAGACCGGCTTCTGGCGCGACTGCGCCGCGGCGCTGGCGCCGGGCGGATGCCTGGCGATCAACTGGGCCGCTTTCGTCGACGAGGCGGCGGCGCGCGCCGAGGCGGCGGCGATCGAGGCCGCCATCGGCCGCTCCTTCTTCCTGGGACCGCATGCGCTGCGCGAGAACGTCGTCCAGCTCGCGCCGCTCGACGGCGGCGTGGCGCTCGCCGATCTGGCGCCGCGCTGGCGCCGCTTCGCGCTCGGCCACCGCCTGCCGCGCGAGGACCGCGAGGCGATGAAGCGCTGCACGCTCACCGCGCGCTACGAGGCGGCGGCCACCTGACCTACCGCCCGGTGAACCGCGGCGCGCGCTTTTCGACGAAATGCGCGACGCCTTCCTTGAAATCCTCGCTGCCGAAGCTCGCGCGCATCTCCTCATTGGCGAGCTCGACCGAGGTGCCGAGACCGCTCAGCATGCCGTCCCAGAGCTGCCGCTTCATCACCCGCATAGAGCGCGGCGAGACCGCGCCCGCGAGCTCGCCGGCATAGTCGCGCACCCGTGCCACGAATTCCGCCTGCGGGAAAACGCGGTTGACGAGGCCGATGCGCTGCGCCTCCTCGGCGCCGACGCGGCGGGCCGAGAACAGGAGATCGGCGGCGTTGCCGGGCCCGACCAGGCGCGGCAGCAGCCAGGCGAGGCCGTATTCGGCGATGAGGCCGCGGCGCGAGAAGGCGGTGGTGAAGATCGCCTCGCTGCCGGCAAAGCGCAGATCGCAATAACAGGCGAAGACGAAGCCCAGCCCCGCCGCCGGCCCGTTGATCGCGCCGATGATCGGCTTGGGGATCGCCGGGAAGTAGCTGTAGCGCTGCTGGAAATCGGCGCGCACGGGACGGCCGAGATCGAGCGGCGCCGGCGCCTCGCGCGGGATGGTGGCGCCGCCCGAGCCGGCGGCGCCGGAGAGCCGCTCCATGTCGGCGCCGGCGCAGAACCCCCGCCCGGCGCCGGTGAGGATGATGACGCGCACCTCCGGGTCGCGCGCCGCCGCCTCCATCGCCTGGCGCAGCCCGGTCTCCATCTCGGCGTTGAAGGCGTTGAGCCGGTCGGGCCGGTTGAAGGCGATGGTGGCGATACGGTCCTCGACGGCATAGAGCACGGCGGGCTCGGCCATGGCTTTCCTCCTGCGCTTCTGCTTCTCTCGCGCGAGCATAGCCGAGGCGCTCCCGGGGGCGCCACCGACAGAAGCGGAGGGGAAGGGAGCGATGGCCGAGCCTGCGCCGGCAACGCTGAGCATGGCGCAGCGGCGCTGGAGCCTTGCCGCCGCGATCACCATGGCGGCGGTCTTCGGCGTCGGCGCGGGCTTCGGCGCGCCGCTCTTCTCGCTGCTGCTCGAGCAACGCGGCACCCCGGCGAGCCTGACCGGTCTCAACGCCGCGGCCGCATATCTGGGCGTCATTTTCGGTCCGCTCTGGACGCCGCCGCTGGTGCGCCGCTTCGGCATCCGGCCCTTTCTCCTCGCCTGCCTCGGCCTCAACGTCGTCCTCTTCCTGGCGATGAAGCCGCTGGACGCGCTCTGGACGTGGTTCGCGCTGCGCCTGCTGCTGGGCATCGCCGGCTCGGGCCTCTTCACCGCCGCCGAGGCCTGGATCAACCTCCTGGCCGGCGATGCCAGCCGCGGCCGCATCATCGGCGTCTACATGGCGACGCTCTCCGGGGGATTCGCGCTGGGGCCGCTGTTGCTGGTGCTCACCGGCATCGAAGGCTGGCTGCCCTTCCTTGTCGCCGCCGCCGTTCCGGCGCTCGCGGCGCTGCCGCTCCTCGGCGTCGGCTCCTTTGCCCGCGGCCTCGGCCGCGAGCCCGCCGCGAGCGCGCTCGCCATCTTCCGCAAGGCGCCTTTCATCGTGCTGGCCGGCGGGCTCTACGGCTTCTTCGAATCGACCACGCTGGCGCTGCTGCCGATCTGGGGCGTGCGCACGGGCCTGGCGCCCACCGCGGCGGCGGCGCTGCTGACGGCGCTGGGCCTGGGCTCGGTGGCGCTGCAGTTGCCGATCGGCGTCCTCTCCGACCGGATGGCGCGGCTGGGCGTGCTGCGGCTCTGCGCGCTGGCCGGGCTCGCGGGCGCGGCGCTGCTGCCGCTGGCGGCGCGCGCCGGCAATCTCGCCATCTTCGCCGCGGTGCCGCTCTGGGGCGGATGTGCCGCCGGAATCTATCCCGTCACGCTGGCGATCGCCGGAGCGCGCTTCCGCGGCGCCGAGCTGGTGAGCGCCAATGCCGCGCTCATCGTCGCCTATGGGCTGGGTTCGCTGCTCGGCCCCAGCCTCGGCGGCGTCGCCATGGACCTCTGGAACCCCGACGGGCTGCTGGCGGCCCTGGCGCTGCTCTTCGCCATCTTTGTCGGGCTGACCATTGGCTGGCGCCGCGCCGCTTTCTAGGATCGCGGCATGGATCACGCCGACATCGCCGGGCTCGCCGACTGGGTGATCGAGAAAGGCCTCGCCGGCGCCTCGGAGACGGCGCTGGTCGCCGGGTTCTGCCGCCGCGCGCGCGAGGCGGGCCTGCCGGTGGCACGCGCCATGGTGTTGGTGGACACGCTGCACCCCATCCATGAAGGGCGCTTCTTTCGCTGGCGCGCGGACGCGCCGGAGCAGGCCGCGATCGTCGAATACGGCCCCACCCGCGAGGGCGAGGCGGCAGAGCGCTGGCGGCGCAGTCCGTTCTACCGCTTGACCGAATCGGGCGAGAAGCTGCTCCGCCAGCGGCTCGACGCGCCCGACACGCCCTCCTATCTCACCTTCGACGAGCTGCGCGCCGATGGCATGGTCGACTATCTCGCGCTCATCCATCGCTTCGCCGCCGACGGCGTCATCGGCGAGATGGACTGCATCTATTCCTCCTGGGCGACGGACCGGGCGGCGGGCTTCAGCGACGAGGACATCGCGGCGCTGCGCCGGCTCGGCGCCACGCTCGGCCTCGCCGTGAAGTCCGCGTCGCTGGCGCGCATCGCCGCCACGCTGGTGGAGACCTATCTCGGCCGCGACGCCGGCAAGCGGGTGCTGCACGGCGTCATCGGCCGCGGCGTCGCCGAGAAGATCAGCGCGGTGATCTGGTACAGCGACCTGCGCGGCTATACCCGGATCTCCGACACGGCGGCGCCGGAGCAGATCATCCCCTTCCTCAACGATTATGCCGGCGCCATCATCTCGGCGATCGAAGGCGAGGGCGGCGACGTGCTGAAGCTGATCGGCGACGGCATCCTGGCGCTGTTTCCGGCCGAGGCGCCGGGCGGCGCCTGCGCCCGGGCGCTCGCCGCCGCCGAGGCCGCGCAGCGCCAGACCGCCGAGCTCAGCGCGCGCCGCGCCGCGGCCGGCCTGCCGGTCACGGAGTTCTATCTCGGCCTCCATGCCGGCGCGATGTTCTACGGCAATATCGGCAGCGTCACGCGGCTCGACTTCACCGTCGTCGGACCGGCGGTGAACATGGCCAGCCGCATCGCCGCGATGTGCCGCTCGGCCGAGCAGCCGCTGCTGCTGTCCTCGGCCTTCGTCGATGCCGCGGGTCCCGAGGCGCGCCCGAGCTTCGTCTCGGTCGGCCGCTACGCGCTGCGCGGCGTCGGCCGGGCGCAGGAGCTCTTCACCCTGGACCGCCCGCGCTGAGCTTGGCATAAGCCGCGAGATCCGCGGCGAGATGATCGAACAGCAGCCGCACCCGCCGGCTGGCGCGGAGATCCTCATGATGCGCCAGCCACAGCTCGAGCGAGAAGCGCACCGCCTGCGGCAGCACCGGCACCAGCGCGCCATCGCGCCGCGCGATCCCGTGCTGGCAGCCGCCGATGCCGAGCCCGGCGCGCAGCGCCGCGAGCTGCGCGAGGTCGCTGTCGCTGCGGAAGGCGAAGAGCTCGCGCGTCACGGGCAGGGCGGCGCCGGCGATGCTGCGCCAGGAGCTGTCGTCGCGATCGAAGCCGATGAGCGGATGCCGCCGCAGCTCGTCGACGCGGCGCGGCAATCCCCTGGCCTCGACATAGGAGCGATGCGCGTAAAGCCCGAGGCCGACCGCGCCGACGCGCCGCGCCACCAGCGCCGCCTGGCGCGGCCGCGTCATGCGCAGCGCCAGATCGGCCTCGCGCCGCAGCAGATCCTCGTTGCGGTTGCTCAGCACCAGCTCGATCGCGATGTGCGGATGGCGCCCGCGGAAGCGCGCCAGCATGGCCGGCAGCACCTCCGCACCCATGATCTCGCTGGCGGTGAGCCGCACCGTGCCGCGCTCTTCCTCCGCCTCGCCGGAAGCGGCGCGGCGCAAGGCCTCGGCACCCGCCGCCATCGCCTCGGCATGGGTCGCGAGATCAAGCGCGGCCGGCGTCGGCACGAGGCCGGAGGGCGAGCGGGTGAAGAGCGCCACTTTCAACGCCGCTTCCAGCGCGGCGATGTGGCGACCCAGCGTGGGCTGCGTCAGGCGCAGCCGGCGCGCGGCGGCGGAGAGGCTGCCCTGGCGCAGCACGGCGAGAAAGGAGCGGTAGAGCTCCCATCCGGGCTCGGCGGTCGTCATACGAAAATGTATATCGATTATAGAGAATTTGCCAATTTCCGTTTATCCCGTCCGGCGCCATCCTCCCTCCATCCGAACCCGAGGAGGACCGCATGACCACGACCGACACCCCGACCGCGCTCGTCGTCGGCGCCACCGGCGGCATCGGCGGCGAGACCGCGAAGGCGCTGCTCGCCGCCGGCTGGCGCGTGCGCGCGCTCACCCGCGACCTCGCCCGCGCCCGCCGCGACTTCGCCGGGCTGGGAGCGGTGGAATGGGTCGCCGGCGACGCCCTGCGCGCGGCCGACGTCATCGCCGCGGCGCAAGGGACGCGGCTCATCCTCCACGGCGCCAACCCGCCGGGCTATCGCAACTGGCGCGGCTTGGTGATGCCGATGCTGGAAAGCTCCGTCAGCGCCGCGCGCGCCAGCGGCGCCCGGCTGGTGCTGCCGGGCACGGTCTACAATTTCGGGCCCGATGCGGGAGAGATGATCGACGAGCGCTCGCCGCAGCATCCGGTGACGCGCAAGGGGCGGATCCGCGTCGAGATGGAGGCGCTGCTGGCGCGCGCCGCGCGGGAGGGCGTGCGCTCGCTGGTGGTGCGCGCCGGCGACTATTTCGGCGGCCATGCGCCGAACTCCTGGTTCAGCGCGGCCATGGTGCGTCCGGACCGGCCGGTGAGCTTCGTCGTCTATCCCGGCCGGCGCGCGGTCGGCCATGCCTTCGCCTATCTGCCGGATCTCGCCCAGGCGATCCTGCGGCTGGCGGCGATCGACGCGCAGTTAGCGCCGTTCGAGGTGGTGCAGTTCGCCGGCCATTGGCTGCCGCGCGGCGATAGCATCGCCGAAGCGATCCGCCGCGTGGCTTGCGCGCCGCGCGCGCCCATCCTGCCGCTGCCGGCGGCGCTGCTCTATCTCGCGGCGCCCTTCAGCACGACTTTCCGCGAGATGATCGAGATGCGCTATCTCTGGCGCCGCCCGCTGCGGCTCGACAATGCCCGGCTCGAGGCGCTGATCGGCCCCGAGCCGCACACCCCGCTCGACGAAGCGGTGCGGCAAAGCCTCGAGGCGCTGGGCTGTCTCGCAGCCGCGGCGGAGCCGCAACCGGCCGGCTATGCCAGCCAGTGCAGCACGAGATAGGCGGCGGCCGACAGCAGCAGCCAGGCGGCGAGCGCGAGCATCAGGCCGAGGGCGAGCGCCCCGGCGCGCCTCGCCCGGAGGCCGGTCATGTCACTGCGGCGCGGCAGGATTGGCGCCGAGCCACTGGCTCATCTCGGCAACCGCCTTGGCGCATCGCGCCACGTCCGTCTCGCCGTCGCAGGGCGTGTGGCCGGCGTCATCCGCTGCGGTCGCGGCGCCGTCTTGCGCGATCGCGGCATGGAACTGCCGGATCGTGCCGAGACACTCGATCGCGGCGATGCCGCGTGCGGTGCAGAGATGCAGCAGGTCGTTGTTCTCCAGCGCATAGGCCGTGTGCTCGTCGAGCTGGCCGGTGACCGGCAGCGTTACCTGCCGCTGATAGGCCTGGAGCGCGCTTCTGGTCTGCGGGCCCAGCGTGCCGTTGGTGGTGCCGCGATAGAGGCCGAGGGCGCGCAACCGGCGCTGTGCCTGCGCCACCCGGCGCTGCTCGGGATCCTCGCCTTTCACCAGAAGAGGCGGCGGCGCCGGCGCGGGCGCGGCCGCGAGATGCCGGTCGGAGGCGCTGAAGGCGCAGCCCGGGAGCGCCAGCGAAAACTGCAGCAGGGCAACGAGGGCGGCGGCGAGCCGATAGCTCCGCATCGAACAATCCCCAAAGGTGCTGCGCGTAGAGAACGCGCGGAGTCGCCATCGGGGGTTGAGCATGGGCGCGTGCCATCAAGCTTGTCCACCGCGACTCGCCCGGTCGACCCTGTGTGAATTTTGTGGCGCGACGCCTCCGCTCAGCCCGCGGCGAGCCGCCGCAGGAGGTCGTAGAGCACGAGCCGCTCGGCCGGCGCCAGCGGCGCCAGCGTCCGTTTGGTGCAGGCAGCCTCGACCGGCAGGAGCTTTCGCACCAGGGCGAGGCCGGCGGGAGCGAGGCGGATGAGGATCTGCCGGCCATCCTCGGGATCGCGCTCCGTCGCCACCAGGCGGCGCCGTTTCAGCCGCTGCACGACATCACGGATATTGGCGGGCTCCATCACCACGAGGCGGCCGAGCAGGTTCTGCGACAGCGTTCCGCGCTCGTAGAGCCGGGCCAGGGTGGCGAATTGCGGCGCCGTCAGATCGTGGACGCCGATGCGCTCGACCAGATTGGCGCTCGCGCGCTGATAGGCGCGGCGCAGCAGGAACCCCATCTGGTCGTCGAGCCTGTAGGTCTCGTCGGGCGCCGCTTCCCGCGCCGCCTGCCTAGTCGATGTTTTCGGCATCCCGGTACATGACCTTGTGGCGCGTCGTGGCGATCCAGTCGTCAATCTCGGCGTCGGTCATGAAATGGGCGGGATCGAATTCTGTTCCAGTTGGTGATGTCGCCCAGGGTCTTCTTCCAGCGCTTGTAGGGTGGCTTGGCCGACGGGCCGAAGCACATGATGTCCAGCACCGACAGCTCGTCCGGGATGTGCAGCAGCGGCTTCATCGCGCGTTGCGCCTTCTCCTGCCCGATGGCGGTCACCCACCATACGTTGTAGCCCAGCGCGGCCGCGGCGAGATGCGCCGACATGGTCGCCGCGGCGACGCTCTGCAGCAGGATCCGCTCGGCATTCTCCTTGTACATCGCGTCGAGATCCGAGCCGTCGTTGAGGACCGGGAACGCCTTGACCCAGCGGAAATCGCTGGCGACGACGATGAAGCCGGGCGCGGTCGCGAGGCCGCGATAATCGGGCGTCGGGAATTTCATCCGCAGCCTGGCGCGCTGGATCTGCTCTTCGCGGAAGTACTCCGTTATCTGATCCTTCAGCCCCTGGTCCGTGACGATGATGAAATGCCAGGGCTGCGCATTGGCGCCGGACGGCGCGTGGCGCGCCGCCTCCAGGATCATGTCGTAATGCTCGCGCGGGACGACATGGCTGGGGTCGAAGGCGCGGGTCGTGAGCCGGTTCTCGACCACGCGCATCAGCACGTCGTACCGGGTGCGGTCGCTGAAATCCTGTGGCGGGCTCGCCTTCGTCTGCGTCACCGTTCCCTCCCGAGGCTTATCGTTATGATCATAACAATATTGCCGGCCATGCGGCAAGCGAAGTCAGAGCGCCAGCGCCCGGTGACGGAGGCGAGGAGAAAGAGGGCGCAGCGGCTAAGGCTCGGCGCGGATCCAGCTTTCGAGCAGCATGCGCAGCGCCGCGACGAAGGCGAGAGGCTGGTCGAGCATGACGTGATGCTGCGCCTCCGGCACCTCGACGATGGGGGCGAGCGGCCCCATCAGCGAGGACATGTAGGAGGCGGTGGCGCGCGAGACCAGCGCGCTCTTCTCGCCGAAGATCAGCGCGGCGCGGCAGCGCACGGCCTGGAGATATTCGCGGAAGGGCTCGCCGAAGCGGCGCGCGCCCAGGGCCGCGCCGTCGAACTTCCAGGTCCAGCCGCCGCCCTCGGCCGGCATCAGCGAATGGCGGGCGATGTAGTCGAGGATGAAGCCGTTGTCGCAGCTCTGCGGCGGCATCAGCCGGAAGCGCGCCACCCCGGCCTCGAAGCTGTCATAGATCTTCTTGTTCGCCCAGCGCGGCGGCGTGAAGGGCTGCTGCGCCTCCGATTCGGGCGAGCGGATCGGCGAATCCACGATCACTGCGCCGCCGAGCTCATGGCCGAACTCGGCCGCGAACTTCGTCGTCATGAAGCCGCCGAAGCTGTGGCCGACGACGAAAGGCTTGGGGCCGAGCCCGGCATCGGCGATGACGCTGCGCATCTCCTGGGCGCGCACCGCGGCACCGTAGCTCTCGCGCCGGCCGCTGTCGCCCATGCCCGAGAGGTCGATGGCGGCGACGCGGAAGCCGCGGGTGAAATAGGGCGCGATGAAGGACCACCAATGGGCATGCGCCCCACCGCCATGGACGAAGAGCAGCCCGCGGGCGTTGAGGCAGTCCTCGCGCGGCGGCCAGAGCAGGTAATGGATCGGGCAGTGTTCAACGTCGACCCAGCGGCGTTCATGCGGCAGCCCCACCGCCCAGCGGAACCAGTCCGGCGCGGCGGCGGGAGTGGAGGGAACCGGGGTATCGCTCACGCTGGCTCCTTCCATTGCTGCACTGCGGCAACGGTAGAAGCCGCGGCGCGCGGGCGCAAGATGCCGGCGCCGGTCAGCGCCCGTAGGCGCGCAGGAAGGTATCGGTCGCGGCGGTCACGACCCGGGCGATCTCGGCTTGCGTCACCGGCGGCTCGAGCCCGGTGAGCGCGCGCAGATGATGCTCGCAGCGCAGCATGGCGAGGAATTGCTGCGCCGCCATGCGCGCATCGCCCAGCACGAGCTTGCCCTGCGCCTCGGCGCGCTCGAGATAGGCGGCGAGCTTGTCGCGGATGAGGCGCGGGCCGCCTTCGAAGAAGGCGCGGCCGAGCTCGGGAAAGCGTGGCGATTCCGCGACCACCATGCGGTAGGTCTGCACCCCCTTGGGCGAGGACAGCAGCTCGGCATAGACCATGCCCACCGCCAGCAGCGCCTCGCGCAGATCGCCGGGCTCGGCCTCGAGCATCGCCACGTCCGGCCATTGCCGCGCGCATTCCTCCTTGACGAGATCGGCGAAGAGCTCGGCCTTGTCGGCGAAATGGGCGTAGATCGTCGCCTTGGAGACGCCGGCCTCGCGGGCGATCGCATCCATGCTGACGGCGCCGTAGCCCTGCGCCAGGAACAGCCGGCCGGCCGCCTCGCGGATCTGCTGCGGCTTCATCGCCCTGATCCCGCTTGCCCGCTCCAGCTTCCGTGCCGTTTCCATCATGCCCTTCCGGTCCAGCGATTGGCTCGCGACCAAATTTGAACTCTGCGGTTCAATTATCGATTGACAATCTAAACTGTCCGGTTTAGTTTGTCAATCCACTGAACTGAACCGTTTGGTCCATTTTTGTTCCGCCCCGCCAGTTTAGCGAGGATCGCGCCATGAAGAGAACCATCGCCATCGTCCTGGCCCTGCTCGCTCTCGGCGCCGGCGGCGCCGGCGGCTTCTACTGGTGGCATGTCGGCCGCTTCCTCGAAAGCACCGACAACGCCTATGTCGAGGCCGACACCTCGGTGGTGAGCCCCAAGATCCAGGGCTATATCCGCGAGGTCAGGGTCAGCGACAATCAGCGCGTGGCGGCCGGCGAGGTGCTCGTCACCATCGACGATCGCGACTTCGCCGCGCGCCAGGCCCAGGCCGAGGCGCAGCTCGCGGCGCAGCAGGCGGCGGTCGGCACCATCGACCGCGAGATCGTGCAGGAGCAAGCGGTCGTCACCGAGGCCGAGGCGGCGGTGGCGAGCGCGGAGGCGGACCGGCTGCGCGCGCAGCAGGATCTCGCGCGGTATCGCATGCTGACGGAGAAGATGGCGGCGAGCCAGCAGCGGCTGGAGACCGCCGAGGCCGATGCGCGCAAGGGCGATGCCGCGCTGGTCAAGGCGAAGGCGGCGCTGGCAGCGGAGCGCAATCGTCTGCCGGTGCTCGACAGCCAGAAGCAGGAGGCGCAGGCGAAGCTCGAGCAGCTGCGCGCCTCCCTCGAGCTCGCGCGCATCGATCTCGAGGACACGGTGATCCGCGCGCCCGTCGACGGCGTCGTCGGCAATCGCAGCGCGCAAATCGGCCAGCTGGTGAAGCCCGGGACGCAGCTCCTGGCGGTGGTGCCGCTGCCCAACGTCTACGTCGTCGCCAATTTCAAGGAGACGCAGGTGGAGCGCATGCGCCTCGGGCAGAAGGTGTCGATCGCGGTCGACGCCTTCCCCGACAGCACGATCGAAGGCACGGTGGAGAGCTTCGCGCCGGCGAGCGGCTCGGAATTCAGCCTGCTGCCGCCGGAGAACGCCACCGGCAATTTCACCAAGATCGTGCAGCGCCTGCCGGTGCGCATCGCGGTGCCGGCGACGAACCCGCTGGCGGGACTGTTGCGGCCCGGCCTGTCGGTCGTGGCGGAGGTCGACACCAGAAGCACCGGCGGCGCGCTGCTCGGCAGCCTGCCCGCCACTACCCGCACCGCGAGCGCCCGCTGATGGATGGCGGGCGGCCCGGCGCGGCGGAGGCGACGCTCGCCCAGGCTTCGCAGCCCCGGCTCGGCGCCGGCGACTGGGTGGGATTCTTTGCCATGGTCTTCGGCATGTTCATGGCGCTGCTCGACATCCAGATCGTCGCCAGCAGCCTCTCGCAGATCCAGGCCGGCCTCGCCGCGGGCTCCGACGAGATCAACTGGGTGCAGACCGCCTATCTCATCGCCGAGGTGGTGATGATCCCGCTGTCGGGCTTTCTCTCGCGGGTGCTGTCGACGCGGGTGCTGTTCACGATCTCGGCGGCAAGCTTCACGCTGGCCAGCGCCGCCTGCGCCTTTGCCTGGAATCTCGACTCCATGATCGCCTTCCGCGCGGCGCAGGGCTTCTTGGGCGGCGCCATGATCCCCACCGTCTTCGCCACCAGCTTCTCCCTCTTCCCGCCGGAGAAGCGCGCCGGGATCGCCGTCCTCATCGGCCTCGTCGCTACCGCGGCGCCGACGCTTGGGCCCACGGTGGGCGGATACCTCACCCAGGCCTTCTCCTGGCATTGGCTCTTTCTCATCAACCTGGCGCCGGGCGTGGTGGTCGCCACCCTCGTCTGGCTGCTGGTCGATGTCGACCGGCCCGATCGCGCGCTGCTGCGCGGCTTCGACTATGCCGGGCTGCTGCTGATGGCGCTCTTCCTCGGCAGCCTCGAATATGTGATGGAGGAAGGCCCGCGCAACGACTGGTTCGAGGACCGGCTCATCCTGGGGTTCACCTTCGTCTGCGTCGTCTCGGCGGCGTCGTTCTTCTGGCGCGTGCTCACCTATCGCAACCCGATCGTCGAGTTGCGCGCCTTTGCCGACCGCAACTTCGCGGTGGGCTCGCTCTACAGCTTCATCCTCGGCACCGGCCTCTACGGCTCGGTCTATGTCATCCCGCTCTATCTCGCCGAGGTGCGCGGCTTCAACAGCCTGCAGATCGGCGAGGTGATGTTCGTCACCGGCTTCTTCCAGATGCTGTCGGCGCCGGTCGCCGGCGGCCTCTCCAAGAAGCTCGATCTGCGGCTGATGCTGGCGATCGGCCTCGCCCTCTTCGGCCTCGGCCTCTACCTCACCACCTTCATGACGGCGCAATGGGGCTTCGCCGAGCTGCTGCTGCCGCAGGCGCTGCGCGGCTCGTCGCTGATGCTGTGCTTCCTGCCGATCAACACGCTCGCGCTCGGCACCCTGCCGCCGGAGAAGCTCAAGAACGCCAGCGGCCTCTACAATCTCACGCGCAATCTCGGCGGCGCGATCGGCCTCGCCGGCATCAACACGGTGCTGACCGAGCGCCAGCAATTCCACTGGAACCGGCTCGCCGCCGATATCAATCCCGGCCGGCCCGGGGTGCAGCACTTTCTCGACACGATGTCGGCGCGGCTGTCGGATCTGATCCCCGGCGATCCCGCCGCCGCGGCGATGAAGCAGCTCGCCGTCATCGTCCAGCGCGAGGCCGTCGTGCTCACCTTCGACGACGTGCTGCTGCTCATGGCGGCGGTGTTCGGCGCGGCGCTGCTGCTGATGCCGCTGGTGCGCAAGCCGCAGCTCGCGGGCGCCATCGAGGCGCATTGACGCTTGCCGTCCGCATCGGCGCCGCCAACATAATCGGCGGAGGTTGCCATGACCGATGCGCTGACGCTGCCCTGCCCCCATTGCGCCACGCTCAATCGCGTGCCGCGCGCCCGCCTTGCCGATGGCGGGCGCTGCGGCAACTGCCATGAGCCGCTCTTCGCCGGCCGGCCGCTGACGCTGACGGCGCAGAATTTCGCCCGCCATGCCGAGGCCGACCTGCCGCTGCTGATCGACTTCTGGGCGGAATGGTGCGGGCCGTGCCGCGCCATGGCGCCGGCGGTCGAGGAGGCGGCGCGCAACCTGGAACCGGCGCTCCGCGTCGCCAAGCTCGACACCGAGGCGGCGCCGGAGATCGCCCAGCGCTTCGGCATCCAGAGCATTCCGACGCTGGTGCTGATGCGGCACGGCCGGGAGCTTGGCCGCGTCTCCGGCGCGCTGTCGCTGCCCCAGCTCGTCGCCTGGACCCGCCAGCACCTCGCTGAAGCCGGCTGAGCCGGCGGCTCAGCCCTTAGGCCCGAGCTCGATCTCGGCATCGACCGAGACCGAGATCGTGGCTTCGCCGGGCTCGGCGACCGGCGGCGGTGCTGCTGCCGGGGCGGCCACGCCGGCGGCGGCGCCGAAGAAGCGCATCACCGGCGGCGCCCCACCGGCATTGCCGACCCGCAGCTCGCGTATCCGGATCACGGCAAGCCCGAGATCGCCGGCGATGCGCTGGGCGCGCCGGCGCAGCCGGCCGAGGGCTTCGCTGGTGAGCGCATCCTCGGCGCTCCGCGCCGCCTCGGGCGTCACCTCGTAGGCGAGGCTCGACATCACCAGGCCGCGCTGCTGCAGCTCGCCGGCGAGCGCCAGCAGCGCCGCCGCATCATGCGCGGTCAGCGTCAGGCCGGCAGTGCCATGCCATTGCGCCGGCTGATCCTTGGGATGCTGCTGGTAGACGGAATAGCCGGAGGTGAAGACGCTGACGCCGGCCACGGCCTTGGCCCGCTCCACCGCCGCCGCCATCCGCCGGTTGATCCCGGCCTTGAGCCGCGCCGCGTCGCTGTCGTTGGCGTCGACGCGCAGCACGGCACGCAGCTGGTCGCGCACCACCGGGCGCTCGGCGCGGTCGCTCAGATGCAGCAGCGTCGCGGCGGCGTCAGGCGCCGCGGCGGCGAGCGCCGGCAGCGTCAGGGTGAAGAGCACGGCAAGGGCATGCGGCAGGCGGGGCATGGCGGGTCTCCTGGTGAGGCGGTCTCGATGCCGGCGCGGTGTCCGGCGCAAGGCGACCTTACCGCCGCGCCCGATGCTTTTCCTCAGGCGCCCAAACATTGAGGCACCGGTGCCGGGAGGGCCGCCGCAATATCGGGTCGATCTCTGTACCGCCAAAAATAGATGTTGGTATACACCATATCTTATAGTCGAAGATTGTCTTTCATAGACAGGCCGAAATCTACGAGGCCGCCGCCTCATCTTGTATCTTCTATGAGGTCGCGCTCGATTGCAGAAGGATTGCGCGCCGCCCGCAACAACCCCAATGTTCATTGTGCAATGAAGGCATTTGCCGGATTCCATCTTTTCCAATTTGTCGGGCTTGTGATAGGCTTTTTCGATGGCGGCGATGATCGCCCGGACGGGTCCCGACAGACGGGCCCGGCAAACCAACAAGACGGGGTGGAAATGTCGATGACGGGAACCTTGCGCCAGGATGCGCCGCCGCCCAATCGGGCGCTGCAGCTCCTCACCGGCATCATCTGCATGGTGATGATCGCCAACCTGCAATATGGCTGGACGCTGTTCGTCAACCCGATCGACGCCAAATACCATTGGGGCCGTGCGGCCATCCAGGTCGCCTTCAGCATCTTCGTCGCCACCGAGACCTGGCTGGTGCCGGTCGAGGGCTGGTTCGTCGACCGTTTCGGCCCGCGCGTCGTGGTCGCCATCGGCGGCGTGCTGGTGGCGGTGGCCTGGGCGATCAATTCCGTCGCCAGCACGCTGGCGATGTTCTATGTCGCCGCGGCGATCTCCGGCGTCGGTGCCGGCGCGGTCTATGGCACCTGCGTCGGCAACGCGCTCAAATGGTGGGCGGACCGGCGCGGGCTCGCCGCCGGCCTGACCGCGGCGGGGTTCGGCGCCGGCGCGGCGCTGACCGTGGTGCCGATCCGCGAGATCATCGCCGCCTATGGCTTCGAGAGCGCCTTCCTCTGGTTCGGGCTGGCTCAGGGCGCGGTGGTGGTGCTGCTGTCGCCGCTGCTGCGGGCGCCGCTGCCGGGCCAGGCGCCCGTAGCGCCGCCGAAGCTCAACGCGACGCGGCGCGACTACACGCCGGTCGAGATGCTGAAGACGCCGACCTTCTACGTCCTCTACGTCATGTTCGTCCTGGTCGCGGCGAGCGGGCTGATGGCGACGGCGCAGGTGGCGCCCATCGCCAAGGATTACGGCATCTCCAACACGCTCGTCTTTCTCGGCTGGACGACGCTGACCGTGGCGCTGGTCGTCGACAACCTCCTGAACGGCCTCGCGCGCCCGTTCTTCGGCTGGGTCTCCGACCATATCGGCCGCGAGAACACCATGGCGATGGTCTTCACCCTCGGCGCCGTCGCCTATTGGCTGCTGGGCACCATCGGCAATCAGCCGCTCGCCTTCATCATCACGGCGGGCCTGGTCTATTTCACCTGGGGCGAGATCTTCAGCCTGTTTCCGGCGACCTGCACCGACAGCTACGGCTCGAAATACGCGACCACGAATGCCGGCCTCCTCTACACCGCCAAGGGCACGGCGGCCTGGCTGGTGCCGCTGGCCAACGTGCTCAAGAGCGCGACCGGCAGCTGGCACATGGTCTTCGTCGTGGCGACGATCGCCAACCTCGCGGTCGCCGCCGCCGCGCTCTTCGTGCTGAAGCCGATGCGCGCGCGCCAGCAGGCGCTGTCCACCGCGCCCACCGCGCGGGTCCGCGCCGCCGAATAGCCGGCGCTTGACCCGGCCGGGTCGCGCCGCGAGAGTGGCGGCCGCCCCTTGTCGCGAGCGTCCATGGATCCCTTGGCTTCGCCGATCGAGCTGTTGCGGCCGGACGAGCGCGCGCTGGTGGAGGCGGCCCGGCGCTTCGGGCGCGAGCAGGTGGCGCCCCATGCTGCCGAATGGGAGCGCGCCCGCCAGGTGCCGCGCGACGCGATCCGGGCGGCGGCGCGGCTCGGCCTCACCGCGATCGAGGTGCCGCAGGCGCAGGGCGGCCAGGGCGCGGGGTTCCTCGCCAAGACGCTGATCGCCGAGAGCCTGGCGCGGTCTTGCATGGGCTTCGCCTTCAGCCTCGTCAACACCCAGAACGTAGCATCGCGCGTAGCGCTCCAGGGCAACCCGGCGCAGATCGAGCGCCATCTCGCGGCGCTCATCGCCGGCGAGCGGATGGGCGGCACCTCGCTCACCGAGCCCGGCGCCGGCAGCGACTTTCCCGCCATCGCCACGCTGGCGCGCCAGGTGCCGGGCGGGTGGGTGATCGACGGCGAGAAGGCGTGGCTCACCAACGCCGCCACCGCCGAGACGATCATCCTCTATGCCAAGACCGTGCCCCAGGGCGGCACCGAGAGCATCGCCGCCTTCCTCATCGACGCGCGCGCGCCCGGCTTCGAGCGCCTGCCGGCCTATGGGCTGATGGGCGGCCATGCCATCAGCGCCGGGGGATTCCGCCTCACTCGGTTCCATGTCGACGACGACGCGCTCTTCTATCCGCCGGGCCAGGGCTTCAAGCGGGCGCTGGCCGGCATCAACGGCGCCCGCACCTATGTGGCGGCCATGTGCTGCGGCATGGTCGCCGAGGCGCTGCGCGTGGCGCTCGATTACGGCATGCGCCGGCGAGCCTTCGGCCGCCGCCTCCTCGATCACCAGGGGCTGCGCTGGTCGCTCGTCGATGTCGCCGCCGATCTCGAGGCGGCGCGGGGCCTCACCTGGCGCGCCGCCCTCCTCATCGAGCGCGGCGAGGATGCCGTGCTCGCCGCGGCGCTCGCCAAGAAAGTCGCCGTCGAGATGGCGCAGCGCCGGCTCGGCCAATGCATGCAGGCGATGGGCGCCGAGGGCCTGCGCGAGGAATACCCTTTCGGCCGCCACGTCGCCTGCGCCCGCATCGCCGGATATGTCGACGGCACCACCGAGATCCAGAACGAACGCATTGGCGCGCTGCTGGAGAAGACCTATCTCTGAGCGACGGACGCTCTGCGAAGGCCGCCGTCCTTCAGGAGGCTGCGATGATCAGGTTCAGGGATCGCATGGCGCGCGGCGAGAGCCGCACCGGTTGGCTCGACAGCCGGCATTCCTTCTCCTTCGCCGACTACCACGATCCCGCGCAGATGGGCTTTCGCGCGCTCAGGGTCATCAACGAGGACCGGGTGATCCCGGGCGCCGGGTTTCCGGCGCACCGCCACCGGGACATGGATATCCTGACCTACGTGCTGGCAGGTGCGCTGGCGCACAAGGACAGCATCGGCAACGGCACCGTGATCCGGCCCGGCGAGGTGCAGCGCATGAGCGCCGGGACCGGCATCAGCCACAGCGAGTTCAATCCCTCGGAGACGGAGCCGGTCCATTTCCTCCAGATCTGGATCATTCCGGACCGAGTGGGCCTGGCGCCGAGCTATGAGCAGAAGGCGTTCCCGCTCGAGGAGCGCCGCGGCCGCCTGCGGCTCGTCGCCGCTCCCGACGGCAGCGACGGCTCCGTCACGGTTCACCAGGATGCGCGTCTCTTCGTCGCGAACCTCGACGCCGGCGAGCGCCTCTCGCACCAAATCGAGCCCGGCCGCGGCATCTGGCTGCAAATCGCCCGCGGCATCGTGGCGCTGAACGGCACCGAGATGCGGCAGGGCGATGGCGCGGCGATCGAGGACGAGCCGAGCCTCGCCGTCGAAGCCGTCACGGATGCGGAGATCCTGCTCTTCGACCTCGGATGACGACGCAGGCGGCGGCTCTCAGCGGAGCTGCTTGCCCGCGCGGAGCGCCAGCGCCGACAGGATCAGCATGAGCGCGCACAGCCCGATCGGCACGAAGGTGGCAGCCGGCCAGCCGGTGATGTCCCAGACCGCGCCGCTGGCCAGCGCCACCACCATGGCGCTGGCATAGCTGACCGAGAACATCGCGGCCGAGGTCCGGCCGACATGGTGCGGCTCGCTCAGCAGCGGCGGCAGGGTGAGGCCGAGAATGAGCACGGTGGCGGCGGCAAATCCCAGCAGCCCGGCGCAGAAGACCAGCCAGGCGCCGGTCAGCGAAGCGAGGCCGATCACCGCGGCCGCGGTGATCGCGCCGGCGACGAGATAGGGCCAGGCGCGGCGCTCCAGCCGGGTCGCGACCGGCAGGATCATGAGCGAGGCCGGGAGCTGGCCGAGATTGAGCGCCGTCAGCGCGGCGGGGATCCAGTCGCTGCGGCCGGTGACGGTGAGATAGGCCGGCAGGAAGGCGTTGCTGGCGAAGTACATGGCATTGACGCTGCCGAACATGAGGCCGAGGCGCCAGACCAGCGGATCGCGCCAATCGGGCCACCAGGCCCGCATCCTGGCGGCCATGCCATGGGCGTGGACGGTCGCCGGGCCCAGCAGCGTCACGAGCAGGCCGATAAGCACCACCGGCAGCGACCAGACCGCAAGCCCGAGCCGCCAGCTCCCGCCGACCAGCGGCATCACCACCGGCGCCGCCAGCCAGACCGGCAGGATCTCGCCGACCAGCAGCCCGTTCGAATAGATCGCCGTGGCAAAGCCGATGCGGGCGGGCAGCCACTCGCGCGCCAGCACCGGCATGCTCGGCTGCATGATCGCGACCCCCGCCCCCATCAGCACGGTCGCGCCGAAGAGCTGGGTGGCGCTTCCCGGGGCGCCGCGCAGCGCCCCGCCGAGCGCCGCGACGAAGAGGCCGAGGATGAGCGTCGTGCGGCTGCCCAGCCGGGCAATCAGCAGCGAGCCCGGCACGGCGGCGATGGCAAACAGCAGCATCGGCAGGCCGGACAGCAGGCCAATCTCGGTCGCCGACAGGCCGAGATCGCGGCGGATGAGCGGGATCACCGGCGGAACGGCCAGGATCGAGAGCCGCAGGGCAGTGCCCGACAGCCACAGCAGGGCGAGGCGACGCATCATCGGTCTATGAGCGGGCCGCGCTACCCGGCGCGGCGAGATGCGCCCTTCAGCCCTTCAGGACCGTCAGCATGGTGCTGCCGAGCGCGGCGGGGCTGTCGGCCACCGTGATGCCGGCGCGCCGCATCGCCTCCATCTTGTGCGCGGCCGTGCCGGTGCCGCCGGAGATGATGGCGCCGGCATGGCCCATGCGACGGCCGGGCGGCGCCGTCGAGCCGGCGATGAAGCCCACCACCGGCTTCTTCACCTTGCTGCGCTTCAGGAAATCGGCCGCCTCTTCCTCGGCCGAGCCGCCGATCTCGCCGATCATGATGATCGATTTGGTGTCGGGATCGGCCAGGAACAGCTCGAGGCAGTCGATGAAATTGGTGCCGTTGACGGGATCGCCGCCGATGCCGATGCAGGTCGACTGGCCGAGCCCGGCGGCAGTGGTCTGCGCCACCGCCTCATAGGTGAGCGTGCCCGAGCGCGAGACGATGCCGACATGGCCCTTGGCGTGGATGTGGCCGGGCATGATGCCGATCTTGCACTGCTCGGGGGTGATGACGCCGGGGCAGTTGGGCCCGATGAGCCGGCTCCCGGAGCCGGCGAGCGCGCGCTTCACCGCCACCATGTCGAGCACCGGGATGCCCTCGGTGATGCAGACGACGAGCGGCAGGCCGGCGTCGATCGCCTCGAGGATGGCGTCGGCGGCAAACGGCGGCGGCACATAGATGACGGACGCGGTGGCGCCGGTGCGCTCGACCGCATCGGCCACCGTGTCGAAGACCGGGAGATCGAGATGCGTGGCGCCGCCTTTGCCCGGCGTGACGCCGCCCACCATCTTGGTGCCGTAGGCGATCGCCTGCTCGGAATGGAAGGTGCCCTGGGCGCCGGTGAAGCCCTGGCAGATGACCTTGGTCTCGGAGTTGACGAGCACCGCCATCACGCCGCCTCCTTCACCGCTTTGACCACCTTCTCGGCGGCGTCGGCGAGGTTGTCGGCCGACAGGATCGGCAGCCCGGAATCGCCGAGGATCTTCTTGCCGAGCCGCACATTGGTGCCTTCCAGCCGCACCACCAGCGGCACATGCAGCGCCACCTCGCGCGCGGCGGCGACGATCCCTTCGGCAATCACGTCGCAGCGCATGATGCCGCCGAAGATGTTGACCAGGATGCCCTCGACATTGGGGTCGCTGAGGATGAGCTTGAAGGCGGTGGTGACGCGCTCCTTGGTGGCGCCGCCGCCGACATCGAGGAAGTTGGCGGGGTCGCCGCCATAGAGCTTGATGATGTCCATGGTCGCCATGGCGAGGCCGGCGCCGTTGACCATGCAGCCGATGTTGCCGTCGAGCTTGACGTAGTTGAGCGAGTGCTTCGCCGCCTCGAGCTCGGTCGGATCCTCCTCCGCCTCGTCGCGCATCTCCTCGACCTCCTTGTGGCGGAAGAGCGCGTTGTCGTCGAAATTCATCTTGGCGTCGAGCGCCAGCACCTCGCCCGCGCCGGTGACCACCAGCGGGTTGATCTCCACCACCGAGGCGTCGAGGCTCATGAAGGCCTTGTACATGCCGAGCATGAAGCGGGTGGCGGCCCCGACCTGCTTGCCCTCCAGGCCCAGTCCGAAGGCCAGCTTCCTCGCATGGAAGCCCTGCATGCCGGTGGCGGGATCGATCGCCACGCGCAGGATCTTCTCGGGATGGCTCGCCGCCACCTCCTCGATCTCCATGCCGCCTTCGGTCGAGGCCATCACGGTGACCCGCGAGGTCTTGCGGTCGACCAGCATGCCGAGATAGAGCTCGCGCTTGATGTCGCAGCCCTCTTCGACATAGACGCGCTTGACCTCGCGGCCCTTGGGCCCGGTCTGCTTGGTGATGAGGACGTGGCCCAGCATCGCCGCCGCGTTGGCCGCGACCTCCTCGGGCGACTTGACCACGCGCACGCCGCCCTTGCCCTTGGGATCGTCCTTGAAGCGCCCGGCGCCGCGGCCGCCGGCATGGATCTGCGACTTCACGACATAGACCGCGCCGGGCAGGCCGCGCGCCACCTTCTCCGCCTCTTGCGCCGTATAGGCGACGCCGCCCTTGGGCACGGCGACGCCGAATTTCTGCAGCAGGCTCTTGGCTTGGTACTCGTGAATATTCATGACGCGCCCCGACCTCCGGCTTGTCGCGGGCGAGCATAGCGCCCGCTCGCGCCGACGGCTAGAAGATGCACGCGGCTAGCGCACCAGCCCCGCGCCGCGCGCCCATTTGTACTTGGCGCCGAGCACCGCCACCGGGATCTCGGTCGAGTAGGCATAGGCCGGAATCCCGTGATCATAGAGATGCTCGGCCGCCTCCTCGACCTGAACGTCGCCGGCGAGCGAAGCCACGATGGGTTTTTCGATGCCCTTGGCCTTCATCTCGTCCACCACCTCGACCACGAGACGCGCGAACACCATCGGCGGGGTGATGATGGTGTGCCAGTAGCCCAGGATGAGGGCGTGGATCCGCTCGTCCTCCAGCCCCAGCCGGATGGTGTTCTGATAGGTCTTGGGCGGCTCGCCGCCGGTGATGTCGACCGGGTTGCCGGCGGCGCCGAAGGGCGGGATGAATTTGCGGAAGGCCTGGTCGAGATCGGCGGGCATCTTCATCAGCGACAGCCCGTTGTCGACGCAGGCATCGGAGAGCAGCACGCCCGAGCCGCCGGCGCCGGTGATGATGATGACGTTCTCGCCCTTGGGCGTCGGCAGCTTCTGCAGCGCGCGGGCATAGTCGAGCATGTCGCGCAGGCCCGGCGCGCGGATGACGCCGGACTGGCGCAGCACGTCGTCATAGATCTTGTCGTTGCCGGCGAGCGCGCCGGTATGCGAGCTCGCGGCGCGCGCGCCGAGCGCGGTGCGCCCGGCCTTGAGCATGATCACCGGCTTCTTCTTCGAGACGCGCTTGGCCACCTCGGCGAAGGAGCGGCCATCCTTCAGATCCTCGCAATGCATGGCGATGACGTGGGTGTCCTCGTCCTGCTCGAAGAAAGTCAGGAGATCGTCCTCGTCGAGATCGGATTTGTTGCCGAGGCCGACGATCGCCGAGACGCCCATCTTGGCCGAGCGCGAGAAGCCGATGATCGCCATGCCGATGCCGCCCGATTGCGAGGAGAGCGCGGCATGGCCCTTGTAGTCGTAAGGCGTGCAGAAGGTGGCGCAGAGATTCTTCGGCGTGTAGTAGTAGCCGTAGATGTTCGGGCCCATCAGCCGGATGCCGTATTTGCGGCCGATCTCCTGGATCTCCTTCTGGCCCTCGACATTGCCGGTCTCGGCGAAGCCCGAGGGGATCAGCACCGCGCCCGGAATCTTCTTCTCGCCGCATTCGGCGAGCGCCGTCGGCGACGAACTTGGCCGGGATGGCGAAGACCGCGACGTCGATGTCGCCGGGCACGTCCTTGACCGAGGCATAGGCCTTGCGTCCCATGATCTCGGCGGCCTTGGGATGGATCGGATAGATCTTGCCGGCATAGCCGCCGTTGATCAGGTTCTTCATCACGGAATTGCCGATCTTGCCGTCCTCGGCCGAGGCGCCGATCACCGCCACCGCCTCGGGGCGCATGATGCGGTTCATCTGCTGGACGATCTCGGCCTGGCTCGGGCGGTAGCGCTGCGGCGGCGGGTTCCAGTCGAGCACGATGCGCACGTCGGCGGCGATGGCGCCGCTCTTGCTGGCGAAGACCGGGTTGAGATCGAGCTCGGCGATCTCGGGGAAATCGGCGACCAGCTCGGAGACGTTGCGGATGAGCGTCGCCAGCGCCTCGCGGCTGACCGGCTCGGCGCCGCGCACGCCCTTGAGGATCTCGCCCGCCTTGATGCTGTCGAGCATCGAGAGCGCGTCCTCCTGGCTGGTGGGCGCCAGGCGGAAGGTGATGTCCTTCAGCACCTCGACCAGCACGCCGCCCATGCCGAAGGCGACCAGCTTGCCGAAGCTCTGATCGCTGACCGCGCCGATGATGACCTCTTGTCCGCCCTGGAGCATCTGCTGCACCTGGACGCCGTCGATCTTGGCCGAGGATTTGTAGCGCTTGGCATTGGCGATGATCGTCTCATAGGCCTTCTCGGCCTCGGCCGCGCTCTTGACGCCGACCACGACGCCGCCCGCCTCGGTCTTGTGCAGGATGTCCGGCGAGACGATCTTCATCACCACCGGGAAGCCCATGGCCTGGCCCAGCTTCGCCGCCTCGGCGGCCGAGCCGGCGACGCCCTCTTGGGGCACCGCGATGCCATAGGCGTCGCAGACCAGCTTGCCCTCGGGCGCGGTGAGCGCGTCCCGCCCCTCGGCCTTCGCCTTGTCGAGGATCTTGCGCGCCGCCGCCTTGTCATGTGCCATGGAAATGCCCTCCCGAAAGATTTCGTCGCCTCGTTCCGTCCGTCCGCCCCCACCTCACCCCAACCCGCTCCGCCCCCAGGGGCGGAGAGGGAGGGACCCGCGTAGCGGGAGGGTGAGGTGGGGGCGGACGATCTCGCCGTAGAAGCCGACGCTAGACCGCCTTCTCCGCGCGCATGGCGGCGATGGTGTCGGCGGCGAAGCCCAGCTCGTTGAGGATTTCGTCGGTGTGCTCGCCCAGCAGCGGCGAGCGCTTGACCTCGCTCGGACTCGCCGAGAGCTTGATCGGGTTGCCGACGGTGAGATACTTGCCGCGCCTCGGGTGATCGACCTCGACCACGGTGCCGGTCTCGCGCAGTGACGGCTCGTGGGCGAGCTCCTTCATCGACAGGATCGGGCCGCAGGGAATGTCGTACTTGTTGAGGATCTCCATGGCCTCGAACTTGTTCTTGGTCATGGTCCAGCGCTCGATCGTGTCGAAGATCTCCTTGAGGCGGGGCAGGCGCTGCGCCGGCTTGGCGTAATCGGGGTGGGTGATCCACTCCTCCTTGCCGATGACCTTGCAGATCGCCTCCCATACCGGCGCCTGGGTGATGAAGTAGATGTAGGCGTTGGGATCGGTCTCCCAGCCCTTGCATTTCAGGATCCAGCCGGGCTGGCCGCCGCCCGAGGCGTTGCCGGAGCGCGGCACCGCCTCGCCGAAGGCGCCGTGCGGGTATTGCGGATATTCCGTGAGCTTGCCGGCCCGCTCCAGCCGCTGCTGGTCGCGCAGCTTGACGCGGCAGAGATTGAGCACGCCGTCCTGCATGGCGCAGAGCACGCGCTGCCCCTTGCCGGTGGTGGTGCGGTGGAAGAGCGCGGTGACGATGCCGAGCGCGAGATGGAGGCCGGTGCCGCTGTCGCCGATCTGCGCGCCGGTGACCAGCGGCGGCCCGTCATCGAAGCCGGTCGTGGAGGCGGCGCCGCCGGCGCATTGCGCGACATTCTCGTAGACCTTGCAATCCTCGTAGGGGCCGGGGCCGAAGCCTTTGACCGAGGCCACGATCATGCGCGGGTTGAGCTGCTGGATGCGCTCCCAGGAGAAGCCCATGCGGTCGAGCACGCCCGGCGCGAAATTCTCCACCAGCACGTCGCAATGCTTGACCAGCGCCTCGAGCACCTGCTTGCCCTTGGCATTCTTGGCGTCGAGCGTGATCGAGCGCTTGTTGTGGTTGAGCATGGTGAAATAGAGGCTGTCGACATCGGGGATGTCGCGCAGCTGCCCGCGGGTGATGTCGCCTTCGCCCGGCCGCTCGACCTTGATCACGTCGGCGCCGAACCAGGCCAGCAGCTGCGTGCAGGTCGGTCCCGATTGGACATGGGTGAAGTCGAGGATCTTCACGCCGTCGAGTGCCTTGCCCATTTTTCTCTCCGAAATTCCGTCGTTACGTCGCTCGTGTTTCCTTGTCGGCGGCGGCGGCTCGTGCCGCGCCGCATGCCCGAAGACGTTCTATTTCTTGCGCAGCACGCTTTGCGGGTTGAGGTTGCCGATACGGCCGCTCTCGCTGCCCGCAGCCGGGTCGATCACCGCGTTGATGAGGGTGGGTTTGCCCGACGCCATGGCCGCTTCGACGGCCCGCCTCAGCTCGTCGGGCGTTTCCGCCTGCACGCCGACGCCACCGAACGCTTCGATGATCTTGTCGTAGCGCGCGCCTTTGACGAAGACCGTCGTCGCAGGATCCGGTCCGCCGGGATTGACGTCGGTTCCGCGGTAGATCCCGCCATTGTTGAAGACGACGACGCAGACCGGCAGCTCGTACCGGCAGATCGTCTCCACCTCCATGCCGCAGAAGCCGAAGGCGCTGTCGCCTTCGACCGCGAGGACGGGTTTGCCGGTTTCGACGGCCGCGGCTATGGCCTGGCCCATGCCGACGCCCATCACGCCCCAGGTGCCGACGTCCAGGCGCTTGCGCGGCTGATACATGTCGATGACGCCGCGCGCGAGGTCGAGCGTGTTGGCGCCTTCGTTGACGAGGATCGCATCCGGCCGGGCCTTGATGATGGCACGCAGAACGCCCAGCGCGCCGTGATAGTCCATCGGCGAATTGTTGTTCATCAGGCGCGGCGCCATCTTGGCGACGTTTTCTTCGCGCTTCGTTGCGACGGCCTTGGTCCATTCGACCGGCGGCGCCGGCCAGGTGCCGCCCATGCCCTCGATCAGGGCGGCGACGCAGGAGGCGATATCACCCACGACCGGAGCGGCGATTTCGACGTTGCTGTCCATCTCCTTGGGCTCGATGTCGATCTGGACGAGCTTCTTCGGGCCCTCGCCCCAGCTCTTGCCCTTGCCGTGCGACAACAGCCAGTTGAGGCGGGCGCCGATCAGCATCACGACGTCGGCATCCTTCAATACGGTCGAGCGCGCGGCGCCGGCGCATTGCGGATGCGTATCGGGCAGCAGGCCCTTGGCCATGCTCATCGGCAGGAAAGGAATGCCGCTCTTCTCGACCAGCGTCCTGATCGCGTCGTCGGCCTGCGCATAGGCCGCGCCCTTGCCGAGGATGATCAGCGGCCGCTTGGCGGATTTGAGGACATCCAGCGCGCGCTTGATCGCGGCCGGCGCCGGGATCTGGGCCGGCGCCGCGTCGATGACCTTGACCAGCGACTTCCTGCCGGCATCCGCGTTCATGACTTGGCCGAACAGCTTGGCCGGCAGGTCGAGATAGACGCCGCCTGGCCGCCCCGAGACGGCGGCGCGGATCGCGCGCGCCAGCCCGATGCCGATGTCGGCGGCATGCAGCACGCGGAACGCCGCCTTGCACAGCGGCTTGGCGATGGCGAGCTGGTCCATCTCCTCATAGTCGCCCTGCTGCAGGTCGACGATCTCGCGCTCGGACGAGCCCGAGATCAGGATCATCGGGAAACAGTTGGTCGTGGCGTGGGCCAGGGCCGTCAGGCCATTGAGGAAGCCGGGCGCCGACACCGTGAGGCAGATGCCGGGCTTCCTGGTCAGGAAGCCGGCGATGGCGGCCGCATAGCCGGCATTCTGCTCGTGGCGGAACGAGAGCACGCGGATGCCGGCGGCCTGCGCCATGCGGCCGAAATCCGTGATCGGGATGCCGGGCACGCCGTAGATCGTGGTGAGGCCATTGAGCTTGAGCGCGTCGATGACGAGATGGAAGCCGTCGGTGAGCTGCGTCTCGTCGGCCGTGGTCCTCGCCTGCTCCTTGAGCGTCATGGCTTGCGTCATCGGGACTGCCCTCCCTCCCGGGTCGTTTGATCGTTCAGCTCAGGAAGTTGCAGTGCTTTTCGACATGCGCGGCAAGATCCAGCGTGTGCTGGCGCGCGAGCCGCTCGGCGAGCTCGGTGTCGCGCCGTTCCAGCGCCTCGATGATGTTCAAATGATCATCGATCGAGCGGGCGGCGCGGTTGTCCTGGCCGATGGTCATCTGGCGGATGGCGCGGACATGGATGAACAGGTTCTCGGTCATGTCCGCGATGCAGTCATTGCCGCTGAGCTTGATGATCGATTGATGGAACCTGATGTTGGCGTCGGAGTATTCGTCGAGCTGGCCTTCGGGCGAATGCCCCTCGCCCTGGAACTCGTCGAAGAGATGGCGCAGCGAGGCGATGTCCTGGTCGCTGGCGCGCAGGGTGATGAGCCGCGCCGCCAGGCTTTCCAGCGCCGCCCAGACCTGGATCATCTCGATGATCTCGCGCTTGGTCTTGCGCACCACGAAGATGCCGCGCCGCGGCAGCGTCTTGACAAAACCCTCCTGTTCCAGGAGCGTCATCGCCTCGCGGATCGGCGTGCGCGAGACGCCGAGATCCTGTGACAGCTGCCGCTCGTCGAGCCGGATCTCGTGCGGTTGCGCATAGATGTTGACGGATGTGATCGCTTGCTTCAGGGCGTGGTAGGCCTGGGTGCGGAAGCTCGACTGCGTGTCGATGGGCTTCACATCAAGTCGCGGTGTCGCCATGGCCTCCTCCTGAGCGTTATCGTTCTACGTCGCTAATATACTGTATCTGGCATGCCAGTCTTGTCAAACGCCGCGGAGGCCGTTTGCGCGTCGGCGCGCCCGCGCCCATAACCGGCGGTTGCGGCACCCCCGGAATGCACGCGTAGCCCCGTCCCCAGGCCGCTGCTATCGTCAGGAAGTGTGGCTTTCGCGCCTGCGGGAATATGCGTAAGCTCGCGCAAGATTTCCGCCGATCGGTGAGACGGGTCGGTGACACGGGCGCGGTGTGCTGCGGTTGCGCGCCCCAAGTCACGACGACAGACCGACATCGCTTCGACGGCACGTCCAAGGCCCGCGCTCGGCCCGGGCGTGGCGGAGAGGGAGGCATCCGGGCAGGGGTCTAGGCAAGGGGAGGCAGAGCGCAGCGATGATGCCGGCGATCGCGAGGGAAGGCGAGGAAGCCCGGCTCGCCGCGCTCCATCGGCTCGACATCCTCGACACCGAGCCGGAAGCGGCCTTCGACCGCGCGGCGCGGCTGGCGCAACGCCTCTTCGCCGCGCCGGTGGCGCTGGTGAGCTTCATCGACGACGAGCGGCAGTGGTTCAAGTCGCGCATCGGCATCGACATCGCCGAGCAGCCGCGCGAATTCGCGATTTGCGACCACACCATCCGCGGCGACGGCGTGCTGATGATCGCCGACGCTCGCCGCGATGCGCGTTTTGCCGACCATCCCGGCGTCCGGCTGGGCCGGATCGCCTTCTATGCCGGCGCGCCGCTCGTCACCCGCGACGGGCACCGCATCGGCACGCTCTGCGTCATCGATGCCCAGCCGCGCCCGGACATCGCCGCGGCGGAGGCGGAGGCGCTGGCGCAGCTCGCCGGCACGATCATGAGCGAGCTGGAGCTGCGCGCGGCGCGGCGCCAGCTCGCCATCGAGACCGGCTTGCGCAGCCTGGCCGAGACCCGGCTGCGGCTGCTCGGCGATCTCACCGAGGCGGCGCTCGCGGCGCCCGATTTCAAGACGGCGATCCGCGCCTGCCTGCGCCTCGTCGCCGAGCAGGTCGGCGCCGACTGCGCGCTCGCCCACGGCCTCGCCGCGCATGCCACCTATTGCGAGCTCGAGGCCGAATATTGCGCCCCCGGCTGCGATGCCGCCGGGTATCTCGACTTCATGCGCCGGTATCCCATGCGCGAGGACAATTCGGTGACCGGCGCCTGCGTGCTGCATCAGCGCCTTGTCGCCATCGCCGATATCGCGGCGCTCGAGCACCAGCAGCGCCCGATCGTGCGCGCCGCGCTCGAGCATCGCTTCGCCAGCATGCTCTGCGTTCCCTTCGAGAACGCCGGGAACAAGTTCGGGCTCACCTTTCTCTTCCGCCGCCATCTGCGCGACATGAGCCTGGTGGCCGAGACTATCCACAGCCTGTCGGGCAAGCTGCGGGACCTGCTGGCGAGGAAGCGCGCGGAGGAGCGCATCGCGCTGCTGCAGTCGGTGGTGCTGAACGCCAACGACGCGGTGATGATCACCGAGGCGGCCTCGAGCGCGGCCGATACCGCGCGCATCGTCTATGTCAACCGCTCTTTCACCGCCATGACGCTCTACGCCGCGGAGGAGGTGCTGGGGCGCAACGCCGAATTCCTGCAGGGGCCGGCGACCGATCCGCTGGCGGTCGAGCGGCTGCGCGCCGCGGTCGCGCGCTGGGAGCCGGCGCGCGTCGAGATGATCAACTACCGCAAGGACGGCAGCGAGTTCTGGGCCGAGATCGACGTGGCGCCGGTGGCCGACGCCAATGGCTGGTACACGCATTGGATCGGCGTGCTGCGCGACACGACGCAGCGCAAGCAGGCGGAGGAGCGGCTCAAGGAGCGCGAGCGCGAGCTGCGCCAGCTCGCCGAGCGCCAGGCGGCGATCCTCGACGCGCTGCCGGCGCATGTGGCGCTGCTCGACCGCGACGGCCGCATCCTGTCGGTGAGCCGCAGCTGGCAGGAATTCGCCGCCGCCAGCGGCATCGACGCGCCGGCGCCGCTGGGCCACAGCTATTTCGAGTACTGCGCCGCGCCCGCCTGGGGCGAACTCGGCCGGACGGTGGCCGAGGGGCTGACCGCGGTGCTCGCCGGGCGCCAGCAGCAGTTCAGCATCGATCATCCCTGCGAACAGGGCGCGCTTCGCCGCTGGTTCCGGCTGATCGCGGCGCCGCTCGCGCTCGGCCGCGCCTCGGGCGCAGTGGTGATGCATCTCGACGTCACCTCGAACAAGCTGTCCGAGGAGGCGCTCAGGCGCGAGAAGGAGTTCTCCGAATTCCTCATCCGCAGCAGCACCGAGGGCATCCTGGTGTTCGATCGTGAGTTCCGCGTCACCTTGTGGAATCCCGGCATCGAGCGCATCACCGGCATGAGCGCCGATCGCATGCTGGGACGGCGCTTCCTCGAGGTGCTGGCCTCTTCCATCGGCAGCGCCACCGAGACGGCGATGCGCGCCGCGCTCGACGGCCGCGAGACCTCGCTCGACGACCAGCGCTACAGCATCGCCGCGACCGGCCGCGAAGGCTTCTTCGAGGCCTATTTCGCGCCGCTCTACAGCCGCGGCCGCAACGTCATCGGCGGCATCGGCTTCCTGCGCGAGACCACCGAGCGCCGCCGCATCGAGGACGCGCTGCGCCAGTCGCAGAAGATGGAAGCGGTGGGCCAGCTCACCGGCGGCATCGCCCACGATTTCAACAACATGCTCACCGTCATCGCCGGCAATCTCGAGCTGCTGGAGAGCAAGCTCTCGGACCGGCCGCGGCTGCTGCGGCTGGTCAATTCGGCGACGCTGGCGGCGAGCCGCGCCGAGAAGCTCACGCAGCAGCTCCTCACCTTCTCGCGCCGCCAGCAGCTGCGGCCGCAGCCGATCGACTTCAATCAGATCGTCATCGGCATGGACGATCTGCTGCGCCGCACGGTGGGCGAGCACATCGAGATCCGCAAGCAGCTCTCGGCCGAGCTCTGGCCGGCGCTGGCCGATCCCAACCAGATCGAGACGGCGCTGCTCAACCTCATCCTCAATGCCCGCGACGCCATCAGCCATCCCGGCCAGATCACCGTCGAGACCGGCAATGCCGTCGTCACCGCCGGCCAGGGCGACATCGCTCCCGGCGCCTATGCGACGCTGGCGGTCGTCGACACCGGCCAAGGCATGTCGGAAGAAGTGCTGGCCCACGTCTTCGAGCCGTTCTTCACCACCAAGGAGGTCGGCAAGGGCACCGGCCTCGGCTTGGCGCAGGTCTACGGCTTCATCACCCAGTCCGCGGGCCATGTGCGGATCGAGAGCCGCGTCGGCGAAGGCACCATGGTGCGCCTCTATCTGCCGCGCGCCGAGGGCGTCGCCGGCGCCGCCGGCATGACGCCGATGCGGGCGCGCCAGTACCGCGGCAGCGAGACGGTGCTGGTGGTGGAGGACGACCACGGCGTGCGCGATTTCGCGGTCTCGGTGCTGCGCGAGCTCGGATACCATGTGCTCGAAGCCGCCACCGGCGACGCGGCGATGGCGCTGATCGACGCGACCAGCGGCGTCGATCTGCTGTTCACCGACGTGGTGATGCCGGGCGCGCTCAACGGCGCCGATCTCGCCAAGGCGGCGCTCGAGCGCCGGCCGGAGCTGCGCGTGCTCTTCACCTCGGGCTACACCACGCGGCTGGTGGAGAAGGAATGGCCGGCCGAGCGCGCCGACCTGCTGCGCAAGCCTTATCGCTCGATCGATCTCGCCCAGCGCGTCCGCGCCGCCCTCGACCGCTCTCAGGCCGCGGCGCAGTAGGAACGCGCCGGCCTACCGCCCCGCCAGCAGACGCTCGAGCGCCTCGCGGCCGGTGAAGATTTCGGCGTTGAAGCCTGCCTGACGCGCCGCGGCCACGTTCTCCGGCCTGTCGTCGACGAAGAGCGAGCGGGCGGGATCGATGCCGGCGCGCGCGGCCACCTGGCGGAACGAGGCGAGCGACGGCTTGGCATCGCCGATCTCGTGGCTGAGATAGGCCTCGAAGCGCGCGAGCCGCCCGTCGGTCAGCCGCACCAGATGCTCCCAATGCTCGCGGTTCGTGTTGGAGAACAGCAGCACGCGGCGCCGGGCGGCCAGCCGCTCGACATAGTCCAGCATCGCCGCGTCGAGGCCGAAATGGCAGGACCAATCCGCGACGAAGCTCTCCCAGCCGGGCGCGTAGCCGGCATCGCGCGCCAGCCGCTCATGGAGATGCGCGATCGGCAGCTCGCCGCGCTCGTAGCGGGGATCGCGCACCAGCGCGGCGACCGCCTCGGCGTCCGCGCCCGTCCGGCAGCCCGCCGCCAGCCGCCGGTAGAGCAGATCATTGTCATGCGGCACGATCACGCCGCCGAGATCGAACACCAGCGCGGCGAAGACGCGCTCCATCGCCAGCTCCCTTTGCATCGCTGCAGCCACGGCCGCATCATGGCCCAGGCGCGGCCGGGAAATCTATCGCTTGACAAGCCGGCGCCGCGCAACTACGCGTTCCGCTCCTCCGCCGCTTCACCGGAATTGCCCGTCATGGCTCGCGACCAGAAGCACGTCACGTTCTCCGGCCGCATGGTCATCGTCGGATTCGGCAGCATCGGCCAGGGCGTGCTGCCGCTGCTGCTGCGGCACATTGACATCGCGCCGTCACAAATCACCATCGTCACCGCCGAGGAGCGCGGCCATGAGGAGGCGCGCGAGCTCGGCATCCGCTTCCGGCTGGAGCCGCTGACGCGCGAGAACTACGTGCGCATTCTCGACCCGATGCTGGGGCCCGGCGATTTCCTGGTCAACGTCTCGGTCGAGGTGTCGAGCATCGCTCTGGTGGAGTTGTGCCGGCAGAAGGGCGCGCTCTATCTCGACACCTGCATCGAGCCCTGGCCGGGCGGCTACACCGATCCCTCGCTCACGCCCTCGCTGCGCTCCAACTACGCGCTGCGCGAGAAGGCGCTGGCGCTGCGCAAGGGAGCGCCGGACGCGCCGACCGCGGTGCTGACCCACGGCGCCAATCCCGGCCTGGTCTCGCATCTCGTCAAGGAAGCGCTGCTGGCCGTCGCCCGCGACACCGGCGTCGAGACCGCCGTGCCGGCGAGCCGCGCGGCCTGGGGCGCGCTTGCCGAGCGGCTCGGCATCAAGGTCATCCACGTCGCCGAGCGCGACACGCAGGTCTCGCCCATTCCCAAGCGGCGCGGCGAGTTCGTCAACACCTGGTCGATCGACGGCTTCGTCAGCGAGGGCTGCCAGCCGGCCGAGCTCGGCTGGGGCAGCCACGAGCGGCACTTTCCGCCGGATGGCGGCCGCCACGACTTCGGCAGCGGCAGCGCGATCTATCTGCTGCGGCCCGGCGCCTCGACCCGGGTGCGCAGCTGGACGCCGCTCGAAGGCCCCTATCACGGCTTCCTCATCACCCACAGCGAGGCGATCTCCATCGCCGACTACCTCACGCTGCGCGACGGCGATGCCGTGCGCTATCGCCCGACCGTGCATTACGCCTATCACCCCTGCGACGGCGCGGTGCTCTCGATCCATGAGCTTGCCGGCAAGAACTGGGAGATGCAGAAGAGCAAGCGCCTGATCGTCGACGAGATCAACGCCGGCATCGACGAGCTGGGCGTGCTCCTCATGGGTCATGCCAAGGGCGCCTATTGGTACGGCTCGCGGCTCGGCATCGACGAGGCGCGCCGTCTGGCACCTTACAACAACGCCACCAGCCTGCAGGTGACGGTTGCGGTGCTCGCGGGCGTGGTCTGGGCGCTCGAGAATCCGCGCCGCGGCATCGTCGAGCCCGACGAGATGGATTACGCGCGCTGCATGGCGCTGATGCGGCCCTATCTCGGCACCGTCGTGGGCGCCTACAGCGACTGGACGCCGCTGGTCAGTCGCGGGCGGCTTTTCCCGGAGGATCTCGACCGGGAAGATCCCTGGCAGTTCAAGAACTTCCGCGTCAACTGAATTGTCCGCCGGCTGCCGTGTTAACCTCGTTACGGGGTTGTGCGGAGGCGGCGCATGGTGCGGCGGTGGTGTCTGGCGCTCGCGGCGCTGGCCGTGGGCGTGGCGACGGCGAGCAGCCCGGCCGCGGCGCGCAGCGTCGATCTGGCGCTGGTGCTGGCGGTGGACGTGTCCGGCAGCGTCAATGGCGAGCGCTTCGAGCTGCAGCGCCGCGGCTACGCCAAGGCCATCGTCAGCCCGGAGGTGCTCCAGGCCATTGCCGCCGGGCAGAACCACGCCATCCTGGTGACGCTGGTCGAATGGTCGGGCGTCGGCCATCAGCAGCAGACCGTCGGCTGGACGCTGATCGACGGGCCGGCCTCGGCCGCCGCCTTCGGTAGCGCCGTGGCCGAGGCGCCGCGCGCCTTCTCCGACTGGACCTCGATCAGCGCCGCGCTCGACTATTGCACCGCGCTGCTCGCCGCGATCGAACGTCGATGCCGCGCGCAAGGTCATCGACATTTCCGGCGACGGCGTCAACAACAACGGCCGCGACCTCGCCGCCGCGCGCGCGGACGCACTACGCACCGGCCTCACCATCAACGGCCTGCCGATCCTCTGGGACTATCCCGATCTCGATGCCTATTACCGCGAGAAGGTCATCGGCGGGCCCGGCGCCTTCGCCGCGGTGGCGCATGATTTCACCGATTTCAACGACGCGCTGCTGGGCAAGCTGGTGAAGGAGATCGCCGGCGCCGATCGCCCCGCGGCCGCGCCGCGCTATGCCGCGCGCAATGCTCAGCCGATGCCGTAACGGGTGATGACCGCGGCGAGGTCGTCGCTGAGGTAAGGGCCGGTGCGGATGGTGGGAATGCCGGCGGGCAGGCCTTTGCGCGCCGGATCGTCCTCGGCGAGGCTGGTCAGGACCGCGACCGGGATCTTGTTGGTGGTCGCCATCGCCGCCAGCGCCCGGGCAAGGTCGGTGCCCGGCAGCTCGGCCATGGTCGCCGAGGTGATGATGAGGTTGGGCTTCATGCGGATGGCGAGGGTGAAGGCCTCGGTCGCCGATTGCGTCAGGATGGCGCGGATGCCGCAGGCGGCCAGGTCGCGCGCCACCAGCCGGCCGACCACGCGCGACGAGGTGACGAGCAGCGCCTCGACGTTGCGCAGCTCGATCTCGTCGGGATTGAAGGCGTGCGGGATCGGCAGCGCGCGCAGCACGGTGGCGATGGTGGCGTCGTCGACGCGGTGGCCCTCCATCGCCTTCGCCATGGCATCGATATGCGCGCGGATGTCGAGCAGCGCGCTCTCGGCCTGGGCGGGCTCGATGTCGTCGAGATAGTTCTCCAGCCGGTGCGCCACCAGCGAGACCAGGGGAAAGCCCGAGGCCTCGCCCATGCCTTTCAGCGTGTGCGTGTCGCGGCGAAGCTGCGCGGCGACGGCGGCGAAGGCAGCCTTGCCCTCGATCACCTCCTCGACCAGACGGTCCATGCCGGCGAGCCGCTCGTCCAATTCCTCGCGGAAGGACTGGCGCAGATTGGCGAAGGGATCCTCGATATGCGCCTGGGGGCTCGAGACCATGGCTGCTTCCTTTGTGCGGCAGGGCCCGCGGCGCCGCGTCGCGCCGGCGGGCTGCGGCCTGATCAGGCTAGGCCAGGCCGGCTAAGGATTCGTTTACGCCTCGCGCGCCTAACCGATGAGCAGGATCTCGCCGGCCTCGACCGCGATGCGCGCCGGCCGCAGGCTTTTGCCGAGGCAAGGCCCGTCGATGCAATAGCCGTCCGCGATGCGAAAGCGTGCGCCATGGGTGCTGCACAGCAGATGCGTGCCGTCGCGGTCGAGGAAGCGGTCGGGCAGGAAATTGAGCGGCGTGCCGAGATGCGGGCAGGCATTGTCATAGGCGTAGAGCGCGCCCGCCTTGCGCACCACCAACACCGCCTGGAGATCGGGGCCCGAGCCGAAGCGGAAGCCGCGGCCGGCGCCTTCCGCCACCTCGTCGGCGCGGCAGAGCGGCCGACGGGTCACGGCTTGACGCCCGCCATGCCGCACACCAGCCGCCACTCCTCCGCCGAGACCGGCACCACCGAGAGCCGCGACTGCCGCACCAGCGCGAAATCGGCGAGCTTCTTCTCCGCCTTGATCTGCGCCAGGGTGACCGGACTCTTCACCGGCGCCACCGGCTTCACATCGACCATGACGAAGCGACCGCTCTTGTCGCCGGGATCGGGATAGGCCGCCTTGACGATCTCGACGATGCCGACGATCGCGAGGCCCTCGTTGGAGTGATAGAAGAAGGCGCGGTCGCCCACCGCCATCGCCTTCAGATTGTTCGCCGCCTGGAAGTTGCGTACGCCGTTCCAGGTGGTGCGGCCGTCCTTGACGAGCTGCTCCCAGGAATAGGCGGAAGGCTCGGATTTCAGCAGCCAATGGCGCATCGCATTGATCCTATCTGGCGCGGGCGACGAGGAAGAGGCGGCGGAACGGCAGCAGCGTCTTGCCGTCGGCGCGGCGCGGATAGGCTGCGCGCAGCTTGGCGCCATAGGCGGCGAGAAAGGCCTCGCGCTCGGCACCGGCGAGCGCGTCGGTGACCGGCCGCAGCGCCGTGCCGCTCACCCAGTGCAGCACCGGGTCGGCGCCATCGAGCACGTGCAGATACTCGGTCTCCCAGAAATCGAGCCCGTCGCCGGCGAGCGGCGCCAGCAGGTCGTAATACCGGTCGGGCGGCGCCACCGGCTCGTCGCCCAGCACCGTGGCGCCGCCCATCACCGGCGCCAGCGTCGCGGCCCACGGGCCTGCCGCCGCGGTCTCGCGCATCAGCACATGCGAGGGCTGGTCGAAATTGCGCGGCATCTGCACCGCCAGCACGCCGCCGGGCACCAGCTGGCGCAGCAGATGGGGAAAGAGTCGCGCGTGCGCGCCCAGCCATTGCAGGGTGGCGTTGGAGAAGATCAGCGCTCCCTTCTCCGTCGCCGACCAGCGGGCGATATCGGCCTCGACCCAGCGGATCGGCGCCGGCTCGGCAGCGGCCTTGGCCAGCATCTCGCGCGAGCGGTCGAGCGCGGTGAGCGCCCGGCCGGGCCAGCGCTGGGCGATGGCGCGGGCATGGACGCCGGTGCCGCAGCCGAGTTCGTAGAGCGGCCCCGCCGGCAGTTCGCCGACCCGCGCCAGGAGGTCGAAGCCCGGCCGCAGCCGCTCGTCGGCGAATTTGAGGTAGAGCGTCGGATCCCAGGTCATCCCCCGCCTCACCGCCGGTTGCGCCCGTCCGGGTCATAGCCGATCGCGCCCGGCAGGCAAAGCGTCCCGCGCCCGACGCCGAGAGGATATAATACTATAATAATATGTATTATTCGTGCAATTGACACTGCATGATGTACAAATTACATTGATCCACAGGCCGGACTTGACGCTCGGCGTGCGGGCGCTCGCGACATGCCCCGCCGAACCCGGCACCGGGATGGATGTAAGGATCGAGGCCATGCGCAGGTCGTTGCCGACCGAAGCGCTGCAGGAGGCGCGCTGATGCTGCCGCTGGTGATGGATGTGAGCCGGCTCAAGCTGATCCTGATCGGCGAGGGCGCCGCGGCCGAGCGCCGCCTGGCGCTGCTGGATGCGGCCGGCGCGGCCGATCTCACGATCTATGCCGAGGCGCCCTCCGCGGCGCTGGCGCTGGCGGCGGGGCGGCGGCTCGTCACCCGCTGGCCTACGGCACCGGAGCTGGCGGCGGCGCGTCTCGTCTTCATCAGCGACCGCGCCAGCCCCGTCGCAAGCAGCCTTGCCGAGCTGTCCCGCGCGCTGGGCACGCTGGTGCATGTCGAGGACGCGCCGGCGCTCTCGGATGTGCAATCGCCGGCCGTGCTGCGCCGCGGCGATCTCACCATTGCGGTCTCGACCGGCGGCAAGAGCCCCGGTCTCGCGGTGCAGGTGAAGCGCTTCCTCGGCACGCTGTTCGGTCCGGAATGGCAGGAGCGGCTGGAGACGCTGGCGGCCCTGCGCCGCGGCTGGCGCGCCTCGGGCGTCGGGGCCGAGACCGTCGCCCGCTGGAGCGACGGCTGGGTCGCCCGCCAAGGCTGGCTGCCGGCGAACGACACCGCCGAAGCCGAGACCGCGCCCGCGCGTGACGCCGGCCGGCTCCCCTCCGCGCGGCATTGAGCGGCGGAGAGAGCGTCATGCCCGATGGCCGTATCGCTGCTGTTCCCCGCGCGCCGGGAAGGTCTGCCGCCGACGCCGAGACGCAGCATGTGGTGACCGGCAACCGGCTGCGCGACGGCGTGCCCGTTTACTTCACCGGCGCGGGAGGCTGGTCGCCGGCGCTCGTCGAGGCGCGGCACGTCGCCGCCGGCGAGGCCGAGGCGCTGCTGGCCGAGGCGCAGGCCGGCGCACCGCCCCATCCCGTCATCGGGCCCTATCTGATCGAGGCCGTGCTGCGCGACGGCCGCCTCGTCCCGCTCAGCCTGCGCGAGGAGATCCGCGCCTTCGGGCCGACGGTGCGGGCGGGCGAGCCCTGACTCAATCCGGGAGATCGAGCGTGTACCGCTATGACGAATTCGACCGGCGCTTTCTCGAGGAAAGAGTGGCGCAATACCGCGACCAGGTGCGCCGCCGCCTCGCCGGGCAGCTCGCCGAGGACGAATTCCGCCCGCTGCGGTTGATGAACGGGCTCTATCTGCAGCTTCACGCCTACATGCTGCGCATCGCCATACCCTACGGCACCTTGTCGCCGGAGAAGCTGCGCGTGCTGGCGCGCATCGCGCGGCGCTACGATCGCGGCTACGGCCATTTCACCACGCGGCAGAATATCCAGTTCAACTGGATCAAGCTCGAGGAGACGCCGGACATCCTCGCCGAGCTCGCCGCCGTCGAGATGCACGGCATCCAGACCAGCGGCAACTGCATCCGCAACGTCACCGCCGATCCCTTCGCCGGCGCCGCCGCCGACGAGATCGAGGATCCTCGTCCCTGGTGCGAGATCATCCGCCAATGGTCGACGCTCCATCCGGAGTTCTCGTTCCTGCCGCGCAAGTTCAAGATCGCCCTCTCCGGCGCCGCGATCGACCGCGCCGCGGTGCGCGTTCATGACATCGGCCTCTACCTGCGCCGCAACGCCGCCGGCGAGGTCGGGTTCGAGGTGCTGGTGGGCGGCGGCCTCGGACGCACGCCGATGATCGGCAAGACGCTGCGCGATTTCCTGCCCAAGGAGCAGCTGCTCGCCTATCTCGAGGCGATCCTGCGCGTCTACAACGAGTTCGGCCGGCGCGACAACCTCTACAAATCCCGCATCAAGATCCTGGTGCAGGCGCTCGGCGTCGAGAAGATGCGCGACGCGGTCGAAAGCGAGTTCGCGGCCATGGGCGAGAGCGCGCCGTCGCTGCCGCCCGCCACCGTCGCGGCGATCGCCGCGCATTTCGCGCCGCCCGCCTATGCCGCGCCGGGAGCCGATGACGAGGCGGAGCTCGCCCGCGCGCTCGCGGCGGAGCCGGATCTCGCGCGCTGGATCCGACACAATGTCGCGCCGCATCGCACCCCCGGCCACGCGATCGTCACCGTCTCGCTGAAGCCGCCGGGTCGGCCGCCGGGCGACGCCAGCGCGGCGCAGATGGAGCTGCTGGCCGAGCTCGCCGAGCGCTACAGCCACGGCGAGATCCGCGTCACCTACGAGCAGAACCTAGTGCTGCCGCATGTCCGCCGCCGCGAGCTGCCGGCGCTGTGGCGCCGTCTCGGCGAGGCCGGGCTCGCCACCGCCAATGCCGGGCTCGCCAGCGACATCATCGCCTGCCCCGGGCTCGACTATTGCAGCCTCGCCAATGCCCGCTCGATCCCCGTCGCCGAGCAGCTGAGCCGGCATCTGGCGGCGCGCGACCACGAGATCGGCGAGCTGCTCATCAAGATCTCCGGCTGCATCAACGCCTGCGGCCATCACCATGTCGGCCATATCGGCATTCTCGGCGTCGACAAGAACGGCAAGGAATTCTATCAGATCACCATCGGCGGCAGCGCCGACGAGAACGCGGCGCTCGGCGCCATCGTCGGGCCCGCCGTCCCGGCCGCCGCGGTGACCGGCGCGGTCGACACGCTGATCGAGACATATCTCGACCTGCGCCGCGCCGGCGAGCGCTTCCCCGAGACCTACCGCCGCGTCGGCGCCGCGCCGTTCAAGGAGGCGCTCTATGCCACTGCTTAAGGACGGGCGCGTCATCGCCGATCCCTGGCACCATCTCGACGATGCCCAGGCGCTGCCGGACGGCGCGCCGGCAAGCGTATCGCTGCAGCGCTGGACCGCCGAGCGCGACGCGCTCCTCGGCCGCGACGGGCCCCTCGGGGTGCGCCTGCCCAACGATGTCTCGCCGCTCGAGCTCGCGGCGGATGTCGGGCGCCTCGGCCTGGTCACGCTCGCCTTCCCGCGCTTCACCGACGGGCGCGCCTATTCGCAGGCGCGGCTGCTGCGCTCGCGGCTCGGTTTCCGCGGCGAGCTGCGCGCCACCGGCAACGTGCTGCGCGACCAGCTGTTGTTCATGCGCCGCTGCGGCATCGACGCGTTCGAGGTCGGCGAGCGGGCGCTGGTCGAGAATTGGGCGGCCGCCCTCGGCGAGTTCGACGTCTTCTACCAGCCGGGCGAGGACGGCCGCCCGTGGGTCGCCCGCCAGCGCGCGGCGGCCGGCTGAAGCGCGGGGTTCCCTCCTCGCGCCGTCTACGCCACACTCGGGCCAACGCCGCCGGCGGGTGGCGGCGTACCCCGAGACCGAGAAGCAACAGGAGGAAGGCATGTCACTGTCGATTGGCGATACCGCGCCGGATTTCGAAGCCGAGACGACGCAGGGCCGCATTCGCTTCCACGACTGGATCGGCGACAGCTGGGCAGTGCTGTTCTCGCATCCCAAGGACTTCACGCCGGTCTGCACCACCGAGCTCGGCTACATGGCGCGCATGAAGCCCGAATTCGACAAGCGCCACACCAAGATCATCGGCCTCAGCATCGATGCCGTGCAGGACCATGGCCGCTGGGCGAACGACATCAAGGAGACGCAGGGCACGGCGCCGAACTATCCCATCATCGGCGATCCCGAGCTCAAGGTCGCCAAGCTCTACAACATGCTGCCGGCCGCCGCTTCCGGCGACGCGACCAAGCGGACGGCCGCCGACAATCAGACCGTGCGCAACGTCTTCGTCGTCGGCCCCGACAAGAAGCTCAAGCTGATCCTGGTCTATCCCATGACCACCGGGCGGAATTTCGACGAGGTGCTGCGCGTCATCGATTCGCTGCAGCTCACCGCCAAGCACCGCGTGGCGACGCCGGCCAATTGGAAGCCCGGCGATGACGTGATCATCTCCGGCTCGGTCTCCGACGAGGAGGCCAAGAAGATCTATCCGCAAGGCTGGAAGGCGCCGCGTCCCTATCTGCGCATCGTGCCGCAGCCGAAGGGCTAGGCTCGGGCGAGCGGCCGGCCGCGGCCGGCCGCTCGCGTCAGCGCCATTTGAGCAGGGCCTTCTCGGCGAGCCCGATGAGCCCGCCGAAGCCCAATCCCAGCAGCGAGACGACGACCACCCCCGCCATCAGCTCGTCCGGGCGGCTGAGATTGCCCTCGGTCAGCAGGAAGGCGCCCAGGCCGAACTCGGCGCCGATCATCTCGGCCGACACCACCAGCAGCAGCGCCGTCGACACCGAGATGCGGCAGCCGGCGAGGATCGAGGGCAGCGCCGCCGGCAGGATGACCTTGCGCAGGATCGCGCCCATCGGCAGGTTGAAGCTCTGCGCCATGCGGATGAGCGTGCGCGGCACCGCATCGACGCCGCTGAAGGTGGCGATCGCCGTGGGAAAGAACACGCCCGCGGCGATGGTCGCGACCTTGGGCGCCTCGCCGATGCCGAGCCAGAGGATGAGCAGCGGCAGCAGCGCGATCTTGGGAATGGGGTAGAGCGCCGAGATCAGCGGCATGCCGACGGCGCGCGCGCGCGAGGAGAGCCCCATGCCCAGGCCGGTGGCGAGTCCCAGCGCGCTGCCGAGAACCCAGCCGAGGCCGATGCGCAGCAGCGAGACCGAGAGGTTCTGCCACAGCGCGCCCGAGAGGGTGAGGCGCCACAGCGCCACGGCGATGTCGACCGGCGCCGGCAGGAACACCGGCGAGACCCAGCCCAGCGACAGCACCGCCTGCCACAGCGCCAGCAGCACCGGGAAGGTGAGCCAGGAATAGGCCGGCCGCGGCAGCGGCAGAAAGCCGCCGCCGCGAAAGGCCACCGCGCGCGGCGGCGGTGCCGAGACCTCCTCAGACATCGGCCACCTCGCGCTCGGCGCTCCACGCCTCGTCGCGGATCAGCGCCCACAGCCGCCGTCCGAGCGCGGCAAGCTCCGCCTGCGCGGCCGGCGCCCCGCGCTCGCGCTGCGGCAGCGGGATCGCCACCACCTCCTTGATCCGTCCCGGGCGGCGCGACAGCACGACGACGCGGTCGGCGAGCCGCAGCGCCTCGGCGAAATTGTGCGTGACGTAGATCGCCGCCACCCGCTCGCGCAGCAGCAGGTCGAGGAAATCCTCCATCAGCAGCTCGCGCGTCTGCGCGTCGAGCGCCGAGAGCGGCTCGTCCATCAGCAGCACCGCCGGACGCACCACCAGCGCGCGAGCGATGCCGACGCGCTGGCGCATGCCGCCGGAGAGCTGCTTCGGCAGGACCTGGGCGACATCGGCGAGGCCGGTGCGCCGCAGCGCATCGCCGACGCGCCGCTCGCGCTCGCGCCGGTCGAGCGGATGATGCTCGAGCGGGAAGGCGACGTTGTCGGCCACGCTGCGCCAGGGCAGCAGGGCGAAATCCTGGAAGATATAGGTGAGCGGGTTGAGGCAATCGGCTGGCGGCGCGCCCAGCAGCCGGACGCTGCCCTCGCTCGGCGCCAGGATGCCGCCGGCGATGCCGAGGAGCGTCGACTTGCCGCAGCCGGAGGGGCCGATCACCGCGACGATCTCGCCGCTGCGCACCGCCAGCGAGACATCCTCGAGCACCGTCAGCTCTTCATAGGCGTGGCGCTTCACCTCGACGATCAGATCCAATTGGCGCATCTCCCGGCCCGTCCGGCGGCATTCTGGCGCGGCGCCGCCACGATGCAACGGTGCCCGCGCCCGCATCGCGCGTCCCAAATATTCGCCGGCGGCCGATCGCTCAACATTGTCGATAATTTTAGACAAATCCGAACAACTCGAGAAGCAAGGCATTTTAGGAAGATGTCGATGGCGGTCGACGCTCATTTTACTTTGATTTAACGGACAGGCGGCAAAATCGGCGGATCGAAAGGCGGAGAGGCGGAATGGAGATGATATCGGGGATCGCGCTGCGGCTCGTGCACAGCCGGCCGTTCGTCGGCCAAGCGGACGATCTCGCGATCATGCTGCTGGTCTCGGCGGGCGGCCTGATGACCGAGCTCCTCGTGCTCGCCGCCGGGCTCACTCTGCCGCTGTACGACTAGATTACCAGGATACTTCGCCGGTTTTTCTCGCGCGCGCGACGGCCGCGGCTGGTGGGGGCCCCCCTCGCCCTACCAGCCGCGGCCAATTTTTTGCCGATCGTCCGCGCTTCAGCCCAGCGGATAATCGGCCTGATCCTCGTAGATCGCGCCGCTCTTGGTGAGATAGCTCGCCACCAGGCTGAACTGCTCCACGGCAAAGGGCGCGGCGCGGAACAGCGCGTGCTCGGCGATGAAGGAGCGCAGCTTCACTTCGCCGACACTGCGCAGCCGCGCCAGCGTCACATGCGGCGCATAGCGCCGCGTCTCCGGCTCGAGGCCGAGGCGCACCAGCGCGCTCTCGACCTTGTCGCGCAGATGGACCAGCGGCGGGCTCTTGTCGACGCCGACCCAGAGCATGCGGTCGCCGAAATGGCCGACGCCGGCGAGCGCCACCGCGAAGCGCGGCGCCTGGATCTTGGCCAGCGCTTCGTCGATATCGCCCGCCTGCGCCTCATCGACCTCGCCGATGAAGCGCAGCGTCAGATGGTAATTGCCGGGATCGACCCAGCGCGCCCCGGGCACGCCCGAGCACAGCAGCGACAGGCGCAGCTTCAGCTCGGGCGGAAGGGCGATGCCGACGAACAGGCGCAGCATGGCAACGCATCAGAGAAACAAGGCGAGCACGCCGGTATAGCCGTAGAGCCGGTCGTGCGCGATCTCGCCATTGCCGAAGAATCCCGCCAGCGGGAACTCGCCCAGCGCGTCGCGGATCATGACCAGCTCCTCCGAGGGTCGGGCGAAGAGGTTGGGGCCGCGCGCGACGCAGCTGAAATAGAGTCCGGCGCGCGGCACGCCGCCGGCGCGGCGCTTCATCTGCTCGAGCAGCCGCGCGAGATCGGCGGTGGCGCTGGCGGGATCGCGGCGGCAGAACAGCACGGGATCGCCCGGCGCCACGGCCTGCGCCACGGCCAGCCATTGCCGCGGCACGTCGATGGCGACGAGATTGCGCACCAGGTAATCGCCGGTATCCGACCCCGCCACCGGGAATCCCGCGAAGATCAGCCCGGCGACACGCTTCAGATCGCGCGACAACAGCTCGCCGATGTCCTCCTTGAAGACCTCGAGCGCCGGCCGGCCGTCGATCGCCATGACGATGTTGTCGCGCGCCTCGGTGACGCGGCGCACCGGCCCGATCGGCGAGCAGCCCTGCGTCAGCCCGGTGATCACGGGAACGTCGGGCGCCAGCAGCACGCCGGAGAGCCCACCCTCGACGACGCGGCCGGCCACCTGCATCGGCGCCTCCGCCGCGGCGGCGAGCCCGCCGATCAGGAACAGCGACGCCTCGCGCGCCAGCGCGCCGATGCGCGCGGTGATATCGGGCACGCGGGGATCGCCGTGGACGATGCCGAGCATCGGCCGCACCCGCGCGAACCAGCCGTCGGACGCGGCGGCGAGCTGCTTCGCGTCCGCCTCGGCCGGCGCGAACAGGCGGAAGCTCTGCGGCGGCAGCGCCGCCACCAGCACCGCCAGCGCCGGCACGCCGAAATACTCCTGACCGGCGGCGCAGACGCCGAGGCCGACGGTGCCGACCCAATCGGCGATGCGCGTGCGCTCGCGCAGGAAGGTGAGGATGCTGCCGAGATCGCCCGCGAGCGCGTCGGTGGCATAGATGAATCCGAGATTGGCGCCCGGCGGCAGCGTCGCGAGCTGGTCGGCGCAGGCCTTGGCCACCGCGGCCCAGCCCTCGCCCTGCGCATGGACGGCAAGGAAGCGGCTGTCCGATGCACTCATCCCTCGGTCCCCTTGTCGCGCAGCAGCCGCAGCACATAGGGCGCCAGCTTCCCGGCGATGAGCGCGGCGCCCGCCGCGTTGGGATGGAGCCCGTCCGCCTGCATGAGCTTGGGATCGAGCGCCACGCCGTCCAGGATGAAAGGATAGAGCGGCACGTGATACTTGTCGGCCAGCCGCGGATAGATCGCGTCGAATTCCTGCCGGTAGTCGCGGCCCCAATTCGGCGGCGCGAGCATGCCGAGCAGCAGCACCTTGGCGCCGCTCGCCTTGAGGCGCGCCAGGATCCGGTCGAGATTGGCGTAGGTGAGCTTGGGGTCGATGCCGCGCAGCGCGTCGTTGGCGCCGAGCTCGAGCAGCACCACGCCCGGATGATCGGCCGTCGCCCAGTCGAGCCGGGCGAGCCCGTCGGCGCTGGTGTCGCCGGAGACGCCGCCATTCACCATCTCGACGGCGACCCCCTGCTTCTGCAGCAGCGCCGCCAGCAGCGCCGGAAAGGCCTCGCCCGGCGACAGGCCGTATCCGGCGGTCAGGCTGTCGCCAAAGGCGAGGATGCGGGTCGCGGCGGCGGCGGGGATCGCCGACGCCAACGCCAGCCAGACCAGCGCGAGCGCGGCCGCCCGGCGGGCGATGGCGCCGCGGCGGCGGGGGCCGCTGTTGACAAGCGCCTGCGCGTCGCCATATCGGCGGAGGGCGCGCGGCGGCGGCGACACGCCGGACGTTCTTTGCTCGCGATGAGGTGACATGCAGGGCCGGCCCCGCTCCGACGTTCCGATGATCCTGCTCGAGGACGTGCATCTAACACTGGCGAGCGCCGCCGGTGCCGTCAATGTGCTGCGCGGCGCCAGCCTGTCGGTGGCGGCGGGCGAGACCGTCAGCCTCGTCGGCCCCTCCGGCTCCGGCAAATCGACCCTGATGATGGTGGTGGGCGGGCTGGAGCGGCCGAGCCGCGGCCGCGTCACCATCGCCGGCAGCGACCTCGGAGCGCTCGACGAGGACGGGCTGGCGCGCTTCCGCCGCGACACCATCGGCATCGTCTTCCAGTCCTTCCACCTCATCCCGACCATGACCGCGCTGGAGAATGTCGCGATCCCGCTGGAGCTCGCCGGTCGCGCCGACGCCTTCGCCGCCGCCGGCGCGCAGCTTGCCGCGGTCGGGCTCGAGGCGCGCGCGCTGCATTATCCCGGCCAGCTCTCCGGCGGCGAGCAGCAGCGCGTGGCGCTGGCCCGCGCCTTTGCCGCCGGGCCGCGCCTGCTGCTCGCCGACGAGCCCACCGGCAATCTCGACACCGCCACCGGCCGCCACGTCATCGAGCTGATCTTCGCGCTATCGGCCGAGCGCGGCACCACGCTGCTGCTCATCACCCATGACCGCGAGCTGGCGCGGCGCTGCGACCGGGTGCTGCACATGGCCGATGGCTGCGTCGTCGACAGCGAGGGCGCCGCCGGCGTCGTCGCGCTCGGCGGCGCCGAGCGATGACGCTGCTTCTTGCGGCACGCTGGGCGCGGCGCGAGCTGCGCGGCGGCATCCGCGGCTTCCGCATCTTTCTCGCCTGCCTGGCGCTCGGCACCGCGGTCATCGCCGGCGTCGGCTCGTTCTCGGCGGCGGTGAGCAGCGGGCTGCGCACCGATGCCCGCGCCATGCTCGGCGGCGATGTCGAGCTGCATCTCGTGCACCGGCAGGCGACCCCCGAGCAGCTGGCCTATCTCGAGAAGAGCGGCGCGCTCTCCGCCGTGGCCCAGATGCGCGCCATGGCGCGCACGGAGAGCGGCGACGCGCGCAGCCTGATCGATCTCAAGGCGGTCGACGGCGCCTATCCGCTCTATGGCACGGTCGGGCTCGAGCCGGCCGAGCCGCTCGCCGCGGCGCTGGCGCGGCGCGACGGGCGCTGGGGCGCGGCGGCGGCGCCCGAGCTGCTCGCCCGCCTCAAGCTGCATCTCGGCGACACCATCCGCGTCGGCGATGCCCAGTATGTGCTGCGCGCGCTGCTGCAGCACGAGCCCGACGCCGCCACCGGCGGCTTCGAGCTGGGCCCGCGGGTGATCATCGCCACGCCGGCGCTGGGCGAGAGCGGTCTGGTGCAGCCCGGCGCGCTGATCGGCTACAGCTATCGCCTGCGGCTGCCGCCGGGCGCCAGCGTTCGCCGCTGGATCGCCGGCGTCAGGCGCGACCTCCCCGATGCCGACTGGCGCATCCGCGATTTCGGCAACGCCTCGCCGATGCTGCAGCGGCTGATCGACCGGGTCACCATCTACATGACGCTGGTCGGGCTGACGGCGCTGCTGGTGGGCGGGGTCGGCGTCGGCAATGCGGTGCGCGGATATCTCGCCGGCAAGACCGAGACCATCGCCACGCTCAAATGCCTGGGCGCGCCGGGCCGGCTCATCTTCGCGACATATCTGGCGCAGATCCTGGCGCTGGCGCTGCTCGGCATCGCCGCCGGGCTGGCGCTCGGCGCGCTGACGCCGCTGCTGGCGCGGCCGCTGCTCGCCGCCTTCCCGATCGCCGCGCGGGTGGGGATCTATCCCGCGCCGCTGCTGGTGGCCGCCGGCTTCGGCGTGCTGACCACGCTCGCCTTCGCGCTCTGGCCGCTCGCCGCCGCGCGCGAGGTGCCGGCGGCGGCGCTCTTCCGATCGCTCGTCGACCCCGCGCCCCGCTGGCCGCGCCCGCTCTACCTTGTCGCCATCGCCGCCGCGGCGCTGGCGCTGGCGCTGCTCGGCATCTTCACCGCCAGCGACCGGCTCACCGCGGCCTGGTTCGTGGTCGGCGCGGCGGCCGCGCTCGCCGCCTTCCGCCTGCTCGCTGCGCTGCTGGTGTGGCTCGCGCGCCACGCCGGCCGGCCGCGCCATCCCGGGTTGCGCCTGGCGCTCGCCAATCTCCACCGGCCCGGCGCGCCCACCGCGGGGGTCGTCGCCTCGCTCGGCCTCGGGCTCACCGTGCTGGTGGCGATCGCATTGGTCGAGGGCAATGTCGACGACACCATCGACCAGCGCCTGCCCGAGCACGCGCCCACCTTCTTCTTCATCGACATCCTGCCGAGCCAGGTGGCGGCGTTCGACGCGCTGGTGAAGAGCACGCCCGGCGTCACCCAGGTGGCGCGCGTGCCGAGCCTGCGCGGCCGCATCACCCGCATCAACGGCGTCCCGGTCGAACGCGCGCGGGTCAAGCCCGAGGCGCGCTGGGCGATCAGCAACGAGCGCGGCCTGACCTACGCCGCGCTGCCGCCCAAGGGCTCGCGCATCGTCGCCGGGCGCTGGTGGCCCGAGGATTATCACGGGCCGACGCTGGTCTCGCTCGACGCCGACATCGCCGACGGCATGGGGCTCACCGTCGGCGATACGCTGACCGTGGACGTGCTCGGCCGCGAGGTCACCGCCACCGTCGCCAATCTGCGCGAGATCGACTGGACCTCGCTCGGCATCAACTTCGTGCTGGTGTTCTCGCCGGGCATCCTCGACGGCGCGCCGCAGATGGACATCGCCACCGCGCGCACGCCGCCGGGCGAGGAGGCCGCGCTCGAGCGTGCGGTCACCGACCGCTTTCCCAACGTCTCGGCGATCGCCGTCCGCGACGCGCTGGAGGCGGTGAGCAGCATCATCGTCGCCATCGCCACCGGGCTGCGGGCGATCGCGGCCATCACGCTCGCCGCCGGCACGCTGGTGCTGGCGGGCGCGGTGGCGGCCGGCCATCGCCGCCGCGTCTACGAGGCGGTGGTGCTGAAGGTCCTGGGTGCCACGCGGGCCGACATCACCCGCGCCTTCCTCATCGAATACGGGCTCATGGGCCTCGCCACCGCGGTGATCGCCGCCGGGCTCGGCACGCTCGCCGGCTGGCTCGTCCTCACCCGCGTCATGCATCAGGACTGGCGCTTCCTGCCGGGCGTGGTGGCGCTCACCGCCCTGCTGGCGACGGTGCTGACGCTGGTGGTGGGCTATGCCGGCACCTGGCGGGCGCTCGGCGCCAAGCCTGCCCCCTATCTCCGCCACGAATAGGGGCGGGTTCCGCGCATCATTGAATTAGCCGCCGGCTGTGCCAATATGCCCCGGCAAAGCTACAACCCTATCTGGGGATTTTTACCATGGCGTACGAACCGGGTAACCGCTGGACCGCAGGCAGCGCGGCGACGCAGATCGGCATCGATGCCGGCCTGCGGGAATACATGCTGCGCGTCTACAACTACATGGCGGGCGGCCTGGCCCTCACCGGCGCCGTGGCCTATCTCGCCGTGGCCAGCGGCGTCTATCAGGCGATCGCCAGCACCATCCTGTTCTGGGTCGTGCTGTTCGCGCCGCTCGGCCTGGTGATGCTGCTGAGCTTCCGCATCCAGAGCATGAGCCTGGGCGCGGCGCAGCTCACCTTCTGGGCCTATGCGGGGCTGATGGGACTGTCGCTCGCCGGCATCTTCCTGGTCTTCACCGGCGCCAGCATCGCCCGCGTGTTCTTCATCACCGCCGGCACCTTCGCCGCCATGAGCCTCTACGGCTACACCACGCGCAGCGACCTCTCGCGCTTCGGCTCGTTCCTGTTCATGGGGCTGATCGGCATCATCATCGCCGGCCTCGTGAACATGTTCGTGCACTCGACCGCACTGCAATTCGCCCTCTCGGTGGCCGGCGTGCTCATCTTCACCGGGCTCACCGCCTGGGACACGCAGCAGATCAAGGAGATGTATTTCGAGGGCGACGGCTCGGTCGTGATGGGCAAGAAGGCGATCATGGGCGCGCTCAGGCTCTATCTCGACTTCATCAACCTCTTCATGATGCTGATGCAGCTGCTCGGCCAGCGTCGCGACTGACCGCCGTCCAGAGCCTCTCGGACAACCGCCCGCGGCGCGCGCCGCGGGCGGTTTCGCGTTTCAGGACTTGCCGTAGACCGGCACGATCGCGCCGCGCGTCACCGCGTTGCCCGGCGAGGCGAGGAAGAGGATCGTTGCCGCCACCTCCTCGACCTTGGGCCAGAGCGCGACATCCGCCTCCGGCATGGCGCGGCGGTTGGCCGGCGTGTCGAGGATCGACGGCGCCACGGCATTGACCAGGATGCCGTCCCCCGCCACCTCCTGCGCCAGCGCCTGGGTCAGCGCCGCCACCGCCGCCTTGCTCGCGGTATAGGCGACCATGCCGGCGCCGAGCCGCGGCTCCAGCGCCGGGCGGGCGGCGACGTTGACGATGCGGCCGCCGCCGCTGCGCCGCATCGCCTCGACCGCGGCGCGGCAGCACAGGAAGGCACTCACCAGGTTCATCTCGAGCTGCGCCATGAGCGCCGGCTTGCCGGTCTCGACGAAGGGCGCCATGGCGAAACCGCCGGCGATGTGGATCGACGCCCAAAGCGGGGCGAGGCCGCCATAGACCGCCGCCACCGCCGCCTCGTCGGCCAGCGTGCCGGCGGCCAGCAGCCGCACGCGCTCATGGCCGCGATGGCGGAAATTCTCCGCCTCGCCGGCGTGGACATAGGGCACGTGGCAATAGGCGCCGCGCTCCAGCAGCCCCGCCACCACCGCCGTCCCGAGCGCGCCCGTGCCGCCGGTGACGACGACAGGACGACCGTCGAAATCCATCGCTGCTGCCTCCGTGCGCCAAAGCTTAACCCGGCGGCAACGCGCTTGTGAAGCGGCGCGCGCCTGGAACCTTGGCGCCGAGGCGCCCGTTCAGCCCATGCCGCGTCTCGCTTTGGGAGAAGGCGTCATGCCCCTGTCCACCCGCCCCGCCGCCGAGGGCAATCTCGGCGAGGCCGAGCGTCTGGTCTCGCTGCTGGCCGGCGCGGCGCTGCTGTTCTATGGCCTGGCGCGGCGCCCGTCGCTGGCGAGCCTGGCGCTGGCGGCAGGGGGCGGGCTGCTGCTGCAGCGGGGCGCCAGCGGCCATTGCCTGGTCTACGAGGCGCTAGGGATCGGCGCGCCGAGGCAAGCGCAGCACTGGCTCGACGCGGTCGACCGCGATATCGACCACAGCTTTCCCGCCAGCGACCCGCCGTCGTGGAGCCCGCATATCGCGGGCCGTCCCGCCGCCGCGCGCTGATCGGCCCGGCGCGGCGATCAGAAATCCGTGCAGCGGCCGTTCTGCTCCCAATCGCCATAGCGGGTCGGCTCCGGCCCTTTGGGCCCGCCGATTTCCCGCGGTTTTTCGTCGCCCGTGCCGGTTTTTTGCGCCGGCGCCGCCGGTTTTCCAGCCGCGGGCTTGGGATCGTGCTCTGCCATGAGGCAGATATGATCCGTGGGCGCGGAGTTGCCAAGCCTTGAAGAAACCGCCGGCCGACGCCAGCTATGCAGCGGCAGGTTTGTGATCATCCCATGACCATGGGCAACCTTTTTCGGACCGGCGTCCTGCTCGCCGCCCTCACCGCGCTCTTCATGGGCGTGGGTTGGCTGATCGGCGGCGGCACCGGCATGCTGATCGCGCTGGTCATCGCCGCCGCCGGCAATCTCTTCGCCTATTGGAACTCCGACCGCATCGTGCTCGGGGCCTATGAGGCGCGGCCGATCGCCCAGGTCGAGGCGCCGCGGCTGCACGACATCGTCGCCGGCCTGGCGCGGCGCGCCGGGATCCCGATGCCGCGTCTCCATCTCATCGACAGCGCGCAGCCCAATGCCTTCGCCACCGGCCGCGATCCCCGGCATGCGGCGGTGGCGGTGACGCGCGGCCTGCTGGCCGCGCTCGACGAGACGGAAGCCGCCGCCGTCATCGCCCACGAGCTGTCGCATGTCGTGCATCGCGACACGCTGACCATGACGGTGACCGCGACGCTCGCCGGCGCCATCGGCATGCTGGCCAATTTCGCCTTCTTCCTCGGTCCGCGCCACGACGAGCGCGATGCGCCGCTCGGCGTGGCCGCGGCGCTGCTGGTGGCGATCCTCGCGCCGCTCGCCGCGCTGCTAGTGCAGATGGCGATCTCGCGCACGCGCGAATACGAGGCCGACCGGCACGGTGCGGAGATCAGCGGCGATCCGCTGGCGCTCGCCACCGCGCTCGGCAAGATCGAGGCGACGGCGCGCCGCAGCCCGCTGGCCGATGCCGAGCGCAATCCCGCCACCGCGCATCTCTTCATCGTGAACCCGCTGCGCGGCGCGGGCCTTGCCCATCTGTTCGCCACCCACCCCGCCACCGCGGAGCGCATCCGCCGCCTCGAGGCGATGGCGGCCGCCCGCGGCGTCGCCGGCACCGCCGGACCGCACGGGCCCTGGAGCGTGCGGCGCACCGCTTAGGCCGCGACACCCGGCGATGCCGGAACAATCGGCGCAGGGGCGCGTTTGTCGACACCCGGAACTTTGGGATTTGCATCCTTGGCAGTACATTCGGCTCCGACACAGACCGCCCCCGCCACGGCCCGCAGTGTCGCCATCGATCTGATCGGGGCGGTGCTGCGCCGCAAGCGGCCGCTCGACGACGCCATCGAGGACAATTCCGAGATGGGCGGGCTGCCGGCACGCGATCGCGCCTTTGCGCGCCTGCTCGTCGCCACCGTGCTGCGCCGCCTCGGCCAGATCGACGCGCTCATCGCCCATTGCCTCAACACGCCGCTGCCGCCGCGCGCGGCGATGGTGCACGACATGCTGCGCCTCGGCATCGCGCAGCTCCTCTTCCTGCGCACGCCGCCGCACGCCGCCGTCGCCACCACCGTCGATCTCGCCGATCTCCGGGGCTTCCTCTCGCATAAGGGGCTGGTCAACGCCGTGCTGCGCCGGCTGAGCCAGGAGGGGCCGGGGCTCGTGGTGCAGCAGGACGCGGCGCGGCTCAACACCCCGGACTGGCTGTGGCGCGCCTGGAGCGAGGCTTATGGCGAGGACGGCGCGCGCGGCATCGCGCTGGCGCATCTCAAGGAGGCGCCGCTCGACCTCACCGTGCGCGGCGACCGCGAGCATTGGCGCGAGATCCTCGATGCGGTGATGCTGCCGACCGGCACGCTGCGCCGCACCGGCGGCGGCGCCATCATGAGCCTTCCCGGCTACAGCGAGGGCGCGTGGTGGGTGCAGGACGCCGCAGCGGCGATCCCGGCGACGCTGTTCGGCGACATCGCCGGCCAGCGCGTCATCGACCTCTGCGCCGCGCCCGGCGGCAAGACGGCGCAGCTCGCGGCAACGGGCGCGCGCGTCACCGCCATCGACCGCTCGCCGCGCCGGCTCGAGCGGCTCAACGCCAATCTCGCGCGGCTGGGATTGCCGGTGGAGAGCCTGGTCGCCGACGCCTCGACCTGGCGGCCCCGAGAGCCCGCGCGCTACGTGCTGCTCGACGCGCCCTGCACCGCGACCGGCGCGATCCGGCGCCACCCCGACGTGCCCTATCTCAAATCGCCCGACGACGTGACGCGGCTTGCCGCGGTGCAGGAGCGGCTCATCGCCGCCGCCATCGACATGCTGGCGCCGGGCGGCATGCTGGTCTACTGCACCTGCTCGCTGGAGCCGCAGGAAGGCGTGCACCAGGTTCAGCGCCTGCTGTCGCGCGGCGCGCCGGTGCGGCGCAAGCCGATCGAGCCCGCCGAGATCGGCGGGCTGTCGCAATGCATCACGCCGGACGGCGATCTGCGCACGCTGCCCAGCCATCTCTCCGAGCTCGACGGCATCGACGGCTTCTACGCCGCGCGCCTGCTGCGCAACCGCTGAGGCTCGGGCCGCGCTTGCGGCCCCTGCCGTTCCCTGTTACCAAGCCCCGCATGCAGCAGGCGGTCCGTATCGCGCCGTCGATCCTGTCGGCCGATTTCGCGCGGCTCGGCGAGGAGGTGCGCGCGATCACCGCGGCCGGCGCCGACTACATCCACATCGACGTCATGGACGGGCATTTCGTGCCCAACCTCACCATCGGACCGGCGGTGGTGAAGGCGCTCCGGCCGCATTCGGCGCTGCCCTTCGACGTCCACCTGATGATCTCGCCGGTCGATCCCTTCATCGCCGCCTTCGCCGAGGCCGGGGCCGACATCATCACCGTCCATCCCGAGGCCGGGCCGCATCTCCACCGCACCCTGCAGCTCATCAAGTCGCTGGGCAAGAAGGCCGGCGTCTCGCTCAACCCGGCGACGCCGGTCGACGGCGGTCGAGCTCGGTGCTGGGGGACGTCGATCTGGTGCTGGTGATGAGCGTCAATCCCGGCTTCGGCGGCCAGAGCTTCATCGCCTCGCAGCTCGACAAGATGCGCGCGCTGCGCCAGCGCATCGACGCCGCCGGCCGCGGCGATCGATCTCGAGGTCGATGGCGGCATCAACGCCGAGACCGCGCCGGCGGCGATCGCCGCCGGCGCCGACGTGCTGGTCGCCGGCACCGCGAGCTTCGCCGGCGGCGCCAACGCCTATGCCGCCAACATCCGGCGCCTGCGCGGCAGCAGCTGATGAGCCTCGCCCGCGTCCGTGCTCTACGGCTCGGCGCTCTACCATCTGAGCCTCTGGGGCCCGGCCCCCGCCCGGCCGGCATTCACCCTCGATGCGACCCGGCCCGGCGATCCCGCCCGCGGCGCCGAGCTGCGTCGCCGGCGAGTTCCGCTTCGCCGGCGAGACCGTCGTCGCCGAGACGCCGCCCTGGACGGCGGCGCAAGCCAAGGATTTGGCTCGCCGAGCTGCACGGCTTCGCCTGGCTCGCCGATCTCGCCGCACTGGGCGATGCCGCCGCCTGGGAAGCGGCGCAGCGCTGGACCGCCGACTGGCTCGAGCGCTGCGACGGCTGGGACCGGATCGCCTGGCGCGCCGACATCGTCGGCGAGCGGCTGATCGCCTGGACCACCTATTCGGCCGAGCCTCGTCGGCCGCACCGAGGACAAGGGCTTCGCGGCACGGCTCACGGCCAGCATGGCACGCCAGATGCGCCATCTCGCGCGGACGGCCGGGCGCGAGGCGCCGGGGGTGAAGCGCCTGGTGGCGCTGGCCGGCCTCGTGGCATCCGCCGCGGCGCTCGGTCATCCCGGCAAGCTCGAGCGCGGCTTGAAGCTGCTCGGCCGCGAGGCCGAGGGGCAGCTGCTGCCCGATGGCGGCCAGGTCGAGCGCAGCCCGCGCGCGCAGCTGCGGGCGCTGGAGGCGCTGGTCACGGCGCGCGCCGCGCTGCTGGCGGTGCAGGCAGAGATGCCGGCGGCGCTGCGCTCCGCCATCGACCGCGCCGCGCCGATGCTGCGCTTCTTCCGGCACGGCGACGGCGCGCTCGCCCTCTTCAACGGCGCCGAGGAGGAGAGCGCGGAGATCGTCGAGCGCGTGCTGGCGCGCGCCGACGCCAAGGGCCGCGCGCCGCATTCGGCGCCGCATGTGGGATTCCAGCGCCTGCAGGCCGGGCGCAGCCTGGTGCTGGTGGATAGCGGCGCGCCGCCGCCGCCCGGCCTCGACGGCGACGCCCATGCCGGCACCTTGTCCTTCGAGATGAGCCATGGCCGCGAGCGGCTCATCGTCAATTGCGGCGCCTATCACGGGCCGAACGCGCCCTGGCGGGCGGTCGCGCGCGCCAGCGCGGCGCATTCGACGCTGGTGGTGGCCGACACCAATTCGGCCGAGATCCGCGAGGGCGACGGGCTCGGCCGCAAGCCGCGCCATGTCGCCTGCGAGCGCGCCGAGGACGCGGGCGCGCAATGGATCTCGGCGAGCCATGACGGCTACGAGCCGGTCTTCGGCCTCATCCATCACCGCCAGCTCTTCCTCGCCGCCGATGGCGAGGATCTGCGCGGCGAGGACCGGCTGAGCGGTCCCGCCGGGCAGGGCTTCGCCATCCGCTTCCACCTGCATCCGGCGGTGCAGGCCTCGCTGAGCCAGGATGGCGGCACCGCCCTGCTGCGGCTGGCGAGCGGCGTCGGCTGGCGGCTGCGCGCCCAGGGCGCGGTGATGAATCTCGCCGAGAGCATCTATCTCAGCGGTCCCGAGCCGCGGAAAACCCAACAGGTGGTGCTCGACGGCCATGTCGGCAGCGCCGGCGCCGCGGTGCGGTGGGGGCTGCGCCGCGAAGGCAGGAAAGGCGGCGAGAGCGCTTGATCGCCCCGCCCGCGCGCCCTATCGTCACCGCCCATCCCCACCGAGGCTGCCGATGTCCGATGCCGAGCTTCGCCCGATCGCCCGGGCGCTTCTGTCCGTTTCCGACAAGACCGGTCTCGCCGAGCTGGCGCGCGCGCTGGCGGCGCGCGGCGTCGAGCTCGTCTCCACCGGCGGCACGGCCAAGGCGCTGGCCGAGGCCGGGCTTGCGGTCACCGAGATCGCCGCCGTCACCGGCTTTCCCGAGATGCTCGACGGCCGCGTCAAGACGCTGCACCCGGCGATCCATGGCGGGCTGCTGGCGCGGCGCGGCGAGCCGGCGCATCGCGCGGCGCTGGCGCAGCACGGCATTCGTCCGATCGATCTGCTGGTGGTCAATCTCTATCCCTTCGCCGCCACCGTGGCGCGCGGCGCCGCGCCCGAAGAGTGCATCGAGAACATCGATATCGGCGGCCCGGCGCTGATCCGCGCCGCGGCCAAGAACCACGAGGACGTGGCGGTGGTCACCGATCCCGCCGATTACGGCGAGCTGCTGGCGGCGCTGGCGCGCCATGACGGCGCCACGCCGCTGACGCTGCGCCGGCGGCTGGCCGGCCTCGCCTATGCCCGCACCGCGGCTTACGACGCCGCGATCGCCGCCTGGTTCGCGGCCGAGCGCGGCGAGACCTTCCCGGCGACGCTGACCGTCGCGGCCACGCTCAAGGAGCGGCTGCGCTACGGCGAGAACCCGCATCAGCAGGCGGCCTTCTATGTCAGCGGCGAGCGCCGCCCGGGCGTGGCATCGGCCGCGCAGCTCCAGGGCAAGGAGCTCTCCTTCAACAATCTCAACGACACCGACGCCGCCTTCGAATGCGTCGCCGAGTTCGCCGAGCCGGCGGTGGCGATCATCAAGCACGCCAATCCCTGCGGCGTGGCGGTGGGCGGCGGCCTCGGCGAGGCTTATGCCAAGGCGCTGGCCTGCGATCCCGTGAGCGCCTATGGCGGCATCATCGCCGTCAACCGCCCGCTCGACGCCGCCACCGCCGGGGCGATCGCCAAGCTCTTCGCCGAGGTGGTGATCGCGCCGGCGATCGAGCCCGCGGCGCAGGCGGCGCTGGCGCGCCGAACCGCGCTGCGCCTGCTGATCACCGGCGGCATGCCCGATCCCGGAGCGCCCGGCATGACGCTGCGCTCGCTCGCCGGCGGCTATCTGTTGCAGACGCGCGACAACGGCCGCGTCGCCGCGGCCGAGCTCAAGACCGTAACGCGGCGTGCGCCGAGCCCCGCCGAGCTCGCCGATCTGCTCTTCGCCTTCCGCGTCGCCAAGCACGTCAAGTCGAACGCCATCGTCTACGCCAAATCCGGTGCCACGGTCGGCATCGGCGCGGGCCAGATGAGCCGCGTCGACAGCGCGCGCATCGCCGCCTGGAAGGCGGCGGAGGCGGGCAAGGCCGCGGGCTTGCCCGAAAGCCCGGCGACCGGCTCGGTGGTGGCATCCGACGCATACTTCCCCTTCGCCGACGGGCTCGAAGCCGCGGTCGCCGCCGGCGCCACCGCCGTCATCCAGCCCGGCGGCTCCGTGCGCGACGCGGAGGTGATCGCCGCCGCCGACAAGGCCGGGATCGCCATGGTCTTCACCGGCATGCGGCATTTCCGGCATTAGCACGCCGCTCTCGCGGGTGCGGCCGTCCGGCGCTCGCCGTCCGATGGCACGTGCGACAACCGGCCGCAAATCGCTCGACGGATCGACGCGACGCGCCTATTTTTGTTGCACGGCATTGCCGGCCTGCCTCTTGTCGCACCAGACTTGAAGGCTGATCTCGCGCCCTCATCTCCGGCTTCGCAAGACGCTGCTCTGGCACGGGGATTGCACCGATGCCCCCGGCCGAAAAAAGACGCGTCATCGGTCGAGTCAGGGAGCGCAAGCCATGGCCGTTCAACTCCCCTCGCCGGAGCAGTTGCGCGAGGTTGCCGAACAATGCGGATTGTCGCTGAGCGATAGCGACCTCGCCTCGTTTCGCGGCCTGATGGCGGGCTCGATCGGCGCCTACAACATCGTCGATGCCATGCCCGATGAAGTGCCGCCGGTGAATTACCCGCGCACGCCGGGTTATCGCCCGGGTCCCGAAGAGAACCCGCGCAACGCCTGGTATCGCAAGACTGCGATCACGGGCGCGGCCAACGGCAAGCTCAAGGGCAAGCGCGTCGCCATCAAGGACAATGTGATGGTGGCCGGCGTGCCGATGATGAACGGGGCCTCGACGCTCGAGGGCTTCGTGCCGGATTTCGACGCGACGGTGGTGACGCGCCTGCTCGACGCCGGCGCCGAGATCATCGGCAAGACGCATTGCGAGTATTTCTGCCTGTCCGGCGGCAGCCATACCAACGCCACCGGCGCGGTGCACAACCCCTGGAAGATGGGCTACTCCGCCGGCGGCTCGTCCTCCGGCAGCGCCGTGGTGGTGGCGCTCGGCGAGGCCGACATGGCGATCGGCGGCGACCAGGGCGGCTCGATCCGCATGCCCGCCTCGTTTTCCGGCATCTATGGCATGAAGCCGACCTGGGGGCTCGTCCCCTATACCGGCATCATGCCGATCGAGATCTCTGTCGACCATACCGGCCCGATGACGGCCTCGGTCGCCGACAACGCGCTGATGCTCGAAGTGATCGCCGGCGATGACGGCTATGATCCGCGCATCAAGGCGCCGAAGGTGCAACCCTATGGCGAGCTGCTCGGCGGCGGCGTCAAGGGAATGAAGATCGGCCTGCTGCGCGAAGGCTTCCAGCAGCCGAATGCGGAGGCGGCGGTCAACGACAAGGTGCGCAGCGCCGCCAAGCGCTTCGCCGACCTCGGCGCGCGCCTGGAGGAAGTCTCGATCCCCATGCACCTGACCGCGCCGGCGCTGTGGACGCCGATCGGCACGGAAGGGCTCACCCAGACCATGATGTGGGGCGACGGCTACGGCCTCAGCCGGCCCGATCTCTACTCCGTCTCGCTGATGGATTTTCATCACGGCTGGCGCCGGCGCGCCAACGATCTCTCCGAGACGACCAAGCTGTTCCTGATGCTCGGCACCTACATCAACAACATCTACGGGCCCCGCTACTACGGCAAGGCGATGAACGTCACCCGCCGCCTCACCGCCGCCTATGACCAGGCCCTGCAGCAATACGATCTGCTGCTGCTGCCGACCACGCCGATGAAGGCGACGCCGCTGCCGGGACCGGAGGCGAGCCGCGAGGAATATGTCCAGCGCGCGCTCGAGATGATCGCCAACACCGCGCCCTTCGACATCACCCATCACCCCGCCATGTCGCTGCCCTGCGGGATGATCGACGGGCTGCCGGCGGGTCTGATGCTGGTCGGCAGGCATTTCGACGAGGCGACCATCTATCGCGCCGCCTACGCCTTCGAGCAGTCGGTCGACTGGAAGAAGATTTGACGCTGCGCCGCGCTGCCCGGACCGGCGTTGTGCCGGCCCCGGCGGCGGCGAGAAGGTGAGCCGGAATCCCAGATGGACAGCGCGTTCAACGCGATCTTCGAGATCCTGAGCTTCGGCGCCATCATCGTGCTGGTGGTGCTGGGACTGGGCGTCATCGCCAGCATGATGGGCATCTTCAACTTCGCCCATGGCGAGTTCGTGCTGCTCGGCGCCTATACCACCTATCTCGTCTACAAGAGCGGCTTGCCGGTCTGGCTCGGCATGGTCGCCGCTCCCCTGGTCCTCGCCGTCATCGGCTTCGTGCTCGAACGGCTGGTCATCCGACGATTTTACGCCGCCCCCGTCGTCGCCATGCTCGGCACCTATGCGCTGGGGCTGGTCATCCGCGAGGTGGTGCGCGGCCTGATCGGCGGCCTCTACATCTCCATACCCGAGCCGATCGGCGGCTCCTTCGTCTTCGGCGGCGCGCAGTTCTCACGGTGGCGGCTGACGATCGTCATCGTCACCGCGCTGGTGATGACGGCAAGCTATCTGCTGCTGACGCGCACCTCGTTCGGGCTGCGCGTGCGCGCGTCGCTCGAGAACCCGTCTCTGGCGCGCGCGTCCGGCATCTCCACCAACCGGATCTACGCCATCACCTTTGCCTTCGGCGCGGCGCTCGCCGGCCTTGCCGGCGCGCTCGTGGTGCCGGTCTTCTCGCTCTTCGCCGATCTCGGCATCCGCTTCCTGATCCAGGGCTTCCTGGCGGTCATGCTGGGCGGCGTCGGCACCTTCGAGGGGCCGGTCGCGGGCGGCGGGGTCATCGGTGTCCTCAGCGCCGCGCTGCCCTGGGCGGTGTCGCCGGTGCTGGCCGACGTCCTGGTGTTCATCATCGCCATCACCATCGTCAAACTGAGGCCGGGGGGCCTCATTGCGGGAAGGAGGGTCTGACCATGACTGAAGAAAAGCCGGGCGCGACATTGCCCCAGCTGAGCCGGCGGCGCCTGCTGGCGAGTGCCGCGTGGATGAGCGGCGCCGTGGCCACCGGCCTCGGCAGCTGGGTGATCCGGCCGGACTGGGCCAATGCGGCCGCCGGCCCGATCAAGGTCGGCATCGCCACCGATCTCACCGGCGCGATCGGCTATGCCGGCAACGCCGATGCCAACGTCGCCCGGATGGTGGTGAAGGACATCAACGCCGCCGGCGGCATTCTCGGCCGCCCGCTCGAGCTCCACATCGAGGACACCGCGTCCAACGAATCCATCGCCGTCACCAACGTGCGCAAGCTGATCCAGCGCGACAAGGTCGATGTCGTGCTGGGCGGCATCACCAGCTCCATGCGCAACGCGATCAAGGACGTGATCGTGACGCGCGGCAAGACGCTCTACATCTATCCGCAGCTCTACGAGGGCAAGGAGTGCACGCCCTACCTGTTCTGCACCGGCCCGACCCCGGCGCAGCAATGCGACGAGTTCATCCCCTGGCTGATGAAGCACGGCGGCAAGCGCTTCGCGCTGCCTTCCGCCAATTACGTCTGGCCGCACGTGCTCAACCAGTACGCCCGCAAGGTGATCGAGAAGAACGGCGGCGAGGTGATCTTCGAGGAGTACTATCCGCTCGACCAGGTGGAATACAGCGCCACGGTCAACAAGATCATGAGCAACAACGTCGACGTGGTGTTCAACACCGTCATCCCGCCCGGCGTCGGGCCGTTCTTCAAGCAGCTCTATGAGGCCGGGTTCAGCAAGCGCGGCGGCCGGCTCGCCTGCGTCTATTACGACGAGAACACGCTCAACATCAACGCGCCGCAGGAGATCGAGGGCCTGGCGAGCTGCCTCGATTATTTCCGCGCCGTCGACCCGAGCGAGCCGTTCAGCGCCAAGCTCCAGGCGGAATACGACAAGGAGTTTCCCGGCAAGATCCTGTTCGCCGCCGGCAGCGCCGCCACCGGCATGTATCGCGGCCTGAAGCTGTGGGAAGTGGCGGTGAAGCAGGCGGGCAAGCTCGACCGCGTGGATGTCGCCGCGGCGCTCGATCACGCCAAGATCGCCGAGGGGCCGGGAGGACCGGCGGAGATGGTGCCGGGCCACCGTCACTGCAAGATGCGGATGTACACCGCCGTCGCGAAGAACGGGAACTACGAGATCGTCGCCAAGAGCGAAGGTCTGGTCGATCCCAAGGAGTGCTGAGCCGCGGCAGGGGCGGTCGCCGGAGACGGCGACGGCCCCCGCCACCCCGACCGAAGAGCCGATCGCGCCCCATGGCCGAGCATACCACCATCGCCTCCCCCCCTCGGACAGCCGCGCGCCGCCGCGGCGAAGGCCGCGTCCAGATCATCCCGATCCTCGAGATCGCGCTGTTCGCCGTCTTCGCGCTGCTGCCGCTGGTGCTCCAGGACTACCTCACGGTCTTCGTCACCCGCGTGTTGATCCTGGCGCTGCTCGCGATCAGCTTCGATCTCGTCTGGGGCTATGCCGGGATCATGAGCTTCGGGCAGGCGCTGTTCTTCGGCAGCGCCGGCTACGGCGTGGCGCTGCTGGCGCGCGACCTCGACATCACCTCGATCTTCGTCGTGCTTCCGGCGGCGATCGCCATCGGCTTCGTTCTCTCGCTGCTGCTCGCCGCCTTCCTGCTGCTCGGGCGCAACCCGCGGACGACGATCTTCGTGGCCCTGGGGACCCTCACCGGCTCCTATGCCGCCGACCGGCTGGCGCGGGGATGGTATTATCTCGGCGGCCAGAACGGGATTCCCTCGATCCCGCTGATGACCGCCGGCCGCTATGAGTTCGGCGAGGGGCCGGTATTCTACTATCTGGCGCTCGCCTGCCTGCTGGCGGTCTATCTCCTCTGCCGTTTCCTCGTGCGCTCGCAGTTCGGCCTGGCGCTCGCCGGCATGCGCGAGCAGGAGGCACGGATCTCGTTCTTCGGCTACAAGGTTCAGCACCTCAAGGCGGTGGTCTTCTCGCTCGCCGGCGCCATCGCCGGACTCGCCGGCGGGCTCTACGCCTTCCACGAGGGCTTCGTCTGGCCCAACATGCTGGGGGTGGTGCTGTCGACGCAGATCGTGCTCTACGCGCTGTTCGGCGGCGTCGGCACGCTCATCGGCGCCGTCTTCGGCGTCATCGGCATCGAGACGCTGAGCTTCTGGCTGGCCGACAGCTTTCAGGAGATCTGGCCGGTCATTCTCGGCCTGCTGCTGCTGCTCGTCATCCTGTTCCGGCCGAGCGGGCTGATCGGCCTCCTCGTCTCGGAACGCGAGCGCATCGGCCGCTTCGGCCGGCCGGCCGCGCGGCGCGGGAGCGGCCATGGCGCTGCTTGAGGTGCGCGGCGTCACCAAGGTCTTCGGCCAGCTCACGGCGCTGTCGGGCATCGACATCACCGTCGCGGAAGGCGAGTTCCACGGGCTGATCGGCCCGAACGGCTCCGGCAAGAGCACGGCAATGAAATGCATCGCCGGCGCCGAGACGCCGACCTCCGGCACGATCCGCTTCGACGGCCGCGACATCACCGACGCCTCGCCCGCCGCCCGCGCCCGCGCCGGGCTCAGCCTCAAATTCCAGATCACAAGCGTCCTGCCGGCCTTGACCGTCTACGACAACGTGCTGCTGGCGCTCCAGGCTCAGACCTCGCTCGGCGGCCTCGTCTTCTCCCGCACGCGCCATGCGCTCGGCGACAAGGTGCTGCACATGCTCGAGCAGTTCCGTCTCGCCGACCGCGCCGAGGAGGCCGCCGGCTCGCTCTCCCATGGTCAGCAGCAATGGCTGGAGATCGCCATGGCCCTGGCGCAGGAGCCGAAGCTGCTGCTGCTCGACGAGCCGACCGGCGGGATGAGCCTCGAGGAGCGCCGCGTCACCGGCGAGCTGCTCGAGCCGATCAAGCACCGCTGCTCGCTGATCATCGTCGAGCACGACCTCGATTTCATCCGCGACATCTGCAACGTCCTTACCGTCCTCGATCAGGGCCAGGTCGTCGACAGCGGCAGCATCGAGCAGATCCAGGCCAGCCGCAAGGTCCAGGAGGTCTATCTCACCCGTGTCTGAGCCGGCGCTTCTCGAGGTGCGCGACCTCTCGGCCGCCTATGGCCGCAGCCAGGTCCTGTTCGGCGTCAGCCTGAACGCGCCGGCGCGCGGCGGGGTCGCGGTGCTGGGTCGCAACGGCGCCGGCAAGACCACGCTGCTCAAGACCATCATCGGCGAGCTCGCTGCCGGCGGCGGCACCATCCGGCTGGACAAGACCGACCTGCTGCGCCTGCCGACCGAGCGCCGCGTCAGGCTCGGCATGGGCTACGTGCCGCAGGAGCATGCCGTCTTCGCCAAGCTCAGCGTGCGCGAGAATCTCGAAGTCGGCGCGCTGGCCGGCGCGCAACGCTCGGCCATCGACCAGGTCCTGGGCGTCTTTCCCAAGCTCGGCCAGAGGCTGGCGCAGCCGGCCGGCACGCTCTCCGGCGGCGAGCGCAAGATGCTTGCGATCGGCCGCGCGCTGCTGGCCAACCCCAAGCTGCTGCTGCTGGACGAGCCGACCGAAGGCGTGTGGATCGGCGTCATCGAGGAGATCGCCGATCGCCTGCGCGCCCTGGTGCGCGACATCGCCATCGTCATCGTCGAGCAGCATCTCGACCTGGCGCTCAAGGTCGCCGACTATGCCTATGTGCTGGACCGCGGCCGGGTGGCGCTCGAAGGGCCCTCCGCCACCATCCGCGACGACAAGCGGCTGCTGCAGTATCTGGCGCCCTGAGCGCGCGGCCGGGACATCAGATGCAGCGCCCGCCGTCGATCTCCAGCGCCACGCCGGTGATGAAGGCGCCGTCGTCAGCGGCGAGGTAGAGCGCCGCGTCGGCGACGTCGCGCGGCGTGCAGAAGCGGCCGAGCGGGATCGAGGCGAGAAATTTGGCGCGCAGCTCCGGCGTGTCGCCGCCCATGAAGCTCGGCAGCAGCGGCGTATCGCCGGCCACCGGACAGAGCGCGTTGACCCGGATCCGGTCGGCGGCAAGCTCCTGCGCCATCGCCTTCGACAGCGTCACCACCGCGCCCTTGGAGCCCGAATACCACACCAGCCCGGCGCGCGGGCGCAGCGCCGCGGTCGAGGCCGTGTTGATGATCGCGCCGCCGCCCTGCCGACGCATCGCCGGCACCACATGCCGCGCCGCGAGATAGATCGATTTGACGTTGACGGCGAAGACGCGGTCGAACTCCGCCTCCTCGACGCCGAGCATGGGGCCGTTTCGATGCGTCGTGCCGGCGTTGTTGACCATGATGTCGACGCGGCCGAAGCGTGCCAGTGCGCGCTCGACCAGGCCGGCCATGGCGGCGTTGTCGGCGACATCGGCGCGCAGATAAAGCGCGCTGCCCTGGCCCTGCGCCCGCTCGATCTCGCCCGCGACACGCTCGCCGCCGCGATCGTCGATGTCGTTCACCACCAGCTTGGCGCCTTCTTCCGCGAAGCGCCGCGCGATGCCCTCGCCGAACCCCGAGCCGGCGCCGGTGACGATCGCCACTTTGCCCTCGAGGCGCATGGGTCCCTCCCGAGTTGTCAGTTATCAGTCGTCAGTGTTCAGCCGCGGCGGCCGACTGACAACTGATAACTGACGACCGAGAACTTCTCAGACGAGGATATCCACCAGACGGCCGCGGCCGGTCGAGCCGGGCGGCGGCGTGGGCGCAGACTGGTCCGGCTGAGTCCCATCCGCGGCGCGCGGCGGCTGCGGCGGCTGGCGCGTCTGCAGCATCGCGAGATTGGCGGGGGTGAGCGGAAGCGGTGGAGAGGGTGGGCCCATGGGGGTGCGCAGCATGACCGTGTTTGATGAACGACGCGTTAATCTAGGACAATCTCACCCCATTGGATACAGACTGTTACAAAACCTCACAATTCATTACTTCATTGGGATCACTCAACTGTCGATGCTGTTGTCGGAAAAGTCGGGTAACCCGCGGGCGATGAGAGAAGGGGGTTCGCGCTACCCGCAGTGGACGGCGGGACGCGTGGGCAAGGGCATGGAGGAAAAGGTGGGGCGTTTCGACAGGAGTGGCGACTTGAACCTCACAGGATCTTCGAACGGCAGCGGCATCATCACGGCCGCCGCCGCCTGCGCGCTGGCGGTGATCGATTCGAGCCGCCTGCGCCGCGAGTGCCTGCGCCTGGCATTGGCACAGCACAATCCGCATTGGCGGGTCAGCGAGTTCGGCGCGGCGACGGAGCTGCTGCGCGGCTCCGGCGAGAGCGTCGATCTCATTCTCATGGGCGCGGCGACGGCCGAGCACGTCGATCTCGGGCAGCTCGAGAGCGTGCGCGAGGCGCTGCCTTCCGTGCCGGTGGTGGTGATCGCCGAGAACGGCAACCCGCATCGCGCACGGCAGATCCTTGCCGCCGGCGCGCGCGGCTTCCTGCCGACAAGCCTCAGCCTCAAGGTGCTGATCGGCGCGCTCGACCTGGTGCTGGCGGGCGGCGTCTATGTCCCCTCCTCGCTGCTCGACGCGGCGCCGCAGCGCCATGGCGGCTGGGACGGCGAGGATCGTCCGACCGAGCCGTGGTCGGAGCTGACGCGGCGGCAGCGCGACGTGCTGGCGCTGATCTCGCAGGGCAAGTCGAACAAGCTGATCGCCGACGCGCTCTCGATGTCGGAGAGCACGGTCAAGGCGCATGTGAAGCAGATCATCAAGCGGCTGCACGTCTCCAACCGCACTCAGGCGGCGCTGCTCGCCACCGGCCACGGCCCCTTCCCGCCGCCGACGTTCAATGGCGGACATGTCGCCAACGGCATGATCGCCAAGTAGTCCTCCCGCGAACATCGACGCCGCATCCCCCCGCGGCGTGGATAGGGACCCGGCTTCGCCCCCCAAGCGGCCGGGTCCCGTGCTTTTGGCGGCAGCGGAACCCGCATTCGGTTAATGTGTTAAGCCTCGCTTTACCATAAGGCGTAGGTTGCGGAAATGATCCATACCCTCATACCTAGGCATGCGCAGAACGAAGAGGGTACTTTTCCCTCCTAAGGGAGGCCGCAGCTTCATGCCTGCCGGTGGCCACCCGCTCCTTGTCTCGCCCGGCTCCCGCGCCGTAGATTTGACGATCGCGATAAAGCGGGCGGGCGAACCGCCGCCAGAACCGGGAGCGAAGCCGTCATGTCGAGCACCAGCCTGTTTCCCGTCCCCGAGGCCGTCGCCGCCGCCGCCTGGATCGACGAGGCGCGGTATTTCAAGCTCTATCAGCAGTCGCTGCAGGATCCCGACGGCTTCTGGCGCGAGCAGGCCAAGCGGCTGCATTGGATGAAGCCCTTCACCAAGGTGAAGAACACGCGATTCACCGGCGATGTCTCGATCAAATGGTTCGAGGACGGCACGCTCAACGCCGCCTACAATTGCATCGACCGGCATCTCGCCGAGCGCGCCGACCAGACGGCGATCCTGTGGGAAGGCGACCACCCCGACGAGCAGCGCCATGTCAGCTATGCCGAGCTCCATGAGAGCGTCTGCCGCCTCGCCAACGTGCTGCTGGCGCGCGGCTGCAAGAAGGGCGACCGCGTCACCATCTACATGCCGATGATCCCCGAGGCGGCCTTCGCCATGCTCGCCTGCGCGCGGATCGGCGCCATCCATTCCGTGGTCTTCGGCGGCTTCTCGCCCGACAGCCTCGTCAACCGCATCCAGGATTGCCGCTCGGACATCGTCATCACCGCCGATGAAGGGCTGCGCGGCGGGCGCAAGGTGCCGCTCAAGGCCAATGCCGACGAGGCGCTGAAGCAATGCCCCGGCGTCAAGACGGTGATCGTGGTGCGCCGCACCGGCGGCGCCGTCGGCTGGGTCGAAGGCCGCGACCTCTGGTATCACGACGCGATGGCGACCGCGGCGAAGGAGTGCCCGCCGGCCGAGATGAGCGCCGAGGATCCGCTCTTCATCCTCTACACCTCGGGCTCGACGGGCAAGCCCAAGGGCGTGCTGCACACCACCGGCGGCTACCTGCTCTTCACCGCCCTGACGCATCAATACGTCTTCGACTATCACGACGGCGACATCTACTGGTGCACCGCCGATGTCGGCTGGGTGACCGGGCACAGCTACATCGTCTACGGGCCGCTGGCCAACGGCGCCACCACGCTGATGTTCGAGGGCGTGCCGAACTATCCCGATCCCTCGCGCTTCTGGCAGGTGATCGACAAGCACAAGGTCAACATCTTCTACACCGCGCCCACCGCCATCCGCGCGCTGATGCGCGAGGGCGAGCATTTCGTCACCTGCACCTCGCGCCGCTCGCTGAAGCTGCTCGGCTCGGTGGGCGAGCCGATCAACCCCGAGGCCTGGCTGTGGTATCACCGCGTCGTCGGCGACGGCCGCGTGCCGATCGTCGACACCTGGTGGCAGACCGAGACCGGCGGCATCCTGATCACGCCGCTGCCGGGCGCCACGCCGCTGAAGCCCGGCTCGGCGACGCGGCCGTTCTTCGGCGTCAAGCCGGTGCTGGTCGACAATGACGGCAAGCTGATCGAGGGCGCGGCCGAGGGCAATCTCTGCATCGCCGACAGCTGGCCGGGGCAGATGCGCACCGTGTTCGGCGACCACAAGCGTTTCGTCGAGACCTATTTCTCGGCCTTCCCCGGCCGCTATTTCACCGGCGATGGCGCGCGCCGCGACGAGGACGACTACTATTGGATCACCGGCCGGGTCGACAACGTCATCAACGTCGCCGGCCATCGCCTCGGCACCGCCGAGGTCGAGAGCGCGCTGGTGGCGCATCAGAAGGTCGCCGAGGCTGCGGTGGTGGGCTATCCCCACGACATGAAGGGACAGGGCATCTACGCCTATGTCACCTTGAAGACCGGCTTCGAGCCGAGCGAGGAGCTGCGCCGCGAGCTCGTCGGCTGGGTGCGCAAGCACATCAGCCCGATCGCCGCGCCCGATCTCATCCAGTGGGCGCCCAACCTGCCCAAGACACGCAGCGGCAAGATCATGCGCCGCATCCTGCGCAAGATCGCCGCCAACGAGCACGGCCAGCTCGGCGACACCTCGACGCTGGCCGATCCCGCGGTGGTGACGGACCTCGTCGATAATCGGATGAACCGCGGATAGGACACCGTCGCGACAAACCAACGCGCCGGGGATGGCGCGCAAACAGGAGAAGCACCTTGAAGATTATTCGAATGGCGATGATCGCGGCCGCGGTGCTCGGTCTTGGCGCCTGCACCAGCAGCCGCATGACGGCAATCCCCGAGCCCGCGGTGATCGCCGCGCCGCAGCCGGACAAGGCGACGGTGGTGTTCTATCGCTCCTCCGCCTTCGGCGGCGCGGTACAATCCTCGGTCTTCGATGTCACCTCCGATCCGCCGGCCTTTGTCGGCATCGTCTCGAGCGGCATGAAGCTCGCCTACGTCGTTCCGCCGGGCCAGCATCGCTTCATGGTGATCGGCGAATCCGCCGATTTCATGGACGCGCAGCTCCTGCCGAAGCGGACCTATTATGCGCTGGTGGCGCCGCGCGTCGGCGTCTGGAAGGCGCGCTTCTCGCTGCGCCCGAGGGCCGCCGGCGACGACGAGACGCAGCAGCAGGTCGCCTCCTGCAAATGGTACGACAACACGCCCGAACTCGCGGCAATGGGCGCAGGAGACCATGCCCGAGATCATCGAGCTGGAGCGGAAATACCTGCCCGAATGGCTGGCGAAGAGCGAAGACAAGCCGGTGCTGCGCGCCGAAGACGGACGCTGAACCCGGCTCACGCCGCCGGGCGCATCTCCGCGACGCCATCCTCGTCGCGCGCCTGGATGGTGGTGCGCACCATCACGCGCGGCTCCGCAAGCGGCCAGGACCGGCCGCGATGCAGCGTGGCGCGGTTGTCCCACATTACCACGTCGCCCGGGCGCCAGCGGTGGAGATAGGTGCGTTCGGGCCGCGTCGCCTCGGCGATGAGCCCGGCCAAGAGCGCCTTCGCCTCGTTGTCGCCCATGCCGTCGATCCCATAGGCATGCGAGGCGATATAGAGCGCGCGCCGGCCGTTGACCGGATTGCGCCAGGTCATGCGCCAGCGCACCGGCGGCAAGGCCGCGCGCTCCTCGGCGGTCATCAGCTCCGGATGGATCTGGTCGCGTGAATTGGCGTAGGAGTGGGTGACGATCGCATCCTGGAGCCGCTGCTGCTGCGCCGGCGGCAGCCGTTCCCAGGCGAGCCGGGTCGAGGCGAATTCGGTCTCGCCGCCGGCGCTCGGCAGATGGCGCGCCGACAGCACCGAGGCGAGCGCCGGCGTCGCCTTGAAGGAGCTGTCGGTGTGCCAGAGCTGGTTCGCCCGCGCGCGCCAGATCTGGCGATCGTTCTCCGGCACGACCGTGCCGTCGGGCGCCAGATTGTTCAGCCGGCTGTAGAAGCCGCCATGCCCCACCGATCCGACCTTGACCAGCTCGAGCGGGCCGAAGGCGCGCGAGAACGCCGCCTGAAGATCGTCGCCGACGCTCTGGCCGCGGAACACCAGCAGCGAATGCGCCTCGAAGGCGGCGCGGACGGCGCGATAGGCCGCGTCGCTCGAGGCCACCTCGACGAGGCCGAGGCCGGTGAGCTCGGCGCCGAAGCCTTGGGCGAGCGGTATCACCTCCATCGCCGGTCTCCTTTCCCGGCCGCATCATAGCACGCCCCGCGCCCGCCGGCCGCCGGGCCGGGCGATGGCGCCCGGCCCGGCTCCGGCTCAGCGCCAGTCGTGGTGGTCGTGCCAGCCGCCGTGACCGTCATCCTCGATGACGCAGGCCGAGAGGCTGCCGGCGAGGCCGACGCCGACCAGCGCCAGGAACAGCAGTGCCTTGATCTTGTGCATTCTTGTCGCTCCGGAAGCTTCGCCCATGGCGGCGTCAACAGCGCGGCCGGCGAAACCGGTCCCCGGAACCGGCGACGCGCGCCGCCCGTTTTCCCTCGAGACCATCGCGCTTCCTGCCGTGAGGTTCTGCCGCCGTGACGCGTCTTGCGCCCCTTTTCCTGCTCGTTCCGCTCGCCACGCTGCCGCTCGGCGGCTGCCTCCTCGCCGCGGCCGGTGCGGGCGCCGGCGGCGGCTACGTCGTCGGCAAGGAGACGTCGAAGCCCACGAATGGCGGTACGGTGGTGGTCGAGCCGCCGCAGCCCGCGCCGCCGCCGCCTCCCGTCGACCAGCGCTGAGCGCACGGGGCCACGTGCCCCGCGACAAATCGCGCGGCGCGGTATTAGCTGGGATGGCGATCCGGCCGGGAGCCCCGCATGGATACCGTGCAGCTGTCGCGCCTGCAATTCGCCTGGACGATCGGCTACCACATCCTGTGGCCGGCCTACACCATCGGCATTTCCGGCTTCATCGTCATCGTCAACGCGCTCTGGCTCGCCACGGGCAAGCCCGCCTATCGCGCGCTGCTGCGCGACAGGCGGCGATGACCAAGGGCGAGCCGATCGAGCGGCAGCGTGCGACGCTCGACATGGTCGCCGCATCGAAGGTGGCAATGGTCGCGAGCGTACGGCAGCGCAACGGCACATCCGCGCCGGCGTCGATCGTCGTCCGGCCTCGCCCGCTTCAGGCGGTCAGCGTCGACAGGCTCGCAACGACGCGGCTATCGAGCGCGCCACGGCCGGCGACGCCCTTCAGCAGATGCAACACCGCCTGACGCACCGTCTTGTCCTTGATCGAGGCGAAGGCGCCGTTGAGGTCGCGGATCTCCTGCGCCGTGAGCTCGCCCGCCGGCATATCACCGGCCCCTGCCTCCTCGCCCGCCGACAGCCCTTCGAAGAAATGGCTGATCGGCACGCTGAGCACCTCGGCGATCTCCTGCAGTCGACTGGCGCTGACGCGGTTGGTGCCGCGCTCGTATTTCTGGATCGACTGGAAGGTGACGCCAACTCTCAGCGCGAGTTCGGTCTGGTTGAGGCCGAGGACGGCGCGGCGATGCCTGATGCGCGCGCCGACATGGATGTCGATGGGATGCGGGCCGTCAAGTTTCGCCGTGCGCCGGCGTTTTGTGCCGCTGCTGGTCACGTCCTCCTGCTGGCTCTTGGTCATGGTCGGTTTCATTCCACCCCCGGGTTGTGAATGACCCCTGTTAAAGTTTACCCGTTTTCGGAGTGGCCGTGCAAATACTATACGTATGTCGAGGTTTTTTCGACGCCGAATTGCTCTCATATCGCGCATTTCAATAAAGCAAAAAGATCAATAGGTGCTTTCCCGTAGGCCCCTGCCGTCGCAGTTGCGTCGGCCGCTGGCAAAATACGCCGGCGCGAAGTTCAATAGGGGCTTGGCCGGCAAAGGCCTCGGCCCGACCGGACCGTCGTCAGCGCCGTGCCCGCCAGGCCGCCGTCAGCGCGGCGAGATCGGGCGGCTGGCGCGGGTAGTTCACCGTGGTCGACGGGATCGGGACCCAGGGCTGCGCATCCTCCGTCCAGATATGGCCGACGGCGGCGAGCCAGCTTGTGTCGTCGAGCGTGCCCGGCTTCACCACCGCGATCTCGGGACTGCGCGACGGCAGGTGATAGAGCCGCGCGCCGCAGCCGCCGCAGAACAGGCAGAGCGTCGGCGTTCGGCTGGCGGTCTGCGCCGGCGGCCGCTGCCATTCCCGCGCCGTGCCGCGGGTGATGCCGATGGCGGCGCGCGGCACCACCATCGAGAGGGCGAAAGCGGCGCCGGTCTGGCGCTGGCAGCTATGGCAGTGGCAGGCATAGACGGTCATCGGCTCGGCAGCGATGGCGTAGCCGATCTCGCCGCATTGGCAGGCTCCGGTCAAAGGCAGCTTCATCCGCATCTCCGTCCTCGCCCGGCAGCATGACAGAGGAGCGGCGACGCGGTCGAGCCTCGCTCCGGCGTGGCTGCGTTGCAGGCGCGGCCGGCTGGCGTCGGCTGGGCGTCTGCGGTACCAAGCGGCCATGCGCATTCTCGCGATCTCGGGCAGCCTGCGGGCGAATTCCTCGAACACCGCGGTTCTGCTGGCGGCGGCGCGACTGGCGCCGCCGGCGCTGGAGATCGTGCTCTATGACGGGCTCGCCGCGCTGCCGCATTTCAACCCGGATCTCGATACCGATCAGCCGCCGGCGCCGGTCCTCGCCTTGCGCCGCCATATCGGATCGTGCCAGGGAATGCTGCTCTGCAGCCCGGAATACGCGCGCGGCGTCGCAGGCGCGATGAAGAACGCGCTGGACTGGCTCGTCGCCAGCGTGGAATTCCCCGGCAAGCCGGTGGCGCTCATCAATGCCTCGCCGCGCGCGGTCCATGCCGACGCTCATCTGCGCCTGACCCTGGACACGATGTCGGCGCGGCTGATCGAGGGCGCGTCGATCACCCTGCCCTTGCTCGGGCGCGGCCTCGACGCCGACGGGATCGTCGGCGACGCCGCGCTCTCCGCGCGGCTCCGCGCCGCCCTCGCGACGTTCGCCAACGCCATCGGCGAAGAAAGCTAGACACTCGTTGCGCGGCATTCGGATCGCTCGCTAATCTTCCGTCACGGCCGGCAGCCACGCCTTGCTCCAAGACCGGCCGCCAGAAGGGAGGCTCTTGAGATGGCTGAGACCTATCGTGGTACCTGCTTCTGTGGTGCCGTCCAGGTGGAGGTGACGGGCGAGCCTGAGGGCATGGGATACTGCCATTGCCGATCCTGCCGGTCCTGGTCGGGCGGACCGGTGAACGCCTTCACTCTATGGAAGCCGGATCAGGTGCGTGTGAGCGCCGGTGCCGAGCTGCTTGCGACATATCAGAAGACGCCCCTGAGCCAGCGGCAATATTGCCGGTCCTGCGGCGGTCACCTGATGACCAACCACCCGACGCTGGGGCTGGTGGACGTGTTCGCCGCCACGCTGCCGACGCTCGCCTTCCGGCCGGGCGTGCATGTGAATTATGCCGAGACCGTGCTGCCGATGCGCGACGGGCTGCCGAAGTTCAGGGACTTTCCCCAGGAGTTCGGCGGCTCCGGCGAGATGGCGGCGGAATAACGCGGGCGGCCGGGACAAGGGACCAGCGATGCGCTGATGGCGCGCGGGATCGGCTTGTGAGAGTTAGCTGAGATCGACGGCGAAGCGCTTCAGATCGGCGAGGGTGCAGTGGTCGAGCGCGCCCTCATGGGTCCCGCGCAGCACGACGCGCGGCGCATGGCCGGCCTCGAAGGCCTCCTGCCAGCGCGGCGCGCAGAGGCACCAGCGATCACCCGGCTTGAGCCCGGGAAAGCCGAAGCTCGGCACCGGGGTCGAGAGATCGTTGCCGCGCGCCTTGGAAAAAGCCAGGAACTCGGCGGTCATCACCGCGCAAACGGTGTGGCTGCCGACATCCTCGGGCGCGGTGTCGCAGCAGCCATTGCGGAAGAAGCCGGTCGCCGGCTTCGCCGAACAGCCTTCGAGCGTCTCGCCCAGCACATTGCGCGACGGCCTGCGCCCGCCGCCGCCGGCCTGGTCCCGCGGCATGATCCCTGCTCCTTGTCCGAGGCTCGCGATAGTACCGCGCCGCCCCGTCCCTGGGAAAGGCTCCTAGGAGCCTAGCCGGCGAGCGAGCCGCGCAGCGCGCGGTTGGCAACGATGAGCATCGCGACGTTGGGGCTGGGGGTCGCCTCGATCTCGCGCAGCAGCGCCTCGATGCGGCCGAGCGCCCCCGCCTGCGCCTCGATCCAGGCCGCGAAATCACCGCCTTCGGCGATCGCCTTCGCCGCGAACTCGGCCTGATGCGCGTAGAAATCCTCCTGCAGCGCGTCGACCGCGACCTTCTGCCAGGCGGTCGCGGGCTTGAGCCGCCGCGCCGCCATGCGCAGCGCGTCGAGCCGGAAGCGCGCGCCGATGGCGTAGAAGCCGCGGCCGATCTCGACGATCCCCGCGCCGCCGCCGAGCGCGAGCCGCACGACGTTGACGGCCGAGACCAGGAAGTCGAGCCGCGCCGCCATCAGCGCCACCTCCGACGGAACCTGCCGCTGCACCAGCGCGTCGGCGCGGCGCGCGAGTTCGGCGCGCTGCGGCGCCGGCAGGATCTCGGTGATGTGGTCGGCGAGCTGCTCGACGCCGGGGCGGAAGGCGTCGATCTGCGCCTGGATGTCGAGCGTCGTGCTGGAGCGCAGGAACCAGGCGGTGGCGCGCTCCAGCAGGCGGCTGCCGGCGAGCAGCATCTCGGTCTGGGTCTGCGCCGGCACCTTGTTGTCGAGCCGGCTCACCGCCCGCCACAGCGTCTCGAGATCGAACACCTGCTTGACGATCATATAGGCGCGGGTGACGTTGCCGGCGCCGCGGCCGGTCTGCTCGCGCATCTCCGAGAAGAAGGTGATGCCGCCGCGATTGACGAGATCGTTGGCCGCGACGGTGGCGATGATCTCGTTGCGCAGGCGGTGTTGGGCGATCGCGGCGCGGAAGCGCTCGACCAGGACCGGCGGGAAATACGCCAGCAGATCGCGCTCGAGCTGCGGGTCGTGCCCGATGCCGGCGGCGACGAGCTCGTGCGCCAGCGAGCGCTTGACATAGGCCATGAGCACCGCGAGCTCCGGCCGGACCAGCCCGCGGCCGGCGGCGGCGCGGGTCGAGAGCGCCTCGTCGCCGGGCAGGAACTCCACGGCGCGATCGAGCTCGCCGGCACGCTCCAGCGCGCGCATCACGCGCAGCTGCTGGTCGAGCCGCTCCGGCCCCTGCGCCTCGGCGAGCGTCAGCGCCATGCCCTGGAGATCGTTGTCGGCGAGCACCAGCTCGGCCACCGCCGGCGTCATCTCGTGCAGCAGCGTGTTGCGCTGCTTCGTCGTCAAATCGCCCGCCGCCACCACGGCGTCGAGCGCGATCTTGATGTTGACCTCGTGGTCGGAGGTGTCGACGCCGGCGGAATTGTCGATGGCGTCGGTATTGATGCGGCCGCCTTTCAAGGCGTAAGCGACGCGCCCGCGCTGCGTCACCGCGAGATTGGCGCCCTCGCCGACGACCGCGGCGCGAAGATCCTCGGCATCGACGCGCAGCGCGTCGTTGGCGCGGTCGCCGACATCGGCGTGGCGCTCCTCCTTCGCCTTGACATAGGTGCCGATGCCGCCGAACCAGAGCAGGTCGACCGGCGCCTTGAGCAGCGCCTGGATCAGCTCGGCCGGGGTCACGTGCTTGCGGGCGATGCCGAGCCGGGCGCCCGCTTCGGGCGACAGCTCGATCGATTTGATGCCGCGCTCCCAGACGCCGCCGCCGCGCGAGATCAGCGCACGGTCGTAATCCGCCCAGCTCGAGCGCGGCAGCTCGAAAAGCCGCCGGCGCTCGGCGAAGCTCTTCACGGGATCGGGGCCGGGGTCGAGGAAGATGTGGCGGTGGTCGAAGGCGCCGACCAGCTTGATGTGCTGCGAGCGCAGCATGCCGTTGCCGAAGACATCGCCCGACATGTCGCCGACGCCGACCACGGTGAAGTCGGCCGCCTGGATGTCGGCGCCGCGCTCGCGGAAATGGCGCTTCACCGCCTCCCAGGCGCCGCGCGCGGTGATGCCCATCGCGCGATGGTCGTAGCCTTCCGAGCCGCCGGAAGCGAAGGCGTCGCCGAGCCAGAAGCCGTATTCGGCCGAGACGGCGTTGGCGATGTCGGAGAAGCTGGCCGTGCCCTTGTCGGCGGCGACGACGAGATAGGGGTCGTCGCCGTCGTGCCGCGCCACCTCGCGCGGCGGCACGATGGCGCCGCCGACGATGTTGTCGGTGAGATCGAGCAGGCCGCGCAGCAGCGTCTTGTAGCATTCGACGCCTTCGGCCTGGAGCGCATCGCGCGCGGCCGGCGGGCGCTTCAGCACGAAGCCGCCCTTCGAGCCGGTCGGCACGATGACGGCGTTCTTCACCATCTGCGCCTTCATCAGCCCGAGGATCTCGGTGCGGAAATCCTCCTTGCGGTCGGACCAGCGGATGCCGCCGCGCGCCACCTTGCCGCCGCGCAGGTGCACGCCCTCCATGCGCGGGCTCAGCACGTAGATCTCGGTGAGCGGGCGCGGCAGCGGCAGCAGCTCGATCTCGCGGCTCGCCAGCTTCACCGAGAGATAGGGCTTGGGCGCGCCGCCCGGCAGGCGCTGGAAGTAGTTGCTGCGCAGGCTCTTGCGCACCAGCAGCAGGAAGCTGCGCAGGATGCGGTCCTCGTCGAGCCCCTGCACCTTCTCGAGCGCCTGCTCCACCGCGACCGCGGCGCGGGTCTCGTCGGTGTCGCGATGCTCCTCGCCGGCGGGATCGAAGCGGCGCTCGAACAGCCGGACGAGATCGGCGGCGATCGCGGGATGCGCGGCGAGCGCATCCTCCATATAGGCCTGGCTGTAAGCGCTCCCGCCCTGGCGCAGCACTTTCGAATAAAGCCTGAGCACCGTCACCTGGCGCCAATCGAGCCCGCCCGCGAGCACCAGGCGGTTGAGCCCGTCGCTCTCCATCGCGCCCGACCAGATGGCGAGGAAGGCCGCCTCGAAACGCGCGCGGTCGCGCCCGACATCGACATCGCCGGCGGTCGCCACCAGGCTGAAATCCTGCATCGACAGCGCCGGTCCACCCGCCGGCGCGAAGGCATAGGGCACCTCGGCGATGACCTTGAGGCCGAGATGCTCGAGCACCGGCAGCACGTCGGAGAGCGGCAGCGGCAGGCCCGCGCGATAGATCTTGAAGCGCAGTTCGGCCGTCTCGGCCTCGAGCGTGTGGTAGAGCGCGACGCCGATCGCGGCACCCTGGCGCAGTGCCTCGAAGCGCTCGACGTCGCCGACGGCCACTGCGGCGCTGAAGCGCTCGCGATAGGCGATGGGGAACGCCTCGCCGTAACGCTGCAGCAGCGCCCGGCTCGCTTCCTCGCCATGCGCCTCGCCGAGCGCCTCCGCCAGACGATCGCCCCAGCTGCGGCTGGCCTCGGCGAGGCGGCGCTCGACCTGCTCGATATCGGCGAGCGCGAGATGCCCCGGGGTGGTGCGCAGGATGAAATGGACGCGGGCGAGCATCGATTGGTCGAGCTGGGTGTTGAAGCTGTCGACGGTGCCGCCGAACGCCTCTTCGAGGATGGCGGCAAAGCGCCGGCGCAGCGCCGTGTCGTAGCGCTCGCGCGGGACGTAGACGAGGCAGGAGATGAAGCGCTCGAAGGGGTCGCGGCGCACGAAGAGGGCGACACGCTGGCGCTCCTGCAGATTGAGGATGCCGAGGGCGGTGTCGTAGAGCTCGCCATCGCCCATCTGGAAGAGCTCGTCGCGCGGATAATTGTCGAGAATGTGCTGCAGCGCCTTGCCGTCATGGCTCGAAGGGCCGAAGCCGCTGCGCTGCAGCACGTTCCACACCTTGCGGCGCAGCAGCGGTATCTGGCGCGGGCTGCGGCTGTAGGCAAGCGAGGTGAAGAGGCCGACGAAGAGCCGCTCGCCTACGGCCCGTCCGTTCGCGTCGAACATCTTGATGCAGATGACGTCCATATGCACCGGACGATGCACCAGCGTGCGCCGGTTCGACTTGCTGATCATCAGCACCCGCGGCTCGCGCAGGAACTCGCGTACATCGGGCGGCAGCGTGGCGAAATTGCGCAAGCCATCGAACACGGTGTAGCCGTCGTCGCGCAGGATGCCGAGGCCGCTGCCCGGGACGATGTCGAGGCCGCCGCCGCGCGCCTCGCCGAAGCGGTATTCGCGGAAGCCCAGGAAGGTGAAGTTGTCGTCGTCGAGCCAGGCGAGGAAGTCGAGCGCCTCGGTGCGCTCCGCCGCATCGAGCGGCGGCGGATGGGTACCGAGATCGGCGACGATGGCTGCGAGCCGCCGGCGCATCTGCTGCCAATCCTCGACCGCGGCGCGCACCTCGCCCAGCACGCGCTCGAGCAGCGCCGCGAGCTCGGCCAGGCGCTGCGGATCGGATTCCTCGCCGATCTCCACATGCATGAAGGATTCGCGCAGCGCGTTGCCGTTCGCCTTGGCCTCGCGCTCGCATAAGGCGACGATGCGCCCGCCTTCGTCGCGTTCCAGCCGCAGGATGGGGTGGATGATGAGATGGACGGCGACGCCCTGTGCGGCGAGCGCCGAGGTCACGCTGTCGACCAGGAACGGCATGTCGTCGTTCACGATCTCGATCACCGTGCGCGGCGAGCGCCAGCCATGCTCCTCGAGTCGCGGGTTGATCACGCGCAGCTTGGCGCGGCCGGACGGACGGCTCTCGGCGAAGCGCCACAGCGACAGCGCCGCGCCGTAGAGCTCGTCGGACGAGCGCCCGACGATGTCCTCGGGCGGCACGTGGCCGTAGAACCGGCGCAGGAAACGCGCGACATCGGCGCCGCGCTCGCCCTTGAGCCGCTGCACCGCGAGTTCCGCCGCCGTCTCGACCGCTTCCTGCTTGCGCTGCTCGGCCCGCATCGTCATCTCCCGTCCGCGCCTTTTTCGTAGGTCGGCCGCCGACGCCAACGGCCCCCGTGCCTTTGCCTGATCAAGATGTACTCAACCCCGGCGCCGGTGCCCAGGCGCAATCGCCGCATGACAAAGATGATGGAGAACCATCGGAAACAACTACTTAAGGAAAGGCCCCCGGCCCTTTCGGAGGGGGTGGCGGCCGCCCCCGCCGCCGGGCGCGACACCCCGGGTTTCGTAACAAGCGCTTGACAGGGCGGCATTTCTCCCGGTTTTAATCAACCGTCAATGCTGACCCCCGCGTCGCCGCGGGGCCGGCCGAGCATGATCGATGAGGGACGATATCATCCGCAGCTTCGACAGGGCGGGCGAGAGCCGCAAGACGGCCACGCGGCGGGACGCCGCCGAGGGCGAGATGGCGTTGTTTCTCAGCCGCTGGCTGAAGGCGCCGCACCGCATCGGCGCGCTGGCGCCGTCGAGCCGCTATCTCGGCCGCGCCATGGCGGGCCAGATCGAGCCGCGTCAGGCCCGTCTCGTCGTCGAGCTCGGCGGCGGCACCGGCAGCATCACCCGTGCGCTGCTCGCCTCCGGGCTGCCGCCGGAGAAGCTGGTCGTGGTCGAGCGCGACGAGCGCCTCCATCGCTTGCTCGCCGAGCGCTTTCCGGAGCTGCGCGTGGTCGCCGGCGATGCGGCGCATCTCGCGGCGCTGCTGCGCCCGCTGGGCGTCGGCAGCGTCTCCGCCATCGTCTCCGGCCTGCCGCTGCTGTCGATGCCGAAGCGGCTGCGCCAGCGCATCGTCGAGCAATGCTTCGCGGTGATGGGCGAGCGCGGCAGCCTGGTGCAGTTCACCTATGGCCTGGCTTCGCCGCTGCCGGCGCGCGATTTCGCCGTCTCCGGCCGCGTCGTCGCCCGCGTCTGGCGCAACTTCCCGCCGGCCTTCGTCTGGCGCTTCGACCGCCGCACCGCGGCGATGGCGAAGGTTGCCTAGGCGAATTCGCGCAGCGAATTCGTCCGAGGCGGCGTCAGCGCTTGCGTTAGCAAGCGCGGGAGCCGCACGGTAGCGGCTAGCCTGCACCGTGCGGGCTTTCGCGGTTGCAAGAGCAACCGCTGACGCCCGCCAGCGACGAGCGCTTCGCGCTCGCGCTTACTTCCCGCAATAGGCCTCCAGCCGATAGCCGTCGGGATCGATGGCGAAGGCGGCGTAGTAATCGGGGCCGTAATCCGCCCGCAGTCCCGGACCGCCATTGTCCTTGCCGCCGGCCTTGAGCGCCGCCTGGTGGAAGGCGTCGACGCTCTTGCGATCGGGCGCGCCGAAGCAGAGATGCAGCCCGGATTGCTCGTCCGCCGGCACCGGCCGCTCGGCCTCGAGCAGCCACAGCTCGGCATGCGCGTCGCCATAGCCGAGCGAGGTCGGATACTCCTGCAGCAGCCGATAGCCCAGCGCCGCCAGCACCGCGTCGTAGAAGCGCCGCGCCGCCTTGATGCTGCGCACGCCAATGGAGAGATGGTCGATCATGTCGTCCTCCTGCCCTGTATAACCATCATGATGGTTATAGGAAAAGCAGGTTCGGATGGGCTTGTCAACCGGCATGATGGTTAGTATGTCAGAGGCATGATCGACGACGCCGACCCGCCCTGGATCGCCGCCCCTGGCGAGGAGCTGTGCCTCGATTTCGCCAATACCCGCTATTGGCGCGGCTCGCTGCGGCCGACGGAGGAGCTGGGCGGCTTCCGCGACCTCCTCGCCTGGTGCGTGGCGAAAGCCGGCCTGCCGGAAGACGAGCGGGCGGCGCTGGCGCGCTGGGCGGAGGCCGAGGCGCCGGACGCGACCGGGCTCTTCGCGCAGGCGCTGGTGCTGCGCGAGACGGTCTATCGCCTGTTCCATGCGAGCGGCTCGGCGCCGCTCCCGCCCGCCGAGCTGGAGCGGCTCAACCGCGCGCTCGCCGAAGCCTCGCCGCGCTGCGCGGTCGAGCCGCTGGAAACCGGCTTCGGCTGGCGCGTGGCGCCGGGCGAGCCCAGCGCCGTGCGGCTGCTGACGCCGGTGCTGTGGTCGGCGGGCGACCTGCTCACCGGCAAGCGCCTCGCCCGGGTGCGGCATTGCGCCAACCCCGACTGCCAATGGCTGTTCCTCGACGACAGCAAGAGCGGCAACCGCCGCTGGTGCGCGATGAGCGCCTGCGGCAACCGTGCCAAGGCGCATCGCCATTACGTGCGCAAGAAGGCCGCCGCGCCCGGCTAAGCGCGCCAGAACGGCTTGGCGCATTCGCGCTCGGCCTCGGCCGGCGTAATGCCGATATCGCGGAGCTGGCGATGGGACAGGCGGCCGAGCGCGGCGCGGCTGAAGCGGCGCCGGCGCCACTCGGCCAGCATCGCGAGGAGCCGCGCGAGCGCGGTTCCGCTCGCTGCGAAGGGATGCCGCCGCGGCGCGGCGCGGCGATGACGAAGGGTGCTCATGGGATGGCCCTCGGGCCGACAATCACCAGCACGCAGTCTGGACGCTGGGCGCGACAGATCCTGTCAGCAGTCGGGCTCGGCCACGCCCTGGATCTCGCGCCATTCCTTCATCAGCGCGCGGCGCCGGCGGGGGAAGCGCTCCTCGGTCTCGGCCAGGCCGGCGATGCGGTCGGTGCGGAAATGGCGAAAACCCTGGCGCAGCTCGCACCAGGCGGCCAGCAGCCGCACGCGATCGAAGAAGGTGAGCGCGATCGGCCAGACCCGGCGCTCGGTGTGGTTGCCGGCCTCGTCGCGGTAATGGATCCAGAGCTTTCGCTCGGCGCGGATCGCCTTGCGCAGCCGCGCGAGATCGACGCCGTCGGGCGCCAGCAGCGTGCGCTTGGCCGAAAGCAGCCCGAGGCTCGCCACCTCCTCGCGCCGCGGCTCCGGCAGCACGGCGGTGATCTTCGCCAGCGCGTCGCGGGCGGCGCGGGCGAGTGGCGCATCGGCGGATTCCGCCACCATGCGCGAGCCCAGCACCACCGCCTCGATCTCCTCCTCGCTGAACATCAGCGGCGGCAGCGTGTAGCCGGGGCGCAGCACATAGCCGAGCCCGGCCGCCCCCTCGATCGGCGCGCCACGCCCGGCCAGGCTCTGGATGTCGCGATAGACGGTGCGCAGCGACACGCCGAGCTCGGCCGCGAGCTCGCTGCCGCGCACCGGCCGGCGATGCCGGCGCAGCAGCTGAAGCAGATCGAGCAGCCGCTCGGAACGGGACATGGGGTGGAAGTGGTCAGTTTTCAGTTGTCAGTTGTCAGATTGGCGCGGCAACGGACGACTGACAACTGACAACTGAATACTGACAACTCGCCAGCTACGCCCGCTTCCCCTTGGGCGGCGTGTCGATGATGCCGGGGCCGGGGCGCAGGCCGTCGGCGGCGCCGGGCTTGGGCGGCGCCTGGGTCGCGGCGGCGATCTGCTTGAGCGGCGTCTCGATGCGGTTCTTGATCTTGCCGTAGACGGCGGCGACCGTGTGCGGCGTGTGGTTGCCGCGCTCGAAGAAGATATCAGGGTTCTGCCGCGCCGCGGCGGGCACGACATCGGCGGCGGGCTGCGCCGCATCGGCGGCGCGCGCCTCGAGGAAGCGGATCGCCCCGGTGGCGCCCAGCAGATGCGCGAGATGGAGCTCGGCGGCGTTGGCCTTGCGGTGGAAGACGTGCTGCAGCGCCGCCGCGTTGTGCTTCGCCAGCTCGCCCGCCATGATCCCCGCCAGCTTCACGTCCTTGCGCAGGTCGAGGATCTGCTTCTCGACGGCAGGATTGCCGACGCCGAGATGGCCGTTGGCCTGCGGCGCGATGCGCTCGGCGAGATCGCCATAGCCGTACTCGGCGCCGTGCTGGCGCATCATCTGCAGCCAGGTCTGGGCGGTGAACTGGAACAGGCCGGAGGCGCTGGAATGGCGCTGACGGGAATGGGCCGCGCCGCGCAGACCGCTCTCGACGCTGGCCTGCGCCACCAGGAAATCGAAATCGACGCCGGTGGCGGCGCTCGCCTGCTTCAGCGAATTGATGATCTCCGCCGACAGCGGATGGCCCGCCACCATCAAGCCCGCGAGCTGATCCTCGGCCATCACCGGCCTCCCGCGGGTCTCATGCCCGGCACCGTGTCACGCCGATCATGCTGTCGCGCGTCACCAGCGCCGCGAGCCGCTCCTCGCTCCAGCCCTCGGTTCCCGCCGGCCGCTCCGGCAGCACGAGGTAGCGCATATCGGCGGTCGAATCATGGACGCGCAGCTCGACCTCCGGCGGCAGCTCGGTGCCGAATTCCCGCAGCACCGCGCGCGGCTCGCGCACGGCGCGGCTGCGATAGGCGCGGCTCTTGTACCAGTCGGGCGGCAGGCCCAGCACGGCGCGCGGATAGCAGGAGCAGAGCGTGCAGACGACGAGATTGTGCAGGCCCGGCCGGTTCTCGACGACGATGAGCCGCGCCGTCAGCGTGTCGATACCGAGCTCGCGCACCGCCGCGGTGCCGTCCGCCAGCAGCCGCGCCTTGTAGGCGGGATCGGTCCAGGCCCGCGCCACGACCCGCGCGCCTTGCGCCGGCGTGCGCGCATCCATCGCCTCGACGGCGCGGCGGACGTCATCGGCGGTGAACACGCCTTTGCCGATGAGCAGCTCGCGCACCGCGATCTCCAGCGCCTGATAATAGCTCGGCGGCCCGTCCCGGTCCGGCGCGGTCGGATGCGGATGGGGATGCGGGTGGTGGTGGCCGGTCTCGGTCATGGCGCGCTCATTCCGCGGGCTCGAGCCAGTGCTGATAGATCTCGACCTCGATCGTGTCCTGCGCCGGCCCGGCATAATCGGGCCAGATCTCGCGCTGGCGGAAGCGCACGCGGTAGAGCGGCTGCGCCGGCAGGCCGGGCCGGTTGTAGGCGAGCTCCTCGGGGTTGGCGAAGGCGCCGCACAGCCGCTCGATCTCGCCCGCCTTGCCGCGGATGTACCACGGCGTGCGGAGATGGCCGGGCGGGTCGGCGAAGCGCACGGCGACCCGTGCCCCCGGGCGAAACCGCGGCGCCAGCGCCGTCGGGCTCATGCGCCCGTCTCCCGCGCCTCGATCTCGGCCAGCGCGCGGCCGAGCTCGTCGGCGGTGAGCACGCCGCGCTGCAGCAGGGTGTTGGCGATGGCCGAGATCCAGCGCTCGTAATAGCTCATGGTCTCATAGGCTTGGGGCGCCAGCGCCTCGATGTTGCGGCGGAGCTCGTCGACGCGGAGCAGCTCGCGCTCGGCCAGCAGCATCATCAGCGCGTCGACGCGCTTTTCCCAGAGCGCGTAGTCGTGCTCCTGCCGCTCCACCGGCCCCGCCGGCAATCCGCCCATGTCATGGTGTTGGCGCATCCGGGCCTCCCGCGCGAGTATCCCCCTCAGCCGACGGTCGCAGGCAAGGGGAGAGGACGGGCGAGCGCCCTTTCCTTACAGATCATTAACGCATGATTTCAGGGCTCCGGGATATTCCTGGTGCATGCGCGAGGACAAGGCGGAAAAGCTGAAGCAGGTGCTGGCCAGGCTCTCCACCGGCCAGGCGACGGCGGTGGCGCGCGGCGTCGAGACCGAGCGCGTGCTGGGCCAGGAGACGCTGCCGAGCGAGGCCATCCTGGCGGCGCTGCGGCCGCAGCTGCGTCACGCCGGGGCCAAGCGCGTGCCGACGCTCTGCCGGCTCGCCTGCAGCCGGTTCGAGGATTTCCTCAGCGACCGCCGCGACGCGCCGCGCCGGCCGGGGCTGATCCCGCGCGCCACCATCGACCCCTGGTGGCGGGCGCTGCAGCACGTCGCCGCCGGCGAAATCCGCGATTTCGAGGCGGAGCTGAAGCAGCTCGTGGCGCGCAACGACGAGGACGGCGTGACGCTGCTCGGCGAGACCATGGCGCGGGCCGCGCGCGGCTGGACCGAGGGCGTGCTGGCCCAGCTCGAGCGGCGCCGGCCCGATGCCGCGCTCAAGAAGCTGCTGGCCGATCCGCTGCTGCGCACCGACCTGCAGGAGATCGCGCGCGTGCTGCCGCTGGGCAGCGCCGTCAAGAACGGCATCGACGCGGTGGTCCGCGTCGCCGCCGAGCATGGCGAGGCGCAGGGGCGCCGGCTGACCGATCTCGGGCCGGAAACGGTCACCGAGGCGAAGCTGCACTACCTCCGCCTCAGCGATGCCTTCGGGCTCGACGCGCGGTATTTCGCCCTCGGCCTCCTCAACCGGCTGGAGCCGGCCTGGACGATCCTGCGGCTGGGACGGGCGCTGTCCTGGAAGTCCAACGACAGCATGGTGCGCGACACCGAGTTCGGCATCGTCGGCGAGCGCCTCATCATCGACCTGCAGCAGCAGGCGCGCGACATCGTGACGCTCGCCCAGACGCGCGAGGCGAGCCTCAAGCTGGCGCAGCTCAGGGCGTGGCTCGCCGACTACATCGGCAATGCCGAAGGCCTGCTCGGCGAGTTCGGCTTCCGCCGCGACAGCGTCTGGGGCGAGGCCATCCTGAGGACCCGCGGCGAGATCTCGCGCGCCGTCACCGCCGATCTGCTGAGCATCGGCGAGACCGCGCTCGCGGTGCTGCCGCAGATGGAGCGCGCCAAGGCGCGGCGCACGCTGCCCGCCCCCGACCTGACGCGCTCGCCCGACAGCGCCGCCATCACCGCGGCGCTCGATGCCGCGCGCTTCCTCGCCTTCCTGCTGAAGCACGGGTCGCGCCACGGCTTCGGCGTCGCGGCCCGCGAGACCGTCGAGCATGTCGGCGGGGAGATCGAGCGCCGCGCCACGCTGCTGCTCGAGGAGCTGCGCGGCGCGCCGCAAAGCCCGGCCATTCCGATGCAGCTCGAGGCAGCCAAGCAAGTCGCCGACATCCTCTTCGAGGACGGGCGCGGCGACCTGCTGCTGCGCCGGCTGCGCAACGCGCAGACGGCGGCGCTGCCCTCCGGAGGCGTCTTCGGCCTGATGAGCTGAGGCGCGGCCGGCCTCCCCATCCGGCGCTACAAGGACTTCAGAATGGCCTGGCGCTTGGCATCGTATTCGTCCGGCGTGATGAGCTTCTGATCAAGCAGCAGCTTCAGCCGGCGCAGCCGCTGCGCCACTTCGTCGGGCGCGGGCGGCTGAGCCGCTTCCGGCGCCATCGAGGAGCCGCTGCCGCCGGCCACCGCTGCGTCCTCGCCCGGCTTGGTCGCGACCAGCGTCGCCGCGGCGGCGGCCGGCGCGGCGGCCGGCGGCTCAGGGGGAACATCGCCCGGCGCCGCGTCGATCTTGGCGACGGGCGTCGCCGGCACTGCCGGGGGCGGCGGATTGCTCTGGCGGCCGCTCGGGCTGGCGGCGTTGGTGACGGCGGCGTCATAGACGGCGGGACTTGCCTCGGCGGAGGCGGGCGGCGGAGCGGAGGCGACGGAGCCCACGAATTTCCGTCCCTTGCGCAGGTCGGCATAGGAGATGCCGGTGGTGAGCGCGGCGAAGCCGCAGTGGCCGTAGAAGCTGCGGCCGATGAGGAAGGCTTCGCCGGCGTCTTTCTCGGCCACCGCCTCGAAGGCGAGCTCCCGGCCGAGCTCCGGCGTCTCATCGAAGGTCGCCTTTTGCAGCTTGTAGCCCCGCGCCTCGGCCAGCCGCCGCACATTGTCCACGGCATCGAACTGGCTGAGCTTGCCGTAATCGACATCGGGCTTGCACGAGCAACTCACCTCCTCGCTGTAGCTGCCCTCGGCGTAGATGTAGTGGCGGCTGCCCCCCTTCCCGCCGGCAGCCGGCGCGGCGCTGAAGCTCACGGCCAGGCGGCAACGGTCGAGAGCGACGGTCAGCGGCTGCGGCGAGGCTGCCTCGCCGTCCGCGGGCTTCGCCGCCTCCGGCGCCGCAGCGGTGAGGGTTGCCGCGGTCACGGGGCCGAAGCGCGCATGCGTCAGCAGATCGAGCATCTCCGCCTTGATCGATGCCAGATCCCTTGCCCCGCGGGCGTAGCAGAGATTGCCGTACGCCTCTTCGGTCGGAGCACCGCCGCCGCCGCCGAACTTGCCGCGGAAGATGAAGCAGGTGTAGCCGGGCGAGGATTGCGCGAGATAGGTGAAGGGGCCGATCCGCTCCAGCGCGTCGGCATCGAAGCGCAGGCCGCGCGCGCGGAACGGCGGCAGCGCCAGATCCGTGCGGATGAGATCGGCATCGCTCTCGTCCGAGAAGGTGCCGCGGGTCAGCATCTCATAAGTGATGACGCCGCCGTTGCGCAGGCTGATGCGCTCGACATAGCGGTCGGCATAGGTCGCGGCCTCGCGCTTCAGCACAGGATCTTCGTTCCAGAATCCGACATCGCCGCCGCGCGGGTCGATCTCGTGGAAGACGCCGCCGGGCGCGGCCGGCGGCGGCTTCGCCGACGGCGTCGGCGTGAACACCGCGGGCACCAGCGCGACCGTTCCATAGGCGGGGACCTGCGCCGGGTTGAACGGCGCAGGGTCCCTGGCGGCCGTGGTCTCGTCGCCGGTCAGCACCGGGCCGCGCTGCGGCGCATAGCCGTTCACGCCGAAGGCCGACGCGTCGGTGGCGTAAGGGTGGCAGCCGGCCAGCGCGATAAGCGAGAGAGCAGGCAGAATCCGTTGCATCATGGGAGTCCTCTCCGTTCCCGCGGCTCCCCCAATGCCAATCCGTAAACACTATCACAGGTTGCGGAGTTCAGCGGACTCGTCTTTGTAGTGAAGACAGTAAAGCCTTTATGATTACTCATCCGGGGCCTTTGCATCGCGGACATTTTATTGTCACCCACAATGTTCGCCGCCGGCGCCAGCAGGGTCGGCGAACCGGCAGGTTGGGCCGCGCGCGCGTCCTCGCCCGCCTTGACCCTCGCGCGACGCGGCGCTAACCCCGATCGCGCACGAGCGGACGGAGGGGCGGATGGAAATCGGCTTTTGCGGCACCGGCCGCATGGGCAGCGCGATGGTGCTGCGGCTCATCGAGCAAGGCCATCGGGTCACGGTCTGGAACCGCACCGAGGCCAAGGCGGCGCCGCTGCTGGAACGCGGCGCGGCCTGGGCGACGAGCCCGGCGGAGCTCGCGCGCCGGCACGACACCATCCTCAGCATTCTCACCGATGCGCGCGCCGCCGAGACGGTCTATGGCGGCGGTGACGGGCTGCTCGCGGGAACGGCCGAGGGCAGACTCTTCGTCGAGATGAGCACGCTCACCCCCGACGCGACGAAGCGGCTGGCGGCCGCGGTCGCGGCCAAGGGCGCCTCGCTCCTCGAATGCCCAGTCGGCGGCACGGTGGGGCCGGCGCGCGAGGGCAAGCTGCTCGGCCTTGCCGGCGGCGATGCGGCGGCCTTCGCCCGCGCCAAGCCGCTGCTCGAGCAGCTCTGCCGCCGCGTCGATTACCTCGGCCCCAGCGGCAGCGGCGCGGCGATGAAGCTCGCCATCAACCTGCCGCTCGCGGTCTATTGGGAGGCGCTGCGCGAGGCGATGTCGCTGATCGCCGGCACCGGCATCGACGTCGTCCAGGCGCTGGCGATCATGCAGGAGAGCTCCGGCGGCACCAATGCGCTGAGGAGCCGCGCCGGCAAGATCGCCACCGCGCTCGCCGGCGGCGCGCCCGATGTCGGCTTCGACATCGACGGCGTGCGCAAGGATCTGCGGCTGATGGCCGAGGCCGCGGCGCGGGCCGGAACCGAGCTGCCGCTGGCGGCGAGCACGCTGGCCGCCTACGACGCGGCGGCGGGAGAAGGCTGGGGCGGCCGCGACGCCTCCTCGCTGGTCGCTTGGCGCGCCGAGCGAAGTGAGCCCCGCCCTCGACCTCGCCTTCCGGCTGCGCGTCAGCGTGGCGGCGGCGCTCGAGCTGGGCGAGACACAGGCGGGGCGCCGCCGCGTCATCCCGATCACCGGCGGCAGCATCGACGGCCCGCTTCTCGCCGGCCGCGTGCTGCCCGGCGGCGCCGATTGGCAGATCATCCGCAGCGACGGCTGCGCCGAGCTCGAGGCGCGCTACACCATCGAGGCGGAAGGCGGCGCGCTGGTCTCGGTGATCAATCGCGGCCTGCGCCACGGCCCGCCCGAGGTGATCGCCCGGCTGGCCGCGGGCGAGCCGGTCGACCCCGCCGCCTATTACTTCCGCTGCGCCCCGGTGTTCGAGACCGCGGCGCCGGCGCTGCTGTGGCTGACGCGCAGCCTGTTCATCAGCAGCGGCGTGCGGCGGCCGGATGCGGTGGAGATCAGCGTCTACGCCGTGCTCTGACCCGCTCGAACTTAAGTCGTGCCCGGGGAGCAAGCTACGCCCCCGGTGTACACCGGGGGCTAAAAATCCGCTCTACGCCGATGACGTAGATCGCGCTCGAGAGCGCACGGAGAAGATGGTAAGGCGGCATACCTCAGCCGCCAAGGCTCTGAACGTGCCTTAGGCCGCCGGCGCCGGCGTCTCGGCGGCGGCGTCTTCGGGCGCGCGGGGACGGCGCTCGAAGCTGACGAGCGAGGGGGATTTGTCGATGATCTCCTCGAGGATCATGCGCGCCGTGTCGAGATCGTCGAGCAGGCCTTTGGGCAGATTGTCGGGCGGCGCCTTCTCCAGCACCGCGCGCGCCTGGGTCAGCTGGTCGATCTCGTGGATGAAGGTCTCGCGCGCGCCGAGCGGCAGCCAGGGATTGGCCGAGAGCGCGAAGCAGAATTTGAGGCAGGCCTTCACCGTGAGGATCAGGATCTCCTGCTCCTCGCGATCGACCGCGGCGCCGACGATGTCGGCCTGGCGCATGCGCAGGTCGCGCAGCTGCTGGATGCGACCGCGGATCACCGCCACCAGCGCGGCATGCTCGTTGATCTTGGCGCGGAAGGTCCAGTAGGGCTCGAAGGAATGCTGCTGGATGGCGACATAAGCATTCTCGGCCAGCGCCGCCGCCTCGGCCCAGAGCCGCTTCAGCGCGTCGAGCAGCTCGGCCATCGAGGCCGGCACCGTCTTGCGCAGGCTCTCCTGCCAGCGGAAACTCGTCGCGCGCGTGCTCGCGGCCATGGCTTGCCCTTCTCGCCCCGCGCCGAGTCTGCCCGGGAAAAGCTTGCCACGCTCATAAAATTCAACGCAATTTTAGCGATCTAGCTAGCGGGCCAGGTAGGCGGCCACCTCGCGCGACAGCGCCGGGAATTGGCGGCTGAGCTCAACGAAGACGTCGTCGCCTTCCTCGGGCGCCGGCAGCTCGGCCTCGGCCGCCAGCACCAGCACCGGCAGCCGCTCCCCGAGCACCAGAACCGCCCGCCAGACCTCAATGGAATGCGTCACCAGCGCCTCGCTCTACATGATCTGGAGTAGAGTGTGCGCCGACTTGGTTAACTATCGGTTTACAAGCGTTAATCGGCGGTGAAGCCCAGCTTGCGATGCGAGCCGTCGCAATAGGGCTTGTTCTTCGACCCGCCACAGCGGCAGAGATAGGTCTGGGTCACGCGGTTGAGCGTGCGCCCGGTGCCGGAGACGATCTCGAGATTGCCGTCGAGCTGCAGCGGCCCGTCCTTGAGCGGCGTCACCGTCAGCGTGCCGTCGCGCGCCGCCAGCGGCTCGGAGGCGAGCTCGGCCGGCTCGCCGGTGGCGGTGAAGCGGGCATCGCGGTGGCTGTTGTCGCAATAGGGCTTGTGCTTGGAAGCGCCGCAGCGGCAGAGCGTGGCGCGATAGCCGGTGGCGGCGCCGGCCAGCGGCGCGTTCACCGCCAGCGGCCCGTTCTCGCGCAGGCGCAGCGTGTTCACCAGCGGCGCCGTCTCCGGGGCGCCGCCGTCGATCCGCTCATAGGTGATGGCGCCCGAAGGACAGTCATGCGCCAGCGCCACGATCGCCTCGGGCGAGGCGGCATCGGGATGGATCCAGGCGCCCTCGACATTGGGCACGAACACGTCGGGATGGGTCAGCACGCAATGGCGCGCATGGATGCAGCGCGCGCTCTCGAAGCGGATGACGATGTCGTTCCCCGCGACTTCCTCGATCTCGGCCATGGCGGCACCTCCGCGACGATGGTAGCGCAAGTCGCGGGCGGGCGAAAAGCGCGACGGCGGCGCTCGCGTGGCGCATTTCTGATTTTGACCCAATTCTGACGTTGGCGGCCTCGATGGTCTGGTTCATCCGGGTCGATCGAAGCGAACGGACGGACAAACCATCACCTTCAGCCGTAAGGGTGTCGCCAGCCTAAAATACCGCCCCGATGGGCTCGCCCCGAGCTCTTGAATTGTGTATTTAGGTTTGACGGAACGCCGAGGACGATCGAGGTTTTATCGCGGTGTAATGCGATGATCGACGAAAAAAAGCTCGAAGAGCGCTTGCTCGCGCTCGAAGCGGCCAAATCCTGGAGTCCGCGCGTCGTCTCGCGGCTGGAGATGCTGCTGCGCTCGGGCACGGACGAGGCACTCTACCGCATCAATCCGATCCAGTTCGCCACAGAGAAATCGATTGCCGAAGCTGAAGGGATCGATCTTTTCCTCCATGCCTGCGTGGCGGGGCTATTCGACATGGACTGGCTGCTGGTTTGTCCGATGTGCTCCGACGTTGTCGAGAGCTTCCGAAGCCTGCGCAAGCTGCACACGCATTTCCACTGCCACCTCTGTCAAAGCGATTACGACGCCGCGCTCGACGATTACATCACGGTGACGTTTACGGTTTCGCCCGCCGTGCGCAGCATCCGCTTCCATAAGCCGGATGCGCTTTCGGCCTGGGATTACGTCTTCCATTATAAGATGACGCCGGGCGGCGTGATGCCCGACGGCGTGCCGTGGATCGAGGCTACCAAAGGGCTGATGAGGGCGCTCACCCGCATAGAGCCGGGTTCTGCGGCCAATCTCGAGGTTGATGCCGCCGAAGGCGGGCTGCTGGGCCAGAATTTCGAAAGCGACGCCCAATTTTTTTTCGCGGTCGCCAAGGGGGCGGGTGTAGCGCCGCCCCATGTGCCGGTCATCCTCGACGGCGGCAAATGCGTGCCCGCCACGGCAAACATCGCGCCCGGCAAGGTCGTGTTCGAAATTCGCAACGCCGGCAAGCTGCCGGCGGTATTCGGCATCCTACAGATTCCGATGGCGACGTTTCAGCGCCCGAAGCTTCGCTTCGCGCCATCCTTATCCGGCAAGCGACTGCTGATGACGCAAACCTTTCGCGACTTCTTCCGCTCGGAGGTGATCAGTGCGACGGAAGGCATTGCGGTTCTCGACGTTACCCTCGTATTCACCGATCTCAAGGGCTCGACGGCGCTCTACGAGCGGATCGGCGACCTTAACGCCTACATTCAGGTGCAGCGGCACTTCCAGCATCTTCTCGACGCCACTGTTCGGCACAATGGCGCCGTCACCAAGACGATCGGCGACGCCGTGATGGCGGCGTTTTTGACGTCGGCCGATGCGGTGCAGGCGGCGCTTGATATGCGCGAGGCCGTGGATCAGCTAAATCGGGACCGCCCGCAGCGTGATTTCATCCTGAAGATCGGCGTGCATCGGGGAGCCTCGATCGCGGTCACGCTCAACGAGCGGCTCGATTATTTTGGCCAGACGGTGAATATCGCGGCGCGGGTGCAAAACCTTGCCGATGGCGACGAGATCTGTATCACCGAAGAAGTTTACGGCGCGCCGGCCGTGGCGGAAATTATTGCGCCATACCCGGTGGCAAAGAGCGAGGCGGAACTCAAAGGCGTCAGCAAGGCCATGTCGGTCTATCATCTAGCCCGACTGGCATCCTAGTCGGCGCAACTGGCTGTACGATCACACCCTCTTCGAGATCCCTTTACTGCCGCGACCGGTCTACCCGAATAAGGTCACAAATCACCGGCGTTTCACTTCTGGCAGAGCTTACGGCGCCGCTAAATTGTGCGCGAACCCAGCCCCCAGAACTCGCAGAGCGGCCGGCGCTGCGGACGGCCTTGCGCGTCGCCTTCTGGTTCGCGGGCGCGCTAGTCGGCGCCGCCCTCCTTCGGTTCCTGCTGCGGCAATGGATCTTCCCCAAATCCGGGCAGCCGCGGTGCGAAATAGCGCCAGCCGAGTTGTTCAAGTGCGTCCATGCGATGGTGAGCTAAACCCAGGACTACAGGCCTGAAGATGATGCAAAGGCCTGCGACCGATGCACCAGACGCGAAAGCCAACGGAGAAGGCCCCAAAACAGGCCCACGACCGCAAGCGCCGGCACGATCAGGACTGGTGCAGGCGCACTTATCAAGAAGGTGTTTAGGAAAATGTTTGCCTGGCCCGCGTTTTGAGCTGCCGGGAGATGGCTCGCGAGCCAGAAGCATGCGATGTCGATAGCCACGGCAAGCACGGTGAGTGCCATCCAAATGCGGAATAGGCATCTAACGATGCTCATTCGGCCCTCCCGATGCGCCGACCTTAAAGCCGGCGGTTCTTGGTCTTCGCCGTGGTGCTGTGATCTTCTTCTATCTCCTTGGTATGGCGCTTTGACCTAAATCAAATCTCGCTTTCTGTCGCTGTATCCCAGCAGCATGTTGCACCCAGTCTGCCGAAAGCGACCTCTCCCGCCCAGTGAAAGTCGTAACTGGATAGCGCCGGCCGAGGTCCGGGTTGGCACGAAGCTGCCAGAGAAGGCGGACAGAGCTGCGTCCGCTCTGCCCGGGTGATTCGGACACCGACCTGCTCAGCGATGGCAAAATCATCGTCAACGTCGATGCAGCGGGGTCGCTGATTCCAGCGGGGTGCCAAAGTGCTCGTGTGCGCGGATCGGTGTCCTTTGACGTAGATCAAGGCACGCGCAGCCGTGATCACGTTCATTACCCCCGTTACCAGGAGCGGAAAGCGTCCGAACGACACTGCAGGGTGTCGGCGCTCGGTCATCGAATTTGCAGGAGGCTGGCGAAATGACACGCTCGAGCCATCACTGGGGACTTCGCATGGCGGTGGGCGCCGCGAGCATGGTCCTTCTGCTGTCGAGCTCGGCTTCGCTGGGGGAGGCGTTCTCGCGAACGATCGATGCGGCGGGATCGCCCGCCGACCAGCGCGTGGCCGAGGCCGCCCCGGCACCGGCCCAACCCGGCGCCCCAGGCGCAGCTCCGGGTACAGCGCACCAACCGGCCGAGGCAAGCGGACCGGCCGCGCGGGTCGAGACCCGGATATCGGACCTTCGCAAGAAGATGCACATCACTCCAGCCCAGGAAGCGAAGTTCGATGCCTTCGCCGATGTGATGCGAGCCAACGCGCAAATGATGCAGGATCTGTTTCGGCAGCGCGCCGAGCACAGGGACAGAACGGCTGCCGGCCAGCTTCATTGGTACGCCCAGCTCGCCACTGCGCATGCCGCAGCCATGAACAAGCTGGTTCCTGTCTTCGACACGCTCTATCAGAGCCTGACTGACGAGCAAAAGAAAGCGGCGGACGCGGCCTTCGCGGCGCTCCGCCAAGGGCGTCCGCCCCGCAAAGCCGGATAGAGGCGAGGCCCCTTCGCGGGCGGATCGGGCGCTTTACGCCACAGGAGGCTGCCATGATGCGGGCAAAGACTTTGCCGGGAGCACTTCTCTTTCTCACCGCAATAGGGCTCGCCGTCAGCGGCGATGCGATATCCGAGAGCGCGTACGGCCAACCGTACCCGTACTATCAATGCCCGGCCGGATATTATTGGGATCCGTCTTATGGCTGTCTGCCGGTCAGTTATTTGTACGGGCCCCCTTATTACGCCTACCCGGATCTAGGCTTCGGGTTCTTCTACGGCATCGGGCCTCGCTACCGCTATGGCCGCGGTGGGGGGGTCGGCAGAGGTGCCGCACCTCGCGGTGGGGGCGGCGGCCGGCGCTGAGCCTGGTCTCGACATGCGGATACTTAGGGCGTTCTGTTCCTGGCCGCAGCGAAGCATCGGTTTTACCGATGGCGGCATTCTTCGCCCCACGCGTTATCTTTGCCTTTTCCCTCGCCGCGCTTCTATCCGGCTTTGTCGCTCGGCTTTTCCGGACGGTGCATGAGCAAGGCTTCGGTCCTGTCGGCGAGCAGAGCGTAATCTTGCGCTGCGCGCCCGAGCTTCTCTTGGGCCGAAGGCAGCTCGAAACCATCAGCAGTCGTCCGCAGCTCTTCCGCCCGCATCCGCCATGCCCTGATCTGGGCGCACGGATTCGGGGCAGGCCTGCCCATTTTGCGTGAAACTTCCTCGACGATCGTCCGCGTCCGCTCAAGCGCCTGCTCAAGGAGGCGTTTGTAGGATTGCGTTGTCGCCAAAGCGGGGGCGCGCTCCATCGCCTCGGCAACCTGTGCCAGGGCGAACGCATATGCAGCAGTTTCTCGCTTGGCCACGGGGTCGACGGCCTTGCGAGCGACCTCTCGATACCCGCGAGATCGCTCCCTCAGTCCAGCTGGCGTCGGCGGCGGTGCGTCGTTCCGGTCCAATGGACTTCCTCTGAACTGGCGATCGCGGAAACCGCCCGTTTCACGAGTAACCGACATCGTATGCCGAACTCACGAAGGAGAAGCACTGCTTAATACGTGCAAAATGCGTCCCGTTTTTTGCGCTCAGCGCGAATACCAACGGCTTAGAAAATGCGGTGTAAGCGTGTCCGAACGCCTCGCCCATCGAGCCTCATGGCAAGAAGGAGCGCCCGCCGTCCGGAGATCTCGGGCGGCGTCGAGTGGCAGAGATGCGGCGACGGCAGCGAGCGCGGCCGGTCAGGGGCTCGCCGCGGGACGCCGTTGCTCGGAGGAGAGACCTTCCGTCGCGACCGCCATCATCATTTGCGACAGTTTGGTGATCTCTTCGGAATATTCGTCAATCGCCTTGGCGGCAAAGCGCCGCTGGCAGTTCGCCGCCTCCTCGGGGCTGCGGCAGGAGGCGAGCGCCGACCATGCCGCCATGTCCTCCTGCGCCCGCCCCTGGGCGAAGCGCGTGATCTCCTGCGAGAGCGTGAACATGCCCTGCATCCAGCGCGCGAAGGCCTGCTGGCCGCCGCTGAAGAAGGCGGCGTAGTTCGGCGCCAGGCTCTCCGCCTGGTATCTCGTCATCGACTGCGGTCGCGCGGCCTTCGCTTCGGCTGGCATGGCTGATCCTCCGGTTTGAAGAGAGCGAAAGATAGCAACACCGCCCGTCGCGCCGCACATTGATCTATCTCAATGCGACCGCGACGGCCGAAGGAAAGTCCGCGCGGGTCTGGATGCCTGCCGGCCGCATCGCCGCAGCGATTGATCTGCCTCAAGGCGTGCGCCCGGCGGTTCGTCTGGACTGGATCGCAACCGGTGCGAGGAAAGTGTGGTATATGATGACCTCCGATGAACTGGCGCGCGATCTCCGCGATATCGACCGGCTCCTCGCCGCGCTGAATGCGCCCCATGACGTCGAAGACGAGGACCTCGAGGATCTTTGCTGGTTGCTCGAGCGGCAGCGCTTCCTCTCAGCGGTACTGGCGATCCGGCGCGCGCAAAAAGGCAGGAAGGTCGTCGATCTCGAATTGTGGCGTTATGGCGGCGCCCTGGCGTCCGGTCGGGCCGTCGCGGTTGCGTGACCGCGTCGCCTTGCTTACGTGCGACACCAGCCGCCGCTAACGGCTGGTTCTTCCCGCCTCACGCAGTTTAGGTACGGTCGCGATCGGCCTCGACCGTGCCCCTGGCTCGTGCGGCCTGCCCGAATTCGAGACGCTGTCGGTCGACGAGACCAAGCGCATCATCCCCTCGTGCCCATTAGCGCGGCTGTCACGATCCGGTGATGGAAATGCGGCCCAGCTATCTCGCGGGATGGCGTCGCCGATGCGGACGAAAAGCGCTGTCGGCGGCCTTCTTCTGCTCGGGAGTGAGCGCCGCATAGAGCTTCTCGAAGGCCGGCACCAGCTTTCGCAATCCCTCGGCATGCGCCTCGGCCACTTCCTGATATTGACGCAAATCCCCGACGGCGTTCACTGGGCCCGTGGTCTTGACCCGATTGGCCACCAGGGCGTTTACGGTCGCGGCCTCGTCCCGCATCGCCTGAGCAACCGCATCCCAAAGCGGCTCCTGCTCCGCCGTAATATGGAGCCGGCGGCGCAGGCTGGCGATCCGCCGCTCGACCGCGGCGCTGTGCGCCCCGTGAGTTGCGTGATCCGGGGAAACGATACCGGGCGGCGGCGCGGGCGGGTTGCCAGCAGGCGGCGGTGGCGGAGCGGCGGGCTGCGCCGCCACACCGGAGGAGAGAGCAAGAAGCGCAGCGAGCGACGCTGCGGCGAGGCCGGTTCGACACTTTTGACCCATGGCTAGGTTCCTCCTCATAGATGATACCTCCGGGTTTGCTCACGGGCGCTGCGGGTCGTTGCAGCGCCCTGACATGGTTCAACATTCGAATCCCCCGGCGGCATGCGTCCCGTTTCCTCTTCGAGCTTGGCCGGCGACTATTCCGTTCGGTCACGGCGGCGGCTTGGCGCTCTGACTGCAAGCGCCGAATTCGGTGGTCATCGCCTCAGGCTTGTAGGTCTGCAGCACGATGCTCCAGGAAGACATGTCGATGCCCAGGCTCATTTCGTCGTCATAGCCGTTCATCGAGATTTGGGTGATCGTCACGTGACTGAGACCCCGCATGCGGCCATCCTGGTACACGGCGAGCGACTTCGCCTCGTCATCGAAGACGACGGCGATCGGCCTGCTCTCGCGCCCGATCTCGAAGTCGGATCCGATCTTCGTCTCGAGCCCGGTGAGACTGCAATCGAGCCGCCTGGGCGCAGCGACCGCGACGGCCGGCGGCAGCAGCAAGGCTATGGCAAGCGCGCTCGCGGCAGCCACAGCTTTCGGGGAAGACGATCGATGTTCCATCGCGTTCCGCCCGTCACTCATAGCGCAGCGCATCGATCGGATTGAGCCGCGCCGCCTTGCGCGCCGGGTAATAGCCGAAGAAGACGCCGACCGCGGCGGCAAACACGAAGCCGCCGCAGATCGCCATCAGCGACACCGGCGCCGCCCAGGCAAACAGTATCGGGATCGCCGCCGCGAACGCGACCCCCATGACAATTCCGGCGAGCCCGCCGCTCACGCTGAGAAATACCGCCTCGGCGAGGAATTGCAGCAGGACATGCAGCCGGCGGGCGCCGATCGCCATGCGCAAGCCGATCTCGCGCGTGCGCTCCGTGACCGAGACGAGCAGGATGTTCATGATGCCGATGCCGCCGACGAGGAGCGAGATGGATGCCACGGCGGCGAGGAGGAGCGCCATGATGCGGCTGCTGCTTTCGGCGGTTTCGACGAATTGGCTGAGATTGCGCACGTTGAAATCCGTGATCGCGCCGGGCTTGATGCGATGGCGGCGAATAAGCGTGTTTGTCACCTGGCCGATCGCCGTCTGCACCTGGGGCTGGCTCACCGCCTGCACGTATATCTGATTGGCGAAGCCCGTCAGCCGCGGCTGGAGATTGTACGGGTTGGGAGGCGGCAGATAGGGCCAATTGAGCGGCGTATTCTGCACTGTCGGCGCGGCGACGCCGAGCACCTTACGCTCCGCCGTCGTGAATGGCATCATGATGAGATCGTCCTGATCCTGGCCGAAGGCCGACTGGCCCTTGGCGGCGAGTACGCCGATCACGCGCAGTGGCACGCTCTTGACCTGGATGAAGGCCCCAACCGGATTCTCGTAAGGGCTGAACAGTTGATGGTACACCGTCTGGCCGAGGAGGACGACCAAGTCGGCTTCCCTGTCGTCCTCGGCGGTGATTGCGCGGCCGGCGGCGACCCGCCAGTTGGTGATCGAGGGGTAGTTTGCGCTCACGCCTTGAACGTTTGTCGTCCAATTCTGATTGCCGTATTGCACTTGGCCCTGCTGGCGAATGAGATATCCCACGTGCGCAACCGCCGGATCTTCGCGGCGGATTGCGCGCACATCCGCAACCGTGAGCGTCGTGGCGCTGCCGAAGCCGGCGCGGATGCCGCCCGTGGTGATGGCGCCCGGCAGGATCACGACCACATTGGTGCCAAGGCTCTCGATCTGCTTGCGGACCGCTTCGCTTGCGCCATCTCCCACCGCTACCATGACGATAAGGGCGGCAACGCCGATGAAGACGCCCAGCATGGTCAGCGCCGAGCGCATCTTGTTGCGGCCGATGGCCTGGGCCGCGGCGACGAGAATCATCAGCCAGAGCGCGAGGACGCCGCCGGCTGGAGGCGCGGGAGCGCTGCGTCTGGCGGGGGGAGGCAGCGCCATGGGGCGCTCTCCTCCGGCGTGCGGCGGCTGGATGGCGGGCTTGGTCACCTGCTCATCCGAGACGATCTCCCCGTCGCGCATCGTCACGATGCGGTCGGCATAGGCGGCAATGTCGGCTTCGTGGGTGACGAGGACGATCGTTACGCCTTGCTCGCGATTGAGCGCGACGAGCGTCTCCATGATCTCGTGCGAGGTTCGCGTATCGAGATTGCCGGTCGGCTCGTCCGCAAGAAGAAGGCGCGGCGCGTTGATGAGGGCTCGGGCAATGGCGACGCGCTGCTGCTGACCGCCCGAAAGCTGGCCCGGCGTGTTGCGCTCGCGGTCGCCGAGGCCGACAAACCGCAGCGCTTCGCGCGCCCGTGCGACGCGGACAGCGCGGCGTGCCGGGCCGGAGGCGGCGTAGTAGAGCGGCAGCGCGACATTCTCGATGGCGCTGGTGCGGGCCAGCAGGTTGAAGCTCTGGAAGACGAAGCCGAGGCGTTCGCTTCGGATATGCGCGAGGTCGGGCTCGCGAAGCCCGGCTACATCGACGCCCTCGAAAAGGTAATGCCCGCTCGTGGGCCGGTCGAGGCAGCCGAGAATGTTCATGAGCGTCGACTTGCCCGAGCCGGACGAGCCCATGATGGCGACGAACTCGCCGCTGCGGATGGAGAGATTGACGCCGCGGAGTGCCTCTACCTTAACGTCGCCGAGGGTGAAGATGCGGGTGACGTTCTCGATCTTGATCACCACAGGCGTCGTCGCGGGGCTCTCGAGCGGCATCGAAGCACCGGTCACAGGTGCGGCGGCGGCAGGCCCGATCGGCTGCCGTCTTGATCGCGGGTTTCGGCGGTAATGGCCTGGTCCCCCGGCTGGACATCGCCCTTGACGATCTCGACGAAGGTGCCGTCGTCGAGGCCCAGGACCACCGGGACCGCAACTGGCCGACCGTCGCGCAGCACCCAAATCCGCGACTGTCCGTTCGCGCGCGCGCCGGCGCCAGTTCCTCCCGGGCCGCCCGGCGCGTAGCGCAACGCCTGATCCGGCACGCGGAGCACGTCGCTCCTTTGATCGATGACGATCTGCGTCGAGGCGGTCATGCCCGGCATCAGCACCAGATCGCTGTTGTCGATGCCGACGACGGCGTCATAGGTCACGACGTTCTGAACGGTCTGCGGCGACTGGCGGACCTGGGTGACGGTTCCGTGGAACACGCGGCTCGGATAAGCATCGACGGTGAACGTTGCCTTGTCGCCGGTTTTCATGCCGCCGACATCGCTCTCGCTGGAGTTGGTGTCGACCTGCATCTTGCTCAGGTCGGTGGCGATGAGGAACAGCGTCGGTGTCTGGAAGGTCGAGGCCACCGTTTGACCCCCGGTCACGTTGCGGGACACCACCGTGCCGTCCACCGGCGAAACGATATCCGTGTATTCGAGATTGAGCTTGGCGCCGTCGACCAGCGCCTGGTCCAGCTTCACCGTTGCGTCGTCCTGGTGAACAACATAGAACTGGTCCTCGGCCTGCTGGCGTGCGATCGAGTTCTGCTCCGCGAGCTTCTGATAACGCGCGAGGTCGACCCGATCCTTGTCGAGTATGGCCTTGTCGCGCAGGAGCTGGCCCGAATACTGGTCGAGCGTCGCCTGGTAGGGGCGGGGATCGATCTTCGCGCAGATCTGGCCGGCCCTCACCCGCGTGTTGTAGTCGCAAAAGAGCTGCTGGATGACGCCGGAGACATAGCTCCCGACGATGATCGTCAGGACCGGGTTTACTGTGCCCGTTGCAGTAACCATTTGCGTGATGGTCCCGCGTGACACCGGAGCCGTGACGTAATGCACGGGGACCGGTGCCGAGAGACGCCACCACGCCCCAGCCGCGGCGAGGAGGACGGCGGCCATCGCGGCGACGACCATCCAGAGCCGGCGCGAGCGCCGCCTGCGAGCGGCGGGGGCGGCCGCCGAGGGCGTTTCCTGTCGGGTGCTCGTCTTGAGTTCTATCTTATCGTCCATCGCTGCAGGCCTGTGACGTATAGTCAGTATGGTCCGGGCCGCGCCCACGCGCTTTGATCCGAATCAATACCGTCGTGAGCGGGGCCGGCGTGGATGCGCAGAGAGCGAGCCGACAGCCCCCACGACACGCCCGGCCGTCCGGCGAATTCGAGTAGCGGGCGAAGCTCGGGCTTGCCCGGGCATGCAGGCGGTCACGGTTCCGTGGAATCGGTCTCTCAAGAAGAACTTGATCTGAATCAGTGCCGGCAGCTTCGGTGCGTCCTAGCATTTTGTCGTCAGTCGGGCGTTGAGCGGCGGCGTCTTGGATGCATAACGAGCGTGACGTTCACGGGAGGTGACGAAATGCCAACCTACATCTTGGCGCTTCCGGGCATGGAGGTCGTCCGGCTCCTTCGTGCCGAAACCGAGGCTGCCCACGGCCAGCCCGAGCTCGAACGTCTCGGTTTGGCAGGAGTACGTGATCGAGGAGCAGTTCGAGAGAAGCGCCTATAGCCTCCACGACGGTGAGGAATTCGACCTCGTCACCGCGGTCGCGATTTTGAGCATCGAGCCCCGTCGGGAGCGAGACTATTGGATCCTCAGGACCATCGTCGAGCGCGCGCTCGGCCCGGTCGCGGCTCGCCAGGAGGGCGCGTTCGCGCGCAGCGAAATGACGCTCGACGCGTTCGACGCCGAGCTTCGTTCGACCGGAAGCAAGCTCATCACCGTCCGCCTCGATGCCGAGACGGTGACGGCCAAGGAGCATTTCGACCGCTGGCTGGCCGACATGCGCGCCCGGCATCCCGCGGCGGCGCCGCCTGGGCGAAAGCGCGCGGAAGCAGAGGGCGCGGCGGTGTCGGCTCCCGAGCAAGCCGACACGAGCGAAGCCGCACCGAGCCGGACGAGATGGACCTACGGCGCAAAAGAAGCCGTCGGCGTGTTTGCCGATGCCGACGCCCTCGAAAGGGCGGTGGACGAACTCGAGCTGTCCGGCTTCGACCGGGCTGCGCTGTCTGTTCTTGCTGCAGACGCGCGGGCAAAGGGGCGCGTCGAAAGCCTATATCGGCCGATCGCCGAGATCGAGGACAGCACCGACGCACGGCGGGGCGCCTTCGTTTCCCGCGACTCTCGCACCGAAGGCGAAGCAGCGGCGATCGGCGCGCCCTTCTATGTCGGCGGGATCGCGGGCGCCTTTGCGGTGATCGCGACAGGCGGCGCTCTGGCGCCGGCCTTCGCGGCGGCGATCGCCGGCGGCGCGGCGGGCGCCGGGCTCGGCACCCTCCTGGCGACGGCGATCGCGCGCCGACACGTGGCTCGCGTCCAGGCGCAGCTGATGCAGGGCGGCCTGGTCCTGTGGGTTGGCGTCGCCGATCCGGCCACGGAGAAGCGCGCGCTCGCGATCTTGCAGAAGACGGGAGCGCGGGACGTCCATGTCCATGAGCTTCACCGCGGGTGGAGCATGCGGGATCTTCCAGTCGGGCACTTCCAGTTCGACCCATTGCTCGAGCGCGATCCCTGAGGTCCGGACGCGCATCCGCCGGCGCCGGGTGGCGGTCACGGCCGCCGCAAGCTTTCGATGAAGGCGACAAGGTTGTCGATGTCTGACGGCGACAGCGTGCTGCGCGCCGGCACGTGCGTCCGGTGTCGGGGGGTTGAGCGGACTGCCCGAGGAGATGTCAGCTCTGCGCGGCGCCGAGCAGGGAAGCGATCTTGGCCTGAAGCTGCAGCGGCGAGATCGGCTTCAGCAGATAGCCGTGGACGCCGGCCTTCCTGGCGGCGACGACCGAGTCCAGATCGGCCCTGCCCGTCAGCATCAGGAAAGGCAGCTCCGGCGTGCTGGCATGGACCTGGCGGAAGAGGTCCATGCCGGACATTCCCGGCATGTTCCAGTCGCAGATCACGATGCTCACCGCCCCGGGCGCGGCCGAGAGGCGCTCGAGCGCCTGCTGGCCGCTCTCCACCTCGATGACGTGATCGATCTTCATGCGTTTGAGCATGCGGGACACGAGCGTGCGCATGCCGTCATCGTCATCGACGACAAGAACGTTCAGTCCGCCGGAGGAATGTGCGTCAGCCATGGGAGCCCTTCTGCGTGGCGCGGTGTCTGCCGTCCCGTTGTCTACCGCAGCAAAGATTAAAGGTTCGCAAAATCCTGCCGCGCGCCTTCGCTTGAAACGCGGACATTGCGAACCGCGCGGACGGCATCGCCGCAATGGTGACAAAGAGTTCATTGGCAAAGCTTTAATCGTTGCTCTCCAAACTTCGCGCCCGATCCCTTCTGCAAGGGGTCGGGGAGCGACAAACTCCGTGTCGAAGACAGCGAAATCCGCACCTTCCGCCGCCCATCGCGGACCGGCCGCGACGACAGCCGCACGCCCCGGCATGCGCGTGAGCTGCTGACATGCGCCAAGCAGCGCCGCGGTCGCGCGACTTCCAGGCGCTCGCCGGATCGGTGCCGGCGGATTCCATGGCGGCCGCGGTCGCCAGCGCCGAGGCCCTCGACGCGCTGCTGCGCGAGGCGGCGAAGCACGATGGCAGCAGCGGCTGGCGCGCCCTGGTCTTTCATCTCTCGAAGCTGCAGCGCGTGCATCGGCGCGACAAGCACCTGCAGATCGCCGCCAACATGCTGCAGGATCTCGTGAAGAAGCATGGGGGATCGCTGTTCCAGCTGCCCAACCACGATCTGGCGATCGTGTGCAAAGGCATACGCACGACGATCGTCGAGGACGCCGTCTCGACGCTCAAATACCTGTTCAACGACGATCCCCTGGCCCACCGGGCGGTGAACGAGAGCGGATTCTGCTCGAGCTTCGACCTGGAACGGGAGCACGCCCGGTTCGTCGCCAGCTTCCGCCATCAGAAGCCCGGCGCGGCCTCGCCGCGGCGGCAGCCCCCGGCGCCGGCGCCGCGCGACGGCGCGCCGCCGGGACCGACGCTCGACCCCGGCCGCGTCGCCGAGCTGCTGACCGCGGTCAGCCGGCTCGATCTCTCGCCGATCCTGCGGCGCCAGACCGCGTGGCGCATGGCCGCCGGCCGCGAGCCGCAGCCCCATTCGGAAGAGCTCTTCATCTCGATCAAGGCGCTGAGAGAGACCGTCGGACCCGCCTTCGAGGTGGCGAGCGACCGCCAGCTCTTCGGCTATCTCACCCGCTGGCTCGATACCTACATGCTGAAGACGATCTCCTGGGAGCATTTCGGCGTCGGGCCGCCGCTCAGCTTCAACATCAACCTGGAAACGCTGCGCACGCCGGAATTCGCCGAGTTCGAGAACCGGCGGCCGCCGGCCTGGCGCGACCGGATCATGCTGGAGCTGCAGCTCTCGGAACGTCTGGGCCGATTTCCCGGCCTTCCTGGAGACGAGCCAGCGCCTGAAGGCGAACGGATACCTTCGCTGCATCGACGGCGTCGTGTTCAGCGCGCTCAGATTCCTCAACCTGCGCCGGCTCAACGTCGATTACGTGAAGCTGATCTGGACCGACGACCTGATGAGGCTCGGCGACGATGCGCTGCGCGAGCTCTATCAGTCGATCGCGGATTGCGGGGCGGATCGGATCATCCTGACCCGCTGCGGCCGGGACGAGGCGCTGCGCATCGGGCGCATCCTCGGCATCCAGCTGTTCCAGGGCTGGGTCGTCAACGGCACCAATCCCCGGTCCTGAGGACGCCGCACCAGGAACGCCCGGGCGGGCGGTCCGCGCAACGCTGCCGCTCTGTTGCAGGCGCTGCCCCCTCCTGCAGCGGGGCAATCGCATAGGGTGGCGCCGCAGGCAAGAAGACGCACGGAAACACGGAGGGCACGGAGAAGGAAAGAATGGCGTGCCCGGGATGCGCGCCGAGCCGATCACATCATCGCTCTCGCCTTCCCCCGGGCATCCACGCCTTCCAAGCGGCACGAGGGAAGACGTGGATGGCCGTGACACCCCCGGGTCACAGCCCGGGGGCGGCCATGACGATCAAAACGAACGCCGAAGACTGGCACGACAACCTAATTCCATTCCCCGGACAGCCCTGCGCGAAAGCGGGGAACCAGAGCGACCGATATAGGGTGGCTCCTGGACCCCCGCTTTCGCGGGGGCGGCGGTTAATCATTTCATTATCCCGGAACCGGAATGTGCAGCGGCCGGCGGCGGGAAGACAAGACAGATCGGCGCCCGGCACGCCATGATGGCGCGGCAACGACGAGGGAAAAACGATGAGGCACCGCACCGATCCGATCCCGATCCGCTTTGGCGCGCTCGAGATCATGAAGAAGGGCGCGTCGCGCGTCGATCTGCGCGATCCCTACCATACCGCGGTGACGATGAGCTGGCCGCGCTTCTTCCTCGCCCTCCTCGCCATCGATATCGCGATCAACCTGGTCTTCGCGCTGCTCTATCTCGCGGCCGCCGGCAGCATCGTCCATGCCCGGCCGGGCTCTTTCGTCGACGCCTTCTTCTTCAGCATCGAGACGCTGGCAACGGTCGGCTACGGCGTGATGGCGCCGGCGAGCCTCTACGGCCATGTCGTCTCGGCGGCCGAGATCCTGTGCGGCCTGGTCTTCACCGCGATCATGACCGGCCTGATCTTCGTGCGCTTCTCGAAGCCGCGCGCGAAGATCCTGTTCGCGCAAGAGGCGGTGATCAGCCATGCCGGCCGCCCCGCGCTCATGGTCCGGCTCGGCAACGGCCGTATCACGCTCCTCGCCGACGCGAAGGCGCAGCTGAGCCTCTTCGCGCTGGAGCGCGGACCCGATGGCGGCGCCTACCGGCGGCCGCACGAGCTCCGCCTGGTGCACGCCCGTCAGCCGGTCTTCGCACTGACCTGGACTTTGATGCACGAGATCGACGAGCAGAGCCCGCTCGCCGACCACTCGCCGCAGCGCCTCGCCGAGCTGGACATCCAGCTCCTGATCACCGTGGAGGCGCGCGACATCGCCACCGGCATGCAGGTCTTCGCGATGAACTCCTACGACTTCCACCGCATCCGCGTCGGCATGCGCTACCAGGAGGCCGTCACGACCACGCCCGGCCATATCGTCGGCGACCTGACGCGGCTGAGCCGGATCGAGCCCGACGGGGGCGCAGAAGGCTGACGCGGCAGGCCTCGATCGGCCAGCGGAATTCCGCTTCCGGTGCGATGCCGCGGCGGCGGCGCACGTATTTGATGCAGCTCGTTTTGCATGACCAAACCACTCGTCTCGAGACCTGCCGTCCAACATCCATCTCTAAATTTTCCTTCGCGTCCGCGCCTCGATAAGTTCATAGATTCTGGTACATTTGGTCATGCCCTTGGCAATGACCGAATTGACCAGCCGAAGTCGGAAAGAATGCTGGATCCGCGAATGAACGTTCTCGCTAACGAGAATTGTGGTCCCATATTCTTTGTTCAGGCCCTCAAGGCGTGATGCCAGGTTCACCGTATTACCCAGGGCCGTGTAATCCATGCGCTCGGTCGAGCCTACGTTGCCGACCACGGCCTCGCCGACGTGGATGCCAAACCGCGTGACAAACGGCGGCAATCCCTCCGCTTCAAATTGACAGTTGAGCCGTTCGGCTGCCGTCCTGGCCGAAAGGGCTGCCCGACACGCCCGCTCGACATGGTCAGGCTGCGGTTTGGGGGCGTTCCAGAACACCATCACCGCATCGCCGATGTACTTGTCCACGGTCCCGCCCTCGGAGAGAAAAACTCCGGTGAGCGCAGCGAAATACCGGGAGGTCTGGAGCATGAGGGTATCGGGCTCTGAGGCTTCGGCGATCGTCGTAAAATCCCGCACATCGGTGAAAACAAGCGCAATTTCCTGCCTTACGCCACCAAGCTCGGTGGAGATGGATTTGTCGATGATCCCTCGGACGATCTCTTTGGAGACGAAATGCGCGAATGACCAGATGGCGCGCTGCGCGAGGTCCACGGCGATGCCGAGATCATACATCTCTTTGATGCGTGAGCTGACCGGCAGGCCGTCGGGCGCCGCGAGCATCTGGAGCTTGCGCGCTTGAGCCGTCATTTCTCCCAAAGAACGGGACATTCGACCGCCAAAGAACCAGACGCCGGGAATGAAGGCGGCGCACGCGAGCAGTGAAAGGATGATCCCGATGACCTGCACCTTGCGCACGGCCGCGACAAAATCGTCTTGCGCCGCAAGCAAGAGTATCTTGACCTCAAACTGGTCAGCCAGGGAGAAAGTTCTCAGTCGGAAGAGATAGTCTGATCCTCCCTCGTCGCGGAGGCTTCCTTGGTAATGGTCCTCGCCGTCCCATCCCTTCAAGACCGCCGCGACGGCGCCTCCCTTGATGTCGCTGATGTTGGGCATCCGCGAGCGGGAGGGATGCGTCATGGCGCTCGCGACGAACTGGGCAAGGTCGGGGTAGGCTATGAGCGCGCCGGCCGCGGTGAAAATCAAGGCGGTGCCGTGTTCTCCGGGGCGTTGCGCATAGACGAAATTGCTGAAATCGTCGAGCTTGAGATTGGCGGCGATAACGCCGCGCACGTTCCCCCGCACCGGAGTGCTCACGGTGATCACCGGGGCGCCGTTGGTGAAGGCGAGATAGGGTGCCGAAATCAAGGTCCGGTCGGCCGCCAGCGTGTCCCGATACCAGGATCGCTGTCGCGCATCGTAGCCATATCTCCAGAGATCGATCTGCTCAATCTTATCGCCTTGTTCGTTTTCGAAAATCCGCCTGAGCGGCAGTTCGCCGTCTGGAAGAGGATTGATTAAATTGATCAGAAAGGCAGCATTCCGCGCCGCACCTAACATATTGCGCTGCTCATCAGTTTGCATGCCAAGGGGTCTTACCTGCAGCCAAGTGCCATTGTCGTAGCCGACATAGATGCTTTCGACTTGTGGCAGTTCCCGCAGCGCAGTCTTGAAAAGTGGAATCACGCGGTCGACCTCGGTCCTTTCGTCGGAGTTGGCTACGCTGGAACTGGTCGACAACACGCGAATCACGGACGCGACCTCAGACACTTCCGACTGAAGGCGCCCGAACGCCTTCGCGCTGGCCGCATCCATATACGCGGAAGCCGCCTCGCTCGCGGCGAGGTGAAAAGTCCGGAGCTGAATTGCGATCAGAATGGCGCCTAAAGCGGTGATAAAGGTCATCACGGCGACAATTATATTGGTTCGAAAGGTAAGCATCGCCCGTCTGCGTCCAAACTTCAGCTGCCCTATGCAACGGAATTGGCGGGCCGCGCCACGCCGGAGCACGGCAACGACGCGGCGGGCCCGGCCAAATCGGGGGCGCCACGAGAATGCTTATTGCCGGTCGGAAACGAGAGTGTATCCCCCTTTTCGAGTTGCTTTGCGTGACGCTACGCGCGCATCCCAACGGGTGGTATCGGGTGCCGTCCCCGACGCTTCGGAGCGTCAGCCCGAGAAATGCTGACGAAACCCCTTAGTTGTCGACACCGCGACCGTACTTCGCCACTCATTTCCAGCGATCTTTACGTCGGCAAAGTCTTTGAGCGTGACCACGGCGTGGAACCCTCACTTCTTCTCCCCTGGCCCAGGTTCGACGCTCACCGCCAGCGCCTGGGTATAGGTCACGTCGACCTGGTCGCCCTTCTTGACCAGCTTGAACTGATCCGGGTTCTGCACGTCGAGCTCCACGATATTCCCGAGCGGCCCCTTGAGCGTGATCGTCCTTTCCCGCGGATCGACGTCCATCACCTCGGCGATCGCGGTGATCTGATGGACGGATGCGGCCCCTGGCCGCTCCCCAGGTTCGGCCTGAGTGGACCCCTCGCGTTCGGTCACGTCGCCCACCGCCCTGGTCTTCCTCAGCTTGAGCGCCAGCGCCTGCGCGTAGCGCACCACGATAACGTCGCCCACCTTAATCCGGTTGAAATTCTTCACTTCCTCGCCCGCAATCACATTCACGGGCTTATCCTGCGGCCCCTTCAAGGTCAGTGCGCGCGTTCCCTTGTCAATCGCTACGACTTCGGCGGAAATCTTGATCGTGCGCACAACCTTTGCCTGGCCCGGTCCGCTCGACATTGTCGTGGTTCCGGATGTTCCTGGCTGTTGCGCCGCAGCCGGCGCAGCAAGCAGGATGGCGAGCAGCGCCAGCGCAGACATCGACGTCGTGTTCATCCGCAACTGCTTTGCTGCACGATCAGGGACCACGTGTAGGCAGCCGCACCTGCCGCACGGCCTTGCGCAGTATCCTGGCGGGCAGGACGGCCCGCCAATCGGGTTTAGCGTGTAGACGTTCTCGCCAAAATGACCTGAAGGGGTCTTCAACTGCTGCGACCACGCGCGGTTGCAGAGCACCCGTCGGTCCGCGCTTCGGCGATCTGCTGTCGAGCGGCAGCAGGATCTGAAAGCTAATGGCCTCCTGAACATTAAAACGAGAGGTTGGGTTCATGGCACAGGCGAGGGCGGACGCCGTAGCCGGCGTCTTGGGATCGCCGCCGCGTGTCGCTTGCCGGCCCTTCGAGATCGGCGGCCGAAATCTGGTATGCTCCGCCGCTGTCCGACCCGGACCAGGGGCCGTCAGGAGAAGCGAGCGGGATGAGCGATCTTCGCGCGTGGTTGCGCGCCAACAAGCTCGAGACCTATGCCGACGCGTTCGAGGCGAACGACATCGACCTCGACATCCTGTCGGCGCTGACGGACCAGGACCTGGCAGGGCTCGGCGTGTCGCTGGGCAATCGCCGGCGGCTGATGAAGGCGATCGCGGAGCGCGCGACCGGGCCCGGCCCGGCCGCGACGACGCCCGCGCCCGCCCCCGCTCTCGACCGGGCCGCGTCGGCCGAGGCCGAGCGGCGGCAGGTGACGGTGCTGTTCTGCGATCTCGTCGGGTCCACCGCGCTGTCGCGGGCGGTCGATCCCGAGCTTCTCGGCGCGCTGATCCGGCGCTACCAGGACGCGGCTGCCGGCGCGATCGGGCGGTTCGGCGGCTTCGTCGCCAAATTCATGGGCGACGGCGTGCTGGCCTATTTCGGCTTTCCGCGCGCCTTCGAGGATGCGGCCGAGCGCGCGGTTCGCGCCGCGCTCGCCATCATCGGCGAGATCGACGGCATCGCGCGGCCGGATGGCGACAAGCTGCAGGCGCGGATCGGCATCGCCACCGGCCTCGTGGTCGTCGGCGAGATCATCGGCGCCGGCGCGGCGCAGGAGCGCAGCATCGTCGGCGAGACCCCCAATCTCGCGGCGCGGCTCCAGGCGCTCGCGGCGCCCGATACCATCCTCCTCAGCGAAGCCACGCAGCGCCTGCTCGGCAGGACGTTCGAGCTGGCGCCCCTGGGCGCGCAGCACCTGAAAGGCTTCGCGCAGCCGGTGCCGGCGTGGCGCGTGCTGGGCGATGCGTCGGTCCAGAGCCGCTTTGCCGGGAGCCACGCCGGCGGCACCGTGCCGCTGGTCGGGCGGGCGCATGAGATGGGGCTGATGCTCGACCGCTGGCGCCTGGCGCGCCAGGGCGAGGGGCAGATCGTCACCGTGATCGGCGAGGCCGGGATCGGCAAGTCGCGCGTGCTCGAGGCGCTGCAGGAAGCGCTCGCCGGCGACAGGCACACCCGCATCCATCTGCAATGCTCGCCCTATCACAGCGACAGCGCGCTCCATCCGGTGATCCAGCACCTGGCGCACGCCGCGCGCTTCGCCGGCGCGGATCCGCCCGCCGCGCGGCTCGACAAGCTCGGCGCCCTGTTCGCGCGCCGCGCGGCGGCCGATCCGGCCGCGCTCCCGCTGCTGGCGGAGCTGCTGTCGATCCCGGCGGGGCCGGCCCTGCCGGAGCCGCTGACGCCGGCGCAGCGCAAGGCGGCGACCCTCGCCCTGCTGGTCGACGAGATCGTCCATCTCGGCGAGAGCGAGCCGGCGCTGCTCGTGGTGGAGGACGCACACTGGATCGACGCCACCACGCTCGAGCTGATGACGCGCGTGACCGACCGCATCGGTCCCGCCCGGCTGCTCGCGGTGGTGACTGCGCGGCCGGACTTCACGCCGCCCTGGCTGGCGCGGCCGCATGCGAGCCTGCTGACGCTGGGCAGGCTCGGCCGCGCGGACTGCGCGCAGCTGGTCGCCGGCGTCGCCGCCGCGCACGGCCTGCCGGTGGAGACCGTCGCCGCCATCGTCGCCAAGACCGACGGCGTGCCGCTCTTCGCCGAGGAGCTCACCAAGATGGTGATGGAGGCGGGGCTTCGCGCCGAAGACCCCGACCGCGATGGCCGCGACCGCCCGCTGCCGCCGCTGGCCATCCCATCGACGCTGCAGGACTCGCTGATGGCGCGGCTGGACCACCTCGGGGCGGCGCGCGAGGTGGCGCAGATGGCGGCGGTGATCGGCCGGCAGTTCGCCTTCGCCTTGCTCGACGCGATCGCGCCCAAGGGTGGCGCCGACCTCGAGGCCGGGCTGGCGACGCTGATCGCGGCGGGCATCGTCTTCCCCGAAGGGCGCGGCCAGGAGCGCGATTACAGCTTCAAGCACGCGCTGGTGCGCGATGCCGCCTATGAAAGCCTGTTGCTGAGCCGCCGGCGCGACTGGCACGGGCGCATCGCGCGCGCCCTCGAGGACCGCTTCGCCGAGACCGCGGCGAACGAGCCGGAAGTGCTGGCCCATCATTTCGGCCAGGCGGGCCTGGCGGCGCCGGCATGCGATTATCGCGAGCGCGCGGGCGATCGCGCCGCCGCCCGCTCGGCCTATCAGGAGGCGATCGCGCATTATTCGGCGGGGCTGACGGAAGCGGGCGCGCTGCCGGATGCGGGCGAGCGCCAGCGGCGCGAGCTGGCGTTCCTGCTCAAGCTCGGGCCGGCCTGCACCATCATCCGCGGCGCGCAGAGCGCCGAGGTCGAGGCGACCTATCGGCGCGCCGCCGAGATCGGCGATGCGCTGCAAGACGGCGCCGCCGCCTACAAGGCGAAATGGGGCCTGTGGCTCAATGCCAATCTCGGCCGCAAGACGGCGGTGGCGCGCGAGCGGGCCAACGAGCTAGTGGCGCTGGCGCAGCGCTCGGGCGACGGCGATCTGCTGCTCGAGGCCTATCATTGCCGCTGGTCGACCGCCTTCTTCTGCGGCGACATCGCGACCGCCCGGGCGTTCGGCCGCATCGGCGTCGAGACCTACGACATGGCGCGGCATCGGCATCTGGGTCCGGCCTTCGGCGGCCATGATCCCGGGGTTTGCGCGCATGTGATCGTCGGGCTGGCGTCGGCCCTGTCGGACGAGGCGGAACAGGTAGGGCGCGCCGCGGAGAGCGCGATCACGCTGTGCCAGGCGCTCGATCACCCGTTCAGCCTGGCGCACGCCCTCTACAACGCGGCGATGGCCCATCAGATCGGCGGCGACCGCGAGCGCGCGCGGCAGCTGGCGGAGCGCATGATCGCGCTCGACGACAAGTACGGCTTTCCGTCCTACCGCGCGGGCTCGATGCTGCTGCTGGCCTGGGGACGCGGCGCGACCGGCGCGCCGAGCGCCGAGCTGGAGACGGAGATCGCGAAAGCGGTGGCCGCCGGGCCGAACGTGCAATATCTCCTGGGCGTCGCCGGAGAGCTGATGCTGGCCGCCGGCCGGCCCGAGCGCGCCGAGGCGCTGCTGGCGCGCGCGCTCGTCGCCAACCAGGAGCCCGATGTCGGCTTCTATCTCGCCGAGATCTGGCGGCTGCGCGGCGACTGCCTGCTGGCGCTCGACCGCGCCAACCAGGAGCAGGCGCGCCACGCCTTCGCCGCCGCCCGCGACATCGCCCGGCAGCAAGGCACCATCGTCTTCGAGCGCCGCGCCGAGGCGTCCCTGGCCGAGCTCGGGCAGAGCTGAACCGCGGCAGCGCGACGCGGGACGACGGCACATGCTTCCGGAATCGGGGCTGTGCGCGCTCACGACCCGAGATGTCGTTCCGCAGGCGCGAGCCGATCGGTCGCAATGGGCCCCGGACCGGACCGGCAGCCGCCGCCGCGCGAGCTCACGAAGCCGACACCGTTGCCCGCCGCACCGCCTCATGTTTCCTTGCCCAGGCAAAGATCGCGGCGCTGCTGCCGGAGAGGCGCCGCGCCCAGCTCGACGATTTCAGCGCTTCCTTGTCCTCGCCCCACCAATGCTCGCTCACCACCATCAGCGACCAGGACGCGGCACCGGACCCGGCACACACCAGACGATGGATCTCGATCGCGAAGGAGCAGCCGTCACCGGTGAAGGCGTGGCGTTGCCGCTGCCAGTCCACGTCGCCCACCTGCCAGCGCTTGCAATCGGGGGAGGGAGCGGTCGCCGAGCGAATGATCTGCCAGCTGTCGAGGAAGCTGCGGCTGTTCAGATTGGCCATCGGGGGCCCGGCCGAGCCGGCTCCGTCGGGGTGGCGCAGGCGGTCAGGGATGCGCGCCGAGGGGGGCGGCCGCCTTTCCCGTGCCATAGACCAGGACTTGCACCTTTTCCAGGGTGACGAGGCCGCTCCCCATCATGCCGTCGAGCACCGGCAGGAACTCCGCGATCCTCTGCTCGCTGTCGACGATCTCGATGACGATCGGCAGATCTTCCGACAGGCGCAGGATCTTCGCGGTGTGCAGCCGGCTCGAGTGACCGAACCCCATGGGACCGCGCAGCACGGTCGCACCGGCAAGATGCGCCTCGCGGGCTTTGAGAACGATGGCTTCGAACAGCGCGCGCCCATGGTCGCGGTCGCCTTCGCCAAGGAAGATGCGGAGCAGCATCGCGTCTCTGGGGACATGCATGGTCCGTCTCCTCCGGTGCAGTTCCTCCCGATTTCGGTTCCGTCAAAAGAAAACGGCCCCTACCGCGCGCTCGACGCCGTAGGAGCCATCAGCCTTCGCGGCAGTTTGGGGGAGCTCCATCCCCTCGTATTCGAAAGCTTCCGCCAAAAGGGAAGAGGCGTCAATAAATTCCCGCCGCCCCACGAGCAGGCGCCCCGCCTCATGCCCGCATCGCTATTGACAAAGCCCATCCAGCGTCATCACTGTAATGCGGCAAGGCGATGGGGTTCGCCTCATAACCGCCCTCAGGGCTGATGACTCCTCCTAGGCGTCTGTGGACGACAGGAGGAGTTCGTGTGATGGGCCCCCGGCAGCTCCCCGACGGAATGTGCGCGGCTCCGGCCGACGCGCCGCCTGGCCCGGCGAGGGGCGGCGCCCCATGAGCGCGCGGGACGTCCTCCTCCAGATCGCCCAGGTGCTGACGGTGCTGCTGCTGGCGCCGCTCATCCAAGGCATCATCGCGCAGTTCGAGGAGCGCGTGCAGCGCGCCCGCGGTCCCGGCATCTTCCAGCCCTACCGCGATCTCTGGAAGCTCTTCCACAAGCAGATCGTCGTGCCGGAGACCGCGTCCTGGCTGTTCTGGGTGGCGCCGGTCGTCGCCTTCACCTGCATGCTCACCGTGCCGATCCTGATCCCGGTGCTGACGAACTATCCCCTGCCGCTCTCGGACATGGGCGACATCCTCGGCGGCGGGCTCATCCTGACGCTCGGCTCGTTCATGATCATCCTCGCCGGGCTCGACAGCGGCAGCGCCTATGGCGGCATCGGCGCGAGCCGCGCGGTCATGGTCGCGATCCTCGCCGAGCCGACGCTCATCCTGGTCTTCGTCGGCGTCACCCTGCTGGCGAAATCGATGCTGCCCTTCGTCGTCAACCATCTGCTGGTGGCCGACCAGGCGGTCTATTGGAGCCCGGCCCATCTCTTTCTCGTCGGCGCCTTTTTCATCCTGCTCCTGGTCGAGACCGACCGCATGCCGATCCATTCGAGCACGCATATCGAGGTCTACATGATCGAGGAGGCGCGCATTCTGGAATACTCCGGTCCGCTGCTGGCGCTGCTCAAATGGGCGTCGGCGATGAAGCAGTTCATCCTCTACACCATCTTCTGCAACGTGCTGCTGCTGCCCTGGGGGCTGTCCATCGCGGGCACGGCGGCGGGCGCTTTCGGCGCGGCCGCCGGCCTCCTCGTCAAATTCACCCTGGTCGCCTCGCTCGTCGTCTTCGTCGAGACGAGCCAGTCGCGCCTGCGCTTCTACCGCTACCAGGAACCGCTCGCCGCCTCCTTCCTCCTCGCGGTCCTGTCGATCATCGGAACGCAATTAAGCTAGCGCCATGCTGATCCAGCATCTCGATCCGCTCGCCACGTCGCTGTTCAGCCTGCTGGCCATCGCCAGCCTGCTGCTGTCTTTCGTCATGCTGGGCTCGCGCTGGCTCAAGAACTACCTCTACGCCTTCGCCGCCGAATGCTGGGCGATCGCGGCGCTCTCCGCGGCGGTGGCGTATTACGGCGGCTATCCCGAGCTCTATCTCATCGCGCTCCTGACGCTGCTGGTGCGCGGATTGCTGCTGCCCTACCTGATCTGGCGGATCATCCGCCGCCTGCAGGTCGATCGCGAGATCCACGAGATCCTGCAGCCGAGCTCCGGGCTGGTCGTCGGAGCGTTCTTCGTGATGTTCGCGCTCGCGGTTTCCTACCACATCGCCGCCGGCTTCCACCTGGAGCTGACGATCGCCGTCCTGGCGCTCACCGTCATGCTGTCGATGAAGCTGATCGGCTTCCTGATGCTCGCCGTGCGCCACGAGGCGATCAGCCAGATCCTCGGCCTGCTCGTGCTCGAGAACGGCATCTTCCTCGGCTCCCAGGTGCTCGTGCCCGGCATGCCCCTGCTGATCGAGCTGGTCATCCTCTTCGATCTCCTCGTCATCGTCGCCTGCTTCGGCGTGCTCGTCGGCTATCTGCAAACGCATGTCGGGACGACCAGCACCCTGAGGCTCAAGAGGCTCGTCGGATGACGCTCGTCGGCGCCCTGCTGCTGGCCCTCTCGCTGGCGCCGCTCGCGGCGCTCGCCGGCTGCCTCGTCCTGCGGCGGGCGCGCGCCGCCGAAGCGCTCAACCTCGCCGCCAGCGCCATCTCCTTTGCCTGCACCCTGCCGCTGCCCTTCCTCGTCGACGGCCGCGGGATGCTGTTCTGGCGCGACTATGTCCTGATCGACCGGGCCTCGGCCTGGGTCATGCTCTGCACGGCGATCGTCTATCTTCTCGCCTCGATCTACGCCGTCGGCTACATGCGGCTCCTCGAAGAGGACGACCGCCTCTTCCGCTTCTACGCGCTCTTCGCCGGCTTCGGCTTCACGACGCTGGTCGGGCCGCTCATGAACAGCATCGGCATCTATTGGATCGCCATCGAGCTGACCACCCTGGTGAGCACCTTCCTCGTCGCTTTCGAGCGCGTCGCGGAGAGCATGGAAGCGGCGTGGAAGTACATCATGCTGGTCTCGGCGGGGATCAGCCTGGCGCTGCTCGGCACGGTGCTGTTCTACTGGGCCGGCAGCTTCGTCCTCGGGCCGAGCTACCAGATGACCTGGGCGACGCTGGCGGCGGCGGCGCCGCGGATGAACCCCTCGCTGCTGACTCTGGCCTTTCTCCTGGTCCTCGTCGGTTACGGCACGAAGGTCGGGCTCGCGCCGATGCACAGCTGGCTGCCGGACGCGCATAGCGAGAGCCCCGCTCCCGTCTCGGCGATGCTGTCGGGGGCGCTGCTCAACACGGCGATGATCGGCATCGTGCGCTTTCTCGCCATCACCCAGGCGGCGCATCTCGGCCGCCTGCCGCAGCTGGTGCTGGTCGCGCTGGGCGTGCTGTCCCTGCTGGTGGGCGCGCTCTTCATCGTTCAGCAGCGCGGCATCAAGCGGCTGATGGCGTATTCGAGCGTGGAGCATATGGGGGTCGTGGCGCTGGGCTTCGGCTTCGGCGGCGCGCTCGGCGTCGCCGGCGCGCTCTATCACATGCTCAATCACTCGCTGAACAAATCGCTGATGTTCTTCGGCGCCGGCACCATGATGCGCGCCTATGGCACGAAGGAGATAGCGGCGATCGGCGGCGTCGGCCGGCGCTTCCCGGTCCAGGCCGCGATGTGGCTGGCCGGCGCCGTCGCCATCACCGGCGCGCCGCCTTTCGGGCTCTTCCTCAGCGAGTTCACGATCATGCGCGCCGGCCTCACGCCCGCCTTCTCCTGGGCGGTCTATGCCATGGCCGCGCTGCTGATCGTCATCTTCATCGGCTTCCTCAACCAGTTCCGCTCGATGTATTACGGTGCCGCCCCTCGCGAAACGGCGCCCGCCGGCGCCGTGAGCGCGTGGTGCGCCGTGCCGATGGGGCTGGCGCTCGCGCCGCTGCTGGTGCTGGGCCTGTGGTGGCCCGCGGCGGTCTGGTCCTACCTGACCTCGATCGCCGCCGCGCTCGCGCCGGGGCTGCCATGATCGCCGCAGCGGCAGCGCTCGCCGCCGGCGTCGAGGTCACCGCGATCGAGCCGGCGGACCTGCCGGCGGCGGCGAGCGCGCTCATCGCCGGCGGCGGCAGGATGCAGATGGCCTATGCCTGGTACGCCGCGCCGGGCCGTCTCGAGCTGCGCTATCTCGGCAACCGCGGCCCGACGCAGGAATTCTTCATGTGGCGCGCGCAGCCGGCCGGCGCGGTGCCGAGCCTCGCGTCGATATCGCCGCTCCTCGGCTGGTACGAGCGCGAGATCGCCGATCTCTTCGGCGTGGACTTCCTCGGCCATCCCGAGCCGCGTCGGCTCGTCCTGCAAGAGGGGGCACGGCCGGTCCTGCCGCCGCTCGACCCGGCCTATCCGGCCGACGCGCCGATGCCGTTCGATCCCGCCGCGAGCGGCCTGCCGGAAGTCTCCGGCACCGACGTCCAGCGGCTGCCGTTCGGCCCGGTGCGCGCCGACGTGGTGGAATTGGCGGAGCTCGACTTCCTCTATGTCGGCGAGCACATCCTGCATCTCCATCCGCAGCTCTTCTTCAAGCATCGCGGCATGGAAAAGCGCTTCGAGGGGCGCTCACCGAGCCATGCCGTGGCCCTGGCGGAGCGGGTCTCGGGCGTCGGCAGCGTCGCTCATGCGCTCGCTTTCTGCCAGGCCGTGGAGCAGGCCGCGGGCGCCGTCGTGCCGCCGCGCGCGCGGATGCTGCGCTCGCTCCTCGCCGAGCTCGAGCGCCTCTACAATCACCTGCATTACTTCGGACACCTGGCCCACACCACCACGCTGAAAGTGGGCGAGGCCGAAGGCAAGCTGCTCGAGGAGCGGCTCAAGCAGATCAACGGCCGGCTCACCGGCAGCCGCTTCCTGCGCGGCCTGCTGACCCCGGGCGGCCTGCGCCGCGACCTCGACCCCAAGCCGTGGCTCGGCCAGGCGCTGGCGCGGCTGCGCCAGGAAGCGGCGCGCTACACCGACAGGCTGGAGAACACCAACAGCCATCTCGACCGCCTGATCACCACCGGCGTCCTGCCGCCCCGGGTCGCGGTCGACCAGGGAGCGACAGGGCCGATCCGGCGCGCCTGCGGCTTCGATCACGATCTGCGGCGCGATCATCCCTATGCCGCCTATGCGGAGCTGTCGCTCGGCGTGCCCGTGCGGACGAGCGGCGATGCCCATGCCCGGGCGCAGATCCGTATCGCCGAGATCGCCGCCAGCCTGGCGTTGATCGAGCGCGCGCTGCTGTCCCTGCCGGACGGGCCGGTGCGTGCCGATTGCGCGCCGCGGCCTCATTCGGAGGGGCTCGGCTGGGCCGAATCGCCGCGGGGCGCGCTGTTCTACGCGGTCCATATCGCCGGCGACGGCAGTCTCGCGCGCGTCAAGATCAAGTCGCCGTCCTTCTCGAACTGGCGGGTTTTCCCGTTCACGGTCCACGACAGCAACATGATGGACTACGCGATCAACGAGGCCAGCTTCGGCCTCACCATCGCGGGATGCGACCGATAGGAGGTGTCATGCCGTTCTGGACGTTGTTCGGATTGGCCAAGGGACAGGCGACGACGTCCTGGCCCAAAGACGCTTTGCAAGCGGGCCAGGAGGGCGTCCTCGGCATGCCGCGCTTTGCGCCGGAGCGCTGCGAGCCGGAGTGCGAAGCCTGCGCCGCGGCCTGCCCGACCTCGGCCATCACCCTGCGCGCCGACCAGGCCGGAGGCGAGCGGCTCGCCGTCGATTACGGGCGCTGCATCGTCTGCCAGCTCTGCGTCGAGGCCTGCCCGGCGGGCGCGGCGACGGCCTCGTTCGACTGGGCCTTCGGCACGCGCGACCGGTCCGATCTGCGGCTTGGGCCGGCGACGGCACCCGCCGCGACGCAGACGCCGGCGGCGTCGCGCCGCGGCTTCCGCCGCAGCCTCCATGTCCGCCACGTCGATGCCGGCTCGTGCAACGGCTGTGAATCGGAGCTGCAGGCGCTCAACAATCCCTTCTACAACCTGCATCGCTTCGGCATCTTCTTCACCGCCTCGCCGCGCTTCGCGGACCTGCTCGCTCGTCACCGGTCCCGTCACCTACGCCATGCGCGAGCCGCTGCGGCGCGCCTATGAGGCGATGCCGGCGCCGCGCTGGGTGATGGCCACCGGCACCTGCGGCGTCTCGGGCGGCGTCGCCGGCGGCGGCTATGCCTGCGGACATGGGCTCGACGAGGTGCTGCCGGTCGACGTCTACCTGCCGGGATGCCCGCCCAATCCCGCGGCGATCATCGAGGCGCTGCTGATGTTCCTCGACCGAGCCCCGCAGCGGGTCAAAGGAGGCCGGCTTGTCGGCTGAGCTGCTCGCCGCCTGCCTCGCGGCTTGGCTGATCGCGGCGGTCCTGGCCTCGGCCGGCCGCGCGTTGCGCGTTGCGCGCGCGCTCCTCGGCCTCGGCGGGCTCGCGCTGTTGCTGCTGATGGCGACGACGCTGCCGCAGGGATCGCCGCCGCTGCGGACCGTGCTCGGCATCGGCCCCGCCGGGAGCATCTTCCGGCTCTCGCCGGAGGCGCTCTGGCTCATGGGCTTCGGGCTTGCCGGAGCGATCCTCGCCGCCTGGCTCGGGACCCCGTCGTCGCGCCAATCCGCCTGGATCTTCGGCGCCGCCGCAAGCCTCATCGGCGCGCTCGGCGTTTTCGGCCTCCAGGACGCGGTGGGCTTCCTGGTCGCCTGGGAGATCATGAGCCTCGGCGGCGCCGTGATGATCCTGGGCGAGGATCTGGCCGCGGAAAAAGGCCGACCGGTGCTGTTCATGCTGGCGCTGCTCGAGGCCGGCACCGTCGCGCTGATCCTCGCCTTCCTGCTTCTCGCCGGCGCAGGCAGGGAGCCTCGATTTCGGCGATTTCGCCGCCGCGGCGCGCGCCATGCCACGCGCCGAGCAGCTTTTCGTCGGGCTGCTGCTGCTCGTCGGCTTCGGGGCCAAGCTCGGGCTGCTGCCCTTCTACGAATGGTTCCCCGGCGCCTATGGCGCGGGCAGCGGCGCGACCGGGGCGATCCTCTCGGGCGTCGTCCTCAACGCCGCCTTCTTTGCCCTGAGCCGCGCGCTCATCGAGTGGCTCCCGGTCGACCCCGCGCTTCCGGTCTCGGCGGCGGGCATCTTCGTCGTCGCGCTTGCCGTGCTGAGCGCCATCCTGACCGCGCTCTATGCGTTCCAGCAGGAGGCCTGGCGCGAGCTGCTGAGCCTCTCCTCGGCGGAGAACGGCGCGATCGCGGTCTGCCTCCTCGGCGCGGCACTGATGTTCCGGCACGACGGGCTGATGAACCTGGCGGGTCTCGCCTGGACGGTGGCGCTCCTTCATCTCGCCGGGCACGCTCTCGCCAAAGGAGCGATGTTCCTGACCGCGGACGGCGTCTATCGAGCGTCGGGCGATTACCGGCTGGTGCAGCGCGGGATCCTGGCGCGCAGCCCCTGGGGCTTCGGCGTGGGCGCGCTGTTTGCCGCGATGAGCCTCGCCGCGATGCCGCCGCAGGCCGGCTTCGTCAGCGAATGGTATCTTTTCCAGACCTTCTTCCAAGGGTTTCATCTTGCCAGCCTCGCGAGCCGCCTGACCGCCGCACTCGCCGGAGCCGGCCTCGCGCTCACCGCGGCCATCGCCTTCGCAACCTTCATCAAGGCCTTCGGCATCGGGCTTCTGGGCCGCGGCGACCGGGCCGCCGGCGCAGTGCCCGCAGCGGTTTCGGCCGCCGTCGGGCTGCTGGGCGGCCTGGTCCTCGCCTTGGCGGTCGGCATGCCGATCTGGCTCGGCGCGCTCGGCCCCGCGGTCGCGGCCCGCTTCGCGACGGAAGCGGTCGCCAGGATGCATGTCGGCGCGCTGCTGGTGCCGGCGACAGGCGCGCCGATCAGGCTCGACGGCACCTTCGCCTTCATCTCGCCGAGCCTGCAGATCCTGGTGATGCCGCTCCTCGCGCTGGTTGCGCTGCTCCTGCTCCTCGGCAGCCGGCGCTTTGCCGTGCGCCGTGCGCCGGTCTGGTACGGCGGCCGCGACCAGGATCCGGCGCAGGCGGCGACCACCGCGCTCACCTTTTCGAACGCGCTGCGCACCTTCTACAGCTTCATCTATCGGCCGACCGTCGAGACCGGGCGCGAGCTCGCGCGAGAATCCAACGGCCAGCCCTATTTCATCAAGCGGCTGGTCTTCAGCCCCGAGGTCGCGCCGATCTTCGGGCCCTACCTGTTCGCGCCGCTGGAGAAGCTCGTCATCGCGATCTCAGTTCGATTGCGCATCATCCAATCCGGCTATCTCAACTTCTATCTGGCGCTGATCGGCGGCTTGCTCGTCGTCATCCTTTTCATCACGCTGCTCTGATCCAGGCGACGGCGCGACGCGGAGCCTCGTCGCGCTGCCGCGAGGGGCCTAGGCGTTGGCATGCTCCGAGACGATCTCGAACAAGAACCAGATGCGGCGCTCGGTCTCGTCGATGAAGTTCTCGAGCAGGCTGGCGGTCGCGACATCGTTGAACTTGTCGCAGACCGCGTGAGCGGCGCGCTGACGCGCCACGAACCCTTTATTGTCCTCCATCAGCCGCTGCAGCATCTCGAGCGGTTGAACGAGATCGCCGTCATCGTCCTTCACCGCCTTAAGGCGCGCGATATGGCCGATCGAGCGTATGGTCGTTCCCCCCAGCTTGCGCACGCGCTCGGCCAGCACGTCGGTCATGGCAAAGATCTGATCGCCGTGCTCGTCCAGCAGCAGGTGGTAGTCGCGAAAGCTGCGCCCCCAGATGTGCCAGTGGAAGTTCTTGGTCTTCACGTAGAGCGCAAACGCGTCGGCAACCAGGGGATTGATCGCGTCGGCAATCGCCCGCGACGCATCCGGACCCAGATCGGTGGGCGTCGTCAGCTGGCGCGGACTCGCAGACTTCGTGGTGGTCATCGAACGCCTCCATTGTCCCATGCATGGAAGTGCTTGCCGGACCTGCGGGTGCCCCCACGGCAATACTGTCCCATCGCCGCGTGTCACGCCCGTGACGGTAGCGAAAAGCGCGGCACCTGGCGATAACGCATCGCGCGAGCCGCGATCCGGCATCGCGCCTGACGCGATGGCTGGCTGCGGTTGAGGGAGGACGGGCGGCGCGCGCTGCCGCGCGCGACTATTTTATGCCGCCGGCCCTGTCAGGCGGTCTGAACGCGCGGCCCGCGCGCCGGCGCGCGGAAGTCGATCGCGTGCAGCTCAACGTCGCGGGTCTCCGGTCCCATCAGCGCGCCGACCACGACCAATATGCCGGAGAGCGCGATCAGCACCACCGGGGTATAGGCGTAGGGCATGAACCCCTTCAGCGCCAGCAGGTAGGCGCCGCTGAAGGCCGGCACGACCACCGCCAGGCTGTAGCCGATGCCATAGCCCGAGGCGCGGATCTGCGTCGGGAAGCGCTCGCAGATATAGGTGGTCACGATGCCCCAGGGCGAGATCACGAGGAGATAGCTGAGGCAGGCGATGGCGGTGGTCGCGACCGGCCCGCCGCCGGAGAGCGCGTGGGCGACCGCCGCGGCGTAGAGGCCGGTGCCGCCGATCAAGATCAGGATGCCGCCGAGCACGATGGCGCGCCGCCGGCCGATCGCCTGGCCGAGCAGGCCGAATCCCACGAAGGCGAAGAACTGGATGAAGCTGGTGATCAGCAGCCCGTTCGTCATCACCTTGCTCGGCACGTGCAATTGCTGGATCAGCACCCCCGGCATCAGGCTGATCAGCGACTGCGCGCCGAACCAGAAGCCCAGCATCATGACGAAGATCTGCACCAGGCTTTTGAGATGCGGGCCCGACACGACGTCCTTCAGCGGCGCGCCGCTCTTCTCGCTTTCCAGCCAGACCGAGGATTCCGGCACGCTGACGTAGTAGAGCAGGAACAGGAAGGCGAGGATGGCGCCCAGCACGAAGGCGGCGCGCCAGCCCCAGAGCAGGTATTGCGGCGGCGTGGTGACGCTCAGCAGGATGCTGGTCACCACCGAGACGAAGAAAAAGCCGATGGGATAGGCGCCCTGCAGCACGCCGCCGACGAAGCCGCGGCGCTCCTTGGGCACCATCTCCAGCGCCAGCGTGTTGTTCGAGGTGTACTCGCCGCCCATGAAGACGCCGCCGATGAAGCGGAACAGGATCAGCAGCACCAGCGAGGCCAGGCCGAAGGTCGCGTATCCCGGCAGGCAGGCGATGAGGAAGGTGAAGGCGCCGAATCCGACGATGCTGATCATCGTCATGCGGCGGCGGCCGATGCGGTCGGCCCAGTGGCCGAAGATCACCGCGCCGCAGGGCCGGCCGAGCAGGGTGGCGGCGAAGATGAAGAAATAGACCGTCGTCGTCGCGGTCGAGCTCAAGCCCGGCGGCTCGAAATACCGCGTCACCGGCGCCAGCGCCAGGACCGGCAGATAGATGTCGAAGAAATCGACCGCGAAGCCGACGCAACCGGCGATCATCGCCTTGCGGGCAACGGGGGGCAGCGGTTTCGTCCCTGTCAGTCCGAAGTTCACGGACGGGCTCCCTTCTGATTGAGGAGCAGAGCGTCGAGACTAGCACGGCTTCCGGAGCCGGCAAATGAAACTTCATTCAGGGGCCCGCGACGGCGCGAGGCCGCCCGGCTAGGGTCTGGGCTCAATTAGGCTAAGCTCGATCGGTGCGGCTCCCGCCGTTGCTGACGCAACGGCTGACGCCGCCTTGGACGAATTCGCTGCGCGAATTCGCCTAGAACATCTCGAAATACTCGCGCTGCTCCCAGTCGCTGACCTCCTGCTGGAAGCGGGCGAGCTCGGCCTCCTTGATGGCCGTGTAGTAGGCGATGAAGGCGTCGCCGAAGCCCTCGCGCAAGCAGCCATCCTCGCGCAGCGCCGCCAGCGCCTGGGGCAGCGATTTCGGCAGCAGGGGCGCCTCGGTCTCGTAGGGCGTGTCGGCCGACGGGCCGGGATCGAGCCGCCGCGTCACGCCGTCGAGCCCGGCCAGGATCTGGGAGGCCATGTAGAGGTAGGGATTGGCGGCGGGCTCGCCGATGCGGTTCTCGAGCCGGGTCGCGGGATCGCCGGGGCTGCCGATGACGCGGACCATGACGCCGCGATTGTCGCGGCCCCAGATCGCCCGGTCCGGCGCCAGCGAATAGGGCGCGTAGCGCTTGTAGCCGTTGATGGTCGGCGTGCTGAAGGCGGTGGCGGCGCCGGCATGGTCGAGCAGCCCGCCGAGAAAGTGCCGGGCGAGCGGCGAGAGGATCTCGGCATCGTCCGAGGCGAAGGCATTGCCGCCGGACTGCCGGTCGCGCAGCGATTGATGCAGGTGCCAGCCGCTGGAGACCACGTGCTGCAGCCGCGGGCGGCACATGAAGGTGGCGTGATAGCCGTGGCGGCGGCAGATCTGCTTCACCGCGCTGCGCAGCAGGATCATGGTGTCGGCGGGATCGAGGCCGACGCCGGGCCGGAAGGTGAGCTCGCACTGGCTGGGCCCGTATTCCACCTCGAGCGTGCGCAAGGGCAGTCCGAGGGCCTGGAGATCGCGCCGCAGGATGTCGAGGATGGGGTCGAGCTCGTCATAGCGCAGCTCGGTCAGATACTGATAGCCCTTGTTGAGCAGGCTGACCTCGGGCGGCGCTCCCGGCTGGCCGGCATCGCCCGGCTTCAGACGCGGATCTTCCAGCTTGAAGACATGGAATTCCACCTCGAGGCCGGCGACGTAGTCGAAGCCGGCCGCGGCAAGCCGCGCCAGCGCCCGGCGCTGGAGATGGCGCGTCGCGAAGGGCACCGGCTGGCCATCGGCGAAATAGACGTCGCACAGCACCCAGCCCGTGCCCGGCGTCCAGGGCAGCAGGCGGAAGGTGGCGGGATCGGCCACCATCAGCACGTCGGCGGCGCCGCGCAGGCCGGCGAGCAGCGGGTTGTCGCCGGCATCGAACACGGGGAACACGGTGCGGTGGGCGGTGTCCTTCAGCAGCAGGGTCGAGGCGATGCCGCAGCCATTGCGCATCGCCGCCAGCGCCTCGCCGGCGACCACCGTCTTGCCGCGCAGGATGCCGTGCTGATCGGCGAAGGAGAGCCGCACGACATCGATCTCCGCCCGCTCGATGCGGCCGCCGATCTCGTCGGCTGCCTTGGCCTGATCGTCGCCCCACAGGCCGTGGCGCTCGACAAAGCTCATGCTCGCCTCCTCAGCTGCGCTCGCCGGCGGTCAGGCGGCTCTCCCGGCGGCCCAGCTCGAGGTGCTACGCCGCTTCGCATCGGTCTCCTGCCAGTAGGTCTCCCAGCCCTGGGTCGGCCCGATGCCGTCGATGGCGGCGGGGCCGCGCAGCCTGGCGGCGTCGGCGGCGTCGAGCACCATGAGCGGCCGCTCGCCCTTCCGCGCGCCGTCGAGCGCCTCGAGCAGCAGGCGCCGGTAGAGCGCGATCCCCTTGTCGGTCTGGCCGAGGTGCTCGCGCGTGCGATCCTGGATCGGCCCCTGCGATTCCACCGCCCACTGGTCGTGCACGTTGATGTCCTGGCCCATGCCGGTAAAGGTGAGCGCGCGCTGCTCGGCGGCGTCGAAGCCGTAATCGTTGTGCCGGTTCTGGCGCGGCTTGTAATCGGGCAGGGTGTAGAGCAGGAGCCGCTGCTCGCGCATCGCCGCCTTGTCCACGGGATCGGCGAAGCTGGTGAAGATGGCGTACCAGTAGCAGCTGACATCATCGACCGGGACATGCCATTGGGTGATGGTCATCTCGGCGCTGAGCGGAATGACGAAGGCGTGCGGAAACACCAGGTTGGTCACGCGCACATGGGTGCGCCGCTCGTCGATCGTCCTGAGCGCGAAGAGCCGCATGCCGTAATCGGTGCGCTCGACCTCGATGCGCGGCCGCGCATAGTCGCGCAGCACCTTGGTCATCGGCATGTCGGAATCCGCCGAGGCGCCGCGAAACTGCCGGCCGTAATTCTTCGCCGGGTCCTCGTCGACGAAGAAGCGGTGCAGGTAGGAGGCGTGCGCGGGATCGATGCCCACCTCCAGCGCCTGCAGCCAGTTGCAGTCGAGAAAGCCCTTGAAGGCGAAGGTGTGGCTGGACGGCGCGACGAAGCAGTCGAAGGCGGGAAAGGCCGGCGGCTCGCCGGGGCCGAGATAGGCGAAGAGGATGCCGCTGCGCTCCTGCACGGGATAGGAGCGCTGGCGGATGCGGCTGCAGAGCGTGCTGCCCTCGGGCTCGGCCGGCGTCTCCAGGCAGTTGCCGGCGGCGTCGAAGAGCCAGCCATGGAAGGCGCAGCGCAGGCCGCCCTGCTCGAGCCGGCCGAAGGCGAGATCGGCGCCGCGATGCGGGCAATCGCGGTCGAGCAGGCCATAGCGGCCGCGCTCGTCGCGGAACAGCACGAGATCCTGGCCGAGGAGGCGGACAGGCCTTCACCGGCCGCGCCGCGTCGAGCTCCTCGGCCAGCGCCGCGGGCTGCCAATAGAGGCGCATGAGCGCGCCCGCCGGCGTGCCGGCGCCGATCCGGGTGATCCGTTCATTCTGCTCGGCGCTCATCATGGCGGGTCTCCTGTTCGCTTAGCGAACGACTGTGCGATTTTATCGCGTTCCAGAGAGGCGCGCAATCGGCGAGTCATGGATCGCGGACGAGCAGGCGGCCATCACCCGGTTGCAGCGGTGGGGCGGAGGGCATAAATTAGAACGAACATTTGTTCGCTGTGAGAACGAGGGAGCGGGGCGTGCCGAAGGTGGTCTATGTGCTGCGCGACGGCAGCGAGCGCCCGATCGAGGTGCCGGCGGGGGACAGCGTCATGCTGGGCGCGATCCTCAACGATGTCGGCGGCATCGACGGGGAGTGCGGCGGCTGCTGCTCCTGCGGCACCTGCCATGTCTATGTCGACGAGGCCTATCTGGCGAAGCTCAGGCCGCCGGAGGCGAGCGAGAACGCGGTGCTCGACGGCGTCGCCGCCGGGCGCCGGGCCAACAGCCGGCTGGGCTGCCAGATCATCCTGGAGCCGGCGCTGGACGGGCTCGTCGTGCGGATACCCGAGCGCCAGGGATAGGCGGGGCAGAGCCGGGGAGGAAAGAGCCATGGCGCGGCTGCGAGCGGCCGATGCCGAGAAGCGGCGGCAACGCGAGGACGGGGCGGATTTCCTGGAATCGCTGGCGCGCGGGCTCGGCGTGATGATGGCGTTCAACGGCGAGCGGCGGCAGATGACGCTGAGCGACGTGGCGCGCGCCACCGATCTGCCCAAGGCGACGGTGCGGCGGTCGCTTCATACGCTGCTGTCGCTGGGCCTGGTCGAGAGCGACGGCGCGCTCTTCCGCCTGACGCCCAAGGTGCTGACGCTGGCCAGCGCCTACCTGGCATCGAACTCGGTCTCGACCGTGGTGCAGCCGGTCTGCGAGCGGCTCTCGGCGCAGGTGCGAGAGGCTTGCTCCGCCGCCGTGCTCGACCGCGACGAGGTGGTGATGGTGGCGCATGCCTCGCCGCCGCGCTTCATCGCCGTGGCGCCCGGGGTGGGATTCCGCCTGCCGGCCTATTGCACCTCGCTCGGCCGCATCCTGCTCGCTTGCCTTGCCCGACGACTGCGCTCGCGGCCTATCTCGACCGGCTCGATCCCGTGGCGCAGACCGGCCACACGGTGACCGACAAGCGCCAGCTGCGCGAGGCGATCCTCGATGTCCGCCGCCACGGCTTCTCCTTCGTCGATCAGGAGGCGGAGGAAGGCTTCCGCTCGGTCTCCGTGCCGCTGAAGCGCTATGACGGCGCCACCGTCGCCGCGCTCAACCTCGGCGCCCGCATCGAGCGCGCCTCGGTCGAGACCATGCTCGGGACCTACCTGCCGCTGCTGCGCACCGAGGCCGAGAAGCTCTCGCCGCAGCTGGTGTGAGCGCGCCTCATCCCTTGCGGCCCAGCAGCAGCGGCGCGAGGAAGCGGTCGAGGGCGATGGGGCCGGGGCCGCGGGTCAGGATGAAGATGAGGAACGAGGCCCAGGTCAGGTGCTCGATCCAGTCCTCGGGATAGACGAAGGCCTCGATGACGAAGGTCATGCCGAGCATCGGCAGCGTGGCGAGCCGCGTGGCCAGGCCCAGCACCAGCAGCACCGGGCAGGTGAGCTCGACCGAGGCGGCGAGGCTCGCCGCCAGCTCGGGCGGCAGCAGCGGCACCTTGTACTCGTCGCGGAACAGCACGATCGTGCTCTGCCAGCTCGCGATCTTGACCAGGCCGGAATTCCAGAACACCGCGGCGATGCTGACGCGGAAGAGGAGCTGCAGCAGCGCCATGGGAAAGCGCTCGAGCAGCGCCAGGAGCGAGGCGAGGCGCGCGCGCCAGGAGAGCGGGGCGAGGGTTGCGGCGTGATCGGTCATGGGACGGCCTCCGACGCGGAAAGAAGCTCGACGGCGATGACGGCGCCGTCGCCGAAGAGATCGCCCAGCGCGCGGGCGAGATCGAAGCCGGGCGCGGCGGCCAGCGCCTCGACCGCCGCCGCCTCGAGCGCGGCACCGCCGGCGAGCGCGGCGCGGAACGCGAAGCTCCCGGCGTCCAGCGGGCGCATCACGACATCGCCGCCGCTGCGGCCGATCTCGAGCCGCACGCCGCCGGCATCGATGTCGACCGCGGCCGCGTCGCCTTCCGGACGATTGGCGCGCCAGAGCCGGTCGACGGGAAAGGGCGAGGCGAGAAAGCCCAGCGCGGGATGGAGCCAGAGCGACAGGCGCGGCGCGTCTTCAGGCGCGATGGCGGCGAGCGCGGCGGCGCTCAGCGGCTCGGCCTCGGCGGCGCGCGCGGCGCGCGCCATCAGCCATTCGAGCCGCGCCACATCGGCGACAAAGGGAAAGCTGCGGCAGGGCGGTAAATCCGCAAGGAAGGCGGGAAAATCGCCGCCGTATTCGGCGAGCACCGCGCGCGCGGGCGGGTTTCGCGCGATGAACTGGTGCGCGGCATAGGCGAAGAAGCGCTCGTCCACCAGCCGGCACACCGCCGGAAAGGTGTCGCGCAGCACCGCGGCGAGCGACGCGAAGAGATTGTTGCGATGGATGGCGATGCGCTCTTCGGCGGCAAGCCCGTCCTGTTCGATCAGGGTCGCGATCTCGCGCGCCTCGTCCTGCAGCAGCGCGCGGCGGAACGCCGCCTGCAGCTCACGCAAGCTCGGCATGGCCGGCCTCCGCCTCGTGGGCCTGGCGCTCCGCCGCGGCCGCCTCGCCGAGCAGCACCGGCAGATCCGGCAGGTTGCGGTCCCATTCGACGAGGCTCGGCACCGGGCCGAAGCGTCTGAGCGCGCGGCGATAGAGCGCCCAGACCGGCGCCGCGACGCGGCTGCCATGGTCGTCGATCAGCAGCGTCCTGCCGCCGCGCTCGGTCGCGGCATGGCCGGCGAGATGGATCTCGGCCACCGCCGGCGCCGGCATCGCGTCGAGATATGCCGCGGCATCGAAGCCCAGATTGCTCGCGCTCACGACGATGTTGTTGACGTCGCACAGCAGCCGGCAGCCGCTGCGTCGCACCAACTCGGCGAGGAAGTCGGCTTCGGCGATGGTCGAATGGCGAAAGCGCAGATAGGCCGCGGGATTCTCCAGCAGCAGCGGGCGGCCGAGCGCGTCCTGCGCGCGGGCGAGATTGTCGGCGACGATGTCGAGCGCCTCCTCGGTATAGGGCAGCGGCAGCAGGTCGTTGAGATAGGTGCCGCCGCTGACGCTCCAGGAGAGATGCTCGGAGACGAGGAATGGCGCGAGGCGCTGGACGAGAAGCTTGAGGCGCGCGAGATGCGCCGCGTCGATGCCTTCGGCGCTGCCCAGCGACAAGCCCACGCCGTGCAGGCTCAGGCGATAGTCACGGCCGAGCCGCTCGAGCCGGGTCAGCGCCGGGCCGCCGCCCATGTAGTTCTCGGCATGCACTTCGAGGAAGCCCAGAGCGGGACGGGTGGCGGCGATCTCCGCCAGATGCGGCGCGCGCAGCCCGATGCCGATGCTTGCGCTGGATAAACGCGGTGCGTCCTTCGACTGCTCGCTACGCTCGCGCTCGGGATGAGGCGGTATTCTTTGTGCCATCAAGAACCTCCCTCATCCCGAGCTGGTCGAAGGACGCACCGATGCTCATGCAGCGAGGACGTAGCTCAGGCCTTGGGGCTGGTGCTGCCGCCGACGATCTTGCCGCAAATGCCAACCGGCACGTAGATCCAGGATTTCGGATCGGCGGCGCGCTTGGCCTCGCCGGCGCAGGAATGGCTGTTGGAGGAGGCGCAATCGTTCTTGCCGGCGGCGTTGATGCCGAAGCATTTCTCCGCCTGGAAGCTCGGTGCCGGCGCCGGGCCGGCCTTGGCGAGAAGCGGCAGCGCCACCGTGGCGGCGACGGCGGAAGCGACGAGGAAGCCGGTCTTGCTGATGCTGTGCATGGGACATCTCCTGGAAGGCGGTGTCGCGGATCGCGCCGGCATGCCGGCCCTCCGCACGACCCTGTTCGCGCCGTCGCCTCTTTGGTTACACTGGCCGCGTTCTGCTGTGTGGTCGAGGCGAGAGTGGGCGAGGAGATCGAGGCGGATCGGCACTGGTCGCTGCTGATGGCGGCGGCCCAGGACGGCGACCGCGCCGCCTATGAGCGGCTACTGCGCGAGATCGTGCCCTTCATCCGCGCCGTGGTCTCGCGCCAGCACCGCGCGCGCGACCGCGTCGAGGAGGTGACGCAGGAGGTGCTGCTGACGCTGCACCGCGTCCGCCACACCTATGATCCCGGCCGTCCCTTCCGCCATTGGCTGGCCGCGATCGCGCGGCGGCGCTCGATCGACGCGCTGCGCCGGCGGCTGCGCACCGAGGCGCATGAGGTCGCCGACGACACCGCCTATGAAACCTTTGCCGACCCTGCAGCGAATCGGGCAGTGGAGGTGTCGGCAGCGCGCGAGGGGCTCGGCGAGGCGATCGCCGGGCTGACCCCGCCGCAGCGCGAGGCGATCGAGCTTTTGAAGCTGCGCGAGCTCAGCCTTGCCGAGGCCTCGTCCTTGAGCGGCAAGTCGATCGCCGCGCTCAAGGTCAATGTCCACCGGGCGATCAAGTCGCTGCGCCAGCGGCTTGGCGGAGAGGAGCGATGACGAGCGAGACCGACCGGCTGATCGCGCGGCTGGCCGCCGAGGCCAGGCCGGTGCGGCGCCTCAGGCCGCCGGCGCTGCGCGCCGGGTTGTGGCTGGCCGCGGTGGCCGCGGTGCTGGCGGCCGCCATCCTGCTCTTCGCCAATCTCGACATTTTCGCCCGCCGCGCCGCCGATCCCAAGCTGGCGCTGGAGCTCGCCTTCACGCTCGCCACCGGCGTCCTTGCCATCATCGCCGCCTTCGAGCTGAGCCTGCCCGACCGCTCCACCGCCTGGGCGCTGCTGCCGCTGCCGACGCTGGCGCTCTGGGTCGCCAGCAGCGGCTATGCCTGCTGGCGGCACTGGATCGTGCGGGGCGAGGGCGGCTGGGAGATCGGCGAGAGCGCCGACTGCTTCCGCTTCATCCTGGGCGTGAGCGTGCCGCTGGCGCTGAGCCTGGTGCCGCTGCTGCGCCGCGCCGCGCCGCTGGCGCCGGTGCGGGTGGCGGCGGTGGGCGGGCTCGGCGTCGCCGCCATCGCCGCCTTCGCGCTGCAATTCTTCCATCCCTTCGACGTGACCTTCATGGACCTCGCCGTCCACGCCGCCGCGATCGGCCTCGTCGTCGCCGTGGTGGCCGCGGCGGAGCGGGCGGTGAGCCGGCGGAAGGACCGCGACGCGCAGGGCTTGCCCCGCCCCGAGTAGCCCCTCTCCCCTTGAGGGGGAGGTCGGCGGCGCGGCACGTGACGGCTTTCCGGCCGCTGCGGAGCCTTGGCCACCCCCCCCACCCCGTCCCTCCCCCTCAAGGGGGCAGGGGAATCGCATATGAGGCGAGGTTAGCTGTTGCGCGTCGGGTCTTGGTAGATTCTTTCAGGTCTCTCCAGAGTTTGGAGGGCCCGATGGAGAATTTTCTCGCGGTGTTCGCGGACTTGTCGGATCCGCGAGCGGCGAATGCGCGGCACGATCTGCTCGAGATGCTGGTGGTCGCCCTTGCGGCGGTTCTGTGCGGGGCGGAAGGCTGCGCCGAGATGGCGCTGTTCGGCCAGTCGAAGGAAGGCCTGTTGCGGCAATTTCTCCGACTCGAACACGGCATCCCGAGCCACGATACATTCAGCCGGCTGTTCCGGCTGCTCGACCCTGAGGCGTTCGAGGCGGCATTCCGGCGCTTCATGGCGCGCTTCGCCAAGGAACTCGCGGGCGTCGTCGCGATCGACGGCAAGGCGGTGCGCGGCGCCTTCGAGCGTGGCGGGCGCACCACGCCGTTGCATCTGGTCAATGTCTGGGCGGTCGACCAGCGCCTTCTCCTGGCGCAGCGCATCGCGCCCAACCGCAACGAGGCCGCGGGCGCGCTCGAAGTGCTCAAGCTGCTGTCGCTCAAGGGCTGCATCGTCACTGCCGATGCGCTCCATTGCCATAAGAAGATGGCCCAGGCCGTGCTCGACAGCGGTGCCGAATACGTGCTGGTACTCAAGGAAAACCAAGCCGCCCTGCTGGCCGACGCCGAACGGGTGGTCGCCGCCGGCGCGCGCCGCGACAACACTGCCTCGGAACAGAGCAAAAACCATGATCGCAGCGACATCCGGCGCGCCGTCGTGGTCGCCGATGCCACCCTCGCCACGGCCCACCAGTTCCCTGGCATCCGCGCCGTCGGTCGGGTCGAATACCGCCGCCGCGTCACCGGTGGGAAAGCCGAACGCCTGGTACGGTACTTCCTGCTGTCGCGCGCGCTCTCTGCCGAGAGGTTGCTGGCGACAACTCGCGCCCACTGGACCATCGAAAACCAGCTCCACTGGGTGCTCGACGTCGTCTTCGACGAGGATGGCGCCAGAAACCGCAAGGACCACGGTCCCGCCAACCTCGCCCTGCTGCGCAAGCTCGCCCTCAACCTCCTGCGCACCCATCCCGACAAGGGGTCTATCCGCGGCAAAGTCAAACGAGCCGGATGGAACGACCGATTCCTCCTCTCCCTCTTCGCCCAAATGCGATAGCCCTGCACCCCCGGGGGGGGGGGTATGCAACGCTGGCGATGCGGGAACGCTCCCCTTGCGGGCGGGGCGCGCGGCGCTCTAAGGGTGTTTCCGGAGGAAGCCGGAGACGCGGGCGCGCCGCGCGGAAGCACGAGGGATGAAGGCTGCGGAGTTCGACTACGCGCGCGCGGCAAGCGCCGACGAGGCGTGCCGGCTGCTGGCGGGCGCGGGCGGCGAGGGCAAGATCATCGCCGGCGGACAGACCTTGGTGCCGCTGATGGCAATGCGGCTGGTGCGGCCGGCGCTGCTGGTGGACATCAACCCGGCGGCCGAGCTGCGCGGCATCGAGGCAGGCGAGCGATCTCTCACCGTGCGGGCCGGCACGCGCCAGGCCGATGCCCTGGCCGATCCGACGCTGCGCCGCCACCTGCCGCTGCTGGCCAAGGCGCTGGGCTTCGTCGGCCATGTCCAGACGCGCAACCGCGGCACCATCGGCGGCAGCCTCGCCCATGCCGATCCCGCCGCCGAGATCGGCCTGGTGGCGGCGACGCTCGCGGCGGAGATGGTCGCGCGCTCGGCCGAAGGCGAGCGCGCCATCGCCGCGCGCGATTTCTTTCAGGGCGCGATGACGACGGCGCTGGCCGAGGAGGAGTGCCTGGTGGCGGCGCGCTTTCCGCTCTGGCCGGCGGCGGCGCGGTCCGGCACCGGCTTCCAGGAGACCAGCATCCGGCGCAGCGATTTCGCGCTCGCCGCCGCGGCGGTGCAGCTCGCGCTCGACGAGCGCGGCACCTGCCGGCGCGCGGCGCTGGGGCTGGGCGGCGCGGCGGCGACGCCGCTGCTGCTCGAGGAAGCGTCGGCGCGGCTGGTCGGCACGCGGCTGGCCGAGGCCGACATCGCCGCGGCGCTGGCGCTGGCGCAGCAGTCGCTGGCGCCGATCGCCGATCTCCATGCCTCGGCCGAGTACCGCCGCCGCATCGCCGGCGCCCTGCTCGAGCGCGCGCTGGCCGAGGCGCGCGCCGAGGCGCTTGGCTGAGTCCATGTCGCAGCACGAGATCACGCTCACCGTCAACGGCCGGCAGCACCGCACGCGGATCGCCTCGCGACTGACGCTGGTCGATTTCCTGCGCGACGAGCTGCGCCTCACCGGGACCCATGCCGGCTGCGAGCACGGTGTCTGCGGCGCCTGCTCGGTGCTGCTCGACGGCAGGCCGGTGCGCTCCTGCCTGATCTTCGCGGTGCAGGCCGAGGGCGCCTCGATCACCACGGTCGAAGGGCTATCGCCCGAGCCGGGATCGCTGGGCCTGCTGCAGGACAGCTTCTGCGAGGCCCATGGGTTGCAATGCGGCTTCTGCACGCCGGGCATGCTGATCGCGGCCGAGGCGCTGCTGCGGCGGACGCTCGCGCCCTCCGAGGAGGAGATCCGCGAAGCGATCGGCGGCAATCTCTGCCGCTGCACCGGCTACAAGCAGATCGTCGAGGCGATCGAGCTCGCGGCCGAGCGGCTGCGCGGCGCCAACCGCCCGCCGGAGGCCGCAGATGGCTGATCTGGTGTCGAGAAGAATGCACCACGGAGACGCGGAAAGCACGGAGAAGAGAAGAACTGCGTCGCCGGGACGCGCGCCGGGCCGGTCCCATCATCGCTCTCGCCTTCCCCGCGAAAGCGGGGAACCAGAGCGACCGACATATGGCGGCTCCTGGGCCCCCGCCTTCGCGGGGGCGGCGGTGATCATTTCATTTTCCCGATCGGCGCTGGTGAACTCCGTGGTGAATTTCGCGCAGGCTCGCCATGGCTGAGGGCGGGTTTCGGTATATCGGGAGGAAGCGCCGGCCCACGGAGGACCGGCGCTTCGTCGCCGGCGCGGGGCGCTTCGTCGCCGACCTCGCTTTGCCGGGGATGCTGCATGTGGCGCTGGTGGCGAGCCCCTACCCGGCGGCGCGGATCGGCGCCATCGACGCGCGCGCGGCGCTGGCGCTGCCGGGCGTGCGCGCGGTGCTCAGCGGCGCCGAGCTGGCGGCGGCGACGGAGCCGCTGATGAGCGGGCTCGACATTCCGCTCGGTCCGGCGCTTTCCGCTGGCGGTCGGGCGAGCGCGCTATGTCGGCGAGTGGGTGGCGGCGGTGGTGGCGGAAAGCCGCGCGCTCGCCGAGGACGCGGCGGAGCTGGTCGAGGTCGCGTACGAGCCGCTGCCCTTCGTCATCGATCCCGAGGCGGCGCTCGGGCCCGAGGCGCCGCCGGTCCATCCCGAGCACGGCTCCAACCTGCTCTACCGCCGCACCTTCACCTGGGGGAGGGTGGCGCGAGGATTTCGCGGCAGCGCCGCACACCGGCTTTCCTTCCGCGCCCGCTGGCACCGCAGCGCCACGGTGCCGATCGAGACCTTCGGCGTGGTCGCGCAGTGGGAGCCGCAGGCGCGGCTGCTCGAGATCTGGGCCTCGATCCAGATGCCGAAATATCCCGAGCAGATCGCGCGGGCGCTGCGGCTGCCGGGCAACGCCGTGCGCGTCCATTTCGACGTCGATGTCGGCGGCTCCTACGGCGTCAAGCGCGGCATCAAGCACAGCGTGCTGGCGGGTTACCTGGCGCGCAAGCTCGGCGCGCCCATCCGCCTCGTCGAGGACCGGCTGGAGAACATGCGCGGCGGCGACGCGCACGGGCCCGACCGCATCTTCGACGTCGCCTGCGCCTTCACCGCCGAGGGCATCGTGCGCTCGCTGCGGCTCAAGGCGCTCGACGATGCCGGCGCCTATGCCGGGCGCGCGCCGCTGCAGCTCGGCAAGCCGGTGGGCGCGATCGTCGGCCCCTATCGCATCGGCAGCGTCGAATACGAGGCGATCAGCGTCACCACCAACAAGACGGTGCAGGAGGCGGTGCGCGGCTTCGGCCAGGCGCCGACCAATTTCGCGCTGGAGACGATGATGGACCGGGTGGCGCGCACGCTCGGCATCGACCGCATCGAGCTGCGCCGGCGCAACCTCATCGAGCGCGAGCAGTTCCCCTACACCATCCCGAGCGGCAGCACCTATGACAGCGGCGACTACCACGCGGTGCTGGCGAAGGCGCTGGCGGCGGCCGATCATCCGGCGCTGCTGGCGCGGCGCGATAAGGCGCGCGCGGCGGGCAAGCTGGCCGGGATCGGCATCGCCTGCTGCCTCGAGCCGAGCGGCGGCAACGCCGCCTTCGAGCCGCTGTTCAATCCCAGGAACGAGACCACGACCTGGATGGAAGCCTGCACCGTCAAGGTCGACCTCTCCGGCGCCATCACCGCCGCCATGGGGACGTCCTCGTCCGGCCAGGGACACGAGACCCTGGTCTCGACCATCATCGGCGAGGTGCTGGAGCGCGACCCCGAGGGGATCCGCGTCGTGCACGCGGATTCGCTGACGGCAATGCCGAGCAACAGCCCGGTGGGGAGCCGCATGGCGATCATGCTGGGCGGCGCCGCCGCCGGTGCGGCGCGCCAGCTCAAGGCGGCGCTGCTGGCGATCGCCGCGCACGATCTCGGCGTCCCCGAGGCCGAGCTCGAGTATCGCGACGGCAGCGTGCGCCTCTACGCGCGACCCCACGCGCGCGCGCTCCTGGGAGGCGCTGGTGGAGATCGCGCATCGCAAGTTCCACAAGCTGCCGCCCGGCATGGCGCCGGGGCTGCAGGCGATGCATGTCTGGGAGGTGCCGACCGGCGGCAGCCTGCCCGCCGCCGACGGCCGCGTGCAGATGTACCCGTGCTACGCCTTCGAGGCGCATGTGGTCTATGCCGAGGTCGACCGCGTCACCGGGCAGGTGGCGCTCGGCCCCTATGTCATCGGCCATGACTGCGGCACCATGATCAATCCCGACATCGTCCACGGCATGACCTATGGCGGCGCCGCGCACGGCATCGGCGCGGCGCTCTACGAGCGCTTCCGCTATGACGAGAACGGCCAGCTGCTGAGCGGCTCCTTCATGGACTATCTCATCCCCACGGCGCATGAGGTGCCGTCGATCGCCATCGTCGACCACTGCACCCCCTCGCCGCTCACCGCCTTCGGCCAGAAGGGATCGGGCGAGGCGGGCTATCTCGGCGCCCCCGCCGCGGTGGCGAGCGCGGTCAACGACGCGCTGGCGCCGCTCGGGCTCGCCGTCGCCGAGCTGCCGATGACGCCGATGGCGCTGGGCGAGCTGCTGGCGAAGGCCGGGCGATGATCCGCCGCTGCCTCGCCCTCCTCGCTCTCCTCGCGCTCGCGGCGCCGGCCAGGGCGGCGGCGCCGGCGCCGGTGCCGCTCAGCATCGTCATCTTCAGCCCGCCTTCGGTCGGCGCGATGCTGCCGGCGGTGATCAAGCGCGAAGGCTTCGACCGCGAGAACGGCCTCGCCCTCGATTTCGTCGAGCGCACGCCCGATGCCTATGCCACCGAGTTCAACAGCGGCGAGTTCGAGCTCGGCGGCAGCGCCTCGCTGCTGATCGTCGGGCTCGCCGACACGCGCGGCGTCGATGTCAGCTATCTCTTCAACCTCTTCGACTATTGGGGCGCGGTGGTGACCGACCGCCCCGAGATCAGGACGCTGGCCGACCTCAAGGGCAAGGTGCTCGCCGCCGCCAAGGGCACCACCAACTACGCCATGTTCGAATGGTTCGCGCGGCGCCAGGGCCTCGATCCCGCCACGCTCAAGGTGGTGAACACGGCGCCCGCCGGCCTCATCGGCTATGCGCTGGCCGACCGCGCCGATGCGGTCGAGATCTGGGAGCCGGCCTATTCGCTGCTGCTGGCGAAGAAGCCGGCGATGCGCACGCTGCCGCTCGACATCGCCAAGTCGTGGCGCAGCTTCGCCGGCAGCGAGCGCAGCCCCTATCTCGGGCTTGCCGCCCATCGCGGCTGGATCGCCGGGCATCGCGACCTCGTCCCGCGCCTCTACCGCAGCTATCGCGAGGCGGCGCGATGGGCGCTGGCCCATCCCGAGGCGGCGGCGGCGCTGATCGCGCCCGGGGCGGACGCGGCCGGGCGCAAAGCGATCGCCGATCTCGTGCGCGACAACCGCCGGCTCGGCCTCGACGTGGCGCCGGCCGGCACGCTGAAGCTCGAGATCGACGCGGTGTTCCGCGCCGGGATGTCGGTGGGCCTGCTCAAGACCATGCCCGCCGCCGCCGCCGTGTTCGACGGGGTGATGGAGTGAGGCGCTCCGTCCGCCGGCCGCTGCGGCTCGAAGGCGTCGCGGCGATGGCGGGGCTGGCGCTGGCCTGGCAGATCGCCTCCTATTTCTTTCCGCCCTTCCTCTTCCCCTCGGTGCCGGCCATCGCCCGGCGCTTCGCCGACATCTTCCTCGAGGCCGGGCCGCTCGCCGATGCGCTCGCCACCGCGGCGCGCATCCTGCTGGGCCTCGCCGGCGCCTTCGTGCTGGGGGCGGTGCTGGCGCTGCTGATGGGGCGCTCCGAGCGCTTCGGCCGCTATGCCCATCCGCTGCTCAACTTCAACCAGGGCATCCCGGCGCTCTCCTGGGTCGTCATCTCCATCATCTGGTTCAAGGGCATCGAGTTCCGCATCTTCTTCATCATGGTGATGACGACGCTGCCGGCCTTTACCTACCAGCTGCTCGACGCCTACCGCGCCATGTCGAAGGAGCTGCTGGAGATGACCCTGTCCTTCCGGCCGAGCCGGCTCGATCTGCTGCGCGTGCTGGTGCTGCCGACGGTGGTGCCGGGCATCCTCACCGCCTGGAAGGTCAATCTCGGCAATGCCGCGCGCGTGGTGGTCGTGGCCGAGCTGGTGGGCGCCACCGGCGGCATCGGCTACGAGCTGTTGCAGCAGCAGCAGCTCTTCGACATGGCGGGCGCCATCGCCTGGACCATCGTGCTGGTGGTCTTCGTGCTCGTGGTGCAGGCGCTGCTCGGCCTCATCGAGCGCTGGTCGCTGGCCTACCGGCCGCTGGCGGAGCGCGGCTCGTGAGCGCCGCGATCGTCCTCGACCGCGTCGCCAAGCGCTTCGAGCGCGGCGCCAGCCCCGAGGGCGAGCTCCATGCCGTGCGCGATCTCAGCCTCACGATCGAGGCCGGCGAGCTCCTCGCCATCCTCGGTCCCACCGGCTGCGGCAAGTCGACCACCTTCAACCTGATCGCCGGGCTGGTCCGCCCGTCCTCGGGCAGCGTGCGGGTGATGGGGCACGATCCCTATGACGAGTTCGACTGGTTTCGCGGCAAGATCGGCATCGTCTTCCAGAGCGACCGGCTGATGCCGTGGCGCAGCGCGCTGGACAATGTGGCGCTCGGCCTCGAGCTCAACAAATGCCCGCGCGAGGAGCGCCGCGCCACGGCGCAGGCCTGGCTGGAGCGGCTCGGCCTCAAGGGGCACGAGGATGACTTCCCGCATGCGCTGTCGGGCGGCATGCGCCAGCGCGTCGGCATCGCCCGCGCCTTTGCCATCAGGCCCGCGATCCTGCTCTGCGACGAGCCCTTCTCCGGCCTCGACGCGGTCACCGGCGACGCGCTGCGGCGCGAATTCGCCGATCTCGTGCGCGAAACCGGCTGCACCGGGATCTTCATCACCCATTCGATCGAGGAGGCGCTGCAGCTCGGCCGGCGCATCCTGGTCTTTGAGCGGCCGGCGCGCATCGTCTATGAGGCGGTGCTCGCAGCCGACACCGCCGCCGAAGCCCGCGCCGAGATCCGCGCCCGGATCCGCCGCGCGCTCGGCGGCGACGGCATTCCCCGAGGAGACACGCCATGATCGTCGACAGCCACGCCCATTTCGTCCCCGCCGCGATGCTGGAGAGCCTGCGCAGCGAGCGCCGCCTCTTTCCCTCGGTGAAGCTCCTCGCCGAGGGCGGCGGCACGCGGCTCGCCTTTGCCGGGGAAGCGCCGACGCGCCCGGTCTCGCCCAAGCTCAGCGACCTCGCCGAGCGCGGCAAATGGCTGGCCTCGGTCGGCATCGACCGGCAGGTGGTGGGCGGCTGGCTCGACATGTTCGGCTATGAGCTGCCGCCCGAGGAGGGCGCGGATTGGAGCCGCTTCATGAACGAGGCGATGCGCGCCGGCGCCGCCGAGCTCGCCGCCTTCGCGCCGCTCGCCACCGTGCCGCTGCAAAGCGGCAAGCTTGCCGCGCGCGTGCTCGAGGAGGCGCTCGATGAGGGGTTCCACGGCGCCATGATCGGGACGCAGCCCAAGGGGCTGGGCGGCGCGCTGGACGATCCCGATCTGAACCCGTTCTGGGAGGTGGCCTCGGCGCGCCATGCGACGCTCTTCCTCCACCCCATGTTCGCCTGTGGCGACGACCGGCTCGAGGCCTATGATCTCGTCAATGCCGTGGGGCGGCTCACCGACACCACGACGGCGATGGCGCGGCTGCTGTTTTCGGGCCATCTGCAGCGCTATCCCGGCGTCACCCTCATCGTCTCCCATGGCGGCGGCGCGCTGCCCTATGCGCTCGGCCGCCTGAAGCGCAACCACGCCGCCCATCCCGGCAAATACGCCGATCCGCTGGACGGTTTCCGCCGGCTCTATTTCGACACGGTGCTGTTCGAGGCGCGCGCGCTGCGCTTCCTCTGCGACACCGCCGGCGCCGACAAGGTGCTGCTGGGCTCCGACCATCCCTTCCCGATCGGCGACAGCGCGCCGCTGCGCGTGGTCGAGGAGACGCCGCTCACCGGCGCCGAGAAACGCGGGATCCTCGGCGAGACCGCGGCGCGGATCTTCCATCTCCCGGGCTGCTGCGGCACGGGCGGGTGAGCGTCGAGGGCGGCGGCGTCAGGTCCCGCAGGAGGTCCCGGCGGAGCACGCCTCGAGGCTGCGCAGCAGCCGGCGCCCGCATCCCACACCTCGGCGGCGAAGCACCCGCGCTGGCGCTGAAGCTCCCGCGCCAATCGGCATCGCCTCATCGTCATCGGCGCATTCCAGGACCTCGACAAAGGTGATGCGGCCGGCCGATCGAAGAAAAAGCAGCGGTAGGGTCGCATGCGCAGGCTCGCGGCTGGCGGTGAATGTCCGTGGGACCAATAGATAGAAATCATGCCAGCGAATGCCGCTTGGCACCTTAACCTGGATCACTTATTTGAGGTGTTTCGGAAAAAGATATCCCGATATCGATGTGGGCTCGCCCGCGCCAGGGCTGATTTAGGCCGGCCGTACCCGAAGCAGGAGTGCCGCCTCCACTCGCGTCATTGGTTTGCCGCACTTGCGTGCGAACGCGTGTCAGTTGTAGGACAGGCGGAGGGAAGCATCCCCCCCGGCAGAGGGATCGACTTGACGAGCTCCTGCGGCCGGACACCCATGGTCAGGGGGTGAAGCAACCGGCAGCCGCACGGATCAGAGGCGCCGGCCGGAAACAAGGCCGTCATCCGCAGGGTCGGGCGCAAAGGGGGGCAACCGTCGGACTTTGTCGTGAAGCACTTTTCGTCCCGCGATGACCCTCGGCCGCCGCCTGATCGGACATCGAGAGGCGGCGCATGAAGGCGCGCAACGGCGAAGCGACGCAGCGCGCTGGCGGCGAAGCTCTCGCATTTCGCGCCACTCTCGGCGGAGGACGCGCGCGCCCTTGAGGCGCTTTGCACGAGCGAGGATCAGTTTCCCGCGCGCACCGACATCGCAATCGAAGGCGAGGCGCCACGCGCCGGCTTCGTCGTCGCCCAAGGCATGGCCTGCCGCTATCGCCTGCTGGCCGACGGCCGGCGCCAAATCCTGGGCTTCCTCCTGCCGGGCGACGTCTTCGATCCATGCGTGTTTCTGCTGAAGGCGATGGATCATTCCGTTGCCACGCTGATGCCGACGCGCATCGCCTGGCTCGAGCGCGGGCCGTTGATCGAGCTGCTGGCGAAGCGGCCCCGCCTCGCCGCGGCGCATTGGTGGAGCGCGCTGCAGGAGGAGGCGATCCAGCGCGAGCGTATCGTGGCACTCGGACGGCGCGACGCGCGCGGCCGTGTCGCCTACCTGCTGTGCGAGCTGGTGTGGCGCCAGGCCGCCATCGGCGCGAGCGACGATGGCGCGATCCGGCTGCCGCTGACCCAGATCGATCTCGCCGACGCGCTCGGCCTCACGCCGGTGCATGTCAACCGCGTGCTCCAGGAGTTCCGCAAGGCGGGGCTGATCACGCTCGCGCACCGCCGGCTTCGCCTGCACGACATGGCGACGCTGCAGGTCATCGCCGGCTGCAGCGAGAGCTATCTCCATCTCGACGGCGCGCCCGAGGAGGTGGTGCGCTACATCGACCAGCTGGAGCGGCGCGGCGATCGCTCCGATGCGCGCCCCGAGCGGCCGTGACGCCGCGGCGCGCGCCGGGCGGATCGCCCGTGCAATTTGCCCGGGCGATCCGCGCCCGCGGCGGCGGCGGCGGCTGATTTTCGGCGGAAATCCGCGCTTTTCCGGCTGGCACGGGGCTTGAAACGAGGGCGGGGTCACACAGCGACAGGGGTCCCGCCGATGTCCGCAGAGATCATCTCGATTGCCGAGTTTCGCGCCCGCCGCGAGATGCCGGCGGCGCCCGCAGAAGCGCTCGCCTCGAGGATCGACCGGCCCACTCTGGCGGAGGCGAGCCGCGCGCTGGCGGCAAGCATCGATCAGGTGCGGCGTCACGCGCTGCTGCTCAATCGCGCCCGCGCCCGCGCGCGCTGCCTACATGAGCTCGGCGACTAGCGCGGCTCAGGTGGTGCGAAGGCAGTAGCCGGCGCCGCGCACGGTATGCAGCAGCGGCGCGGTGAAGCCGCGATCGATCTTCTGCCTGAGCCGGCCGATATGCACGTCGATGACGTTGGTCTGGGGATCGACATGGCTGTCCCAGACCTTCTCCAGCAGCATCGTCCGCGTGAGCACCTGGCCGGCGTGGCGCATGAGGTATTCGAGCAGGCGGAACTCGCGCGGCAGCAGGTCGATCGGCCGGCCCGCACGGGTCACCGTGCGCGACAGCAGATCCATTTCGAGATCGGCGACGTTGAGCCGCGAGGCGGAGGTGCCGCGCCGCGTCAGCGCCGAGACGCGCGCCAGCAGCTCCGACATGGCGAAGGGCTTGACCAGGTAATCGTCGCCGCCGGCCGACAGCCCTTCCACCCGGTCGTCGACATCGCTGAGCGCGCTCAGCACCAGCACCGGCGTGTTGATGCCGGCGCTGCGCAGGGTGACGATGATGGAGAGACCATCGAGCCGCGGCAGCATGCGGTCGATGATCATCGCGTCGAAGCTGCCGCGCTGGGCCCGGTCGAGGCCTTGATAGCCATCCGTGGCGAGGTCGACGACATGGCCGCGCTCCGTCAGGCCCTTGGCCACGTAAGCGGCGGTTTCAGCATCGTCTTCGACCACCAGGACGCGCATCGCGCGGAATTCTAGCAGCCGGCGATCCCGGCGCGAGCTAAAAAAGAAGACAGATTTGGGAGCCTCTCCCCCGCGTCAGGACTCTCGCGCCGGGCCGGCATCCGTCGGAGACAGCGCGCGCGCGGCGCTTTGCGGGCGGCGCGGGATCGTTCGGCCGGGACGCTCGGCGGCGGCGGCGCGCTGCGCCGCCTCGTCGAGCGCGGCCAGCGTGAACACCGCCTTGAGCCCGGGATGGTTGTCCTCGAGACGGACCTCGCCGCTGTGCAGCCGGGCCACGGCGCGCACCAGGCTGAGGCCGAGCCCGTTGCCCGGCGTGCTGCGGCTGGGCTCGAGCCGCACGAAGCGCTCGAACACGGCGTCGCGCTGATCGGCGGGAATGCCCATGCCGGTATCGGCGACCTCGATGCGGGCCAGGCCGCCATCGCGGCGCACGCTCAGCGAGACGGCGCCGGCGGGCGTGTATTTGATGGCGTTGTCGAGCAGATTGGCGATCGCCTGCGATAACAGGTGTTCGTTGCCTTTGACCGCCAGGACGGGATCGCTCGACACCGTCAGCGCCAGCCCTTTCTTCTCCGCCACCGGCTCGTACAACTCGGCCATCGACCGCGCGATCCGGACGAGGTCGACCACCACCAGCAGGTCGCGCCGCGAGCCGGCCTCGGCCTTGGCGATGCTGAGCAGCCCGTTGAAGGTGGCGAGGAGATGATCCGCGTCGTCGATCGCATCGCGCAGCGTCGTGACGTAGCGCATCGCGGTCGGGCGCTCCAGCAGCGCCATTTCGAGCCGCGCGCGCAGCCGCGCCAAGGGCGTGCGCAGGTCGTGCGCGATGTTGTCGGTGACTTGGCGCATGCCGATCACCAGCTGCTCGATGCGCTCGAGCATGGCGTTGAGGTTGGCGGCGAGCTGATCGAACTCGTCGCCGCTGCCGTTGAGCGGCACGCGCTCGCTGAGGTCGCCATGGATGATGCTGGCGCTGGTGCGGCTCATCAGCTCGACCCGGCGCAGCATGTTGCGCGTCGTCAGCACGGCGCCGGCGATGCCGAGCGCGAAGGTGAGCCAGCCCGCCCAGACCAGCGTGTGGTTCATGCGCGCGCGGAACGCCTCGGCGTCGCGCTGGTCGCGGCCCACCAGCAGGTGATATCCGCCGGAGAGGACGAAGACCGAAGCGAGCACGGTGTCGGTCTCCGTGGTGCCGTCGCCACGCGCCTCCACGGGGAAGCGGATCCAGCCCGGGCGCACCGGCGTCGCCGAGGGCCAGAAGGTGAGGTTGCCGGCAAGCGGCCGGAGCTGCTGGTCGGTGACGAGATAGAGCGTCGCGTGCACCTGCTGGCCGGCGATGCGCGCGTGGATGGTGTCGATCAGGCCGGGCAGCCCGGCGCGCTCGTATTGATCGGCGAGGCCGCGGATCTCGGCGCGGATGATCGCCTCGGTCTGGCGGTCGATGAAGCTGGCGATGGAGAGATAGACGAAGGCCAGCAGCGCCAGCACCGACACGGCGAAGAGCGCGAAATAGACCGCGGCGAGGCGCACCGCATTGGTTCGCAGCAGACGCTTCATGGCGGCCATGAGAGGTCTTCACCACGGAGATTCATGGGCGACGACCGGGCGATCAAGCGGGTTCCGGCACCACGTCGAAGGCGATGCAGATGCGGTCCTGCTCGCCCTCGAAGGCGACGACGCGATGCCAGAACGAGGACGGGAAGAGGACGAGCATCCCCGCCTCCGGCTTCACCGCGGTGGTCAGCAGCGGCTCCGGCGGCGCGCGCATGAGCGCATCGGCCACGGGCTCGCCGAATTTGAGGAATCCCGCCTCGGCCACGCGCTCGGCGGCGACCGTGGCCGGCACCTGCACGTAATAGACGCCGCTCACCAGCGAGCCCGGATGGAAATGGGCGAGCTGATAGCCCTCGGAGCGCAGGATGACCGCCCAGGCTTCGAGCCGGAAGCCCGGCGGCGCCGGCACGGCGAAGGGGATCTCCGGCAGCGACAGCGCGGTGGCGATGTGGTCGGCGACCGCGGCCTCGAAGAAGCGCCTGAGCGCGAGGACGGTCGGCGCCGCGCCATCGAGAATCTCGAGCGTCTGCCGGCCGGAGCGGATGGCCTTGCCCGGCGGGTCCGGCATCAGCGTCGGATGATCGTAGATGTGGCGGGCGAGCTCGGCGTTGAACGCCTCGAGGCCGGGCCAGCCCTCACCCGGCGCCAGCCGGTGCGTGCGCAGCAGCCGGGCATAGTCGAGCATCGCCCGCGCCTCGTCGCGCCGGCCGATCTCCTGCAGGAAGACCGAGAAATGCGCCTTGGCGAAGGCGTGCGCCGGATCGAGCGCGAGCGCGCGGCGGAAGGCCGCCTCGGCGCCGGCGGCATCGCCGGTCTCGCGCAGCATCTGCGCCAGGTTCGCCGCGATCTGCGGGATACGCGGCTCGAGCGCCAGCGCCCGGCGCGTCGCCGCCGCGCCGCCGGCCGTGTCGCCCTTGGCGTGGAGCGCGGTGCCGAGATTGACATGGGCCTGCGCCAGCTGCGGCGCCAACGCGACCGCGCGCCGGTAGAGCGCGATCGCCTCGTCGAGCTTGCCCTCGACCTGCAGCAGCGATCCCAGATTGAGGCAGGCCGAGGCGGCGCGCGGCTCGAGCGCCAGCGCGGCGCGGTAGGCCGCGATCGCCTCGCCGTCGCGCCGCTGCGCGGCGAGCGTCACGCCGAGATTGTAGTGCGCCTCGAAGGAGCGTGGTGCCACCGCGGCCGCCTGGCGCAGCACCGCCACCGCCTCGTCATACGCCATCATCTCCTGCAGCGTGATGCCGAGATTGACGTAAGCATGCGGCACCGCCGGGCTGAGCGCGATGGCACGGCGATAGCAGGCCGCCGCCTCCGCCGGCGCACCCAGCCGGCGCAGCAGATTGCCGAGCTGGAAATGGACCGCGCCGAGGTCGGAGCGCAGTGCCAGGGCCCGGCGGAAGGCATCCGCCGCCTCCTCGAGCCGCTCGGCGCCGAGATAGGCCATGGCGAGCTCGGCGAGCGCGATGGCGTTGCCCGGGGCGAGCAGCGCCGCCATGGCGAAATGGTCCACCGCCTCGCCCGTGCGGCCGGCATCGAGACAGAGCTTGCCCAGCCGGCGGCGCGGTTCCGGCAGGCCCGGCCAGCGCTTCAGCGCCTCGGCATAAAGCTGCTCGGCGATGCCGGCCCGGCCGGCGCGCTGGTGGAGCTCGGCGCGCGCCAGAAAGTCCTCGGCGCCGCCCGGGGCGGGCTTGCCCGGCGGGGTCTGTGCTCCGATCGCGGTTTCCGGTCCTTGCCGCGCCATCTCCGGCCGTGATTGCCGACCAGAGCCCGTCCCGCGGACAGGCTCGCCGATGTAGCGCTGGTGATGCTAGCACGCCCGCTTGCGCGGGCGAAAGCGACCCGCCGGCCGAAGCCGGCGGGTCGCAGCCGTCCTTTAGAACTTGAACGCCATCATCGATTCGATGCGGTTCTCGTAGCCGAAATCGCCGGCGCCGCCGGCGATCGAGGCGTTGGTCTTGCGCTTGGCCCAGTCGAATTCGACGCCGACATCGACCTGCGGCACCGGGCTCCAGAGCAGGTTGCCGGTCGCCTGGAGGTGGTACTTGTCCAAGCCGTTGAGGGCCGCGGCGCTGGTGATGATGTTGGTGGCGCTGTACAGCCGCGCATAGCCGAGATCGGCCGTCGAGCGGAGCTGGCTGGTCCACCAATGGGTGTAGGAGGTATTGGCACCTATCGACCACGGCACCGCGACCGCCGTCGTCGTCGTGCCGGCGATCTGGCCGACATCGAGGCCGCCGATATTGATGAAGTCGCTGTCGTAATGGCCGATGCCCCGGCCGCCCATGACGATGGCCTTCCAGGTGTCCTTGCCGAAGGTGTTCAGATGGCCGGAGAGCTGCCCGCCATAGCCGTAGCCCTGGACGCGCGGCACGGTCGTGCTGGCGTTCTGCGGCGGCGCCGTGATTTGCATGTCGCGGAACAGGCCCGTCGCAGCGACATGCCCCCAGGCCTGGTCGAGACGCGCGCGGACGAGGAAATCGGGCACGTGATCGACGCCGTTGAGCGATTCCGTGGTGAACGAGTTCGTCGCCGCGCCGACGCCGGCGGCGAAGCCGGCATAGGTATTGGTGACGGCAACATTCGAATAGCCTTCGGCCTCGGGATTCTCGACGGTGGCGGCGAGGCTGAAGCCGTTGGCGCCGGCATAGGTGTAGCGGAGCTGCACGTCCCGGTTGCTCAAGATGTTCATGGTGCCGGCGGTCGGGCTGGGATCGACCGTCTCAGGCATCGAATCGCCATCGAACCAGAGCGAGGTCATCTGACCGGCGAGGACCGGGCCGAGGGTGCCATAGGCCAGCACCAGCCGCGCCGCCTCGGGGTTGGCGGTGTTCTGGAAGGACGAGATCGTGCTGCCCGGATTCTGGCGGCCGTAGAAGTCCACCATCACGAAGGTCTCGAGCTCGCCATAGGAGGTCGGCGTGCGGGCATCGAAATTGAAGTTGGATTGCCGCGGGTTGAGCTCGACAGCGCCATGCAGCTGATGCGCCGGCGTGCCCTCGAGCGGGACGAACTCGATCGCCGTGGTGTCCGGCGTCGATTCCGTGAGCGTCGAGGCGTTCGCCGGCGGGGCGGACATATCGTAGATCAGCGCCATCTTGGCGAGGCCGCCGATCTTGATCGAGGTGTTCGTGCCCGGAACCAGGAACGAACCTGGGAAGGAGCCGCCGCCCGGGGCCGCCGGCGCGCCGGCCTCGTCTGCCGACGGGCCGTAGGGGTTCGCCGGTTGCGCCTGGCTGAGCGAGGTGCTCGCCAGCAGAACGCCCACGGCGGCGAACGTGCCGAGTGATGCCGCTATCTTGAGATCCTTACGTACCGTCATTGAGAGCCCCCAAAAAATGGATGCAGTCCGCTATCGGAGAGAGACCCTATCTCTCCGTGATTTCGTCCCTCGCACGAAAGCTGGTGACCGACCTGTTGCCGGACGCGCGCATCGTTACCCCTCCCTCCCCATTCCGTTATCAGCTGCGCATGTCGTTCCAGCCCCGTGTCGCGCTGCGCAATCTCGCGGCGCTCACGCGTGTCCAAGTGAGACATGCACGAGCTGCCACTACTTTCAGGTAAATCGGAACGGATGACGCTGAAAAGTCGTAAAGCTATCGGGCGCGCTGAATTTAATCTACGATAGATGAACGATTTGTTATCAAACTATGCAAATCGTCTTCAGGCATGCATTATCTGGGCGTAGGTATACGGAATATCGGGCCAAAGGAGACCGGCCGAGCCGTCCGGTCACGGCTTGCCGCCGGCATCTTGCGCCGCGGTCCCCAGGCGGCGCCGACCAGCGGCGCATGACGGCGCGCGGCGGGATCAAGCGCGCGGCGCGAGTCGCGCTATTTGGCCGGGTCGTCGGGCTCCAGCACCCGGCGGAAGGCGGCGATCAGCGCCGGCTGCGGGGCGCGGATCGGCGGGACCGCCTGATAGTGCTCCCAGCCGCCGCCGAGGCCGCGATACAGCGCGACGAACTGCTCGCCCGCCTGCTGCTCGGCCAGCGCGTACTGGCTCTCGAGGGAATACTCCTGCTCCTCGGAAGAGAGCACATAGAGAAAGTCGGTCAGGCCGCGGTCATAACGCTGGGAGGCCAGCGTGACCGAGCGCTGGCTGGCCTCCAGCGCGGCGCTCAGCCGGCTCAGCCGGTCCTGCTGGGCGGTGTAGCCGGTGATAGCGGTGTCGACCTCCTGCACCGCGAAGAGAACGTCCTGCTTGTACTGGACCAGACGCTCATGGGTCTGCAGATCGGCGATGTCGACCAGCGCGTCGAGGGTGCCGAAATCGAGCAGCGGCCAATAGGCTCCCGGGCCGAAATTCCAGATCCCTGTCGAGGGCAGCTGGCTGTGGCTCTCGGCCTGGTAACCGACGCCGGCGCCGAGGCTGAGATGCGGGAAGAGGGCGGCGGTGGCGACGCCGATCCGCGCGGTGGCCGAGGCGAGCTGTCGCTCCGCCTCCCTGACATCGGGGCGGCGGCGCAGCAGGTCGAGCGGCAGGCCGGGCGCGATCGCCGCCGGCAGTTGCGGGACCATCGCGGGCTTGGCCAGCTCCGCGACGATGTCCTGGGGATAGCGGCCGAGCAGCACGGCGATGGTGAACTGCGCGGCGCTGACCTGCGCCGCCAGCGGCGCCTCCTGCGCCTGGAGCGTCGCCAATTCGGTCTCGGCCAGCGTGACGTCGAGCTCGTTGGTGAGACCGCGGGCGAAGCGTGTCTTCGCCACGTCGACCGTGCGCGCCGCGGTGATGATGTTCTGCCGCAACACCGCGAGCTGGGTCTGCAGCCCGCGCAGGTCGATATAGGCGCGGGCGACGTCGGAGACCACGGCGATCAGCACCGAATTGCGCGCCGCGGCCGCCGCCTGGGCGTCGGCGTGAAGCGCTTCGATCTCGCGGCGGTACTGGCCGAAGATGTCGATCTGCCACTCGGCGTCGAAGCCCACCACCGAGCCGATGCCGTGCGACAAGCCGTGAGTGTTGTCGGCCTCGCCGAGCCCGGGCGGCAGGCGGCCGCGCGAGAGATCCCTGCCGGTGCCGAGGCCGCCGGCGCCGACCGCCGAGAGTTCCGGCAGCGCCTCGCCCAGCACCACCGCCTCCTGCGTGCGCGCCTCCTGCAGGCGGGTGAGCGCGATCTCGATGTCGAGATTGGAAGCGATGGCGCGGTCGACCAGGGAGTCGAGCTCCTTGTCTCCGAGCGAGCGCCACCAGCTTTGCAGATCGACCGGCGGCGGGTCGGTGGGCTTGGCCGCCGGCGCCGCCCCTTGGGTCGATGCCGGCGCCGCGAAATGCGCCGGCGTCGCGATCTCCGGCGCATGATAGTCCGGCCCCAGCATGCAGGCGGACAAACCTGCGGCGGCCGCGGCCACCATCCCGCAATTCCTCAGCCTCACGACGAACCTCTTGGTCAGCAGGATGCCTCCTTGCGCGCCGCCGCGGCCGGAGGGCGGCGCGACGCCTGATCGGCGCGGCGCGGCATCCGCCTATGCGTCCCGTCGACGCGCCGCGCACCGCCAGCGGCACAACCACGGCGCGATCCGGGCCGAATGAGGGAAGCCGCGAAGAGGCTAGAGGACAATCGCCACCGGTGCCACCTCGGCGAGCCCCGGCCGCGATGCGCAAGCGCCGCACACAACAGGCTGAGGGTCAGGCTCGGGCTCATCCGGTGCTTACTCGCGGGCGGTTCAGCGGCGGCGGCACAATAGGAAGGGCGGCGCCATGTGACCAGACGCGAGCGGCCGGAATCGAGGGCCTTACGCCTAATTTACGGCCTCCCGCCTAAACTGCGCTTTACGTCGGGCGCCGCCGCGGCGCCGTTCCGCCGCCCGCCGGGCGTCTTCATGAATTGAAATTCATCATTCATTCGTTAAATTAGGCGCGAGCGCCATATTTTGTGGAATATAGCGCGGCGTTCGCGGCGCCGGCGCATTGCTCCGACCCGGCGCATCGGTATATTTTGCAAAATATAGCGTAAGTCCTTGACGGAGGAGCATGTGAGGGGGAACCGGTGGACGAAATGGCAGCGTGTCGCATCGGCCGCGGCATTGGGCGCGGTGGTGACGCTGGGCTCGGCGCCGAGCCGCGCCGATGACACGGGCGGCGGCACTCCACCCGCCAGCAACAGCCAGGACTGGATCTCGTCCTGGTTCAACATGGTGTCGCGCACCCAGGCGGAGCAGCCGCACTGGATGACGCCGCTGGTCACGGTGACGCCGCGGCTCGAGCAAGAGTTCCGCTATGACCAGTATTTCGAGACGACGGCGACCAACAAATCACTCACCAACTACGGCGTAGGCAAGGGGCTCGAGCTCATTCCGAGTGAAAACGTCGAAGTGATTCTCGGCATTCCGGCCTATGAGCAGCGCGACACCCAGCCACCGGTCAACGCCTTCGGCGACTGGCCGGCCCTGCTGGTCAAGTATCGCTGGCTCAGCGCCAATGAGGAGCACGGCAACTACATCCTCAGCACGTTCCTGCAGTTCAGCGCGCCGACCGGCGCGGCCGCCTTCACCAACAACGCCTACATCGTGCAGCCGACCATCGCGGCGGGCAAAGGCTGGGGCATCTTCGACCTCCAGGCGACGCTGAGCGCGCAATTCCCGGTCGGCGGCCACACCACCGTCGAGAACAACTTCGGCTATCCGGTGCTGACCAATGTCTCGGCGCAGGTCCATCTCTGGGACGTGATGTGGCCTGAGGTCGAGCTCAACGACACCTGGTGGCCGGACGGCAGCAAGGAGGGCAAGAACCAGCTCTTCGTCACCCCGGGCGTGATCTTCGGCCGCTTTCCGATCTACAAGCGGCTGAAGCTGGCGGTCGGCATGGGCTATCAGTTTTCCGTGTCGCCCGAGACGCCCGCCTACAAGAACAACGTCATCCTGACGGTCCGCACGCCGTTCTAGGCGGCTCAGCGGCCGTCCGGGGCCGCGGCGGATTGCCGGCCAGGACCAGGGCCGGCAACCAGCGGCGGCGCGATGACCGCAGGACCGGCGGCCGGCTTGCCGCTCCCCGCGGCAGGCCGGTCGGGCGGGGCGCCGAAGGCGGGCGTGCGCCGCGGCGCGAATTCCTCCTCGATCTCCTGCGGTTCTGCCGGGTGGAGCGGCACGTAGATGCGCGGCCCCGTCGTCGCCTCTCGGGTCTCGCCCGCGGGCGGCGCGTCGAACGCCCCGGCCGGCTGAGCGGGCACCGCATCATCCGCACGGGTGGCGGCACCGGCAAGCCACAAGGCGGCCAGGGCCCAGATCGGAAGAAGCCCGCGGCGTAGCGTCTCGGACATCGCTGTGCGTCCTCGTGTCCCGCGCCGCCGACGCGCGAGGCGCCTGGCCCCACGCCAGGGCAGCGCTCGGACACGCTCCATCGAAAGAATAGCATGAACCCCCCGCCACCTCCCGGCAATCGGAACCGCGCTTCACCGCATCGTGAATGGCGGAAAGTTCATCGAGGGCGGGGTGAATCGGAACAACGCGGGCCGTTCTCTGGAGAAAATCCCTTATTCGGTGAAGCGGCGCCACCCGGTGAGCCAAGAAGATCATTGCTAATAGGGAGTTAAGCGGAAGAAACGCGTCGGTAACGTCATGATGCAAATGAGCAACAGATAAAAACAAAATCCCTACTGTAGTCTTTCTGTCATGAACGAAAATTAGGATCGGCGCGGACGCAAGGCCGAGAGGGTTTTGCGTGGGGGCGAGCCTGCTCGCGTCAGACAAGAGGATTATCCATGTCGTACAAGCAATCGCTATGTTATGGCGCCGCCATCGGCGCCCTGCTCGGCGCGGCGCTGCTGGCGCCCGGCCAGGCCGCCGCGCAGAGCAACCAGGACCTCAGCCTTCAGGTCGACCAGCTTCGCCAGCAGGTGCAGCAGCTGCAGCAGCAGCTGCAGAACGCTCCGCCTCCCGCCGCCGGCCCGGTGGCGCCCGGCTCGGAGGTCTCCCAGACCAACGGCGCGGCGCCGTTGCCCAGAGGCGCGGTCCAGCTCGGCGGGGTCCGGCTGCAGCTCGGGGGCTTCATCGAATCCGCGGGCATCTGGCGCTCGCGCAACGAAGTGTCGGATGTCGGCTCGGACTACAATACCGGCATCCCGTTCAACAGCTCCGTGCAGGCGCATCAGAACGAGTTCCGTAAATCCGCCCGCCAGTCGCGCATCGCCGGCCTCGCCACGGGCAACGTCAACGACGACACGCATCTGGCGGCCTATTTCGAGACCGACTTCCTGTCGGCCGCGGCGACCTCGAACTCGCGCGAGAGCAACAGCTACTCGCTGCGCGTCCGGCACGCCTACATCACGCTGGATGAGGATGGCTGGGGCCTGCACATCCTCGCGGGCCAGTCCTGGAGCCTGCTCACCACCAACACCGCGGGCATCATCCCGCGCCAAGAGCAGGTGCCGCTGACGATCGACGCACAGTACGTCGTGGGCTTCAACTGGAAGCGCCAGGCGCAGGTGCGCATCGTCAAGAACTGGGGCAATCTCTGGGCCGGCGTGTCGTTCGAGAACCCCGAGTTCAACACCGCGAGCACCACGCCCAGCGGCGTCAACGTCAACAACTCCGGCGATGCCGGCGGTCTCGAGAACAACTCGACCACCTATAGCAACAACTTCATGCCCGACATCGTCGGCAAGGTCGCGATCGATCCGGGCTGGGGTCATTACGAGCTGAAAAGCATCGTGCGCGGCTTCAGCAGCACCCTCGCCGGCACCACCGGCCGGGCGCTGGGTTATGCCGGCGGCGCCGCCGCGACCATGCCGATCGTGCCGAAATTCGTCGACCTGCAGCTCAGCGGGCTCGCCGGCTACGGCATCGGCACCTATGGCTCGGGCCAGCTTCCCGAACGTCGCCTTCAACCGCAACAACGTGGTGGTGGCGGTCCCCGAGGTGCAGGGGCTGGTCGGCCTGATCTCCCATCCCTGGGTCGGCAACGACCTCTATCTCTATGGCGGCTGGGAGCATGCCGACCGCGCCGGCGCACCGACCACCTCGGGCTATGGCTCGGGCAGCCTGGTCCGTCGGGCTGCAATACGCTGGGCGCGAGCTGCGCGGCGGAAACGCAGGACCTGAAGCAGGCGGTGATCGGCACCTGGCAGAACGTCTACAAGGGCAATTTCGGCCGCTTCGTGGTCGGTCTGCAAGGCACCTATGATAGAGCGCGACGCGTTCAGCGGCGTCGGCGGTTCGCCGACCACCAACGAGACCATCGTGATGACCTCGATCCGCTACTATCCGTTCTGAGGATCGCGTAGCACCGCGCGCAGGGGCGATGCTCAACCCGGTGGCTGGACCTGGTCCAGCCATTCGGCGAGACAGCGCTGCCCCTGCGCCGCGGTGACCCGCGCAAAGCGCGCGGTATCGGCTCTGAGCCGGGTGATCGACAATCCCGGCACCGCCGCCAGCTCCGGCGCCCGGCTGATCAGCCAGCGCTCGAACTTCTTGGCCACCCCCTCGACGTGGAACTGCAGCGCCAGCGCGTTGCTGCCATAGGCGAAGGCTTCGTCGGGGCAGGCCTCGGTCGAGGCCAGGCGCTGCGCGCCGCTGGGCAGCTCGAAGACATCGGAATGCCAATGCAGCACCGGGCCGAGGAGATGGCGCAGCGGGCTCGCCATCCCCGCCGGCGTCAGGCTCAGCGGCGCCCAGCCGATGCGGCAGGCGGGGCCGGGAGAGACCCGGGCGCCCAGCGCCCGCGCCATGAGATGGGCGCCGAGGCCGACGCCGAGGCAAGGCCGGCCCGAGGCGAGCCGCGTCTCGATCAGCGAGATCTCCTTCTTGAGGAAGGGATACTTGTCGATGTCGTAGGCGTGGAGCGGTCCGCCCAGCACCAGCAGCAGCTCCGCCTGGCGCAGATCGAGCGCGCCGAGATCGCCGCCGCCGATGTCGAAATAGCGCACGCGGAAGCCGCGCGCGCGCAGCATCTCCTCGAAGGCGCCGAGATCCTGGTAATGGACGTGACGCAGCGCGAGCGCGGTGTGCGCCGCGGCGGCGCGCTTGTCGCCGTGATCGCCGGCCGGGCGAGGCCGCTGCGACGGCGCGACGACATCGGCGCTGTCGGCCGAGACGGGCCGGGCGTCGAGATCCGGCATGCGGATGCTCATCGGTCACCTCGAGCCTGTTCTATCGTCCGTCCCCTTCCGGCCGCGTCGCCGCGCGAGCCCAGGATACCAAGGAAGGGAGGCGAGAGAAACACCGGCGGCCTGCCATGATCGCGGGCGCGACGGGAACGCGAAACAGCGGCAATCGATAGACAGGCAGGCTGGCCGCGGTCTCCGCCTGCAGCCCGAAGAGAGCCTTGGCGCAACAGGTGCTCGTCCTTGTGCCATTGCGATCGACGATCGCGCCGATGACCGTGTCGTTGGCGACATGCTCCGCCCGCCGACGCGCCGACAGTAGCTTCATGACAGATCGGCGAACAGCGCAGACTGGCAGATGACAGGGTTTTTATAGCCTGCGCGCTGACGCCGGGACGCAGCCTGCCGGCTCTAGACGCGCGTGGACGGCGCGGGCGAGGTCGCGCCGTTGCGCCGCGGCGCCGGGGGCGGGATCCCGGCGCCGCGGCCCCGCCATCACAGCGGGAAGGAAACGGCGAAGTGGAAGAACGAGCTGTTGAAGCCGTTCTCGGCGTACACGCCGTCGAGATATGTCCCCGTGATGGTGGCCGGACCGAAATTGTAGGAGGCGGTCGGCCCGAGCAGCACACGCTCCAGCTTGTTGCCGTTGCCGTTCACCGCCGCGCCGCCGACGGTATCGTTGGTGAATTGCTGGGTGAAGTTGCCGCCGGCGCCCACCGTCCAATGGCCGAGGGTCTTGGTCACGGTGTAGTCGAGATAGAAGATGTCGCCCGACTGGTAGGAGGTCGTATTGTTCTCGGTGTTGACGTCGACCAGGGCATGCAGCGTCAGGTCCCAGCCCGATTTGAGGTAGCTGACCGCCGCGCCCGGCTCGAAGGTCCAGAAATTGTTGGCGATGCTCGCCGTCGCGGTGGTCTGGCCGCCGGTGGCCGAGGCCTGGTGCGAGTAGTAGCCGTCCGGCAGGTAGATGCCGAGGCCGGTGCTGACGAAGAAGCCGTTATGCAAATTCCAGGACAGGTTGACCGGCGAGATGATGGTGTTGAACAAGCCGTTCGAGATCGTCGCCCGGCCGCCGGCGCCGGGGACGTCCAGGCCCTGGAAGGTGTAGGGCTGGACGATGGCCGCGCCGAATTGCGCGCCCAGCACCTCGAAGTCCGGGACCCACAGGAGCGACGGGATGTCGAGGTCGGCCCAGACATTGCCGGCCGTCGAATTGCCGCTGTTGTTCTTGAGCCCGCCATCGACGAAGACGTTGTCGTTGGAGAAATAGAAGCCGGGCCCCGGCAGCGCGCCGGCGGCGGAGCCGACCGACAATCCCGGCACATAGGGCGTATTTCCTTCGACCGCCTCGGCCGAGCCGGCGGCGAACGTCAAAGCGCCGGCGAGCAGGCACAGCCTCGCCGCCTTGACGGCATGCGTCGTCTTCATGATCAGCATGTTCCTTGTCATTGCATGAACCGACCGAGCTGCCGCTTCGGCGAGGGGCTCGACCTGGTCGCGACCGCAGGGGCACCACCAGAGCCTTCGCCAATGTCAGCGCCGGAAAGCGCCATCGATCAGCAACAATGGTGCAATTCACGCGTGACTAAGGACAATCCGCGAAATTCAAACAAATCTGTTCAACCAAACTGAATAATGCGCGGATGCACTACGCTCAGGCGATTGCGCCGCCGCTCGAACTCGATGGAGGCGGGCAACGGCGTCGCCGCTTCAGAGCGCGCGCCGCCGCTCACGCTCGGGCAGGCGCGGGCGCGCGGCTGGGCGGGGCCATGAATTCGGGACCGACGGGATCGGCGATGGTGCGGCGCAGGATGTCGTCGATCTCCGCCATGGCCGCCGCGTCGAGCGACCAGCCGAAGATATCGGGCACGTCCTGCAGCTGATGCGGCTTGCGCGCGCCCCAGAGCGCGGCGGTGACGCCGCGATCGAGCAGCCAGCGCACCGCCAGATGGATGACGCGCCTGCCGTGGCGCCGCTGCGCCAGCCGGTCGAGCTCCGCCACGGCGGCGAGATAGTGCGCGACGCGCGGCGGACGGAACTTCGGATCGCTGTTGCGGAGATCGTCGCCCTCGAACCGCGTCGTCGCCGTCATCCGCCCCGACAACAAGCCGCGGCACAGCGCGCCATATCCCAGCACGGCGATGTCGTGGGTGCGGCAATAGGGCAGGATGTCGGCATCGATGCCGCGCTCGAACAGATTGTAGGGCGGCTGCACCGCATGCAGCGGCGCCACGGCGCGGAAGCGCTCCATCTGCGCCACCGAGAAGTTGCTGACCCCGATCGCGCGGATGCGGCCCTGCTCGTAAAGCTGCCGCATCGTTTCGGCGGTCTCCTCGATCTCCACCAGCGGATCGGGCCAGTGCACCTGGTAGAGATCGATGGTGTCGGTCCTGAGCCGGCGCAGCAAGTCCTCGATCTCCTGCAGGATGCGTCCGCGGCTGGCGTTGCGGTAGACCTTGCCGTCGCGCCATTCCAGCCCGACCTTGGTGGCGATCACAACCTCGCGGCGGCGCCCGTTGGCGGCGAGCGCCTGGCCGACGATCTCCTCCGACCGGCCGAAGCCGTAGACCGGCGCCGTGTCGATGAGAGTGATGCCCTGCGTCAGCGCGGCGTCGATGGTGGCGATCGACTGGCGCTCGTCGGTGCCGCCCCACATCCAGCCGCCGATCGCCCAGGTGCCGAGCGCCACGCGCGACACCGTCAGATCGGTTCCCGTGATCGTCTTTCTGTCCATGACCTCTTTCGCCTGCCTCCGCTCAGGGGCCGTGCGCCTCGCCGGCGCGGCCGCAGCGGACATCTGGGATGCGCGGGCGCCCGCAGCCAGTGGCGGCTTGCGGCGGTTTGCCCGCGATTGCTGCGCCCGGCCGAGACCCCGGGCAAGAGAGAAGAGCCCGCGCCCCGCGTCGCCGCGAGGCGGCGGCGCGGCGAGGCCGCTTATGGCGATATGACAGGCGCGGACGAATGTTGGTATACCGTAGGGATCGTCGTGATGGCCCGCCTGTCGCCATCGTCTTTCTGGAGAGCCGCCGGATGGCCGAACCGCAGTCAACGATCGAGCGGCGCGCAGAGACGGCGTCCCCGGCCGTTCCCGCCGATGAGACGAGCCACCGCATCGGGCTGGTCCGGCTCTCCCTCCTCGCCCTCATCGTCGGCGTCGTCACCGGGCTGGGAGCGGTGGCCTTCCGCGATCTGATCGGCCTCATCCACAACCTGATGTTCCTCGGCCACTTCGTCTTCCGTTACGACGCCAATCTCTTCACCCCGCCGAGCCCGTGGGGCGCCTGGGTGATCCTGGTGCCGGTCGCCGGCGCCTTCGTCGTGACCTTCCTCGTCAACACCTTCGCGCCCGAAGCCCGCGGCCACGGCGTGCCCGAGGTGATGGACGCGATCTACTACCAGGGCGGCATCATCCGGCCGGTGGTGGCGGTGGTGAAATCGCTGGCCTCGGCGGTGGCGATCGGCACCGGCGCCGCGGTCGGCCGCGAAGGCCCGATCATCCAGATAGGCTCGGCGCTGGGATCGACGCTGGGGCAGATCGTGCGCATGCAGCCCGGACAGCGCATCATCCTGGTCGCCGCCGGCGCCGGCGCCGGCATCGCCGCGACCTTCAACACGCCGATCGGCGGCGTGCTCTTCGCCATCGAGCTGATGATGCCGGAGGTCAGCGTCCGCACCTTCCTGCCGGTGGCGATCGCGACCGGCATGGCGACCTTCATCGGGCGCTTCTTCTTCGGGCTGGCGCCGGCCTTCACCGTGCCGCCGCTGCCGCCGCTGAACGTCGACGCGCGCGCATTCGCGACGCTCTGCCTCTACGCGCTGCTCGGCGCGGTCATCGGGCTGGCGGCGGCGGGCTTCGTCCGCGGGCTGCATCTGGTCGAAGACCTCTTCGAGAAGATCCCGGGGCGCTACAGCCGGCACGCGCTCGGCATGCTGCTGATCGGCCTGCTGATGTACGGGATGATGCGGGGCTTCGGGCACTACTATGTCGAAGGCGTGGGCTATGCCACGGTGCAGGCGATCCTGGGCAGCCAGATAACCGGGGTCGGGCTGCTCGTGCTGCTGTTCTTCGGCAAGCTGCTGGCGACCACGGGAAGCCTGGGCTCGGGATCTTCCGGCGGCATCTTCTCGCCCTCGCTGTTCATGGGCGCCACCATCGGCGGCGCGTTCGCGGCGCTTATCCAGATGCTGCATCTGCCGCTCGACATCAACATCCCCGCCTTCGCCATGGTCGGGATGGGGGCGATGGTCGGCGGCGCCACCGGCGCGGTCATGACCGCGGTGACCATGATCTTCGAGATGACGCGGGATTACGACATCGTCATGCCGATGATCCTCGCCGTGGCGATGAGCGTCGGCGTGCGGCGGCTGCTGTCGCGCGAGAACATCTACACGCTGAAGCTGGTGCGCCGCGGCCACGCCATACCCAAGGCGCTCTACACCAACATGTTCCTGGTGAAGCGCGCCGGCGAGGTCATGGACAAGGATTTCACCCTGGCGCCGGCCGAGATGAGCTTCGACGCCTTTCTCGCGCAGCCCGACCATCGCGGCCGGATGCGCCATATCGTGGTCGTCGACGGCAAGCGCATCATCGGCGTGCTGCGCGTCAACACGGCGCTGCGGCGGGCGCGCGAGAGCGCCTCGGCCGGCGTCACGATGCGCGACGTCGCCAGCCGGAACTTCACCGTGGTGCGCGAGGACGACGTCGCCTTCGACGTCATCCAGCGGCTGTGGCGCAAGCAGGCGACGATGGCGCTGGTGGTGCGCGGCAAGGGCGTGCCGCGGCCGGAATACGTCGCCGGCGTGATCACCAAGGAGCATGTCGCGGATTCGGTCGCGAGCAGCGTCAAGATATATCCCGGGTAAGCCGGGACGTTCGAGGGAGGGATCGACATGGCCGTCCCATGCCCGCAACTGGAATGGCCGCATTTCCTCGAGGAATGCGGACCCGCCGAGGATCCGTCGATCCTGCTGACGGGAACGGCGCGGCTCGGCGGCACCAGCGTCGCGGTGGTGGCGATCCGCATCGCCCTCGGCCGGACGCGCGTGCCGGATTATCGGCCGGACGTGCCGGAGGCGGCCTACGAGACCAGCGCGCTGGAGACGATCCTGGAGGAGCTGGACTATCTGGCGCAGGAGATCGGCACGGTGACGGCGCGGACGGAGACGGGCATCGTGCGGCTCGCCACCGGCACCTATGTGATGGGGATGCTGCCGGTCTGACGCCGCGCGCCGCAGCTTGCGCCCGGCCGCCCCATCGCCTATGGGCAGGCCGGAGCGAAAGCCTGCGCAGGTGATGCATGATCGACGCCGCAGCCGGGCCCGGCCGCGAGGATTGCCTGGCGCCCGGGCGCTTCATCGACAGCGACCATCCCGCCGTCGCCGCCTTTGCCGCGCAGGCGGCCGCCGGCGCCGGCGAGCCCGTGGCCGCGGCGGTCAAGCTCTATTACGCCGTGCGCGACGGCATTCTTTATGACCCCTATGTGCCCTGCGATGATCCCGCCACATATCGCGCCAGCGCCGTGCTGGCGAAGGGACGTGGCTATTGCGTCGGCAAGGCCGCGCTGCTCGCCGCATCCGCGCGCTCGCGCGGCATTCCCGCCCGCGTCGCCTTCGCCGACGTGCGCAACCATCTGGCGACGCCGCGCCTGCTCGAGCTGATCGGCACCGACGTCTTCATCTATCACGGCATCACCGAGCTGTGGCTCGAGGGACGCTGGATCAAGGCGACGCCGACCTTCAACCTGAGCCTCTGCGAGAAATTCCGCATCCATCCGCTCGATTTCGACGGGCGCCAGGACGCGGTGTTCCATCCCTTCGATCGCGACGGCCGGCAGCACATGGAATATCTGCGCCAGCGCGGCAGCTATGCCGACGTGCCGGTCGACATCCTCGTGCCGGCCATGCTCGAGACCTATCCGCGTCTCGCCGAATTCAGCAAGGCGCCGCGCGGCGATTTCGCCAAGGAAGCAGAAGAGCAACAGCGCTGATCCGGCGCGGCCACCCGGAGAAGAGCGCGCCGGGCGGCGAATTGACGGGTGGATGAGGGCGTCGAGCCGGGCTAACTTGGCCCGCACGCGGCGCCGGCGCCGCCAGCGGAGGGGATGGGAGCGAGATGGCGGTGGAAGCGATGCGGCGCGACGAGGCGCCGCCCGAACGGGTCTTCGATGTCGGCATCGACCAGACGCTCCCGCCGGGCCAGCTGCTGATCCTCGGCGTGCAGAACATCTTCGGCATGACCGGGATGCTGGTGTTCCCGGGCATCCTCGGCCGCTCCTTCAACCTCGCCCCGGACCAGATCGCCTATCTCTACGGCATGAGCTTCATGGTCTGCGGCATCGTCACCATCCTGCAATCGACGCTGCTGCTGCGGCTGCCGATCATCCAGGGCTCCTACGCCGGCAGCTTCGCCAGCCTGCTCGCCGTCGGCCATCTCCAGCGCGGCGGGCTCGGCGCCGCCTATGGCTCGTTCTTCGTCGCCGCCCTGATCTGGTGCGCGCTGGCGCTGCCGATCCGCGGCTACAGCGTCATCGGGCTCTTCGCGCGCTTCCTGCGCGCGCCGATCATCGCCGCCATGATCGTCATCTTCATCATGATCCAGGTCGCCAATGTCGCGCTGCCCGGCTGGATCGGCCTGCCGCAGAGCCCGGGCTTCCCGCTGATCAATATCGGCGCCGGCGCGCTCGCGGTCGCGGTGGTGATCGCCGTCAGCCTGCATGGCGGCAGCTTCCGCCGCGCCGCCATCCTGATCGGCCTCGCCGCGGGCACGGCGGGATATGCGCTCTTCCGCCCGGTCTCGCTCGCCGCGGTCGCCAACGCGCCGCTGCTGGTGACGCCGCATGCGTTTCCCTTCGGCTTCGCGGTCGAGAGCGAGCTCGTCATCGTGTTCCTGCTGGTGCTGCTGCCGGCGAGCATCGGCTCGATGGCGCTCTACCAGATGGTGGGCCAGTGGGGCGGCCAGAGCGTGACCGCGGCGCGGATGTCGCAGGGCATCCTCGCGCTGGGACTGGGCGGCGTGCTGGCCGGGCTCTTCGGCGGCTTCAGCACCATCGTCTATCCCGACAATGTCGGCATGCTGCGCATGACGCGCGTCGGCTCGCGCTATGCCACGCTGGCCGCGGGCGTGCTGCTGATCGTGCTCGGCGGCTGCGTCAAGTTCGACATGCTGCTGGTGGTGGTGCCGCTGCCGGTGCTGTCGGCGGCGGCGACGCTGCTCTTCGGCATCGTCTTCATGCATGGCGTCGAGATCCTGTCGCGGGTCGAATGGAACGACCGCCTGTTCATCGCCGCGGGGCTTTCCGTGCTGGTGGCGCTGGGCGGCGTGTTCCTGTCGCCCGAGGTGCTGGCGCACATGCCGTTGCTGGTGAAGCTGGTCATCACCCAGCCGGTGATCTCGGGCGGGCTCACCCTGGTCGTGCTGCACGCGCTGCTCTGCCACAGCCCGGCCGCGAACGCGTAAGCGAGCTCGGGCATGACGGAGGTACGCGCCGGCGCCATCGGCCGCCCCTTGCGGCGCAAGGAGGATCGGCGGCTGCTCACCGGCCAGGGCCGGTTCACCGACGATGTCCAGCTTCCGGGCCAGGCCTATGCGGTGATGGTGCGCTCGCCCCATCCGCATGCGCGCATCCGCGGCGTGGGTCTGGCGCGAGCGCGGGCGATGCCGGGCGTGCTCGGCGCCTATGGCGGCGAGGATTGCCGCGCTGCCGGGCTGAAGCCGATCCCGCACGAGGCGGTGCCGTCGACGCGCTACGACATGAAGCTGACCGCGCCCGGCGGCGGCAAGGTGTTCCTCGGGCCGCATTGGCTGCTCGCCTGGGACAAGGCGCGTTATGTCGGCGAGGCCGTGGCCATGGTCGTGGCCGAGACGGCGGCCGCGGCGCTCGACGCGGCCGAGGCGGTCGAGGTCGATTACGAGCCCCTGCCCTTCGCGCTCGATGCCAGGGCGGCGCTGGCCGAGGGCGCGCCGGCGATCTGGGACGAGATCCCGGACAATGTGCCGGTCGACACGCGCTTCGGCGACGCGGCGGCGACGGAGGCCGCCTTCGCGCGCGCCGATCATGTCGTGCGCATGGCGTTCCATGTCGGCCGCGTCACCGCCGCGCCGCTCGAGCCGCGCGCGGCGGTGGGCGCCTATGACCCGGCGACCGGCCGCTACACGCTCCATGCGGGCACCGGTGGCGCGGTGCGGCAGAAGCGCGAGATCGCGGCGGCGCTCGACATCGCGCCCGAGCGGCTGCGCGTCGTCACCGCCGATGTCGGCGGCAATTTCGGCGCCAAGAACCGGCCTTATGTCGAATACGCCCTGGTGCTGTGGGCGGCGCGGCTGGCGGGCCGCCCGGTCAAGTTCACCGCGACGCGCTCGGAGGCGCTGCTCAGCGACAGCCAGGGCCGCGATCTCGTCACCCGGGTCGAGCTGGCGCTCGCGCAAGGACGGCCGCTTCCTCGCGCTGCGCGCCGACAACATCAGCAATATCGGCGCGCGCTGCATGTCACTGTCGCCGCTCAGCAAGGGCTCGGCGCTGATCACCGGCTCCTATGACATTCCGGCAGCGAGCCTGCGCTCGCGCGCGGTCTTCACCAACACGATGATGACGCAGCCCTATCGCAGCTCCGGCCGGCCCGAGGTCACCTATGCGATCGAGCGGCTGGTCGACCGCGCCGCCGAGGAGCTCGGCATCGACCGGCTGGAGCTCCGCCGGATGAACCTGGTGCGCGGCGCGCAGATGCCTTACGTCAACGCGGTGGGCGCCCGCTATGACAGCGGCACCTATGCCGCCAACATGGCGCGCGCGCTCGCCATCGCCGACTGGGACGGGTTTCCCGCGCGGCGCGCGGCGGCGCAGCGGCGCGGGCGCCTGCTCGGCCGCGGCTTTGCCAATTACGTCGAATCCTCGATCGGCTCGCCGCGCGAGCGCGCCGAGATCAGCGTGCTGCCCGGCCGGGCGCGTGCGCCTGGTGATCGGGACCCAGCCGGCGGGACAGGGACAGGAGACCAGCTTCGCGCAGGTGCTCTCCGATCTGCTCTCGGTGCCGGTGGAGAGCATCGAGGTGGTGATGGGCGACACCGACATCGTCAGCATCGGCGGCGGCTCGCATTCCGGGCGCTCGATGCGCCATGCCGCCACCGTGATGGCGATGGGCGCCCGGGCCCTCGTCGAGCGCGGCAAGGCGATCGCGGCGCTGGTCCTCGACGCGCCGCCGGGCGACATCAGCTTTGCCGATGGCCGCTTCGCCGCCCCCGGCCGCAACCGCAGCCTCGATTTCCGCGAGCTGGCCGGCGAGGCGGCACGGCTCGCGCTCCCCGAGGAACTCCGCGACGGGCTCGCCGCCGCCGCCACCAACGAGATGCACGACCCGGTCTTCCCCAACGGCGCCGCCGCCTGCGAGGTCGAGATCGATGCCGAGACCGGCGCGCTCCAGCTCACGCGCTACGCCTCGGTCGACGATGTCGGGCGCTGCATCAACCCGCTGATCGTCGACGGGCAGACCCATGGCGCCATCGCCCAGGGGGTGGGCGAGGCGCTGTGGGAGCAGATCTTTCTCGATGCCGGCTCCGGCCAGCCGCTGACCGGCTCGTTCATGGATTACGCGATGCCGCGGGCCGACCAGCTGCCGAGCTTCGCCACCGAGATCGTCGAGGTGCTGTCGCCGACCAACCCCTATGGCATCAAGGCGGGCGGCGAAGGCGGCACCACGCCGGCGCTGGCGGTGATCATCAGCGCCGTGCTCGACGCGCTGGCGCCGCTCGGCGTCCGCGATATCGAGATGCCGGCGACGCAATTCGCCATCTGGCAGGCGATCGAGAGGGCGAAGCGGGGATGAAGCCGGGCCCCCGGTGCCGTTTCGACCGGGCGAGCAGGTCGAGGCCGGGCGTCTTCCATTGAGTAGTGCGGATGGCTGCGCGTTATTGTAGAGTGCCGCTGAGGTTTATCAACGGCTCACGTCCGTCGTCGACGCCATGGAGAGGGAGCTCAGCGCGACCGGCCGGCTGGAAGACGACATTCCGGAGTGCGACGCCAAGCTCGTCGCGCTGGAGCGCTATTGGCGCAAGATCCATCCGCCGACCGGCCTTCCCGGTCGTCAGCATTTCGACCCGCTGGAGGTGGCGAGCCTGCTGCCCTGGCTCATCCTGATCGATGTCACGCGCGCGCCGCTGCGCCTGCGCTATCGCCTGCTCGGCACCGCGCATGTCGATTCCCTCGGCTTCGATCCGACCGGCCGGTGGCTCGACGAGGCGCATGCGAATTTCGCCGACACCACGGCAGGTCGGGAGTTCACCGCGGTCGCCGAACGCGGCATCCGCACCTATTACCGCGGTCCCTTGACCTTCGTGTCGACCCGGGAGTTCCTCGAGATCGAGCGGCTGACGCTGCCGCTGGCGCGCGACGGCAGCACCATCGACATGCTGCTGTGCATCGCGGTGCATAAGCGGGTGCGGCGCTAGCGGCGCCAGGCCGGTTCGACCAACGGGCCGCGCCCGCCGCCGTCCTCTTTGACTCGATCGCCCGGGAAAGATCGGGCATGCTCGCACGGGCGAGGGAGAGGGGAAGAGCATGGCGGAGGAACCGGGGTCGCTGCTCGACCAGATCACGCTGGTCCACGGTCCGCGCGAGCTGCTGAAGCGCTACTTCACGCTGGTCGAGGCGGCGCTGCGCGCCCGCGGCATCAGGCTCAGGCTGCGGACGGATTTCGCGGCGCTGGTCGAGATCAATCGCCAGCACCGCGACAGCTGGCCGGCCTTCATCCCGATGTTCGACCCCGCCCACAACGCGCTGCGCATCGATAATTCCTTCTGGCTCGAGGGCGTCGACGAGACGGGCTGCCCCGTGGTCACCCATGCCGGCCGCCTCTACGACTGGGACGACACGAGCCTGGAGGCCGAGCTGACCTCGCTCAGGGCCTTCTTCCGCGACCCCGAGCCGCATCTGGCCAGGGGGGATCTCATCCGCGTCCTGGCCCCGTCGGCCCGGCGGCTGCGCGGCCGCATCATGGGCGACGGCGGGGTCTGGGTGCGGCCCGATCACCGCGGCAAGGGGCTCGCCACGCTGGTGCCGCGGGTGTCGCGCGCCTATGCGCTGACGCGCTGGAACATCCTGGCGCTGTGGGCGGTGATGGAGCCGCGCATCCGCGACCAGGGGCTGGCCGAGCGGAACGGCTTCCACGAGGAGGAGATGATCGTGTTCCAGCTCAAGGCGTGGCGCGATCACCTGCCGATGCTGCTGGTGTGGATGAGCCGCGAGGAGGCCTTCGCCCATATCGCCGCCGCGGTCGATCGCGGCCGCGTCGAGGAGGCGGAGGACCGCGCCGCGCTGGCGCGGGGAGCCTAAACGACGGGTCGCGCCAGCGTCAGGACCGCGCCCCCCTCGCCCTGCTCAGGCGGGGCGCCCGTGGACCACCCTTGGGCGAGCGCTTCCGCCGCGGCGGCGAACTCCCACACGCCGGAGAAGATCTGAACCTGGGGTCCACCGTCGCTTGGTTGTGAAAGCGCGATGCGCGGCGATTTCCAGACGGCGAGGATATGCACGGCCTTGACCAGCGCCGGCGCGGGCACGGCAGCACCCCCCAGCACCACCTCGGCGCCGGTCCGCGTGAGGCCGACATAAAGCATGTCGGGGGCGCCGCGGTCCGGCCGCGCCGCAGGCCGCGCTGTCCCCTTCCTGTCAATGACGAAGCCCCGACGCATAATGCTCCCCAAAAAGTATCGGCCGGCGCATGAGCCCGTACATTGTCACCGATCTAATTCAGATCAGGTAAAGATTTATCTAATAATTGCCGGAGATTTCACACATCATTTACTACGTAAGGTTTACAAGGCCATAGTGAAATGATTTGAGACGAGCGCTTGGATCACGACCCCCACCTTGATACCGTTCTGGTCGGCGCCCTCAATTATTGGCGGCGCAAGCGGGGCTCGCGCGCGATGCCGCGCCGGCGGGACATCGACCCGACGGAGATCCCGCTGCTTCTCCCGCATCTGCAGCTGATCGAGGCGGCCGAGGGTGTCACGCGGTTCCGCTACCGGCTGACCGGCACCGCGCTGGTGGCCGCCTTCGGCAAGGAGTACACCGGCAAGTATCTCGACGAGCTCTTCGCCGGCGAAGAGCTTGCCTATGCCACGCGCGTCTACGCGACGGTCTGCACCGAGCGTCGGCCGGTGTTCCTGCGCAACCGGTACAGCACCACGCGCGACGTGGCGATGGCGGCGAACCGGCTCTACATGCCGCTCTCCGACGACGGCGTTTCGGTCAATCTGATCCTCGGCGCGTTGACCTTCGAGTGGGGGCGCGGCGCCAGCGCCGGCAGCTGGACGGGCGCGCTGCTCGACCCGGCGACGGCGGCCATCGAAATCCTCGACGAGCGCGAGCCGGAAACGGCATCGGCCTGACCGGCGGGCCGGCGAGACAGCAACGTCCGACGGCTCATCTCATCGCAGGCGATCCCCTGGCGGCGAGTCGTGTAGGATGGCGTTCTCGCGCCCGATCGGCCGGGATCGCACACCGGGCGCCACCAGGGGAGAGAGATGCCGACCGCCGCCCGCCCTCTGATTGCCGGCATAGGCGCCTCGGCCGGCGGCGTCGAGGCCCTGGAGGCGTTCTTCGGCGGCCTCTCGCCCGAGAGCGGCATCGCCTTCGTCATCGTGACGCATCTCGATCCGACGCGGGAGAGCCTGCTCGCGGAGATCATCGCCCATCGCACCACGATGCCGGTGGCGGCGGCGCGCGACGGCGACGAGGTCGAGGCGAACCGCGTCTACGTCATGCCCCCGGGCGCGACGCTGACGATCGAGCAGGGACGGCTTCGCCTGCACAAGCAGCCGGCGGAGCATCGCGAGCGCACGCCGATCGACATCTTCCTCGCCTCGCTGGCCGAGGATCAGCAGGAGCGCGCCATCGGCATCATCCTGTCGGGCGCCGGCGCCGACGGGACGCTCGGCATCAAGGCGGTGAAGGAGCGCGGCGGCCTCACCCTGGCGCAAACCAGCGGCCGCGGCGAGCCGCGCTTCCGCGACATGCCGGAGAGCGCGATCGCCACCGGACTCGTCGACCTCGAGCTGCCGGTGGAGGAGATGGCGGAGCAGCTGGCAAGCTACGCCCGGCAGGCGGGCGAGATCGACGGCGAACGCGCCGCCGCCGCCCTCGGCACGATCCACGCGCTGCTGCGCGCGCGGCTCGGCCATGATTTCAGCGGCTACAAGGACAAGACCTTCGGACGGCGGGTGCAGCGGCGCATGCAGGTGCTCGAGCTTGCCGAGATCGACGCCTATGTCGACCGGCTGCAGCGGGACGCCGACGAGGTCGGCCATCTGTTCCGCGACCTCCTGATCAGCGTCACCAGCTTCTTCCGCGACCCCGCCGCCTTCGAGTTCCTGGCGGAAAAGATCATCCCGCAGCTGTTCGAGGGCAAGGGCGCCGATGCGGAAGTGAGGGTCTGGGTTCCCGGCTGCGCCACCGGCGAGGAGGCATACTCGATCGCCATGCTGCTGCGCGAGCACATGGACAAGATCCAGGCGGCGCCGAAGGTGCACATCTTCGCCACCGACCTCGACGAGCAGGCGATCGCGATCGCGCGGGCCGGCCGCTATCCCGCCGATCTGCTCAGAGGGGTCTCGCCCGAGCGGCGCCAGCGCTTCTTCCTGGCGGAGGATCACACCTACGTCGTGTCGAAGGAGCTGCGCGACTGCTGCATCTTCTCGGCCCACAACGTGATCCGCGATCCGCCGTTTTCCCGCCTCGACCTGATCTCGTGCCGCAACCTGCTGATCTATCTCGGCGCCGAGCTGCAGGCCGAGCTCATTCCCGTCTTCCATTACGCGTTGCGCCCCGAGGGTTTCCTGTTCCTGGGATTGTCGGAGACGGTCGCGCGGCACGGCGCCCTCTTCGCCGCGGTGGACAAGAAATTCCACATCTTCAAGCGGCGGGGCATCGTCACGCCCTTGCCCATCACCTTGCTGCACCCGGTGCAGCAGCGGGCGGGAGCGCCGCAGGCGCGGCATCTGCCGGCCAAACGCGGCGCCTTGCGGGCTGAAATCCTCGACGCCGCCGCGACGGCGATCATGGAAAGGTTCGCGCCCGCCTATGTCGTCGTCAGCGAGGACGGCGAGATCCTCCATTACTCCGCCCGCACCGGCAAGTATATCGAGGCGGCGCTCGGCCCGCCGAGCAAGGAGCTGCTGGCGATGGCCCGCAAGGGGCTGCGGCTCGATCTGCGCACCGCGCTGCGCAAGGCGGTCGAGACGCGCCGGGCCGTCACGCAGGACAAGGCCACCGTGGAACTCGACGGCGGCGTCCAGACCGTCGGCATCACCGTCGAGCCGATCGGCAGCGGCGGCGATACCGCCTTCCTCGTGGTCTTCACTGACATCGGTCCGCTTCGGCTGCCGGCGGAGGCGGCGACGGAGGGAGCCTCCGCCGCTGGGGAAGGCCCCGTGCAGCAGCTCGAACGCGAGCTGCAGGAGATGAAGGAGCGGCTTCGCGCCTCGATCGAGGAGCAGGAGACATCGAACGAGGAGCTGAGGTCGTCGAACGAGGAAATGCTGTCGGTCAACGAGGAGCTGCAATCGGCGAACGAGGAGCTCGAGACCTCGAAGGAAGAGACGCAGTCGACCGTCGAGGAGCTGCAGACCGTGAACGCCGAGCTGCACGCCAAGCTCGACGAGCTCGACCGCGCCAATGGCGATCTGCGCAACCTCTTCGAGAGCACCCAGCTCGCCACCATCTTTCTCGATCGCCGCCTGATCATCCGAAGCTTCACGCCGATGGCGACCGAGATCTTCCGGCTGATCGCCAGCGATGCCGGGCGTCCCCTGGCCGACATCGCCAGCCGGCTGGACGGCGGATCGCTGGAGCAGGACATCCGCGCGGTGTTCGAGCGGCGGCAGCCGGTCGAGCGCCGGGTCAGCGTCGACCGCGGCGCGGCGCATTACCTGATGCGGATCATCCCCTACCGCGCGGCGGACAAATCGGTCGACGGCGTGGTGCTGACCTTCGCCAACGTCACGGCGATCGTGACGGCGGAGCAGCGGCAGAAGGATCTGGCCGCCGAATTGCACCACAGCGTCATGAGCACGATCGGCCTGTTCGCCTCGCTGGCGGAGCGGACGGAACCGGCGGCGAGCCCGCCGAGGGAGTTCCTGAGCACCTTGCCGGGCCGGCTGGACGCGCTCTCCGCCATCCATGAGCTGCTGTCGCGCGGCGAGCGCGCGGAGGTCTCGCTGGAGCAGCTGCTCCGCTGGCAGCTGAGGCCGGAGAGCGACGCCGGAAGCGGCCGCGCGACGGCGCAAGGCCCCGCGGTTCTGCTCAACGCGCATGCGGCGCTCACCCTCGCGGCGATCATCCACGAGCTGGCGGCGGGCGCGGCGAAGCGCGGCGCCTTTGCCGCGCCGGACGGCCGGGTGACGGTGAGCTGGAGCCGGCGCGAGAGCATGCCGGCGCGTGTCCTCGAGCTGCGCTGGAGCGAGAGCGGCCCGGCGGCAACGGCTCTGGCCCAGCGGGACTTCGGCGGCGAGATCATCGCGCGGATGGCGGCGCAGGAGCTGGGCGGCGAGGCGAAGATCGATCCCGGCCCCGCCGGGCTGACCTGCACCATCACCCTGCCGCTCGGCCGCGACATCGGCCTGCCCGCGGAACCGTCGAGCGAGCCGGCAAAACGCCCGGCCGAGGACAACGTCGGGCGCGCCGCCGATCGCTCCTAGCCGGCGTCGGGCTTGTGCATGATCGCGTCGGCAGCCTTGCCCTCGTAATTGTCCGCCAGCCGCTCGTAGGTTTCGGCCATGCGCACCAGCGACTGCCGCGCGAAGGGGTTCTTCATATGATCGGCCTCGGTGCGAAGCTCTTCGGCCTTCTGGCGCCAGCGCCGGACTTGCTCCGAATGGCGGTCGTCGCTCATATCGCCCTCCTGATCAGGCGGGAGCGTGCGACCCCTTATTGGCGGGCGAGATCGTTTCTCTCAGTCGCCGATTACCTGCGGCAGAGCCGAATCCGGCGATAGGATAATGATGGTCCGCTCTCGCCAATTGACAACGCTTCGAAATGGCGAGGCCACCCCCATCAGGATAAGCGGGAGGTGTCGATGGTATGGGCGGTTTTCTCGACGCGGCAAGCTCGCCGACATCGGCGCCGATCCGCGGCGGACCGCCGACGCGCCTCGGCGAGCCATTGACATCGCCGGCCGCCCCTCCTACCTATGGGACGTCAATCGACCTTGGGTCGGCCTGAAGTTCCGCTCTACCGAGCTAGACCCGGTCCCATCCAAATTACGCGTTTTGACCCGCGGCGCAACGGCGCCGCGGCATTGATCATGGAGGGACTGATGTCCAACGGTACAGTCAAGTGGTTCAACCCGACGAAGGGTTATGGTTTCATTCAGCCGGAAGACGGCTCGAAAGACGTCTTCGTCCACATCTCGGCGGTCGAGCGCGCCGGCCTCGGCAATCTGCACGAAGGCCAGAAGCTGCGCTTCGATGTCGAGCGCGGCCAGCAAGGCAAAGTGTCGGCGGTCAATCTTCAGGCTGCTTGACGCGCAAGGGAAGGGGCGGCATTAGCCGCCCCTTTCGTGTTTCAGAAGGGTAGCGGCCCGGCAGGTTGACCGTCACGTTCAAGACGCCATCACCCGCTCCGCCCGGCACCGCCCCATCGCCGGCCTGGGCCCCTTCGGCCCAGGTGTGGCGCAGAATGCTCGCTCCCTATGCCAAGCCCGATGCCGCGCGCGCGGCGGGCCAGCTCGTCGCCACGGCGCTGCCGCTGGCGGCGACCGCAACCGCGCTGCTGTGGGGACTGGCGCAAGGCTTCTGGCCGGCGCTCGTCCTGGCGCTGCCGGCGGCGTTCTTCATCGTCCGTCTCTTCATCATCCAGCATGATTGCGGGCACGGCGCCTATTTCCGCTCGGCCCGCCTGAACGACGCGATCGGCCGCGTGCTCGGCGTCGTCACGATGATGCCCTATGCGGCCTGGCGGCGCGATCACGCGGTCCATCACGCCACCTGCGGCGATCTCGCGCGCCGCGGCACCGGCGATGTGACGACGCTGACGGTCGCCGAATACCGCGCCCGCTCGCGCTGGGGCCGCCTCGCCTATCGCCTCTACCGCCATCCGCTGGTGCTGTTCCTGCTCGGGCCCGCCTATGTGCTGGTGCGCTATCGGGTCCCGCTGACGCGCCGGCTGGGCGACCGCCGCACCTGGCTCAGCGTCCTCGGCACCAACGCCGCGGCCGCGGTCGTCGGCGGCGCGCTCGCGCCCGTGGTCGGACCGGTCGCGCTGCTCGCGGGCTGGGGCACGGCGCTGCTGCTCGCCAGCGTGATCGGCGTCTGGTTCTTTTACGTCCAGCACCAATTCGAGGATACCTATTGGCGGCAAGCGGTCGATTGGGATTTCCACCGCGCCGCCTTCGAAGGCAGCTCCTTCTACGATCTGCCGCGGTTCCTGCATTGGCTCACGGGATCGATCGGCTACCACCACATCCACCACCTGGCGAGCCGGATCCCGAATTACCGGTTGCGCGCCTGCTTCGAGGAGAATCCGGAGCTGCAGCGCGCCCGGCGCGTCACGCTGTGGGGCAGCATCAAATCGGCCCGCCTCGCGCTGTGGGACGAGGAGGCGCGCCGGCTCGTGAGCTTCCGTCACGCCGCGCGCGCGGCCCGAGCCCGGCGGCGGCGCCCCTCACCGCGGCCAGCGGCGGTGCAGCCATAGCCATTGATCGGGCCGCTCGCGCACCCAGCCCTCGATGATCGCATTGACGCGCGTCATGGTCTCCAGCACATCGGCGGCCGCGTCGCCGGTATTGGCGGTCTCGACCGCCGGCAGCACGGTGAAGCGGAAGCGAGCGCCGGCGAGGCGCTCGACCCGGATCGGCAGGATGGCGCAGCCGAAGCGCAAGCCGAGACGCGCCAGCGCCGGCGCCGTCATCGCCGGCGCGCCGAAGAAGGGGACGGCGATGCCGTCATTCTGCTTCTGGTCGACGAGCATGGCGACATGGCCGCCGCGGCGGAGGTGGCGCAGCAGCGCCCGGCCGCCCTCGGCCCCCTTGGCCACGGCGCGCCGCGCGCCCAGGGAGCGCCGCTGCAGGCGGTCGACCCAGGGGTTGTTGGCGGCACGGTAGACCGAGAGCAGCGAGGCGCCCATCAGGCGGTGGATGGTCGACGGGCCGACTTCCCAATTGGCGAAATGGCCGCCGAACAGGATCGCCGGGCGGCCGCTCGCCAGCAGCTCGGCGATGGCGCCGCCATTGACGATTTCGACCCGGCCGGAAGCGGCGTCGCAGATCCGCGCCAGATGCGGCTGCTCGGCCATGGCGCGGCCGAGATTGTCCCACATGCCGCGCAGGATGCGCCGGTTCTCGCCGGCCGCATTCTCGGGCATGGCGCGAGCCAGACGGCGGAGCGCGTGGCGCGAGGTGCCGAGCCGCGGCCCGATGAGGCGCGCGAGCCACCCGCCCCAGGCCGAGGCCAGATCCACCGGCAGCGCGGCGAAACCGGTCATGAGCAGCAGCAGCATCGCCGCTTCGGCAAGATGGCCGAGCCGGCGGCACGCGCCCCGGACGGCGTCGATCCCGGCGGCGGGCCGGCGTGCGAAAAGAGGTGCGGTGCGATCGATCGACGGCTCGGCGGCCAAAATGCTCCCCCGTTCTGTCGTCCTCCCATCGGCGGCGCTCCCGCCGGCGCGGCTTACGCCGCGCGCGGGTTCACCGTGCGGCCGAGCGGCCGATCGACTTGATCGGGCCGCGGGCGCGGCCGGACATTTCCTCGATCTTGCGGTCCTGCGCCTCGATGATGGCGCGCGCCGAGGCGTCCGGGTCGAACCTATCGATCTCGGCCACCGCGACCTTGCGGTTCGAGCTCAGCGTGCCGTCCTGGTAGACCACATCGAACAGCACGAAGCTGTCGAGGCCGGGTTGCTTCTTGCGAGCCATAATGCGCCTTCCAAAACTCAAGTATCGGCCGGACCGTCCTTGGCCGGCAACGTCTCCTCGCGCGCCGCCTTGCGCTGGGCGGCCTTTTCCTCGCGCTGCTTCTGCTTCTCCTCATGCCTCTGCTGCTGAGCGCGCCGGCGGTCAGCGCGTCGCATGTCGTAGTTGGGTTTGAACGGCATCGTCTATCCTTTCGCCGGCGGCGGAAGCGCAGGGCGACACGACGATCGGCCGGTCAGCGCTCGGCCGAAGAAGGCGCGAAGGCTCAGACGGCTTTGAGATTCTCGGCCGAGGTCTTGCCGTTCTTGGCGTTGCGCTGCTCCTCGTAGGAGACCTTCTGCCCCTCGTGCAGCGACCCCATCCCGGCGCGCTCGACCGCCGAGATGTGCACGAACACATCGGCGCCGCCGCCTTCCGGCTGGATGAAGCCATAACCTTTTTGCGCGTTGAACCATTTAACGGTGCCGATAGCCACGATCCGCCTCCATGCAGCGGCGGCTCAGGATGAGTCCGCCGAGGTGTCAACCCAGAGGTTGCGATTGCTCTAGATCGATGGGAATCGATCGGGGGCGTCGGCCTGTGAGATGGCTCGGCACCTTCGAGCAAAAACGGGGAGGTTGCAACCGGTTTATTGCAGGGCCCGATGCCGGTCGGCCACCGGCGGCGGGCCGCCGCCGCCCCGGTTTCCGTCAGGCCGCCGTCGCGGCGAGGTCGAAGGTGAGCACCGCGGCGAAGTGGAAGACGATACCGGCGAGCACGCAGCCGTGCCAGACCGGGTCGGTCCATCGGCCGATGTCGCGGGCATAGATGGCGGCGCCGGCGGTATAGGCGATGCCGCCGACCGCGAGGAACAGGAGCGGCAGCGCCGGCACGGCGCGCGCCACCTCGTCGCCGGCGCTGACCACCAGCCATCCGATGGCGAGGTAGAGGCCGACACAGGCGCGGTCGTAAGCCCTGGGCAGGAAGAGCTTGAGGGCAATCCCCGCCAGCGCGAGGCACCAGACCCAGGCCAGCAGGCTGTGGTGGAACGGGCCGCGAATGCCGCTGGCGGCGAAAGGCGTATAGGTGCCGGCGATGAGCAGGAAGATCGCCGCGTGGTCGAGATACCGCAGCAGCGCGCGCCGCCGGGCGGTCTCCAGCATGTTGTAGAGGAAGGAGCAGAGCGCGCACGCGACCAGCGACAGGCCGTAGACGAGGCTCGCGGCGGTGAAGCCGCGGTCGCCCGCCGCCAGCACCAGGATGGCAAGGGCGGCACAGGCCGCGGCACCGAAGACGAGCGTGGCCGTCAGGACCGCGCGGTTGACCCGGCGCGAGAGGCCGGCGGGAAAGGTGACGGACATCGCCCGCTGGCTACTCGAGCTCGCTCTCCAGCACGACCCGCTCATGCCCGTCCATGACGGAGCGGATCCGGTATTGGTAGTTCCCGTGCTCGACCGGCAACAGGCGGGTGATCTCGAAGCGGCCCTTGGGCGCGTCGCGCGCGCGGCTCGGCGCCATGGTGACCATCTGGCCGCTTCGGTACTTGCGAGCTTTCATCTCGGTCGTCCCTCATTGCGCAATGGCGCCGGAACCGCTGCCGCAGCCTCGCTCGCACGGCCGAGGATCGGCCGGCCGGCCTTATTCCTCCGCGCGCATGAACCGTCTCGCGTCGAGGAGCACGGAAACGGACAGGGTCTTTCGCTGGACGAGATCGGAGGCGCAGACGAGCTTCGCATGTCCGATGCCGTCGGTGCCGGTGTAGACCGCTTCGACGATCCAGTCGAGCGCCGGACGCGCGAACTGACCGCGCTCACGGTCACGATATCGCTCGCCGACGCTAATCGCACGCTTCACGATCACCAACCGATCTCCTGGACTGCAATGGCGACCAGGATCAGGACGCCCTCGGCGTCACTCAGCGTCCCGCGTCCGATTCTGCGCTGCAACAGTGAGTCGAAGATGACCGCCAGTCCGGCAGCATGCAAGCGAAAAGCGCCGGCGGCGCCTGGAACCGCCGGCGCGCGATGATCGCCGGCCGCCGGATCATCGCCGATCTTCGAATTGAGTATCACCACCCGGCGAATCGGCCTATGATTGCCCATCGGTGACGCGCTTCGCACATTCGACGACGATCCGAACACAGTCGAGGTTGCAAGCCGGCATGGCCTTTCTCGAAAAGCTCCTCCGTGCTTCTTTCCGCGGCACGATGATTTTCTCGCCGCGCGGGCGGGCAGCGTTGGAGTTGACGGGCCGAGAGAGGGCTTGATGGGCATTCGCACCACGACGTCGACGGTCACCTTCGCGCACCCGTTCCTGCTGAACAGCATCGCCGAGGAGCAGCCTGCCGGGACCTACACGGTCGAGACCGACGAGGAGATGCTTCAGACGGCGCTCGTGCCGGCCTACCGGCGCGTCGCCACGCTGATCCGGCTTCCCGGACGCCCCGGCAGCTCCGTGCTCGGCTATGTCGCAGACATCGATGTTGCGGAGCTCGCCGCCGCCCTCGAGCGGGACGCCGCCGCGCCGAGGTGAGCGGTGCCGGCGTGGCGGGGGCTCGCAGCGCGGCAGGTGAGGAGGCCGTCATGCCGAAGGACCATATCGCGATCCGTTGCCCAGGCTGCGGCGGCAGGATGCGGATCGATTGGCCGACGCCGCGCGCGCGGCAGGCGCAGATCAAATGTCCGAGCTGCGAGGCCAGCTTCCCGGTGGCGCAGGCGGTCGAGCGCACCCTCCTGGGGGCGGCCGATGATCGCGACCTTCATCTCGTGACGAAGCAGGCCGCGCGGCCGGATTGATCGAGGCCGCGTGCCGGGCGCTCGTCGGAGCCTTGATACGCAGCATCCCGCGAGGGCGGCAGCGCACATCGAACAGGGGACGCCGCTTGAACAGGATGATGGACCACGCGACGCGGCGCGATCCCCCGGAAACCCGCGACGGGGAAGCCGACGGCAAGACCGGTGCGCGCGGCGGGCTGCAATCGGCACGACGCGGCGGGGCGGCGAGGGCCGCGCGCGTCCGCGAGCTTCGCCTCGGCGAGGGAGCCGGGCGCAGGCGCGCCGGAGCGCGCCGCGCCGGCAGGGCCTCGGAGAAAGTCGGTTGATCTATTGCGTGCGATGGCGATCGGCGGAGGGCGAGCGCGAATACAGTTCGGGCCATCATCTGAGCACGGCGGAAGCGGCGGATTTCGCCTGTACCGTCCTCGACCAGATGACCGTCTCCGACATCTCCATCGTCGACGGCAGCGGCCATCAGGTCGTCAGGATGCCGGAGATCATTCGCTACTGTCACCTCAAGAAGACGTGGTGACCCGCGACCCGGTGCCGGATCGGTCGGATCGCCGGGACTGCTTCAGCCAGGCAAAGGAGACATCATGGACACCATCCGAGCGGGCGCCGCGTCGAATCAGACCCTGGCCGGAAGCTATCGCGAGCTCGCATCGCGATGCCGGGAGATGGCAAAGCATTGCCGCAGACCCGGTGCGCTGCTGCTGCGCGCCACGGCGTTCGACCAGGCGGCCGAACTCGCTCGAGCCCGGACGGCCGCGCACCCCGGAGCTGCTGCCGATCTGAGCGGCGCCGCTCCCGGCCTTCCCGTTGCAAAATGCCGGCGCCGCCACCATATATGGGCCATCGCCGGCAGAGGCCGATCAGGCGCCGGCGGCTGAGAGTTCCCTTCCTTTCGCAGAGAGGTCGCGCGCTCCCGCCTGCAAGTCGTGGCGAGAAAAGAGGCAGCGCGTCATGCGGTATCGGCATACCCGTCCCAATGCTTTCAAGCCGTCCTCGGCGCGGCCAGACGCTTCCTTGAGCTGGACCATCTGGTGGGATATGCACCGCCGCAGTGGCAGCGAAGGCTGGAGCCGCGCGACGGAGAGCAACGAAGAAGAGGCCGTGCAGCGCGCCGAGCGCTTCGTCAAGCTCGGCTTCGTCGTCTACGCGATCAAGGATCCGAAGGGGGAGGTGTTCATGGACGAGGCGCAGATCACCGCCCATATCGCCGCGCGCGCGCAGCTCGCCACGGAGACTGCGGGCAAGCGCCCGCGCTGAGCCGCGTCGCAGCCGCCGCGACGGAGACAAGGAACCGCTGGCAACAGCGGTTTTTTTGCGGCTACGCGCCGATTTGGGGTGAGCTTCTTCCTGCGTCACGTCATCCGAGCGCGCGCGCCAGCGGTGTCGCGCTGACATTTTCAGATTCGGCTATGCTGTCGCACCGGCTTTCCGGCGGGCATTCTTGCCGGCTCCTGAAACAGCGTCGGTTTTCGCGATCAATAGATGCTGAGGCCGCGTGGAAGGTCAGGCCGGCGGCCTGCTCGCGAACTGCTGGTCCAGGCTCTTCAAGACCTGTTCCGCGAACTTGGCCGCCGCGACCGGCAGCGATCTTCCGCGAAGCTGGCCGAAGGCCAGCGTCGCCGTCGACGCATCGCGATCATCGACCCGGCGAAAAGCCAGGCCCCACCGTTCTCGCTCCTCCAGGGGCGGCAGGCCGCTCATGACCTGAAAACCGACCAGTGGCTCGCGCTGCAGATAGCTGCGCACAAACTCGAAGGAGTTGGACGTCACGGCGATGTCGGCCTCCAGCCCGGCCCGGTGAATGGCGACATCGAAGAGATAGCGGCCGGCAGTGGTTCGGTCCGGAAGGATCAACCGATAGCGCAGGCAGTCCCGCAGCCGCACCGACGTCGTCCCGGCGAGCGGATGGCCGATCGCCATGATCGTGCACAGCGGCTGGGTGCAGGCCAGCAGGACCTGGAAGGACGGCACCGCCGGAGGCTGCAGCACCAGGGCGAGTTCCACCTCGTGGGCGTTGAGCGCGGCGATGGCCTCACGGTGATCGCTGATCCGCACCTCGAACGAGACCAGCGGAAACTGGGTTCGATAGCGCGCGATCTCGTCCGGCATGAAGTGATAGGCAAAGGCTTGGCTGCAGGCGACCGTGACGTGCCCCCGCCGCATGCCAGAGAGGTCCGCGATCTGCGAGCGTACCCGCTCGAAGTCCGAGAGTTGGTCGCGGATGTGACGGAGCATCAATTCTCCTGCCGCGTTGGGACGCACGCCTCCCGGTAGCCGCTCGAAGATTTCCGTCCCGAGCTCACGCTCGAAATCCTGTATCTGCCGATTGAGCGCCGAGGGCGTCAGATTGACCCCCTCCGCTGCCTTGCGGATCGATCCGGCTTTGGAGATCGCCAGGATGTATCCGAGCGTTCTCTGATACCTCATGCGCTGCCTCTCTCGGTCGGTGCGGGTACGCCCCCGCCCGGGACGATGCAAAAAATGCACCACGATGCCCGCAAACTAGCACTATCTCGCACCGCACCCGCTACCTAGCATCACCCTGGATCGGCCAGCTCTACGTCGAAATCGCGGCCGATCAAGACTGATGAGCCAGGCAGCGGTGAGGTGGTCGGGCATGCGCACGGCAGTTGTGCAGCGGGACAAGCCGCTCCGGCGCTGTCGCGTGTGCCGGGTGCCGACCGCCCATCCCGGCGATGTCAGCGGGCTGATCGACCTGCTCCAGTCGGGCGAGATCGCGGCGCCGCATATCAAGGCCATTTTCGGCAAGACCGAAGGCAACGGTTGCGTCAATGACTTCACCCGCCCGTTCTCGTTGATGGCGCTGCAGAACGCGCTGGCGGGACCGCTCGGTTGCGCGCCGGGCGAGGTCGCCCGCCGCGTCGCCATGGTGATGTCGGGCGGCACGGAAGGCGGCCTGTCGCCGCATCTCATCGTGTTCGCGGCGAGCCTGGCCGAGGCGGACCGCGCCCCCGCCGGCAAGAGCCTTGCGATCGGCACCGCCTTCACGCGCGCGTTCCTGCCGGAGGAGCTGGGCCGGGTCGCCCAGATCGAGGCGACCGCCGAGGCGGTGTTGCGGGCGATGGCGGAGGCCGACATCACCGACCCCGCCGACGTGCATTACGTCCAGGTCAAATGCCCGCTGCTGACCAGCGAGGCGGCAGCATCCGCGGCCGCCCGCGGCCACGCCGTCGTCACCGACAGCACCTACCAATCGATGGCTTATTCGCGCGGCGCCTCGGCGCTCGGCGTGGCGCTCGCGTTCGGCGAGGTCCCCCGCGAGACGCTCGACGACCGCGCCGTCTGCCGGCGGCTCGATCTGTGGTCGGGGCGGGCCAGCACCTCGGCCGGGATCGAGCTGATGCACAACGAGGTCATCGTGCTCGGCAACAGCGACGCCTGGGCGAGCGAGGACATGATCGCCCACCGCGTGATGCAGGACGCGATCGACGTCCCGGCGGTGCTGGCGGCGTTGGCGGATGTCGGCCTCGGCACCACCGGACAGCTCGACGAGAGGGCCCGGCAGCGCGTCGCGGCGGTCCTCGCCAAGGCCGATCCCGCGAGCACCGGCCGCATCCGCGGCGCGCGCCACGTCATGCTCGAGGACAGCGACATCAACGCCACCCGCCACGTGCGCGCTCTCGTCGGCGGCGTGCTCGCCGGTGTCATCGGGCGCACCGATCTCTTCGTCTCGGGCGGGGCCGAGCATCAGGGACCCGATGGCGGCGGCCCCGTCGCCATCATCGCCCGCCGCCCGGGCGACCGATGAGGACGCCCCGTCGGCCACCGGTACGGCGCAGGCAGCATCGCTCATGGAGGATGGCATGACAGAGTCCATACCGGTTATCGACCTTTCGCCCTATTTGGACGGCGGCGCCTCGGGGAAGCAGCAGGTCGCCCGGGCGGTCGATCGGGCGTGCCGCGACCTCGGCTTCCTGACCGTGACCGGGCACGGCGTGCCGAAAGCCTTCATCGAGGCGGTCTACGCCGATGCCAAGGCATTCTTCGATCTGCCGCTCGCCCGCAAGGCGGCCATCCGCCAGCCGAGCCCCGATGCCGCCCGCGGCTACAGCGGCGTGGGCGAAGAGGGCCTCTCCTACAGCCTCGACGCGGCCACACCCGGCGATCTCAAGGAATCCCTCACCATCGGCCAGCTCGAGGTTCCCGCCGACGACCCCTACTACACCCATCCGGACGCCGGCAGCTTCTTCGCGCCCAATCTGTGGCCGTCGGCGCCCTCCGGCCTCGAGGCGAGCTGGTCGGCCTATTTCCGCGCGATGGAGGCGCTATCGGCGTCGCTCATGCGCATCTTCGCGCTTGCGCTCGATCTTCCCGAAACCTTCTTCGACGCGACGATCGACCGCCATATCAGCAATTTTCGCGCGATCAACTACCCTGACCAGCCGGACACGCCGCTCACCGGGCAGCTGCGCGCCGGCGCGCATTCCGACTATGGCAGTCTGACCATCGTCCGCCAGGAGGACGCGCCGGGCGGGCTGCAGGTGCAGGCCGAGAGCGGCGCCTGGATCGACGTGCCGCCGGTCGCCGACGCCTTCGTCGTCAACATCGGCGACCTCATGATGCAATGGACCAACGATCGCTGGCGCTCGACGATGCATCGCGTCGTCAACCCGCCGCGCGAGAAGGCGCTGGGCAGCCGGCGCATCTCGCTCGTCTTCTTTCATCAGCCCAACTACGACGCGCTGGTGAGCTGCCTGCCGAGCTGCCAGGGGCCGGGCAACCCGGCGCGCTACGCGCCGATCACGTCCGGTCGGCACTTCATCGGTAAATTCCTCAAGCAGTCGACCATGGGCGTCGCCGCCGCGTGACATCGCCGCCAGAAGGAGAGCAAGCCATGAAGCGCATCCGGTTCGCCGCCGCCGCGATCCTGTTCCTGCTGCCGCTGGCGCAGGCGCGGGCCGCCGAGGATGACGGTTTCTCGCTCAAGGGACCGCCCAAGCCCGCCTTCATCTATTACGACCAGAAGAACGATGGCGGCTGGACGCAATCCTTCGACGAGGCCCGCCGGCGCATGGAGAAGGCGCTCGGCGCCAAGATTCCCTATGTCGAGAACATCGCCGAGGAAGATGTGCAGGTGAAGCAGGCCGCGGAGAAGTTCATCCAGCGCGGCTTCAATGTCATCCTCGGCACCTCCTTCGGCTATTCCGACGCCTTCAAGACGCTGGCTGCGAAATACCCCGACGTGGCTTTTCTCAATGCCTCCGGCACGACCAACGGGCGCAATCTGCAATCCTATTACGGCCGGACCTATGAGAGCCATTACCTCTGCGGCATGGTTGCCGCCTCGATGTCCAAGTCGGGCCATCTCGGCTTCGTCGCCGCCCACCCGTTCGGCGTCGTCAACTGGGTGGTCAACGGCTACGCGCTGGGCGCGCGCACCATCAATCCGAAAGCCACGGTGAACACCATCTTCATCGGTACCTGGGGCGATCCGGTGAAGGAGCGGGCAGCGGCGGAAGCGCTGATCGACCATGGCGCGGACGTCATCGGCGAGCATGTCAACACGCCGACGCCGCAGATCGTGGCGCAGGAGCGCGGCGTCTATGGCACCGGCCATCATCGCGACATGTCCGAGTTCGCGCCCAAGGCGACGGTGTGCTCGGCGATCTGGGTCTGGGACCGCTATCTGACGCCGGAGATCAGGAAGATCGCCGCCGGCCACTGGCATACCGCCCCTTATGGCGCCTTTCTCGGCATCAAGGATGGCGGCACCGACATCGCCCTCAACAAGGCGCTGGTGCCCAAGCCGGTCATCGAGAAGGTCATGGCCGCGCGGGCGGCGATCATCGAGGGCAAGCAGATCTTCGCCGGACCGCTCACCGACCGCGACGGCAAGGAGCGCGTCGCCGCCGGAAAGACCTTGTCGGACGCCGGTCTCTGGAAGATGGATTGGTACGTCCCGGGCGTGATCTCGCAGAATTGAGGCGCGCATGGCGGCGGCACCGGCCTTGCAGCTTGTGCGCATCCGCAAGTCGTTCGGCGACTTCCTGGCGCTCGACGATGCCTGCTTCGACCTGCGCCGCGGCGAGGTGCATGCGCTCCTCGGCGAGAACGGCGCCGGGAAGTCGACGCTGATGAGCGTTGCCGCCGGCCTTTATGCCCCCAATGCCGGCACCATCCTGATCGACGGGCGGGCCGTCCGGCTCGCCGGGCCGCGCGATGCCCGGGCTTGCCGGATCGGCATGGTGCATCAGCACTTCAAGCTGATCGGTCCCTTCACCGTCGCCGAAAACGTCCTCCTCGCCAACCCGGCCGCGCGCTTCCGCAAAGGCATCCGCCGCATCACGCAGGCGATCCGCGACAACGCGGCGCAGATCGGCTTCAGCATCGACCCGGCGCAACGCATCGACGATCTCTCGGTTGCCGAGCAGCAGCGCGTCGAGATTCTGAAGATCCTGATCGGCGGGGCGGACATCCTGATTCTCGACGAGCCGACCGCGGTGCTGACCGACCAGGAGGCGACGGGGCTGTTGACCACCCTGCGGCGGATGACGGCCCAGGGCACTGCCGTCGTGCTGGTGACCCACAAGCTGCGCGACGTCGTCGCCTATGCCGACCGCGCGACCGTGATGCGCGGCGGCCGCACGCTGGCGACCGTCGATCCGCGGGCCGCGACGGTGGAGCATCTCACGCAGCTCGCCGTCGGCGAGGACATCGCGGCGCCGTCGCGCGCCGCCGATCCCGCTCCCCCCGCGAAGGCCCGCCTCTATGTGGCCGAGCTCAAATGCGCCCGCCGCGACGGCCATGTCATGGTCCATGGGGCGACATTTTCGGTGCGCGAGCGCGAGATCTATGGCGTCGCCGGCGTCAGCGGCAACGGGCAGACGGAACTGGTCGAGGCATTGACGGGCATCCGTCCACCGCTCGCGGGCACCATCGAGATCGCGGGGAGAGGCGATATCACCCGCGCCACGCCGGGCGAGCGGCGGGATATCGGCACGGCGGTGATCCCCGCCGACCGCTCCGTCTTCGGCCTCGCCGGCGCGCTGTCGATCACCGACAATCTGGCGGCAAGCGGCCTGCGCAACGGCCGCTATGGGCGGTGGTGGCGCGCCGACGCCGCGGCGATGCGGCGCGACGCCCGGGAGGCCGTCGGGGCCTTCGACATTCAAGGCGTGCGCTCGCTCGGCCAGAAGGCGGCGCTGCTCTCGGGCGGCAACGCGCAGAAGCTGGTGCTGGCGCGCGAGCTCGGCCGCACGCCGGCCGTGGTCGTCGCCCACTCGCCCAGCCGCGGTCTCGACGCCCGGGCCTGTGCCGCCGTCCATGCGCGGCTGCTGGCGGCCCGCCATGCCGGGGCGGCGATCCTGCTGATCAGCGACGATCTCGACGAAATCCTGTCGCTGTCGGACCGCATCGGCGTGATGGCGCGCGGCCGGATCGTCGCCGAGTTCGACGCGCCGGCCGACCGCCAGTCCGTGGGCCGCGCGATGGTGCACCATGCCTGACGACGCCGCATCGACCCTTGTCGTCGTGCCGCAGCGGCCTGCGCCCTCTTTCAGCCTCGGGCGGCTGGTGCTCGAGCCGCGCCAGGACATGGCGGCGCGGCAGCAGACGTTCATCCTGGTCGGCGCCGTCGTGGCAGGGCTCGCCCTCTCGGCGGCGATCCTGCTGACCGTCGGGCTGGGCCCGTCCGACCTGCTCCAGACCTTCATCCTTGATAATCTCTTCGTCGCCGACAATCTGCGCTCCGTCCTGACCAGCACGGCGCCGTTGATCCTGGCCGGGCAAGCCGCGGCCCTCGCCTTCCGCGTGCGCTTCTGGAATCTCGGAATCGAGGGCCAGATGATCTGGGGCGGCATCGCGACCACCGCGGTGTCAATTCTTCACCTCGGACCGGAACCCCTCCGTCTGCCACTGATGCTGCTGCTGTCGCTTGTTGCCGGCGCCGCCTGGATCGGCGGCCCCGTGCTCCTCAAGCTGAGATTTGGCGTCAACGAGATCATCTTGACGCTCCTGCTCAACTACGTCGCCGCTTATCTCCTGCTGCACCTGCTGTTCGGCGCCTGGCTCGATCCGAAGGACTCCTTTCCTCATTCGCCGCAGTTCGGCAGCGCCGAGCGGCTTCCCGATCTCGCTTGGGGGACTCCCTCGGCTCTCCCCTTCGCCCTGGCCGCCGCGCTTGCCCTGTGGTGGCTGACCCAGGTCAGCCGGTTCGGCGCCTATATGCGGATCATCCACGCCAACGACCGGATGGCCCTGGCCATCGGCATTCCAATCGGCGCGGTCGTCCTGGTCGCCGCGCTGCTGTCGGGTGCGCTGGCTGCGACGGCCGGCTTCGTCGTCGTCTCGGGAGAGGTCGGCCGCCTCAGCCAGAGCTTCTACCAGGGTTTCGTTTTCTCGGGCGTGCTCATCGCCTTTCTCGCCCGCAACCACCCGATCGGGGTCGCCGGCGTCGCTTTCCTGGTCGCCCTGCTCTTTGCCGGCGGCAACAGCCTGCAGATCTTCTACCAGGTCCCGTTCTCGATGGTGCAGCTCATCCAGGCGATCATCGTCATGACCGTCGCGTCGTCCGAATTCCTGATCCGCCACCGTCTGGGCTGGCGGCGGTGAGCTGATGGTGGACTTCATGGTCAACTGGCTCGCCAGCACGGTGGCCGCAGCCCCTCCTTATGCGCTGGCGGCGCTCGGGCTGATCATCGCCGAGCGGACCGGCGTGTTGTCGCTCACCGCCGAAGGCTTGATGCTGATCGGCGCGATGTCGGGCGTCGCCGCCTTCATGTCGCTTGGCGCCGGTCCGGGCGTGGCGCTGGTGGCCGCGATGGCCGCGGCCGCGCTCGTGTCGGTGCTCTTCGCCTTGCTGGTCGTGGTGCTGCGCGTCAACCAGGTGATCGCCGGGCTCGCCATCGTGTTCTTCTGCCAGGGGCTGAGCAATCTCCTGGGCGACTTGGGCGGCTGGACCAATCACGCGATCGCCGGCCTCGCGCCGATGCCGCTGCCGCTGCTTGCCGATCTGCCGGTGCTCGGCCGGATCTTTTTCCGCCAAGACGCCATCGTCTATCTCACGGTTCCCATCGTCCTTGGCGTGCAATATCTGCTGACGCAGACCATGGTCGGGCTGCGCCTGCGCGCGGTCGGGCACAATCCCGAAGCGGCCGATGCCGCCGGCGTGAGCGTCGCTCGCTATCGCTTTCTCGCGGTGGTTGGCGGCTCGGCGCTGATCGGGCTCGCCGGCGCGGACCTCTCCGTCGCGAACTCCAAGATCTGGATAGACGACATGACCGGCGGTCGCGGCTGGATCGCGGTGGCCTTGGTCATCTTCGCCCGCTGGCGCCCCTGGCGCGCCTTGGCAGGCGCGCTGCTGTTCGGCGGCGTCGAGGCGCTGGTGCCGCGCATCGCCGCCATCGACGTGAAGGTGCCGCAGTATTTCATGCTGATGACGCCCTATCTCGCCACGGGCGCCGTCATGATCTGGACGGCGATCAAGAAGCTCGGCGAGACGGAAGCTCCGAGAGCGCTCGGCATTGCCCACCTGCGCGAGGAAAGACGCTGATGGGCGCACCGCTCCCTGTTCACTGGACGATCTGAGAGAGGCTCCGCATGTCGCTCGAACCTGCCGCCGTTCATCCGGATATCCTCGCCGTTCTGAAGGGATTGCCGGAAAGCGTGCTTCCGATCGATCAAGCCAGAGTGCTGCCGCCCGAAGCCTATATGTCGGCGGCGTTCTTCGAGTTCGAAAAGGAAGCCGTGTTCCGCCGCTCGTGGCTCTGCGTCGGCCGCGTGCAGCAGCTCCCGAACCCGGGGGATTTCATGGCCATTACCATCGCCGACGAGCCGCTCGTCATCGTCCGCGACGAGGACGGGGAGATCCGCGCGATGAGCGCTCTCTGTCGCCACCGCGGACACCCTCTCAAGGAGAGCTGCGAAGGCAATGTGAGACGCTTCGTCTGCCCCTATCACCGCTGGACCTACGCCCTCTCGGGCGAGCTGGTCGGCGCCCCGCACATGCGGAGGACGATCGATCTTGCGTCTCTGCGCGCGGACTCGACCCTGCCACGGCTCAGGCTCGAGATCTGGCGCGGGTTCATTTTCGTCAATATGGACGACGCGGCCCAGCCCTTGGCGCCGACGCTGACCAAGCTCGATCCCTATCTCGAAGGCTATGATCTCGACGCCATGGTCACCGTTCCGCCGCGCTTCTCCACCGAGGCGGTGCCGTGGAACTGGAAGCTTCTGCTGGAGAACTACATAGAGCCCTACCACACCGAGTTCGTCCACCCGATCATCCATGACTTTGCGCCGGGCACCGGCGTCGAGTTCGATCCGTGGCAGGATGGCGACAACGCCATCGTGCGCAGCGTGCCGTTCCTGGCGCCCGACGGCGGCCTCACGGAGAAGGGGTGGGCCGCGCCGGCCGCGTTCCCCGTCATTCCGGGCCTGAACGAGAAGCAGCGCAGCCGCGTCGGGTTCGGGATGATCCCGCCGACCATGAACATCATCTTTACCCCGGACATGCTCTGCTACGGTTTGATCTACCCGGCGGGGCCGAGCGGCCTTTCGGTGGGCGGCGGGCTCTTCACCTATGGCGGCTGGTGCATTCCGAAGAGCACGGCCGGGCTTTCCGACTTCGCCGCGCGCGCCGACCGGCTGATGGAAGGCTCGCGCCAGTTGGGCGAGCAGGACACCAGCGTCAACCTCGCGATGCAGTCCGCCGAAATCGGCCAGATTCTCACCGCGCGGACGGCTTTGCTACCTGGAGGAGACGCTCAGCCAGTTCGCCCGCTGGCTCGCCGACAAGTATCAGCGGGAAGCCGAGCGCCGGCGAATTCTCCCGCCCGCCCCGCGCGCGGTCAAAGCGGCCGTGGCATAAGCGGCGCGGCGCTTGCCGCGGCGCCGGCGCGAGGTTGTCACCCATGTCTTAGGTACGGTCCGTTACCTATGTCTCCGGTCCGGACACGGTCTGTACAATTTATGATTGGAGCGGGCGAAGGGATTCGAACCCTCGACCCCAACCTTGGCAAGGTGCTGTTCGCACCTCTCCCCACGTTCTCCGAAATGCGCTTACATGCGCTTTCATGCGATATAGCCGCTACTGATAGGCATTTCTCGCATCCCTCTCCGACGATCACGATTGACCTAATTTCCGTTCAGGTGTTACCTGGATGTTACCTGAGCGCGCGTGAGCGGCGCCAGGTAACAAACGAGGAGCGCGATGGCGCGGCTCACCAAGCGGTTCGTCGATCAGCTCAAGCCCGATCCTTCGGGCAGAGAGACCACGCATTGGGATGACCGGCTCTCGGGCTTCGGTGTTCGCGTGCAGCCCGGCGGCGCCATGTCGTGGGTCGCGATGTACCGCACGCGCGAGGGCAGGCTGCGCAAGCTCACGGTCGGCAGGGTCGGTACCCTCACCCCCGAGGAAGCGCGCCAGGAAGCGCGGCAGAAGCTCGCCGAGGCACAAAGAGGCGGAGATCCCGCGGGCGATAAATCCGCCGCGCGGCGCGGCATCACGGTCGCGGAGTTGTGCGACTGGTATCTGCGCGAAGCGGAAGGGCGCGTCAAAGCCTCGACGCTCGCAATGGATCGCTCGCGCATCGAGCGTCACGTGAAGCCGCTCATCGGCAAGCGTCGCGTGGCGAGCCTCACGTCGGATGATATCGAGCGGCTTCAGGCAGAGGTCGCCGCCGGCAAGTCGGCGAAGCCGCGCGAGGGGCGCGGGGGCGCGACGACCGGCGGCCGCGGCGTAGCTGCGCGCACCATCGGCATGCTTGGGACTATCCTGGAGTTCGCGAAGCGCCGAAAGGTGATCAAGGACAATCCCGCGCGCGGCGTACAGAAGATTCCCGATGGCAAGCAACGGCGCTTTCTGTCGCTCGACGAGATCGCGACGCTGGGTAAGGTGATGCGCATGGCCGAGGCCGCAGGCGAGACCCCGACGGCGATCGCCGTCATCCGCCTGCTGCTGATGACCGGGCTGCGCCGCATGGAGGTGTTGGCCTTGCCGCGCGCCTGGGTGGACGCCAGGGCCCGCTGTATCCGCTTTGGCGACACCAAGAGCGGCGCGCAAATCCGACCGATCGGCGCCGCGGCCGTGAAGCTGCTCAACGAGCGGCCCGCGCCTGAGGAGGGCGCGAGCAAGGAGCGCGCCGCTTGGGTCTTCCCGGCCGACCGCGGCGACGGACACTACATCGGCGTGCCGAAGGTGCTGGCGCGTTTCTGTGGCAAGGCCGGGCTCGAGGGCGTCACCGTCCACGTCCTGCGCCACAGCTTCGCCGCCGTGGCGGCCGGCATGGGATATTCCGAGCTGACGATCGCCGGGTTGCTGGGTCACCGGCTCTCAGGCATCACGGTACGCTATGCGCATGTGCCGGACACCGCGTTGGTGGCCGCTGCCGATCGGGTCGCGGCGCGCATCGCGGCGGCGCTTGAGGGTCGTCCATCAGCCGAGGTCGTGCCGCTGGCCGCCGGCGGCAAAGACGAGGCGGAGCAGGCTGATGGGCCTCTCCCCGGCATCCGGTCCGCCTCTTGAAATTCGCACAGATATGTGCGATATGACTCGATGAACGGCAGCGAATTCGAACGTAAAATCAAGAAGCTTGGCCGGAAGCGCGGAATCGCCGTCGTTTTCGATGCGGGGCACGGCAAGGGAAGCCACGGGCGGCTCTACTTCGGCAATCGGTTTACGACGCTCAAGGATCGTCGCAAGGAGATCGGCCCTGGCCTGTTCAGCGCCATGCTCGCGCAACTGGGACTGACGAAGGCGGATTTGGAGGAGTGAGGATGGCGTTCGGTTATCGGTACACGCTGGAGCGACAAGAGAACGGCTGGTGGCTCGTCCGCTTCCCGGGAGTTCCGGAAGCGCTCACCGAAGGCGAGACGCAAGAGGAGGCGCGCGCCAACGCAGTTGATTGCGTGATCGCCGCTCTCGAGGGCTACATGAAGGCGGGCAAGCGGCTGCCGCGCGGCGGCGCGGGCCACACCGGGCGCGACCGCGCCGTGCTGCCGTCGCTCGTCACCGCCAAGCTCGCCGTCTACGAGACGATGCGCGCACGCGGCTGGTCGAAGCTCAAGCTCGCAAAGCAGCTCGGCATGCCCGAAAACTCAGTGCGCCGGCTCCTCGACCTGCGCCACAGCTCGCACATGTGGATCATCGATGAAGCATTGGCGAAGATGAATGCGGAGCTGCCCATTGACCTTCCGAAGGTGCGGGCGCGCGGGAAGGCGGCGTAGTCGCAAGAGCGACCCAGCGTTCGCCAACCGACGGCCGGATGCAATCTCCGTTTCAAGGTTCAATTGTCAGTATTAATATGGCGGTCGACATGAAGCAAAGGGCATTACATGTCCGAGCAATTGGAAATTGAGGATTTCGACACTGCGAAAGTTGTCTTTGAGAAGCTCAAGGAACGTCCCACCAGAGCGAAGAAAGCGCATCCTCACATGGGTGGCGGAAGGGCTAGGTGTTGTCCTTCAGGCTGCGCCCGTCGCCCCGTCGATGCCTCTTCAACACACACCGGCGACGCCAGCAGCGCTCCCGGGGCATCCGCCGCAAAGCCAGCCAACCGACATAAAGACATTTGTCGCCACGAAGGCACCAAAGAGCGATGTGCAGTTTTCAGCGACTGTCGCTTATTACTACCGATTTGAAGCACCGGCAGCCAGCCGACGCGAAACAATCGACGGCGATACCCTGCAGGAAGCGGCGCGGCTCGCTGGCCGAAACAGATTGGGGAATCCTCGGGTCACCCTGAACAATGCCAAGAACCTCGGCTATCTCGACAGCAATTCCCCAGGGGAGTTTTCCATCAATAGCGTGGGTGAGAATCTGGTTGCGATGACGCTGCCCGGAACGCCCGAGGGAGGGGGCAAGGCCAAGAGAACAAGGGCAACGAAGGCAAAGAGGGCGAGGCAGAAAAGTGGCCGCAAAAGGTGAACAAAATTGCCCGACCCATACGCCGACCTGGACGATCTAGTCCGAGAGGTCGATAAAGCTCTCGCCGTCCTCAAAAAGATAAAGACCGCGCAGGTTAGGAATGCGGAGCATCGAGACTTCTTTCGGGCTACCGCTCTCAGCTGGTTTCAGCGTCGAAGATCGGCCGTCGCCCAAGAAATGCCTGCTGAGGTTATCGATGCAATCGATATACGTTATCGGACCATTCTTAATGCAGCTGACAAGAACTCGTCAAAGAACACATACGTCAGTGCGGCCAAGCTAGCGAAGAAAACGCTTATTGAGGCGCGGACGCGCGCGCTCGTTCCGCAGCCAACGGTGCGAACGGCAAACTCCGCACCTGACTTCGCGCCTCTGGCAGCTGATCCAGTTATGCAAACCATTCTTGAGCGGCGCTGGGACGAGTGCAGGCGCTGCATCGAGGCCGGTGCCCCACTCGCGGCCACGGTGATGATGGGCGGCTTGCTGGAAGCACTTCTTGTCGCCCGGGCGAACATGTTGTCAGACAAGTCGAAGCTGTTTAGGGCCACCGCAACGCCGATTGATCCAAAGACTAAGAAGCCGCTAGACCTTCGGCAGTGGATGCTTGGGTCCTACATCGATGTTGGTCACGAGCTTAAATGGATCTCCAGTTCCGCTAAGAACGTGGCCGTGATCTTGCGCGGCTACCGCAATTACATTCATCCGGAAAAAGAGCGGGCTCACGGCGTGGCGCTTTTGTCAGACGATGCGGCGATGTTCTGGGAAGTGACAAAAACGCTAAGCCGAGAGTTGCTGGCGATGAAGGGTGAGACATAACCCGTGACTGCGGGCTGCCGATCTATACAGATATACATTGTTGGCAGAACGCGAAGGCGGCTGTCGCGATCCTAGAACCGATGATCCGTTACTACCCCGAGACCGACACGATGGCGATCGAGGTCCTTCCTTGGCCTGCAGGTCAGGAGGGCGATCCGAATGAATTCGGCGGCCAGGCTGCGGGCGAGGATTTGGTGATCCACTACGCAGCCGACGGCCAGCCCTGGCTCTAGGAAATTGAGCACGCCTCGTCGCACCCCGAGCACATCGCCACGGCCCTCAATCAGCTTCACCTGCGGAGCGCCATCGCGGCGGAATAGGAGCTGCGCCGTTCCTCGACGGAGGGCGCCAAGCTCTGTGATGGATATCAACGGCTTGCCAGAAGCATGGCGCTCCTGATTTGGCGCGTGGCGCCATAGAAGCCGATGTGCAGACAAGGGCTTAGCGGCGCTATGGCGCCATTCCTTTTATCTTGCCCTCGTTCTTGCCCTCGTTCTTGCCCTCGTTCTTGCCCTCGTTCTTGCCCTCGTTCTTGCCTTTGCGTCTGGCGTTGTTCCGCGTTGTATCAAAATCGTTAACTCGTCGCCCGGCTGGCTTTATAAGAGCTGAACTTTCGATCGGTACAACGAGGAACAACGCCATGCCCGACCAAATTTACACTGCTTCGAAGTCGAGGTCTAACCGACCTGGGTGGTCTATTAGCTTCCGACATCCGCTTCGGAACGACGCTCGCGGACGCCCTGGCCTCAAGATGAGGCGTGGCCTTGGCACCCCTGACGAAGCTGAGGCTGACAAGATGGTCGGCGAGATGAACGAACTGCTGGGTGATCCCGGATGGTGGAATGCGGCTAAGCGTCAAGAGGCTGAGTTGCGGTTTTCCAGAGCCGTCGTCGATGCCCTTTACGATGAAATTCAGGCGGGACGGGATGACACGAATGATCTTCGGGAGGCGTGCATTCACCTACCGACGAAGGAGGAAGGCTATTCGCGGGTGCTGTTTGTGGGCACCACAGGCGCTGGCAAAACCTCATTGCTACGCCAGTTCATCGGCTCCGATCCTGACGACGATCGGTTTCCTTCAACCGCCCCTGCAAAGACCACGATTGCAGATATCGAGGTCATCCTTGCGACGGGCAGCTTCGAAGCTGTGGTCACATTTTTCACCGAATTTCAGGTTCAGGCGAACATCGAAGAGTGCATCACCGACGCGTGTATTGCCCTCTTCGAAGGGGCTGCAATCGACAAGGCAGCCGACCAATTCCTGAATCATCGCGATCAAAAATTCCGGCTCAGCTACGTGCTCGGAGGCTGGCGTCGCGACCAGGGTTCAGACGACGAAGAGCTGTCATTTAGCGACGGCGACGAAGAGGCGATCATCGACGAAGACGGGATATTGACAGAGGCCGAACGTGGCAGAAACAGACAAAATCTCGCGAATTATCTCGCACGCATGAACGATCTGACAAAAGTCGTCGTCCAGCGACTGGAGCGCGATCTTGATATCGAGCTGAACAAAATCAGCGGCCCTGACCGCGAAGCCGCGCAGCAACTTGTCGAAGAAAATTTTGATGCACAGCTCAGCCAGTTGGAGGAATTTCACGATCTTGTCCAGGATGTGCTCGATGACGTGCGGTCGAGATTCGACTTGGTTGAGGCGGGCGAACTGCGTCGCCGTCGTTCCAATTGGCCCGAGCTGTGGGTATTCAACTCAGACGATCGCAACGATTTCATCCGTCACATTCGTTGGTTCTCGAGCAACTATTGGCCGCAATTCGGCCGACTGTTGACGCCGCTTGTTGACGGAATTCGAGTTAAGGGGCCGCTGTATCCAGAATTTCTATCCGATAGTCCTAAGCTTGCGCTCATCGATGGCCAGGGCCTCGGGCACACGCCCGAATCATCGTCCAGCGTCACAACGCACGTCACGCGCCGTTTCAGCCAGGTTGACGTGATCCTCTTGGTGGACAACGCACAACAGCCGATGCAGGCCGCGCCTTTGTCGGTTCTTCGATCGGTCACGTCGAGCGGACACCAAGAGAAGTTGGCGATTGCATTTACGCACTTCGATCAGATTAAGGGGCAGAACCTTCCGACCTTCGCCGATAAACGCGCGCATGTGATGGCATCCGTAGTGAATGCGCTTTCGAATCTAAAGGATGTTCTCGGCGCCCCGGTTGTTCGCGCGGTCGAGCATGGAATCGACGGACGGTGCTTCATGCTTGGAGGAGTAGATCGCTCTCTCGTAAAGCTTCCAAATCGGGCCGCAGACTACATGCGAAGCCAGCTCGGTGAGCTCGTCGATTTCTTCAAAAAGGCGATTCTACCGCCGCCACCCCCAGAGGCATGCCCCGTCTATGACCCGACAGGCGTTTCCTTCGCGGTCCAGGAAGCGGTCAGCAAATTCCAGGGCCCATGGCTCGCACGCCTAGGCCTCGGGACTTATGAAGGCGTCCGCAAGGAGCATTGGACGCGCATAAAGGCCCTGGATCGGCGGATCGCTGGTGAGCTGGATGTGGAATACGACACACTCCGGCCCGTGGCTGACCTCGTTGCGCGGCTAACCGAAGCCGTTTCGCGCTTCCTCGATAAACCTCTCACATGGAAGCATGATCCAGCCGACGAACAGGAAGCACAAGCGGTGATCTCTCGCGTCCGCCGAGCGGTATCTCTAGTGCTTCATGATGTGTCGATGAAGCGGTTGGTAGAGGCGCAATTGGGCGAGTGGCGCGCTGCCTACGACTTTCGAGGAACGGGGTCGGCGGACCGACGGGCAAGAGCGATGCGTCAGATCTACGAGGCAGCCGCGCCGTTGCCCGATGCGGTGATGACCGCGCCATCCACCGCTTTTCTTGCCGAAATCCGTAGGATTGTCGTCGCTGAAATCAAAGCGAACGGTGGCGATGTCCGTCTCGAAGAGGCCGCGTGATCGTAAGATGACAGCTTGTCCGGGAACGATAAGCCAATGAGTGAGCTGACCAATCCCTTTCGAGCAAGGTTAGCGAGCGAACAGATGACGGTTAGCGAGACTGACTACATCAATATTTCTGATCGAGCGGCGCAGCTTGGCTGTCAGATGCCAACTGGCTTGGCTATTATGCCGGAAAATTTCGATACTGCAGCGACCCGTCAGGACCTAATCGTGCGAGCGGAAGGTTCGACAATCCACACGCTGTTTCGAAACCACCAGTTGCCCCTGGGGGATTTTCTGCCAAACGGAGAGAGAGCCAGCTTCATCCACAATAAGAGTTACGACTGGTCGGCGTTCATCTTCGTCTCGGGGGCACTTCTTAGCAACAACCCCGCTGCCGTTTCGGTGGCGTTGGGGATTATATCAAACTATCTAACTGATATGTTCAAAGGAGTCCCGGATAGGAAAATCAAGCTGGACATCGCCGTCGAACGAAAGGGAGATCGCGTATGTAAAAAGCTGACGTACGAAGGTGATGCCTCGGGATTGACCGCAATCGCAGACACAATTCTGAGGATCGGCGATGAGTGACGCGGAGAAAAGCTACGCGAACGAGATTGAATTATTCAACGCTACCGTGGATGGGAAGGCTAACCTCTCATACATTGTCAGGGATAGTGAGTTACAGCGCGAGGCGCGCGCCGACTTATCTGCGCTCGCGGCGAAGGTGGAAGATTGGAAGACGCGAGCAATCGTTGAGCAAGACGAAAACGCTGCGAATTCTATTTTTAGGATGCGAATGCGTAATCGAAGCTCTCCGCGCTGAATTGAATATGTGGTTGCTTCTAAAGGAAGGAAAACCTGACGACGCATGGAGCAGCTTAGTCAATGCGCAGATGGCGACGAGAGACGCTATTCGGGCGCACAGGGGATTTTCTCATTTAGAGGCGCGGGCGACCAGACTGGTTAACATCGAGCGTGTCGTTTTTCCGAAGCAGGTATTTCTGAGCGCGGGTCTCATCGTTCGTCGTCAAGTGTGCTCGATCTGCGGCACTGAGTACGAAGACTGCCCCCACGTCGTTGGAATGCCGTATTGGGGTGAGTTTTGTAGATGCATTTTGCAGGACGTGCGGGCGGACCACATAGCCATGGTCGAAGAACCCGCCAACAAGCAATGTCGGATCGTCTACTTTAACGCCGAAGGGGGTAAGCGCAATCGGATGACGTGGCGGGTCGAACCGGGCGCGATTGATGACGGTGCCGATCCAGATCAGAAGGGACTCATGACTAACGCAATCCTGTTGGCTGCGAGCGACATCGGAGCGGAACGAGAGAAGGAGTAAGATTTCGGCCGTACGCCGCAATGTAGCGATGATTGCTGTTACCTATATGTTACCTCATGGCCGCCGCCCGCGGCTGGCCCCCGCGAGCGCTGCGTCGCAACGAACTGAACTATCTGAAGAAATCTGGAGCGGGCGAAGGGATTCGAACCCTCGACCCCAACCTTGGCAAGGTTGTGCTCTACCCCTGAGCTACGCCCGCGCCCCAGGACGAGGCGGGCATCATACAAAGGCGCCGCGGCTTTGCAAGTCCGCGACAGCCGCGGGTTTGAATTCCACGGCGTCGCGCGCCACTATCGCCGGCGATGATCGCGACCCGCCCGTCCGCCGCCCTGGTCCTGCTGCTGGCGCTCGCCGGCTGCGGCGGCATCGGCCTCAAGAAGGTGCAGGAGCAGAGCCTCGGCGACCGCTGCGCCGATCTCCTGCACCAAGCCTTTCCCGGCGGCGAGATCGAGGTCACCGGGCAGCGGACGCTGCCGGCCGAGGCGCAGCAGAGCCTCGCCGCCAGCCGCGTCGAGGTCGAGGGCACGCGCAAGAAGCTGCCGGCCAACAGCCGGCTGCGCCGCGACGTCGCGGTCGAATGCCGCTTCGACGAGGGTATCCTGACCGCCTTCCGCTGGACGAAGGGGCCGCTGCAGTAGGCCCATGCCGGCGACCCCCGACGAGCTTTTCCGGCGCCTCGATGCGCTCGGCATCCGCCACGCCACCCACCGCCATCCGCCGCTGCACACGGTGGCGGAATCGGTGGACCTGCGCGGCAGCCTGCCGGGCGGCCACTGCAAGAGCCTCTTCCTCAGGGACCGCAAGGGCGGGCTGTGGCTGGTGGTGGCGCTGGAGGACCGGCGGGTCGACCTCAAGGCGCTCGCCGACCGGCTGGGCGCGCCGCGCTTCTCCTTCGCCAGCCCGGCGCTGCTGCTCGAGGTGCTGGGGGTGCGGCCGGGCAGCGTCACGCCCTTTGCCCTGATGAACGATCGCGAGCGCCGGGTCCGGGTGGTGCTCGAGGCCGAGATGCTGGCCCTCGACCCCCTCAACTACCACCCGCTGGTCAATACCGCGACCACCGCCATCGCACCGGGCGACCTGCAGCGTTTCATCGCCGATTGCGGGCACCAACCGGTGCTCGTGTCGCTCGCCGCCCTCGCCCCCGGCGGGGGTTGAGGGAGTGCTTGTCAGCGGCGGCCGCCGCCGCCATGTTTAGGGGGAAAATAAGGGGAACCCACGCTGATGGAACCTATTCTCGGCAGCGCGCCGGCGCCGGCGGACACCGCCGGCCTGATCAAGAACGGCTCGACCGCGAGCTTCATGGCGGATGTGATCGACGCCTCGCACGACGCCGCGGTGGTCGTCGATTTCTGGGCGCCCTGGTGCGGCCCCTGCAAGCAGCTCGGCCCGGCGCTGGAACGGGCGGTCAAGGACGCGCGCGGCGCGGTGCGCATGGTCAAGATCAACATCGACGAGAACCCCGAGCTGGCGCAGCAGATGCGCATCCAGTCGATCCCGGCGGTCTACGCCTTCAAGGACGGCCGCCCGGTCGACGGCTTCGTCGGCGCGGTGCCGGACAGCCAGGTGAAGCAGTTCGTCGCCCGGCTCGCCGGCGCCGCCGCCGGCCCCTCGCCGATCGAGGAGGCGCTGGCGCTGGCCAAGGAGGCGCTGGCCGCCGGCGACACCGCGCGCGCCGCCAACATCTACGGCCAGATCCTGCAGCACGAGCCGGGCACGGTCGAGGCGGTGGCCGGGCTCGCCCGCATCGCCATCGACCGCAAGGAATTCGCCAAGGCGCGCCAGCTCCTCGACCGCGTGCCCAAGGAAAGCGCGCAGCATGCCGAGGTGGCGGCGGCGCGCACCGCGCTCGAGCTGGCGGAGACCGGCGCCAAGGCCCAGGGCGCGGTCGGCGCGCTGCGCGCGCGGCTCGACGGCAATCCCGCCGACCACGAGGCGCGCTTCGAGCTGGCCTCGGCGCTGTTCGCCGCGGGCGAGCGCGAGCAGGCGGTGGACGAGCTGATGGAGCTGGTGCGCCGCGACCGCAAATGGAACGAGGAGGCGGCGCGCCGGCAGCTGGTCAAGTTCTTCGAGGCGATGGGCCACGCCGACCCGCTGACGGTGGCGGCGAGAAAACGCCTCTCCTCGATCCTGTTCTCATGAGAGGACGCGGCGCGCCGAGCCTCGCCGAGCTGCCGGCGAGCCTGCCGATCTTTCCCTTGACCGGCGTGCTGCTGCTGCCGCGCGGCCGCCTGCCGCTCAACATCTTCGAGCCGCGCTATCTCGCCATGACCGAGGACGCGCTCCAGGGCGACCGCCTCATCGGCATGGTCCAGCCGCAGGAGGGCGCGGGCGACGCCGGCGAGCCGCCGGTCTACCGCACCGGCTGCGCCGGCCGCATGACCTCCTTCAGCGAGACCGAGGACGGGCGCTATCTCATCACGCTCACCGGGCTTGCGCGCTTCGACATCCGGCGCGAGCTGCCGCGCGACCAGCTCTACCGCCGGATCGTGCCCGACTGGCAGGCTTATGCCGGCGATCTCGCGGACGACGCCGCGCCGATCGGCCGCGACCGGCTGCTCGCCGCGCTGAAGCCGTTCTTCCGCCGCCACAACATCGCCGTCGAATGGGACGCGATCGAGAAGACGTCGGACGAGCGGCTGGTCACCACCATCGCCATGGCGGCGCCCTTCGCGCCCAACGAGAAGCAGGCGCTGCTCGAGGCGCGGGACCTGCCGGAGCGCGCGCGGCGACTGACCACGCTGGTCGAGATGGCGGCGCATGACGGCGGCGAGCGCGCCGACGGCCCGCGGCATTAGCAGCCAGGAAGGCGACATGACCGACCACGCCCCCGACGTTCGATCCAAGACTGCTCGAGATCCTGGTCTGCCCCGTGACCAAGGCGACGCTGCGCTATGACCGCGCGGCGCAGGAGCTGATCAGCCTCGAGGCCGGCCTCGCCTATCCCATCCGCGACGGCATCCCGATCATGCTGGTGGACGAGGCGCGCACGCTGGACGAGGCGGAGAAGGCGACGCTGAAAGCCGCGCCACCGCCGCCATGAGCCAGCGCTGGCCGGTCGAGCTGCGCCTCAAACAGGCCGAGAAGCTGCTGGAGGTGAGCTTCGACGACGGGCAGCGCTTCCGCCTGCCGGCGGAATATCTGCGCGTCGAGAGCCCGTCGGCCGAGGTGCAGGGCCATGGCCCCGGCCAGAAGCAGCTCGTCGCCGGCTGCGCCGGGATCGGCATCAGGGCGGTCGAGCCGGTGGGCAATTACGCGGTGCGCCTCGTCTTCGACGACGGCCACGATACCGGCATCTTCTCCTGGACCTATCTCTACGAGCTCGGCCAGGAGCAGGCCAAGCGCTGGGCCGCCTACACCACCGCGCTCGCCAAGGCCGGGCTGTCGCGGGAGAAGCGGTAGAGCAAATCCTTCTCCGCCCTTCAGGGCGGAGAAGGATTTAGGATGAGGTGGGTAGCGACGGCGCGAACATCGCACGCCGAAAGGGCACCTCACCCTCCCATCGCTCTCGCGAGCGATGGGTCCCTCCCTCTCCCCGCTTCGCGCTCCGCTTCGCGCGGAGAGGGGTTTAAGTTGCCCGCGCCCCCACACCCGCAACAGCTTCGCCGTCGCGACGCACAGCACCCGATGGCGCGCCGCTTCCCGAATTCCGCCGGGGTTGCGGCGGGGCGCGGCGCCGATAGACTGGCCGCCGAAGAATGAGGGAGGATGAGGATGAGCCCGGCGGCCGATCCGGCGCTGATCGAGGATCTCGTCGCCGCCAACCGCATCCTCTACCAGGAAGGCGTGGTCGACGGCTTCGGCCATGTCAGCGCGCGCCACGACCGCGATCCCGGCCGCTTCCTGCTGGCGCGGAGCATGGCGCCGGGTCTGGTCACCGCCGCCGACATCCTGAGCTTCGATCGCGACGGTCATCCGGTCGAGGCCGGCGGCCCGCAGCCCTATCTCGAGCGCTTCATCCACAGCGAGATCTACAAGGCGCGCCCCGAGGTCAAGGCGATCGTCCACAGCCATTCGCCCTCGGTGATCCCGTTCGGCGCGACCTCCGTGGCGCTGCGGCCGATCTATCACATGAGCGGCTTTCTCGCCGGCGGCGTGCCGGTGTTCGAGATCCGCGAGGCGGCCGGCGAGGCCAGCGACATGCTGATCCGCAGCCCGGCGCTGGGCGCGGCGCTGGCCGAGCGGCTGGGCGCTGCTGCGGTGGCGCTGATGCGCGGGCATGGTGATGTGGTGGTGGCGGAGTCGCTGAAGCTCGCGGTCTATCGCGCCATCTACACCGAGATCAACGCCCGGCTCGAGGCCGAGGCGCTGCGGCTCGGCGACGGGCGCGTCACCTTCCTCACCGATGCCGAGGGCGCGGCCGCGGCGGCGACCAACAGCGGTCAGGTCGGCCGCGCCTGGGAGCTGTGGAAGCAAAAGGCAATGGGAGGACAGCGGTGAAGCTCTACACCTCGATCGGCCCCAATCCCAAGACCGTGCGCATGTTCATGGCGGAAAAGGGCATCGAGCTGCCCAAGGTCGAGGTCGATCTGATGGGCGGCGAGAACCGGCGCGAGCCTTATCTCGCCAAGAACCCGGCCGGCCAGCTCCCCTGCCTCGAGCTCGATGACGGCACGGTGCTGGCCGAGATCACCGCCATCTGCGAATACCTGGAGGAGGTGTTCCCCGGCCCGAGCCTGATCGGCAAGACACCGGAGGAGCGTGCGGTGACGCGCATGTGGACGCGGCGCATCGACCTCAAGATCATCGAGCCGATGGTCGCGGGCTTTCGCGGGTCGGAGGGGCTGGCGATGTTCCAGCAGCGGATGCACGTCATCCCGCAGGCGGCCGACGATCTCAAGCAGATCGCGCAGGAGGGCCTCGCCTGGCTCGACCGGTTGATGGCGGGCAAGACCTATGTCTGCGGCGACCGGCTGAGCCTCGCCGACCTCATGCTCTTCGCCTTCATCGACTTCGCCGCGAGGGTCGGCCAGAAGCTCGATCCCGCCCTCTCCACCCTGCCCGCCTGGTACCAGCGCATCAAGGCGCGTCCCAGCGCCAAGGCCTGACCGCGGCGACCCGGCCTCGCCCGCGGATCAGGAGGCGGCGGCGCCGAGCCCCGGAGCCGGCGTGGGCGCAGGTTCGGCCGCCGCAGGTTCGGCCGCCTCGGCCGCATCGCATTCGGAGCGCACCAGCGCCAGCAGGCGCTCCGGGATCGGCTCCTCGGCGGCGGCGCCGTAAAGCCGCTGGAACAGCGCCTGGCCGTCGGTCTTGCCGCCGAGGAAATTCTCGATCTCGATCGCCACGGTAAGGTCCACCAACTTCCGCTCTACGCTCATCGTCTCAACTCCGTCGGCCTTGCGACCGGTTGATCCGGCATGGGTTCGCGTTACAAACGGTTACACCCGGTTACCGTTCCCGGAAGATCGCATTTTTTTGCGCAATTTGTATCAAATTGTAACCAGACTGAGAAATTGTGCGGAAAATCAGTCGATTGGGCGATTCCGGGGTGCCCGGCCGGTGCGGCTAGAGAGGCTCGCCGCGCACCAGCCGCGGCAGCTCGCCGACCAGCCCCATGGCGTGGCGCATGAGGAAGCGCTTCATCGGCGGCAGCCGGTCGACCAGCGCCAGGCCGACATCGCGCAGCAGTTTCACCGGCGGCACGGAATTGGAGAACAGGCGGTTGAGCCCGTCGGTGACGGCGGCCAGCGCCATGTTGTCGAAGCGGCGCCAGCCCTGGTAGCGCTCGAGCACGGCGGGCGCGCCGATATCGAGCCCGAGCCGGCGCGCATCGACGATGAGCTCGGCCAGCACGGCGATGTCGCGGAAGCCGAGGTTGAGCCCCTGCCCGGCAATGGGGTGGATGACATGCGCGGCATCGCCCACCAGCGCCAGGCGCGGCGCCACATAGCGCTCGGCATGGAGCAGCGACAGCGGATAGGACCAGCGCGGCCCCACCACCTCCACCTCGCCGAGGAAATCGCCGAAGCGGCGCGCGAGCTCGGCGTGGAAGTGCCGCTCGTCGAGCGCCAGGATCCCCGGGGCGAGCGCCGCCCGCTCGGTCCAGACGATGCTCGAGCGCTGGCCGGTCATCGGCAGGATGGCGAAGGGCCCCGCCGGCAGGAAATGCTCGACCGCCACGCCGCGATGCGGCAGCGCATGGCGGACGGTGCAGACGATGCCGGTCTGCGGATAGTCCCAGGCCAGCGCGCGGATCCCGGCAGCCTGGCGCAGCGGCGATTGCCGGCCGTCGCACGCCGCGACCAGCTCGCCGCGCAGCGCCCCGCCATCGGCGAGATGGACGAGCGCGCTGCCGCCACCGCGCTCGACCCGCTCGACGGCGAGCGGCGCCAGATGGACGAGGCTCGGCAGGGCGCGGGCACGCTCGATCAGCGCGCGGCGCAGCACGCGGTTCTCGACGATATAGCCCAGGGGCGCGGTACCGATGTCGCGGTGGTCGTAATGCAGGAAGAGCGGCGAATCGCCGTCGGCGACGCGGATCTCGAGGATGGGCTCGGCCTCTTGCGCCACCAGCGGCCAGAGGCCGATGCCATCCAGCACCTGCTTCGAGCCCTCGGCAATGGCGGTGGTGCGGCCGTCGAACGGCTCCGCCAGCATCGCCTCGGGATCCTCGCGGTCGACCACCGCCACCTCGATGCCCGCGGCGGCGCAGGCGATAGCGAGGGTGAGCCCGGTGAGCCCGCCGCCGACGACGATGAGCTCGACGCGCCGTTGCTGCATGACGCCAAGGATGCGGCGCGGCGCGGCGCTTGTCCATCGGCTGGGACAGCGTACGGCCGCCAAGCTTCGCGGTGCGGGCTCCCGCGGTTGCGACAGCAACCGCTGACGCCGCCAAGGACGACGCTGGCGCGTCGCCTTAGCGCCGCAGGAACCGCCAGAGCAGCATGGCGCCGATGATGAGCAGGATGCCGAGCCAGGACAGCTCGAACTGGAAGGCGCCCTGCGCCACGGAGACGGAGAGCGCGCGGGTGTTGACCAGCGACCAGAGCGAAGCCATGGGCGCAGAGCCTAATCGAAGGCGCCCCGCCCTCGCCAGCGCGGTGCGGCCGGTGGTCGCTTCTTTCGGCAATACCTGCCCGCTATAGCGGCAGAGACCCTGGGTTTGCCTAAAAATTAGACAGAATTTGCCGGCGGACGGAGGGGCTACCGCGACAAGCATGCCGCTGAAGCAATGTCCTCCCGTGGCACGATTCTTGATCTCGTTATCTCCGCGGCTGCGACCGGGGGTTGGTCCGGCCGGTTTCCGCATGGTCCTGACGGGAGGCAAGCTGACATGAAAGGTCGTTCGTTGATCACTTGGATGACGCGCGTGCTGCCGCTGGCGGCACTGGCCGTGCTCATCCCCCTCGCTTTCGCCGCGGCTCAACAGCCTGCGGCGCCGGCCGCGACCCCGGCGCCCGCCGCGGCAGCGCCGGCACCGGCGGCGGCCGCGCCGGCGCCGCCGGCTTGCGACGCCAAGACGCTGGAGAAATGCACGCCCAATTCGGGCGACACCGCCTGGATGCTGACCTCCATGGCGCTGGTGCTGATGATGACGGTGCCGGGGCTCGGCCTCTTCTACGGCGGCATGGTGCGCAAGAAGAATGTCGGCGACACGGTGATGACCAGCTTCGCCATCACCTGCCTCGTCACCGTGCTGTGGGCGATCCTCAATTACAGCACCGCCTTCCGCGCCGGCTCGCCCTTCATCGGCGGGCTCGACCGCGCCTTCCTGCAAGGCATGCTGAGCGACATCTCGAAGGGCATCGGCAATCCCAACCCGCTGGCGCCGACGATCCCCGAGACCGTCTATATGTGCTTCCAGATGACCTTCGCGATCATCACCCCGGCGCTGATCGCGGGCGCCTTCGCCGAGCGCATGAAGTTCTCGGCGATGCTGTGGTTCATCGGCCTCTGGGCGACGCTGGTCTACGCCCCGATCGCGCATTGGGTGTGGGGGCCGGACGGCTTCCTCAACAGCAGCAACGACGCCGCCTGGGTCAAGGTGCTGGACTTCGCCGGCGGCACGGTCGTGCACATCAATGCCGGCGTCGCCGGGCTGGTCTGCGCGCTGATGCTGGGCAAGCGCAAGGACACGGGACCGGCGCACAACGTCGTGCTCACCTTCATCGGCGCCGCGCTGCTGTGGGTCGGCTGGTTCGGCTTCAATGCCGGCTCGGCCGTCAGCGCCGGCATGCAGGCGGGCATGGCGATGACGGTCACGCAGATCGCCACCGCGGTCGCCGGGCTCACCTGGATGTTCGTCGAATGGGCGCATCGCGGCAAGCCGACGGTGGTCGGCATCTGCAGCGGCGCGGTCGCGGGCCTCGTCGCCATCACCCCGGCCTCGGGCTTCGTCGGCCCGATCGGCTCGATGGTGATCGGCGTCGCCGCCGGCGTCGTCTGCTATCTCGGCGCCGTCTGGCTCAAGTCGGTCTTCGGCTATGACGACGCGCTCGACTGCTTCGGCGTGCACGCCATCGGCGGCATGGCCGGCGCCATCCTCACCGGCGTCTTCGCCATCAGCGAGTATGGCGGCACGCCGGGCCTGATCGAGGGCAACGCCGGGCAGGTGCTCAACCAGATCATCGGCGTGGTCATCGTCATCGTCTACGACGTCATCGTCAGCGCGGTCATCCTCAAGGTGATCGACGCGGTCATCGGCCTCAGGGTCGATGCGGAGGTCGAGCGCGACGGGCTCGATCTCGCGCTGCACGGCGAGACGGTCCAGTAACGGGTTCCTCCCCGTGGGACCTGGGGGGTGCCGCAAGGCACCCCCCTTTTTTTCGTAGAGCGGGCGCTTACGCCGCCTTTATCGCGCGGCCGGGCAATCCATCTCGAAACTTTATCGGCGGCCGGGGTCTCCTGAGGCCGAGCCGGCGGCTATGCCGGCGCCAGCGGTGCCGCCATGCAATGCCTCTACACGAGCGACTACGGGCCCGCCGAGCCGGGCTTCGATGCATCGGCCGGCGGCGGGCTGAAGGGTTTCGAGACCCATGCCGATGTGCTGGCGCGGGCGCAGAATCGCGGCCAGCTCGAGGCGATGAAGCGCAAGCTCGCCCATGGCCAGCGGGTGCAGTGGTGCGACCAGGGCTATGGCTGGACCCATACGCCCGAAATCAATGCGTTCTTCGACGGTATCCTGCTCTTGCTCATCCTTCCCTGGCTGCTGCTGCGCGTCCTGCCGCGGCTGCGCCGCCGCCTGGCGGGTGCGCCCGGCGCCGCGACACGGCCGGAGGTGCCGTCGTGATCCGCCCGCTCCGCCTGGTTCCCGACAACACCCGCATCCGCTTCATGCGCGGCCGCTTCGCCGGGCTCATCGTCTCGGCCGTGCTCAGCATCGGCTCGGTGGTGCTGTTCTTCGCGCCCGGGCTCAATTACAGCGTCGATTTCGAGGGCGGCGTCGTGGTCGAGCTCCGGCTGCCGGCGGCGCAGGATATCGGCGCGCTGCGCGAGGCCTTTCGCGGCCTCGGCCTCGGCGACGCGCGGCTGCAGCAATTCGGCTCGCCGCGCGACGTGCTGGTGAAGCTCGGCCGCCAGGCGGGCTCGGAGGATGCGCGCAAGACCATCGCCGGCATGCTCGCCGCGAAATTCCCCGGCAGCGAGATCCGGCGGCTGGAGGTGGTGGGCGCCCGGGTGAGCGCCGAGCTGTTCCGCAACGGGCTGCTGGCGACGTCGCTGTCGCTGCTCGCGGTGCTCGTCTACATCTGGTTCCGCTTCGACTGGCAGTTCGGCGTCGGCGTGGTCGCGACATTGCTGCTCAACGTCACCAAGACGGTGGGTTTCCTGGCGCTGACCCGGCTCGAGGTCGATCTCAACTCGGTGGCAGCGATCCTGCTGCTGGTGGGATATTCCGTCACCGACAAGGTGGTGGTGTATGACCGCATCCGCGAGAACCTGCGCAAGTTCAAGACCATGCCGTTGCGCGAGCTGATCGACCTCAGCATCAATCAGACGCTGGGCCGGACGGTGGCGACCTCGCTCACGGTGCTGCTGTCGATCCTGCCGCTCGCCCTCATCGGCGGCGAGGCGATCCGCGGCTTCGCCGTCATCATCATCTTCGGGATCGTCGTCGGCACGTCGTCCTCGATCTTCATCGCCTCGCCGATCCTGCTCTTCCTCGGGCAGAAGCGCCTGCGCCCGGCGCTGGCGGCGGGAGCGCCGGCGGCGGCGGCGCAGGCGGCGACGCGGTAAACGGAGAATCGCCCGCACGGTGCGGGCTTTCGCGGTCGCAAGAGCAACCGCTGGCGCCCGCCGGCGACGACGCGTAGCGTCGCGCTTAACGCAGCGCGAGCAGGATCAGATGGCTGGCGAGGCCGGCGAGGCCGAGGCAGGCGGCCTCGTGCCAATAGCCCCAAACGCGCCGACGCAGCGGCTCGCGCTGGACGAGGGCGAGCAGCAGCGACAGGCCGCCGAGCCCGGCGCACACCGCCTCGAGCAGCAGGAACAGCGTCGGCAGCGGCCGCGCCCCGCCCACCGACAGCGTCGCCGCCAGCGCCACGGCCAGCAGCAGCTTCATGCCGAGCGCCCCCGGCCGCGGCGGCGCGGCGCCGGCGCTGCCGGGCGCCGAGCGAGGCGCGTGGGCGGTCATCTCAGGCGCCCTTCCCCGCCGGCGGCGGCGCCAGCAGCGCGGCGGCGGGGGTGCCGAGATCGAAGAGCACGAAGTGCAGCGCCGCCTTCCGGCTGGCAAAGTGACGCTCGGCGCCGCCGCGGCGGTCGCGCGCGATCCAGTCGCCGGCATCGCCGGGCGCAATGGTGAAGCAGGGCCGCGGCGCCGCGGCCGCGGCTTTGGCAAGCGGATTGGCCATGGCTCATCTCCTCCTCGCAGCTGCGCCATAAGGAGGCGATGGCGGCCTAAAATTTCCAGACGGAAGCGGCGCGCCGCAGATAAAGGTCCCGTAAAACCGCGATCCTCGCGCTCACCGGGGCTTTATGCGCGGCGCCGCAAATCGATCTCAAATCTTTATCGCGGAAAGGCCTTTTCTAGTCTGTCGCCGGGTTTGGGCGACGGATCGAGGAGACCTCCGCTCATGGTCGACAGCATCCGCGGCAGCAGGCCCGAGCACGGGTTCGGCGCGCGGCGGCATCCGACGGATCCGCTGCTCAAGGCCATCGTCTTCGATCTGCTGGTCACCACGGGCGGCTTCGTGCTGATGGTGGCCGCGGTGGTCCTCGCCGCCCAAGGCCTGTCGCTCAACTGAAAACGAGCCCCTCATGATAGCCATAGCCAAGCCGGTCCCCTCGTCGCCCCGCGTCCCCGCGCCACAGCGCAAAGCGGTCTTCCGCATCTTTCAGAGCGCGGGCGGCCGCTGGTGCGCGCGCAGCGACGACGGCATGACCGGCGGAACCTTTTTCACGCACGAGGCCGCGCTGCGTTTCGCGCGGCGCGAGACCACGGGCGTTCCCGCCCTGGTGCTCCACATCGCGACCGGTCGGGCCGGGCTTTAGGCGCTCCGATCCCTCCTGTTGACGCCTGGGAGACCTTGGGGGTGCCGCAAAGGCACCCCTCTTTTTCTTTGCGCGGCCTTCGGCTTGCAGCGGAAGCTCGCCGAAGCGGTTCCCTGGGCCGTGCTTTATGCGCCGCGGCCAAAATCGATCTCGAATCTTTATCCCGGAAATCCTTCTCTAGCCGATCGCTTCCCCGCGGCCCGCGAGAGAGGATCGTCTGATGGTCAAGCACAGTCGCAGCGGCACCGCCGAGCGCACGCGCGGCAAGCGGCGGCGCTGACCATGGAGCCGACGCGGTCCACCGCCGGCCGCTATCTCAACGCGGCCATCGTCCTGCTGGCGCTGCTGGGCGGGAGCTGCTCGGAGAGCCGGCGCGCGGCGGCGCAGACGCCGGGCGATGCGGCGCAGCCCGGCGCCAAACCCGGCGGCTACGATCAAATCGGCATCGCCTCCTGGTATGGCGCCCGTCATCAGGGACGGCGCACGGCCTCGGGCACGCGCTTCGACCGGCGGGAGCTGACCGCGGCGCATGGCTCGCTGCCGCTGGGCACGCTGGTCCTGGTGGAAAACCTCGCCACGGGGCGGCGCATCGCGCTGCGCATCACCGATCGCGGCCCCTATGTGCCGGGCCGCATCATCGACCTCTCGCAGGCGGCGGCGCAGCGCCTGGGTCTGGAGAAGCAGGGGCTGGGCCTGGTCGGCCTCACCGTGCTGCCGCGATCCCTGCCGCTGCGCGTCGCCTCGGCCTGCGCCGCCGCGCGCGACTGCTGAACTCGCCGGTTTTTCCGCTCTACGCGCGCGAGATCTTGGGAGGCCGCATAGGCGGGACCATCTCTCTTTACGCCGCCTTTATGGCAGCCGCGCCAGTTCCCTCTCGATTTTATATGGGCCGAGCGCCTTTTAATGCTCGACCGCGAGGCCCACCCGCCGCGCCCGGCGGCGGTTCCCGCTCGCGGTCAAGTTATTCGGCTTGATCCATGTCAACTCTGCGCCTTGCGGCCCGTGCGATGCTGGCTGCACGGCAAAGGAGAGTGAAATGCTCGATACGATCCTCCTGGCGATCGGCTTTGCCTTTTTTGCGCTCGCCATCGGCTACGTCGCCGCCTGCGAAAAACTGTGAGGCGAACCATGCTGCTCGATTATCTCGTCGGCGGCGGCGCCGCCCTCGTCGTCACCGTCTACATCGTCTACGCGCTGTTGCGCCCCGAACGCTTCTAACGTCTTCAGAGAGAGCGTCATGACACTCAATGGCTGGCTCCAGATCGCGCTCTACTGCGCGATCCTCGCGCTTACCGTGAAGCCGTTCGGCGGCTACATGACGCGCGTCTTCAACGGCGAGCGCACCTTCCTCTCGCCGATCCTCGGACCCATCGAGCGCGGCCTCTACCGCGTCAGCGGCGTCGATGCCCGCGCCGAGCAGCACTGGACGACCTATGCCGTCGCCATGCTGCTGTTCCATGTCGCGGGCTTCGTCACGCTCTACGGGCTGCAGCGGCTGCAGGCGGTGCTGCCTTTCAATCCGCAGGGCATGGACCCGGTGGCGCCCGATCTCGCCTTCAACACCTCGGCGAGCTTCATCACCAACACCAACTGGCAGGCCTACACGCCCGAGACGACGATGAGCTATCTCGTGCAGATGTGGGGGCTGACGGTCCACAATTTCGTCTCGGCCGCCACCGGCATCGCGCTGGCCGTGGCGCTGATCCGCGGCTTCGCCCGGCGCTCGGCCAAATCCATCGGCAATTTCTGGGTCGACCTCACCCGCTGCGTGCTCTACATCCTGCTGCCGATCTCGGTGGTCGTGGCGCTGTTCTTCGTCTGGCAGGGCATGCCGCAGAACCTCGGCGCCTATACCGAGGCGACGACGCTCGAAGGCGTCAAGCAGGTGATCGCCCAGGGCCCGGTGGCCTCGCAGGAGGTCATCAAGATGATGGGTACCAATGGCGGCGGCTTCTTCAACGCCAATTCCGCCCATCCCTTCGAGAACCCCAACGCACTCACCGATTTCGTGCAGCTGCTGCTGATCTTCTCGATCGGCGCGGCGCTCACCAACGTCTTCGGCCGGATGGTCGGCGACCAGCGCCAGGGCTGGGCGATCTTCGCCGTGATGGGCATCCTGTTCCTCGCCGGCGCCACCATCTGCTACCACGCCGAAGCCCAGGGCAACCCGGCCTTCGCCGCGCTCGGCGTCAACAGCGCGCCGTCGGACCTCCAGGCCGGCGGCAACATGGAGGGCAAGGAGGTGCGCTTCGGCATCGCCGACAGCGCGCTCTTCACCACCATCACCACCGATGCCTCCTGCGGCGCGGTCAACAACATGCATGACAGCCTGACGCCGCTGGGCGGCGCCGTGCCGCTGGTCAACATCATGCTGGGCGAGATCATCTTCGGCGGCGTGGGATCCGGGCTCTACGGCATGCTGCTCTTCGCCATCCTCGCCGTCTTCATCGCCGGGCTGATGGTCGGGCGCACGCCCGAATATCTCGGCAAGAAGATCGAAGTCCAAGGAAGTGAAGATGGCGATGCTCGCCATCCTGATCCTGCCGCTCTCGATGCTGGGCTTCACCGCGATCGCGGTGGTGGTCAAGCCCGGCCTCGACGGCCTCGCCAATGCCGGCCCGCACGGCTTCACCGAGGCGCTCTATGCCTATACCTCGGCCACCGGCAACAACGGCAGCGCGTTCGCCGGGCTCAGCGCCAACTCGCTGTTCTACAACACGACGCTCGGCCTCGCCATGTTCATCGGCCGCTTCCTCATGATCATACCGATGCTGGCGATCGCCGGCTCGCTCGCCGCCAAGAAGATCGTGCCGCCCTCGGCCGGGACCTTCCCGACCCATGGCAGCCTCTTCGTGGGCCTGCTCATCGGCGTCATCCTCATCGTCGGCGGTCTCATCTACTTCCCCGCGGTGGCGCTCGGCCCGATCTCCGAGCAGCTCGCGATGAACGCCGGCACCTTGTTCTAGCCGCCATGCCCCAGGGACATCCCGCCATGACCACGCACGCCTCCACCACCTCGCCCCGCACCGGGCTATTCAAACGGCAGGTGCAGCCGATGTCGCTGCTCGACCGCTCGCTGCTGGTGCCGGCGATCGGCGCCGCCTTCCGCAAGCTTGATCCGCGCACGCTGATCAAGAACCCGGTGATGTTCGTCGTCGAGATCGTCTCGCTGGCGACCACCATCTTCTTCCTGCGCGACCTGCTCACGGGCGGCGGCACCGTCATCGGCACCAGTCCGCTGTTCTCCGGCCAGATCGCCTTCTGGCTGTGGTTCACCGTCATCTTCGCCAACTTCGCCGAGGCGGTGGCCGAGGGTCGCGGCAAGGCGCAGGCCGACACGCTGCGCCGCATGCGCACGGACACCAAGGCGAAGCGCCTGGCCAATGCCGGCGGCCGCGAGTGGCGGCTGGTCGACGCCGCGGCGCTGCAGCCAGGCGAGATCGTGCTGGTCGAGGCCGGCGACTTCGTCCCCAGCGACGGCGAGGTGATCGAGGGCGTGGCCTCGGTCGACGAATCCGCGATCACCGGCGAGTCCGCCCCGGTCATCCGCGAGAGCGGCGGCGACCGCTCGGCGGTGACCGGCGGCACCCGTGTCACCTCCGACTGGCTCAAGGTGAAGATCACCGCGGCGCAGGGCTCGACCTTCCTCGACCGCATGATCTCGCTCGTCGAGGGCGCGGTCAGGCAGAGGACGCCGAACGAGATCGCGCTCAACATCCTGCTGGCGGGGCTCACCATCGTCTTCATCTTCGCCACCGTCACCATTCCGAGCTTCGCCGCCTATGCCGGCGGCGCGGTCTCGGTGGTGGTGCTGATCGCGCTCTTCGTGACCTTGATCCCGACCACCATCGGCGCGCTGCTCTCGGCCATCGGTATTGCCGGCATGGACCGGCTGGTGCGCTTCAACGTGCTCGCCATGTCGGGCCGCGCCGTGGAGGCGGCAGGCGACGTCGACACGCTGCTCCTCGACAAGACCGGCACGATCACGCTGGGCAACCGCCAGGCGGCCGAGTTCGTGCCGCTGCCGGGGGTCGATCCGCGCGAGCTCGCCGATGCGGCCCAGCTCTCCTCGCTGAGCGACGAGACCCCCGAGGGCCGCTCCATCGTCGTCCTCGCCAAGGAGAAGTACGGGCTGCGCGGGCGCGAGATGGCCGCGCTCAACGCGCAATTCGTGCCGTTCTCGGCCCAGACCAGGATGAGCGGCGTCAATGTCGACGGCCATGTCATCCGCAAGGGCGCGGTCGATGCCGTGCTCGGCCATCTGCGCGACTTCGCGGGTGCCGCCGCGGGCAAGCCGGCCACGGCGCCGATCGAGCTGCAGGGCATCGTCGAGCGCATCTCCAAGAGCGGCGGCACGCCGCTGGCGGTGGCGCGCGACGAGCGGCTGCTCGGCGTCATCCATCTCAAGGACATCGTCAAGGGCGGCATCCGCGAGCGCTTCGCCGAGCTCCGGCAGATGGGCATCCGCACGGTGATGATCACCGGCGACAACCCGCTCACCGCCGCGGCGATCGCCGCCGAGGCCGGGGTCGACGACTTCCTCGCCCAGGCGACGCCCGAGGACAAGCTGCGCCTGATCCGCGACGAGCAGGCCAAGGGCAAGCTGGTCGCCATGTGCGGCGACGGCACCAACGACGCGCCGGCGCTGGCCCAGGCGGATGTCGGCGTCGCCATGAACACCGGCACGATGGCGGCGCGCGAGGCCGGCAACATGGTCGATCTCGACAGCGACCCGACCAAGCTCATCGAGATCGTCGAGATCGGCAAGCAGCTGCTGATGACCCGCGGCGCGCTCACCACCTTCTCGATCGCCAACGACGTCGCCAAGTACTTCGCCATCATCCCGGCGATGTTCGTGGCCTTCTATCCGCAGCTCGGCGTGCTCAACGTCATGCATCTGAAGAACCCGGAAAGCGCCATCCTGTCCGCGATCATCTTCAACGCGCTGATCATCATCGCGCTGATCCCGCTGGCGCTGCGCGGCGTGCGCTACCGGCCGGCCGGCGCCGCGGCGATCCTGCGGCGCAATCTCTGGCTCTACGGCGCCGGCGGCATCATCGTGCCGTTCGTCGGCATCAAGATCATCGACGTCATCGTCACGGCCATCGGCCTGGCGTAAGGAAGGACATCATGCTCAACCAGCTTCGCCCCGCCCTGCTGATGATCGTGGGCTTCACGGTCATCACCGGCATCGCCTACCCGCTGGCGGTTACCGGCATCGCCGAGTTCGTCTTCCCGCATCAGGCGGCGGGCAGCCTGATCGTCCGCGACGGCAAGGTGGTGGGCTCCGAGCTCATCGGCCAGAACTTCGCCGAGGCCAAATATTTCCACGGCCGGCCCTCGGCCACCACCGAGCCCGATCCCAAGGACCCGACCAAGACGGTGTCCGTGCCCTATGCGGCCGACAATTCCGTGGGCTCGAATCTGGGGCCGACCTCCAAGGCGCTCATCGACCGCGTCAAGGACGATGCCGCCAAGCTCAAGGCCGAGAACCCGACGACGCCGGTCCCGGTCGATCTCGTCACCACCTCGGCGAGCGGGCTCGATCCCGACATCACCCCGGCCGGCGCCCTCTTCCAGGTGCCGCGCGTCGCCAAGGCCCGCAACCTGCCCGAGGAGCGCGTCCGCCAGCTGGTCGAGGACCATGTCGACGGCCGCTTCCTCGGCGTCATCGGCGAGCCGCATGTCAACGTGCTGAAGCTCAACCTCGCGCTCGATGCGCTCGCCAAGGGCTAGGCAGCGTACCCCCCTCCCAATCCCTCCCCCTCCAGGGGGGAGGGATTTTCTTTATGCGAGGGGACCGCGGCTGTTGCAGTGCTGCGCCCCTGCGGCGCTATAGTCTGCCATGCCTACCAGCGACCGATCCGAGCGTGACCAGCGGCCGTCGCCCGACGCGCTGCTCGAGGCGGCGGCGCAGGAGGGGCGCGGCAAGCTCAAGATCTTCCTCGGCGCCGCCCCCGGGGTGGGCAAGACCTACGAGATGCTGCAGGCGGCCCAGGCCCGGCACCGCGAGGGGATCAACGTCGTGGTCGGCGTGGTCGAGACCCACAGCCGGCGCGAGACCGAGGCACTCACCCTCGGGCTCGAGGTCATCCCGCGCCGGCGCGTCGACTACAAGGGCCGCACGCTCGAGGAGATGGATCTCGACCGCATCCTGCTGCGCCGGCCGAAGCTGGTGCTGGTAGACGAGCTCGCGCACACCAACGCGCCGGGCGGGCGCCACCCCAAGCGCTATCTCAACGTCGAGGAGCTGCTCGCGGCGGGTATCAACGTCTACTCGACGCTCAACATCCAGCATGTCGAGAGCCTCAACGACGTGGTGGCGCAGATCACGCGCATCCGCGTGCGCGAGACCGTGCCGGACAGCGTGCTGGACCGCGCCGACGACATCGAGGTCATCGACCTCGCGCCCTCCGACCTGATCCAGCGGCTGCAGGAAGGCAAGGTCTACGTGCCGCACCAGGCCGAGCGCGCGGTGCGGCACTATTTCAAGCCGGGAAATCTCACGGCGCTGCGCGAGCTGGCGCTCCGGCGCACGGCGCAGCGCGTCGACGAGCAGATGCTGACCTATATGCGCCAGCACGCCATCAGCGGCCCCTGGGCCGCGGGCGAGCGCGTGCTGGTCTGCGTCAGCGAGGCGCCCGACGGCGCGGCGCTCATCCGCTACGCCAAGCGGCTCGCCGACCGGCTGCACGGGCCCTGGACCGCGCTCTATGTCGAGACCGCGCGCTACCACCGCATGACGGAGCCGGAGCGCGACCGCATCGCCGAGGGGCTGCGGCTTGCCGAGAAGCTCGGCGGCGAGGCCATTACCATCCCCGGCGGCCGCATCGCCGACAACGTCGTGAGCTACGCCCAGGCCAACAACATCACCCATATCGTGCTCGGCAAGTCGGAGCGGGCGCGCTGGTTCGAGATGGTGCACGGCTCGGTGGTGCACGATCTGGTGCGCAGCGCCGGCAACATCAGCGTCCACGTCATCGCCGGCGGCGGCGAGATCGCGCCGGCGCCGGAGAAGATCGTGGCGACGCGCGAGCGCAGCGACGGCGTCGACGCGCGGCCCTATATCGCCACCATCGCGATCACCGCCGTGGCGCTGGGCATCGGCGAGGTGCTGAAGCAGGTGCTCAGCGTCCAGAACATCAGCCTGGTGTTCCTCACCGGCATCCTCGTCTCGGCGATCCGCTTCGGCCTGCTGCCGTCGCTCTTCGCCTGCCTGGTCAGCGTGCTCACCTATAATTTCTTCTTCCTGCCGCCGATCTACACCTTCACCATCGCCGATCCCGAAAACGTGGTCGCGCTGTTCTTCTTCCTCATCGTCGCGGTCATCGCCAGCAACCTGGCCGGCCGCACGCGCAACCAGGTGCTGACGGCGCGCAGCCGCGCGCGCACCACCGAGGAGCTCTTCGCCTTCTCGCGCAAGCTCGCCGGCATCGGCACGCTCGACGACCTGCTCTGGGCCACGGTCTATCAGATCGCCTCGATGCTCAAGGTGCGCGTCGTGCTGCTGCTGCCCGCGGGCGACAGCATCGCCGTGCGCGCGGGATATCCGCCCGAGGACCAGCTCGACGACGCCGATCTCGCCGCGGCGCAATGGACCTGGGCGCACAACCACCCCGCCGGCCGCGGCGCCGATACGCTGCCGGGGGCCAAGCGCCTGTTCCTGCCGCTGCGCACCGGGCGGGCGCCGATCGGCGTGCTCGGCATCGACCGCGACGAGCCCGGCCCGCCGCTGACGCCGGATGGCCGGCGGCTCCTCGACGCGCTGGCCGACCAGGCCGCCGTCGCCATCGAGCGCATCACGCTGGTCGAGGACATCGACCGCGCCCGCGTCACCGCCGAGACCGAGCGGCTGCGCGCGGCGCTGCTGACCTCGATATCGCACGATCTGCGCACGCCGCTCGCCTCGATCATCGGCTCGCTCACCAGCCTCAGGAGCTACGGCAAGAGCTATGACGAGCGCGCGCGCGAGGGGCTGATGGCCACCATCCAGGCCGAGGCGGAGCGGCTCAACCGCTTCATCGGCAACCTCCTCGACATGACCCGGCTCGAGGCCGGCGCCATCGAGCTCAAGCCCGAGGCGGAGGAGCTCGCCGAGATCCTTGGCACGGCGCTGCAGCGCGCCACCAGGCTGCTCGCCGAGCATCGCGTCGCCATCGACCTCGCCCCCGATCTGCCGCTGCTCAGGGCCGACTACCTGCTGCTGGAGCAGGCGCTGTTCAACCTGCTCGACAACGCGGCGAAGTACGCGCCCGCAGGCTCGCTGGTGCGGATCGCCGCGCGGCGCGACCGCGGCGCGGTCGCCATCGACGTGAGCGATGAAGGCCCCGGGATCCCGCCGGGCGATCTCGAGCGCATCTTCGACAAATTCTCCCGCGTGCAGCAACAGGACCGGCAGCGCGCCGGCACCGGGCTCGGCCTCGCGATCTGCCGCGGCTTCGTCGAGGCCATGGGCGGCTCGATCACCGCCGCCAATCGCAGCGACCGCAGCGGCGCGGTCTTCACCATCCGCCTGCCGGTCGCGGCGGAAGCGGCGACGACCGGGGCGGCCCGGCATGGCTAGGCGCGCCATCATTCTCGTCGTCGACGACGAGCCGGCGATCCGCCGGCTGCTGCGCACCAGCCTGCTCGGCCAGGGCTACGACGTGGTCGAGGCCGAGGACGGCGCCGCGGCGCTGGCCGCGGTCGAGCGCGAGAAGCCCGATCTCGTCATCCTCGATCTCGGCCTGCCCGACCTCGCCGGCATCGAGGTGATCCGCAGCCTGCGCCAGCGCTCGGCGCTGCCGATCATCGTGCTGTCGGTGCGCGACGACGAGCGCGGCAAGGTCGAGGCGCTCGATGGCGGCGCCGACGACTATGTCACCAAGCCCTTCGGCATCGACGAGCTGGTGGCGCGCATCCGCACCGCGCTGCGCCACCGCTTCCAGGCGCAAGGCGAGAAGCCGCTGTTCGTGGCGGGCGATCTCACCGTCGATCTGGTGCGCCGCAGCGTGCGCCGCGGCGGCGAGGAGGTGCATCTCTCGCCCAAGGAATACGATCTGCTGGCCGAGCTCGTGGCCAATGCCGGCAAGGTGCTGACCCATCGCCACATCCTGAACAAGGTGTGGGGGCCTGCCCATACCGAGGATGCGCAGTACCTGCGCGTCTTCATCCGCAGCCTGCGCGGCAAGCTCGAGGCCGACCCGGCGCGGCCGCGCCACATCATCACCGAGCCCGGCGTGGGCTACCGCCTGCGCGAGGCCGGCACCTGATCCGCGGGCAAGAGAAAAGCTCGATCTTCTCCGTGCTCTCCGTGCCTTCGTGGTCTATCTTCTTCCTGGATTTCCCATGCCAGCCCGGAGCCCGACGCCATGATCCACGTTGTCGCCATCATCACCGCCAAGCCCGGCCAGCGCGAGACCATCCTCGCGGCGTTCCGCGCCAACATGCCGGCGGTGCATGCCGAGAAGGGCTGCATCGAATACGGCCCCGCGGTCGATGCCGAAGGGGTCGGCGGCTTTCAGACCAAATTCGGTCCCGACACCTTCCTCGTGATCGAGAAATGGGAGAGCCTCGAGGCGCTGAAGGCGCATGCCGCGGCGCCGCACATGGCCGCATACGCCGCCAAGACCAAGGAGCTCATCGCCAGCCGCGTCATCCACGTGCTGTCGCCCGCCTGAGCCGGCGTCAGTCGACCCTGGCGAAGAAGCGGCGCCGGCCGGTCATGATCCGAACGACGAGGCTCCCGGCACCGAGTAGCGGGCGGCGCCGAAGATCATGGTGACGTTGGTGCCGTCGTCGCTGAGCGGCAGGTGCAGCGATTCGGAAAAGACGTGCTCCTTGCGGATCGCCCGCAGCGAGCCGCTGGCCAGCACCGGCCGCTTGCGCGTCGTCACCGCCAGCAGCATGCCGGTGAGCCAATCGGCGACGGCGGGGAGCTCGGCATAGATCTCGCGCACCGTCTTGCCGGTACTGTTGCGGCCATAGCGCTCGGTGATCTCGCTGCCCACCAGGCGGTAGCGGAAGTCGTCGCCGGGCAGCGGCTCGATCAGGAACAGATGGCGCAGGTAGGGCTTGAGCTCCAGCGGCTCGATGTCGAGCCGCGCCGGCATCGCCCGCGCGCCGCGCTTGCTGTCCCAATAGTCGAGCACCGGCCGCAAGACCGGCTCGGAGATGCCGGGAGGATCGACGATGAAGGAAAGCCCCTCGACCCCCTTCATTACCCCCGGCACAACTGTCTCAGTCCCATTCGCCATCTTCTTCTCTCTTTGGTTGTGACCAATTGATGGCTTCTATGGTTAACTATGGCACGGCGTAAACAAATCTTCCAGCGGCGTCTGAGGGTATCGGGCCATTCCCCTGACAAAAGATGTCTTTTGGTGCGCTCGATCCGTATCGCCGCGCTTGGCGGATTCACCATGGCAGCGTATGATGTTGCCGCTTTGTGCCGGAAGGACGCGCGCGGCAGCACGCGCCCGGCGGCCTCAGAGGATCGCTCTTGCCCACCAATTCGCGTCTGGCACGGCTCGCCGACAATCCCTTTGCCCGGCTGACCGCGCTTTTGGCCGGAACCGAGCCGCGGCTGAACGAGCCGCCGATCGTCATGTCGGTCGGCGAGCCGCAGCACGAGGCCCCGGCGCTCGTCGCGCGCATCGTCGCCGAGAACGCTTCCCTCTGGAACCGCTACCCGCCCTATTTCGGCACGCCGGAATACCGCGCCGCCTGCGCGCAATGGCTCGGCCGCCGCTACCGCCTGCCGCACGGCATGATCACCGCCGACCGCCACGTGCTGGCGCTGAGCGGCACCAAGGAAGGGCTGTTCCAGCTCGGGCTGCTGGCGATCCCCGAAAGCAAGGCGGGCGAGCGGCCGGCGGTGCTGTTCCCCAACCCCTACTATCTCGTCTATGCCGGCGCCGGCCCGGCGCACGGCGCCGAGGCGGTGGCGCTCGCCGCGACCGCCGCCAGCGGCTTCCTCCCCGACCTCGACGCCATCGCGCCCGCGACGCTGGCGCGCACGGCGCTCTTCTATCTCTGTACGCCGGCCAACCCCCAGGGCGCGGTCGCCGATCTCGCCTATCTGCGCAAGGCCATCAAGCTGGCGCGCGACTGGGATTTCGTGCTGGCGGTCGATGAATGCTATTGCGAGATCTACGACCGCGCGCCGCCCGCCGGCGCGCTCGAGGCCTGCCTGTCGCTCGGCGGCGACCTGCGCAACGTGCTGGTCTTCCACTCGCTCTCCAAGCGCTCGAACGCCGCCGGATTGCGCTGCGGCTTCGTCGCCGGCGATGCCGATCTCATCGCGCGCTTCCAGCAGCTGCGCAGCTATGGCGGCGCGCAAGTGCCGCTGCCGCTGCAGCACGCCGCCACCGCGCTGTGGAACGACGAGGCGCATGTGGAGCCCAACCGCGCGCTCTATCGCCGCAAATTCGACATCGCCGAGGCCGAGCTCGGCGGGCACTTCGGCTTCTACCGGCCGCCCGGCGGCTTCTTCCTGTGGCTCGATGTCGGCGACGGCGCGCAGGCGGCAACGCGGCTGTGGCGCGAGGCGGCATTGCGCGTCCTGCCCGGCGCCTTCACCGCCTGCGGCGAGGGCGGCGACAATCCCGGCCGGCGCTACATCCGCGTAGCCCTGGTGCATGACGATGCCACCGTGGAGACGGGAATGCGGCGGCTGGCGCGGGTGCTGGGATGAGCCCGCCGCCCGGTCGTGCCCCCGGCAAGAAGGAGCGATGCGCATGGCGACGATGAGCGAGAGCGTCGAACGCCGGAGCCCCTACCGGCTGCTCTATGAGGCGGCGGGGCTGCTGCTGCTGATCGGCACGGTGCTGCTCGCCCTCGCGCTCATCAGCTACAACCGCGGCGACCCCTCCTGGAACCACGCGGTCGACGCGCTGCCGAGCAACATCCTCGGCCGGGCCGGCGCCAGCCTGTCGGATCTGCTGCTGCAGAGCTTCGGCCTCGCCGCGGCGCTGCTGCCGGTGATCCTGCTGTACTGGTCGGTGCGGCTGCTGCTCGGGCGCGGCCTCACCTGGCTGTGGCTGCGCCTGCTGCTGCTGCTGCCGGCGCTGCTGCTGCTGGCGCTGACGCTGGCCGTGCTGCCGGCGCCGCGCGCCTGGCCGGCGGTGGCGGGGCTCGGCGGCTTCGCCGGCAAGCTGCTGGCCGGCGCGGCGGCGCACCACCTCATGCCGGCGCCGCTGGCGGCGCTGGCGGCCGCGGCGCTGGGCGCCTTGCTGCTGCTCTTCGTCACCGGATTGAGCCTCGACGATTGGCGCAACATCGTTCCGGCGGAGCGGCCGCAGCGCCGCCGCCGGCGCGAGCCCGCGCCCAACCCGGCGATGACGCTGCTGCGCGCCGTCCTCGGCCGGCTGCGCGCACGGGCCGAGGCGGCGCAGGAGCGGCAGCGGCGGGAGCCCAGCATCGACGCGCCGCCCGAGGCGGCGGAGCCGCCGGCACGGCCGGCGGTCGAGAAGATCGCGCGCCGCCGCGCCGCGTCGGTCGATGTGCCGGCGCGCGGCGCCAAGCGCGAGCCGGCGCGCCAGGCGACGCTCGATCTCGGCCCCGCCGACCGGCATCTGCTGCCGCCGCTCGACCTGCTGGCGGCGCCACCGCCCGCCGCCAAGACGGCGCAGATCAACGAGGAGGCGCTGCAGCAGAACGCGCGCATGCTGGAGAGCGTGCTCGAGGATTTCGGCGTGCGCGGACAGATCGTCAAGGTGCGGCCGGGACCGGTGGTGACGCTCTACGAGCTCGAGCCGGCGCCCGGCATCAAGGCCTCGCGCATCATCGGGCTGGCCGACGACATCGCCCGTTCGATGAGCGCGATCTCGGCGCGCGTCGCGGTCATTCCCGGCCGCAACGTGATCGGCATCGAGCTGCCCAACGCCAAGGCCGAGATGGTCTATCTGCGCGAGCTGCTGGCGTCCGAGCCCTATGAGCGCACCGCGGCGCGGCTCACCCTGGTGCTGGGCAAGGACATCGGCGGCGCGCCGGCGATCGCCGATCTCGCGCGCATGCCGCATCTGCTGATCGCCGGCACCACCGGCTCCGGCAAGTCGGTCGGCATCAACACCATGATCCTCTCCATCCTCTATCGCCTGCCGCCGGAGCAGTGCCGCTTCATCATGATCGATCCCAAGATGCTGGAGCTCTCGGTCTATGACGGCATCCCGCATCTGCTCTGCCCGGTGGTGACCGATCCGCGCAAGGCGGTGGTGGCGCTCAAATGGACGGTGCGCGAGATGGAGAACCGCTACCGCGCCATGTCCAAGCTCGGCGTGCGCAACATCGAGGGCTACAACCAGCGTCTCGCCGAGGCCGAGGCGCGCGGCGAGGCGCTGATGCGCAAGGTGCAGACCGGCTTCGACCCCGAGACCGGCCAGCCGATCTTCGAGGATCAGCCGCTCGACACCACGCCGCTGCCGCTGATCATCGTCGTGGTCGACGAGATGGCCGATCTCATGCTGGTCGCGGGCAAGGACATCGAGGCGGCGATCCAGCGCCTGGCCCAGATGGCGCGCGCCGCCGGCATCCACATCGTCATGGCGACGCAGCGCCCCTCGGTCAACGTCATCACCGGCACGATCAAGGCGAACTTCCCCACCCGCATCAGCTTCCAGGTGACCTCCAAGATCGACAGCCGCACCATCCTCGGCGAGAGCGGCGCCGAGCAGCTGCTCGGCCGCGGCGACATGCTGCACATGGCGGGGGGCGGCCGCATCACCCGCGTGCACGGGCCCTTCGTCTCCGACCAGGAGGTCGAGCAGGTCGTGCGCTTCCTCAAGGAGAACGGCCGTCCGCCGGTCTATGTCGAGGACATCACCGCCGAGGAGGAAGAAGCGGGCGGCGGCGAGCTCGCCGGCGGCGAGGGCGAGGCCGGCGGCTCCGGCGATCAGCTCTACGACCAGGCGGTGGCGCTGGTCTGCCGCGAGCGCAAGGCGTCGACCAGCTTCGTCCAGCGCCATCTGCAGATCGGCTACAACCGGGCCGCGCGTATCATCGAGCGCATGGAATCGGAAGGCGTGGTCAGCGCCGCCAATCATGTCGGCAAGCGCGAGGTGCTGGCGCGCAACATCGAATAGGGCCGCCGGCCCCACTTTGCGGAAACGCCGGCGGGTCCTATATCACCGTTGCATGCCGATGAAGCCGCTCGCCCGCCGCCACCTTTTCGCCTCGATCGCCGCCCTGGCCGCGCTCGGCACCCTGCCCGCCCGCGCGGCCGGCGTGCGCCCGGCACCGCTGACGCCGCAGGAGAAGGCGACACTGGCCGAGGTGCAGCGTTATCTCGACGGCATCCACAGCATGCAATCGCACTTTCAGCAATTCGCCCAGAACGGCGCCGTCTCCAGCGGCACGATCTACCTGCAGCGTCCGGGCAAGATGCGCATCGTCTACGACCCGCCGACGCCGATCCTGATCGTCTCGGACGGGGACGCCGTCTACTACTGGGACAGCCAGCTCGAGCAGCTGTCGCAGATCGGCGTCAAGGACACGCCCGCCTGGTTCCTGCTGCGGCCCAATATCAAGCTCAACGGCAACGTCACCGTCACCGGCTTCCGCCGCGAGCCGGGCGTGCTGCGCCTGGCCATGACCGAGACGGACAGCCCCGATCAGGGCAGCCTGACCGTGGTGATGAGCGAGCGACCGCTGGAGCTGCGGCAATGGACCGTGATCGATCCGCAGCAGCGGCAGGTCACGGTGATGCTGGACAGCCCGCAATACAACGTGCCGCTCGACCCGAATTTGTTCGTCTGGACGCGTCAGAACGTCAGGCCCCGCCACGCGTTGACGGCGGGCCGCAGCAAAGGAGGCTCGCCCATGCGCCTGCCGCTGCTTCTCGCCCTGCTGCTGCTCGTGCCAGCGCTTCCCGCCGCCGCCGGCCAAGGCGCCGGTCATGGTGGCGGCCACGGCAGCTTCGGAGCAGGGCATTTCCACGGCTTTCACCACGGCCGCGCCTTCCGCTCCCACGGCTCGCGTTTCGGCTTCGGCCGCTCGGCTTATGGCTATGGCGGCTATGGCGGCTGGGGCTATTTCCCGGACTGGGATTGGGATGGGGGCTGGGATGGCGATTGGGCCTGGAACGGCGGCAACGCGGCCGCCGTGCCGGCGCCGGCCTATTTCCCGCCGCCGCGGCCGCCGCGCCTGGCCGCCGATGAGCGGCCGAGCGTCGAGACCACGGCGCAGGGCGTCACCATCATCCGCGGCCCGGGCTCGCGCCACCTCCCGCCCTGAGCCGCGGCATCAGGCCTTCAGCCGCGGCATCAGGCGCCGGGCGTTGCCGTACTCGATGGCGCGGCGCTGCGCCGGGGTCAGGCCGAGCTGGTCGAAGGTCGCGAGATTGTCGGCGATGGTGTAGTAGGGATAATCGCTGCCGAACAGCACCTGGCTCGACGGCACCAGGTCGAGCAGCGCCGCCATGGTCGGTTTGAACGCCGCGTTGGCGGTGTCGTAATAGAGCGTGCGCAGCATCGCCTCGATGCCGCCGGGCGCCACCTCGGCGAGATCCTTGCGCGCCTTCGACATGTTGACCATGCGGCCCGCCAGCGCCGGGATCGGCCCGCCGGCATGGGAGAAGAGAAAGCGGATATCGGGGTAGCGCGCGAAGACGCCGCCATAGAGCAGGCTGGCGACGGCCCGCGCCGTGTCCTGCGGATATTCCAGCATCGCCTGCGGCACGCCGGGGATGAGCGTGCCGCAGCAATTGGGCGCGAGCGGATGGAAATAGACCAGCGCCTTGCGCCGGTTCAGCTCCTCGTACACCGGCGCGAAGCGCTTGTCGCCGGGCCAGACATCGCCATAGCTGGTCATCAGCCCGATGCCGTCGGCCTTGAGGGTGTCGAGCGCATAGGCGATCTCGGCGAGCGTGCCGTCGACATCGGGCATCGGCATCGCCGCGAAGAGGCCGTAGCGCGCTCTGTGCTTCTGCGCCATGTCGGTGGCGTATTCGTTGCAGAGCCGCGCCATCTGCCGCGCCGCTTCGAGGTCGCCGAACCACACGCCCGGCGTCGAGATCGACAGCACCGCCGTGGCGGTGCCGGTGCGATCCATCTCGGCGAGGTCGCGCTCGACCGTCCAGTCGCTCTGCACCGGCGAGAGGCCTTTCATGCCTTCGTGCTTGGCCCATTGCGCCAGCGGCCCGAGATAGGCCGGGGGAAAGAAATGGTGATGCACGTCGACCCGCCGCGGCGTCTCAGCCCGCGCCCCGATCGGCAGCGCCGTAACCGCGCCCGCCGCCGCCAGCGCCGCGAGAAACTGCCGGCGCGAGCCCAAGGCGTGATCGTGAGGCATGCGTCTTCTCCCCCGGAATTTATCTTTGCCGGCTAAGAGCTAACCGATCGGCCGGGCGAAGGGAAGCGGCGCAACGGCGCCGCCAGCAGCCGCAGCACGCCTTCCTCCTCGCGGCCTTCGACGCCGATCGGCATGTCGGCGGTGCGAACATGCCGCGAGCGGCTGGCGAAGAGGTGATCCCAGAGGCTGAGGATCGTGCAGTAGTTCGAATCCGTGTCGACGCGGCGACGATGATGATGCACCCAGTGGATCGAGGGCGTCACCACCACCAGCGAGAGCGCGCGCTCGAACCCGCGCGGCAGGCGCAGATTGGAGTGGTGGAACATCGTCGCGACCAGCACCAGCAACTCGAAGGCCACCACCGAGGAAAGCGGCAGCGCCAGCAGCACGATCACGCCGGCGCGTGCCAGCGCCGAGAGCAGCACCTCGCCGGCATGGAAGCGCACCGCCCGTGGTGGTGTCGAGAAAGCGGTCGAGGTGATGCACGGCATGAAAGCGCCACAGGAAGGGCACGACGTGATTGGCGCGGTGCCACCAATAGATCAGGAAATCGAGCAGCAGCAGGTCGAGCAGCAGCCCGCCGGCGCCGCTCCATCAGGCCGGCCGCCATTGCGGCGCGAGCCCGGCGGCAAAAGCCGAGACCGGCACCACCACCAGCGGCGACAGCAGCGCATTGCCGGCCCAGAGCGCGGCGTTGCGCGACAGCCGGCGCCAGCCCGGTTCGGCGAGGCGCGGCGCCGCCGCCGGCCGCGCCCGCTCGAGCACGAACAGCAGCACGAACCACAGCCCGATCGCGGCGGCTTTCCAGGCCAGAAGCTGGGCGATCCCCGCTTGCATCGCCCTTGATATCGGGCCAAGGTGCCGCCATGCCAATGACCGGCTCGACCGATCGGCCGCCGCTGGTGGGACTGCCTTGCTGCACGCGGCTGATGGGCGAGCATCCCACCCATTGGGTGGGTGAGAAGTACATCACCGCCGTGAGCGATGCGGCGGACGCCGTGCCGTTGCTGGTGCCGGCGCTGGCGCATCGGCTCGATCCCGAGGACATCGTCGCGCGCATCGACGGGCTGCTGCTCACCGGCAGCCGCAGCAATGTCGAGCCGCATCACTATGGCGGCGCGCCGAGCGTCGAGGGCACGCTGCACGATCCGCCGCGCGACGCGCTCACCCTGCCGCTGATCCGCGCCGCGATCAACGGCGGCCTGCCGGTGCTGGCGATCTGCCGCGGCATCCAGGAGCTCAACGTGGCGCTCGGCGGCACGCTGCATCAGCGCCTGCACGAGGTGGCGGGGCGGCTCGATCATCGCGCGCCGGAAGGCGGCGCCGAGCGGCGCTACGCGCACGACGCCCATCGCGTCCGTCTGGCGCCCGGCGGGCTGCTGGAGCGGCTCGCCGGCACGACGGCGCTGGTCGTCAACTCGCTGCATGCGCAAGGCATCGACGTGCTGGCGCCGGCGCTCGTCGTCGAGGCCGAAGCGCCGGATGGCCAGATCGAGGCGGTGCGCCACCGGAGCGCGCCCTTCGTCGTCGGCGTACAGTGGCATCCCGAGTACCGCGTGCTCGACAATGCCTTCGGCCGCGCGCTGTTCGCCGCCTTCGGCGCCGCCTGCCGCGGCGTCGCGCGGACGCGGCGATGAGCTCAGTCGGCGCCGGCGACGCGGTCGAGCAGACGGATCAGCTCCCGTTGCTCGTCGCTGCTGAGATTGCGGCCGATATGGCCCTCATGAGCGCGCACCATCTCTTCCAGCCGCCGCAGCAGCTGCACGCCGCCGGGCGACAGCCTGAGCGCATGCGAGCGACGATCGTTGGGCGCGGGCCCGCGCGTCACCAGGCCGCGCGCCTCGAGCCGGTCGATCACCGCGACGACGGTGGAGCGATCGATGCCCAGCGCGTTGCCGAGCCGCGTCTGGCTGAGCCCGGCATTGCCGGCGATCACCGAGAGCACGCCGAACTGGCCGGGAGTGATGTCGGCCTCGCCCATGGTCTCGGTGAAATGCTGGAACACCGCCACCTGCGCACGGCGCAGATGATAGCCCAGCAGGCCCTCGAGCATGCCGAGCGCCACGCCATCGCTGCCGGGCTTTTGCGGTTTGCCGCTGTCCATGGTCTCGTTTCCGCCGCGCCGCAAGGGCGGCAGAGAATGCAGTAAACCGGCCGATCAGCACAAGCGCCATCGCGACCGACCGACATCCATGTCCGAACCTCGCTTCCTATCGCTCCCCGATGCCGAAAGCTTCACGGTCGCCGCGCCCGACGGCGCCCGGCTGCCGGTCTATCGCGTGGGCGGCCCCGGCGATGCGCCGGGACTGCTCGTCGGCCATGCCAACGGGCTTGCCGCCGGCTCCTATGGCCCGTGGCTTGGCGCGCTCGCCGCCGAGCTCGAGGTCTTCGCCTATGACGCGCGGGGCCATGGCGGCGCCGTGTGGCCGGATGGCCCGCCGGAGCAGGTGTTCGCGGTCGACCGCTTCGCCGACGAGCTTGGCGCGGTCGCGGCGGCGGTGCGCGCGCGGCTCGGTGCCAGGCGGCTCTATCTCGCCGGCCATTCGCTGGGCGCGGCCTCGGCCTTGCGGCTTGCCGCCCGGGGCGGCGCCTTGCCGTGGGCGGCGGCGCTGGCCTTCGAGCCGCCGGTCTTTCCCGACGAGCGCTCGCCGCATGTCGCCGAGGCCGCGGCCAAGCAGACGCCGCTCATCGAGCGCAGCGCCCGCCGCCGCGCGGTGTGGGCGAGCCCCGAGGCGCTCGCCGCGCTGCTCGGCGCACGCGGCATGTTCCAGCGCTTTCGCAGCGATCTCCTGGCCGCGCATTGCCGCGCCACGCTGCGCCCGCTGCCGCAAGGCGGCTACACGCTCGCCTGTCCGCCGGAGGTGGAATTGATGATCTTCCGCAGCCACCGGATCGCCGATACCTGGCAGCGCCTTCCCGCGATCGTTGCGCCGTTCCATTTCATCGGCGGCGATCCCGCGCTGCCCGATCGCGGCTGGGTCAGCGCCGTGCTGCCGGAGATGGCCGCCCGCGTTCCCGGCGCTCGCCTCACCCAGCTCGACGGCGCCGATCACATGATGATCTTCGAGCAGCCCGAGCGCTGCCGCCAGCTGGTGCTCGACGAGATCGCCGATGCCGAGCGCGCCGCCGCACGGGCCGATGTTTGATGCGGCGGCGATTTCATGTACCTTTTGCACACTTTCTTAAAGTTACCGTGATGCGATCCGGTTCGACGGTGTTTGGTGAAGGCAATGGAAACGGCTGAAAATCGCGCTTTTGCCATCCCTCGCATGCCGCGCAAGCGGCGGCGCGGCGAGCAAGACATATATGCAGGCGAGCGGCTGCGCGTTGCGCGACAACTTGCGCGGGTAAGCCAGCAGCAATTGGGCGAGGCGCTGGGGGTCAGCTTCCAGGCGGTGCAGAAATACGAAAGCGGCGAGAACCGGCTGAGCGCCGGGCGCATGGTCAGGGCCGCCGCCTTTCTCGGGGTCGAGCTGGCCTTCTTCGCCAAGGACCGGGCAACGCCCGCGGAGATGGCCGCATCGGTCGATTTCACCGCCGAGGAGATCGAAGTGGTCCGCGCCTGGCGGGCGCTCGATTCCGAGGCGCTGCGCAGCCAGGTCAAGCGGTTGTTGCAGGCGATGGCGCGGCTGACCGGCGAGGGCGAGGCCGGCGCGCGCTGAGCCGCGGCGGCGCGCAGGTCGCAGCGCGATCGATCGCGGAGCACCCGCTGCCGAGGCCCGTCCGCGCGATCGGCAGCCCGGGCGCAGGGAGCGTGACAGGCATGGTCGCCAGCGTGCTCATCGACGAGGGAGGCAAGACCTGGCCGGCGAATTCCGCCGCGCTGGCGCGGCGTCTGGGCTATGTCGATGCGCGGATCGACCTCGCCACCTTCGCCGTGCGCGAGTGCGGCGCCATCCACATCCGCTCGATCGAGGACGGCGTGCGCGTGACGTTGTGCCCCGGGCGCTTCTCGCGGGTCACGCTGGCCGGCGCGCTGCAGGTGCTCAACGACCTGGCGCCGCCGCGCATCATGCTGGTCACGCGCTTGGGCAACGAGACTTCGCGCCGAGCTGTTCACCAGCGTCTTCGCCTTCATCGAGCATGCCGAGCAGCTCGCCGCCGAGCCGCCGATCGAGATCAAGGTGCCGCGCTATTCGGTGCAGCGCAGCCTGCGCAATCTCGCCACGCCGCTCTTTGCCATGGTGCGACCGGTGGTCGATCTCTGGAAGGAGCGGCGCGGCGAGTTCGGAGAGGAAGTGTCGGGAGCGATCGTCGCGGGCGGCCTCGCGCACCGAATGGTTCTCGCGCGTCAGATGCCGCGCTCTTCTCGGCTCATCACCGAGCATTTCGGCCCGGGGATCAAGATCTATCGTCCGTGCGAAGCGCTGCTGACGGTCGGCAGGGATTTGAACGAAATGCCGGACCGGGATTACGGCTCATGGGGGGCGGAAGCCTACGCCGAGACTTCGTGGGCGCGGCAGCTTCGCCTCGAATCGGTGCGCGCCTTCATCCGCACTTCGGAGGAAAGGACGTTGCGCACCCGCTATGACCGGCTGCTCATGCCCTGGCGCGGCAAGGGCAACGAGCTCTTCGTGATGTGTCTGTCGATCCAGCGCGAGGTTCCGGTGATCATCCCGGCCGCGGCCGATGCCACCCGGCCGCATCGAGATCCCTGAAATCAGCCTGCGTCGCCGGCGGCCGCCTTCCCGGCGGAAGCCCCTGCCGAGACCATCGTGCCGCCGCCGCCCCTCTTGGATCCGTGCTCTTTTCGGCGCGGGAGCGGCGGCAACACATGCCGGCTGCTACGAGCGGCTCATCCTGTCCTGGCGATCCGACAACAGCGACCGGTTCGCGATGGCGCTATCGATCCAGCGCGACGTGCCGGTCCTGAGCTCGTAGGCCTCGACCGAGCCGGCGATATCACGTATCAGCGTCGCCTGTCCCATCGACAGGAAGAGGATGTCGTGATCGGCGCACCACGACGGCATATGCGTCCTGATGCGCTCCTCGACATGCCACGAGCCGTAGGCGCGCGTCACTCCGATCTGGTCGAGATTGTGACTGATGCCCGCCCAAAACACCGGCGTGTTCCATCGCGTGAACGCATAGCTTCGCGTGAGGCGCGGGATGATCTTGGTCAGGCCGTGGCGGCGATAATCGGGCCTGACCCACACCGATCCGGAAAACATCACGCGCCCGCAGAGATGCTCGGCTGTCGGCGCCGTGACCTCCACCGTCTCGCCGGCGGCGATCTGCGGCGCCGGGTCATCGTAGAACACCCTCAGCGATCGCAGCTCGTCGGCGATGCTGCGGTCGCCGTGATCATAGAGCCGGCCGGCGCTGGTCATGACCGTCCGGCCAAGCTCGTCGGTCCCCTCGATGATGAAGGCATTGTCCCGGCACAGCGCATTGTACTTGGGATTGAAGATCGGCGAGAGCGGTTCCCAGCTGTCGCGATGCTGCTGGTTGAGCGCGACCAGGCGCTCAAAGTCCCATGACAGCCTGAGGCGAAGACCCAGATCCCGCGCGGCGTGATCTGCGAAGTTGATGTACCGGGCGATCAGGTCGCGCGGGCCGTGAGCCAGCCCCATCTGCTCGACAATGCCCCGCGCGTCGATGCGATGATCGTACATCTGCCATTTCCCTTTCGTTGCATGGCAAACACTGAAATAGTGTTCGTCCACAGTCGATCATAGAGATGCATGCCGCGGGACACAGCAGATGCTCTGAGGGGCGACCGAAATTCTCTCTTGTCGAAGCAATAATTTCGTGCGTCTCGCACAATTATTCTTTCTCTGCTTGCAGTTGTGGCGCCCTGATTGATTGCCGCGCCGGAAGCGGGTCGATATCAATGCGTGCGGATGGCGTCCGTTCGCCCCCGGGAGGCGGCGGCTGCCTGCCGGCGGCCCGTGCCTCTCGGCCGGGCTTGGCGTGCGGAAAACAGTCTCGCCGAGCCATGCGAAATTTGCCGACTGGCCATGCGTTTTGTGCAATTTTCGAGCTTGCGTTAACGCCCCACGTCTCTGGTGAAGCGGTCGGTGGACCCTCCCTCCGACTGTCCGATCCAGCCCCCAGCGAGATCGGACTCCCGCAACGGCGCTTCTGGCGCCCGGTCAACCCCCCTGACCGGGCGCCTTCATTTTCAGGGGCTTAGCGCCCGCTAGCGGACGCTTGCGCTGGTCCCCGGGGCGGATTCGGCATAAGCTCGGCCGGCAATGAGGGGGCTCACGGGTGAGCAGGGCGGAGGGCGACGCGACCGAGCCGCAGCCGCTTCCCCGGCGGCGGTGTCGCGTCGCTGCCATCGACGCGCTGACCTACAACATCCGCCGCATCCGCCTAGCGGTCGAAGACGGCGAACCCTTTCCGTTCTCTGCCGGACAATATGCCAGCCTGGGCTTCGGCGCGCTGCCGCCGCGCGACTATTCCATGGCGAACCGGCCGGGCGAGAGCCTGCTCGAATTCCACATCCGCCGCATGGGCGCCGGCAGCGTCAGCGCCTATGTCACCGACCGGCTCGGCCTCGGCGAGCCCGTCAGCCTGGCGGGGCCCCTGGGCACGGCCTATCTGCGGGACGAGCATGCCGGCCCCATCCTGGCGATTGCCGGGGGCTCGGGGCTGGCGCCCCTGAAGTCGATCGTCGAGACCGCGCTCGCCCGCGACGGCGCGCGGCCGGTGTGGCTCTATGTCGGCGCCCGCCAGGCGCGCGACCTCTATCTCGTCGAGCACTTCGCAGCCCTGGAGACGCGCCATCCCGGCTTCCGCTTCGCGCCGGTGCTGTCGGAGACGCAGGCGCCGACCCCCTGGCGCACTGGCCTGGTGCAGGAAGCGGCGGTCGAGGCGCTGGCGGCGCTGCCCGGCGCCAAGGCCTATCTCGCGGGTCCGCCGGCGCTGGTCGAGGCCGCGGCCGCGGCGCTGCGCGAGCACGGCCTGTCGGCAGCGGATATTCACGCCGATCCCTTCTACAGCGAGGCCGAGCGGGCGGCGCGCAACGCCGGCGGGGCGCCGTGACGCCGGGCGCGGACGCGGCGGTTGCGCCGGGCGCGGCGGAGCATTAGGTAGTGCCGCAGCCACTCGGGAGACGAGCGATGGAGACCGCCCCAATCCGCACCGCCGAGCGCGCGGCCTTCTATGACGAGCTCGCGCCCCGCCACATGGCGCCGCTCTGGGAGGTGCTGCGGGCGCTGATCACGCGCGAGCCGGCGACGCCCTGCGTGCCCGTCATCTGGCATTACGACGAGGTGCGGCCTTATCTCATGCGCTCCGGCGAGCTCATCACCGCCAGAGAGGCGGAGCGGCGCGTGCTGATCCTCGAGAACCCGGCGCTCGCCGGCAAGGCCTCGGTGACGCACACGCTCTATGCCGGGCTGCAGCTGATCCTGCCGGGCGAGGTGGCGCCGGCGCACCGCCATTCGCAATCGGCGCTGCGCTTCGTGCTCGAGGGCCAGGGCGCCTACACCGCGGTCGACGGCGAGCGCACCTATATGAGCCCGGGCGACTTCGTCATCACCCCGTCCTGGACCTGGCACGATCACGGCAATGACAGCGACCAGCCGATGATCTGGCTCGACGGGCTCGACATCCCGCTGGTGGGGATGCTCGACGCCGGCTTCATGGAGCCGGGCAATGCCGAGACGCAGCTGGTGACCAAGCCCGCCGGCGATTCGCTGGCGCGCTACGGCGCGGGACTGCTGCCGGTGGATTGGCGGCCGGAGACGCCGACCTCGCCGATCTTCAACTACCCCTATGCCCGCACGCGCGAGGCGCTGGCGCAGATGGCGCGGCAGCAGGACTGGGATCCCTGCCACGGCCTCAAGCTGCGCTATGTCAACCCGGCGACCGGCGGCTATGCCATGCCGACCATGTCGACCTTCATGCAGCTGCTGCCCAAGGGCTTCGCCGGCGCGCCCTATCGCTCGACCGACGGCACCGTCTTCGTCTGCATCGAGGGCAAGGGCGAGACGCGCATCGGCGAGGAGACGCTAAGCTGGGGCCCGCGCGACGTCTTCGTGGTGCCGAGCTGGGCGACGCATCGCCATCGCGCCACCGCCGAATCCGTGCTCTTCAGCTTCTCCGATCGCGCCGTGCAGGAGAAGCTCGGCCTCTGGCGCGAGGCGCGCGGCTGATCTAAAAGCCGGCGATCATCCGGGCCGGTCGCATCATTCTCCATCGCCCGCCCCTTTTCCGGAGTGCTCCATGGCCTATGCGATCCCCGCCCCGGCAATTGCCAGCGTGCCCGTGCTCGGCGGCGACCCCTTTCCGGTCCACCGCATCTATTGCGTCGGCCGCAACTATGCCGAGCATGCACGCGAGATGGGGCATGACCCCGATCGCGAGCCGCCGTTCTTCTTCATGAAGCCGGCCGATGCCATCGTGCCCACCGGCTCGACCGTCCCCTACCCGCCCAAGACCAAGGACTATCAGCACGAGATCGAGCTGGTGGTGGCGTTGGCCAAGGGCGGCCGCGACGTGCCGGTGGAGAAGGCGCTCGACCTCGTCTTCGGCTATGCCGTGGGGCTCGACATGACGCGGCGCGACGTGCAGGGCGAGGCGAAGAAGCTCGGCCGTCCCTGGGACATGGGCAAGGGCTTCGACCAGTCGGCGCCCTGCGCGCCGATCACGCCCGTGGCCAAGTGCGGCCACATCGCCCAAGGCGCGATCTGGCTCAAGGTCAATGGCGAGATCCGCCAGAAGGGCGACATCAACCAGCTCATCTGGTCGGTGGCCGAGACCATCGCCTATCTCTCGGGATATGTCGCGCTGGCGCCAGGCGATCTCATCTATTCCGGCACGCCGGCGGGCGTCGGCGCGGTGAAGCGGGGCGACCGGCTCGAGGGCCACGTCGACGGCTTGACGGATCTCGCCATCACCATCGGCTGAGCCATGCGGCTGGCGACCTGGAACATCAACTCGGTGCGGCTGCGCCTCGACAATGTGCGGCGCTTCATCGCCGAGGAGCAGCCCGACGTCCTGTGCCTGCAGGAGACCAAGGCGCCGGACGATCTCTTCCCGCGCGAGGCCTTCGCCGAGCTCGGATACCGCCACCAGCTCGTCCACGGCATGAAGGGCTATAACGGCGTCGCCGTGCTGTCCCGCCTCGAGCTCGCCGACAGCGGCACGCAGAGCTGGTGCCAGCGCCAGGACTGCCGCCACGGCGTCACCCGCCTGCCCGGCGGCATCGAGCTGCACAATCTCTACGTCCCCGCCGGCGGCAACGTCCCCGATCCCGCGGCCAATGCCAAATTCGCCCACAAGCTTCAGTTCCTGGACGAGCTCGCGCACTGGTTCGCCAGCGCGCGCCAGGCGGCGCAGCCGATGATCCTGGTCGGCGATCTCAACATCGCGCCGCTCGAGAGCGATGTCTGGTCGCACAAGCAGCTGCTGGCGGTGGTGAGCCACACGCCCATCGAGGTGGAGAAGCTCGGCGTGCTGCAGGCCTCGGCGCGGTTCGTCGACGCGGTGCGCCAGTTCATCCCGCCGGACGAGCGGCTTTACAGCTGGTGGAGCTACCGCGCGCGCGACTGGGAGGCGTCCGATCGCGGCCGCCGGCTCGACCACATCTGGGTGACGCCGCCGCTCCAGGGCCGGCTGCGCTCGGCCGCGGTGCATCGCGGCCTGCGCGGCTGGGAGAAAGCCTCAGACCACGTGCCGGTGGTGGTGACGCTCGACGGGTAGGGTCTTATTCGGCCGGGCCGAGGATCGCGTCGCCGGCGCGCTCGGCCGCCGCGCGCCGCGCCTCGCGGCGATCGAGGAAGAAAGCGACGAACAGCAGCGCGACGGCGCCGCACGCGACCATGCCGAGCCGCGCCAGCGGGCTTTGCGGCAGGTGGTCGAGAGTGAAGCCGCCGAACACCGCCAGCACCAGCCCGGCATAGATCAGCGCGGGCAGAGCGGCGAGCACGAAGCGCCGCCAGCCGGGGTGGGCATCGCGGTGCGGAATGAGATGGTTCGGCGCGGGCATGTCGGTCATGGCAACAATCCAGGTGCGCGGCCCGCGACACGATCGCCGGCGAGCCTGCAACCAATGAACCAGGCGGTTATGCCTCTTCAACGGCCGGGAAACCGGCTTATTCCGGTCCCGCGGCATCTCTGACATTTTTGTAATCGATAATCCCTACGAAGGGATTGACGCCGCCGTCACATCGCCAAGAAAATTTTCGTCCGCGGCGGAACGGGTAAACCGCGTCCGAAGAGTTCCGCGAGTCTTGGCGGCATCGGTAAATATAACTGGGATGTCGGCCGCCGCGGCCGGTGCGACAGATTGACGAGGCCGGCGCACCGGCCCGGGCGACGCCTATGGCGGCGCGGCGGCCAAGTCGATCAGATGGGCCCAGCTCGTCAGCGAGAAGAAGTGGGCGTAGACGAAAGCCAGCCAGCCGCGCCGGCGCCAGGCGGCGATCACGGCGTCGGGAAGCGCATCGAACCTGGCCCGGTCGATGACCTCGAACCCCTCCAGCGACAGCCGCTCGCCGGATTGCAGCCGGACGTCGAGCTTGTTGCGGACCAGCAGGCCTTGGGCCGCGACCGCGTCGATGAAGGCGCGCGTGTCGTCATTGTCGCGCTGATAGGCGGCGCAGAAGGCGAGCGCGGTCTTGGTCACCTCGCTCGGCTGGCCGTCGACGAAGAACGGCCGCGCTTCGCCCTTCTCCAGCGCATCGGCCGCCTCGTCGACGCACAGCGTGTATTGCTGGCCGTTGTCGCTGCGGTGGAAGATGAAGGGGTAGCGCCGGACATAGGCCGGCACATAGGCGCCGGCGCGCCAATCGCCGGCCTTGTCGACGAACAGATTCTCGCCGGTCCGCAGACCGAGCACCGCGAGCGCGGCCGGAACCGGCGTGCTGAGGAAGACGATGGGATAGTGCCGCGCCGCCGGCTCGAACTCGACGCCGTTCAGCAGCACCACATTGGTCGACCGCGCGAAGCCGCAGCCGAGGCGCGACTTCAGCGATGTCCCGGCATGGCGCCGCGCGTCAATGGGATGGAGGTCGCGATAGAACAGCGGCAGCGCCGGGGCAATCTCGGGTGTCTGGGCCATGGCCCATCTTAGCCTAGAAGCCCACGGTGATCGACACGTCGCCGCGGCCGCCGGGGTGCGGCGGCCCGCCGGGCACGCCCCGGAGCTGCCAGCCGAAATCGCCATAGAGCACGACATAGCGGTCGATGGTGTAGTTCGCGCCGATCCCGACGCTGGCGAGCGTGGCGCTCGACGGCTCCCCCACTTGCGCCACGAGGCTCGAAGCGTGGCCGACATCGTTGAAGACGAAGGGCTGCAGCCGGTCGAGCCACGGCGCGTCGCGGAACAGCCCGGTCAGGCTGAAGGCGGGCGCCCGCAGCTCGTTCGACAGCAGCCAGCCCTCGTCGCCGATCACGACGTAGGGATCATAGCCGCGCACCGATCCGACGCCGCCGAGCGCCAGCTCCTCGCTCGCCAGCAGCGGCGCGGTGGCGCGCTGCAGCGTTCCCTTGATCGACCAGACCAGCCCGGCCGGCACCGGGCCCAGCTTGGGCAGCGGCGTCAGCCGTTCCACGGTCAGCTGGCCATAGGCATAGTGGGCGGCGGCGCCGGCGCGCTGCGTCTCGAAATCGGCCTTGTCATTGCCGCCGGTGATACCGCCCGGCGCCGCATAGAAGATGCCCGTCGCCGTCGTGCTGCCGTAGGGATCGCCCAGCGTGGCGCTGTATTGCGCCATCGCCTGATCGATCTCGCTGACATTGGCGGTGACCTGGGTCCCGCCGAAGGCGAGATTGTTGTTGGTCGTCTTGAAGTCGTAGCCGAACTGGAGCTCCTGGGTGAACCGCTCGGCCGGCGGCAGGCGCAGCGTGTAGCGCAGGCTGGCCTGGCCGGTGAGGCCGAGCTGGTCGAAATCGCCGGCGAGCCGCGGCACGGCGCGGGCATAGAGTCCGAAGATGGTCAGCTGGTCGGACCAGGGCAGCGGCAGGGTGTAGTTGAACGCATGCGCCTCGAAGCGCGGCGCGTCGGGCCGGCCGGGAAGGGAGGGGTTTCCGGAGAGAATGTCGGAGCTGGCGGTGAACTGATACGAGAATTGATGATCGAGGCCGAAGACGTTCGCCCAGGTGAACCCGGCCTCATAGCGGTCGGGGCCCAGCACCGGCGGCCCGGCATCATCGAATCCGACGAAGGCGCGCAGCGGCAGGCGATCGGCGGTCTTGAGCACGAGATCGGTGCTGCCGGCCGTCGTGCCGCGCTCGTAGAGCAGATCGACCTGGCGCACGGGGTTGGCGTTGAGCACGGTCTGGTCGATCAGCAGGCGCGAGCCGATGATCGCGTCGCCCGGCTTCAGGCTCACCTCGTCGGCGAGCACGTCGCTGGCGAACCACTCGTTGCCTTCGACGCGGACGCGGCCCAGCTTGAACTCGACCACCGCGAGCTGCACCACGCCGTTGTTGACGTCCTGCTCCGGCACGACGACGTTGACCAGCGGGTGGTCCTTGTCGCGATAGCGCAGAATGACCGCGCGGGTGATCTCGTTGAGCCTTGCCAGGGTCAGCGGCTGGCCGATGAAGGGCGCTACCGCGGCGCGGAACGCGTCGTCCTCGAGCAGCGGCAGGCGCTCCACCTCGACGCCCCGGGCGTCGCGTCCGGCCTTGACCACCGCGGCCACGCCGGGCACGAAGACCAGCGCCTTGATCGCCGGCACGATGACCTTATGCGCCGCAGGATCCCGGCGCGGCACAGGCAGCGGCGGCGAGGGCGGCGGCGCGAGCGCGCGCGGCGCCAGCGTCTGCGGCGCCACCTCGGAATAGTTCTGCGCCTCGGCCGCCACGGGCAGCAGCAGCGCCGCGGCGCAGAGCGCCGCCAGAGAGCGGTCACGGCGATGCCTCGGCCCGGATCGCTGGTCCGGACGCCCTGGCCGATCGATCAAGGGGACTGGCCCTCGGGCGCGGAAGGACCGGTCTCGATGAAGCTCGAATCGGAGAACAGGACGCCACCCAGGGGATTGCCGTTCTCGTCGAACTGCGGCAGCAGCGCCGACCACTGGCTGCCGTCCGGCGCGCCGCCGCCGGCGCTGGGCGACAGCCCCGCGAGCTGGCTCAGGACCAGCGGATCGACCGGCGTATAGGACGTACCATTGGGATTGGTGATGACGAACGGGATCGGCGGCACGTTGGGCTGCGGCGTCGCCGTCACCGTCAGGATGGCGGGCAGGTAGGTGATCCGGTAATTCTGCGCGCTGAGCCCGAAGGGCAGGATCTGATAGGTCCCGGGCGTGGCGATCGACGGCTCGGTGGTGCTGAAGCGCAGCGTGCCGTTGAGCACGCTCGGAGTCTGGCCCGCGATGAAGCCGCTGAGGATCGCGGCGAAGACCGGGTCGGGCGCGCCGGCGACATGGCTGGCATTGAGGGCGGCGACGACGAGCGGCGCGGGAGTGATCGTGCCGGCGGCGGTGACGAAGGTGAGGGCGTAGTTGTTGCCGCCATTGCCGTCGCTCACATGAGCCGAGGCGACGAGCGCGCTGCCGTTGGTCCCGAGAACGTTCGCCGAGGCAAAAGCCTGAGTGAACGCGGCCGTGTCGCCGGCGAACACCGTGCCCGAGGTGATCACCGGCGCGCCTATCGACGAGGTCGTGCCGTTATAGACGCGGCTGTCGCTCGCCGCGCTCACCGTCAGCGGCGCCGGGGTGATCGTGCCGGCCGCGGTGACGAAGGTGAGAGCATAATTGGCTCCGCCATTGGCGTCGCTCACGCCGCCCGAGGCGACGAGCGTGCTGCCATTGGTGCCGAGCACGTTCTTCGAGGCGAAGGCCTGGGTGAACCCGGCCGTATCGCCGGCGAACACCGTGCCCGAGGTGATCACCGGCGCGCCGGTCGAGGCGGTGGTGCCGTTATAGACGCGGCTGTCGCTCGCCGCGCTCACCGTCAGCGCCTCCGGCGTGATGGTGAAGGTGCCGCTTGCGAAGGCGAAGCTGTAGCCGAAATCCGAGGCGAGCGTGCCTTGCGTCGCCGTCATGCCGTAGCTGCCGGCGTTGCGGCCGCTGCCGCCGGTGACGCCGGCCGTGCCGCTCACCGCCTGCGCCAGCGCATCGCCGGGGACGAGGCCGCTGAAGGTGAAGCTCGGCGTCGCGGTCTGCGTCAGCCCGTCATAGGTCACGGAGGCGCTGCCCGGCGTCACCGTCAAGGTCTCGGTCTCGGCATAGACGAAGCGATCGCCGGCATAGGCGGCGAGGCTGCCGGGCGTGTAGCCGGCGAAGGCATGGCCATAGAGCGGATCGGCGACGAGACCGCCGGCGGCGACATCGCCGACGGTATTGGTGAAGACCAGGAACCGGCCATTGGGCGTGGCGAGAGCGTTGGCGCCGGCATTGTTGGTGAAGGCGGCACCGCTCGCCGCGCCGGCGTAAAGCACGATCGCGTCGCCGCTCGCCTGGCTCTTGATGCCGCGCTTCAGCGTGATCGCGCCGTTGGTGGTGAGCGTCGCCACGCCGGCGCCGCGGAGCACGACCCTGTCGTCGACGATGATATCGGCATTGCCGGCGGCAAAGCTCGCGTTGACGCCCGAGGCGAAATCGATCGTGTGCCCGCTGACGCCGTAAAGGATGCCGGGCTTGGCGAGGGCGCCCGCCGCCGTGGCGAGCAGCGAGCTGTCGAGCGGACCCGTGCCGTCGGTCGTCACTTGCACGGCGTTGGCGGCGATGTCGAGCCCGGTCTCCGCCACGGTGGCAACGGACGCGCCACCGGCGATCGCCGTCGCCGCGGCGGGCGTGGCGAGCCGCACCGCATTGCCGGCGGTATCGTTGCCGCCGGCGAGCGGCGTCAGGAAGGCGAGGACGGCGCTGCCGTTGCCGAGCGCGCCGGAGGGCAGAAGAAGCTCGTAGTAGCCATTGGCGCCGACGAAGCCGCCGCCGAGGATCTGCCCGTTGGCGGCGAGCGTCACCTCTTCGCCGGCGGCGCTCGTCCCCGCGGCACCCGAGACGAGTTGCGGCGCCGTGCCCGTCGGAAACTCGGACAGCAGATAGGGGAGGGAGAAGCCGTTGATGATGCCGAAGGCGGTATTGCCGGCGTCGAGGGTGGCAAACGGCGTGCCCGCACCCGTCTGCTGGAGCTCGGCCGTCGTCGCGCCGGTGCCGCCGGCGCTGCGCGCCTGGCCCGTGGTCTCGGTGTCCCAGAAGGAGGCGGTGACGGTGCCGCCGCCGAGCGTGCGCCCGACGAGGCCGCCGACATGCGTGGCGCCCGCTGCCAGCACCGCGCCCGTGGCGAGCGATTGCGTGATGGAGCCGGTGTTGTCGCCGGCAAGGCCGCCGACATCTTTCGCGCCCGATGCCAGCACCGCGGCGGTCGCCAGCGAGGACGCGACCGAGCCCTCATTGCCGCCGACCAGGCCGCCGATGAAGGAGGAGCCGCTGCCGGTAGCATCCACCGCGCCGGTCGCCGCCGCGGATGAGATCGTGCCGTTGGCGGCGTTGAAGCCCGCGAGGCCGCCGAGATCGGAGGAGTTGCCGCCGACGGTCACGATGCCGCTGGCCGAGGACGCGGTGATCGAGCCGGCGCGACCGCCGGCCAGCCCGTTGAAGCCGACGAGGCCGCCAATGGCGGCGGAGCCGGACCCCGCCGTGACGCTGGCGCCCGACGAGGATTGCGTCACCGTGCCGTCGTTCCAGCCGACGAGGCCGCCGATAGTGTCGGCGGCGGCGCCGAGCGCGATCGCGCCGGAGACCGAGACGTTCGACACCGTGCCCTTGTTGGTCCCGGCGAGCAGGCCGACATCGCCGACGCCCGCGGCGGTGCCGGTCAGCGTGGCGCCGGCGAGCGTCAGGTTGCGGACGATGCCGGCGGCGCCGATCTCGCTGAAGAGGCCCAGATTCTGGCCGGTCGTGCCGCCATCGCCGATGGCGAGGCCGGTGATCGTCTGGCCTTCGCCGTCGAAGATGCCCTTGAACACGCCTGCCGCTGCTGGCCGATCGGCGTGAAGGCGATGCCCGCCGCGCTGAAGCCGGTGCCGAGCGCGTAATCCTGCTTGAGCGACCGCGAGCTGGCGCCGATCGCCTGCAATTGCGCGGCATCGTTCACCAGCTCGTAGGCGGTGAGCGCGCCGGCAACGTCGCTGGCGTAATTCTTCGTCTTGCCGAAGGCGCCGGTGGCGGTGTCGTAGCCGTCGTAGAGGATCGAGACCGTGCCCGGCGTGGCGCCGCTGAGATCGATCTGCGCGCCGGCACCGAATTTCACCTGGCCGAAGCCCGACTTCAGCCCGGCGCCGCTGACGCCGCCGATGCCGGTATTGTCGGCGCGCAACGTGACGCTGCCGCCGCCGCTGTTGGCGATCACCACGCCGCTGTCGAGGACGATGCCGTTGAAGGCGCTGAGCGTCAGCGCGCTGGCATTCGTCCAGGAGAAGCTGCTCTGCACCTCGATGTCGCCGCTGCCGGTCTGCACCACGACATTGCCGCCGGCCAGCTCCTGGAGGAGCTCGCCGGTGGTGAGCGTCGAGATCGTGCTGTTGCCGGCGGCGCCCGAGACGATGTCGAGACCCGCGGGATCGAGCAGCAGCGTGCCGGCCTGACCGCGGGGCGCCAGGCGATCGACGTTACCGGTGAAGGCGAGCGTGCCATGACTCGACACTTCGGCAAAGCCGCCATTGCCGCCCTGAGCGCCGCCGATGACGCTGATCGTGCCGGCGAAGCTCGTCTTCTGCTCGGACCAGACCACGACATTGCCGCCATTGCCGGCGCCGCCGCCCGCGCCGCCACCGGCGAGGATCTGGGCCCCGGCAGCGACGGTCGTGGTCTCGGCGTTGGCGACCGGATGCGATACCAGATCCTGCGCCGGGTCGGCGCCGCCCTGGCGGTCGCCGCCGATCAGCACCGTGCCGCCCTTGGTGGTGCCGCGCGCATCGATGACGGCGCTCGCCGTCAAGCTGACAGTCGCGCCGGTGACCTCGACCGTGCCGCCGGAGCCGTCGGCGTTCTGCGCCGCGATCGTGTCCGAGACGGTGACGTTGCCGCTTCCCGCCGTCAGCCAGACATGGCCGTCGACCGTCGCGCTGCCGGTGGCCTTGATCATGCCGTCGTGATTGCCGGCAAGCGCATAGATGTTGCCGCCCGAGGCCGCCAGCTCCGCCTGCACCGCGCTGATGTCGCCGCTGTTGGTGACGTCGCCGCCGCCCACGCGCACGAAGGCGCGCGGATCGGGATCGGAGGCGTCCTTGAGCAGCACCTCCTGGCCGGCGGCGAGCCCGACGGTGCCGTGCGCGGCGGTGATCGCGCCGGCGTTGACGACGCCGTGCGCGATCAGGAAGACGTCGCCGCCGGTTGCCGAGATCTCGCCGAGATTCTTCACCTCGGCGGTCGAGCTGCCCTGGAACAGCAGCGTGCCGCCCGCCAGGAAGGCCTGGTTCGAGACATCGAGCGTCGAGGCGACGAAGCTGCCGCCGGTCACCACCACGCCGCCCTTGCCGATCACCACGCCTTGCGGGTTCAGCAGATAGAGCGAGCCCGTCGCCCGCAGGCTGCCGAGGATGAGCGAGGGATTGCCGCCCGTGACCCGGCTGAGCGTCGCGCCGGTGCCGTTGTCGAACTGCACGCTGGCGCCGGCGCCGATCGAGAAGCTCCGGAAATCGATGATCCCGCGCTGGGTTTTCTGGGTGACGGTGAGGTGCGCGCCGGAGGCGCTGATCGATCCCTGCCCGGCGACGAACTGGCCCCCGGTCGGCAGCGCCGGCGATGCCGCCTGCGCCTGCGCCGCCACCGCCGCGAGCGCGGTGCCGGCGAGCAGCCGCGCCGCCACTCTGCGCCGGGGATGGCGCGAGGCCGGACCTTGGGCGTTGGCGGGAAAGGACGGCCAAGGTGCGGACATGCCGGTTCCTCTGCGGAGTAGACGAGCGAGGGACCGTGCCGCGGCGGCGCGAGGACGCAGCCGGAGCTGCCCCTTCGCGCCCTGATGCGGCGTCGCCCGGGAATTTCATGAACGGGTCGCGTTCAGGATATTTAACGATCTCTCTTTCAGTCGTATTGCGGTTCCCTTTCGGAAATTGAACAGCGGCGGTTTTTCCGTGCCGCCGGGCGAGCGCGCGGCGCGGGACGAGACGAATGGATGTGCGATGGCGCGCGCCATCGCTGGCCGCGACGCGCCCCGCATCGTCCGATCACTCTTTTGTGTTTGTGTCTGGTACCTGCCGCCCGACGACGTCGGCGCGGCGCGCCTACGGCACCAGCCGATAGCCGCCCGGCTCGGTCACCAGGATCTGCGCCTTGGTGGGATCGCGCTCGATCTTCTGGCGCAGGCGATAGACATGCGTCTCGAGCGTGTGGGTGGTGACGCCGGCGTTGTAGCCCCAGACCTCGTTCAACAGCGTGTCGCGGCCGATGATCTTGTCGCCGGCGCGGTAGAGGTATTTGAGGATCGCCGTCTCCTTCTCGGTGAGCCGCACCTTCTTGCGACCGGTCTCGTCGGTGAGCAGCTTGGCGGACGGGCGGAAGGTGTAGGGACCGATGGTGAAAACCGCGTCCTCGGACAGCTCGTGCTGGCGCAGCTGGGCGCGCAGCCGCGCCAGCAGCACGTTGAGGCGGAAGGGCTTGGCGATGTAGTCGTTGGCGCCGCTGTCGAGGCCGAGGATGGTGTCGGCGTCGCTGTCGGCGCCGGTCAGCATGAGGATCGGCGCGCGCACCCCGCCGCGGCGCAGCAGCCGGCACAGCTCGCGCCCGTCCATGTCGGGCAGTCCGACATCGAGCAGCACCGCATCGAAATGCTGCTGCTTGGCCACGGCAAGCGCGGCGGCGGCGTCTTCCGCGCCCACCGCCTGGAACTCCTCGTGCAGCTGCAGCTGCTCGGCGAGCGAATGGCGCAGCGCCGCGTCGTCATCGACGATCAATATCCTGCGACCCGCGCTCATCCGCCCTTGCCTTCCTCTGCCGCCGCCGGGACCTCAGCGCTCGACCCTGACCCCGTGCCAGAAGGCGACGTAGCCCTTGATCGCCGCCGCCGCGGGCTTCGGCGCCGGATAATACCATGCGGCGTCGGCATTCTCCTGCCCGTCCACAACCACGGTGAAATAATGCGCCATGCCCTTCCACGGGCAGGCGGTGGTGGTGGCGCTGGGCTTGAGATAGGCGCGGTTCAGCGTGTCGGGCGGAAAATAGACGTTGTTCTCAATCAGCTCGAACCGCTCGCTCTCGGCCAGCACCTTGTCCCGCCAGATCGCCTTTGCCATGGCTCGCTCCTCCTCCAGGACCCCACGGCCGCACTATTCGCCGGGAACGGGCGCAGCGCAAGTCGCCCCAGGAGGTGTGGCGGGTTCTGCTGACAGGCGCCTTACATCCCCCGCGGCAGCGCCAGGAGGTCGCGATGGCCGACGATGAGCGACAGACCGCCGGCGGCGAGGACGGCGCGGCGCTCTTCCGCCCAGCGCGCGATCACCGCCTCGGCCTCGGGATGGGCGTCGCGCGCGGCGCGGCGCTCGGCCTCGAGCACCGCCAGCAGCATCGCCGGATGCTCGGGCCCGATGCGCCAGTCGCTGGACGCGGTGGCGACGGCGCAGCCGGCGGCGGCGAGCCGGGCGCCGAGATAGACCGGGGCGGCCCCGCCCAGCGCCGGGCCGAGCCCCTTGTCGCGGCGCTGATGCGCGGCGAAGGCGTCGCGGATCAGCGCGTCGGCCGCGGCGGGCGGCTGCCATTCCCGGCGCCCATCGACCATCAGCGTCGAGAGCAGCGGCACGCGCCGGCGCTCGATCTGCACCGCCAGCGCGTCGATCCAGGCCGGCGCGGCGAGATCGGCGAGCCCCGACAGCGCGACGCCGTCATAGGGCTCGGCGAAGGCGCGGGCGAGGTCGGCGGCGAGATCGATGCGCCGCGCCATCAGCCGCCAGCGCGCCGCGCCGGCGTGGATGACCACCCCGCCCGGCTCCTTCTCCACGCCGTAGCCTTCGCGCGCCGCCCAGGCGATGTGCTCGGCGGCGCAGAATCCCAGCAGCGCCGCATCGTCGTCGACCAGCACCCAGTCCTGGTCGCCGCCGACGATCGGCGCGAGCGCGCGCGCATTGGCGCCGGTGCCGGTGCCGAGATCGACGAGGCGCAGCGGCCGGTCGGGCGGCCGGCGCAGCGCGGCAGCGAAGCGGCCCGCCAGCCCGGCATCGCGCGCGGCGCGATCGAAGGGCGCGCGCAGGCGCAGCCAGTCGAGGCTGAAGCCGGTCATCGGATGTCCTTTCAGCCGCCTCGTGCCATGCCGCCGCTCCTGGCGACGTTCTCGCAGATTTCAGTGACGGATGCGACCGCGATTTCTCGCGGGGCGCGCGCGCGCACCACGGCAACGAGCGCGGCGCGACGGCGGTTCCTTCAGCCGGCGCCGATCAGGCGGTCGAGCGACTGCGCCCAGTGCCGGATCGCTTCGGGCCAGTCCGGCAGGGCGGCGCCGGCCTTGGCCGCGGCGGCGGCGAGCTGCAGCCTGAGCGGCGGCTTGTCCAGCACCAGGGCAAGCGCGCGCACCAGCGAGGAGCGGTCTCCCGGCGGCACCAGCATCGCCGCCTCGGCCGGCACGGTCTCGGGAATGGCGCCCGCGGTGGTGGCGACGATCGGCAGCCCATGCGCCAGCGCCTCGGCGAAGGCCATGCCGTAGCCCTCGTGATAGGAGGGCAGGACGAAGCAATCGGCATCGGCATAGGCGGCGCCGAGCCGCGCGGGCGGCCATTCACCGGCCAGCAGCACGCGTTCGCCCAGACCGTGCCGCGCGATCGCCTGCTCCAGCGCCAGGGTGGCGGCGCGATCGCGCGTCAGGCTGCCGATGCAGGTGAGCTGCCAGTGGCGGTCGGCGAGCTCGGCCAGCGCCTCGATCAGCAGCAGATGGCCCTTGCGCGGCGCGATCGTCGCGACGCAGAGCAGGCGCACCGGCCCGTCGTGCAGCGCGACGCGCGGCGTCGCGGACGGCTTCGCCGTGCCCGGCGGCGTCACCAGCAGGCGCGCCCGCGCCACGCCGTACTCCTCCATGTGCCAGGCGGTGGTATGGCTGGGGCAGAGCACGCCCGCGAGCAGCGGCAGCAGCCGCGCCTCGGCCAGCGCCAGCGCCTCGCGCGTCTCGAGCGGCAGCCCGGTCTCGAGCGCGAGCGGATGATGGACGAAGCCGACGAAGCGATGACGCTGCGCCAGCTGCGGCGTCAGACACTCGATGAAGGCCGGCAGCGCCATGCCGTCGATCACCACCGCGGCGCCGGGCGCGAGCCCGGCGAGCGCCGCGGCCGCAGCATCGCCCGCCGCGGCGTCGGGCTCGGGAAAGCGGCCCGCGAGCTCGCGCACCGCGACCTCGCGGCCGAGCGCCCGCAAGCCCTCCACCACATGACGATCGAAGAGGTAGCCGCCGGTGAGCTGGTCGAGCGCTCCCGGCACGATGAAGGTGAGGGCCATCAGCCGAGCGCGGCGTCGAAGGCCGCGAAGGCCACCGGCGATTCGCGCAAGGTGACGCGCATCGTGGCGAGGCCGCCCGCGGTGCCGGGTCCGAGCGCACCCGCCGCGATGCGCGCCTTGAGGCGGCGGAAGATCTCGCCGGCGAGGAATTCCGTCGTCGTGTTGCGGCCGCGGAACTCGGCCATCTCGTCGAGGTTGCGGTAGTTGATCTCGCCCAGCACCGATTTCAGCGCGGCCAGCGCGAGCCCGATGTCGCAGACCAGGCCGTTGCCGTCCAGTTGCGCGCGCCGCACCTCCATTTCCACCGCGTAGGTCGCGCCGTGGAGCTGCTGCGCCGGGCCGAAGATCTCGCCGACGAAGCTGTGGGCGATCATCACGTGGTCGCTGACGGCGAGGCTGTACATGGCCGATCCTCCCGACGCCGAGATACAGGCCCGCGCCGGCGATGACAAGCCGAGAGCGGCGTCAATGTCAGGGGTAAATTATGGCGTGGCAGAGCGCGCCCGCGGGATCGCGCGCGAGGCGCGCCAGCACCTGCGGCAATTCGGCGAAGGCGCTCTCGCCGCTGAGCAGATGATCGAACACCGGCGACGCCAGCAATCCCAGCGCCTGCTCCAGGCGCTGGCGGCGCGAGCGCCGCGCGCGCCGCGCCGGCGCCACCGCGCCGACCTGCGAGCTGACGAGGCTGAGGCGCCGGGCGTGGAATGCCTCGCCGAGCGGCGCCGGCACGCTCGCATCGCCATACCAGCTCATCTCCAGCACGGTGGCCTCGTCGCCGGCGAGCGCCAGCGCGGTGGCGAGGCCGGCGGCGCTGCCGCTGGCATGGATGACGAGATCGGCCTCGCCTCGGGCGCGCTCCGGCGGCGCGAAGCGGCAGCCGAGCGCCGCCGCCAGCGCGGCGCGCCCGGGATCGATGTCGACGATCTCCACCGCCGCGCCGGGAATGCCGGCGGCGAGCGCCGCCATCAGCGCGCCCACCGTGCCGGCACCGACCACGGCGATGCGGTCGCCGATCAGCGGCGCCGCGTCCCAGAGGCCGTTCAGCGCCGTCTCCATATTGGCGGCGAGCACGGCGCGGCGATCGGGCACCGCGTCCGGCACCGGCACCACCGCCTCGGCCGGTACGACATAGCGGTCCTGATGCGGATGGAGGCAGAAGACGCGGCGGCCGACCAGCGCCGGCGCGCCCGCCTCGACCATGCCCAGCGAGGCGTAGCCGTATTTGACCGGCGCCGGGAAATCGCCGTCCTGGAACGGGCAGCGCATGGCGCGATGCAGGCTCGGCGGCACGCGGCCGCAAAACACCAGGCTCTCGGTGCCGCGGCTGATGCCGCTGCGGCGCGCGCGCACCAGCACCTCGCCGGGCCCGGGCGGCGCCAGCGCCGCGCGCCGGATCTCGCCGCGCCCGGGCTCGGCCAGCCAGAACGCCTGCGCCTCAATCACGGAAGATGCATTCATAAAGCGTGTCGCGGCCGAGGCTGAAGCGCCGGAGCCGCGGCCGCAGCGCCGCCTCGGGCGCCGCGACCGCAGGCAGGATCAGGCTGGGCTTGCCCGAGCCGAGCAGGATCGGCGCCACGGTGATCTGCAGCCGGTCGAGCGCGCCCGCCGCGAGGAAGCGCGAGATGGTGATGCCGCCGCCCTCGATGAAGAGGAAGCGCAGGCCGCGCTCGGCCAGCGCCGCGACGATGTCGGCGGGCGCGAAGCCCTCGGCGCCGCAGGGCAGCCCGACGATCTCCGCCTGGCCCAGCCGCTCGCCGGGCCGCACGCGATGGGCGGCGGCGAGCAGCAGGGTGGGCGCGGCGTCGTCCTGGAAGAGGCGATGCCCGGGGCCGAGGCGGCGCTCGGCATCGATCACCACGCGCACCGGATGGCCGCCGCCGCAGCGGCGCACGGTGAGCCGCGGGTCGTCGTGGCGCACCGTGCCGGAGCCGACGATGATGGCATCGGCGAGCGCGCGCATGCGGTGGGTGTGCAGCAGATCGGCCTCGCCGGTGACCCAGCGCGAGGCGCCGGCCAGCGTGGCGATGCGGCCGTCGAGGCTCTGGCCGAGATGGGCGACGGCAAAGCAGCGCCCGCGCGGCACCTGGGCGAAGGGCAGGTAGAGATCGACGAGCGCCGCGGCCTCGGGATCGGCGCAGCCGTTCGGCATCGGCGTCGTGCCGCGATGGCGCAGCGCCAGCAGGCTCTCCCAGACCCCGTTCTCATCCGCCATGTCCCGGCCTCCGCCCCCATACTAGGGCGCCGCGGGCAGCCGGTCAGTTCACAGGACCGTTGGGGAGCAGACTGCGCCGTGGGTGTACACCGGGGGCTAAAATCCGCGCTCAGTCAATGACGCAGCCCGCTCACCGGCGCTTGAAGGTCGCCACCAGCACGTCGCGATAGGCGGGGAGCGCGGGATCGACGGGCTCGACCGGGGTGACGGCGTGATAGACGCGCGCGTCATGCACCAGCGCCGCGTCGAAGGGATCGGTGAGGGTGAAGCTGCCGAGCAGATGGCGGTCGAGATCGTGGATGCGGGTGGTGCCGCGGCGGATGTTCTGGCGGCGGATGAGCAGCACCAGCACGTAGTCGACGCCGTCGCGATGCAGGCCCTCGGGCGTCGGCTGCCCGGCCTGGCCGGGCCCGGCCTCGATGCGGAACTGATGCGTCTCGATGTGCCAGGCGGGCGACGCCTGCTCCAGCCGCTCGAACAGCGCGCGGCTCCAGTCGAGGATGGCGGCGAGGCTGTCGCCGGCGGCAATGTCCTCGGTCACCGGCGCGAACCAGCGCTCGATGCCGCCATGCAGCGGGTTGTAATCGAGGCTCTGGTAATGCGGCTGATGCGGCGCGCGCAGGATGGCGCCGCCCGGCGCGGCGGCGAACACGGCGTGGCGGCGGCGGCGATAGCGCCCGCCATCGGCCATGTAGCCGTCGACCGGCATGTCGTCCCAGCTCGCCGCGAAGCGCGGCCAATCGCCGAGCGGGCGCACCGCCTCGAGCGCGGCGCGCATCTCGGCGCCGGCGACGAAGGCGTAGGCATCGCGCGACAGGCGCGCGGCAAGCGCGTCGCCGGCGGGAGAGGAAACGAGGCTCATGGGATCCGAGTCTAGCAGGCGCGCCCTCCGCTGTGGCGTGCGGAAATTGTCGCCGGCGGCGCGCCGCCGGCCGATGCGATCGTGCAATGGACTTTTTACGCCTTGGGAGAGAGTATCATGGCCTCCATATGGTGGCCGGGTTGGCGCCGTTATCGCTCGATCAGCGCATGGTGCAATGCAGCTATGCACGGCCTCTCGGCCGCGGCCTTCGCGGGGGTTGCCGCGGCACCCCGGCCGGGCTGTGGCAATGTCCCGGTGGCGCAGCGGCAACTATCTGATTAAGGTGTGAAAATTCCAATGTGCACGAACGACCCTGCGCCTTTCACGCGATGCCGGCCGGCGCGGTCGAGAGACGGTGCGGCACCGGGCCGGCGATGATGGTTGTGCGATGCAACGAAGATGGCGGCGCCGCGTCCTGCCTAGAATTAGGGCGTGACCCCGCCGCGCCGTAATCGACGGCGGCGGCTCCGGAGAAAGACGATCTCGGCATGTGGATTGTTCGGCTCGCGCTCAACCGGCCCTACACCTTCATCGTCCTGGCGCTGCTGATCCTGCTCGCCAGCCCGCTGGTGATTCTGCGCACGCCCACCGACATCCTCCCCAACATCAACATCCCGGTCATCGCCGTCGGCTGGAAATATACCGGCCTCAACCCGCAGGAGATGGAAGGCCGGATCACCACCGTCTACGAGCGCATCCTCACCACCCTCGTCGACAACATCGAGCACATCGAATCCACCACCTATGACGGCATCGCCATCGTCAAGGTGTTCCTCCAGCCCGGCGCCAGCCTCGATACCGCCAACGCGCAGGTCACCGCGGCATCGCAGACCATCCTGCGCGGCCTGCCGCCGGGCACGCAGCCGCCGCTGGTCATCAACTACAGCGCCTCCAGCGTGCCCATCCTGCAGCTCGCGCTCTCGGGCAACGGCCTCTCGGAGGCGCAGCTCAACGATCTCGCGCTCAACTTCCTGCGCACGCAGCTGGTGACCGTGCCGGGCGCGGTCATTCCCTATCCCTATGGCGGCAAGATGCGCGAGGTGATGATCGCGCTCGACCCGCAGCGGCTGCAGGCGAAGCGGCTCTCGCCCGGCGACGTGCTCGCCGCGCTCAGCCGGCAGAACCTGGTGCTGCCCTCGGGCACGGCGAAGATCGCGCAGTTCGAGTACGACATCCACCTCAACGGCGCGCCGACGACGCTGGAGCAGCTGACCAATTTGCCGATCAAGCTGGTCAACAACGCCACGGTCTATCTGCGCGACGTGGCCACGGTCAGCGACGGCTTCCAGCCGCAGACCAACATCGTGCGCCAGGACGGCAAGCGCGGCGTGCTGGTGAGCATCCTCAAGGCCGGCAACGCCTCGACCCTCAACGTGGTCTCGGGCATCCGCAACCTGCTGGCGCGCGTGGCGCAGACCCTGCCGCCGTCGCTCAAGATCCAGCCGCTGGGCGACCAGTCGATCTTCGTGCGCGCCGCCATCACCGGCGTGGTGCGCGAGGCGGTGATCGCCGCCTGCCTCACCGCGGCGATGATCCTGCTCTTCCTCGGCAGCTGGCGCAGCACGCTGATCATCGCGGTCTCGATCCCGCTCTCGATCCTGACCTCGATCATCTGCCTGAGCTTCCTCGGCGAGACGATCAACATCATGACGCTGGGCGGGCTGGCGCTGGCGGTCGGCATCCTGGTCGACGACGCCACGGTGACGATCGAGAACATCGAGCGCAATCTCGAGGAAGGGCACGAGCTGCACGAGGCGATCCTCGACGGCGCGGCGCAGATCGCCGTGCCGGCGTTGGTCTCGACGCTGTGCATCTGCATCGTCTTCGTGCCGATGTTCTTCCTCGGCGGCGTCGCGCGCTATCTCTTCATCCCGCTGGCCGAGGCGGTGGTCTTCGCGATGCTCGCCTCCTACGTCCTGTCGCGCACGCTGGTGCCGACGATGGCCATGTACCTGCTGCAGCGCCAAGTCGCATCATGCGGGGCCGTCGCGCAATCCGCTGGTCCGGCTGCAGCGCGCCTTCGAGGGCGGCTTCGAGCGCCTGCGGCTGTCCTATGGCGGGCTGCTGGCGGTGCTGGTGCGCCACCGCAAGCTGTTCATCCCGGCCTTCCTCGGCACCGGCCTCGCCGTCCTGCTGCTGCTGCCCTGGCTCGGCGAGGATTTCTTCCCGACCACCGACAGCGGCCAGTTCATGCTGCACATGCGCGCCAAGACCGGCACGCGCATCGAGGAGACGGCGCGGCTCGCCGACCTGGTGGAGGACGTCATCCGGCAGAGGATCCCGGCGAGCGAGCTGGAGACCATCCTCGACAATATCGGCCTGCCCTACAGCACCATCAACCTGACCCATTCGATCTCGGGCGTGATCGGCGCCGCGGACGCCGACATCATGGTGTCGCTGAAGCCGGACCACCGCTCGACCGCTGGACTATGTCGCGGCGCTGCGCCGGATGCTGCCGGAGAAGTTTCCCGGCGTGACCTTCTTCTTCCTGCCCGCCGACATCGTGACCCAGATCCTGAATTTCGGCCTGCCGGCGCCGATCGACATCCAGATCGAGGGCGCCGACATCCAGGACAACCGCCAGGTCGCCAACCGCATCCTGGCGGAGATCCGGCACGTGCCGGGCGTGGTCGACACCCGCATCCAGCAGCAGTTCGACTATCCCGATTTCAAGATCGAGGTCGACCGCACCAAGGCGCAGCAGGCGGGCTTCACCGAGAGCGACGTCGCGACCAGCGTGCTCAACACGCTGAGCGGCAGCTTCCAGACCGCGCCGATGTTCTTCCTCAACACCGGCAACGGCGTCAACTACAACCTCGCGGCGCAGACGCCGCAATACAAGATGCAGTCGCTGCAGGACCTGGAGAACATCCCGATCACCTCGCCGACCGCCGGCCGCGTCGGCGATGCTCGCCGACATCGCCTCGATCACCCGCTCGCAGGAGATGGCGGTGGTCAACCACTACAACATCCGCCGCGTCGTCGACATCTATGCCTCGGTGCAGGGGCGCGATCTCGGCGCCGCCGGCGCCGAGGTCGAGCGCATCGTCGCCAAGGACCGCAGCCTGCTGCCGCGCGGCAGCTTCATCCGCATGCGCGGCCAGGTCGAGACGATGCGGACCTCCTACGCCAACCTGCTGACCGGGCTGGCTTTCTCGGTCGTCCTGGTCTATCTGCTGATCGTCGTCAACTTCCAGTCCTGGCTCGACCCCTTCATCATCATCACGGCGCTGCCGGCAGCGCTGGCGGGGATCGTGCTGTGCCTGTTCTTCACGAACACGACGCTGAGCGTGCCGGCGCTGATGGGCGCGATCATGTGCATGGGCGTGGCCACCGCCAACAGCATCCTGGTCGTCTCCTTCGCCCGCGAGCGCCTGGCCGAGCATGGCGACGCGGTCAAGGCGGCGGTCGAGGCCGGCTTCACCCGCTTCCGCCCGGTGCTGATGACGGCGCTCGCCATGATCATCGGCATGGTGCCGATGGCGCTGGGCCTGGGCGAGGGCGGCGAGCAGAACGCGCCGCTCGGCCGCGCGGTGATCGGCGGGCTGCTGCTGGCCACCGTCGCCACGCTGGTCTTCGTCCCCTCGGTCTTCGCCCTGCTGCACAACCGGCGGCCGCCCGGCCCGGCGCCCGCCGCCGCCCATCCCCGCTCCCCATGACGCCCCACCGGAGAACCCGTCCATGCCGCCCGACGATCCGCGCGAAGCGGAACGCCTCCCGCCGCCCGGCGCTCTGAGCCAGCGCCAGGTCCGGCGCGCCCGCGGCTGGCGCCTGCCGGTGCTGCTGGCGGCTGTGGTCATCGCGATCGGCGGCGCCATCTATGCCGGCATCCGCAGCCGCGCCGAGACCGAGCTCGAGTTGGCGCGGACCACCGAGGCGGCGGCGGTGCCGACGGTCGACGTGATGCGCCCGACCCCCGGCGCGCCCGACCAGGCGCTGGTGCTGCCCGGCAACACCCAGGCCTTCAGCGACACCAGCATCTATGCCCGCACCAACGGCTACCTGAAGCGCTGGTACTTCGATATCGGCGCGCATGTGAAGCGCGGCCAGCTGCTGGCGGAGATCGACACGCCCGAGGTCGACCAGCAGCTGCGCCAGGCGCGCGCCGACCTCGCCACCGCGCAGGCCAATCTCAAGCTCGCGGAGATCACCGCCGAGCGCAACGAGAACCTGCTGAAGACGCGCTCGGTCTCGACCCAGGACCGCGACAACGCGGTCGGCGCGATGAACAGCGACAAGGCGATCGTGCAGTCGCGCGAGGCCAACGTGGCGCAGCTCGAGCAGCTGCAATCCTTCGAGCGGGTGGAGGCGCCGTTCGACGGCGTCGTCACCGCGCGCAACATCGACATCGGCGCGCTGATCGCCGCCGGCGGGGCAGCGCCCGCGCGCGAGCTCTTCCACATGTCGGCGATCGACACGCTGCGCGTCTATGTCCAGGTGCCCGAGAGCTACGCGCCGGCGATCCGCGTCGGCAGCACCGCCGACGTCACCGCCGACGAATATCCCGGGCAGAGCTTCACCGGCACGCTGACGCGCACCGCCAACGCCATCGACATGGCGTCGCGCACGCTGATGGTCGAGGTCGACGTGCCGAACCCGAACGAGAAGCTGCTGCCCGGCGCCTATGTCAACGTCCATTTCCGCCTGCCGGCGGCGGTGAAGTCGGTGACGGTGCCGGCCAATACCCTGCTCTTCCGCAAGGAGGGGCTGCAGGCCGGCGTGGTGCGCGACGGCAAGGTCCAGCTCGTGCCGGTGAAGATCGGCCGCGACTACGGCGACATCGTCGAGGTGATCGAGGGGCTGAGCCCGACCGACGAGGTCATCCTCAACCCCTCGGATTCGCTGGTCAGCGGCGTCGCCGTCCACGTCAATACCGAGAAGGACGCCAAGGCGGCGCCATGAGGGGGGGACATCGCTGGGCCGCCGGCGCGCTGGCCGGGCTGCTCGCCGGCTGCATGGTCGGCCCCGACTACAAGGCGGCACCGCCGGTGGCGACGCCGGCCGTCTACAAGGAGCTGCCGCCGGGGCAGGCGGCCGGGCTGTGGCGCCGGGCGCAGCCGCTCGACGGGGCGCTGCGCGGCAAATGGTGGGAGATCTTCGGCAATCCCGAGCTCGATGCGCTCGAGGACCAGGTCACCGCCGCGAACCAGAGCCTCAAGGTGGCGGAAGCCAATTTCCGCCAGGCGCGCGCGCTGATCGGCGTGCAGCAGGCGAGCCAGTATCCAGCGCTCGCGGTCTCGCCCAGCATCACCTCGCTGCGTGATTCCGCCCACACGCCCTATTTCCCGCAGACGCATCCGACGCCGGTCGGCGAGTACCAGCTGCCCTTCGATCTCTCCTACGAGGTCGATCTCTGGGGCCAGATCCGGCGCGGCGTCACCGCCGCGCGCGAGACGGCGCAGGCGAGCGCCGGCGATCTCGCCACCGCCGCGCTCAGCCTCCATGCCGAACTGGCGATCGACTGGGTCGAGCTGCGCAACGCCGACGCGCAGCAGAAGCTGCTCAACGACACGGTGGCGGACTTTGCCGACGCGCTGAAGCTCACCGAGGACCGGCTCGCCGGCGGCGGCGCGTCGGAAGCCGACGTGGCGCAGGCGCGCACGCAGCTCGAGACGACGCAGGTCCAGGCCACCGACATTGCCGTGCAGCGCGCCCAGTTCGAGCATGCGATCGCCGTGCTCATCGGCAAGCCGCCGGGCGATTTCAGCCTGCCGCCGGCGCCGCTGGCGCTGGAGCCGCCGCCGGTGCCGGTGGGCGTGCCCTCGGAGCTGCTGCAGCGCCGGCCGGACATCGCCGCGGCCGAGCGCCGCGTCGCCGCCGCCAACGAGCAGATCGGCATCGCCGAGGCGGCGTTCTATCCCTCGCTGACGCTGAGCGGCGTCGGCGGCTTCATCGGCACGGCGGCGTCCAACTGGTTCGAATGGTCGAGCCTCGCCTGGGCGGTGGGCGCCACCATGACCCAGCCGATCTTCGATGCCGGGCTGCGCCGGTCGGAATCCGACGCCGCGATCGCGAGCTACCAGGCGACGATCGCCTTCTATCGCCAGACGACGCTGACCGCCTTCCAGGAGGTCGAGGACAATCTCGCGGCGCTGCAGATCCTGGACCGCGAGGCGCAGCAGCAGAAGGCGGCGGTGGTCGCGGCGGAGAATTCGCTGCGCATCTTCACCAACCGCTATGTCGGCGGCGTCGACCCCTACCTCCAGGTGGTCACCGCGCAATCGGTGGCGCTGCTGAACGAGCGCAACGACCTCGACATCCGACGCCGGCGGCTGGAGGCCGACATCCTGCTGGTGAAGGCGCTGGGCGGCGGCTGGAGCACGGCGGACCTGCCCGTGTTCAAAGGCCCGAGCCCGCATCTCTGGCAGGTCAACATCCCCGGAATGGGCAGCGGCATCGAGGTGCCGAAGGAGTAGGGGGCGAATGAGGGGCGGCTGGGGGGATTGCCCGGGGTGCTTCCTGGCGACCGGGTATGCTGGCTTCAGTGTTCGCAACATGCGATTTGAGGGGGATATTGCATGCTGTCGACGAGCGGAGCCGGCGCGTTCTGCGGCGGTCCCCGATAGATAGACAATAGGCGGCCAGTGCTCTCTCTTGACGTAAGCTCCATCAGTTCATATAGTTAGCATACTTCTTCTTTGCCTCCTAGCGGCTGACCGCTTAGGAGCTTTTCGGCTTGGCCGAATGGCCTTTTGCCATTGGCTGAGAAGGAGGACGGGAAATGGGCCTCGCACTTAGCTATCTTACTCTCGCTGGTGGCCTGCTCTTTGCCGCAGGCCTTCTCAGTATCGCATTGCGCTTGATTCGAGCAGACAAAATTGAGGGTAAAAAGAGCGCTGTCCGCACTCCCAAGATCCTAGACGCTCTGCTCGGAAGAGCGCGCACGAGAGACGACTGGATTCCCGATGCGCGCGTTCAAGCGGGCATGGTCTACAATAAGAGGAAGGGAAGATTGGAGATCAGCGGTCGGCTGTCGAGGGACACGTTCGATCGTGTTTTCCGCTGAGCGGCACGAAACCGCCGAGCCGGCCGGGAACGTTTTTCCTTACGCTGGCTGGGTTCCTACGGCTAACGGTCACCTTTCATTTCGGCACATCGGAGAAGCGCGACATCCGACAGAAGCGATCTACGCCAACGTTGCGACTCAAAATGGGCGCCTCATACTCGCCTATCAGCGTCGCTCCTTAAGCGACGCTCTTTTCCAGCCGATCGTCCACTATTTCTGCAATATCGAGGGGTCGTTTTGGTTTGCCTTGGCGGCCCGATCAACTGGTGTACCGGGCGCGATCGAAGCCATCACAGGCAAAATCTATATTTTCAAATCACGACGCGACTGGAAAACAAAAGCGGAAAAAGATGTCCGAAAAAATATCTACGAGATAAACAATAGTCAACTCTCGCTTTTGGTTGAGCGAGATCAAATTTTGGAAGATAGTTTCGGCCGTGCTGAAAATTGCCTCAACACTTCATCTGACATTGAGGTTGCGTTCCATTTAAACCGCAGCGGAGAATGTTATTTTTCAAGTCCACACTTCCGCGATAAAAATCTGCAATATGCGTCACTGAATTATGCAAGCATTTACAACCACGACATTCCAAGATGGATATCGGACCAATCATATTTCTTCCTCCGTGATCTAAGCCATAATCATCAGCATCATTCTCCTTTCTCAGATACGATATTAATGTTGCAAGAACGCAAATTTGGTCGCACAGTCTGGCGCCGCAACATAGTCTTCTCTTTGCATCACTATATTATTCGCACCCGTCGATTTGCGGATGTAAAATCGTTGTTTCAGGCTGCTGGCGTCCATGCTTATTGCCGATCCTTCCAAGCGATCTGCGAGCGGTCTCTCGGCCCATTGCCGAATGGAATTCCTGAATTTAATGATGAGGCGTTGCTTCAATCATTGAACGCGCGTTGGCAAGAGGAGATCGCGCAGGCCAACGAGGGAGCAACTGATCAAATTATCAAACTCACAAAAGCTGTGGGGAATCGTTCCTTTGCTCTACTGTTATCAACTATTTTTGTCATACTCTTGGTAATGCTGGTTCAACCTCTTATCGATCCAAACAAAACTACCTTATTAAAATCAGCCGGCGAGTTTGCGTTCTCTCACATCGTGACACTGATTTTTCTTATATTTCTTTTTCTGGCCATAGTATGGGTCGTAACTCACAGGGAGTGGCAAAGTAGATCTGTAATTGTTCGTGACCTGTTAGAAATTTCTAACGTACGGAGAAAATATTTCATTACCACCTATATCGTATTTGCTTTTGTAATCGCGTTAGCCTCAGTGAGTTTTTCGAAGTTGGCTCTATTCCAAATATCTTACTTCATACTCGGCGTCTGGCGATTGATTTCGCAATAGAGGTCGAGGACAATCTCGCGGCGTGCGCTGGGCGGCGGCTGGAGCACGGCGGACCTGCCCGTGTTCAAAGGCGCAGCCCGCATCTCTGGCAGGTCAACGTCCCGGGCCTCGGCAGCGGCATCGAGGTGCCGAAGGAGTAGGGCGATCGCGGCAGCGGGCCGGCGCGGGTTTCGCGGCAACATGTTTTCCAGCTTATGGACTCAACTCCGGCGCCGCAGAGTTCTTCAATTGTTCCCATGGCGCGGGAGCATGTCGGGCCGATCCGAGATTTGCAGGACGCCGTCAAGGCACGGCGCCTGCTGTGGCTGTTCTGCCGCTGGTGCGGCCACGCCGACCGCCTGGACCCGCGCGACCTCGCCTACAAACTCGGGCGCAATCTGACCTTCGAGGAAGTGGCGACAAGGACGCGATGCCGGCGATGCACCAGCCGCGGCCGCGCGGCGGTGCTTTTGTCGGAGCACGGGTTCCCGGATCGGAACGGCTAAGGACGCACGGGCCGAAATTTCCAGGGCGTCACACGCGGAATTTATATCGCCTCGCCGGGAGCGCGCTCGATGTCGGGAGGAAAGCTGGCGCGCTTCTCGGCGAAATAACGGTCGCGATGATCACCCGCTGAGGCCGCATTATAGGTGAGATAGAGGATGCGGCGCGGATGGCGGGTGCGGTTGGGCTTGGAGGCGTGCGGCGCATAGCTGTCGAAGAACAGCACGTCGCCGGGTTCGGTCGGGATCGGCACCAGCGCGAAGCTCCGCATCTCCTGCGCCGTCAGCGGGCGCCACTCCTCGCCGATGAGGCGCGTGCGGCGCGGACCGTCGGCCATCTCGAGGCAACCGTTCTCGAGCGTCGCGGGATCGATCGTCACCAGGGCGGTGACGAAGAGCGGCGCATAGCGCGACCAGCCCGCCTGCTGATCCTGGTGCGGCTCGAAGCCGGCGCCGCCGGGCATCTTGAAATTGACCTTCTCCTTGAAGAGGCAGGAACGCTCGCCGAGGAGGCGATCGACGGCGCGGCGCAGCCGGCCGTGGCGCACCAGCCGGTCGAAGCCCGGATGATAGGGGACGAAGTTCTCGATGCGCTGCACGACGCGGCGGCCGGCAAGGCTCTCCTCCCAATAGACCATGTGCCTGCCCGGCTCCTCCGGCAGCGCCAGCAGCTCGTCGGTCCAGCGCGCCATGCGCTCGATCTCGCGCGCGGAGAAAAAGCCGCGCACCAGCGCCCAGCCGGCGGCATGATAGGCCTCGATCCCGGCAGGCGCGGGCCGATCCGCCAGCGAAGCGTCAGACACGGGCCGGCTCCGTCAGGCGCGGCAGGATGGCGCGCCGCGCCCGGTCCACATCCTCGGCGAAATCGATCTCGGTCCAGGGCAGATCGCTGATGTCCTCCCAGCCGAAGCGATCGGGATGCGCCAGGATGAGGTCGCGGATCGCCGCCTCGTATTCGAGGCCGGCCGCGCCTTGCCGCAGATAGGCGTCCACGCGATCGGCGAGCGCCGCCGCCATGCCGGCCGAGAAGCGGAAGAAGCCCACGGACTCGCCGTGCCAGTCATGCGCCTCGGACGGGCGTTTGGCGAAATCGACGATGCGGTCGCCGCGGACGCAGATCTTGACCGGCTCGTCGCCGGGCTCGATGGCGCGATCGAGCAGCAGCACGTTCTCGGGCGCCGCGGCGAGGAGGCGGGCGATCATGCGGTGGTCGTAAAGCACGTCGCCATCCATCAGCAGCACGCGCGAGGCCGCCGCGAGCCGCGCCTGCTGCACCCAGAGCGAGACGATGCTGCCTTCGCGGTAGCGCGGGTTCTCGACCAGCGTGACGTGGTCGAGGAGCTGCCGTCGCCGCAGCTCGCCGCGGACGAGATCGGCGCCGTGCCCGACGGTGAGAGCGATGTCCGTGATCCCCGCGGCGCGGAGCGCCTCGATGTGGCGCTCGAGCAGGGTCCGGCCGCCGAATTCGAGCAGGATCTTGGGGCCGTCGCTTCCCAGGCGCCGACCGATGCCGGCGGCAAGGATGATGGCGGCAGGCCGCTGCTGCGCGGCCCCGGAGCGATCGCTCGTCATCGGCATTCCTTTCCGGCAGCGGCAAGCGGCGGCCGGGCGGCGATCCCTTCCCCCAGGCCCAATTCGCGCAGGACGTCGGCGATGGCAGCCAGCAGCCGCTCGAGATCGGCCGGCTCGATCGCGCCGATGCAGCCGATGCGGAAGCTGGCGGCGCCGGTGAGCTTGCCGGGATAGATGATGAAGCCCCGCGCCGCGAGCGCGGCATAGAAGGCGCTCGAAGCGGAAACGCGCGTCCGCGGGCATGTGGAAGGTGGCGATGATCGGCGCCTGGATTGCGGGGTCGAGGAACAGCCGGAAGCCCAGCCGGCCCATCCCCTCGGCCAGGGTGCGGAAATTCGCCGCGTATCGCCGCCGGCGCGCCGGCGGGCCGCCTTCGGCCGCGAGCGCGCGCAGCGCCTCGAGCAGCGCCGCCACGACCTGGACGGGCGGGGTGAAGCGCCATTGGCCGTTGCTCTCGAAGCCGCGCCACTGGTCGAAGAGGTCGAGGCTGAGGCTCGGCGCGACGCCTTGCGCCTGCGCGAGCAGGGAGCGCTCGATCAGGGCGAAGGCAAGGCCCGGGACGCCTTCGAGGCATTTGTTGCTGGAGGCCAGCACCGCCGCCACCGGGGTCTCGCCGAGATCGAGCGGCAGCGCGCCGAAGCTGCTCATCGCGTCGAGAAGCAGCGGCTTGCCGTGCCGCGCGGCGACGGCCGCCACCGCCTCGAGCGGGTTGAGCAGCCCGGAGGTGGTCTCGCAATGCACCAGCGCCACATGGGTGATCGCGGGGTTCGCGATCAGCGCGCGCTCGACCGCCGCCGGCTCGACCGGCCGGTCCTCCGGCCAGCGCAGCGCCTCGGCCGGACGGCCGAGGCGGCGCGCGATCTCGACCATGCGCTCGCCATAGGCGCCGTTCGCCAGCACGAGCAGGCGCTGGGAGGGCGCCACCAGCGTGCCGATCGCCGCCTCGACGATGAAGGTGCCGCTGCCCTGGAGCGGGATGGCGACGTGGCTGGCGCGCGCGCCGGCGACATCGAGCAGGCGCTCGCCCAGCTCGGCGGTCATGGCGATGAAGGCGGGATCGCGCGATCCCCAATCGGCGAGCATGGCGCGGCGCGTCTCCAGGCGGGTGGTGAGCGGCCCCGGCGTGAACAACAAGGCAGCTTCGGTCATGACGTGCCTCCCTGGTGCGGCGGTTGCGGCATCGTCCTGCGCGCGGCGGCGGCTGTTGCACATAGGATTCACCACGCAGGCACGGAGGTCACGGAGAAGGATGGCGCGCCTGAGACGTGCCGAGCCGATCGAATCATCGTTTCTTGCCTTCCCCGCGACAGCGGGGAACCAGAAGTCGCTGACGAGCGGTTGCTCCTGGGCCCCCGCTTTCGCGGGGGCGGCAATGATGGCTTTATGGTGCCGTCAGAATTTTTCTCCGTGTTCTCCGTGCCTGCGTGGTGAATCCTATAGGCGATAGCCCTGCGGCGAAAGCGCGGGCTCAGGAACAAGCGCTCGTCTGCGGCCATGGCGAGGAGGCTGGGCAAAGGCCTCACCGGACGTGATCCGCCGCCGCCGCCACGAAAGCCTTGAAGCGGCGGGCCACGGCTTCGGGCGCGATGGTCGGCCGGCCGAGTCGGGCCATCGAGCCGGGAGCGATGCGGGCATGGATGAAGGCGGGCTTCGGCGCGGCGGTCGCGCGCTGGAGCGCCGCCTCGAACCCGTCCAGGCTGCGGCAGGAGACGGCGTAGCGATAGCCGCAGGCGAGCGCCACGGCGGCGAAGTCGACCGAGGCCGACACGGTCGGCTGGCCGCCCGTCGAATCATGGACGCCGTTGTCGAGCAGGATATGGGTGAGGTTGCCGGGGCAATGGGCGCCGATGGTGGCCCAGCTGCCGAGCTTCATCAGCGCCGCGCCGTCGCCGTCGAGGACGACGACCGGCGCCGCGCGTGTTGAGGGCGAGGCCGAGCGCCATGCCCGAGGCGCCGCCCATCGATCCCACCTGGTAGAGATGCTGCGGCCGGTCGGCCAGCGTGAAGAGCTCGCGGCCGCATTTGCCCGTGGTGGCGATGACCGCCGCGGCGGGGTCCACGCGCGCCAGGAAGCGCTCGAGCAGCGCGGCGCGCGTCGGGAGATCGCCGTCGCCTCGCCATGTCCTCGCGCCGGCCGGCGGCGCGCGCGAGCGCCGGCCGCACGCCGGGCGCCTCGTCGCGCAGCGTGTCCTTCTCCATCACCAGCGCGAAGGGCAGGTCGGTCGCCGCCATGCGCTCCGTCGCGCGCGCCAAGATCGTCCGCCAGCAGCTCCGGCCGGCGCGGGAACGGCGCATGCTCGACATTGATGTCGGAAAGCAGGCGGTGGGTGATCTCGCCCATCACCTTGTGCTGCGGCTCGTCGGGAATTCCGGGCTGGCCGCGCCAGGTGGTGATCAGCAGGGTCGGGATGCGGAACGGCGCGTTGAGGGAGGTCAGCGGGTTGACCGCGTTGCCGAGGCCCGAATTCTGGCAAAGCACCACGGTCCGGCGGCCGGCGAGCCAGGCGCCCGCGGCGATGGCCACGGCCTCGCCCTCGCTCGCGGCGCCGACATAGTCGAGCCGGGCGTCGCCGAGCAGGGCATTGATCAACGGCGTGAGAAAGCTGCAGGGGACGCCGGCATAGAAGTCGAAGCCGCGCCGCGCGGCCTCGGCGATGAATTCGCCCGCGGCGATCATCGCTCCGGTCACGTGAAGTTGCGCGCGTTCGAGAGATCCTCGAGCGTGTCGACGTCCAGCCAGTGGCCGGTGATGTAGTGGACGCGGACCGCGTGCTTGCCGGCGAGGCGGGTGAGGAGCAAGGGCAGATCGGCCTCGTCCAACCTGCCTTCGGCCTCGATGAGGTCGATCTCCTCGCGCAGCCAGCGCGCGCCCTGGGCGGTGAAGCGCGCCAGCCCGATCCATTCGCCGCAACATTCCGCGGCCGGCAATGTCGGCGCGACGGCGAGCAGGCGCACCGGGCCGTCGTCGAGATAGCTGCCGGAGAAGGGCCGGTCGGCGGCGACGAGATCGCGCACCGCCGCGCCGGACCGGCGCCAGCGGCCCAGCGTGTCGACGGGGATGACGATGTCGCCCTCGGCGTTGAGCAGCCCGTCGAGAATGTAGCGGCGGAAGAGGATGTCGCCATAGACGATGACGGTGTCGCCGTCGATCTGCGCCCGGGCGCAGGCCAGCGAGTACGCCTCGCCGGCCTCGGCATAGCGATCATTGTCGACGGTGGCGATGCCGGGGAGCGCGATCGCCTCCTTGCGGTAGCCGCGGACCACGGTGACGTTGCGCACGCCGCTGTCGGCGAGCACGTCGACCAGGCGCTGCAGCAGCGACTGGCCGCGCACGTCGATCATGCATTTCGGCTGGTAGCGGGTGAGCGCGCCCAGATCGCCGCGCGAGGCCGCCAGAACGATGGCGCGATTGGTGACGCGGCCCGGCAGGTAGCGCCGCTCCGCCGCTTCCAGCTCGGCATTGCCGACCAGGCGGAAGACATCCTGCACGCCGGCGATGCGACCTTCCACCTCGTGCAGGGATTCATCCTCGGCGATGCGGCGGCAGGTGTCGCGCATGGCGGTGATCGCCGCGCGCAGCGTGTGATTGGCCCAGATCACCGTCGAGATGCCGGCCCGGCGGAAATGCGCGGTCGGCGTCGCGTGGTACGTGGTCGGGACGATCACCACGGGGCACCGGTTTTGCCAGCGCTCGGCGAAGGCCAGCACCTCGCCGGCGGTGGGCTGCTTGGAATGGATCAGGATCGCGTCCGCGCCCGCGGCGTGATAGGCCTCGGCGCGGCGCAGCGCCTCGCCGAGCCCGTACCCCGAGATCAGCGCCTCGACGCGGGCGACCAGGACGAAATCCGCGTCGCTCTGGCTGTCCTTGCCCGCCTTGATGCGGCCGCAGAACTCGCCGATCTCGGCCAGCGGCTGGCCCTCGCCGATGAAGGAATTGGTCTTGGGAAAGAGCTTGTCCTCGATGCAGACGCCGGCGATCCGGCGTTCGCACAGCTTGCGCACCAGCCGGCGCACGTTGTTGAAATTGCCGTAGCCGGTGTCGCCGTCCACGAGGATGGGCAGCTGCGTGGCGTCGGCCATGCACTCCAGCACCTCGAGCACCTGCGTCCAGGATGCCTCGTTGCTGTCGCGCAAGCCGAGGCTCGCGGAGATGGTCAGGCCCGACGCCCAGATGCCGCGAAATCCCGCTTCCTCGACGATCTTGGCGGAGAGGCCGCTATGCGCCTCCATCAGGAAGGAGAGAAAGGGCGAGCAGATCTCGGCGCGCAGCGCGGCCGCGCGGCCGAGCGGTAGCCGCGTGCCGGTGCGGTCGGACGGGATTATCGTGTGGCGGGCGCTCACGATCAGTCACCTAGCATTCTCGCCACGCGGCTTGCGCAGGCGCGCAAGACCTCCGCGCGTCGGCGCAGCGCGCGCCGCTGTCATGATCGTCACCATTTTGAAAAGGTTCCCGTGACGCACGCCCTGCGAAGCGCTGCCCAACTTCGGGTCATATCGCCCGGCGGCGATGCGCGTTTTTGTGGCTTTCATACGGGCCTTTCCGCGGTGCAGGGGCGGTCAGCGCACGGCCGCGCGCCTCCCGAGGCGAATAGAAGGAGGCGTTGTGGGTGGCGGCGACGGCGGCGAAGGTGATGCAATGATGCGCGGCGAGGCCGACGCGAATCACGTCCTCGATGCGGCCCTGCCGCAAGAGCGGCCCGGCAAGGCGCCAGAAGGTGCGGCGGTAGGTCGCGAAGACGCCGACGCGGACGAGCAGGTTCGCCAGGATACGCATCCCCTTGGCGATGTTCGCCCAGGAGGCGCGCGCCGGCGAGGCCGGCGGCTGCAGCCGGTTGGGATAGGTGTGGCGGACGTTGTAGGCGTAGCGCTGGTAGAGCGCCTCGGGCCGGTAGGCTGCGGCGACGCAGCGTCTCCAGGCCGCGACGACATCGTCGTAGGGCAGCAGGAAGTCGACATTGGATTCGCGGGACTCGTCGCCGTCGAGCCGCCCGGCCGATTGCAGCCGATCCCAGAGCGGCGTGCGCGGCAGCGCCTGTAGCAGATTGATCGTGAGCATCGGGATCTGCGATTGCTGAATGAACTCGAGTATGCGCGCCGGCGTTTCCGGCGTGTCGGTGTCGAGGCCGAGGATGATGCCGGAAACGACCTCGAGCCCGTAGGAATTGAGGATGCGCACCGCCTCCAGGATGGGAAGGCTGGCATTGTGATCCTTGGCCATGGCGTGGAGCGCGCCGAGCTCGGGGGTCTCGATGCCGCAGAAGATGGTGCAGAACCGGGCTTCGCGCATCAGCGCGAGCAGCTCGGGCTGCCGGGCGATGTTGAGCGTGGCCTCGCACGCGAACTCGATGGGATAGCCGCGGGCCCGCTGCCACTCGACGAGATGGGCGAGGAGCTCTCGCGCCGCCCGGCGGTTGCCGATGAAATTGTCGTCGACGAAGTAGACCGAGCCGAGCCCCGGCCGCGCCAGCATCGCGTCGAGCTCGGCGGTGACCTGCTGCGGCGATTTGAGCCGCGGATTGCGGCCATAGAGCGCAGGGATGTCGCAGAACTCGCAGCGATAGGGACAGCCGCTCGAGAACTGCACGCTGCCGAGGAAATAGCGGTCGATCCGGGCGAGCGCGTAAGCCGGAACCGGGAAGTCCGACATGGGCACGCGCTCCGTGGTGGTGCAGACGATCTGCCGTGAGGGCCGGCGCTCCGTCTCGTCGAGCAGCGCGATGAGCCGGTCGGTGCCGTCGCCGAGCTCGCCGATATGCAGGTAGTCGATATCGGGATAGGTTTCGGGCGAGGCCGACACCGAAGGGCCGCCCAGGACGGTGGGCTTGCCGAAACCATGGGCGCGGCGGTTGAGATCGAGGATCTGCCGGCGCTGGATGTGCATGCCGCTGATGAAGACCGCATCGGCCCAGGCGAAATCGGCGTCGCGCGCCGGATGGATGTTCTCGTCGACGAAGCGCACCTCCCAGGCTTTCGGCAGATAGGCGGCCACCACGAGAATGCCTTGCGGCGGCATGAAGGCGCAGACCCGCCCCTTGAGGGGGTAGGCGTATTCGAAGGTCCCGAAGGAGGGCGTGTAACGGGGGAAGACGCAGAGTACCTTGCGGCGGTTTCTCGGCATGGGTCATCACTTCTCGCGGCGCGTTTACCCGATGGCCGGGAGATGGTGCCGGCTCGGCAACAGAACGCCTGCGCCGGGCGGCGGTTCAGTCGGGACGCGCGATGGCTACCACCGGGAGCCGCGCGTGGGCTGATGGGCCACGGGGATAGAATGTGAGCGGGAGTTTCGCATGAGCCACAACACCTGGGTCCACCGGATCGTGCGGCCGATCGTGCGCCCCCTGGTCGGTACCGGGGTGACGCCCAATCATCTCACCGCGCTGCGGCTCATGACCGGCATCGCCGCTGCCCTGCTGCTGGCCGGCGGGGATGCCGTCCGGTCCGATCTCGGCGCGGCGATTTTCCTGCTGTCGTTCCTGCTCGACCGCGCCGACGGCGAGCTGGCGCGGCAGAGCGGCAGAATCTCGCGCGGCGGCCATCGCTTCGATCTCTACGCGGATTACTCCGCCAACATCCTGATCTTCCTCGGCATGGGCGTGGGGATGGAGACCGGCGCGCTGGGCGGCGTCGCCGTCGCGCTCGGCGCCGTGGCGGGCGCGGCCATCGCCATGATCTTCTGGGTCGTGAGCCGGGTGGAGCGCCTCGAAGGCGCCGCCGGGTTCCCGAGCGCCAACGGCTTCGATCCCGATGACGGGATGATCTTCATCCCGCTGGCGATCTGGCTGGGCGCCGAGCCCTATATCCTGACCGCGGCGGCGGTGGGGGCGCCTGCCTTCCTGGCCTGGACCTTGTGGCGCTTCCGCCGGAGCCTGGATCCCGCGCCGGCGGCCCTGCGCGTGCCGCGCACGCCGCGAAACCATTAGACCGGCGGGCGCTACTCGCGCGGGTCGGGCCGCTGCTCGAGCTCCGCCGCCCGGGCTTCCAGCGCATCGGCAACCTCGATCATCTTCTGCGAGATCGGGGTGCTGTATGCCGCGGAAAGCTGGCGGAAGTGCGCGGCCTTGGCCCGGAGATAGTCGGCGTCCCGGCGGCGGTAAGGCATGGCGGGGCTCCCTGTGGAGGCGGGAGCGCGCGCTGCTCTCAGCCACCGGCGCCCGTGATCCGTTGCCAGTGATGCGGCATCGTAGCATCAAATGAGGGGGGCGTCTGTGGCGGCGGGTCCGGGGGCGCTTCCGATCCGGTCCGGGCTCGAAAATGGCGGCCGCTTGATGTGGATCACGGCGAAAGATCACGGGGCCGATGAATATTTTTTTATGGACCCTGATGACGATGTGCGCCAATGCGTCGCCGCCATGATCCGCCGGCACGGCAGCCGGGCGGCCGATGTCGCGCAGCAATTTGCCGAGGCGCATTTCGCGCTCGAAGACAGCGAGATGGGCGAGTTCTGGGCCGTGCTCGCGGCGCTGATCCGCGAGGAGATCGGCTCGATTTCCTAGGCGGTTCCGGCGCGGGAGGAGCGCCGGTGCCGGCGGGTGTGCTCGCCGGGGGCAAAAGAGCAACCACGCGGTTGCGTCTGGCGGCGGGGCGCCGTATAAACGGGCAACCAGGGGGTTGCTCATGAGCACCGACCGCATCGAAAAGCGCATCCTGCTGCGGGCGCCGGTCGAGCGCGTGTGGCGCGCGATCAGCGACGCCGGCGAATTCGGCACCTGGTTCGGCGTCGCCTTCGACGGACCCTTCGTCGCCGGCGCGCGGCTCACCGGCAAGATCGTGCCGACGCGCGTCGATCCCGAGATCGCCCGGCTGCAGCAGCCCCATGAAGGCAAGGCGTTCGAGATCGTCGTCGATCGCATCGAGCCGCCGCGGCGCTTCGCGTTCCGCTGGCATCCCTATGCCGTGGAGCCGGGGGTCGATTATGCCAAGGAGCCGATGACGCTCGTCCTCTTCGAGCTCGAAGCGGTCGAGGGCGGCACGCTTCTCACCCTGTCGGAATCGAGCTTCGACCAGCTCCCGCCGGCGCGCCGCGCCCGCGCCTTCACCGCGAACGAGGGCGGCTGGGAGAAGCAGACGGCGCTCATCGAGAAATACCTGACGCTCAAGGGGCGGGATTGACGCGCCCGCGCAGCGCCCGGTCGCGCCGCCGGACGCCCCGGCGCCGTGCGGCCCGCACGCTCGCCGCCGCGGCGCCGGTCTTCGCCGCGCTCGGCGATGCGACGCGGCTGCGCATCGTCGCGCGGCTCTGCCGTGGCGGGCCGCTCTCCATCGTGCGGCTGACGGAGGGTGCGGCGGTGTCGCGCCAGGCGGTGAGCAAGCATCTGCGCGCGCTCGAGGCGGCGGGGCTGGTGCGCAGCGCGCGCGCCGGCCGCGAGCGCATCTGGGAGCTCCAGCCGAAGCGGCTCGCCGAGATCCGCCGCCATCTCGACGAGATCTCCGCCCAATGGGACGACGCGCTGGCGCGGCTGCGCGACTTCGTGGAGACGCCGTGAGGGGGCTGACGTCTTGCGACGCATGGTCGCGATGCGCTTGGGGCTACCCCCCACCCTGACCCTCCTCCTCAACAGCTATCCTTGGGCTTTGCAGCTTGAGCACTTCGAGCGCGCCCGCGGCCTCGTTGCGGTTGGGCGCGATGCGCTGCGCCAGGAGAAGGCGCTGGTCGACCGCCCAGACATTGACCAGATGCAACGGCGTGGTGCGCCCGCCACGCTCGAAGGCGCCGCGCACCGCCTTGCCGTCGATCGCGACGACGCCCGCGAGTTCCTTGGCGAAGCGCGCCATGAAGCGCCGGAATGCCGCCTCGAACGCCTCAGGGTCGAGCAGCCGGAACAGCCGGCTGAATGTATCGTGGCTCGGGATGCCGTGTTCGAGTCGGAGAAATTGCCGCAACAGGCCTTCCTTCGACTGGCCGAACAGCGCCATCTCGGCGCAGCCTTCCGCCCCGCACAGAACCGCCGCAAGGGCGACCACCAGCATCTCGAGCAGATCGTGCCGCGCATTCGCCGCTCGCGGATCCGACAAGTCCGCGAACACCGCGAGAAAATTCTCCATCGGGCCCTCCAAACTCTGGAGAGACCTAAAAAATCTACCAAGACCCGACGCGCAACAGCTAACCTCGCCTCATATGCGATTCCCCTGCTCCTCAAGGGGGGAGGGGATGACGGTGGTGATGGGGGGGTGGGGAGCGCGGCCGCGCGCTCAACTTTGCGCGAGGCGGAGGCGAGCGGCTTGTGGTCGCCCGGTTTTGGCGCCATGGTCGCGGCCTCGTGACACGCCCGCCCGCCGCCATGCCGCCCCGCTCCCTGCTGATCGACGCCGGCTGGCGCCTGGCGCTGGCCGGCGCCCTCGCCGCGGCGGCGGCGCTGGGGCTGAAGCAGCTCGCCGGCCTCGGCTGGCGGCTGCCGGCCGGCGCGATGGCGGGATATGCCGGGATCGCGGCGCTGGTGCTGGCCGGGCTGGCGAGCCACGCGCCGCATCGCCGCTTCGGCGCCGGCAATGCCGTGACGCTGGCCCGCGCCGCCGCGGTGACGCTGTTCATCGGCGTGCTCTGCGACGGCGTCGTGCCGGGGCAGGCCGGGCGGTGGCTGCTGGCGCTGGCCGGAACGGCGGCGCTGCTGCTCGACGGGGTCGATGGCTGGGCGGCGCGGAAAACCGGGCTCGCCAGCCGCTTCGGCGCCCGCTTCGACATGGAGGTCGACGCCCTCTTCATGCTCGTGCTGGCGGCGCTGGTCTGGCGTGCGGGACAGGCAGGCGGGTGGGTGCTGACGGCGGGGCTGCTGCGCTATATCTTTCTCGGGGCGGGCCGGCTGTGGCCGGCGCTGGCGGCGCCGTTGCCGCCGCTCCGGCGCCGCAAGGCCATCTGTGTCGCCGGCATCGCCCTGCTGCTGGCGGCGCTGGCGCCATTTTGGGGCCCCGGTCCGGCCGGGCTGCTCGCGCTGGCCGCGGTCGGGCTGCTTTGCTATTCCTTCGCCGCCGATACGGTCCAGCTGGTGGCGGCGGGGCGGCAACGGGCGGCGGCGATCACTACATAAGGGGCGGGAGCCAGTTCTTGTTCAGCACCGAGCCAGTCCCCCTGCCGGTCACGCCGGACCAGCGCGCGCTGCGCCAGGTCGACCGCGCCATCACCGATCTGCGCCGCGGCTGCCCCGTGCTGCTGCGCGACGGCAAGACGGCGCTGCTCGTCCAGGCGGCGGAGGCGATCGCGCCGGAAAGCCTGGAGCGGCTGCGCACGCTCGCGGGGCAGCCGCTGTCGCTGGTGCTGACGCGCCGGCGCGCGGCGGCGCTGGGCCTGGCCGAGCCGCCGAGCGGCAAGGGCGGGGCGGTGCTGCTGCGGCTCGGCGCCGAGACCGCCGCGGCCGAGCTGCGCGACCTCGCCGATCCCGGCGCCGAGGCGATCCCGCACCCGCAAGCGGGACCGGTGACGGCGGCGAGCGAGGCCGCCGACGCCGCGGTCGAGCTGGTGAAGCTGGCGCGGCTGCTGCCGGCGGTCGTGGCCGCGCCGGTCAGCGCGCGCGCCGCGGCGCAGCTCGCCGAGCGCGAGGGGCTGATGCTGCTCGAGGCGGCGCAGGTGGTGTCCTATCAGGCGGTGGCGGCGCATTCGCTCAGGCCGGTGAGCGAGGCGCGGGTGCCGCTGGCGGACGCCGAGAACACGCGCATCATCGCCTTCCGCCCGAGCGACGGCGGCATCGAGCATCTCGCCATCCTGATCGGCGATCCCGATCCCGAAGCACCGGTGCTGGTGCGGCTGCATTCGGAATGCTTCACCGGCGATCTCCTCGGCAGCCTGCGCTGCGATTGCGGCGACCAGCTGCGCGGCGCCATCGTCGAGATCGCGCGCACCGGCAGCGGCGTGCTGCTCTATCTCGCGCAGGAGGGCCGCGGCATCGGCCTGGTCAACAAGCTGCGCGCCTATCAGCTGCAGGATGCCGGACTCGACACGGTCGATGCCAACGAGCAGCTGGGGTTCGACGCCGACGAGCGCGTCTACCTGCCGGCGGCCGAGATGCTGCGCCAGCTGGGCTTCACGCGCGTGCGGCTGCTCACCAACAATCCGGAGAAGGTGGCGGCGCTCAACCGCTGCGGCATCGCGGTGGTCGAGCGCGTGCCGCACATCTTTCCCGCCAACGGCCATAACGAGCGCTACCTGCGCACCAAGGCGACCCGCAGCGGCCACTGGCTCTAAGAGGAAGTTATCAGTTGTCAGTTCTCAGTTGTCAGTTCGACGCGTACTGACAACTGAGAACTGACGACTGATAACTTCTACATCAGCGCGGTGCCGGCAAGCGCCAGGAGCGGCCTCGATGGCGAAGGCGGCGGCGGCGAGGAAGCGGATCCTGCGCCCGCCGACGCGGCTGCCGGCGTAATGGCCGAAGAGCACGGTGGGGGCGTTCGCCAGCATCATGCCCGTCGTGGTGCCGATGACCACCGGCAGCAGCAGGTCGAAGCGCGCGGCGAGCGCCACGGTCGCGATCTGGGTGCGGTCGCCGATCTCGCAGACGAAGAAGCCGACGAGGGTGGTGAGGAAGGCGCCGTAGCGCGGCAGGGCGGCGCCTTCGCCGGCGGACGCTTCCGGGAACAGCGTCCACACCGCCATGCCGGCGAAGGAGACGACGAGCGCCCAGCGCAGCACCGCGGGCGACAGCAGCGCGCCGATCCATTCGCCGGCGAGCGCCGCCGCCGCGTGGTTCGCCAGCGTGGCGACGAAGATGCCGCAGAGGATGGGCACCGGCCGGCGGAATTGCGAGGCGAGCAGCAGCGCCAGGAGCTGCGTGCGGTCGCCGATCTCGGCGATGGCGACGACGGTCAGCGAGGTCAGCAGCGCTTCCATGGGCGGGTCGCGGGGCCGGGCGGAGCAGGGACCGTTGGCGCCGGTCGCCTCCGCCCGGCCCGGGCGATCGCGGCCGATGCCAAAGGTCTCGCCAAGGGCGGGCGCGTCGCCCGCTTGCCGCCCGCGCCATGGCCCGCCCGCAGGCGGCCAAGTCTGTTGACGCGGGCCCCTCCGAGAGGAGGGCGGCTACTCCCCAATGACGGCGGCCACGCTATCGGAGCCGCGCGGCCGCCGCAAGCGCGGTCCCGGGCATTCTTGCCGGCGGGCGGCGCGGCGACCCCGGCAGTTCTTGCCGCGCAGCGCCGGCGGAGGCGGAAAACCCGCCGCAAACCGCGGATCTCGCGCTTGGCATCGGGTTTGCTTAATGATCCCTGCCATGTATGCCGCGCCCATGTCATACGATATCTACGCCGCCGCCACCCCGGCCGCCGGCGGCTCGACGCCGAACCTCGCCTGGAAGGACGGATCCTCCTTCAGCTTTCACGACGTGCTCGACACGCTGAACCCGCTGCAGCACCTGCCGCTGATCGGCACGCTCTATCGCTGGATCACCGGCGACGAGCCCGGCGATGTCGCGCGCATGGTCGGCGACGGGATCTATGGCGGCCCGATCGGCTTCGTCACCGGCGCCGTCTCCGCCGCGGTCAGGGACGAGACCGGCAAGGACCCCGGCGAGATGGTGATGGCGTTGGTCAGCGGCGAAGACAGCACCCCGGCCAAGGTCGCCGGCACCGGCGCTCCGGCCAAGGTCGCCGGCACCGGCGCTCCGGCCAAGCCCGCCCATGCGAGCGCGCCGGCCGCCGCTGCCAGCGCGCCGACGGCGTCCGCCCCCGCACCGGCCGCGGCTGCCGTGGCCGCAGCGGCCGCAGCGGCGACCCCGCCCGCTGCCGCGGCCGCCACCCCCGGCACCATCTTCGCGTCGCGCGGCTCGTTCATCCCGCTCTTCCAATCCGCGCCGCCGGCGGCGGCAACCGGCGCGGCGGAGCAGGGGCGCCCGACGCAGAACGCGGCGCTGCAGCGCAGCCTCCATGGCGAGCGCGCGATGCCGCCCCGCCCCATCACCGCGCCGGTCCCGCTCCAGCTCACCGGCCCGGAGCTGCCGCAGAACTTCCTGCGCATGCCGATATCGGCGCGCGCGGCCAGGCCCGCGGCCGCCGCGCCGGCCGCCTCGCCATCGGCCGCACCCCAGCCTGCCGCCGCGGCCGCGGACCTGCCCGACCTCGCCGCGCTGCCGCAGAACGCGACCGTCGACATTCCCCAGCGCATGATGGACGCGCTCGACAAATACGCCCGCATGCAGCAGATGCAGCAGCGCGGGCAGGCGGTCGATGGGAGCCATTGAGTTGTCAGTGGTCAGTTCTCAGTTGTCAGTAGCGGCACCAACGACTGATAACTGACGACTGATAACTGATCACTGACACCCGATGACCGACCTTCACGTCTACGCCGACGGTGTCGCGCTCTGGAAGGGGCGGCGGCTGCGCTGCGCGCTCGGGCGGGGCGGCGTCGGCACGCAGAAGCGCGAAGGCGACGGGCGGACGCCGGCAGGCGCCTGGCCGATGCGGCGGCTGCTCTATCGCGGCGACCGGCTGGCGCCGCCGCAGACCGGCCTGCCGGCATCGGCGCTGGCGGCGAGCGACGGCTGGTGCGACGACCCCGCCGATCCCCGCTACAATTTGCCGGTGGCGCTGCCCTGCGGCGCGCGCGCCGAGGCGCTGTGGCGCGAGGACGGGGTCTACGATGTCATCGTGCCGCTGGGCTACAATGACGGCCCGATCATTCCCGGGCGCGGCAGCGCCATCTTCCTCCATGTCGCGCGCCCCGACTACGCCGCCACCGAGGGTTGCGTCGCCCTGGCGCTCGGCGATCTCCTGAGCCTGCTGGCCGAGGCCGACGCCAATGCCCGGGTCGTCGTCGCGGCGACCCCGTCGAGCGCGGTCTAGGCTTCCGGCGGCTGATCGGCGCCGCGCGCGCCGAAGATCGCGGTTCCCACCCGCACCTCGGTGGCGCCCAAGCGGATCGCGGTGGCGAAATCGGCGCTCATGCCCATGCTGAGCCGGGCGATGCCGTTGCGCCGCGCGATCTCGCGCAGCAACGCGAAATGCGGCGCCGGCGGCTCGTCCTGCGGCGGGATGCACATCAGCCCGTCGATGGCGAGGCCGCGGCCGCGGCACTCGGCGATGAAGCTGTCGGCCTCGCCGGGCGCCACCCCCGCCTTCTGCGCCTCCTCGCCGGTATTGACCTGGATGAAGAGGCGTGGGCGGCGCTGCTGGCGCGCCATCTCGCGGGCGAGCGCCTCGGCGAGCCGCGGCCGGTCGAGCGTCTCGATGACGTCGAAGAGCGCCACCGCCTCCTTCACCTTGTTGGTCTGCAGCGGGCCGATGAGGTGGAGCTCGAGCCCGGCATGGCGCGCCTTGAGGGCGGGGTACTTGGCCTGGGCCTCCTGCACCCGGTTCTCGCCGAAGCAGCGCTGGCCGGCGGCGATGGCGGCCTCCACCGCCGCGGCATCATGGGTCTTGCTCACCGCCACCAGCGCCACCTCATCGGGGCCGCGCCCCGCCTCCCGCGCGGCGGCGGCGATCTGGGCGAGAACGGCGGCGAGGGTGGTGGGGATGGAGGGCATAGTTTTCAGTTGTCAGTTGTCGGTTATCAGTAGATGCCCAACCAACTGACCACTGACAACTGATGACTGATAACTCTCTCCCGATTTGGATTTCCCACGGCCAGGGTGTAGGATCGCGCCGACCGCGGGGGGCTGGGCTCCCGGGCGGGGTTAGTGGAGGAGGGTAGGATGTCGACCCGAAGGATGGCGCCAGCGCTCGTCCTGGCGAGTCTCGTGGCCGGCTGCGGCTGGTTCGGCGGCCCGGCGCAGACCGAGACCGATACGGATTCGGTGCAGCGCGCCGAGGACCCCTATCACACCGACGCCAAATACAACCCCTATACCGCCTACAACCCCAAGACGCAGGAGGGGACGGAGAGCGGCTTCGCGCTGATGAAGGGCCTCTTCGGCTTCGGCGACAAGAAGGACACCAACAACAACAGCAATGCCGGGCCGGCCGGGGTCGGGGTCAATTCCTATCTCTGGCGCGCCACGCTCGACACCGTCTCGTTCATGCCGCTGGCCTCGGCCGATCCCTTCGGCGGCGTCATCATCACCGACTGGTTCTCGCCGGCGGGAACGCCGAACGAGCGCTTCAAGGTCAACGTCTTCATCCTCGGGCGCGAGCTGCGCGCCGACGGCGTGCGCTGCACCGTCTTCCGCCAGAAGCGCGACGCCTCGGGGCAATGGGCCGACGCGCCGGTCGAGGCCAAGACCGGCCCGGACATCGAGAACGCCATCCTGACGCGCGCGCGGCAGATGCGGCTCAGCACGGCGTCGGTGCGATAGGCGCATCCGCAAGGGTTCATCGGGTCGTTCGTCAAGAGAGCGGATGCCGCGCCATGGCGCGTTATAGTTTCAAGGAAGCGGAAGCGCGCTGGCAGCAGGTCTGGCGCGAGCACGGCACCTTCGCGGTCGAGACCGATCCGGCGCGGCCGAAATACTACGTGCTGGAGATGTTTCCCTATCCCTCCGGCAAGCTCCATGTCGGCCATGTCCGCAACTACACCATGGGCGACATGGTGGCGCGCTACAAGCGCGCGCAGGGCTTCAACGTGCTGCATCCAATGGGCTGGGACGCGTTCGGCCTGCCGGCGGAGAACGCGGCGATGGCGAGCAAGGTCCATCCGGCAGAATGGACCTATGCCAACATCGCCACCATGCGCGAGCAGCTGAAGCGCATGGGCCTCTCCTATGACTGGTCGCGCGAGATCGCGACCTGTCATCCCGACTATTACCGGCACGAGCAGAAGATGTTCCTCGACTTCCTCGCCGCCGACCTCGCCTATCGCAAGGAATCCTGGGTCAACTGGGATCCGGTGGAGCACACCGTGCTCGCCAACGAGCAGGTGATCGACGGCCGCGGCTGGCGCTCGGGCGCGCCGGTGGAGAAGCGGCTGCTGTCGCAATGGTTCCTGCGCATCACCCGCTATGCCGACGATCTCCTCGACGCGCTCAAGACGCTCGAGCGCTGGCCCGAGCGGGTGCGGCTGATGCAGGAGAACTGGATCGGCCGCTCGGAGGGCGCGCGCGTCTTCTTCGCGCTCGCGGGGCGCAACGAACGGCTCGAGGTCTTCACCACGCGGCCCGACACGCTCTATGGCGCGAGCTTCTGCGCGCTCTCGCCCAACCATCCGCTGGCCGCCGAGCTCGCGCGCGACAATCCGGCGCTCGCCGAGTTCATCGCCGAATGCAACCGCATGGGAACCTCGGAAGCGGTGCTGGAGACGGCGGAGAAGAAAGGCTTCGATACCGGCGTCAAGGTGCTGCACCCGCTGGTCGAGGGCTGGGAGCTGCCGCTCTACGTCGCCAATTTCGTGCTGATGGAGTACGGCAGCGGCGCCATCTTCGGCTGCCCGGCGCATGACCAGCGCGATCTCGATTTCGCGCGGAAATATGGGCTTGGCGTGAAGCCCGTGGTGCTGCCGCCCGGCGCCGATCCCGCGGCTTTTTCCATCGGTAAGGAGGCCTACACAGAAGACGGCACGATCTTCAATTCCGATTTCCTCGACGGGCTCGCCGTGCCGGCGGCCAAGCGCGCGGCGATCGACCGGCTCGAGCGGCTCGGCGCCGGACAGGGCACCATCGCCTATCGCCTGCGCGATTGGGGCGTGTCGCGCCAGCGCTATTGGGGCTGCCCGATCCCGGTGATCCATTGCGAGCGCTGCGGCATCGTGCCGGTGCCGGAGCACGATCTGCCGGTGCGGCTGCCGGAGGATGTCACCTTCGACCAGCCGGGCAATCCGCTCGACCGCCATCCGAGCTGGAAATACACCGCCTGCCCCGGCTGCGGCGGCAAGGCGGTGCGCGAGACCGACACCTTCGACACCTTCTTCGAGAGCTCGTGGTATTTCGACCGCTTCTGCTCGCCGCGCGCCGCCGCCGCCTTCGAGCGCCGCGACGTTGATTACTGGATGCCGGTCGACCAGTATATCGGCGGCATCGAGCATGCCGTGCTGCATCTGCTCTATTCACGCTTCTTCAGCCGCGCGCTCGGCGATTGCGGCTATCTCGACGTCAAGGAGCCGTTCGCCGGGCTCTTCACCCAGGGCATGGTCTGTCACGAGACCTATCAGACCGCCGCGGGCGACTGGCTCTTCCCCGAGGAGGTCCACCGCGACGATGCGGGCAATCTCGTCGATGCGCAAGGCCGCGCCGTCACCGCCGGGCGCACCGAGAAGATGAGCAAGTCGAAGAAGAACGTGGTCGGGCTCGAGGCGATCGTCGAGGGCTATGGCGCCGACACCGCGCGGCTCTATCTGCTCTCCGACAGCCCGCCCGAGCGCGATCTCGAATGGACCGATGCCGGCATCGATGGCGCCTGGCGCTACGTCAACCGCCTGCACCGGCTGGCGACGGAGCCGCCGGTGGCGCTCGCGCCGCGCGGCGCCGCGGTGCCGGCGACGCTCGCGCCCGAGGCGCTGAAGACGCGCCGCGCCATCCACCGCGCCATCGCCGCGGTCACCGAGCATATCGAGAAGTTCCGCTTCAACAGCGCCGTGGCGCGCATCCGCGAGCTCACCAATCTGCTGGAGGAGATGCGCGAGGGCGACGGCGCCGGCGCGGTGATGCGCGAAGGCATCGAGACGGCGGTGCGGCTGATCGGGCCGATGATGCCGCATCTCGCCGAGGAGCTGTGGCAGGCGCTCGGGCACCAGCGATTGCTCGCCGACGAGCCCTGGCCCGCGGCCGATCCGGCGCTGGTGGTCGAGGAGACCGTGACCGTCGCGGTGCAGGTCAACGGCAAGCTGCGCGCCACCATCGAGCTGCCGCGCGACAGCGCGCAGGCGGCCGCCGAGGCGGCGGCGCTGGCGCAGCCGACGGTGCGGCGCGCGATGGAAGGCAAGCCGGCGCGCAAGATCATCCTGGTGCCCAACCGGATCGTCAATGTCGTGGTCTAGGCGCGCCCTCCTGGGATTGCCGCTGCTGCCGCTGATCGCGGCGTGCGGCTTCCATCCGCTCTACAGCGAGAGCCAGCAGGAGGTCCTCGATCCCGACCTCGCCGCGATCATCGTGCTGCCGATCGCCGACCGCGACGGCCAGAAGCTCGAGTTCATGCTGCGCGAGGAGCTCAACCCGGACGGGCTTTCCGTCAAGCGGCGCTACGTGCTCCAGGTCATCATGCGTGCCTCGCGCGTCGATCTCGGCCTGCAGCGCGACGCCACCTCGATCCGCGGCCGCATCGACGTTTCCGCCACGATGAACCTGTCCACCATCGACACGCACAAGCCGGTCTACACCTCGACCGCGGTGTCGAGCTCCGATTTCACGATTCTCGAGGACGCCTACGCGGCGCAGGTCGGCGAGGACGATGCGCGCGAGCGCACCGTGCGCGATCTTGCCAACCAGATCCGCCTGCGGCTCTCCCTCTTCCTGCGCCAGCAGCACGACGCCCGCGTCGCGGATTGAAGGCCGGTCGTGAAGCTGCCGCCGGCCCGCCTCGCCGCCTTTCTCGCCAAGCCCGACGCCGCGATCCGCGCCGCGCTGATCTACGGCGCCGATGCCGGTCTGGTGCGCGAGCGCGCCGACCGGCTGGCGCTGGCGGTCGCCGGCGATCTCAGGGATCCCTTCCGCGTCAGCGATCTCGCCGCCGCGGCGCTCGCCGCCGATCCGGCGCGGCTCAATGACGAGGCGGCGGCGCTGTCGCTCACCGGCGGGCGGCGGCTGGTGCGGGTGCGCGAGGCGGGCGACGGCGTCGGCGCGCTCTTCGAGCGCTTTCTCGCCGGCCCGCCGCCGGGCGACAGCGTCGTCGTGGTCGAGGCCGGCGAGCTGGCGGCGCGCTCGAGCCTGCGCCGCGCCTTCGAGAGCGCCGGCAACGCCGCCGCCATCGCCTGCTACGCCGACGACCGCCGCGCGCTCGAGGAACTCGCGCGCGAGGTGCTGGGCGGACGCAACATCGCGGTCTCCGCCGACGCCCTCGCCTATCTCGCGCAACATCTCGGCGGCGACCGCATGCTGAGCCGGCGCGAGCTGGAGAAGCTTGCCCTCTTCGTCGGCGATGGCGGCAAGGCCGGGCTCGGCGAGGCCGAGGCGGTGATCGGCGACAGCGCGCAGCTCAGCCTCGACGATGTCGTGTTCGCCGCGGCGGAAGGCGACGCGCCGGGGCTGGAGCGCGCGCTCGGCCGCGCCTTCCAGGAAGGCGAGATGCCGGTCTCGGTGCTGCGCGCGCTGATGCGGCACTTCCAGCGGCTGCATCTGGCGCAGGCGCGGCTGGAGAGCGGCATGAGCGAGGACGAGATGCTGCGCAGCCTGCGCCCGCCCCTCTTCTTCAAGCTGCAGGACCGCTTCCGGCGCCAGCTGCGGCTGTGGCCCGAGCGGCGCGCGCGGCACGCGCTGGAGCTGCTGCTGCAGGCCGAGCTCAACGCCAAGCGCACCGGGCTGCCGCCCGAGGCGGTGTGCCGCGACGCGCTGCTGCGCATCGCGCGCGGCGCGGCGGCGCGGCGCTGAGGCCATGGCGAAGACCGGCATCGACCGGCTGCGCCGCCTCTGCCTCACGCTGCCCGAGGCGGCCGAGCGCGAGACCTGGGACGAGAAGACCTTCCGCGTGCGCGACAAGATCTTCGCGCTGCACATCGCCGATGACGGCGACGGCCGCCCGGCGGTGTGGTGCAAGGCGCCGCCCGGAAACCAGGAGCATCTCGTCGCGGCCGATCCCGAGCGCTTCTTCGTGCCGCCCTATTTCGGGCACAAGGGCTGGATCGGCATGTGGCTCGATCGCGGCGTCGACTGGCGCGAGGTGGCGGTGGTGGTGACGCGCAGCTATCGCCTCACCGCGCCCAGGCGGCTGGCGGCGGCGCTGGACCCCTGACGCGCCGGCTCAGGCCGGCGCCGGGCCGCGCTCCTCGGATTCGAGCGCCGCCGCCGCGGCCTCGAGCTCGGCCGCGGTCTGTGCCATCAGCTCGCGAAAATACTGCGTCGTGGCCTCGTCGGCGCCGCTGCGGAACCGCTGGATGACGGCGCGAAGGTGCTGCACGCGCAGCGAAGCGGCCCTGTTCATGCAGTCTGCGACCCCCGAAAGCGCCAGCCGGGATCGATCATCATCGCGACCCGACAGTGTGCCTTGATCGGCATCACCCCGCGCGAGGTTTCGCCGGCAATTTTAGGCAAATGCGAGGATCCGCGGTTCTTGGTGGCGCAAAGAAAAGCGCCTCCTTCGATCCTCCCGGCGCTCGTTGCACGAGCGGCGGCCGCGCTCAGGCGCGCGACAGCGGCGGCAGGTTGTTGAGGCGGCGCAGCACGTCGTCGAGCTGCTCGAGCGTTCGGTAGTGCACGCTCAGCACGCCGCCCTGGCCGTTGAAGACGATCTGCACCTTGAGGCCGAGGAGCTGCGTCAGCTCGCGCTCGAGCACGGTGATGTCGGCATCGCTCGGCGCGAGGCTCGCCGCCTTGTCGGGCCGCTCCTTGTCGCGGTGCTGCGCCTGGGCCAGGCGCTCGACCTGGCGGACGCTCATGCCGGCCTTGGCGACCTGATGCGCCAGCGCCGTCGCGTTGTCGAGGCCGATCAGCGCGCGGGCATGGCCGGCGGTGAGGCGCCCCTCGCGGATCAGCTCGCGCACCTCGTCCGGCAGCGCCAGCAGGCGCAGCAGATTGGCGATGTGGCTGCGGCTCTTGCCGACGGCGCGGGCGAGATCCTCCTGGGTGTGGTGGAACTCGTCGAGCAGGCGGCGATAGCCCTCGGCCTCCTCGAGCGGGTTGAGGTCCTGGCGCTGGACGTTCTCGACCAGCGCGATCTCGAGCGCCTCGCGATCGGCGAGCTCGCGCAGGAGGACCGGCACCTCGTGCAGCTGCGCCGCCTGCGCCGCCCGCCAGCGCCGCTCGCCGGCGACGATCTCGTAATGCCCTTCCTGGTCGGGATGCCGGCGCACCAGCAAAGGTTGCAGGATGCCTTGGGCACGGACGCTGTCGACCAGCGCCTGCTGCGCCTCGGCATCGAAGGTCCGCCGCGGCTGGTAGCGTCCGGGATGGAGCAGCTCGACGGGAACGGTGCGCGGGGCGCGCGGCGCTTCCGCCACCGCCCCCTCGCCGCTTTCCTCTCCCAGCAGCGCACTGAGCCCGCGGCCGAGACCGCGCCGGCGCGGATCCTCGATCATGCCGCGCTGCAGTCGGATGCGCTCGCGCCGCAGCACCTCGCCAGCCAGATGCACGTAGGCCTGGGAGCCCGGGCAGCGGAAATCGTAGAGCAGCACCGGCTTGCCGTGGGACGGCGCCTCGGAAATGCGCACATTGCGCGGGATGACGGTCTCGTAGACCTTGTCGCCGAAATGGTCGCGGACATCGGCGGCAACGAGGTCACTCAAGTTATTGCGTTTATCGAACATGGTCAGCACAACACCTTGGATCTCCAGCGCCGGGTTCAAATGCCGCTTGACCCGATCGATGGTGCGCACGAGATGGCTCAGCCCTTCGAGCGCATAGAATTCGCACTGCAGCGGCACCAGCACCGCTTGTGCGGCGACCAGCGCGTTGAGCGTCAGCAGCCCCAGCGAGGGCGGGCAGTCGATCAGCACGTAATCATAAGGCAGCGCCGCTGCCGGCCAGCGCCTGGCGCAGCCGGTACTCGCGGTGCTCAGCGCTTGACCAGCTCTATTTCGGCGCCGGAAAGATCGACCGAGGCCGGAACGACCGACAAGACGCGGCACCTTGGTGGGCACGATCGCGGTCTCGATCGGCTGCTCGCCGATCAATACCTGGTAGGAGGTGACCAGCCGCGCCTGGCGGCCGATGCCGAGCCCGGTGCTGGCATTGCCCTGCGGGTCGAGATCGAGCAGCAGAACCTTCTTGTCGACGGCGGCCAGCGCGGTCGCCAGATTGATGGCGGTGGTGGTCTTGCCGACCCCGCCCTTCTGGTTGGCGATGGCGATGATGCGGGGCGCCGGCGCTGCCTCAGGGGCGAGGGTCTCGTGGGCTGCCGGCGCTAGGGTCACGGGCAATAGCCTCCAGACGCAGGATGCAGCCGGACGGATCGGTCAAGCTGGCCTGGCGATCAAGCCGGATATGCCACGTTTTGGCTGCTTCGGTCAATTCTTCCTCAACCATACGCCCCTTGAGGAACAGGCAAATCGTTTCGGGGCCGAGAAATCGCTCGGAAATCGCCAGCAGCTCCGGCAAGGGGGCGAGCGCCCGCGCGGTCACGACATCGGCGGCAAAGGCCGCGACGCGGTCGATTCGCTGGGCATGGATGACCGTGTTGGCGCCGGTGATCCGCACCGCCTCGCGCAGGAACACCGCCTTGCGGGTGTCGGATTCGATGAGATGCACCTCAGGCACCCCCATGATCGACAGCACCAGCCCGGGCAGGCCGGCGCCGCTGCCGAGATCGACCAGCTTGCGCGCCTCGCGCGGGATCAAGGCAAAGAGCTGCGCCGAGTCCAGGATATGCCGCCGCCAGACATCTCCCAGCGTGTCGCGCCCGACCAGGTTAATGCGCCTCGTCCAGGAGTTAAGCAATTCTACATACTTGGCCAACCGGTCTAGCGTTTCACGTGAAACACCCGTGCGCTTGGCGAAGCCCTCCATCCCCAGGGGCGCGCGGCTCGGCCCGGCCATGGTTAAGGCAGCCCTCTGCTACTGCATGGCGGCCGGTCGATCCAGCGAACCATTCTACGCCTCCGCGGCCGCGGGCCGGCGGCGGACGAAGCGGAGCAGCGCGACCAGCGCCGCCGGGGTGACGCCCGAGACCCGCGCCGCCGCGCCCAGGGTCTCGGGCTGGGCGCTGCGCAGCTTCGCCCGGATCTCGCTCGACAGGCTGCCGACCGCGTCGTAATCGAGATCGCGCGGCAGGCGCAGCGCCTCGTCGCGGCGGAAGGCGCGGATATCCTCCTCCTGGCGCTCGATATAGCCGGCATAGCGCGCATCGATCTCGAGCTGCTCGACGATCGCCGGCGGGATCGCCGCCAGCTCCGGCCAGAGCCGGGCCAGCGCCGCCATGTCGATGCCGGGATAGCCCAGCAGCTCGGTGGCGCTGCGCGGCACGCCATCGGCGTTGACGGCAAAGCCGCGCGCCCGCAGCGCGGATGGGCTCATGGACAGATGCCGCAGCGACGCCCTGCCCTGCTCGAGCGCCGCGCGCTTGCCTGCGAAGGCGGCCGCCCGCTCGGCGCCGACGCAGCCCAGCCGCTCCCCCAGCGGGGTCAGCCGCTGATCGGCATTGTCGGCGCGCAGCACGAGGCGATACTCGGCGCGCGAGGTGAACATGCGGTAGGGCTCGTTGGTGCCGCGGGTGACGAGATCGTCGATCAGCACGCCGATATAGGAGCTGGCGCGGTCGAGGGTGAGCGCCTCCGCCCCGCCGGCCGCCAAGGCGGCGTTCAGCCCCGCCACCAGCCCCTGCGCCGCGGCCTCCTCATAGCCGGTGGTGCCGTTGATCTGGCCGGCAAGGAACAGCCCGGGCAGGCGCCGCGTCTCCAGGCTCGGCCGGAGCTCGCGCGGATCGATGAAATCATATTCGATGGCATAGCCGGGACGCGTCATCGCCGCCCGCTCGAGGCCCGGGATGGTCCTGAGCAGCGCCGCCTGCACCTCCCGTGGCAGCGAGGTCGAGATGCCGTTGGGATAGATCGTGTCGTCCTCGAGGCCTTCGGGCTCGAGGAAGATCTGGTGGCGGTCGCGCTCGGCAAAGCGCACCACCTTGTCCTCGATCGAGGGGCAGTAGCGCGGGCCCACCCCCTCGATCTGGCCGGAATAGATCGGCGAGAGGTGCAGGCTCGCCCGGATCACGGCATGGGTCTCGGGGGTGGTGGTGGTGATGTGGCAGACCCGCTGCGGCGTGGTGATGCGCTCGGTCAGGAAGGAGAACGGCACCGGCGGCTCGTCGCCGGGCTGGGCCTCCAGCCCCTGCCAGTCGATGGTGCGCCCGTCGAGCCGCGGCGGGGTCCCGGTCTTGAGCCGGCCCAGGCGGAAGCCCAGCCGGGCAAGCGTGGCCGAGAGGCCCAGCGAGGGCGCCTCCCCCACCCGGCCTGCCGGGGTCGTTTCGCTGCCGATATGGATGAGGCCGCGCAGAAAGGTGCCGGTGGTCAGCACCACCCGGCCGGCGGCGATCGTTTCGCCTGCGGAAGTGACCACGCCGGCGGCCCGTCCGGCGCCGTCGACCAGCAGATCCTCGGCGGCGGCGGCGCGGATGGTCAGATTGGGCTCCGCCGCCAGCAGTGTCTGCATCGCCTCGCGGTAAAGCCTGCGGTCGGCCTGGGCCCGCGGCCCCCGCACCGCCGCGCCCTTGCTGCGGTTGAGCAGGCGGAACTGGATGCCGGCGCGGTCGATGGCGCGGCCCATGACGCCGTCCAGCGCGTCGATCTCCCGCACCAGATGCCCCTTGGCCAAGCCGCCAATGGCCGGGTTGCAGGACATCTCGCCGATGGTCTCGCGCTTGTGGGTCAGCAGCAGCGTCCGCGCCCCCAGCCGCGCCGCCGCAGACGCGGCCTCGCAGCCGGCATGGCCGCCGCCGATGACGATGACGTCGAAGCCCATGGCGTGTAGCTTATAGGAGCCATGCGCCCGAGGGGCAAGGCAAAGGCCGGTTTCCCGGCAGAATGGACCATGAAGAGGCTGGAGCGAGTTATCCCACTCCCTGTGAATGTTTCACGTGAAACAGAACTCTGCATCTAGCGGTTAGCAGCCATCGGCTTCTAGCATTGACCCCCTTGGGCCGGTCGGCCCATGAGCCTCTCGTCTGACGGAGACGCCGATGCCCTGGTGGCGGCATTCCTGGCCCGGCCTGCTCGCGACCCTCGACGGCGTCGGCCTCTGCCGGTTCGCCTATACCCCCCTCATCCCCTTCATGATCGGCGCCGGCGTGGTCAGCGAGACCGGGGCCGCCTACCTCGGCGCCGCGAATCTGGCCGGCTATCTCGCCGGCGCCGCGGGCGCCGCGCCCCTGGCCGGGAAGGTCGGCCTCACCCGGGCCATCCGCGGCTGCTTCCTGCTCTCGGTCCTCGCGCTGGGCGCCTGCGCCTGGCCGGGCGGGTTCTGGTGGTATTTCCCGTGGCGCGTCCTCGCCGGAGCCGCCGGCGCGGCGCTGATGGTGCTGGCGCCGAGCTTCCTGCTGGGCGCGGTGGCGCCCGGCGAGCGCGGCCGCCATGGCGGGGTCATCTATGGCGGCGTCGGCGCCGGCATCGCGCTCTCGAGCCTGCTGGTGCCGCCGCTCGCCGGCTGGAGCCTGGCCGGGGTCTGGGCGGCGCTGGCGCTGGCGGCGCTGATCACCGCGCTCGCCACCTGGCGCCGCTGGCACGGCCATGTGGTGATCGCCTCGGCGCTCACCCCCCGCCCGCGGCTGGGCCTCGCCGCCTGGCTGGTGGCGCTGGCCTTCGGCATGGATGGGGTAGGATTCGTGCCGCACAATCTGTTCTGGGTCGACTATATCGCCCGGAGCCTGGGGCGCGGCACGGCCGCGGGCGCGGCGCAATGGCTGCTGCTCGGGGTAGGCGCGGCGATCGGTCCGGCCGTGGCCGGGCGGATCGGCGACGGGATCGGCATCGGCCGGGCGCTGATCCTGGCTTTTGCCATCAAAAGCGTCGTGGTGCTGCTGCCGAGCGTGATGACGTCGCTGCCCCTGCTGTCGCTCTCCTCGGTGATCACCGGCGCCCTCACCCCGGGCATTGCCGCGCTCTGCGCCGCGCGCATCACCACGCTGGTAGCGCCGGGGCTGCAGACCCGCGCCTGGGGCTTCGCCACCCTGGTCTTCGGCCTCTTCCAGGCGCTGGGCGCCTATGCCATGGCCTTTGCCTATGGCAGGCTGCACAGCTACGCGCCGCTTTACGCCGCCGGCGCCGGATTCGAGGCTTTTGGCGCCGGATTCGCGCTGTTGGCGCTGATTTCGGCGGGTCAAACCGTCAGAATCGCCCGCGAAACCCGGTTTTAGGGGCGGATTTTCGCCGGGAAAGGCCGATTTGCCCATCGGAGCGCGCGATGGGCAGCGACCTTCATCCGATGGTATCAAATGTCGATGCCATGGGCGCTCAAGTAATATTAGAATAATATGGTTCAATAGATTCAAGATTAGGAAAATATATAGAATAATTTATCGCTATCTTAGGCGGCATCAAGACCCATTAGCGTATCGTAGCGTCTGCTAATCTTACTCGCTGCGCCCGACGCCTATTTGCCGATGCAGAATTCGCGGAAAATGACGTCGAGGAGGTCTTCGACATCGACCCGGCCGGTGATGCGGCCGAGGGCCCGGGTAGCGGCGCGCAGATCCTCGGCGGCGAGCTCGGGCAGCGTCGCGCCCAAAAAACGCTCGAGCGCCGCCACCGTCTCCTCGAGCGCGTGGCGATGGCGCGCGCGGGTGATCGCCGGGGCGCCGCCGCCGGCAAAGCGTCGCGCCACCTCGGCCTCGAGCCGGGCCAGCAACGCGGCCATGCCCTCGCCGGTACGCACCGAGAGCCGTAGCGCCGGGCCGGCGCCGAGGCGGTCGGCCCAGTCGGCACGGGAGGCTGGTGCCAGGTCGAGCTTGTTGGCGACCACCAGCGTGGCCGCGTCGATCAGCCCGGCGATGGCGGCGGCCTCTTCGGGCCGGGCGGCATCCACCACGATCAGCTTCAGATCGGCCGCCGCGGCGCGGGCGCGGGCGCGGCGTACCCCCTCCTCCTCGACCGCATCGGCGGCCTCGCGCAAGCCCGCCGTGTCCGCCAGCAGCACCGGATAGCCGCCGAGATCGAGCGCCACCTCGATCACGTCCCGGGTGGTGCCGGCGCCGGCCGCGGTGATCGCCACGTCGCGCCGCGCCAAGGCGTTCATCAGGCTCGACTTGCCGGCATTGGGCGGCCCCAGGATCGCCACCGCCACGCCGTCGCGCAGCCGCTCGCCGCGATGGCCGTCGGCCAGATGGCGCACGATCTCGTCGCGCAGCGCCTGCGCCTCGGCGCGCACGCCGCGCCAGAGATCGGGCGGCAGCCCCTCCTCGGGAAAGTCGATCTCGGCCTCGATCTCGGCCAGCGCGCGCAGCAGCCGCCCGCGCCAGGCCTCGTACAGCCGCCCCAGCTCGCCCGCGAGCTGCCGCAGCGCCTGGCGGCGCTGCGCCGCGGTCTCGGCGGCGACGAGATCGGCGAGCCCCTCCGCGGCGGTGAGATCGAGCTTGCCCTGCTCGAAGGCGCGGCGGGTGAACTCGCCCGGCGCGGCGGGGCGCAGCCCCGGCAGGCGCGCCAGCGCCGCCACCAGCGCCGCCACCACGGCGCGGCTGCCATGGGTGTGCAGCTCCGCCACATCCTCGCCGGTGAAGCTCCGCGGCGCCGGGAAGAACAGCGAGAGCCCGTCATCGATCGCCTCGCCGGTGGCGGGGTCGCGAAAGCGCGCGCGCGTGGCGCGCCACGGCGGCGGCAGCACCCCCGCCAGCGCTTCGAGCGCCGGGCGCGCGTCGGGGCCGGAGAGCCGCAGCACGGCGATGCCGGCGCGTCCCGGCGCCGTCGCCAAGGCGAAGATGGTGTCGTTCACCGCGACTGCGTCGCGCAGAAAGGCGGCGCTGTCAACGCTGCCGCGACAGGGCCGGCGAAGGCCTTGGCCCTCGCCGGCCGCGCCGGGCTTATTGGCGGGTGTTGGCGGGCGGCGTGCTCGAGCCGCTCATCACGCCGCCGACGCCGCTCCAGCTCGGCATGGATTTGAGCTGCGCCTCGGTCTGGTTGATGACGAAGCCGTCCTTCTGCGCATTCCAGTGGAACTCGCTCAGCGGCAGCGCCACCTCATGCGCGCCGACGCCAAGCACGCCGCCGGCGCCGACCACGAGACGGTCGATGGCATGCGTCGATGGCTGCATCAGCACGTAGGACACATCGCCGATCTTCTTGCCGTCGCTGCCATAGACGGCGGCGCCTTTGATCTCGGACACGTCCTCCTGCTGCAGCGGGTCGGGCGCCGGCCGCGTCTGCACCGCCCGCGGCGCGGCACCGAGGCCGCCCGTGCCGGGCGCGGCGCCGCCCGGCGCGGTGGTTTGGGCAATGGCCGGCGCCGACAGCAAGGCCAGAGCAGCCGCTGCCGCGAGCAAAGTTGTGCGCATCATGGAGAGCACCTCATCGCTGTTGGACCCCTAAGCTGCTAACAGCGAGGGCGCGGCGCCATTCCGCCGCGGGAACTCAACGCGCGGTAGCCTATTCCTCGGCCGGTTTCTGCTCCGGCTGCAGCATCAGCCGCTCGACCCGGCCGCCTTCGACGAGATGGCGCTGCAGGATCTCGTCGACATCGGCGGTGGTGCGATAGCCGTACCACACGCCTTCGGGATAGATCACCATGGTCGGGCCGAGCTCGCAGCGGTCGAGGCAGCCGGCGGCATTGATGCGCACGCCGTCGAGCCCGAGCTCCTTGGCGCGCACCTTCATGTAATTGCGCAGCTTCTCGCTGCCCTTGGCGGTGCAGCAGCCGCGCGGATGGCCCGGCGGGCGCGTGTTGGTGCAGCAGAAGACGTGCTGGCGGAAAAAGAGCGGCGGATCGGCGGCCATGGCGGGAAACGATAGGGTTGGTGGGCAAAACGCCCGCGCCACAGTATAGTCCGGGGACGCCGGACGCAATGCACCCTCCGCCGGCGTTTGCACACGCATGGACAGAAACGCCCTCGCCGAGGAAACCAGCCCCTACCTGTTGCAGCACAAGGACAACCCTGTGCATTGGCAGGCCTGGAGTCCCGCCGTGCTGGACGCCGCGCTCAAGGCGGACAAGCCGATCCTGCTGTCGGTCGGCTACGCCGCCTGCCATTGGTGCCACGTCATGGCGCATGAATGCTTCGAGGACGCAGCCATCGCCGGGCTGATGAACACGCTCTTCGTGCCGATCAAGGTCGATCGCGAGGAGCGCCCGGATCTCGACGCGATCTATCAGCACGCGCTGGCGCTGCTCGGCGAGCAGGGCGGCTGGCCGCTCACCATGTTCCTCACGCCCAAGGGCGAGCCGTTCTGGGGCGGGACGTATTTCCCGCCGACGGCGCGCTGGGGACGGCCCGGCTTCCCCGAGGTGCTGCGCGCCATCCACAACGCCTACGCCAACGAGCGCGATACGGTGGCGACGAATGTCGGCGCGCTCAAGGATGCGCTCGCCCGGCTTGCCGCGCCACGCGGCGGCACCGGGTTGTCGCTCGAGCTCACCGACCAGCTCGCTCAGCGCCTCGTGCGCGAGGTCGATCCGTTCAACGGCGGCATCGGCGATGCGCCGAAATTCCCGCAAGTCGGGATCTTCGAGCTGCTGTGGCGCGCCTGGAAGCGCACGCGGCAGGAGCCGTTCCGCCAGGCGGTCGAGCTCACGCTCGAGCACATCTCGCAGGGCGGCATCTACGACCATGTCGGCGGCGGCTATGCGCGCTATGCCGTCGATGCGCGCTGGCTGGTGCCGCATTTCGAGAAGATGCTCTACGACAACGCGCAGCTCATCGAGCTGCTGACGCTGGTGTGGCAGGACACTGGCAAGGGGCTCTACGCCATCCGCGTCGCCGAGACCATCGATTGGGCGGCGCGCGAGATGCTGACGGCCGAAGGCGCCTTCGCCTCGAGCCTCGATGCCGACAGCGAGCATGAGGAAGGCAAGTTCTACGTCTGGAGCGAGGCCGAGATCGACCGGCTGCTCGGCGAGCGAGCGCCGCGCTTCAAGCCGATCTACGACGTGACGCCCACAGGCAATTGGGAAGGCCGCACCATCCTCAACCGGCTGAAGCACCTGGCGCTCGCCGATCCCGCCACCGAAGCCGAGCTCGCCGCCTGCCGCGCCATCCTGTTCCATGCGCGCGAGGAGCGCGTCCGTCCCGGCCTCGACGACAAGGTGCTGGCGGATTGGAACGGGCTGATGATCGCGGCCCTCGCCCAGGCCGGTTTCGTGTTCGAGCGCCCGGATTGGCTCGACCTCGCCAAGGACGCCTTCGCCTTCATCGCCGCCGAGATGAGCGAGGGCGACGGCCGCCTCCTCCATGCCTGGCGCGCCGGCAGGAAACGCCATCGCGCGGTGCTCGACGATTACGCCAACCTCGCGCGCGCGGCGCTGATGCTGCACGAGGCGATCGGCGACGGCCGCTATCTCGAGCGCGCCGAGCAGTGGGTCGCGATCGCCGACCGGCATTACTGGGACGAGAGCGGCGGCGGCTATTTCTTCACCGCCGACGACGCCGAGGCGCTGATCACCCGCACCAAGACGGCGCACGACAATCCCAACCCGTCGGGCAACGGCGTCATGGCCGGCGTGCTGGCGCGGCTCTTCCATCTCACCGGCAAGCCCGCCTATCGCATCCGGGCCGAGCGCATCGTCGCGGCCTTCGCCGGCGATATCGAGCGCCAGGTCTTCGGCTTCGCCGCCCTGATCAACGCCAACGAGCTGCTGCAGCGCGCGGTGCAGATCGTCATCCGCGGCCGGCGCGGCGAGGCCGATTGCGAGGCGCTGCTGCGCGCGGTGGCGGGGGTGGGCCTGCCCAACAAGGTGCTGTCGGTGCTGCCGCCCGAGGCGGCGCTGCCGGCCGGCCACCCCGCCGCCGGCAAGGGCATGACCGAGGGGCGCGCCACCGCCTATGTCTGCGAGGGCCCGGTCTGCTCGCTGCCGCTGGTCGAGCCCGCCGCGCTCGCCGCCGATCTCGCGGCCCGAGGCTGAATGCCGCGGCTCGGCCTCGACACTCCGATCGGCCGGCTCACCGCCTTCGAGGAAGCCGGCGCGCTCGCCGCGCTCGACTGGGGCGGCAAGCGCGCGTCGGGCGAGCCGACGCCGCTGCTGCTCGAGGCCAGGCGGCAGCTCGAGGCCTATTTCGCCGGCAGGCGCCGCGCGTTCGATCTGCCGTTGGCGCCGCGCGGCTCGCCTTTCGAGCTCCGCGTCTGGCAGCTCATGGCCGAGATTCCCTATGGCGAGACGCGCAGCTATGGCGATCTCGCCCGCGCGCTCGACGCCGCGCCGCGCGCGGTCGGCCAGGCCTGCGGCCGCAATCCACTGCCGATCCTCATCCCCTGCCACCGCGTGCTCGCCGCCGCCGGCGCGCTCGGCGGCTACAGCGGCGGCACCGGCGTCGACACCAAGCGCCGCCTGCTGATCCTCGAAGGCGCCCTCCTGGTCTAGCGGCATCATTTGATGCCACACCAAATAGGGGGTTGTGGCACCCATGCTTTCGGGGAATACGATCGGAGATGGTCCGAACGTCCTCACGCTGAGCACTGCCACGGGATAGTTGATGCCGGAATGACACCATCTTTCACGATCCTGCTGGTGGAGGACGACACGCTGGTGCGTGACGCGGTGATCGAGCTGCTGCGTCAGCACGGCTTCGCCGCGTTCGTCGCCGATGACGGCTACGCCGCGATCCGCCTGCTGATGGAGCATCCGGTCGATCTGCTGTTCACCGACATCGTGATGCCGGGGATCAGCGGCTTCGAGCTCGCGCGCCAGGCGAAGCTGATCCGGCCGGAGCTGCGCGTGCTCTACATGACCGGCCATGCCGAGCAGGAAAAAGGCGGCCTGCGCTACGGCAAGCTGCTGCTGAAGCCGCTGCGCGCCACCGAGATCCTCGCCGAGGTCTGCCAGGCGCTGGCGCGCTGAAGCCGCCGGGACGGCCCGGCGGCGGCTTGCTATGATCGCGCGTGATGCCGCCGGATCGTCGTCTCCGCCTCGTGCTCTGGATCACGCTGAGCAGCGCGGTGCTGGGCGCGCTCGTCGGCCATGGCATCGGCAAGGGCGCCGGCAATCTCGGCGCAACTCCCTACCTGCGCGGCGCCGTCGACGGCGCCTCGATGGCTGCCATGCTCTCCTCGCTCGAGGCGTATGTGCTGAGCGGCATGCAGCTTGCCCTGTTCCGCCGGATACCCTTCCTGCTGCATCTCGGCCTGCGCTCGCTCGCCTATCTCGGTATCATCATGCTGGCGCTTACCGCGGGCTATTGGCTGGTGCCGCTTACCCACGAGACCAGCATCCTGCCGCGCCGCAGCGATGTCATTTTCTCGCTGGCGGTGAGCTTCGGCTACAATTTGTTTTTCGGCGTCAACCGGCTGCTCGGCCCGGGCACGCTGCTCAAATTCGTCGCCGGCCGTTATAACCGACCGCGCCTGGAAGAGCGCGTGCTGCTGTTCATCGACATGCGCTCCTCGACCGCCATCGCCGAGCGGCTGGGCGAGCTGCGCTACCTCGATTTCCTCAACCGCTTCGTCGCCGACCTCTCGCTCGCCATCGCCGCGGCCGGCGGCGAGATCCACAAATATGTCGGCGACGAGATCATCGCCACCTGGACGCTGCCCAAGGGGCTGAGCGAGGCGCGCTGCATCCGCGCCTGCTTTGCCGCGCTCGACCGGCTCCGCGCCGGCGCCGCCGACTATGAAAGCGCCTTCGGTTTCGCCGCCGATTTCCGCGCCGGGCTGCATTGCGGCGCGGTGGTGATCGGCGAGCTCGGCCTGCTCAAGCTCGAGATCGCGCTCATCGGCGACACCATGAACACCGCCGCGCGCATCCAGCAGGCCTGCCGCGACACCGGCCACCGCGTGCTCGCCTCGGCGGCGCTGCTCGACCGCATCGGCGCGCTGCCCGCCGGCGTCACGCGCCGCGCGCTGGGGCCGCTGCCGCTGCGCGGCAAGGAGAAGCCGCTCGAGCTCTACGCGCTCGAGGCGGCCTGAGCCGGCTCAGCGTTGGCGCTCGATCAGCCGCAGGCAGCTCACCCCGGCGGCGACGATGGCGAAGCCCGCGGCGGTGAACAGCGCCGCGGTCGTGGCGCGCTCGCCGAACAGCCCGAACATCAGCGCCACCAGCGCCGCGCCCACGGTCTGGCCGAGCAGCCGCGCGGTGCCGAGCATGCCGCTGGCGCCGCCGCTGCGTTCGCGCGGCGCCGAGCCGAGGATGGCGCGGTTGTTGGGCGACTGGAAGAGGCCGAAGCCGGCGCCGCACAGCGTCATGCGCCAGACGATGTCGGCGACCGAGGGATGCGCCGGCAGCAAGGCGAGGGCGGCAAGCCCGGCGGCGAAGGCGGCGAGGCCGAGCCCGCCCAGGATGCCGGCGGGATAGCGATCGGCAAGCCGGCCGGCCATCGGCGCCACCACCGCGGTGGCGAGCGGCCAGGGCGTCATCAGCAGCCCGGTCTCGACCTGGGTCTGGCCGAGCGTGTCCTGGAGGAAGAACGGCAAGGCCACATAGGCCAGCATCTGCGCGATGAAGGAGGCGACCGAGGTGGCGATCGACAGCGCGAAGATCGGGATCCGCAGCAGGTCGATCGGCAGCAGCGGCGAGGTCTGCGGCAGCTGGCGCAGCACCAGCGCCACGCCGGCGGCGAGCGCCGCCACCGCCTCGCCGCCGATCAGCCCCCAGCTCTCGCCATGGCCGGCACTGTCGATGGCGGTGATGAGGAGGCCGAAGAACAGCGCGTTCAGCAGCGCGCTCGACGTATCGAAGCGGTGCCGCGAGCGCGGCGAGAGCGGCAGCGCGCGGGCGGCGACGAGCGCCACCAGGCCGACCGGCACGTTGACGGCGAAGAGCCACGGCCAGGACGCCACCGCCAGGATCGCCGCCGCCACCGTCGGGCCGATCGCGGCCGAGATCGCGACCACCACGGCGTTGATGCCGATGCCGCGGCCGAGCATGCGGCGCGGGTAGATGAAGCGGACCAGCGCGCCGTTGACGCTCATGATGCCGGCGGCGCCGACGCCCTGCAGGATGCGCGCGAGCGTCAGCGTCAGCAGCGAGTCCGACAGCGCGCAGCACAGCGAGGCCAGCGTGAAGACGCCGAGCCCGATGTAGTAGATGCGGCGGAAGCCCCAGATCTCGCCCAGCGAGGCCAGCGGCAGCAGCAGGATGGTGACGGCGAGCTGGTAGGCGTTCACCACCCAGATCGAGCTCGCCGGGCTCGCCTGCAGGTCGCGCGCGATGGTGGGCAGCGCGATATTGGCGATGGCGCCGTCGATCACCGACATGGCGATGGCCAGCGCCACGGTGAGGATCGCCCAGCCGCGCCGCCCCGGCGGCAATCCGTCGCTTTCGTCCTGTCGCGCGCTCATCGGCGCGATTATTGCCAACCGCGACGGCAGAAGACAGAGGCGGCCGGCCTGCCGCCAAGGTGACAATCGCCGTCCTCGCCGCTAAGCTCGGCCATCCTGTTCAACCGCGTTGGCACTGACATCGGGAGGGATTATGACCGAGGTGACGATATCTGCCGCGGATGGCGGCAGCTTCAAGGCCTATCTCGCCACGCCCAAGAGCGGCAAAGGCCCCGGGATCGTCCTCATCCAGGAGATTTTCGGCGTCAACAAGGTGATGCGCGACCTCGCCGCGGGCTTCGCCGCGCAGGGCTACACCGTGATGTGCCCCGACCTGTTCTGGCGCCAGGAGCCCGGCATCGACATCACCGACAAGCAGATGGAGAAGGCGTTCAGCCTCTATCAGGGCTTCAACGTCGACAAGGGCGTCGACGACCTCAAATCGACGCTGGCGAGCCTGCGCCGGCATTCCGCCTGCAACGGCAAGGTCGGATCGGTGGGCTACTGCCTCGGCGGCAAGCTCGCCTATCTCATGGCGACGCGCAGCGACAGCGACGCCAATGTCGGATATTACGGCGTCGGCATCGAGGCGTCGCTCGACGAGGCCAAGACCATCACCAAGCCGCTGCTGCTGCACATCGCCGGCCAGGACAAGTTCTGCCCGCCCCCGGCCCAGGCGCAGATCCAGCAGGGCCTCAAGGGACACAAGCAGGTGACGATCCATCTCTATCCCGAGCAGGATCACGCCTTCGCGCGCCTCGGCGGCGACCATTACGACAAGGCGGCGGCCGATCTCGCCAACCAGCGCACCGCCGCTTTCTTCAAGCAGCATCTCGGCTGAACAAGGAGAGGAGAAGCCCCCATGCCCCACGCCATCCGCTTCCACAAGCCCGGCGGCCCCGAAGTCCTGCAATGGGAAGAAGTGCCGGTCGGCAAGCCCGGCCCCGGCGAGGCGCGCGTGCGCCACACCGCCATCGGCCTCAACTATGTCGACACCTACATCCGCAGCGGCCTCTATCCCGCGCCGCTGCCGAGCGGTCTCGGCGCCGAGGCGGCGGGCGTGGTCGAGGAGGTCGGGCCCGGCGTCAGCAACGTCAAGCCGGGCGACCGCGTCGCCTATGGCAACAGCCCCTTGGGCGCCTATTCCGAGGTGCGGGTCATGCCCGCCGACCGGCTCGTCGTGCTGCCCCAGGGCATCAGCGACCAGCAGGGCGCGGCGATGATGCTCAAGGGCCTCACCACGCAATACCTCATCCGCCAGATCTACAAAGTGAAGAAGGGCGACACCATCCTCTTCCACGCCGCCGCCGGCGGCGTCGGCCTCATCGCTTGCCAATGGGCGAAGTCGCTGGGCGCCACCGTCATCGGCACCGTCGGCAGCGACGACAAGGCGAAGCTCGCCAAGGCGCATGGCTGCGACCACCCGATCGTCTACACGCGCGAGGATTTCGTCGAGCGCGTCAAGGAGCTGACCAAGGGCGAGAAGGTGCCGGTGGTCTATGACAGCGTCGGCAAGGACACCTTCCTGAAGTCGCTCGACTGCATCCGGCCGCACGGCATCATGGTGAGCTTCGGCCAGTCCTCGGGCTCGGTCGGGCCGATCGACCTCGGCATCTTCGCGCAGAAGGGCTCGCTGTTCTTCACCCGGCCCACGCTCAACACCTACGCCGCCAAGCGCGCCGACATGCTCGCCATGGCGAAGGATCTGTTCGAGGCGGTGCTGTCGGGCGCGGTCAAGATCGAGATCCATCAGACCTACCCGCTGAAGGACGCGGCGCAGGCCCATCGCGACCTGCAATCGCGCAAGACCACCGGCTCGACCGTCTTCACGGTGTGAGCGCGCGCGGCGCTTGCGGGCTGCTGCTGGCGGCGCTTCTGGCGCTGCCGGCGGCGGCGCCGGCGCGCGCGGCCGCGCTCGATGACGCCCGCGCCGGCATCGCGGCGCAGCGGCAGAGCCGCTTCGACGAGGCGATCCGCCTCTACGCCAAGGCGCTGGCCGAAGGCGGCCTGCCGGCGAAGGACGAGATCGTCGTCTATCTCGACCGCGCCACCGCCTATTACCGGCTCGGCCGCTTCGACGAGGCGATCGCCGACTACACCAACGTCATCGCCCGCCAGCCTTCGGCGCAGGCCTATAACGACCGCGGCAACGCCTATCGTCTGGCACGGCGCTATGCCGAGGCCATCGCCGATCTCAGCGAGGCCATCCGCCGCGATCCCCGCCTCGCCATCGCCTATGACAACCGCGCCAACGCCTATGTCCACGAGCAGCGCTATCCCGCGGCGCTCGCCGATTACGACCAGGCGGTCGCGCTCGACGCCGACATCGCCGATTTCCACAGCGACCGCGGCTATGTCCGCTACGACGTGCAGCGCTTCGCCGATGCGGCCCTCGATCTGCAGAAGAGCCTCGCCCTCGACCCGCTGCAGCCCTATGCGGTGCTGTGGCTGCATCTCGCCCGCGCGCGGCTCGGCACCGAGGATGCGGCGGAGCTCGCCCGCAATGCGGCGCGGCTCGATCCGCGCGCCTGGCCCGCGCCGCTGGTGCGGCTCTTCCTCGGCCAGGCGCTGCCGAGCGAGGTCGAGGCGCAGGCCGCGGGCGGCGATCCCGCGAGCCAGCGCCAGCGCCGCTGCGAGAGCGATTTCTATCTCGGCGAATGGACGCTGGAGCGCCGCGACCCGAAGCTCGCCCGCACACTGCTGGAGCGCGCGCGGCAGAACTGTCCGGCCGAGTACGTCGAATATGTCGGCGCGGTGAGCGAGCTGAAGCGGCTGGGAAACTAGGGTCGCTGCAGTTGGACCGTGCGTCCTTCGACCGCTCGCGATGCTCGCGCTCAGGATGAGGAGAGATCTGAAATGGCATCGACCGCCGATGCCCGATCCGTTATCGCCTCATCCTGAGCTTGCGCCCGTAGGGCGCATGTCGAAGGACGCACGGGCGGAGGTGCAGCTGATCGCGGCCAGTCCGCTCTGTGCGGCTCCCGCGGTTGCTGACGCAACCGCTGACGCCGCCTCTGACGAGCGCGCGGAGCGCGCTCGCTAGGTATTCATCGCCTCGAAGAAGTCGTGGTTGTTCTTGCTCTCTTTGAGCTTGCTGATGAGGAATTCGAGGCCGTCCATCGGGCCCATCGGCATCAGCACGCGGCGCAGCACCCACATCTTGGAGAGGATGGCCTTCTCGACCAGCAGCTCCTCCTTGCGCGTGCCCGACTTGGTGATGTCCACCGCGGGGAAGACGCGCTTGTCGGCGACCTTGCGGTCGAGCACGATCTCGGAATTGCCGGTGCCCTTGAACTCCTCGAAGATCACCTCGTCCATGCGCGAGCCGGTGTCGATCAGCGCCGTCGCGATGATGGTGAGCGAGCCGCCTTCCTCGATGTTGCGCGCGGCGCCGAAGAAGCGCTTCGGCCGCTGCAGCGCGTTGGCGTCGACGCCGCCGGTCAGCACCTTGCCCGAAGACGGCACGACGGTGTTGTAGGCGCGCGCCAGGCGCGTGATCGAATCGAGCAGGATCACCACGTCGCGCTTGTGCTCGACGAGGCGCTTGGCCTTCTCGATCACCATCTCGGCGACCTGCACGTGGCGCACCGCCGGCTCGTCGAAGGTCGAGCTCACCACCTCGCCCTTCACCGTGCGCGCCATGTCGGTCACTTCCTCCGGCCGCTCGTCGATCAGCAGCACCAGGAGGTAGACGTCGGGATGGTTGGCGGCGATGGCGTGCGCGATGTTCTGCAGCATCACCGTCTTGCCGGTGCGCGGCGGCGAGACGATCAGCGCGCGCTGGCCCTTGCCCAGCGGCGTGATCAGGTCGATGACCCGCGTGGTCAGATCCTTCTTGGTGGGATCGCCGATCTCGAGATTGATCTTCTCCTCGGGATAGAGCGGCGTGAGGTTGTCGAAGTTGATGCGGTGGCGCAGCTTGTCCGGCTCGTCGAAATTGATCTGATTGACCTTGAGCAGCGCGAAGTAGCGCTCGCCTTCCTTGGGCGAGCGGATCTGGCCTTCCACCGTGTCGCCGGTGCGCAGGCCGAAGCGGCGCACCTGGCTCGGGCTGACGTAGATGTCGTCGGGACCCGGCAGGTAGTTGGCTTCCGGCGAGCGCAGGAAGCCGAACCCGTCCTGCAGCACCTCGAGCACACCGTCGCCATAGATCGCCTGGTCGTTGTCGGCGAGCGTCTTGAGGATCGCGAACATCATGTCCTGCTTCCGGAGCGAGGACGCGTTCTCGATCTGCAGCTCCTCGGCGAAGTTCAACAGCTCCGCGGGGGTCTTGCGCTTGAGTTCCTGGAGGTTCATCGGGGTATGGTCGCCTGAAGAAAGAAGACGGGACGGGATGGGGAGAGGGGCCCGCAGGAGGCGCGGGACTTGTGTCGGGAAGGACGGGCGGTCTATCGCGCGACCGAACGTACCTGTGCTCCGGATTATCGCTTGAAAACGGAAGACGCCGCGATTGGGCGCTTTCACCCTTAGCGAAAAGCGGCGTGTGAGTCAAATGGCATTCGCGGGGTGGCGGTTCAAGGGGGCGTGGATCAGGCTACTCCCCGACGGTGCGGCTTTCGCGGTTGCTAAAGCAACCGCTGGCGCCGCCAGCGACAAGCGCCTGCGGCGCTTGCGCTAGAAGGGCTTCACCACCACCAGGATCACGATCGCGATCAGCAGCAGGGTCGGCACCTCGTTGATGAAGCGGAAGAACCGGGCGGAGTGGCGGTCGCGGTCGGCGGCGAAGTCGCGCCGCCAGCGCGCCAGCAGGACATGAAACACGGTGAGCGCCAGCACCGCCGCCAGCTTGGCGTAGATCCACCCGGCGCGCCAATCGACCACCCCCGGGGTAAGCGCCAGCAGCACGCCGAAGACGTAGGTCGCGATCATCGCCGGCATCATGATGCCGCGCAGCAGCCGGCGCTCCATCACCTTGAAGGTCTCCGAGGCGGACGAGCCCAGCCGCGCGGCGGCGTGATAGACGAAGAGCCGCGGCAGATAGAGCAGGCCCGCCATCCAGGCGATGACGCTCAGGATGTGCAGCGCCTTGATCCAGGGATAGGCCGCCGCGAGGTCGCTCACGCGCCCGCCCCGTCCCCGGCGGCGCAGAGGCAGCGGCTGAATTCCGCCGGGCAGAGGCGCACTCCGTCGGCCGGGCACGGCCCGCCCCGGGCGCTTCGCACCAGCCGCGCCAAGCCGGCGATGAACGGCGCCGCTGCGCCCACCGTGGCGACGCGCACATAGCGCGGCACGCCGGCGCTCTCGGCAAGATGGCGGTATTCGATGTCGAGCTCGACCAGCGTCTCGGAATGCTCGGAAACGAACGCCACCGGCACCACGATCAGCCCCACCCCCTCGCGTCCGGCGCGACGGATCTCCTCATCGGTGGCGGGGCCGATCCAGGCCAGCGGGCCGACGCGGCTCTGATAGCAGATGACGCTGTCCAGCCTCGGGCCAGACCAAGGCGCGGCGCAGCGCCGCCACCGTGCGCTCCACCTGCCATTGGTAGGGATCGCCCGAGGCCACGATCTTGCGCGGCAGTCCATGGGCCGAGAACAGCACGCGCAGCTTTTCGCCGGCCGGCCAGGCCTCGAGCGCCGTCCGCACCGCCTGCGTCAGCGCCGCGATGAAACCCGCCTCCTCGGGATAGCAGCACAGCGCCCGCACCGGCGCCGCCAGGCCGACGTCGCGTGCCGTCCGTCGCCAAGCCGCCAAGGAGGACGCCGTGGTGGTCGTCGAGGCCTGGGGATAGAGCGGCAGCAGCACGATCTCGTCCGGCTGCCATGCCTTCACCGCCGCCACGGCAGCGGCGGTGAGCGGCGCCCAGTAGCGCATGGCGATGAAGACGCGGAAGCCCTCGCCCAGCGCCGCGGCGAGCGCCTGCGCTTGCGCCTCGGTATTCGCCAGGATCGGCGAGGCGCCGCCCAGGCGGCGATAGATCGCCGCCGCCACCCTTGCCCGCCGCCGCGCGATGAGCCGCGCCACGAGCCAACGCAGCGGCTGCGGCAGGGCGATGATGGCGCGATCGTTGAAAAGGTTGAACAGGAACGGCTCGACCGCCTCCAGCCGATCGGGACCGCCGAGATTGAACAGCACCACCGCGGTCCGCCTCATGGCGTCTCCAGCGGCCGGCGCAGCGAGGCGACGAGCTCGGCCACATGCTCCACCGGCGTCTCCGGCATGACGCCATGGCCGAGATTGAAGACGAACGGTCCCTCGCCCAGGCTGCGCCGCAGCATCGCCGTTGCCGCCGCCATCGCCTCGCCGCCGGCGAGCAGCAGCACCGGATCGAGATTGCCCTGCACCGGTCCGATCGACTGCAGCGTCTTGCGGGCGATCGAGGCCGGCACGGCGCTGTCGAGGCCCAGCGCGGCAACGCCGGTCTCGGTGAAATAGGCGCGGTACATCAGCCCGGCGCCGCGCGGAAAGCCGATCACCGGCAGGCGCGGATGGCTTTCCTTGAGCGCCGCGGTGATGCGCCGCGTCGGCGCGATCACCCAACGGCGGAACGCCTCTTCCGGCAGCACCCCCGCCCAGCTGTCGAAGAGCTGCACCACCTCGGCGCCGGCGGCGATCTGGCCACGCAGATAGACGATCGTCGCCTCGGTGAGCCGGTCGATCAGCGCGCCGAACCCGCCGGGATCGGCATAGGCCCAGCCCTTCACCGCCGCGAAGTCCCGGCTGCTGCGGCCTTCGACCATGTAGCTCGCCACCGTCCAGGGGGCGCCGGCAAAGCCGATCAGCGTCGTCTCCTCCGGCAGCACCGTCGCCACCCGCGTCACGGTCTCGTAGACCGGCGCAACGCGCTCGGCAAAGCCATCGAGCGACAGCGCCGCCGCAGCCGCGGCCGAGCGGATCGGTTCCAGGACCGGCCCCTCGCCCTCACGGAACTCCACCTTCTGGCCCAGCGCATGCGCCACCACCAGGATGTCCGAGAACAGGATGGCCGCATCCATGCCGAAGCGCCGCACCGGCTGCATCGTCGCCTCGCAGGCCAGCTCCGGCGTGAAGCAGAGATCGAGAAAGCCAGGCACGCGCTGCCGCAAGGCGCGGTATTCCGGCAGGTAGCGGCCCGCCTGCCGCATCAGCCAGACCGGCGGCAGGGCCAGCGTCTCGCCGGCCAGCGCCCGCAGCAGCAGCTTGCGCGGCTTCTCCGGTGCCGCACCGTCCTCCATCCCTGTCGACCCGCCCTCGCGCGCTCCGCCCATAGCGTCTCTCTACCCCATCTCTTTTTGAATCTTAAGGTAGTGGTAGGAAGTTGTCGGCGGGAAAACGGGCATTGAATCTTGTCAGCCGTTGATCCCGAGCCCGGCGGCTTCCGCCTGAAAGCCGCCGTGAGACAGTGTATAAGACAGGGAGAACGGCGACCAAGACGGATTTGACGGCGGTTGTGGCGTCATGGAGAGAAGGGTGAAAGCTGGGGATGACAGGGGCCTCGCGAGCCGTTGTCCCGGACTCGCGGAGACCATGTCGACGTTATCCCGGGGTCGACGATATCGCTGCTGCCTTTTGCCCGAGCGGGGATGGAATCGGCCCGGCGCGCCGGACGGGGGATATGTCGGGACTTCGCCGCCGTTTCTCCACATGCCGATGGGGACAACACGGTGACGCGGTTTCATCTCCACCTCGTCTCCGATGCCACCGGCGATACCGTGCATTCGGTGGCACGCGCCTGCCTGGTGCAGTTCGAGGGCGCCGAGGCGATCGAGCATATCTGGTCGATGGTGCGCACCAAGAGCCAGATCGAGCGGGTGATCGCCGGCGTCCAGGCCAGTCCGGGCATCGTCCTCTACACCCTCGTGAACGAGGCGCTGCGCTCGCCGCTGGTCGATGGCTGCCGCAAGCTGCAGGTGATGGCGATCCCGGTGCTCGACCCCGTGATCGGCGCGCTCGGCACCTTTCTCGGCCGGCAAAGCCGCGGCCTGCCCGGCCAGCAGCATCTGCTCGATACCGAGTATTTCCAGCGCATCGACGCCATGACCTTCGCGCTCAATCACGATGACGGGCAATCGGCCTGGGGCCTGGACGAGGCGGACGTCGTGCTGGTCGGCGTCTCGCGCACCTCGAAGACGCCGACCTGCCTCTACCTCGCCAATCGCGGGATCAAGGCGGCGAATGTCCCGATCGTGCCCAATATGACCGTGCCGGCGGAGCTCTTTGATGCCGCGAGGCCGCTGATCGTGGGCCTCACCAACGATCCCGAGCGGCTCATTCAGGTCCGCCGCAACCGCCTCACCATGCTGCACCAGGACGAGCGCACCGACTACACCGACATCGACGCGGTGCGCCAGGAGGTGACGGCGGCGCGCCGGCTCTTCGCCGAGCATCATTGGCCGGTCATCAACGTCACCCGCCGGTCGATCGAGGAGACGGCGGCCGCGATCCTGAAGCTGATCGCGCGCCGCCACGGGCAGGACATGTGAGCAGCCTCGTCCTCGCCTCCGCCAGCCGCAGCCGCGCCTTGCTGCTGGAGCGGGCCGGGCTGGCGGTCGGCTGCGATCCCGCCGGGCTCGACGAGGGCGCGATAAAGGACGCCTGCCGCCGCGACGGAAGCGATGCCGCCGCCTGCGCCCTGGCGCTGGCCGAGGCCAAGGCGGCGCGGGTGGCGCCGCGCCATGCCGGCGCGCTGGTGATCGGCGCCGACCAGCTTCTGGTCTGCGGCGATGCCTGGTTCGACAAGCCCGAGGATTTCGCTGCCGCCCGGCGGCAGCTGCAAAGCCTGCGGGGCAGGCGGCACGAGCTCGTCACCGCGGTCGTGCTCCGCCGCGGCGACACACTGCTGTGGCACCACCTGGAGCGTCCGGCGCTGACCATGCGCGACTTCTCCGACGCCTTTCTCGAGCGCTACCTGGAAGCGGCTGGGCCCGGGGTGCTGAGCGCGGTCGGCGCCTATCAGCTCGAGGCGCTGGGCGCGCAGCTCTTCGCCCGCGTCGAGGGCGATTATTTCTCGATCCTGGGGCTGCCGCTGCTGCCGCTGCTCGACCAGCTGCGCGCGCTGGGCGCGCTCGCCGCATGAAGCGCGCCGGGGTCATGGGCTGGCCGGTGGCGCAGTCGCGCTCGCCGGTGCTGCACGGCTTCTGGCTGGCCCAGTACAAGATCGATGGCAGCTATGAGCGGCTGCCGGTGCCGCCCGACGCGCTCGAGCGCGCGCTGCGCGCGCTCCCCGGCCGCGGCTTCGCCGGCTGCAATCTCACCATCCCGCACAAGGAGCGCGCGCTGATGCTGGTCGACCGGCTGGAGGGCGCGGCGCGGCGCATCGGCGCGGTCAACACCGTGGTCGTCGCCGCCGACGGCACGCTGGAAGGCCGCAACACCGACGGCTTCGGCTTCCATGCCAACCTCGTGGCCGCGATGCCCGGCTGGAGCGCCGCGGCCGGGCCCGCCGTGGTGCTGGGCGCTGGCGGCGGCGCGCGCGCGATCGTCGCCGCGCTGATCGACCACGGCGCGCCCGAGATCCGCCTCTTGAACCGCCATCGCGGCCGCGCCGAGGGGCTGGCGGCGGCGCTCGGCGGGCCCGTCACGGTGCTCGATTGGGCGCGGCGCGGCGCGGCGCTCGCGGAAGCGGCGCTGCTGGTCAACACCACCAGCCTCGGCATGGCCGGCCAGCCGCCGCTCGATCTCGCCCTCGACGCCCTGCCGAGATCTGCAGTCGTGAACGACATCGTCTACGTCCCTCTGGAAACGCCGCTGCTGGCGGCGGCGCGGGCGCGCGGCAATCCCGTCGTGGACGGGCTCGGCATGCTGCTGCACCAGGCGCGTCCCGGCTTTGCCGCCTGGTTCGGGGTCGAGCCGGAGGTGACGCCGGCGCTGCGCGCGCATGTGCTGGCGAGCCTGGAGGCGCCATGATCGTGCTCGGCCTCACCGGCTCGGTCGGCATGGGCAAGAGCACCGCCGCCGCCATGTTCCGCCGGCTCGGCATCGCCGTCCATGACAGCGACGCCGCCGTGCATCGCCTGCTGGCGCCCAAAGGTGCCGCCGTGGCCGCCGTGGAGGCCGCCTTTCCCGGCGTGCGGCGGCCCGATGGCGGCATCGACCGGCCGGCGCTGGGCGCCCGCGTCTTCGCCGATCCCGCCGCGCTCAAGCGGCTGGAACGCATCCTCCACCCGTTGGTGCGCCAGAGCCAGGAGCGCTTTCTCGCCCGCGCCCGCGCCCGGCGCCTGGCGCTGGTGGTGCTCGACATCCCGCTGCTGTTCGAGACCGGCGGCGCCAGGCGCTGCGACAGGGTGGTCGTGGTCTCCGCCCCCGCCTTCCTGCAGCGGGCGCGCGTAATGGCGCGGCCCGGCATGACCGCGCCGCGCCTTGCCGCCATCCTCGCCCAGCAGATGCCCGACGCCCAAAAAAGGCTGCGCGCCGACCATGTCGTGCCGAGCGGCCTCGGCCGCGCCGTCACCTTCCGCCACCTCGAGCGCCTCGTGCGCGCGCTGACGGCGGCGCCTTGCTCGGGCGCGGGAAGCTGAGGCACACTCACGCCATGCGCGAGATCGTGCTCGACACCGAAACCACCGGCCTCGACCCGGCCGAGGGCCACCGCATCATCGAGCTGGCCTGCATCGAGCTCTTCAATCATTTGCCGACGGGGCGGATCTTCCACCGCTACGTCAATCCCGAGCGCGACATCGCGGCCGACGCGACCGCGGTGCACGGGATCACCAGCGAGATGGTCGCCCAGCATCCGGTCTTCGCCGTCATCGCCGACGAATTCCTCGCCTTCATCGGTAGCGACCGGCTGGTCATCCACAATGCCGAGTTCGATCTGCGCTTCCTCAATGCCGAGCTGAAGCGGCTGGGGCGCGCGGCGATAGCCTGCGAGGTCGAGGACACGCTGCTACTGGCGCGCAAGCGCTATCCCGGCGCGCCTGCGAGCCTCGACGCGCTCTGCCGCCGCTTTGCGATCGACCTCACCGCCCGCAGCAAGCATGGCGCCCGGCTCGACTGCGAGCTGCTCGCCTCGGTCTATCTCGAGCTCATCGGCGGCCGCCAGCCGGGGCTCGACCTCGCCGTGGCGATCGGCGCGACCGATGCATTGGGCGCGCTGCAACGGCCGGCGCGGCCGCCGCGCCCGCACGCGCCCAGCGCCGAGGAGCTCGTGGCGCATGCCGCGCTGCTGGCAACGCTCAGGGATCCGCTCTGGAATCGGGCGGAGTAGGCGGCGACGACGCTACGCGGTCGCGATCGGGCCGGTGGCTTGTCCCGCCTGCTGCCGGCGCAGCAGCTCGGCGAAATCGACGGGATGCAGCAGCAGCGGTGGGAAGCCGCCTTCGCGCGTCGCGGTCGCGATCACGCCGCGGGCGAAGGGGAAGAGCAAGCGCGGCGTCTCCACCAGCAGCACATTCGGCAGCATGGTCTGCGGCGTGTTGCGCACGGTGACCACCGCGGCATAGGCGAGCTCGGCGACGAACACCGCCTCGCCGGCCGTGCTGGCATTGGCGCTGATGGTGAGCACGACCTCGTAGACGTCCTGACCCAGCGCCTGCGCCTTGACGTCGACGCCGAGCTGGACCTCCGGCGGCTCCTTCTGCTGCATCAGGCTGTGCGGCGCGCGCGGGTTCTCGAAGGAGAGATCCTTGATGTATTGCGCATTGACGATGAGCTGCTGCGCGGCCGCGCCGTTGCCGCCCGGCATCGCCGCGCCGCCGACCTGATCCACCATAAACGACTCTCCTAACCCCGATGGGCGCTGGCTAGCACGGATGGACAGGGCATACAACCCTGGCCGTCCCGCCCGTCGATGACGGATTCATTACGCTCACGGATTATTCAATTATTAACCCTTCACGGACCAGCATGAGGCTCAGGCGAGGCGTTGGATGCCGTTCGAAGCCCATCTCGATGATCCCTTGCTGCGTGAGATCTACGCCTATTGGCGCATGAAACGGGCGTCGCGCCGCATGCCGTCGCGGCGCCAGATCGACCCCGCCGAGATGCCGCGCCTGCTGCCGCATCTGGTCATCAGCGAAAGCGTCGATGGCGGCAAGCGCTTCCGCTATCGCCTCGCCGGCACCGCCGTCGCCCAGGCCGTGGGCTTCGATCCGACCGGCCGCTGCGTCGAGGACATCGCCAGCGGCGCCTATCGCGACTACATCAACGGCCTGCACCGCAGCGTCTGCATCGAGCGCGTGCCGATCTTCGCCGCCAGCGCCTTCGTCAGCGCCACCCATAACCGGCGCTATTATGCCCGCCGGCTGGCGTTGCCGCTGTCGGAGGATGACGACATCGTCAACCAGATCCTGTCGATGGTGATCTTCCGCTACGCCGCCGACCAGCCGCCGCTTACCGTGTTCGACCGCCCCGCCGCCGAGGCGGCCGACTGAGCCGCGCTTGCCCTTTGCCCGGTTCGGCCTTATCTACCGGTGATGCTCGGCTCTGAACCTGGTTGAGGCCGCATGGGCGACGGCTATCAATTCCTCGATATCGTCGTGTTCGCGGTGATCGCGGGCCTGCTGGTGCTGCGCCTGCGCAGCGTGCTCGGCCGGCGCACCGGCAACGAGCGGCGCCGCGACCCCTTCGTGCCGCCCGCCCCCGGCAAGGCGCCGGAAAAGGTCGTGACGCTGCTGCCGGCGCGCGATCGTGCGCCGCCGCCTGTGCCTCCGGGCCCGGTACCGGTCGCTTCCGGCATCGCGGCGCTCAAGGCGGCCGACAAGAGCTTCGACGAGGCATCCTTCCTCGCCGGCGCCCGCTCCGCCTTCGAGATCATCGTCAACGCTTTCGCCAAGGGCGACGCCGCGAGCCTGCAGCCGCTGCTCAGTGAGCAGGTCTTCGCCTCCTTCAGCGAGGCGATCCGGACCCGCGCCGGCCAGCACGAGACGCTGGAGACCACGCTGCTCAGCATCAAGGCGGTGGAGATCGCCGCGGCGGGGGTCGATCGCGGCACCGCCCATGTCACGGTGAAATTCGTCTCCGACCAGGTCAACGTGACGCGCGCCGCCGACGGCTCGGTGGTCGAAGGCAGTCCCGATCAGGTCGAAGAGAAGACCGATCTTTGGACCTTCGTCCGCCCGCTGCCCTCGCGCGATCCGAACTGGACGCTCGTTGCCACGCAGGCTCCCTAGAGCGCTCGTCGCCGCTTCCCTGCTGCTGCTGCCGCTGTTCGCCTGCACGCCGCGGCCGCCGCCGCCGGATCACCTGACGCTCGCCCCGGCGCGGTTCGACGACCTCAGCCAGTGGAACGAGGATACCCAGGCCGCAGCGCTGGCCGCCTTTGCCCGCTCCTGCGCCGTGCTGGCGAAAGCGCCTCCCGCCACGACGATCGGTGCCGCCGGCCGCGCCGCCGACTGGCAGGCGCCGTGCGCCGCGCTGCCGGCCGCAGCCGACGATGCCGCGGCGCGGCATTTCTTCGAGACATGGTTCCGGCCCTGGCAGGCCGGCAACAACGGTGCGACGGAGGGCCTCTTCACCGGCTATTACGAGCCCGAGCTCGACGGCGCGCGGCAAAGGGGCGGCACCTTCACCATCCCCCTGCTGCGCCGACCGCCCGATCTCGTCATGGTCGAGCTCGGCCTGTTCCGCCCGGCCTGGCGCGGCGAGCGCATCGCCGGCCGCGTCGTCGACGGCCGGCTGAGGCCGTACGACAGCCGCGCCCAGATCGAGGACGGCGCCCTCGACCGCTATCACCTCGCCTTCCTCTGGGTCGACGATCCCGTCGCCGCGTTCTTCCTGCAGATCCAGGGCTCCGGCCGCGTGCGCCTGCGCGACGGGCGCATCGTGCGCGTGGGCTATGACGGCCAGAATGGCTGGCCCTATGTCGCGATCGGCAGGCTGCTGGTGGCGCGCGGCGAGCTCAGCCGGGACGCGGTGTCGATGCAGTCGATCCGCGCCTGGCTCGAGGCGCATCCCGAACGCGGCCGGGCGCTGATGGCGGAGAACCCGTCCTATGTCTTCTTCCGCGAGGTCGCGGGCGACGGGCCGATCGGCAGCGAAGGGGTGGTGCTGACCCCTGGCCGCAGCCTGGCGGTCGATCCCGGCTTCGTGCCGCTGGGGGTGCCGGTCTTCCTCGACGCGGGCGACGGTTTGCGACGATTGATGGTGGCGCAGGATACCGGCGGCGCCATTCGCGGGCCGGTGCGCGGCGATGTCTTCTGGGGCGCGGGGGCCGAGGCGGAAAGCCGCGCCGGCGCGATGCGCCAGCGCGGCGACTACTATCTGCTCCTGCCCAAAAGCGTGACGCCGGCATCGTGAGCGCCGCGCGCCGCCATCGCGCAAACGTGCGTAAATTTGACTCGGACGCCGCGCGCCTGAAATAGAGTATGGCCTCGTCCGTTATCTCCGGGACCGCCGCCGGCCGGCGGCAGCGCCACAGCTCCACGGACCTTCAGGGAAGCAATCGATGATGAAGCACATGCATGTTGCGGCCGCGCTGGTGGCAGCGGCCCTCGTGATCCCCGCCGTGCCGGCCCGCGCCGACGAGCATGGGCACGACGAGCACGGTCATGACGAGCATGGGCGCCGCGACGAGCACCACGCCTATCGCGATTTCCATGGCCATGACTTCCGCTTCTTCTCGCCCTACGAGCTCGAACTCTGGCGCCACGGCGGCTGGGTGCACTCATGGTATGGCGGGCGCTTTGGCTGGTGGTGGGTGGCCGATGGCTATTGGTACTGGTATCCGGCGCCGGTCTATCCCTACCCGACCTATGTCCCGCCCGCGCCGCCGCCGGCGGTCGTGGTAGCGCCCGGCGCGCCTCCGCCTCCGCCGGCGCCGAGCATGGCGCCGCCGCCCCCGCCGCCCGCCCCGGCGGGGCAGGCAGCGCCGCAATTCTGGTACTACTGCGACGAGAGCCGGGCCTACTATCCCTCGGTCAGCACCTGCAACACGCCCTGGCGGCAGGTGCCGGCGCGGTGAGCGGGGAGAGGTTCGCCACGGGCGCCCTATAACGACTATATATCGTTGCTCTGGGTCACCATCGGCTCGATGGAGGATGGGATGATGGTCAGGCGAATGGCAGTCAAGGCGGCGCTGGCCGCGGCTGTCCTGGCGTTGGCGGTCGGCGTGTCCGCCGCTCCCGCCGCGGCGCGCGTCGTGGTCGGGGTTGGTATCGGCCCGTTCTGGGGCGGGCCGTTCTATGGTCCCTATCCCTATTACTATCCGCCGCCGGTGGTCTATGCGCCGCCGCCCATGGTCTACGCGCCGCCGCCGGTGGTGGTCCCGCCCACGCCCGCCTATGTGCAGCAGCCGGCGACGGCGAACGCCTGGTACTATTGCGACAATCCGCGGGGCTATTATCCGACCGTCCAGAGCTGCAGCACCGGCTGGCGCCAGGTCGCGCCGCAGCCCTCGCGCTGAGGAGAGATCATCTTGAAGCAGGCTAAAGCGGCCATCGCCGGCATGACGACGCTGGCGCTCCTCGCCGGTTGCGCGCAACAGCCGCTGGCGCCGACCGTGGCGGTGATGCCGGGACCCAACAAGCCCTTCACCGTGTTCCAGGAGGACGATGCGGTCTGCCGGCAATTCGCGCAGCAGCAAAGCGCCGGCGTCGCCGAGCAGGCCAACAACTCGCAGCTCGGCACCGCCGTGCTCGGGACCGTGCTCGGCGCCGGGCTCGGCGCCGCCCTCGGCGGCGGTCGCGGTGCCGCGATCGGCGCCGGCGCGGGCGCGCTCGGCGGCACGGCGGTCGGCTCGAACGCGGCGGGGCGCGGCGCCTACACCGCGCAGCAGCTCTACAACAACGCCTATTCGCAATGCATGTATTCCCACGGCAACCAGGTGCCGGGCTACGTCACCGCCACACCCCCGCCGCCGCCCGGCCCGCCGCCGGGAATGGAACCGCCGCCGCCCCCGCCGCCGCCGGGGCCGCCACCCCCGCCGCCGCCGCGCTGAGCGGCTGACGTTCCGTCCGCCGCCTCGCCGCGAGCGCGTAGCGCTCGTCGGCACCGGCGCCAGCGCGGCGCACAAGCGCGAGAGCCGCCTCTCAGCGGACCCGGTCACGAGGGTCCGAGGCCGGCTGCGCGCTTGCTTGCTTTCCTTGCCCGGCCTGACCATGCTGCGCAGGCCGAAGGGCGCCAAGACGCCCGCGCCCGCCTGGCCCGAGGGAATGAGGAATGCCTGCACCGCCGATCCGCGTCGGTCTCTTCGTCACCTGTCTGGTCGATCTCTTTCGCCCGAGCGTCGGGTTCGCCGCGGTCAAGCTGCTGGAGGCGGCGGGCTGCACGGTCGAGGTGCCGCCGGCCCAGACCTGCTGCGGCCAGCCCGCCTATAATTCCGGCGACAAGGCCGACACCAGGACGATCGCGCGCCAGGTGCTCGACGCCTTCGAGGGCTTCGACTACGTCGTCGTCCCCTCGGGCTCCTGCGGCGGCATGATCAAGCGGCATTATCCCGAGCTCTTCGCCGACGAGCCCGCCCTCTATCAGCGCGCCCAGCACCTGGCCGCGCGCACCTACGAGCTGGTGGGCTTTCTCGCCGACGTGCTGAAGCTCGAGCGCGTCGAGGCGCGCTATGACGGCGTCGCCACATATCACGATTCCTGCTCCGGGCTGCGCGAGCTCGGCGTCAAGGAGCAACCGCGCCGGCTGCTGCGCAGCGTCGCAGGTCTGCGCCTCGAGGAACTGCCCGGAGCCGAGATCTGCTGCGGCTTCGGCGGCACCTTCTGCATCAAATATCCGGAGATCTCCGAGCGCATGGCGGCCGACAAGGCGGCCGACATCGCCGCCACCGGCGCCGACACGCTGCTCGCCGGCGATCTCGGCTGCCTGCTCAACATGGCGGGCAAGCTCTCGCGGCTGGGCAAGGATGTGCGCGTGCGCCATGTCGCCGAAGTGCTCGCCGGCATGACCGAGGCGACGCCGCCGATCGGTGCCGCGGCGACGGAGCGCCGCTGATGCAGCCCACCAGCCACGCCTTCAAGGCGAACGCGCATCAGGCGCTGGGCGACGCCAATCTGCAGAAGGCGCTGGGGCTGATGCGCAGCGGCTTTCCCGGCCGCCGCGCCGCCGCGATCGCGCGGCTGCCGGAATTCGAGGCGCTGCGCGAGCAGGGCGTGGCGATCAAGAACCACGTGCTGGAGAATCTCGATTTCTATCTCGAGACCTTCGAGCGCAACGTCGTCGCCCGCGGCGGGCAGGTGCATTGGTGCCGCACGCCGCAGGAGGCGCGCGAGGCGGTGCTGGCGATCTGCCGCCGGCTCGACGCCAAGACGGTGACCAAGGGCAAGACCATGATCGCCGAGGAGATCGCGCTCAACGATTACCTCGAGCAGCACGGCGTGACGCCGGTCGAGACCGATCTCGGCGAGTACATCATCCAGATCCGCAAGGAGTATCCGAGCCACATCATCGCCCCGGCGCTGCATCTGGTGAAGGAGCAGGTGGCCGACAGCTTCCGCCGCACGCATCTCGATCTCGATCCCGCCCGCCCGCTCGAGGAGGCGCCGGCGCTGGTGGCCGAGGCGCGCGCCGTGCTGCGCCAGAAATTCCTCGCCGCCGATGTCGGCGTCACCGGCGCCAATTTCTGCGTCGCCGAGACCGGCTCGACGGTGATCGTCACCAACGAGGGCAATGGCGACCTGACGCAGACGCTGACCAAGGCGCATATCGTGCTGGCGAGCCTCGAGAAGGTGGTGCCGACGCTGGAGGATCTCTCGACCCTGCTGCGGCTGCTGGCGCGCTCGGCCACCGGCCAGGAATTCTCGACCTACACGACCGTCTCCACCGGCCCGCGGCGGCCCGAGGACACCGACGGTCCCGGCGAATTCCACGTCGATCTTTCTCGACAATGGCCGCAGCGCCATGCTCGGCACCGAGTTCCAGGACATGCTGCGCTGCATCCGCTGCGGCGCCTGCATGAACCATTGCCCGGTCTATGCCACGGTGGGCGGGCACGCCTATGGCTGGGTCTATCCCGGCCCGATGGGGGCGGTGCTGACGCCGACGCTGGTCGGCATCGACGAGGCCGGCCACCTGCCCAACGCCTCGACCTTCTGCGGCCGCTGCGAAAGCGTCTGCCCGATGAAGATCCCGCTGCCCAAGATGATGCGCCATTGGCGCGAGCGCGAGTTCGAGCGGCGCTTGTCGCCGGCGCCCTATCGCTACGGCCTCAAGGCCTGGGCCTTCCTCGCCGCGCGCCCGGCGCTCTACCGCCTCGCCGCAGCGCTCGCCAGCCGCGTGCTCGGCGCGATGGGGCGGCCGCGCGGCCGCTTCCGCTCGCTGCCGCTGGCCGGCGGCTGGACGCAGGGCCGCGACATGCCGGCACCCGAGGGACGCAGCTTCATGAGCCTCTGGGCCGAGCGGCGCAAGGCCGCGCCATGAGCGAGGCGCGCGAGCAGATCCTGGGCTCGGTGCGCCGCTCGCTGAAGCGCGGCCCGCTCGATGACGAGCGCCGCGCCGAGCTCGACGCGAGGCTCGCCGCGCATCAGCGCAACCTGGTGCCGGCGCGCGCCGCGGCGCTCGATGCCGCGGGCCAGGTCGATCTCTTCGTGCACATGGCCGAGGAGGTGCAGACCACGGTGGCGCGCGTCGCCAGCGCGGCCGAGGTGCCGGCGGCGGTCGCCGACTACCTGTCGCAGCGCAACCTGCCGTCGCGGCTGGTCATGACCTCCGATCCGCAGCTCGACGGCATTCCCTGGAGCGCGCGGCCGATGCTCGAGATCCGTCGCGGCCGCGCCGAGGATGCCGATCAGGTGGGGGTGAGCGCGAGCTTCGCCGCCATCGCCGAGACCGGCACGCTGATGCTGCTCTCGGGCCCGCAGAGCCCGACGCGCAACAACTTCCTGCCCGACACGCATATCGTCGTGCTGCGCCGCGAGCAGGTGGCGGCGAGCTATGAGGAAGGCTGGAGCCGGCTGCGTGCGGCCGCGACCGATGCCGGCCTGCCGCGCACCGTCAATTTCATCACCGGCCCGTCGCGCACCGGCGATATCGAGCAGCGCCTCGAGCTCGGCGCGCACGGGCCACGGCGTCTCCATATCGTGCTCATCGATGACGGGGCGGCATCCTAGCCCAGAAGAGCGCGCCCTCTGGCGCGCCGCGATGCGCGACGTGGCGCCCCGCGAGGCGGGCGAAACGCCGCCGCCGGCCGAGCCCGTCGAGGCCCCGCTGCCGCGTCGCGCGCGCGCGGCGCGGCCGGCGGCGGCGCCCGCCGGCGATCTTGCCGAGGCGGCGGCGCCGGGGCTCGACCGCCGCAGCGCCGAGCGGCTGCGGCGCGGGCAGCGCGCGATCGAGGCGCGGCTCGATCTTCATGGCCGGACGCAGGACGAGGCGCATCGCGCGCTCGACGCCTTCGTCGCCCGCGCGCAGGACGGCGGCCAGCGCTGCGTCCTGGTCATCACCGGCAAGAGCGGCGTGCTGCGCGCGGCGGTGCCGCGCTGGCTCAACGAGGCGCCGAACCGCGCCCGCCTCCTCGCCTTCTCGCCGGCGCAGCCGAAGGATGGCGGCGCGGGCGCGCTCTACCTGCTGCTGCGGCGCCGGCGATGACGCCCTTCGGCGTGCGCCTGCGCCGGCTGCGCGCCGAGCGCGGCATCAGCCTGAAGCAGATGGCCGAGGCGCTCGGCGTCTCGGCGGCCTATCTCTCGGCGCTGGAGCATGGCCGCCGCGGCCGCCCGACCCACGCGATGGTGGTCGCCATCTGCGCTCTGCTCAACATCATCTGGGACGAGGCCGACGAGCTGCACCGCCTGGCGCGGCTGTCGCATCCGCGCGTCACCGTGGACACCGCCGGCCTGGCGCCGGCCGCCACCGAGCTCGCCAATCTGCTCGCCGAGCGCATCCGCAAGCTGCCACCCGAACGGGTGGAGCGGCTGCTCGACCTGCTCAAGAGTGCGCCGGCGCCGGCGCCGCGACGGCGGCGACGGGGAGCGGCGGCGGGGTGAGCGCGGCGAGCATCGGCTCGTCCAGCACCAGCCGCGTGAGCTCGGTGAGATCGCTGACCAGCGAGAAGGCCGTCTCGCGCGGCAGGTGGCCGTGCTCGAAGACATGGCCGGCCAGCACCATGTTGACCCGCTCGCCCGGCGCCGACAGCGGCAGGCTAATGCGCCGCGTCAGCATCGTCGTGCGGCGTCCCTCGAGCGTGAAGCGGTTCTCGGTGTACATCGCCGCGCGCCGCGCCACCATCTCCTCGTAGATATCGAGGATGTAGCGGCGATAGCCGCCTTTCTCCGGCAGCACATCCTCGATAAAGCGGCCGGTGGGCTCGCGGCCGGCAAGCCGCCAGAACACCTCGCCGACGCGGCGATAGCGAAACCGCGGCGTCTCGCCCTGCCACACCACGTCGAGCAGCATGGTGTGGGGCCAGATCTCCGCCGGGATCTCCAAGGGATCGATATCGGCGCGGCACGGCATGTCGCGGCCGCGGCGCTTGCCCAGCCAATGTCGATAGAGGCTTTCCAGACGCTGGTCCAGGAGGAAGCCGCGCACGCCCCTCTCCACCACAATCGCGTGCCTCGCCGCACGCCTTTTGACCATAGCGCGAGAGGGCCGCGGTCGTCGCGGAATTCGCCAGCAATTTGCCTAAATTTGTAGGAGATTTGGCTTCAGTGCCCGGCAATTCCGACTAAACTTCTCGACAAGCAAAACCGAGGGGCTTGATCGCCATGAACATTTGGGTCCTTGTCGTCGATGACGACGAAGCGGTGCGCCGCGGCGTGGCGCTGATCCTGAACGGCGCCGGCTATTGCGCGATCGCGGCCGGCAGCGGCAGCGAGGCCCTGCGGCTCTGCCAGGAGACCGAGCCCGAGCTGGTGATCGCGGATGTGACGATGCCGGCCCGCGACGGCATCGACACCATGATGGAGCTGCGCCGCAGCGGCGCCGAGGTGAAGATCCTGGCGATGACCGGCCCGCGCCAGCAGGGCAGCGTCGATGTCGCGGAGATGCTGCGCCGGCTCGGCGCCGACGACGTGGTGCTGAAGCCGTTGGAGCCCGAGGTGCTGCTCGCCAAGGTCGACCGCCTGATCAGCCTGCCGGCGGCGCTGACCGCGGCCTGATCCCGCGGATTTAACCGGCCTTTAAGCATTCTCGATCATGCTCGGGCCATGGCTCGCCGGCACAAGCACGACCACGGCGGAGCGCAAGCGCAAGTGCCGGACGAGGCCGCGCTGCGCCAGGCCGATCTGTCGCATCTCCATCTCCAGGACATGACGCCGCCGCAACGCGCCGAGCTGCGCCGGCGGTATGACGATTTCGTCCGCCATTTCGGCCGCGACGGCATGGCGCCGTCCCGCTATCCCGAGCCGAAGAAGCCGCGCGTCCGCCGCTGGACGCCCGGCGCGAAAAGCTGACCCCGCGCGCCTATTGCGTGAGGGGCGCGGGTGGTGCCGCCTCCTCCGCCTCGCAGGTATAGACCGCGACCAGGCCGGACGAGGTCGACTGCAGCCCCTGATAGCGTGCCGCGCGATTGAACTGCAGGCAGAAATTCTGCGCCTCGTCGCTGGTGATGGCGACGTTGTGGTCGGGCACGTGATAACTGACGCTGGGCGGCACCTCGGGCGCGCTGGCGCAGCCGGCGAGCAACAGGGCGGCAAGCAGCGGCACGGCAACACGCATGGCGTTCACTCCGTCGGACGGCCGGGCAGATGTAGTTTTACCGCGACGCGCCGTCAATCGATCGGCGATCGACGGTCGGGGCGTCCTCTAAAAGGTATTGATCAGCCCGCCGTGTCGGGTTTGCAGCCGGCCGACCATGCGGTGCACATGGTAGTGCATGGCGCATTTGATGGCATAGACGCGCAGCACCGCCGGATCGGCGCGGCGTCCCAGCGCCTGCAACAGCCGCCGCCGGTAGATCCGCCTGAGGCCGCGCTCCGGCACCTGCCACAGCAGCCGCGCGGCGAGCCCCGCCGCCTCCAGCAGCAGCCGCGCCTGCCGCCGGCGCCGCCGCCAGGGATGGCGCGCGGCATAGCCGAGCCAGCCGCGCTCGGTGACGATCCCGCCCTCGAGATAGAGCGCATCGAGCCGGTCGAAATAGGCCTCGCCCTCGTAGAGCTCGGCCATGAGGCGCACATAGCCCGCGCCGAGCGCTGCGCGGCTCATCTGCAGCGGCAGCACGTTGGTGCCGCCATCGGGATCGTCGCCGGGATCGAGCCGCCCCGCCGCGGCGAGCCGCGCATGGAGCGGCGTCTTCGGGATCGCCGAGAGCATGCCGACCATCGCCGTCGAGATGCGCGCGGCCTCGAGGAAGCGGCGCTGCGCGGCGAAGACGCCGGCATCGTCGCCGTCGAAGCCCACGATCATCCCGGCCCACACCTCCATCCCGGCCTCCTGGATGCGGCGCACCTTCTCCACCATGCTGCCGCCGCGCCGCGTGTTCTGCAGCTTCTTCGCCTCGCGCAGCGACGCCTCGTTGGGGCTCTCGATGCCGACGAAGACGGCGGCGATATTGGCCTCGGCCATCAGCCGCATCAGCTCCTCGTCATCGGCGAGGTCGAGCGACGCCTCGGTCAGGAAGGTGAACGGGAAGCCCCGCGCCTGCTGCCAGGCGATCACCTCGCGCAGCAGCTCCTTCACCGCCGGCTTGTTGCCGATGAGGTTGTCGTCGACGATGAACACGATCGACACGCGCTCGGCGCGGAGCGCCTCGAGCTCGGCGATGATCTGCGGCGCGGTCTTGAGCCGCGGCCGGCGGCCGAAGACGACGATGATGTCGCAGAACTCGCATTGGAACGGGCAGCCGCGCGAGAACTGCACGCTGCCGAAGGCATAGCGGCGCATCTTGAGGAGATCGAAGCGCGGCGCCGGCACGCGTGTCATGTCGGTCTTGTCCGCCTGCTCGTAGCGCCGCGCCGCGGCGCCCCGCCCGTGATCGGCGAGAAAGCGCGGCCAGGTCTCCTCCGCCTCGCCGATGAAGACGACGTCGGCGAGCTCGCCGAAATACGCCTCGCTGACGCTGACCCAGGGACCGCCGACCACGGTGAAGGCGCCGCGGCGCTTCAGCTCGGCCAGGATCTCGCGCATCCGCCGGCGCTGCACCACCATGCCGGTGACGCCGACGATGTCGGCGGCGGCGCAGCGCGCGAAATCGATCGGCTCGACATTCTCGTCGATCAGCGTGACCCGGTGCTCCGGCGGGGTCAGCGCCGCGAGCAGCGGCAAGGCGGCGACCGGCAGCGCCGCGCGCTTGCCGATGAACGGCAAGGCGTGCTCGAGGCCCCAGAACGACACCTCGAAGCGCGGGTTGATGAGCACGATGTCCATCGCGTGGGACCACCCGGTTGACCCGGTTCAGTTTCCCACAACCGGGCCGCCGCGGCCAGCGGCCGCTTCACTCCGTCATGGCCGGGCCGGCCGAAGGCCGAGTCCCGGCCATCCACGTCTTGCGGCGGTAAAAGAGAGACGTGGATGGCCGTGACAAGCACGGCCATGACGGGAGAAAAGCCAGAGCGTCTATTGCCCGCGACAGCCGCCGCTACAGGATGAACTTCGAGAGATCCGCGTTCTTGGCGAGCGCGCCGACATGCTCCAGCACATAGGCGCTGTCGATGGTGATGCGCGTCTCCGGCGGCTTGTCGGAGGCGGTGAAGCTCACCTCCTCGAGCAGGCGCTCCAGCACGGTATGCAGGCGCCGCGCGCCGATGTTCTCCACCGTGGTGTTGATCTCCTCGGCGAGCCGCGCGAGCTCGTCGATGGCGTCCTCGGTGAAGTCGAGCGCCACGCCCTCGGTGGCGATCAGCGCCTTGTACTGCTTGATCAGGCTCGCCTCGGGCTCGGTCAGGATGCGGCGGAAATCCTCGCGCGTCAGCGGCTTCAGCTCGACCCGGATGGGCAGGCGGCCCTGCAGCTCCGGCAGCAGGTCCGAGGGCTTGGCCAGGTGGAAGGCGCCCGAGGCGATGAACAGCACATGGTCGGTCTTGACCGCGCCGTGCTTGGTGGCGACGGTGGTGCCTTCGATCAGCGGCAGCAGGTCGCGCTGCACGCCCTCGCGGCTGACATCGGCGCCGATGCGCTGCTCGCTGCGGGCGCAGATCTTGTCGATCTCGTCGATGAAGACGATGCCGTTCTGCTCGACGGCGGCGATCGATTCGCGCACCACCTTCTCCTGGTCGAGCAGCTTGTCGCTCTCCTCGGCCATCAGCACGGTGTGGCTTTCCTTGACCGTCATGCGCCGCGACTTGGTGCGGCCGCCGAAGGCCTTGCCGAAGATGTCGCCGAGGTTGAGCATGCCCATCTGCGCCCCGGGCATGCCGGGAATGTCGAAGGTCGGCAGATTGAGGCCGGCGCTCTCCTGCACCTGGACCTCGATCTCGCGGTCGTCGAGCTGCCCCTCGCGCAGCATCTTGCGGAATTTCTGCCGCGTGTCGGCGCTGGCGCTGGGGCCGACCAGCGCGTCGAGCACGCGCTCCTCGGCGTGGAGCTCGGCCTTGGAGGACACCTCCTTGCGCAGCCGCTCGCGGGTCATGGCGATCGCCATCTCCAGCAGGTCGCGCATGATCTGCTCGACGTCGCGGCCGACATAGCCCACCTCGGTGAACTTGGTCGCCTCGACCTTGATGAAGGGCGCCTGGGCGAGCCTGGCCAGCCGCCGCGCGATCTCGGTCTTGCCGATGCCGGTCGGGCCGATCATCAGGATGTTCTTGGGCAGCACCTCCTCGCGCAGCTCCTCGGGGAGCTGCTGGCGCCGCCAGCGGTTGCGCAAGGCGATGGCAACCGCGCGCTTGGCGTCGTTCTGGCCGACGATGTGGCGGTCGAGCTCGGAGACGATCTCGCGCGGACTGAACGCGGTCATAGGCTTTCCAACGTCACCTTGTCGTTGGTATAGACGCAAATCCCGGCGGCGATCGCCATCGCCTTGCGCGCGATCGCCTCGCTGTCGAGCGGCTGGTCGATGAGCGCCCGCGCCGCGGCCAGCGCGTAGCCGCCGCCGGAGCCGATGCCGATGAGCCCGTCCTCGGGCTCGAGCACGTCGCCGGTGCCGGAGAGGATCAGCGACACCTGCCGGTCCGCCACCGCCATCATCGCCTCGAGCCGGCGCAGATAGCGGTCGGTGCGCCAATCCTTGGCGAGCTCGACGCAGGCGCGCGAGAGCTGGCCCGGATGCTGCTCGAGCTTGCCCTCGAGCCGCTCGAAGAGGGTGAGCGCATCGGCGGTGGCGCCGGCGAAGCCGGCGATCACCGCGCCGTTGCCCAGGCGCCGCAGCTTGCGCGCGTTGGATTTGACGATGGTCTGGCCCATCGACACCTGGCCGTCGCCGGCGATCACGACCTTTCCCTCCTTGCGCACGCAAAGGATGGTGGTGCCGTGCCAGGTGTCTTGTGCCGCGTGCTGCATGAGGCCTAGGGCTGGATGGGCTGGCAGAGATGTGGGTTTAGCCGGGCGCCGATCAAGCAGCAAGGCGACGGGCGGCCTGCCCCGGACATGACACCGCCGGCGGGCCCGTCGAAGAGCGCCGTCGGCGCGACGGCGGCGGCGAAGCTCGCCGCGCTCGGGCGCCAATAATGCACAATAGATGTGCAGACGTGCCGTGCCGCACGCCAAGGTTAAAGCTACAATTCTAAGTAATACTGTCCTTAATTTACGAAATGGTAAGGCGGCGCCGCCAGGATCGCCCGACACGGGAATCGGGCGGCTGCGGCCATGCCATTTAACATCCTTTCATTGCGGCGGCGCGCGCCATGATGCGCGCCGGCGGTGCCGTCGCCACGCTCGAACCGGAGATCGGGCTCGGCGAGGCGCATCTGCTGCAGGCCCAGGCGATCGCGGCGCTGGGCAGCTGGGAATACGATCTGCGCCTGCGCTGCCTGCGCTGCTCGCCGGAGCTGCTGCGCATCTTCGGCTGGAGCCGGGAGCGCGGGCCCACGCTCGCCGAGCTGCGCGACGCGCTCCATCCCGAGGACCGCGTGCTGCTGGAAGAGGACATGCTGGTGCGGCACGCCAGCGGGCGCCACTCGCTGGCGCCGCGCTACTTCCGCATCCTGCGTCCGGACGGCGAGCTGCGCCACCTGCGCGGCCGCACCATCGTCGCCCGCGCCGAGCAGGGCCGGCCGGTGGCGCTCTGCGGCGCGATGCAGGACGTGACCGACGAGGTCGTGGCGGAGCACGCGGCCGGCGCCGAGGCGTTCCACCACCGCCGCATGTTCGAGCACGCGACCTGGGGGGTCTTCCGCACCACGGCCGACGGACGCTATCTGAGCGCCAATCCGGCGCTCGCCCGCATCTATGGCTACCCTTCGCCGCTGGAGCTGCGGCTGACGCTCACCGATATCGGCGCGCAGCTCTATGTCGACCCGCAGCGCCGCGTCGAGTTCATCGGCCAGATGCGCGAGAAGGGCGCGGTCTCCGGCTTCGAATTGCAGATCCGCCGTCGCGACGGCACCGTCATCTGGATCTCCGAATGCTGCCGCGAGGTGCGCCGCGGCGACGGCACGCTGCTCTATTACGAAGGCACGGTCGAGGAGATCACCCAGCGCAAGGCGGCCGAGCAGGAGCTGCGCCAGACCAAGGAGCGCGCCGAGGCCGCGAACCGCACCAAATCCTTCTTCCTCGCCAATATGAGCCACGAGCTGCGCACGCCGCTCAATGCCGTGCTGGGCTTCACCGAGATCCTGCAGGACGAGCTCTACGGCCCGCTCGGCCATCCCCGCTATCACGACTACATCCGCGACATCCACAGCAGCGGCCAGCATCTCCTCGAGATCATCAACAACATCCTCGACCTCACCACCATCGAGGCCGGGCGGCTGGCGCTCGACGAGCGGCCGGTGGATCTCGGCGGCGTCATCGCGACGGCCGAGCGCCTCATCGCCGAAACCGCGCGGCGGCGCGGCCTCGAGCTCGAGGTGACCGCGCCCGCCGCGCCGGTGATGCTGCGCGCCGATGCGACGCGGCTGACGCAGATCCTGCTCAACCTCATCGCCAACGCGGTGAAGTTCACCGAAGCCGGCGGGCTGGTCTCGGTCGCGGTCGCCGCCGATGCGGTCGCCGGGATCGAGATCAGCGTGACCGACACCGGCATCGGCATCGCGCCGCGCGATCTCGAGCGCGTCATGCTGCCCTTCGAGCAGGTGGGCGCGCCGATGGCCCGCAGCGCCGGCGGGACCGGGCTGGGCCTGCCGCTCGCCCGCGAGTTCGCCCGGCTGCATGGCGGGACGCTGGACCTCGCCAGCCGCCGCGGCGGCGGCACCACGGCGCGGCTCTGGCTGCCGCCCGAGCGCCTGCTCCTCCAGGACTGACCCCCGCCCCTGGCCTCCGCCGGGCGATCTTGCTAAAACAGCGGCGCCGCCCCATCTCCGGCGGCGAACCCGTGCGGCAAGGAGAGACACCGTGGCCCAGGCCCGGTCCCAGGCGGCAGCCCCGTCGGCGCGCAAAGCCACGGTCGAGCGCGCGACCAAGGAGACCAAGATCCGCGGCACCGTCAATCTCGACGGCAGCGGCGCCTATGATGTCGCGACCGGCATCGGCTTTCTCGATCACATGCTGGAGCAGCTGTCGCGGCACAGCCTGATCGACATCGCCGTGCGCGCGGAAGGCGATCTGCACATCGATTTCCACCACACCACCGAGGATACCGGCTATGTCGTCGGCGAGGCGGTGGCCAAGGCGCTCGGCGACCGTCGCGGCATCGCGCGCTGGGGCGAGGCGCTGGTGCCGATGGACGAGACGCTGACCCGGGTGGCGCTCGACCTCTCCAACCGGCCCTATCTCGTCTGGAAGGTGGCGTTCTCGAAGCCCAAGCTCGGCGAGATGGACACCGAGCTGTTCAAGGAGTGGTTCCAGGCCTTCGCGCAATCGGCCGGCATCACGCTCCACGTCGAGAACCTCTATGGCGAGAACAACCACCATATCGTCGAGTCCTGCTACAAGGGCCTGGCGCGGTCGCTGCGACAGGCGGTAGCGATCGATCCGCGCCGGGCCGACGCGGTGCCCTCGACCAAGGGCATGCTGTAAAGAGCCAGCGATGATCACCGCCATCATCGATTACGGCTCGGGCAATCTCCGGTCCGCCGCCAAGGCGTTCGAGCGCGCCGCGCGCGAGATCGGCGGCGCGCACGAGATCCGCGTCACCGCCGACGCCGCGATCGTGCGCGAGGCGGCGCGCATCGTCCTGCCGGGGGTCGGCGCTTTCGCCGATTGCCGGCGCGGGCTCGCCGCCGTGCCGGGCATGGAGGCGGCGCTGGCGCAGGCGGTGATCGAGCGCGGCCGGCCGTTTCTCGGCATCTGCGTCGGCATGCAGCTCATGGCCGAGCGCGGCCTCGAGTTCGAGACGGTGGCGGGGCTCGGCTGGATCAAGGGCGAGGTGGCGGCGCTGGCGCCGGGCGATCGCGCGCTCAAGATCCCGCATATGGGCTGGAACGAGCTCGAGATCCGGCAGGCGCATCCGCTGCTCGAGGGCATCGCCCCCGGCGCGCATGCCTATTTCGTCCACAGCTACGGCTTCTCCTGCCGCGACCGCGCCGACCTGCTGGCGACGGTGGATTACGGCGGCGCGATCGCCGCGGTGGTGGGCCGCGACAATCTCCTCGGCACGCAGTTCCACCCGGAAAAGAGCCAGGAGACGGGGCTCAGGCTCATCGCCAACTTCCTGCGGTGGCGGCCGTGACCGGCGCAACTGCGCCGCAGACCTCGGTCGAGCGCCTCGAGGCCTTCGCCGGCACCGATCTCAACGACCTCTGCGACGCCGCCGAGGACGCGATCAAGGCGGGCGGCGGCTTCGGCTGGCTGGCGGCGCCGCCGCGCCACATCATGGAAGCCTATTGGCGCGGCGTGATGCTGGTGCCGGGGCGGCAGGTCTTCGTCGCCCGGCTCGACCACACCATCTGCGGCTCGGCGCAGCTGTCGCGGCCGCCGCGCAACAACGAGGCGCAGTCCTTCGCGGCGCAGCTCACCAGCAATTTCATCGCGCCCTGGGCGCGCGGCCACGGCCTCGCCAAGCGCATCGTGGTCGCGGTCGAGGAGGCGGCGCGCGAGGCGGGCTTCGCCATTCTCAACCTCGATGTGCGCGCGACGCAGGAGGTGGCGATCCAGCTCTATGAGAGCCTGGGCTATCGCCGCTGGGGCACGCATCCCGAATATGCCCGCGTCGCCGGCGTCGTGGTCCCCGGCCATTTCTATTACAAGCGGCTGGCCGAGGAGGGTGCCTCGGCGCGATGATCCTCTACCCCGCCATCGACCTCAAGGACGGGCAGTGCGTGCGGCTGCTGCGCGGCGAGATGAGCCGGGCCACGGTGTTCAGCGACGATCCCGCCGGCCAGGCCCGGCGCTTCGTGGCCTCCGGCTGCCGCTTCCTGCACGTGGTCGACCTCGACGGCGCCTTTGCCGGCAAGCCGATGAACCGCGCCGCGGTCGAGGCGATCGTCGCCGAAGCCGGCGTTCCGGTGCAGCTTGGCGGCGGCATCCGCGACCGCGCCACCATCGAGGGCTGGCTCGCCGCCGGCGTCGCGCGGGTCATCCTCGGCACGCTGGCGCTGCGCGATCCCGCGCTGGTGAAATCGGCCTGCCGGAACCATCCCGGCCGCATCGTCATCGGCATCGACGCGCGCGCCGGCCGTGTCGCGGTCGAGGGCTGGGCCAAGGCGTCGGAGCGCGACGCGCTCGACCTCGCGCTCGAGTTCGAGGATGCCGGCGCCGCCGCCATCGTCTATACCGACATCGAGCGCGACGGCGCGCTCGCCGGCGTCAATGTCGAGGCGACCGCGGCGCTGGCGCGGCGGCTCACCACCGGCGTCATCGCCTCGGGCGGCGTCGCCGGGCTCGACGATCTCGGCCGCCTCAAGGCGCATGAGGCGGACGGGATCGCCGGCGTCATCTGCGGCCGCGCGCTCTATGACGGGCGCCTCGATCTGGCGGCGGCGCTGGCGGTGTGCGGGGACCAGGCATGCTGAAGATGCGCGTCATTCCCTGTCTCGACGTCAAGGACGGCCGTACCGTCAAGGGCGTCAATTTCGTCGATCTCGTCGATGCCGGCGATCCCGTCGAGCAGGCCAGGTTCTACGACCGCGAGGGCGCCGACGAGCTGTGCTTTCTCGACATCACCGCCTCGGCGGAGTACCGCGACACGCTCTATGACGTGGTGGCGCGCACCGCCGAGCAGTGCTTCATGCCGCTGACGGTGGGCGGCGGCGTGCGCGGCACCGACGACATCCGCCGCCTGCTGCTGGCCGGCGCCGACAAGACCTCGATCAACACCGCCGCGGTGGCGCGGCCGGATTTCGTGCGCGAGGCGGCGGAGAAATTCGGCAGCCAATGCATCGTCGTCGCCATCGACGCCAAGGCGACGGGCGCCGGAACCTGGGAGGTCTTCACCCATGGCGGGCGGCGCGCCACCGGCATCGATGCGGTCGAGTGGGCGCGGCGCATGGCCGCCTATGGCGCCGGCGAGATCCTGCTCACCTCGATGGACCGCGACGGCACCAAGGCGGGCTTCGACATCCCGCTGACCCGCGCCGTGGCCGATGCGGTCACCATCCCGGTCATCGCCTCGGGCGGCGTCGGCACGCTCGACCATCTCGTCGAAGGCATTCGCGACGGGCACGCCACCGCCGTGCTCGCCGCCTCGATCTTCCATTTCGGCACCTTCAGCATCGGCGCGGCCAAGGCGCATCTCGCCGCGGCGGGGATTCCGGTGCGGCGATAGCGGAGGCGGACATGGCGGATATCGACGGCAGCACGCTCGACCGGCTCTATGCGATGATCGACCAGCGCCGCGGCGCCGATCCCGCCCAATCCTATACCGCCAAGCTCTTCGCCGAGGGCCCGGCCAAGATCGCCAAGAAGCTCGGCGAGGAGGCGGTCGAGACGGTGATCGAGGGCGCCGGCGGCGGCGGGCCGCGGCTCGTCGCCGAGAGCGCCGACTTGCTTTATCATCTGCTGGTGCTGTGGGCGGCGCGCGGCATCGCGCCCGCCGAGGTCTGGCGCGCGCTGGAAGCCCGCGCCGGCACCTCCGGCATCGACGAGAAGAAGTCCCGCGGCAAGTCCTGAGGCAATCCCCGATGGCCTACGATCCCAGCAACATCTTCGCCCGCATCCTGCGCGGCGAGATTCCGTGCCGGAAAGCCTATGAGGACGCCCATGTCCTGGCCTTCCACGACATCAACCCGCAGGCGCCGGTGCATATCCTGGTGATCCCCAAGGGCGCCTATGTCTCGCTCGACGATTTCTCGGCCAAGGCGTCGGAGGCCGAGATCGCCGGTTTCATGCGGGCGGTGGGCGAGGTCGCGCGCGCGGCAGGGGTCGCCCAATCGGGCTATCGCATCCTCGCGAATCACGGCGGCGACGCGCACCAGGAAGTGCCGCACTTCCATGTGCACATCTTCGGCGGCCGACCGCTGGGTCGAATGATTTCAAAGGCCTAGAGAGCCGCGCCGGCGGTAATTTTGGTTGACGATCTCTTAACGATCGGCCGGTAGCATCCCCAATTCATTCCGCTGGAAAGGCGGAAAAGACGGCGCTTGCCGCTGGAGAGAAGCCGCTTGGCCATGTCGAAGCTCGGTCACTCCACCGCCAACGCCCCGCTCGTCGGCCCGGCCCCGGTGCCCGACGGCGGGGAGCGTCTGCGCGCCTTCGCCGAGATCGGCTCCGACTGGTTCTGGGAAAAGGACGCGCAGCTCCGCTTCGTCTACATGTCCTCCGGCATCGACGGGCAAGCGGCCTCGTTCGCCGCCGACTTCCTCGGCCGGCGCATCGACGAGGTCGACCTGCCGGGCTTCGCCGAGGTCGATTGGCGGCCGCTGCTGCAGGCGCTGGAGAAGCGCAAGCCCTTCCGCGAGTTCCGCTTCATCCGGCGCACCCCCAATGGCGGCGTGCGTCATCTCGCGGTGAGCGGCGTGCCGGTGTTCGACGGCACCGGCCGCTTCCAGGGCTATCGCGGCACCGGCCGCGATCTCACCAAGGAGACGCTGGCCGAGGAGCGCGCCGCGATCGCGCAGTCGCGGCTCAGCGACGCGATCGAGGCGATCCCGGAATCCTTCATGCTGCTGGACAAGGATGACCGGCTGGTGCTGTGCAACAGCCGCTATCGCGAGCTGCACGCGGCCATCGCCCCTGTGCTGGTGCCGGGCACGCCGTTCGCCGAGATCTGCCGCGCCAGCGCCTATGCGGAGCTGCCCGTCGGTGCCAAGGGGCGCGAGGAGGAATGGATCGCCGACCGCCTGCTGCGCCACAAGGCGCCGCGCTTCGCCGTCGAGGAGCGGCAGATCGGCGAGCGCTGGTTCCAGGTGAGCGAGCAGCATACGCGCGACGGCGGCACGGTGGTGGTGCAGACCGAGATCACCTCGGTGAAGCGCCGCGAGCAGGAGCTGGCGGAGAAGACGGCGCTGCTGCGCGCGACGCTGGAGCATATGGAGCAAGGGCTGCTGGTGCTCGACGCGCAGTTCCGCATCAAGATGTGGAACGACCGCTGGATCGAGCTGTTGGAGGTTCCGCTGGCGCTGGTCGGCGTCGGCGCCTCGATGGAGCCGATCCTGCGGATCGCGGTGGAGCGCGGCGAGTTCGGGGCAGGCGAGGTCGAGGCGCTGATGCAGCAACGCCTGGCGCAATGGCGGGGAAGCGTCGCCGAGATCGCCGAATTCCATCCCCCGACCGGCCGCGTCATCGAGACGCGGCGCAGCCCCATGCCCGGCGGCGGCATCCTCTTCACCTTCGCCGACATCACCGAGCGCAAGCGCGTCGAGCTCGATCTGCGCCGCGCCAAGGACGAAGCGGAGCTGGCGAGCCGCAGCAAGACCGAGTTCCTCGCCAATATGAGCCACGAGCTGCGCACGCCGCTCAACGCCATCATCGGCTTCTCCGACATTCTGATGGGGCAGATCTTCGGCGCGCTCGGCGACGCCCGCTACGCCGACTACGCCCGCGACATCCGCGACAGCGGCCTGCACCTGCTCAACCTCATCAACGACGTGCTCGACGTCTCCAAGGTGGAGTTCGGCAAGGTCGAGCTGATCGAGGAGACGGTGGACATCGTCGCCATCGTCGAATCCTGCGCCCGGCTGATGCGCGACCGCGCCGACACCGCCGGCATCCGCCTGGTGCAGGAGTTGCCGCCGGGCCTGCCGCAGCTGCAGGGCGACAGCCGCCGGCTGAAGCAGATCCTGCTCAACCTGCTGTCGAACGCCGTCAAATTCACCCCGTCCGGCGGCCGCGTCACGATCCGCGCCGACTATCGGCCGCGCGACGGCTTCCGCCTGGTCGTCGAGGATACCGGCATCGGCATTGCCAGGCATGATCTCGACAAGGCGATGCGCCCCTTCGGGCAGATCGACAGCCGGCTCGCCCGCAAATACCAGGGCACCGGCCTCGGCCTGCCGCTGGCCCGCTCCATGGCCGAGCTCCATGGCGGCAAGCTCGAGCTCGACAGCGCCCCCGGCCAGGGCACCACCGCGACCATCTGGCTGCCGCCCACCCGCATCCTCCCGCACGGCAACCTCTCCCGGCCCATCGCCTAGGAGCCTGTCTGGGAAATGGGATGGGTCTGCGACATCGTCCTTTGGTGTCCGGCTAGGAGCGAGGAGCGCGGCGATGCGGTAGCATCGTAAGCCACGAGCGACGACGCCGGGCGGCAAAGGACGATGTCCCTGCGGGTTGGACAAGGATGGGGCGCTGTCGCGTCGGGCGGCCTTGCCGATGCTTCAGCATCGCCCGCGGCCGCCCTCCTAACATCGCCCCATCCTTGTCCAACGCAGACCCATCCCATTTCCCAGACAGGCTCCTAGCCTCGCCGGACGCCGGCGATGCCGGGCGCAGGACTATATTTCACATAGGAAAATATGTGTAATATATAATATTGACAGCATAGGATGAGGATTTTATATAGGAACCACAGCGCCGATTTGAGCTTCAGCTTGCGGGCGCTTTAGAAATGCGGCTAAAGCGACGCCGGTGTCCACCCAGCTTCGCCCGAGCTGCGGTGGATTTTTTTTGCCCTGGAGGCGGCGAGCGGAATGGACGAGGACAAGAACAAGAACGACCAGCCGGAACGCCAGGCGAGACTGCTCGCCGAGCGTTATGGCGCGCTCGCGGGCGAGGCGCTGCTGGCGCCGCTGATCGAGCGGGAGCTCGCGGGGCGGGTGGCGCTGCTCTCCTCCTTCGGCGCGGAATCGGCGCTGCTGCTCGACATGGTGGCCGGGATCGACCGCGCCACGCCGGTCCTCTTCATCGATACCGGCAAGCTCTTCGGCGAGACGCTGCGCTATCGCGACGCGCTGGTCGAGCGCCTCGGCCTCACCGATATCCGCAGCCTCGCACCGGATCCCGCCGAGCTGGCGCGACGCGATCCCGACGGCATCCTCTGGCACCGCGACCCGGATGCGTGCTGCCGGCTGCGCAAGGTCGAGCCGCTCGCGCGCGCGCTCCACGGCTTTGCGGGGCTGATCTCCGGCCGCAAGCGCCATCATGGCGGCGCGCGGGCGGCGCTGCCGGCCATCGAGTTGGTCGACGGCGTGATCCGCATCAACCCGTTGTGGAATTATACGCCCGAGCGCGTGGCGCAGGCCTTCGCCGAGCGCAACCTGCCGCCGCATCCGCTCGAGGCCGACGGCTTCCGCTCGATCGGCTGCATGCCTTGCACCGACCGCGTCGCAGCGGACGAGGCGCCGCGCGCCGGGCGCTGGCGCGGGCGCGACAAGACCGAATGCGGCATCCACGGCGCGCCCAGCCTGGTGGGCGCGCTCTGAGCAGGCGAAAAGGGCTTTACGCCGAGCCGCCGGGGCGCAAGATTCGCCGATGCGGGCCGCCGACGGCGCCCGCACCATGACACGGGGGCCGCGCCACGCCGCGCAGATGAGAATCCGAGGCGATGCACGAGATTGACTTTCTCTACTCGCTGTCGGGCTTCGCCGTCGGCCTGCTGGTGGGCATGACGGGGGTGGGCGGCGGTTCGCTGATGACGCCGATCCTGATCCTGCTGTTCGGCATTCATCCCGTCGCCGCGGTCGGCACCGATCTGCTTTACGCCGCCGCCACCAAGACCGGCGGCACGCTGATGCACGGTCTCGGCCACACCATCGAATGGCGCATCGTCGCGCTGCTGGCGACGGGCAGCGTACCGATGACGGCGCTGACGCTGCTCGCGCTGTCGCGCGTCAACCTGACCGGCGGCGCCGCCGGCGAACTCATCACCGTCGTGCTGGGCGTGGCGCTGTTCGCGACCGCCGCGACGCTGATCTTCCGCCGCCAGCTCGTGACGGTCTATCTGCGCTATGTCGGCGAGCTGGACCGCCGCCGCACCGCGGCGCTCACCGTGGCGATGGGCGCCTTGCTCGGCGTCCTCGTTCCCATCACCTCGGTCGGCGCCGGCGCCATCGGCGTCACCGCGCTCATCCTGCTCTATCCGCGGCTGCCCACGGCGCGCATCGTCGGCTCCGACATCGCGCATGCGGTGCCGCTGACGCTCGTTGCCGGCATCGGCCACTGGCTTCTCGGCTCGATCGACTGGCCGCTGCTGGGCTCGCTGCTGCTGGGCTCGCTGCCGGGCATCATGCTGGGCAGCCACATCGCCACCCGCGTGCCCGACGTGGTGCTGCGCCTGACGCTGGCGGCGACGCTCATCGTCGTCGGCAGCCGCCTCGTGCTCTGAGCGCGCGCCTGGCCTAATATCCCGCCCATGCTGCCTCGCCGCGCGCTTCTGGGCCTGCTGCTGACGGCTCTCGGCGGAGTGCCGCGCGCGGGTTTCGGTCAAACCCCGACGCCGCTGGCGCCGGACATCGAACGCATTCTCGATCGCGGGCGCCTTCTCGTCGCGGTGGCGGGCTTCGATCTGCCGCCCTTTGTCGCGAGCGGTCCCGGCGGCGAGCCGCAAGGCAGCGACATCGACTTGGCCCGGGGGATGGCCGCGGCGCTCGGCGTTGCCATCGCCTTCGACCGGAGCGCGCGCAGCTTCGACGAGCTCATCGATCTCGTGGCGCGACACGAGGCCGACCTCGCCCTCTCGCGGCTGAGCGAGACGCTCGCGCGCGCGATGCGCGTGCGCTTCTCGCGGCCCTATCTGCTGCTGCGCCCGGCGCTGCTGCTGAACCGCCTGCGCTTCGCGCAGCTCGCCCAGGGCGGCGATCCCGTCGCGGTGGTCAATACGCCCGCCGCCACCATCGGCGTCGTCGTCGGCACCGCCTCGCCCGCGGCGGCCCGGCGCCTTTTCCCCGACGCCAGGCGGCGGGAGTATCCGCGCTGGCGGCCGGAGCTGATCGACGCCGTGCTGCGCGGCGAGGTCGCTGCCGGGCTGGGCGACGAGCTCGAGGCGAGGCGCGCGCTGGCGGCGCGGCCGGAGGCGCCGCTGCAGCTGCGCGCCGTGATGCTCGAGGCGACGCGCGAGCGCATCGGCGCCGCGGTGCCATGGGACAGCACCCAGCTGCTCGCCTGGGTCGACCTCTATCTCGAGACCGAGGCCACGCCGCTGACGGTCGAAGCGTTGCTGGCGCGGGCGGCCGAAGCCGGCGCCGACAACCAAAGCGCGAAGTAGGGAACAGAAGCACGGCGTTCGCGTGCAACGGACGTGCCGATAGCCGGTCCAAGCCGCGGAAGTTGCGTCGAAGTTGAGCGGATGTAGAGGATTCTTAAACCGTTATCGCTACGGTCGCAAGGGCATGAAAGCGACCGATGCCAAGCGTTCGGAAGGCTGGAGACGTCTCAGTCCGGGCGAACTCGAGCAGACGTTGGACTCGCATGAGCGCTTCGTCGGGCGCAAGCCCGGGGGCCGTCGCGCGCTGCTCAGTCTTCACGACCTCACCGACGCCGATCTCATCTGCCGCGACCTCACCGATATCGATCTCACCGGCGCGCGGCTCATGCGGGCGCTGATGGTGGGGTCGGTGCTGCGTGACGCGATCCTCTTCGCCGCTGACCTGCGCATGGCCAATCTCGACGGCGCCGACCTTTCCCGCGCCGATCTGCGCGGCGCCTGCTGCCGCGGCGCGCGGCTCAACAAGGCGATCCTCGCCAAGGCCGATCTGCGCGAGGCCGCGCTCGGCCGCATCGATCCCGAGCAGGCCGTGCTGATCGACCATGTGCGCGAAACCCGCACCGACCTCACCTCGATCGAGGCGCGCGGCGCCGATCTCAGCGGCGCCAAGCTCGCCGGCGTGGTCACCGTGCGCGCCGATTTCACCGATGCGGTGCTGCGCGGCGCCGATCTGCGCGGCGGCGACCTGCGCAACGCCAATTTCACCGGCGCCAATCTCGAGGGCGTGGTTCTTGCCGGCGCCAAGCTGCACGGCGCCACCTTCCAGGCGGCGGTGCTGACCGGCGTCGACCTGCGCGGGGCCGATCTGCGCGGCGCCGATCTGCGCGACGCCATCCTCGATGCCGGCGCCCATGAGCTGCCGGAGATGCAGGACGCCATCCGCACCGAGTATCTCGTCAAATCCGAGAGCGAGATGAGGGACGCGGTGCAGCTTCACGCGCGCTGGCTCGACACCCAAGGGCGGGAGGGCGTGCGCGCCGTGCTGCCGCAGATCGACCTTTCGGGGCGCAAGCTCGACGGCATCCGGCTGGTCCTGGCGATCCTCAAGGGGGCGCGGCTGCAACGCGCCCAGCTCTCGCGCGCGCAATTCGTCATGGCCGATCTCTCCGGCGCCGACCTGCGCGACGCCGTGCTGCGCGAGGCCGATCTGCGCGGCTCGGTGTTCCAGCGCGCCCATTTCAACGGCGCCGTCCTGACCGGTGCGCAGCTCGGCCCGCTGCGCGAGGTCGGCGATGCCCGGCGCGAGCTGCCGTCCAATTTCGAGCGGGCGAAATTCGCCCGCGCCAATCTCGCCCAGGCCGATCTGCGCGGCGCCAACCTCTCCGGCGCCGATTTCACCGGCGCCACGCTGACGGGCGCGAAGCTGCAGGATGCCAAGCTCGATGACGCGATCTTCTACGGCGCCAGCCTCGACGGCGCGCGCTTCGACGGCGCCAGCCGCGAGCGCTGCGCGGGCCTGCCGTGATGCGAACGCAATCGGTGTGAATAACAAACGATTGCCCTGATTGCTTTAGGCCGGGTTCTGCCGGCAAAAACGCTTTTTTCATAAGTCTCGGTTAAATTTTCCCCAGGCGCGCGGCCGTGGAGACTGAGAGACCATGTTCGACAACCTCAAGATATCGCTGAAGCTGCAGGTGATGGTCGTCGTCGCCATCATCGGCATCCTGGTCGTTGCCATGGTCGGTCTCTGGACGCTGCGCGACAACGTGCTGCAAGACCGCATGTCCAAGGTGCGCGAGCTCGTGCTCACGACGCGCCAGATGATCGAAATCGATCACGAGCAGGCGATCAAGGCGGGGCTCAGCGAGAACGATGCCAAGGAGCGGGCCAAGAACATCCTGCGCCACCTGCGCTTCGACGGGACCAACTATTTCTTCGCGCTCGACAGCCACGGGCTGAACGTCGCCCATCCCGATCCGAAGCTGGAAGGCCGGCAGATGTGGGACGCCAAGGACAGCGACGGCGTCTATTTCAGCCGCGCGCTGATCGAGGCGGCCGGCAAGGGCGGCGGCTTCAGCGCCTATCGCTTTCCCCGCGCCGGCGGCAACCAGCCGCTGCCCAAGATCTCCTACAGCGTCCGCTTCGAGCCCTATGACTGGAACATCGGCGCCGGCGTCTACATCGACGATGTCGACGCCATCTTCTGGTCGCAGATGGAGCGCGTCGGCCTGATCATCCTGCTGGTGCTGGCGGTCGTCGTCGGCGCCTCGATGCTGCTCAGCCGCAGCGTCGCCCGGCCGCTCGCCGTGATCACCGGCGCGATGCGGCGGCTCGCCGACGGCGACAAGGCGATTTCCACGCCCTATGGCGCGCGGCGCGACGAGATCGGCAGACTGGCGCAGTCGCTGGACGTGTTCCGCGACAACGCGGTGCGGCTCGATGCGGCCGAGGAGGAGCGGCGCACCGCCGAGGAGCGCGCGGCCGAGGATCGCCGGCGCGCGGCGCTGCGCATCGCCGACGAGTTCGAGAGCCGGGTCAAGGCGGTGGTGGAGGCGGTCTCGAGCGGCTCTACCGATCTGCGCGGCATGGCCGAGACCATGCGCCAGACCGCGCAGGAGACCAGCCAGCGCGCCAGCGTCGTCGCCGGCGCCTCCGAGCAGGCCTCGTCCAACGTCAGCACCGTCGCCACCGCGTCGGAGGAGCTCGCCGCCTCGGTGAGCGAGATCGCGCGGCAGGTGGAGCATGCCTCCGGCATCGCCCAGCGCGCCGTCGGCGAGACGCGCAAGACCGACGAGATGATCAAGGCGCTGGCCGACGCCGCGACCAAGATCGGCGAGGTGGTGCAGCTCATCAACGACATCGCCAGCCAGACCAACCTGCTGGCGCTCAACGCCACGATCGAGGCGGCGCGCGCCGGCGAGGCGGGCAAGGGCTTCGCCGTCGTCGCCTCGGAGGTCAAGGCGCTGGCCAACCAGACCGGCAAGGCGACCGAGGAGATCGCCGGCCAGGTCTCGGCGATCCAGAGCGAGACCAACGCCGCGGTGGCGGCGATGCGCGGCATCGGCGGCACCATCGGCGAGATCAACGAGGTCTCCAGCTCCATCGCCTCGGCGGTGGAGGAGCAGGGCGCCGCCACGCGCGAGATCACCCGCAACACCCAGGAGGCGGCGCAGGGCACCGGCCAGGTCACGTCCAACATCGCCACCGTCAGCGACAGCGCCGAGAAGACCGGCACGCTCGCCGGCAACGTCCTGACCAAGGCCACCGAGCTCGGAACCCAGGCCGAAAAGCTGCGCAGCGAGGTCGACCAGTTCCTGCGCGGCATCCGCGCCGCCTGACCGGCACCGCGACAGCAACCGTCGCGCGGCGCTCGCCGCGGCTGTAGCCATGCGTTAACCTTCCTGCCTTAGCATGCGCTAGAGAGTGCTAGGGGGGTGACGGCCATGGATACGGTGCAGACGAATGTCCGGGTCGCCGAAAGCGACCGGGTGCTGATCGTCCAGGTGGCGCAGAAGCTGCGCAGCGACCCCGATTTCCGCCTCCGGCTGGCGGCGCTGCTGGAGGACCAGCCCAGCCCCGTTCTCGAAGAGCGGATCAAGATGCTGGAGCAGCAGGTCAGCTGGCTCCTGTCGGGTGCGATCGTGGTGCCGCGCGCGCCGGCCCGCCCGACGGCCCCGGCGGCGCCGGTGGTGCCGAAAATGCCCCCGGCCAAGGCGCCGCCCGCCATCGGACCCCGCCGAATTTCCGCCCGAAATACCGAGTAGACCGCTCAAAGCCTGCTCGGCCCGGCGATCCTGTGCTAGGACCGCCTCGCCATGGCTCGCGCGAAGGACGGCTCGGTGTCACCGGTTCTGCGTCTCCTCTATCGCCTCTACGAGGCCCGGCTGCGGCGGCAGGTCGGCGCCAAGCCGATGCCGCGCCATCTCGGCATCATTCTCGACGGCAACCGGCGGCACGGCCGCGCCCATGGCATCACCGAGCCGCAGGCGATGTATCGCCTCGGCGCGGAGAAGCTGGACGAGATCCTCGATTGGTGCGCCGAGCTGTCGATTCCGACGGTCACGCTCTGGGTCTTCTCGCCCGACAATTTCCGCCGTCCCCTGCCGGAGGTCTCGGGCATCCTCGCCGCCATCGAGGCCAAGCTCGCGACCCTGGCGCACGATCCGCTGATCCACAGCCGGCGCGTGCGGGTCCGGGCGATCGGCCGGCTGCCGCTGCTGCCGGAGAGCCTGGTGGCGACCATCACCGAGGCGGAGCGGGCGACGGAGGCCTATGACGGCATGGATCTCAACATCGCCGTCGCCTATGGCGGGCGGCAGGAGATCGCCGACGCGGTGCAGCACTTGCTGCGCGACAGGGCGTCCCGCGGCGAGAGCCTGACGGAGGCGATCGCCGCGGTCACGCCCGACGCCATCGCCGGCCATCTCTATACCGCGGGCCTGCCCGACCCCGATCTGATCATCCGCACCAGCGGCGAGATCCGCCTCTCCGGCTTCCTGCTGTGGCAGAGCGCGCACAGCGAATACTACTTCACCGACGTGCTGTGGCCCGCCTTCCGCAAGCTCGACTTCCTGCGCGCCCTCCGCACCTTCCAGGAGCGTCAGCGCCGGTTCGGCGCCTGAGGCCCCCGAGGCCGCTTCCCCGCGCCCGCCCGATCGGGCTTAATCGGGCGGACATGATGGCGGAGGCGGCAGGTGGCGGAGAACACGGAAGATGACGCCGGGATCAGCGGCCTCGCGCGCGCCTTGGCGGCGCGGCGCTTCGTCGTCACCGCCGAGCTGGTGCCGCCGGTCTCGACCGATCCCGCGGATGTGCTGGCGCGGGCATTGCCGCTCAAAGGCCTCGCCACCGCGGTCAACGTCACCGACGGCGCCGGGGCGCGGGCGCATCTCTCGAGCCTGGTGAGCGCGCGCATCCTGCTGGAGAACGGCATCGAGCCGATCCTGCAGATGACCTGCCGCGACCGCAACCGCATCGCGCTGCAGAGTGACCTATTGGGGGCGCTCGCCTTGGGCCTGCGCAACATCCTGGTGCTCTCGGGCGACGATCCCAAGGCGGGCAATCAGCCCGAGACCAAGCCGGTCTTCGATCTCGACAGCCGCGCGCTGCTGGCGCTGGCGCAGCGCATCAGCCGCGAGCGCATGCTGCCGCCGGATCAGCCGATCAAGGGGCCGACCGCGCTGTTTCTCGGCGCCGCCGACCTGCCGGTCGATCCGCCGCCGGGCTGGGTTCCGACCGGGCTCCTGGCCAAGGTGGAGGCCGGGGCGCGCTTCGTCCAGACGCAGTTCTGCCTCGATACCGGCCTGGTGCGGCGCTGGGCGGCCCGGCTCGGCGAGCACGGGCTCGCCGGGCGCGTCAGCCTGCTGATCGGCCTCGCCCCCATCCCTTCGGCGCGCTCGGCGCGCTGGATGCGCGAGAAGCTCTTCGGCACCATCATCCCCGACGCGGTGATCGCCCGGCTCGAGCAGGCCGCCGATCCGCGGCGCGAAGGCATCAGGATTTGCGCCGAGCTGATGCGGGAGCTGGCATCCATTCCCGCTATCGCCGGCGCGCATCTGATGGCGCCGCAGAACCCGTCCGCCATCCCCGAGGTGATCGCCGAAGCGGGCCTGCCCGCGGCACCCTGATCGGGGCAGGGGCACCGCATAGGGAATTCACCACGCAGGCACGGAGGGCACGGAGAAGAGGTGTTTGGCGGTCCCGAGAAAATGAAATGATTAACCGCCGCCCCCGCGAAAGCGGGGGCCCAGAGCCGCCATAGATCGGTGGCTCTGGTTCCCCGCTTTCGCGGGGAAGACGAAAGCGATGATGTGATCGGGTCGGAGCGCGTCCCGGGGCGCCATTCTTTTCTTCTCCGTGCCCTCCGTGCCTCCGTGGTACGTCGTCTTGCCTGCGGCGAGGCATATGCGATTGCCCTGATGATTGGGGCCGGCGGTGGCGTCCGGAATCGGCCAGACGGGCGCCGGGCTCCGGCATAGCCTTGCTCCCGAACGTCAGGGAGACCGGCGATGACCGATGCGGAGATCCAGGATTTCGTCACCCGCTTTGCCGCCGCCTGGGCGGCGCGCGATGGCGCGCTCTTCCGCGCGCTCTGGCATGAGGACGGCGTGCTGCACTATCCGCTCACCGACCGGGCGCTGGCCGGCGCCGAGATCGCGCGCCTCAATGACGTGCAGCGCGAGGCCGCGCCAGATCTCGTCTGGCAGCTCCTCGACTGGACCGCGCGCGGCAACGTCGTGATCATCGAATGGCAAAGCACGCGCTTCGTCGCCGGCGAGCGCTTCGCCTGGCGCGGCGTCGACAAGTTCCGCCTGCGGGACGGGAAGATCGCCGAGGAGCGCGTCTACATGGACACCGCGCCGCTGCGCGCGCTCAGGAGCGGCGGCGTGCCGGAGCCGATCCTGCGGCTCTGAGCGCCTATTCCGCCGCCTCGACCCCGGCGGTCTCCTGCACGCCGAGCCCGGTGAGGTCGGGCAGGCCCATATGGAACAGCTCCGCGGCCTCGCGCGCGAGAAAGCGCGCGGTCTCGCCGCGCTCGACGAACACCGCGGTGAGGCGGCGGAAGCTCTCGCCGGCGACGCCGCCGGTGCCGGAGGCGACGAGATAGAGGCCGCGCCCGCCGGCCTCATAGGCGGCGCCCGGAGCAAGCCGCAGCAAGCGCATCGTGGTGCGGCGCTCGGTGAAGCTGCCGAGCGGCTTCTCCGCGACGCCCTCGCTGCCGGCGAGCGGGACCCAGGCAAAATGCGCGGGGTCGATCAGGATCGGCGCGGGGTAGCGGGGCTCGGGATAGACCATGGGGCGCCGGCGCACATGCTCCCAGATCGCCTGGAAGGCGTCGGTGTTGCGCCTGCCGGGGACGCCCTCGTGGCGGCGGAACACGCCCTCGGCAAAGCTGCCGAAGGGCTTCAGCGCCGCCATGCCGGAAGCGACCTCGGCGCGCGAGAGATAGCCGCCGCCGCTGGCGCCGCCGCATTGCAGCACGGCGATGAGCGGCGCCGGCTCCTGGCCCGCGGTCTGGGTCTGCGGCCCGTAGGGCACGCCTTCGGGGAAATACCCCACCATGCCGGGCGTCATCTTGCCGTCGCGGCCGAAATCCAGCGTGCCGTCGAGCTGGAAGCGGATCTGCTCGAAATTGTGCCGGTGGCGCGGCGAGTAGAAATCGCCGCCATTCTGGCCCAGCGACAGGTTGAAATTGTCGAGCGTGCCCGGCTCGCCCTCGAGCAGATGGCGCAGATGAAGCGTGCCGCCGCGATGCTGGATGCCGCGCTCGGCCTCGACCGCGTCGCCCTGGACGATCTTCATCGCTTCCTCCCGCGCCGTCGTCGGTTGAAAACTATAGAAGCGACGACGACTGCCGACAATCAGATGCACCACGGAGACACGGAGAACACGGAGAAGATCAGGCAGATCGGTATTTCCCGGGGCCGCGGCGCGGCCCACTATTCTCCGTCTCCGTGATCCGTGTCTCCGTGGTGACCCTTCTTCCAAGTGATATCGGCGCTACGCCCAGCCGGCGTCGACGATGAAGTCCTGCGCCGTGCATTTGGCGGCCGCGTCCGAGGCGAGGAACAGCACCATGTCGGCGATGTCCTCGGGCTCGACCGTCTGCTTCAGGCATTGCGCCGCGTCGCGCGCTGCATCGGCCTCCGGCGTCAGCCACAGGCGGCGCTGGCGCTCAGTCATCACCCAGCCCGGCACGACGCAATTGACGCGGATGTTGTCGCGGCCGAAATCCCGCGCCAGCGTGCGCGTCAGCCCGTGCACCGCCGCCTTGGCGGTGGCATAGGCGGGAAACCCGCCCTGCGCCACCATCCAGCTGATCGAGCCGAAATTGACGATCGCGCCGCCGCCGCGCCGGCGCATCTGCGGCAGCACCGCTTGCGCGGCGAAGAACATCGGCCGGAGGTTGAGGGCCATGCGTTCGTCCCAATAGGCGACCGTGGTCTCCTCCACCGTGTGGCGCTGATCGTTGGCGGCGTTGTTGACCAGCACGGCGATGTCGCCCAGCGCCTCGCGCGTGCGCTCGATCGCCGCCTGCAGCGCGCCCACGTCGCGGATGTCGCAGGCGATGAACAGCGGCTCGGTCCCGGTCTCCTGCTGCAGCCGCGCCGCCAGCGCCCGGCTCGGCTCCTCGGCGATATCGACGAACGCCACCTTGGCGCGCTGCCCGGCGAAGCCGGCGGTGATGGCTTCGCCAATGCCGCTGCCGCCGCCGGTGATGAAGACGGGCTTTCCGGCAAGGCCGGGATAGATCGCTGGCTGATGCATGGGGCGGTCTCCGCGAGCGGTGTTCCGCGCCGAGGCTAGCACCGTCGAGCGGCAGCGGAAAAGCCGCGGCGGTCGACGCCGCCGCCGGCGAGGCCCTAGGATAGGGCAGGACGACGGCGGCGATCCCGCCGGCGCCGATGGATCAGGCGACCGCCGGGAGCTCAGCGATGGACGATCTCGACCCGACTTCCGGCATGGTGGCGTTCGACCCCGACGGCATGAGCGTCGCCGACACCTACAAGCTGATGACGGGCTCGGTGGTGCCGCGGCCCATCGCGCTGGTCGCGACGCTCGGGCCCGCGGGCCCCAACGCGGCGCCGTTCAGCTTCTTCAACGCGGTGGCGGTCGATCCGCCGACCATCCTCTTCTCGGTCAGCGCGCGCGACGGCGCCGACAAGGACACGCTGGCGAACATTCGCGCGCTGCCGGAATTCGTCGTCCATATCGTCAGCGCCAGGCTGGCAGAGGCGATGAACATCTGCGCCACGGCGTTTCCCCGCGGCACCGACGAGATGGCGGAGGCGGGATTTCGCACCGCGCCGTCGCTCAAGGTGCGGCCGCCGCGCATCATCGACTGCCCGGTGCAGCTCGAATGCCGCCTGGTGCAGCTGCTGCCGATCGGCCGCATCCCCTATCACCTGGTGATCGGCGAGGTCGTGCAGTTCCATTATCACGCCGGCCTGGTCAATGAGCGCTTCCACGTCGATGCCGGCAAGCTCGACGCGCTCGGCCGGCTCGCCGGCAATGGCGGCTACACGCGCATCACCGATCGCTTCTTCATGCCGATGCTCTCCGTCGAAGAGGCGCGCGCGAAACGTCGACGCTGATCGCCGCCTTGCATGCGGCTCGCACTCTCTAGGCGTTTTATCTAAAACTTATTCTCATGGCGGCACGCTGCTCATGACCAGCGCGGCCGGCGCGCCGCCGCGTCAGGCGACGGCGCGCTGCCGGCCGAGCCAGTCCGGCACCTGCTCGGCCGGGAGCGGGCGGGCGATCAGAAAGCCCTGCATGGCATCGGCGCCGAGCGCCGCGAGGCAGCCGGCGATTGCTTCCGTCTCGACGCCTTCGGCGACGCTCTCGAGCTCCATGTTGCGCGCGAGGTCGATGGTCGATTTGACGATGGCGAGCGAATCGCGCGAGGTGGTGACGTCGGCGATGAAGGACCGGTCGATCTTGAGCGCCGAGAACGGCAGCTGCCGCAGCCGCTTCAGCGACGAATAGCCGGTCCCGAAATCGTCGAGCGCGAGCTGCACTCCCTTGAGGCGCAGCCGGCTCAAAATGCCGATGGTTTGCGAGGGGTTCATCGCCGCGGCGCTTTCCGTCAGCTCGATGCAGAACTGTCCGGTCGGCACGTCGGCCGCATGCAGCAGCTCGTGCACCCGGTCGGGAAAGCTCTCATCGTGCAGGTTCCGCCCGGAGATGTTCACCGCCATCGGCGCGAAGAGGCCGAGCCGGCGCAGCCGCGCCTGCTCGCGCGCGGCGGTGGCGATGACCCAGTCGGTGAGCGCGTCGATCACGTGCGGCGAGCGCTCGGCGACGGGAATGAAGCGGTCCGGCGGCACGCGGCCATGGCGCGGATGGTTCCAGCGCACGAGCGCCTCGAGCCAGCGCAGCTGCCGGGGCGCGCCGGCGACGATCGGCTGGTATTCGAGCACCAGCTGGTCCTGCTGCACCGCCTCGAGCACCTGCGCCCGGGACAACAGGCGCGAGGTTTCGCGGACCTCTTCCAGGACCCGGGCGAGCTGCTCGGCGCGGATCGGCTTGCTCAGCGCCGCCACGGCGCTGAGCCCGAGGCTCTGCGCCAGCTGCTGCGTGCTGGCCAGCACCCGATCGTCGAAGCCGCTCATCAGGATCAGCGGGTTGCGATAGCCCTCGCCGCTGAGAAAGCGGAGCTCCTCGACGCCGTCGGTGTCGCCGATCTGGAGGTCGAGCAGAATCACGTCCGGCATCGCCGCCTCGTAGCGCGAGCGGAATTCCGGCCGCGTGGTCGCAAGCTCGGTCTCGAAGCCAAGCGGTGCCGCGACCGCCCGGACGAGACGGCCCATGGCAATATTGTCGTCGAGCACCAGTGCCCGCATCGCATGGCCTCTCAGACCGCCGCCGCGATGCTCGCGCCCCTTCCGGACGCTCCGCGGCACCGCTTGGGAAACCGCGATTGTCTCGCAATCCGGTTAAGGCCGGGATAATTCCGCTATCGCCGCGGGTGGATCGGGCTCCGTCTCCCAGCCGATCCGGCGGCGCAGGAAGGCATAGCCCAGCGCGGTGAAGGCGGCGCGCTCGCGATTGTCCTTGCCGTAGCCATGGCCGCCCGCCGCCGGCTCGTAGAACCAGGCCTCGTAGCCCATCGCCTGCAGCTTTGCCGCCATCTTGCGGGCATGGCCGGGATGGACGCGGTCGTCGCGCCGGCTGGTGGCGAGCAGGATCGGCGGGTAGGGCCGGCCGGGCGCCGCCTGGTGATAGGCGGACAATCCCACCAGAAACGCCCAGTCGCGGGGATCGGCGGGGTCGCCATACTCGGCGATCCAGCTGGCGCCCGCATGGAGCCGCGCGTACCGGCGCATGTCGATCAGCGGGATCGTGCAGAACAAGGCGCCGAAACGCTCGGGATAGCGCGTCAGCATGTTGGTGATGAGGATGCCGCCATTGGAGCCGCCTTCGGCGGCGATGCGGCCGGGCCGGGTCACGCCGCGGCGCACGAGATCGGCGGCGACGGCCGCGAAATCGTCATGCGAGAGGCGTTTGCCGGCGCGGCGCCCGGCCTCGTGCCAGGCGGTGCCGTACTCGCCGCCGCCGCGGATGCCGGCGATGACGCTGGTGCCGCCGCGCTCCAGCCAGAGCTTGCCGAGCGCGGAATTGTAGGCCGGCAGGATCGGGATGGCGAAGCCGCCATAGCCGTAGAGATGCACCGGCGCGTCGCCGGTCTCGCCCGGCGGCCCGACCTGGACATAAGGGACGAGGGTGCCGTCGCTCGACACCGCATCGTGGCGCGCCACGACCAGCCCCGCGGGATCGAAGACCCGCGGCGCGCGCTTCAGCGGCAGCGGCCCGGAGTGCGGGCGCAGCAGGAAGAGCGTCGGCGGCGTCAGCGGGTCCTGCGCGCTGGCGAGCAGCTCGCCGTTCAATTCCTCCTCCTCGACATCGAGGCTCCAGACCTGCGCCACGCCGCCCGGCGGCAGGCCCTCGATGCGCGCGCGCGACCAGCCTTGCGCGCCGGGGGTCAGGCGCTCGAAGGCCGGGCGGAGATCGTCGAGCAGCGACAGCACGAGGCCGTCGCCGCACCAGAAGAAATCCTGCAGCGCCTGGCGCGGCGCAGGCTCGAACAGGATCGTGACGTCCCGGCCGCCGGCGAGGAACTCCGACAGGCGGATGCCGAGCACGGTGTCGGGCGCGTAGACCCGCCCGCCCACCCGCCAGGGGGTGCGCGGCCGCACCGCGAGCCAATCGCGATACCAGCGGCAGCGGGCGTCGCTCGGCAGCTCGAGGCGCCGCTGCGGCCCGTCGCGGTCGCCGATCCAGACGATGGTGTCGAAGAAGCCGGGCTTCTCTGCGAACCACAGCCTCTCGCCCGGGACGGTGCGATCGACCTCGGCCCAGGCGCTCATGAACTCGGCGCGGGTGGCGAAGATCACCGGCGCGGCGAGCGGATCGGTGCCGCGCCGCCAGCGCCGCACGGTGCGGGCATAGCCGGCGCTCGTCGCCATGCCGTCGCCCAGCGCCGAGGCGAGCAGCAGCGTGTCGCGGTCGAGCCAGGCGGCGCCGCCCTTGGCCTCGGGCAGAAAGAATCCCCCCGGCACGAAGGCCCGCGCCCCGAGGTCGAACTCGCGCAGCACGACGGCATCGCCGCCGCCGCGCGACAGGCTGAGGATGGCGCGGTCGTGGCTCCCCGGCAGCGTCGCGGCGCCGGCCCAGATCCAATCCTCGTGCTCCGCCTCGGCCAGCGCGTCGAGATCGAGCAGCAGCTCCCACTCCGGCTCTTCGCGCCGGAAGCTGTCGAGCGTGGTGCGGCGCCACAAGCCGCGCGGATGCGCCGCATCCTTCCAGAAGTTGAACACGCGGGCGCCGCGCCGCGCGATCAGCGGAATGTTGTCGGGCCGGTCGAGGATCGCGGCGAGCAGATCGCGGTCGGCGGCACAGCGCTGGTCGCCGAAGCGGCGCAGCGTCGCTTGGTTCTGGCTCTCGACCCAGGCGAGCGCGCGCGACCCCTCGACCTCCTCGAGCCAGAGATAGGGATCGTCATCGGGCGCCTCGGGCGTCGGGCGCGGATCGGGCTCCATGTCACGCTGCTAGCATCGCCGCGCCGCCGCGTCCAGCGGGGCGCGGGCAGAGCAAGTCCCGGCTCAATCCGCGTCCATGCTCCGCAGCCCTCGCGCCCGGTCGACGTCCGGACTGCGATAGAGGCTCTCCGGGATCCGCGCCAGCGTGCTGTCGTGCAGCTGCTCCGGCGCGAGCCCGTAGAATTTCTGGAAGCTCATGATGAGCGGCCGCCATTTGTCGGGATCGACGCGGTTCCGGTCGCCCGCCATCAGGATCGATTCCTCCAGATGCACGCGCTGGATGCGCACCTCGGGGATCACGATGCGCCCGCCGAGCGCGGCATCCGTCGCGGCGAGGCCGTGCACGGCTTCGAGCGTCGCTTCGAGCTGCACCGGGCATTCGCGCACCCGCGGCGGGGCGACCGTCTGCGCGGCAACCGGCGTCAATCCCGCAATCCCGAACTTGTCGCGCTCGAACCGGTAGCCCCGGCGCCGCTTGACCTCAGGCACCGGATCGGCGCCGGTGGTGCGGGCGAGAAGGTTCACCGCCGCCACCTCGTCGACCGAGGGCAGGTTGAGGACGCACTCGCCCGTCCGCCGCATATTCGCCGTGGTCTTCGACGCCGCGGAGAGGCCGAGCACGCAGCGCCAGCCCAGCCAGAACGCCGAGGACATCGGCGCCAGATTGGCGGAGCCGTCCTCGTTCACGGTGCTGATCAGCACCACGGGCGTGCCGAAATAGAGAATCGCGGGTTCGCTCGTCACATGCATGGCTGGGTGCTCCGCTGAGATTGCCTTCGCTCAACGGACTATGGCCATGACGGGCGGCGAAAACGCTCCGGTTTCGGACGCCGAATTCGACGGGTCTACTCACTCCTCGGTGAAGATCGCCTGGGAGCGCGGCTAGGTCTCGTCATACCGCGCGCGGGCGCGCTTGATGACGTCCCCTATGTCGATAGCCTTGCCCGACCCGGCATCCAGCGACCGGACGCCCTGCTCGATATCGACGTGCCGACGATGGAGCTTCTCGACGTAGGCACGCAGCTCGCGCCCGATCTTCTCTTGCGCCGCCTCTGGCAGCCTCGCCGCTTCGGCGACCGCATCTTTGAATGTCTTGCTCACCTCGTCAGCTTATCACAAAGCGACGCCGGCGCCGACGCTTCACGCCCCGCCTGGCGGCAGCGGCTGGTGATCGTCGCGCAGCCACACATAAAGCGCCGGGATCACCAGCACGGTCAGCGCCGTCGAGGAGGCGAGCCCGAAGACCAGCGAGATGGCGAGGCCCTGGAAGATCGGGTCGGTGATGATGAAGGCGGCGCCGATCATCGCCGCCGCCGCGGTGAGGAAGATCGGCTTGAAGCGCACCGCGCCCGCCTCGAGCAGCGCCTGGCGCAGCGGCATCCCCTCGGCCCGGCGGTGGCGGATGAAATCGACCAGCAGGATGGAGTTGCGCACGATGATGCCGGCGAGCGCGATGAAGCCGATCATCGAGGTGGCGGTGAAGGGCGCGTGGAACAGCCAGTGGCCGAGCACGATGCCGATGAGCGTCAGCGGCACCGGCACGAGGATCACCAGGGGCAGGCGGAACGAGCCGAACTGGGCGACCACCAGCAGGTAGATGCCGAGGATGGCGACGGCAAAGGCCGCGCCCATGTCGCGGAAGGTGACATAGGTCACCTCCCATTCGCCGTCCCACAGCAGCGACGCCTTGGATTCGTCGAGCGGCTGGCCGTGATAGCGGATCTCGGGCGGGCCGGCGGCGCCCCAGGCCATGTGCTTGATGCGGTCCTGGACGGCAAGCATGCCGTAGATCGGCGCCTCGTAGCGCCCGGCGACCTCGGCCTCGACCATCTCGGCAAAGCGGCCGTCGCGGCGGAAGAGGGTGTAGGAAGCGGGCTCGCGCCTCACCGTCACGACGTCGCCCAGCTCGACATTGGCGCCGCGGCTCGCCGTGCCGCCGGCGGGCAGCGGCGTCGACAGGATGCGCTCGCCGAGCGAGAGCGCGCGCTTGGGCATCCTCACATCGATCTCGATCGGCTTGGTGCCGTGGCCGCGCTGCGAGTATCCCACCTTCACGCCGCCGACGATGGCGGCGATGGTGTCGTAGACCGCCTGCTCGTCGACGCCGTAGAATTCGAGATTCGCCTGATTGATCGAAAAGCGCAGGCGCTCGCCCGGCTTCTGGAAGGTGTCGTCGACATCGACGATGAAGTCGACGCTCTTGAAGGCGTCGCGCACCTTGGTCGCGGCGGCGCGGCGCGCGGCCTCATCCGGACCGTAGATCTCGGCGAGCAGCGTGGCGAGCACCGGCGGCCCCGGCGGCACCTCGACGACGCGCAGCACCGTGCCCGGCGGCCGCGGCAGGTCGTCGAGCCGGCGGCGGATGTCGAGGGCGATGGCGTGGCTCGACCGCGAGCGCTCGCCCTTCGCCACCAGATTGACCTGCAGATCGCCCTGCTGCGGCTCGTCGCGGAGATAATAGTGCCGCACCAGCCCGTTGAAGTTGAACGGCGCCGCCGTCCCGGCATAGAGCTGGATCGAGGTCAGCTCCGGCAGGTCCCTGAGCCGCTCCGAGGCGGCCGTGAGCAGGCGCTCGGTGTCCTCGAGCGTCGCCCCTTCCGGCAGATCCACCACCACCTGCAGCTCCGACTTGTTGTCGAACGGAAGCAGCTTCACCGTCACGTCCTTGGTCGCGAACAGCACGCACACCAGCGCGGTCGCGCCGCCGACCAGCAGCAGGAAATATCGCGCGCGGCGGCGACCGGTCAGCAGCGGCCGGGCGACGCGCTGATAGAAGCGCCCCATCGCGCCGATCCCGTGGGGCGTGTCGCCGCTGCCGCCGCGCTCGAAGCGGCCGCGGGCAACGCGCAGCAGCAGCCAGGGGGTGATGATCACGGCGACGAAGAAGGAGAACACCATCGCCATCGAGGCGTTGGCCGGGATCGGGCTCATATAGGGGCCCATCAGGCCGCTCACGAACATCATCGGCAGCAGCGCCACGATGATGGTGAGCGTCGCCACGATGGTGGGATTGCCGACCTCGGCCACCGCCTCGACCGCGGTCTCGGCCAGCCCGCGGCCGCGGCGGGCGTGCCAGTGCCGCACGATGTTCTCCACCACCACGATCGCGTCGTCGACCAGGATGCCGATCGAGAAGATCAGGGCGAAGAGGCTGACGCGATTGATGGTGTATCCCATCAGCCAGGAGGCGAAGAGGGTGAGCAGGATGGTGGTGGGGATCACCACCGCCACCACGATGCCCTCGCGCCAGCCCACCGCCAGCGTGATCAGCAGCACGATCGAGATCGTGGCGAGCGCCAGATGGAACAGCAGCTCGTTCGCCTTCTCGGTCGCGGTCGCGCCGTAATTGCGCGTCACCGACACCGCAACGTCGCCGGGGACGAGCCTTCCCTCGACCGCCTTCAGCCGCTCGATCAGCCGGTCGGCGACGGTGACGGCATTGGCGCCCTTGCGCTTGGCGAAGGCGATGGTCACCGCCGGCAGCCGGTCGAGCCCGCCGGAAGCGTTGCGCGTCAAGGTCCAGGCGTGATGATCGGGCTGGGCCGCTCCGACCACGACATCGGCGACATCCTTGACGTAGACCGGCCTGTTGTCGCGCGTGGTGAGCAGCAGGAGGCCGATATCGGGCACGCCCTGCAGCGTCTGCCCCGCCACCACCGGCACATGCCGGTCGAGCTGATCGAAGGCGCCGACCTGGAAGGAGCGGTTGGCGCTGGCGAGCTTGTCGACGAGCTGGTTGAGCGTGACGCCGTAGAGCGCCAGGCGCTCGGGGTCGGGCTCGACGCGGATCTGGTTGGGGCTGCCGCCGACGATGTAGGTGAGCCCGACATTCTCGACCTTGACCAGCTCGTGCTGCAGCTCCTGCGCCACCTGGTAGAGGCCGTTGTCGGTCCAGCGCGACGCGGCTTTGGGCTTGGGGGTCAGCGTGAGCGTGACGATGGCCACGTCGTTGATGCCGCGGCCGATGATGATCGGCTCGGGAATGCCCTTGGGCAGATCGGCGATGTTGGCGCGGATCTTCTCGTGCACGCGCAGCAGCGCCGTGTCCTCGTCGGTGCCGACGTAAAACCGCGCCGTCGCCACCACCGCATCGTCCGCGGTGCTCGAATAGACATGCTCGACGCCGTTGATGCCCTTGAGGATGTCCTCGAGCGGCTTGGTGATGAGCTCGACCGCATCGCCGGCCTTGTAGCCGTTGGCGGTGACCAGGATGTCCACCATCGGCACGCTGATCTGCGGCTCTTCCTCGCGCGGCAACGACACGAGCGCCAGCGAGCCCACCACCAGCGCCGCCAGCAGCAGCAGCGGCGTCAGCGGCGAGGCGATGAAGAAACGGGTGAGCAGGCCGGAAAGGCCGAGCTTCATGGCGTGACCACCGTGTCGCCGTCATGCAGCCCCGCCAGCACCTCGATGCCGCCCTCGACCGGGAGTCCGGGCTGGACGACGATTTCGGTGCCGTCCTTGAGCTTCACATAGCTCACGCCGAAGCGGCGATAGACGTAGTTCTCGGGGATGACCAGCGCCTCGCGCGTGCCGGTGGCGACGTAGACGCGGGTGCGCTCGCCGACGAAATAGTCGCCGAGCCCGTCCACCGTCACGTCGGCGATGACCCGGCCGTTCTCGATCTGGGGATAGACCAGCGTCACCCGGCCGCGGCGCAGCGTTTCCGGGCCTTGCGCCTCGAGGCCGCGCTGGCCGATCAGGATGGTGTCGCCGGCCTTCATGAAGCGCGCATGGCGCTCCGGCAGCTGCAGGCGCAGGATGTAGTTGTCGGCGGCGATCGTGGCGATCGTCTCGCCGGGGAGCACGACGCTGCCTTCGGCCACGGGCACCGTGAGCACGCGCCCGGCGCCCGGCGCCAGCACCGCGCCCTCGGTCGCCTGTTGCTCGATCACCTGGCGGTCGGAGCGCAGCGCCTGGAACGTCCGTTCGGCGACGTCGAGGCGGGTGCGCGCCTGGTCGAACTGCGCCTGGCTCACCACGCCGCTGCGGCGCAGCTCCTGCGCGCGGGCGAAGTCGGCCTGCGCCTGGTCGCGCTCGGCCTGCTGCGCGCCGATGCGCGATTGCAGCGCCTGCATCTGCAGCAGCAGCTTCTGATCGGCGACGAGGGCGACGCGGTCGCCGGCCGCGACGCGGTCGCCCTCCTTGACCGTGAGGCTGGAGACGGTGCCGCCGATCCGCGCCCGGGCGAGCAGCTCGTGCACCGGCTCGACGGTGGCGATGACCGCCTTGCGGTCGTCGACCGCCTCCCGCGTCACCGTGGCTTCGCTCGCTCCGGCGGCGGATGCGGCGGCGGACAGCAAAGCGAGGGCGAGAAGGGTTCGGATCACGGCAGGCCTCGTGGTGAGGGGGGCGGGCGCGGCAGGTCTTGACTTATATATTAGCGTCTACTAAATTAGCAAGTATGGATATAAGCGTACTCCACTCCAAAGCGGGCACCGCCGCCGGATTTCTCAAGCAGCTCGCCAATCCGAACCGGCTGATGATCCTGTGCGAGCTGCTGCGCGGCGAGCGCTCGGTGGGCGAGCTCGAGGAAGTTGTCGGCCTCAGCCAGTCGGCGCTGTCGCAGCATCTGGCGAAGCTGCGCGCGGCCAGGCTGGTCGCCACGCGGCGGGAGTCGCAAACCATCTACTACGCCCTCGCCGATCCCGGCGTGAGCAAGATCATCGGCGCGCTTTACGAGCTCTATTGCAGTCCGGCGCGCCGCCGTTGAACGTGAAAGGAGCGAACCATGTCGATCGATCGCGCGGTCATGGCCTTTGCCGGCATCATGATCCTTCTGAGCCTCGTGCTGAGCCAGCTCTACAGCCCCTACTGGCTGCTCTTCACCGCCTTCGTCGGCGCCAATCTGGTGCAGGCGTCCTTCACCGGCTTCTGCCCGGCGGCGATGGTGTTCAAGCGGCTGGGCATGCGCCCGGGGACGGCGTTCTCCTGACGGCATGGCGCGAGGCTGCCGCGCCCGAAAGGCCGCGGCATTGATCCAGGTCAGCCGATGCGGCGCCTGCCGGCGCATTCTTGATCTGGATCAACGCGCCGGCGTGCGGAAGCGTGGAACGTAAGTGAAAAGATCGATGGGTCGGCGCCGCGACGGGCGGCGCCGAGCACTGGCCGAGCACTGGAGGAAGCGGTGACGAAGATCATTGTCCTGGGTGCCGGGATCGGTGGCATCTCGATGGCCTACGAGCTGCGCGAGCGGCTCGGGCGGCGCGCGGAGCTGACGGTGGTGTCGGACACGCCGTGGTTCCAGTTCGTGCCGTCCAATCCCTGGGTGGCGCTCAACTGGCGCAAGCCCGAGGACATCAAGATCCATCTACCCGAGGTGCTGGCGAAATTCGGCATCGGCTTCGACGCCGCCGGCGCCCAGCGGGTGCTGCCCGAGCAGAACTGCATCGAGCTCCGCGACGGGCGGACGCTCGCCTACGACTATCTGGTGATCGCCACCGGGCCGGCGCTGGCCTTCGACGAGATCGAGGGGCTCGGCCCCGAGGCCAACAGCATCTCCATCTGCCATGTCGACCACGCCGCCGCGGCGGGCGAGCGCTGGGAGCGCTTCTGCCGCGATCCCGGACCGATCGTGATCGGCGCGGTGCAGGGCGCTTCCTGCTTCGGGCCGGCCTACGAATTCGCGCTGATGGTCAACACCGATCTGCGCCGCCGCCGCATCCGCGACCAGGTGCCGATCACCTTCGTCACCGCCGAGCCCTATATCGGCCATCTCGGCCTCGGCGGGGTCGGCGACACCAAGGGCTTGCTCGAAGGAGTGCTGCGCGACCGCGACATCCGCTGGGTCACCAACGCCAAGGTGGACCGCCTTGCCGCCGACGCCGTCGAGATCACGGAGATGGGCGAGGACGGCAAGCCGAAGGGCCAGCGCCGCATCGCCTCCAAGCTCAGCATGTTCATCCCCGCCTTCCGCGGCGTCCCCGCCCTCATCGGGGCTGACGGCAAGGGCATTCCCGGCCTCGCCAATCCGCGGGGCTTCGTGCTCGTCGACAAGCAGCAGCGCAACCCGACCTACGGGAACGTCTTCGCCGTCGGCGTCTGCGTCGCCATCGCGCCCTATGAGCAGACGCCGGTGCCGGTGGGCGTGCCCAAGACCGGCTACATGATCGAATCCATGGTCTCGGCCGTGGCGCGGAACATCGACGACCTCGTCGCCGGCAAGGAGCCGCATCACGAGGCGACCTGGAACGCGGTGTGCCTCGCCGATTTCGGCAATGACGGCGTGGCCTTCGTGGCGCTGCCGCAGATCCCGCCGCGCAACGTCAACTGGGCCGGACAGGGATATTGGGTGCATCTGGCGAAGGTCGCCTTCGAACGCTACTTCCTGCGCAAGGTGCGCCGGGGCAGCAGCGAGCCGCTCTACGAGCGCGTCGTCATGAAGTCCCTCGGCATCACCAAGCTGCGCGCCAAGCGGCCGCCGCCGACCGCCGCCGCCGAATGAGCCAGCGGAGACGAGCATGAGCTATTACTTCAGCAAAATCGTGGCGACGAGCTTCGAGGAAGCGGTGCGCCGCGCCGGCGAGGCGCTGAAGGCCGAAGGGTTCGGCATCCTCACCGACATCGATGTGCAGGACACGCTGCGCAAGAAGCTCGGCGTCGAGTTCCGCCGCTATCGCATCCTCGGCGCCTGCAACCCGGGCCTCGCGCATGCGGCGCTGCAGCGCGAGGACAAGATCGGAACGATGCTCCCGTGCAACGTCGTCGTCCAGGAGACCGCGGATCATCGCGTCGAGATCGCCGCCATCGATCCCGTGGCCTCGATGATGGCGGTCGACAACCCCGCCCTCAAGGAGACGGCGGAGGACGTCCGCGCGCGCCTGCGGCGGGTGGTCGCCAGCCTCTGAGCGCCGCCCGGCACGCCGCCGCTCAGCCGCCGATTGCGGCCGGCGCGGCGGCGCTGATCTCGACAATGAACTTGTCGCGCATGGCGCGGCCGAAATCCTTGAAGCCCGCCGCCGGCAGCAGGAAGGCGCCGGGGCCGCCGACGACATGGTCGCGATACCACGGCGCCAGGCTCGCCGCCTCGTCGCCCTCGAGGATCGGCAGCCCGTTGATGGTGATGCCGGCGGCGACGAGCTCGTCGCGCACCGCCTCGACCGGCCGCTGGTTGCAATTGTCGCGGCCGTCGCCGGACACGTCGATGATCGTCCGCGCCGCGCGCGCCGGCAGGAAGGGCAGCACCTTGTCGGCGGTGAGCTGCAAGGCCGTGGCCATGCAGGTGAACTGGCTGTCCGCGCGCGGCGCGCGGCGGACCCGCTCGGCAAAGGCGCGCGCGTCCTCGGCGCCGGCGACGAGCGTCCAGGGCACCGACACCGCCGGCCGGTCCGACCATTCCACCAGGGTGACGAAGATCGCGCGATGCGGGCCGGACGTGATCGCGGCCTGCACGCCGCTGTCCTCGAAGGCGCGCGCGATGCCTTCCATCTGCAGGGCGTAGCGCTCGCTGCTCACGGAGCCGGAGACGTCGACGGCGAGCACGAGCGCGGTATCGACCGTCGCGGGCCGGGGCTCGCCGCGCGGCGCCGGCGGCAATCCGAACAGCGACAGGGCGAGGATCGCCGCGCCGAGACGGCGGCGGGCGGCGGGCGGCATCATCGCCGCTCGGGCGGCAGGCCGCGGGCGCCGCTCAGCACCGCTTCCGCCAGATTCGTCCCGGTCAGGGTCGCGCCGGTGAAGTCGGCGCCGGTGAGGTCGGCATGGAAGAGATCGGCGTGCGACAGGTCGGCATGGGAGAAGTTGGCATGGGCGAGGCGGGCGAAGGCCAGGCGCACGCCGCGCAAATTCGCCTGGGAAAGGTCGGCGCCGGTAAGGTCGCAGCCGCTCCAGTCGTTCGACAGATTGGGGCGCGGCTCGCGGCCGAGCTGTGCCCGCGCCAGCGTCGCGCCCCTGAGATTGGCCCCGCCGAGCCGCACCAGGATGTCGGCGCCCGTCAGATCGGCGCCGGCGAAATTCGGCGCCTGGCCCAAGGATATGTCCAGCGTCGCATAGGCGACCGCGGCGAGCAGGCGGACATGGGAGAGATCGGCGCCGGCGAAATTCGTGCGGATGATCGCGGTGTTGTCGAGATCGGCGCCGGCGAGATCGGCGCGCGAGAGATCGGCTTCGGAAAGGTCGGCGCCGTAGAGATTGGCGCCGCTGAGATCGGCGTGGCGGAAGTCGAGGCCACTCAGATCGAGGTTGCTGAGATCGCGGCCGGCGAGGTCGGCGGGGTGCCCGGGGGTGGCGGCGGCAAGCGCCTCGCTCACCGCCTTCAAGCGCAGGCCCCCATCATCGCCCCCCGCCCCGCCAAGCAGGACGACCAACGCCAGACCCGTGCACACTCGACGCAACACCATCGCCGTCCGATCGGAGGTTCGGTCCGATTGACCCGCCGCGATCGATCCTAGCAGACGGCCGGCAGGCGGCGTAGGAGGTTGAGGCACGCTTGCTCCGTGGCCGCGAGCGGCGCCCTACCGCTCCGCGCGACCGGGTGAGCGATGATGATCCTGGCGCAGCAGCTCGCGCGCACGCTCGATCAGCCGATCGAAAAGCCGGTCGAGCATCGCGCGCTCGTCCGGCGAAAACCCGGCAAGGAGCTCGTCGTTGCGAGCGACCGCGGCCGAGATCAGCTTGCGGTAGAGCCGGAGCCCCTCTCGCGACAGCGAGATCTCGATCTCGCGATGGCTGCGCCGGCTCGGCTCGCGCCGGATCAGCTTGCGCCGCACCAGGCTGGCGACGCCGCGACTGATCTGGCTCTTGTCGAGGCCGGCGCGCCGGGCGAGCTCGTTCAGCGAGCAGGGCGGCCGCTCGCCCAGAAGGGCGATGATGCGCCATTCGAGCCGCGGCAGCCCGACCAGACGGCGATAGCGCAGCGTGGCGCTGCGCCCGATCAGATTGGCGGCGACGATGACCTTCGAGCCCGGCAGCGCCTCGGTCGAGGTCCAGGTCGCGGGAGCAGGGCGGGAGAGGGCGCGGCGCGCGGTCATGGCGGTGTCGGATCGGGCCATTGGACCGGGCACGGTCACCGCCGTCAACCGTTGACTCTCGCAACTGTGGCGTGCGTTAATGCGGCAAAAGACGTGAGCCGGCGAGCGCAGCGGAGGGGCGCGGTCATGGAAGCGAAGGGATTCGCCGCTCGGCTGCGACGGGCGATGTGCGCGACGGCGATCTCGGTGCTGCCCGCGGCGGCGTTCGCCGCGCCGGGGGTCGGCGACAGCGGCATCCTTCTCGGCCAGACGATGCCCTATAGCGGGCCGATCTCGGCCTATGCGACCGTGGGCAGAGCCATGGCGGCCTACTTCGACAAGATCGATGACGAGGGCGGCGTCAACGGGCGCAAGATCCGGCTCACCAGCCTGGACGACGGCTACAGCCCGCCCAAGACGGTCGAGCAGACGCGCCGGCTGGTCGAACAGGACCAGGTGTTCTTCATCTTCGGGTCGCTGGGCACCGCGACGCAGTCGGCGGTGCGGAAATACCTGAACACGCAGCAGGTGCCGCAGCTCTTCATCCAGAGCGGCGCGCGCAAATGGAACGACCCGCAGCATTTCCCCTGGTCGATGGCCGGGCTGCCGAGCTCCTACACCGAGGCGCGGGCCTATGCCCGGTACCTGCTGGCCGTGAAGCCGCAGGCGCGGATCGCCGTGCTCTATCAGAACGACGATTTCGGCAAGGACTATCTCGCGGGACTGCAGGATGGGCTCGGCGAGCGGGCACGCGCCATGATCGCGAGCACGCAATCCTACGAGGTCACCGACCCCACGATTGATTCACAGATCGTGAGCCTGGCCGGGTCCGGCGCCGATACCTTCTTCAGCTTCTCCGTCGGCAAGGCCACGGTGCAGGCGATCCGCAAGGTCGCCGACATCGGCTGGCACCCGCTCGTCTTCATCACCGCGGTGTCGCAGTCCAAGGCGACCGTGCTGACGCCGGCCGGGCTCGATCGCGCCACCGGCATCATCTCTGCCGCCTTCGAGAAGGATCCGAGCGATCCGCAATGGGCGGCCGACGCCGATGTCCGGGAGTACCGCGCCTGGATGAAGCGCTACTATCCCGCTGGCAACGCGGACGACCTGCTCAACGTCGCCGGCGAGATCGAGGCGCGGCTCGTGGTCGAGGTGCTGCGGCGCTGCGGCAACGATCTCAGCCGCGAGAACGTGCTGCGCCAGGCGACGCATCTCGATCATGTCCCGGTGCCGCTGCTGCTGCCGGGCATCACGGTGAGCACCACGCCGCAGGATTACCGCGTCATCCGCGACTTCCGCCTGCAGCGCTTCGACGGCAGGCGCTGGGTGCTGTTCGGCGATCCCGTCGGCGGTTGACCAAGGAGGGGCCATGGACACGCGCAGCAGCGACCAGCCGATCGACCTCGGCACGGCCTATCATCGCCCGCCGGCCCGCCACCTGGCCGAGCTCACCGAGGTGTCGCACGGCACGCCGATGGGCGAGCTGCTGCGGCGCTATTGGCATCCCGTCGGCCTGTCGTCGGATGCCGGCCGGACGCCGCGTCAACGGCGCGTGCTCGGCGAGGATCTCGTGCTGTTTCGCGACGGCGCCGGCCGGCCGGGCCTGGTCTGGGCGCGCTGCTGCCACCGCGGGACCACGCTCTATTACGGCAAGGTCGAGGAGCGCGGCATCCGCTGCTGCTATCACGGCTGGCTCTTCGATGTCGAAGGGCGGTGTCTCGAGCAGCCCTGCGAGCCCGAGCTCGGACGCAGGCGGCATACGATCAGGCAGCCCTGGTATCCGGTTGAGGAACGCTATGGGCTGATCTTCGCCTATATGGGCCCGCCCGAGAAGAAGCCGGTGCTGCCGCGCTACGAATGCCTCGACGTGCTGGAGGACGGCGAGCAGGTCGCCGCCGACGACACCAGCATCGGCAGCGGCGGCGATGTCGTCGCGCCCTGCAACTGGCTGCAGCATTACGAGAACGTCATGGATCCCTATCACGTGCCGATCCTGCACGGCACCTTCAGCGGCACGCAATTCGCCGAGGTGATGAACCAGATGCCGCAGGTGAGCTGGGAAACCACCGACCGCGGCGTCAAATCGCTGCAGATCCGCCGGCTCGAGGACGGCAAGCTCATGCACCGCGTCACCGAGGTGGCGCTGCCGACGTTGCGCGTCGTGCCGAACCCTTATCTCGGGACCCTCGGACGCGTCGAGTCGATCGGCTGGACCCTGCCGATCGACGACACGCATTACCGCATCTACGTGGCGGGACGGGTCAGGCACGGGGGCGCGATCCTGCCGCGCGCCGCCGGCGCCGCGGCGCGCAAGCGCTGGCACGACATGACGCCCGAAGAGCGCCGCGACTTTCCCGGCGATTGGGAGGCGCAGACCGGCCAAGGCCCCATCACCATCCATTCCGAGGAGCATCTCGCCGCCAGCGACAAGGGGATCGCGATGCTGCGCCGCCTGCTGAAACGTCAGGTGGAGGCCGTGGCGGAGGGCCGGGACCCGATCGGCGTCGGCTTCGATCCGGGGGTGCCGCCGGTGCGGTTCGAGGCCGGCAACTGGGTGGTCGCGGGATGAGGCGCCGCGGCCCGTCGGCGAGAGAGGTCGGCCGGACAGGATAGGCCGGAACCGCTCAGGCGGCCCGGATCTGCGTCACGAAGTGATGCACCTCCTGGCGGAGGTTGTCGGACTGCGTCGCGAGCGCGCCGGCCGAATTCAGCACCTGCTGCGCGGCGGAGCCGGTATCGGCCGCCGCACGCATCACGCCTTCGATGTTCATGGCGACCTCCTGCGTGCCGGTGGCGGCCTGCTGCACGGTGCGCGTGATCTCCTGCGTGGCCGCGCCTTGCTTTTCGACGGCGGCGGCGATGCCGGAGGCGATCGCGCTGATCTCCTGGATGGTCGCGGCGATGCGGTCGATGGCCGCCACGGTGCGGCCGGTCACCTCGCGCATCCCGGCGATCTGCGCCTCGATGTCCTGGGTCGCCTGGGCGGTCTGGTTGGCCAGCGCCTTGACCTCGCTGGCCACCACGGCGAAGCCCTTGCCGGCTTCGCCGGCGCGCGCCGCCTCGATGGTGGCGTTGAGCGCCAGCAGGTTGGTCTGGGCGGCGATCGTGCCGATGATCTCGATCACCTGGCCGACCTTCTCCGCCGCCTCGGCGAGGCTGCGCACCGTCTCGCCGGTTCCCCGCGCCTCCTCGACCGCCTTGCCGGCGATGTCGGTCGATTGCGCGGCGTGCTTGCCGATGTCGCTCACCGAGCCCGAGAGCGCGCCCGCCGAGGTGGCGGCCGTCTGCACGTGGTCGGTCGTCTGGCGCGAGGCGCCGGCGACGGCGGTCGACTGGCGCGTCGTCTCCTCGGCCGTCGCCGCCATCGCGGTGGCCGTGTCCCGCATCTCGTTGGCGGCGATCGAGAGGTTCTCGACCACGGTCCTCACCGCCGCCTCGAAACTGTCGGCGAGCTGGCGGCGCTCGTCGTGCCGCTGCGCCAAGGCCGAGCGCTGCTCTTCCTGGAGCCGCTGATTCTCGAGCGCATTCTCCTTGAACACGGCGACGGCCCGCGCCATCTCGCCGATCTCGTCCTGGCTGTCGGTGCCGCCGATCGCGACGCCGGTGTCGCCTTCGGCCAGCCGCCGCATGACCGCGCTCATCGCGCCCATCGGCACGGTGATGCTGCGCCCGATCCACCAGGCGAGGATCACGCCGAGCAGGATGCAGCCGCCGGCAAGGCCGAGCGTCAGCAGCAGCGAGCGCGACATCCCCGCCTTGGACGCCTCCTGCGCCCTGAGCTCGCTCTTCACCGCCTGGTCGCGGATGCGTTGCGCCGCCTGCGCCATGGCCCGCCCGGCCGGCTGCAGCCCGGTGCGGACCGCGTCATCGGCCTTGGACGTGGCCGCCAGCAGGTCGGCGACGTTCTGCGCGTAGACGGCGTAAGGCTTCGCCAGATCCTGAAGCTGCGACTTGATCCCGGCATTGTCGACCTGGTCGGCAGCGTCCTGGATGGTGGAATTCACCTTTTTCTCGAGGTCGGCCATGGGCGGGACAAGGGTGGCATCCGATCGCGCGACGTATTTTCCGACCTGGTCCCGGAGCGCGCCGAACTGATCCTGCGCCGCCTCCACGAAGGCGGCGCCGCTCAGCTCGCCGGCCTTCTTCGCGGCGGCGATGGCGGCCGTGATCGCCTTGGCCAGCGCGGCGTCGCTCGCCGGCAGCGCCTCGCCGACGAGGTGCTGACGCTGGCGGCGCAGCTGCATCACCTTGTCGACCAGCGCGCCATAGGCCGTCACGCTCTGCTCGAGCGCGCTCACCGTCTGGCGGCGCTCGGGTGCTGCGAGCACGGCGAGCAGATCGCCGGTCTCCTTCGCCAGCCGCTGCTTGGCCGTCGCCGCGCCGCTGGCGTCGCTATCGCTGCCGGTGGCGATGAGCTGGCGGGCGGTGCGGTCGAGATCGCCGATGTCGTTCTCGATCTGCAGCACCTCCGTGGTGATCGTCGTCTCCCGCCCGTAATCGTCGAAGCGGTCGAGCGTCCAGACCGAGGTGAGGGCGCTGGCCGCGCCCATGGCGAGCACCAGCACGAGGACGGAGGCGAAGCCGCCGAAGATGCGGGTGGAGATCTTCAGCCGGTTGAGGCCGATAGGGTCGAAAGGCATGGCCGCGCTCCCGTTTTCCAATGACGAGTTGGCTCGCCGACAGCGGCCGCCCAGGCGCGTCGCCCGCCCCTCGTGACCCTCCCGCAAGCTCGGCGCCGGCAGGCGCCCGCATGATCGAACCGCGAAAAGGTTGAGCTTCGGTTAGCGGAGGCCAACGATGCCGGGATGCCCCCGCCGCCGGCCGGCCGGAGGCCGCCGGGAGCGCCCGGAATCAGCGCGCGCCGATATCCCCGCCGAGCAGGATGCGGCGGTAGGAGAGCGCCTCCGCCACATGGATCCGCCGCACGCCGTCGGCGGCGTCGTCCAGATGCCCGTAGCGGCACGGGTTCATCGCCGCCACCAGCTGCACGCGCGCAGGATATGTGACATGCGCGTGGACGCGCGCCACGCTGGCGCGGCCGCCGCCAGCGAGGCCGAGTGGTGCAGGTCGCGGAACGGCCGCTGGCGCATCAGCTTGCCCTCGCGCAATTGGCCCGCCACCGAATGGATCATGTTGACCTTGAGCGCCTCCGGAATTATGTAGCTGTCTAACTGCTTCTGGGATTCATGCGGACTTTGACAATCAAACATGGCCACGGGCACGCGGCCATCTTGGCTGTCTATGGACTAAATGCAGGGCAGTTACGCGAGCTATGTGCGTTTGTTACATAATTCCGGCGCCCGATATAGCGACAGCGGCTCGGCCGCGCGACACTTACCAAAATGACCATGCCGCGGCCGATTCGGTCTTTTACACAAAATAAAAGTGGTAATAAAAATACGCCCTAACCGCGTGAGATAGCAGTTTATTGCATGTTTTGGCTACTGGAGCGTCGAGCTGTAATTTTTTCTTGACCCATGTTGCATCAGGCTTGCCAAACGCGCACGGTGAACAAAATTGCTCCATTTTTATGGGCCGTTAAAGAGCCCACAGGGAGGCAGGACCAATTTTAGGAGGCACGCCTAGGACGGCCCTGGATGGAGGAAGCCATGTGGCTCGGCAAGATTTTGGGTTGGTTCGCCCTAAAAGACTATGACGTTGCGAAGGAGAGAGCCGCAACTGAGATCAGCATGCGCTATGGTCGCGGCAACGTCCTCTTTCAAGATGGATCAAGCATCGACGACAAAGAGCTAAGCTCTTTATCGCGAGATGCGGATAAAGCAACGACGCGGTTGAGGAAGACGGCCGCGTAAGGGGGGCCTGCATCTTTGCGCAGACATGGTGAGCTGGGACGATTATAGGGAACAGCTCCTTGCCATTCGTGCGGAATGGGACAAGGCAGAAGCTGATATCAAGCTGGCCGAGCAGGTTAGCAACAAGATTGTGCTGCCCTCAATCAAGGAGCTGAGGTACGCAGGTCGACAACTCATTGAAGTGCTGACCAAAATCAGCGGGGGTGCGCCGAAGGAAGACGTAGATTCCTTAGTCCATGACGCGCTGTTCGATTGTCTTCGCGCTCGCCATGACGCCATCGATGCCGCCAGTTCAAAGATAGCGATTGATCTCGAACTAATGCTTAGGAAGCTCGGATACGATGTCGTGTTGCGCGTATATCCATCTTTCGCGGCGCTAGTCCAAGAGCTGACTGATTTGCGAGATAAAATTGTCGCTTCGCGCGGCAATCGCGAGAAGCGGACTGTGATTTACGAGCTTATAGAGTCTACCGATTTGCCGGGGCTCGTTAAAAAGTACCGTCAACTAATGGCTTCTGAACCGATAATGAAAAAAATTGCCGTTCGCGAGAGGCGTTTTATGGTCCTAAATTACGGCATCGGAATTGCCGGCCTTTTGATGGGTGCTGCTGCCGTCATAGTAGCCATCGTGCATTAGACAGCGGCGACTCGCTTTCTTTCACAATCTCTCAAAGCATGAACATCCCTGTCCCCTGCCATGAGCGCACCACGTCGCTATCTCATCTCGCTGACGGCGCAAGAGAAACAGGGTCAGCGTCGATTTGCGATGGATCATCAGAGCGCCAGCGGCGAGAAGCGTCGCAACGCTCAGATGCCGACGAGCATCGCGAAGACGATCGCAACCAGCAGGTCCGGGACGAGGGGAACTCTCATCTTGACGTAGCGTCATCTGTAGTGCTTGCGATGTTACAAACGTCGCCCCCGGATCAGCACTCCCAACCAAGGTGACAGGCTGGGAGCGAGACATTCTCGGTCAGTCAATCGCAAATTACTCGTGAGACGGTTTCTGCGGCCTATGCCGAGTGGCGGTCTGACCAAGACTGTGGTTACGTGATTCCCGATTCCGACGACGCGCTTCTGCAGGTGATATTTTCGGAAATGGGAATGAGTATCGCGGGAACGTCGCTTGAAGGAAACACATCCAATCAAGCGTCAGCTGCCAAACCTCATACGCCGCACTCTCAATTTCCGAAGCCGACACCGCTGTCTCCGCGATCCGTAAATCGTTCTTCGCGTCGCGTGCCGTGATTCTCCAGCCTTTTGGTTTCCGCTTCCCTGTGCCGTGGAACCACCAATGATGCACATACATATTTCGCTTCTTCCGAAGCGGTCCAATCCGCTTAATCATCTCGGCAAGATATACTTGGCGTGCAGGGCGTCTTGAGAGTTGGTAGTAGGAAAGAATTTTTAGAGTGTCGATTTTAGTAAGAATACCAACTTCGATCGTGACTGCGGCACCGGGCTTATGAATGAGCCCCAAGAGCGCCCAAATAGTCGAGTTCGAATACGATCTCAAACCAACTCCAATAAGCCGCTAGATTGCCAATAGCTTCCAAGTGGCGGCGCGGCAAAAATGGCGGCGCATTCACAAGAGCCTCGCGCAAAGAAACCGAGTTGAGAGTGGATTTGCGATGGCTCAGTTGAGCGTCAGCAGCGAGAAGCTTCGCGGCGCTCATATGCCGACGAATAGCGGCTAGGCGCCAGTCGACGCACTCGTCAAGCAGCACTCTCACGACGCGGCTTCGATCACCCGGTCTTTCGCTTCCTTGAGGAAAGCGATGATCTGCTGCCGGGTCACCGACGGGAAGCCGTCGAGGAAATCGTCGATCGACTCGCCGGCCTCGAGGTAGTCGAGCAGCGTCTGCACGGGAACCCTTGTCCCCGAGAAGACGGCGGTACCGCCCATGACGTTCCGGGCGGACGGACACGACGCGCTCGCTCATTGCCTGCACCTTACCCTCCAGCCGGTCCGACACACAACGATCTCACCGCCCCGATACATCCGCGCCGAGCAGGAGGCGGCGGTAGGAGAGCGCCTCCGCCACATGGATCCGCCGCACGCCGTCGGAGGATTCGAGATCGGCCAGCGTGCGGGCGACGCGCAGCACGCGGTGATATCCCCGCGCCGAGAGATGGAGCCGCTCGGCCGCTTCCAGGAGGAGGCGCTTGCCCTCGGCGTCGGGCGCGGCCAGCTCGTCGAGCAGCTGGCCGTCGAGCTCGGCATTGGTGCGGATGCGGCGGTCCGCCGGCAGCCGCGCATAGCGCGCCGCCTGCCGCGCCCGCGCCGCGGCCACCCGCGCCGCCACCTCGGCCGAGCCTTCCGCCGGCGGCGGCAAGGCTAGGTCGGCGGGCCTCACCGCCGGCACGTCGATATGCAGGTCGATGCGGTCGAAGAGGGGGCCCGAGATCTTCGACTGGTACTCCTGCGCGCATTTCGGCGCCCGGCCGCACGCCAGCGCTGCATCGTCCAGATGCCCGCAGCGGCACGGGTTCATCGCCGCCACCAGCTGCACGCGCGCGGGATATGTGACATGCGCGTGGACGCGCGCCACGCTGGCGCGGCCGCTTTCCAGCGGCTGGCGCAAGGCCTCGAGGCTGGCGCGCTGGAACTCCGGCAGCTCGTCCAGGAAGAGGACTCCCAGATGCGCCAGCGACACCTCGCCCGGCCGCGCCCGCTGGCCGCCGCCCACCAGCGCCGCCAGCGAGGCCGAGTGGTGCGGGTCGCGGAACGGCCGCTGGCGCATGAGCTTGCCTTCGCGTAATTGGCCGGCCACCGAATGGATCATGCTGACCTCGAGCGCCTCGGCCGGGATCGAGCGGCGGCAGCAGCCCCGGCAGCCGCGCCGCCAGCATCGACTTGCCCGAGCCGGGCGGCCCGATCATCAAGAGGTTATGGCCGCCCGCCGCCGCCACTTCGAGCGCGCGCTTGGCGGTCTCCTGGCCCTTGATGTCCCTAAGGTCGAGGGGCGAGGCCGGCGCCTCGGCGATGCGCGGCTCGGGCCGGCCCAGCACCTGCGTGCCCTTGAAATGGTTGATCAGCGCCAGCAGCGAGGCCGGCGCCAGCACCTCGATGCCGCCGGCCCAGGCCGCCTCGCCGCCCGAGGCGGCCGGACAGATGATGCCGCGTCCCGCCGCCGCCGCGCCCATCGCCGCCGGCAGCACCCCGGCCACCGGCAGCAGCGCGCCGTCGAGCGCGAGCTCGCCCAGCGCCACATAGCCTTCGAGCTCCTCTCCGGGGAGCACCTCCATCGCCGCCAGCAGCCCGAGCGCGATCGGCAGGTCGAAATGGCTGCCTTCCTTGGCGAGATCGGCCGGGGCGAGGTTCACGGTGATACGCCGGGGCGGCAGCGCCAGCCCGAGCGCCGCCAGCGCCGCCCGCACGCGCTCGCGCGATTCCGCCACCGCCTTGTCGGGGAGGCCCACCACGGTGAAGGCGACGAGCCCCGAGGTGATGGTGACCTGGGCGTCGACCTCGAGCACCTCGATGCCGGAGAACGCCACCGTCCTGACGCGCGCGACCACGCCGCCTCCCGCTCAACCCGGCGTTCACTCTAGGCGAGCGCCGCCGCCGAGGCCAGCGCCGGCGGTTGCTTCGAATGCATCCTTTTCAGCGCGCGGCGCTTGTCGCCCCGCTCCTATCATCGCTGCGACGCCCGCCATTCGGGGGCGTGGCAACGCAACAAGGAGCAAGGGCGATGTACGACAATCCGCGAAACCTGCTGGACCAGATCACGCTGACGCACGGGCCGCACGATCTCCTGGCCCGCTACTTCCTGATGGCCGACGCGGCGGCGCGCGAGTGGGGCCTGCGCCTGCGGCTGCGCAGCGACTTCGATGCGCTGATGGAGCTCAACCGCGAGAACCCCGACAGCTGGCCGCCCTTGTCCCCGGCCTTCGATCCCGCGCACAGCAATCTGCGGATCGATTCGGCGTTCTGGCTCGAAGGGATCGACGATCGCGGCGAGACGGTCATCACTGAGATCGCGCGGCTCTTCGATTTCAAAGACACGGATGTAGTAGAAGAGCTGCGATCGCTGCGCATCTACTACGAAGATCCGGCTCCCCATCTCGCCGCCGGCGAACGCGTCGAGATCGAGGCGCCGGCCGCCGCCGTGGTGCGCGGTCGAACCATGCATGGCGGCGGCATCTGGGTGCGGCCGGATTGGCGCCGCAATGGATTGACGCGCATCGTCTCGCGCGTCTGCGCCGGCTATGCCTTGACCCGCTGGGACACCGCCTTCACCTGGGGCCTGGTCGAGCCTCGCCTGCATGTGGGCGGTCTGTCGCAAGCCTATGGGCCGCACAGTGTCGCCGAAGGCGTGATGCTTCACCTCGCGTTCCGCGGCGATCTTCCGGCGGTGCTGATATGGATGAGCGCGGAAGCGCTGCTAGCCGACCTGGCGCGGTCGATCGACACGCACGGTGCTCGCGGGTCAGCGATATGCCCATCAGGTAGGGATCGCCGCTGGAGGCGCGCCAGGGGAGCGTTAGGCGATCGTAGCGACCGCGCGCCGCCGTCGTCTCCGACAGGCGCACGTCGCGCGGATCGATTGAAGCTGAGGGGCGATGGACGCGAGGGCTCTCGCCGTAAGCGCGCGCGACCCAGGCACCGTAGTCGCGGTCGGGTGCTCGTGCATCTCGCGGTCGACGAGCAATCGAATTCTCGACCCGGCCGCACGCACTCGATCGCACCGCCGAAATGCGCGAAGACGAGCCCCGAGCTGCGCGGCGCGCCGCAGAGGATCATGCGGTCCAGCAGATCCCTAACCGGTCGAGCGCGCTTTCGAGGTCGTCCGGCATGCGGCCGCGGCAGGCCTGCCAGATCTCCACCAGCGGCCGCACCGGCGTGAAATCGGGCAGGTTGAGCGCGGCCAGCGTGCGCTCGGCCGCGAGCCAGGGCTGGCGGAACATGACCGGGCCGCCGGTCAGCAGGTGCTCGGCGCGATCGGCGAACTCCCAGGCGCCGCCGAGCATCTCGTAGAACCACTCGTCCTCGACGAAGAGGGCGAGCAGGATGCGCGGGAACTGCCGCTCCTTGAGTTCGTAGAGCGCGCCGGCCAGCGCCTCCAGGCCGAAGCCGCCCGGGCGCAACGCCACGCGCGCCCCGGTGTCCTGCGGCCGGATGTGGATGAAGCCGCGCTCGCGCACCGCATGGGCGGCGAGGCCGAGGCCGGACGGCAGCGCGCCGAGACGGCGGACCAGCTCCCAGGAGCGGTCGGGCCAGCGCCGTCCCTTCTCGTCGATCAAGATGCCGTCCGCCATGCCTCGCCTGCTTCGGCCGATCCCCTATCCCTTGCCGCGCGCCTATTCTATCGCGCACGCCTCCTCGCTCGCCGCCTTGGCCAGGCGCAGGATCCGCTCGCGCCGGCTGGAGCTGCCAATGGCGCGGAAGCTCAGCACCAGCTCGATCTCCAGCGGCGTCAGCCCGGCGCCTTGCATGCGCGCCGCCGGCGCCACCTCCTCCTTGAACAGGAAGGACATCGGCACGCCGAGGAACTTCACCACCGCCGCGAGCCGGGTGGCGGTAAGGCGCTGCGCGCCGCTCTCGTATTGCTGCACCGAGCGCGCGCCGACGCCGAGGGCCGCGCCAAGCTGCTCCTGGCTGGCTCCGGCCATGAGGCGCGCCTCGCGCAGGCGTCGTCCGACGAGAAGATCGACTTGATTGACGCGCCGCCTGCCCGGTTGGCGCCGCGACGGTCCGCGGCTGCGTGCGGCCGCGCTCGACAGCTTGTCCCGCTTCATGTCAGAGGCTGCCCTGCCTGAAACGATGATGGCGGCAATCATACCGCCATCGCATCTCCGATGCCACTAAAAGTGGCGACGGCACCATGGGCCCGGGTGTCGGGGAAGACGCTTACGGCTTGCCGCCGGGCGGTTCCCGCACGCGCTTAGCGGGCAAGCGCGCGCCGGGATCGCGGGACCTGCGGTCAGCGACCGGAGAGGTTCTGCTCGCTGATGATCCTGGTGAGCCGCAGCAGATGCTCGCGCATGTCGTCGCTGCGGATGGCGCGGAAATGGCGGACCAGCTCGATCTCCTTGGAGGTGAAGCCGGCCGTGTCGGTTGCGGTCTGCGGCTCGGTATCATCCTGGAAGAAGAAAGACATGGGCACGCCGAGGAACTTCGCCGCCGCGGCCAGACGGCCGGCGGAGAGGCGATTCTCGCCGTTCTCGTATTTCTGCACCGCCTGGAAGCTCACGCCGATGGCGGTGCCGACATCCTCCTGGCTCGCCCCGGCGAGAAGCCGCGCCTGGCGCAGGCGGCTGCCGACCGAGAGATCGACGTGATTGGCGCGGCGCTTGCGCGGCTTGCGCCGCTGAGCGTCGATCACGACGGTTTCACTTTTGGATTGCGTCATTGGGTCTAAACCTCCGTTCCCAAGTAGTGTTGCGGCTTAGTGGTGAAGCGCAATGCCCTCGCCGGTGGTGTGACGCTCTTTTCTACCATAACGGGCGCCTTTTTCGGCCGGACAACTTAACCCGGAAGCCGATCTACTTCAATCAATCATATTCCCAATTGATCGTGTGATCGCCAAGCGCCTGTTCCGCAAAGAGGCCCCACCCTCCTTGCGGCGCCGGTCAGGCCCGCGGGCGGGCACCGCGCGCTTGCAGCCGCGCCTCGATCGCGTCCCAGACCGGGACCTCCAGCCGGGCGCCGTCGAGGCGGTTGATCTCCTGGATGCCGGTGGGCGAGGTGACGTTGATCTCGGTGAGGTAATCGCCGATGACGTCGATGCCGACGAAGACCAGGCCCTGCTCGCGCAGCGCCGGGCCGATGGCGGCGCAGATCTCGCGCTCGCGCGGGGTGAGCGCGGTCTTTGCCGCCTTGCCTCCGACATGCAGGTTGGCGCGCGCCTCGCCCGCCGCCGGTACGCGCAGCACGGCGCCCAGCGGCTCGCCCTCGACCAGGATGATGCGCTTGTCGCCCTCGCGCACCTGCGGCAGGTAGCGCTGCACGATGATCGGCTCGCGATAGAGCTGGGTGAACAGCTCCAGCAAGGCGTTGAGGTTGTCATCCGTGGGCAGGAGGTGGAAGACGCCGGCGCCGCCATTGCCGAACAGCGGCTTCAGGATGATCTCGCCCTGCTCCCGGCGAAAGGCGAGGATTTCCTCGCGGTCGGCGGTGATCAGCGTCGGCGGCATCAGCCCGTCGAAATGCGTGGCGAAGAGCTTTTCCGGCGCATTGCGCACGCTGATGGGGTCGTTCACCACCAGCACCTCCTCGCGCACATGCTCGAGAAGGTGTGTCGCCGTGATGTATGCCATGTCGAAGGGCGGGTCCTGGCGCATCAGGATCACGTCCATCGCGGCAAGGTCGAGCACCGCGGGCGCGCCCAGCGTGAAATGCCGGCCGCGCTCGCGCCTGAGCTCGAGCGGCCGGGCCCGCGCGGTCAGCCGGCCGTCGCGCAAGGTCAGCGACCGCGGCAGGTAATGATAGAGCGCATGGCCGCGCGCCTGCGCCTCGAGCGCCAGCACGAAGGTCGAATCCGCGTCGATATCGATGCCTTCGATCGGGTCCATCTGAAGGGCGACGGCGAGACCCATGCGGCGTTTCCTGCTGCGGTGGCGGCGCGCGTCATCATAACAGGCCACCCCGCTGATATGCGAGGTACCCGACGCCTTTCGCCCGGCGCCGGCGCGGCCTCGCGAAAAGTTTTTCGCAAAAGGCTTTGACGGCCGGATGATTGTCGATATTTTCCTTGCGCCGAGGCGACATCGGCGGCAAGGCAGGGCCTCCTCTGGGGGGCGCCCCCTAAGCCCGAAACGAACAGGATCAACGGTCGCAGGGAGGTCTGGTTTGGAACAACGGGCACCGTGCCTGCGCGAGGCGAGCCCAGCCCGCGCGATCGGCATGGCGGCGTGGTGAGCGGCGCGGCGATCCGCGGCGCCGACACGCCGCTGCTCGACATCGACGGGCTCTCGGTCCGCTTCGGCGGCATCGTCGCGCTCGACAATGTCTCCTTCCGCGTCGACAGCGGCCAGATCTGCGGCCTGATCGGCCCGAACGGCGCCGGCAAGACCACGCTCTTCAACGTGCTGAGCCGGCTCTACCACGCGGATCGCGGCAGCATCCGGTTCGAGGGCGGCTCGCTGCTCGACCGGCCGCGCCACGTCGTCGCCGGCCTCGGCATCGGCCGCACCTTCCAGAACCTGGCGCTGTTCCGCAGCATGAGCGTGCGCGACAACGTCATGATCGGCGGCCATTGCCGCAGCCGCGGCGGCTTTCTCGCCAACGCGCTGCGTCTGCCTTTCGTCGGCCGCGAGGAGGGCGAGCTTGCCGCCCGCGCGCGGCGCCTGATCGAGACGCTGGGCCTCGCCGCGGTGGCCGAGATGCCGGTGAGCGCGCTGCCCTTCGGCACGCAGAAGCGGGTGGAGCTGGCGCGCGCGCTGGCCGGCACCCCCAAGCTGCTGCTCCTCGACGAGCCCGCCGCCGGGCTCAACCACGAAGAGGTCGACGAGCTGCGCGATCTCATCCGCTCGATCCGCGACCGCCTCGGCGTCACCGTGCTGCTGGTCGAGCACCACATGAACCTGGTGATGCGCGTCTCCGACAAGGTCGTGGCGCTCGATTTCGGCCGCAAGATCGCCGACGGCGCGCCGCAGGAGGTGCAGCGCGATCCCGAGGTGATCCGGGCCTATCTCGGAGGCTCGCTGTGAGCGCGCTCCTCGAGCTGCGCGGGCTCTCCGCCGCCTATGGCCCGACCTCGGTGCTGCAATCGATCGACCTTTCGGTCGAGGAGGGCGGCATCGTCACCCTGCTGGGCGCCAACGGCGCGGGCAAGACCACCACGCTGCGCGCCATCTGCAACATGATGGTGCGGATCGGCGGCGAGATCCGCTTCGAGGACCGGCGCATCGACGGCAAGGCGACCGAGGACATCGTCCGCCTCGGCGTCGCCCATGTGCCGGACGGACGCGGCACCTTCGTCAGCCTCAGCGTCGAGGAGAACCTGCGGCTCGGCGCCTATACCAGGCGCGACCGCCAGGTGGCGGAGGATTTCGAGCGCGTCTATCGCTATTTTCCCCGGCTGAAGGAGCGCCGCCACCAGCAGGCCGGGACGCTGTCCGGCGGCGAGCAGCAGATGCTCGCCATCTCGCGCGCCCTGATGCTGCGGCCCAAGCTGCTGCTGCTGGACGAGCCCTCTTTCGGCCTGGCGCCGCTCATCGTGCAGGAGATCTTCCGCATCCTGCGCGCGATCAACCAGCAGGAAGGCGTCAGCATGCTGCTGGTGGAGCAGAACGCCAACATCGCGCTGGAGCTCGCGCACGAGGCCTATCTGCTGGAAACCGGCCGCATCGTGATACACGGACCCTCGGCGGTGATCAGCAGCGACGAATCCGTGCGCCGCGCCTATCTCGGATACTAGGACTCGGGAGACGAAGAGCCGCCATGCAAGCCCTTCTCCACCAGGTGCTTTCCGGCCTCGCCACCGGCGGCATCTATGCCAGCGTGGCGCTCGCCCTCGTCATGATCTACCAGTCGACGCATCACGTGAATTTCGCCCAGGGCGAGATGGCGACCTTCTCGACCTACATCGCCTGGGAGCTGATCAATATCGGGCTGCCCTATTGGGTCGCCTTCCTCGCCACCCTGGTCTTCGCCTTCGTCATGGGGGTGGCGATCGAGCGGATCATCATCAGGCCCTTCTACAAGGCGCCGGTGCTCAGCGTCGTCGCCGTGTTCATCGGCCTGCTGCTCATCATCAACAGCCTCTCCGGCGCGCTCTTCGACTATACGATCAAGCCGTTCCCCAGCCCCTTCCCGTCCGACGCCTGGTACGGCAGCCCCTACCTCTCCTCCCACGAAGTCGGCATGATCTTCGTCACGCTGGTGGTGCTGGCGCTGGTCTTCGCCTTCTTCCGTTTCACGCCGCTCGGGCTTGCCATGCGCGGCGCGGCGGAGAACCCGGTCTCGAGCCGCCTCGTCGGCGTGCGCGTCGGCTGGATGCTGGCGCTGGGATGGGGCCTCGCCGCGCTCATCGGCGCGGTCGCCGGAATGATGACGGCGCCGATCGTCTATCTCGATCCCTACATGATGTTCAGCGTCCTGCTCTACGGCTTCGCCGGGGCGCTGCTCGGCGGCATCGACAATCCCTGGGGCGCGGTGCTCGGCGGCTTCATCGTCGGCGTGCTGCAGAACCTGGCCGGCGCCTATCTCGTCGGCACCGAGCTGATGGTCACGGTGGCGCTGGTGATCATCGTCGGCATCCTGGTGATCAGGCCCTCGGGTCTGTTCGGCCGCGTCATCGTGACGCGGGTCTAGGCCATGGCGACCCTCGACACCTCGCGCCCCGCCGCCGCAATCCTCTTCGCCGGGCTCAGCCTGCGCGCCTGGAAGCTCGTCGGCCTCGCCGCGCTCCTGGTGGCCGCCTGCGTGCTGCCGTTCGTGATCAGCAGCTATCAGCTGCTGCTGGCCACGCAGGTGATCGTCTATGCCGTGGCGCTCCTCGGGCTCAACATCCTCACCGGCTACAACGGCCAGTTCTCGCTGGGCCACGGCGCTTTCTACGCGATCGGCGCCTACACCACCGCCATCCTGCTCGACAAGACCGGCATTCCCTATTGGGCGACGATCCCGGTTGCCGGGGCGATCTGCCTGGTGGCGGGCTTCCTCTTCGGCCTGCCGGCGCTGCGCCTCGAAGGCCATTACCTGGCGCTCGCCACCTTCGCCCTCGCCTTCGCCACGCCGCAGCTGCTGAAATTCAAGGACTTCGACTTCCTCACCGGCGGCGTGCAGGGCATCGTCATCAACGCCCCCGATGCGCCGGCCGGACTGCCGATCCGCGCCGATCAGTGGCTCTATTTCTTCTGCCTGATGTGGACCGTGGTGCTCTTCATCCTCGCCTGGAACCTGCTGCGCGGGCGCACCGGGCGGGCGCTGGTGGCGATCCGGGACCATCCGCTCGCCGCGGCGACCATGGGCATCGACACGGCGCGCTACAAATCCATCACCTTCGGCGTCTCGGCGATGTACACCGGCATCGCCGGCGCGCTGGGCGCGCTGCTGGCGCAGTTCGTCTCGCCCGACAGCTTCGACCTTTTCCTCTCGATCCGCTTCCTCGTCGGCATCGTCATCGGCGGCCTCGCCTCCATGGGCGGCGTCTTCTTCGGCGCCATCTTCATCGAGTTCGTGCCCAACCTCGCGGATCTCGTCTCCAAGGCGGTGCCGCAGGCGCTCTACGGCGCGGTGCTCATCATCTGCATGTATGTGATGCCGTTCGGCGTCGCCGGGGTCATCCGCAGCATCGGCGCGCGGGTGAAGCGCCGGATGGCGGCGCGCTCCGCGTGACAAGGACTATCCGATTATCGCGACATTCACCAGGGAGAGGACGCATGACGTTAAGAACTTCGATGCTGACGGCCGCGGCGCTGCTGGCGCTGGCGGCTCCCGCCTTTGCCGCCGACACCCCCGGCGTCACCGCGACCGAGATCAAGATCGGCAACACCATGCCCTATAGCGGTCCGGCCTCGGCCTATGGCGTCATCGGCAAGGGCGAGACCGCCTTCTGGACCATGATCAACGAGCAGGGCGGCGTCTCCGGCCACAAGATCAACTTCATCTCGCTCGATGACGGCTACAACCCGGCCAAGACGGTCGAGCAGGTGCGCAAGCTGGTCGAGCAGGAGGGTGTCGACTTCCTCTTCAACACGCTGGGCACGCCGACCAACACGGCCGTCCAGAAATACCTCAACCACAAGGAGATACCGCAGCTCTTCGTCGCCACCGGCGCCGACAAATGGGGGGATTACAAGGACAATCCCTGGACCATGGGCTGGCAGCCGAGCTATCGCACCGAGGCGCAGATCTACGCCAAGTACATCCTCAAGGAGAAGCCCAACGCCAAGATCGGCATCCTCTACCAGAACGACGATTTCGGTAAGGACTATGTGGCCGGGCTCAAGGACGTGCTTGGTGCCAAATACGCCACGATGGTCAAGGAGGCGAGCTACGAGGTCACGGATCCGACCATCGATTCGCAGATCGTGACGCTGCAGAGCGCCGGCGTCGACACGCTGGTCACCGCGGCGACGCCGAAATTCGCGGCGCAGACCATTCGCAAGGTCTATGACATCGGCTGGAAGCCGCTGCAATTCCTCACCAACGTCTCGCTCTCCGTGGGCGCGGTGATGAACCCGGCCGGGCCCGAGAAGGGCGTCGGCATCATCACCTCGAACTACGGCAAGGACGCCACCGATCCCGCCTGGAAAAACGATCCCGGCATGAACGAGTGGCGGGCCTTCATGAAGAAGTACATGCCCGGCGCCAATCTCGAGGACAACAACTACGTCTATGCCTACGGCGTGAGCCTCACCATGCTGCAGGTGCTGAAGCAGTGCAATGGCGACTTCTCGCGCGCGAACATCATGAAGCAGGCGGCCAACATCCACGATCTCGAGCTGCCGACCTCGCTGCCGGGCATCAAGATCAACACCAGCCCGACCAACTTCCATCCCATCCGGCAGATGCAGCTGCAGCGCTGGGACGGCAAGACCTGGGTCCGCTTCGGCAACGTGATCAGCGGCGCCGGGTCCTAGGCGAACTCCCGCAGGGAGTTCGTCCGTCGCGGCGACAGCGCCCCGGACTTGTTCCGGGGCGCGAGAGCCGCCCGGTTCAGGATAAAGCTCCCCCCGCAAGCTCCGCGCTTGCGGGGGTTTTCTATTGCAGCCGCGCCTTGAGCCGCTGCAGCAGCACCGCCGCCTGCCGGCGAGCATCGGCGTCCTGGGCGAGCGCCTGGCAGCGCTCGAGCGCGGCGATGCCGGCGCGGAGATTGCCGAGCTCGGCATGGAGGAGGCCGGCCTCGCGCCACAGCCCGGGCAGCTCCGGGGCGAACAGCTGCATGCCTTCGATGACCGCCAGCGCCGGCGCCAGCTGCTGGCCCTCGATGAACCGCAGCTTCAGATTGTTCTGCAGCCGCAGCAGGATCTCGCGGTCGCTGACCGCCGCGTAGTAATGCGGCTCCAGCTCCGCCGCGTTGCCGGCGATCGCCTTCAGCAGCTCGCGCAGCTCGGCGGCGTCGCGCAGCCTGCCGCCATGGAAGGGATCGAGCACGAGACGCTCGCCCTGCGCTTCGAGCCGCAGCAGGAAATGCCCGGGAAAGGCGAGGCCCGCCATTGCCCAGCCCTGCGCCCGGCCGGCATGGAGATAAAGGATGCCGAGCGCCACCGGCAGGCCCTTGCGCCGGTCGATGACGCGCATCAGGTTGGCGTTCTGCGGATCCTCATAGGTGAGAGTGTCGCCGGCATAGTCGTGGCGGCCGGCGATGACCTCGTTGAGCACGGCGACGCGCGCGGCGGCGCTCGCCGCCGCCGTCGCCGCCTCGCGGACCTCGCGGGCGAGCGTCGCGAGATGCTGGTGATAGCGCGCGAGGTCGACGCGCGGCCGGTCGCGGCAGGCGAGCGCCAGCGCCGCGGCGCCGAGCGGCAAGGGCCCCTCGCCCAGAGCGGCGAGGCCGCGCAGGAAGGTGTCGGCGCTTGGCCGGTCGCTGAACGGCGCCGCGTTCACTTCAACGGCTGCACCTCGATGGTGGCGCGCGGCGTCGGCGCGCCGACCGGGGTGTCCTCGGAGGCCGCGGGCGGCGCGCTGGGCGGTGCGCTCGCCTGCGCCGGCGCGGTACCCGCCTGCGCCGGCTCGCCCGAGCGGATGCGGACATAGGAGATGACGCGGTGCACATTGGGAATGTTGCGCGCATAATCGGTGACGCGGTTGAGCTCCTGCTGGCTGCGCGCCGTGCCGATGATGTAGACGATGCCGTTCTCGGTGCGTACGGTGTAGTTGATCGACCGGATGTCCTTGTCGAACAGCATGTCATTGCGCAGCCGCGTCGAGATCACGGCGTCGCGCGCCTCGTCGATGAAATGCGTGTCGGGACCGACCTCGATCTCGTCATAGACCTCTTTGACGCCATCGGCCTTCCAGGCGAGCTTCACCGCCTGCTGGCGCCATTCCGGATTGGGCACGCGGCCGGTGATCAGCACGCGCCCGTTATAGACGGTGGCCGTCAGGTCATGCGCCACTTCCTGGTTGTAGTTGCCCCAGGACTGCGCGATGACGGCGCCGATCGCGGCGTCCTTCACCTGCTGGTCGGGCGAACGCTCCTGGCCGAGGATGGTGTAGCCGCCGGCGGCGCCGCCGGCACCCGCCGCCGCGACCAGACAGCCGGCGAGCGCCGGCGCGGCCGCCAACAACAAGCCGGCGAGGATCAGGGAGCGGGAACGGGCTTGGGGCAAGGCGATCTCCTGGCAGGATAGGGTGGTTTATTCTCACGGCGGATCGCGGCGGCGCAAGGGTTGCTTTATGGCGAGATCAAGGCCGACCCGAAGAAGTTAGTGCCGGTGCTCGTCCCGCCAGGCGTCGGCGATGCGCCGGGGCCAGCGCCCGGGCGTCACCAGCATGACATCGAAGCGGATGTCGAGCCGCGCCAGATCCGGGCGCTGCGCCAGGAAATGGTCGAGCGCGCGGGCGATGCGGCGGCGCTGCCGCGACGAGATCGATTCGATCGCGGCGGCGAGGCTGTCGCGCGCCTTCACCTCGATCGCCGCCAGCACGCGGCCGCGCCGGGCGATGAGATCGACCTCGCCCGACGGCACGCGAAAACGCCGCGCCAGGATGCGCCAGCCGGTGAGCCGTAAATGCCAGAGGCATTTCAGCTCGGCGATGTGGCCGCGGCGGAACGCCCGGCGCTTGTCCGCGGCGCTCATCCGCCGCGTCCCGCCACCAGCAGCGCCCGCGCATAGACCTCGCGGCGCGGCCTGCCGGTGGCGGCCGCCACCGCCGCGCTGGCGTCGCGGATGCTCATCGTGCCGAGCGCCTCGACCAGCTGCCGGTCGAGCGCTTCTTCCGACAGCGCCGGCGCCTGCCGGTCGGGCGGCGCCACCACCACCGCCAGCTCGCCGCGCGGCGGTCCCGCCGCCCGGTAGTGCGCGGCCAGGTCGGCAAGGTCGCCGCGCCGGACCTCCTCGTAAAGCTTGGTGAGCTCGCGCGCCACCGCTGCCGGCCGCTTGCCCAGCACCGCCGCCATGTCGGCCAGCGCGTCGGCCAGCCGCGGCGCGCCTTCGAAGAACACCAGCGTCGCGTTGACCGCCTGCAGCTCGGCGAGCGCCCGCCGCCGCGCCGCCGCCTTCGGCGGCAGGAAGCCGGCGAACAGGAACCGGTCGCTGGGCAGTCCCGACAGCACCAGCGCGGCCAGCGCCGCCGAGGGTCCGGGCAGCGTCGTCACCGGCAGGCCTTCGGCGAGCGCGGCGCGCACCAGCTTGAAGCCGGGATCGGAGATCAGCGGCGTGCCGGCATCCGACACCAGCGCCACGCGCTCGCCGCGCCGCAGCCGCTCGAGCAGCAGCGGCCGCATGCGCTCGGCATTGTGCTCGTGATAGGCCAGCAGCGGGCGCTCGATGGCGTGGCGCGCCAGCAGCTTGGCGGTGACGCGCGTGTCCTCGCAGACGATGACATCGGCCGCGCCGAGGGTCTTGAGCGCGCGCAAGGTGATGTCCTCGGCATTGCCGATCGGCGTCGCCACCAGATAAAGTCCCGGCGCAGGTCCGGACGCCTCCTGCGGTTTACTTCCCGCCCGAGCAGGATTAGGCTCGCCGGCCGTGGCGGCGACGGAGGGTATGCGTGTTCGGCCGGTGTGATCGGCGTTTCCTCGGCTCGCGCCTTGCCGCCGCGGCATTGTTCGTCCTCTCCGCGCTGGCGCTCTCCGCCTGCGGCAAGACCGTAGCGCCGACGGCGCCCGCGCCGCAAGTAACGGCGCCCGCTCCCGCGCCGCCGCCGGGCGCCGCGCCGCCCGCACCCGCACCCGCCGCTCCGGCACCGCCGGCACCGACCGCCGGCAAGACGCCGGTGGCGCTGCTGCTGCCGCTCTCCGGCCCCAACGCGGCGCTGGGCAATGCCATGCTCGATGCGGCGCAGATGGCGCTCTATGACGTCGCCGACGAGACGCTCGAGCTGCTGCCGCAGGACACGCAAGGCACGCCGCAGGGCGCCGCCACCGCGGCGCAGGCCGCGCTTGCCGCCGGGGCCAAGCTGATCATCGGCCCGCTGATCGCCGCCGAGGTCGAGGCGGTGAAACCGATCGCGCATGGCGGCGGCGTCCCGGTGCTCGCCTTCTCGACCTCGGCCCAGCTCGCCGGCGACGGGACCTATCTCCTGGGATTCCTGCCGCGCCAGGAGATCGAGCGCGTCACCGCCTTCGCCCATGCCAAGGGGGCGGCGCATTTCGCCGTGCTGGCGCCGAAGACGCCCTATGGCGAGGTCGCGGTCGCCGCGCTGCGCGGCGCGGTCGCGGCGCAAGGCGCCAGCCTCGAGCGCATCGATTTCTACGATCCGGCGGTGCCGGATCCGACGCCGGCGGTCAAGGCCTTCGCCGCCGCCGCGCAAGGCGCCGACGCGGTGCTGCTGCCCGAGGGCGGCGCCCGCCTCAAGGCGCTGGCGCCCCTGCTCGCCTATTACAACATCGATCCCGAGAAGGTGCATTTCCTCGGCACCGGCCTCTGGGACGAGCCCGGGCTCGGCAACGAGGTCTCGCTCGACGGCGGTTGGTATGCGGCGCCGCCGCCTGCCGCGCGCGCCGATTTCGAGAAACGCTTCCGCGCGCTCTACCGGCAGCCGCCGCCGCGGCTGGCGACGCTCGCCTACGACGCCACGGCGCTCGCGGCGGTGCTGGCGCATGGCGGGAACGGTCCCGACTTCTCCGCCGCCGCGCTCACCAATCCCAGCGGCTTCGTCGGTATTGACGGCATCTTCCGCCTGCTCCCCGACGGTCTCGTCCAGCGCGGCCTTGCCGTGCTCGAGGTCCGCCGCGACGGCAACGTCGTGATCGATCCCGCGCCGGAGACGTTCCAAACGCCGGGGAATTAGGAAGTCGTCAGTTGTCAGTGATCAGTTGTCAGTGGACTGATAACTGACAACTGACAACTGAGAACTCACCCAGCCGGCACCCGCAGGGTGAAGCGCGAGCCGTGGCCGGGCTCGCTTTCGGCGGTGATCTCGCCGCCCATCAGCCGGCAGAGCTTGCGGCTCAAGGCGAGGCCGAGCCCGGTGCCGCCATAGCGCGCGGCGATCGAGGCGTCGGCCTGGGTGAAGTTGGTGAAGAGCCGCGCCAGCGTATCGCGGTCGATGCCGATGCCGGTGTCGCTGACGGCGATGCGGATCCAGTCGCCGCCGGCCCGATGCTCGCGCGCGACGGCGAGCGTGATGCGGCCGTCGTCGGTGAATTTGGCGGCATTGCTGAGCAGGTTGAGCGTCACCTGCCGCAGCTTGGTTGGATCGCCGACCATCGTGCCGAGATCGGGGCCGCGTTCGACCTGCAGCTCGTTCCGCCGCGCTGCAACGAACGTGCGGCTGGCCGCGGCAATGTCGTCGACGAAGGCAGCGAGCTCGATCGGCTGCGCCAGGAGGTCCATCCGACCGGCCTCGATCTTGGAGAGGTCGAGCACGTCGTTGACCATCGACAGCAGATGCCGCCCCGCGCCGTGGATGCGCCTGACATCGGCGGCGTGCTGCTCGCCGACGCCGTTTCCGGTCTCGGCGTCTTCGAGCAGCATCTCGCTATAGCCGATCACCGCGTTGAGCGGGGTGCGCAGCTCGTGGCTCATGCGCGCCAGGAACTCGCTCTTGGCCCGGCTCGCGGTTTCCGCCGCCTCGGTGGCGGCGGTGAGCTCCGTCGTGAGCCGCGTCAGCGCGCGCTGCGACCGGGCGAGGCGGTGGATGACAAGCTGCAGATAGAGAATGAGCGGCAACGCCACGATCGGCGAGACGATGACCACGGTGATCGGGACGTTGATCGGCACCGGGCCGAACAGCAGCCGCCAGGTGAGAAAAGCGAGCGCCAGGGCCGAGGCCAGCACGATGCCGAGCAGCGCCGCCGTCCCCGCCGGCCGCTCGAGCCAGCCGGGGTGGGGGAAGAGGCGCGTCGCGTCGCTCTGCTCGCGCGCCGCCGCCGCCGTACCGGGCGATTCTGCCTGTTCTGACTGCCGCATTTGCCGGCCAATCTAGGGCAATTCAGCGGGTTTTGCTGAATTTTTAGCTACAAATTTAGGGACTGTTCACCTTCGCGAACCGCCCTGATTTAGAGAGCTTTGAAGGTGTGCTCAATCCGCCATCAGCGCCGCCAGCACGGCATTGAGCCGTTGTCGCCCCGCCGGCGTGGCGCGCAGGCCGCGCGCATCGAGCTCGACGAAGCCGCCCGCGACGAGATCGGGCAGCCGGTCGAGATCGAGGGCGGCTTCGAGTGCGCTCCCGGTCCGGGCGTGGAAGCGGTGGCGCTCGATCCCTTCGGCGAGGCGCAGCCCCATCATCAGCGCCTCGCGCCGCTGCTCCTCGGGCGAGAGATCGACGCTCTCCTCGCAGCCATGGCCCTGGCGCTCGACCGCGGCGAGCCAGGTCTCGGGCGCGCGATAGCGGCGCATGGCGCTCCGGCCGGAGCCGCGCGTCAGCCTGCCATGGGCGCCGGGGCCGATGCCGGCATAGTCGCCATAGCGCCAATAGACCAGGTTGTGGCGGCTTTCGCCGCCGGGGCGGGCGAAATTCGAGATCTCATAGGCGGCCAGCCCGGCCTCGGCCAGCCGCGCCAGGGTGGCCTCGTAGAGCGCCCCGGCGAGCTCCTCCTCGGGCAGCGCCAGGGCGCCGCGGGCCGCAACCGTGGCGAAGGCGGTGCCGGGCTCGATGGTGAGCTGATAGAGCGAGAGATGATCGCCGGCGAGCGCCACCGCGCGCTCGAGCTCCGCTTGCCAGGAGGCCAGCGTCTGGTCCGGCCGCGCGTAGATGAGGTCGAAGGAGAAGCGCGGGAAATGCTGGCGCGCCAGCTCGATCGCGGCGAGCGCCTCGGCCTGGTCGTGGCCGCGCCCGAGGAAGCGCAGGGCCCGGTCGTCGAGCGCCTGCACCCCCAGCGAGACCCGGTTGACGCCGGCGTCGCTGAGCGCGCCGAAACGCGCCGCCTCGACCGAGCTCGGATTGGCCTCGAGCGTGATCTCGATGTCCTCGGCCAGGCGCCAGCGCTCGGCCGCGCGCGCCAGCAGCGCCGCCACCGTCTCGGGCGCCATCAGCGACGGCGTGCCGCCGCCGAAGAAGATCGAGCGCAGCCGCCGCGCGCCGGTGTCGTCCGCCGCGTGATCGAGCTCGGCGATGAGCGCGTCGCGCCAGCGCCGCTGATCGATGCCGTCGCGCACATGGCTGTTGAAGTCGCAATAGGGGCATTTGGATTTGCAGAACGGCCAGTGGATATAGAGGGCGAGCTCGCCATCCTCGGACATCACGCGCCGTCCTCGCGCGCAAAGCACGCCGCCACCAGCTGGCGAAAGGCTGCCGCGCGATGGCTGATGGCGTGCTTGGCCGCGGGCTCCATCTCGCCGAAGGTCTGGCTGCCGCCGTCCGGCTGGAAGATCGGGTCGTAGCCGAAGCCGCGCGTGCCGCGCGGCGGAAACACCAGCTGCCCCTGCACCTCGCCGCGGAAGGTCTCGAGATGGCCGTCGGGCCAGGCGAGCGACAGCACCGCGACGAAACGGGCGCTGCGGTCGGCGAGCCCCTCGAGCCGCTCTTCGACCAGCGCCATGGCGCGGGCGAAGTCGCGCTCCGGCCCGGCCCAGCGCGCGGAATAGATGCCGGGGGCGCCGCCCAGCGCGGTCACCGCCATGCCGCTGTCGTCGGCCAGCGCCGGCAGCCCGCTCGCCTTGGCCGCGGCCAGCGCCTTGAGCTCGGCATTGGCCTCGAAACTGGCGCCCGTCTCCTCGGGCTCGGGCAATCCCAGCGCGCCGGCGCCGGCCACGCTCACGTCAAACCGCCGCAGCAGCGCCTCGATCTCGGCGAGCTTGCCGCGGTTGTGCGTGGCGATGACCAGCCGCTCGCCCGCGAAGCGGCGCGCCATCAGGCCAGCCCGAGGACGCGGCGCTGCATCAGCACGAGCTGGCCGATGCCGAGCCGGGCGAGCGCCAGCATCTCGGCAAAGCGCTGCTCGGCGAAGGCTTCGTGCTCGGCGGTGGCCTGGATCTCGACGATCCCGCCCGCGCCGGTGAGCACGAAATTGGCGTCCGCCTGGGCGTTGGAATCCTCGGCATAGTCGAGGTCGAGCACCGCCTCCCCGCCATGGATGCCGCAGGAGACCGCGGCCACGGCATCGCGCAGCGGCAGCGCCGCCAACGCGCCGGCAGCGATCAGCCGCTGCAGGGCGAGGTGGAGGGCGACATAGCTGCCGGTGATCGATGCGGTGCGGGTGCCGCCATCGGCCTGGAGCACGTCGCAATCGATGCGGATCTGCCGCTCGCCCAGCGCCGCCAGGTCGGCCACCGCGCGCAGCGACCGGCCGATCAGCCGCTGGATCTCCTGGGTGCGGCCGCTCTGCTTGCCGCGCGCCGCCTCGCGGTCGGTGCGCTCATGGGTCGAGCGCGGCAGCATGCCGTATTCCGCGGTGATCCAGCCGCGCCCGGTGTTGCGCAGGAAGGGCGGCACCCTCTCTTCCACCGTCGCGGTGCACAGCACATGGGTGTCGCCGAAGCGGACGAGGCAGGAGCCCTCGGCGTATTTGGCGAAGCCCGGCTCGAGGCGGATCTGGCGCAGCTCATGCGGGGCGCGGCCGGACGGGCGCGACATAAGGGAGGCCTTTCTTTGCGTGTCGGGGCGAGAAGCTAGTGCGGCGCCGCGCCGCCGTCCAGCGGTTGACGCTCCCGGGCGAGCTACCTACATTTCGTCGCCCCAGGGATGTCTGAGAGAAATATGACTGCGGAGCGGCTGCCGCCCGTCCCCAAACCGGTCATCACGGAGCTCAACGAGCGCAGCCGTGAGATCTTCCGGATGATCGTCGACGCCTATGTCGAGACCGGCGAGCCGGTGGGCTCGCGCACGCTGTCGCGCCGCAGCGGCCTCGATCTCTCGCCGGCGACCATCCGCAACGTCATGGCCGATCTCGAGGAGGCGGGGCTGCTGTTCGCGCCGCATACCTCGGCCGGGCGGCTGCCGACCGAGGCCGGGCTCAGGCTCTTCGTCAACGGCCTGCTGGAGCTCGGCGGGCTCAGCGATGCCGAGCGCGCCAGCATCGACGGCCGCCTGGCCGCGGCCGGCAAGAGCCTGGGGCAGGCGCTGGAGGAGGCGACGACGGCGCTCTCGGGCCTGTCGCGCTGCGCCGGGCTGGTGGTGGCGCCCAAGACCGAGCGGCGCGCCTTGAAGCATATCGAGTTCGTGCCGCTGTCGCCGGGCCGCGCGCTGGTGGTGATGGTCACCGAGGACGGGCTGGTGGAGAACCGCCTGATCGAGGTGCCGCTGGGCACGCCGCCCTCGAGCATGGCGCAGGCCACCAACTATCTGAGCTCGCGGCTGGTCGGCCACACCGTCGAGGAGGCGAAGGCGGTGATCGCCACCGAGATCGCCTCCAACCGCGCCCAGCTCGACGAGCTCACCCGCCGCCTGGTCGAGGCCGGGCTCGCCTCCTGGGGCGGCGGCGGCGAAGGCAGCGCGCTCATCGTGCGCGGCCAGGCCAATCTGCTCGAGGACGTCACGGCGCTCGCCGACCTCGAGCGGCTGCGCGCGCTCTTCGACATGCTGGAGGCCAAGGAGTCGATGCTGCGGCTGCTCGACGCGACGCGCGAGGGCGCCGGCGTGCAGATCTTCATCGGCTCCGACAATCCGCTGTTCGGCGTCGCCGGCTGCGCGATGATCGTGGCGCCCTATGCCAACAGCCGCGAGCAGGTGGTGGGCGCGATCGGCGTGATCGGCCCGACGCGCATCAACTACGCGCGCATCATACCGCTGGTCGACTACACCGCGAAGATGATCGGAAAACTGCTGGGATAGCGTGGGACAAGTGACATGAGCGATGACAGAAACGACGCCCAGGGGATGCCGGAAGGCGGCGCGGCACCCAGCGCCGAGGAGCGGCTCGCCCGCTGCGAGAGCGAGCTGGCCGAGACCAAGGACCGGCTGCTGCGCGCCCTGGCCGAGACCGAGAATGTGCGCCGCCGCGGCGAGCGCGAGCGGGCCGACGCGACGAAATACGGCAGCGCGGGCCTCGCCAAGGACCTGCTCAACGTCGCCGACAATCTCCGCCGCGCGCTCGAGAGCATGCCGGCGGAGCAGGCCGACGAGCGGGTGAGGACGTTGCTCGACGGCGTCGCCGCCACCGAGCGCGAGCTCCTCGCCGTGTTCGAGCGCCATGGCATCCGCCGCATCGATCCCGCCGGCGAGCGCTTCGACCACAATCTGCACCAGGCGATCTTCGAGGTCGAAAGCGCCGGACAGCCGCCGGGCACGGTGGTGCAGGTGCTGCAGCCCGGCTACGTCATGCATGACCGGCTGCTGCGGCCGGCCATGGTCGGGGTGGCCAAGGGGGCGCCGTCCGAGGCGCAACGGGTCGACCAGGTGGTGTAAGCGCGAGCGCGAATGCGCTCGTCGCTGGCGGCTCTCGCGGTTGCGTTAGCAACCGCGAGAGCCGCTCGACCCAGGCGTGGGGCAAGCCGCCCCCATTTCATCAATATTAACCGTTTTCCGCGAGACTCGGGCTCAACCGCTCCCAGCGCGTGAAGCCCATCGCCGTGTCGGAAAACGCCAAGCCGCTGGTCCTGCTGGTCGAAGACACCGTCCCGCTGGCCCAGCTCTATGTCGAATACCTGCGGCGGGCCCCGGTCCGCTCGCGCACCGCCGCGACGCTGGCCGAGGCCAAGGAGGCGCTGGCCTCGCTGCGTCCGGCGGCCGTGCTGCTCGACCTGGAGCTGCCCGACGGCAACGGCCTCGATCTCATCGACTGGGCGCGCGGCGCCGGGCTCGATCCCGCCTTCATCGTCATCACCGCGCATGGCTCGATCAACGCCGCGATCGAGGCGATGCGCGCCGGCGCCCAGGATTTCCTGGTCAAGCCGTTCACTGCCGAGCGCCTCACCACGACCCTGCGCAACGCGCTCGAGCGCCGGCGGCTGTCGCGCATCGTCGAGACGCTGGGCACCGAGCTCGGCGGCGGCTTCGAGGGCTTCATCGGCGCCGATCTCTCGATGCAGGCGGTCTATCGCGTCATCGACCTCGCCGCCAAGAGCCGTTCCACCGTGTTCATCACCGGCGAGAGCGGCACCGGCAAGGAGGTTTGCGCCGAGGCGATCCATCGCCGCGGCTCCCATCGCGACGGCGCCTTCGTCGCCATCAATTGCGGCGCGGTGCCCAAGGAGCTGATGGAAAGCGAGATCTTCGGCCATGTGAAGGGCGCCTTCACCGGCGCCACCGCCGACCGCGACGGCGCGGCGGTCCGGGCCGATGGCGGCACCCTCTTCCTCGACGAGCTCTGCGAGATGGATCTGGCGCTGCAGGTGAAGCTGCTGCGCTTCGTCCAGACCGGCGTGGTCCAGCCGGTCGGCAGCGACAAGAGCCGCAAGGTCGATGCGCGCATCATCTGCGCCACCAACCGCACGCCGCTGGCCGAGGTCGAGGCCGGGCGGCTGCGCGAGGATCTCTACTACCGCCTGCATGTCCTTCCCATCCAGCTGCCGCCGCTGCGCGAGCGCGGCGGCGACGTGCTGCTGCTGGCGCGGCATTTCCTGGCCGATGTCAGCCGCGAGGAAGGGCGCCATTTCCAGGGCTTCAGCCCGGAAGCGGAGGCGCGGCTCTGCGCCTCGCCCTGGCCCGGCAATGTGCGCCAGCTGCAGAACGTCATCCGCCAGGCGGTGGTCGTCCATGACGGCGATCTCGTCACCGAGGCGATGCTGCCCGATCTCGAGGGCGAGCGGCAGGGCGAGGCGCCGCATGCGGCGAAGCCGGCGGCAGCGCCGCCGGCGGAAGCCCGGGCCGGCGCGGCGGCGGCGGAGATCGTGCCGCTGGCGCTGCTCGAGCGCCGCGCCATCGAGCGGGCGATCGAGCTGTGCGGCGGCAACATGACCGAAGCGGCGATCCGCCTCGGCGTCAACGTCTCCACCATCTATCGCAAGCGGCAGAGCTGGCTGGGCCGGGCGGCTGAATAGCCGCTAGGCGAATTCGTCCGAGGCGGCGTCAGCCGTTGCGTCAGCAACGGCGAGAGCCGCACCGATCGAGCTTAGCCCAATTGAGCCCGGACCCTAGGGCGGCGCCGCAGGCGTCGTCGCTGTCGCCGCCGCGGACGAAGGCGCTACGCGCCTTCGCCTTGGCGGCCGGAAGCGCGCCAGGCGCTGCTGCCGCTGTCGAGCGCGGCGGCTACCGCCTCGACCAGGGCGCTGAGCCGCGGCTCGGGCGCCGCGGCCGCGACGCGCTCGATCTCGCGGGCAAGCGCCGCGACACGCTCGAAGCCGAAGGTGCCGGCCGCGCTCTTGATGGAATGCGCCGCGCGCTCGAGCGGCCGGCGCTCGCCGGCAGCGGCCAGCCGGCGCATCGCCGCCAGGCGCTCCTGGGCGTCGCCGAGAAAGACCTGGATCAGCTCGCCCGCCGCCTCGGCGCCGATCTCCTCCGCCAGCATCCGCGCGCGGTCCGGATCGAAGGCGAGGCTCGCCGACGCGTTTATCTCGGCGCCGGGTTCAGGCGGCATCGCGGCGGCGGCAGGCGTTGGCGGCGGCCAGGGCGAGGGCCGTCCGGCGGTCCCGGGCGGAGCCCGGGAAGGGATCGGCGATGGCGCGCCAGGGCATGGGTCGGTCTCCCGGAAGAGGCCGAGCTTGGCAGCATCCGGTTAATTTTTCGCGCATCGGGCCCGCGGCGCAAAACCCCCGGGCAAATCGCACGGGCGCTTCGCGGCGGCTTCCGCCGGGGCTGCCGCCGGATCGGGAAAAACCGCGGGTTTCTGCGATTCCTCGCTTTGGCACGAAGCTTGATGAAGGGAGGACAGACCCTCAAGGAGCCGCTGCCATGACCGCCGAGATCATCAGCCTTGCCGACCGCCGCCGCGCCGCCGCGCTGCCGCCTCCCGGCAGCGGCAACGTCGCCATCGCCGCCGCCGCGCTCGCCGTTGCCTGCCGCGCGCTGACCGCCAGCCTGGACAAGGTGCGGCACCACAGCGCCGCCATCCGTGCCGATATGGAGCGGCTGCAGCAGGGCGCCGTCGGCCGCTCGCTGACCGGGGCCGTCCATGTCTAAGCCGGCCGACAAGCCCGTCGCCCTCGTCGTCGACGACGACGCCTCCTATCGCATCCTGATGCGCCAGTTCCTCGAGCTCGCGGGCTTCACGGTGATCGTCGCGAGCAACGGGCGCCTGGCGCTACGCGAGCTCGAAACGCGGCCCGTGACGGTGCTGGTGACCGATCTCGTCATGCCGGAGATCGAAGGGCTCGAGCTGATCGAGCTGGTCAAGCGCGGCTTTCCCGATGTCCGCATCGTCGCCGTCTCCGGCGACGGCCCGGGCAGCGAAGGCGGATATCTCCGCCTCGCCCGGTTGTTCGGCGCCCATGCCACCGTGCGCAAGCCGTTCAGCGGCAGCGCGCTGGTCCAGGCGGTGATGCCGGAGCCGGAGGCCTGCGCCACGCCGGCGCTGTGAGCGCCGCCGCCGCCGCGGCACCCCGTCCCCGGATGGACCGGCAACCTGTGCGTGCAGAAGGCGGGGATGGCTGTCGGAACGCTCGCCGCGCCGACCGTCGCCCCGCGCCCGGAACCCTCCCGCCCGCCTTGCATTTTCGCCCTCGCCCTCCCCATATCCCGGCAGCGTGACATTTGCCGGAACCGCCGGCTTCGCGGTTGCAGGCGAGCCCGGCCGTCCATATATAACCGGTGCCCGGCACAGGGAAACGGGTGACGGCGCAAATCAAGGGGGTTCGACGCAGTGCCACCAGGGGCTGCCGGATCCTGCTGCAACAAGAGGTGGCTATGGCGAAAGTAATCGGTATCGATCTCGGCACGACGAATTCCTGCGTCGCCGTGATGGAGGGCAAGACCGCCAGGGTGATCGAGAACGCCGAGGGCATGCGCACCACGCCCTCGATGGTCGCATTCACCGAGGGCGGCGAGCGGCTCGTCGGCCAGCCGGCGAAGCGCCAGGCGGTGACCAATCCCGACAATACGTTCTACGGCGTCAAGCGGCTGATCGGCCGGCGCATGACCGACCCGATGGTCCAGCAAGGAGGCCGAGCTCGTCCCCTTCAAGATCGTGCAGGGCGACAATGGCGACGCCTGGGTGGAGAGCCGCGGCAAGAAATACGCGCCCTCCCAGATCAGCGCCTTCGTGCTGCAGAAGATGAAGGAGACGGCGGAGGCCTATCTCGGCGAGACGGTGAGCGAGGCGGTGATCACGGTGCCGGCCTATTTCAACGACAGCCAGCGCCAGGCGACCAAGGATGCCGGCAAGATCGCCGGGCTCGAGGTGCTGCGCATCATCAACGAGCCGACGGCGGCGGCGCTCGCCTACGGGCTCGAGCGCAAGGCCGCCGGCACGATCGCGGTCTATGACCTCGGCGGCGGCACCTTCGACATCTCGGTGCTCGAGATCGGCGACGGCGTGTTCGAGGTCAAGTCGACCAACGGCGACACCTTCCTGGGCGGCGAGGATTTCGACAAGCGGATCATCGACTATCTCGCCGACGAGTTCAAGAAGGAGCAGGGCATCGACCTGCGCAACGACCGGCTGGCGCTGCAGCGCCTCAAGGAGGCGGCGGAGAAGGCCAAGATCGAGCTCAGCGCGTCGATGCAGACCGAGGTCAACCTGCCCTTCATCACCGCCGACCAGGCCGGGCCCAAGCATCTCAACATCAAGCTGACCCGGGCCAAGCTCGAGGCGCTGGTCGACGATCTGATCCAGCGGACGGTCGAGCCCTGCCGCAACGCGCTCAAGGATGCCGGGCTCAAGGCGTCGGAGATCGACGAGGTGATCCTGGTCGGCGGCATGACCCGCATGCCCAAGGTCATCGAGACGGTGAAGCAGTTCTTCGGCAAGGAGCCCAACCGCTCGGTCAACCCGGACGAGGTGGTCGCCGTCGGCGCCGCCATCCAGGCGGGCGTGCTCAAGGGCGAAGTCAAGGACGTGCTGCTGCTCGACGTGACGCCGCTGTCGCTCGGCATCGAGACGCTGGGCGGCGTGTTCACGCGGCTCATCGACCGCAACACCACGATCCCGACCAAGAAGAGCCAGGTCTTCTCCACCGCCGAGGACAACCAGACCGCGGTCACCATCCGCGTCTTCCAGGGCGAGCGCGAGATGGCGGCGGACAACAAGCTGCTGGGCCAGTTCGACCTGGTCGGCATGCCCGCCGGCGCCGCGCGGCATGCCGCAGGTCGAGGTCACCTTCGACATCGACGCCAACGGCATCGTCATCGTCCAGGCCAAGGACAAGGCCACCGGCAAGGAGCAGCAGATCCGCATCCAGGCCTCGGGCGGCCTGTCCGACGCCGACATCGAGAAGATGGTGAAGGACGCCGAGGCGCATGCCGACGAGGACAAGAAGCGGCGCGAGCTGATCGAGGCCCGGAACCAGGCCGAGGGCCTGGTCCACACCACCGAGCGCACGCTGAAGGAAGCCGGCGACAAGCTGCCGGCGGCCGAGCGCGAGCCGGTCGAGGCGGCGATCCGCGATCTGCGCGCGGCGATCGAGGGCGGCGATCTCGATCAGATCAAGGCCAAGACCCAGACGCTGGGCCAGGCCTCGATGAAGATCGGCGAGGCGATGTACAAGGCGCAGGCCGGCGCGCAAACCGGCCCGCAGCCCGGCGGCGAGGCCGGCGGGCCGGGCGCGGCCGGCGGCGAGAAGGTCGTCGACGCCGATTTCGAGGAGGTCGACGACAAGAAGCGCGGCTCGGGCTGAGACGAGGCCGGCGCCGGACAGGGTTTGGACGGGCCGCCCCGTCGCGAAGAGCCGATCTTCGCGCCGGGGCGGTGGCATGTAAGGGATCGCGCGGCGTATGGCGAAGAAGGATTTTTACGAGCTTCTCGGCGTGCCCAAGAACGCCTCGCCCGAGGATCTGAAAAAGGCCTACCGCAAGCTCGCCATGCAGTATCACCCGGACCGCAACCCCGGGGACAAGGCGGCCGAGCAGAAGTTCAAGGAAAGCAGCGAGGCCTACGAGGTGCTGCGCGACGAGCAGAAGCGCGCCGCCTATGACCGCTTCGGCCATGCCGCCTTCGAGAATGGCGGCCGCGGTCCGGCCGGCGACAATTTCGGCTTCGCCGCCGGCTTCGCCGACATCTTCGACGAGATGTTCGGCGACTTCATGGGCGGCCGGCGCGGCCAGGGCGCCAACAGCCGCGGCAACGATCTGCGCTACAACCTCGAGATCACGCTCGAGGAGGCGTTCAAGGGCCGCCAGACCGCGGTGCGCGTCCCGACCATGACGCCCTGCGAGCAATGCGGCGGCAGCGGCGCCGAGGCCGGCTCCAAGCCGGTGAGCTGCCCGACCTGCTACGGCAATGGCCGCGTGCGCGCGCAGCAGGGCTTCTTCACCATCGAGCGCACCTGCCCCGCCTGCCACGGCGCCGGCCGGGTGATCGAAAATCCCTGCCGGCAATGCGGCGGCCAGGGCCGCGCCCGCAAGGAGAAGACGCTCTCCGTCAGCATCCCGCCGGGGGTCGAGGACGGCACGCGCATCCGGCTGGCCGGCGAGGGCGAGGCGGGCCTGCGCGGCGGCGCCGCCGGCGACCTCTACATCTTCCTCTCGGTCAAGCCGCACCGCTTCTTCCAGCGCGACGGCGCCAACATCCATTGCCACGTGCCGATCTCGATGCCGACCGCGGCGCTCGGCGGCTCGGTCGAGGTGCCGACCATCGATGGCGGCCGCGCCAAGGTCAACGTCTCCCCCGGCACGCAGAGCGGCCATCAGTTCCGCCTCAAGGGCAAGGGCATGTCGGTGCTGCGCGCGGCCTCGCGCGGCGACATGTATGTGCAGGTGGTGGTGGAGACGCCGGTCAACCTCACCAAGCGCCAGCAGGAGCTGCTGCGCGAGTTCGACAAATCCGGCGACAGCAAGCCCACCCATCCCGAGAGCGAAGGCTTCTTCGCCCGGGTGAAGGAATTCTTCGAGGACTTACGCGAATAGGTGAGCGAGCGCTATTTCGCGGGCAGGCGCCAGCGGTTGCGCAGCAACCGCGAGAGCCCGCACGGTGCAGAGTAAGCGCCACCTCCCTGTCTTGCCAAGCAACGCGGCGCCAAGTGATCGTCCCGACGGTGCGGGCTCTCGCGGTTGCTCGCGCAACCGCTGGCGCCCGCCGCGGACGAACACGCTGTCGCGCGTTCGCCGCTACTCTGCCGCCGCCTGCGTGGCGTTGCGGTCGGCCATCACCTCGAGCAGGCGCTCGCGGATGTCCTTGAGCCGCTGGTCGTGCTCGACCTTGTGGCCGAACAGGTCCTTCACGTAGAAGACGTCCACCACCTTCTCGCCATAGGTCGAGATCTTGGCGTTCGAGATCTGCAGGTTGAGGCCGCTCAGCGCGCGCGTCAGCTCGAACAGCAGCGCCGGCCGGTCGCGGCCGTTCACCTCGATCACGGTGTGGGTGAGGCTCGCCTTGTTGTCGATGAGCACGCGCGGCGACACGGTGAAGACGCGGGTGCGGCTCGGGATGGCGCCGGGCTTGGTCAGGTCGACATGCGGCTTGATGCGGCCGGACAGCACGTTCTCGAACAGCACCGCGAGCTTGGCGAGCTTGTCCGGCCGGTCGAAGGCGCCGCCGGCCTGGTCCTGCACGGTGAAGGTGTCGAGCGCCATGCCGTTCGACAGCGTCAGGATCTTGGCGTCGACGATGTTGGCTCCGGCCAGCGCCAGCGCGCCGGCGATGCGCGAGAACAGGCCGGCATGGTCGGCGGTGTAGAGCGTGATCTCGGTCACCGCGCGGTGCGTGTCGACGCGGGTGTCGACGGTGAGCGGCGCGCCGCCGCGCTCGGCCTCGCGCGTCAGCCGCGCATGCCGCGCCTGGGTCTGCGGATCGAAGGAGAGCCAGTAGGAGGGATAGCCCTTGGCGATGAAGGCGTCGATCTCGGCCGGCGTGAAATCCGTGAGCTGCTCGCGCACCGCCCGCTGCGCCTCGGCGATGCGCTTGTCGCGGCCGTCGGCGACGAGGCCGCCCGACATCTCCTCGATGGCGCGGTGATAGAGCTCGCGCAGCAGGGTCGCCTTCCAGCCGTTCCACACCTTGGGCCCGACCGCGCGGATGTCGGCGGCAGTGAGCACCGAGCAGCAGCTTCAGCCGCTCCGGCGACTGCACGCGCTGGGCGAAGTCGCGGATGGTCTGGGGATCGTCGATGTCGCGCTTGAAGGCGGTGTTGCTCATCAGCAGGTGGAAGCGCACCAGCCACGCCACCGTCTCGATCTCCTCGGCGCTGAGCTCGAGGCGCGGGCCCAGCCGCTCGGCCACCTGCGCGCCGAGCTCCGAATGGTCGCCGCCGCGGCCCTTGGCGATGTCGTGCAGCAGCACCGCGACGTAGAGCGCGCGGCGGCTGTCGATGGTGTGGACGATCTCGGTGGCGAGCGGCAGCTCGTCGGCGAGCTCCCCGGCCTCGATCTTGCCGAGGATGCCGATGGCGAAGATGGTGTGCTCGTCGACGGTGTAGACGTGGTACATGTCGTACTGCATCTGCGCCACGACGCGGCCGAAATCCGGCACGAAGCGGCCGAAGACGCCGGCCTCGTTGAGCCGGCGCAGCGTGATCTCCGGCTCCTTGCGCGAGGTCAGCATCTCCAGGAACAGGCGGTTGGCCGCGGGATCGGCGCGCAGCTTGGCGTCGACGAGCTTCAGCGACTGGGTGATGAGGCGCAGCGCGTGGGGATGGATGTCGAGCCCGTATTGCTGCGCCACATGGAAGAGGCGCAGCAGGTTGACGGGATCGTCGCGGAAGCAATGCTCGCTGGCCACGTCGAGCCGGCCGGCATCGACGGCGAAGCCCTCGATCGAGCGCTTGCGCAGGCCCCAGGGGCGCCAGGTGAAGCGCGGCCGCCGCTCCTGCTCGAGCTCGAGCTGGGCGCAGAAGATGCGCGTCAAATCGCCGACATCCTTGGCGACGAGGAAATAGTGCTTCATGAAGCGCTCGACGCCGCGCGAGCCGGCATGATCGGTGTAGCGCATGCGCCGCCCGACCTCGCTCTGCCGGTCGAAGGTGAGGCGGTCCTCGGCGCGCTCGGTGAGGTAATGCAGGTGGCAGCGCACCGTCCACAGGAAGTTCTGGGCGCGCTCGAAGCGGTGCGCCTCCTTGCCCGACAGCACGCCCTGCTCCACCAGCGGCTCGACATCGTCGACGCGGTAGATGTATTTGGCGATCCAGAACAGCGTCTGCAGATCGCGCAGGCCGCCCTTGCCCTCCTTGACGTTGGGCTCGACGACGTAGCGGCTGTCGCCCATGCGCTGATGGCGCTGGTCGCGCTCGGCGAGCTTCGCCTGCACGAACTCGGCCGCGGTGCGCCGGATGATCTCGCTCTCGAAGCGGCGCTTCAGATCCTGGAACAGCTTCTGGTCGCCCCAGATGTAGCGCGCCTCGAGCACGGCGGTGCGGATGGTGAGGTCGGCCTGCGCCTGGCGCAGCGTCTCATCGATCGAGCGCGTCGCCTGCCCGACCTTGAGGCCGAGATCCCAGAAGGCGTAGAGCATGTACTCCACCACCTGCTCGGTATGCGGCGTCGGCTTGTAAGGCAGCAGGAAGAGGAGGTCGATGTCGGAATAGGGCGCGAGCTCGCCGCGGCCATAGCCGCCGACGGCCACCACCGCCATGTGCTCGCCCGCGGTCGGGTTGGCCAGCGGATAGACATGGCTGCCGACGAAATCGTAGAGCACGCGGATGAGCTGATCCATGAGGAAGCTCAGCGCCCGCACCGTTTCGGTGCCGTCGCCGCTCGCCTCGAAGCGCTGGCGCACCTCGGCGCGGCCCTGCTGCAGCGCCTGGCGCAGGATCTCGACCACCCGCAGGCGCGGCGGCTCGGCCGCGTCCTCGGCCAGCGCCTCGAGCGCGGCGAGAAGCGCCCGCCGGTCGATGATCTCCCGCTGCCGCTCGACCTGATGAATCATGACGCGCAGTTTAGCGATGAGCCGGGAAAACCGCCACCGCTGGCTTCCGGCCGGCCCGCGACGGCCTTAGAGTGTTGCCGCACAGCCCCGGAGGAAACATGCGCGCCTTGGCCCTGGCTTTCGCCCTGCTGCTCGCCGCCGTGCCGGCCTTCGCCGGCCCCGAGCAGGACGCCAACAAGCGGACCGTGATCGCGTTCTACGAGGCCGGCCTCAATCAGAAGGATTTCGCCAAGGCGGCGCACTATATCGGCCCGCGCTACACCCAGCACAATCCCAACGCCGCCGACGGGCCCGAGGGTTTTCACCGCTTCATCGATTTCCTGCGCGAGAAATTCCCGCAATCGCACAGCGAGATCAAGCAGGCCTTCGCCGATGGCGACTACGTCATCCTGCACGTCCATGCCGTGCGCGAGCCGGGCACGCGCGGCAGCGCCATCGTCGACATCTTCAAGCTCGAGCACGGCAAGATCGTCGAGCATTGGGACGTGGTGCAGCCCATCCCCGAGCACTCCGCCAACGGGAATGGGATGTTTTAGCGGCGAACGCGCGCCGCCGCGCGCTGCTGTGCCCGGCTGCGGGCGCGGCCATAGCCGAAATAGATCGCTAGCCCGATCACCAGCCAGATCACCAGCCGCCACCAATTGTCCGGCCCCAGCGAGTACATCATGGTGGCGCAGGTCAGGATGCCGAGGATCGGCACCAGCGGGACCCACGGCGTGCGATAGGGCCGCGGCAGGTCGGGCCGCGAGCGGCGCAGCGCCATCACCCCGGCGCAGACGATGACGAAGGCGAGCAGCGTGCCGATGCTGGTCATATGCGCCAGCAGCGAGATCGGCACGAAGCCCGCGAGCAGCCCGCCGAACACCATGAACAGCAGATTGGCGTACCAGGGCGTGCGCCAGCGCGGATGGATGCGGGCCAGGATCGGCGGCAGCAGCCCGTCCTCGGCCATCGAAAAGGCGATGCGCGACTGGCCGAGCAGCGCCACCAGGATCACCGAGGTGAAGCCGCAGAGGATGCCGAGCTTGATCAGCAGCTGCAGCCAGTGATAGGGCGTGAGGTCGATCGCGGTCGCCACCGGCGCCGCGTCGCCCTTCATCGCCGCGTAGTTCACCATGCCGGTCAGCACCAGGGCGAAGGCGATGTAGAGCACGGTGCAGATCGCCAGCGAGCCCAGGATGCCGATCGGCAGCGTGCGCTGCGGGTTCTTGGTCTCCTGCGCTGCGGTCGAGACCGCGTCGAAGCCGATATAGGCGAAGAAGATGACGCCGGCGCCGCGCAGCACGCCGCTCCAGCCATAGGCGCCGAACTCGCCGGCATTGGCCGGGATGAAGGGCGTGTAGTTGCGTGGGTCGATATAGGAGATGCCGACGGCGATGAAGATCGCCACGATCGCCAGCTTGACGATCACGATGACGTTGTTGACGCGCGAGGATTCGCGGATGCCGCGCATCAGCAGCAGCGACAGCGCGACGATGACGAAGATGGCGGGCAGGTTGATGCCGCCGGCGACCGCGCCGCCGCCGGCGAGCTTCACCGCCTCGAACGGGCCCGCGGCGAGCCGCGCCGGGAAGTCGATGCCGAGATCATGCAGCAGCGACAGCGCGTAGCGGGACCAGCTCACCGCCACCGCCGAGGCGCCCACGGCGTATTCCAGCACCAGGTCCCAGCCGATGATCCAGGCGACCAGCTCGCCCAGCGTCGCATAGGCATAGGTATAGGCGCTGCCGGCCACCGGGATCATGGTGGCGAGCTCGCTGTAGCACATGCCGGCAAAGGCGCAGCCCACCGCCGCGACCAGGAAGGAGAGCGTCACCGCCGGCCCGGCATTTTCCGCCGCGGCGATGCCGGTCAGTGAGAAGAGCCCGGCGCCGACGATCATGCCGATGCCGAGCGCGATCAGGCCGAAGGGCCCGAGATGGCGCTTCAGGCTGGGCCCGTCGCCGCCTTCTTCCGCAAGGCGCTGCAGGCGCTTGGTGACGAAGACATCCATCGCGCATCACCTACGCAAGAACTGTTCCGCTCCGGTAACGCCGGGCCCGACAGGGTGGCGCCGGGGCGCCGCCTTGGCAATGATTTCACCTCCGCTAGGACGGCAGCATCCCCTTCAGCCGGTAGAGCAGCTCCAGCGCGTCGCGTGGGCTGAGCGCGTCGGGCTGCACCTCGGCGAGCGCCGCCTCGACCGCCGAGGGCTTGGCTTCGCTGCGCCCCGCCGGGCGCGCCGCGGTGAAGAGCGGCAGGTCGTCGGCGAGCCGCGCCAGCGCGCCGCTCTGCTCGCCCTTCTCCAGCAGCGCCAGCACCTCCTCGGCGCGCGCCACCGCCGCCGCCGGCAAGCCCGCGAGCTTTGCCACATGGATGCCGTAGGAGCGGTCGGCGGCGCCCGGCGCCACCTCGTGCAGGAACACCACCTCGCCCTGCCATTCCTTGACCCGCATGGTGTAGCAGGCGAGATGCTCGAGCTTGGAGGCGAGCGCGGTGAGCTCGTGATAATGGGTGGCGAAAAGCGCGCGGCAGCGGTTGATGCCGTGCAGGTGCTCGACCGCGGCCCAGGCGATGGAGAGCCCGTCGAAGGTGGCGGTGCCGCGGCCGATCTCGTCGAGGATGACCAGCGCCCGCTCGCCCGCCTGGTTCAGGATGGCGGCGGTCTCGACCATCTCGACCATGAAGGTGGAGCGGCCGCGCGCCAGATCGTCGGCGGCGCCGACGCGGCTGAACAGGCGATCGACGATGCCGATCCGCGCCGCCTCGGCCGGCACGTAGGAGCCCGCCTGCGCCAGGATGGCGATGACCGCATTCTGGCGCAGGAAGGTGCTCTTGCCCGCCATGTTGGGCCCGGTCAGCAGCCAGAGGCGCTGGCCCGGCTTCAGGTCGCAATCATTGCCGACGAAGCGCTCGGCCTGGCCGGCGCGCAGCGCCGCCTCGACCACGGGATGCCGGCCGCCGGTGATCGAAAAGCCGGTGCCGTCATCGACCAGCGGCCGGCAGTAGCGCTCGGATTCCGCCAGAGTGGCGAGCGCCGCCGCGACGTCGAGCCGCGCCAGCGCGGTGGCCGCGCGCGCGATCTCGCCGGCGCGCGCCGTCGCCGCCGCCACCAGCGCGTCGAACACGGCGAGCTCGAGCGCCACGGCGCGGTCGGCGGCCGAGGCGATCTTGCTCTCGAGCTCGCCGAGCTCGACCGTGGTGAAGCGCATGGCGCTGGCCATGGTCTGGCGATGGATGAAGCGCTCCTTGAGCTTTCCCGCCTGCGCCGCGCTCACCTCGACGTAATAGCCCAGCACGTTGTTGTGGCGGATCTTGAGCGCGGCGACGCCGGTCTCCTCGGCATAGCGCGCCTGCAGCGCCGCGATCATGCGCCGGCTCTCGTCGCGCAGCTGCCGGAGCTCGTCGAGCTCGGCCGAATATCCCGCGGCGACGAAGCCGCCGTCGCGCGTGATCGCCGGCAGCTCGGATCCCAGCGCGCGGGCGAAGAGCGCCACCATCTCGCCATGCTCGCCGAGATCGCCCAGCGCGCGCTCCAGCAGCAGCGGCCGCGCCGGCGCCGCCTGCAGCCGCCGGCGGATCGCGGCGCTCTCGGACAGCGTGTCGCGCAACGCCGCCAGGTCGCGCGGGCCGCCGCGGCCCAGCGCCAGGCGCGCCATGGCGCGCTCGATGTCGGCCGAGCGCTTCAGCGCCTCGCGCAGATCGGCGCGCAGCCGCTCCTCCGCCAGCAGGAAGCCCACCGCGTCGAGCCGCACGGTGACGGCGCGGGGATCGGTGAGCGGCGCCGCCAGGTGCTCGGCCATGAGCCGCGCGCCGGCGCCGGTCACGGTGCGGTCGATGGTGGCCAGCAGGCTGCCGCGGCGCTCGCCCGCGAGCGTCTCGGTCAGCTCGAGATTGCGCCTGGTGGCGGCGTCGATCTCCATCACCGCGCCGGGGCCGAGCCGGCGCGGCGGCTGCAGCAGCGGCGCCTTGCCCTGCTGCGTCAGGTTGACATAGTCGACCAGCGCGCCGCCGGCGGCGAGCTCGGCGCGGCCGAAGCTGCCGAAAGCGTCGAGCGCGCGCACGCCATAGAGCGCCTCGAGGCGCTTGCGGCCGTTCTCGCTGTCGAAGCGCGCGCCTGAGAGCGGCGTGAGGCGGCGCTGCCAGTCGCCCAAGAGCTCGGCGAGGTCGGCGCGCTGCAGCAGCCGCTCCGGGACCAGCACCTCGCCGGGCTCGATCCGCGCCAGCGCCGCGCCGATCCCGGCGGGCGTCACGCTCTGCAGCCGGAAGGCGCCGGTCGAGAGCTCGAGCCAGGCCAATGCCAGCTCGCCCGCGGCGTCGGCCAGCGCCGCCAGGTAGTTGCTGCGCCGGGCGTCGAGCAGCGACTCCTCGGTCAGCGTGCCCGGCGTCACGATGCGCACCACGGCGCGGCGGATGGCGGATTTGCTGCCGCGCTTCCTGGCCTCGGCCGGGTCCTCCATCTGCTCGCAGACCGCGACCCGGAAGCCCTGGCGGATGAGGCGCGCGAGATAGGCCTCGGCGGCATGCACCGGCACGCCGCACATCGGGATGTCCTCGCCCTCGTGCCGGCCGCGCTTGGTGAGCTGGATGTCGAGCGCCGCCGCCGCCTTGGCGGCGTCCTCGAAGAACAGCTCGTAGAAATCGCCCATGCGGTAGAACAGCAGGCAGTCGCGGTGCTGGCGCTTCAGCTCGAGATACTGCGCCATGGCCGGGGTGGCGGCCTCCGGCGGCGCCGGCGCGGCGGCCGCGCCCATGACACTGTCCGGGGCAAGGCGCGGTAGGCTATCGTTCATCGCAAAATGGGATAGGTTGCGGGCGGCGTTGGCGCCGGCGCAACCTAGCACGGATAGAGAAGGATCAAGAGCAGAATCATGGCCGATACCCAGGACAAGCCGCCCTTTCCGGTCATTCGCGAGGCGGTCGCCGCGTTTGCCGACAAGCCGGCGCTGCGCCGCGCCGTGGCGGCGCTGCTCAAGGCCGGCTTCAAGCCCACCGACCTCTCGCTGCTGGCGGGCCACGATTCGCTGGAAGTGGCGGGAGATCTCCCCGGATATCCCGGCAAACCCGGGCAGAGCCTGCTGGCGGGGCTGACCGACGAGGTCGCCTTCCTGTCGCCGCTCACGGTGGCCGGCATCATGCTGCTGTCGGGCGGCGAGATCGCCGTAGCCTTGGGGGCGGTGGTCGCGGCCGGGCTCGGCGGCGTCGCCCTCAAGGAGGTGCTCGACCGCTTCATCGCCAACGACCACAGCGAGGATTTCGCCGATGCGCTGGAGCAAGGCGCGGTGCTGCTCTGGGTGCGGGTGGACGATCCCGAGCTCGAGGCGATGGCGGTGCGGCTGTTGCAAGAGGCCGGCGGCGAGGACGCGCATGTCAATGCGCGGGCGCACGGCGCCAAGAGCTGAGCGGCGCTATTTCTCGCCGGCAGGCGGCTTCGCCGGCTCGCGCGCCGCTTCGCGCTCGTGCAGCGTGCGGGCGCCGGCGTGATAGGCGGCCTTGCCCGCCTCCCAGAGATCGCTGGCACCCTCCTCCGCCGCGGTGGTCAGCCGGTCGACGCCGCGCTTGACGGTGGCGCCGATGCCGTCGGCGGTGGCAGCCGGAGGCTCGCTATGCGGGGTCTGGGCGGCGGCGGAGGCCGTCAGCAGCAACAGGGCGACGATCGGCAGCAGGCGCATGGCAGTCTCCTCGGACGGCGTAAACGCCCCGCGCGCCGGTCCGTCCGCAACAACGCCCGGGCCGCGCTCCGCCATGGGCAGCGGTCACGCCCCCGATTATGCTACGCCACGCCGGGTGTGGCCAGCGCGCGAGGAGCCGAGAATGAGCAGCATGAGTGCCGATGAGCGTAACGCCGACCAGATCGCCTTCTGGAACGGGCCCGGCGGCCGCCACTGGGTCGACCGGCAGCAGGCGCAGGATGTGGTGCTGGCGCCGGTCCTCGCCGCGGCGCTCGGCCGCGCCGCCATCCGCCCCGGCGAGCGCGCGGTCGATATCGGCTGCGGCTGCGGCGCCAGCACGATCGAGATCGCGCGGCTGGTGGGCGCCGGCGGCCGGGTCCTCGGTATCGACATCTCGGCCCCGATGCTGGGGCGGGCGGCCGAGCGGCTGCCGCCCGGCCTTGCGGTGGAGCTGGTCCAGGCCGATGCCACGACGCACCCCTTTCCGGCGGCGGAGTTCGACCTGCTGTTCTCGCGCTTCGGCGTCATGTTCTTCGCCGAGCCCGAGCGCTCCTTCGCCAATCTGCGCCGCGCGCTCAGGCCCGGCGGCCGGCTCGCCTTCGCCTGCTGGCGCAGCCCGCGCGAGAACCCCTGGCTGATGCTGCCGCTGCAGGGCGCCTACGAGCATGTGCCGCCGCTGCCCAAGCTGGGGCCGGAGGATCCCGGCCCCTTCTCCTTCGCCGATGCCGAGCGCGTCCGCCGCATCCTGGGCGCGGCCGGCTTCGCCACGCCCCGGCTGGAGCCCTTCGACCTGGAGCTCGACCTGGCGGCCGGCGGCGGGCTCGAGGCCGCGGTCAAGGCGGCGCTCGAGATCGGCCCGACCGGCCGCGCCATCGAGGAGCAGCCGCCGGCCGTGAAGGAGGCGGTGGCCCGCTCGGTGCGCAGGCTGCTGACGCCGCATCAGCGCGGCGCCGCGGTGCCGCTCGCCGCCGCCCTCTGGCTCGTCACCGCCGCCAGCCCCTGAGCCCGAGGCCGGGTCACAGTCCGGGGAAGGATGAGGGTCTAACCAACTGTCATTGCGTGTAAATCTATATTCATTCTTTGGCAAAGGGATGATCGTCGACACCCTTCCGTCGTCATGGCCGTGCTTGTCCCGGCCATCCACGTCTTGCCGCGCTCGTGGAAAGACGTGGATGCCCGGGACTCGGCCTTCGGCCGGCCCGGGCATGACGATCGGGGGGATTTGCGATGATCGTAGTCCTCCTCGTGAACCGCCATTCATTTTTCGCGCCCGGCACAATTGTTCTTGAAATGTTCCTTGCTGCCGCCTACTCTTCCTGCCCGGCAAGAGAGGGGGTAACGATGAGCGGCTTCGACGACAGCTACGACAAGGTCGACGAGTTCCTGGTGGCGAACTACCACCGGCATCTCGAGGATGTCTTGTGCGACGGCTGCCTGATCGGCCGGCTCAGCACCCAGTTCGGCGAGCGCGCGCGGATCATGGCGCGGCTCATCCGTTCGACCCGCGAGGAGGATGGCGGGCTCGCCAATGCCTATGAGGGCATCCTGGTGCTGGACGGGATCTGGTACCGCTTCGCCTGCCAGGTCTTCGTCGATCATGGCGGCCAGCGCTTCCTCAGCGATGTCAGCCAGTTCGAAGCCGTGCAGTGGCAGGCCGAGGTGAAGGTTCCGGCCTAGGCGCGACGCGCAAGCGTCGTCGCCGGCGGGCGCCAGACGGTAAAGAATGAATAGAGATTCACGCGCAGTGACAGTTGGTTAGACCGTCATCCTTCCCCGGACTTGATCAGGGGCACGAAAGCCCCGCGCAAGCGCACGGCTGTCCGGGGAATTCCGTGTTCGTTTTGATTGTCATGGCCGGCTTGTCCCGGCCATCCACGCCTTTCCCTCGTGCCGCTCGCAAGACGTGGATGCCCGGCACAAGGCCGGGCATGACGATGCTGCATGGTGCTGTGCATCGGAAAGAGGGGCGGCGGTTTCACCGTCCCGGGATTCGCTCTAGCATCGGGCAAACCAGAACAGCTCCGGCAAAGCCGAGGCCCCTTGGGAGGACATGCCCGATGAAGATCACCAGCATCCGCAGCGCCATCGTCGAGCTCCCGGCCGACGAGCCGCTCGCCGGCGCGGCCGAGAACCCCGACGCCACCCGCCCCTTCGTCACCCTGGAGATCGGCACCGATGCCGGCATCGAGGGCATCGGCGTCACCTTCTTCGGCGGCCCGCTCACGCCCGCGCTGCGCGCGGCGGTGGACGGGCTGGGCGCGCTGCTGATCGGCGCGGACCCGCTCAGGCCGGAGCAGGCGGCGCTGCGCCTGCGCGAGGCTGCCCAGGGTGCCGCCGCCGGCCTCTTCACCCTGGCGCTGTCGGCGATCGACATGGCGCTCTGGGACATCAAGGGCAAGGCGCTGGGCCAGCCGCTCTGGCGCCTGCTGGGCGGCGCGCGCGAGCGGGTGCCGACCTATGCCAGCGGCGCGCTGATGCGCGGGTTGAGCCTCGACCAGGCGACGGCGGCGGCGCGGCGTCTCTCCGAATCGGGCTTCCGCCAGGTCAAGATGCAACTGGCGCTGCCCGGCGAGACCTCGCCGGAGCGCGAGGTCGAGCGCGCCCGCATCCTGCGCCGAGAACCTCGCGCCGGGCATCGCCTTGATGGCCGATATCAACCAGCGCTGGCGGGTCGAGCAGGCGATCGCTATCGGCCGCCGGCTCGAGGAGCTCGGCCTCGCCTGGCTCGAGGACGTGACCAGCGCCGAGGATTTCCCGGGCTTGGCGCGGGTGGCCGATGCGCTCGCGACCCCGGTCTGCGGCGGCGAGTATCTCTGGGGCATCGCCCCCTTCCGCCACATGCTCGAGGCGCGCTCGGTCGACATCGTCATGATCGACCTGGTGCGCGTCGGCGGCATCACCCAATGGCTCAAGGTTGCCGGCATGGCCGAGGCCTTCAACCTGCCGGTGGTGAGCCATCTCCTGCCGGAGGTGCATGTCCATCTCATCGGCGCCATCCCCAACGGCCTCACCGTCGAGTACATGCCCTGGACGGTGCGCCTCTTCGAAGACGTGCCGCGGCCCGATGCCGGCGCCCTGGCGCTGCCGGAAAGGCCCGGCCTCGGCCTCGCCTTCGACCGCGACGCCGTGAAACGCTTCCGCACCGCTTGAGCGGCCGCGACGGCCCGCCACTTTGACGCGCCGCGCGGCACTCCCTAGACTGGCCGCCAATACAACGAGAAGGGCAACCTCCGGGTTCGCCCCGCCTAGAAGAGGAAGTTCATCCCTTGTCGTCGTCGGACAAGCCAGAGACGCGCGTCACCGAGGAAGAGGCCCTTCAGTTCCATTCCAAGGGCTCCCCCGGCAAGCTCGAGATCGCCCCCACCAAGCCGCTCACCACCCAGCACGACCTGTCGCTGGCCTATTCGCCGGGGGTGGCCTTTCCCTGCCTGCGCATCGCCGCCGACCCGGCGCTCGCCTATGAGTACACCGCCAAGGGCAATCTGGTGGCGGTGATCTCCAACGGCACGGCGGTGCTGGGGCTGGGCGATCTCGGCCCGCTCGGCGCCAAGCCGGTGATGGAAGGCAAGGCGGTGCTGTTCAAGCGCTTCGCCGGCATCGACGGCGTCGATCTCGAGATCGACACCAAGGATGTCGACGCCTTCGTCAATTGCGTGCGCTATCTCCACCCTGCCTTCGGCGGCATCAATCTCGAGGACATCAAGGCGCCGGAATGCTTCATCATCGAGCAGCGCCTGCGCGAGCTGCTCGACATCCCGGTCTTCCATGACGACCAGCACGGCACCGCCATCATCGCCACCGCGGCGCTGCTCAACGCGCTCGACCTCACCGGCCGCGACCTCAAGACCATCCGCATGGTGGTGAACGGCGCCGGCGCCGCCTCGATCGCCTGCGTCGAGCTGCTGAAGACCATGGGGCTGCCGCACGACAACGTCATCCTCTGCGACACCAAGGGCGTGGTCTATCAGGGCCGCACCGAGGGCATGAACCAGTGGAAATCGGCGCATGCGGTCGCCACCAAGCGGCGCACGCTGACCGAGGCGATGGAGGGCGCCGACGTCTTCTTCGGCCTCTCGGTCAAGGGCGCGGTCAATCAGGCGATGGTCAAATCCATGGCCAAGAACCCGATGATCGCCGCCATGGCCAATCCCGATCCCGAGATCACGCCCGAGGACGTGCTCGCCGTGCGCTCGGACGCCATCATCTGCACCGGCCGCTCGGACTACCCGAACCAGATCAACAACGTGCTGGGCTTTCCCTACATCTTCCGCGGCGCCCTCGACGTGCGCGCCTCGACCATCAACGACGCCATGAAGATCGCGGCCGCCCATGCGCTGGCCAAGCTGGCGCGCGAGGACGTCCCCGACGAGGTGGCGGCGGCCTATTCCGGCCAGCGCCTGCAATACGGCCGCGACTACATCGTGCCGACGCCCTTCGACCCGCGCCTCATCTGGGCGGTGCCCTCGGCGGTGGCCAAGGCGGCGATGGACTCCGGCGTGGCGCGCAAGCCGATCGCCAACATGGAGGCCTACAAGGCGAGCCTCAGAGGCCGGCTCGACCCCACCGCCGCCAGCCTGCAGCGCGCGCTCGACGAGGTCCGCGCCCACCCCAAGCGCGTCGTCTTCGCCGAGGGCGAGGAGGAGAAGGTCATCCGCGCCGCCCTCTCCTTCCGCGACAATGGCTACGGCACGCCGGTGCTGATCGGCCGCGAGGAGCGCATCCGCGACACCATGCGCCGCATGGGGCTCGGCGGCGCCGGCGATCTCGAGATGCACAATGCGCGGCTGTCGCGCTCCAACAAGACCTATACCGATTTCCTCTATGCCCGCCTCCAGCGCCGCGGCGCGCTGCATCGCGACTGCCAGCGCATGGTCAACCAGGACCGCAACATCTTCGCCGCCTGCATGGTCGCCTGCGGCGACGCCGACGCCATGGTCACCGGCGCCACGCGCAACTACTTCACCGCCTTCGAGGAGGTGATGCGCGTGCTCGGGCCCAAGGACGACAGCAAGGTCTTCGGCTATGCCCTGATGTTGTCGCGCGGCCGCTCGGTGCTGGTCGCCGACACCACCGCCCATTCGCGCCCCGACGCGGCGCAGCTCGCCGATATCGCGGTGCAATCGGCGCGGCGCGCGCGGCAGATGATGGGGCAGGAGCCGCGCGTCGCCTTCCTCTCCTATTCCTCCTTCGGCAATCCGCTGCGCTATGTCGACCAGCGCACGCGCGACGCGGTGGCGATCCTCGACCAGCGCGGCGCCGATTTCGAATATGACGGCGAGATGAGCGTCGAGGTGGCGCTCAACTATCCCCTGATGCGCGAGCGCTATCCCTTCTGCCGCCTGCGCGGCCCGGCCAATGTGCTGATCATGCCCGGCCTCCACGCCGCCAACATCGCCACCCAGCTGCTCGAGGAGATGGGCGGCGGCAAGCGCGTCGGCCCGCTGCTGATGGGCCTCGACAAGCCGGCGCAGATCTTCGACATCGGCGGCACCGTCTCCGACATGGTCAACCTCGCCGCCCTCGCCGCGCATGAAGCCGCGAGCACGTAGTGCTCGTCGGCGGCGTCAGCGGTTGCGCGAGCAACCGCGAGAGCCGCACCGGGCGGATTGGCCGCGGTAAGCGGAAAGCCCCAGACATCGCCGCCGCCCCACCTCACCTCAACCCTCTCCGCCCCTCAGGGGCGGAGAGGGAGGGACCCGCGCAGCGGGAGGGTGAGGTGGGGCGATTCCCCGCCGTGACGCAAAAATGTCAAACGCCGCCCTCGTGGAGCGCGGCGGTTATGACCTCGTCCGCTCGGCAGCGTCCGCCAGCGCGCCGTCGTTTCGGCGCACGGCGGCGCCGCGCTCGTACCATTCCTTGGTCGCGCCGACGATCTTCACCACGGACAGCATCACCGGCACCTCGATCAGCACGCCGACCACCGTGGCCAGCGCCGCCCCGGACTGGAATCCGAAGAGGCTGATCGCCGCGGCGACGGCCAGCTCGAAAAAGTTGCTGGCGCCGATCAATGACGAAGGAGCGGCGACGCAATGCGCCTCGCCGAGCGCCCGGTTGAGGAGATAGGCGAGGCCGGAGTTGAAGTAGACCTGAATCAGGATCGGTATCGCGAGGAGGGCGATGATCAGCGGCTGCGCGATGATCTGCTCGCCTTGGAACCCGAACAGCAAGACCAGCGTCGCGAGCAGCGCCAGAAGCGAGACCGGATGCACCGCGCTCAGCAGCCGGCGCAAGGCGTTCTGGCCGCCGGCAGCAAGCACGCGGCGGCGCAGGAGCTGGGCGATGACCACCGGCACGACGATGTAGAGGACCACCGACAGCACCAGGGTCTCCCACGGCACGGTGATGGCCGAGAGGCCGAGCAGCAGCCCGACGATGGGGGCGAAGGCGAAGACCATGATCGTGTCGTTGAGCGCCACCTGGCTCAGCGTGAAATGCGGCTCGCCTTCCGACAGGTTGCTCCAGACGAACACCATCGCCGTGCAGGGCGCCGCGGCGAGCAGGATCAGCCCGGCGATGTAGCTGTCGATCTGGCCGGCGGGAAGATAGGGGGCGAAGAGGTGGCCGATGAAGAACCATCCCAGCGCCGCCATGGAAAACGGCTTGACGGCCCAGTTGATGAAGAGGGTCACGCCGATGCCGCGCCAATGCTCGCGCACCTGCCCGAGCGCGGCAAAATCGATCTTCACCAGCATCGGGATGATCATCAGCCAGATCAGGATCGCCACCGGAAGGTTGACCTGGGCGATCTCGGCCGCGCCGATCGCCTGAAAGACGCCGGGGAAGAGCTGGCCCAGGCCGACGCCGGCGATGATGCAAAGCACCACCCAGACGGTGAGATAGCGTTCGAATCTGGACATCTATGACCTCGGCGAGGGCGGGGATTTCGGGGCGCCGCCGCCGGGAGCTCGCCACCCGCCCGTGGCGCGCGCGGCGGTCATGGCGCGGCGCCGCCGACGGCCGGCAGCCGGCCGATCTCCTGGACCCGGCGCTTCAGCGTCTCCGGGGCGAGGCTCTCCACGGGCAGGCCGGCGAGCATGTGGATCCGGCGTTCGAGCGTCTCAAAGGCATCGTTGAAGGCGGCGCGCCGCTCGTCGGGCGGTCCCTCCGCCGCCGCCGGATCGGGCATGCCCCAATGTGCGGTCAGCGGATGTCCCGGCCATATCGGGCAGGCCTCGCCGGCGGCGCTGTCGCATACCGTGACGATAAGGTCCATCGCCGGAGCGTCCGCTCCGGCGAATGCGGTCCAGCTCTTGCTGTGCAAGCCGTCGATGGCAATATCGTTTTTCCGCAGCAGATTGAGCGACAGCGGATGCACTTGGCCCTTCGGCTGACTGCCGGCACTGAAGGCGCGAAACCGTCCGCCGCCGATGTGGTTCATGATCGCTTCGGCAAGAATGCTCCGGGCGGAATTCCCGGTGCACAGGAAAAGCACGGTGAAGGGCTTCGGCATCAGATGGTCTCCGGCGCTTCGGAACGGGAGGCCGCCGCGGCAGAGGGTTGCGCCGCGTCGCTGCGGGATGCGGCTCGTTATCGGCGCCTCAGCCCGCCGATTCCGTCTTCGGCAACTCGCCTTCGGCCAATCTTGACCTTGCCGATCTGGTCGAGGCGCTTCTGCAGGCTGAGCCGGTCGAGCTTTTCCAGCGGCAGGCTGGAGAAGATCTTGATGCGGTTGTCGAGCACGAAATAGACCTGCTTGAACACTTCCCGCTGCTTCTCGTCCGGCCCTTCGAACTCGGCCGGGTCCTCGACGCCCCAATGCGCGGTCATCGGCTGGCCGGGCCAGGCCGGGCACACCTCGCCCGCCGCCTGGTCGCAGACGGTGAAGACGAAATCCAGCGGCGGGCTGTTGGGACGCGCGAACTCGTCCCAGCTCTTGCTGCGCAGGCCTTCGGTGGAATAGTGGAGCCGCTTCAGGAGCTCGAGCGTCATCGGATGCACGCTGCCGCGCGGGTGGCTCCCGGCGCTGTAGGCGTTGAAGCGATCGCGCGCCCAGCGACGCAGGATCACCTCCGCCATGATGCTGCGGGCGGAATTCCCCGTGCACAGGAACAGGACGTTGTAGGGCCGGGTCATGGCGGCTCTCAGCCTTTCGATGCGCAGCAGGCCGTCTCCGCGAGAGCCGGCTCGGCCGCTGCGGCCGTGGGCGCGCAGCAGGCCGAGGCGGCCTTCACCGGCGAGAGATCGACGCTGTCGCCATAGACCGTGCTCTCGCCCTCAGTCAGAAAGGCTTCCCACGCCAGGCCTTGCGGATCGACGATCCACGACTTTTCCGATTTGGCATAGCAGCAGGTCGTGGCGCCTTGCTCGAGCACGGGCCCCTCGGCCTCTTTGAGCTGCGCGTAGACCGCGGCGAGCTCGTCCGCGCGCTCGACCTGGATGCCGAGATGATCGAGGCCGAGCCGGTCTTGTCCGCGCGACGAGATCGCGAAGTTGACGCGCGGATCCTCCAGCATCCACTTGGCGTAGTCGGGCTTGACCACGCTCGGGCCGGCGGCGAAGAGCGTCGAATAGAAGCGGATCGAGCGCTCGAGATCGTCAACGGCGACGTGCACGTGCAGGCGCTTCATCGTGTTTTCCTCCTGTCGCAAGGGCGGTGCCGGGATTGCAGGCGGGAGCGCAGGCGCCCTCCGCGCCGCAACAATTGTCGGTCAGGTACTGGATCACCGCGTTCATGGCGGCGAAATCCGCGGCATAGATCATCTGCCGGCTGGCGCGGCGCTGCGTGATCAGCCCGGCATGCTGGAGCGTCCGCAGGTGGAACGACAGCGACGAGGGCGGCACGCCCAGCCGCTCGGCGAGCACGCCCGCCGGCAGCCCGCCCGGCCCTCGCTCCACCAGCATCCGGAAGAGCCCGAGGCGCGTCTCCTGCGAGAGCGCGCCCAGCGCGCTGGTGACCTGCGTCGTCGTCATCTTCATCTTCACAAGAACCCTCCAAAGCCGGCAAGCCACACCCGCCGCAGCGCTTCTTCCCGTTGTCGCGACCGGCGCAGCCAGCCCTCCTCGTCGACGCCGATGTCGTCGAGCAGGTGGTCGTCGAGCTGCTCGTAGGCGGCGCGCTGTCGATAGCACACTGCCCACCGGCATGCCGCCGAGGCGCGGTTGAGGCGATCGCGCCAGCTCGGGGCCGAAGGCGCCGGGCAGCATCCGGTTCCCAACCACGGGGCTGGAACGCCGCCATCCCTGCGCACCCCGATCTCCAACAATTCCAGTACAGTCGAATTTACACGTCTGTCGCGCCGCAGTCAACGAGCCTTCCAGAAAAATCGAAATGGGTGTAGCCTAACCGCAAAGCACGAAGAATAAGTGCGGCATCGGTACGGGGAGGAAGCGTATGGCCCGCTTCGGCGACGCCCTTTGGGCCTGTGGGTCCTGTATCGCGCGCCGGGACCTCCTCGTGGGTCTCGGCGCCGCAGCGCTTGTCCGCGCAAGCCGCGCGACCGCCGCGACCGATGCGTTCAGCTTCGGGCTGACGCCGGTCTTCCTCGACAACGACATCGAGCTGCTGTCGATGCTGGAGCGTTACCTCACCCGCCGCCTGCAGCGGCCGGTCGCGCTCGTCAAGCGGCGCACCTACCAAGAGATCTCGGCGATGCTCATTTCCGGCCAGCTCGACGCGGCGTGGATCTGCGACGACCCCTACGTCCAGTATCGCGGCCAGCTCACCCTGCTGGCCGTGCCCCTCTACCATCACCGGCCGCTCTATCAGACCTATGTGATCGTGAACGAAGCAAGTCGCGCGCAGGCGTTCGACGACCTCCGCGGCACGGTGCACGCTTTCTCCGATCCGGACAGCACGTCGGGATACCTGGTCACGCGCTGGCTGCTGGCGCTCCGACACACGACCCCGGCCCAGTTCTTCCGGGACTTCTTCTTCACCTATGGTCACCGGAACGTCATCCGGGCCGTGGGCGCCGGGCTTGCGGAAAGCGGCAGCATCGACGGCTATGTCTGGGACGTCATGAGCGAGCGGGAGCCCGATCTCGTGCGCAACACCCGCATCATCTATCGCTCGGAGTGGCTCGGCTTCCCGCCGATGGTCGCCCCCAATGCGCGCGCCGACGCGCCGGCGGTCAAGGCGTTTGCCGCGGCGCTCCTCGACATGGCCTCGGATTCGCTCGGCCGCGACATTCTCGGCATCCTGGCGCTCGACGGCTTCACGCGGGGCACGCCCGACATGTATGAAAGCACGCTGGAGAAATGGCGTGTCGTGAAGGCGCAGGTCTGATGCCGCGCCTGCTGCGGATCACGGCCTGGCCGCTGACCGTCAAGGTCCCGCTGCTCGTCGCCGGCCTGATGGTCGCCGTCGCGGTCGCGATTTCGCAGATCGTGCTGTCGCGCCTTGCGAGCGACCAGGAAGCCAATTTGCGCCTGCTGAGCAGCGCCTATCTCGATGGCCTCTCCGCCGCGGTGCTGCCGGCCGTCATCCGCTCCGATGTCTGGGAGGCTTTCGACGCGCTCGATCGCGCGCGCGGACGATATTCGGGGATCAAGGTCCGCTACGCCATCGTCGAGCTGCCGGACGATACCGTGCTCGCCGCGTCCGACCCGGCCCGGTTCCCGGTCATGAAGCTGGTGCCCGAGACGTTGCGCCGGGAATTTCCGAAGAACGAAGGCCTTGCCATCGACGAGGCGACCGGCCGCGCCTGGCTGGCGCGGAGCCTGCGGACGGAGGGGTTCTCCGTCGGCCGGATCCTCGCCGAGATCGATATCGCCGACCTTCTGCGCGTCCGGCGCCAGGTCCTGCTGACCCTGCTCCTGGTCAATGGCGGGCTCGCGCTCGCCTTCGCGCTGACCGGGTATTTCGTGGTCAAGCACATGCTCCAGCCTTTGAGCGTGCTGACCCGCTACGTCGAGCGGATCCGCGACGGGCGCATGGAGCCGATCCCCCAGCGCTACCGACGGAACGTCGCCAGCGAGTTCGGGCGGCTCTTCGACCGCTTCAACGCGATGGCGCGTGCGCTGAGCGAGCGCGAGACCCTCGCCTCGCAACTGGCCGAGCAGGAGAAGTACGCCATGCTCGGACGGCTCGCCTCCGGCATGGCGCACGAGGTCAACAATCCGCTGGGCGGCATGCTGAACGCCATCGACACGATCCAGGCGCATGGCGCCGATCCCGCGGTGCTCCAGACCTCGCTCGAGTTCCTCAAGCGCGGGCTCGCGGGCATCCGCAACGTCGTCCGGGCGGCGCTGGTCACCTACAAGGGCGGGTCGGATGCCGCAATGCTGACCCCGGCAGATCTGGACGACCTGCCGTTCCTGATCCAGCACGAGACGGGCACCCGAAGGCTGCGGCTGGACTGGCGCAACCGCGTCGAGGAACCGCTTCCGATCGACGGGCCTGCGGTGCGCCAGATCGTGCTCAACCTGCTGCTGAACGCCTGCGCGGCCTCGCCCTTCGGCGGCAGCATCTCGGTCGACGCCGCGTCCGCCGGCGGCCATCTGCGGATCGCGGTCGCCGACGAAGGGCCCGGCCTTCCCGAAGATTCGGCGGCTCTCCTCCAGCCGGCCGAGGCGGCCTCCCCGTCCCGCGACGGCAAGGGCCTCGGATTGTGGACGACCGGGCATCTCGTCCGCCGGCTCGGCGGCCGTGTCGCCGTCGAGCGGCCGGAGCCGGGCACGCGGGTGACCGTGATGCTTCCTCTTGCCGGGGAGAAGACGCGCCATGCCGCGTGAGCGGGTGCTGGTCGGCGTGATCGAGGACGACCAGGTGATGGGCGGGACGCTCGTCCATCGCCTCGAGCTGGAAGGCTACGCCGTCCGTTGGTGGCTGACCGGCCAGGATGCCCTCGAGGGCCTGAGGACCGCGCGGCCGGAGCTCGTCGTCTGCGATATCCGGCTGCCGGACATGTCCGGGGAAGAGGTGTTCCTGAAGGGACTCCCGTTCCTGGCCGGCGCGCCCTTCCTGTTCGTCACCGCCTTCGGGCAGATCGAGCAGGCCGTGCGCCTCACCAAGGCGGGTGCCGTCGACTACATCGCGAAGCCCTATGCGATCGCCGACCTGCTCGAGCGCATCCCCCGCCTGATCCGGCTGCTCCCCGGCGCCGTCGGCACGCTCGGCGCGTCGGAGGCGATGCGGCGGATCGAGACGCTGCTGCGCCGCGTCGCCAACGTCGACAGCCCGCTGCTTTTCGTCGGCGAGACCGGCGTCGGCAAGGAGGTGGCGGCGCGGTTCGTCCATGGCATCTCCGCGCGCGGGCGGTCGCCCTTCGTCGCAGTAAACTGCGCCGCCATCCCCAACGAGCTCATCGAGAGCGAGCTCTTCGGCCACGAGAAGGGCGCTTTCACGGGTGCGCATGCGCGCCACCAGGGATATGTCGAGCGCGCCCGGGACGGGACCCTCTTCCTGGACGAAATCGGCGAACTGGCCTTGCCGGTGCAGGCGAAGCTGCTGCGCCTGTTGCAGGAACGGCTCTTGACGCGCCTCGGCGGCGAGAGCGCCATCAAGGTGCCGGCGCGGATCGTCTGCGCGACGAACGCCGATCTGGAAGGAGCGGTCGCCGAGGGCCGCTTCCGGCGCGACCTCTACTACCGCATCGACGTGGTCCGCGTCGTGGTGCCGCCGCTGCGCGACCGGGCCGAGGACATTCTTCCCCTGGCCGGCGGCTTCCTCTGCGAGTTCTCCGAGGCCTTCGCGCGCGACGTTCACGGCTTCACGCCGGCGGCCGAGCAGGCGCTGCTCGCGCATCCTTGGCCGGGAAACGTGCGCGAGCTTCGCAACCGCGTGGAGCGCGCCGTGGCGCTGGCGGAGGCGCCGTGGATCGGCCCGGCAGCGCTCTTCCCGTCCGAGGCGGCGGCGCCTGCGCCCGACGAGCGCGCGCTTCCGTCTCTGGCGGAGGTGCGCGAGCGAGCGGAGCGGCACCACATTCGCGCCGCGCTCGCGCGCGTCGGCGGTCGCGTCGACGAGGCCGCCAAAATGCTCGGCATCTCGCGCTCGACGCTGTTCGAGAAGATGCGCAAGCTGGCCGTCACCGCAAACCCCGTGCGGCACCGGCAACCCGGCCGTCCATAATCTCGGCTCGTCTCGGCGGCATTCCGGTCCAGGAGTCCGGATCGCCGATCCTATTTTCCGGATTGTGCCGCGCGGATAGCGCGCCAAGCCGTTGAATTTGCGTATGCGTGCGTCGAGCCGCGCTGGCACGGCCTTTGCGCTGCGTGGTGGCAAGAATGCCAACCGCAGGGGGGAACGCATGAAGCGCTGCAACAATTTGGTCGACATCGGCCGCCGCCAGTTCCTGAGGGGAGGCGCCAGCGCCGCGGCCGCCGTCGCCGCCGCCGGCGCCGTCGCGGCGACCGCCGAGGCGGCGCCGTCGCTCGCGCGCGTGAGCTATCCGAGCAAGAAGCTCGGCAATGTCCGCGAGCTGAAGGTCGATCAACCGGTCGAGATCGCGTACCCCGACGCGGACTCGCCGGGCGTGCTGCTCAAGCTGGGCCATCCGGTCGAGGGCGGAGCGGGGCCCGACCGCGACATCGTCGCCTTCTCGACGCTCTGCCCGCACAAAGGATTCCCGCTCAACTACGTGGCGGCGGACAAGACGCTCAATTGTCCGGGCCACTATTCCCGCTTCGACTGCGAAAAGGGCGGACAGGAGATCTGGGGCCACGCGACGCAAAACCTGCCGCAGTTCAAGCTCAGCGTCGACGACAAGGGCGAGATCCGCGCCGTCGCCGTCGACGAGCTCATCTACGGCCGCCTCAGCAACGTCCGGAAGGCGTAGGGGAGGACACCATGACCTACAAGCGCAACATCGACCGCCTTCCCATTCCGCCCAAGGACGCGGCGGTTCACAACGTCGTTTGCCACTACTGCATCGTCGGCTGCGGCTACAAGGCCTATAGCTGGGATGTCAACAAGCAGGGCGGGACGGCACCTTCCCAGAACGCCTTCGGCGCCGATCTGTCGAAGCAGCAGGAGGCGCAGACGGCCAATTGGTTCTCGCCATCGATGTACAATATCGTCAAGCAGAACGGCCGCGACGTTCATCTCGTCGTCAAGCCGGACAAGGAGTGCGTGGTGAATTCGGGCCTCGGCTCGATCCGCGGCGCGCGCATCGCCGAGATGTCCTTCTCGGCCACCACCGGAACGCAGGCGCAGCGGCTGACGGATCCCCTCGTCTGGCGCTATGGCGGCCTCTATCCGACCTCCTGGGACGACGCGCTCGAACTCGTCGCCGAGGTCACGCGCCGCGTCGTCGAGGAGCAGGGCGAGGACGGCCTCATCGTCTCCGCCTACGATCATGGCGGCGCCGGCGGCGGCTACGAGAACACGTGGGCGACCGGCAAGCTCTACTTCGAGAGCATGAAGGTCAAGAACATCCGCATCCACAACCGCCCCGCCTACAACTCGGAGGTCCATGCCACGCGCGACATGGGCGTGGGCGAGCTCAACAACTGCTACGAGGATGCCGAGCTGGCGGATACCCTCTTTGCCGTCGGCACGAACGCGCTCGAGACGCAGACGAACTACTTCCTGAACCATTGGATCCCGAACTTGCGCGGGACCTCAATGGACAAGAAGAAGGCGGAGCTTCCGGACGAGCCGCACGCGCCGGCGCGGATCGTCATCGTCGACCCGCGGCGCACCGTGACCGTGAACGCCTGCGAGGTCGAGGCCGGCAAGGACAAGGTTCTGCATCTCGCCCTCAACCCCGGCACCGATCTGGTCCTTTTCAATGCGCTGATGACCGAGATCGCGGCGAAGGGATGGATCGACAAGGACTTCATCCAGCAGCGCGCCACCGGCTTCGATGACATGCTGAAGGCGAACGCCGTCGGCCTCGACGAAGCGGCGCGGATCACCGGCCTTTCGCCGGAGCAGATCCGCCAGGCGGCGAGCTGGATCGCCGAGCCGAAGCAGGGCAAGCGGCGGCGGACGATGTTTGCCTATGAGAAGGGGCTGATCTGGGGCAACGACAACTACCGCACCAACGGCGCCCTGGTGAACATCGCGCTCGCCACCGGCAATGTCGGGCGGCCGGGCGGCGGCTGCGTCCGTCAGGGCGGGCATCAGGAGGGCTATGTCCGGCCCGACTATCCCGGCGGCCGGCCGGCCGTCTACGTCGACCAGCTCCTCATCGGCGGCAAAGGCGGCATCCATCAGATCTGGGGCTGCGATCACTACAAGACGACGCTCAACGCGCTGGAGTTCAAGAACGTCTACAAGCGCCGCACCGACCTGGTGAAGGATGCCATGTCGGCGGTGCCCTATGGCGACCGGACGGCCCAAATCGAGGCCATCATGGCGGCGATCCGCAAGGGCGGATTGTTCGTCGTCGATGTCGACATCGTGCCGACCAAGATCGGCCAGGCCGCCCATGTCCTCCTGCCCGCCGCCACCTCGGGCGAAGCCAACCTGACCTCGATGAACGGGGAGCGGCGGATGCGCCTGACCGAGCGGTATATGGACCCGCCGGGCAACGCGAAGCCGGATTCGCTGATCGTCGCGGGTCTTGCCCAGGCGCTCGAGCGGTCATGGCGCAAGGCGGGAAAAGCCGACATCGCCGACAAGTTCAAGGGCTACGACTGGAAGACCGAAGAGGACGCCTTCGTGGATGGCTATCGCAAGCACGCCTCGGGCGGCGAATTCGTCACCTACGAGCGCCTGCGCGCCATGGGCACGAACGGGTTCCAGGAGCCGGCGACGGGCTTCAAGGACGGCAAGATCATCGGCACCAAGCGGCTCTACACCGATGGCAAGTTCGGCACCAAGGACGGCAAGGCCCACTTCATGGCGACGCAGTGGCGCGGCCTGGAGGCGCCGGGCAAGCAGGCCGAGAAGGACAAGTTCCGTTTCCTCATCAACAACGGCCGGACGAACCACGTCTGGCAGTCGGCCTATCTCGACCAGCAGAACGATTTCGTCATGGCGCGGTGGCCGCTTCCCTTCATCGAGATGAACCCGGCCGATATGGGCGAGCTCGGGCTGCGGCAAGGCGACCTGGTCGAGGTCTACAACGACAATGGCGCGACGCAGGCGATGGTCTATCCGACCCCCGCGGCCAAGCCCAGGGAGACGTTCATGCTGTTCGCCAACCCGATGGGCGTGCAGGGCGATGTGGTCTCCAAGGGGGTGAACGAGCTGATCATCCCGAACTACAAGCAGACCTGGGGCAACATCCGGAAGATCGCGGATGCGCCCGACGTCACGCGCAAGCTCAGCTTCAAGCGACAGGAGTACCGCACCAGCTGATCGTCCCTCCCCGGGTCGACCGAAGCGGAGCTCCGGCGAAGAGCGGCGGCGTCGGCGATCGCTGATTTCTGCCCGGCGACGGCGATCGGCCGGCCCTGCAGCCCTCGCTCTGGCACCCCGGCCGGGATTGCGCCAAGATCGGGGGCGCAACCGACGAGGCTTGCCGCCAATGACTCCGATCGCGCGATGGCTCCTGGGCGCCGTGATGCTCGCGGCGCCGGGCGTCATCGTGCTGGGCGCCTTCGCCGCCGGCGGCGACATCGCCTGGCGCTGGGCTCTCCTCGCGGCGCTCGGCCTCTACCTCGCGCTGCTGCTGCTGGCGGGGCCGCTGATCCTGGGGGTGGCCGCGGTGCAGGCCGCGGTCGACCGCATGGCGGCGGGCGAGGCGGCAACGTCCAACGTCGCGACGCTGTCGCCCACCGCGCGCGACCTCTGGCTCGCGGTCGGCCGCTGGGCGCGGGCCTCGCGCCAGAAGCTCGCCGCGCGCGAGGCCGAGCTCGCTTCGGCCCAGGCGGTGCTGACGGCGCTGCCGGATCCGCTGATCCTGCTCGACGAGCGCCGGCGCATCGTGCGCGCCAACCCCGCCGCCAACGAGCTTCTCGGCATGCGGCTGGTCGAGCGCGACCTCGCCGTGGCGCTGCGCCATCCCGCGGTGCTCGCCGCCGCCGACGCCGTGCTGCGCGGCGATGAATCGCGCATCGTCGAATTCAACGTCACCACGCCGGTCGAGCGCCATCTCTCGGCGCGGCTCGCGGCGTTGCGCCCGCACACCGCCGAGGAGGCGGCGGCGGTGCTGACCCTCCACGACCTCACCGCCGCCAAGCGCAGCGAGCGGCTGCGCGCCGATTTCGCCGCCAACGCCAGCCACGAGCTGCGCACCCCGCTCGCCTCGCTCATCGGCTTCATCGAGACCCTGCGCGGCCCCGCCCATGACGACGCCACCGCCCGCGACCATTTCCTCGCCATCATGGCCGAGCAGTCGCAGCGCATGAAGCGGCTGGTCGACGACCTGTTGTCGCTGTCGCGCATCGAGACGAACGAGCACCGCCCGCCGACCGAGCGCGTCGATCTCGGCCGCCTGCTGCGCACCGTCGCCGATCTCTTGGGCCAGCGCGCCGAGGCGCACGACATGCGCATCGTGCTCGACCTGCCGCGCACCCCCTGCGAGGTGCTGGGCGAGCCCGACGAGCTTGCCCAGGTGTTCCAGAACCTGCTCGACAACGCGATCAAATACAGCCGTCCGGGCACGCCCATCGAGGTCACGATCCGCCCCTCGCCGCGCTTCCTGCAGGGGGCCCGGCCGGGCGAGCGGCCGGCGGCGGTGGCGGTCGCCGTGCGCGACCATGGCGATGGCATCCCGCGCGAGCACCTGCCGCGGCTGACCGAGCGCTTCTACCGGGTCGACGCCGCGCGCTCGCGCGAATTGGGCGGCACCGGCCTCGGCCTCGCCATCGTCAAGCACATCGTTAACCACCATCGGGGGGCCCTCGATATCGACAGCGAGCTGGGCGAAGGCTCGGTTTTTACAGTGCATTTGCCGATGCCCTAGGAATTACGCCGTTCTGTCATCATCCTGCAACAAAATCGCCGTAAGGATGCAACTCTGCGCCTGTAGCCAAGGGCGTCGAAAGCGCCGCGCCGGGATCCCAGGTCCCGCGGCTAAAATCCATCCAGCGTGAGGAGAAGATCCGTGCAGGCTCGCAGCAAAATGACGCTTTGGCTTGGCGCCATCGCCCTACTCGGCGTGGCGGTCCAGCCCATGCCCCAGGCCCAGGCGGCCGAGATCTCCGGTGCCGGTGCCACCTTCCCCTATCCGATCTACGCCAAATGGGCCGAGGCCTATAAGGCCAAGACCGACATCAGCATGAACTACCAGTCGATCGGCTCGGGCGGCGGGATCAAGCAGATCGAATCCAAGACCGTCGACTTCGGCGCCTCGGATATGCCGCTGAAGCCCGATGACCTCGAGAAGCATGGCCTTACCCAGTTCCCCGCGATCATGGGGGGCGAGGTGCTGGCGATCAACCTGCCCGGCATCAAGGCCGGCGAACTGACCCTCGACGGCCCGACGATCGCCAATATCTATCTCGGCAAAATCACGAAATGGGACGATCCGGCGATCGCCAAGCTCAATCCGGGCGTGAAGCTGCCCTCCACCGCCATCGCCGCCGTGTACCGCTCCGACGGATCGGGCACCACCTTCATCTTCACCGACTACCTGTCGAAGGTGAGCCCGGAGTGGAAGGAAAAGGTCGGCGAGAATACGTCGGTTGAATTTCCCACGGGGATCGGCGGCAAGGGCAATGAGGGCGTGGCCGCGCTCACCTCGCGCACCTCCGGCGCCATCGGCTATGTCGAATATGCCTATGCCGTGCAAAACAAGCTGGTCTACGCCAAGCTCATCAACAAGGAAGGCAGCGTGCTGCTGCCGAGCAGCCAGACCTTCCAGGCCGCGGCCGCCAATGCCGATTGGGAGAAGGCGCCGGGCTTCTACCTGCTGCTGACGAATCAGCCGGGCAAGGAGAGCTGGCCGATCACCGGCGCGAGCTTCATCCTGATGTACAAGCAACAGGAAAAGCCGGCCGTCGCGAAATCGGTGCTCGACTTCTTCGCCTGGTCCTATGCCAACGGCCAGAAGATGGCCGAGGAGCTCATCTATGTGCCGATGCCGGAGAAGGTGGTGAAGATCATCGAGGCGTCGTGGACCGCCAACATCAAGGACGCGAGCGGCAAGCCGATATGGCAAGCTCGCTGACGATCACGACGCGCCGGCGGCTCGACCGCCAGCGCCTGCAAGACGCCGCCTTCCGCGGCGCCACGCAGCTCTTCGCTTGGGGCGTGCTGGTGCTGCTGGGCGGCGTCGTTGTGGCGCTGGCGGCGGGGGCGGTGCCGGCCTTCCAAAAGTTCGGCTGGGGCTTCCTGACGAGCGATGCCTGGAACCCGGTGACGGAGAAGTTCGGCGCGCTGCCGGCCATCTACGGCACGCTCGTCAGCTCCGCGATCGCCATGCTGATCGGCATTCCGCTGGCGCTGGGCATCGCCGTGTTCCTGACCGAGCTCTGCCCGCCGCCGCTGCGCCGCCCGATCGGCACGCTGATCGAACTGCTGGCGGCGATCCCCAGCATCATCTACGGCATCTGGGGCCTCTTCGTGCTCGCGCCCATCCTGCAGAGCACCCTGCAACCCATGCTGATCGACACGCTGGGCGAGCTGCCGGTCATCGGCGCGCTCTTCTCGGGGCCGCCGCTCGGCCTCGGCATCCTCACCGCCGGCATCATCCTGGGCTTCATGGTGCTGCCCTTCATCGCCTCGGTGATGCGCGACGTGTTCTCGACCGTGCCGCCGATGCTGCGCGAGAGCGCCTACGGCGTCGGCGCCACCACCGCGGAGGTGGTGCGGCATATCGTGCTGCCCTACACGCGCACCGGGGTCGTCGGCGGCATCATGCTGGGCCTCGGCCGCGCGCTGGGCGAGACCATGGCCGTCACCTTCGTCATCGGCAACGCGCACCGCATCAAGGCCTCGCTGCTGGCGCCGGGCACCACCATCTCGGCGACGCTGGCCAACGAGTTCACCGAGGCGGTGGGCAATCTCTATACCTCCTCGCTCTTCGCGCTGGGCTTCATCCTCTTCGTCATCACCTTCATCGTGCTCGCCGTCGCCAAGCTGATGCTGCTGCGGCTCGAGCAGCGGGCGGCCAAGTGATGCGCGTGAACACCCTCTATGCGCGGCGGCGCGCCACCAACGGCATCTATCTCGCCCTCTCGATGGCGGCCACGGCGGCGGGACTCGCCATCCTCTTTCTCATCCTCTGGACGCTGCTGCGCAACGGCATCCCGGCGCTGGGCTCCGACCTCTTCACCCAGAACACGCCGCCGCCGGGCAGCCGCGGCGGCATCGCCAACGCCATCTATGGCAGCGTCGTCATGACCGCGCTGGCGACGCTGGTGGGAACGCCGGTGGGGGTGCTGGCCGGGACCTATCTCGCCGAGTTCGGCGCCGGCAGCCGCATCGCGCCCGTCGTGCGCTTCGTCAACGACATCCTGCTGAGCGCGCCCTCGATCATCATCGGCCTCTTCATCTACGAGCTGATGGTGCTGCCGATGGGGCATTTCTCCGCCTGGGCCGGCGCGGTGGCGCTCGCGATCATCGTCGTGCCCGTCGTGGTGCGCACCACCGAGGACATGCTGCGCCTGGTGCCGGGCAGCCTGCGCGAGGCCGCGGCCGCGCTCGGCACGCCGCAATGGAAGGTGATCGTGGTGGTGATCTACCGCGCCGCCATCCAGGGGATGCTGACCGGGGTCATGCTGGCGGTGGCGCGGATCGCCGGCGAGACCGCGCCGCTGCTCTTCACCGCGCTCAACAACCAGTTCTTCTCCGCCGACATGAACGGGCCGATGGCCAATCTGCCGGTCATCATCTTCCAGTTCGCCTTGAGCCCCTATGCCGATTGGCAGGTGCTCGCCTGGGGCGGCGCCATGCTGATCACCCTCACCATCCTGCTGCTCAACATCCTCGCCCGCGTCCTTGCCAATTGGAGCAATCGCTCGCCATGACCGCCGACATCTCGCTGCCCACCCAGCAGCCGCGCGCGCCGACCCTCGGCCGTCCCATCGTCCGTCCGCAGGAGCCCGCCGTCGTGGCCCAGACCGCCCCCAAGATCGTGATCAAGGACGTCCGCTTCTACTACAAGAATTACGAGGCGCTCAAAGGCATCAGCCTGGCACTCCACGACAAGCGCGTCACCGCCTTCATCGGCCCCTCGGGCTGCGGCAAGTCGACCCTGCTGCGCATCCTCAACCGCATCTACGAGCTCTATCCCGGCCAGCGCGCCACCGGCGAGGTGCTGGTCGACGGCACCAACATCCTCGACGCCGGCCAGGACCTCAACCTGCTGCGCGCCAAGATCGGCATGGTGTTCCAGAAGCCGACGCCGTTTCCGATGTCGATCTACGACAACGTCGCCTTCGGCATCCGCCTCTACGAGCAGATCTCGGCGAGCGAGCTCGACGAGCGCGTCGAGAGCGCGCTCAGGCGCGCCGCGCTCTGGGACGAGGTCAAGGACAAGCTGCGTCAGAGCGGCCTGTCGCTCTCCGGCGGCCAGCAGCAGCGCCTCTGCATCGCCCGCGCCATCGCGGTGAAGCCCGAGATCCTGCTGCTCGACGAGCCCGCCTCGGCGCTCGATCCGATCTCGACCCAGCGCATCGAGGAGCTGATCGGCGAGCTCAAATCCGACTACTGCATCGCCATCGTCACCCACAACATGCAGCAGGCGGCGCGCAGCTCCGACTACACCGCCTTCATGTATCTGGGCGAGCTGGTCGAGTACAGCGAGACCGAGGCGATCTTCACCCACCCGCGGGAGAAGCGGACCGAGGACTACATCACCGGCCGCTTCGGCTGAGGAGGACCCCATGGCCTCAGAGCACATCATCAAGAGCTACGACGAGGAGCTGCAGCGCCTCGACAACACGTTGACCCAGATGGGCGGCATCGCCGAGAACCAGCTCGGCGCCGCCATCGAGGCGGTGATCAAGCGCGACAGCGAGCTCGCGACTCAAGTCATCGAGGGCGACGTCCGCGTCGACAATCTCGAGCGCGAGATCGAGGGCCTGGTGGTGCGCCTCCTGGCGCTGCGCCAGCCCATGGCGCGCGACCTCCGGCAGTCGATCGCCGCGCTCAAGATCGCCAGCGACCTCGAGCGCATCGGCGACTACGCCGCCAACGTCGCCAAGCGCTCGATCGCGCTCAACCAGACGCCGCCGGTGCGCCCGGTCTATGCCGTGCCGCGCATGGGACGGCTCTGCCAGGCGATGATCAAGGACATGCTCGACGCCTATGTCGAGCGCGACGCGGACAAGGCGCTGGCGGTGTGGCTGCGCGACGAAGAGCTGGACGAGATGTACACCAGCCTCTTCCGCGAGCTGCTGACCTACATGATCGAGGATCCCCGCAACATCACCGCCTGCACCCATCTGCTGTTCATCGCCAAGAATCTGGAGCGGGTCGGCGACCACACCACCAACATCGCCGAGACGCTCTATTTCCTCGTGCACGGCACGCCGCTCGCCCAGGCGCGGCCCAAGGGGGACCGCTCGAGCCTCGCGGTCGTGCGCGGCGGCCCGACGCGGATCGCGCCTGAGACGGAGGAGGAAGCTTGATGCGGCCCTTGGTGCTGGTGGTGGAGGACGAGCCGGCGCTCGTCACCTTGCTGCGCTACAATCTCGAGCGCGAGGGGTTCGCCGTCAGCGAGGCGCATGACGGCGAGGAGGCGCTGCTGCAGCTGCGCGAGAGCAAGCCCGATGCGGTGCTGCTCGACTGGATGCTGCCGCGGATCTCGGGCCTCGAGGTCTGCCGCCAGATCCGCCGCGCCCCGGCCTGGCGCGACCTGCCGGTGATCATGCTGACCGCGCGCGGCGAGGAGGGCGACCGGGTGCGCGGCCTCGACAGCGGCGCCGACGACTATGTCGTGAAGCCGTTCTCGCCGGGCGAGCTCATCGCCCGGCTGCGCGCCGTCATCCGCCGCGTGCGGCCGGTGGTGACGGCGGAGACGCTGCGCTTTGCCGACATCGTCATGGACCTCACCGCCCATCGCGTCGCCCGCGCCAACGCCCCCATCCATCTGGGTCCGACCGAGTTCCGCCTGCTGCGCTTCTTTCTCGAGCGGCCGGGCCGCGTCTTCTCGCGCGAGCAGCTGCTCGACGGCGTCTGGGGTCGCGAGGCGGAGGTGGAGCTGCGCACGGTGGACGTGCATATCCGCCGGCTGCGCAAGGCGCTCAACGACGCCGGCCGCAGCGACGTCATCCGCACCGTCCGCGCCGCCGGCTACGCCCTCGACGCAAGCGAGGCCTAGCGCGACGCCGCAGGCGTCGTCGCTGGCGGGCGCCAGCGCCCCGGACTTGATCCGGGGCGCGAAAGCCCGCACGGTGCGGGCTAACCGAAACGGTGCGGCTCCCGCGTTTGCTAACGCAAGCGCCGACGCTCATCGGCGTGCTGTTCTGGGTCTTCCGCCAGACCATCTGACGGGACGAGCCTTGCGGCCGGCGGCGGCGCGGGGTTAGCCTCTTCGCGCCGGCCTGCTGCCGGCGCAAGCAGGAGAGCGATGCCAGAGACCATCGCCATCATCGCCCCCGGCGAGATGGGCAGCGCCACCGGCCGCAGGCTGAAGCAGCATGGCGCGCGCATCCTGACGTCGCTCGCCGGGCGCGGCGCCGCCAGCGCGGCGCGGGCCGAGCGCGCCGGCTTCGCCGTCATCGACGATCCCGCGCGCCTCGTCGACGAGGCGTCGGTGCTGCTGTCGATCGTGCCGCCGGGCGCGGCGCTGGGCCTGGCCGAGCGCTTGGCGCCGGTGCTCGCCGCGGCGCGCAGGAAGCCGGTCTTCGTCGATTGCAACGCCGTCTCGCCGGCGACCGCGCGGCGTATCGAGGCCATCATCGCCGGCGCGGGCTGCCGCTTCGTCGATGCCGGCATCATCGGCCCGCCGCCCTCGCCCACGGCGCGGACCGTGTTCTACGCCTCGGGCGAGGCGGCGCCGGATCTGGCGCCGCTGCGCGCGCTCGGCCTCGATCTGCGCGTGCTGGCGGCACCGATCGGCGCCGCCTCGGCGCTGAAGATGTCCTATGCCGGCCTCACCAAGGGGATATCCGCGCTGGGCTCGGCAATGGCGCTGGGCGCGGCGCGCGCGGGCACGGCCGAGGCGCTGATCGCGGAGCTCGGCGAGAGCCAGCCGCAGCTGCTGGCCTATCTGGCGCGGCTGCCCACGCTTTTCCCCAAGGCCTATCGCTGGGTTGCCGAGATGGAGGAGATCGCCGATTTCCTCGCCGCCGATCCGCCGGCACTGGAACTCTATCGCGCCATGGCGCGGTTCTATGAGCATCTGGCCGCGGGCGCCGCGGCGCCGGAGACGGGCGATCTCGCGACGATCGCCGCCTTTGCCGCGGCGGCGGCGCGCTGAGCCGGCGCAAGGAGGTGCGAGGATGAGAGGCACGATCGGAGCGTTGTTTCTCGCCGGGGCGCTCGCCGCCTGCGCCGGCGCCCAATCCCCGCCCGATGGCGGCACGGGCTTCGCCGCAATCGTCGGCACGCCCTTCCTGCTCGCCTTCAAGCTGCCGGTCTGCGTCGCCACCGTGGCGCTGGCGGCGCCGCTGGTGGGCGCGAGCGGGCTCGCGGCCCCGACGCCGGACACGCTGGCCGTCCGCCATGGCCTGGACGAAGGCATGGCGCAGAATTGCGGCCCGCCCTACACCCTGACCGCGGCGCAGTAGCGGTGCGGCAGCGCTGGAGTTGCAGGGTGCGTCCTTCGACTGCTCGCTTCGCTCGCGTTCAGGATGAGGGAATTTTCTTTGTGCCACCAAGAAGCGTCCTCACCCTGAGCTGGCGTGCGTAGCGCGCCTGTCGAAGGACGCACGGCGCCGATGCAACACTACGCCCCCGGCGCACACCGGATTTCGAGTTCCCGGCGTACACCGGGGGCGTAGGATGCTCCCCGAGCCGCGCTAGCTCAGCGGCTTCACCACGCGCACCAGCTCGGGATCGTCGGGATGGCTGGCGAGGCGGAAGCCCAGGCTCTGCGCCAGCTTGAGCATCGGCGCGTTCTCGTGCAGCACGTCGCCGATGATCTCGCCGATGCCGCGCTGGCGCGCGATGTCGATGATGCGCGTCATCAGCAGGAAGCCCAGGCCGCGTCCCTTCCAGTCGCTGCGCAGCGCCACGGCGAATTCGGCGCGCCGGCGGTCGGGGTCGCTGGAGAAGCGCGCGACGCCGAGCGCCGCGCCGTCGCCGTCGCGGCGCGCCACCAGCGCCATCTCGCGGTCATAATCGAGCTGCGACAGCCGCGCCGCCAGCGTATGCGGCAGCGCCTTCATCGGCGTGAAGAAGCGCAGCCGCAGATCGTCGGGGTTCATGTGCTGCGCCAGGTCCTGCAGCGCCGGCTCGTCTTCCGGCCGTATCGGCCTGAGCCGCAGCACCGTGCCGTCGCGGAGCGTCTCGCAGCTCTCCAGCTCGCGCGGATAGGGCGAGATGGCGAGCCGTGCCGCGCCGGGCTGTGCCGCCGGCGTCACGCGGATGCGCGCATCGACCGCGATGACGCCCTGGGCATCGGCGAGCAGCGGGTTGATGTCGAGCTCGCGGATCTCCGGATGGTCGGCGGCGAGCTGCGCCACGCGCACCAGCACGCCCTCCACCGCCTCGAGATCGGCCGCCGGCAGGTTGCGGAAGCCCTGCAGCAGCCGGCTCACGCGGGTGCGCGCGATCGCCGCGCGGGCGAGCGCATCGTTGAGCGGCGGCAGCTCCAGCGTGGTGTCGCGCAGCAGCTCGACCGCGATGCCGCCCTGGCCGAACAGCACCACCGGGCCGAACACGGCGTCGTCGACGAGGCCGACGATCAGCTCGATGGCGCCGGGGCGCTGCACCATCTGCTGCACGAGGAAGCCCTCGAGCCGCAGCTCGGGCCGCGCCGCGGCGATCCGTGCCCGCATCGCCGCCGCCTCGGCGCGCACGCGCTCGGGATTGCCGAGATTGAGCGCGACGCCGCCGACATCGCTCTTGTGGCGGATGTCGGGCGAGCGGATCTTGAGCGCCACGGGAAATCCCATCGCCGCGGCCGCCGCTGAAGCATCGTCGGCATCGGCGGCGATGCGGCTCCCGGGCAGCGGGATGCCGTAGGCGGCGAGCACCGCGGCGCAGGCTTCGGCCTCGAGCCAGGCGGAGCCCGCGCCCAGCGCCGCGGCGATCGCGCGGCGCGCCGCCTCGATGTCCGGGGTGAAATCCTCCGGCCGCGCCGGCGGCGTCTCCAGCAGCAGCTCCTGGTTGCGCCGGTACTGCACGCGGTGCATGAAGCCCTGCACCGCCGCGTCGGGCGTCTCGTAGGTGGCGATGCGCGCCTCGGCGAAGCGCCGGCGCGCCGGCCGCGCCGTGCGCTCGCCGAGCCAGGAGGTCAGCACGTTGCGCCCGATCAGGCTGGACGCCGGCAGCACGCCCAGCGTGTCGACCACGGCGCGCGCCGCCTCGCTGGCGCGCGTCAGCGCGGTCGGCGCGTTCAGCACCAGCGATGGCGTCGAGCCCGGGATCGGCGAGCAGGATCTCGAGCGCAGCGGCATAGCGCCGGCCCGGCGCGTCGCCGATGATGTCGACGGGGTTGCCGCGGCTCCAGGTCGGCGGCAGCACCGCGTCGAGCTTGGCGAGCGTCTCGGGCGCGAGCTCGGCGAGCCTGCCGCCCAGCGCCATCAGCGCGTCGGTGGCGAGCACGCCCGGCCCGCCGCCATTGGTCAGGATGGCGAGCCGGTCGCCCTGCTGCGGCCGGGTCAGCGCCAGCGTCTCCACCGCGTCGAACAGCTCCGCCATGGTGGCGACGCGCAGCATGCCGGCGCGGCGGAAGGCGGCGTCGTAGACCGCGTCCGAGCCGGCCAGCGCGCCGGTGTGCGAGCGCGCCGCGCGCGCGCCTTCGGCGAAGCGGCCGACCTTCACCGCCAGCACCGGCTTGCCGCGCGCCGCGGCACGGGCGGCGGACATGAATTTGCGCGCCGCGGTGACGCCTTCGACATAGAGCAGGATGGCGCGCGTCTCGGCATCGGCGGCGAGATAGTCGAGCATGTCGCCGAAATCGACATCCGCCATGTCGCCCAGCGAGACCACATGCGAGAAGCCGATGCGGTGCGGCGCCGCCCAGTCGAGCACCGCGGTGATCATCGCGCCGGACTGGCTGACGAAGGCGAGATCGCCGGCCAGCGGCGCCAGATGCGAGAAGCTGGCGTCGAGCCCGATCCCCGGCACCATGATGCCGACGCAGTTGGGGCCCATGAGGCGCAGCAGATGCGGCTTCGCCGCGTCCAACATTTTCTGCTGCAGCGCGCGGCCGCGCTCGCCCAGCTCGCCGAAGCCCGCGGTGATCACCACCGCCGCCCTGGTGCCGCGCGCGCCGAGCTCGGATACCAGCCCCGGCACGGTCTCGGGCGGCGTCACGATCACCGCCAGGTCGGGCGCCTCGGGCAGGCTCGCCACGTCGGCAAAGACCGGCAGGCCGTCGAGCTCGCGGTGATGCGGATTGACCAGGAAGAGCGACGCCTTCGGCCCGGCGCGGCGCAGATTGCGCAGCACCACCGCGCCCACCGCCCCCGCCCGGTCCGTGGCGCCGATCAGCGCCACCGATCCGGGCTTGAACAGCTTGTCGAGATTGCGCACCGACATGGCGACACCGGGGCGGGAGGCCGGGCGAGCGGCGGATCGCCCCTGCTGTAGCAGATTGCGCCGAGCAAGTCTTGCGCGGACCGGGCAACAAGAAAGTTGGACCACGGAGGCACGGAGGTCACGGAGAAGCATAGAAGGGCCGCTTTGCGGCCCATAATTCTTCTCTTCTCCGTGTCCTCCGTGCCTCCGTGGTGAAATTCCTTTGCGCGAGGACGGGCTCTTCCGTGCCTCCACTTTCTGAACTAGCATCAACGGCGGCGGCGACGCCAAGATCGCGCCGGGGAGGAAGCATGGCCGTCCGTTACTACGACTGGATTTCGCATCACGCCCGGCGGACGCCGGACAAGCTCGCCGCGGTGGATCTCGCCAGCGATCGCCGTTTCACCTACGCCGCGTTCGACGAGCGCGTGGCGCGGCTGGCGCAGCATCTGCGGGCAGCGCTGGGCGTCGCGCGCGGCGCGCGCGTGGCCGTGCTGGCGCAGAACACCACCGATACGCTGGAGGTGCAGTTCGCCTGCTTCCGGCTCGGCGCGGTGTTCGTGCCGCTGAACACGCGGCTCGCCGTGCCCGAGCTCGAATACATCGTCGGCGACGCCGCGCCGGTGGTGCTGATCCATGACGACGAGCTCGCCGAGACCACGCTCGCCGTCGCGACGCGGTGCAAGCTCGCCGCGACGCTGCGTCTCGGCGCCGGCGGCAGCTACGAGGCCGGCATCGCCGCCGCCGATCGCCTGCGCGCTGCCGAGATCGTCACGCTCGATGACATCTCGACGATCATGTACACCTCGGGCACGACCGGCCGCCCCAAGGGCGCCATCATCACCCACGGCATGACCTTCTGGAACTGCGTCAATCTCGGCGGGCCCGCCTGCATCCTGCCCTCCTCGGTGCTGCTCACGGTGCTGCCGCTGTTCCATACCGGCGGTCTCAACTGCTACACCAACCCGGTGCTGCATGCCGGCGGCACCGTGCTGATCATGCGCGCCTTCGATCCCGGACTGGCGCTGCGGCTGATCGGCGATCCCGCGGCGGGGATCAACGCCTTCTTCGGCGTGCCCGCGATCTATCAGTTCCTGGCGCAGCATCCCGCCTTCGCCGAGACCGATTTCAGTCGGCTCACGGTGTGCGGCGTCGGCGGCGCGCCGATGCCGGTGCCGCTGCTCAAGATCTGGGAGGCGCGCGGGCTGGCCCTGCAGCAAGGCTACGGCATGACCGAGACCAGCCCGGCGGTGCTGACGCTCGACCGCGAGGACGCCGCGCGCCGGGCGGGCTCGGCCGGCAAGCCGGTGCTGCACACCGAGGTGCGCATCGTGCGCCCGGACGGCACCGACGCCGCGCCGGGCGAGCTCGGCGAGCTCTGGGTCAAGGGCCCGAACATCACGCCCGGCTATTGGAACCGGCCCGATGCCGATGCCACCTCCTTCACCGAGGGCTGGCTGCACACCGGCGATGCGGCGCGGGTCGACGCGGACGGCTTCTACTACATCGTCGACCGCTGGAAGGATATGTACATCTCCGGCGGCGAGAACGTCTATCCGGCCGAGGTGGAGAACGTGCTCTACCAGCTTCCCGCCATCGCCGAGGCGGCGGTGATCGGCATGCCCGATGCGACCTGGGGCGAAGTCGGATTGGCGATCATCGCGCTGAAGCCGGGACAGAGCCTGGGCGAGGCGGAGATCGCCGCGCATTGCCGCGCCAATCTCGCCCGCTTCAAATGTCCGCGCACGATCGCCTTCGTGGCGGCGCTGCCGCGCAACGCCACCGGCAAGGTGCACAAGCCGACGCTTCGCGCGCAATTCCTGCAGGCGGAAGCCGCGCCGGTGCGCGCGACGGGGTAAAGGTCGCGCCGGCGCGCGCCGTCAGCCCAGGCGTGTCCGACGAGGATGCGCAGGATGCCGCCGCGCGCCGCGGCCGGCGCGGCTCGCGCAATGTCGAGCGGCCTTCGTGGCGGCGGGTCTTGCCGGCATTCCGGAGGCCTGGCGCTTTCCGCGCGGGGCGGCGGGCGACGGCGTGATGCGCGCCCAGAGCGCGTCGACCTTGCGCTCGAGCTCCGCGACCGTGGCGAGCAGGCGTTCGCGCGCCTTGGGATCGGCGTCGCAATAGGCCGCCAGCCGGGTCCGCGTCAGATCGCCTTGCGCGGCGTCGATCGCCGCCTCGATCCGCTCTCTCTGCGCGCCTGCGCCCGCCGGCGATCCCGGCGCCGGCCGTCCGCAACGGCGCTTCATGAATGAACTCCCAATAGCTCAGCACCATGTCAACGCGCGCGGAGGTTGACCGGTTCCCTCCTTGGCGTCGCCAGGGCGTCCTTTTTGCTTAAAGTTTTGTCATTGGCCATCAGGAAGGAGGGCGTTCTACCTGGGACCGGGTTTGGCCGGGTTCGCGCGATCTGAAACCTAACCGGGCCTGTGCGCGCGACCGCCCTCGCCCCTCACCAGAACCGCGTCGCCCCCGCCGGCGCGCGCTGCTCGACCGGGGCCGGCCGCGACGGCTTGTCGTCGCCGCCGAAGATGCGGTGCAGCAGGCCGCCGAGCCAGGTCTGGGCCTGGGTCTTGGCGGCGGTGGCCTGCGCCACCAGCGTCGGCGCCGGCGCTTCCGGCAGCGGGCGCACCGGCATGCCGCGCGTCGCCTCGACCATGAAGGCGTGCCAAGTGCGCGCCGGCAGGCTGCCGCCGCTGACATGCTTCATCGCCGCATTGTCGTCATTGCCGAGCCAGACGCCGGCGACCAGATCGGCGCTGTAGCCCACGAACCAAGCGTCGCGGAAATCCTGCGTCGTGCCGGTCTTGCCTGCCACCGGCCGATCGAGCTGCGCCGCCTTGCCGGTGCCGTGGGCGATGACCCCCGACAGCATCCGGTTCATCTCGCCCGCGATCCCCGGCGCGATCACCTGCCCGCCGCCATCGCCCTGGCGGCGATAGAGCACGGCGCCGGTGCGATCGCGGATCTCGGTGATGCCGTAGGGCAGCGCGGCGCGGCCGCCTGAGGCAAAGGCGCAATAGGCGCTGGTGAGGTCGAGCAGCGTCACCTCCGAGGTGCCGAGCGCCAGGCTGGCGTCGCGCGTGAGCTCGCTGGTGATGCCGAGCCGGTGCGCCGCGGCGATGACGTTGTCGATGCCGGCGCGTTCCAGCACCTGCGCCGCCACGGTGTTGATCGAATTGGCCAGCGCCTCGGCGGCGGTGACCTCGCCGCGATAGCGGTTCTCGTAATTGTGCGGCGCCCAGTTGCCGATGCGGATCGGGGCGTCGTTGAAGCGGTCCTCCGGGCTCATGCCGTGCTCGAGCGCCGCGAGATAGACGAAGGGCTTGAAGGCGGAGCCGGGCTGGCGCAGCGCCTGGGTGGCGCGGTTGAACTGGCTCTCGGCATAGTCGCGCCCGCCCACCATGGCGCGCACCGCGCCGTCGGGCGACATGGCGACGAGCGCCGCCTGCGCGACCGCGGATTTGGCGCCGTCCTTCTCCAGCGTCGCCGCCACCGCCGCCTCGGCCGCCGCCTGCATCCGGGCGTCGAGCGTGGTGCGCACCACGAGGTCGCGGCCCTCGGCCGGGACATAGGAGGCGGTCAGCTCGTAGATCCAATCGGCGAAGTAGCGGTTGCCCGGGCGCACGCGGCCGGCCAGCGCCAGCTGCGCCCGCTGCTGCTCGGCCGCCTGCGCCTGCGCCGGGGTGAGGTAGCCGGCCTCGACCATGTTGGCGAGCACCTGCTCGGTGCGCTTCTGCGCCTGGCCGAGATCGCGCGCCGGGCTGAAGCGCGTCGGCGCTTTGAGCAGCCCGGCGATCGCCGCCGCCTCGTAGAGCGTCACTTGGCGCGCCGATTTGTCGAAATAGCGATGCGCCGCGGCGTCGACGCCATAAGTGCCGGCGCCGAGATAGACGCGGTTGAGATAGATCTCGAGCAGCTCGTCCTTGGTGAATTTGTGCTCGAGCCACAGCGCCAGCAGCGCCTCCTGGATCTTGCGCTTGAGCGTGCGGTCGGGGGTGAGGAAGAGGTTCTTGGCGAGCTGCTGGGTGATGGTGCTGCCGCCCTGCACGACGTGGCCGGCGCGCAGATTGGCATAGACCGCGCGCACCAGCCCGATCGGGTCGACCCCCCAATGGTGGTAGAAGCGGCGGTCCTCGGTGGCGATCACCGCCTGCGGCAGGTAGGGCGGCAGATCCTTGATCTTCAGCGGCTCGCCGAAGAGGTCGCCATAGGTGGCGATGAGGCCGCCATCGGCGCCCAGCAGGGTCACGCTGGGCCGGCGCTCGGACTGGGTGAGGTCGTTGGTCGGCGGCAGCGTGAGCCAGAACCAGCCGATGGCCCCGCCGCCCAGGATCATCCCCCAGAGCGCCAGCAGCAGGCCCCAGCGCACGAGCCGGCCGCCCCAGCCGCCGCCCCGCCGCCCGCCGCCGCCGCGGCGCCGCGGCTTGCGCCGCTCTTCCGGCGCGTCGCCGCGCGGCGCCCGGTCCTCGGGGTCGATGCGCAACTCGCCGCGTCCTCGCTCCGCCATGTCCTGCCCAAGATGCTGCCGCCGCCCGGCGCGGCACACGCCCGCGCGGCGCTTCTACCACAAAACCCGGCGGCGACCGAGCCGCCCGATCGGGTCTAAAAAAGGACGCGGGACCATGGCTTTTTTTCGGCCGATGGCGGCTTTGCGGTTGTTGAACCCCCGGGCGGCGGGCAAGCTGGCCCGCCCGCCGGAGCCGCCCGTGACCGCCGCCCTCATCTTCGCCGCGACATACCTCGTCATCGCCCTTGGCCGCGCGCCGGGGCTGCGGCTCGACCGCGCCGGCGCGGCGCTGCTGGGGGCGAGCCTGATGGTGGCGACGGGCGCGCTCAGCCTCGACGAGGCCTACCGCGCCATCGACCTCGACACCATCACCCTGCTGCTCGGCATGATGATCCTGGTCGCCCATCTGCGGCTCGCCGGCTTCTTCGCGCTGGCCAATGCCTGGATCGCGCGCCACGCCCGCCATCCGCTCGGCCTGCTGGCGGGGGTGAGCCTGGTCTCGGGCGGGCTTTCCGCCTTCCTGGTCAACGACACCGTCTGCCTGATGCTGACGCCGCTGGTGGCCGAGCTGGCGCTAAGCCTGCGGCGCAACCCCGTGCCCTACCTGCTGGCGCTCGCCATGGCCTCCAACATCGGCAGCACCGCCACCATCACCGGCAATCCGCAGAACATCATGATCGGCAGCTTCTCGCACATCGCCTATGGCGATTTCGCCCGGGCGCTGGCGCCGGTGGCGGCGGCGGGGCTCATGGCGATGGTGGTGCTGGTGGCGCTCGCCTGGCGGCGCGAATTCTTCACCCGCGACCGGCTCGAGGCGCATCTGCCGGCGCCGCGCGTCAACCCCGTGCTGCTGGGCAAGGCGGTCGCGGCCGCGCTGGGCATGGTGCTGTTCTTCTTCCTCGGCCAGCCGCCGGCCAAGGTGGCGATCATCGCGGGCTCGCTGCTGCTGCTGACCCGCCGGCTCAAGCCCGAGCGCGTCTATCGCGAGATCGACTGGGCGCTGCTGCTGCTGTTCTGCGGCCTCTTCATCGTCGTCGCCGGCATGGAGAAGGCGCTGCTCGGGCCGCAGGTGCTGGCCTATGCCGACCGGCTCGATCTCGGATCGCCGGCGGTGATGGCGGCGGTGGCGGCGGTGCTGTCCAACCTGGTCAGCAACGTGCCGGCGGTGCTGGTGCTGAAGCCTTTCGTCGAGCACCTGGCATCGCCGCGGCTGGCCTGGCTCAGCCTCGCCATGGCCGCGACGCTCGCCGGGAACTTCACCCTCCTCGGCTCGGTCGCCAACCTCATCGTGGTGCAGCGCGCGCGCCGCCACGGCGTCACCATCGGCTTCTGGAGCTACTTCAGGCTCGGCGCGCCGGTGACCGTCGTGACGATCGCGATCGGGGTGTGGATGTTGGGGTGAAGGAGTTGTCAGTCGTCAGTTATCAGTTCTCAGTGAACTGACAACCGACAACTGACAACTGATAACTTGTCTCTACGCCACCGCCATCACGCGGTTGTCCTGGCGGGTGAGGCGGGTCTGCTCGCGCATCGCGCGCTGCAGCTTCTCGAAGGCGCGCACCTCGATCTGCCGGATGCGCTCGCGCGACACGGCATAGCGGTGCGACAGCTCCTCGAGCGTCGAGGGCTCGTCCTTGAGCCGGCGCTCGAAGATGATGTCGCGCTCGCGCGGGTTGAGCTTCTTCAAGGCGACATCGAGCATCTGACGGCGCTGCTGCAGCTCCTTGCGGTCGCCGATGATGGTCTCCTGGCTCGGCCCCTCATCGGGCAGCATGTCGAGCCATTCGCTGTCGCCGTCGGAGCCGGCGCCGCCCAACAGCGCGTTCAGCGAGTTGTCGGCGCCGCCCAGCCGGCGGTTCATCTCGATCACCTCGGCTTCGGGCACGTCGAGCTCGATGGCGATCTTGCTCACCGTCTCGGGCGAGAGGTCGCCCTGGTCGAGCTCGGCCATCTGGCCCTTGAGCCGGCGCAGGTTGAAGAACAGCTTCTTCTGCGCCGCGGTGGTGCCCATCTTCACCAGCGACCAGGAATGCAGGATGTACTCTTGAATGGCGGCGCGGATCCACCACATCGCGTAGGTCGCGAAGCGGAAGCCGCGCTCGGGGTCGAACTTCTCTGCCGCCTGCATCAGGCCGACATTGCCTTCGGCGACGAGGTCGGCGAGCGGCAGGCCATAGCCGGTGAAGCCGCGGGCGATCTTGACGACGAGGCGCAGATGGCTGCCGACCAGCTGCTTCAGCGCCTCGCGATCCTCCTGGCCGCGCCAGGCACGCGCCAGCTCCTGCTCGCGCTCGGGGCTGAGCATGGGGAAGCGCTTGGCCTCCTCGACGAAGCGGACGAGGGTGGTATCGAGCTTGTGGTTCATTTCTTCGGTCTCCCTACCTCTCCGGCGTCCTACGGCGGCGCTTGGCCCTCCGGCTCCCACAGGGCCGGCTTCAGCGGTCAGGTGCGGGCTGGGATCACTTGGAAAGGACCGCCTGGTGGTAATGGCGGCTACAAGGAGATGGGCCCGCGGGCGTCGATTTTCAAGGACCAAACTGGTCCTAATTCCGAGCATGCCAGCCATGCGATTTGGGCAGCATCGGGTAACTAAACCCCTATCCGGCTTGGGGGTTAGGCACCTTTTCCTAGGCTATTCAGGGGCCTGGCGCCCGCCATCCGGGTGAGGTCCCGGCTCGGGAAGGTCCTCCAGCCCGGCGTCGAGCGGCACGCCGAAGCTGTTGAGCGCCATCGCCAGCATGGCATAGGCGCCGACGGTGAAGACCAAGTCCATCATCTGGGCCTGGCTCAGCCGGCGGCTCAGCGCCTGCCAGCTGGCGTCGCTGAGGCGGGCATCGGCCCACAGCTCGTCGACGGCGCGCAGCAGCGCCGCCTCCTCCTCCGTCCAGCCACCTGCCTCGGCGCCCGCGGCGACGCGGGCGATCTCGGCCGCGCCCATCCCGGCGCGCTTGGCGATCTCGACATGCTGGCCCCATTCATAGTCGGACCGCATCAACCAGGCCGTGCGCAGGATCAGCAACTCGCGCTCGCGCGGCGCGAGGCTCGAGGCGTAGAGCAGATGGCCGCCGAAGGGCGTCCAGCGCCGGAACAGCTTCGGGTGGCGCACCAGCGTGGCGAAGACGTTGGCGGCCGGCTTGCCGCGCGTCACCACCGCCAGCAGCTCGCGCTGCTCCGCGCTCCACTCCCGCTCCGCCAGCGGCGCGATCCGCGGCTCCTTCGCTGCCATGCTCTCCTCCCTGTCATGTCCCTCTTTCTCGCATCGCCTGCCGCGAACTGCCATGCCGGATTTGCGCCGGCGCGGCGGGTTGGGCACACTGGCGTCAACGCGGCAAGAAAGGGAGGAGAGAGTGACCGACTACCAGTATTGCCGTGTCGAGCGCGACGGCAGGCTGCTCATCGTCACCCTCAACCGGCCCGAGGTGATGAATGCGCTGCATCGCCCGGCGCATGTCGAGCTCGCCGAGGTGTTCGACGGCTTCGCCGCCGATCCCGAGCTCTGGGTCGCCATCGTCACCGGCGCCGGCGACAAGGCGTTTTCCGCCGGCAATGACCTCAAATACCAGGCGGCGGGCAATCCGATCGGCCATCCGCCGTCGGGCTTCGCCGGCCTCACCCAGCGTTTCGATCTCGCCAAGCCGCTGATCGCCGCGGTGAACGGCGTCGCCATGGGCGGTGGCTTCGAGATCGCGCTCGCCTGCGATCTCATCATCGCCGCGGAGAACGCGGTCTTCGCGCTGCCGGAGCCGCGCGTGGGATTGGCCGCGCTGGCCGGAGGGCTGCACCGTTTGCCGCGCATGATCCCGCTGAAGCAGGCGATGGGCATGATCCTCACCGGACGGCGCGTCCCGGCGCGCGAGGGCAAGGAGCTGGGCTTCGTCAACGAGGTGGTGGGCGCAGGCCAGGCGCTGGCGGCGGCGCGGCGCTGGGCGGCGCAGATCCTGGAATGCTCGCCCATGTCGATCCGCGCCTCGAAGGAGACCGTCTATCGCAGCCTCGACACCGCGGGCGGCATCGAGGCGGGCGTACCGGGCGCAGCGTGACTACCCAGCCGTCGCGGCGCTCGTCGCCAGCGAGGATCGCGTCGAAGGGCCGAAGGCGTTTGCGGAAAAACGCCCGCCCAACTGGAAAGGCCGCTGAAGGGCGCAAGGAGAGCGATCGTGGATCTCGGTCTCAAGGGCAAGAAGGCCATCGTCACCGGCGGCACGCGCGGCATCGGCCGCGCCATCGCCGAGCTGCTGGCGCAGGAGGGCGCGGACGTTGCCATCTGCGCGCGCAACCGCGAGCAGATCGACGAGACGGTGAAGTCGCTGGGCCGCCATGGCGGCAAGGCCTGGGGCAGCGCGCTCAACGTCGCCGACACCGCGGCGCTGCGCGGCTGGATCGGCGAGGCGGCCGCGGCGCTCGGCGGGCTCGACATCTTCGTCCCCAATGTCAGCGCGCTCGCCGTCGCCACCGACGAGGCGAGCTGGCGCAAGAGCTTCGATCTCAACGTCATGTCGACGGTGATCGGCGTCGAGACCGCGCTGCCGCTGCTGGAGAAGTCGGGCGCCGGCGCCGTGGTCATCATCGGCTCGGTCGCCGCGGTCGAGGTCGTCGGCCCGACGCGGCCCTACAACGCGGTGAAGGCGGCGCTACTGCCCTATATGAAATCGACGGCGCGCAACTACGCCGGCAAGAACGTCCGCGTCAACATGGTCTCGCCCGGCACCATCTACTTCAAAGGTGGCGTCTGGCATGTGCGCGAGCAGAAACAGCCGGACTTCTTCAAGGCGGCGCTGGCGCGCAATCCCATGGGCCGCATGGGCAAGCCCGAGGAGGTGGCCGACGCCGTGGTTTTCCTGGCGAGCCCGCGCGCCAGCTTCATCACCGGCGCCAACGTGATCATCGACGGCGCCGCCAGCCAGCGCGTGCCATGAATTTCGATTTCTCCGACGAGCTGAAGCAGCTGCGCGAGGAGGCGCGGCGCTTCCTCACCGGGCGCAATGCGCTCGCCGCGGCGCGCCGCGTGCTCGACGGCGAGGGCGGCCACGACGCGGCGCTGTGGCGCGAGATCGGCGAGATGGGCTGGATCGGCGCCGCCATTCCCGAGGAGTTCGGCGGCGCCGGGCTCGGTCCGCTCGGCCTCTGCGTGCTGGCCGAGGAGCTGGGCGCGAGCCTGGCGCCGGTGCCGTTCTCCTCCTCGGCCTATCTCGCGGCCGAGGCGATCCTGCTCGCCGGCAGCGCCGCGCAGAAGCAGCGCTACCTGCCGAAGCTCGCCTCGGGTGCCACCATCGGCACGCTGGCGCTGGCCGAAGGGCCGGGCGCGCCGGCGCTGTCGAAGCTGAGTGCCGCTGTCGCCGGCGACCGCCTCACCGGCACCAAGGAGCCGGTGCCGGATGGCGCGGCGGCCGACATCGCGGTGGTGGCGGCGCTGGGCGCCGACCGGCGCCTCGGCCTCTTCCTCGTCGATCTCGCGGCGCCGGCGGTCGCGCGCGAGCGCGTCGCCACCATCGACCCCTCGCGCGGCCATGCGCGGCTCGTGTTCAGCGGCACCGCGGCGGAGCCGCTCGGCCCCGCCGGCGCCGGCGAGCGGCTGCTGGAACGGCTCTTCGACCGCGCCGCCGTGCTCTTCGCCTTCGAGCAGCTCGGCGGCGCGCGCGCCGCGCTCGACATGGCCAAGGCCTATGCGCTGGAGCGCTATGCCTTCGGCCGGCCGATCGGCTCCTTCCAGGCGATCAAGCACAAGCTCGCCGATGTCTATGTCGCGGGCGAGCTGGCGCGCTCCAACGCCTATTACGGCGCCTGGGCGCTGTCCGAGGACGCGCCGGAGCTGCCGCTGGCGGCGGCCACCGCGCGGGTCGCGGCCAGCGAGGCCTTCTCCCTCGCCGCCAAGGAGAACATCCAGACCCATGGCGGCATGGGCTTTACCTGGGCCTTCGACTGCCATCTCTACTATCGCCGCGCCAAGCTGCTGGCGCTGGCGCTGGGCTCGACCCGCATCTGGAAGGACCGGCTGATCACCTGCCTCGAGGCGCGCAACGACGGCGCGCTCGAGGGCGCCGCCGGCATCGGGCCTTAAGGGAGGCGACCATGGATTTCAACGACACGCCAGAGGAAGCCGCCTTCCGCGCCAGGGTGAAGCAGTTCCTCGCCGCCAATGCCCAGCGCCGCGCGCCGGGCAGCGCCGAGGGCTACCGCACCGGCCAGAGCGCCCCCGGCGCGCTCGCGCGCGCCAAGGCCTGGCAGGCGCGCAAATAGGCCGCCGGCTTCGCCGGCATCACCTGGCCCAAGGAGTGGGGCGGCCGCGGCGGCAGCCCGATCGAGCAGGTGATCTACAACCAGGAAGAAGTCGATCTACGCCGTGCCGCGCGGCTTCTTCGAGATCGGCCTCGGCATGTGCATTCCGACGCTGTGCAGCTGGGGCACGGCGGAGCAGCGCCAACGCTTCGCGCCGCCCGCGCTGCGCGGCAAGGAGATCTGGTGCCAGCTGTTCTCCGAGCCCGCCGGCGGCTCCGACCTCGCGGGGCTGCGCACGCGCGCGGAGCGGACGGCGACGACTGGATCATCAACGGCCAGAAGATCTGGACCTCGGGCGCGCATTACAGCGATTTCGGCATCATCGTCGCGCGCACCGATCCCGGCCAGCCCAAGCACAAGGGCCTGACCTTCTTCTTCCTCGACATGAAGTCGCCGGGCATCGACATCCGCCCGATCAAGCAGATGTCGGGGCATGCGCATTTCAACGAGGTGTTCTTCACCGATGTGCGCATTCCCGACAGCCAGCGCCTCGGCGCGGTGGGTGAGGGCTGGCAGGTGTCGCTGACCACGCTGATGAACGAGCGCCTCGCGGTCGGCGCCGCGCCGGGCCCGGATTTCGGCGAGATCTTCGATCTGGCGCGCCGGCTCGAGCTCGAGGACGGTCCGGCGATCGGCAACGCCGCGGTGCGCGACCGGCTGGCGCGACTGGTATGTGCAGACGCAGGGGCTGAAATATACGCGGTTCCGCACCATGACGCGGCTGTCGCGCGGCGAGACGCCGGGCCCCGAGGCCTCGATCGGCAAGCTGGTCAGCGCCTCCAAGCTGCAGGAGATCGCCGCCTTCGGCATGGACCTCCTGGAGATGGCCGGGATCATGACCGATCCCGCTGTCATGCCGGCTGAGGCACTCTTCCAGCAGGCGCTGCTCTATTCGCCGGCGCTGCGCATCGCCGGCGGCAGCGACGAGATCCTGCGCAACATCATTGCCGAGCGCGTGCTGGGGCTGCCGGCCGATATCCGCGTCGACAAGGATGTGCCGTTCAATCGGCTGCCCGTCGGAAAGCGCTGACCCGCAGGTCGGGTGAGGCGACCTACCCCTTTTGATAAGGGGCGGCGCGGTTTCGGCCGCCGTCGATTTCGCTAAGATGCGGCGCGGGAGGAAATTCGCGCGCGTGCCGTGGCTCGACCGGATCGTCGCAGAAGAACCTCGCATCAGACCCGGCTCGGCGGGCGCTTACGCCATCGCCATCCTGCTGGTCGCGGTGTCGCTGGGGCTGCGGCTGGCCGTCGGCGATTGGATCGTCGGATATCGCTACATCACCTTCTGGCCGGCGGTCGTCTTCGCCGCGCTGATCGGCGGGCCGGGCCCGGGCATGCTCGCCGCCTTGCTCGGCGGAGCCTGCGCCTGGTACGTGCTGGTGCCGCGCTGGGACCAAGGGCAGGGCGCGGCCGGCGACATTGCGGCGCTGATCATCTACCTGCTGTTCTCGGCGATGAACTGCGCCATCATCCACGCCTTGCGGATGGCGGCGATGCGGCTGCGCGCGGAGCGCGCGAAGCAGCGCCAGCTGGCGCAATCGCTGGAAGCCCAGGTGGTCGAGCGCACGGAGGCGCTGGCCGCGGCCAACGCTCGAACTCCGGCGCGAGATCGACGAGCGCGAGAAGGCCGAGCGGCAGATGCTGCAGGCGCAGAAGATGGAGGCGATCGGCCAGCTCACCGGCGGCGTCGCCCACGACTTCAACAACCTGCTCACCGTCATCTTCGGCAGCCTCGACGCGCTCAGGCTGCGGCTGGTCGGGCGCGACCCGGCGGCGGAGCGGATGATCGAATCGGCGCTGCGCAGCGCCGAGCGCGCCGCCGGCCTGACGCAGCGCCTGCTTGCCTTCGCGCGCCGCCAGACGCTGGCGCCGGCGAGCGTCGACATCAACCGCCTCGTGCTCGGCATGTCCGAGCTGATGCGCCACAGCCTCGGCGCGACGGTGGCGCTCGAGACCGTGCTGGCGGCGGGGCTGTGGCGCGCGCGGTGCGATCCGCATCAACTCGAGATCGCGCTGCTCAACTTGATCATCAATGCGCGCGACGCCATGCCCGGCGGCGGCAGGCTCACCGTCGAGACCGCCAACGCCACCTTCGACGAGGCCTATGCCGTGCGCAACGACCAGGTGGCGCCCGGCGACTACGTCATGATCGCGATCAGCGACACCGGCGCCGGCATGTCGCGCGAGGTCGCCGCCCGCGCCTTCGAACCCTTCTTCACCACCAAGGAGGTGGGCCAGGGCACCGGGCTCGGCCTCAGCATGGTCTACGGCTTCGTCAAGCAATCGGGCGGCCATGTGAAGATCTACAGCGAGCCGCAGCAGGGAACGACGGTGAAGCTCTATCTGCCGCGCATCGCCTCCGGCGGCAACGAGCAGACGCCGTCGCACGGCAGCGACGAGGCCGCGGGCGGACGGGCGGGCGGCACCATCCTGGTGGTCGAGGACGACGACGACGTCCGTATCTACACGGCGCATGTGCTGCGCGGGCGCGGCTACGACGTGCTCGAGGCCGATGACGGGCCGGCGGCGCTGGCGGTGATCGGCAGCGGCGCGCGCATCGATCTCCTCTTCACCGATGTGATGATGCCGCGCATGAACGGCCGCGAACTCGCCGACGCCGCAAGGCGCCTGTCGCAGGGTCTGAAGGTGGTGTTCACCAGCGGCTACAGCCCCAACGCGCTGGTCCATGGCGGCACGCTCGATCCCGGCGCGCCGCTGCTGCCCAAGCCGTTCACCGCGGACGCCTTGCTGCGCCGCGTCCGCCGCACGCTGGCGGGGTAGCCCAGGCGAAGTCGCGCAGCGTCGTCGCTGGCGGCGTCAGCAGTTGCGTCAGCAACGGCGAGAGCCGCACCGTCCGGCTAGCCCGCGCCGGCGGCTTTCGCGGTTGCAGAGCAAGCTGGCGCCCGCCAGCGACGACGCCTGCGGCGTCGCGCTACCGCTGCCGCGACAGGAAGTGCGCGAGCGCCTTCATCTGGTCGTCGTTGAGGCTGAGCGCGACCTCGGGCATGGCGGCGACGCCGGTGCCGAAGCGCTTGCCGTCCTTGTAGTCGTGCAGCGCCTTCAGCAGCACCTCCTCGCGCTGGCCGGCGATGCGCGCCGCGCCCTGCTGGCCGTGGAAGCCCTCGCCGTGGCAATTGCCGCAATTGCGCCCGGCGGCGAGCCTGGCGCCGACCTCGGTCATCGCCGGCGCGTCGTCCGGCGGCGGCGGCGTCTTGATCGGCGGCAGTCCCGCCAGATAGGTGCCGATGCCGCGCACATCGTCATCGCTGAGCTGGGCCGCGACCGGCTCCATGATCTCGCTCTTCACCCGGCCGGTGCGGAAGAACACCAATTGCCATTCGAGGAAGAGCTCGGGCTCGGCGGCGATCGACGGGACGCCGTCGAGGGCGGAGATGCCGTTGTCGCCATGGCAGGCGAAGCAGGGCTCGAGCTTGGTCTTGATCGCGGCGTCGTCCGCGGCGCGTGCCGGCGGCGCGGCGGCGAGCAGGATCGCCGCGAGGGCGCAAAGCGACAGTCGATGCATTGAGTCCGAGCCCGTGTGGAGTATCGAGAAAAGCAACGCCCCGCCCGCGGCAAAGCGGGCGGGGCGCAGGGACGAGATTACTTGCCGTAGCTGATGCGATAGATCGCACCGGCCCAGTCGTCGGCGACCAGGATCGAGCCGTCCGGCGCGTTGATCACGTCGGCCGGCCGACCGAGGAAGGTGCGGTCGCCCTGGATCCAGCCCGAAGCGATCACATGCTGCTTGGGATGCTTGCCGGCGGGATCGACGATGATCGCGACGATCCGGCCGCCATCATATTTGTGCCGGTTCCAGGAGCCGTGCTCGGCGAGGAAGATGGCGTCCTTGTATTCCGCCGGGAACTGGCTGCCGGTGTAGAACTTCATGCCCAGCGGCGCCACATGCGGGCCGAGCTTGTAGGCCGGCGGGACGAACTCCGAGCATTTGTGTCCCATGGCGTAGACGGGGTCCGGCAGATTGCCCTGATGGCAGTAGGGATAGCCGAAATGCGGCACCCCGCCGGCGATGTGCTCGAGCTTGTCGCTCGGCAGATCGTCGCTGATCCAGTCGCGGGCGTTCTCCGAGAACCAGTAATCGCCGGTGCGGGGATCGATGTCGCCGCCGACGCTGTTGCGCACGCCCAGCGCGATGATCTCGGCGGTGCCGTTGTTGGGGTTGATGCGGCGGACCTGCATGGTGCTGGTGGGCGCCAGGCACTCGTTGCAGGGCGGCCCGAAGGCCGTGTAGAGCATGCCCTTCTTGTCGAAGGCGAGGTATTTCCAGCCATGCGGGATGTAGGGCGGCATGTCGTCATAGACGATCTTGGGCGCCGGCATCTTGTCGAGGCTGGCCTCGGCGTTGTCGTATTTGTAGATCTTGTTGACGTCGGCGACGTAGAGCGCGCCGTCGCGGAAGGCGATCCCGGTCGGCACCGTGAGCTTCGTCAGGATGGTCTTCACCACCTTCTTGCCGCCCTCGTCGGTGATGGCGTAGACGTTGCCGGCGTCGAACCAGGAGCCGACGAAGAGCGTGCCCTTGTCGCCCCAGGCCATCTCCCGCGCCTCGGGAACGTTCGAGGCATAGACGCTGATCTTGAAGCCCGGCGCCATCTTGATCTTCTTGAGGTTCGCCTCGAGCTGCGCCGCCGAGGCCGGCGTCGGCGGATTCGGCTGCGGGCTCAGCCCCTTCTGCTGCTGGGTCTCGTCGCCGAGGAACCAGTCCGGCGGCGGATGCGTCCAGAAGCTCTCGTTGTTGCTGTCGTAATGCTTGAGCTGAGCTTGCGCCGGTCCCGCGGCCATCAGCGCCATCGCCGCAACCGCCGTCACGCCAGCAAATTTCGTCATTTCTCTCATTCCGCGTCTCCCCTTGCAGCCATTCTAAAGCTGCCGCTTCGGCCTTGAGATCAAGGCCATTGATTGATCTCCAACAGAATACCGAAGGCGCCGCCGGCCGTCGACAGCTTCCTTTCGCCGCCGGCGATCACACCGGCGTATAGGTGCGATCGAGGACGACTTCGATCAGTGCTGGCCCGCCCTCGGCGAGCGCCGAACGGACCAGTTCAACCGCTTCGCCCAGCGCCGCGCTGCGCGCGCCGCTGACGCCGAGCGCCTGGGCGAGCGCGACATAATCGACCGCCGGCTCCGTAATGTCCATGCCGATATAGCGGTCGGTCTGCGCGGCGAAGCCCTTCATCGCATTGGTGCGCTGCTTCAGGATGCGATAGGAGCGGTTGTTGAGGATGACGAAGACCACGCCGACCCGGTCATGCGCCGCGGTCCACAGCGCCTGGCAGGTGTACATCGCGCTGCCGTCGCCGATCAGCGCCACCACCGGCCGGTGCGGCAGCGCCAGCTTGACGCCGATCGCCGCCGGCAGGCCCCAGCCGATGCCGCCGCCGCGCAGGCCGAAGAAGGCCTGCGGATCCTCCGCGCGCACCAGCTGGCGCAGCCCGGGCGCCGACGAGATCGTCTCCTCGACCACCACCGTCTCGGCGGGCAGCATCTCGCCCAGCGCGTGCAGCAAGGCCAGCGGCCGGATCGGCGTCTTCGCGGCCTCGGCGCGCGCCTTGGCGACGAGCGCCGCACGCTCGCCGGCGATGGCGCGGGCGACATGCTCGCCGCGCGCCTTCGCCCGTACCTGCTGTTCGGCGCTCATGCGCTCGGCCAGCGCCGCCGACAGCTCGGGCAGGCTCGCCTTGGGGTCGCCGAGAATGGCGGCCTTGGCCGCGTAGTTCTTGCCGATCTCCCAGGCGTCGACATCGAGGTGGATGATGGCGAGGTCCGGCGGCACCGGATCGATGTCGGAGGGCAGCGACAGGGTGAAGAGATCGCCGCCCACCGACAGCAGCACGTCGTGCTGGGCCAGCACGTCGCGGATGGCCGGCGCGAGCCGCACCATGGCGCCGCGGAACAGCGGATGCGAGGAGGGGAAGGAGGCGGTGTTGGCGATGCCCTCGGCATAGACCGGCGCACCCAGCGCCTCGGCCAGCGCCGCCAGCTCGCCATGGGCGCGCCCTTGCGCCACGGCATCGCCGGCGATGATCACCGGCCGCTCCGCCGCAGCGAGCAGCGACGCCGCGAACGCAATCGCGGCGCGGTCGCCGCGCAGGCCCGGCGCCACCCGCGTCGGCGATCCCAGATCGAGATCGGCCTCGGCGTTCAAGACATCGGCGGGCAGCGACAGGAAGACCGGGCCCATGGGCGGCGCCAGCGCCGTCTTGGCAGCGCGATGCACCATCCGCGGCAGATCCTCCAGCCGCCGCACCTCGGCCGACCATTTGACGAAGGGCCGGGCGATGGTCGGCAGATCCGCCCACAGGATGGGCTCGGAGACGGTGAAGCTCTGGTCGTGCTGCCCGGCGGTGAGCAGGATCGGCGCCTGCGCCTTCTGCGCGTCGTAGAGCATGCCGAGCGCGTTGCCGAGGCCCGGCGCCACATGCACGTTGGCGACGGCCAGCTTGCCCGAGGCCTGGGCATAGCCGTCCGCCATCGCCATCACCGCCGCTTCCTGCAGGCCCAGCACGTAGCGCAGCCCCGGCTCGACCGCGAGCGCGTCCATCAGCGGCAGCTCGGTGGTGCCGGGATTGCCGAAGATGATCTCGACGCCTTCCTGCTTCAGCAGCTCGAGAAAGGCGCGTTTCCCCGAGATGACGGGCATTTCCTGTCCTCCCTTGCGCCGCTCATGCTATCGCGCGCGCCGGGCGCCCGCCAACCTGCCCCGGCGGCAGCGCTGCCCTGCGCCTGGGGCACGCGGCCCCGAAAAACCGCCGCCCGCCGCGGCTGGCGCGGCGGGCGGTGCATCGGAGCGGAACGGCGCCTTCCGGGCGGGGCGCCGATGCGCCGCTCGCGGGTCGCGAGCGGGCGCCTAATCCTCTCTTGCGCGGCTCAGATCGATTCCTTGAGTTCCTTGGCCGCGCGGAACGCGACCTTCTTGCTGGCCTTGATCTTGATCGGCTCGCCGGTGGCGGGATTGCGGCCCATGCGCGCCGCCCGCTTGCGCACCACCAGGATGCCCAGCCCGCCGATGCGGATCCGGTCGCCCTTCTTGAGGTGCTTCACGATGAGGCCGATGGTGCTGCCGAGCAGGGCCTCGCTGTGCTTCTTCGGGATCTCGTGCTCCTCGGCGACCGCGGCCGCCAGGTGCTTCAGGGTCACCGTCGACGAGGCACCCGCTTTTTTCTTCACTGCCATAGGTATTGGACTCCCTCTTCCATTCTCAGGTCACAACGGCATTCGCAATGCGCTACAGAATCACGGGAACAGGCGTAAAGCAAGTGTTTGCGTGCCGCAAAGCCGGGCATTTCGCCGCGCGGCGGCGAGCTCGCGAAACGCCAGAAATGCCCGTCGCACCGGTGTTTCCGAGTGTCCGCAGCGTGCGCGCCGGGCGCGGCGCCGCCGCTTCCGAGTCGGTCACCGTACTCGCGTGATGATGACGAAGTAACCGACGTTTTCGTCTCGGCGATTACCAGATATTAGCCATGCGGAGACAGGGCACGGGCGCAGTCGACAGGGCGCTCGACTTGGAAAACACTTTGTTCAAAAAGGAATTATTAACTTCTTGACCCGACTCTGTGCGACGTTGCCAACGTCTAGGAGAGAGATTCGATGCGTAGAAAGAAGCAGAAGACGGCGCGCAAGTCGCACCGTCGCAGCAAGTCGAAGGCCGCGCGCTCCTCCGCCGCGATGCGCAAGGCGCCGCGTGCGAAGCGTGCGAAGCGCGCCAAGAAGAGCACCGCCCGCCGCCGCGTCGCCAAGCGCCACGTCGCCAAGCGCCGCGTTGCCAAGCGCCGCGGTGTCGCCAAGCGCCGCACCGTGCGCCGCTCGGCCAAGCGGCGGTAATCGCACCGCTTTGCTACTCGCGCGGACTGCCCGGCGCCGACGCTTTCGAGCAGCGGCGCCGGGCAGTTCGTTTTCGCGCGAGCCCCGGACCCTCAGCGCGGCAGCAGCCGGTCGAGCTGCGCCTCGCTCGGTTCCACCTGATAGAAGCGCTGATAGAACGCCTTCGCCGCCGCGCGCAGATCCTCGGGATATGCCGCCGGATAGAGCAGATGCCCGACCCAGAGCAGCCCCAGCAGGCGATTGATCGAGGGCGGCTCGTCGATCCAGCCGAAAGGCGGCCGCGGCGCGGCGTAGACGCGATGCTGCGCCACCGCCGGCAGTTCCGCCCAATCCGCGGCCGCGAAGGCTTTGCCGTCCTCGGCATTGGGCGCGAAGATCACCTGCGGCTTCCAGGCGAGCAGCTCCGCCCGCGTCACCTCGAAGAAATCGCCGGGATGCGCATCGGCGACGTTGTCGAGGCCGATGAGGCGCAGCACGTCGGTCGTATGGGCGCGCGATGTGGCGGTGGCGAGCCCGTCGACGCTGCGTGAATAGTAGACGCGAAGCCGGCCGGCGCGCTGCCGCTCGGCGGCGCGCGCGGCGTTGAGCGCGAGGATGCGGTCGGCCTCCTTCGCCAGCATCTCGCCGCGCTCGGCCGCCCCCAGCGCCGGGCCGAGCAGGCGCAGCATCGCGCCGCTCTTGGCGAGATCGCCGTCGAGCAGGACGTAGGGCACGCCGATCTTGCGCTGCATGGTCTCGGCCGCCTCGACATAGCCCGGCGTCAGCGAGCCGTAATCGACCACGAGATCGGGTTTCATCTCGCGCAGCATCGCCTCGCTGACCTCGCCGCTGCGCAGCACCAGCGGCCCCACCTCCGGCAGCGCGCGCGCCGGCGGCGTGAGGAAGGCGGCGCCCGGCCCCATCGGCTTGCGCGGCCAGGCCAGCATCTTCTCCGGCGCCAGCACGTAGACCAGGATCGCCGCCGGCTGTCCCGCCGGCAGCACGCGCGTCACGGTGTCGGGGATCTCGACGGTGCGGCCGGTGGCGTCGGTGATGCTGCGCGCCTCGGCTGGCGCGCCCAGCAGCAAGGCGGCGAGCGCCGCGGCAACGGCACGTCCCAGGCTGCGGTATCGCATCGGCGCTTTCCCCCCGCTATAGATGTGCGAATACAACGTCAGTCTAGGACAGCCCGGCAATGTCGTCGACCTACACCGCGGGCGATGCGGCGGCCTATGAGCGGCTGATGGGGCGCTGGAGCCCGCTTCTGGCGGAGCGGCTCATCGCCTTCGCCGGATTGGCGGCGGGCGAGCAGGTGCTCGATCTCGGCTGCGGCACCGGCAGCCTGGCGCTGGCGCTCGCGCGCCGGGCCGAGCCGCGGCGCATCCTCGCCATCGACATCGCGCCGGCCTATGTCGACTACGCCGCCGCGCGCAGCGCCGATCCGCGCCTTGTCTTCCGCCTCGGCGACGCGACCGCGCTCGATCTTCCCGATGCTGCCGTCGACCGCAGCTTCTCGCTGCTGGCGCTCAACTTCATGGCCGCGCCCGGACGCGCGCTGGGCGAGCTGGCGCGCGTGACGCGGCCGGGCGGCACGGTCGCCGCCGCCGTCTGGGACTTCACCGGCGGCCTCGTCTATCAGCGCATCTTCTGGGACACTGCGGCGGCGCTCGATCCCGACGCCGCGCGCGCCCGCGCCCGCCAGCTCGGCGCGCCGCTCACCCATGACGGCGAGCTCGAAGCGGCCTTCGCCGCCGCCGGCCTCAAGGAGGTCGAGGCGTGCACCCTCACCATCCGCCAGAACTATCAGGGCTTCGACGATTACTGGCTGCCGATCCGCGGCGCCGAAGGCCCGGTCGGCGACTACGTGAAGCGGCTCCCGCCCGACCGGCTCGCCGCGCTCGAAGCCGCGCTCGGCGCGGCTTACGGCGCCGGCGGCGCCGATGGTCCGCGCAGCTTCGCCGCGAGCGCCTGGGCGGCAAAGGGCGTGGTCGGCTGAGGCCTCATCGCGCCACCAGCCGCTCGCGCCGCCGGATCGCCTCGCGCCAGAAGATGTAGAGGCCCGAGCCCACCACCACCGTCGCGCCGATGATCAACGCCCGCGTCGGCCGGTCGCCCCAGACGGCGTAGCCGATGATCATCGCCCAGACCAGCGACAGGTAGTTGAACGGCACCACCGCCGAGGGCGGCGCCAGGTGGAGCGAGCGCGTCCACCAATATTGCGCCACGCCATTGGCGATGCCGGCGCCCGCCATCAGCAGCCCGTCGCGCCAGCCCGGCAGGGCGAATCCGAAGGGCAGCATCAGCGCGGTGAAGAGCGCGATCAGGCTGAGCTGATAGATGGTGAGCGTCTCCGTCGAATTCGGTGATGCTCATGCGGCGGATGGCGATCGCCACGGTGGAGATCAGCACCGCGTTCGCCAGCGCGAAGCCGGCGCCGAGCTGCAGCGTGCCGGCGCCGGGCCGGGTGACGACGAGCACGCCGAGGAAGCCCACCGCCAGCGCCGACCAGCGATGCACGCCCACGCGCTCCTTGAGGATCAGGATCGACAGCAGCGTGGTGAAGAGCGGCGCCGAGAAGCTGATGGCGATGGCGCCGGCCAGCGGCATCAGCTTGAAGGCGAAGAAGATGCTCATCATCGAGCAGAGCTGCGCCAGCGCCCGCTTCAGATGGTCGGACCAGCGCTGGGTGCGCAGCACGCCGAACCCGGTGCGCGGCAGGATCAGCAGGTAGCAGGGGATGAGCGAGAACAGCGAGCGGAAGAAGGCGACCTCGCCCACGGGATAAAGCGCCACCTCCCATTTCACCAGGGCGTTGACCCCGGCAAACAGCACCGTCGAGCCGATCATGTAGAAGATGCCCAGCGGGATCAGATCCTGGCGCGGCATCGAGGCGGTGGGGGTCATGGCCAAACGGACGGGGGAGGGGAGCGGGCGCCAGGATAGCGGAGATCGCCGCCGCGGAGCGAGCGCGCGGCGGCGCGTCCGATCGGCTATGCTCGCTGCCGCCGCCCGGCAGGGGCGGCTCGGCGGGAGGGCGGATGATGAGGATCGCGATCCTTGGCGTCGCCGCGGCGATGCTGGCGGCGGGGCAGGCTTGGGCGCAGGACGACGTCAAGCAGCGGACCGAGGCGGCGCGCGCCGCCGCGGCGGATTTCGGCAAGACGCTCATTGCCGAGCTGCAGCGGGCGATCGCCGCCGGCGGGCCGGTGAACGCCATCGGCGTCTGCCAGACCGTCGCGCCGGAGATCGCCGCGCAAAAATCCTCCGAGTGGAAGATGACCATCCGGCGCACCAGCCTCAAGCTGCGCCAGCCCGCCAACGCGCCCGACGCCTGGGAGCGGCGGCAGCTGCTGCGCTTCGCCGAGCGCAGGGCGGCGGGCGAAGGCCCCGCCACCATCGAGATCGGCGAATATGCCGAGAAGGACGGCAAGCGCGTCTTCCGCTACATGAAGGCGATCCCGACCGGCGAGCTCTGCCTGTCCTGCCATGGCAGCGGGCTCGCGCCCGAGGTCGCGGCGCGGCTCAAGGCGCTTTATCCGCAGGATGCGGCCACCGGCTTCAGGATCGGCGATCTCCGCGGCGCCTTCACCGTCACCGAGACGCCGTGAGCGAGGGCCGCGCCAGGCAGGAAGGAGGAGCGCCGATCACTCGGCCGGGAGCGCGCCTCGTCTCACCGCCGCCATCTCCGCCTCGCGCGCCGCGCTGACATGCGGGCGGTGGTCGCTGCCCAGCACGCAGTAGACCGCCGGCAGCACGAAGAGGGTGAAGAGCGTGCCGATCGACATGCCAGAGACGACGACGAGGCCGATGGAGAAGCGGCTCGCCGCGCCGGCGCCGCTGGCGGTGAGCAGCGGGACGAGGCCCACCACCATCGCCGCGGTGGTCATCAGGATCGGCCTGAGCCGGACCCGGGCGGCCAGCGCGATCGCCTCGAGGCGGCCCAGATTCTCGTTGCGCTGCAGGTCGTTGGCGAAGGACACCATGAGGATGCCGTGCTTGCTGATGAGGCCGATCAGCGTCACCAGCCCGATCTGGGTGTAGATGTTGAGGCTCGCCACCCAGAAGAACAGCGGCAGCAGCGCGCCGAACACCGACATCGGCACGCTCACCAGGATGACCAGGGGATCGCGCAGGCTCTCGAACTGCGCCGCCAGCACCAGGAAGATGATCATCAGCGCGAAGACGAAGGTGTAGGTGAGCTTGCTGCCTTCGCGGGTATATTGCCGGGCATCGCCGAAATAGTCGTGCGCGAAGCCCTTGGGCAGCGACTTCGCCGCCTGCTCGAAGAAGTCCACGGCCTGGCCGATGGTGGCAGTCGGCATCAGCACCGCCTGGAAGGTCGCCGAGTTCAGCTGGTTGTACTGGGTGAGCGCGTTGGGCTCGGTGCTCTTGCCGAGCGACACGACGGTGGACAGCGGGATCTGCTGGCCGCTGCCGGTGGTGACGTAATAGTCGTTGAGATTGTCCGGCGTCAGCCGGTCGGCGCGCGGCACCTGCGGGATGACGTAGTAGCTGCGGCCCGACAGGTCGAAGCGGTTGACGAAGTTCTCGCCCATCAGCAGCGCCAGCGTGTCGGCGATCGACTGCATGGTGACGCCGAGATCGTTCGCCTTCGAGCGGTCGATATGGACGTTGATCACCGGGTTGTCGAAGCGCAGATCACTGTCGGTGACGATGAAGAGCCCGCTCTGCCGCGCCGCCTGCTTTATCTTCTCCATGGCATTGTAGATGGTCTCGAAATCGGTGGGGGCGTAGATCACCGCCTGGAACGGCAGGCCCTGCACCGAGGTCGGCAGCGCCGAGGGCGCGAAGACGAAGGTGTTGAGCCCGTCGATCTTGCTCACCGCGTGCTGCACCAGCGGCTTCAGCTGCAGGCTCGTGCGCTGGCGCTCGTCCCAGGGCTTCAGCACGAAGCCGGAGAAGCCCTGCTGCGGCCCCGCCGAGCCGCTGATGATGAAGGTGCGGTCGGTCTCGGGGAAGGAGGTATAGGCGGCGTTGAGCTGCTGGCTGTAGGCCTCCATGTAGTCGAGATTGGCGTATTGCGGCGCCTTGGAGAGGGCGAGCAGCACGCCCTGATCCTCCTCCGGGGCGAGCTCCGCCTTGGTGTTGAGGAAGAGGAAGACGATCGCCGCCATGATGGCCAGCGCGAAGACATAGACCACCGGCCGATAGGCCAACGTCTTCGCCAGGAGCCGGGCGTAGCGGTCGGCGAGCGCCGAGAAGCTGCGATCGATGAGGCGCGCGAAGCGGCCCTCGAGCGCCTCGCGCTTCAGCAGCGTCGCGCACATCATCGGCGACAGCGTCAGCGCGATCACGCCGGAGACGATCACCGAGCCCGCCAGCGAGAAGGCGAATTCGTGGAAGAGCGCGCCGGTGACGCCGCCCAGCAGGCCGATCGGGGTATAGACGGCGGCGAGCGTGATGGTCATGGCGATGATCGGCCCGACGATCTCGCGCGCGCCGACCAGCGCCGCCTGCAGCGGCGTCAGCCCCTCCTCGATGTGGCGATGGACGTTCTCGACCACGACGATGGCGTCGTCGACCACCAGCCCGATGGCCAGCACCATGGCCAGCAGCGTCAGCAGGTTGAGGCTGAAGCCCAGCGCCAGCATCACCGACATGATGCCGACCAGCGACAGCGGGATGGTGACGATCGGGATGACCACCGAGCGCGGCGAGCCCAGGAAGAGGAAGATCACGAGGACGACGATCAGCGCCGCCTCGATCAGCGTGTGCACGACCTCGTTGATCGAGGATTGGATGAAGACGGTGCCGTCATAGGCGACCTTCATGGTGACGCCGGGCGGCAGCGTGCGCTCGATGTCCGGCTGCATGGCGCGGATGTCCTTGACCACGCTCAGCGGGTTGCCGGTGGGCGTGACCTGGATGCCGAGGAACACCGCGTGCTCGCCGTTCATCGACACGGCGGTATCGGTGTTCTGCGGCCCGAGCTCGACGGTGGCGATGTCCTTCAGGCGGATGAGCGCGCCGTTGCGCGCCTTCACCACCATCTCCTTGAAGGCGTCGACGCTGGTGAGGCCGGTATCGGCGGTGACGTTGGTGACGGTGAAATAGCCTTTGCGCTGGCCCGGCGCCGCCTGGAAGTTGTTGGCGCGGATCGCCACCGCCACGTCATCGGCCGAGATGCCCCGCGCCGCCATGCGCACGGGGTCGAGCCAGATGCGCATGGCGAAGTTCTGCCCGCCCAGGATCTCCGCCTGCGCCACGCCGTCGACGGTCGCCATCAGCGGCTGCACCACGCGCGTGAGGTAGTCGGCGATCGCGGCGTTGCCGACCGTGCGGCTGGCGAAGCCGAGATACATGACATCGATGGTCTGGCCGGTCTGCTTGATGATCACCGGGTCCTGCGCCTCGGCCGGGATCAGGAACTTGACCTGCTGCACCTTGGCCATGACATCGGTCATCGCCTTGTTCGGATCGTAGTTCAGCCGGACATAGGCCTGGATCGTGCTCGTCCCCTGGATCGAGTTCGAGGTGACGTAGTCGAGGCCTTCGGCGGTGGCCACCGCCTGCTCGATCGGCGTGGTGATGAAGCCCTGGATCAGCTCCGGCGAGGCGCCGGGATAGAGGGTGGTGATCGTGATCACCGTGTTCTCGAGCTTGGGATACTGCCGGATCGGCAGGTTGAACCCCGCGACCGCGCCGATCAGCAGGATCAGCAGGCTCACGACCACCGACAGCACCGGCCGGCGGATGAAGAGATCGGTGAAGCTCATCGCGGCGGGGTCCTCGCCTGGCTCAATTGGTCGGGATCTTGGCGGGGAGCGGCAGGCCGCCGGTGTCGCTGGGCGTGACCGCGGCGCCGTCGAACAGCACCTTGTTCTGCCCCAGCGCCACCACCCGGTCGCCCGCCTGGACGCCGCCCAGGATGGCGATGCGGGCGCCGATATGCTCGCCGGTCTTCACCGGCACGCGCTTGGCCTTCAGGATCGGCTGGCCCTTGGCGTCGACGCCGTCCTGACGCACGACATAGACGCTGTCGCCATAGAGCGTGTTCTCGACCGCGGTCTCCGGCACGGTGACGACGTCGGGCTGCGGCGGCAGCACGACGTGCACATTGGCGAACATGCCCGGCAGCAGCTTGCCGTCCGGATTGTCGGTCACCGCCTGGAGCTTGATGGTGCGGGTATCGGCGGTGACCTGCGGCTCGATGGCATTGATCCTGGCGGTGAAGGACTGGCCGGGATAGGCGTCGACGCTGAACTCCACCTCCTGCCCCTGGCTCAGCGCGGCCGCGTTCTGCTCGGGCAGGGTGAAGTTGACGTAGAGCTGATGCAGGTCGGTCAGGCTGACCATTGCCGTGCCCGGCGCCACATACTGCCCGAGATCGACCAGGCGGACGCCGAGCTTGCCGGAAAACGGCGCGCGGATGAGCTTCTGGGCGATGAGCGCCTTGGTCTTGGCGATGCCGGCGTCGGCCTGGTCGAGCTGCGACTGGCTCTGGTCGACGGTCGATTGCGACACCACCGATTTAGCCATCAACTCCTGGTTGCGCCGCAGCGTCAGCGCGTAGTAGCGCTGCTGCGCCTCGAAATTCCTCAGGTCGCCCTGCTCCGGCCCGTCATCGATCTGCACCAGGGGCTGGCCCGCGGTGACGGTCTGGCCGGCGGCGAACAGGATCTGTGTCACCGCGCCGCCCACCTGGGAGGCGATGGTGACCTGATGCACGGCGGCGACGCTGCCGATGCCGGTGAGGAAATGCGGCACCGCCTGGCGCTCGGCCGTGGTCATCGCCACGATCGCCGGCGGCGGCCGGTTATGGGCGAAGAAATCGGCGATGGCATGGCTGCGGAAAGTGTTGAAGGCGTAGAGCCCGCCCAGCACCACCCCCATCAGCAGCACCATGAAGGCGAGCCACAGCACCATCCGGCGGCTGCCCAGGGGCACCGGGCGGATGGCGGCATTGCCGCGCCGGGCGTGACCGGAACTGTCCATGGGCGTCACTCCTTCGTCTCCTGGGTGTCGGCCCGCAGGCCCGCCAGCATCAGTGCGAAATAGCTGTCGTAGAACCGCTCGTCGGAGATCGGCAGGGTCTCGTAGCAGCCGACCGAATTCGACCAGATGGCACGGAACGCCATGGGGCAGCCGACGACATGCGCCATGGCCTCGGCGTCGCAGCGGCGAAACTCGCCGCGCTCCATGCCGCGGCGCAGCACCGCCGTCAACAGCCGGTGGCCGCGACTGCCGACCTCGGCATGGTACCAGGCGGCGAGGTCGGGGAAGTTCCGCGCCTCGGCGACGATGAGCTTCAGGAGCCCGCCCGGGCGCGAGCGGACGAGCTGCGCCCATTGCTCCAGCATGCGCTGCAGCAGCGCCGCGCTCGAGCCCTGCCAGGCCTCGACCTCGCGCTCGCCCATGGCCAGCCGCGTCACCACCAGCTCGTGGACGGCCGCCTTGAACAGCGCCTCCTTGGTCGGAAAATAGAGATAGGCGGTGCCCTTGCTGACGCCGGCCCGGCGCGCCACCTCCTCAAGCCGGGCGGCGGCAAAGCCCTTTTCGGCGAAGACCTCGACCGCGGCCTCGAGCAGCTCCGCCGGCCGAGCCTCCTTGCGCCGCTGGCGCGGTCTCGCCGCCGTTGCCCCGTCCATCCGACATTGCCTTACTGACCGACCGGTCAGTCAACCTAGGACCGCGCCGGCGGGCTGGCAAGCGCTTTGTGCTGCGGCGCAAAAGAGCCAGCCCCGGCAGGGCCTTGCCAGTTCCGCCTGCGGCCCTTACGTTTGATCCGTCGTCACAACCACAGAAAGGAGGTGATCCCGTGTCTCATTGTCTCAGACTGCGGTCGATAGCCACGACCGGGATCGCTGCCGATGCAGGGGTCGCCGTCGCCTAAAGCGATGTGTCGCGGTCGCTGAACTGGCCGCTGTCAGACAGTGGAAGGGCCGCCTCCGGGCGGCCCTTCTGTCTGCGGGAGACTGTCCGATGACCCGAGCCCGGCTGTGAGCCTCGACCGGCGGCGCGCCGCGGTGGCGCTGGCGGGGTTCGTCACCTTCCTCAACCTCTACGCGCCCCAGGCGCTGTTGCCGATGCTGGCCACCGAGTTCGGCGCCGGCGCTCGCGCGGTCAGCCTCACGGTCAGCGCCACCACCTTGGCCGTGGCCCTGATCGCGCCCTTCACCGGCACGGTGGCCGACGTGCTGGGCCGCAAGCGCGTCATCATCACCGCGATGGCGGCGCTGGTGGTGCCGACCGTGATGGTGGCGCTCGCCCCCGGCCTCGACGCCATGGTGCTGTGGCGCTTCGTCCAGGGGCTGCTGCTTCCGCCCATCTTCGCCGTCACCATCGCCTATGTCGGCGAGGAGCTGCCCGCCGCCGAGGCCACGGCGGTCACCGGCATCTATCTGTCCGCCAGCAGCTTGGGCGGCTTCCTCGGCCGCTTCCTCACCGGCGTGCTGGCGGAATCGATCGGCTGGCGCGGCGCCTTCCTGGTGCTCGCCGCGATCACCCTGGTCGCGGCCGCGGGCGTCGCCGCGCTGCTGCCGCGCGAGCGGCGCTTCCAGCGCAGCGCCGGGCTCGCCAGCGCGGCGCGGCAGATGCTGCGCCATCTGCGCAACCCGCTGCTGCTGGCGACATATGCCGTGGGCTTCGGCGTGCTCTTCACTTTCGTTGCCAGCTTCACCTATGTGAGCTTCCACCTCGCGGCGCCGCCCTACAATTTGTCGTCGGCGGGCCTCGGCGCCATCTTCGTGACCTATCTCACCGGCGCGGTGACGACGCTGCTCACCGGACGCGCCGTCGCCCGCTTCGGCCGCCGCCGCCTGGTCATCGGCCTCACCGCGCTCTGGGCGGCGGGGATGGCGCTCACCCTGCTGCCGTCGCTCTGGGTGATCGTGGCGGGACTGGCGCTGAGCGCCGGCTGCGGCTTCGTCTGCCAGGCGGTAGCCACGGGCTTCGTCGCCATCACGGCGCGCGAGGGCCGCTCCTCGGCGGTCGGGCTCTATGTCACCTGCTACTATATCGGCGGCAGCGTCGGCGGCATCCTGCCCGGCTTCTTCTGGGATGGCTGGGGCTGGCCCGGCTCGGTCGCGATCGTGCTGGCGATGCTGGCGCTGATCGTGCTCTTCGTCGCCCTGTTCTGGCGCGAGCAGGGGAGCGCGCGGGCTATCCCTTCCCGCCCGTGACGGCGGACGGCTCCGGCCGCGGCGGCTTCGGGCCGAAGGCGCGCGCCGTGTCGCGCTGCGGCCGGTCGGCGAGCGAGAGCGCGTGCTGGCGCGCCAGTTCCCGGGCGCCGAGATCGCGGTATTCCGGGCTCGTCAGCGACGCGAGGAAGGCCACGAGATCGTCGATCTCGGGCTCGGTCAAGGCCAGCGGCTGGATATCTTCGTCGAGATAGGGGTTATGCAGCCCGTCGCCCTTGTTGTAATGGTCGATCACGTCCCACAGCGTCGCTTGCGAGCCGTCGTGGAAATAGGGCGCCGTCACCAGCACGTTGCGCAGATCCGGCGTCTTGAAGGCGGCGATATCGGCCGCCTGCTTGGTGATCAGGAAGCGGCCGAGCGCTGACATGTCGGTCGCGATGGCGGCGCGATCGATGCGCTTGGCGTTGCCGGTGTCGATGAGATGCTCGGCCTGCCGCGCGAGCGCCACGACGTTGTGGCGGATGATGCCGATGCCGATGTTATGGAAATCATTGTCGGTGAAGGTCGTGACGTCGCGCTTTTCTTCGCTCAGCGCATGGCATTTGTTGCAGCGGGCCTTGGTGTTGAAGAGCTCCCAGCCGCGCTTTGCCGCATCGTCGATGGCCTTGGCATCGCCGGCGATGAAATGGTCGAACGGCGAATCGAACGCCACCTGCGTGCGCTCATAGGCGGCGATGGCGCGCATCAGGTCGGTTCCGTTGACCGCCCGGCCGAAGACGCGGCGAAAGGCCTCGCGGTATTCCGCGATCGCGGCGATCCCGGCCACCGCCGCTGTGAGGCTGGGCTGGCCCATCTCGACCGGGTTGGTGATCGGCAGCGCCGCCTGCTGCTCGAGCGTCCTGGCCCGTCCGTCCCAGAACTGCGTCTTGTTATAGAGCGCGTTCAGGATGGTCGGCGCATTGCGCTGGCCCTGGCGGCCCTTGATGCCGATTGAGGCCGCCCGGCCGTCGGTGAAGGCGCGGGCGGGATCGTGACAGGTGCTGCAGGCCACCGTGCCGTCCGCCGACAGGCGGCCGTCGAAGAACAGCTTCTCGCCAAGGGCGATCTTATCGGGGGTCTGCGGGTTGTCCCGCGGGATGGCCCGGCGCGTCGCCGCGGCGGGCAGGCCGAGCTGCCTCGGCGGCTTGGGCGCCGCCAGCGGGCCCGCCGGAGGAATGGGCGGCGGCTGGGCGTCCGTCTGCGCCTGCGCCGGAAGGCTCGTTGCGATCGCCCCGGCGGTCAGCGCGGCCAGCAGGCCGAGGCAAGCCCTTTTGCGCCACGTCGTCGCCGCCATCGTCGGTCACCTCGTCATGCCGGCCATCGCGCCCGCCAGGCGGCGCGGATCTCGTCGGTGGTCTGGCGCGAGCCGTCGAAGCAGCGGCCGGGCAGACCGAGCAGGTAGACGAGCCGCTCGCGCCAGGAGCGGGCGTGCCGGAGATCCTGGGCCAGCGCCACCCACTCATGTAGGGCGACGCGCAGCGGGTTGAAGCTGCCGATGTTCTTGACGATGCCGTAGCGGCAGGGCTCCTCCGGCGCCTCGGCGGTGAAGCTGCCGAAGAGCCGGTCCCAGAGGATGAAGATGCCGGCATAGTTGCGGTCGAGATAGCGCGGGTTGGTGGCGTGGTGCACGCGGTGATGGGAGGGCGTGTTCATCACCGCCTCGATCCAGCGCGGCAACCGGCCGATGGTCTCGGTATGGATCCAGAACTGGTAGACCAGGCTCACGCCGCGCTGGAACACGATGAGCGCCGGCGGAAACCCGACCAGCGCCAGCGGCAGCCACAGCACCCAGTCGAAGAGGCCGCCGGTCCAGGTCTGGCGCAGCGCGGTGGAGAGGTTGTAGTGCTGCGAGGAGTGGTGGTTGACATGTGCCGCCCACCAGAAGCGGCAGCGATGGCTGAGCCGGTGGAAGCCGTAATAGGTAAGATCCTCGGCGAAGAGGATCAGCACGAAGCTCCACCAGGCATAGCCCAGCGTCATCAGCCGGAACTGATGCACCCAGTTGAGCGCGAGATAGGCGCCCGCGCCGGCGGCGAGCCCGACGGCCAGATTGCCGAGCCCCATGGCGAGCGAGGCGGCGGTGTCGCTGAGCTCATAGGCCGGCAGGCGCCGCACCCTTGCCACCATGATTTCCAGCAGCACCAGCAGGATGAAGGCCGGGATGGCGAGCGCCACGGGATCGGCGAGCTTGGGCTCGAGGGTCACGCCGCGCGCTCCCGCGGCGCGAGCCGGGCGGCCCAGCGCGCCGCCTCGCCGGGGAGACGGAGCGCGAAGCGCCCATGGGCGAAGTCGCCGGTGTCGAGGGTCAGCAGCTCGCCCGCGACGACGACGCGCCGCGCCCCACCGCGCTCGAGCGCACGCACCACCACCTTGTCGCCGGCGGCGAAGACCAGGGCGAGCGCGCCGCCGGCATCGGCGATGATGGCGCTGCCGCCATCCGCGGCGATCGCCATCTCGCCGGCGGCGAAGTCCGGCAGATCCTCGCTCAGCCGCGCCAGCACCAGCGCCCGGTCGAGACGCGCGCGCCGCGCCCCGCCGGTGAGCCACACGGCGAGCAGGATGAGGGCGATGCCGAGGAGCGGCACGAGCAGGCTCAGCGGATCAGTCGGGTCCATGGCGGCACTCTAATCCGCCGCCGCGCCGGCGACAAAGTCGCCACGGCGGGCGGGCTCTTCTCGCCGCTCTCGACAACGCCCCGGGGCCGGGGCATGACAGGCGCAAAGGGGAAGCGATGATCCAGGCCGCGCCGGTCGCACTCACCGACAGGAACCTCCGGGTCTACGTCGTGCTGCTGACCATCCATACCAGCCTGGTCGTCGCCAGCAACGCCGCCGGCTCCAAGCTCATCGCCTTGCCGCTGGGCCTCGCCGCCTCGGCCACCGTCATCAGCTACATGCTGAGCTTCGTGCTGCTGGGCTCTATCGGCGAGCTGTTCGGCCGCGCGCTCGCCCGCCTCGTGGTCAATCTCGGCCTTGCCGCCATGGCGCTCTCGGTCGCCTTCTTCGAGCTCGCCATCCACCTGCCCGCCGCGGGATTCTGGACGCATCAGGCGGCGTTCTCGACCGTGCTGGGCTCGTCGCCGCGGATCCTGGCGGGCGGCTGGGCAGCTTACCTGCTCGGCCAGCATCTCGACGTTCTGGGGCTTCTTCCGGCTGAAGCGCACCCGGCTCGGCGGCGAGCGGCTGTGGCTCCGGAGCTGGGGCAGCACGCTCATCGGCCAGCTCGTCGACACTGCCGTCTTCATCACCATCGCCTTTGCCGGGACCGCGCCGCTGCTGCGCGCGATCGCCGGCCAGTACCTGGTCAAGCTGGTCATCGCCAGCCTGACCACGCCGCTGATCTACGCCGCGGTCGGCTGGGGCCGGGCGGCGATGGCGGCGCGGGAGCCGGCCTAGCCGATGCTCTTCCTGCCGATCTCCGACGACAGCCCGCGCCGGCGCCCGCCGGCGGTCACCTGCGGCCTGATCGCGCTGTGCACCATCGTCTTCCTCTGGCAGATCGATCAGGGGCCGCGGGCGCAGCGCGCCATCGCGCTCGCCTATGGCATGGTGCCGGCGGTGCTGTTCGGCGAGGCCGAGCTGCCGCACCGGCTGCAGCTGGTGCCGTCTTGGGCGACGCTGATCACCAGCATGTTCCTGCATGGCGGCTGGCTGCACCTCATCGGCAACATGATCTATCTCTGGCTGTTCGGCCGCGGCGTCGAAAGCGCGCTCGGCAGCCTGCGCTACCTGGTCTTCTACCTCTTGTGCGGGGTCGCGGCGGGGCTCACCCAGGCGATCATCGATCCCGCCTCGGAGCTGCCGATGATCGGCGCCAGCGGCGCCATCGCCGGCACGCTCGGGGGATATCTGGTGCTCTACCCCCGCGGCAATGTCGTCCTTTTCGCCTGGATCTTCATCTTCGTGCGCTTGATCAGCGTGCCGGCGGTGCTGATGCTCGGCCTCTGGTTCCTGCTGCAGCTGGCGAGCGGGCTCGCCGCCGCGCCGGACGAAAGCGGCGTTGCCTTCTGGGCGCATGTCGGCGGCTTCGTGCTCGGCGCCCTGCTGGTGCCGGTCTTCCGCCGCTCCGATGTGGCGATGCTGCAGCCGCGGCGCAGCCGTCCGTTCGCCGCCGCCCCGCCCCGCCGCCGCGGCCCCTGGGGCTGACTGGCCCATCCGCGGCGGGAGCGGGGGCCGCCGCCGGCGCGGGCTTGACTACAAATCGAACATGTTCGACGATCGGGCGAAAGACGGGGAGACGCCATGTCCGATCGCAAGACCGCCCTTGTCACCGGCGCCTCGAACGGCATCGGCCGCAGCGCCGCGCTGGCGCTGGCGCGCGCGGGCTATGACGTCGCCATCAACTACCGCAGCAGCGACGCCGAGGCGCGCAGCGCGGCGGCGGAAGCGGAGCGGCTCGGCGCCCGGGCGCTGCTGTGCAAATGCGACGTCTCCGACGATGCGGGCGTGCGCGCCATGCTGCGCGCGGTCGAGGCGGCGTTCGGCAAGCTCGACGCGCTCGTCAACAATGCCGGCACCACCACCGAGACGCCGGCGCGCGATTTCGATGCGCTCTCGGTCGAGGAGTGGGACCGCGTCTTCGCCGTCAACGTCCGCAGCATCTTCCAGGTGACGCGGGCGGCGCTGCCGCTGCTGCGCAAGGCGCCCGCGGCAGCCATCGTCAACACCGCCAGCATCGTCGGGCTCAGGCCCGGGCCGCAGCCCCTGCCTTATGCCGCGAGCAAGGCGGCGGTGGTCAACCTCACCAAGACGCTGGCCTACAATCTCGGGCCCGAGATCCGCGTCAACGCGGTGGCGCCGGGCTGGATGGAAGGCGACTGGATGAAGCGCATGCTCAGGGACAGATACGACGATCTGATGGGGCGCCGCGCCAAGCTGACGCCGCTGAAGCGCGTCGTCACCGCCGACGACGTGGCCGAGACCATGCTGTCGCTGATCGTGGGCAACCGCTTCGTCACCGGCGAGATCGTCGTCGTCGACGGCGGCTTCTCCAGCTCGACCTGAGGCGGCCATGCTCGACGGCGTCGTGCCGTTTCCGCCCGATTTCGCGCGCCGCTACCGCGAGAAGGGCTATTGGCGGGACCGGCCGCTGGCGCGGGAGTTCGCCGACGCCTTTGCCGATTTCGGCCCGCGTGTCGCGGTGATCGACGGCGAGCGGCGGCTCACCTACGCCGAGCTCGACCGGCTGAGCGACAACCTCGCGCTCAACCTGCTGGCGCTGGGGCTGAAGCCGCTCGACCGCGTGGTCGTGCAGCTCCCCAACGTCGCGGAATTCGTGGTGCTCTATTTCGCGCTGCAGAAGATCGGCGCCATCCCGATCGCGGCGCTGGCCACCCACCGCTACACCGAGATCAGCCAGTTCACCCGCCTCGCCCAGGCGGCCGCCTGCGTCTATCCCGAGCGCCAGCGCGATTTCGACTTCGCGCCGATGATCGCCCGCGTCAAGGCCGAGAATCCGTGCCTGCGCTGGCCGATCGTGCTCGGGCGGCCGGGTCCGGCGAGCTGTCGCTCGCCGAGCTGATCGAGCGGCCGGCCGACCGTCCGCGCTCGGATCTGGCCGCGCTCGCGATCGATCCCGCCGATCCCTGCATCTTCCAGCTCTCCGGCGGCACCACCGGCATACCGAAGCTGATCCCGCGCACGCATAACGACTATGCCTACAACTCGCGCACCGCGGCCGAGGTCTGCGGCGTGGCAAAAGAGTCGGTGCTGCTGCTGGTGCTGCCGATCGCGCACAATCTGCCGCTCGCCTGTCCCGGGCTGCAGGGCTTCCTGCTCAACGGCGGCAGCGTGGTGCTGAGCGCCAGCACAAGACCCGAGGATATCTTCGCGCTGATCGCCAGGCACCGCGTCACCCATCTCAAGGTGGTGCCGGCGCTGCTCATCCGCCTCCTCAACGATCCGGCGGTGACACAGCACGACATCGCCTCGCTGCGCTACATCCAGAGCGGCGGCCAGCGCCTGCAGCCCGAGGTGCGGCTCAAGACTCGCGCGCTCATCCCGTGCTGCTTCGTGCAGGAGAACTTCGGCATGTCGGAAGGCACGCTGATCTTCGTGCGCCGCGACGATCCCGAGGACGTCAGGCTCGAGACGGTCGGCCGGCCGATCTCGCCCGACGACGAGGTGCGGCTGCTCGATGACGACGACAACGAGGTGGCCGCGGGCGAGGTCGGCGAGCTTTGCGTGCGCGGCCCCTATACCTTGCGCGGCTATTACGGCGCCGCCGAGTACAACGCCAAGGCCTTCACCCGCGACGGCTTCTACCGCTCGGGCGATCTGATGCGGCGGCATCCCTCGGGCAATTACATGGTCGAGGGGCGCAAGAAGGATCTCATCAACCGCGGCGGCGAGAAGATCAGCGCCGAGGAGATCGAGAACTTGATCCTGTCGCATCCCGCCGTGCAGAACGTCGCCTGCATCGCCGTGCCCGACCCGGAGCTCGGCGAGCGCATGTGCGCCTGCGTCATCCTGCGCGCCGGACAGAGCCTCGCCCTCGACGAGCTTCTCGTCTTCCTCGCCGGCAAGGAGATCGCCAAATTCAAGCTGCCGGAGCGGCTGGAGATGATGACCGAGTTCCCGCTCTCCACCTTCGGCAAGGTGTCGAAGAAAGCGCTGGTGGAGATGCTCGGCGGACGCCCCTGAGGGCGTTCGTCCGCGGCGGCGTCAACGGTTGCGCCGGCAACCGCGAAAGCCGCTCGGTGCAGAACTTGAAGAATACCCAGGAGCCCGCATGCGTATCATCGATCTCCACTGCTATCCCAACACCGAGCCCTGGATCCGCTGCCAGGGGCCCTATGTCGAGGCGCTGGCGACGTACTGGAATCGCGCCTGGACCTGGAAGCAGGAGGACGAGGTCGTCGCCGAATTCGCCGCCGCGGGGGTCGAGGCGGTGCTGGTGGCGCTCGACCTCGAGACCACCACCGGCACGCCGCCCTGCTCCAACGACTACGTCAAGGCGATGCAGAAGCGCCATCCCGACCGCATCATCCACGCCTGGGCGGCGGTCGACCCCTTCAAGGGCGAGATCGCGATCCAGGAGGCGAAGCACGCGATCACCGGGCTCGGCATGCTGGGCTTCCACTTCCACCCGATCATGGGCCATTTCGCGGTCAACGACCGGCGGCTCTATCCGCTGTTCGAGGTCATCAACGCGCTCAAGGTGCCGGTGATGATCGACGTCGGCACCACCGGCATGGGCGCCGGCATGCCGGGCGGGATGGGCGCCAAGATCCGCCACGCGCATCCCTCCTGCATCGACGAGCTGGCGGCCGATTTCCCCGAGCTCACGATCATCGCCGCGCATCCCGGCTGGCCCTGGGTCGACGAGATGACCGCGGTCGCGCTGCACAAGGGCAATGTCTATTGGGAGATGTCGGGCTGGGCGCCGAAATATTTCCCGGCGCAGCTCAAGATCGACATCCGCGCGCGCCTCCAGGACAAGGTGATGTTCGGCAGCGACTATCCCAGCATCCCCTATGACCGCCTGCTGCGCGAATGGCGCGAGCTGGGTTACGCCGACGCCGTCATGGAGAAGATCTTCCACGCCAACGCCGAGCGGATTTTGGGCCTATAGGGTGGTTCCGGGCAGGTCCCGTCGTTATTGTCGCCTTCCCCGCGAAAGCGGGGAGCCAGCACGAGCGACGTGCGGTTGCTCCTGGGCCCCCGCCTTCGCGGGGGCGGCGGTTATGGTACGCGGGTCGAGGCCAGTAACCAGCAGGCGGAAATGGCGGCGCAGCGCCGCCAGGCCGTGCTCGAGATCGGGCTCGGCCGCGCCCAGCCACTGCCGGATCGCGGCGGCATAGATCGAGAAGATCGTGTCGGCGATCTCGGCGGCATCCTCCGTGGAGCATATCTCGCCCGCGCGCTGCGCCTCGGCCACCACCTGCGCCAGCCGCGCCAGCACCTGCGTCCGCCCGCTCTGGAAGCGCTGCGCCTGCGGTCCCGCGGAATAGAAGGTCAGCTCCTTCAGGATGATGCGCGACAGGTTCGGCTGCTGGCCGAAGAACTCGAAGAAGCGGCGGAAGATGCCCATCAGCCGCTCGAGCAGCGGCGCGCCTTGCGCCGCCTCGGCGAAGGCGCGGGCGTTCATCGCCTCGATGTCGTCGTTGATGATGAGGAACAGCAGGTCGCGCTTGTCGCTGGCGTAGGAGAAGAGCGTGCCGAGCCCGACATCGGCCTTGGCGGCGATCTGGCGCAGCGTGGTGGCGTCGTAGCCGCGGCGGATGAACAGCGTGCGCGCGGCGCGGCTGATCTTCTGCAGCTTGCGCGCCTTGTTGCGCTCGCGCAGGCTCGGTTCTTGGCGTCGAAGCTGCACCGGCGACCTCGGAGAACGGGCGTCCGAGGTAGCATGGCGGACGCAGCGCGGCAAGCCTCGGCGTTGACGGGGGCGGAGGCCGATCCTAGGCTGAACGTGTTCGAATTGCCGGCATGCGCCCGACCGGCGATCGCGGGAGGCGCCGATGAAAAAGACGATCGAGGTCGAGACCGTCGCCGAGGCCTATGTCACCCTGCTGGCCGAGCGCGGCATCGACTGGCTCTTCGCCAATGGCGGCACCGATTTCGCGCCCATGGTCGAGGGCCTCGCCGCCGCCGAGGCCAAGGGCCGCACGCCGCGGCTCAAGGTGGTCTCGGTCGCGCATGAGAACGTCGCAGCGTCGATGGCGCATGGCTATTACCTGCTCACCGGCAAGCCGCAGGCGGTGATGTTCCACGTCAATGTCGGCACCGCCAACGGCATCAACGCCCTCGCCAACGCCGCGCGCGACCAGGTGCCGATGCTGTTCACCGCCGGGCGCAATCCGCTCACCGAGCGGGGCATGCGCGGCTCGCGCGACACCGGCATCCATTGGGGCCAGGAGATGTTCGACCAGGCCGGCATGGTGCGCGAGCTGTGCAAATGGGATTACGAGCTGCGCAACGGCGAGCAGCTCGAGGACGTCGTCGACCGCGCGCTCGAGATCGCCACCACCGAGCCCTGCGGCCCGGTCTATCTGTCGCTGCCGCGCGAGGTGCTGAGCGCGGCGATGGCGCGCTTCACGTTCGACACCGAGCCGCGTCGCGGGCTCTACACGCGGCCCGGCGCCGCGCCCGACGCGCTGGAGCGCGCCGCCGCGATCCTGGCCGCGGCGGAGCGGCCGCTGATCTTCGCCCGCGCCACCGGCCGGCGCGCCGCCGACGCCGCGGCGCTGGCGGATTTCGCCGAGCGCTTCGCCGTGCCGGTGATCGAGTTCCGCGCGCTCGCCAATTCGCTCCCGACCGACCATCCGATGCTGCTGGGCTACGATCCCCTGCCGCATCTCGGCGAGGCCGACGCCATCCTGTGCGTCGACAGCGACGTGCCCTGGATTCCGCTGCGCCACGGCGATCCCGCGCCGGGCTGCAAGGTGATCCAGCTCGCCGCCGATCCACTGTTCCAGCGCCTGCCCATCCGGGGATTTCCCTGCGACGTCGCGGTGACCGGCGCGACCGCGGTGGCGCTGCCGCAGCTCGCCGCGGCGCTCGCCGGCCGGATCGCGCCCGCTGCGATTGCGGCGCGCCGGCAGCGCCTGGCCGCGGCCCGCGAGCGCCGCGCCGCCGAGACGGCGCAGGCCTTGGCGCGGGTGGCCTCGGCCCAGCCGATCCATCCGGCCTGGGCGAGCCACTGCATCTCGCGCGCCAAGCCGGCCGATGCCCTCCTCGTCAACGAATATCCGCTGATCCAGCGTCATGCCGAGTTCCGCCAGCCGCGCAGCTATTTCGGCACGCCCTCGGGCGGCGGTCTCGGCTGGGGCATGGGGGCCGCGATCGGCGCCAAGCTCGCCGCGCCCGAGCGGCCGGTCATCGCCACGCTGGGCGACGGCGCCTACATGTTCGGCAATCCGACCGCCGGCCATCAGGTGCTGCGCGCGCTCGATCTGCCGGTGCTGTTCGTGATCTTCAACAACGCCATGTGGGAGGAGGTCGAGCGCGCCGCGCTCAGCGTCTTCCCCGACGGCCACGCCGCGCGCGCCAACCGCATTCCGGTGGCGCATCTCGGCCCCGCCGCCGCCTTCGAGCACATGATGGCGGTCTATGGCGGGTATGGCGAGCGCGTCGAGACGGCGGACGCGCTGCCGGCGGCGCTCGAGCGCGCGCTCCACGCGGTCATGGTGGAAAAGCGCCAGGCGCTCCTCAATCTCATCGTCGGGCCGCGGGGGGCGCAGCCATGATCGTCGACATCTTCACCCATGTGCTGCCGCGGGAATTCACCGGCGCGCTGGAAAAGGGCGGCGCCCGCTTCGGCCTGGTCAAGCGGCTGATGCAGGTGCGCGAGCTGCACGATCTCGACCAGCGCTTCCGCGCCATGGACGCGATCGGCGACTACTGCCAGATCGTGGCGCTGCCGAACCCGCCGATCGAGGATTTCGCCGATGCCGCGACCGGCGCCGAGCTGGCGCGTCTCGCCAATGACGGCATGGCCGAGCTCTGCCGGCGCCATCCGGACCGCTTTCCCGGATTCGTCGCGGCGCTGTCGCTGACCGACATGGACACGGCGATGCGCGAGCTCGACCGCGCCATCACCGGGCTCGGCGCCGTCGGCGTGCAGATCTTCACCAACGTTCAGGGCAAGCCGCTCGACCGGCCGGAATTCGCGCCGCTGTTCGCGGCGATGGCGGGCCACGGGCGGCCGATCTGGCTGCATCCCGCGCGCACCGCCGAGACCACCGACTATGCCGCCGAGCCGCGCTCGCGCTTCGAGCTCTGGTGGTGCTTCGGCTGGCCCTACGACACCTCGGTGGCGATGGCGCGGCTGGTCTTTTCCGGCCTCTTCGACCGCCATCCCGGGCTCGACATCATCACCCACCATCTGGGCGGCATGATCCCGTTCTTCGACAAGCGCATCGAGAGCGGGCTCGCCGTGCTCGGCAGCCGCACCCGCGAGGAGGATTATTCCGGCGTGCTCGCCGGCCTCAAGCGGCCGCATCTCGACTATTTCAAGATGTTTCACGCCGACACGGCGCTGTTCGGCGCCTCGCACGGTCTGCCCTGCGGCCTCGCCTTCTTCGGCGCCGACAAGGTGGTGTTCGCCAGCGACGCGCCCTTCGGCCCGATCGCCGCCACCCGCGACGCCATCGCGGCGGAGGCACTCGACCCCGCGAGCCGCGCCAAGATCTTCAGCGGCAACGCCGAGCGGCTGCTGAAGCGAAAGCTCGGGTAGCCCGATCTCCTATCCGTATCGCCGGGGCCTAACTCAGCAATCGGCGCGGCCCGCTGACATAGGTGCTGCCGCGCTCGTAGAAGCGGAGCAGCCGATCGACTTCTTTCGTCAATCCGATGCGAACACTCCGGGAGGGACGTATGCCGGGCCGCTCATCCTGGCCCAGCCAAAGCGGTCCGGCGGCGCACAGGTCGATTCCGTCGCAGTCGCGATCGATCGCCATCGCGGTTGCGAGCCGACCCGGGCCTTTGGCCAACTCCGTCAGCCGTGTCGTGCCGCGACGGCGCTGCATCAGGGAAATCCCCTCCAACGGCTCCAATGCCCGTAGCAGCACTCCGGCTCCGACGCCCCGCCGCTCGGCCGCGACATTGCACATATAGGACGAGCCATATATGAAATAGACGTAGGCGTGACCTTTTGCGAGAAACAGCGACTGATTGGCTGCGGTCATGCCGATGAATGCATGACCGGCTGCATCGCCCACAGGATACGCCTCCGTCTCCACGATTCGACCGCTGGTTCTGCCGCGGCGGTGATCGCGGACGAGTACTTTGCCGATGAGAAATCGCGCCAGCTCCACAGTGTCGTCGGGCAGCTCCAGACGACGCATGCGACGAATGCGGCCAGTGACGCCCGAGCCGATGGCGCGGCTCGCACGGGCCGTGACGCCCCTCCGCCGAAGTCGCAAGCCGGTCTTCATAGTCTGTAACGCATCACGTCCGCCGCACTTCTGTGGTCCCAAGGTTGACCGCTGTAAGATTCAGGCTCATCATCGAACTGTCGCGAGTTGCTGAGTATTCTCCAGGAAAACGCGCGATCACCAGCAGTGAAGCACGTTCACGATCATTTTCCCGGCGGGTCCTGGGGCGCCTCTTGTCGCGTCCGCTGGCCATCCGACGGTGTCGGAGCACATTCCTACCATACTTGGCGAGCTCAAGCCGCGTGATGCCGCGGCGAGACGCGGCACGGGAGATCGAGATGGGAGATCGGGAGATACGGGATGCGCTCGAGCGGCACTGGGCTGCATCCGATGCGAATGATTTTGCGGTCGAGCATGAGATCTATCGCGAGGACGCGGTGCTCCACTATCCGCAGTCGGGCGAACGCATTCGCGGCCGACACAACATCCAAGAGAGCAGAACGGTGCAGCCGAGCGGGAAGCGCTTCGCCGTCCAGCGGATCATCGGCAACGGCGATCTCTGGGTCACCGAATTCGTGCTCAGCTATGACGGCGTGCCGTCTTACACCGTCAGCATCATGGAATTCAGCGACGGAAAGGTCGCCCGCGAGACGCAGTACTTCGGCGATCCGTTCAAGCCCGGGCCGTCTCGGGCGCACCTGGTCGAGCCGATGCGGTGAAATGCACCGGCGCGAGGCGGAGATCCAGCGCTTCCGGTGCCAAGCTGGATCTCGGAACGGAGGAGCACAAGCATGGTAGCGCCCGACGCTCTTCGCTATGCGAAGATCCCCCTCGCCCACGGATCCGGTGCAATTCCTGCCGTCGGGTTTGGTACGCTGATTCCGGATCTCCTCGCGACCGGACAGGCAACCAAGACCGCATTGGAAGTGGGGTTCCGTCACTTCGATTGCTCGGAGCGCTATCGCAATGAACAAGCGGTCGGCGACGCGATGCAGGATGTATTCCAGGCGGGGACGATCCAGCGGCAGGATGTGTTCGTCACCACAAAGCTCTGGAATAACAATCATCGTCCTGAGCGGGTCAAGCCCGCCTTCGAGGCGAGTCGCCAGCGACTTCCGACTCGACTATGTCGATTGCTATCTCGTCCACACCCCCTTTGCCTTCCAACCGGGCGACGAGCAGGACCCGAGGAACGAGCGCGGCCAGGTTATCTATGATCCTGGGGTGACATTGGTGGAAACCTGGCGGGCGTTGGAGGGCTTGGTAGACGAGGGCCGGTGCAAGTCGATCGGCTTATCGAATATCAATTTGGAGAAGCTGAAAGAGATCGTTGAAGCCGCGCGCATCAAGCCGGCGGTCGTAGAGGTCGAATCCCATCCGTATCTCCCGGAATGGGATTTGCTCGACTATTGTCAGCGACATGGGATTGTGCTGCTCGCGTTTGCGGCGCTGGGGCATGGAATGGAGCCGAGATTGCAGGATCATCCGGTGATCCTCGCCATCGCACAGCGTGTCAGGAAAACCCCTGCCCAGGTCTTGCTTGCCTGGGCGGTACAACGCGGCACCGCGTTCCTGACGACCTCGGTTACGCCCGCCCGCATCCGGGAGAACTTTGAGCTTTCGCCCCTGCCGGAAGACGCCATGCAGGAGATTCGGGACGGCGTCGCGACGACGATCCGATTCAATACCGTCGTAGAGACCGGCGTGCCTGGGTTTATTCCCAGAAGCCGCTGAGCGCGAGACCATTGACCAGGGCGGCCTGGGAAATCGTCATAGGCTTCGATTTTCTTGGTCTGGGCGCGGATGGTGCGGCCGACATCCACGCTGGAGGCCGAGGAAACGCGACGCAGCGGTTGGTCCGCTGTATGCGCCAAAATCTGCGCAGGCCAACTCACACTGCCATGAACGTGCGTCGACGACCCCGGTGCCCTACCTTTCCAGCCCGCACCAATCGGCGATGAAGAGGGTCATCGCCTGGGTGACCCGGCGCAGGGACTCCAGATCGACGCGCTCGTCGAAGCCGTGGATCGAGTCGGAATTGGGGCCATAGACCAGGGCGGGAATGCCGGCATAGAGGCCGAAGAAGCGCGCGTCGGTCGTGGCCGTGGTGGCGACCTCGGCGAGCGCCTGGCCGAAGACGGCGCGGTGGGCGGCGGCGAGCCGCTCGACCGGCGCCTCCGCGCCCGTCAGCACATAGCCTTCCGCCTCGAAGCCGTGATAGACGATCTCCGGCGGGAAATTGGCGAGGAAGCGGTTCTGCTGCGCCGCCGACAGGATCGCTTGCTCGATCTCGCGCTTGGCATCGGCGATCTCCTGGCCAGGATAGATCGCCACCCGGACGTTGAAAGTGCACCAGGCGGGCACGCTCGAGGCCCAGTCGCCGCCGGCGATCTTGCCGATGTTGAGATTGATCGGGTGCTCCACCGCGGCGAAGGGCGGGCAGGCGCTGCGCCGGGCGTTCCACTCCTCCTCCAGCCGGTGCAGCGCCTGCATCAGCCCATAGGCGGCCTCGATCGCGTTGGCGCCGGCGCCGGCGTCGCGGACATGGACGGGGATGCCGCGCACCCGGACCTGGAACCAGAGGACGCCGACCTGGGCGCGGACCAGCTTGTCCCAGGTCGGCTCGGGGATCAGCACCGCATCGGCGCGATAGCCTCGCGCGAGGCAGGCGAGCGCGCCGTTGCCGGTGCATTCCTCCTCGATCACCGATTGGACGATGACGTCCGCCGCCGGGCGGCAGCCGATCCTTTTCAGCGCGTCGAGCGCGGCGAGACAGCCGACCAGCCCCGCCTTCATGTCGGCGGCGCCGCGGCCATAGAGCCAGTTGCCGTCGCGCCGCGGCTCGAAGGGCGGGCTCGTCCACATGTCGAGCGGACCCGTCGGCACCACGTCGATATGGCCGTTGAGGATGAGCGAGCGGCCGCGGGGATGGTCGGCGCGGTGGCAGCCGACGACGTTGATGGCGTTGTCGTAGCTGACATGCACCGGCGAGAAGCCGGGCAGGTGGCGGATCTCCTCCACCTTGACCGGGAAGCGGTCGATGGCGAGGCTGCGCCGGCGCATCTCGGTCGCGACGAAATCCTGGGCGGTGTGCTCGGCGCCGCGCAGCGAGGGGAAGCGCACCAGCTCCGCGGTCAGGTCGATCTGCTCCTCGAAGCCGGCATCGACGGCCTTCATGAGGGATCGGGCGATCTCCGGATCGAGCATGAACCTCTCCTTTAGGCCGGCGACGGGGTAGGGCGGATCACTCGGCCGCGGCGCGGCCCGGGGCGAAGGCCTCGCCCAGGCGCCCGTGCCGCCGCCGCTCGGCGCGGCCGAGGGCGAAGGTGGCGGCCGCGGTGCACAAGGCGGGAAGTGCCGCGGCCATGAAGATCGTCGGGATCGGCAGCCGGGCCGCCAGCAACGCGCCGCCCATGGCCGAGCCCGCCATGGTGCCGATGCGGCCGATGCCCAGCGCCCAGCCCACGCCGGTCGAGCGGATCGCCGTGGGATAGATCGTCGAGGCCAGCGCGTTCATCGCGTTCTGGCCGCCGACGATGCAGAAGCCCGAGGCGAAGACGGTCAGCATGATCACCGGCGCGAGCGTGCCGGACAGGCCGACCAGGGCGATGAAGAGCGCCGCGCCGAGATAGGTCACGGACAAGACGGCGAAGGCGCCGAAGCGGTCGATCAGCGGGCCGAAACAGAGCGTGCCGGTGCAGCCGCCGATCTGCAGCAGCGCCGTGGCCACCGCGGCGATTTCCAGCGACAGGCCTTTGTCGTGGATCACCGTCGGCAGCCAGGTGGCGAGGAAGAAGATGCAGAGCAGGTTCATGAAGAACATGATCCAGAGCAGCACCGTCGAGCGCGCCCGGCGCCCGCGGAAGAGCTCCGCCACGGGCAGGCCGCGCGTCTCCTCCTCCTCGGTGACGACGAACCGGGCGTCGGCGGCCGGCGCGCGCAGGGGATCGATGCGCGCCAGCAGCCGCGCGATGCGCCGGGATTGGGTTCCGCGCAGCGCCAGCATGCGGATCGATTCCGGCAGCACCACCACCAGCAGCGGCGCGAACAGGATCGGCAGCGCCGCGCCGGTATAGAACACGGCCGGCCAGCCGAAGCGCTCGATCAGCGCGGCGGTGGCGAAGCCCGCGACCGCCGCGCCGAGGGAGAAGCCGAAGAACATCATCATCACCATCGTGGCGCGGCTGCGCTGGGGCGAGTATTCCGCGGTCAGCGCGATCGCGTTCGGCATCGCGCCGCCGAGGCCGAGCCCGGTGAGGAAGCGCCAGAGGCTCAGCCCCGTCACCGTGTGCGCCGTCGGCGTCAGCAGCATAGCGATGCCGAAGAAGACGAGGCAGAGGATGATCACCGGCTTGCGTCCGAGGCGGTCGGCGGCAAGGCCGAAGATCAGCGCGCCCGCCATCAGCCCCAAGAGCCCGCTGACCACCACCGGCGTGAGCGCCGGCGGCGCGATGTGCAGCGAGCGGGCGATCGCCGGCAGCACATAGCCCACCATCTGCGTGTCGAAGCCGTCCATGAACACGGCCAGCGCGCAGAGCACCGCGACGAAGATCTGGAAACGGCCGACCTTGCCCTGCTCGATGAACTGCGAGATCTCGACGACGGCGTCCTCGGCCATTTCTTCTCCCTCCCTTGCCGCGCCGGACTTTAGCGCAAGCCTGCGCCGCGCGGGTCGTTGAAGCTGCCGACGCCGGTGCCGCGATAGAGGATCTCCGCGCTGCGCGCGGCGATGCGCCGGTGCAGCTCGAGCATGGCGGGGTCGAGATCGGCCGGCGGCGCCGGCTCGGGCGCGAAATGGCCGTGACGGTCCTCGCCGCGCACCAGGCTGGCGCTGTCCTCGCCCGCGATCTGGCGGACATGGGTCGGCACGTAGCGGATGGCGAAGCCGATGCGGCGGTCGCCGGACGGGTTGGGCGGCGAGCCATGCACCAGGCGCACATGATGGAGCGACATCTCGCCGGGCTCGAGCTCGATCGTCACCGCCTCGCTCTCATCGACCTCGACCGCAACCTCCTGGCCGCGGGTCAGCAGATTGTGCCTGGCGAAGGTGTCGCGATGCGGGATCTGGTCGCGCTTGTGGCTGCCGGGAATGACGCGCATCGCGCCGTTGGCGCGGTCGGCCGCGGTGAAGGCGACCCAGGCCGAGACCACGTCGGGCTTGCTCAGCCCCCAATATGTGAAATCCTGGTGCCAGGAGACGAAGGCCGGGGTCTCGCTCTCCTTGATGAAGAAATTGCTCGACCAGCACAAGAGGTCGGGGCCGTAGAGATCCTCGATCGCGTCGAGGATGCGCGGGTGCCGCACCAACTCGGCGAGCCAGGTGAAGAGCAGGTGCGATTTGTGCCGGAGATCGCCCTTGAGCGGGCCGCCGCTCTCGCGCTCGAAGCGCTCGAGCCTCAGGCGCAGCTCCAGCGCCGCGTCGACGCTCATGACCCGGACGGGGAAGATAAAGCCTTCCTCCCGATAGCGCTCGATCTGGGCCTGGCTCAGCAGCTTCGGCATGGCGTTTCTTCCCTGCCGCCAGCTTAGCGCCGTCCGGCGGCCGGTCAACCGCCGCGGGCCCGCCGCCGGTCGCCGGGGCTCTCAGGTATGGATCTCGCTGCTATGCGCCAGAAGATAGGCGATCGTGGTGTTCTGCAGCGTCAGCGTGTGCGAGCTGGTGGGGTCCGTGATCACCACATTGCTGCCGCTCGTCGCCCAGTGGCTCTCGACGTCGCTGAGGCCGCCACTGGCAAACTGGCTGACGCCGCTCAGATCCAGGACGTTGCTCGTGCTGGCGGTGAAATCCACGATCGTAGCGCTGCCGGAGCTGTCGGCGAAGGCGAAGGTGTTGCCGCCGCTGCTGCCGGTCATCGTGCTGCCGGCTGAGCCGGCGACCAGGGTGTTGCCACTACCGCTGAGGAGACTTACCTCGCCATTGATGGTAAGGCTGTCGGAGCTGCCGGTGACCGTCGCGGTGTCGCCGCCGGCGAAGCTGACGGTGCCATTGCTGATCGCCACCGTCTCGTCCAGGCAGTCGAGGGACAGTGTCGAGTCAATGCCGACCACCGTCACCGAGCCGTAGCTGCCGGCCAGCGATAGGTTCGTGTCTCCAGCATCGGTGACGGTATCGTAGTTCCCGATGAGCGACGCCGCGCTGCCGCGGCCAAAATACGTGTTCGCGTGGGCCATGGTGATGCTGTTGCCCGTGCCGGACAGCGTAAAGGTGTCTCCGGTGCCGGAGATTGCGAGGTCGATCCCGCCGCCGCCGGTGATCGTGTTTCCATTACCCGTGACCGTCGCGGTGCTGCCACTGGCGAAGTCTAGGGTGCCGCTGCTGACGCTCAGGCTCTGATAAAGGCAATTCAACGACAGCGTCACGCCGTTGTCGGTCACCACCGCCGAGCCGAAGGAGCCGACCAGCGACAGGGTCGTGTTCCCGGCGGCGGTGATAGTATCGAAATTCCCGGTCACCGATCCCGTGCTGCCATTGGCGAAGCTGAGGTTGCTATGGCCCAGCGTGATGCTGTCGCCAGTACCCGAAAAAGCCAAACTGTCGCCGGCATTGCCGGTGATCGTGTCGCTGTCGCCGGTGAAGCTGGCACTGTCGCCGCCGGCGAAGCTGACGGTGCCATTGCTGATCGCCACCGTCTCGTCCAGGCAGTCGAGGGACAGTGTCGAGTCAATGCCGACCACCGTCACCGAGCCGTAGCTGCCGGCCAGCGATAGGTTCGTGTCTCCAGCATCGGTGACGGTATCGTAGTTCCCGATGAGCGACGCCGCGCTGCCGCGGCCAAAATACGTGTTCGCGTGGGCCATGGTGATGCTGTTGCCCGTGCCGGACAGCGTAAAGGTGTCTCCGGTGCCGGAGATTGCGAGGTCGATCCCGCCGCCGCCGGTGATCGTGTTTCCATTACCCGTGACCGTCGCGGTGCTGCCACTGGCGAAGTCTAGGGTGCCGCTGCTGACGCTCAGGCTCTGATAAAGGCAATTCAACGACAGCGTCACGCCGTTGTCGGTCACCACCGCCGAGCCGAAGGAGCCGACCAGCGACAGGGTCGTGTTCCCGGCGGCGGTGATAGTATCGAAATTCCCGGTCACCGATCCCGTGCTGCCATTGGCGAAGCTGAGGTTGCTATGGCCCAGCGTGATGCTGTCGCCAGTACCCGAAAAAGCCAAACTGTCGCCGGCATTGCCGGTGATCGTGTCGCTGTCGCCGGTGAAGCTGGCACTGTCGCCGCCGGCGAAGCTGACGGTGCCATTGCTGATCGCCACCGTCTCGTCCAGGCAGTCGAGGGACAGTGTCGAGTCAATGCCGACCACCGTCACCGAGCCGTAGCTGCCGGCCAGCGATAGGTTCGTGTCTCCAGCATCGGTGACGGTATCGTAGTTCCCGATGAGCGACGCCGTGCTGCCGCGGCCAAAATACGTGTTCGCATGGGCCATGGTGATGCTGTTGCCCGTGCCGGACAGCGTAAAGGTGTTTCCGGTGCCGGAGATTGCGAGGTCGATCCCGCCGCCGCCGGTGATCGTGTTTCCATTACCCGTGACCGTCGCGGTGCTGCCGCTGGCGAAGTCCAGGGTGCCGCTGCTGACGAAGACATTCCGGCTGAGCGCGCCGCCGATCGTCACCACGTTGCCGACGAGGTTGGGGGTTACGAGATTCTGGATATACGAGAATGTATCGGTGCCCCCAGCGCCATTCGTCGCGGTCCCCGTACTGAAGTTGACGTTCACCGCGCCAGGCTCTTGCGAGTAGTCGAGCGTGTTGAGACCGCCGCCACCGATGAATGTATGGTTTCCACCGCCGCCGACGAAGGTGTCGGCGTAGTTGGCCGCGCCCTTGAAAACCTGAATGCCCAAGAAGCTGTCGATGCCGCCGTAGCCGCTGGAAACCGTGTCCGTCGACAAGCTCACCGTCACCGGGCCGGGCGCCGCCGCATAGCTAAGCGTGTTGGTGCCGCCGGTTCCGATGAAGTAGTGACTACCGGGACCGCCGACAAAAGTATCGCCGAGATGCGTGCCGTAGAGGACATCGTTGCTCGCCGTTGCCGTAATGGTGGCCGTCTCGGCATAACCCACGGCGAGATCGGCATTGATCAGCCCGGCCCCGCTCGCCGCCGCGGACCCGATGACGGTGGCACTGTCGTCCAGAAGGTCCTCGATGTCATCGGGGTTGAGGCTGGTATTCGCCTGCAATACCAACGCCCCCACGGCGGCCGCTGCTGGGGTCGCTGCCGAGGTGCCGTAGAAATTGCTGCCGATACCCGTCGTATCGGCGATCCCGTTGCCGTCGACGGCTGTCAGCGTAACGCCGGCAGAGACCGGCGATATTGGATTGCCGCTCGAATTGAGCAGATACTCGCTGGGGCCGCTGGTGGTATTCGACGAGAAGACTTCCATCGTCGTGGGATCCGTGACCGGCGCCGCGCCGACGACGATGGCGTTCGGATCCATGGCATTGCCGATCAGCGTGCCGCTATTGGCGCCCGCAAGGGTGACGGGAGAGAAGGAGTTGTTTTCGGCCTCGATCTTGAACTGGCCCGTAAAGCTGGCGCCGGCGCCCTGCGTTACCGTGATGTAGTAGGTGCCGGAGAGGTAGTCAGGCAAATCAAAGCTCAGGACGGCGTTCCCGCCGACCGAGGTCGATACGCTCTCCACCGGGCTATAGGTGGAACCGTTGCGGGAGAACACGCTGAGCGTGAGGGTGCTGGTGTCGCCATGACCATCGATCGACAGCCACGGCTGGTTCCATTGCAGATCGATGGAGGTGGGATAGCCATAGGTGAGGTTTATCGCTTCGTATGGACTGCCGCCGCCGAAATTATTGGCCGTGACCGTGCCTAGGCCCGGCAGGTTCACGGTCTCGGGAGTGAAGGCGCTCTGATAGGCGGAGGCGGTGCCGTAATTGGTCGCGCAGGTGAAATAGGTGACGCCCGCGGCGACGGCGGCGTCGATGGCGTTGTTGATCGGACCGCCCTGCTGGAACATCGACTCTTCGCCGGCGACGCTGAAATTGACGTCGCTGCAGATGATCTGGCAGCCCTGCGCTTGCAGCGCGGCGATGGCTGTGGCCATGCTGCTCGCGCTGCCGCCGGCGGTGTAGAAATCGATCGAGGCGCCGGGCGCGATCGAATGGACGATCTGCGCCATGGCGCGCCCTTCATCGTCGCCGCCGGCTTGGTCCTGCAGGATATCGACATTGGCCGCGGAAGGGAGCGCCCCGTCGGCTTCGTCGACGCCGGCATAGCCATAATCATTGAAGCTGTTGGAAATGATGCCGATCTTGATGCCCGAGCCCGTGACGCCGTAGCTGGCCGTCGCCTGGGCGCCGCCCAGCACGTCGTCCGCCTCGGGCGAGACCGGGCTGTTGGTGATCCCCGACGATAGGGCTGGCGCTGAGGTGATGGTCGCCGCGGTCGCGGCGGCGACCGAATTCCGAGCCGATTCCCACTATCTCGGCGATGACCAAGGGGCTTCGTCCGCCGAGCCCCGAGCTTGCTTCGCCAGCAGCGAAGCCGGCGCCGAACGCCGGATCGCCGAACGCGCCGCCGGCCGCGCCCGTATCCGACCACGGCGTCCACGCAGTCGCCGCGCCGCCACCGTCGAGCGTGTCGAGGCTCGAATAGGAAGACGAGCTTGAACTGTCCGAGCCGTCGGTCTGTTTGGCGGCAAGCCAGTTCGACAAAGTCCCGAGCCGCATCGTCAGCTTCTCCCCTCGTTACATCCTTCGTTCTTATCGCTCGTGCAGGCTGTCCTGCCGATAGCGCAACAATGGCGACAGCAGGTATTCGATGATCCGCCGCCGGTCGGTCTTGATCTCGACCGTGACCGCCATGCCGGCGCCCAGCGGTGTCGGATTTCCGTCGATGTTGATCACCGTGCGCTCCAACGAGATGCGCGCGGGATAGACGAGGCCCAGCCTCTGGCCGGGATGCTGCGCCTCGCTCTGCGCCTGGGTCGGCGCCTCACCGGTCGGCGCGGCTTGGCTCTGGTCCTGGACCGCGTCGTGCGACACCGACCGCACCCGCCCCGAGATCGTGCCGTAGCGCGTGAACGGGAACGGCTCGAGCTTGATGCGCGCCTCCTGCCCCGGCCGGATGAAGCCGATGTCGCGGTTGAGGATCGTGGCCTCGACCTCGAGCGCCCCGCCCTTCGGGACGATGACCAGGAGCTGCTCCGCCGGCGTCACCACGCCGCCCACCGTGTGGATGGCGAGCTGCTGCACCACGCCGTCGATCGGCGCCGTCAGCGTCTGCAGCTCGTTGCGCTCGTCGGCCTTCGCCAGGTCCTGGGTGTCGTTGGCGACGTGCTGCTCGGCGTCGGCCAGCGCCAGCAGCGTCGTCTTGCGGAATTCCGCCTCGGCTTCCGCCCGCTGGCGCTGCAGCGAGGTGATCGCCGCGGTCGCCTCCTCACGGCTGGCGTGCGCCACCGCCAGATCCTGCTCCTGCTCGATCGCCTTCTGCTCCGTGTCCATGGCCGAGAGGCGTGAATAGACGCCGCGCTCGGCCAGCTCCTTGCGCGCCCGCGCCTGCTCCCGCACCAGCGGCAGCGTGCGTTCGAGCTTCACGATGTTCGCCTCGACGCCGGTGAGCTCGGCGCGCTTCTGCGCGACCTGCTGGTCGAGGGAAGCGAGCTTGGCGTGGTACTCGCCGAGCTGCGAGGCGAGCAGCGCCCGGCTGAGCTGGATCTGGAGCGGCGCGGCTGCGGCCGGGGGCGTGAAGGCGGCTTCGGGGTCTTCCCTCAGCGCGGCGCGCAGCCGGCTCGCATCGAGCCGCGCGCCGGCGAGATCGGCGGCCAGCCGCCGGCGGTCGGCCTCGGTCGCGGTCGCGTCGAGCTCGATCAGCACCTGTCCCGCCCGCACCGACTGGCCGTCCTCGACGTGGATCGCCCTGACCACGCCGGCTTCCAGCGGCTGCACGATCTTGCTCCGGCCCGCGGGCACGATCCTGCCCTGCGCCACGGCGACCACGTCGACCTTGCCGATCGAGGCCCAGGCGATCGCGAAGACGAACAGCGCCATGATGGTCCAGGCGATCGCGCGCGCGGCGGGCGAGGCCGGCGTCTCCAGGATCTCGATCGCGGCCGGTAGGAATTCGAGCTCGTCGCGCCGCCGCCGCGGATGCTTCGGCCGCGCGCGGTCCTCGCGCCAGGCGGCGCGGGCGATCGCCATGGCGCGGAGTGCGGCGCTAGGCATCGGGCATCACGCCGATCTGGTGGCGATAGAGCGCCGCATAGCGGCCGCCCCGGCGCAGCAGCGCCTCATGCGTGCCGTCTTCGACGACGCGCCCGGCCTCGATGGTGACGATGCGTTGTGCCTGACGCACCGCGGAGAGGCGGTGGGCGATGATGATGACGGTGCGGCCCGCGGCAGATCATCGCCATGTTGTCCTGGATGACGCGTTCCGCCTCGGCGTCGAGCGCGCTGGTCGCCTCGTCGAAGACGAGGATCCGCGGGTTGGAGGCCAGCGCCCGCGCGATGGCGATGCGCTGGCGCTGTCCGCCGGAGAGGCGTCGCGCCGCGCTCGCCGACCATGGTGTCGTAGCCCTCGCGGCAGTCTCCAGGATGAACTCATGCGCGCCGGCGAGCTTTGCCGCCGGTGATCACCGCTCCATCGCCATGCCGGGATCGGCGAGCGCGATGTTGTCGCGGATCGTGCGGTTGAACAGCACGTTCTCCTGCAGCACCACGCCGATCTGGCGGCGCAGCCAGGCCGGGTCGACCAGCGCCGAGATCGACGCCGTCGATCAGCACGCGGCCCGCTTTCCGGCACATAGAGCCGCTGCACCAGCTTGGTGAGCGTGATCTTGCCGGAGCCCGAGGGGCCGACGATGCCGACCATCTGGCCGGCCGGGATCGTCGAGGCGAGATCTGCTGCAGCACCTCCGGCCCGTCGCGGCCGATAGCGGAAGACGACATGCTCGAAGCTGATCCGCGCCGCGAGCCGGCGGCAGCGCGGTGCGGCCGGGCCTGAAGCCCGGCTTCGGGCGGCGTGTTGAGGATGTCGCCGAGCCGCTCGATCGAGATGCCGCGCCTGCTGGAAATCCTGCCAGAGCTGCGCCAGCCGCAGCACCGGTGGCGCTCACCCGGCCGGCCAGCATGTTGAACGCCACCAGCTCGCCGACGGTCAGGTTGCCGTCGATCACCGCCTGGGCGCCGAAGAACAGGACGGCGGCGGTGGCCAGCTTGCTGAGAGCTGCACCGCCTGGCTCGGCCGACTTGCCGAGCTGCCGCACGCTGAAGTCGGCGCGCACATAGCCCGCGAGCTGCTCCTCCCAGCGGCGCTGCATCTGCGGCTCGACCGCCATCGCTTTGAGCGTCTCGACCCCGCTGACGGTCTCGACCAGGAACGCCTGGTTCTCGGCGCCGCGCTTGAATTTTTCGTCGAGGCGGCGGCGGAAGATCGGCGTGACCGCGAACGGACATGGCGGCATAGAACGGGAAGCGAGGCCAGCACGATCCAGGTCAGCGTGGCGACTGAACATGAACATCACGGCGAGGAACACGACCGTGAACAGCAGGTCGATGACCAGGGTCATCGCCGAGCTGGTAAGGAAGTTGCGGATGTTCTCCAGCTCGCGCACCCGCGCCACGCGAATCGCCGGCGCGCCGCGCCTGGAAATAGAGCATGGGCAGCGCCAGCAGATGACGGAAGAGCCGCGCGCCCAGCTCGACGTCGATGCGCGTGGTGGTGTGCGAGAGGACATAGGTCCGGAGCCCGCCGAGCAGCGCTCTCGAACACCGCGATCGCGACCAGGCCGAGGACCAGCACGTCCAGCGTCGACAGCGAATTGTGGACGAGCACCTTGTCGATCACCACCTGGAAGAAGAGCGGCGAGACCAGCGCGAAGAGCTGCAGGAAGAGCGAGCCCGCGAGCACCTCGGCCGAAGAGCCGACGATGCTTCACCACCGCCGGGATGAACCAGGTGAAATCGAAGCGCCGCTCGGCCGCCGCGAGCGCCGCGCGCGTCGCCACGAGGATCAGCCGGCCGCTCCAGATGGCCTCGAACTCGGCGCGCGCGAGCGTCTTGTTCTGGCGCTCCCGGGGATCGAGGATCAGGACCCTGTCGGAAGCGGCCTTGACCAGCACCACGAAGCCACCATCGCGCAGCTCGGCCATGGCGGGAAGCGCCAGACGGCCGAGGCGGTCCCAGCGCGAGGTGGCAAGCCGGATCTTGACCCCCGATTGCCGCCCGGCGCGGACGACCCCGACGGCGTCCGTCCTGCCATCGGCCGCGCCGAAGCGGTGCGACAGCTGGTCGAGATCCGCCGGCCGCCCCAAATGGCGCAGCAGCAGCGCGAGGCTGGACAGTCCGGTATCGACGGCGCGGCCGGGGCCGTCGTCGGTATCATTCATGACAGCGCGACCTCAGTTCTACTGTCGCAGCATCACTCGGCACGAGAGCTCCGGCAGGTTGCCGAAAGGCGCTCGACCACAACCAATCATCCCCGGTGGATCAATTAGCATTCAGGGAAAGCAGCCCGTCAATACTTTAAAAACGGTACGGCCGCCGCTCCCGAGGGAACCGCTGAAAAGGCGCCGAGGACGATATCTTGGGTTGATTCGCGGCGGCGGGAGAACCGCGGCGCGGGTATCCATCCTCTGCGGCGGCGGCAGGCTGCTCGCAGAAGCCCCCTGGCCCGAATTCTGGTCGAAACCTTTGGCTGGAATGCAACAGGTTGTATCCTGGGCTCCGTGCCCCAGGTCAGCGTCGTCATCCCTGTCCACAACCGCGAGGCGCTCATCGACCGCGCGGTCGACAGCGTGCTCGCCCAGACCCATGGCGATTTCGAGCTGCTGGTGGTCGACGACGCCTCGACCGACGGTACCGTCGCGCGGCTGCTCGCCCGGGTCCCGGACCCGCGGCTGCGCCTGCTGCGGCACGAGGTCAATCGCGGCGCGGCGGCGGCGCGGAACACCGCGATCAAGGCGGCACGCGGCGAGTTCATCGCCTTCCTCGATTCCGACGACGAATGGCTGCCGGAGAAGCTCGAGCGCCAGCTCGCCTGCATGGCCGCGGCGCCGGACGACGTGCTGATGTGCTGCACCGGCTATTGGATGATGCGCGAGCGCTCGCGCGAGGTGACGGCGCGGATCCCGCAGAGCCGCGGCCCCTGGCGCGACACCCTGCTCGGCGGCTGCACGCTGAGCCCGGGCTCGACCGCCTTCATTCGCCGCCGCGCCTTCGACATCCATGGCCTGCTCGACGAGAGCCTGGGGCGGCTGGAGGATTGGGACTGGCTGCTGCGCTATGCGGCGCAGCACGATCTCGTGGTCATCGGCGAGCCGCTGGCGCGGGTCTTCATCGCCGAGAGCGTCAATGCCGAGGCGGTCCACGACGCGATCGCGCGGCTGCGCGCCAAGCATCTTAGCGCGCTGCGCCGGCAGGGATTCTGGACCGCAGCGCGGTTCCGATCGGGGCTGCGCATGGAAGAGGCGGCCGCCTCGTTCTATGCCGGGCGCTATCCGCGGGCGGTGCTCTCTCTGGCGGCCGCGCTCGCGACATATCCGCGCCGGCCCGCCGCCTTCTTCCATCAGGTCGTGCGGCGCGCGCTGCGGCTGCTGCGCCACCGCCCGGAAGCGGGCGAGCTGGCGCCGCGCGGCCTTCCGGCCACGGGCGGATGGCTTTACCGCAAGAAGCCGGAGCTTTGAGCGGTCAACTGTTCTCGAGGCCCGAGGGCTCGTAGACGACGATCTTGCTGCCGGGGCTGCCGATCTCGACCGATACCTCGATCAGCTTGCCGAGCCGCTCGCGCAGCGCCGCGCGCCTAGCCGGATCGACGAAGAACAGCAGGAAGCCGCCGCCGCCGGCGCCGAGCAGCTTACCGCCGATCGCGCCGGCGGCGCGCCCGGCCTCGTAGATCTCGTCGATCGCCGGCGTCGAGACGGCGTCGGCAAGCTGGCGCTTCAATTGCCAGCTCTCGTGCAGCAGCGCGCCGATCTCGCTGAGCGGCCGCCGCTCGTCGCTGAGGATATTGACCGCCTCCGGCACCATGGAGGCCATCGCCCGCAGCTGCCGCTCGCGCGCCTCGAAATTGGCGATCTTCTTGGCGGCGATGGTGGAGGAGAAGCGCGACAGGCCGGTGAAATAAAGCGCGATCGACGCCTGCAGCTCCTTGCGGCGGTCCATGCTCATGATCAGCGGCGTCACCTGGAAGGTGCCGTCCGGCAGGAAGTTGATCACGTTGGTGCCGCCATAGGCGGCCCAGATCTGGTCCTGCGAGCCGACGCTCTCCTCCAGCACCTCCTGCTCGATGCGGATCGCCTCGCCAGCGAGCTCGCGGGCCGTGACCATCCGGCCGCGCAGCGCCGAGATCGCGTTGAGCATGCCGACGGTGAAGGCCGAGCTCGACCCCAGCCCGGAGCGCGCGGGCAGGTCGCCGTCGTGATGGATCTCCAGCCCTTCCGTGACCGCGAGCTGCTGCAGCACCGCGCGCACCGCCGGGTGCTGGATCTCGGCGATCTCGTTGACCGTCTCGATCTTGGAATAGGCGATGCGATGGCGGTGCTCGAAGAAGGGCGGCAGCGCCCGGAGGCTGATGTAGCAGTATTTGTTGATCGTGGTGCCCACCACGGCGCCGCCGTTCCGGCGGTACCAGGCGGGGTAGTCGGTGCCGCCGCCGAAGAGCGAGATGCGGAAGGGGGTGCGGCTGATGATCATCGGACACTCGCGCCCGCTTCATAGGTGCCGATGCCGTCGCGGACCATCGCCAGCGTCTCCGGCGTGCCGATGTCGAGGAAACGCCCGGCGGTGCGAAAGGCGAAGATGGAGCCGGCGGGGCGCCGCTCGAACACGTCGTGCTCGAGCGAACCGCGGCCCAGCGCGGCGATCTCGTCGAGCGTCGCCCGATCGAGCAGGTAGATCCCGGCGCTGACCCAGTGGGGCGGCGCGCCGGCTGCCGATTTTTCGCGAAAGCGCATCACCCGTCCCTGCGCGTCGATCTCGATGCGGCCATAGCGGCCGGGCTCGTCGACCGCGACGGTCACCAGCGCCGTGCCGGCGCGCGCGGCGCGGTAGGCCCGGAGAAAGGCCGCGAGGTCAACCTCCGCCAGCGTATCGCCGTTCATCGCCAGCACGGGGTCGCTGGCGAGCAGTTTCCGGGCATGGGCGAGCGCGCCGGCGGTGCCCAGCGGCTCCGGCTCGACGCTGCAGACGATGTCGATGCCGGCGGGCGGCGATTGCCGGAGATGGGCGAGGACCGGATCGGCGTGGTGGCCGAGGCAGAGCACGACCCGGCGAGCGCCCTGGCCGGCCAGCCAGGCAAGGAGATGGTCGAGGAACGGGCGCCCGCCGGCGGGCGCCATGATCTTGGGGAGATCGCCCAGCCGCGCCGCCACGCGCGTCCCGAGCCCGCCGGCCAGCACCGCGACATCGATGCCGGAAGAGGTCGGGAGCGGGCCGGGCCTTGCCGCCGGCCGCCGCCTTCGTCACGCGACCTCCGCCTCCGGCTCGAGCAGCTTGCGGCGAAGCTTGTGCCGCGTCATCGCCTCGAGATGGCGCCGCGTCTCGAGGCCGAAGCGCTGCGCGACCATGTCGAGATAGCGTTGATTGGTGAAATACTCGTCGAACGCCGCATCGCGGAAGCGCAGGACCTCCGCGGCGGCAAGATGCTTGGTCGGCAGCGGCTGGGCATCGTAGGCATGCTGCGAATAGCCGCTCCAGCTCGCCGGCAGCGCCCAATCGGCCTGCAGCGCCTGCTCGTAGAGCCGCGAGCCCGGATAGGCCATGCCGGAGTAGAAATTGGCGAACTCGGTGTTGAGCTCCTTGGCGAGCTCCAGCGTCTCGCGCATGGTCTCGAGATCGTCCTCGGGCAGGCCGAAGATGTAGTTGCCGATGATGTGGATCCCGGCCTTCTGGATCTGCTCGACGATGCCCTTGATGTCGTCGCTCTTGAGCGATTTGTCGGCCTCGTCGCGCACCTTCTTGCTGCCGGATTCGATGCCGAGCGCCAGCCAGCGGATGCCGGCCTTGCGCAGCATCGCGAGCTGCCCGGGCTTGATCGTGTCGGGCCGGGCATAGGCCCAGATGTTGAGCTCGTCGGAGAATCCCTTCGCGATCAGCCCCTCGCAGACGCCGCGGACATGGCGATCGTTGAGCACGAACAGTTCGTCGATGATCTTGAAGGTGCGCACGCCGTAGGTGCGGTAGAGATGCTCGATCTCGCCGACCACGGCTTCCGGGCTGCGCATGCGGTAGTTGGACTTGCCGAAAGGCGCGTTGATGCAGCAGAACGCGCATTTATAGGGACAGCCCAGCGAGGTGTAGATCGAGGCGTAGGGCACGCGCCGCGCCAGATCGCCGAAGCATTGCCAATTATGCGCGCGATAGCGCTGCATCGGCAGCAGGTCCCAGGTGTCGCCCGGCAGGTCGGCGTCGAGGTCGCTGATCAGCGGCGGCATCGGGTTGAGGACGACCTTGCCCTCCTTCCAATAGGCGAGCCCGGCGACGGTCTCGACCCGCTCCGGCTCGGCCGAGCGCAGCACGTCGAGGAGCTGCTGCAGCGTCTGCGGGCCTTCGCCGATCGCCGCGAAGTCGACCCGCTCCTCGCGCAGCGTGCGTTCCGGCAGCGCCGAGACATGGCCGCCGAGGATGATCAGCTTCTGCTCCGGGGTGCGGTCCTTGATCGCGGCGCAGGCCTCGCCGGCGCCTGCCATCATCTGGGTCGAGGCGGAGGGCTGGTGGCCGAAGACGACCATGCCGACCAGCAGCGGATTGAGCCGTACCACCTCTTCGGCCACCGTCTCGGGGCCCCAATTCTCCGCCTCCGAATCGATGATGCGGACGCTGTAGCCGCGATGGCGGACATGGCTGGCGAGCAGCCGGCACCACAGCGGCGGCTCGACCGCGGTCAGCTCGGTCCCCAGCGCCTGATAGACCTTGTCGCGGCCGCCGGGATTGATCAGGACGAGATCCAGCCGATCGCCCTCCGGGACATAGACGCCACTTTCCGCCATCCTACCCCTCTACCCTTCTCCCCCGATTCCCAACCGGTCACACATTGCCGTAGGCCGCGTTCCGGATCATCCGGTAGCCTTTTATCAGTTCGCGGATCCCGTCATCGAGCGAATGACGGGGGCGGAAGCCGGTGGCCTCGATCCGGGCATTGGAGACGATGTAGTCCCGCTTGTCCGGGTCTTCGCCGATCGGCGCCTCCATGAAGACGAATTTCGGCACATGGGCCTGGATCCGCTGGCACAGCTCGAGCTTGGACAGGTTCGCGTCCGACAACCCGACATTGTAGGGCCGATCGCGCATGGATTCAAAGTTCTCGATGCCGTGCAGGAAGGCACGGGCGACGTCGCGCACATGGATGTAGTTGCGCTTGAAATGCGCCTCGAACAGCACGAGGGCGCGGTCGGTGACGGCGCGATAGACGAAATCGTTGACCAGCAGGTCGATGCGCAGGCGCGGCGACATGCCGAAGACGGTGGCGAGGCGAAAGCTGATGGCATTGCCGCGGTCGAGCGCGGCGCGCTCGGCTTCGACCTTGGTGCGGCCATAGAGGCTGATCGGCTTGAGCGGCGTCTCCTCGGTGCAGTGCTGCCCTGGCTGGCCGATGCCATAGCCGCTGTTGGTCGTCGGCACCAGGATGCGCTGCTGCGGGCTCATCAGTCCGATGGCGGTGCGCACCGCGCCGAGATTGATGCTTTCGGCCCCCGGCTTGTCGTTGTCGCAGAGCGGCGCGCCCACCAGCGCCGCCAGCGGAATGAAGATATCCGCCTCGCGCAGCAGCGGCCGCAGCACCGCCTCGTCGCGCGCGTCGCCGCGGACGACGTCGAAGCCGGGCTCGGCGCAAAGCTGGTTGAGCGGGCTCTGCCGGAACATGAAATTGTCCAGCACGGTCACCTTGTGGCCCGCGGCCAGCAGCGCCGGGACCAGCGTCGAGCCGAGATATCCGGCGCCGCCGGTGACGAGTATCGAATGGCTCATGCTGCGGTCCGCCTCAGTTGCAGATGCCGTCCAGGACCGCGTGCAGCCGCTCGATCTGCGGCGCGAGGTCGTGGGGATGGTTGCCGACGAAGAAGCCGTAATCATGGGCGATGTCGGCGTTCTTCATCTCGCCCACGGTGGTGTAGTCGTAATAGCGGATCACGTCATGGCGCAGGAAGTTGCCGCCGGTGATCATGCGGAAGCCGATATCCGCCTCGCGCAGCGCCGCGAAGACGCGCTCGCGGTCGACGCTGCGGTCGGGGTTGAGGATGATGGTGAAGGCGAAGGTCGAGCTCTTGCCGTTCTCGCGCTGGATGACGAAGCGGCGGTCGCCGCCGAATTTGGCCTGGAAGAGGGCCAGGTTCCGCCGCCGCTGCGCCGTCATGCCGGGGAGCTTCTGGAGTTGGATGAGGCCGATGGCGGCGGTGATCTCGAGCGGGCGGACGTTGTAGCCCGGCAGGATGAAGCGATAGGCCTCGAAATGCTCGCTGGCGCCGCGCTGGAACAGCGTCGTGTCCGCCGGCAATCCCCGCGTCCAGCCGTGATTGCGCAGGCTGAGCAGCAGATGGAACAGCTCCTCGTCATCGGTCAGCACCATGCCGCCTTCCATGGTGGTGATGTGGTGCGAGAAGAAGAAGCTGAAGCTGCTCATGTCGCCGAAGGCGCCGGCCTTGCGGCCGCCGAGCTCGGCATCGGCCGATTCGCAATTGTCCTCGAAGAAATAGAGCCCGTGGCGGTCGGCGAAGTCGCGCATCACGTCGAGCGCGGCGGGATTGCCGAGGATGCTGACGCCGACGATGGCGCGGGTGCGCGGCGTGAGCGCGCGCTCGAGCTGGCGGCAATCCATGTTGAGCGTGTCGAGCTCGACATCGACAAAGCGCAGCTTGAGCCCGTACTGGTGCAGCGGATGGTAGGTCGTGGCCCAGGAGATGGCGGGTACGATGACCTCGTCGCCGCGCTGCAGCGGCCGCTCGCGCTTGTAGCAGAGCGCGGCGATGGCGACGAGATTGGCCGAGGAGCCGGAATTGACCATCACGCCGTATTTGCGGCCGTGATAGCGGGCAAAGGCCTCCTCGAACTCGGCCACCTGGCTGCCCATGGTGAAGCGCCCGCTGTCGAGCACGCCGAGAATGGCCTCGCGCTCCTCCTCGCCCCAGGTGCTCGCCGCCAGCTCGTAGAACATCGCGTTGTGATCCGGTCTCAGAAGGGGCCGCGGAACTGCAGCTGGTAGGTGAGGGCGGCGTCCTCGTCGGCGGGGCGCCAGGCGGGCGCCTGCGGCCGCACCAGCGCATGCACCCGCTCGGCGATGGTGGCGGGGTTGGGATAGAACTCGCGCTCCAGCGCCGGCGTCGTGGGGCAGGTGGTGGGGGCGAAGCCCATGCGGCCGACCGATGCCAGCGCCTGCGGTCCCAGGCGCTCGATCACCTGCGCGACGATCTCGGCGCTGGCGCCGCAGGTCATCCAGGCGTTGTCGACGACGAGCAGCCGCCCGGTGCGGTGCGCCGAGGCGGCGATGGTGTCGATGTCGAGCGGCACCAGCGAGATCGGATCGATGACCTCCGCGGCGATGCCGGCCGCCGCGAGCAGCTCGCGCGCGCGCAGGCATTCGATCGCCATGTTGGAGATGCCGACGATGGTGATGTCGTCGCCGTGCGCCATGATGCGCGCCTGGCCGAAGGGGGTGGCATAGGGCGCCTCGGGCACGGCCGCGTCAGTGCCGTAGAGCAGGCGATGCTCGACGAAGATGACGGGGTTGTCGTCGCGGATGGCGGCGATGAGGCAGCCCTTGGCGTCATGCGCGTTGGACGGCGCCACCACCTTGAGCCCCGGCACATGCATGAACATGGCGTGGAGGCCCTGGGAATGCTGCGCGCCCTGGCCCCAGGACTTGCCGATCATGCTGCGCACGACCAGCGGCACCTTGACCGCGCCGCCATACATGTAATGCGCCTTGGCCGCCATGTTGACCAGCTGGTTCATGCACAGCATCAGGAAATCCATGCGGATATGCACATGGATCGGCCGCATGCCGGCGATCGCCGCGCCGATGGCGACGCCGGTCATGGCGTCCTCGGAGAGCGGCGTGTTGAACACGCGGTCGCGGCCGAAGCGCTGCTGCAGCCCGACGGTCGAGCCCTGGATGCCCTTGTGATCGTCAACGTCGAGGCCGAAGAGGAAGACGCTGGGGTCGCGCGCCATCTCCTGCGCCACCGCCTCGTTCAGCGCCTCGACATAGCGCAGCCGGCGCTCCGGCGCCGCCGAGCGCGACGGTCGCCACGGCCTCACTGCGCGAAGACATGGGCGGCGAGCTCCTCGAGGGCGGGGAAGGGGCTGGACTCGGCGAACGCCACGGCATCGGCGATCTCGCTCTCGATCGCGGCGTCGATGGCGGCGCGGGCGGCCGGCGCGAGGCGGCGGCCGATCTGTTCGACCGGGTCGCTCTTCTGCCAGGGCGCGAAATCGCCGCGCGTGCGATAGCCGGCCTCATAATCCTCGCCGGGTCCGACATGCTCGCGCCAGCGCCAGGTGTGGCATTCGAGGAAGCGCGGGCCTTGGCCGGCGCGCGCGCGCCGCGGCGCTTTCCGCCGTCCAGGCGCGGATCTTCAGCACGTCGCCGTCCTCGATCTTGGCGGTCGGAATGTCATAGGTGGCGACGCGCTCGCACAGGCGCTTGGTGGCCCAGCGCTTCTCGAGCGGCGTGTGGATGGCGAAGAAATTGTTCTCGCAGACGAAGAGCATCGGCAGGCGATGCAGCGCGGCGAAGTTGAGGCTCTCGTAGAAGACGCCTTCCTCGGTGGCGCCGTCGCCGAAAAATGCCACGGCGATGCGCCCCTTGCCCTCGCGCTTCAAGGCCAGAGCGAAGCCCACCGCCAGCGGGATGGTGGTGCCGACGACGGCCGACGTGCCCAGGATGAACTGCTCCATGCCGATCAGATGCATCGAGCCGCCCTTGCCGCGGGCGCAGCCGCCGACCTTGCCATAGAGCTCGGCCATCATCTCGCCGAGATCGCCGCCCTTGGCGAGATAGGCGGCATGGCCGCGATAGGTGGGCGCCACCGCGTCATCCGGCCGCAGCACGTCGCAGACACCCACCGCGATCGCCTCCTGGCCGATCGAGAGATGCACCGGGCTCTTGATCTTGTCGGTGGGATAAAGCCGGGCGACCTCCTCTTCGACCCGGCGGATACGCCTGAGGCCGCGATAGAGGCGCTCGAGCGTCTGGGCCTCGACCTCGGTAGTACCGTGCAACGTCATGTCCTCTAGAGGGCCAAACCGTGGCCGCCCGCGTAAAATATCGAAATCCTGCCGCTTCGCAAGCCCGTGTTCCTCAGGCGGCCCAGGCTAAGCTGTTGAAAATACTGGAAGGGCTATTCGGCCGCGGGACGGTTGGCGGCATCCGGGCGGCTCACCTCTCGCGCAAGCTCTCCTGTCGCACGCGCAGCAGCGGCGACAGCAGGTAGTCGATCACCCGCCGCGACCCCGTCTTGATCTCCACCGTCACCGCCATGCCCGGCGACAGGTCGACCGGCCTGCCGTCGACCTGCATCTGGGTGCTGTCGAGCGAGATGCGGGCGGAATAGACCAGCTCCTGTCCCCTGGGCTCGCTGCTGTCGGTCTCGGCGCCGGCCGCCGCTCCCTCGGTCGGTGTCGTCCGCGGCTTGTCGTGGGTGATGGCGTCTTGTGACACCGTCAGGACCTTGCCACGCAGCAGCCCATAGCGCGTGAAGTTGAAGGTATCGACCTTGATCTCGGCCGCCTCGCCGGGATGGACGAAGCCGATATCGCGGTTCGGCACCATCGCCTCGATCTCGAGATGGCTTTCGGCCGGCACCACCACCAGGAGCTGCTGTGCCGGCGTCACCACGCCGCCCACCGTATGCACGGCGAGCTGCTGTACCGTGCCGTCCACCGGCGCGGTCAACGTCTGCAAATCCGCATGCTGGCGCGCCTTGACCAGATCGTCACGCAGGCCTGCCGCCTTCTCCTCCGCTTGCGCGAGATCGGCGAGGTTGGTGCGGCGGAATTCCGACTCGGTCTGCCGGCGCTGTTCCACCAAGGCGGCGAGCGCGGCCTTCGCCTCTTCGAGCCGCGCCTGCTGCACCGCCAGCTCCTGCTCGTGCTCGACCAGATCCTGCTGCAGCTCCAGGTACTGCATGCGCGAGCCGAGCTCTTTTTCCATCAGCGTCTTGCGCACCTCGGCGCGCTGGCGCAGCAGCGGGATCGCCAGCGCGAGCTTCTCGACGGTCGCGGCGACCGCAGCGCGATTGGCCTCGCTCTGGGCGAGCTGCCGGTCGAGGCCGGCGAGCTTGGCGCGAAACTCCTCGATCTGGCTGACCATCAGGGTCCGCTGCAGGGTCACTTGCCACGGTGTTGCGCCCTCGGGTGGCGAGAAGCTGGCCTCGTCGCCCGCCACAGCCGCAAGTACCGCTCCGAGCCTGGCGGCTTCGAGCTCGCTCGCGATCAATTCCTTCTGCAACCGGTCGCGATCGGCGTCGTCGATGGTGGGATCGAGTTCGATCAGCACGTCACCCGCCTTCACCGCCTGTCCGTCCTGAACATGGATGGAGCGAATGACGCCCGTCTCGAAGGGCTGCACCACCTTCGTCCTGCCGCTCGGCACGATCCTGCCGGCGGCGGTGGCGACGATGTCGACGCGGCCGATCGAGGCCCAGGCGATCGCCGCGGCGAAGAACAGGATGATCGTGGCGCCGATGGCACGGCCGACCGGCGAGGCGGGAGTCTCGACGATCTCGAGCGCCGCAGGCAGGAATTCGCGCTCCACCGCGCCGCGCGCCAGCCCGCGGATGGGCGCGTGGAGCGCGGCTTTGGTTGCTTCAGCGAACTTCATGGATCCCGAGTTGCAGACGATAGAGGCTTGCGTATCGGCCGCCGGTGCCGATCAGCTCGTCATGGCTGCCGTCTTCGACGAGGCGCCCATGCTCGATGGTCACGATGCGGTCGGCGCGGCGCACGGTGGAGAGCCGGTGCGCGATGATCAGCACGGTGCGTCCCTGCGCGATCTTGCGCATGTTCTCCTGCACGATGCGCTCGCTCTCGTAATCGAGCGCGCTTGTCGCCTCGTCGAGGATGAGGATGCGCGGGTTGGTGACGAGCGCACGGGCAATCGCGATGCGCTGGCGCTGCCCGCCGGAGAGGGTCGCCCCGCGCTCGCCGACGATGGTGTCGTAGCCCTGCGGCAGGTTCAGGATGAATTCATGCGCGCCGGCGAGCTCGGCCGCGGCGATCACCTGCTCGATGGCGAGGCCGGGGACCGCGAGCGCGATGTTGTCGCGGATCGAGCGGTTGAACAGAATGTTCTCCTGCAGCACCACGCCGATCTGGCGCCGCAGCCACGACACGTCCACCGCCGCGATGTCGATGCCGTCGATCAGCACCCGGCCGCTTTCGGGGATGTAGAGGCGCTGCACCAGCTTGACCAGGGTGGACTTGCCGGAGCCGGAGGATCCGACGATGCCCACCACCTGCCCGGCCGGGATCTGCAGGCTCACATCGTGCAATATCCGCGGGCCGTCGAGGCGGTAGCGGAAGCTCACATGCTCGAACTCGATGCCGCCGCGGATCGCGGGCAGCGCGGCACGGCCGGGGCTGAAGCTCGGTTCGGGCGTGCTGTTGAGGATGTCGCCGAGACGCGCGATCGAGAGCCGCGCCTGGTGAAAATCCTGCCACACCTGGGCGAGGCGCAGCACCGGCTGCGCCACCCGCCCGCCCAGCATGTTGAAGGCAATGAGCTCGCCGACGCTGAGCTTGCCCGCGATGACGAGATAGGCGCCGAAATAGAGCGTCAGCGCCGTGACCAGCTTGCTGATGAACTGGACGACCTGGCTCGCGGTGTTGCCCAGCGACAGCACCTTGAAGCTCGCCGCCACGTATCCTGCGAGCTGCTCCTCCCACCAGCGCTGCATCTGCGGTTCGACCGCCATCGCCTTCAAGGTCTGGATGCCGGTGATGCTCTCCACCAGCAGCGCCTGGTTCTCGGCGCCGCGGTTGAACTTCTCTTCCAGCCGGCGGCGGAAGAGCGGCGTTACCCCGGCCGAGAGGCCGATATAGAAGGGCAGCGAACCGATCACGATCCAGGTGAGGAAGGCCGAATACCAGAACATCACCGCCAGGAAGACGAGGGTGAAGACGAGATCGATCACCAGCGTCAGCGCCGAGCTCGTGAGGAAGTTGCGGATGGTCTCGAGCTCGCGCACGCGCGCCACCGAATCGCCGGTGCGGCGCGCCTCGAAATAGGCGATGGGCAGCGCCAGGAGATGGCGGAAGAGCCTGGCGCCGAGCTCGACGTCGATGCGATTGGTGGTGTGGGCGAAGACGTAGGTGCGCAAAGTGCCGAGCACCGTCTCGAAGATCGACACGGTGACGAGGCCGATCACCAGCACGTCGAGCGTGGTGAGGCCGCGATGGACGAGCACCTTGTCGGTGACGACCTGGAAGAAGAACGGCGTCACCAGGGCAAAGATCTGCAGGAAGAACGACGCGACCAGCACCTGCAGCAGGATGCCGCGATATTTGTGCATTGCCTGCAGGAACCACGTGATGTCGAAGCGCCGTGCCAGATCGGTGAGCGTGGCGCGCCGGGCGAGGAGGACGAGGCGGCCGGTCCAGGCCTCCTCGATCTCGGCGCGGTCGACGAGCCGGGGGCCTGCGGCGAGCGGATCCTGGATGAGGGCGCGCTCCCCGACGATCCGGCCGAGCACCCAGAAGCCGCCGTCGCGCCGTTCCAGGATGGCGGGCAGCGGCGTCGCGGCGAGCCGCGCCCAGCTGGTGGTGATCGCCCGCGCCTTGAAGTGCAGCTCCTTGGCGCAGCGCAGCATGTCCTCGACGCCGAGCGGCGCGTGCCCGAAGCGATGGCGGATCTGCGCGGGATCGATCGCGGCGCCGTTGAGCTTGAGCATGAGAACGAGGCAGCCCAGCCCGGAATCGGTGCTGCGGGGCACTTCCGTGTCCTCAGCCACCGGCGCGCTCCGGCGGATCGGTTCTCAACCGGCGGGGTATCATGGGCGGAATATTCTACCAGGAATCAGGGCGAGTCCAGTCGCCAGCAGGCCGCATCGGAAAGGGCCGCGTCCTGCCCTTTGTTGCCGGGATCGCCTGCGGTCGCCCGCGCGTTCTGGTTGCGCGCAACCGTTGATGACCATATCCTCGCCCCTGTCATAAACTTTCTCTATATCTTCGGCTTTCCGGGGGTCGTTGAGTGAGAATCGATAACCGGCCGGCCCTGGTGGAGCAGGGCGCAGGGAGGCCCAATGGCGTTGACCGGAGATTTTGCCGACCCCCGTTACCAGACCCACGCCCAAGACGGCCAGAACGATCCCGCCGGATCGCCCGACACCTTTTGGGTGAGTGATCCATCATGGACCTCGCCCTTTGCTTGGGGGGCGCCGCCGCCGCTCATTGGCGCGGCGCTGTTCACGGCCGATCACGCGTCGGGCGCCGGCGCAGGCGCGTCAGGGGCCGTGGAAACGACGGCCTCTCCCGCCGCCGGCTTGGTCTCGGACGCCGGGGCGCCGATCGTCGCGAGCAGCCTCGCCGGCGGCTTCTATCTGGTTGGCGGCTCGGGCTCCGCGGCGACGAGTAGCTTGGTCGGCACCGGGGGCTCGACCGATCTCCTTGCCAGCCAACTCACCGCCGATTACGGCGTCACCGGCGCCGGCATCAAGATCGGGGTGCTCTCGGACAGCTTCAACGATCTCGGCGGCGCCGCGGCGGACGAGGCCGACGGCGCTCTGCCATCCACCGTCACCGTCCTTCAGGACGGCACCGGCGGCACCGATGAAGGCCGCGCGATGCTGGAGCTGGTGCATCAGATCGCGCCCGGCGCGCAGCTCTATTTCGCGACGGCCGACGGTGGAAGCGATCAAAGCTTTGCCAACAACATCCAAGCGCTCGCCGCCGCCGGCTGCAACGTCATCATCGACGACGTTGCCTATTACGACGAGCCGATGTTCCAGGAAGGGGTGATCTCGCAGGCGATCGACAACGTCACCGCCAATGGCGTGATGTATTTCACGGCGGCGGGGAACAACGCGAGCAATGGTTATCAGAGCGCCTGGCGCGGCACTAACAGCGACACGCAATTCAACTTCAACGCCGGCAGTGGCGGCGCGGTCACGACGCAGACCGTCACCGCGACCCTGGCTGCCGGCGACCCGCTCGTCTTCGATCTGCAGTGGGCGCAGCCCTTTGACAGTCCGGAGAGCAATCTAGAGCTCAAGGTCTCAGTGGACGGTGAGACCTTTACTGCCGACAGTAACGGTACGGCGGAAGCGGAAATACAGTTATTTGGCCAGGGAACCTTCACCTTCAACGTCTCGATCACCAAGCTGTCGGGTCCCGATCCAAGCGAACTCAAATATGTCGTAGACGGCGACGGATTGCCGGTCTCCATCAGCGGCGCGAATGCCGGCACGGTCGTTGGCCATGCCGAGGATCCGAATGCCGTCTCGGTCGCCGCCGCCAATTCGTCAGACGAGGTGCTCGAGAGCTACAGCTCGTCCGGCGCCGGAACGGAGTGGCTCTACAACAGCAGCGGCGCCGCCATCGACGAATCCATCAGCAAGGTGAACATCACCGGCGTCGATGGCATCGCGACCACGCTGCCCAGCTATACCGGCCTCAACGACTTCTTCGGCACTTCCGCGGCCGCGCCGACGGTCGGGGCGGTGGCGGCGCTGCTGGAGCAGCTGGCGCCCCTGGCCAGCGACGCCACGATCGAGCAGGCGCTCGAAGGCACCGCAACCAATCTGGGTGACGGCACGGCGCTGCAAGGAGCGGGGCTGGCGAATGCCCTTGCGGCCGGCGAGCAGCTCGCGACGCCGCTTACCGTCAATAACGGCGGCACCGTGAGCAGCAGCGGCTACATCGTGGAGGCCGCCAGTGGCGAGACGATCTATATCACCGGCAATGCCGATTCGGTCTACACCGGCACGAGTGACGACGTCGTCGTGAGCGGCAACACGGACCAGATCACGACCGGCGGCGGGAGCGTGATCAATCTGTCCGGGACCGGCGATACCACATTCGCTTCGTCGTCGACGGTGACCCTGTCGAGCAGCAATTCGACATCTATCCACGGCAACAACGACACGGTGAATGGCGGGACAAGCGACACGATAACGATTACCGGCACGTCCAGCCAGCTGACGACGGGGAGCGGCAGCACGCTGGTTCTGCTCGGCAGCGGCGACGTAGCGCTCGCCTCATCCGACACGGTGAACCTGTTGTCTGCCTGCACCGCCTATGTCGATGGCAGCGGCAACACGATCAACGGCGGGACGAGCGACGATTTCTTCGTCACTGGCACCTCCGACCAGGTGACGGTCGGCAATGGCAGCGTGGTCAATCTGTCGGGGACGGGGGAGACGGCCTCGGCCTCGTCTTCGCTAGTGAACCTATTGGGCAACACTTCGGCATCGATCGCCGGCAACAACGACACGATGAATGGCGGGGCGGGCGTTACCCTTACGCTCAGCGGGAGCGCCAACCAGCTGACGATGGGCAGCGGCGGCACGTTGATCATCGACGGCGCGAACAACGTGGTGAACGGCAGCGGCGATACGATCAATATTGGCGCGAACTTTGCTGTTGTCGTGACCGGTGCTTCCGACGCGCTCACGCTCGCCGGCGGCAGCGCGGTCACTCTCACCGGCAGCAACGACACGGCCTCCGGCTCTTCCGTGACGGTGACCTTGGCTGCCGGTAATACGGATTATGTTGATGGCAGCAGCGATGCGATCAACAGTGGCGTGAGCGACGATATTTTCGTCACCGGCAATTCCGACCAGGTGACGACGGCCGGCGGCAGCGTGCTCAACCTCTATGGGACGGGGAACACGGCTTCTGCCTCGTCTTCGGTGGTGAACCTGTCGAACAGCGATACGGCCTCCGTCACGGGCAGCGGCGACACGATCAATGGCGGGACGGGCGATGCCATCACGCTGTTTGGGAATGCCAGCCAGCTGACGGCGGGCAGCGGCAGCACGTTCACCCTCATCGGCACCGGCGACGTGGTGCTCACCTCATCCGACACGGTCAACCTGCAGACGGGCTGTACGGCCTATGTCGACGGCAACAGCGATACGATCAATGGCGGGACGAGCGACGATTTCATCGTGAACGGAACCTCCGACCAGGTGGCGACCGGCAGCGGCAGCGTGGTCAACCTGTCCGGGACGGGGAACACGGTCACGACCTCGTCCTCGACGGTGAACCTGTCGGGCGTCGCCTCGGCCTCCGTCTCGGGCAACAACGACACGGTCAATGGCGCCGCCGGCGCCACGGTGAGCGTGACCGGGACTGCCGACGCGCTGACCTTTGCGGCCGGCGGCAACCTCACCATCAGCGGCGTGGGGGACACGGCAGCCACCTCTTCCTCCACTGTGAACGTAGCGAACAACATCACGACCACTCTGAACGGAAACAACGACACGGTGAGCGGCGGGACGGGCGACACGATCACCATGATCGGGAGCTCGAACCAACTGACGGCGGGCAGCGGCAGCACGCTGATCCTGCTCGGCAGCGGCGACGTGGCGCTCGCCTCGTCCGACACGGTGAACCTGCTGTCCGGTTGCACCGCCTATGTCGATGGCAACAGCGACACGATCAACGGCGGGACGAGCGACGATTTCTTCGTGACCGGCACTTCCGACCAGGTGACGGTCGGCAATGGCAACGTGCTCAACCTGTCCGGGACGGGGGAGACGGTCTCGGCCTCGTCTTCGCTGGTGAGCCTGTCGGGCAGCGCTTCGGCATCGATCGTCGGCAACAACGACACGGTCAGTGGCGGGACGGACGACACCGTCATGCTGAGCGGGAGCGCCAACCAGCTGACGGCGGGCAGCGGCAGCACGTTGACGATCGATGGCGCGAACAACGTGGTGAACGGCAGCGGCGATACGATCAATATCGGCGCCGGCGCTGCCGTCACCGTGACCGGCGTTTCCGACGCGCTCGCGCTCGCCGGCGGCAGCGCGGTCACTCTCACCGGCAATGCAGACACGGTGTCCGGCTCTTCCGCGACGGTGAGCCTTGCTGCCGGTAATACGGATTATGTTGATGGCAACAGCGATGCGATCAACACCGGCGTGAGCGACGATATTTTCGTCACCGGCAATTCCGACCAGGTGACGACGGCCGGCGGCAGCGTGCTCAACCTCTATGGGACGGGGAATGCGGCTTCGGCCTCGTCTTCGGTAGTGAACCTGTCGAACAGCGATACGGCCTCCGTCACGGGCAGCGGCGACACGATCAATGGCGGGACGGGCGATGCCATCACGCTGTTTGGGAATGCCAGCCAGCTGACGGCGGGCAGCGGCAGCACGTTCACCCTCATCGGCACCGGCGACGTGGTGCTCACCTCATCCGACACGGTCAACCTGCAGACCGGCTGTACGGCCTATGTCGACGGCAACAGCGACACGATCAACGGCGGGACGAGCGACGATTTCTTCGTGAACGGAACCTCCGATCAGGTTACTACCGGCAGCGGCAGCGTGGTCAACCTGTCCGGGACGGGGAACACGGTCACGACCTCGTCCTCGACGGTGAACCTGTCGGGCGACGCCTCGGCATCCGTTGCGGGCAACAACGACACGATCAATGGCGGCGTCGTCACGGTGAGCGTGACCGGGAATGGGGACGAGCTGGTCATCGGGGCCGGCGGCGACCTCACCATCAGCGGCACGGGAGACACGGCGGCCACCTCGTCCTCCACGGTGAACGTTACGAACAACAGTTCGGTCTCCCTGAACGGGCATAACGACATCGTGAGCGGCGGGACGGGCGACACGATAACGATGACCGGCACGTCCAACCAGCTGACGACGGGCAGCGGTAGCACGCTGGTCCTGCTCGGCAACGGCGACGTGGCGCTGGCCACCTCCGACACGGTGAATCTGCTGTCCGGTTGCACCGCTTATGTCGACGGCAACAGCGACACGATCAACGGCGGGACGAGCGATGATTTCCTCGTGACCGGCAGTTCCGACCAGGTGACGGTCGGCAATGGCAGCGTGATCAACCTGTCCGGGACGGGGGAGACGGTCTTTGCCGCCAGCGGCACGAACACTACTTTTGCCGATGACAGTAGCGGCGCCGTTACCGGCAGCGATCTCACCATCACCGCGCAGGGCAATGACAGCATTTCGGTGAGCGGCGAAGTCGACACGATCTCCGCCGGCGCCAACTCTACGATCACCTTCGTGACCGGTAGCAGCGGAACCGTCAATGGCAGCAACATTTCCGTCGCTGTCAATCGAGGTATCGTTTTGGTGGATGGCAATTCCGATACGATTTCGCTCGCGGCATCGTCGGATATCATCCTGTTCGGAAGCAATGAGACCGTGACTGCCGGCAACAGCGCTGCAATTTACTTTGACGACAACAGCAGCGGGTCCGTGGCCGGCAACAGCGTCACGATCGATGCCGCCGGAGGCAACAACATTTCCGTCGACGGGACCTCGGACACAATCTCCGCCGCCGGCGCGGGCTCGACCACAACGTTTGAGAACGCCAGCGGCGGGACGGTGAACGGCAGCAATGTCGCGGTAGTCGCCGGCAGCAATGACACAGTTTCTGTGAACGGCACGTCGGACAGCATCTCAGTTGATGGAAATTCCGATACGATATCGACGTTCGAGCTCGGCTAACATTTCCGTTACTGGAACTGGCGAAACGCTTGCTCCGGCTCAAAACTCGACTATCACCTTCGCGAGCGACAGCGGCGGAGCGGTTACTGGGCAGGAGCTCTCGATTTCAGCGGGTGCCGGCGCTACGCTTTCCCTCACTGTCGGGGCGACAACCGTCTCGGCGAGCGCCGGCGATGCAAACCTCACGATCGAGGGTAACGCTACGGTAACGGGCAGCGGCAATACCATTGCTGCCGACAGCGCCGATGTGACGGCCGACGGCAATTCCAATACCATTTCGACATACGGTGCATCCCCTGGCTCCTCGTCGTTTATCGTGATTTCCGGGATCGGTGACACGGTCACCTCGGTCAGCGGAATTACCGATGTCACATTCAACAATGGGAGCGCCGGAACGGTGAACGGATCGGGAGTCGGTATCGGCGCAGCCGGCGAAAATGCCATCGTCCTGACGGGCGAAGATGATGTCGTCACCGCGACGGGAAGTGGCGTCGCGCTGACCTTTGGCGCGGGCGGAAGCGGTGTCGTGTATGGCAGCGGCCTGAACATCACCGCGAATGGCGGGGGTGCTGCGGTTGTTGCCGAAAATAATTCCGTAACCCTCTCCGCTGCCGGCTCCGGCAACACCTCGCTGCAAGCGAATGGAACGGGCGATACGCTTGTCGCGGGCACCGGCACGACGACGATGGCGGATGAGGGCACGCAGGGTGTTTACGAGTACGGCAGCGGCGACGGCACGGCCACGATCAGCAACGGAACCGGGACGAGCTCCGGCCCGGCCAACACGCTCGCTTTCGGCTCCGGCATTACCGACGAGCAGCTCTGGCTTACGCAATCGGGGAACAATCTCGACATCGACGTGATGGGCTCCAGCAGCCAGGTCACGGTCGCCAATTGGTTCTCGAGCACCACCAGTCAATTGAAGGACATCACGGCGGGCAGCGACACCCTCGCCACCGCCCAGGTTTCGCAGCTGGTGCAGGCTATGGCGACCTACTCGACCAACAATCCCGGCTTCAACCCGACCACCGTCGCCCAGGCGCCCAACGATACGACTCTGCAGGCCGCCATTGCTGCGGCCTGGAAGGCTTGAACGCACCGCCGCTTGCGCCTCGAGGCGCCCCGGCTAAGCGACCGCCAGGCGCCCGGCACGGACCTCGACGGCGAGCCGGGCGTGGAAGCGCGCATAGAGGTCGACCGCGAGCAGTATCCGCTGCCCCCGCGCCGCAGCGCCGGCAAGCTCGGCATCGAGCTCGGCCTCGTCCCTGACCGCCCGGACATCGCAGGGTGCACGGGAGGCGAGCGGCGCCAGCCATCGTAAAAGCCGGGCATGGGGCGGGGCAGCGACCAGCACCAGCACCGGCCCGTCCGCCGCCGGCGCGAAGGCGAGGGCCGCCAGCAGCCTGGCGACGCCGCGCGCCTGGTAGACCGTCTCGCGCTTCAGGAAGTCGAGGCGGTGGCGCCAGCGGCGCAGGAAGCCCGTCAGCATCGCTCAGGCCTTGGCGCGTCGCGCCCGCTGCCAGTCGCGGATCAGCCCTTCCCACAGGCGGTCCGCTACGATCAGGACAGCGGACAGCGCCGACAGCGGCGCCAGCCAGAAGGGCGCCGCCCGGTCGATGCTGCGCTTCACCTGCCGCAGCTCCATCCCCTCATAGAGCTTGGCCTGCCTGCCCAGGAGGGGCCTTGCCGCCCATCCCTCTCGGCGGCGCTCGATCGTATGTCCGCGATAGATCAGGCGGTCGGGCACGCCGGCATCCTCCGGCGCTGCCGGCTTGCCCTGACCCAGCGCCTGCCAGCGGCGCACCGCCGCGGCATCGATCAGCCGCGCCAGAAGCGCGTCCTCGCCCAGTCCCTCGCCGCGGCGCAGGCTGGCGATGGCGGCGTTCTCGACTAGCGGCTCGACGCGGCCCGAGGCGAGCGCTTCGAGCGAGGTCGTCGAGAGCTGCCGGCCGTCATGCGGGCCCTGGTAGTTGTCCTCGCCGGCCTGGCCGGGATGCCAGGTGTGATAGGTGAACTCGCTGTCGTGCCACACCTCGCGATAGCCGCGGTTCACCAGGCGGAAGGTCATGTCGTAGGGGCCGCAGATATGGCCGAGATAGTCGATATGCTCGTCGGCGCCGCCGATGGCAACGAGGTCGGCGCGCCGGGCGCACATGCAGGCCCCATAATTGCGGCGATGGACGGGATCCTCGGTATCGAGCACGCCTGTGGTCCTGCCGCCGCGATTGTTGACGCAACCCTCGCCCGCGACCTCCTCGAAGCTCGGATAGGCGAAGGGGTAGAGGTCGCGGCGGTGATTGCGGAACTGGTCGAGATGCAGGATCTGGTTGGGATCGCGCTCGAACGCCTCGAGGATGGCGGCGATGAAGCCCGGCCGCACCATGGCGTCGGAATCGCCGATCATCAGGATGTCGCCGTGCGCGACGACGATGCCCGCGTTGTACATGAGGTGCTTGTGATAGAGGCAATCGCGCGGCATCTCGAGCAGAAGCCAGGTGTCGACCTCGTCCGCGAAGGGCTTGAGCGCCGGCGATTCCCGGTCGTAATACTCGATGATGATCACCTCGAAGAGGTCGCGCGCCACCGTCTGCTGGCGTAGGTAATGCAGCAGGTGAAAACTCTCGCGCACGCTCCAGTCGAGCAGGATGAGGCTCACCCGGGGCGTGCGGCGCTGGCTGCGCTTGAGGAATTTCATGCGGCGGTGGCCTTCTCTTCCCCAGTCGCGTCGATCGCGTCCAGCCTGGTGCGAGCCAAAACATGTGACGGATCCTGGGTGAGGGCGGCGCGATAATAGCGCACTGCCTCTTGCGGTCGGCCTGTCGCCACTAGGGCTTCGCCGAGATCGTAATGAGCGCCCGCGGTAAACGGATCGCTGGCGATCGCGCGACTGAGCAGGTCGATCGCCTGGTCGGTCGCGCCGCGCTCGAGAGCGATGACGCCCAGCCGATGCAGTGCCGTCGCCTGCGTCCCGTCCTGCGCCAGGATGGCGCGGTAGATCCTCTCGGCCCCCTTGATGTCGCGCCAGCGCCGCCTTGCGTCAGCGATCTCCAGGGACTCGTCGAGGCTGTTCGAATGAGCACCGCGGGCGAGCAGGCGCCCCTGCGCAAAGTGGTAAAAGCCATGGAGATAGCGCCACCAACGGAGGCGATGCGGGGTCGCGAGCTCGAGCATGCTGAGGCCATGATGCGCGGCCGCGCGCGCCTGCCCGGTCGCCAGCAGATGGTGATAGATGCGACGGGCGGCGATGACACGATGCGTCTCGCGCAGCCGCCGCGCCAGCCGAAGCGGCGGCTCGTCGGCGCTTGGCGGCGGGGCTTCGCCGGCGCTCGATGCGCGCCGGTCGATCTCGCCGACCATGCGATCGAACTCGCGCTGGATCACCTCGAGGCGGTCATCCTCCCAGACGAGGCGGTGGAACGGCGAGCCGGTCGAGAGCTGTCCGCCGATATCGAGGCCCATCGCGCGCAGCGGCGTCGGCCGCGAGCGGCAATTCTCGTCGATCAGCAGCCGGAAAATGATGAAGCGGCACTGCGGGTTGAGCCATTGCAGGTTCATCGGTCCGTTGCCGACCGAGAGCGCGAGGAAGCAGGCTTCATAGAGCGCGGCGCGAATCTCGATGTTGGCTGATGCCTCGGGAAAGGTCGCGAGCCCTTCCAGCGCCGCGGGCAGGGGGCCGAAGCTGGCGATGGTGTCGCGAAGCATGACGGGGAAATAGAGTTGCGGATCGAGTCCGCGCGCGAATGCTGCCCAGGCGTCGAGGTTGCTGTTGGTCTCCGAGTAATACGCCGCTTCGCGCAAGGTGATGACGACGACGCGCCGCCCGAGCGCACGGCTGCCGAGCCACTGCCGGACCAGCGCGCGTGCGGTAGGGGTGGCCTGCCATGTCGGCAGCGTTTCGCCGCAGGCATGCTCCGCCGCCACGCCGGCCCACAGGTAGGTGTCGGGGATCGGATGCTTCAGGCGATAGCCCTCGGGGAAAACCGCCCGGCCGGCCTTGTGCAGCCAATGGCGCGCCTCGTCCCGCGCCGGCAGGATGGTGACGCCCCGACAGGACGGCCACAGCCAGCACAGCGGCATCAACAGGTTGCGCACGCGCCAGCGCTTGTCATCGATGTGCACCGATTCTCGGTCCCAGAACCCGTCGCCCGGCGCTGGCACAAAAAGAACATGCATCGACGCCAGTCCAAATCGCCGCCGCTGAAGGTCTGCGAGCGCCAGGAAGAAAGCGCAATCGAAGCTCACCGGAGCCGCGGACAAGTCATAAACTGCCAGTAGTGCCGGACCGTCGTCTATTGTCTTGAGCGGCTGTGACAACGTCATTTTCTGCTTGGAGGTAGAAACTGTCCGCTCCTTGCCGAGCGCTTGACGCGGATTTGCCAACGGGTGGCGGCGCCGGGATGAAATTTCAAGGCGCATGCCGGTGTTTGCCGGGCTTTGCAAGGGCCAGAGGCCGGCAAACGACACTTTACAACCCGCCAAGTGTGCCCCATAACCAACAAGTAAACTACTAGATAGTGTATGCCAAGTGTCTGGGATTTAACATTTGGCCGCGGCTCGGATGAGGGGTTATGAGCGACGCGAGGGGCTATTTCAAACCGGCGGCGAAGCGGGTGGACGGCCTCGCGAAGAAATGAGCGTCGGGCCCGCGATCTTTCGCGATCGGGATGGCGCGGTCAACCTTGCGAGCGTGCGGAACGGCAAGCTCTGCCCGCCGGCCTCGCTTGCCGACCTCGAGCTCGATCAGGCGGAGGTCGCGATCGGCAAGCGGCGTCGCGAGGTGGTTGAAGCGATCAACGGGACGCTGACGTCAGAATTGAGGCGCGACGATGTGCGTGGCGCGAGCCGAGGCCGCGCCCGCTGCTCATCGAATCCGAGCGCCGCGCGGAGCCGGATCTCTCCGTCACATCGCTTGTCGAAGCTTGCGGAATCATATTGAATATGGGCGAAATAGCGATCTAGTTCGCGTCGAAGGGGGTGAGTAATGCGAAGCGTGGCAGATCTTCGGGTCAAGATATTTGCCGACGGTGCCGATCTGCCGGGCATCATCAAACTTTACGCGAACAGCCTGATCAAAGGGTTCACCACCAACCCGACGCTGATGCGCAAGGCGGGGGTAAAGGATTACGCCGACTTCGCTCGCGATGTCTTGCAGGCGGTGCCGGATCGTCCGGTTTCCTTCGAAGTGTTCGCCGACGAATTCGGCGAGATGGAGCGGCAGGCGCGCGAGATCGCGGGTTGGGGGCCGAACGTCAATGTGAAGATCCCCGTCACCAACACCAAGGGCACGTTCTGCGGGCCGTTGATCGAGCAGCTTTCCCATGCCGGCATCGCCGTCAACGTGACGGCCGTGATGACCCTCGAGCAGGTGAGCGCCATTGCCCGCTGTCTGGCGCCCGACACGCCGGCCATCGTCTCGGTATTCGCCGGCCGTATCGCCGATACCGGCCGCGATCCCGTGCCGCTGATGACGGAAGCCGTGCGCATCCTGAAGGCCAGGCCCAAGGCGGAGCTCATCTGGGCGAGCCCGCGCGAGCTGCTCAACATCTTCCAGGCCGACGATATCGGCTGCCACATCATCACCGTGACGCATGACGTGCTCGGCAAGCTGTCGCTCGTCGGCAAGGACCTTGCCGCCTACTCGCTGGAGACGGTGGAGATGTTCCATCGCGACGCTCAGGCCGCCGGCTTCAGCATCGCCCCCGCCGCGCGCCGCGCCGTCGGTTGAGATCCGTCGATGTGTGACGCCTATCACACCCTGCTCGAGGTCCCCGATGAGAGGATTTTGTGCCGGATCTTCAATGGCGCGCGTGACGGCCGCCGCGTCACCCCGGGGCGAGTGAAGCTGATGAAGACCGCATGATTTCCTCGCCCGTCGCCATCGTCACCGGGGGAGCGGGCTTCATCGGTAGCCATATGGTCGATCTATTGCTCGAGCGCGGCTTCCGCGTGCGGGTGATCGACAGCCTCGTCGGCGGCCGGGAGGCCAATCTCGCGCATCACGGCGCCAATCCCGCTCTCGCCTTCGAGCGCCGCGACATCCGCAGCTACGAGCCCGCCGACGCGCTGTTCGCCGACGTCCGCTACGTCTTCCATTTCGCCGGCATCGGCGACATCGTGCCGTCGATCGAGCGGCCGACCGAATACATGGATGTCAACGTCCAGGGGACGGTGCGGATGCTCGAATGCGCCCGCGCCGCCGGCGTGCAGAAGTTTGTCTATGCGGCGTCTTCCTCCTGCTACGGTCTGGCGCAGGTGCCGACGCGGGAGGACCATCCGATCGCACCGATGTATCCCTATGCCTTGAGCAAGTACCTGGGCGAGGTCGCCGCCTTTCACTGGCGCCAGGTCTACGGCCTGCCGGTCAACGCCATCCGCATCTTCAACGCCTATGGCACGAGGTCGCGGACCTCGGGCGCCTATGGCGCGGTGTTCGGCGTGTTCCTGCGCCAGAAGATCGCCGGCAAGCCGTTCACCGTGGTGGGGGACGGGACCCAGAGACGGGATTTCCTCTACGCCTCCGACATCGCGAACGCCTTTCTGCTGGCGGCCGAGACGCCGCGCGTCGGCGAGATCTACAATCTCGGCGCCGGCAACCCGCAGAGCGTGAACCGGCTGGTCGAGCTTCTCGGCGGCGAAGTCACCTACATTCCGAAGCGGCCGGGCGAGCCCGATTGCACCTGGGCCGATATCGGCAAGATCACCCGCGAACTCGGCTGGCGCCAGAGTGTCAGCTTCGAGGAAGGCGTCGGGCGCATGCTCGGGCAGATCGACTACTGGCGCGAGGCGCCACTCTGGGATCCCGCCTCGATCCAGCAGGCGACGAAGACCTGGTTCGCATATTTGGGCGAAAACTCCGGCTGATAGCGTGGCAGCGATGATTGATACGAATTTCCGCAGCAAGGTGAAGACGGTCGAGGAGCTCCGAGAAATTATCGGCCCGCGGCCGCGCGAGAAGAAGGTGATCATGTGCCATGGCACCTTCGATATTGTGCATCCCGGCCATATCCGCCATCTCATGTATGCCAAGAGCAAGGCCGATATTCTGGTGGCGAGCCTGACCAGCGACCGCCACATCGCCAAGGCGAACTTCCGGCCTTACGTGCCGGAGCAGCTGCGCGCGATGAATCTCGCCGTGATCGAGGTGGTCGACTATGTCATCATCGACAGCGAGCCCAAGCCGCTGCGCAATCTCGAGCTCATCCAGCCGGACTACTTCGCCAAGGGCTATGAATATGTGAAAGGCGGCGTCGATCCGCGCACCCAAGAGGAGCTCAAGATCCTCGAGCGCTTCGGCGGTGAGTTCATCTACACGCCCGGCGACCTCGTCTATTCCTCTTCGGCGATCATCGACAGCGAGCCGCCGGACATTTCGGTCGAGAAGCTGATGGTGCTTCTCGAAGGCGAGAAGCTGAGCTTCGACGATCTGAGCGCCGCGATCGGCAAGCTGCAGGATATCCGCGTCCACGTCGTCGGCGACACGATCGTCGACAGCTATACCTATACGACGCTGATTGGCGGCAACACCAAGACGCCGACCTTCAGCGTCCGCTTCGACCGGCAGCTCGACTATGTCGGTGGCGCCGGCATCGTCGCCAAGCATCTGCGGGCCGCCGGCGCGGACGTGACCTTCACCACCGTGCTGGGCGATGATGCGCTCAAGGACCTCGTCCTCGAGGATCTCGGCGCCGCCGGGATAAAAGTCAACGCGATCATCGATCCGACGCGCCCCACCACCAACAAGAACGCCTTCATCGCCGATCATTACCGCCTGCTGAAGGTGGACAAGGTCGACAACCGCGCGATCTCGGGCAAGATTCTGCAGCAGATCGAGGGCCATGTCCGCGACACCCCGGCGCATGCGGTGGTCTATAGCGACTTCCGCCACGGCATCTTCAATCGCAACACGATCCCGTCGCTGACCGCGGCGCTGCCGCGCGACGCCTACAAGGTTGCCGACAGCCAGGTGGCGAGCCGCTGGGGCAACATCCTGGACTTTGTGGGATTCGACCTGATTACGCCCAACGAGCGCGAAGTGCGCTTTGCCTTGGGGGACCAGGACTCGGTCGTTCGTCCGCTCGGCCTCGAGCTCTATCGCCAGGCCCGTTGCAAAACGCTGCTGCTGAAGATGGGCCCGCGCGGGCTGATCGCCTATCGTTCCATGCCGAAGGCGGAGGAGGACGTGCGCGCCTTCTTCGTGGTCGACAGCTTCGCCCGGCATGTCGTCGACGCCGTGGGTGCCGGCGACGCGCTGCTCGCCTATGCGACACTGTCGATGGTGGCGACCGGGAGCACGGTCATCGCCTCGGTCGTGGGCTCCATCGCCGCCGGGGTCGAATGCGAGCATGACGGCAACGTCCCGGTCCAGCCGGAGCAGGTGCTGGAGAAGCTCGACGCCATCGCGCGTCACGCGCGGTTGGGCTAAGGTCGGCCCCCGAAAGAGACGTGGCTGGCCATGCGCGTGATCGTTGTCGGACTGGGCATTCAGGGCAGAAAGCGACTGCGTGTGGCCGGCAGCGATGCCGTCGGCAGCGTCGACCCCCTCAATGAGGAGGCGCAATATCGGCGCGTGCAGGATGTGCCGCTGGCCGCCTACGACGCCGCTCTCGTCTGCACCCCGGACGAGCCGAAGCTCGAGATCCTCGGCCATTGCCTGCGGCACGGCAAGCACGTGCTGGTGGAGAAGCCGCTCTTTGCCGCCGAGGATTCGGCTATCGCGGGGCTCGAGACCCTGGCCCGCGCCGGCAAAGCCGTCTGCTACACCGCCTACAACCATCGCTTCGAGCCGCATTTCGTCCGCATGCGCGACCTCATCCGGTCGGGCGATCTCGGCCGCCTCTACCGCTGCCGGATGTTCTATGGCAACGGAACCGCGCGCCTCGTGCGCGACTCTGCGTGGCGTGACCAGGGGGCGGGCGTGCTGCCCGATCTCGGCTCGCATCTTCTGGACACCGCGCGCTTCTGGTTCGGCGATCTCAGCGAGGCGTTCCGCATCACCTCCGCCAGCTGTTTCGAGAACCGCGCGGCCGACCACGTGGTCTTTGCCTCCGAGGCGACCCGTCCCAAGCTCGAGTTCGAGATGACGCTGCTGTCCTGGCGCAATCACTTCACCTGCGACGTCTTCGCGGAGCAGGGCTCGGCGCATATCCGCTCGCTGTGCAAATGGGGGCCGAGCACCTTCACCAAGCGCCTGCGGGTCCTGCCCAGCGGCCGTCCGCCGGAAGAGACGGTCACGCTGGTCCAGGACGACCCGACCTGGGCCCTTGAGTATCAGCATTTTAAGGTGCTTTGCGCCGCTCCGCCGGTGGCGGATCTCTCCAATGATCTCTGGCTCAATCGCGTCCTGGGCCGCCTCGGCCGCGACGTCGTCGGCGAGGCGTCACAATGAGCCCGCCCGGAACCGCCGCGCGGCTCGCCGGACTGCCTGACACCGCCGAGGGCATCGCGCGGGTCCGCCGCGAAACGATGGGGGAAAGTTGATGCGCGAGGTGAACCTGCTTGCCAAGCTTCCCAAGGGCAAGCGCAATCTCAACGCCCGGTCGGCCAAGACCGACGAGCATGTCCGCATCTCGCGCGAGTATGGCGAGGCGTATTTCGACGGCCCGCGGGAGTATGGCTATGGCGGCTATCGCTATGACGGGCGCTGGCTGCCGGTGGCGCGGGACATGATCGCGCATTTCGGGCTGAAGCCCGGCGACCGCGTGCTCGATATCGGCTGCGCCAAGGGCTTTCTGGTCAAGGATTTGATGCTGGCCTGTCCCGGGCTCGAGGCCTTCGGCATCGATGTCTCGCATTACGCGCTGATGCATTGCGAGCCCGAGACCGTGGGACGCCTCCATCTCGGCAACGCCACCGATCTCCCTTTCCCGGACGGCAGCTTCCAGGCGGTGATCTCGCTCAACACGGTCCACAATCTCGAGCGGCAGGATTGTATCCGGGCGTTGCGCGAGATCGAGCGCCTGGCGCCGGGACGTGGCTTCGTCCAGGTCGATTCCTACCGCACGCCGGAGCAGCGCGCGGTCTTCGTCGACTGGGTGCTCACCGCGAAGTACCACGACTATCCCGCGGGCTGGGTCGAAACCTTCGGCGCCGCGGGCTATACGGGCGACTATTACTGGACGATCATCGAATGAGCGGAACCAAGCGCATGGTCACAGGCAGCAACAGTTTCGAGAGCGGCGCCGCACGCGAGCGCTGCCGCCGTTTCCGGCGGCGGATTCTGGACATCTCGCAGCAGGTGTCGGCGCTGCATATCGGCTCGGCCTATTCCTGCACCGAGATCGTCGACTGCGTCTATTTCGGCTTGATGCGGCGCACCCCGGACGGCACGTCCCCCGACACCTTCCTCATGTCGAAGGGCCATGGCTGCATGATCCAGTACGTGATCCTGGAGGAGACCGGGGTGCTGAGCCGGGCCGATCTCGATGCCTATTGCACGCCCGGCGGCCGGCTGGGCGTCCATCCCGATTACGGCAATCCCGGCATCGCCGCGGCCACCGGCTCGTTGGGGCACGGGCTCTCCATGGTGTGTGGCATGGCGCTGGCCGAGCGCGGGCGCCGCACCGGCGGCATGATCTACACCGTTCTGAGCGACGGCGAGGTTCAGGAGGGCTCCACCTGGGAGGCGACGATGATGGCCTCCTCCCTTGGCCTCGACAACATCGTCGCCTTCATCGACAACAACGATTTCCAGAGCCTGGGACGGACCTCGCAGACGCATCCGAGCTTCTATCCCGTCGCCGAGAAGTTTCGCGCCTTCGGCTGGGAGGCGGTCGAGGTCGACGGCCACGATTCGCGGGCGCTCTTCGAGGCGGTGACCGGCCGGTCGGGCGGCAAACCGCTGATGGTGGTGGCCAAGACCACCAAGGGCAAGGGCGTGAGCTACATGGAGAATGTTCCGATCTGGCACTACCGCTCGCCTAACAAGGACGAGTACCAGCGGGCGCTGCGCGAGCTGGAGGCGGCGTCGTGAGGAACACCTTCTCCGAGGCGCTCTATCAGGAGGCGACCGGGAACCCCGACATCTACATCGTCGTGGCCGACATCTCGCCGGCCGGCAGCATGTCGAAGTTCAGCGCGCAATACCCCGAGCGCTTCATCAATGTCGGCGTCGCCGAGCAGAGCATGATCGGCATCTGCGCCGGCCTCGCGCTCAAGGGCTGCCAGCCCTTCGCCTACACCATCGCGACCTTCTCGCTCTACCGCCCCTTCGAGATGGTGCGCGACGACCTCTGCTACCAGAACCTGCCGGTGACGGTGGTCGGCATGGGCGCCGGGGTGATCTACTCGACGCTCGGCGGCACGCATCACACCATGGAGGACATCGCCATCGCCGGGGCGATCCCCAACATGCAGATCGTGGCGCCCTGCGATCCCGCGGAATGCACCGAGGCGACGCGCTGGTGCGCGCGGCAGAAGAATGGTCCCGTCTACCTGCGCATCGGCAAGGCGGGCGAGCCCGATCTCACCAAGGGCGCCGAGCCCTGGCGGTTCGGCAAGCTGCGCTATCTCCGCCGCGGCCAGGACGTTCTGCATCCTGTCCTATGGCGTGATCACCAAGATGGCGGTGGCACTCGCCGATCGCCTGGCGAGTGAGGGCAAGAGCGTCTCGGTGGTCTCGGCGCACACGGTGAAGCCTCTCGATCGCGAGGGGGTGATCGAGGCGCTACGCCACCACAAGCATGTGATCGTGATCGAGGAGAACGTGCCGCAGGGCGGTCTCGCGCCGCAGACCAAGCAGATTGCCTGGGACATCAAGGCCTCGTGCCGGCTCGACACCTTCACCTTGCAGGACAGCTTCATCCACAACTATGGCAGCCATGACGATCTGCTCGCGGAACATGGGCTCAGCCTTGAGCGGATCACCGCCGCCATCCGATAGAGGTAGCCCGTGATTTTGCCATCAACGTCCAATCTGAGGCACGTGCTGCTCACGGGGGCCGGCGGCTTCAGCGGCGCGTATCTGCTGCCGCGGCTGCTTGCCGATGGATATCGCGTCACGGCCGTTGCCGGGCGGCGCTCGCTGGGGCGCCTGCCCGAGGAGTTGCTGGCGCACCCCTCCCTGACGGTGCTGCGCGGCGACCTTGCCGGCGATCTGCCGCTGCCGGAGACGGTCGACGCCGTCATCCATGCCGCTGGCCGCTCGCCGGGGCCGGGGGTGGGCGTGGCCGATTTCGTGCGCGACAACGTGCTCACGATGTTGCGGCTCGTCCGCTATGCGCGCGCGGGCAGGGCCGCGAAGTTCATCTACTTCTCGAGCCTATCGGTGTTCGGCCGCATCGGCGTCGAGACGGTGGACGAGGCGACGCCGATCCTCGATCCCGACGCCTATGGCGCGACCAAGCGCCTCGGGGAGCAGATACTGGCCGATGAAGCGGCGGACCTCTCGGTCCTCTGCCTGCGCCTCCCCGGCGTGATCGGTCCCAACTCCGTGCGCAACTGGCTCTCGACGCTGCTGGCCAAGGCCTGCGCCGGCGAGCCGATCGAGTTCTTCAATCCCGCCGCGCGGTTCAACAACGCCGTCCACATCGACGACCTCGCCGGATTTCTCGGCAGCCTCTTGCGGCAGGATTGGCGCGGCTTCGACATGCTGACGCTCGGAGCCGACGGCGAAATGACCATTGGCGAGGTGGTGAGCGCCGTCGTGGCCGGGACCGGAAGCCGTTCCCCGGTGCGCGTTCTCGACGTGGCGCGTCCGAGCTTCGTCATCTCCAGCCGCAAGGCGATCGCGCGCTACGGCTATCGGCCGCGCTCCATTCAGGACATAGTGGAGCGGTTCTCTCGCGAGGACCAGCATTCCGTCCGCAGAACGAGGGATCACTGACATGCTATCACCGAAGCTTTCTTTCGCCGACAAGCTGCTGCCAGTCCAGCCGGAGCAGAGCGAGCTCTTCGGCGGCGATCAAGCTCACGTGCACGAGCGTCTCTATCAGATGATCCTCGATGCCAGCGGGATCCAGTCGCCGCTGGAAGAATTCGAGCTGACCTTGTCGGAGAAATTCACGCTCCCGCAGATGGCGTCCAGCCCCGTCCAGCTGCGCTTCCTTCAGCTTCTGATCCGGATGATCGGGGCGCACCGGGTGCTGGAGATCGGCGCTTTCGTCGGCGTGTCGACCATGGCGATGGCGAAAGTGCTGCCGCCGGGCGGCAAGGTCACGAGCATCGAAAAGTTCGATCATTTCGCCGATATCTGCCGCATCAACTTCAAGAAAAACGGTCTCGCCGACCGGATCGAGATGCTGCAGGGCGACGCCATGGAGGTCGTGTCGCGGTTGCCGAAGGATCAGGTTTTCGATTTCATCTTCATCGACGGCAACAAGGAATGCTACAGGGAGTACTTCGACCGGCTCGAGCCGCGGCTCACGGCGAGAGGTCTGATGGTGGTCGATGACGTGCTCTTCCACTGCGATGCGCTGAACGATACGCCGCGCACGCCGAAGGGAAAGGGGACGCTCGATTTCCTGAAGCGCGCCGCCGAGGCGAGCGGCTATCTCCGTCTGTTGTTGCCGATCGGCAACGGCATGATGCTGATGTTCAAATCCTGAGGCCTGCGTGGCATCGTCGCTTTCGGAGTGAGGAGAGGGCTATTGAAAACCGCGCTTGTTCTCGGTGGCGGCTTTGCGGGTTGCGCCGCCGCTCACCAACTGCATCTCCTCGGCGGCTGGGATGTCACCCTGGTCGAGCAGGCGCCCTTTCTGGGCGCCGGCGTGAGGACCCAGTTCTATGGCGGCCACCCCTATACCTTCGGCCCGCGCCATTTCCTGACCCAGAACGAGAAGGTCTACAACTATCTCGATTCAGTTCTGCCGTTGCGGCGCTGCCTCGACCACGAATTCATTACCTACGTCGAGCGCGACAACGCCTTCTACAACTTTCCCATCCATGTCGATGACGTCGCGCAAATGCCCGATCGCGACCAGATCAATGCCGAGCTGCAGCAGGTCCATGGCGTGGCGAACGCGAAGAACCTGGAAGAATACTGGATCCGCTCGGTTGGCCGGACGCTCTATGACAAGTTCATCGACAAGTACAGCAAAAAGATGTGGCTCATCGATGACAACCGGCTGATCGACACCTTCAACTGGTCGCCCAAGGGCGTGGCACTCAAGGAAGGCCCGCGCGCCGCCTGGGACACGGCGATGTCCGCCTACCCCATCGCGGCGGACGGCTACAACAGCTACTTCGACCTCGCCACGGCCGAAGCCAAGGTCCTGCTCAACACCCGCCTTTCCCGTTACGACCTTCCGAAGAAGCGCGTGATGATCGAAGGCGAATGGCGGCAGTTCGATCTCGTCGTCTGCACCATCTCGCCCAACGTCGTGTTCGATCTCTGCTACGGCGAGCTCCCCTATATCGGCCGCGACTTCCACAAGATCGTCTTCCCGACCGAGCACGTGTTCCCGCCGCACGTCTACTTCCTCTATTACGCCAACGACGAGAAATTCACCCGCCTCGTCGAATACAAGAAATTCACCCATCACCAGTCGCCGACCACGCTCGTCGGGATGGAGATCCCGTCGACTAACGGCAAATACTACCCGCTGCCGTTCAAGTCCGAGATCGCCAAGGCCGAACGCTATCACCAGGAGATGCCCGACGGCGTCTTCGCCCTCGGCCGCAACGGCAGCTACCGCTACGGCGTCGACATCGACGATTGCATCGAGCAGGCGATGCTGATGGCGCAGCAGGTCAAGGAGGGCGGACGCGACCATCCGGTCCCAGGCGCGCGATGGCGCTGACCGCCGGGAGCGCCAGCCCTTCGCATCTTCAGCGGCCGTTTCGATTGCTGACCGTCGTCTGGGGCGACCGGTTCATCGATGTCTTTCTGAATGTCACGCTGCCGAGCCTGTTTTCTCCGGGGAATTTGCCCGCGTTTGTCGGCGGCTGGGAGGCGAGATACCTCATCTACACGAGCGAGCGGGACGCTGAACGGATAAAGGCGTCGTCGGCCTTCGCCCGGCTCAGCGCGCTGCTCCCGGTCGACGTCAGTACCGTGTCCGAGGCCGATATGGCGCAGGACAAATACCAGCTCCATTGGTTGCTCTGGACTCGGGGCCATCACGAGGCGGCCGCGGCCAACGCAGTGCTGATTCTGCTGATCCCGGACAACATCTACGCCGACGGCACGCTGGTCCGCTGGGGCGAGTATTTCGACCGGGGCTACAAGGCCGTTTACATGCCGGGATCGTGGGTCGTCGAGGAGACGTTCAGGACGGAGCTGCCGGCCGGTACCGCCGTGATCGACATCGATCGACAAAAGATGGTGGAGATGATCGGCCGGCATATCCATCCGATGATGTCGTATGTGTTCAGCAACTCCGGCCGGTATCATCATCATCCCGACCGCGTCATCGAAGCTGTTCCGGGAGAAGGCTTCATCGCCCGGGTCATCACCTCGCACCCCTTCGCCATCATTCCCGGTGATCTTCGCCTCGATTCCGACCTCTGCCCGACGAATCACCTGAGTCGCATCGTCTTCGACCAATGCTCCACTGCGAGCCTTGCTCCCCTGTTGCAGGCGGTGAGCTGGTACTATCCGCGTCACGAGCTGGACCGCGAGCGGATCAGCGAGATGGGCGGGTGGTCCTACCGCTATGTGAAGCTGGCCAATCATCGAGAATCGGCCGCTGACTATCGTTATCAGCTGACGGCGACGCCAAATCCTTCAAATTGGGGCCGCGCGGCGGATAAGCTCGACGAGCTGCGACGGCAGCTCCTTGCGTCGACCTGGATTTTTCGCGTCATCCAGCTGATGCTGGCGGCGCGCTGTGTGACCGCTCTTCATCTTCTGGCGAGTGCCGAACTCTTGTTCTATTTGCATGAGCAGGCTTACGTCGAAGGGGAAGTCACGGTCCTTGTGCCCCATGACGGGGCGTTTAACGGCTGCGACTGGGATTTGCTCCTCGCGCCGCCGAACCGCCAGCGCCTGATGGCTTCGATGCTTGCCCATGTCATTAAGGGACGGCCCTATCTAAAGCAGGGCGACACGGTTGCTCTCGTGTCCCCGCGATCGGAAAATCTGCCCACTGACCGCCAATTTACGACCGCGGCGGGCGATCGACTTGTGGTGCGCGGCCACGCCCTATCCGGCGAACCGGCGGTTCGCGTGGTGGAGAGGCGGCGCCGCGACCGTTTTTTGTCGCTTTACGTGGTCGACAAGCTTCTTCGGGAACCGTCTTTGGAAGGCGCTTAACGGCATGCTCGCAAAGACTGCGTTCAGGCGGCTTACAATGGTCAGCTCTCGTCTACTCCACGGGACGTTAAAGGCAATTGTCTGGCTGTACAAGCGGGCGGTCGGCCTGCCCTGGCTCGGATCGATCATCAGAACATGTTCGCGGCGGCTAGGTCTGCCCGCCCGAGAAGAAACCCTGCGACAGTTGATGGATCTGCTGGGAGCGCGCGCTGCGTGGAGCTTCATCCTGTCCGTCATAATTGTGAAACTTAGGCGGACGTACCGGCGCCGACGTTATGGCGAGCGGCCTGCAGCGAACGGGATGGCGTCGCTCATGTTGTGCCAGGCCGCCAAGATGCTTCATGCGGCCGAAGACGTCCTCGCGCGGTATGAGATCTCGGTTCTTAGCGGCTCGGTCGAGATTCCGCCGCTGGCTCTCGTCCGACGTTTGCAACGCGTCGTTTCACCGAATGGCGAGACGCCGCAGGTGTATAGCGAAGAGGCAGTCGCGCGCTCGCCTAACCACGCCGAAGCGCATTACGAATTGGGACTTCTCCGATTCGATGCCGGCGATCTCGTCGGCGCGATTGCGGCCCTTGAGCGCGCGCTTGTTTCGGCGCCCTGTACCGATCCCGTGGTGCAAAAGGTGAACCCGGGCGAGCCGAACTTGCCGGCGCGTGCGGCGTACCACAAAGGGCTCGCGGAGACGAAGCTGGGCCGCTCGCAAAAGGCACTCCGCTCTTTCTTTCTGGCATTGTGGTATCAACCAGGATTCGCTGAGGCCCATCGAGAAATCGGCAGGTGCGCCTTGCTTGCCGGCCACTCGCGATATAGCTTGAATCACTGCGCGGCGGCCATATTGGGCATCGGACAAAATTTGCCCACGTTACCGGCCCTCCCAGTCGAACTCGACGCATTCGTCGAAGCGGTGAATCGCTTGATGGTGCAGCGGCAGCGCATCACTGCCGGGCCCGCTTAGGGAGAAGACTTTATGCTGGACATCGCAAGCTACAGAATGGGGGAAGCCGCCGCCAAGCGCCAAATTACTACTTGGCGGTTCTCCCAGATCCATCATGTCGAGCACTTTGAGAAGACCGGGTTTCCGGTGCGGCTCAACTCGATCGCCGAGCTCGGCCAGATCATGGATTCGATGCAGGACAACCGCTTCGAACCCTACATGGAAGAGCTGGGTGGCCTCTCCCAGGGCGAGCTTGCGCTTGTCGTGGACGCGGCGGTGGACGCCGTCGATCTGCAGTTGACTTATCTGCCACAAACCAAACCGGTCATTCCGCTCGCGACGCTGATGTCCGCGTTCATCATCTACAAGAACCTGACGTCATATAAGAGCGACCTCGCATCCGTCCTGGAGATCGGCCCTGGGTGCGGCTACCTGTCGTTCTTTCTTAAGCGATTGTCGAGCCTGCGCGACTACAGCCAAATCGAAGCTTGCGAGAGCTTCTACATCCTGCAGAACCTCGTAAACGTCCACAGCTTTGGCAAACGCTTCCTCGACACGGCATTTCCGGAATTCGCGGAGACGGCGGTCCAATGCTTCGCCAGCGACAGGCATCACATCGAACGCTCGTTCTATCTTCAGCGGTTTGAGCGGGACCCGGTCTCGACGCATTATCCGTGGTGGCGCATCGGCGAGATATTGAATACCGGGAAGAGATACGATGTCATAACGTCGAACGCCAATTTGCTCGAGTTCAATCCCTGGGCTTTGGACGACTATCTGACGCTGGTTGAGCGCTCGCTCGCGCCCGGCGGCATGTTCTATGTTCAATGTACGGGCTACCCCGCCTACAACTGGACGATGGATACGCTGTTCGATGTGCTCAGCAAGCGCAAACTCGCCCTGCTCTTCTACACTGACGAGGCTGCCAGCATCGATTACTACGCAACGACCAATCCGCCGCGCGGCGGGCTCCTATCAAAGTTTACGACCGTGAGCAAACCAGCGCGGCCTCGTAAGTTCACGCGAAACGTCATGATCCTCATTGGTGAGACGCATCCGCTCTACGGCAAATACGCGGGCCATGAAAATTATCGGCGCCCGCAGATTCCGCGAGAGGAGGTGATCGAGAGGATGCTGTTCGCTCCCCTGGCCGAGGGACCGCGCAAAATCTACAGCAAGGCTACGGTTGCGGAAATGGTCTCGGACAGATTCGGCCACCAGCGCTAGCGCCGCCCATGCGCACGGTGTCATCCTTCGACCATCTCGAAACTGTTCACGTAAGCGTCACCGTATGGGGCGAGAAATATCTGTCGCTGTTTCTGAGTGTGGGAGTGCCGAACCTCTGTGCTCTGGTGATGGAGCTGCCGGAGGAGATAAGACGTGCGAGTTCGCGTCAGGATATTCACGGCGACCGACGACGTCGCGCGCATCCAAGCCGCGGTGGAGCTCGATCCGCTGCGCCGGCGCATCACCGTTGAGGTCGTCGCAGCGGTAAGATTCACCGACCAGGAGCTTTATGGCGGGTACGCCCCCATGGTGGTCTCGCAGGCCCGCGCTGTCGTCGAGGCTAGCCAGGAAGGCGCCGCGATCATTTTCATGGGACCGGACCTCGTCTATTCGGCCGGTTCGTTCAAGTTGTTCATCGATTGCGCCAATCGCGGCTGTCGCACCGTCATTGGCCCGTCGGTCCGCGTCAACCGGGAGACAACGGCACCACTGCTTGCCGCGCGGATCGAAGCTCATCCCGACAGGCTGCTCGATATCTCCGCCGAAGATTTGACTGAGATCGCCTTCGAGCAGTGGCACGAGGTAAACGACCTGTTTATCTGGAACAGTCCCAGGTCGGTCTATTGGAAGGCATACCTGATCTATCGAGCGGCGGCAGACGATGTATTGATGCGATTTTTCCAGGGTCCGACGTTTTTTGCCTGGCCGAAGGCTCCCGTTGCGGAATACCGAGGCTGGATCGATCACGCTTTGGTAAGCAGATGCTGCGACCGGTATGAGCAAGTCTACGTCGTGCGTGATTCGGCCGAATGCATCACCTGCGACTTGATGGCGCGAGATCATCGCGAAGGAATGGTCCAGAGCCGGCATAAGGAGTTGGATCTACTCGGCGAGATGCTCAACCTCGATAGGATAAATCGGTTCAACATCCACTACGGCCTCCATTCCTGTCGCGTGCATCGAGGCGGCGCAGCGAACGACGAGTGGCAAGCTGCCGCGCGGCGCCTCTCGAGCGAAGTTGACCCCATCCTGAAGATGGCGCTGCCGCTGCGCGTCGTACGTCGCGGCATAGCGACCGTTTATCCGCTCGTCAGCCGCGTCATTTCTGTCGGAAGAGCCGCGCCACGCGCCGTTGCCAACGGAATTCTCCGCGCCCTCGTCAGACTTACAGCGCCGTTCTTGCGCACGGGCAGGTCCGCCTGACCCTTGCGGCCCCTTCGCGTTGCTCTCCGCTATCTTCCGAGTTAGAACACGAAGGAAATGGTAGCAAGCATGGCACCGGCCGGCGCTGTCCGCGGGCTGACCGTAAACGAGAAGGGACGCAGTCAGGTGATGAACGTTGGCAATGTGGAGGCGCTTCGCGTCCGGGGCGGTGATTTGATGGCCCAGGGCGAAGGCGAAAAGGCGATCCGGTGCCGCCGTGAAATCGTCGATAAGTGTCCAGACGTACTGCAATATCGGGCCGAATTGATCCGCGATCTCGCTACTCTCGGCAGAACCGAAGAGGCGCTTCGCCAGGGCGATGACCCTGCGCACGCGGATGCATTTCGTATTGCCGCCGGCGATCTTTCCGCGCAGGGAAAGGCGACCGAGGCGCTCGCTTGCCGTCGAAGGGCCGCCGAGCTGCAGCCCGCCAATGCCCTTGCCCGCATAGAGCTCGTGCGTGCCCTTTTGGCGCTCGGGCGCCGGGCCGAGGCGATCGAAGAGGCGGGCCTGACCGACCTGCGCGGGGTCGAGCCGGGTGAGCCGATCAAGTACCATGATTTCACGGCGATGGAAAAAGCCGTGTTCATCGAGGTGCGCGACATCGTGATCGCAAAGCCCGAGGCCGTTGTCTCTCTGCTTCGCGCCGTCAGCTACATAATCGACAACGATATTCCGGGAGCCTTGGTCGAATGCGGCGTTTTCAAGGGGGGTAATATCGTCGCAATGCTGCGCGCCCTGCTTGCAAAAGGGCGCGTCGACCGCGACATCTATCTGTTCGACACGTTTGAGGGCATGCCCTTTCCAGAGGAAGTGGATGTCTTTTACACCGGCGAGAAGGCCGTCGACGAATGGAAAGCCAAACGCCGTCCCGATGGAAGCTCCGATTGGGTCAATTCATCGCTGGAAGAGACCCGGGCGAACGTCGCCACCATCAAGGAATATCCCGCGGACAGGCTGCTCTTCGTCAAGGGCCTGGTTGAGGATACGCTTCCGAGCCAAGCGCCGCAGCAGATCGCGTTGTTGCGGCTCGACACCGATTTTTATCGCTCGACGAAGCACGAGCTAATGCACCTTTATCCGCGCCTGGTGCCAGGGGGAGTTTTGATCATCGACGATTACGGCGCTTTCTCGGGCGCGCGAAAAGCGACAGACGAATATTTTCGCGGGCAGGGAATTCCGATTTTTTTGGCACGCGTCGACGAGCATGTCCGGATCGCCGTTAAGCCGCTGATCGAGCCTCGACTTAAATAACCATCGATGTAGCGCGAGAGTCGGAGCGTCTCCCGCGCACTCAGAGAAAACCACGAGGCGCAATGGACATCTCTGATCATCTCGAGCGTGTACATGTCAGCATCACCGTATGGGGGGAAACCTATTGCTCCCTCTTTTTAGCCGTGGGTGTGCCTAACCTCTGCGCGCTCGTTGAGGAGCTGCCGGAGGTGCTTAGAGCGCAAAGCCGCGTCAGGATATTCACGACCACGGCCGATCTATCCCGCTTCGAAACGGCGGAGCAGGTGGCTTGTCTGCGCCGGCGGATCGCGGTCGATTTGGTCGAAGCCGTCGTGTTCGCCGGGTTCGACACCTACGGCCGATATGCGCCGATGGTCGTCGCGCAGGCCCGAGCCGTCGTCGAGGCCAGCAGAGAAGGGGCAGCCATTATATTCATGGGCCCCGATCTGGTCTTTTCCAAGGGCGCCTTCAGGCTCTTCATTGAACGGGCACGTCAAGGATACCGCGCGATCGTGGGCCCGGGCATGCGGGTCGTGCGCGAATCGGTTGCTCCGGTGTTGCGCGAAAAGATCGAGGGTCACCCCGCCAAGCTTCTTGAACTCTCGCCGAACGAGCTCTCCGATTTGACCTTTGATCATTGGCATCACGTAAACGATCTCTTCATCTGGAATTCGCCGCAGTCGGTACATTGGAAGGCGCATTTGATCTATCGGATATCCGGGAATGACGTGCTGATGCGCTTCTTCCAAGGGGCGACCTTTTTTGCCTGGCCGAGATCCGGGATGGCCGAATACCGGGGGTTCATCGATCACGCGCTGGTCGCTTCGTGCTGCGAGAGATATGACCAGGTCTATGTCGTGCCTGACTCGTCCGAATGCCTCGCCTGCGACTTGATGGCAGCGGCGGAAGACGAGCGTATGCCGCGAAGTGCCTACCGGGAACTCGATCTGTTGAAGGAGATGCTGGGCCTCGACAAGATAAATCGCTTCAACATTCGTTACGGTCTGCGCACATGCCGTGTCCACCGCGCCGAAGCTGCCGACGATGAATGGCGCCGGCATGCGCGGCGTCTGGCGCGCGAGGTCGACCCTATCCTGAAACTCGCGCTGTTGCTGCGTACGATACCCCGCATTGTCGTGCTTCTCAGAGCCGGGAGCCTTGGTCGCAGTCTCAGGTGGGGAGGGAACTTCATGCTGCGCGCCTTTGCCCGTGTGACGGCGCGAGTATTGGCCGGTCCTGTGTCATGATGCCCGTCTGTTAGGCATCGCGCGAATCGCAACTCGCACCATTCACATCAGCCTCGACTAGGTATTCATGGGCTCGACGAGGGCTGTATGTTTGGCCACTGTGCCGCCGAAATCATGGTTCCCGTATTCGTTTGTCGGCAGGGCAGAACCGGCAAATCATGAGATCATGTCCCGTATGGAACCTCTGTCGATGAAGTCATCCCCATCGTATCTGAAACAGCATGAGGCACGCTTCCAGGCCATTCGTGGCTTGGCTGCGCTGACCGTAGCCGTGGGCCATGCCTTCACGGTAATGGCGAACGGACGCATCGAGGCCGCGAATTTCCACCTGAGGATCTCGAATGCGTTTCTCTCAGCGGGAGAGATCCTATTTCAGCCAAATACGGCTGTGATCGTCTTCTACGTGCTCAGCGGCTTCGTATTAAGCGAGTTGCTTCGCCGCCGTCATCACGGACAGCCACTCTGGAGGGAAATACTCTCGTTCGGCATTCGTCGCATCTTTCGGATGGTACCGGTCATGTGGATTTCGATCCTGTTTGCCGCGGCCACTTGTCTGCTTATGCGCCATCCGCCCTTTCCGGGAGCCACAGGTTGGTTCAACGGCAATTTCTCTCTGCCGATCTCATTTAGAGATTTCGTTCTCAACTTGCTGGCGGTGGAAACCTACATCAACGGCGTTTTGTGGTCGGTACAAATCGAGTTGGCGATGATTCCCGTTTTTCCGCTGGCCGTCTGGCTCGCCAAGCGTACCTCCCCGCTGGCCGACTGCCTGATATTTGTCGGTCTATGCTGGGCTTCCCTACACTTTTGGGACCGGCTGCCAAACGTGGTAACATACGCCTACTGCTTCTATTTGGGCGTCCTAATCCCCAAGCTCGCCTCGCGCAGGAAAACGGCGAAGATTTTGGGAAGTGCGGCTTGCGTAATCATGGCTCTGGGTCTGCTGATCCCGGTGGAAGTTTTGTATGCGAGCCATCGTTTATGGATAGCGCACAAGTTTATCGCCGACACACTTATCAGCGCCGAGATGATAGGGTTTGTGCTTCTGCGACCGAATGTCAGGGCATGCCGGCTGCTGGAACATCCAATGCTTGTCGCGCTCGGCGATCTCTCGTACAGCTTTTATGCCTATGCAATGACTTGTTTGATCATTGTTGGGTATGCTGCGCTGAGCCTTGCGCCCTCGGGCTGGGCCCGTACTGACGAGGGTGCGGTTGCGTTGACCATCGTGCTGGCAATCTGCAGCATCGGACTGGCATTGCTTCTTGCGGCTCCTTCTTACAGCTACGTCGAGACATGGGGAATCAGCGTCGGGCGGAGGTGGGCGAAACGCCTTGAGACAAACTCGGTCAGCGCGCATGGTGTATCAAATGCAGCTGCCGACCGCTGAGCCTTGGTCGCTGCGGCTCCGTCATCTTGGCGGTTCTGTCCAATGACCGCAATTTAGTCGCGAGGCTTCCGGCATGATCAGTGACTGGTTTCTCGCTTCGACAACACCGCTGCGGCCCGCCGACGCGGCGGCGGCGCTCATTGTTCTCGATGACGGCCGCTATCTGATGCAGCTTCGTGACCAGAAGCGGGAGATTTTCTACCCGGGCCATTGGGGGCTGTTCGGCGGCGCGCTTGAACCGGGCGAGGACGCGGCGCGGGCGCTCGCACGCGAGCTGCGCGAGGAGCTGAACCTGGAGAACGCCGCACCCCGCTTCTTCACGCGCTTCGATTTCGACCTCACGGAGATCGGCGCCAAGAAGGTGTCCCGCGTGGTCTTCGAGATCGCCTTGGCAGCCGCTGACCTCGACCGGCTGGTGCTCGGCGAGGGAGAAGCGATGGCGTTTTTCACGGCCGAGGACCTGCTGCTCAGGCGGCGGGTGACGCCCTATGATGCCTTTGCCGTCTGGCTCCATCATCATCGCGCCCGCTTTGGGCGAACATAGGCGACCCGTCGGCGTCACGCCCTTCGATCACACGGGCTCGCCCAGGAGCTGGCATACTCCGCGCATCCCGATGCGCCGGTATTCGCGCATCTTCTCCGCAGCATCCAACAAACCGAAGTCACGGCAAACATCTTCCGTGGCGGTATAGCTCTCGCCAAGCAGGTAGCTGGCGCTCCGACGGAATTCCGTTATCGACTGATCCCGGAAATAAGCGGCTCGGTTCTCGGCGACCGACGTACCGCGGGCAAGATTGTGCGGCGGGATGATCTTCGGCTCACGCTTGGCTGCAGCGATGAACGAAGCGGCCAATTTCAGATAGCGGGTGTCCGTCGGAATCCGCTCGTCCGCGATCGCTGCATAGCAATAGCTGAGGGCATAATTGCCGAGCGCCAGCGAGATATACACGCCCTTGGCAAGGTCGAGCAGCGGCTCGCGGTGCGTGTTCAGCACCAGGCGAGGATCCTTGAAGAAGACAACGTCGGTCTGGAGGGCGATGCCGCCCCGTCGGAACCCGATCGGCGGAGCGATTCTCCCGCCGGTGGCGGTGTAAGACGGAACATACGCCGTGTGTGGCATAAGGTTGCCCAGCCAATAGCCGAGCGAATTCATATGATCGCAGATCTGCGCCAGATCCGCTTGGCCTTGATAGATGCGATAAAGCGAGACTTCGGCTTGAACAGCGATGACGCCACGGCTCATCGTTTCCTGTGCGCCGACCATAATGTCCAGCTCGGTGCCCTGCGTGTTCAAGGAGATGAAGTCGGGGCTCGGCGCGACACCTCGCGCGACGCAGTCGTCCAAGGTGGTGATGTCGACCCGCAGTTCGGAAGCGGTTTCGAAGCTGTGAGCGTCCATATCGAAATCGACGGCGCCGATCGCGCTGAAAGTCTCGAAGAACGAAGTTTCGAACGGCAGAAGCGAGCTGGCCGCCGGTGTTCGCAAGACGTAGAGGGTGCCAGCCTCCTTTTGCCTCCCCAGGCATTCTGACAAAATGATCTGCTTCGAGGGAAGGGCCGTGGTCGAGGTTTCCATGCCTTCAACCGAACTCGTATCGGCGTCGTAGAGGACGTTGACGATGTCGGCTTCGAAGTCGGGAAGCACAGGAAACCGTCTGTCGCCACCGCGCCCGCCTACGTGATGGATGACGAGTTGATGTCGCTCCCTCATGGCCATCGTTCCATGCCTCGAAGTTCGGACAAGCGCACGGCATCCCATTCGGCGGCCGAGCGCCTGCTGGAGTTTATCTAACGAAATCAGCCGCATGCGCCTGTCCGCAAACGCATGGGACGTCGCCGCTACGTCCCCGCCGTGAGCCGCTCATAGCGCTCCAGTGCTTCGCCGACATCGCCGAAATGGACGAGCCTGCCATGGTTCATCAGCATCGCTTTGTTGCACCAAGTCTTGAGAATGCTGGGGGCGTGGCTTGCCACCACCATGATGCCCGTGCGCTCGATCATCTGCTTGAGGCGCGCCTCGGCGCGGCTGACGAACTTCGCGTCGCCGGCGCCGATCATCTCGTCCATGATCAGGATGTCGGGGGCGAGCGTCGTGGCGATGGCGAAGCCCAGGCGGACGAACATGCCGCTGGAATAGGTCCTGACCGGCATGTCGAGATAATCGCCGAGCTCGGAAAACTGCGCGATGTCGTCGAGATGGCGGTCGACCGTCGCGCGATCGAAGCCCAGCACCGCGGCGCGCAGCCAGATGTTCTCCCAGCCGGTGGCGTCCTGGTCCATGCCGTCGGACAGGCTGAACATCGGCGTGACCTTGCCCGTTATGTTGAGGGCGCCGCGGGTCGGCTCGTAGATGCCCGCGAGCACGCGCAGCAGGGTCGTCTTCCCGGCGCCGTTGTGTCCCATGATGCCGAGCCGGTCGCCTTTGTTGAGCGTGAAGGTGAGGCCGTCGATCGCCTTGATCACCACCTTGCCGGAGATCTCGGCCGCGATCTTGCCGCCGACCGCCGCCGGCACGGGCAGGCGCGGCGCCAACCGCTTGGGTACGAGGAAGTTGCGCAGCGAGCGATGGCGCTGGCCATAGATCGGGAAATCTACGTGGACGTTGTCCGCCGAGATGCTCACCGGGTGGGGTCGACTGACCACGGCGCCCACATCCTCGGCCAGGGTGTTGCTGTCCGGCGGCATCAGAGCCAATAGGCGATGCGCCCGCGAAAGCGGGCGAAGAACGGGAACGTCACGCCCCAGCCGACGAGGCCGGTGGCTATGACCGCGAGGAGTGCTGTCTTGCTCGGGAGATTGCCCAGCAGCGGCTCGCGCAGCAGCTCCAGCACATAGGTCAGCGGATTGAGGTCGGCGATGAAGCGGTGCTTGCCGAGCTGCTCCGGCCGGTAGACGATGGGCGTCGCCCAGAAGAGCAGCGTGAAGCTGTTGGTGACGAAGGCCGGCAGGTCGCGGAACCGCGTCGAGGCCACCGCCAGCAGCAGCGGCGCCCAGGACAGCGCCACCACCACCAGCGGCAGGGTGACGAGGAACAGCAGGAAGGTCGGGCTGTAGAGGGCGTAAATGGCGACCAGCACGACGAAGATCGCGAGGTTGTGCGCCATGGTGATGACGTTCGACCACAGCTTTTGCAGGATATAGGTGCCGAGCGGCAGGTTGATCTGCAGGATGAAGCCTTGCGAGCCGACGAAGGCCATGGCGCCGTCGTTGATCATGCCCTGGATCATCGACCAGAAGATGAAGCCCAGCGCGACATAGGGCAGCGACTTCTGGAAGGGCTGGTGGAAGAGCAGCGAGACCACCACCCCCATGACGAAGATCTGCACCCCCATGCTCAGGGTGATCCAGAAGGGGCCGAAGGTCGAGCGCCGGTAGCGCTGGCGGATCTCCTGCCAGGCAAAGAGGTTCCACAGCCGCCATTTGGCGAGGCTTGCGGCCAGATCGGCACCGGCCCGCTCGAGTTGGGAGCGCGTCAGGTCGAGCATGGGCCGCATCGCCACGGTATGGTCATCTTCGAGCGGCGCATCATTTCGGGGCGGGCTTAAGCCGTCGGGCGGATAGCGTCAAGCCCCGCCGCCGCCGCAGGGCCCGGCGGCCGAGCCTTGGCGGTGGAGCATGGGCGCGTTTACCATGCTCCCGGCAGCTTGTCGACTGCACGCCTCAGTCATTGACCAAGGGCCGATTTTTAGTCCCTGGTGTACACCGGCGGCGCAGTTTGCTCCCGGCAGGCCCGGCGAGGATGCCCCCGCCCGCCGCTGCCTATAACCGTATGCTGTGCGTCTCGAGACCCGCCCGGATTTATGAGCAACACCCTCCTTTTGTATGATGCGGCGGCGCCTGCGGGCGAGGTCGTGAAGGCTTTGCGCCGTGCCAAGCCGGGCACGTCCTTCCTGATCACCGAGCGCGACGGGCCGGATTCCTGCTGGGAAGAGATCGCGCCCGGCTCCGTCACGCCGGTCCATAGCAGCCGGCTCCCGTCGCTGCTGTCCGAGGGTGGCGAGCCTCATGGGCGGCGGATGTTCATTATCGATGTCGACGACGCGGCGCGCCTCTCGCGGCTGCTCGTGCTGCTGAACGGCGCGCGCGACGTCGATGTCTTTGCTCCCGTGACCGGGCATTACTGGCGCCGTCGCCCCGTCTTCATGAACAGCGTTCCGAAATGCGGGACCCATCTGCTGTCGACCTGCCTCGAGGCGATGGGGCTGCAAGCGCCGCCGGAGGATGCCAGGCCGGCCGTGACCGGACCCTTCGAGGGCGGCACGTTCTACAATCTTCAGCACATGCGCGTCGACGACATCGCCGGCCAATATCGCCGGATCGGTCCGTTCATCGACGCGCTGGCGACCTCCGCCATCGTGTTCATCAACCGCGATCCGCGCGACGCCATCGTCTCCCTCGCGAACTACATTCCGCGCCAGCGCGAATACCATCTCCTCAGCCGCTTCATGCAGCAGATGACGCCCGAGGAGCGGATCAACACCATCATTCGCGGCACCTACCCTATCCCGGTTTTCATCAACGACACCTATTCCCTCGACGACACGATCGCGACATTGTTTGCGAGCTATGAGCGCTGGCGGCCCGAACGCTGGCCCAATTTGTGGCCCGTCCGCTACGAGGATCTGATCGGGCCCAGAGGGCTCGGAACGCGGGAGGCGCAGCTCCGGGCGATCTGGGGGCTGCAGCTCGCCCTCCATGTTCCCGGCGATCCCGCCATCTTCGCCGAGAAGGTCTTCTCGGAAAAATCGCCGACCTTCTTCAAAGGCACGATCGGCCGGCACCAGGTCGACTTCTCCGCCGCCAATCATCGCGCGCTGGAGACGCTCCCCGGCGACTTCATCACCAGGGCCGGCTATGCCGATCGCTGGCAGATCGACCGCTCTTTCACCATCCGCGTCGCGGCGACCGACCGGGAGATCGCGCGGGAGCTGGCGCGCGCGCTTTATGGCGAGATCAGCACCCGTGGCCGCGGCGGGTTCGCGGTCGCCGTCACCGACGAGGCCGCAGCCGAGCCGGCGACCCTCGTCTCCGTGCGGTGCAACACCGACCACACGGACGCGCAAGGCATCGATCTCCATGTGACGGTGTCACGCAGCACGACAGGCTACCGCTGCGCTACTGGGACGCAGGGCCGGCAGCACGATTGGTCGTCGCCGTCACTTGCCGCAGCAAGTGAGCGCATCCTCGCCCTCTGCGCGGGGTGGCGGCTCTGCGCCACGCTCGGCGACCGCGCGATCGAACGCGACGCCCCGACGCCGGCGACCGCCTTTAGCGGCAGCCTGTCGCCGCCGCCTGCGCCGGCCCGTCCCCAGCCTTCCGCGCTCACGCAGCTTCTCCGGGTCTCGATGGGCCTCCTTCTCAACCTGATCTGAGCCGCGAAACATCCCTGGACAGGAGCGGGGCGTCGCAGTATAGCCCGCCCGCGCGTGGCGAGCGGAGAGCGGCAGGCTCTCCGCCAGGGTGGCGCTTCGCCCGCCGGCACAAGGTCGAGCACCTGCGATCATTATGGCGCAAGAGTTCAGCGATCCAGCGACATGGCCTGCCCCGCCATCGCGCGTCTCGCTCGCCGTGAGGGACCTGGCGGACGGGCTGTCCCGCAGCTGGGTGTGGACGGCGCTCGCCATGCAGGACATCCGCCTGCGCTATCGCGGCTCGGCACTGGGGCCGTTCTGGCTGACCATCAGCACGCTCATCATGTCGGTGGCGATGGGCGGCATCTACCCCCATCTCTTCGCCACCAGCACCACCCGCTACGTTCCCTATCTCGTCACCGGGCTGGTGCTCTGGCAGTTCCTCTCGACCACGCTGGCCGACGGCTGCAGCACCTTCACGATGATGCAGAGCGTGATCCACCAGTCGCCGATGTCCTTCTCGATCTACGCCTACCGCGTCGTCTATCGCAACCTGGTGGTGCTCGCGCACACCGCCATCCTGGTGCCGTTGGCGTTGCTGCTGTTCCGCGTGCCGGTGGACTGGCGCCTCCTGCTGGTGCCGCTCGCGCTGCTGCTGCTCTCGGCCAACGCCGTCTGGACGAGCCTGCTCCTCGGCATCGTCAGCGCGCGCTTCCGCGACGTGCCGCCCATCGTCGTCAGCTTCCTGCAGGTGATCTTCTTCGTCACGCCGGTGTTCTGGGCGCCCGATTCGCTCGGGCGCTGGAAGGTCTTCGCCGATCTCAACCCGCTCTTCGCCGCGATCGACATCGTGCGCGCGCCACTGCTGGGCATATCCTTCCAGCCCTGGTCCTGGCCGATCATGCTGGCGACGACGCTCATCGGCGGATCGGGGACCTTCCTGTTCTTCGCGCGCTTCCGCTCGCGCATCGCCTATTGGCTTTAGCGCCATGGCCTATCTCCGTTTGCGCAATCTCTCGGTCGAATTCCCGCTCTACCTGGGCGGCAGCCGCTCGCTCAAGAAGGCGCTGCTGGCCGCGTCGTCGCAGGGCAATGTCGGGCGTGACGCCCTCGATCGCGTCACGGTGCGCGCGCTCAATCAGTTGACCCTCGACATCGAGGATGGCGACCGGCTCGCGGTCATCGGCGGCAACGGCGCCGGCAAGACCACGCTGCTGCGCGTGCTCGCCGGCATCTTCCAGCCGACGCAAGGCCGCCTCTTCGCCTCGGGCCGCGTCTCCGCCCTGCTCAATCCCTCCGTCGGGCTCGATCCCGATTCGACCGGCCGCGAGAACATCCTGCTGCGCGGCGTCTATCTCGGGATCCATCCGCGCGAGATGCGCCCGCGCATCGACGAGGTCGCGCGCTTCGCCGAGCTCGGCAGCTTCCTCGACATGCCGGTCAGGACCTATTCCGCCGGCATGATGATCCGCCTCGCTTTTGCCGTCTCCACCTGCGTTCCGACCGAGATCCTGCTGATGGACGAGTGGCTTTCGGCGGGTGACGCGCATTTCCTCGCCCGGGCGCGCGAGCGCATGGCCAATTTCGTACGCATCTCCAAGATCATGGTGCTGGCGACCCATTCCATGGCGCTGGCCGAGGAATGGTGCAATCGCGGCCTGCTGCTGGATCAGGGCCGCGTCATCGCGAGCGGTCCCGTGCATGAGGTCGTGGCGCTCTATCGCGAGCGCGAGACCGCCGATGCTTTGCCCGCCGAAGTGCCGCAAACAGCCGGCTAACACTCGGCGGCACGACTTAGAGACCCAGCCGACCTCCTTCGTCAGTACCAATTATCGCGGTCCCAGCCCTACCAATAGCGGCTCGAGAAGCGCTCTTCTGCGCGCAGGATCATCGCATTATAAGGCCAACCTCGGAAATACGACCTAGTTCAGAGTCATCGTCCCCCGAAAATCATTAACAGAAGATGTCGACGGCGACAGGTCCCACCAGGGGAAAGTGGGCTTTTTCTTGCCGTGCATGGGTTTGGACTTCGTAAGGAGTTCACTACTCGTCAACCATTACTCATTAATAATAATCAACGCAGGGATGCGATCGAGAGGTTCGAGGCGACTTCCTTATGTTTGATGACGATCGAACCCCGATGGCAGAAATTGAGCTGCTCGCCCGCTAACGCATGGATGGACCCCTCTACAGTTTCGACTCTGCCACCGCTAAGGCGCGCTGCCGCCGTTTCCGACGGCGGATTCTGGACATCTCGCAGCAGGTGTCGGCGCTGCATATCGGCTCGGCCTATTCCTGCACCGAGATCGTCGACTGCATCTATTTCGGCCTGATGCGGCGCAGCCCCGATGGCGGCTCGCCCGACACCTTCCTCATGTCGAAGGGCCACGGCTGCATGATCCAGTACGTGATCCTGGAGGAGACCGGGGTGCTGAGCCGGGCCGATCTCGACGCCTATTGCACGCCCGGGGGGCGGCTGGGCGTCCATCCCGATTACGGCAATCCCGGGATCGCCGCCGCCACCGGCTCGCTCGGGCACGGGCTCTCGATGGTGTGCGGCATGGCGCTGGCCGAGCGCGGGCGCCGCACCGGCGGCATGATCTACACCGTGCTCAGCGACGGCGAGGTCCAGGAGGGCTCGACCTGGGAGGCGACGATGATGGCCTCCTCGCTCGGCCTCGACAACATCGTCGCCTTCATCGACAACAACGACTTCCAGAGCCTCGGCCGCACCTCCGAGACGCATCCCAGCTTCTACCCCGTCGCCGAGAAGTTCCGCGCCTTCGGCTGGGAAGCGGTCGAGGTCGACGGCCATGATTCGCGGGCGCTCTTCGAGGCGGTGACCGGCCGGTCGGGCGGCAAGCCGCTGATGGTGGTGGCCAAGACCACCAAGGGCAAGGGCGTGAGCTACATGGAGAACGTGCCGATCTGGCACTATCGCTCGCCCAACAAGGACGAGTACCAGCGCGCGCTGCGACGAGCTGGAGGCGGCGTCGTGAGGAACACCTTCTCCGAGGCGCTCTATCAGGAGGCGACGCAGAATCCCGACGTCTACATCGTCGTCGCCGACATCTCGCCGGCCGGCAGCATGGCGAAGTTCAGCGCGCAATATCCCGAGCGCTTCATCAATGTCGGCGTCGCCGAGCAGAGCATGATCGGCATCTGCGCCGGCCTCGCGCTCAAGGGCTGCCAGCCCTTCGCCTACACCATCGCGACCTTCTCGCTCTATCGCCCCTTCGAGATGGTGCGCGACGACCTCTGCTACCAGAACCTGCCGGTGACGGTGGTCGGCATGGGCGCCGGCGTCATCTACTCGACGCTCGGCGGCACGCATCACACCATGGAAGACATCGCCATCGCCGGCGCCATTCCCAACATGCAGATCGTCGCGCCCTGCGATCCCGCGGAATGCACCGAGGCGACGCGCTGGTGCGCGCGGCAGAAGAACGGGCCGGTCTACCTGCGCATCGGCAAGGCGGGCGAGCCCGATCTCACCAAGGGCGCCGAGCCCTGGCGGTTCGGCAAGCTGCGCTATCTCCGCCGCGGCTCGGATGTCTGCATCCTGTCCTACGGCGTGATCACCAAGATGGCGATGGCAGCTCGCCGATCGCCTGGCGAGCGAGGGCAAGAGCGTCTCGGTGGTCTCGGCGCACACGGTGAAGCCTCTCGATCGCGAGGGCATCGATCGAGGCGCTGCAGCATCACAGGCATGTCATCGTCATCGAGGAGCACGTGCCGCAGGGCGGCCTCGCGCCGCAGACCAAGCAGATCGCCTGGGACATCAAGGCCGCGTGCCGGCTCGACACCTTCACCCTGCAGGACAGCTTCATCCACAACTACGGCAGCCATGACGATCTGCTCGCGTCGCACGGGCTGAGCCTTCGCGCAGATTGCCGCAGCGCATCGGTGCCGCATGACCCCATGTACGACCAACTGCCAGCCACGGACACAACGAGACGCTCGCCATCCATGGCGGGCCGCCGGTGCGCAGCGAACGCATGCCGCCGCGCCAGGCGCTCGGCGAGGACGAGCTGCAGATGATCCAGGAATGCATCGCCTATTACCGCGAGCGCGAGACTCGATCCGGGCTATCAGGGGCCGTTCGAGAAGCTCTACACCGATGCCTTCGCGCGATCTGATGGGCGGCGGCTATGCCGACGCCGTCGCCACCGGCACCGCGGCGCTCTATGTGGCGATCGCCGCGCTCGACCTGCCGAAGGGCAGCGAGGTGCTGGTCTCGCCGATCACCGATCCCGGCACGCTCAGCGCCATCATCCTGAGCGGGCTGAAGCCGCGGCTCTGCGACAGCCAGCCGGACAGCTACAATGTCGGCCTCGAGCAGGTGCTCGAGCGCGTTGGCCCGAACGTCTCCGCCATCGTCGTGGTCCATGCCGCGGGGCAAGCCGCCGAGGTCGACAAGATCGTGCCGGCGCTGCATGCGCGCGGCATCAAGGTGCTGGAGGATTGCAGCCAGGCGCACGGCGCCCGCATCCTTGGCCGGCCCGTCGGCACTTTCGGCGACATCGCCGCCTTTTCCACCATGTATCGCAAGGCGCATATGACGGGCGCCGCCGGCGGCGTCGTCTATAGCCGCGACCTCGAGCTGTTTCGCCTGGCGCTGGCGCATGCCGACCGCGGCAAGCCGCGCTGGCGCGAGGATTTCAGCGATCGAGATCCTTCGGGCTACCTGTTCCCGGCGCTCAATTTCCATACTGACGAGATCTCCTGCGCCATCGGCGTCGCCTCGCTGCGCCGGCTCGACACGACGATCATACGCCGGCTCTCCTTCATCTCCGACGTGGTCGCCGAGCTGAGCCGAGAGCGCCCGCGTCTGCCGACCCTATGCGCACAATCCGACGGATTCGCCGTTCTTCTATCCGATCATCGTCGACACCGACGCGCATCCCCTGCAGCAAGATCGAATTCGCCGAGGCCGTGCTCAAGGAAGGCATCGATCTCAATCCGCACTACCGCTACGTCGTCGATGAATGGCCGTGGGTGCAGTCCTCATCTCGCCGACGATTTCCGCACCGAGAACGCGCGCTAGCATCCGCGACCGCTCTTTCAACCTCTATCTCAACGAGCGCTATGGCGAGCGCGAGGTCCGAGGATACGGTCGAGGCGATCCTGAAGGTCGAGCGCGAATTCGTCAAGGGCTAGACCGGCGGTCGCGATGAGGTACGACGCGATCGTCGTCGACCGTCTGGAGAACGCCACGGGCGAGCCGGCGGTCTTCCACGACATCGTGCGTCTCAATCCCGGCGCCCGCATCATCCAGTCGCGCCTGCTCGGCCCGGTCTATCTCGAACCGCCATACCCAGATCGGCCCCGATGCCGTGGTCGGCAAGTATTTCGGCATGAACGAGCACGGCTTCATCGCGCGCGCCAGCATCGGCAGCTTCTGCGCGTTCGGCGCGCGCAACGCCATCAACCCGTTCAACCATCCGGCCGACTGGCTCAGCATCCACGAGTTCCAGTACCACCCGCGATCCTTCGACTGGGTCCCGGAATACACCACGATTCGCCCGCCTCGAGCGCACCCCCGACATGTTCCGGCACGTCACCATCGGCAGCGACGTCTGGACCGGGCACAACGTCAACGTCATGCCCGGGGTCAATGTCGGCGACGGCGCGATCATCGCCGCCGGCTCGGTGGTCACCAAGGACGTTCCGCCCTTCGCCATCGTCGCCGGAGTGCCGGCGCAGGTGAAGCGGTTCCGTTTCCCGGAGACGGACGATCGAGCGGCTGCTGCGGCTGAAATGGTGGGAGCTCGAGCTGTCGGAGCTGAGCGGACTGCCCGTTTCGCGACGTGGAGCGCTGCCTCGACCGCATCGAGGAGATCCGCGCGCGCAAGAGCCGCGGGCGAGCCGACTCGCACGGCCTTGCCCCCGGGACCGAGCGTGCCGGCGCTTGGCCACGGCGTTCTGCGGCCGCCCGCGTGCCGCGCGACGGCGTGCTCTTCGTCCATTGCGCCTTTCGCGCGCTCGCCGCCCGCGGGCTGGAGCGTGGACTGCGGTGATCGACGCGCTTCTCGACTATATGCGCGAGGGAACGCTGGCTGATGCCGGCCATGTCGTGGCGGATCGTCACGCCGGCGAACCCGGTATTCGACGAGCTCGCGACGCCATCGCATGTCGGCGTGCTGGCGGAGACCTTTCGCGCCCGGTATGCCAGCCATCGCAGCCTTCACCCGACCCATTCGGTCGGCGGCGCATGGCCGGCTCGCCGGCGCATCTCACCGCCGGCCATCACCTCGACGACACGCCCTGTTCGCTCGAGAGCCCCTATGGCCGCGCCACGCGCGAAGACGCCCATGTGCTCATGCTCGGCATCGGCCTCGAGCGCTCGACAGCGATCCACCATGCCGAGGAGATGGTAGCGCCCGACATCTATCTCCAGCCGGCGGCGGCGGCCGAGATCTATGAATGCCGCGCCCGTGACGGTCGCGTCCATCGCGTCCGGCTGCGCCGCCATGTGAAGCTCAACCGCGACTTCCCGCAATTCGCCGCGCCGCTCGCGGCGCGCGGAGCGCTTCGCCAGGGCGAGCTCTTGGGCGTGCCGTGGCTCGCGGTGGCGCAGCATGACCTGCTGGCGGAGGTGACCGCGGCCCTTTGCCGCGATCCGCGCGCCATCATCGCGCCGCCCGGTGCCCCGGTGATCCCTTGAGCGGACGTCGGTTGACGGGCGGCGATCCGCCACCGCTTCTTGCCGGCACGGGCCGTCTGACGCCAGGCGATGCGGCGACCGCGATCATCATGGTCGACCAGCAGGGCTATCTGATGCAGCTTCGCGACCGGCGGCCCGACATCTGGTATCCCGATCATTGGGGCCTGTTCGGGGGCGGGGTCGAGCCGGGCGAGGACCCCCGCGCGGCACTCGCCCGCGAGCTCAGGGAGGAGCTGGAGCTCGAGCTCGGCGACGCCGAGCTCTTCGCCTGCTTCGAGTTCGACCTGCCCGGTCTTCACCTCCGGCGCTATGTCCGCAGCTATTACCTTGTTGACATCACTCGTGCCGAGGCCGGTCGCCTGGTGTTGCACGAAGGGGCGGCGATGCGCATCTTCGCTGCGACGGAGCTGCTGCAAGAGCCGCGGCTCTGTCCCCATGACAGTTTCGCACTCTTTCTACATTACGCCCGGGCGCGGCTCGATCCAACGGCCTGACCGGCGAGTCCGGTCAGGGCCTCGCTGAGCACGATATCGAGGACGTTTTTCAGTTGGGGGCAGTTTTTGCGCGCTTCTCGATCGCGTCCAGCCGTCGCGCCACATCGGTGGCGGAGATCGGCAGGTTGCCGTTGATCTCGCATTCCAGCGCGGCGGCGAGCGAGCCCAGGATGGTCGCCGCAACATCCGATCCGTCCGCCACCATCGCGAGCGTCGCATAGGCGAGGAGCGCGTCGCCGGCGCCGACGGCGTCCACCACGCGTTCGGCGAAACTGTCGACGACGAAGAACGAGCGCAAGGCGTTGTCCTTGCCCGGGCGGCAGGTGAGCACGCCGCGGTCGCCGAGCTTCAGCATCAGCACGCGGCAGGCGGCAGCCTCGTGGAGCTGCGCCGCGAGCGGGCGCACGCCGGTATCCTGGTCGGCCATCGCGAACCGCGCCTCGCGCTCGTTGGGTGTGATGAGATCGAAGCCCTTGAAGTCGAGAATGTTGCCCCAACGGCTCGCAGCTTGATTGTCGGCAGCGCGGAAGGCGCCCTTGGGGATCGCCTCGATCAGGTTCGGAATGGTGCGCCGGTTGAAGATGCCGTGGCGGAAATCGCTGAACACCACCGCCTGCGTTGGCGTGGCGCGGAGCTGCCTCGCGAGTGTCGTGGCGATGGCGTCGGAGATCGAGCGGTTGTCGAGCGTGTCGACCTTGAGCAGGCGGTAATCGCCGCAGATGAAGGCGTTCTTCTGTGTCGTCGGTCGCGTCTTGTCGATGATCGGCGCCACCCTGACCCCCATCCCGGCGAGGCCTTCGAGGATGAAGCCCTTGAGCGCGTCGTCACCCAGCACGGTGGAGAAGGTGACCTCGGCGCCGGCGGCAGCGAGATGGGCGGCGACGATGGCGGCGCCGCCGAGGTAGTCCTGCCGCCCGTCGAAGCGCACGCTCGGCGTCGGCGTCTTGGTCAAGCCGCCGACCATGGTGGTATGGCTCAGACTCTCGACGATGGTGTCGCCCAGCACGTGCACGGCGATGCCCTTGAACCTTCCGAGCACGCTGCGCACGTATGCCGCGTCTATGCGTTCGGCTTGCATCAGTGTCAGCAACTTGTCGACCGAGATGTCGGGCGGCCCGGAGTCGATGACGGCCGAGGACGAGTAGACGATGTCGCCCGGCGTGAACAGGATGTCGCCGCCATAGGTCTCGAGTATCTCCATCTCCTTGCGCGTCTCGAGATGGATCTCTCCGGCCTGATACTCGTAGCCCTTGGCGAAGTAGTCGGGCTGGATCCGCGCCAGATTGGCCAGTGGCGTCGCTTCGTTGTCGATGATGACGTAGTCCACCATTTCCAGCGCAGCAAGGTTGAGCGCCCTGAGTTCCTGCGGCACGAAAGACCGGTATTGGGCCTTCTGGATGTGTCGGTCGGTGGTCAGGCTCGCGACCAGGATGTCACCCTTGCTCTTGGCGTAGAGCAGGTGGCGGATATGGCCGGGATGTACCAGGTCGAAGACGCCGTGGCACATCACCACGCTGCGTTCGCGCGGCCTCGGGCCGATGATTGCCATCAGCGCGTCGACCGTCTTGACCTTGTGGCTGGATTGGTCGGCGAGATCGGTCATGGGCCCCCAGATGATTGAACCAGCTGCGCGTCGCTCGGGCGATCGAGTCAGGATCAACTCAGCCGGAGCGTTCTCTCGGCAACGCCGGAGTGCTCACATTGCCGCATTAATCATTAATAAAGAGCAAAAGCCGATGAGAAGGGAACTCATCAGCGCCGGCTAAAGACGCCGTGGCACATCGCCATGCTGCGCCGGCGCGGGCCGCTTCGGTCCCGCAGACCGGCCGCCGGTACGCCCGGCGGCGGTTGCGGGAGACGCCGTCATTTTGCGCCGATCCGCTTCATCGTACGGACGTTGTAGTACCAGTCGTTCTCGAAGCTGTCATCGAGCAGGTGATTGCGGAAGGCGCGCGCCAGGTCGCGCACCGCATCCTCGATGGTGCGCTGCGCCTTGAAGCCCAGGACGCGCCGGATCTTGTCGGAATTGACATGGTAGGAGCGGTTGTCGTTGGAGGGCGTGGTGACGATGTCGACCTTGCCCTTCTCTGGAAACTCCTCGGCGACGATCTTCTGCACCATCAGCGCGATGTTGGCGATCGAATGGTTCTCGAAGCCGATGTTGAAGACCTCGCCGTGGATCTTCTCATGCGGCGCCTGCAGCATCAGCTCGTAGGCGTCGACCATGTCCTCGATATGAAGATTGGGGCGCATCTGGCTGCCGCCGAAGACGGTGATCGCGCCCTTGTTGACCGCGTGGTTGGTCAGGATGTTGACCGAGAGGTCGAGGCGCGTGCGCGGGCTATAACCGCAGACGGTGGCCGGACGGATGGCGACGGCGGTGAAATCGTCGGCCTTGTGCTTCCACAGTAGCGGCTCGCACATGCCTTTATATTTATTGTAGAGCGTGAGCGGCACCAGCGCGTGCTCCTCGGTCACCTGCGGCGCGTTGCTGACGCCATAAACCGAGCTCGAGGAGCAATAGACGAAGCGCCTGACACCCGCCTTCTTGGCGGCGACGACCAGCGGTTCGAAGCAGTCGTAGTTGATCGTCTTCGACAGGTTCTCATCGAGCTCGAAGCTGGCATCGTTGGAGATGCAGGCGAGATGCAGCACCGCGTCCTGTCCCTTGAGCGCCTCGGCGAGCTTGCCCGTGTCGCGAATATCGCCCTTGATCACCCGGAGCTTCGGGTGGTTCGGCAGCCGACAGCCGAAGAACAGCGTGTCATAGACGGTCACCTCGTAGCCTGCGGCGAGCAGGCGCGGCGTGAGCACATGGCCGACATAGCCGGCGCCACCGGTGACGAGTACCTTTTTCATCAGTTTGTGTAACCCCCAGAGTTCGAAAGAATGCTGGACCTCGGGCGGCGCCCTGCAGGATGCCGAACCGCGCGACGTTCGATCGAGAAGCCCGCCGCAGTGGCGTCGCGGTGGAACATCTCGACCGTCTCGAGAGAATACTCGTCCAAATCCTTGCCGACTAGGGTCTAAACCCATAAAATTGCTTGAGGCGTGAATCGGATAGTGATTCTCTGGTGTCCTGCTTGAGGGGAGCAGGGGTCATGAGAAGCAATTTGTTTTGGCTCAGCGACGAGCAGTGGGAAACGATCAAGCCGCTTCTGCCGACTGATGTGCGCGGCAAAGATCGGGTGGACGACCGGCGGGTAATCAGCGGGATATTGCACGTGCTGAAGAGCGGTTGCCGGTGGTGCGATTGTCCGCCCGAGTACGGTCCGCCGACCACCATATACAACCGCTTTGCGCGCTGGGCGCAGCGCGGGGTGTGGGAGAACCTCTTCCGGCAGCTCGCCGAGAAAGGACGCTCGACACAAACGCAGATGATCGATTCTACTCATATCAAGGCGCACCGCTCGGCCGCAGGCGGAAAAGGGGGGAGCAGAAACAGGCGATTGGCCGCTCACGCGGCGGGCGCAATACGAAGATCCACGCACTCGCAGATGCTAAAGGCCGTCTTCTTTCCATCCTCCTGACCGGCGGCCAAGCGCACGATCGACCCGTAGCGGAACGCCTCATCCGCCGGGCCAGGCCGGCGAAAAAGCTGCTCGGAGACAAGGCTTACGACAGCGCAGAGTTGCGTCAATGGCTCGCAGACCGAGGAACGAAAGCCGTTATTCCCAGCCTGTCCACTCGCAAAAATCCGTTCAGCTACGATAAACGGGCCTACAAGCAACGCCACCACGTCGAAAACGCCATCTGCCGCCTCAAAGACTTCAGGCGCGTCGCCACCCGATACGACAGGTTGGCAAGAAACTTCCTGGCAACGGTCTGCCTTGTCGCTGCTATCGTCTGGTGGATTTTATGAGTCTGGACCCTAGAGCAAGCTTTGCCGGCACGTCGTTGGTGACGGTGATGATGTGGCAGCCGACCGAATCGACCAGGAAGACGCTTCAACTCGCCCATGCGACCCCCCTCAGTCAACTCCGGACGGATTATCGGCGGCTCCGGGGTCCCGTCAATTCCAGCCGTCGGAGACCGACTACTTGAGCCGGATGGATCAGGGCGCCTTGCCAGCGCTCAGCCGTCGGCGAGCACGATGTCGGTGGCTTCGGTCAGCGAGGCGACGATGTGGTCCGGCATGCCGCGCTGCTCGCCGCGATATCCGAGATCGATCAGGATGGTAGCGCAGCCGGCCGCCTGCCCCGCCGCCACATCGGTGCCGCGATCGCCGATCATGAAGCTGCGCTCGCAATCGATGCCGAGCCGCGCGGCGGCGCGCCGCAGCATCCCGGGCTTGGGCTTGCGGCACGCGCAGGCGTCGGCCTGGCGGTGATAGCAGACCTCGATGGCGTCGACGGGCAGCTCGGCCGCCAATCTCCGGTGCATCGCCTCGACGACCGATTGCTCGACGAGGCCGTTTCCGACATCGGGCTGGTTGGTGACCACGACCAGCGTGAAGCCCGCCGCCTTCAGCCGCGAGAGGCAGGAGGCGGCATCGTCATAGAGCCGGAAATCGGCGAGGCGCCGCGGCGCGAAGGAGCGGCCGTCGCGGAACTCCGGCACTGTCAGCACGCCATCCCGGTCGAGAAAGACGGCGCGGACGCCGCCGCTCACCATTTGGTCTTGCGCGCCTGCAGCACCGGGTGGGAGACGAGGCAGTGCCAGACCACGCCCTGCATGCCCTCGGAGAGCGGCGTGACGCGATCGGGGTTCACCTGCGGGATCACCACCGCCACGTCGGCCTGCTTGGCGGTATAGCCGGTGTCGCGGCCGACCACGCCGAACACCTTGGCGCCGCGCGCCTTGGCGAGATCGATGGCGCGGATGAGATTGACGCTGATGTTGCGCTCGGCATCGCCGCCGCCGACGGAGAAGATGAGCAGCCCGTCCTTGTCGCCGAGCCTGCTCACTTCGAGCCAGCCCGAGAAGACCGTGTCCCAGCCCTCGTCATTGGTGCGCGCGGTGAGCTCGGAGACGTTGTCGATCGGCGAATAGGCCTCGATGCCGCAGAGCTTGCGGAAATCATTGACCGCGTGGCTGCAATTGCCGGCGCTGCCGCCGACGCCGAGCAGGAAGAGCCTGCCGCCGCGCCCGCGCAGCTCGGCCAGCGCCTGCGCCATGCGCTCGATCGCGGCGATGTCGATCTCGGTGGCAATGCGCTTGATCTCGGAAAAGAACTGACTCGCATGCGCGGTCATGCCTGGCCTCGGGAAAATGCCGGAACTATCGAATACTGCAAATGCCCCGTCCTTGCAACGACAGCGTCAAGCGCAAGGCGATAGTATCTCCGGCGGCAGCAGCTATAATCCGCCGCCAATGAGCAGCGGCAGGACATGAGCGATCTGGTCGTGGGTTTTGCCGGGATGACCCATCTCGGCATCAATTCCGCCGTCGCCACGGCGGCGCGCGGCTTTCCGGTGCTCGGCTACGACGCCGATGCCGCGCTCGTCGAGCGGCTGCTCCGGCGCGACCTGCCGGTGGTCGAGCCGGGACTGCCGGAGCTGCTGGCCGAGCATGCGGCGCGGCTCGAGTTCAGCGCCGAGCCGGGCGCGCTCCGGCGCTGCGACATCGTCTACATCGCCGCCGACGTGCCGACCGACGACATGGCGAAGAGCGATCTGGCGCCGATCCGCGGCCTGATCGACGCGGTGGCCGGCGTGCTGCGCGAGGACGCGCTGCTGGTGATCCTGTGCCAGGTCCCGCCCGGCTTCACCCGGGCGCTGGGCGCGGTGCCGCCGGAGCGCCTGCTCTACCAGGTCGAGACGCTGATCTTCGGCCGCGCCGTCGAGCGCGCGCTCCATCCCGAGCGCTTCATCGTCGGCTGCGCCGATCCGGCAAAGCCCCTGCCGGAGCGCTATCGCCGGCTGCTTGGGGCCTTCGGTTGCCCCATCCTGCCGATGCGGTACGAAAGTGCCGAGCTCGCCAAGATCAGCATCAATTTCTGTCTCGTCGCCTCGGTGAGCGTCGCCAACACGCTGGCGGAGGTGAGCGAGACCATCGGCGCCGACTGGTCCGAGATCGTGCCGGCGCTGCGGCTCGACAAGCGCATCGGCGCTCACGCCTACCTCAATCCCGGGCTCGGCATCGCCGGCGGCAATCTCGAGCGTGACCTGCGCACCGTGCTCGGCCTTGCCGCAGGCAAGGGCGTCGATGTCGGCGTGGTCGAGGCCTGGATCGCGAATTCGGCGCATCGCAAGGAGTGGTGCTGGCGCGTCCTCAGCGAGCATCTGCTGGCGCGCGATCCTTCGGCCGAGATCGCCGTGCTGGGGCTCGCCTACAAGGAGAATACCCATTCGACCAAGAACTCGCCCGCCTTGGCGCTGCTCGCCCATCTCGCCGGCAAGGCGGTCCGGGTCCACGATCCCGTCGTGCCGCCCTCGGTCGTGCCCTTCGCCCGGGGATGCGCCGATGCCTTGAGCTGCGCCGACGGCGCCGACGCGCTGGTCATCGCCACCCCCTGGCCACAGTATCACGCTCTCGCCGTCGCCGATCTGGCGCGGGTCATGCGCGGGCGCCTGCTGATCGATCCCTATCGCCTGCTCGACGGCCAGGCGGCGGCGGCCGCGGGGTTTGCCTATCACGCCTTGGGCATGCCCGCCCTCGAGCCTCGCTGACCGGAGATCGCGCGCCATGCTGAACCATCTCTTGCCGCACGAGGTCCGGCCGCCACGAGTTGTCGTCGCGGGCGCCGGGGGCTTCGTCGGCAAGGCGATCGCCGGCCGTCTGGAGAAGGACGGCGTGACGGTGCTGCGGCTCACCCGCCGCGAGATCGATCTTCTCTCTCCTGGCGCCGGCGAGCGGCTCGCAACGCTGCTGCGTCCCGAGGACGTCTTCGTCGCGGTCGCCGCGCTGGCGCCGTGCAAGACCGTCGAGATGCTGCGCGACAACATGATCATCGCCGCTGCCCTGGTGAAAGGCGCCGCCCGCGCCGGCCTGGCGCAGGTGGTCAATATCGGCTCCGATGCCGTCTATGCCGATGCCGAGGGCAAGCTCACCGAGCAATCGGTGACCGCGCCGGACTCGCTGCACGGGGTCATGCATCTGGCGCGCGAGATCATGTTCCGCAGCGAGATCGCCGCGCCGCTGGTGACGCTGCGCCCCACCCTGATCTATGGCGCGGGCGATCCGCATAACGGCTACGGGCCGAACCGCTTTCGCCGGCTCGCGGCCAAGGGCGAGCCGATCGTGCTCTTCGGCAAGGGCGAGGAGCGGCGCGACCATGTGCTCATCGACGACGTGGCCGAGCTCGCGGCCCGCGTGATCTACCGGCGTTCCACCGGCGCCCTGAACGTCGCCACCGGCGTGGTCACCGGCTTTCGCGACATCGCCGAGGCGGTGGTCGGGCTGAGCGGCCGCGCCGTTGCCATCAAGGAGACGCCGCGCTCCGGCCCGATGCCGCATAACGGCTACCGCGCCTTCGACGTCGCCGCCTGCCGCGCCGCCTTTCCGGATTTTTCCTTCGTGCCCCTGGCGGAGGGCTTGGCGCGCGCGCAGCGCGCCTTATAGTACTGGCTACGACTGCAGAGCAGACGAATTTGATTACCGAGGAACGGGATTGCAGGGGGACTTGCGTAGCATGACGGAGCCGTCGCCTGTTGTCTTTCCGCTTCGGGGGCGGCGCGTGTTCGTTGCAGGGCATCGCGGCATGGTGGGGGCCGCCGTCGTGCGCCGGCTGGAGCGCGAGGGTAGCGAGATGCTCACCATCGGTCGCGAGGACCTCGATCTGCGCCGTCAAGCTGATGTCGAGCGCTGGTTCGCCGCCGCTCGACCTGATGCGGTGATCGTGGCGGCGGCGACCGTGGGCGGCATCTTCGCCAATGACACGCGTCCAGCCGAATTCCTTTACGACAACCTGCTGATCGCCGGCAACATCATCGAAGCAGCGCGGCGCTCCGCGACGAAGAAGCTGCTGTTTCTCGGATCATCCTGCATCTACCCGCGTCTGGCGCCGCAGCCGATGACCGAGGATGCGCTGTTGACCGGGCCGTTGGAGCCGACCAATCAGTGGTATGCAGTCGCGAAAATCGCGGGGTTGAAGCTCTGCGCGGCCTACCGCCGGCAATATGGCGCCGATTTCATTTCCGCGCAGCCCACCAATCTCTATGGTCCCGGCGATACCTTTGACCTCCAGGCCAGCCATGTCATCCCGGCGCTCATGGCCAAGATCCATCGCGCAAAGCTGAACGGTGCGAGCGACGTGGAAGTGTGGGGCACGGGTGCGGCGCGGCGCGAGTTTCTGCACGTCGATGACCTCGCCGATGCGCTGGTCTTCCTGATGGGGCGGTATTCCGACGAGAGCCACGTCAACGTCGGTTGCGGCAACGACATCAATATCCGCGAACTGGCGGGGCTGATTGCCGAGATCGTCGGCTTCACCGGCGGCTTCCGCTTCGATACGTCCCGGCCGGATGGCGCACCCCGCAAGCTGCTGGATGTCTCGAAGCTCACGGAGATGGGTTGGCGTCCGCGGATGGCGCTACGCGACGGGCTGACCGACGCTTACCGATGGTACTTGGCGAATGTAGCGGGACAGTAAGATAGCCACCTGAAGATGGTGCGCCACAGTTGGGTGGTACCTGGCGCCCCAGAGACATCAGGACCGATTCCTTTCAGTGGGGCGGAAGCATCGTTGACTAGCCGCACTTCCTCGATCGGAGGCTCACATTCTTAGGAGAAAACACTCCACCGAACGAACTAGCGGCGGGGCGGACGGGGCGCCCTCTTTAGGCAGAATGCGAGTTGGCGAGCAAATATCTAGCAACGCTCGGGATCGACTCCAGATCAAGCCGGTCACTTGCCAACCCTGCAGCCACAAGCTCCCAGGAAAGGAAACGATCATATTTCTGTTGTCTTAGGTTCATCGAGCGCGCGACGAGCCGGGCGGGTTCCGGCCGGGGGCCATCAGAAAGTTCCCGAAGGCATGATCGGACACCACCGGATTGCGTGTGCTGGACCTCTATCGTGACGCGCCTCAATGAGGCGGTCAGGCCCATTGCTTTGAGAGCAAGTGAAAATGTATTGGCGACTACGGTGCCCGTCCATGGAAAGAGAAACGTGTCACCGTCACTTTCGACCACAAGCGTCCTATCTAGGCCAAGTTCGCGATAGCCCTGACGAGCTTGCTCGAGCAGCTCGCGCGCCCCCTTGTCCAGGAACGAGGGCACGTCGATACCCTCATAGACTCGACGCATTTCCATAACTACAGCATCACCGATATCGCCGCCGTCTCCGCCGAAGGGCGGCGGCACGCCGGCACAGCTCGGAGCGACAAGGATCGTCGTTCGCTCGTAACTAATCTCAACCACCTGCCAGCGCCGTCCTGAAAAGATAATGCTCATGCCAGGGACTAAGATCGTCGCCATCGGCAGCGAGCCGAGTTCGCGGCCGTTGCACACGACGCGGTATTCGGCTGGTGTCGGAAAAACAGCATAGAAGTCGTGACGCTCGACCAAGCGCTCGCCGCGCGCAGCGAGAACCAAGGTGCCATCCGCCAATTGCTCTATGAGTTGGGCGTCAGGGCTGCCGATGGCCTCCAGTACCTCAACGAAAATGGATCGGCTGACCGTAACAAAGGGGCCGTCCGCGCACAGCGCCGTATACGCGTAATCAGCAGTGACCCCACCGTTCTGCGTGATTATCGCCAATATCTGCTGGACGAGAGTAGAAAGATGAAGCCCGCCCGACCGAGGGCTTTCGCGCCAATCGGTTATGAGCAGTTTGACCATCGCAATAGCTTGGACTAGCTCGCAGCGTAGCATGTCAATCGGATGCAGACCGCGACGCCATGCCCCCTCCTTGATGTATAAGCGCATGGTAGCGGGCTTGCCTGGGCGGCGACCTGATCGTCCCAATCGTTGGCGCAGGCTGGCTACCGAGAAGGGTGTGCCGATTTGTCCGACACTCACCACCTCGCCAATGTCGATCCCCAATTCAAGAGTGGACGTGCATAGAGCCGTGGTTGGTAGTACTGGGTCACGTAAGCGGTTCTCCAGAGCTTCGCGTTCGGTGCGAGAAAGGTTGGCATGGTGAGGAAAGAACTCGTTGGGTATTCCCATGACCTCCGATTGGCGGCGAAGCAGATCAGCGTACAGTTCGACGTCGCCTCGCGACTTAGTGAAGACCAGGTTATTGTCGCCGCGCATATGCTGGAGCAGATGTTGTGCGATCGCCGCGTTACACGGGCTCTCTGTATTTCCTATCTCTCCCGGGCCGGTAACCCCTTCGGCACACAACGATTCACCCGTTTGATACCCCCGCAATTGTAGAAGCACCGCTTGGCGAGGTTCTAGGTTCTCAAGAACAATCACCTCGTGCCCATGCCGTGGGCGCAAGAATTCAGACGCCGCTCTGACGTTTCCCAATGTTGCAGAGAGGCCCACGCGAATGACACGGCGCCCAATGGAAAGCTCGAGACGATGTAGCAGTGATTGAAGCTGCACACCTCGCTCATTGCCGATGAACGCATGAAGCTCATCGACCACGATCGCGTGGAGAGGTGAAAACAATGCAGTCAATTCAATGCCGCGGCGCACGAGCAAGGCTTCCAAAGATTCGGAAGTCATTAGGACGACTCCCAACGGGCTTTTGCGCGCACGTTGTTTGGAGGTCCACGGGACATCACCGTGCCAACGATGGACGGGTAAGTCTACAAGGTCACAAAGCTGGCCGATCCTGCGGAACTGGTCGTTTATTAGTGCCCGGAGAGGGCTAAGATAAAGTAGTGAAAATCCTGAGCCGCGGCGCTCGGACATTCGGGAGACGAGAGGAAGGAAGGCGGCTTCGGTCTTGCCCCCGGCGGTAGGGGCGACGATTAGAACATCCGCTCTGCCCTCGAGCAACACCGGAATGCTGCATTCCTGTATGGTCCGAAGTTGGTCCCAACCCTGCTGCCATACCCAGCGACGAACCGGTTCGCTCAGTAGGTCGAAGCTCGTGGAGCGTCGTTCAAAGCTGGAAATTGGCGAGTTCATCGTCTTGGCTGACGACAGAGGGCTTAAATCCAATCGGCTCCGCTTCAGTAATTATTGGCGCACGTTGTCCTTCCGATGTGCCTTCGCCGCAGTCAATTAAGGACCTCCAGTCGGCTTCCGGATTCTGCTCGAGCAGGGCGAGCAGATTGGTAAATGCTGTCACGGTTTGGCGCGGCGTCCGAAAGTACGCATCTCCCAACTTCGTGGAGCAGTGTTCCATGAACCGGACCAGCGCATCGTCTGGCATGCGGCGGTGGCCCAAATCGGCGGACATCAAAGATGTCTCGTATCTTTGTGAGGAGGACGAACAGGTGCTCTGGTGTCAGATGGTCGAGATGGATCACCGGGCCGTCGAAATCCGAGGCGCTTGCCGTGGCAAAGCGATTCTGGACCTAGGCGTGACTGAAGCGCGGGATAGCTGTAGAGGCCCCGGCGTCCATCCGTGAGGAACTCGGGTGTGCCGCCCATTAGGATGCCGATATGTGAGGCGCGCCCTTGCAGCACATCGTTCATCATTCGTAGGAGCTGCTCATAGTTCGCGGCGCGCGCTTGAGCACTGTTCAGCTTGTATAGATTGACCATTTCGTCGAGGGCAACGAACAGTCCGCCATAACCTGCAATCGTCATGAAACGGGCGAGCAGTTTGAGGCAGTCATAGAGAAGTATGTCGTCGATAATGCTGCGTACACCGAGTTCGGCACGCGCCTCGCCGCGGGCGGCGTATTCCGCTCGAAGCCAGCGGAGGGCGGCAGTGTTTGTTGCCTGGTCACCTTGTTCATACGCGTAGCCGTACCGAGCAATGACCGAGGCGAAGTCGAAGCCGAAGGAAAGCTCCTGAAGTGGCGCGAGGCGCGCTCGAAGAATGTCCCCCAGCGCTAGCCCATCGCGCTGTGCCTCGGCGAACCGATCAGCCATAAACCGCTCGAGGATGCTTGCGAAGGCTCCCCCCTCCGGCATGGCGCGAGTAGCAAGGCTTCTTACGAGGTCTCCGTAGAGCAGCCGGGCCGCACCCTCCCGCGCGTGGATTCGTCGGGATGGCCCGAGATCGGCGCCGACCACGACGAGATTGCGCTCGAGCGCGATTAGTCGGACCAGGTTGAGGAAAAGCGTCTTTCCCGCGCCATATTCGCCGATGATGAACCGAAGGCTCGCGGATCCTCTCGTCACACGCTCGATGTCCTGGAGCATCGCGTTGAGTTCACGCCCTCTGCCAACCTGTATGTGCTGGAGCCCGATTTGGGGCACCACGCCCGCCCGGAGCGCTAGAATGATTGCGTCCCGCTCTCGCGGAGTTATCTCGATGTTTTTACTCATGTGCGCTGCTCGTTCCGGCTGCTGAAAACTGTCGCGAGTACCGCGGCAGCGTTGGCTGTGCTATCGCTTATCTGCTGGATGCGCTTCGCGTCGAGCCAAAGGCTCTTTGGTCTGCGTGGGATGCTGTACCCCGGCGGGCAACATGCTTCGAGGATCGGCACGAGGTGGTCCCGAGATGGGAGGAGGGGGCGTGGCTCTGACATTTTGAGTGTCACTGGGCCGCGCTTCCCATGGCATTGGTATCAGGCCGGCCCGCCATGTTGGCTCTCCTGCCATAGTCTTTCGGCCTGCGCTTTGGCATCTATGCCATGCTCCGCCCACCACGTTTGTTCCGAGCCGACGTCGTGAAGCGCCCGATGGTGAAGGAGGCACAGCGGCACCGTCCATTCGTCGCTGACCTTGCTTCTCATCGACCGTGGCTGCATGAATCTAAGGTGGTGGGCATGGCTCGGCGTGCGCCCGCAGACGAGGCAGGGCAGGGACGCGACGAAGCGAAGGTGCTCTGCGTCTCGTACGCGCCTTGGCTCCGCAATCGACAGCCCCGATTTGTCCACGGCACCAGCAGGGGCGGGTTCCTGTTCCGCCGATACGGTGCCCTGGCATCGCGCCAGATGATGCTCATAGAGCTTCTCCAGCACATCGGCATAATGGGTGCCGTTGACTGTCTTAAGTTCAGGCCAGCCGGCGCGAAGCCGGGCAACCGTCGGCGCATTATGGTGCCAAACCTTCTCGATCTCGTCCGGCGTCGCTGTGGCGAGCGCTTCTCGCAATCCTGCACAGAAACTGTCGGGCATCTCGTAGCGGCATTCCTCCTCGCCTCCAGCAGTGAGAAGCGACAACGTAATTGCTTGACGTTTTCCGCTACGTCGGGCGGGGCGCCGCCGGACGCCGGCTTGCTCCTTATCGTAAAGTGCCAAGCCAAACAGATTGCCGAACGTCGCGAGCGCTCGCTTCGTCGCGTCCGTCTCAGCCTCCTTCAGTGCACTTTCATGCGCGTCGCCTGGGGTGGCGCCCGCGCCGTGCCCGACGCCACTCCCTTCGCGGACCACGAGGGCGTCGCCGGCCCGGACGCGGACACGCACGCGGGCAGCATAGGCGCAGGTCTTGGTATCGCGCCGCACATCCTGCCATACGCATTCCGACCACACGGTTTCCCGATCCCAACCGTCAAAACCGAATATGCGGTTGGCCTCCGCCATCACGTGCCAGCCCTCTACATAGGAGAGCGTCTTCCCCTGCTGCTGGCGCACCTTGACATAGCTCTCGTTGAGCTTGCCTGAGAGCAGCCGTACCTGTTCCTCTTTGAACGACATCAGCGTGTCCTCACAGCGATCGTTATCCCTCCATTGCCCAGGCTCGCACCTGGTACGCATTCGCCTCTATGGAGCGCGTTGAGCAGAGCCTTGCGATCGAGCTTCGGCAGTTGCGGCTTCCAGAACGCGCCCGGAATATTGGCTTCTGCGGTAACAACCAACGGGCATGGGGTCGAGCGCATTGACACGGTGAAGTCTGGCTCCGTGAGCTTGCGCATATCTGCGCGCTCCATCACTGAGGCGATCAGCGCGCGTTTTTTCTCGGCTCGCCCCTCGAGCCGGCCAAGTCGCTCCTGCATATCCGACACGCGGCTCCGAAGTGCCGCCGCAAGCGCGACATCTTCCAAGCAAGACCGGACGATGGCGGCCACCATCTCCGGCAACTCACATAATCCATCAAGGGTATCGAGAAGGGCCTCGTCGTCCGCATCCGGAAATTCAGATCGCAACAGCGCTCTGATCTGCTCGTATTGAGCCAAGCTCTGCAGGATTTGGGCCTCCATGGGCTCTACCTTTGTTTTAGACCAACCTTATGCAATAATAGCGATCTGGTACCGCAGGTCAATAAAAAATATTGAGGTTATGACAAAAACACCTATCCTCTACCCTGAGCAGTGTCGGGCAGGACGGGCTCTGCTCGATTGGTCGCAGGCGGCCTTGGCCGAACGAGCGGGGGTGGCCAAACAGACCCTTGCTGACTTCGAACGTGGTGCGCGGTCGCCGTACCCTCGAACCTTAACGGACATAAGGGCTGCCCTGGAGAAAGCAGGAATTGAGTTCACGAACGGCGGCGCGCCGGGTGTGCGACTTCGGCGACGATAGGGTCGCTCTTAACGTTGCCCTAAGCGACGCTGCAAAAGCGCAGCGAGGAAGGCTGATGGTTCATTATCGGGTGATCGTCGCCGACAATTTTCATTACATGGAGAGCGAAACCTCGTACGAGCGGGGGACCTTTGATACGCTCGAGGCGGCAATTGGCGCTTGCCGCGAAATCGTCGATTTAGATCTCCGCAATATCCACGAGCCGGGCATGAATGCTGCCGAACTTTTTACGCGATATCAGCATTTTGGCGATGACCCGTTCATCGTGCCGCTCGACGGGACGGATCCAGCCGCGACGGCTACCACCCCGTTCTCCGCATGGGAATACGCAAAACAGCAGAGCGAAAAAATATGTCGCACTGATCCTTGATGACCCCCGGAATAGGGGGTCCTGTAAAAACGGATGGTCGGCTCATCGCCAAACGATTTTTCGAAGTCGCTAGAATTAGGAATAGAGCTTGACGGGCAGCCCGTCGTGACAGGCGGGCGCCTAAATTTGGCTCGCCCGCATCGGGCGTGATGACGCTTACCCCTCAAAATGGCCTCTCGGCGACCGCCTCGGCTCTCCGCGCACGCCACGCGGGATCCATCAGGACCAAGATGCTTCGCCGGCGTTCTTGCTGTGCAGCGGCCGGAGCCCTTCGACCCTTAGGGGAAGCTCAAACCAGGTTGCCAATAGCGGAGAGTACCCGCTTGAGACCGTGGGCCTTCACCAGCCTCTCAATTTCGCCGTCAAGCGGATCAGTGGCTTTCTTGGGCGTCGGAGGGCTGCACGACGCGACTGCTCGAACAATCTCTTTGATCGTCTGAGACGCGCAATTCGGGGTTCCTACAAGATCTTCCGGCCGCAGCGCGCGAAGTTCCTCAATGCTGCTGATATCACGATATCGGAGGGCGGTCTGTGCTCTTCTCGAGAGTCCGGCAAATAGCTCTATATATGCGCGTTCCCCTTCCCTATCGGGACTCCTTTTCGCCGTGTTAGGCAGAACCTCGGCGCGCGCGCCGTTCACATACCTGTCGAGATCGTCAATCGCGTAGCGAACATGTCCACCGAGTTTGCAGTAGGATGGCCCAACGTGTTGCACGCGCCAGTTCGCCAGCGTCTTGGGCGATATTCGCAGCCGAGATGCAGCTTCTTCCGACGTAAGGTACTCGCTCACCAAACCATTCACCTCCGCTTTTCCAACGCCAACAACGGCGCATATCCTATTTTGGGATAATTCTATCCCATCGCTACGCGTCGTCAAGTTCTCTTGGCAGTTCGTGCGGCGATACGATGCCGAAGTCTCTGTTTGGTCGGGAATACACGAACTTCTGCGCTCTCTTGTTGGCAGAGCGGAAGGCGGCGGGACTGACGCAGGCGAAGCTTGCCACGAGACTCCGAAGGCCTCAGTCGTTCGTGGCCAAATACGAAAACGCCGAGCGTCGACTCAACGTCATCGAATTTCTCCACATCGCGAGAGCTATTGGCTTCGATCCCTGCGCCCTGTTACGTCAGATCCTCGACCGGTAAGCGCTCTGCGCAACATGCGAGTGGTGGCCGAGCGGGCTGTTTAGCCGCTCCCCGCGAGATCGCCCGCTCGATCGGACATGGGTTTTCGAGTCCCTCGGCTTCGAGGCGTGTGCTCGATAGCCGCCGCCGCTACGTCGGAGACGACCTCTAGACTAGCGCGTTGTTCATGACCAGGTGCACGAACTTCGACCGAGAAGTCGAGCGCATCGGCGAGACCCGAAGCACGAATAAATTAATGGCCGTAAACTATCAATACTAGAACCCCTAATAGGGCGGCAGCCTTGCTGCCTTCCGCGCCCGTGCCGCGGTCAGATCGCAACCCCGATCGAAAAAGCTTGCACTTGAACTCGTCGTGACCCTGGTCGCGAGGAAGGCTTCGAATGCAACGCTGCCGGCCGATGTCCCAAGTCGGAGAACCGCGACGCCAACTCGAAACACTCCGGCGCCGCAGGCCGGGCATCTAGGTGTCGCGGCGCCGGCATCGGCCATTATCACGACGGCGCTGGGCGCAAGGGCCCAAAGGAAAGATCAGCGCAGTGACGAGAAATTGTCGGTCCCAGGTAGGTCGTCCGCCCCGCACCTACATCCCAGCACGCGAATCACCCGTCCGTTCGGTCTTCCGGCCAATACCGACGGTGACCGCCACCCGTGGGCGGTGCCTGGTACGAAAAAAGCCTGTAGCTCGACCAGAGTCGTGATGGCGAGATGGACCGGCGCAGCCGCCGGGTTTGCCCCCGTCATCATGCCCGCCGGATCAAGGGCCGCCGCAAGGACGACAGCCGGGAGCCCACAAAAAAAGACTGTGGCTCCTCCCGAGCTCGTGACGCGACGATTTCCGGGCGGTACGGGGCAGAAGGCGTGCTTCCGGGGCAGCGCCCCTTTCGGGGGCCATAACTCGACCCTAGGGAAATGGGCGATGGCCGGTACGCACGAAGTAACTCGAGCCCCGGCCAATTCTGGGCGCGGTCTCCGTCCCTCGGAAGGAGGCACATCAGATGACGCGCTCGCTTGCCCTCGCGCTCCGGACTGAAGCCCGACCATCCGCGATCGCCGCGCTCGCTGAGCTAAGCCCCGACGGCTCCGGCCGAGCGCGGCTCAAGGACCATCGCTCTGTTGCCGTCGCATCAGGGGTGGAAATCGCGAACCGCACAAGGCCAGGAGTGCCAATCTCGGCAGAGGACGAAGAAAATGATTGGCCCTTTCCGCCCGTCGTGACGGCAAGGATTTCGGGACGATCGGAGGCGCTGAGCGGGTTCTTTCCGGCGCCGCGCCCTCGGATCGGACGGTAGGTCGAGAGGAGAGTTGAAGATGGACAGCATTATTTCCGGGACCCACGGCGAAATCCTCGGGCCCGATTCCGAGCCAAGCCCGACCACGGACGGGAATGACCCGCACTACTACTTCTCGCGGACTCTCGAAGTCCGGGTCGAAGCTTCCTCATCCACAGTGGAGGAGCTCCATGAAGAAGGCCTTGACGGGACCCGCCGCGTGCGGCTCCGGCGCGACTGCTTCGCCATCCTCACAATAAAGGCGGAGATCGTCGGCCGCTGACCCAGCGTCGATCTCGTCGCCAAGCCACTCGAGTGGGAGAATGCGTTATGTCTACCGAAAAGCAAATCGCGGCAAACCGGAGAAATTCCTTGAGGAGCACGGGTCCTCGCACGCCAATAGGCCGGGCGAAGGCAAGCCAGAATGCCATGAAATATGGCCTATCCGCGAAGACATTGGTCATCTTTGATGAGTGTGAAGACGACTTCGAGGCGTTTGTCGCGGAGATCTTCGCCGCGCGCAATCCTGTGGGTGCTGAAGAGGAGGAACTCGCGCGGAATATCGCAATGGGGTACTGGCGCTTCCGACGCGCGCTTCGCGCGGAGGCAGCGCTGTTTAATTCGGCCGGCTGCCACGACGTCGGCGTCTTCCACTGCAACGTGCTCGAGATGGCGAACTTCAACCGGCATAAGTCCGCGACCTTCCGCGAGATCCAATCCATGTCCAGTCAGCTCGAACGGATGCAAGCACGCCGCCGCGGCGAAATTGTTTCGCCGCCAATCGAGGTGGTGGTGTCCGGCACCATCGAAGAGGTTGTGAAGCCGAGTACGTCACGCCAGCCTGAGGCTGACACCCGGCAGAGCTCCCTAGAGTTTTTGCCCTCGGCGGGCAACAGAGATTGAGCTGCCGATTTCACCGACTGACGATGTCAATGTTGTCGATTACAAAACGAAGCCACTCTCCCCCATGCGGAAAGTAGGGCGTCATTCCTACACTCCGTACGGGCGGAGAGGTGGCGGTGCGGGCCGTCGAGCGCACCGGCGAACGTCGCGGGCCCCAATCGTCACGCGCGATGGTCCCGTCACGATCCAGCCGCCGCTCTACCCCGCCGCGATCGCCTCGATCTCGATGAGGAAGTCGGGGCCGTAGAGCCGCGACACCTCGACCAGCGTGACGGCGGGCGCGGCCGGCGGCGTGACGGTGGCGAAGAAGCGGTTGCGGGCCTCGCGATAGGCCCCGAGATCGGCCATGTCGCGCAGGAAGACCGTCAGCTTGACGAGGTCGGCCGCGGTGCAGCCGGTGGCGCGGAGCGCCGCCTCGAGGTTGCGGAAGACCTGCGCCGCCTGCGCCGCGAAATCGCCCTTGCCGACGAGCTCGCCCCCGGCGTCGAGCGCCGTCTGGCCGGCGATGAAGACGAGGCGGCCGGCGCGCACCTCGACGATCTGGGAGTAGCCCGGTGGCGGCCCCAGCTCCGGCGGGTTGATCCGCCGCAACGGGCCGGGTGTCTCGACCATGTTCGCTGCTCCCTTGTCCCGTGCCGCTCAGAACGTCGAGGTTCGCCACCGCCAGCGCGTTCGCCTGGATGAAGTCGCGCCGGGGCTCGACCACGTCGCCCATCAAGGTCGAGAAGGTCTCCTCGGCGAGGTCGGCATGCGGCACCTTGACCTGCAGCAGCGTGCGCACATCGGGGTTGAGCGTGGTCTCCCAGAGCTGCTCGGGGTTCATCTCGCCGAGCCCCTTGTAGCGGGCGATGTCGCCTCTCTTCGGCCCCAGCTCCAGCACCGCCTCGACCAGCCCCGAGGGGCCGGTGATGACCGTCTCCTTGTCGCGGGCGACGAGCCGGCCCGGCTTGGAATAGGTCTCCTGCAGCTCGCCGGTGCGCTCGTCGAGGCGGCGCGCCTCGGCGCTGCGCAGCAGCGCGATGTCGAGCGACGCGCCGTTCGGTGACGCCGTGGCGCGTGCGCGTCAGCACGAAGCCCTCCTTGGCCGCCACCTCGCCGATCCAGCCGCGCTCGCCCTCGCCCGCCAGCCGGTCGAGCCGCTGCGCGAGGTAGCGGATCGCCTGCTCCGCCGCCGCCTTGTCCTCGAGCAGGCCGGGGTTGAGCAGTCCGGCGATCGCCGCCTGCTCGACCACGTCGCGCGAGCCCACCTTGCGCTGCAGCGGCTGCAGCAGGGTGCGCGTCGCCCGCGCCTCCTCCACGAGCCCGCGCAGGTCGTTGGCGGCGCGCTGCACCCCGTCATGCTGGTGGAAGACGACGTCGCGCAGGCCCGCCGCGATGCAGTATTCCTCGAGCGCCGAATCGTTCTTGAGATAGACCGCCTTGCCCGAGCCGCGCTTCACCTGATAGAGCGGCGGCTGGGCGATGTAGAGATAGCCCTTCTCGATCAGCTGCGGCATCTGCCGGAAGAAGAAGGTGAGGAGCAGGGTGCGGATGTGGCTGCCGTCGACATCGGCGTCGGTCATGATGATGATGCGGTGATAGCGCGCCTTCTCGGCGTCGAACTCCTCGGTGCCGATGCCGGTGCCGAGCGCCGCGATCAGCGTGCCGATCTCGGCCGAGCCCAGCATCTTGTCGAAGCGCGCGCGCTCGACATTGAGGATCTTGCCCTTGAGCGGCAGGATCGCCTGGAAGCGGCGGTTGCGCCCCTGCTTGGCCGAGCCGCCGGCGCTGTCGCCCTCGACGATGAAGAGCTCGGATTTGGCCGGGTCGCGCTCCTCGCAATCGGCGAGCTTGCCCGGCAAATTGGCGATGTCGAGCGCGCCCTTGCGCCGCGTCAGGTCGCGCGCCTTGCGCGCCGCCTCGCGGGCGGCGGCGGCCTCGACCACCTTGGCGACGATGCGCTTGGCCTCGGCCGGATGCTCCTCGAACCATTGCTGCAGCTTCTCGGCCACCACCCCCTCGACCACCGTGCGGACCTCGGAGGAGACGAGCTTGTCCTTGGTCTGCGAGGAGAATTTGGGATCGGGCACCTTGATCGAGAGGATCGAGGTCAGGCCCTCGCGCATGTCCTCGCCGGTGAGCGGCACCTTCTCCTTCTTGGCGATGCCGCTCGCATTGGCATAGGCGTTGACCGTGCGCGTCAGCGCCGCGCGGAACCCGGCCAGATGCGTGCCGCCGTCGCGCTGCGGGATGTTGTTGGTGAAGCACAGCATCGTCTCGTGATAGCTGTCGGTCCACTCCATCGCCACTTCGACCGTCATGCCGTCGCGCTCGGCGGCGATGGCGATCGGCGCGCCGTGCAGCACCTGCTTGGACTTGTCGAGATACTTCACGAAGGCCTCGAGCCCGCCCTCGTAATGCATCCGCACCTGCTTCGGCTCGACGCCGCGCGCGTCGGTCAGCACCAGCGTCACGCCGGAATTGAGGAAGGCGAGCTCGCGCAGCCGGTGCTCCAGCAGCTGGAAATCGAACTCGGTCTTGGTGAAGGTGCGCGGGCTCGGCCAGAAGGTGATCTCGGTGCCGGTCTTGTGCCCGGCCTTGCCGTCGCCTGGCAGCCGCGGCGCCTCGCCCGCCACCGCCAGCGGCGCCTCGGGGTCGCCGTCGAGGAAGCGCATGAAATACTCCTTGCCGCCGCGCCAGACGCGCAGGTCGAGCCGCGAGGAGAGCGCATTCACCACCGAGACGCCGACGCCGTGCAGCCCGCCCGAGACCTTGTAGGAGTTCTGGTCGAATTTCCCGCCGGCATGGAGCTGGGTCATGATGACCTCGGCCGCCGAGACCCCTTCCTCGGCATGGATGTCGACCGGGATGCCGCGGCCGTTGTCGCTGACCGTGCAGGAGCCGTCGGCGTTCAGCATCACCGTGACCGTGTCGCAATGGCCGGCCAGCGCCTCGTCGATCGAATTGTCGACGACCTCGTAGACCATGTGATGCAGGCCCGAGCCGTCATCGGTGTCGCCGATATACATGCCCGGGCGCTTGCGCACCGCGTCGAGGCCACGCAGCACCTTGATCGACTGCGCGGTGTACTCATCCTCGTGCTCCGGCATTGCCGGCGGAAGTTCCGTATTGCTCATCTTGCTCCTTGTCGCTCAGCGCGGCGCGATCGTGCCGTCAGCCACGCCGAAAAATTGTCCCTGGCGCTCGAGCTCCGCGAAGAGCGCGGGCTCGGTGCCGGTCAGCCAGGCCTGGACGCCGAGCCCGACGATCTCGGCGAAGAGTGCCGCCCGGCGCCCGGCATCGAGATGCGCGGTCACCTCGTCCAGCAGCATCACCGGTGCCGCGCCGCGCAGCGAAGCCTGGAGCCGCGCCTGCGCCAGCAGCACGGCGACGAGCAGCGCCTTCTGCTCGCCGGTCGAGCATTCCGCCGCCGCCATGCCGGTGCCGGAATGGCGCACGGCGAGGTCGCCGCGATGGGGGCCGACCAGCGTGGTGCCGCTCTCGGCATCGAGCCGCCGCCCGGCCGCGAGCCGCCGCTTCAGCTCCTCCTCCGCGGCGAGCGCCGGCAGCTCTTCCAGCCGCCGCTCGACCTCGCCCGTCAGAGCCAGCAGCGCGCCGGGGAACGGCCCGCGCGACTGGCGGCAGACCGCGTCGAGCCGCGCCGTCACCTCGCGCCGCGCCGCCGCCACGGCGACGCCGTGCTCGGCCATGCGGCTCTCCAGCGCGTCGAGCCAGGCCGGATCGGCCGGCCCGTCGCGCAGCAGCCGCGCGCGCTCGCGCATCGCCTGCTCGTACCCTCCCACCCGCGCCGCGTGGGCGGGGTCGAAGCCGTAGACCAGCCGGTCGAGGAAGCGCCGCCGGGGCGCGCTGCCCTCGAGGAACAGCCGATCCATCTGCGGCGTCAGCCAGACCAGGCTGATATGCTCGGCCAGCGCCGCCTGGCTCTTGGCGGCGGCGCCGTCGATGCGCAGCAGCCGCCGCTCGCCGCTGTCGCTCTCCGCGTCGCGCCCGGTGCCGATCTGCACCGGCCCCTTGGGGGTCGCCAGCGTGGCGGCGACCGCCCAGGCGCCGGGCGGTTGGGCCGCCGGCCGGGCCGGCGGCACGCGGCGGTCGATCTCCGCCAGCTTGGCGCGCCTGAGGCCGCGCCCCGGCGCCAGGAAGGAGATCGCCTCAAGCAGATTGGTCTTGCCGGCGCCGTTGGCGCCGGTGAGCACCACCGGCCGCTCGTCCACCGCGAGGCGGGCGGAGGCATAGCCGCGGAAATCGGTGAGCGTCAGGCGCGTGACGGCGAGCCGGGCCGGCAGCGTGGGCGCCGCCGCTGTCATCGGGCTGATATGGGGATCGGCGCCCCTTTCCGCCAGCATCTGCCCCGCGATGGAAGCCTCGTCCCGCACTCTCGGCCCGGCCCTCAGACGCGCATCGGCATGAGCACGTAGAGCGCGCTGCTGTCGGCGGTGTCGCGCACCACGGTGGGCGAGGCGGCGTCCGCCATGGCGAAGCGCGCGCCCTCGCCCTCGATCTGCTCGGCGATGTCGAGGAGGTAGCGGGAGTTGAAGCCGATCTCGAGCGGCGAGGCGGAATAGCGCACCTCGATCTCCTCGGTGGCGGTGCCGTTCTCCGGGCTGGTGGCCGAGAGCATCAGGCTGCCGCGCTCGATGGTGAGCTTCACCGCCCGGCTCTTCTCGGTGGAGATGGTGGAGACGCGATCGACCGCCTCGGCGAACTCCTTGCAGTCGACCTCGAGGATCTTGTCGTTGCCCGACGGGATCACCCGGTCGTAATCGGGGAAGGTGCCGTCGATCAGCTTCGAGGTCAGCACGGCATTGCCGAAGCCGAAGCGGATCTTGGTGTCGGAGAGCGAGATCTGAACGTCCTGGTCGATCTCGTCGATGAGCTTGCGGAGCTCGTTCACGGTCTTGCGCGGCACGATCACCCCGGGCATGCCGGCGGCGCCCTCGGGCAGCGGGATTTCCATCCGCGCCAGGCGATGGCCGTCGGTCGCCACCGCGCGCAGCATTGGCATGTCGTCGCTCTTGGCGGCGTGGAGGAAGATGCCGTTCAGGTAATAGCGCGTCTCCTCCATCGAGATGGCAAAGCGCGTGCGGTCGATCAGCCGCTTCAGATCGGCCGCCGAGAGGGTGAAGCTGTGCGCGAGGTCGCCGCCCGCCATCAGCGGGTAGTCCTCGGGCGGCAGGCAGGCCAGCGTGAAGGTGGAGCGGCCGGAGCGCAGCGTCATCGACCCCTTGTCGCCGGCGGCATCGAGCTCGATCTGCGCCCCTTCGCGCAGCTTGCGCACGATGTCGTAGAGCGTGTGGGCGGGGGCGGTGGCCGAGCCCTTGCGCACGCCCTGCGCCGCCACCGTGGCGACGATCTCCAGATCCATGTCGGTGGCGGACAGCGCCAGCTCCCCGCTCTCGGCGCGCAGCAGCACGTTCGACAGGATCGGGATGGTGTTGCGGCGCTCGACGACGCTCTGCACGTGGCCCAGGGCGCGAAGCAGGGCGGTGCGTTCGATGGTCAGCTTCATGGCGGCGGGTTCACGCTCGTTGTGGCGGTTCTTGGCCCCGGAAACCCCCTTCGGAAGGTCACTGGATGCCCCCGCCCCGGCGGCCCCTCGGAACCCGGCGGAACGGTGGAGAACTATAGCACAGGGGCCCGCCGCGGTACACCCGCCCAGGGGCCGAAAAACCGCGGAAAAGCACGGGCTTGGGCGGGCACCCAGGGGGGCCGGAAAGGGGGTGCCGCTTGCCGGTTGTCAGTTATCAGTTCTCAGTCGTCAGTGGGCTCCGCGGCACCAGCCGCGGCCTAACTGACAACTGACCACTGAAAACTGACAACTCAGGTTTCTAACATCCGCCTGAGCAGCTCGATGTCCTCGGCCAGCGTGCGGTCGTTGGCGCGCAGCTCCTCGATCTTGCGCACGGCGTGCATCACCGTGGTGTGGTCGCGGCCGCCGAATTTGCGGCCGATCTCCGGCAGCGAGCGCGGCGTCAGCTGCTTGCACAGATACATCGCCACCTGCCGCGGCCGCGCCACGGCGCGGGCGCGCCGCGCCGAATGCATGTCGGCGAGGCGGATGTTGTAGTGCTCGGCCACCCGCTTCTGGATCTCGTCGATGGTGACGCGGCGGTCGTTGGCGCGCAGCAGATCGTGCAGCACCTCCTGCGCGCTCTCGATGGTGATGGCGCGGCCGACGAGCTGAGCATGCGCCACGATCCGGTTCAGCGCGCCCTCGAGCTCGCGGACGTTGGAGGTGATCTTGTGCGCCAGGAACTCCAGCACCTTGACCGGGATCTGCATGCGCTGCTGCTCGGCCTTGGCCTGCAGGATGCCGAGGCGCAGCTCGTAGGTCGTGGGGTGGATGTCGGCGACCAGGCCCCAGCCCAGCCGCGAGCGCATGCGCTCCTCCATCCCTTCGAGGTCGGAGGGCGACTTGTCGGCCGAGATGATGACCTGCCGGTTCTGATCGACCAGCGCGTTGAAGGTGTGGAAGAACTCCTCCTGGGTCGAGTCCTTGCCGCTGATGAACTGCACGTCGTCGATCATCAGCACGTCGACCGAGCGGAACTGCTCCTTGAAGGCCATGGTGTCCTTGAAGCGCAGCGCCCGGATGAACTGGTACATGAACTTCTCGGCCGAGAGGTAGATCAGCTTGCGCGACGGGTCGTGCGTGCGGATGTGCCAGGCGATGGCGTGCATGAGATGGGTCTTGCCGAGCCCGACGCCGCCATAGAGGAAGAGCGGGTTGAACGGCACGGCCCGGCCCGGGCCGACCGAGGATTCCGCGACGCGGCGGGCGGCGGCATGGGCGAGCTCGTTGGGCTTGCCGACGACGAAATTCTCGAAGGTGAAGCGCGGGTCGAGCGCGGCGCCGATCTCCTTCTCCTCGCCGGGCTCGTGCGCGGCGGGCGCGTCCTTCTCCCTGTCGCGCATGGGCGGGCTTGCTGCCGGCGCGGCCGCCTCGGCCGGCGCCGCGCCGCCGCTGACGAAGATGTCGATGGCGGCGATCGCCGTGTTCTCGGCGTTCCACAGCGCGCGGATGCGATCGGCGTAATGCGCCGCCACCCAGTCGCGCAGGAAGCGGGTCGGCACGCCGATGCGCACGCAACCCTCCTGGACCTCGGCCAGCGTCATCGATTTGAGCCAGCTGCGGAAGGCGGCCTCGCCGAATTCCTCGCGCAGCCTGCCGCGGACGCGCGCCCATTGCCCCTGGATGTCGCTGCTGCTCGCCGGCGTCATCGGCTTCGCCATGCCGTTACTCCTTCGCGCGAGCATGCGGTGCCGCCTTGCTGGCTGGATGGTGCGCGACGTGCCGCGGCTTATCCATCGCTGTTGCGGGAAGAGTCTGCCGAACGTTTCCCGACGCGCCAAGCGCCGTCGAGCTTGACTTTGTTGCCACCACATCCCCCCGGAAGAAACTCACTCTCGCAGACGCAAGTTCCCTCTCTCGACGCTGGAGCCCTCCCGCGTCGACTCTGTCACCCCGGTAAGCGCAGTTGAACGAACGCCTCGATCCCCGACTTACCCGCCCACCGTCGCACGCTTGTCAGCAGTCGCCGGCAACCCAGTTCTGGCTCTTCCGCCGTGTCTTCGATCTGCAATTGCCGTTCGCCGACAACTCTATCGAAGCGCATGGCACCCTTGCAATATGACCGAAAGGTGAACGCTTCAGATTCTTTTCTGCCTGTGGCAGAAACCACTCTCCCGCACGCTCATCGCCGATCGGCTCGAAAAGAAAAAGCGCCGCAGCTGCCTATACCTGCGGCGCGATCTTCGCGCGCGATATCGTGTGTGACAGTCAGAGCGCCTTGATGCGCGCGGCGAGCCGCGACAATCTGCGCGCCACCGTGTTCCGATGCATGACGCCCTTTTGCGCGCCGCGCTGCATCTCCGGCTGCGCCGCCTTCAGCGCCGCGCGGGCCGCTTCCTTGTCGCCGGTGGCGATCGCGGTTTCGACCCTCTTGACGAAGGTGCGGATGCGGGAGAGCCGCGTGCGATTGACCGCGGTACGCCGCGCGGTCTGGCGGATGCGCTTTTCTGCCGAAACATGTGTGGCCATGAGCCGACCTGCCGTCTTCCAACTTGTCTTACGGGGAGCGGCGCTTATACCGACGCCGCCCGGCCGCGTCAAGCGCCGCCCGCGAACGTTAACAAATTCTAAATTGGCCGCGTCCGCCGTTGCGTCAGCAACGGCGGGAGCCGCGCCGATCGAGCTTGGGCTAATTGAGTCCGGACCCTAGCGGTTCCTGAAGTTCGGCTTCCGCTTCTCGACGAAGGCGGCCATGCCTTCCTTCTGGTCCTCGGTGGCGAAGAGCGAGTGGAAGACGCGGCGCTCGAAGCGCACGCCCTCGGCGAGCGTCGTCTCATAGGCGCGGTTGACGGCCTCCTTGGCGATCAGCACCGCCGGCCGCGACAGGCCGGCGATGCGCCGGGCAACGCCGAGCGCCTCCTCCAGCAGCGTGTCGGCGGGCACGACGCGGCTGACGAGGCCGCTGCGCTCGGCCTCGGCGGCGTCCATGGTGCGGCCGGTGAGGATCATCTCCATCGCCTTCGCCTTGCCGACGAAGCGCGTCAGCCGCTGCGTGCCGCCGGCGCCGGGGATGACCCCCAGCAGGATCTCGGGCTGGCCGAATTTGGCGGTATCGGCGGCGATGATGGTGTCGCACATCATCGCCACCTCGCAGCCGCCGCCCAGCGCGTGCCCCGCCACCGCGGCGATGATCGGCTTGCGGCAGGTGGTGATGCGCTCCCAGCCCTTGGTGATGAAGTCCGAGAGATAGACGTCCATGTAGCTCCGGCCCGCCATCTCCTTGATGTCGGCGCCGGCGGCAAAGGCCTTGTCGCTGCCGGTGATGACGACGGCGCCGATGGCGTCGTCCGCCTCGAAGCCGTCGAGCGCGTGGCCGAGCTCGCGGACCAGCGCATCGCACAAGGCATTGAGCGCCTTGGGACGGTTGAGCCGGATGAGCCCGACAGGGCCTTGCGTCTCGACCAGGATGTTTTCGTAAGCCATTGCCAGGACCTCCGCAGAAGAGCCGGCGCCGCGACGCCCGGTCGGGCTCCTAGCGCGGCGACAGGGTGAACCCGACGGTCAGCGCGCCGTCGGAGCCGTGGAAATCGAGCCGCAGCATCTCGCCTTCGCGGCGCCAGGCATCGGCGCCGGCCGGCTTCCAGCCGAGCTGCGGCAGCGTCGCGGCATAGAAGCGCTGCACCGCGTCGCGCGCGAGAGGACCGCTGGCCTGCGCCTCGACGATCCGGCCCTGCGGCTTGTCGAAGGTCAGCGCCGACCCCGCCACCGGCGCCAGCCCCGGCATCAGCGGCACGTCCTCGGTGCCGGCGACGAAGCCTTGGGCGAGGGCGGGCGCGGGCGCCAGCAGCAACAGGACGAGCGCGAGGCGTCGGAGCATGGAAAATCCTACCGCTGGCGCTTGCCGCAGTAAAAGGTCGAGCGGCCGGCCTGGGCGATCCGCCGGATGCCGTCGCGGCAGCTGCAATCGGGGCAGCGCTCGCCCTCCTTGCCATAGACCGCCCATTGATGCTGGAAATATCCCAGCTCGCCCGAGGCCTGCACGTAATCCCTGAGGCTCGACCCGCCGGCCGCGATGGCGCGCTCCAGCACCTCGCGGATGGCGTCGGCCAGCCGATCGGCGCGCGCGCCCACCACCGTGCCGGCGAGCCGCTTGGGCGAGAGCCCGGCGTAGTAGAGGCTTTCCGACACGTAGATGTTGCCGAGGCCGGCGACGACGCGCTGGTCGAGCAGCGCCGCCTTGATCGGCGTCGCCTTGCCTTCGAGCTTGGCGGCGAGCACCGGCCCGTTGAACCCGTTGCCCAGCGGCTCCGGCCCGAGATGGACGAAGAATTTGTGCCGCTCGAGCGCCTCGGCGCTGGCCGCGTAGTCGAGCAGGCCGAAGCGGCGGGCGTCGTTGAAGCGCAGCTCGGTGCCGTCCTCCAGCGTGAAGATGACGTGATCGTGGGGATCGCCGGGCGCGGCCGCGCCGTTTCCCGGCGCCGACAGCACCAGCCGCCCGGTCATGCCGAGATGGGCGATGACGACGCCGCCATCCTCGAGATGGAGCAGGATGTATTTGGCGCGCCGGCCGAGTTCTGAGGACGCGCCGTCCCTCGACCCGCTCGCGCAGGTCGGGCGGCATCGGCAGGCGCAGATCGGCGCGATTGAGCGTCAATCGCGTCACCCGCAATCCTTCCAGGCGCAGCGCCAGGCCGCGTCTCACCGTCTCGACTTCGGGCAGCTCGGGCATGGCCGCTGGTGTAGCGCCTCCGCGCCCCAAGCGCTATGGTCCGGCCATGGCGGAGAGCGAGACCGATTTCGGCTATCGCCGGGTCAAATCGGAGGACAAGGCGCGGCTCGTGCGCCAGGTCTTCGACAGCGTGTCGCCGCGCTATGACCTCATGAACGACCTCATGAGCGGCGGCGTGCATCGGCTGTGGAAGGCGGAGCTCATCGACCGCCTGACGCCGCGCCCCGGGCAGATCCTGCTCGATGTCGCCGGCGGCACCGGCGACATCGCGCAGCGCTTCCTCGCCCGCGCCGGCGGCGGCTTCGCCATCGTCTGCGACATCAACCAGAGCATGCTGGGGCACGGGCGCGACCGCGCCATCGATGCCGGGCTGCTGTCCGGGATCGCCTGGCTCTGCGGCGACGCCGAGCGCCTGCCCGTCGCCGATGCCAGCGTCGACGCCTATACCATCGCCTTCGGGCTGCGCAACGTGACCGACATCGCGGCGGCGCTGGCCGAGGCGCGCCGCGTGCTGAGGCCCGGCGGCCGCTTTCTCTGCCTCGAGTTCAGCCGGGTCGAGGCGCCGCTGCTGCGCCAGCTCTACGACCTCTATTCCTTCACCGTCGTGCCGCTGCTCGGCGCGGCGGTGGCGCGCGACCGCGACGCCTATCAGTACCTGGTCGAGAGCATCCGCCGCTTCCCGCCGCAGGCCGAGCTGGCGCGGATGATGGCAGAGGCCGGGCTCGAGCAGGTGGGCTTCAGCAATCTCACCGGCGGTATCGCCGCATTGCACTCCGGCTGGCGGCTTTAGGAGCCCAGGCCCGTGCTGCGCACTGCGCGCAATCTCTTCCGGCTGGTCGAGATCGCCTTCATCCTGGCGCGGTTCGACGCGTTCTTTCCGCTCGAATACGTGGCCTTCGCCCGCGCCGTCTATCCGCTGGCGCGGCTCTTCCGCCGGCGCGATGCCGCGCTGGCGCGCATGCGGCCGGGCGAGCGGCTGGCAGCGGCGCTGCAGACCATGGGCCCGAGCTTCATCAAGCTCGGCCAGGCGCTGTCGATCCGCGCCGATCTCATCGGCGAGACGCTGGCCACCGATCTCGCCGCGCTCCAGGACCGGCTGCCGCCTTTCCCCGCCGAGGAGGCGCGGCGGACGGTGGAGTCGGAGCTGGGGCGACCCATCGCCACGCTCTATCGCGCCTTCGACGACCAGCCGGTCGCCGCCGCCTCGATCGCCCAGGTGCATTTCGCCGAGACCGCCGAGGGCGAGGCCGTCGCGGTCAAGGTGCTGCGTCCCGGGATCGAGGCCGCCTTCGCCCGCGACCTCGACCTTTTCTTGTGGCTGGCGCGGCTGGCCGAGCGCACCCAGCCGGCGCTGCGCCGGCTGCGGCCCGTGGCGGTGGTGGAGACGCTCGCCGAGACGGTGCGCCAGGAGATGGATCTGCGCCTCGAGGCCGCCGCCGCCTCCGAGCTGCGCGCCAATTTCGCCGGCGATCCAGGCTTCCGGGTGCCCCAGGTCGACTGGCAGCGCACCAGCCGGCGGGTGCTGACCCTCGAGCGTGTCGGCGGCATCCGCGTCGACGACCGCGCCGCGCTGCTCGCCGCCGGCCACGACATCCATGCCCTGATGGCCAATGCGGCCGGCGCCTTTTTCAATCAGGTCTTCCGCGACGGCTTCTTTCACGCCGATCTGCATCCCGGCAACCTCTTCATCGACGCCTCGGGCGCCATCGCCGTCGTCGATTTCGGCATCATGGGGCAACTCGACCGCAAGACGCGCCATTACCTCGCCGACATGCTGCTGGCCTTCCTCACCGGCGATTACCGGCGCGTGGCGGAGGTGCATTTCGAGGCGGGCTACGTGCCGCCGCGGCAATCGCTCGAGGCCTTCGCCCAGGCCTGCCGCTCGATCGGCGAGCCGATCCTCGGCCGGCCGATCGCCGAGATCTCGATCGGCCGGCTGCTGGCGCAGCTCTTCCAGGTGACCGAGCAGTTCCAGATGGAGACGCAGCCGCAATTGCTGCTGCTGCAGAAGACCATGGTGCTGGCCGAGGGCGTCGGCCGGCTGCTCGACCCCACCGTCAACATGTGGAGCCTGGCGCGGCCGCTGATCGAGGCGTGGATGCGCGAGAATCGCGGGCCCGAGGCGCGGCTGCGCGACGCGGCCGCCGATGTCGCGGCGATGCTGGAGCGGCTGCCCGGCCTGGTGCGGGACGTGCAGAAGCTGGGCGCCGCCATCACCGAAGGCGGCGGCTTGCCGCTGCATCCCGACACGCTGGCCGAGCTGGCGCGCCGCGACGCCATCGAGCTGCTCGGCCTGCCGCTCTGGATCATCGCGCTGGCCCTGGCCGCGATCGCGATTGCCGTCTGGTGACGCCGCGAGCGCCGCAGGCGCTCGTCGGCGGCGGCGTCAGCAGTTGCGCAGCAACTGCGGGAGCCGCCCGGTGCCGATTGGCCGCCTCCCGCCGCTCTCCTTGCCTCCCCCGCTTCCGCCTTATAGGCTCGGCCTCTGAGCTTTCGGCGTGACCGGGGGTCCCTTTGCCGCTCCAGGGCCGGCGCATCCTGTTGATCATCGCGGGCGGGATTGCCGCCTATAAGAGCCTCGATCTCATCCGCCGCCTGCGCGAGCGCGGCGCGGCGGTGCGCGTCATCATGACCGCGGCGGCGCAGCGCTTCATCACGCCGCTCGCCGCCGCCTCGCTCAGCGCCGAGACGGTTTATACCGATCTCTTCTCGCTGACCGAGGAGAGCGAGATGGGGCATCTGCGGCTGGCATCCGAGGCCGATCTCGTGGTCGTGGCGCCGGCCACCGCCGATCTCCTCGCCCGGATGGCGGCGGGGCTCGCCGACGACCTCGCCGCCACCGCGCTCGTGGCGACCGACCGGCCGATCCTGGTGGCGCCCGCCATGAACACGCGCATGTGGCGCCATGCCGCCACCCGCGCCAATCTGGCGCTGCTGGAAAGCCGCGGCGTCGCCCGCATCGGCCCCAATGCCGGGCCGCTCGCCGAAGGCGAGACCGGCCCCGGCCGGATGGCGGAGCCGCTGGAGATCGTGGCGGCGGTGGAGCAGATGCTGGGCGGCGGCGCGCTCCGCGGGCGGCGCGCGCTGGTCACCAGCGGCCCCACCTACGAGGCGATCGATCCCGTGCGCTACATCGCCAACCGCTCCTCGGGCAAGCAGGGCCATGCCATCGCCGCGGCGCTGGCCCGGCTCGGCGCCGAGACGGTGCTGGTCTCCGGCCCCACCTCCGAGCCCGACCCGCCGGGCGTGCGCGTCGTCCATGTCGAATCGGCACGCGCGATGCTGGCGGAATGCGAGAAGGCGCTGCCGGCGGACGTCGCCATCTGCGCCGCCGCGGTGGCGGATTGGCGCGCCGAGCCCGCGCCGCAGAAGATCAAGAAGAAGAACGGCGCGCCGCCGGCGCTCAAGCTGGTGGAGAACCCGGACATCCTGGCGAGCCTCAGCAAGCCCGGCAACCGCCGGCCGCGCCTCGTCGTCGGCTTCGCCGCCGAGACCGAGAAGGTGGTGGAGCACGCCAGCGAGAAGCGCGCGCGCAAGGGCTGCGACTGGATCCTCGCCAATAACGTCTCGCCCGCCGCCGGCACCTTCGGCGGCGATGCCAACACCATCCATCTCCTCGACGCGGCCGGCGTCGAGGATTGGCCGCCGCTGCCCAAGCGCGAGGTCGCCGCGCGGCTGGCGGAACGCATCGCCCGCTTCTTCGCCGGCAAGGCCGCGCCATGAGCGCGGTCGGCGTGGCGCTGCAGGTGCTGCCGCATGGCGACGGGCTGCCGCTGCCCGCCTATGCCACGGCGGGGAGCGCCGGCGTCGACCTGGCCGCGGCGCTGGACCGCCCGCTGGTGCTGAACCCCGGCGCCCGCGCCGCGGTGCCGACCGGCATCGCGTTGGCGCTGCCCGAAGGCTTCGAGGCGCAGGTGCGGCCGCGCTCCGGCCTGGCGCTGCGCCACGGGCTCGCCGTGCTCAACAGCCCCGGCACGATCGATGCCGATTACCGGGGCGAGGTGCAGGTCATCCTCGCCAATCTCGGCCGCGAGCCCGTCACCATTGCCCGCGGCGAGCGCATCGCCCAGCTCGTCGTGGCCCCCGTGACCCGGGTTGCCTTCGAGCGCGTGGCGTCCTTGCCGCCCAGCGTCCGCGGCGCCGGCGGCTTCGGGTCGACCGGGCGCTAAGGAGCCTGTCTGGGACATGGACTGGGTCTGCGTTGCACAAGGACGGGGCGATGTTAGGAGCGAGGCCGCAGGCGATGCGGCGCATCGTCAAGGCCGAGCGACGCGACAGCGCCCCGTCCTCGTGCAACCCGGAGGGACATCGTCCTTTGCCGCCCGGACGTCGTCGCTCGTCGCTCACGATGCTACCGCATCGCAGCGCTCCTCGCTCCTAGCCGGACGACAAAGGACGATGTCGCAGACCCGTCCAGTCCCAGACAGGCTCCTAGATGTTGCGGCTCACCAAAAAGCTGCTCTTCGCCATCGAGGCCGTGCTCGACATCGCCTACAACGCCGGCACCATGCCCGTGCAGTCGAGCGAGATCACGCGGCGCCAGGGCATTCCGCGCCGCTATCTCGAGCAGGTGCTGCAGCAGCTGGTGCGTGCCGGCGTGCTGGTGGGGGTGCGCGGGCCCCGCGGCGGCTACCGCCTGGCGCGCGAGCGCCGGCGCATCACCGTCGGCGAGATCGTTCGCGTCGTGCGCTCGCTGGAAAGCGGCGAGGACCCGATCGAGACCGATGGCGGCGCCGAGCTCGGCCACAAGGTGGTGCGGCCGCTCTGGCTCGAGCTGCAGGAGGAGCTGATGCAGCGCCTCGACGGCGTCACCATCGAGGATCTCTGCACCCGCGCGCATCAGGCCGGCGTCGCCGGCGAATACGCCGCCCGCTTCGACTACACGATTTGAGGCGCGGCCGTTCAGGGGTGCCAATGGCAAAGGCAATGACGCCGCGGAAATGCGGCTCATTTTCACCACCGTCATGCCCGGGCTTGTCCCGGGCACCCACGTCTTGTGCCGGTCGCCGGAAAGGCGTGGATGGCCGGGACAAGCCCACGGCTGTCCGGTTCGGGTTTCAGTTCCATTGGAGGGCCATTTGAGCGCCGTTGATCTGCGGGGGTGGATCGAGCTGCAACAGTCGATCGATGGGCCTGCGGTGCATCAGGTTGGCGCGAACCAGTCTGGCGAAGGCGAGAGGGCTTCGAATGGCGGATTGTGTCGCCTGAGCGAGGCGAAGCAGGAGGAAGGCAATCAGCGCCACCGCGATCTGAGTGCGGACGGCGTTTTCGGAAATGCCAAGGAAGCGGGTGATCTTCAAGGTCTGCTTGACCCAGCGGAAGAACAGCTCGATCGCCCAGCGGCGCTTGTAAAGATCGGCGATCTCCCGCGCCGTTGCATCGAGATCATTGCTCAGCAGGCGCAAGATCTTGCCCGTCTCGGTCATGACCCGGACCTCGCGCACGGCGTGCTGCATGGGGTTGCGCCGGTTGTTGCACTGGCGCGCGGGGAGGAAGCCGATGCGATCACTGAGGATTTCGCTGCCCTGGGCGACGGGCAGCTCCTCGATGAGTTCGAGCGGGCTGTTGGACTTAAAGCGGGTCACGATGCGGCATTGCGCCGCGTCGAGCTTCGCCCACCAGCCGTAGTCGTAGTAACCGAGGTCGAAGACATAGGTGGCTCCGGCTTCGATCGGCATTTGTTGCGCAACGCTGATGTCGGTGACGTTGGCCGCGCTGACGGCGGCATAGATCGGACGATCGGCGTCGGCATCGTAGATGACATGCACTTTGGCACCGCATACCCCGGCCGAGAACCGAGCCCAGTCGGCGCTGTACCCGGTCAGCCGCACGCCTGTGGCGTCGATGAGATAGACAGTCTCGCTAAGCTTGCGCCGCAGGCCGCGATGGGCCTGCGCCATCAGTACCGCCAGAAGCTCCGCGAAAACCGCCGCCGGCCGCCCGGCGTTGGCATCGCTCAGGGTCGAGCGCCGTGGCGGCTCGACACCGAGATGGTAGAGCCGGTCCGCGTGGCTCTCCAGCCCGCCCACGATCTCGCGCAGGCTCAAGGCACCCGACAGCTGTCCATAAAGCAGCGCCGCAAACTGGCTCTTCGTCGTCAGCCGGCGGACTCGCGCATCAGCCGCATGGGCTTCTACCACCCGGTCGAACACCGGCCACGGAACGTGCTTAAGAACACCATGAAATACGCTATTCTGATGCCGCATGGCGCTGGTCCTCGTTTCGTGTCCGGGAACGTTTGGCAACGTCCAGGACCGAGTAGAATCAACGCCATGCGCTTCGTCCACAAAAACCGAACCGGACAGCCGTGGGACAAGCCCGGCCATGACGACAAAAATCACCTGCGGTCTTATCTCAGCGGCACGGGTGCTTCATGCGCGGCGGCTTGAAGCTCGGATTCCTCGCGTCCCATGGCGGCAGCAGCATGAAGGCGATCCTCGATGCCATCGCCGGGCAGGAGCTGCGCGCAAGCGCCTGCGTCGTCATCTCCAACAACGCCGATGCGCCGGCGCTGGCGCACGCCCGCGCGCTGGGCGTTCCCGCCTGCCATCTGAGCGAGACCCGGCTCGGCGGCGCCGCGGCGGCCGACCGGGCGATCGCCGAGACGCTGGCGGCCCATGGCGTCGAGCTGGTGGTGCTGTCGGGCTATCTGAGGAAGCTCGGGCCGGCGACGCTCAGCCGCTATCGCAACCGCATCCTCAACATCCATCCGGGCCGGCTGCCGGACTATGGCGGCCGCGGCATGTATGGCCGCCACGTGCACGAGGCGGTGATCGCCGCCGGCGAGCGGCAGAGCGGCATCACCATCCATCTCGTCGACGAGGAATACGATCACGGGCCGGTGGTGGCGGAGCGCGCCGTCCCGGTCGAGCCCGGCGACACGCCCGAGACGCTCGCCCGGCGCGTCCAGGCGCTGGAGCCGGACTTCTTCGTCGCGACGCTCCGCCGCATCGCCGAGGGGAGCGTGATGCTGCCCGGCCCCGGTGGCGTTGCGCCCTCCGGGGAAAGCGCCTAGAACCGCCGGTGACGGGCCTGAGACCCGCATCGGGGAGGCATCATGGCTGACGCTCAGAGGCAGGAAAAGCCGGCAATCTCGGCGAGCGGCGAGTTCCGCGGCCGGATCTATGACAGCATCATCGACACCGTCGGCGCCACGCCCCTGGTGCGCTTGTCGCGGCTGGCCGAGAAGCGCGGCGCCAAGGCCGACATCCTCGGCAAATGCGAGTTCTTCAACCCGCTCGCCTCGGTCAAGGACCGCATCGGCCTCGCCATGATCGAGGCGGCGGAAGCGGCCGGCAAGATCCGCCCGGGCAAGACCGTGCTGGTCGAGCCGACCTCGGGCAACACCGGCATCGCGCTCGCCTTCGTCGCTGCCGCCAAGGGCTATCGCATCGTGCTGACCATGCCCGACAGCATGTCGGAAGAGCGGCGCAAGATGCTGAAGCTGCTGGGCGCCGAGCTGGAATTGACCCCGGCGGCGCAGGGCATGCGCGGCGCCATCGCCCGCGCCGAGGCGCTGCTCAAGACCTTCCCCGACAGCTACATGCCGCAGCAATTCGACAACCCCGCCAATCCCGAGATCCATCGCCGCACCACCGCCGAGGAGATCTGGCGCGACACCGGCGGCAAGGTCGATGTCGTGATCTCCGGCGTCGGCACCGGCGGCACGCTCACCGGCGTGGGCTCGGTGCTGAAGCCGCGCAAGCCCGGGCTGCGCATGGTCGCGGTCGAGCCCGAGGACAGCGCCGTGCTCTCCGGCGGCCCGCCCGGCCCGCACAAGATCCAGGGCATCGGCGCGGGCTTCGTTCCCTCGATCCTCGACACCAGCCTGATCGACGAGGTCATCCGCATCGCCAACGAGACCGCCTTCCGCACCGCCCGCGAGGCGGCGCGCGTCGAAGGCCTGCCGGTCGGCATCTCGTCGGGCGCGGCGATCGCCGCGGCGCTCGAGCTCGGGACCCGGCCGGACATGGCGGGCAAGATGATCGTCGCGGTGCTGCCCAGCTTCGCCGAGCGCTACTTGTCGACGGCGCTCTTCGAGGGCATGTAGAGCCGAGGACTTCACCTCGCCTGGAACCGCGAATGCCGCATACCCTCTCTGCATCGTCATGGCCGGGCCGGCCGGAGGCCGAGTCCCGGCCATCCACGTCTTGCGGCTGCGCGACAAAAGACGTGGATGGCCGGGACAAGCCC
>CAWIRE010000002.1:0-137384 GCA_963838385.1 uncultured Alphaproteobacteria bacterium
GGCCATCTTGGCGCGGACTTCGTCCGCGACCGCCTGCGGCACCTGCTCGTAGTGATCGAAATGCATGGTGTACTGGGCCCGACCCTGGCTCATCGAGCGCAGGTTGTTGACGTAGCCGAACATGTTGGCGAGCGGCACCATGGCGTTGATCACCTCGGCGTTGCCGCGCTGATCCTGGCCGGTGATGCGCCCGCGCCGGCTGTTCAGATCGCCGATCACGTCGCCCATGTAGTCGCGCGGCGTCACCACCTCGACCCGCATGATCGGCTCGAGCAGCTTCGGTCCCGCCTTGGCGAGGCCTTCCTTCATCGCCGCCCGCGACGCGATCTCGAAGGCAAGCGCGCTCGAATCGACCTCGTGATAGGCGCCGTCGGTCAGCACCACCTTGAGGTCGATGACCGGGAAGCCCGCGAGCACGCCGTTGTCGAGCGAGCCTTTGACGCCCTTCTCGACGCCGGGCACGTATTCCTTCGGCACGGTGCCGCCGACCACGTCGTTCTCGAACTCGAAGCCCGAGCCCGACGGCAGCGGCTCGAAATGCATCTTGACGCGCGCGTACTGGCCGGAGCCGCCGGTCTGCTTCTTGTGCGTGTAATCGACATCGGCCGGCCGGCTGATGGTCTCGCGATAGGCCACCTGCGGCGCGCCGATATTGGCCTCGACCTTGAACTCGCGCTTCATGCGGTCGACGATGATCTCGAGATGGAGCTCGCCCATCCCCTTGATGATCGTCTGGCCGCTCTCATGGTCGACCGCGACGCGGAAGGACGGATCCTCGGTCGCGAGCCGCGCCAGCGCCTGGCCCATCTTCTCCTGGTCGCCCTTGGTCTTGGGCTCGACCGCGATCTCGATGACGGGATCGGGGAACTCCATGCGCTCCAGGATGACCGGGCTGTTGGAATCGCACAGCGTGTCGCCGGTGGTCGTGTTCTTGAGGCCGGCCAGCGCCACGATGTCGCCGGCGCGCGCCTCCTTGATGTCCTCGCGGTGGTTGGCATGCATCTGCAGCATGCGGCCGATGCGCTCGCGGTTGTCCTTGACCGAGTTGAGCACCGCGGTGCCGCTCGCCAGCACGCCCGAATAGATGCGCACGAAGGTGAGCGATCCCACGAACGGATCGGTCATGATCTTGAAGGCGAGGCCGGCGAAGGGCTCGTCGTCCGAGGCATGGCGCACGATCGGCTCGTCGCTGCCCATCTTGACGCCCTTGATGGCGGGGACGTCGGTCGGCGCCGGCAGGTAGTCGACGACGGCGTCGAGCAGCGGCTGCACGCCCTTGTTCTTGAAGGCGGAACCGCACAGCACCGGCACGAAGGCATAGGCGATCGTGCCCTTGCGGATGCAGCGCCTCAGCGTGTCGGCGTCCGGCTCCTCGCCGGCCAGATACTTCTCCAGCACCTGGTCGTCCTGCTCGACCGCGAGCTCGACGAGCTGCGCGCGGTACTGCGCCGCCTCGTCGGCCAGCCCGGCCGGGATCTCGCCGATGTCGAACTTGGCGCCGAGCGTCTCGTCGTGCCAGGTGATCGCCCGCATCGTCACGAGATCGACGATGCCGATGAAATCGCTCTCGACGCCGATCGGCAGCTGCGTCACCAGCGGCACCGCGCCGAGGCGGTCCTTGATCATGTCGACGCAGCGCACGTAGTTCGCGCCGATGCGGTCCATCTTGTTGACGAAGCAGATGCGCGGCACGCCGTACTTGTCGGCCTGGCGCCACACCGTCTCCGATTGCGGCTCGACGCCGGCGACGCTGTCGAACACGGTGACGGCGCCGTCCAGCACGCGCAGCGAGCGCTCGACCTCGATGGTGAAGTCGACATGCCCGGGCGTGTCGATGATGTTGATGCGGTTGTCGCGCCAGAAGCAGGTCGTCGCCGCCGAGGTGATGGTGATGCCGCGCTCCTGCTCCTGCGGCATCCAGTCCATGGTGGCCGTGCCCTCATGGACCTCGCCGATCTTATAGGAGCGGCCGGTGTAGTAGAGGATGCGCTCGGTCGTGGTCGTCTTGCCGGCATCGATGTGGGCCATGATGCCGATGTTGCGGTAGCGATCGAGGGGAGTGGTGCGTGGCATGAGAAGCTCCGGGCAGCGCGCGAGCGCCTACCAGCGATAATGTGAGAACGCCTTGTTGGCGTCCGCCATGCGATGGGTGTCTTCCCGCTTCTTCACCGCGTTGCCGCGGTTGTTGGCGGCGTCCATCAGCTCGCCCGAGAGCCGTTCCTCCATGGTGTGCTCCGACCGGTCGCGCGAGCTGCCGATGAGCCAGCGGATGGCGAGCGCCTGGCCGCGGTCGGGGCGCACCTCGACCGGCACCTGGTACGTGGCGCCGCCGACACGGCGCGAGCGCACCTCGACGGCCGGCTTGACGTTGGTGAGCGCGTCGTGGAACACGCGCAGCGGGTCGGCGCCCGAGCGCTTGGCGATGCGGTCGAAGGCGCCGTAGACGATGCCCTCGGCGACCGACTTCTTGCCCTCGTACATCAGGCAGTTCATGAACTTGGTCAGCACGGGATCGCCGAACTTGGCATCCGGCAGGACTTCCCGCTTGACCGCGGCACGACGACGCGACATGGCCCGCTCTCTCCTTACTTCGGCCGCTTGGCGCCGTATTTCGACCGGCGCTGGCGGCGGTCCTTCACCCCCTGGGTGTCGAGGGTGCCGCGGATGATGTGGTAGCGCACGCCCGGCAGGTCCTTGACCCGGCCGCCGCGGATCAGCACGACCGAATGCTCCTGCAGGTTATGGCCCTCGCCGGGGATGTAGCTCGTCACCTCGAAGCCGTTGGTGAGGCGCACGCGCGCCACCTTGCGCAGCGCCGAGTTGGGCTTCTTGGGGGTCGTGGTGTAGACGCGGGTGCAGACGCCGCGCTTCTGCGGCGACTGCGCCAGCGCCGGCACCTTGTTGCGCGCCGCCTGCGGTCGCCGCGCGCGGCGGATCAGCTGGTTAATCGTCGGCATGCCTTACGACCCCTCATCAAGCGCAATCGCCGCGCGACGTGCTTCCCGCACCGCCGACACGGCCCAATGGGAACTCCGGATAAGCGCGCCGTCTCACACGGCGCCGAGCCAATTGCCCAGTCTCAGGCTGCGTTTAGGTGGCTTCCTACCGCCAGCCCCCCGTCAGGGTGGGCGGATAATATGGATGAGGGCCTACCCCGTCAAGACCCGCGCCACGCGAAAGCGCCGGCACGGTGCGCCCCATCCAAAAGAAAGGGGGCCGGCACCGCCGGCCCCCTTGATCGAACGAGACGTCCCGCTCAGGCGATCTTCTGGTCGGCCTCGATCGCCGGGACCTCGCCGCCCTCCTGGGCGCCGAGCTCCTTGTCGCGCTCGGCCGCGACCTGGCGCCAGCGCGCCATGACGCTGCCGGTGCCGGCCGGGATGAGCCGGCCGACGATGACGTTCTCCTTGAGCCCGGAGAGCACGTCGATCCGCCCGGAGACCGCCGCCTCGGTGAGCACGCGGGTGGTCTCCTGGAACGAGGCCGCCGAGATGAAGGAGTTGGTCTGCAGGCTCGCCTTGGTGATGCCCTGCAGCACCGGATGCGCCTTCGCCGGCTTCAGCCCGTCCGCCTCGACCTTGAGGTTCTCGGCATCGAACTCCGAGCGGTCGATCTGCTCGCCGGCGAGGAAGGTGGTCTCGCCGGGATCCTCGACCTCCACCTTCTGCAGCATCTGGCGGACGATCACCTCGATGTGCTTGTCGTTGATGCGCACGCCCTGGAGGCGATAGACCTCCTGGATCTCGTTGATGAGATAGCTCGCCAGCGCCTCGACCCCCAGGATGCGCAGGATGTCGTGCGGCACCGGATTGCCGTCCATCAGCAGATCGCCCTGCTGCACGAAATCCCCTTCCTGCACGCTGATGTGCTTGCCCTTGGGGATCAGGTACTCGACGGGCTCGCGGCCCTCCTCGGCCGGGATCACGACGATGCGGCGCTTGGTCTTGTAGTCCTTGCCGAACTCGACGCGGCCGTCGATCTCGCTGATGATCGCGAAATCCTTCGGCCGGCGCGCCTCGAACAGCTCGGCGACGCGCGGCAGACCGCCGGTGATGTCGCGGGTCTTGGACGATTCGCGCGGGATGCGCGCGAGCACGTCGCCCGCCTTGACCTCGGCGCCGTTCTCCACCGAGAGGATGGCGTCGACCGACATGAAGTAGCGTGCCTCGAGCCCGTTCGCGAGCGTGAGCACCTCGCCCTTGGCGGTGCGCAGCGTGATGCGCGGCTTCAGGTCGTTGCCGCGCGGCTGCTGCTTCCAGTCGATGACCACCTTGGAGGAGATGCCGGTCGCCTCGTCCACCACCTCGCGCATCGAGGTGCCCTCGATGAGGTCGACGTAGTGGGCGATGCCGTCCTTCTCGGTGATGATCGGAATGGTGTAGGGATCCCATTCCGCGAGCTTCTGCCCCTTCACCACCGTCGTGCCCTCGTCGGCGAGCAGCTTGGCGCCGTAAGGCACGCGGTGGCGCGCCTTCTCGCGGCCCGCCTCGTCGAGCAGCGCGAGCTCGGTGTTGCGGCCCATCACCACCGGCACGCCGGAGGAGTTCATCACCACGTTGCGGTTCTTGATCCTGACCTTGCTGTCGAAGGCCGCCTCGATCGAGGACTGCTCGGCGCCGCGCTGCACCGCACCGCCGATGTGGAAGGTGCGCATGGTGAGCTGCGTGCCGGGCTCGCCGATCGACTGCGCGGCGATGACGCCCACCGCCTCGCCGATATTGACCACGGTGCCGCGCGCGAGATCGCGGCCATAGCACTTGCCGCAGAGCCCGACGCGGGTCTCGCAGGTCAGCACCGAGCGGATGAGGACGCTGTCGATGCCGGAGCGGTCGATGCGCTCGACCACCTCCTCGTCGACGAGGCCGCCGCCCGGGACGATCAGCTCGCCGTTCAAGGGATCGACCACGTCCACCGCCGCGGTGCGGCCGAGGATGCGGTCGCCGAGCGGCGCGATCACCTCGCCGCCATCGACCACGGCGCGCATGGTGAGGCCCTTGGTGGTGCCGCAATCCTCCTCGGTGATGATGGCGTCCTGCGCCACGTCGACGAGCCGGCGGGTGAGATAGCCGGAATTCGCCGTCTTGAGCGCGGTGTCGGCCAGGCCCTTGCGCGCGCCGTGCGTCGAGTTGAAGTACTCGAGCACGGTGAGGCCTTCCTTGAAGTTGGAGATGATCGGCGTCTCGATGATCTCGCCCGAGGGCTTGGCCATCAGGCCGCGCATGCCGGCGAGCTGCTTGATCTGCGCCGCCGAGCCGCGGGCGCCGCTGTCGGCCATCATCCAGACGGAGTTGATGGACTCGCCCGGCTTGGCCGAGCGGATGACCTTCATCATCTCCTCGGCCACCTTCTCGGTGCAGCTCGACCAGACGTCGACCACCTTGTTGTACTTCTCGCCCTGGGTGATCAGGCCGTCGAGGTACTGCTGCTCGTACTCCTTCACCTTCTCCTGGGCGGTGGAGACCAGCTTCTCCTTGGCGCGCGGCACGATCAGATCGTCCTTGCCGAAGGAGATGCCGGCCTTGCACGCCTGCTGGAAGCCGATCGCCATCAGCCGGTCGCAGAAGATCACCGTCTCCTTCTGGCCGCAATGGCGGTAGACTTGGTCGATGACGTTGCTGATCTCCTTCTTGGTCAGCAGCCGGTTGATCAGGTCGAAGCTGATGTTCCGGTTATAGGGCAGGATCTCGGCCAGCATCATGCGGCCGGGGGTGGTGACGATGGTGCGCACCACCGGCTTGCCCTCGGCGTCGCGGGTGCGCAGGCGCGAGCGGATGCGGGCATGGAGCCCGACCGCCTTGGCCTCGAGCGCCCGCTCGATCTCGCCGATGTTGTCGAAGAACGGCACGCGGTGGAAGCTCACGCCCGGCTTCTTGATGAGCTGGTCGAGCGACGACACCCGGCCCGACTTCACCGGCTCGGCGGCGTCGGCGGGATCGAAGGCCAGGATCTTGTGCTCCTCGATCGCGGCCTTCAGCTCCTTGGCGTCCTTGAGCTCGACCTTGGGCCCGAACCAGTCGGGCCGCTCGATGGTGATGTAGTAGAGCCCCAGGATGATGTCCTGCGACGGCACGATGATCGGCTTGCCGTTGGCGGGCGAGAGGATGTTGTTGGTCGACATCATCAGCACGCGCGCCTCGAGCTGCGCCTCGAGCGACAGCGGCACGTGCACCGCCATCTGGTCGCCGTCGAAATCGGCGTTGAAGGCGGTGCAGACCAGCGGATGGAGCTGGATGGCCTTGCCTTCGATCAGGATCGGCTCGAAGGCCTGGATGCCGAGGCGGTGGAGCGTCGGCGCGCGGTTGAGCAGCACCGGATGCTCGCGGATCACCTCCTCGAGGATGTCCCAGACTTCCGGCCGCTCCTTCTCGACCATGCGCTTGGCCGCCTTGATGGTGCTGGCCATGGCGTAGAGCTCGAGCTTGGAATAGATGAAGGGCTTGAACAGCTCGAGCGCCATCTTCTTCGGCAGGCCGCACTGATGCAGCTTGAGCTCGGGGCCCACGACGATGACCGACCGGCCGGAATAGTCGACGCGCTTGCCGAGCAGGTTCTGCCGGAAGCGGCCCTGCTTGCCCTTGAGCATGTCGGAGAGCGACTTGAGCGGCCGCTTGTTGGCGCCGGTGATGATGCGGCCGCGCCGGCCGTTGTCGAAGAGGGCGTCGACCGCCTCCTGCAGCATGCGCTTCTCGTTGCGCACGATGATGTCCGGCGCGCGCAGCTCGATGAGCCGCTTCAGCCGGTTGTTGCGGTTGATGACGCGCCGGTAGAGGTCGTTGAGGTCGGAGGTGGCGAAGCGGCCGCCGTCGAGCGGCACCAGCGGGCGCAGCTCGGGCGGGATCACCGGGATGACCTCGAGGATCATCCATTCCGGCCGGCTGTTCGACGCCATGAAGGCCTCGACCAGCTTCAGCCGCTTGACCAGCTTCTTGCGCTTGGCCTCCGAGGTGGTGTCGCGCAGGTCCTGGCGGATGCGCTCGCGCTCGCCGGACTCGCCGTCGAGCACGATCGCCGACAGCATGCGCTGCAGCGCCTCGGCGCCGATCGAGGCGGTGAACGCCTCCTCGCCGAACTCCTCCTGCGCCTTGATGAACTCCTCCTCGTTGAGGAGCTGATGCAGCTTGAGCGGCGTCAGGCCCGGCTCGATCACGACGTAGCTCTCGAAATAGAGGATCTTCTCGAGATCCTTGAGCGTCATGTCGAGCAGCAGGCCGATGCGGCTGGGCAGCGACTTCAGGAACCAGATGTGCGCCACCGGCGAGGCCAGCTCGATATGGCCCATGCGGTCGCGGCGCACCTTCGACAGCGTCACCTCGACGCCGCACTTCTCGCAGATGATGCCGCGGTACTTCATGCGCTTGTACTTGCCGCACAAGCACTCGTAGTCCTTGATCGGGCCGAAGATGCGGGCGCAGAACAGCCCGTCCCGTTCCGGCTTGAAGGTGCGGTAGTTGATCGTCTCGGGCTTCTTGATCTCGCCGAAGGACCACGAGCGGATCCGCTCGGGGCTGGCGATGGAGATCTTGATCTGGTCGAAGCTTTGCGGCCCCGTGACCTGCCCGAAGATGTTCATCAACTCGTTCATGAACGATCCCTCTCTGGGTAACGCGTGATCACGACGGGAGCGCCGGCGGCGCTCGCCGTCTTCCGACTCAATAGCTGCGCTGCTCGAGCTCGACGTTGAGGCCGAGCGACCGGAGCTCCTTCACCAGCACGTTGAAGGATTCCGGGATGCCCGCCTCGAAATTGTCGTCGCCCCGCACGATCGCCTCGTAGACCTTGGTGCGGCCGGAGACGTCGTCGGACTTGACCGTCAGCATCTCCTGCAGCGTGTAGGCGGCGCCATAGGCTTCGAGCGCCCACACCTCCATTTCGCCGAAGCGCTGCCCGCCGAACTGCGCCTTGCCGCCCAGCGGCTGCTGGGTGACGAGGCTGTAGGGGCCGATCGAGCGCGCGTGGATCTTGTCGTCGACCAGGTGGTGCAGCTTCAGCATGTAGATGTAGCCCACCGTCACCTTGCGGTCGAAGGCCTCGCCGGTGCGCCCGTCGACCAGCGTCACCTGGCCCGAGGTGTCGAGCCCCGCGTCCTTGAGCATGCCGACGATGTCCTCCTCGCGCGCGCCGTCGAACACCGGGCTCGCCACCGGCACGCCGGGGCGCAGGTTCTCGGCCAGCTCCAGGAGCTGCTTGTCCTCGAGCTCCTTGATGTCGTCCTGGTCGCCGCTGTCGGTGTAGATGCCGTTGAGGAACTTGCGCAGGTCGGTGGTCCTGGCGACGTTGCGCCGGACCTTGTCGACGATGTCGCCGATCTGCCGCCCGAGCCCGGCCGAGGCCCAGCCCAGATGGGTCTCGAGGATCTGCCCGACATTCATCCGGCTCGGCACGCCCAGCGGGTTGAGCACGATGTCGACCGGCGTGCCGTCGGCGAGATAGGGCATGTCCTCGACCGGCATGATCTTGGAAATGACGCCCTTGTTGCCGTGGCGGCCGGCCATCTTGTCGCCCGGCTGCAGCTTGCGCTTCACCGCGACGAAGACCTTGACCATCTTCATCACGCCGGGCGGCAGTTCGTCGCCGCGCTGCAGCTTCTCGACCTTGCTCTCGAAGCGCTGGTTGAGCCGGTCGATGCTGTCGTCCATCAGCTTCTTCAGCAACTCGATGTCGGCCATGCGCTTGTCGTTGCGGATGGCGATCTGGCGCCACTGGCCGGGGGTGTACTCGGCCAGCACCGCCTCGGTGACCTTGGTGCCGGCCTTGAGCCCCTTGGGCCCGCTCGCCACCTCCTGGCCGACGAGCAGCTCCTTGAGGCGCGCGTGGAAGCTGCGCTCGAGGATGACGCGCTCGTCGTCGCGGTCCTTGGCCAGGCGCTCGATCTCCGCCCGCTCGATGGCGAGCGCGCGCTCGTCCTTGTCGACGCCGCGGCGGGAGAAGACGCGGACCTCGACGATGGTGCCGGAGACGCCGGGCGGCAGGCGCAGGCTGGTGTCGCGCACGTCCGACGCCTTCTCGCCGAAGATGGCGCGCAGCAGCTTCTCCTCGGGGGTCATCGGCGACTCGCCCTTGGGCGTCACCTTGCCGACCAGGATGTCGCCCGGCTTCACCTCGGCGCCGATATAGACGATGCCCGCCTCGTCGAGGTTCTTGAGCGCCTCCTCGCCGACATTGGGGATGTCGCGGGTGATCTCCTCCTGGCCGAGCTTGGTGTCGCGCGCCATCACCTCGAACTCCTCGATGTGGATCGAGGTGAAGACGTCGTCCGACACGATGCGCTCGGAGATGAGGATCGAATCCTCGAAATTATAGCCGTTCCACGGCATGAAGGCGCAGAGCACGTTGCGCCCCAGCGCCAGCTCGCCGAGTTGGGTCGACGGCCCGTCGGCGATGATGTCGCCGGCGCTGACCACGTCGCTGACCTTCACCAGCGGCCGCTGCGTGATGCAGGTGTTCTGGTTCGAGCGCTGGAACTTCAGCAGGTTGTAGATGTCGACGCCGGGCGCCGCCGCCGAGGTCTCCTCGGTGGCGCGCACCACGATGCGCATGCCGTCGACCTGGTCGACCACGCCCGAGCGCCGGGCGATGATGGTCACGCCGCTGTCGCGCGCCACCGTCTCCTCCATGCCGGTGCCGACCAGCGGCGCCTCGGCGCGGATGAGCGGCACCGCCTGGCGCTGCATGTTCGAGCCCATCAGCGCGCGGTTGGCGTCGTCGTTCTCGAGGAACGGGATGAGCGCGGCGGCCACCGAGACGAGCTGCTTGGGCGAGACGTCGATGAAGTCGATGTCCTGCGGCCGCGCCATGACGAAGTCGCCCGCCTTGCGGCAGTTGGTGAGGTCCGCCTTGACGCGGTTCTTCTCGTCGAGCTCGACATTGGCCTGGGCGATGGCGTAGCGGCCCTCCTCCATGGCGGAGAGATAGACCACCTCGTCGGTCACCTGGCCGTCGACGACGCGCCGGTAGGGGCTCTCGATGAAGCCGTACTGGTTGACGCGCGCGTAGGTGGCGAGGCTGTTGATGAGGCCGATGTTCGGGCCTTCCGGCGTCTCGATCGGGCAGATGCGGCCGTAATGCGTCGGATGCACGTCGCGCACCTCGAAGCCGGCGCGCTCGCGGGTGAGGCCGCCCGGGCCCAGCGCCGAGAGCCGGCGCTTGTGGGTGATCTCGGAGAGCGGGTTGGTCTGGTCCATGAACTGCGAGAGCTGCGAGGAGCCGAAGAACTCGCGCACCGCCGCCGCCGCCGGCTTGGCGTTGATCAGGTCGTGCGGCATCACCGTGTCGATCTCGACCGAGCTCATGCGCTCGCGGATGGCGCGCTCCATGCGCAGCAATCCGACGCGGTACTGGTTCTCCATGAGCTCGCCGACCGAGCGCACGCGCCGGTTGCCGAGATGGTCGATGTCGTCGATCTCGCCGCGCCCGTCCTTGAGCTCGACCAGCACCTTGAGGATGGCGAGGATGTCCTCCTTGCGCAGCACGCGCACGGTGTCGGCGGTCTGCAGCGCCAGGCGCGAGTTCATCTTGACCCGGCCGACGGCCGAGAGATCGTAGCGCTCGCTGTCGAAGAACAGGCTATTGAACAGCGCCTCGGCCGTGTCCAGCGTCGGCGGCTCGCCCGGGCGCATGACGCGGTAGATGTCGATGAGCGCGTCCTCGCGCGTCGCGTTCTTGTCGATCAGCAGCGTGTTGCGGATGTAGGGGCCGACCGAGACATGGTCGATCGACAGCACCGGCAGCTCGGCGATCTTGCCCGCCTCGACCTGGGCGACCAGCGCTTCCGTGATCTCGTCGCCGGCCTCGGCATAGATCTCGCCGGTCTCCTCGTTGACGACGTCGACCGCGAGATAGCGGCCGATCAGGTCGTCCTTGGAGACCAGGATCTCCTCGAGGCCCTCCTCGGCGAGCTTGCGCGCCTGGCGCGGCGACACCTTCTCGCCGGCCTCGACCTTGACCTTGCCGGTCTTGGCGTCGACGAGATCGTGGGTCAGCTTGATGCCGCGGAAGCGGCCGGCGTCGAACGGCGCCTTCCAGCCCTTCTTGCCGTGGGTGAAGACGGTGGTGCTGTAGAAGTAGCCGAGGATCTCCTCCTTCGACATGCCCTGCGCCTCGGCCGGCTGCAGCGTCTTGTTCTCGGCGGCGCGCGCCTCGCGCAGCTTCGCCGTCTCGAGGCCGTCGAGCGCGAAGAGCAGCGTCGTCACCGGCAGCTTGCGGCGGCGGTCGATGCGGACATAGAGGTGGTCCTTGGCGTCGAACTCGAAATCGAGCCAGGAGCCGCGATAGGGGATGACGCGCGCGGCGAAGAGATACTTGCCGGAGCTGTGCGTCTTGCCCTTGTCGTGGTCGAAGAACACGCCGGGCGAGCGGTGCATCTGCGAGACGATGACGCGCTCGGTGCCGTTGATGATGAAGGTGCCGTTCTTGGTCATGAGCGGCATGTCGCCCATGTAGACGTCCTGCTCCTTGATGTCGCGGATCGAGCGCGAGCCGGTGTCCTCGTCGACGTCCCAGACCACCAGGCGCAGCGTCACCTTGAGCGGGGCGGCGAAGGTGATGCCACGCTGCTGACACTCTTCGACGTCATACTTGGGCTGCTCGAGCTCGTAGCGCACGAATTCGAGCCGCGCCCGGTCGGAGAAGTCGCGGATGGGGAAGACCGACTTGAACACCTCCTGCAGCCCGACGCTCTGGCGCTGCTCCGGCACCCCGTCCATCTGCAGGAAGTGGTCGTACGAGCTCTTCTGCACCTCGATGAGGTTCGGCATCGGCGCGACCTCGGGGATACGCCCGAAGCTCTTGCGGATGCGCTTGCGACCCGTGAACGACTTAGCCATGGATGATGACCCTCACCTGTAAGACCGCTGGCGTCCCTGGACGGGACACGCCGAAACCGAAACGCGACAAAACCCTGCGTCGACGCGCCGCAGTCGCGGGGCATCGCCGGAAACGCCAATCGCCGGCTGGCGCGCCCTGATCGCGCCCCGGCAGGAGGAAGAGAGGGCGGCCGGACGCGGGCGTTTCTCGCCCCTGCGTCCGGCACCGGACCCCCGGCAGCTTACTTGACCTCGACAGTCGCACCCGCCTCTTCGAGTTGCTTCCTGAGCTTGGCCGCCTCGTCCTTGTTCACGCCTTCCTTGACCGCCTTGGGGGCGCCTTCGACCAGATCCTTCGCCTCCTTGAGGCCGAGACCGGTGATCGCGCGCACCTCCTTGATGACGTTGATCTTCTTCTCGCCGGCCGCGGCCAGGATGACGTTGAACTCCGTCTTCTCCGCCGCCGCCGCCGCCGGTGCGCCAGCCGCGCCGCCGGCGGCAGCCACCGCCACGGGCGCCGCCGCCGATACGCCCCACTTCTCCTCGAGCTTCTTGGACAGCTCCGCCGCCTCGATGACGGTCAGCGCCGAGAGCTCGTCGACCAGTTTATTAAGATCAGCCATGATGTTTGCACTCCTGGGACTTTTACAAGGGTTTCAAGATGTCAGGCGGCGTCGCCCTGCTTCGCATGGGCCGACAGCACGCGGGCGATCTGCCCGCCCGGCGCCTGCAGCACGGCGGCGATACGCGTCGCCGGGGTCTGCAGCAGGCCGAGCAGCTTTGCCCGCAGCTGGTCGAGCGATGGCAAGGTGGCCAGGGACTTGATCCCTGCGGCGTCGAGCTGCTGATCGTTGAGGCCTCCGCCCACGATCCGCAACTTGTCGTTCTTGTTGGCGAACTCGACGGCCACCTTCGCCGCGGCCACCGGGTCCCGCGAAAACGCGATCGCGGTGGGTCCGGTGAACATCGGCGAGAGTTGCTCGAATTTCGTGCCTGCGATGGCGCGGCGCGCGAGCCGGTTCTTCGTCACTTTGAAGCTGGCACCGGCTGCCCGCATCTGTCGGCGCAGCTCCGTCACCTCCTCGACCGTCATGCCGGTCTGATGGGTGATGACGACGCATGCGGTCTCCGACAGAGCCTGCTGCAGCGAGGTGACCAGCTTCTCTTTTTGTGACCGGTCCACTCTCCGTCTCCATTCGTGATCCCCGAGCGGGGGATCGGTTGCACGAGGGCACCGAAATGCCCGGTTCGCCTGTCCCAGAAGTCGAAGGCCGAGGGGCGAACCTCCCCTGGCCTCTAACCCCTGTCTCATGCCGGCGCCCGTTCGGGCCTTAGACCGGCCGCAAGGGCCGGTACCTGCAATCTCGGACAGGACGGGAGGGGTGACCCTCCCTCACGCCCTGGATCCCGTCGCCGGCATCCAAGGCGGTCTCTTGGCCCCCGCCGCTCAGCCGGCGAGGCCCTGAAGCTCCAGTTTCAGCCCCGGCCCCATGGTCGAGCTCAGGCTCACCTTCTTGATGAAGGTGCCCTTGATGCCGGTCGGCTTGGCGCGGGTGATGGCGCCGACGAAGGCCTTCACATTCTCGAGGATCGCCGCCTCGCTGAAGCTCGCCTTGCCGACCCCGGCCTGGACCAGCCCCGCCTTCTCGGCGCGGAACTCGACCTGGCCGCCCTTGGCCGCCTTCACCGCCTCGGTGACGTTGGCGGTGACGGTGCCGAGCTTGGGATTGGGCATCAGCCCGCGCGGCCCCAGCACGCGGCCGAGCCGGCCGACCAGCGCCATCATGTCGGGCGTGGCGATGCAGCGGTCGAAATCGATCTGCCCGGCCTGCACCTTCTCCGCCAGATCCTCGGCGCCGACGATGTCCGCGCCGGCGGCCTTCGCCTCCTCGGCGCGCGGCCCCTTGGCGAAGACGGCGACGCGCAGCGACTTGCCGGTGCCGTGCGGCAGCATCACCGTGCCGCGCAGATTCTGCTCCGCCTTGCGCACGTCGAGGTTGAGGTTGAGCGAGACCTCGATGGTCTCGTCGAACTTGGCCGTGGCGCGGCTCTTGACCATCTTCACCGCCGCTTCCAGCGGGTAGAACTGGTTGCGGTCGATGCCGTCCGCCGCCTGGCGGATGCGCTTGCCTTTTCTTGCCATGGCTTACTCCACCACCTCGAGGCCCATGGAGCGCGCGGATCCCGCGAGCATGCGGCAGGCGCCGTCGAGATCCTTGGCGTTCAGGTCCTTCATCTTCTTCTGGGCGATGTCGCGGATCTGCGCCATCGTCACCTTGCCCACCGTGCCCTTGCCGGGGGTCTGCGAGCCCTTCTCGATGCCGGCCGCCTTCTTCAGGAAATAGGAGTTGGGCGGCGACTTCATCACGAAGGTAAAGGTGCGGTCGCCATAGGCGGTGATGGTCACCGGGATCGGCATGCCCGGCTCCAGCCCCTGGGTCTGGGCGTTGAACGCCTTGCAGAACTCCATGATGTTGAGGCCGCGCTGACCCAGCGCCGGCCCGATCGGCGGCGACGGATTCGCCTTGCCGGCGGGCACTTGCAGTTTGATGAAGCCTACGATCTTCTTCGCCATGTAAATCCCTCGCTCGAGGCGCGCGGTAGCGGCCCAGGCTGGCCTCCCGCACTTAGTGTGAGTTGCATCCTCCGTCGCGGGCGAGCCGCCACACCAACTCTCGCCCTGCGACCCGTTCCGGCCGATCCCTTAGAGCTTCTCGACCTGCGAATACTCCAGCTCGACCGGGGTGGCGCGGCCGAAGATCGACACCGCCACCTTGAGCCGCGCCTTCTCCTCGTCGACCTCCTCGACGAAGCCGTTGAACGAGGTGAAGGGGCCGTCGCTCACCCGCACCTGCTCGCCCACCTCGAAGGTGATCGACGGCTTCGGCCGCTCGATCCCTTCCTGCACCTGGCGCATGATCCGCGAGGCCTCGGCCTCGCTGATCGGCACCGGCTTGCCGCGCCCGCCGCCGCCCAGGAACCCGGTCACCTTCGGCGTGTTCTTCACCAGATGCCAGGTCTCGTCGGTCATATCCATCTTGACCAGGACATAGCCGGGGAAGAACTTCCGCTCCGCGCTCACCTTGGCGCCGCGCTTGACCTCGACGACCTCCTCGGTCGGCACCAGCACTTCCTCGAACTTGTCGGCCACCCCCTTCTGCTCCGCCTGCTCGCGGATCGACTGGGCGACCTTCTTCTCGAAGCCGGAATAGACGTGGATCACGTACCATTTCGTCGCCATGGCTCAGCCTCCAATGCCGAGAACGAGGCGCACGAGATGGCCGAGCCCCAGATCGACCAGGAAAAAGAACAACGCCGCCACGATCACCATGGCAAAAACCATGATTGTCGTGACGCCCGTCTCTTTCCGTGTCGGCCAGGTGACCTTGCCCACCTCCTGGCGGACCTGCCGCAGAAATTCTACCGGACTGCCTATTGCCATGATGTTCCGTCGAAACGCCCTATATAGCGCCCGGCGGCGCTGAAAGAAAGAGTGTCGTACGTAGCGGTGGCAGGAGTGGAGGGGCTCGAACCCCCAACCCCCGGTTTTGGAGACCGGTGCTCTACCAATTGAGCTACACTCCTAAGTCCCGCCGTCAGTAGCCGCCTGCCGCCTTCCCCTCTGCCGCATGCCCGGGCTTGACCCGGGCATCCACGTCTCAGGGGTCAGCCGTCATGCCGGCGTGGATGGCCGGGTCGAGCCCGGCCATGACGGGACTGAAAAGTCCCGTCATTTCAAAATCTTGGCGACGACGCCGGCGCCGACGGTGCGGCCGCCTTCGCGGATGGCGAAGCGCAGGCCCTCGTCCATGGCGATGGGCGCGATCAGCTCCACCTCCATCTGCACGTTGTCCCCCGGCATCACCATCTCCGTGCCTTCCTTCAGCTTCACCGTCCCGGTCACGTCCGTCGTCCGGAAGTAGAATTGCGGACGGTAGTTGGTGAAGAACGGCGTGTGCCGGCCGCCCTCCTCCTTGGTCAGGATGTAGGCCTCCGCCTGGAAGTTGGTGTGCGGCGTGATCGAGCCCGGCGCCGCCAGCACCTGGCCGCGCTCCACCTCCTCGCGCTTGGTGCCGCGCAGCAGCGCCCCGATGTTGTCCCCCGCCTCGCCGCTGTCCAGCAGCTTGCGGAACATCTCCACTCCCGTCACCACCGTCTTCGTCGTCGGACGCAAGCCCACGATCTCGATCTCGTCGCCCACCTTGATGATGCCCCGCTCGACCCGGCCCGTCACCACCGTGCCGCGGCCCGAGATCGAGAACACGTCCTCGATCGGCATCAGGAACGGCTTGTCCTTCGCCCGTACCGGCTGCGGGATGTACTCGTCAACCGCCGCCATCAGCTTCAGGATCGCGTCGTGGCCCAGCTCCTTGTTCTTGTCCTCCAGCGCCATCAGCGCCGAGCCCCGGATGATCGGGATCTTGTCCCCCGGGAACTGGTAGGAGCGACAGCAGCTCGCGCACCTCCAGCTCCACCAGGTCCAGGAGCTCGGGGTCGTCCACCATGTCCACCTTGTTCAGGAACACCACGATCGCCGGAACCCCCACCTGGCGCGCCAGCAGGATGTGCTCGCGCGTCTGCGGCATCGGGCCGTCCGCCGCCGACACCACCAGGATCGCGCCGTCCATCTGCGCCGCGCCCGTGATCATGTTCTTCACGTAGTCCGCATGGCCCGGGCAGTCCACATGCGCGTAGTGCCGCTTCTTCGTCTCGTACTCCACATGCGCCGTCGAGATCGTGATCCCGCGCGCACGCTCCTCCGGAGCCTTGTCGATCTGGTCATAGGCCGTGTACGTCGCGCCGCCCGTCTCCGCCAGAACCTTCGTGATCGCCGCCGTCAGCGACGTCTTCCCATGGTCCACGTGACCAATCGTCCCGACGTTGCAATGCGGCTTGTTCCGCTCGAATTTCGCCTTCGCCATGGGTCGGCTTCCTGTCGCTAGTGTCCGTCGTCAATCCCGGGCGGCGGTTGGAGCGGGTGATGGGAATCGAACCCACGTAGCCAGCTTGGAAGGCTGGAGCTCTACCATTGAGCTACACCCGCCCGCGGGGACCCGTTTCGCCCTCAATCCTACCTGCCGCCGCTGCCGAAGATGCGTTCCCGTCGACCAAGCGATTGGTGGAGGGGGAAGGATTCGAACCTTCGAAGACCGAAGTCGGCAGATTTACAGTCTGCTGCCTTTGACCGCTCGGCAACCCCTCCGCGATCGCTTGCCGCCCGGGGCAGCGGATGGCGGGTATTAAGGGCTTCGCCCGGTTTTGTCAACAATTCCGGGCGTGCGCGACGCGCAATGAAGCCTGCGCCATTCGCGCCCGCGCGCGCGGCGTGCTAAAGCTCTCGCATGCCCCAACGTCCTCCGCCCCGCCGCGAGCGGCGCGCCCGCGCTCCCGCCGCCGCACCGGCGCACCGCGATCTCTCCCCGCCCCGCCGCGAGCAGCGCGCCCGCGCTGCCGCCGCCGCACCGGCGCCCCGCGATCTCTCCCCACCCCGCCGCGAGCCGCGCGCCCGCGTGCCCGCCGCCGCGCCCGCTCCCCGCGACCTGACGCCGCCCGCGGCGCCGCGCGAGCGCGGCCCCTGGCTCTATGGCAAGCACGCGGTGGCGGCGGCGCTCGCCAACCCGGCGCGCCGGGTGCGCCGGCTGGTGGCGCTGCCCGAGGCGGCGCCGGAGCTGCGCCTTCTCGCCGCCGCGGCGGCGGCGCGGCTGCCGCCGGGCGCGCCCGAGATCCTCGACCGCCGCGGTTTCGACCAGCTACTGCCGCAAGGCGCCGTCCACCAGGGCATGGCGCTGGCCGCCGAGCCGCTGCCGGTGCGCGACATCGACGACGTGCTCGACGGCATCTCCGAAGCCCAGGGCCCGCAGATCGTCGTGCTGCTCGACCAGGTGAGCGACCCGCACAACATCGGCGCCATCCTGCGCTCTGCCGCGGCCTTCGCGGCGCGCGCGGTGGTGACGCCCGAGCATGGCGCGCCGCCCGTCACCGGCGCGCTCGCCAAGGCCGCCTCGGGCGCGCTCGAGGCGGTGCCGCTGCTGCGCGTCACCAATCTGGCGCGCACCCTCGACCGGTTGAAGGAGGCGGGGTTCTGGTGCCTCGGCCTCGAGGAAGGCGCGGAAAAGACGCTGGCCGAGATCGATGCCGGCAACCGCATCGCCCTGGTGCTCGGCGCCGAAGGCACCGGCCTCAGGCGCCTCACCCGCGAGCGCTGCGACCTGCTGGCGCGGCTGCCGACGCGCGGCGAGCCCGCCTCGCTCAACGTCTCGAATGCCGCGGCGATCGCGCTCTACGAGCTGACGCGACCGCGCCGATGAGCGCTCCCGTCACGCTCGGGCGCCACTGCGCCGTGGCGCTGATGGCGACGGCGGACGGGCGCTATCTCATGCAGCTGCGCGATCCCGACCCGGCGATCGCCTTCCCCGATCACTGGGGCTGCTTCGGCGGCTCGATCGAGCCCGGCGAGAGCGCCGAGGCGGCGCTCTACCGCGAGCTCCGGGAGGAGCTCGATTATCGTCCGGCCGCCGCCCGCTTCTTCATCGACATGACCGTCGACCTGCCGTTCGCGCCGCCGCGCGCCGACCGCATGAGCTTCTTCGCCGTGCCGATCCTGGCCGAGGATGTCGGCCGCATGGTCCAGAGCGAAGGCGCCGGCCGGCGCCTCTTCGCCCCGGAGCATCTCGCCGCCGAGCCGCGCGTCGCCCCCTGGGATCTCGCCGCGGTGCTGATGCATGCGCGCCGCGCGGTGCTGTTCGCGCCGCCCGGCCGCTGATGGCTCCGCGCACGCGCTCGCCGAGCGCAGGTCTTGACCCCGGGCGCCGGGTTCGCTATTAACACTCATTCGCAGTCGCAACCGCCGCCGAAGGAGCTGCTCATGGTCCGCCTCGCGCTCTGCGCGACGTTAGTCGCCCTGGCGATCGCCGGGGCCGCGCGCGCGGATGATGCCGGCGTCGTGATCGCCATCGAGAACCATCAGTTCGTCCCCGGCACTGTCGAGATTCCGGCCGGAGCGAAGGTCAAGCTCATCGTGCGCAATCACGACAAGACGACCTCCGAGTTCGAAAGCGTCGATTTCCACCGCGAGAAGGTGGTCCAGCCCGGCGGCGAGATCACCGTCTATGTCGGGCCGCTCGACGCCGGCAGCTACGAGTTCTTCGACGATTTCCATCCCGAGACCCGCGGCCACCTGATCGCGAAGTAACGAGGCGCGCCATGCTTGCCACCTTGATCGTCGTCTTCCGCGAGGTGCTCGAGGCGGCCCTCGTCATCGGCATCGTGCTGGCCGCGGCGCGCGGCGTGCCGGGCCGCCACCGCTGGATCGCGACCGGCGTGCTCGGCGGCGTGCTCGGCGCCGTGCTGGTGGCCGCCTTTGCCGGCGAGATTGCCTCGGCGGTGGAAGGCGTCGGCCAGGAGGTGTTCAACGCCACGATCCTGTTCGCGGCGGTGGCCATGCTGGGATGGCACAATGTCTGGATGAGCCGGCACGGGCGCGAGATGGCCGCCAACGCCACGCGCATCGGCCAGGAGGTGCTGGCGGGCACGCGGCCGCTCTACGCGCTGGCGCTGGTCGTCGGCATCGCCGTGCTGCGCGAGGGCTCGGAGATCGTGCTGTTCCTCTACAGCATCGCCGCGGCCGGCGGCGAGCGCGGCGGCATGATGGTGGGCGGCGCCCTCGGGCTCCTCGCCGGCGCCGGCGCCGGCGCCGTGCTCTATTTCGGCCTCAAGGCCATTCCGCTGCGCCATCTCTTCGCCGTGACCAACTGGCTCATCCTGCTGCTCGCGGCCGGCATGGCCTCGCAGGCCGCCGCCTTCCTGGCGCAGGCCGGCCTCGTCCCGTCGCTCGGCAACAGCCTCTGGGACACCTCGTCGCTGCTGGCCGAGACCAGCCTGCCGGGCCAGCTGCTGCACGTTCTCGCCGGATACACGGCGCAGCCCGAGGGCATCCAGCTCGTCTTCTACGTCGCGACGCTCGCCGTCATCGGCTCGCTGATGCGCCTGCTGCGGCCCAGCCGGCCGGCCCGCGCCTAGGCTCACGGACGACGCTGCCGCCATGCCCTTTTCTGCGCGATACCGCGTGAGCGCTGCAAATGCGTCTTGTTTGCTGGGCTGCGCCCTGGCACTCGCCGCCGTCGCGCCGGCGCGGGCCGATTTCAAGGTCTGGACGCCCGATGTCAATCAGGGCGAGATGGCGGTCGAGAACATCGGCGACGCCGGCTTCGACCCCAACCGCGCCAAGAGCGGCGAGCAGAGCAACACCGCGGAATTCGAATATGGGCTCACCCGCTGGTGGCAGACCGAGCTCGAGGCCGAGTTCAACCGCGCGCCGGGCCCCGGCCAGGCGACCTATTTCAATCAGCTCACCTCGGAGAACCTGTTCCAGTTCACCGAGCGCGGCGAGTACTGGCTCGACGCCGGCTTCTTCGCCGAGTACGGCCGGGCGCTGCTGCGCGACGCGGCGAACGAGACCACGATGGGCCCGGTGCTGCGCAAGGATTTCTGGGGCACCAGCACCACGGTCAATCTCTTCGTCGAGAAGGATCTGGGCGAGCATGCCTCGGGCCGCCCGGTCTTCCTCTACGCGCTCCAGACGGTGATCGAGGCGTGGACGGTGCAGTTCGGCCGCCACGTCGCCATCGCGCCGGGGCTGCAGCTTTACGGCGTGCCCGGCGCCTTCGGCCATTTCGACAGCTGGGGCCAGCAGGACGAGCGCGGCGGGCCGCAGCTCTTCGGCACGTTCTTCGACATCGGCCCGGGCACGCTGGAATGGAACGGCGGCGTGCTGTTCGGGCTGACGAGCGCCGTGCCGCGCACGACGCTGCGCTGGCAGCTCGAATACGAAATTCACTATTAGGGTGGATTCCAGAGAGGTGGAACTACCATCCGCCGCTCCCGCGAAAGCGGGAGCCCAGCAGCAGCAGCACATCGCTTGCCCCGGTTCCCCGCTTACGCGCAGGGCTGTCCGGGGAATGGAATTAAGTTGTCGTGCCAGTCTTCGGTGTTCGTTTTGATCGTCTTGCCCGGGCTTGTCCCACGGTTGTCCGGTTAAGCGAACGCGGTTGCAAAGACGCCACACTCGACACCACTTCATCGTCATGGCCGGGCTTTGTCCCGGCCATCCACGTCTTGCCGCATGCTCGTCGAAAGACGTGGATGCCCGGGACTCGCATGACGATCAGGGGGATTTGCGATGATCGGACGAGCGTCAGGAATATCGGAGAAACCGGAACCGGACAACCAGGGCGGACATGCAGCGGGCATATGCCGCGCTCCTGGTTGCGCTGGCGAACGGCCAGTGACGCCGATCACGGGCGCGATCGGCGCGCCGCTCTCACTTCCAAGGGCGAGGACGGAAGCGCCGGCCCCCTGCTTCGGCCGGCCGCAGCCTCGGAAGGAAGTTCTGCCATGTCTCCCCGGATTCATGCCATCGGCCAGGCCCGCCGCGCGGCGCTGTCGCTGGCCCTCGCCGCGTCGCTCGCCTCGGCGGCGGCGCTGGGCCTCGCCACGCCGGCCGCGGCCGCCGATGACGGCTACCTCTTCGGACTGGTGACGCCGACGCCGATGGTGCATCTGGCGCTGCCCGGCACTGCGAGCGAGGCGCAGCTCATCGGCACGCTGCAGGCGCAAGGCTTCGCCGACATCAAGGTGACGCCGCTCTCGCCCAACGCCTTCGATCCGCGCCCCGAGTTCATGCACCCGGATCTCACCTACAGCTCTCCCGACGACGCCGCGGCGCGCAACACGCCCGTCCATGCCGGCTGGAACGGCACGGCGGTGAAGCACGGGCGGAGCTTCGAGGTCTATGTCGACCGCGCCGCGCCCTGACCGCAGCGCAAGCGCAATAGCATCGCGCATCGCACCTGGAGACCTAGACCGATCTGCTGGCCTTGAACGCGACGATCGAGGCGGCGCGCACCGGCGAGGTCGGCAAGGGCTTCGCCGTCGTCGCCCCGGAGGTGAAGTCGCTGGCGACCCGGACCGCCAAGGCCACCGACGACATCCGCGCCCAGATCGCCGCATCCAGGGCGAGACGCGCAGCGAGGTCGACCGGTTCCTGGCGACGCTCCGGGCCGCCTGAGTTTGGACGGCGCGCGCCGCGATGGCTTAAAAGACGGTGCGGCGGCGCCGGGTTAGCTCAGCGGTAGAGCAGCGGTTTTGTAAACCGAAGGTCGGGGGTTCAATCCCCTCACCCGGCACCAAATGAAATCAATGCGACAGCGCCGCGCGCTGACCGGCACCCCGAACCGTCTTGAACACGGAGAACCAAGCACCTTTCGTTAGTATGCGTCCGATCTTTCGCACAGGCGGGCAATGCTCTCTTAACAACTTTCCTCTAATTCGAGAGATCGGCGCCGGCAGCGGCGCCGATGCCGTTTGGAGGGAACCCGCGATGCGAAAGCTGCTCGGCCTGATCGCCAACCGCTCGATCGCCGCCAAGCTCGCGATCATGGCCGCCGTCGAGGCGAGCTTCATGGTGATCATCGCGGTCATCGTGCTGCTCTTCGCGCGCCAATCGATGGTGGCCGAGCGCATCGAGAAGGCGCATGCCGTGGTCGACACCGTCTACAGCATCGCCGACACGCTCCACCGTGCCGCCGCTTCCGGCGCCATGAGCGATGCCGAGGCGAAGGCGCGCTTCCTCGCCACCGCCAACGGCATCTGGTTCGAGAACCACACCAACTACACCTTCATCTACGATCTCGATAGCGGCAAGTCGCTGGCCAATCCCGGCATCTCCGATCTGATCGGCACCGACATGCGCCAGAAGACGGATGCCTATGGCGTGCATTTCGCCGAGAACATCATCGCCATCGCGCGCGACCGGGGCGAGGGCTTCACGCGCTACAATTTCCAGAAAGTGCCGAACGGCCCGCCGCTGGACAATGGTAACGTTCGTGCGCAACTTCGCGCCGTGGAACATCTCGATCGCCACCGCCGAGTACATGGACGATGTCGACGCCACGCTCTGGCATCTCGCCGGCTCGGCGGCGATGCTGATCGCCCTCATGCTGGTGCTGTCGCTCGCCATCGCCTGGGGCGTGAGCCGCGGCATCGTGCGGCCGCTGGCGGCGCTGAAGCGCTACATGGCGCTGCTGAGCGAGGGCAGGATCGACGCGCCGGTGGTCGAGACCGCGCGCGCCGACGAGATCGGCGACATGGCGCGCTCGGTGCAGGTGTTCCGCGACAACGCCATCGCCATGCAGCGCCTCCAGGGCGAGCAGGAGGCGTTGAAGCGCGACAGCGAGGCCGAGAGGAAGCGCGCGCTCGGCGGCCTCGCCGGCACCTTCGAGAGCAAGGTGCGCGGCATCGTCGAGGCGGTGCTCGCCGCCGCCAACGAGATGCAGGCGAGCGAGCGCGGGCTGGCCGCCTCGGCCGAGGGCACGCGGCGCCAGACGCAGGCGGTGGCCTCGGGCGCCAGCGAGGCGACCAGCAATGTCGAGACCGTGGCCGCCGCCGCCGAGGAGCTCGCCGCCTCGATCGGCGAGATTGGCCGGCAGGTGACGCAGGCGGCCGGCACGCGCCAAAACAGGCCTCCGAGGAGAGCGAGCGCACCAACGCCAGCGTCTCGGGCCTCGCCGAGGCGGCGCAGAAGATCGGCGAGGTGGTGGAGCTCATCAACGACATCGCCGGCCAGACCAATCTCCTGGCCTTGAACGCGACGATCGAGGCGGCGCGCGCCGGCGAGGCCGGCAAGGGCTTTGCCGTGGTCGCCACCGAAGTGAAGGCGCTGGCCGACCCAGACCGCCAAGGCGACCGACGACATCGCGCGCCCAGATCGCCGCCATCCAGGCGCGAGACGCAGCGAGGCGGTGGATGCGATCCGCCGCATCGCCGGCACCATTCGATCCCGAGGTCAACGAGATCGCCGTCCTCGATCGCCTCCGCGGTCGAGGAGCAGGACGCCGCCACCCAGGAGATCGCCCGCAACGTGCAGCAGGCGGCGCACCGGCACGCAGCGACGTCTCCGAGCAACATCTCCGGCGTGAGTGCCGCGGTCGACCAGGCCGGCGCCACCGCCGGCGACGTGCTCAAGGCGGCGGAATTGCTGCTGGCGCAGGCCGACACGCTGCGCCGCGAGGTCGACCAGTTCCTGGCGACGCTGCGCGCCGCCTGAGTCTGGACGGCGCGCGCCGCGATGGCCTAAAACAAGCAGCGCCGGCGCCGGGTTAGCTCAGCGGTAGAGCAGCGGTTTTGTAAACCGAAGGTCGGGGGTTCAATCCCCTCACCCGGCACCAAAATATCCTAACAAAATCAGCGGTATGGCGTTTTCGGACAACCCCGCTCACGAGGTGTGGAGGTGGCGAGGATGTTGACGATCGAGACCGAGCGCGAGCAGGACGGCCGTTGGATAGCTGAGGTCCCCGAGCTGCCGGGGGATGGCAGCCTACGGCGCTACCGATGCGCGCCGTAGGGCGGCCACTGGCGGGACCGAGCCGCCGGTGGCGTCGCGCGTGGCGGGAGCATCTGCTCAACTTATCGGAAGAGCTGGATGCCGCTCACGCTGAGCGTCCGAAATTCATGGACGTAGCCTTCGAGGGCAATGCTGATGCCGCGGTCGATGAACGCGACCTCGTTACGCCAGCCGCGGTCGAGCGACTTGATCAGCGGGGGCGCGTAATCAGCATCTCCCGCGACCAAGACCACCGTCGCCGGCCCCGCCTGGGTGCAGACCGTCTCGACCAGGTCGGAGATCAGGAAGGCGTCATCCTGCTTGGAGCGGTTGCCCATCCGGAGGTAGCCCCGCCGCACTGTAAACCCCTGGTTCGTCGCGATGGTCCAGAACGAATTCGTCGTCGGGAATGACGCCCGCGATATACGCGCTTGCGACGCCTCGGGTGGCGCCGTTGCCATCCCGCGCTACCTCTAGCAGCAGACGGCCGAAATCGATGCGGTATCCCTTGTCCCCCTGCTGATTGCGGATTCCATAGAACAGATTCTGATCATCCACAAAGACATGGACGGCCGGCGTCGCCAGCGCTCTGTGCGCCGGCGCGCGGCCGGTGCGCAGCGTGAGCCCGCCCTGGCGCGGCCGCTGGCGCTTCGTCTTGGTCATGATGTTACCTCGGATGGCGCCACCTGGGCGCGCACAAATGGAATCAGCCGATCTACGGTCGGGTGTCAAGGAGGTCGAACATCTTAGCGCGTTCACCAGAACGCCGGCCGGGGCTGACGCTGTTTGCCTCCAGCAGCCGCCAGTCTCACTCGGCTTGAACCGCCTGCGTGCAATCCCCATTTCAAAAATCGCCAGTTAGTTGAGGGGGCCTTTAATGGGGGTCTTCAAGAAACAATACTTTTAAGATCGGCCGCATGACCGGTGCCCGAACAGGCATATCCCTCCCTGCCGACTGCTTGGAGGGAAACACGTTCGAGATCGGCGAGGTCCACGGCGTAGAGAGGGTGGTCGAGGTACGAGAACTCACCGTCGATCGCGCAGCGCCTGGGCCTGCCTGCGGACGCGCCCGCCGCGGCCGTGGTCGAGCTCCTGAAGCTGGCGCTGGCGGCGGAATCTCCCAGGCAGCTCTCAGGGAGCGTCGAGCACTCGGCCGCCTGGAAGTATTTCGGCCGCGTCGCCGACCTCGCGACCGTGGCGACGGCGCTGTGGGACCGTCGGCACGAGGCATCGGCGCTGATCGCATTCCTCTTGGGCGGCTGAGCGGGCTGAAATAGAGAAGGAGAGGCTACGAGCCGCCGGCGGCGACCCGCGGCGGGCTCTTCACGACGCGCTAACCGCGCGTGGCGTGACCTGAGCCGCTCAGTTGAAACGTCAGCTCCAACCGTGGCTGACGGCGACCGCCAGCATGACACCGACAAAGATGCCGAGCAGATGAGCGACGACGACGAGAAACCAAGTGTCAGAAAGCGAATTGGTGAGCTGCTCGTTCTCGGAGATCTACCTTTTTGCCAACGTCTGGGAGTTCTGGAATGAGAGCCATCTGCTGTGCCTCGCCCTCGCGTTGCTCGGGATATTGGGATTGCTGCTGTACGACGGCGCTCTGTCAATTCGGCAGGTCTTCATTGTGATGGCGCTGTCTACTGGCGTCGCCGCCGTTATCTTCTTTGCCGCTCCTCCGATCTCCCTCCAGGAAACCGAATTCCACGGTTGGCTCGTACCAGCCGACGACCCGACGCCCGAGACCGCGTGCGGCGAGGGATCGTCGGCGAAGGGGACGATGCTCGTCCTCCTCGGCAAGAGCGCCGCGCTTTACCGCGGTGACGGCGCAGAAATGACAGTGCTCAAGATACGCGGCCGGCCGATCATCAAAATGAAGCGAGGCGCGGAGGGATTGTTGATCAACGCGGATATTTTCGACCGGTCCGGCGCTCTTGTGGCTCGCGTCGAAGACAACGAGTTCCACCTCGTTCAGTCCGAAGTCGCCTATGGCAAGAGGCCGGACCGGAGCACGCTCATCGTTTACGGCAAAGAGGGCGAGCAATCCCTGTACGTGCGATTTCTCAACGCGACGACCGTCCAAATCCTCGGAAAGTTTTACCGGGAGGGCGCGCCGCCCGTCAACGTCACGAAAGACTATGTTGGTGTGGGTGGAAGCCACTTCTTCGTAGGTTGCATGGTGTTTGGCGGGGAAGCCGCAGGGTGGGTATTACGGTGACAGCTTACTCTTCTCAAACCTTGCCGGCGATGGCGCTTGGCGGAGCGCGACCTCGCCCGTCCCCTTCGCGCCGCGCCAGCGCGGTCGCCAAGTGTCGCGACCGGCAAGCGACCAGCGGCGATGTCCTATTATGTATACTGTCATCGCAGCCCCGACATTGGAGCAGAGCATGGATAAGCTCGCGCTGCTAAAGCAAATCTCATTCGGCGAACGCGTTGCGGAGCAGGAAATGGCGGAACTCTCGACGTACTTCGTCGAGACCGACCAATGGAACCGCATCTATAGGGGCGAAATCAACGTCATCCGGGGCGAGAAGGGCGCCGGCAAGAGCGCGATCTATTCGCTGCTGATCGCCAAGACGGATGAGCTTTTCGATCGGCGCATCTTGCTGGCGGCCGCGGAGAAGCCGCGCGGCGCGACAGTCTTCAAGGATTTGGTCGCCGATCCGCCTACTTCGGAATATGAGTTCGTGGGGATGTGGAAGCTCTACATCCTGACCCTGATCGCTGACAAGCTGCGCGAGTTCGACGTGAAAGGCGCAGATGCCGCGGCGGTGCTGAGAGCGCTAACTGATGCCGGGCTGTTGGACGAAGCGGGATTCGACCTAGCCAGTATCTTGCGTGCGATCAGGACATACGCTCGCACGTTCATCGCCATCGAGGGTGTGGAAGGCGGACTCAAGGTGGATCCCGCTACCGGCAGCCATGGCTTCACAGGGAAGATCACCTTCCGCGAGCCCAGCCCGGAGATGAAGGGGAAGGGCTACAGCTCCGTCGACGCATTGATCCGACGCGCGAATGCGGCGCTCCAGACCGCCGATTACCAGGTGTGGGTGTTATTCGACCGGCTCGACGTTGCCTTCGCGGAGAGTGCCGAGCTTGAAGCAAATGCGCTGCGCGCGCTTTTTCGCGTGTACCTCGACCTCGCCGCGTACGACAACATCAAGCTTAAGATATTCCTCCGATCCGACATATGGAAGCGGATCACCGAGGGCGGCTTACGCGAGGCGAGCCACATCACGCGGTTCGTGCTGCTCGAATGGAAAACGCCGTCGCTGCTGAATCTTATTGTCAGGCGGCTGCTCAAGAACGCGCCGCTGGTGAACTCCTTCAACATCAATCGCGATGAGGTCCTGAAGGACTTCGAGCAACAAAAGAAGATCTTCTACATCTTCTTCCCCGCGCAGGTCGATCAAGGGATCAAAAGACCCTCCACGCTGGATTGGCTGGTCAGCCGCACCGCGGATGGCACCGACAAGACGGCGCCACGAGAACTGATTCACCTCTTGAGCTCGATCAGGGAGACGGAGATCGCGCGCCTCGAGCGCGGCGAACCGCCGGCGCCCGACCCGCAGCTCTTCGATCGCCCGGTGTTCAAGGCGGCGCTGCCGGCCGTGTCGGAGGCTCGGCTCGTGCAGACCCTATACGCCGAGTATTCCGACGCCCAGAGGTTCCTCGAAAAGCTCAAGGGCGAGAAGACCGAGCAGACCGCTGAGAGCCTTGCTGCGATCTGGGATGTGAGTGAAGCAAAAGCTACGGAGCAGGCGCAGCAGCTGGTGAACATCGGGTTCTTCCAGCAGCGGGGTTCCCGCGAGCAACCCACCTATTGGGTCCCGTTCCTTTATCGTGACGCTTTGCACATGGTGCAGGGCTTGGCAGAAGAGGGGTAGCGGTTACGGCATTGGATCCGCTCGATGCCGAAGCCGCCGCTGTCCTTACCCCGCGGACTGGAGTCGATTTAGTCGTCGCCCGCGCACGCGCCCTCTCCCGCCGCGCGGAGCGGGCTCAGCGCCGCTCGCCGATCGCCAGCGCTTCGATCAGGCCGCGCGCGCCGCGATTGTGGACTTCGCCCGCGATGATGGCTCTGGGCGTCGCCGCCGGTCCGTAATAGGCGGCGTTCCATTCCTGCCGCGGCTGTACCGCGCCGCCCTGCACCGCGGCGCCGCCGAAGATCCCCTGCTGCGCCGAAAAGGCAACGAGGTCGGCGCCGAGATTGGCAGTGGTGGCGCCCTGAGCGCCGCCGCCATAGGGCCCTACCGCGATCGAGAGATCGCCGCCGAGATTGACGCCGGTGCCGTTGACGAGCTTCTTGAGCGCGCCGTCATTCATGACCACGAAGATGACGCTGCCGCCCTCGGCGCCGATCTGCAGGCCGAAGGAGCCGGCGCCGGAGAAGTAGAAGGCGGGATCGCTCCAGCCGGTGGCCGTCCGCGCCAGCAGCACGCCGGTCCCGCCCGAGGCGCCGACGATGAACCCGGCCTGCAGCAGGTCCGGAAAGATCAGCACGCCCTTCGCGCGCGCGAGATCGGCGTTGAGCGGACCGCTCATCGGCGACTGGCCACTGCGCAGCTTGACGACCGCGAGGCGGGCGTGATCGACGAGTTGCTGCTGCTCGCTGATCTGGACTCGCGGCGGCGTGGCGGGCCCGGACTCGCAGCCCGCGAGCGCCAGGCACAGCGCCACCATCAGAAACCCACTCCAGCGGCGGCCCGCCCGTGCCATGCCTGCTCTCCTTCCCGGCTGATGCGCGCCCTCTGCGCCGGCGACGCGGACGCGGGACGGCCGGCCGGCTCGGACCGCGTCCCGACGTTGCTCTCAAACGCCTGCGGCCGCCGCTCGCTCCGCGCCCGCCGCGGCCGTTGCGAGCGCCGCTGACCGTTCAACCGCAGAACATTTCCCGCAGGGTGAAGAAGCGGGGTCGAAGGAGATCCAGGTTGTGCCTCACCCTCTCGCTGCGCTCACGCGCGCAGCGGCGTTATCGGCGTCGCTTGCGGCAATTTCGCCGACTGGACCTGCAGGTCGCCTGAGATCTGACCGCCGCGCTCGATTTCGATCTCGTGATAGCGCACCTTCGCGGCAACATTGCCGCCGGCGCGCACATGCAATCGCCCCGTAACCACCAGCTCGCCTTCGAATCGGCCAAAGACCTCGGCATCTCGCACCGATGCCGAGCCGGCGAACAATCCGCTCGCTTCAACGCGAAGATCCTGGCACTCGACGTTGGCCCGTACCGTCCCTTCGACCACCAGGCTTTCGCAGGACGCGATATCACCGGATATGACGATTTCACGCCCAACGACGAGCTTGCGCGCGGTCGAATCGGTTTTTGCGGTGGGCGTAATCACGGCTGCTGCCTTCATGAGATAGCTCCTTAAGGCGACCGGCTGGTCGGCTCCGTCAGCCTCTATAGGCCACGCTGCCGCGCCATGAGGTGTCAAATTACGATCAAACCCATCGCGGTGACAGCTTACTTGTCTCCGGCGCTGCTGGCGAGGGCGCCTCGCGGCGCGACCTCGCCCGCCCTCTTCACGCCGCGCCAGCGCGGTCGCCAAGTTGGCTCAGCGGTTGACCCCGCCGCCCATGCCGCCGCCATCGACGGGGACGCCGTTGATCATCGGGACCTGCCGGTTCGGGCCGTAGGCGCTGCACGCCGCCAGCGCCAGGACGACAAGCAACAGGCCGAGCTTTCTCATGATGCCGCTCCTTTCCGGGTGCAGGGATGGATATGAGGCGCCGTCCGGTCTTTTGCCAGCGCGGCTCCGCCCTCGCATCTTCGTGGTCCCGGGGCGCCCCTCCCGCCGCCGCTGGCGGCGCGGCCGGCCGGCTCAGGGCGACCGCCGCCAGCCGCGGGCGGAGGGCGAGAGGCCGGCGCCGAAGCGCTGGAAGCGCACGGGAAGAGCCTCGTAGACGGCGCCGAGGACGTCGCGCGTCTGGCCCGGGGCAAGGAGATAGAGCATCGCGGGATAGACCAGCGCGCCAAGCGCGAGCTGCGCCGCCAGGCTCCCGGCGCCCCGGCCCAGCAGCGCCCCCGCGCCATAGACCGCCGCCGCCATGACGGCGCCCGCGGCGAAGACCGGCAGCAGCCGCGCGACGATCTCGCGCGGCGCGACCCCGGCGCAGCGCTTCACCGCCTGGAGATGAAACGGCACCACCCCCAGCGAGACCGCGACATAGGCCGCGCCGCAGCCGATGACGCCGTAGCGCACCCCGGCGAGGAGCGACACGATGGTGAGCGCCAGCTGCACGGCGTTGAGCCCGGCATAGACGCCGGCGCGGTTCGTCGACCACAGGATCTCGCGGGTGGGGAGCGTGAGGCACGACCCTGCCGCGCCGGCGCACATCACCATGATCAGCGCCACCGCCTCCTGCCACGGCGCGCCGAAGAGCCGCACGATCAGGTGCGGTGCCGTGGCGCCGAGCAGCGCGACGGCCGGGATCCACAGGCAGGCGCCCGCCCAGAGCAGGCGCAGATAGGCGAAGCCGAGCCGCTGCCGCTCGTTCTGCATGCGCGACAGCACCGGCATCATCACGCCGCCCACCGGCAGGATGCTCACCGAATAGACCGCGGTCAGCAGGCGCTGCGTCAGGTAGTAGTAGCCGAGCACGGTCGGCGACAGGAAGAAGCCGATGATCAGCGCGGCGACGTTCTCATGGGCATAGCGCAGCGCGCTGCCCATCATGGTGCGCGCCGAGAAATGCAGGATGTCGCCGAACGCGCGCCGGGAGAAGGCGAGGCGCGGCCGCCAGCGGACGCCGATCCAGAGCACCACCAGGCTGGCGGCGGCATAGGTGAGCTGCTGCGCCACCAGCGCCCAGACGCCGAAGCCCAGCACCGCCATCGCGATGGCGACCACCGAGCACGTCGTCTGCGCGATGAGCGTGCGCAAGGCGAAGGTGCTGTACTGCAGTCGGCGGATGAACAGCGCCCAGGCCACGGCGTTCATCCCGGCCGGCACCATGGTAAGCGCGGTGAGCCGCAGGATCGGCGCCAGCGACGGCGTGCGGCTCACCTCTTCCACCCAGCCGGCCCCTGCCGCCAGCGCCGCCGCCAGAACCAGCGACAGCGCCAGGTTGGCCCAGAACGCCGCGTTGATGTGCTCGTCCTCGAGCTCCTGGCGCTGGATGAGGATGGTGGCGAAGCCCTCGTTCAGCAGCACCGTCGGCACCGCGACGATGGCGAGAGCGAGCCCGACGAGGCCGTACTCCGCCGGCAGCAGCAGATGCGCGAGGATGGCGAAGGAGACGAAGGACAGCGCCTGCCCGCCGATCCGGTCGATGACGGTCCAGGCGGCGCCGGCGACGGCCTCTTTCTTCATGCCGGGCACTCGTACATGCCGCGCCGCCGACAAGAAAAGCTGAATTTGATATGCGCTCCCTTTCCTGCTTTATGCGTTGCGGCCCCGATGCCGGCGAACCCCGATCGGCGCCCGGAGCGACGCAAGCGCGCTCGCCGCGTTGACGGGAGAGGAAAGCCGCATCGCGGGCGACGGAGAAAGGCGGGACCATGGCCGACAGCAGAGATCTCGACCGCCGCGCCTTGCTGAGGACGGGCGGCCTGCTTCCCCTCCTCCTCGCCTCGGGAAGCGCCGCCGCGCGCGCAGCAGCGGCGGCGAATGGCGAGCACCGCCGCTCGCTGCGCGGCGTGGCGCTGGCGGGGCTCGAATTCGGCGACGCCCTTCCGGGCCGCGAAGGCACCGACTATGTCGCGCCGACGACCGCCGAGCTCGACATGTACAAGAGCCGGGGCATCACGCTCGTCAAGATCGACTTCCTGTGGGACAGGATTCAGCCGCGCCTGGCGGGCGGCCTCGAGCCGACCTATCTCCGCCACGTCACGACGCTGCTCGGCGCGTGCAGCGCGCGGGGCATGGCCGCGGTGCCCAGCCTCTACATGGCCTATGGCGGCGAGCGCTACGGCACGCTTCTTCAGCAAGGGGCGATCACCGCCGCGCAGTTTGCCGATGTCTGGGCGCGGCTGACGCCGGTTCTGAAAGAGCACCGCTGCTGGGCCTATGGGCTGCTCAACGAGCCGAACAAATGGGCCTCGGGCGCCAGCGGCTGGTACGGCTTCGCCAACGCCGCCATCGCGGCGATCCGCGCCGTCGACCGGGAGACCCGGATCGCCTGCCAGGGCTACAGCTGGGGCACCGCGGCGCAGTGGACGGCGAACAACCCGGCGATCCACCGCGCGGTGACCGATCCCGCCGGCAACATCGTCTGGGAGGCGCATCAGTATTTCGACCAGGACATGTCGGGGACCTACAAATCATCCTACGACGCGATGGGGGCCTATCCCGCGATCGGCGTCGATCGCGTCCGCCCCTTCCTCGACTGGCTCAGGCAGAATCGCCAGCGGGGTTTTCTCGGCGAGTACGGCGTCCCGAATACCGATGCGCGCTGGGAGATCGTGCTTGCCGATTTCCTCGCCGCGCTGAAGGCCGCCGACGTGCCCGGCGTGTATTTCGCCGGCGGCCCCTGGTGGTCGAAAGGCAGCATCGGCTGCGAGCTCGGCGGCGCCGCGGGTCCGCAGATACCGGTCATGGCGCGCTATGCGTGAGCCGGCGCGATCGATCACGGCCCAGGATGCCCCGCAGGCCCATCGCCGCGCTCGCGTGATCCGGTGAGAACGCCGTGAATTTCGCTGGCGGTGCGCCGCCAGCTGAACGCCGCGACGCGCCGGCGGCCGCGTTCCACCAGCATCTCCCGCAGCGCGTCCTCGTGCAGCAGCCGGCTCATGCCGCCCCTGATCGCCGTCCCGTCGCGGGGATCGACGAGCACCGCCGCGTCGCCGCCCACCTCCGCGCAGGCGGTGTCGTCGCTGGTCAGCACCGGCGTCCCGGCAGCGAAGCCTTCGAGGATCGGCATGCCGAAGCCTTCATAGAGCGACGGATAGACGAGGGCCTCGGCGCCGTGCAGGAGGATCTCGCGGAGCCGGTTGCTGACATACCCGGTTTCGACGACCCGGTCCCTGAGCGGATCGCCCGCGATCAGCGCGCGGATTTCCTCGTAGCCGACCCCCGGCTTGCCGGCCAGGACGAACTGGATCGGCGCCGGCTCGTCTCTTGCCAGATCGAAGAACGCCGCCAGAGCGCGCAGCAGGTTCTTTCGCTTCTCCAGGCGCCCGACGAAGACGAAGTAGCGGCCTCGGATGCCGAGCGCGCGCCTCGCCGCCGCCCCCTCTTCCTGACGGACGCTCGCCGTGGCCGCCTCGCAGGCATTGGGCACGACCACCAGCCGATCGCGGCGCAGCCGGTAATGCGTCGCCACGTCTCGCGCGACGAAGCCGGAGGGGACGATGACGCTCTGCGCCAGGCCCGCCGACAGCCATGTGCCGAGCGTTGCATGCCAGTAGTCGTAGGCGCTGTAGTTCTCCTTGAACATGCGGAAGCCGGCGTCATGGATCGTCGCCACCGCGCGATATCCCGGCCCGCAAAAGGGCAGGATGTGGCAGGGGCTGTAGAAGACGTCGACGCGATGCCGGACGAGCTCGCGGGCGAGGCTCGTATAGGTCCAGAAGCGCCGATGCGGCAGCAGCACTTCCTGGAAGTTCGCCGGCAGCTGCCCGAGATCGCCGCGCAGCGGTTCCTTGGTATAAAGCCGATAGTCGTTTTGCCGGTCGATCGCGGCAAGCTCGCGGATGACGCAGTAGCCGTACCATTCGACGCCGGTCTTTGCTTCCTGGTTGGCGTGCGACGCGTCGATGCCGATGATCATGCGGCCCGCCCCGCGATCGTCTCCTCGTAGAAGCGCGTCAGCGCGCGCCCCACATTGCCTTGAAGGTAGGTTGGCGCGGCAAGCCTCGCGTTTTCGGAAAGGCGCTCGAGCCGGTCGCGGTCGAGGCGCTGCACGATCGCCGCCAGGCCGGGCGCGTCGCCGGGCACGACCAGGTAGCCATTGACGTCCTCGGCGATGCTTTCGGGGATCCCGCCGGTCCTGGTTCCGATCACCGGCACGCCGTAGGAGAACGCCTCGACCGCCACCCGGCCGAACGGCTCCTGCCACACCGACGGAATGACCAGGACGTCGATCTCGCGGTAGAAAGCGCCGGGCTCGACCCATCCGAGGAACCGGGTGTTCTCGGCCGGAAATCGGCTTCTGATGTGGTTCGAATAGTCGGGCTGGCCGGCGCCGGCGATGACGAACTCCACCGCTTGGCCGATGCATTGGTGCGCAGCAGCGGCCAGCGTTTCCAGTCCCTTGTTCGGCGTGTGGGCGCCGATATAGCCGATGCGGAGCCGGTCGGATGGCGCCCGGCTCGCCTCGTGCACGCCGTCGATCGCGGTGAGCACCTTCCGCGTCAGCGCGTTGGCGAAATACCCGTGCCTGCGATGAACCTCGAGAATGAAATCGGTCTCGGCATGGAACCCGTGAACCAGCTGCGACAGCGCCTTCTTGCCGCACGAGGCGGCCACGCATTGCGGGCACCGGCGCTGGCAGTTCGTTCCCTTGTTGAACATGCTGCCGCGCCAGCACAGGAGAAAGAAGCTCTGCGCGCAATGCGCCACGGCGACGTTCTCGGCGCGGGCGGCGACCCAGGTCGCGACATTGACGTTCTCCGTGCTCATCGTCACCACGATGTCGGGACGGAACTGCCTGATCTCCCGGCGCATCACGGCATAGGCGCGCGGGTTGAAATTCTCAAGCGCATGCCAGACCAGCTTTTTCCAGGCGGGACGCGGCTCGTAGTAGTTCCAATAGATGTTGAGCGATGGCAGCCGGCGGACCGCCAGCCCCTCATACTCTTCCACCCGATCGCGCCCGCCCTGCACGCTGAGGCACCGCACCTCGTGGCCGACCCGCGCCAGCGATTTGGCAAAAAGCAGCGACGAGATCGCGCCCCCGCCTTTGACGAAGGGGGGAAAGGCCGCACAAGCGAGCATCACGCGCATGGCGCAGCCGCCGGACGGACACTGCGGGTCATCGGCCGGGCTCCCACAGGTAGCTTCTGAGGAAGCCGGTCTCTTCCGGGACGCGCGCCTCCTCGATCCGCTTCAGCGCGACCTCGAGCAGGAGCTGCACCCGCAGATTGAAGGGCCTGCGGTCGAGATAGATGCCCGAGCCTCTGGCCAGCCTGATGTCGCCGCCCTGGACCTTGTTGAAGTTGAAGCCGCGGAAGCGCTCGTCCGGCGGATGGTGCTCCGTGATCACGACGTATCGATACTTCCGCAGCCGCGACAGCGCCCGCTGCACCTGGCCGATCGACAGATGCTGGAAGACCTGGCGGACGAGGCAGAGCTCGCCCTCCGGCAGAGCGTCCGTCACGATGTCGCGGCAGGCAAACGACACCCGCGGATCGCCAAAGCATCGGGCATTGCGCTCGATGACGGCGGGGACGACATCCACCCCGGCATATCGGACGCGACGGGGCAGGCATCGCGCTATGATCTGGCGCCCGATCTCGAAATCGCCGCAGCCGAGATCGACGATGTCGGTGATGTCTCTCGTGCCCGCGAACGCCGCCACCGTCTCGACATAGGCGAGGGCGGCCGTGCCGCGCGAGCCGGGGCCGGAAAAGATGTCGCCCTCCTCTCCGCCCCACACATTGTTGGCGTAGATGTCGGCGAACACGCTTCGGGTGGACGCCGCCGCCCGGTACACCCGTCCCGGCAGGACCGTCTTCAGCACGCTGAACAATGGGATTTCCAAGAGAGGCGCTCCTTATCGCTCTGTTGCGCTCGCTTCCCGGCCGCCGCCGATCACCTTCTCGTACTCGCTCAGATAGGCCTGTGCCGCCTGCGTCCAGCCATGGGCCTGCCGCGCCTGGCGCATGAGCTGCTGCCTCGCGCGGGGGAACGCGGCCTCGACCGCGCCGGCGAGCGCGGCGATCTCCGCCGCCAGCTCTCTCGGGTCGCGCGAGAAGTCGACCACGATCCCCGCGTCGCGCCGCCGCAAGAGCTTTCTGAAGGGGGCGATATCCGACAGTATCGGCACGAGCCCGGCCGACATCGCTTCGACGGCCGCGATGCCGAACCCCTCGTAGCAGGAGGCCGAGGCGAAATACGTCGCCCGCCCGACGATCCCCGCCAGCTCGTCGTCGCTCGGGCTGTCATGGAACGAGACGCGCCCGGCAACTCCGTCATGCCTCGCCTTGGCGGCAAGCGCCGCGAGCGACACGTCGTGCGGCCAGCCGGCGATGATCAGCCGCCACGGCGCCACGCCGTTGAGCTCGCGCAGGACGGGGAACAGCTTCTCTATGCGCTTGCTCGACGAGATGCGGCCGAAACAGATGATCGTCCGTTGATGCGACGGGGCGGCGCGGTCGGCCAGCTTGTCGACGTTCACCCCGTTCTCGATCACCGCCAGGGGCTTCTTTCCGACGATCTTGCGGAACTTCTCCGCGTCCGAACTCGCTGCAGGCGATGACCCGGTCGTAGAAACGCGAGCTCAGCCTGGTCACGGTATGGAAATAGACCCGCTTCGGCCCGGCGGCGAAACTGGTATGAAAGAAGCCGCCATGGGTGGTCGCCACCAGCGGCCTGCGGTGGATGACCCGCGTCCAGGCGAGGAAGTCGTAGAAGAAGTCGATCGCGTGCACATGCACGATATCGGCCGGCTCGACATGCGCCAGCACGGCGGGCGCCAGCGGATAGCGGTGCGATCCAAGATAGCGAATCCGCGCGACCGGAATTCCCTGCACCGTGTCGCTCGCCGGGAGCCGCGGCGCCGCGCGGTGGAACACCCGATCGAGGGTGACGACGCGGGCGTCGCAGCCGGCCGCCCGCTGCTCGCGGCAGAGGTTGAGCACCATGTCCTCCAGCCCGCCGACCGAAGGCGCGAATTGCCGAACGACATGGACGACCCTCATGCCCGCAGGCCTCGCGCCGTGGCGACGCCGAACAGGAACCAGGTCAGGCCGGCGGTCTTGATCGAGAACACCGAGGCGTTCACGCTGAGCGACACGGTGAGATAGATCGCCACGACACTGCGGAAGCGCCGGCCGAGCGGCGTTTCGGCGGGGACCGAGACAAAGACCAGCCAGGCGATGCCGGCCCCGATCAGGCCGAGGTTGCCGAAGAGATAGGCAAAGCCCGAATCCACGGTCATCGACACCGGAAGTGGCGAGAGGCCGAGCCAGGACGAGACGCTGAAGGACGAGAGCAACGCCCCCGATCCGAACAGCCGGCCGCTCGCGCTGTTGTCGATCACCGCCATCTGGCCGAGCGCGGTGAACGCGACCAGGATGACCACCGCCAGCGGCGCCAGCCCGGCAACCGGGATGCGCTCCAGCGTCCCGGACATGCGGGCGAGCGCGACAACGGCGCAGACGCCGAAGGCAAAGCGCAAATCCGAGAGCACGATCAGCCCGAGGCAGACGAGCATGAAGGCGCCGTTGAGGCGCGGCTTCTCGGGGAGCCGGCAGGTCAGCCACGCAAACGAGACCGCCGCGAAATTGGCGATCGACAGCGGCTCGAGGAACACGGAAGAGACGCGGTGAAGGCCCAGCGAGGGCAGGAACATCCGGTTGGCCGCGCGCATGCCGCTGCCGAACAGGCTCTTGCCCGTCGGGTCGGTGATGTTGGCCGGGATCTCTCCCTTGGCGATGTAGTAGGACAAGATGTCGAAGACCCGCGTGAACGCGGACAGGTCGAACCATTCGAACAGGGCGACGATGCCGGTCACGGCGAGCAGCGCATAGACGATCCGATCGGCATCATCGACCTTGCCGCGCGCCGCGCCCAGGACGAAGAAGGCGAAGGGGATGCCGAGGTTGCGCAGCATGGCCGGGTCGCCGCGCGCGATCAGCCATAGGGCGATCGCGAAGCCGTAGAGCCCCAGCAAGGCGATGAGTACGGTCTCGCCGATGGCGTCGCGGCCGAGGAAGAGCGCTGCGGCCGTGATCGCGATCTCGCACGCCGCCACCGTGGCCGCGCTGACCGGCAGCCCGCGCGTGAACAGGAAGCAGAGGACGGCGTTGAACAGCGTCGCGGCGACCACCGGCGACAGGGTCAGGAGCGCCGTCCTCTCCCCGGTCCGGCTGGCGTTGCCGATGGCGGCCGCGACGCTCAAGAGGTGCCCTCGATATAGGCGCGGGCCGGAAACGGCGAGGACGGATCGTAGGTGCGATAGCGGCGCGGCTCGACCATGTTGAGCACGACCCCCAGCACGCCGGCGCCGGCCAGGGCCCGCAACCCGCTCCGCACGACATCCGGCCGGGAAAATCCCCAGCACACGCTGTAGATGATGCCGTCGACATGCCGTGCCACCATGCGCGCATCCATCAGGTACTCGCAGGGCGGCGTGTCGATGATCACGAGGTCATAACGCGCGGTCGCCGCGGCGAGCACGTCCCGCATCACCTCGGTGCTCAGCAGCTCCGTGGAATTGGCCGCCACCGCTCCTGCCCGCATCAGGTCGAAGACCGGCAGCCGCTCGATCGCCTCGCCGAGCGTCGCCTTGCCGCTCAACAGGTGATAGAGGCCGTATTCGCCGCCGGGGAGCCCCAGCAGCCGGCCGATCATCGGCTTGCGCATGTCGGCCTCGATCAGCAGCACCCGCTGCTGCGCGGAGGCGGCGTAATGCGCGAGCGCCACCGCCAGCGACGATTTGCCTTCCTTGGGGATCGACGAGGTGATGAGCAGCGTCTTCGCCTTCGGCCCCAGGCTCAGCCGCGCGTAGAGCGAGCGCATCGCCTCGCGCACCGGCGAGGTCTCGCGGCTGATGGCGGACCGGAAATCGACGCCGGGGCGGCGCAGGCGGCGGTCGTACGGGACCCGGCCCAGCACGCGCACCTCGCCTTCGTACGGCACGATGTCCGCCGCCACATGCACGGTCCGGTCGCCGCGGTCGCGCAGGGCGGCAAAAACGCCGCCCAGCGTCCCGGCAAGCACCAGGCTCGCGGCGAAGAACGACAGCGGCCGCGGGAAGGACGGCCGGTAGGGGAGCTCGGACAGGTTCACCAGCCTCGCATCGGGACTCTCGGCGCGGGTTTCGGTTTCGAGCTCCTTGGCGTGGATCGCGAGCGAGGAATAGAGTTGCCGGTCCACATCGGCGTCGCGCAGCAGCGACTGCAATCGGGAGTTGGCGTCGTTGGCCTTGGACGCCTCCTGCTTTGCCCTGAGGTAATAGGATTGGAGCTGCTGGACCTGGCCGCTCGTATCGGCGATCTCGCGGTTGAGGCTGGTCGCGGTGCGATCGACCTCGGCGGTGATCGCATTGACGATCTTGAGCCGTTCCGCCTGCGCCCGCTGGACGGCGGGATAAAGCGGGCCGAATTGCGAGGTGAGGTCGCCGATCCGCGCGTCGACCTGCGCCTCCCGGTCGCGCAGGTTCTTGATCGTCGGCGAGTTCACCACCGCGGGCATCGCGGCGAGCGTGCCGGATCGCTTGGCTTCGCGGATCTCCTGAAGCTGGGCGTTGGCGCGGGCGAGGCGGCTTTGCGCGTCGCCGAGCTGCGTGATGAGCGAGGTGAGCTGCTCGCGCGTCACCAGCGCGGTCTGGCCTTGGAGCAGATTATGCGTTTGCTCGTATTGGTCGATCTCGGTTTCCTTTTTTTCGAGATTGCTCCGCAGCGACGCGATCTCCTCCTCCAGCCAGTTGGCCGTATGCCAGCGCGAGTCGCTCTTGGCGGAGGCATTGTCCGAGAGATAGACCTCGACCAGCGCGTTCACGACGGCGGCCGCGCTTTCCGGCAGCGACGCGCTATAGGACACGTCGATCACACGCGAGCGTCCGGATTCGCTGGCCCCGATGCCGCGGCGGATGCCGTCGATGGTATCGGCGGCCGATGTCTCGCTGCAGGACGGCTGCGTCAGGCCGAACAGCTGGCGCAACCGCGCCTTGAGCCGGGACAGCACCTGCGCCCGGTCGTACGCGCAGGCGCGCTCCAGCGCCTCGAGCACGTCGGGCCGGTCGAGCATCATCCGGATCAGGCGCGGCGAGCGCACGATGTCGATCTGGCTCTCGATGTCGGAGGGATCGCCGACGGTGCTGCTCGGCATGAAGGCAGGCGCCGTTCCCGTCGCCACGACATCGACCCGCTGCACGACGATGGCGGCGTGCGCGGTGTATTTCGGCGTCAGCACGAGATAGCCGCCGATCGCCGCCGCAATCGTCGCGAGAAAAACGAGGGTGAACGAAACCCAGCGGCGACGGATTCGCGCAAGCAAGGAGAAGAGGGAGTCATTCTGGCGCATGGCCCTCTCGCTGCATGGTGTGGCCGGATGACGCTGACCGCTCTCAACGTCGCCGCCCGCCGGGACGAGGCGGGCGGCAGCACGGGGGGCGCGGTCCGGAGATGGTGTTCGCGCTATCGATCCCGCACCTGCCCTTCCGACGCCGCGAAGCTAACGCTCCCCCGCCGCATTCCATCCATCCGGAAGAGGCCCGCCAGCAGCAGCCGAAAGCCGAAAACCGGCAGCCCGACGAGGTAGCGCCGCCACAGCCGTCGCGGCTCGAGGACCAGGCGGACGGCCCATTCCAATCCCATATCGGCGACCAGCCGCGGCGGCCGGCGAACCCTGCCTGCGACATGATCGACCAGGGCGCCGGCGGTGAGCGCGACGGGAACCTCGAGCCTCGACCAGTTCTCGAAGAGCCAGCGCTCCTGCGTCGGCATTCCCATGTTCACGACGAGGAAATCCGGCGAGGCGGCGTTGATCTCGGCGACCACAACCCGGTTCTCCGCGCTCTCCAGGCGCGTGTCGAAATAGCCGTGGCGGTAGCCGGCGGTGATGATGCCCGTGCGCGCTTCCAGCGACCGCGCCGCCCGCTCGACCACCTCGCTCGAGCCGCCGAGCCAGAAAATGCTGGATCCCTGTCGCGCCAAGGCTCCGGCCAGCTCGTGGATCCATTCCGGCGCCGTATGGCGCGCGGGGCGGGTGCCGGTGAGCAGCCAGGCCGCGAGCTGGGAGCCGGCGCCGTCGCAATAGACGATGTCGGAACGCCGCATCAGCTCGCGCAGCGCCGGCGACGCCCAGGTCATGTTCAGGAGATGAGCGTTGGCATGCGTCACGATCAGCCGGCGCCCGCTTCGGATGGCGTCGACAATCTCGTCGATCAGCGTCTCCGGTGCGATGTCGTCGATCCTCACCCCCATCACCGGCAGAGTCTTGCGGCACGCCTCTCCCCCCAGCCTCTCGGCCGGAACATCGATGGTCATCGCGAATTCCTCCGCGCGAAAATGTCGCATCGTCCGGCCGAAGACCGATCGGCCTCTCAGTGAAGGTGCGCCGCAGACGTCGCCGCCTCACCAGCCGGGGTCGTCGGTCCTCAGGACGAGCGCTGTTGCCAGAAGAATTCGCAGATCGAGCGACAGGGACCATTTCGCGAGATAGTCGAGATCGGACAGGTCCGCGCATTCCGTCGCCCGCCGCAGACCGGCGATCTGCGCGAGACCGGTGATGCCCGGCTTCATCAGGTAGCGCGCGCCATGATGCTCGCTGCGGCGTCGGCAATCGCTGCCATGCGCCTGCGGCCGCGGCCCGACGATCGACATGTCGCCGCGGATCACGTTCAGCAGCTGCGGCAGCTCGTCGAGGCCGGTTCGCCGCAGGAACCGTCCGAGCCGCGTCATCCGGAGGGCGTCCCGACGCGTCCGGCGAGACGGCGCGGTGCCGTCGCCGAGGCGCGTCGTGCGGAACGTGAAGAGGTGAACGGGCGACGGAAGCGGCCCACGCGCTCTTGTCCGAAGACGGCCGGCCCCTGGCCGTCGAGCCGGATCGCCAGCGCCAGCAGAAGCATCAGCGGCGCGAAAAGCGCCAGCAAACTCGCGGAAATGCAGAGATCGAAGGCGCGCTTCGCGAGACGATCGCCGCGCGAGAGCGGACGCGATCGCGTCCGACGGCGTTCGCCATCGAGCGGGCAGGCGGGCGACGATGCGGGAATGTAGGAGGTGCGGTTGAAGTCCGGAATCAGCGACAAGCTTCTCCCCCTGGGCGTGCTGGCGAGGGCTCAGAGGGAAGCACAAAACGGAATCGCGCCCGCCATCCGAGTGGATGGGAACTCAAACTTTTTTCAATGCAACCGTCGCGCTGCGCGCGCGGCGCGCGACACTATGTCCGTCGCAGCGATGCGGCGATCGCTGTATGGCGAGCGTTCATCCCCGCGCGCTGCTGCCGGATTGCGCAGCGAGTGGCGCAAGTTTGCGCAGAATCGAAGATGTACGACCGCCCAAGAGGATGGGAAAGAGCCGCGCCCGTTTTTCTACTTCTTGCGAATTGTTCCGACAAATTTCACCTGCTTAAATTCGGGTGTCGGCGCCACCCGGGAAACGGAGAACGTATGCTGGAGATTCCTGGGCAATCGGGACTTCTCGAGCACCTCTACGAGTTGATCGTGAATCCGAATGGCTGGGGCGCCTTCCTGGCGGCGCTGGCGGGCGAGTTCCGCGCCACCGCGACGACGCAAAATTGTCACTCCCAGCGCGGAGCGGCGCGCGCCTTCGAACCGTCGCAGCCCAAGCCCAGCGCCGATCCGCAGCATGTTCCGTATGCGGCGCTCGCGCCTACCGCGCTGCCGCTGCTCTCGGCGACGCCCGACGGCAGCTTGCGTCGGAGCGACGGCGGCGCCGAGCCCGGCCGCGGCTCCGCCGAGGATGTCCACGCGCTCGAGAACGTCGCTGTTCGATGGCAGGACGTTCGAGATCAAGCTCGTCGTGACGCGTCCCCGCGCCGAGGAATGCTTCTCGCCTGACGAGACGCGCCATTGGTCATGGCTCGCGCCGCATATCGGGCGGGTGGCTTACTTGCGCATGCAGTTCGTCCATTCGCAGATCGTGCGCGAGAGCGCGCTCGGCGCGCTCGAAGCGCTCGGCATCGGCAGCGTCATCGCCGATGGCGACGGCGCCTTGCTCTTCGCCAGCCCCGTGGGCGGCGAGATCCTGGCGCGCGGCGAGGGCCTGACGGTCAGTCAAGGCCGGCTGCGCGCGGCGCCGGCGATCCGCGAGGATTTCGAGCGGCGGCTGCACCGCGTGACATCCCAGGCCGGACGCCATGACCCGGGAGGGGAAATCCTGGCGCTGCCGCGCAATCATGGCGAACGCCCGATCTCGGCGGTGATCATGCCGCCCGCGGAACGGCGGCACGCGCTCGCGGCGCCGAGCGTCACCATCCTGCTCTACGATGTCAGGCGGCACACCCAGGTGCGGGCGGGGGACCTCGCCTATCTCTACGGGCTGACCGCGGCCGAAGGAAAGCTGCTGCGCGAGCTCATCGCGGGCGTGCCGCTCGCGCAATACGCCGCCGCCGCCGGGATCGCGCGCAACACGGCCAAGACCTATCTGCACCAGATCTTCAACAAGACCGGGCAGAGCCGACAGGCCGATCTCATCCGCGAGGTGCTGTCCGATCCGGTGCTGCGCCTCGCGCCGGTCCGGCGTTTCGGCGGCTGAGGCGCGGCCCTCGGCTTTCGTGAAACCGAGCCTTGGCGGCGCGGCGCGGCGGCCTTACCATCGCTCGGTGCCGGTCTGCGGCACCCCCTGCGTCATTGGCGCATGCCGGATTTCGAGTCCCCGGTGTACACCACTGACTCACCTTGCTCCCCATTGCCGAACGGCCGCCGCAGCGTCAACATCGTCGACGTGCGGCCGCGGGAGGCGCGCGGGGGATGGCCGAAAGCATCGAGCACAAGGGATATACCATCGCGCTGCTGGGCGGCGCCGGCGGCTGGCGCGTCTATATCCGCCCGCCGGCCGCGGCGATGATGCGGGCGGAGCTGCCGGCCACGCTGAGCCGCGAGCAGGCGATCGCCGCAGCCACCCGTCTCGTCGAAGAGGCCATCGCCGCCACACGTTCCGCGCGCAGCCATCGCTAGCCTCCGGCGCCTTTGTTGTGACAAAATAGGGGCGTGGACGTTCACAGTGACCAGATAGCTCGACTTGCAATGATGATCGCTTAAGTTGAGACTGCTCAAGCAGTTGAGCCGCTGGAGGGGGTCCCATGGCTCACTATCGCTGCTATCTCTTGGACGGAAGGGGCAAGATCGTTAAATCGGAGGAGGTCGACGCCGCGAGCGACGACGACGCCGTGGCGCGTGCCCGCGAGTTTCTCGCACGGCAAGGCTCGCACGCTTTCGAGCTGTGGCGCGGGCGCGACCGCCTGTGCAAGGAGACGCGGCCCATCGCCTGCGCCTGAGAGTTCAGCCCGTCGCTGCTGCTGCTTGCAGCAGCGCGCATATCCGACGATAGCGGTCGTCGATCGGCGGCGGCGAGGGCGGCGCGAGACTCGCCTCGAGCGGGTGATGCTGCCGGGCCCAGTCCCGCACATAGGCGGCGAGCGCGGGATCGGCGAGGATGGCCGCCACCACGCGTCCCTCGACCCCCGGCGGCGGCGCGGTGTTCTCGGCGCTGAGCGTCTTGTGCACCTCGTCGACATAGGCGATGGCGTCCAGCACCAGCTCGGGGTCTTCGCTGTCACGGGTCATGGCATCCTCCGATGGGACGAAAGGCCGGTGAGCAAATGACGCCGCGGGCCGTTCATTGCTGTGCGGGGGCCGACGGCACGCGCGTGTGGGGACCGACGCCCGACGAGCGCGTGGAGGAACCATGGATTACTCCCGCGCCAACAGGGCATTCGCATACCCCGCCCCCGCAACTTGACCGCGGCGCCCGCGCCGCCCTCGCCTGTGAGGAACGGTCGGGCGCGGCGCGGGTTCGCCGCGGTCGAGAAAATCCTGCACGCTTTGCTAAGCTGGGGACCGTCGCGATCCGCCGCCGCAAGGTCCCATGCCCAAAGCGCTCCTCCCGCTCCTCCTGGCCGCCGCGCTCGCCGGCTGCGCGCCGCAGAGCGCCGGCCAGGCGAGCGACGACACCGTCCAGCTGCTGCCCACCCGCGAGGACGATGCGAACTTCCTCGTGCTGTTCCTCAACCGCCAGACCCTGCTCTACAACGGCGACCTGCCCGCCGACCGCGTGCACATCATCGCGTCGCGGCTGAAAAGCGTCGGCTGCAGCGAGCCGCGCCTGCTGCGGGAGAAGGCCGAGCCGCAGTCCGGCACCTGGTCCTTCGGGCGGCCGCGCATCGTCTATTACAGCGAATGGAAGTGCGTCTGAGGCGCCGATGGAAGCGGTCGATCTCGTCCGGCTGATGCGGGAATGGCACGATTTCTACGCCCTGATCGGCACCGCCGCGGCGAGCCTGATCGGGCTCATGTTCGTCTCGGCCTCGGTCAGCGGCGGCTACATGACCGAGGAGCGGCGGCCGGGCATCCGCGCCTTCTTCAGCCCCACCATCTTCCATTTCGCCGCGACGCTGGTCGCCTGCCTGATCGCTTGCGTGCCGGTGCTGACCTGGACCCTGCTGGGCGCGCTGCTGCTCGCCTGCGGCCTGGCCGGGCTCGGCTATTCCGGCTCGGTGTGGCGGCAGATGGGGCAGCGTGGCTTGCTGCAGCAGATCGACGGCGAGGATCGCCTGTGGTACGCCCAGGCGCCAGTGGTCTGCCACCTGCTGGTCGTGCTGGCCGCCGCGCTGCTGCTGGCGCGCCTGCCGGAAGGCACCTATCTGCTGGCGCCGGCGCTGGTGCTGCTGCTGCTGGTCGGCATCCGCAACGCCTGGGACATCACCCTCTGGGTGGTGATGCGCTCGGGGCCGAAATAGCCGCCGCTCAATCGAGCGACAGCGACCAGGTGTCGAGCGGATAGCCGATGGCGAAGCCGCCGGCCGCGCCGATGACGCAACCGGCCGCGGCGGCCGGCGGCAGCGCCGCCCAGCCGAGCCCGCCGGTGACGATGCCGGCCAGCGCCGCCGTCCCCGCGCCCAGCCCGGCTCCGGCCGCGCAGCCCATCACCGAGCCGGCGATCATGTGGCGGCTGCGCGAGACGACGAGCCCGCCCAGGAAGACGGCCGGCTCGACCTTCAGGCGGATGGCATCGGCAAGGGTGGCGCCGACCCCGGCCGCGTGGTGGACGCTGCGGCGGATCGCGCGTTCGCCGACCACGCTCGCCAGCGCCAAGGCCAGCGCCAGCATCAGGACGATGACGGGGGAATATTTGAGCCCTTGTGTCTTCGCGATGAGGCGCATCGCACCATCCTCCGAAACACCTCGACGAGGCTAACGGCGCGGCGCGGTGCTCGTCTCCGCCCGGGCGTGCGCCGCGCTCGATCGAGTATCACCTGATTAGCCCATCGTGGTAAAGCCGGGGTTAAGGGCGCGGCGTCGATCGGCTAGGCTTTTGCCCGGTTTCGCCGCGCTTTGCCCCGAACCGAGGATCATGCCGCCGCCATGCCCCTTGCCGTCCTCTGCCGCGCCCTCGGGCCGCCCGAGCAGCTGAGCCTGGAAGACCTGCCGCCGGCCGCGCTCGGCCCGGGCGAGACCCGGGTCAGGCTCCACGCCTGCGGCATCAACTTCCCCGATACCCTCACCATCCTTGGCCGCTACCAGCACAAGCCGCCCCTGCCCTTCACCCCCGGCGTGGAAAGCGCCGGGGTCATCGCCGAGCTGGCACCGGGGGTGGCGGGCTGGCGGGTCGGCGACCGCGTCATCACCCGCCAGCAGGTCGGCGGCTATGCCGAGGAGATCGTGGTGCCGGCAAGCCGGCTGATCCCGCTGCCCGCGGATTTCGGCTTCGCCGAAGGCGCGACTTTCATGGTCGCCGGGCTCACCGCCTATCACGCCCTCGTCCAGCGCGCGGAGCTGCGCCCGGGCGAGACCCTGCTGGTGCATGGCGCGGCGGGCGGGGTCGGGCTTGCCGCGGTCGAGCTGGGCAAGCTGCTGGGCGCCCGGGTGATCGCCACGGCATCCAGCGCCGAGAAGCGCGCCATCGCCCGCGCCCGCGGCGCCGATGCCGTCATCGACTACACCGCCGAGGATTTCGTCGCGGCGGTGCGGCAGCTCACCGGCGGCGAGGGCGCGGATGTGATTTTCGACCCCGTCGGCGGCGAGGTGCTGACGCAGTCGCTGCGCGCCGTCGCCTGGGGCGGACGCCTGCTGGTCGTCGGCTTTGCCGGCGGCAGCATCCCGGCGCTGGCGGCCAATCGCATCCTGCTCAGGAGCTGCGCCGTGCTGGGCGTGCGCGCCGGCGAGGCCTCGCGCAAGGAGCCGCATCTGGCCGAGGCCGCGACGCGCGCGCTGCTCGCCTATGCCGGGGAGGGGCGCCTCAGGCCGCACATCGCCGCGGCGCTGCCGCTGGCGCGCTGGGCCGAGGGCATGCGGCTCCTGATGGAGCGCAAGGCGATCGGCCGCGTCGTGCTGCTGCCCGGCGCGGCCGCCTGAGCGCCGCTCAGCCCTGGCCCGGCAGCCGGTGCTTCTGGAAGTCGTCGCGCAGCTTGGTCTTCAGCAGCTTGCCGGTGGCGGTGTGCGGCAGCCCCTCGACGAAAACCACGTCGTCCGGGATCCACCACTTCGCCACCTTGTCCTCGTAGAACGACAGCAGCTCCTCGCGCGTGACGCTGGCGCCCGGCTTCTTCTGGACGATGAGCAGCGGCCGCTCGTCCCATTTGGGATGGTGCACGCCGATCACCGCCGCCTCGGCCACCGCGGGATGCGCGACCGCGACGTTCTCCAGCTCGATCGAGCTGATCCATTCGCCGCCCGATTTGATCACGTCCTTGGAGCGGTCGGTGATCTGGACGTAGCCCTCCTCGTCGATGGTGGCGACGTCGCCGGTCGGGAACCACCCGTCGCGCAGGGGATCGCCGCCCTCGCCCTTGAAATAGCCGCGCGCGATCCAGGGGCCGCGCACCAGCAGATCGCCGAACGCCTTGCCGTCCCAGGGCAGGTCGCGGCCGTCGCCGTCGACGATCTTGAGGTCGACGCCGAAGAGGGCACGGCCCTGCTTGCCCTTGACCGCGAGCCGGTCCTCGAGGCTCTTGCCCTGATGCACCGCCTTGAGCTGCGACACCGTGCCGAGCGGGCTCATCTCGGTCATGCCCCAGGCATGCAGCACCTCGACGCCGTGCTGGGTCTCGAAGGCGCGGATCATCGCCGGCGGGCAGGCCGAGCCGCCGATCACCGTGCGCGTCAGCGTGGTGAAGCGGTGGTTGGTCTCGGCCATGAACTGGAGCAGGCCGAGCCAGACGGTGGGCACACCGGCGCTGAACGTCACCTTCTCGCCTTCGAACAGCTCGAACAGGCTCTTGCCGTCGAGCGCCGCGCCGGGGAAGACCAGCTTGGCGCCGACCAGCGGGCAGGCATAGGCGAGGCCCCAGGCATTGGCATGGAACATCGGCACCACCGGCAGCACCACGTCCTGCGCCGAGAGCTTCATCGCATCGGGCAGCGCCGCGGCATAGGAATGCAGCACGGTGGAGCGATGCGAATAGAGCACGCCTTTGGGATTGCCGGTCGTGCCCGAGGTGTAGCAGAGCGAGGAAGCGGCATCCTCGTCGAGCAGCGGCCAGTCGTAATCGCCGCTCTCGGCCGCTACCAGCTCCTCGAAGACGAGCGCGTCGGGCAGCTCGGCCGGCAGGTGCGCCCGGTCGGTCATCGCCACCCAGCCCCGCACCTTCGGGCAATGCGGCTTGAGCTTCGCGACCAGCGGCGCGAAGGTCAGGTCGAAAAAGACGTACTGATCCTCGGCGTGGTTGACGATGTAAGTGATCTGGTCGGGGAAGAGGCGCGGATTGATGGTGTGGCAGACCGCGCCCATGCCGGAGACGGCGTAATAGATCTCCAGATGGCGGAAGCCGTTCCAGGCCAGCGTGCCGATGCGGTCGGCCTCCTTGACGCCCAGGCGCTGCAGGGCCTGGGCAAGCTGGCGTGCCCGGCGATGGGCGTCGCGATAGGTGTAACGGTGAATCGGCCCCTCGATCGTGCGCGAGACGATCTCGGTGCCGCCGTGAAAGCGGTCGGCGAAGCTGATCAGCGACGAGATCAGCAGCGGCCGATCCTGCATCAAACCGTGCATAGGTGCCTCCCAGAGCCCTCTCATCGGGCCTTGTTCTGTCCTGACACTTAGCCCAGGAAAAGCCGCCGGGGCAAGCCGGCCGCGATCAACGCAAGGCGCGGACGAAGGCCATCCAGTTGCCGTCGGGCGAGGCGCAATCGGCGAGCTCCGGCCGGTCCTTGGCGCTGAGCGTCAGGCCCCGGAAGCGCCACAGCTTGCGCCAGGTCTCGAGGCTGCCCAGCGCGCGCTCGCGCACCCGGCGCTCGATGCGGCGGTGCATATAGGGGCGGCCGAGGAGGAAATAGACGGCGAGCCCCGCGGCCAGTGCCGCAAGCCCGGGCACGACGCCGCGCCACAGGAACAGCGCCATTGCCACCGCCAGGAAGCCGTAAACCCAGATGTTGCCGTCGGCCTCGGAGGCGACGGGGCTGTCCATATGGGCGAGAAAGGCGGGGTCGATGCGCAGCACCAGCCGGCCTTCGCCGTCGAGCCGGCGCAGGGCCGCCAGCAGCGCCTCGGCCGTTTCCGGCCCCGTCTCGGCAGAGCGGTCTCCCGCCATGATGGCGGCGAGGATAGCGGCCCCCCGCTTCCGGCGGCAATCGCCCAGGGTTAATAACCCATTTAGCTGTCCCTGGCAGAATGGCGGGATGACCCGTCGCCCGGAACATCGTTTGGCCGGATCAGCGGCTCTGCTGGCGCAGCAGCACCTGCTCGCGCTGGTCGGAGGTGAGCCGGCTCTCATAGATCGCGACCTGGTTCTGCCGGGCGTTGGCGACGCCGAGCTCGGCCGCCTTGCCGTAGAGCCAGAAGGCGCCGAGCGCGTCGGCCGGCATGCCGATGCCGTTGAGCTTGCACCAGGCCAGCACCTCGACGGCGCGGGGATCGTTGGCGGCGGCGCGCTTCTCCAGGATGGCGGCCTCGTGCGGCCCGAGCTCCTTGGCGCGCACCTTGGCGATGACCTCGTCGAGCGTCGTCGTCTTGGGCGGCGGTGCCGGCCGCGGCTGGTCGCGCAGATCCTTCTCGCAGGCGGTGTCCGGTGTCGTCAGGCAATGATAGGCGCCGTCGAGATCATAGAACTGCGCCAGCGCCGTCGAGGGCAGCAGCGCCAGCAGCGCCAGAAGGAACCAACGTCCATGCTTCATGCCCGCCATCATAGCGCAACCGGCGCCGTCCTGTTGATGCTCCTCGGCGCGCTGTCGCTCGCCGGCTGCACGGACGACCATTGGAAGCCGGCCTATTGGCCGCAGCCGGGATTGCTGCTGGAGAAGCCGCCGCCGCCGGTGAAGGTGGTGCGCGATGGCCCCGCCGGCACGCTCATCGCCGGCCCGGCGCCGCCGCTGCTGCCCGACGCGGTCGCCGACCAGGCCGTCGCCGAGCCGCTGCGCGCGTGGCTCACCGAGGTCGAGCGGCGGCGCCTCGCCGAGGCGAGCCAACTCGCTGCCGACGAGTTCACGCTGCAGCCGGTGGCCTGGCAGGCGACCGACCCGACCGGGGCCAAGACCGCGAGCGGCACGGCGGTGGCGGTCGACGATGTCTTCCGCGCGGTCCGTGGCCAGCTCTGCCGCGACCTGCGGCAGTCGCTGGTCAAGGGCGAGGAGACGCATCAGGAGCAGGTGACGCTATGCCGGCGCGAGCTCGGCAGCGACCTCTTCGTCTGGGTGGTCGGCAACCCCAACCAGTAGCGGGGGCCCGGCCCGATCAACGCTCGTGGCGCCTGGCGGCGAGGTGATCGAGCACCGCCATCAGCAGCGCCGAGACGACGAAGGTGAGATGGATGATCACCAGCCAGAGCAGCTTGCCTTCCGGCACCTCCTCGATGTCGAAGAACAGCTCCAGCAGGTAGATCGCCGAGATCACGGCAATCGAGCCCAGGATCTTGACCTTGATCGAGCCGGTGTCGAGCTCGGTGAGCCAGGCGAGCCGCTCCTGCTCCTCGCCGAGCGTGATCTTGGCGACGAAGTTCTCGAAGCCGCTGATCATCACCATGACCACCAGGCTCGCCACCAGCACGAGATCGAGGAGCCGCAGCGCCATCAGCGAGAGCTGCATCTCGCCGCCCGCCACCAGCCCCTCGGCAAGGTGCGCGAGCTCGATGAAGAAGGCAGCGACGAACAGCAGCAGCACCAGCGCCAACCCGAGATAGAGCGGCGCCAGCAGCCAGCGGCTGGCGAACAGCAGGCGCTCGATGAACCGCTCGATCACTGCCCCTCCCGGGCCGCGCTCAGCGCGCGTCGCGTAGCATGTTGCGAGCGATGACGATCTGCTGGATCTGGCTCGTCCCCTCGTAGAGCCGGAAGAGCCGCACGTCGCGATAGAAGCGCTCGACGCCGAAATCGGCGATGTAGCCCGAGCCGCCATGGACCTGCACCGCCCGGTCGGCGACGCGGCCGACCATCTCGGTGGCAAAGTACTTGCAGCAGGCGGCCTCGGTCGAGACGTTCTCGCCGGCATCGCGGCGGCGCGCCGCGTCGAGCACCATGGCGCGCGCCGCATAGGCCTCGGCGCGGCTGTCGGCGAGCATCGCCTGGACGAGCTGGAACTCGCCGATGGGCTGGCCGAACTGCACGCGCTCCTTGGCATAGCGCAGCATGTCGCGGATCAGCCGCTCGGCCACGCCCACCGCCACCGCGGCGATGTGGATGCGGCCGCGGTCCAGCACCTTCATCGCCGTCTTGAAGCCCTGCCCCTCCTTGCCGCCGAGCAGCGCGTCGGCCGGCACCTGGCAGTCCTCGAAGATCACGTCGGCGGTATGGGCGCCGCGCTGCCCCATCTTGCGGTCGATGCGACCGAGCTTCAGCCCGGGATTGGGCGCCTCGACCAGGAAGGCGGAGATGCCGGCCGCACCCTTGATGCCGGGGTCGGTGCGCGCCATGACGGTGAACAGCGAGGCCTCGGGCGCGTTGGTGATGAAGCGCTTGGTGCCGTTCAGCACCCAGCCGTTCCCGGCGCGCCGCGCGCTGGTGCGCAGGCTGGCCGCGTCCGAGCCGGCATTGGGCTCGGTCAGCGCGAAGGAGGCGATGATCTCGCCCGAGGCGAGGCGCGGCAGGTATTTGCGCTTCTGCTCCTCGGTGCCGTCGATGACGATGCCCTGGCTGCCGATGCCGTTGTTGGTGCCATGCACGGAGCGGAAGGCCGGCGAGGTCCGGCAGAGCTCGAACAGCACCTGCACCTCCTCGCTCATGCTGAGACCGAGCCCGCCCTGCGCCTCGGGGATGGTCATGCCGAAGAGGCCGAGCCGGCGCATCTCGTCGACGATCGCCGGCGGCACCATATCGGTCTCGGCGACACCCGCTTCCGCCGGCTCGAGCTGCTCGCGCACGAAGCGCTGAATCGTGTCGAGGAACTGACGCAGGGTTTCCGGATCGAGCGCCACGGCGGCTCCTCCTCATTGTTCAACGTTCAACGCGTATGACTAGACAATTCCTAGTCGGCGAATGGGGTCGCGATCAACCCTCAAGCGTTTAAGCCAGCATGCTGCTCCGACCGCCCGCCCTCTGCCTCGCCCTCGCCCTCTGCGCCTGCGCCACGCCCGAGGCCGACGACCCGCCCTCGGCCGCCTCCGAGCTGCCGCCGATCCCATACTGCCGCGACGAGATGATCGCCTATGTCGAGCTGACGCGGTTGGCCCGCGCCCAGGGCGACGGCTGGACCGTGTTCCTGCCGGCGATGACCGCGCTGCGCCAGCAGATCGTCGATTGCGTCGACGACGCCGATGCGCGTTTCCACCCCCTGCGGCTCGATCCGGCGCCGCCACCTCCGCCGCCGCAGCTCTGCGCCGCGGACTGCGCACCGGCGCCACAAGCGGCGCGGCGGCCGGCGTGACCACGATCATCATCAGGATGATCGTCGCCAGAGGCGATCATCGCCGCCCCGGCGTGTCACCTTAAGGTTGAGCGCGGGCGGGCCGGCCGCGCTCACCTGCCGCCCAGCAGCCCCGTCAGCGCGGTCCGGTGCCCGGTATCGATCTCGACATCGACGCTCATGCCGGCGCGCAGCGCGGTGGTGTCCTCGTCCGGCGCGACGTGGAGGCGCACCGGCACACGCTGCACGACCTTGACCCAGTTGCCGGTGGCGTTCTGCGGCGGCAGGACCGAGAATTCCGAGCCGGTGCCGGCACCGATGCTGGTGACGCGGGCGTGCCAGACGCGGCCGGGATAGCTGTCCGCCGTCACGATCGCCGCCTCGCCCGGCTTGACGTAGGTGAGCTCGGTCTCCTTGAGGTTCGCCTCGATATAGAGCGACCCGCTCTCCATCAGGCTGCCCATCGCCTGGCCGATCGTCACATATTGCCCGGGACGCGGATCGAGATTGGCGACGATGCCGTCTGCCGCCGCCAGGATGCGAGTGTGGCGCAGGTCGAGCGCCGCCTGGTCGCGGGCCGCGGTCGCCTGCAGCACGCGGGGATGGCTGTCGACCGGGATATCGGGATCGCCGCCGAGATTGGCCAGCACCTGGGCGAGATCGTGCTGCATCGCCGCCATCTGCTCATGTGCCACATCGGCGCTGCGCCGCGCCTCGTCGACCTTCGATGCCGAGCTGACATTCTGCGCCGCCAGACGCTTCTGGCGCTCGTATTCACGCTGCAGATAGTCGGCGGACACCATGCCGGCGCGCAGCATCGCCTCCTTCTGCCGATAGGCCGCGCGCATGGCGCGGACCTCGTCGCGCGCCGCGGCGAGCACGCCTTCGGCGCGCGCCAGCGCGATGCGGTAGGGCTCGTCGTCGAGCGCGAACAGGAGATCGCCCTGCCGGACCGGCTGGTTCTCGTCGACCTGCTGCTGCGTGACGCGGCCGGCGACGTCGCTGCTGATCAGCACCTTGTCGTAACGGACATAGGCGTCGTCGGTGGAGACGTAGCGGCCGCCGGTCAGATAGAGATATCCGCCCGCCGCGACGACCACGAGCGGCCCCAGCACCAGCAGCAGCGACCGCAGCCGGCGCCCGGCGCCGACGCCGCCCTCCACCGCGACGCGATGGCCGTTGTCCCTAGGCACAGCCGGCCGCCTTGTCCTTGGCCGCGCCGGCGCCGCGCTCGGAGAGATTGGCGCGGACATGGGTGAGCTGCTGCATCAGCGCCTCGCGCTCGACCGGCGCGAGGCCGCTGAGCGCCTCGCTGCGCGTCTCCTCGGCGAGCGCATGCATGCGCTCCATCATCGGCGCGACCTTCTCGGTCATGTAGAGAAGGCGGGCACGGCGGTCATTGCGGTCCGGCCGCCGCTCGACCCAGCCGGCCTCCTCCATGCGGTCGATCAGCCGGCCCAGCGTGATGTTCTCGATCTCCAGGATCTCGGCGAGGCCGCTCTGGTTGATGCCCTCATGGCGCTGAAGATGCGCCAGCACCTGCCATTGCGACCGGCTCAGCCCCAGCGCACGGGCGCGCTGGTCGAAGCGCTTGCGCATCAGGCGCGCGATGTCGTGCAGGATGAACCCGAAGCTCCGCTCTGGATCGTATGGCATGGCGGCATGATGATAAGCTGACATTCGTTAAGCAAGCTTAAGTTTCCGGCCTGTGAACGCCCTCGCCTGTCGCGCGTTATCGCTGCGCATGACCTACCGCCATCGCGCCCGGTCCGGCTGCGCGATCGCCCTGCCGCTCGCCCTGCTGCTCTGGATCGGGCTGGCCGGGTTGGCGCTGCTGGCTGCCTATCTCGTTGCTCATGGCATCTGAGGCCGGCGCGATTGCCCGCGGCCCGGCCCTGGCCTATGACGCCGCGCCGGGATCGGTGGGAAACGAAGGGAACAGACCGGGCATGGACGCGACCTCCGCAGCGACGGCGCTGGTCGTCTTCGTGGCGACGCTGGGGCTGGCGGGCCGCGTGCGCGCCTGGCTGCTGCGCCGCGCGATCCTCGACCGGCCGGTCGATCGCTCCGCCCACGCCGTGCCGGTGCCGCGCGGCGGCGGCCTCGCCCTGGTGCCGGTGCTGCTCGCGGCCTGGTTCGCCCTGACGCTTGCCGGCCGCGCGCCGGCCAGCGACGCGGCGCTGGCGGCGCTCGCCGCCGGGCTCGCGCTCATCTCCTGGATCGACGATCTGCGCGGCCTGCCGGCGGGGCTGCGCCTGCTCTGCCATATCCTCGCCGTCCTCGCCGGCCTCGCCTTCCTGCCCAGGGGCGCGGTCTTCCAGGGGTTGCTGCCGCCGCTCGTCGATCGTGCCGCCGCCGCCCTGCTCTGGGTCTGGTTCCTCAACCTCTTCAACTTCATGGACGGGATCGACGGCATCACCGGGGTCGAGACGGCGGCGCTCGGTCTCGGCATGGTGCTGGTCGGCGCGCTGGCCGGCGCCGATGACGGCAGCGCGGCGTTGGCGCTCTGCACCGCGTCCGGCGCGCTCGCCTTCCTGTACTGGAACTGGCATCCGGCGCGGCTCTTCCTCGGCGATGTCGGCAGCGTGCCGCTGGGCTATCTCCTGGGCGCGCTGCTGCTCGGGCTGGCGGCGCGCGGGCTGTGGGCGCCGGCGCTGATCCTGCCGCTCTATTACCTCGCCGATGCCAGCGTCACGCTCGCCCGCCGCGTGCTGCGCGGCGAGCGCTTCTGGCAGGCGCATCGCCAGCATTTCTACCAGCGCGCGCTGGCCGGCCCGGGCGACCATGCGAGCGTGGCACGGCTGGTACTGGCCGGCGATTCGGCCCTGCTCGCCTGCGCCCTGCTCGCCGTCGGCCGGCCCTGGATCGGGCTGGCGGCCGGGATCGCGGTCGTCGCCTGCCTGCTCGGCCTGATGCAGCGCCGCTCGCGACGCGTCGCGGCGCTTTGAGAGAGCGCTACTGATCGGCGCCTTCGCGGAAATATTGCGGGCGGACGAAGCTGCCGGCCCAGGCGCCGCGGCGGTTGACGCGCGCCGCCGCTTCATAGGGCAGGTACTGCGCGCCGCGGCCATAGGCGAAGGCCAGCCCTTCGCTCACCAGCACCGCGCCGACATCCTCGCCATGGGCGGTGCAGACGGCGAATTCGCGCGCGTGACGGTCGATGAATTCGTGATCGACATGGCAGGCGAAATCGCCGCTCTCGACCAGCTGGTGCAGACGCGCCGTCGCCACCGCGCCGCAGGGCCAGACCTTGCCCTTGGCATCGCGGCAGGTCTGCTTGCGCTCGAAGGCATCGACCCCGTAGAGCCGCAGCCGCTGGGGCAGGCAGGCGATGCCCAGCATGGAGAGCAGGCATTGCGGCGGACGCCAGGCCAGCGTATCGCCCTCGACCACGCTGTAGCGGTCGGGTTCGTCGGCCGGCCACAGCCGCCGCGCCACGCCCCAGCCCACCACCAGCAGCGCCAGCAGCAGCGCCGCGCCGATCAGCGCCCAGCGGCGCCTCGGCGTCACGCCTTGACCACCGTGCCGGCCGTCACACCGGCATGGACGCAGGCGTTGCGCGTGTCGATCACCAGCGGGCAGTGCTGCACGAGGCCGCGATAGTCGACGCCGTCGTGATCGGTGCAGATCAGCGCCACGTCGACGCCGCGCGCGATCTCGGCGGTGAGCGCCACCGAGCGGCGTCCGGCCAGTTCCGGATACTCGCGCGAGCGCTGGATCTCCGACACGAAGGGGTCGTGATAGATCGTGCTGGCGCCCTTGGCCTCGAGCAGCTCCATGATCTTGAGCGACGGGCTCTCGCGGAGATCGTCGACGTTCTTCTTGTAGGCGACGCCGAGGATCAGCACGCGCGCGCCTTTGAGCCCCTTGCCGGCATGCTGGTCGAGCGCCGCCTGCAGCCGCTCGACGACATAGCGCGGCATCGCCGTGTTGATCTCGCCGGCGAGCTCGATGAAGCGCGTCGAGATGTCGTATTCACGCGCCTTCCAGGTGAGATAGAACGGGTCGATCGGGATGCAGTGGCCGCCGAGGCCGGGCCCGGGATAGAAGGGCATGAAGCCGAAGGGCTTGGTCGCCGCCGCCCGGATCACCTCCCAGACATCGATCCCCATCGCCTCGTAGACCATCTTGAGCTCGTTGACGAGGGCGATGTTGACGGCGCGGAAGATGTTCTCGGTGAGCTTCACCGCCTCCGCGGTCTCGGCCGAGGACACCGGGATCGTGCCGGCGACGAATTGGTCATAGAGCGCGACCGCGAGCGCCAGCGCCCTGTCGCCGTCGCCGCCGACCACCTTGGGGATCTTGGTAGTGCTGTACTGCGCGTTGCCGGGATCCTCGCGCTCGGGCGAGTAGGCAAGAAAGAAATCCTCGCCCGATCTGAGGCCGCCGCGCTCGAGGATCGGCCGCATCACCTCGCGCGTGGTGCCGGGATATGTCGTCGATTCCAGCACGATGAGCTGGCCGCGGCGCAGATGCGGCGCGATCGACTCGCTGGTGCCGACGACGAAGGAGAGATCGGGCTCGCGGTGGCGGGTCAGCGGCGTCGGCACGCAGATCAGCACGGCATCGACGGCGGCTATCTCGGCGAAATCGTCGACCGCGCGGAAGCGGCGGCTGCGCACGAGCTCGGCGATGGCGGCGTCCGGAATGTGGCGGATATAGGAGCGCCCGGCATTGAGCCGCGCCACCTTCGCGGCGTCGACGTCGAATCCCACCACGTGAAAGCCGGCGCCGGCAATCGCGCCGACCAGCGGCAGCCCGACATAGCCGAGGCCGATGACTCCGACCGTCGCCTCGCGGGCAAGGAAGCGCCGACGCAGCGCTTCGAGATCGAGAGGCTCCTGGGGCTGGCGCGACACCGTCCGTTCCGCTGCTGTTCGCCCCGGCGGGGCGGCGCGTTGCTTAGCATGCGCCCCGCCCCTGCTCAAGCCGCGCGCCGCATATGAGATTGCCGGCCGAACGGTTATTGTCGCCGGCGATGGCACCGGCAGGGACAGAGAGTGGCGGCGGCCCGGTGGTGGTCACCGGCGCCGGAGGATTCATCGGCCGCGCCCTGGTCGAGCGGCTGGCGGCGCGCGGCGTGCCGGTCGTCGCCGTGCTGCGCCGGCCGGCGGCGCTGCCGAGTGGCGTTACCGTGCAGATCCTCGGCGACATCACCGCCGCCACACCATGGTCGCCGCTGCTGGCGGGGGCGCGGGCGGTGGTGCATCTTGCCGGGCGCGCCCACGCGCCGGAAGCGGCCGATCCGCGCTGGATCGAGGCGGAAGCCGGGACGGCCGCCGCGCTCGCCCGCCACGCGAAGGACGCCGGCGTGTCGCGGCTGGTGCTGCTGAGCTCGATCAAGGTGCTGGGCGAGCGGACGCCGGAGCGGCCGTTTTCCGCGGCTCAGGCGCCGGCGCCGGCGGATGACTACGGCCGCGCCAAGTGGCGCGTCGAGCAGGCGATGCGCGCGGCCGCCGGCGACATCCTCGCCACCCTCCGCCCGCCGCTGGTCTACGGGCCCGGGGTGAAGGCGAATTTCCTCGCCCTTCTCCGCCTCGTCGACCGCGGCCTGCCGCTGCCCTTCGGCAGCATCGACAACCGCCGCAGCCTCGTGTTCCTCGACAATCTGCTCGACCTCATCGACGCCGCGCTCGCGCATCCCGCGGCGGCGGGCGGCGTCTTCCTGCTGCGCGATCAGGAAGAGATCTCGACCGCCGAGCTGGCGCGCCGCATCGCCGCGGCGCTCGGCCGGCCGTCGCGCCTGCTGCCCTGCCCGCCGGGGCTGCTGCGCCTGGCGGCACGTCTGGCCGGCCGCGCCGGCGCCGCCGACCGGCTGCTCTCGTCGCTCCGCGTCGACGATCGCGCGACGCGCGAGCGCCTGGGATGGCGGCCGCGGGTGGGGCTCGCCGAAGGGCTCGCCGCCACCGCGCGCTGGTATCGCGAGAGCAGACGATGAGCGCCGCGCGGCCCAAGCTGCTCTATCTCGTCACCGAGGATTGGTATTTCTGGTCGCATCGGCTGCCGATGGCGCGCGCGGCGCAGCGCGCCGGCTTCGCGGTGGCGGTGGCGACACGCGTCGCCGAGCATGGCGAGCGCATCCGCGGCGAAGGCTTCGCGCTCCATCCGCTGCGCTGGCGCCGCGGCGACGCCGGCCCCGTGGCGAGCCTCGCCGCCATCGCCGAGATCGCGCGCCTCTATCGCCGCGAGCGGCCCGATCTCGTGCACCACGTGGCGCTCAAGCCGGCGGTGCTCGGCAGCGTCGCGGCGCTCCTCGCCCGCGTGCCGGCGGTGGTCAACGCGGTCACCGGCTTCGGCTTCGTCCAAAGCTCGCCCAGCCTGCGCGCGCGACTGCTGCGCCGGCCGGTGAGCCTGGCGCTGGCGCGGCTCATCGAGCGCCGCAACAGCCGCATCATCGTCCAGAACGAGGATGATCGCCGCTTGCTGCTGGCGCTCAATCCCGCCGCCGCGGACCGCATCGCGGTCATTCGCGGCTCCGGCATCGACCTCGCGCACTTCGCCGCCGCGCCCGAGCCGCCGGCGCCGCCGGTGGTGGCGGGCTTCGCCGGCCGGCTGCTCGCCGACAAGGGCATCGCGACGCTGGTCGAGGCGCAGCAGCGCCTGCAGCGCCGCGGCGTCGATCTCCGCCTCGCCGTTGCCGGCACCGCCGATGCGGAGAATCCGAGCTCGATCGACGCGGCGACCCTGGCGCGCTGGCGCGCGCTTCCCGGCATCGCCTGGCTCGGCCAGGTCGAGGATATCCGCGAGCTTTGGCAGCGCGCGCATATCGCGGTGCTGCCGTCGCGCCGCGAGGGGCTGCCCAAGAGCCTGCTCGAGGCCGCCGCCATGGCGCGGCCGCTGGTCGCCACCGACGTGCCGGGCTGCCGCGAGATCGCGCGCCAGGGCGTCAACGCGCTGCTGGTGCCGCCCGACGACATCGATGCCTTGGCCGCCGCGCTGGAGCGGTTGATCGGCGACGGCGAGCTTCGCCGCCGCTTCGGCGCGGCGAGCCGCGCGCTGGTCGAGACCGACCTCGCCGCCGAGGCGGTAGGCGCGGCGACGGTCGCACTCTATCGCGGGCTGCTGGCCGAGACGGGCTGAGGCGCGGGAAACAGCGTGTCGGTGCGGCCGAGCAGGCGATAGGCGGCAAGGCCGACCCATTCCTTGGCGGCGAAATCGAGCAGTCCGAGGTGACGGGAAAGCAGGAATTCCGGGCGCGGGCTGTCCTCGGTGCGGAAATCGACGGGATAGGGCAGCACCTCCCAGCCGACATGCCGGAAACAGCCGACGGCGCGCGGCATGTGCGCGGCCGAGGTCACCAGCAGCCAGGTCTCGCCCGGCTTGGGCTTTACCAGCGCATGCGAGAACAGCGCGTTCTCGTACGTGTTGCGCGAACGATCCTCGACCAACAGCCGCTCCGGCGCGACGCCGAGCTCGACCAGCAGCACGCGCATCAGCTCGGCCTCCTGCTCGCCGGGCCGCGGCAGGATCGCGGCGTCGCCGCCCGTCAGCACCAGCCGGGCCTCGGGATGGCGCTCGGCCAGCGCCAGCGCCGTGGTCATCCGCTCGGCCAACTCGTTGAGCGCGACCTGGCCGTGGGCGCGGCTGATGGCAGGCTCGACCGCGCCGCCGAGCACGATGATGCCGTCGACCCGCGCCGGCACGGTCGGTACCGGGAAACGGTCCTCGAGCGGCGCCACCAGCCATTCGCCCACCGGCAGGATCGCCACCGCCAGCAGCGCCAGCGCCGCCGCGGCGGCGAGGCGGAATCCGCGCCGCCGGCGGCTACGCGCCATCGCGACGATGGCGGCCAGCAGCAGCAGCAGCAGCAGGTTGCCGGGAGCGGCCAGGCCCCAGAAGAGCTTGCTTGCGACAAAGATCATGTCGTTCCGAGCGTTCTTTTAGCCGGACGGGCGCCGCCGCGCGACCGCTTTTCCTGTTGCCGCCGGGGGCCGGCTCTTCTAACGTCCGGCCGAACGTGAGCAGCCGATGATCAAGGGACTGAGCCGGACCAACGCCGCCTTCGCCCACGACGTGGTGATGGCTGCCCTGTCCTTCCTGCTGTCGTTCTATCTGCGCGTCGGCGACACCATCCACGTCTATTCCTGGCGGCTGCTCGCGACCTACGACATCTCTTTCGCCGCGATCGCCGCCGCGGTCTTCTGGTGGACCGGGCTCTACCGCGGCATCTGGCGCTATGCCTCGCTGCCCGACCTGGTGGCGCTGCTGCGTGCCGTCACCATCGTCATGCTGCTGTTCTTCCCGGCGATGTTCGTGCTCACCCGGCTCGACGAGCTGCCGCGCTCGCTGCCCGGCATCAACTGGCTGGTGCTGATGGCCTTGCTGGGCGGGCCGCGCTTCGCCTACCGCGCCTACAAGGATCGCGGCCTCGGCCACATCCTCGAGCGCAACGGCCGGCGCGGCAGCATCCCGGTGCTGCTGATCGGCGCCCGCGACGGCGCCGCCATGTTCATCCGCGAGATGGCAAGCGACCCGGACCGGTTGTTCCGCGTCGTCGGCATCATCGCCGACAGCGCGTCCCGCGTCGGGCGCGAGATCGCCGGCGTGCCGGTGCTGGGCATGATCGACGAGTTGTCCGAGGTGGTGGCGCGGCTCGACCGCCGCGGCGAGCGGCCGCAGCGCCTGCTGATCGCGGCGCAGTCGCTCGACGGCGCGACCGTCCGCCATCTGCTCGACATGGCCGACGCGCTCACCATCCCACTGTCGCGGCTGCCGCGGCTCACCGAGTTCAAGAAGACGCTGGGCGAGGACGTGCCGCCGATCGAGCCCGTCGCCATCGAGGATCTGCTGGGCCGGCCGCAGGCGGTGCTCGACCGCGAGCGCATGCGTGGCCTCGTCGCCGGGCGCCGCGTGCTGGTGACCGGCGCCGGCGGCACCATCGGCAGCGAGCTGGTGCGCCAGATCGCCGCCGACGAGCCGGCGCGCCTGGTGCTGGTCGACAACAACGAGTACGCGCTCTACGCCATCGACCGCGAGCTGACGGAGCGCAACGCGCCGCTGCCGCGCGTGGCGCTGATCGGCGATGTGCGCGATCGCGCGCGGATCGAGGAGATCGTCGCCGCCGAACGGCCCGAGCTCGTCTTCCACGCCGCCGCGCTGAAGCACGTGCCGATGGTCGAGGCCAATCCGGTCGAAGGCGTGCTCACCAACGCGCTCGGCACGCGCCATGTCGCCGAAGCCTGCCGCGCCCATGGCGTGCGCGCCATGGTGATGATCTCGACCGACAAGGCGGTCAATCCGGTGAACGTGATGGGCGCCAGCAAGCGACTCGCCGAGAGCATCTGCCAGGCGCTCGACATCGTCGAATCGCGCAAGGCGGGCGGCACCCGCTTCGTCACCGTGCGCTTCGGCAACGTGCTGGGCTCGACCGGCTCGGTGGTGCCGCTGTTCCAGCGCCAGCTCGCCGCCGGCGGCCCGTTGACCGTGACCCATCCCGAGATCCAGCGCTTCTTCATGACCGTGCGCGAGGCGGTGGAGCTGGTGCTGCAGGCCTCGGCGCTGGCGATGGATGGCGGCGAGCAGCGCGGCAAGATCTTCGTCCTCGACATGGGCGAGCCGGTGAAGATCGTCGACCTCGCGCGCCAGATGATCCGCCTCGCCGGGCTCAAGCCCGACCGGGACGTCAAGATCGAGTACATCGGCCTGCGTCCCGGCGAGAAGCTCTACGAGGAGCTGTTCTACGCCAACGAGCCGGCGGTGCCGACGGCGGCGGCGGGAATCCGCCTCGCGGCGCCGCGCACCATCGATTACGCCATGCTCGGCCGCTCGCTCGACGAGCTCGCCGAGCATGCGCGCGAGCGCCGGCAGGAGCGCATGCTGGCGCTGCTGGCGACGCTGGTGCCGGAATACGCCGCAAGCCGCGCCAGCCCGTCGCGGGCGGCGGGCGCATGAACGGGGCCGAGCGATGACCGCCGCCAGCGTCACCGTGGTGTCGCATCCGCTGGTGCAGCACAAGCTCAGCCTGATGCGCGACCGGCAGACGCCTACCGCCGAGTTCCGCCGCCTGCTGCGCGAGATCGCCCTGCTGCTGGGCTATGAAGTCACCCGCCATCTGCCGATCGCGACGCGGCGCATCGAGACGCCGATCCAGCCGATGGAGGCGCCCTTCATCGAGGGCAAGAAGCTGGTGGTGGTGCCGATCCTGCGCGCCGGGCTGGGACTTGCCGAGGGCCTGCTCGATCTCGTGCCCTCGGCCCGGGTCGGCCATATCGGGCTCTATCGCGATCCCAAGACGCTGGAGGCGGTGGAGTATTTCTGCAAGCTGCCCGACGACATCGCCGAGCGCCAGGCGATCGTCACCGACCCCATGCTGGCGACCGCGCATTCGGCCATCGCCGCGCTGCAGCTGCTGAAGCGCAAGGGCTGCCGCCGCCTGCAATTCCTGGCGCTGCTGGCAGCGCCCGAAGGCATCGCCGCCTTCACCGCCGCCCATCCCGACGTGCCGGTCACCGTCGCCGCCATCGACGAGCGCCTGAACGACCACGCCTATATCGTCCCCGGCCTCGGCGACGCCGGCGACCGCCTGTTCGGCACCAAGTAGCGGCCCAAGGTCTCACAGTCCTGGTGCGCTGCCGCCGTGGCGCCGCGACCGGTGACACTTGGCTCAGCCGGGCTTTGCGGTCAGCTCCAAGGCGTAGATTTCCCTCTCCTCCCGGACGCCGCGCAAGGCGTGGCGCCCGAGCGGCTCGAGCCGGAGGCTCATCCCGTCGGCCGCAGCGGCGAGCGCGGCGGAGACCAGAACCTTGCGACCCAGCGGCTCGCACAGCGTTTCGATGCGCGCGACCTCGTTCACGGCGGGGCCGATGACGGTGAAATCGAGCCGATCGCTGGCACCGACATTGCCATACAGCACCTCGCCGAGATGGAGCGCAAGGTCGACCGCGACTGCCGGCTTGCCCGCGGCCAGACGCGCTTCGTTCAGCGCGTCGAGCGCTTGCATCGCCTCGGCCGCGGCGTCGAGCGCCCGGCGGCAGGTCTCGGCGAGGGTCGCCGGATCGACGGCAAAGATCGCCAACATGCCGTCGCCGAGGAATTTGAGGATCTGGCCGCCGCGCCGGCGCAGCGCCGCCGCCAAGGTCTCGAACACCTCATCGAGCAGCTCGATGACGACGGGACCCGGTGTCGTGTCGGCGATGGTGGTGAAGCCGCGGATGTCGGCGTACCACAGCACCGCGCGTATGCTCTCGACCGACCCGCGTGCGATGGCGCCGGCGTGGACGCGTCGCCCGGCATCCTCGCCGAGATAGGTCTGGAGCAGACCGGCGGCGATGACGTGGCCGACATGCCCCTTCATGGCGAGCGACAGCGCCGGCAGCGTCGCCTGCAGCAGCGTCACATCGTCATCCGCGAAGCCGCCGCGACGATCGGTGGCGAAGGAGTAGATCACGCCCGACCCCTGCGAGCGATCGTGGTTGGTGCCGAAGGCGAAGAGCTGACTGTAATAGTCGGTCGCGCCGGCCGCGAAGAATTCGCGCAATATCGGGAAATCGCGCTCCTCAGGCCCGGCCTCGAGCCGCCGGCGCATCGTCGGACTTTCCTCGCCGTCATCCGCCCGGCGGATGAGGGCGTAGGGCGGGCTGCTCAGCCATTCGGGACTGGAGAAGTCATCGTTGACGTATTGCTCGGGCTCTATGGCGTTGAGGTCGCGCCGCCACGTATAGCCGAAGCCCGACCATTGCGGATGCAACGTCTCCATGGCGACGTGGGCGCGCCACAGCGGCACGCCCTCGATGACCAGGCGCTGACAGAACCCGTCAACGAGATCGTAGGCCGTGGCGCCGCGGAGCCCGTCGCGCACCGCCCAGACATGCATCGCGATGATGCGCCGGCCGAGCGCGTCGTCGAAGGTCTGACGCTGAACCGGCGGGTGCGGCGCGTCGACAGGCATGGGCGAGGCCTCCGCTTTGCGTGACGACGCCGTCGGCGGCGGGCATCAGCCGTCGGCGTCCCCACTCAACTAGCTAAACTCCCGTCGGATTTCCAGGAGCTAGCCGTGCTCGTCGACGAGGCGCGCCAGGTAGCGGCCGTAATCGCAGGCGCCGGCTGCCGCCGCCAGCCGCTCGAGTTGGGCCGCGTCGATATAGCCCTGGCGGAAGGCGATCTCCTCGACGCAGCCGATCTTCTGTCCCGTGCGCTTTTCCAGCGTGCGCACGAATTCCGAGGCTTCGAGCAGCGATTCGTTCGTGCCGGTGTCGAGCCAGGCGTAGCCGCGGCCGAGGCGCTCGACGCCGAGCCGCCCGGCGCGGAGATAGGCGTTGTTGAGATCGGTGATCTCGAGCTCGCCGCGCGCCGAAGGCTTGAGGGCGGCGGCATGCTTCACCACCTCGCCGTCGTAGAAATAGAGCCCGATCACCGCCCAGTTGGAGCGCGGCCGCGCCGGCTTCTCCTCGATCGACAGCACCTTGCCCGCGGCGTCGAACTCGACCACGCCATAGCGCTCGGGATCGCCGACGCGATAGCCGAAGATCGTGGCGCCGTCCCGGCGCGCGGCCGAGCGCCGCATCATCTCGGTGAGCCCGTCGCCATAGAAGAGATTGTCGCCGAGGATGAGGGCGCAGCCCTCGCCGGCCAGAAAATCGGCGCCGATGAGAAAGGCCTGGGCGAGGCCGTCCGGCTTCGCCTGGATGGCGTAGGAGAGCGCGATGCCCCATTGGCCGCCGTCGCCGAGCAGCGCGCGGAAGAGCGGCGCGTCGGCGGGCGTCGTGATGACCAGGATGTCGCGGATGCCGGCCAGCATCAGCGCCGAGAGCGGGTAATAGATCATCGGCTTGTCGTAGATCGGCAGCAGCTGCTTGGAGAGCACGCGGGTCAGCGGGTAGAGCCGCGTGCCGGAGCCGCCGGCGAGGATGATGCCTTTCATCGCTGCACCTCCGCCCGGCTGCGGCCCAGCCGCTCGCCGCGATAGCGGCCGCTGCGGATCGGGTCCCACCAGGTGCGGTTGTCGAGATACCAGCGCACGGTCTTGCGCAACCCGCTCTCCGGGCTCTCGCGCGGCCGCCAGCCGAGCTCGTGGCGCAGCTTGGCGTCGTCCATGGCGTAGCGCCAGTCATGGCCCGGCCGGTCGTCGACGAAGGCGATGAGCCGCTCATGCGGCCGATGCGGCGCGTCGGGCAACGCTTCGTCGAGGAGGCGGCAGAGCAGCCGCACCAGGTCGATATTGGCGTGCTCCGCGCCGCCGCCGATGGTGTAGGTCTCGCCGACCCGCCCGCGGCGCAGGACCAGGAACAGCGCCTCGGCATGGTCGCCGACATAGAGCCAGTCGCGGACATTGCCGCCGGCGCCATAAACCGGCAGCGCCTTGCCCTGGAGCGCGTTCAGGATGGTGAGCGGCACCAGCTTCTCGGGAAACTGCCACGGCCCGTAATTGTTCGAGCAGTTGGTGGTCACCACCGGCAGCCCGTAGGTCCGGCCCCAGGCGCGCACGAGATGATCGGCACCGGCCTTGCTGGCGGCATAGGGATTGTTCGGACGGTAGGGCGTGTCCTCGGTGAAGCGGCCTTCGGAGCCGAGCGCGCCGAACACCTCGTCGGTCGAGATGTGGTGGAAGCGGAAGCGCGCCTTGTCCTCGCCCGGGAGCCCGTGCCAATAGGAGCGCGCCGCCTCGAGCAGATGGAAGGTGCCGATGAGATTGCTGTGGATGAACGCATCGGGCGCATCGATCGAGCGGTCGACATGGGTCTCGGCGGCCAGATGCATCACCGCGTCGGGCCGGTGGCGGGCGAGGATGCCGTCGACCGCGGCGCGGTCGGCGATGTCCGCCACCTCGAGCGCGTAGCGCCCCTCCCCCGCCAGCTCGCCCAGCGGTGGGTTCGAGCCGGCATAGGTGAGCTTGTCGAGATTGACCACGCTCGCCCCGCCGGCGAGCAGGTGGCGCACCACCGAGGTGCCGATGAAGCCCGCGCCGCCGGTGACCAGGATCTTCACCCCCATCCCTCCTTGGCTCCGGTCATGCTTCGGCTGCCTCGAGCAGCGCCGTCACCTCGGCGAGACGCGGCACGACCCAGTGATCGCCGCGCCGCGCCACCGCCAGTGCCGAGGGATCATAGCGGATGAGCGTGCCGATGCCCGCTGCGCGCCCGGCCTCGATATCGCCCGGCTTGTCGCCGACGGTCCAGGAGCGGGCGAGGTCGAGGCCGAGATCGGCGGCCGCCTGCAGCAGCATGCCCGGCCCGGGCTTGCGCCAGGGATTGTCGCGGCGATAGCGGCCGATACCCTCGGTCGGGTGGTCGGGGCAGTGATAGACGGCGGCGATGGTGACGCCGTGACGCTGGAACTCGCCGCGCATCCAACCCATCAGCGTCGCGAAATCCGCCTCGGTATAGAGGCCGCGGCCGATGCCCGACTGGTTGGTGGCGATGACCACGACGAAGCCGCGCGCGGCGAAAGCGGCGGCCATGGCGAAAATGCCGTCGATGAAGCGGCACTCCTCGATGCGGTGGAGATAGCCGGGATCATGGTTGATGACGCCGTCGCGGTCGAGGAACAGGGCGCGCCGCGAGCCGGCGGAGGTGCTGGCCATGGGCAAGCCCTATCCGATGGCCGAGGCCGAGGCAAGCGGCGCGGAAAATACCGCTTGCCCGCGTCACCCCGTCCCCCGATCATCGCCGCGCCAGGAGGGGATGGGGATGGATCTGAAGGCGTTCTATCGGCGCGAATTCGCCGAGCACGAGGCGGTGGCGAAGGCGACGCTCGCCGCCTGCGAAGGACAGTTCGAGCGGCTGGTGGCAGCCGCCGTGGCGGCGATTTGCGGCGGCGGCAAGCTCATCTTCTTCGGCAATGGCGGCAGCGCCGGCGATGCGCAGCATCTCGCCACCGAGCTCACCGTGCGCTACATCAGGGATCGGGACCCCATCGCCGCCGTGGCGCTCACCACCGACAGCTCGGCGCTCACCGCCATCGGCAATGATCTGGGCTTCGATCAGCTCTTCGCCCGCCAGCTCCGCGCGCTCGGCCGCAAGGGCGATCTGGCGCTCGGCATTACCACCTCCGGCAAGAGCCCCAACGTCATCCTGGCGCTCGAAGCGGCGCGCAGGATGGGCATCACTGCCGCCGCCTTCGGCGGCAAGGGCGGCGGCGGTCTCAACGGCCTCGCCGACCCGCTGCTGATCGTCCCCTCCGACACCACCGCCCGCATCCAGGAGATGCATATCCTCCTGGGCCAGATGCTGTGCGGCGCGCTGGAGCAGGAGCTCGGGCTGGCCTAGGTGATCCCGGCACGCGACGGGCGGGCGGCAGCCCGGAACAACGGCCACCGCGGGGAGGGGGAACGCACCACGTGCTGGCACGTATTTTCTATCGTCGGCACCCTGATAATGTCGGGCCGTCCCTCGGCGAAGCACCCCTGGGATGGGAGGAAAGCTGATCCAGGGGGCTCTGCCCACGCGGAGCCCCCTTCCCCCCACGCCGTAGCCGTTTGCGAACATCACTTCTTGACGCCAGTGCATACGAGACGAGGGTTATGTCGGCGAAGCTTCGCGCCGGATCGGCGGGCCGAACCATCAAAGGGCATGTTCTGGTCCGATGACAACTCCGACGTGCGCGGATGACTGAGCAGTACACGATCCTCTTCGTCGAGGACGATCCCGGCATACGCGCAAGTACGGAAGAGGTGCTACGGCGCAGGGGATTCCGGCTGCTGGTTGCCGCGGACGGCTACGAAGCACTGCGCCTGCTGGCCGACAACCAGGTCGACGTGCTCTTCACCGACATCGTGATGCCGGGGTTGGACGGCATCTCGCTTGCCAAGCAGGCCAAGGTGCTGCGGCCCGATCTCAAGATCATGCTCATGACCGGCTACTATTCGCGGGCGGCGGAAGCCGCCGAGCTGGGCGGGTTGATGTTCAAGCCGGTGCGCGAGCCGCAACTGATGCAGGCCCTTCAGCAGTTGCTGGAAAACGGAAACGGTCGCGCCGCAACTTAGGCGCGCGGTCGCCGGCCCCGGCCGGGCCCTCCCAACATGGCTTTTTTGTAACGGGAGGCGGGCGGGAGGCTCGCGCTATCCTTGCTGTTCGCATGGTATCCATGCAGGAGGACAGCATGACCAGACTGATGATGCCGGCCTTCGCCGCCGCCTTGTCGCTGGGCGTTCTCGCCCCGGTCCACGCCTTCGCCGCCAGCGGCACCCACGCCATCACCGAGGCGCAGGCCAAGAAGGAGATCACGCTCGACGGCTACAAGGACGTGCGCGACCTGCACAAGGTGGCCGATGGCTGGGCCGCCAAGGCCAAGGAAGGCAACAACTCGGTATCCGTGATCGCCGACAACCGCGGCAATGTGATGAAGCGCTAGCCGGGATCGGGATCACCCGCTAACTCAGCAGGCGCTCCAGCGCGTCGACCGTATCCGCCTCGGCGGCGGGCTTGTCCCAGCGGATGCGATGGACGCGCGGGAAGCGCATCGCCAGGCCCGATTTGTGGCGGGTCGAGCGGTGCACGCTGTCGAACGCGATCTCCAGGACCAGCTTCGGCACCACCTCGCGCACCGGGCCGTAGCGCTCGATCGTATTGTCGCGCACCCAGCGGTCGAGGCGCTTCAGCTCCTCGTCGGTGAAGCCGGAATAGGCCTTGCCCACCGGCACCAGCGCGCCGTCGCGCCAGGCACCGACGGTGTAGTCGGAATAGAAGGACGAGCGCTTGCCGTGGCCGCGCTGGGCGTACATCAGCACGGTATCGACGGTGAGCGCCCCGCGCTTCCATTTGAACCACGGGCCCTTGGGCCGGCCGGGCAGGTAGGGCGCGTCGCCGCGCTTCAGCATCAGCCCTTCGATGCCGCGGGCGCGCGCCTCCTCGCGCAACCGGCGCAGCTCGTCCCAGCTCGCAAACGCGATCAGCGGCGAGAGGTCCAGGCGCTCGCGCGGGCCGGCGCCGTACCAGTCCTCGAGCCGGCGGCGGCGCTCGTCGAAGGGCAGCGGCCGGAGGTCGACGCCGGCCTCCTCCAGAATGTCGTAGAGCCGCACCCCGGCAGGATAGTCCTGCAGCATCCTGGCCGAGGCGGCCTTGCGGTTGAGGCGCTGCTGCAGCTCGTTGAACGGCATCACCTCGCCGCCGCGCAGCACCAGCAGCTCGCCGTCGAGCACGATCTCCGACGGTATCGCCGCCAGGATGTCGGGAAAAGCCGCGCCGATGTCATCGCCCGAGCGCGAATAGAGCCGCTTCTCGCCGCCGCGGCCGACGAGCTGCACCCGGATGCCGTCCCATTTCCATTCGGCGCGATAGGCGGCAGGGTCGAGCCGCTCGAGCTCGCCCTCCTCCAGAGCCTGCGCCAGCATCAACGGGTGGAAGGTCGGCTTGCCGGCCGTCTCCGGCCTTGGCTCCCGGCCTTCGAGCCAGGCGAAGAGCTCGGCATAAGGCGGCGCCAGCCCGTGCCAGACCGCCTCGATCTCGTCGAGCGGGATCGCCGCGCGCTCGGCCAGCGCGGTCTTGGCGAGCCGCGCCGAGACGCCGACGCGCAGGCCCCCGGTGATAAGCTTCAAGAGCGCCCAGCGGCCGGTCGCGTCGAGCGCGTCGAGCCAGCGCTCGAGCCGCGCCCCGGCACTGGTGCGGGTCGCGGCGTCGAGCTCGGCGACGATCTCCGACAGCGCCGGCACGTGGTTGGCGCCTGGCCGCGCCGGCCAGATCAACGACACGGTCTCGGCGAGATCGCCGACGAAATCGTAGGACCAACCGAAGAGCTCGGCATCGACGCGGCTCAGCACGAGATCACGGATCTGCATCGGCTTCACCTCGGCGAAGGCGAGCCCGCCGGTCAGCGCCGCCAGCGCCCAGCCGCGCTCGGGATCGGGGGTCGCCGCGAAATACTCGCTCATCAGCCTGAGCTTGCCGAGCCGGCCCGGGGTGAAGAGCAGCGCGTCGAGCAGCGCCGCGAAGTCGTTCATTCCGCCTCGTCCTCGAAGCCCGCCAGCGACAGCGCCCGCGCCTTCAGCCCCGAGAGGCTCGCCTGGCGGACGAGCGCCTCCTCGGCGCCATGGGTCACCCAGATCTCGCCGGCGCCCAGCTCGGCCATGGTGGCGATGAGCTCGTCCCAATCGGCGTGATCGGAGATCACCAGCGGCAGCTCGACGCCGCGCTGCTTGGCGCGCTGCTTGACGCGCATCCAGCCCGAGGCCATGGCGATGACGGGGTCGGGCAGGCGCCGCGACCAGAGATCGGCGATGGCCGAAGGCGGCGCCAGGACAATCTTGCCGGCGAGGTCGGCCCGCCGGGCGCCGGTGGCGGGCAGCAGCGGACCCAGTGCAACGCCGTGACGCTCATAGACCTCGCACATCGCCGTCAGCCCGCCATGGAGGAAGACCGGCTCGGCGAAGCCATGCCGGCGCAGCAGCGCCAGCACGCGCTGGCACTTGCCGAGCGCGTAGACGCCGACGACATGGCAGCGCTCGGGAAAGAGCCGCATCGAATGCAGCAGCCGCTCGATCTCCTGCGCATCGGGCGGGTGGCGGAACACCGGCAGGCCAAACGTCGCCTCGGTGACGAAGACGTTGCAGGGCTGCGGCTCGAAGGGCGCGCAGGTCGGATCGGGCCGGCGCTTGTAGTCGCCGGAGACGACGACACGCGCGCCTTGATGCTCGAGCACCACCTGGGCGCTGCCGAGCACGTGCCCGGCCGGCACCAGTTTCACCCGGACATCGCCGAGCGAGATCGTCTCGCCATAGGCCAGCGGCTGCAGGCTGCCGCCGGCCTCCTCGCCGAAGCGGCTGCGCATGATCGCGAGCGTCTCGGCCGTGGCCAGCACATGCCGGTTGCTGGCGCGCGCATGATCGGCATGGCCATGGGTGATGACGGCGCGCGGCGCCGGCGCGGCGGGGTCGATGTAGAAATCGCCGGGCTCGCAATAGAGCCCCTTGCCGGTCGGCTTGAGCCAGGGGGCGGGGTCGGGCATGGCAGGCGGAATATAGGGTCGGAAACGCCCGGCTTGCAGTCCTCACCCGCCATCGGTTGGGCGCTGCAGCGAGAGCGGCGGCGCGATCTCCTCGAGCGGGCGGCGCTCGGCGCTGAGGCCGATCCTGAGCTCGATGGCGGCGGCCGCCAGCATCAGCGCCGCGCCGAGCAGATAGCCCAGCAGGATATGGCTGCGCGCGCCGCTCGCGATCAGCACGCCGAAGAGCAGCGGTCCGCCGACGCCACCCAGCAGCGTGCCGAAGGCGTAGAAGAGCGCGATGGCGAGCGCGCGGAGCTCGAGCGGAAAGCTCTCGCCGACGGTGAGATAGGCGGCGCTTGCCGCCGCCGAGGCGAAGAAGAAGACGACCGTCCAGAGCAGCGTCTGGCTGACGGCGCCGAGCAGAGACCCCGCGAAGAGCGCGCCCGACAGCGCCAGCAGCAGCCCGGCCAGCCCATATGTGGCGGCGATCATCGGCTTGCGCCCGAGCGTGTCGAAGAGCGGCCCCAGCAGCAACGGCCCCGCGACATTGCCAAGCGCGAAGGGCAGCAGGTAGAGGCCGACCCGATCGGGCGCCACGGCGAAGAAGCGCGTCAGGATCAGCGCGTAGGTGAAGAAGATGGCGTTGTAGCAGAAGGCCTGGGCCGCCATCAGGACGAGGCCGAGGAAGGTGCGCGCGGGATATGCCCGCAGCAGCGTGCGCGCCACCATGCCGAGCGACAGCCGGCTCGGCGCCATGAGCGTGATGCCGCGGCGCGGCGCCGGCGGCGGCAAGGCGCCGGCAGCAGCGGCAACCCGTGCCTCGATCTGCGCCACCACCTGCTCCGCCTCGGCGATGCGGCCATGGGTCATCAGCCAGCGCGGGCTCTCCGGCAGGAAGCGGCGGAGATAGAGGATGAAGGCGCCCAGCAGGGCGCCGCTGCCGAAGGCGAGGCGCCAGCCGAGATCGGGCGGCAGCAGGCGCGGGTCGAGCAGCCAGACCGTAGCGGCGGCGCCGACCGCGGTGCCGATCCAGAAGCTGCCGTTGACGGCAAGGTCGACGCGGCCCCTGAGCCGCGCCGGGATCAGCTCCTGGATCGCCGAGTTGATGGCGGCATATTCGCCGCCGATGCCGGCGCCGGTGAAGAAGCGGAAGCAGGCGAAGGCGGGAAAATTCCACGACAGCGCGGTGAGCGCGGTCGCCGCGAGATAGAGGCCGAGGGTGACGTTGAACAGGCGCTTGCGGCCGAGCCGGTCGGCAAGATGGCCGAAGAACAGCGCACCGAGCACGGCGCCGGCGAGGTAGGCGCTGCCGGTCAGCCCGACCTCCTGCGCGCTCAGATGCAGCCGCGGACTCTCCTGCAGCGCCGCCGCCACCGCCCCCGCCAGCGTCACCTCGAGCCCATCGAGGATCCAGGTGATGCCGAGCGCGGCGATGATGAGGCGGTGAAACCCGCTCCAGGGCAGCCGGTCGAGCCGCGCCGGCACGTCGGTCCTGATCGCTGCCGTCCCGTCCATCCCCGTCTCCTCTCGGGGTGAACGGCCGCCGGCCGCAATGCCTCCGGTGCGGGACAACGGTTGTGGATAGCCGGCATGGTGCGGGCTCTCGCGATTGCTGCGCAACCGCTGGCGCCCGCCGGCGACGACGCGCTCTGCGCGTCGCGCCTAGAATTCCGCCTCGAACTCCGGCACTTCCTCGGGCTCCGTGCGGGCGGCCTCGATCCAGTCGGCCATGGCCGGCCAGTCGAGGATGCGCTTGGCATAGGCGGCGCAGGTCGCGTCGAGCTTGACGTCCCAGGTGACGAACCGCGTCACCACCGGCGCGTACATGGCGTCCGCCATGGTCAGCTCGCCGAAGAGATAGGGGCCTTTGGACCGGTCGAGGCAGTCGCGCCAGATGGTGGTGATGCGCTCGATATCCGCCCGGGCACCGGCATGCGGCTTGTAGCCGGGATGGCGCCCCCGGATGTTCATCGGCATGGAAGAGCGTAAGGCACTGAAACCCTGGTGCATCTCGCCGGAGATCGAGCGGCAGCGCGCGCGATCTGCGCGATCTTTGGGCAAGAGCCCAGCTTTTGGGCGGATCTCGTTGAGATATTCGGCGATGGCCAGCGTGTCCCAGACCCGTAGCCCGTTATGGACCAGGCAGGGGATCAGGTAGGAGGGCGCCAGCAGCAGCAGCTCGGCGCGCATCATCGGGTCGTCCGACGGGATCATCTCCTCGGTGAAGTCGAGGCCGGCCATCTTGGCCAGCAGCCAGCCGCGCAGCGACCAGGAGCCGTAATTCTTACTGGCAATGATGAGTTTCGCTTCCGCCATGATCCTCTCTCCGCCCGAGACCTCCCGTTGCTCAAAATTAGTGCAATTTCTGCGCCAGCGCGAGCCGCGCGCGGCTTGGCGCGGGGCTCGGTCGCGGCCGTAGTTCGCCACGCCGTCCCCGCGCATGCCCCGGCGCCGCATCCGCACGGCTGGCGCTGCCCGAGGCGGCGCACCAAAGGCGCCACGCGCATCGGACGCTCGGCATGCTGCGGACGCGGCGCATGGAGCGGGTCGGGAAGCCGCCGGGCTTCCCACCGACGACGTGCTGGCTAGGAGCCTGTCTGGGAAATGGCATGGGTCTGCTCGTCGCTCACGATGCGCACGGCATCGCTTCGCTCCTCCCCCGGATCAAAGTCCGGGGCAGACGCGAAATGACGATGTCGCAGACCCATGCCATGTCCCAGACAGGCTCCTACGTGCGACGCGCTCTTCGACGAGGACATGCGGCGCTCGATCACCTGCTCGACGAGGTGACGGCGGAGCTGCCGGAGGAAGCCGGGATGGCATCCGCGCCCGCGGCGGAGAAAGCGGCTTCGTAGCGCCGCCGCGCGCACAACCGGCGCGACTGCCGATTAATACCTAATCGCCATTGCCATCACCGCATCCTGTCGTATCCTCCTCATCAAGGGGCGCGCGATGCGCAGACGTCGCCGCTGCCAAACACATCCACCGGAAAGAGGAAAGGGAGTGGCCATGGCCAAAACCCACGTCGATGACACGCGGGGAAAGCGCGAGGAGATGCAGATCTCCGCCATGTTCGATCCGAGCCGCGCGCTTGGCGGGATCGAGCCCTTGTTGCAGGCCGGTAATAAATGGTTCGAGAACTGGGCCGCGATGAGCTCGGAGCTGATCGAATTCGGCCGCGCACGGCTCGACCGCAATCTCGAGGCAAGCAAAGCTCTCGTCCGTTCGGGCAGCCTCGATGAGGCGATGGATCTCCAGGCGGATTTCACCCGCACCACGCTGCGCGAATATTTCGCCGAGGCCGGCAAGCTCGCCGATCTCGGCACACGGGTGATGATGGAGAGCCTCTGGGCCTGGCAGCCGGCGGTGCGCGGCGAAGCGGCCCGCGCCGAGCGGCCGTCGCGCGGCGAAGCGGCGGAACGGCGCGACGCCGCCTGAGGCGGCACTGGCAGCGGCGGCGGACATCGCCTATGCCTGCCGCCGATGCCCGAGCCTCAGCCCATCCGCTTCAACGGCGTCGAGCTTCTCGCGGAGGCTGACGGCGCGCTGGTGCGGCCCGAGGAACGGCTGCTGATCGCCGCCGATCTCCCTCTGGAGAAGTCTCGAGCTTCGCCCGGTGCGGCGTGATGTTATCGCCCGGCCCGCGCCGAGGTCGCCGGCGTTGTGGACGCGCTCGAAGCGCGCTGACCGCGGATCAGCGGCGATCGCGCGGCAGCAGCAGCATGGGGCCGTAGACCAGCGCGAAGCCGGCGAAGGCCGCGGTCCAGAGGCAGGCCGAGGCAATGAGCAGCGGCATGGTCCAGGAGGCGGCGAAGGCGGCCGCGAGGCGCGCGATGGCAGCGAGGTTCACCAGGAGATAGATCGCGCCGGTGGCGCGGTCGGCGGAGAGCGCGCGGCCGGTATGGCCGCGGGTCGCGCGCGTCATCACCGCCAGGATCATGGTGCCGATCGCGCCGGCGGTCAGCGCATGGATCGCGGCGCTCTGCGGCACGGCGGCATCGAGCACCGAGAGGCCGAGGAGACCCGCCCCCAGCGCCAGCCAGGCGTATCCCACATGCAGGACCAGCAGCAGCGGCTCCGCCGCCGTATCCGCGCCGCGCCAGCGCCACAGGCGCCAAAAATTGAGCGCCGAGCCAACCAGCAGGATCACGCCGACTGGCGGAAACGAGGGAAGGAAGGCCCAGCCGAAGAGGCCGGCATGCAGCGCGCCCAGCGCGGCGCGATCGATGCGGCCGGGCTGCGCCGGAAGCGCCGCCTGTGGCCGCTTCGCCAGCCAGTTTCGGGTGAAGCTCGGGACGATCCGCCCGCCCACCACCGAGATCAGCACGATCACGGCGGCGAGCCCGAGGCGCCAGCCGAGCCCTGCGGGCACGCCTATGCCATCGGCTTCCAGATGCATCAGTAGATTGGCGATGCCGAGCACCGCCACGGGCGCCACCATCGGCAGGTTGCGCCGGTTGCCACCGGCGATGATCTCGCGCGCGACCACCGCCACGAGCGCCGCCGGGAATGACAGATCGGCCGCGGCCGCGAGCCAGGCCGGCAGCAACGCCGAGACCAGGCAGGCGACGCGGCCGAGCAGCCACAGCCCGGCCAGCAGCGCCAGCGGGCCGCCGCTGACCGGCAGGCGCTGCGTCCAGTTCGGGATGGCGGTAAGCAGAAAGCCAGCAACCGCCGCCATGACAAAGCCGAACAGCATCTCATGGGCGTGCCAGGCGAGCGGCTCGAACCGGCTCGGCATCGTTGCGCCGGTGGCGAGCATCAGGATCCACAGCGGCAGCGCTGCCGCCGACCACAGGGCGGCCGCAAGAAAGAACGGCCGGAAGCCCTGGGCGAGAAAGGCCGGCGCAGAAGGGCGCACGACGCTGCCCGAGATCGGTCGTCCCGTAGAGCTCCCCGCTGCCTTCGGCGCCATGCGTCACTCCGTCCCAGTGCTGTCGCGACCAGTTTCGCACCCTGCGTCCGCAGCCGGCTGCCGTCGTTGACCCAGGTCAAACAAATCGTCGACCCGGCGCCCGCCTGCCCACGGGTTGACGACGCCGAGGCGTCACTCCGCCGCCGGCCTTCGTCGCAGCCGCAACAGCACGTCGCGCTCGCGCTCCTGGCGCAGGACAGTGGCGCGCACACGGAGCAGATCGCGACGCGCGACCAGCCCCACCAGGGCGTCGTCGCCGCGGCGCAGGATAGGGACGCGGCCGATATCGGCGGCGGCCATGCGGTCGGCCAGCTGACCGACCAGTTCATCCTCGTATCCTGTCACCAGATGCCGCGCCGCGGCCACGTCGCGCAGCGACTGGCCCGCCGGCCACCCCGCGATCGTCCAGCGTAGCGCATCGGAGCGCGCGACCATGCCGATCACGCGGCCATCGGCCTCCACCACCGGATAGCTCTTGTGCCGCCGCGGCGCGTCGGGCGCGGTGAAGAACTGAATCGCCTCGCCGATCGGCATATCCGCCGTCAGGCTCTCCACGGGCTTCGCCATGATCTCGCCGACGCGCATTGTCTCGAAGGGATCGACGACATACTCGCGCATGACATGATGGCCCCGCCGCGCCACCTTCTCGGTCAGGATCGAGCGGCGCAGCAGCAGCACGGTGGTGGCATGCGCCAGGATGCAACCGACGGCGAGCGGCAGCAGCGCGCCGAGATTGTGCGTGAGCTCGACGGCAAAGACGATGCCGGTCAGCGGCGAGCGCATGGTGCCGCCCATCATCGCCGCCATGCCGATCAGCGCCCACAGCCCCATATCGCCCGTCGGCATGACGCCGCCGAAGAGGGCGCCCAGCGCGCCGCCCATGATCAGCAGCGGGGCGAGCACGCCGCCGGAGGTGCCTGAGCCCAGGGCGATCGCCCAGATGACCGCCTTCACCACCCCCAGCCGCAGCGTCACCGCGGTCGAGAGATCGCCGTGCAGCAGCGCCGCGATATTGTCATAGCCGACCCCGAGCGCCCGCGGCTCGATCAGGCCGCCGAGGCCGATGACGAGGCCGCCAAAGACGGGCCACCACATCCAGTGGATCGGCAGCCGCAGGAAGAGATCCTCGCTGGCATAGACCATCTGCGTCAGCAGCCCGGAGGCGAGCCCGGCGAGAATGCCGAGGAGCGCCGCGAGCAGTAACCCCTCCAGCGGCAGCGCCGCGCTCGTTGCCATCGGAAAGAGCGGGCCCGCCCCCATCAGCCAGGGGCGCCAAGCCGCCGCCACGATGCAGGCGATGGCGGTGGGCACGAAGCTACGCGGCTTCCATTCGAACAGCAGCAGTTCGACCGCGAGCAGCATGGCGGCGATGGGCGTGGCGAAGGTGGCGGTCATCCCGGCGGCCGCGCCCGCGACCAGCAGCGTCTTGCGCTCCGCATTCGACAGCCGGAAAAGCTGGGCGAAGAGCGAGCCGAAGGCCCCGCCGGTCATGATGATCGGGCCTTCGGCGCCGAACGGCCCGCCGGTGCCGATCGAGATCGCCGAGGACAGCGGCTTCAGGATCGCGACCTTGGGCTCGATGCGGCTGCGCCCGATCAGGATGGCTTCCATCGCCTCCGGGATGCCGTGGCCGCGGATCTTCTCCGAGCCGAAACGCGCCATGAGCCCGACGATCAGGCAGCCCGCAACCGGGATCAGGACCGAGGCTGGCCCGAGCGCGGTGTCGGAGATGATGGCAGGTGCATCACTGAACCGCCCATGATAGGCCAGATTGGTGGCAAGGTAGATCAGATGCAGCAATGCCCAGGCGGCGGCCGCACCGGCCGTGCCGACGACGAGGGCCATCGCCGCCAGCAGCAACAGGCGCCGGTCGGTGGTGAAATCGCGCAGGCGGTCGGCGGGCACAGGATTTCGCATGCTTCGCAACACCTCGATGAGGCGGGAGGGGAGCGGCCGAGGCCGGCGGATGCCCCTTTATATCGCAATACGATATTTTAAAAAAAGGGGGTGGCGGAGATGACGGGAAAAGCTGTCGAAAGGCCCGGGCGCGCACTCGCCGAGGCGGATTACCAACGGCTGGCGGAGTTCCGCTATCTGCTCCGCAGCTTCCTGATCTTCAGCGAGGCGGCAGCCGAAGCGGCCGGACTCACGGCGCAGCAGCATCAGGCGCTGCTCGCCATCAAGGGCTTTGCCGGGACGACGCCGATCACCACCGGCACGCTCGCCGAGCGCCTCGGCATCCGCGCCCACAGCGCGGTGGGCTTGATCGACCGGCTGGCGGCGAAGTCCCTCGTCAGGCGGCGGAGCGGCGCCGCCGACCGCCGTCAGGTGCTGATCGCGCTCACGCCCAAGGCGGAGGCGCTGCTGGAGAAGCTTTCGGCCGCCCACCGTGACGAGCTCGAGCGGCTGGCGCCGCTGCTACAGACGCTGCTCGGCCACTTCAAATCAGGCGCGTGAGACCTTGGCCGTCGACGAGTTGATCCCGGCCGCGCTCTATCTCGCGATGCTCGCCGAGCGCGGCGAGTTCGGGTGGCGCCTCTACGCGGCCCCCACCCCTTGCCGCTTCCTTAGGCGGAGGGCGGCGGCAGCGGCACATTGTCGATGAGGCGGGTCCGGCCGAGCCACACGGCGGCGAGCAGACGGCCGGGACGGTCGGCGAGCGCCAGCGGCGCCAGCGTCTCGGCGTCGCTGGCTTCGAGATAGTCGATCCGCGTGAAGCCTGCGGCGGCGAGCTCGGCGCGGCCGGCGTCGAGCGCCGCCGCTATCTCGGCCCCCTGCGCTATGCGCAGCGCGGTCGCCGACAGCACGCGCTGCAGCGCCGGCGCCACGGCGCGCTCCTGCGGCGAGAGGTAGCGGTTGCGCGAGGAGAGCGCCAGGCCGTCGGGCTCGCGCACCGTGGGCACGCCCTCGATGCGCACGGCAATGTCGAGATCGCGCGCGACACGGCGGATCACCTGCAACTGCTGATAGTCCTTCTCGCCGAAGCAGGCGACGTCGGCGCCGGATTGCAGCAGCAGCTTCGCCACCACCGTCGCGACGCCGGCGAAATGGCCGGGACGAAAACGACCGCACAGACCCTCGGCGACGACGCCGACGCTGACCGTGGTGGAGAACCCTTCGGGATACATCTCGGTGAGGTCGGGCGCGTAGAGCAGGTCGCAGCGCGCCTCGACCAGCTTGGCGGCATCGCCCGCCTCGTCACGCGGATATCGCGAGAAATCCTCCTGCGGCGCGAATTGCGTGGGGTTGACGAAGATGCTGGCGACGCTGCGCCGGGCGAGCGCCAGGCCGCGCGCCACCAAGGCCAGATGGCCGGCGTGGAGTGCGCCCATGGTCGGCACCAGCGCCACGCTCTCGCCGGCACGCTGCCAGGCGCCGATGCGCGCCCGCAGCGCCGCAACGGTGCGGACGACGGGCAGCGTGCCGATGGTCTCCGGTGGCTTGCGGTCCATGCTGCGCCGCGGTGTAAGCGGTGCGCGGCGTCGCGGCAAGCCCAATCTGACGCCGGGCTGCCAGCCCCGGATGCGCGTGCTAAGCTGCCCCACCGCGCAATGGAAAAGAGCAGGCTCCCCCCCGTGCTACTGCATCTCCTGACCTGGCAAGAAGTCGAAACCTATCTCCAAGGCGCCAAGGGCGTGATCGTGCCGATCGGCTCGACCGAGCAGCACGGGCCCAACGGCCTCGTCGGCACCGACGCGATCTGCGCCGAGGTGATCGCCAAGGGCGTCGGCGAGGCGTCGGGCGCGCTGGTGGGGCCCACGATCAATATCGGCAATGCGCAGCACCACATGGCCTTTGCCGGCACCATCACCTTCAAGCCGACGACGCTGATCGCGGTGATCTCCGACTACGTCGCCTCGCTGGCGCGCCACGGCTTCGAGCGCTTCTTCTTCATCAACGGCCATGGCGGCAACATCAGCACGGTGGGCGCCGCCTTCCAGGAGATCTATGCCGGCAGCTCCATGACAAGCGGCGCCAACGCACCCGGCCTCAGGCTCGCGCTCAAGAACTGGTGGGAGACGCCGGGGGTGCAGAAGCTGTCGAAGGATCTCTTCGGCAAGAGCGAAGGCAGCCATGCGACGCCGAGCGAGGTGTCGGTGACGCAATGGGCCTATCCCGAGGCGATCAAGCGCGTCGCCATGGGCGAAGCCAATGGCCGCGTGCGCGCCTTCTGCGACGCGGAGGACTACCGCCGCCTCTTCCCCGACGGCCGCATCGGCTCGGACCCGAGCCTGGCCGCGCCCGAGCACGGCGCGAAATTCGTCGAGGCGGCGGTCAAAGACATCGCCGAGGAGTATCGGAGGTTCGCCACGGCGGCGTGAGGCGAAGCGGGCGGCGAGGCTCGCGCAGAGCTGCCGCCGAGCCGATCGGCGCGGATCAGGAGGCCGAGGCGGCTTTCGCGCGGTAGATCACCACCAGCGCGCGCGACTCCCCCTGCAGGCTGCGCCCGCGATGGGGAAGGCTCGCGTCGAAATAGGCGCTGTCCCCCGGCGACAGGATCCAGCTGCGGCTGCGTCCGTCGATCACGGCCGAGAATTCGACCTTGCCCGACAGGATGAACATGAACTCCTCGCCCTCATGCTCGAAGCGGACATCCTTCTCCACTTCGGACGGGAAGACCATCACGAACGGCTCCATCCGCTTGTGATGCCGCTGGTCGGCAAGCGCCACGTAATCGTAGCCGAAGGAGCTGCCGCCGCGGATGACCGAGTGCCGCTCCCCCGCGCGCACGATGCAGACCTCCTGGTCCTGCTCGCCGGTCGCCTCGGAGCCGAAGAGATCGGCGAGGTCGGTATCGAGCACGCGGGCGATCTTCACCAACGTGCCGATCGGCGGGATCACCTTCGAGTTCTCGATCTTGGAGACGTAGCCCTTGGTGAAGCCCGTCTCGGCCGCCAGCCGGTCCTGGGTGAAGCGCCGGGCGGCGCGAAGCTCGCTGAGCCGCCGGCCGAGCCGCAGCTCCAGCGCGGTCAGTGTGCCGGTCGCGCCCTGCTCGCCACGCGCGGCGGAAACTGCTCGAGATTTGCGGCCCATGCCCTGTGATACTCGATGATCCTCGCGGTCTCGGCCGCCATCTCCGGGCCGAACCGCCGCTTCAGGAGATGCAGCATTGTATCAATGCACAGCGACACCCCGCCACCGGTGACGATGCCGCCCTCATCCACCAGGCTCGCCTCCTGCACCGCGATCCCGGGATAGGCGCGCAGCAGGTCGAGCGGCCGAACCTCCGGCGGCACCACCTCGCGCTTGGTGGTCGCCTCCTTGCCCTCCAACACGCCGCTCGCGGCGAGGATGAGACCGCCGGTGCAGACCGACACCACGGGTATCTCCTCGGCGCGGCGCCGGATGAAGGCGAGCGTCTCGGGCGCGCGGCTCTGCGCCGTCCAGCCGGGCCCGCCGGTCACCACCAGCATGTCGAGCGGCGGCGCCGAGGCGATGTCGTAATCCGCCAGCACGCGCAGCCCGTTGGCGAGCCGCGTGACGCCGCTCTTGGGCGCGATGGTGCAGATCTCGATCTCGGGCCGGACGCGCCGCGCCATCGACAGCACGCCGAAGGTGGCGAGATCGATCGGCTCGACGCCGTCATAGATGAAAATCCCGAACAGCATGGCGGCATCCCCGGGTCGGTCGCGGCGCTTCGGCCACGCTAGCACGGCCGGCATGTTTCCTGGCATGAAACTTGCTGTCGTGACCTCGGGGGCCGCGCGGCTGGCCCGGGAGCGCAGGGAATCGGCGCCATGCTGGCTTTCATGACCACTTCTTGGGCAGCGCTACCGCGAACGCGCGATCCCGATCAGAGCGAGGTCCCATGACGGTTCATGCGAGCGCTGCCATCGGCGTGGCGAAGCCTCACCGCATCGGCGCCATCGCGCTGGCGGGCGCCATCGGCACGATCATCGAATGGTACGATTTCCTGATCTACGGCACGGCGGCGGCGCTGGTCTTCAACAAGCTGTTCTTCCCCAATGTCGATCCCCGGATCGGCACCTTGGCCGCGCTGGGCAGCTTCGCCGTGGGCTTCCTGGCGCGGCCCGTCGGCGGCGCGATCTTCGGCCATTTCGGCGACCGGCTGGGCCGCAAATCGATGCTCATGCTCACCATGGTCGCCATGGGGCTCTCGACTGCGTTGATCGGCGTGCTGCCGACCTATGGCACGATCGGCTTCTGGGCGCCGGTGCTGCTGGTGCTGCTGCGCGTGGTGCAGGGCATCGCGCTGGGCGGCGAATGGGGCGGCGCCTCGCTCATGGTGCTGGAGCACGCGCCGCAGCACCGGCGCGGCTTTTTCGGCAGCCTGGTCCAGGTGGGGTTTCCCATCGGCCTCGTCCTCGCCTCGGCGGTGTTCTCCGCCGCATCGAGCCTGCCGGACGCGGATTTCAAGGCCTGGGGATGGCGCATTCCCTTCCTGATCAGCCTCGTCCTGGTCGGTGTCGGCCTCTTCGTCCGGGCGCGCCTGCCGGAAACGCCGGTCTTCGAGGCGATCAAATCGCGCGGCCGGATCGTCCGCAGCCCGCTCCTCGAACTGGTCCTGAGAAACCCACGCAGCTTTCTGGTGGCGATCGGGCTGAAGATCTCCGAGGTCTCCTGGGTCTACATGCTGACCGTCTTCGTCGTGGTCTACGCCACGAGCAGGCTCGGCCTCTCCCGATCGCTGCTGCTCAACGCGATCATGCTCGGCGCGCTGGTGGAGCTGGTGACGATCCCGTGGTTCGGCCATCTCTCCGACGTCTACGGCCGGCGCCCGCTCTACCTGGCCGGGGTGGCGTTCACCATCCTCTTCGCCTTCCCGCTGTTCTGGCTGCTCGACATGAAGACGCCGGGGATCGTCGTGCTGACCGTGGCGGTCGCCCTCAATCTGGGGCACGGGCTGATGTTCGCGCCGGAATCGACCTATTTCCCCGAGCTCTTCGGCGCCCATCTGCGCTACACCGGCGCGTCCTCGGGCTTCCAGGTCGCCGCCGCGATCGGCGGCGGCTTCGCGCCGATCATCGCGGCGGCGCTGGCGGCCTATATGGGCGGCACCGCCGGGGTCTCGATCATGCTGATCCTGCTCGCCCTCGTCACCCTTGCCGCCACGCTCTGCGCGCGCGAGACCAAAAACGACGATCTGCTGGAATAGCCGGCAGCCGCTGCGGCAGGATGGGCGCATGAGCACGACGACGCGGATACGATATTTCGGCTGGTCGGGGCTGTCGATCGAGACGCCGGACGGCGCCCTGTTCTTCGACCCCTTCTTCCGCCCCTATTGCGGCGCCTCGTGGTTCGACCTGCAGGATTTCGCGCAGGCCGAATACATCTGCGTCACCCACGGGCATGAGGAGCATTTCCTCGATGTGCCGGTGATCGCCAAGCGCACCGGAGCGACGGTGATCGGCGCGCCGGCGGTCTGCGCCTTCCTCAGGCGGCGCCGCGGGCTCGGCGCCGCTCAGCTTCGCGCCATCGATCCTGACGGGACCGGGACGGTCGCGCTCCCCGGCTTCACCATCGCCGCCTTCCGCTGGAAGCATCGCGACATCAATCTCTGGAAGGCGCTGACCAAGGCGGTGTTCCACGGCAACGCCACCCAGCTTTCCTGGGCCTGGAGCAGCGCCACCCGGGCGCCCTTCTATGCGCCCTATACCGGCTTTCACGTCACGCTGCCCGACGGGCTCGCGGTGATGAACTACAATGAGGGCTTCAACTCCAAGATGACCGAAGCCGAGATCCACGCGCTCGGCGCGCGCTTCCGCACCGACATCCTGCTCGCAGGCATGCAGCTCCATTTCATCGACAACGTCGTGCGCGGCGTCGCGGCGCTGCAGCCGAAGATCGTCGTGCTCTATCCGCCGCACGACAAGTTCCATGCCATGATGGGCGTGACCTCGGCGCCCTGGGCCGCGTTCGCCCGCGCGCTGCGCGAGCGCTTCCCCGCCATCGTGGTCCACGTCGCCGAGCCCGGCTTCGAATGGCGCGGCGACGGCTCGGTCACAACCTTCGCAACGGCCGCCTGAGCCTCCGGCGCTACGCTCGCACCAGCCCGTCCAGCGGCCTCAGCCCGGCGGCGTCGGGGAAGACCTTGCGGTCGAGGCCGGCAAGGTCGAGACCGAGATGGTCGCGCAGCAGCGCCTTCATCACCCGGCGGCTGTCGGTCGCGACCCGCAGATCGCGATCGTCCTGGAGCCGGGCGAGTCCGGGCCAATCGCCATGCATGCGCCCGCCCTTGATCGCGCCACCCATCAGCAGCAGCACCGACGCGGTGCCGTGATCGGTGCCGTCGTTGCCGTTGACCGCCACGGTCCGGCCGAACTCGGTCACTGCCACGACCGCCGTCGTCTTCCAGGCCGGGCCCAGCGCCTTGGCAAGCGCGTCGAGGCCGGCGCCATAGCCCGCGAGATTCTGCGCCAGCCGCCCCGACCCCGCGCCCTGATTCACATGCGTGTCCCAACCGCCCATCTCCAGCACGGCGATGCGGGCCCCGTCGGACGCGGCGAGCAGCCTGCCGGCGGCATCGGCGAGCGGCGCAAAGCTCTTCGGCCCGAAGCCGCGCCCGCCCTGCATGCCGTCGCCGAGCACGGAGGCGGAGAAATTCTGTGCCTTGAGCCCCTCGGCGAGCGCGGGACCGAGTAGCGCGTCGTGCTGGTAGAGCGGCGCCAGCGATGCCAGGAAGTCGGGGCTCGCCTCGCGCAATCCCCCCGGCGGCTCCCAGGAGGCGACCGCCACCTTCCCGCGCAGGATCAGCGGCACCGCGCCGCCCACCGCGAGCCCCAGCCGGCGGCCGCCCCCCGGCGGCGCAGCACCGCCTCGGGCGAGAGCCAGTCGGCGGCGGTATCGGGCCAGCCCGCCGGCGACGGCGCGGCGAAGGGCAGTTGATCGAGCTGGCGCAGGCCGCCCGCCAGCATCGGCGGCGGCGGCGTGAAGCCGGTGAGCCGGCAGGCGGCGATCACCATCTCGCCCGGCAGGCGCAGCTTGGCGAAGGGCTTGCGCCACAGCGCGTCCTCGCGCAGCACCGCGGCGGTCACCTGACGCAGATCGCCGCCGGTGTCGCGGAAGATGCGCGCGATGCGCGCGACGCTGTCCCTGGGCGGATCGTCGGCGATGAAGTGGCGCGCGAGCTTCGTCGCGACGTGATGCGCGGTGGCGGGGTGGGCGGCGAGCATCATCAACGCCGCTTCACCCTCGGCATAGCCGCCTTCGGCAAAGCTGCGGCCGAGCAGCGTCTTCGGCCCGGGCTCATGCACCCGCGGGCGGAAGAGGAAGCCGCCGGGCCCGGGCTCCTGCAGCCGCGCCACGGACCAGCCGGTGAGGATGCGGGCCAAGGCCTCGACATCGTCCTGCGTGTAGCCGCCATCGACGCCGAGCGTGTGCAGCTCCAGGAACTCGCGGCCGAGATTCTCGTTGAGGCCCTTGTCGCGGCGCAATCCCACCGGCAAGTCGGGCCCGATCGAGACGGCATTGTCGAGATAGAGCAGCATGGCGGGATGGCGCGACGCCGCCAGCAGCATGTCGGAGAAGCGGCCGGTGACGTAAGGCCGGATCGCCTCGCGCTCGAAGGCGGCGGCAAAACCGCGCACCGCCGGGCGCTGGATCGAGACGGTGAAGTGGTTGCTCCAGAAATGGCAAAGCCGCTCCAGGAGCGGCGTCTCGCTGCTGGCGGCTGCTTCGGTGCGCGCGGCGATTTCGGCGAGATAGACCGTCTTGACGCGCTCGTTGAATTGACGCTTCGCGTCCTCGTCGGGACGCTCGCGCTGATCCCGGCGCATCTCGAATTCGGCCACCACCATGCTGGCCGCGCTCGGCAGCGCCGCGGAGAGCGGCGGCGCGGATCGGGCGAGCTGCGCCAGCGCCCAGCCGCGGGGATCATTCGCCAGGACCGCGAGGTCGCCGGCGCCAGGGCCGAAGCCGAGGCGGGTGGCGGCGATGAGGGCGGCCGTGCTATCGGGCATTTTAGCGATCACCGGGCAGCATCTTCCGGTGATATGCCCCGACGGGTTCAGATATCCCTAAGGCGGCGCGACGCGCAGCGTCGTCGCCGGCGGGCGCCAGCGCCCCGGACTTGATCCGGGGCGCGAGAGCCCGCGCCCCGGCAGGACAAGGTTAGGTGCGTCGCCTTAGAGGGGTGTGCCTTCCACCGCCTTTTGCAGCTCCTCGACCGTGTCGCGCAATCCCGAGAGATGCGGGTCGATGGCGAGCGCGGCGCGGAAGGCCTTGAGCGCGAGATCCTTGCGCTCCATGGCAAGATAGATCTCGCCGAGGCCCGAGAGCGCGCCGAAATGGCGCGGCTCCAGCGCCAGCGTGCGTTCGATGTCGGCAATGCTGGCGGGGAAGTCGCCCAGGGCGAACTCGACGGTGGCGCGCTTGTTCCAGCCTTCGGCAAAGTTCTTGTCGTATTTGACCACCTCGTCGAAGGCGGCGAGCGCCGTATCCTCGTCGTCCTCGCTCATCGCCGCGATGCCCTGGCGCATCAGCCGCTCGATCTCGGGATTCTTGTTCTCGGCCCAGATCCGCCAGATCTGCTGCTCGGCCGCGGCGGCCTCATCGTCGGACGCGGTGGACTTGAGGATGGCGAAGAGCGGGTCGAGCCGGGGATCGTCCTGCGCGGCGCGCAGCGAGGCCGGCGCAAGCGCCAGCGTCGCGAACAGGAGAGCGGTCGGAAGACGTCGCTTCATCCGCCTGAAGATAGGCCGCCCGGGTCACAGCGCCAATGGGCGGCCTGCAGGGTGCGGCCGGCGGTTTTGTATTGCCCGCGGAAGCATGCTACACCGCCCCGCCTCATGGAGCTTTCCGTCGTCATCCCCGTGCGCAACGAAGCGCCCAACATAGCGCCGCTGGTGGCCGAGATTCGCGCCGCGCTGGACGGCGTCGCGGAGTACGAGATCGTCTATGTCGATGACGGCTCGAGCGACGCCACCGCCGCGACGATCGGCGAGCTGCAGCGCGACTTCCCCCGCCTGCGCCTGGTGCGCCACCGCGCCAGCGCCGGGCAGAGCGCCGCGATCCGCAGCGGCGTCAAGGCGGCGCGCGCGTCCTGGATCGCCACGCTGGACGGCGACGGCCAGAACGATCCCGCCGACATCCCGCGCCTGCTGGCGATGGCGCGCGCAGCGCCGGCGGAGCCGCCGCTGCTGATCGCGGGCTGGCGGCAGAAGCGCCGCGACAGCGCGGTGAAACGGCTCTCCTCGCGCATCGCCAATCGCGTGCGCGGCGCGTTACTGGGCGACGGTACGCCCGATACCGGCTGTGGCCTCAAGCTGTTCGGCCGCGCGCTCTTTCTCGACCTGCCGTTCTTCGACCATTGCCACCGCTTCCTGCCGGCGCTGGTGAAGCGCCAGGGCGGGCGCGTGGTATCGGTGCCGGTCAACCATCGCCCGCGCCAGCGCGGCGCCTCCAATTACGGCACGCTCGACCGGCTCTTCGTCGGCATCGCCGATCTCCTCGGCGTGATGTGGCTGATGCGCCGCGCCGGGCGGCCGGATATCGTGCCCGACGATGGTTGAGACGCCGCTTCCGCCATTGGCCCGCTTCCGCTGGCTGGGACGGGCGGCCCTGCTGTTGCTGGTGCTCGCCGGTGGCGCGCTCGCCTGGACGCATCGCGGCACCCTCGACGCCGCCGCGATCGCCGCGGCGCTGGCGCGCTATCCGGCGGCGCCGCTGATCTTCCTGGCGGTGCAGGTGGTGGCGAGCCTGATCTTCTTTCCCCGCACCGTGCTGGCGGTGGCGGCGGGCGCGGTGTTCGGCGTCTGGGGCGGAACGCTGTGGTCGGCGCTCGGCAGCCTGCTGGGCGCGGTCGCGGGCTTCCTGCTGGCGCGCTACGTCAATGGCGGGCTGGTCGATCTCGAGAGCCTGAAGCGCCTCGGCCCGGTGCTGTTGCGGGCCGAGCGCGGCGGCTGGCGCGCGGTGGCAGCGCTGCGGCTCATCCCGGTCATCCCGCATACGCTCGCCAACTACGCGCTGGGCCTGACGCGGCTCGAGCTCGGCGAGTACGCGCTGGGCTCGCTGCTGGGGCAGCTGCCCATGACCGTCGCCTGCGCCGATTTCGGCGCGGCCGGCGAGACGCTCGCTGCGGGCAGGGCGGGGTGGGTGGCGCCGACCCTGATCGGGGTCGCGGTGCTGGCGCTGTCGGCGGCGCTGCCGCGGCTGCTGGCGCGCAAAGGCGTGCCGCGAGGCTGACGCCGCGGGCGGCGGCAGGGACGCAACGCCGCAGGTGCCCCCGCGCGCGCCAGCCGCTAAGATGCGCCCGATGCCGCCGGCGCCGTCCCGCGCCCGCGCGGAAACCCCATAAAGGGAGCGATCCCCGTGAGCCATCAGCCATCGACGTTCCGCGACCCCGACGACGCACCGGACGAGCCGGAGACGCCGGAGACCGGCGAGCAGCGGCCGGCCGAGGCGCCGGTCAACGAGCTGGAATCGCGCCTCTTCAAAGGGCGCAAGGTCATGGTGTTCGGCCAGATCACCGACCGGCTGGCGCGCGACGTCGTCGCCCGGATCCTGGCGCTCACCGATGAATCGACGAAGCCCATCCAGGTCTACGTCAACTCGCCGGGCGGTCATGTCGAATCCGGCGATTCCATCCATGACATCATCAAATTCGTGCGCGGCAGCGTGCCGATCTACATGATCGGCACCGGCTGGGTCGCCTCGGCCGGCGCGCTGATCTACTCCGCCGGCGAGAAGAAGCTGCGCTTCTGCCTGCCGAACACCCGCTTCCTGCTGCATCAGCCGATGGGCGGCGTGCAAGGCCCCGCCACCGACATCGAGATCGAGGCGCGCGAGATCATCAAGATGCGCGAGCGGCTGAGCCAGATCATCGCGACCGAGACCGGGCAGCCGGTCGAGCGCGTCAGCAAGGATACCGACCGCAACTACTGGATGTCGGCCGCCGAAGCGGTCGAATACGGCCTCGCCACCAAGATCATCTCGTCCATCGACGAGCTGAAATGACGCGGAAGCGGCGCGCGGAGGCCTCGCCGCGCGCCGCGCCGCCGACCGGTCGCGGCGATCGGTGGTGAAGAATCCGAAGATCCTCATCAGCGGCGCGGGAATCGCCGGGCCGACCTTGGCCTATTGGCTGCAGCGATCCGGTTTCGAGCCGACGCTGATCGAGCGCGCGCCGGCGTTGCGGGAGGGCGGCTACATCATCGATTTCTGGGGACGCGGCGTCGACGTGGCGGAGAAGATGGACCTGCTGCCGGCGTTGCGGCAGAACGGTTATGAGATCGAGGATGTCCGCCTGGTCAACCGGCGCGGCAGACGCGTCGGGGGTTTCAGCTGGCGAGCGTTTCGCTCGACGCTGGGAGACCGCTATTTGAGTATCCTGCGCGGCGACCTCTCCAGGCTCATCTACGAGGCGCTAGGCGGCCGCGTAAGGACGATCTTCGGCGATCGCATCACGGCAATCCGCCAGGAGGACGACGGCGTCAGCGTGGCGTTCGCGCATGCCGCAGCGGAACGTTTCGACCTGGTGATCGGCGCCGGCGGTCTGCATTCGCCGGTCCGCGCCCTGGTTTTCGGGCCGGACGATCGCTACCAGACATATCTGGGCTACGACACGGCCTCGTTCAGCATCGAGGGTTATCCACGCCGCGATCCGCGCAGCTATGTCAGCTTTGCCGCACCGGCGCGCCAGGTGACCAGGTATTCGCTGCGCGACGACCGCACCGTGTTCTTTTTCGTGTTTTCCCGAAGAGCCGAATTCCCGGACGCGCAGAATGACCCGGCGCTGCAAAAGAAAATTCTGCGCGACGTGTTCGGACGAGATGCGTGGGAATGCCCGGATATCCTCGGGGCTCTCGACGCGGCCTCCGATCTCTACTTCGATTCCGTGAGCCAGATTCGAATGGAGACATGGTCGTCGGGACGGGTGGCGCTGGTGGGAGATGCCTGCTTCTGCCCGTCGCTGCTCGCCGGACAGGGCTCGGCGCTGGCCATGACCGGCGCCTATATCCTCGCCGGAGAGCTAATGATGGCCGGAGGCGACCATCGGACGGCATTCAGACGCTACCAGGATCTCTTCCTGCCCTTCATCCGTCGCAAGCAACGCGCCGCCGAGCGGTTTGCGCGGTCATTCGTCCCGCGCACGAAGCTGGGCATCTTCGTCCGCAACCAGCTTACGCGCCTGATGGCGATACCGCCCGTCGCCCGGCTGACAATCGGCCCTCTCCTCTCCGATCCCCTGATCCTGCCGGCTTACGATTGGCGCTGACGACCCGCTCGGGAGCCGTTTCCTACCGTGACGGCGCCGCGGGCTGCCCGTTCAGGCGTGCGATGACGGTCTTGGCGACCTCATGGGCGCTGTCCTTGACGTTGCGGTCGAGATCGCCTTTCGCGACCACGAACTTCGCGGCGGCGACGTAGGGATTGAGCGTGACCGCCGCGCCCGGCATATCGCGGCTCTTGGCGCTGGTGTCGAGCTGATAGAAGGGCGCCGGCGTGCCCCGGGCGAGATCGTCGATGCCCACGGCGAGCTGCAGCCGGGTCTGGCCCTCGCCAAAGCCGATGACGGCGCGCCTCAGCCGATTACCCTCATCAACGTCGAGAAAAACCCCGCGCACCAGCCAGCCCTGGGCCGGAAGCGCCGCGCCCGCAGGCACGCGCCGCGCGGTAAGCCCGGCCTTGCCGAGATCCTCGGCCAAGGTCTCGGCCATGAGGTCGATCAGGTGACGCCGCTGGGTCTCCGGGTCGGGCCGTCCGAGGATGCCCAACGGTCCCTGCGGGAGCAGCCGCGGACGGTCGGCCAGCAGGCCCGACTCCGGCTTCACCGCCGCCGCATCGAGATCGAAATCGGCGACATAGACCACGGCCGGCCGCAGCGCGGGCGGAATGCCGGTGCCACCGCTCGCCGTGACCTTCGCGGTCGAGCAGCCCGCCAACAGAACGGCGCCGACGAGAAAGAGGCAGGCGTTGCGACGGATCATCGCGCCAACTCCGCAGGCTTAGGCCCGCCGGTCGCCCAGTCCAGCAGCTCGGCGGTGTGGACGACAGGGACCCGGCTGGCGCGGGCGATCTGCTCGATGCAGCCGACATTGCCGGCGGCGACCACGTCCGGGGCGAGGCTTTCCAGCGCCGCCACCTTGCGCTGCTGCAGCCGGCTTGCGATCTCGGGCTGCAGCATGTTGTAGGTGCCGGCGGAGCCGCAGCAGAGATGTGCCTCCGGCGGATCGAGCACGGTGAAGCCGGCCTGGACCAGTAAGGTCCGCGGCGGGTCGCGCAGCCGCTGCCCGTGCTGCAGCGAGCAGGCGGCATGATAGGCGACGCGGCCGCCGGCGCCGCCGCGCCGCGGTGCGAGCCCGAGCTCGGCCATCACCTCAGAGAGATCGCGCGCCAGCGCCGAGACGCGCCCGGCCTTCTCGGCATAGGCGCTATCCTCGCGCAGCATGTGGCCGTAATCCTTGATGGTGACCCCGCAGCCGCTGGTGTTGATGACGATGGCGTCGAGCCCGCCCGCATCGGCGACCGCGAGCCAGGCATCGATATTGGCGCGGGCGAAATCGAGCGCGTCGCGGCCGAGATGATGGACCAGCCCGCCGCAGCAGCCGGCGCCCTCGGCCACCACCACCTCGCAGCCATGCCGCGTCAGCAGCCGCACCGTCGCCTCGTTGATCTGCGGCGCCACCACCTGCTGCGCGCAGCCGGTGAGCAGCGCCACGCGCTTGCGCCGCTGCCCCTCGGCGGCGAAGACCTGGGGCCGGTCGACGGAGGAAGGCGACGGCAGGCGCCGCGGCGCCAAGGCGACGAGCCCGCCGAGCCGCCCCGGCAGCAGCGCCGCGAGCGGCCGAGCGAACGTTGCCCCGAACAGCATCAACCGAAAGAGCCGCGGCCGCGGCAGGACCAAGGCCAGCAGGCTGCGCAGCAGCCGGTCGGCGAGCGGGCGGCGATAGGTGGCCTCGATGCGCTGGCGGGCCTGGTCGACGAGATGCATGTAATGCACGCCCGAGGGACAGGTGGTCATGCAGGAGAGGCAGGAGAGGCAGCGATCGATATGCTTTGCCACCGCGGGCCCGGCCGGGCGGTCGTTCTCCAGCATCTCCTTGATCAGGTAGATGCGGCCGCGCGGCCCGTCGAGCTCGTCACCCAGCAGCACGTAGGTGGGACAAGTCGCGGTGCAGAAGCCGCAATGCACACAGGCGCGCAGGATCTTGTCGGCCTCGCGAAGCTCGGCATCGGCGAGCTGGGCCAGGGAAAAATGGGTCTGCATCGCGTGCGTCTCTTCAGATTTCGGAGTACATCCGGCCGCGGTTGAGGATGCGCTTGGGATCGAAGCCGGCCTTGACGCGCGCGGCGAGCGCGGCGAGGTCGGGCGGCTGCGGCTCGAACACCGGCACCGACGCCCTGAGCGCGTCGGGGGCGCGGATCAGCGTCGCATGGCCGCCGCAGGCCGCGAGCGCGCCGCGGATCGCGCCGGCGCCACCGTCGCCCGCGGCCGGGACGGCGAGCCAGACCAGCCCGCCGCCCCAATCGAAGAAATAGGCGGCATCGAGCACGCGCGCCACCGCGGCGACAAGGCCGGGGCCGGCCGAGGGCGGCACCGAGGCGCGCCAGAGGGCGCGTCCGGCCGCGCCGGCAAAGGGCGCCGCGTCCCGCACCGCGCGCCAGAGACGCGCCGAACTCCTCGCCGCGCACCTCCTCGGCGGCGGCGAACGCGGCGAGCTCGCCCCGCAGCGCCGGGACCCGCGCCGTCACCGACGGGGCAGGCCCTTCGAGCCGCAGCAGGGTCAGCGACCGGTCGCGCCCGCTGTCGCCCGCCGGAAGATGCGCGGCGCCGCTCACCTCGTGCGGACTGTTGAGCGCCGCGGTCATGGCGCGCTGCGCCGCCGCGTCGTCGAGGCCGCGCAGCAGCAGCGTGCTCTCGGCGGCGGCACGCGGCAGCACCTTCACCGTCACCTCGGTGAGCGCCGCCAGCGTGCCGTAGGACCCCGCCAACAGCTTGCAGAGATCATAGCCGGTGACGTTCTTCACCACCTTGCCGCCGGCCTTGAACGCCTCGCCGCGGCCGGAGACGCCGCGAAAGCCCAGGAAATGATCGCGCGCCGCGCCGGCGCGGACGCGGCGCGGGCCGGAGAGGTTGCAGGCGATGACGCCGCCCAGCGTGCCGCCGCCATCGGCGCCGTGCAGCGCGCGCCAGTCGGGCGGCTCGAAGGCGAGGAGCTGGCCGCGCGCGCCGAGCGCGGCCTCGATCTCGCTCATCGGCGTCGCCGCGCCGGCGGTCAGCACCAGCTCCTCGGGCTCATAGGCGCGAATGCCGGCAAAGGCCGAGAGGTCGAGCAGATGCGGCGTCTGCAGCGGCCGGCCGAGCCCGCGCCTGCTGCCGGAGCCGATCAGCTCCAGCGCCTCCTCGCGAGCGGCCGCCGTGGCGACGATCTCGACCAGCTCGCGCTCGTCGGCGGGGCGGAAGCGGGCCATGATTCCTCAGAACCGCGGCAGATCGGGAAAAGCGGTCCGGCCGTGATGGACGTGCATGCGGCCGAGCTCGGCGCAGCGGTGGAGCTGCGGAAAGACCTTGCCGGGATTGAGCAGCCCGTCGGGGTCGAAGGCGCATTTGAGGCGCTGCTGCTGGTCGAGATCGACCGGATCGAACATCGCCGGCATGAGATCGCGCTTCTCGACGCCCACGCCGTGCTCGCCGGTGAGCACGCCGCCGACGGCGACGCAGAAGCGCAGGATGTCGGCGCCGAACTCCTCGGCCCGCTCGAGCTCGCCGGGGTTGTTGGCGTCGTAGAGGATGAGCGGGTGGAGATTGCCGTCGCCGGCATGAAAGACATTGGCGACGCGCAGCCCGTGCTTGTGCGACAGCTCGCGCATATGGGTCAGCACCTCGGGCAGGCGCTTCCTCGGGATGGTGCCGTCGACGCAGTAATAGTCGGGCGAGATGCGGCCGACGGCCGGGAACGCCGCCTTGCGCCCGGCCCAGAAGGCGAGCCGCTCCTCCTCGCTGCGGGAGATGCGGACAGAGCCGGCGCCGTTGGCCCGCGCGATGGCCTCGACCTCGCCGATGAGATGGTCGACCTCGGCGGGCGGCCCGTCGAGCTCGACGATGAGCAGCGCCTCGACGTCGAGCGGATATCCCACATGGACGAAATCCTCGGCGGCGTGGATGGCGGGCTTGTCCATCATCTCCATGCCGCCCGGGATGATGCCGGCGGCGATGATCGCCGCGACGCAATTGCCGGCGCTTTCGTTGCTGGGGAAGCCGATGAGCAGCGCGCGGGCCGTGGTCGGCCGGCGCAGAATCCGCACGGTGACCTCGGTGACGACGCCGAGCAGCCCCTCGGAGCCGGTCATCACCCCCAGGAGATCGTAGCCTTCGGCGTCGAGATGCTTGCCGCCGAGCCGCAGCACCTCGCCGCTGATCAGCACCATCTCGATGCCGAGCACGTTGTTGGTGGTGAGGCCGTATTTGAGGCAATGGACCCCGCCGGAATTCTCGGCGACGTTGCCGCCGATGGTGCAGGCGATCTGGCTCGACGGGTCGGGCGCGTAGAAGAACCCGGCCTGCTGCACCGCCAGCGAGATGCCGAGATTGGTGACGCCGGGCTGCACCACGGCGCAGCGATTGGCGTAGTCGATCTCGAGCACGCGGTTGAACTTGCCGAGGCCGAGAATGATGCCGTCGGCGAGCGGCAGCGCGCCGCCCGACAGCGAGGTGCCGGCGCCGCGCGGCACCACCTTGACGCCGTGCTCGTGGCAGTAGCGCAGCACGCGCGAGACCTGATCCGTGGTGGAGGGCAGCACCGCCAGCAGCGGCGGCTGGCGGTAGGCGGTGAGCCCGTCGCTCTCATAGGCGCGCCGCTCCTCCTCGTCGACGACCACGCCCTCGCCCGGCACGATCGTGCGCAGCGCGGCGGCGATCTCGGCGCGGCGTGCGATCACCGCGGCATCGGGGGTCGGCATACGCATGAGAGAGCCCTCCCGTGAGACCGGAGGCGGTTCTCGCCGCCTTACCGGCACCTATGTAGAGGCCGGACCGGGGCCGGCCAACAAAAAACCGCGCCCCGGAGGGCGCGGTCCCGTCGGCAGACGAGGAGAGGCGCGCTCAGCCCTGGCGGGCCTTGAAGCGCGGATTGGTCTTGTTGATGACGTAGACGCGACCCTTGCGCCGCACGATGCGACAGTTCTTATCGCGCTTCTTCAGCGTCTTGAGCGAATTGGCGATCTTCATGACAGATCCTCGAGCACGGCAGGGCCGGATGAGAGGCGCGGACCATAAAGAGCGCCGCCGTGGAAGTCAATCGCCGCGATGGACCCGCAACGGCCCCGATTGACTTTAAAGCGTACATGTACCATGTTAGGTACAAAGGGAGCCGCGATGAGCCACGTGTCCTATACCGAGTTCCGCAAGCGCCTGGCCAAATACATGGACGAGGTCTGGAGCAGCCGTGCGCCGCTGCGCGTGACGCGGCAGAACGCCGGCAGCGTCGTCCTGCTCTCCGAGGCCGAGTATGAGAGCATGGTGGAGACGCTGCATCTGCTGCGCAGCCCGGCCAATGCCGAGCGGCTGCTGCGCTCGATGCGAAGCGCCGAGGCCGGCAAGCTGACCGAGCACGAACCCGCCGAGAAGCCCGCCCGCAACGGATGAGGCTCGTCTGGACCGACGAAGCCTGGGAAGATTATCTCTACTGGCAGACAAGCGATCCAGGCATCCTGCGACGGCTCAACGAGCTGATCCGCGACGCACGTCGCAGCCCCTTTCGCGGCATCGGCAAGCCGGAGCCGCTGAAAGGCGACCTTGCCGGCTGGTGGTCGCGGCGCATCACCGGGGATCATCGCCTCGTCTACCGCGTCACCGGCAAGGGCGAGGCGCAGCAACTCGAGATCGCGGCGTGCCGCTATCCCTATTGAGGTGATGATCGGCTTGCGTTGCCCGACCGTCCCTCAGAAGAACGGGTCGGCCGGCGGGCCGCCGAGCAGGACCTGCCCGTAGCTGAGCGCGGGCATGTCCCAGCCGGCGACGATATGGGCCGAGACCGCGTGCAGATCCCGGAGCGCGCGCTGCACCGGGCCGGCCTCATAGAGCCCCTTGCCGCCTTCCGCCCCCAGCAGCAGTTCGGCCGCGCGCCGCGCCATCACCACGGAATAGCCCTGGTCGCGGCGCGAGCGCAGCCGGTGCTCGAGCGAGAGCGTCTTGCCCGCCATCGCCAGATCGATGGTCTCGGTGAGCGAGCGGGTGTAAAGGAGATCGCCGGCGTCGATCAGCGCGCCGGCCTCGGCCAGGCGCATCTGGATGTTCGGCTTCTTCGCGAGCGCGGAATGGTCGAAGGCGCTCTGCCGCCCCTTCATCTCCTCGACATAGGCATCGAAGGCGCCGCGGGCCATGCCGTTGGCGGGCGAGGAGATGCAGAACGGAAAGATCGCCCAGACCGGAGCGCGGTAGAGCGCGCCGTCATGAACGCCGGTACCCGGGGCGGTGCCGTTGACGAGATCGATGTTCTTGACCATGCGGTGCTCGGGCACGAACACGCCTTCGACCGCGACGCTCTTGCTGCCGGTGCCCTGCAGCCCCATCACATGCCAATCGTCGATCACCACTGCCTCGCTCCTCGGCAGCAGCAGGTAGCGGATGTCGGGGATCGGCGGGTCGGTGCTCAGCATCCCGGCAAAGGCGCCGAGGATCAGCCAATGGGCATGATCGACGCCGCTGCAGAAAGACCATTTCCCCGACAGCGTATAGCCGCCCTTGGCCGGCTCGATCTTGCCGTTGGGGGCGAAGCTCGAGGCCGAGAGCGTGCGGTCTTTCGCCCAGTACTCGTGCTGCGCCTCGGCGGGGAACAGCGCCAGGAAGAGATCGTGCACCCCCATCACCGTCCACACCCAGCCGGCCGAGCCGTCGCCCCGCGCCAATTCCGAGGCGACGGCAAAGGCGTGATCTACCCGCACCTCCGGCCCGCCGAACCTCTTCGGCTTCAGGAGATAACAGAGATCAGCGTCCCACAGTGCGGCGATGGTCTCCGCCGGGATGGATCGCGCCCGGCTGGCGGCGCTCGCGCGCTCGCGCAGCAGGGGGGCGAGCTTGCGCGCCCGCGCGAGCAGGGCGTCACGCTGGTAGAGCGACGGAGCGGGTGCCATGCTGTCCTCCCTTGGCCGATAATCCCCGGATGGTCTCCGGGTTGTCGAAAAGGGGTAGCGCCGGACGCCGCCGAGAGCGGGCTATCCGGGGTTCTTGGGCCGGTGGCGCTTGACCGCCTCTGGATGCGTCGAATCCGCCCCCATATAGATGCCGCGCTCCCAGCGGCGCTTCAGCGGGTCGGCGACGGTCAGCGACATCCGGCCGATACGCTCGATCTCGATCTCGACCGTCTCGCCGTCCTGCAGCGCGCCGAGCCCTTCATGGTTCGTGCCGCAAGCGATGACGTTGCCGGAGAACAGGGTCATCACCGTGCTCGCGAATTCGATCAGCTCCGGCACGCGATGTTCCATGTCGTCGGTGTTGTAGTTGTGGCGAAGCTGGCCGTCATTCCAGAAGCGCACCAGAAGATCGTTGGGCTCGGCGATCTCGTCGGCGGTGACGATGCAGGGCCCGATCGGCGCGAAGGTGTCGAACGACTTGCCGAGCCAGCTCATGGGCTGGCTCGCCGGCCAGGTGCGGCGTCCCTCGCCCCGCGCGGTCACGTCGATGAAGCCGGTATAGCCGAAGACCGCGCTGCGCCAGTTCTCCCGGCCGACCGCCTTGGCCGGTCCCTTGATGACGAGAGCGAGCTCGGCCTCGTGCATGAAGATCCACGGATCGCGGAACGCCGGCAGCTCGATGCGATCGCCGGGACCGATCACCGCGTCGGGGTTCTTCAGAAACATGTTGAGCGGCCGCGGCTCGCGCTGTGCGTGTTCCCAATAGTTCGCGATCGCACACAGGATCTTGCCGGGCCGCGGCAGCGGCGCGCGCAGACGCACGGAAGAGAGCGGCAGCGGATCGGCATCCCCGGCGAGCCGCTCCAGCGCGGGGCGCAACCGCTCGAAACCATCGATGATGCCTTCCATGGTCAGCTGCGGGGTATGCCCGGATCGGATCGCCGCCGAGATGTCGATGACGCCACGCTCCGTCAGCACGCCCGGACGCTGATCGGCGCTCTCGCCCTGCTGAAACAGAACCAGCTTCATCGGGCTCCTCTCGCGCGCGTGGCGCGCGGCTTGTCATTTTGACGATCAGGATAGCCACGGCCAAAATTCGACGACAGCGAAATCTTTTCGCCGGAGAGACTGCGCCCGCGGACATTGCCGCGCCGGGCAGCGGCTATCTTGCTTTGCGGATGGAGGAGAGCGGCGGGCGGGCAGAGCCGGCGAGCGCGTAGAAGCGATAGGCCTTCACGACGCCGGCGTCGAGGGCGATGATGGTCTTCACCCAGCGCTCGGCTTCCGTGACGATCTGCAGCTTGTGCGCGCGCGGCAACGCCTTGATGTCGACGGTCTGCACCAGATTGTCCCAGCCGAGAACGATCTGCATCTTGAGGTCGTGGGTGATGTCCTCGGTGATGCGGACGTCGAAGCCCAGGCTCTTGAAGCAGTCGGCGTATTGCTGCACCGTCCAGAGCGCCGGCCGGAGCGGCTGCAGCTCCGTCCACATGGCGTATTCCGGCCGCTGCGCCAGGCTGGGCTCGACGACGTAGTCGGTCAGCAGCAGCTGGCCGCGCTGCTTCAGACCGAGGATCAGGACGCGCATGAAGCGCTCCTTGTCCTGCACCATGTAGGTGGCACCGCGGCCGAGGATGCAGTCGAAGGCGCCGGTGCGCAGCTCGAAGCTCTCGGGGTCGATGGCGCTGATCGGCGCGTGCTTCTGCTTGCCGGCGGCAACCGACATCTCCATGCCGAGCCGTGCCAGATCGGGATCGCGCTCGAGCCCGGTGATGTAGGTGCCGAACGCCTCGGCGATGGCGCGCGCGGCGCCGCCAAGGCCGGCGGCAACGTCGAGCATGCTCATCGCGGGATTGAGGCCGAAGGGCTTGACCAGCTTCAAGACGTATTCGGCATTGCCCGGCTGATGGAAGCCGGGGCCCCACAGCCATTGCCGCAAGACCAGCGGCGACAGCGGCGGCACCGCCTCGGCGGCAACCTGCGGCTCCACGTCGAAGGCCGGCTCCGCCGCCAGCGCCATGTCGTCTCCGGGCTCGCCCCGCAGGCGCGACATGATCCTGGCAAACAGCGAAGGCCGGGCGGCAGCGATGTCAGGGCTGTCGGCGCGTCCGGCCATCATCTCCCTTGCGTCTGAATGCGCGGCCCCACTTCCGCGCTTATACCACGATCTCCCAGCGCCCCGAGTTGGGTCAAGCCCGGGATCACTCCGCGGCCGGCGCGGTCATGGCGCGCTCACGCGGCCTCGCAGCCTGGGAGCGGCCGCTGAGGAACTGCTTGATATTGCGCGTCGCCTGCCGGAGGCGCTGGCGGTTCTCGACCAGCGCGATGCGCACGAACCCCTCGCCATGCTCGCCAAAGCCCACGCCGGGAGAGACCGCGACATTGGCCTCCTCGAGCAGCAGCTTCGAGAAAGCGAGGCTGCCCATCTCGCGAAACCGCGGCGGCAGCGGCGCCCAGGCGAACATGGTGGCGGCCGGAACCGGCACATCCCAGCCCGCCTGGCGCAGGCCCTCGATCAGCACGTCGCGGCGCGCCTTGTAGCGCTCGCGGATCTCGGCGATGCAGTCCTGCGGACCGTTGAGCGCGGCGGTGGCGGCGACCTGCACCGGCGTGAAGGCGCCGTAGTCGAGATAGGACTTCACCCGCGCCAGCGCCGCGATGAGGCGCTTGTTGCCGACCGCGAAGCCGATGCGCCAGCCCGCCATGGAATAGGTCTTGCTGAGCGAGGAGAATTCGACGGCGATGTCGCGTGCGCCCGGCACCTGCAGCACCGACGGCGGCGGGTTGCCGTCGAAATAGATCTCGGCATAGGCGACATCGGAGAGCAGGATGATGTCGTGATGACGGCAGAAATCGACGATCTCGGCGTAGAAGTCGAGGCCGACCACCTCGGCGGTGGGATTGGCCGGGAAGTTCAGCACCAGCGCCAGCGGCTTCGGCACGGAATGCGCCACCGCCTGCTTCAGCTCGCGCATGAAATCGACCCCCGGCACTAGGGGCACGTGGCGCAGCGAGGCGCCGGCCATGATGAAGCCGAAGGCGTGGATGGGATAGCACGGGTTCGGCACCAGCACGATGTCGCCCGGGGCGGTGATCGCCTGCGCCAGATTGGCGAGCCCCTCCTTGGAGCCCAGCGTGGTGATGATCTCGCTTTCGGGGTCGAGCTCGACGCCGAACCGGCGGGCATAGTAGCCGGCATAGGCGCGGCGCAACCCGGCAATGCCGCGCGACACGGAATAGCCGTGAAGTCTCGGGATTCTGCACCGCCTCGATCAGCTTGCGGACGATGTGCTCGGGCGTGGCGCCGTCGGGGTTGCCCATGCCGAGATCGATGACATCGCGGCCGGCCGCCCGCGCCTTGGCCTTGAGCGCGTTGACCTCGGCGAACACGTAGGGCGGCAGCCTCTTGATGCGATAGAACTCTTCCTGCATGGTGACCATCGAGCGGGGGGCGACACGGGCTTCGGCGGTATTCTAGGCTGTCGGGCGGCAAGAGGCGAGAGGCAAGACGCGGCGCGGCGGCGGACCGGCCTTGCCGATTTATTTAGCGACTATTGAGGACGGAGAGAAAAGCATGAAGGCTGAACAATTGCGCGCCCAGCAGGCGCCGTTCAAGGCCCGCTACCGCGAGGCGCCGGAGAAGGCGGTGATCACCCTCAAGGCCAAGGGGGCGCTGGGCGAGGAGGGCGTCACCTGCAAGGTGGAGACCGGCCGCGCGCTGGTCGAGGCCGGCCTTCATCCCGCCACCGGCGGCGACGGCATCGCGCTGTGCTCAGGCGACATGCTGCTGGAGGCGCTGGTCGCCTGCGCCGGGGTGACACTCAAGGCGGTGGCGACCGCGCTCGACCTGCCGCTGCGCGGCGGCACGGTGAGCGCCGAGGGCGACCTCGATGTCCGTGGCACGCTCGGCGTCGACAAGGCCGCGCCCGTGGGCTTCCGTGAGATCCGCCTCGCCTTCGACCTCGACAGCGACGCCACCCCGGACCAGCTCGAACTCGCTGATGAAGCTCACCGAGCGCTATTGCGTCGTCTTCCAGACGCTCAACCAGCGCCCGGCGCTCAAGGTCGCCCACCGGGTCAAGGGCGGCTGAACGGCCGCACGGGCCCTGCTCCGCCCGATCATTGCCACGGCCCCGCCGCATTGCGGCGGGGATGGGCCCTGCCGGCTCGCCGTATCATGGGACGATCTACCCCTCGTCCGGGCGTGGGGACCGGCAGGCGGCTGGAGGTGTCTCGATGCTGCAGGACAGGCTCTCGACGCTGGGCGACGCGGCCGCCGGACTGATCGTCGCGGCCGCCCTGGCGCTCCCCTTTCTCCCCTTCCCCGGCGATGGCGCGGCGCGCATGAAGGTGCATTTCCGCGCCGCGACCGGCGACACGTCGCACCTGCTCTCGGCGGAGACCTCGAGCAGCCTGTGCGCCGCCATGGCGGTGGCGCTCACCTACGAGGACCCCAGCACCGGTACCTTCACCGAGGTGAAGTGCGGCGCGGAGGCGGCGGCCTCCCCCTGACCGCCGCCTGTGCTCCCGTCACTGCGCCGGCTTGCCGGGATCCTTGACGTTCGGGATCTTGTCGAATTCGACGTTGACGATCTTGCCGTCGACCTTCTCGACGCGGCGGACATAGACGGTCTGGATGATGTCGCGGGTTGCGGGATCGATCTCGATCGGCCCACGCGGGCTTTCGAGCTTCATGCCCTTGAACGCCGCCATCAGCTTGTCGGGATCGAGATTGCCCTTGGTCTCGGTGATCGCCTTGTAGATCGCCGCCATGCCGTCATAGCCGCCGACCGACATGAAATTGGGGCGGATATCGGGACCGTAGGCCGCGGCGTAGGCCTTGACGTAGGCCTTGTTGAGCTGGCTGTCATGGGCATAGGAGTACTGGTGGGTGGTGATGATGCCGAGCGCGGCATCGCCCATGGTCGCCAGCACGTCGTCATCGGTGACGTCGCCGGTCGCCAGGATCTTCAGCCCGGAGCGCGTCAGCCCCTGCTCGGCGAAGGTCTTCATCAGCGCGGTCGGTTGCTGCCCGGACGGCACGAAGAGGAACACCGCCTGCGGCTTCACGTCGCTCACCTTCTGCACATAGGCGGCAAAATCCGGGCTTCTCAGCGGCATCTCCACCTTGCCGACGACCTTGCCGCCGGCCGCGGTGAAGGCCTTCTCGAATGCCGCTTCGGCGTCGTGCCCGGGCCCGTAATCGGAGGTCATGAGATAGACCTGCTTGATGCCGTTCTTTGCCGCCCATTGCGCCAGCGGCACGGTGACCTGCGGCAGGGTGAAGGAAACGCGCACGATGTAGGGCGACTTCATCGTGATGATCGAGGTCGCGGCGTTCATCAGCACCGTCGGCACTTTGGCCTCGGTGGCGATCTCGGCGACCGCCAGCGCGTTGGGGGTGAGCACGAAGCCGGCGAGGAAGTTGATCTTGTCGCGGGTCACCAGCTCCTGCGCCAGCCGCTTGGCGACGTCGGGGGCGGGGCCGGTGGTATCGCGATCGAGGATCTCGATCTTCTTGCCCGCGACCGTGTCGCCATGCTCCTTGACGTAAAGCTTGACGCCATTGTCGATCTGGCGCGCGGTCTCGGCGAAGGGGCCCGAATAGGGCAGGAGCAGCCCGATCTTGATCGTCTGCTGGGCGTGCGACGCACCCGGCAACGCGATGAGGCCAAGGGCCAGGGCCGCGATCACGGCGAGCCCGGAAACGGAACTTTTCTTTGACATGGAGCGTCTCCCCGCTGGTCTTATTGGCCCTTCTTTAACACAGCCACCGCCGGCGCGGGAGTGCTTGTTCCCGTCCCATCTTGACCGAAGCGGCGCTGCGTGGGCCGAAAGGATGGCCGGCGCCGGGCCCGTCACCGCGCCTGCTGCGCCTGCTCCATGTTGGCCTGCACCGCCCGGAACGGCTCGGCCGAGACGCTCACCGTGCCGCGGAACGGCCAGTCGAGGGCGACGATCAATACCATCACCAGCGCCATGGAGGCCGCCAGCACCCCGGTCATGGCATAATGCATGCGCATGCTGGGCATGCCGAAGAAGAACGTGAAGGCGACGGTGATGGTGCCGCCCAGCACCAGGATCCACCAGATCGTATCGGGAATGCCGTCGCTCGCCGCCGCGAGCCGCGTGCGCCGGGCGTTATAGAGCTCGTTCAGGGTCCTGAGCATCTCGGCCTCGATCACCGACTGGCCCAGGGTCTTGGCGTCGATGCCGGTGACCGCGGCGTGAAGCCGCTGCACCACCTTCCAGGCATTGGTATCCACCCGCCCCGCCTGCTGCGCCGGCCACTCCTGGTGGATGACGATGTCGAGATAGTCCAACAGCGCCTGTCGCATCTGAGCGCGCGCCGGCGCGTCGAGAACCTCGCTGTCGCGCGCCAGGTTGCCCACGAGATTGGCCTCCTGCTGCACGACGCGGCTCGCGGAATCGAAGGATTCCCAGGCGGCCACCGCGATGAAGGCGAGCAGCACGGCGTAGACGACGCCGATGATGGCGATGATGAAGCCGGCGACGTCGTTGTGCCGGCTGCGGATCGAGACGTGGACGATGCGGTCGAAGACGAAGAGCCCGGCCCAGGAGACCAGCACCGCCAGCGCGACGACGACGCTGCCCATTTCCCAGACGGGATGGTTGTAAAGCCAGTCGCGCAGCATCGCTTCCCCCAAGATGCTTACCACCGCAGCCTAAGGTCGAACCGGGCCGGTTTCAATGGTCGCGGTGGGGGTTGCCGAGCCCACCGCCGCGGCCGGCGGCGTTGGCGGCCCGGCCAGCCGCGGCTCAGACCGTGGCGGTCGCTTTCTCTTCCTGCCAGGCGTCGAGGATGCGGCGCGCGCCGTTCTTCGCGGGGTTCAGCGCGTCGTCGGCGCCGGGCTGCTTTGCCGTGAGCTCGATGACGTAGCCGTTGGGATCGCGGAAATAGATCGAATGGATGAAGCCGTGGTTCGAGATGCCGCGGACCTCGCGGCCCTCGGCCTTGGCCTTCTCGAACATGCGATGCAGTGCTTCGTTGTCGACCTCGACGGCGATGTGCAGATCGTAATCGTGCTGATCCTTGAACTCGAAGGGACGGTCCGGCGCCTCGAAGAAGGCCAGGCACGAGCCGTCGTCCATCGCGTAGAAGGTGTGCAGCACGTCGGTGTGCCGGCCGGTCATGGATTCCTTGATGTGCAGCGCGCCGACCAGCGGCAGGCCGAGGAAACCCTCGTAGAAGCGCCGCGTCTCTTCGGAATCGCGGCAACGATAGGCGTTGTGGTGGAGGCCCTTGATCACGGTCGAACTCCCTTGCCGATGGCGGCGGCGGCGAGCCGCCGCCGCGCTCAACCCCTCATATGGCGACGAATGGCTGCCCCTTCATCTGCTCGGCGAAACCCTTGATCACCTCGTAGACCTTGGCGGTGCTCGGCCGGCTGTGCATCGTGTCGAGCCAGCGCGCGACGTTGGGGAACTGCTTGAAGTCACAGCGGATGAGCTCGCCCACCTGGACGATGCCGAAGCCGAAGTAATCGGCGATGGTGATCTCGTTGCCGCAGATGTACTTGTTGTTGCCGATAATGTGATCGTTGAGCAGCTGCAGCCAGCCGCGGGTCTTCTCCTTGCCCCATTCGATGGTCGCCGCATGCGCCTCGTCGGAGCGGCGCTTATGGGCGGGAAAGGCCTGGGGATAGATCAGGCCGTAGCCGTAGTCGCGATAGAAATTCGAATTCAGCCAGTCCATGACCTCGTTGACATGGGCGCGCTGCTTCAAATCCTTGGGATATGCGGGCGAATTGATCTTGTCCGCGAGATATTTGAGGATCGCGGAGCTTTCCGTCAGGCGGAAATCGCCATCCTCGAGCACCGGGATCATCTTGTTGGGATTGATCTTGGTATAGGGCTCGCGGAGATGCTCGCCGGTGAAGAGATCGATCACCTGCATCTCGCAGGGAATGTTGTTGTCGGTGATGAACTGGACGACCGGGCGGCTCGTGGTCGAGGCCGGGTGCATGTAGAGCTTCATCGCTGCGCCTCCCTGGCGGGCTCGTTGTGGTGATGCCTATCCATGCCACATCCCCCGGTCGCAGCCAAGCGGCTTGGCGCCGGGTGCGGGCGCGGCAGGTGGGCCGGAATCGGGCCACGCGGTGGGCAGGAAGCGGCCATCGGGCGACGCGGCGGCTGCAGGGGTATTTCCAGCGCGCGCTGCGGCGCCGTAAAGATGGTTTTGACCGCGCCGACCCGCCCGCCATTCAGGCCGCGCCCTGAGGCGACCTAACGCCCGCGTCCTCGGCGCCGTTCCTGGCGGCGCGCGATCAGGCCCAGGCGACGCTGGGTGCCGCCTTCCTCTCGGGCTGGAGGATCTCGGACAGGAGCCGCATCGTCTGATGCATCACCGGCCAGGGCAGCTTGCCGTGCTGATAGCGGGCGGTGAGGATGTGCCAGCAATAGGCCGCATGGCTGGTCTTGCCTAGGCCGCTGCCGAGATTCCAATAGGCCTTGCTGCAATTGCGCAGGAAGCCCAGGAACTCCGCCGAACTGGCTTTCTGCTTGAACATCTTGTCATAGCCGTCGGTGTATTCGCGCAGGATCGTATCGATGGTCTGCCATTCGCGGCGCAGCTGATCCTTCACCGTCTCGAGCGTCTGCAGCAGCTTGGTGCGCTGGTCGTTGGGGATCGCGCCGAACGGCACCTCGATGCCTTTCAGCCATTTGGCGATGTCGATGAGCTTTGGTTGCACCCGCGCGTATTGGAAGGCGTAGAAGTTGATGCCCTTCCAGGCCGCGAAGATCTCCAGCGCCTGTTTCTCCGGCAGGCGGAAGGCCTGGATGAGCGGCGCCAGCGCGGCGACGTCGGTCGCCTCCCAGATCTTCTCCACCAGCTGCCGCGCCTTCTCATCCGACGACATGGCATCAGGGAATGCCGCCTTCGCCAGCGGCTCGAAGCGCTGCAGGATGAAGATCTCGATCTCCCTCCATTGCTCGGGCGTGATGTCGAAATAGGCCTCGTTGACCGCCAGGCCGGCGCGCTGGAAAACGTCCTTCATCAGGAAGGGATCGAGCGAAGGCAGGCCGTCGAGCGTCTCCAGGATGCGCACATCGAGCGCGAGCGCCTCCTTGGTCGCCGCCGCGTTCTGGCCGAACGTGTCGGTGATGGTCTGCGACAGGTGCGGGTCGTGCAGGAAGATGGTGCGGCCGCCCTCATAGATGTCGTTCTCGTTGAAAGGGAAATAGAGTTTCGTCCCGACCGGCGGACAGCGCGGGCCCTTGCGCTCCTCCTCGGGCACCGCGTCCTTGATCAGCACCACATTGTTGAGCCGCGGATTGTGGAAGAACGGCTGGGCGTTGGGATCCTTTTCCAGCAGCTTGCGCGTCAGCGCATTGCAGTTGAAGACCCGCGACGAGCCGGGGTCGAGCATCGGTTTGAGGTACTTGACCGCCATGATGTCCCGCGCCGCGGACGGCGCCCATGCTGGTGGAAGGGCCGTGGAGCCCCATCCTTACTGGGCGGCGGTTAAAGCTTGCTCAAGATGGTTACGATCGCGCGACAAAGGTCCGGTACGCGGCGCCGAATAACACTTAATGCGTGTTTTGTGCGTGGAATCGCCCCATTTTAGCGACAAACGGCCGCGTTGCCCGGGTCGGTTCGGCAGCTCTTGCCGGACGGGTCCTGCCGGGCGGCGGGAGCCGGCAGACAAAACCGGCAGCGTTCCGCGGCCGGCGGGCTGGCACGCGACTTGCGACCCTGGGCGAGCGGCCGCCACCGGTCGCCGGCGCAGGAGGAGGGCCGATGAGCCGAACCGCCATTGCCGCGCTCGTCCTCGCGGCGTGCTGCTCCGGCGCGCCGCCGGCGCAGGCACAGTTCTACAGCCTCGAGGGGCGCTTCCAATGTCTTGACCGTCCCGGAGCGGTCTGCTTCGACGCCACCTCGGATGGCCCGGTGACGCCGAGCGCGGCCGCGGCGCCTCCGGCCATGGCCGCGGCGGGCGGCGCCCTGCCCCCTGCGGTGAAAGCGAGCGCGCCGAGACGGATCGCGGCACGTCGCGCCGAGGCGGCCGATCCGCTTCGCGCGATCGCGCAACGGATCGAGGCCGGCCGGCCCGCCACCGGGGATGCGACAAGGCTCGAGCGACTGGCCCAGGCCGGCGACAGGCGGGCGCTGGAGATGCTCGCCTGGTGCCATCTCAAAGGAATGGGCGTCGAGCGCGACCCGGTCGAAGCCTTTCTGCTCTACGGCGCCGCGGCCGATCGCGGCGCCGCCGATGCGCGGCGCAACCAGACGATCGTCTATGAGACCGTGCTTACCTCCGAGCAGCGCCAGCGGGTGCTGATGGTCGCCAACGGTGTCAAGCCGACGCCCTAGCGTATTCCTGGCCTGGAAAGACGCGCTGTCCGGCTGGCAATACCGGGAGATGAGCGACCGGTTCCAGCCGCCAGAGCGCCAGTCCTTCGGCGAAGGCGGCTTCCGCGATGCGGCCCAACGGATCGGCCGGATCGAGGAGGCGTTCGGAACGGCCGATCTCGCCCAATTCACCGCACCCCCGCCGCCCAAGCTCTGATCGCCCGCGCCGGCCGCCACGGGACGACCTCGCGCTTGACATCAGCGACGGTCCTCGTTATCGAATCTCGATGGCGAAACGCGATACCCATGCGGTCGCGCTCGACCGCCGCACGCGCAGGGAACACGACAATGCGCGCAGACGTTCTGCCGCGTCGGAGCATCGCAGCCTCTACACCGGCCTCGTCCGCCTTCACGTGCTGCATCACGCAGCCAAGGAAACGGTCTACGGCTTCGCCATGATCGAGGAACTCCGCCGCCATGGCTACACGCTGAGCGCCGGCACGCTCTATCCGATCCTGCACGGGCTCGAGCGCAGCGGCTTGCTCAGCTCCGCGACGGAGCGCGTCGGCAGCACGGAGCGCCGGGTCTATCGCGCAACGGCGGCAGGACGCCGCGCGCTTGCCGCCGCCAAGGCGAAAGTGCGGGAGCTGTTCGGCGAGTTGTTCGAGGACGAGGGAGAGCGACCATGAACGCGGTATCCCAGCCGAAGCCGCGCATACAGCTTCTCGCCACGACCGCGCCGGGTTGGTCGATCCTCGTGCGTCTTCTCGTTGGTCTCGTCGTGTTTCTGCCCGAGGGGATACAGAAGTTCGCGTTTCCCGATCTATTGGGCGCCGGCCGCTTCGCGCATATCGGCATTCCCTACCCCGAGCTGATGGGTCCCTTTGTCGGTGCCGTCGAGATCGTCTGCGGCAGCCTCGTCATTCTCGGGCTGCTGACCCGGCTCGCGGCGATCCCGCTGATCATCGTCATGATCGTGGCGATCGTCTCGACCAAGCTGCCGATCCTGTTGGGCCAAGATGTCTGGATCTTCCATCTGCCCAAGCTGGCGCGATACGGCTTCTGGAGCATGATGCACGAGGCGCGCACGGATTTCGACATGCTGCTGGGGTCGCTCTATCTGTTGATCGCGGGCGGCGGCGCATGGTCGCTCGACGCCCTCTTCGCCCGAGACGAGCAGGGATTGAAGCCATGACGATCGATCGCCGATCGCTGCTGCGCTATGCCGCCTCGCTTTCCCTGATCGGCGCGGCGCCGCCTCTGGCGCACGCCGCCGATCCGCTCGCGGCGGAAAAGCCGGACTACACGCTGCGCATCGCCCGGGGGCTGGTCGAGCTGTCGCCCGAGCATATCGTCTCGACCACGCTTTATGACGGGCAGTTCCCGGGACCGCTGCTGCGCTTCAAGGAGGGCAAGCGTGTCGTCGTCGACATTTACAATGACACCGACACGCCGGAGTTGGTCCATTGGCACGGGCAGATGATCCCGAGCGAGGTCGACGGCGCCTCCGAGGAGGGAACCCCCTTCGTGCCGGCGCACGGCATGCGGCGGGTCGCCTTCGTGCCGCGGCCATCGGGATTGCGCTTCTATCACACCCATGTCATGGCCGGCGCCGACCTCGACCGCGGCACCTATACCGGGCAGGCCGGACCGGTCTATATCGAGCCGCGGCACGATCCCGGCGCCTATGATCGCGAGATCTTCCTGGTGATGAAGGAGTTCCTGCCCGCCTTCAGCCAGGGGGGCGACATGGACCTCGACGCGCTGGTCGGCGCCCCGATCGCGGCGCTGCGCCAGATCGGCAAGGCCGCCGACACCGCGGCGCGGACCAAGACCAAGGGCTACGAAGTCGGCTACGATCTCTTCAGCATCAACGGCAGGATGCTCGGACATGGCGAGCCGCTGCGCGTGAAGCAAGGCGAGCGCGTGCTGTTCCACGTCCTCAACGCCAGCGCCACCGAAATCCGCAGCCTCGCCTTGCCCGGCCATGATTTCCACGTCGTGGCCCTCGACGGCAACGCGGTGCCCCGGCCGGCGGCCGTGCCGGTGCTCTGGCTCGGCACCGCCGAGCGCGTCTCCGCCATCGTCGAGATGAACCATCCCGGAATCTGGGTGATGGGCGACCTCGCCGACGACGACCGCCGCCACGGCATGGGGATCGTCGTGGAATATGCCGGGCGCAGCGGCGCTCCCCGATGGGCCAAGCCGAAGCCGTTCCGCTGGGACTACACGCGCTTCGCTCCGCCGAATGCCGCGGCGGCCGCACCCGACGAGACGATCGAGATCACCGTGGTCAAGCACAATGCGGCGCTCGACGGCTTCAATCAGTGGACCCTCAACGGCGAGGCCTTCTCGATGGCGACGCTGAAGCCGACGTACCCGGTGCATCAGGGGCGCCGCTACCGGCTGAAATTCCGCAACGGCAGCGACGACATTCATCCGCTGCACCTGCATCGGCACAGCTTCGAGCTGACGCGCATCGCCGGCAAGCCGACCGCGGGCGTGATCAAGGACGTGGTGATGCTGGGCGGATACCAGGAGGTCGAATTCGACTTCGTCGCCGATAATCCCGGGCCGACGCTCTTTCATTGCCACCAGCAGCTGCACATGGATTTCGGCTTCATGGCGCTGTTCACCTACGTCTGAGCGCTCGGGGCCGCCGCGGGATGGAACGGGCGCAACGAGCCGAAGGTGCGGGCACGGCCGCCAGTCCTGCCGCGGGCTCGCCGCGCGAGGTGCTGCTCGTCTTCCTCAAGCTGGGGCTCAGCTGCTTCGGCGGGCCGATCGCGCATATCGGCTATTTCCGCGAGGAGTTCGTCCGCCGCCGCGGCTGGCTGGACGAGGCCGCCTTTGCCGATCTCGTCGCGCTCTGTCAGTTCCTGCCGGGGCCGGCGAGCAGCCAGGTCGGATTTTCCATTGGCCTGATGCGCGCGGGCTATCGGGGCGCGCTCGCCGCCTGGACCGGCTTCACGCTGCCTTCCGCCATCGCCCTCCTGCTCTTCGCCTATGGCGCGGGCGCGTTGCGCGGGCCGGCGGGCGCGGGGCTGCTTCACGGCCTCAAGCTGGTCGCCGTCGCCATCGTAGCGCAAGCGGTCTGGGGCATGGCGCGCACGCTCTGCCCCGACCGGCCGCGCGGCTCGATCGCGCTCGCGGCGGCGATGATCATGCTGTTCGTCGCCGGCTCGGCCGCCCAGATCGCGGCCATCCTGCTGGGCGGCGTCGCCGGTCTCTGGTTCTGCCGCGGCGCGCCGCAGCCCGCGGCGAGCCATATGCCGGTGCCGGTCTCGCGCCGCGCCGGGATGGCGGCGCTGATCGCCTTCTTCGCCGTGCTCGCCGGCCTGCCGCTGCTCGACGCGCTTGCCCCCTCCCCAGGCGTCGCGCTGTTCGAGGCCTTCTATCGCTCGGGCGCGCTGGTCTTCGGCGGCGGGCATGTGGTACTGCCGCTGCTGCGCCAGGCCTTCGTCATCCCCGGCTGGGTCAGCGACGACAGCTTTCTCGCCGGCTATGGCGCCGCCCAGGCGGTCCCCGGCCCGCTCTTCACCTTCGCCGCCTATCTCGGCGCCGTCGTGCACCCCGGGCCGCACGGGCTGGCGGGCGCCGCGCTCGGGCTGGTCGGCCTCTTTCTTCCCGGCCTGCTGATCCTGCTCGGCGCCCTGCCCTTCTGGGAAAGCTTCCGCCGGCGCGCCAGCGCGCAGGCGGCGATGCGCGGCGTCAACGCCGCGGTGGTGGGATTGCTCGGTGCTGCGCTCTACGATCCCGTCTGGACGACCTCGGTGCATGGACCCGGAGATTTTGCCGTGGCGCTTTTGGGCTTCGTCCTCCTCGCCGTCTGGCGCGCGCCGCCGCTGGTCATCGTCGTCATCAGCGCGCTCGCCGGCATCGCGCTCGCCGGCGCATGACGGCCGGGTCGGGGATCGCGGGGTCGCGGGGCGGGCAGGCATGAGCCGGCGCGCCGCGGCACGGGCGGGCCTTGCGGCGGCGCTGCTGGCGGCCACGGCACCCAGCCCGGCCTCGGCCGGGCCGCCATACCTCACCGACGATCCCGAGCCCGTCGCTTATGGGCATTGGGAGATCTACGGCTTTGCCACGGGGACGGTGGTGCGCGGCGATTCGGCAGGCTTCCTGCCCGCCACCGAGGTCAATTACGGCGCCCTGCCCGATCTGCAGCTGCATCTGACGGTGCCGGCCGCCTACAACAGCCAGAGCATCATCGGCGGAACGGCGTACGGCATCGGCGACATCGAATTCGGCGCCAAATACCGCTTGGTCGATCCGGGCGAGGCCGATTGGTGGCCCGAGATCGCCATCTACCCCGCCTATTTCGTGCCGACGGGCAGCGCCCGGCTGAACCTCGGAACCGGCCGCGCGCACGCCTTCCTGCCCGTCTGGCTGCAGAAGGATTTCGGCAAGTGGCGGACCTATGGCGGCGCCGGCTACTGGATCAACCCGGGACCGGGCAACAAGAATTTCTGGTTCGCGGGCTGGCTGCTCCAGCGCCAGGTCACCGACCGGCTGGCGATCGGCGGCGAGCTCTTTCACCAGACCGTCTCGCTCACGGGCGGCCCCGGCAGCGCGGGCTTTCCCCTCGGGAGCCAGGACACGACCGGCCTCAACCTGGGCGCGGTCTACGATCTGACCGAGCATTACCACTTGCTGGTCTCGGCCGGACGCGGTTTGGAGAACGTCGCGGCGAGCGATGAATTTTCCTATTATCTCGCCCTGCAATGGACGTTCTGAGCGTGCGGCTTATTCGCCCTCGGTCTCGACGTTCAGATGGCGCGAGGAAAAGCGCTTGCGGGCATATTGGTTGGGATGGCTGCCATCCGTGGTGGCGCCCCACTCCTCGATGTCGCGGCCGGCTTCGAACATCCAGCTGTAGCCGCCTTCGGGATTGCACAGGATCTCCCACCAGTTGTCATCGAGATCGAGGAAATAGAAGCTGCGCGTGCCGTGCTGATCGACCGGGCGGGTGACCTTCTTGATGCCCCATTTGTCCTTCTCGGCCATCACCACCTCGTAGCACTGGTCGACCTCCTCGCGGGCCGCCACATCGAGGCCGTTGTGGTTCAGAATCGGCATCACCTGCTTGCGCTCGTTCTTGACGACGGCAATGGTGTTGGTGTTGCCCAGCCGGATCATCAGCGAGACCTTGCTGGTGCGCACGACCTCGAGGCCGAGAAACTCCTCGTAGAACTTTCGCGTCTTGTCGAGATCATAGGCCTCGAGCGTGCCGTGCGAGAGGAATTTCAGCTTGAGCACCGGCTCCGGCGCCGCTTGCGTCATGTGGTTCTCCTTCTCGAGGCTCTTTCCTCGCGTCCTTGGCAGAGTGCCATCGCCGTCTGCGACTGGCAATATCGCGGTCAGCGGCGGATCGCGCATTTGCCAGGCAACGGGCGATTTGGAATAGTGAGCGGCCATCGCCCGGCGATCGCATGAAAAGCGGAAGGAGCGCGCCCATGGACTACCGCCTGGTCAGCTGTCGCGCCGCCGCCGGCGGCGCCGAAGCCGGGGTGCTGATCGGCGACCGCGTCCATCGCGCGGCCGCGCTCCTCGCCGGGGCCGCGATCGATGCCTCCTCGGTGCTGGGCCTGCTGCAAGCCTGGGACGTGGCGCGTCCGCTGCTCGCCGCCGCGCGGCCGAGGCCGCAGGACGGGCAGCCGCTCGCCGAGACCAGGCTGCTGGCGCCGATCCTCTATCCCGGCACGGTGTTCTGCGCCGGCGCCAATTACTGGGACCACCTGGCGGAGATGGCCGAGGTGCAGCGCCGCACCACCGGCCAGCCGCCGCCGCCGTTCAAGAAGCCGGACGAGCCCTGGTTCTTCCTCAAGACCGCGGCCTCCTCGATCGTCGGCCCCGGCGCGCCGGTGCGCTTTCCGCGCGGCGTCCGGCAGCTCGACTGGGAGGCGGAGCTCGGCGTGGTCATCGGCCGAACCGCGCGCGACCTGTCGGTGGAGCGCGCCTTCGAGGCGGTCGCCGGCTATGTCATCTTTCACGACCTCTCGGCGCGCGACCTGATGCGACGCGAGGACCGCGCCGGCTCGCCCTTCATCTTCGACTGGCTCGGTCAGAAATGCTTCGACGATGCCGCGCCGATGGGCCCCTGGATCGTGCCGCACGACGCCGTCGCCGATCCCCATGATCTGAGCATCAAGCTCTGGGTCAACGGCGTGCTCAAGCAGGATTCGAATTCGGGCCAGATGATCCATCGCATCGACGAGCAGATCGCCTATCTCAGCCGCCGCGTCACCTTGCGGCCGGGAGACGTCATCGCTACCGGCACGCCCGCCGGCGTCGGCCACGGGCGCGGCGAATACCTCAAGCCCGGCGATGAGGTGCGCATCGACATCGCGCAATGCGGCAGCCTGGTGAACCCGATCGTCGCGGGACCGGAGTGAACGCCGCGCGGCCTCGCCGCAAGCGGGAGGAGGCATGGCGCAGGAACAGACCCGCCGCAGGCTTGCGGCCATCCTCGCGGCCGATGTCGCCGGCTACAGCCGGCTGACCGGAGCGGACGAGGAAGGCACGCTGGCGCGGCTGCGCGCGCTGCAGGGCGAGCTGATCGCCCCGGTCATCGCCGCGCATCAAGGCCGCATCGTGAAGACCATGGGCGACGGGCTGCTGGCGGAGTTCGCCAGCGTCGTCGACGCCGTGCGCTCGGCGGTGGCGATGCAGCAGGGCCTCGCCGAGCGCAACGCCGCGCGCGCCGCCGGCGAGCGCCTCGACTTCCGCATCGGCATCAACCTCGGCGATGTCGTCGTCGACGGCGACGACATCCTCGGCGACGGCGTCAACATCGCGGCCCGGCTGGAGGCGATCGCCGAGCCCGGCGGCATCTGCCTGTCGCGCGCCGCCTACGAGCAAAGCCGCGGCAAGGTCGCGGCGGCCTTCACCGATCTCGGCGAGCACGCGCTCAAGAACATCGCCGAGCCCGTGCACGTCTATGCCGTGGCGCCGCCCGGCGCGGGCCAGGACCGGCTGGCGGGCGCGCCGCGGTTCTCGCTGGTGGTGCTCCCCTTCGCCAATCTCGGCGGCGATAAGGAACAGGACTATTTCGTCGACGGCATCACCGAGAACCTGACCACCGACCTCTCGCGCCTGCCGGGCGTCTTCATGATCGGGCGCAACACCGCCTTCAGCTATCGCGACAAGGCGCTCGACGCCCGACAGATCGGCCGCGAGCTCGGCGTGCGCTACGTGCTGGAAGGCAGCGTGCAGACCAGCCCCAGCCGCATCCGGGTCAACGCCCAGCTCATCGACGCCGCCACCGGCGCCCATCTCTGGGCCGAGCGGTTCGACAAGCCGCGCGCCGACCTTTTCGACATGCAGGACGAGATCACTGCGCGGCTCGCGCACAGTCTCAACATGGAGATCCAGGCGGCCGAGAGCCGCCGGGCGGAGCGCGAGCGGCCCAGCAACATGGATTCGGTCGATCTCAGCATGCGCGGCCTAGCCATGTGGAACGAGCCGGTCTCGACGCGCCGTACGCGCACCGCCCGCGGGCTGTTCGAGGCGGCGCTGCGGCTCGACGAGAGGAATGTGGCGGCGCTGATTGGCCTCGCCGGCACGCTCATGACGGAGGTGATGAGCTTCGCCTCCGAGGAGCGGCCCGAGCAGATCCGCGCCGCGGAGGCGGCTATCGAGCAGGCGCTGGCGCTGGCGCCCGACTACGCCCAGGCGCATCATTGCCGCGCAAATGTCTTCTATGCCTTGCGCGACCCGGAGGCGGCGCTGCGCGAATCCGAGATCGCGCTCAGCCTCAACCCCAACTTCGTCTGGTCGCACGCCTTTGCCGGGCTGATGAAGATCTTCCTCGGCCGCGCCGAGGAGACGGAGGCCGATGTCGCCGCGGCGCTGCGGCTCAGCCCGCGCGAGCCCGGCATCGCCAGCTGGTATCTCTTCATCGGCATCGCGGATCTATGCCTCGGCCGGCTCGACCGGGCGCTGGCGCAGCTGCGCAGATCGACGGCGCTCAACCCCAGTTTCGGCATCGCCCATATGTTATTGGCGGTCACGCTCGCGCTCGCCGGACGCAACGCCGAGGCCGCCGCAGCCCGCGCCGCGGGAGAGAAAGTGCTGCCGCATTTCACCATCGCGCGGTTCTGCCGCGAGACGCCCAGCGACAATCCCGTCTATCTCGCGCAGCGCGAGCGCATCTGCGAGGGCATGCGCCTGGCCGGCATCCCGGAGGACGTGGCGCCGCCCTCGTAAGATTCGGCGGCGGTGCGCCGAACGGCAAGTCTTCTACGTGACGGGGCGGCGTCGATGCCGCGCGGACGCAAGCACGGCACCCTGAAATTGCCGCGCCCGCCGCGTTGTGCAAATTTCCTAGTCGTCGGGACGATTTGAGCCCAGAATACGCGACCATAGATTATCACCAGCACATGTAGCATAGCTGCTGACGAGGGGGGCCTCGGCTGATGACCACATCCGGAAAGCAACGGGTCGCCGTGCTGGGCGGCGGGATCGGCGCGCTTGCAGCCGTCTACAAGCTGACCCAGCAGCCGAACTGGCAGGACCGCTTCGAGATCACCGTGCACCAGCTCGGCTGGCGTCTGGGCGGCAAGGGCGCCAGCGGCCGCAACGCGGCGTTTCACGACCGCATCGAGGAGCACGGTCTCCATGTCTGGGCCGGCTTCTACGAGAACGCATTCCGCATGATGAACGACATCTACCGGGATTACGTATGCCCGACCAGCCCGATCAAGTCGATCCAGCAGGCTTTCATCAAGCAGAACCACGTCTGCCTCGCCGAATTCTACAAGGGCCAGTGGCTCGATTGGGGAATGTATTATGCGCCCAACGATCAATGGCCGGGCGAAGGACCGGGCGCCCCGCCGACGCTGCTGCAATACCTGATCCTTGTCCTGACGCGGCTGAAGACCATCCATGCCGAGCTGCCGCCTGACATCCGCGGCCTCGTGCCCGCCGCTGCGCTCGACATTCCCGAGCCCGTTGCCGGCGCGATACCGCAGGCCGCGCCATCACCCTCCCCGGCGCATGGCGACACGCTCCTGCACTACGCCCATGTCATCGCCCTCGAAGCTCAGCAGACGCTCGGGGACCTCGTTCATGTCGCCGCCTCGGTCGGCTGGTTCCTGGATCGCTATCACAGCAACGTCATCGCGCGCCTCGATGCGATCGTCGATTGGGACGACACCGAGCTCAGGCGGATGATCATCTGCCTCGACCTCCTGCGCTGCGTGGCGGCAGCGATGGTGTTCGACGGCGTGCTCACCGGCGGCTTCGCGGTGGTCGACAAATACGATCTCGTGGAGCTGCTGAAGCGTCATCATCCGCTCGACATCACGATCACCTCGACCCTGCTCGTGTCGGGCTACGACTATACCTTCGCCTATGAGGGCGGCGATCGGAGCAAGCCGCGGCTTTCCGCGGCCTCCGCCCTCGAGGCGTTCTTCCGGCTGATCTTCACCTACAAGGGCGCCCTCTTCTTCAAGATGGCGGCGGGCGCCGGCGACATCATCTTCGCCCCGATCTACAAGGTGCTGAAGGACAAGGGCGTCAAGTTCGAGTTCTTTCACCGCGTCGAGGAGCTGATCCCCAAGGACGGCCGCATCGAACAGATCCGGATAGCGCTGCAGGCGCAGCCGATCGCGCCGGACTACGAGCCTTTCGTCGACGTGAACGGAATGCCGTGCTGGCCGTCGACGCCGCGCTATGACCTCCTGACCAACGGGCAGGTGCTGAAGGACAAGCAGATCGATCTCGAAGACGATTACCAGAGCTACGCCATCGGCGAGCAGATCCTCGCCTGCGGCATCGACTTCGATGCCGTCATCCTCGGCATTCCCCCGGGCGCGCTGACCCGCATCTGCGCCCGGCTGGCAACGCCGGGCTCGCGGTGGAAGCAGATGCTCGACGCCATCGCGACGGTGAGCACGCAGGCGCTGCAGCTCTGGAGCGACTGCCAATTGCCGGATTTCGGCGGCCCCTTCGTCGAGAAGCCGGCGCCGCCCGACATCGTCGGCCCGACCTGCACCTCCTTCGAGCCGGCGTTCGACACCTGGTCCGACATGTCGCATCTGCTGGCGCAGGAGAGCTGGGGCCCGACGGGGCCGCAGAACATCGCCTATTTCTGCGCGGTGCTGGCCGATGCGGAGATTCCGCCGGCGGGCGACCCGCTGCCCGGAGCGACGGCGCTGGTCCGCAGCAACGCGGTCGGCTGGCTCAATCATACGATCGGCGGGCTCTGGCCCGAGGCGGTCGACGCGCAGGGGTTTCGCTGGTCGCTGCTCCATGCCGCGCCGGGCCGGCTCGGCGAGGACCGGCTCGGCGACCAGTATTGGCGGGCCAACATCTCGGGCTCCGAGCGCTACGTGCTGAGCCTGCCGGGTACGCTCGAGGACCGGCTGCCGCCGGGCCCGACCGAGTACGGCAATCTCTATCTCGCGGGCGACTGGGTGCGGGTCGCCGCCTTCAACGCCGGATGCATGGAAGTCGCCGTCATGGGCGGGCTGGGTGCCGGAGCGGCTCTCGCCGGTTCGGATGACGGCGTCGTCGCGTAGACGATGGCGACCCCCAGCAGACCCGGCGCGGTGCCGGAGCAGGTGAAGGCGCCGACGCCTACGCCAGCTTCATCCCGCACGATCTCCATCGCCGCCTGTTTGCCGGCGCGGCGCGAAGCGAGGGCAAGACCGTCGCGCTGCGCTCGGTCGGGCTTTGCCTCGACATCGCCGGCTTCACCGCGGTCACGGATCGCCTGGAGAGCGGCCGCGGCGAAGCCGGCATCGAGGATGTCATCGACGTGCTCAATCGCTGCTTCAAGGCGGTGATCGAGGAAGCGACCGATTTCGGCGGCGAGGTCGCGACCGTCACCGGCGACGGGCTGGTGATCCTGTGGCCCTGTGCCGCGCCGGACTCCGATCCCGATCCACTGCCGGAATTGATCGCCGCCAGCCGATGCGCCCTCGGCATCCTGGATCGGACGCGGAAGGCAGGAGCGGTCGACGAGAGCCATTTTGCCGTCAAGATCGGCATCGGCGTCGGCCAGGTCTTCATCGGCGAGCTCGAAAGCAACGCCGTCCGCGGTCAGCTTCTGATCGCGGGTCCCCTGATCACCGATCTCTTTGCCAGCTGCGCGGTCGCGGAGCGCGGGCAAGCGGTGGTGGCGGAATCCGCGCGCCATCTCGTCCCCGGCGAGTTCCGTTCGCGGCTGCTGCCCCAGGGCGGCCTGGCGCTCGACGCGGTGACGGGCGAGAGCGACGCGACCGCCGTCCCGGCTCGGCCCGAAGCGCGCGGGCCCCTCGACCACCGTTGGATTCGGCCGCCGGCGATGCCCGCGCTCATCGACAGCCAGCAACTCGACTGGCTCGCCGAGTTGCGCGTTGCGACGGTGATGTTCGTGGGCTTTGAAGGTCTGTCCTGCGCCGACGCGGCGTCGTTCGACTTGGTGCGCCGCGCCGCCGCGCGGCTGGATCGGCTCGTCCACGCCTATTCCGGTCTGCAGGAGAAGGTTCAGATCGACGACAAGGGTCCCCTGTCGCTGATCAGTTTCGGGCTGCCGCCGCGCATCGGTTCCTATCATCCCGATCAGGCGCTCGCCGCCGCCGTCGCCGCGCGCCGCGCGCTCTGGGAGATCGGCATCACCGCGCGCATCGGCATCGCCACAGGAAAGATCCTCCGCGGCCCCGTCGGCACGGAAGCGCGACGGGATTTCACCATCTACGGCACGACCGTGCACCGCGCCGTCCGTCTCATGGTCCATGCCTCGGGCCGGATCCTGTGCGACGAGGAAACCTGCTCCGCTTCGATCCGGGGATACCGCTTCACGGCGCTCGAGCCGCTGCAGCTCAAGGGCATGAGCTCGTCGGCCGCCGTCTTCGAGCTGATCGCCGACGAGGACCGGCCGCCACAGCCGGCGGCGACGCGGCTGATGGTGGGACGGCAGGAGGAGATGTCGCGGCTGCGCGAGAAGCTGCTCGATCTCAACGACGGCAGGCCGACGATCAGCGCCCTGGTCGGCGCCGCGGGCATCGGCAAATCGTCGGTCATGCGGGCCGCGATGCAGCAGGCGCGCGAGCTCGGAATCGAGGTTCTCTATGGCGGCGGCACGCCGCTGACGGTCGGCGCGCCCTACGCGGCCTGGCGCCACGTCTTCCTCGACCTGTTCGGCGGCCGCGCGGAAGATCCGCTTCCGCTCCAGCGCGAGCGCATTCTCGGTTTCCTGGCCGATGATCCCGAGGCTCTGGCGCTGGCACCGCTGATCGACGCGGTTGCGCCGGTCGGGATACCGCAAAACGACCTTATCCGCGGGATGGGAGAGCGGGCGCGTGCCATCGCCACGCGAGAGCTGCTGGTCCGCCTGATCGCCCGGAAGGCCAAGCGCTCCCCGACCCTCCTCGTCTTCGACGACGGTCATTGGCTCGACGACACGTCGACGACGCTGCTCGTCGATCTCTGGCTTGAAGCGACCGGCGCGGCGGTCTTGATCGCAACGCGGCCCGACGAGGACGGCACGCTGCTCCTGTCCCGGCTCGCGGAGCTCGACACTTTCGAGCGGATCCCGATCAAGGGCCTGACGGCGAGAGATGCGAAGGCGCTGCTCATGGCGGCGTTCGAGGTCGAACGGCCCTCCGACGAGCTCGCCGACTGGGTTCACCGCGCCACATCGGGACATCCTTTGTTCACCACCGAGCTCGCCAAGGTGCTGCGCGAGCGCGGCATCGTCAGCTGCGACGGCAATGCCGCGAAATTTGCCATAGACCGCCGCGAGCTCGACGCGCTGTCCCTGCCGAGCAGCGTCGAGGCGCTGGTCACCGATCGACTGGATCGGTTGGGCCCGGTCGAGCAGCTCGCCTTCAAGACGGCGAGCACGATCGGCATCGATTTCAGCTTCTCGCTGCTGCAGGCGGTCTATCCTCACGACGGGTCCCGGCCGGAGCTGCGGCTCGGTCTCGACCGGCTGATCCGTGCCGGCCTCATCATCGAGAACGCGGAGAAGGAGGGCGAAAGCGGCGAGCACCTGTCCTTCGCGCACGCCATCTTTCGCCAGGCCGGATACGACCGGCTGCCCTCGGCGCAGCGACGCGCGCTTCATCTGGCGATCGCGCAGGTGCTCGAGCCCGCCGCCGAGGCCGATCCGCGGCGCAGCTACGCGCTGCTCGCCTTCCACTACCGGCTCGCGGGGCACTACGAAAAGGCCTTCCAGTATCTGGATCGTGCCAGCGAAGTGGCGCGGCATGACGGCGCTTTCGGCGTTGCCGCCGAGCTGGCACAGCGGGCGCTGAGCATCGTCGAGCTGCCGGAGGCAGTGTCCGCGCATCGCGCCCTGCTGCGGCGCGACTGGCAGATCCGGCTCGCCATATGCCAGATGTGGCTCGGCGAGATGGATGAGGGACGACGCCTCGGACGCGAGGTGCTTGCGGGGCTGGGCTACGCCTGGCCCGAGCGCGCGGGATCTGCGGCGGTCAAATGCGTTGCCGCCATCCTGCGTCAGCTCGGCCGCCGGTTTCGGCCGCCCCAGGCGCCGTCGCCGGAGCGGTTGCGCGAACTCGACGCAGCCGCCCAGGCGGCCACCATCGTCATGCTCGCCTATTATTACCACGCCTCCGCGCTGCGGCTGATGCTGGCGGCTCTGCTCGCGGCCGACTTCGCCTCGCAATCCGGCGAGCGCGTCAACGCGGCCAATGCCTACGGCATTCTTGCCGTGTCGGCAGGCCTGCTTCGTCTCCCCGCGGTGCAGCGGCATCTGCTGCGCCGCTATGAGCGCAATGCGGCGCTGTGCGGCACGGCCGACGATCGCCGCTTCTACTTTCTTTATACACGCATGCATCACGCGGCCGTCTGCGATTGGGAACGCGTCGACGAGGATGCACGCCGGCGCGTCGAGGCCATAGCCGAGTTCGCCGACCCCTATTTCGCCAATGTCGAGCTCACCGCGGACGCCATGGTCCACTATTATCGTGGCCGGTTCGCGCTGACGCGCGCGGCGTTCGAGGAGTTGCGCCGGCGGGCGGATCGCCAGCACAGCCGTCAGCATCAGGCCTGGGCCAATTATGGTGCCGCCGAGGCGCTGCTGCCGCTGGGCCTGCTGCACGATGCCATTCTGCTGCTGCTCACCGCGCAAGAGCAGCTCCGCGATCAGCACGACAATCACTCGCGACTGATCTGCGAAGGCCTCCTGAGCCTCGCCTATCTGCGCCGCGGCGACACGCAGCTCGCCCTCAAGGCGGCGAAAAACGTCGCCGCCCTCGTCCAGAGCACGCCGCCCAACAATTATACCTCGCTCGAAGGCTATGCGAGCGCGGTCGAGGTCTGGCTGGGCCTGGCGCATGTGCAACCGGACGAGCGGCGGCGCTACCATCGCGAGGCGGCACGCGCGCTCAGGGTTCTGGCCCGCTATGCGATGCTCTATCGGATCGGCCGGCCGCGCCTGTGGCTTTGCCGCGGCTATCTGCACTGGCAGCGCGGCGCGCCGGCCAAGGCGCGGCGTTGCTGGGCGCGCGCGCTCGCCTGGGCCGAGCGCAATCGCATGCCCTACGAGATCGCTCGCGCGGCGACCGCGCTGGCGACGAAGGCCCCATCGTCCCCGGCGATGGCGGAGCGCTGGACGGCGCTCGCCGAAGCCGCCTTCCAGCAAACCGGCGCCAGCCGAGATCTCAGTCCCATGGAGAGAAACGACCATGCCAGCGGGCGAAGCTGAGTACATCTATTTCGGCGGTGCCGCCCTGCCCGCGCCGCCCTACTGCTGCAACGAGGCGCGGTTCATGTCGCTGCCCTGCGCCGGCGACAGCGCGGCGATCCAGAATTTCGTCGACCGCACGCTCAACGCGGCGACCTCTCCCGGACGCTACCGCATCCTGTCGAAATACGTGTTTCTCGCGATCATGGCCGCGGCCGACACCGGCTCGGTGACGCCGCCGTTTTCGGCACAGGGCACCATGCCGGAAACCGATATCGGCTTCTGGATCCCGGTCACCGATGCGCAGCGCCCGTTTTCGGTCTTCTGGTACCCGGCCTATCTTTTCGTCGACAATTGGCTGGCGGTCGTGGGCGGACGGGAGGTCTGGGGTTTCCCCAAGGCCTGGGCGACCATCGAGGCTTCGCCCGGCGATCCCAGGGATGGCGCCATCGCGGTCTCGACGCTTGCCGTCAAGACACTGGCACCGAAGGCCCGCGCCACCATGGCGGAGATCTTTCGCTTGACCCCGGGACCATCGGCCGCGGCGGGAAGCGAGCCCGTGGGCGACGAAGGCCTGGCAAGCGCCATCGCACGCTTGCTGGCCGGCGATCTCTTCGTTGAGTTGATGGCGGTAATGGCAAGGCTGCTCGAAGCCGGCGGCGCCGGCCTCCCGGGGGCGCCGATGATCCTGCTCAAGCAGGTCCGCGACGCCGCCTCCCCGGCTGCCGCCAGCTATCGATCCGTGATCATCGCCGATACCACGATCACGGCCGTGGCGGGCAGCCCGTCCATCAAGGGCGAGCATTGCCTCACGCTCAACGACTTCGCAAGCCAGCCCATCGCCGCCGATCTTGGCCTGGCGCTCGGCGACCAGATGCTGCCCTTCGCGCTCTGCGCCACGATCGACTTCACCCTCGGTCTCGGAACGCCGGTGGCGCCGGACTGATCGGCGCCGGCCTGTTGGGGGCGGCCCAAGCGCCTTCCACGGAGGAACCAATCTCCCGCGCGGCTCGTTCTGCCGAAGGCAGCGCAGGGGGAACGCATGCTGGTTGCACAGCCGGAAAGTCCCGCGAACCAGCGATACGCACGCCACCTCGCGGTGGTGATCGCATCCGCCGGCCGCCCGGGCGTGTTGCACGACACGGTGCTCTCCGTCCTGGCTCAGAGTTGCCGTCCGGGACAGCTGATCGTGGCGGTTGCCGGCGAGCCCGATGTGGCGCCGGCGACGCGCGCGCTGCCCGAAGTCACCGTCCTGTTCTCCGAACGCGGCCTGACCCGCCAGCGCAACCGGGCGATCGACGCGCTTGATCCGGAAATCGAGATCGTCACCTTCGTCGACGACGATGCCGAGTTGCGGTGGGATTATCTGGGCTGGGTCGAGCGTGCCTTCCGCATGTTCCCCGAGATGCTGCTGGCGGACGGCCACGTTGCGGCCGACGGCACGGCCGTCAGGCGCGAGCTGTCCCGGGCCTATGCCAAGCAGCGTCTCGCCGAGGACGGCTCCTCCTTCGGCAAAGACAGCGACCCGCTCGAGGTCAGGCCCAACGCCGCGCCCCATGGCTGCAATATGAGCGTGCGCCGCGCCGTCTTCCGCGCCATCCGCTTCGATGAGCGGCTGCCGCTCTATGGCTGGCTCGAGGACACCGATTTCGCCCTCGCCTGCGCCCGCCTCGGCCGCGTCGCGCGCATCGAGAATTGCCGCATGGTGCATCTGGGCGCGGGCGCGGGCCGGCTCAAAGGCCGGCGCTACGGCTATTCGCAGGTGATGAACCCGATTTACATCTGGCACAAAGGCACCGGCATGGGCACGAGCAGGCTGGCGAAGCTGCTGCTGTGCGCCCTGCTCGCCAATGGCGGGCGAATGTTCCTGCCCGGGCAGGCGCTCGAGCGCCGCTCGCGTCTGGTCGGCAACGGCATCGCCTTCGCGCATGTGCTGAGCGGCCGGATCGATCCCGAGCACATCCTCAAGATGTGACTGCCTGCCGAGGGCCCGCCGCATGCCACGACGATCGAAATGAAAACCCGCAGAAAACCGGTTTCCTGCGGGTGGAAGTGGTGGGCACGACAGGGATTGAACCTGTGACCCCTACCATGTCAAGGTTGGGGATACCTACCGCAATCAATCGCTTAGAGCCGCGCCAGATCGGTATTTCCTGGCACCGATCCGCGCCTCTCCGGCGATCCGCCTTTCACCTGTAAGGCGCCTCACGACGCGGCCGGAGAGAGCTGTAAGGCGCCGGCGGCGCGCCGCAGGTAGCTCGGGCTATGCTTGGCATAGACGCGCTCCACGGTCGCCTCTTCGTCGCCCAGGAGCCGGGCTATCTCGCGCATAGGTACGTCGTCCATCGCGAGCCACGTCGCGGCCGAGTGGCGCAGGATATGCGGGGTGACACCCACGAGCCCGGCGCGGTCGCAGGCGGCACGAAAGCCCTTCTTGATCCGGGTCACGCGGCGGCCGTGGAACTCGATAACGAAGTCCGTACAGGACAGCTCAAGGAGGGCCGCCAGCGCGCGCGCCAGCTCGGGGTTGATTGGTACGACGGCGCGGCGCTTGTTGCCGTGGCCTGGGCCGTAGTCGATCACGCCGCGCTCCAGATCGACTTGCTCCCAGCGGCATTCGAGGATGGCGCCGGTGCGTGCCGCGGTCATAAGCCCGAGCATGACGAAGGCTCGGATATGGGGCTCGCGGCAGGCATCTATTAGGCCCCGGGCTTCTTCGCGGGTGAGCCAGCGGTTGCGCGGCGCTGGTGCTTTGACGGGATTGCGAATGATCGGCGCGGCGGTGATCCATTGGTGCTCGACTGCCCAAGCGAGCGCAGCGCGGAGAACGCCTATTTCGCGGAGGATCGTACCCGGCGCGACGCCGCGCCCGATCGCATAAGAGCGGATGACCGCAGGAAGTAGTTGATTGGGGCTAAGCCGGCCGAGATGGCGTCTAAGCGCCTCGCAATTAAAGCGCAGAGTGTCGACGCCTCGCACTCGGGGAGCCCTATCAGCTCGATACCCGTTGAGGATTTCTTCGACCGTCGGCTCATTTATAACTGGCGCGCTGGCGCCGGCGATGAACTGAGCGAGGAACGCTTCAGCCTGCCCGCGATCTCGCGTCCGAGCTGAAACGCGCCTCTTGAGGCGGGGGCCGTATAGGACGTACCAGACCCCGTTGTCGTGCTGCCAAAGTTGGTGCATGCCGCCTCGCAGGCTTCGACTTGCTCGCGGGTGATGCGTAGCATGCCTGCAATTCGGAGGCAAGGTAGGGTTCCATCGGCGATGCGCCGATAGACGGTATCAGTAGAGCACTCCCAATGCTCCGCCACCATCGCAACGGTGTTCCGGTCGCGGAGCATCGGGGCTGCCCTAGCTCGCCGGGGTGGCCGCCACGGGGGCGGGCGTCACCGTGACCGACTGAGGGGCACCGGCACCGACCGCCGCACACGCCGCCTGCACGGCGGGATGGGCGAGCTGGTCAGCCGCGTCGGCGGCGGAGACGGCGCCCACGGTCGCCGGATCGGCGATGGTCACGAGCACGCCCACACCGTTGACCACGGCCGGGGCGTTCTTGTCCGCGGCACAGAGCACGTTGACGACGTTCTGCGCCTGTGGCGTGAGCTGGCCGGTGGGCGAGCACGCGCCGAGCGTGAGGGCGCCGGCGAGCCCGAGCACGGCGAGCACCTTGACGGACCCGGCGGCTACCGAGTTGGCGATCTGCGCGACCGCCGCCTTGCTCTCGGGGTAGACATACGCGACGACGGCCGCGCCGGCGCCGACAAGCGCCTGCTTGGCGGTCATCTGGCCGGTGACGTAGGCGAGCCCGACGCCGAAGGCGCCGGAAGCGGCGAGCACCGACGACACTTCGCCGGCGCGCGCCTTCAGGTATGCGAGAACATTCATGCTGAAGGTCCCAATCTGTAAAAGGATTGCCGGCCAATGATGCGAGGCGTCACCTGGGCGGCCGACTTGTCCCAGGAGGCTTTCGTGCCGGTGACTTTGTAGTGAGTGGCGCCCCCGGTCGAAGTTCGCGATGGTGCCCGCAAGGACGCCATCGACGATCTTCGCGATGCGCTGGTACTGCGGGTCCGCATCCTTCAGCGCGCAGGTTCGGGTGTAGTCCGTGCTGCCGGCGAGCCAGCAATCGAATTGCTCCGGCCGGTGGCAGACGCCGTAAAGCGTGTACCCCCACCACTCGGGTTTGGGCCACTCGGCGCGCGTGCGGATCACCCACACGACGCCGGCGACACCATCGTCAGGCTCGCCGTCAGCCTCGCCGTAGGTCGTGAGGATCACCGCCTCTCGGCCGGCAGGGGAGATGACGCCTTTGTAGGGCGTCGGCGTGAGCGGCAGGGGCGGCAGAATGATGCTCACGGCCGCGCTCCGCATGCCGTGCATGTCAGTCCCAACGGGAGCTTGCAGCCGCACGGCGACATGGTGACGGTCATGGACCGCCTTGCGGTCTTCGCCGGCGAGAGCGCTTTGCGTCTGCCGGGGCAGTCGGCGGTGCAGCTACCGTCGCAGCCGGGGCCGCATATCCATTTGAGGCCGCCGGGTGGCGGATCGGGCTCGCTCCACGAGACGCCCACGGCCGCCGTGTCGGCCAACCGCTCGCCGCAGCCTGCGCACGAACGCTCGATGCCGTTGGTGTGGACGGCATAGGCCGCGTGGTTACAGCGGCGCGTGGCGCCCTTGTTGTAGGCCGTGGCAACGGAGCGCAGGTTCGTGCCGCAGCCGCCGCAACAGACGGCGCCCGTCTCGTGGTTGGTGATGGTCTTGAACTGCGAATGGGCGCAGAAGTTTGGCGCATCGGCCTTGGGCTCGTGTGGCGGCATCTCGCCGGCGCCAAGCGTATGCGTCTGCTGCGCCTTCTCTGCTTCCTCCAGCTCGATTTCGAGTTGCGCCAGCGCGCGCCATGCCACTTTGCCGCTATGGCGCACGTTATCGCTGTCGCGCGTACCGGCGTCGCATTGATGGCGCACGATACAGTCGCCGTGATCGGTGCTCTTCTCCTTCGCCCACCGCAGCGGCTGGCCCGGATTGTGCTGTTCGTTGCCGATGCGGGAAACTTCGGCGACGTAGGCGAGCGCGCGCGGGAAATACTTGAGAAGCCCGCAATACATCGGCGCGTTCTTGCGCGCCGTGGCGTCGGTCGGAAGGGTTGCGCTCATCTGCGCCCTGCTTCCTCGCCGCACACCTCGGCCATGAAACACACGGCCATTGCAGCGACTTGCATGGCTTCGCGCCGCATCGCGGCCAGATCACGGCGCCTTTGGTTTGTCCAGACGTGCGCTTTCAGCTCGTCCAGCTCTTCGAGGATGATGGCGTATCCCTCGTGAGCGCTGCGCATCGGCCCGAACTTACCGCGTGCGCTCTCGATCTCCGCGATTACATCGCGGAGCGCGTCCCCATGAGGCGTGGGATGCGTGCTCATGCCTCCCTCCGCGGCGCGAGCGCCGCCAGGATCAAGTCGATCCCTTCCTCAAGGGTTTCGACGTGGTAGGACGCGAGCTGTCGCACGAAGGCGTGCTCGTGAATATTGCCCTTCGGCTCCATCACCAGGACGGCCGGGCGTCGCGCCAGATCGGCCCACCCGATCTCGACGACAGTGCCGATGGACACGCGTTGCGCGCCGAGCATGTTGACGAGGACGAAATCGCAGCGCGTCGTGTCCCAGCGGTCGCGCGCGACGATCGCCGCCGGTTGCGTCATCGCATGGGTGAGTACGGCTTGCATGTCGCCGTCGATCACGCCGCCGTCGCGAAGAAACTCCTTTCCTCGCATCGGAGAGAGCCCGTCGATCCCGTGCTCGGCGAAGCGCTGCCGCGTGTACTCGCGCCAGTCGGTGCAATTGGCGTAGTCGAGCCCGGTTATCGGGCCGGAGAGATAAACCGTGGGGCGCATGATCGGGAGCACTCCTTCAGGCGCGCGGGAGGGAAACCCAGCCGTCGGACGCGCCCGCCGAACGCTGGTCTTCGAGATAGATCGGCTCGTGTTTGGTGATCCCGACGAGGGGATGGTCGTACCACATGGCCTGGATCGGGAGCTGGAAGGGCGCGCGCAGTATCGTGCGCGCATACTCGTCATACCCCTTCAGCGAGCCATTGGTGATGAGCGACATAAGCGCGAGGTACTGATGCCAGTGGCCTTGCAGCATCACGTCGAAGTCGCGGCCGATCTGCGCTTGCGCGTGACCGACCTTGATGCGCCCGCGCATGATCGGGCCGAGCGCACCGATAATGCCGTCGCCGCCCTTGACGCCGAGCGCGTCGCCGTGCGTGAGCAGGTAGCGGGTGCCGTTCACCTTGAACAGCGCGTCGATATCGTTCGGCACGAAGAAGCGCACGCGCGGATCGTGCTCGAAGTACCGCTCCAGCATCACGTACAGAAGCCACTCGAAGGACGTATAAACGCGGCTCTTCGCGCGCGGCTTGAGCGTGTTGCGGCCGTGGTTGCCGACGACACAGGGGACGAAGACGTTGCCGAACTTGTCGGCCACTTCCTTGAGCATGGCAATGAGGACGTTGTAAATGTCCCAAATCGCCGGGATGGTCTTCATCTCGTTGGTGTCGGCCAGCTCGCCGTGAATTTCACCGGAGATCATGTCGCCGCCGAGACAGACGACGATGCCGGGATAGCCGGCGTGAACTTGGTGGTTGAACGCGAGCTTGACGATCTTGTCGACGAGGCGCCGCGCGCGCCGGTGGGCGATCGACAGGTCGAACTCGTTGACGCCGCCGACTTCATCCCGGCGCACGACTTCCGACCAATGCCAGTCCGACCAAATCGTCATCGGCGTGCCGGGGCCGCTATGGTCGCGCTTCGAGAGATCGACGAGCCAGGACGGGGGCGCCGCGGACACGTCGGCAATGCCGATGATCTCGCGCCGGATTTTCTCGGTGTTGAGCTGGTCGCGCACCGCCTGCTTCAGCTCGCGCTTGAGCTGGGAGTTTTCGTCCTGAAGCCTGACGATGCGCGGATCGAAGGGGCTCGCCTTGGGGGCCTCTTCCTTCGCCATCTGCACCGGCTCGCAGCGGGCTTCGAGGCGCGCGGCCACTTGCTCCGTCACGGCGCGGCTGGTGACGCCATAGCCGCGCTTCTTCCCGGCTTCGAGGCGGCGATCCAGCGCGCTTTCGCTGATGCCCAGCTCCGCAGCGGCCAGCTTTCGGCTATGGTTGTGACGGGTCCACACCAGCACGGCATGGTTGATCTCGACGTTGGATAGAGGCTGCTGCGGCAAGTGCGTGTTCCTCTCAGAATGTGTGTGGGCGCCAACCTAGAGATAGGCGCCCACCTAGTCAACAGGAAAAATGATTAACGGTGGAAAATCATCGCCGCCACCGCGTTGATCCCGAGCCCGACCGTGGCCGCCGTGGTGACGAGGGCGCCGATGATGGCGAGCACCTTACCGGCCCCCACCCGGCGCCCTTTGGCCGTAAGCATGTGGTCGCGGATTTCGCGCACGTCGGCCGCCGTGGTGTCCACGGTCGCGGTGACGGCGGCAAGCTGCGTCTCGACGCGGGTAAGCCGCTCGTGAAACTCGGTATCCATCGCTATCTCTCTTGACAGGGGGTTGCGTGGGTGATAGGCAGGCGCTTTTAGGAGGCACCTATGGTTCGACGGCTGACCCTTCTATGCTTCGCCGCAGCTCTGATCTGCATTGCGATGATCGCCGTGGTGGGAGCGACGTACTCCGCGGCTTGGCTGCTGCTATCCGGCTGCGCCGCCCTGGCCGGGGTCGTTCTTACTGCTGCCCGCTGGGTGTTCCAGGGGTAGCTCCGGCGCCTCCGAACAGGAGCCCGCGCAGGAACGTTCTGGTGGCCTCGGAGGCACCCTTCGCGGGAGCCTGGAGAAGTGCCGGAGCCGCCGGCGCAGCGCCTTCCCCGAGCGCGCCCAGCGTACCGGCCAGGGCACCGGCCTCGCCTAGCCCAGGGATGAAGCGGCCGACGGTGCCGGCGATGGCCGCTCGGCCGGTGCGCTTGGCGAACTCGGTCATGGCATTTTGCGCCGCGCGCGCTTTCGCCTGGGTGGCCGCGCCCGAGCCGATATGCAGGGCCTTCGCCGTATTCAGGTAGTCGTCGAACGCCGCCGCATCCTGCGGGTTGCGCCGGAACAAGAAATCGACCGTCTCGGGGCTGTTCTGCCGCATGGCGATCATGTTGCGCGCGAACGTCGTCGGATCGGCGATGCCATCCGAGTTGGCGTTTAAACGGTAGAACTGATTGCTCGCGATGTTGCCGATATCGTTGTCGTCGAGGACGCCCTTATCAACGAGCATCTTCAGCTTCGTCAGATTTTGCGCCGGGTTGGCGGCGAGCTGCGCGAAGGCGTCTTCCGGCGTGGTGGTCGCATCCGGCAGCGAGCCGAACGCCTTGGCGACGATCGCCTTGTCGCTGGCGTAGCCGGCGTCGAGCTGCTTCCATTTGTCGACGAGCTGCTGACCGCCCTGCGCCTGCGCGGTGCTCTCCATGTCCTTCGAGAGCGCCCCATAGAACTGCTTGAGCCGGCCCGTGCCCTGGCCGCCCTGGAGCCCGTTGATCGCCTCGCCGACTTCGCTCCGCCAGTTTTGCAGCTCGTTGAAATCGGGCGGCGGCAGCTTGGGGTTCGTGATGCGCTGCGCGAAGTCGTTGATGATCGCCGGCGGCTTCGGCCCCGGCGGCATATTCACGGCGAAGGCCGACGAGGCGGTGGTCGTGGCGGGATCGGGCATCTCCTGGCGCAGCGCGTCATAGCCCGCGTCGTTGGCGTCCTTGCGATCCTTGAGCCACCCCGTCGCCTTGGCGACGAGATTTTGCCCGATCTGCATAGGCGTCGCTTCGGCGCCGACTGCGGCGGCCGTATCGCCGGCGACGCCCTGGAACTGTCCGAGCGGCGTTTGACCGAACTGCCCGGCGTTGGTCAGGTTCTTGGTGATCGCCTTGTTGCCGGTCACGGCGCCGAGTGACGCGTCCGCTGCGGCGGGCGCCGCGCCTGCGACCGCCTTCGTCGCTACGCGCGGGGCTGCGGCGCCGATGCCCCCACCGGCAACGCTGCCGATGAGGCGCGCCAGCCAATCCGGCAGCACACCGCCTGCGCCCTTGTTGGCGTCTGACGCCAATGTGCCGCCGAGCGCGCCCACGGCAGTAGCGCCGGGCGCGATTACGGCACCCACGGGATCGGCACCAGCGGCGCTTGCCACGTCACCGGCGTAGCGCGCCACGGTGTTCGGAGGCGGCACGTTGTCGGTGCCATACATCGCTTTGTCGACCGTCGATTGCCCGCTCGGCATCGCTGCGATCTCGTCTGCTTGATCCGGCTGGCTCATCTCCAAGGAGGCGGCGCTGCCGAGATTTTGCGCGCCCTGGAGCAACGAGCCCACGAAGCGCGAGCCGACGTAACCCGGCGTGCTCGCCTGCGCGGGAGGCGCAGCGGGCGGCGTCGGCGGCGCGGGGGCGCTGAAAAAGTCGTCCGCGCTCATCCCTTGCGTGGGAGCGTCGGGCGGCGGGGCGCCGAAAAAGTCGTCTGCGGAAAGCGGCATTTACTGCACTACTCCGGGCTGGAAGTGATCGCCCATCCAAGTTGCGCTCTGCCCGTTCTTGTTCTTGTAGACATACCCCTGCTTGAGGGGACTGCCTTTGGGCGGTTGATCCAGCGGAAGCACGCGGCTCGCGTACATCTCGGGCGGCGCGATCTTGTCGAACGCGGTTTGTGCGTCGAGCTTCGAGGCGTTCTCGTGCCGGCTGTAGTAGTCGGCCGCGAACGCTCCGAAATCGCGCTGGCGCTGGAACGTCTGATTGAGCGCTTCGAGGGAGAGCTGCGGCTGCGCACGTAGGATACCGGGCTTGGCCGCGTCCACCTTGTTGAAGATGCCGACGGGCACGCGGCTGTTGCCAACCGCCTTGACCATCGCGCCGACGATCGAGTTGCTATCCATGTTCGCCAACTCGCCGCTGGCAACGCGCTGTTGATCGGCCGGGCTCAGAAGCCCGAGCTGCGAAAGGTGCTGCATCACCTTCAGGACGTGCCCGGCCATCGGACCCGTGGGGCCGAACTGCTTGAGCGCGGCGCTCGTCTGCTGCACTTCCGTCTGGAGCTGCGCCGCCGTGTTGGCGTCATCCTGCGCCTTCGATACTTGCTTGATCTGCGCGGGCCGATACGGGTTGTCGTCCGCACCGGCGTTCGGCTGCGTGCCGGCGAGATCGCCACCCGGCGCGAAGCGGCCGGAGCGGTTCACGATATCGAGGCGCGGCACCATCGTTACCCCGCCGCGACCGTCGTTGACCTTGACGAGATCGAGCGATGCGTCCGTGTTGGCCTTCTGCCGTTGCGTCTCACGAGTGAGCTGCGCTTGGTTGGCGTTGATCGCTTCCTCGCCGGCGACGCGCGGCGCCTCTTGCGCTTGCGCCACCATGCCGGCGCCGCGGGCGGCGTACTGCTGGGTGCTACCTTGGATCGGAACGCCCGTGTTTTGGTCGATGATTCCGCCGCTGGTGGGGTCAATCTGCGTACCTGCGGGAGCATCCCCTCTCGCGAGCTTCATCAGCTCCGTGCCCATCGTCATATATTTGGGCAGGCCCATCGTCGCCATCGCGCGCTGCATCAGGAAAGCTCGCTGCGCTGCCGCCGCGTTCTGCGGGGCCGGCACGCCACCCGGCGCTGCGCCAGGGAGCGCGCCAACAGGGGCAGCCGGTTGTGGCGCTTGCGCCGCGCGGGCTGCGAGGAACGCGCTCGGATTGGCAGAGAGCGGTCCCGGCTGCGGCGGATTGAATACGCTCGGCGGGTTGCCGGCATAGGGCTGGCGGCGGGTCCGGGGACACCCGGCGCGGCAGCCGGGGGAGGCGCAGTCGCCGCCGGGGGCTGCAACGCCTGCACCGCCTGCTGCGCCGAAAACGATTGCCCGTCAGGCGCCGTCACATGCCCCGTTTGATCGTTGACCTTGAACCCGCTGCGCTCCAGGTATGCCTTGGTCTGCCCCGCATCCATCTGCATCCCTTGGGCCTGCGCCTGCGCGCCAAGGAGCTTGAAATACGCGAGGGGGGCCTGCGCCTGCGCCTGCGCCACGGCTGCGTTCCGGCCGGCGCCGGTGAGCCATCCGAGAAGATGATTGCCACCGTTAAGCTTCTCGTTCGCGGCGGCGGCGTTCACATACTGCTGCTTGAAATCGTCATAGCTCGGCATCACCGCGCCGGAGGGAGCGCCCCCCGTCGGCGGATTTGTCGGCGCGGGCGCCGGCGCAGGAGTGGCGCTGTCATCATCTGAGAGCCACGCTTGGCCGGTGGTGTCGGTGTCGTCAGCCATTTTCTGTTCCTCTCAGAGGAAGTCGGTAAAAAACGAAAGCAGCGGGCTCGCGGCGCTCGCTGCGCTACCCGCGCTGCTATCGGACGCGCTGTTGCCAAAGAAGAGGACGCGCCACCGGGAGAACTGCTCGCGGGGGACCCTCCGCTTTTCGCCCCCGTCATACCCGGCACGGTGCCCCCTGCGGGGAGCGACGGGAACAACTGCGACGGCGCGCCGCTTGACGACAACCCGGCGCGGGCTGCTTGCGCCATTTGCGCCAAAAATTGCTGGTTGCCCTGCATCTGCTGCTGCGGATCGGGCGCCGGCGGTGAGCCGTTGGTGGGTGCGGACATTAGAGGTTAAACCCGTTGCTGTTGTTGGTGCCGGCCCAATTCAACACTTGGTCATTGGTCGCCGAATTGCCGCTACCGCTGCCGGTGACGGTGCCTCCGCCGTTTCCAGCGGTGATCGACTGGATGTACGCCATCAGCGGAGCGTAGGACGCTTCCATTGAGGTAGTGCCAGGAGTGAACAGGTCTGTCGTCACCCCCGGCGTGAGGCTCGCGCCGGTGAGCTGCTGTTGCGCTCCGGTCGCGTTGTTCGTCGAGAGCTGGTTCGCGGCTGCGAGCTGGTTCGCTTGCTCCTGGGTGTAATTCCCATAAGCGAGCTGGCCCGTCTCGTTCGTCAGCGCGGAGGCAAACGCATTGGCATCGGCGCCCGAGCCGTACCGGCCGTCGGCCGCCATCGAGCCGTCGATTTCCGGCTGGAGCGCGTTCGACATCTGCCCGACTACGTTCTGGAACTCGGGGTTCGAGCTGTTGACGTAGGCACCGCTAGCAGTCGGCGTCAGATATTGGTTTCGCCGATTGGTCGTATAGTCGCCATTTGCGTAGTTGGTCGCGGCGGTCGCGCCCGCATTCGCCGTGCTGGTCGCGGCCGGCATCGCGCCGTTGATCGACGTGAGCCCGGCCTGCTCCATGCCGGGCGTCTCGCCGGTCGTCGGCTGGAGCATGCTCGATGCTTGAGTCCATCCGGCCTGGAGCTGCGGCAGGTCATTCCGGGCGTCTGCATCTGCGTCTGGTTGCTGTTGTAGTTGTCGAGTTATCGCCCTTCGAACCGCTCAACCCTTCCGAAGTGTTCGCGTCATTGAACCGCTAAATTCCTCCGCAGATTTACCCGCGTGTTCCTGCGCGCCGGGCCACGCACGCGCCCACCCGCGCCGGAAGCACCCGCTGCCTGCCGTGCAGCCTTGCTCACGGGCGCACTCTGCGGTGGTCGAAATAAACTCGTCCTTCCATGCTCGCATGTTGTCGCCGGAGATGTACACCACCGCGCAGACCTTGCGTCGCGGGAACATAATGATACTTCGTCGTCATCACGGCGTCGATCTTGCCGCGCTCTTTGTCCGACGGGCCCACACCACCTGCTTTCGGGTCCGTCGAGAATTTCCTTGAGCACGTCGACAGGCTCCATAGCACCCGTGCGTGGTCGCGGTGACGCGCGCGAACATCGGGCTTCGAAAACGTGCCAATAGAGCGCCGCCTCTTCGGGCCTCACGATGACAAGATCATGTCTTGATGCAGGGGAGCAGAACGATGGTCGGCGGCCACGGTATCGTGCGCGCCGCCCCATCCGTACCGCCGTCGGTCGCGCCCGACAACTGAAGTTGTGGGTGCTGGTTCTGGTTCTCGGCGCCGGTGGGGCCGGTGGTGCCGCTGTTGGTGACTACACCGCTTCCGCCAACCGATCCGGCCGAGCTCGCTCTGCCACAACGGGAGCAGGTTGTGGGATGGCTTCGGTTCTCGTCCCCGGTGGTCGCGCTGCCGCTGTAGTTGTGCGTGTGCGCCGGCAGCTCCGTGGCGGCAAGCGTGATGAGCCTGCGCACCGCCGGTGTCGCCGATGGTGGCGGCGCTGACACCGCCGGTTAGGCCGGCGACAAGCTCCGTCGCATTGCTCGGGTCGTACCCGGCGACGCTACGCCCGGCGAGAAGCGGCAGACCAAACGTGGTCGAGCCGTCGCCGGCGCCAAACGTTGTACCGAGCAACGAGAACAGCGCCGGAGAGCCGGCGCGGGCTGACGGGAGTGCTGCTGGTGAGCGTGAGGTAGCCTGCCGGTGCGGTTGCGGTCGGGAACCAATTGATTCTGCCCGGTGGGCACGACTGGCCGCTCGGCGAGCGCCGCCGCAATATCGGCCATCATCTGCCGCAGCGCAGGCCCGACGCTCGACGCCGGGCAGCCGGGAGCGATGTCGATGCCGTTGATCGCCGTGTTGCTTCCCGGCGTCGTGCTGTAGTTGCTGATACCCCACGTATTTCTTTTTTGCCTTTATCCGTAAAACGCGACCGCGGGCGTTTGAACGTTGGTGACGATCGAGCCGCAGCGTGCGTGTGCGCCGGCTGCAATGATGAAATGGCCGCTCGACAGGTTGCGCCGAAGGTCACGCCGCTGCCGGGCGCGAGGGTCATCGCTCCCGCGCTCGCGTTTGCGATCATCAGCTCGAACGACTGACCGATGCTTGCGGCGCCGGCGACATGGTGGCGACGATGTTCGCGGCGGTGTCGGTCGTGTCGGTGAAAGCCGCGGTCGGACCCGAGCGCGGATCACTCTCCGCCGACGATCTGCGGCGCAGTCAGTGCCACGCCTGCCGTCGCGGTGACGGCGCTCGCGCTCCATTGCGACGTGTCGAGCTCGCGAATGATCGCGTTGGTCGCGATGGCAAGCTGCATTCGATGCGCCTGCCCGTTCGATCCGCTCGTCGGTACGGGCCGCGCCATTAGCGCTTGCCCGCCGGTGAGACGCCACTTCGACGCTGTTGATATGCGTGGCGTTGTGCCACTCGCGCCGGTCGAGCATCACGCGGCTGTACCGGCCTTCGGAGCGCTGCGGTGCGATCCCCTGCGCGTTCACCGCGACTGGCGCGCCATAGACACTCGCGGTCGCGGGCTTTGCGCTGCCCGACTGCGACGGAAGGCGTGTCGCCTTCGACGAGCGCCGAACGTAGCTCACGCGGCTCCGCGCGCCGGGATTAGCTGCGCCTCGGTGGTATCGACCGAATACGGCAGGTTAGGGCCGCTGAAATAACCGAATAGTCTGCTGTCTGTGAAGGCCGCCGAGGATGTAGTTGCCGCCCGCGAGAAAGGCGCTATCCAGGCTGTAGGGCAGCGCGTCCAGGGAGTAGCCCAGTCGCCGACGTGAGTGTCGAGCGCGGTTCCGATGAGAGAGCCCACCATCGGGTGGAGCCCTGAACGCGGTGATGAGCGCCCAGCGCCGCATGATCGTGTTGTAGACGAGCACGTAATTCGGGATGCCGTTGGTGTTGCCGATCCCCGCAAACGCCCGATAGATGAGCTTTAAACGGATCGGCACACCTTGCACTTGCGCCAGATGGTTCCGGATCGGCGAGCCGAAAAACGTCTCGTTCACCTTGCCGGCGGCCGATCGGGATGCTCTCGGTGCCGTCGAAAGAGGTAAGAACCCGTCGTGCGACAAGTAGTAGACGAGCTGGCCGAACTGCATGACCGACGCGCCCGAGCGCGTGCCACGCGCCTTTTCGATCGGCTGGATATCGAAGATCGCGCTGTTGCCGGTGTAGATATGCTGAAAACCGCGTTCTCGAAGAACAGCGCGGCGTTGCATGTGATGAGGTTCGGC
>CAWIRE010000003.1:0-756993 GCA_963838385.1 uncultured Alphaproteobacteria bacterium
TATTTATCAGAGGACCCGGAATGGCCACGTATCGGGAAATCCAGCAAGCCGTCCGACGCACAAACGGATTCGTGCCCAAAACGTGTTGGATCGCTCACGTGATGGCCGATCATGGCCTGACGACCAAAGCGGCAGCGAATCGAGTCGACGAGGATCGGCGCGAGGAACCCTGCCCCTCTGAGAAGAGACCAGCCATCCTCTCTGCATTGCAGCACTTCAAAATGATCTGACCGCTTGCCGCACAATGGCTATCAAACTCAAAACTAGTTCTCCGGCCATCACAACAAACGCGACCGACCGCAAAGCCCAACATTGGGTGGCGCGCTCATATCTAAGAGCGTGGTGTGATCCCGCGACGCCGGATGGAGCATACCTCTGGATATTGCCGAAGGATCGTTCAAGCGGACCGAGATGGCAGTCCCCGAAGAAAACCTTCAGGTCCTTTGACATGAATACCCTGACCAAAGATGGACAGAGAAACTTAAATCTCGAAGCGCTCTACCACCGCTTTGAAACCGCATTCGGCAATATCAAGAGCAAGGTGGTGAGCGGAACACCTCTCTCCAACAGTGACCATGAGGCTATTGTCGCTTTCGTTGCGGCGCAATTGATTCGAACACCGAAGTTCCGTGGTCGATGGCAGTTCCGTAGCGTTGGCGATCATGAAGGCCAGTTAGAGACTATCAGCGATCCGTTGCTGCGATCCGGTATCAAAAAGACGCTTGCTGACATCGCGAAAAACAGTTCGCAGCTTCTAAGTTTTTCGGCTTTGCCGAAAGCGATTGAAATTCTTGGCAACATGAGGATGGTTCTTCTCAAGACAGATGACCATCTGGGTTTCATCACATCGGATTCCCCCTGTTGCGTCGTGCAATACGCCGACAAGGTAAGTGCAGTCTTTGAGTGTTTGGGATCACCAACGGCAAATGTCTTGATGTCTTTGTCGCCAAATATATTAGCGATATTTGATCATTCCCCGGGGCAGCATGAGATGGTTGCACTCTTTCCGAACCATTCCCGATTGCATGAGGCCAATGCCATCCTTTGGAACGGAGCGGTAAAAGAAGTCATATTGCGTTGTCCAATGCTGAACCAAGAATGGTTTTCTGAAAGTACGAATAAGAAGCTGGCTCCGTATGTGGTTTTGTAAGCGCTCACGCCCCGTGATAGGGTTGGTTTAAATTCCATCCTCGTACCCCCGTGATGGCAAACAGAAACCTCAGTCCCGACGAGCTAAAGCGCGCCGATGAATTGTTGAAGGATATTAGGGAGCGCCTGATCGCGTTAGCAGCTGGCGATCGTCTTCTGCTGTTCGCCTATCGTCGAAAAGTGACCAAGGAACTTGGATACGATGAGCGAGGGAAACCTGGCGCTCGCGGAAAGCTTAAAGCGTTGAAGTGGGGTCGGCAGGGAGGCAAATGCGCTCACTGTGGCGACGATCTCCCGCTGAAATACTCTGAGCTTGACCGCAAGAACGCGGTGGATGGCTATACGCCCGAGAACACGGAACTCGTCCACGCCAAATGCCACCAGGAGCGCCAAGCAGCGAAAGGCTACACCTGACCGGGCGGCAGGCTGCGCCCTGGCGATCTCTCCACTTTCTTCCAGCACGCCGGGTGCGCGCGCAGCGCGCCAATAAAAACCAGGAATGAATGGGGTCAGAATAAATTTCTCAGGTTTGAGCAATCGCCTCGATGGGCGAAGAACAAGAGGCGGCGATAAATCCACCCGGATCTCGTTTATTATAAAAAACTATAGCGGCAGTGAGCCGGCATCTATGGCGTCTGACAGCCTTTTCAGCATCGGCTGGACGATTTCCATCTTCCTATAGGCGTCGCCCTCGCTTGGGCTCTTGCCAATAGCGCGAGCGATCTCGGTCCGAAAGACGTTGGATCGATCCGTAAATATCTGCTTGTTGATTTGATCCACTTCTGTGAGCCATGCGGCGAACTTGACCACATAAGCGGGGTCGTTGCGAAGATTCGTGTACGACCGAATAAGCTCGTTGCCCTCACTGACAAGCACCCTGATGCGCGCGTGAACCTTTGAAAAGTCCTCGGTTTGGAGTCGGGCGGGGATGGCCCCTACCACTAAGGTCTCTCGGCCGGCGTTTGGCGACTTGATATCATTTCTGGTTTCCATGAGATCTTCACCGTTCCCCCGTTTCACGAGTCGATAAGTGAAGAGGACTATGGCGATCGAGATCAAAGCCGGGAGCACGTAACTGGACACGGTGGCGATCAAGTCCGCCTCGTGAATGCCATATCCGTCAAGATATCTCACCAGCCAGTCAAAAAGAAAATGGTCGACCAGCCAGGTGCCCGCGGCGAATACGCCAAGTCCCTCGGCGGAGAGCTTAATCGTCGTAAGCCACCTACCCATGCTGCATACCCCTGCTAGCGGAGCGCATCCGGCACGCGCTGCTCACATCCTGCCATTTTCGTAAATGGGATGCAGTTCAGCGGGTTTTGAAGATTTGGGCAATCGCCTTGATGGGTAAAGCACGACTAGCGGCAATCAACTTCACTCCAGCCCAATTTATGCGCGGCGCCGTCAGTCCTCGTCAGGGATCGCCATCAACTCGTCGAAAACCTTCTTGCGATGCGCATAGCGCTCGTCGGTTTCTCCCGCGCTGCGCTCGAGTTCGCCAGGGACAAGAGCGGCAGCCTCGGGCGGCGTATAGACCGCCAGCCGGCGCAGGCGCGCGCCGTCGCGACGAAGTGTCAGGGCTCTGCGCGTCCTTTTCACGCCTTCACTATGCGCCGCTTTACGCCCCCGCCGCCAGCGCCACCGACGCCTCGGTGGTCAGCAGCAGGAAGGTGAAGCTTTCCTGCAGGTAGAGCCGCACCGCCGTGTCGCTGTGGCCGAGATAGCCGATCGAGATGTCCTGGCCGAGATGCAGGTCGAAATCGCCGCCGCGCGTGGTCAGGACGAAGCCGCCGGTGACCGCCGGCGCCCAGATGATCTCCTCGCCGGCGAGCTGCTTGATGTGCTGCATCACGGGATAGCCGTGATCGCCGGCGCCGCTGATGGCGGTGTAGGCCTCGGCGCCCAGCACCACCGCATAGGGGCCGTTGACGCCGGCGAGCCGCAGCTGCGTCAGCGCCTGGGCGATGGCGCCGGGATATGCCCGGACATCGGCGGGCAGCGTCAGGCGCGGATTGCTCGTGCCCTGGCGGATGCCCTCGATGCCGGCGGCGGCATAGCCCTCGAACACGGCGCGGTCCTCGGCAAAGGCGATGCGCTGCGCCGCTTCCTTCAGCGGCTGCCAGTCGCTGTCATTGGCGCCGCGCTCGACATCGTCGATCTGCAGGCGGTCGAGCTCGAAGGGCACGCGCAGCTCGACCAGCGTCTTGACCTCGCGCTGATGCGCCGCGATGCCGTCGCCCGGCGCCTGCAGCCGGCGCTGGTGGCCGGTGGGGATGGCGGCGAGCGCCACGCCGGCGGGATCGTGCACGTCGACGACGCGGCGCGCGGCAAGGTGGCGCTTCAGCGTGCGCGCCGCCTCCTCTTCGATCTGGGCCCAGGCCGCCTCGGAGATGGGCGCAAGCTCGCGGTGCAGATTGTTCATGGGCGGGGATCTCCTTTGAGGGAGCCGATGCGCAGCGACCCGTCGCGCGCCGGCGGGGAGGGGGGCGCCGCCTCGGGCGCCGGCGGCGCGGCCGCCGCCGGCGCGTCGGGCGGCAGGCTCTCGAGGAAGCTCAGCGGCGGCGCGAAGAACAGCCCGCCGGTGACGGCGCGGCTGAAGTCGAGCAGCCGGTCGTAATTGCCCGGCGGCCGGCCGATGAACATGTTCTCCAGCATCTGCTCGGTGATCCGCAGGCGTGCGGCAGTAGCCGATGAAATAGGTGCCGAACTCGCCCTTGGACGGGCTGCCGAAGGGCATGTTGTCGCGCAGGATCGCCTTTTCCTCGCCGTTCTCGACGATCATGGTCAGCGCGTTGTGCGCCGAGCTCGGCTTCACCGCATCGTCCAGCTCGACATCGGAGAGCTTGGCGCGGCCGATGATGCGCTCCTGCGTCTCGGTCGGCAGCGCGTTCCAGGCATCGAGATCGTGGAGGTATTTCTGCACGATGACGTAGCTGCCGCCGGCGAAGCCCGGCATCCTCGTCGCCGACCAGCGCCGCCGCGCTCGCCGCCGCGCCGGCGGGGTTCTCGGTGCCGTCGACGAAGCCCAGGAGATCGCGCGCGTCGAAATAGCGGAAGCCGTGCACCTCGTCGACGCAGGCGATCGCCGGGCCGAGCCGCGCCACGATCTGCGTCGCCAGCTCGAAGCAGAGATCCATGCGCTGGGCGCGGATGTGGAAGAGCAGGTCGCCGGGGGTGGCGACCGCGTGGCGCGATCCCGCGCGGAACTCGCGGAACGGATGCAGCTCGGCCGGACGCGGCGCGCCGAAGAGCCGGTCCCAGGCGTCCGAGCCCACGCCCATGACGCAGCAGAGCTGGCCGTCGAGATCGCGGAATCCGACCGCCCGCACCAGCGCCGCGAGATCGCCGCAGAAGGCGCGCACCGCCGCGCGGCTGGCGTCGTCGGCGCTCACCGTCGCCACCAGGAAGATCGCCGCCCGCGTCAGCGGCGCGACCACCGGCTGCGACTCGACCGCTGCGTCGGCGCTCATCGGCCCGCCCGCCCGAAAAACCAGCCATGCATTGACGGCATCCGCGGGCCCCCTCGTTGCCCAGCCGATTGCGGGCGCCCGATTATGGGCAAAGCGCGACGGATTTCCAGGGCTTGCGGCGGGCCGTCCGTCGCCGCCGCCGGTGGTGCCGGCGGGCGCCGCGTCAAGGCCGCGCCGGCCGGGCAGCCTTGCGCCAGCGGCGGGGTCGCCGCCTTGACGTTGGTTTCGGCCGTCCCCTAATGTTTTGCCGTCGCCGCTTCAGGAGAGCCGCATGAGCACGCCCACCAAAGTCACCGACGCCTCCTTCGATGCCGATGTGCTGCGCGCCCCCGGGCCCGTGCTCGTCGATTTCTGGGCGGAGTGGTGCGGCCCCTGCAAGATGATCGCGCCCTTCCTGGAGCAGCTTGCCGGCGACATGGACGGCAAGGTGACGGTGGCCAAGATCAACATCGACGAGAATCCGCAGACGCCGATGAAATACGGCGTGCGCGGCATCCCGACGCTGATCCTGTTCAAGAACGGCCAGGTGGCGGCGACCAAGATCGGCGCGCTGCCCAAGAGCAAGCTCGTCGAATGGGTCGAATCGGTCCTGTGAGGCCCTCGGCGAATTCGCTGCGCGAATTCGTCCGCGGCGGCGTCAGCCGTTGCGTCGGCTACGGCGGGAGCCGCACCCATCGAGCCTGAGTCCGGGCGCTGGCGCGGAATCTGGAGAAATGGAACCACCATCCGCCGCTCCCGCGAAAGCGGGAGCCCAGGAGCGACCGCGCATCGCTTGCCCTGGTTCCCCGCTTGCGCGGGGAAGGCGATGATGACGACGATTCGATCCGCTCGGACTTTGCGCTAGCGCGCGATTTCCGCCTCGTTTTCCGCCAGCACGTGGCCGGCGAGATAGAGCGAGCCGCAGATCAGCACACGTCCCGGCGTGCCGGCGGCGCTCGCCTGGCGCAACGCCGCGGCGATGTCCCCGGCGGGCGCGGCGGCGATGCCGATCCTCAGCGCGCAGGCCGCCGCGGCCGCAGCGGGCAGCGCATTGGCTTCGCCGGGGATGGCGAGCGCGGTGAGCGAGGCGGCGATGGGGCGCCAGCGGCGCGAGGAAAGCCTCCGCGTCGTGGCTTGCGATCATGCCGAAGACGAGATGCAGCGGCCGGTCCTGCCATTGCCGCGCCACCGCCGCCAGCGCCGCGCCGCCGCCTTCATTATGCCCGCCGTCGAGCCACAGCTCCCAGCCCGGCGGCAGCAGCGCCGCGAGCCGGCCGCGGCTCAGGTTCTGCAGCCGCGCCGGCCATTCCACCGTCCGGAGCCCGCGCGCGAGATCCGCGGCGCCGAGCGCGAAGCCTTCGAGCTGGTCGAGGCAGGCGAGCGCGGTGCCGGCATTCTCGATCTGATGCGCGCCGAGGAGGCCGGGCTGCGGCAGGTCGAGGCTCGCCCAGCGCCGCCCCTCATAGCGCATCCCCGTCGCGGTCGCCGTCGCCTGCCAGTCGCGTCCGGCGGCAAAGAGCGGCGCGCCCAGCGCCGCCGCGCGCGCCTCCAGCACGCGGGCCGCCGCGTCCGGCTGCGGCGCCAGCACCGCCGGCCGGCCGGGCTTGAGGATGCCGGCCTTCTCGCCGGCGATCGCGGCGACGGTGTCGCCGAGGAAATGCTGGTGGTCGAGCGAGATCGGCGTGATCGCCGCCAGCGCCGGCCGCTCGATCACGTTGGTGGCATCGACGCGGCCGCCGAGGCCGGTCTCGAGCAGCAGGATGTCGGCGGGATGCCGCGCGAAGGCGAGGAAGGCGGCGGCGGTGGTGATCTCGAAATAGGTGATGCCGGCGCCGCCATTGGCCTGCTCGCATTCCTCGAGCAGCGCCGCGAGATCGGCGTCCTCGATCAGCCGTCCCGCCAGCCGGATGCGCTCGTTGAAGCGCACGAGATGCGGCTTGGTGAAGGCGTGGACGCGATATCCCGCGGCTTCGAGCGCCGCGCGCAGGAAGGCGATGGTCGAGCCCTTGCCGTTGGTGCCGGCGACATGGATCACCGGCGGAAGCTGCCGCTGCGGCTCGCCCAGCGCGGCGAGCAGCCGCAGCACGCGCTCGAGCGACAGGTCGATCAGCTTGGGGTGCAGCCGCTGCAGCCGCTGCAGGATGGCCTCGAGCTCCCCGCTCGCACCGGCCCGCGTCGGCGGCGGCGGCAGCGCCTGCTGCGCCGCGGCGCCCGGCGCGGTCATCTCCGACTGCGTCATGCCTTTGCTCCGTCATGGCCGGGCTTGTCCCACAGCTGTCCGGTTCGGGGTTTCAGTTCCACTGGAGGGCCATTTGAGCGGCGTTGATCTGCGGGGGTGGATCGAGCTGCAACAGTCGATCGATGGGCCTGCGGTGCATCAGGTTGGCGCGAACCAGTCTGGCGAAGGCGAGAGGGCTTCGAATGGCGGTTTGCGTCGCCTGAGCGAGGCGAAGCAGCAGGAAGGCGATCAGCGCGACGGCGATCTGGATGCGCACGGCGTTTTCGGAGGTGCCGAGGAAGTGGGTGATCTTCAGGATCTGCTTGACCCAGCGGAAGAACAGCTCGATCGCCCAGCGGCGCTTGTAGAGATCGGCGATCTCCTGGGCGGTTGCGTCGAGGTCATTGCTCAGCATGCGCAAGATCTTGCCCGTCTCGGTCATGACCCGGACCTCGCGCACGGCGTGCTGCATGGGGTTGCGCCGGTTGTTGCACTGGCGCGCGGGGAGGAAGCCGATGCGATCGCTGAGGATTGTCGCTGCCCTGGGCACAGGCAGTTCCTCGATGAGTTCGAGCGGGCGTGTTGGCCTTGAAGCGGGTCACGATGCGGCATTGCGCCGCGTCGAGCTTCGCCCACCAGCCATAATCGTAGTAACCGAGGTCGAAGACATAGGTGGCTCCGGCTCGATCGGCATCTGTTGCGCAACGCTGATGTCGGTGACGTTGGCCGCGCTGACCGCGGCATAGATCGGCCGATCGGCGTCGGCATCGTAGATGACATGCACTTTGGCACCGCAGACCCCGGCCGAGAACCGAGCCCAGTCGGCGCTGTATCCGGTCAGCCGCACGCCTGTGGCGTCGATGAGATAGATGGTCTCGGCAAGCTTGCGGCGCAGGCCGCGATGGGCCTGCGCCATCAGTCATCGCCAGAAGCTCCGCGAACATCGCCGCCGGCCGCCCCGCGTTGGCATCGCTCAGTGTCGAGCGCCGCGGCGGCTCGACACCCAGATGGTAGAGCCGGTCCGCGTGGCTCTCCAGCCCGCCACGATCTCGCGCAGGCTCAAGGCCCCGAAAGCTGCCCGTACAGCAGCGCCACGAACTGGCTCTTCGTCGTCAGCCGGCGGACTCGCGCATCAGCCGCCATGGGCTTCCACCAGCCGATCGAACACCGGCCACGGAACGTGCTTAAGAACACGATGAAATACGCTATTCTGATGCCGCATGGCGTTGATCCTCATTTCGTGTCCGGAACGTTTGCCAACGTCCAGGACCGAGTAGAATCAACGCCATGCGCTTCGTCCACAAAAACCGAACCGGACAGCCGTGGGCTTGTCCCGGCCATCCACGTCTTCTTTCGTGCGGCGGCGAGACGTGGATGGCCGGGACTCGGCCTGCGGCCGGCCCGGCCATGACGGAGTAAAAAGCATGTCAGCCATTTCGGGCGCCCAAACCTAGCTCCTCAGCGCCACGACTTGCGCCGGCGGCGCGGGCCGGCGCAGCAGGCCGAGCACGCGCGCCAGCGTGTCGCGCAGCTCGCGGCGCGGCACCACCATATCCACCATGCCGTGCTCGAGCAGGTACTCGGCGCGCTGGAAGCCTTCCGGCAGCTTCTCGCGGATGGTCTCCTCGATGACGCGCGCGCCGGTGAAGCCGATCACCGCGCCGGGCTCGGCGAGCGTGATGTCGCCGAGCATGGCGAAGGAGGCGGAGACGCCGCCGGTGGTGGGATCGGTGAGCAGCACGAGATAGGGCAGCCCCTTCTCCTTCACCATCTCCACCGCGAGCGTGGTGCGCGCCATCTGCATCAGCGACAGGATGCCTTCCTGCATGCGGGCGCCGCCCGAGGCCGGCACCACCAGCAGCGCCGCCTCCTGCAGCACGGCGAGCCGGGCCGCGGCGAGCAGCCCTTCGCCGACCGCGATCCCCATCGAGCCGCCCATGAACTCGAAATCGAAGGCGGCGATCACCGTCGGCAGGCCGCCCACCGTGCCATGCGCCACCACCAGCGCGTCGCGCGCCGCGCCGCTCTTCGCCTGCGCCTCCTTGAGGCGCTCGGTGTAGCGCTTGCGATCGCGGAATTTGAGCGGGTCCTGCACCGCCTTGGGCAGCTCGATCGCGGCGTAGCGGCCGTCGTCGAACAGCATGGCGAGGCGCCGCTCGGGAGGCAGGCGCAGATGATGGCCGCAGCTGCCGCAGACGAAGAGGCTGGCCTCGAGATCGCGATGGAACAGCATCTGCCCGCAATTCGGGCATTTGTGCCAGAGATTGTCCGGCACATCCTTCTTGGCGACGACGGCACGGATCTTGGGCAGGACGAAATTGGTGAGCCAGTTGTTGATCGCCATCGGAGGCTCCTCACGCCGCCCGCGCGCCGCGCACGCCCGCGGAGAGCGCGCGCACCCGGCCGAGCACGGCGGCCACGAGGTCGGGCCGCGCCGCGCCTTTCGCGTCGAGATGGGACGCGACCTCGTCGACCAACGCCGATCCCACCACCGCGGCGTCGGCGACCCTGGCCACCGCGGCGGCCTGCTCCGGCGTGCGGATGCCGAAGCCCACCGCCACCGGCAGGCTCGACTGGCGCTTCAAGCGCGCCACCGCCGCCGCGATGCCGGCGGCATCGGCCGATTTGGTGCCGGTGACCCCGGCGACCGAGACGTAGTAGATGAAGCCCGCGGTGTGCTTCAGCACCGCCGGCAGGCGCTTGTCGTCGGTGGTCGGCGTCGCCAGCCGGATGAAGTCGAGGCCCGCGGCCAGCGCCGGCAGGCACAGCTCCTCGTCATGCTCCGGCGGCAGGTCGACGATGATCAGCCCGTCGACCCCCGCCGCCTTGGCATCGGCCAGGAAGCGCTGCGGGCCGTAGATGAAGATCGGGTTGTAGTAGCCCATCAGCACGACCGGCGTCTCGGCGTCGCCGGCGCGGAAGCGGCGCACGATCGCCAGCGTCTCCTTGAGCGTCATGCCGGATTTGAGCGCGCGCAGCCCGGCCGCCTGGATCGACGGCCCGTCCGCCATCGGATCGGAGAACGGCATGCCGATCTCGATCAGATCGGCGCCGCTGCCCGGCAGCTCGGCCAGCAGGCGCGCGAAGGTGTCCGCATCGGGATCGCCACAGGTGAGGTAGGCGACGAAGCCGGCGCGCCCCGCCGATTTGAGCTCGGCAAAGCGCCGGGCGATGCGGCCGCTCACAGCGCCATCCCCAGCGCCTTGGCGACGCTGTCGACATCCTTGTCGCCGCGGCCGCTGAGATTGACCACCAGCAGATGGTCGCGCGGCAGGCCGGGCGCCAGCTTCGCCGCATGGGCCAGCGCATGCGCCGATTCCAGCGCCGGGATGATGCCTTCGAGCCGGGTGCAGAGCTGGAAGGCGTCGAGCGCCTCGCCATCGGTCACCGCGACATACTCGACGCGCTTCTGCTCGAAGAGCCAGGCATGCTCGGGGCCGATGCCGGGATAGTCGAGCCCGGCCGAGATCGAATGCGCGTCGACGATCTGCCCGTCCGCGTTCTGCAGCAGATAGGTCTTGTTGCCGTGCAGCACGCCGGGCGCGCCGCCGGTGAGCGAGGCGGCATGCTTGCCGGTCTCGACGCCGAGCCCTGCCGCCTCGACGCCGACGATCCGGACCGAGGGCTCGTCGAGGAAGGGATGGAAGAGGCCGATCGCGTTGGAGCCGCCGCCGACGCAGGCGACGAGCGTGTCGGGCAGCCGGCCTTCGGCCTCCTGCATCTGCGCCCGCACCTCCTCGCCGATGACGCATTGGAAGTCGCGCACCATGGCGGGATAGGGGTGCGGGCCCGCCACCGTGCCGATGATGTAGAAGGTGTCCTCGACATTGGCCACCCAGTCGCGCAGCGCCTCGTTGAGCGCGTCCTTGAGCGTGGCGGTGCCGGAATGCACCGGCCGCACCTCGGCGCCCAGCAGCTTCATGCGCAGCACGTTGGGCTTCTGCCGCTCGATGTCGGTCGCGCCCATGTAGACGATGCAGGGCATGCCGAAGAGGGCGCAGACCGTGGCGGTGGCGACGCCGTGCTGGCCGGCGCCGGTCTCGGCGATGATGCGGCGCTTGCCCATGCGCCGCGCCAGCAGGATCTGCCCCATGGTGTTGTTGATCTTGTGCGCGCCGGTGTGGTTCAGGTCCTCGCGCTTCAGATAGATCCTGGCGCCGCCCCAGCGCCGCGTCAGCCGCTCGGCGAGGAAGAGCGGGCTCGGCCGGCCGACATAGTGCTTGAGGTAGTAGCCCAGCTCGGCGGCGAAGGCGGGGTCGGCCTTGGCCGCGGCATAGGCGCGCTCCAGCTCCAGCACCAGCGGCATCAGCGTCTCGGCGACATAGCGCCCGCCATAGGCGCCGAAGCGCCCGCGCTCGTCGGGCCCGCCGCGATAGGTATTGGGAGACGCCATGAACCCCGGACTTTCCGCCTGCCGCTCGAAGGAGCGGTGTTTTACCAGAGAAGCAGCCCCCCGCTCAAATGCCTGACGGATGGTGGTTGCCCGACCGCGCTCGGGTGGTTTCGAAGCGGTGCCATCGCCGCCGGTTAAGTCTCTGATATGCCGCTGGTATCTCTGGCAGGCCCGAGGCCGGGGAAGTCCCGCTCTTGATGCGTCATACAAGCCATACTATTTTGTAGGACAAGAGAGACGGTATGAAGACACCGAGGAAGAGCCGCGCTGCGGCCGGCATCAGGCGCGCTGCCGCGAAACCTGCGAGGCGTCCGGAGCCGCTGATGGCGGCAAAGGCGCGGTTCGCGCTCGAGGCCGCCCGTTCCGACCGCCTCTTCGAGGGCGAGAAAACCCATCTCCTGAGCGCCCGGTTGAACGAGCGGCTGGTTGCCGCGGCAAAAGAGAGAACCGGCGTCACCTCCGACACGCGGCTCGTGGAGCTCGCCTTGGCCTCGCTCGCCGCGGGCGACGATTTCGGCGAGTGGCTGGTGAGCCAGGGCGGTCGGCTGAAAGCGAATTTTGACATCGGCCTTTGATCTGGCAACCCCGCTGCGGCGGGTGAGGCCGGACAAGCGACTGAAGCCGCTTCGCCGGCGCGAGGGGCTGACCGTCGTTCCCGACGACGTCGTTCCGGCAGTGGTGGGGCCGGTCCTGCTCGACACCTGCGTCTATCTGGACGCCGGCAAGGGCAGGCTGTCGCTCGGCGCCCGGCGGCTGGTCGCCGGCTCGCCGCTGTTCCACTGCAGCGTCTGCATCGCCGAAATTGCCTATGCCTTCGGACGCCTGGAGCCGGCGCATCCGGACACGCCGGCGACGCTCGCCTTCCTGCGGGAGGCCTTGGCCAGAGTGCGCACCTACCGGACCTTGGCGCCCGATCGCGACGCCTATGTCGAAGCCGGGATCATCACCGGCACGTTGGTGCGCACGCAAAGCCTGGGAGCGCCGGAATGCCGCAAGCTCATGCATGACGTGCTCGTCTTCCTGACGGCGTGTCAGATCGGCTGTCCGGTCCTGACGGCGAACGCGAACGACTTCGATCTGATCCAGCAGCTCGCGCCCCGCGGCAAGGTCGTTTATTACGCTCCCGTCCAGGGGGTGTATTCATGAGCCTTGGGAAGCATGGGCCGGATGTCTGTTTTGCAGCTAACGGCTGACCACCGACGAATGGCAAGCGAGGTCGTCTTCGTGCCACAAGCAGACCTTCAGATCGGCTGCCGTCAGCGCCGGCTGCCAATACCCGAACTAGCAACAGCGGTTTACGAGCCCGCATCAGCTCGTCTTTGTCATTCCAGGCATTTCTCCCCGGAAATACGGGAAAAATTCCGTGCTTTGAGCGAGGCGGTCGTGACCGACGGCAAAATCGAGCACCGCCGGCTTGCCGCGCTCGTTCGCCTGGAGCGCGCGGCCGAGCGCGCCAACGATGTCTTGAGACGCTTCGATGCGCTCGCCGTAGCAGCCGCTGGCTTCGGCGATCTTGGCGAAATCGGGCTGCACGTGGAGGTCGGTGCCGAGATAGCGCTCGCCATAGACATAGGTCTGGATATCGCGGATCGAGCCATAGGCTTCGTCATTCAGTACGCACCAGGTGACCGGCAGATCGTGCTCGACCGAGGTCGCGAGGTTGTTCATGACCATCTGGAACGAGCCGTCGCCGACGAAGCACAGGGCGGGTCGATCGGGATAAACGAGCTTCGCCGCGGGAAAGCCGCTCGCCACGAACCCCATGCCGTAGAAGCTCGACGGCACCACCAGTGAGCGCGGCTCGTAGACGCGGAAATAGGGCGTCGCGCCGGCGATGTGCTGCGCCAGGCACCCGACATCGATGCCGATGGTGGTGTGGCGCGGGAACACCCGGCGCGCGGCGCGGATGACCGCGAGCGCATGGAGCGGCACGCGGCTCTCTCCGGCGATCCGCTCGGCCTCGGCCTCGATCTCGGCCATGGCCGTGCGGATGCGCGCGAGCCGCGGATGCGCGGCGAGGCGGGTGGGATCGAGGGCCTTGTCGCTCGCCGCCGCGAGGCCGTGCATCTGCCGCAGCACCGCTCTGGCGTCGCCGGTGATGGGAAAGCGCGGAACGATCGAGCGGCCGTGCTCGGCGGGATCGATGTCGATCTGGATGTAGGTGGCGCCGGGCGCCGGCAGGAAGCCCTCGCGCCAGTTGGTCTCCATCTCCTCGAATCTGGTGCCGATGCCGACGATCACGTCCGCCGTCAGGAACAGCTCCTTGCTCAGGGGATTGCGGTGCGCGCCCAGGCCGCCGACCGAGAGGGGATGATCGTCGGGGATAATGCCGCGGCCGGAAAGCGAGGTCAGCACCGGCAGCGCCAGGAGCTCGGCGAGCCGGCGCACCTCGTCGAACGCACCGGACATGACGGCGCCGCCGCCGGCGATGAGGATCGGGCGCGCTGCCGCGAGTAGTACCTCCGTCGCCGCCCGGACAAGCTCGGGATCGCCGGCGATGGCCGACGGCGCCGCGGCCGGAAGATAGTCGCCGAACTCGACCTCCTGCGGCAGCAGATCGCGCGGCAGGTCGATATAGACGGGCCCCGGCTTGCCGCTGCGCGCGATGGTGAAGGCGCGGCGGGTGATCTCGGGGATCATGTCGGCGCGGTCGACGCGGATCGACCATTTGGTGATCGGCGCGAACACCTTCTCGGTCGCGATCTCCTGGCTCGCTCCCTTCTGGGAGGTGCCGGTGGCGCCGCGCGCGGCAAAAACGACGATGGGCAGCGAGCCGATGAAAGCCTCGGCGATGCCGGTGACGAGGTTGGTGGCGCCGGGACCGGCGGTGACGATGCACACGCCGGGCCCGCCCGTGAGCTGTGCATAGGCGGCCGCCATGCTGGCGGCGCTCTGCTCGTGGCGGACCAGGATGTGCTCGATGCCCGGCGTCTTGTAGATGCCGTCATAGAGCGGCAGGATGTGCCCGCCGGGCAGCCCGAACACGTGCCGGATGCGCTCGGCCTTGATGATCCTGATAATGGCCTCGCCCGCCGACACCTTGCTCATTCCCGTGCATCCCTCCATGACGCGGCGACCGGCCGCTGGCGCAAGGCGCTAGTCGGCGCGCCCGAGAAGCTGCCCGCCGTCGACGTTGTACTGCGCGCCCGTGACGAAGCTCGACGCGTCGGACGCGAAGAACAGGGCAAGGCCCTCGATCTCTTCCGGACGGCCCACGCGGTGGCTGGGCGAGCTTTGCTCGAACACAGGCAGCAGCTCCGGCGTCGTGATGCGGGTCTGGAACGGCCCCGGCTGGATGGCATTCACGGTGATGCCGAAGCGCGCCAGCTCGAGCGCGAGCTGTCGCACCAGATGGGCAATCGCCGCCTTGGTGGCGACGTAAGGCGTGCCGACGGCGGGCGAGGTCTTGGTCGCGGCGGTCGACGTGGTGACGATGATGCGGCCGCGGCCGCGCTTCTTCAGGTGCGGCACCGCCGCCTGGATGGTCTTGAAGACGCCGTGAAGGTTGACGGCGAGCACCCGATCCCAGAGCTCTCCGGGGATCTTCTCGATGGCGCCGTTGGGGTCGCGCGCGCCGAAGGGCGTGAGGAAACCGGGACCCGCGGTGATCCCGGCATTGGCGAAGACAACGTCGAGGCCGCCTTCCTCCCGTGCAATCCGGTCAATCGCGGCGCGCAGGGCGGTACCGTCCGCGAGATCGACGATGTCGGCGCGCACGCTCCCGCCGCTCGCCGCCAGGTCGGCCGCCGCGCGCTCGGCCGCGGCCCGATCAACGTCGAGGATCGCCACCCGCGCGCCATTGTCGCTCATGGCCCGCGCCATGGCGAAGCCCAGGCCGTTGGCGCCGCCGGTGACGATCGCCACCTTGCCGGCGACCCGGTAGAGGCTCTCCGCCTTCATATCCCTGCTCCCGCTGCCGCGTCGGCAAGGCCGAGGCTGCCGCCGCCGTCGATGGCGAGCTGGGCGCCGGTGACGTAGCTCGAGGCCGGCGAGGCAAGGAAGAGCGCGAGTCCCTTGATCTCGTCCGGCCGCGCCATCCGCCCCATCGGGTTGGCGGCGGCGAAGCGCCGCTGCACCTCGGGATCGGCCATGCGGCCGCCGCCGATGCCGGTGACAAACGAGCCCGGCGCGATGGCATTGACGCGCACATTGTCCCTGGCGAGTTCGAGCGCGACCTGATGCACCAGATGCGCCGCCCCCGCCTTCGCCACCAGGTAAGGCGTGCACACGAAATTCTCGACCTTGAGCGCGGCGACCGAGGTGGTCACGATGATGCTGCCGCTGCGCTGCGCGCGCATGGGCGGCACCACGCATTTGAGCGAGACGAAGACCGAGCCGAGATTGGTGCCGATATGGCCGTACCAGAAGCGGTCGTCGAGCGCCTCCACCGCACCTGCGGGATTGCGCCTCCCCTCCATGTCGAGGAAGCCGGGGCCGCCGCCGATGCCGGCATTGATGAAGGCAATATCGAGCCGGCCGAAGCGCGCCAGCGCCATGGCCACCGCGCGCTCCATCTCGTCGACGCTGGTGGCGTCCGCGCTGGCGACCATGATCTCGCCCCCATGGGCGGCAAGGCGGGCTTCGGCCTCGCGCAGCTTCTCCACGTTCTGGTCGATCAGGCAGACCCTGGCGCCGTTCTCGGCCAGAACCTCGGCGCAGGCAAAGCCGATGCCGCTCGCCCCGCCGGTGACCAGCGCCGCCTTTCCCGCCACGTCGAACAGCTCGGATATCTTCATTTGACCTCCGCCCGGGACTTGATTATCACGACGGTCGAGTGTGATCAATAATCACAGTTTGCGGACCGCCTGCGGAACCGGGATCCGGTCGGCAGCGGCGCGACGGAGGAGGGGCGGAATGGCCAATTTCAGCTTCGGACAGCGCGAGAACAGCGTCATCCAAGTCGCCTACACCGTAGCCGACATCGACGCCGGCATGCGCCATTACAGCGAGCTCCTGCGCATCGGCCCGTGGTTCCTGGTCGGGCCGTTCGTGCCGGCGAAGGGCATCTATCGCGGCCATCCCACGGGCATGAGCCTCAGCATCGCCGTCGCCTTCGCCGGCGAGGTGATGATCGAGCTGATCGCCCAGCACGACGACGAACCCTCGGTCTATCAGGAAACGCTCAGGGCCAGGGGCGCGCACGGCTTCCATCACTGGGCCATCGGCGCGCGCGATTTCGATGCGACCGTGGCGGGATACAAGGCCCGCGGCTATGCCGAAGTGTTCTCGGACATCTCGCCGCGCGGCGTGCGCATCGTCTATCTCGACACTTGCGCGGACGTGCCGGGCATGCTCGAGATCATCGAAATGACGGCGGGGGTCGAGGCGCAGTACCAGATGATGTACCGCGCCGCCAAGGATTGGGACGGGACCCACACCGTCCAGCGCCTGCAGCCGAAAAAGCCGGAAGGCTCGGCCTGAGGCGCGCCGCGCGTCAGTCGCGCAGCGCTTTCTGGCGCGCGAGCTCCTGCATCACCCGCTCGGTCGATTGCGTCAGATCCTGCTCCAGCGCGTGCCGCGCCGCGGCCGGATCGCGCCGCTCCAGCGCCTCGACCAGCAGCGCATGCGCGTCGGCGCTGTCGCTCACCGCGCGCGCCGTCGAGATGCGCGTGAGCAGCGGCCCGATCTGCAGCCACAGCGTCTCGATGATCGACAGCAGCAGCGGGCTCTCCGCCGCCTCGTAGACGGCGAAATGGAGCTTGTGGTTGAGCGCCCAGAACTGGCCTCGGCGCTCTTCGTCGAGCGCCTCCAGCCGCTTGAGCAGGGCACGGCAGGCATTGAGCTGGCGCGGCGAGATCTTCTCCGCGGCGAGCGCCGCAGCCTCGCCTTCGAGCAGCACGCGGATACGGCGCAGCTCCAGGAAGCGCTCGACGCTCAGCACCGGCAGGGCGACCTTGCGCGACGGCCGCATCTCGAGCGCCCGCTCGGAGACGAGCCGCCGCATCGCGTCGCGCACCGGCATGAGGCTGGTCCCGAGCGCGTCGGCGACCGAGCGCAGGGTGAGCTCGGCGCCCGGCTTGAAGGAGCCGGCCATGATGGAATTCTTGAGCTCGCGATAGACACGGTCGTTGAGCGTCTCGCGCTCGACCGGCGCGATCGCCGCTCCCAGATCCTCTCTCACGTTCGTGCGTGCCATCGCCGTCCAGACCATCGCGGCTTCGGCGCCGGCGGACCCCGCCGCACCGCGCCCCCTTCATAATCCTTCCGCCCCGACGCGCCAAGAACCCTTGTTCCGGGCCGGACGCCTCAGATCCCGGCGAGCCGGTAGGCGCGGATCGCCGTGTCCTTGAACAGGAGCGCCTTCTCGGCAGCCGAGCAGCCCGCCGCCAGCCGCTTGAAGGCGTTCCACAGCACGTGATAGCTGCAGCTGCGCTTGTCGACCGGGAAATTGCTCTCGAACATGGCGCGCTCAGGGCCGAACAGCTCGATGCAGGTCTCGACATAGGGGCGCCACGCCTCGGCCAGGGTCGCCGAGGAGACCGGCTCGGCGGCGTGGTCGAAACCGAAGCCGAAGACATGCATACCGAGCCCGCCCAGCTTGACGTTGACGTTCTCGCACCGCGCCAGCTCGGCCATGTTCTTCTTCCACAGCGCGAAGACCTCGTCGTGCCGGCCCGCATAGGCGCCGATGGCGAGCGGCGCGCCAACATGATCGAGGATCATGGTGGTGTCGGGAAAGGCGCGCGCCAGATCGGCGAATTCCGGCACCTGGGTGTGATAGAGCCAGCCGTCGAAGGAAAGCCCGTAGCGCGACAACCGGGCAAAGCCGGCGCGGAAGCGTCGGTCCAGCAGGATGCCCGGGGGCAGCACCATCGGCGTCGAGCGGATGCTCGTATCGGCATCCCAGACCGAGCAATAGCGTACGCCTTTGAAGCGCTCGCCTCCCCGCGCCAGATGCAGCTCGAGCACGCGGTCAACCTCGGCGCCGAGAAAGAGGTCGGCGAAGCCCACGATGCCGGCGCAGGCTTTGGTCGGCCCATAGACGCTGCTCTCCGCCATCGCCGCGACGCCGTTGACGAATTCGGTCTCGCCGATCGGCACCAACGCCGGGTCGCCGCCCGACCGGTACATCGAATCGCATTGCAGGAAGACCGTGGCGAGGATGCGGTGCCCGTCGCGCACATCGGCGAGGAGCTCGTCGAGCAGATAGCGCACACCACGGTCCCACAGATGATGGTGCGGATCGACGATCGGCAGATCGGGCTCGAGGATCTCCTCGCGCCGCCGGGCGAGCCACGCCTGGTCCACGGCGAACAGCGACTTCTCCACGGCATTCCCACTCATCGCACTCCTCCTCCCGCTGGCGTGGCGCGCTTGCGATACGCCCTTGACTTGACCCGCTGTATTATGATCTTTGATCACAGAATGCAAGGCGACGCGTCGCCGTCTCCGGGCGCTCGCAGCGTCCCGGAGCCCGTCAGGCGCCGGCCGAATCAAGATCCCGACACCGCCGGAGCAGGAGCGGTCGCGGCTCAAACGAAGGGGAGGAAAGACATGAACCAGCGGATTGGAAGGCAGAAGGCCGTGGCCTCGCTCGGGCGCGGGAGCGGCCGGTCGCGGCGGATGCTCGCCGCCGGGGCGATCCTCGGCCTGCTGCTCGGCACGGGCGCGGCGTCGGCGCAGGACGCGGCAACCGCCGGCACCGGCGGCGTGACCGGCGGGCAGATCAAGAAGGTGCTCGGCCTCGGCAACGAAAATCTCGGCACCGGGCTTCATTTCAAGCTCGGCATCGTGCTGGCGCTGACCGGCCCCGGCTCCTATTACGGCCGCATCCAGGGCAACGGCGCCAAGCTCGCGGTGGCGCAGATCAAGGCCGCGGGCGGACCGGACATCGAGCTGATTTTCAAGGATCACAAATCCGCCGACGCGCAGGCCGGGGCGCGCGCCGCGCGCGAACTCGGCATCGCCGGCGTGCCGGCCGTGCTGAGCTCCTATGTCGGCGACATCGGCGCCATGTTCCCGGGACTGGCCCAGTACAAGATGCTGGCGCTCGACGGCGGCGGCGGTACCAGCGATTTCGGCCAGGGCAAGCCCTATTTCTGGGGCATGCGCGCGATCGAGCCCGACGATGATTTCATCGGCGCGCTGAAATACTGGAAAGCGACCGCTCCCAAGGTCAAGCGCGTGTCGCTGGTCTACTTCGACCAGGGGCCGGCGAACGAGATCGTCATCGCCAACTTCAAGAAGGCGCTCGCCAACACCGGCCTCGCGCTTGCCAGCACCGAGCTGACGACGATCGGCGCGACCGATTACTCGGCGACGATCGCGCGCCTCAAGGCATCCAATCCGGACGCCATCTTCCTGTTCGGCACCGGCGTCGATCCCGGCTATTTCATGAAGCAGCTGGTGAATGCGGGCGTGACGACGCCGGTCATCGGCTCCGAATACATCACCGATGCCGCCGAGGTCGCCGGCCCCGCCTTCGATCATTACATGTTCGCCACCGACTGGTTCGATCCGGCGCGCCCATCGAACCCTTGGTCGAAGCTCTTCCTTGCGAGCTATGTGAAGGAATTCAAGCTGCAGCCCGAGATCAATGCCGCGAACTATTACGAGGATACGTTCGCGATCTGGGACCTGATCCGCCGCGTTCTGGCCAAGGGCGGCAACGTCAACAGCGGCGAGCAGCTGCAGCAGGCGCTTCTCGCCGACCCGCGGTTCAAGAGCGTCTATGGCGGCAGCGCCACCGAGATCGGCACCATCGCGCTCGACACCACCAGCCATTCGGTCAAGGAGCGTCCGCTCGGCGTCTATCAATCGAACGGCGGCAAGCCCAAGCCGGTGGCCACCTTCGATCTCGGCGGGGCGCACTTCGAACTGGTCAAATAAGGCCCGCCGGGTTGTTCCATGGGGATCGAGCAGGTCGAACAGCTTGCCGTGGCCGGCGTCATCAATGGCAGCTTCTACGCGCTGCTCGGCGTCGGCTTCGGCCTCATCCTCGGGGTGACCGGGCGGTTTCATTATGCTTTCGCCTTCGTCTTCACGCTCGGCGCCTATGTTGCCTCGGTCCTCGAAGGGCCGGGGCACGTCCCCGCAGCGCCGGCGATCCTCGCCGGGCTGGCCGCGGCCGCGCTATGCGGCGTCCTGATCGAGCGCTTCGTCTATCGCCCGCTGGCCGTCTTCGCCGGCCCGCTCGCGCTGCTGACGATCTTCATCTCCTCGCTCGGCGTGACCATTGCCGGGGTGAACCTGATCACCCTGGCCTGGTCGGCGGCGAGCCGGTCGGTCACGCTGGTGCCGGTGCACCCGCTCGCGCTCGGCGCCGTCACCTTCACCACCCTCGATCTCGCGCTGGTGGCCACGGCGTGGCTGTTGATCAGCGCGCTCGCGGCGGTTCTGGCCTGGACCGATCTCGGCCGCTCGATCCGGGCGGTGCGCGGCAATCCGACGCTGGCGCGGATCATGGGAATCGATCCCGGCCGGATCCATCTCGCGGTGTTCGCACTCGGCTCTCTACTGTGCGGCGTCGCCGGCATCCTCAACGGGGCGCGCTTCGCGGTGCAGCCGGACATGGGCGACCGCCCCGTGGTGTTCGCGTTCGTGGTCGCTTTCCTCGGTGGAGCGCGCAGCAGCCCCGTGAGGATCGGTCTTGCCGGACTTTTCATCGGCCTGGTCGAGAGCCTGAGCGGTCTGTTCGTATCGCCGCAATGGACCTCGCTTGTCGTCTTCTCGGTGCTGTTCGCATACCTCGTCTTTCAGCCCATCGATCTGCGTCTGCTGCGCCCGGCGCGCAATGCGGCCTCCTGAGGTCGCGCGCGATGCCGATCCCGCAGCCGAGCGCGGTCTGACAACGTCGGCCCATGGATTATTGGTGGGACATCCTCAACCTGGTGCTGATCTTCAGCATCTTCGCCATCTCGCTCAACCTGCTGGTGGGCTATGCCGGCCAGGTCTCGGTGGCGCATGCGGCGTTCGGCGCCGTCGGCGGCTACGTCGCCGCCTATCTTGCCGCCCACGCCGCGGTGGGCTTCTGGCCGGGTCTGTTCGCGGGCGCCGCCGGCGCCGGGATCATCGGGCTGGTGATGAGCCTACCGGCGCTGCGCCTCAGCCCGGAATATCTGGTGCTGCTCACGATCGCCGTCTCCTCGATCGTGCTCACCATCGTCGGCGCCGTGCCCGAGCTCGGCGGCGCCTATGGCATGATCGCCGACAAGGCCGCCAACCTTGCGCCGCTCCCCGGCGGCGATCTGCTGTTCCCGCGGCAATGGGTCGTGCCACTGCTCGGCTTCACCGCCGTCACCTATCTCGTCTGTTACCGGCTTGGGGAATCTGCCTGGGGGCGCGTCCTCAAGGGCATTCGCGACGACGAGATCGCGATCCGGGCGCTCGGCTGCAACGTCTTCGCCTACAAGGTCGTGGTCTTCGGCCTGACCTCGGCCTTCGCCGGCCTCGCCGGCGTGCTCCTCTACTACTACAACCAGATCGCGTCGCCGAGCGTCTATGGGCTCAACGTTTCGCTCAAGATCTTCGCCATGACGATCTTCGGCGGGCTCGGGAATTTCACCGGCTCGATCCTCGGCGCCGCCATCCTGCAGCTCCTGCAGCCGATGCTCGAGAAGGTGGTTCGAGTCGACCCGGGCAACGCCTTTATCATCCAGCTCGTGATCTACGGGCTCGGGCTGGTCCTGCTGATCCGGCTGCGTCCGCAAGGGATCCTGCCCGAAGGCTTCTCGCTCATCCACCGGCTGCGCAGCCTGCCTCGGGCGTCGGCGTCGCAGCCGCGACCATCGGGGAGCGCAGGTGCTGCGCCGGCAGCGCCGACGCGCGCCAGCGTCCGCGTGCTCTCGAAGCCCGCCGAAGCGCCCCCGGTCATTCTCGAAGTGCGCGGGCTGTCGAAGAGCTTCGGCGGGATCAAGGCGTGCCGCGATCTGACCTTCGATCTCCACCAGGGCAGGATCGCCGCTCTGGTCGGGCCCAACGGCGCCGGCAAAACGACGGTGTTCAACCTTCTGACGGGTGCGCTCTCCTCCGATGAGGGCATCGTCCGCTTGCGCGGCGAGAATGTACGCGGGCTCGCGCCGAACCGGATCGCGCGCGCGGGCATGGTCCGGTCGTTCCAGGATGTCCGGCTGTTCGGTCGCATGTCTGCGGTCGACAATGTGATGCTCGGCATCCGCGACATGTCGCCCGAATTCTGGCGCTGGCCGAGCGGCACCAAGGGCGGCGAGAACCTCGCCGACCTGTTCCTGTTCCCGCGCCTGACGGCGCGCGTCGAGCGCGAGACGCGCGCCCGCGCCATGGAATGGCTCCGCCTCGTCGGCCTCGAGCCAGTGGCGGCGACGCCGGCGGGCGCGCTGTCCTTCGGTCAGCAGAAGCTGGTGTCCTTTGCCCGGCTCCTCGCTACGGATGCCGACGTGCTGCTGCTCGATGAGCCGGCCTCGGGCGTCGATCAGCGCTGGGTCGATGCCATCCTCGATCTCGTCGTCTTCATGCGCAACAGCGGCAAGACGGTCTGCATCGTCGAGCACAGCCTGCATGTGGTCGAGCGCTTGGCCGACATCGTCTTCTTCATGGAGCTCGGCCGCATCACGGCGCAGGGTACGATCGGCGAGCTCACCCGCGACACCCGCCTGGCGGAGGTCTACTTTGGCACCGCCTGATAGACCGCCTGCCGTGCCCGAGCCGCTCCTGCTGGTGGAGGGGATCGATAGCGGCTACGGCCGGAAGCTCGTGCTCGCCGATGTCGGCCTGCGCTTGAACCGCGGCGAGGCGGTGGCGCTCCTCGGCCACAATGGCGCCGGCAAGACCACGCTGCTGCAGACGATCTTCGGGCTGCAGCCGGTCTGGAAAGGCCGGATCTCCTTTGCCGGGCAGGGGCTCGGCCGCGAGCACTCGGCACGGCGCGCGGTCGCGCTCGGGATCGCCATGATCCCGGCCGAGCGCTTCGTCTTTCCCGACCTCACCGTCGCCGAGAATCTTCAGCTCAGCGCCGCCGGGCTGAGCGGCAGCGAGCGCGCGGAACGCTGCGAGGCCGCCTATGCCGATTTCCCGATCCTGAGGCAGCGCACGGCGCAGCTCGCCGGCGCCATGAGCGGCGGAGAACAGCGCATGGTCAGCCTGGCGATGGCGCTGATGCGCAAGCCCAGGCTGCTGCTGCTGGACGAGCCCTCGCTCGGCCTCTCGCCCGCCATCGCCGAGCAGGTGATGGCGCGCGTGCGCGAGCTCGTGGCGGGTGGCATGTCGGTCGTGCTCGTCGAGCAGAACGTGGCGGCCGCGCTGGGGGCCGCCTCGCGCGTCTACGTGCTGCGGTCGGGCCGCATCATCCACGAGGAATCGGCGCGGACCCTGTCCGCGCGCGGGCGCGAGACATGGTGGGAGCTGTTCTGAGCGCGGGCGACGCGAACCGGGAGGAAAATCATGAAGATGGCGAGCTTTCTCATTCTGGCCGCTGTGGCCTGTTGCACCGCTCCGGGTGCCGTGCGGGCGGCTGAAGGCCCGGTCAAGATCGGCGTCCTTGCCGATATGACGTCGCTCTATGCCCCGGCCGGCGGCGAAGGCGATGTCGAGGCGGCGCGCATGGCGGCAGAGGATGCCGGTGAGGTGCTGGGCCACAAGGTCGAGGTGGTTTCGGCCGATCACCAGAACAAGGCCGATATCGGCTCCGCCATCGCGCGGCAATGGTACGACAATGACAGCGTCGACATGATCACCGCCGTGCCCAACTCGGCGGTGGGCTTCGCCGTCGAGGAGCTCACCCGCGAGAAGCACAAGATCGCGCTGCTGACCGGCGCGCTCAGCTCCGACATCACGGGGGTGAAATGCTCGCCCTATACCGCGAGCTGGGTGCTCGACACCTATTCGCTGGCGCACGTCACCGGTTCCGCCGTGGTCAAGCAGGGCGGCGACACCTGGTTTTTCATCGGCGCCGACTATGCCTTCGGCCACGCCCTCGAACAGGACACGGCAAAGGTGGTGGAAGCGAACGGCGGCAAGGTCCTGGGCGCGGTTTATGCGCCGCTCAACAATTCGGACTTCTCCTCCTTCCTGCTTCAGGCGCAGGCCTCGAAGGCGAAGATCGTCGGCCTCGCCAACTCCAGCGCCGACACGCAGAACGCGATCAAGCAGGGCGTCGAGTTCGGCATCGTCGCCGGCGGCCAGCGCTTCGCCGCCATGCTGTTCTTCATCCTCGACGCCCACAGCTTGGGCCTCCAGGCGGCGCAGGGGCTGCTGCTGGCCTCGCCCTTCTACTGGGACTTGAACGACGAGACGCGCGCCTTATCCAAGCGCTTCCAGGCCCGCATCGGCCACCCGCCAAGCTGGGATCAGGCCGGCGTCTACAGTGCGGTCAACCATTATCTGAAGGCGATCAAGGCGCTCGGCACCAAGGATCCGGACCAAGTCATGGCGAAGATGCGCGAGATGCCGATCAACGATTTCATGACCAGGAACGGCAGGCTGCGCATCGACGGCCGCGTCATCCGCGACATGTATCTGTTCGAGGTGAAGACGCCGGCGGAGTCGAAGGCCGAGTGGGACGTCTACAAGCTCGTCCGTACCGTGCCAGGCGACGAGGCGTTCCGTCCGCTCGATCAGGGTGGATGCCCGCTGGTCAGGTCCGGGTCGTCGAAATAGCCGGAGCAGCCGCTGGCGGGTCTGCGGCGCATCGTGACGCGGACGATGCGCCCGTGCCATGTCCGGATTGGGTCAAGGTGAGAAGTGCGACAACCGCTGGGCGATGTCCGGATACCGGCCGAGACCGGAAGCGGTAGAAAGCTACTTGCTCTAACCGGCTAGGGACCGCTCAACTGCCGGCCGAGGCGGAAGGCTGGCGCCAGCCTGCCATCGATCATGGCCGCTGGGGCGCCGAGCAGACGCAGGCGCCATGCACGCTTTCTGATTACAGCCTGCGCCGTCTGGGATATAGTGAAGATCTCACAAGATCATTGCCGCATTCCAACCTCTCGGGGGAGCCGCCTTCGGGGTCGGGCGCCTTGCGAGACGGGCGCGATCGTCGACATGGGAGGTGCCGCGATGATGAAGCGAATTGTCATGCTGGCCGTCGTCACGACGGGCTTTGCCGTTCCAGCCCTCGCCCAGCAAACGATGCCGATCACCGACCAGCAGAAGCAGGCGGTGCAGGCCGGGATGGACCAGTACATGAAAGCTTACAACGCCCGAGACGCCAAGGGCATTGCCGCCCTCTTCAGCGAAGACGGCATGCTCGTCGGCACCTACGTGCCCGAACCGATCATCGGACGACAGGCGATCGAGAAATACACGGAGGCCGGCATGCAGCAGGGGCAGACCGGCTCGGACCTCACCATCGGCGCCGACTGGAAATCCTTCGTGCCACTGGGCAACAACCTGATCCTGATTGCCGGCACCTGGGCCGAGACCATCCCGACACCGCCCACCGCCCAGAATACCAGCGGCCAGCCGGCTGCGCAGAGCGGGTCGAGCCAACCGTCGCAGTTCAATCTGAAGCCCGGGGATCGGGAGCACGGAAGCTGGGCCGCGGTCGAGGAGCTGCAGGGCAACGGCGTGCTGATCCGCTCGCTCAGCTACAATGTCGGCCTCGCGGGCCCGATGAAATAACCGTCGCGTCGTACCTCACGCAGCTTGTCGATCCACAAGGGAGGAAAACATGCTGCCACGCATCATCGTCGCGGCGGGCTTGGTTCTCGGGCTCGCCGCGCCATCCGAACCGGCACAGCAACTTGATCTGCAGATGAAGCAGGCCGCCGAAACCATGGCGGCGCAATGGGTGGAGGCGATCAATCGCGGCGACGCGAAAGCCGCCGCGTCCCTCTTCGCCCCCGATGGCATGGAGATCAACGTCTATGGCCGGCAGACGGGTCCTGAGATCGCGGAGGAAGCCCGCAAGGTCCACGCCATGGGCGTCAAGCTCGAGACCACCGTCGAGGAGGTGAGGCCCTTGGCCTCGGGGCAGATGATGCTGGTGACCGGCACGTTCCGGGTCGACTACACCGACAATCCGACCACCAGGAACGCTCACGGCAACTGGCTGCGGCTCATGGAGAAGCAAGGCTCGGCGTGGAAGATCCTCGCCCAGTCCCTGACCCGCCAGGCGCAGCCCGTGGCCGCCACCGGCAGCTCGACCCCGCCCCGGCAGTAGCGTCGAGCGCCGAGCCTTGGCTGCGGCGGCGCGCCGGCGTAGGCTGTTGCTGAGTGGCTCCGCCGCATCCCTGCGTCATTGACGCAGAGCGGATTTTTAGCCCCCGGTGTACACCGGGGGCGCAGTCTGCTCCCCGTCTCAGAACCGGGTCCAGCCCGGCGGCGGCTCCTTGCCGGGATGGATCGCGCCGCAGCGCTTGCAGGTGCGGGCGTCGCGGTCGGCATAGAAGGCTGCGAAGAGCGGAGGCAGGTCGGTGACGATGTTGGTCACCCGGGCCTCGACGCGATGCACCAGGGCGGCGCAGGCGAAGCAGAACCATTCGAAGCCGTCGATGTCCTCGGCGCGCCGCGTGCCCTCGACCACCAGCCCGAGCGAGCCCGCCGGCCGCTGCGGCGAGTGCCGCGTGTGCGGCGGGATCAGCAGCACCTCGCCTTGGCGGATCGGCACGTCCTCGATGCCCTCGGGCCCGGCGACCTTCAGCACCATGTCGCCCTTGAGCTGATAGAAGAACTCCTCGACGGGATCGTCGTGGAAGTCGACGCGCTGGTTCGGCCCGCCGATCACCTGCACCACCATTCCGGTGTTCTCGAACACCAGCTTGTTGTTCACCGGCGGCTTGAGCAGCGCGGCGTTGTCGGCGAGCCAGCGCTCCAGGCTGAACGGCGCGAACCGCATCTCTGACCTCCGCTGTGACACCCAAAACTAGACCCTGGCGCGGCGCCTGCCCCGAAGGCAAGTCCGCGGTCGATTTTCGATCATGTTCGAGCGAAAAAAAGATATTCGGGCGGAATCGATGTGATATCGTCGCCGAAAATATAATCGCCGGGGAGGATGGTCGTGCAGCGCCTGCGCGACACGATCGAAGCAATTGCCGGACGGGCCGCGGCGGCGGAAGGGCCGCGCACCGTGGCCTCGCTGCTGGTCGACAAGCTCCGCACCGATATCGTCGCCGGCGCCTTCGCTCCGGGCGACCGGCTGAAGCTCGCCGATCTCAGCCTGCGCTATGGCAGCGGCATCAGCCCGCTGCGCGAGGCGCTGACGCGGCTGGCGGCCACCGGGCTGGTGCTGATCGAGGATCAGAAGGGCTTCCGCGTGGCGCCGATGTCGCGCGCGGATCTGCTCGATCTCACCGGCGTGCGCCAGCGGCTGGAGAGCTGGGCGCTCGGCGAGGCGATCGCCCGCGGCGATGTCGAATGGGAGGCGCGCATCGTCTCGGCGCATCACCGCCTGGCGCGGCTGAGCCGGACCGCGCCCGGCGACGGGCGCGCGCTCGACGACACCTGGGAGAGCCTGCATCAGGATTTCCACCGGGCGCTGGTCTCGGCCTGCGGCTCGCCCTGGCTGCTGCATTTCCGCAACGTGCTGGCCGACCAGGCGAGCCGCTACCGGCGCCTGTCGGTGGCCTATGCCGAAGCGGCGCGCGACATCGCCGCCGAACATGCCGAGCTGATGGCGGCGGTGCTGGCGCGCGACACCGCGCGCGCGACGGCGCTGGTCGAGGCGCATTTCGCCCGCACCGCCGCCATCGTGCTCGAGGGTTACGACCGCCTCCAGGGCGGGGGCGCAGCAAAGGGAGGATGATCATGGCCCAAGGCGTGCGGCAGGCGGCGAGCGCCGCGCAGACCCATGACGCGCTGGTCGCGCGCGCCGCCGCGCTGGCGCCGGTTTTCGCCGAGCGCGTCGGCGAGGCCGAGCGGCTGCGCCGGGTGCCCGACGCCAACGTCGCGGCGCTGCGCGAGGCCGGGCTCTTCAAGGTGCTCCAGGCGCGCCGCTATGGCGGCCACCAGGCCGGCTTGCGCACCCATATCAACGTCATCGCCGAGATTGCGCGCGGCTGCGCCTCGACCGCCTGGTGCGTCGGCGTCATCCACGCCCATAGCTGGCTGATGGGGCTCTTTCCCGAAGAGGCGCAACAGGAGACCTATGGCCGCAATCCCGACGCGCTGATCTCGGCGGTGATCTCGCCGCGCGGCAAGGCGCGCGCCGTTGCCGGCGGCTATCGGCTCAGCGGCTTCTGGCCCTTCGGCTCGGGCTCGCAGCATGCCGACTGGCTGTTCCTCGGCGCGGTCGTCGAGAACGAGGCGGGCGAGCCGGTCGACGAGGCCGATCTGCTGGTGCCGGTCTCCGACGTCACCATCAAGGACGATTGGAACGTGGTGGGGCTGCGCGGCACCGGCAGCTGTAGCATCGTGGCCAAGGACGTCTTCGTGCCCAAGCACCGCTACCTGTCGCTGCGCGCGGCGATCGGCGGCACGGCGCCGGGCAAGGCGCTGCATGAGGGCGCGCTCTACCGCGCCGCGGCGGTGCCGGTGCTGACGCTGGCGATCACCCCGGCGGCGCTGGGCGCGGCGCAGCTCGCCTTCGATACCTTTGCCGCCAAGCTTCCCGGCCGCGAGGTGGCCTATACCCAGCGCGAGGTGCAGATCGACATGCCGGTCACGCATCTCCAGGTGGCCGATGCCGCCACCAAGATCGACATCGCGCGCCTGCTGCTCTATCGCTGCGCCGACGAGATCGAGGCAGCGGCCGAGCGCGGCGCCGAGATGGAGTTCGTCAAGCGGGCGCGGGTGCGCATGGATTGCGCGCATGCGGTGCGGCAATGCCTCGAGGCGGTCGAGACGCTCTATCTCGCTTCCGGCGGCTCCGGCATCGCCGAGGGCAACCCGACGCAGCGCGTCTGGCGCGACGTCCACGCCATCAACATGCACGGGCTGCTCAACCTGCAGACCAATCAGGAAATGTACGGCCGCATCCTGCTCGGGCGCACGCCGAACACGCCGCTGATCTGAACGGCGCCAACCACGACAATGACAACGACAGGCAAAGGGAGGGATTACGCATGACCAAGGCAACCAACCGCCGCACGGTGCTGCGGGCGCTCGCCGCGGGCGGCATCGGCGCGATGGCGGCGCCGGCGATCCTGGGCCGGACCGCGCGCGCCGCCGGCAGGACGATCAAGCTGGGCTTCGTCAGCCCCGAGACCGGGCCCATCGCCGCCTTCGGCGAGGCCGACGCGTTCGTGCTCTCGGGCCTGAAGGACGTGCTCGCGAAAGGCGTCAGCATCAACGGCACGCAGCATCCCGTGACCATCATCCGCAAGGACAGCCAGTCGAATCCCAACCGCGCCGCCGAGGTGACGGCCGAGCTGATCAACTCCGACAAGGTCGACATCGTGCTGGGCTCCAGCACCTCGGACACCACCGTGCCGGTGGCCGATCAGTGCGAGCTCAACGGCGTGCCCTGCATCTGCACCGACACGCCGTGGCAGGCCTGGTTCTTCGGCCGCAAGGGCGATCCGAAGAAGGGCTTCGAATGGACCAGCCATTTCTTCTGGGGGGTCGAGGCGATCACCGCGGTCTTCACCAATCTCTGGCTGTCGCTCGACACCAACAAGAAGGTGGGCGCGCTGTGGTCGAACGATCCCGACGGCGCCGCGCTGAGCGATGCGCAGCACGGCTTCCCGCCGGTGGTCAAATCGCGCGGCTTCGAGCTCGTCGATCTCGGGTTCTATCCCACCATGAGCGACGACTTCTCGGCGCAGATCAACGCCTTCAAGGAGGCCAAGGTCGACATCGTCACCGGCGTCTTCGTGCCGCCGGCCTTCGCCACCTTCTGGACGCAGGCGGCGCAGCAGGGCTTCCATCCCAAGATCGCGACGCCGGCCAAGGCGCTGCTCTTCCCCTCCGCGGTCGCGGCGCTGGGCGATCGCGGGCTCGGGCTTTCCACCGAGGTCTGGTGGTCGCCGCATCATCCGTTCAAATCCGGCTTGACCGGCGAGACCGCGCAGCAATTCTGCGACGCCTATACCAAGGCGACCGGCCGGCAATGGACGCAGCCGATCGGCTTCAAGCATGCGGTGATCGAGGTGGCGATGGATGCGCTGCGCCGCACCAAGAACATCGACGATCCCGCCTCGATCCAGGCGGCGATCCGCGCCACCGACTACAAATCGCTCGTCGGGCCCGTCGATTTCAAGAAAGGCCCGGTGCCCGGCGTCGCCACCACGCCGCTGGTCGGCGGCCAGTGGAAGCGCGGCACCAAGACCAAGTACGAGCTGAACATCGTCAACAACCAGACGGCGGAGTTCATCCCGCTCGACAGCAAGTTCGAGCCGATCGCATCTTGATCGCCGCGCCTCGCCGGAGGCGGGAGCAGTCTCCCGCCTCCGTTTCCCCGAGCCTGCCATGACCGAGCCGCTGCTGGAGCTGGTCGCGGTGACCAAGCGCTACGGCGCCTTGACGGTGGCCGACAAGCTCAGCCTCGCGGTTGGCGGCGGCGAGGCGCTCGGCGTCATCGGCCCCAACGGCGCCGGCAAGACCACCATGTTCAACCTGATTACCGGCGATGTGCGGCCGGATGCCGGGACGATCCGCTTCGCCGGCGGCGACGTCACGGCGCTGGCGCCGCATCTGCGTTGCCGCAAGGGCATCGGCCGCTCCTATCAGATCCCGCATCCCTTCGCCAAGATGACGGTGTTCGAGAACCTGCTGGTCGCCGCCATCTATGGCGGCCGGCGCACCGAGCGCGAGAGCGCCGGGCGCTGCGGCGAGGTGCTGGACCTGACCGGGCTCGCGGGCAAGGCCAATGTGGCGGCGGGCACGCTGACGCTGCTCGAGCGCAAGCGGCTCGAGCTCGCCCGGGCGCTGGCGACCGAGCCGCGCCTGCTGCTGCTCGACGAGATCGGCGGCGGGCTCACCGAGCACGAGACGCGGGCGCTGGTCGAGACCATCCGCGCCATCCGCGCCGCAGGCACGGCCATCGTCTGGATCGAGCACATCGTCCATGCGCTGCTGTCGCTGGTCGATCGGCTGGTGGTGATCAATTTCGGCCGCAAGCTCGCCGAGGGCGAACCGCACGCCGTCATGGCCGATCCGCGCGTGCGCGAGGTCTATATGGGCATCCCCACCCAATGAGCCTGCTCGAGACCCGCGGCCTGCGCGCCTTCTACGGCGATTTCCAGGCGCTCTTCGGCATCGACTTCGCGATCGATGCCGGCGAGACCGTGGCGATCATCGGCGCCAACGGCGCCGGCAAGTCGACCTTCCTCAAATCGGTGGTCGGCCTCATCGCCGGCGCCAGCGGCGAGGTGCTGTTCGAGGGCCGCCCGATCGGCGGCCGGCCGGCGCATGAGATCGTCTGCGCCGGCATCAGCCTGGTGCCGGAAGGACGCAGGCTCTTCCCCAGCCTCAGCGTCGAGGAGAACCTGCGCATGGGAGCCTATGCCGGACGCGCCGGCGCCTGGAGCCTCGGCGGCGTCTACGAGCTGTTTCCGGTGCTGGCCGAGCGGCGGCACGCGCCGGCGACCTCGCTCTCCGGCGGGCAGCAGCAGATGGCGGCGATCGGCCGCGCGCTGATGTCCAATCCGCGGCTGCTGCTGTGCGACGAGCTGAGCCTCGGCCTGGCGCCGGCGGTGATCAAGGACATCTATGCCCGCCTCGCCGAGGTCGTCGCCGAAGGCGCCACGCTGGTGATCGTCGAGCAGGACATCAACCAGGCGCTGGCCGCTTCCGACCGCTTCTACTGCTTCCAGGAAGGCCGCGTCTCGCTCAGCGGCGCGGCCAAGGGCTTCGACCGCGCCGCCGTCACCGCCGCCTATTTCGGCGTCTAGCCCATGGTCCTCGACTGGGTCTCCGTCATCGTGCAGGGCGCGCTCCTCGGCGGGCTCTACGCGCTCTTCGCCGTGGGCTTGTCGCTGACCTTCGGCATCATGCGGCTGGTCAATATCGGCCATGGCGACCTCATCGTGCTCGCCGCCTTCATCGCGCTCGTCGCGGTGCAGGTCCTGGGCATCCATCCGCTGGTGAGCCTCGCCCTCGTCGTGCCGGTGATGTTCGCGCTGGGTTACGTGCTGCAGCGCGGCGTGCTCAACCGCACGCTGGGCGAGAGCATCCTGCCGCCGCTGCTGGTGACCTTCGGCCTGTCGGTGATCATCGAGAACCTGCTGCTGCAGCTCTTCGGCGCCGATACGCGCCGCCTCCATGTCGGCGCGCTCGAGACCGAGAGCCTGCGGCTTCCCGGCGGCATCGCCATCGGCCTCTTTCCGCTGCTGATCTTCGTCGTCGCCGTCGTCGTCATCGCCGCGCTGCAGCTTCTCTTCTATCGCACCAGCCTGGGCCGCGCCTTCCGCGCCACCTCCGACGATGCGGTGACCGCCGAGCTGATGGGCGCGGACAACCGGCATCTCTACGCGCTCGCCATGGCCATTGCTTTGGCCGTGACCGGCATTGCCGGCGTCTTCCTGGCGATCCGCAGCAATTTCGATCCCTCGATCGGTCCCGGAAGGCTGATCTTCGCCTTCGAGGCGGTGATCATCGGCGGCCTCGGCAGCCTCTGGGGCACGCTCGCCGGCGCGGTCATCCTCGGCATCGCCCAGTCGATCGGCTCGGCGCTGAAGCCGGAATGGCAGATCCTTGCCGGCGACATCACCTTCCTGGTGATCCTGGTGCTGCGTCCCAACGGCCTCTTCCAGCGGACGCGGGATTGAGATGAGCCTCGTCGATCCGCCGCCCAGACTGCGCGCCGCCTTCCGTATCGAGCGCGGCGCCGGCGGCCGCCTCTTCGGGGCGGTGGCGCTGCTGGCCGCGGCGGGGCTGGCGAGCCTGCCGCTCTGGGTGGATAGCGGCGTGACGCGGCTTGCCGGCGAGATGGCCTACTATCTCGCGTTGGCCCAGCTCTGGAACCTGCTGGCGGGCTATGCCGGCCTGGTCTCGGTCGGGCAGCAGGCCTATGTCGGGCTCGGCGGCTACGCGCTTTTCGTGCTGTGCGGGCTTGGCCTCCCTCCATTGCTGGCGATCCCGCTGGCCGGGGCCGTGGCGGCGGCGCTGTCGCTGCCGATCGCGCTCATCGTCTTCCGCCTGCGCGGCGCGCAATTCGCGGTCGGCACCTGGGTGGTGGCCGAGATCTGCCAGCTGGTCATCGCCCAGATGCCGTCGCTGGGCGGCGGCTCCGGCCAGAGCCTCACCGCCTCGGTGGTGCGCGCCGTCGCCGCCGCCCGGCCGCTGCGCGAGATGATCTTCTACTGGTGCTCGCTGGCGGCGGGGCTTGCGGTGCTGGCGCTGGTCTATGGGCTGCTGCGCTCGCGCCTCGGCCTGGCGCTCACCGCCATCCGCGACAGCGAGCCCGCCTCGCGCAGCGTCGGCGTCGACACCTTCCGCACCAAGCTCCTGACCTATGTCGTCGTCGCCTTCTGCACCGGCGCGGTCGGCGGCCTCATCTTCCTGCAGAAGCTGCGCATCTCGCCCGACAGCGGCTTCGGCCTGCAGGATTGGACGGTGGTCGTCATCTTCATGGTGGTGATCGGCGGCATCGGCACGATCGAGGGGCCGATCCTCGGCCTCGTCATCTATTTCGCGCTGCGCCAGCTGCTGGCCGATTACGGCTCGTGGTATCTGATCATCCTCGGCTGCGTCGCCGTCTTCTTCATGCTCTATGCGCGGGACGGGATCTGGGGCTGGATCTCCGCCCGCTTCCACGTGCAGCTTTTCCCCGTGCGCCGGCATCTGGCGCGGGCGATGGAGGAACCTGCTCGTCCGAAAGGGTGAGGCGCAAGACCTTTCGGTCGCTGCCCGAATTCAGCTAGGTTTTCCCGCCCGTTGCTCCGGCATGATGAACGTTGCGGCTCGCGCGGCGGCGGCCTCGCCACGCGCAGGCTACCAGGATGGGGGGAGAGAGGTGGTTGGGGCGGAAGCGGGCCCGGACCGCGCTGCCGAACGCCTCGCGCGCCGCGGTCGCATTGCGCTCGCGGCGGGGCTGATGCTGCTCGTGCCGCTGGCCGGCGCAAGCGGCGGGCCCGACGCTCTCGAACTCGCGGTGAAGGCGACCTACCTCTACAAATTCGCGCCTTTCGTCGCATGGCCGGCGGCTGCCTTCGCCTCGCCGACGGCGCCGCTGCTGCTCTGCGTCGTCGGCGACGATCCCTTCGGCGAGGTGCTCGACCGCGCCGCCTGGGGCGCGCGCGACGGCGATCATCCCGTTGCCGTGCGCCGTCTGCGCGTCGTCACCGGCAATTCCGGCTGTCACATCGTCTATGCCGCAGGATCGGCGGCCCAGCCGGTCGGCGGCATCCTCGCCGTCCTGCGCGGCAGGCCGGTGCTGACCGTCGCCGACGCCGGCGCTCAGTCGGCATCGGCCATCATCCAATTCGTGGTCGTCGACAACCGCCTGCGCTTCGCCATCGACGCCGCGGCGGCGGCCGAGAGCGGGCTCGTCATCAGCTCGAAGCTGCTGAGTCTGGCGATCCATGTCCGGTCGAGATCATAGTGGTGCCGCGGGAGGGCGCGTGAGATGCCGAAACTCTGGAGATTGATGCCGGCCATCGCCCTTTTCGCTGCCGTGCTGCTGCTCGTTGCCGGCGCCACCATGATCGTGTTCAACGAGCGCGCCTATCGCATGCAGAAGCTCGACGAGGTGAAGGCCGAGGGACGCATCCTCGCTTCCACCGTGACCGCGGCGCTGGTGTTCAACGATCGCAAGGCGGCGCAGGAGTATGTCGACGCGCTGCAAGCCAACCCCGAGGTGCGCGCCGCCGCCGTCTATGACGCGGACCGGCGCTATTTCGCCGGCTATGCGCCGCCGGGCAATCCGGCGCCGCCCGGCACGGTGCGGCTGGGCGCGCCGGTCTTCGACGGCAACCGCCTGATCGTGACCGAGCCGGTGCAGCAGGGCCGCTTGGCGATCGGCGCCGTCTATCTCGCGATCGTCACCGAGCCCTTCGCCCAGCGCGTCGAGCGCTATGGCATCATCTTCCTGCTGCTCACCATGGCGGCGCTCGTGTCGGGCGTGCTGGCGGTCGCGCAATCGGCGCTCAACCGCGTCAATCGCGCGCTGGCGACCCAGGCGCAAGCGCTGGCCGACGCCAATGACGAGCTGCATGCCCAGATCGAGGAGCGCGAGAAGGTCGAGGAAGTGCTCCGGCAAAGCCAGAAGATGGAGGCGATCGGCCAGCTCACCGGCGGCGTCGCCCACGATTTCAACAACATCCTGCAGATCATCCTGGGCAATCTCGACGCCCTGGACCGCGTGATGCGGGCCCAGGAGGAGAGCGGGTTCGCCAAGGAGTGCCGCCGCTGGCTCGCCGCCGCGATCCGCGCCGGCGAGCGCGCCGCCACGCTCACCCACCGCCTGCTCGCCTTCGCCCGCCGCCAGCCGCTTGATCCCAAGCCGCTCGATCCCAACCGGCTGGTCACCGGCATGTCGGAGCTGTTGCACCGGACGCTCGGCGAGCGCATCACCATCGAGACGGTGCTGGCGGGCGGATTGTGGAAAGTGTCGGCCGATGCCAACCAGCTCGAGAACGCGCTGCTCAACCTCGCCGTCAACGCGCGCGACGCCATGCCCCAGGGCGGCAAGCTCACCATCGAAACCGCGAACACCTATCTCGACGAAGCCTATGGCGGTGAGAACGAGGTGAAGCCCGGCCAATACGTGCAGATCGCGGTGACGGATACGGGCACCGGCATGACCAAGGACATCGTCGCCAAGGCCTTCGACCCGTTCTTCACCACCAAGGATATCGGGCAGGGAACCGGCCTTGGCCTGAGCCAGGTCTACGGCTTCGTCAAGCAATCTGCCGGTCACGTCAAGATCTACAGCGAGCCGGGCGAGGGCACGACGGTCAAGCTCTACCTGCCGCGGCTGCTCGAAGGCGCCGCCGCGGCCGAGGTCGGCGCGGAGGAGCGCCGCGTCCCCGGCGCGACGGAGGGCGAGACCGTGCTCGTGGTCGAGGACGATCCCCATGTCCGCGCCAGCACGGTCGAGATGGTTCGCGCGCTCGGTTATATCGTGCTCGAAGCGGCCGACGGGCGCGCCGCGCTGCGCCTGCTCGACGCCGAGCCCGGCGTCCGGCTGCTCTTTACCGATGTCGGCCTGCCGGACGGCATGAACGGTCGTCAGCTCGCGGATGAAGCCTGCCGGCGTCGGCCGCAGCTCAAGGTTCTCTACGCCACGGGCTATGCGCGCAACGCCATCGTGCACCAGGATCGGCTCGATCCCGGTGTCGAGTTGCTCGCCAAGCCCTTCACCTATGCGGGGCTGGCAAAGAAGATCCGCCAGATCCTCGATCGCTGAAGCGGGCCGGCGAGCAACTCCCTTCCGCTAATACTCGTTCGACCAGCGCGGATCGCCGGGCGTGTAGATCTCGCGATAGACCTTGTCCATGGGGCCGCCGCCGCCGACCACGTCGCCGGGCGAGCTCGCTGCGCCGGTCGCCGGCGGGACCGAGGAGCCGGACATGTTGGTATCGGTCGCCTGCGTGCAGGCGAGAAGCGGTGCTGCAAGAGTGGCGGCGAGCAGACTTGCCCGCAAGATTGATGGCGGAGAGAGAGGATGGGACATTGGGGCTCCTGAGAAAATATCTGAGATCGTCCCCTTCAACGTCCCTCCCTTCCGCGTTATTCCGCGCAATCCCGGCGGGTTCGCGCTGGCGGCACCATAGGTCGGCGCATCAACCGGCGGAACAAATGTCGGCGCATGGATAGAATGCCCCGTGCGCATGGACAGAACGTCGCAGCGGTGTAGATGAAAAGATTGTCGGCGCAGCCACCAACCTGTTTCGTCGGCGCGACCGCCTCACGACATCTTCACGCGATTGCGAAGAGAAAACCTGGGCCGATCGATGTAATGCTGCCGGGCGCCGTCGCGGCGGTCCCCGCCTAATACTCGTTCGACCAGCGGGGATCACCAGGCGTGTAGATCTCGCGGTAGGTCTGGTCGAGGGCGCCGCCGCCGCCGACGACATCGCCGGGCGCGCTTGACGCGCCGGTTGCCGGCGGCGTCGACGAGCCGGAGAGGCCCGTGCTCGTATTTGACGATTGCGCGCAGGCAAACAGCGGCCCGGCGAGCATCGCAGCGAACAGCATCGTCCGAACGGTCGATGGGGCGGGAAGAGAGTGGGTCATGTCGCACTCCTGCCAAAGGAAGCGTGAGCCAGCCCCGTTGGATCCCCCTCGCTCCCGCTTTATTCCCGGGATCCCGAGATCCCGTCTCTGGCACATAAGTCGGCCGCCCAAGGAAATCAGCGCGCGTAAACGGTATTTCGCCCACCGGCCGATAAAAAGTACGTCATCCGAGCGGCAGGCGGGTCACCGCGCATAGTCGTCGTGGAGCCGCACCCAGGCCATGGGGTGGGAGAGGCCGTCCTCGTCGCGACCCTTGGGCGCGATGTCGAGATAGTGATAGGCGCCGTTCAGCATGTCGAGCCCGCGCGCATAGCAGGAGTAGGTGTGGAAGACGGTGCCATCGTCATCGCGATAGAACGCGCTGACGCCGGGACGCTCCGAAGCGAAAGGCCGGCCCTGGCGATAGTTGTAGTAGCTGTGCCCGCTCGCCTTCTCCTCCGGCGTCTCGCTCACCTGGTAGTCGCGATTGAAATCGCTGCCGAGCGAGGAGACCCAGGCGAAGCTCCAGCCCATGCGCGCCTTGAAGGCAGCGATCTTGTCGAGCGGCGCCAGCGAGACGGCGGCGAAGGCGAGATCGCGCTGCTCGAGATGACGGAAGAAGCCGTTGAAGCCGTCGGCCCAGAACGAGCAGCTCTTGCAGGCGGCGTTCCAGCTCGGGTCGAACATCAGGTGCTGCACGATGAGCTGGTGGCGTCCGGCGAAGAGATCGGCAAGCGTCTCCTTGCCGCCGGGTCCCTCGAACACATAGGTCTTCTCGACCCGCTCCCAGGGCAGCGCGCGCCGCTCGCGGCTGAGCTCGTCGCGCAGCTGCGTGAACTCCTTTTCCTTCTCCAGAAACCGCTTGCGGGCTTCGAGCCACTCCTCTTGCGAAACCACTGCGTGCGTCGTCATGGGGCTGCCTCCGGTCAGGAAGACGGGATGCCGCATACATTATCAACCAGTATGTTGATGGTCAACGGTTATGTTGATCGATGGCGCTGGCCGCGCCGGCCCGAGCCGACATGCGGCGGGAGGCGGCGAGGGCGAACAGGCTCAGACGACGCCGTCGCGGCGCAGCGCGTCGATGCGCTCGGGGCTGAGGCCGCACTCGCGGAGGATCGCGTCCGTGTCCGCTCCCAGCGCCGGCGCCGGGCGCTTCGGCATCTCGCCGGCGCCGACGAACGGCGCCCCAAGCATGCGGAAATCGGGCCGCGCGGGATGCGGCAGGGTCTGGATCATGCCGCGCTCGCGCGTGAAGTCGCTGTCGAGCGCGGCGGCGAGCCCGTTCACCGGCGCCGCTGGCACGCTGCCGGCGAAGCGCTCGAGCCATTCCGCCGTGGTCCGGCGCAGCAGCGCCGCGTCGAGCACCTCGGTGAGCCGCGCGCGGTTGGCGAGCCGGTCGGCGAAGCGGCGGAAATCCGCATCGTCCGCCAGTTCCGGCCGTTCGATCGCGCGGCAGAGCGCCGGCCAGAACTTCTCCTTGTTGCACATCAGGAAGATATGGCCGTCCCTGGTGCGGTAGAGCTGGCAAGGCGCCAGCGACGGGTGGGCCGAGCGCGGCTCGCGCCGCTGCTCATGGCCTTCGTTCAGATACCAGGTGGCGAGATAGCTCAGATTCTGCAGCGCCACGTCATAGAGGCTGACATCGATGTCGCGGCCCGCCCCGCCGGCGCGCGCGGCGATGATGCCGGAGAGCAGCGCCAGCCCGGCGAAGAGGCCGGTCATGTAGTCGACAAGGGAAAGCCCCATCCGCGCCGGCGGCCCCGCGGGATCGCCGGTGAGCGCGAAATATCCCGCTTCCGCCTGCATCAGAAAATCGTAGCCCGGCCAGTTGGCGCGCGAGCCGTTGCGGCCATAGGCCGAGAGATGGGCGCAGACGATGCGGGGATTGGCGGCCTTGAGCGCCTCATAGGTGAGGCCCAGCCGCTCCGGTTGGTCGCCGCGGAGATTGTCGAGGAGACCGTCCGCGTGACGCGCCAGCGCCGCCAGCACCTCGCGCGCGGCGGGCTGCTTCAGATCGAGCGTCAGGCTGCGCTTGTTGCGGTTGAAGCTCTGGAAGAAATGGCTGTCATTGTCGCCGAGTAGAAAAGGACCGACGCGGCGCGCCATGTCGCCGCCCTCGCGCGGGTTCTCGATCTTGATCACCTCGGCGCCGAGATCGGCGAGTTGCATCGTGCCGTAGGGGCCGGCGCCGTACTGCTCGACGGCGATGATGCGCAAGCCCTGGAGCGGCAGCATCAGAGAAGGCGCTTGGTTTGACGGCCCATGGCGCGGAAGCTAGCGTTCCGCCGCGAACAAGTCACGCTCAGCACGGGAAAGCGACATGGTGGCAAGCGCAAAGCAGGTCGGGCCCAACCGGTACCGCGAGAGCTACGGCCGCTATTACGAGGATTTCGTCATCGGCGACGTCTACGAGCACCGGCCGGGACGCACCATCAGCGAGGCCGACAACACCTGGTTCACGCTGCTGACGATGAACCAGCATCCGCTGCATTTCGATGCCGCCTATGCCGCCAAATCCGAATTCGGCCGGCCGGTGGTCAACAGCTGCCTCACTCTTTCGATCGTCGCCGGCATGAGCGTCAGCGATGTCAGCCAGAAGGCGATCGGCAATCTCGGCTGGAACGACATCCGGCTGGTGGCGCCGGTCTTCGCCGGCGACACGATCTATGCCGAATCCGAGGTGATCAGCAAACGCGAGTCCGAGAAGCGGCCGACGCAAGGCGTCGTCACCGTGCGCACCACCGGGCGCAAGGCGGACGGCACCGTGTTCATGACCTACGAGCGCACCGTGCTGGTGCCCAAGCGCGGCCACGGCGTCGACGACCGCGCCGAGTACTGAGCCGCGAGCGCGCGAGCGCTCGTCGGCGGCGGCGCCAGCGGTTGCGCAGCGACCGCGAAAGCCGCATCGTGCGGGCTGGCCTCTACAGCTCCCGCGCGCGCGCCAGGAAGGCGCCGATGCGGTCGGGATCCTTGATGCCCGGCGCGCGCTCGACGCCCGACGAGACATCGACGGCGGTGGCATGGGTGATGCGCACCGCCTCGCCGAGATTGTCCGCGGTGAGGCCGCCCGACAGCATCCAGGGCACGGGCCAGCGCCTGCCGCCCAGCAGCTCCCAGTCGAAGACCAGCCCGTTGCCGCCGGGCACGGTCGCATCCTTGGGCGGCTTGGCGTCGAACAGCAGCAGATCGGCGGCGCCGTAATAGAGCGCCGCGCGGTCGAGATCGGGAGCCGACGCCACCGGGATCGCCTTCATCACCGGCTTGCCGAAGCGGCGCTTGGCCCAAAGCACGCGCTCGGGACTCTCCTGGCCGTGGAACTGCAGCAGGTCGAGCGGCGCGCCCGCCAGCGCCGCCTCCAGCGCCGCATCCTCGGCATCGACGAAGAGCCCGACCTTGGTGATGCCGGCCGGTACGAGCGCCGCCAGCGCCCCCGCCAAGGCCGGCGTGAGGTTGCGCCGGCTCGGCGGATAGAAGACGAATCCGACATAGCGCGCGCCGTTGCGCGCCGCCACCGCCACCCCCTCGGCGGTGGCGAGGCCGCAGATCTTGACTGCGACGCTCACCGCGCCGCCGCCAGCATGGCGCGCGCCGCGGCGGCGGGATCGGGCGCGCCGGTGATCGGCCGGCCGATGACCAGATAGTCGGCGCCGGCGGCGAGCGTCTCGCGCGGCCCCATGACCCGCTTCTGATCGCCCGCGGCGCGGCCGAGCAGGCGGATGCCGGGGACCACCAGCAGGAAGCTCGGGCCGCAGGCCTCGCGCAGCATGGCCACCTCGAGCGGCGAGCAGACGACGCCGTCGAGGCCGCAGTCGCGCGCCAGCAGCGCGAGGCGCCGCACCTGATCGGCGATCGGCCCCTGCTGCCCCACCGAGGCGAGGTCCTCGTCATCGAGGCTGGTGAGCACGCTCACCCCCAGCAGCTTGAGGCGCTGCCGGTCCGGCACCGCCTGCGCCGCCGCCTCCGCCGCGGCGCGCAGCATCGCCTTGCCGCCGCTGCAATGGAGGGTGAGCAGCAGCGGCCTGAGCGCCGCGGCGGCGCGCACCGCGCCCGCCACCGTGTTGGGGATGTCGTGCAGCTTGAGATCGAGGAAGAGCGGCGCCTTGCCCGCGACCTCACGCACCCCCGCGGGCCCGTGCGCGGTGAAGAATTCGAGGCCGAGCTTGATGTTCACGGTGTTCCGCACCGCCTGGGCGAGGCTCTTCGCCTGGGCGAGGTCGGGCGTGTCGATGGCGCAGAAGATCGGGTTCTTTTGCATGGGCGTCTCGGGTCAGAGCGTCGAATGCGCGCTCGAATGCTCGATGTGCTCGAGCGCGAGCCTGGCGGCGGCGAGGTCTTCGAGCGCGGTGCCGACCGATTTGAACAACGTGATCTGGTCGTGATAGCGCCGCCCGGCGCGGTTGCCGCGCGCCAGGTCGAAGAGGTCGCCGGCGATGTCGCCCTCGTGCAGCACGCCGCTCGCCAGCGGCTGGACGATGTCGCCCGCTTCGCTGAGCGCGCCGGCGCGGGTGTCGACGAAGACGCGCGCGCGGCGGATGCAGTCGTCATCGGCCTCGCGCATCTCGGGGCGGAAGCCGCCGACGAGATCGAGATGGACGCCGAGCGGCAGCCAATGACCGGCGATCAGCGGCGTCTCGCTCAGCGTGGCGCAGCAGACGATATGCGCGCCGCGCACGGCATTGGCGAGATCAGCGGTGGCGGCGACCCGGAGGGTGCGGCGGTCGAGCCGCCGCGCCAGCTTCGCCGCCTTCTCCGGATTGCGGCCCCAGACTAGCACGCTTTTGATCGGCCGTACGCTGGCATGCGCCTCGATCAGATGGCCGGCGAGCGCGCCGGTCCCGACCATCAGCAGCCGCTCGCAATCGGCCCGCGCCAGGTAGCTCGCGGCCAGCGCCGAGGCGGCCGCGGTGCGCCGCAGCGTCAGCGCCGGCCCGTCCATCAGCGCCAGCGTGCGGCCGGTCTGCCCGTCGAGCAGCACATAGGCGCCGCCCACCGAGGGCTCCTGCCGTGCCGCATTGTCGGGGAACACCGTCACCAGCTTGACGCCGATCTGGCGGCCCGCCTGCCAGGCCGGCATCAGCAGCAGCGACGCATCGGCCCGGCCCGGCACCGGGACGGCGTAATGCTGGCGCGTCGGCGTTTCGGCCCCGGCGCGGAACATATGCCGCAAGGCCTCGACCAGCGACGGCGGGTCGAGGGCGGCCACCACCTCCGAATATCCGAGGACGCGCATGCTGGCGGAGGTAGCTGCGCCGGCCCCGCGAGTCAATCGCGCGGGGCGGCCGCCGGCAGGGAAGGGGCCCGCACCTTGGCCTCCATCTCGCGCTCCAGTGCCTCGATGCGCCGCTGCCGCTTGCGCGCCTCGCGTCGCCAGTGCCGGCCGTTGACCCAGGCGACCAGCTGGCCGCCGAGAAAGCCCAGCACCAGCGCGCCCAGCACCACGAGATAGAGCGGCAGGTCGATCGGCGCCAAGGGCCAGATCCCCACCGGCACGGCATCGAGATTGGAGATCGCGAACAGGACGGCGATGATCGCGACCGGCAGCGTCACCAGCCAGTGGACGAGCTTCACATCCCCTCGTTGAGCCGCTCGCGCAGCTGCTTGCCCGTCTTGAAGAAGGGTATGTGCTTCTGCTCGACATGGACGCTGTCGCCGGTGCGGGGATTGCGGCCCTGCCGGGCCTCGCGCCGCTTCACCGAGAAGGCGCCGAAGCCCCGGAGCTCGACCCGGTCGCCGCGCGAGAGCGCCGCCGCGATCTCGTCGAAGATGGCGGTGACGATACGCTCGACATCCCGCTGGTAGAGGTGCGGATTGCGTTCGGCCAGGCGCTGAATAAGCTCGGACTTGGTCATGGCCACGCTCTCGTCCTCGGCTTTGCGGGATCGTCTCCGGAGCGTGCCAAACCCTTGAGGCAGCGTCAAGAATTAGCCGTCAGTGGTCGCGGAGGGCCGAGTTGTCAGTTCTCAGTGGTCAGTTGTCAGTAGGCTTTCACCCACTGACAACTGAAAACTGATGACTGACGACTTACTTCTCGTCCTTTTCCTTCTCGCCGCGCCGCGACAGCGCCGCGCCGAGGATGTCGCCGAGGCTCGCGCCGGAATCCGAGGAGCCGTATTCGGCCATGGCCTTCTTCTCCTCCTCGACCTCGCGCGCCTTGATCGACAGCGACAGCTTGCGCGTGGCGCGGTCGAGCGCGGTGACCTTGGCGTCGACCTTCTCGCCGACGGCGAAGCGGTCGGGCCGCTGCTCGGCGCGGTCGCGCGACAGCTCGGCCTTGCGGATGAAGCCGGGCAGGCCGTCGCCGACCGTCACCTCGATCCCGCCATCGGTCACTGCCGTGACCGTGGTGGTGACGACGTCGCCCTTCTTCATGCTGGCGAGGTTGGATTCGAAGGGATCGCTGGCCAGCTGCTTGATGCCGAGGCTGATGCGCTCCTTCTCGACGTCGACGTCGAGCACGCGCACCTTGACCATGTCGCCCTTGTTGTAGCTCTTGATCGCCTCTTCGCCGGGCCGATTCCAGTCGAGATCCGAGAGATGCACCATGCCGTCGATCTCGCCGGGCAGGCCCACGAACAGGCCGAACTCGGTGATGTTCTTGACCTCGCCCTCGAGCTCGGTGCCGACGGGGTTCTTCTCGACGAAGCTCTCCCAGGGATTGGCTAGGCACTGCTTGAGCCCGAGCGAGATGCGCCGCTTCTGCGGATCGACATCGAGCACCATCACCTCGACCTCCTGGCTGGTCGAGACGATCTTGCCGGGATGCACGTTCTTCTTGGTCCAGCTCATCTCCGAGACGTGCACCAGGCCTTCGACGCCGGGCTCCAGCTCGACGAAGGCGCCGTAATCAGTGATGTTGGTGACGCGGCCCTTGAAGCGCGCGGCGGCCGGGTATTTGAGCTCGACGCCTTCCCAGGGATCGGCCTCGAGCTGCTTCATGCCGAGCGAGATGCGCTGCGTCTCGGGATTGAAGCGGATCACCTGCACCTTGACCGTCTGGCCGATATGGAGCGCTTCGGAGGGATGGTTGATGCGCCGCCAGGCGATGTCGGTGACGTGGAGCAGGCCGTCGACGCCGCCGAGATCGACGAAAGCGCCGTAATCGGTGATGTTCTTCACCACGCCGCTCAGGATCTGACCTTCCTTGAGGCTCGCCACCAGCTCCGAGCGCGCCTCGGCGCGGCTCTCCTCGAGCACGGCGCGGCGCGAGACCACGATGTTGCCGCGCGAGCGATCCATCTTGAGGATCTGGAAGGGTTGCGGGCTGCCGAGCAGCGGGGTGATGTCGCGCACCGGGCGGATGTCGACCTGGCTTCCCGGCAGGAAGGCGACGGCGCCGTTGAGATCGACGGTGAAGCCGCCCTTGACCCGGCCGAAGATGACGCCGCTCACGCGCTCATTCGCCTGGAAGCTCTTCTCGAGCAGCGTCCAGGCCTCTTCGCGTCGCGCCTTTTCGCGCGAGAGCTGCGCCTCGCCGTTCTTGTCCTCCATCCGCTCCAGGTAGACCTCGACGGTGTCGCCCGGCTTGATCTCGGCTCCCCGGCCGGGGGCGGCGAATTCCTTGAGCGGGACGCGCCCTTCGGATTTGAGGCCGACATCGATCAGCGCGGTGTCGTTCTCGATCGCGATGACGATCCCCTTGATGACGGTGCCCTCGAGCCCGGAGGCGGATCCGAGCGATTGGTCGAGCAGCGCGGCGAAGCTCTCCTTGCCGGCCTCGGACTTGGTTCTGGTAGCGACGGCCATTGCCTCTCCCACGCTTCCCTGGCTCTGCCGCCGCGCCGCCGGGAAGCGGACGGAACGCGACGGGCCGCCGACAGGGGAGGGGCGCGGCGGCATAGGCCCCGGATCCTGGCGAACCGGAAAAGCGCGGGCCTAGCCTCGTTGCGAGGGGCTGGCGGCGAGCTTCCGCTCGATGAAGGCGACAGCCGCGGCAAAGGCGGCATCGGCATCGAGCGTGGTCGTGTCGAGGACGAAAGCATCATCGGCCGGCACCAACGGGGCCGCCCGACGCTGGCTGTCGCGCGCGTCGCGATCCTTCATGTCCTGCAGGACGGCCTCGTATATAGCGGCCTCGCCGGCTTCCCGCAACTCCCGGGCTCGCCGTGCCGCCCGCGCCTCCGGGGTGGCGGTGATGAAGAGCTTGGCGGCAGCCTCCGGGCAGATCACCGTGCCGACGTCGCGCCCGTCCAGCACCGCTCCGGGCTGGCCGCCCGGGGGATGGCGGGCGAAGTCGCGCTGGAAGGCGAGCAGCGCCTGGCGCACCGCCGGGATCGCAGCCACCACCGAGGCGGCCTGCGCCACCCCCTCGTCGCGCAGCCGCGGGTCGGCGAGGTCGCCGGCCTGGACCGCCGCCGCCGCCGCGGCCGCTGCCGCGGGGTCGGCGGGATCGCCGCCGTCTGCCAGCACGCGCCGCGCCACGGCGCGGTAGAGGCCGCCGGTATCGAGATGCGCCAGGCCGAAATGTCGGGCCAGCCGCCGCGCCAGCGTGCCCTTGCCCGAGGCGGCCGGCCCGTCGATGGCGATGATCATGGGCTCGCGGGCGCGATCGCGGCGCCGAGGCGGTTCATGGCGGCGACGAAATCCGGAAAGCTGGTGGCGATGGTATCGCCGTCATCGACCCGCACCGGCCGCCGCGCCGCCATGCCCAGCACCAGGAACGCCATGGCGATGCGGTGGTCGAGCCGGGTGGCGATGTCGGCGCCGCCCGGCGGCGGCCCGCCCAACCCCTCGACCGTCAGCGTGTCGCCCGAGACCGTCACCGCGACGCCGCAGGCGGCGAGGCCCTGGGCGATGGCGCCGAGCCGGTCGCTCTCCTTGACGCGCAGCTCGCCCAGACCGTGCATCACCGTGCGGCCCCGGGCGAAGGCGGCGGCGACGGCGAGGATCGGATATTCATCGATCATGCGCGGGGCGCGCTCGGCCGGCACCTCGACGCCGCTGAGCGCGCTCGCGCGAACGGCGAGATCGGCCACCGGCTCGCCGGCCGCCATGCGCTCATTGCCGAAATCGATCGCGGCGCCCATTTCGCGCAGGGTCTCGTAGAGCCCCGTGCGCAGCGGGTTGACGCCGACCCCCTCGATCACCACTTCCGAGGCCGGCAGCAGCAGCGCGGCGACGGTGGGGAAGGCGGCCGAGGAGGGATCGCCCGGCACGACGAGATCGGCGGCGCTGAGCTCGGGCTGGCCTTTGAGGGTGATGCGGCGGCCGCCATCCGGCTCTTCGACGGTGTCGACCGCGGCGCCGAAATGGCGAAGCATGCGTTCGCTGTGGTCGCGCGTCGGCTGCGGCTCGATCACGCTGGTCTCGCCCGGCGCGTTGAGCCCGGCCAGCAGCACGGCCGATTTGACCTGCGCCGAGGCGACGGGGAGGCGGTAAGCGATGGGCAGAGGCGAGGACGCGCCGATGACCGCGAGCGGCATACGCCCGCCATCGCGGGCGATGATGCGCGCGCCGATGAGCTCGAGCGGAGCCGCGACGCGCGCCATCGGCCGGCGCCTGAGCGAGGCGTCGCCGGTGAAGAAGGCGGTGATGGGGTGGCTTGCGATCAGCCCCATCAGCAGCCGCGCGCCGGTGCCGGAATTGCCGAGATCGAGCACGTCCTGCGGCTCGGCGAGAGCGCCCAGCCCGACGCCGTCGATGGTCCAGCCGCCCTGGCCGTCGCGCGCGATGCCGGCACCGAGCGCGCCCATGGCGGCGGCGGTGCGCAGCACGTCATCGCCTTCGAGCAGCCCGCGCACGCGCGTGCGGCCGATGGCGAGCGCGCCCAGGATGAGGGCGCGATGCGATACCGATTTGTCGCCGGGCGCGACCAGCCGGCCGTTCAGCGCCGCGGCGGTTCCCGAGGTAAGAGGCGTCACAGGTGTCTCGTCATGTGCGCGGCAAGCTCTAGCACAAGCGGGCGGCGGCACAAATGGCCGGGCATCCGGCCGTGGCATCGGGGGCAGTCGATGATTTTGCTTTTGACAGCGGTGGCGCGATCATGGCAATTGGCCGGCCACCGCGCGACAACGGAGGCGGTTGATGGTTAAGGCGGAATGGGGAACGAAGCGCATCTGCCCGAGCTGCGGCGCGCGCTATTACGACCTGCATCGCGAGCCCGTGATGTGCCCGAAATGCGGCGCGGCCTACGATCCCGAGACCCTGACGAAGACGCGGCGGACGAAGGTGATCGCCGCCCCCGAGGAGCCGATCGAGCCGATGGCCGACGAGGAGATCGACACCGACATCGCCGCCGAGGAGGGCGAGGCCGAGGAAGAGGCCGAGGAGATCCCGGTCGAGGGCGCGGAGGCGGCCGAGGCCGAGGAGGAAGAGGAGGAGGAAGTCATCGAGGACGCCTCCGAGCTCGGCGAGGACGAGGATGACATGGCCGAGGTGATCGAGAACGTCGAGGACGACGAGGAGCGCTGAGCCGCGTTTTGCGCTTGCAGACGGGCACGGCGGGTCGCTAATTTCCGCTCCCGCGCCGCGCGGCATCGCGCTAAACTGTGCGACGCGGCCTTTTGGGGTCATAGCTCAGTTGGGAGAGCGCCGCAATGGCATTGCGGAGGTCGGCGGTTCGAACCCGCCTGGCTCCACCAGATCAGTCAAGGGCCTAGCCGGAAACGGCTAGGCCCTTGGCGCTTCTGGTGCCGGTCTTACTTCGGCCGGCCGTAGGTGGCGACGATCCTGGCCTTGGCCAGGGTGTGGAAGTGGAGGTTGAAGCCCACGACCGCGGCCGAGGTGTCGGCATTGGCGTCGATGTGATCGATGTCGACCGCGAAGACCGTGAAGATGTAGTGGTGCGGCTTGTCGCCCTTGGGCGGGCAGGGGCCGCCCCAGCCGGGGATGCCGTAATCGGTGCGGCTCTGCACCGCGCCCGCCGGCATGAGATTGGCTTTCAGGTCGCCGGCGTTCTTGGGCACGGCGGTGGTGCTGGCCGGGATGTTGAACACCACCCAGTGCCAGAAGCCGCTGCCGGTCGGCGCGTCGGGATCGTAGACGGTGATGGCGAAGCTCTTGGTGCCCGCCGGCGCGCCCTTCCAGCTGAGCGCCGGCGAGATGTTCTTGCCGGTGCAGCCGAAGCTGTTGAAGACCTGCTCGATATTGACGGTCCCGTGATTCTTGACATCGGGGCTGCTCAGGCTCAGCGCGCTCGCCGTGCCGCTGACGCACAGGCTGAGCGCCAGGCCGGCGGCCATGGTCGCCACTTTCCAGATCATGCTTTCCCTCCCATTGGCGTCGCTGGGACAGTCCGCCGCTTGGCAATGTGCCGGGCCTTCCCCCAGTGGGCAGAGCATAGGTGTGGCGCCAAACCAGCGTCAACCGGCGATCCGGCCCCGGCCGTGCTTTTCCCGCGGATTTCCGGGGTTTTCCCGGGGCTTGATGGCTGCTCGGCCACACCCCACATTTATTGCGGCGATGCCGTGGGGATCGCCAGGATTGCATGGGGCGCCGTTTCGGGCCCACTGGACTCGCTCGCCCGAGGAGGTCAGATGTCGCGTCTATCGCTGTTCAATTCGCCGCTGCTCTTGGGATTCGATCATTTCGAGCGGGCGCTCGACCGCGTCAACAAAGCCGGCGCCGACGGCTATCCCCCCTACAATGTCGAGCAGACCGGCGAGAACAGCCTGCGCATCACCCTGGCCGTTGCCGGCTTCGCCATGGGCGACCTCACCATCCAGGTCGAGGACAACCAGCTCGTCGTGCGCGGCCGCCAGGCCGACGATAAGGACCGCGTCTATCTCCATCGCGGCATTGCCGCGCGCCAGTTCCAGCGCTCCTTCGTGCTCGCCGACGGCATCGAGGTGGCGGGCGCCTGGCTCGACAACGGGCTCTTGAACATCGACCTCATCCGTCGCGTCATCGAGCAGAAGGTGCGCACGGTCGAGATCCGCAACATGGGCAAGCCGATGCGCCAGGCGGTCGAGCAGGCCGCCGACAAGGACCCGGCCTGAACGCCCGGCAAATCGGGGAGGAGAAGGATAGGGACGACGCCGCACCGGCTCTCGGGGGCGTCGCGAAAGGTGACATCATGAACGAGATCGAGAAGCTGCGCTTCATCACCCCCAAGGAATTCGCCCTGCTGGGCATGCAGGATCTGGCCTACATCAAGCGCGTCGCCGGCAGCGACGGCGTCGTGGGCTTCGCCGTCCACGCCGCCGACGGCACGCCGGTGGCGCTGCTGCCCGACCGCGAAGTGGCCTTCGCCACCGTCCGCCAGCACGATCTGGAGCCCGTCAGCGTCCACTGAGCGGCCTTGCCGCGCCGAAAGGGGGCGGGACCCGAACGGTCCCGCCCCTCGCGTTTTCCGGCGACCCCCAGCATCTGGTCCGGGTTCCCCGAACGTCCCGCGCCCGAACTCGGGGGGCCCTACCACATCTTGATATTTCTGGGCTTTTGCGCCTTTCGCAGGCGGATCGGCCACAGCATCTTGGGCGAGTCGCGGAACGTCCCGGGCCCAACTCGCCGCGCGCGACTAGATCTAGGGGGGCGAGCCGCTCAGGCGGCGTGGCTGGCGGCGCGGTCGGTGAGTAGCGCGTAAAGCGCGTCGGCGCGGTCGGTGCCGCGCAGCTTGTCGCAGATCGCCTTGTCGCGCAGCAGGCGGGAAATGCGCGCCAGCGCCTTCAGATGATCGGCGCCCGAATTGGCCGGGGTCAGCAGCAGGAAGATGAGATCGACCGGCTGGTTGTCGATCGCCTCGAAATCGATGGGTTTTTCCAGCCGGGCGAACAGCGCGTGGATCTTCGGCAGATCGGGCATGCGCCCATGCGGGATGGCGGTGCCGTGGCCGATGCCCGTGGTGCCGAGCCGCTCGCGCTCCAGCAGCACGTCGAGCACGGCGCGCTCGGGCTTGCCGGCGAGCTGGGCGGCGCGCTTGGCCAGTTCCTGCAGCGCCTGGCGCTTGTTGGCGGCGCGCAGATTGGCGACGACGCCGTTGGGCTGAAGGATATCGATGATGTCCATCAGGAGGCCCTGCCTCTCTCGGCACGGCGGGAAACGGCGCCGAGATCGGGATCGATCCAGCCGACATTGCCGTCGCGGCGGCGATAGACCAGGTTGAGGGTGCCGCGGGCGCTGTTGCGGAACAGCAGCACCGGCAGATCGGCGAGGTCGAGCCGCATCACCGCCTCGCTGACGGTAAGCTGCGGGATGGCGGTGCGCATTTCAGCGATGACCAGCGGCTGCTCGCCGCCGTCTCCGCCCTCGCCTGACGGCGCCTCGTCGCTCTCGGCGGCGAGCACGTAGTCGATCGCCTCCTCGGGCTCGGCCTCGCGCTTTGAATATTTGTGGTGGTTGCGCAGCCGCCGCTTGTAGCGCCGGAGCTGCTTTTCCAGCCGCTCTGCCGCATCGTCGAAGGCGGCATAGGCGTCGGCCGCTTGGCCGTGGCACTGCACGCTGAGGCCGCGGCCGGCATGGAGGAGGATGTCCGACAGGAAGAGATGCCGCTCATGGCAGAACACGACATGCGCCTCGATCGCCTTGCCGAAATACTTCTCGGCGATCGCCGCCGTCGCCGCCTCCGCGTGGCTGCGCAGGGAGTCCCCGACATCCATCTGCTTGCCCGTGACGGTGACCTGCATGGCTCCTACCGGACCCAACAACTGTCAGGAACGCCTGTGGTACGCCGGCCCTCCCCGGGCGGGCCACCTTATGGACCCGGCTCCGCCGGGGTGTCAAGCCGCCTCTCCGTTACAGCGTCAGCGACGCCGTCACAGCGTCAGCGAGCGCTCGCGCCGGCGCTGCACCGAAGAGGGTATGCGCATCGCCTCGCGGTATTTGGCCACCGTGCGCCGGGCGATGTCGATGCCCTCCTTGAGCAGGATCTCGACGATCCGGTCATCGGAGAGAACGTCGGCGGCCTCGCCATCGATCAGCGCCTTGATGCGGAAGCGCACCGCCTCGGCCGACAGCGCCTCGCCGCCGCTCGCCGCGGCGATGGCCGCGGTGAAGAAGTATTTGAGCTCATAGATGCCGCGCGGGGTCGCCATGTATTTGTTCGAGGTGACGCGGCTCACCGTGCTCTCATGCATCTCGATCGCCGCGGCGATGTCGCGCAGCACCAGCGGCCGCAGATGCTGCACGCCATGGCGGAAGAAGCCTTCCTGCTGGCGCACGATCTCGGTGGAGACCTTGAGGATGGTGGTGGCGCGCTGATGCAGCGCCTTCACCAGCCAGTTGGCCTGCTGGTAGCGCTCGGCGAGATAATCCTTGTCCGCTTTGCTGCGGGCCGCGCCCGACACTTCGGCGTAATAGCGGTTGTTGACCAGGACGCGCGGCAGCGTGTCGCTGTTGAGCTCGATGGCAAAGCCTGCGCCTTGCGGCCGCACCAGCACGTCGGGCACCACCGGCTCGGCGGCAGCCTGGTCGAAGGCGAGGCCCGGCTTGGGGTTGAGCGCCTTGAGCTCGGCGATCATGTCGCTGAGATCCTCGGCGTCGATGCCGCACAGCTTCATCAGCGCCTGCCCGTCGCGGCTCGCGAGCAGCGGCAGATTGTCGATGAGCGCGCGCATCGCCGGATCGAGCCGGTCGCGGTCCTCGAGCTGGAGCGCCAGGCATTCGGCGAGGTCGCGCGCGAACACGCCAGGCGGATCGAAGCGCTGCATCAGCTTGAGCGTGGCCTCGACCCGCGCCTCGGCGCAGCCGAGGCGCTCCGCGACCTCGGCGAGGGCGCCCTGCAGATAACCGGCATCGTCGACCATGTCGACGAGATGCGCGCCGATGACGCGGTCGACGGGATCGGCGAGATCGACCGAGAGCTGCGCCAGCAGATGGTCGCGCAAGGTGGTGGGGCGGCTCAGCGTCTGGTCGAGCCCGGGCAGCGTCTCGCCCGATTGCGGACTTCGCCAGGCGGCTCTGCCAGGCGGCGGGGTCGCCGGCGAGGTCGAGATTGCCTTCGCCCTCGCTCCCCGCCGTCTCCTGCCAGCGCTCGATGTCCTCGACCTCCTCGGCCGTGGCGGCGGGCTCGGGGGCCTCGCTGGCGCCTTCGGCAGGGGCGTCGTCGCGCTCCAGCAAGGGGTTCTGCTCGAGCTCGCCCTCGATGAAGGCGGAGAGCTCCATGTTGGAGAGCTGCAGCAGCTTGATCGCCTGCTGCAGCTGCGGCGTCATGACGAGCGCCTGGGTCTGGCGGAGATCGAGCCTCTGGGAAAGCGCCATGATGGGAGGCTTATAGCCCGAAGCGGGTCATGACTGCAAATATCGGGCCAAGTCCTTGACGGACGGTTAAGTGGTTGAAGGAACGCCGCTTGCGTGCGCCTTCGGCGGCCGCGCGATATTGCCGCGGGAGAAAGAAGCCACGGGAATTCAAGGCTTTTTAACCAAATGGGCTTATCCCCTCGAGAGCGCAACGCGCCGGCGCGTCCGGCGGCAGGGAGAGTGCAAACGTCGATGGATAGCGGCGCGCCCGTGGGCGACGAGGACAAGCGGGCAACGCCGATCGGCGTCGCCAAGCTGTCGCGGATGATGTTCGAGGGCCAGGATCTGACGCCGCTCTGGCGCGACCTCATCGGCAAATACATCTACGAGCGCGAAGACGCCGCGGCACTGATGGATCTCGCCACCGTCGAGCAACTCTTCGGCAATCTCGAGGACGGGCTCGCGCGCCAGGCGGACGCGCTGGCGATCGCGTGCCTCTACCGCTCGCCCTGCGCCGCCGCGGTGCCGGGGCTCCGGCTGCTCGCCTTCGCCGCGCCCGGCGATCTCGGCACCAACACGCCGCTCGAATTCCTGCTCGAAGGCTCGGACGTGGCGCTCGAGACGCTCTATGTCGTCCCGGGCCAGGAGCTGCCGCAGGCGATCCCCGAGCACAACGTCGCCTTCTGCGCCGTCGGCGAATCCGACGACAATTTGCCGGTCCTCGCCGCGATCGAGCGGCTGGCCTCGAGCTGGCCGCGCCCGGTGCTGAACCGCCCCGACCGCGTGCGGCAGCTGTCGCGCGAGCGGCTCTTTGCGCTGCTCGAAGGCGCGCCGGGCCTCTGCATGCCGATGACGCTGCGGGTCGACCGCACCAGCCTGCAGCGCCTCGGCGCGGGCGCGGTGGCGATCGGCGACCTGCTGCCCGATGGCGGCTTCCCGCTGATCGTGCGCCCGGTCGGCTCGCATGCCGGGCGCGGCCTGCAAAAGCTCGACGCCGCGGCGGCGCTGCCGGCCTATCTCGCCGAGCGCGGCGAGGCGGAGTTCTACATCTCGCGCTTCGTCGACTACAGCGGCGCCGACGGCCTCTTCCGCAAGTACCGCATCGCCTTCATCGACGGCGTCCCCTATGCCTGCCACATGGCGATCGCGGAGCAGTGGATGATCTACTATCTCAACGCCAACATGCGGGCGAGCGCCGCCAAGCGCGCCGAAGAGGCGGCCTTCATGGCCGAGTTCGATACCGGCTTCGCCCGCCGCCATGGCGCGGCGCTCGCCGCCATCGCCGAGCGCCTCGGCCTCGATTATTTCGGCATCGACTGCGCCGACACCCCGGACGGGCGGCTGCTGCTGTTCGAGGCGGACATCGCGATGATCGTGCACGCCATGGATAACGCCGAGATCTTCCCCTACAAGCGCCCGCAGATGCGCAAGGTGTTCGACGCGTTCTGCGCCCTGCTGCGCCGCAAGACCGCCGCCTGACGCGGCGGGGCCGCGGCCCCGCCGCCTCGCCCTCGCCTGCCAGGGCCGCGATACACCGGGAAGCGCTTGCGGGGCCCGGCATTTTCCCCGATTCGGTGGCAAGGCTGGCGCGGCGCCGGGCGAAACCGCGACCATCGGCCCCGCTGCGGCAAAAACGGCGATAATTTATTTTACATGGCAAAGTTTCTCGGCGGAGAATTGCCCCCGCCGGGCGGCAGGCGCTGTCCGGCGCAGGGCTGCGGGGCCGCGGGGCTCCGCTCGCCAGAAAGCAAGGGAGGCTGCCAATGGTGCGTAGGGCTATGGCTGTGGGGGCTCTCGCCGCAGGCGCCTGGCTCGTCCTCGCCAATACCGGCGACGACGCGCAGGCGCAGAGCAAGAAATGGTATCCGTTCATCGTCGAGGAGCATGATCCGCCCTTCAACATGGACGGCCCGAAATTCGCCAAGGAATACACGCCCCTGGCGAAGGCGGACAAGAAGTGGAACATCTGCGTGTCCTTCCCGCATATGAAGGACGCCTATTGGCTCGCGGTCGATTACGGCGTCTCCCAGGAGGCGAAGGATCTCGGCGTCACCATGCATCTGGTCGAGGCCGGCGGCTACACCAACCTCAGCAAGCAGATCTCGCAGATCGAGGATTGCGTCGCCGGCGGGGCGCAGGCCGTGGTCATCGGCTCGATCTCGTTCGACGGACTCAACAAGACGGTCGAGACGCTGCGCGCCAAGAACATCCCGGTGATCGACGTGATCAACGGCATCTCCTCGCCGCAGGTCAGCGCCAAGTCGCTCGTCTCGTTCAAGGAGATGGGCTACAACGCCGGCGCCTACATCGCCAAGCAGCATCCCAAGGGATCGGGCAAGGTGCAGGTGGCGTGGTTCCCGGGGCCGCCGGGCGCGGGCTGGGTCGAGGCCGGCAATAAGGGCTTCCTCGACGCGGTCAAGAACAGCGACATCGAGGTCGTCGACACCAAGTATGGCGACACCGGCAAGGAGGTGCAGCTGAAGCTGGTCGAGGATTCGCTCCAGGCGCATCCCAACATCGCCTATATCGTCGGCACCTCGCCGACGACGGAGGCGGCGGTGCAGCTGCTGCGCGAGCGCGGCCTCTCCGACAAGGTCAAGGTGCTGGCCTATTACTTCACCCCCGGCGTCTATCAGGACATCAAGCGCGGCCGCGTGCTGGCCGCGCCGACGGATTCGGCGGTGATCCAGGGCCGCGTCGCCATCGACCAGGCGGTGCGCATCCTCGAGGGCAAGCCCTACATGAAGCATGTCGGACCGAAGATCTACGTGATCGACAAGAGCAACATCAACAGCTTCGACTACGCCTCCTCGCTCGCGCCGGAGGATTGGAAGCCGGTCTTCAACGTCAACTGAACCGGCAAGGCGGCGCGATGGCGACAGTGGTGCATAAGGACGGCCCGGCCGCGGGGGAGGCGGCCGGGCCGGCGCCGCTGCTCGCGGTCGAGGGGCTGAGCAAGCATTTCCCCGGCGTGGTGGCACTCGATGCCGTCGATTTCGATCTGAGGCCCGGCGAGGTCCATGTCCTCTTCGGCGAGAACGGCGCCGGCAAGTCGACGCTGATCCAGACGCTGGCGGGCGTGCACCGCCCGACCGCCGGCATCATCCGGTGCCGGGGGCGGGCGGTCGAGCTCGACAGCGTCCATCACGCCCGCCAGCTCGGCATCAGCGCCGTCTTCCAGGAGTTCTCGCTGGTGCCGCAGCTCACGGTCGAGGAGAATTTGTTTCTCGGCGCCGAGATCGTGGCCGGCGGGCTGCTCAACAAGCGGGCGCTGCACCGCCGGGCGCAGGAGATCCTGGATCGCCTGGGCTTTCCGCTGCGGCCGCGCCAGCGCGTGCAGTATCTCTCCCGCGCCGAGCAGCAGATGGTGGAGATCGCCAAGGCGTTCCGCGCCGAGCCCGCGGTGCTGATCCTGGACGAGCCGACCGCGTCGCTCACCGAACGCGAGACGGAGCGGCTCTTCGCGCTCATCGAGCAGGAGAAGCGCAACGGCGTCGGCATCATCTATATCAGCCACCGCATGGACGAGAACCGGCGCATCGGCGACCGCATCACCGTGCTGCGCGACGGCAAGCGCGTCGCCACGCTCGCCATGGACGAGGCCGATGACGAGCGCCTGCTGCAGCTCATGACCGGCCGCGTCATCACGCCAGATCTTCCCGCAGATCACCTTCGCGCCGGGGCGGCCCCTGCTCGAGATCGAGCGCCTCGCCACCGCCGACGGCGCGGTGGCCGAGGTCTCGCTCGAGCTCAGCGCCGGCGAGATCGTCGGGCTTGCCGGCCTCGTCGGCTGCGGCAAGTCCGAGCTCGGCCGCGCCTGCTTCGGCGCGGCGCCGATTGCCGCCGGGCGCATCCGCTTCGAGGGCGAGGACGTGACCGGCGCCACGCCCGGCACCATGCTCGACCGCGGCCTCTTCTACCTGCCGCCCGACCGGCGCGAGGAGGGGCTGGTGATGGTGCGCAGCGTGCGCGAGAACGTGGCGCTGTCGGCGCTGTCGCGGCCGCCGCTGTCGCGCTTCGGCGTCATCGACCGCGGCGCCGAGCGGCGCAAGGTGCGCGATCTCGCCGACCGGCTCAACCTGCAGCCGCGCGCCATCGAGCGCGACGTGCAGTACTTCTCCGGCGGCAATCAGCAGAAGGTGATGCTGGCCAAGGGGCTGATGCGGAACATCAAGCTCTTCATCTTCGACGAGCCGACGGTGGGCGTCGATGTCGGGACTCGCGTCGCCATCTACGCCTTCATCCGCGACCTCTGCCAATCCGGCGCCGGGATCCTGCTTATCTCGTCCGACCTGCCCGAGATCCTGCATCTCACCAACCGCGCCTATGTGATGTATCGCGGCCGCGTCCAGGCGCATCTGGCCGGCGCCGAGATCACGCAGGACCGCGTGCTGGCGCATTTCTTCGAGCGCGGAGCGGCGTGATGAGCGACGCCACGTCCCGCGCCGCAGGCGTCTGGCGCCATGCCGTGCTGCGCATCGGCGTGCTGCCGCTGCTGCTGCTGCTGGCGGTCATCGTCTTCGCCCTGCTGTCGCCCAACTTCCTCACCAGCCAGAACCTGCTCAACGTCGCCCGGCAGTCGACCTTCCTCGCCATGGTGGCGATGGGGCAGATGCTGGCGCTGCTCACCGGCGGCTTCGACCTCTCCGTCGGCAAGACGCTCGCCATCACCTCGGTGGTGGGCGCGCTGGTCATGGCCGGCAGCAAGGGGATCGTCCCCGGCGCGGCGGTTCCGATCGCGCTCGGCATGCTGGCCGGCGTGGCCGCCGGCACGCTGGTAGGCGTGGTCAACGGCATCGGCGTCGCGCTCTTCGACATCTCGCCCTTCATGATGACGCTCGGCACCGCCTCGATCAGCTTCGGCATCGCGCTGACGCTCACCAGCGGCGTGCCGGTCTACGGCATGCCCGACGCGTTCGGCAACGTCTTCGGCTTCGGCCGGCTGTTCGGCATCCCGGCGCCGGTCTACGTCACGGCGCTGCTCTACCTGATGCTCTACGTCATCCTGAGCTGGACGCCGATGGGCCGCTATTTCTACGCCATCGGCGGCAATTTCAAGGCCTCGATGCTGTCGGGCATCAACACGCGCTTCTACCTCTTCATGGCCTATGTGCTGTGCGGCTTCCTGGCCGCGGTCGCCGGCATCATCCTCACCGCGCGGCTGGAGACCGGCGAGGCGAATATCGGCGCCTCGATGCCGCTCGATTCCATCGCCGCCTGCGTCATCGGCGGCGTCAGCCTGCGCGGCGGCGTCGGCCGGGTGGGCAGCGTCGTGCTCGGCGCCGTCTTCATCGGCCTGATCCAGAACGGCATGGACCTTGCACGGATCGAATCCTACCTGCAGGAGGTGGTGATCGGCGTGCTGCTGATCCTGGCGGTGATCGCCGACCGATTGCGCTATCGTCTGCTGCTCGAGCTCAAGGACTGAACCCGACGAGGAGAACACCGCCATGCCGGCACGGGAGAATTCAAGGCGGCTCGCCATCAATTGCGACATGGGCGAGAGCTTCGGCCTCTACAAGATGGGCGATGACGAGGGCATGATGCCCTACATCACTATCGCCAATGTCGCCTGCGGCTTCCACGCCTCCGACCCGACGGTGATGGCGCGCACGGTGCGGCTGGCCAAGCAGCACGGCGTCAAGGTCGGGGCCCATCCCTCGCTGCCGGACCTGCAGGGGTTCGGCCGGCGCGAGATGAAGATGCAGCCCGAGGAGCTCACCAATGCCATCGTCTACCAGGTGGGGGCGCTGAAGGGTTTCCTCGACCGCGAAGGCATGGCGCTCTTCCACATCAAGCCGCATGGCTCGCTCTACGGCATGGCGGCGCGCTCGCCCGAGGTGGCGCAGGCGGTGGCCGACGCCGCCAAGGTATTCAGCGTGCCGGTGCTCGGCATGGCCGGGACCCAGCACGAGAAGGTCTATACCGCCGCCGGGCTGGAATTCATCTCCGAGTACTACGCCGACCTCGACTATGCCGATGACGGCGCGCTCATCATCACCCGCGAGCACCACGCCGTCGATCCGGCGCGCGCCGCCGAGCGGGCGCGCCGCGCAGTGGCCGAAGGCAAGGCGGAATCGATCAACGGCAAGCCGGTGCCGGTGCGCGCCGATTGCATCTGTGTCCATTCCGATACGCCCAATGCCGTGGCGGTGGCGCGCGCGGTGAAGGAAGCGCTCGCCGACGAGCTCGGCTGAAGCCAGCAGCACAGGAGCCCAGAATGGCGCAGCATCAGGTGATCAGCCCGCTTCCCGGCATCTTCTACCGGCGCCCGTCGCCGGACGCGCCGCCCTACAAGCAGGACGGCGATCCGGTGAAGGCGGGCGACATCATCGGCCTGGTCGAGGTGATGAAGCAGTTCACCGAGATCCATGCCGATGTCGACGGCAAGGTGGTGCGGTTCCTGGTCGAGAACGAGGCGCCGGTGGAGCCCGAGGAACCGTTGCTGCTGATCGAGACCGCCTGACGCCGCCCATGTTCGACAAGCTGCTGGTGGCCAATCGCGGCGAGATCGCCGTGCGCATCATTCAGGCGGCGCGCGAGCTCGGCCTCGCGACCGTCGCCGTCCACAGCGAGGCCGACCGCGACAGCCTCGCCGTGCGGCTCGCCGACGAGGCGGTGGCCATCGGTCCCGCACCCGCGAGCAAGAGCTATCTCAACGGCGCGGCGATCATCGATGCGGCGCGGCGCAGCGGCGCCGGCGCGATCCATCCCGGCTACGGCTTCCTGTCGGAGAACGCGGGCTTCGCTGCCGCGGTCGAGGCGGCCGGGCTGGTCTTCGTCGGCCCCCGGCCCGAGACCATCGCCCGCATGGGCGACAAGGCGGCGGCGCGCCAGGCCGCGCTGGAGGCCGGCGTGCCCGTCGTCCCCGGCAGCCCCGGCGAGCTCGCCGATCCCGCCGCGGCGCGCGCGGCGGCGCGCCAGATCGGCTACCCGGTGATGATCAAAGCCGCGGCCGGGGGCGGCGGCCGCGGCATCCGCGTGGTCGAGACCGAGGCGGCGCTGGAGACGCAATTCGCCACCGCCGCGGCCGAGGCCAAGGCCGCCTTCGGCAGCGGCGCGCTCTATCTCGAGCGCTTCCTGCGGCGCGCGCGGCATCTCGAGGTGCAGGTGCTGGGCGATGGCGAGCGCGTCGTCCATTGCTTCGAGCGCGAATGCTCGCTGCAGCGCCGCCGCCAGAAGATCTGGGAGGAGGCGCCGTCGCCGGCGATCTCGGCGGAAACCCGCGCGGCGCTCTGCGCCTCGGCGCTGCGGCTGGCCGAGGCGGCGCGCTATCGCGGCGCCGGCACGCTCGAATATCTCTACGACGACGAGAGCGGCGAGTTCTTCTTCATCGAGATGAACACCCGCATCCAGGTCGAGCATCCCGTCACCGAGCTGGTCACCGGCATCGACCTGGTGCGCGAGATGATCGAGATCGCCCAGGGAAGGGAGCTGCGCCTGAAGCAGGGCGACATCGCGCTGCGCGGCGCCGCCATCGAGGTGCGCATCAACGCCGAGGATCCCGAGCGGGGATTCCGGCCGTCGCCCGGCCATATCGGGGCGCTGACCTTCCCCACCGGCCCGGGCGTGCGCATCGATACGCTGCTTTATCCCGGCTATGTCGTGCCGCCCTATTACGATTCGCTGCTTGCCAAGCTCATCGTCCACGCCGAGGATCGCGAGCGCGCGCTGGCGCGGCTGCGGCGCGCCCTGGACGAGCTCGAGATCGCGGGCGTCGTCACCACCGCGGCATTGCATCGCCGGCTCGCGCGATCGGCCGAGGTCGCGGCGGCAAGGGTCGACACGGGGTTCATCGAGCGCCTCTTGGCGCAGGCGCCGCCGCCGAGCGGCGAGATCCGGAGGGGATGATCATGAGCGCGGTGCGATATTCCTTCGGCGGGGACGAGCACGTCTTCGTCGAGCTCAGCGAGGAGATGTCGCTGGAGGCCTTCTTCAAGGGCATGGCGATCTGCGGCGAGCTGCAGCGCCGCGCGGTGCCGGGGGTGAGCGAGATCTGCCCGGCCAACGCCTCCTATCTCATCCGCTTCGATCCCGACGTGATCCGCCCCGAGGCGATGCTGCAGCGCCTCAAGGAGATCGAGGCGGCGGTGGGCTCGGCCGATCTCGAGCTCAAGACGCGCATCGTCGAGATCCCGGTGCTCTACAACGATCCCTGGACGCGCGAGACGCTGATGCGCTTCCGCGAGCGCCACCAGGACCCCGGCAGCACCGACATCGAATATGCCGCGCGCATCAACGGCTACGGCTCGGTCGACGATTTCATCGCCGCCCATTCCGGCGCGCCCTGGTTCGTCTCGATGGTGGGGTTCGTCGCGGGCCTGCCCTTCCTCTTCCAGATGGTCGATCGCGACAAGCAGATCGAGGTGCCGAAATATCTGCGGCCGCGCACCGACACGCCGAAGCTCACGGTCGGCCATGGCGGCTGCTTCGGCTGCATCTATTCCGTGCGCGGCGCCGGCGGCTACCAGATGTTCGGCATCACCCCGGCGCCGATCTACGATCCCGCGCAGAAGCTGCCCTATCTCCGGGACTTCATGGTGTTCTTCCGGCCCGGCGACATCGTCAAGTGGAAGCCGATCACGCGCGAGGAATACGACCGCGACATCGCCGCGGTCGAGGCCGGCACCTTCACGCTCGCCATGCGGCCGGTGAGCTTCTCGCTCAAGGCGTTTCTCGGCGATCCCAAGGGATACAGCCGCCAGCTGATGGAGGCCCTCCATGGCCATTGAGGTGTTGAAGCCGGGCCTTGCCACCACGGTGCAGGATGCCGGCCGGCCGGGCTATTACCATCTCGGCATTCCGCTGTCCGGCGCGCTCGACCAGTACGCGCTTCGCATGGCCAATCTGCTCGTCGGCAATGACGAGGGCGCGGCGGCGCTGGAGGCGGCGCTGCTCGGGCCCGAGCTGGTCTTCCGCAAGCCCGCGATCGTCGCCATCACCGGCGGCGAGGCGCAGCCGCGGCTCAACGGCGCGCCGGCGCCGCGCAACGCCGCCTTTGCCGTCAAGGCCGACGACCGCCTCGCCTTCGACTACATGAAGCTCGGCGCGCGGCTCTACATCGCGGTGGCCGGCGGCATCGCCGTGCCGGCGGTGCTCGGCAGCCGCTCGACCTACGGGCTCGGCGCGCTCGGCGGCTTTGCCGGGCGCAAGCTCGCGCCGGGCGACGTGCTGCCGCTGGGCGAGGCGCCGGCAGCGCGTCCCGGCCGGACCGTGCCGGCGGCGCTGGTCGGGTCTTATCCCAAGGCGCTCGAGCTGCGCGTCGTCGCCGGGCTCTACTTCCACCGGCTGACGGAGGATTCGGCGGCCACCTTCTTCGCGGATGTCTGGACGGTGGCGCCCGAGGCCGACCGCATCGGCTATCGCTTCCGCAAGGGCCGCGCGCTGGCCTTCCGCCCGCGCCAGCAGCCCTTCGGCGCGGGATCCGATCCGTCCAACATCGTCGATGCCGGCTATCCCTACGGCTCGATCCAGGTGCCGGGCGGCGTCGAGCCGATCATCCTCCACCGCGACGCCGTCTCCGGCGGCGGCTACGCCATGATCGGCACCGTCATCAGCGCCGATATGGACCGCATCGCGCAGATGCAGCCCAACAACACCGCGCGCTTCGTCCGGGTCGAGATGGCGGAGGCGCTCGCGGCCCGCGCCGAGTACAAGGCCCGCCTGGACCGGCTGCGCGCGGCGCTGGCCTCCTGAGGGGGAGGCCGTTCTCTCCCGCCCTGGCTTGCCGCCCCGGCTGGTGGTAAAAGTTCTGGCGACACCCGGGTCTTCAGAGGGGCGGCCCATGTCCGACCTGTCATGCCACCACGGTGCTTGCGGCGGGCTGGTGGGCCGCCGCAACGTCCTCGCGGGCCTTGCCGGTGCGCTGCTGGGCGCCGCGGCGCCGCGCCTGGCGCTGGCCGCCGGCGGCACCGACACGCTGCTGCTGAGCTGCATGGATTACCGCCTCATGGACAAGATCGCCGCCTTCATGGACGGGCGCGGCCTCGCCGCCAATTACGACCATGTCGTGCTCGCGGGCGCGTCGATCGGCGTCGCGACCGATGCCGAGCCTGACTGGCGCCGCACCTTCTGGGAGCATCTCCGGCTGGCGCGCCAGCTGCATGGCGTCACCCGGCTGATGGTGATCGACCACCGCGATTGCGGCGCCTACAAGCTCATTCTGAAGAAGGAGCTGACCGGCGAGGCCGAATTCGCGGCGCACGAGCGGATGCTGCGTCGCCTGCGCCGGGACGTGGCCGCCAGATATCACGGGCTCAAGACCGAGCTGCTGTTCATGGAGCTCGACGGCAGCACCCGCGCCGTCGCCTGAGCCGCCGCAGCAGAAAAGCGGCAGCAACCTGCTGCCGCTTTCCCTCCACCCCCCGCAACGAACTCTTCAGAGGCTGAACTTGTCGCCGAGATAGACGCGGCGCACATCGGCGTCGGCGACGATCTCGGTGGGCACGCCCTCCATCAGCACGCGGCCGTCATGCAGCACATAGGCGCGGTCGACGATCTCCAGCGCCTCGCGGACATTGTGGTCGGTGATGAGCACGCCGATGCCGCGATCCCTGAGATGCGCCACGAGCTTGCGGATCTCGCCCACCGCGATCGGATCGATGCCGGCGAGCGGCTCGTCGAGCAGCATGAAATGCGGCTGGGTGGCGAGCGCGCGCGCGATCTCCACGCGGCGGCGCTCGCCGCCGGAGAGCGCCATCGCCGGCGCGCGCCGCAGGTGCGTGATCGAGAATTCCGCCAGCAGCTCGTCGATGGCGGCCTCGCGCACCTCGCGCACGGGCTCGTTGACCTCGAGCACGGCGCGCAGGTTCTGCTCGACGGTGAGCCCGCGGAAGATCGACGCCTCCTGCGGCAGATAGCCGATGCCGAGCCGCGCGCGGCGGTACATCGGCAGGTCGGTGATGTCGTGGCCGTCGAGCGTGATGGTGCCGAAATCCGGCGCGATGAGGCCGGTGATGATGTAGAAGCAGGTGGTCTTGCCGGCGCCGTTCGGGCCCAGCAGCCCCACCGCCTCGCCGCGCTGCACCGAGACGTTGACGTTGCGCAGCACCGGCCGCTTCTTGAAGCTCTTGCCGAGATTGTCGGCCACCAGGCCGCGATTGTCGGCGACCAGCCGCGGGCCCGACCGGGCGGGTTCTTCCGGCGCGGGCGCGTCTTGCGTCATTGCAGCGACGGCGTCGCCGGCTGCGGCGCGCTGGCCGGGGCGCGCGCCGTGCTTTCGGCGGGTTTCGCTCCATCGGCGGCGGCCGGCGGCGTCGGCTTGGCCCGCGGCATCAGGATGCCGGCGACGCGCGGGGTGCTGCCTTCGGTGAGCTTGGCGGAGGGCGGCGAGCTCAGCAGGCGGCTGATGTTGTTGTTGAGGTCGACCACCCCGTACTGTCCCCTCAGCTCGTTGTCGCCCTTGGTCAGGGTCACGCGGCCGGTGAGCGTGGCGATGCCGGTGTCGACGTTGTAGATGCCGGCGTCGCCGCGTGCGATCTGCTCCAAAGAGGATACCAGAACGTTGCCCTGCGCGTCGATGCGGCTGATGTGCGACGAGCCGTTCTGGTCCTTCTCGACGATCGCGGTCAGCACGTCGCCGGCCAGCCGCTTGCCGTCGCGAACCGCCACCGCGTCGCCGCGCGCCACCGCCAGCTGCTTGTCGTCGTACCATTCGAGGGAGTCGCGCGCCGTCACCGTGTCGCGCGGCGTCTCCAGCTTTAGATGTTTGCCGGTCATCACCAGCAGCGACTGGTCAACGTCCCAGACGGCGTGGTCGCCATAGATGGTCTGCGTCTCGGTGGCGATGCGGACGTTGCCGTCGGCCTCCATGCGATAGATCTCGGTCGCGCCGCCGTTGACGGGATCGGCGGAGGTGCCGGGCTTGGCGCCGGCCGCGGGTTCGGCGGGCTTGGCCGCCACGGTGGTCGCCGGGTCGGGGCAGGTCGGCGCGGCAGCGGGCTTGGCCGCCGTCTCCTGCTTGCCCTTGTCGCCGGGCTTGGCCGTCGCCGCCTTCTGCGCCTCGGTGGCCTGCGCCGCCTGGCGCTTGGCCGCCGCGGCGATCGCCTCGGGGCTGCAGACCGGGCGATAGAACGCCATCAGCGTGTCGGCGAAGATCGTCGACTGGCCGCGCGTCGCCCGGGCATTGCCGCGCGCGATATAGACGCGGTTGTTCTGCTGCCACTCGATGCCGTCATCGGCCTCGATGTCGATCGGCTTGCCGTTGTCCTGGGCGCCGAGGCCGAGACTTTGCGCCGGCGCCGGCCGGCTGAGCCACGGCAGCGATCCCAGCGCCAGCGCCAGCGCCAGCAACGGCGCGGCGGCGGTTCTCACGGCACGTCCTTCTCATGCGGCGCCAGCTCGAGATGCGCGTGGCCGGTGAAGACGATCACGTCGCCATGGTCGCGGATGCGGAAGCCCTGGCCCGTGATGTGGCCGAACGGGCCCTGGCCCTCGACCGGGTCGTTGCCTTCGGCGTCACCCTTGGCCATGTCGACATGCGCGCTGTCGGTGTGGAACTCGTTGCCCTTGTCCTGGAACAGCTCGACATTGCCGAAGAGATCGAGCAGCTGAGCGTCGGGCTGATAGAGGCCGGTGTAGGCGTCGAGCTCGAACCAGTTGCCGCTCGCGGTGGTAAGATCACCCTTGGGGCCTTCGAGCGCCACGAGGTCATCGAGATTGGGATTCTGCCGCGCCACTTCGGCGGTGACGACATAGGGCCGGTTCTGCCGATCGACGCCGGTGTAGCGCGCATTGACCATGCGCAGATCCTGCGCGTCGCGCGGATCGATGCGCGGCGCCGAGAAGTGGACGCGCTCGATCTCCGCCTGAAACCGCGGCCACACCGCCACCATCACCAGCAGGATGATCGCCACCCCCGGCAGGATGCGCTTGGCCAGCCCGACGAAGCGGCTGTAGCCGCGGCCGAGGCTGGCGCGCGGCCGCAGCGGCAGCGAGTCGCCGGCCACGGCGAAATTATCGTGCGGGACGCTCACGCGATCCCCGCGCGCAGGCAGTCGTGGATGTGCAGGATGCCGAGCGGCCGGCGCGCTTCGTCGACCGCAAAGAGGCTGGTGATCGACAGCGCGTTCATCTGTCCCAGCGCCTCGGCGGCGAGGGCCTGCGGCCGGATGGTCTTCGGCCGGGCGTTCATCACCGCGTCGACCGCGACGCTGAGCAGCCGGTCGCCCATATGCCGGCGCAGATCGCCGTCGGTGACGATGCCGACCAGCGCGCCGGCATCGTCGATGACGCCGACGCAGCCGAAGCTCTTCGTCGTCATCACCAGGATCGCCTCGGCCATCGCCGTGCCGCGCGGGACCAGCGGCACCGCGTCTTCGCCATGCATGATGTCGGCGACGCGCAGCAGCTGCCGGCCGAGCTGGCCGCCGGGATGGAGCCGCTGGAAGTCGCTGGTGGAGAAGCCCTTGCGCTCGAGCAACGCCACCGCCAGCGCATCGCCCAGCGCCAACATCATGGTGGTCGAGGTGGTGGGGGCGAGCCCCATGGGGCAGGCCTCGGCCGAGGCCGGCAGCAGCAGCGGCACGTCCGCCGCCTCGGCCAGCGCGCTGCCGTGGCGCCGGGTCATGGCGAGGAGCGGGATGCGGAAGCGCTTGGTGTACGCCACGATGGCGTCGAGCTCCGCGGTGTCGCCGGAATTGCTCAGCGCCAGCACCGCGTCGTTCTCGGCGATCATGCCGAGATCGCCATGGCTCGCCTCGCCGGGATGGACGAACTGCGCCGGCGTGCCGGTGGAGGAGAAGGTGGCGGCAATCTTGCGCGCGACATGGCCGCTCTTGCCCATGCCGCTGACCGTGACGCGCCCCTTCACCTTGGCGAGCAGCTCGACCGCCGCGGTGAAGGCGCCGTCCAGCCCGGCGACCAGCGCCTCGAGCCCGGCGATCTCGGTGCGCAGCACCCGCCGCGCGACGTCGACGTCGGAGGTTTTTCTCAACACGCGGGCCAAGGCACCCCCCGTGCGGCTGCTGCATGCGAAGCATGCAATCCGCAATGCATCATACGTCGGGACTATGCCCCGCCATCCCCAAATGTCAATGAATCGAGGCTGATGTTCCCGTTTTGTGCGCTGCGGTAATGTTTCGCCGTGGCGCCGTTCGCACGGCGGCGGCCAGGGTCAATGCGCGAAGATGTCCTCGGCGGCCCAGCCGCCGAGATCGAGCAGCGCCCGCGTCGGCAGGAAATCGAAGCAGGACTGCGCCAGCGCGGTGCGCCCTTCGCGCGCCAGCATCTCGTCGAGTTTCGCCTTCAAGGCGTGGAGGTGGAGGACGTCGGAGGCGGCGTAGCGCAGCTGCTCGTCGCTGAGCTCGGGCGACCCCCAATCCGAAGATTGCTGCTGCTTGGAGATCTCGACCCCGAGCAGGTCGCGGGCCAGGTCCTTGAGCCCGTGCCGGTCGGTGAAGGTGCGTACCAGGCGCGAGGCGATCTTGGTGCAATAGACCGGCCGCGCGATGGCGCCCAGATAGCGCTGCAGCATGGCGATGTCGAAGCGGCCGAAATGGAAGATCTTGAGCACCGCGGGATCGGTGAGCAGCGCCTTGAGGCGCGGCGCGGCATAGGCGCCCTTGGCGAACTGCACCAAATGGCAGACGCCGTCCCCGGCCGAGAGCTGCACCAGGCACAGCCGGTCGCGGTTGGGGTCGAGCCCCATGGTCTCGGTGTCGATGGCGACGCTGTTGCCGAAAACGACCCCTTCCGGCAGGTCGCCGTGATGAAGGTGGATGCTCATCGGGGCGCTCACCTGCGCGGGATCGGCAGCAACGATGGTGCCCAGGAGAAGACTCGAACTTCCACGACCTTTCGGCCACTAGAACCTGAATCTAGCGCGTCTACCAATTCCGCCACCTGGGCAAGCCGCGCTAGTCATTAAGGAACGGCCGTCCCGATGTCAATGCTCGCGGCCGGCGAATGGCTGACAGCCTTCCTGCACTGTTGTATGAACCAAGCCTCTGGCGGGAGGGGTCCTCATGCAGTACCGGCGTGTCACCGTCGTCGGCGGCTCCGGCTTCATCGGCCGCTACATCGTCAAGCGCTTGGCGCGGCGCGGCGCGGTCGTCACCGTGATCGGCCGCCACGCCGCCAGCGCCGGCTATCTGCGGCCGATGGGCGATGTCGGCCAGATCGTCCCGCTCAATGCCGGGCTCGGCGAGGAGAAGCTTCTGGCCGCCGCGGTCGCCGGCGCCGATGCCGTGATCTGCGCCGCGGGCATCCTTTACCAGCGCGGCGCGCAGCGCTTCGATCTCGTCCATCATCGCGGGCCGGCGCTGCTGGCGCGGCTGGCGCACGAGGCGGGATGCCGGGGCTTCGTCCATGTTTCCGCCATCGGCGCCGATCCCGCCTCGCCCTCGGCCTATGCCCGCTCCAAGGCCGAGGGCGAGGCGGCGGTGCGCGACCGCTTCCCCGGCGCCACCCTGCTGCGTCCCTCGATCGTCTTCGGCCCGGAGGATGCGTTCTTCAACCGCTTTGCCACGCTGGCGCGATATCTGCCGGCGCTGCCGTTGATCGGCGGCGGCCATACGCGGTTCCAGCCGGTCTATGTCGGCGATGTCGCCGACGCGGCCGTGGCGGCGCTTGATCACGCCGAGGCGCCCGGCCGGACCTACGAGCTGGGCGGGCCGGAGGTGCTGAGCTTCCGCGAGCTGATGGAGCTCATGCTGCGCGAGATCAATCGCCGGCGCGCGCTGGTCAGCGTGCCCTTTGCTCTCGCTTCCTTCGAGGCCGCTTTCCTGGAGCTGCTGCCGAAGCCGCCCCTGACCCGCGACCAGGTGAGACTGCTGCGGCACGACAACGTCGTCGCCTCCGGCGCTTTCGGCCTCGGCGATCTCGGCATCCTGCCGACCGCGATGGAGCTGGTGTTGCCCACCTATCTCGGCCGCTTCCGCCGCGGCGGCGCGTGGCGCGCGCCCGAGCGCAGCGCCGCCTACGGGCCTCCCGGCCGCTGATCCGGCGCCGCGCCAGAGAAGGAGCGAGAATGAGCGAGCACAAGGCCGGCGGCGGCGCGCCGCTTCCCTGGCGCGTGCTCGACCGCAAGCCGCTCTTCGCCTTTCCGCCGCGGCTCAGCGTGACGCTCGAGGCGGTGGCGCTGCCGGACGGGCGGGTGGTCGAGGACTACATCCAGATCGAGATGCCGAGCTACGCCATGATCTACGCCGAGACCGTGGATCGCCGGGTGCTGTGCCTCAGGCAATACAAGCACGGGCCGCGCCGGGTGAGCCTCACCCTCCCGGCCGGCCATGTCGAGCCGCAGGAGGAGGCGCAGGCGGCGGCCGCGCGCGAGCTGCTCGAGGAGACCGGCTATGCCGCGCCCGAGTGGCGCAAGCTCGGCAGCTTCAGCAATGCCGGCAACCAGGGCTGCGGCCTCTGCCATGTCTTCGCCGCCTATGGCGCGCACCCGGTGCAGCCAGCGCAGCCGGGCGATCTCGAAGAGATGCGGCTCGAGCTGCTGCCGCGGGCGGCGCTGCGCGCGGCCTTGGTCGAGGGCGACATCGCGATCGTCGGCAGCGCGCTGGCGGCCTCGCTCGGCCTTGCCGATGCGGTGGGGCGGCGTCGACCCAAGGCGTAGCGCTCAGAAGGACGATCCCGGCTCGTTCAGGAACGCCGCCTCCTCCGCGGTGCTGGCGCGGCCGAGGATGCGGTTGCGGTGAGGGAAGCGGCCGAAGCGCGCGATGATGTCGCGATGCTGCCGCGCCGCGGCGAGCGTCCGCGCCTTGCCCGGGCCCGGCGGCAGCGCCCTGTAGCGCGCGAGGCCTGCTTCCTGGTCCGCCAGGGCCTCGCAGTGCATGAAGGGCAGGTAGAAGAACCAGCGCCGCACCGGCGCCACGCGGCGGTCGAAGCCGCGGTCGAGCGCGTGGCGGGCAACCGCCAGCGCCAGCGGGTCGCTGTCATAGGCAAGCGGTGTGCCACGATGCAGGTTGCGCGGCAGCTGGTCGAGCAGCAGCACCAAAGCAAGGCAGGTCTCGGGCGCGACCCGCCAATGGTCGTAGCCGCCGGCGGCCGCCCGCGCGCGGTCGCGTCCGAACCGCCGGCGCAGCGCCGCATCGAAGCCCGGCGGCGGCTCGAACCAGAGGGCGCGCGGCCGGTCGCGCCCGCGCCAGCCTTCCGGCCCGAACCAGAGATCGAGCAGCGCTGCCGCGCGCCCGGCATCGCGAGGCCGAAGCATTCTCTATCATAGCACCGACCGCGGCGGACCCGCATGGCGGGCGCTGCCGCCCTGGCCTGGGCAGTGGCGCCGGCTTTTTGCGCAGACGCGGCGATTGGCTTCGGTAAGTCTCTGTGCCGCCGCGGGAATTTTAGTCCTATTACGGTACTGTTATGCTGATATTTTGCACCTCCTGGACGGAGCGGGCGACCGGCCGAGGATTTTTCTAGTGAAATGGTAAAATAAGTTGACCTAATGGCCTTTGGCGCTCATTATCAGCCATCCCAGAGCAAGAATCGGATGGACGCCCCGTGGGCGCGCCGTCGACGGTCGAAAGGATCGCAGGTGACGCGGCTGCTGCAGTTCACATCGCTGCCCAAGGCCATGCCGGACAAACGGCTGCCGGCCGAGCGCCGTCACGATTTCCGCGAGATCTATGGCGAGTTCGACGCCGAGCGCGGCCAGCAGCAGGCGAGCCGCTGCTCGCAATGCGGCATCCCCTACTGCCAAGTGCATTGCCCGCTGGGCAACAACATCCCGGACTGGCTGATGCTGACGGCCGAGGGCCGGCTGCAGGAGGCCTATGAGGCCGCCGCCGCCACCAACAACATGCCCGAGATCTGCGGCCGCATCTGCCCGCAGGACCGGCTGTGCGAAGGCAATTGCGTGATCGAGAAGGGCTTCGCCTCGGTCAGCATCGGCGCGATCGAGAAATACATCACCGAGACCGCCTTCGCCCGGGGCTGGGTGGTGCCGCCCGCTCCCGCGCGCGAGCGGCCGCAATCCATCGGCATCATCGGCGCCGGTCCCGCCGGGCTTGCCGCGGCCGAGCAGCTGCGCCGGCGCGGCTACCAGATCCATGTCTACGACCGCTATGACCGGGTCGGCGGGTTGCTCGTCTACGGCATCCCCAATTTCAAGCTGGAGAAGCAGGTGGTGGCGCGCCGCCACGCGCTGCTGGAGCAGGGCGGCATCCGTTTCCACCTCAACACCGCGGTCGGCATCGAGATCGGCCTCGCCGAGCTGCGCCGGCGCCATGACGCGCTTCTCGTCGCCACCGGCGTCTACCAGGCCCGCGAGATGACCTGCCCGGGCGTCGGCCTCGGCAATGTCGTGCCGGCTTTGGCCTATCTCACCGCCGCCAACCGCAAGGGGCTGGGCGACGCCGTGCCGGCTTTCGACAGCGGCGCGCTCGACGCGCGCGGCAAGGACGTGGTGGTGGTCGGCGGCGGCGACACGGCGATGGATTGCGTGCGCACCGCCATCCGCCAGGGCGCGCGCGCGGTGCGCTGCCTCTATCGCCGCGACCGCAAGAACATGCCGGGCTCGCAGCGCGAGGTGCAGCATGCCGAGGAGGAAGGCGTCGAGTTCGTCTGGCTGGCCGCGCCCGAGGCGCTGCTGGGCGAGGGCGTGGTGCGCCGGGTGCGCGCCCATCGCATGCATCTGGGCGTCGCCGATGCTGGCGGCCGGCAAGTGCCGCAGCCACTTCCCGGCAGCCATTTCGATCTGCCCGCCGATCTCGTCATCACCGCCTTGGGCTTCGATCCCGAGGATCTGCCGCGGCTCTTCGGCGCACCCGAGCTCAAACTCGGCCGCTGGGGCACGCTCGAGATCGACCGGCGCAGCATGATGACCGCGCTCGACGGCGTCTTCGCCGCGGGCGACATCGTGCGCGGCGCCTCGCTCGTCGTCTGGGGCGTTCGCGACGGCCGCGACGCGGCGGAGCAGATGCACCGCTATCTGCAGGCGAAAGCCGCGGCGCAGAGCGCGGCAGCGGCGGAGTGAGTCCGTGCTGCGCCTCCACGATCACATCACCTCGGGCAACGGCTACAAGGTCCGCCTGCTGCTGACGTTGCTCGATCGGCCCTTCACCCGTGTCGAATACGACATCGACCGCGGCGAGACGCGCCGGCCGGAGTTCCTGCGGCTCAATCCCAACGGCCGGGTTCCCGTGCTGGAATTGGCGGACGGGCGGTGCCTGGCGGAATCGAACGCGATCCTCTGCTATCTCGCCGACGGCACGCGCTTCCTGCCGGAGGAAGGCTTCGAGCGCGCGCTGGTGCTGCAATGGCTGTTCTTCGAGCAGTACAGCCACGAGCCCAACATCGCCACCTTGCGCTACTGGATCACCCACCGGCTGCTGGACGACGAGCGCCGGGCGCAGGTCGAGGGCAAACGCCGCTGGGGCGAGGCCGCGCTCGCCGTGATGGAAGGCCATCTCGGCTCCCGCCGCTATTTCGTCGGCGAGCGCTATTCGATCGCCGACATCGCGCTTTACGCCTACACGCACGTTGCCGAGGAAGGGGGATTCGCTCTTGCCCCCTATGCCGCGATCCGACGCTGGCTCGACCGCGTGGCATCCGAGCCCGGCCACATCCCGATCACCCGAAGGTGAGTCGCCGCCATGAGCTTTACCGAGGATTTCCGCCGCAACGCCGCCCGTCTCGAGGCCGCCGGCCTCTATGATCCCGCCGAGGAGCACGATGCCTGCGGCGTGGGCTTCGTCGCGACGCTCGACGGCAAGCCGCGGCGCGCCGTGGTCGAGGCGGCGATCAACGCACTCAGATCGCTGTGGCATCGCGGCGCGGTCGATTCCGACGGCAAGACCGGCGACGGCGCCGGCATCCATGTCGAGATCCCGCAGGACTTCTTCCGCGAGCATGTCCGCCATGCCGGCCATGAGCCCGGTCCCGGCCGGCTCGCCGTCGGCACCGTGTTCCTGCCGCGCACCGATCTCGACGGCCAGGAGCGCTGCCGCTCGATCGTCGAAGCGGAGATCCTGAACGCCGGCTATGCCATCTATGGCTGGCGCCAGGTGCCGATCAACATCGACGTCATCGGCGAGAAGGCGAACGCGACGCGTCCCGAGATCGAGCAGATCATGATCGCCAACACCAAGGGCGCCGAGCTCGAGCGCTTCGAGCTCGAGCTCTACGTCATCCGCCGGCGCATCGAGAAGCGGGTCATCGCCGACCAGATCAAGGATTTCTACCTGTGCTCGCTGTCCTGCCGCTCGATCATCTACAAGGGGATGTTCCTGGCCGAGCAGCTCACCGCCTTCTATCCCGACCTGCTCGACGAGCGCTTCGTGTCGCGCTTCGCGATCTATCATCAGCGCTACTCGACCAACACCTTCCCGACCTGGCAGCTGGCGCAGCCCTTCCGCATCCTCGCCCATAACGGCGAGATCAACACGCTGCGCGGCAACGTCAACTGGATGAAGAGCCACGAGACGCGGCTGGCCAGCGAGGTGTTCGGCGAGAGCGTCGACGAGGTGAAGCCGGTGATCCAGTCCGGCAGCTCGGATTCCGCCGCGCTCGACGCGGTGTTCGAGCTGCTGGTGCGCGGCGGCCGCATGCTGCCGATGGTCAAGGCGCTGATGGTGCCGGAATCCTGGTCGGAAAGCGCGCTGATGCCGCAGGCCCATCGCGACATGTACAGCTATTGCAACTCGGTGATGGAGCCTTGGGACGGCCCGGCCGCGCTGGCGCTCACCGACGGGCGCTGGGTGATGGGGGCGATGGACCGCAACGGGCTCCGGCCGATGCGCTATGCCATCACCGATGGCGGGCTCATCGTCGCGGGCTCCGAATCCGGCATGGTGCGGCTCGACGAGACCACCATCGTCGAGAAAGGCCGGCTCGGCCCCGGCCAGATGATCGGCGTCGACCTCGCCGCCGGCCGGCTCTACCGCGACCGCGAGATCAAGGACATGCTGGCCGCGCTGCAGCCCTATTCGGACTGGGTGAAGAACATCACGCCGCTCGACAGCCTGATCCGGCCGGCCGAAGGCGAGCGCGTGGAGCTGGCGCGCGACGAGCTGCGCCGGCGCCAGATCGCCGCCGGCTGGACGCTCGAGGAGCTCGAACTCATCCTTCAGCCGATGGCGGAGGAGGGCAAGGAGGCGATAGGCTCGATGGGCGACGACACGCCGCTCGCCGTGCTCTCCGAGCAGCATCGCGGCCTCCATCACTTCTTCCGGCAGAATTTCAGCCAGGTCACCAACCCGCCGATCGACAGCCTGCGCGAGCGCCGGGTGATGACGCTCAAGACCCGGCTCGGCAATCTCGGCAACATCCTCGACCAGGATGCGAGCCAGTGCCGGCTGCTGCAGCTCGACAGCCCCGTGCTGACGACGGCGGAATTCGCGGCGATGCGCGCCTATATGGGCGAGACGGCGGTCGAGATCGACTGCACCTTCGACGCCGGAAAGGGCGAGGGCGCGCTGCGCGACGCGCTGTCCCGCATCCGCCAGGAGGCCGAGGATGCGGTGCGCGGCGGCTGCACCCATGTCGTGCTGACCGATGCCGGGGTCACCGCGACGCGCACGGCGATCCCGACGATCCTTGCTACCGGTGCGGTCCATGCGCATCTCGTGCGCCAGCAGCTGCGCACCTTCACCTCGCTCAACGTCCGCTCGGGCGAATGCCTGGACGTGCATCATTTCGCCGTGTTGATCGGCGTCGGCGCCACGACGGTCAACGCCTATCTCGCGCAGGAGACCATCGCCGACCGCCACCGGCGCGGTCTCTTCCCCGCCGGCACGACCTTGGAGCAGGCGATCGGCCGCTACAAGCGCGCGGTCAGCGACGGGCTGCTCAAGATCATGTCCAAGATGGGCATCGCCGTGATCTCGTCATACCGCGGCGCCTACAATTTCGAGGCGGTGGGGCTGTCGCGCACCCTCGTCGCCGAGTTCTTCCCGGGCATGACCTCGCGCATCTCCGGCATCGGCCTCGCCGGCATCCAGATCAAGTCGCTCGAGGCGCATGGCCGCGCCTATGACGAGGAGACGGTGGCGCTGCCGGTCGGCGGCTTCTACCGCTATCGCCGCGGCGGCGAAGTGCACGCCTTCGAGGGCAGCCTGATCCACGTGCTGCAGAGCGCGGTCGCGGCCGACAGCTACGGCACCTATCGCCGCTATGCCGACGGCCTGCGCAAGCTGCCGCCGATCCATCTGCGCGACCTCCTCGACCTCAAGCCGCGGCGTGCGCCGGTCTCGGTCGACGAGGTCGAATCGATCACCGAGATCCGCAAGCGGCTGGTGGCGCCGGGCATCTCGCTGGGCGCGCTCGGCCCCGAGGCGCATGAGACGCTGTCGATCGCGATGAACCGCATCGGCGCCAAATCCGACAGCGGCGAGGGCGGCGAGGACCCGGCCCGCTATCGCCCGCGCGCCAATGGCGACAACGCATCTTCGGCCATCAAGCAGATCGCCTCGGCGCGCTTCGGCGTCACCGCCGAGTACCTCAACAATTGCCGCGAGATCGAGATCAAGATCGCGCAGGGCGCCAAGCCCGGCGAAGGCGGCCAGCTCCCGGGCTTCAAGGTGACGGAGATGCTGGCGCGGCTGCGCCACGCCACGCCCGGCGTCACCCTGGTCTCGCCGCCGCCGCATCACGACATCTACTCGATCGAGGATCTGGCGCAGCTGATCTACGATCTGAAGCAGATCAATCCGGAGGCGCGCGTCTGCGTCAAGCTGGTGGCGCGCTCCGGCATCGGCACGATCGCGGCCGGCGTGGCCAAGGCCAAGGCCGACGTCATCCTCGTCTCCGGCCATAGCGGCGGCACCGGCGCCAGCCCGCAATCCTCGATCAAGCATGCCGGCGTGCCGTGGGAGATGGGGCTCTCCGAAGTGCATCAGGTGCTGGTGTTGAACCGGCTGCGCCACCGCATCCGGCTGCGCGTCGATGGCGGCATCAAGACCGGGCGCGACGTGGTGATCGCCGCCATCCTCGGCGCCGAGGAGTACGGGCTCGGCACCGCGTCGCTGGTGGCGATGGGCTGCATCCTGGTGCGGCAGTGCCATTCCAACACCTGCCCGGTCGGCATCTGTACCCAGGACCCGAAGCTGCGCGAGAAATTCACCGGCACGCCGGAAAAGGTCGTCAATCTCTTCAGCTTCGTCGCCGAGGAGGTGCGCGAGATTCTGGCCTCGCTCGGTGCCAAGAGCCTCACCGAGGTGATCGGCCGCACCGATCTCCTGGCGCAGGTCAATCGCGGCAGCGCGCATCTCGACGATCTCGATCTCAATCCGATCCTGGCGCAGGCCGATCCCGGCGAATATCCGCGCTACTGCACGCTCCAGGGGCGCAACGAGGTGCCGGACACGCTCGATGCCCAGATGATCAAGGACGCCGAGGCGCTGTTCGAGGTCGGCGAGAAGATGCAGCTGACCTACAGCGTGCGCAACACGCACCGCGCCGTCGGGACCCGTCTCTCCTCGATGATCACCCGCCGCTTCGGCATGGCCGGGCTGCAGGAGGGCCATGTCACGGTGCGGCTCAGGGGCTCGGCCGGCCAGTCGCTGGGCGCCTTCGCGGTGCAGGGGCTGAAGCTCGAAGTCTTCGGCGACGCCAACGACTATGTCGGCAAGGGCCTCTCCGGCGGCACCATCACGGTGCGGCCGATGGTGTCGAGCCCGCTGGTCGCGCATCAGAACACGGTGGTGGGCAACACCGTGCTCTACGGCGCCACCGCGGGCAAGCTCTTCGCCGCGGGCCAGGCGGGCGAGCGCTTTGCCGTGCGCAATTCCGGCGCGCGCGCCGTCATCGAGGGCTGCGGCTCCAACGGCTGCGAGTACATGACCGGCGGCGTCGCCGTGATCCTGGGCAAGATCGGCGACAATTTCGCCGCCGGCATGACCGGCGGCATGGCCTTCGTCTACGACGCCGAGGAGGAGTTCCCCGCCCGCGTCAACGGCGAGAGCGTGGTCTGGCAGCGCCTCGGCACGCCCCATTGGGAGGGCGTGCTGCGTGCGCTGGTCGAGGAGCATGTGCGCGAGACGCAGTCACGCTTCGCCGCGCAGCTCCTGCTCGACTGGGAGCGCGAGAGCCGGCGCTTCTGGCAGGTGGTGCCGAAGGAGATGCTGACCCGGCTGCCAGAGCCGCTGACGCTGCCGGCGACGGTGGCGGCCGCGGGGGACGATTAGGCTGGGGTCCTACGCCGCGGGGCTCGCGCACCGCCGCTGATAGGCCTCGACCGCCTGGCGCAGCGTGTCGGGCATCGGCATCGACTTGCCGGTGTCGAGCGCGATCATCGACGTCACGATGCGCGCGCGCAGCCGCTCTTGCGCCTGGAGATGGCCGATGATGAGGAAGCTCAGCGAGGAGCGGCCGATGCGCTCGAGCAGCAGCGTCAGGTTCAGCCGCTCGCCCATCCGGCTCGGCACCTTGAAGTCGCATTCCGCATGGACGATGGGAAAGCCCTGATGGCCGCCGAGGAGCAGCTTGGCGTAGTCGATGCCGAGCTCCTCGCCGTACCAATCCTCGATCAGCGCGTTGAACATGTCGAAGTAATGCGGGAAGTAGACGATCCCGGCGGGATCGGAATGCGAGAAGCGGATCGGCCGCTGGCGCGTGAAGGCGCCGGCGGGCGGCGTGAAGGCATCCGAGCTCATGGCCGTCACTCCATGGGAAGGCCGACATAGTTCTCCGCCAGCGCCGTGGCCGCGGCGGGCGAGCTCGTGACGTAGTCGAGCTCGGCGAGCTGCAGCTGGTGCTGGAAGGGGTCGCTGCCGGGAAAGCGGTGCAGCATCGAGGTCATCCACCAGGAGAAGCGCTGCGCCTTCCAGATCCGCCTGAGGCAGGTCTCGGAATAGCGCTCCAGCAGGTCGGTGCGGCCCTTGCGGTAGAAGGCGGTGAGCGCGGCCGAGAGCACCCGCACATCGGCGACCGCGAGGTTGAGCCCCTTGGCGCCGGTCGGCGGCACGATATGCGCGCTGTCGCCGGCAAGGAAGAGCTGGCCGTACTGCATCGGCTCGACGACGAAGCTGCGCATGCCGATGACCCCCTTCTGCAGGATCGGGCCCTCGATGAGCTTCCAGCCGGAGCGGGTGGCGAGCCGCGCCCTGAGCTCGGCCCAGATGCGCTGGTCGGGCCAGTCGGCGATGTCCTCCTTGGGATCGCATTGGAAGTAGAGGCGCTGGATCTCGCGCGAGCGGGTGCTGACCAGGGCGAAGCCGCGCTCGTGCAGGTTGTAGATCAGCTCCTCGGTGGATGGCGGCGCTTGCGCCAGGATGCCGAACCAGCCGAAAGAATAGATCCGCTCGTAGTTGGTCAGCGCGCGGTGCGGCACCGACGGCCGGCAGATGCCATGCGAGCCGTCGCAGCCGGCGATGAAATCGCAGGCGAGCTCGTGCACGGCGCCGTCCTTGCGGAAGCGGATCAGCGGCGCCGTGCTCTTGAGGTCGAACACGCTGACGTCCTCGACCGAGAAATGGATCTCGCCGCCGGCGTCGAGGCGGGCCTTGACCAGGTCCTTGATGACCTCGTGCTGGGCATAGACGGTGATCGCCTTGCCGCCGGTGAGCGCGGTGAGGTCGATGCGGTGCCCGCCGCCGCCGAAGCGCAGCTCGATGCCGTGGTGCAGGAAGCCCTCGCGCTTCATGCGCTCGCCCACCCCGGTCTCGGACAGCAGATCGACGGTGCCCTGCTCCAGCACGCCGGCCCGGATGGTGGCTTCGATCGCCTCGCGGCTGCGCGTCTCCAGCACCACCGACTCGATGCCTTGCAGATGCAGCAGATGCGACAACAGCAAGCCGGCCGGTCCCGCTCCGACAATCCCCACCCGCGTCCGCATCGCTCCATCCCTCGCCGTGATTGCGCCGGCGCCGACCATAGCAGATGGCGCTTCCCGCCGCGAAAGACGGGACCGGCGGCTTTTCAGCATCGAAAAATTTGATTATTACTGTCGTCGGGGTTCAATCGGTCGAAGCGTCGTTTCCGCCGCCTGTGCTAGATTGGAGCGGTCATGCGCCTGCTCTATCATCTCTGGCTATCGCCTGCCTCGCGCAAGATCCGCATCGTGCTGCAGGAGAAGGCGCTCGACTTCACCATGAAGGTGGAGCGCATCTGGGAGCGGCGGCCCGAATTCCTGGCGCTCAACCCCGCCGGCGACGTGCCGGTGCTGATCGAGCCGGACGGCACCGTGCTGGCCGAAGCGGGGGCCATCGCCGAGTTCCTGGACGAGGTCTATCGCGACAAGCTGCTGCTCGGCATCAACCCGCTCGACCGCGCCGAGGTGCGCCGGCTCGTCGCCTGGTTCGACGTCAAGATGAACCACGAGGTCACCGAGAACCTCGTCGGCGAGAAGATGATGAAGCGCTTTCTCGGATTCGGCCAACCGAACTCGGCCGCGATCCGGGCCGGCCAGGCCAATCTCGGATACCACCTCGACTATATCGGCTATCTCGTCGAGCGGCGGCGCTGGCTCGCCGGCGATCATTTCTCGCTCGCCGACATCACCGCCGCGGCGCATCTCTCGGCGCTCGACTATCTCGGCGACGTGCCCTGGGACGAGCACGAGCCGGCCAAGGAATGGTACGCCCGGATCAAGTCGCGACCGAGCTTCCGGCCGATCCTGGCCGACCACATCCCCGGCGCGCCGCCGCCCAAGCACTACGCCGATCTCGATTTCTGAGGCGCTTCACGGCGTCTTGGGTGTCGGCGCAGCCGCAGGCTTGCCGCCGGGCCCCTTGCCCTTGAGGTTGGCGAGGTTGATCTCCGCCGCCTTGGCCTCGAGCGAGTTCGGCGCCAGCTCGCTCACGCGCTTCCAATCCTGCCGCGCGCCGGCGATGTCGCCCGCGAGCCGGCGCAGGATGCCGCGCTCCAGCAGGCCCACGGTCGAGCCGGGCGCGAGCGACAGCCCGTGCTCGATGTCCTCGAGGGCGAGTTCGCGCGAATCGACGTGGCGATAGGCGCTGCCGCGATAGAAATAGATCTCGGCCCGGTCGGGGGCGAGCTCGCTGGCGCGGTTGAGATCGTCGATCGCGTCCCAGTATTGCTGCAGATCGGCGAAGGCCTCGGCGCGGTCGATACGGAGATCGGCATCGTCGCCATTGAGCTCGATGGCGGCGTCGAAGGCCGATTTGGCGCGCGCCGGCTCCTGGGCGGCGAGCCAGGCCTGGCCGGCCTGGTCGAGCGTCTGGGCGCGCTGGCGCGGCGGCATGCCGAAGGTCGCCGTCGCCAACTGCTCGAAGCGCTGCGCCGCCTGCGCGAAATCGTGCAGCTGGAACAGCGCCATGGCGATGCAGTGATCGGCATAGAAGCCGCCGCCCTGCTCGCGCCATTCCTTGGCCCGCTCGAGCCCTTCCTGGGGATGGGCCTGCGCGAAGGCGACGCAGCGGTCATGCAGCACCGCCCGATCGTCGCCGCCGCTGCCCTGCGCCGCGGCCTCGGAGGCGAGCGCGGCCAGGAGGCCCAAGGCCAGAAGCGGAGCCAGCCGGCGCGTCCTGCGCGCCAGCCGCGGCGACGGCGCGACCGTCGAAGGCATGTCGCAGGCGTCCGCGAGAGGCATCGACCACCAAAGCGTGAGCAGGGCCCGGCCGCCCCAGGGCCGCATCATGGTCGGGCGCGGGCGGGGCAGGCAAGCCTCGACACGATTTTGTAAATCGCCTCGCCGTGACGCTCTGGTAACATCGGCGCACAGAACCGACGGGCACATAAAGCGTGGCAACGATCGAGGGAGGCGAGGCGCCGAAGGCGGGTTTCAAGAATGCCGTGCACGTTCTTCGTGTATACAACTACAGAGTGTATACAGCCGGCAATTCGGTGTCGCTCATCGGCACCTGGATGCAACGCGCCTCGGTGCTCTGGCTAGCTTGGTCGCTCGCCCATTCCACCATCTGGCTCGGCATCGTCAGCGTCGCCGACCTCCTGCCGACGCTGCTGCTGAGCCCGGTCGCCGGGCTGCTGGCCGACCGGGTCGACCGGGTGCGGCTCATCCGGCTGACCCAGGTGGCGGCCATGCTGCAGGCGGTGCTGCTGGCGGCGCTGACCTATACCGGCCTCATCACCGTCGAGCTGCTGTTCGTGCTGACGCTGGCGCTGGGCGCCGCCAATGCGGTGAACCAGCCGGCACGGCTGGCGCTCATTCCCAATCTGGTCGACCGTGCGAGCCTGCCGTCGGCGGTGGCGATCAATTCCCTGGTCTTCAACAGCGCGCGCTTCGTCGGGCCGGCGGTGGCCGGCATCATCATCGATCGCGGCAGCATCGGCCTCGCCTTTGCGGTGAACGCCGCCACCTACCTTCCCTTCATCGCCGCGCTGGCGCGGATCAGGCTCGTTCCCGACGCGGCGCCGCCACGCGGGAAAGCGACGGCGCGCGGCGCGCTCGTCGGCGACACGCTCGCGGGCTATGCCTATGCGCTGCGCCATCCCGGCATCGGCCGGATGATCCTGCTCTTCGCCGTGACGTCGTTCAGCCTGCGCGGCTTCATCGAGATGTTCCCGGGCTTCGCCGACCTCGTCTTCGGCCGCGGCCCCGAGGGCTATACCTGGCTCACCGCGACGCTCGGCCTCGGCGCCGTCTTCGGCGGGCTCTGGATGGTGCGGCGCCCCGGCATTCACGGCCTGACGGCGCTGATCATCGGCCATACCTTCCTCGTCGCGCTCTCGGTGCTGGGCTTCACTGCGACGGCGAGCTATTGGGTGGCGATCGTCTGCGTCTTCCTCTGCGGCTTCTCGCTCGTGACCACCGGCATCAGCGCCCAGACCCTCATCCAGAGCGCCGTCGATCCCGCCATGCGCGGCCGGGTGCTGGGTTTCTACGGCATGCTGTTCCGCGGCGGCCCCGCCTTCAATGCGCTGGTGCTGGGCTGGCTCGCCTCGCTGGTGGGGCTGCGCCTCGCGGTCGCCGGCGGCGCGCTGGTCTGCCTCGCCTATTGGGCCTGGGCGCGGCTCCGCCAGGACGTGATGGAAGAAGCGCTCGAGGCCGAGGCGCGCGGCGCCGCCGCGCCGTGACCACGCTGTTCTGCTTCGGCCTCGGCTACAGCGCGGGCTTTCTCGCCCGCGACCTCGCCGCCGAAGGCTGGCGCATCGCCGGCACCAGCCGCGAGGGCGCCGCGCACGCCGGGGGGGTCGGCATGCACCGCTTCAGCCGCGGCGCGCCGCTGGCGGATGCCGCGGCGGCGCTTGCCGGCACGACGCATCTGCTGGTCTCGGTGCCGCCCGACGCGGCCGGCGATCCCGTGCTGGCCGAGCATGCCGACGACATCCTCGCTCTCGCGGGGCTGCGCTGGGTCGGATATCTCTCCACCACCGGCGTCTATGGCGATCGCGGCGGCGGCTGGGTCGATGAAAGCTCCGCGCTCACCCCCAGCGGCGAGCGCGGGCGCCGGCGCGTCGCGGCAGAATCCGCCTGGCTCGATCTCCACCGCCGCCACGGCCTGCCGGTGCATGTCTTCCGCCTCGCCGGCATCTACGGGCCCGGACGCAGCGCGCTCGATACCGTGCGCCAAGGCCGCGCCCAGCGCATCGACAAGCCCGGCCAGGTGTTCTCGCGCATCCATGTCGCCGACATCGTCCAGGTGCTGCGCGCCTCGATGGCCCGGCCCGATCCCGGCGCGGTCTACAATGTCTGCGACGACGATCCCGCGCCCCCCGAAGCGGTGATCGCCTATGCCTGCCGGCTGCTCGGCCTCCCGCCGCCGCCGCTGGTGCCCTTTGCCGAGGCGGCGCTCTCGCCGATGGCGCGCAGCTTCTACGACGACAACAAGCGCGTCGCCAATCGCCGCATCAAGGAGGAGCTGGGCGTGCGGCTGCGATATCCGGGATATCGCGACGGGCTCGATGCGCTCGCCCGTCAGCCCGCGGCCGAGAGCTGATCGAGCAGCGCCGCCAGCGTGCGTTCCAGCAGCGCCAGATCGCTCTCGCTGGAGAGCCGGTGGTCGCCGTCCTTGACCAGGGTCACGGCGACGTCGCGGCTCGCGAGCATCTCGGTCAGCGCCAGGCTCGTCTGCCAGGGCACGTCGGGATCGCGCATGCCGTGCAGCAGCCGCACCGGGCAGGCGATCGGGATGGGCTGCGCCATCAGCAGGTGGCGGCGGCCCTCCTCGATCAGCGTGCGGGTAAAGAGATAGCCTTCGGCGCTGTAGGCCGAGGGCAGCCGCGCCGCGCCGTCGCGCAGGATCCGCTCGCGCAGCTCCGGCGGAAATTTCGCCCACATCAGCGTCTCGGTCGCGTCGGGAGCGGCGGCGATGCCGATGAGCCCGGCGACGCGCTCCGGCCGCGCCAGCGCCGCCAGCAGCATCAGCCAGCCGCCAATGCTGGAGCCGACCAGCACCTGCGGGCCCTCCGTCAGCCGGTCGAGCACGGCGAGCGCGTCCTCGCGCCAGCGCCCGATGGTGGCCTCGGCGAAGTCGCCCGAGGAGGCGCCATGGGCGAAATAGTCGAAGCGCAGATAGGCGTGGCCGCGCGCGGCGCAGAAGGCCTCGAGCCGGCGCGCCTTGGTGCCGGTCATGTCGGACATGAAGCCGCCGAGAAAGACAACGCCCGGGCGCTTGCCGCCGTGGCAATGGTAGGCGATTGTGGCGCCGTCCTCGCGTGTTAAGATACGAGGTGCGGGCGCGCTCGTGCTCGGCGTCGATAACCAGGTCATCGCATCGTTTTTGTTCATGGCGACGAAGGTCGAGACTAGCACTGCACCGGCAGCGGCGAAAACCCGCCCGCCGGCGGTTTTGCAGGTGCTGCCGCGCCTCGTCGCGGGCGGCGTCGAGCGCGGCACGGTGGAGGTCGCGGCGGCACTGGTGGCGGCCGGCTGGAAGGCGGTGGTGGCGTCCGAAGGCGGGCCGATGGTGCATGAGGTCGAGCGCGCCGGCGCGCTCCATGTGCAGCTGCCGCTCGCCTCCAAGAATCCCGTGACCATGCGGCGCAATGTCGAGCGGCTGGCGCAGCTCGTCCGCCGCGAGCGCATCGACATCCTGCATGCGCGGAGCCGCGCGCCGGCCTGGAGCGCGCTGGGCGCGGCGCGCCGCACCGGCTGCCACTTCATCACCACGTTTCACAACGCCTATGGCGACGAGACCTGGCTCAAGCGGCGCTACAACGCGGTGATGGCCGAGGGCGAGCGCGTCATCGCCATCTCGCGCTTCGTCGCCGAGCATGCGATGCGGGTTTATGGCGTGCCGGCGGAGAAGCTGCGGATCATCGAGCGCGGCGTCGATTTCGGCCGCTTCGATCCCGAGCGCGTCAGCGCCGAGCGCGTCATCCGGCTGGCGCGCGAATGGCAGCTCCCCGACGGGCTTCAGGTGGTGATGCTGCCGGGACGCCTCACGCGCTGGAAAGGCCAGCTCGTGCTGGTGGAGGCGCTGGCGCGGCTGGGGCGCCGCGACCTGCGCTGCGTGCTGGTCGGTACCGGCGACGGGCGCTACCGCCAGCAGCTGATCGAGACCATCGCCCGGCGCGGGCTGGGCGGCCTCTTCCAGGTGATCGAGGATTGCCGCGACATTCCCGCCGCCTACATGCTCTCCGACGTCGTCGTCTCGGCCTCGACCCGGCCCGAAGGCTTCGGCCGCGTCATCGCCGAGGCGCAGGCGATGGGCCGGCCGATCATCGCCACCGATCACGGCGGCGCGCGCGAGATCGTGCTCGACGGCGAAACCGGATGGCTGGTGCCGCCCGATGATCCCGACGCGCTCGCCGCCGCGATCGCCGGCGCGCTGGCGCTGAGCCCGGCCGAGCGGATGGGCCTGGCGCAGCGCGCCATCGCCCACATGCGCGCGCATTTCACCACCCAGGCGATGACCGACCGCACGCTGGCGGTCTACGAGGAGATCCTGTTTCCGGTGGCGGCTGAGGGGCCGGTGGCGGCGCAATGAGCCGCGGGCGGTGAGGCGGCCATGCGCGTCCTCGTCATCAAGCTCGGCGCGCTCGGCGATTTCGTTCAGGCGATGGCACCGGCGGCGGCGATCCGCGCGCATCACCGCGACGACGAGATCGCGCTGCTCACCACCGCGCCTTATGCCGAGCTGGCGCGCGCCGCGCCCTATTTCGACCGGGTGCTGATCGACGAGCGGCCGCGCCTCTTCGATCTCGCCGGCTGGTGGCGGCTGCGGCGGATGCTGCGCCGGCCGGGCTTCGATCTCGTCTACGATCTCCAGACCTCGGACCGCTCCAGCTTCTATCATCGGCTGATGGGGCGGCCGGCCTGGTCGGGCATCGCCGCGGGCGCCTCGCTGCCGCACGACAACCCGCGGCGCGATTTCATGCATACCATCGACCGCCAGGCCGAGCAGCTGAAGCAGGCCGGCATCGACGCCGTGCCGCCGCTCGACCTCGCCTGGGCGGCGCGCGACATCGCCGAATTCGATCTGCCGGAGCGGCTGCTGCTGCTGGTGCCCGGAGGATCGCCGCACCGGCTGGCCAAGCGCTGGCCGATCGAGCATTTCGCGGCGCTGGCCGTGCTCGCCGCGCGGCACCGGCTGACGCCGGTGGTGCTGGGCGGCGCGGCGGAGGCGCCGCTGGGCGCGGTCATCGCCGAACGCTGCGGCGCGGCGCGCGACCTCACCGGCCGCACCAGCTTCGGCCAGATCGTGGCGCTGGGGGGCCGCGCGCTCCACGCGGTCGGCAACGATACCGGGCCGATGCATCTCCTGGTCGCCGCCGGCTGCCCCGCCACCGTGCTCTATTCGGCCGCGTCCGATCCGGGTCTCACCGCGCCGCGCGGCCGGCGCGTGGTCGTCCTGCGCCGCCCCGATCTCGCCCGGCTCGGCGTCGAGGAGGTTGCCGCGACTCTCGCCTTCGGCTAAATCCGCGCGCATGAGCCCCGTCAATATCACGCTGCCCGACGGCAAGGTCAGGAGCTTTCCCGGACCGGTGACCGGCGCCGAGCTCGCGCAGTCGATCGGTCCCGGCCTCGCCAAGGCGGCGCTCGCCGTCAAGGTCGATGGCGAGCCGCGCGACCTCGCGCTGTCCATCGACCACGACGCCAAGGTGGCGATCCTCACGCGCGACGCGCCCGAGGCGCTGGAGATCCTGCGCCATGACGCGGCGCATGTGCTGGCCGAGGCGGTGAAGGAGCTCTATCCCGAGACGCAGGTGACCTTCGGGCCGGCGACCGATACCGGCTTCTACTACGATTTCGCGCGCGACCAGCCCTTCACGCCCGAGGATCTCGAGAAGATCGAGAGCCGCATGCACGAGATCGTCGAGCGCGACGAGAGGATCACGCGCGAGGAATGGGAGCGCGACCGCGCCGTCGAGTTCTTCCGCTCGATCGGCGAGCGCTACAAGGCGGAGTGGATCCACGAGATCCCGGCCGGAGAGGCGATCAGCCTCTATCGCCAGGGCGAGTTCGTCGATCTCTGCACCGGGCCGCATCTGCCCTCCACCGGCAAGCTCGGCCATGCCTTCAAGCTGATGAAGGTGGCCGGCGCCTATTGGCGGGGCGACGCCCGCAACCAGCAGCTCCAGCGCGTCTACGGCACCGCCTGGGCCGACGAGAAGGCGCTGAAGCAGTATCTCTTCCAGCTCGAGGAGGCGGAAAAGCGCGACCACCGGCGCCTCGGGCGCGAGCTCGGCCTCTTCCACCAGCAGGAGGAGGCGGTGGGCAGCGTGTTCTGGCACCCCAAGGGCTGGACGCTCTACCGCACCATCGAGAGCTATATCCGCCGCCGGCTCGAGCAGGCGGGATATCTCGAGATCAAGACGCCGCAGCTCCTCGACCGTAGCCTCTGGGAGGCCTCCGGCCATTGGGAGAAGTTCCGCCAGGTGATGTTCACGGTGCGCGACGAGGACGAGGGCAAGGAGCGGGTGCTGGCGGTGAAGCCGATGAGCTGCCCCGGCCATGTCCAGGTCTTCCGCCAGGAGCTGCATTCCTATCGCGACCTGCCGCTGCGCCTTGCCGAGTTCGGCTCCTGCCACCGCAACGAGCCCTCGGGCGCGCTGCACGGCATCATGCGGGTGCGTGCCTTCACCCAGGACGACGCGCATATCTTCTGCACCGAGGCGCAGATCACGCCCGAGACGGTGGCATTCTGCGAGCTGCTGCGCTCGGTCTATCGCGATTTCGGCTTCGAGGAGTTCACCGTCAAATTCGCCGACCGTCCGGCGCTGCGCGCCGGCAGCGACGCGGTCTGGGACCATGCCGAAGGCGCGCTCAAGGCGGCGACCGAGGCGGCGGGGCTCAGCTACCAGCTCAATCCCGGCGAAGGCGCCTTTTACGGGCCCAAGCTCGAATTCGTGCTGCGCGACGCCATCGGCCGCGACTGGCAATGCGGCACGCTGCAGGTGGATTTCGTGCTGCCCGAGCGGCTCGGCGCCAGCTATATCGGCGAGGACGGCCAGCGCCACACGCCGGTCATGCTGCACCGCGCCATCTTCGGCTCGATGGAGCGCTTCATCGCCATCCTGATCGAGCAATATGCCGGGCGCTTCCCGCTCTGGCTCGCCCCGGTCCAGGTCATGGTGGCGACCATCACCTCGGAGGCGGACGGCTATGCCGCCGCCGTGCGGGCCGCCTGCGCCGAGGCCGGCCTGCGCGCCGAGGCCGATACCCGCAACGAAAAGATCACCTACAAGGTCCGCGAGCACAGCCTGGCCAAGATCCCGGTCCTGCTGGTGGTCGGCAAGCGCGAGGCGGAGCAGGGCACGGTGGCGGTGCGCCGCCTCGGCGGCAAGGAACAGGAAGTGCTTGCGCTCCCCGAGGCCATCGCTAGATTTAAGGTGGAGGCGGCCGTCCCGTCGGTTTGAGGGCGGCTGCGGGGGAACCTTGAGCGGCGCCGTCCCAGGGAGGGGGCGCCGGCGGTTTCATATGCTTTGAAAGGAGGAGTTGCATCGCCAGACTACCGACGAATGCGACGCCGACCCGAGACGGGCCGCGCGTCAACCAGGAGATTCTCGTGCCCAAAGTCCGTCTGGTCGACGAACGTGGCGAGATGATCGGGGTCGTGACCCGCAACGAGGCGCTGCAGCGCGCGACCGAAGCCGGGCTCGATCTCGTGGAAGTTGCCGCCAACGCCGACCCGCCGGTGGTCAAGATCCTCGATTTCGGCAAGTTCAAATACGAGGAGCAGAAGCGGAAGAACGAGGCGCGCAAGAAGCAGAAGGTCATCGAGGTCAAGGAGATCAAGCTGCGCCCCGGCATCGACGATCACGATTACGACGTCAAGATGCGCTCCATGCTCAAATTCATCGAGGAAGGCGACAAGGTGAAGGTCACCATGCGCTTCCGCGGCCGCGAGCTCGCGCATCAGGAGCTCGGCATGAACGTGCTGATGCGCGTGCGCGGCGATCTCGACAAGATCGCCAAGATCGAGCAGCACCCGCGCATGGAAGGCCGCCAGATGACCATGGTGATGTCGCCGAAATAGCGGTGTTATGGCGCAAGTGTCGGAAGTGACACCTAGCGGCCCGGCCCATCCGACTCTACTTTTCGGTACATGGGCGAACCGCATGTCATCTCCGCACTACGCGCCAAGCGCGCCGATATCGCGCGGCGCATACATGCCGTCGAGGACCATCTAAAGCGCCTACGGGCCAGCCTGGCGCACATAGATGCCATCCTCCCGCTGTTCTCGACCGATGATGATCCGGACCTCTTGGAGCGCCCGCTTCATCGGCGGTCGCGGTACTTCGCGTCGGGCGAAGTCCTAAAGCGCTGCCGGGATACCCTCCGCACCGCGACGGCGCCCATGTCGTCGCTTGAGATCGCCGAGGCGCTTATGGCCGCTAAGGGCATGCCCAAGGATGACCCGCAGTTGCGCCGCTACATCGCCGATAGCGTGCTGCCGGTCATGCGGCGGCTGGTGAAGCGCGGGGCGGCAACGAAGACGGGAGCCGGATCGGCGACGCGGTGGGAGATCGCGCGCTAGTCATCTTTCCCCGCATCTTCGGGGAAAGTCATTGTCTCCTGATATTTGTCCTTAATCATTCGCTCTAGCCGCTGCGTCAGCAAGAACTCGGCTACGTCGTTTTCATGTGCGCCCAGAATCGTGAGTCGCTTTAGTACGCCAAGGTAAGCGTAAAGCCTTGGCGACACTCGCATTCTGACGAGCTTTGTTCCCTTGGCCATAAAGGTGCGCTGAGCATGAAAGTGTCTATTGAGACATTTTTATGCTTGCGGCGCGAGTTTAAACATGACACAACAGGTAGCGTGTTGACGGCACGGGGCCACTAACTGAATTGACGACTCGATTCGTTAGGAGCTTCGGCCTAGAAAGGAAAAGGGCGGCTCTTGCGAGCCGCCCTCTGGAAGTAGTTCGCGGTGGGGCGGACGATGGGATTTGAACCCACGACGCGCCGAGCACGAATTGACCGTTCTACCGGGCTGAACTACGCCCGCCGACATGGGTGTCCCGCTCTAGCCAGCGGGACACCCTGTCTGCTTTCCCGCGCAGAAACCATCGCACGAGACGAGCGGTTTCGCAAGTAGTTGCGGGAAACTGCTAACCTACCACAACATATGGTGTGAAATTTCAGCTACTTAAAAAGGCTGACGAAGTAGCACAAGGGGTTGTGCGGCACCCTGCGGCGCCGCAGATCACGAGTCCGTGATCTGCGGCGCTCGCGCTTTAGTTGTTGTCGCTCTTTTGCTGGTGTCGCTGCCAATAGCCGGCGAACGTGCCCGAGGGCTTATTGTTGAGCGCAAGCCCGGCGACGGCCTTTACCTGCTCGCCGTTCGCCAGCCGCCAGTGATCCTCGCGCCAAGCCGCCTCTTGCGCGTATCGGAGCAGGTACGGCCCGGCAACATGGTGGTGGTGGCCGATTTCAGCACGGCGCAGACGCGAGAAGTATTCCTCGGCCCAATTGGTGCAGGCGCCATCGAAGCTGTAAGCCTCTTGATGGTTGATCCGCTTCATCTCGTAACGGGCGCCCAGGTCATTCCAGGTCGAGGCTTCGTCGGCGTTGATCACCGTTCCCTTGGCGATCCGCGTGCGGATGAAGTCGAGCGCCTGCCCTTCGTGGCGGAACACCGCCGGGACGGTGTTGCCGCCGCGCTCGCGGATCACCACAACGCATTCACGCTTGCCGGATCGGTTGTTGCGGTAGCGCCGATCCCGGCGGTTCTCTTTGTGGTTGGCCGGCTTGACGTAGCCGCCGAAATAGCCGCCGTCGATCTCGGCCACTTTGCCGTCGCCGCCGATCTCGCCGACCTTGATGGCCGAGCCCATCGCCTCGCGCAGCTTGTGCAGCAGCACAAACGCGCTCTTGTAGGAAATGCCGAGGTCGCGGGAGAGCGCCAACGCGTTCTTGCCCTTCACTTCGTTCATGGCAACCGCGATAGCCGCGAGGTAGGACCGCAGGGGCAGCTTATGCGACGAGAACAACGTTCCGCCCGTGATAGAGAAGCCAGCGCGGCAAGCCTTGCACTCCCACCGGGGGGCACCATTGGCGCGGCGGCAGTCATAGCAGGTGGTGCAGCCGCACTTCGGGCAATAGGGCTCGCCGTTGGTCTCCGGCCAGCGAAGGCGCTTGAACATCGCCTCGGCCTCTTCATCGGTCATCCGCATGACCTGGGCGAGGGTAAGGGTCTTGGCGGCGGCGGAGAGTAGGAAGTGCTGGCTCATTGGTGTCATTATCGACACCTTGGCCGAACTCTTGTCAACAGGAAAGGTGTCGAATATGATCCCTTAGATTTTCGGGGTGAGGAATGGGCCTAGCAAAGTCGGAAGAGGAATTGCAGGAGCGAGCATCGGCCTTTCTCAAGGCCGAACTGCAAAAGGCCGAAGTGACCTATGCCGAGTTAGCCAAGCGGCTGAAGAAACACGGGTTCACACGGGAGACAGAGGGACTCGATTAAGGCCAAGCTCAAACGTGGTACCTTCTCGGCGACATTCCTGTTTGCGTGCCTTGCCGCTCTCGAATTAGAGGGACTCCGACTAGAAGACTTGTAATATTGCCGACTGCGCACTTTTCGGGGGCGTAAGTCGGAACATGTCGCGGTATTGGGCGCTTGGAACGATCGCTCTTTTTGTCGTCTTCATACTCGGCGGCCTCCTAATTACAGGCGCGCTCGTCCGACAGATCGAGCCAACTTGTTCAGCCAGGGTAAGCGCCCGCAAGCAAAATGGGGGAGAACAAAAGTCCCAAGACGGACGCATAGAGCAACAGGCCGCCCGCACAAACGAGCATGCCCCCGAAAATCTCGCGTTTCCGTTCGAGCCTAAAAACCCCATACAGCACACAGCCACTCCCGAAACACACGCCGAGCCAGCACGTTGGTATCAGCGCGCGTGGTGGGAGGGATTTTTCTGCGATCTTAAAATTAGCGATGTCGCTATCGGCTATTTCACGTATTGCCTTGTTGTTGTAGGGGCATTCCAGGCGTTTTGGATGTGGCGCACCGCCAATCTCGCTGAAAGAAGTATGCTCGATTTGGAACGGGCGCATTTGTTCGGCGGCCCGATGCCTACGGTGCATCGGTGGCCAGACAAATCGCTTGTCTGGATAGTTGCGCAGAATTACGGCAGATCCCCGGGCATCCTCAAGGAATTTTGGATAGGTTTTGCGAGCCAAGAGCCTGCCGGCGATAAACCTACGTACAGACAGGAAGACGGGAGATTGCTTAAATTCGACATGGCTATACAGCCAGGGAATCCATTCGGGTCTTTGCTGCCCACACCTAATAGAGTCCAAATTCACCGATCCTCACTTCTGTTTCGGCTATATCCGATATCTCGACCTTCACCGAAGGCCGCATTTCAACCGATTCTGCAATAAGATTTTTCCCGGCACATCGCATATGGAGCTGGCCGGCCCCCCAGCTTGGAGCGACTGGGATTAGCCCAAGCATTAGGAGCGCTAACGCGACCGCGCGCACGGCGCGCCTCCTAACTCACGTCACCCTCCTTCGGATATCGTGAGTCGGAGGCCCCGCGCGAAGGTGTCGTTTCCGACACTTGCGCCATAACACCGCGAAATAGCCGGGAAAGCTGAACCCGATTTCATCCCGCGGACAGCACGGGTTCATGATGGCGCCCCAACTCTGAGGCGAGGCGCCGCGAGCGCCTCGTTCAGTGCAGGAGGCTTTCCCATGAACCGCTTGGCTTCGGCCGTGCTGGCCGGTGTTTTCTGTGTCGCGACCGGCGGCGTCGCTGTCGGCGCCCCGGCCGCGACGGCGGAGCGCATGACCCATGCCCTCAACCTGCTCGAGGCGCAGGGCTATGGCAGCTTCAGCAACTTCGCCCCCGACGGCAAGAACTTCACCGCGACGGTGAACGAGAACGGCCAGCGCTTCACCGTCCTGGTCGACCCCGACAGCGACCAGGTCACCCGCCAGAGCTGAGCCGCCCTGCGCCCGCGGGGCCCGGCGGACCCGCGGGCGCGCCGGCGATGCAGGCGGTCGGCGCTGTGAGGGCGCTCACAGCCTCGGGTCGCGCCCCTCGATAGGCTCAGATATCGAGTGGAGCGCCCCTATGAAGCAGACGCTTGTCCAGATCGCCCGACGCGCCGACGCCTTCTGCGCCCGCCTCAATGACGGGCTTGCCGCGGTTGCCATCGTGCTGGCGCTGATCACCACTGCGGCGCTGGTCCAGCGCCTGCCCGCCCTGCTGTCGCAGGTCCCCGCGGACCTGGTGGCCGACGGGGCCGCCGGCCAGCCGCCCGAAGGCGGCTGGTAGCGCCCCGGACGCTTGCCTTTCGCCGCGCCTCCGGCTATAAACCGCCCCTTCCCGACGGCTGGCCGCGCTTTTCGAGCGCCCAAGGGCATGCCTCGCCGTCGCCCTCATCCTGCGAAAGGACCGAAATGCCCAAGATGAAGACCAAGAGCGGGGCGAAGAAGCGCTTCAAACGCACCGCCACGGGCAAGGTCAAGGCGAATGTCGCGCACAAGCGCCACCGCCTGATCAGCAAGCCCAAGAAGATGAAGCGCAAGGCGCGCGGCACCTTCACCCTCGAGAAGGGCGACGCGCGGCTGGTGCTGACCTACATGCCCTATATGCGAGGCTGAGTCATGGCACGCGTCAAACGCGGCGTGACCGCGCATGCCCGGCACAAGAAGGTGCTGGGGCTCGCCAAGGGCTATCGCGGCCGGGCCAAGGACGCCTTCCGCGTCGCCATCGAGAAGGTCGAGAAGGGGCTGCGCTATGCCTATCGCGACCGCCGCGCCAAGAAGCGCAATTTCCGCTCGCTGTGGATCCAGCGCATCAATGCCGGCGTCCGCGCCGAGGGGCTGACCTATTCGCAGTTCATGAACGGCTGCAAGCGCGCCGGGCTCGAGCTCGACCGCAAGGTGCTGGCCGATCTGGCGGTGCGCGAGCCCGAGGCGTTCAAGGCGATCATCGCCGAGGCGCAAGCGGCGCTGAAGGCGTGAGGCGCGCCCGGCGGCAACGGCGATTTAGCGGCGGGTCCTGTCGTTAGGCCCCGCCGGCAGGCGCGCGACATGAGGGGCCGTCAGGCCCCTTTTTTTCTGTCTCTGTGCTAGGACCGGACCATGGAGAGCCTCGACCACCTTCGCGACGAGATCCTGCGGCTGATCCGGCAGGCGACCAGCCTCGACGCGCTCGAGCAGGCGCGCATCGCCATCCTCGGCCGCAAGGGACGCGTCACCGAGCTGATGAAGGGGCTGGGCGCGCTCGACGGCGCCGAGCGGCGCGAGCGCGGCCAGGCGCTGAACCGGCTCAAGGGCGAGGTCGAGGAGGCGATCGGCCATGCCGCGCGGGCGCTCGAGGACGAGGCGCTGCGCGCCAGGCTCGCCGAGGAGCGCGTCGATGTCAGCCTGCCGGTGCGCGCCGAGAGCGACGGCCGCGTCCATGCGCTGAGCCAGACGATTGACGAAATAGTTGCGATCTTCGGCGAGATGGGCTTCAGCGTCGCCGAAGGCCCCGACATCGAGGACGACTTCCACAATTTCGCCGCGCTCAACATCCCGCCCGAGCATCCGGCGCGCCAGGAGCAGGATACCTTCTACCTGCCCGAGCAGAAGGACGGCAGCCGCAAGGTGCTGCGCACCCATACCTCGCCGGTGCAGGTCCGCACCATGCGCAGCGTGGCGCCGCCGATCCGCATCATCGTTCCCGGCCGCACCTTCCGCAGCGATCACGACGCGACGCATTCGCCGATGTTCCACCAGGTCGAGGGGCTGGTCATCGACGAGGCGACGCATATGGGGCATCTCAAGGGCTGCCTGATCGAGTTCTGCCGCGCCTTCTTCGATATCGACGACCTGCCGGTGCGCTTCCGGCCGAGCTACTTCCCCTTCACCGAGCCCTCGGCCGAGGTCGATATCGGCTGCTCGCGCGACGGCGGCGGGCTCAAGATCGGCGCCGGCGGCGGCTGGCTCGAGATCCTGGGCTCGGGCATGGTGCATCCCAAGGTGCTGGCGAATTGCGGCATCGATCCCGCGCGCTACCAGGGCTTCGCCTTCGGCATGGGGATCGAGCGCATCGCCATGCTGAAATACGGCATCCCCGATCTGCGCGCCATCTACGACAACGATCTGCGCTGGCTCCGGCATTACGGCTTCCTGCCGCTCGACGTGCCGTCGATGGTCGGAGGGCTCGGGCGATGAAGACGACGCTCGCCTGGCTGAAGACGCATCTCGAGACCGGCGCCACGCTCGACGAGATCGTCGCCACGCTGGTGATGCGCGGGCTCGAGGTTGACGGCATCGAGAACCGCGGCAGGGATCTGGCGCCCTTCCTCATCGCCCGCGTGGTTTCGGCCGAGCCGCATCCCAATGCCGACAAGCTCCGCCTCTGCCGCGTCGATACCGGCACCGAGACGGTGCAGGTGGTGTGCGGCGCGCCCAACGCCCGCGCCGGCATGCTCGGCGTCTTCGCGCCTCCGGGCGCCACGATCCCGAAGAGCGGGATGGTGCTGAAGCAGAGCATGATCCGCGGCCAGGCCTCGAACGGCATGCTGTGCTCGGCCGCCGAGCTCGGCCTCTCCGACGATCATCAGGGCATCATCGAGCTGCCCGAGGGGTTGCCGGTCGGCGAGCGCTTTGCCGCGGCGATGGGGCTCGACGATCCCGTGCTCGACATCAAGGTGACGCCCAATCGCGGCGACTGCCTGGGCGTGCGCGGCATCGCCCGCGACCTCGCCGCCTCCGGGCTGGGCCGGCTCGTGCCGCTCGACGTGACCCCGGTGCCGGGGCGCTTTCCCTGTCCGGTCGCGGTGCATCTCGCCGGGCCCGACGACAAGGCCTGCCCGCTCTTCCTCGGCAGGCTGGTGCGCACTGTGCGCAACGGGCCGAGCCCGCGCTGGCTGCAGGACCGCCTCGCCGCGATCGGGCTCCGGCCGATCTCGGCGCTGGTCGACATCACCAATTTCATCACCTTCGACCTCGACCGGCCGCTCCATGTCTTCGACGCCGACAAGCTCGCCGGCGACCTCGTGGTGCGCGGCGCGCGGCCGGGCGAGAGCCTGGCGGCGCTCAACGGCCGCAGCTACGCGCTCGAGGCCGGGATGACGGTGATCGCCGACGACCGCGAGGTGCTGAGCCTCGGCGGCGTCATCGGCGGCGAGAGCACCGGTTGCACCGAGGCGACGCGCAACGTCTATATCGAGGCGGCGCTGTTCGATCCCGTGCGCACCGCCGCCACCGGCCGCAAGCTGCAGATCCAGAGCGATGCCCGCTATCGCTTCGAGCGCGGGCTCGATGCCGAATTCACGCGGCCGGGCATCGAGATCGCGACGCGGCTGGTGCTGGAGCTCTGCGGCGGCGAGCCGAGCGAGGTGGCGGTCTCGGGCAAGGTGCCGGAATGGCGCCGTCACTATCGCTTCCGTCCGCATCGCACGCTGAGCCTGGGCGGTCTCGACCTGCCCGCGGCCGAGCAGCGCCGCATCCTGGCGGCGCTGGGCTGCACCGTCACCGAGGCGGAGGGAGCGCTCGCGGTCGAGCCGCCCGCCTGGCGCGGCGATATCGAGGGCGAGGCCGATCTCGTCGAAGAGGTGCTGCGCATCCACGGCTATGACCACATCCCGGCGGTGGCGCCGCCGCGCGAAGGCGCGCTGCCCAAGCCGGCGCTGAGCCCGCTGCAGCGCCGGCGCGGCGTCGTGCGCCGCACGCTGGCGGCGCGCGGCCTGGTCGAGGCGGTGACTTTCTCCTTCATGCCGAAGAAGCTGGCGGAGCTGTTCGGGGCGGCGCCGGCGGGCCTTGCCATCGTCAATCCGATCAGCGCCGATCTCGACCAGATGCGACCCTCGATCCTGCCCAATCTGCTGCAGGCGGCGCAGCGCAATGCCGATCGCGGCCAGGCCGATGCCGCGCTGTTCGAGCTCGGGCCGCAATACCGCGACGACACGCCGGAGGGACAGGATCTGGTCGCCGCCGGGCTGCGCGTCGGCCGCACCGGGCCCAAGCGCTGGGACGATCCCGGCCGGCCGGTCGATGCCCTCCTCGCCAAGGCCGACGCGCTGGCGGCGCTCGCCGCGGCGGGGGCGCCGGCCGAGAGCCTGCAGCTCGCGACCGAGGCCCCGGAATGGTACCACCCCGGCCGCGCCGCCAGCTTGCGCCTCGGGCCGAAGCTGCTGGGCTATTTCGGCGAGCTGCATCCCGGCGTGCTCAAGGAGATGAAGGTGGACGGGCCGGCGGTGGGCTTCGAGATCTTCCTCGATCATGTGCCGCTGCCGCGCGGGCGGCGCGGACGGGCGCCGCTCAAGCTCTCGCCCTTCCAGCCGGTGGAGCGCGATTTCGCCTTCATCGTCGATGCGGCGCTGCCGGCGGAAAGCCTGCTGCGCGCGGCGCGCGGCGTCGACCGCAAGCTCATCGCCGAGGTCAGGCTGTTCGACGTCTATACCGGGCCGGGGGTCGAGCCGGGCAAGAAGTCGCTCGCCATCACTGTGGTGCTGCAGCCCGAGGAGGCGACGCTCACCGACGAGGCGCTTGAGGCCTTGTCGCAGAAGCTCGTGGCCGCGGTGGCGAAGGCCACCGGCGGCGTGCTGCGCGGCTAGGAGCCTGTCTGGGAAATGGTCGCGTTCAAGGAGATTCGCAAGGCGGCGGAAAAGCGGCTCGGCGCCGACGGGCTGGCGGCGCGGCTGCCGGCGGTGAAGACGGCGGCTGAGCTCAAGGCGGTCGGCGACGATCGCTATCTCTCGCTGATGTCGCTGCGCGTGTTTCGCGCCGGGCTCAAGCACGAGATGGTTGACGCCAAATGGCCGGCCTTCGAGGAGGTCTTCCTGGGCTTCGATCCCCGCCGCGTGCGCGCCATGAGCGAGGAGGCGGTCGAGGCGCTGATGGACGACCGCCGGCTCATCCGCCATCTCGGCAAGCTGCGCTCGGTGCAGGCGAACGCGGCCCAGATGTGCGAGCTGGCCGCCGAGCAGGGCAGCTTCGCCGCCTGGCTCGCGGCCTGGCCCGTGGACGGGATCGCCGGCCTCTGGGAGGCGCTCGCCAAGCGCTTCTCGCAGATGGGCGGGAATTCCGGCGCCTATTTCCTGCGCATGGCGGGCAAGGACAGCTTCATCCTGACGCCCTCGGTGGTGAAGGCGCTGAACCGCTGGGAGGCGTTTGCCGGCGAGCCCAAGGGCAAGGCGGCGCGCGCCCAGGTGCAAGCCGTCTTCAACGCCTGGGCGGCGGAGACCGGCGCGCCGCTCGCCCATCTCTCCATGATGCTCGCCGTCTCGGTCGAGTGAGCGACCTTCCTGGTGACCGGGGCTTTTTGACGCGTCATGGCCGTGCTTGTCACGGCCATCCACGTCTTTGCGCGCCTCGCCGCAAGACGTGGATGGCCGGGACTCGGCCTTCGGCCGGCCCGGCCATGACCGTGGGGAAGGAAGCGTCGGAAACGGCCCTCCGGCGCTCCCTGACATTGCGCCTCGGGCCCCCAGCCCCTATCTTCCACGCGGCTTTCAGCATCGGCGCATGACCGACCTCGCCCACATACGCAATTTCGCGATCATCGCCCATATCGATCATGGCAAATCGACGCTCGCCGACCGCCTCATCCAGTTCTGCGGCGGGCTCGAGGCGCGCGAGATGCGCGAGCAGGTGCTCGACAGCATGGATATCGAGCGCGAGCGCGGCATCACCATCAAGGCGCAGACGGTGCGCCTCGCCTACACCGCCCGCAACGGCCAGAGCTACGAGCTCAATCTCATGGACACTCCGGGCCATGTCGATTTCGCCTACGAGGTGAGCCGCTCGCTCGCCGCCTGCGAGGGCTCGCTGCTGGTCGTCGATGCCAGCCAGGGGGTCGAGGCGCAGACGCTGGCCAATGTCTATCAGGCGATCGAGGCCAATCACGAGATCGTGCCGGTGCTCAACAAGATCGACCTGCCGGCGGCCGAGCCGCAGCGCGTCAAGCAGCAGATCGAGGAGGTGATCGGCCTCGACGCCTCGGGCGCGGTCGAGATCTCGGCCAAGACCGGGCTCAACATCCAAGAGGTGCTGGAGGCGCTGGTGCAGCGCCTGCCGCCGCCCTCGGGCGATGCCGCGGCGCCGCTCAAGGCGCTGCTGGTCGACAGCTGGTACGACAGCTATCTCGGCGTCGTCATCCTGGTGCGGGTGAAGGACGGGGTGCTGAAGCCGGGGCTCAAGCTGCGCTTCATGGCGACCGGCGCCACCCATCCGATCGAGCGCGTCGGCGTCTTCACCCCGAAGGGCGTGCCGGTGCCCGAGCTCGGCCCCGGCGAGATCGGCTTCATCACCGCCGGCATCAAGACGGTGGCGGATTGCAAGATCGGCGACACCATCACCGAGGACCGCCGGCCCGCCGCCGAGGCGCTGCCCGGCTTCAAGCCGCTGCAGCCGGTGGTGTTCTGCGGCCTCTTTCCCACCGACGCCGCCGATTACGACCATCTGCGCGACAGCCTCGCCAAGCTCCGGCTCAACGACGCCAGCTTCGAATACGAGCCCGAGACCTCGGCGGCGCTGGGCTTCGGCTTCCGCTGCGGCTTCCTCGGGCTGCTCCATCTCGAGATCATCCAGGAGCGGCTCGAGCGCGAGTTCAACCTCAACCTCATCACCACCGCGCCCTCGGTCGTCTATCACATCCATCTCACCAATGGCGAGATGATGGCGCTGCACAATCCGGTCGACATGCCGGACCCGGTCAAGATCGACCATATCGAGGAGCCCTGGATCAAGGCGACGATCCTGGTGCCGGATGACTACTTGGGGGGTGTGCTGGCGCTCTGCGAGGAGCGGCGCGGGGTGCAGAAGGACCTGACCTATGCCGGCACGCGCGCCATGGTGGTCTACCGGCTGCCGCTGAACGAGGTGGTGTTCGACTTCTACGACCGGCTCAAATCGGTGAGCCGCGGCTATGCCAGCTTCGACTACCAGATGGACGGCTACAGCGAGGGCGACCTCGTGCTGATGAACATCCTGGTCAACAGCGAGCCGGTCGACGCGCTCGCCGTCATCGTCCATCGCAGCCAGGCGGAGCGGCGCGGCCGCGCGCTCTGCGAGCGGCTGAAGGAGCTGATCCCGCGCCAGCTCTTCCTCATCGCCATCCAGGCGGCGATCGGCGGCCGCATCATCGCCCGCGAGACGGTGAAGGCGCTGCGCAAGGACGTGCTCGCCAAATGCTATGGCGGCGACATCACCCGGAAAAGAAAGCTGCTGGAAAAGCAGAAAGAGGGGCGCAAGCGCATGCGCCAGTTCGGCAAGGTGGAGATCCCGCAATCCGCCTTCCTCGCCGCCCTCAAGATGGGGGATCAATAGGGGGCGGGGAGCGGGCTCTCGCGGTTGCTGGCGCAACCGCTGGCGCCCGCCTCGGACAAGCGCGCTGCGCGCGCTTGCTCGGCTACCGCCTTCTCCGCCGCCGGTCGCGCTTGCGGCAGAGCCAGAGCAGCGCGAGGCCCGGCACACCCAGCACCAGCGTCGCCGGCCAGGTCAGCACCACGACGACGGGGTTCCAGAGCCAGGCGGCGACATGACGCTGGATCGCCGGCTGGGCGAGTTCGAGGGTGGAGGGGCTGATCTCGAACCAGAGCTGGCCTGCGGCGGTGAAGGCGAAATGCCCGGTATCGAGCCGCGCGATGAGGTCGGCCACCAGCACCACCAGCGCCGCCAGCACCAGCAGCCAGCCGATGACCCTCCCGATGATCATGCCCATGCCCCGCGACGCCGGCCTGTCGTGCAGCGGCTTCCTTATAGAGAGGCCGCGATTCCGGCGCAATGAAATTGCGCCCTTGCGGTTGCGCGCGGCGGGGGCCTTCGGTTAGGCTCCGCCGCTCACGACCGGGGCGCTTCACGCCTCATCGCCGGTGCCGCGGAGGGGTGGCCGAGTGGTCGATGGCGCACGCTTGGAAAGCGTGTATACGGGCAACCGTATCGTGGGTTCGAATCCCACTCCCTCCGCCACTTCCCGAACAGAACTGCGAGGGCCGGCATCGTCGGTCTACGCTCGGGCTGGCAACAGCCGGTCAAGGCCGCAGCCGAAATGCGCCGTGCTTGACGGGCTGGCGTCGGTCCGGCCTGCTCGCGTCCGAGCGGCCCACGGCTCAGCTTGCCTTGCGCGACCGTGTGAGCGGCAGGTCCAGCTCCACGCGGTCGTGTATCACTTTCGGCGTGATCCGTCCGCGCTCGCCACGTTCAAGCCGGACCAGGCCATAGCCTTCCATCGTCCTCAGCGTGCGCGACAGATTGGACTTGGCCTTGCCGGTGATCCGCGCCAGCTCGTCGAGCGAACCGGGCGCCTTCTCGGCGATAACGCGCAGCAGGTCGCGATTGCCGGCCGACAAGACCTTGGCGAACAATTCGGTCGAGGTGAACCAGACCTTCGGCTCGTCGGACGACACGCGCCGCTCACCCCGCGCGACGGCCATCGTGCGCGCCTTCATCTCCCCATAGCTGGCAATGCCGACCTTCAAGGTGGTCATGGGATCACTCCTCTCTCGCGCAACACCGCATCCACCGTCGTCCAAAAATCGGCGAGCAGGGTCGCCGCGTCCCGGTAGTCATAGGGCCTGATCGTGCGCAGCCGGTGGCGATGGTCTTGTGGCTCGCCACGCTTCTGCCGCGCCACCGGATGCGCGTTGTCGAAACCGACCAGCCGCTCGCCATCCGGGCCATGCAATGTGAGCGAGTAGTCAATGCCGTGCGGCTTCTCCCGCGACACCGGCACCCGCGTGACGATGAAGCGGACCCAGTGACCGCCTTCCGGGTCCACTATGAGAACCTGCCCGTCGAGGTCGAGAAGCACATCGAGGGTCGGGTCGCGCGGCTCCGTCATGGCATATGGTTATCATACTGAAGCAATACGAGCAACGGAGGGCGAATGAGGCTGTAGGATCGGCGGCTGGCGCTCGGAGCGTTAATATTATTGAGCTTTCGGCCGGAAAGCGACAGCGTGGCGCTCTGTGGAAGTCAAAAAATATCAATTATATCATGGACATACGCCCGACGGCGGCGAGCGCTTTTCCCTCAACGTCCGAGCATCACCTGAAGGGCCGAGCCTTATGTCTACTTCGGTAGCTAAGCCGAGAGCCCATAGGGCCATGGCGTAGACATAATCCCATCATCGCCATCCCATCATCGCCGGGCATGGCCCGCCAATTCCCCTGTTGCCGGCGCCATCCTGGCCTGATGCCAGGCATCGTCCCCGCTGAGCGGCGACGCGACTTTCCTCATCTATCTCGGGGGCGCGACGCAGGACGCGGTTCGCCTCGCGGGGCGCGGCGCCATCGCCTCCGGGGCGGGCGGCGGGCGGCGCCGCAATCAGCGGGCAAGAGTTGAACAGCCCCGGCGGCGAGATGTTGGAACTCACGTCCAACCATCGCGAGGGAGGTTGTCGTGGCACAGGATCTGATGATGGCGCGCTGGTCCGCCGCGGGGCTGATGCTGGCTGCGGTGGCGACGCTCGGGGGCTGCGCCGGCGGTCCGCCGATTTCGGCCGTGGATTCGTCGATTGCCGTCGCCGGCACCGAGATCACCCAGGCGCGCCAGGACGGTGCGCTTGCCAGCGCGCCGCTGCCGATCCAGGAGGCGGAGCAGCGGCTGGCCGCCGCCCGGGAGGCGAAGGCGAACGGCGACAACGCGCAGGCTCTTCGCCTCGCCGACGAGGCCGAGGCCGATGCCGATCTCGCCGATACCACCAGCCGGGCGGCACAGGCCGAAAAAGCGGCGGATGCGGTGCAGAACGACGTCGGCGCGCTGCAGCAGACAACGTCGCCCCGGCCCTGACCCCGCGCCTTCGAGAGGAGATCCCCCATGGCTTCCAAGTCTCACACTGTCCTGCGCCTGCTCCTCGTCGGTGGCGGTCTCGCCGCGCTCGCCGGCTGCGCCGGCACGCCGCAGCCCGATGCGGCGCTCACCCAGGCGCAGGGCCAGGTCGCGGCCGCGGCCAATGATGCGCATGTCGTGGCGCTCGCCCAGCCGGAGCTGCAAAAGGCGCAGGCCGCGCTGCAGCAATCGGAAGCGGCGCTGCGCAACGACGACATGACAGCGGTCGATCACTACGCCTATCTCGCAACCCGCTATGCCGCGACCGCCGAGCAGATGGCGAAGCTGAAACAGGCGCAGCAGGCGGTGGCGAACGCGCCGGCGGCGCGCAATGCGGCGCTGGCCGAGACGGCGCGCGGCCAGGCGGCCCAGGCGCAGGCCGAGGCCTCAGCGGCGCGCTCGGAGGCCCAGGAGAGCCGGCAGCAGCAACAGCAGGCGGCCGAGCGCGAGCAGCAGATGAAGCGCGAGATCGCCGCCCTCCAGGCGAAGCAGACGCCGGAGGGGTTGGTGGTGACGCCGCGCGATATCCTGTTCCGCCCCGGCAGCGCCGAGCTGCAGCCGGGGGGCGAGGCGTCGGTCCAGCGCATCGCCGAGTTCCTGCGCGGCAATCCCGATCGCAAGGTGCTGGTCGAGGGCTTCACCGACAGCACCGGCACTGCGGCCGAGAACCAGCAGCTCTCCGAGCAGCGCGCGGATGCGGTCCGCCTCGCCCTGGCCAATGCCGGGGTCGACGCCGCGCGCATCGAGATCCGCGGGATGGGCGCGGCCCAGCCGATCGCCAGCAACGACAGCCGCTCGGGACGGCTGATCAACCGCCGGGTCCGCATCGTGATCTCGAACGCCAACGGCACCTTCCCGCAGGCGAGCGCGGGGTCGTCGCAGCCTTAGGAGCCTCGACGGCGAAATATCGCGCCCGCCCTCATTCGGCGGCGCGAACCGGCTTCGCCCCGAGGGCGCGCGCGACGCCTTCGGCATAGGCCGGATCCGCCTTGGCGAAGTGAGCGAGCTGGCGCTCGACGATGGCGGTCGGCACCCCCGCCATCGCGGCTGCGATGTTGCCGAAGAGCCGCGCCTTCTGCGCCGCATCGAAGAGACGGAAGAGCGCGCCCGCCTGCGCGTAATCGTCATTGCCGCGGCGATGGTCGTAGCGATCGGCGTCGCCCGATATCCTGAGGGGCGGCTCCTTGAACCGCGCATCTTCCACCGGGCCGCCGAAGCTGTTGGGCTGGTAATTGACGGCGCCGCCGGCGTTGCCGTCGAAGCGCATCGCCCCGTCGCGGTGATAGGAATGCACCGGGCAGCGCGGTCGGTTGACGGGCAGGCTGTCGTAGTTGACGCCGAGCCGGTGGCGGTGCGCGTCGGCATAGGAGAAGATGCGGAATTGCAGCATCTTGTCGGGGCTGTGGCCGATGCCGGGCACGACATTGGCCGGCGAGAAGCCCGCCTGCTCGACCTCGGCGAAATAGTTCTCCGGATTGCGGTTCAGCTCGAGCACGCCGACCTCGATCAGCGGATAGTCGCGATGCGGCCAGACCTTGGTGAGGTCGAAGGGATCGTAGGCGGTCTTCTCGGCGTCCTTCTCCGGCATGATCTGCACGCAGAAGCGCCATTTCGGATGGTCGCCGGCCTCGATCGCGCGATAGAGATCGCGCTGATGGCTCTCGCGATCGCCGCTGATGATGCGTCCGGCCTCCTCGTCGGTCAGGATGTCGATCCCCTGCAAGGTCTTGAAATGGAACTTGACCCAGAAGCGCTCGTTGTCGCGATTGATGAGGCTGTAGGTGTGCGATCCGTAGCCGTTCATGTGCCGATAGCTCTTGGGCAGTCCGCGGTCCGACATCAGGATCGTGACCTGATGCAGGCTCTCCGGCGAGAGCGACCAGAAATCCCACATGGCCGTGGGATTGCGCAGATTGGTCCGGGGATCGCGCTTCTGCGTGCGGATGAAGTCGGGAAACTTGTAGGGGTCGCGGACGAAGAAGACGGGCGTGTTGTTGCCCACCATGTCCCAATTGCCTTCCTCGGTATAGACCTTGAGCGCGAAGCCGCGCACGTCGCGCTCGGCGTCGGCGGCGCCGCGCTCGCCGGCGACGGTCGAGAAGCGCAGGAAGCTCTCGCTCTGCGCGCCCGGCTGCAAGGCCTTGGCCTTGGTGTAGCGCCTGATGTCGCCGGTGATGCGCAGCGTGCCATAGGCGGCCGAGCCCTTGGCATGCACGACGCGCTCGGGGATGCGCTCGCGATTGAAATGCGCGTGCTTCTCGAACAGTTGCCAGTCCTGCACCAGCAGCGGGCCGCGCGGGCCGGCGGTGAGCGCGTTCTGGTTGTCGCCGACCGGGATACCGGCGCTGGTGGTGAGAACCGGCTTTTCGGGATTTGACATGGAATCCTCCTCGGCCATGGCTGCCTTGCGGCGGAGGCGGCGCCTGCCGCCTGCGCCATGGAGACTCCCATCGCCGCGGTCATTTGTAAAATCGATTGTTTTTGTCGTCTTGATCGAGAAGGCAGATTCTGTGTTTATCCCGCCCCCGGCAGCTTGAAGAGGCGCAGCGCGTTGAGCCGGCCGATCTTGAGGCGGTCGTTCTCGCTGATGCTCGCGGCGTCGAACCAGTCGGCGGCGTGGTCGATATTCTCGAACGGCCAGTCGGTCGAGAACAGGATGCGGTCGGCGCCGATCTCGAGCATGGCGTCGATCAGCGTCTGGGTGCGGAAATTGCCGGAGGTGGTGAGGAAGAAGTTGGTGTGGACATAGTCGGCGATCGGCTTCTTCGCCTTGTGCCGCGGCGGCGCCTTGACCCAGGCGTTGCGGTTGTCGATCCGCCACAGGCTGTAGGGCAGCCCTTCGCCCATATGGCCGAGGATGATGGTGAGCCGCGGATAAGCGTCGAACAGGCCCGAGCCGATGAGCCGCAGCGCGTGGACCGCGGTCTCCTGGCCGAAGGCCCAGGTCGGGCCCAGCAGCCAGGCATGCCCCTCGTAGATCTGGGCATGGGCCGGCAGCGGATTGCGCGGATGCAGATAGAACGGCACGTCGAGGCGCTCCAGCGCCCGCCAGAAGGGCCAGTAGTGCGGCAGGTCGTAATAGACCGCGCGGTCGGCCTCGCCGACCTGGCTGAAGCCATTGACCAGCGCGCCCTTGAAGCCCAGCTCCCAGACGCAGCGCTCGAGCTCGGCGATCGCGCGATCCGGATCCTGCATCGGCAGCGCGGCGAAGCCGCTGAAGCGGTCCGGGCGCCGGGCGATCTCGGCGGCGAGCGCATCGTTGGCGCGCCGGGCGATATCATCGGCGCGCCGCGGGTCTGCGATCGCCTGCACCGCCGGGGCGTTGAGCGACAGGATCATCCGCTCGATGCCGTGCCGATCCATCAGCCTGAGGCGCTTGTCGTGGATGTCGAGCAGACGGCCCTTGAGCTCCGCCCAATGGTCCTCCGGCACGAAGCCCGCGGAATCCATCAGCGTCTCGTCGATGGCGAAATGCTCTTCGAGGGCGATCTTGCCCGGAAGCGTGGGCGTCATTGGCGAACCCCGTAGGTGAGAGGAGGCGGGTGGCGGCGAAATCCGCGTCGGTGGCGGTCGGCGGCGCCGGTCAGGTGCCGACCTGAGGTCCCATGCTCTGGCGGTGGTGCGCCACGGTGAAGAGGTGACCGTAGAGATTGGCGATCCACTGCTTGCCTTCGATGGTATTGTCGAGATAGCGCAAGGCGGGGGTGAGATAGGGCTCGACCTTGCCCCAGAAGAAGCTCGGATAGCCTTCGCACAGATCGGCCGGGCTGTTGTAGCCGAAGAGCTTGTTCTGGCCGGTCTCGGCGAATTCGTAGTAGAGCGCGTTGAGCTTGCTGGGATAGAGCGGGTCGGCGAGCTGGCCGATGAGATCGGCGGCGCGGAGCAGCCCGGCCTCGGTGTCGGTTTCCGCATGTTCGCCGTCATCCGGGACCGGAAAGCGGGTGAGCTCGATCGCCCGCGCGATGCGCTCGCCATCGACCTGGGGCACCAGCCGGAAGCGCTCGCGCACCGCGATCTTGGAGCGGTCGACATGCCAGGGCATCAGGAACGCGTCCGACGCGCCGCGTGGCGGTGTCACGGTGTTCCCGGCATCGTCGATGACGTAGCTGTCGCCGGAATCGCCGGCGCAGACGCCGCGCACGTAGCCGAGGTCATGGGCGAGCGCGGCGACGATGAAATGGTACCAATCGGCGGGCTGGACCGATTTCTCCAGCCGCAGGCCGCGCAGGATGTCCTGCGCCGCCAGCGTCACCATCATGGTGTGATGCGTATCGTGATAGAGCGCATCGCTGCCCGCGATGCGCTCGATGACCAGCTTCGCCGCCTCCTTGAGGCCATTGGCGAAGAACGGCTCGCGCTCGCCGAAAACCTCCCGGTAGCCGTCGAGGAGATTTTGGCCAAGCGTGTCCGCCAGGACTGTGGTCGGGTTCAGCATAGCTGTCTCCCGCAGCGGCGAAACCGGCGCCTGCCGGCCCCGATCGGACGGCTCTCCCCGGGCCGGCCACAAGGCTGACGGACGTATCGCATCTAAATTCCGGCGAATTTGGCCTCACGTCAAGGTGGAGACGTGTCGCGCATGCCCCGCGCTAAGAGGGAAACCGCGTCGCCTTCCCGAGGGTTCCGCCCGGGCCGGGAGAGCGGGCCGCTGATCGCTCGCGGCAATGCCGGGAGAGGGCGGAAAGCGCGATTTTTGTTGCGGCGCAGCATTGGCCGGCCGCGGGCCGGCGCTCAGAGATAGCCGGTGCCCATCTCGCGGGCGAAGCGCGGGGGATCGCCTTCCCAGACGATGCGGGCATGCTCCAGCAGATAGACGCGATCGGCATGGGGCAGCGCGAAGGTGACGTTCTGCTCGCCCAGCAGGACGGTGATGGCGGTGCTCTGGCGCAGCCGGTCCAGCGCCTTGGACAGCTGCTCCAGGATGACCGGCGCCAGCCCCAGGGTCGGCTCGTCCAGGATCAGCAGCTTCGGCTGCATCATCAGCGCCCGCGCGATCGCCAGCATCTGCTGCTCGCCGCCGGAGAGCGTGCGCGCCATCTGGCGCTGGCGGGCCTTGAGAATGGGAAAGAGATCGAACAGCCAGTCGAACTGGCGGACGCGCTCGGCGGCAGGCAGGCGCTGCCCGCCGAGGTCGAGATTCTCGCGCACCGACATGTCGCCGAAGAGCTCGCGCGTCTCGGGGCACTGCACCACCCCCTGCCGCGCGATCGCCGCCGGCGACAGGCCTTCGAGCGGCCGACCGGCATAGGAGATGCGGCCGGCATGAGGCACCAGCCCCGACACCGCGTTGAAGAGCGTGGTCTTGCCGGCGCCGTTGAGCCCGACGATCGAGACGAATTCGCGCTCGCGCACCTCGATGCTCACCTTCTCGAGCGCCTGCGCCTTGCCGTAGAAGACGCTGACGTCCTCCAGCGCGAGCAGCGGCGTCGCCGTCTCCGCCGCGGCGGAGCGGCGCTCGACCGCCTCGATCTTGCCGCCGAGATAGACGCGCCGCACCGTCTCGTTCTGCATCACCGCATCGGCGCTGCCTTCGGCGATGCGCTCGCCCAGATACATCGCGAGCACCCGGTCGACCAGCGCCGCCACGCCCTTGACGTTGTGATCGACCAGCAGCACGGCGCGCCCGTCGCTGCGGAAGCTGCGGATCAGTTCGGAGAAATCCCTGACCTCGGCGGCGGTGAGGCCGGCGAAGGGCTCGTCCACCAGCACCACCTTGGGATCGCGCGCGATCGCCTTGGCGAGCTCCATCCGGCGCAGATCGGCAAACGGCAGCGTCGAGGGATGGCGATGCATCACCGCGCCCAATCCTACCCGCTCGGCGATGGCGCAGGCGCGCTCGTCGACCCCCGGCGCGGCAACGAGGCGCAGCAGCGAATCCGGCAGCAAGGCGAGCTTGATGTTCTCCAGCACGGTCTGGCGGTGGAGCGGCCGCGAATGCTGGAAGACGATGCCGATGCCGGCGCGCGCGATGCGATGCGGCGGCCAGCCGGCGACGTCCGTGCCGGCGAGGCGCACCGCCCCGGCATCCGGCCGCTCGATCCCCATGATCAGCTTCATCGCCGTCGACTTGCCCGAGCCGTTCGGGCCGATGAGGCCGAGGATCTCGCCCGGGGCGATCTCGAGATCGAGGCCGTTGACCGCCACCAGCCCGCCGAAGCGCTTGGTGAGGCCGCGGACCTCCAGGCGCGGGCGGCTGCTCATTCGCGCTCTCCCCGGCGCAACGCATATCCCAGCACGCCGTCGGGGAAGAACAGGATGACGGCCAGCGCCACGGCGGCCACGACGAAGGTGTTGAGCTGGCCCAGCGGGCGCAGCAGCTCGGTCGCCACGATCAGGAAGATGGCGCCGAGCACGGCGCCCAGGATGGTGCGCCGGCCGCCGAAGACGGCGGCGATGATCACCTGCACGCCGATGCCGATATCGATCACGGTATCGACGGAGGCGGTCCCCATGTAGAAGATCAGCAACGCGCCGGCGACCCCGGAGAACAGCGCGCTGACGCAGAAGGCGGCGAGCTTGTGCTTGGTGACGTTGAAGCCCAGCGCCTGCGCTTCGATCGCATCCTGGCCGCTCGCTTGCAGGATGAGGCCGATCGCCGAGCGCGACAGGCCGAAGAGCAGGATCGCGCAGATGACGAGGAAGACGAGCGCATACCAGTAATTAACGCTGGCATCGATCGACAGCACGTCGGGCACGGTCATGCCGATCTCGCCGCCGGTGACGCCGGCGAAGATGACGATGGCGTTCTGTAGCAGCAGCACGGCCACCAGCGTCACCAGGCCGAAATAGGGGCCGCGCAGGCGCAGCGCCGGCAGCGCCAGCAGCAGCCCGCCGATGACGGCGGCGGCGGCGCCGGCGAGCACGCAGACCGGGATCGGCGGTCCCCATTGATTGTCCAGGATGGCGGCGGTGTAGGCGCCGAGCCCGATCAGGAAGGTGGGGCCGAAATTGACCTCGCCGGCGAAGCCGAAGAGCAGGTCCCAGGCCATGGCGAAGACGCCGAAGTAATAGGCGGCGGTGAGCACGCCCAGGATATAGGCGGAGAGCCACAGCGGCAGCAGCGCCGCCACCGCCACCACCAGCAGCGCGATCCAGAGCAGGCGCGAGCGCAGGAGGGAGGCCATCAGCGCCGCCCGAGCAGGCCCTGCGGCCGCAGATAGACCACCAGCACCAGCAGCAGCAGCGCCGGGATCGGACGCAGGGTGGGGGCGATGAGATAGGCGGTGATGGTCTCGAGATAGCCCACGAGATAGGCCGCCACGAGCGAGCCCGAGACGCTGCCGAGGCCGCCGAGCACGACGATGGAGAAGGCGCTGGCGGTGAGCTGGCCGGCATTGGCGGTGCTGACGCCGAGGAAGGAGGCGAGGAGCACGCCGGCGACGCCGGCGAGCACGCCGTAGATGGTCCAGACCAGGAGATAGATCCGCGAGAGATCGAAGCCCAGCAGGGTGAGGGCGCGCGGGTTCATCGAGGCGGCGAGCAGCGTCTTGCCGGCGCGGGTGCGGTTGACCAGCAGCCACAGCAGCCCGATCACCACCCAGCACAGCACCGCGATCAGGATCTCGTTGCGCGGCGTGCGCACCCCGGCGATGTTGACGACGCCGCCGATGAGCGCGCGCGTGCTGACGGGATTGTCGGTGAAGAGATAGGCCATGCCGACCTGGATCATGATGCCCCACAGCAGCGTGCCGGTGAGCACGAAAATCTCCGTCTCCTCGCGCGGGATGGCGCGCGAGCGCTGGATCGGCCGGACGACCACGAGATATGTCGCATAGGCGGCGATGAGCCCGGCGAGGATGCCGATCAGCGTGCCGGCATAGACGCCGAGGCCGAGATCGCCGGCGGCGAGCCAGGCGACCAGCGCCGCCACCACCATGATGCCGCCATGGGCGAGATTGAGCACGCCCGAGACGCCGAACATCAAGGTGAACCCCACCGCCGCCAGCCCGTAAAGCGCGCTGATGGCAAAGCCGTCGATGAGAATCTGCAGGCCGATCATTCGCCTCTCTCTCGCCGGTCTTCTACGCTACCGGGCGGTGAAAGCAAAGGCCGGCCCGGCGCCGCGCGCCGGACCGGCCCTGCCTGTCGCGATCAATGCTGCGCCGCCTCGACCTTGATGAAGGCGGGGAAGGTGATCTTGGCATTGGCCTTGTCCGCCGGCCAGACGCAGACCTGCTTGCCGTTCTGCCATTGGATGTCGACGCCGGTGACGAGGCCGGGCCCGTATTCGATGGCATGGGTGAACTGCTCGTCCTTGCCATAGAACTTTATGCGACCCATGGTGCCGACATAATCGGTCTTCTCCATCGCCGCGACGATCTTGTCGGGATCGGTCGAGCCGGCGCGCTTGATCGCGTCGGCGATGATGAAGACGTCGTCATAGGAGGAATAGCCGTCATAAGCCGGCGACACGCCGTAGCGCTTGATATAGGCCTCGATGAAGGGGACGGTCTTCGGCGTCGTCGCCACGCCGGGGGCCGCAGCGTTGGCGGTGATCACGCCCTCGGCGGCGCCGTTGGTGTCGCGCCAGAAATCGCTGGTGGTGGCCTGCGAGCTCTGCCCGGCCATCGGGATCGGCACCTGCTGGGCATGCCATTGCACCGTCGGCTGCACGCCGACATGGCTGATGCCGGTGGTGATGATGTCGGGGTGCTCGCTCTCGATCTTGTTGAAGATCGGCGTGAAGTCGGTGGTGTCGGGGTTGAAGCGGATATGGTCGAGCACCTTGAGCCCGGCCTTGGGCAGGCATTCGAGGTAGCGCGCGTCGAGCGGGGTCGTCCAGGCGGCGTCCTCGCTCATCACCACCGTCGTCTTCATGTGGAAGGGGCCGACCAGCATGTCGTGCTCGAAATCGCAGATCGACTGGGCGATGAAGGCCGAGGTGAGCCAGCCGTGGAAGGTGTATTTGTAGTGCGCGTAATCGTCATGCACATGCTTGGAGATGTCGGTGCTTGCCGCACCCGGCGTGATGAACGGCATGTGCAGCCGCGCCGACCAGGGCTCGATCGCCAGCGCCACCTCGCTGATGTAGGTGGCGATCACCGCCGCGACCTTGTCCTGGTTCACCGCGCGCTGGAAGGCGCGGACGCCGTCGGCGGCGGAGGAATGGTCGTCATAGGTGATGATCTCGACCTTGCGGCCGTCGATGCCGCCCGCGGCGTTGATGTCGTCGGCCGCCATCTGCGCGGCCTTGGTGATCGAGGCGCCGGCCACCGCCGATTCCTCGCCGATGACGCCGATCTTGATCGGCTCCGCGGCCTGTGCCGCCGACATGGCGGCGATCCCGGCAAGGGCGGCAAGACCCAGCAGGGCCGGGCGGACGGGCAACAGGCGGTCAGGATGCGATTGCGGCACGGGCGGCGTCTCCTCCGGTTTGTTCTTCAGCCTCGGCGCGGCGGTGCCGCGACGAGGGAGAACGAGTGGCAATGATTCCGGGTTGCGTCACGTGAATTTTATGTCATCCCGGTCCGCATGCGCCTAGCACGGAAACGGCCGATTGCCAAGCATGGCCGGAGAAGATGGCCCGTCCCTATGCTAGGATTTCGCCGGCGCCCCCTTCCTAGGCGGAGCATCCGGGATGAGCACCCCAATTCAGCGACTGCGTCCGAATTCCTTGCGCTCGCAAGTAAGCGAGGCCGAATGGCAGGCGCGGGTCGATCTCGCCGCGGCCTATCGGCTCTGCGACCTCTATGGCATGTCGGACATGATCTATACGCATATCTCGGTGCGCGTGCCCGACGCGCCTGCTCATTTTCTGCTCAATCCGCACGGGCTGCTGTTCGAGGAGGTGACGGCCTCCTCGCTGCTCAAGGTCGATCTCGACGGCACCGTCCTCTCCCGGCCCGAAGAGCCCTACGGGCTGCATCAGGCCGGCTATGTCATCCATAGCGCGCTCTATCGCGCACGGGCCGATATCGGCGCGGCGATGCACACCCACACCATCGCCGGCATGGCGGTCTCGGCGCTCGCATGCGGGCTGCTGCCACTGACCCAGACGGCGACGCGCTTCTGCTCGCGGCTCGCCTATCACGATTTCAACGGGCCCGAGCGGGATCCCCGCGAGCGCGACACCCTCGCCCGCGATCTCGGCGCGATGAACGCCATGATCCTGCGCAATCACGGGCTACTGACCGTCGGGCAGACCATTGCCGAGGCCTTCACCGCCATGTACGGGCTCGAGCGCTCCTGCCAGGCGCAGATCGCGGCGATGGCCTGCAACACCGCGCTCAACGAGATGCCCGCGGAGGTCGCGGCGAAGTCGATCGGGATGTATGACCCGTCGGTGATCCGCCGCTATGGGCTGCTGGAATGGCCGGGGCTGCTGCGCCAGCTCGACCGGCGCGACCCGTCCTTCCGCGACTGAGCTATTTCGCCTCGCGGCCGGCGCGGTAGGTCGAAGGCACGATATCTTTTACGGCGCCGGCGCGCTTGGCGAGCCAGTAGCTGTAGGGCGGCGGCACCAGCTCGAAGCGCTGGTCGACGCCGAGCTTCTGCGCCGCGTCCATCGGCCAGTTCGGGTTGTAGAGGATCTCGCGCGCGAGCGCGATGAGATCGGCGCGGCCCTGCTGCAGGATCTCCTCCGCCTGGTCGGCATGGATGATGAGGCCGACCGCCATGCTCATGATCTCGGCCTCGCGCCGCAGCCGCTCGGCATAAGGCACCTGATAGCCGTAGCTCACCGGCCCCGCGCTCACCACCGGGCGGCCGAGCATGCCGCCGGAGCTGCAATCGATGACGTCGACGCCCATCGGCTTGACGAGGCGGGCGAGCGCCACGCTCTGCGCCGGGCCCCAGCCGGCATCGTCCTCGACCGAGAGCCGCAGGAAGAGCGGCTTGTGCTGCGGCCAATGGGCCCGCACCGCCTCGACCACCTCGAGGGCAAAGCGCATGCGGTTCGCTTCCGAGCCGCCATAGGCGTCGTCGCGCTGATTGGCAAGCGGGGACAGGAACTGGTGGAGGAGATAGCCATGCGCGCCATGGATCTCGAGCACCTCGAAGCCGGCCGCCTCGGCCCGCCGCGCCGCCTCGCCCCAGGCCGCCACCACGGCGCGGACTTCCGCGGTGTCGAGCGGGCGCGGCGGCGGCTCGCCCTCGCCGGCGGAGATCGGGCTCGGCCCGATGATCTCCCAGGCGTCCCAATCCGCGATCTCCGGCGAAGGCTTGAGCGGCCTGCCGCCTTCCCACGGGCCGCTCCAGCCGAGCGCGGCGGCCGGCATGGCCGAGCTGGATGCCCGGCACCGCGCCGTGGCTGCGGATGAAATCGGCGATCGGGCGGAAATGCGCGATGAAGGCGTCGTCCCACAGGCCGAGATCGCCGATGGTGCCGCAGCCGCGCCGCTCCACCTTGGTGGATTCGATGAACACCAGCCCGGCGCCGCCGGCGGCGAAGCGGCCGGCATTCATCAGGTGCCAGTCGGTGGGAAAGCCGCGCACCCCGGAATATTGGTGCATCGGCGCCACCACGACGCGGTTCTTGAGCCGGACGTCGCGCAGCGCCAGGGGCGAGAACAGCATCGGGCCGGCCATCATTCCTCTCCGCGTCGATCGCGCCACCGCCGCGGCGCAATGGTACAGTGGATCGGCCCGAAGCCAAAGGAGGGACGTCCATGACCACGCTCACCATCGGCGCGGCCCGCGTCACCCGCATCGAGGAGATGTACGAGGCGCATTGGGACGCGCCGGCCTTCTTTCCCGATTGGCGGCCGCGGCTGGTCGAGGAGCATCGCGGCTGGATGGCGCCGGACCATTACGATCCCGCGACCGACTGCCTGAAGCTCAGCATCCACAGCTGGCTCATCCGCCTCGGCGGCCGCACCCTGCTGGTCGACACCTGCGTCGGCAATCACAAGCCCCGCCCGGCGCGGCCACGATGGCATCTGATGGAATCAGGCTATCTGCGGCGGCTCGCCGAGGCCGGCGTCCGGCCCGAGGAGATCGATCTCGTGATGTGCACGCATCTCCACGCCGACCATGTCGGCTGGAACACCAGGCTCGAGAACGGCAACTGGGTCCCGACATTTCCCAATGCCCGCTACGTCTTCAGCCGCGCGGATTACGAGCACTACCTGGCGCTCGACCGCGACCCGCAGAAGAGCCCGGCCAATCACGGCTCCTTCCGCGACAGCGTGCTGCCCGTGGTCGAGGCCGGCCTGGCGCAGATGGTGACGGGCGCCCATGCCATCGACGAGCATCTCTCGCTGCTGCCAGCGCCCGGCCACACGCCTGGGACCGTGGTGGTGGCGCTCCAATCCCAGGGCGAAAGCGCGCTCTTCTGCGGCGACGTGCTGCATCACGCCATCCAGGTCTACTACCCGCACTGGAACAGTTTCGCCTGTGCCGATGCCGGGGCGGCGCGGGCGAGCCGGCGGGCGGTGCTGGAGCGCTGCAGCGGCTCGGGCGCAAGGCTGCTGCCGACGCATTTCGGCGCGCCCTTCACCTGCCATATCGAGGCCCGGGGCGACGGTTTCGCGCCGCGCTTCGTTTAAGATCGCCGCTGCTTCGGCGGCTCAGCCCTGGCGCTGCGTCCGGTACCAGTCGAGAATCTGCTCGCCGGTCCAGAACAGGACGTTGTCGTGGCGGCGGATCTCCTCCAGCGCCTGGCGGAAATATTTGAGCCGGTGCGGCGCGCCCATGATGTAGGGATGGGCGGAGATCGCCATGATGCGCGTCGCATTGGCGCTGTCGGCGTAGAGCTGCTCGAACTGGTCCTTGGCGCGGCGGTGGTACTCGGCGGCGGGATGATGCTGGATCAACATCATCGCAACGTCGTTGCATTCCTGGGTATAGGGCAGCGAGACGATCGGCCGGGCGCGGGTCTTCAACATCACCGGCTGGTCGTCGAGCACCCAGTCGCCGACATACTCATAGCCTTCCTCGGCGAGGATGTCGGGGGTCTCCCAGGTCTCGGTGAGGCCGGGGCCGAGCCAGCCGCGCGGCCGCTTGCCGGTGAAGGCGGATATCGCCTCGGTGGTCCTGCGGATCGCGTCGCGCTCGTCCTCGACCTTCTGCATGTTCTTCTGGATGAAGCCGTGGCCGAGAAACTCCCATTGCCGCTCGCGCGCCGCCTCGGCGATGGGCGCGTAGGTGGCGAGGCAGGAGCCGTTCAGGCACAGCACCGCCTTGATGTCGAGCCGGTCCAGCACCTCGAGCATGCGCCAGAAGCCCACGCGGTTGCCGTATTCATGCCAGGCCCAGTTCGGGATGTCCGGCATCGGCGCGCCGCCGGCGGGAGGCGTCAGCACGGTCCGCGGCATCGGCTGGTTGATGTCCCATTCCTCGACGTTGATGATGACCCAGCACACCATCCGCGCGCCTCCCGGCAGGGCGAGCTTCGGCCGGTTGACGATCGGCGCGTAGGCGAGGCGTTCCTTGGGCTGCATGCTGGGCTCCGCTGGGGCTGGGGCGGCCAGCATTGCCCAGGCTGCGCGGCCTGGCAACCGCGGCGCCGCCTGCCGCGGCAGGAAAAGGGGCGGAAAACCTGGCCCCAAAGGGGTGGGGGTGTGATCTTCGTCACACCCCCCTGGCGCCCGGGCCGGTAGGCTCTTCACCATTGCAATCCCGGGGTAGACCTATGGGGCGGCTCCCCCACGATTCCGATCTCTGTCCGGTATGCCGCCAGGCGCGGTTCAGCCGACGCGTGGAGCAGGTCGATTTCCACCAATGGACCGACAAGGGGCTGGTCCGCTACGGCGCTTCGATCGGGATCAACGCCTGCCCGGATTGCGGCTTCAGGAGCTGGGGCGACGAGGTGGTGGCGGTCATGCGCGAAGCGCTCCGCCGCGCCTATGACAGCGCTCCCTGAGCCGCAGCCCCGCGCCCCTGCCGGATTGCCGGCTTCTTTTTCCCTCGCCGGCGTGACAGGATAGCGCCGCTCGCCGCTTTTCGCCTGACCGGCCGCCAAGGCCGGCATGGCATCTTTTCGCACGACCGCGGCGACGGTGCGAACGAGGGAGGATTACGAGAATGCACACACCGCGCATATCGCGTCGCGTGACGCTGCTGTCGGCGGCGGCGCTGGCTTTGAGCCTCATCCTGCCGGGCGTCGCCCGGGCGGCGGAGCCGATCACCATCGGCTTCGGCATGGCGTTGAGCGGCGGGCTCGCCGCCGTCGGCAAATCGGCGCTGCTCGCCATGCAGATCTGGGAGTCCGATGTCAACGCCAAAGGCGGCCTGCTCGGCCGGCCGGTGAAGCTGATCTATTACGACGATCAGAGCAATCCGGCGACGGTGCCCGGCATCTATTCCAAGCTGATCGACATCGACAAGGCCGATATCGTCGTCTCCGGCTATGCCACCAACATGGTGGCCCCGGCCATGCCGGTGGTGATCCAGCACGACCGCCTGTTCCTCAGCCTCTTCGGCCTCGCGGTCAACACCCAGTTCCAGTATTCGAAGTACTTCTCGATGCTGCCCACCGGCCCCGATCCCAAGCGCGCCTTCTCGCAGGGTTTCTTCGACGTGGCCATGGCGGCGAACCCGAAGCCCAAGACCATCGCCATCGTCGCCGCCGATGCCGAATTCGCCCGGAACGCCTCGGACGGCGCCCGCCTCATCGCCCAGTCGCTGGGGCTGAACATCGTCTATGACAAGACCTATCCGCCGCCGCCGGCCACGACCGACTATACGCCGATCGTCCGGGCCATCCAGGCGACCAACCCCGATCTCGTCTACATCGCCTCCTACCCCGCCGACACCGTCGGCATGGTCAATGCGATCAACGAGGTCGGGCTCAAGGCGCGCTTCATCGGCGGCGGCATGGTGGGCCTCCAGATCACGGCGGTGAAGCAGAAGCTGGGGCCGATGCTCGACGGGCTCCTCGACTATGATTTCTGGATCCCGGCGCCGACGATGAAATTCCCGGGCATCACTGACTTCCTCAAGGAGTACCAGGCCAAGGCGCCGGCCGCGGGCGTCGATCCGCTCGGCTGGTACCTGCCGCCCTTCGCCTATTCCAATCTCGAAGTGCTGGCGCAGGCGATCACCGGCAGCAAGAGCCTCGATCAGAACAAGCTCGCCGACTACATCCGCACCCACACCTTCAAGACCATCGTCGGCGACATCGCCTACGGCGCCGGCGGCGAATGGTCGAAGGGGCGGGTGCTGGAGGTGCAGTTCCGCGGCCTCAAGGCCAACGACATCGAGTCGATCCGCGATACCAAGACCGAGGTGATCCTCGAGCCCGCGCAGTATCGCACGGGCTCGCCGGTCCCCTTCACCGAGGCGCGGAAATAGTGGCGGCGCGCGCCCTGGTCAACCGATCCTGACCAGGGCGCCGCCATCCACCGGCAAGGCCACGCCGGTGATGAAATCGGCCTCGTCGGAGGCGAGAAAGAGCGCCGCGTTGGCAACGTCCCAGGCGGTGCCCATGCGGCTGCGCAGCGGTACCTTGGCGTCGCGCTCGGCCGCCACCTCGGCGCGCGAGCGGCCGCTGGCGCGTGCCCGCGTGTCGACCGCCATGGGCGTGTCCATCAGCCCCGGCAGGATGACATTGGCGCGGATGCCGTAGCCGGCGTTCTGGATGGCGAGCTGCTGGGTATAGGCGATCATCGCCGCCTTCGTCGCCTTGTACGCGACCAGCGGATAGTTCTCCCAGGCGGCGACCGAGGAGATGTTGATGATCACGCCCGAGCGCTGCCGGCGCATGATCGGCAGCACGTGTTTGCACGCCATGATCGTGCCGCGCAGATTGATGGCGGCGACGCGGTCGAACGCCTCCTCGGTGATCTCGAGCGGCGAGGCGTCGCCGCCGGCGAGGCTGACGCCGACATTGTAATGCAGGATATCGACGCGGCCCCAGCGCTCCGCCGCCGCGGCGATCGCTGCCTTCAGTGTTGGCTCGCTGGTGACGTCGGCCTCGAAGGCGATGCAGTCGCCGCCTTCCTTCCGCGCCATTGTCGCCGTCTCTTCGGCCGAGGCGAGGTTGCGGTCGACGGCGAGGATCCGTGCCCCTTCGCGCGCGAAGCGCAGCGCCGTGGCGCGGCCGTTGCCCAGGCCTTCGCCGGGACCCTGCCCGGCGCCGATGATGATCGCGATCTTGCCGTCCAGACGCATATCGCTCCTCGCTTGCTTGCTCACTTATCGCCGCCGCCGGAGGCCAGCGGGCAGCCGCCGGCCGCCAGTGACTGGAAGGCCTGGTCGGCCGGGATGGTGCTCAGAACCTCGTAATAGTCCCACGGCATCCGCGACACCGAGGGCGACTTCACCCGCACCAGATAGAGGTCGTGCAGCAGCCGCCCGTCGGCGCGGATGCGGCCGTTGGTGGCATAGAAATCGTTCACCGGCAGCTCGCGCATCTTGGCCATGACCCGGCCGGCTTCGTCGGTGCCGGCGGCGGATATCGCGCGCAGGTAATGGCGGATGGCGGAATAGACGCTGGCCTGCGCCTCCGTCGGCATCGCCTTGTGCCGCGCGAAGAAGCGCTGGGCGAAGGCGCGGCTTTCCGGCGTGCGGTCCCAGTAGAAGGCGGTGACGAAGGTCAGCCCCTGCGCCGCCTTGAGCCCGAGGCTGTGCACGTCGGTGATGAAGACCAGCAGCGAGGCCAGGCTCTGCCCGCCTTGCGGCAGGCCGAACTCGTTGGCCTGCTTGGTGGCGTTGATCATGTCGCCGCCGCCATCGGCGAGCGCCACCACCTTGGCGCCCGATGCCTTCGCCTGCAACAGATAGGAGCTGAAATCGGCGGTGTTGAGCGGGTGGCGCACGCTGCCCAGCACGCGGCCGCCGGAAGCCAGCACGGCGCGCGTGGTGTCCGCCTCGAGCGAATGGCCAAAGGTGTAGTCGACGGTAATGAAGAACCAGCTGTCGAGGCCGTGGCGCGTCATGGTACGCGCCAGGCTGGTGGTGAGCGCGTAGCTGTCATAGGTCCAGGAGATCGCCGTCGGCGAGCAGGCCTTGCCGGTGAAGTCGGTGGTGCCGACGGCGGTGGCGATGGCGATGCGGTTGCGCTCCTTGGCGAGCTGCTCGACCGCGAGCGCCACCGAGGAATTGTCGAAATCGATCACCATGTCGACCTTGTCGACGTCGAACCACTGCCGGGCGATGGCGGCGGCGATGTCCGCCTTGTTCTGGTGATCGGCGACGACGATCTCGACCGGCTTGCCGAGCACGCTGCCGCCGGCATCCTCGACCGCCATCCTTGCCGCCACCACCGATCCCGGCCCGCCGAGATCGGCGTAAAGGCCGGACTGGTCGTTGAGCACGCCGATCCTCACGACATCGTCGGAGATCTGCGCCCGGGCTGGGCCGATGCCGGTCAGCAGCAACAGCGCCGCGGCCAAAGCGAGGGTGATCGGCTGCAACATGCGCTTCCTTCCGGCGTCCCGGGTCTCTCCGTCCGGGTATCGCCGGAAAATGATATCAGACCGGCGCTGCCGGCGAGGTGAAATTGTCGGAACGTCGGGTGCAAGGTGGCGCCGGGACGTGCCCCGGTCCGGCCACAAAGATGCCGCATCGGCGCGGTAGCGTTTCGGCTTAGAGGGAAGATATGCGCGGGAAACGGCAATCACGATCGCGCCGGGCGCGCGCCGCGATGGCGCGACCGCTGTCGCTCGCCTGGATCGCCGCGGGCGACCGGAGCGGGCTCTTCCGCCGCTCGGCGCTCGCCGCGATCCTCGGCGCGGCGGTCTGGGTGACGCTGCTGACGCTCGTCGACGAACGGCTCGGCGGTCGCGGCGCCCCCGGCCCGCTCGCCGAACGCCTGCTGCGCGAGATCGAGAGCGCCGGCAGCACCACGCCCGAGCTGCTACTGGCGCGGCCGCCCTCGACCATGCCGGAGGATGTCCGGCGTGCCATCGCTCATGCCGCCGAGACGGTGGGGGTGGACCGCCTCTACCTGGTCGCGGTGGCGGCGCGGGAATCGAGCTTCGATACCAGGGCCTATGCACAGCGGACCAGCGCCGCCGGCCTCTATCAATTCACCGAGGACACCTGGCTGCGCGTCGTCAAGGTCTTCGGCCCGCGCCACGGCCTCGGCGCCTATGCCGCGGCGATCGCCGCCGGCGAGGACGGCACCGTCGCTCTGCCGCAGGGCGTCCTGCGCCGGCGGCTGATGCGGCTGCGCTACGATCCCGGGATATCGGCGCTGATGGCGGCCGAGCTGGCGCGCGACAACCGCCGGCGGCTCGAACGCCTGCTCGGCCGCAAGGTCACGCCGGCCGAGACCTATATCGCGCATTTTCTCGGCCTTGCCCCGGCGGCGCGCATGATCGACGCCGCGGCCTCGCGGCCGGACATGGCGGCGGCGCGTCTGCTGCCGGCCGCGGCGGAAAGCAACCCCGCGATGTTCCACGGCACCTCGGCCGCGGCGGTGGTGCACGCCATCGAGGCCTATTTCCGCGATCAGGTGCCCCGCTTCGCGCCGGCGTGAGGCGCGCCTGCGCTATTCCGCGACCCACCGTCGATAGCGGGTGTTGCGCAGGATCTGGCGGATCTCGTCGAGATTCCTGATGCGCTGCGCCGCCCGGGGGCCGCGCGCGAATTTGAGCTCGTTGTTCCCGTCCGCGGCGGTCATCTGCGCCAGCGCGCGATCGATGCTCGCGCCGGGCAGGCCGAGGAACTGCAGCAATCCCCGCACGATGTCGGTCTGGCCAAGCTCGTCATATTCGAGCGCGAAAACGTCGCTTCGGTCGGCAAGCAGCAGCGTGCGCTCGATCTCGTAATAGTTCTGTTCGATCATCCGGAGATCGTCCATGACCGTGCCCAGCGGGATCTCGAGCTGCGCCTCGTCGGGGACGCGGCCCCAGCCGGTGCGGCCGAAATGCATCGAAGCGAGCAGGAAGGAGAGGTATTGCTCGATAAGATTGTCGCGCCAGAGGAAGATCTTGCGCCAGTCGCGGCTGGCGCAGAGATGGCGCATGAGCGGCATGCCATGCCTCGGAAAGTGCTTGAAGCCGAACCAGCGGCAGTCGGGAACCTCCTGCTCGAGGCGCGCGAGATAGCCCAGCGGGTCGGCATCGCGCACCGCCTTGTCCATGAGCCCGGGATCGACCGGCTGATGGTGCCTGAGCGCGATCTCGTTGGGATGAAAGATCTCCGACAGGCAGCGCACGCCGGCGATGGCGTCGAGACAATCGACGAGATAGGTCGAGCCGGTCCGCGGCAGAGACAGGATGACGAATTTCTGGCGGTCGATCACGCGCGCTCCGCACTCAATTGGCGGGTTATAGGCGCGAGGCCGGGTGATCATCCCCGCCTCATCGGACGATCTTTGAATCTCCCCTGGGCGGGGTGAGAGCCCGCGCCGCATCATCGGCCCGTAGCATCAGCCGGGCGGCTGGCGGCGCAGCAGCTCGGCGATCGTTTCCTGCAGCTCGTTGAGCTTGAAGGGCTTGCGCAAAACCGAGGTGTTCGCGTCCAGCACGCTTTCGATCGCCGCCGTGTCGGCGTAGCCGCTGGCAAACACGATCGGCAGATCGGGCCGTCTCGACCGAGCTTCGCGGGCCACCTCCGTTCCGGTCAGCCCGGGCATGGCGTAGTCGATGATCACGAGATCGGGCGCGGTGCTCGCGAGCAGCGCAAGACCCATATGCCCGTCCGCGGCTTCCAGCACGCGATAGCCCAATGCCGCCGACGCATCGAGCAGAAACCTGCGTACCTCGGGATCGTCATCGACGACGAGAAGCGTCGCCGGCATCGAAACCGGTGCGAGATGCCCGCCCCTGTCGGCGACTTCCGGGGACGCCGGGGCCTCGACGCGCTGCAGCAGCAACCGCACCGTCGTGCCGCCCTGGGGTCTCGACTCGATCCGCGCGACGCCGCCGGCTTGCCGGGTCATGCCGTAGACTTGGCTGAGGCCCAGCCCGGTTCCCTTGCCCAGCCCTTTGGTCGTAAAGAAAGGGTCGAAGGCCTTGGCGGCGATCTCCGCGGACATGCCCGAGCCGCTGTCGCGAACCGCAAGCTCGACATAGTCGCCGCTGGCGAGATCGGGGTCGTTCGTGATCTTGCGGGGGTAAGTGCTGATCGAGAGCGTGCCGCCTTGCGGCATGGCGTCCCGGGCGTTGATCGCCAGATTGAGCACCGCCATTTCGAGCTGGGTGGCATCGCACAAGACGATCGCGCCGTCCGCCTTAAGGTCGATGCCGATGCGGATGGAGGGCCCCAGCGTGCGGCCGAGAAGCTCGTGCATTCCGGCCAGCAGCGCGGCAAGGCTCACCGGCTTCAGCTCGAGCTTCTGCGATCGGGAGAAGGCGAGCAATTGCCCGGTCAGCGTGGCGCCGCGCCGCGCCGAGTTCGAGCCCCGCCTCGGCCCAGGCGCGCACGCGCGCGGGATTGTCCGGCCGGCACCTGATCAGATCCAGCGTCCCCACCACGCTCTGGAGCAGATTGTTGAAATCATGCGCGATGCCGCCGGTAAGCTGCCCGATGGCTTCCATTTTCTGCGCTTGCCGCAGCGCGGTTTCCGCTTCGGCAAGCGCGGCTTCCTGCGCCTTGGCCGCGGTTATGTCGCGGCCATAGGCATAGATCAGGTCGCCTTCGGCCGAGGTCAGCCACGAGATCCAGCGTATCGTCCCGTCCTTGTGGCGATAGCGATTCTCGAAATTCGTCAGATCGTGTCTCGATGCAGCGGTTAGCAGGCTCTGTCCCGTCAGCGCGGTGTCCTCGGGCAGGACAAAATCCCAGAAGCCTCTGCCGACGATTTCGTCGGGCGAATGCCCCAAAATCGTCGTCCAGGCCGGATTGACGGCGCGGAAGACGCCGTCCGCTCCGACGACCACCAGCAGATCCCGCGAATTCCGCCATACCCGGTCGCGCTCCGCGGTCCGCTCCTCGACCTGCCGCTCCAGCGTCTCGTTGAGCTCGCGCAAGCGCTCCTCGATCGCTTTGCGGGCGGAGATGTCGATCGCCGTCCCGATCATGCGCACGCATCGGCCGCTGCCGTCGAACACGCCGCGTCCCTTGGCGGCCACCCACCGGATCACGCCATCCTCTTTGCCGACGGTGCGATATTCGACATCGTAGAGCGCCCGCCGGGCCGGATCGGCGCCGGCGGCGTAGGCGGCGCTGGTCGCTTCGCGATCCTCCGGATGCAGCCCGGCATGGAAATCGGCCATCGATACCGGAACGTCGGACGAGATGCCGAACATCGCCTTGACGCGCGGCGGCCAAAACAGCGTCTCGGTGACGAGATCAACGTCCCACAGCCCGACCTCCGCCGCTTCGGTCGCCAGGCGTAGCTGCTCCTCGCTGTCACGCAGCGCCGCTTGCGCCCTCACGCGCTCGGTGGTCTCGACGACGATCGCCATGACGCCGGCAGGCTCGCCGCTCTCGTCGAGGATCGGCGAGTAATCGAGGTTCATCCAGACCTGCTCGGGAACGCCCGATCGGTACAGCGTCAGCTCCTGGTCCCGGTAGGCCAAGGTCCCGCCGGCCAGCACCACCGTCATGACGTTTTCGTTGAAATCGGCCACTTCGGGCCAGCCTTCTCGGACTTTCGAGCCGAGGAGCGTCGGGTGCCTGCCGCCGGCGAACACCGAATAGGCATCATTGTAAATCATGATGCCCTCCTCGCCCCAAAGCATGACGATGGGCACGGGAGAGAGAAGCATCATCCCGACGGCCGTCTTCAGGCTTTGAGGCCAATCGGCGAGCGGGCCCAGCGGCGTCGATCGCCAGTCGAAATCGCGGACGCGCCGCCCCATCTCGCCTTTGACCGCGAGGAACGGAATGCCGGTGGCGGCCGTGGTGGCGCGCGCCGGCCCGGCAGGAGGGGCGTTGCCATTGCCCGGGAGTGCGGGTGCGACACCCTCTCTCTGGAGATTGTCCACGGGCTTCCCTCCTGTCGCGCGGCGTGCGATGGACAAACACCGCGCGCCTTCCCCTTGATGCCATGACCACCATCGGTCCGACGCAGTCCTGGCCGACGGCCAGCCTGCGCGCTTCCCGCAAATAATCAAGGCAAGGCAAGAGCTTTATCGCGGCCGCGAGCGTCATCGAGAGTTGCGCCGGCCGCCACGCCTTACCCTGCCGCCGAGGACGAGCGCGAGGCAGGCGCCCGGCCGTCGGGCGTCCTATCCGATCTGCGGCCAGCGCAGCAGCGCGGCCTTGCCGGGCTCGGCGAGGGCGTAGACGCCGCGCTCGACGCGAACGAACCAGCCATAGACATTGTGCAGCAGGATCTTCGGCGCGTCGGGCACGGCTTCCCTGACCTCGCGGACGCGGCGCGGTCCGGCGGTGAGCGCGGCGGCGCAGGCAAGCGCCTGCTGGCGATAGGCGGTCATGATCGGCTGGCCGCGGCCGCCGCCGGCGACGGGATCGCCCTGGCGGCGGCGGTGCTCATCGACCAGCTCGGAGCGGCGCCGCGGATCGCGCCGCGGTCGCCACGGGCGCGGCTCGACCAGGATGTCGACCCGGCCGCGGCGCGTGACGCCGAGCAGCCCGAAGCCCAGCAGGCGGCACAGCTTGCGCACACGCGGATCGTTCTCGCGGCCGCGGATCGAGCTCCGCACCGCGAGCCACACCTCGTCGCAGGCGGCGGCGCGGTCGACGCCCTGCAGCACCAGCTCCAGATTGAAGGCGAGCTTGAGCTCGGTGATCACCAGCAGCGGCGCGTGCCGTCGCGCACCGCGACCACGTCGCAGCCGCAGATCTCGCCCTTGACGGTGAAGCCGAGCTTCTCGAGGAAACGCTTGACCGGAAGATAGAGAGAGGTCTCCAGGGCGGAGCTCCGCGCGATCGGATACTGGCGGCCGCAAGCGGCGCGCGCATCTTGCCCGAAGCGCCGCCGCTGCTCAACCGCCGCGACCGGGCGCCCCGGGCGCTGTTGCGTTCGCCGCCGAACGGGCGGAAGATCGAAAAAACTTCACAACCGAACACGCCTGCAAGGGAGGATGTGCCATGACATCACTGCCGACTATCGACACGGTGCTGCGCCAGGCCACCGAAAGCGGCGCGGTGCCCGGGGTCGTCGCGATGGCGGCGACAGCCGAAGGCGCTGTCTATCAAGGCGCTTTCGGCAGGCGGGCGCTGCCCGCGGGACCGGCGATGACGGTCGATTCAGTGTTCTGGATCGCGTCCATGACCAAGGCGATCACCAGCACCGCGGCCATGCTGCTGGTCGAGCGCGGCGAGCTGACGCTCGACCGGCCCATCTCCGACGTGCTGCCGGCGCTGGCCTCGCCCCAGGTGCTGGAAGGCTTCGACGCCGCCGGCGAGCCGCGGCTGCGGCCGGCCAGGCGTCCGATCACGCTGCGCCACCTGATGACCCATACCGCCGGCTTCGGTTACGACATCTGGAATGCGGATCTGCTGCGCTACGAGGAGATGAAGGGCATTCCCGGCGTCATTTCCTGCGAGAACCTGGCTCTGACCATGCCGCTGACCTTCGACCCGGGCGAGCGCTGGGATTACGGCATCAACATCGATTGGATCGGCAAGGCCGTCGAGGCGGTCAGCGGCCGGACACTGGGCGCCTTCCTGCAGGAGAATCTGTTCGAGCCGCTCGGCATGAAGGACACGGCGTTCAAGCTCACGGCGGCGCATCGTGCGCGGCTGGTCGGCATGCATACGCGTGAAGCGGATGGCAGCCTGCAGCCCATGCCGTTCGAGATCCCGCAAGAGCCGGAGTTCGAGATGGGCGGGGGCGGGCTCTACGGCACTGCCGCCGACTACATTGCCTTCCAGCGCCTGTTCCTCAATGGCGGTCGTGCCAATGGCAGACAGGTGCTGAAGCCCGAAACGGTGCGGCAGATGTCGGAGAACCAGATGGGTGCGCTCGATGTCCGCCTGCTTCGGACCGCGATCCCGGCTTACTCGAACGATGCCGAGTTCTTCCCCGGCATGGTCAAGAAATGGGGGCTGGGCTTCATGATCAATACCGAGCGCGTACCGGGCGGCCGCAGTGCCGGCAGTCTCGCCTGGGCCGGCCTCGGCAACACCTATTTCTGGATCGATCCGGCAAAGCGTATCGCCGGCGTGATCCTGACACAGCTGGTGCCGTTCGCGGACGGCAAGGTGCTCGAGCTTTTCGGCAAGTTCGAGAACGCGGTCTACACCTCGCTGGCTTGAAGCGCCGGGGCGCGCGGTCGGGCTGCGGCGCGCGGCCCGACCTGGCGCGTTGCCTGGCCTCCGCGGGCGCGATACGTTGACGCCAGCGGTTCGGCCAAGGGAGGCGTGACCGATGCGGCTCACCCCGGAGCAGCGGGCGCAGTATGAGCGCGATGGCTTCCTGATCTTTCCCGAGCTTTTCGCCCGCGATGAGGTCGCGATCCTGCGCCGCGAGGTCGCGCGCGTCGCCATGGTCGAGACCGACGCGGTGGTGCGCGAAGGCGCGGCGCGGGCGCCGAAATCGCTGTTCCGCCTGCATGAGAGCGACGGCCCGACCGCCTCGCCGGCCTTCCGCGCCGCCTGCCGCCTGCCGCGGCTCCTCGGCGTGGCGCAGCAGCTGCTGGGCGAGCGCGAGCTCTACCTCCACCATTCCAAGGTCAATGTGAAGACGGCGATCGAGGGCTCGGTCTGGCCCTGGCACCAGGATTACGGCTCCTGGATGCGCGACGGCATCGAGCGCCCCGACATGGCGACGGCGATGATCGCGCTCGATGATGCCAGCGAGTTCAACGGCTGCCTCTATTTCCTGCCGGGCAGCCATCGCGGCGGCCGCGCCGAGCCCTATTTCGACAGTTCCACTGCCTACAAGCTCTGGGCGGTGCCGCCGCAGCAGATCCGCGCGACGATGGCCAGGAGCGCGCCGCCGGTGGCGGTCACCGGCCGTGCCGGGATGGCGGCGATCTTCCACTGCAATCTCATGCATGCCTCCGGCCACAACCTCTCCGCCGAGGATCGGTGGCAGGCCTATTTCTGCTACAACACCGTCGCCAACCGGCCGCGCGAGGTCGAGACCCCACGGCCCGACTACGTGCGCTCGCGCAACTGGACGCCGCTGACACCGGTCGCCGAGGACGCGATCCGCGCCGCCGCTGCCGCGCTGGTCTAGGCGCGCTCTGGGAGAGGAAGACATGGCCTATACGATTGAAGGATTTGCCACCGAAATCCGCCGCCTGCTGCAAGCCGATCCCGGGCCCGGCGGGCGCGAGAAGGTGTGCCGGCTGGTGGAGGAGGTACTCAAGGACGATGCCTTCCTCGCGCGCCATCTCACCGAGGAGACCGGCGAGCGCAAGGTGCTGTACGAGGACCCCGCCCTGGGCTTCTGCATTCTCGGCCATGTCTATGACGGCCAGCGCGACAGCCGGCCGCACGATCACGGGCCGTCCTGGGCGATCTACGGCCAGGCGCGGGGCGAGACCGAGATGAGCGATTTCGCGCTGGTCGAGGCGGCTGAAGAGGGCAGGCCCGGCAAGGTGCGGCGCTTGCGCACCTACAGCCTCGCGCCCGGCATGGCGCATCTCTACAACGAGGGCGACCTCCACGCGCCGCGCCGCAACGGCCCGACGCGGCTCATCCGCATCGAAGGCATGAACATGGACAAGGTGAAGCGGCGCGCCTTCGATCTCGTGTAAGGGGCGGGCCTGAGGAAAGGCGCGACCCGGTATACACGAACCTTGGTTCATTTCTTGGATCCTCTGTGGGTTTCAACAGAATATCGGCTAAAGCCTGACCTCCATTGACGGCTGTCCCGTTGTTTTGTATACAGAGTGTATACGAAACGGCGAGGAAAGCGCGATGTCGCAGACCGTCACGGCGTCGCTGCGCCTGCGCGAGCTGATCCTGAGCGGTGCGCTGGCGCCGGGCGAGCGGCTCTCGGAGCTGTCGGTGGTCGATCAGCTCGGCGTGTCGCGGACGCCGGTGCGCGCGGCGCTGGCGCGGCTGGAAGAGGAGGGGCTGCTCGAGGCCATCCCCTCGGGCGGCTTCGCTGTCCGGGCCTTCGTGGTGGATGACATCCGCGATGCGATGGAGCTGCGCGGGACGCTCGAAGGGCTGGCGGCGCGGCTCGCGGCCGAGCGCGGCGTCGCCTTGCCGGCGCTCAACGAGATGCGGCGCCTGCTGGACAGCATCGACCGGGTGGTCGGCGGGACGCAGATCTCCGCCGCCGATTTCTCCGCCTATATCGGGCTCAACGAGCAGGTCCATGCGCGCCTCATCGAGTTCGCGGGCAGCACCGTCGTCGCGCGGCAGATCGGCCGGGTGACGGCGCTGCCTTTCGCGTCGCCGAGCGCCTTCCTCGAAGCGCAGGGCATGCTGCCCGAGGCGCGCGCGATCCTGACGCTGGCGCAGGAACAGCACCGCGCCGTCCTGGAGGCGATCGAGAACCGGGAAGGGACGCGGGCGGAGGCGATCATGCGCGAACATGCCCGGCTCGCGCGCCGCAATCTGCAGCTCGCGCTGGGCAACCAGGAGGTGCTGCAGTGCGTGCGCGGCGGTGCCTTGATCCGTCATGGCCTGCGCGGCTGAGGGTGCGGGTGACGTGTTGCAGTTCTGCGAGGGAGGAAGCCGGTGACCGAAGCCAAGCCGTTTCCGATGAATGCGTGGTACGCCGCATCCTGGGACTACGAGCTCAAGCAGGCGCTGACGGCGCGGACGATCTGCGGCAAGGATCTGGTGCTCTACCGCCGCCGCGACGGAAGGCCGGCAGCGCTCGAGGATGCCTGCTGGCATCGCCTGTTGCCGCTGTCGCTCGGGCATCTGAAGGACGATCAAATCGTCTGCGGCTATCACGGCCTGGTCTTCAATTCGACCGGTCGCTGCACCCATATGCCGGCGCAGGAAACCATCAACCCGTCGGCCTGCGTGCGGGCCTTTCCGACCGTGGAGCGGCACCGCCTCGTCTGGGTCTGGATGGGCGATCCGGCGCTCGCCGATCCGGCCAAGCTCCCCGATTTCCATTGGAATGACGACGCGGAATGGGTCGGCGAAGGCGGCACCTTCTACAAGCTGCAATGCGATTATCGCCTCGTCGTCGACAATCTCATGGATCTGACGCACGAGACCTATGTCCATGCCGGCAGCATCGGCGACGACACCATCACGCGCACGCCCTTCAGCGTCACGCATAACGAGCGCAAGGCGACGGTGTCGCGCTGGATGACGAACATCGAGCCGCCGCCCTATTGGGCGCGCCAGCTCGGCAGGCCCGGGCGCGTCGACCGCTGGCAGATCGTCCATTTCGAGGCGCCCTCCGCCATCGCCGGCGATGTCGGCGTCGCGCTCACCGGAACCGGCGCGCCCGAGGGCAACCGCTCGCAGGGGGTGAACGGGTTTTTCCTCGCGGCGATCACGCCGGAGACCGCGACGAGCTGCCACTATTTCTGGAACTTCGTGCGCAGCTTCCGGCCGCACGATCAGAGCCTGACGACGGAGCTGCGGCTCGCGCATGTGAACGCCGGCCGCGGCCTCTACGAGCAGGATCGCGCGATCCTGGAAGCGCAGCAGAAGGCGATCGACAAGAACCCGCGGCAGCCCTTCTACAATCTCAACATCGACGCCGGCGCGCTCTGGGCGCGCCGTCTGATCGACCGCATGATCGCGGCCGAGCAGCCGCCGGCGGCGCCGCGACCGCGGGTGGCGGCGGAGTAGCGATGCGCGACGGCATCGAATGGCAGGCGGCCCGGCTGCGCTCGGTGCGCGATCTCGCCACCGACATCCGGCTCTTCGAGATCGAGCCTGCGGGTCCTGTCGCGGCACCGGCGCCCGGCAGCCACATCAACGTCGCCGTGCTGATCGGCGAGCGTCCCGATACCCGCTGCTATTCGATCGTCGGGCCCTGCACCGACGGGCTCTACCGCATCGCGGTGAAGCTGCTCCCCGACAGCCGCGGCGGCTCCGCCTATATGTGGAGCCTCGCGCCCGGCGCGCAGCTCACGATCTCCACGCCCGGCAATCATTTCGTCCTCACTCCCGGCCGGCCCGACTATCTGCTCGTCGCCGGCGGCATCGGCATCACGCCGATCTACACCATGGCGCTCGCGCTCGCGGCTTCCGGCGCCGGCTTCCGGCTGCTCTATGCCTGCCGGCGGCGGGAGGATCTTGCTTTGGCCGAGGAGTTGCGCGAGCGGATCGGCGAGCGGCTCGAGATCTATCTCGATGAGGAGGGCTCGCGGATCGATCTCGCCGCCGGCATCGCGCGGCTCGCTCCAGGCGGCGAGCTCTATGCCTGCGGACCCGTCGGCATGCTGGATGCGGTACGCCAGGCCTGGCAGCGGAGCGGCCGACCGGTCGAGGGCTTGCGCTTCGAGACCTTCGGCAATACCGGCCACTACGCCTCCGAGCCCTTCACACTGAAGATACCGCGGCTCGGCAAGGAGATCCTCGTGCCGCGCCATCAGACCATGCTCGATGCGCTGGAAGCGGCCGGGGTCGAGATGATCCATGACTGCCGGCGCGGCGAGTGCGGCCTCTGCGTGGTCGAGATCCTCGATGTCGACGGCGTGGTCGACCACCGCGACGTCTATTTCAGCGCAAGCCAGAAGGCCGAAAACACGAAGCTATGCACCTGCGTCTCCCGCGTCGTGCAGGGCGGCCTGGTCATCGACACGGCCGATCGCCTGGAGTGAGGACGCGCCCCTATTTCTGCGGCTGGTCGCCGTCATACTCGTGCCAGCCGGCGGCTTCGGCTTCCTTGCGGCAGAGATAGCCGCCATCGGTGGTCCTGCCGTAGAGCTTCGATCCCTTGGCGTGGAAGATGCCGCCGCCCCTGACGTTGGACCAGACGACGACGTCCTTGGGGCAATGCTTCTGCGCCGCCGCTTCGAAATCGAATTCCTTGACCTCCTTCGCCTGCGCCGCGACGGCGGGCAGCAGCAGCGCAGCGAGAAGCACGCACAGCAGCGGTTTCATTGTCGGTGCTCCTTTGCCTCCCGGCGGCAAGCGCAAGCGATCCCGGATGCCGGCGGGCCCGGCTGTCCGCTATAATACCGCGACCGATGGCCGTGAACAGCGCGCAGGCGCGGGCGCCGGGAGGAGACGCGCATGGAGCAGAGCGCGACGGGCTGGCAGGACGAGCTTTACGACCTGCTGCGCCGCCATGAGGTCACGCAATTCGCCTATGTGCCGGATGCCGGCCACCGCGCGCTGATCGACCGCGCGCTCGCCGATCCCGCGGCGCAATCGGTGGCGCTCACCACCGAGGAAGAGGGCGTGGCGCTGCTCGCCGGCGCCGATCTCGGCGGCGCGCGCGGGGTGCTGCTGATGCAGTCGAGCGGTGTCGGCAATTGCATCAACATGCTGTCGCTGGTCAAGGGCGGGCGGTTTCCCTTCCTGACGCTGGTCAGCATGCGGGGCGATTTCGGCGAGGGCAATCCCTGGCAATACCCGATGGGGCAGGCGGTCGAGCCGGTGCTGGCGGCGATGGGGGTCATCTGCCTGCGCGTCGAGCGGCCGGAAGAGGTGGCGCCGACGGTGGGCGCGGCGCTCACCATGGCGTTCCAGTCGGGCAACGCCGTCGCCGTGCTGCTGACGCAGAAGCTGATCGGTGCCAAGCCGTTTTGAGGAGCAGCGCGTGGCGACACACACGGGAGCGGATATCGCGCGGGCGGCGGCGCCCGATTTCGTGCTCGACCGCCGCGAGGCGGTGCCGGCGCTGATCGGCCGGCACGAGGATTTCCTGATCATCGCCGGGCTCGCCGGCACCGCGCGGGACATCGCGTTCCTGACCCGGGACGGCGCCCATGCCTATACCATGGCCGGCGCCATGGGCGGGGCGGCGACCATGGGGCTGGGCCTGGCGCTCGCGCGGCCCGACCGGCGCGTGCTGGTGATCACCGGCGACGGCGAGCTGCTGATGAATGTCGGCGCGCTCGCCACCATCGCGGTGCTCGATCCACCCAATTTGTCGCTGGTCTGCGTCGACAACGGCCATTACGGCGAGACCGGCTATCAGAAGAGCCATACCAGCCTCGGCGTCGATCTCGAGAAGATGGCGCAGGGCGCCGGCATCAGGCGCACGCGCACGATCGCCCGGCAGGACGAGATCGCCGAGGGCGCGCGGCTCATCCGCGACGGCAACGGCACCGCCTTCGTGCTGCTGCGCGTCAAGCCGACGGATCCGCCGAGCTACAAGCGCGGCCTCGATCCCGCGCTGGAGCGCCTGCGCTTCCGCCAGGCGCTGCTGGGCAGGCCGTGAGATAACCCCTGCCTCATCGGGGAGCGGGAATGCGCGTGCTTGCCTAACGCGCCGATCCGGGCGAACCTTCCGGCAATAGGCCGCGGGCGACACGCGGAAAAGAATGCTATCGGGAGGAAACAAGATGAGGGCGATTGCAAGCATCGCGGGAGCCGCGCTGTGGCTCCTCGCGCTGGCACAAGGGGCGTTCGCGGCGGATCCCGTCCGCATCGGCTTCAGCATGGCGCTCACTGGCGGCCTCGCCGGCAACGGCAAGCAGGTGCTGGCAGGCTTCGAGATCTGGCGCGAGGACGTCAACGCCAAGGGCGGGCTGCTCGGGCGGCCGGTGGAGTTCGTCTATTACGACGACCAGAGCAATCCCGCCAACGTGCCGGCGATCTATGCCAAGCTGATCGATGTCGACAAGGTCGATCTCGTCATCGGGCCCTACGCCACCAACATGGTGGCGCCGGCGCTCACGGTGATCATGCAGCACAACATGGTCGATATCTCCGTGACCGCGCTGGCGGTGAACAGCACCTTCCATTATCCGCGCTATTTCTCGATGATCTCGGCCGGGCCGACGCCGAAGATCGCCTTCTCCCGCGGCTTCTTCGACATCGCCGCGGCGCAGAAGCCCCGGCCCACGACCCTCGCCATCGCCGCCGCCGACGCGGAATTCGCCAAGAACGCCGCCGACGGCGCGCGCGCGAACGCCAAGGCCACCGGCTTCACCATCGTCTATGACCGGACATATCCGCCGGGCACGGTTGATTTCGCGCCGATCGTGCGCGCGATCCAGGCGGCGAGCCCGGATGTCGTCTTCGTCGCAGCCTATCCGCCCGACACGGTCGGCATGGTCCGCGCCGCCAACGAGGTCGGGCTCGCGCCCAAGATGTTCGGCGGCGCGATGGTCGGTTTCTCCTCCGCCACGCTCAAGGCGCGGCTGGGGCCGCTGCTCAACGGCATCGTCACCAATGAGCTCTGGATCCCCTCGCCCAAGCTCGACTTCCCCGGCGTCGACGCGCTGCTGCAGAAATACCAGGCGCGCGCCCCGAAGCTGGCCACCGACCCGCTGGGCTACACCTTCCCGGTCTTCTCCTATGCCGCGGGGCAGGTGCTGGGCGAGGCGGTCGAGGGGACCCGCAGCCTCGACCCCGCGAAGATCGCGGCCTATCTGCACAGCCACCGCTTCGCCACCGTCGCCGGCGTGTTCAAGTTCGGCCCCGACGGCGAATGGGACCGGGAGCGCCTGCTGTGGTCGCAGTTCCAGGGCCTCACCGACAATTCGGTCGACCAGTTCCGCAACGGCAACCGCGAGGTCGTGATCTGGCCGGCCGAGTATCAGGTCGGCAAGCTCGTCTATCCCTACCCGGCGGCGCGGAAATGAGGCGCGCCGGCCGTGCTCAGTTGATCAGCCCGTAGAACTTGCCGGCGTTCTCGCAGGTGATCTTGCGCGTGACCTCGGCCGGGAGATGGCCGAACTGCTCCGCGATGTAGCGCGAGGATTCCGGCCAGACGCCGTCGCCATGCGGGTAGTCGCAGCCCCACATCAGCGATTCCACCCCCATCTCGTCGATCAGCTGCGTGCCGATGCGGTCGAACTGGAAGGTGGCCTTGCATTGCCGGCGCCAATAGTCGCTGGGCTTCATCTTGAGGCCGAGATCGTGGAAGCGGTCCTCCCATTCGAAATCCATGCGGTCGAGCGCGTAGGGGATCCAGCCGATGCCGCTTTCGCCGAAGCCGATGCGCAGATGCGGATAGCGCTCGAGCACGGCCGCGCCCATCAGCGCCGCAAGGATGTTGACGAGGTTCATCTGGAAGCCGGAGACGATGGTGAAGAAGGCGGCGCGCCGCGTCTTGCCGGTCTGCTGCTCGAATACCTTGGGCGGCATCGCCGGGAAGGTGTGGAAATGCAGCGGCAGCCGCACCTCGTTCACCGCCTGCCACAGCGGCTCCCAGATCGGATGCCACATCGGCTCCATGTCCCAGGAGCAGGAGAGCTCGAGCCCGCGCAGCCCCAGCTTGGCGACGCGGTGCACTTCCGCCACCGCCGCCTCGATGTCGCCATAGGGCAGGCAGGCAAGGCCGATCTGGCGCTCGGGATAATGCCGGCAGAAATCGGTCAGCCAGTCGTTGTAGATGCGCAGCATCTCGTTGGCCGCTTCGAGGTCGTTGAGCCGGCTGGCGGCGCCGAGAATGCCGTAGATCACCTCGGCATCGACGCCGTCGCGGTCCATGTCCTTGATCCGCAGATGCGGGTCGGAGACGCGGCGCACGCCTTTCTTGCCGTCGTCATAGAGCCCGGTCTTGGCCATGATGTCGACGCGCGCATGGCTGCCGGGGACGAATTTCTGTCCGGCCGGGCCGACGCCGTTGACGAGGCCGAAATTGGCGCCGTTGCGCGCCGTCCAGCGCGGCCCGTCCGGCCCGTCGGTGACGAAGGGCATGCGCTCCTTGAGCTCGCGCCGAGCCTCGGAGACGAAGAGATCGGGCGGCATCCAGGGGAGGTCGAGGTGGCAATCGGCCGAGATCCTGCGGTACTGCATGGCGTCCTCCGGATGCGATGTCGTCGTCAGTTGAGCCTGAGATCGGTGATGTGGCGGGGATCGGGCTTGAGCTCGCCGCGCTCCACGCGGTGCACGATGTCGGTGAGCGCCGCGTTGGCGCGGGCAGCGATGCCGATCTCGGCGCCGCGGGCCACGACATAGCCGTTCAGGAAATCGATCTCGGTGCGCCGGCCCTTGATCATGTCCTGTCCCATCGACGGCCGCTGCTCGGCCGAGAGATGCTTGGTGCCGGCGAGCATGTGCTCGGAGGCCTCGCTCAGCGCCGCGGCATCGCCTTCGCCGGCGCGCGCGATCGTCTCCGGCGGCAGATGCAGCACCTCTTCGAGCCGGTAGCCCTGCGCCTCGCCGATGCGGATCGCCTCGCTGCCCAGTCGCAGCATGAAGCGCCGCACCGCCTCGTTCTCGATGCTCTCGTTGGCGGTGAGGCCGGTGCAGGCGGAGACGCCGTTGCCCATCACGTTGGCGACCAGCTTCGACCAGCGCTCGCCCCAGAGATTCTCCGTCACCTTGGCGCTGTCGGCGAAGGCGACCAGCCGGCGGATCTCCTCGGCGCGCGGGGTGATGCGGCCATGGACCTCGCCGGCGCGGAAGACGGTGTGGCGCGCGCCGCCCTTGCCGGCGCCGCGATGCACATGGCCGGGCGCGCGCAGCTCGACGGTGATGCGGCTGGCGACGCAGCCCAGCGTGCGGCCCCAGCCGACCACTTCGGCCACCGTCTCCTCGTTCATGCAGTTCTGCAGCGAGACGACATATCCGGCGGGTGCCAGATACTGGCGGATCAGCATCGTCGCCCAGCCGGTGTCGTAGGACTTCATGCAGATGAAGGCGATGTCGATGGGCGCTTCGCGCGACAGAAGCTGCGCGTCGGTGACGTGGAGCGCGCGCACCGGCACGGTGAATTCGGGGACTTCCTTGGCATGGGTCACGCGCAGCCCGTGCTGGCGCATATGCTCGACATGCGCCGGCCAGGGATCGATGAAGGTCACGTCCTCGCCCGCCTGCACCATATGCGCGCCGGCATATCCGCCCACCGCCCCGGCGCCGACGATCGCTATTCTCCGTCCCATCCTGCTCTCCGCCTCCACTCAGCCGCGCGACAGGAACTCGTCCATCCAGCGCCGGTAATCCGCATCGCGCGTGACCGCCTTCAGCAGATCGGCCGAGGCGATGCCGGGCAGCGCCGCGGGCTTCACCCCTTCGCGCAGCGCCTTCAGCGTGTCGTGCACCGCCTTCACCGCCGCCAGGAAGGGCTGATGCCCCTGCAGCGCCACGCGCACCCGGCGTGATCCGAGATAGTCGAGGTCGTCGAGCTCGCTGCCGCCGCCGCCGATGATGATCGGCAGGCGAACGGCCGCGGCGATCGTGTCGAGCTCGGCGCGCTGCTTGAGCCCGACGAAGAACAGCGCATCGACCCCCGCTGCCTCATAGGCCTTGGCGCGGGCGATGGTGTCGTCGAGGCCGGTCACCGAGATCGCCTGGGTGCGGCCGGCGATGATCAGGTTCGGATCCTGGCGCGCGGCCAGCGCGGCGCGCATCTTGCCCACGCCCTCCTCGATCGGGATCAGCCGCATCTCGCCGGCGGCGCCGAAATTCGCCGGGAGATCGGTGTCCTCGATCGACAGCGCCGCGACCCCCGCCGTCTCCAGCTCCTCGACCGTGCGCATGACGTTGAGGGCATTGCCGTAGCCGTGATCGGCATCGACCAGCAGCGGCAGGTCGCCGGCGCGGTTGATGCGATAGGCCTGGGCGGCGAATTCGGTGAGCGTCAGCACGATGAGGTCGGGCGCGCCCAGCACGGTGAAGGAGGCGACCGAGCCCGCGAACATGCCGATTTCGAACCCCACCTCCACGGCGATGCGGGCGGAGATCGGGTCGAAGACGGAGCCGGGATGGACGCATCGGCTACCGGCCAGAAGGGCGCGAAACCGCCGGCGTCGCTCGCTCCAATCCATCTGCGCGTCCCTCCCGAGGGTTGCGGTTTTGCCGGCGATTATGGGCCGGTCCGTCCCGGCCTGTCCATGTCGGCCGGGCGCATGGCCTGCATTCCCCGAGACGGAGCCGGGCTGGGCGGGCCTGCCTCGCCGGGCTATGCTTTGTCCCTTGGGGGGCTCCTGCATGACCGGCCAGCTCGTCTGCATCATGGGGCCCTCCGGCGTCGGCAAGGATGCGCTCATCGCCTATGCCCGGGCGCGCTCCGACCCCACGCGGCTCATCTTCGCCCACCGCTACGTCACGCGCCCGGCCGGCGCCGGCGGCGAAAACCACGTCGCGCTGAGCCCGGCCGAGTTCGCCGCGCGCGAGGCGGCCGGCCTCTTGGCGCTCGCCTGGGAAAGCCACGGCCTGCGCTACGCCATCGGGGGCGAGCTCGATCTCTGGCTGGGACATGGCTTCACCGTGGTGGCCAACCTCGCGCGCGAGGCTTGGGCGCGGCGCGGCACCGCTATCCCGGCCTGCAGGGGGTGCTGGTATCGGCGCCGCTGGAGGTCCTGGCGGCGCGGCTTGCGGCGCGCGGCCGCGAGGATGCGGCCGGCGATCGCCGAGCGGCTGGCGCATGAGGTGGCGCTGCCCGAGAGATGCCGCGATCCATCACCTCGACAACAGTGGTGAGCTGGCGGTGGCGGGCGAGGCGCTGGTGCGGCTCCTCGCCGGGATGTGACGGAGGCGTCCATGGAAAAGCAGGTGATCAAGGCCGAGGTGCCCGAGACCGGCGGGCCGTTCAATCTTTGCGTCCGGCATGGCGACCTCGTCTATGTCTCGGGTCTGCCGCCGTTCGAGGAGGCGTATTGCGCGGCGCTGCGCCAGGCACGGCGCGAGGGAAAGCCGATCCCGCCCTTTCCCGACATCCCGTTCGAGCGCCAGGCCGAGATCGTCATGGAGCATCTGAAGCGGCTGGTGGAGGCCGCCGGCTCGAGCATGGACTGCCTGCTCAAGGTCACGGTCTGGCTCAGGGACCAGTCGACGCAGGAGCGCTTCGACCGCGTCTATCGCCGCTATTTCTCGAGCGCCGAGACCCTGCCGGCGCGCACGCGCATGCAGGCCGGCCGCACGCCGATGGATTGCGGCCTCGAGATCGACGCCATCGGCTATGTACCGAAGAACGGCGCCAGCTAGCGATTGACTGTCTGCGTCACCGCGCCGCCCACCGCCGTGCGGGCGCCGTCCACCACCCATTGCGCGCCGTTGACGTTGCCGGCGAGGTCGGAGCACAGGAACAGCACGACATTGGCGATCTCCTCCGGCGTGCTGTAGCGGCCGGAGGGCAGGCCCGAGCGATAGCGCCGGCCGACCGCGTCGGGGTCGGCGGGATCGAGCTGGCTCTCCAGCGAGCGCATCATGCGCGTCTCGACCGGGCCGGGACAGATCGCGTTGACGCGCACGCCGGCGCGCGCCGCCTCGCCCGCGGCGGTCTTGGTGAGCCCGATCACCGCGTGCTTGGAGGCGACATAGGCCGACATGCCCGGCGTCGCCACCAACCCCGCCACCGAGGCGGTGTTCACCACCGCGCCGCCGCGCTGGCGCAGCATCACCGGCAGCACGTGGCGCAGGCCCAGGAACACGCCTTTGAGATTGACGCCGATGACCGCGTCGAACACCGCCTCGTCATATTCCGCCAGCGGCGCGAGCTTGCCCTCGATGCCGGCATTGTTGAAGAAGCAGTCGATGCGGCCATGAGCCTCCAGCGCCGCCGCGACGTAGCCCTGGACCTCGGCCGAGCGGGTGACGTCGGCGGCGACGAAGCGCGCCTCGCCGCCCTGCTGGCGGATGACGCCCGCCGCGGCCTCGCCCGCCGCGGCGTCGCGATCGACCAGCACCAGCTTGGCGCCGGCCTTGGCGAAAGCGAGCGCGGTCGCCCGGCCGATGCCGTTCGCCGCGCCGGTGATCACTGCAACCTTGCCGTTGAAGTCCATCGCCCGATCCTCCCAAGCACGCGATCTCAGCCGCGTCGGGCCAGTCTACACCGTCCGCCCTTGGCGGGCGCGCCCGGCTTTGCCACACTCGCGCCGATGAACGCCGATCCTGACATCGTCGCGCTGAAGCGCCTGCTGGACGAAGCGCGGCGCGTGGCGCTGTTCACCGGGGCCGGCATCAGCACCAAGTCCGGCATCCCCGATTTCCGCAGCCCCGGCGGGATCTGGACGCGCTACAAGCCCATCGATTTCGATGACTTCCTCCAATCGGAGGCGGCGCGGCGCGAGGCATGGCGGCGCAAATTCGCCACCGAGCCGACCATCCGCGCCGCCCGGCCCAATCGCGGCCACCGCGCCGTCGCCACTCTGGTGGCGAGCGGCAAGGCGAGCTCGGTGATCACCCAGAACATCGACGGGCTGCACCAGCAATCAGGCGTGCCTGAGGCGCGCGTCATCGAGCTGCACGGTAACACCACCTACGCGCATTGCCTCGACTGCCGCCGGCGTTACGAGATCGAGGCGCTGCGGCTCGCCTTCGAGCGCGACGAGACGCCGCCGCGCTGCGAGGCGTGCGACGGCCTCGTCAAGACCGCGACCGTCTCCTTCGGCCAGCCCATGCCGCAGGAGGCGATGCGCCGCGCCGAAAGCGAGACGCTCGCCGCCGATTTGTTCCTCGTCCTCGGCTCCTCGCTGGTGGTCTATCCCGCCGCGGGATTTCCCGAGCTTGCCAGGCGCAACGGTGCGATGCTGGCGATCATCAACCGCGATCCGACCAGCCTCGACAACGTCGCCGACCTCGTGCTCAACCGCGCCATCGGCGAGACGCTGGGCGCGGCGGTCGGCGTCGAGTGACAGGGCGGCGATGTCGAGGAAGACAGGCTCGCCGGAGGACGACACCGCCCGGCGGCTGATCCCGCCGCGGGCGAGCCTCGCCGCGCTGCGCGAGGCGGCGCAACGCTGCACCGCCTGTCCGCTCCATGCCGAGGCGACGCAGACGGTCTTCGGCGAGGGCCCGGCCCATGCGGCGCTGCTGCTGGTGGGCGAGACGCCGGGCGACCAGGAAGACCGCGCCGGGCGGCCCTTTATCGGCCCCGCCGGCAAGCTCCTCGACCGCTGCCTCGATGCCGCGGGTATCGCGCGCGACAAGGCCTATGTCACCAATGTGGTGAAGCATTTCAAATGGACCCCGCGCGGCAAGCGCCGGCTCCATGCCAAGCCCAACGCCATGGAGATCCGCGCCTGCGAGCCCTGGCTCGAGGCGGAGATCGCGGCGGTGAAGCCCAAGGTCATCGTCTGCCTCGGCGCCACCGCCGCCCAGGCGCTGCTCGGCGCCGATTTCCGGGTGACCCGCCAGCGCGGCGCGTTCGTGGCCTCGGCGCTCGCGCCGCATGTGCTGGCGACGGTCCATCCCTCGGCGCTGCTGCGCGGCGACCCCGGGATGCGCGAGGCGGAGACCGCGCGCTTCGTTGCCGATCTCAAAGTCGCGGCACGGGCACTCGGCTGATCGCCGGCGTTATCCCCGTGCCGCTTGGATCGCGCGCCACACGCGCTCCGGCGTCGCCGGCATGTCGATGTGGCGGATGCCGTAGGGGGCGAGCGCGTCGATGATGGCGTTCATCACCGAGGGCAGCGAGCCGGCGCAGCCGGCCTCGCCGCAGCCCTTGACGCCGAGCACGTTGCTCTTGGCCGGCACGGGGTGGCTGAGAAAATCGAACATCGGCGCGTCGCCCGCGCGCGGCATGGCGTAATCCATGTAGCTGCCGCTGAGCAGCTGCCCCTCGCCATCGTAGACGGTGTGCTCTATCAGCGCCTGGCCGATGCCCTGGACGATGCCGCCATGGGCCTGGCCCTCGGCGAGCATCGGGTTCAGCAGCGTGCCGAAATCATTGACCATGGCATAGCGCACCACCGCGACCCAGCCGGTGTCGGGATCGACCTCGACCTCGGCGATGTGGCAGCCATTGGGAAAGGCCGAGGGCGGCGTGTTGGCGGCGAGCGAGACGTCGAGCGATTGCGGCAGCTCCGGCGGCAGCTTCAGCCCGGCGCGCAGCCGCTGCGCCAGCTCGAGGAGGCCGATCGAGCGGTCGGTGCCGGCGATGGTGAAGCGTCCCTGCGCGAACTCGATATCGGCGGCGGCGGCTTCGAGCGCCACGCCGGCGATCTCCTTGCCGCGCCGGATCACCTCGGCGCTGGCCTCGACCAGCGCCGTGCCGCTCGACATCGCCGAGCGCGAGCCGCCGGTGCCGCCGCCGGCGATCAGCTGGTCGCTGTCGCCCTGCAGCAGGCGCAGCCGCGAGAAGGGGATGCCGAGCCGGTCGACGACCACCTGCGCGAAAGGCGAGGCGTGGCCCTGGCCGTAATCGAGCGTGCCGGTGATCATCGTGACGGTGCCGTCGGCCTCGAAGCGCAAGCCGCCCATCTCCTTGCCGGGCGGCGCCGTCACCTCGAGATAGGAGCCGATGCCGCGGCCGCGCAGCCGCCCGCGCGCGCGGCTCTCCGCCCGGCGCTGGTCGAAGCCCTGCCAATCGGCGAGCGCCAGCGCGTCGTCGAGCACGGCGCTGAACTCGCCGCTGTCGTAGAGCATGGCGGAGGGCGCCTTGTAGGGCAGCGCCTCGGGCCTGATGTGGTTGCGCCGGCGCAGCGCGATGCGGTCCATGCCGAGCTCGGCGGCGGCGGCGTCGATCAGCCGCTCCATGTAGTAGTTGCCCTCGGGCCGGCCGGCGCCGCGATAGGCGCCGGTGGGCGTGGTGTTGGTGAGCACGCCCAGCGTCGAGACCTCGACCACCGGCGTCTTGTAGACGCTCACCACGTTCTTCACCGCGTTGACGGTGAAGGGCAGTGCCGCCACCGGGAAGGCACCGGCATTGCCGTAGCCCTTGAGCCGCACGGCGAGGAAATTCCCTTCTTCATCGAGCGCCAGCGCCGCCTCGATCTCGTGGTCGCGGCCGTGATGATCGGAGACGAAGCTTTCCGAGCGCTCGTCGGTCCACTTGACCGGCCGGCCGAGTGCGCGTGCCGCATGCAGCAGGCAGACATATTCGGGAAAGACCGATGCCTTCATGCCGAAGGAGCCCCCGACATTGCCGGTGAGCACATGCATCTTCTCCGGCGCGACGCCGAGGATGTCCTTGAGCGTCTGGCGCATGCCGAAGACGCCCTGGCAGCCGAGCTGCAGCGTGAAGCGCTCCTTGGCGGGCTCGTACTGCGCCACCGCCGAGCGCGGCTCGAGCGGGTTGACGATGATGCGGTTGCTGGCAAGGCGAAGCCGCGTGACATGCGCCGCCTTGGCGAAGGCGGCCTCCGCCGCGGCGGTGTCGCCGTAATGATAGTCGACGACGACATTGCCGGGCGCCTCGGCATGGAGAAGCGGCGCCGCCGACGCCAGGGCGGCTTCGGGGGTGGTGACCGCCGGCAGCGGCTCGATCTCGAGCAGCACCGCCTCGGCCGCATCCTTCGCCTGCGCCGCGGTCTCGGCCACGACAAAGGCGGCCGCCTCGCCGACGAAGCGCACGCGCTCGGCCGGCAGCGCCGGACGCGGCGGCGCGCGCATCGGCGAGCCGTCCCTCATCGGGATCATCATCATCGGCTTGATCGGCCCGTAGCCGTTGAGGTCGGCGGCCGTGTAGACGCCGAGCACACCCGGCATGGCGCGCGCCTCGGCGGCATCGACGCCGCGCAGCGTGCCGTGGGCGACGCGGCTGCGCACCATGACGGCATAGGCCTGGCCGGCGAGGTTGAGATCGTCGGTGTAGCGGCCTTCGCCGCGCAGGAGCTTCGGGTCCTCCATGCGCGGCACCGGCTGTCCGATGCCGAACTTGGTGAGCGCGAGATCGGTGCTGTCCATGCCATCGGCTCCTTGGCTGCGCCGGTCAACCTAGGGGACGGGCGCGGGGGCCCACAACCCGCGGCCCGTGCCGCTCTGCCATGCGGCTTTGCGGTAGGCGGCGGCCCGCCTAGACTGCGCTTGAACGGGGAGGTCCTGCGTGAGCGAGCGTTCGGGCGGCGTGCGGCCCATCGTCGAGGCGATGCCCTTCACCAAGATCGGCCAGGTGGCGATGGCCGGGATGGGCGATCCCAACGTCATCGCGCTGTGGTACGGCGAAAGCGACCTGCCGACCCCCGGCTTCATCTGCGACGCCGCGGCGGCGGCGATGCGGCAGGGCCAGACTTTCTACACCTTCAAGCGCGGTATTCCCGAGCTGCGGCAGGCGATCGCCACTTATCTCGGCGGGCTCTACGCCCGGCCCGTCACCCCCGAGCGCGTCATCATCACCTCCTCGGGCATGAGCGGCATCATGCTGATGGCGCAGGCGCTGATCGAGCCTGGCGACAACATGGTCGTCCTCTCGCCGGTCTGGCCCAACATCAACGATGCCGTCACCGTGCTCGGCGGCGAGGCGCGGCCGGTGGCGCTGACGCCGACCGAGGCGGGCGGCTGGCGTCTCGATCTCGACCGGCTGATGGCGGCCTGCGACAGCAGGACCCGCATGATCTTCGTCAACTCGCCCGGCAATCCCACCGGCTGGATGATGCGCCGCGAGGAGCAGCAGGCGCTGCTCGACTTCACGCGCCGGCGCGGCCTCTGGCTGATCGCCGACGAGGTCTATGGCCGCATCCTCTATACCGGCGCGCGGGCCGCGCCCTCGCTCCTCGACCTTGCCGTGCCGGAGGACCGCGTCGTCGTCATCAACAGCTTCTCCAAATCCTGGGCGATGACCGGCTGGCGTCTCGGCTGGCTGGTGGCGCCGCGCGAGATCCAGGAGGTCGCCGACAAGCTCGTCGAGTTCAACACCTCCTGCGCGCCGCCTTTCCTGCAGCGCGCCGGGGTCACCGCGATCACGCAGGGCGAGGGCTTCATTGCCGAGATGGTGGAGCGGTGCCGCACCGGGCGCGACCTCCTGGTCCAGGGGCTGCAGCGCTTTGCGCGGATCCGCATCGCCGTGCCTGAAGGCGCCTTCTATGCGTTTGCCGCGGTGGACGGCATGACCGATAGCCTCGCCTTTGCCAAGGAGGTGCTGGCGCGGGTCAAGGTCGGGGTCGCACCCGGCTCCGCCTTCGGCCTCGGCGGCGAGGGCCATATCCGCTTCTGCTTTGCCAGCGCGCCGGACCGGCTCGCCGCGGCGCTCGACCGGCTGGCGCCGCTGCTGCGCTAGAGGGCGCCCGCGCATTTTACGGTTGTTAACGATGTCCCCGGGATAATCGGGCTGTGGCGACGTCCCGCCGCGGCGGGGTCCTTCACGGGAGACGCGACACGAATGCCCGATTCCGCACGCAGCCTGCCCGGCCTCATCCCGCTGCCGCGGCGGCGCCAGCCGAGCAAGCCCGGGGTGAAGCATATCAGCCTGGCGCTCCAGGGCGGAGGCTCGCACGGCGCCTTCACCTGGGGCGTCATGCACCGGCTGATCAGCGAGCCGCGCTTCTATATCGACGGGCTCAGCGGCACCAGCGCCGGCGCGATGAACGCCGTGGTCTTTGCCGACGGCTTCATCAAGGGCTCGCGCCAGGGCGCCATCGACGCCCTCGCCCGGTTCTGGGGACGCGTCGCCGATCTCAACCGGCTGCCGCGCAGTTTCATCCGCGGCATCCCCGGCCTCAGCGAAGGCTGGCAGGTCGATGCCGATCCGACCTTCGTCATGATCGATTTCATGACCCGCATCTGGGCCCCGAACCAGCTCAACCCCTTCAACATGAACCCCCTGCGGGAGGTGCTGGCCGAGCAGGTGGATTTCGAGCGGCTGCGGCGGCATCCCGACGTGAAGCTCTTCGTCACCGCGTCCAACGTCCGCACCTGCAAGTCGCGCCTCTTCCGCACGTCCGACATCACCGTCGACACGCTGCTCGCGTCGGCCTGCCTGCCGCTGATGTTCAAAGCGGTGGAGATCGACGGCGAGCATTACTGGGACGGCGGCTATCTCGGCAATCCCGCCATCCATCCGCTGATCAACGAATGCGCCAGCAGCGACGTGGTCATCGTCCAGATCAATCCGCTCTATCGCGAAGAGGTGCCGGTGACGATGCGGGACATCCTGAACCGCATCAACGAGATGACCTTCAATGCCAGCCTCGTGCGCGAGATGTTCGGCATCGCCACGGTGTCGAGCCTGATCGAGAGCGGCGCGCTCGAGGACGACCGCTACACCACCGTGCGCTTCCACCAGATCTCGGCCGAGACGGAGCTGGCGAAGATGGGCGCGCTCAGCAAGCTCAACACCGAGCGGCCGTTCCTCGAGCATCTGCACGCGCTGGGCTACGAGACCGCCGACCGCTGGATCAACGAGAATTTCGAGCGCATCGGCTGGGAGAGCACGATGGACGTGCTCGAGACCTTCGTCTGAGCCGGCGGGGCCGCGGCACCGCTATTGCATGAACCAGCCGTGGCTGACCACCAGTGACTGGCCAGTCAGCGCGTTGGTCGGGAAGGCGGCAAAGAACAGCGCCGCCTCGGCGACGTCCTCGACGGTGGTGAACTCGCCGTCGACGGTGTCCTTCAGCATCACCTTCTTGATCACCTGCTCTTGCGAGATGCCGAGTTCCTTGGCCTGCTCCGGGATCTGCTTGTCGACCAGCGGCGTGCGGACGAAGCCGGGGCAGATGACGTTGGCGCGGACGCCGTGCTTGGCGCCTTCCTTGGCGACCACCTTGGCGAGGCCGATGAGGCCGTGCTTGGCGGTGACGTAGGGCGCCTTCAGCACCGAGGCCTCCTTGGAATGCACCGAGCCCATGTAGATGATGCTGCCGCCGGTGCCCTGGCTGTACATCTGCCGGAGCGCCGCGCGCGTCGTCAGGAAGGCGCCGTCGAGATGGATGGCGAGCAGCTGCTTCCACTTGGCGAAGGGGAATTCCTCGATCGGCGCCACGATCTGGATGCCGGCATTGCTGACGAGGACGTCGATCCGTCCGAAGACGGCGACCGCCTTGGCCATGCCGGCGTCGACCTGCGCCTCGTTGGTCACGTCCATGGCGACGCCGAGCGCGCGCCCGGCGCCGCCGAGCTCGGCGGCGGTGGCGTCGGCGCCCTTCTGGTCGAGATCGGCGATCACCACCTTGGCGCCTTCGCGCGCATAGGTGCGGGCGATCTCCTTGCCGATGCCGCTGGCGGCGCCGGTGACGACGGCAACCTTGTCCTTGAGGCGCATGCGTTTCTCCCTGCGTGATCAACCGAGATAGTCGTAGACGACCTTGCCGAGGCCGAGGGTGAGATCGGAGAGGATGTGCATGGCCGAGACCACCTCCAGGACCGGCAGCTCGGCGACCGGCGCCAGCGCGTGCGGCGTGAGCGACAGCGCCGCGGGCCCCGTCCACGCGCCCTTCACCTCGATGTCCTCGAGATAGTATTCGACGAGCTCGCAGATGCGCGGGCTGCCGTCGACATGCGGAATGATCTTGAGCAGATAGTTCGGCGCCGAGAGCGCCGCCTTGACCGCGGCCTTGTCGGCCTCGCGGTGCTTGTAGCCCATGGTGGCGGTGGCGACCCGCACCGGGCCGTAATCGAGCGTGCCGACCAGCATGTCGATCTCGGCGCGCAGCGTCGGGTTGGCGAGCTTCTTGGGAAAGCCCCAGAGCTCGCGGCCGCCGGCGATCGGCGGATGATCGTTGAGGAACATGCAGAGCGTGTAGCCGCCCTTGCGGCCGCGGAAGGATACCGGGATGACCTGGCCGGTCTCGGTGTAGTCGCCGAAGCCGGTCGAATCCGGCATGCGGATGAATTCGTAGCTGCACCAGCGGCGCGTCGAGCTCCAGCGGCTCCGGCACCAGCGCGCGCAGCCGCTCGGGATCGGTGCGGTAGGTGATGATGAGGAATTCGCGGTCGCGGAAGCGGTAGGGTCCGGGCGGGTAGGCCGGGTTGGTCAGCGGCATGGCGAAGGCCCGCTCGCGAACCTCGCTCTCCTTCATCGCTTCTCTCCTGTGGCAGCGGCAGGCTGGGTCATTCGCGGCCGTTCTCGGCAAGGTCGAAGGTCAGCACGCCTTCGAGATTGTCGGGCCGCTCCAGCACCTCGGGATGACGCAGCGTGCGCACGGTGTCGTGATAACCGGCGCGCCAATGGTCCTCCATGCTGAGGCGCGAGAACTCGTAATCCTTGGAATCGCCCTCGTACTGCTTGGAGCGATAGATGAGCTGCACGAGATTGTAGACCTTGCGGTCGGCAACGCGGCTCAGCATCTGTGCCTCGGCGCTCCGCTTGAGCTCGTCGGGGAGCTGCTCGAGCAGGCCCGCCAGCGCGTTGCGCATCTTCTGCAGCTGCTTGAAGCGGTCGGAATTGTGGCGGGTGCGGCTGGAGAACTGGATCTCCTTCTGCCGCGTCGTCACCTCGGCAATGCTGCGCGGGAGCTCGCCGCGCGCGCTCCAGAGATCGACCTGGAATGCCAGCGTGTCGCATTGCGGCTCGCTCTCCAGCACCCATTGCAGCGGCGTGTTGGAGACCAGCCCGCCGTCCCAGTAATGCTCGCCCTCGATCTCCACCGGCGGAAAGCCGGGCGGCAGGGCGCCGCTGGCCATCACGTGCTCCGCCCGGATCACGTTCATCTCTGTATCGAAATAGCAGAAATTTCCGGTGCGGACATTGACCGCGCCGACGCTGAAGCGCATCTCGCCGGCATTGATGCGGTCGAAATCGATGAGCCGCTCCAGCGTCGCCTTGAGCGGCGTCGTGTCGTAATGGCTCGTCGCCTCCGGCGTGCCGGTCGGCGCCAGCCAGGCCGGCACGACACGCGGCACGAAGAAACGCGGCACGCCCCTCGCCACGACCATCGCCGCGCTCATCTGATTGATCAGGCCGCGTGCGGCATCGCCTTGCGTCAGCGGCCGCGGCGGTTCCGGCAGTCCCCACCAGCGATGCTCCGTCACCGCCTCCCAGAAGGCGCGCAGCCGCTCGACGCGTCGCTCCGGCGGATTGCCGGCGATGAGCGCCGAATTGATGGCACCGATCGAGATGCCGGCAACCCAGTCGGGATGGAGATGGGCCTCGGCCAGGGCCTGGTAGACCCCCGCCTGATAGGCGCCGAGCGCGCCGCCCCCCTGGAGCAGCAGTGCGATCTGTTCGAAGGGCGGACGCTTCAGCGCGTGGTGGCCCTTCCGCTTGCGATGTGGCCGCTGCGGCGGCGGGGAGGACGCATCCATCAGCGCAGCGCGGTGCCGGGCCGGGTATGGCCCATCTGAACCGCCAGCACTTGCAGCGCCAGGTGCTTGCGCCGCGCCTGGTCGGCGCTGCCGACCGCCGCCGGCACCGGCGCCGAACGCGCCACCTGGGTCTGCGGCAGCGGCGCGACATGCCAGGGCGCGAGATGCTTCATGCGCCGGCGTGCGGTCTCGAGATCCTCGGCGATGCCGGCGAGCGTGCCGCGCGGGAGGGGCTGATCGCTCACGGCGCCAGGCGCTCCGCCACGCCGCTTGCGTGCTCGCCGCCGAGCGCGGTCCTTGCCGCCGCCCGGCGCCTCGCACGAAGCTCGGTGCGCAGGCTGCTCACCTCGGCGCGCGCGAGATCGGCGAAGACGATGAGGTCGGCCAGAAAAACCAGCGCGATCATGATGCCGCGCCATCCAATATCAAAAACCACGACGACTGCTCCGTCCTTCGAACCCTGTTATACATCTTGCCGATGACGCTTACGGCACAAATGTGCACTGCACCATGCGCGGGTAATATCCCATTAAGGGTTGGGTGCCGGCCAGAATTGTGGATAATTACCCAGATCAGACCAAAATTGCGTCACTACAGGAAATAATTACGCCTAAAGCGCTGTCGTCGGGCTCGTCGCGGCGGCGCCACAGGAGGTCCGCTCCCGGCTCCGCCGGAGCTCGCCCAGCAGCGCGCGCAGCGCCGTCTCGCTCACCCCGTCGCTGGCCATCAGCTGCTGCAGGGCAACGTCGGCAAACAGCTCTTCCAGTGTCGGTTCGTAGCATCTGCGCATGGGGACCTCCTGAGCCGCGCCCGGTTGACCGCTCCACAGATGGCGTTCCCGGCGTCCCCTGACTATCCCGGGCCGGCCGAAGAGGCCGTTAATCCCGGCCAAGCAATCACGCGGGGGCGAAATCTGCGGTAGCGCGGCCGGAAGAAAAATGAACCGTTAACCAGTGTCAATTATCGTTTAGTCCCTCGGAGGAGGGCCATGGGTTCGCGGTTTCGCCTGTCACCAGAGATGATCTACCCGCTGCTCGACTGGTTCATCCCGCCGGCCCTCAAGGCCGAGCGCGGCACGCATCAGCGCGCGCGCATCTTTCTCGTCTCGCATTTCTTCGGTCCCTTCCTCGGCCACACGATCACCGTCTATCTCTACTGGCTCGATCCCCATCCCAGCTACGGGCTGTGGGTGCTCGCCTCGGCGATCACGGTCTATTGGGCCTTTCCCTGGCTGCTGAAGCGCACCGGCGCCTTCACCACCCTGTCGCTGATCTCGGTGGCGAACCTCGTCTTCATGATCCTGTGGGGCTGCTATCACTATGGCGGCCTCAGCTCGCCCTTCGTCGCCTGGCTGGTGGTCGTGCCGCTGCTGGCCTTCCTCTATCTCGGCCCCGCCATGGGGCCGCGCCTCATGGTGCTCGGCATGATCGCCGGTGGCGTCGGCATCTTCTACCTCTTCTACGCCGCGGGGCATTCCTTCCCGGAGCACGTGCCGCTGCACGCGCTGAGCGGCATCGGCATCGTCTCGACCATCAGCGCCGCTGTCTACGTCTCGATGATGGCGCTCTATTACGCCAACATCGTCGCCAACCAGTCCGAACTCGAGCGCGAGGTGCAGAACCACCGCGCCACCGCCATCAAGCTGCGGGAGGCCAAGGAGGAGGCGGAAAACGCCAACCTCGCCAAATCCGAGTTCCTCGCCAAGATGAGCCACGAGCTGCGCACGCCGCTCAACGCGGTGATCGGCTACAGCGAGATGCTGCTCGAGGACGCCGAGAGCGAAGGCGGCGACACCCAGACCATGGAGGATCTCGGCAAGATCAATTTCTCCGGCAAGTATCTGCTGTCGCTGATCACCGACGTGCTCGATCTCTCGAAGATCGAGGCCGGCAAGATGGAGCTGTTCAACGAGCGCTTCGACCTCAAGGGCCTGGTCGACGACCTCACGGCCGCGGCGCAGCCGCTCTGCGCCAGGAACGGCAACGAGCTCGTGGTCGAGTGCGCCGGCGGCCTGGGGGACGTCGAGGGCGACATCACCAAGCTGCGCCAGGCGGCGCTCAACCTGTTGAGCAACGCCGCCAAGTTCACCAAGAACGGGCGTGTCACGCTGAGCGTGTCGCGCGAGGCCGCGCGCAACGGCGACTGGCTGCAAATCGCGGTGCGCGATACCGGCATCGGCATCGCCCGCGAGAATCTGCGCAAGCTCTTCCAGAATTTCAGCCAGGCCGAGGCCTGGACCTCGAGCAAATACGGCGGCACCGGCCTCGGCCTCGCGCTGACGCAGAAGCTCTGCCGGCTGATGGGCGGCGACGTTGCGGTGGAGAGCGAGCTGGGCCAAGGCTCCTGCTTCACCATCCGGCTTCCCGCCTCCCTGGCCGAGACGGTGCAGCGCCGCGAGCTCGACTGGGCCGCCGAGCCGGTTCAGAGCGGCGGCGCGGCGCGGCGCGACATCGTGCTCGTCATCGACGACGATCCGGCGGTGCTCGATCTCATGCAGCGCGTGCTGATGAAGGAGGGCTTCCGCCCGGTGCTCGGCGACGACCCCTTGAAGGCGCTGGCGCTCGCCCGCGCCGTCAAGCCGAGCGTCATCGTGCTCGATGTGCTGATGCCGGGCATGAACGGGTGGGAGCTGCTGCGGACGCTCAAGGCGGATCCCGAGCTCGAGGCGGTGCCGGTGGTGATGCTCACCATCGTCGACGACCGCCGCACCGGGCTCGCGCTGGGCGCCGTCGAGCACCTGGTCAAGCCGGTCGACCGCGACGTGCTCATGCGCGTGCTCGATCGCGTCTGCCCGCGCGGCAAGACCGCCCCACCCGCCGATCCCAGAACCGCAAAACCGATGGTCGCCAATGCCTAAAATTCTCCTCGTGGAAGACAACGAGATGAATCGCGACATGCTGGGGCGGCGGCTGAAGCGTCATGGCTTCGATCTCTGCTTTGCCGTCGACGCGCCCAGCGGGATCGCCATGGCCAGCACCGAGCTGCCCGATCTCATCCTCATGGACATCGCGCTGGGCGAGATGGATGGCTGGGAAGCGACCCGGCGCATCAAGTCGAACCCGGCGACGGCGGAGATCCCGATCATCGCGCTGACCGCGCACGCGCTTGCCAGCGACCGCGACAAGAGCGTCGAGGTCGGATGCGCCGATTTCGACACCAAGCCGGTCGACCTGCCGCGCCTGCTCGGCAAGATCAACGCCTGCCTCGGCGGAGCCGCGGGAAAGTAGACGCGCCCGCGCCGGCCCCGACAGGGCCGGCGCATTGGCGAGTACGCAGGTCAGGGAGGTGCGGCGGTCAGTTGCCTTGGCGCAGCCGGCTCAGCAGCTCGCGCAGCGCGCCGATGTCGACCGGCTTCTGCAGGTCGTCGACCACCTTGAGGCCGCGCGTCTCCGCCAACCGTCCCGCCGCCTTGCGGAACCAGCCGTCCTGGCCGCTGATGATGACGAGGAGGCCGTTGAACCCGGTCTCCTCGAGCACCGAGAGCAGGTCGATGCCGTCGGCTTCGGGCATGCAGAGATCGAGGGTGAGGACCTCGGGCTTCCAGCTTACGACCAAGGCCCGCACCGACGCCGGATCGGAGGTCGCCTGCGCCTCATAGCCGCATTTGGCCGCGACGCGGGCCACCAGATCGGCGCTGTCGGCGCTGTCGTCGACCGCGAGCAGGCGTCCTCTGGCCGCGGCTGACGACGCCATCGGCTTCAGGCTCCGATGGCGGCGGCGATGGCGCTGGCGGGCGCGATGAGCCGGCTGTAGGGCTGATAGGCCGCCTGCGCCGCGTCGTAGGCGGTACGCAGCCGCGCCACCACGTCGTCGACATTGGCTTTGTTGTGCCTGGCCATGACCTGGAACCGGAAGCGCGCGGCGCCCTTGGCCACCGCGGGATATTCGACGAGGTTAGCGACCGCCCCCAGCTCCGGCAAGCGGCTGGAGACGAGGCGGGCGAGGCCCTCCTCGCGCATCATCACCGGCACGATCGCCGAGGGCTCGCCGATGACCTCGAAGCCGGCGGCCTGCAGCCGCTCGCGCAGATAGACGATGTTGTTCATGAGTTCGGCGCGCAGCGCGCGGCCCTCGGCCGATTTGACGATCTCGAACGCCTTCAGCACGACCGCCGCCTGGACCGGCGACAGCGCGTTCGAGAAGGTCTGCGGCGCGCTGTAATATTTCAGGTATTCGCGCACCGCCGGCGAGTTGCAGGCGACGAAGCCGCCATTGGAGCCGAAGGTCTTGGAGAAGCTGCCCATCACGATGTCGACCAGGCCGGTCATGTGCTGCAGGCCGATATGGCCGCGGCCGTCCTCGCCGAGATTGCCGAGGTCGTGGGCGCAGTCGACGAGCAGCGTCGCCTTGAACTCGCGGCAGAGATCCTGGAGCGCGGCGATGTCCGGCGTGTCGCTGTCCATCGAGAACAGGCTCTCGGTCACCACCAGGATGGCGTTCTCGGGGTCGCGGGCGCGGATCCGCGACAAATGGCGGCGCGCCGAGGCGATGTTGAGATGGCCGTGCAGATGGACGTTGCGGGTGGCGGCCGCAGCGCCCTCCTGCAGGCAGGAATGGCAGAGCCCGTCCATCACCACATGATCATCCGGGCGGACCAGCGCCTTGATCACGCCGAAGCCCGCGGCCCAGCCGGTGGGATAGAGCACGGCATGCTCCATGCCGAGGAAATCGGCGATCGAGCGCTCGAGCGCCAGCGAGTACCGGGTGTTGCCGATGAAGGCGGCGGATCCGGCGCTGTGCACGCCGTATTCGTCGATGGCGGCCTTGGCGGCCTCCTTGATCGCCGGGTGCGAGGCGAGGCTCAGATAGTCCTGCGAGCCGAAATTGACGCCGGCAAAGTGCTCGCCCGTATCCTCCTGGGCGGCGCAGACCGTCTTCGGCGCCTCCTCGGTGGCGCGCGAATAGGGCCAGAGATGATGCTGCCGGCGCACATCCTGCCAGCGGAAGAAGCTCTCGACGCGCCCCAGCAGGTCGGTCCCGTGCAGGTCGCGATAGTCCCGCAGGCTGCCGGTCAGCGCCTCCACGGGGGTCGAATTCTCGCTCATATACGGCATCGCCATTCGTCCTTCTGTCAGCCTCTTTGTTGACCCCGCTGCGGCGTTTGGCGCCGCCTCGGGAACTCCCCCTCGCTCGGTGTATCGGCGTCTTGTTAAATACTCTGCAGGGATGACGCCCTTGTTGTTAAGGATTATGGCGGGGAATCGTAAAGAAGCGGTAAAACTGAGCAGTTTACCCAGGAAAATCGCTGAAAATTTGAGCTAAATATTTCGGGCATTTGCCGAAAGTATTAACGACCGTATTAACCATGCCCGCTCGATATTAACGGTCGCGGGTCCCGCGCCGTGCGTCAGCCGCGCCTATTGTGCCGCCGCCGGGCCTGCGGCCACGGCGTGGCCCGGCGGGTGCCGCGGCAGGCGCACCGTCACCACCGTGCCTTCCCCCGGGCGGCTCACGATCGACATGCTGCCGCCGAGGAGATCGACATATTCCCGGCTCAGCGGCAGGCCGAGGCCCGTCCCCTTGGGCCGGCCGCCCTGGGCGTGGCTCACCTGGCCGAAGGGCCGCATGACCTCGTCCATATCCTTGGCATCGATGCCGATGCCGGTGTCGCGCACGATGATGATCAGGGCGCCGTCCTCGCCGTCCGGGCCGGCCTCGAGAGTGACGGTGCCGCCCGCGGGGGTGAACTTGACCGCGTTCGAGGTCAGGTTGAGCACGATCTGCAACAGCTTGGTCCGGTCGGTCTCGATCTCGCCGAGGCCGGGCTTGATCATGACCTTGAGGTGCACGCCGCCCGCCTCCGCCAGCGGCGTCAGCAGCCGGGCGCTCTCCTCGACGACCCCCGCGACATCGACCTTGGCGAGGGAAAGTGCCTCCTCGCCGGCCTGGGCCTTGGCGAGATCGAGGAAGCCGTTGATCACCGCCAGCGCGTGCAGCGCCGCGGCATGGATGTCCCGGGAATAATCGAGATAGCGCGGTGCCAGCGGCCCGAACCGCTCGCCGCGCATCACCTCGGAGAAGCCGCAGACGGCGGAGAGCGGGGTGCGCAGCTCGTGCGCGAGCTGGGCGATCACCTCGGCGCGGTTCCGGTTCTCCGCCTCGCTGCGGGCGAGCGAGTGCTTGAGCTCGCTCTCGGCGCGGGTGACGACGTTGAGCGCCGCCTGAAGCCGCTGCGTTCGCGCCGCCACCTCCTCCTGCAGCCGGTCATTCTGATCGCGCAGCCGGCGCTGCAGCTCGCGCATCTCGGCGGCGCCGGCGACGCGCGCCAGCAGCACCGAGCCGGCGAAGGGCTTGCTGACGAAGTCGCTGGCGCCGCGCTTCAGGGCCTCGACCTGCACGTCGTGCCCGACATCGCCGGTCAGCATGATGATCGAGCTGCCGACGCGCTGCGCCTCGTCGCGCAGCAGGTCGAGCACGGCGAAGCCGTCGATCCGCGGCATGTGCAGGTCGAGCAGCACGACATGCGGCTTGATTTGGCGCAACAGGGACAGCGCGATCGCCGGCTCGCTCGTGGATTCGACCGAGGCGAAGCCGGCGCGCGTTAGCAGTCTTTTTACCAGCTCGATGCTGGTGGGATCGTCGTCGATGACGAGGACCCGGCTGCTGCCAATGATGTCGCCGCTCATGATCGATCCCAGGATAGGCCGCGGGTCTTCGCAAAAGCTTAACGCTGGCGGATGTCTAATCCTCGGCCGGCATTATCCGGCATCGATCTCTCGCCCGGATCGACCGAGGCCGCACCGTCACCGGATGAGGTTGGAGCAGCGGTGATGACGTTCGATACCCAACGAGGCCAAGACGCCTCCCGCCGAAGCGCAGCTGCTGAACCACGTGCAACACCTGTCGGACGCGCGCTCCGGGCAGCGCGCGGTGCTGTTCCACCTGTCTCGGCTGCAGCGCCATAACCGCCGCGACACGCACCTTCAGATCGCCGCCAACATGCTCGAGGACATCGTGCTGCGCTTCTCCGGCCGGCTCTTCGTGCTGGCCACCGGCGACATCGTGCTCATCTGCAAGAGCGCGCGGCGCAAGACGCTGGAGGGCGCCGTAGCACTCATTCGCTATCTCTTTAACGATGATCCGCTGGCGCAGCACGACGATACCGGCGGCGAGTTCTGCACGCTCTACGACCTCGAGACCGATTACGACCGTTTCCTCGGCGTCATCCGGCGGCTGAAGGAGGCGCAGGAGCGGCGCCTCGCCGGCGACCTTCCCCGCCGCGGCGAGCCGCCGTCACGCCCGCGTCGGCCGCTCGATCCCGAGCATCTCGGCGAGGTGCTCGGCATCATCGCTCGCGCCGACCTCTCCAACGTCATGCGCCGGCAGGCGGTCTGGTCGCTGCCTCCCGGCGCGCCGCCGCAGCGCCTTTTCGAGGAGCTCTTTGTCTCGATCGACGAGCTGGGCCAGGCGCTGGCGCCGGACTACCAGCTCGGTAACGACCGCTGGCTGTTCCAGTATCTGACCCAGGCGCTGGACCGCCGCGTCCTCTCTCAGCTCATTCACGACTATCCCAGCCTGTCGCGCGGGCTCAGCATCAACGTCAACGTCGCCACGCTGCTGTCGCCGGAGTTCGCCGCCTTCGAGGAATACCTGCCGATGCGGGCGCGGGGCAAGATCGTGCTCGAGCTGCAGCTCGCCGACATCTGGTCGGATGTCGGCGCCTATCTCTTCGCCGAGAACGTGGTCAAGCAGCATGGCTACCGGCTGGCGCTCGACGGCGTGCGGCGCCGCGCGCTGCCGCTGATCGACGCCGGCCGGCTCGGCGTGGACTATCTGAAGCTGATCTGGGAGGACGCGCTGCTGGCGCTCGACGCGGAGGAGCTGCAGGAGTTCCGCCAGGCGGTCGAAGCCACGCCGGCGCGCATCATCCTCATGCGCTGCGACCGCGCCGAGGCGCTGAGCTTCGGCCACGCCGCCGGCATATCGCTCTTCCAGGGCTGGTACCTGGACCGTCTCACCCGCGATTGAAGGGCGCTATTGCGCGGCGGCCGTCGCGGCGAGGAGATGGTCGTCCGTCTCCTCGAGCAGGCTCGGCCGCGCCATGCCGGCGGCGATCGTCGCCGGAACCCGGACGGTGAAGCAGGAGCCGTCGCCGAGCGCGCTGTCGACGGTGATCTCGCCGCCCATCATGCGGCAGAGCTTCTGGCTGAGCGCGAGCCCGAGGCCGGTGCCGCCGTAGCGGCTCGAGGTCGAGGCCTCCGCCTGCTTGAAGTTCTGGAACAGCTTCGGCAGGTTCTCGCGGCTGATGCCGATGCCGGTGTCGCGCACGGCGATGCTGATCCACTCGCCGGCGGCGCCGTCGCGCATCGCCTTCAAGGTCACGCACCCCTGCTTGGTGAACTTGGCGGCATTGCTGAGCAGGTTCAGCACCGCCTGGCGCAGCTTGGTCTGATCGCCGATGACGATCCCGAGATCGGGCCCGCGCTCGACGACGAACTCGTTGCCGTTCTCCATGACGAGCGGGCGGCAGGTGGCGACGACGTCGTCGATGAAGCCGCTGAGATCGAAGGGCTGGGCGGCCAGCTCCATCTTGCCGGCCTCGATCTTGGAGAGGTCGAGAACGTCGGTCACGAGGGAGAGCAGGTGCTTGCCGGCGCTGTTGATGCGCCGGAGGTCGGCGACCTGCTGCTCGTTGCTGCCGGCCAATTCGGCGTCCTCGAGCAGCATCTCGCTATAGCCGATGACGGCGTTCAAGGGCGTGCGCAGCTCATGGCTCATCTTGGCGAGGAACTCGGACTTCTGCCGGTTGGCCTTCTCCGCCTCCTCCTTGGCCTCGCGCAGCTTGATCTCCGTCGCGCGGTGGCTCTGCACCTCGCGCTCGATCTCCGATTGCGAGGCGACGACGCTGGCGTAATAGAGCGCCATCATCGACATGTAGACGGTGGCGGACAGCACCGAGGTGATGCCGAGGCCCGACATCTTCTCGATCGGCACGCGCTCGGGGAAGCCGCCGGTGAGCGCGTAGACGACGTAGAATCCCAGCACGTTGAGCGAGAACATGGCGAGCACGGCGTAGCGCAACCGCGGCCGGTCGCCGAGATAGAAGAAGGCGAGGAGCAGCGCGTTCAGCAGCCAGGGCAGGAAGGGCGAGCTGACGCCGCCATACTGATAGGAGCCGAAGAGGGTGACGAAGGTCAGGTCCTCGACGGTGACGAAGGCGAGCACCCGCAGATGGCCGGTGAATTTGAGCGCGAAGGGCAGCGCCCAGAACGAGGTGATGAGGCCGACGATCACCCAGTAGGCGTAGCCGCGATTGGGGTCGAGGCCCCAGAGATAGATGCTGATGCTCTGGCCGAGCGTCGGGCCGAAGAGATGGCTGAAGACGAAGATGCGCGCGCGGCCGAGCGTCGCCGCGTCGGTCCGCAGCGCGTCCGGAATGAACCAGTCGATGGCCCGGTAGGTGGGCGACATCGTCGCCGACAGTCGCTTGAGCATCCGATCCCCAGTCAGCCGGGCGTTTCGCAGCGGCCGAAGGATATCGCCTAAAGGGTTAATGGTTGTTTTACGTTTGGCGCCGGGCGGCCCGCGGCATGGGCGGCCGTTCTCTCGGCGGTCTCCGGCATGGCGATCAGAAAGGCGAGCAGCGCCACGCCGGCGATCGCGGCCAGTGCGAGGAAGGCGACGGAATAGCCGGCGCGGACGACGATGATGCCCGCGGCGGCGCTGCTCAGCGCGGCGCCGAGGCCCTGCATGGTGGCGACGACGCCCTGGCTGGCGTTGTAGCGTCCGGTGCCGCGCATGAGGTCGGCCAGGATGAGCGGACCGAGCGCCCCGACGAGGCCGGCGCCGACGCCGTCCAGGAGCTGCACCGCCAGCAGCCATTCCGTCCGGCTCGACACGGTGAACAGCACGCCGCGCAGCGGCAGGACGGCAAGGGCGACGAGGAACAGCGGCTTGCGCCCCCAGCGATCGGCCTTGGCGGCGACCAGCATCGCCATGGGCAGCATCACCGCCTGCGCCGCGATGATGCAGCCCGACATCAGCGCCGTCTCCTCGCCGCGATGGGCAAGCGCCAGCTTCTGCCCGACCAGCGGCAGCATCGCCGCATTGGCGAAATGGAAGAGTGCGACGCAGCCGGCGAAGATCAGCAGCGGCCGGTGCTCGAGCAGCACGCGCCAGCGCGCCGGCCGGCCGTCCTCCTCGCTCTCGTCCGCCAGGCCGCGGGCGCGGCGGTGATCGATCGCCCGGGCGGGGATGGCGAGCACGGCGCCGGCCGCCAGACCCGCGAAGACCGGCACCAGGGCGAAGACCGCGCGCTGGCCGAGCCACCAGCCGGTGCCGCCGGCAATGACGGCGACCGCGAGGTTGCCGGCATGGTCGAAGGCGGCGTTGCGCCCCAGGCGCCGGGCCAGCGTCCCGTGGCCGAAAATCCCCAGCGTGATCGCCGCCACCGCCGGCGCGAGGGCAGCGCCGGCCACCGCCATGAGCAGAGCGGCGGCGACCACCACGGCAAAGCGCGGGAAGAGGGCGATCGCGCCCGCGGCGGCGGCGAGCAGCAGCAGCCCGGCCAGGATCAGGCCGCGCTTGGCCCGCAAGGCATCGATCAGCGCGCCCATCGGCGCCTGCACGACGAGCCCGGCGACGCCGCCTAAAGTCGCCACCAGCCCGATCTGGGCCTGGTTCCAATGCTCGCGCGTCAGCAGGAAGATGCCGAGATAGGGACCGAGCGCGCCGGCGACGTCGGCGAGGAAGAAGTTGAGCGCATCGAGCGCGTAGCCCAGGCGTCGACCTTGCGGCATCCTTCCGGGCAAACGGCGCACCTCCGGTTTCGTGCCGCGGGTGGCGGCGGGCGGTCAGCGCGACGGCTTGACCGCCGCCGCCGCCGGCACCGCCAGGGTCAGCATCGGCGCGCCGCCGATGGCATAGGTAAGGCATTCCCGCAGGTGCTGGAAGCCCAGGCGGCGGTAGAACTTCCGCGCCGGGTTGCTGTCGAGCACGTTGAGCTGGATCAGCGGCACGCCGCGCTCCAGGGCCGCGGCGGCGATGGCGGCCACCAGCGCCCGGCCGGCGCCGAGCTTGCGCCGGGCGGGGTCGACATAGAGGTCCTGGATGGCGAAGACGACGCCGCCCAGCGCGGTCAGATAGACCTCGCTGTAGGTCGCCATGCCGACGGCGATGCCCGCCTGCTCGGCGAGCAGGCCACGGAAGCGCGCATCGGGGCCGAAGCCGTCGCGCAGCCAGTCGCGTTCGCTGGCGACCAGCACGGCATCGCTGCCCTCCGAGCGCGTCAGCTCGAGCTTCATGCGATAGAGCGCCGGCACGTCGCCGGGGCTTGCCGGGCGGACGCGCAGCGGCGGCGCGGTGCTCCCCTCCATGGCACCGTTGCTAGCAGATCATGGTTACCGGCGGGTAAACGCCTCTCAGATGACGGCCTTCCGGCGCAGCGCGGCGACGGTGTCGGGGTCGTAGCCGAGCTCCGCCATGACGGCGTCGGTGTGCTCGCCCAGGATCGGCGCCCGGTGGCGGATGCCGCCCGGTGTCGCCGACAGCCAGACCGGCGCCTTGGCCACCGGCGCGGCGCGCGGCAGCCCCGGGTAGTCGAGCGGCTCGAAGAAGCCCATGGCGCGGACCTGCGGGTCGTCCAGCACTTCCTGAGGCGTCAGCACCTTGGCGGCCGGGATCTTCTCGCGGCCGAGAATCTCGAGCGCCTCGCCGGTGCCGCGCTCGCCGCACCAGCGCCGCATGCGCTCGCTGATCAGGACGCCATGCTCGCCGCGCACGAGATCGTCCTTGAACCGGGGATCCTGGAGCCAGTGCGGCTCGCCCATCAGCCGCGCCCAGCGGCGATAGAGCGGCTCGCCCACCACCTGGCAGATGATCCAGCCGTCGCGCGTGCGGAAGAGATCGACCGGCGCCGCGGTCTGGCCGCGGTTGCCGGTGGGGACGCGGTTTGCCTCGATCACCGCCTGTTCGATCAGCATGGCGTTGGTGAAGGTGACCGCGGTGGCCAGCAGCGCGCCCTCGACCTTCTGACCCTTGCCCGTCTCGCGCCGGGCGATCAGCGCCGCCAGCGTGCCGAAGGCGCAATGCAGCGCCGTGCCGAAATCGACCCAGGGAACCCAGGCGCGGTAGGGCTGGTCGGGCTCGCCGGTCATGTAGACCGCGCCCGACATGGCCTGGCCGACGCCGTCGAACCCGACCCGCTCCGCATAGGGACCGCCATCGCCATAGGCGGAGCTGGTGGTGAGGATGATGTCGTGCTTCACCGCCGCCAGGCTGTCGTAATCGAGCCGCATCGCCTTGAGCGTCGGCGGCGGCAGGTTCGCCACCACCACATCGGCGCCCCGCACCAGCCGGCGCACGATCTCCTGCCCGTCCGGCGTCATGGGATCGAGCGTCATCGAGCGCTTGTTGCGGTTCATCTGCAGGAACAGGGCGCCCACGCCGTCGGCGCCCACCGGGCCGACGAAGCGGTCCTCGCTGCCCTCGCGCTTCTCGATGCGGATGACTTCGGCGCCCTGCTCGGCCAGCAGGGCCGCGCAATAGGGGCCGGCGATGTACCGGCCGAAATCCAGCACGCGAACGCCGCAGAGAACACCCGTCATGCTACCGCTTCCTCTTGATGTTTCTTCCGTGACGCGAAGCCCGCATCATCATTAGCCAAACCTTAACTGCGCCGGTGCCATTTTGCGACGGGCTTCGGCGGTGCGGCCGAGGCCGGGAGAGACAGGATTATGGCAGGCGTTCGCCCGGGCGCGGCAGGGTCGAGAGGCGCGGCGACGCCCTTCGGGGTGAAGTCGGTTTCGGCGACGCCGTTGCGCTCGCCGATGGTCAGCGAGGACACCCTCCAGGCCTATCTCGAGCAGGTTGCCGGCGGCCGGGCGGGCTATCGTGCCGTCATCTTCCGCCTGTCGCGGCTGGACAAGTCGCACCGCCGCGACAAGCACATGCAGATCGTCGGCAACATGCTGCAAGAGGTGACGCAGCAATATCCCGGCCGGCTCTTCGCGCTGCAGAACGGCAACGTCGTGATGGTCTGCAAGGGCATCACGCGCAAGGCGATCGACGAGCAGACCGATCTGCTGCGCTATCTCTTCAACGACGATCCGTTGGCGCGCGAGGGCGCCGAAGCGGCGGATTTCTGCGCGACCTACGACCTCGAGATGTACCAGCCGCAATTCCTCGCGGCGCTCGAGGATATCCGGGAGGCCGAGGCGAAGCGGCGCGCCGAGCAGGCGAAGCCGGTGCGGATCGCATCCGCCGGCGAGACCGGGGTGCTCGACAGCAACCGCGCCAGCGAGCTCATCGACGCCGTGAGCCGCATCGACCTGTCGACCATGGGGCGGCGGCAGACGGTGTGGGAGATGGCGCCGGGCAAGCCGCCGCAGCCGCGCTTCGACGAGTTCTTCTTCTCGATCGAGCGGCTGCGCCATGCCATCGGTGAGAATTTCGACCTGGCCAAGGACCGGCAGCTCTTCCTCTATCTCATGCGCTGGCTCGATCGCTACATGCTGGCGACGCTGGTGCGCGACCATGCCAATTTCGCGCGGCCGCTCAGCGTCAACATCAGCCTGTCGACGCTCCTGTCGCAGGACTTCGCCACCTTCGACGAGCAGCGGCCGACCGATTGGCGCGACCGCATCATCCTCGAGGTGCAGTTCGCCGACCTCCTGTCCAACCTGCCGGCGTTCCTGGCAGCGTCCGAAGGGTTGAAGCGGCGCGGCTATCAGCGCTGCATCGACGGCGTCATCCATCAGGCGCTGCCCTTCGTCAATTTCCGCCGCTTCGACGCCGACTACGTCAAGGTGATCTGGGACGACGCGCTGCTGCAGCTCGACGAGGGCAACCTGCGCGAGCTCTGCGAGGCGATCGCCGATTGCGGCAAGGGGCGTATCATCCTGGCGCGCTGCGGCCGGCGCGAAGCGATCAAGGTCGGCCAGGCGATGGGCATCCATCTCTTCCAGGGCTGGCAGGTCGATCAGATGAACCAGACGCTGTTGGGTGCCGCGGCCGCCGGCCCCGCTTGAAATCCGCCGCCCGGCGCGGCATGTCTTCCCAGGCGCGGCAACAGGGAGGCCAACCCCGTGAAATTCGGCATCGGTCAGCCGCTGCGGCGGTACGAGGATTTGCGGCTGCTCACCGGCAAGGGCCGCTATACCGACGACATCGCGCTGCCCGGCACGGCGGTTGCAGCCGTGCTGCGCTCGCCCGTGGCCCATGCCGTGATCAGGCGGATCGAGACCGAGGCGGCCCGGCGCATGCCGGGCGTGCTGCTGGTGCTGACGGGGGGCGAGGTCGCCCGCGACATGCTGGGCGACCTTCCCTGCGTCCATCCGCTCACCAGCCGCGACGGCAAGCCGCGGCACGATACGCCGCGCCCGCTGCTGGCGATCGGCAAGGTCCGCCATGTCGGACAGCCCGTGGCCTTCATCGTCGCCGAGAGCCTGCACGAGGCGCGCGATGCCGCCGAGGCGATCGAGGTCGAGTATGAGGAGCTGGCGGCGGTGGTGGACTCGCGCGCGGCGCTCGCGCCCGGGGCGCCGCGTCTCTTCGACCACATCCCCGGCAATCTCGTCTTCGACTGGGACAACGACATGACCGATGCGAAGGCGACGGACGCCGCCTTCGCCAGGGCCAAGCGGGTGACGACGCTCGAGATCGTCAACAATCGCGTCGTCGCCAATTCGATGGAGCCGCGCAACGCGCTCGCCGAGTACGATCCCGCCACCGACCGCTCGACGCTCTACACCACGACGCAAGGCCCGCATCTCGTGCGCGATCCCATCGCCGAGGTGATCCTGAAGATCGGCAAGGACAAGCTCAGGGTGATCACGCCCAATGTCGGCGGCGGCTTCGGCATGAAGGCCTTCGTCTATCCCGAGCAGGCGCTGGCGGTGTGGGCGAGCCGCAAGCTGCGGCGCCCGGTGAAATGGCAGGCCGACCGCTCGGAGGGCTTCCTCTCGGACAATCAGGGGCGCGACCACGTCACGCGCGCCGCGCTCGCCATGGACGAGGCCGGCCGCTTCCTCGGATTGCGCGTCACCATCCTGGCCAATCTCGGCGCCTATCTCTCGCCGCTCGGCCCGTTCATCCCGACGCGCTCCTCCGACCTCATCTCCGGCCTCTACACCACCCCCGCCATCCACATCAACGTCAAGGGCATCTGCACCAACACCGTGCCGGTCTGCGCCTATCGCGGCGCCGGGCGGCCGGAGGCGGCCTATCTCATCGAGCGCCTGGTCGATGCCGCGGCGCGCGACATGGGCATGACGCCGGACGCGATCCGCCGCGTCAACTTCATCCCGGCGACCGCCATGCCCTACACCTCGGCGACGCGGCTCGTCATCGATTCCGGCGAGTTCGAGAAGGTGATGGACCTCGCCATGACGGCCGCGGACTGGGCGGGCTTCGCCGCGCGCCGCGCCCGATCGGAGCGCGCGGGCAGGCTGCGCGGCATCGGCATGGCGACCTACACCGAGCGCTGCGGCGGCGGCTTCCCCGAGACCGCCTCGATCGAGTTCAAGGACGGGCATATCGAGCTCGTCATGGGCAACATCGAATACGGCACCGGCCTCATCACCGCCTACAAGCAGGTGGTGGCGGACCGGCTCGGCGTCGATCCCGACCGGATCGAGGTGATCATGGGCGACACCGACCGCACGCCGGCCGGGCTTACCGGCGGCTCGCGCGCGTTGCCGGTGGCGGGCTCGGCGCTCTACGAGGCCTCGGCCGAGGTGATCGAGAAGGGCCGCGCGCTCGCCGCGCATCTGCTCGAGACCGCCGCGGCCGACGTGCAGTTCGAAGACGCGACCTTCCTCGTTCCCGGCACCGACCTCAAGCTCGACCTCTTCGAGGTCGCCCGCGCCGCGCGCGATCCGGCGAAGCTGCCCGCGGGCATGCAGCCCGGGCTCGACATCACCAAGCATCGCGTGCCGCCGGCGGCGACATTCCCCAATGGCTGCCACGTCGTCGAGATCGAGATCGATCCCGATACCGGCGTGGTGACTGTCGACCGCTACACCATCGTCGATGATTTCGGCCGCACCATCAATCCGATCATGCTCGAGGGCCAGGTCCATGGCGGCGTCGTGCAGGGCATCGGCCAGGCGCTGCTCGAGCATACGGTCTATGACGGCGAGAGCGGCCAGCTGGTCACGGGGTCGTTCATGGATTACGCCATGCCGCGCGCCGGCGATCTCCCGTCCTTCTCCTTCGCCACGCACAACGTGCCGTGCACGGCCAATCCGCTGGGCGTCAAGGGCGCAGGCGAGGCCGGCGCGATCGGCGCGCCGCCGGCGGTGATCAACGCCATCGTCGATGCGCTCCACGCCAGGACCGGGCTCAGGCATATCGACATGCCGGCGACGCCGCGCCGGGTCTGGGAGGCGCTGCAGCAGCAGGCGCCGGCGCCTGCGTGAGCGAGAAGCCGGCGATCCCTGCCTGGATCAAGAAGCGGCCGTCCCCTTGGGCCTCGCGCATCGATCTCCAGGACACGCCCGCCAAGGCGGTGTTCAAGCTCGTCGAGGGCGATCGCGCCGCCGCCGAGGCCTGCATCGCGATGGTCAAGGCGGTGGCGAGCGCCGATCCCGGTGCCGATTTCGGCCCGTTCACGCCGCTGCTGATCCTGGAGGCGATCGGGCTCAAGGGGCCGGCCATCGCCGCCGTCTACCATCGCGTCTGCGGCGGCGATGCCGTCACCGCGCTGGCGGTGCTGCATGCGGTGCGGCTCCGGCTGGTCACGCCGCAGGCGCTGAAGCGCGCGGCTGAGGGCGGTGCCGCCATCGACGCGCCGGCGCTGCTCGATCTCGTCCGGCACAAGGTGCCGGGATTCGGTCGCCAGTCTTTGAGTTAGGGAAACCCGCCGTTCGACGGTTCGCCCGGCGGCGGCTCACCATGACACGGGCGACACGCCAAAAAGCGGAGCGTGAGCGCCAAGTGCCAGCCCATACGCAAGGAGGCCGCCGAGCGTGCGCCAGACGCCGATCTCGACGAGGCTGAACTGGTTGCGTCCGGCGACGATGGCGGCGAAAGGGATGATCGAAGTGCGCGTGGCGAAGGGAATCCAGGCGGCCTCACCCAGGAGACGGCGGCGTTTGGCATCGATCGATATCGTGCCGAATACCGCGACGACGGCAAAGCAGGCAAAGAACACAAGCGAGGCCAGGTCGCCATTGCCGACAAGGTGCAGCAGCGCCCAAAGCGCGACGCCGGTCAGGAAAGGATGGCGGGTGACGCGCAGTATGCCTCGTGGCGGTTCCGCCAGCCGCTGCTCCTGACCGAGTGCGGTCGGGCTCGGCGTCGCCAGGCCGATCACCGCCAACAGCATGGCGGGGAGCATGAGCACGACCATGACCGGCGCCCACGGCGCAAGCATGCCCCAAATCGGCAGGTAGGGCGCCCGCCCATAAGCGACGATGAGCCAGAGAAGCACGACCACCGAAGCGAGCGAGAAGGCGCCGCGATAAGCGTTCTCGCCATAGATCGCCACCGCGCGGTCGCGCAGCCGCGTTCCGGCAAGTCCCAGATGCAGGACGGCGAAGACGAGGGCGGCGAGGACGAGGGATGTCATGAGGCGGCCTTCCAATGCGGAGCACCATCAAAGGAGAAGCTTAAGGAGAGACCCGGAGGAATGCACGCGCCTGCAGATTTGGCGATCCACCGTCATCATCTGCTTCTGGCGCGGAGCCGCCTAATTCCCAGTTCAAACCGACGGAACCGGATGCGTGCCGTAGCCGCGCTCGTCTGTAGGCGCCGGCCCGCTACTCCGCCGCCTGGGCCCGCTCGCGCATCATGCCCTCGAGCCGTCCGGCGATGATCTCCTCCGCCTCGCGGATGATGCGCTGGACCAGCTCCTTGACGCTCGGTACGTCGTGGATCAGCCCCTGCACCATGCCGGCCGACCAGATGCCGTAATCGAGCTCGCCCGCTTCGAGCACATGGCGGCCTTTGACGCCGGCGACGAAGGTGCGCACGTCCTCGAAGCTGCTGCCGGGCTGGCGCTCGATCTCGATCACCTTCTCGGCGATGCTGTTCTTGTGGACGCGAGCCGTATTGCGCATGGTGCGGAAGATCAGCGCCGTCTGGCGCTCGTCGCTCTCGACCAGCTTCTGCTTGACGCGCTCGTGGATCGGCGCCTCTTTCGTGGCCATGAAGCGCGTGCCCATGTTGACGCCGTCGGCGCCCAGCGCCAGCGCCGCGACCAGGCCGCGCGCATCGCCGAAGCCTCCCGAGGCGATGAACGGGATCTTGAGCCTGTCGGCGGTGATGGGGATGAGGACGAGGCCGGGCGTGTCGTCCTCGCCGGGGTGGCCGGCGCATTCGAAGCCGTCGATCGACACCGCATCGACGCCGAGCCGCTCCGCCTTCAGCGCGTGCCGCACCGCCGTGCATTTATGGATGATCTTGACCCCGGCCTGCTTGAAGACGGGGATGTATTTCTCGGGGTTGTTGCCGGCGGTCTCGACGATTTTGACGCCGCCGCGGATGATCGCGTCCATGTATTCGTCATAGGGAACCGGCTTGATCGTCGGCAGGATGGTGAGATTGACGCCGAACGGCTTGTCGGTCATGCCGCGGCAACGCTCGATCTCGCGGGCGAGGTCGTCGGGCGTCGGCTGGGTGAGGCCGGTGAGGAAGCCCAGCGCGCCGGCATTGGCCACCGCCGCCACCAGCTCGGCCCGGCCGACCCATTGCATGCCGCCCTGCACGATCGGGTGGTCGACCCCGAACGTCTTGGTAAATCGCGTCTCGAGCATCGCGTTTCCTTTCCCTGTCGGGTGCCAGGGTCGCGGGGCCTGCGCCAAAAGGCAAGCGCGACATCGCTCTGGCATCGCGTTCATGGAAATGCTGTACTCCGGCCCGGAAAAATAGGATGGGAGAGCGCTCATGGCGGAGCATGTCCTGACCGAGGTCAGGGACGGGATCGGCAGCATCGTCTTCAACCGCCCCGAGGCACTCAACGCGCTGTCGCCGGAAATGACCGACGGCTTCATCGAGGCGACGGGCCGTTTCGAGCGCGACGCCGCCGTGCGCTGCGTCGTCATCCGCGGCGCCGGCGACCATTTCATGGCCGGTGGCGACATCAAGGGCTTCCAGAAATCGCTGAGCGACGATCGCGCCGGCCACGTCGCCAAGCTCGAGATGCGCGTCGTCAAGGTGCATCAGGCGATCTATCACCTGCGCCGCATGGCGAAGCCGGTGCTCGCCTCGGTGCAGGGCGCCGCCGCCGGCTTCGGCCTCAGCGTGGTGCTCGCCAGCGATCTCGCGATCGCCGCCGAGGACGCGGTCTTCACGCTCGCCTACCGCCATATCGGGCTGTCCGCCGATGGCGGCGCGACATATTTCCTGCCGCGCATCGTCGGCGAGCGCCGGGCGCTGGAGATCGCGCTCCTGGGCGAGCGCTTCGGCGCGCCGCATGCGCTCGAGATCGGCATCCTCAACCGGGTCGTGCCGCGCGCCGCGCTGGCCGAGGAGACCGCGGCGCTCGCGCGCAAGCTGGCGGACGGCCCGACCGTGGCGCTCGGCCGCGCGAAGCAGCTCATCCGCGCCTCCTTCGACAATTCCTGGGACGAGCAGTCGCATCGCGAGGCCGAGGGCATGGCCGCGGCCGCCGCCACCGAGGATCATGTCGAAGGCGTCGCCGCCTTCATCGAGAAGCGCAAGCCGGTGTTCAAGGGGCGCTGACCCGCATGTCGGATACGCTCATCATCGGCGGCGGCGTCGGCGGGCTGACGCTGGGATTGATGCTGACCCGCGCCGGCATTCCCTGCCGCATCTTCGAGGCCGCGCCCGAGATCAAGCCGCTCGGCGTCGGCATCAACCTGTTGCCGCATGCGATGAAGGAGCTCACCGCGCTCGGCCTCGAAGGAACGCTCGCCGGCCTCGGCGTGCTCACCGCCGAGGCGGCCTTCTTCAACCGCTTCGGCCAGCTCATCTACCGCGAGCCGCTGGGCCGCGCCGCCGGTTATGACTGGCCGCAGGTCTCGATCCATCGCGCCGATCTGCATCGCGTGCTGAAGGACGCCTTCATCGCCGAGGCGGGCGTCGACCGGCTGCATCTCGGCTGGCAATGCGTCGGCGCCGACGCCGACGGCACCGCGCATTTCCGCCGCTTCGGCAGCGGCGAGGAATTGCCCTCCCAGCGCGGCGCCGCGATCATCGGCGCCGACGGCATTCATTCCGCCATCCGCAAGCAGCTTTATCCCGACGAGGGCGAGCCGATCTATTCCGGCGTCAACATGTGGCGCGGCGTCACGCGCTGGCGGCCGATCCTCGGCGGCGCCGCGATGATCCGCTGCGGCTGGTTCACCCATGCGAAGCTGGTGATCTATCCCATCCGCAACGCGATCGACGGCGAGGGCCATCAGCTGGTGAATTGGGTGGTCGAGATCGAGACGCCGAAATACGAGCGCTGGAATTGGGCGCGCCCCGGCCGGCTCGAGGATTTCCTGCCGCCGGTGCAGGACTGGCGTTTCGACTGGCTCGACGTGCCGGCGTTCCTGCGCCGCGCCGAGGTGGCGCTGGAATACCCCATGGTCGACAAGGACCCGCTGCCGCGCTGGAGCTTCGGCCGGATCACGCTGCTGGGCGATGCGGCGCATCCCATGTATCCCCGCGGCTCGAACGGTGCCGGCCAGGCGATCGTCGATGCCCGCGCGCTCGCCGACTGCCTGGCATCGGCGGCCGATCCCGAGGCCGCGCTCAGGGCCTATGAGGAGCGGCGGCTGGAGGCGACGGCCAAGGTGGTGCGCACCAACCGCAGCACACCCCCCGACTGGATCCTGGGCGAGGTGCACAAGCGCACCGGCGACAAGCCCTTCACCTCGATCGACGCCGTCATCAGCCGCGAGGAGCTGGTCGCCATCACCGACGCCTACAAGCGCGTCGCCGGCTATGAGCGGGAAAAGCTCCGGCCGTAGGAGCCTGTGCCGGACAGGGTCGAGGGCCTGCGGGCCCAGGGTTTCTGCGGCTCTCGGAATGGCCGGTAACCTTCTGGTAATATCCTGGTATGTAGTAATGGGACGGCCGGTGCTACTGTTCTCCGGCGGCGGGCGGCGCGGGGGTCGCCAGCGGCCCGCCGAGGCGAGAGGCCGCGATGAGACTGCTTCCACGCGCTAAGCCGTCGGACGGCGAGGTCGCCGGCCCGGACGTGCTGGCCGAGCAGGTGCGGCTGCTCTATGCCGGCGCCTTCGTCATCCCGGCCAATCTCGTCAACGCGCTCATCGTCGCGGCGGCGCTGCGCAACTCCTTCCCGGCCGCGTTCCTGGTCGCCTGGCTCTGCCTCACCGCGCTGGTGGTGGCCGGCCGCATGGTGCTGTCGGCGGCTTATCGGCGATCGCCCACGGCCGATCGCGACGCGCGCCGCTGGGCGCGTCGCTTCGCGGTCGGCGCGCTGCTCTCGGGCGCGTTGTGGGGGATCCTCTGTGCCGCTTTGCCGTTCTTCGGCCAGCCGCTCGACTTTCTCTTCGTGACGCTGGTGGCGGCGGCGATGTCGGCTGCGGCGATGACCTCGCTCTCCGCCTATTTCCCCGCCTTCCTGTGCTATCTCCTGCCCTTCATGGTACCGCCCGGGTTCGCCTTCCTGCTGACCCGCGGCCCCGACTACCTCATGCTGGGCGCGCTGATCCTGATCTACGCCGTCGTCCTGGCCGGCACCGGGCGCAATCTCCACCGCTCGATCGTACGCACGCTGCAGCTCAAGACCACCAACGCTCAGCTCAACAAGTCGCTGAGCTCGACCCATGCCGAGCTCGATCTGGCGCGGCAGGACAAGTGGCGCAGCTTCGCTCATCTGAGCCACGAGCTGCGCACGCCGCTGACCGCGATCCTGGGCTTCTCCGAGGCGATCCGCGACCAGCTGCTGGGGCCGCTCGGCAATCCGCGCTACGGCGACTATGCCCGCCACGTCCACAGCAGCGGCCAGCATCTGCTCAACCTGGCGAGCGAGATCCTGGCCTTGTCACAGGGCGAGGCGGGCGCGCTGCCGCTGGCCGAGAGCGAGATCGACATCGCCGCGATGATCGAGGAGTGCGTCGACCTCGTGGCGGCGCGCGCCGAGCGGCAAAGGCTGCGCCTCATCCGCAGCATCCAGCACGGGCTGCCGCGTCTGCTCGCCGACGAGACCAAGCTGCGCCAGATCCTGCTGAACCTGCTCACCAACGCGATCAAATTCACCCTGCCCGACGGCGAGATCACGATCATGGCGTGCCTCTCGGCGGAAGGCGGCATCACCATCAGCGTCGCCGATACCGGCGTCGGCATGGCGTCCGCCGACATCCCGCGCGCGCTCACCCCCTTCGTGCGCCTCGAGAACGCGCTGGTGCAGGAGACCGAAGGCGTCGGCCTCGGCCTGCCGCTGTGCAAGCGCCTGGCGGAGCTGCACGGCGCTGAGCTGGCGATCGCCAGCGAGCTCGGCATGGGCACCACCTGCACGCTGCGCTTCCCGCCCGGGCGTACGCGTTCAGGCCCGCCGCGGAACGCGGCCTCCTCCTCGGGCGGGCCGGCCGGCCTCTGACGCGGCTCGTCTCGTCCCTAGCTGCAATCCTTCTCGCAGCGCTTGGCGTGCACGTCCGGGCGCGGGTCGGGGCTGATGAAGCCGTCGCGGTTCGGCATCCTCACCTTCGGCAGGCTCGCCGCATTCATCACCGCGTCCTCGCCGATGATGCCGTTGAGGTAGAGGATATAGGCGCTCGCCGCATAGACTTGGTCGTTGGTGAGCGATTTTGGCGCGCTGAACGGCATGGCGCGGCGGATGTAGTCGAAGAGCGTCGTCGCATAGGGCCAATAGCTGCCCACCGTCTTCACCGGCTTCGCCGTCGCCAGCGTGCCCCGGCCGCCGACCAGCCGGTCCATCGGCTTGCCTTCGCCCGTGGCGCCGTGACAGGCGGCGCAGCTTTGCGCGAACAGCGCTTCACCTTCCTTGACGCTGCCCTGGCCCGGCGGCAACCCGGTGCCATCGGGCAGCACGTCGGTGTTCCAGCCGGCGATCTCCTGCGGCGTCGCCGGCCGCCCGAGATCGTAGCGTGCTGCGGCCGGCGCGGCGAAGACGAGCAGCGCCAGCAGCGGCGCGACGGCGCGTCTAGCCGACATTGGTCACCTCGCCGCTCGGTGCGAGCTTCCAGCTGTGGATGCCATTGTAGTGATAGAAGGAATGCAGGCCGCGCGCCTCGATCAGCGCGTGCTGCTCCGGCTGGACATAGCCGGTCTCGTCGGTGGCGCGGCTTTGCAGCACCGCCGGCCCGCCCTCCCAGCGCCAGGGCAGGCGAAAGCGCGTCAGGCATTTCGTCAGCACCGGCTCCTGCAGCTGCGCCGGCCGCCAGGTGACGCCGCCATCGGTGGAGACGTCGACGGCGCGGATCTTGCCGCGTCCGGACCAGGCGATCCCGGCGATCTCGTAGAAGCCGGGGCCGGCGAGGCGCTGCCCGCCCGATGGCCGGGTGATCACCGATTTCGCCTCCATGACGAAGGTGAATTGCCGCGCCTTGCCGTCCGGCATCAGGTCGGTGTATTTCAACGTCTCCTCGCGCGTCTCGAAGGGCTCGCGGCCGAGCTTGATCCGGCGCAGCCATTTGACGTTCATGTTGCCCTCGAAGCCCGGCAGCAGCAGGCGCAGCGGATAGCCCTGCTCCGGCCGCAGCCGCTCGCCGTTCTGGGCGTAGACGAGCATCGCGTCGTCATAGGCCTTGGCCATCGGCACGCTGCGGTCCATCCCCGCCGCATCGGCGCTTTCCGCCAGCAGCCAGCGCGCCGATTTGCTCGCGCCCACCTCCTCGAGCACAGTGGACAGCATCACGCCCGTCCATTCGCAGCAGCTCAGCAGCCCGTGCGTGTCCTGCACCGTGAGCTTGGCGGCGCCGTTCTTCCAGCCCTGGGTATTGCCCGAGCATTCGAGGAAATAGAGGCGCGACACGGCGGGAAAGCGCATGAGATCGTCCATGGTGAAGATCAGCGGCCGCTCGACCAGGCCGTGGACGAGGAGGCGGTGCTGCGCCGGATCGATCGCCGGCACGCCGCCATGGTGGCGCTCGTAGAAGAGCCCGTTGGGGGTGATGATGCCGTGCAGATCCTGCAGCGGGGTGAGGCTGGCGGCCGCCGTCGTCGTCGGCCGCGGCGGCGCGTGGCGGACCACGTCCTTCTCGAAGGGTGAAGGCAGGCCATAGGGATGGGTGATGACGGGCGCGCCCTGCTCGCGGCTCCATTCCGGCACGTTGGGCGGCAGATTGGCGCCGTCCTCGGCGCCCGCTGTCAGCGGCGCGATGACCCCGCCGAGCGCCGCGCCGCCCATCAGCGTCGCCGTCTTGCCGAGCAGGCTGCGGCGTCCGATCGGGCGCGCCTCCGCCTTTCCCGCGGCATTCCCCTCCCTCATGCACTCTCTCCCGTCTTCTTGGTCCCGCAGGGGCCGGAGGTTAGCTTCCGCCGCGCGCCCAGTCACGCGCGCCGGAACGCATCCGCTAGATCGACAGCAGCTTTTTCTCCCATTCGGCGTAATAGGCCTCGGGCGGCTTGGTCAGCAGCGGATAGCTGGCGCGCAGCATGTCCTGCACCACCGCATCCTTGTCCCAGCCCAGTGCGTCGAGCGCCGGCAGCGTGATGCGCCGGGTCGGCTCGATCACCGCCTCCTCGAAGAGCCGCGCCGGGTCGCTCACCGTGTCGAGCGCCTTGCCCGCGGCCAGCATCTCGTAGATGTGCCAGAGATTGGGCATCACCGGCAGGCCATTGCGCGCGAAATAGGCGACGCGCACGGTGGCGCGCAGATCCTGATCGAGGTCGAGATTGGCGCCGCTCACCCGGCGCGCCGCCTCGGCGTGGTCGTCGATCCAGCGGCAGAAGCGCAGCCAGGCGGTCATCGCCTTGCGCGCGGCACCGGGATAGGCGTCGACGAAATCGCGCCGCATGGCGAGCGTGCCGTAGCCGATATAGGGGATGAAATCGGCGGTGTTGATCAGCGTGCGCGCGTGGAAGCGCTGCTCGGCCGCGGCATCGACGGGCGGCGCCGCATAGATCGCATCGACCTGGCCTTGCGCCAGCGCCTGCGGCTGCCCCGCCGCGGGCAGCAGCACGATCTCGATCTCCTCGCGGGCGAGCGCATGCGTCTTCTTGAGCGCGGCAAGCGCGAGATCCTCGAGCGTGCCGCGCCGATCGAGCGCCAGCTTTTTGCCCCTGAGCTGTGGCACCTCGACGATCGGCGAATCGCCCCGCACCATGATGCGGCTGAGGGGTCGTTGCGGCGTGCCGACGGCGCCCAGCGCGGGATGGAGGAGCGGCAGGCCGCGGGCGGTGGCGATGATGGCGGCAGCGACGCCGACATCGCCCAGCGGAATGCTGCCGCCGACCAGCGCCTCCATCACCGCCGGCACGTCCGCGCCATGGAGCAGTTCGACGGCGAGACCCTCCCCCTTGAAGTAGTCGACCTCGCCGATATAGGCGGTGATCTCGGTATTGGCGGGCAGGGAGCCGATGACGATCTTCGCCGGCATCGTTTCCGCCGCCGCGGCCGGCAGGCCGAGGGCGAGCGGGCTCGTCACCAAGGCGAGCGTCGCGACGCCGGCCTTGAGCAGGTTGCGCCGGCTCGGGCGCGGGGCAGGTGCGGTGATCTCTTGGCCGGATGGGGCCAGCGGCATCGATGGCATCCTCGATCGTGGGGGAGGCTGCGCGCACTCTACACCCGGTCCGCGCGACGCGCCTATGGCTCCCGCGGCGATTGACCGCTTCGCGGCCGGTGCTTACGGTTCGCGCATGGCACGAACGACATCCGGACCGAGCCTGTGGGTCGAGAGCGGCGGCAGCGGCGGCCCGGCGCTGCTTCTGCTGCACGGGCAGGGCGCCAATGCGGCGGTATGGGAGGGGTTGCGGCCGCTGCTGGCGGCGCGCTGGCCGGGACGCTGGGTCGCCCCCGATTTGCGCGGCCATGGCCGCTCGGAGCATCGCGCCCCTTACGCTTTCGCGACCCACGCCGCCGATGTCGCGGGGCTCTTCGAGCCTGGCGAGGAGGTGGTGGTGCTCGGCCATTCCATGGGCGGCGCCGTCGCCATGAGCCTCGCCAGCCGCTGGTTCGGCGTGCGCGTGCGGCAGGTGATCGCCTTCGGCGTCAAGCTCGTCTGGAGCGAGGAGGAGATCGCCAAGGCGCAGGAACTGGCGCGTGCGCCGGTGCGCTGGTTCGCCACGCGCGAGGAGGCGGTGGAGCGCTATCTGCGGGTCTCCGGCCTCAAGGGACTGGTCGATCCCGGCACGGCCACGGCCGGCATCGTCGAGGAGGGCGGGCGGTTCCGTCTCGCCGCCGACCCCGGCATCACCGCCGTCGTCGGCCCGCCGATCGAGGGGGTGATCGCGGCGATGCGGGCGCCGCTGCGCCTGGCCGCGGGCGAGCGCGACCCCATGGTGAGCCCGGAGCAGATGCGCCGCTTCGATCCGCAGGCGGCGGTGCTGCCCGGTCTCGGCCACAACCCGCATGTCGAAGCGCCGGAGCGGCTGTGGCGGCAGGTCGAGGAGATGCTGCTCTAACCGACCCGAAGCGGATAGCGCAGGAAGCCCCGGAAGCGGGCGCGGCCGCCGCGCACCGCCTCGCCGTCGCGCGCGATCGCCGGGAAGCGCCGCACCAAGCGGCCGATCGCCACTACGCCTTCCATGCGCGCCAGCGACATGCCGGCGCAGGCGTGGATGCCGGTGCCGAAGGCGAGGTGCCGGTTGGGCGTACGGCGCAGGTCGAGCCGCTCGGGATCGGCGAAGTGCGCGGGATCGCGATTGGCGGCGCCGATGGCGATATGGACATAGCTGCCCGCCGGCAGTGCTATGCCGCCGAGCGCGGTCGCCCTTGCCGCGCGGCGGTTGCCGAGCTGGTTCGAGCTTTCGAGCCGCAGGAACTCCTCCACCGCGCCCTCGATGAGCGCCGGCTCGCGCCGGAGCTCGGCGAGCGCCCCGGGATGGCGCAGCAGCAGATCGACGCCGTTGCCGATGAGGTTGGTCGTGGTCTCGTGCCCGGCATTCAGCAGGAAGATGCAATTGTGCAGCAGCTCGAGCTTGGTGAGCCGCTCCTGGGCGCCGTCGGCCCGGCTGAACTCGCTGGCCTTGATCAGGGTGGAGAGGATCTCGCCGTCATCGCCGCCGCCTTCGGCCAGCCGCCGGGCGACGAGATCGCCGAGATAAGCCTTGAACTCCGCCACCGCCGCGATGCCCTGCGCGCGCTGCGCCGGCGACAGCACCGGCTCCAGCGCGCCCAGGATGGCCAGCGACCAGCCGCGCAGCGGTCCGCGCTCCTGCTGCGGCACGCCCAGCATGTCGCCGATGAGCTGCACCGGGATGGCGGAGGCGAAATCCTCGATCAGGTCGCAGCGGCCGCGCGCCGCGATCGCGTCCAGCAGCCGATCGACCAGCGCCTCGACCCGCGCCTGCAGCGCCTTGAGCGCGCGCGGCGTGAAGGCCGGCGCCAGCAGCCGGCGCACCCGCGTGTGATAGGGAGGATCGTTGAAGACGAGGCTGGTGGTGTGATGCTCGTAGAGCAGGCTCTCGCCGAAATTGGGGCGGAAGTCGACCGTCTTGTCCGAGCTCCAGGTCTGGGGATCGCGATAGACCGCATCGCACTCCTCGTAGCGCGTGAGGAAATAGGAGCCATCGGGCATGCGGTGGATCGGATCGTGCTCGCGCAGCGCGCGGTAGAGCGGGTAGGGATCGTCGAGAAAGCGCCGCTCGAGCCGCTTCAGATCGAAGGCGAGCGCCGCGTCGCGCATCGCCGCGGGATCGTCCGGCCAGCCGCCGCTCAAGGGTTGCATCATGCCCGTCCCGCTAGAACAGCGCGTAGCCGCCATCGATCAGGAAGAGGTCGCCGGTGTGATAGGAGGAGGCGCCGCTCATGAGATAGACGGCGATGCCGCCGAAATCGGCGGGCTCGCCGAAGCGCCGCATCGGGATGCGCGGCATCACCGCGCCGACGAATTTGTCGTTGCTCATGACGCCCTCGGTCATCTCGCTCTTGATCCAGCCGGGCAGGATGGCATTGGCGGTGACGCCGTAGCGCGCCAGCTCGACCGCGAGCGCGCGCGTCAGCGCGTTGAGCGCGGCCTTGCTCGCGGCGTAATGCTCGTTGCGCGCGGTGCCGAACACCGAGGCGATGCTCGAGGTGACGACGAGCCGGCCGAAGGCGTCGCCTTTGCCGGCGCGCTCCACCATGTGCCGCGCTGCCGCCTGCAGCGTCAGGAAGGCACCGTCGAGATTGACCGCGAGAAGCTCGCGCCATTCCTCCAGCGGCCGCTCGATGAAGGAGCGCCGCCCGCCGCCGCCCATGCCGGCATTGGCGAAGCAGCCATCGACGCGGCCGAAGCTCTCGAGCGTCGCCGCCATCGCCGCCGCGACGGATTTGGGATCGCTGACATCGCAGACCGTCGCCTCGGCGCGGCCGCCCTTGGCGCGCAGCCGGGCCACCGCCGCGGCGTTCTTCTTGGCGTTGCGCGCCCAGATATGGACGGCGCATCCGGCCTCGGCCAGCGCCTCGGCCATGCCGAGCCCGATGCCGCCATTGCCGCCGGTGACGACCGCCACCTTGCCCGAGAGATCAAAAGCCTTCATGGGATCCTCCCTTTCGGATCATCATAGGAGGAACGGCGCGGTGAGGCGAGACGTACGGTCCGCCATCAAGGGAGGGCAATGCATCGAGGATGCATCACGGAGGCACGGAAGACACGGAGAAGAGGTCGGGCGCGCGAAGCGCGCATCGCTCTTCGCTTCTCCGTGCTCTCCGTGTCTCCGTGGTGAGAATTTTTTATGTTGTCGGCTGCGCCGCCGCGCGATCAGCCTTGCCGCTCGACCCCCGACATTGCCTCGATCACGGCGCAGACGGCGGCGGTGTCGTCGCCACCGAGACCCATGCCGATGGCGCCGTTATAGACCGGCACGCTGGCGCCGAAGAGCGGCAGCGCCACGCCCAGGCTCTTGGCGAAGTCGCCGATCACCGCCATGTCCTTCTGCCAGATGTCGATCTTCATCGTCGCCGGCTGGTACTCGTCCTTGGCCATCAAGGGCGCGCGCAGCTCGAAGACGCGGGAATTGCCGGCGCCGCTGGCGATCACCTTGACGATGTCCTGCGCCGCCAGCCCGGCCTTCATGCCGAACACCATCGCCTCGGCCGTGGCGACGTTGTGGATCGCGACCAGCAGGTTGGCGACGAACTTCATCCGGCTGCCATTGCCGAAGGCGCCGAGATAATGGCTGAGCCGCGCGAAGCCGGCGAAGACCTCGCCGCAGCGCTCGACGGCGGCGCGATCGCCCGACGCGTAGACGACGAGGTCGCGCGTCACCGCCTGCGCGCCGGTGCCGCTCAGCGGGCAATCGAGCAGCGTGATGCCCGCATCGGCGAGCGCCGCGCGATGGCGCTCCTTCACCGCGATCGGCAGCGTGCTGAGCTCTGCCACCACCGTGCCCTTGGCGGCATGGGCGGCGATCGCCGCCGCGGTCTCGTCGAGCGCCGCGATGCTGGGCAGGCTGGTGAGGACGATGTCGGCGGCCTTCGCCACCTCCGCGGCGGAGCGCGCCACTTCGCCGCCCATCGCGGCGAGCTCGGCGCGGCGCTCGGCCGCGATGTCGAATCCCACCACCGGCAGCCCCGCCGCGATGACATTGCGGGCGATTGCCGAGCCCATGATGCCGATGCCGATGATGCCGGTCTTCTTCATTGCTTCTCCCTTGGCGGCTCAGGGTGCGCCGAGCGCGGCGACACCCGCCAGCATTGCCGCGACCGCGCGCCGCACGATGGCATCGAAATCGGCGGCGACGCGGCTGTGATAGACGTATTTGCGGACGGCGTAATAGAAGATGCCGCCATGCATCACCCAGACATGCTCGAGCTCCGCCTCGCTGATCGGCGTCTCCGGCGCCAGCGGCAGGCGGCAGTGATGGCGGATCTCGGCGCAGATCGGCTTCAGGATCTTCCGCTCGACGATGCCGATGTAGCGCCGGTTGATGTCGTTGCCCATGAGGGCCGAGAACATGTAGATGCGGATCCATTCATAGGTATAGGTGGCGCGCGCATAGCCGCGGTAGAACTCCAGCAGCCGCTCTTCGAGCGGGCGCGAGCGGTCGGCGATGAGCGCCGACCAGCTCGGATCCATGCGCTTCAGGAAGACCTCCTTGAAGACGCGTTCGATCAGCACCTGCTTGGTCGGGAAATAGCGATAGAGCAGCGGCTGGGTGATGCCGAGGCGCTGCGCCAGCTCGCGGGTCTGGCCGGCGAATCCCACCTCGGCAAAGAAGCGGATGGCCTCGGCCAGGATCTGCTGCTCGCGATCGGCCGCGGCGAGGCGCTTGGCGGCCTTGCCCGGCTTGGGCCGGGCGGCCGCGGCGCGGCGCAAGCCGGGCTTGCGCGACTGACGCAGTGCCGCGGTTATGATCGGCCCGCCCGCGGCGCCGCACCGCCGCCGAAATTCCCGCCTCCGCTCCGGCTCATCGCCGCCCCTCGTTCCCCTAGTCGGCCGCTTCCGATTTCAGCGCCTCGTTGACGCGGGGCATGACTTCGCTGGCCATCAGCTCCATCGAGCGCCGGCCCAGCGCGGGATCGACCCAGTCATGCCCCGCATAAAGCAGGGTGCCGAACGCGCCCACCTGCTCGCGGAATCCCAGGAGCTGGTCGACGACGCTGTTCACGGTACCGCAGATGACGAGGGAATCCACGACATAATCGAGGGTGATGGCGCTGTCGGGCATGGCGCGGTCGCGCTTGAAGAGCTCCGGTCTGCCGTTACCGATGAGCTTCTTCATGAGGTTGCGGTAGTAGAAGCGATAGGGGCTGCCCTCGTCCTTTGCATAGCGGCGCGCCAGCGCCTCGTCGTCGGCGACGAACACGCTCTTGGCGATGCGCCAGTCGGAACGTCGCGCCAGGCGGCCGGCGTTCTTGCAGCCCTGCTCGTACATCGGCCAGTGCGAGGCGACCCAGGGCGGCTGCAGGAAGTTGGCCGAGATCGGCGTCCAGCCGCGCTCGGCCGCGGCGACGACGCCCTTGGAGAAGGGCGCCACCACGGTGACGACGATCGGCGGATGCGGCTGCTGATAGGGCTTCACCATCACGCCCTGGCCGATCTGCCGGTCGAGCGTCCGCTCGGTCGTGACCTTCCAGAATTTGCCCTCGAGATTGTAGGGCGGGTCCGTCGACCAGATCTTCAGCACCATGTCGATCGCCTCGACGAACATGGCGGTGCGGTCCTTGTCGAGATTGCCGAAGACCTCCGCGTCCGAGCGCAGGCCGCCGGGGCTGATGCCGAAGAGGAAGCGGCCCTGGAGCAGATGGTCGAGCATCGCCACCTGAGCCGCCACCGCGGCCGGATGGCTGTTCGGCAGGTTCACCGTGCCGCTGCCGAGCTTGATGCGCCGCGTCTCGCCGATCAGGCTGGCGATGAAGACGAGGCAGGAGGTGATGGTCTCGGCGCGATCGGTGACGTGCTCGCCGACGAAGGCCTCGGCATATCCCAGCCGGTCCGCCAGGATGATTGCCTCCCGGTCCTCCCGCAGCGTCTCCGTATAGTCGCGCTCCGGCGGGTGGAGCGGCATGGTGAAATAGCCGAGCTGCATGGGGCTTGCCTCCTGCTCCTTATCATCTGATAAAATAGGGGGGAAAGGCAAGGGGTGCGGCGGTGGGCGATTTTCGCCCGTGGCCGGGCCGCTTCGGCCGCTTTTTTGCTGGACGGGATGGCGGCGCTCGCCGATCATCATTATCACTTGATCAGGCCCGCTCGCGGGGTGCGGCGGGCAGGCGAGCCGCCGCAGAGCGGTCGTGAACGGGAGGGCTCCATGGCGTGGAAACTCGATCGACGCAGTTTTCTGGCAGGTACGGCCGCGGCGGCGGCGCTGCCCTGGGCGCCGGCGATCGCCGCGGGCGAGAGCGTGCGCATCGGGCTGCTGACGGTGAAGACCGGGCCGTTGGCGCAAGGTGGCCTGCAGATGGAGCAGGGGATGTCGGTCTTCCTCAAGCAGAAGGCCTCCATGCTCGCCGGCCGCAAGGTCGAGCTCGTCGTCGCCGACACCGGCGGCAACCCCGCCGGCGCCAAGACCAAGGCGCAGGAGCTGATCGAGCGCGACAAGGTCGACGTCATCGTCGGTCCGCTGGCCGCCTTCGAGCTGCTGGCGATCAGCGCCTATGTCGAGCAGGCCCAGGTGCCGCTGCTCAGCCTCGCCGCCGCCGACGACATGACCCAGCGCCGGCCCAGCTCCTATTTCATCCGCGCCTCGGCGACCTCGTCCCAGTGCAATCATCCGCTGGGCGACTACGCGGCCAAGGAGCTGAAGCTGAAGCGCGCCGCCACCATCTCCGAAGATTTCGCCTTCGGCTACGAGCAGGCCGGCGGCTTCCAGCGCGTCTTCGAGGATGAGGGTGGCCGGATCGTCAAGAAGCTATGGCCGCCGCTCAACACCGCCGATTTCACGCCGTTCCTGGCGCAGATCGCCGATGTCGACGGGGTGTGGAACGGCTTCGCCGGCTCCAACCCGATCAAGTTCAATCAGCAATATGCCGAGCTCGGCCTCAAGGCGAAGTATCCGCGGCTCGGCGGCTGGACCGCCTATGACGACGCGCTGCTGAAGAGCTTCGGCGACGACGCGGTGGGGGCGATTTCCGCGAGCTGGTACTCGAGCGACCTCGACACCGCCAGCAACCGGCGCTTCGTTGGCGACATGGTGAAGGACTACGGCAACGTGCCGGGCGGCTACGCCGCGGGCATGTTCATCAACGGCATGTGCATCGAGGCGGCGCTGGAGAAGACCGGCGGCAAGACGGCGGACAAGGCGGCGCTGATGGCCGCCTTGCGCAGCGTCTCGCTCACCGACACGCCGCGCGGCGCCTTCCACTTCGACCGGCTCGGCAATGTCGTGGGGAATGTCTTCATCCGCCGGCTCGACCGCAAGGACGGCAAGCTCGTCAACACCATTATCAAGACCTATGCCAATGTCGGCCAGTTCTGGACCTATGACGAGAAGAAGTACCTGGCGCAGCCGGTCTATTCCCGCGACTACCCGCCGCTCAGGAGCTGAGGCGAGGGCGCGCTTCTCCGGACGTCGGCGACCATGAACCAGTGGCTGCTGCTCGGCGTGAACAGCGTCACCCTGGGCGGCCTGCTCTTCCTGCTCTCGGCCGGCTTCTCGCTGATCTTCGGGCTGATGCGCATCCCCAACCTGACGCACGGCTCGTTCTTCATGCTCGGCGCCTATATCGGCGCCAGCCTGCTCGCGCTGGGGCTCGGATTCTGGCTCTCGGCGCTGCTGGCGGCGGCGGCCATGGCGGTGATCGGCGGCGGCATCGAGCGCCTGCTGCTGCGCCGGCTCGCCGGGCAGGAGCTGGCCCAGGTGCTGGTGACGCTCGGCCTGTCCTTCATGATCGCCGATCTCTGCCTGATGATCTGGGGCGGCGATCCGATCTCGTTCGACACCCCCGCGGGCCTGCGCGGCGTCGTGCCGATCGCCAGCATCGTCTTTCCCGCCTATCGGCTGGCGATCGTCGTCATCGCCGTCCTCATCGCCGCGGCGCTCTGGGTGATGCTCGACCGCACGCGGCTCGGCGCGATGATCCGCGCCGGCGTCGATGACGCGCCGATGGCGCGCGTCGCCGGCATCCGCGTCTCGCGCCTCTTCACCCTGATCTTCTGCCTGGGGGCGGGGATCGCCGGATTTGCCGGCGTCATGGGCGGCCCGATCCTCTCGGTCTATCCCGGTCTCGACGCCGACATGCTGCCGCTGGCGCTGATCGTGGTCATTCTCGGCGGCACCGGCAGCCTGCTGGGCGCGCTCCTCGGCAGCGTCGTCATCGGCTTTCTCTACAATTTCGGCCAGGTGCTGTTTCCCGAGATCGCCTACATCATCCTCTTCCTGCCGATGCTGCTCATCCTGCTGTTCCGCCCCCAGGGTCTCTTCGGCAGGCACGCGCCATGATCCGGAGGGTGGCCGCGGCCGCGGCACTCTGCGCGCTGGCGGCGGCGCCGCTGTGGATCCCGGGCGACTACTACCTCAACATCCTGAGTCAGATCCTCATCTATGCCGTCTTCGCCCTCGGCCTCAACGTGCTGGTGGGCTATGCCGGGCTGGTCTCGCTCGGCCATGCCGGCCTCTTCGGCATCGCCTGCTATGCCGTCGCCTGGCTGGTCGCGCACGATGTCGGCCAGCTGGCGGCGGCGCTCGGCGCGCTCGCCCTGCTGCTGGCCGCGTCGGCGGGGTTTGCGGTGCTGTCGCTGCGCTCCTCGGGGATCGGCTTCCTCATGATCACGCTCGCCATCGGCCAGATCCTGTGGGGCATGGCCTATCGCTGGATCGGCCTCACCGGCGGCGACAACGGCATCAACCTGGCGGCGCGGCCGCAGCCTTTCGGCATCTCGCTCGCCGCCGCCGCGCCGTTCTACGGCCTCACGCTGGTCGTCTTTCTCCTGGCGCTGGCCTCGATCGCGGTGTTCGCCGCCTCGCCGCTGGGAGCGAGCCTCAAGGGCACGCGCGACCAGCCGCGGCGCATGACCGCGCTCGGCTACAATGTCTGGCTCATCCGCTTCCTGGCCTTTCTCTTCTCGGGCTTCTGGAGCGGCGTTGCCGGGCTGCTCTTCTGCTACTACAACCAGTTCGTCAGCCCCAACGTGCTGTCGCTCGGCAGTTCGGCCGAGGCGCTGCTGATGGTGATCTCCGGCGGCAGCGGCACGCTGCTCGGCCCGATCGCCGGCGCGGCGCTGGTGGTCGTCATGAAGAATGTGGCGAGCGCCTATATCGAGCGCTGGAACTTCCTGTTGGGCGCCATCTTCGTCGCCATCGTCCTCTTCATGCCCGAAGGGCTGGTGCCGGGCACGGCGCGCCTCGGCCGCCGGCTCTGGACGCTGCGGCGCCGCCTTCCCGCTGCCGGAGCGGCGCCGTGAGCGCGCTGGCGCTGCGCGATCTCGGCAAGTCCTTCGGCGGCCTGCGCGTCACCGCCGACGTCACGCTCGACCTCGAGCAGGGCGAGCGCCGGCTGATCATCGGCCCCAACGGCGCCGGCAAGACCACGCTCTTCAACCTCATCGCCGGCGAGCTCAGGCCCGATCAGGGCAGCATCGCGCTGTTCGGCCGCGACATCACCTCCCTGCCGAGCCGGGCGCGGCCACATCTGGGGCTCGCCCGCACCTATCAGATCATCACGCTCTTCCCGCAGGAGACGCTGCTGCACAACGTCACCCTGTCGCTGCTGGGGCTGTCGCCGCTGCGCTGGAACCCGTTCCTGCGCCTCGAGCGGCAGAGCGCGTTGATCGCCCGCGCCCGCGCGGCGCTGGCCGCGGTCGGGCTCGAGGCGCTGGCCGGGCGCAGTCTGGCGCAGACCTCCTATGGCGAGCGCCGGCGCGTCGAGATCGCCATGGCGCTGGCGCAGCAGCCGAAGGTGCTGCTGCTCGACGAGCCGTTCGCCGGCCTCTCGGTCGACGAGCGCAAGGACGTGCGGCGCCTGCTGGCATCGATCCCGCGCGACGTCACCCTGCTCATGATCGAGCACGACATGGACGTGGCGCTCAAGCTCGCCGACCGCATCACGCTCATGCATTTCGGCCAGATCCTCGTCGAGGGCAGCCGCGCCGAGGTGGTGGCGCATCCGCGCACGCGGGAGGTCTATTTTGGCGCCTGACGCGCTGGCGCTGGGCGGCATCGACGCCTATTACGGCGACAGCCACGTGCTGCAGCAGGTGTCGCTGCGGCTGGGCGAAGGCCGCCTGCTGGGCCTGCTCGGCCGCAACGGCGCCGGCAAGACCACCTGCATGAACGTCGCCGTAGGATTGCTGCCGCCGCGCGCCGGCACGGTCAGCCTGTTCGGCGAGGCGGTCACCGCCCGGCCGCCCGAGGCCATCGCCCGGCGCGGCATGGCGCTGGTGCCGCAAGGACGGCGCATCTTCAAAAGCCTCAGCGTGCGCGAGAACCTGACGGTGGCGGCGCGCAAGCCGGCGGCGGGGGCGCGACACGCCTGGACCATCGAGAGCGTCTTCGCCAGCTTCCCGCGGCTGGCCGAGCGCCAGCACCAGCCGGCAGGATATCTCTCGGGCGGCGAGCAGCAGATGCTGGCGATCGGCCGCGCGCTGATGTCGAACCCGCGCGTGCTGCTGATGGACGAGCCCTCCGAGGGGCTGGCGCCGCAGATCGTCGCCGAGGTGATGGCGATGGTGCGCCGGCTGAAGCAGCAAGGGCTCTCCATCCTGCTGGTCGAGCAGAACGCCAAGCTGGTGTTCGAAGTCGCGGACGATATCATCATCCTCAACAGCGGCCGCGTCGCCGCCGCCGACACGGCGGCAGCAATGAAGGCGAGCGGCATCGATCTTCATCATCATCTCGGCGTGTTCTGAGGCGAGGACGGCATGGCGGCGACAGGAACTTGGCGTGGACGCATCGAGGACGAGCCGCTGCTGCGCGGCCGGGGCCGCTACGCCGCCGATGCGCCGGTGCCGGGCGAGGTCGTCGCCTGCTTCGTGCGCTCGCCCCATGCCGCGGCCCGCATCCGCGGCATCGACAGCGAAGCGGCCGCGGCGGCGCCGGGCGTGCTTGCGATCCTCACCGCCGCCGATATCGAGGCCGCGGGCGCCGGCAGCGTGGCGCGCCCGGTGCCGCAGACCGGTCGCGACGGGGCGGCGCTCAAGGTGCCGCATCGTCCGGCGCTGGTGGGCGCGCGGGCGCTTCACGCCGGCGAGCCGGTGGCGCTGGTGGTGGCCGAGACGCGCGCCGCGGCGCAGGACGCGGCCGATCTGGTCGAGGTCGATTACGAGGTGCTGCCGGCGGTGACCGATCTGCGGGCGGCGGCGGCGCCCGGCGCGCCGCAGCTCTTCGCCCAGGCGCCGGGCAACATCGCGCTCGACTGGGCGCTCGGCGCCGAGCCCGGCAACCTCGCCGAGATCGACCGCCTTATGCGCGAGGCTAGGCATGTGGCGCGCGTCTCGCTGGTCAATCAGCGCCTCGTCGTCGCCTCGATGGAGCCGCGCGGCGCCACCGCCGGCTTCGATCCCGCGAGCGGCGCCTACACCCTGCGCGTCGGCTCGCAAGGCGTCACCATGCTGCGCGACCAGCTCGTCGCCATCCTCGGCGTCGAGCGCGACAAGCTGCGCGTCACCACCGAGGATGTCGGCGGCGGCTTCGGCATGAAGGCGCCGGCCTATCCCGAATATGTGGCGCTGCTGATCGCGGCCCGGCGCGTCGGGCGGCCGGTGCATTGGATGTCGACGCGCTCGGAGGCCTTCGTCACCGACCAGCAGGCGCGCGACACCCTCACCGAGGCCGAGCTGGCGCTCGACGGTGACGGCAACTTCCTGGCGCTCCGGGTCAAGGTGCTGGCCGCCATGGGCGCCTACATCACCTCCCATGGCGCGTTCATCGCCACCAGCAATTTCGCGCGCTGCCTCAGCAGCGTGTACCGCATCCCGCGCATCCTCGGCGAGATCCGCTGCGTCTTCACCAACACGGTGCCGACCGGGCCCTATCGCGGCGCCGGGCGGCCCGAGGCCAATTACGCCATCGAGCGCGCGATCGACGAGGCGGCGCGGATCAGCGGCATCGACCGCCTCGCGCTGCGCCGGCGCAACCTGATCACCCCCGGCGAGATCCCGTACAAGACGCCGATCGGCGTCACCTATGACAGCGGCGATTTCCCGGCGATCTTCGAGCGCGCGCTGGTGCTCGCCGATGTCGCGGGATTCGCCCAGCGCCGCCGCAGCGCCGCCGCCGCCGGCAAGCGGCGCGGCCTCGGCATCTCCTGCTTCCTCGAGCATGCCGGCGGCGCGCCGATGGAAGGGGCGGGCATCACCTTTCCCGGCGACGGCACGCTGACGGTCGATCTCGCCACCGGCGCCACCGGCCAGGGCCATGCCACGATCTTCGGCCGGCTGGTGGCCGAGCGGCTCGGCGTCGATGCGGCCAAGGTGCGCGTACGCGCCGGCGACACGCGCCTCGGCATCGACGGCTCCGGCACCGTCGCCTCGCGCGGCACCATGACCTCGGGCGCGGCCTCGCTGCGCGCCGTCGAGCTGGTGATCGAGAAGGGCAAGCGCGTCGCCGCCCGTTTGCTCGAGGCGGCGGAGGCGGATATCGATTACGCCGCGGGCGCCTTCCGCATCCCCGGCACCGACCGCGCGCTCTCGCTTTTCGAGGTGGCGCGGCAGGCGGCGGCATCGGGCGAGGCGCTCGACAGCAAGTCGCGCATCGAGGTGCCGCAATCCTTCCCCAATGGCTGCCACATCTGCGAGGTCGAGATCGACCCTGATACGGGCGTCGTGGCGATCCCCTCCTATGTCGCGGTCGATGATTGCGGCGTGGCGCTCGATCCCGTGCTGGTCGAAGGCCAGGTGCAGGGCGGCGTCGCGCAAGGCATCGGCCAGGCGCTCTACGAGGACGCGGTCTACGATCCCGGCAGCGGCCAGCTCCTCGCCGGCTCCTTCATGGACTACACCATGCCGCGCGCCGACACCGTGCCGGATGTCATGGGCGTGCTCCATCCCGTGCCCTGCCGCACCAACCCGCTCGGCGTCAAAGGCACCGGCGAGGCCGGCACCACCGGCGCGCTCGCCGCGGTGATGAACGCCATCACCGACGCGCTGCCCGGTAGCATGATCGATATGCCGGCGACACCGGAAAAGATCTGGCGCGCCTTGCGCCCCGCACCTTAACGGAGGACATCCCGCATGCTTTATTCCTGCCATCCCGCGGCGGCGCACGCCATGCGCGTAGAGACCAAGCGCACCCGCGCGCGCGGCCGGGCCGCGCCGCGCCGGCATTTCACCGTCGACATCCATTGCCACGTCTTCACCCCCGAGGCCGATCGCCTGGCGAAGCCCGCCTTCCGGCCGGATTACGAGCCGTCGATCCGGCACGCGACGGAGGCGACGCGCGAGGTCAACCGCAAGCAGATGGAGGCCATCCACGGCAAGCTCACCTCGGTCGAGACCCGGCTCGCGGTCATGGATCGGCTCGGCATCGACATGCAGGCGATCTCGCCGGCGCCGCACCAATACTATTACTGGGCGCCGGCCGAGCTCGGCCGCGAGACGGCGCGGCTGGTCAACAACCGCATTGCCGAGATCGTGGCGCAGCATCCCGACCGCTTCGTGGGATTGGGCACGGTGCCGCTGCAGGTGCCGGAGCTCGCGGTGCCCGAGCTCGAGCGGCTGGTGAAGGAGCTGGGGCTGCGCGGCGTCGAGATCTGCACCAACGTCGCCGGCGCCGAGCTGTCGGAGCCGCGCTTCCGCCCGTTCTTCGCCAAATGCCGAGGAGCTCGGCATCCTCATCTTCCTCCACCCCAACGGCTTCACCGAGGGCCGCCGCCTCTCCGACCACTACTTCAACAACATCATCGGCAACCCGCTCGACAGCACCGTGGCGGTGGGCCATCTCATCTTCGGCGGCGTGCTCGATGCCTATCCGCGGCTCAAGATCTGCGTCGCCCATGGCGGCGGTTTCCTGCCGGCCTATTCCGGCCGCATCGACCACGGCCATGGCGCGCGCCCGGACAGCCGCACGGCAATCAAGAAGAAGCCGACGAGCTATCTGAAGAAGCTCTATTTCGACACCATCGTCTTCACCCATCATCAGCTCGAATACCTCGTCGACATCTGGGGCAGCGACCATGTGCTGCTCGGCAGCGACTATCCCTTCGACATGGCCGAGCCCGACCCCGTGGGCTTCGTCTCCGGCGCCAAGCTCGGCTCCGAGGACAAGGCGGCGATCCTCGGCCGCAACGCGGCGAAGCTGCTGAAGATCAGGGTGCCGGCGGCGCGCAAGCGGTAGCGGCAACCGCGGGCGGCGCTCTCGACAGCGTCCGCGTCGCATGCGAGGCTGTGAACCGGCGGCATTGCCGAGGGAGGATTCGGGTGAAGCTCTACACCTATTGGCGCTCGCAGGCGACGTTCCGCGTGCGCATCGCGCTCAACATCAAGGGGCTGAAGCGCGAGGATATCGTCATCAACCTCGACATCGGCGACCAGTTCAAGCCCGAGTACAGAGGCCGGAACCCGCAGGCGGTGCTGCCGACGCTTTATGACGGCGATGCCAAGCTCTTCCAGTCGATGGCGATCCTGGAATATCTCGAGGAGAAATACCCGGAGCCGCCGATCCTGCCCAAGGATCTGCTGGCGCGCGCCTGGGTGCGTGGCTTTGCCCTGATCAACGTCGCCGATTCCCATCCGCTGATCGTGCCGCGCATCCGCAACTATCTCGCCGACGTGCTGAAGCTCGACGAGGCGCAGCGCACCGCCTGGATCCAGCATTGGCTCGGCGCCGGGCTGCAGGCGATGGAGGATCTGCTGGCGGAGAAGAATCCAGCGGGCAAGTTCTGCCATGGCGACGGCCCGACCGTCGCCGATATCTGCCTCGTGACCCAGGTGACGCCGGCGCAGCTCTTCAAGACCGAGGTCAAGGCTTATCCGCGGGTGATGCGCATCTACGAGCACTGCATGTCGCTGCCCGCCTTCGCCGAGGCGCATCCGCGCCGGCAGCCGGATTTCGCCGGCCACTGACCGGAAGCGGCCGATGGCGACGCTCGACATCCGGCCGATCGCCGGCGCGCTGGGCGCCGAGATCGCGGGCGTGGCGCTCGATGGAGCCCTCGACGAGGCGAGCGTGGCGGCGATCCGCCGGGCCCTCCTCGATCACCTCGTCATCTTCTTCCGCGACCAGGAGCTGCCGCCCGGGCGTTTCCTGGCGCTCGCGCGGCGCTTCGGCGCGCCCGTCGAATACCCCTTCGTGCGCGGCATCGAGGGCTATCCCGAGATCATCCAGGTGGCGAAGTTCGAGCACGAGACGGTGAATTTCGGCGGCATCTGGCACAGCGACACGACCTATCTCGAGCGCCCGCCCATGGGCACGCTGCTGGTGGCGCGCGAGGTGCCGCAGGCGGGCGGCGACACGCTCTTCGCCAACCAGTATCTCGCCTATGAGACGCTGTCGTCGGGGATGAAGCAGCTGCTGGACGGACTTCGTGCCGTCAACAGCTCGGCGCGCGCGGATGTCAGCCGCACGCGCGAGGACCGCATTCGCTCCGATCCGGCGGGGGCGGCGCGCCAGGAGCTCGTCGCCAAGCATCCGGTGGTGCGCACCCATCCCGAGACCGGCCGCAAGGCGCTCTATGTCAACATCGCGCATACCGTGCGCTTCGTCGGCATGACCGAGGCGGAAAGCGCGCCGATCCTGGGATTTCTCTTCGAGCACCAGACACGGCCGGAATTCACCTGCCGCTTCGCCTGGGCGCCGGGCTCGCTCGCCTTCTGGGACAATCGCGCGACGCAGCACAATCCCGTCAACGACTATCACGGGCAGCGCCGCGTGATGCACCGCATCACGCTCGCCGGCGATCTTCCCCGCTGAGCTCCAGGCGAATTCGCCTAGCGAATTCGTCCGAGGCGGCGTCAGCCGTTGCGTCAGCAACGGCGGGAGCCGCACCGATCGAGCTTAGCCTAATTGAGCCCCGACCCTAGGCGCGCTGCGCCGCCGGGGCGTGGCCCTGATGCGGCCGGCCGCCGCAACGTCCGCGCCCCGGGCCCTGCCGGCGCTGCTGCTGCGGCTGCGCCGGAGGCTGCGGCCGCGGCGCGGAGGGATGCGCCACCGCGGTGCGGGCATAGGGATGGTCCTCGACCACCGCCAGCTTGCGCCGGGTCAGTTTCTCGATGTCGCGCAGCAGCGCGCGCTCCTCGGCGCTGCAGAAGGAGAGCGCGATGCCCTCGGCGCCGGCGCGCGCGGTGCGGCCGATGCGATGGACATAGCTCTCCGGCACGTTCGGCAGGTCGAAATTGATGACATGGGTGATGCCGTCGATGTCGATGCCGCGGGCGGCGATGTCAGTGGCGACCAGCACCCGGACGCGACCGCTGCGAAAGCTTTCCAGCGCGCGCTGGCGCGCCGATTGCGACTTGTTGCCGTGGATGGCGGCGGCCTCGACGCGGCTCTTGGCCAGATCCTTGGCGATGCGGTCGGCGCCGTGCTTGGTGCGGGCGAAGACCAGGGCGCGCGAAATCGCGGGGTCGCGCAGCACTTCGGCGAGCAGCGGGCGCTTGCTGGCGCCGTCGACGAACAGCACGCGCTGATCGATGCGCTCGACGGTTGAGGAGACCGGCGTCACCTCGACCCGCACCGGCGATTTCAGCACGTTCTGCGCGAGCGAGGCGATGTCGCCCGGCATGGTGGCCGAGAACAGCAGCGTCTGGCGCTCGGTGGGGAGCGTGGCGATGATGCGCTTGACGTCGCGGATGAAGCCCATGTCGAGCATGCGGTCGGCCTCGTCGAGGACGAAGACCGAGAGCCCGTCGAAGCGGACATGGCGCTGGTTCATCAGGTCGAGAAGCCGGCCCGGCGTCGCCACCAGGATGTCGACGCCGCGCACCATCGCCGCGACCTGCGGCTGCTGGCCGACGCCGCCGAAGATCACCGCCTGGCGCAGGTGGAGATGGCGGCCATAGGCGCGGAAGCTGGCGTCGATCTGGAGCGCAAGCTCGCGCGTCGGCGTCAGGATCAGGGCGCGGGCCGATTTCGGCGAGGGAGCAACGCGCGGCTGGGCCAGGCGCTGCAGGATCGGGAGGGCAAAGGCCGCGGTCTTGCCGGTGCCGGTCTGCGCCACGCCGAGCACGTCGCGCCCGGCGAGGAGGTGCGGGATCGCCTGCGCCTGGATCGGCGTCGGCGTGTGGTAGTTTTCGCCGGCAAGGGCGCGCTGCAACGGCTCGATGAGCGCGAGTTCGGAAAAGCTGGAAGTCACTGTATAGGATCTTTCTTTATTGGCCGTGCGGACGCGCCTCTGGCGTCATCCGCAACGGTACCTGTTGTGTCGGGATCAAAAGCCGCGGACATGCGCCTGAGGCGCGGCGGTTGAGACGCCGGGCCGAGCGGTCGCCACTTCACCCTGGAAGGGGCCTGACCCGCGCGACCGGGAGGCGTGTTGACGTTTGATGATCTCGGGAGGGGCGCCCCGGGCGCTTGAGCCGGGAGCACGTCGCGCAGTCGCGAGAAATCTGCTGGCGGTTAAATGAGCCTTCCCGGCGGCGAAGTCAAGAAGAGAATAGTGAACAGAAGGTTAGCGGCCGTCGGTCGGCCTCCAGGAGGGCCTGGAAGGGGCCTCACCGGCGCTGACGAAGCTTCGCCAGGGCTAAGAGACCATCAAAGCTGGTCACTCGCCCCTTAGGTATTCGACCCTTAGTGAGTCTGTCAAAATCTCCAGCTTCTATGGCAGCCTCTACTCCGAGACGTAAAGCGTTCGCGAGATCGTGATCTGGAATTATCCGCGCCCCTAGTGTTTGCGCTCTCCCTTGCAGTTCAGATAGGCGGTTTGCGATTTCCTCCCCCTTGAAGATGCGCCCTCCTATCTGAGCTGCGGCCATTGCTGCATCTCTATATCTCTCGTTCAAATAGTCCTGAGAGGCGGTCAGAAAGTTATAGGACAGTGCCACCAACGCGCGCTCATCGCGCGTAGAGGGGGGAGGAATCTGAGGAAGATCGCATACGGCGATAGCCGCAAGTAACGCCGCACCCAGTGCGTTCGATGCGCTCACTTCGGCGACGCTCCACTCCGTCCAAGCTGCTCGCGTCCCAATCTCACCGTCAAAGTTTCTGAAAACGGCCACAGCTTTTGAAACGACGCCGGCATCCCGATAAATCTTAGAAAGGTTTACACGTAGGCGAATGTCCGTAGGGTCACTCCTTTGCAATGTTTCGGCAATGGAAAGAGCGAGAGGAAGTCTATGGCTTTCAAGGAAATGGCGCGGTAGGTCATAGTCCCATTTGTGCAATTCTGGCACGAACTCGCCGCGACTACGAGCAACCAATGCTGCGTGTGCGAGTCTGGAAAAGATGTCACCAACGTCGCCAAACAAATTCGTTTCCTCAAGAAGCGCTATCGACACGCTAGCGATCTCCTTATGGCGCGTCAGAACAAAGCGTCCGCCTCCCGCGACGACTGCTTCATCTGCTAGGGTGTTCAATACCTTTGTCTTTAGCTGAGCAGGCGAGAGATCCAGAGCAACGCACAGAACCGGCTTTGATAGAAAGCGCAAGCTTTCGCTGTGCATTGCTGCGATCATCGTGAACGCCTCAATTAGCGGCGCCCCGGGCGCTTCCATCTCATGCAATCTGTACACAATCGATCTAACCTTATCCTTCAGCTTATTGCCATAGCGAAGCCGAAGCATTGCGCCTAGGAGCACGCCCTCATCGTCGTTTCCGCCCTGGTCGGTCGCGGCTATGCGAAGTTGCTCGATCGCCTCTTCCCGGGAAAGAGAGTAAAGTTCGTTGAGTCCTTTCTTGCCGAGCATAGCCCATGAATCGATGAGCAGCTCAGCATCCTCCCTAATCAATCCAGCTAGCCGCAATTCTTGGTAATCCGAGGATGCGACGATGTGTCCAAGGTGTCCGCCATGCTGGGCTTCGGCGCGCCAGTCAATAGTGCGAGAGCAGAGGAAGAAGTGAACATTTCGGTGCTCGCGACGGGCCAATGCGAGCAGCAGAGTGGGAACCTCCGCGGAGAAGGAGTGCGCCTCATCGACGGCCACTAGCACCCGATTGAAGCGTGTAGCACAGTCCTCCAGAAAATTTGCTGGTAGCGCGGCTTCCTCGTCATAGCGCCAGAGGGCGATCCACCCAGCGTCTCGCACAAGGCCCGCCACAGTTTGATAGAAGGCTGTGGACTTTCCCTCGCCACCCGCTCCAAGTACCGTGACGACGCTCGGCCTTATCGGTTCATCCACGGACAAGAAACGATTGCGTAGTTCGGAAGCGATTTTCCGCCTCGGGATCGTCTTCGAAAGAGCTAGGCTCCAATCCGGAGGGCGGCCGTCAAAGTACTGTAGTATCTTGTCCTCGTTATCATTTCCCTGTCGGGCATCGAGGAATCCCGTGTCGACGATTGCCCAGCCTGGGGGAGGAACTAAAAATTCTTGCGCAAGCGTTGATCGCAATTCAATTTTCTCTCGTTCAGTTGGGCGAGTAGCGGGAAGCGGAAACGACCACCATTCAGGAATTGCGCTCCGACGCTCATTGGGAAACGCATCCGTAGTTAATTTCCATTCGCGATGCTGATCAGACCAGTGATATGCCTGTACCAGAACTTCCTTGCGATCGAAGTAAAGTTGTCCCCATTGCAGTCCGTTTACAAGCTTAGGCCTATCCTCTACGCGCCCTTGGAACGCTGAACCAGAGCGTAAAGAAAGAAAAGCGCCCACTCCGCCATCTTCATAGCGCGCGCCATCCTCATGCAGGTGGCCGGCTAGATAGATAGCGTTATTCCGAGCAAGGATCGCTCTAATGCGCTGGGCTTCCTTATCCTCCATCCAATCGAAAGGATGGTGGCCTAGGACGATCTTCGCATCCGCGCTCCTGTGACGAGTGAGAGCATCCTCGAGGATATTCGAGCCGGGCGATAGATTATGCCGGTCGTGATCATCTTTGGAAAGCCACGCTGTATTTAGACCAATGACTGCTATTGTGAGGCCTTGAATTTCGACAGCCACGTCAAAAGCGCCGCGATCAGACTGCAGCCAACCGTCAGGAGCGGCTGTTATTACCCATTCGTTGAAAGCGCTAAAGCGACGACTAAATTGGTCTCGTAATTGTCTTCCTTTGTCCGTCGTGTCAAACAACTCCGTTCTGCTCTTCAAAATTTCCTCAGGCGCAAAAAATTGGGCGATGCCCCGGTCAGCATCGTGGTTTCCCGGAGTGGCAAAAAATTTCCCGTCCCATGCATTTCCCATTATATTGATAAGTGGAATGTAGAACGCCTCAAGAAACTCCTCGTACTCCGCCGGCTGTCCGCTATTGGCGATATCGCCTGTCATAAAGACAAAATCCAAGGTAAACCCGGATGTGCCAAGCCGCTCACGAACATGAGCGAGAATTTCGGCAAACAGCTTGCGTTGGGCGTAGCTGTCCATTCCTACATGGAAGTCTGAAAGGTGTAGCCAAGTAACCCTTCTGTCGCTCATCGTCATACCATACTGTCTGAGGGCACAAACACGCGGCACCCGTTGGCGGATGATTGGTCCCAAGGATAGGCCGCCGCCAAGGGTTGCTCACAGCTGAGCCATCTGCAAGCCGCATATTCAACCGCTGCGACTGGATCGGGCCTGTCTCAGGACGTAGAATACTGACGAAAGATCGCAGAATTGGCGGCAAATATTTTTGCTATGGGAAGGTTTGGCGCGGGCTCCGACCGGTTAGCCTCGATAAGACGCATCCTCGCGGTCGAGCTGGCGCAGCATCGCCTCCCATTCCATCTCGCCATAGACGCGGCGCGTGCCCGGGGCGAAGAGATGCGCCGTCTTGGCCGCGACCTCGTCGTCGGGAAGCTCGAGCTCGGTCCGGGCGGCCATGCAATCGACCTGCGCCTTGCAGGCCATCTCGAGCCAGTAGAGCAGGTTGAAGGCCTCGGCGACGCTGCGGCCGCAGGTGAGGACGCCGTGGTTCCTGAGGAACATCACGTCGTTGCTGCCGAGGTCGCGCACCAGCCGCGCGCGTTCCGAAAGATCGATCGCCGGCCCCTCATAGGGGTGATAGCTGACCTGGCCATGGAAGCGCATCGCCGTCTGCGTCAGCGGCAGCAAGCCGCATTTCATCGCCGAGACCGCCATGCCGGCGCGGCTGTGGGTGTGGATGACGCAGGCAACGTCGTGGCGCGCGCCATGCACCGCGCTGTGGATGACATAGCCGGCATGGTTGATGCCATAAGGCGTGTCGGGCTTGAGCACGACAGTGCCGTCGAGATCGATCTTGTAGAGGCTCGAGGCGGTGATCTCGGTATAGAGGAAGCCATAGGGGTTGATGAGGATGTGGCCGTCCTCGCCCGGCACCCGCGCGGTGATGTGGTTGTAGATGAGATCGGTCATGCCGTAGCGCGCCACCAGGCGATAGCAGGCAGCGAGATCGACCCGCGTCTGCCATTCCGCCTCGCTGACGCGCTCGCGCACCGGCTTGGTCTCGACCAGGGATACGCGGCTCATGCCATCCTCCTCACGCTCTCATGCTTCCGGCGCCCGATCCATGATGCCGCGGCGGCCCCTCGCGATCAACGGAGGAAGGCTACCGCCGGGTCCCGCTGCGTGGCATCATTTCCCGGCTCGAGCCCAAGGGAGGATCCTCAATGGCGGACATCCGCACCGCGCATCTCTTCACCATCACCCTCAAGGTCGGCGAGATCCAGCCGGTCGGCAAGACGCCGTTCGGCGACCGCCGCGTCGCCATCGTCGAGGGCGGCAGCTTCGAGGGCGCGCGGCTCAAAGGCACGGTGCTGAAGGGCGGCACCGACTGGCTCCTCGGCCGCGCCGACGGCGCGCTCCAGCTCGATGTCCGCCTCACCCTCAAGACCCATGACGACCACATCATCGCCGTGACCTATCGGGGGTATCGCCATGGGCCCGCTTCGGTGCTCGAGCGGCTCAACCGCGGCGAGAAGGTCGATCCCGCGGAATATTATTTCCGCATCGCGCCGTTCTTCGAGACCGGCTCGGAGAAATATGGCTGGCTCAACCGCGTGCTGGCCGTCGGCACCGGCGACCGCAAGGCCGACGGGCCGATTTACAACGTCTTCGAAGTGCTGTAGACGAAGGCGCGTAGCGCCTTCGTCTGCTGATGCCCGCCAGCGACGACGCTTGGCGTCGCACTAGCGGCAGCCCTTCGCCGAGGGCACCGCCACCTCCGGCATGCGGGCGAGGATGGTGCCGGCGCGCTCCTCGAGATAGGCCGTGGGGCGCTCCGGCCGCCAGGCGCGCGGGTCCGGCAGCACGGCCGCCAGCAGCGCCGCCTCGCGTGGGCTGAGCTGCGCCGCGTGCCGGCCGAAATGCGCCCGCGCCGCCGCCTCTGCGCCATAGATGCCGCGGCCCCATTCGACGAGGTTGAGGTAGAGCTCGAGGATGCGCTCCTTGCTCAACAGCGCCTCGACGATCACGGTGAGATAGGCCTCGGCGCCCTTGCGCAGATAGCCCCCGCCCGGCCACAGCAGCAGGTTGCGCGCCAGCTGCTGGCTGATGGTGCTGGCGCCGCGCAGCCTCTCGCCCTCCTGCCAGCCGCGATAGGCTTTGTCGATCTCGATCCAGTCGAAGCCGTGATGCCAGCAGAAGCGCGCATCCTCCGACGCGATCACGGCACGCGCCAGCGCCGGCGAGATACGCGTCAGCGGCACCCACTCCTTGTCGATCGGAGCGCCTTCGGCGGCGCGGATCAGCATCAGCGGCGTCACCGGCGTCGGCACGAAGCGATAGAGCGCGATCACCGGCACCGGCAGCAGCAGCACGATCGCCAGCGCCACCGCGATCCGCCGCCCGAGCCCGCCGGCCCGGCGAGGTTTCTCTTCGGAGAGAATGACATCCGGCGTGGCGATAGAGGCTCTCCCCCCGGCCGTTTTATGGGCTAGACTGGCTCCTCTAGGGGAGGGAACGGCGATGCGCAACACGCTCGATCTGGCCTGGCCGCGCGAGGGGCTGATCCGGGTCCCCTATCCCATCTACAGCCGCGCCGACGTCTATGACGAGGAGCGCCGGCGCATCTTTCTCGGGCCGGTCTGGAGCTTCCTCTGCCTGGAGGCGGAGCTGCCCGACCCCGGCGGCTACCGGGCGAGCTTCGTCGGCGATGTCCCGGTGATCGTCGCCCGCGACCTCGACGGCAGCCTCAATGCCTTCGAGAACCGCTGTGCCCATCGCGGCGCGCTGCTCTGCTTCAAGCGCGGCGGCCATGGCCGCGAGATCAGCTGCGTCTACCACAATTGGACCTACGATCTGCGCGGCAATCTCACCGGCGTCACCTTCCAGCGCGGCATCAACCGCAAGGGCGGCATGCCGCCGGACTTCGATCCGGCATCCCATGCGCTGCGGCGGCTCAAGGTCGAGAGCTTCGCCGGCATCGTCTTCGGCAGCTTCGATCCGGCGACGCCGCCGGTGGAGGCCTATCTCGGGCCCGAGATCGCCCAGCGCATCCGCCGCGTGATGCGCAAGCCGGTCAAAGTGCTGGGCTACAACAGCCAGATCCTGCCCAACAACTGGAAGATCTATGTCGAGAACAACAAGGACTCATATCACGCCAGCCTGCTGCACGCCTTCTTCACCACCTTCCGCGTGAACCGCCTGTCGCAGGAGGGCGGCATCATCGTCGATGACAGCGGCGGCCATCACGTGAGCTACTCCAAGCGCGCCACCGACAAGCCCAGCGCCGAATATGACAGCGCCGAGCTGCGCGCCAAGCGCGAGGATTACCGCCTCGCCGATCCTTCGATCCTCGCCGGCGTGGACGAGTTCGGCGACGGCATCACGCTCCAGATCCTCACCGTCTTCCCCGCCTTCGTCGTGCAGCAGATCCAGAACAGCCTGGCGGTGCGCCAGATCGTGCCGCGCGGCGTCGGCGAGACCGAGCTGCTCTGGACCTATCTCGGCTACGAGGACGATGACGCCGCGATGCTGACCGTCCGCCAGAAGCAGTCGAACCTGGTCGGGCCCGGCGGCTACATCTCGATGGAGGACGGCGCGGTCGGCGGCTTCATCCAGCGCGCGCTGCCCGGCGCCGAGGACGATGCCTCGATCGTGCAGATGGGCGGCAACGGCGTGGGCTCGCAGGATACGCGCGCGACCGAGACGGCGGTGCGGGGCTTCTGGCAGGCCTATCGCCGCCATATGGGGATCTGATGCCGGCCGACCTCGCCACCCAGTTCGCGGTCGAGCGTCTGCTGGCGCGCTACGTCGCCAGCATCGACGAGGACCGGCTCGAGGAATGGCCGGGCTACTTCGCCGAGCACTGCCGCTATCAGATCATCTCCAGCGAGAATTACGAGCAGGGGCTGCCGATCGGCGTCTTCTTCGCGGATTCGCGCGGCATGCTGCACGACCGCGTCTCGGCGCTGCGCCAGGCCAATGTCTACGAGGCCCAGCGCTACCGCCATCTCGTCTCCTCGACCCTGATCCTCGACGCCGAGGACGGGCTGGTGACGGCGCAGTCCAACTACATGGTGGTGCGCATCATGCATGACGGCGCCACCGCGCTCTTCAGCACGGGGCGCTATCTCGACCGCATCAGCCTCGGCGGCTCCGAGCCGCTGTTCGTCGAGAAGCTCGTCGTCTTCGACAGCCGGCGCATCGATACGCTGCTGGCGATGCCGCTTTAGGTGCGCAATGAAAGCGATCCTGGGCGCTCTTCTCCTGCTCGTCTCGATCGCCGGCGGCGCCCGCGCCGAGGACGCCGTGCGCATCGGCGTGCTGCTGCCCTTCTCCGGCCCCTTCGCCGATTTCGGCAGGCAGATCGGCAACGGGATGGCGCTCTACCTGAAGCAGCATGGTGACATCGTCGCCGGGCGGCGGATCGAGCTCATCCGCAAGGACAGCGGCGGGGCGCAGCCGGACGTGGCCAAGCGCCTGGCGCAAGAGCTCATCACCCGCGACAAGGTCGACATGATCGCGGGGTTCGGGCTCACGCCCGAGGCGCTGGCGGTGGCGCCGGTCGCCACCGAGGCCAAGATCCCGATGGTGATCATGAACGCCGCGACCTCGGTGATCACCAGGAAATCGCCCTATTTCGTGCGCTTCTCCTTCACGCTCTCGCAGATCGTCGCCCCCTTGGGCGAATGGGCGGCGGCGCATGGGCTGCGCCGGGTCTATGTCGTCGTCGCCGATTACGCGCCGGGCTACGAGGCCGAGGCCGCCTTCACCCGGGCCTTCATCGCCGGCGGCGGCGACATCGCCGGATCGGTGCGCGTGCCGCTCAACAACCTCGACTTCGCGGCCTATGTGCAGCGCATCAAGGACGCGCACCCGCAAGGCATCTTCCTCTTCGTGCCCTCGGGCGAGCAGCCCATCGCCTTCATGAAGGCCTTCGTCGATCTCGGCCTGCGCGACGCCGGGGTGACGCTGCTCGGCGGCACCGAGATCGTCGACGAGACCGTGATGGACACGCTCGGCGACAAGAGCCTGGGCGTGATCAGCGCGCAGAACTATTCCTCGGCGCATCGGAGTGCCGAGAACAAGAAGTATCTTGCCGATTGGGCGGCCGCCTTCGGCGCGCATCCGCGGCCCAATTTCATGTCGGTCGCGGGCTATGACGGCATGCACGCCATCGTCGAGGTGATCGATGAGCTCCATGGCCGGATGGATCCCGACAACGCGATGGCGGCGTTCAAGCGGGTGAGTTTCCTCAGCCCGCGCGGCCCGATCGAGATCGACCCCGCGACCCGCGACATCGTCGAGAGCGTCTATATCCGCCGCGTCGAGCGCGTCGACGGCGAACTCGTCAACAAGGAGATCTTCGAATTCCCCAAGGTGCGGGACACGGGGCAGGCGGAGTAGGGCGGTCGCTCCGCTCTTCCGCTACCGCAACAGCTCGTACGTCCCGCCGCGTTGCAGCGCGCGCTGATAGGCGGGGCGCGCGTGGATGCGCCGCAGGAACTCCATCAGCCGCGGCCGGCTCTCGTCGAGGCCGCCGCGCGAGGCGGCGGCTTCGAGCGGGAAGCTCAGCTGGATGTCGGCGGCGCTGAACTCGGGCCCGGCGAACCACGCGCCCTTGCCGAGCTCGGCCTCCATATAGTCGAGATGCAGCTTGATCTGCGGCTCGATGAATCCCGCCAGCGCCCGGTCGGCGATGGCGCGCGCGATCGGCCGGGCGAAGAACGGCATCTTGCCGCTTTTGAGCCGGGTGAAGATCAGCTTCAGCAGCAGCGGCGGCATCGCCGAGCCCTCGGCGTAATGCAGCCAATAGCCGTAGCGCAGCCGCTCCGGCGTGCCCGGCGGCGGCGCGAGGCGGCCGCCGCCGTAGCGCTCGACGAGATATTCGACGATGGCGCCGGACTCGGCGATGGTGGTGCCGTCATCGGTGATCACCGGAGATTTCCCCAGGGGATGCACCGCACGCAGCGCCGGCGGCGCCAGCATGGTGGCGGCATCGCGCTCGTAGCGCTTGATCTCGTAAGGGACGCCGAGCTCCTCCAGCAGCCATAGCACGCGCTGCGAGCGGGAATTGTTGAGATGATGGACGGTGATCACCGCGGCCTCCCCCAGGGTTTCGGTGTTTGCCGGACTGTCATCCGGCCCGGGGTGGCCCGTCAAGGCCGCGGGGCAAAAGCCCTTGACGCGATCCGCCGGGCCGCCCGTAATTCGGCCGGTCGCGGCGCGGGGGCGGTGCTTGGGTCTCATCCGCGCAGCAAGCAGGAGGAGCGATGAGCGTCGTCGGGCTGGAGCGCATCGTCTATGGCGTCGAGGATCTGGCGCTGGCGCGGCGCTTCTTCACGGAATGGGGGCTGCGGCCCGAGGGCGATCTCTGCCGCGCCGCCGACGGCACCGGCGTCGCGCTGCGGGCCAAGGACGATCCGGAGCTGCCGCGCGCGGTCGAGCCGGGATCGACCGGACGCGAGATCGTCTGGGGTGTCGATGGCCGCGCCGCCCTCGATGCCCTCGCCGCAAGGCTTGAGCGCGTGACCGTGGTGCGGCGCGGCGGCGACGGCCGCATCGCCTTCACCGATCCCGCCGGCTTCGGCGTGGCGCTGGCGGAGACGGCGCGTCGCCCGCTCCCGGCGGTGGAGATCGCGGTCAACACGCCGGAGCGGCGGGCGCGGCTCGACACCGTCGGCGCCTTCTACCGCCAGGCCTCGCCGCGACGGCTCGGCCATGTCGTGCTGCAGGTGCCCGACATCGCGGCGGTGGAGAGCTTCTACCGCGATCACCTGGGCTTCTGGGTCTCCGACCGCTATCCCGGGCGCGGCGTGTTCCTGCGCGGCCGCGCCGAGGCCGATCACCACCAGCTCTTCCTGCTGCAGAGTCCCGACGGCGCCGCGCATTTCCATCATCTCGCCTTCGAGGTGCATGACGTGCACGAGGTCTTCGGCGGCGGCCTCGCCTTCGCCGAGCGCGGCTGGGAGACGCATATCGGTCCCGGCCGCCACATCATCTCCTCGTGTTATTTCTGGTATTTCAAGAGTCCCTGCGGCGGCGCCGTGGAGTATTTCGCCGATATGGACTCGCTGACCGCCGCCTGGCAGCCGCGCGAGATGCCGCAATCGCCGGAATGGTTCGCCGAATGGGCGCTGGCGGGCGGCATCCGCCAATATGGCGGCGTGCAGCGCTGAGCGACGCCGCGTCGGTCTGGCGGCCGGCGGGTCGCGCCGCGCGAGAACGCGCCGCTCCCAAGCCTGCTCCAGGATGAAGGCGGAACGGCCGTCCGAGGCCCCGGGTTGACGGGACAAGGCGGTGGCCCTGTGGCCGCCGCCTTCGTTTCAACGGACCCGAGGGAAATTCGCATGAGGACGACAAGACAGCTTCTGATGGCCGTGGCCGGCGCGGCCATGCTGGCGGCAGCGGCGCCGATGGCCATGGCAGCCGGCGGCGGTGCCGGCGCGGGCGCGGCAGGCGGCGGCGCCGGCGGCGGGATGTCCGGCGACAGCGCCGGCTCGGCCGGCGGCGCGGGTCCCGGCAACAGCTACAGCCCCGGCACGACCAGGCCAGGCGGCGCTGGCTCGATGAACGGGACCGATGGTTCCGGCACCTCGATGCCGCCCGCCGCACCCGGCGCGGGGCAGAGCTACGGGACCGGAACGACGACGCCGGGCACCTCGCCGGGCAGCATGAGTCCCGGCGCTCCGGGCCCCGGCTCCACGCCCGGCACGATGAGCCCCAACGGCCAGCGGTAGCCGCTCGGCGGGGCACGAGCTCCGGCCCGAGCGGGAGAGCCCGCTCGGGCCGGTTGCCGCTCGAGCGGCTCAGCCGCGCGTCGTCGGAGCGGTGAAGTCGATCTTCGGGCCGAGCGGCACCACCCCGGTCGGGTTGATGGTGCGCTGGCTGCCGTAATAATGCGTCTTGAAGTTCTGCAGATTGACCGTCTCCGCCACGCCCGGCTTCTGGTAGAGCGCCCGCGTGTAGTCCCAGAGCGCGGGATACTCATAGAGATGGCGCAGATTGCATTTGAAATGGCCGTAATAGACGGCATCGAAGCGCGCCAGGGTCGGAAACAGCCGCCAATCGGCCTCGGTGAGAATTTCGCCCAGGAGATAGCGGCGCTGCGACAGACGGTCTTCGAGCCAGTCGAGCGTGCCGAATAGCGCCGTCACCGCCGCCTCGTAAGGCTCCTGCCGGGTGGCGAAGCCGGCGCGATAGACGCCGTTGTTGACGGTGTCGTAGATGCGCGCGTTGAGCGCGTCGATCTCCGCCGCGAGTGCCGCCGGGTAGTAGTCGGTGCGGTCGTCGGTGAAGGCGTCGAAATCGCGGTTGAGCATGCGGATGATGTCGGCGGATTCGTTGCTGACGATCGTCTGCGTCTGCTTGTCCCACAGGATCGGCACGCTGGCGCGCCCGGTGTAGTGGGCATCCGCCCGCTGATAGATCTCATAGGCGTAGCGCGCCCCGGTCAGCGGATCCGGCGCGGCAAAGGTCCAGCCATGCTCGAGCATGAGCGGCTCGACGAAGCTGACCGAGATGACGCTCCTGCAGCCGCTTGAGCTGGCGGAACAGCAGCGTGCGATGGCACCAGGGGCAGGCGACCGCGAGGAAAAGGTGATAGCGGCCGGAAGCGGCGGGAAATCCGGAGCTGCCATCGGCCGTGATCCAGCGGCGAAAGCTGGTTGCCGGCCGCTCGAACGCGCCGCCGGTCCGCTCGGTATTGTACCAGTCGTCGCGCCACGCGCCGTCGATCAGCAGGCCCATGGCCCGGTTATCTAGCGGCAAAGCCGTCCGCCGGGAAGTGGCAGGCGACGAACTGGCCCGGGTCGATTTCGCGCATCACCGGCTCCTCGGCGGCGCAGCGCGGCTGCGCCAGGGCGCAGCGCGTGCGAAAGCGGCAGCCCGAGGGCGGCGCGATCGGCGACGGCGGCTCGCCCGGCGCCGGGCTCTCCGGCAGGCTCGCATCGGGATCGGGCAGCGGGATGGCGCGCAGCAGCAGCGCGGTATAGGGATGCGCCGGGTGCTCGAACACGGCTTCCGCCGGGCCGATCTCGCAGAGCTTGCCGAGATACATCACCGCGACGCGGTCGCTGACCGCCTTCACCACCGCGAGATCGTGGGCGATGAACAGCAGGGTGAGGCCATGGCGCGCCTTCATCTCCTCCAGCAGGTTCAGGATCTGCGCGCGGATCGACACGTCGAGCGCCGAGACCGGCTCGTCGCAAATCACGAGATCGGGCTCCAGCACCAGGGCGCGCGCGATGGCGATGCGCTGGCACTGCCCGCCGGAGAATTCATGCGGCCGGCGGCGCTGCACGAGATCGGGGTCGAGCCCGACCGCCTGCAGCACCGCACGCACCCGCCGCGCCCGCTCGGCCCGGTCCCTGACGCCGGCGATGATCAGCGGCTCGGCGACGATGTCGCCGACGCGCCGGCGCGGATTGAGCGAGGCGATCGGGTCCTGGAAGATGAGCTGCACGCGGCGGCGCAGGCGCCGCAACGGCTCGGCGCCGAGCGTGGCGAGGTCGATGCCGTCGAACATCACCCTGCCCGATGTGGCGCGGGAGAGCTGCAGCACGGTGCGGCCGAGCGTCGACTTGCCGCAGCCGGATTCGCCGACCAGCCCGAGCGTCTCGCCGCGCCTCACATCGAAGCTGACATCGGAGACGGCATGGACGCGCCAGGCGCCGCTGCCATACTCGACGACCAGGTTCTCGACGCTCAGCAGCATCGGCCCGTCGCGCAGCTGCGCGCTGCCGCCGGCGGCCATCACCTCGCCGCCTCGGCCGCTTCCGGCCGCGGATACCAGCAGGCATAGGCGTGCTCGCCGGATGCGGGCGACAAAGCCGGCGCTTCGCGGCGGCAGCGCTCTTGCGCATAGATGCAGCGCGGGCTGAAGGCGCAGCCGGCAAGCGGCCGCGTCGGATCGGGCGGCGCCCCGGCGATCGCGGCCAGCCGCGTGTGCGGCGGCGCGTGCAGCTTCGGGATCGCCGCCATCAGCGCCTCGGCATAGGGGCTGCGCATCGCCTTGAAGAGCGCGCGCGTCGGCGCGCGCTCGACGATGCTTCCGGCATACATCACCGCCACCTCGTCGGTGCGTCCGGCGACCACGCCGAGATCGTGGGTGATGAGGATCAGCGCCATCTGCCGCCGCTGCCGCTCGCGCGCCAGCAGATCGAGGATCTGCGCCTGAACGGTGACGTCGAGCGCAGTCGTCGGCTCGTCGGCGATGAGCAGGCGCGGCTCGCAGGAGAGCGCGATGGCGATCGCCACGCGCTGGCGCATGCCGCCGGAGAGGTGATGCGGATACTGGCGGGCGCGGCGCTCGGGCTCGGGGATGCCGACCTCGGCGAGGAGCGCCATCGCGCGCGCCATCGCCGCGGCGGGCGACAGGCCCAGATGCTCGCGCAGCCCCTCGGCGATCTGGCCGCCGATGGTGAGCACCGGGTTGAGCGAGGTCATCGGGTCCTGGAAGACAACGGCAAGCTCGCGACCGCGCAGCCGCCGCAGCGCCGCGCGCGACAGCCGCAGGAGGTCGCGGCCGTCGAACCGCACGGCGCCCGTCGCCTTGGCGTTGCCCGGCAACAGGCGCAGCACGGCGCGCGACAGCATGGTCTTGCCCGAGCCGGACTCGCCGACGATGCCGAGGCTGCGGCTCGGTGCCAGCGACAGGCGGACGCCGTTGACCGCGCGCAGCGGGCCTCGATCGGTCATGAGCTCGACCGAGAGATCATCGATCTCGAGCAGGGGCGCGGCGCTCACGGCGCGCGCCTGGGATCGGTCAGCCCGCGCAAGCCGTCGCCGACCAGGTTGAAGGCCAGCACGGTCAGGAACATCGCCGCCGCCGGCAGGAAGGCGATGTGCGGCGCGGTGTCGAGGCTGCCGCGACCTTCGGCGATCATGCCGCCCCAGCTCGGTGTCGGCGGCGGCACGCCCAGTCCGAGGAAGCTCAGAATGCCCTCCGCGACGATGGTGATCGCGACCAGCAGCAGGAAGTAGGCGCCGAGCGGGGCCAGGAGGTTGGGCAGGATCTCGCGCAGCAGGATGCGCGCATGGCCGGCGCCCAGCGCCCGCGCCGCGACGACGAAGTCGCGCTCGCGCAGCGCCAGGGTCGCGGCGCGCGCCACGCGCGTCACTGCCGGCACGGTGAGGATCGCCAGCACGGCGATCACGTTGGGCACCGACTGGCCGAGATAGGCGACGATGGCGAGCGCCAGCACCAGCGGCGGAAAGGCGAGCAGCACGTCGCCGGCGCCCATCGTCAGGGTCTCGAACAGGCCGCGGAAATATCCCGCGAGCATGCCGAGGCTGGTCCCCGCCAGCGTGGCAAGGATCGGCGCCAGGAGCCCGATGCCGAGCGAGGCGCGCGCGCCGTAGATGATGCGGGCGAGGATGTCGCGGCCGAGCGCGTCGGTGCCGAGGAGATGGGCGAGGCTGGGCGGCGCGCGGCGCGCCAGCAGCGCCTGGCGCGCCGGGTCGGCGAGCGGCAGCAGATCGGCCAGCAGCGCCAGCGCCGCGACCAGCGCAATCCACAGCACGGCGCTCCAGAAGACGAGCCCCAGCCCGTGCCGCCGCCGCGCCGGCACGGCGCCGTCGCCGGCGGGCAGGGCCGCGCCCTCAAGCGCGGCCATGGCGGATGCGCGGGTCGAGCACGGCATAGAGCAGGTCGACCAGGAAGTTGACGAGCACGTAGCCCACGGCGACGAGCAGCACCCCGCCCTGCAGCACGATGAAGTCGCGGGTATAGATCGCTTCGAGCAGCAGCCGGCCGATGCCGGGCAGGGCGAAGATCGACTCCGTGATCACCGCGCCGCCGATCAGCCGGCCGATATTGAGGCCGATCACCGTGACGAGCGTGAGCGAGGAAGGCTTCAGCGCGTGCACCAGCAGGATGCGCCGGGATCTGAGGCCCTTGGCCCGCGCCATGGCGATGTAATCCTCCTGCAGCGTCGAGATCATGTCGCTGCGCAGCACGCGCATGATTGCCGGCCATTCCAGCAGCGCCAGCGTCGCGCCGGGCAGCGTCATGGCGCGGAGATTGCCGAGCGCGTCCTCGGAGAACGGCACATAGGCCGTGGCCGGCAGCACGCCCAGGCGCAGCGCGAAGACGAAGATGAGCAGGATCGCCAGCAGGAAGGGCGGCACCGAGAGGATGCCGAAGGCGAGGGCGGAGATGGCGCGGTCGAACGCCGAGCCGGGCCGCACGGCGCACAGGATGGCGAGCGGCACGCCGATGACGATGCCGCCGAGCTCGGCCATGACCAGCAGCTCGAGCGAGACCGGCAGGCGCCCGGCGATCGCGTGTAGCACGGTCTCGCCGGTGCGATGCGAGGTGCCGAGATCGCCGCTGAGCACGCCGCCAAGCCAACGGAGATATTGCTGCCAGAGCGGCAGGTCGAGGCCGAGCTGGCGGTGGAGCGCCGCGACGTTCTCCGGCGTCGCCTGGTCGCCGAGCATGGCGACCGCGAGATCGCCGGGCAGCAGGTTGGCGATCAGGAAGGTGAGGATCGTGACCGCGAGGACGACGGGGACGAGATAGAGCAGCCTGCGGCCGATCAAGCCGAGCATGGCGCGGCTACGTCTTGTCCCACCACGCGCCGGAGAGATCGATGATGTCGCTGAACTGCTTGGGAATGCCTTTGAGCCGCGGCTTGGCGATCGAGAAATAATGGTTGTCGACGGTCCAGAACCACGGCACGTCGCGGTTCAGGATCTGCGCGATGCGGCAGTAATCCGCGACGCGCTTCTCTTCGTCGGCGGAGCTGCGGGCCTCGTCGAGCAGCTTGTCGACCTCCGGGTTCGAGTAGCTGGCGAGGTTGACCGGGCTTCCGGTATGGAAGTTGGCGTACATCTGCGGGTCGGGATCGGCGAGATCGATGATGCGCCAGGGCGTGAGCTGGAAATCGCGGCGGAACGCCTTGGTGACGAGCGCCGTCTGGTCGATCTGGTCGATCGTGGCATTGGCCCCGACATCGCGCCAGAACTCCTGGAAGATCTGCCCGATCTCGCGCCCGCGCGGCGTCGCCGTCACCTCCATCTTGAAGGCGACCGGCTTGCCGTATTCCTTGAGCAGCGCTCTCGCCTTGGCCGGATCGTAGGGCAGCGCGCCGGCATCCTTGCACTGCACGAAGGAGCCGGGACCGTAGGGATCCTTGGCCGGCTGCCACAGCCCGCTCCATTCCGCCTCGGCATAGGTCTTGAGATCGAGCGCCATGCGCAGCGCCTGGCGCACCCGCACATCGTCGAACGGCGCCACTTTGGTGTTGAAGGCGTAGACCTGCGCGCCCGATCCCGCATATTCATGCACCGCGAGGCTCGGCATCTTCTTCGCCTTGAGGACATCCTCGGCGCGGTCGGTCCAGATGATATCGGTCTCGCCCGACTGCAGGCTGGCGAAGCGCGAGGTGTTGTCGGGCAGCGGGCGGATCGTCACCGCGTCGAGATAGGGGCGGTTCTTGTCCCAATAGTCGGGATTGCGCTCGAGCACGATGCGGTCGCCCGACTGCCAGGATTTCAGCCGGAACGGGCCGGTGCCGACGGGATGGCGGTTGTAGGCCTCCTTCATCTCCTGCATCGCCTTGGGCGATTGGACGACGTTGGTGGAGGTTGCCGGCGCCATCAGCGCCGGCAGGTTCGGCTGCGGGTATTTCAAATGAAACACCGCGGTCAGCGCGTCCGCGGCTTCGACATGGTCGATGAAGGAGATGTAGAAGGCGCAGCGGCAATGGTTCTTCGGATCGAGCATGCGCTCGACGTTGAAGGCCACCGCCTGGGCGTCGAAGGGCGAGCCGTCCTGGAATTTGACGCCGGGCCTGAGCTTGTATGTCCAGGTCTTGAAGTCGGTGCTGTGCTGCCAGGACAGCGCGAGGCCGGGGATCGGCCGGCCGTCATCGCCGAGCCGTGTCAGCGTCTCGAAGATCAGCACCGCCGCCGCCTCCTGGCCGGTATCGAAGACGCCGACGGTCAGGGGATCGAAGCCGGCGATGTCCTGCTCGACGCCGATCGTCACGCTGCCGCCGCGGGTCTGCGCCGCCGCGGGCGCGGCGAGGCCGGCCGCGACGAGCGCGGCGAAAGCGATCATGCGCACGGGGGCGCAACCCTGGACGGAGATCATGCACCATCCTCCCTGCGACCTGCCGCGCGTTGGCCGCACGGCTCTTTGTCGCGTCAGGCTACACGCTCGCGCCGCCTGCGCCCAGCCCTCTTCTTGGGGATTGGCCCTAACTCGGCGGTTTCCGGATCGAGCGGGATTCCGTTAGGCTGCCGCACCGATAGTCCCGGGGAGGGAATGCGTGGTGGATGCCGTCCGGTCGCTCGACCGCTTTTTCGCGCCCGAGGCCATTGCCGTTATCGGCGCGTCGCCGGAGCGCACCAGGATCCGCGGGCTGCTGCTGCATCTGCTGCGCGCCAACGGCTATGCTGGCGGGCTCTACCCGGTCAATCCCAGCTATGACGAGATCAACGGGCTGCGCTGCTACCCGTCGCTCGCGGCGATCGGCGCGCCGGTCGATCTCGCGCTGATCGCCATTCCGGCCGATGCGGTGCTGCCGGCGCTCGAGGATTGCGCCGCGCAGGGCGTCAAGCATGCAGTCATCATCTCCTCGGGCTTCGCCGAGCAGGGCGGCGCCCGGCGCGGGCTCCAGGACGAGATCGCGGCGCTGGCCCGGCGCACGGGCTTGCGCGTCTCCGGTCCCAACGCCGAAGGCTTCTACAGCGCCAAGGCGCGGGTCGCCGCCACCTTCAGCCCCGCGGTCGAGCCGCGTCCGGGCGAGGCGCCGCTCGTCGCCAGCGAGCGCCGCATCGGTGTCGTCGCGCAGAGCGGCGGCATGGGCTTCGCGCTCTACAATCGCGGCCGCGCCCAGGGGCTGAGCTTCAGCCATGTGGTCAGCACCGGCAACGAAGCCGACCTCACGGCCGGCGATTTCTTCGCCTACATGGCCGAGGACGACGAGACCGCGGCGATCCTGCTCTTCATCGAGGGGGTGCGCGATCCCGCGCGGTTCATCGCTGCCGCGCAGGCCGCCGCGCAGCGCGGCAAGCCCGTCATCGTCGCCAAGATGGGCCGCACCAAGGCCGGCGCCCGCGCCGCTGCCTCTCATACCGCGAGCCTGGCGGGGTGGAACACCGCCTATGACGCCGTCTTCCGCCGCTACGGCATCATCGCCACCGTGGATCCCGACGAGACGGTGGCGATCGCCGCTTCCTTCGTCACCTGCCCGCTGCCGCGCGGCGACCGGGTCGCGGTGGTGACGACCTCCGGCGGCGCCGGCGCCTGGGCGGCGGACGCGCTGGCCGGCGCCGGGCTTGCCTTGCCCGAGCTGTCGCCGACGCTGCAGCAGGCGATCGGCGGCTTCATTCCCGCCTACGGCTCGGCGCGCAACCCCGTCGACATCACCGCCCAGGCGGTGCAGACCGGCGGCCTGCTGCGCGCCATCGAGCTGCTGAGCGAGGCCGAGGAAGTCGATGCGATCGTCGTCGTGCTGTCGCTCGCCAGCGAGACGCGCATCACCATCGATGGCGCGGCGCTGCAGCGCCTCGTCGCCAAGCGGGCGAAGCCGATCCAGTTCTACAGCTACACGCTGCCCTCGCCACTCGGCCGCAAGCTGCTGGCGGGCGCCGGGCTGACGCTCCATACGGGCCTGGCGCCGCTCGCCGCCGCCATGCGCGCGCTGGCCGAGCGCGGCCGCTTCGTGCCGCGGCTCGCTTTGCCGTCGCCGCCAGCCGTCGCCGATATCGCCGCCGCGCTGAGCGCCGTCCCGTCCGGCCTTTCCGAGCATGCCGCGGGGCAGCTCCTCGCCCAGGCGGGGGTGAGCCTGCCGCCGCAACGGCTGGTGACGCGGCGCGAGGAGCTCGACGAAGCGGCCGAAAGCCTCGGTTTGCCGCTCGCGCTCAAGATCCAGTCGCCGGACATCCCGCACAAGACGGAGGTGGGCGGCGTGCGCCTGGGCCTCGCGACCCCGGCGGCGCTGCGCCAGGCCTATGACGAGGTCACCACCGCGGCGCGGCGGCAGCGGCCGCAGGCGCGGCTCGACGGCGTGCTGCTGCAGCCGATGGCGGCGCCGGGGGTCGAGATGATCGTCGGCACCATCCGCGATCCCGGCTTCGGCCCGCTGGTGATGGTCGGCGCCGGCGGCGTCATGACCGAGCTGTTCAAGGATGCGTGCTACCGGCTGGCGCCGGTCGATGCCGGCGAGGCCCTGGCGATGCTGCGCGAGCTGCGCGCGGCGCCGCTGCTGGAGGGCTTCCGCGGCGCGCCGCCGCTCGATCTCGAGGCGCTGGCGCGGCTGGTGGCGCAGGTCTCGGCGTTCGCCGCGGCCTATCGCGACCTGGTGCAGGAGGTGGAGCTCAACCCGGTGATCGTGCATGCCAAGGGCCGGGGCTGCACCGTGGCCGATGCGCTGCTGGTGCCGGTGCCTCGCTAAGCCGTCGCCGGCGCTTCAAGGGCGGGCAGAACAACGACGGATTGGAGGAGGCGAGCCATGACGACGATCGAGGTGAAGCGCCTGGCCGGCAAGACCGCCATCGTCACCGGCGCCGGCTCGCGCGCGGAGGGCATCGGCAACGGCCGCGCAGCGGCGATCCTGCTGGCGCGCCATGGCGCCCGCGTGGCGCTGCTCGATGCCATGCGCGGCTCGGCCGAGACGACGGCGCGGATGATCGAGGCCGAGCGCGGCGAATGCTGCGTCATCGAGGCCGATGTCGCCAGCCCCTCAGCCTGCGCCGCCGCCGTCGCCGAGACCGTCGGGCGCTGGGGCCGGCTCGATATCCTGGTCAACAATGTCGGCATCGCCGGGCCGCCCGGCACCGCCGTCGAGGTCGATCCCGAGGCCTGGGACCAGGCGATGCGGGTCAACGTCACCTCGATGATGCTGATGGCAAAGCACGCGATTCCGGAGATGCGCAAGCTCGGCGCCGGCGCCATCGTCAACATCGCCTCGGTCGCCGGCCTCACCGGCGGCCATCCCCACCTGCTCTATGCCACCTCGAAGGGGGCGATCGTGCAGCTCACCCGCGCCATGGCGGCGCAGCACGGCGTCGAAGGCATTCGCGTCAATTGCATCGCGCCGGGCATGGTCTACACGCCGATGGTCTATGGCCGCGGCATGGCGCCGGAGCTGCGCGAGGCCCGCCGCCGCCGCTCGCTGCTGCAGACCGAGGGGACGGGATGGGATGTCGGCCATGGCGTGCTCTATCTCGTGAGCGACGAGGCGCGCTGGGTGACCGGGGTGGTCCTGCCGATCGATGCCGGCGCCACCGCCGCGGCGGGGGCGTTGCCCCGGGCACCGTAACTCTACCACCGGTCACGTATCATCGCAGCCCGGGCGCGCGGAGGTTTGCCCCGGTCGCGAAAATGCCCCAGGAACTTGCCAAGGCAAGTGCCCGTTAGCAGGCGCAACCGACAACCGCCCGGTCTCGGACTCTCTTGAGCGACCAAGTCAAACCCTACCATGACGCCCTGCCCGCAAGCTATCGCCACGCGCCGCGGTCGCGCCGGACGGAGCGTGCAGGCGCCTCGCCCTCGAGCGTACCCGGCCGCGCCGCGGCGCGCGTCGGCGGCCGGCGGCTCCCGCGGGTGCTGTTCCTGTGGGAGAGCTTCGGACCGCACCATGTCGATCGCTGCGAGGCGTGCGTCGCCGAGTTCGGCGACCGCTTCGAGGTTTACGGCGTCGAGATCGCCACCTTCGACGCCAATTACAAGTGGCGCGGCAGCATCGGCGCCGACGCCTTTGCCAAGATCACGCTCTTTCCCGGTGTCGTGCGCCAGGAGATCCGCACCTGGAGATGCTTCCTGCGGATACTCGCCATCTGCTTGAAGCTGCGGGCGAAATACATCTTTCTCTGCAACTACGATGCGCCCGCGATTTTCCTCGCGGCCGTGACGTTGCGTCTGCTGGGGCGGCGCCTGGTGATCATGCAGGACTCGAAATTCGACGACAAGCAGCGCTACCTCGCCAAGGAGGCGCTGAAGAGCCTGCTCTATCGTCCTTATCAGGCGGCGCTGGTGGCGGGGCATCGGACCAAGAGCTATCTGACCTTTCTCGGCATCCGCGAGCAGCGCATCTTCATCGGCTACGACACCGTCTCGATGGCGCGCATCCGCGACTGCGCCGGAGCGGAGCCCGCGCCGGGCGGCGTGCCGCATGAAAAGCGCCACTTCACGGTCGTGGCGCGCTTCGTGCCGAAGAAGAATCTGAGCCTCGCCCTCGACGCCTTCGCCGCCTATGTGGCGCAAGCTCCCGGCGCGCCGCGGGCACTTCATCTCTGCGGCTCCGGCGAGCTCGAGCCGGCGCTGCGCGAGCAGGCCGCGCGGCTCGGCCTCGAGGACGTGCATTTCCGCGGTTATCTTCAGGAGCATGAGATCGCCCAGGTGCTCGCCTCCTCGCTGGCGCTCATCCTGCCGAGCGTGGAGGAGCAGCACGGCCTCGTCATCAACGAGGCGATCGCCATGGGCGTGCCCGTCCTCGCCTCGGACAATTGCGGTGCTCGGGATCTGCTCGTCCGCAGCGGCATCAACGGCTACATCTTCGAACCCGACAACGCCGAGGGGCTTGCCCATTTCATGGGGCTGCTCGATCAGGATCGGGACGAATGGGCGCGGCTGGCGCTCGGCGCGCATCGCTTCGAGGCCGCCGCCGACACCCGCTTCTTCGTCGGCGCGGTCGGCGAGGTCCTCGCCTGCTTCACGGGCGGCGCCGGGGTGGCGCGATCCTGACGGCGCGGGGCGTTCGCCGACCGATTGTGCGCCGCAAGGGAGTTGGCGGCGTACATTTCAGCCGCAGGGCAACTTTTGGGCCTCCTCCTTGTTTACCCCCAATGAATAATAACAACCATGGGGCCAGGGCGCCGTGGCAAAACGAGTGCGGGCTTCGAGGGGTTTCGCGAGCCTCCCGGACAAAGTCGGCTCTGTCCTAGCGCCGGAACCGTCGGCCGATGGCGCCGCGACCGCATCCGAGCGCAGCGGCGTGGTTGCGTATTTCGGTCCCGATCTCGGCGATTCCGTGGTTCGTCGGCGCGTCGCGCAATGGCGCCAGGCCGGCTTCAAGGTGCTGCCGCTGGCGTTCTCGCGCTCGGCGGCGAGCAAGCAGGCGGCCGAGGAGTTCGTCGCCCTCGGGCTGGTCATGCCGTTGTCACGGGCGCGTCGCGTCCTGCCGCTGACACTCGCCGCCGCCCGACTGGTCGCCCGGCGCAAGATGCTGGCCGGGGCCGATTTGTTCATCGCCCGCAATCTCGATATCGCGCTGCTGGCGCTGTTCGCGCGATGGGCCTGCGGCTCCAGCGCGCCGCTGATCTACGAGGTGCTGGATATCAACATCTCCTGCACCGAGCCGGGCTGGCGCGGCGCGCTGGTGCGCCGCGTCGAGGGCTGGGTGCTCGCTTGCGCCGACCTGCTGGTGGTGAGCTCCCCCTGCTTCGCGACGGACTACTACCAGGCACGGCTGCATTATCGGCGGCCCTGGTTCCTGTTCGAGAACAAGATCCCGAAATGGGTCGGTTCATCGCTGCTGTCGCGGCGCGGGCCGGCGGCCGCGGCCGAGAGCGCGCCGCCGCGCCGCTGGCGCCGCTGGAGCATCGGCCTCTTCGGCTATCTCGACGACGAGAAAAGCTGGGAGATCCTGCGCGGGCTGGCGCAGGCGCTGCCCGATCAGGTCACCATCTGCGTGCGCGGCGCGCCCTACACCAATTTCGATATGAAGCGGTTCCTGGCCGACGTCGCGCGGCTCGACAATGTCAGCTACGGCGGCCCCTATCGCAATCCGGAGGACCTCGCCGAGGTCTACGGCGGCGTCGACATCGTCTGGTCGATGGACTTCAACTTTCCGACCAGCAACTCGAAATGGCTGCTCACCAACGGCCTTTACGAGGCGGGCTATTTCGGCAAGCCCGTGCTGGGACTGCGCGGCACCGCGGTCGGCCGCATGGTCGAGACCTGGGGCTCCGGCTGGTGCCTGGATCAGCCGGTCGAGACGACGGTGGTCGATTTCATGCGCGGCCTCACGATCGAGCAGTACGACGCCAAGCGGCAGGAGATCGCCGGGCTGAGCCGCGATCTCTTCGTCGAGACCGACGAGATCGAGCGGATCTGGACGATGCTGCGCGACCGGCAGACCCGGTCGGACACCCAACCGGCGCCGCCGCCGCAGGTCGAGGCCGTCTCCTGACGGGGTGAAGCCGCGGCTCGCCTTGCGCAGCGCCGGAGCGGACCGTCCGGCCTTCCCGCCCAACTCAGCCGGTCAGGTGAAGCTGCCGTTCGACGATTCCGCCCACCGGTCGAGGGCGGCGGCGATTCTCCCGCGCCGGCACGCGTTGTGGCTCTCCAGCCAGCCAGGCGCGATATCGGTCGATCGCACCAGTTTCATCACCCGTTCGGGATGAATGCCCAGGCCCATCGCCGAGATCGGGCGCGCCACCTGCGCCGCGGCCATGACCAGGCCGAGCGGGACCTCGAACGTCTTCGCCTTCGCGAAATGCTTCGCGCGAAAGGCCTCGACGATCTCCTCGAGCGTGTAGCGGTCGGGATAGCAGGCGTTGAACAGCACGAACCGGTCCGGCGCCGTCCTGGCGAACATGATGGCGTCGAGCAGGTCGTCGACGTAGAAGCACGCCTTGATCGTGTTTCTCCGTCCCGGATAAACGAACATGCCTGCCTTCAGCAGCTTCGCCATGCGCGTGAAGTTGCCGCCTTCGCCCGGACCGAAAATGACCGCCGGCCGGGCGATCACCAGGCGGCGGCCGGGGCTCTCATCGAGCCATGCGCGATGGATTCGTTCGGCCAGCATCTTGGACCGGCCGTAGGGCGAGATCGGCGCCAGCGGCGAGGTCTCCGATTTCGTTTCCTCGCCCGGCCCATAGACGGAAATGGAGCTGGTGAAGACGATCTCCCTCACCCCCATCCGGCGGGCAAACGCCGTGACTTCCACCGCGCCCAGCACGTTGGTTTCGTAGTACTCATGCTCCGGATGCCCCGGCGTGGTATGCACGGCCGCCAGGTTGTAGATGGTCGAGACCGGCTGCGGCGCGGTGAAATCGCCGAGGTCGCGCACATCGGCGCGCCGGTAATCGACGCCGGGAATTACGGTCTTGGGATCGCGGATGTCGACCGAGAGCACGGGATCGGCGCCCGAGCCGGCGAGCTTGCGCAGCAGGTGGGTTCCGATGAACCCGCTGCCGCCGAAGACGATCGACGTGCCCAAGGAATTGGGCCGCCGTGGCGCACCGGCTTGCGGTTCTGGGGATGCGGCAAGGGTCATGGCGCGGCGCCTCAGCTTTGCGAGGCAGGCTTCAGCGCGGCGATGCCCGCGCGCCGGGCGGCCGGGCGCGGAATCGCCGCGAACGTCTCCTCGAACTGGGCCGCCTTGGCCTCGACATCGAAGCAACGCTCGGCAAACCGGCGCCCGGCGCGGCCGAAGGCGAGACGCCGCTCCGGGTCGCAGGCAAGGCGGAGCACGCCGTCGTAGAAGGCCGCATCCGCGCCGGGCTCCACGACGACACCCGCCTGGGCCGCCCCGATGGTGGCCGCGGCGTCGTTGTCGGCCGCGATCGCGGCGACCACCGGCCTGCCCGCCGCCAGATAGCTCAGGATCTTGGACGGGACGCTGAAGCCGGCGGCTTCGCGGCCGATCATGGCGAGCAGGATGTCGCTCGCGCCCAGCACCTCCGCATAGACCTCCATGGGCTGGAACGGCAGCAGCACGAGGTTGTCGAGCCTCGCTTCCTGCCGGTGTTGCTCCAGCCAATCGGCGCCCGCGCCCTCGGAGACCACGACGACCTGCAGGCCGGATCGGACGCCGGCGCGCGCCAGGCCCAGCAGCAGCGCCGGATCGTGCTTCAGCCCCAAGGTTCCGCTGTAGAGCGCGACCAGCTTGTCGTTCAGCCCGTGCCGCCGCGCCCAGGCGTTGTCCTTCGCGACGGGGCGGATCTGGGAAAGCGGCGCCCAGTTCGGCACGATGCGGACCTTATGGGTGTCGACGCCCCATTGCTCGAGCGGCTCGAGAAACTTCTCGGAGATCGCGATGATCGCCTCGCTCGATTTCAGCAGCCTTGCTTCGAGCCGCATGTAGTGCTGCCCGATGGCTCGGCCGGCCAGGCCGAGCTTTTCGCTGAGGAAGTGGTAGGCGGCCTTGGAAACCAGGTCCTGGACCCAGAAGACGAAAGCGGCGCCCTGTGCAGCGCAGGCGTTCCGGAGCTTCTTCTGCGCGTCGAGCGGCATGTTGCAGCCGACGACGACATCGGGAGCGAAAGCGGCCGCGCTGCGGGCCATGAGCTGTCCCACCCGTGCCTCGAGGAACCGGCGGCGCAGGAAGCGGCCCTTGTCGAAAACGGCGCCGGTCGTGATCCCCTCGACTTGGAAATTCGGGGAATCGCCGGGCCGCACGGCGAGCTCGCCTTTGGGCGCCTGGAGATCGGCAAAATGCAGGTGCAGCACGCTATGGCCGCGATGCGCCAAAGAGCGGCTGAGCTCCACCTGAAAGGGGTGACCGGCATAGTCGCAAATGACGAGGCGCATGCGCGCTCCTGAGCGGTATGGCAATGTGAGCCCTTCGCGCCCGCCCGCGCCGGGAAGAACCGGCTCGTGCGGGCGAGCCTCGGGGCGGTCAATGCCTGTTGTGGCGCCGCTTGATCTGCTCGGAGATCCAGGGATAGGTCTTGGCGAGGCCACGCTTCAGCGGCTCCGAAGGCTCCCAGTCGAGCTTCTCGCGGATGAGCGCGTTGTCCGAATTGCGCCCGCGCACGCCCAGCGGTCCCGGTATGTGCTCGACCCGCAGCCGCTTGCCGGCAATGTCGATGATGATGCCGGCGAGATCGTTGATGCTCACCATCTCCTCGGAGCCGATATTGACCGGACCGCTGAACTCCGAGCGCATCAGGCGCAGCGTCCCCTCGACGCATTCGTCGATATAGAGGAAGGAGCGCGTCTGCTTGCCGTCGCCCCACATCTCGATCGTGCCGCCGTCCCTGGCCTCCGCCACCTTGCGGCAGAGCGCGGCCGGCGCCTTCTCGCGCCCGCCCTCCCAGGTGCCCTCGGGGCCGAAGATGTTGTGGAAGCGGGCGACGCGGGCGGTGATGCCGTGGTTGCGGGCATAGGCGAGATAGAGCCGCTCGCTGAACAGCTTCTCCCAGCCGTACTCGCTGTCGGGGGCGGCGGGATAGGCGCTGCTTTCGCGGGTGACGGGCGCGCCGGGATCGAGCTGGTTGTGCTCGGGATAGATGCAGGCGGAGGAGGAATAGAAGACGCGCTTTGCGTTGCGCCGGCGGCAGGCCTCGAGCACGTTGAGGTTGATGGTGGCGGAATTGTGCATGATGTCGGCGTCATGCTCGCCGGTGAAGATGAAGCCGGCGCCGCCCATATCGGCGGCAAGCTGGTAGATCTCGGTGAAGGGCCGGTCGATGGCGTCGCGGCATTCCTGCGGGTCGCGCAGATCGGCGATGATGAAGTCGTCGGCCGCCGTCGGGGCGAATTCGGGATATTTGAGGTCGACCGCCCGCACCCAGAAGCCTTCGCTCTTGAGACGCTTCACCAGATGCGAGCCAATGAACCCCCCACCACCCAAAACCAACGCCGATTTCATCCGCTTCGCTCCTCTAGATCATCGATTGAGCGCGCGTCAGCCGCTCGCAGCGTCGAACGAATTCCACTGAGAATCGTTCCTCGGGCAGGGAGACCGGCAAGGACGCTTCGGGTCCGCGTTGCGCGCCCGAGAACTCTCGCTCAGAGAGGAAATATTCTCTCAGGAAGTTCTACTTGCGCGCGTTCTGTTGCGGCTCACATTTTTGCCGTCTCGGTAAATGATCAACGCGAAGAACGGGCTTGATGAGATAGGGTTAGCGCAATCTGCGGGCGAGATCGGCGGGAACCCATGCCCGCCCCCGGCCGTTTAGCTGCGCGTCTTCGAGCTCGGTCCGGGAGGTAGCGCTTTGCCTGCGTTTGTTGGGATCCTCTCGACCATGCTCCTCCCGTCAGGGTCGACTGAGGCGGTGCGCGGCCGCCGGCACGGCAAGCCTATCCTCAACGTGACTCGTGTGATGTGACGGAGCAGAGGTGTCTGACAACGCAAAAAGCGCCAACAGCGGCATCGCTGGCCGCATCGTGCGCGCCGCCGGCGCGCAGGGGATCAATCAGCTTGCCCGGGTCGGACAGCTCTTTCTCCTCGTGCCGATCTGCCTCGGCGCGTGGGGGACGGCGGTCTACGAAGACTGGATACTGCTGAATTCCATCACGGCGTTTCTGATGCTTGCCGATCTGGGCCTCGTTCAATTCACCACGGTGAAGCTCATCGACGCGTGGTCCAGAGGCGAGCAAGAGCGCTTCTCGCGCGAATGGGCGCTTGCCTTGGGGTTGTTCGCCGCCCTGTCGGCGGCGCTGATCTGCGCCCTCGGCCTGGGCTGGGCCATGCCCGGCTGGGTCTCGATTGTTCCGGCGCGCCAGCTTCCTGCAACCGACCTTGCGGCGACCGCTCTATTGCTGGCCTTGCTGCAGGTGTGGTCGATACTGATCAATCTTGGACTGGGCGCCTACCGGGCGCGCGGCGATCTTAGCCGGAGCTATCACGTCTCGAGCATATTGGTAGGGCTGCAGACCGCTGGCGTGGTAATTCCCGCGCTGGTCGGCGCCGGTCCCGTCGCCGCCGCGCTGTGGAGCTGTGTCCTAACCGGCGTGACGTTGGCGGCGGTGGTGGCCGATTTCTGCTGGCGCTATCCCGACATGACATGGAAGCCGATCTGGCCGTCGCTTGATGAGCTGTCGCGGCGCGTGCGGCACGCCGTCGGATACCTGGCCTCGCCGGTATCCATCACGGTCATGGTGAACGGGCCCAATTTGATTCTCGCGCGTAGCGGCGCGCCGGAAGGCGCCATTGCCCTGTTCACGGCCACACGAACGATCGCCGGTGTGGCGCGGCAACTGCCGTATCAATTTGCTCACCCTGCCGGCGTGGAGCTCGCGGGCTTGTTGGCCCGAGGCGATCGCGACGGCCTGTCCAGGGTTTACACCAGCGCGAGCCGGGCATTGGCCATCATCGTCGGCGCCCTGAGTGGCTTCACCGTCGTCGTGGCGCCGCTGGTGATGCTGCTGTGGACGCGGGGCAAGATCGCTTACGATCCGATCCTCATGCTCCTGCTGATCGCAACCACCTCGATCTGCGCACCGGCACAGGTAGCCTATACGCTGTTATGGTACGGCGGCTATCCCGGCCGTCTCACCAAGGCGCTGGTGTTTTCCACCGGACTGGCGATGGGCATAGCCATCCTCCTCGCGCCATGGTTCCAGACGCGAGGTGTCGCGGCAGGGCTTGGCGCGGGAGAGATTCTCGGCGTCGCCGTCTACCTCTCGCTGATCGTCGATCGCCTGCTGCGGCGCAGAGCCGGAACCGGCCTGCTACGGAATTTCTGGGCTACGCTCGTCACCTTCTTGGGCAGCGCTGCCGGCGGCTACCTGCTTCACCGATTGATCGAGCCGCACGGCTGGTTCGGCCTGGTGGCGCTCGGGGTCGCCTGGTCGATCCCGGCGACCGTGGGGCTGTTCTGGATCTTGTCGAGCGGTGCGCAGCGGGCCCGCGCTATGAGTGCCGCAGCCGCTTTCGTACGCTTGCTGCGAGCGCGATCGCCGCTGAAGGGCGCGAACCCCGCAGACATTGGCTGAGGAGTGCGGCGCTCCAATATCGAGCGCCGCTCGCCGGCTGTTCCGAAGCCATAGCCACGCGCCCTCTCGGCCGGGCGCGGGAACCGGCGCATCCGCTGCGGCGACGCCGGCAAGCCGGCAAAAAGCGCATGCGCTCGAACGGTTCCGATGTCCGCACCAATGAGGCTCTTTTTGCTCACAGCTTTTCGCGCGTGAATTGTCTCGTTTGTTCTGCCGCGCGCGCGCTTGGTTAACAGCTCCTTAACCACGCGCAACCAGCATGGGAGCCATCGTTAAGCACATGTTTCGTTTTTGGACGGCTCCCGCAACCGCTCTCCGCGGGAGCACATTTCATACAGGCAGAAGGACCTTTTCACCATGATACATGCGGCTCATTCGGATTGGATGTTTGAGCATTCATCGGTTCATCACGGCGATATTCCCCCCGATACCCTTCCCGAGCTCCCCAGCGGCGCAAATCATCCGACGCACACCGAGACCGCCTCCGCTCTCAAGACGTTGTGGCACCAGCAGGACCTGATGGGCGGCACTTCTGCCGCGTCGTCGAGCGGCACCACCGCCTCCACCGCCGCCAGCGCCAAAGCCGCTGCCCCCACCCTCACCGTCGCGAGCAGCGCGCTGACCGTGAACGAGGGCGGGTCGGTCGCGCTGCCGATCAGCGTCACGCCGTCGAGCGGCCATCACGCGGCCTCGGTGACGATCACCGGGCTTGCCAGCTACGAGACGGTGACAGACGCCCTCGACGGCAAGACCTTCACGGGCAACTCGATCACGCTCACCGCCGCCGAGGTGAATAGCGGCCTGACCTTGTCTTCCGCCTACGCCGGGACGGGCGAGCCCGTCAACACGCTAGCCGTGACGGCCAGTGAGACCTTCGGGCATCACACCCTGACCTCGGCGGCCCAGGACATCGTCGTGACCGATCCGCTGGCGACCACCGGCAGCAGCACCGCCTCGACCGGAACCGGCACGACCAGCACCACCAACACCCTGACGCTGCAGGTGTCGGGCGACATGTACGATGGCAACCCGCAGATCGAGGTGCTCGTCGACGGCCAGCAGGTAGGCAGCAGCACCTACGCCGTCACCGCCGATCATTCGCAAGGCCAGACACAGACCATCACGATCACCGGCAATTTCGATCCGACCACCGCGCATCAGGTGCAGGTGGAGTTCGTCAACGACGCGTGGGACGGCACGTCGACCGCCGACGGCCATGACCGCAACGTCTATGTCGAATCGGTCTCGCTGAACGGCGCGACGCTGACCGGCAGCCAGGGGACGGATGCCGCGACCAATGGCGTGGTCACGACCTCCAATCCGCACGAAGCGGTGATGGACATCAACGGCGCGCTCGCCTTCAACGTGCCCGCCGACCCGCCGGCGACCACCGGCACGAGCAGCACCGGCGCCAGCAGCACCGGCACGAGCAGCACCGGCACGAGCAGCACCAACTCGCTGACGCTGCAGGTGTCGGGCGACATGTACGATGGTAACCCGCAGATCGAGGTGCTGGTCGACGGCCAGCAGGTAGGCAGCAGCAGTTACACCGTCACCGCCGATCATGCGCAAGGCCAGACGCAGACCATCACGATCACCGGCAATTTCGATCCCACCACCGCGCATCAGGTGCAGGTGGAGTTCGTCAATGACGCATGGGACGGCACGTCGACGGCCGACGGCCATGACCGCAACGTCTATGTCGAATCGGTCTCGCTGAACGGCGCGACGCTGACCGGCAGCCAGGGGACGGATGCCGCAACCAATGGCGTGGTCACGACCTCCAATCCGAGCGAGGCCGTGATGGACATCAACGGCACGCTCGCCTTCAACGTGCCCGCCGACCCGCCGGCCGGCAGCAGCGGCATCGGCTCGAGCTCCAGCGGTACCGGCTCGGGCTCCAGCGTCACCGGCTCGGGCACCACCGGCTCCAGCGGCAGCGGCTCGAGCGGCACCTCCGATATTGGCACCGGCGCGCAGAATCCTGGCCAGACAACCGATGCCTTCTACGTCTCGCCCACCGGCAGCGACAGCAATTCCGGCACGCTGGCGGCACCGTTCGCGACGCTGGGGAGAGCCCAGCAGGCGATGGAGGGCAGCTCGATCAAGACCACCTATGTGGAGGGAGGGACGTATAACCTCAGCAGCACGCTGGACCTGACCGCCGCCGACAGTGGCGAGACATGGCAATATTATGCGCCGAACGGCGTGGATTCGGCGATTCTCAATGGTGGAGGAAACCTAAACCCCATCATCTCCATAGAGGGCGGCGCGTCCAACATCATCATCGACGGGCTCACCGTGGAAAATTTCGGCATCGTCGGTATACATTCCGGCGCCGGCGGTGGCGCGTTGACCTCCGGAATCACCATCGAAAACTGCAACATCGGCTTCGGTCAGAACACCAGCGACGCGACCTCGGGCGGCATCGTTTTCGACAATACCGTCAACATAAGCGTCTTGAACAACTACATTCACAACGTCCCGGCAGCGGGCATCGCGGTCTATGCCTACAATCCCGGAGATCAGACCAGCGGGGTCATCGCGAATAACGTCGTTTTGAATACCGTGCAGGCGAGAAGTGACTCGGGGGCGATCTACACCGAGATGCTCAGCACCGCTGCGAATTCGCTGACGATCGAGAACAATTTCGTTGCGGACTATGGCTCCGCCGGCAACTACGGTCAGATCGGCATCTACCTCGACGAGGGAGCGAACCACGTGACGATCACGGGGAACGTCGTCGGCCCACCCACCGAGGGTAGCGTCCCCAGCGCGGGCACCAATGACACCGCCGCCGCCTTTACGGATGCGGGCTTCGACAATACTTTCTCGAACAACATCGTGGATCTCGGAGACAGCGGCCGCGTGTTCGCCGTCGAGTTCTACGGGTATTCGGGATACGGAGAGAGCGGAAACGTGTTCGAAGGAAATACCATTCTTTCAGACTTCACCGGCGCCCAGGGGACGAACATGTCGGGTGAGACGGGCTACGCATACTTCCAGAACATGGGTCCGACGTCGAACTACGCGATCCAGAACAACGTATACTGGAACTACGCTGCTGGCGGCTCGGAATTTACGAACGGCGTTCTCGCCAGCGACAGCAATCCCATCATCGAGAACCCGCAGATCTCGACCGCGACCTACACTGTCGCCAGCAGCAGCCCGCTCTATAACTCACCCGTGAATTTCGCCCCGATCGTCGGCGGCTGGGGGCCCGCGGGCTTCATCATTCCGCAAACCGGAGTGACGGCGTCGGATCTGGCATAACCCGGGACTTAGCCGTCGATAGAGGGGCTAGCTTCTAGGAAATCGAGCTAGCGATTGGAGCGCCGACGGTCGTCCGTTCCTTGCGCGAGTGATATCTCGCGTCTAGGAACGGGCGATCCTCGACGCTTGCTGGCGGAGCGGCCGTTCCTCCACAACCCAGGGCTAGGGACGTGGAACTAAGGCTACCTGCGCGCGTTTTATCTCAACCCGCCTTTGCTCCTGAGAGCGATGAACTGCCACGTTGCTGAGCATTCGAGGGGGAGTCCGGGGGCGGACGGAATATCGGTCGGCTGCGAGTTCCGCCAGGGTCCCAATTCCCGCAGTCGGTACGTTGCCATCAACGACTTTCCGAGGTTGAGCAAATCATGGTCGGGCCATGGCACGGGCTAAAGATTTATTGATCGGCGGCCTCCTCATTGGAACAGTGGCCGGCTGCGCGGCAGGCGGGAGTGTCGCGAGCCCGTCAGGTTCCGCCTTCTATGTCGCGCCAGACGGCAACGACAGCTGGGAGGGGGATATGGCGGCGCCCAATGCGGCCAAGACGAACGGTCCCTTCGCCAGCCTGGCGCGCGCCCAGCGGGCGATGGAAGATAGCGCGGTAAAGGTTACGTACGTGGAGAGAGGAACCTACCACCTTACCCGCAGGCTCAGACTGACTGCCGCCGATGACGGCGAGACATGGCGTTATTACCCGCCAAACGGCGTCAACACAGCAGTTCTCGATGGCGGCGGAACGCTGGCCCCGATCATCGATATTGGCGGCGGTGCGTCGAGGATCACGATCGACGGTCTGAAGCTGGAAAACTTTGGCATCGTCGGCATACATGTCGGTGCGGGCAAAGACGCCTTGAGCTCGAAAATCGCTGTCAAAAACTGCGACATCGGCTTCGGCCACAACACCAGCAACGCAACTTCGGGCGGCATCGTCTTCGACAACACCGTCGATATAGAGGTCGCCAACAACTACATTCATGCCGTACCGGCGGCAGGGATCGCGGTCTATGCCTACAACCCCGGAGACCGAACCGGCGGCGTCATCGCGAATAACGTCGTGTGGGACGCGGTGCAGGCGAGAAGTGACTCGGGCGCGATCTACACGGAGATGCTCAGCACCGCCGCCAGTTCCCTGACGATCAAGAACAACTTCGTCGCCAACTATGGCTCCGCCGGTCATTTCGGCCAGGTCGGCATCTATCTGGACGAAGGCGCGAACCATGTAACGGTCGCCGGGAATGTAGTCGGCCCGCCCCTCCGGGGCAGCGTGGCCGACGCCGGGACGAACAATACCGGGGCGGCCTTCACGGATGCGGGCTTCGACAACACCTTCTTCGGAAATATCGTCGATCTCGGCGATAGCGGCCGCGTGTTCGCCGTCGAGTTCTATGGCTATCCAGCCTACGGCGAAAGCGGGAACGTGTTTGAAGGAAACATTATTCTTTCCAATTTCACGGGCGCTCAAGCGACCAACATGTCTGGCAAGACGGGGTTCGCATACTTCCAAAATATAGGGTCGGGATCGAACTACACCATCCGGCACAACGTGTACTGGAACTACGCCAGTGGCGGCTCGGTGTTCACGAACGGGGTTCTCGCCGGCGACAGTGAGCCGATATTCAAGAACCCGCAAGTCTCGGGCCCGACCTATACGGTCGACAGACGCAGTTCGGTCTATAGCCCGCCCGTGAACTTCGCTCCGATCGTCGGCGGCTGGGGACCGCCCGGCTTCGTCATTCCGCAAATCGACACGCCGTCGCACCGTGGTCAACACTGAACGGGTCCGCCGGAACTCCGAAGATCGCCGGCCGCCGTGCGTCAGACTAGAGGAATGCCACCCTTCGCCGCTCCGTCGGTGACGCTGCTTCGAGGCGCGCGCGGACTCAATGCTTAGGGGGCGGCAGCCCATCGGCGTATGGGTTCCGCGGCAGATCGACCAATCGCCAGCCGTTTCCCGCGAACGAACGACGCACCTCCGGTGTCGGCGGCTCCTTGAAAATACAGCACATCAGGACGTTATGCCGGGAGAGGCCGAGCCGGGCCAGCACTCCGTGCAGCACAATGATAGTGCGCATGAGCAGAAATTTCCGCGACGAGAATAAGGCAGGCGCGAACTCGCCGCCTCTGACATAGAAGTCAGTAAGGCCCTTGAAGGCAACGCAAGGAAGATTGATGCCGAGGCAAGCTTTTTCGATGTCGCGCCTGGCGATCGAGTAAATGTAATTTCCGGAGTCCTCGTAGCGAAGCTGGTCGAAATGCCGTTGCCGGCCCGTCAGCTTGCGCAAGCGATAGATGGCCTCTCTCACGGGCGATCCGACTTGGTCTTGCGGCTCGACGAGGACCACACCCTTTTTGGCGACCCTCAGCATTTCATAAAGCGCCAGGAACGGGCGCGGGAAATGGTGGAAGGCCTCCTTGCAGAACACATAGTCGAACGAGCGATCGGCAAAGCTCAAGCGCTCCGCGTTTTCGACGCGATAATCGTCGATGATGCCGCGGGCCTGGGAATCCCTTAAGCTGGCGTCGGCGATATCGGTCGGCAGGACAAAGCCGACGCCCCGCTCGCGCAACCGCACCGAATCCAGCCCGTATTGGCCGTCGCCAACCGTCAGCCACGTTTCGTCCCCCGAGCGGGTTAAATGCTGCGCCGCCTGGTACATCCGCCGGTGGCGCCAATAGTCCGCAGTCGACTTGTCGAACCAGCTCTCGACGATCCGCCCCCAGTCCTTGTCCTCGGTGATCGCCTTCCAGTGGTCCCGGTGAAAGCGGTAGGACGTTTCGTGGAACTGGTCACACACCTGCTCGGGTGACATATCTCGCCAACTCCTGTTCTGTCTCGCGCCGGCCCGATCCGCACCGCCCGGACGTGAACATGCCGAGAATGGTAAGGTTCCTGGTTTGCCCGGTCCCGGTGTCGCTGGTCGCGGGCCGGTCGATTGCCTAAAACCTTGAAACGGTGGTTCCTGGGCGGCTTTCCTCGGATCGCTCCGGACCCGGTGGCCGCCGTGGCGAAGCGCGGTGGCTCGTCGGATATGACGGCGCTTTTCCCGGGAACAATGACGCCGCCTTTCGCGTTTTACGCACTCGAAACTCCGCGCTAGGGCGGGTGAATTCGCTCCCCTCGAAAGGAGGACGTTTGTGTGACGGCGCAGCTCCTTGTTCCCGGACTGAGCACCGCTTCCACTCAGCTGGGATACGGGTGCGCATACCTGATGGGCAGGGTCACCCGTCGGGAGTCCGTCATGCTTCTGGAAACGGCGTTCGATGCCGGCATTCGACACTTCGACACCGCGCCCTCCTACGGCTTTGGGCAGGCGGAAACCGTCCTGGGTGAAGCGCTTCGATCGCGACGGGATCAGATCACCGTAGCGACCAAGTTCGGCATTCGGCCGCCGCACCATCAGCGGCTCCTGGGAATAGCTCGCCGTATCGCGCTGCCGGCGATCAGACGAATACCCGGCGTCAGATCTCGATTGTCGCGCGCCCCCGGGCGACTGGTGGAGCGGAGCCACTTCTCGCCGGTCGAGCTGCGAACCTCCATCGATGCAAGCCTCGCGGCGCTGCGGACGAGCTATATCGACATCCTGCTTTTGCACGAGGCGGTTACCGCCGATTTGAGCGACGAACTCTTCGAGGAGCTGGAACGAAGTGTAGCGGCAGGAAAGATCCGCACTTTCGGCATTGGGAGCGAAGCCGCCGCAGTGGCGGAGATATACCGGCTGGAACGGCGGTTCTGCCCCGTTCTCCAATTCGAGTGGTCGGTGCTCAGCCGCGGGAAGCCGGCGTTTTCCGGGAGCTTTCTGGTCACGCATCGCAGCCTGTCGAGCAATCTTGTCCGGCTGCGCGAATGGCTCGATGTCAATCCTCGGGTCGAGCGGGCGTGGTCGGAGGAGCTGGACCGACAAGTCGCAAACCCACCGGTGCTTTCCCGCTTGATGTTGGCCGCCGCGTGCAGCGCCAATCCTGACGGTATAACGCTCTTCTCCTCTCGGAACCCCAATAACATACGGGCAAACGCCCGATTGATGCTGGATAAATCCGATCTCCTGGCGGGGGCGACGTTCGCCGCGCTGGTGGCAAGAGACGCCGCTGCCGCCGCGACGCCGCTGGACAGGGTGCCGGATCGGCAGGCCGCGAGCGTCCGTTGATTTTTGCCGAGGACCAGGATGCTGTCGAAAAGCGGCCAGGCGACGATCGATTACGAGACGCCGACAGGCGAAGTCGAGCTTGCCGCGGGGACACCAGCGGGCCGGTCTGTGTCAGACCTGTCGGCCGACGTCCTGGCTCACGAGGCTCGATCTTTCCGCTTTCACGGCGCGGCAACGCGGCGGGGGCGCTAGAATGCTGATCGATCTCCACCACAGCCCCGCCGAAGGTCCACAAGAATCCGAGACGCTCATCATTGGGTCGGGTGCCGTAGGCCTGACGATGGCGGTCGAACTTGCTCGCGCCGGCCGCCGAGTCATCGTCCTCGAGGCCGGTGGACGCGGCGTGGAGGCCAAGTCGCAGGACTTCTACCGGAATGCAGGCTGGCGCGATCAGCGGCTCCCTGGTCTGCATGAAGGTCGCTTCCGCGCTCTCGGCGGCACGACCAATTTCTGGGGCGGACGGCTCATCAAGTTCGATCCCGTCGTCTTCGAGCCGCGCCCCTGGGTGGCAGATGTCGGCTGGCCTATCAGCCCGAAGGAACTGGAGCCCTACTACGAACGCGGCTACGAACTGCTCGGAATGGCTCACAACCTCGCCGGGGACGGAATCTGGGGACGGCTGAATGTGGTGCCGCCCGAGGTCAGGGAGGACATCGAGATCTTCTTTAGCGCCTGGGCGCCGGAGCCGAATTTCGCCCTCTTGTTCAAAAGCGACATTGCCTCCGACGACAAGCTTTGCGTCTTCGTCAACGCGCCTGTCGTTGCGCTGGAACTGGACGAGGCACGTGAACGAGTGACGAGCGTCGTCGTTCGCACCGTCTCCGGCGCCGTGCGCCGCTTTTCCGCGCGCCGGGTCGTTCTCGCCAATGGTACGATCGAGATTGCTCGTCTTTTGAAGTTGCCGCTCGTCGATGGCCGTCAGACCCCGTGGGCGACCAATCCGTGGCTGGGAAAGGGCTTCGTAGACCATATCGACAGCTTCGGAGGCCATGTCACTCCGCTTGACAAGCGCCGGTTCCATGATCTGTTCGACAACGCATACTTCGATGGCATCAAGTATATGCCCATGCTGAAGCTCTCCGAGCGAGCTCAGCGGGAGCGCCGATTATTCGGGGCAGCGGCGCAATTCATCTTTAACTCGCAGATAAAGGAGCATCTTGGAAACGCGAAAATGCTCGTCCGCTCGCTGTTCCGCGGGCACCTCAAGCGGCAGCTGGTGCCGGATCTCCTGGTCCTGCTCTCCAGCCTGCGCGTTGCCGTCCCGATGGTGGTGCGCTATCTGCGCTATAGACGAATGTACAACCCTGCTGATCAGGGCATTCAACTCCGCCTGATCAGCGAGCAAATGCCGCTTCGGCAAAGCGCCATCCATCTCAGCGATAGATGCGATCATCTTGGCATGCCGATTGTCGAGATGGACTGGCGCATCGACGGGCGGGAACTGGAGACGCTGGCCACTCTTGGCGAGCGCGTTGCGCAGTACCTGGAGAGCCATCAGATCGCAACCGTGCGCCTCGACCCGGCGCTGGTGGCGCGCGATCGCAGCTTCCTGGCCGAAGCCATCGATTCCTACCACCACATGGGAATGGCCCGCATGGCGGAAACCGCGGCCCAGGGCGCGGTGGATCGAGATCTCAAGCTATTCGGGACGGACAACCTTTATGTGGCCGGTGCGGCGGTATATCCCACCACGGGCTTCGCCAACCCGACCTTCACTGCCATTGCTCTCGGGCTTCGCCTTGCGACGGCCATTTGCGGCGACCGGGTGAGTGCATGATCTCGCTCGACAGGAGGCGCGGCCGGCCAGCCTCGTGCCGACCCTGCCCGATCGGCCGGGACGCCGATCGCCCAAGTCGGAGGCGGCGTCGTCGCTAGAGGCGTGAGCGTTTGAACACGCGCTCGGGCAAAGCGCGGATGCCCAGCATGATCAGCCGCCAGATCGGACGCACATACACTATATCCGCGCCTTTCCGCTCGGCGCGAAGCAGATGGTGCGCGACCTCCTCGGGTTGCGCCGTCAGCGCCTTCGGCAGAGACATGCTTTCCGTCATGCGCGTGTGAACGAAGCCCGGCTTCACGGTGATCACGCGCACGCCGGTCGGCGCCAGGCGGTTGCGCAGGCCGGAGAGGAAAGCGGTGAAACCGGCCTTTGCGGATCCATAAATGTAGTTGGAAGCGCGGCCGCGCTCGCCGGCGACGGAGCTGATGCCGATGATGCACCCGGAACCCCTCGCTTCCATGCGATTGGCCACTTCGCCCAGAACGCTCGCCGGTCCCAGATAGTTGGTCCGCATCACCAGATCCGCGGCGGCAAAATCGGCCTGCGACTTGGCCTGCTCGCCCAGGAACCCGACGACGCAGACGACGATAGCCGGGAGGCCGCCAAGCTCATCGAGGAACCGTGCGTGGCAGTCGCTATCGAGGACGTCGAACTCCGCCAATCGAACCGCGACGCCGTAACGCAGCCGCAGGTCGCCGGCATCGGCCTCCAGCCGCTGGCAGTCTCGTCCGGCGAGAATCAGCGGTCGCCCGATAGCAGCGTAGCCGCGCGCGATCGCCCGCGCGATGTCGGAGCTTCCCCCCAGGATGAGAGCGTCCGTGCCGGTCTGGGTCAAAGTTCTAGCCGTTGTGACTGGAGGGAGGAAAATTTCCGGCTCGGGTCCACGCTGGCACGCGTGCTATCGAACTGGCTCAAGTGAGGATAAAAGCGGCGCATCGTGGCGGCGCTCATCCGCGCGTCTTTCGCCAGGTAGACCCGGCCGCCATGGTCGGCGACGATGGCGTCGAGTTCGGAGAGCAGATCGAGCGTCCTGCGGCCCGCGACGAAATCGAGGGCCAGCGTATACCCCTCCGTGGGAAAGGAGAGGTAGCCCGTCGCCGGTCCGAGCAGCTTCAAGGTGCTCAAAAAGGAGCCGCCGCCAGCCGCCGCGATCCGGCGGAGCAGCGCCGAGAGCCCGTCGCGGCTGGCGGCTTTCGGCAACACGCATTGATATTGCACAAACCCGCGCGCACCGTACATCCGGTTCCAGTCCAGAATGGCGTCCAGCGGATAGAAGAAGGTGTCGTAGTCGACCAGCGCCACCCGCGGCCTTGGGAGCTGGTAGTAGATTTCGTTGAAGCACCGCACGCTCCAGCGATTGAGGGCGAAAGAAGGGAAGTCGATCGGGACCCGTTTGATCCGCCTGCGCGGTACGCGGAGCGCGCTTGGGCGCTGCCGTTCCAGGAGCTCATCGAGGCGCGCATGCTCGCCGCGATAAAGAAGCGATCGCCCGAGAGTGCCGGCGCTGCCGCAGCAATCGATCCAGGCCACTGAATACGTCCAGTCGCGCGAGTCCTCGAATTGGCCCATTACCTCGTCCAGATCGCCGGCACGCAGGGTCTCTTGGCGCATGTACCCGGTTTCTATCGGCACCAACCCGAAGGAGGCGCGAAGGATGACGCCGGTAAGTCCCATGCCGCCGCACGTCGCCGCAAAGATGTGCGGATTCTCCTGCCGAGAACAGCGTAAGACGCGGCCATCGGCGACTGCCAAGTCAATGCTCTCGACGTGCGCCCCGAAGGAACCGCGGCTGTGGTGGTTTTTGCCGTGGACATCGGCGGCGATCATGCCGCCGAGCGTGACGAATTTGGTTCCGGGCGTGACCGGCGGAAACCAGCCGCGGGGCACGAACGCCTCGAGGATGTCCGCCAGCAGAACGCCCGCCTCGCAGGTGAGCCGAGCCGCGGCCGACTCGAACGACAGCATGCGGTTACTTCTCAGGAGCGACAACGTGGCGCGTGGATTGAGCGCGCAATCTCCGTAGGATCGTCCATTGCCTCGTGCGATGAGGGCAGTGCTGTCTTGAATTGCGTGCACCGCATTCCCCGCCGATCGCGCCTCGATCAGGCGGCAGTCCGCACGCGGAAAGCGTCCCCACCCGGCGAGGATCACGACACGGCCTCGAAGACGAAGCGGCGATCAAGCTGGTACTTGCCGACGTATCCGATAGCCAGTCCGATCACCGCTCCGACAAAGCGCAGCCGACCGCCGGAGCTGAGCGCGTCGAAGATCCATTCCGTCGTCCAGAAGATCGCGGTGGTTACGACGCCGGTGGAAGTATAGAGCGAGAACTTGCGCATATGCAATGTAGCGCCGGTCCTCAAGTCAAAGAAGATCCAGCGTTTGTCGAGCAGATACTTCGTCGCGAGACCGCCGCCGGTGCCGACGGCCATCGCCAGGGCTAGCGACCACGGACCGCCATAGATCTCCAATGCCAGCCATTGAGCCGCGAGGTTCACGCCCGTGGCGATGACGGCAAAGAGCGAGTAGCGAAGGACGATGCTGCCGGCGCCGAGCATCTCAGATGCTGGCAACAATGACGCCCGCCATCACCGCGGCGCAGAGCAGGCTCGTCCGGTCCGTGGCGGCGAAGACGAGCGGATCGTCATCCATTTCACCGCGCCGCGTCAGTATGAAGATGCGGCTCAGCCAATACAGCAGAACGATGCAGATGAACCACAAGCGGTCGGGATTTCGATAGAGCCCGGCCACCATCGGGCTGTTGATGTAGAGCGCAAACACCATGACGGCGACATAGCCGCTTGCCGCCGCCATCGCCTCGAGTACGGGGAGATCGCGCAGCTGATAGCCGCGCCCGCCGGGATCACCTTTGCCGGCCTTGCCGCGGGCGATCAGTTCGGTGGTGCGCTTGACGATCGCGAGGCTCAAAAACAAGAAGGTCGAAAAGGCGACAAGCCATGGCGACAGCGGCACCGCCACGGCCGCGCCGCCCGCCACGAGGCGCATTCCATAGAGACAGGCGAGGATGAGCACGTCCGCGGTCATCACTCGCTTGAGCCTAAGCGAATAGGCAAGCGTCAGCGCGTAATATCCCACGAGCAGGGCGATGAAGCGGCCGGGCAAAAAGGCCGCGAATCCTGCGGCGGCAAGCAGCAGGCCGGGAACCAGCAGGACGCCGCTCAGGAGCGGCACGCTGCCGGAGGCAAACGGGCGATTGCGTTTGGTCGGATGGTCACGGTCGTTACGCAGGTCGATGAGATCGTTCAGCAGATATGTACTGGAGGCGGCGAGGCTGAAGCTCGTGAAAGCCAAGGCCAGCGCGGCCAGCGTGCCGGTGCCGGTCCGATGCGCGGCGAGAGCGGGGATGAAGATGAGAAAATTCTTCAGCCATTGGTGCACCCGCAGCGCGCGCAGGTACTCCTTCAGGGCAGGCTTGCGAGCGCCGATTGCTTGCGCTTCGGGAAAGCGACGACGAATCTGGCGAAGGAGGCCGGACTGCGGTTCGACAACCAGGGCGCGGTTCGCCTTCTCCCAGACGGCGAGATCGGCCCTGCAATTGCCTATGTAGTCGAAGCCGCCTTCGCCGAAAACTTTGCATAGAGCCGTTGCCTTGGCTCGTCCGCCGAGGTTGACCCCGCCATCCGACGAGAAGATACCGTCAAAGAGGCCGAGATGCGCCGCGACCGCCTCGACGCACCGCCGGTCCGAGGCGGATGCCAGGTAGATCTTGCGGCCCTTGGCCCGTTCCGCGCCCAGCAGATCGAGGAGCTCGCGATTGAACGGCATTCCGGCCGGATCCATGATTACCGCCGCGGCCACTCGTGCCTTGAACGCTGCCCTGCCACGTGCCAGCACCATCAAAGCGCGCAGCCCTTGCAGCGGCGCGGCGGTCATCAGCGAGAAAAACAACTCGATGAGAGTATCGCTTCTGATCAACGTGCCATCGAGATCGACGACCAGCGGCCGTGAACGGTCGTCGGAACGCGCGGACCGCTTTCCTGCAATCTCGACGGCGGCCGAAGCTAGGACTTGATCGCCAAGAAGTATACTCAAGATCCAGCCTCCGATGTCGGCATGTCAAAGCCGGTAACGTCGCCCCATGCACCAGGCGCCGCAGGCGCGCGAGAGCACCCTTACTTTTCCCGCGCAGCCAACGACATGGCTGCCGCTTCGTTCCCGCATTGCTGCAATTGACCGCCGGATCAGGAACCGGCGGTTGTCAGCGTCCACGGGGATGCGTCGGACGGTTCCGCCGTCGAGCGCTTTCCTCCACTACGGTGCCGCTCTCACGTTGCATTCGATGGTTGCCGAGATTGCCAGGGCAGCGCGCTCGACATGATCCTGGCGACCCGCTGAAGCGACCCGTGTCTCAAGGCGAAAAAGCAGCACATCTCGAAATAGAGACTGAACGGATTGCCGCTGCTGAGGCCGCGGGCATCGAAAAAGCCGAGCGCTGCGTAGGCCGTGATGGTGCCGACGACGGCATTACGGGAGAGCTTCTCCTCGATGTGCAGCGCGGCATAGAGCGACATGCCGAGAAAGCAGATGTACCAGACGAAACCGAAGATGCCCGTGTCGGCGAGCATGGCGAGATAGATCTGATGGGCCTCGAAATGATCCGAGGTCAGCATCTGGTGTTGATGGAAGCCGACCCCGAACAACGGCGATCCCAGCCAAATTTGGAATGCCTCTCCCCAATAGGTGGTTCGGCCGGTGAGACCAGTGCCGAGGCCGCGGCCAGGGTCGTTCACCAGCATCACGCTCGACACGAGGTTGCTGACCGCATCGGCAATTGACGACGAGAACAGCATCAACAGAAGCAGCGCGCCGAGCGACATCATAATCGTCCCCACCAACCGCGCTCCTCTAAGCGCGCGCATCTCAAGGATTACTACGGGAATCAGGCCGGCAAGAATCGCGATCATGGCACTGCGGGCGGAGGCGTCATAGGTGATGTAGAATCCGACCGCGATACACAACGCCGCCAGCAAGCGGGACTTATGAGCGAGGCCGGCCATCGCCAAGCCGGCGCCCACGAGCCCCCACCAATCAGGCGTAATGCCGTGCGCGTAGAGGCGACCCCAAAGGTGCTCGCCCGTTGCCGCTACGTAGAGCAGAAACAAGGCCGCCGGAACGCTGTAGATGACGGCTATCCTCCGCAGGAGCCGCTTGTCCGGGCTGCTGGCGACCAATATCGCCATGGCGAAGACGAAGATAAGTGAGGCCAGGTAGACCAGCGAACTCCAGTACGCATTGCCCAAATAGCTGATGAGCGTGATGAGCAGGAAGCACAACGCCATCCGCACGGGCCTGACAAGCCCATACGGGCTGCAGCCCAGGAATAGAATTTGCGCGGCGGCGGGGAGAAAGCCGAGAATAACGCTAATCTGCAATGTGGATTGATCGTCGCCGCCGCTGTAATAGGCGTAGAAAAGAACCTCGGTAGCCAGGAGCCAAAGTGCGTAGGCGACCGCCACCAGATTGAGCCTCATTGGAGCCTCTACTCTCGATTGAGGACCGGCCACCGTGCCGACGCCGGAAAACATTGCCCATAGGCGAAGGTTCCGGGCCTTCCAGGGAGGGTGGGAAGCGCCGAACCCCACCAAGCGGGGAGCGGGAACTCGGCGCTGGCTGCGACGTTCATGGTAATCGCACCGGTTGCGTCGATGAAGCTGCGGGCGCCCGCCGCGGCCGCTCGGACGTCCGCGTGCTGCCGCTGGCGTCGGCTCACGATTTACCAGGCGAGACGATGATCTCGGCGATGATGAGAGCGTAGGAGCGGTCTTTCATGGTGCAGGGTGCGGGCAGCGAGCGAGCGGGTTTGCAAGGGCGGGGCCGGAACCTGTACGAATTTTGCTTCTTTTTTGCTCTGGCGGGGATCGCAGTTCTCGACCTGCCGACCGTTTCCTACGATAGCCCCCAATATATCGCGATGGCTGAAGGCCGCATCGATGACGTCGTAGCGCCTTTTTCCGGCCGGGTATTGGCGCCCTATTTGAGCGCGTCGATTCACTCGATGTTCGGGCTTTCTCTCGCCGCGGCGTTTTCCGCTGTCGCGTTGCTCGGGGCTGCTCTCTTCGTGCTCGGCATCCACTTTCTGTATCGTCGGTACAGACTGGAGCCTTACGCTTTGTTTCCGGCGGTTCTTGCGGTTCCTTGGGTGATTGGCGCGATACGCGACGCCTACCTCCCGGATATTCTGGTGATGGGGCTCGTTTCGCTGTTTTTATTGTCCCTTCGGCAGGAGAATTGGATCCTCGCCGGTATCGTCGCCGTTTTGTCGATACTGGCACGGGAAACCGGCCTCATCCTTATGGCTTTCGCTATCGGTTTCGCCGTTCGCCAAAAACGCTGGTCGTTTGCCGCGGCGCTCGCCGTGTCGAGCGGTGTGGCCATGCTTGCCGTCAGGTACATTGAGCCGTCGGTGCCGAACGTTCATGCTATGAACGGCCTTTTGTACATGGCGTTGAAGATCCCGGTTAACTTTCTTCGCAACCTCGTCGGCATCCAATTTTGGTCGAACGACATGAACTGGTGCGATCATCCGCTGCTGATCGTGCCTTTCGGCCGGGCGGTCGCGGCTTACTTTGGCAACATGAAGGCCGTCGGGATCTGTGCGCCGAATTTCATGGCTCCGGTCGCGAATGCGGCCCTGTTCCTGTCGATCTTCGGCGTGCTTCCCGGGTTGACGCTCGGTCTCCTGGCGTACAGCCGCCGCGAGCTGGTGAAAGATCCTTGGCTGTTCTTTGTGGCTCTCTACGGCGGCGTCATGTTGCTGCTTGGCACGTGCACCGGGGCGAGCGTCTACCGGTTGCTGACGTACGGATGGCCGCTCTTCATTCTTGCGACGCCGATCCTGTGGAAGGCGCGCTTCGAGGACGAGCCTTTTTCTCGTGTAACGCTGATAGCGGTTCAACTGGGACTGAGTTGGCTCGGTCCGATGTTGGGGGCGGCGGTTGGCGCGGTCCAGTGGTGGCAGGATGACGGCGTGGCATGTGCTATGGCGGTGATCGGTCTCCTCCTGAATGCGTGGGCCTACTTTCGCGTTCATGTGAAGCGGCAGGCTATGGCAGCGCGGAAAGCGCAATTCCGCAGCGACGAGTCCGCCGCGCCCCGGGGAGCGGCCTAAGTCGCCATGGATAAGGGACGCGCAGGCGGGGCGGAGGGTCGCGACCGCACCCGGCGGACCTTACGGTCGATGGCGGGACGATGGCCGCTCTGAGGCTCGTCACCAGTTTCGGCGATGCGGCGCTGCTGCTGCCCGCCGCTGTCGCCTTGCTGTTCTATCTGGTCCGGGCGCGAGCGTGGCAAACCGCAGCGGCCTGGATTGCCGCACTTGCTCTCTGCGCCGTGCTGACGGCGGCGGCGAAGATGATGTTCCATGCCTGCGGTGCGCAGCTTCCCGCCCTGGACATCCGCAGCCCCAGCGGCCACACCAGCCTGAGCGCCACCTTCTACGGCTGCGGCGCCTTGATGCTCTCTGCCGATCAGTCATGGCGCCGCCGGCTGGGCGCGCTGCTAGCCGCAGCTGTGGTCGCGACGGTGATCGCGGCGAGCCGGGTCGCGCTGCGCGCTCATAGCATCGAGGAAGTCGTCGCCGGTTTCGCCATCGGTCTGATCTGTGTCGCCTTCTTTGCGGGCGGCTATCTCTCGCGCGCCCACGGCGCGCTCGACTGGCGGTTGCCAGTGGCGCTGCTCGTCGTTTTCGCGCTTCTCGCGCATGGTCACCATCTGAGCATAGAGGGTTTTCTCGGCAGGCTGTCCGACCGATTGCAGCTCGCTCAACACATATGTCCCGTGGGAGGGGAGGACCTGGCGCGGAGGGCCGTTGGCGCCGACACGCTGCCGGACCCGTGGAACCGCCGCTCGCGCCATAGCTGAACCGGATCGGATTCATTCGTCGGAACTCGATATGCCGCTCTTCCATTTCGCCGATCCGCACCAGAGCAGCTGCCTCGTCGCCGCGATTCGGCTGCGCCGGCGACACGAGCAGCGAATCCGGGACCGAGCGCTCGCGCGCTCGGCACATCGCGCGCCATGAGGCGGCGACAGGCGGGACGGACCGGCTTGGTCTTTCCGAACTCGGCCTGGGCTGCTCTGCCTTCTGGGCAAAACCCAACTTTGCCCAGGCTCGCGCCGCGGCGGCCATAGGCTGCGGCATCACCTTCTTCGATACCGGCCCGAGTTATGCGGCCGACAACGCCGAGTGGCGGCGCGGCGCGGCGCTGCGCCGCCATCGCCGCATCCGGTCGCGCGGCATTGATCGGCACTCCCGTCGCTCAGGCGCTGTTCACCGGCAGGTCCTCCGGCCGACGGCGTTACGCCATTGCTGGGCACTGAAGAACCACCGGTGTGCACTCCGGGCGGCGTGGCGCTACCGCTTTCTCAACGCTCTCCCCGGACTGACCGGCGCGCAAGCGGCGCTCGCCTATGCCCTGCGGCCGCCCGAGATCGCCGCGGCAATCTTCGGCACCACAGAGATCGCTCATCTGGAGGAAGACGTCGCAGCCGCCGGCCTGACCCTGCCGCCGGAGTTCATCGCGCGAATCGAGGCCGAGGCGGACGCCTGAGCGCTCAGTGCGGATGCGGCTGCGCGGGCAAGTCCCATTCCGCCGATTTCGCCACCGCCGCCGCCTCGTTGCGGCCGTTGACGATGGCGGCGAGCACGCCATCGAGCCGGCGGCGGGAACGTTCATGCAGCTCGGCGAAGCGGGCGTGCGTCCGCTCGGACGCCTCCGCCAACTGTTGGCGATCGTTTGCCCAGGCGGCGATCTGCTCGACGGTCTGCGCCACGAACTCCTCTGCGGCGAGAACCCGGCCGCCGGTGATGCCGAGGAGATAGGCGATGCAGCCGCGATCGGTGGCGATCACCGGCACCCCGGCGGAAACGGCATCGACGATGACCAGCGGCTCGGCCTCGTGCTCATAGGCGGTCGGGAACAGGAAGACGTCGATATCGCCGTAGAAGCGCGGCACGTCCATCGCATCGAGGCGGCCGAGATAGCGGATATAGGCGCCGAATTCCGCCTGGGCCTCGGCGATGAGCGTGCTGGTCTCGGCGTCCTCCGCGGGCCCCGCCAGCCACAGTTCGACCTCGATCCCGCTGGCGCGCAACGCGCGCAGGCAATCGAGCACGATGCCGATGCCCTTCTCGCGCGAGAGATTGCTCAGATGGCCGATGCGCAGCCGCCGGGCGCCGACATCGCGCCCGACCGGACGCGCCGCCACGAAGGTCGTGTTCGATACCACCGTCACGTGGCGCGCCGACCGGTACAGGCGGCGCAGATCGCGCGCCATCGGCGGCGCCAGCACGACATGCATCGCGCCGGGACCGCAGATCGCGAGGAATGCTCCCATCAGCCGGGTGTACCGCCCGAAGTTGCGGTAGGAGTGATAGTGGACGGTGAGCGCATAGCCGCAGCAGCGGCTGGCGATCGCGATGAGGCAGGAATAGATCAGACCGGTGCCGCTATGCGGCGCGAGGTAGAGAGCGGCGCAACCGCGCAGCCGCGCCCTGATCAGGACGACGCAGGCGGCCAGCGTCGACAGCGGCTTCGAGAGCATTCCCAGGCGGCGGAAGCTGTCCGTGTCGTAGCCCGTGACGGCGGCGATCGCGCTCAGCCGCTCGAACATGCATTGCGTGATGATGCGCTGACCGTTCACCGGCGGCGGAAACAGGCCGATGAACAGCAGCTTGTGGCGCCGGCGAGACACGGCTTCAGCGTCGGCGATCTGCTCGCACTCACCCTGCGCCCGGTCGCGACGCGGCTGATCAAGGGGCGGATGGGTCACGGATGCTGGCCGGTGTCCGGTTGGTGTCCCACCACTAAACGGCAAGTTTCTCACTTCGTTCCAAGCCGCTGCTGCGGCGGGCGATCGAGCACTCGCCCGGCGGCAGCCATCGCCGCCGGGTTGACGGCGCTCTCCTTGTCGACGACGAAGTCGGCATCGCGAACCTCTGACTCAGTACGCTCATGATCGTCACCTTGGGGTAGTCGTGGCGATCGAACTCGAAACCAACCGCTGGCCGGCGGCGGGGAGTCTGCGAACATGTGCCGCTCTAGCGATAATATTCGCGCAGGCGGCCGGCATAGAGGACGCTGTCGCTGAAGCCGTCCTTGGCATGCGCCTTGACGTCGACCGCCATCAGCGCCACCCCGGCGACCTGCGCCCCGGCCTCGAAGAGCTGACGCAGCGCCGAGGCCGCGACCCGGTGCGAGGTCGAAGCCCAGCGCACGACGAACAGCGTCTGCTCGGCCAGCGTCGCCAGGACGCGGGTGTCGGCGACGGCGAGCACCGGCGCGCTGTCGAGGATGACCATGTCGTAGCGCTCCATCAGCCCGCGCAGCAGTTGCCGGAAGCGGTCGGAGGAGAGCAGGTTGGGCGGCACCTGCAACTGGTCGCCCGCCGGAATCACGTCGACGCCGCCAGGACCGGCCGAGTAGATGACCTCTTCGAGCGCGTTGCGGTTGATCAGCCATTCGATCAGGCCGGGCCGCTGCGACACCCCGGCGAGACGGTGCACGGCCGGGCGGCGCAGGTCGCCGTCGATCACGATGACGCGCTGGCCATAGCGCGCGACCGTCTGGGCCAGCGACATGGCCATGGTGGATTTGCCTTCGCCGGGCAGCGCCGAGGTCACGAGCACGACACGCGGCCGGCGGTCGACATCCGAGAGCATCAGGTTGGTATGGATGCCGCGGATCGCCTCGGCATAGGCGGAAAGCGGCCGGTCCAAGACCTCCTGCTCGGGCCGGCTGCCGGTCACGCGGCGCAGGCCGCCCACCGCCGGGACCATGCCGAGCGGATGCACCTTGAGCGCGCTGCGCACCTGATCCATGCTGCGGATCGCCGAGTTCGAGATTCTGGCAGATCATCGCCAGCAGCGCGCCGATGACGAGGCTGGTGAGCACGCTGAGCAGGATGAGCACCGTCTTCTGCGGGAAGCTCGGCATGAGCGGCACCGCGGCGTGCGAGATGATGTCGGCGTCCGGCTGCTGGAAGCTGTCCTGGGTCTGCGTCTCCTTGTACTGCGCGAGGAAATTCTCATAGAGTGCGCGGTTCGCCTGCGCTTGGAGCTCGAGGTCGTGGAGCTGGACCTCGGCGACATCGTTGTGCGCGGCGTCCGCCTTGATCTTGCCGAGCAGCGCGGTGAGGCTCTGCTCGTGCGCCTGTTCGGTCGCCACCTCGTTGCGCAGGGCGTCGACGACGCGGTTCACCTCCGTCTGGATCTTGGCGCGGATCTCGGCGATCTCGGCCCGCACGTTGATGACCTTCGGATAGCGGTCGCCGTACTGGGCGGAAAGATCGGCGGCGCGTCGCTGCGCGTCGGCCTCCTGCGCCCGCAGGTTCTGGATCACCGGCGATTGCAGCACTTCGAGGATGTTGTCGTCCCGGATCGCGGTGTCGGCGTCGCGACCCCCTCGCGTGACGCCCGAACGCTGCAGCGCGGCGAGTTGTGATTGCGCCTCGAGGTATTTGGTGTGCGCCGTGATCGCGTCCGCCGAGACCTGCGCCATCTGCTGCGTCGTCAGCGTCGTGCCCAGCGTGCCCGGCGCGGTCGGGTTCTGCGCGCGCAGCAGGCCGTTGGCCGCGCGGTATTTCTCGACCGCGTCCTCGGACACCTGCACCTCCTGGCGCAACGTATTGAGGCGGTCGGCTAGCCAGACATTGGCGCGTTTCGTCGCGTCGAACTTGGCATCGAGGCGGGCGACGATGTAGGCGTCGGCGAGCGTATTGGCGACCTGCGCGGCGGTGACCGGGTTCACCGAGGTGAAGGAGATGGTGACGATGCGGGATTTGCCGTCATTCGATACTTTGAGCTTGTCCTCGAAGTTCTCGATGATCCTGGTCATGTCGCGGTCGTTGCCGGCAGCCGGCGCGCTGCTCTTGGTGAGCGCGTCGATCCAACGCTGGGGCACGATGTGCTGCGCCTGCAGCAGCCGTGTCAGCAGGTCGGGCGGCTGCAGCGCCGGATTGAATTCGGGATTGTTGTAGAGCGCGAGCTTGTTGACCGTCTTCTCGGCGAGGTGGCGGGAACGGATGACGCCGATCTCCGTGGCAACCATCTCATTGTCGCCCTTGAGCTCGGAGAGCAGGTCCTCGATCTTGCCGATCTTGACCTGCTGGATGCCGATCAGCACCTGGGACGAGGCGGTGTATTGCGGCGTGAGATGATAGATGACGAAGATCGCGAGCGCGGTCAGGGCCACGGTCGTCCACAGGACGAGGGTCCGCCAGCGCCAGATCGTCTGCCAGAGATGCCTGAGGTCGACGCTCTCGAGCGTGCTGCTGAGGAGGCTCGGCCCGCCTTCGAGCGTGCCGTGCCCGTCGGTGCCGGCGCTTGCGGTCGCGACGCGGCTGGTATGATGCGGAATCAAAGAGGCCATCGGTTCGTTCCTCGCCGGCCGTTGGGGCCGCTCAAAAAGTCGCCTGGCACGATCGCCGTTCGTCGCTTCGTTGGCGGGGAGGCGCGCCCGGCTGCGGTCGGGGCCCCCGCCCTCTGCATCATTCGCCCGTTTGAACAGGTGGCGTGCCGACCGTGCCACCGGGCGGTGGAAGAACATTGTTGCGTTGTGAAAGTTCCGGGGCCGGAGCCAGTGGTTTCAGGAACCATCGTAGTCTTCGCGTGTTCCTCCACCGCCCCATTTGAAAAATGGCAATGTCATGTTCATTGACGCGCGGACGGTGGCCAGCCACGCAGTGATCGAGGCCGATCTCTGCATCGTCGGCGCCGGCGCGGCGGGCATCACGCTGGCGCAGGAATTCGTCGGGACGGGGATCGATCTTTGCGTGCTCGAAAGCGGCGGGCTGGAGTTCAACTGGCGCACTCAATCTCTGTACGAGGGCGCCAACGCCGGTTTGCGCTATTTCGATCTCGACGTTTGCCAGATTCGCTATTTCGGCGGCAACACCAATGCCTGGGGTGGATGGTGCCGGCCGCTCGACCCGGTCGATTTCCAGCGCCGCCCCTGGGTCGAGAACAGCGGCTGGCCCTTCACCGAGGCGGCGCTGCGGCCCTATTACCGGCAGGCGCACGCGCTCTGCCAGCTGCGCAGCGACGACTACGCCCCCGACCGCGCCGCGGCGGAGATCCCCGATCCGCGCGCGCGCCTTGCGCCGTTCGATCCCGATAAGCTCGAGAGCAGCATCTACCGCTTCAGCGCGCCCACGCGCTTCGGCCAGGCCTATCGCGATGCGGTGCGGCGCGCCGCGAACCTGCGCTGCTTCCTCAATGCCAACGTGCTGGGGATCAAGACCACCGACAATGCGCGCGCGGTCACCCGGCTGGCGGTAGGCTGCCTTGGCGGCGGCCGCTTCGAGGTGCGCGCGCGGTATTTCGTGCTCGCGGCCGGCGGCATCGAGAACACCCGGCTGCTCCTGCTGTCGAACGACGTGGTGGCGGCCGGGCTCGGCAACCAGAACGATCTCGTCGGGCGCCATTTCATGGAGCATCCGCATACCAAGCGCGTGCTCGTCGCCGCCCGCCACCCGCTGCCGACGGCGCTTTACGGCCTCGCCTTCCGCGATCATGCGCTCTCGGCGCGCCTCGCGCTGCCGGCGGCGCTGCAGGAGCGCGAGGGGCTGCTCAATTACAGCGGCAACATCCACCCGATTTACATCGGGCATGAAACCGACGGCTGGCTCGCCTTTCGCAAGTTCGTGCTGTCGCTCTCGCGCTCGCGGCGATCCGACCCCTTCATCCGCTTCCCGCCTTACGGCCGCAAGGGCCTGTCGCCGCGACAGCTCTTCGACGTTGCGCGCCAGTTCGACAAGGTCACCATCGCCGCGCTGCTGCAGCTCTTCCAGCCGGACCGGTTCATCGCCGGCTATGTGCTGGAAAGCAAATCCGAGCAGGCGCCCAACCCGGAGAGCCGCGTGCTGCTCGACGAGCGGCGCGACCCCTTCGGCCTGAACCGGGTCCGGCTCGACTGGCGCATGCTGCCCATCGACCGCCACACGGTGGTGCGCGCCGAGGCGATCATCGAGAGCGAGCTGGTGCGGTTGGGGCTGGGCCGCCTGGCGCCGCTCGAGGCCGGCGAGATCGAGGGCTGGCCGGCCAATCTGGAGGGCGGCTGGCATCAGATCGGCACGACGCGGATGGACGAGGATCCGCGGCGCGGCGTGGTCGACGCCAATTGCCGGATGCACGGCATGTCGAACCTGTTCGTCGTCGGCAGCTCGGTATTCCCGACCGCCGGCGCCGCGCCGCCGACGCTGACCATCGTCGCGCTCGCCGTCCGCCTCGCCGATCATCTGAAGGAGCTGCTCGGCGCCCGCCGGCCGCAGGTGACGGCCGCCCCGCCGCCGCCGGTCCCGGCGGCGGCGCCGCTGCTGGTCTCGCGCTCGAGCGCCTGAGGCGCCGGCCCGCCCTCCTGCCGGCGCCCATGGCGTGGGCCGGCCGAGCCCGGCTCACCCGCCGCGCCGCAGCCGCCAGTAGAGATGAGATAGCCATTGCCCAAAATAACGGCAGCGTCGATACTGGCGCTCGCAAGATTTCGCGTCGCCCGCAATGATTTCAGGGCGATAGCGAGCAGGCCGGTGCGTGGGGGCGCGCGGCCGCGTCATTTGGGGGAGAAACCAGCCATGTTCCAGCAAATTCCGGATCCGTTGAACAACCTGTTCCTGACCTGGTTGGTGGCGTTGGTGCCGGTCATCGTGCTGCTGCTGCTGCTGGCCGTGTTCCGCGTCTCGGCCTGGCTGGCGACGCTGATCGGCTCGCTCGTCACCTTTCTGCTCGCGGTGTGGGTGTGGCACATGCCGGCGGACAGCGGCGTCATCGCCTATTTCAACGGCTCCTTCACCGGCATTCAGAACGTCGACTGGATCACCTTCTGGGGGGTGGTGCTGTTCAACACCCTGGTGGTGACCGGCGTGTTCGAGAAATTCCGCCTCTGGCTCATCGCCAAAGGAACCGCGGATGTGCGGGTCCAGACCCTGCTTTTCGCCTGGGCGTTCGGCGCGCTGCTCGAGGGGCTGGTGGGATTCGGCTATCCCTGGGCGTTCGTTGCGCCCATCCTGATCAGCCTCGGCATTCCCGATCTCGACGCCATCCGCGTCGCCGCCATCGCCAATAACGCCCCCGTCTCCTATGGCGCCTTGGGCTCGCCGATCATCGCGCTGGCCAGCGTCACCGCGGCCACGCTCGGCGTCAGCCAGCCCGAGCTGCTGATGGCCTTCTCGGGCTCGGTCGGCAAGATCGTCGCCATCCTGGCGCTGCTGCCGCCCTGGGTGCTGCTCTACCTGGTCAGCGGCTGGGAGGGCATCAAGGGCGGCTGGCCGCTCGCCATCGTCGGCTCGCTCGGCTACATCGTCGGCCAGCTGCCGGTGGCGATCTATTTCGGGCCCTTCCTGCCCGATGTGGTCGGCGCCATCACCTGCTTCGCGGCACTCCTCATCCTGCTGCGGCTGTGGCAGCCGGCGAAAGTCATGGGCTATGGCGGCAAGCCGGTGCCGGCAAGCTTGCAGGCCAAGAGCGCGGAAGGCCACGGCCTCGGCAGCGGCGAGATCTTCGGCGCCTGGCTGCCCTTCATCCTGCTGGTCGTGGTGGTGGTGCTGTGGACCGGTCCCTTCGACTGGGCCAAGACGCTGGCGACCTCGTGGCGGTATCTGGCGACCTCGGCGAAATCCGCCGGCGGCAGCGCGATCAACATCGGCTTCGATTTCCGGCCGGGGGCGCCGGGCACCGCCATCCTCGTCGCCTGGGTTCTCGTCGTGCTGGCGCTGATCGGCCGCGGCGAGCTGAAGGTGGCGCAGCTCGGCGAGATTTTCGCCAGGACCTTCAAGCAGATGTGGGGCGCGCTGCTGGTCGGCGTGTTCATCTTCGGCCTGGCCATCGTCTACAACTACTCCGGCATGGCCGCCTCGCTCGCCAACGCCTTCTCGACCATCGGCGTGGCCTTCATCGTGGTGGCGCCCATCCTCGGCTGGATCGGCGTCGCGCTCTCCGGCAGCAACACCTCGACCAACGCGATGTTCGGCGTGTTCCAGACGCTGGTCGGCAAAACCCTGGGCTTCCCGCTGCTGCTGTTGCCCACGCTCAACTCGGTGGGGGCGGAGATCGGCAAGCCGGTGGCGCCGCAGACCGCCAGCGTCGGCGTCTCGACCTCGCGCTTCGTGCGCAACGAGGGCGCGGTGATCCGCCACAATATGGGCTGGACCTTCGCGCTGCTGGTCTATCTCATCATCATCGGCATCGCCTGCTACCTGTTCTTCCCCGGCATCGCCGACCTGCATCGGTGAGGCGCGCGACGCGGCTGCGAAAAAACGCCGCGGCGGGGTGGTTTTCTTAATCCTTCGCCCATAGATGTGAAACGGCCGGCCTCGTGCCGGCCGTTTTCGTTCTATGGGGCTGAGCGATGCATCGCGTGTTTCTGCCGGCGGTCCTGGGGCTGCTGCTGCTCGGGGCGCCGGCCGAGGCGGCGCGGGTGGTCGTCACCATCGACGGCGTGCACAGCGCCAAGGGCAGCGTCTTCGTCGCGCTCTATTCCAAGCCGGACGAGTTCCCGGACGGCGACTATTCCGATCAGCATACCAAGGTGAAGGCGGCGACCACGCCGATCACCGTGGTGTTCGACCACCTGCCGCCGGGCCGCTATGCCGTCGGCGCCTATCACGACGAGAACGACAACGGCCGGCTCGACACCAACTTCATCGGCTATCCCGCCGAGGGCTACGCGCTCTCGAACGGCATCCGCGCCATCATCTCGCGTCCGCGCTTCGTCGATGCCGCCTTCGCCGTCGCGGAAGGCGACACCGACGTGATGCTGCACGTCAAATACTGACCGGCTCCTAAGGCTTCTTGGTGATCGGGCAGTCCTCGTCCTCGAGCCGCGGGAAGGCCTGCGCGCCCGGAATGGTCGCCAGCACCTTGTAGTAATCCCAGGGCCCTTTCGACTCCTCCGGCTTCTTCACCTCGACGAGATAGAGGTCGTGCACCATCAGCCCGTCCTCGCGCAGCCTGCCGTGGCGGGCGAAGAAATCCTCGATCGGCGTCTCGCGCATCTTGGCCGCGACCTTGAGCGGCTCGTCGGTGCCGGTGGCCTTGATCGCGGCGAGATAGTGGGCGACGGCGGAATAGGTGCCGGCCTGCCACATGGTCGGCATCTTGTGCAGCTTGTCGTAGAAGCGCTTGGACCAGGCGCGGGTCTTGTCGTCCATGTCCCAGTAGAAGCTGGTGGTGAGCAGCAGCCCCTGCGCCGTCTTGAGCCCCAGCGCGTTCACGTCGGTGATGAGGATCAGCAGCCCGGCCATCTGCTGCCCGCCCTTGAACAAGCCGAACTCGCCGCCGATCTTGATGGCGTTGGTGTTGTCGGGCGGACCGGCGGCGATGCCGATGATCTTCGCCTTCGAGGTCTGCGCCTGCAGCACGAAGGAGGTGAGATCGGGCGAGTTGAAGGGGAATTTGACCGCCCCCACCACTTGCGCGCCATTGGCCTGGGCCACGCGGCCGGCATCGGCCTCGAGCGAATGGCCGAAGGCGTAATCGGCAGTGAGGAAGAACCAGGTCTTGCCGCCGCGCTGCGTCACCGCCTTGGCGGTGCCGGTGGCGAGCGCGTGGGTGTCGAAGGCCCATTGCATGCTGTAGGGCGAGCAGCTCTTGCCGGTGAAGGTATCGGTGCCGGTCGATTCCGTGATGAAGAGCTTGCGCTTCTGGCGCGAGACCTCCTGCACCGCGAGGCCCACCGCCGAGACCGGCACGTCGACGATGAGGTCGACCTGCTCGTCGTCATACCATTGCCGCGCGATAGCGGCGCCGATATCGGGCTTGAGCTGGTGGTTGGCCGAGATCACCTGGATGGGCTTGCCCGCCACTTTGCCGCCGAAATCCGCGACCGCCATCTCGGCCGCGGTGACCGAGCCCTGGCCGGTGGCGTCGGAGGCCGGCCCCGAGAGATCGGTCAACACCCCGATCTTGACGACGTCGTCCGAGATCTGCGCCCGGGCCTGGGCGGCGGTGACGAGCAGGGCCGCGGCGGCGGCGATGGCGGCGAGACGGCAATGACCGGGCATGGATCCTCCCCAAAGGCGCTTTTCGTTGGTCCCAGCCTAGGCCAGAGCCCGGCCGGTGCAAAGCGCTCGCACGCGGACAGGGTAGTGGGGGCGATCGCTTGCCGGCCGGCGGCGCATCCGCCAGAGTCGCGGCCGGTGGCCGCCCCAACCCAGGACCTTGCCCATGCATGACGATGCCCACGCCCATGGCCCGGCCCAGCGCTCCGAGCGCGGCCGTTACGTCGACTTCGTCGACGAGCTCTACCGGCTGCAGCTGATCGATCGCGAGAAGCGCGACTTCCTGCGCCAGGGGCTGCGGCTGGCCGAGGGCGCTCCGCCGACGCCCCTGCTGCCGCCTTCCTCGCTGGCCTGCCGCGTCTCGGAAGCCGGGCTGAAGCGCGCCGCCGATGCCCGGCTGGCCGAAAGCCTGGGGCAGGGACGGCACCGGCTGCGCTGCGGGCCGGAGACGGTGCATTGGGGCTATCTCTGGGGCGCGGCCGAGCCGGTGCTGCGCGTCAACCCCGGCGATACCGTCACCATCGACACCGTCTCGCATGAAGGCATGCTCGCCGATCAGGGCGATCCCGAAAGCTTCTTCGCCCGCTTCGGCATCGGCAAGGAGGCGGTGCTCGCCGATCTCGTCGGCGTCTACACCAAGGTGCAGCACAGCGGCATCGGCCCGCATGTGGTCAGCGGTCCCATCGCGATATCGGGCGCCGAGCCCGGCGACGTCCTTGCCGTCCATGTGATCGAGGCCGAGCCGCGCGTGCCTTACGGCGTCAACAGCATGCGTCTCAATCGCGGCGGACTGCCCGACGAGTTCACCTTGAACCGCAGCATCGTCATCCCCTTCGACCTCGACCGGCGCGTCGCCAAATTCTCCGAGCGCATCGAGGTGCCGCTGGCGCCGTTCTTCGGCATCATGGCGACCGGCCCGGCGCGCAACCTCGGCCGCGTCAGCTCCGGCCCGCCCGGCGCCTTCGGCGGCAACATCGATCTCAAGGACCTGACCGCCGGCTCGATCCTTTATCTGCCGGTCCATGTGCCCGACGCCCTCTTCATGGTCGGCGACGGCCATGCGGCGCAAGGCGACGGCGAGGTCGATCTCACCGCCATCGAGACCTCGCTCACCGGCACCTTCCGCTTCGAGCTGATCAAGGGCAAACCGCTCGCCTGGCCGCGCGCGGAGACGCCGACGCATTGGATCACGCTGGGCCTGCACGAGAACCTCGAGGAGGCGATGAAGCTGGCGCTGCGCGAATGCATCAAGTTCCTGAGCGAAGAGCAGGGGCTGACCCGGGTCGACGCCTATGCGCTGGCCTCGATCGCCGTCGATTTCGAGGTAACGCAGGTGGTGGACGGCGTGAAGGGCATCCACGCCATGATTCCCAAGGGAATCTTCAAGGGTTAGCTCGTTTGGCAGCACCGTGATCGTGCCGCTCACGCCGATGCCTTCATGCGGGGTGCAGAAATAGCGGTACTTGCCCGGAACCATGAGCACCCGGCGGAAGCTCTCGCCAGGCTGCAGCTCGCCCGGGGCGAGGCTCGGATTTGCGATAGTCTGTCCTAGAGCCGGGGTATCACCGGCTTGCCGTCATGGGTCATCGGCACCACGCCGGCGAGCAGGCGGACGACCGCGCCCTGGTCATCGCCGAACGGCAGCACCAGACGGTGCCAGGTCGAGGTATAGACGGCGGCCGGCGGCCCATGCAGGGTGGAGAGCACCTCGCCGCGGCGCTGCGCCGCACGATAAAGCGCGACGCCGAACTCGACGATATAGGGGCTGGCCTTGAGCTCGGAGGTGAGCTGGCCGGTGAGGTCGAAGCCGGAGACCGCGGCCACCACGCTGCCGAACACGCGATAGCGGAAATCGCGGCCACCCTCGACCGTCTCGAGCAGGTTGATGAAGCCGAGCGCCGGCCGCAGCTCCATCGCATCGATCTCGTTGCGATGCGGCAGCCGCCGCTTGCCGCGCAGATCGCTCCAATAGCGCAGCAGGAACCGGTGCTGGGGCGTGTCGAGGCTTTCGACCGGCGGATTCCATCGCAGCTCCGGCCCGCGGGCGCCGGCGGCGGCAAATACCTCGCGCACTTCGGCGGGAGCGTCCCCGGCGATCGCCGCCGCCCAGCGCTCGACGCGCTCCCAGTCGAGCGGCGTGGGAACGGCCGTGGTCATGGCGCACGACCGCGAGCGGGCGTCGCGGCGCCGTCGATGGCCGTGGCCTTGCGGATCGCGCGACCCTGCATGGGAGGACATGATAGTCGCCCGCGGCGCTTGAGCAATGGACCGCGACGGGGGAAAGTAGCGCCCGTTCCGCCGCTGCCGAGCGAGGCTCTCCCGTGCCGGTCTATGTGCTTGATCCCATTAGCCCGCGCGCCCTGGCGCGCCTCGGCCCGGATGTGGTCGATTGGCGCGATCCCGCGCTTGCCGCCTGGCCCGAGCGGGCGGATGCGATCATCACCCGCACCAGCCCGGTCGCCGCCGCCGACATCGCCCGCGCCCGCCGGCTCAAGGTCATCGGCAAGCATGGCGTCGGCGTCGACAATATCGCGCTCGACGCCGCCCGCGCCCGCGGCATCCCGGTGGTCAACACGCCCGGCGCCAATGCCGATGGCGTGGCCGAGCTGGTGCTGGCCATGGCGCTGGCGGCGGCGCGGCATCTGGTGGCGGCCGATCGGGCGCTGCGCGCCGGAAATCTCGCGCCGGCGAGCCTGCCGCCCGGGCGGGAGCTCGCCGGCCGCCGCCTGGGGGTGGCGGGCTTCGGCCAGGTCGGCCGCCGCGTCGCCGATCTTTTCGCCCGCGCCCTGCGCATGCCGGTCATGGCCTACGATCCCGCGCTTCCGGCCGAGGCGATCCGCGCCGCCGGCGCAACGCCGGCCGGCTCGATCGACGAGCTCGTCGCGGCCAGCGACGTGCTGAGCCTGCATCTGCCGCTCACCGCCGCGACGCGCGGCCTTATCGGCGCGCGCGAGCTGGCGCTGATGCCCGAGGGTGCCATCCTGATCAACACCGCGCGCGGCGGCATCGTCGACGAGGCGGCGCTCGCCGCCGCGCTGCGGCGCGGCCGGCCGGCCGCGGCGGCGAGCGACGTCTTCGTCACCGAGCCGCCGCCCCCCGATCACCCGCTGCTGCTTCTGCCTAACTTCATCGCCACGCCGCATCTCGGTGCTGCTACCGCGGAGTCGCTCGACCGCGTCGGCCTGCTCGTCGTCGAGCAGGTGCTCGAGGTGCTGGCCGGCAAGCCGCCGCGCCACCCGGTGGGATGATGTCCGGCCAAGCGGCTAGCGGGTCAGTCTGACTTCCATTCCCGATCCGGAGCGGAAGGTGGATCTACCGCCGTTTCGTGCGAGGAGGGGGCGAGAACGACGCCACGATCGGGATTTTATGTGCGCCCCAAGGCCACGAGCTTGGCAGTCTGCTCGAACGCCGAGCTGAGAGTGGCCGCTCCGCCGGCATCGGAAATTCTGTCGAACGCCGCCGCGATATTTTCTGGTGTGCGCTCCTCTTCCCGAAAGTGGACGCCCACGGTTTCCGTGATCAAGGTGCGCGCGAAGGAGCCTGCCCCCGCGCACAACATCACGCGCGAGGGCGCATCTTCGGACACCAGGAACAGGACGCCCGGCGTGATCGACTCGGGCGTCAACACCTCGGCGGCCTCTTTCGAGATCAATCCCTCCGTCATCCTGGTCGCCGCCGTGGGCAAAAGGACATTGGTGCGTATGTTATGCTTCTCGCCCTCGAGGTGGAGAACGTTCATCAGGCCCACCATGGCCGCTTTGGCCGTCCCATAGTTTGATTGCCCAAAGTTTCCGTACAAGCCGGACGCAGACGACGTCAGGACGATGCGGCCGTATTTCCGTTCGCGCATCGTGTCCCACACCGCCTTGGTGCAATTGACCGTTCCCATGACATGCACATCGAGGACGAGGCGGAAATCGGCCAGGTCCATTTTGCTGAAAGTCTTGTCCCGAAGGATTCCGGCGTTGTTGACCAGAATATCCACCCGGCCCCAACGTCCCAAAACCTGCGTCACCATGTTCTGGACCGAAGCGACGTCGCTCACATTCGCGCCGAGCGCTATTGCTTCTCCACCGCGCGCGCCGATATCCGCCGCGACCTCCGAGGCGGCGGCCGGCGGCCCATCGACGGACGGGTCGAAGTCGACCACAACGACTTTGGCGCCGCGCGCCGCAAGACCGAGCGCATGGCTCCGGCCGAGTCCCCGGGCCGCTCCCGTAACGATCGCTACCCGATCATCGAACCGGATTTCCATTGTTCTCCTCTTTCAAGCTGTTGGGCTTCGTTGTCTTTCTTCGCGGATCAACCAAGACGCCGAGGTCTAATACACCGCCGCAAACATGACGGTTGCGGATGTCGCCTCGTCGGGCGACAGTTCCGCGACGATCCGGCCCTGTCTCGAAACGAGAATTCGGTCGGACAGGCTCAAGATCTCCGGCAGGTAGGACGATATGACGATCACGGCGAGTCCGTCGTCGGCGAGGGCGCCGATCAGATGGTGGATCTCGGCGATGGCGCCGACGTCCACGCCGCGTGTCGGCTCGTCGAAAATGATCAGCTTGGGTTTCTGGACCAACGACTTCGCGATGACCACCTTCTGCTGATTGCCGCCGGAAAGCTCGATGACCCGCGCATCGCCGTTGAGCGCCTTGACGTTGAGCTTCTTCGTCCAGCTCGCGGCGAGGGCGCGCATTCTCCTCATGCTTGTCGCCATGCCAGGGGACTCTCGGCTCGAGATTTGTCCGATATAGATGTTCTCCGCGACCGACATCGTCTCGAAGAAGCCTTCACCCTTCCGGTCTTCGGTGACGTAGACGACGCCGCTGCCGACCGCCTGACGCGGCGTGCGGTATCGAACGGAGCTTCCGTTGAGACGCACGTCGCCGCCGTGAAAGAAATCGCGCTTGGCGACGCCGGCAATGATCTTGGCCGTTTCGGTGCGGCCCGAGCCCACCAGCCCGAAGATGCCCGTCACCTGCCCCGCGAAAATCGAAAAGGAGGTGTTCCGAACGACATTTTGCATCGACAGATTCTGCACGCTCAATATTTTTTCCCTGGGGGGCCGAGCGGCGCGCTCGTCGGCAGCGCGACCATAGAGTTCGTGGCTGAGCGACCGGCCAACCATGTGGCGGACGATGGTTTCGCGGGAGAAAGCCTTGGCGTCGCCGGTGATGACGCGGGTTCCGTCCCTGAGAACGGTAATCCGATCGGATATTTCGAGCGCTTCCTCCAGCGCATGGCTGATGAAGATGATCGAAACCTGATCCTCGCGCAGCCGGTCGATCAAGAGGAAGAGATGGTGCTTCTCCTCCGAGGTCAAGGTCGCGGTCGGTTCGTCGAATATTATGATCTTTGCCTTGAGGCGAACCGCCCGCGCGATTTCGACCATTTGCCGTTTGGCGGTGCCGAGCGACTGGACGGTGGCCGTCGGATCGACAGGGAAGTTGAGCGACTGAAGAAGCTGCTGCGCCTCGATATAGGTTCCCCGCAGCCGATTGAAGAACTTCTCGTCGCCCAAGTAGAGATTTTGGGCGACCGTGAGCGCGGGGACGAGGCTGGTCTCCTGATAGACCATCGCGATCCCGTGCCGTCGCGCTTGCGCGGGGCCGGCAAATTGAACCCGCCGGCCATCGAGATGAATCTCGCCGGCGGAGGGCGAGACCGCGCCGGAAAGTATCTTCACCAAAGTCGACTTGCCGGCCCCGTTCTCCCCCAATATCGCGTGCACTTCCCCGCGTCTGAGATCGAAGTCGATATCCTTCAGCGCAGCGACGCCGCGATATTCCTTCACGACCTTTTTCATCTCCAGGAGCGGGGTTTCCGGAATCGTCATGGCGTCATTCGCTGATAGGGGCGCGAGGCCACGACCCCATCGCCCTTGGCGACGAAAAAGAGCTGCCCGTCGACCGCAAGGCAACTGGTGACGCCGTGGCGGCACCCATTCGCCCGGCTGTGCAGGCTGGCGGTCGGACGATAGGTGTGATCGAGGCACGCCACCAGCCCGTACGAGCGGTTTGGCGCCCATGGCTTCAATACGCCGAGCTGCTTGACACCGCCTTGCTGGGTCGGCTCCTGAGGCGCCCGGCCCGCGCGAAGGCACGGCGCGACCCAATGATCAGGATTGATTTCTCCGATCATGCGCCGGCGATAGCGGTCTTCGCGCAACACGAATTCGACGAGCTGGCTTCGCGGCGCGAACAGAGCGAGCCAGATCATATTATCGGCGTCGCGCGACAGGCGGCTGGGATACGCCGGGAGGTTTTCGAGTACCGGCTGGTTGCGGCCGTTGCCGCCGAGCGGGATACGCGTCAGCGCGCTGCGCCAGCCTTCCGATACGACCACCGACCCGGCCTCCTCGAGGAGTCCGTAAGGGTAAGCCAGATTGCCCGCGAGCTGCTCGCGGACGGCGCCCGCGGGATCGACCCGCCACACCGAGCCGGACGCGTTTTTCTCCATCAAATCGCGCTTCCACGCGGCCGGCCCGTTCGATGCCGAGCCGTTGGCGACGAGCAGCGTTCCATCCCGCGCCGGTGCCAGCGCCGTGATGCAATTCATCGCGGGGACGGAGGTGATGGTCGTGCCGCCATGTTGGCCGCCAAGGAAAACGATTCTGCCGTCGATCAGACCTATGGCCGCGCCGCCGTCCGGCAGTCCGGCCAACGCGCTGATGTCCGCGTCGAAGGACGCGACCGGCGTGCCGCCCGGCGTGTCGACGGAAAGCAACGATCGCTGCGACGAAGCGACGACGCCGTGCGACGTGACGGCCAAACAGTCGGGCGCCGGCGTCTCGATAAGTGTCGACGCGGAGTCCAGGAGATCGTTGGGACGGAAAGCGCCGTCCATGGGCGGCATCGTGATCGACGCCTCGCCACGGCCGAGCCACCGATCCATGGCTTTCCTGAGCGGGCTCATTGACGGCCTCCCCAGTAGGAGGTCGGACCCGTCCATTCCGGATCGGCGTCCGCGAGCCTTATCCGCCCGATTCGATTGTTGGTGACGCCGCCGAGATAGAGATAGCCGCGATGCTCGCGCATCGAAGTGATCGCCGGATGGTTTTTGCCGTCCAGATCCCAAAGGGATTCAAGGATGCGGCCGCCCTCGTCGAAATGCACGACGCAGCCGACATTGACATTGGGAAACAGCCATTCGTCGCCGGCGACGCGCCGTGCCATGCGTCGTCTGAACGCGGGCATCGTCATCGCCAGATCGTATGCCGGCGTCCGCGTGCCCGCGAGCGCCACCCAATATGTCCCGCGCGATCCCCGATTGATGTTGTCGGGATATCCGGGAAGGTCGGGAATCAGGATCTCGGCTGTCCCCTTTTTCGGGCCATCGAGCCAGTAGCGGCTCAGTCGACAGCCCCAGGTTTCGGCGAACAGGACCGACTTGTTGTCGTGGGCAATGCACATGCCGTTGGCGAACAGCAGATTGCGCAGAATCGTCCGCGTGGAGCCTGTCGCCGGGTCGTAGCGGATGATCCGCCCGTTGCCGCGTCCCTCGAGCGCGTCGACAACCCACTCTTCGAATCCGTACCGGATCGTCGCTTCGCTGAAGTAGACCTGGCCGTCCTGCGCGATGTCGAGATCGTCGGCAAGCCGCATGCGCGAGTCGTCGATGATCGAAAAGCGCGAGCGGTTGGTCTCCGTGGTCAATTTACCGATGGTGCGCTGGCTGTCCACGCGATAAAGGCCCATGCCGGCGATGCACACGACCAGGCCTTGGTCCTTGTCGAATGCCATACCGAGCGGCCGACCGCCGACATGCGCGTAAACCTCGCGTCGGGTGTAATCGGGCGCGAGGAACCGGATGATGTCACCTTGCCGCACACTGCAATAGAGGTTGTCGTCCGCGTCGAGAATGACGTCCTCGGGACCGTCGACATCGCCGAGGCCGATGATTTCGACGGCGCTCAGGCGGTCGTTTACCGCATAGGGCGAGGATGACTCTGCGTCGATGGACGGGCCCGGCGGCAGGGCCAGATAGGCCGGGGACACGTAGACCTTGGATTGCAGCTTGTATCGCCATTTGGCCCACCGCACGTCGATCGCGATCGCAAGCAGCAGCACGAAACCGGTCACCATCGACGATGCGCCGTTCTGAAGTCCCAGCCGGACGAGCCCGTTGGTCAGGAGCGAGACGATAACCGCGCCGATCAGCGCCTTGCCGATCGAGCCGCGTCCCCCGCCCACGCTGTTGCCGCCGAGCAGCGCCGCCGTCACCACCGTGAGTTCCAGCCCGATGCCGGTGTCGGGTCCGGCGCCGGAAAGCCGGGCCGCGTACAGCACGCCGGCGAGGCTGGTGAGCACGCCGGAGACGACGTAGGATTGGCACACGGTGCGTCGCACCGGGATGCCGGCGTTGTAGGCGGAGCGGCGCGATCCGCCGACCGCCATGATGCGCCAGCCTGCGCGCAGGCGGGTCAATACGAAATGAGCCGCTATCGCGGTAACGATCAGAACCACAAAACTGAAAGGTACGCCCAGGACGGATCCTGTCCCGACGAAATCCAAAAAATGCGACTCCACGTTACTTGATGCGATTTGTACCGAATAGAGCTGCAGCAGGAGTTCGACCACCGCGCGCACGAGCGTCAACATGACGAGCGTCGTCAGAAACGCCCGCAGCCGAAGATAACCGATGAGCAGGCCGTTGATCAGGCCGACCAGCGCCCCGACGCTTATCGTCGCGGCAATGGCGAGCGCTATCGGCCATTTGGCGACGTTGACCAGCGCGAGAACCGTGAAATCGGTGAGCGCAAAGGTCGAGCCGACGCTGAGATCGATGCCGCCAGCCAGCATGACGACCGTCATGCCGATCACGATCAATCCGAATTCGCCTATCTGTCGCGACGTGTCGGCGAGGCTTCCGAGGGAGGTGAAATTCGGAATCGCCCCGGCCATATAGCCGACGACGGTAACCAGAAGGAGGACAGGAATCGCATTGTCCATCCACCTCCTGCCGAGCACCTCGCCAACAATATGATCAGGCACGTATCGATAGCGCAGCCTGGTGATCACATCGGCGATCATTGTGAGCTTTCTTCCGCCTGAACAAAAAAATGGCGCTGAGCCGTCACCGCGGCCCAGCGCTTTCAAATGGCTCGGAACGTCATTTACCCAGATTTTTTGCACTCCAGCAGAGCCCGGGGTGGAGCGTCTCCTTGGAGATCGTGAGTGTTGGCGTGTAGATCACGACCTTCTGCTTCCCCGCGGGCTGCCCGTCCTCCAGCACCATCGCGACCATGTCGGTCAGGTCGCGCCCCTGCTCCAGGACGGGGTAGGCGATTTCCTTGTAGAAGGCGCCTTTTGCGACGTTGTCGCAGGCCATCTGCTCGCCGCCGCCGGAAGTGACCAGCAGGATCGATTTCCCGGATTCCTTGATCGCGGCTGCGGCGCCGAGATCCATGACATCCCAGAACCCGACCACGCCGCAAAGATCGGGGTTCTGCTGAATGACGGTCGATATGATCGAGTGCGCCTTGGTCGCGTCCCAATCCGCGCCTTGGTTGGAGACGACCTTGATCTCGGGATGCTTGGAGAGAACGTTCTCGGCGCCCTTCATCATGCCGCTATCCGACCCGGATGTCGGCTGCCCCTCCAGGATGGCCACCTTGCCGCTCGTTCCGGCGCCGCACTTGTCGACGATCGCCTGGGTTTCCGCCTCGCCGATGCCGATCCAATCGGCCCCGACATAGACATCGGAGTTGTAATTCGACCGCATGTTGACCTGGATGACGTGAATGCCGGCCTCCTCGGCGCGCTTCAGCAAGCGGGCGTAGGACTGGACGTCAGGATTGTGCACGATGAGGACATCGGGCTTCTCCGATATCAGGGAGGTGATGGCCTGTGCTCCGGCGTCGGCGCTGAAATGCGGGTCGCGGATCTCGAACTTCATTCCAAGACGATCGGCCTGTTTTTTCAAGACCGATGCCCACCCCTCGGTCAGGTCGATGCCCATCGTGACCGGCACGAAGGCAACCGTCTTGCCGGCAAACGCCTTGAAATAATCATTGCGTCTCGGGTCATCCATACCCGCGGCGACGGCGTGCCCCGCCATCGCCGCCAGTGACAAGACCATCGCCACTGCCGCAAAGATGCCTCTGTTACTCATGCCGTGTCCCTCCCTTTTGAAGCGCGACATTCTAGATGTCGCCCTGTTGAGCAGTCAGTTCGTCGCGTGGATTCAGGATGCTGTCGATCACGATCGCGATGAGCAGGATCAGGCCCCTGATCACGTTTTGCAGCGTGTATTGGACATTCATGATGGTCATCCCGTTGAGCAGGATGCCGATCAGGAGCGTACCGACGATCACGTTGCGGATGCCGCCGCGTCCTCCCGAAAGACCGATGCCGCCGAGAACAACGACCAAGATGACGTCGTAGATCATCGACGAATTCGTGACATTGGTGTCCATGCTGGACACGGCGGTCGCGGTAATCATGCCGGCCACGTAGGCGATCGTCGCCGAAACTACGCATTGCAAAACGATGATCGGACGCACGGGCGCGCCCGAGATGCGCGCCGCCGCAAAATTGTCGCCGATCGCATAGATGAACCGCCCCGGTTTGGTGAAGCGCAGGAATGCGTGTCCGAGCAAGGCGGTCAGGGCGAAAAACAGAATGGGTGTCGGCACCCCGAACACAAAGCCACCGCCGATCCAAGCGATGCCGGAGGCGCTGGCGGGCATATAGACCACGACGAGGGGGACCAGGGCGTAGCGCGCGAAGCCGTAAACGAGCGAAGCCATGCCCAACGTCGCGAAGAGGGCGGGGACTTCGACATAGGCGATGAGCACGCCGTTGATCACGCCCGCCGCCAGCGCCAGCAAAAATCCAAGAAGCATGGCGAGCGGAATCGAGACGCCGGCACTGGCGAGATGGAGCGTCCATGCGGCCGACATCGCGTAGATCGCGACGATCGACAGATCGATCCCGCGACCGATCACCAGAAACGCCATCCCTACGCCGAGGATGCCCAAAGTGGAGACGCTGCGCACGAGCGAGAGAAGATTGCCCGCGCTGATAAATCCATTAAGGAAGATCGAGAAGCAACAAAACAATGCAATGGCGATCAAGAGCACGACTTTCTCTTGATCCCACACCCGAAACGCCCGCGACACGCCCCCCAAAAACATTTCGCGCCTTCCCGTTGGCGATCTTGGGGCGCATCATACTACCCAATGTACTCACTCACAAGCGAGCTAATGACCGCCGCGACGTGAACCGCCCCGCTTGCCAGGCCGAGCGATTTACGATTTAGCCCGCCGATGCCCGGAACGTTGCTTGCAGACGGCGTTGAACCCAGCGGCCATGAATGCCGCCATTCGCTCCTTTACCGCCGCGAAATCGTCCGAATTGCATAATCCGCCCGAAAGCTTGTCGATGCGCCCGGTGCGCGCCAATGTGAGGAGCAGAGCGCCGGACACGAAGTGATAGCCCCAGAAGATATCCACTTCCGCGCAGTCCGGGAGCGCGCGTTTCAGCAGACCGATCAATCGCAGGACGACCGGATCGAAATGCTTGTCCATCAGTTGCGCGCCCCACTCGGGCGTGTTCGCGACCTGCGCGGCGAGCGCCCCGTAGTTCTTCCAGCTTTCGCCACCTTGGATGTAAAGATCGAGGTCGGTATCGAGAAATGCGCGTAGGGCGCCCTCGACCGTCGGCTTGCCCTTCGTCGCCGCGTCATATTCGTCAAGGGCGCGCATACGCCGCGTGCTGGTCGCTACGGCACGACGGGCAAATACCCTGTCGAAGAGGCTCTGCTTGTCGCTGAAATAGTAGTTCATCAGCGTATGGTGGACGCCCACGCGGTTGGCAACGTCCTTGAGCGTGACGCCGTAAAGACCGTGCTTTGAAAAAAGATCCTCGGCGGTATCCAGAATCAGCTCGATCGTTTCCGCGCGCTGCTCGGCCTTGGAGGTGCGCTTGCGTCGCGAGCTCACGTTTGCGGGCACAACTTGCCTTTCCCGGAACGAATTTTGTCGATCTTCCGCGTCGATGCCATCGGTCGTAGCACGCCCTTTGCGGAATTTCAAAATGACACGCTAGCCGGCTAGGCCAGCGCCGCGTCCGGTCCCAGCAGCGCCGCGCGGAAGCGGTTCTTGAGCAGCGCGCCGTCGCGCGGCGGCAGCACCAGCGGCGGCGCGTCGGGGGATATCTTCACCTGGGCGAAAACCGGGCCCTGGCGCGCCCGGAGCCGCGCGCGCAGCGCCTCGATCCCGGCCATCTCGCGGATCGTCTCGCTCCGCGCGAAGCCGCAGCCGGCGGCGATGGCGGCGAGGTCGACGCCATGGGCGGTGTGGGTCTCCTGCATGCCGGTCTCGCCATAGCGCTCGTTGTCGAGCACCGCGAGCGCGAGATTGGCCGGGCGCTGGACGCCGATGGTGGCGAGGCTGCCCAGCCCCATCAGCATCTCGCCGTCGCCGGTCAGCACCAGCACGGCGCGGTCGGGCTGCGCCAGCGCCAGGCCGAGGCCGACCATCGCGGCGCTGCCCATGGCGCCCCAGAGCGGGAAGGTGAGGGGGCTGTCGCCGGCAGCGGTGGCATCCCAGGTCGGCGCCCCCAGCCCCGTCACCAGCAGGAGATCGCCGCGCTCGGCCAGCAGCGAGCGGACGACGGCGCGGCGGTCGAGGGTGTTGGCGCGGCTCATGGCAGGCTCATTTCTGGAAGGATTTGGCGCCGACGAGCTGCTGCGACAGCAGCACGGCGACGGCGCGGTAGCTGGCGAAGGCAAGCCGCGCCGCGCCGGCGACGATGGCGCCGACCTCTTCCGCTCGGCCCGCCCGCTGCACCAGCACGTCGGCGAGACCCAGCGCCTGCGGCGTGGCGCGGCCCATCGGCACCTGCCATGGGTTGAACTCGCCGAACTCGCCGCGCATGGTGATGAGCGTCAGCAGCGGAAAGCGGCAGGTCTCGATCAGCGCCAGCGCATTGATGCAATTGCCGACGCCGCTCGACTGCATCAGCAGCACCGAGCGCTGGCCGCCGAGCCAGGCGCCGGCGGCAAGCCCGATCCCCTCCTCTTCGGTGGTGAGCGGCACCATGCGCATCGTCGGATCGTCGGCGCAGAGGCCGATCAGCCGGGCATGGCCGGCATCGGGGACATAGGCCACCTGGCGGATCTCGGCCGCCTTGAGCACGGCGTGGATGTCGGCCGGCCAGTCGCTCGCGGCGCCGGCGCTCACGCCCAATTCTCCACCGCGTAGCGCTCGACCGCCTCGGGCACGAAGTCGCAGCCGAGTCCCGGCCGGTCCGGCAGCTCGATCATGCCTTTGGCGAAGGCGAGCTGCGGCGCGACCAGGCGGCGGAAGTTCAGCACCGTGTCGTCGGGAAAGAGCTCGACATAGCGCGCATTGGGCGTCGCCGCCACCAGATGCGCATGCACATCGTGGAACCAGTGCGGGCAGAGCGTCACGCCATAGCTCGCCGCCGTGGCGGCGATGCGGCGGAACTCGCTGATGCCGCCGCAGACGCAGGCATCGGTCTGCAGGATCATCGCCGCCTCTTTGTCGAGCAGCTGCTTGAAGCGCCAGCGCCCGCCTTCGATCTCGCCGGTCGCCACCGGCACCGGCGTCAAGCGCGCCAGCCGTGCATGATTGTCGATGTCGTCGGGGCCGAACGGCTCCTCGATCCAATAGGGGTCGGAAGGCTCGTAGGCGCGCATGAAGCGCAGCGCCGTCGGCAGGTCCGACCAGGCGTTGTTGGCGTCGAGCATCAGCAGCACCTCGCCGCCGATCGCGGCGCGCGCCGCCTCGATGCGCGCCCGCTCGAGCCCGAGATCGCTGCCGCGCCCGACCTTGATCTTGACCGCGCCGAAGCCCTGGCGGACATAGCCCGCCATCTCCTCGCCCAGCATCTCCGGCGTCTTGCCGTCGAGATAGTAGCCGCCGCTGGCATAGGCGGGGACGCGGTCGGTGACGGCGGCGCCGAGGTATTTGTAGAGCGGCAGGCCCGCCGCCCGCGCGTTGCGGTCCCAGAGCGCGATGTCGAGCGCGCTGATCGCGCGCAGCACCGCGCCGAGCCGGCCGGCGAGGAGCGCCTCCTGGTACATCTCCTGCCACAGGCCCTCGACGCGATGCGCGTCCTGGCCGACGAGCTTCCTCGCCAGCAGCCCCTGCACCGCCTTGGTGATCAGCGTGCCGCCGGCATGGCCGGCATAGCAGAAGCCGATGCCCGTGACGCCGTCATCGCCCTCGACCTCGACGAGCGCGTAATGGCGCTCGCTCACCAGCCGGCTGGAGAACGCCGTCGCCGCGGCGAGCGGCACGCTGACGGCGCGGGCGCGGATCTTGGCAATGCGGGTCATGCGCGGCGCTCTCTCCTCCCGGAGCTTTGCCGCGATCCTAGGAGGAGGGCGCTGGCTCCGGCAACCCTAGGGCGACCGCGCTCTGGCGCGCGGTCGTCCCAGCGACGACGCTTTGCGTCGCGCTAGGCCGGGACGGGTGCCACGCCGCCGGCGCGGCCGCGGCCGATGCGCAGCACCAGCAGCGCCGCGACGAGGCAGAGGCCGCCGGAGATCAGCACCGGCACGAGATAGGCGCCGAGCATCGAGCGCAGCACGCCCGCCTCCAGCGCGGTGATGCCGGCGCCGAGTTGATGGCCGGCCAGCAGCCAGCCGAAGATGATCGGCGCATCCGCCTTGCCGAAGAGCTGGGTGGTGAGCCGCACCGTCGGCGGCACGGTGGCGATCCAGTCGAGGCCGTAGAAGACGGCGAAGATCGACAGCCCGTAGAGCGAGAAGCCGGAATAGGGCAGATAGATCAGCGCCAGGCCGCGCAGCCCGTAATACCAGAACAGCAGCCAGCGGCTGTCGAAGCGGTCGGAGAGCCAGCCCGAGGCGGTGGTGCCGATGAGGTCGAAGACGCCCATCGCCGCCAGCAGGCTCGCGCCTTCCACCTCCGGGATGCCGTGATCGACGCAGTAGGAGATGAGATGCGTGCCGATGAGGCCATTGGTGCTGGCGCCGCAGACGAAGAAGCTGGCGAAGAGCAGCCAGAAGCCGCCCGACCGCGCGCCGCGGCCGAGCGCCGCCATGGCGAGGCCGATGGGGTTCGCCCGCGCTGTCGCGGGGGCGATGTCGTCCGCCGCCGCGCCATAGGGCGCAAGGCCGATCGCCGCCGGATCCTCCGGCACGAGCAGCGCGACGAGCGGGATCATCGCGGCGGCGGCGATCGCCGCGATCCACGCCACCGCCTGCCAGCCGGCATGCTCGGCGACGGCGGCGAGCATCGGCAGGAAGACGAGCTGGCCGGTGGCGGTGCTGGCGGTGATGATGCCCATCACCAGCCCCTGCTGCGTGGCGAACCAGCGGTTGACGATGGTGGCGCCGAGCACCAGCGCGGTGACGCCGGTGCCGAGGCCGACGGCGAGCCCCCAGCTCAGCACCAGCTGCCACGGCGCCGTCATGAGTGTGCTGAGCGCGACGCTGGCGCTGATCAGCGCCAGCGCCAGCAGCACGGTGCGGCGGATGCCGAGCTGCTGCATCAGCGCCGCGGCGAACGGGCCGATGAGGCCGTAGAGCACGATGTTGAGCGAGATCGCGAAGGAGATGGTGCCGCGGCTCCAGCCGAAGGCGCGCTCCAGCGGGACGATCAGCACGCTGGGCGTGGCGCGGACGCCGACCGCGGCGAGCAGCACGAGGAAGATGACCGCCGCGACGATCCAGGCATAGTGCACGCGCCCCGCCAGCGCTCGAGCGAGCGTTCTCATCCTCGCGCCTCCATGAGACAGACCGGTCTACCTCTTTACACGATACCGGTCGGTCTCTATCCTGTAAAGCGCGGGTGATGAAGATGGCCATGCGGCGGCGGAAGGCGGTCCCGGCGAAAACGCGCAAGCTCGAGGCGGGCGCGCTTGCGCCCTCGGCGCGCGAGCGGCTGCTCGAGGCGGCGGGGGATCTGTTCTACCGCCAGGGCATCCGCTCGGTGGGTGTCGACGAGATCGTCGCCCGGGCCAACGTCGCCAAGATGAGCCTCTATCGCAGCTTCCCCTCCAAGGACGAGCTTGCCGCCGCATATCTGGAGGCGACGGACGCGCGCTATTGGCGCCGCTGGGACGAGGTCGTGGCGCGGCATCCGGGCGATCCGCGCGCGCAGCTGCGGGCGGTCTTTCGCGGCTTGGCGCGGCGGACGACGCGCGAGGACTTCCGCGGCTGCCCCTTCACCAATGCCGCCACCGAGTTTCCCGAGCCCGACCATCCCGCGCGCAACGTCGCCGAGCGCAACAAGCACGAGCTGCGCCGGCGGCTTCTCGATCTCGCCGCCGCCCTCGGCGCCCGGCGGCCGGCGCAGCTTGCCGACCAGCTCGTGCTGCTGTTCGAAGGCGCCTATTCGAGCGCGCAGACCTTCGGCTCCGCCGGGCCGGCCGGCGCCGTCGCCGAAGCGGCCGAGGCGCTGATCGCGGCGCATCTCGGCGGCGCCGGGACACGCGGATAGCGCGCGGCGGCGGCTCGGCCTATTGCAGCCGCGGCGTCTTGAGGAAGGAAGCGCGGTCGGCGGATTTGACGCGGACCCAGACGGTGCGGCCCTCGCGCACCACCTCGATCGGGATCTCGGTGCCGGCCGGTCCGCTCGACCAGATCTTGCGGTAGAAATCGGCGAGCCCCGTCACGCTTTCGTCACGCACCGCCCAGAGCACGTCGCCTTCCCGGAGCCCGGCCGCGGCGGCGGGGCCGCGCGGGCTGACATCGGCGACCACGACGCGGCCGTCGCGCTCGGCCGAGAAGACGCCGAGCCAGGGCCGCGCCGGCTTGTTCTGGCGGCCATAGGTGACGAGATCATGCTGGATCGGCTTCAGCCGGTCGATCGGCACGATCATGTTGATGTCGCGCACGCTGTCGCGTTCGGTCATCTGTTGCACCATCAGCGAACCGATGCCGAGCAGCCTGCCGTCGCGGCCGATGAGGGCGGTGCCGCCCCAGAAGGGATGGGCCGGCGCGGTGAAGATCGCGTCGGGCAGCAGGTACTCCCAATAGCCCGCGAATTCCTGCCGGCCGATGACGCTGGCGCGCACCGATTGCCGCCGCCCGCCGCCGGCGAGGATGACGGGATCGCCGGGCTCGATGTCGCTCGAGCGGCCGAGTTCGAGCGCGGGCAATGCCAGCCGGCCCAGCGCCTGCACCAGGCCGAGGCCGGTCTCCTGGTCATAGGCGAGAGCGTGGCCGGGCGTGGCGCGTCCGTCGGCGGTGCTGAGCCAGACGCTTTCCGCCTCGGTGATGAGATATCCGATGGTCAGCACGAGGCCGCGATCGCCGATCAGCACGCCGCTGCCGGCGCGCTCGGTGCCGAGCGTCTGGGCGGTGAAGGCGTCCTCGGGGACATGCGCCTGGAGTCCGACGACCGACTGCAGCACGCGGTCGAGATCGAAATCGAATTCCTCGGGCTTGGGCTGCGCCACGAGCGGAATTTCCCAGTCGGGTTTCTTGGGCATCTTCTATCCCCGTCGTGTGCCGCGCTCTCGGCATCTTATCGCGACCGGCGGCGCCGGCGCTAGTGTCGACCAAGCGCTTGCTCCGGCGGCGCGATTCCGCCCGCCGGACCCTAGGACGAGGGTTGCTGCTCGAGCACCGCGGCTAGCTCCATCAGTTTGTCGATCGCCGGCCGATGGCCGTCGAGCGCGACGGGCTTGCTGCAGCGTGGGCAGGCAACAGCCTTCCGCTCCGCCAGCTGAGCGATGCTCTTCTGGAAGGATTGCCCGCATTGCGGGTCGGAGCAGGTGAGGCGCAGCGACAGCAGGTCGGCGTAGCGGGGGCTGCTCATGGCGTGATGCGCCTCAGCCGGGTGCCGCCGCGGCGCGCGATGGAGAAAGGCGCCGGGCGGCCGAAGGTGGCAGGGAGAGCATGCGACGATCCTAGCGCCTCGGCCGGCGTCCGGCGACCGGAAACGCGGGCGGCCCCTCTTAAAGATGCGAGTACATCGCCCGGCCGGCGATCGGCAGCTCCGCCCGCAGTACGCTGCCGCTCGCTGACTCCGTGATGAACAGCGACTTCCGTTCCGCCCCGCCATAGGCGCAATTGGTGGTGGCGAGCCCGGCGCAGGAGCGGATGCGATAGAGCGGCTCGCCGAGCGCGCTGAAGAGCCAGACCGTGCCGAACCCTACGTGGCAGACGGCGAGGTTGTCCGCCTCGTCCATCGCCATGCCGTCGGGGCCGGTGCCGCCCGACATCTGGATGAAGATGCCGACCCGGCCGACGCCGCCCTCGTGAGTGAGAGGCACGCGCCAGACGGCATTGTTGCGGGTGACGCAGAGGTAGAGCACGGTCTGCGCCGTGTTGAGCGCGAGGCCGTTGGGGCTGGGCACGGTGTCGAGGAGGCAATCGAGTTTGCCGCCGGCCGAAAGGCGCCACAGCCGGCCGGTCGGATCGTGCAGCCCCGTCATGCCCTGGTCGGTGAAGTAGAGATCGCCATTGGCCGCGAACACCAGATCGTTGACGCCTTTGAAGCGCTCGAAGCGCGCCCGCTCCAGCACCGGCTCGATCCTGCCGCTCTTGGGATCGAACACCATGATGCCGTGCTTGTGGTCGGTGATGAAGGCGCGGCCGTCGCGATGGAATTTGAGGCCGTTCGGCTCGCCGTCATATTCGAAGGCGAGGCTGAGCGCGCCGTCGGGCGTGATCTTGAACAGCCGTCCCCAGGGGATGTCGGTCACCCAGAGATTGCCGTCGCGGTCGAAGGACGGCCCTTCGAGAAAGGAGGCGGTCGGCGCGCCCTCGCGCAGCGTGTCGACCCAGGGCGATCGGCCGGAGGCCCGCGACAGCCGGTCCGGAACGCGGGCGAAGACCGTCGTCTCGATCACGGGCGGCGCGGCGAACATGGGCTCTTTCCTCCGGCTTCAGGACGGTTCTGCGGCGCTCCCGGCCTCGCCCGCGCGAAGCTCGCGCGCGCGATCCCTGAGGTCGCGCAGATCGCCGCGCAGCTGCTCCAGCGCGAATCCCAGCGCGAAGATGCGCCCGGTCTCCTCGCCCGGCAAGCCTTGCGTCAGCTGCGCGCGGCGCAGCTCCGCCATCGCCGCGGCGTAGCGGTCGAGCGCGCCGTCGACGCTCTCCAACCCCGGCGGATCGCCGCCTCCCGCCAGCGCCTTGCCGGCAGCGCGCAGGAACGCGCCCAGCGCCGCGGCGACCTCGGCCAGCGCGCCTTCGAGCGGCCGGCGGCACGGCTCCGCCAGCGGCGCCGCCGCCGCGCGCGTGATGATGACGAGATCGCTGCGCAGGCGGCGCAGCGTGCGGATCAGCGGCTCCGCATCGGGCGCGTCGACGAGGCGGCTGCGGCGCTCGCGCCGGGCCTCCTGGCCCACCGCCTCGAGCTGCCGCAGCGCGGTGCGCAGTCCATCGTTGATCCGCGCCACATCGGGTCGCGCCGCGGCTTCGGCGGCGCCGAGCGACAGCGCCGCCAGCAGATCGGCCAGCAGGCCGAGCGTGCGTCCGGCGAGCTTGAGCACCAGCCCATGCGCCCGCGCCGGCAGCACGGCAAGCGAGACGCCGAGGCCGACGATGCAGCCGAGGCCGATCTCCAGCACGCGTCCGGCCGCCGAGGCGAGCGGCCCGCCCTGCTGCGCGGCGCTTCCCAGCAGCACGATGACGGCGGTCACCGGCGCGACGCGGAAGCTGCTGCTGAACGCGGCCAGCAGCGCCAGCGGCGCCACCGCGGCGATGAGCGCCAGGCCGCGCGGCACCGGATCGGTATGCGGCACCAGCAACGCGACCAGCGCCCCGAAGGCGGCGCCGCAGAGCGTGCCGATCAGGCGGTCGACCCCGGCCTTGAGCGAGCCGCCGACGCTCGCCTGGATGACGATGACGGCGGTGAGCACCGCCCAATAGCCTTGCGCCAGGCCGAACAGCTCGGCCAGCGCGAAGGCGATGAGCGCGGCCACGCTGACGCGCAGGCTGAGGCGGAATTGGGCGCCGCTGCGGCCGATCGAGGTGCCAAGCTTTCCGATGACGGCCGGGAACGCCACCTCACGCCTTCCGCTCTGCGGCGCGCGGCCAACGCGCGCGACCCCGCCCCTAGATAGCCGGGCGGCGGGCGGGTGGGAAGGCGCGGCTCAGCCGGGCGGGCTCGCCTGCGGCGGGTCGGCGGCGACGGCGGGCGGCGCCTTGGCCGCCTCGCTCAGCATGTCGCGCAGCATGCGCGCCAGCTCGTCGCGGCGGTAGGGCTTGGCCAGCAGGCGGAAGCCGTTGACCTCGCCATGGGCATCGCGTCCCGCCTGCGGAAAGCCCGAGGTGAGCAGGATCTTCAGCTCCGGCCAGCGCGACGCGGCGGTGCGCGCGAGCGCGATGCCGTCGATGCATCCCGGCGTCACGATGTCGGTGAAGAGCACGGCGACGCTTTCCGTCTCCAGCAGCCGCAGCGCCGCCGTCGCGTGCTCGGCCTCGAGCACGCGATATCCGAGCTCGTAGAGCTGACGGCGGACGATGCGCCGCATCGCCGCATCGTCCTCGACCACCAGCACGGTCTCGTCGCCGCCTCTGGTCGCGCTGCTCGGCGGCGGCGGGGCGGCGGCCGTCTCGGTGGCGAGCCGCGGCAGATAGAGGCGGACGGTGGTGCCGACGCCGCGCTCGCTGCTGACATCGACATGGCCGCCGGACTGGGCGAGGAAGCCCTGCACCATGCTGAGACCGAGTCCGCTGCCCTGGCCGCGCTCCTTGGTGGTGAAGAACGGCTCGAGGGCGCGGCTGACCACCGCGCGCGACATGCCGCGGCCGGTGTCGCTCACCTCGATGATGGCATAGTCGCCGGGGGTGACGCCGGGATGCTCGGCGGCGTAGTCGGCGTCGAGATGCCCGTTGCGCGTGCCGATGATCAGCCGCCCGCCGGCGCTCATCGCCACGCGCGCATTGGCGACGAGATGGGCGAGGCTGGTCTCGAGCTGCGCCGGATCGACCGTCACCGGCCAGAGCTCGGGCAGGAAGTCGAGCGAGACCTGGATGGTCTCGCCGAGCTCGGAGCGCACGCGCGCCGCCATGCCGCCGATCAGCGCATTCACGTTGAGCCGCGCCGGCTGCAGCGTCTGGCGCCGGGCGAAGACGAGCAGGCGGCGCGCCAGCTCGGCGCCGTGCAGGGCGGCGTCCAGCGCCTCGCCGAGCAGCCCGCGCGTCTCGCCCAGGCCCGACTTGCCCTCCCGCAGCAGGTCGAGATTGCCGATGACGACGCCGAGCAGATTGTTGAAATCATGCGCGATGCCGCCGGTGAGCGTCGCGATCGCGCTCGACTTGTCGCCGATCGCGCGTAACGCGGCGCGCTGCTCGATCTCGCCCTGCCGGCTGGTGAGCTCGTCGACGCGCCGGGCGAGCGCGTGCTGCGTGACGCGGAGCTGCTCCATCTTGTGCACCTGGTCGCGCAGCAGCGCGTCGCGCGTCGCCACATCCTCGCGCAGCGTCATCAGCTCCGTCACGTCCTCGACATGGTGAATGATCCAGCGCAGCTCGCCATCGGCGTCGAGCACCGGCGTGTTGATGGCGCTCCAGTAGCGTTCCTCGAAGCCGCCGCCTTCGGTGATCGGCCGCGGCGCCGCGTATTTCTGCGCCGCCACCACGTCCGGCCGCTTCAGGTCTCGCACGCGCTCGAGCGAGCGGCAGAGCGCGACGGCGGCTTCGGCCGCGGGATCGTCCGGCAGCACATCGAAGATGCGGCGGCCGAGCAGGCCGGCGCGCGTCGTCATCATCGCCCGCGCATAGGCGTCGCTCACCGCGAGGATGGTCAGGTCCGGCGCCAGCGCAAGGCAGAGCCCGGGTGCGCGCTCGAAGAAGGCGCGGAAGTCCGCGGTACCGCTCGTCGATTCCTGCATCAAGCCGGGCTCCTCGGACAGACCGCGGTGCGCCCTGCGAGACCTCCCCCCGGCGCGCGTGGCGCGCGACCGAACGTTCTTCGATCCTTACACCTTTGACGAGATACGATAGAGACTTTCTCGTTAATGATCACCAGGAAAAAGGAATGGCGCCGGCCGTGGCGGTGCCGTTAGGGAGTATTAACGCCGGGATAGCCGTTTCCCGCCGCCTGCCTAACCCTTTCGAGGAATTTGCCGCGCTGTCGCGCGTTAGCCTCGTGGGCTAGAATCGGGCCGGCGTAATCGCGTCCCAGCGCAGGAGATCGGGCCATGAAAAAGCTGCTCATGGGCGTGGCGGTGGTCATCGTGGCGCTGATCGTCATTGCCGTGGCCGCGCCCTTCTTCATTCCCGCCGATGCCTACAAGAACGAGCTCATCGCGGCGGTGAAGCAATCGACCGGCCGGGATCTCAGGATCAACGGCAAGGTCGCGTTCTCGCTGTTGCCGAGCCTCGGGCTCGAGGCCAATGACGTGTCACTCTCCAACCCGCCCGGCGCCGCCGGGCCCGATATGGTGAAGCTGTCCAAGCTCGATCTTGATCTGAAGCTTTGGCCGCTGCTGCGCCGGCGCATCGAGGTCGACAAGCTGGTGCTGGTCGATCCCGTCATCGCCCTCGAGGTCGACAAGCAGGGCCGGCCGAATTGGCGCTTCGCCACGGCCACGGCCGCGCCCGCCGCGCCGGCGCGGCCGCAGGCGCCGTCTCGCCCGGCGCCGGCCGCGTCCGGCGGCGGCGAGACGCTCTCCGGCCTCACCCTCGACGATGTCCGCCTCGAGAACGGCCAGATCAGCTATCTCGACCAGCGCACCGGCGAGAGCCTGCAGCTGCAGCAGATCGCCATGAAGCTGTCGCTGCCCAATCTCGATAGCCGCTTCCAGGCCGACGGTTCGGCCGTCTATCGCGGCGAGAAGCTGACGCTATCGATCGCGCTCGCCGATCCCCGCAGCTTCCTCGGCGGCAAGAGCACCGCCGCCGAGCTCGGTCTCGACAGCAAGCCGATCTCCTTCGGCTTCAAGGGAACCGCAGCGGGCTCGACCCCGGCCAAGCTCGACGGCGCCATCGATCTCAAGATCCCGTCGCTGCGCGGCCTGGCGCAATGGGCGGGGACCCCCTTGAGCGCGCCCGGCACGGGCTTCGGCCAGTTCCTGCTCTCGGGCAAGGTCAGCTACGCCGGCAACCGGATCGGCTTCACCGCGGCGAGCCTCACCCTCGACCAGATCAACGGCAAGGGCGAGCTCGCGCTCGACACCGGCGGCGCGCGGCCGGTGGTCACCGGCAAGCTCGATGTCGACAAGCTCAACGTCAACCCGTACCTGCCGCCGGAGACGCCGGGCAAATCGCCGGCGCCCGCCGGTACCGGCCCCGCCGGCAGCGGCCCTGCCGGCGGCGCCAAATCCGCCGGCTGGAGCGATCAGCCGATCGACGTCGCGCCGCTGAAGACCGCCGATGTCGATTTCGCGCTCAGCGCCAACAGCCTGCTCTATCGCAAGATCAAGATCGGCAAGAGCGCGCTCGGGCTGCATCTGAAGGATGGCAGGCTCGAGGCCGACCTGTCGCAGATCGCGCTCTATCAGGGCAGCGGCAAGGGCAAGGTGGTGATCGACGGCAGCGGCGCGGTGCCGGCGATCGAGGCGCAGTTCAATCTGAGCCGGGTGCAGATGGAGCCGCTGCTCAAGGACGCCATCGATCTCGACCGGCTGGCCGGCGTCGGCGCGTTCGACATGGCGGTGACCGGCCACGGCCACAGTCAGCGCGAGATCGTCGGCACGCTCGACGGCAAGGGTGGTCTCGACCTCGCCAATGGCAAGATCCGCGGCATGAACCTGGTGGCGATGGTCAAGAACATCGCCACCGCCTTCCAGAGCGGCGGCACGCAGGAGACCGATTTCGCCTCGCTCTCCGGCACCTACACGATCCAGAACGGCATCCTGCACAACAACGATCTGCAGCTCAAATCGGCCGATCTGCCGATGAGCGGCGCCGGCACGATCGACCTGCCGCATCGCACTGTCGACTACAAGATCACGCCGCGGGTTGCCGGCGCCATCGCCGTGCCCGTGGTCATCAAAGGCCCGTGGGACGATCTTCACTACCAGCCGGATCTCGCCGGCATCGTCGGCAATCCCGGCAAGCTGCTGAAAGGCGGCGCCGAAGGTGTCGGCAACACGCTCCAATCCGTGCCCGGCGGCGCCGGCAACCTGCTCAACAACCTCCTCGGCGGCAAGAAATAGCCCCGCCGGGCCGGTGCGCGGCGCGCCGCGCCCTGTTAGACTGCACGCTTGGTAGCCATGTGGCGGAGCGGCGCATGACGCCGACGAGCAGGTCAAGCGCGCGCAATCGCATTCGCAGATTTCGCAGCCTCTCTGCGGCCCCTCCCCCCTTGAGGGGGAGGGTGCCCGAGGCCGTAGGCCTCGGGCAGGTGGGGGGCGCGCGCGAAGCGCGCCAAGAAGAAGAGGCGAAAGCGGATCCTCGATGTTGGCGCGCGCGTCGTCGTGGCGATCGGCCCATGACCCGGAGCTCGTGGCCACCCCCCACCCCGACCCTCCCCCTCAAGGGGGGAGGGGCTGCGAAGCCGTGACGCGCGCCGGCTCTCCGCTCATCGAGCAGATCCTGGCGCATCAGCGCGCCGGGCGCCGCCGCGAGGCGCTCGATGCCTGTCGCCGGCTGCTGGCGGTCGAGCGCGGGCGCGCCGATGTGATGGCGCTCGCCGGCAAGCTCGCCATGGAGCTCGGCGATGCCGCGCAAGCGGCCGGGCACTATGCCGCCGCCGTGGCGTGCCGGCCGGACGTCGCCGAGGCGCATTACAATCTCGGCAATGCGCTCCTGCGGCTCGGCCGCGGCGCGGAGGCGGTCGCGGCCTATCGCCGCGCCTGCGGGCTCAGGCCGGAGCTGCTGCCGGCGCACGCCAATCTCGGCAACGCGCTCTACGCGCTCGGCCGCTATGACGAGGCGGCGGCGAGCTATCGCCAGGCCGTGCGCCTCGCCCCCAACGCCGCGGAGACGCATCGCAATCTCGGCCTCGCGCTCCACGAGGCCGGCGATCTCGAGGGCTCGCTCGCCTGCCACCGCCGCGCCGCAGCGCTGAAGCCGGACTGGGTTCCGGCGCTGCAGAGCCTGGCGAACGGACTGATGGAGGTCGGCGCGTGGCCGGCGGCGGTCGAGGCCTGCGACGCCTGGCTGCGGGTGAGGCCGGCCAGCATCGAGGCGCTCGGCCTCAAGGCGGTGGCGCTCGAGGAGCAGGGCAACCGCGCCGGCGCGCGCCATCTCGTCGATTTCGAGCGCTTCGTCCAGGTGCTGGATTTTGCCGACCCGCCCGACGGCTTTGCCGACATGGCGGCGTTCAACGCGGCGCTGGCGCGCCACGCGCTGGAGCATCCGACCTTGCGCGTGCCGCCCGCTTCCGATCCGCGCTATCACTGCGCCAGCCTGCGCATCACCGAGGAGTTCCTCGCCGAGCCCAAGGGGCCGGCCGCGGCATTCGAGCGGATGATCGAGCGCGCGGTCGACGGCTACATCCGCGATTTCGCGCAGCGCGATCCGACGCATCCCTTCCTGGTCGATCCGCCGCGGCGCTGGCAGCTCACCTCCTGGGCCGCGGTGCTCGACGGCCAGGGCAATCTCAACCCGCATGTGCATTACGCCGGCTACATAAGCGGCGTCTATTACCCCCGCATCCCGCAGCCGATCGGCGCGCCCGATGAAGGCAAGGCCGGCTGGTTCGAGTTCGGCGGTGGCCCCGACCGCTTCCCCTGCACATCGGCCCCCGAGACGCGCAGCATCCAGCCGCGCGAAGGCATGATGCTGCTCTTCCCGTCCTATTTCTATCACCGCACCGTGCCGTTCCGCGCCGCCGAGCCGCGCATCTCCATCGCCTTCGACGCGGTGCCGGTCGGCTGACTCAGAGCGTCGCGCGGCGATACCAGTCGAGGATCTCCTCGCCGGTCCAGAAGGCGACGCCTTCATGCCCGCGCGCATAGTCCAGGAACGCCTCGAGATATTTGATCCGGTGCGGCACGCCGCTGATATAGGGGTGGATGGCGATCGACAGGAACTTGGCGCGCTCGGCGGCTTCGCGATAGAGCCGGTCGAACTGGTCCTTGGCGCGGCGCAGGAACTCCTCGGCGGGGTGATGCTGCACGATCATCATCGGGATGTCGTTGAGCTCGACCGTGTAGGGCAGCGTGACCAGCGGGCCGGCCGCCGTGTGGATCTCGGTCGGCTCGTCGTCATAGACCCAGTCGCCGATATATTCGATCCCGGCTTCGGCCAGCAGCTCCGGCGTTTCGTAGGTCTCGAGTCAGCCCCGGCCCGAGCCAGCCCACCGGCCGCTTGCCGGTGAATTTCTGCAGCAGGTCGAGCGACTGGCGGATGGTGGCGCGCTGGTCCTCGACCTTGTGGATCGGCCCCTGCACGAAGCTGTGTCCCATGAACTCCCAGCCGCGCTCGTTGAGCGCCTCGGCGACGCGCGGATAGCTCTCCACCACCTTGGCGTTGATCGAGAGCGTGCCCCGGGCGCCGATGCGGTCGAAGGCGGCGAGGAAGCGCCACACGCCGACGCGCATGCCGTATTCGTGCCAGCTCCAGTTCGGCACGTCCGGCAGCAGCGTGGCGCCGGTCGGCGGCGGCAGCACCTGGCGCGCCATCGGCCGCTCGATCTCCCATTCCTCGAGATTGATGATCGGCCACACGACGAGGCGCACGCCGTCCGGCAGGCGCAGCGCCGGACGATCGACGATGGCGGAGAAGGCGACGCGCTCGCGCGGTTTCATGGGGGGACCTGCCGATTGGTGGAGAAGGATGGGCCGGGTCGAGCATATCCGGCGGCGCCGCGGCGGCAAGCCGGCGTCTCAGCCCGCCCGGCGCCGCTCGACCCCCATCAGCGCCGCGAGCTGCTCCGGCGCTGCCAGCAGGTCGCGGCTGGCGCCGGCATGCACCACCTTGCCGCGGTCGAGCACGATGGCGCGCTCGGTCGCCGCCAGCGCGAGGCGCGCATGCTGCTCGACCAGCAAGATCGCGAGGTCGTCCTCGCGCTTCAGCCGCTCGATGCCTTTGAGCACGATCTCGACGATGACCGGCGCCAGCCCTTCCATCGGCTCGTCCATCAGCAGCACGCTGGGATTGCCCATCAGCGCGCGGCCGATCGACAGCATCTGCTGCTCGCCGCCGGACAGCTCGTTGCCGTAATGGCGCCGCCGCTCGGCGAGCGAGGGGAAGAGGTCGTAGACCCGCGCCATGGTCCAGCGCCCGGCGCGCTCGGCCACGGCGAGGTTCTCCTCCACCGTCAGCGAGCGGAAGATGTCGCGCTCCTGCGGGACCCAGCCGAGGCCGAGCCGCGAGCGCCGGTGCGGTGCGATGCCGGCGATGGCGCGCCCGTCGAGCGCGATGGTGCCGCCGTGGAGCGTGGTGTGGCCCATGATGGTGGCGAGCAGCGTGGTCTTGCCGACGCCGTTGCGGCCGAGAAGTGCGAGCGTGCCCTTGGCCGGGAGCTCCAGCGACACGCCTTCGAGCACCACCGTCTCGCCATAGCCGGCGCGCACGCCGTCGAGCGTGATGCCGCGGCCGCTCATGGCGTGGCGTGCCCGCCGAGATAGACCTCGCGCACCCGCGGATCGGCGGCGATCTCCTGCGGCGTGCCTTCGACCAGGACCGCGCCCTGCACCAGCACGGTGATGCGCCGCGCCAGGCGGAAGACCAGATCCATGTCGTGCTCGATGATGAGGAGCGCGATGTCCTCGGGCAGGCTCTCGATGACCTCGACGATAATGCCGCTCTCGGCCGATGGCACGCCCGCCGCCGGCTCGTCGAGCAGCAGCACCTTGGGCTCGAGCCCCAGCGCCACCGCCAGCTCGACCAGCCGCTGGCGGCCGTAAGGCAGCTCGCGCACCAGGCGGGGCGCGTCCTCGGCGATGCCGAGACGCTCGAGCGCGGCATAGGCCTGGTCGATGACCTCGCGGCGCGAGCCCGCCGGGCGGTGGATGTCGCCGGCCACGCCCAGCCGCTCGCTGATCGCCATGCAGACATTCTCGAGCACGCTCAAGCCGCGGAAGAGGGTGTTGATCTGGAAGGTGCGGGCAAGGCCGCGCTTCACCCGCTGCGCCTGCGGCAGCGCCGTGACGTCGCCGCCATCGAGCAGGATGCGCCCGGCGCTCGGGCTGAGCGCGCCGGTGACGAGGTTGACGAAGGTGGTCTTGCCGGCGCCGTTGGGGCCGATCAGCGCGTGGCGCGCGCCGCGCTCGAGGCGGAAATCGATGCCGTTCGCCACCGCCAGCGCGCCGAAATTCTTGCACAGGCCTTCGGTCTGCAGTGCCGCGTTCATCGCGGCCGCCTGAGCTTGCGCCGGATCTGATCGGCCAGCCCCAACACGCCGCCGCGCGCGAAGATGACGACGATGATCAGCAGCAGGCCGATCCAGAAATCCCAATAGACGGGATCGGCCTGGGCGAAGCGGTCTTGCGCGATCATGTAGAGCGGCACGCCGATGAAGGGCCCATAGAGCCGGCCGACGCCGCCGACGATCAGCATGATGAGGCCGGCGCCCGAGCGCTCGAAGCTCAGCACCTCGAGCGCCACGAACTGCGTGGTTTGCGCCAGCAGCGCGCCGGCGATGCCGGCGAAGCCGGCGGCGATGGTGTAGATGGTGAGGCGCCGGCCGAAGACGGGCGAGCCGATGGCGTGCATGCGCGCCTCGTTCTCGCGGATCCCGGTCAGCGAGCGGCCGAAGGGCGAATGGACGATGCGCCGGGCCGCCAGCCAGACCACGAACAGCACGGCCAGGCAATAGAGATAGGCGGTGCGGCCGTAGAGGTCGAACTGGAAGTGGCCCAGCACCGGCCAGACCTCCATGCCCTGGAGCCCGTCGGCGCCGCCGGTGATGGAGCCCGCCTTGTTGGCCGCCTCCTGCAGCATGAACGAGATCATCAGCGTCAGCATCAGCAGCGTGAGGCCGCGCGTGCGCAGGATGACGAGCCCGCTGAGAAATCCCAGGATCGCCGCGACGATGGCGGCCACGACCAGCTCGGAGATCGGCTCGCCCCAGCCATGCGCCGCCAGCAGCCCGGCGGTATAGGCGCCGGCGCCGAAGAACGCCGCCTGCCCCAAGGTCACGATCCCGGCATATCCCAGGATGAGATCGAGCGACAGCGAGAACATGATGCCGATCAGGATCTGCGCGCCGAGTGCCAGATAATCGGGGAAGAGAAAGAAGGCGATGAGCGCGATCAGCCACGGCGCCGCCTCGGCGAGGCGCAGACGGTGCCCGCGCACCAGCGCCTCGACGGCCAGCGGGGCGGCGCGCGGCGCGGCGGTGTCGGTCGTCATGCGCGCCCGAACAGGCCCTGCGGCCGCCACAGCAGCAGGCCGAGCGTCAGGGCATAGATGAAGAAGGCGCCGAATTCCGGCAGCAGGTATTTGAACGCGGTGTCGGCGATGCCGACCAGCAGCGCCGCGAAGAACGGCCCGCGGATGCTGCCGAGCCCGCCCACCGCGACGACGATCAGGAAGTAGATGAGGTGCTCGAGCGCATAGCCGGGATCGATCGCCAGGATCTCGGCGCCGAGCGCGCCGCCCAGCGCCGCCAGCGCGCTGCCCAGGGCGAACGTCAACGTGAAGAGCAGGCTGGTGTTGATGCCGATCGACTGCGCCATGCGGCGGTTGTCGACGGCGGCGCGGATGCGCGCGCCGAAGCGGGTGCGCTCGAGGCCGAGCCAGAGCAGCGTCACCAGCACCGCGCCGGCGACGATCAGGAAGCTGCGATAGGTCGGGAAGGAGCGGAAGCCCAGATCGAGCTGGCCGCTGAGATAGGCGGGCGGGGTCATCGGCTCCGCGAGCGGGCCCCACAGGAACTTGGCGCTCGCCACCGACATGAAGATGAGGCCCACCGACATCAGCACCTGCGACAGCTCGTCGGCGCCATAGAGCCGGCGATAGAGCAGCCGCTCGACCACGACGCTGCCGGCGCCGACCGCGACGAAGGCGGCGATCACGGCCAGCGGGAAGGGGACGCCATAGCCGTTCATCAGCCGCGTCATGACATAGCCGCCGGCGGCGGCGAAGACGCCATGCGCGAGGTTGACGAAGCCCATCAGCCCCATGGTGACGGAGAGCCCGACCGAGATGAGGTAGAGCACCATGGCATAGGCGAGGCCGTGAAAGGCGATGCTGAGGGCGGCGCTCATGGCCTGGCTATTTCAGGGGGTTGAGCTCTTTCCAAGGATCTTTGACCTGCTCGATGGTCGCGAACTCGACATTGGCGAGATGGCCGTCGACCTTCTCGGTGCGGCGAATATAGACGTTTTGCACGATGTCGCGAGTCTCGGGATCGATCATGATCGGGCCGCGCGGGCTGTCCGGATCCTTCCAGCCCCTGAGGATCGCCATCGCCTGGTTGCCGTCGAACCTGCCGCCGGTCTGCTTGATCACGGCGTAGATCGCCGCCATGCCGTCCCAGCCGGCCACCGACATGAAATTGGCGATCGCCGCATTCCCATAGCTGCGGTGCCAGGCGGCGAGGAATGCCGCGTTCTGCGGCCGCCTGGCGGTGGGCGAGTAGTTGCCGGTGGTGATGACACCTTCCGGTGCATCCCCCATGTTGGGCAGCTCCTCGTCGGTGACGATGTCCTGTGGCCCCACCAGCTTGATGCCCGCGGCCTTGAGCCCGACATCGGCATAGGCCTTCATCACCGCGGTCGCCTGCTGGCCGGCGGGGATGAAGACGTAGAGCACGTCGGGATGCGCCGCCTTGACCCGCTCGAAGAAGGGCGCGAAATCGAGGGTGAGGACCGGCATGCGGATGCTGCCGATGATCGTGCCGCCGGCATCCTTGAAGCCCTTGCTGAAGCCGCCCTCGCCGTCATAGCCGGGAGCGAAATCGCTGACCGCGGTCATGGCGCGCTTGCCCAGATGCTGCGCCGCCCAGCGCCCCAGCGGCAGCGACAGCTGCCAATGGGTGAACGAGACGCGCGCCACATAGGGCGACAGCCGCGTCGTCGTGACCCCGGCGGCGTTCATCACGATGAAGGGCGTCTTGGCCTCGGTGGCGAGCGGCGCGATGGCGTTGGCGGCGGGCGTGCCGATGACGCCGGCCAGGAAGTTGACGTGCTGGCGGGTGACCAGCTCCTGCGCCAGCCGCTTGGCGACGTCGGCGTTGAAGGTGTCGTCGCGCTTGATCAGGCTCACCGTCACGCCCTTCGGCAGGTCCTGGGCATGCTCCTTGACGTAGAGCTCGATGCCCTTGTCGACCTGGTCGCCGAGCGAGGCTTGCGGGCCGGAATAGGTCAGGATGACGCCGACCTTGACCGTCTGTGCCGCCGCCGGCAGTGCCAGCGCGACAGCCGCCGCAACGGCGACAGGGGTCACCACGGAGGCACGGAGGACACGGAGAAGGGTCATGGGACGCGCAAGGCGCGTCATTCTTCCCTTCTCCGTGCTTCCGTGGTGAGTTGCCTTTGCTAGTGCTGCAGAGCCGCTCGCCGCGCTCACTTGGCCGGGTTCATCTCTTTCCACGGGTCCTTGGTCATCGGCAGGGTGACGAACTCGATATTTTCGAGGCGGTCGCCCCGCTTCTCGACGCGGCGGATATAGATGTGCTGCACGATGTCGCGGGTCTCGGGATCGATCATGATCTCGCCGCGCGGGCTCTCGTGTTTCCAGCCCTTCAGCACCGCCATCACCTTGTCGGCGTCGGGATGGCCCTTGGTGGCTTTGATCGCCGAGAAGATCGCCGCCATGCTGTCCCAGCCGCCGACCGACATGAAGCCCGGCATCGTCTTGTTGCCGTATTCGCGCGTCCAGGCCGCGACATAGGCCTTGTTGGCCGGGCGCTCCGCGGCGTTGGAATAGGTGCCGGAGGTGATCACGCCCAGCGGCTCCTGGCCCATGCTCGGCAGCTCCTCGTCCGGCACGATGTCCTGCGGGCCGATGATCTTGATGCCGTCGGCCTTCATGCCGAGATCGTTATAGGCCTTGATCAGCGCCGTCGCCTGCTTGCCCGAGGGCACGAAGACGAAGACCGCATCGGGCTTCGCGTCCTTGACGCGCTGCATGAAGGGCACGAAATCGGGGTCCCGGAGCGGGAAGGCGACGCTGTCGACGATGGTGCCGCCGGCATCCTTGAAGCCCTTGGTGAAGGCCTGGGCCGCCTCATGGCCGGGGGCGAAGTCGCTGACCGCGACATAGACCTTCTTGAGCCCGCCCTTTTGCGCCGCCCAGGTGCCGAGCGGCAGGCATTCCTGCCACAGCGTGAAGGAGACGCGCGCCACATAGGGCGAGAGCCGCGGCACGGTCACCGCGGCGGCGTTGCTGACGATGAACGGCACCTTGGCCTCGGCCGTCAGCGGCGCGATGGCGAGCGCGTTGGGCGACCACACCACGCCGGTGAGGAAGTTGACATGGTCGCGGGTGATCAGCTCCTGCGCCAGCCGCTTGGCGGTCTCGGGGTTGGGGCCGGTGTCGTCGCGGCGGATGAGCTCGACCTTGGTGCCGGGCGGGAGATCCTTCTCATGCTCCTTGACGTAGAGGCTGAGCCCCTTGTCGATCTGGTCGCCCAGCGAGGCCATCGGCCCGGAATAGGTGAGGATGACGCCGATCTTGATGGTCTCCGCCGCCGCCGGTTGCGCCAGCGGCGCCGCGAGCAGCGCCGCTCCCAGCAGCGCCGCCTGAATCCTGTAGGTCATCGTCCGAACCTCCCTGTCTTCGCTCGCCGATTGACGCCGGCGGAGCGTCGTGATGCGACGCCACTATACCGGCGGTGGGCGGTCGTGGGCAACAATGCGGGCGGCTGATTGTTGGACCTCAATCTTTCGCCGCCCGCCGCCCGGCGCTAGGCGATCTTCACCAGCTGCTTGCCGAAATTTTCGCCCTTGAGCATGCCGATGAAGGCGCGGGGCGCGTTCTCCAGCCCCTCGGTCACGGTCTCGCGGTATTTGATCCTGCCGTCGCGCACCCCCTGGACCAGCTCCTTCAGCGCCTCGGGCCAGCGCGCCATGTTGTCGGAGACGATGAAGCCCTGCAGCTTGATGCGCATGCCGACCGCCATCATCAGGTTCTGCACGCCGTAGCGCTCGGTCGCGTTGTATTGCGAGACCATGCCGCAGAGCGGGATGCGGGCAAAGGGATTGCAGCGCAACAGCACGGCATCGAGGAGCGGCCCGCCGACATTCTCGAAATAGACGTCGATGCCCTTGGGCGTGGCGGCCGCGAGCGCCTGCGGCAGGTCGCCGGCGCGGTGGTCGATGCAGGCGTCGAAGCCCAGCTCCTTGACCACGAAATCGCATTTCTCGCGGCCGCCGGCGACGCCGACGACGCGGCAGTCCTTCATCTTGGCGAGCTGCCCCACCACGCTTCCGACCGCGCCCGACGCGGCCGAGACCACCACCGTCTCGCCGGGTTTCGGCTGGCCGATGTCGTTGAGGCCGATCCAGGCGGTGACACCGGGCATGCCGACGACGCCAAGATGGGCCGACATCGGCACCAGCTTGGCGTCGATCTTGCGCAGGTCGCTGCCGTCCGAGAGCGCGTATTGCTGCCAGCCGACGCGGCCCGCCACCGTGTCGCCGCGCTGGTACTTCGGGTTCCGGCTCTCGACCACCTCGCCCGCGGTCTCGCCGGTCATGACCTCGCCGAGCTCGACCTTGGCGGCATAGGAGCGCTGGTCGTTCATCCGCCCGCGCATGTAGGGGTCGAGCGAGAGATAATGGTTCTTCACCAGCACCTGGCCGTCGCCGGGCGCCGGCATCCCGCTCTCGACGATGCGGAAATCGCTCTCCTTGACCCAGCCGGACGGACGGTTGGCGAGCAGGACCTGCAGGTTTTTCTGAGTCATGGCGGCGCTCCCTTCGCGCGGTGTTCGATCGCGCCAGCCTAGCCCATCGCGGTCGGCTTGTGGGAGTCGCCCGCTATCCCGCCGGCGTGGCCCGCGCGGTGAAGTCGCCGGTGGCGATGCTGTCGCGGTAGTGGTCGAGCGCCCAGCGCACCGAGGGGAAGGCGATCTCCTCCCACGGGATCTCGTCCCAGGCGAAGAGCTGGACCTCGAGGCTTTCCGGGCCGGCGGCGAATTCCGGCGCTTCGAGATGGGCGCGATAGATGAGCTGCACCTGGCTGATGCGCGGGATGTCGTAGATGGCGAGCAGCCCGTCGATGACGATCTTTGCCTGCGCCTCCTCCCAGGCCTCGCGGATGGCTCCGGCGGCCGTCGCCTCGTTGAGCTCGAGATATCCCGCCGGCAGGGTCCAGAAGCCGCGGCGCGGGTTGATCGCCCGCCGGCACAGCAGGAAGCGCTCCTGCCACAGGCAGACCGAGCCGACCACGATCTTGGGGTTCTCGTAATTGATGAAGCCGCAATCCGGGCAGACCATGCGCTCCCGGTTGTCGCCTTCGGGAATGGCAAGGATGCTGGGGCCGCGCGCGGCGGGCGGGCTCGGCATGGCTCAGCCTGCCCCGCCCGGCGGCGCGGCCTGGCGGCTCAGACCGAGAGGTCGAGCAATCGGCCGCGGGTGGGCGGTTGTCGGCTCTTTTGCGCCTGCTGCTGGCCCTGGAGATCGCCGCGTCCGCCCTCGCGATTGGCGGTGACGCGCTTTCCCGGCTCCATCGGCGCCACGGGAGCGGCCGGCCCGACAGGCGCTACCGCCGCGGCGGCCGCAAGCGGCGCCGGCTGGCCAATAACCGCAGCTACGGGCGCGATCTGCATCGTCACGGGCTCCAAACCAACTGGATAATATATAATCAGTAGATTGCGCTAGGCAAGAATTTCCCGTAATCATGGTTAACGCCGGCTCAGCGCCGCGACGCCCGGCAGCTCACGCCCCTCGAGCCATTCGAGGAACGCGCCGCCGGCGGTCGAGACGTAGCTGAGCGCCTCCGTCACCCCCGCCTGGGCGAGCGCCGCCACCGTGTCGCCGCCGCCGGCGACGCTGAGCAGCCGCCCCTTGCGCGTGAGCGCCGCGACCTCCCGCGCCAGCGCCGTGGTGCCGGCATCGAAAGGCGGCGTCTCGAACGCGCCCACCGGCCCGTTCCAGACCAGGGTGCGGCTCTGCTCCAGCGCGCCGACGATCGCCGCCACCGTGCGCGGGCCGATATCGAGGATCATGCTGTCCTCGGGCACCTGGTCGATGGCCACCGTGCGGCTGGCGGTCCCGGGCTTGAGCTCGCGCGCCACCACCGCGTCGCTCGGCAGCACCAGGCGACATTTGGCATTCTGCGCGCGCTCGATCAGCGCGCGTGCGGTCGCCGCCATGTCGCGCTCGCAGAGCGACTTTCCCACCGCCACGCCTTGGGCGAAGAGCAGCGTGTTGGCCATGGCGCCGCCGATGATCAGCGTGTCGACCTTGCCGATGATGAAGCCCAGGAGGTCGAGCTTGGTCGAGACCTTGGCGCCGCCGATCAGCGCCGCCACCGGGCGCTCGGGCGTCTCGAGCGCGCGCGCCAGCGCCTCGAGCTCGGCCTGCATCAGCCGCCCCGCCGCCGCCGGCAGCAGCTGCGCCAGCGCCGCGGTCGAGGCATGCGCGCGATGCGCGCAGGAGAAGGCGTCGTCGACATAGAGATCGCCGAGCGCCGCGAGCCGGCGCGCGAAGCCGGGATCGTTGGCCTCCTCCTCCTTGTGGAAGCGGAGATTTTCGAGCAGCGCCACCTCGCCCGGCTGCAGCCGCGCCACCACGCGCTCGGCTTCGGGGCCGACGCAATCCGCGGCGAAGGCGACGGGGCGGCCGATCGCGGCGGCGAGCGGCTCGGCCAGCGGCCGCAGCGAGAAGGCGGGGTCGGGCTTGCCCTTGGGCCGGCCGAAATGCGACATGACCACGACCCTGGCGCCGCGCTCGGCGAGTTCGCGGATGGTCGGCGCCAGGCGCTCGATCCGCGTCAGGTCGCCGACCTTGCCGTCCTTCATCGGCAGGTTGAGATCGGCGCGCAGCAGCACGCGTTTCCCCGCGGGATCGATGTCGTCGAGCGTGAGGAATGTCGCCATGATCGCAGTCCTAGCCAAAGCGCGCCGGCTGCGTCAATTTGCCAAAATGGTGCGGGAGGGAGCGGTGGAGAGATCATGAGCGGTGCGCTCGAGAAGCTCGCCTACCAGGCGGCGCAGCGGTTGCGGATCTCCTGGTATTCGGGCCAGAAATGGCTGAGCGCGCGCTTGACCGAGAGCGTCGCGGCCCCGCCCGAGCTCAAGCAGCGCATGCCCGACCGCGCCCGCATCCTCGCCGATCTGCGCGCGCTCTTGGAGCAGGATTGGCGCAACATCGCCGAAGGCCGCTATCGCCTGCCCGAGGAGGTCGCCATCCATCCGCTTGCCGCCTTGCGCAAGGCCGGGCGCTACTTCGCCGATCTGCCGCGCGTCGAGGCGCGCCGCCGCACCGCCGCCAACGACGAGGTGTTGCGCGCCGCGCCCCCCGGCGACTATCCCCGCTATTTTCTGCAGAACTTCCATTACCAGACCGACGGCTATCTCAGCCGCCGCTCCGCCGAGCTCTACGACCATCAGGTCGAGGTGCTGTTCGGCGGCGGCGCCGACGCCATGCGGCGCCAGGCGCTGGTGCCGCTGCAGCGCGTGCTGGCCGAGCGCGGCGTGCGCCGGGCGAAGCTCATCGACCTCGCCTGCGGCACCGGTCGCTTCCTGCGCGCGGTCAAGAGCAACTATCCCCGCCTCGCCGTCACCGCGCTCGATCTCAGCCCCTTCTATCTCGACGCGGCGCGCGATGCGCTCGCGCCCTGGTCGCGCACCGAGTTCGTCGCCGCGCCGGCCGAGCGCGTGCCGCTGCCCGATGGCAGCTTCGACGTCGCGACCTCGATCTTCCTCTTCCACGAATTGCCGGCGCGCGAGCGCAAGGCCGTGGCGTCCGAGATGGCGCGGCTGCTGCAGCCGGGCGGCGCCGCGATCCTGGTCGATTCGATCCAGCTCGGCGACGTGCCCGATTACGACGCCCTCGTCGAATATTTTCCGCTCGCCTTCCACGAACCCTATTACGCGCAATACGCGCGGGAGGATCTTGCGGCGCTGTTCGGCGCGGCCGGGCTGACGCTGGAGGAAAGCCGCGTCGCCTACTTTTCGAAAGTGATGACGTTTCGGAAGCCGGGGTAGGCGGTGCGCATCTGCAGGTGAGCGAAGCTGCGCACCGGCTTGTCTATCGCATGTACATGCCGCCGTTGATCGACAGCGTTTCGCCGGTGATGAAGGCCGCGTCGTCGCTGACCAGGAACGCGACGCCCCGCGCGATCTCTTCCGGCTTCGCCAGGCGTCCGACCGGCACCGCTGCGACGATCTTGCTCAGGATGTCCGGGCGCACCGCGGCGACCATGGCCGTGTCCGTATAGCCCGGCGCGACGGCATTGACGGTGATGCCGCGCGCCGCGCCTTCGAGGGCCAGCGCCTTGGTGAAGCCGATGATCCCCGCCTTGGCGGCGGCATAATTGGTCTGGCCGAACTGGCCGGCAAGACCGTTGATCGAGCTGATGTTCACGATTTTCCCGAACCGTCTTTCGCGCATCGGCTCGATCACCGCGCGGCACATGTTGAAGCAGCCGCCGAGATCGACATCGATGACCGAGCGCCACTGCTCATAGGTCATCTTGTGCAGCGTCGCGTCGCGCGTGATGCCTGCGTTGTTGACGAGGATGTCGATCGGACCGATGGCTTTCACGACCTCCGCCACGCCGTGCTGGCAGGCGCCGAAATCCGCGACGTTCCATTCGTATGTCGGGATGCCGGTCTCGTCGCGGAATTTCTTGGCGTCGGCGCCGTTCCCGAAAAAGGTCGCCGCGACCTGACAGCCGGCCTTCTTAAGGGCCCTGCACGTTGCCGCGCCGATGCCGGTGACGCCACCCGTGACGATTGCCGTGCGTGCCATGGTTCGCTTCTCCTCGTGCTTCGATTGGGGACTTCACGCGACCCGGTGCCGGCGCATTGCGACAGTCCGCCTGCCGGGCTCGGTCACAGGAAGCGCAGCGGCGCGAACCGCGCCTCTCGGTACCGTTCGACGGAGCGAAATCTGGCCATGGATCGCGTCGCGGAGCGTTGATGCAGGTCAATCCTGCTCCTCAGTTTCGGCGCGTGAGGCCCGCTCCGCGTGACGGCAAGGAGGCGACGCTCCGGTCCGTCTCCGCGCGCCGCCGTGCTTGATCTCGATCAATGTCACGGCCGGTGCAATCGGCATACTGAGCTGGCGTGATCGGTGCAACGACGGAGAAACGCGATGGGGATGAAGGATCTTCTCGTGCATGTGAACGTGTCCAAGCACTGCCGCGGCCGGCTGGAGATCGCGGCCCGGCTGGCGAAGACGTTCGATGCGCGGCTGACCGGGCTTTACACGAGCGCGGCAGGCGACGTCCCGTTCTTCATGATGGAAGAGATCGGGACCGATGTTGAACCGACGATGCGCGCGTGGTGGCTGCGCATGCGCGACGAGGTCAAGGCCGAGTTCGACGCATTCCTCCGCGACACCGGCGTCCCGACCGATTGGGTCGAGGTCGACGACGATGTCGCGGCGGCGGTGCCTTATCATGCCCGCTACGCGGACCTTGCCATCGTCGGTCAGATCGACCCCGATGAGCTTCTCCCGCGCCCCGAATATGACATACCGGAAGGCGTGGCGCTCGACAGCGGCCGGCCCGTGCTCGTCGTCCCTTACGCCGGCCGGTTCACGACGGTGGGGCAGAGAATTCTCGTCGCCTGGAACGGCAGCGCGCAATCCGCCCGCGCCGTCAACGACGCTTCTCCGTTTCTACGGCGCGCGGAGAAGGTGACCATTCTCACCCTCAATCCGCAGAGCGTGCGCCAGGGCAAGAACGACCAGCCCGGCGCGCGGATCGTCGCTCATCTCTTGCGCCATGGCATCGCGGCGCAGTCGCGGGAGCTGACCGTGGACGACGTCCATGTCGACGACATGATCCTGTCGCAGGCATCCGATTTGGGCGCCGATCTGATCGTGATGGGCGCTTACGGCCATTCGCAGGCGCACGAGATCGTTCTCGGTGGCGCGACGAGGGGCTTGTTCAAGCACATGACGGTTCCGATCCTGATGTCCCACTGACGCGGCGGCCGCCGGTCAGAGCCGCGCCACCCTTGCCCGCACCTGCGCCAGGAAAGCCTCCCGCGACCGCGCCGTGGAGCGGTCCATGTCGTAATGCGCGAGATAGAAGCTGCGCACGCCGCGCCCGCACATCGGCTTCAGCGCGCGCATCAGCACCTTGCGGCCGGGATCGCCGGCGACCAGCCGCGTCACCCACCAGGGCGAGCCGTAGCTGGTGACGACGCCGAACACCTCGATGTGGGTGAGGAGCGGGCGGAGGCGGCCGGCGGCTGGATCATGCGCAAACGCGATGCCCGGCGCCCAGACGCGGTCGATATAGCCCTTGAGCAGCGCGGGCATGGAAAACCACCATTGCGGAAAGCAGAAGATCACGCCGTCGATGCGGCGCAGCAGCGCCGTCAATTCGGCGACGGCGCTCGCGTCATAGGCCGGCTGGAAATAGCTGCGGCGCTCGGCCGCGCTCATCACGGGGTCGAAGCCGGCGCGATAGAGGTCGGTCGCGACCACGTCGTGGCCGCCTGCCTCCAGCGTCTCGACGATGGCGCGGAAGAGCGCGTGGTTGTAGCTGTCGGTGAGCGGATGGCAGTGGACGATCTGGAACAGCATCGGCGGCCCGCTCCGCGCCGCCCGCGTCTCAGGCGTCGCTCGCCGGGATCCAGGGAACGCGCGCGACCTCGATGCCGTCATCGGCGAGCGCCTGCGAGTCCGCCTCGGTGGCCTCGCCATAGATGCCGCGGGCCTCGCTCTCGCCGTTATGGATGCGCCGCGCCTCCTCGGCAAAGCGCTCGCCGACATAGTCGCAATGCGTCTCGATGTGCTTGCGCACCTGCTGCAGCATCCGGCGCAGCTGCTCGGGCGAGGGCGGCGCCTTCTTCTCCTCGGCCGCGGCCGAGGCCGCGCGCGCCACGCGCGGCGCCATCGGCGCCTTCTCGATGGCCTTGTCGCCGCAATCGGGGCAGGCGATCAGGCCGCGCTGGGCCTGGCGCTCATAGGTGGCGCCGTCGCGGAACCAGCCCTCGAATTCGTGCCCCGTGCCGCATCTGAGCTTGAAGAGGATCATGCGATCTCGGACCTTATCATCCGTTGATACACGTCTCGCAACGGTTTAGCAATTGTCGTCGTCGAGTGCTAAATGGGTGAACGCATTGGCCGCCGCAAGCTCCCCCTCCGCCTGGGTCCGCCGCTTCCTGCCGCTGATCGCGCCGGGCGGGCGGGTGCTCGATCTGGCCGCGGGCGGCGGCCGCCATGTGCGATTGCTGCGCGAGGCGGGGTATCGCGTCGTGGCTGCCGATCGCGATGTCGGGGCGCTCAGGGCAGGCTTTGCCCGCGATGCGCAGTGCGAGATCGTCGAGCTCGATCTGGAGGCCGGCGGGCCGTGGCCTCTGGGCGACGGCTATGACGGCATCGTCGTCACGCATTATCTCTGGCGGCCGCTGCTGCCGGCGCTGGCCTCGGCGCTGGCGCCTGGCGGCGCGCTCCTCTACGAGACCTTCATGGTCGGCAACGAGCGGCTGGGCAAGCCCGCCAACCCGGACTTCCTGCTCCGCCCCGGCGAACTGCTGGCGGCCTATCTCGGCCGGCTCGGCATCGTCGCCTTCGAGCAGGGGCTGGTCGCCGCACCCCGCCCGGCGGTGATCCAGCGCCTCGCCGCGGTCAACGGCGAGATCGGCGCTCTGCCCGGTTGAGGCGTTGACTATTCTGCCGCCAGCGAGCCGGGCCGGGGCTGCGGCGCGGCATAGGCGCGGTCATGCCGCAGCGACGGCACCGAGCGGCGCGCCTCGGCGACCGCGGCGGTGTCGATCTCGGCGATGACATAGCCGGCGCCGTCCTGGGATTCGGCGAGGATCTCGCCCCAGGGCGCCACGATCAGCGAATGGCCGTAGGTCTTGCGCCCTTCGGCATGCTCGCCCCATTGCGCCGGGGCGAAGACGAAGGCGCCGTTCTCGATCGCCCGCGCCCGCATCAGCACATGCCAATGGGCACGGCCGGTCGGCACGGTGAAGGCCGAGGGGATCGACAGGAAATCGGCGCCCGCCTGCGCCAGCGCCCGGTAGAGATGGGGGAAGCGCAAATCGTAGCACACGCTCATGCCCAGCACGCCCCAGGGCAGCGGCGCCAGCACCGCTTCCTCGCCCGGACGGAAGGCATTGGATTCGCGATAGCTCTCGCCGCCGGCAAGCTCGACGTCGAACATGTGGATCTTGTCGTAGCGCGCCGCGATGGCGCCGTCGGGCGCGATCAGGAAGGAGCGGTTGGCGAGCCGCTCCTCGCCCTCGCCGCGGCGCACCACCGCCGAGCCCAGCAGCAGCCAGGCACCGGTGTCGCGCGCCAGCGCGCGAAAGGCGGCGAGCATCGCGTGCGAGGCCTCGTCCTTCGCCTTGGCGAGGCGCTGCGCGCGCTTGGGCTCCATCATGTCGCTCACTTCGGGCGTCATGATGAGCTCGGCGCCGGCCGCGCGCGCGGCGCGGACGAGATCGCTCGCCGCGGCGATGTTGGGCTCGACCTCGCGGGCCGAGGAGAGCTGGATGCAGGCCGCCTTGAAGCGGCCGCTCATGCGGGCGCGATGCCGAGCTTGGCGTCGAGCGCGCCGGCGCGGTCCAAGGCATAGAGATCGTCGGAGCCGCCGATATGCTCGCCATCGATGAAGATCTGCGGCACGGTCTGGCGCCCGCCCGAGCGCTCGACCATCTCGGCGCGCCGGGAGGTGTCCTCGATCACGTCGATATTGATGAAGTCGACGCCCTTCTTGGCGAGCAGGCTCTTCGCCCGCGCGCAGTAAGGGCAGAACAGCGTCGAATAGATCTCAACCCGCGCCATGGCCGCTCCAGCCGCAAGAATCGTCCCGTTCCATCTAGTCGAAAATCGCCGCGAATCAAGCAATATCGGCGCCGGCCGGCTCGGCCCGCATCACTCCTTGGCGTGGTGCGGGTTCTTGGGCGCGGTGTCGCGCGGCTTGGCGATGGTCGGCCCCTTATGCTCGACCTGTCCGGTCAGCATGATGATCTCGATCTTGTGGTTGAGCGTGGTCCGGAAATGCTCGTCGGCGCCGAGCGAGGCGGCCTTGTTGCAGAAGGTCCGGGCTTCGCCCACCAGCCGGTTGCGCTCGATGAGATCGTCGCCGCGCGCCTTGTGCATGGCCTGGTTCAGCGCGGCATCGGCCGCGCGCATATTGGCCGCGCACTCGAAGGCGCGGGCGGCTTCCAGCGTCTTGCGCTTGAAGTCCATCGGCAGCTTCGAATTGCTCTTCATCCGGTCGTCGAGCCGCGTCTTGATCCGGTCGGCTTCGGCGGGCTGCGCCATGCGCATGCCCTCGAGCATCTTGGTGCACTCGGCCATGGCGGCATCGAGCACCCGTTTCTCGGCTTCCCGTTTTTTTGCGGCGTCTGTCGCGAACGACATGGTGGCCTGCTTTCGCCCCAGCCGATCGAGGTTATCGACAGTAGGTTTATTTTCCATTATCAAGAAAAACCAAGCAAATTCAGTTATTTAATTCGGCCAGGCCAGCGCCGGAACCGGCGCGCCGTCGTTGCTGTTCCGAAAGGAGCGGCAGCGAAGGAGATGGGCCATGCGGATTCTGGCGGCGATCGGGATGCTGCTCCTGCTGGGCGCGTGCGGCACCATGGCCGGCGCGGCGGGCGGCGGCTTGGTGGGCAACCAGTTCGGCCACGGCTCGGGCAAGGCCGCGGCCACGGCGGCCGGCGTGGTCGGCGGCGGCCTGCTTGGCCACGCCCTGACCGGCGACTAGCCCTCCTGCCGCAGCGGGCGCGCCAGCGTCAGCACGTCGACGCTGCGCGCCCCGGCGCGGCGCAGCACGCGCGCGCATTCGCCGACCGTGGCGCCGGTGGTGAAGACGTCGTCGACGAGCAGGATGCGCTTGCCGCGGACATCCCGTCCGGGCTTCACGGCGAAGGCGGCGCGGACGTTCTGCGCCCGCGCGGCGGCGTTGCGCTTGCCCTGGGACGGGGTGCGGCGGCGGCGCAGGAGCCAGTCGGCGCCGACCGGCGGACCGCCCGCCTCGTGCAAGGCGTGGGCGAGCACCGCCGCCTGGTTGTAGCGGCGGGCGAAGAGCCGGGTCCAATGCAGCGGCACCGGCACCGCGACATCGGCCTCGGCGACGAGCTCGCCGCCGGCTCGCCGCAGCCAGCGTCCGAAGGCGGGGGCGAGATGCAGCCGGTCGCCATGCTTGAACGCCAGGATCAGCGTGCGGCTCGCCTCGTCATAGCGCATCGCCGCGCGGGCGCGGTCGAAGGGCGGGGGAGCGCGCAGGCATTCCCCGCACAGCGCCGGCCCGGCCAGCTCGAACTCGAACGGCAGCCCGCAGCAGGCGCAGCACGGCGCGCCGAGGAAGGTGATGCCGCGCCAGCATCGGGCGCAGAGCGTGTCGGCGCTGCTCACCGTCGCGCCGCAGGCGAGGCAGCGCGGCGGCAGGAGCAGGTCGAGAAGCGCCGTGGCGGCGCGGCGCAGCGCCGGCGGTCGGGCGAGGCTCTGCATCGCCGCTGATGTCAGCGCGCCGCCCGGCCCCTGTCAACGCGTGTCCCGCCCCGCGTCTGGCGCGGCACCTCCGGCCGTGCCATATACCCGCCATGCCGCCCGCCGCCGATCCGCTCCGCGTCTTCGATCGCCGGGCGGTGCGCCTGCATCGCGCCCGCGCCGCCCGCGATCCCGGCCGCGCCGATTTCCTCGTCCTCGAGGCGGCCGAGCGCCTGGCCGACCGGCTCACCGATGTCGCCCGCCGCTTTCCCCTGGCACTCGATCTCGGCTGCCGCCACGGCGTGCTGGCGGCGCGGCTTGCCGGCCGCGGCGGCATCGAGATGCTGGTCCAGGCCGATGCCGCCTGGGGCTTTGCGCGGCGCCTGCCGCCGCCGGCGCTGGTGGCGGAAGCCGAGGCGCTGCCCTTCAAGCCGGCTGCCTTCGACCTCGTGCTGAGCACGCTCGATCTGCACTGGACCAACGATCTGCCGGGCGCGCTGCTGCAGCTGCGCCAGGCGCTGAAGCCCGACGGGCTGCTGCTCGCCTCGCTGTTCGGCGGCGACACGCTGGCCGAGCTGCGCCGCGCGCTGATGGAGGCCGAGCTGGCGGAGGAGGGGGGCGCAAGCCCCCGGGTCTCGCCCTTTGCCGATCTGCGCGATCTCGGCCATCTGCTGCAGCGCGCCGGCTTCGCCCTGCCGGTGGTCGACAGCGATACCATCGAGGTCACCTATCCCGACGCGCTGGCGCTGATGCGCGACCTGCGCGCCATGGGCGAGAGCAATGCGGTGGCCGAGCGCCGCCGCGGCTTCACCCGGCGCGCGACGCTCGCGCGCGCCGTCGCCGTCTACCGCGAGCTCTTCGGCCGGCCCGACGGCCGCATCGCCGCGCGGTTCGAGATCGTGACCTTGACCGCCTGGGCGCCGCATGCGGCCCAGCCGCAGCCGCTGCGCCCCGGCAGCGCGCGCGCCCGCCTCGCCGCCGCGCTCGGCGTCACCAAGCACCCCGCGGGCGACAAGATACGTTAGATCGAAAGCGTATCGATCGATGCTCCTAATAGGAGAATATCTCTTTGGGATTAAGCCCTCCTTAGGGTCGTCTTGCGACGATCGAGCCTCGCGCGGACGGCCTTTGCCTCGCTCGCGCAAGGCTTGTCGGGATCATGCGCTGGCTGGGTGGCATCTCGTTCGGCTCTTGGCTCCGGGGCGCTTCGCGCCCCGGCGAGGAGACCTTGTCGGCGCGTTCGACGGCCAGCCGGTTCGTGCTGATCATCGTCATTTTCGCCGCCATCCAGACGATCATCCTGGGGCTCTGCCTCGTCACCATCGAGGGCATCAACGCCACCCGCGCCTATGTCGCGGGCGAGGATAACTACACCAAGGCGCAGAAACGCGCGGCGCTTGACCTGCGCCGCTACGTGGTCTGGGGCCGGGCCGAGGACATCGGCCAGTTCCACCGCGACATCGCCGTGCCGCTCGGCGACCGCATCGGCCGCGAGGCGCTCGAGGCGCAGCCGGCCGATCTCCACAAGGCCTTTGCCGGCTTCCTGCAGGGCCGCAACGATCCCCGCGACATTCCGTCCCAATCGCGGCTTTTCGTCTGGTTCTCCTGGTGGGGACCGTTCGGGCGCTCGATCGACGACTGGCGCACCGGCGACCAGCTGGTGGGCGAGCTCTCCGCGCTCGCCCAAAAGGTGGCCGCGGCCCGGGCGGAGGGTTCGCTCGATGCGGTGCGGCGCGACGCTTTTCTCGCCGAGATCAACGATCTCGACGACCGCCTGACCCGGCTCGAGGACGATTTCTCGGCGCATATGGGCGAGGCGGCGCGGGCCGCGCGCGACATGGCGATGCTGGGCCTGGTGCTGGGCAGCGTCCTGCTCTGGGCGATCGGCATCCGCTTGGCCTGGCGCACCCTGCGCCTGGCCGTCTTCGCCGAGCGCCGCCTGGCGCGCAGCGAGCAGCGCTTCCGCGACTTCGCCAAGGTCGCGTCCGACTGGTTCTGGGAGACCGACGCCGAGAACCGGCTGACCTATCTCGGCGGGCGGGCCGCCCATGAGGGTCTCGACGAGCCCTCTCCCTTCATCGGCAAGACGCTGATCGAGCTCGCCCATGGCGATCCCGCCGACGAGACCTGGCGCCGCCTGGTCGAGGCGTTCGCGGCGCGCCGGCCGTTCCGCGACCTCAGCTACGCCTTTCGCTCGCCCGACGGCAACGAGCAGTTCTGGTCGCTGAGCGGCGCGCCGGTCTACGACCATCGCGGCGGGTTCCTGGGCTACCGCGGCACCGGCAGCGAGATCACCCGCGAGGTGCTGGTCCAGCGCTCGCTGCAGCAGGCCAAGGAGCAGGCGGAAACCGCCAATCGCGCCAAATCCGAGTTTCTCGCCAATATGAGCCATGAGCTGCGCACGCCGCTCAACGCCATCCTGGGCTTCGCCGAGATCATCCGCGAGCGGCTGCTGGGGCCGGTCGCCGACCGCTACGCCGAATACGCCAACGACATCCACAGCTCCGGCACGCATCTCCTGGGCATCATCAACGACATCCTCGACCTGTCCAAGGTCGAGGCCGGGCGGCTCGAGCTGATCGAGGAGATCGTCGACATCCAGAGCATCGTCAGGAGTGTCGTGCTGCTGCTGCGCGAGCGCGTGGCCACCGCCGAGCTGGCGCTCAAGGTGGAGCTGCCCGACGCCCTGCTGCTGCTGCGCGCCGACGAGCGCAAGCTCAAGCAGGTGCTGATGAACCTGCTGTCGAACGCGGTCAAGTTCACGCCCCCCGGCGGCGAGATCCTGATCCGCGTCCATGTCGACGGCCATCGCGGCGTCGTCATCGAGGTGCGCGACAGCGGCATCGGCATCGCGCCCGAGAACATCGCCCGTGCCCTCTCGCCCTTCGGCCAGGTCGACAGCCGGCTCAGCCGGCGCTACGAGGGCACCGGCCTGGGCCTGCCGCTGGCCCGCGCGCTTGCCGAGCTGCATGGCGGCAGCCTCGAGCTCGAAAGCGCGCCGGGCAAGGGCACGAGCGTGCGCATCATCCTTCCCGCCGACCGGCTGGTCGAGCGCGAGATGCGACGCTGGATCGCCGGATAACACCGTAGCCTGGCGTCGCCTTTTGCCTTAATATGCAACTGCTTCGTCCGGCTGCCCGGTAGATTTGCGATATGAGCCGTCCGATCTCCTTCCTCGTCGCCTGGCTGCTGGCTGCGGCCCTGGCTGCGCCGGCGGCGGCGGCCGGCGAGAGCTATGAATACCGGGTCATTCACCCCACCTACGGCGATATCGGCACCTACACCAACCTGGTCCAGCGCGTCGGCGACGACACGCAGGTCACGAGCAACCTGCGCATCGCCGTCCGGGTGCTGGGGATCGTGATCTATCGCCAGGAGGCGCGGCGGAGCGAGCATTGGCGGGGCCAGCGGCTCGTCTCCTTCGACAGCATCACCGTCACCAATGGCGACGCGATGACGGTGCATGGCGAGGCGCGCGACGGCGGCTTTGCCATCACCGGTCCGACCGGGACGGTCATGGCCCCGGCCGATATCCACCCGTCGAACCCCTGGTCGCCGATGGTGCTCGACTCCCATGTCATGATGTCGACCCGCACCGGCCAGGTGCTGCCGGTGCATGTCAGCGGCGGCGAGACCGAGCCGGTGGCCCTCGCCGGGACCACCCTGCGCCTGCACCAGTACAAGATCGTCAGCGACAAGCAGCAATTCGTCTGGTTCGACGACAGCGGCACGCCGATCGCCTTCCGCACCGCCGAGCACGGCACGCCGATCGATTTCGTCCTGCAGCGGCGGCAGGAGCTGGCCTCGGCCAGCGGCGGCTGACCCTTCCGCCCTACAGCAGGTCGCGCAGCACCGCCACCAGCGGCTTGTCCGCCGGCGGCATGGCGTATTGGTCGAGCTTCGCCGCCCGCACCCAGGCGAGGCTCTGCCCTTCCTGCGCCGCCACCGTGCCGTTCCAGCGGCGGCAGACATAGAGCGGCATCAGCAGATGGAAGCGCTCGTAGCGATGCGAGGCGAAGGTCAGCGGCGCCAGGCAGGCCTCGCTGACATCGATGCCGAGCTCCTCCTCGAGCTCGCGGATGAGCGCCGCCTCCGGCGTCTCGTCCGGCTGCACCTTGCCGCCGGGGAATTCCCAGAGGCCCGCCATCGGCTTGCCTTCCGGCCGCTGCGCCAGCAGCACGCGCCCGTCCGCGTCGATCAGCGCCACCGCGACCACCAGCACGACCGGCAGTCTCTCAGCTCCGGTAGCTGCCATTGATGTCGATGTAGCGGTGGGTGAGGTCGCAGCTCCACACCGTCCAGCGGCCTTTGCCGATGCCGAGATCGAGCGCGATGTGGATGTGGCGGCCGGCCATGTGCCGGGTCACCGGCGCCTCGTCATAGCCCGGCACCGGACCGCCCTTCTCGGCGATGCGCACGCCGCCGACGCTGATGGCGAGGCGGTCGCGATCGGCTTTCTCGCCGGCCTTGCCGACCGCCATGACGATGCGGCCCCAATTGGCGTCGCCCGCCGCCAGCGCGGTCTTGACCAGCGGCGAGTTGCCGACGGCGAGCCCGATGCGCCGGGCGGCGCGCGGCGAGGCGGCGCCGCTGACCTCGATGGTGACGAACTTCTCGGCGCCCTCGCCGTCGCGCACGATCTGCTGGGCGAGATCGACCATCACCTGGTCGAGCGCGCGGCGGAAGCCTTTGAGCCGGGGATCGCCGGCGCGGGTCACGCGCTTGTGCCGCGCCTGCCCGGTCGCCGCCAGCAGCACCGTGTCGCTGGTCGAGGTGTCGCCGTCGACGGTGATCGAATTGAAGGAGCGCTCGTTCGACGCGCTCAGCATCTGCTGCAGCACCTTGGCCGGGATCGCTGCGTCGGTGAAGAGATAGGCCAGCATGGTGGCCATGTCCGGCGCGATCATGCCCGAGCCCTTGGCGAAGCCGTTGATCGTCACCGGCACGCCGTCGATCTCGGCGCGCGCGGTGGCGAGCTTGGGGAAGGTGTCGGTGGTCATGATCGCCTGCGCCGCCGCCATCCACCCCGTCTCGGAGGCGGTCGCGGCGGTCGGCGCCAGGCCGGCGATGATCTTCTCCCCGGGCGGCGGCTCGCCGATGACGCCGGTGGAGGAGATGTAGACCTCGTGCTTGTGGCAGGGGACGAGCTCCGCCATGGCGCGGGCGGTGTCTTCCACCACCTTGCGGCCGCTGCGGCCGGTGAAGACGTTGGAGTTGCCGGAATTGACCACGATCGCGCGCACCTTGCCGCGCGGCAGGGCGGCGCGGCACCAATCCACCGGCGCGCCGCAGGTGAGCGAGCGGGTGAAGACGCCGGCGATGCTGCTGCCGGCGTCGAGCAGCGCCACCATCAGATCCGGGCGGCCGCGATAGCGGATGCCGCAGCTCGCCGCCGCGAGCCTGACGCCGGCGATCGGCGGCAGGTCGGGCGGGTGGTCCGGTGCGAGGGGCGATGGCGCGGCCATGGCAGCTCCCGGCGGCGGCGGCAGGCGCGCCGCGCCTAGTCCTTCGGCTTGGTCGCCGGCGCGAGCACCGGCGCGTCGGGGGCCGGAGCGCCGGACAGGTTGGGCCCGGGCGCGCCCGGGACCGGCCCGAGCGCCGGCGGGCTGGGGCGGCTGCCGTCGGGATTGAACACCTCGATCTTGGCCGAGGCCTTCAGCTCCTTCATCTTGTCCGCGACGATTTCGCGCGCCACGATCTCGCTGAGCTGCGGCTTCACCTGCTCGAAGGTCGGCGTGCTGGCGGTGCGGCGGTCCTCGACCTTGATCACGTGCCAGCCGAATTGCGTCTTGACCGGCGTCTCGGTGATCTCGTCCTTCTTCAGCTTGAAGGCGGCGGCGGCGAATTCCGGCACCATCTGGTCCTTGGTGAACCAGCCGAGATCGCCGCCCGAGGTCTTGGCGGCGGGGTCGGTGCTCTTCTCCTTGGCCAGCGTGGCGAAATCGGCGCCTTTCTTGAGCTGCTCGATCACCGCCTTGGCCTCGGCCTCGGTGGCCACCAGGATGTGGCGCGCCTTGACCTCCTCGCGCGGCGGCGCGTCCTTTACGTATTTGTCATAAGCCGCCTTGAGCTTCTGCTCGCTCATGCCTTTCTTGACCAGCTCCTGGACGTAGATCTGGGCCAGCACCTGGTCCTGCGCGAGCACCAGGCGCCGCTTCACCTCGGCCTGGTCCTGGACCTTGGCCCGGCGCGCGGCGTCCGCGACCACCCGGGTCGCGACCAGATTGTCGAGCAGCGCCATGTAGATCTTTTCCTGCGGCTGGCGCTGCGCCTGCGGCGGCAGCGAGCGCGCCGCCTCCTCGATGTCCGACCGGCGCACATCGAAGCCGTTGACGCGCGCCACCACCGGGTCGCCGGTGACCGGCTTGGCCGTCTGTGCCCAGACCGGAGCGGCGAGCAGCGTCAGAGCAAGCGCGAGGGTCGCTCGAAACGTCATGACACTTCCTTTTGTGACCAACGGGCGTAACCGACCGCCAGCGCCGGGATGCGCCGTCCGCATTGCCGGGGACGCTCGGGCGCCCATAAAGCACATTGCCCCCGCCGAGGCAACGCCGATCGCGAGCCCGGCCCGCGCCGGTTTGTTGCCGTTGCGTGGCATCGGTGCGCACGCATCCTGCCCGGAATTGACACTCCCGCCTGATCCGCCTATCTGTCACCCGGGATCCCTGCGGCCCCTGACCCTCCCCGCTCCCAGTTCGAGGTTTGGATGATCGGCGCCCTGGCTCGGCGACTGTTCGGCTCAGCGAACGATCGATACGTCAAAAGCCTGACACCGCTCGTCGAGGAGATCAACGAGGCGGAGCCGGCGGTCGTGCCGCTGTCGGACGAGGCGCTGCGCGCCCGCACCGCGGCGCTGAAGCAGCGCCTGGCCGATGGCGAGACGCTCGACGACATCCTGCCCGACGCCTTCGCCACCGTGCGCGAGGCCGCCAAGCGCTGCCTCGGCCAGCGCCATTTCGACGTCCAGATGATGGGCGGCGTCGTCCTCCACCGCGGCATGATCGCCGAGATGAAGACCGGCGAGGGCAAGACGCTGGTGGCGACGCTGCCGGTCTATCTCAACGCGCTGACCGGCAAGGGCGTGCACGTCGTCACCGTCAACGACTACCTCGCCCACCGCGACAGCGAGTGGATGGGACAGATCTACCGCTTTCTCGGCCTCAGCGTCGGCTGCATCGTGCACGGGCTCGACGACGCCGAGCGCCGCGCGGCCTACGCCGCCGACGTGACCTACGGCACGAACAACGAGTTCGGCTTCGACTACCTGCGCGACAACATGAAGTTCCGGCTCGAGGACATGGTGCAGCGGCCGTTCAACTTCGCCATCGTCGACGAGGTCGATTCGATCCTCATCGACGAAGCGCGCACGCCGCTCATCATCTCCGGCGCCGCGGAGGATTCCTCGCTGCTCTACCGCACGGTGGACCGGCTCATCCCGCACCTCGTCGCCGAGGATTTCGAGAAGGACGAGAAGCAGCGCCAGGTGGTGCTGACGGAGTCCGGCGTCGAGAAGATGGAGGCGCTGCTGCGCGAGGCCGACCTGCTCAAGGCCGGCACGCTCTACGACATCCACAATGTCGCCCTGGTGCATCACGTCAACCAGTCGCTGCGCGCGCACAAGCTCTTCGCCCGCGACACCGACTACATCGTCAAGGACGGCAAGGTCGTCATCATCGACGAGTTCACCGGCCGCATGATGGAGGGCCGCCGCTATTCGGAGGGCCTGCACCAGGCGCTCGAGGCCAAGGAGAGCGTCGAGATCCAGCCGGAAAGCGTCACGCTGGCCTCGATCACCTTCCAGAACTATTTCCGCCTCTTCCCCAAGCTCGGCGGCATGACCGGCACGGCGATGACCGAGGCGGAGGAGTTCGGCGACATCTACAAGCTCGAGGTCGTCGAGGTGCCGACCAACGTGCCGATGCAGCGCATCGACACCGACGACGAGGTCTACCGCAGCGCGCGCGAGAAGTACGAGGCGATCATCACCCAGATCCTGGAGTGCCACGAGCGCCAGCAGCCGGTGCTGGTCGGCACCGTCAGCATCGAGAAGTCGGAGGCGCTTTCGGCGCTGCTCAAGAAGCGCAAGATCCCGCATCAGGTGCTGAACGCGCGCTATCACGAGCAGGAAGCCTACATCATCGCCCAGGCCGGACGGCTCGGCGCCGTCACCATCGCCACCAACATGGCCGGCCGCGGCACCGACATCCAGCTCGGCGGCAATCTCGACATGCAGCTGCGCCAGGAGCTGCCCGCGATCACCGACGAGGAGAAGCGCGAGCGGCGCAAGGCCGAGATCCAGGCCGAGATCGAGGCGGCACGCGAGGCGGTGCGCCAGGCCGGCGGCCTCTTCGTCATCGGCTCCGAGCGCCATGAGAGCCGGCGCATCGACAACCAGCTCCGCGGCCGCTCGGGCCGCCAGGGCGATCCCGGCGCCTCCAAGTTCTTCGTCTCGCTCGACGACGACCTCATGCGCATCTTCGGCTCCGAGCGCATGGACGGCATGCTGCAGCGTCTCGGCCTCAAGGAGGGCGAGGCGATCATCCATCCCTGGATCAACAAGGCGCTGGAAAAGGCGCAGCAGAAGGTCGAGGCGCGCAACTACGAGGCGCGCAAGTACGTGCTCAAATTCGACGACGTCATGAACGACCAGCGCAAGGTCGTCTACGAGCAGCGCAAGGACATCATGGCGGCGAAGGACGTGGCCGCCACCATCGCCGACATGCGCCACGAGACCGTGGAGGCGATGGTCGCGCGCTGCATTCCCGAGAATGCGCTCGCCGACCAGTGGCAGGTCGACACCCTGCACGAGGAATGCCTGCGCATCTTCAACCTCGACCTGCCGATCGCCGACTGGGCCAGGGAAGAGGGCATCGGCGACGCCGAGATCAAGGAGCGCATCACCCAGGCCGCCGACGCCAAGATGGCGCAGAAGGTGGCGAATTACGGCGCCGACATCATGCGCATGGCCGAGAAGAGCCTGCTGCTGCAGATCCTCGACCAGAACTGGAAGGAGCACCTCGTCCAGCTCGAGCATCTGCGCCAGGGCATCAACCTGCGCGCCTATGCCCAGCGCGATCCCGTCAACGAGTACAAGCGCGAGGCCTTCGAGCTGTTCAGCGGCATGCTGGTGGAGCTGCGCGAGGCGGTGACGCGCGTGCTGGCGCATGTCGAGCTGCGCATCGAGCGCGGCGACGAGACGCCGGAAGAGGTGCTGCCGCCGCCGCCGCGGCCGCGCGGCATGGTCGAGCATCACGACGCGCCGGCCTTCGCCGAGGTCGGCGGCAACGGTGCCGCCGCGGCCGCCGCCACCGCGACCGCCGCCGCGCCCTGGGCCAAGACGCCGCGCAACGCGCCCTGCCCCTGCGGTTCCGGCAAGAAATACAAGCACTGCCACGGCCGCATCTGAGCGCCGCAGCGGCCCGATTCCGCCACTTCCCGCCGGATTACAGCGATTTAATCCGAGGGAAGGGGCGGCGTAATGCCGGATGCCTAACTCTGATGCTGCGAGCGCCAGACCCGCGGGGTTGGCGTTAGATAGAGAAATTCACTCCCCCCGAGAGGTATCAGACATGTTTTCCCCGATTTCCCCTCGCCCGAAGGCTTCGGCGTTCCGCAGGGTCCGCGCCGCGGCGCTCGCCACGGGCGTCGGCCTCGGCCTGGCCTTCGCGCCGATGGCCCTGGCCGAGATGCCGCAAGGCGCCGGCACCGTCACGCCGCTGCCGAGCTTCTCGCCCCTGGTGAAGAAGGTGCTGCCGGCGGTGGTCAACATCTCCGTCACCGAGAAGTCCGACGCCGCCGCCGATGACGCGCAGGACGACGGCGACCAGGGCGATCAGCAGGGCATGCCCTCCTCGCCCTTCGATGAGTTCCTGCGCAAGTTCTTCGAGCAGCAGGGCCAGGGCTTTCCCGGCATGCCGATGCGGCCCAACCCGCGGGCCGAGCAGCGCATCGCGCTCGGCTCCGGCTTCATCATCGATCCCGCCGGCTATGTCGTGACCAACAACCATGTCGTCGCCAATGCCGACAAGGTGACGGTGATCTTCCAGGACGGCACCAAGCATCACGCCAAGGTGCTCGGCCGCGACGTCAAGACCGATCTGGCGCTGCTCAAGATCGAGGCCAAAGAGCCGCTGCCCTATGTCAGCTGGGGCGACAGCAACGCGGCTCAGGTCGGCGACTGGGTGCTGGCGGTCGGCAATCCCTTCGGCCTCGGCGGCACCGTCAGCTCCGGCATCATCTCGGCGCGCGGCCGCGACATCCATTCCGGCCCCTATGACGACTATCTCCAGCTCGACGCCGCCATCAACCGCGGCAATTCCGGCGGCCCGACCTTCAACCTCAACGGCCAGGTGATCGGCATCAACACCGCGATCTACTCGCCCAATGGCGGCTCGGTCGGCATCGGCTTCGCCATTCCCTCGAGCCTCGCCAAGCCGGTGATCGAGCAGCTGCGCGAGCACGGCAAGGTCGAGCGCGGCTGGCTCGGCGTGCAGATCCAGGAGGTCACCCCCGAGATCGCCAAGAGCCTCGGCCTGCCCAAGGAGGAAGGCGCGCTCATCGCCGACGTGACCCCGGGCAGCCCGGCCGCCAAGGGCGGCCTCAAGCAGGGCGACGTCATCCTCTCCTTCAACGGGCACACGGTGGCGAAGGTGCGCGACCTGCCGATCGTGGTGGCCGAGACGCCGGTGGGCGACAAGGCCAAGGTCGAGGTCTTCCGCAGCGGCAAGGACGAGACCCTCGCCGTCGCCATCGGCAAGATGCCCGAGAATCCGCAGGTGGCGGAGAACGCGCAGCAGGGCGAGCAGCAGGGCGGCGGCGAAACCGCCACCGCCCTCGGCCTCAAGCTCTCGCCGCTGACCAGCGAGCTGCGCCAGCGCGCCGGGGTGCCGAAATCGGTCAAGGGCGTGGTCGTCACCGGCGTCGAGGACAGCAGCCCGCTGGCCGAGCTCGGCATCCAGCCCGGCAACGTCATCGAGCAGGTCAACCAGCAGCCGGTGACGACGCCGCAACAGGCCGAGTCCAGGCTCAAGGAAGCGCAGTCCGGCAAGAACAAGAACGTGCTGCTGCTCATCAACCGTCACGGCACCAACCAGTACCTGGCGTTGTCGATGAGCAAGGGCGACAACGGCTGATCCGGTTGCGGCGGGGCCGGCGCCTGCGCGGCCGGTCCCGTCGCGGTTTTTTGGTGCGGTTCATGTCATGCGCATTTTGCTCGTCGAAGACGATCGCGAGGCGGCGGCCTATCTCGTCAAGGGATTGACCGAGAGCGGCCATCGCGTCTCGCTCGCCGAGGAAGGCCGCGACGGCCTCGAGCGCGCGACGCAGGAAAGCTTCGATGCGATGATCATCGACCGGATGCTGCCCGGCGTCGATGGCCTATCGATCGTCGCGGCGCTCAGGGCGGCGCGCAATCTGACGCCGGTGCTGGTGCTGAGCGCGCTGGGCGATGTCGACGACCGCGTCAAGGGCCTGCGCGCCGGCTGCGACGACTACCTGTCCAAGCCGTTCGCCTTCGCCGAGCTCCTGGCGCGGCTCGAGGCGCTGACGCGTCGCGGCAATGCCGAGACGCGCCTCAACGTCGCCGATCTGGAGATGGACCTGCTGACCCGGGTCGTCACCCGCGCCGGCCGCGTCATCGATCTGCTGCCGCGCGAATACCGCTTGCTCGAATATCTGATGCGGCACGCCGGCCACATCGTCACCCGCACGATGCTGCTGGAGAAGGTCTGGGACCATCATTTCGATCCCCAGACCAACGTCATCGACGTGCATGTCAGCCGCTTGCGCCAGAAGCTCGACAAGGGCTTCGCCACGCCGCTGCTGCATACCGTGCGCGGCGCCGGCTACACGCTGCGCCCGCCCGGTTAGACGAGCCGCCTCACACGTCGTAGCTGCTGCCGTCATCGCTGAAATCGGCGGCGTCGCCGAGATCGGCGTTGGACAGATCCTGGTCCGAGGCGTAATCCTGGCCGCCGGCATCCTGGCCGGAATCCTGCAGGTCGGCGCTTTGCAGGTCGCCCTGGTCCTGTGGCAGATCGGCCCGGGTCGTGTCGGGCGCCGCCTGGTCGCCGTAGTAATTGTTGATCACCGTCTCGCTCAGTCCCGGCTGCATCGCGGTGTTGCCGAGGAAGCCGCTGCCGTAATGCGGCGAGAACAGCGACTCGATGCCCTGGAACAGCAGCGCGCCGCCGGCGACGCCGGCGGCGGTGGCCGCCGCCTGGCGCAGGAAGCCCGAGCCCGAGCCGGAGAGCATCTGCGGCGCGCTCGCCGCAGGGGACGCGCTCGCCGCCACCGGCGCGGCCGCAGCCACCGGCGCTGCCGCAACCGGCGCGCTGGTGCGCGATTGCGTCCAGACCGGCGCGCCCGCCGCCGGAGCGGGTGCCGGCGGCGCGCTCTGCTGCCAGGGGCCGGCGGCCGGCACGCTGCCATGCCCGGTGCCGAGGAAGCTCGTCGCCGCCGGCGGCGGGACCGCGGGCCGCGCCGCGAGCTGGCGCTCGAGATCGGCGATGCGGCGCTGCGCGTCGTGCAGCGCCATGTCCTGGATCAGCACGGTCTGCACCAGCAGGTAGGGCGCGTCGGGCTGCTCGGCCATGGCCTGGCCGATGAGCGCCTCCGCTTCGGCATCCTTGGGTTGGCCGCCTTGCTGCCTCAGCCGGGCGAGAAGAGCGGTGATGAGATCGCGTTCCTGCGGTGTCATGGTCGGCCTCGGCGATGTCGACGGGATGCCTTAAAGATCGGGTGACGCGGGGCGCGCCGCAAGGGGCGGCAACGCCGCCGTCACAGCCCGCGATTGCCCATGGCGAGGAATTTCTCGCGCCGCTGCTGCCTGAGGCTCGGCCCGTCCAGCGCCACCAGCGGGCGCAGCGCCGCGTCGATGGCCTCGCCGGCCGCTGCCACCGCCGGCTGGCGCTCGCGATGCGCGCCGCCCAGCGGCTCCGCGACGATGCCGTCGATCACGCCCAGCTTCAGCAGGTCCTGCGCCGTGAGCTTCAACGCCTCGGCCGCGTCCTGCGCGTTCTCCGCCGTGCGCCAGATGATCGAGGCGCAGGCTTCGGGCGAGATCACGGAATAGATCGCATGCTCCAGCATCAGCACGCGGTTGCCGGCGGCGAGCGCCAGCGCGCCGCCCGAGCCGCCCTCGCCGATGACGGTGGCGATCATCGGCACGGTGAGCTGCAGGCAGGCTTCGATCGCGCGCGCGATCGCCTCGGCCTGGCCGCGCGCCTCGGCATCGATGCCGGGATAGGCGCCGGGCGTGTCGATGAAGGTCAGCAGCGGCAGGCCGAAGCGCTCGGCGAGCGCCATCAGGCGGCGCGCCTTGCGATAGCCCTCGGGCTTGGCCATGCCGAAATTGTGCTTGAGCCGGGCCTCGGTATCCGCGCCCTTCTCATGCGCCAGCACGACGACGCTATGGCCGCGGAAGCGGCCGATGCCGCCGATGATGGCGCGGTCCTCGCCGAAGCTGCGGTCGCCGGCGAGCGGGGTGAACTCGGTGATGAGCTCGCGGATGTAGTCGGAGCCGTGCGGCCGGTCGGGATGGCGGGCGAGCTGCACCTTCTGCCAGGGCGAGAGCTTGGCGTAGGTCTGGCGCAGCAGCCGGTCGACCTTGGCCTCGAGCCGCGTCACCTCGTCGGCGATGTTGATGTCGCCGCCGTTGGAAAGGTGCCGCAGCTCCTCGATCTTGCCCTCGAGCTCGGCGAGCGGCTTCTCGAAATCGAGGAAATGTCGCATCGCGCCCGGGGCCGGTCCTGGTCAGTTCGCGCCGATCGCCTCGGCCTTGCGCACCAGCACCTCGGCCTGGCGGATGGAGGCGATGTCGATGAGGCGGCCGTCGAGCGCCACCGCGCCCCGTCCCTCGCGCTTGGCCTGCTCCATCGCCGCGAGGATGCGCCGCGCGCGCTCGACCTCCTTGGGCGACGGCGTGAACATCTCGTTGGCGAGCGCCACCTGCGAGGGGTGGATCGCCCATTTGCCTTCGCAGCCGAGCGCCGCCGCGCGCCGCGCCGCGGCGCGGTAGCCATCGCCATCCGAGAAGTCGCCGAAGGGTCCGTCGATCGGGCGGATGCCGTTGGCGCGCGCCGCCACCACCATGCGGGCGATGGCGTAGTGCCACATGTCGCCCCAATGGCTCTCGCGCCGGCCGGCCTCGTCCTTGTCGGTGAGGATGGCGTAGTCGGGGTTGGCGCCGCCGATGTTGGTGGTGCGGGCGCGCGTCGAGGCGGCGTAGTCGGCGACGCCGAAATGCAGGGATTCGATGCGCTTGGAGGCGCCGGCGATCTCGTTCACGTTCTGCATGCCGAGCGCGGTCTCGATGATCAGCTCGAAGCCGATGCGGTTCTTGAAGCCCTTGGCCGTCTCGATCTGCGTCACCAGCATGTCGAGGGCATAGACGTCGGCGGCGGTGCCGACCTTGGGGATCATGATGAGGGCGAGCTTGTCGCCCGCCTGCTCGACCACGTCGACGACGTCGCGATACATGTAATGCGTGTCGAGCCCGTTGATGCGCACCGACAGCGTCTTGCCGTTCCAGTCGAGGCTGTTGAGCCCCTCGACGATGTTCTTGCGCGCCTTCTCCTTCTCGTCCGGCGCCACCGCATCCTCGAGATCGAGGAACACGATGTCCGCCGGTCCCTTCGCCGCCTTCTCGAAGAATTGCGGCTGGCTGCCGGGCACGGCGAGTTCGCTGCGGTTGAGGCGCGCGCGCGCGTTGTCGACGATGGTGAAGCTCATGGGCCTAGCCTCGCGAGACGAAAGAGGCGGGATCAATAGGGGACGCGCGCGGATAGGTAAAGGGACGGCTCAGCGTCGCTTGCGTCGCGCCAGCGGGTGGTGCTCGCTCACCAGCCGCTGCAGCCGCTCGCCGGCCACATGGGTATAGATCTGCGTCGTGGCGATGTCGGCATGGCCCAGCATCTCCTGCACGCTGCGCAGATCGGCGCCATGATCGAGCAGATGCGTGGCGAAGGCATGGCGCAGCACATGCGGCGAGAGCCGCGCCGGGTCGATCCCGGCTTCGACCGCGACCTCCTTCAAGAGCTGGCCGCAGCGCCGCCGCGTCAGATGGCCGGCGGCGCTGCGCGAGGGAAAGAGAAAGCGCGACTGGGCGCCGTCGCCGAGAAAGGCGCCGCGCTGCGCGAGATAGGCCGCGAGCGCGCCGCGCGCGCGCTCGCCCAGCGGCACCAGCCGCTCCTTGCCGCCCTTGCCGCTGAGCACGAGAAAGCGCCGCTCGCCGCGCGCCGCCGAGAGCGGCAGGCCGACCAGCTCCGAGACGCGCAGGCCGCCGCCATAGAGCAGCTCCAGCAGGCAGACGAGGCGCGCGCCCTCGGCGCCGTCCCGGGCGCCCGCCGCCGCGATCAGCGCCTCGGCCTCGGCCTCGCTCACCAGCTTGGGCAGCGGGCGGCCGAGGCGCGGCGTATCGAGCGCGGCGCTGGGGTCGTCGCAGCGCCGCCCGTCGGTGACCAGGAACTTGTAGAACTGGCGCAGCGCCGAGAGCCGTCGCGCCGCGCTGCGCGGCTGCAGCCGGTCGCGGGCGAGCTTGCCGAGGTAGCGCCTGAGATCCTCGGTCGCCGCCGCCTCCAGCCCGGTGGCGGCGAGAAACCGCGTGGCATCGGCAAGGTCGCTGCGATAGGCGGCGAGCGTCAGGCGCGCCGCGCCGCGCTCCGCGGCGAGCATCTCGAGAAAGGCCTCGACATGGTGCGACAGCGCGGCGGGGGGTGCCGGCGCGCGGCCCGGCCGTCTGCGCCGGCCGGGCGCGGTCATATCCCGGCGGCGAGCCCGGCCTCGACGGCCAGCGCGCGCGCGTCGTTCGCCAGCCCCACCGCCTTCAGCCCGGCCACGGCGCGGCTGAGGATGATCGGCTCGGCCGCCAGATGCTCGCCCTGGCGCGCCAGGATGAGCGTCGCCAGCACGGTCTCGCCGAGGCGCTTGCCCGCCGCCGCGTCCTGCTGGTCGAGCCAGAGCGCGGCGCTCGGCAGGCTCCCCGCGTGCTCGGGGCCGATCAGCGGCGCCCAATCGGCGGGGCTTACCGCTTGCCCCAGCGCCGCCGCCAGCGCCAGCAGCATCGCCGTCTGGCCGGGTTGCCGCTGCGCGCCGCCGGCGGCGGCCTCGTGCAGCGCGGTGTCGTCGCTGTTGGCGCTGGCCAGCCGCGCCAGCCCCAGCAGCAGCGGCGCCTGCGCCGGGTCGACCGACGGCAGCCAGGGCGCCGCGGCGTCGGCCCGCCCGGCGGCGAGCAGCGCCCGCACCGCCTCGGGCGCGAACGGCGCGAGCTCGTCGCCCGCCGGCAGATCCGTCAGGATCGGCGCCACCACGCGCGCCATGGCGACGAAATCGCCGCGCTTGCGGGCGTCCTCCAGCAGCGCCTTCAGCGCCGTCGCGCGCACGCCGGCGGCGGGATCGGTACGCGCTACCCGATAGAGCAGCGCGCGGTCGCGGGCGGTGGTCGTGGGCTTGCCCTGCTTGATCGCCTGGCCGATCTCCTCAGGCTTGAACTCCACCTGGCCGTAGAGATCGGCGAGCGCCGCCGGCGGCAGCGCGCCCAGCGACACCGCGCGCTCGGCGGCGGCGAGGCGCTGCAGCGGCGGCACCGCCGTGTTGCCGGCCCAGGCGCGCAAGGTGGCGGGATCGGCGACGGCCGCCGCCTCGGCCGGCAGCGGCTGCTTCGCCGCCGCCAGCAGCGTCACCAGGATCGGGTTGGGCTCCGGCAGCTTCTCGATCCGGTGCCCATGTCCGCCTTGCGCCGCGACGAGGGCGTCGAAGACCGGGTCGGGCGGCACCTTCTGCTCGCGCAGCAGGCTCAGCCCCAGCGCCGCCTTGGCCTGGTCGCCGGCCAGCGCCTGGCAGGCGATGAGCGCGCGGTCCCACCACACGCCTTGATACTGGGCGATGTCCTGGCGCACCCGGCGGCAGCCATCCTGCGCGTCGTTCTTGGCAAAGCTGAGCTGTACGCGCAGCCGGTCGAGATCGTCGGTATGCGTCGCCGCCGGCAGCTGATCGAGCACGGCGAGCGCGCCGTCGATGTCGCCCAGCGCAATCAGGCGGTCGACGCGCCGCGCCGCGAGGCTCGGCCCTTCCGGGGGATCCTGGCCGGCGGGGGCGATGGCGTTGCTGAGGAGAAGCCGGCGGGCCAGCGACTGCAGCGCCGGCGAGGTGGTGGGCTTCAGCTGCGCCAGCGCGGCGGCGACGAAGCTGCGCGGCGTGCCCTGCCACAACGTGTCGCCCAGCGCCTGCGTCTCGTCGGGGAGCGCGCCGATCCAGGCCGAATCGACCGGCGCCAGCGGCGTCGCGCTGATGGAGCCGTCGGTCTGCGCCGCCGGAGCCGGCGTTGGCGCCGACGGCGGCGGCGGCAGCGCCGGGCCGGTGCCCGGCGCCGGCGGCAGCAGCCGCACCGGCGGGCCGGCCTGCGCCAGCGCCATGGCCGGCAGCAGCAGTAGCAGCGCCGCGCTCAGCGCTCCGGCCAGGCGGCGGCGTGGCTCATTTCGGCAGCTTGGCATCCGGGATAACGTGCTCGAACTCGGGCCGACGGCGCCGGCGGGTTCCAGAACATCAGCGCGCCGGCGACGCCGATCACGATGACAACCAGCGCGGCAGCGGCGATCAGGGCGAATTTGGCCATCTTTTCCGTAGGTTCCTGCGCGTTTTGCGCGGCGCGGCGTGAGCCGCCGCCCGGTTGACGTTGAAGCCACGCGATATGCTAGGGTGCGTTCATGGCTTATTTGCGACCAGTGTATCGGCGCCTTTCCGGCGTTTCAACGGCGCGGCCGGGCGCGGCATGAGCGCGCCGCCGCCGCGCCGCACCGTCGCGCTGGTCGGGCTGATGGGCGTGGGCAAGACCAGCATCGGCCGCCGCCTGGGGCAGCGCCTGGGCCTGCCCTTCATCGACGCCGATGCCGAGATCGAGGCCGCGGCCGGCATGAGCATCGAGGAGATCTTCCAGCGCCATGGCGAGGCGGCCTTCCGCGACGGCGAGCGCCGCGTCATCGCCCGCCTGCTCGAGATGCCGGCGCATGTGCTCGCCACCGGCGGCGGCGCCTTCATGGATGCCGCCACCCGGGCGCTGCTGCGCGCGCGCGCCGTCACCGTCTGGCTGCGCGCCGATCTCGAGCTCATGCTGGCGCGGGTGTCGCGGCGCAGCCTCAACAACCGCCCCCTGCTCAAGGGCCGCGATCCCCGCGCCGTGCTCGAGGCGCTGATGGCGGAGCGCTATCCCGTCTATGCCGAGGCCGACATCACCGTCGACAGCCTCGACGGGCCGGCGGAGGCGACGGTCGACCGTGTGCTGGAGGCGCTTTCCCGCCGCGGCGCCGAGGCGCAGCCCGAGGCGGCGCCGTGACCCAGCCCGAGCGGCTCACCGTCGCGCTCGGCGCGCGCAGCTACGACATCGTGCTCGGCCGCGGCCTCATCGACCGCGCCGGCGCGCTGCTGGCGCCGGTGATCCGCCGCAAGCGTGCCGTCATCGTCACCGACGCCCATGTGGCGCCGCTCTATCTCGCGCGCTTCGCCGCGGCGCTCGCCGCCGCCGGCATCGAACATGACGCGATCACCCTTCCTCCCGGCGAGGCGACCAAGGATTTCGCGCATTTCGCCGGGCTCTGCGAGGACGTTCTGGCGCTCGGCATCGAGCGTGCGACGCCGGTCGTGGCGCTGGGCGGCGGCGTCATCGGCGACCTCGCCGGCTTCGCCGCGGCGAGCCTGCTGCGCGGCCTCGATCTCGTCCAGGTGCCGACCACGCTGCTGGCCCAGGTCGACAGCTCCGTCGGCGGCAAGACCGCGATCGACACCCGCCACGGCAAGAACCTCGTCGGCGCCTTTCACCAGCCGGTCCTGGTGCTCGCCGACATCGACGTGCTTGCCACCCTGCCGCGGCGCGAGCTGGTCTCGGGCTACGCCGAGGTGGTGAAGTACGGCCTCATCCGCGATGCCGGTTTCTTCGCCTGGCTCGAGGCCGAGGGCGCGGCGCTCATCGCCGGCGATGCCGCCGCCCGCCAGCGCGCGGTGCGCCAGAGCTGCGCCGCCAAGGCCGCCGTCGTCGCCGCCGACGAGCGCGAGAGCGGCGAGCGCGCGCTGCTCAATTTCGGCCATACCTTCGGCCATGCGCTCGAAGCCGCCACCGGCTTCGGCGACACGCTGCTGCACGGCGAGGCGGTGGCGCTCGGCATGCAGCTCGCCTTCGACCTCTCCGTGCGCCTGGGCTTCTGCCCGCCGGCGGCGGCGGCACGCGTCCGCCGCCATCTCGCCGCGGTCGGCCTTCCCACCTCGCCCGCGGCGCTCGCCGGCGGCAAGCTCGGCGCCGAGCTGCTGCTGGCGCATATGCGCAAGGACAAGAAGGTGAGGGACGGCCGGGTCACGCTGATCCTCGCCCGCGACATCGGCGAGGCCTTCGTCTGCGGCGATGTCGTGCCCGCGACGCTCGCCGGCTTTCTCGCCGAGGCGGTCGAGCCGGGGCGGAATTCGCTCGCCAGCGCGCCGGCGGTCTCCTAAATACCCATTCCCGGTCGAACCACGCACAGCCACGCCATGCCGCTCTCCGCATCCGCTCCGCGCGAGCCCATTCACACCCGTACCATCGACTGCCGCGGCTTCCGTCGCGAGGACGGACTCTGGGACATCGAGGGCCATCTCACCGACACCAAGACCTATGCCTTCGACAACCAGTTCCGCGGCGAGCTGCCGGCGGGTGCGCCGGTGCACGACATGTGGCTGCGCATCACCGTCGACGACCGGCTGGTGATTCACGCCGTCGAGGCGGTGACCGAGGCGAGCCCTTATCCCGTCTGTCCCGCCATCACGCCCAATTTCCAGCGCCTCAAGGGCCTGCGGATCTATCCCGGCTTCCAGAAGCAGGTGCGCGATCTCCTCGGCGGCACGCAGGGCTGCACCCATCTCGTCGACCTGCTGGGCCCGCTGGCGACCACCGCCTATCAGACGGTCTTTCCCTATCGCGCCCAGCAGCATGAGCAGCGCCTGGCGCGCGAAGGCCGGCTGCCCGAGCGCCCGACCTGCAAGCCGAAGCTGGTCGACAGCTGCCACGCCTTCGCCAGCGACGGCGAGGTGGTGCGGCGCTACTGGCCGGAGTTCTATAGCGGGAAGTGACGCTGCGGCACGCCGTGCCCGGCGAGGCGATGGCCCTCATCGGTGGCGGCGGCGCAGAAATAGCGCAGCAGGTAGACGCGGATCGCCGCGGTCAGGCTCGATTCCGACCGCTGGCGGTCGATCTCCGTGACGAGTTCGTTGAGCGTCTTGCCCTCGCGGCGGCAGAGCTGCTGCAGCGCGTCCCACATCGCCGGCTCGAGCCGCATGCTGGTGCGGCGGCCCGCGACGGTGACATTGCGGTTGATCAGCGTCGAGGCCGACCGGGAAAGTTCGACGGCCGCGGCGTGGCTGGGAGGGGAGGAGGGGTGTGCACTTTCACGTCGCATGCACGCACTTTATGCTGATTTTGCGACGTTTGCAATCAATTCGAGTAATATTAATAATTCGGCAACCCGCGGTTGCCGCTGCTCCGGAGGCGCTCCGAGCCGGCCCGGCAGGCGATCAATTTTTCTTGTCTTCTTCGGGGGTTAGGGTGGTCAGGCCGAGGGCATGGACCGGTCCGGCCAACTCTTCGGCGAGTAGGGCATAGACCCGCCGCTGGCGTGCGAGCCGGCTTTCGCCGGCGAAAGCGGCGGTGACGATCTCCACGTGAAAGTGGGTTTCTCCCTCCGGACGGGCACCGGCATGGCCGGCATGCCGGTGCGAACTCGTCGCGGATGTCGAGCCGGACCGGCTGCAGCGCCGAGCTCAGCTTGTCTCGGATGCGTTGGGCGACGCTCATGGGCGAGAGCGTGGAAGGCGCCGTCCGGCCTGTCAAGCGCGGGCGCGACACAGCGCTCCGGCGCTTGTCTTGGCTTGGCCCACCCCCCATACTTAACCAATGTCACGCCCCAGCATAGAAGCGAGTGCCGGCGAGACTGCGACGGCAGCGGCAACTCGGCTGTGCGACCATCCCGGTTGCGCGGCGGCGGGCGACTATCGGGCGCCGCGAGCGCGCGATCGGCTGCGCCAATTCTACTGGTTCTGTCTCGACCATGTGCGCGCCTACAACGCCCAGTGGAACTATTATGCCGGCATGAGCTCCGCCGAGATCGAGGCGGAGATCCGCAACGACACCGTCTGGCAGCGCCCGACCTGGCCGCTGGGCAGCCGCGTCGGCCTCAACTTCGATCCGCGGGTGCGCGATTTCGGCATGTTCGGGCTCGAGGACGAGGAAGAGCGGGTGGCCGCAGCGGCCAAGCGCCGGCCGCTCTCCGAGCAGGAGCAGGCGCTGCTCGTCTTCGACCTGGCGCCGCCTTTCACCTTCGCCGGCCTCAAATCGCGCTATAAGGAGCTGGTCAAGCTGCATCATCCCGACGCCCATGGCGGCGACAAGGCGGCGGAGGAGCGGCTCAAGGTGATCATTCGCGCCTATACCACGCTCAAGAGCAGCTACTTCCCCTCCGGCTGATCCCCGGCGGCCTTCCGGAAACCCCCACCCTCCCTTCCACAAGCGACCGATATTCCAATGGCTTCGGCACAGACCACGACGGGCACGGCAGAGACACCGCTGGACCGGCCCGATATCACCGTCTCGGTTCGGCAGACCTTCGGCCTCGACAGCGACATGCAGGTTCCGGCCTTCTCGCGGCCGGACGACCACGTCCCCGACATCGACGAGGCCTACCGCTTCGACCACGACACGACGCTCGCCATCCTCGCGGGCTTCGCCTACAACCGCCGCGTCCTGGTCCAGGGCTATCACGGCACCGGCAAGTCGACGCATATCGAGCAGGTGGCGGCGCGCCTCAACTGGCCGTGCATCCGCGTCAATCTCGACAGCCATATCAGCCGCATCGACCTCGTCGGCAAGGACGCGATCGTGCTGCGCGACGGCAAGCAGGTGACCGAATATCGCGAAGGCCTGCTGCCCTGGGCGCTGCAGCACCCGACCGCGCTCTGCTTCGACGAATACGATGCCGGCCGGCCCGACGTGATGTTCGTCATCCAGCGCGTGCTCGAGGTCGAGGGCAAGCTCACGCTGCTCGATCAGAACCGGGTCATCCGCCCGCACCCGTCCTTCCGCCTCTTCGCCACCGCCAACACGGTGGGCCTGGGCGACACCACCGGCCTCTATCACGGCACGCAGCAGATCAACCAGGGTCAGATGGACCGCTGGAACATCGTCGCCACGCTCAACTACCTGCCGCACGAGGCCGAGGTCGAGATCGTGCTGGCCAAGGCGCCGAGCTGGGACAATGACGAGGGCCGCCGCGCCATCCATGCCATGGTGGCGCTGGCCGAGCTCACCCGCGCCGGCTTCGTCAACGGCGACATCTCCACCGTCATGTCGCCGCGCACCGTCATCACCTGGGCCGAGAACGCGCGCATCTTCAACGACGTGGCTTTCGCCTTCCGCCTCACCTTCCTCAACAAATGCGACGAGGTGGAGCGCGCCACCGTGGCCGAGTACTACCAGCGCTGCTTCGGCACCGAGCTCAAGGAGACCGGCGTCAAGGCGCAGCTGGTATAGAGGTGGCAAACGCCGATGGGTGAAAGGCCCCTTTCTGTCGTCATGGCCGGGCCGGCCGAAGGCCGAGTCCCGGCCATCCACGGCCATGACGACAGAGGATTCGGGCTGCGGCAAAGCGTCGGTTTTTTTCACAGGCTGAGCCTTGGCTGAGAACGAGACCCCGCTCGACATCTTCAAGCGCGCCACCGCCGCGACGGTGAGGGCGATCGCCGAGCGCGAGGATGTGACGGTGAGCTACGGCGCCGAGCCGGCGGCGGCGGCGGGCCCGCGCGTCCGCCTGCCGCTGCCCGGGCGCGATCTCTCCGCCGCCGACGCGGCGCCGGTGCGCGGCGCCGCCGACGCGGTGGCTCTCCGGCTGCGCTATCACGACGCGGCGCTCCATGCCCGGCGGCTCCCGGCCGGCGAGACGGCGCGCGCCATCTTCGAGGGGGTCGAGCAGGCGCGGGTCGAGGCGCTCGGCGCCAAGCGCATGAGCGGCGTCGCCGGCAACCTCGCCGCCATGCTCGACGAGCGCTACCGCCGCCAGGGCTTCGAGCACCTGGCCGAGCGCAACGACACCACGCTGGCCGAGGCGGTGCGGCTGCTGGCGCGCGAGACGCTGACCGGCGCGCCGGTGCCGCCGGCGGCGCAGCGCGTCGTCGACATGTGGCGTCCCTTCCTCGAAGGCAAGGTCGGCCGCGACCTGCTGGAGCTCAACCGCCACGTCGCCAACCAGGAGGCCTATGGCAAGATCGCGCGCCAGCTGATCCACGACCTCGACCTCGACCTCGGCGAGGCCGAGCAGGAGGCGGAGAGCGAGGACAGCGAAGGCGAGGGCGAGGACGCCGACCAGAGCGAGGATCAGAGCGACGGCGGCGAGGGCGCCGCCGCCGGCGCGCAAGGGGCGCTGGAAGGCGGCGTGCCCGAGCATCAGCAGGAGGAGGGGCAGCCCGCCGGCGCCGAGGAGATCGAAGGCGAGCTCATGCCCGGCGCCGGCGACGACGATCCCGGCCGCCCCGGCCGTCCCGGCAACCTGCCGCGCCACGGCCTCAACAGCGATCCCACCGCCTACCGCGCCTTCACCACCGAATGCGACGAGACGGTGGAGGCCGAGGTGCTGTGCGATCCCGACGAGCTGACGCGGCTGCGCGGCCTGCTCGACCAGCAGCTCGCCCATCTCCAGAGCGTCATCGGCCGGCTCGCCAACCGACTGCAGCGCCGGCTGCTCGCCAAGCAGACGCGCGCCTGGGAGTTCGATCTCGAGGAAGGCATGCTCGATGCCGCGCGGCTGTCGCGCATCGTCACCAACCCGGTCTATCCGCTCTCCTACAAGCGCGAGAAGGAGACCGATTTCCGCGACACCGTGGTGAGCCTGCTGATCGACAATTCCGGCTCGATGCGCGGCCGCCCGATCACCGTGGCGGCGATGAGCGCCGACATCCTGGCGCGCACCCTGGAGCGCTGCGGCGTCAAGGTCGAGATCCTGGGCTTCACCACCCGCGCCTGGAAGGGCGGCCAATCGCGCGAGCGCTGGATATCCGCCGGCAAGCCCGCCAATCCCGGACGCCTCAACGATCTCCGCCACATCATCTACAAGCCGGCCGACGCCCCGTGGCGGCGCGCACGGCGCTCGCTCGGGCTGATGCTGCGCGAAGGCATCCTCAAGGAGAACATCGACGGCGAGGCGCTGCTCTGGGCGCACAGCCGCCTCATCGCCCGCACCGAGCAGCGCCGCATCCTGATGGTCATCTCCGACGGCGCGCCGGTCGACGACAGCACCCTCTCGGTCAATCCCGGCAATTATCTCGAGCGGCATCTGCGCGAGGTCATCACCGATATCGAGCGCAACTCGCCGGTCCAGCTGGTGGCGATCGGCATCGGCCACGACGTGACGCGCTACTATCGCCGCGCCGTCACCATCGTCGACGCCGAGCAGCTCGGCGGCACCATGCTCGAGAAGCTCGCCGAGCTCTTCGAGGAGGACGAGAAGGCGCCGACCCCCGCCCGCCGCACCCCGCGCCGTCGCCGCGCGGGGTGATCTGGCGCATAGACACGGCTATCGGCTTTTCGCGGCCACCTGATCGCGCTCGGGGGGCTTATCGCCGCTGCGAGAGATGGCGCGCAAGCGGGTCATTACTGAGTCGCCATATGGCGTAAGCGTCCAGTAAGTTGCGGTATCCTTCAGACTTCGCTGCCTCGAACTTTTGGCGATAAGGCCGAGTGCTCGGAATTGCACGATGATAGTTTGGAAATCTTCCTGTGTGATATAGAAGTCTGAGACTTGGTGATCGGGATACGCATCCTTCCACATTCCGTATTCGTGCTCGGCGATCAGCGAACTGATCGTGGATGCGATGGTGCGCTCAGTGGCCTCGTCGATTAGTGAGGGAGATACTCTCGCGAACACCTGATTCCACGTCAAATCAAGCTTATCTTCGAAGCGAGAACTCTTGTAGCTCTTGTCACGAACAACGAAGGTATAACGAACTCGGATCTGATCATCGCCCTGTGCGAGAGATTCAGTCCCTGCAGGCCCTTCGATCTTTGTAAGCTGCAGCTGCGCAGTTAAATTTTCTATCTCTCGCCTAAGCCTCAGTATCTCGGCATTTGCGCCCTCGTCAGGTACGCGGTCGGCTCGAACCCATCCCACCGCCGGGTGGGTCTTTGTCAGCCTTACTACACTCCGACTGACTACGGAACCGAGCTCCGCCGCCGATGACCAGTAACGAACGACTTTCTGCTGCGCTAACTCGCGAAACTGTATCAACTTCGCTTTTTTTGCGGCGTCCTGTTCCGTGCGTTCGGACGGCAGCTTGCCGATGTCCTTGTGCACAAAAGCGATGATAGGCTTGCCCTGTTCAAGCGCATATCGATATTCCATCTCGGTGAAACTAAGCCCTGCTGATCCGACCGACCCATACCTGCCCGCTATGACGACTAGGTAGTAGTCACAGTCGTCAATGACCTTCTTTATTAGTGTCCATTGGTCTTCATTTGCAGCGGGAAACAGCTCCATCCCTGACGGGATGCAATCTAATTCTAGCAGAGCCTGCATCACCTCGCGGCGTTCGTCTTGCAGGTCCTCATAGGTCGAGCTGACAAATACCTGATAGCGCTTTTCCATCGGATCTCGTTCGAGGGCGGTGGCTCAAGGCGCAGATTTTCCTGATGCCGAGTTTATACGTAGCTGACCTAGAATAAAGAGCTAGAACTGCCGGTCATTGCACTGGGTTCGTGACCCGCGCTGCCCAAGCCACATCTACTGGTGCTACTTCGCGGTCAGCAAGGCGCAGTACATCTTGGTGAGAGGATTGACACGATGCGGCGGCGAGGCGCGGGGACGTCCAGCAAGCCGCCGGACGCCGCTGCCGTCCCGCTTACGCCACCCCGTGCCGCTGGAACCAGGCCAGCATCCGCGCCCAGCCGTCCTTGGCCGCCGCCGGGCGATAGCTCGGCCGGTAATCGGCGTTGAAGCCGTGCGGCGCGTCGGGATAGATCACGATCTCGGCCGGCTTCTTCAGCGCCGCGAGCTCGGCGCGCAGCCGCTCGACATCGGCGACCGCGATGCCCTGATCGGCGCCGCCGTAGAGCCCGAGCACCGGTACCTTCAGATCCTTCGCCGCCTCGAGCACCGTGCTGGGATGGAGCGGGTCCGGCGTGCCGGCCACCGGCCCGTACCAGGCGACGGCGGCCTTGAGCTGCGGGTTGTGCACGGCATAGAGCCAGGTCTGCCGCCCGCCCCAGCAGAAGCCGGTGGCGCCGAGCCGCGCCGTGTCCGCCGGCTTCTGTCCATGCGCCCAGGCGACCGTGGCGTCGATGTCGGACGCCACCTCGGCGTCCGGCACCTTGGCGACCACGGTCCTGATGATCGTCGGGATGTCGGACAGGGTCGAGGGATCGCCCTGGCGCGCATAGAGCGCCGGCGCCACCGCGAAATATCCCTGCTTGGCCAGACGCCGGCAGATATCCTTGACGTGCTCGTGCACGCCGAAGATCTCATGGATGACGATCACGGTGGGGAAGGGGCCGCCGGCTGACGGCATGGCGCGATAGGCGGGGATGCTGCCGCCGGATACCGGGATCTTCACCTCGCCGGCGACGAGGCCGTTGCTGTCGGTGGTGATCGTCTCGGCCGAGACCGGCTGCACCGCCAGCGCGAAGCCGGTGCCGAGGCTGGCGATGACGAAGCCGCGACGCGAAAAGTCGCTCTGCGGCACCAGGCTCTTTGCCTGCTCGAACCCGTCCATGGCGAACCCCCTGCGGTTTTCGGCGAGAGCCGCAGCTTAGCCGGGATCGCGCGCCCTCAGTAGTCGAGCCGCCAATTGACGCCCACGCCCGAGCCGGTGGTCTGGCCCGCGGTGGTGTCGATGCTGATGTGCCGGGTCACGTCGATCTGGACGTCGACGCTGCTCGAGCTGGCGCTCAGCCCCTGGCTGACGCCGACATAGACGCCGTTGGCGACATATTTGCCGGCGGTGACCGTGCCGGCGGTGGCGGTGGCGCCGGTGGCGGCCATCGGCGCCGCGGCGCTGCCGATCCCCGCCGTCGGAAAGGCGCTCGGCACCCCTGCCGGCGTCGACGGCATGCTGATGCCGGTGAGCGTGCTGCTCGTCCCGGCGGAGCCGAAGGCGAGGCGGTCGAGGCCGAGGCCCTGGCGCAGCCGGTCGAGCACGCCGGGGCTGCCGCCGGTGGCGAGCGAGGCCGCGGCCTGCGCCAGCGCCAACCCCTGCGCGGCGCTGATCTGGTTCATGCTGGTGCCGAACAGCACCCGCGCCAGGATCTCGTCCTGCGGCAGCGCCGGCTGCGAGGAGAGCTTGATGATCGGCTGCGTCGCCGTGCCGGTGATGTCGATGACGGCGACGATGTCCGTCGAGCTCGCCTGCGCCTCGATGTCGATCGCGGGATCGATGCGGTGGCCGCCTAGGAAGGTGATGGTGCCGCGGTTCAGCGTCGCCGTCTTGCCGATGAAATCATAGGTCCCGCGCACCACCGACAGCTTGCCGTCGATCGACGGCTGCGCCGTCGTGCCGGTGATGCTGAGCTTGCCGCGCCATTCGCTGTCGAGGCCGCGGCCGCGCACGAAGACCTGGCCCGGCATGGTGACCTCGACATCGAGCGCCAGCGCCAGGATCGACACGCTGGGCCCGCTCTGCTCGGGCGTGCCGAGCACCTGTCCCGTGGCGCTGTCGACCAGGGTGACGGCGATCGGCTGCACCGATTGCGGCAGCCGGTCGGGCACGCGCAGCTCCGCCTGGTCGATGGTGAGTCGCGCGCCGAGCCGCGGCGCGGCGATGTCGCCGGCGAGGCTGACATCGCCGCTCACCGTGCCCGTCGCCTCGTCGCGTTGCACCGCGCGGAAATCCTGGAACTTGCCGGTGATGTCGAAGGCCGGCCCCGCAGCGGCGGCGAGATCGACCGAGCCGGCGAGCGCCAGCCGGCCCTTGGCGCCATCGGTGGCGGTGAAATTCTGCAGCACCAGCCGGTCGCGATCGCCGACGAGGTCGAACGCCACATGCTGCAGCGCCGTGCCCCAGAACAGGCTTTCATAATGGCCGTCGCGCAGCGACAGCCGGCCGCTCGCGGTAGGCGAGGCCACGGTGCCGGCGACGGAGACATCGATGGTGAAGCGGCCGCCGACCCGGTCCTCCCCCATCGGCACGAGATCGGCGAGGTGGGCGAGCTCGCCGCCGCCTTCCAGATGCAGCGCCACCGCGCCTTGCGGCGGCAGATGGAAGGCGAGGCGCTGCGGATCGAGCGCCAGCGGCGCGCTGCCGGAGAAACCCAGCGCCGCATTCTGCGGCCCCGCGAGCCGGCCCTGGAAGCGCGCTTCGCCCTGGTGCCAGTGGGCCGAGGCGACGAAGCCGAGCGGCGGCAGGTCGGCCCGGCTCGCCGCGGCAAAGCGCAGCTCCTCGGCGTCGATGACGAGATCGCCTTCCGGCCGTGCCCGGCTGCCGGAGAGCGTCGCCTCGAAGCCGAGAACGCCGCTCGCTTGCGGACGGCCGGCGAGCTCGGAGAGGCCGTGCACCGAGAGATCCTTGGCCTTGAGCCGCAGCGCCAGCGCGCTCGCGCCCAGCGATCCCGATCCGGCGATGCGGCCGCTGCCGAATCCGAGATCGAGATCGGCGACGGCGAGCGTTCCGTCGCGCCGCGTCAGCAGCAGCGGCTGGTGGAGCGTGATCGGCATCTTGCCGAGCGTGCCGGCAAGGCGCGTCAGCCTGATCTCGATGCCGCGCCGATCGAGGCTGGCGCCTGCCTCGGAGGCGAGCGTGAACGCCTCGCCGATCTTGCCCTGCGCCTCGGCGCTCAGCGAGAACCGCCCGGGCCTTGTGCTCTCGGCGCTGAGCCGCAGTCTCTCGACCGAAGCCGGGCCGATGGCCGCGCGCTCGACCTTGATTTCGGCGCGGCCCGTCGGCTGCGCCAGCACGTCGGCCAGCGTGGCGGTCGCCTGCAGCGTGCCGAGCGATGCGCCGCCGAGGCTCAGCGCGGTGCCGTCGAGGCGTAGATCGACGCCCTGTCCCCTGGCTTCGGTGAGCCGCGCCTCGAGCGCGGCGCTGCCGGCGAGCGGCATCCCGGCCAGCGCCGACCAGGGCTTGAGGTCCGGCGCCTTGCCCTTGAGCGTGCCCTCGAGCGCGAGCCGGTCGAGCCGCACGCCGAGCTCGCCGTCGAGCCGCGTCCCCGCCGCCTCCAGCCGGATGCGGCTCAGCCGCAGCCGATCGCCCTCGAGCCGCCCGTCGGCCGAGGCGGTGCCGTCGAGCCCGGCGCCGCGGAAGCTGGCCTCGACCCGCCCGGCGCGCAGCGCGAGATCGGGGAGCTCGAGCCGCGCTTCCAGCCGGTCGAGCCGCGCCGGGCCGACACTCAGCCTCGCCACGCTCAGCGTCGCCTGTGCCGCGAGGCTCTCCAGCGCGCCTTTGGCGGTGCCGGCGACGACCGCGCTGCCGGCGAGGTCGGGTGCCAGCGCCGCGAGCCGCGGCAGGCTCGCGCGGTAATCGGCGGCGATGCGGCCGTCGGCGCGCCGCTCGGCGCTGGCCGTGAGCCTGACCTCGGCGCCGTCGAGGCTGATCTCGCTGGCGCTCAGCGCGCCGTCGCTCGCGCGCCGGATCGTGGCGCCGATCCTGGCCTCGCTGCCGAGCAGCCGGTCGATGAGCTCCGTGCCGCTGCGCGGCTCGCTGAGCGTGCCGGAGAGCGCGGCGACGGCGCTGCCGTCGGCGGCGGCGCGGAAATCGCCGGCGAGCCTCAGCGCGCCGTGCCGCTCCGCCCCGGCGAAGCGGGCGATGTCCGGCACCGTCAGCATCGCCTCGCCGGCGATCGCGCCGGAGCTGCCGCCCGCCTGGGCGACGAGGCTGCTGCCGGCGTCGGAGGCGGAGAGCTCGTGGATGTCGATCCGTCCCGCGGCGCGGTCGAGCCGCGCCGAGAGCCGCCAGTCGAGCCGCTGCCCGAGCCCGCCCGGCAGGCTCGCCGCAGCCGGCGCGAGGCCGCTTGCATCGCCGCTCGCCGAGAGCTCGATTGGGCTCGCGGGATCGAGCGCATCACCCGTGACGCCGATATCGGCCGTCGCATGCGCCGCCGCGACGCGGTTTCCCGCCAGCGCCAGCCGCTCGCCGGAAAGCGTCAGCCGCGCCACCGGCGCGCGCAGGCTGCCGCCGAGCGCCAGTGATAGGGTGGCGCTGCCGCTCGCCTCCGCCCCGATCAGCGGCGTGAGCGCGCCGAGATCGGCGAGCTCGATCTCGCCCTCGCCGGCGAGTGCCGTGCTGGCGCGGTCGAAGCGTCCGCTGGCGTCGAGCTTGGCGATCGGCGTCGCGAGGGTCAGCCGCTGCACGGCGACGCGGTCGCCGGCCAGCTCGGCGGCGACGTCGAAGCTCGCGGTTCCGGCGCCGAGCTGCTGCAGCGCCGGCGGCAGCAGCGCCTGGAGCTGCGCCTTGCCTGTGGCCGTGTAGCGCTGCCCGGCGATGGTGAAATCGGCCTGCAGCGTCGCCGCGGGCCCGGCCTTCGCGTCGAGGCTGCCGTGCCAATCGACGAGCGGCCCGTCGCCGGAGAGATGCACGCTGACCGGCAGCGGTTGCGTCTGCCCGAGGAGGCCGGCGAGAAGCCGACCGCTCGGCTCCTCGATATCGCCCTGGAGCGTCAAACGCGGCGGCGTGCCGGCGAGCGCCAGATGCAGCTTGGCCTCGCCCGGGACGGCATCGATGCGGTGCAGGTCGATATCGGCCGCCGCCGCGCCGCCGCCCAGCCTACCGCTGGCGCTGACCGTCGCGCCGACGGGCTCGCCGGCAAAGGCGGCGCCGATCACCAGCCGGTCGATCCGCCCCTCCTCGAGGCGAAGCGGCAGCGGCGGGCGGAGCAGCGCCGCGAGATCGGTGTGGCTGCCCTCGGCCGGGCGCAGGATCTCGACCTCGCGCGCGTCGAGATGCCGCAGCGTCAGCCGCCCGGCGAGGAGATCGGCCGGCGCCAGCGTCACCGCGACGCCGCTGACGATGAGGCGCGGGCCGCGCGCATCGGCGATCTCGACGCGCTCGACGGTCATGTCGAAGGGGATGAACCCCGCGAGGCCGGTGATGGTGATGTGCTCGTCGGGATCGGCGAGCGCACGGCCCAGCGCGGCGGCGAGCAGCTCCCGCCCCGGCGCCGTCTGCGCCAGGCCGAAGGCCAGCGCCAGCAGCAGCCCCAGCCCCGCCACGCCGAGGCCGGCGAATTTCAGCGCTGTCCGAACTCGCTCCATCGCGTCTTAGTGTAGCGGGCCGGCCGCCTTATTTCCCGCGGCGTCCCCGTGCGGTCACGGCCCCCGCGTCAGAACGCCTGGCCGATGCTGACATAGACCTCGATCGGCTTGTCGCCCGGGCGATGGGTGAACGGCGTCGCGAGATCGAGGCGCAACGGTCCGATCAGCGTGTAGTAGCGGAACCCCAGCCCCGCGCCCCAATAGAGGCTGCTGTTGTCCGGCAGGCTGGTGGGATAGACATTGCCGCCTTCGACGAAGGGCACGATGCCGATCGTGTCGGTGATGCGGTAGCGCAGCTCGGCGCCGATCTCGACGCTGGAGATGCCGCCGATGGGCACCCCGGCGGCATCGAGCGGCCCGGCGTGCTGATAGGCATAGCCGCGCACCGATCCGGCGCCGCCGGCATAGAGCCGCTTGTCGGCGGGGATGTTGTCGAGGCTGGCGCCTTCGATCGAGCCGAAGGCGCCATAGCCGGCCAGCACGAACCGCTTGTCCGCATCGAGCGGCTGGTAGTGGCGCAGCTCCAGCCGGGAGCTGACGAAGTCGAGGCTCGGCCCGGCGATGGCATGATAGGGCGTCATCGTCAGCGTCTGGCGCGAGCCGCTGGTGGGGTCGAGCAGGTCGTTGCTGGTGTCGTGGCGCAGCACTACCGGCCAGCCGACCAGCGAATAATTCTCCTGGCTCACCTCGGGCGAGAACTGATGCACCGAGGCGCGCTCGAGATCGAGGCCGGTATCGAGGGTGAGCGTCGGGAAGAGCCGCCGTTCGATGCCGTTGAAGATCTGCGCGCGCCGGCTGTCATAGGCGTCGGTCGTCTGCTGCAGCAGGCCGGCATTGGCGATCAGGTCCTGGTCGTTGTCGAGGAAGCCGGGCTTGCGGAAGTCGAGGGCGAGACCGTATTCGAGCTGCGCCACCATGGCGGTGGCGCGCAGCTGCTCGCCCTCGCCGAAGAGATCGCGATGCTGCCAGAACGCCTGCGCGCCGAGGCCGATATTGGTGTTGTAGGCGATGCCGGCGCCGATCGAGCGCGGCGGCCCTTCGGTGAGATCCAGCGTCATCGCCACCTCGCCCTTGGCGTCGGGCGCGTCGGCATGGCGGATGCGCACGCCGGCGAAGAGCCCGGTCTTGATCAGCGCCTGGCGCGTGCGCTCCACCGCGGCGCCGTCGTAAGGCGCGCCTTCCTTCCAGGCGATGGAGCGACGCACGAAACTGGGCTCGACGCGGTTGAGGCCCTTGATGGCGAGCGGGCCGAAACGGGCGGTCGGACCCGGCACCACGGTATAGGTGACGCTCATCGTGTGCTTGGCGATGTCGACCACCGCCTTGCGGTCGGTGACCTTGGCGAAGGGGCGGCCGTGGCGCGCATACTCCTCGACGATCTTGGTCTCCGCCTCGGCGACCGGGGCGGAGCGCGCGGCGGCGCCGATCTCGAGCCCGACCGCGCCGGGCTTCTGGGCGTCGAGCAGCGGCGGCGTGCCGCCCTCCGGGGTGCGGAAGGTGACGCTGGCGAGGTGGTAGAGCGGGCCCGGCTCGATCGTCACCGTGACGCGCGCCGGCTTCGCCTCCGTGTCGAGCTTGTAGCTGAGCTGCGGCGTCCAGTAGCCCACGGCGTGCATCACCTCGGCCAGCCGCGGCAGATCGTCATCGGCGCGCCGCCTGAGGCTGGCGGCGCTGCCGGGCGGCTTGTCCTGGAGCGCCACCAGCTGCGAGGCGGCGTCGAGCGCGTCGACGAGCGCGGCATTCTCGAGCCCGTGGAGCTTGATGTCGGCCTTGTAAGGCACGTCCGCGGCGGCCGCGGTCGAGGCGGCGGCGACGAAGACGGCGATCAGCCAAGGCAGCAGGCGCCGTCCTTGCCTCATGCCCGGCGTCGGCTGCCCCGCACGGCGCCGCCCCTCTCGGAGCTGACCAGCGTCAAATTGCGTCGCCCATGTGTTCCCAGCGCTCCCGTGCGCGTCGACACTAGCGGCCGGCGGCCGGCCGATTCAAGAAATCCGCGGTTGACTGCCCCTTGCGCTGCGGCGCCCGGTTGACGAAGCTCTGGCGCGGGAGGAGATGCCGAATGACCGAGACCAAGCGCTGGAAACGCCGGCCCCCCGGCTCGACCTGGGGCGATTTCGGCGATGACGACCAGCTCGGCCGCCTCAATCTGCTCACCCCGGAAAAGGTGCTGCAGGGCATCGCCGAGGTGAGAGAGGGGCTGAGCTTCTGCCTGTCGCTGCCGCTCGACTATCCCGGCGGCAACAAGCTCAACCCGCGCCGCCATCCGCCGGAGCTGCGGCCGACGCTGCGCGGCGGCAAGCCCAATTTCAACTACCCCGTCTCGCGCGAGGACGCCAAGTTCACCGACGTCGTGTGCGACGACCTCGTGCTGCTGACGCTGCAATATTCGACGCAATGGGACACGCTCGCCCATGTCGGGCAGATGTTCGACGCCGACGGCGACGGCACGCCCGAGATGGTCTACTACAACGGCTATCGCGCCGGCGAGCATATCCGCGGCCCGCTCGACTGGGTGACCGGCGCGGAGACCGGGACCCATATCGGCGCGCAGGCGCTCGGCGTCGAGAACATGGCGGCGAAGGCGATCCAGGGCCGCGCTGTGATGATCGATCTCGAGGCGCATTACGGCCGCGAGCGCAAGCTCGTGGGCTATGACGAGCTGATGCGCGTGATCGAGGCCGACAAGGTCGAGGTCGAGATCGGCGACATGGTCTGCCTGCGCACCGGCTTCGCGCAGATGGTGCTCGACATGAAGCGCGACCCCGACGAGAAGCTGCTGCACGGCGCCTGCGCCGCGCTCGACGGGCGCGACGAGCGCCTGCTCACCTGGATCACGCGCAGCGGGTTGGCGGCGCTGATCGCCGACAATTACGCGGTCGAGGCCTTCCCCTCGCGGCCCTGCGAGGAGGACCACTGCGCCGCGCTGCCGCTCCACGCCCATTGCCTCTTCAAGCTCGGCGTCAATCTCGGCGAGCTCTGGTATCTCTCCGAGCTCGCCGACCATCTGCGCGCCGAGCGCCGCTTCCGCTTCCTCCTCACCGCCCCGCCGCTCCGCCTCCCCGGCGCCGTGGGATCGCCCGCCACGCCGGTCGGAACGGTCTGAAGCGACCCCTCCCCAACGCTCGCCCTACCCCCTCTCCCCTTGAGGGGGAGGGCCGGGGTGGGGGTAGCAACCGGCGTGCGCCCGAAAAGATCAAACCCTCGCCACAATGCCGCCGCAGCCTGCTGCGACCTCTTCGACGTCAACCGTTGGTTGGAGGAAGACATGCGATACGGCGGGCGGCGCGCGCTTGTCATGCTCGGCGTTCTCTTGCTGCTGGGCGCGTGCGAGACACGGTCGATCTCGAATTCGGGCTATGGCGGGCGCGGCAATCCCTTCTATAGCGGCGAGTTGACCGAGTTCGACGTTCTCGGCACCGATGTCGAGCCGCCGGCCAGCGATCAAGACATCGCCCGCAGCGCCGCCGACTATCACGCCGTGATCGCCCGCAAAGGGGCGCGCGTGCTGCTCGTCCAGTCCGGCGCCCTCATTCCCGACGATCCGATGATTGAGGCGCTGGCGCGGTACTTCACCGTCATCCCCTTCTCCGGGGTTCCGCTTCCGGGCCATGCGGCCGCTGCGGCCAGGCCCGCGCCCCCGGGCGATGCAGCCGCCTATGCCCATGCCTTCCGCCTCGCCGCCGCCAAGGCCGGCGCCGAGTTCATCCTGTGCTATTGGGGCATGCTGGAAAGCACCGTCGACCGCGAGCCGACCAAGGCGGTCTCGTGGGTTCCGATCGTCGGCTCGGTCATTCCCGACGAGACGCAGCACATGCGCATCCGGCTCAAACTCGCGATCATCAACGTCGCGACCGGCAGCTGGTCGATGTTCGTGCCTGACGCCTTCGTCGATGCGTCGCTGAGTGCGTCGCTCAACCGCGCCGGCTCAGACCAAGGCCAAGTGCAGGAGCTCAAGGCGCAAGCCTACAAGGCCGCCGTCGAGGCGCTGGTTACGAAATACGCAGGCTGAAGCAGACAAGCCCATCATCGTTGCCTTCCCCGCGCAAACGGGGAACCAGGGCAGGCGACGTGCGATCGCCTCTGGGGCCCCGCTTTCGCGGGGGCGACGGTGATGGTTGGACTTTGCAGCCCCGATCTATCCCCCCGCGCCCGCCCGCTCGATCAGCGCGTCGAGGATGGTCAGCCCCTGGCCGGCGGCGCCGACCAGCACCGGGTTGAGATCGATCGCGGCGAGCTTGCCGTGCGCTCCGGCGATGACCGCGCCGAGCCGCAGCATGGCGCGCGCCAGCGCCTCGACATCGGCGGCGGGCTCGCCGCGCACGCCCTTGAGGATCGGCGCGATGCGCAGGCGCAGGATCGCGTCCCGCGCCTCTTCCTGCGAGAACGGCGGCGGCAGCAGCTCGATATCCGGCAGCGCCTCGACGTATTTGCCGCCGTCGCCGATCATCACCACCGGCCCGAAGACGGGGTCGAGCCTGGCGCCCAGCACCATCTCGCGCTGCCCCTCGACCATGGCGGCCACGATGATGCCGTCGGGCTCGGCCTCGATCTCGTCGAGCTTCGCCATCTGCACGGCGAAGGCCTCCGCCACCGCCTCTTCGGAGACGAGGTTGAGCGCCACCAGCCCCAGCTCCGATTTGTGCGGCACGTCGACGGAGCAGGCCTTGACCGCCACCGGGCTGCCGAGATCGCGAAAGGCGATGCGCGCCTCCGTCTCGCTGCGGCAGAGCCGGTGCGGCACCACCGGCAGCCCGTGCGCGCCCAGCAAGGCGAGGCTCTCCGCCTCGTTGAGGAAGCGGCCGCGTCCCGCCGGCACGTCGATCGCGAGATGCGGCAGCGGCGGTGGCGCCGGGCGGCGCAGCAGCGCCCAATGCCGCGCCAGCTGGTCGAGCGCCAGCACCGCCTCGGTCTCGCTGGCGAAGGTGGGAATGCCGGCCGCGCGGAAGCGCTCCGCCACGGCCGCCTGCGGCGCCGCCACCACCACCGGCTTGCCGGTGGCGGTGGCGAAATCGGCGGTGTCGCGGGCAAACGCCGCGACGTCGTAGCCCTGGCCCGCGACCGGGATGGCGATGAGGAAGAGGTCGGCCGCCGGGTCCTTAGCGACGATCGGCAAAATGGCGCTGAACAGGCGGTTGTTGGAGAGCAGCGCCGCGGTGATGTCGATCGGGTTGCGCGTCGTGGCGAAGCCCGGCAGCACCGCGGCGAGATCGCGCTGCGTCGCCTCGGCGAACACCGCCAGCGGCATGCCGAGATCGGCGGCGAGGTCGGCGGCCATGACGCAGCTCGCGCCGGAATTGCTGATGGCGACGAGCCGCCGCCCCGTGGGCTGCCAGCCCCTGAGGTAGAGCTCGGCCGCGCTCACCAGGCCGGGCATGTCGCGCGCCCGCCAGATGCCGTGCTGCCTGAGGAAGGCGTCGACGGTGCGGTCCTCATTGGCCAGCGCGCCGGTATGCGATTGCGCGGCGCGCTGGCCCTGCGCCGTGCGCCCGGTCTTGAGCGCCACGATCGGCACGCCGCGCTGGCGCGCCCGGGCCGCGACCTTTTCCAGCATCGCCGCATCCGGGATCGCTTCGAGATAGAGCAGCAGCAGCCGCACGCCCTCGTCCTCGATCACCGCGCGGGCGAGCTCGGCGACGCTGACATCGGCATCGTTGCCGGTGGCGTGGCAATGGCGCACGCCGATGCCGCGCGCGCGCAGCAGCCCATAGACCACCGCGCTGGTGGCGCCGCTCTGGCTGATGATCGCGACCGGCCCGTCTTCCGGCGGCGCCTCGAGGAACATGGTGGAGAAGCTCGCCACCGTGCCGCTGGCGAAATTGACCAGCCCCTGCGAGTTGGGTCCCACCAGGCGCATGCCGAAGGCGCGGGCGGTCTTCGCCATCGCGCGCTCGACCTCCTTGCCGGCGGCGCCGGTCTCGCCGAAGCCCGAGGCCATGCAGATGGTGAGCGCGACGCCGCGCCGGGCGCAGGCCTCGACCGCCGCCACCGCGCCTTCGCCCGGCACCATGACGATGGCGAGATCGGGCGCCTCGGGCAGGCTCGTGAGGTCGGGATAGGCCTTCACCCCCTGCACCTCGCTGCGGTTGGGGTTGATCGGGTAGATCCGGCCGCGATAGCCGAAGCGCTGGAGATAGAGCAGCGGCCTTCCGCCCACTTTATTGGGGTTCTCCGAGGCGCCGATGAGCGCGATGGAGCGCGGATCGAGCGCCTGGCGCAGCTGGTCGAGCAGGCTCGTCATCTCTCCTCCCCGTCGCGGTCGAAGCAGGGCAAGGCGCGCTCGCCCAGCCGGCGGAATCCCGCGCGCACGCGCTCGCCGATGGCGAGGCCGGGCGCGCTCTGCGCCATCATGCGGAAGCCCTCGTCGAGATCCACCAGCAGGATGTCATAGGGCACCAGCGCTGCGAAGTCCGGCGTCGGCGCGCGCGTGACGCTGGTCGTTGCATAGACCGTTCCGCACCCGCGCGACACCTCCCAGCGCGTGGCGCGGCCGCATCGCGTGCAGCAGGGGCGGGGCGGGAACTGCGCCCGCCCGCAACCCTCGCAGCGCCGGTAGCGCAACTCGCCTGCGGCGCAGCCCTGCCAGAATTCATCGGCGAGCGGCTCTGCCATGCTCATTCCCGCCGCAGCACCAGGCTGACATGCGCCGAGAGCACGCCGCCATCGCCATGGATGAAGGCGGTCGCGGGCTGCCGCACCTGGCGCGCGCCGGCGCGCCCGGCGAGTTGCCGCGCCGCTTCGACCACATGCGCGAGGCCGCCCGCCACGCCGCTATGCCCGAAGGAGAGCAGGCCGCCATGGGTGTTGAGCGGCCAGCGCCCGTCGCGCCCGAAGACGCCGGCGCGCGCCAGCGCCGCGGCCTGCCCGCGCGGCGCGAAGCCGCACTCTTCCAGCAGGATCAACAGCGTGATGGTGAAGCTGTCGTAGAGCGCCAGGTAGTCGACCTGCGCGATGCCGATGCCGGCCTCTGCCATGGCGCGGCACGCGCAATCGGCGAGGCCGAAATCGGCGAGGTCGGCGGCGGCGCTGACATGCTGGTGCGGATGGATCTGCGCCGCGCCGGCGATGGCGACCTTTGCCGCGCCGGGCGCCGCGCTCACCACCAGCGCCGCGGCGCCGTCGGAGACCGGGCAGCAATCGAGCAGCTTCAGCGGCGTCGCGATCGGCCGCGAAGCCAGCACGTCGGCGACATTGATCGGCGCCTTGAACTGCGCGCCGGGATGGAGCGCCGCGTGGCGGCGCATCAGCACCGCGAATTCCGCCAGGTCGGCCTCGCTCACGCCATGGACATGCCCGTAGCGCGACGCCACCAGCGCGTAATAGGCGGGAATGGTCGGGCCGAACGGCACCTCGTAGTCGCGATCGCCGACCTGCGCCAGCATCGCCACCGCGCTGTCGCGCCCCTGGCCGGTGAGACGGTTGTCGCCCGCCACCACCAGCAGATGCCGGCATTGCCCGGCATCGACCAGGCGCTCAGCCAGCATGACCATGGCGGCGCCGGTGGCGCCGCCCGCCTGCAGCGCATGGGCGTAGCGCGGCCGGAGGCCGACATACTCGGCGAAGACGTTGGCCAGCATGAGATGCGGCAGCGTTGCGGAATAGCCGCAGAGCAGCCCGTCGACCTCGTCCCGCGCCAGCCCGGCCTCGGCCAGCGCCGCGCCTGCGGCGCGCGCCATCAGGCTGAGCGCCGTCTCGCCCTCCAGCCGCCCGAACTCGGTGTCGCCGACGCCGCTGATCCAAGCCATGTCCCGGACGGGCTCCTAGCTGCGCAGCATCGCCTCGACGCATTCCTGGACGCCGAGCCCCTCGCGAAAGCTCGCCAGCGCGTGCTTCTCGCCGCTCAGCATCGCGCTCAGCGCGTCGAGCTGCGCGCGATGGGACATTGCCGCGAGCGAGCCCTCGCCGAAATCGACATCGAGCCAGCCGCCATTGATGCGGCGCTTCAGCCGGTACCAGTCGTGCAGCTCGAAGGCGCCCTGCCGGCCACTGAGGATCCAGCGGTTGTGGTCGGGCGCGTCGCCGCCGACCTGCGCGGCGACGGTGACGGGGACGCCTCCCGCCTCGAGCCGCGCGGCCAGCGCGGTCTCGGCGGTGCCGGCCTCGTCGGGGAACTCGACCCGGCACTGGCGCAGCCGCAGCGCGCCCAGCAGGCGCTGCGTCAGGAACAGGAAATGCGACAGCACCTCGCGCACGAAGCCGCCCTCGCTGCGGCCGGCGAGCCAGCGCGCGCTCGCCTGCCAGGGGCGCGGCCAGCGGGCGAAGGCGAGCTCGATCTCGACGCGCTCGATCGTGCCGAGCTCGCCGGATCGCAGCGCCGAGACGATGGCGCGCACCGCCGGCGCCGTGGCGAAGGGGAAATTGAGCGCCGCCGCGCGCCGCTCGCGCTCGAGCCGCTCCAGCCCGCGCCGCGCGGCGGCGAGATCGACGCCGAGCGGCTTCTCGCAGAACACCGGCTTGCCGTGATCGAAGGCGAGGTCGGCATAGTCCGGATGGCTCGCCGGCGGGCTGGCGACATAGAGGCAGTCGACGCTGCCGTCGCTGGCGAGGTCGGCCGCGTCGCGCGCAAAGCGCGCCTTTCCGTCGAGCGCGGCAAGCCTCGCCTCGGCGCCGTCGGCCGGGTCCCAGGCCGCCACCACCGTGAAATTCGGGTGCCGCGTCATCCGGCGCAGCATGCGCTCGCCGATGCCGCCAAGGCCAATGATACCAATACGATGCGCCATGCCGCGCGCTCATCACAGGTGCCGTTGCGGGCAGCACGAGGTTTACGACCGGCGCCGCCGCAACGCAATCGAGCGCTTGCGCGGAAGCTGGCGACTCGCCGAGAGATCACTCTTTTTGAGGTGCTCTCCTCGCCTAATCGGCGAGTTGCCGGGGCGCCCGATGCGCGGCAGGCGAGCCGCCCCCGCCGCGGCTCAGCCAATTCGCGTCTCGCGGATCATGCGGGTCAGCGTCGTCTCGAGCTTGGCGAATTCCGCTTGCAGCTTCTCGACATAGATGCCGCCGCTCTGGCGCAGGTCGCGCGCGGTGATGTCGCGCAGGCTGGCCAACGTCTGGCACAGCCGCGCCGCGCCGACATTGGCGGCGCCGCTGCGCAGCGAATGGCAGAGCGCCTTGAAGCTGCACAGGTCGCCTTCCACCGCCGCCAGGCGCAGCAGCTCCAGCAGCCGCCGCCCCTCGGCGCAGAAGGTCTCGATGATGTCGCCGAGGAAGTCGCTGCCGCCGCCGAGCATGCGCAGCGCCTCGATCGTCGCCTCGTCGACCACCGCGCCGGCATCGGCGAAATAGCGCGGATGGGCGGAGATCGGCGTCACCACCGGCGAGGCGGTGACGCTATTGCCGGGCGCCGCCACCCGCGCATAGGTCTCGTCGATCGTCGCCAGCAGCTGCGCCGCCTCGACCGGCTTGGTCAGCACCGCATCCATGCCGGCCTCGCGGCACTGCCGCTCGGTCTCGCCGGCGGTGTCGGCGGCCAGCGCGATGATCGGCAGCCGGCTCTCGCCCAGATGCTCCATGCGATAGAGCTTGGCGACCTCGTAGCCGCTCATCTCGGGCATGGCGACGTCGAGCAGCGCCAGGTCGAAGCGGTCGCGGTCGAGCACCGCCAGCGCCGCCTCGCCGTCATTCACCGCCGTGGTCTGGTGGCCGACCAGATCGAGCACGCGCCGCAGGATCTTGCGGTTGGCGCTGTTGTCCTCGGCGATGAGGATCCGCAGCCGGCGCGCCGGTGCCGGCAGCGAGGGCGGGGCGGCGTCGGCGAGCGCCGCCCCGTCGCGCGCCGGCGGCTCGGCCTCGCGCGGATCGACGGCGATCGCCGAGAGCGCGCTCGCCAGCGCGCCGTCCTCGAGCGGCGCCTCGAGGATGGCGGCGAGCTCGGAGGCGCCGAGGCCGGCGACCAACTCGCCGCCGCCCGGCGCCGCCAGGAACAGCGTCAGCGGCGGTTGCGGCGCCGCGCTCGCCAGCAGGTGGGCGAGGCTCAGCCCGGCGAGCGGATCGCTCCGCCCGTCGATCAGCAGGATCGGCCGGCCCGGCTCGGCGGCCGCCTCGCCGATGTGCCGCACGGCCGCCTCGCCCTCGGCGAACCAGCGCGGCTGGCCGTGCCAGGCGCCGAGCTTTGCCTGCAGCGCGCTCGCCAGGGTGGCGTCGGCGGTCACGATGATCGCCTCGCGCCCGGCGAGGTCGGGCGGCCGGGCCGCCGCCGCGGCGTCGAGCTGCAGCGGCAGGTCGACGATGAAGGTGCTGCCTTTGCCCGGCTCGCTCTCCACCGCGATGCTGCCGCCCATCATCTGCGTGAGCTGCCGAGTGATGGCGAGGCCGAGCCCGGTGCTGCCATAGCGCTGCGCCGCCGCGCCGTCGGCCGCGGTGACGGCGTCGAAGATCCGGTCGCGCATCTCCGGCGCGATGCCGACGCCTTCGTCGCGCACGGCCAGCCGCAGCTGGACGGTCTGGTTCTCGCGACCGGCCAGCCGCGCCGAGACCGCGACGCGGCCCTGCGGCGTGAACCTGATCGCGTTGGCGATCAGGTTGAGCAGGATCTGGCGCAGCTGCAGCGGCAGGCCGCGATAGGCGTGGGGCAGGCGCGGATCGACCATGAGCGCCAGCGTCAGCCCCTTCGCCTGGGCCTGCGGCCGCAGCATCGCCACCGCGCCGCTCAGCACCCGGTGCAGCACGAAGCTCTCGGCCTCGGGCTGCAGCCGTCCGGCGCTGACGCGCGACGCGTCGAGCATGGTGTTGCCGAGGCCCAGCAGCGTGCGCGCCGCGAGCTGGATGGTGGCGAGCATGTCGCGCTGCTCGGCATCGAGGCTGGTGCGGCCGAACAGCGTGCTCATGCCGATGATGCTGTTGAGCGGCGTCCTGACCTCGTGGCTCACCATCGCCAGCAGCCGGCTCTTGGCCGCATTGGCCTCCTCGGCCCTGATCCGGGCCAGCGTCAGCGGGCGGAGCAGGGCGGCGGCATAGCCGGGCACCAGCACCATCGCCAGCAGCACCCCGCCGGCCACCATCGGCTGCGCCCGCCAATAGTCGGTGCCCGCCCAGACCGCGCCGAACCCGGCGAGGCTCAGCAGCGCCGCCGCGACCAGCGAGCGCTCGCCGAAGCGGAAGCCGAAGCCGAACACCACCCAGAGATAGATCGAGAACCAGGGCGCCGCGAGCGCGCCGCCGATATGCAGGAAGATCGAGACGAAGGCGATGTCGCTCAGCATCGCCCCGCCGCGGCGGAAGAGGGAGGGGCCGGGCCGGCTGATCAGGTCGATGAACAGCAGCCATTCGCACAGCACGCCGGCGACGACGATCGCCAGCAGCGGCAGCAGCCGGTCGCCGCCGACATCGACGACGGCGAGTTCCGCGAGATAGGCGAGCACGAAGCCCGGGAAGAACAGCCGGACGAGGATCTGCTGCGGCTCCCTGTCGCCGCGCTCGGCGAGCTCGTGCGCGATGCGCCAGGGGCCGCGAAGTGCTCCGACCACGACCGCCGCGGCGGGGCCGAGGATGGTCATGGCGAACCACAGGGTCGACACCAGCCGCGCCGCCGGGCTCACGATCGTCTCCAGCAGGATCGACAGCGTCAGCGGCACGGCGACCGCATAGGCCGCCATGGCGACGGCGATGATCCGCGCCCTGCGGTTGGCCAGCCCGCTTCCGGTTCCGTTTCTGGCCCGGCTGGGTCTTCTCATACGGCCTTGTGGGCTCCCCTCGCTGTGCGCGTCCGGCACGAACGATCCCCGGACGACTTCCCCGGCGGGTCGCGACAGCAGAGCCAGTGTGCCAATGGTTAACCGAAAAATCTACAGCTAGATGCCGTAGACGATACCGGCGACAAGATATGGACACACCAGATGGTAGCGGAGGGAGCCGGGCTATGCCTCGAGCGCGGCGGGCGGCACCGCGCGCCGCAGCGGCAGGCAGATGGTGACGGTGGTGCCGACGCCTTTGGCGCTGGCGATCAGGATGCGGCCGCCATGCAGCTCGACCAGGCCGATGGCGAGCGGCAGGCCGAGGCCGGTGCCGGGGTGCTTGCGGTTCCAGGTGCTGGCGACCTGGCCGAAGCGGGTGACGGCGGTCTCGATCTCGGTCTCGTCCATGCCGATGCCGTGATCGACGACCTCGATGCGCAGCCCGTCCTCGGCCTGGTAGCAGCGGATCAGCACGCTGCCGCCGGGATGGCTGAACTTGATGGCGTTGGTGATCAGGTTGAGCAGCACCTGCTTGAGCTTGAGCGCATCCGCCCTGAGCCGCGGCAGGTCCGGCGGGACCTCGACGTCGATGGCGATGTCGAGCGACCGCGCCCGCCCCACCACCAGGTGCAGCACGTCGCGGGCCATCTGGCCGATGTCGATCTCGTCATCGTCGATCTCCACCTTGCCGGCCTCGAGCTTGGAGACGTCGAGGATGTCGCTGATGATGCCGAGGAGATGCTGCGCCGAGGTCGCGATGTCGCGGGCATAGCCGGCATAGCGCTGGCTGCCCATCGGCCCCAGCACCTCGTCCGCCATCACCTGCGAGAAGCCGATGATGGCGTTGAGCGGCGTGCGCAGCTCGTGGCTCATATTGGCGAGGAATTCGGTCTTGCTGCGGCTCGCCAGCTCGGCCTCCTCCTTGGCGGCGACCAGCGCCAGCTCGGCCTCCTTGCGGTCGGTGATGTCGAGCGAGGCGGTGACCACCAGCGAGGGCTGCCCCTCAGTGTCGCGCAGCAGCGCCTTGGTGGTGAGCAGCACCCGGCTCTCGCCCGTGGGCAGCGCGATCGGCTCTTCGAACGACCCCGCCGGGTCGAGCCCGGCCACGATGCGCCGGTCGCGCTCCATCGCCGCGCGCGACTCGGGCCCGTCGCTCACCGCGACCGGCGTCAGCCCGACGATCGCCGGCGCCGGGCGGCCGATATGCCGGGCGTAGAAGTCGTTGACGAAGACATAGCGCCCCTCGCGGTCGGTGGCGCTCACCAGCACCGGCACGGCGTCGATGACGCGCATCAGCAGCTCGTGGCTGTGGCGCAGCGCATTGCGGTGGCGCTGCTCCTCCGCCGCCATCGGCTCCTCGGGCGCGGATTTGCGCTCCTTGAGCAGCAGCTGCTGGCGGCGCAGCAGCAGCAGGTTGCGCGCGCGGATGCGGAACTCGTGATGGTCGACCGGGCTCAGCAGGAAGTCGGTCGCCCCCGCCTCGAACGCCTGGTAGCGCAGGTCGCGGTCCTCATAGGCGGTGATCACCATCACCGGCACCTCGGCGCAGGACGGCGTCGCCCGGAAGCGCCGGATGAACTCGGCGCCGTCGAGCTCCGGCATCTTGAATTCGGCGATGACGAGATCGGGCGCCTGCAGCGCGGCATAATCGAGGGCGCGGCGCGGATGGTCGAAGGTCCGCACCTCGACCCCGTCGTCGAGCGAGGCGGCCAGCCGCTCGAGGATCTTCAGGTTGGTGATCCGGTCGTCGACGATCGCTACGGTCTGGCGTCTCAAGCGCTGGTCCGCAATGCCGTTCCCCTGGCGCTTCCGACGCGCTTTTCTGTCCTCGGCGCGCGGCGGCGTGACGCCTGCACCTATAATAGTACGTCGTTCGCGAGGCGTGAGGCATTTGTTGATTGCACGCTAATCGTGCCCACCCGGCGCAGGGCGCCCGCTCAAGCTGTCAGCGTCAGGCTCGCCTCGCCGATCCCGGGAAATTGCGCCCGGAGGGTCGCGCCGGCCGTGGCGAAGACCAGCCCGGTATGCGTGCCGGTGGTGACGATGTCGCCGGCGGCAAGGCCGCTCCCGCGCTGCGCGCAATGATTGGCGAGCCAGGCGAGCAGGCGGCCGGGATGTCCCGCGGCGTTGCCGCCGACGGCGCGGGCGGCCTCGCGCCCGTCGATGGCCAGGGATGCGGGCTGGCTCAGGAAATCGATCCGCCGCCAATCCGCCGCCGCCGCGCCGTAGCAGAAGGCGCCGTTCGCCAAATTGTCGGCCAGCAGCGTCCGCCGGTCCTGGGCGCGGAAATCGGCGAAGCGCGACTGCACCAGCTCGATCGCCGGGTGCAGCGATGCCACCGCCTGCCACACCTCCTCCTCGCCATAGGGCCGGGGTCGGGGCGGCAGGTCGCGGCCGAAGCGGAAGGCGAGCTCGCCTTCGATGCCGCCGAGCGGAAAGTCTGCCGCGGCAAAGCGGGCCGGGCTTGGCGCCATCAGCGCGGCGAAGAGCGGCGCGCAGCTCGGCTCGGCCTCAGGACTCGCCGCGCCCACCTTCCAGCCGGCGATCCGGCCGAGCCCGCGGGCGACTCGCTCCTGCACCGCATAGGCCGCCGCATCGTCGGCCGGCACCAGCTCCTGCGGCAGCTCGGCGATGGCGCGCCCGCTGGCGCGGGCCTCGATGAGCCGCCGCGCCAGGAGCTCGCCGGGCTCGGTCACCGCGCCGCCGCGCGGCGCGCCGGGCTCGCCTCGGCCGCGCCGGCCAGATGCTCCATCGCCGCATCGACGCCGCCCTTGCGGTGCGGCACGCCGGCGGCGGCGAGGCCCATCTCGATGCCGGCCAGCGTGCCCATCAGCATCAGCTCGTTGAACCAGCCGAGATGGCCGATGCGGAACACCTTGCCGGCGACCTTGCCGAGCCCGGCGCCGAGCGACATGTCGAAGCGGTCGAGCACGGTGCGGCGCAACGCGTCGGCGTCATGGCCCGCCGGCATCAGCACCGCGGTGAGCGCGCTCGAATGCGCCTTGGGGTCGGCGCAGAGCGGCTCGAGCCCCCAGGCGGCGACCGCGCGCCGCGTCGCCTGCGCCAGCCGGTCGTGCCGGGCGAAGACCTGCTCCAGCCCTTCCTCCTCCAGCATCGCCAGCGCCTCGGCGAGGCCGAACAGCAGGTTGGTGGCCGGGGTGAAGGGGAAGAAGCCGCTCTCGGCCGCGGCGATCATCGGCTGCCACTCCCAATAGGCGCGCGGCAGCCTGGCGCCGCGGCTGGCCTCCAGCGCCTTGTCGGAGATGGCGTTGAAGCCCAGCCCCGGCGGCAGCATCAGCCCCTTCTGCGCGCCGGCGATCGCCACGTCGACGCCCCAATCGTCCTGGCGCAGCTCCATGGCGGCGAGCGAGGAGATGGCGTCGACCAGGTAGAGCGCCGGATGGCGCGCCCGGTCGATCGCCTTGCGGATCGCGGCGACGTCGCTGGCGACGCCGGTCGAGGTCTCGTTCTGGACGATCATCACCGCCTTGATGGCGTGCGCCTTGTCGGCGCTGAGCCGGGCCTCGATCGTCTCGGGATCGGTCGGGTGGCGCCAATCCGTCGGCAGCATCTCGACCTCGAGGCCGAGCCGCGTCGCCATGGCGCGCCACAGCGCGGCGAACTGTCCGGTCTCGACCGCCAGCACCGTGTCGCCGGGCGAGAGCGTGTTGACCAGCGCCGCTTCCCAGGCGCCGGTGCCCGAGGACGGGAATACCGCCACCGCGCCCTTGGTGCGGAACAGGCGTTTCATGCCGGCGAGCACGGATTTGGCCAGCGCCGCGAATTCCGGACCTCGATGGTCGATGGTCGGCCGGTCGATGGCGCGCAGGATCCGATCCGGAACGTTGGTCGGGCCGGGGATCTGCAGGAAATGCCTGCCGGAGCGCGAGGTCATGCCACTCTTCCTTTTCGCGTGCGGTGGGCGCGGGCTTAGCCCGGATGGAGGGTGTTGCGCAAGACCGCGCCACCGCCCTGGCGTTTTGTTAGGCAATCGCCTCTAATCGCCGGCCATGAGCGAGGCGGCTTCGACACCATCGATCCGGCCGGGCGACCCGGCGCTGGCCGCGCGGCTGCGCCGGAGCCTGCGCGGCGAGGTGCTGTTCGACGCGGCAAGCCGCGGCCGCTACAGCACCGACGCCTCGATCTACCAGATCGAGCCGCTGGGGGTGGTGGTGCCGCGCGATCCCGAGGACGTGGCCGCCGCCTTTGCCGTCGCCCGGGAGGAAGGCGTGCCGCTGCTGCCGCGCGGCGGCGGCACCTCGCAATGCGGCCAGACCGTGGGCCGGGCATTGGTGCTCGATTGCAGCAAATACATGGACCAGGTGCTGGTGGTCGATGCCGGGCGGCGCCGGGCGCTGGTGCAGCCGGGCGTGGTGCTCGATCGGCTCAACCAGGAACTGAAGCCGCACGGCCTCTTCTTCCCCGTCGACGTCTCCACCGGCAACCGCGCCACCATCGGCGGCATGGCCGCCAACAACAGCTGCGGCGCGCGCTCGCTGCGCTACGGCAACATGGTGCACAACGTCCGCGCCATCGACGCGCTGCTCGCCGACGGCACCGCGATCCGCATGGGCGAGGTGCCGGGCAATTTCGACGACGACGTCCTGCCCGAGCGCTATCGCGACCTGGTGCGCCGGATGCGCGCCTTGCACCGGCGCGAAGCGGACGAGATCGAGCGGCGCTTCCCCAAGCTGCTGCGCCGGGTCGGCGGCTACAACATCGACATGATCGACGATGCCGGCCACAACATGGCGCGGCTTCTCGTCGGCTCCGAGGGCACGCTCGCCTTCTTCAACGCCATCGAGCTGGAATTGCAGCCGATCCCGCCGCACCGGGTGCTCGGCATCTGCCACTTCCCGAGCTTCTACCGGGCGATGGCGGCGACCAAGGCGATCGTGGCGCTGGGGCCGAGCGCGGTCGAGCTGGTCGACCGCACCATGATCGAGCTGTCGCGCGCCATCCCGATCTTCCGCGCCACCGTCGACCGCTTCGTTCAGGGCGAGCCCGAGGCGCTGCTGCTGGTCGAGTTCGCCGGCGAGGACCGCGACGACAATCTCCGGCGCTTGCGGGCGCTGGTCGAGCTGATGGGCGATCTCGGATTTCCCGGCGGCGTGGTCGAGGCGACCGATCCGGCCTTCCAGAGCGCGGTCTGGGAGGTGCGCAAGCAGGGCCTCAACATCATGATGTCGATGAAGGGCGACGGCAAGCCGATCTCCTTCATCGAGGATTGCGCCGTGGCGCTCGACGACCTCGCCGACTACACCGAGCGCCTCACCGCCATCTTCGCCAAGCACGGCACGCACGGCACCTGGTACGCCCACGCCTCGGTCGGCATGCCTGCATGTGCGCCCGGTGCTCAACCTCAAGCAGGAGGTCGACGTGCGCAGAAGATGCGCGCCATCGCGGAGGAGGCCTTCGCCATGGTGCGCGAGTACAAGGGCTCGCATTCCGGCGAGCATGGCGACGGGCTGGTGCGCTCGGAATTCCACGCGGCGATGTTCGGCCCGCGCATCGTGCGCGCCTTCGAGGAGGTCAAGGACGGCTTCGATCCCCAGGGGCTGATGAACCCCGGCAAGATCGTGCGCCCGTCGCGCATGGACGACCGCTCGCTCTTCCGCTTCAAGGAGGGCTATCGCGCGCTGCCGCTCGACACCGCGCTCGACTGGTCCGACTGGGGCGGCTTTTCCGGCGCGGTCGAGATGTGCAACAACAACGGCGCCTGCCGCAAATCCGATCCCGGCGTGATGTGCCCGTCCTATCGCGCCACGGCCGACGAGCAGCACCTGACGCGCGGCCGCGCCAACACGCTGCGCCTGGCGCTGAGCGGCCAGCTCGGCGCCGATGCGCTCGCCTCCGATGCGATGCGCGAGACCATGGCGCTCTGCCTCTCCTGCAAGGGCTGCAAGCGCGAATGCCCGACCGGCGTCGACATGGCTCGGATGAAGATCGAGTTCCTGCATCACTACCGCAGGAGCCACCCGCTGTCGCTGCGCGACCGGCTGGTCGCCTATCTGCCGCGCTACGCACCGTTCGTGGCGCCGCTGGCGCCGCTCCTCGATCTCCGCAACCGCGTGGCGCCGCTGGCCGCGCTGGGCGAGCGTCTCATGGGCCTAAGCGCGCGCCGGCCGCTGCCGCGCTGGCACGAGCGGCCCTGGCGCGATCCGCCCGCCGCTTCATCCGGCGCGCGCGATGTCGTGCTGCTGGTCGATACCTTCAATCGCTGGTTCGAGCCCGAGAACGCGCGCGCCGCTCAGCGCGTGCTCGCCCGCGCCGGCTACACCGTGCAGGGTGCCACGCCGCCGGGCGTGCGGCCGCTCTGCTGCGGCCGCAGCTTTCTCGCCGTCGGCCTCATCGATGCCGCCCGGGCCGAGGCGCGGCGCATGCTGGCGGCGCTGGCGCCGTTCCTCGCCCGCGGCGTGCCGATCATCGGGCTGGAGCCTTCCTGCCTCCTGACCTTGCGCGACGAGTTCCGGGCGATGCTGCCCGGCGCCGAGACCGCGGCGCTGGCGTCGCGCGCCGTCCTCTTCGACGAGTTCCTCGCCGCCGAGAGCGCCGCCGGGCGCCTCGCCCTCGACCTCGCGCCGCTGCCGGCCAAGGCGGTGCTGCACGGCCATTGCCACCAGAAGGCCTTCGATGTCGCGCGCGCCGGCGCCGCGGCGCTGAAGCTCGTGCCGGGGCTTGAGGTCGAGACCTTTGAGTCCACATGTTGCGGCATGGCCGGCGCCTTCGGCTACGAGGCCGAGCATTACGATCTGTCGCTCAGGATCGGCGAGCTCGGCGTGCTGCCGAAAATGCGCGGCGCGCCCGAGGACGCGCTGCTGGTCGCTGCCGGCACCAGCTGCCGCCACCAGATCGCCGACGGCGCCGGGCGCAGCGCCGTCCACCCCGCCATCATCCTCGACCGCGCGCTCGCTAGTTGAGCGGCTTCAGCTCCGGCGTGATTCCATCGGGCAGCTTGTAGCGGTCGGTGTTGAGCGCCATCGACACGATGTTGTAATAGCCCATGACCCCGATGAGATCGACCACGCCGCGCTCGCCGAAGCGGGATTTGACCGCGTCGAAATGCGCGTCGCTCACCTGCCGCGTCGCCAGCAGCTCCTGGCAGAACTCGTAGACCACCTGCTCGTCGGGCTGCATGCCCTCGGGCCGCTTGCCCGCCGCGATGGCGGCGATGAGATCCGGGCTCAGCCCGGCCGCGAGCCCGTATTTGTGATGCGCGTACCATTCGTACTGCGAATTCCAGAACCGCGCCGTGACCAGGATGGCGAGCTCGTTGAGCTTGTGCGGGATCGAGCTGTCGAAGCGGGTATAGGCGCCGAATTGCTGCGCCAGGTCACCCATCTCGGGGCTGCGCAGCAGCACGTTGTAGGGCCCGTTGAGCGAGCCGCGCTTGCCCGCCAGCACGTGCTCGACCATGGTCTTCTGCGCCGGCGTCATCTCGTCCCAGGTCAGCGGCTTGAAGCGGTCGCCGCGCAGCGTGAAGCGCGGCGCATCGGCCGCCGCCGCCGCGGCGATCCCGAGCAGCAGCATCGCGCCGGCAAAGAGCAGCCTTGGTTTCCTCATCGTCATGATCTCCCGGGAGTGTTGCGCCGGCAGCATAGGGCGGCGACGAGACAGGAGCCACCACGCTCCAATCCCCTCTCCGCGCGCAGCGGAGCGGAAGCGGGGAGAGGGCGGGGCCCATCGCGCAGCGATGGGAGGGTGAGGTGTGGCTCGGCTGCTTAGCCCGGCCGAGCGAAAGCGCGCCCTTTGGCAAGTGCGCGCAGGCGGAGCCTGAGCGCCGCGCGCGGCTGTGCTCGAGAGGGCGAGCCGACCCGCGCGCGCTTCGATCTCTGCCCGCGTCAGTGCACGACGTGGAACGCTCTATGCCGTTTAGCCGATTTCTTTTCTTGCTTCGTCGATAAAGTCCTTTGAAAGGAGCCCGGAAGCGGGGTTTTCGAGGGCGCTCAGAAAGTTACCCCAGTTTGTCGATAGCCGGACCCTGACCTTCACAAATCCGGCCCCGCCAATTTGATCCGACGAAGCCAATTTGTATCGATGCATAATAGCGATTAGCTTTGGGAATTCGCGACCGAACCGCCGCGTCGTCCAACGCGTCTGCGGATCATCTCTTACCGGAGTGAAATCCGGGTTAAGCGTTAGCGTGATACCCGCGGGATAGCGCAGCGCGCATTCGCGCACCAATTGAGTAAGCGTGTCCGTGCTCTGCTCTGCGTAAGGTGCAGGAAGATCTGCGGCTTCTCTGTTCCAAGGAAATTGCTTTGTGAACTGCCCTCCCCAACCCACCTTTGCTCCGTTACGTACCAGGCGCAAGTTCGGCGGTGCGATTATATGTTGCGCCTCCAACCAGACCTTTTCTTCGAGTTTGATGGTGTCGGAATCGATCTCTACCGAACCCACAATTAGTGAAATTGGGCCCTGCAACAGGAAGCCCTTGCTAGCGCCACGCGCTCCGGCACCTTCGAGAATCACGCTGCCTGTCGTTTCGATATCGCAGCTTTTCATGTGCATATAAAATTTGATGGGGAGAATTGCCTCGAAAGCTATTTGTGCACCCTTCAAAGATGGCACCGATACCACAACCGAACCCTCATCGGTCGAGGGTCGAATATAAACGGTTCGAGATGCGATATCGGCATTTAAAGGGTCGTTCCAAAATGAATTCAAGATATGTCCAACATAAGGCCCGTCTAGGAGCGCATGCCTATCGAGTAGATTCGAGATCGAGCGCCATAGAAACGGCTGCCTCGAAAAATTGGCTAGCCGCTCGTGAGAGACCTCGCGGCCGCTGCTACACCGCCCGCGCAAGTACGGCCGAGCCCAGCACGGCGTTCCCAAATTCATGTTGCCGGACGAACGGATGGTCTGGGAGGTGTCGTTGGACCATATCTTGATACTTGGCCATTTCCGCCGAAGGAAGCACGACGCGTTTTGCCCCTTCGAGTGGTTGATTTTGGACAAACTGCGCCAGTAGAGCCATCTGTTCTTCGGCGTCGTAAACCTGGTCCGGCAGGGTCGATTTGTATTGTTTTTGAAGCGGCTCACGCACCTTACCTTGCTCACGCACTAGTATCTCGCTGAGGACTGCCTCTATAACCGTCCAAGCCTCATGACCTCCAAACTTTTGAAGCCGATTTGCTACGGTGATGTAGTTCTCGATCAGCGCGAGCAGTGAACCAACGGCCGCGAGCACCGGCGCGTAACCTGCAAATGCTTTTCCTTGTACGTCCGTCCACAGCGTTCCGTGGGCCAAGCCCAGCGCATTTTCGATCGCGTCGAAATAAGCTGAGATAACTTGTTTGGCTGCTTCTTCGTGTCCGAGGTATTTGGACGTAGGCGAAGTCTTGGCCGTCAGTGCCGCGTAGGCTTCTATAAGCTCCCAGGCGGCGTTTTTATCGAAGAACCCTACCTGCACCGTGGTGCGCGTGACGTCGGGTGACGCGATCTCGATCCAATTCCGTGCTAACTCGATGGATTCAGAATCTTCCAAAGAATAGCAACTTGATTTTAGACCTTACCGCGCGATTGCTTTGGAGAAGCTGGGCCGATGTTTCCAAGAAGCTCTCTATACCGGTGTCGCCGGACAGCAATCGTCCTTCGTCCAACGCGTCGATAATTATTGGGCAATTCCCCGAGTGAAAGGCGGCTAGCGGATCGCTTTTTTCGGTACTCTCGAGCTCCTGAAGAAGCGCTTTGAGTGATCCCGTGGCGACCGGCACCTTCGACAAGTCCAAAATTGCAGCTCCGACTGCCGCCGAAATAAATCGAGCTATCGTGCTTTTCCCTATCGCGGCAGACGCCTCCACGAAAATCACCTCGGCTTTCAGCGCGTCCGCTGTGCCTTGAAGAATTTCGAACTTTGGAGCGACGAATGGGGTAGGCGTACCGGCGACGAGAAGATGCAATTTCTCTGTCGCTTGCGGAAAATGAGCAGGGCGGCTCAAGGCCGCCATGAGGGTTTGAAGTGTTATCTCGGTCATCTGGCGACGCCCTGCGCGTGAGGAAAGAAGTTACGTTACGATGATCGGTCGTGCCTTGCAATGTAGGCGGGTTCGCTCCGCAGGCAACGGCACGAGCTCGGTTCGGGGGTTTGACTTCGTCCGCAGCCTCGGGGCGTGCTTCCGCAGCGAGGTCTGGCCTCTTCGAACCCCACCCACTCTACCCCTGCGCCCCTCCCGCCCCAAGGCCCGGATGAGGCGGGCCTATCTCTCCAGCCCGACCAGGCTGCGGGCGAAGGCTTCGGCCTCGAACGGGCGCAGATCCTCGGCGCTCTCGCCGACGCCGATGTAATGCACGGGGATGCCGTATTTCTCCGCGAGCGAGACCAGCACGCCGCCGCGCGCGGTGCCGTCGAGCTTGGTCATGACGATGCCGGTGACCCCCACCATGTCGCGGAAGGTCTCGGCCTGGCGATGCGCGTTCTGCCCGACCGTGGCGTCCAGCACCAGCAGCACCGAGTGCGGCGCCTTGGCATCGACCTTCTTCAGCACGCGCACGATCTTCTGCAGCTCGGCCATGAGGTCGGCCTTGTTGTGGAGCCGCCCGGCGGTGTCGATCAGCAGCACGTCGGCGCCCTCGCGCCGCGCCCGCTCATAGGCGTCGAAGGCGAGCCCGGCCGCGTCCGCGCCGGTCTCGCGCGCCATCACCTCGGCGCCGGCGCGCTCGCCCCACACCTTGAGCTGCTCCACCGCCGCGGCGCGGAAGGTGTCGCCGGCGGCGATCACCACCGTCTTGCCGGCGTCGCGATACTGCTTGGCGAGCTTGCCGATGGTGGTGGTCTTGCCGCTGCCGTTCACCCCCACCACCAGCACCACCAGCGGCCTAGTCGCGGGATCGAGGCGCAGCGGCTTCTCCACCAGCGCCAGCGACTTCGCCACCTCCTCGGCGAGCGCGGCGCGGATCTCCTCCGGCGCCACCTCCTGGTTGAAGCGCGTGCGCCGCAGCCGTCCCGTCACCTCCTCGGCAAGCTCGGTGCCGAGATCGGTGGCGATCAGCAGCTCCTCGAGCTCGGTGAGCGCCGCCTCGTCGAGCCGGCGCTTGGCGAAGATGCCGGCGATGCCCTCGGTGAGCCGCGAGGAGGACCGGCCGAGCCCGGCCCTGAGCCGCTGGAACCAGCCGCGCCGCTCATCGCTCATGCCGCCTCTCCCTGCAGCTCGCTCGCCGTCGCGGCGGCGATGCGCAGCCGCACCAGGCTGCCGCGCGGCGCCGCGCCGGCAAAGCGCACCGGCGCGAAATGCTCGCTATGGCCGAAGCCCGGCCGCTCGACCAGCACCGCGGCCGGGCTGCCGACCCGCGCCGCGAGTGCCCGCGCCAGCGCCGCCGCCGCGGCCTCGCGCAGCCGCGCCGCGCGCTCATGGACCAGCCCGCCCGGCAGCAGCGGCATGCGCGCGGCGGGCGTGCCGGCGCGCGCGCTGAACGGGAAGACATGGACGTAGTCGATGCCGGCTTCCTCGATCAGCGCGCGCGTCCGCTCGGCCATCGCCTCGCTCTCGGTCGGGAACCCGGCGATGAGGTCGGCGCCGAGCGCCACGTCCGGGCGCAGCTCGCGCGCGCGCCGGCAGGCCGCCAGCGCCTCGGCGCGGCTGTGCCGGCGCTTCATGCGCTTCAGCACGAGATCGTCGCCCGCTTGCAGCGACAGGTGGAGATGCGGCATGAGGCGCGGCTCCTGCGCCAGCAAACGCCAGAGATCGTCATCGATCTCCGCGGGATCGAGCGAGGAGAGCCTGAGCCGCGGCAGCTCCGGCACCAGCGCCAGCAGCCGGCGCGCCAGCTGGCCCAGGCGCGGCTTGCCCGGCAGATCGCCGCCATAGGCGGTGAGGTCGACGCCGGTGAGCACGATCTCGGCGACGCCGAGCTCGACTAGGTGCCGCGCCTGGGCGACGATCTCGCCCATCGCCACCGAGCGGCCGGGGCCGCGCGCCAGCGGGATGATGCAGAAGCTGCAGCGATGGTCGCAGCCCTGCTGCACCTGCAGGAAGCCGCGGATGTGGCGGTCGAGCCCGTCGATGAGATGCGCCGCCGTCTCGCGCACCGCGGCGATGTCGGCGACCCTGACCCGCGCGCCCTCGCCATAGCTTTCCGCCCGCAGCTTCTCCTCATTGCCCAGCACGCGGTCGACCTCGGGCATGGCGGCATAGCGCTCGGGCGCCAGTTGCGCGGCGCAGCCGGTGACGACGAGCAGCGCGCCCGGCCGCTCGCGCCGCGCGCGGCGGATCGCCTGGCGCGCCTGGCGCTCGGCCTCGGAGGTCACGGCGCAGGTGTTGACGATGACCGCGTCCTTGAGCCCGGCCGCCTCGGCCTGGCGGCGGATCACCTCGGATTCGACGGCGTTCAGCCGGCAGCCGAAGGTGAGGATGTCGAGCATGCCGGGCGCCTCAGCCCAGCAGCGACGGGTCGAGCGTGCCGGAGAAGCTCGTGGCCACCGGTCCGGTCATCAGCACCCGCCCGTCGCCGCGCCACTCGATCTCGAGCGGCCCGCCATCGAGCCGGATCTCGGCCTTGCGCCCGGTGAGCCCGCGCCGCGCCGCCGCCACCAGCGCCGCGCAGGCGCCGGTGCCGCAGGCGATGGTGACGCCGGCGCCGCGCTCCCAGACGCGAAACCGCATCCGGTCCGGCGCGATCACCTGCGCCACGCCGATATTGGCGCGCTCGGGAAAGATCGGATCATGCTCGAGCCGCGGGCCCAGCGCCTCGAGGTCGATCGCCTCGGCATCGGCGACGAAGAAGGTCGCGTGCGGGTTGCCCATGCTGGTGCAGACGGGATCGACCAGCGGCCCCAGCGACAGCGGCACGTGCAGCGTGTCGCACTCGCGCGCCAGCGGGATGTCGCGCCAGTCGAGCAGCGCCGGGCCCATATCGACGCTGATCCGGCCGCCGCTCGCCGCGCGCGCCTCGAGCAGCCCCGCCGCCGTCTCCACCACCACCCGGTGCTTGCCGGTCTCGCGCATGACCAGCGCGGCGATGCAGCGCGTGCCGTTGCCGCAGGCCGCGACCTCGCCGCCATCGGCGTTGCGGATGCGCATGAAGATGTCGGCCTCGGGCGAGCGCGGCCGCTCCAGGATCAGCAGCTGGTCGCAGCCGACGCCCAGATGCCGGTCGGCGATGGCGCGCGCCGCCTTGGCGTCGAGCGCCAGCGCGTCGCCGCGCGCGTCCAGCACGACGAAATCGTTGCCGAGCCCGTGCATCTTGAGGAAATGCCTGCCGCGCATGCCGCGCTATATAAGCCGCGCGCTCCAGCCTGTCACCTGAGGCCTGAGCATCTCCCCCCTCACCCCAACCCTCTCCGCCCCTCAGGGGCGCAGCGGGAGGGTGAGGTGGGGCGATCCAGCGGCTTCCAAGGCTGAGCGACCTCCTCAGCCGTCCGCCATCAGCCAGTCCGGGCCGAGTTGGTCGACGGCGGCGCAGCCGATCTGCACCATGACGCGGTCGAGCTCGTCGCGCAGGATGTCGATGGCGCGCGTGGCGCCCTTGACGCCGCCAGCGGCGCAGCCATAGAGCGTGGCGCGGCCGACGAAGGTGAAGCGCGCGCCGAGGCAGCGCGCGATGACGATGTCGGAGCCGCGCCGCACGCCGCTGTCGAACATCACCGCCACCTTGCTCCCCACCGCCTGGGTGATCGGCAGCAGCACCTCGAGCGGCGAGGGCGCGCGGTCGAGCTGGCGGCCGCCATGGTTCGACACGATGATGCCGTCGACCCCCATCTCCGCCGCGCGCCTGGCGTCGTCGATATGGAGCATGCCCTTGACCACCAGCGTGCGCGGCCAGAGCCGGCGATAGGTCTCGAGATCCTGCCAGGTCTGGATCGAGGGCGTCTGCGTCGCGACGTAGTCGGCGACCTCGTTGGCGCTGGCGCCCTTGCGCGCATAGGGCACCCAATTGTCGAGATGGGGCATGCCGCCATGGCGCAGGAAGTCGGCGATCCAGGCGGGATGGCGCAGCGCCTCGAGCGCGATCGACGGCCTGATCCGGTAGGGCCGCACGAAGCCGTTGCGCAAATTGCGCTCGCGCTTGGAGGCCACCGGCACGTCCACTGTCAGCACCAGGGTGGAAAGCCCGGCATCGCGCACGCGGCGGATCATGTCCTCCGACACCGTGCGGTCGCGCGCGCCATAGAGCTGGTACCAGGCATGCTCCGGCGCCGACCTTGGCCACGTCCTCGATCGAGCCGGTGCTGGCGCCCGACAGGATGAAGGGGATGTCGGCCGCCTTCGCCGCTTCCGCCAGCATGAGATCGGCGCCGCGGCGGAAGAGCCCGGCGATCCCGGTCGGCGCGATGCCGAAGGGCAGCGCATAGCGGCGCCCGAAGAGCGTCGCCGAGAGGTCGCGCCGGGCGACATCGGCGAGGTAGCGCGGCACCAGCGCGTGGCGGTCGAAGGCGCTCTCGTTGCGCGCGATGCCGCGCTCGTCCTCGAGCCCGCCCTCGATGAAGTCGAAGCACATCCGCGGCAGATGGCGCTTCGCCATCCGCCGCAGATCCTCGATGTTGATGGCCTTGTCGGTGTTCATCGCGCCGCCGGTTCCGGGGGCCGCGATCTTGGCATAAACTAGCGCGACGCGCGACAGCGCGTCGTCGCCGGCGGGCGCCAGCGCCCCGGACTTGATCCGGGGCGCGAAAGCCCGCACCGTGCGGACTAGCCACCCCGCCGCCCCCCTGGACGCTGCCCGCGCGATCCCCTATCGTTATATCCACTGGAATATACCCGGAACGAGCTCCCCACGGAGGCCGCCATGAAGATGAGCGCGCGCAATCACTTCGCCGGCACGGTCATGGAGGTGAAGAAGGGCCAGGTCATGGCCCAGGTCACCGTCGATATCGGCGGCGGCAATCACATCAAATCGGCGATCTTCACCGAGAGCGCCGACGATCTCGCGCTGAAGCCGGGCGACAAGGTGACGGCGGTGATCAAGTCGACGGACGTCATCATTTTCAAGGACTGATCCTGGCCGCGGCAGCGGCCCGGCAAGAAAGGGAACGGGCGCGATGAAGCTTCTCGCATTCCGGCGCTGCGCCTTGGCGGCGGCGCTGCTGATCGTGGTCGGCCTCGGCGCGGCGCCGCCGGCCGCCGCCGCCGAGCCGGTGCTGGTCTTCGCCGCGGCGAGCCTGCGCAACGCGCTCGACGATGCGGTGGCCGCCTGGCACAAGCAGACCGGCGACGTGGCGCAGGTCTCCTATGCCGCCAGCTCCGCGCTCGCCCGCCAGCTCGAGAGCGGCGCCCCCGCCGATCTCTACATCTCCGCCGATCTCGGCTGGATGGATTATGCCCAGAAGCACCAGCTGATCCGGCCCGCGACGCGCAAGGACCTGCTCGGCAACCGGCTGGTGCTGATCGCCCCCGCCGACAGCACGGTCAAGGTCGAGATCAAGCCGGGCTTCCCGCTGGCGAGCCTGCTGCAGGGCGGCCGGCTTTCGGTCGCCGACGCCGCGGTGCCGGCCGGCAAATACGCCACGGCGGCGCTCGAGAAGCTCGGTGTCTGGTCCTCGGTCGCCGACCATCTCGCCCGCGCGCAGGATGTGCGCGGCGCGCTCTTCTTCGTCTCGCGCCGCGAGGCGCCGCTCGGCATCGTCTACCAGACCGACGCCGCCGCCGATCGCGGGGTCAGGATCGTCGGCGTCTTTCCCGCCGAGACCCACCCGCCGATCATCTATCCGATCGCGCTGACCACGGCCGGCAAGAACCCCGCCGCGCCGCTGCTGCTCCGTTTCCTCGAATCGCCGGCGGCCAGGCCGTTCTTCGAGAAGCAGGGCTTCACCGTCCTGCCATGACCGGCCGCGCCCGCCGCGCCCAGAGCATGCCGAGCGCCGCCAGCGCCACGACCCCGGCGCCCGCCGCCAGCACCACCATGCCCGGCCGGATGCCGGTGGCGAGCGAGAAATTGACCGCCAGCAGCAGCCGCGGATCGACGCCGGTCTTGAACCAGTAATAGACCGCTTCGCCCAGCGCCGTGAGCGCCCCGGCGCCGAGCCCGAGCCCGGCCAGCGCCCAGAGCGGCACCCGCCGGTCGCGCCGGCGCGACGCCGCCAGCCGGTATCCCATCAGCCAGAAGAAGAGCCCGTCCATCACCATCGGCTCGTAGACCTCGAGCTTGGACTGGATGAAGTAGTGGACGAGCGCCAGCGCGGCGATGCCATAGACCAGCCGGTGCAGGCGCTGCCAGCGCCGCCCGCCCAGCCGCCGCACCATGCCGTCGGTCGAGGTCGCCGCCAGCGCCGCCAGCCCCAGCAGCGCGACGAAGCCGATGGTGAGATAGAGCCGGAGCGCGATCTCGCTCACCACCTTGGCGAGGTCGAAGGCCTCGAAGGCGATGTAGAGCAGCAGATGGGCAACGGCATAGGCAAAGACGCCGACCCCCAGCATGCGCCGCACCAGCAGCAGCCGCGGCCAGTGCAGGATCGACCGCGCGGGGGTGACGGCCAAGGTGATCAGCAGCAGCCGGACCGCCCAGAGGCCGATCTGGTGCAGCGCCGCCTTGACCGGCTCGGCGCCGAGCTGCCCGGTCGCCAGCGCCAACGCGACCCACGCGCCGGGCAGGAACAGGCTGACGAAGACCAGGAGCTTCAGCGGCGAGAGCTTTCCGCCGTAATCGAGCCAAGGTTGCATGGGGATGGTCGTTGAGGTGTCTCTCTGCCGCACGCCGTCTCTTACCCGCCCGCTCCGCTCCGGTCACCTCACATTGCCGTCACGAGATCGCGCGGGGAATCTTCTCTTATCCCGGGAAGCTGGTACGATTGCGCCATGGCCAGGCTGACGCTCCGCATCGACCTCGCCGCGCTCGGCTCGATCGGGCCGGGCAAGATCCGGCTGCTCGAGCTGGTGGACGAGACCGGCTCGATCTCGGCCGCCGGCCGGGCGATGAACATGTCCTATCGCCGCGCCTGGCTGCTCATCGACGAGATCAACCGCCAATTCAAGAGCCCGCTGGTGGCGACCCGGCTCGGCGGCGAGGCGGGCGGCGGCGCGGCGCTGACGCCCTTCGGCAAGAGCATGGTGCAGCATTACCGCGACATGGAGAGCGAGGCCCATGCCGCGCTGGCGCCGCATCTGCGCGCCTTCCAGGCGGCCTCGGCCAGCGGCCGCGGGCGCGTGCCGGCGCGCAAGAACGTCGCCGATCCTGATGACGACTAGCGCGAGCGCGCAGCGCTCGTCGCCGGCGGGCGCCAGCGGCTGCTCTTGCAACCGCGAAAGCCCGCACGGTGGGGGCTAGCCGGCACGGTGCGGCTCTCGCGGTTGCTTAGGCAACCGCTGTCGCCGCCGCGGACGAAGGCGCTACGCGCCTTCGCCTAGCCCTCACTCCGCCGCCGCGCCGCTCGCGCGCGCCACGGCGCTGCGCATCGGCGCGAAGGCGGCGAGGAAGGCGGTGACGCTGGCCGTGCGCAGCGGCAGCCAGGGCTTGCCCGATTGCCGGCACAGCCGCTTCACCATCAGCGCCGCCTCGTGGCTGATGCAGTCGACCGGGAAGAGGGCGATGTCGGCGCGGCTGATCAGCCCCGGCAGCAGGCCGCTGCGCTCGTCGATGCCGCCGTCATGGTGCAGGAAGCGGGCCGAGGCGCGCTCCGACAGCGCGCGCAGCCGGGTCACCTGCTGCGGCCTGCCGCCGATATAGAGCACCGACAGGCCCTCGAGATCGGGCGGGCGGTCCTCGCTTCCCGCCGCCAGCAGCGCCTGCACATTGTCCTCGGCCGCGGCGAGCTCGGCGCGCAGCGCGTCGCGCTCTGCCGCTGCCGCGCGGCGGGCGTCGTCGCGCTCGCGTAGCGCCGCCGCGGCGGCGGCGAGCCGCTGCTCCGCGCGCTCGCGCCGCGCCGCTTCGGCCGCCAGCCGCCGCTCCAGCGCGGCGATCCCCGGCTCGCCTGCCGCTTCCGCCGGCGGCGGCTCGGCGCTCCCGGGCGCCTCATGCCGCCGGGCGAGCGCGGCCGAGAGCGCGCGCATCTCCGCCTCGTGCCGCATCGCCGTCTCGCGCAGCCGCGCCTGCTGGCGCTGGGATTTGGCCAGCAGCGCCGCGTTCTCCTCTTCGAGCTGGTGCAGCCGGCGGATATCGGCGCGGTTGGCCGCGCCCACCAGATGCGACAGCATGTGCACCTCGCCGAACACCTGGCGCAGCAGCTCCTCGCCGGTGTCGGGATGGGTCAGCACCGCCCAATAGGCGCCCGGGATGTCGCCGCGCTTCACCGCCTCGCGCCACAGCCCGCGCACCGCGGCCTCGCCGCGCGCCTTGGTGAATTGGTGGATCGCGACGTGGTGGCGCCGGTCGAGCGCCTTGTTGAGCAGCTTGCCGCCGAGATCGTGCTGGCGCGCCAGCAGCACGCCCTGGCCGTGGAGGTCATGGTCCGAGGCGGTCTCGGCATCGGCATGCTTGAGGCGGATCAGCAGCTGCCGCAATTCGGCGGCGGCAAGGCAGGTGCCGATAACGGAACAATGCAGGCTGCCGCTGAGATCCCAGATCCTGCGCCGGCGCCGGTCATTGAGCAGCGCCGCGACGGCATCGTCCGCCGGCGCCGGTGCCGCCGCCAGCCGCCCCGACGCCGCCGCGCGCCAGTCGCCCGGCAGCACCCGCTCCCTCTCGAACACACCCGCCATCGCTCCTCTTCCCGCTATATCAATTCATATATAGCGATGGATATATACGACCAGATATAGCGTGGCCGGTCAACCCCGCCCGCCGCGGCGTCCCGGCTCGTCACCCATGCCTTCCCCGCGAAAGCGGCCGTGCGGCCCGTTGACACGCCCCGGCCTCGCCCCTACTCTCCGCCCGCTTCCGTTTGAAGCGTTCCCTATGCCCCTCAGGGGGCCGGTCAGTCCGCGAGTGTCGCGCACTGGCCCCTTCGGTTTTGCGGGAAGACCATGTTCGAGAGCCTGAGCAACCGCCTCAACGACGTCTTCGACCGGCTGCGCCGCCATGGCGCGCTGTCGGAGGACGATGTCGCCACCGCGCTGCGCGAGATCCGCGTGGCGCTGCTCGAGGCCGACGTGGCCTTGCCGGTGGTCAAGGACTTCGTCAATGCCGTGCGCGAGAAGGCCATCGGCCAGGAGGTGCTGCGCTCGGTGACGCCGGGGCAGATGGTGGTGAAGGTCGTCCACGACCATCTCGTCGAGACCCTGGGCGGCGCCGAGGCGCAGCCGCTCAACCTCAACGCCGTGCCGCCGGTCGTGATCATGATGGTGGGGCTGCAGGGCTCGGGCAAGACCACCACCGCCGCCAAGCTCGGCCGCATCCTCAGGATCCGCGAGCGCAAGAAGGTGCTGCTCGCCTCGCTCGACGTGCAGCGCCCGGCGGCGCAGGAGCAGCTCGCGGTGCTCGGGCGGCAGACCGAGGTCGCGTCGCTGCCCATCGTCGCCGGCGAGCGGCCGGTGGCGATCGCCCGGCGCGCCCTCGATACGGGGCGGCGCGAGGCCTATGACGTGGTCATCCTCGACACCGCCGGCCGGCTCCATATCGACGAGCCGCTGATGCAGGAGGTGGCGGCGGTGCGCGACGTCGCGCAGCCGACCGAGACCCTGCTGGTGGCCGATGCCATGACCGGCCAGGACGCGGTCAACGTCGCCAAGGCCTTTGCCGAGCGCGTCGGCATCACCGGCATCGTGCTCACCCGCGTCGATGGCGACGCCCGCGGCGGCGCCGCGCTCTCGATGCGCCAGATCACCGGCCGGCCGATCAAGTTCATGGGCACCGGCGAGAAGCTCGATGCGATCGAGCCCTTCCATGCCGAGCGCGTCGCCGGCCGCATCCTCGGCATGGGCGACGTCGTCGGCCTGGTCGAGAAAGCGGCCGAGACCGTCGACCAGGAAGCGGCCGAGAAGCTTGCGCGCAAGCTGCAGAAGGGCGCCTTCGACCTCGACGATCTGGCGCAGCAGCTGAAGCAGCTGCGCAAGATGGGCGGCATGGGCGGCGTCATGGGCATGCTGCCGGGGATCAACAAGGTCAAGAAGCAGCTCGAGGAAGCCAAGATCGACGACGGCATGATCAAGCGCCAGGAGGCGATCATCTCCTCGATGACCAAATCCGAGCGGCGCAATCCCAAGCTGCTGAACGCCTCGCGCCGGCTGCGCATCGCCGCGGGATCCGGCACCAGCGTGCCCGAGATCAACCGGCTGCTGAAGCAGTATCAGGACATGGCGAACATGATGAAGAAGATGAACAAGCTCGGGAAGAAGGGCCTGATGCGCCACGGCCTGGGCGCGATCCTGCCGGGCGGCGGCGGCGGCTTCGGCCGATGAGCGCGATGCTTGACCATCTCTCGCTGGGCGTCGCCGATCTCGGCCGCAGCCGCGCCTTCTACGACGCGGCGCTGGAGCCGCTGGGCTATCGCCGGCTCTTCGACGAGGCCTCGGCCTCGGGCTATGACCGCGCGCCGGCCAAGGCGCTCGCCTTCTGGATCACGCAGCACCGCACCGTGAAGCCCAATCTCGGCCTCCACATCTGCTTTGCCGCGCCCAGCCGCGCCGCGGTCGATGCCTTCCACGCCGCGGCGCTCGGCGCCGGCGGGGTCGACAACGGCCGCCCGGGGCTGCGCAGCCAGTACCACGCCGATTACTACGGCGCCTTCGTCTTCGATCCCGACGGACACAAGATCGAAGCCGTGTGCCACCAGCCCGAATGATCCCGCGTCCGAGGAAAGGAACTCCATGTCCCTCAAGATCCGTTTGACCCGCGGCGGCACCAAGAAGCGGCCGTTCTACAGCGTCGTCGTCGCCAATTCGCGCAGCCCCCGCGACGGCCGCTTCATCGAGAAGCTCGGCACCTACAACCCGATGCTCGATCGCGGCCACGCCGAGCGCGTGGTGCTGAAGACCGAGCGCATCCAGTACTGGCTCGGCGTCGGCGCGCAGCCGAGCGAGCGCGTGCAGCGCTTCCTCGCCGATGCCGGTCTCGGGCCGAAGCCCGAGATCCGGCAGACGCCGAAGAAGTCGGCGCCGCGCGCCAAGGCGCAGGAGCGCGCCAAGGCCGCCGCGGCGGCGGGCGAGGCGGCGGCGGGCGAGAGCGCGCCGGCGCAGGGCTGAGGCCGGCGAGTTGGCGGGAGAGCGACGCGTGCTGATGGGCGTGATCACGGGCGCGCATGGCGTGCGCGGGGCGGTCAGGGTGAAGAGCTTCACCGCCGACCCCGCGTCGATCGTCGCCTATGGCCCGCTCGAGGACGAGGAGGGCGCGCGGCGCCTCGCGCTGACCCTCGACGGCACCGTGCGCGGCCTGCTCATCGCCCGCATCCCGGGGATCGCCGACCGCGATGCGGCCGAGCGGCTCAAGGGCACGCGGCTCTACCTGCCGCGCGCCGCGCTGCCGCCGGCCGGCGAGGAGGAGTACTACCACGCCGATCTCATCGGCCTGGCGGTGGCGCTCAAGGACGGCACGCCGTTCGGCCGGGTGCGCGCGGTGCATGATTTCGGCGCCGGCGACAGCCTCGAGATCGAGCAGCCTGACGGCGCGGTGGTGCTGGTGCCTTTCACCGAAGCGGCGGTGCCGGTGGTCGACCTCGCTGCCGGCCGCCTGGTCCTGGACCCGCCGGCGGGACTCTTCGACAACCGCCCCGCCGAGTCCGAGGAGGACGCATGACCGGCGCGACGGCACGTCTCTGGCGGCATCGCCACCCGGTCTCGTCTTCCCCGCGAAAGCGGGGATCCAGGGGGAGCGATGAGCGACTGCTCCTGGGCCCCCGCTTTCGCGGGGGCGACGATCATGGACGTCTTCTCCGTGATCTCCGTGCCTCCGTGGTCCTCCTTTCTTCCGTGCCCGCCGGAGCCGCGTCATGAGCGCGCCCTGGACCGCCGTCGCGTTGACCATCTTCCCGGAGATGTTTCCCGGGCCGCTCGGCCATTCGCTCGCCGGCAAGGGCCTGCGCGACGGGCTGTGGCGGCTGGAGACGGTGGACATCCGCGATTTTGCGCGCGATAAACACCGCTCGGTCGACGACGCGCCCTTCGGCGGCGGTCCCGGCATGGTGATGCGCCCCGATATCGTCGACGCCGCGGTCGCGAGCGTGCCGGGCCCGGGGCCTCTGATCTATCTCTCGCCGCGCGGCCGGCCGCTCACCGAGGCGCGCGTGCGCGAGCTGGCGGCGGGCCCCGGCCTGCGTCTGCTCTGCGGCCGCTTCGAGGGCGTCGACGAGCGGGTCATCGAGGCGCGGGCGATGGAAGAGATCTGCCTCGGCGATTTCGTGCTGTCGGGGGGCGAGCCGGCGGCGATCCTGCTGATCGACGCCTGCGTGCGGCTGCTGCCGGGCGTGGTCGGCGATGCCGCGGCGCTGGAGGAAGAGAGTTTCGCGCGGGGATTGCTCGAATATCCCCAGTACACCCGGCCGCAGAACTGGCAGGGGCGCGCCGTCCCGGAGGTTCTGCTGTCGGGACATCACGAGGAGATCCGCCGCTGGCGCGAGGCGCAGGCGGAGGCGGCGACGCGCCAGCGTCGTCCGGATATGTGGGAACGCTATCTCGCCCGGCAGGGCCGCGCGGGATCATAGGTCGGAGGTGGTGCCATGAACGTTATGCAGACGCTCGAGCAGGAAGAGATCAAGAAGGCGCTGGCCCGCCGGGCGGTGCCGGATTTCGCGCCGGGCGACACGGTCCGCGTCACGGTCGTGGTCGAGGACGACAAGCTGTCGGAGAAGGCCGAGAAGGCCCAGAAGGGCCAGAAGGACGAGAAGCCGCATCGCCGCACCCAGGCCTTCGAGGGGGTGTGCATCGCGCGCAAGAACTCGGGCATCAACTCGAGCTTCACCTTGCGCAAGATCTCGTATGGCGAGGGCGTGGAGCGCATCTTCCCGCTCTACTCGCCGCGCATCACCGCCATCGAGGTGGTGCGCCGCGGCTCGGTGCGCCGCGCCAAGCTCTATTATCTCCGCGGCCGCAAGGGCAAGGCGGCGCGCATCGCCGAGCGCGAGCGCGACACCGGCGAGGCGGCCCAGGCCGGCGCCGCCAAGGAAAAGGAATAGCCCCCGCGGCGGCGGGATAGAGGGCAGGAGAGAGGACGATGGCAGGACCGCGCACGCTTTTCGACAAGATCTGGGACGCCCATGTGGTGGATCGTCAGCCGGACGGCACCTGCCTTCTCTACATCGACCGGCATCTCGTGCATGAGGTGACGAGCCCGCAGGCCTTCGAGGGGCTGCGCGCCGGCGGCCGCAAGGTGCGGCGCCCCGAGCTCACCGTCGCCGTCGCCGACCACAACGTGCCGACCACCGACCGCTCGCGCGGCATCGCCGAGCCCGAGAGCCGTCTCCAGGTCGAGACGCTGGAGCGCAACGTGCGGGAATTCGGCGTGCCCTATTTCGCCATCGACGACATACGCCAGGGCATCGTCCACATCATCGGCCCCGAGCAGGGCATGTCGCAGCCGGGCATGACCATCGTCTGCGGCGACAGCCATACCGCGACGCACGGCGCCTTCGGCGCGCTCGCCTTCGGCATCGGCACCTCCGAGGTCGAGCACGTGCTGGCGACGCAGACGCTGATCCAGCAGCCGGCCAGGAACATGCGCATCACGCTGGAGGGCGATCTCGGCTTCGGCGTCGGCGCCAAGGATCTCGTGCTCGCCATCATCGGCAGGATCGGCACCGCCGGCGGTACCGGCCATGTCATCGAATATGCCGGCAGCGCCATCCGCAAGCTCTCGATGGAAGGGCGGATGACCGTCTGCAACATGACCATCGAGGCCGGCGCGCGCGCCGGGCTGATCGCGCCCGACGAGACCACCTTCGAGTATCTGAAGGGCCGGCCGCACGCGCCCAAGGGCGCCGCCTGGGAGCAGGCGTTGGCGTTCTGGCGCACGCTGCCGTCGGATGCCGGCGCGCGTTACGACACCGAGGTGGCACTCGCCGCCGGCGATGTCGCGCCGCAGGTCACCTGGGGCACCAGCCCGCAGGACGTGCTGCCGATCACCGGGCGCGTGCCCGACCCCGCCGATGTCGCGGATGCGGCCCGTCGCGCCGCGATGGAGCGCTCGCTCGAGTATATGGGGCTGACCCCGGGGACGCGCCTCGTCGAGGTGCCGGTGCAGCGCGTCTTCATCGGCTCCTGCACCAATGGCCGCATCGAGGATCTGCGCGCCGCGGCAGCGGTCGCCAAGGGCCGCACGGTGGCGGCCGGCGTCAACGCCATGGTGGTGCCGGGATCGGGCCTGGTGAAGCACCAGGCGGAGGAGGAAGGGCTCGACCGCGTCTTCCTCGAGGCGGGCTTCGAATGGCGCGAGCCCGGCTGCTCGATGTGCCTCGCCATGAACCCGGACAAGCTCGAGCCGGGCGAGCGCTGCGCCTCGACCTCGAACCGCAATTTCGAGGGCCGCCAGGGCCGCGGCGGCCGCACCCATCTCGTGAGCCCCGCCATGGCCGCCGCCGCCGCCGTCACCGGCCACCTCGCCGACGTGCGGGACTTGGGCTAGACGCGCAGCGTCTATCCGGCGGGCGCCAGCGGTTGCTCTTGCAACCGCGAAAGCCCGCACCGCGCGGACGAGCCTCCTGGCGCAACCCGCTGCGTCGCTGGTCAGCTGCCCTCGACCGGAAATCTTCTCCTCTCCGCCCCTGGGGGCGGAGAGGCCGGGTGAGGTGGGGGGCACGACGCTCCGGCGCCGATAGCGCACACCCACCTCATCCTAAATCCTTCTCCGCCCTGAAGGGCGGAGAAGGACTTGCCTTTGCGGGAGCGCTCCCGCCGAAACGATCGCGCGTCCTCGGCGTTTCCTGCCGGTAGGCGGGAGGGTCATGCCGCGCGCCTGATCGATCTGCAGGCGGGACCCTGCCGGCTTGCGCGCCAGCACGGGTTTCGCTAATCCTTTCGCCGCAATTTTCGCGCGAAACGGGATCGCAGCCATGGACAAATTCACCACGCTCGACGGCATCGCCGCGCCGCTGCCGATGATCAATGTCGACACCGACAAGATCATCCCCAAGCAGCATCTGAAGACGATCAAGCGCAGCGGCCTCGGCAAGGTGCTGTTCGACGAGCTGCGCTATCGCGAGGACGGGTCGGAGAATCCCGACTTCATCCTCAACAAGCCCGCCTACCGCAAGGCCAAGGTGCTGGTCGCCGGCGAGAATTTCGGCTGCGGCAGCTCGCGCGAGCACGCGCCCTGGGCGCTGCTCGATTTCGGCATCCGCTGCGTCATCGCCGCGAGCTTCGCCGACATCTTCTACAACAACTGCTTCAAGAACGGCATCCTGCCGATCAAGCTGCCGCAGGAGATCGTCGATCAGCTGATGGACGATGCGCGCAAGGGCGCCAATGCGCGGCTCACCGTCGACCTGGAGCAGCAGACCATCACCCGGCCCGATGGCGGCGTGGTGCATTTCGACATCGACCCCTTCCGCAAGCACTGCCTGCTGAACGGGCTCGACGATGTCGGCCTCACGCTGCAGAAGGCGCCGTCGATATCCTCCTTCGAGGAGAAGAACAAGCTGAGCCAGCCCTGGCTCTGGTCCTGAGCCGCACGCGGGAGATTGGCTGGTCATGGCGTCCAACAAGAAGCTTCTGGTGCTGCCCGGCGACGGCATCGGCCCCGAGGTGATGCGGCAGGTCTATCGCGTCGCCGACTGGTTCGAGCGCCGGCGCATCGTCAGCTTCGATCTCAACGAGGATCTCGTCGGCGGCGCCGCCTATGACGCGCATGGCACGCCGCTCGCCGAGAGCACGCTCGCGGCGGCGATGGCGGCCGATGCGGTGCTGTTCGGCGCGGTCGGCGGCCCAAAATGGGATTCGCTGCCGTTCTCGGCCAAGCCCGAGCGCGGCCTGCTGCGCCTGCGCAAGGAGCTGGGGCTTTTCGCCAATCTCCGGCCGGCGATGGTGTTCGAGCCGCTGATCGGCGCCTCGACCTTGCGCCCGGAGGTGATCCGCGACCTCGACCTCATGATCGTGCGCGAGCTCACCGGCGGCGTCTATTTCGGCGAGCCGCGCGGCATCGAGACGCTGCCCGACGGCACGCGCCGCGGCGTCAACACCCAGGTCTACACCACGCCCGAGATCGTCCGCGTCGGCCGCGTCGCCTTCGAGCTCGCGCGCAAGCGTCGCGGCCGCGTCACCTCGGTGGAGAAATCCAACGTGATGGAATCGGGCCTGCTGTGGCGCGAGGAGATCCAGAAGCTGCGCGACGCCGAGTACAAGGATGTCGAGCTCGCGCACATGTACGCCGACAACTGCGCCATGCAGCTGGTGCGCAATCCCAAGCAGTTCGACGTCATCGTCACCGACAACCTCTTCGGCGACCTGCTGTCGGATTGCGCGGCGATGCTGACGGGCTCGCTCGGCATGCTGCCCTCCGCCTCGCTCGGCGCCGCCGACGCCAGCGGCCGCCACAAGGCGCTCTACGAGCCCGTCCATGGCAGCGCGCCCGACATCACCGGCAAGGACATGGCGAACCCGCTCGCCTGCGTGCTCTCCTTCGCCATGATGCTGCGCTATTCCTTCGACCTCGCCGAGGAGGCGGCGCTGCTCGAGAGCGCGGTGCTCAACACGCTGAAAGGCGGCGTGCGCACCAGCGACATCATGCAGAGCGGCACCGCCCGCGTCTCGACCACGGTCATGGGCGACACCCTGCTCAGGGAATTGGACAAACTGGCGTAAGGCTGGCGCGACGCGCAGCGTCGTCGCCCGCGGGCGCCAGCGGTTGCTCTTGCAACCGCGAAAGCCCGCACCGCGCCGGTGATTCTCCATAATCCCGCGAGCCCGGTCTCGCTCGAAAATGTGGTGAAAACTCTTGCGCGCCGGCTCACCCCGCCGCCGGCTGCTCCGCCATCGCCGCGGCCTGCGCGCGATGGATCGGCGGCGCCATCTGCGCGTCGAAGATGCGCTCGCGGTTGAGCCAGCGGTCGATCAGCGTGGGGTCATCGAGGAAGGCGGCCACCGCCTGGGTCAGCTCGACGAGATCGTCCTGCAGCCCCATGTCGCGCAGGATGCCGCGCAGCCCCGCCTGGTCGCCGAGGATGAAGTATTGCGCGAACAGGAACAGCTCGATCGGCGTCTCCGGCTCGCCCTTCAGCGCCGCCTCGTGCGCGGCGCGGCATTGCTCGGCCTTGCCCGCCATCATCGCCCGGCACATCAGCGGCCGGCTGTCATAGACCGAGCAGCGGTTGTCGGCGCCGAGCAGCGCGCAGGGCGTGCCGCTGCGGCGGTGGTCGCGCTCGCTCATGTCGCGGAAGCGGGCGGCATTCGCCAGGATCCTGGCGCGGCGGGGATCGTCGAGATCGGTGAGCTGGAGCGCGACCAGGATCGCCTCGGGGATCGTCGCCTCGACGCTCTGATAGCAGCACCAGGCGCAGCCGCTCTTGCAGCCGAGCTCGGTGCCGCTGCCGGCCACCTCGTCGATGGTCTGCTGCGCCCGCCCGAACACCAGCAGCTTGGTCAGCGCCAGGATGGTGCGCAGCGTGCCGCCGGGATCGGCGGCGATCTCGCGCGCCGCCATCACGACGCCGGCGCCGCGGGTGATGCCGGCCGAGCGCGCCACCGCGGCGCGGAGATCGGGATCGACCGGCAGCGGCATGCCGACGGGCAGGCGGACGCCGATATCGTCGATGGCGCGGAACGGCGTCTGGTCGGGTTGGTCCATGGGGAAGCCCTGGTCTTGCGGTATGGCTTGGCGGAACCCTAAGGCGATTTGCCTTAAGAAGGGATTAACCAAGAATTGTGCCCCGCGGGGCTTGCCTCCTCCGCCCGGCGATGCTCCGATGGCGGCCATGGAAGCGGGCTACGCCGCCATCGCGCGGCTCTATCACGGCTGGGTCACCGGCCTCATCCTGACGGTGGTGACGCAGCGGAGCGCCGCGGCGGCCGCCGAGCTGGTGTTCCGCCTGTTCCGCCGCCAGCAGCGCGAGAAGTTCCTGCCCGGCCTCGCCAAGCTCGGCCTCCAGGGGCTGCCCGACGCCGTCGCCTCGGCGCGCTACCACTACCTCTCCAACCGCATCGGCGGGGTGCGCGTCGAATATGTCGAGGAGAGCCCGCGCAAGGCCTGGATCCGCTACCCGGCGCCGCGCTGGATGTGGGAGGGCACGGCGATCTGCGCCGTGCCGAGCACAGTGTCGCGGGCGATGCTGCGCGGCTGGCACGCCGAGAACGGGCCGGCGCTGGGCAATCCGCGGCTGGGCTTCGTCTGCACCAAGCAGACGGTCGACGAGCAGGACGCGCTCGAGGGTTATTTCTGCGAGTACGACCGCGCGCTCACGCCCGAGGAGCGGCTGCGCTTCGCGCCCGAGGAGGCGGCGCCGCTCTTCGATCCCGCGGCGGCGCCGCGCCTGCCCGAGGGCGAATGGTCGCTCGAGCGCCTCGCCAAGGCGCGGCGCAACTACGCCATCGAATATGTCCGCAGCGCGCTGCCCGAGCTCTACGGCCTCTTCGGCGCGGCCGAGGCCGACGCGCTGGCCGGCCGCGCCGCCTATCTCGTCGGCCTGCAATTCGGCGAGGACGCGAAGGCGCTGCTCGGCCTCGACCAGACCGGCGCCGCGGGCTTTGCCGAGCTCTTCCGCCGGCTGGCCGCGGCGCAAGGTGCCGAGGTCGCGGTCGCGCGCGACGGCGCGGCCTGGCTCCTGCGCCAGCGCTCCTTTCCCCTGTTGCCGCCCGGCGCCGACGGCTTCGCCGCCTGGAACCGCCTCTGGCAAGGCTGCCTCGCCACCCACGACCGCAGCCTGCGCTGGGAGCTGCGCTCCCGCAGCGACGCCGAGGTCGTCTGGCGCCTGGCGCCGGCCTGACGTGTCATCGCCTTGTGAACTAACCTCGCCGCCCCCGCGAAAGCGGGGGCCCAGGAGCGACCGCGCGTCGCTTGCTCTGGGTCCCCGCTTTCGCGGGGAAAACGGGAGCAATGTTTCGATCGTTGCGGCAAACCCACGGAGCCCCCGATGACCGACGGCGCTCTCGTCCTCTTCTCGGGCGGCCAGGATTCCACCACCTGCCTCGCCTGGGCGCTGGAGCGCTTCGCCACGGTGGAGACGGTGGGCTTCGACTACCGCCAGCGTCACGCCGTCGAGCTCGCCTGCCGCGGGCCGATCCGGGCGGCGCTCGGCGCGATGAAGCCCGAATGGGCCGACCGGCTCGGCGCCGATCACCTGCTCGATCTCGGCCTGCTCGGCCAGGTCAGCGACACCGCGCTCACCTCGGATGCCGAGATCAGGATGACGGAGGCGGGACTGCCTTCCACCTTCGTGCCGGGCCGGAACATCCTGTTCTTCACGCTCGCCGCCGCGCTCGCCTATCGTCGCGGCCTGCGCCACATCGTCGGCGGCATGTGCGAGACCGATTATTCCGGCTATCCCGATTGCCGCGACGACACCATCAAGGCGCTGCAGGCGGCGCTCAATCTCGGCATGGCGAGCCGCTTCGTCCTGCACACGCCCTTGATGTGGATCGACAAGGCGGGCACCTGGAAGCTCGCCGACGAGCTCGGCGGCGCCGCGCTTCGCGCCCTCATCCGCGACGAGACCCATAGCTGCTATCTCGGCGACCGGACCCATCTCCACGATTGGGGCTATGGCTGCGGCACCTGTCCCGCCTGCGAGCTGCGCGCCCGCGGGTACAGCGCGACGTGAAACGTCGTCGCTGGCGGGCGACAGCAGTTGCCCTTGCAACTGCGAGAGCCCTCGGCGACCGCGCTTCGCGCGGTCGTCCGCGGCGGCGTCAGCGGTTGCGCAGCAACTGCGAGAGCCCGCACGCCGGGGACGATTCTCCTCCCGCCGCGTCGCTGACCCTCAGCTACTCGGTTTCTTCACATAGACCTTGCACCAGCCGGTCGGGCTGATCGTGCCATCGACGACCTTGCAGGACGAGGGCGGCTGGAATTGCGAGCAGTTGTCGCATTGCTGCGCGCCATGCGGGGTGTCCTGGTAGCCTACCGCCTTCTGCGTCGCTTTCGCGGCCGCGGGATCGGGCCGCAGCGCGGCTCCGACCAGCGCGATCCCGCCGGCGGTGACGGCCGCTTTCCGCAACAGCGATCGCCGGGAGCACGGCGTTGAGCTTTGCTTCGGTTCCTGGTTCACGCATCACCTCTCGTCGCCCTCGGTATCCGCTGCCGGGCGGAGCAGACATCCAACATAGGACCGACCATGGCGCCTTCCTTGATCTGGATCAGGGCCGGCGCCGTTTCGCGGTCACGCCGGAGGCTTCGTCGCCGTCAGGTAGGCGATGCGCTCGATGCCGACGGATTTGGGGGCCGCCAGCGCACGCCGGACATCCTCCTCGAGGATCTGCCGCTCTTCGGCCGTGAAGCGCTCGGCCAGGATCTCGCCGAGGGACGGGGCCAGGGGGTGCGGCGCAGTGCGGATAAAGGTCTCCCACGACGTGTGGACGACGGGGAGCACGTCGATGTGAAGCTCGAGATGGATCTCGGCGAAGCCGCAGGCCCGGAAGAACGAGACCAGGTCGCGCTCGGAATAGTTGGTGATCGGGCTCGACTGGATCTTCTCGACGGTGTCGGGAAACTGCGCCGCTTTCCAGCGATGGAGCAGCGGCAGGAGGGGATCGCGGCTGCTCGCGGGCCGGGCGTCGACCATCTGCTTCAGGGCGCTGACGGCCAGCGCCTCGTCGCGAAGGATGGGCTCGGCGATGGAGATGCGGCCGCCCGGCTTGAGCACGCGGCGGAATTCGCGGATGGCCGCGATCTTGTCGGCGACATAGGCGAGAACGGCGCGCGTGGCGACAACGTCGACCGAGTCCGCGTCGATCTCCGAGAGGCTCTCGGCGGCGCAGCGGTGAAAGGCGCATTGGTCGCGAACGCCGCGTTCGATCGCCAGCGCTTCGGCGTGCCGGAGCATGGGGGCGGAAACGTCGGTGAAGAGCACCCGGAGCGACGGCCCGATCCGGTCGATGGCGCGGAAGCCGATGAGGCCTTCGCCGGCGCCGATATCGGCAAGCGTCATGCCGGCGGCGAGCCGGGCGGCGTCAACGACGCGGTCGGCATACCGCTCGACCCTGGCGCGAATCGTGCGATCGTATTCGGGGTCCTCGCCGTGCCGCAGGTGCAACAGCCAATTGGACCAGACGTCGGAATCGGAATCGGCCGGGTCGCTCATTATTCTCGTTTTCCACGCGCGTTCTTTGCCATGAAATATCACATCGCCGTGTGCCGCCGTAAGCACCCGCCGGCGGCCGGTGGCGTCTTTCGGCAAGACTCCACGTGCCGGAGGAGCTTCTCCATGCAACTGGACGCGCGGCGTCCGGAGGGGCGCCGCAAATGCGACGCAGTTCTATCTCGTCGGGCGGCGAGCGGGGTCCAGGCATGCGGACGGCCAGATATCTCGTCACGTCTCCACGAAACTCCACGCTTTCGCCTCTGCCGAAACCGTCTTAATGGTCTGCGCGGGGCGGATATCTGGGGTATCCTCCCGCGGCGCGCGACAGGCCGGCGCGGGTCTCAGCCTGCCGCCGGAACGGCCTCGCCACCCTCCGACGGCGCCTGCGCTATGAGTTGCGAGCCTTCGCCGGCGAGGCCTTGGGGAGGAAGGGGTGACGCACCGAATCTTGCTTGTCGATGATGACGTCAAGCTCACCGACATGATACGCGAGTTCCTGGAGCTCGAAGGCTTCGTGGTCGAGGCGGTTCACGACGGCCCGGCTTTCTTTCGCTGCGCCCTGGAGAGCACGGATCTGGTGGTGCTGGACGTGATGCTGCCGGCGCTCTCGGGCTTCGAGGTGCTGAAGCGGCTTCGCCAGGGCTCGACCGTGCCGGTGATCATGTTGACGGCGCGCGGCGATGATGTCGATCGCATCGTCGGGCTGGAGATCGGCGCCGACGACTATGTGGCGAAGCCGGTCAATCCCCGCGAGCTGGTCGCGCGCATCCGGGCCGTTCTGCGCCGGACCAGCGCGGCGCAGCCATCATCGCCCGGCGACATCGCCGTCGGCGAGATCCGCCTCAACGCCGCCTCCCGCAACGCCTGGTCCCATCAGCAGAAGCTCGACCTCACGACGGCCGAGTTCAACCTGCTCGAGCACCTGCTGCGCCATGCGGGACGGGTCGTCGCGCGCGAGGAGCTGTCGGCCGCGGCGTTCGGGCGACAGCTGTCGATCGGCGCGGCCGACCGCAACGTCGACACGCTGGTCAGCAAGGTGCGGCGCAAGCTGGGTCCCGCCAGCGATCTCGACCAGCGCATCAAGACCGTCCGCAATGTCGGATATATCTACGCCGTGCCGTCGCCGCCGGCCGCGCAGCCCGGTGAACGCGCCTGAGGCGAGGCTGAGCCGCACCTTCCGGGGGAGGATCTCATTTTCAGCCGAAGGCCTCCGCGCCGGCATGGCCGCTCGCTGCTGCTGGGCCTGGCCGCGGCGCTGTGTTGCCTCTATGCCCCTTCGGCCCGCGCCGATGGCGACTACCAGCTCGGCCACGGCCTGGACCTCGGCCCCTTCAATTTCGCCGGCTACGGCAATCTGGTCGCAGGCCTCCCGCAGGGCGCGCAGAAATCGCTCGCCCTGGACGATCTCAGCCTCTTCGTCAGCGGCCATTTCGGCCAGTTCTTCAATCCCTTCACCGAAGCGGAGCTGGCCAATTTCAATGTCGTGAGCTCCGGTGCCCCGGGCCGCGACCGCGGCGATGGCGATCTCGTCCTGGAGCGCCTCTACAACGATTCCTATCTGACCGACAGCACCACCCTCCGGCTGGGCAAGATGCTGACGCCGGTCGGCGAGTGGAACGTGATTCACGCGGCGCCGCTGGAGCTGACGACGGTGCGGCCGGCGGTCACCTACCGCGATTTCAGCGAATACGCCACCGGCCTTTCCGTGCTCTACAGCGATCCCTATGCGCGCCTGCCGGACGTCCAGGTGTACTGGCAGCCGAGCGGCGAATTCGCCCAGCGACCCGATACCATCACCTTTCACCAGTACAAGACGGTCGAAGGCGCGCATGTCAGCTTTTCCCTGGGGCTGCTCGACCAGGTCGGCTTCTCGTTCCAGCAGTCCAAGGACACCTACGGTTCCGACCAATCGCTCTATGGCCTCGATTATCACTACACCGTCGGCCGCTTGACCCTGCAGGGCGAAGGCACGTTCTCCGATATCGGCAACGTCGGCTCCGTGCATGTCCGCGACACCGAATGGGGCGCCTATGTCGCCGGCTCCTATGCCCTGACCGAGAAATGGTCGGTCTATGGATGGTATGAGGAGTTTGCCGACAGGGCCGCGCCCTCCGTCGCGCATGATGTGCTGGCCGGCGTCGCTTTCCGGCCCCAGCCGCCGATCGTTCTCCGGCTGGAGTATCTGCAGAATCTCACGGGCAGACCGGTCAATCCCACGGGGCTGTTCGCCGCCGCGGCCATCCTTTTCTGAGCGGCGGCATGACCAGGCTGCTCCTTGCCGTCACCCTCGCGCTGGGGCTCCTGGGCGCGGCGCCGGCGCGGGCCGAGGGCATCCTCGTCATCGCCAACGCATCGGTCGAGGTGGCAACGCCGTTGACGCCGAGCCAGATCGCCGCGATCTATCTCGACCGGTTGACGATCTGGCCCGATGGCAGCCACATCGTTGCCGTCAATCGCGAGGCGTCGAGCCGGATACGGGCGGCCTTCACCGCGGCCATCTTGCGCCAGGACAATGCCAGCCTCGCCACCTACTGGAACCAGATGCATTTCATGGGCAAGCTGCCGCCGGTGGTGCAGGAATCCGAGCAGGCCATGCTGGCCTTCATTCGCGCGGTGCCGGGATCCATCGGATATATAAGCGATACGACCGCGCCGGTCGGTGTGAAGGTGTTGGCTCATGTTCCCTGACGGCAGCCCCGGAAAGCGGCGCTCGTGATCGGCTTTTTGTCGCGCTCCATTCCGCGCCGGATCCTGGCGGCGTTGCTGAGCATTTACGTCGCCACCTATTTCGCGACCGCGATCGTGGTCTATTCCGGGGTTCGGGCCTCGATGCTCGAGGGCGACGCGGCCACGCTCAACCAGCTTGCCGACCTCAAGTACCAGCAGCTCGCCAATGTGATCGGCGCGCTCGCCACCGACCTCACCGCCTGGTCGGAGCTCGACGTCATGAACGATCTCGTCTCCGGCGACATCGACAGGCGAATCGCCCATGCGCTCGAGGCGCTGAAGCGGCTCTACGGGCTCGCCGGAGACGTCTACGCCTTCGACGCGGCGGGAAAGCTCGTCGCCAGCTCCAATGGCGAGGCCGGCGGCGGCGTGCGCATTCCCGCGCCATGGCAAAGCGCCGACACCCGGCTCGTCTTCATCGGCAAGGGCGCGGACCCGATGGCGGGGGGCGACATCGTCGCGCTCGAGATCCCGGTCTTCGGCAGCTTCGACCGGGACTACCGGATCGGCACCCTGGTGATGACCTATCCCTGGGCGTCCGTCGAGCATCTTCTGTTCGGGCTGGAGAACGGAACGGTCCTCCTGGAAAAGGGCGCCACCCCGCGCGTGCTGGCGGCCAACCCGCAGGATATCGCCGATCGGGCGGGCATCGCTCCGCCTCGCGCCGGCGGGGCCGCGCCGCGCGGCGGCTTCGTCATCGGCCGATCCGTGGGCGCCAGCGGCCTCGTCGCCAGGTGGGAGGTGGTGACGATCGAGGATTCCGAGACCGCCAGCCGTCCGCTGCGCTGGGTGGCGTTGGATCTGGCCCTGCTGGGCGTCTTTCTCGGCGTGCCGATCATCCTGCTCGGCCGCTGGCTCTCGCACAAGCTGACCCGGCCCATCGCCGAGCTGACCCGCGTCACCCGGGAGATCGCCGACACCGACCGGCTCGAGGCGCGCGCGCCGGTGACCTCGTCGGACGAGCTCGGCTCGCTCGCGCGATCCTTCAACCGCATGACCGACAATCTGGAGCGCACCACCCGCGAGCGGGAGCAGTTCGTGCGCGAGCTGGCCGCGCTCAACCAGACGCTCGAAGCCAAGATCGCGATGCGCACCGAGGAGCTCGAAGCGGCCGTCAAGGCGCAGCAGCGTCTCATCGGCGACATCTCGCACGAGATCAAATCGCCCCTCGCGCGTCTCAGCATGGCGCTCGGCCTGGCGCGCCGCTCGGCGGAGCAGGACAGGCCGAGGCAGTTCGACCGCATGGAGCGGGAGGTCGAGAGCATTTCGGCTCTGGCCAGCGAGCTGCTCACGCTGGCGCGGCTCGACGCCATCTCCGCGCCGCCCGAATTCGGGCAGATCGATCTCGGCGGCTTGATCGAGCGGATCGTCGCCGACGCCGTCTACGAGAAGCCGGGCCGGGCGTCGGATCTGGTGCTGCGCGGCACGGGAGAGGCCATCGCCGTCCTCGGCAATGCCGATCTGCTGCGCCGCGCGATCGAGAATGTCGTGCGCAACGCGGTCTTCTACACCGCCGAAAACACCCGGGTGGAGATCGTGCTGTCGCGGCGGACGCCGGATCTCGCCTCGGTGGCGGTGATCGATCACGGCCCCGGCGTCCCGGAGGCGGCGCTGGAGCATCTGTTCGAGCCGTTCTATCGCGTCGACGAGGCGAGGGCCCGCGAAACCGGCGGCTCGGGGATCGGCCTCGCCATCTGCCAGCGCATCGTGCAGCTTCACGGCGGCGCCGTCCGGGCGCGCAACAACCACCCCCACGGCCTCATCGTCGAGATCGAGCTCCCCTCCGGCGCGGCGACGCCGAAGAGCCGGAACGCGGCCGGCGCCGGCGCTCCGCGCCTCTGATCGCGGGGCGGGTGCCGCTATTGCTGGCGCTCGACGCAGGCAAAGCGCGCCGTCGTGATGCCCCAGAGGCTGGTCAATTCCTGGCGCGAGACCGCGACCTTGTCGTAGCGCTCGCAGCTCGCTTGCGCCACCTGCCGGATGTTGCCCGCCGAGGTGAAGTGGGCGTCGTACTTGATCGCCACCGATGCGGCATCCGCGGCGTCGATGTCGTAGGCGCCGCCCCACACCGCCACGCATCCGGCAAGCGAGATCGCCGCGAGAACCACGCAGGCAAGTCTGGTCATGGGCACTGTCTCCTGATCGCCGTGGATGAGGGCATGCAGGCTCAGAGCGCGCGCGCCGCGCCGCCTTGCGGCGCGAGCAGCCGCAGGCCGAAGCCGCCGATCTCGAGCAGATCTCCGGCCGCGCAACGCCGTCCGACATGGAGCGCCAGCAGCTGCTCGAAGGCACGCGGTTGCGCCGCCAGCGCGCGCAGCGCCCGGCGGCGCAGCCCGTCCCGCCTGTCCATGAGCAGCAGCAGCCGCGCCATCAGCAGCGGCATGCGGCGCAGCCGGCGATGGGCCTTCTCGTAAGCCGCGAGCCCGCCGTCGGCGAGCGCCGGGCCGAGGGCGCTCGCCTGGCGAAAGGCAAGCGCCAGGCCCTCGCCGGTGATCGCGTCGACGGCGCCGGAGGCGTCGCCGACCAGCGCCACGGCGCCGCGCGTCACCCGGCCGAGCCGCGTCGACATCGACAGCGCGCCGCGGGCCGGGCCGATCGGCGCCGCGCCCGACAACCGCTCGGCAAGCGCAGGAAAGAGCCCGGGCAGCTCGGCCAGCCGCGCCGCCGGCGCGCCGCCCAGCAGCGCGATGCAGATTTCATCGGCGGCGACGGGCGTGACATAGGCCTGGACGCCGCTGCGCCAATGGACCTCGACGCGATCGGACCACGGCCGCACCCGGAAATGCTGCCGCAGGCCGAAGCGGCGCGCGCCGCTCCAGACCGGCGGCAGTCCCGCCCATTGCCGCACCTTCGACTGAGAGCCGTCGGCCCCGATCAGCCAGCGGAAAGCGACGGCGCGGCCGCCGAGCTCGACGCGTCCGGGGCCGCTGAGATCGACCGATACTCCCCAAAGCGCGGTGACGCCGGCATCTTGCGCCCGTTCCGCCAGCAGCCGATGCAGCAGCGTGCGCCGCAGGCCGATGCCGTGGCCCTGCGCGAAGGCGGCTTCGGCCACGAGCCCGCCATCGACGAAGCGGATGCCGCGAAACGGCAGCCCCGCCGCTGCCGGCGGTTCGGCGCCGAGCCCGCGCAAGGCGGCAAGGGCATCCGGCATCAGCCCTTCGCCGCACGCCTTGTCGATCGGCGGCCGCGTGCGATCGGCGAGCACGACGCTGAGCCCGCTGCGCCGCGCCGCCAGCGCGGCGGCGAGCCCGGCGGGACCGCCGCCGACCACGAGCACGTCCGTCTCGCGCATCGGCCGGCCTCGGCTCACCACTGCAGCAGAATGAGCTCGGAGCAGAAGCCGGGCCCCATCGCCAGCAGCAGGCCGAGCGTTCCCGGCGCCGGCGCATGGTTGGCGATGACGTCCTCGAGCACCAGCAGCACCGAGGCGGAGGAGAGATTGCCGAACCGCCGCAGGCAATCCCAGGACCGGTCGAGATCGCGGTCCGCCAAGCCCAGCGTGTGCTGGATCGCCTGCAGCACCTTCGGTCCGCCGGTATGGATCACCCAGCTGCCGATGTCGCTCCGGCCGAGCTCGTGCTTGGCCAGAAACGCGTCAACGTCGCGGGCGAGGTTGTTCTTGATCACCTCCGGCAGGCGCGGCGACAGCACGATGCGAAAGCCGTCTTCCGAAATGGCCCAGCCCATGACGTCTTCGGAGTTCCGATAGAAGGTGGAGCTGCTGTCGAGGATCGTCGGTCCCGAGCGGCCCGGCGCCCATGCCGGCAGCTCGAGCGCCTTTTCCGCGCCGGCGACCACGACGGCGGCGGCGCCGTCGCCGAACAGGCCGCTCGAGATCAGGTTCGCGGTGGAGAGATCGTCCTGCCTCAGCGTGAGCGAGCAGGCCTCCACCGCCAGCAGCGCGGCGCAATGCCCGGGATAGGCGAGCGTGTAGTCCGCCGCGCGGGTCAGGCCGATGGCGCCGCCGGCGCAGCCGATGCCGAAGATCGGCGTGCGCTTGATGTCGGGCCTGAGGCTCAGCCGGTTGACCAGGCGCGCGTCGAGCGAGGGGCTGGCGACGCCGGTGATGGAGACGACGTAGAGCGCGTCGAGGTCGTCGCGCGCCAGCCCGGCCTTGTCGAGCGCCGCGTCGATCGCTGCCGCGCCGAGCTCCTCCGCGACCTCGAGCCAGGCCGCGTTGGTCTCGCCCCAGGACGAGAACTCGGCATAGCGCCGCAGCGGAAAGGCGAGATGGCGCGAGTTCGACACCGGTGCGGGAATGGAGCCGCTCCAGCATGGCCGGGTTCTCGAGCTTGCCTTTCCACAGGCTCGCCAGCGCCGCGGTGATGACGCCCTGCTCGTAGCGATGCTGGGGCAGCGCGCTGGCCACGCCGGCGATCTTCATGCGGGTCGTCGGCTGATGCAGCGGCGCGCGAAATTTCTCTGTTGCTGTCGATGTCACGGTCGATGTCCTTTGTTCAGAATGTGCCGGCCGGCGTCAGATCGACGCCAGTACCCGCCGCCCGATGCCGAGCGCCTCGGACCAGAAGGCGTTGGAGCCGTGGATGGAGTTGACGACCGCCTCGATCGCCGCCAGGTAGCGCTCGAGCTGCGCATCGTCGACGATGAGCGGCGGCGCCACCTTCAGGACCAGGAAGTTGTTGCCGCAGATCTGGCTCAGGATCCCGTGCTTGGTGAAGAGGTTCATCACCAGCATCTGGCCGAACAGCGCCGGGTGGATGCGCGTGAACGCCGCGAACGGGATCTTCAAGATGCCCGACCGGGGCGCCCTGAACTCGATCGCGCTCAGGAGCCCGAGGCCGCGGATGTCGCCGACCATCTCGTAGCCGGAGAGGCGCTCCCTGAGCGCGGCGCGCAGCCGCTCGCCCGCGCTCGCCGCCCGCTGCCCCAGCCGCTCGTCTTCGAGGATGTCGAGCGTCGTCAGGCCGGCGCGCATCGCCAGGCTGTTCTCGCTGTAGGTCGAGGTGTGGATGATGGCGCGGCGCAGGGAGTTGTAGACCGAGTGGTAGATCGCGTCCGACATCAGCACCGCGCTGCACGGGACGAGCCCGCCGCTGAGCGCCTTGGCGAGCACGACCATGTCGGGCTCGACGCCGAAATGATGCGCCGCCAGAAACTCGCCGATGCGGTGGAGGCCGGTTTGCACTTCGTCGAGGACGAAGAGCGTGCCGTAGCGCCGGCACAGCTCCTGAACCTTCGGCAGGTAGTCGCTCGGCGGCACCACGACGCCGGACTCGGCCTGGACCGGCTCGAGCACGAAGGCGGCGAAGGATTTCGTGGCGAGCTTCTGCGCCAGGCCGTCGAGGTCGCCGAACGGCACCGCCTCCGTCCCCGGCAGCATCGGCCCGAAGCGCTCCTTCCAGAACGGATTCGACATCAGCGACAGCGCGCCGCAGGTCAGCCCGTGAAAGCCGTCCGCGGCGTAGAGGATGGCGTTGCGGCCGGTATGCGCGCGAGCGAATTTGATCACGGTCTCGATGCCTTCGCTGCCGGAGCTGGCGAAGAACGCCTTCTCCAGGCGGCCGCCCGCCTGCCGGCAGAGCCGCGCGGCCAGCTCGCCGGCGAGATCGGAGACATGGCTCTGCAGCATGGCCGGTCCCGCCGCGTCGAGCTCGGCCTTGAGCGCCTCGACGAGACGGGGATGGTTATGCCCGATGTTGTGGACGCAATATCCCGAGATGAAATCCAGGATCACGCGGCCGTCAGTGGTATGGAGCTCCGCTCCGCGGCAGAGATGATAGGTGACGTTCATCCGCAGGATGTCGAGAAACCGGACCCATTGCGGGTTGACGTAGTGGTCGTAGGCATGGACGACGCGGTCGTCGGTGCGCGCCTCTTGCCAGCATCTGTGCTCTCCTGCGGGTCGCCGCTCGTCGGGATGGGTCACCGCCGCCTGATCGGCGGCCGTGACGGCGGAGCGCCAACCTACTGCGCTGCGTCCCGCGCCACTGTGGATTCTTGTCGAGATAGGTGGCGAAGCGTCACTCCGGCGTCGCCGCCGCATCGCGGCGCCGGCCGCCCTGCTTCGCAAACTCCATCGGCGCCGCGCTCTTCTCCACACAACTCGATAGCGAGCCGTCATAGGCTCGCCGCGGCTCGAGGCAGCAAGCCGACCTAGCCTCTCGACGCGTCGCCGGATCTGCCGCCGGTCCTCATCGCCGTCTGCGCGGGAACGCCCTTAGGGATCAACCGATGCCATTCGATCGTCCCGCCACCGAGACGCTGCCGCCGGAGCCCGAATTGCTGTTTCCCTGGCACCGCTTCGAGGCGGTGGAGAGCCTCGGCCCCGACCGGCGCCGGGTCGTCCTCGTCTCGCCCTCGCACGCCTTGCGCGCCCAGGCGGAAAGCTGCATCCGCGAGGTCTATGCCCGGATGTTCCAGGCGCGGAACCTGATCTTCCCGAGCACGCTGATGGCGTTGCTGGATGGCGCCGGCCGGCCGCTCTGCGCCGCGGGGCTGCGCACCGCCGCCGACGGCTTCTTTTCCGAGATCTACCTCGATGCGCCGATCGACCGTCTGCTGTCGGAGCGCAGCGGCAAGGCGATCGGGCGCCAGGCCATCCTCGAGGTGACGACGCTGGCGAGCCGAAGCGTCGAGGCCTCGCCCGCCTTTGTGCGGCGGCTGGCGCTGTTCGGCCGCTGCGCCGGGTTCAAATGGTCGTTCTTCACGGCCACGGCACGCCTGCAAAGGCTGCTGTCCCGCCTCGGCATGCCGCTCGTCGAATTGTCGCCGGCCGATCCCCGACGGCTTTCCGGAGCCGAGCAGTGGGGGAGCTATTACGCGCATTCGCCGCACGTCTGCGCCGTCGATGATCGCTGGCTCGACGACGGCTCGACGCAGCCGCGCAGGCAGCCCGCCGATGCGTGAGCTCTTCGACGCCCTCCGGCATCGCGCCGGCGCCGCGGGCGGCACGCCGGCCTTCGATGACGGTGCCGCGCAACTCGCCTATGGGCCGCTGGCCCGGCGCGTCGCGGGCGCCGCCGAAGAGCTCGGCGCCCTCGCGCCGTCGCCCGCGGTGATCGGCCTTCTCGGCGGCAATCGGGTCGACTGGATCGTGGGGCTGCTGGCGGCATGGCACGTCGGCAAGACCGTGGTGCCGCTGCCGCCCTTCTTCCGCGTGTCGCAGCTGCGCCATGTCGTCCAGGACGCCGGCATCTCGCATCTCCTGACCACCGCCGACATGATCGGCACGGCGCGGCTCCTCGGCGTTCCCGTCACGCCGATCGGCGAGCGGCAGGCGAGCTTCGATCCGCCGCGCGGCGCCGACGGCGCGCAGATCATCTATACCTCGGGCAGCACCGGTCAACCGAAAGGGGTGCTGCTCGGCGGCGGGCAGTTGCTCTGGAGCGCCGAGGCGATGGCGCGCGCCATCGCCGCCCGCGCCGAGGACGCCTATCTCTCGGTGCTGCCGCTGGCGCTCCTGCTCGAGACCATCTGCGCCGTCATGGTGCCGCTCCTGGTCGGCGCGTCGGTGCGGCTGGAGCCGGGCTTCGCCGCGGGTTTCGGCACGGGCGAGGGGCCGACCATCGCCGACATCGCGGCGGCGCGCCGGCCGAGCTGCATGGTCCTGGTGCCCGAGCTCCTGGCGCAATGGGTCGCGCAATTGAGCGCGGCCGCGGCAAGGGCGCCCGACAGCCTGCGCTTCGTCGCGGTCGGCGGCGCCGCCATTCCCGGCGCGCTGGCGCGGCAGGCCTGGGAGGTCGGGATCCCGGTCCATGAAGGCTACGGCCTTTCGGAATGCGGCTCCGTGGTGGCGCTCAATCGGCCGGGCGAGCGCCGGCCCGGCACTGTCGGAAAGCCTCTGGCGGGACTCGCTGTCCGCATCGAGGAGGGTGAGATCGTCGTGCGCGGGCCGTCGGTCATGGAGCGCTATCTGCACGGAGCGCCGGCCCGGGGCGTGTGGCGGACGGGCGATGCCGGGGAGATCGATGCCGATGGTTTCCTCACGGTGAGAGGCCGCCTCGACAATGTCCTGGTCACGCCGATGGGCCGGAACATCAGCCCGGAATGGATCGAATCCCTGCTCCTCGCCGATCTGCGCCTCGCCTATTGCATGGTCACCCATATCGAGGGGCCGTATCTCACCGCCATTCTCGTTCCCAAGCCGCAGCACCAGCCCTGGTTCGAGCGCGCCTCCGCCGACGAGATCGGCGCGCTCGTCGCCGAGCGCGCCCGCGAGGCGCCGAGCTACGCCCTGCCGCGGCACGTCGCCATCGTCGCCGCCGGCGATCTCGTCCGTTTCGGACTCCTGACCGGCAACGGCCGGCTTCGGCGCAAGGCGGCTCTGGATGCCTGGCGGACGACGCTCAAGCCGATCATAGGGGAGGAAAGCTGACGATGAGCGTCTACCAACGCCTGCTGGCCGAGACCGCAGCGGCTCGTGCCGAGTTCCTGTCCGTGCCGATCCTGGATCGCGCGCTCAAGGGCCAGGTGCCGCGCGCGCTCTATCTCGAATTCCTGGCGCAGGCCTATCACCATGTCCGCCACACCTGCCCGCTGCTCTCCTTGGCGGCGGCGAGGACGGGGGACGCGGTCTACCGCGCGGCGCTCTTCGACTACATCGCGGAAGAGCAGGGGCACGACGAGTGGATTCTGGCCGATATCGGCGCCCTGGGCGGCGACGCCCAGGCTGCAAAGCGGTCTCCGCCGCGCCCGCCGTGCCGCGCCATGGTCGGCTACGCCTACTACGCCATCGAATGGATCAGCCCCTATTCCCTTCTGGGCATGGTGCATGTGCTCGAAGGCATGTCGGTCGCGCTTGCCGGCAGATCGGCGGCGGCGTTGCAGGCGTCGCTCGGCACCGGCGATGGCAGCGGCTTCCGCTATCTCGCCTCCCACGGGGCGCTCGACGCGGATCACGTCGCCTTCTTCGCCGACCTCGTGAACCGCCTGCCGGCGGCCTCGGTGGGCGACGTCATCATCGACGGCGCGAAGATGACCTATTGGCTCTATGGCAACATCTTTCACGACCTCGACCGCAGCATCGAAGGGGTGGTTCATGGCGCTCGGGGGTAGGACGGCGCTGATCACCGGCGCCGGCTCCGGCATCGGGCGGGCGATCGCGCTCGAGGCGTCGCGGCGCGGCATGATCGTGGCGCTCGTCGGCCGGCGCGCGGAGCCGCTGCAGCAGACGCGCCAGCGCCTCGGCCCCGGCGCGGAGTGCCTGATCATCGCCGCCGATGTGACGTCGCCCGCAGGGCGCGGCCTCGTTCGCGAGCGGCTCGCCGGCGCGTGGGGGCGTCTCGACGTGCTCGTCAACAATGCCGGCATCGTCGCCGCGGGACCGCTGCTGGAGACCGAGGACGCGCCGCTGCAGCAGCTGATGGCGACCAATGTGCTGGCGCCCTTGACGATGGTCCGCGACCTGCTGCCCTTGCTGCGCGCGGGGTCGCCGGCGCGCGTGGTGAACATCGGCTCGATGCTCGGCGACATCGCCCTGCCGCTCTTCGCCGCCTATTCCGCGTCGAAGTTCGGCTTGCGCGGCCTTTCCAGCGCGCTGCGGCGCGAGCTGCAGCCTCTGGGCATCGGCATCACCCATGTGGCGGCGCGCGGCGCCCGCACCGAGGCCACGCAGGCGATCGCGCGCTTCGTCGAGCCGCTCGACATGCCGCTCGACGAGCCCGAAGCGATCGCCCGGCAGGTCTGGGATGCGGTCGCCCGGGGAAAGGACGCCGTTTATCCCCGCGGTCGCGAGCGGCTGTTCCTGCTGGTCGAGCGGCTGTTCCCGTCGCTGGTCGATCGCGCGCTGCGCCCGCGCTTCGAAGCCAGCGGCGGTCGCCGCCTCGTCGAGGAAGGCGGCCGCGCGGCCGAGGCGAGGACGCCGTCGACGGTGGTGCGCTTGTGACGGGCAATGCCAAGGAGGGACCGATGATGTCGCGGGCAAGCTTATCGATCATCGCTTTTGTCGCGCTTGCCTGCGCGGCGCGCGCGGCGCTGGCGGCCGGCCCGTCGCCGATGGATGCCGAGCTGCGCCCGATCGAACTCCGAATGGGCGCGCATCACCTACCGGCTCACCGACGGCGACGAGAAGGAGAAAGAGCTGCAGGCGCTGGCCGACGCGGCTTCCGGTGTCGCCGGCCGCTATCCCGATCGCGCCGAGCCGCTCATCTGGGAAGGCATCATCGCCAGCTCCGAGGCGCGGTATGCCGGAGCGTTCAGCGCGCTCGGCTTCGCCAAGCGGGCGCGCGAGATGTTCGAGAAGGCCGGGCGGCTCGATTACCGTGCGCTCGACGGCGCCGTCCCGACCAGCCTCGGCGCGCTCTATTACATGGTGCCGGGCTTCCCGCTCAGCTTCGGCGACAACGGCAAGGCGCGCCGCTATCTGGAGCAGGGGGTCGAGATCAGCCCGCGCGGGCTCGATGCGAATTTCTTCTACGGCGATTTTCTCTATCGCACCGGCGATTACGGCAAGGCGTCAACGGTGCTGAAGCGCGCGCTGGACGCTCCCGTCGATCGCCAGCGGCCGGTCTGGGACGCGGGGCGCCGGGCCGAGATCCGGACGCTGCTGGCGAAGGTCGACGACAAGCTGGCATCGGAGCGCTAGGCGAATTCGCGCAGCGAATTCGTCCGAGGCGGCGTCAGCCGTTGCGTCAGCAACGGCGGGAGCCGCACCGATCGAGCTTAGCCTAATTGAGTACGGACCCTAAGGCGAGGCGCGGGTTGGTGCCGCGATCTGGCATGACGATCTCGGCGGCAATCGGGCGGCAGCTTCGCCAGCCCTCCGGCCCCCTCGGCTGGATGGCCGGCCGGCTGATGTCGTTGCTCAACGCCCGGCCCTATGCCTTGGCGGTGGCCGCCCTGGCGCTCGAGCCCGCGGACGAGATCCTGGAGCTGGGATGCGGCCCCGGGCAGGGCATCAGGTTGCTGGCCGCCAAGGCGCCGCGCGGCGTCGTTCACGCCATCGATCACTCGGCGACGATGCTGGCCCAGGCCCATGCGCGCAACCGCCGCGCCGTCCGCTCGGGTCGCGCCCGCCTCTACCGGAGCCGGTGGGAAGCGCTGCCGCTGCCGGATCGCTCGGTCGACAAGGTGCTGGCGGTGAACGTCGCCTATTTCTGGCACGAGGCGGAGGCGGTGTTGCGCGAGGTGCGTCGGGTCCTGCGTCCCGGCGGCCTGATGTCCGTCTACGTCACGGACGCCGCCGCCATGCGTCGTTGGCGGTTCGCCGATCCGCAGACGCATCGCCTGTTCGATCGCGATGCGCTCGCCGGCCTGCTCCGCAGCGGCGGGTTCGCCGACGCGGCGATCGCCGTCAGGCCGGTCCATGTCGTGCCGGGGGTGATGGGGCTCGTCGCGACCGCCGGGGGACGGCGGGGCGGGAACGGCGCGCCGCCGGGGCCGGGCGCGCCCTGAGGAAAGCGCTGTCGGCGCTCCCGGGAGCGTTCCCGGCTTGATCTAGCGCAATGCCCGGCCGAAGATCGCCTTCGACAATGCCCTGCCTGCGCGACGGCCGGCTTCTCCACGGGATGGCGACATCATGCCCTTGAAAACCCTTTTCTCCCTGTGCGCCGCCGCGGCGCTCGCGACGCTGGTGGCCTGCTCCTCCTCGCCCTCGGAAACCGGCGGCGCGCAGGGGCAGGGCGGCGCCGCCGCCTCTCAGCAAGGCCAGCCGGTCGTGCCGGGCTCGGAAGCCGATCTCCGCACCAATGTCGGCGACCGGGTCTTCTTCGACCGGGACAGCTCGGAGATCGGAGCCGAGGGGCTGAAGACGCTCGAGCGCCAGGCGCAATGGCTGAAGCGCTATGCCAACGTCACCGTCACCATCGAGGGCCATTGCGACGAGCGCGGCACGCGCGAGTACAATCTGGCGCTGGGCTATCGCCGCGCCCACCAGGTGAAGCAGGCGCTGATGGCGCAGGGCATCGAGGCCCGGCGCATCACCACGATCAGCTACGGCAAGGAGCGCCCGGCGGTCGTGGGATCCGACGAGGCCGCCTGGGCGCAGAACCGCCGCGCGGTGACCGTGGTGAATTAGGCGCGCCGCAACGCGGAGCGTTGTCGGCGGTGGGCGGCAGCGCCCCGGACTTGATCCGGTGCGCGAGAGCCCAGCGCGACGCGCAGCGTCGTCGCCGGCGGGCGGCAGCGCCCCGGACTTGATCCGGTGCGCGAGAGCCCAGCGCGACGCGCAGCGTCGTCGCCGGCGGGCGGCAGCGCCCCGGACTTGATCCGGTGCGCGAGAGCCCAGCGCGACGCGCAGCGTCGTCGCCGGCGGGCGGCAGCGCCCCGGACTTGATCCGGTGCGCGAGAGCCCAGCGCGACGCGCAGCGTCGTCGCCGGCGGGCGGCAGCGGTTGCCCTTGCAACCGCGAAAGCCCGCACCGGGCCGGCTAGGCTGTGTACTCATAAACGGCATTATGATCGGCCGCTAAGGGCGGAAAGCGGACGCAGAAATCGGCCGCATGGAGGTCCGCTCTGTGCCCATGGCGGTCATACCGCCGATCGGCGTCGGTTCCCAACAGCGGACGGTGCTCGGGCACGCGGCTCGGGTAGCTGTGGGTGGGAAGCGGATGCTGCGGCCGGTCTCGATTTCCGCTCATGACCCGCAGCGGAGCTACGGCCGATGCTCGCGGCGAGCGCTGACGTCGCCCGCGCGCCGAGCGAGGCCGCGGCTGCGCCGTAAGCGTTCGTGCCAAGGTTTTGCGGCGGGCGTCTTTTCCCTGTTTGCCGAAACGCCGGACTCGAGCTCCCTCCTGACTCGCGCAAGAACCCGTGCAGCCAGGGAGCGAGCGAGGGGAGCCGCGAGCGGCGCAGCCAATCTTTCGAGGAATTCACCGGGTAGATGGTACTCGATCAGGATGGACACCGTCGTGCCTCGCGTCGAGCGCGTCAGCGTGTAGGCGCCCGAGTTCCGCAAGCCCCGAATTGATCGCCATGCCAGCCGGACGGGCCGCTGATATTCGGTGATGATCGAATCCCAGGTCAGCGTTATCCCTCGCCCCCGGGCGACCCATCGGTAGGTCCGATCGTCGATCTTCCGCACCTCGGTCAGGAAGTCGGCATATAACGGAAATTTTTCCACCCGGGAGATCAGGTCGAAGACCGCTTCCATATCGGCGTCGATCGTTACCGTTTCGACGATGAGCGTCATGCGACCGCCTCTCGAGGGCCGCGGGCCAGGAGCCTGGCTGGAAACTCGCCTAGCCGTGAATGTAGTGTTCAAGCTGTTCGATCACGAATTTCTGTTCGCCGATGATGCTCTTGACGAGATCGCCGATCGAGACGATGCCGACCAGTTCCTTTCCCTCGAGCACCGGCAGATGGCGGACACGGTTGTTCGTCATCAGTGCCATGCAGTCCTCGACGGTGTAGTTCGGCCGCGCCGCGACGATGCACGTCTCCATGATGTCTGCGACCGGCGTCGCGGGGGATGTCTTGCCCTTGAGCACGACGTTCCGCGCGTAGTGCCGCTCGGTGACGATGCCGACGACCTTTCCGTCATTCACCACCACGAGCGAGCCGATGTCTTTTCCCGCCATTTTTGCTATGGCATCGAACACGGTCTCGTCCGAATGAATAGTCCAGACGAGCCGACCCTTCTGGCCGAGCAATTGCCGTACCGTCGTCATGGCCTGTCTCCCCTGAGCCGCACACCGGCTGCCCAGATTGACCGTCGAACCATTTGCGGGTCGTCGCTTCAATTCGGCAGGGGAGCAATCGTGCCAGCGCTCCCAAGCCCGGCGGGCATCCTCCGTCCCCTGACGCCAACCCGCACTTCGCAACTCCTGCAGTATAAGGACCGGCGGGTCCCCTGCTTTGATCTAGATCAATCCGGATCGGCCGTCAGCAGGGGCTCGATCCAGCATCGCATTGATCTACATCATGGCCGGTTTCGTCGGGAATGCGGAGCATGTTGCATGGTGTCGGGCATGCTTACGGTCGAAGACTGCATAGCGCTCAGCGATCTCACCCTGGAGGAAATCGACGCGATTGCTGAGCACGAGCACCTGCCAGTGGTGGTTGCCGCCGAACTCGGCTGCTGCCTCGTCCATCGCCCGGATGGACGGCGCATGTTGCGGGCGATGATTCGCGATGACATCGACGCGGCGCGTGCCCGAAACGACGACCACCGCGCGGCGGAACTGAAACTGGTTCTCCAGCACTTCGTGCACCACTGCCGCGGTAACCCGGCGCTGCGCGGGTGCTGGGGCGATCCGATGGGAAGCCATCCCTAGACGAGCCTATGTCTCGAGCACGTAGGTGCCCGGCGCGTCACACAGAGGCGGGTGATCGGCGCTGCCAACCGGCGCGTTCGGCTGCCGCCGTCCGGAGCGCTGTTCAAGCCATCTGACCCAGTCGCTCCACCAACTGCCGTCGTGCTTTTGCGCGCCGTTCAGCCATTCTTCGGACGTCATCGACGGCAGATCGATATCGTCGGTATCGTGCGCCCAATAGCCCTTGCCGACGGATGGCGGATTGATCATGCCGACGATGTGGCCGCTGGCGGCCAGCACGAAACGCGTCCTCGCGCTTGTGAGCCGCGCAATGCGCCACGCCGTGGACCAGGGCACGATATGATCCTTCTCCGCGCCCACCGCGTAGATGTCCTCGCGAATCCGACGCAGGTCGATGGCTTCGCCAAGCAGGGACAGCTTGCCCGGCTTGATCAGGTTGTTTTCGAGATAGGTGTTGCGGAGATAGAAGCTGTGCGCCCTCCGGGCCATTCGCGTGCCGTCGCTGTTCCAGTAGAGGAGGTCGAAAGCGGCCGGCCTGTTGCCCAGCAGATAGTTATTGACGACCGTACTCCAAATCAGATCATTGGCACGCAGCAGGTTGAACATGTTCGACAAGTGACGACTGTCGAGATAGCCGCGCTCGAGCATGCGCCGCTCCATGTACTCGATTTGCGGCTCGTCGACGAAGACGGCGGTGTCACCGACTTCGGAGAAGTCCACCAACGAGACCATGAACGTCGCCGGCCCGAAGCGATCGTCCCCGCGCGCCGCCAGCCAGGCCAGCGTCATCGCCAGCAGCGTCCCCCCGATGCAGTATCCGACCGGATTTACGCGCTCGGTCCCGCAAATCTCGCGCACCACATTGCTCGCGGCAAGCGGGCCGTCGGCCATGTAATCCTCGAAGCCGATGCCTTCCATCGAAGCGTCCGGGTTCTTCCAGCTGATCATGAAGACGGCGAAGCCCCGCTCGAGCAGGAAGTGAACGAGGCTGTTCTTCGGCTGCAGGTCAAGGATGTAGAACTTGTTGATCCAGGGCGGTATGAACAGCAGCGGCACCGCGTAGCTCGCGGGGGCGAGCGGTGCATACTCGATAAGTTCAATCAGGCGGTTGCGATAGACGACCTTGCCCGGCGTGAGCGCGAGGTTCCGGCCGGGACGGAAAGCGTCGGTGTCGGTGATGCCGAGGCGGCCCGCGCGCAGATCGGCGAGGAGGTTGCGCAGCCCGTCCATGACGCTTACGCCCGCCGTCTCCCAGGCTTTGCGCAGAGCGGCAGGATTGGTCGTAAAATACACGGTCGGGCTCGTTGCATCGATCAATTGGCGCAGGTGAAACATCAGCCGCTGCCGTTCGGCGGCGCTAAGAGCGGCCGTTTCGGCTTCCTCAACAAGCCGCTCGGAAATGGCGAGATAGCCGTGCTTCAAGACCTGAAAAAACGGGTGCAGCTCCCATTCGGGAGCATCGAAGCGGCGATCGGCCCCGGCTCCGCGGGGACGGGTTGCGGGCGAAGACGCCGGTCCCCAGAAACGCGCGGCGCTCGCCGACGCGATCTCGACCGTTTCCTGCCACAGTCGGAAGGACAGGGCGGCCGAACCGGCCGCGGCGCGCAGCGGGTCGCTCATCGCCTGCGCCGAGAGCGTCGCGAGAGCCCGGCCTATCTCGGCCCAGTCGATCGGCACGATCTTGTGGAACGGATTCAGCGCACGCAGCCAGTCCGCCGGTGGTTGCTGCACCGACGCGAGCGCGGCGCGCCTTCTCGCTGCGACATCGGACCGCCGGGCGGCCGTCGGTCGCGACCCTCGCGCGGGCGTCGCGCGCCTATGCCCTGCTGAGATGATCCGGACTCCCATGGAGGATGCCCGATGGTCCGCTCGCGATTAGCGCATAGTGGCACTCCGCGAGATGAGGGACATTGATGTAGCGCAAAGTCCTTACCTCAGCCTCAGGGGACGCCGTTCGCAACTCCGAGCATGCTGATGTGTGAACCGCCTGCACATCGCCCCCGCGAATGTCCGCTCCTGGCGCCAAACGGCGGTGGAGCGAACTTCCGCTTCGGGTCAAACTTTGCCGTTGATGCTATGCTCGCGAACGTCCGTTTTTCGCCCCTCTGCTCCAAACTAGCCGTTCTGCTCTCGGCCAACTTCAGACATTGGCCTGTATGTGGCTAAAGGCCGCCGTGGGCCACGACCGGACGCCCGCCTCGACCGATAAATCGGTTATGAGCACACGCCCTAGCCGCGAGCCGTGGCGGCGCTCGCCGCCGCCATCCTCAGCCCTCGGCGGTCGCCAGGCCCGGCAACGGCTCCGGCGCGTCCGCCGCTCGCGCCGGTCCCGGCGTGGCCGGAAGCCGGACGGTGAAGCAGGAGCCCTGGCCGGGCCGGCTCTCGACGGTGATCTCGCCGCCCATCATCCGGCACAGCTTCTGGCTCAAGGCAAGGCCGAGGCCGGTGCCGCCGGGGCGGCGCGCCGTCATCGCCTCGATCTGGCTGAAATTCTGGAACAGCCTGGGCAGGTGCTCGTCGCGGATGCCGATGCCGGTGTCGCGCACGGCGATGCGGATCCAGCCGTCCTCGTCCTCGCCCTCGCGCTCACGCGCCACCGCCAGGCTGACGCGGCCCTTGCTTGTGAACTTGGCGGCGTTGCTCACGAGGTTGAGCACCACCTGGCGCAGCTTGGTCGGATCGCCGGTGACGGTGCCGAGCGCGCCGCCGCGCTCGATCACGAACTCGTTGCCGTTGTCCGCGACCAGCGTCCGGCAGGTGGCGACGACGTCGTCGATCAGGCTGCCGAGATCGAAAGGCTCGGCGGCGAGCTCCATCTTGCCGGCCTCGATCTTGGCGAGGTCGAGCACATCGGTGACCAGCGACAGCAGATGCTTGCCGGCGCCGTTGATGCGCCGGAGGTCGGCGATCTGCTGCTCCTCGCGCCGCTCGGCCTCGGCATCCTCGAGCAGCATCTCGCTATAGCCGATGACGGCGTTCAAGGGCGTGCGCAGTTCGTGGCTCATCCGCGCCAGGAATTCCGATTTGGCGCGGTTGGCGGTCTCCGCGCTGTCCTTTGCCTGCCGCAAATCCGCGCTCGTCCGGGCCAGGATCAGCGCCTGGGTCTCCAGTCGGCAGAATTGGGCCGCGAGCGCCCGAAAAAGCACCGCGAAGCCGATGGCGGCACAAAGCGCGCCGATCGCGATGAATGTCGCCTGGCGTCGCCACTGCGCCAAGGCCGTGTCTTCGGACACGGTCACGTCGACGATGAGCGGATAATCGGTCAGCGGGTGAACGGTGGCGATTTGCGCGGTGCCGGCGAGGTAGCCCGGGCCGCGATAGCTGCCGCCGCCGCGCTCGACGATCGCATACCAGGGCGAGTCCGCCGGCAGCTTCCGGCCCATCATGGTCTCGGTATGCGGAAAACGGGCGAGCACCGTGCCATCGCGCCGAAGCACCGACACCGCGCCGCCCTCCCGGGGCGTGATCGCCTGGTAGAAATCCTCGAAATAGGCGACTTCGATCGCGGCGACCACGAGCCCGAGGAACGTGCCATCGGGACCGTTCACGCGCCGGCTGAGATGGATGGTCCAGTTTCCGTTGCTCAGGTTTCTCACCGGAGCGCTGATGTACAGGCTGCGGTCGTCATCGCCGGCGAAATGCCGGAAATATTCGCGCCCTGAGAACGTCGGGCGCGCGAATGGGCCAGGGAAGCGAGTAGCTCAGCATCCTGCCATCCGCGCTCACCAGGATGAGGGCGAAGGCCTGCGGAAGGTTCCTCAGCCGCGCTTGCAGATAGCTGCGGGTCTCCTCGGTCGTCGCGAACGCGCTGAACTGCGCCGGCGTTGCAACGCCGTCGGCGAGTATCTTGTCGCGCGTCGCCTGCACGACCATGTCCACCGCCTGCAGCGTGTGCGACATGCCCTCCGCCAGCACGACGCTGAGGTTCGTCGTATCACGGCGGTAATTTTCGACGGCATCCGCGCGGAGATCGGCGATGGTCACGCCGGCGGCAATGATCGTGATGATGATGAGGAAGGCGCCGGCGAAAGCCACCCGGCGGCTCGATCTGAAGAGGCTGGCGGCACCGGCCGCAAGGGCCATGACGGCGCCACCCGCCGCGGTCGGGCCGGTCGCATGGTCAGCGCTGCTGTCGATCTTCCGCACGCCAATGGATAGAGCGAAGGTGATTAAAGCTACATTAACCTGCCGCTCGGGCGGAACCGGAGAGAGCCTTGGCGGCCAAGGTGTGCAGCCTTACCGTATGTCCCGCGCCTCTGCCGGCGCCCCTACGTCATTGACGCATGCGCGAATTTTGGTCGGGGGTGTACACCGGGGGCGCAGGATGCTCCCCGTCCGCGCGAAGGACAGAACGCGATGAAACGCCGATCAGCCGGGCACAACCACCGCGTCGAGCGCGAGCGCGCCCTGGCCGTCGGGCAGCGCCAGGAAGGGGTTGAGATCGAGGCTGCGCAGCGCCGGGCCTTTGGCCGCGGCAAAGCGCGAGAGCGCCGCCAGCGCGCGGGCGAGCGCCGCGAGATCGGCCGGCGGCCGGCCGCGCGCGCCCTCGAGCACCGGCCGCGCGCGCAGCTCCGCGATCATGCGCCGCGCCTCGTCCTCGTCGAAGGGGGCGAGGCGGAAGGTCACGTCCTTCAGCGCCTCGACGAAGATGCCGCCGAGCCCCAGCATCACCACCGGGCCGAACACCGGGTCCCACTGCGCGCCGAGGATGGTCTCGACGCCGCCTGTCACCATCGGCGCCACCAGGCAGCCCGTGAGCGTCGCCTGCGGCACGGCCTGGCGCACGCCTTTGGCGCCGGCGCCTGGAGCATCGACGCACGCGCTGGCCGAGCGTCAGGCCGCGCGTAGGCTCCGGAGAGGAGGAGGACCTAGCGTTCTAGGTTGCGGCGGCGCCGCTGTTTGATTCAGATCAATGCTGCCCTGCCGCATTACGGGATCATCGACATACGCAGGTCGCCTGTCAGCACGAATATGAGGCACGCTCGCTCGACAAGAATTTTGGTTGTGAGCGCGAAAGCCTTGAGGAGGGCTCGACAGATGGGAGCCAGCGCCGCGAACACCTCAGAAGTGACGGCGATCGCGCCGGCGGCAAAGCGCCGGATCACAGAGAAATCGCCCGTGAGCGCCGAAAAGACGATCGCGGCGCCGGCAAAACGGGAGGGTGAAGCGGCCGCCTCCCCATCGCGCCCGCCGGTTGCTGCCACGCCCGCGCCGGGGATCCGGGTGGCCCGAATGGCAGTCCTGGCTCGTCCGCCATTCGACAAGGTGCCGTGCGCTATCTCGCCTATGAGCTCGGGCCCAAGGGCATCCGCGTGCACGCCATTTCAGCGGGGCCGGTGAAGACGCGCGCCTGCGCGGCAGCTCGTCAGCATCGAGGACGTCGGCGTGGCCACGGCCGTTCTCGCGACCGACCATGCCAAGCTGATCACAGGGGAGACGGTCTATGTCGATGGCGGATACCACATCCTCGGTTGATGCGAAGCGGCGAGGGGCGAGCATGAAGGCACGTGACATAATGACGGGCGATGTCGTCTCGGTGCGGCCGGATACGCCCACCCGCAACGTCGCCCGGCTCCTGCTTGAACACCATATCAGTGCTGTTCCGGTCCTCGATAGCTTCGGTGCCCCCATCGGCATCGTCAGCGAGGGCGATCTCATAGGTCGCTCCGACAGTGACCGCCAGGCGCGGCGCGAGTGGTGGCTGGCAATGCTGGCGGAAGGCGAACCGCTCAGCCCCGAATTCCTTGCCGGCCTGCGGCAGCAGGAGCAACTCGCCGGTGACGTCATGTCGAGACCGGTCGTCACCGTTGGCGAGGACACCGAAACCACCGAGATCGCGCGCCTGCTTCAGGCCTACCGGATCAAGCGCGTTCCCGTGCTGCGGGACGGGAAAATGGTCGGCATCGTCAGTCGCGAGAATTTGCTGCGCGCGCTGGCGCAAGATCAGCCGCATGACAGCGCCAAGCCGAGGACGGGACCGTTGGCGGACGCGCTCGCGGCGATCGACCGGCATTTCGAGCATCTGCACCATGGGAGCGAGCCGCGCAGCGCTGCAACGTCGGCACCGGATGAGGCGCGCCTCAGTGTCGCGGATTTTCGCCGGCTGGTTGCCGATTATGAGAACAAGGAAGCGCAGCAGCGCGAGGAGCAGCACCACCTCGCGGCGGAACAGCACAGAAGGCAAACGGCGGAGCTGATCGACCGGCATATCTCGGACGTGAGTTGGCGCAATGTCATTCAACAGGCGCGCCTGGCGGCCGAGCATGGCGGGAAGGAGTTCATGCTGTTGCGTTTCCCGAGCCAGCTCTGCAGCGACGGCGGGCGTGCCGTCAACGTGGGCGAAGCGGGCTGGCCGGCGACGCTGCGCGGCGAGGCGGCTGAAATCTATCTGCGCTGGGAGCGAGACTTGAAGCCTCAGGGCTTTCATCTCGTGGCGCGCGTGCTCGACTTTCCCGGCGGAATGCCGGGCGATATCGGTCTCTTTCTCGTCTGGCGTCAGTGAGGCGATCCGCGCGGCTCCATGAAAACACCATGTGCTGGCGCGCCGCACGCGGCCCTTGACCCTAGCGGCCTTGCGCGAAGGAGCATGAGGTCAGCAATGAAATCATCGGTAATCTCTTTTGTCTCGTTGAGCCTGGCTCTGCTCGGCTTGGCTCTCCTCGGTGCCTGCAACAAGCAGCCGGCCGCGCCCGCCGAAATCCGCCCTGTCCGAACGGTCACCGCGGTCGCTCACGCGGAAGGAGAACCAGTATCCGTTACCGGCCAGGTCCGCGCGCGCACGGAAGAAAGCCTCGCGTTCCGCGTCGATGGCCGGATAATCGCGCGGCGGGTCGATGTGGGGCAGGAGGTACAGACGAACCAACTGGTCGCCGAACTCGACCCGCAGCCGATGCGCGACGCATTGCGTACCGAGCAAGCCACGCTCGCCGCGGCGGAGGCGGCTCTCCAGGAGGCCACGAAAAACCTGGAGCGCCAGCGGGTGCTGAACAAACAAGGCGTGGCCAGCGGGCACCAGCTCGATACCGCGGAGAGGAATTTCCAGACCGCCAGGGCCCAGGTCGATGCCGACGCCGCCCAGGTGCACGACGCCGAGAGTTCGATTGGGCTACACCCAGCTTCGGGCGGACGCTCCCGGTTTCGTGATCGCCACTGGCGCTGAGGCCGGAGAGGTCGTACGGGCCGGCCAGATGATCATCACGGTCGCTCAGCAGGGCGGCGTCGATGCGGTGTTCGATGTGCCCGCCACCCTCATACGCCAAGTCTCCCCCGACGCTCTCATCACGGTCACGCTCAGCGACGATCCGAACGTCCGGACCACCGGAAGGGTGCGGGAGCTCGCGCCGCAGGCGGATCCCGTGACGCGAAGCTTCCGGGTCAAGGTCGGCTTGACCGAAAGGCCCGAAGCCATGCGACTGGGCGCGACGGTGACCGGGCGGACGAACATGCGGGGAATGCAGGGCATTGAGCTTCCGGCGACTGCACTCACCGTGAGCGATGACAAACCCGCCCTTTGGGTGGTCGATCCCAAGAGCCTGCAGGTGTCGCTGCGCCCTGTCGAGCTGCTGCGGCAAACCTCTTCCAGCATCGTCGTGTCGCGCGGCATCGAGGGAGGCGAGCTGGTCGTGACCGCCGGCGTGCACGCGCTGCGGCCTGGACAGAAGGTCCGGCTGCTGGGGGCGTCATCGTGAAAGGATTCAACCTTTCAGCCTGGGCGATCACGCACCGTCCGTTCGTGTACTATGTCATGGCGATGCTCGTCGTCATCGGCATCGCCTCCTACATGCGGCTCGGCCGCAACGAGGATCCCACCTTCACCATCAAGGCCATGGTGGTGCAGACACAATGGCCGGGCGCGACGCTCGACGACACGGTGCTCCAGATCACCGAGCGCATCGAACGCAAGCTGCAGGAGACGCCTCATCTCGATTACCTGAAGAGCTACACCAGGCCGGGCCAGTCGACGATCTTCGTGTACCTCAAGGGGTCGACAGGGCCGAAGGCGGTGTCGGACGCTTGGTATCAGGTGCGCAAGAAGATCAAGGACATCGAATTGACCCTCCCGCCGGGCGTCATCGGCCCCGTCGCGGACGATGAATTCGGCGACACCTACGGTATCGTCTACGGCTTCACCGCGGACGGCTTCACGCATCGCGAGCTGCGCGACTACGTGGAAAAAATCCGCGACCGGCTGCTGCAGGTGCCGGATGTCAACAAGGTGAACCTCATCGGCGAGCAGCCCGAACGCATCTACATCGAGTTCTCGCCCGCGAAGCTGGCGGGGTACGGTCTCAACCCTGCGGCGCTCGCAGCAGTGCTGCAGGCACAGAACGCCGTCGCCCCGTCCGGCGTCATCACCACCGAGGAGGAGAGCCTAAAGCTGCGGGTCAGCGGCTGCCTTCAAGTCCGAAAAGGACATCCTCGCCACCAATTTCATTGTCGGCGACCGGATCGTGCGGCTGGCCGACATCGCGGAGGTCAAGCGGGAATACGCCGACCCGCCGGACCCGATCTTCCGCGTCAACGGCAAGCCCGGCGCTGGGCCTGGCGATTTCCATGCGCGACGGAGGCGATGTCCTCGCGCTGGGCCGGAACATCCAGCAGACCATGCAGGAGCTGAAGGCCAGACCTGCCGATCGGCATCGAACCTGTGATGGTCGCCAATCAGCCCGATACAGTTCGCAAATCGATCGACGAGTTTATGGAGGCGCTGTGGGAGTCCATCGGCATCGTCCTGGCCGTGAGCATCGTCAGCCTTGGCCTGCGCGCGGGCGCGATCGTCGTCGTCTCGATTCCGTTGGTACTGGCGATCGTCGTTCGCGGCGATGTACGCCCTGGGCATCGACCTTCAGCGCATCTCGCTCGGCGCTCTCATCATCGCCCTCGGCCTGCTGGTGGACGATGCCATGATCACCATCGAGAGCATGGTGTTCCGGCTCGAGCGCGGCGACGACAAGCAGCAGGCCGCCATCTTCGCCTATGCGTCCACCGCCTATCCGCGGCTCACCGGCACGCTGGTCACCATTGCCGGGTTCGTGCCGGTCGGCTTCGCGCGCAGTGACGCCGGCGAGTACACGTTCTCTCTGTTCGCGGTCGTGGCGCTCGCCCTGCTGGCCTCCTGGGTGGTGTCGGGCATGTGCGCACCGGTCGTCGGCGTTGCAGCTGCTGCGCCCGCCGAAGGATCCGCATGGCGAGGCACTCGGCGCGCCGATGCGCCTGTACCGACGCTGCCTGGTTGGCGGCGATGCGGGCGAAATGGATCACCATTCTGGTCACGGCTGCCCTGTTCGCGGCCGCGCTTTGGGGGATCCGCTTCGTCCCCGAGCAGTTCTTCCCGTCTTCCGACCGGCCGGAACTCCTGGTGGATCTGTAGCTGCAGGACAACTGCCTCGATGCTGGCCACGCGCGACGTGGCAGCGGCGTTCGACAAGATCCTTGCAGAGGATCCGGACATTCTGCGCTTCTCTACCTATGTCGGGCAGGGCGCCATCCGCTTCTACCTGCCGCTCGACGTCGCGCTTGCCGAACGACGTTCTTCGCCCAGTCGGTCGTGGTGACCAAGGGGCTGAAGGAACGCGACCAGGTACGCGCGCGCCTGGAGCAGGCGCTCGCGGTGCGCTTCCCGGCGGCCGTCGCACGCGTCTATCCGCTCGAGCTTGGCCCACCCGTCGGCTGGCCGGTGAAATACCGCGTGAGCGGGCCGGATCCTGTCGCGCGTCCATGCGATCGCGCATGCAGGTTGCCGAGCGCTTGGGGGCAATGCCTGGGTTGCGCAACATCAACTTCGACTGGATCGAGCCGGCACGAGTCATGCGTATCCGCATCGACCAGGACCAGGCGCGCCAGCTCGGCCTCAGCTCGCAGGACGTGGCGCTGGCGCTGAACGCCGTCGTCTCCGGCACCACCGTCACCCAGGTCCGCGACAGCATCTATCTGATCGACGTGGTCGATGCGCGCCGAGCAGACGCAGCGGACCTCGCTGGAATCGATCCGCTCGCTGCAGATTCCCTTGCGCAGCGGACAGGTCGTGCCGCTGCGGCAGATCGCCACCTTCGACTACACTCAGGAATATCCGATCATCTGGCGGCGCGATCGAGTGCCGACCCTGACCGTGCAGGCCGATGTGGCGCCGGGCGTGCTGCCGGCGACGGCGGTGCAGGCAGTGCAGCCCAGCATTGACCGGCTCGCGGCGACATTGCCGGGCGGCTATCGCATCGTCGTCGGCGGATCGGTGGAGGAGAGCGCCAAGGCGCAGGCGTCCGTGAAGGCGGTTCTGCCCGTGATGGGGGTGCTGGTCCTGACCATCCTGATGTTCCAGCTGCAGAGCTTCCAGCGCGTCTTGCTGGTCTTGAGCGTGGCGCCGCTCGGCCTCATCGGGGTGGTCGGCGGCCTTGCTGGTAGCGCAGGCGCCGCTGGGCTTCGTTGCCATGCTGGGAGTGCTGGCCCTGGTCGGCATGATCGCGCGCAATTCGGTCATCCTGATCGACCAGATCGAGAAAGAGATCGCGGCGGGACAGCATCCGTGGGATGCCGTGGTGACCGCCGCGATCCACCGGACCCGTCCGATCCTGCTCACCGCCTCGGCCGCGACGCTCGGCATGATCCCGATCGCGCCGACCGTCTTCTGGGGCCCGATGGCCTACGCGATCATCGGCGGCCTCGCTGTCGCGACGGTGCTGACCCTTATCTTCCTGCCGGCGCTCTACGTCACCTGGTTCCGGATCAGGAGCCCCACGGCCGAAGCGCCAGATCGCTTGCCATAGTCAAACGGAGACATCCATGTCGCGCACCGTTCAAGCCACGCAGGTATCCAGCCGCGGTCGCGAGGTAGAGCGCGCCCATGTCATCGACGCGCCGAACGACACGCCCCGCTCAAGCCTGCCGGCCGCCCTGGTGCCGCTCACTATCGAGGAATCGCCGCCCAAGGCTTCCGGCAACGGCATAACCGCGTCGCTGTCATATTCCGCGCGGGCGGCCGCCGAGTACGCCGTCGATCTCTGGCAACGCGGCTGGCTCTACGCCGACGTCATGCGCGAGCGCGGCAACCAGTATTTCGAGCATCTTGGGCAAGTCGTGCCCAACGTCCTGAGCTTCGCCTACGAGCCGGTCATGCTGGGGCCACAGCTCGCGCGACCGGTCAATTACGGGCTCGTCCGGATCATTCCGCCGAGCGATGTCGCGACCGACCCGCACAAGCGCCCGTTCGTCGTGATCGACCCGCGGGCCGGCCACGGTCCCGGGATCGGCGGCTTCAAGGCCGACAGCGAGATCGGGGTCGCGCTCGGCGCGGGGCATCCCTGCTACTTCATCGGCTTCACGCCCGAGCCGCTGCCGGGTCAGACCCTCGACGACGTGCTCCACGCCACGGCTGCCTTCCTGGAACGGGTGATCGAGCTGCATCCCGACAGCGTCGGCAAGCCCGCGGTCATCGGCAATTGCCAGGCCGGCTGGCAGACGCTGATGACGGCCGCAATACGCCCGGAGCTCTTCGGCCCGATCATCGTCGCCGGGGCGCCGGTGTCCTACTGGGCGGGCTGGTCCGGCAAGAATCCGATGCGCTACTCGGGCGGACTCCTTGGTGGCAGCTGGCTGACGGCGCTCGCCAGCGATCTCGGCGGCGGCAAATTCGACGGCGCCTGGCTGGTCCAGAATTTCGAGAACCTCAATCCGGCCAATACGCTCTGGACGAAGCAATACAACCTGTTCTCGAAGATCGACACCGAGCGCGAACGTTATCTCGGCTTCGAACGGTACTGGGGCGGCCATGTGTTCCTGAACGACAGGGAAATCCAGTACATCGTGGACAACCTTTTCATCGGCAACAAATTATCCGCGGCCGAGCTGGTGACCTCGGACGGCCTGCGCATCGACCTGCGCAACATCCGCTCGCCGATCCTGGTCTTTTGCTCATACGGCGACAACATCACGCCGCCGCCGCAGGCGCTGGGCTGGATCACCGACCTCTACCGCGACGATGACCACGTCGTTGCCCACGATCAGACCATCATCTACGCGCTGCACGACAGCATCGGGCATCTCGGGATTTTCGTATCGGGCAGTGTCGGCCGCAAGGAGCACCGGGAATTCGAGGCGAATATCGACTTCCTCGACAGCCTGCCGGCGGGCCTCTACCAAGCTGAGCTCGTCGAGAAGGGACCGGAGACGCTCAACCCCGATCTCACGCTCGGCGACTACATGCTGCGGCTCTCGACGCGGCGGCTGGTCGATGTCCGCCAGATCGTGGCGCCCAACAGCGAGAGCGATCGGCGCTTCGCCGCGGTCGCGCGGATCTCGGAGATCAACCGCAGCCTCTACGAGAGCTTCGTCCAGCCCTGGATCCGCGCCGCCGTGACGCCCCAAACCGCGCAGATGATGCAGCGCCTGCATCCCCTGCGGGCGTCCTACATAATGGCCTCCGACCAAAACCCTTGGGCCGGATGGGTGGCGAGCGAAGCGCGGCGCGCGAGAGAGAACCGCCAGCCGGCTGCTGCCGACAACCCGTACTTGCGTGCGCAAGAAGCGATCTCGCAGGCGGTCGAGAGGTCGCTCGACCAATGGCGGGACTGGCGGGACAGCGCCTGCGAAGAGGCGTTCAACGCCATCTACGGATCACCCTGGGTACAGGCCTGGGCGGGGATGAACGCCAGGGCGACGACGGAATCCCGGCAGCATCCGGGAGACACGCCGGAGCACCGGGCGTTCCTGGCGGCCGAAGCCGAGCGACTGCGTAACCAGATGACGGAGGGCGGCCTGATCGAAGCGGGTCTTCGGGCGCTCTACTACGTCGGCGGCTCGACGGGCTGGGTAGACGAACGCGGCTTCAACTTCCTGCGGCGCCTCCGGCTTGAACACGGCCTCTATCAGGACGCCGTGTCATTCGGCAACTTTAAGCGGGCGGTTCGCGGGCAGGCGGGGATCATGAGACGGGATGCCGCCGCTGCGATCGCTGCGCTGCCAAAATTGCTGGCGAGGATCGATGCCGACGATCTCGCGAAATTCGGCGATACGATCGAGCGCCTGCTGACGATCGGAGGTCCGCTCGATGCAGCGGCGCAAGCGCGGCTGGACGAGATCAAATGCATGCTGAACGAAGCCCTGCATCCGACGGTGGCGACGCCTGAGCCTGGGTCCAGCAGCGCGATGCCGGCGAGGTCGGCGTCTAAGCGCGGCACGCGGCCCAAGGAAGCCGGCGGCAAGGCGGGTTAGTGGAAAGATCAAGCGTCTTCGCGTTTGATTGATTCCGCCACGCATGCGTGTCGCGTTCGAATCCCGAGCCTTGGCGGCCAAGGTGTGCAGCCTTACCGTATGTCCCGCGCCTCTCCCGGCGCCCCTGCGTCATTGACGCATGCGCGAATTTTAGTCGGGGGTGTACACCGGGGGCGCAGGATGCTCCCCGTCCGCGCGAAGGACAGAACGCGATGAAACGCCGATCAGCCGGGCACAACCACCGCGTCGAGCGCGAGCGCGCCGTGGCCGTCGGGCAGCACCAGGAAGGGGTTGAGATCGAGGCTGCGCAGCGCCGGGCCTTGGGCCGCGGCAAAGCGCGAGAGCGCCGCCAGCGCGCGGGCGAGCGCCGCGAGATCGGCCGGCGGCCGGCCGCGCGCGCCCTCGAGCACCGGCCGCGCGCGCAGCTCCGCGATCATGCGCCGCGCCTCGTCCTCGTCGAAGGGGGCGAGGCGGAAGGTCACGTCCTTCAGCGCCTCGACGAAGATGCCGCCGAGCCCCAGCATCACCACCGGGCCGAACACCGGGTCCCACTGCGCGCCGAGGATGGTCTCGACGCCGCCGGTCACCATCGGCGCCACCAGGCAGCCGGTGAGCGTTGCCTGCGGCGCGGCCTGGCGCACGCGCCGGGTGACGTCGTCGAAGGCGCGGGCCACGGCGTCGGGCGTGGCCAGCCCGAGCGCCACGCCGCCGAGCTCGGTCTTGTGGGTGATGTCGCGCGAGACGATCTTGAGCGCGGCGGGCAGGCCGAGCGCGCGTCGCCGCTTCCGCCGCCTCGGCGGCGCTCGTCACCAGGCGATGCGGCACCACTGGAATTCCGGCGCGGGCGACGATGGCGAGCGCCGTCGCCTCGTCGCACGGCGCCTGCGCCAGCGCCTCCGGCGCGGGCAGCGGCGCCGGCGCCGCGGAACCCCGGTCGAAGGCGCGGCGGAACTCTCCCAGCGCCGCCAGCGCGCGCAGCGCATGGGTCGGCTCGTCGAACACCAGGCAGCCGGCCGCGTCGAGGGCGGCGCGGAATTGCGGCGTGTGGTAGCAGGCGACCGCCAGCATCGTGTCGGGAAAGCGCCGGCGCATCCGCGGGAAGGCGGCCATGAAGCGCGGCGCGTTCACCGGCGAGCGGCCGATCGAGCCGATGAAGCAGGCGACGCTGTCATAGCCGCCCTCGGCGAGCGTCATCTCGATGGTGCGCTCGAGGATGCCGTAGTCGCTCACCACCTGCCCGGTCACGTCGATCGGGTTGCGCGTTCCGGCGAACGGCACGATGGCGCGGATGTCGTCCTGCAGCTTCTGCGGCGCCGGCGTCACCTCGAGGCCGCGCGCGGCGGCGCTGTCGGCCATCAGCACGCCGACCCCGCCCGAGACGGTGATGATGCCGACGCGCCCGACCGGCGGCGGCGCGCTCACCTGCGCCGCGGCATAGCCGATGTCGAAGAACTCCTCCATGGTGGCGCAGCGATAGACGCCCTGCTGGCGGAAGAGCGCCTCGAACAGCTCGTCGGCGCCGGCGAGCGCCGCGGTGTGCGAGGCGACCGCGGCGATGCCCGCCTCGGTGCGCCCGACCTTGAGGCAGATCACCGGCTTGCGCCGGGCGCGGGCGCGCCGCAGCGCCTCGGCGAGCTTGCGCCCGTCGCGGCAGCCTTCGATATAGAGCATGATCACCGCGGTCTCGGGATCCTCGGCGAGGTAGGCAATGCCGTCGGCGACATCGACATCGCCTTCATTGCCGGTGGTGAGGATAAGGCTGTAGGCCAGCGCGCGGTCCTGCGCCACCTGATAGGCCAGCCCGCCGAAGGCGCCGCTCTGGCTGATGAGGCCGATGCGCCCCTTGGGCGCGAGACCGGGACCGAAGGCGGGATGGAAGGTCGCGACCACGCCGTTGGCGAAATTGACCAGCCCCATGCAGTTGGGCCCGAGCAGCCGCATGCCGCCGTCGCGCGCGATGGTCTTGATCTCCTCCTGCGCGCGCGCGCCGGCGGCGCTGACCTCGGCGAAGCCCGAGGTGAAGAGCACGATGGCGCGCACCCCCTTGCTGGCGCAGTCGCGCATCGCCTGGATCGCCTGCGCCTCGGGCACGGCGATGATGGCGAGGTCGACCGGCTCGGGCACGGCGAGGATGCTGGGGAAGGCCGGCACGTCCTGCACCGTGGCGGCGCGCGGATTGATCGGATAGAGCGGCCCCTTGAAGCCGCTGGTCTTCATATGGACGAGCGGGATGGTGCCGAGCTTGGTCGGATCGGTCGAGGCGCCGATGATGGCGATGGAGTCGGGACGGAAGAGCGGCGCCAGGGAGGCTGGATCGAGAGCATCGAGAGGCATCGCACCACCGCTACAGCATTGGGCCGGCGAAGGAGATACAGGACCGCCGCCCCTTCCGCAATTTGCCGTTCCCTCGCCGGGCCGCCGCCGGAGCGCTATACCGGGCCTGCCGCCATCGCCGGAGCCCCGCGCCCATGAAAGCCGTCGCCTTCTTCCGCCCGCTGCCCATCGACCATCCCGAGGCGCTCGTCAACGTCACGGTCGAGAAGCCGGCCCCCGCCGGCCGCGACCTCCTGGTCAAGGTGGCGGCGGTCTCGGTCAATCCCGTCGACACCAAGGTGCGCCGGCGCCCCGTCAGCGAGCCGGACAAGCCCAAGATCCTCGGCTGGGACGCGGCCGGCACGGTCGAGGCGACGGGGCCCGACTGCGTGCTGTTCAAGCCCGGGGACAGGGTCTGGTACGCCGGCAACATCGCGCGGCCGGGCTCCAACGCCGAGTACAATCTCGTCGACGAGCGCATCACCGGGCGCATGCCGGGGAACCTCTCCTTTGCCGAGGCGGCGGCGCTGCCGCTCACCACCATCACCGCCTGGGAGATGCTGTTCGACCGCTTCGCGCTGCGCATCGGCAAGCCACCCTCGCCGGGCGCGCTGCTGATCATCGGCGGCGCCGGCGGCGTCGGCTCGATCGCGGTGCAGCTCGCGCGCCGGCTCACCGGCCTCACCGTCATCGCCACCGCGTCGCGCCCGGAGACGCAGGAATGGTGCCGCACGCTGGGCGCGCATCACGTCATCGACCATTCGCGCCCGCTCGGCGAGCAGCTCGCGGCGCTCGGCCTGAAGGGGGTGGAGTATCTCTTCTCCACCACCGCCACCGACCGGCATCTCGCCGCTATCCCGGATCTGCTGGCGCCCCAGGGCAAGTTCGGGCTGATCGACGATCCGCCGGCGCTCGACGCCCTGCCCTTCAAGCGCAAGGCGCTGTCGATCCACTGGGAATCGATGTTCACCCGCGCGCTGTTCGCGACCTCCGACATGATCGCGCAGCACCAGCTGCTGAACGAGGTGGCGGGGCTGGTCGAGGAGGGGCTGATCCGCACCACGCTCACCGAGCGGCTGGGCCGCATCGACGCCGCCACCCTGAAACGGGCCCATGCGCTCATCGAAAGCGGCAAGGCCCGGGGCAAGGTGGTGCTGGAGTGGTGAGCGGCGGCACGCCATACTGAGGGCAGAGAAAATGAGAGACGACCGGACGGGGGGATAAGACATGTCCAGCAGCATCAGCATCGGCGCGCGGCTCGATCGCCTGCCGATCGCGCCGTTCCATTACCGCATCTTCTTCCTCATCGCTGCCGGCATGTTCTTCGACGGTTACGATCTCTATGTCGCGGCGCCGGTGCTGGGTTCGGCGACGCAAAGCCATTTCTCGACCGTGGCGCAGAACGGCTGGTTCCTGTCGCTGACCTTCCTCGGCATGACCGCGGGCGCGGTCCTGGCAGGCTTCCTCGGCGACCGCTACGGCCGGCGCTTCACCTATCAGTTCAACCTGATGATCTTCGGCCTGGCCTCGCTGGCAGCGGCGTTCGCGCCGACGATCGAGGTGCTGAACGCGCTGCGCTTCGTCATGGGGCTGGGGCTCGGCGCCGAGATCGTCGTCGGCTACGGCACCATGACCGAGTTCGTACCGCCGCAGGTGCGCGGCAAATGGATGGCCTTCATGGCCTTCGTCGTGGTCTCGGGCCTGCCGGTCACCGCCTTCCTCGCCTGGCTGATCGTGCCCGCCCATGGCTGGCGGCCGATGTTCGTCATCGCCGGCATCGGCGCGTTGATCGTGTGGTACCTGCGCAAGAACCTGCCGGAATCGCCGCGCTGGCTCGAGGCCAAGGGCCGCCACGCCGAGGCCGATGCGCTGATGCGTGGCATCGAGCGCGAGGTGGCGGCGGGCGGCAGCCTGCCCGCGCCGGTGCCGAGCCCGATGCTGCCGAGCCTCGACCTCGCCGCGCTGCTGAGCCCGAGCCTGCTGCCGCGCATGGTGGTCGGCAGCGTCGTGCTCGTCACCACCAACGCCCTCATCTTCGGCTTCGTCACCTGGCTGCCGATCTTCTTCGGCCAGCAGGGGCTCACCATCACCAAGTCGCTGGGCTACACGCTGGTGATCGACCTGGGCTCGCTCGCCGGCTGCGCGCTGGGCGCGTTCAGCGTCGACCGCGTGGGGCGGCGGCCGATGATCATCGGCGCCTCGGTCTGGACCATCCTGTTCGGCGCGATCTATCCCTTCGTGGCGACGCCGGGGGTCGTGCTCGCGGTGGGCTTCCTGCTGTTCATCGGCATCTATGTCCTGACCTCGATCCTCTACGGCGTCTATACCGCCGAGCTCTTCCCGACCGAGGTCCGGCTGCGCGCCAACGGCATCTGCAACATGTTCGGCCGCGGCGCCACCATCGTGACGCCGCTGATCGTGGTGGCCCTGTTCAAGGCCTATCACGTCGCGGGCGTGCTCGCCTTCATGATCGCGCTGCTCATCGTGCAGATCATCGTCGTGGCGCTCTGGGGCATCGAGCCCGCGCGGCGCGGCCTCGAGACGCTGGAGCACGAGGCGGGAGAGCCGGCGGGGCGCGCGGTGCAGGCATGAGACGGAGTTTCGGAGGGTCTTGATGGCATCACGGTTTCGACGCGGCGCGCTTGCCTACGCCAAGGACGGTCGCTCCTACACCGTCGAGTCGGTCGAGGATGGCGTGGTCTATTGCGCCTCGTCCAGCGGCGCCGAGGCGGAATTCCCCGAATCCACGCTCTTCACCGAGGCGGAATGGGCGGCGCGCTCGGATGGCCGGCGCGACGGGCTCTATGGCCGGTTGAAGCAGGCCCGCGCCTATGCCGCGCCCGCGCGCGGCCTCGACCGCAAAGCCTGCGAGCAGCTCCTGGTCCGGATCGAGCGCCTGTCGCCCGGCATCCTCGATTTCACCGCCTACACCACCGCCCAGCGCGTCCTGGAGGAGACCGGCGAGCACGATTTCGTGGCGGGATTGTCGATCCCGAAATGCCGCGACGTCTTCGACGCCGCGCCGCCCGAGACCCGCGCGAGCCTGCTGGCGGGGCTGCTGGGCGCCCAGCCGCAGGCGCTGATCGACGCCGCCCGGCTCGGCGAGAACCTGCTGCGCGCCCTCCTCGACAAGGGCCTGGAGTCGCGCGCCGAGGAGTACGAGGCGTTCGGCGACCGGCCGCGGCGCTGATCGCGACGCCGCTCAGGCCGGCCTGGCGCGGTCGAGCTCGGCGGCGAGCCGGCCGGTCGCCCAGCACCAGAGCATGTAGAAATCGCCGTAGAACGACCAGAGCGGGTAGGTGAAGGTGGCCGGGCGGTTGCGCTCGATGAAGGCGTGGGCGAACCACGCGAAGGCATAACCGGCAACCGGCGCCGCCACCAGCAGCCGCCAGTCGCCGGTGGCGAGGAAGCCCAGCAGCAGCACTATGCCCAAGGTGGTGCCGAGGTAATGGATGGCGCGGGTGCGGGGATCGCCATGCTCGCGCAGGTAATAGGGCCAGAACTCGGCAAAGCTCCTGGGCGCCTCGGCCATCTCTTCCTCCCGGGAAAGCGCGGCTTTTACCACTTTGGCGGGACCCCGCCCCTTGTCAACCGGCGCTTGAGAGCGTAAGTCAACCCGCTACAGGGGCAGTTCCCCTTTCCCGGGAGTCTATATCATGGGGTTCAAGGTAGCGGTGGTGGGCGCCACCGGCGTGGTCGGCCATGAGATGCTGAATATCCTGGCCGAGCGCAATTTCCCGGTCTCCGAGGTCTATGCGCTGGCCTCCGAGCGCTCCGCCGGCGGCGAGGTCTCCTTCGGCGAGATCGACGTGCTGAAGGTGCGGGATCTCGACCGCTTCGACTTCAAGGGGGTCGATATCGGCCTGTTCTCGCCCGGCGCCAAGGTCTCGGCCGTGCACGCGCCTCGCGCCGCCGCCGCCGGCACGGTGGTGATCGACAACACCTCGCAGTTCCGCATGGACCCCGACGTGCCGCTGGTGGTGAGCGAGGTCAATCCGCAGGCGATCGCGCAGTACAAGAAGCGCGGCATCATCGCCAACCCGAACTGCTCGACCATGCAGATGCTGGTGGCGCTGAAGCCGCTGCACGACATCGCCCGCATCCGCCGCGTGGTGGTGTCGACCTACCAGTCGGTCTCGGGCGCCGGGCGCGAGGCGATGGACGAGCTCTTCAGCCAGACGCGCGGGATCTACGTCAACGATCCCCCGAAGAAGGAGCATTTCACCAAGCAGATCGCCTTCAACGTCATTCCCCATATCGACATCTTCATGGATGACGGCTCGACCAAGGAGGAGTGGAAGATGGCGGTCGAGACGCGCAAGATCCTCGATCCCGACATCGCCGTCACCGCCACCTGCGTGCGCGTGCCGGTGTTCATCGGCCATGCCGAGGCGATCAATGTCGAGTTCGAGCGCCCGATCACGGAATCCGAGGCGCGCGCCGCGCTCAAGGCGGCGCCGGGCATCAGCGTCATCGATCATCGCGCCGACGAGGGCTATGTCACGCCGCAGGAATCGGCGGGCGAGGACCCGGTCTATGTCAGCCGCATCCGCAAGGACCCGACCGTGCCCTATGGGCTCAATCTCTGGGTGGTCGCCGACAATCTGCGCAAGGGCGCGGCGCTGAACGCGGTGCAGATCGCCGAGATCCTGGCGCGCGACTACCTGCAATCCTCGGGCGACGACACCCCCGCCCGCCGTCGCAGCGCCGGCTGAGGCGGCGGCGCTACCGCGGCGCCTGCGGCGGGCGCTCCAGCGCGGCGCGGTCCCATTTGCCGAGATCGGCCGCGGCGGCATAGGTGCTCTCGAGGAAGTCGAGGAGCCGCTCCTCGCCATCGGCGTCCCGGCGCACGAGATCGTAGGGCAGGATGAACTCGCCGAGCGCGTCGTGCCAGAACGCGCCCTCCGGCCGGACCGCTGCGGCGGCGAAGCCAGGCGGCGGCGGATAGGCGTAGGAATAGAACGCCGGCTCCGCCACGGCGCCGCCGCCCGGCCAGAAGCCGCAGCTGCTCACCTCGTGCGAATAGGCCTCGCGCATCACCCAGCTGCCGAGATTGGGCGAGGCGCCGGGAAAGGGCGGCGCGGTGCGGCCGGAGAAGCGGGTGACGGCGAGGTCGAAGCTGCCCCAGAAGAAATGGACCGGGCTCGCCTTGCCGAGGAAGCGGGCGCGGAAGCGGCTGAAGATCCGCTCGCTCTGCACCAGGATGCGCCAGAAGCGGTGCGCGTGGTCCGGGTCGTAGGCGGCGTGCGTGCGGTCTTGATCGAAGGGGATGGCGCCTTCGATCTCGACCGGCATCGTCCAGATGCGCACGCCAAGCCCGAGCCCCGCCAGTAGCGCCATCACCTCGCGATAGAAATCGGCAACCGAGCGCGGCGCGAGCGCCAGGCTCTCGCTCCGGCCGTCGCTGTCGGCGATGACCAGGCGATGGTCGATGAAATCGAAATCGATCTGGAAGCTCCGCCTTCCGTACGGCATCGGCGACGTGGTGAGGCCGCGGGCGGTGACATAGAGCGGCACCTGCCACCAGTGATTGACCAGCGGCGCCTGCGCCAGGCGGATCTTGCCGACGATCTGGGTCCAGAGCTGAAGCGTCGCACAGGTGTCCTGCCATTCGGCCAGGGGCAGGCTCGGCCAGGCGGTCGTGCTGTCGGTCATGAGGCACCTCGCCGGTTCCTCCACGCAGCATCGGCCGCCGGCGCGCATGACGCAACCGTCTTCCCGCGGATGGATCGCGACGCGCGGCATCGCTATGCTCGCGCCGGCAATCGAACAGCGCAGGCGGCGATATGGCGGATGGTTTCTCGCTCTTGGGTTGGACGGGTGCGCTGCTGCGGGCGGCGCTGGGATCGACGCTGCTGCTCGCAGCGGCGCCGGCACTCGCGGCGCAAGGCGAGCCTGCCTATGGGCCGGAGCTGCAGGGCTTCGACTATCCCTTTCCGGTGGGGCATTTCCGCTTCAGCTCGCAAGGCGAGGCGCTCGACATGGCCTATATGGACGTGGCGTCGCCGCGGCCGAACGGGCGCACGGCCGTGCTGCTGCACGGCAAGAACTTCTGCTCCGCGACCTGGCAGGGGACGATCACGGCGCTCAGCGAGGCGGGCTACCGCGTGATCGCGCCCGACCAGATCGGGTTCTGCAAATCGACCAAGCCCGCGCACTACCAGTACAGCTTCCAGCAGCTCGCCGCGAACACCAACGCACTGCTCGCCTCCCTCGGCGTCAAGCGCGCGATCGTGATCGGTCATTCGACCGGCGGCATGCTGGCGATCCGCTACGCGCTGATGTATCCCGATCAGGTCGAGCGGCTGGTGCTGGTCGATCCCATCGGGCTCGAGGACTGGAAGGCCAAGGGCGTGCCGTGGCAGAGCATCGACGCCTGGTACCAGCAGGAGCTGCGCACCACTGCCGACGGCATCCGCGCGTACGAGCGCGCGACCTATTACGTTGGCACCTGGGCGCCGGCCTATGAGCGCTGGGTGCAGATGGTGGCGGGGATGTATCGCGGTCCAGGCCGGCAGATCGTCGCCTGGAACTCGGCGCTGATCTACGACATGATCTACACCCAGCCGGTGATCTACGAGCTCGAGCATCTCGAGATGCCGGTGTTGCTGATCATCGGCGACAAGGACACCTCGGCGCTGGGCAAGGCGCACGCGCCGCCCGCGGTGCGCGCCACGCTCGGCAATTATCCCGTGCTCGGCAAGGCCGCGGCGGCGCGCATCCCGCATGCCAAGCTCGTCGAGTTCCCCGATCTCGGCCACGCCCCGCAGATCCAGGCGCCCGAGCGCTTCCACGCCGCGCTGCTCGACGGCATCGGCGCGCGCGGGACCGGCGCGCGTTAGCTCATCCCGCCTCGAAGGCGCCGAGCTCCGGCCACGGCGCCTGATCCGTCGCGGCGTGGAGTTGCGCCGCCGGGCGGGTGAAGGTGAGCCGGCCGCGCTTCAGGCCGCAGAGCGGCGGCGCCAGCTCGGCCACGGCGGAGGATGCGTCGCGGCAGTCGAAGATCACGAGATCGGCCGGGCGGCCGACGGCGACGCCATACTCTTCGCGCCGCATCAGCCGCGCCGAGCGCGTCGTCAGCATGGCGAAGCATTCGGCGAGATCCTCGGCCCCGCCGGCATGGCAGACATTGGCGTAGAGATTGGCCATGCGCACCAGCGAGGCGTCGCCATAAGGCGTGAACGGGTTCAGCACGTTGTTGGTCGAGAGCGAGCAGTTGACGCCGAGGCGGAGCAGCTTGTGCGCCGGCGTCACGCCGCGCTGGATGCTGTGGTCCTGCTGCCGGCCGCAGAGATAGAGATCGGTCGAGGGCAGCACGGTGACGGCGACGCCGACATCGGCGAGCCGCCGCGCGATCGCCTCGAAGCGCGTTGGCGGCACGGTCGAGAGCCGCGTGACATGGCCGACCGTGACGCGGCCGCCATAATCGTGCCGCTCGGTCGCATCGCAGACATACTCGATGTCCATGCCCTCGGGGCCCTCGCCGAGGTCGAGATGCATGTCGATGTCGACGCCGTGGTCGCGGGCCAGCGCAAAGATGCGATCGATCTGGCCGTGCGGATCGCTGTCGGTATAGGGGCACGCGCCGAGCACCCGCGCGCCCTGGCGGAGCGCCTCGGCCAGGAGATCCTCGGTTCCGGGATTGTTGGTCAGCCCCTCCTGCGGAAAGGCGCAGATCTCGATATCGATCGCCCAGGCATAATCGCGGGCGAGCCGGCGAATGGCGTCGAAGCCGCGCAGGCCGATGCCGGGATCGATCTCGACATGGGTGCGCATAAGCATGGTGCCGTTGAGGATGGCGCGCTCGAGCGTGCGCCGCCCTCGCGCATAGATGTCGGCCTCGGTGAAGTCGCGCTTCGCCGCCGCAGTCAGCGCCACCGCTTCCTGCACCGTGCCCTCGCTGACGGCGCAGCGGTCGATGATGCGCGTCTTGTCGAGATGAATATGCGTCTCGACCAGCCCGGCCGAGACCAGGCGCCCGCCGGCGTCGAGCCGCGCCGCCGCCGCCTCGAGCCGCGGCTCGATGGCGACGATGCGTCCGCCGGCGATGCCGATATCGGCCGGCCCGCCCTCGCGGCCGAAGACACGGGCATTGGCCACGACGAGATCCATCCGCTCCTCCGGGCTCGCGACGGGACAAGGATAGAGGAGCGGCCGGTCAGTGTACCAGCGCGGCGAGCGCGGCGGCGAGGGCGCCCTGGGGCCGCGCCAGCTCTTCGAGCGCGGCGTAGTGGTGGCAGCCGGCCAGCTCCTGGAAGGCGCTGGGAAGGCCGCGCCCGCGCCAGGCTTCGGCATAGTCGCGCGACTGGCGGCGCAGCTCCGGCAGCTCGGCCGATCCCACCGCGACGATCAGCCGGCCGGCGCGCGGCGGCAGATGCAGCAGCGGGCTGTTGCGTCGCGCCTCTGCCGGGTCGAGGCCGAGCTTGTCGTTGAGATAGTTGAGGCGGATCGGCTCGAGATCGTAGATGCCGCTGATGGCGATGCCGCCGCGGATGGCGCTCTCGCCCATGACCAGCGCGGTCAGATGCGCGCCGGCCGACCAGCCCGCGGCGAAGAGCCGCTCGGGATCGGCGCCCCACTCTTCGAGATGGGCGCCGAGCCAGGACGCGGCGGCGCGCGCCTCGGCGGCGATCGTATCCATGCGCGCCGCCGGCGCCAGCGTGTAGCCCGCGACGGCGACGTTGATGCCTTGGGCCAGCGCCGCCTCGGCGACGAAGGAGAAGCCGTCCTTCGTGTTGTTCTGCCAATAGCCGCCATGGAAGAACAGCAGCGTCGGCGCGCCGTCATATCCGGCCGGGAAGAAATCGAGCCGCGCCCCGGGTCCCGCCGCATAGGGAACCTCGCGCGGGCCCGCGACGCGCGCGCGCAGCGCCGCGCTGCGGCGCTGCCAGTCGGCGACGATGTCGGCGCTGCCGGCCACCGCGGCCGAGTTGTTGTAGGCGGCGTCGAGCGCCGGACGGTCCATGCCGCGATAGAGTGCCATGATGCTGCCGTGCCCTGCCGCCTCCCTCTGCGGCAAGTTCCCTCGTTCAGCCCAGCGCCTGCCGCACCGCGCGCCTCGCCATGATCGCGACGAGATGCGCCCGATAGTCGGCGCCGGCGTGGATGTCGCTGCTGAGCCCCCGGGGGTCGACCCGGAGCCCGTCGAGAGAGGCGGGCGCGAAGCTCTGGGCGAGCGCCTTCTCGGCTGCGGCGAGGCGGAAGACGCACGGCGCGGCGCCGGTCACCGCCACGCGGATGCCGGCGGCGGTCTCGGCGACGAAGACGCCGACGATGGCGTAGCGTGAGGCCGGGTTGGGAAACTTCACATAGGCCGCGCGGCGCGGGATCGGGAAGGAGACGGACGTCACGATCTCGCCCGGCTCCAGATCGGTCTCGAACAAGCCGGTGAAGAAGCCGTCGGCGGGGATGGCGCGCTCGGGGGTGTGCACCGTGGCGCCGAGCCCCACCACAGCCGCGGGATAGTCGGCGGCGGGATCGTTGTTGACGATCGAGCCACCGAGCGTGCCGCGGTTGCGCACCTGCGGATCGCCGATGCCGTCCGCCAGCGCCGCGAGCGCGGGGATCGCCTCGCGCACGACGGGCGATGCCGCCACCGCGGCGTGCCTGGCGAGCGCGCCGATCATCAGCGCCTCGCCCCGACGCTCGACCGCGGCGAGGCCTTGGATGCCCTTGAGGTCGATGACCGCATCCGGGCTCGCCAGGCGCTGCTTCAGCGTCGGCAGCAACGTCTGTCCCCCGGCCAGCAGGCGCGCCTCCTCGACGCGGGCAAGCAGTGTCTTGAGCTCCGCGAGCGAGGACGGGCGGTGATAGGCGAAGCTGTACATCGAGGCTCTCCTCCTACTCGGCGGCTTTGCGCGGCGATGCCGCCTGGATCGCCTGCCAGATGCGCTGCGGCGAGGCCGGCATGTCGACATGGGTGACGCCATAGCCGGCCAGCGCATCGACCACCGCGTTCATCACTGTGGCTGGCGAAGCGATCGTGCCGGTCTCGCCGCAGCCTTTGACGCCGATCGGGTTGTGGGCGCTGACCGTGGTCGCCGTCGCCGAGACGATCGTCGGCAGATCGTCGGCGCGCGGCATGCAGTAATCCATGAACGAGCCGGAGAGGAGCTGGCCCGAATCGGGATCGTAGACGCAATCCTCGCACAGCGCCTGGCCCACCCCCTGCACCACGCCGCCATGGACCTGGCCCTCGACGATCATCGGGTTGAGCACGGTCCCGACATCGTCGACCGCGGTATAGGCGACCAGCGTGGTCACCCCGGTCTCGGGATCGATCTCGACCTCGGCGATGTGGCAGCCGCCGGGATAGGTGAAGTTGACGGGATCGTAGAACGCCGTCTCTTCGAGGCCGGGCTCCAGCGTCTCCAGCGGATAGCTCGGCGGCGGCGTGTAGGCCGCGCCGGCGATCTCGCCGAAGCTCTTGGCGCGGTCGGTGCCGACCACGGTGAAGGCGCCGTTCTTGAACTCGATGTCCTGCTCGCTCGCCTCGAGCAGGGCTGCGGCGATCTTCTTGCCCTTGTCGATGATCTTGCCCGCCGCCTTGAAGAGGGCGGCGCCGCCGACCGCGGCCGAGCGCGAGCCGTAGGTGCCGAGGCCGAAGGGGCTGCGCGCGGTGTCGCCATGCACCACCTCGACATTGGCGGCGGGCACGCCCAGCAGCTCGCCGACCAGCTGGGCGAAGACGGTCTCGTGGCCCTGGCCGTGGCTGTGCGCGCCGGTGAAGACGCTGACATCGCCCGAGGGATTGACGCGGATGTTGGCGCTCTCGAAGAGGCCGCCGCGCGCGCCGAGCTGCTGCGCGATGCGCGAGGGCGCGAGCCCGCAGGCCTCGATGTAGGTCACGATGCCGATGCCGCGCAGCTTGCCGCGGGCGGCAGCCTCGGCGCGGCGCTTGTCGAAGCTCGACCACGCCGCGAGCTCCAGCGCCTTCGCCAACGTCGCCGCGTGATCGCCGGTGTCGTATTGCAGCATCACCGGCGTCTGGTAGGGATAGGCGTCGTTGGGAATGAAGTTGCGCCGGCGGATCTCGACCCGGTCGATGCCGAGATCGTGCGCCGCCACGTCAACGATGCGCTCCAGCACGAAGGTGGCCTCCGGCCGCCCGGCGCCGCGATAGGCATCGGTCGGCACGGTGTTGGAGAACACCACCTTCACCTCGCAATAGATTGCCGGGGTGGTGTAGGCGCCGGCAAGCAGCGGTCCGTAGAGGTTGGTCGGGATGTTGGGGCCGAAGGTCGAGACGTAGCCGCCGATATTGGCCAGCGTCGAGACGCGCAGGCCCAGGAACTTTCCGTCCTTGTCGAGCGCCAGCTCGGCATGGGTGACGTGGTCGCGGCCTTGCGCGTCGGAGAGGAAGGCCTCGCTGCGCTCGGCCACCCATTTGACCGGCCGCTCGAGCTGACCCGCCGCCCAGGTGACCAGCGCCTCCTCGGCATAGACCACCTGCTTGCTGCCGAAGCCGCCGCCGACATCGGGCGCCACGACGCGGAACTTGCGCTCGGGAATGCCGAGCATCAGCACGCCCAGCAGCACGCGCGCCACATGCGGCAGCTGCGTCGAGGTGTAGAGGGTGTAGTCGCCGGTGGCGGGCTCGTATTCCGCCAGCGCCGCGCGCAATTCCATCGCGTTGGGAACCAGGCGGTTGTTGACGAGATCGAGCCGTGCCACGTGATGCGCCTTGGCGAAGGCGGCCTCCGTCTTGGCCTTGTCGCCGACCGCCCAGTCGCAGCAGAGATTGCCGGGCACGTCGTCATAGAGCTGCGGCGCGCCGGGCTTCACCGCATCGGCGACGCCGGTGACCGCCGGCAGCACCTTGTAGCTCACCTGCACCAGCTCGGCGGCGTTGCGCGCCGCGGCAAGCAATTCCGCCACCACCATGGCAACGGGATCGCCGACATGGCGCACCTTGGCCGTGGCGAGGGGCGGGTGCGGCGGCTCCTTCATCGGCTTGCCGTCCTTGCCGCTGATGCCCCAGGCGCACGGCACGCCGTTGATCTTGCCGGCGATGTCGGCCGCGGTATAGATCGCGGCGACGCCGGGGCTGGCGAGCGCGGGCTTGGCGTCGATCGCCACGATCTCCGCGTGGGCGTGCGGCGAGCGCAGGAACACGGCGTAGAGCTGCTGCGGCCGGACGATGTCGTGCACGTAGCGCCCGCGCCCGGTGAGGAAGCGCCGATCCTCCTTGCGCCGCAGCGGCGCGCCGATGCCGTCTTGGGTCATGGGGCCTTTCCTCCTCAGGCGCTGCGCAAGGCTGCCGCACCGGCGCGGATCGCCTTGACGATGTTCTGATAGCCGGTACAGCGGCAGATATTGCCCTTGAGCCAGGTGCGGATCTCCGCCTCGGACGGGTCGGGATTGACGGCGACGAGATCGACCGCGCTCATCACCATGCCGGGCGTGCAGAAACCGCATTGCAGGCCGTGCTCCTCGTGGAAGGCCTGCTGCATCGGATGGAGCGTGCCGTTCGCGGCGAGCCCCTCGATCGTCACCACGGCGGCACCCGCCGCCTCCGCGGCCAGCAGCGTGCAGCTCTTCACCGAGACGCCGTCGACCAGCACGGTGCAGGCGCCGCATTGGCTGGTGTCGCAGGCGACATGCGTCCCGGTCAGCGCCAGCCGCTCGCGCAGCAGCGCCGAAAGCAACGTATTGGCCTCGACTGATACGGTCACTTGCCGGCCATTCACCGTCAGCGTGATGTCCATCGCCATCCTACCCCCTGTCGCCTCCGCGGTTGAAGCCCAGCCGCGCCGCTCACTGTGCCGATCCCGCCGCCGGGCCGCCGGCGACGGCAAGCGTGATCAATGCCGCGGAAAAGCATTTGCATCGCCGGTGAGGAGGCGGACGCTCCTGTCTTGCCAGGACGCGACCACCGCATCGCCGATCTGGATCGCGCTCGCGAAGAAATCGGCTTCGGGAACATAGGCGACGAATTCGTCGGCGCCGTTCACCTGGCCGGGAGCCAGATCGACGGCGAGCGTGACCTTGACGTAGATGCCCTGGTACTCGGTCATGGTGACGCGGGCGCTCAGCGCGTTCGTGCCGAGCGCGACGGGCGGGTCGGCCTTGGCCAGCGACACCTCGTCGCGGCGCACCGAGAAATTGACCGTCGATCCGACCGTGAGGTGGCGATCCTCGCGCGCGATCTCGAAGTGCTGGCCACCGGCGCCCTTGAGCCCGGCGCGGCCGCCGGCGACGCTCTGGACCACGCCCGACAGCACATTCTGGCCGCCCATGAAGCGGGCGACATAGGGGCTTGCCGGATCGGCATAGATGCCGCGCGCCGAGGACGCCTGCTCGATCTTTCCCTTGTCCATGACCACGACCTGCTCGGCGACCGCCACGGCCTCGAGCTGGGTGTGGGTGACGTGGATGAAGGTGATGCCGAGCCGCTTCTGCATCTCGCGCAGCTCGGAGCGCATCTGCAGCCGGAGGAACTCGTCGAGCGCCGACAGCGGCTCGTCCAGCAGCAGGACGCGCGGCTTCGTCACGATCGCGCGCGCCAGCGCCACGCGCTGCTGCTGGCCGCCGGAAAGCTGGTTCGGCATGCGATTGGCGAGCGCCGTGAGCTGCACCTGCTCGACCACCGCGTCGACGGCCCGGTAGCGCTCCTTCTTCTCGATGCCCTGGGCGCGCAGCGCGAAGGCGATGTTGTCGCGCACCGAGAGATGCGGGAACAGGGCGTAGTTCTGGAACATCATCGCGGTGCCGCGCTGGCGCGGCTCGAGGCCGACCACGTTCTCGCCGCCGATCAGGATCTCGCCGTCCGTCGGCGTCTCGTGTCCGGCGATCATCCGCAGAATGGTGGTCTTGCCGCAGCCCGACGGTCCCAGCAGACAGCAATAGGCGCCGTCCTCGATCTTGAGGTTGACGCCGTCCACCGCGACGGTGCCGTCGGCAAACCGCTTGAACACTCCCACCAGCTCGATACTGCCCCGTCCGTCCATCTAGCCCGTCTGCTCCTGCTTCACGTGTCCGGTCATCGCGATGCCGTCGGCCTAGGCCAGGCGTCCGGCCCGGCGGCGCTGGATCAGCGCCACCGCCGACAGCGAAATCCCGATGACCACGAAGGAAAAGATCGTCGTCAGCGTGCCCAGCGCGTAGATCGAGGGCGACGTGACGTTCTGCGTCATGCTCCAGATCTCGATCGGCAGCGTGTTCGTGCCGCCCGTGGTCTGCAGCGTGCGCGCGAATTCGTCGTAGGAGAGCGTGAAGCCGAAGAGGGCCACCGCGATGATGCCCGGAAGCACGATCGGCAGGATCACCAGCCACAATGTCGCGCTGCGCGTCGCCCCCATGTCGCGCGCGGCCTCCTCGTAGGACCGGCTCAGCCGCCCGAACACCGCGAACATGATCAGCAGGCCGAACGGCAGCGTCCAGGTGAGCTGCGCGCCGAGCGCCGAGCTCCACCAGTCGGTGCTGAGACCGAAGATCTGGAACATCAGCCCGACGCCGATGCCCAGCACGTAGCCCGGCGACACCAGACTCGCGATCGCGAGGTAGAACAGCACGCCGGCGCCGCGAAATCTCTGGCGGAAGGCGAGGCCCGCCGATACCGATACGACCACGGTCAGCACCATCACGATCAGCGCGAGCGGGATCGAGCGCGTGATGGCGCCGATCATGTCGCCGGTGTCGGCCTGCGTCACGAGCTGCACGAACCAGAAGAGGCCGTGGCCGCGCATCGGGAAGACCAGACCGCCCTGCGGACCCTGGAACGACAGGACGAAGATGCAGAACATCGGCCCGTAGAGGAACAGCACATAGGCGGCGAATACGGCGGCGAGGACATAGAAGGTCCAGGGTCGGCGGTCGGACGCGGTCTGCATCGCTGTTGTCCTATTGCCGGTCCACGAGTTCCTTGCGCACGTCGACCACGCGCAGGATGATCCCGACCATCAGCATGACGATGATGATCAGAAACACCGATTGCGCCGCCGCCTGCGGGAACAGAAGCGTCGAGATGTCGTCATAGACCGCCGACAGGATCGAGGCCCGGCCGCCGCCGCTGAGGACCTTGACGATGTAGAAATCGCCCATCACCAGGGTGACGACGAAGATCGATCCCAGCGCGATCCCGTTCTTGGTCAGCGGGATCACCACCTGAAGCATGGTCTGGAGCCGGCTGAGGCCGGCGTCGCGCGCGGCTTCGAACAGCGTCCGGTCGATGCGGCTCATCGTGTTGAAGATCGGCACGATCATGAAGATCGTGAAGATGTGCACGTAGGAGACCACCACCGAGAAATCGGAAAACAGCAGGAACTGCAGCGGCTGGTGGATGACGCCGGTGCCGATCAGCGCGCTGTTGATCAGTCCCTGCTTGCCGAGCAGCGGCAGCCAGGAAATCATCCGGATGATGTTCAACGTCCAGAACGGCACGGTGCACACCAGGAACAGGCCGATCGCGATCAGCTTGCTGCGCACGTGAAAGACCAGGAAATAGGCCACGAAGAAGCCGATCACCAAGGTGCAGGCCCAGGTGATGACCGCGAACTTGATCATCGACCAATAGAGGTCGTAGGTGAGGCCGGTGTCGAGAACCGCGGCGTAATTCTCGAAGGTGAAGGCCGGCGTCATCCCCATGTCGTTGTAATGGAAGAAGCTGACCGCCAGCACGATCAGCAGCGGGAACACGAAGAACACCAGCAGCACGACCACCAGGGGCAGAACCTGAAGCGCTAACCTCGTCCGAGCCGAAACCATGGCCTAACCCGTACCCTCGCCCGCGTCCTCGTCGCTGCGCATCGGGAGAGCGGACGATCGCCCGCCGCCCTCCCATCGGCCTCGGCCGATCATGCGGCCTTGAACTCGTTCCAGCGCTGGATCATGTACTGGTTCTCGTCCATCACCGTGTTCCAGCACGAGATGTTGGTGAAGCGCTCGATGAACGAGCCGCCGTCGCGCACCGCGCCGGGCTTGGCGATCGGCGCGCCGTAGGGGTCCTTGATGACCGCCGTGGCCGGCTTGCCGAGGTACCAGTAGCCGTACTCGTTGGCGTCCATGAACTTCTCGGCGGTCTTCGGCACCGGGCTGTAGTAGCCGTGCCGCGCGACGAAGGCGCCTTGCCAGCCCGAATAGTACCAGTTGAGATATTCGTAGGCGGCGTCGAGCTTCTTGCCGCTGAGGTGCTTCATCAGACCCATGCCGTTGCACCAGCCGCGATAGCCTTCCTTGCCGTCGGGCCGGATGTTGACCGGCGCGTAGATGCAGGGGATGCCCTTGGCCAGCACCGCGGTGACCGCCGGCGACCACATCGACTGGAGGATCACCTCGCCGGAAGCCATCAGCTCGACCGATTGCTCGAAGGTGGTCCAGGTGGCGCGGAAGTGGCCCGCCTTCTTGAGCGCGATGAGCGCGTTGATCGTGGTGTCGATCTCCTTGCGCGTCATGTTGCCCTTGTTCTTGTAGACCAGGTCGCCGCGCGACTCGCAGGCGAGCGCCGCGTCCATGATGCCGATGTTCGGCACGTCGAGGATCGCCGCCTTGCCCTTGAACTTCGGATCGAACAGATCCTTCCACTGGGTGACCGGGTGATCGACCAGATCGGGCCGGTAGCCCATGGAATCGCAATTGTAGACCTGCGGCAGCATGGTCATGTAGTCGTGCACGCCCTCGACGATCTTCTTGGCGTCCTTGGTCTCGACATACATGGCCTCGTAGGGCGAGATGCCCTGGCGCGAGACCTTCTTCCCCTCGTATTCGCCCTTGGTGAAGATCGGCAGCATGTTGTCGAATTCTTTGATGCGCTTGACCTCGATGCCCTGCACCAGGCCGTGCGCCACGGCCACCTTGGCCTGCCAGCCTTCGAGATCGGGAATGTCGACCGATTTCGGCTGCGTGATGAAGCGGGTGAGCGCGGCCGAGGTGTCGAGATTCTGCATCACGACCTTGAAGCCCAGATCCTTCGATGCCTGATCGCCGATCGCCTGCACCACCGAATAGGACACGCCGATATGGGTGAGCGTGATGTCCTTGATCTCCTGCGCCCAGATCATCGGCGCGCCGATGACGCCGGTGCCGGCGGCCGCGCCGCCGATCGCCGCCGCGCCCTTCAGCACGCTGCGCCGCGAGAGTCGCTTGCCATTTCCCTGAGTCATACCGTGCTTGTTCCCGCGTTCGCTCATCTGGACCTCCGCTTCGTCGGCGCAGGCGGCACAGTCCATAACGTGAGCACGATTGGTGAAAATCTGTGCATCACTTGGCGTGGCGCGGCCGAACTTTGGCAAGACCTTAAGACCACTCGGCAGCGGTACAGAAATTGCAAATATTAATCGCGGGCATAAGCGAGGGTTATGGCGTCATGATTACCGGCCATCTCGACATCCGGTCGCTGCGCTCCTTCGTCGCCGTCGTCGAGACCGGCAGCGTCACCGAGGCGGCGCGGCGGATGGGACGGACGCAGCCGGCGATCACGCTGCAGATCCGCCGTCTCGAAGAGCAGACGGGCAAGCAGTTCTTCGAGCCGATGGCGCGCCGGCCGGTGCCGACGCGCGAAGGCGAGGTGCTGCTGGGCTATGCCCGCGCCATCCTGCGCCTGCATGACGAGCTGTGGCGGCGGATGCGCGACAAGTCGATCGAGGGGCGCGTGACGCTGGGCACGCCCGATCTCTATGCGGCCTATCTGCTGCCGCAGATACTGACCACCTTCCGCACGGCCTATCCCGGCGTCGAGGTCGATGTGCGCTGCGCGCTGAGCCGGACGCTGATGGAGGAGATCGACGCCAACGAGATCGACATCGCGCTGGTCACCGCCATGCCCGGCATTCGCGCCGGCGAGTTCATCCGCAAGGAGCCGCTGGTCTGGGTGAGCGGCCAGGGTCACGCGGCCTATAACGAGAACCCGGTGCCGCTGGCGCTGCTGCCGCGTGGCAATCTCTATCGCGACGCCGCGCTGGAGGCGCTCGACCGCATCGGCCGGCCGTGGCGGCTGGCTTGCATCAGCGAGAGCATCAGCGGGCTGCAGGCGGCGGTGTTCTCGGGCTTCGCCGTCAGCGTGGTGGCGAAGAGCGCGCTGGTCGCCGGCATGCGCGTCATCGGCCGGCCGGAATCCTTCCCCGACCTGCCCGAGGTCGATGTGGTGATGCACCGCGCCGCCGGACGGCACACCGCCGCCGCCGACCGCCTTGCCGATTTCATCACGGCCAGCCTGCTGCGCGACGACTTCGCCGCGGACGGGACGGCGTAGTCCTCAGGCGATCTGCTGCGGCGTGAAGCGCCGCGGCGGCGCCACCAGCGCGTCCTGCGCCGCGATGATCGCAAGCTCCGCCGCACCCGAGCGCGCCGTCGCCTCGATCACGGCATAGACCGAGGACGCCATGGCGCCGAGCGCCGCGGCTGCGTCGCGCGTGCGCAGGTAATGTCCCAGGAACAGCGCGGCGGCGAGGTCGCCGGCGCCGTTGGCGAGGAGCGGCAGACGCGGCGTCGCCACCCAGAAGCCGCCGGCCTCGCCGAGCGCCAGCATCGCGATCTCGTCGGCGCCGGCCGGCAGGCTCGTCGCCAGCACCAGCCGCGGCCCCCGCGCGCGCAAGCTCGCCGCGGCGGCAAGCGCATCGGCCGCGCTCTCGACGCTGCGTCCGGCGAGGAAGGCGAGCTCGAAGCGGTTGGGGGTGATGATGTCCGCCGCGAGCAGCGCCCGGTCGCGAAAGAAGTGTGCGATGCCCGGACGCACGAAGCTTCCGGAATGGTCGTCGCCGATCACGGGATCGCAGCAGTAAAGCGCCGCCGGATTGGCCGCACGCACCGCCGCCACCGCTCCCAGCACGGTCTCGCCCAGCGCGAGCTCGCCGAGGTAGCCGGACAGAACCGCGGCGCATTCGGCGAATTGTCCGCGCTCGCCGATGCCGGAGATGACCGCGGCCAGCGTCTCGGCGTCCCAAGCCCGGCCGCGCCAGGCGGCATAGCCGGTGTGGTTGGAGAACTGCACCGTGTCGACCGGCCAGACCTCGAAGCCCAGCCGCTGCAGCGGAAAGACCGCCGCCGAATTGCCGACATGGCCGTAGGCGACGGCGGATTGAATGGACAGGATCGCCACGGGGTCAGCCGAGCGCGGCCAGCGCCCGCGGCATGAAGAGCGGCGCCCATTCCTGGACGAAATGTCCGGCCTCGGCGACCTCGATCGGTGGCGGGCAGCCGCGGATCAACGGCGCCAACGCGCGCATCACCGGCGGGCCGAGCACGGGATCGGTCATGCCGATGACCATGGCGCTGCGCCCCGCCCAGTCGCGCTGCCACCAATCGCGCGCGCGCCGCGACAGCGCCGCGCCGCCGGCCTCGGGACTATCCGGCACGAGCTGCGGGAAGCGGCGCACGCCGGCCTTGTAGCGCACATCGGGAAACGGCGCCGCATAGGCCTCGGCCTCGGCCGGCGTCAGCGTCGGGCAGGCGCGCGCCATCAGCTTTCCCACGGCCATGTCGGGATTGGCGGCGCACCAGGCGCGCCAGGCGATGAAGCCTTCGGTGAGCGGCCGGTCGCCGGTGCCGAGCGCGGTGTTCATCACCAGCAGGCCGGTGAAGCGCTCGGCCATGTCCATCGGCAGGGTGAGCCCGATCAGCCCGCCCCAATCCTGGCAGACCAGGGTGATGTCGTGGAGGTCGAGCCGCTCGATGAAGGAGAGGAGCGCGTTGCGGTGGAAGTCGAAGGTGTAGACCCCGTCCTCGACCGGCTTGTCGGAGCGGCCGAAGCCGAAGAAATCCGGCGCCACGGCGCGGTGGCCGGCGGCGGCGACGAAGGGAATGAGCTTGCGATAGAGATAGCACCAGCTCGGCTGGCCGTGGAGGCAGAGGAAGACCCGCCGCGCTGCGCGCGGGCCCTCGTCGAGATAATGCAGGCGCAGCCCCTCATAGCCGTGGAGGTCGTCGCGGTAATGCGGCGCAAAGGCAAAGCCGGGCAGGGTGGCGAACCGTTCTTCCGGCGTGCGCAGCGCTTCGATCATCATCGCCTCCCTTCTGTCTCCGGGCCTCGCCCCACCTCACCCCAACCCTCTCCGCCCCTCGGGGCGGAGAGGGAGGGACCCGCGAAGCGGGAGGGTGAGGTGGGGGCGCGGTCCATGCCGCGCGTTTACATCGCCCGACGCCCAATCTTCATCGCCGCCATCATGACTTCGCGCCGCCGTTCTGGCTATAGTGGCGGGTCCGCTGGACGGAACGGAGATCCCCGCCATGGCCGCCACGCCGCGCCCGCGCCGCAGCGTCCTCTATATGCCGGGCGCCAACACGCGCGCGCTCGAAAAGGCGCGCGGCCTGCCCGCCGACGCGCTGATCCTCGATCTCGAGGACGCCGTGGCGCCCGACGCCAAGGCGCAGGCGCGCGCCAACATCGCCCAGGCGTTGGCGCAAGGCGGCTACGGCAAGCGCGAGCGGGTGCTGCGGGTCAACGGCCTTGCCACGCCCTGGGGCCATGCCGACCTCGCCGCCGCGGCGGCGATGCCGCTCGATGCCGTGCTGCTGCCCAAGGTGGAGAGCGCCGACGCGGTCCGCCAGGCCCTGTCGGTGCTGGCCGGCGCCGGCGCCCCGGCGAACCTCGCGCTCTGGTGCATGATGGAGACGCCGCTCGGCATGCTGCATGCGGAGGAGATCGCGGCCTCGAGCCCGCGCGTCGCCTGCCTGGTGATGGGCACCTCTGATCTCGCCAAGGATCTGCAGGCGCGGCATACGCGCGACCGGCTGCCGCTGCTGACCTCGCTCGGCCTTTGCCTGTTGGCGGCGCGCGCCTATCGGCTCGCCATCCTCGACGGCGTGCATCTCGACCTCGCCGACGATGCCGGCTTCGCGGCCTCCTGCCGGCAGGGCCGCGAACTCGGCTTCGATGGCAAGACGCTGATCCATCCCAAGACCATCGCCGCCGCCAACGAGGCCTTCGCGCCGGCGTCGGAGGAGGTTGCCTGGGCGCGCCGCATCATCGCCGCCCATGCCGAGGCCGAGGCGGCAGGCAAAGGCGTGGTGCTGGTCGACGGCAAGCTCATCGAGAACCTGCATGTCGAGGATGCCAGGCGCACCGTGGCGCTCGCCGAAGAGATCGCGGCGCTGGAGCGGGCGGCGGGGCAGGCATGAGCGGCAAGACCGATCCCGGGCGGTTCTTCGAGGATTTCCGGTTGGGCGAGACGCTGCGCCACGCGACGCCGCGCACGGCGAGCGCCGCCGATGCGGCGCTTTACCTGGCGCTCACCGGGACGCGCTTTGCCGTCAATTCGGCCGATCCCTTCGCGCAGGCGCTGGGCTATGCCGTGGCGCCGCTCGACGATTTCCTCGCCTTCCACATTGTCTTCGGCAAGACCGTGCCGGACGTCTCGATCAACGCCGTCGCCAATCTGGGATATGCCTCGGGCGTGTTCGGCGTGCCGCTCTATCCCGGCGACACCGTCACCGCGAGTTCGGAAGTGGTGGGCTTGCGCGAGAATTCCAACCGCCAGACCGGCACGGTCTATGTGCGCTCGCGCGGCGTCAACCAGCGCGGCGAAAGCATCGTCGACTACAGCCGCTGGGTGATGGTGAGGAAGCGCGACCCCGCCTCTGCGGCGCCCGCCGCCAGCGTGCCGAAGCTTCCCGAGGCGGTGCCGCCCGAGGCGCTGGTCGTTCCCGCGGGCCTCGATCTCGCACGCTACGACCGCACGCTGGCGGGGTCGGCGGCGGGATGGAGCGACTACGCGGTGGGCGAGCGCATCGACCATGTCGAGGGCACCACCATCGAAGAGGCCGAGCACGCCATGGCGACGCGCCTCTACCAGAACACCGCCAAGGTCCATTTCAACCGCCATAGCGAGGAGAAGGGCCGCTTCGGCCGCCGCCTGATCTATGGCGGCCACATCATCAGCCTGGCACGTGCGCTCTCCTTCAACGGCCTCGCCAACGCCTTCCGCATCGCCGCGCTCAATGGCGGGCGCCATGTGGCCCCGTGCTTCGCCGGCGATACGATCTACGCCTGGAGCGAAGTGCGCGACAAGGCCGAGATCGCCGGGCGCGGCGATCTCGGCGCGCTCAGGCTGCGCACGGTGGCCGTCAAGGATCATCCTTGCGCCGATTTTCCCGACCGCGCGGGCGAGGCCTATCATCCCGCCGTGGTCCTCGATCTCGACTACTGGGTGCTGATGCCGCGCTGAGGGGGAGAGAATGCGCAAGATGATGGCGCTCGCGCTGCTGCTTGCTCTGGTATCTCCTCCGGCCGTCGCGCAGAGCGTGGCGCTGATGCAGGCGCAGAATGATGCGATGACCGCCGCTTTCGCCCGGCATGATGCTGCCGCGGTCCGCGCCATGTATGACGAGGACGCCTTCGTGCTGCCGGATCGCGGCGAGATGGTGCATGGCGCGGGTCTCCTGCGGTTCTGGCAAGCGGTCGTCGGGCGCGTCGGCCATTTCAAGCGCGTTACCCTCGATGTCGAGCCTCTGGGCGCCGGCTTCGCCCGCGAGATCGGGCATTTCAGCTTCCGCATGAGCCGCGACCTGAAAGAGACTTCGGGAAAGTATGTCGTGGTGTGGCGCCAGCGCGACGGCGCCTGGAAGCGCCTCACCGATATCTGGAATACGGACCGCTAAGCCGCCATCCAAGTGCTGCGCAGGAGGCGATGATGGATCAAGCGATTTCGACGGCGGCCGCCGTCCCCGAGGACACCCGGATCGCGCGACAGTTCGGTCCGATCGAGTTCATCCGGCGCCTGCGCGAGGACGAGCTTTCGATCCTGGTGCCGGAGGTCTTCAGCCGAAATCTCCTTCATCAGCGCCTGCTGTTCCTGGACAGCTTCTTGATCAACCAGCCGGACTATATCGAGCACGTACTGCTCGCCAATCACCGCAACTACCGCAAGAGCCACTTCCAGCGGAACATTCTGGGCCCGCTTCTCGGCGAGGGGCTGCTGCTGAGCGAGGGCGCGTTCTGGCAGCGCCAGCGCCGCATCGCCGCGCCCGCTTTCCACCATCGGCGGATCGCCGACTTCGTCGCGGCCATGACCTCCTGCACCGCGACCGCCATCGCGCGATGGCGGGGCCGGAGCGAGGCGTTTGACGTCACGCGCGAGATGATGGCGCTGACGCTCGACATCATCGCCCGCACCATGTTCTCGAGCGATGTTGCCGGCGAGGCCGCCACCGTGCGGCGCCTCATGGATGTGGTGATCGCACGCAAGCCGAGCCTGCTCGACCTGCTGGGGCTCCCCGCCTGGGTCCCGCGCGGTCAGGGGCAAGCCTATCGTCGGGCCGTCGCGGAATTCGATGCCATGGTGGCGCGGCTGCTGGCCGAGCGGCGGCACGACTCTACCGATCGCAGCGACCTTCTCGCGATGCTACTGGCGGCGCGCATCCCCGAGACCGGCGAGGGCATGACCGACAAGCAGCTGCGCGACGAGATCCTCACGATCTTCCTGGCCGGCCACGAGACGACGGCCAATGCCTTGAGCTGGACCTGGTATCTGCTGGCCCGGCACCCCGAGGCGGAGGCGCGGCTCCATGCCGAGGTCGACCGGGTGCTCGGCGGCCGCGTGCCGAGCGTCGCCGACCTTGCCGAGCTCACATGGACGCGCATGGTCTTCGAGGAGGCGATGCGGCTCTATCCGCCGGCCTACGCGATCACGCGGGCTGCCATCGGCGAGGACCGGATCGGCGGCGTGCGCATCCCGCCGGGCGCGACGATCTCCATCTGGCCCTATGTGACGCATCGCAATCCCAAGCTCTGGCCGGAGCCCGAACGCTTCGATCCCGAGCGCTTTTCTCCCGAAGCGGTCGCGCAACGTCATCGCTTCGCCTACCTGCCGTTCGGCGGCGGACCGCGCATCTGCATCGGCAACAGCTTTGCCATCGCCGAGGCGCAGGTGATCATCGCGACCATCGCGCAGCGCTTCCGGCTGCGCCTCGCCCCCGCCCACCCGGTCCGGCCGATCGGGCTGGTGACCCTGCGCGCCAAGGACGGCATCTGGGTGACGCTGGAGCCGCGGCAAGCGCGGGAGCCTCCATTGGGCGACGACGCTTAGACGGCGCGGTGCGGGCTTTCGCGGTTGCAAGGGCAACCGCTGGCGCCCGCCAGCGACGACGCTTGCGCGTCGCGCTGGAAACAGAGAGGCGCCAGGGCGCTCTTGCGAGCGCCGCTGACGCCTCTCGAGGAGCCGTTGCCGGCTCCCTGACCCGACGAGCGGATGGGCTTGCCCCCACCGCCTGCAGCGTCCGGGCGGGACGCCGCCTTCCCCGGTGCCGGCCCGGTGAAGGGTCCGGCTGGGCGCGCAACCCCGCGCATACCTCCGTCCACCAACCGCGAGCCGCATCCCGAAGGAAGCGTCTCCCGATCCGGCGCCGCGTTGCTGCCTGGGCAGGCAGCGGCATCGCCCAGTGGTCGGGACAGGCGCAGGGCGCCCGCCTCGACGCGATCCGCGCTGTGACGCGCCGACCGCATCGCCCGGAGATGCCCGCCTCGCGGCGGACTCTGCGCCGAACCTCTGCGATCTCTTGCCCTGAACCCACCGCCAGATGAGCCCGAGGCTTCCGATCAAGGGCCGACGCTCTCGCGAGCCATCTCAATGATCGCAGAATCGCGTGACGCGACAAGAAGCTTTCTTGCGTCAAATGAAAATTTCTGTGCATAAAATTTCGCGATTCGCACAGCTTGTCCCCCTCCCGTCCCCAGGCTTTTCCACAAGCGGCAGGGTTGCGCCGCGCCTCTGGAATGTCGGAGGCGGCGTTGACTTGCTCGGCGGCTGCGCGCTAGATGATGCCCGCGGCGCGCGGCGCGTGCGTCGCGCCTCAGCGCAAGGCTCTCCCGCAATGACGCCCGCCGAACGGCCCCTTTCGCCTTTCCAACTAGGCACGATCTACAAGCTGCAGCTGACCTCGGCGCTGTCCTTCGCCCACCGGGCGACGGGCGTGGGATTGAGCGTCGGCACCATCTTCCTGGTGTGGTGGCTGGTCGCGGCGGCGAGCGGCGATGCGGCCTTCGCCTCGGCGCAATGGTTCTTCGGCTCCTGGCTCGGGCTGCTGCTGCTGCTCGGCTGGTGCTTCGCCTTCTTCTTCCATCTCTGCAACGGCATCCGCCATCTCTTCTGGGATGCCGGGATGGGCTTCGAGCTCAAGACCGTCTACGCCTCGGGCTGGACGGTGGTGGTGGCGAGCGGCGTGCTCACCATCATCGCCTACATCGCCGGCCTGCTGGTGAGGGGCTGACGATGGCGGATCAGCGCCTGCGCTCGCCGCTCGGCCGCGCCATCGGCCTGGGCTCGGCCAAGGAAGGGGTGGGACATTGGTGGGCGCAGCGCGTGACCGCCGTGGCGCTCATCCCGCTGGGCTTGTGGTTCGCCGCCTCGCTCATCGCGCTGGCCGGCGCCGACCGCGCGGCCATCGCCGCCTGGCTGCACCATCCGCTGCCCGCCATCCTCACCATCCTGATGCTGGTCGCCGTGTTCTACCACGCGTCGCTCGGCCTGCAGGTGGTGATCGAGGACTATGTGCATTCGGAATGGCTCAAGCTCTCGACGCTGGTGGCCATGCGGCTCATATCCATAGCGCTCGCCGTTGCCGGCATCTTCGCCGTGCTCCGGCTCGCCTTCGGAGGCTGAGGGATCATGGCCCAGGCTTACGCGATCACCGATCACGCCTATGACGTCGTCGTGGTGGGGGCGGGCGGCGCCGGCCTGCGCGCGACGCTCGGCATGACCGCGGCCGGGCTCAAGACCGCCTGCATCAGCAAGGTCTTCCCGACGCGCAGCCACACCGTGGCGGCCCAGGGCGGCATCGCCGCCGCACTCGGCAACATGGGCGCAGATGACTGGCGCTGGCACATGTACGACACGGTCAAGGGCTCCGACTGGCTCGGCGACCAGGACGCGATCGAATACATGTGCCGCAACGCCATTCCGGCGGTGATCGAGCTCGAGCATTTCGGCGTGCCGTTCTCGCGCACCGAGGAGGGCCGCATCTACCAGCGCCCGTTCGGCGGCCACATGGTTGAGTACGGCAAGGCGATGGCCAAGCGCGCTTCCGCCGCCGCCGACCGCACCGGCCACGCCATCATCCACACGCTCTACCAGCAATGCCTCAGGCACAACGCCGAGTTCTTCATCGAGTATTTCGCCCTCGACCTGATCCTCGACGAGGACGGCGTCTGCCGTGGCGTCATGGCGTGGGATCTCGCCACCGGCACGCTGCACCGCTTCCGCGCGCACATGGTGGTGCTGGCGACCGGCGGCTACGGCCGCGCCTATTTCTCCTGCACCTCGGCGCATACCTGCACCGGCGATGGCAACGCCATGGTGCTGCGCGCGGGGCTGCCGCTGCAGGACATGGAGTTCATCCAGTTCCATCCCACCGGCATCTACGGCGCCGGCTGCCTGATCACCGAGGGTGCGCGCGGCGAAGGCGGCTACCTCACCAATTCCGAAGGCGAGCGCTTCATGGAGCGCTACGCGCCCACCGCCAAGGACCTCGCGTCCCGCGACGTGGTGAGCCGCGCCATGACGATCGAGATCCGCGAGGGGCGCGGCGTGGGCGAGCACAAGGACCACATCCTGCTGCATCTGGAGCATCTCGATCCCAAGGTGCTGCACGAGCGGCTGCCGGGCATCTCGGAGACGGCCAAGATCTTCGCCGGCGTCAACGTCACGCGCGAGCCGATCCCGGTGCTGCCGACGGTGCACTACAACATGGGCGGCGTGCCGACCAACTATCACGGCGAGGTGCTCCATCCGACGGCGGACGATCCGGAGCGCGTGGTGCCGGGTCTGATGGCGATCGGCGAGACCGCGTGCGTTTCGGTGCACGGCGCCAACCGGCTGGGCTGCAACTCGCTTCTCGACATCGTCGTCTTCGGCCGCGCCGCCGCCCATCGCGCCGCCGAGCTGGTGCGCCCGGGCGCGCCGCACAAGCCGCTGAGCAACGGTGCAGGCGACGCGGCGGTCGCGCAACTCGACCGCGTCCGCCACGCCAAGGGCGGACTCAAGACCGGCGCGATCCGCCTCAACATGCAGCGCACCATGCAGAACGACTGCGCCGTCTTCCGCACCGCCGGGGTGCTGGAGGAGGGGGTGCGCAAGATCGATCGCGTCGCCGCCTCGCTGGCGGATCTCGCCATAACCGACCGCTCGATGATCTGGAACTCCGATCTGGTCGAGGCGCTCGAGCTCGACAATCTGCTGGCGCAAGCCGTGGTGTCGATGCATTCGGCGTCCAACCGCACCGAAAGCCGCGGCGCCCACGCGCGCGAGGATTTTCCGGAGCGCGACGACAAGAGCTGGATGAAGCACACCGTCTCCTGGCTCGACGGCAGCCACAAGGTGACGCTCGGCTACCGGCCGGTGCACATGTACACGCTGTCGAACGAGGTCCAGGTCTTTCCGCCCAAGGCGCGCGTCTACTAAGAAGAAGAACGGAGAGCGGCGATGGCCGAGTTCACCCTGCCTGCCAATTCCAAGGTCGGCGTCGGCAAGACCTTCAAGGCGCATGCCGGCGCCAAGCGGGTGAAGGCGTTCAGGATCTATCGCTGGGATCCGGACGCCAAGGCCAATCCGCGGCTCGACACCTACGAGATCGATCTCGACGGCTGCGGCCCGATGGTGCTGGACGCGCTGATCAAGATCAAGAACGAGATCGACACGACGCTGACCTTCCGCCGCTCCTGCCGCGAGGGCATCTGCGGCTCCTGCGCCATGAACATCGACGGCACCAACACGCTCGCCTGCCTCAAAAGCATCGACGAGGTGAAGGGCGAGGTGCGCATCTACCCGCTGCCGCACATGCCGGTGGTCAAGGATCTCGTGCCGGATCTCACCCATGTCTACGCGCAGTATCAGTCGATCAAGCCGTGGCTCGAGGCCGAATCGGCGCCGCCGCCCGACCGCGAGCGGGCGCAGTCGGTGGCCGAACGCGAGAAGCTCGACGGGCTCTGGGAATGCATCCTGTGCTTCTGCTGCTCGACCAGCTGCCCCAGCTACTGGTGGAACGGCGACCGCTATCTCGGCCCCGCGATCCTGCTGCAGGCCTATCGCTGGCTCGCCGACAGCCGCGACGAGAAGACCGGCGAGCGGCTCGATGCGCTCGAGGATCCGTTCCGGCTCTATCGCTGCCACACCATCATGAACTGCACCCGGACCTGCCCCAAGGGGCTGAACCCGGCCAAGGCGATCGCCGAGATCAAGAAGATGATGGTGGCGCGGCGGTAGCTATTCTCCTTCGTCCGGCGCCGCCGCGGTCCCCAGAGGCGCGCGGGGGACGCTCTCGATTTGTAACGGGTTGAGCTAGGTCAAGGCGTTCCTGGCGAGGAGGGGCATCTTGCGTCCATGCCCGACGCCCCGTCCATCCTCGTCGTCGAATACCAGCCCGACATTCGTGCCGTGATCATCGCCATGCTGGAGCAGTGCGGCTACCGGGCAGCAGGCGCGGGCGAAGCTTCGACCGGAGCGGAAATCATGCGTGCGACGCGCCCGGCCTTGGTGATTGCAAACGCCGGATTTCGCGGCAGCGACCCGGTGTGGCTCGCCCACGCCATGGAGATCCCCGTCCTCCTGATCAGCGGCGTGCTGCCGACGATCGAGCAGCGCGGCGGCATCCCGTTCCTCCTGAAGCCATTCCGCCTGTCCGAATTGGAAAGAAAGATCAAGGAGCTCTTGCAGGAGAGCCGCTAGCCGGCCGGCATCTCCAGGCCCGAGGCGGGCGGGCGGGTCCGGGGGCGCCTCGTCCTTCGCGGCGATTGGCGCTATAATTGCTCCATGCTCGATCACCTCAAGGCCAACAACCGTGTCTGGTCGGAGCGCAAGCTCGCCGGCGACGCCGATTTCTTCCGCCGGCTCGAACGCCAGCAGGCGCCGCAATATCTCTGGATCGGCTGCTCCGACAGCCGCGTGCCGGCGAACGAGATCGTGGGCCTCGACCCCGGCGAGCTCTTCGTCCACCGCAACGTCGCCAATCTGGCGCCGCCGCAGGACGCCAATTACCTCTCCGTGCTGCAATTCGCCGTCGACGTGCTGCGGGTGAAGCACGTCATCGTGGTCGGGCATTACGGCTGCGGCGGCGTCGGCGCGGCGGTTGACGGCATCCGGCGCGGCCTGGTCGACCATTGGCTCCATCCCATCCGCGAGGTCTATCACGAGCATCGCCAGACGCTCGAGGCGATCCCCGACCAGCGCGCCCGGCTCGACCGGCTGTGCGAGCTCAACGTCATCCGCCAGGTGCGGAACGTCGCTTCCAACGTCTTCGTCCAGGACGCCTGGGCGCGCGGCCAGGATCTCCAGGTCCATGGCTGGGTCTATGCCCTCGGCAACGGGCTGGTCCGGGATCTCGAGGTCACCGTCGGCGGGCCGCGGGCGACCGAAACGCCGGGCTGAGCCCCGCCGGCCTCCCGGCCGGCATGTCACACCGCCTCGCGCCATCTCGTCCTTAGAGCGGGAAGGAGAGGGATCATGGTGCGGCGGCTCGTCTGGGCGCTCGATCTGGTGCTTATCCTCAATGGTGTCGTCATGCTGGCGCTGCCGGCATGGTGGTACTCCGTCGTCCCCGGCGTCGCCGATACCGGGCCCTTCAACCCGCATTTCGTGCGCGACATCGGCGCGGCCTATGTCGCGGCGGGCGGCGGGATCGCCTGGTTCCTGCGCGATCCGGCGGCGCGGCCGGCGGCGCTCATCGGCTGCGCCTTCCTGTCGCTGCACGCGCTGGTCCATCTCTGGGACTGGGCGGCCGGGCGCGAGAGCCTCGTCCAGCTCCTGCGCGACGGCCCCACCGTGATCCTGCCGGGCCTGCTGATCCTGGGAGTGGCGCGCCGACGGACTTCAACCGCAAAGGAGAACCGCTATGCTGAGCTGGCTGATGCGGCGGCGGATCGCCGCCTTCGAACGGGATTATGACTATCCCATGGACTATGCCCGCGACATCCTCGCGGCGAGCCCGCGCGCGCTCCTCGCCTATGGCCGGATCCTTTCCCTGGCGCGCTACCGCCGCGACCTGCCGATTGCGGCGGTCTATGCCGCCAAGCTGGTCGCCGCCAAGGCGGAGGATTGCGGGCCGTGCACGCAGCTCGCCGTCACCATGGCCGAGCGCGAGGGCGTGGCGCCGGCGCAGCTGCGCGCCGTGCTCACCGGCGACGAGAAGGCGATGACCGACGAGGTGTCGCTGGCCTGCCGCTTCGCCCAGGCGGTGCTGGCGCACGATCCGCGGGCCGACGCGCTGCGCCAGGAGGTCGTCGCCCGGTGGGGCCGCCATGCGTTGGTCTCGCTCGCCTTCGCCATCGCCACGGTGCGCGTCTTCCCGACGGTGAAATACGCGCTCGGCCACGCCCAGGCCTGCACCCGCGTCACCGTCGGCGGCAGCGCCGTGCCGGTGCTGCGCCACGCCGCATGAACGAGCCCGACGCGAGCGCCGCGGCGCGGGAGTTCGAGGTCCATCGACGGCATCTGATGGGGCTCGCCTACCGCATGCTGGGCTCGCTCGCCGAGGCGGAGGACGCGGTGCAGGAGGCCTATCTGCGCTGGCACGCGGCCGAGCGCGGCGCGATCGAGAACCCCCGCGCCTTTCTCTCGACCATCGTCACGCGGCTCTGCCTCGACCAGCTCAAATCGGCGCGCGCGCGGCGGGAAACCTATGTCGGCCCGTGGCTGCCCGAGCCGGTGCTCGACAGTGCCGCGCTCGACGCCGAAAGCGCCAGCGACTACGCCCATGACCTCTCGGTGGCGCTGATGCTGACCCTGGAGCGGCTCTCGCCGCTCGAGCGCGCGGCCTTCCTGCTGCACGACGTCTTCGACATGGATTTCGCCGGCGTGGCGGCGACGCTGGGACGCAGCGCGGCTGCCTGCCGCCAGCTCGCCGCCCGCGCCCGCGCCCATGTCCAGGCGGCGCGGCCGCGCTTCACGCCGTCCCCCGACGAGGGCGCGCGGCTCGCCGCCGCCTTCCGCCAGGCGGTGCAAAGCGGCGACACGGCGGCGATGGCGCGGCTGCTCGCCGACGATGCCGTGCTCTACAGCGACGCCGGCGGCAAGCGGCCGGCGGCCCTCAACCCGATCCGCGGCGGCGACAAGATCGTGCGCTTCTTCGCCGGCGCCGCGCGCAAGCAGAGCCTCGAGGGCCTGCAGGCGCGCGAGGTCCGGATCAATGGCCTGCCCGGCTTCGTGATCGTCGATGCCGAGGGCGCGCTGCAGACCAGCGCCTTTGCCGTCGAGGACGGGCGCATTGCCGCGATCTACGTCGTGGCCAATCCCGACAAGCTGCAGCGCGTCGCGTTCTAGCCGCCGTTCTGCGGCGCGCCGCAATCGAGCAGCAGCGTGGCGGCGGCGCGCTCGGGGCCGCTGCCGCGCCAGCGCTCGCCGGGGCGCAGGCGGTGGAAGCGCACGGCGCAGCCACCCTCGCGCGGATGGTGGGTAAGGATGACGCGGAACGGGCCCGCCGCGCCGCAGCGGTCGAGCATGTCGACGAGCTGCCCGGCATAGGTCAGCGCGGTGGCGAGCGCCCGCTCGGGCGTCCCGGCCATGTCCTCGAACTCCAGCCGGTTGAGGGCGCATTCATAGCCGGTGCGATCGGGGTGCCGCTGCGGGTCGAAGGCGCCGCCGGCGGGCTGCAGCGCCTTCAGCACGACGCAGCCGTCGCGCTCGACCACGCCGTCGTCGAGATAGCGCAGGATGCGGCCGCTCAGCGGCGGCAGCGAAGCGCCCAGTCGATCGATGAGCCGCTGCATCTCGGCATCCGCACGGATGGTGGGGCGGCCCATCGTCCCGGCCGATCAATCGGCGAAGGCGGCGTAGACGAGATCGCGGAAGAGCACGCGGAAATATTCGCGCTGGCCCGGCCCCTGGATCAGCAGCACGGCGAAAAGCTGCTCGGCGGGATCGACCCAGAAGGTCGTGCCGGCGAGCCCGCCCCAGTAATATTGGCCGGTCGAGCCCGGCACCTGGGCGAGGCCCGGCTGCAGCCGCACGGCGAATCCCAGGCCGAAGCCGTAGCCGGGGATCAGCAGGTCGGGCGTGCCGGGCATGCCGCCGAGATGGTCGGCGGTCATGTACTCGACCGTTTTGCGGCTCAGCAGGCGGCTGCCGTCGAGCGTGCCGCCATTCAGCATCATCTGCAGGAAGCGCGCATAATCCATCGCCGTCGAGACCAGCCCGCCGCCGCCGGATTCGAAGCTCGGCTTCTCTCGCACCTCGAGGAGCTGCACGCCCAGCCCGGTCTCGGGATCCTTGGCGAAGGCCTCGGCGAGGCGCTGATGCTTGGCCGCCGGCACGAAGAAATCGGTATCGGCCATGCCGAGCGGCTTCAGGATGCGCTCGGCCAGGACCTCGCCCAGGGTCTCGCCGGTCATCACCTCGATGACCCGGCCGAGCACGTCGGTCGAGCGGCTGTACTCCCAGCGCGTGCCCGGCTGGTACATCAGCGGCAGCCGGGCCAGCGTCGCCGCCTGCTCGGCATTGGTCTGGTTGCGCCGGAAGATCTTGGCGTCCATGTACATCTTCTGCACCGGCGCGTTGCCGCGGAACTCGTAGGTGAGGCCCGAGGTGTGGCGCAGCAGATCCTGGAGGGTGATGTCGCGCTCGGCCGGGACCCGCTCGATCTTTCCGTCCCGCTCCACCGCTACTTCCAGGCCCGCGAAGTCCGGCAGGTATTTCGCCACGGGATCGCCGAGCAGGAAACGGCCTTCCTCCCACAGCATCATCGCCGCTACCGAGACGATCGGCTTGGTCATGGAATAGATGCGGAAAAGGCTGTCGCGGTGCATCGGCGCGCCGCCGGCGGGGTCGCGCGCGCCCAGCGCCTCGAAATGCGCGACCTTGCCGCGCCGCGCCACCAGCGCCACCGCGCCGGGGACGAAGCCCCGGTCGATGTCGCCGCGCAGCACGTCACTGAGACGCTGCAGGCGGCCCCGGGAAAGCCCGACCTCCTCGGGCGCGGCAAAAGGCAGCGAGGGTGTGGTCATGGCATCGGCTCCTCTGGGCGTTGAGGACGAAAGCGGCGCTGGGAAAACCGGCGAGGGCGCAGCAAGCGATTGCGCGTTGCATTGTTATGACGAAACTTTTCTTCCCATGCCTACTGTAGCGGCTGTATCGCCGCGCGCCCAGCGGTTGCTCTCTGTTTGAGGCGCGGGCGGGGAAAATTTCGCGCAAAAGGGGAGAAATCCGCCGCTCACCCCCGCAATATTCCTCGCCACGCCGTTTCGGACACGTTCGAGCCGCGCTCCGGAGACGAAAGGCCGGGGGCGCTGCGGCTGGACTCGGGCGATGGGCCCGGCGCATGCTGTCGTCAGACTGCAAAGAAGCCGGCCACCGCGCCGGGGCCTCGGTAGGACGCGCGCCAGGGGAGGACGACATGAGACTGACGCCATCGCAGCTCGCCGAATTCGACGAGCAGGGTTATCTCTTCCTGCCCAGCTTGTTCAGCGCCGAGGAGATGGCGGTGCTGAATGCCGAAGTGCCGGTGATTTTCGCGCAGGAGCGGCAGGAGGTCTGGCGCGAGAAGGATTCGAACTCGCCGCGCACCGCCTTCCATGTCCAGACCTGGAACGATGTCTATCAGCGGCTCGCGCGCCATCCGCGGCTGGTCGAGCCGGGCACGCAGCTCCTGGACTCCGACAAGCTCTACATGCATCAGTTCAAGATCAATGCCAAGGCGGCCTTCGACGGCGCGGTGTGGCAATGGCACCAGGATTACGCCACTTGGTACGAGGACGATGCCATGCCGCAGCCGCAGGCGATGAATATCGCGCTCTTCCTCGCCGAGGCCAACGAGTTCAACGGGCCGCTGATGCTCATCCCGAAAAGCCATCGCCGCGGCCGGCTCGAGGCCGGGCACGATGTGACCACGACCAGCTATCCACTCTGGACGGTCGACAACGAGACGATCACGCGGCTGGTGTCGGCGGGCGGCATCGTCGCGCCCAAGGGCCCGCCCGGATCGGCGCTGCTCTTCCACGGCAATCTCGTCCACGCCTCGGGCTCGAATCTCACGCCGTGGTCGCGCTGGATCGTCTATCTCTCGCTCAATCGCTGCGACAACGCCATCCGCCGCTTCAAGCGCCCGACCTGGATCGCCAACCGGGATTTCACCCCGATCGAACTGCTGCCCGATGATTGCCTGGTGCGGCCTGAGCCGCCGCGCCAGGCGGTCGCCTGAGGGAGGCGCGGCATGAACCTCGCCGCCAAGCTCCGCCAGCGGGCGGAGGCGGGCAGGCCCGTCCGCATCGGCCTCATCGGCGCCGGCAAGTTCGGCTCGATGTTCCTGTCGCAGGCGCCGCGCACGCCGGGGCTCCACGTCGCCGGCATCGCCGACCTCGCGCCGTCGCGGACGCGCGAGGCGCTGGCGCGCATCGGCTGGCCGAAAGAGCGCTACACCGCCGCCTCGATCGGCGAAGCGCTGCGGCGGGGCGGCACCTGGATCACCGATGATGCCGCGGCGCTGATCGCCGCCGAGGGCATCGAGGTGGTGATCGACGCCACCGGGCATCCGCCCTCGGGCATCGCGCACGCGCTCGCCTGCTGCGCCGCGCGCAAGCACATCGTCATGGTCAATGTCGAAGCCGACACGCTGGCGGGTCCGCTGCTGGCGCGGCGCGCGGCCGAGGCGGGCATCGTCTACTCCATGGCCTATGGCGACCAGCCCGCGCTCATCGCCGAGCTGGTCGACTGGGCGCGCACCGCAGGCTTTGTCGTGACCGCGGCCGGCAAGGGCACGAAATACCTGCCCGCCTATCACGCCTCGACCCCCGACACGGTCTGGGGCCATTACGGTCTCACCGCCGACGCGGCGCGGCTCGGCGGGATGAACCCGCAGATGTTCAACTCCTTCCTCGACGGCACCAAATCGGCGATCGAGATGGCGGCGGTGGCGAACGCCACCGGGCTTGCGCCGGCGCCGGACGGGCTGGGCTTTCCCGCCTGCGGCGTCGACGATTTGCCGCGCCTGCTGAAGCCGCGCGATGAGGGCGGCGTGCTGGCGCAGCGTGGCCAGGTCGAGGTGGTCTCCTCGCTGGAGCGCGACGGTCGGCCGGTGTTCCGCGACCTCCGCTGGGGCGTCTATGTCACCTTCGAGGCGCCCTCCGATTACGTCCGGCGCTGCTTTGCCGAGTACGGCCTCGTCACCGATCCCGGCGGGCGCCATGCCGCGATGTACAAGCCCTATCATCTCATCGGCCTCGAGCTCGGCTTCTCGGTGGCGAGCGCGGCGTTGCGCGGCGAGGCCACCGGCTGCGCCACCGGGTTCCGCGGCGACGCGGTGGCGGTTGCCAAGCGCGATCTCAAGGCCGGCGAGACGCTCGACGGCGAGGGCGGCTACACCGTCTATGGCAAGCTGCTGCCCGCGGCGGCATCGCTGGCGCAAGCTGCGCTGCCGATCGGGCTTGCCCATGGCGTGCGGCTCACGCGCGCGGTGAAGGCTGGCACGAGCATCGGCTGGTCCGATGTCGCGGTCGACGAGGCGGCGCTTGCGGTCAAGGTCCGGCGCGAGATGGAGGCGATGTTCCGCGGCGAGGCGGGTGAGCGGAGCGCCGCGGCCGAATGAGCGGCAAGGTGCTGCTGGTCACCGGCGGCGGCGATCGCGTCGTCTCAGCCGGAGAGGATGCTCCAGACGCCCGCCGCATCGCGGCCTAACGCCGCGTAGCGCATGCCGTAGGGCTCGGGCGAGACGCCGGGCACGCAGAGCTCGATGTGGTCGACCGTGAGGCGGACGAGAACGGTGTCGGGATCTTCGGGGCCGCCGGGGAAGTAGAGCCGCCAGCTCTCGCGCCAGCGCGCGCGGATCGGCGCTCGCTCCCTGACCAGCGCCGCGCGGCCGGAGAGCACGAGGTAGCTGCGATCGGGGTGATGCTGATATCCCAGCGTCAGTCGCCCCGCGTGCTCGATCTCCGCCGCCTTGCGCGAGCGGCCGGAGGTTGCCATGCAGATCGTCCACTCCTCCTCGTCCGGCATCGCCGGAAGAGGCTGGACGACGCGCGCGCTGACGCCACCCTCCGCCGCCGGGGTTGCCGCCCAGCAATCCGTCACCTTCGCCATCACCTGCCGCGCCGCGGCGAGTATGCGCTCGACATCCGCCATCTCTGCCTCCGCCTGCGTTGCGGCCGGCCAGTGCGTCAGCCGGCCGAGACTCATATCCTGCCAGATCTTGACCGAGTGGTCTAGACTATATAGTCTATAACTCTGAAGGAAGAGATCAAGCCGATGGGTCACGCACTATTCGCGCATGCCGACTTTCTCGATGCCGCCCGCGCCGTGGCGGCCGAGCACGGTCCCGCCGCGGTGACGGTCGGCTCCGTCACCGCGCGGCTCAAGGCGCCGAAAGGCTCGTTCTATTATCGCTTCGCCTCGCGCGATCTGCTGCTGGGCGAGCTGTGGCTGGCGACGGTGCTGGCCTATCAGGAGGGCTTCGTCGCGGCGATCGAGGCGGAGGACGGGCTCGCGGCGGCACTCCACATGCCGGCCTGGGTGCGGCGGAACCTCGAGGACGCGCGGCTCCTGCTGCTCTACAGCCGGCACGATTTCGTGCAGGGCAATTGGCCGGCCTCGCTGAAGCGCGGCGTTGCCGATCAGGCACGGCGCTTTATCGCCTGTCTCGAGCGCTTCGCGCGCACAGCCTTCGGCAACGCCGATGCCGACAACGTCCGACGCGCGCAGTTCGTCCTGGCGGACGTGCCGGGTGCCGCCGTCCGGCCGCACCTGCAGCGTCGCGAGACGCCTCCGCCCCTGGTCGACGATCTCGTGCGCGCGACCTACCATGCGCTCGTCGGCGATCGCCGCGCGCTTGGGCGTTCGCGCGGGAAGGATGGCGCGCCGTGACCGTTTAGCCGCCGGCGCAGCTCTCCTTCACCGGCGCTTGAGCCTCAGACCGCTTCCTGCTCTTCCAGCGCGTCGACGCGGTCGGGATAGAAGGCGAGGTGGTCCTTGATCGCGGTGACCGCGGCGTAGGGCGCCTCATAGGTCCAGACCGCGTTCGCCGAGCGCTGTCCGCCGATCGGGATGCTGTAATAGGCGCAGTCGCCCTTGTAGGGGCAGTATGTGGCGTGCTCGGTGCGCTGCAGCAGCGACATGTCGACATCCTGACGCGGGATGTACTGCACCGGCGGATATGAGGCCTCGCGCAGCGTCAGCGCCGCCCGCGTGTCGGCGATGACGCGGCCGGCGACCTTGACGACGATGCGCCCCGGGCTCGGCCCGATGGTGATCGGATGGTCGGGCCCCGGGGTCTTTCTCGGCTTTGCGCTCATGGCGGCTTCCCTTTCGCGGTTGGTCTGCAAGAGATGGCGCTCGGCGCGCCGCTTTGCCAGCCCAAGGGCGGGGCCGTCAATTCCTTTGACGCGGGCGCCGGTCGGTTTTGCACCGATGCGGGTTTTTCGGTATGACGGTTTTCGTCCATGTCGCTGCCGATCCTTCCCTCATCCTCCGCCACGCCGCCCCTGGGCTCGACCGACGGGCCGCTGGTGCAGTACCGCGCGCGCCTGGCGAGCGGCGAGCTGATGCCGGCGCCCTCGCAGCGCCTGGCGGTGGACAAGCTGCAGAGCCTCTGGCGCGCGCTCCAAAGCTACAAGCCCAACAATGGCGAGCATGGCTGGCGCGCGCGGCTGGGATTGGCGCCGGCGAGCGCGCCGCCGCCGCTCGGCCTCTACATCTTCGGCGGCGTCGGCCGCGGCAAGAGCATGCTCATGGACATGTTCTTCGCCACGGCGCCGGTCGAGAAGAAGCGCCGGGTGCATTTCTACGCCTTCATGCTCGAGGTGCACGAGCTCATCCATGCGCGGCGCGCGGAAAAAGGCGATCCCATTCCCGCCGTCGCGCAGGCGATCGCGCGCGAGGCGACGCTGCTCTGCTTCGACGAGTTCCAGGTCACCGACATCGCCGATGCGATGATCCTGGGGCGGCTCTTCGCGGCGCTCTTCGAGGCCGGCGTGGTGGTGGTGGCGACCTCCAACCGCGCGCCCGACGATCTCTACAAGGACGGTCTGCAGCGCGAGCGCTTCCTGCCCTTCATCGATCTCCTCAACGAGCGGCTCGATATTCTCCAACTCGATGACGGCCGCGACTACCGGCTGGCGCGCTTCGCCGGCCGCCAGGTCTACTTCACCCCGGCCGACGACAGCGCCTATCGCGCGCTCGAGCGCGCCTTCGCCGACCTCACCGACAACGCCTCGGCCGCGAGCAAGACGCTGCTGGTGCAGGCGCGCTTCGTCATCGTGCCGCGCGCCGCCAAGAACGTCGCCTGGTTCCCTTTCGACGAGCTCTGCGGCCGGCCGCTCGGCCCTGCCGACTACCTCGCCCTCTGCCAGACCTTCCACACCTTCATCGTCGAGGCGATCCCGCGCCTGGGGCCGGACCGGCGCAACGAGGCCAGGCGCTTCAACACCTTCATCGACGCGCTCTACGAGGTGCGCGGCAATCTCATCTGCTCGGCCGAGGTGCCGCCGCCGCTGCTCTATACCGAAGGCGACGGCGCCTTCGAGTTCGAGCGCACGATCTCGCGCCTCATCGAGATGCAGAGCGAGGATTACATAGCGGGGCGTGCGGGGTAGGAGAGCGGCATCGAGGGCCGGCATGACGCGCGCTTCATGCCCGCCATCAGCAACTCGCTGTCATCTCGGGCGCCCAAAATTTGTGCAGCGGCGCCGGGCGGCGGCGCGCTTGCCCCGGCGCGGGATTCGGAGTAAGACGCCGGCCAAATCCAGGCTCCCAAGACGAACAAGACGAAGAGGTCGCGGATGGCACGCAACAAGATCGCGCTGATCGGCGCCGGGCAGATCGGCGGCACGCTGGCGCTGCTGGCGGGGCTGAAGGAGCTGGGCGACATCGTCCTCTTCGACGTCATCGACGGCGTGCCCCAGGGCAAGGCGCTCGACATCGCCGAGGCCGCGCCGGTCGAGGGCTTCGACGCCAAGATCGCCGGCGGCAGCGACTATTCCGTCATCGCGGGCGCGGATGTGGTGATCGTCACCGCCGGCTTCCCGCGCAAGCCCGGCATGAGCCGCGACGATCTCATCGGCAAGAACGCCGAGGTCGTCGCCACCGTCGGCCGCGCCATCAAGCAGCATTGTCCGAACGCCTTCGTCATCACCATCACCAACCCGCTCAACGTCATGGTCTGGGTGATGCGCGAGGCGAGCGGGCTGCCGGCGCAGCGCGTGATCGGCATGGCGGGCGTGCTCGACAGCGCGCGGTTCCGCCATTTCCTCGCCGAGGATATGGGCGTCTCGGTCGAGGACGTCACCGCCTTCGTCCTCGGCGGCCATGGCGACGACATGGTGCCGCTAATCCGCTATTCGACGGTGGCCGGCATTCCGCTGCCCGACCTCATCAAGATGGGCTGGACCACGCAGGAGCGTGTCGACAAGATCGTCCAGCGCACCCGCGGCGGCGGCGGCGAGATCGTCAACCTGCTGAAGACCGGCTCGGCCTTCTACGCCCCGGCCTCGTCGGCGATTTCGATGGCGGAATCCTACCTGCGCGACAAGAAGCGGGTGCTGCCCTGCGCCGCCTGGCTCACCGGCGAGTATGGCGTCAAGGACCTCTATGTCGGCGTGCCGGTGGTGATCGGCGCCAAGGGGGTGGAGCGTATCGTCGAGATCTCGCTCAACGCCGACGAGAAGGCGATGTTCGACAAATCCGTTGCCGCGGTGCGCAACCTGGTCGAGGCGACCAAGAAAATCGAGTCCGCGGCCAAGGGCTGAGCCGGAGCGGCGGGGGCGGAGAGCCCCAACGGGGCGTAAACCAGACATGAACCATTGCTGGGCTAGGTTTTCGGCCGCTAAATCCTATCTTTAGCCTGCCGGAGCCGGCGGAAAAGGGGGCGGATCGCCCCCGCCGCGCCCGGCTCCTACGGTCGGAGCCGGTCCTTTCACGGTCGGAAACCCCTCATGCCGCGTCTAGATCAAGCCACGTTCCTCAACGGCGTCAACGCCACCTTCATCGCCGAGCTTTATGCCCGCTGGCTGGAGGATCCCGCCTCGGTCGATGACAGCTGGCGCAGCTTCTTCGGCGATCTGGCCGAGGAGGCGCCGGCGCTGCTCAAGGAGCTGGAAGGGCCGGGCTGGGGCGCGGAGCGCGGCCATGTCATCGCGAACGGCCATGGCAATGGCGCGGCGGCGCCGGTCAACGGCCAAGCGGTGCCGGCCGCGGCGACGGCCCCCGGGGCGACACGGCAGGAGACGCTCGCCGCGCTGCGCGCGCTCTCCCTCATCCGGGCCTATCGCGTGCGCGGGCATCTGCTGGCCGATCTCGACCCGCTCGGCCTGGTGCGGCTGACCTCGCATCCCGATCTCGATCCCGCGACCTATGGCTTCACCGAGGCGGATTACGACCGGCCGATCTTCGTCAACGGCGTGCTGGGCTTCGAGACCGCGACCTTGCGCGAGATCCTGGCCGCGCTCAAGGCGACCTATTGCGGCCATGTCGGCGTCGAATACATGCACATGCAGGAGCTCGAGCAGCGCCAATGGATCCAGGCGCGCATCGAGGTGCCGCGCAACCAGACCGAATTCACCGTGCAGGGCAAGCGCGCCATCCTCGAGCGGCTGACCGCGGCCGAGATGCTCGAGCGCTTCCTCGACAAGCGCTATACCGGCACCAAGCGTTTCGGCCTCGAAGGCGGCGAGTCGCTGATCCCGGCGCTGGAGCAGGTGATCAAGCGTGGCGGCCAGCTCGGCATGAAGGAGCTGGTGCTGGGCATGCCGCATCGCGGCCGGCTCAACGTGCTGACCAACGTCATGGGCAAGCCCTTTGCGGCGCTGTTCTCGGAGTTCCAGGGCAATCCGGCCAACCCCGAGGACGTGCAGGGCTCGGGCAACGTCAAATACCATCTCGGCACCTCGACCGATCGCGAGTTCGACGGCAAGGCGGTGCATCTTTCGCTGACCGCCAACCCGTCGCATCTCGAAGCCGTCAACCCGGTGGTGCTCGGCAAGACGCGCGCCAAGCAGCGTCAGCGCGGCGGCAAGTGGGAGCAGGTGGTGGGGCTGCTGATGCATGGCGACGCCGCGTTCGCCGGCCAGGGGCTGGTGCCGGAATCGCTGGAGCTATCGGAGCTCAAGGGCTACCGCACCGGCGGCACCGTGCATTTCGTCGTCAACAACCAGATCGGCTTCACCACCAGCCCGTCCTATGCCCGCTCGAGCCCCTATCCCTCGGATGTCGGCAAGATGACCCAGGCGCCGATCTTCCACGTCAACGGCGACGATCCCGAGGCCGTGGTGCATGTGTCGCGCATCGCCATCGAATTCCGCTACCGCTTCAAGAAGGACGTGATCGTCGACATCTTCTGCTATCGCCGTCACGGCCATAACGAGGCCGACGAGCCCGCCTTCACCCAGCCGATCATGTACCGCGCCATCGCCGAGCATCCGACGACGCGGCAGATCTACGCCAGGCGCCTGGTCGAGGAAGGCGTCGTCAGCGAGGCCGAGGCCGAGCAGATGGCCGGCGACTTCATGGCCTATCTCGACAGCCAGTTCGAGGCGGCGAAGGGCTACCGGCCGAACAAGGCGGACTGGCTCGAAGGCGCCTGGAGCGGCCTCAAGGTCGCCTCGGGCGATGCGCGCCGCGGCGAGACCGCGGTGCCGACCGAGCTGCTGAAGGAAGTGGGTCACGCGCTCGTCACGGTGCCCGAGGGCTTCAACCTCAACCGCAAGATCGCGCGCCAGCTCGAGGCCAAGAAGAAGGCGATCGAGAGCGGCGAGGGCATCGATTGGGCCACCGGCGAGGCGCTCGCCTTCGGCACGCTCTGCGCCGAGGGCACCTTCGTGCGCTTCACCGGCCAGGATTCCGGCCGCGGCACCTTCTCGCAGCGCCATGCGGTGCTGGTCGATCAGGAGACCGAGGAGCGCTACGTCCCCATCAACCATGTGCGCCCCGGCCAGGCACCGCTGGAGATCATCGACAGCCCGCTCTCCGAGGCGGCCGTCATGGGCTTCGAATACGGCTACAGCCTCGCCGATCCGCACGCGCTGGTGCTGTGGGAGGCGCAGTTCGGCGATTTCGCCAACGGCGCGCAGATGATCATCGACCAGTTCATCAGCTCGGGCGAGGCCAAGTGGCTGCGCATGTCGGGCCTCGTGCTGCTGCTGCCGCACGGCTATGAGGGGCAGGGGCCGGAGCATTCCTCGGCGCGGCTCGAGCGCTTCCTGCAGCTCTGCGGCGAGGACAATCTGCAGGTCTGCAATCTCACGACGGCGGCCAATTATTTCCACGCGCTGCGCCGCCAGATCCGCCGCGACTTCCGCAAGCCGCTGGTGATCATGACGCCGAAATCGCTGCTGCGGCATCCCGAAGTGGCGTCCAGCCTTGCCGAGATGGGGCCGGGCACCTTCTTCCGCCGCACCATCGACGAGGTCGACCCGCTGGTCGCCGACGACAAGGTGAAGCGCGTCGTGCTGTGCTCGGGCAAGGTCTATTACGATTTGCGCCAGGCCCGGCGCGAGCGCAAGATCCGCAACGTCGCCATCATCCGCCTCGAGCAGCTCCATCCCTTCCCGGCGAAGGCGCTGGCCGAGTCCATCGGCCGCTACAAATCCGCCGAGGTGGTGTGGTGCCAGGAGGAGCCGCAGAACATGGGTGCCTGGACCTTCCTCGACCGGCGCGTCGAGCAGGTGCTGGTCGAGCTCGGCGGCAAGTCCAGGCGGCCGCGCTATGTCGGCCGGCCCGAGGCGGCGGCGACGGCGACCGGGCTGCTGAAGCGCCACAACGCCGAGCAGGCGAAGCTGGTGGACGAAGCGCTTTCTATCATCTGACCGATCCAGGCCGACAAGCGGGGACGACGATGGCGACCGAAATCAAAGTGCCCGCGCTGGGCGAATCCGTGACCGAGGCGACCGTGGCGCGCTGGCTGAAGCAGGTCGGCGACAGCGTCGCCATGGACGACCCGCTGGTCGAGCTCGAGACCGACAAGGTCACGCTCGAGGTCAACGCGCCCGCCGCGGGCACGCTCTCCGAGATCGCCGTTCCCGAAGGCGGCAACGTCGCCGTGGGCGCGCTGCTGGGCCGGATCGGCGAAGGTGCCGCGAAGCCGGCGCCGGCCGGCAGGCCGCAAGCCACCGCTGCGGCCGTGCCGGCCGCGGCCAAGTCGCCGGCCGCCGCGGCGGCCGGCGGCGGCACCGACCTGCTCGAGCGCTCGGGCCCGGCGGTGCGCAAGCTGGTCGAGGAGAGCGGGCTCGATCCCGCCAAGCTCGCCGCCTCCGGCAAGGATGGCCGCCTGACCAAGGGCGACGTGCTCACCGCCCTGGAGCGGCCAGCGCCTGCCGCGGCGCCATCCACGAAGCCGGCGCCCGCTCCTGCGGCGCCCCGGCCGCCCGGCGCGCGCGAGGAGCGTGTGCGGATGACCAGGCTGCGGCGTCGCATCGCCGAGCGGCTCAAGGAGGCGCAGAACAACGCCGCCATGCTCACCACCTTCAACGAGGCGGATATGAGCGAGGTGATGGCGTTGCGCGAGCGCTATCGCGACAGCTTCGAGAAGAAGTACGGCGTGCGGCTGGGCTTCATGTCGATTTTCGTCAAGGCCTGCATCGTCGCGCTCAAGGAGATACCGGCGGTCAATGCCGAGATCGACGGCGAGGAGGTCATCTACAAGAACCATTACGACATCGGCGTCGCCGTCGGCACCGAGCAGGGGCTTGGTGGTGCCGGTGGTGCGCGACGCCGACGCGCTCGACTTCGCCGAGATCGAGAAGAAGATCGCCGAGTTCGGCCGCCGCGCGCGCGACGGCAAGCTGTCGCTCGACGATCTCTCCGGCGGCACCTTCACCATTTCCAATGGCGGCATCTACGGCTCGCTGATGTCGACGCCGATCCTCAACCCGCCGCAATCCGGCATCCTCGGCATGCACAAGATCCAGAAGCGGCCGGTGGCGGTGGGCGACAAGATCGAGCTCAGGCCGATGATGTATCTGGCGCTCTCCTACGACCACCGCATCGTCGACGGCCGCGAGGCGGTGACCTTCCTGGTGCGCGTCAAGGAATGCGTCGAGAACCCCGAGCGCATGCTGTTCGCGGTCTGAGGGGCATCGGAGAACGCGGAGGCGAAGGGGCAATGACCGAGCAGGCTTACAACGTCATCGTCATCGGCGGCGGGCCCGGGGGATATGTCGCCGCCATCCGCGCGGCGCAGCTCGGCCTCAAGACCGCCTGCGTCGAGAAGCGCGGCACCCTCGGCGGCACCTGCCTCAATGTCGGCTGCATCCCGTCCAAGGCGATGCTGCAATCCTCGGAGCATTACGAGCAGGCGCGCCATGGCCTCGCCGTCCACGGCGTCAAGGTCTCGGGGGTGGAGCTCGACCTGCCGGCGCTGATGGCGCACAAGGACAAGGTGGTCGGCGAGAACACCCGCGGCGTCGAGTTCCTGTTCCGCAAGAACAAGGTCGACTACATCAAGGGCGCGGCGCGCTTCACCGCGCCGGGCAAGCTCGCCGTGACTCCGATCGACGGCGGCACCGCGCAGGAGCTCACGGGCAAGTCGATCATCATCGCCACCGGCTCCAACGTCGTGCCGCTGCCCGGCGTCGAGATCGACGAGCAGGCGATCGTCTCCTCCACCGGGGCGCTGTCGCTGCCCGCGGTGCCGAAGCATCTGGTGGTGGTGGGCGCGGGATATATCGGGCTCGAGATGGGCTCGGTCTGGCGCCGGCTCGGCAGCGCGGTGACGGTGGTGGAGTTCCTCGACCGCGTCACGCCGGGCATGGATGGCGAGCTCGCGCGCAATCTGCAGCGCGTGCTGACGAAGCAGGGCTTCGCCTTCCGCCTCGGCACCAAGGTGGTCTCGGCGCGGCGCGACACGGGCGGCGTGACGCTCGCGCTCGAGCCGGCGCAGGGCGGCCCGCGCGAGGAGATCACCAGCGACGTCGTGCTCGTTGCCATCGGCAGGCGGCCTTATACCGAGGGGCTCGGCCTCGAGGCCGCGGGCGTCGCCATCGACAACAAGGGCCGCATCCAGGTCGACGAGGGCTTCGCCACCAACGTCAAGGGCATCTATGCCATTGGCGACGTCATCGCCGGGCCGATGCTGGCGCACAAGGCGTCGGAGGAAGGCGTGGTGCTGGCCGAGCATCTGGCGGGGCAAAAGGGGCACGTCAATTACGGCGCCATTCCCGCCGTGGTCTACACCTGGCCCGAGGTCGCCACCGTCGGGCGCGGCGAGGAGGAGCTGAAGGCCGCGGGCGTCGCCTACAAGAGCGGCAAGTTCCCCTTCACCGCCAACGCGCGCGCCCGCGCCAATGCCGACACCGAGGGCTTCGTCAAGATCCTCGCCGATGCCAAGACCGACCGCGTGCTCGGCGTGCACATCATCGGCCCCGATGCCGGAACCATGATCGCCGAGGCGGCGATGGCGATGGAATACGGCGGCAGCGCCGAGGACATCGCGCGCACCTGCCACGCCCATCCCACGCTCAACGAGGCGGTCAAGGAGGCGGCGCTGGCGGTCGAGGGACATCCAATTCATATTTAGCGGCGGGTATTTCAGCAGGCAGTTGCGCCACAACAAGCTAAGCGATAGAAAAGAAGCGCAACAACACACGCGAAAGCTGGTGCATGCCGAAGGTTAAGCGATTACGCGATCCAGTGCATGATCTCATTGTTTTCGATGATGGCCCGGTAGACCAAACGGCGTGGTCGCTCATAGATGCGCCGGAATTCCAGAGACTGAGACGTATTAGACAGCTCGGGTTTTCAGAGTTCGTTTACCCGTCAGCTACGCACACGCGATTTTCTCATTCAATCGGCGTTTTCCATAACGCCCGCCGACTACTCGCCACAGTCAAAAGGAAATTAGGGACGGCGTATGACGAAGAGCGAGCTGCGATAGCTGCTCTTGCGGCGCTGCTCCATGACGTAGGTCACGGTCCTTTTAGCCATACGTTCGAAAGCATTGATAAAAAGCTTTTGCGTGCAAAAAAACACGAGAGCTGGAGTGCTGAAATAATTGAAGGGGATAATGAAATTGGGCGAACACTGCGGCACCTAGGACGGAAGTTCCCGAGCGAAATCTCTCTCATGCTGAAAGCCTCAGAGCCGGCGGATATTTATGCGTCGGTAGTTTCTAGTCAGTTTGACGCCGATCGACTGGATTACCTTGTAAGAGACAGATATATGACGGGGGTCGAGATCGGGAGATTCGATGTCAACTGGTGGGAACTATCCGGTTGACGTACCATGACGCAAGATGTAGCTTCCCGTCCCGACATTGCGAACGTCGCCGCTACCCCTCAAATGCTTGAGGCTGGCTCAAACGTCATCTCGGCAAACATCCTCGATTTGAAGGATGGATGGATTACGTCGCACGATGTGGCGCGGGCCGTTTGGGCGGCGATGCTCGAACTCGCTCCGAGAGACCATCTAGCGACTTCTTGATGCGGTATGACTGCCGCGTCATCGCTTCTAATCGCTCGATTCGGCACGCCTCCCCGACGACGTTCCCTGTGGTGGTTGGCAGACGGTAGCTGACGACGACCGGAATTTTGTGGTCCAGCATCGCCCAAATACCATGGGCCACGAGATTGCGCACAGGCATTAGCTGCTTCGCCGCTATCCACATGTCCATTGTCGTCTTCCGGTCGTAATGGACCAGCAGACCATAATTCTCGATGAGCGTTTTTAGGAGATCAAGCTTCACGCTCATATCTATGCGCGTAAGCAGCCGGCCATCATCGTAAGTTAGTCCGGTTATCTCCCAGATCAGCCGCTCTACCGTCGCCTCCATTGCCGAATAGGCCATTACGGCATCGGCAAAGGCGACTTTCACCTCGGCCGGGATGTCGTCGGATAGCTGAGAAGAGTTGATGCCGATCATGTCGGGGGCGGTTTGGGTTGTCTGCGGTTTTTCTTTCCTCTTGCGCTTCCGTGGCCCGCGCTGCTTGGGGCGTTCCGGTGCTTCTTTCGCCATGCTATCCTCCCCCCTGTGAGCGACCAGGAAACCGACCAGCGCCGCGACGCCCTGCTACTGCGGCTGCTAAAGACGCCCCCTCGGCCGCGCCCCAAGCGCGAGCGCAAGGCGGCCGACGGTAAAACACGAAAGCGTAAGGCCTCGCCGCGCAGGAGCGCCTAGGAGATCATTCCGCATGCCCGTTTCATCTCGATTTGCCGATTGCTCAGAGGAGGCCATCGAAGCTACGGCTCACTCCGCAATGGTATCGGCATCTTGGGAATGTGGAGGGTTTAGCGCTGAAGAGGCATCAGCCATTTCAGCGTTTATCGCTTACTGCCTATGGCGTCGAGACGCTGCCTCAGTTCCGCCATGTCCGTCTGAAGACCTCGTGCAAGAAGCCCTAAGGCGGTGTTCAGGTTCCAAGAAATCGGATCGCTGTGTTTGTTGATGTCTTTCAGATTTTTGTCGATAAGGGCCATTGCTTGCTGGTAGTCAGCGTGGCCGGTAGATTTGGGCATGGCTTCGCTCCTAGGCTGGTTGGCACCGTTTAGGATCGCGATGAGTAGGGCCGGGTTGCAGCCTGGTCCTACTCCTTATTCCGGCGCCTCAGGATCGCCCGAGCGTGTTGCTTAGGCGCCCTTGGCTTGGTCAGGCTGTTGATACAGGAGCCGCTTGCCCTTCGCGCCGCGCAGCAATTCCTCGCCGCGCTCCGCATCGGAAACGTGCCGGGTGTTGTACTTGAAATCGGCCTCGGCCAAGTACCTATGCAAGTGAGCCTCTGACACGTTGTGGAAGCTGCCGTACACCGACCGCTTCAGCAGTGCAAAGAAGCCTTCCACCGTGTTGGTGTGATGGAAGCCGCCGGTTTTCACGTATTCCTCGGCTGAGTGGTTGACGGTGCCGTGACCGGCAAACTCACGGCCGAGCTTGTCATAGACCACCGCCTCATCGGTCATGAGGTAGGACTTGCGATCGGCTTGCGTCACGACGGCCTCGCGCAGCGTCTTGGCGGTCACGTCCGCGACGTGGCGCGAGCGCACATAGCCGTCGCGCTCGACCAGCGAGAAGACGGCTTGCTTGCCGCCCGCGCCGCCGCCGGGATGCGTCCGCTTGGACTTGTGCTTGTTGGCTTCTTTGCCGCCGATATACGTCCCGTCGGCTTCGACCACCTTGTTAGCGCCGCCCAAAGGGCCGGGAGTGAGATCAACCGCCGCCTCGCGCAGCCGATGGAACAGGAACCAGGCCGTCTCATAGTTCGTGTCGAGCATCCGTTGCAGTTGCAGCGCGCTCATCCCCTTCTTGCTGGACGCCATCAATTGCGCCGCGAGAACCCACTTGGACAGCGGGATATGCGAACGCTCCATGACGGTGCCGACCGTGACGGAGAACGGCTTGCGGCAGTCCTTGCACTTGTAGACGCCCGGCCGGGTGCTCTTGCCCTGTAGCTTGGTGATCCGGTTGCCCATGACGCCGCAGCGCGGGCACACCGGGCCTTGCGGCCAGAGCAGGCTTTCCAGGTGCTCGCGAGCGCGGTCGTCGTCGTTGAAAATCGGGGCGCGGATATCAAGCTTCTTGTCGGTCATGGGTGCCTCTCAACTCTGAGGCAATCCTACACCTTGGGGCTTGGTACGTCAACCGGATAGTTCCCCAACTGGTTGCTGGATTGCCTAGAGATCGAAAACATAATAATTGCTCAAAATACTGACAAGGAAATTGACGAGCACGATTTCACGGAAGTTCCCAGTTTCGTATTGAATTCCAAGGGATATTCGGCTGCTGAGGGGTATCTGGAGGCTAGATTTCATCTTTATTCTAACGTCTATTTGCACAAAACGACCAGGGCCGCGGAGAAAATGCTCGGTGCGCTGCTGTTCTTGCTATCCAAAGCTATAAAAGATCGTGGCATCGAAGCGATGGGGTTGCAAGCGGGCTACCCCTTATTGCAATATATAGCGGCTGAAAATCCAAGCTTGGCCCAATACCTAGCGTTGGATGACACCTCGGTCTGGTCTTTGTTGCCCGCGTTGGAAGGCGCCCCGGATGCTCGAATCGCAGCGTTGGCTGGAAGGCTATTGCGGCGTGATCTATTCAAGTGCGTCGACATCGGGGTCCGACTTTCCAATACCGGAAGCGATGAAAAAGTTCGCTTCCAAAGGGCGCTAACCGATTTGCTGAAAAACGAACGACCAGAGCCATCTACTGTGATGAGCGATGAACCTCGCGTCACCGGGTACGATTGGTATAGCTGGGGAGACGAGAGCGCCTTGAAGAAGGTTTTAATTCGTGATAGAGAACAAAATAAGAACTTCGATATCGGCGATCGCTCCGATGTCGTGAAGGCTCTCAGGCAGCGGCAGTTCTTCCGAATTTATGTTCCAGACCGTGACTGGCAGCAGAGGCTTGAGACACTGTGGGAGGAAATCGGCCGATGAACGGCTCAGAGTTGATCACATCGCTGGTGGCACTCAACGGTGGGACCATCGTGGGCAAAACGCGTCTGCAAAAGACCGTCTATCTGCTTGGTCGCTGCGGCGTCGCGACCGATATGGAGTTTGAATATTACAACTATGGGCCATTTTCTGCCGATTTGGCCGCGGTCTCCGATTTTGCTGAGGCGGAAGGGCTGCTCAAAATTACCGAGCGGCCGGGGTTTTACGAGGTTCCATATTCCGTCTTCGAGACGGATATCTCGTACCCTCGAGAGATCGGTGGGGTGTCGGCAGAGCAAGTGAAAAAGTGGTTGGACATCTTGTCCAGATATACGGCTATCGAACTGGAACTTGCTTCGACAATCGACTTTTTGCGGTGCGAGGGTGTCGAAGGTGACGTTGACAAGACGGTTTCCGAACTAAAGCCGCTCAAATCGAAAAAGGAGCGGCTAGTTCGCGCGCATGCGCTACTTCGCGAATTGGGAATCGAGTAACGAGTAAATAGATAAGCGGGCTCGCAAGGGCGCGCGGCGGGCGGTGAAAATTTTGCGGCTGCGGTCACCCGATACGCTGGTGGCGGTGCTCTGCCTCGCCGAGGTGCTGAGCATGCTGGGCACCTCCAGCTTCTCGGCGCTGCTGCCGACGTTCCAGCGCGATTGGGGGCTCTCCAACACCGAGGCGGGCTGGATCAGCGGCATCTTCTTCGCCGGCTACGTCGCGGCGGTGCCGGTGCTGGTCGGCGCCACCGACCGCATGGACCCGCGCCGGATCTATCTCCTGTCCTTCGTCATCACCGGCGCCACCGCGCTCGCCTATGCGCTCTTCGCCGAAGGCTTCTGGTCGGCGCTCGGGCTCAGGGCACTGGCCGGGGTCGGGCTCGCCGGCGGCTACATGCCGGGGCTGAAGCTGCTCACCGACCGCGTCGGCGGCCCGCGCCAGGGCCGCTATGTCGCCTACTATACCGGCGGCTTCAGCCTCGGCACGGCGCTCTCCTTCGCCTTCACCGGCGAGGCGGCCGCGTGGTTCGGCTGGCGCGTCGCCTTTGCCGCGGCGGCGGCGGGCTCGGCGCTGGCCTTCGCGCTGGTGCTGCTGCTGGTGCGGCGGGCGAGCGCGGCGGAGCTGCCGCAGGAGGGCGAGCGCCGCCGCGCCCTCGACTTCCGCCCGGTATTCCGCAACCGCGCCGCCATGGGCTTCATCCTGGGCTATAGCGGCCATACCTGGGAGCTGTTCGCGCTGCGCTCCTGGCTGGTGGCCTTTCTCGTGCAATCGGCGCGCTTTGCCGGCGACAGCGAAGGCATCGCCGCGGCGAGCTGGCTCACCACCGCCATCGTGCTGCTCAGCACCGCCGCCAGCATCTACGGCGCGGAGCTCGCGACGCGCTCCGACCGGCGCCGCATCATCGGCCGCATCATGCTGCTCTCGGCGGTGCTCGCGGTCGCGACCGGGCTCAGCACCGGCGCGCCGGTGGCGCTCGTCGCCGTGCTCTGCCTCCTCTATCACATGGCGGTCATGGGCGATTCGGCGGCGCTCACCGGCGGCGCGGTGGCGGCCGCGGCGCCGGGCCAGCGCGGCGCCACGCTCGCCGTCCACGCCGTCCTGGGCTTCGGCGCGGCCTTCCTCGGACCGCTCGCCGTGGGCTTCGTGCTCGACCTCGCCGGCGGCGAAGCCTCGCGCCTCGCCTGGCTGCTGGCCTTCCTCGTCATGGGCGCAGGCTCGGCCGCGGCGTTCGCGGCGATAAGACGGGTTTGACCGGCGTTACCCCGCGGCCGATGCCGACAGCCGGTCGACGCGCGCGCCATCGCGGCCGCACCTTGCTCCATCATGCCGCCGACCGCCGCCGCGGCGTCATGCGGCAGCAGATCCGCTGTCCAGACGATGCGGCTGCCGCCGGCCTCGCGGGGAAAGACCTGAACCGCGCCGTTGTAATGGGTCAATCCCAGGCTGCCGCCGACCGCTGTCCAGACGAGCCGGCGGGTGTCCTCGTTCAAGGCGATGATCGGCTCGTCGACGGTCTGGCCGTTGGCGAAGGTCACTCTGCGGCCGCCCGCGATCAGCTCCGTCGCGATGACGAAGCCGGGAACGAGCCGCGTGTGGAGCGCGCCGATATCGTGGATCGCGTCCCATACCGCCGCGGGGCTCGCCTTCGTCACGATCTCCTTCGCGATGCTCGCCATCACGACCTCCTCGGTTGTCCTTGCGCTGGCCCGACTATGGCCGCGATCAGCGCTCTCGACTTGGGGAAAATTGCTTTCTTGGCAAGGGCAGCGGAGACGACCGCGCGCGCTACCCCTTCGCGCGCGGATGCGCCTTGTCGTAGACGGCGGCGAGGCGGACGGCGTCGATGGCGGTGTAGCGCTGCGTCGTGGTCAGGCTGGCATGGCCGAGCAGCTCCTGGATGGCGCGGAGATCGCCGCCGCCCGCCAGCAGATGCGTGGCGAAGCTGTGGCGCAGCGCATGCGGCGTCGCGGTTTCCGGCAGGCCGAGATCGACGCGGACCGCCTCCATCCTCTTCTGCACCATGCGCGGATGGAGCGCGCCGCCGCGCGCGCCGCGGAACAGCGCCTCCTCCGGTGCCAAGCGCCACGGACAGGCGGCGACATAGGCCGCCACCGCCTCGGCCACCGCCGGCAGCACCGGCACCATGCGCGTCTTGCCGCCCTTGCCGGTGACGCTGAGCATGCCCGGCACCAGCGGCGCCTCGCGCCGCGCCAACCCCAGCGCCTCGCCGAGCCTGAGGCCGCAGCCATAGAGCAGGCACAGCAGCGCCAGGTCACGCTGCCGGATCCAGGGCAGGCGCGGCTCCTCGGTCTCGACGCGTTTCAGCGCCGTATCGGTATCCACCTCCGAGAGCGGCTTCGGCACCGAGCGCGGCAGCTTCGGCGTGCGCACCGCGGCGAGCGCGGCGTTGCGCACCAACCCGCGCCGGTCGAGGAAGCGGAAGAAGCCCCGCAGCACCGAGAGCGCACGCGCGGTCGAGCTGCGCATTTTCGCATCGGCCGCGCGGCGCGCGAGATAGGCTCGGAAATCCGCTGGGGCCAAGGTTTCCAGCGCGGCGAGGCTCGGCTCGCCGGCAAGATGATCGCACAGGAAATCGAGGAAGAAAGCGAGATCGCTGCCATAGGCCGCGACGGTGTGCGGCGAGGCGCGGCGCTCGTGGGATAGCCAGCTCTGCCAGTTGGCGATGGCGTCGGCGAGATCGGGAGAGGCGGGAAAACGGGCGAGCGGCACCGGCGCGGGGCCGCGCCGCTCGATCATGCCGGCAGGTCGAGCCAGGCGGCGATGGTGATGCCGAGCGCGCGGGCGAGGAAGCCCAGCAGCTCGGTGCCCTGGCCGCCATGGAACTTGCCCGGCCGGCGCATGCCGATGCAGAGCAGCCCGGCCGGCGCCGCGGCGCTGACCGAGAGGCGCAGCAGCGCCGCCGAGCGCACCAGCCCGGCGCCGTCGCCGAAGAGGGTGGGATCGCCTTCGGTGTCGCTGCTCAGCACCACGTCGCGGTCGACGCCGAGCACGGCATCGACGGTGCCGGGATCGAGGATCTGCACCCCCTGATGGCTGAGGCGCGGACGCTGCGGCCCCGAGGATTCGACCGCGATGGTGACGACGTCGGCGTCGAGCAGCACGGCAAGGTCGGTGGTGACGATCTGGATGAGCTGCTCGAAGCTGCTGGCGGCGAGCAGCGCCAGCACCGCCGCATGGACGCGCGCCTGGCTGGCGAGATTGGCGCGGCTGGTGCCGACGAGCGCGCGCTGCTGGCTCCTGAGCCGCGCGATCTCGGCGCGCTGATGCTGCAGCATGAACTGCTGCATGTCGACTACGCGCTCGCCGCGCTGCTGGCTCGGCGGCGTCAGGATCTGCAGCAGCTCGCTGTGCTCGATCAGGAAATCCGGATGCTGGCGCAGATAGGCCGCGACCTCGGCGGCGCCGACGCTGCTGCGCGCGGGAAGCGCCGGACGGACCGGCTCGGCGGGGGTCGTCTTGTCCTTGGGACGATCCACGGGAGCCCCTTCCTATTCCGCCGCGGCCTTGGTTTCGCCGAGAATCGACTGGCCGGTCTTCGCCCAGTCGGCGAGGAAGGCGGCAAGGCCTTTCTCGGTCAGCGGATGCTGGAACATCTGGCGCAGCACGTTGGGCGGCAAGGTGCCGACATGCGCGCCGAGCTTCGCCGCCTCGATCACGTGGATGGGATGGCGGATCGACGCCACCAGCACCTCGGTCTTGAGGTCGGGGTAATTGCGATAGATCTGCACGATGTCGCGGATGAGCGCCATGCCGTCGCTGCCGACATCGTCGAGCCGGCCGACGAAGGGCGAGATGAAGCTCGCGCCGGCCTTGGCCGCGAGCAGCGCCTGCGCCGGCGAGAAGCACAAGGTGACGTTGACCATGGTGCCTTCATTGGCGAGGACGCGGCAGGTCTTGAGCCCGTCGGGGGTCAGCGGCACCTTGACGGTGACGTTGCGCGCGAGCTTGGCGAGCTTGCGGCCTTCGGCCAGCATCGTCGCGTGATCGGTCGCCGCTACTTCGGCGCTCACCGGTCCCGGCACCACGGCGCAGATCTCGCGCACCACCTCGAGGAAGTTGCGTCCGGTCTTCGCGACCAGCGACGGGTTGGTGGTGACGCCGTCGACGAGACCCGTCGCGGCGAGGTCGCGGATCTCCGCGAGATCGGCCGTGTCGATGAAGAATTTCATGCCGGTCGAATCCCCTTTCCCCATTCGTCTCGGCTGGCACGCGCAACGCTTTCAGATTAAGAGTGTAGCCCATGCCCGACCGCCACGCCAGTTCTCGCGCGGCCGATGAACGTGCGGCGCCGGTGCCGAACGAGCCGCGCACGAGCGTGCTGCTGCCCTTGCCGCTGGCAGGCGCCTATGACTACCTCGCGCCGCCCGGAACGGCGCTGCAACCCGGCGATTTCGTTGCCGCGCCCTTGGGCAACAATCAGTTTCCCGGCGTGGTCTGGGGCGAGGCCGCGGGCGACGTCGCCGCGGCGAAGCTGAAGCGCATCAGCGAGCGGCTCGACGCGCCGCCGATGACGCCGTCGCTGCGCCGCCTGGTCGACTGGGTCGCTTCCTATACCATAACGCCCCCCGGCGCGGTGCTGCGCATGGCGATGAGCGTCGGCGACGCGCTCTACCCCCAGCGCGCGCTCACCGGCTACGCGCTGACCGAGCGCGGCCGTGCGGCGCTCGATGCCGAGCCGCCGCTCACGCCGGCGCGCCAGCGCGTGCTCGTGGCGCTCGCCGAAGGACTGCCGGCGCCCGCCGCCGATCTCGCGCGCCGCGCCGGCTGCGGCGCCGGCGTGGTGCGCGCGCTGGCCGGTCTGGGATTGGTCGAAACCGTGGCGCTGCCGAGCCGGCTGCCGCGCGCGCTGCCCGACTGGCGCCGGCCGGGCGCGTCGCTCTCGCCCGGCGCAGGAGGCGGCCGCCGCCGATCTCGTCGCCAAGGTAAAGCACGGCGGCTTCACCGCCACCGTGCTCGACGGCGTCACCGGCTCGGGCAAGACCGAGGTCTATTTCGCCGCCATCGCCGCGGCGCTCGAGCGCGGACGGCAGGCGCTGGTGCTGCTGCCGGAGATCGCGCTCAGCGGGCAGTGGCTAGCGGCGCTATGCCGAGCGCTTCGGCGCCGAGCCCGCGCAATGGCACAGCGATCTCGGCCATGCCGAGCGGCGCGACACCTGGCGCGGCATCGCCGAGGGCAAGGTGCCGGTGGTGGTGGGTGCGCGCTCGGCGCTCTTCCTGCCGTTTCCCGATCTCGGCCTGATCGTCGTCGACGAGGAGCACGACGCCTCCTTCAAGCAGGAGGACGGCGTCATCTATCACGCGCGCGACATGGCGGTGGTGCGAGCCTCGCTGGCGCAGCTGCCGATCGTGCTGGTCTCGGCGACGCCCTCGCTCGAGACCACGATCAACGTCGAGCAGCGGCCGCTATCAGCGCCTGCAGCTGCCGGCGCGCCACGGTGCCGCGCAGCTGCCGGAGATCCGCGTCATCGACATGCGCCGCGCCCGGCCGGAGCGCCAGCGCTTCCTCGCGCCGCCGCTGGTCGCGGCGCTGCGCGAGACGCTGGAGGCCGGCGAGCAGGCGATGCTGTTCCTGAACCGGCGCGGCTACGCGCCGCTGACCCTCTGCCGCAGCTGCGGCTTCCGCCTGCAATGTCCGAACTGCACCGCCTGGCTGGTCGAGCACCGCTTCCACGGGCGCCTGCAATGCCATCATTGCGGCCATGCCGAGCCGCTTGCCGCCGCTCTGCCCGAGCTGCGGCGACGCAGCGAGCTTCGCCGCGTGCGGCCCCGGCGTCGAGCGGCTTGCCGAGGAGATGGCGCTGCGCTTTCCCAAGGCGCGGCTGGCGGTGATGGCGAGCGACACGCTGATCGGTCCGCATGCCGCCGCCGAGCTGATCGACAGCGTCGCCAATCATGCCGTCGACGTCCTCATCGGCACGCAGGTGGTGGCCAAGGGGCATCACTTCCCGCTGCTGACGCTGGTCGGCGTGGTCGATGCCGATCTCGGTCTCAGCGGCGGCGATCTGCGCGCGGCCGAGCGCACCTTCCAGCTGCTGCATCAGGTCGCCGGCCGCGCCGGCCGCGCCGAGCGGGCGGGCACCGTCTATCTCCAGACCTATATGCCCGAGCATCCGGTGATGCGGGCACTGATCGCCGACGACCGCGACCGCTTCCTCGCCGCCGAATCTGCAGGCGCGCCGCGCCCAGGGCTGGCCGCCCTTCGGCCGGCTCGCGGCGCTCATCATCTCCGCGCCCGACGATGACGCGGCCGATTTCGCCGCCCGCGCCTACGCCCGCGCGCAGCCGCAGATGCCGGGGGTCGAGGTGCTGGGTCCGGCGCCGGCGCCGCTCGCGGTGCTGCGCGGCCGCCATCGTCGCCGCTTCCTGCTCAAGACGCGTCGCGAGGTGCACATCCAGGCAGTGCTGCGCGAATGGCTCGCCAAGGTGAAGGTGCCGGGCAGCGTCCGGGTCCAGGTCGACATCGACCCGTACAGCTTCTTGTGAGGGCCTGAAGAAAAAGCTTCACAAAGCGCGGTCGGAGTGACGACACGGTTTGTGCGTCTCTGACGAAGAAACTACCACCTTTGCAAATCGTCATGGCCGTGCTTGTCACGGCCATCCACGTCTCTTCGCGGCTCGTCGCAAGACGGGATGGCCGGGACTCGGCCTTCGGCCGGCCCGGCCATGACGCCGGCCGAGAGAAGCGCGGAAGCAGCCGCTTGATAGTTAGTAAGTTATAACTTACGGTAAGTAATGTCTTACGGAAATGCCTTCGCCGCTTTGGGCGATCCGACCCGCCGGCAGATCTTCGAGCGGCTGTGCCGGGGACCGCGATCGGTTTCCGCGCTTGCCGCGGGGCTGCCGGTCAGCCGGCCGGCGGTATCGCAGCATCTGAAGGTGCTGAAGGAGGCCGGTCTCGTGGCCGACGAGCCCGACGGCACGCGCCGCGTCTACCGCATCGATCCCAAGGGCCTGGCCGCGATCCGGCAATGGCTCGACGGTATCTGGGACGAGGCGCTGGGTGCCTTTGCCGATGCCGCGGAAGCGGCCGCCAGAACGCAAGAGAAAGAGAAGGAGCAGAAGCAGCCATGACGCGAACCGTGACCATCGCCCCCGTGCGCAAGAGCCTCGGCGTGAAGGCGCCGCAGGCGACCGCCTTTTCCGTCTTCACCGCCGGCATCGACCGCTGGTGGCCGCGGCGGGCGCATCTCGGCAAATCGCCGATGGCCATGGCGATCATCGAGCCCTTTGCGGGCGGCCGCTGGTATCACCGGTGTGCCGATGGCTCGGACAGCGAAATCGGCCATGTGCTGGTCTGGCAGCCGCCGGAGCGGCTGGTGCTCTCCTGGCAGATCGGCAACAGCTGCGCCAACGGCGATATGCAATACGATCCGAGCCTGGTGACCGAGGTCGAGGTGCGCTTCATTGCCGAGGGTGCGGGCGCGACGCGGGTCGAGTTCGAGCACCGTCATCTCGACCGCATCGGTGATGGCGCCGAGGCCTATCGCGCCAAGGTCGATGGCGGCTGGGGCGGGATCCTCGACGGTTACGCCGCAGCGGCCGCACGAGAGGCACAAGCGCTGGAAACGCGCTTGGCGTCGATGCTTTAACATCGGGCGGCGGGGGCGGACCGCATCCGTTCGCGATGGGATCGTGTGGCCTTCCGTCCTTCGCCATGCCGGTGTAGGGTGTCGTGTCAGGCGGTAGCCTGCCGGCGGCGCCATGTTGCACCGCCTTTACCCCTGTGCTAGAACGCGCCGCGCTTTCCGGGCGCGCTGGCGCGCCGCGGGTTTTTCCTGGCGAAAACCGGCGGGGGAGCGCGTCATTCAGGCATCCCCGATCCGACGCTCTCGTCTCAGGGAAACGAGGACAGATTTCACGTGGCAGCGGAAGCAAAAGGCGTATCCGGATTGGCCGACCGCTATGCGGCGGCGCTGTTCGATCTCGCCGATGAGCGCAAGGAGCTCGATGCCGTCGCCGGCGATCTCCGCAGCCTGCGCGCCATGCTGCGCGACAGCGCCGATCTGCGCCGCCTCATCCGCAGCCCCGTGCTGTCGCGCGACGAGCAGGCGAAGGGAATCGCGGCGCTCGCCGAGCTGGCGCAGGTCTCGCCGCTCACCCGCAACTTCCTCGGCCTGCTGGCGCAGAACCGCCGCCTTTTCGCGCTGCCCGACATGATCGAGGGCTATCTGCGCCGCCTCGCCGAGGCGCGCGGCGAGGTCACCGCGCATGTCGTCGCGGCGCAGGATCTCTCGCCGCAGCAGCGCGAGGCCGTGAACGAACAATTGCGCAAGGCGGTCGGCCGCAAGGTCGCCGTCGACATCGAAATCGATCCGAGCCTGCTGGGCGGCCTCGTCGTCCGGGTCGGCTCGCGCATGGTGGATGCGTCGCTTAGGAGCAAGCTCAATCGCCTGCAGCTTGCCATGAAGGGGGTTCAGTGATGGAAATCCGGGCGGCGGAGATCTCCGCAATCCTGAAGCACCAGATCGCCAATTTCGGCACCGAGGCGGATGTCGCCGAAGTCGGCCAGGTGCTGTCGGTCGGCGACGGCATCGCCCGCATCTACGGGCTGGACAAGGTCCAGGCCGGCGAGATGGTCGAGTTCCCGAACGGCGTCAAGGGCATGGCGCTGAACCTCGAGACCGACAATGTCGGCGTGGTGATCTTCGGCGACGACACCGGCATCCGCGAAGGCGACACGGTGAAGCGTACCGGCGCCATCGTCGACGTTCCCGTCGGCAAGGGGCTGCTGGGCCGCGTCGTCGATGCGCTCGGCAATCCGATCGACGGCAAGGGACCGCTCAAGGACGTGACCCGCACCCGCGTCGAGGTCAAGGCGCCGGGCATCATCCCGCGCCGCTCGGTGCACGAGCCGGTGCAGACCGGCCTCAAGGCGATCGACGCGCTGGTGCCGATCGGCCGCGGCCAGCGCGAGCTCATCATCGGCGACCGCCAGACCGGCAAGACCGCCGTCGCCATCGACGCCTTCCTCAATCAGAAGGCGGTGAACGCCGGCGGCGACGAGAAGCGCAAGCTCTACTGCGTCTATGTCGCGATCGGCCAGAAGCGCTCGACCGTGGCGCAGATCGTCAAGACGCTGCAGGATTACGGCGCGCTCGACTACTCGATCGTCGTCGCCGCCACCGCCTCGGAGCCGGCGCCGCTGCAGTTCCTGGCGCCCTATGCCGGCTGCGCCATGGGCGAGTTCTTCCGCGACAACGGCATGCATGCCGTCATCGTCTATGACGACCTTTCCAAGCAGGCGGTGGCCTATCGCCAGATGTCGCTGCTGCTGCGCCGCCCGCCCGGCCGCGAAGCCTATCCCGGCGACGTCTTCTACCTGCATTCGCGGCTGCTGGAGCGCGCCGCCAAGATGAACGACGACCACGGCGCGCGGCTCGCTCACGGCGCTGCCGGTGATCGAGACCCAGGCCGGCGACGTCTCGGCCTACATCCCGACCAACGTGATCTCGATCACCGACGGCCAGATCTTCCTCGAGACCGACCTCTTCTATCGCGGCATCCGTCCCGCCATCAATGTCGGCCTCTCGGTCAGCCGCGTCGGCTCCGCGGCGCAGATCAAGGCGATGAAGCAGGTCGCCGGGCGGATCAAGCTCGAGCTGGCGCAATACCGCGAGATGGCGGCCTTCGCCCAGTTCGCCACCGACCTCGACGCCTCGACCCAGCGCCTGCTGGCGCGCGGCGCGCGGCTCACCGAGCTGCTGAAGCAGCCGCAATACTCGCCCATGCCGGTCGAAGAGCAGGTGGTGTCGATCTTCGCCGGCACCCGCGGCTATCTCGACAAGATCGACGTGGCGCAGGTGACGCGCTTCGAGGCGGCGATGCTGGGCGAGCTCAAGTCGCGCAAGCCGCATATCCTCGAGGCGATCCGCACCAAGCGCGAGATCGCCCCCGATATCGACAAGGAGCTTGCCGGCTTCCTCGACGATTTCGCCAAGAGCTTCGCCTAGGGAGAAGCCGGCGCGTGGCTACGCTCAAGGAATTGCGGCTTCGCATCCGCTCCGTCCGCTCGACGCAGAAGATCACCTCGGCGATGAAGATGGTGGCGGCGTCGCGGCTCAGGCGCGCGCAGGAGCAGGCCGAGGCGGCGCGGCCCTATGCGGCGCGCATGGAGCGCATGCTCGCCTCGCTGGCCGCGAACCTCAAGGGCCAGGCCAACGCGCCGCGGCTGCTGGGCGGCACCGGGTCGGACGCGACGCATCTCATCGTCGTCGCCACCTCCGACCGCGGCCTCGCCGGCGGCTTCAACGCCACCATCCTGCGCGAGACGCGGCGCACCATCCGCCAGCTGCAGGGCGCCGGCAAGAACGTGAAGCTCTTCACCATCGGCCGCAAGGGACGCGACTCGCTGCGCCGCGACCACGCCCGGCTCATCGTCGAGAGCAGGACCGATGTCGGCCGGCCGAAGCTCGCCTTCGACTCCGCCGAGGCGATCGCCGGGCGTCTGCTGACGCTCTTCGAGGCCGGCGAGTTCGACGTCGCCACCATCATCTTCAACCGCTTCCGCTCGGCGATCAGCCAGATCGTCACCCGCCAGCAGCTCATCCCCTTCGCCCCGCCGGCGAAGGAGGAAAGCGCCTCGACCTCGGGCGCGATCTACGAATTCGAGCCGGAAGAGGCGGAGATCCTGGGCGAGCTGCTGCCGCGCAATCTCGCGGTGCAGATCTACACCGCGCTGCTCGAGAACGGGGCGAGCGAGCAGGGCGCGCGCATGACGGCGATGGACAATGCCACGCGCAATGCCGGCGACATGATCGACCAGCTCACCACCACCTACAACCGCTCGCGTCAGGCGGGGATCACCAAGGAACTCATCGAGATCATCTCCGGCGCCGAGGCGCTCTGACGGGCCGGGGCGAAGCAAAGGGACGAAGTCCATGGCGAAGAACAATGTCGGCACCATCTCCCAGGTCATCGGCGCCGTCGTCGACGTCAAGTTCGATGGCGATCTGCCGAACATCCTGAACGCGCTGCACACCCAGAACCAGGGCAAGACCCTGGTGCTCGAGGTGGCGCAGCATCTCGGCGAGGACACCGTGCGCACCATCGCGATGGACACCACCGACGGGCTGGTGCGCGGCGCCGAGGTGGTGGACACCGGCGAGGCGATCTCGGTGCCGGTCGGGCCCGAGACGCTGGGCCGCATCATCAACGTCGTCGGCGAGCCCGTCGACGAGCGCGGGCCGGTCAAGACCAAGCTGCGCTCGCCGATCCACCGGCCGGCGCCCGAATTCATCGACCAGTCGACCGAGGCCGAGATCCTGGTCACCGGCATCAAGGTGGTCGATCTGCTGGCGCCCTATGCCCGCGGCGGCAAGATCGGCCTGTTCGGCGGCGCCGGCGTCGGCAAGACCGTCATCATCATGGAGCTCATCAACAACATCGCCAAGAAGCACGGCGGCTACTCGGTCTTCGCCGGCGTCGGCGAGCGCACGCGCGAGGGCAACGACCTCTATCACGAGATGATGGAATCGAAGGTCATCGTGACCGACGGTCCCGGCTCCAAGGCGGCGCTGGTCTATGGCCAGATGAACGAGCCGCCGGGCGCCCGCGCCCGCGTCGGCCTCACCGGCCTGACGCTCGCCGAGTACTTCCGCGACGAGGAAGGCCAGGACGTGCTGTTCTTCGTCGACAACATCTTCCGCTTCACCCAGGCGGGCTCCGAGGTGTCGGCGCTCTTGGGCCGCATCCCCTCGGCGGTGGGCTATCAGCCGACGCTGGCCACCGACATGGGCGCGCTGCAGGAGCGGATCACCACCACCAAGAAGGGCTCGATCACCTCGGTGCAGGCGATCTACGTCCCGGCCGACGATCTGACCGACCCGGCCCCGGCCACGTCCTTCGCCCATCTCGACGCCACCACCGTGCTGTCGCGCCAGATCGCCGAGCTCGGGATCTATCCCGCCGTCGATCCTCTCGATTCGACCTCGCGCATGCTCGACCCGCGCATCGTCGGCGAAGAGCACTACAAGGTGGCGCGCGACGTGCAGCGCATCCTGCAGACCTACAAGTCGCTGCAGGACATCATCGCCATCCTGGGCATGGACGAGCTCTCCGAAGAGGACCGGCTCACCGTGTCGCGCGCCCGCAAGATCCAGAAGTTCATGTCGCAGCCCTTCCACGTCGCCGAGGTCTTCACCGGCACGCCGGGCGTGTTCGTCAATCTCGACGACACCATCCGCAGCTTCAAGGGCATCGTCGCCGGCGAGTATGACGACCTGCCCGAAGCCGCCTTCCTCATGGTCGGCACCATCGAGGAGGCGGTGGAGAAGGCGCGCAAGATGGCGGCCGAGGCGGCCTGATGGCCGAGAAGCTGCAATTCGAGCTGGTCTCGCCGGAGAGGCTGCTGCTGTCCGAGGCGGTGGCGATGGTGGTCGTGCCCGGCGGCGAAGGCAATTTCGGCGTGCTGCCGGGCCATTCGCTGCTGATCTCGACGGTGCGGCCCGGGGTGATCGACGTCTATGCCGACGAGCAGACCGCGGTCACCGAGCGCATCTTCGTCTCCGGCGGCTTCGCCGAGGTCACGCCCGAGCGCTGCACCGTGCTCGCCGACGAGGCGCTCCCGATCGCCTCGCTCGACCGCGCCGAGATCGAAGGACAGCAGAAGACGCTCGAGGTCAGCCTCACCAGCCTGCGCGACCAGACGCAGCGCCTCCAGGGCGCCGAGCGCGAGCGCGTGCTGCTGGAGCTGCGCGCCGCCGAGCGGCGGCTCGCGACCGTCGCCGCCAAGCTCGCGGCGCTGGCCGCCACCGCCCATTGATCGTCCGGGGGCTTTTTTCGAGCCCCGAAATTGAATTATATATTACCGTGCGGCGTTGGGTCGGCGTTGGTACGGACGGATCATGGGCAGCTGGACGCTCGACGACATCCCCTGGGAGCGCTTCGACCCGGTCAAGGTCGATGGCGACATCCTGCGCATCGTCAAGGCGGCGAGCCTGGTCGAGCAGAACGGCGCCGATTACGCCCGCTATCTCTGCGGCGTGTTCCATGACGATCCCGATTTCCAGCAGGCGGCCCGGCTCTGGGGGGCCGAGGAGGTCCAGCATGGCGAGGCGCTCGGCCGCTGGGCCATGCTCGCCGATCCCGGCTTCGACCATCGCGCCGCCTCCGAGCGCTTCACCGCCGGCTTCCGCGTCGATCTCGAGGCCGAGCGCTCGGTGCGCGGCTCGCGCGCCGGCGAGCTGGTGGCGCGCTGCATCGTCGAGACCGGCACCAGCTCCTATTACACGGCGCTCGCCGAGGCGGCGCGCGAGCCGGTGCTGCAGGCGATCTGCCGCCGCATCGCCGCCGACGAGCTGCGCCATTACAAGCTCTTCTACAGCCATCTGAAGCGCTACCTCGTGGCCGAGAACATCGGCGTCCTGGGGCGGCTGCGCGTCGCCTTCGGCCGCATCGGCGAGTCGGAGGATGACGAGCTCGCCTATGCCTATCACGCCGCCAACGACGCGGGCTCGCCCTATGATCGCCGCCGCGCCACCCGGGCCTATGCGCGGCGCGCCTATGCGGTCTATCGCCGCCACCACGTCGAGCGCGGCGTCGCCATGGCGTTCAAGGCGGCCGGGCTCAACCCGCAGGGCCGCTTGATGCGCTGGGCCGCCGGCCTCGCCTGGTGGGGCATGCGGCATCGCGCCGAGCGGCTGCAGCGGCACGCGGCTTAGGCCGCTTTTCGCAGGCCGGATCGAAGCCTCGGTTCGGCGCGATCGCCGAAGCCGCACCGAGCCGCACCTTTTGATACACTGTCGCCAACGCCATCTCGCCGCGCGGCCGCCGAGGGAGGCAGCAATGGACAAGGACAAGGTCAAATCCTTCGCCGAGCGGGTGTTCGCGGACATGGCCGGAGCCATGACCGCCGGCATGGGCTATGTCGGCGTCAAGACGGGGCTCTTCCGGGCCATGGCGGGCAAAGGACCGATGCGCGCGGACGAGCTCGCGAGCGCGTCCGGCTTGCAGCCGCGCTATGTCGAGGAATGGCTGAAAGGCATGTCCTGTGCCGGCTATCTCGACTATGACCCGGCGGCCGAAACCTATCGGCTGCCGGAGGAGCATGGCTTTCTGCTCGCTTCCGACGACACGGATCACTTCATGGGCGGCCTGTTCGCGATGGCCCCGGTGCTGTTGCGCGCGGCGCCCAACGTCGCCGAGGCATTCCGGCAAGGCGGCGGCGTGCGGTTCGGGGCGTTCGGGCCCGACGCCGTCGTGGCGCTCGACCTGGTCAACCGAGGCCAATACGAGCAGCGCCTGACCAGCTATTGGCTGAGGACGCGGCCGGATGTGGCCGAGCGGCTCGCCGCGGGCGGGCGCGCTCTCGATGTCGGCTGCGGCGCCGGTCGCGTCTGCGTCGCGCTTGCCAGGGATTTTCCCCAGGCGGAGATCGTCGGCATCGATCCCGACCCGGAATCGATCCGGCAGGCGAAGGCCGCCGCCGCCGCCGCAGGATTGGGCGACCGCATCCGCTTTGTCGCCGCGACGACAGGCGATCTCGAGCGGGGCAGGGGATTCGACCTGATCACCGCCTGTGACTGCCTCCACGATTTCGTCGCGCCGGAAGCGACGCTGAAGCAGATCCGCGCGCTTCTCGCGCCGGGCGGCACCCTCTTCATCGTCGAGCCCAAGGCCGGTGATCGTCTCGAGGACAATTTCAACCCGGTCGGCACGATGTTCTACGGCTTCAGCCTGTTCCATTGCATGACGCAATCGCTTGCCGAGGGCGGGCCGGGCCTCGGCACATGCCTCGGCCCGGCGCGGACCGAGGCGCTGGTGCAGGCGGCGGGGTTCCGGCGGTTCGAGCGGCTCGACATCAAGAGCCCCGTCAACCTCTTCTACGCGGCGCAGCCCTGAGGGGGTCGGGTCGAGACGCGTCTCACGCCAGAAACGTGCGCGCCATGACCCAATAGCAGGCCACCAGCGCGATGCCGGCCGATAGCGGATAGACCAGCGCCGCCGCGCGCGCCGGCCGCGCGCCCGAGGCGATGGCGAATCCCCCATCGAGGATGACCAGGGCCGGGACGACCAGCGAGACGATCGCGACCTGCCCCACTTCGACCCCCAGATTGAACGCCGCCAGCGCCGGCACCAGGCTGCCGCGCGGCAATCCCACCTCCTGCAGCGCCGAGGCGAAGCCGAAGCCGTGGATCAGCCCGAAGCCGAAGGTGTCGCGCCAGCGCCGGTCGACATCGCGCGAGAAGAAATTCTCCACCGCCACGAAGACGATCGACGCAGCGATCGCCGGCTCGACGATCGCGCTGGGAATGACCACGATCTGCAAGGCGGCGAGCGACAGGGTGATCGAGTGCGCGACCGTGAACGCGGTCACGATCTTGATGACCGGCCAGAGCCGGCGCGCCCAGAGCACCACCGCGATCAGGAAGGCGATGTGGTCGTACCCCAGGAAGATGTGCTCGATACCGGTCTCGACATATCGTCCGACGATCTCGATGAGCGAGGGCGGCGGTGCGGTCAGCCTCAGCTCCGTCCGGCTCGCATCGAGCAAGGCCTGTGAGGGCTCCGGCCTGGCGCCGATCAGCACCACCTGCTTGGCGGCGGGGTCGACCGCGATGAGGACCGTCGAGCGATAAACGAGATCGCCGCGCACCTCCCGGCACGACCAGGCCACATGCGCCACGACGCCGTCCTGATCCGGTCGCAGCGTGACCGGGTCGGCCTTGCAGGGCGTGCCGTCGGCCCCGGCGACGACGGCGTGCGCCGTCACATAGGCGGCGATCGCCGTCGTCGCCTCGGCGAGCCGGCGTGCATCGACGAGGCCGGTGCGGTCGTCGAACACCGTGGTTCCGGCAACCCGGTCGACATCGCTGCCCTTGAGCGCGAGCTCGAGATCGACGCTGCGGTCGGACGAGACGTTGAGGCGCGCGCTCGAGAGGTTGATCTGGTGGGCGACCGCTCGGGAGACCGGAGCGGTCAGCGACAGAAGGCCCACGAGCAGAGCGGCCGCGCGTCGCCCCCCGCTCACGGTGCCGCTCCGACGGCGCTGAGCAGGTCGATGAGGCGCTGCGGCTCGTCGGCCGCGATCGTCAAGACATCGCCCGCTTGCGACAGCTGCGCATAGCGGCTGAAGCCGTCATCGGCGAGGCCACCGATCTCGACCCGCGCAAGCGGCGTCGAGCTGTCCCTCGGATAGAGCAGCGCGATCAGCACCGGCCGCTCCAGCCCGAGCCGCGCCTGCTCCTCGCTGCCCGGCCGGCGCGCGGCCACGGTCTCGATCTCCGTCGCTCCGAAGGCGGTGAGCGCCGCGTTGATGAGGGGAGCCTTGGCCGGATCGGCAACATGCCCCGGCGAGGCGGCGGAATGGGTGTGCTGGCCGACATGCAGGAACCAGCTTTTGTTGCCGTCGCGCTCGAAGCGATGGAGCTTGCCGGCGAAGACGATCTCGACCGCCCAGACCTGATCGATGGAGGCGGGCAGCAAGCGCTGGACGGAGCGGCCGGAAGCCGTGGGCGCGCTGCGTCTGGCGAGGTCCGCGGCCAGGAGCCACTCGGCGCCGACATGGCGCGGCAGGAGATAGAGCGAGGGCCGGCCGGCCAGCCGGACGTATTGCGAGGTCTGGGCCGGATTGAGCGTGCCGAAATCGGCGGTGGTGACGGATTTGTCGATGGCGCCCAGCGACACGGCGAAGCTCGGGGGATCGAGGCCGAAATCGGCAATGTCAGCGTCCCGGTAATCGCCGGGATCGAGGGTCCGGGTGGGCGCCGAGACGTTCATGAACCGCAGCGCGGTCTCGAGATGGGACGCGAGATCGCTCGACGCCAGGGGCGCGCCCGGGCCGTCGAACGCCCACGATCCCGCCGGGGTTCGTCGCAGCGTGAGCTTCTCCTTGCCCGACCGCATCTCGACCCTCCGGATGTCCCGCGGGGTCGCGGCGACGATGCCGCGCGGCTCGAAGCGCTGCAGCATCTGTCCGCCGGGGGGCTTGCCGGTGAAGGCGAGCGCGCCGAGCAGGGCCAGCATCGCGGCGGCGAGCGCCAACGCCAGGGGGCCGCGGCGAGCCGCCGTCACCGCCGTCTCCACCAGACCGCGCCGCCGAGGAGGATCACCGCCAGCGGCAGGAGAAGCTCGACCACGACGAAGATGTCGCGCATCTGCCGGCTCGTCAGGTCGATCTCCGCCAGGCTCAGCGACTGCGTCTTGACGGGGGGCGTGGCGTCGTCGCCGGCGAGCCAGCGGACCATGCCGATGGCGAGATCGCCGTTCGAGACATAGGGGAAGTAGGCGTTGGTGGCGAAGTTGCTGTTGCCGACGAGAACGGCGCGGAAAGGCTCGGCCGCGCTCGCCGGCGCATCCGGCCAGCGCCCGTCGACGGCGACCGCGAGCGCCGACGGGCGGCGCCCGGCCGCGCCCGGCGTGGCGGAAGCGGCAAGTCCGGTGCCGTCGCCCTCGGCGGCCTGCGGCAAGGCGCGCAGATAGCTGTCGGCGCTGCTGGCGGCGAGCACGGTGGCCCGCAGGCCGGCGGAGGGGGTGCCGAGACGGATCGGTCGCGCCTCCGGGAAGATCGCCATGGCGACGCGATCGGTGATCGGATGCGGCGGATAGTAAGGCACCGCAACCTTGGTGTCGTCCGCGCCGTAGTGGTTGAGCGGATCGATGACGATCGCTCGATCGGAAGCGACGCCCAGCCGGGCGAGGAAGGCGGCGAATTCCCCCTCGACCGGAAAGACCGGATCGATCATCAGCAGCAGGTGGCCGCCGCGCGCCAGGTAGTCCGACAACAACCTCGCCTCGCCCGGCGCATAGGCGCTCCGCGGCCCGATATCGGCGACAATGGCGCAGGCCGCCGGTACGGTCGCCGAGGTCGCGGGCGTGATGGCGCGGACGGTATAGCCCAGCGTCGTCAGCGCCAATTGCAGCCGGTCGAGGCCGTCGGGCGCGCCCACCAGCACGTCGCCGGCGCCGGGCGTGTCATGGCCCCGCAAGGTCTCGACATGGCTGTAATGGAAATGCGCCGGCGTCGCCGAGAAGCCCTCGCCATGGCCGGTGACGAAGCAGACCGTGTCGGCCCGCTTCTTCAAGGCGCGAAGCGCGGCATAGGCCAATTGCGCGGGATCCACCGTGTTCTCCACCACGACACGGCGATCCTCGGCCTCCACCACCGCGCTGTTGTAGGTGCGGATGCCGAAGCGGCGGGCGGTTGCCGGCTCCTTGTCGAGATCGACGGCACGAAGGTGGAAATGCCGGTTCTGGCGCGACGCGATGGCCAGCAGGTCCTTGGCCTTCAGCGCGTTCTCGTCGGCGCTGTTGTAGAAATAGGTCAGCGACAGGTCGGTGTTCAGCCCGTCGACCACGGCCTGCAGCTGCGGCGGCGGCGTGTTGGCGGCCTCGCGGGTCAGGTCGAAATGGACGTCGTGGTGAAAGACCGCGACGTTCGCCAGCCAGGCCACGACGAGGGCGACGAAGGCGAGCAGCCCGTTCCAGAGCGCGGCGCGGTAGCGGGGGCCTGAAAAGCGCAGCGGCAGGCGCAGCGCCAGCGCGAACAGCAGCAGCACCGCCGCTCCCCAGGCGGCGAAGAACAGGATGTTCGACGACCACTCGTCGCCGCGGACGAGGACGCCGAGCGCACCCAGGATCACGGCGGCGAGCGCGGGGAGCGCGATCGTTCGGAAGCGGGAGGGGAGGCGGCGCATGGGGCGAGCCGGCCGTCAGCGCCACGCCAGGGCGCGGATGCTCAGGAACAGGCTGAGCAGCGCCGCGCTGATGTAGAAGGCGGCGTCGGAGAGGTAGAGCGAGCCGGTCGCGAACGGCTTGAAATGTCCGGAGATCGACAGATTGACGACCAGCGTGTCGAAGGGCTCCGGCAGCAGATAGCCGAAATCGTCGATGATCCACAGCAGGAGAAACACGCTCAGCGACAGCAGCGCCGCGATGATCTGGTTGGTGGCGAGCGCGGAGGCGAGCAGTCCGGTTCCGACGAGCGCCGATCCCAGCAGCACGAGCCCGAGATAGCCGCTGTAGATCGGTCCCCAGTCGGGATCCCCGTAGATGGCGAGAACGGCCGGATATGCCGCCGACAACAGCAGCATCAGCAGCAGCAGGCACATGCTTGCCGCGAATTTGGACAGCACGACCTGGGTCTCGCTCACCGGCGCCGTCAGCAGCACCTCGAGCGTGCGCAGCTTGCGCTCCTCGGCGACGAGCCGCATGGTGATGATCGGCGTGGTCAGCAGGAAGAGCACGAACATTTGGAAGAACAGCGGCACGAGCGTCGTTCCATGGGCGACGAAGAGCGTGAGCGTGAAGCTGTAGCCCATGATCAGCAGGAACACCGCGATCACCGCATAGGCGATGGGCGACGAGAACAGCGCCATCGTCTCCTTCCGCCACAGGATCGCGAATTCCCTCATGCGGCGGCTTTCTGGCGGCGCCGGGTCAGATCGAGAAACACCTGCTCGAGGTCGACGGGAACGGCGACCAGCTCGGAGAGCGCCAGCCGCCGCTCGGCCAGCGCGGCGGCGAGATCTTGCGCCAGGCGAGGCCGCTCATCCGCCACGACGAGGTAGCGGGCCGGCGCGGCGCCGGGCTCGGCCGAGACCGAGCGCACGCCGCCGACCGCGCCGAGGCAGGCCCGCACCGCTTCATCCGGTCCCGCGACCGCGAGCCGCAGGCGCTGCGTCCCCGCGTCCTGGCCCAGCGCATCCTCGGTCAGCAGGCTGCCGTCGAGCAGGATCATCACGCGGCCGGCGACCCGCTCGATTTCCGACAGCACATGCGAGGCGATCAGGATGGTCTGGCCGCCGGCAAGCTCGCGCAGGAGTTCGCGGAGCGCGATGATCTGGCTCGGGTCGAGGCCGGTCGTCGGCTCGTCCAGGACCAGAAGCTTGGGCTCATTCAGCAGCGCCTGGGCAAGTGCCACGCGCTGGCGGAAGCCGCGCGACAGCTTCGCGATCAGCATGCGCGTCACCGGCTCGAGCTGCAGGCGCGCCACCACCGCCTCGACCGACCGCCGCGCCCTTGCCCCGTCAAGCCCCTTGATCCCGGCCATGAAGCGCAGGAATTCCGCGACGCGCATGTGATCATAGAGCGGCGCATCCTCCGGCACGTAGCCGATCTCGCGGCGCAGGGCACGGCTGTCGCTGGCGACGTCGTGGCCGGCGACCGACGCCTTGCCCGAGGAAGGCGGCAGGAAGCCGGTCAGGATGCGGAAGATCGTGCTCTTGCCGGAGCCGTTCGGGCCGAGCAGTCCCACGACCTCGCCCGCCGCGACCGTGAACGAGACATCGCGAACGGCGAGACGCGGCCCGTACCATTTGCACAACCCCTCGGCGACGACCATCGGCGAGGTCATGGTGCTCATCCGTCGGCGGCGGTACGGCCGGAGCGCGGTTTCCCGCTGGCGAGACGCGCTCCGGTCCGGTTCCTATTCGTAGTACTCGGGCGAATGCTTGTGCGCCTTGAAGACATCGGGGTCGTGCGCGAAGATCACGTCCGCGCCCTCGACATCCTCCACCCGCCTCACCCAGGCATAGGCATCCAGCATCCCCGCCGGATCGTAGACGCTGCCGACGCTCGGCAGGATGTTCTTCTCGAGATTCTCTTTCAGATAGACGGCGTCGCTGGTCAGCACGACCGTCCCGGTCTTCGGCAGGCGGACAACCAGGATCTGGCTGCCCGGGGTGTGAGACACGGAGCGATGGATGTAGATGCTGTGATCGCCGAACAGATCGAGATCGCCGTCGAGCTCGATGACCTTGGCTTTGGACGGCATGCTCCCGCCGACCGAGTTGCGCAGCATCTCGAAATCGGCGGTGATGAAGAACGTCGCATATCCCGGCGCCGGCCAGAACGCGTTCTTGATCTCGTCACGCTGGTAGACCAGCGTCGAACCGAGGAACTTGCCGATATTGCCGGCATGATCGACATGGAAGTGGCCGAGGACGAGATATTTGATGTCCGACGGCTTCACGCCGATCTTGGCGAGCTGCGCATCGATCGCGATGTCGGGCGAGCGGCCGGGGTCGAGCGCCTTGACGAAGGGCCCCCAATAATCCGGCTGCGTGATGATCTTGTCGTTGTTGCCGCAGTCGAAGAGCACGTAGCCCTTCGGATGCTTGATCAGGAAGAAGGCGACCGGAATTTCGACCTTGCCGCTCGCGCCGTTCTGGATGATCGACTTGTCGAGATGGAGCGCGCCGGAGGTGAAGACGTAGAGACGCATCTCGGTCGGCGGATCGGCGGCGTAGGCCGCCACGACGGCACCGACCAACGCGACGGCGCCGATGATACAGGAACACACGAAAAGCCTGATGCTGGCCATTACCGCGTTCCTCCCCTTGGCAGAATTTCCCCTTTATTCGGGTATTCCAAACAAGCATGCGCCCTTTTTGCCCGGTTTGGCAAGATCGCGCGGAATCGCCCCCGGGCAGAACGCCCCCTTCAATCGCCTCCCAGCTCGATGAAGCGCTCGGCCAGCACCTTGTAGCGCTGCGGCTTCGGCTTGGCCGCATCTTCCGGGCGCACGTAGCGGATCGAGCTGCGCCCCTTGCAGCCGCGCGGCAGCACGAAGCCCCGCACGAAGCTGGTCTCGCTTTCCTTCAACGTCGGCGCCAGCACCGGCGCGGGACCGAGCTCGAACCAGGCCTCGCCCGGCCCGTGGCGCTTGCTGCTGCCCTCGCTCTCGATCTCGATCTGGCCCTCCAGGCAATAGCGGATGCCCGGCCCCTGATGGACATGGGTGTAGGCGATGCCGCCCTTGGCGAACGCCACGCGGTCGCAGCGCATCAGCCAGCCGAAGCCGGCATCGAGCTCGATCTCGACGGCGAGCTTCATCTCGCTGGCGGCGCTCGGCGCCGAGCGCAGCACGCCGCTGTCCTGCGCCTCGGCCACGGCCAGCTCCCAGCGCAGCAGCCGCGCGCCTTGCGCTCCCGGCAGCAGCGCGATCTCGCCGCCGCCGAGCCAGGCGGTGCCCGCCCCCTGGCTGGCGCAGCCACGAGCGAATTCGACGGTGACGTCGCCCTCGACGACATAGACCGCGCGCTCGAGCGCGGGCAGATAGACGGGGTCGCCCGCGGCGGGCAGGCGATCCTCGTTGAGGCGCAGAACCCTCCGGCTCATGCCGCTCCCTCCCGTTGGCGACGCGATGTCGCGGAAGAGATAAATATCGCCAACGCCTTAGACTGTCGACCAGCGGCCGCGAGCGCGCGGCGCAGCCGTCACGCGGGTCCGATGAATTCCGCGAATTCCTGCAGCACGGCGCGGTAGAGCTCGCGCTTGAAGGGCACGATGAGGTCCGGGAGATCGGCAGCGGTGACCCATTTCCAGGCGTCGAATTCGGGATGGTGCGTGCGCAGATCGATGTCGCCATCGGCGCCGGTGAAGCGCAGGGCGAACCATTTCTGGCGCTGGCCGCGATAGCGGCCGCGCCACAGCCGGCTGGCGAGGGAAGACGGCACGTCGTAGCTGAGCCAGCCGCGGCTCTCGGCCAGGATCTCGGCCTTGTCGGTGCCGGCCTCCTCCTTGAGCTCGCGCAGCGCCGCCGCGCGCGGCGTCTCGCCCTTGTCGATGCCGCCCTGCGGCATCTGCCAGTTCTCGCCGGGGGTGTCGATGCGCCGGCCGACGAAGACGCGGCCTCTGCGGTCGAGCAGCATGATGCCGACCCCCGCCCGGTAGCCCTGCGCGCGCGCCGCTTCGGCCTCGTCGCTCACCTGGCCGCCCCTTTCGGCTCGGGCTTGCGGTCGGGCGAGGGCTCTCCCGGCAGGCTCGCCAGCGCGCTCGCCGGTGCCAGGGCGATGCCCTTCTGCTCGAGCGTGTTGGCCCAGAGCGCCACGCGCTCCAAGGTCGCGGGATAGACAAAGCCGACGCCGAGCGCCGCGCCGTTGCGCTGGGCGAAGGCTTCGAGCCCCTGCAGATGCCGGTCGATGGCGTCGCGCGACGGCTCATTGTCGATCTGGTCGTCGGCGTTGATGTGCGGCAGGCCCAACGTTTGGGCGAGCGTCCCGGCGATGCTCTGCGCGCTGGCGCGGGCGTCGACGAACATCAGCCCGCGCCGCCTGAGCTCGTCAAGCACCGGCAGGAGATTGGTCTGCGAGGTGGTGAAGCGCCCGCCCATCATGGTGGTGACCCCGACATAGCCGCTGACCCGGCTCAGCACCAGCTCCAGCCGCTCGAGATTCTCCTTGGGGCTGAGCGAGGTGAGCAGCGTGTAGGGGCCGGGATCCTGGCGCGGGTAATCGACCGGCTCCATCGGCAGGCTCAGCAGCACCTCGTGACCGGCGGCGCGGGCGCGTTCGATCCACTCGCCGAGCCGCCGGCTATAGGGATCGAAGGCCAGCGTGATCGCGCCCGGCAGATCGTTGATCGCGGTCTCGGTGGCGGCGCCGGAGGGGCCGAGGCCGGTGATGATGATGGCGATGCGCGGCCGCTTGTCGGCCCGGTCGAAGGGCCTGCCATAGGCTCGCCAGGGCTGGCGCCCGTCGCGGCCGATGATCGGCAGTACCCCGTGCGGCCCGGTCTCGACCAGCGCCGGGTCGGGCGCCGGCAGCAGCGGCTGCGCGCTGCTGCGGTCGCGCGGCGGCAGCGAGGGCGGCGGCGGCAGCGGCGCGGCGGCCGGCGGCGGGGCCGCCGCAGGCGCGGCCGGCGGCGGCGGCGGGATCGCGGCGGTGACCGGCTTCGGCGCCGCTGCCGGCGGGGGCGGCGGCGGCATCGGCACCCGCACTTCGGCGAGCTTCACCGTTGCCGCCTTCGGCGCCTCGGCGCCGGGCGAGAACCAGGCGTAGCCGGCCGCGCCCGCGATCGCCAGCAGCAGCAGCGCAGCGGCGATGCGGCCCAGTCTCACGCGCCGCCTGGCGAGCTCGACCCCGCCGGGCTCGCGCGGCGGCACGGCATGGCGCTGGTCAATTGCCGGCCCTGGTGCTGTTGAAGAGGGCGACGCCGCGCAGCATGTCGAGCGCCCGGGCGAGCTGGTAGTCCTCCGCCGTGCCGAGCACGTTGGTATCGACCGCGGCGGATTCCTTGGGCTCGGCCGGCTCCGTCCCCGGCGGCACGTTGGGTTTGTTGTCGTTGCTGCTCTGCGGCTTGACCGGGCCGGTGTCGGTATTCTTGAGCGCGCCGCGCAGATCGGCCTCGTGCAGCCCCTGGCCTACCGCGAGCCGTTCGATCTTCGCGGGCTCGACGGTGATGTCGGGCTCGATACCCTTGGCCTGGATCGAGCGGCCGGACGGGGTGTAGTAGCGCGCGGTGGTGAGCCGCATCGCGCCGTGGCCGGGGAGCTGGATGATGGTCTGCACCGAGCCCTTGCCGAACGAGCGCGTTCCCAGCAGCACCGCGCGGTGCTGGTCCTGCAGCGCGCCGGCGACGATCTCCGAGGCGGAGGCCGAGCCGCCATTGATCAGCACCACCATGGGCAGCCCGCCGGTGAGGTCGCCGCCCGCCTTGGCGTTGTAGCGCGCGGCGTCCTCGGCGTGCCGGCCGCGGGTCGAGACGATCTCGCCCTTGTCGAGGAAGTCGTTGGAGACCGCGATCGCCTGATCGAGCAGCCCGCCGGGATTGTTGCGCAGATCGAGCACGATGCCCTGCAGGTGAGCGCCCGCCTGCTTCTTCAGCGACTGCATCGCCGTCCGCACGCCGCTATCGGCCTGCTCGTTGAAGCTGGTGATGCGGATATAGCCGATGTCGTTGCCTTCCATGTGCGACTTCACCGACTGGATCTTGATCACCGCGCGGGCGAGCTTCACCTCGAAGGGATCGCGGCCCTCGCGCCTGATGGTGAGCTTGATCTCGCTGTTGACGGGGCCGCGCATGCGCTCGACCGCGTCGTTGAGCGACAGGCCCAGCACCGGCTCGCCGTCGATATGGGTGATGAGGTCGCCGGGCTTCAGCCCGGCCTTGGCCGCCGGCGTGTCGTCGATCGGCGACACCACCTTGACCACGCCGTTCTCCATGGTGACCTCGATGCCGAGGCCGCCGAACTCGCCGCGCACCTGCACCTGCATGTCGCGGAAGCTCTTGGCATTCATGTAGCTCGAATGCGGATCGAGCGAGCTCAGCATGCCGTTGATCGCGGCCTCGATGAGCTGCTCATCGGAGACCTCCTCGACATAATCGGCGCGCACGCGCTCGAACACCTCGCCGAAGAGGTCGAGCTGGCGATAGGTGTCGGAGCTGGATTGCGGCGCCTTATCGGCGGGAGGCTGCTGCTGCTTGCTGCGCCGCCGCGGGCGCCAGCAGCCAAACGAGGGTGGCGGCGCAAGCCGCGCTGAGACCAAGACGCTTCATCCACTTACCTTTTCGTCATGAGCTGCTAACCACGGCAGCGGGTTGATCGGCTGGCCGTCATGGCGCAGCTCGAGATAGAGGTGCGGCTTCTGCTCGCCGCGCGGCATGGTGCCGACCGGCTCGCCGGCCACCACCCACTGCCCGACGGTGCCTTCGACCCGGTCGAGCCCCGCCAGCAGCGAATGATAGCCGTCGCCGTGTTCAATGATCAATATTTGCCCGTAACCCTTGAACGGGCCGGCAAACAGCACGCGCCCGTCATAGGGCGCCACCACCTGGGCGCCGTCCCGGGTCTCGAAGGTCAGGCCCTTGGAGGCCACGCCGAGCTCGTCATTCTCGCCGAAGCGGCGCAGCAGCCGCCCGCTGGCCGGAAGCAGCATGGCGCCCCGCGCCTGGGCGAAGGGGCGAAGCGTGGCAGGCTTGGCCGGATCGGGCACCGGCGGCGGCGGCGCGGTGACGATCACGCTCTGGCCGTGCTCCTCGGGGCGCTTCTGCTGCAGCGCCAGCAGCCGCTCGGCCGCGCGGCGCTGGGCCTCGGCCTGGCGCTGCTGCTCGTCGCGGCGGCGCTGCGCCTCGGCCTCGCGCGCCTTGCGCTCGGCGTCGAGCCGCTCGATGAGCTGCTGCAAGTCGCTCGCCTGGGCGGCGAGCTGGAGCTGGCGCTGGCCGTTCTCGGCGACGCCGTGCTGCGCCTCGTCCTGCAGCACCGCCTTGCGCGCGATGAGGGCGGCGAGCCGCGTTTGCTCCTTGTCGAGGTCGAGGCGCTCGGCGCGGTGGCGCGCCTCGGCCGCTTCGGTCTCGCGGCGCAGCTCGGCCAGCGTCTCGACCTCGCGGCCGAGCCGGCGCGCCTCGGCCTCGAGCGGCGGCACGGCGGCGCCCATCAGCAGCGCCGAGCGCATGGCGTCGACGGGATCGCCGGGCGCCAGCGCCAGCCCTTCGGGTGGATTGCGCGCCAGCCGCTCGAGCGCCATCAGGAGCTGCTGCTGCTGCGCGCGATGGCGCTGGAGATCGCTCGATTTCTGCGCCTCTTCGGCGGCGAGCGCCGCCAGCCGGTCCTCGAGCGCGGAAAGCGCCGCCTCGTGCTGCTGCGCCGCCTTGGCGGCGGCGATGCTGTCGGCGCGCAGCGCGTCGATCTCGCGGGCGAGCGCCTCGGCCTCGCGCGCGTATTGAGCCTGCCGCTGGCGGCTCTCCTCGAGCTGCTGCTGCACCGATTCGAGCTGTTGCTGGGGATTGTCCTGGGCGCGCGCGGCGGTGCAGAGCAGCAGCCCTGCCAGCAGCAGCGGCAGCGGGGCGAGGGGGGAAGCGTCAGGCCGACGCACGCTCGGCGGCGCGGCGCAGCAGCGGCTTGCCGGTCATCGCCCGGGGCTGCCGCAGCCCCAGCAGCCGCAGCAGGGTGGGCGCCACGTCGGCGAGCCGCCCATCCTCGAGCCCGGTGATGCCGGCCGGCGGGTTCACCAGCAGCAGCGGCACGGGATTGAGGGTGTGCGCGGTATGCGGCTGGCCGGTGGCGGGATCGCGCATCATCTCGGCATTGCCGTGATCGGCGGTGATCAGCAGCGTGCCGCCGGCGCGGGTCACCGCTTCGGCGAGCCGGCCGAGGCAGCGGTCGACCGCCTCCACCGCCTTGACCGCCGCGGCGATGTCGCCGCTATGGCCGACCATGTCGGTGTTGGCGTAGTTGACGACGATGACGTCGAAGCGGCCCTGGTCGATCGCCTCCACCAGCCTGTCGGTCACTTCCGGCGCCGACATCTCCGGCTTCAGATCGTATGTCGCAACCTTGGGCGAGGGCACCAGGATGCGGCTCTCGCCGGGAAATTCCGCTTCGCGACCGCCGTTGAAGAAGAAGGTGACATGGGCGTATTTCTCGGTCTCGGCGATGCGCAGCTGCGTCAGTCCGGCGCGCGAGACCACCTCGCCGAAGGTATCGGCGAGATCCTCGGGCGGGAACAGCGTCTTGAGGAAACGATTGAGCTCGGTCGAATACTCGCTCATGCCCAGCGCCGCCGCGAAGCGCGGCGTGCGCTCGCGCCGGAAGCCGCTGAAATCGGGGTCGAGCAGCGCGTCCAGGATCTCGCGCACGCGGTCGGCGCGGAAATTGGCCGAGACCAGCCCGTCGCCGTCGCGCATGCCGGCATAGTCGCCGATCACCATCGGCAGCACGAACTCGTCGCTCTTGCCGCCGGCATAGGCCTGGCGCAGCGCCGCCTCCGCGTCGGCGGCACGCTCGCCCTCGGCCGCGGTGAGCGCGCGATAGGCCTTCTCGACCCGATCCCAGCGCTTGTCGCGGTCCATGGCGAAATAGCGGCCGGTGATGGTGGCGATGGCGACGTGCCCGAGCGCGGCGGTGTCGGCGGCGAATTGCTTCAGATAGCCGCTCGCCGATTTGGGCGGGGTGTCGCGGCCGTCGAGGAAGGCGTGCAGCCTTACCGGGATCCCGGCCGCGTCGAGCAGCCGCGCCAGCGCCGCCAGATGGCGCTGATGCGAATGGACGCCGCCCGGCGACAGCAATCCCAGCAGATGCGCGGTGCCGCCGCTCGCCTTGAGCGCCGCGATGAAGTCGGCGAGATCCTGGTTGCGCGCCAGGCTGCCATCCTCGATCGCCCGGTCGATCCGCGGCAGATCCTGCATCACCACGCGGCCGGCGCCGAGATTCATATGGCCGACCTCGGAATTGCCCATCTGCCCCGCCGGCAATCCGACATAGAGCTCGCTCGCCTGCAGCTTGGCATGGGGAGCGGTGTCGAGGAAGCGGTGCCAGTTGGGGGCCTTGGCGGCGCGGATGGCGTTGTCGGCCGGCTCGCTGCGGCAGCCCCAGCCGTCGAGGACGCACAGCACCACCGGACGAGGGCGGGAGGCATGTTGCATGGTCATGACTTATAGAGGAACGGCCGGGTCCGGGGTAGTGCTCCGCTCTCCTTAGAGAGAGGGGGTTAATCGGGCGTTAAGCCGCAGCCAGCGCCGCAGGAAGCCGGACGGTGAAGCAGGAGCCCTCTCCGGGCAGGCTTTCCACCGTGATCTCGCCTCCCATCAGCCGGCACAGCCTTTGGCTGAGCGCAAGGCCGAGCCCGGTGCCGCCGTAGCGGTTCGCCGTCGCAGCGTCGGCCTGGTTGAAGTTCTGGAACAGCTTCGGCAGGGTTTCGCGGCTGATGCCGATGCCGGTGTCGCGCACGGCGATGCTGATCCAGTCGACCCCCTGAGCGCGCTCGCGCGCCGCCTTCAGGGTGACGCGGCCCTGCTTGGTGAATTTGGCGGCGTTGCCGATCAGGTTCAGCACCACCTGGCGCAGCTTGGTCTGGTCGCCATTGATGATGCCGAGCTCGCGCTCGCGCTCGATCACCAGCTCGTTGCCGTTTTTCATCACCAGCGAGCGGCAGGTGGCGACGACATCGTCGATGAGCTTGCCGAGATCGAAGGGGTGGACCGCGAGCTCCATCTTGCCGGCCTCGATCTTGGAGAGATCGAGCACGTCGGTAACCAGCGAGAGCAGATGCTTGCCGGCGCTGTTGATGCGCCGGAGATCGGCCACCTGCTGATCTTCGCGGCCGTCGGCTTCGGCCTCGTCGAGCAGCATTTCGCTGTAGCCGATGACGGCGTTCAGCGGCGTGCGCAGCTCGTGGCTCATGGTGGCGAGGAACTGGGATTTGGCTTGGTTGGCCGCCTCGGCCTGCTCGCGCGCGCGGACCAGATCCGCTTCGACGCGCCGGCGCCGCGCCACTTCCGCCGTCAGGGTGAGGGCGAGCTCGTTCTGCCGGCCGGCGAAGGTGGCGAGCAGGGTGCTGACGGCGATCAGCACGGTGAAGATCGCGATCAGCACGGCGAGCAGGGTGGGCGAGAGCGCCATGCTATGGGCGGGCGCGTCCGGCAGGGGAAAGAAGATCGAGGCCTGCATGGCGGTGTAATGCATGCCGGCCACCGCGCCACCCATGATGGTCGCCGCGATGAACGTCGCCGCCGCTCGCGGCATGCGCATGCGGCGGAAGCTGAAGCGGATGCCGAGCGACACGAAGGCCAGCACCACGGCGACGACGATCGACAACAGGACGATGACGGGATCGTAGCGCAGCATCGCCGCCGGCAGCATCGCCGCCATGCCCGAATAGTGCATCGCGCCGATGCCGGCGCCCATCAGCACGGCGCTGACCGCGAGCCGGCACAGCCCCGGCTCGCTGGGTCGGCTGATCGCGCCCAGCGCGATGCCGCTCGCGAGCATGCCCGGGATCATCGACAGCACGGTTCCGACCGGCTGGTAGGACACGCCGCAGGGCAGCGAAAACGCCAGCATGCCGATGAAATGCATGGACCAGATGCCGCCGCCCATGCTGATCGCGCCGGCGGTCGTCCAGGCCCAGCGCGCCCGCGGCGAGGCCGCGGCGATGATGCGCCCCGAGATCGAGAATGCCACGAGCGCGGCAAGGATGGCGATCGCCAGCGAGGTGGCAACCAGCCACGGATCGTAGGCGCCACGATAGGCGGTGGCCGGATCGAGCCTGTCGATCACCGGGAGGAAGCGCCAATCGAGATTCAGCATGTGCTGCAACGAGGCCAGAAGATCACGTGTGAATCCAAATAAATCTACAGCTATTGTGTGGTCTATTGCTCCGTTTATACCGGAACCGGCTGCATCCCGGTAGTCCCGGCGGGCTCAGAGCGGCGCCGAGCCGGCCGTGCGCCGCCGCCGCGGGCGGGGGGCCGCCGCCACCACGGGCGCCGCGGCGGGCGCGGCCGGGATCCGCAGGGTGAAGCAGGAGCCCTCGCCGGGCCGGGTTTCCACGCTGATGTCGCCGCCCATCAGCCGGCAGAGCTTCTGGCTCAGGGCGAGGCCGAGGCCGGTGCCGCTCTGACCGCTGTCGCTCTGGGCGCCCACCTGGCTGAAATTCTGGAACAGCTTTGCCAGATTCTCGGCGCTGATGCCGATGCCGGTGTCGCGCACCGCGATGCGGATCCATTCGCCGTTCGCGCCTTCGCGCGCCGGCGTCAGGACGACGCGGCCCTGGCGGGTGAATTTGGCGGCGTTGCTGAGCAGGTTCAGCACCACCTGGCGCAGCTTGGTCTGATCGCCGATGACGGTGCCGAGCTCGCCCTCGCGCTCGATCACCAGCTCGTTGCCGTTCTTCATCACCAGCGGCCGGCAGGTGGCGACGACATCGTCGACGAGCTTGCCGAGATCGAAGGGCTGGGCGGCGAGGTCCATCTTGCCGGCCTCGATCTTGGAGAGGTCGAGCACGTCGGTGACCAGCGACAGCAGATGCCGCCCGGCGCTGTTGATGCGGCGCAGGTCGCCGATCTGCTGCTCGTCGCCGCCGGCGGCCTCGGCATCCTCGAGCAGCATCTCGCTGTAGCCGATGACGGCGTTCAGCGGCGTACGCAGCTCGTGGCTCATGCGCGCGAGGAACTCGGATTTGGCGCGGTTGGCGGCCTCGGCGGTGCGGACACGGCGGATCGCGGTGATGTCGGTCCAGAGGTCGAGGCTGCCGCCGCCCGGCAGGCGGCGATGGTCGACCAGCATCCAGCGGTCGTCGCTGAGATGGCAGACATGCTCGCCGTCGCGCTCGTGGCGGTCGAGGAGCAGGTCGACATCGATCGCCTCGTCTTCGGGCCCGGTGGCGTAGAAGCCGTGCCTGAGGCGGCGCGCCGCGATCTCGGGAAAGGAGATGCCCTTGTAGACGAAGCTTTGCGCGTCGGCGCGGTGATGGAGGTCGGCAAAAGCCTGGTTGAGCGCGAGGACGCGGTCCTCGGCATCGTAGAGCACGAAGGGCTGGCGGACATGCGCGACCGCGTCCTCGAGCCGGCCTTGCGCCAGCACCGCCGCCTCGGCGGCGAGCTTGTGCGCGGTGATGTCGGTACCGACGCCGCGATAGCCGCGGAACTTGCCGGCCTCGTCGAAGATCGGCACGCCGCTGGTCGTGACCCAGTGCTGCGCGCCGTTGCCGAGGCGGCGAAAGAAGACCAGGTCGCGATAGGGTTTGCGCGCGGTGATCGCGGCGGCGAACTGGCGGCCCATTTCCGGCTCGACGCCGATGCCGGGCGTCTCGGCGGTCCGCTTGCCCAGCTGCGCCGCCGCCGACAGGCCGAAAATGGCTTCGAAATTGGCCGAGAGATAGGTGAGGCGCAGCTCGGCATCCATCTCCCAGAAGTAATCCGAGGTGGCTTCGCAGAGCTGCTTGAAGCGCTGCTCGCTGTCGCGCAGCGAGCGCTCCGCCTCGATCTGCGCGGTGACGTCCTTGGAGACGCCGCAATAGCCTGCGAGCGCGCCCGCGGCGTCGAAGAGCGGCACGGCGCTGGTCTTGACGTAGTGCGGCTTGCCGTCGGTCCGCCACGGGCGGGTGCGGTAGAGCGCGTCGCGGATGGGCCGGCGCGCCGCCACCGCCGCGTAAACCAGCTTCGCCCCTTCGGGATCGAGCTCGGCGCCGTCGATCTCCTGGATGCGCCGACCGAGCATCGAGGCGATGGGAAGGCCGGAGATGGCTTCGAGATTGGGCGAGACGTAGGTGAGGCGTTCGCGGGCGTCCATCTCCCAATACCAGTCGGAGGCGACCTCGAAGAGCTGCTGGAAGCGCTGCTCGCGGCGGAGCGCCTGCTGCTCCGCCTCGAGCTCGGCGGTGACGTTGATGATGGTGACGAGCTCCGCGGCGGAGGACAGGCTCGTGCTCGCCAGCCGCACCGCGATGATCGTGCCGTCCGCCTTGCGATGACGATGGATGCCGGGCTTGTCTCCGGGCGCGGCCGCGGCCTCGAGATCGGCGACGCTCATGGCCAGGAACTGCGCGCGGCTGTAGCCGTAATCGCGCAACGCGCGGTCATTGACGTTGAGAAAGCGGCCGCCGGCCGCCTCCACGAGCCACATCGGCAGCGGATGGTCCTGGAACAGCGCGGCAGGCACGCCGTCTGCCGCGCCCGCCTGCCGAGGCCGATGCTTGCCCATCCTGGGATCCTCGCCGCTCACTTCCCGCCGACCGGCCCTTGAACCAAGGCCTCAGCTTAGCGGCGAGAAGTTAGCAAATCTTAGCATCCTTTGATTGGGTGCGGGGTGGTCGATTCACCTTTTGCTAACCATGATGCCGCCGGGCGGCGTTCATCCGCGGTGGTAGGGGTGGCCCGCCATGATCTGCTGGGCGCGGTAGAGCTGCTCCAGCAGCATGCCGCGGGCCAGAAGGTGCGGCCAGGTCATCGACCCCAGCGACAGCACGAGCTCGGATCGCCGCCGCACGCTCTCGGCAAGCCCTTCGGCGCCGCCGATGAGGAAGGCGACCTCCCCCAGCCCCCGCGCCTGCCAGGCCGCCAGGCGCTCGGCGAAGGCCTCGCTGGACAGCGCCTTGCCGCGCATGTCGAGGGCGACGAGGATGGCGCCCGGCGGCACCGCGCCGAGCAGCAGCGCCGCCTCGCGCTCGACCAGCTCGGCCGGCGGCAGCTTGCGCTTCTCCTCGACCTCGCGCAGCGTCAGCGCAGAGGTCAGGCGCTCGGCATAATATTGGACCAGCGCCGCATGCGGCCCCGTTTTCAGCCGGCCGACGGCGATGACGGAGAGGCGCATCGGCCGCCGTGCCGGCCGGCCGGCTCAGACGAGGACGATGGTGGCGGGCTCGCCCAGGCTCTCGCCCCACATCTTCTCGAGGTTGTAGAAGCTGCGCACGTCGGGGCGGAAGAGATGGATGATGACGTCGCCGGCGTCGATCAGCACCCAATCCCCTTGGCGCAGCCCTTCCGCCGTGCGGCGGCCGTAGCCACTGGCCTTGAGCGCTTCCAGCACGCGCTCGGCCAGCGCCACCACCTGGCGCTGCGAGCGCCCGCTGGCGATGACGAGATGGTCGGCGATGCCGGATTTGCCTTGGAGGTCGATGACGGTGAGGTCTTCGGCCTTGCCGTCTTCGAGGGTCTTCTCGACGAGCGCGAGAAGCGGGGAATTGATGGCCGCGTCGATGCGCGGCTGGGGGATACGACTGGGTATGGGCCACCTCGTCTAGCGTTGCTTCCGCCGCCCCCGCGCCTTGCCTGACGGCATGGCTTGGGAGCGGATCTCCGTGGCCGAGTGCACGTCGAGCTTCACGGGCAGGAAGACCCAGGCGGGCGGATCGCGGTCGGCGAGAAAGCGTGCCGCCTCGGGTGCCACCCGCCGGTGCGCGAAGCGCTGCGCCGGCAGCTCGGCCAGACCCTTAAAACAATAGGTAGGCCGTGCCAGGACTGCAATGGGGAGCCGCTCGAAGAGCGCCTGCCAGCGCTTCCAATGGCGGATTTGCGCCAGAAGATCGGCGCCGATGAGGAAGACGAAGCGGGTGCGCGGCAGGATCCGTTGCAGCGCCGTGACGGTGTCGATGGTGTAGCGGGTGCCGAGCCGCGTCTCGATATCGAGCACCCTGATCCGGGGATGGCGGGCGAGCCGGCGCGCTGCCGCCAGCCGCTTGGCAAAGGGCGCCATGCCGCGCACCGGCTTCAGTGGGTTCTGCGGCGCCACCAGCCACCATACCTCGTCGAGCGCCAGGCGCTTCAGCGCCTCGCGGCTGATGTGGAGATGGCCTTCATGGGCGGGGTTGAAGGAGCCGCCGAGCAGCCCCACCCGGCGCGGCGGCGGCGCGCCCAGCGCCAGCCGCGCCAGGGTGGGCGTCATGGCCGCGCGACCGGTCTGTCCGGGAGTGGGCGAGGCGCTCAGAGGGCGATCCGTTCGGCAGGAGGCGGCAGCTCGGCGTCCCTTTCCGTCCGCGGCGGGCGGGCGGCGTGTCTTGGTTGGGCCCGATCTTAGGCCTCCCGCCATCCGGTTCAAGCCGGGCAGGCGAGGATAGCCAGGGGCGGCCGGGGCGCCTAATCTGCCCGCGATCGGGCACCGCGCCTGCCGGAGATGTCATGCGAATAGCCGCCTGGATCATCGCTCTCCTGCTCCTCGTCGGCAGTGTCGCGCTGTGGGCCGACGCGCTGACGACGACGCACAGCGTCTGGCTCAGCATCCCGATGCTGCTGCTGTCGGGGGCGCTGCTCGGCCCGGGGTTGATCGCGCTCGTGGCTCTGCTCGGCCTCTACGACCTCGTCATCGAGATCAACGGCCATCGCCTGGAATTCCGCAAGCGGGCGGCCGATTGACAGAGCGGCGGGGGAGCGGCGTTACGGCCTAACCTGGCCATTGCCGCGCACCAGGTATTTGTAGCTGACGAGTTGCTCGGCGCCGACCGGACCGCGCGGCGGCAGGCGGCCGGTGGAGATGCCGATTTCCGCGCCCATGCCGAACTCGCCGCCATCGGCGAATTGCGTGGACGCATTGTGCAGCACGATGGCGCTGTCGGTCTCGGCGAGGAAGCGCTCGGCCGCGGCCGCATCCTCGGTGACGATGGCGTCGGTGTGGTGCGAGCCATAGCGGTTGACGTGCTCGATCGCGCCCTCGACGCCGTCGACCACGCCGACCGACAGGATGGCGTCGAGATATTCCGTGCTCCAATCCTCCTCGCTCGCCGGCACCGCCGCCGGGTCGAGCGCGCGCACGGCCTCGTCGCCGCGGATCTCGCAGCCGGCCTGATGCAGATCGGCGAGGATCGGCGGCAGCAGGGTCGCCGCCGCCTCGCGGTCCACCAACAGGGTCTCGGCGGCGCCGCAGACGCCGGTGCGGCGCATCTTGGCGTTGAGCACGATCGCCCGCGCCTTGGCGAGATCGGCGCCGCGGTCGACATAGACGTGGCAGACGCCTTCGAGATGGGCGATCACCGGCATGCGGCTCTCGCGCTGCACCCGCTCGATCAGCGAGCGCCCGCCGCGCGGCACGATGATGTCGATGAACTCGTTGAGCGTCAGCATCATGCCGACGGCGGCACGGTCGCGCGTCGGCACCAGCTGCACCGCATCCTCCGGCAGCTTCGCCTGCTTCAGCCCGGTGCGCACCGCGTCGAGGATGGCGCGCGAGGAATGGAAGCTCTCGGAGCCGCCGCGCAGGATGGCGGCGTTGCCGGCGCGCAGGGTGAGCCCGCCGGCATCGGCGGTGACGTTGGGGCGCGATTCGTAGATGATGCCGATGACGCCCAGCGGCACGGTGACGCGCGCGATATCGAGCCCGTTGGGCCGGCGCCAGCGCGCCAGCTCGCGCCCGACCGGATCGGGCAGCGCCGCCACCTCCTCGATGCCCTTGGCCATGGCCTCGAGCCGCTTGTCGTCGAGCAACAGGCGATCGGTCAGCGCCGCGGAGAGCGATTGCTGGCGGGCATCGGCGAGGTCGATGCGGTTGGCTTCGAGGATGGCGCCGCGCCGGGCGCGGATCGCCGCCGCGGCGGCGGTGAGCGCGGCGGTCTTCTGCGCCGCCGGGGCGCGCGCCATCAGCGCCGCGGCGGCGCGCGCCCGCGCGCCGATGGCGCGCATCTCGGCATAGAGATCGTTGGTCGTCGCCTCTGGCGCCGTCATCTCAGATCACCACGAGATCGTCGCGATGGATCATCTCCTGCCGCCCACGGTAGCCGAGGATGGCCTCGATTTCACCGCTTTTATGGCCGGCGATGGCGCGGGCGTCGGCGCTGGAATAGGCCGAGAGGCCGCGCGCCACCTCGCGCCCGGCGCCGTTCAGCACCGCCACCGCGTCGCCGCGCTCGAAACGGCCCTCGACCGCGACCACGCCGGCGGGCAGCAGGCTGCCGCCGCGCTTCAGCGCCGCGGCGGCGCCGTCATCCACCGTGAGCGCGCCCATCGGGTTGAGCATGCCGGCGATCCAGCGCTTGCGCGCAGTGCGCGGCTCGGCGGCCGGCAGGAACCAGGTCGAGCGCGCGCCCGCTTCGATCGCCGCCAGCGGATGGAGGCCGTCGCCGCGCGCGATCACCATGCGGCAGCCGGCGGCGAGCGCGATGCGCGCCGCGGCGAGCTTGGTCACCATGCCGCCGGAGCTGTAGCCCGCGGGCGCGGCGCCGGCCATGGCCTCGATCTCCGGCGTGATCTCGCCGACCTCGGCGATATGGCTGGCGCCGCCGTCCTTGCGCGGATCGGCGGTGTAGAGCCCGTCGATGTCGGACAGCAGCACCAGCGTGTCGGCGCTGATCATCTGCGCCACGCGTGCCGCCAGCCGGTCGTTGTCGCCGAAGCGGATCTCGGCGGTGGCGACGGTGTCGTTCTCGTTGATCACCGGCACCGCGCCCAGCGCCAGCAGCTGCTCGATCGTCGCCCGCGCATTCAGATGCCGCCGCCGCTCCTCGGTGTCGTCGGGGGTCAGCAGGATCTGGGCGACGGTGAGGCCGTGGCGGGCGAGCGCCTCCTGATAGGCGTGCGCCAGGCGGATCTGGCCGGTGGCGGCGGCGGCCTGCTTCTCTTCGAGCTTCAAGGCGCGGCCGGTGAGGCCGAGATGGCGGCGGCCGACGGCGATGGCGCCGGAGGAGACGATCAGCACCTCCTGCCCGCGCGCGCGGCAGCGGGCGATGTCGTCCACCAGCGCCTCGAGCCAGGCGCGGCGGATGTCGCCGCTCACCTCGTCGACCAGCAGGGCCGAGCCGATCTTGACGATGAGGCGGCGCGCCGCGGCCAGACTGCCGGTCACGGCGCCGCCTCGGCCGCGGCCTTGGCCTCGGCGGCCCTGGCGCGCGCCTCCTTGATGACGCCGAGCAGCGCCGAGAGCGTCTCGGGCACGCCTTGGCCGGTGGCGCCCGACAGCGTCAGCACCGGCCGCTTGCTCGCGCGCTTCAGCTTCTGGCGCTTCTTGGCGAGCTCGTCGGCCGGCACGGCATCGGCCTTGTTGAGGCCGATGATCTCCGGCTTGTCGGTGAGGCCATGGCCATAGCGCTCGAGCTCGCCCCGGATGGTGCGGTAATGGCCGACGACGTCTTCCTCGGTGCCGTCGATCAGATGCAGGATCACGGCGCAGCGCTCGACATGGCCGAGGAAGCGGTGGCCGAGCCCGGCGCCTTCGCTCGCCCCTTCGATCAGGCCCGGCAGGTCGGCGAGGACGAATTCCTCGCCATGGGCGCCGACCACGCCGAGCTGCGGACGGAGCGTGGTGAAGGGGTAGTCGGCGATCTTGGGCTTGGCGCGGGACGCGGCGGCGAGCAGCGTCGACTTGCCGGCGTTGGGCAGCCCGACCAGCCCGGCATCGGCGATCAGCTTGAGCCGCAGCCAGATCCAGCGCTCCTCGCCGGGCCAGCCGGTATCGGCCCGGCGCGGCGCGCGGTTGGTCGAGCTCTTGTAATGGGCGTTGCCGAAGCCGCCATCGCCGCCTTTGAGCAGCACATGGCGCTCGCCCGGGGTGGTGAGGTCGAGCAGCACCTGCTCGTTCTCCTCGTCGAGGATCTCGGTGCCGACGGGGACGCGCAGCACCACGTCTTCGCCGGCGGCGCCGCTGCGGTTGGCGCCCATGCCGTGATGGCCCTTCTCGGCCTTGAAATGCTGCTGGTAGCGATAGTCGATGAGGGTGTTGAGATTGGCCGCCGTCTCGATCACCACATCGCCGCCGCGCCCGCCATCGCCGCCGTCGGGGCCGCCGAACTCGATGAACTTCTCGCGGCGAAAGCTGACCGCCCCGGCGCCGCCGTCGCCGCTTCGCACATAGATCTTGGCCTGGTCGAGGAACTTCATGGGCAGGAGCCTGTCTGGGAAATGGCATGGGCCTGCGACAGCGTCATTTCGCGCCTGCCCCCGGACTTGATCCGGGGGGAGGAGCGAAGCGATGCCCCGGCGCATCGTGAGCGACGAGCGACGACGCCAGGCGCGAAATGACGATGTCCCGGAGGGTTGCACGGGGATGGGGCGCTGCCGCGTCGCGCGGCCTTGACGATGCTTCCAGCATCGCCTGCGGCCGCGCTCCTAACATCGCCCCATCCCCGTGCAACGCAGACCCATGCCATTTCCCAGACAGGCTCCTCGGTCGGGCCCAATGAAAAAGGGGGAATGCTGCCATTCCCCCTCGCGGTGTCGCTGCTGGCGCGGACCGCGCCGGGCGGAACGGCTGCTATTCGGCGGCCTCCGGCGGCAGCGGCGCCACCGAGACATAGGTGCGCCCGCCGGTGGTGGTGTGGAAATCGACCTGCCCGTCGGTGGTGGCGAAGAGGGTGTGGTCGCGCCCCATATCGACATTGACGCCGGGGTGGTACTTGGTGCCGCGCTGGCGGACCAGGATGTTGCCGGCGATCACGCTCTGGCCGCCGAACTTCTTGACGCCGAGCCGCCGCCCCTTGGAATCGCGCCCGTTGCGCGAGGAGCCGCCCGCCTTCTTATGCGCCATCGCCGTCTCTCCTTCGTCTAGCCGGCAGTGATGCCGGTGACCTTCAGCACGGTGAGCGCCTGGCGGTGGCCGTTCTTGCGGCGGTAGTTGTGCCGCCGCCGCTTCTTGAACACCAGCACCTTGTCGGTGCGGATCTGCTTCACCACCTCGGCCGTGACCAGCGCGCCCGGCGCCTTGGTCTTGGCCTCGGCGCCCTCGCCCACCATCAGCACGTCCTCGAGCGTCAGCGTGGCGCCCGGCTCGCCGGCGAGCTTCTCCACCGTGATGACGTCGTCTTTGGCGACCTTGTACTGCTTGCCGCCGGTGCGGATGACTGCGAACATGAGCGGGCGCTTTGTGCTGAAAAATCGAACGGACGGGCATATCCCGTCCGAAGGAGGCGCACTATAGCGGGGTTCCCGGCGCTGTCAACCGGTTCGGCGGCGCGCCCGCGGGCGCCTTCCGGTTGCGGCAAGGGGGGATCATGGGTTAGGCTCCGCCCCCTTCCGTCGACCGGGGCGGGCGCCGCCAGGCGCCTTGGGACTGGGGGCCTTGCGGAGAGGTGCCGGAGTGGTCGATCGGGGCGGTCTCGAAAACCGTTAGGCCCTTTGCGGGGTCTCGAGGGTTCGAATCCCTCCCTCTCCGCCAGCGACCGATAATTTCACCGGGTCATGACCCGGCCGGCGGGAACCGCCGGCTCCCGTCACACCGCGCGTTTCAAGGTCTTTCCGGCGGCGGATGTCGGCAAGTCGTCGCGGAATTCGATGAGGCGCGGCATCTCGATCGGCGAGAGCTTGTCGGCGAGGAAGGCGCGCAGGCCCTCCGCGGTGAGCCCGGTGCCCGGGGCGAGGACGACGTAGGCCTTGACGGCTTGTCCGCGGACCGGGTCCGGGATGCCGATGACGGCCGCCTGGGCGACGGAAGGGTGCAGACGGATCGCGTCTTCGACCACCCGCGGATAGACCTTGTAGCCATGAACGGTGATGACCTCCTTGAGCCGATCGATGAAATAGAGAAATCCATCGCCATCCATCGATCCGATATCGCCGGTATGAAGGCGGCCGTCGATCAGGCAAGCGCGGGTCGCCTCGGCCTGACGCCAATAGCCGAGCATCACCTGCGGACCGGCGACACAGATCTCGCCGGCCTCACCGGCCGCCAGGACGGTCCGCGGGGTCTGCAGCGAGAGGATCTCGACGGTCGTTCGCGGCAAGGGCAGGCCGCAGGAGCCCGCCCGGTCGACGGCTTCGAGCGGGTTGCTGCAGGTGACGACGGGCGCGCATTCGGTGAGGCCGTAACCTTCGGCCAAAGGGCAGCCGGTGAGCTCGACGAATTTGCTCTGGACCGCGCGCGGCAGCGCATCGCCGCCGGAAATGCAGATCTTGAGCGATGACAGATCGTAGCGCCCGATGTCCGGACATTGGCTGATGGCCCGGAAGAGGCTCGGGACGCCGACCAGGATGGTCACGCGCCGACGCTCGATCGCGCCCAATACCTGCTCGAGATCGAAGCGCGGCAAGATGATCAGCTCTCCACCCAGCGAGATGGCGAAGTTCATGACCGCGGTCATGCCGAAGGAATGAGAGAAGGGGATGATCGCCAGCACCCGCTCCAGGCCCGGCTCCGCGCGCGTGAACCAGGTCCTGATCTGCACGGTGTTCGCATAGATGTTCTGGTGCGAGAGCATCACCCCCTTGGGCTCGCCCGTCGTCCCGCCGGTGTATTGAATGACCGCCAGGTCCGAGAGCGGCGCGACCTCGACAGGGGCGTAAGCGCCGTCATTCCTGATCAGCTCGTCGAACCACGCAGGACCGTCGTGCGGCGGCTTCGCGATCTCCCGCCGGTGCACGACCTGAAACAGGATGCCCTTCGGGAAAGGCAGGGCCCGTGCGAGCCGGCACATCACGATGCGGCGCAGCCGCGTCCTGGCAAGTGCAACCGCGAGCTTGTCATAAAGCGCCGCCATGTCGAGCGTGACCATGACATCGGTCTCGGAATCCTCGATCTGGCGAAGCAGCTCCTGCGCGGCGGCGAGCGGATTGTAGTTCACCACCGTGCCGCCCACCTTGAGGATCGCGACATAGCAGATCACGTAGTAAGGGCAGTTGGGCAGGAAAAGCCCGACCTTCGTGCCTTTGCCGACGCCGAGCCGCTGAAAACCGTGCGCCGCCTTGGCGATCAGCCGCGCCGCCTCGGCATAGCTTTGTCGGCGCCCGAGGAAATAGAGGAACGGGCTCGCCGCGAACGATGCCACCGCGTCATCGAACAAGGCGTGGACCGGCCGTACCGCGATATCGAGCTGCCAGTCGACGGCGGCAGGGTATCGATCCGCCCAGGGGCGGCGCGAGGGGGGAGCCGTTCCATCCTTGTCGATGGGAGCGCTCATCCTTCCACCGCGTCGGGCTCGCCGCACTGCGCGAGAATTTCCGCGCGGACCTCGTCGCGCAGCCGTAGGGCGGCGGTGAAATCCGTGCCGTCGGCATGAATCGGTGATCCCGCCCGGACGGAGACGGAGCCATGGCGCGGAAACCATTGGTCGCCGCGCAGGATCGATCGCGTCCCGCGCAGCGCCAGCGGCAAGACGCAGAGATGCTGTCGCGCCGCGATGACGAAGGCGCCGAGGCGGAACGGCAAGAGCCCGGGCGCCCGGGTGAAGGTGCCTTCGGGCAGGAAGACGAGCATGCGCCCCGCTTGTGCCGCCGCAAGCGCCTTGTTGACGTCCTCGACGCCGCCTTCGGGATCGGCGCGGTCGACGAACAGCGCCCCCAGCCGCCGCAGGAACGGCCCGGCGAAGAATTGCCCTTCGAGCTCCTTCTTGGCGATGAAGGCGGGCTCGCCGGGAAGAACGGCTGCGAGAACCAGCCCGTCGAGATAGCTGGCGTGGTTCGTGACGATGACGGCGCCCGCCGTCTGCGTCCAAGCGCCGGCGATGTCGAGCCGGATGCCCATGAGGCGAAGCGCGCCCCGCGCTGCGCGATGCATCAGTGCCCAGCGCCGGCGCGAGCCCGGAAGCAGCAGCAGGGCAGGCCAGAGCAACGCTCCCATCGCCACGACGACACTCCACCACCAGGCGGCATACAGGAATTCGCCGATGCTTCGGGCGATGCGCGTCGCTTGCGGTCCGAGGCCGGCGATGCCGAGCCGCAGGAGCTGCCGCCATACCGGCTGCGGTCGAAGCGCGAGCCGTCCGCGCTCGAACAGGTTGCGCGCGGATGCCCGGCGCAGCTTTCCGCTCGACGTTTTGGGAACCGTATGAGGCGGGACGAGCACGATGTCGTCGGGCGGCGCGTCGAGCAAGGGCGTCGCCGCCTCTTCCACGCGTTGCCGCAGCGCCGCGAGCGCGGCCGGCTCGGTCTCGTGCGTCTCGGCGAGAACGATGATCCGCTCGGTGCCGGTGCGCCGGTCCGGCGTGCCGAAGACGGCAACGCAGCCTTTGCGCACGCCCGCGACGTCGCCTACGGCCAGCTCGATCTCCTCGGGATAGATGTGGCGGCCGGCGCGGATGATGATGTCCTTGGAGCGGCCGGTGATGAAGACATCGCCGCCGGCGATATAGGCGAGATCGCCGCTGTTGAGCCATTCGCCGTCGAACAGCTCGCGGGTCTTCGCCGGGTTGTCGAGATAGCCGCTGGTGGCCGAGGGGCCGCGGAACTGGAGCCGCCCTTCCTGCCGCTCGCCAAGCTCGCCGCTCGCATCGATGATGCGGATCTGATGCCCGGGGAGCGGCCTGCCGCAGGCGACGAACTCCAGGGTGGCGCGGTCGCCGGGCGCCGCCGGCGCGGCGCGCCCCTGCCGCGCGAGCTGGGCGCGGTCGATGCGATCGATGATCGGCGCTCGCCCCAGCGGCGGAAAGGCCAGTCCCACGGCGTTCTCGGCCAGACCGTAGACCGGTGCCATCGCCTCCGGCCGAAAGCCGTAGGGCGCGAAGCGCGCGGCGAAGCGGCGGACGGTCTCGGGCCCGACCGCCTCCGAGCCGTTGGCGACCATGCGCAGCGAGCTGAGGTCGAGGCCGGCAATGGCGCGGTCCTCGACCCGGCGCAGGCACAGCTCGAAGGCGAAGTTCGGCGCCGCGGACAGCGTCCCGCGGTGGCGGTGGATTGCCCACAGCCACTCCTCGGGCCGCACCAGAAAGGTCAGCGGCGACAGGACAACGAGCGGCGCGGCGAAGTAGAGGCTGCCGAGCCAGGCGCCGATCAGCCCCATGTCATGATAGAGCGGCAGCCAGCTCACAAAGACGTCGGCCGGCCCTGCCGCCATCGCTTCGCCCATGGCCCGGATATTCGCCAGCAGATTGGCGTGACTTAAAATCACGCCTTTGGGGTCGCCCGTGCTGCCGGAGGTGTATTGCAAGAGCGCGGTGCTCTGCGGGCCGGTCTTCACCGGCGAGAGCCCTGCGCTCCGGCGCAGCTCCTCGGCGCTGAGCACAGCCTTGAGGCTCCCGACCTGCAGCTTGAGCAGCTGCGCTACCGCCGATGCTTCGCGCGCGGCGATCAGCAGCACCGCACGGGCGTTGCGCAGGATTCCCGCCTGTCGCTTGAGATGCTCCTCGATCTGCGACGGCCTTGCCGGCGGGTAGATCGGCGTCGGCACGCCACCGGCATAGAGCACGCCGAAAAACGCCACGAAAAAGTCCTCGCTCGTGGGCAGCATGATCGCCACCCGTTCGCCCGGCTGCAGACCCGCGTCTCGCAACCCGCGCGCCGCCCGGCGTGCCTGGTCGGCGAGGTGGCGATAGGTCAGGCTGGTTTCCTCGTCGCCGCTGCGCCAAAGCACGATGTGCACGCGCTCGCCATGCCGGAGCACATGCCAGTCGAGAACCTCCGTGAGGGTCGCGGCGTCGGCGGGCGCGGGCTCGGCCGCCTCTTCGGCAATGATCCGCCGCGCCGCCGCATCCAGGGAAGGCAGCCTTTGCGCGCCCGAAAGCGCCGTCAGCAGGTCGCCCAGCGTCTCCGCCTCGCCGAGCAGCGTCTCGGGCAGCCGAACGGCGAAGGCGCGTTCGACGCGCAGCAGAAGCTCCGCACGGGACAGGCTGTCGAAGCCCCAGTCGCGCTCGAGCGAACTGCTCAATCCGACGCGCAATGCCAGCCGCCGTCGCGGATGAAGCTCCCGGGCGAGATCCCTCGCGATCCTCACCAGCGCCGCGCCGGCATCATCCTGCGATGGCTTGCCTTGCGCCTCTTCCATGCTCCCGCTCTTGGCCTCTCCGGATCCCTTCCTTCGGTGGAGAGGTGCGTGCCTTCCGGCGGAGACGGTCTCATCCCTGGACCGGCTCTTCGCTCGACGATGCTGATGAGAACGCCCGGTATCCGGCCATGACATGGATCAACGCGACCAAACGGCTCGATCCGGCGGCCGGAGGATGAGCCGGGCGGCTTTGACCCAGATCAATGTGATCCGTGCACGCCGCATGGCGACATGCCGGACATCAAATTCACCGACCGGCAGCGCAACGGCCTCGTGATCTATATTCTGAGTCTGCGCGAGACGTGAGCCGGGCCCCGCCCGGCGTCCGCCGTTGCGGGAAGGAAGTATGCAGACCAAAACAGTATCGACGAAGCCCTTCCCGGACCAGCGCCCGGGCACATCCGGCCTGCGCAAGAAGGTGTCCGTCTTTCAGGTTGCGGGATATCTGGAGAACTTCATCCAGTCCATCTTCGACAGCCTGCCCGACCATCAAGGCAGGACGCTCATCCTTGGAGGCGACGGACGCTTCTACAACCGTCAGGCGATCCAGACCGTCCTCAAGATGGCCGCCGCCAACGGAGTTGGAAAGGTCGTGGTCGGTCGAGGCGGCATCCTTTCGACGCCGGCCGCTTCCTGCCTCATTCGACATCGCGCCGCCCTGGGCGGCATCATCCTCACCGCGAGTCACAATCCGGGAGGGCCGGACGGCGATTTCGGGGTGAAATACAACGGCTCGAACGGCGGCCCCGCGCCCGAAAGCGTGACCGAGCGGATCTACGCCCGCAGCCGCGAGATCGCCAGCTACAGAACGATCGACGCCGCGGCGGTAGACATCGATCATCCGGGTTTGAGGCAGCTCGACGCGATGACCATCGAGGTCGCAGATCCCGTCGAAGACTACGCCCGGCTCATGGAGACGCTGTTCGATTTCGATGCCCTCGCCAGGCTGCTCGCTTCGCCGCGCTTCCGGCTGCGGTACGACGCGATGCACGCAGTGACGGGCCCCTATGCGCGGGAGATCCTGGAGCGGCGGCTGGGGGCGCCGGCGGGCACGGTGGTGAACGGAGAGCCGTTGCCCGATTTCGGCGGTGCTCATCCTGATCCCAATCTCGTCCATGCGGCCGAGCTCGTCGGCGTCATGAACGGCCCCGTCGCGCCGGATCTGGGGGCGGCCTCGGATGGCGATGGCGATCGGAACATGATCCTGGGACCGGGCTTTTTCGTCACGCCCAGTGACAGCCTGGCCATTCTCGCTGCAAACGCGTCGTCGGCGCCGGGCTACAGGCAGGGTCTGGTCGGCGTCGCCCGCTCCATGCCGACGAGCCGGGCGGTGGACCGCGTCGCCGCGGCGCTCGGCATCCCCTGCTACGAGACGCCGACCGGTTGGAAATATTTCGGCAACCTCCTCGATGCCGGCAAAGTGTCGCTCTGCGGCGAGGAGAGCTTCGGCACCGGATCGAACCATCTCAGGGAAAAGGACGGACTTTGGGCCGTGCTTTTCTGGCTCAACATCCTCTCGGTGCAGGGCCGGGCGGTCGAAGCGCTCGTCCGCGAGCACTGGCGGCGCCACGGGCGGCACTACTACGCGCGCCATGATTACGAAGGCATCGACGCCGGCGCGGCGGAACGGCTGATGAAGGATCTCCGCTCGCGGCTGCCCGGCTTTCGAGGGCGGCGTTTCGCGCCGGGCGAAGCGAGCCTTTGCGACGATTTCAGCTATGTCGACCCGGTAGATCACACGGTTGCAGAAGCGCAAGGCATCCGGGTCGTGTTCGGCGAGCAGGCCAGACTCGTCTACCGTCTGTCAGGCACCAGCACCGAGGCGATGACCTTGCGCGTCTATCTCGAGCGCTATGAGCGCGACCCGTCCCGGCACGATCTTGATCCGCAAGAGGCGCTCCAGGAGCTCGCGGCTTTGGCGCGCGACATCGCCTGCATCGAAGAAAAGACGGGCCGCCACCGGCCCTCACTTGTCACCTGAAACGGCTCACTCGGCCGCGGCGACGGCGTGCGGGCGGAGTTGATCGGCCGAGAGGGCCTCGCCGCCCCGCGGGAGCGCGTTCCAGATCAGCTCGGCGTATTGGCGGACGGCGTGATCGCTCGAGAAGCCGGCCATGCCGGCGACATTGAGAATGGCGCGCCGGCTCCATTCCTCGACGTCGCGGTAATCCGCTTCGACGCGCTCCTGGCATCGCAGGTAGGAGGAGAAATCCGCGAGAACGAGATAAGGATCGCCGCCGCCGGTGAGCCCCTCGACGATCGGTCTGAACAGATCCGGCGTCGCGGGGGAGAAGTGGCCGGAAGCGATCAGGTCGAGCACATCTTTGAGCTCGGCATCGTCGTGATAGCAGCGCCAGGGGTCGTAGCCGTCGGCGCGCAACCGGGCGACCTCGTCGATGGTCGCGCCGAAGGCGAAGAAATTCTCCTCCCCGACGGCCTCGCGAATCTCGATGTTGGCGCCGTCGAGCGTGCCAATGGTGAGCGCGCCGTTGAGCGCCAGCTTCATGTTTCCGGTACCGGATGCTTCATGGCCGGCGGTGGAAATCTGCTCCGACAGATCGGCGGCGGGAATTATGATCTGCGCCTTTCTGACGCCGTAGTCCGGAATGAAAGCCACCCGGAGACGCCCGTCGACGGCGGGGTCGCTGTTGACGCACCGGGCGACCTCGTGGATCAGCTTCAGGATGAGCTTGGCCATGACATAGCCCGGAGCGGCCTTGCCGGCGAAGACGACGAGGCGAGGGACGCCCGGCGAAGAGGTGCCCTGGCGCAAGCGATTGTAGAGAGCCACGACATGCAGCAGCTTGAGCAGCTGGCGCTTGTATTCGTGGATGCGCTTGACGTGAACGTCGAACAGCGCGCCGGCATCGACCGTGAGACCGCAGTCGCGCGCAATCAGATCCGCCAGTCGCAGCTTGTTCTGATGCTTGACCGCGCGGAAGCCCGCGCGGAAGGCCGGATCATCCGCATGAGGCGCGAGCGCGGCAAGCTCGTCGGCATGGCTCAGCCACCGATCGCCGATGCGCGAGCGGATGAGCGCGACCAGCTGGGGATTCGCCTCGTGCAGCCAGCGGCGGAAGGTGATGCCGTTGGTGACATTGACGATCTTGTCCGGGAAAAACGCCGCGAAATCGGCGAAGGTCGTCTGCCGCATTAGGCTCGTGTGGATCTTCGATACGCCGTTGACCTTGCGCGCGCCGACGATGGCGAGATGAGCCATCCGGATGTACCGTTCGCCCTCCTCGTCGACCAGCGACATCCGTCGAATGAGGGCCGGATCGTCGGGATGCCGGAACGCGACCTTGCGCAGGAACCGGTCGTTGATCTCGTAGATGATCTGCAGATGCCGCGGCAGCAGGGTCTCGAAGAAGCGCAGCGGCCAGGTCTCGAGCGCCTCGGGCATCAGCGTGTGGTTGGTATAGGCAAAGCTCCGCCGCGTGAGATGCCAGGCTTGCTCCCAGTCGAGGTGATGCCTGTCCAGAAGCAGCCGCATGAGCTCGGTGATCGCGAGGGAGGGATGCGTGTCGTTGATCTGGATGACGATGTCGTCGGGCAAGCGCTCGAGGGACCGCCCGCCACGCTGAAAGCGGCGAAGGATGTCTTGAACCGAAGCGCTGACGAAGAAGTACTCCTGCTTGAACCGCAATTCGCGGCCGTTGGGCGTCGCATCGCCGGGATAGAGCACCTGGGACAGGCTCTCGATCGCGTTCTTGCGCGAGAAGGCGCCGACATGGTCGCCGTTGTTGAATGAACCAAGGTCGAGCTCGTGCGCCGCCCGGGGCGACCACAGCCGCAACGTATTGAGCCGCCGCGATTGGTAGCCCAGCACAGGCATGTCGTAGGCGGTCGCCAGGATCTCTTCGCTGTCGGTCCATGCGTAGCGCGGGCGCGCCGGCGTTCCCTGATCGGTGACGCGCCCGCCGAATCGAACCGGATAGGCCAGATCCGCGCGCGGGATTTCCCAGGGATTGCCGTGAGAGAGCCAGGGATCGGGCCGCTCGACCTGCCAGCCATCCTCGATCTGCTGCGCAAAGAGTCCGCAATCGTAGCGGATGCCGTAGCCATAGGCGGGCAACCCGAGATTGGCCATGCTGTCGAGCAGGCACGCGGCCAACCGTCCCAGGCCGCCATTGCCGAGCGCGGGATCGGCCTCGAGCTCGACGAGGGCGTCGAGATCGACGCCATGCTCGGCCAACATGTGCCGGCAGCCTTCGTAGAGGCCGAGATTCTGCAGGGCGTGGACGAGAAGCCGGCCCGGCAGGAACTCCATCGAAAGGTAGTAGATCCGCTTTGCGCCGGCATCGTGGGAGCCGTCGGCGCCGTTGCTCCATTGCTCGGCGATCCGGTCGCGTATCAGAGCGGCGAGTGCCGCGAGCCATTGCTGCGGCGATGCCGCCTCCGGTGGGCGGCCGGTCAGGGAGCGCACATAGCGGGCGAGGGGCGGCAGATCACTTAACATGGCGAGATGCTCGCAAGCCCCGAAGGCTCTGTCAACCTGTGGCGTACAGACGCCAGTATGCCACAACATGTGGTTTGGATGCGATCGTCGTGCTTCAAAGTTCGCGTCGTCGCGGTCGCTGAGCCGGATAATGAGCCGGTAAGGTTAAGAAACGACCAAGACGCGCAGTGGTTGCGCGGGCCTCTCTCTAATTTAGAGAGAGCGGGTATCTGTCGGCGGCAGGTCGGGGGCTCTGCGTGAGGCGGAGCGGTCGATCCTCATTTCTGCCAGAGGATGAGCGGGAGCTCCGACGGGATCCGCACGTCCGGATGATAAGGAACGATCCGGACGGTGAAATCCTCCGCGGGCCGAGTCGATCGCACCGAGCCGGAATAGACATAGCCATTGAGCGCGCCGGCGATCGGTTCGCCTCGGACGAGCTTCAGGATCTCAGGCTCACCATCCTGACGGGGATCGGCATAGATCTCGACATGCACATCGTCCGCCGCCATGTCACCGAGATAGACGGGCACGGTGACGCTCAGAGCGCCATCCGTGCAGTCGGCCGCCGGCGCGCCGATATGCAAACTCGCCCAGGCTTGTCGCACGCGACGCTCCCATCCGGCGATGCCCTTCGCCAGCTCGGCGGCGCCGGCCAGACGCTTGCGGAGCGTCTGCGCGGCAGGAAGGTAGGCTTTCGTGATGTATTCATGGACCATTCTCGTGCTGCAGTAGCGCGGGGCCAGCACCGCCATGCTGCGGCGGATCCGCGCCAGCCAGGCGCGCGGTATGCCTTCGCCGTCGCGATCGTAGAATTCGGGCACGATCTGGCCTTCGAGCGCCGCGTAGAGCGCCTCGGCATCGAGAGCGTCCTGCTCTTGCTCGCCGTGCCGGGCGCCCCCTCCGATGGCCCAGCCAAGCTCCGGCGCATACGCCTCTTCCCACCAGCCGTCGAGCTCCGACAGATTGAGCCCGCCATTGGCAAGAATCTTCATGCCGCTGGTCCCGCAGGCCTCCCAGGGACGGCGCGGCGTGTTGATCCAGAGATCGATGCCCTTGACCAGCTCTTCGGCGAGCGAAATGTCGTAATCCTCGAGAAACACGACGCGACGGCGCCACTCGGGACGGCGCGCGAAGGCGACCCATTCCTGGATCATTCCCTTGCCCTCCTCGTCGTCTGGATGGGCCTTTCCGGCGACCACGATCTGCACCGGGCGCTGACCATTGTTGAGCAGGCGGCCGAACCGGGCGGCATCGCGAAGCAGCAGGTTCGGACGCTTGTAAGCGGTGAAGCGGCGGGCAAAGCCCAGCGTGAGGATGTTCGGATCGAGCACGGACCGCGCCTGGGCTATGGTCTCGGCCGGGAGTCCGCGGCGACCCAGCTGCATCTCGAGGCGGACACGGACGCTGCGCACCAGCTCCCTTCTGCTGTCGCCGCGCATCGCCCAGAGCGTTTCGTCGGACAGCGCCTCGATGAATTTGCTCAGCTCGTCCGGCATCCCCCGCCAGCGATCCTTGCCGCAGGCGGCGGTCCAGATCTGATCGGCCTGGGCCGAATCCCAGGATGGCACGTGGACGCCATTGGTGACGTGATCGATCGGCACCTGGCACACCGGCCAGCGCGGGAACAGGGGCTGGAAAATGTGGCGGCTCACGCGCCCGTGCAGCCGGCTTACACCGAAGCTTGCGAGTGAACCGCGGACCCCTAGATAGGCCATGTTGAAGGTGTCACCATCGCCGTTCCGATCGGCGCGGCCCAGCGCCAGGATGTCTGTCGTCGCCGGCCCGGCCTGGTCGGCGGGATCGAACAGCAGGTCGAGATACCTGGCGATGAGTTCCTGAGGATAGCGGTCGAAGCCGGCCGCCACGGGCGTGTGCGTGGTGAACACGGTTCCCGCCCGCGCGGCGTGCCAGGCCTCCCAGAAGCCGATCCCAAGTCTTTCGGCCAGCCGCCGCGCGCGCTCGAGCACGACCAAGGCTGCGTGCCCTTCGTTGATGTGGCAGACCTCGATCTCCGGCCGCAGAGCCTCGATGGTTCGCCATCCTCCGATCCCGAGGACGATCTCCTGCAGCAGGCGGGTTTCCGTTCCCCCGCCGTAGAGCTTTCCCGTGATGCCGCGATCCACCGGGCTGTTGAGGGGATCGTTGCTGTCGAGCAGGTAAAGCGTCACGCGTCCGACGGAACCCTGCCAGACGCGCAAGAAGAGCGTCCGACCGGGCAGCTCGATCGGGATGCGCAGCCACGGGCCGCCATCGTCGAGCACCAGCCGGATCGGCATCGTTGCGGGCTCGTTGTACGGGTATGCCTCGTGCTGCTGTCCCGCGGCGTCGATCGTCTGCCGGAAATAGCCTTCCTGGAACAGGAGTCCGATCCCGATGGCGGGAATTCCAAGATCGCTGGCGGTTTTGAGGAAATCGCCGGCCAGCACGCCGAGACCGCCGGCATAGAGCGGCAGCGCGTCGCTGAGCCCGAACTCCATGCTGAAATAGGCGATCCCCGCCAACGCCGCGGTGCCGTAGCTGGCGACAAACCAGCCGGGTCTCTCGAGATGAGCACGTCGCGCCGCTGCCAGCTCTTCGAGATGATCGACGAAGGAGCGATCGCCGGACAGTTCGTCGAGGCGTGCCGCCGAGGCGTTTTGCAGGATCGTCCAGGGATTCCGGGTGCGGTCCCACGCGACGGGGTCAACCCGCTTCCAGAGCGCGTCCCCCTCATGGCTCCATGTCCACCGGAGATCGAGCGCAAGCTCCTCCAAGGCGGCCAGCGGGGCGGGGAGAGCGCGAGAGAGCAGCCCCATCGTCGCGACCGGCGCGCCTATTGCGCGGCGAGGGTGCCGTCCGACGGGTCCCGCTGCCGTTCTTCCGCCTCGCGCACGATGGTCGTCGTGAGCATGAGGCTTGCGGGATTGACGCTGATCGCGTCGATTCCGAGCCCGGTCAGGAAGCGCGCGATTTCGGGATAGTTGGCCGGCGCTTCGCCGCAAATTCCGACATGCCGGCCATTGCGCTTGGCGCCAGTCACGGCGAGACGAAACATCTCCAGCATTCCGGGATCGCGCTCGTCGAAATCGAAGGCGACGATCTCCGAATCGCGGTCGACGCCGAGCGTCAGCTGGGTCAGATCGTTGGAGCCTATCGAGAATCCGTCGAACAGCTTCGAGAAGGCGTCGATCCCGATGACGTTGTTCGGAATCTCGCACATCACATAGATCTCGAGACCGTTCTCGCCGCGTCTGAGCCCATGCATCGCCATCGCCTCGATGACGCGGCGGCCTTCCTCGACCCGGCGGCAGAACGGCACCATGACGCGGAGATTGAGCAGTCCCATCGCCTCGCGCACGCGCCGCAGCGCGGCACATTCGAGGGCGAAGCCGGCAGCGTAGGCGGGATGGGCATAGCGCGACGCGCCGCGGAAGCCGAGCATCGGATTGTCTTCCTTGGGCTCGAAGCCGGCGCCGCCGATCAGCTTCGCATACTCGTTGGTCTTGAAGTCGGAGAGGCGGATGATCACCGGCTTCGGATAGAACGCAGCGGCGATCGTGCCGACGCCTTCCGACAGCTTCTCGATGAAGAAATCGGCCGGACGCGGATAGCATCGGGCAAGCTTTGCGATCGCCTCGCGGTCGGCGGCCGACGCGACCTTCTCGGGCTGCGCCAGCGCCATGGGATGGACGCCGATATGCTCGCCGATGATGAACTCCATCCGCGCCAGGCCGACGCCGTCGTTCGGCAGCATCGCCGTCCTGAAGGCAAGGTCGGGATTGCCCAGATTCACCATGATCGCCGTCCGCGGCCGTTTCAGCGTCTCAACCCCGATGCGCGTGGTTTCGAACGGAATCTTCCCGTCATACACGCGACCGGTCTCACCCTCGGCGCAGGAAACGGTCACCGTGGCTTTCGACCGGAGCGCCTCCGTCGCGCCCTCGGCGCCGACGACGGCCGGCACGCCGAGCTCGCGTGCGACGATGGCGGCGTGACAGGTGCGTCCACCGCGGTTGGTGACGATGGCGGCGGCGGACTTCATCACCGGCTCCCAGTCCGGGCTCGTGGTGTCCGCGACCAGAATCTCTCCGGGTCGGAACGCGGCGAGGTCGTGGACATCGGCCACGACCCGCACCGCTCCGGCCGCGATCTTTTCGCCCACCGCGCGACCGGTGGCGAGCACTCGCCCGGTGCCTTTGAGGGCGTAAGTCTCGAACGCCTGCGAGGGGCGCTGGGAGGCAACGGTTTCGGGCCGTGCCTGCACGATATAGAGTCGGCCATCCTCGCCGTCCTTTGCCCATTCAATGTCCATGGGCATCGGATGGCCGGCCTTCGCAGAGTAGTGGTCCTCGACCTTGATGGCGTAATCGGCGAGGCTCAGGGCCTCCGCGTCATCGAGGCAGAACCGCTCGCGCTCGCCCTCCGCGGTGGCGACAGTCTGCGTCGTCGCGCCGGTATGTCCGTCGGCATAGATCATTCGCTCCTGTTTCTTGCCGAGCGAGCGGCTGAGGATGCATCTGTACCCCTGTCTGAAGGTCGGCTTGTGCACGTAGAATTCGTCCGGGTCGGCACGGCCTTGAACGATGCTCTCGCCGAGGCCATAGACGCCCGTGATAAAGACGACGTCGCGAAAGCCCGATTCGGTGTCGAGCGTGAAGATGACGCCGCTGGCGGCGAGGTCGGAGCGGACCATTTTCATCACGCCGACGGAGAGTGCGACCTTGAAATGGTCGAACCCGTTGTCGAGACGATACACGATGGCACGGTCGGTGAAGATCGAGGCGAAGCAGCGGCGGCAGGCCTCGAAGACATCGTCCTCGCCGCGGATGTTCACGAAACTGTCATGCTGGCCGGCAAAGCTGGCGGTGGGCAGATCTTCCGCGGTCGCGGAACTGCGAACGGCGACCGCGACATTGGCACCGTACGTCTCCTCGAGGTTGCGATAGGAGGCGGCGATCTGTTGCCGCAAGGCATCGCCGCCCGTTGCGTCATAGACGATCCGGCGCGCTTCGGCGGCGCGCGTTGCGAGCGTCTCGACATCGCTCTTGTCCAGCCCGTCGAGGAGCCGGTGCAGCCGGCTCGCCGCATCGGCCGCTGCGAGGGAATTGCGATAGGCCTGTGCCGTGAGGGCAAATCCGTTCGGCACCATGACGCCTTCGGCGGACATGACGGAATAGAGCTCGCCGAGGGACGCGTTCTTGCCGCCGACGAGCGGCACGTCCTCGATCCGGATCTCACGAAACCAGCGGACATAGGATGGCGCTGACATCGGCGACGCTCCTGCATGAGAGACCGATAGCATAGTCTCGTCTGCCTCCTGCGCGATTGACCTATGTCAAACCGGCCGGTGTCGATGGGGACGGGACTAGCGAGGACGGAGCCGGCTCAGCGTTTCGCCGAAGTCTTGCAGCCGCGGGCTCGTCGTCAGCTCCTCCCACGGCACGGGCAGCTTTCTTCGCCAATTCGGATGCTCGTCGACGGTTCCGGGCAAATTCGCCTGCTCTTCGATGCCAAGGACATCGTCCAGCTGAACCATCAGCAGCCGCGCCGGCGACATCGCCAGGAAGCGGTAGGCGGCATCGACGAGCTCGTCGATATCGATGTCGCGCTCGTCCGCCGATCCGCCCGCCGCGGGAAGCAGACCCATGTCGCGCAACAGGGCCAGAAGCGCCGAGCGCGTGCGGGCGCGCTCCTGGCGCAGCGCCGCTTCGTCATCGCCTGCCGGCAGGAGGTGCAGCGCGGCACGGGCGGCGATGTCGCGCTCGCGCCAATAGCCGGGCAGCGTCGGCAGATCATGCGTCCCGGTGGCGACCTGCGCCAGCTCCGGGTAACTCTGCGCCGGCCGGAACGCGCCATCGCCGTCGCGCTCGAAATAGAGGAGCCGCATCGAGAAGATCCGCCTGGCGCTCAGGCGCTCGCGCAGCCCCTCCGGGACCGTGCCCAGATCCTCGCCGATGATGACGCAGCGGCCGCGCTGGCTCTCGAGCGCGGTAATCGCCAGCAGATCGTCGAGCGGATAGTGAACATAGCCGCCTTCCGCGGCAGAAGCGTTTCCGGGGATCCAGAAGAGGCGCGCCAATCCCATGACATGGTCGATGCGAAGCGCGCCGGCATGGCGCATGTTCGCACGCAGACAGTCGATGAAGGGGCGGTACGCGGCGTTGCGCAGAGCGTGCGGGTTGAACGGCGGCAGGCCCCAGCTCTGGCCCTTCAGGTTGAAGGGATCGGGCGGCGCGCCCGTCGAGATCCCGTGCGCGAGCAAGCCTTGCTCGCCCCAGGCTTCGGCGCCGTCGGCGTCGACGCCGAGTGCCAGGTCGCGATAAAGGCCGATCGGCATGCCGCCCTGCGCGCAGGCGGCAGCGGCCGAAGCGAGCTGCCGGTCGGCCTCCCACTGGAGATACTGGTGGAACGTCAGGCGATCCCGGTGGTCGCGCGCGAACGCCATGGTCTCCGGCGAGTTGGGATCGCGATAGGCCGCCGGCCAGCGATGCCAGGGGAAATGCCCCAGCTTGCCGCCGCGGAAATGCTCCGACAGCGCTTCGAAGGTGCTGTAGCGTTGGAGCGCCGCCCCGCCCTGATCCTGAAATCTGCGGAAGGCCGTGGCGCGAGCAGTTCCGTGGCCGAGATGATTGGCGCGGAACGCCGAATAGAGCTGCTCGAGGATGGGAAGCTTGGCGGCGGCCACGCCGATGTAATCGACGAGCGGCGCGCTCTGAAGGGCGGTGAGCAAGCTCGCCATGTCGGGGTGATGGACCCGTGCCCGCGCCTCGGGGCATTCGGCCAGATCGGGCACGGCCTCGATATCGATGTAAAGCGGATTGAGGAAGCAGCGGCTCGACGGGGAATAGGGGCTGGCATGCGCCGGATTGCCGGGGAACAGCGCGTGAAGCGGGTTGATTCCTAGGGCACTGGCGCCCCGACCGGCCATCGCGGCGGTGAAGCCGGAGAGATCGTCGAAATCGCCGAGGCCCCAGCTTCCCCGCCCCTGGAGGCCGTAGAGCTGCAGGCTGAACCCCCAGAGGCCGGGACTGTGGCGAAGGCCGTCCTGCACATACGCCTGGTCCGGCGCCACGACGAGCGTGGCACCATCCGAGCCGCCGGCGAGCCCGTCGCCTGCGACGTCGAGGCGATGATAGCCGGGCGGCAATGACGCCGGCACGGCGAGCAGCCGTCGCTCCAGAGGCCGGCCCTCCACGGTTCTCGCCTCGGCGAGCGGCAAGCTGGCGCAGGCGATGGTTCCTTCGTATCGCGTGCCGTCTTCCGCCGTGATGCGCCACATCGCCGCGCGAGCGCGATCGGCGTCGAGCACGAGGCTGACCAGCCGCTCACCGCTTCCCTCGGAAAGAACCGTGACCGGCTCCAGCGCGCGCCGCCACGGCTTTGCCGTGAGGGACGAGAGGCTCTGCGCGACGTTCTGCGTCCGTCCGTGCCGGAAGGCCCATGGCGTCGAGAAAGGCGCGCTTCGTCTCCACCGAGAGCGCGTGGGGTGCTCCCCAGAGGTCATGGTAATGGAGGTCGATGCCGGCCTCGGTCGCGAGCGCGTCGAGCGGGTCCGGCTCGCTCACGGCTCGAGGCCCGACGATACCGGGCTGCTGCTGCAGCGGCAGCAGAACAGCACGAAGGATCGAGGCTCGACCGAATAGCGAGCGCCCGCCGCGAAAGCCGCGCCGTCGCCGAGCCCGGACTCGCTTGCGGTGTCGACCAGCCGCACCCAGGGTCCGGAAGGCGACGTCTCCGGCAGAAGATAGTGGACCGGCTCGGTATGGGCATTGAGGATGACGAGGAAGCTGTCGTCCGATTCCAGCTCGCCGGAGGTCGAATGGTGCAGCGCGCCCGCCTCTCCGCTCACGACGTAGCTGAGGAAACGGGCACGCGGAGCCTGCCAGTCGCCGTCGCCGGTCTGTCTTCCGTCGGCTGTCAGCCAGACGATGTCCTTGACGGCCGTGCCGGGAATGACCCGGCCGTGAAAGAAATGGCGCCGCCGGAAGACCCGGTGATCCTGGCGCAGTCGAATGAGCGCGCGCACGAAATCGCATAGCGCACGCGCTTCCTCGCCGTCGAGGAGCGACCAGGCCAGCCAGCTGAGGTCATTGTCCTGGCAGTAGGCGTTGTTGTTCCCGTTCTGGCTTCGACCGGCCTCGTCGCCGGCCAGCAGCATGGGGACACCCGCCGACAGCAGGAGCGTCGCCATCATGTTGCGCTTCTGCCGCTGCCGGAGCCGGCGTATGTCGAGATCCGCCGTCGGGCCTTCGACGCCATAATTTGCGCTGTAATTGTCGCCGGCGCCGTCGCGGTTGCCTTCGCCGTTCGCCTCATTGTGCTTGTCGCGATAGGAGACCAGATCCTCGAGCGTGAAGCCGTCATGCGTCGCGACGTAGTTGACGCTGGCCCAAGGCCGCCGGCCGCGTTGCTCGAAGATGTCGCGTGAGCCGGTGATGCGCGAGGCGAGCTCGGCCACCATGCCTTCATCGCCGCGCCAGAAGCGGCGCACGGTGTCGCGATAGCGATCGTTCCATTCGGACCAGCCGGGCGGGAACTGACCGAGCTGATAGCCCCGCTCGCCGAGGTCCCAGGGCTCGGCGATGAGCTTGACTTGGGCAAGCACGGGATCTTGCTGGATCGCATCGAGAAAACCCGAATGGCGGTCGAAGGCCTCGTCCTCGCCGCGGGCGAGCGTCGTCGCGAGATCGATGCGGAAGCCGTCCACGTGGATTTGCGTAGCCCAATAGCGCAGCGCGTCCATCACCAGCTGCATGACGCGTGGATGATGCAGATTGAGGCTGTTGCCGCAGCCGGTGAAGTCGCGGTAGCTCCGCCGGTCGTCGCGATCGAGGCGGTAATAGCTCGCATTGTCGATCCCGCGAAAACTCAAGGTCGGCCCCTGCGGGCCGCCTTCGGCCGTGTGATTGAAGACCATGTCCAAAATCACTTCGAGCCCGGCATCGTGCAATTGGCGCACGGTCGCCCTGACCTCGTTCAAACTCGGCTCGGCAAGGTAGCGAGGTTCAGGCACGAAGAAGGCGATCGGGTTGTAGCCCCAGTAGTTTCGCAATCCGCGCTCGCTCAGCCGCAATTCGTCGACGAACGCGTGTACCGGCATGAGCTCGACGGCGGTCACCCCCAGCTCGCGCAGGTGCCGGATGACCTCCGGACTCGCCAGTCCGGCGAAGGTGCCGCGAAGCGCCGCGGGGACCTCCGGATGCCGCATGGTGAAGCCGCGCACATGCAGCTCGTAGATCACCGTCTCGTGCCACGGCCGGCGGGGCGGCCGGTCCTCCCCCCACGTGAAGGTGGGATCGATCACGCGACATTTCGGCACAAAGGGCGCGCTGTCCCGCGTGTCGAAGGACGGAGCCGGATCGGCGCCGGCCGTCTGATAGCCGAAGACGGCGTCGTTCCATTGAAACCGCCCGTGCAGCATGCGGGCATAGGGATCGATCAGCAGCTTGTGATGGTTGAATTGATGGCCGCGGTCAGGCGCGTAGGGGCCGAAGACGCGATAGCCGTAGAGCTGTCCCGGACGCACGTCCGGCAGATAGCCATGCCAGACATTGTTGGTGTATTCCGGCAGCTCCACGCGATCGAGCTCTCTTTCCCCCGACGGATCGAACAGGCAGAGCTCGACCCGCTCGGCATTCTCCGAAAAGAGAGCGAAGTTCACGCCCATGCCGTCCCAGGTTGCGCCCATCGGAGCCGGCTCTCCCGGCCAGACACGAATGTGGCGTGCGGTCGTCATGTCCTGCCCTTCAACGCTCCGGCTGGAGCAGGAGGGCGGCCAGCGGCGGCAGGGTCAAGGCGAGCGAGTAGGGCCGTCCATGCCACGGCACGGCCTCCGCCTCCACCCGTCCCGCATTGCCGACCCCGCTACCGCCGTATTCCGCGGCATCGGTATTGAGGATCTCCCGATAGCGGCCGCCATACGGCACGCCGATACGATAGTTCCGCCGCACCACCGGCGTAAAATTGCACACCGCCGCGACATGGCCGTCTCCGCCGGAGCCCCGGCGAAGATAGGCGATGACACTCTGTTCGATGTCATCGCAATCGAGCCATTCGAAGCCCTCGGCCTCGCAATCGGCCTGATGAAGTGCGGCCACTCCGCGGTAGAGCCGATTGAGGTCGGCGACGAGAATTTGGACGCCGAGATGCATCGGCTCGTTCAGCAGCTCCCAGTCGAGCGCGCGCTCGTGGCTCCACTCTGCGACCTGCGCAAACTCGCCCCCCATGAACAGCAGCTTCTTGCCCGGCTGGGTATAGAGGAACGCATAATAGAGCCGCAGATTGGCGAATTTCTGCCACGTGTCGCCGGGCATTTTCTGGATCAGCGACCGCTTTCCATGCACCACCTCGTCATGAGAGAGCGGCAAGACGAAGTTCTCTGCGAACGCGTAGAGCAGGCCGAAGGTGATGTCGCCGTGATGATAGCTCCGGTGGATGGGGTCTCTGCTCATGTAGCGGAGCGTATCGTGCATCCAGCCGAGATTCCATTTGTAGCCGAAGCCGAGACCGCCGAGATATGTGGGCCGCGACACCATCGGCCATGCCGTCGATTCCTCGGCCACCGTGATGGCTCCCTGGCCCTCGGCGTAGATGGTCTCGTTGAGGCGCCGCAGGAAGGCAAGGGCCTCGAGGTTCTCGCGTCCGCCATAGTCGTTCGGCAGCCACTCTCCCGGCTTGCGGCTGTAATCGAGATAGAGCATCGAGGCGACGGCATCGACCCGCAACCCGTCGACATGGAATTCTCTGACCCAATAGAGCGCGTTCGAGATCAGGAACGCGGCGACCTCGGGTCGACCGAAATTGTGGATGAGGGTCTGCCAGTCCGGGTGCAGGCCTTTGCGCGGGTCGGCATGCTCATAGAGGCACGTGCCGTCGAAGAAGCCGAGCCCGTGGGCGTCCCGCGGGAAATGCGCCGGGACCCAATCCAACAGGACGCCGATGCCGGCCTGGTGGCAGCATTGTACCAGGTAGCGGAAGTCGTCCGGCGCCCCGAAGCGGCTGGTCGGCGCGAACAGGCCCACCGGCTGGTAGCCCCAGGACCCGTCGAAGGGATGCTCCGCAATCGGCAGCAGCTCGATATGGGTAAAGCCAAGCTTCCCTATATAAGGGATCAACTGATCCGCGATCTCGCGATAGCTCAGGTATCGGCCGTCAGCACCGCGCTTCCACGAGCCGAGATGCAGCTCGTAGATGCTGATCGGGGCGTCGCGCCTGTTGGCCTTTTCGCGGCGCGCCATCCATGCCTCGTCCTGCCATTCGAAATCATCGGATGCGGCGACGACCGAGGCGGTCGCCGGAGGGCGCTCCGCAGAGAAACCGCACGGATCCGCCTTCAACGGTAGCACCTCGCCGGATTTGCTCTTGATCTCGTACTTGTAGCGCTCCCCGGGGCCGATGCCCGGGATGAAGATTTCCCAAACCCCGCATTCCGGTCGCAGCCGCATGGGGTGATGTCGACCGTCCCAGCCGTTGAAATCGCCGACAACGCTGACGCGGCGAGCGTTCGGCGCCCAGACCGCGAAGACGACCCCTGACACTCCCTCCACGATCCGGTGATGCGCTCCGAGCATCTGCTGGACCCAGAAGTGGTGTCCTTGCCCGAACTGGTGAAGCTCGGCCTCCTTCAGCAGGGGAGGGAAGCGATAGGGGTCTTCGAACTCGACGCCGCCTTTGCCGACGGCGGTTCGTAATCGGTAGTGGAAGCGCTGCCGGCGATCGTCGAGCGTGCCGGCGAAGAACCCGGCGCCGTGGAGCCTCGGCAATTCGGCGATCACGGTGTCGTCGCGGGCATCGACGACCCATAGCCGCTCTGCCCGGGGGACGAAGGCGCGCACCCTCAGCGCGCCGTCTCCGCTCCGCCCCTCGTGCATGCCGAGCACGGCGAAAGGGTCGCCATGGTCGCCGCTCACGATGGCCGCTATCGTTCCCTCGTCAATCTCGGCGCTAATGGTCGCGGTCCGTTTCATCGCTCCCGTCCAGCAGCGTCATCTTCGACTTGCCGGTGCGCCGTCCACCAGCTTGCTCTCCTACGACGCCCTGGCCAGGAGCGCCTTGCGCTGGATCAATGCGCCTGGCGGCGGGGCGAGCCAGTCTTGCCTGTTGGGTCCCGAGGAGGAACGTGCCATGGACGAAGCCGACATCGAGCGCATCGCCGCCAGGGTTGTCGAAATGATGATGGAACCCAGGCATCTGCAGGCCTTGTCGAGCGCCATCGCGAAGGAGCTGCGGCTGCTCGTCGCGCACTATAACGCCGAGACGGCAAGGTTGGGACAGCGATTGGATGCCAGCCATTACTGAAGTGGATGATACGAACTGATGCGCGGATGTCATGACGCATTTGTGTCATGATCGAAGTTCAAATCCGTTGGGCAACATTTCCGTATCCATGCTTGATCTGAAATCAACGCCCCACTCGGCCCCGGTGGTCAAAATGACCAGTGTCTTTGCAAAAACAGGTGGGTCCCGCGGCCTAGCACCCCACCTATAACGGACGTTCTGGGAGACGATCTTGCGTGTCCTCTTCGTATCGTCGGAGATCTACCCTCTCGCCAAGACCGGCGGCCTTGCCGATGTCAGCGCGGCCCTGCCGAAGGCGCTGAGCGCGCTCGGTGTCGATATGCAGCTCCTGCTGCCGGCCTATCCGAAGGCGATCGAAGCCGCGGCCAACAAATCGGTTGCGCTCGAGCTGGCGGATTTCATGGGCGCCGGCCCGATGCGCCTGATCTCGGCACGCACGCCCGACGCGGGCCTGCCGATCTGGCTGGTGGACTGCCCGTCGCTCTTTCGCCGCTCCGGAGGCCCTTATCAGGATGAGAGCGGTCAAGACTGGTCCGACAATGCGCAACGCTTCGCGCTGTTCAGCCATGTCGCAGCGCGACTCTCGCGCGGCCATCTGCTGGAGGATTGGCGCGCCGACCTCGTCCACGGCAACGACTGGCCAGCGGGGCCGGTGTCAGCGATCCTGGCGGCAGATGCCGGCGCCGGACCGGCGACCGTCTTCACGATCCACAACCTTGCGTACCAAGGCCTGTTCCCCGCCGCCCTCTATCCGCAACTCGGCCTTCCCGATGACGCCTTCGATCCGGATGGGCTGGAGTTCTACGGCCAGATCTCGTTCCTCAAGGCCGGCATCCGGTACAGCGACCGGCTGACGACGGTCAGCCCCACCTATGCGCGGGAGATCCTCACGCCCGACTATGGCTGCGGGCTGGAAGGGTTGCTGCAGCGCCGCGCGCAGGATCTCGTCGGCATTCTCAACGGGGTGGACTACCGGATCTGGGATCCCGCGACCGATAGCTGTCTTCCCGCCAATTTCAGTTTGCGCAACATCGCCGGCAAGCGCGCCTGCAAGACGGCGGTGCAGAAGGAATTTGGCCTTGAGGCGGATCCGGACGCCGCGCTCATCGTCTATATCAGCCGGATCACGGATCAGAAGATGGCAGACGTCGTCGCCGCCGCCTTGCCCGAGATCGTGGAGAGCGGCGCCCAATGCGCACTGCTTGGCAACGGCGCCCGCCCTCTCGAAGAGCAGTTCGAGAGGGCGGCGCGCCGCTATCCGGGCCGGATCGCCGTCCGCATCGGCTACGAAGAGCCGCTGGCACATCGGCTGCTCGCCGGCGGCGATATCCTGCTTCACCCCGCCCGCTTCGAGCCATGCGGGCTCACGCAGCTCTATGCCATGCGCTACGGCACCTTGCCGGTGGTGAGAAGCACGGGCGGGCTCTGCGATACCGTCGTGGACGCGACCGACGTCACGGTCAGTCGCGGCACGGCCACGGGGTTCGCGTTCGAGCGCGCCGGCGGCGCCGACATGCTCGACTGCCTGCGGCGGGCGCTGGCGCTCTATCGGCAGCCCTTGGCCTGGCGGAAGGTGCAGCGGCAGGCGATCGCTCAGCATTTCGGCTGGGAGGCGCCGGCGCGCCGCTACCTCACGCTCTACCATAGCCTTGTGCCGGAAGCAGCCGTCATGCCCGAGGCCATTTCCAACGACCCGTTGCCCGAGACGGCCGCGGGATAGGAGGCGATGTGGATACGCCCGACCGTCACGCCGAGACCGCCCGGCGAGCTTATGCCATTTGGGAACGGGAAGGCCGGCCCAGCGGCGGAGAGCTCGATCATTGGCTGCGCGCGGAAGCTGAGCTCGATGCGGCACCGCGTGCCGAGATTGCCAAGGACGCTTCGACCAAGCCGCGTCGGCCCAAGACCAGACGCGCCGAGCATACCGCCTAGCGACGGGCCGCTGAGCTCGGCGCTGGCGTATCCGCGGGCTTGTTCGAGTGTTGCAGCTCGCGGACGGGGTCGGTCTGCTATGATCGTGCTGATAACCCGGTCTGACATGCATGCACTTCGCGCAGACGGTGCCGTCGCTCGGCACCGACCATGCCGGGGCAAGCGAGTGAGGCCAACATGTCTTCCGATACGAGGCAATTGCATCTGACGACGGCACGCGAGGTGATGACATCACCCGTGATCTACGTCATGACGGAAACGCCGCTGAAGGAGGTCGCCGCCGCGATGCTCCGAGCGCGCATCAGCGCGGTCCCGGTGGTCGGCGGCGGGGGGAAGCTGGTGGGAATGGTGAGCGAAGGCGATCTGATCCGAAGGCGCCGCGGTGAGGGCAGCGCTCCACGGTCCTGGTGGCTGGACCTCTTCGAGGCCGACGCCGCGCATGGCGAGGAATTTCTCGAATATCTGCGACGGCACGGTCTGCGCGCCAGGGATGTGATGACGCGCGACGTCATCACCGTCGACGAGGACATGCCGATCGCGCGTGTCGCCGAGCTTCTGGATGCCAAGAATATCAAGAGAGTGCCGGTGCTGCGCGAGGGCCGCATGATCGGGATCGTGAGCCGCGCCGATCTGCTGCGCGCGCTCGCCCGCGCGCCAGAGAACCGAGAGCGGCCGTCGCGGTGAATTGGCAGGCCCGAACGGCGACCTTATGTTAGGAAACGGCAGGGGCCTGGGCACCGGAATGAACGAAGACCTCTTCGACGAGATGGAAGTGCCGGCGCGAGCGCGCGAGGAGATGGCCGCGGGCGCGGTACTGCTGCGCGGCGGCGCGCTGTCCTTCGAAAGCGAGGTTCTCGCTGCCATCGAGGCGATTGCCGCGGCGGCGCCGTTTCGCCGCATGACGACGCCGGGGGGCTTCGTGATGTCGGTCGCGATGACCAATTGCGGTGCGGCCGGCTGGGTGACCGACAGAACCGGCTATCGCTATGCGCGCCACGATCCCGCGACCGGCCGTCCCTGGCCGGGCCTGCCGGCAAGCTTCGCCGCCCTGGCCAAAGCGGCGGCGACGGAAGCGGGATATCGCGATTTCGTCCCCGATGCCTGCCTCGTCAACCGCTACGAGCCGGGCGCGCGGCTGTCGCTGCACCAGGACAAGGACGAAGCCGATCTCGCCCATCCCATCGTCTCGGTTTCCCTGGGCCTGCCCGCGACCTTCCAGTTCGGCGGCCTCGAGCGCGGCGATCCCGTGATCCGATACGCGCTCCGCCACGGCGATGTCGCCGTCTGGGGCGGCCCGTCGCGGCTATGCCATCACGGCGTTGCGGCGCTCAAAAAGGGCGAGCACCCGAAGACCGGTCGCTGCCGCATCAACCTGACCTTGCGTCGGGCGCTTTAGGGATCCGCCCGCCCCGTCAGGACGACGCGCCCACCGCGGGAAGCGGCAGGCTGAAGCTCTTGCCATTCACCATGGTGAGCCGCAGCACGTAGCCCTCGCCGCTCAGCGCCAGCTTGTCGCCGACGGGCGGCAGGGCGATCGTCGCCTTGGCCCCGACCTCGCCGACGATGCCGTAGGGGCCGGCGGTGATCTGCCGATAGTCGAAATCGTTGCGGAAGGCCGTCTTGGGCAGCTTCCGCAGCGCGGCGATGTCCCATTGCTCGATGGCGTGCCCGTTCTGCTCCAGCGCAGCGGCGACGATGTAGGACGGCACGTCGGGGGTGCCGCCGTCGATATAGGCATGCGCCTCCACCGCGCCGTCGGGCCGCAGCGCCCCGCCATCCATCGAGAGATGATGCTGCGACGGGCTGACCGGCCCGCCATGGAAGGGCGTCACCACCGAGCCGCGATAGTAGCTGTAGGTGCCAACGTCGAAGGCGACGACGAAGGCCAGCAGCAGGAACGCCAGGCGATTGAAGCCGCGATCGGAGAGCGGTAGGGGCAGGCTGCCGCAGAGCCAGCGGAACCAGCGCCTCTCGGCGAGCGCCGGGGAGCGCGCGAGCAGCCGATTGTCGAGCGAATAGGCGCCGGCGCCGGCGAGGAAGAGCGTCACGCCCATGGCGAGATTGGCCGCTGCCATGGTCCATTCGTCGATGCAGGTGGCGCCCTGCCAGCCGAACATGAGCATGAGCGCGATCGAGAACACCGAGGTCAGCACCGCGCACAGCCGCGAGAACAGGCCGGCCATCAGCAGCAGACCGGCGATCAGCTCGCCGGCGCTGAAGATGATGATGCTGGCATAGAGCAGCCAGAAATGCTGCAGCAGATAGGCGATGAGGTGTTCGGTGCCGAGAATGGCGCCGGGCATGGCGGATTGGAACTTGTGCGCCATCCATTGCCCGTGCGGCACCAGCTTCTGCGGCGCGTAGATGAAGCGGCGGGAGCCGCCGCCCCAATAGATCCACCCCTGGATGAAGCGCACCGCCAGGAGCGCGATGGCGGCGGTGCGCCATCCATGGTCGGCGATCGCGCGTTCGGCCAAGCGTGGCGCCGCGCGCAGGCTGGTCACCGTCGTTGTCGCCATCGTCTTCCTCCCATGCGGGGCGCGCTCAATGCGCCGAGCCGGCTTCGCCGCCCTCATAAGGCTTGAAGCCGTAGCGTTCGAAGATGTGCAGCGCCTGCGGCGAGCGGATGAAACCGAGCCAGGCCTGCGCCGCCGCCGGATGCGCGGCGCCTTTCACCGCGGCGCCGGCATAGATCCCGGTCGCGTTCGCCTGCGGCGGGATGTCGATATGGGAGATCGGGTGATGCGCCTGCTCCTGGAAGATCGCTTCGGATTTCCAGGTGACGCCGGCATCCACGCGCCCCTGCATCAGCAGCAGCGGCGTCTGGCGGTGGTGAATGCGCGTCAGCAGCGTCGTGCCGTTCTTCACCTTGGTCTTATAGACCTCGGTCACCAGCTTTTCGCCGCCCGCCTTGTTGAGCGCTCCTTCGATCTGGCGCGCGATGCCCTCGAAGGCGGGATTCGGCATGGCGAGGCGGATGTCGGGGCGTCCGAGATCGGCGAGGCCGGTGACATGCGCCGGATTGTCCTTCGGCACCATGATCGTCAGCGTGTTGGTCGCGTAGATGACCGGCGGCCCGTCAAGCGCGCCGCTGGCGATCAGCTCCCTCACCCGCTTCAGCCCGGCGAGATAGACGTTCGGCTTCGCGGTCCAGGTCATGTTGCCCGAGGTGATGGTGCCGCCCGCTTCCATCTGCTTGACGAGGAGGCCCGGCGGGATCGTCTCGTAATAGATGTGCCCGCGGTATTCCGGCTTCTCCCGCTCGAAGGCGGCGACCAGCGGCGCCATGGCGAAGTAGTAATTGCCGCCGACATAGAGCACGAGGGCCGGGTTGGTGACGTTGCCGTGGAAATCGGCGAGGTCGTCGATCTCCGGGACGGTGAAGTCGAGCCCCTTGTCGAGCGCGTCGTTGTTCTCGCCATGCTGCCAGGGCGGGAAGATCTCGTCGCCCTGCTGCGCGGCCGGCGGGACGCCGCCCTTGGGTTCCGTCGCCGCGGCGACAGGCGACGCTGCCGCGGCTAGGCAGGCAGCGGCGGCGAGCACGGCGAAGGCGTGCCACCGCGCCGCCGCGTCATTTCGCATAATCGAAGCCGGCGCGTTGCAGCTCCGGCAGCGTGCCGACGATGCCCGGGCTCAGTACGGCGCCCGGAATCAGATGGTTGGTGAGCTCGGCCGCCATCTGCTCGATCGAGACATGGTCGGGATTGACGCCCGCCTTGATCAGCTTCTCCGACACCTCCCAGATGGCGTTGTGGCAGGCAATGAACACCACGCCGCGGCGCTGCAGCACGGTGATGCTGTTGTCCGAGGGCGAGAAGACGCCTTCGGGATCCTGGATGTTCCGGGCGTCCTTGGCCGCGGCCGGCGGCACGCCGATATAGGTGTTCGTCGCCGGCGCGCCGGGGATCAGCTTGCCGAGCTGGTACTTCTGCCACATCGCCTCGTCGAGCAGCGCGAGATGGGCGCCGCCATGGGTCGCCGAGACGACGAGGAAGTCGTGATGCTTCCACGCCCAGATTTGGGTATTGAGCGAGTTGCGCATCAGATTGAGCCAGGGCCCGGTGAGGTCGGTGTGGTCCCAGGCCTGTTTCGGCGCGCCGCCATAGGTGATCACCTCGCGCAGCGCCGCGGCGTCCCACTGATCGTCGCGGTCGAGGATCATCGGCACCGTTTTGAAATCCCGCCGGCGCGGCGCCTTCGCCAGTCGTTCGATGAGCGTGGCGAGCCTGTTGGCCCCTTCCGGCAGGTAAGGAGCTTGCGGCACCGCGGCGGCGGCGCCGGGCGCCGTGGCGGGACCGGCGACGAGCCAAGTTGCCGTGCCGGCCGCGATGCCGAGATGGGTGAGCGCCGAGCGCCTGTCGAGGATCGGATTCATTTCTGGGTCCCCCCTTTGTCCTGCGATTGCCGAGTTAGCCTGCAGATTGAGCCGTTCAGCCGGGAACATGCGCCTGAGGGCCTGGTCTTTCTAACATATAATAGTGATCGGACAGATAACCGATATCGATGGATTGCACCGCGTCGGCCCTCGCAGGAAGCTATCCGCCGCCCGCCACGGTCGCCGCCGCCGGCTTGCGCGCGACGAAGTCGATCAGCGCCGACAGGCCGGCATGGCCGGTCCCTTCGACGATGCGGTCGTCGTGCTCGCGCAGATGCAGGATCTCGAAGCCGTCGAAGGCGTCGCGCAGCAGCGCCGCCGTGTACATGTTCTCCCGGTGCTGCGGGCCGCCCGTCTTGTATTCGATCTGCTCCGGCCGATAGCCTTGCAGGAGCAGCACTCCACCCGGACGCAGCACCTTCCTGATGCGCTGAAAGATCAGTCGGCGCAGCGGCGGCGCGGCAAATTGAATGAAGATCGCGGCGACGAGATCGAAGCGCTCCGTCCCCCAATCCCAGCCGGCGACATCGGCGATCTCGGTCTTGAGGCTGACGCCGCGGCGCTCGGCCAGCCGCCGCGCCTTCGCCAGCGCCACCGGCGAGAAGTCGATGGAGAGCACCTCCAGCCCCTGTTCCGCCAGCCAGACGCCGTTGCGTCCCTCGCCATCGGCAATCGCGAGCGCGGCCTGCCCGGCCCGCAGATGATGCTTTTGCGACGCGAGAAACGCGTTGGGCTCGGTGCCGAAGAGATAATCTTCGCCCGCGAACCGCGCATTCCACCGTTCCAGCTCCGCCGTCCCCGCCACTGGCTTGTTCCTTCTACCGTGCAGGCCGGTCCGCATCCGCTGCCGGCGGCGCAGTATCGTCCGGTTCCGGCCGCGCCATCAACCGCGCTCGATGGGGAAGCCGCGAGCTTTCCAGGCGGCGATGCCGCCCGCGAGGATGTAGGCTTCGCCCGGGCCGCAGCGTGCCAGGCGGCCCGCCTGCGCCCGGGTGCGGGCGCCGCTGCGACAGAGGAAGATGGCCTTCGCGCCCGCCGGCACGGCGGGCAGCGCCTGCTCCAGCCGGGACAAGGGCGCAAGGCACGCGCCCGGGATGCGTTCCGCCCGATATTCGGCGTCCTCGCGCACATCGATCAGCAGGCAGCCGCCCTGCTTCTGCCATTCGCGCACGGTTTCCGGCTCGATCTCGCGCAGCGGCGGCTCGGCCGACCGGCCCTGCGAGGCGAAGAAGTTGCGCAGCGCTTTCATCCGGACCTCCTTGCGGCGGCGGCCGCATCGGCGTCGAATATATGCCACTAGAGGAATATATCAAGTCGACGCCGCGCCATCGGCCCGGGCGGCGATGTCCTCAGCCGAGCGCCGCGAGGCTGCGCGCGAGCATGTAGAGCGCGACGACCACCAGGACGCCGCCGAAGACGCGGTGGAGCGTCATGCGCTCGCGCGAGAGATGCACGGCGAGATGCGCCCCCGCCCAGCCGCCGGCAATGCCGCCGACGATATACTCGAGCGCGATCTTCCAATCGACCAGGCCCGAGGCCGCGTAGTTGAGCGCGGTGGCGAGGCCGAAGGCGCCCACCGCGACGAGCGACGAGCCGATGGCGTCGATGATGGGCACACCGGCGGCAAGGATGAGGCCCGGCACGATCAGGAATCCGCCGCCGATGCCGAAGAATCCCGAAAGCGCGCCCACGGCGAAGCCGGTGACCCCGATCTTGGCCGCCGCCGCGCGCCCGGCGGGCCGGGGTGCGGCCGGTGCCGCCCGGCCGCCGCGCTGCATCAGCACGGCGATGACGATCATGAGGAGCGCGAAGAGCGCGAGCAGCTTGTTGCCGTCGAGGCTCTTGCCGAGGCTCGAGCCCAGCGTCGCGCCCGCCACGCCGACCAGCGCGAAGAGCAGCGCAATGCGCCAGCGGACATGCCCCTTGCGCGCGTGCGGGACGAGGTTGGCCAGGGCGTTGACGGCCACGGCCAGCGCGCTCGTGCCGATCGCGACATGGGGATCGCTGACGCCGACGACATAGAGCAGCAGCGGCACCGCCAGGATCGAGCCGCCGCCGCCGATCAGCCCCAGCGAGAACCCCACCAGCAGGCCCGAGAGCAGGGCGAAGGCGCTTTGCATCATCATCTGCCGTTCCGGCCATCCCCGATCGGGAGTCCCCCGGTGCCGCGGCGGCGAGCCGCCAGCCCCGTCGCCGCGCCGACACCCTGGCGCAGGCCGCAGGAATCGACAATGATTACTTCGCCTCCGCAGGAGGGCGGTCCATCGCCGTCCGAAGTCGACGTTGAAGCGGCCCCCGGCGGCATGGAAGCAATCGGTTCGCAGGTCCGGACCCATGCACGAGCTCGCCCTGTGTCAAAGCCTGCTGGCCGAGGTGGAACGGGTCGCGAAGGCGCATCGCGCCTCGGGCGTGACACGCGTTCTCGTCGTCATCGGTCCGCTGTCGGGAGTCGAGCCCACCCTGCTCGAACGCGCGTTCCTGGTGACGCGCGCGGGAAGCCCGGCCGAAGCGGCGACGATCGAGATCGAGGTGCCGCCCCTTCGCGTGCACTGCATGACGTGCGGCGCCGAACGAGGGGCGGTGGCGAACCGGCTGGTCTGCGGCGTCTGCGGCGGCGAGCGCGTTCGGCTTCTGGGCGGCGATGAGCTGATCTTGAAGCGCGTCGAGCTTACGGTTGAAGAAGCGGCGACCGGCGCCGGAAACGACACGGGTTCCGCCGCTGTTGCGGTGTGACGAGCGAGTTGAAAGGGGAACGGCGATGTGCGGCAGCTGCGGATGTGCGACGATGTCTCACCCTCATCGGGTGATCGCGCCTGGGGAGGCGGTGCTCTCCGGATCGGCCGACCGGCGCTCGGTCGACGTGCTGACGCGGCTGCTGCGCGACAACGACCGCGTGGCCGCCCATAATCGGCAGCATTTCGATGCGCATGGCGTGCTCGCGGTCAATCTGATGTCGTCGCCCGGATCGGGCAAGACCAGCCTGCTCGAGGCGACGATCGAGTCCCTGGCCGGCCGGCTCCGCATCGCCGTCATAGAAGGCGATCTGGAGACCGACAACGACGCCAGGCGGATCCGCGCCAAGGGCGTGCCGGCGGTGCAGATCACCACCGGTCAGGCCTGCCATCTCGACGCCGCGATGGTGCATGACGCGCTGCACGCGCTCGACCTCGCAGCGATCGACCTGTTGTTCATCGAGAATGTCGGCAATCTCGTCTGTCCCGCGAGCTTCGATCTCGGCCAGCACGCGAATGTCACGCTCCTCAGCGTGACGGAGGGCGAGGACAAGCCGGCGAAATATCCCGTCATGTTCCGCATCGCCGATCTCGTGCTGCTGTCGAAAAGCGACCTGCTGGGGGTGATCGACGATTTCGATCCGGCGCAGGCGGAACGGTACGTCCGCGCGCTCGCCAATCCCGCGCCGGTGGTGCCGGTCTCGGCGCGCCGGCGCGACACGATCGCGCCGTGGCTGGACTGGCTGGAGACGCGGCTCGCCGCCCGGCTTGGCGAAGCGGCGTCTCGCCGGCAAGCCCCGGTCGCTGGCGCGACCGCGGACGCGTAAGAGCCTTGCCGGGAGGCGCTGATGGTCACGCCCATGGATGCCGCGGCTGATGTGACCGGGCCCGCGGGCGGCGAGCGAATCAGGCTTCGCATCGTGGTGCGCGGCGCGGTCCAGGGGGTGGGATTCCGTCCGTTCGTCCATCGCCAGGCGACCGCCCTCGGGCTCGCCGGCTGGGTCGGCAACTCCACCGACGGCGTGGCGGTGGAAGCGGAAGGGCAGGCAGAGGAATTGGCCGCCCTGCTCCGCGCGTTGCGCGAGGCGCCGCCGCCTCATGCCTGCGTCACCGGCATCGAGACCGCGACGACAGCCCCGCTCGGCGAATCGTGCTTCGTGATCCGCCAGAGCGAGGCCGGCGGCGCGCGCAGCGCCGAGATGCTGCCGGATCTCGCCACCTGCGACGAGTGCCTGCGCGAGCTGCTCGATCCGGACGACCGCCGGCACCTCTACCCTTTCATCAACTGCACCCAGTGCGGGCCGCGCTACAGCATCATCGAGGCCATTCCCTATGACCGCGCCCGCACCACGATGCGGCACTTCCGCCTCTGCTCGCGCTGCCAGGCGGAATACGAGAACCCGGCCGACCGGCGCTTCCACGCGGAGCCGAACGCCTGTCCCGATTGCGGGCCGAGCCTCGCGCTGTGGGACGGCACGGGCCGGGTCCTGGCGCGCGCTCACAAAGCCGTGCTCGCCGCCGCCGCGGCGGTGCGGGAAGGCCGCATCGTTGCCGTGAAGGGCGTCGGCGGCTTCCATCTCTATCGCCGATGCGCGCGACGAGGCGAGCGTGGAGCGGCTGCGCGCCCGCAAGCGCCGCGAAGAAAAGCCCTTCGCCGTGATGTTCCCGACCCTGGCGGAGATCGCTCGGAGCTGCCGGATCTCGGCGGCGGAAGAGAAGCTGCTGACTGATCCCGCGCGCCCGATCGTGCTGCTGCGACGGGCGGGCGGGGCGGTCGCGCGCGCGGTGGCCCCGCGCCATCCGCTTCTCGGCGCGCTGCTGCCCTATGCGCCGCTGCATCATCTGCTGCTGCGCGAGCTGGGCTTTCCCGTGGTCGCAACCAGCGGCAATGTCTCGGACGAGCCGCTCGTCACCGACGAATCGGAGGTGATCGCGCGGCTCGGCCCCATCGCCGACCTGTTTCTCGTCCATGACCGGCCGATCGTCCGGCCGGTGGACGATTCCGTGGTGCGTGTCGTCTGCGATCGCGAGCTCGTCCTGCGTCGCGCGCGCGGCTACGCGCCGGCGCCGATCGCCTGCCGCGGCGTGCGGCCCGGCATTCTCGCGGTCGGCGGCCACCTCAAGAGCACGGTGGCGCTCACCCGCCCGGGCGGCGTCGCCTTGAGCGCGCATATCGGCGATCTCGATACGATCGCGGCCCGCGCTCTCCACGCGCGGGCGCTCGCCGACATGGCCGCGCTCCAGGACGGCGAGGCGCGCCTAGTCGTTCGCGACCTTCATCCCGACTACGCCTCGAGCCGCGCGGCCGAGGCGATGGTGCTGCCGGTGGTCCAGATCCAGCATCACCTCGCCCATGTCATCGCCTGCATGGCCGAGAACGGCGCGTCCCCGCCGGTGCTCGGGGTTGCCTGGGACGGCGCCGGCGCCGGGCCGGACGGCACGATCTGGGGCGGGGAGTTCCTGCGCGTGACCGAGCGGGGCTGGCACCGCTTCGCCCATCTGCGTCCGTTTCGCCTGCCCGGCGGCGCGGCCGCGATGCGCGAGCCGCGCCGCAGCGCGCTCGGCCTGCTGTTCGAGGCCTTCGGCGACGAGGCTTTCGCGCGGCGCGATCTGCCGCCGCTGGCGGCGTTCTCAGCGGCCGAGCTCGAGGTCTTGCGCGGCATGCTCGCGCGCGGTCCGAGCGCGCCCCTGACCACCAGCGCCGGACGGCTGTTCGACGCTTTTGCGGCGCTTGCCGGCCTGCGCCAGCGCGCCAGCTATGAGGGGCAGGCCGCCGCCGAACTCGAAGGCGCCGCCGACGGCCATGTCGCGGCGCGGCCTTATGCGTTCCCGCTCTGCGCCGGCTGCGACGAAGCGGCGGCCCTGATCGTCGACTGGCAGCCGGCGCTGGCAGCCGCGCTTGCCGATCTCGCTGCCGGCGCGGCGCCCGGCGCGGTATCGGCCGCGCTACACGACGGGCTTGCCGGCGCCATCGCCGACGTGGCGCGCCGCGCCGGGGAACGCCGCGTGGCTCTCACCGGCGGCTGCTTCCAGAATGCGCGCCTGACCGAGGCAACGGTGGCGGCGCTGCGGGCCACCGGAGCCGAGCCGATCTGGCATCGTCGCGTCCCGCCCAATGACGGCGGCATTGCCCTGGGCCAGGCGGTCTGGGCCTCATGGGGGGAACAGCAGGGAGAGACGCCATGTGCCTAGCCATTCCCGGACGGATCGTGAGCGTCATCGGCGACGACCCGGTCCTGCGCCTCGGCAGGGTCGATTTCGGCGGCGTCGCCAAGGACATCAATCTCGCTTATGTGCCAGAGGCGCGCATCGGCGATTACGTTCTCGTCCATGTCGGCTTCGCCCTCACCGTCATCGACGAGGCCGAGGCCGAGCGCGTCTTCGCCCTGCTGCGGGAGGTGGCCGCGCTCGATGCTGCCGAGGCGGAGGCACGGCGATGAAATACACTGACGAATACCGCGACCCGGGCATCGCGCAGGCGCTGGCCGCGCGCATTGCCGGCGAAGCCGATCGTGGCGCCCGCTACCATTTCATGGAGTTCTGCGGCGGCCATACGCATGCGATCGCGCGCTACGGCATCGAGGACCTGCTCCCCGAGCGGGTGCGCCTGATCCATGGGCCCGGCTGTCCGGTCTGCGTGCTGCCGGTGGGGCGCATCGATGCCGCGATCCGGCTCGCCCAGCGCCCGGAAGTGACGCTCTGCACCTATGGCGATCTGATGCGCGTGCCGGGGTCGCGCGGCGCATCGCTGCTGCGGGCAAAGGCGGCGGGCGCCGATATCCGCATGGTCTATTCGACGCTCGATGCGCTGCGCATCGCCGAGGCGGAGCCCGGGCGCGAGGTGGTGTTCTTCGCCATCGGCTTCGAGACGACGACGCCGCCGACGGCGCTCGCCATCCGGCTCGCCGCGCGCAGGCAACTCGCCAACTTCACCATCTTCTGCAACCACGTGCTGACGCCGGCCGCGATGCGGGCGATCCTCGGCAGCCCCGAGCTCGGCCACAGCGGCGGCGTGCGCCTCGACGGCTTCATCGGCCCCGCCCATGTCAGCACCGTCATCGGCACCGAGCCTTATGCCTTCGCCGCCGAGGAATTCGAGCGGCCGGTGGTGATCGCGGGGTTCGAGCCGCTCGACGTGCTGCAGGCGGTGCTGATGCTCATCCGGCAGGTGAAGGAAGGGCGGCACGAGGTCGAGAACCAGTATGGCCGCGCGGTCCGGCCCGGGGGCAACGGGCAGGCCAGGGCCGACATCGCCGAGATCTTCGAGCGGCGCGAGAGCTTCGAGTGGCGCGGTCTCGGCGCCGTGCCTTGGAGCGGTCTGCGCCTCAGCGACGCCTACGCCGCCTTCGACGCGGAGCGCCGTTTCGACATCGACTACGTGGCGGCGTCCGACAATCCGGCCTGCGAGTGCGGCGCGATCCTGCGCGGCATCAAGCGGCCGGTCGATTGCAAGCTCTTCGGCACCGTCTGCACGCCGGAGACGCCGACGGGCTCTTGCATGGTGTCGGCCGAAGGCGCCTGCGCCGCGCATTGGACCTATGGTCGCTTCCGGGACAGGCCCGGCAGGGCGTCGTGAGCGCCAAAACCTATCGCCGCAAGCTCGACATCGAGAGCGGTCGCGTCGAGCTGTCGCACGGCGCCGGCGGCCGGGCGATGGCGCAGCTCATCGCCGATCTCTTCCACCCGGCGCTCGACAATGACTGGCTGCGGCGCGGCAACGACCAGGCCGCCTTCAACGTCGCAGGCGGGCGCCTGGTCATGACGACCGACAGCTATGTCGTCTCGCCGCTGTTCTTCCCCGGCGGCGATATCGGCTCGCTCGCGGTTCACGGCACCGTCAATGACATCGCCATGGCGGGTGCGCGGCCGCTCCATCTCGCGGCAGCGTTCATCCTGGAGGAAGGGTTTCCGCTCGTCGAGCTGAAGCGCATCGCCGACAGCATGGGCGCGGCCGCGCGCGCCGCCGGGGTTCGGGTCGTCACCGGCGACACCAAGGTGGTCGAGCGCGGCAAGGGCGATGGCGTGTTCATCGCGACGACGGGGATCGGCATCGTCCCGGCGGGGCTCGATCTCTCGGCGGAGAAGGCGCGGCCGGGCGATCGCGTGCTGCTGTCGGGCACCATCGGCGATCACGGCATCGCCATCCTGTCGAAGCGCCAGAACCTGTCCTTCGAGACCGACCTCGTCTCGGATTCGGCGCCGCTCCACGGCCTCGTCGCGGCGATGGTCGCGGCCGGCGGCGGCGACCTGCGCGTGATGCGCGATCCCACCCGCGGCGGTCTCGCCGCGACCTTCAATGAGCTCGCGCAGCAATCCAAGGTTGGATTCCGCCTGAGCGAGGCCGCGGTGCCGGTGAGGCCGGAAGTCGCCGCCGCCTGCGAGCTGCTCGGGCTCGACCCGCTCTACGTCGCCAATGAAGGCAAGCTCGTCGCCATCGTCGCGCCACGATCGGCCAAAGCCGTGCTCGCCGCCATGCGCGCCCACCCGCTCGGCCGCGATGCCGCCCTCATCGGCGAGGTGGTGGAGGACGAGCATCGCTTCGTGCAGATGGCGACCGGCTTCGGCGGCGGCCGCATCGTCGATTGGCTCGCCGGCGAGCAGCTCCCCCGGATCTGCTGAGGCTCCTAGATGGCCGGCAGCGGCGCCAGGTCGAAGACGAGATCGTGGAACTGCCGCAGCGTGCCGCGATGGCCGACGCTGACGATCGTCGGGCGCCAGGGCAGGCTGCGCAGGATGCGGTAGAGCGCCGCCTGTCCTGCTTCGTCGAGCGAGGCGGTTGCTTCGTCGAGGAAGATGGTCGCCGGCTCCGCCAGCAGGATGCGGGCGATGGCAAGGCGCTGCTGCTCGCCGCCCGAGAGGCGCTGCGCCCAGAGATCGACCCTGTCGAGCTCGGCGGTGAAGCGGCCGAGGCCGACCTGCTTCAGTACCTCGGCGAGCCGCTCCGGGGGCACGTCGCGGCCGCGGTCGGGATAGAGCAGCGCATGACGCAGGCTGCCGAGCGGGATGTAGGGCTTCTGCGGCAGGAAGAAGGCGCGCCGCGCATCGAGCCGGATGTAGCCGCGCCCGAAGGGCCAGAGGCCGGCGATGGCGCGCAGCAGGGTGCTCTTGCCGCTCCCGGTCGGCCCCTTGATGAGCATCGCCTGGCCGGGTGGCACCTGGAGGCTGAGCCCGTCCCGCAGCCTGGTCCCGTCCGGCAGGTTGAGGGCGAGATTGGCGACGGCCACGCCCTCGCCGCCGCGCTCGATCACGATCGGCTGCGGCGCCTCCGCCGCGGCCTGGATCTCGTCGACCCGGTCGCGGAAGCTTGCCAGCCGGCGCACGACCGCCGCCCAGGTGGCGATGTCGTTGTAGGCGTTGATGACGTAGGCGAGCGAGCCTTGCAGCTGGACGAAGGCGTCGGCGACCTGCTGGATCACGCCGAGCTTCAGGCGCTGCCCGAAATAATGCGGCGCCGCCACTAGGTAGGGGAACACGACCGCGGCCTGGCCGGAACCGAATTGCGCGAAGCCCAGCGTGCGGGTGCGCACCATGATTGCCCAGAAATTGTCGAAGACGTGGCGAAAGCGCTCGGCAAAGGTGTCGAGCTCGCAGGCCTCGCCGCCATAGAACGCGACGCTCTCCGTGTTCTCGCGCAGCCGCACCAGGCTGAAGCGGAAATCGGCCTCGAAACGCTGCTGCGCGAAGTTCAGGCTGATCAGCGGCCGCCCCAGCCGGATGGCGATCCAGGTCGCGATCGCGGTGTAGAGGAGAACGGCCCAGAACATATAGCCGGGGAGGGAGAAGGTTCCCCATCCGCCCATCGACCAGACCAGCGGTCCCGACAGGTCCCACAGGATGAAGGAGAAGGAAATGGCCTGCACCGCATTGGTGAGGAGGCCGAGCAGCAGGTTCAGCGTCTGGGCCGGGAAGAGATTGAGATCCTCGGAGATGCGCTGGTCCGGATTGTCGGTGCCGTCGCCCGAGAGCTGCAGCCGATAGTAGGTCTTGTCGGTCAGCCATTCGCGCAGATAGACATCCGTCATCCATCGCCGCCAGCGGATCTGCAGCATCTGCTGCAGGTAGGTCCCATAGACCAGCAGCAGGATGTAGGCGCCGGCGAACAGCGCGAAGAGGCCCAGCTGATAGAAGAAGCGGGCCTCGTTATAATTCTGCAGCGTGTTGTAGAAATCATTACGCCAGTAGTTGAGCCGGACGTTGATCCACACCTGGGCGAGATTCATCGCCAGGACGGCGGCCAGCAGGCCGCGCGCCGTCCAGCGCTCTTCGGAGAACCAGTAGGGGCGGGCGATGCGCCATGCCTGCGACAGGATATAGCCTTTTCCACCTTCCATCCTCTTGCCTCCCGGGACCGGCAGCCGGCGACGTTTTCCGCTGTGCGCCATTGAGCAGGCTGCGGCGCAGCCATGCAATGAACAATCCGGGTGAGGGCGCGTGCTAGTAGCGGGCGGCCGCGCTAGGATGGCGTTCGGCAGCGGGAGGCGTTATCTCTTTTGGGCGCGGCCAATCCTCCGGGTCCGAGATCGGTGGCGAGGGAATGGAAGCAACCATTCGGCCCCTCCTGACGAAGGAGGGTGTAGAGGACCTTCTTGCCACGCTGAAGCGCCGCGGCTACCGCACCGTCGGCCCGACGGTGCGCGAGCAGGCGATCGTCTATGATGACATCGACTCGCTTGCCGACCTGCCGCTCGGCTGGACCGACGAGCAGGAGGGCGGGCGCTACCGGCTTGTCCGCCGCGACGACGAGGCGCTGTTCGGCTACGCCGTCGGCCCCCATTCCTGGAAGAAATTCCTCCACCCGCCGGTGCTGCGTCTGTGGCGCGCGGCGCGGGAGGGCGACGCCGTCCGGATCACTCCGGAAGCGCCGCCAGAGCGGCCTTTCGCCTTCATCGGGGTGCGCGCCTGCGAGCTCCACGCCATCGAGATCCAGGACCGGGTGCTCCTCGGCGGTGAGCATGTGGACCCCCATTACCGCGCGCGGCGCCAGGGCGCGTTCATCGTCGCGCTGAACTGCGCCAAGGCGGGCGGAACCTGCTTCTGCGTCTCGATGAACACGGGTCCGAAGGTGGCATCGGGATTCGACCTCGCGCTGACCGAGCTTGCCGATCGTGGCGGCGGCGTCTTCGTGGCCGAGGCCGGCAGCGAGGCGGGACGCGCGGTGCTGGCCGAGCTGCCGCAGCGCGCGGCGACGGAAGACGAGATCGCGGCCGCCGAGAGCGTCGTCGCCGCGACCGCCGCAGCCATGGGGCGCGAGATGCGCGCCGATGATCTTCCCGCGCTGCTGCTGCGCAACCTCAACCATCCGCGCTGGGACGATGTCGCCGAGCGCTGTCTCACCTGCGGCAATTGCACGATGGTCTGTCCCACCTGCTTCTGCACCTCGGTCGAGGATGCGAGCGATCTCGCGGGAACGGAGAGCTCGCGCTCGCGGCGCTGGGATTCCTGCTTCACCATGGATTTCTCCTACATCCATGGCGGCAGCGTCCGTCCCAGCGCGCGCTCGCGCTATCGCCAGTGGATGACCCACAAGCTCGCCACCTGGGTCGACCAGTTCGGCAGCTCGGGCTGCGTCGGCTGCGGGCGCTGCATCACCTGGTGCCCGGTGGGCATCGACATCACCGAGGAAGTGCGTGCCATTCGCGAGGGCGAACCTCGGTAGGGAGCGAAGCCATGGAAGGGCTCGAGCGCATCGTCAGGGAGCACCCGTTCTTCGCCGGGCTGGAGGAGGGTTTCCTGAAGCTGGTCTGCGGCTGCGCCAAGAACGTGCGCTTCGACACCGGCCAGTACCTCTTCCACGAGGGCGAGGCGGCCGATCAATTCTATCTGCTCCGCCACGGCAGGGTGGCGCTTGCGCTCACCGCGCCGGGACGCGGCGCCGTGACCTTCCAGACGGTCGCCCGAGGGCGAGGTCGTCGGTGTCGTCGTGGCTCATCCCGCCCTATCGCTGGACCTACGACGCCAAGGCGCTGGAGCTCACCCGCGCGATCGCCATGGACGCCGCCTGCCTGCGCGGCAAATGCGAGGCGGATCACGATCTCGGCTACGAGATGATGAAGCGCTTCATGCCGGTGCTGATCCAGCGCCTGCAGGCGACACGGCTGCAGATGCTCGACGTCTATGGCGCCCATGGCTGAGCGGCGCCTGTCCGGCGCTCGGCGCCGATCCGATGGTGCCGCGCGTGGCGCGCGTGCGCCGGCGTCGGCGCGACGGCCCGCAGGTGTGGACGCTCGACCTCGAGGCCGAAGGCGCCGGTCATTCGCCTTTCGCGCCGGGGCAGTTCAACATGCTGACCGCCTTCGGCGTCGGCGAGGTGCCGATCAGCCTGAGCGGCGATCCTGCCGAGCCCGGCCGCCTCGTCCACACCATCCGCGCCGTGGGCCCGGTCTCGGCGCGCCCTTGCGCGCCTCGGGCGCGGCGAGCGCGGTCGGGCTGCGCGGGCCCTTCGGCGCCGGCTGGCCGATGGCCGAGGCGGCCGGGCGCGATGTCGTGGTCGTGGCCGGCGGCCTCGGCCTCGCGCCGCTGCGCCCGGCGCTCTACCGCCTGCTGGCCGAGCGCGGGCGCTACGGCAAGATCGTGCTGCTCTACGGCACGCGCAGCCCGGACGAGATCCTGTTCCGCCGCGAGATCGAGGCGTGGCGGCGCCGGCTCGACATCGACATCGAGGTCACGGTCGACCATGCCGGCTCGGCGACTGGCACGGCCATGTCGGGGTCGTCACGACGCTGATCCCGCGCGCGAGCTTCGACCCGCCGCACGCGATCGCGCTGGTCTGCGGGCCCGGAGGTCATGATGCGCTTCGCCATCGCCGCGCTGCGCGAGGCCGGGCTCGCCGAGAGGCGATCTACCTGTCCATGGAGCGCAACATGAAATGCGCGATCGGGCTTCTGCGGCCATTGCCAGTTCGGGCCGGTCTTCGTCTGCCGCGACGGGCCGGTGTTCCGCTACGACCGCCTGCGCGGCCTGCTGCGCGATCAAGGAGATCTGAGATGGCGCGAGAAGCGCAAACCGCGGCTCGCGGTCTGGAAGTTCGCCTCCTGCGACGGCTGCCAGCTCACCCTGCTGGACTGCGAGGACGAGCTGCTCGCCGTGGCCGAGGCGGTGGAGATCGCCTATTTCCCCGAAGCGACGCGCGGCGCGATCAAGGGCCGCTACGACCTGTCGCTGGTCGAAGGCTCGATCACCACGCGCGCACGATGCCGAGCGCATCCAGCGAGGTCCGCCGGCGCTCGCGCAAGCTGGTCACGATCGGCGCCTGCGCCACCGCCGGCGGCATCCAGGCGCTGCGCAACTTCGCCGATGTGCAGGAATACGCGTCGGTCGTCTATGCGCGGCCCGACTACATCCACACGCTGGCCACCTCGACGCCGATCGCCGATCACGTCGCCGGTCGATTTCGAGCTGCGCGGCTGCCCGATCAACAAGCGCCAGCTGCTCGAGGTGCTGTCGGCCTTCCTCGCCGGCCGCCGGCCGGTCACGCCGCCGCACAGCGTCTGCGTCGAGTGCAAGCTGCAAGGGCAATGTCTGCGTGATGGTGGCGCATGGCACGCCCTGCCTCGGCCCGGTCGACCCATGCCGGCTGCGGCGCGCTCTGCCCCTCCTACGACCGCGGCTGCTACGGCTGCTACGGGCCGAAGGAGACGCCGAACACGCAGTCCCTGAGCGCGCGGCTGGCGCGGGCTCGGCATGGACGAAGCGCGACGCTGCAGCGCGTCTATCGCACCTTCAACGCCAATGCCGAGCCCTTCCGCACGGAGAGCGAGCGTCATGGCGCGTAGGACCATCAAGGTCGACCTTCTCGCCCGCGTCGAAGGCGAGGGCGCGCTCAAGGTGGTGGTCCGCGACGGCGCGCGTCGCAGCGCGCCGAGCTGAGCATCTTCGAGCCGCCGCGCTTCTTCGAGGCGCTTTCTGCGCGGCCGCGCCTTCACCGAGGCGCCGGACATCACCGCGCGCATCTGCGGCATCTGCCCGGTCGCCTATCAGATGAGCGCGGTGCACGCGATGGAGAACGCGCTCGGCGTCGCCGTGACCGGCCAGCTGCGCGACCTGCGCCGGCTGCTCTATTGCGGCGAATGGATCGAGAGCCACACGCTCCACATCTACATGCTCCACGCGCCGGACTTCCTCGGCTATGACGGCGCCATCGACATGGCGCGCGACCATGGCGACGCGGTGCGCCGCGGGCTCGCCGCTGAAGAAGGTCGGCAACGAGATCATGACGCTGCTCGGCGGCCGCGAGATCCATCCGATCAACGTGCGCGTCGGCGGCTTCTACCGCGCGCCGCGCAAGCGCGAGCTCGCGCCGCTCGCCGAGCGGCTGCAAGCGGCGCGCGCGACGCGGCGCTCGAGACCGTGCGTTGGGCCGCCGGCTTCGACTTCCCCGACCGCGAGCGCGACTATGACTTCGTCGCCTTGCGCCACCCGGACGAGTATCCCTTCAACGAAGGCCGCATCGTCTCGAACCGCGGGCTCGACATCCCGGCCGCGGAGTACGACGCGCATTTCGAGGAGAGCCATGTCGAGCGCTCGACCGCGCTGCATTCGCATTTCCGCGGCGGCGGCGCCTACCTGGTCGGGCCGCTCGCCCGCTACAGCCTCAATTTCGACCGCCTGTCGCCGCTGGCGCAGCAGGCGGCGCGCGAGGCGGGGCTGGGTCCGCGCTGCACCAACCCCTACCGCAGCATCGTCGTCCGCGCGGTCGAGGTGCTCTATGCCTGCGACGAGGCGCTGCGCATCATCGACGGCGTATGAGGAGCCGGACCGGCCCTTCGTCCCGGTCGAGCCGCGCGCCGGCGATCGGCTTCGCCGCCACCGAGGCGCCGCGCGGCCTGCTCTATCACCGCTACCGGCTCGAGGCCGACGGCACCATCGCCGAGGCGCGCATCGTGCCGCCGACCTCGCAGAACCAGGCCGAGCATCGAGGAGGATCTCGCCACCTTCATCGAGCGGATTGCTCGACCTGCCCGACGACGAGCTGCGCCAGCGCTGCGAGCAGACCGTGCGCAACTACGATCCCTGCATCTCCTGCGCGACGCATTTCCTGCGCTTGGAGATGGACCGGGGCTGAGGGGTCGACCGGCGCCGCCGGCCGCCGTCTCGTGCTCGGCATCGGCAACCCCGAACGGGGCGACGATGCGGTCGGGCTGCGCGGTCGCGCGCCTGCTGCGGCGGATGCTGCCGGAGGCGGTCGAGGTGGCGGAGCACGCGGGCGACGCCGCCTCGCTCCTGGCCCGGCTCGACGGCGTCGCCGCGGCGCTTCTCGTCGATGCCTGCGCCGGCGGCGCGTCCGGCGGGGACGGTGCGGCGCTTCGATGTCGCTCTCGCGCCCTTGCCGCACCGAGCCTTCGGCCTCTCCACCCATGGCTTCGGCCTTGCCGAGGCGGTCGAGCTGGCGCGCGACGCTGGGCCGCCTGCCGCCGCGCTGCATCGTCTATGCCATCGAGGGCCGGTCCTTCGCCCTGGGTGAGCCGTTGTCGCCGCCGGTAAGCCAGGCGGTGGCCGATGTCGCCCGGCGCGTCGCCGCCGAGATCGCGGGCGATATGCCCGCGGCGGAGTGAGGCGCCGCCGGACGGTGGGGCGCGGGCGCGAACGATCGCCGGTTGCCTTGACCGGGCAAAGGCCCTTTACTCGCGGTCATCCCGCCTAACAGAGGTCTTCCCGACATGGACTCGAACGCGTTCACGATCGCCCGCGAGGGCGCCGTCGCCACGGTGACGCTGGCCAAGCCCGATGCGGGAAATCGCCTTGCCATCGACGAGGTGCGGGCGCTCGGCCGCGCCATCCGCGCGCTTGGCGAGGAGCCACGCATCAAGGCGGTGGCGGTGCGGGCCCTGGGCGAGGCTTTCTGTCTCGGCCGGCTGCCGCCCGGCGGGCCCCAGCCGCCCAGGACCGCGCTCGCGATCCGCGCCGCCGTCACCCAGCCGATCCTCGATCTCTATGCCGATCTGCGCGCGACGCCTGTGCCGGTGGTGGCCGTGGTGCAGGGCGATGCCAGCGGCTTCGGCTGCGCGCTGGCGGGCCAGTGCGATCTCGCCATCGCCGCCGATACCGCTCGCTTCGCGCTGCCGGAGATGGAGATCAACCTGCCGCCGACGCTGGCGATCTCGGCGGTGCTCGGCAAGCTGCCGCCCAAGCGCCTGCTGCATATGGTCTATACCCGCCGCGCCATCGATGCCGCGGAGGCGCTGGCGATGGGCCTGGTGAGCGAGGTTGCAACGCGCGCCGCGCTCGACGAAGCGGCGGCCCGGACGCTCGCCGCGCTGACCGATCGCAGCCGCGCCGCGCTCTGCGCCGTCAAGGAATACATGGCGGTGGCGCCGCACGCCGATCCGCTGGGCGCGTCGCGTCTCGCCGCCAACCTGCTGGCCGCGGTGCTGGCCTCGCCGGGCGAGGAGTAAGGCGGACCGCGCTCTAGCGCGTGGCGCCGTTGGACGCCGGCCGGCGCGAGGCTGCGACGCGAGCGGGCCGCGGCGCTCAGGGATCGGGAAGCCAGTGACGCGACGGCCCGGTCACCGCGCCGCCGACGCTGACGACAAGCACCAGAAGCGCGAAGACGAGAGCCGCGAGAACGAACGTCCCTGCGGCCGCGATTGCGACGTTCTCGGCTACCTCCGCAAGCCCGGCAAGACGGGCGCAGACCGAAACCACGCACAAGAGCAGAGCCAGATGAACCATGGCACCGTGAAGAACAGCGGGCGCGGCAGGTCGGCGCGATTGTCAACCAGCGCTTACCTTGAACGCAGTCAATGCCTCCAAAGGCTGGCGCCTACACCAGCTCTCGCACCGTGTCGGACAGCACCGTCCAGGCGATCTTGCCGCGGTGCGGCGTGCCGCGCGCCAGCGCTTCGGCCAGATGCGCCGCCTGCGTTGCCTTGATCTTGGGCGGCATCGGCGGCTCGTTCGGGTCGACGATCGCCTCGATGACCACCGGGCCGGGCGTGCTCAGCGCTTCATCGAGCACGGCGCCGCATTCCTCGGGCCGCTCGATGGTGAAGCCGTGGGCGCCGCAGGCGCGGGCGAAAACGGCGAAGTCGATCGGCTGGAGATCGCAGACATATTCGGGATTGCCGAGGAAGACCATCTGCTCCCATTTGATCTGGCCGAGCGAGTTGTTCTTGATGATCACGATCTTGACCGGCAGCCGGTACTTCACCGCCGTCGCGATCTCGCCCATCAGCATGGTGAAGCCGCCATCGCCGACGAAGGCCACCACCTGGCGGTCGGGATAGGCCACCTGCGCGCCGACGGCATAGGGCAGGCCGCAGGCCATGGTGGCGAGATTGCCTGAGAGCGAGAACATCTGCCCGGGCCGGATCTGAAGGTGGCGTGCGGCCCAGGTGGTGATCGTGCCGGAATCGGTGGCGATGATGGCGTCGTCGGCGAGCCGCTTGTTGAGCTCGTGCGCCACCACCTGCGGCTTCATCGGCATGTCCTGGCGCGTGCCGCGCTCTTGCATCAGCGCCATCCACTCCGCCTTGCCCTTTTGCGCCTGCTGCAGCCAGGCGCGGTTGGGGTTCCGCTCGAGCAGCGGAACGAGCCGCCGCAGCGTGCGCAGGCTGTCGCCGACCAGGCCGATCTCGACGGGATAGCGCAGCCCGATGCGGACCGGGTCGAGGTCGATCTGCACGGCGCGCGCCTGACCCGGCTGCGGATAGAACTCGATATAGGGAAAGCTGCTGCCGACGATGAGCAGCGTGTCGCAGGCTTCCAGCGCCTCCTGCGAGGGCCGCGTGCCGAGCAGCCCGACGCCACCGGTGCAGTAGGGGCTATCGTCGGGCACCGACGCCTTGCCCAGGATCGGCTTGGCGATTGGCGCGCCGAGGATCTCGGCGATCTCCTCCAGCTCCTGGTGCGTGCCGAGCGCGCCGCGCCCGGCAAGGATCACGGGCTTTTTGCCGGCGTTGAGCAGCTCGGCCGCCCGGCGCAGCGCCTCGTCGGTCGGCACATGCGCGCTGTCCGCCCAGACCTCGGACACGTGATGCGGCAGGTTGCGCTCCGAGCGGGGCGCACGCTCCACCGGCGTCGACTGGAAATCCACCGGCACGGTGATATGCGCGACGCCGTGATAGGCGAGGGCGGTGCGGCAGGCGAGCTCGGCGACACTTTCCATATGCGCCGGCCCCATGACGCGCACGTTGTATTTGGCGACGTCGGCATAGAGCTTGTCGAGCTCGACATCCTGCTGCGTCTCGGTGTGGAGCAGGTCGTGGAACTGCAGCCCGGTGATGGCGAGCACCGGCACGCCGTCGAGCTTGGCGTCGTAGAGCCCGTTGAGGAGATGGATGCCGCCGGGGCCCGATGTCGCGACGCAGCAGCCCAGGCGTCCGGTGAATTTCGCATAGCCGCAGGCGGCAAAGGCCGCGGCCTCCTCGTGGCGGACCTGGATGAAGCGGATGCGGTCGCGCGCCTTGCGCAGCGCCTCGATGATGCCGTTGATGCCGTCGCCGGGAATGCCGAAGACGGTGTCCACGCCCCATTCCAAAAGCGTCTCGACGAGAACGTCGCTGGTGGTCTTCGTCGCCATGAGGGTTCCTTCTGAGAAAAGGCGGTAGCGCGCGCGAATGCGGCGTCCGGCGGTTCGCTCGGCATTCCGCAAACAGGAGCCGGCGAAGCCGCGTTCCTTGCCGCGAACCCTCCGCCGCGGCCCGGCGTTTGCGCAGCAATCGAACCGAGGGTCGCCATCCGCGTCGTCTTCCTCGCCTCGCGCGACGCCCGCCGGGCGAGGCCGGTCCCGGCGCGCGGCGGCGGGAGCCCCATGCTCTCGCCCGGCGTTGGCACGAGGAAGCAACAGGCGAGAGCGAGCATGCCGAGCAACAACGACGCCTCCCGACATCGCCGCGGCGAAGGCGGCGCGGCGAAGCCCGATCGTCGCGACCGCCCGGTCGAGCGGGAGGGCGACAGGGACATCAAGCAAGGCGGCATGGAGCGGACCGGTGCCGACGCGCCGGCCGAGCGCGGACGGGGCGGTTGAGGACGCGCGGCAAGCTGCTGACCACGGCCTCGGCGCTGGCGCTCGGCATTGGCGCCGGGCTGCTGCTGCGCGTCCGCACGGGCGGCGGTGAGGTGCCACGTCGCGCGCCGGATGCGGCGGAGCTGACGCGGCGGTTCCTGCTCTATGTCGTGCTGCCGGTCTGGCTGGCTGCGGGGGTCGCCGACTGGTTCTGCCATCGCGCGGCGCGTATCGAGGAGAATGCCGGCCCCAAGGAATCGCTGCTGCATCTGCTGATGCTCGCCGAGGTGAGCGTGCCGGTGATCGCCGGGCTCTTTCTCGAGATCACCTCGCCGGTGCTGGGTCTGATGATCGCGGCCTTCCTGCTGCATGACGCCACCGCGCTGTGGGATGTCAGCTACGCGGTGACGCGGCGCGAGGTCACGCCGATCGAGCAGCATGTCCACAGCTATCTCGAGATGATGCCGCTGATGGCGATCGCCTTCGTCTCCGTGCTGCACTGGCCGCAGCTGCTGGGGCTCGTCGGGCTGGGCGAGGGCGAGGCCGACAAGCGGATCCGGCTGAAGCGCCGCAAGCTGCCGGCGCGCTATCTCGCCACCGTGCTGAGCGCCAACGTCGTGCTCGAGCTGCTGCCTTATCTCGAGGAGCTCTGGCGCACCCTCGCCGTCGCCGCTGCTCGCGCGAAAGTGAAGGGCCATCATGGATGAGCTCGTGCTGCAGGGGTTGAGGATCCTGGTGGTCGAGGATCTGCTGCCCCTCGCCGACGTGATCAGCCGCGGACTGGCGAGCCAGGGCTGCGAGGTGGTGGGCCCGGCGGCGCGGCTCGAGCGCGGCCTGGCGCTGGCGCGCGAGGCGGCGCTCGACGGTGCCGTGCTCGACATCAATCTGCTGGGCGAGTCGAGCTTTCCCATCGCCGAGGTTCTGGCGCGGCGTGGCACGCCTTTCGTGTTCGTGACCGGCTACGGCACGGATGCCGCGCTGCCGCCGGTCTTCCGGCAGATTCCCCGCCTCGCCAAGCCCTTCCATATTCACGATCTGGTCGCGCTCCTGGCCCGGTGCTGCGGCAAGGAGCCGGGCGAGACGTTGGCCTAGCGCGCGCCGGCGGCGAACCTCGATGGCGGAGGGATGGCGCGCCCTCGGCGATCGCACGGCGGAGCAGGTCAAGCGTCGTGGACGTTATCCGGGCGGCGCATCGACGCGCCGGGAGTGACATGTCGCTGCTGAGCATCATCCTCGGGCGTCGCCTGGCCAATCGGGAACATGTCGAGCGCCGGATCACCGCGCTCGAAGCCATTCCCTCGGTGGGGCTCGACAGCCTCGGCTCCTCGTCCTACGGGCCCGAGGCGGCGCTGGCGATGCTCATGCCCCTCGGCGCCGCGGCATCGGCGTGGCTCGGCGTGGTCATGCTGCCGATCCTGGCGCTGCTGGCACTCCTCTACTTCTCTTATCGCCGGACCATCCGGGCCTATCCAAGCAATGGCGGCGCCTACGCCGTTGCCAAGGAAAACCTCGGCAGCAACGCCAGCCTGCTGGCGGCCGCCGCGCTGATGGCCGATTACGTCCTCAACGTCGCCGTCGGGATCTCCGCGGGCGTCGGCGCGCTGACCTCGGCGCTGCCCGTGCTGCATCCCTACACGCTGGCGCTCTGTCTCGCCATTCTGCTGCTGGTGACCGTCGCCAACCTGCGCGGCCTGCCCGATTCCGGCAAGATCTGGGCCGTGCCGACCTATCTCTTCGTCGCCAGCCTCGCCGCGGTCATCGTCATCGGCGTCGTCCGCGCGCTCGCCGCCGGCGGGCATCCGCAGGCGCTGGTCGCGCCGCCCCGTCCGCCGTCCGCCGCGGAGACCGCCGGGCTATGGCTGCTGCTGCGCTCTTTCGCTGCGGGCTGCACGGCCATGACCGGCGTCGAGGCGGTGAGCAACGGCGTCGGCGCGTTTCGCGAGCCGGTCATCGAACGGGCGCAGCGCACGCTCGCCGCGATCTGCGCCGTCCTGGTCCTGCTTCTCGCCGGCATCGTGTATCTCGTCCACGTCTATGGCATCACGGCAATGGACCAGACGCGCGCGGGATACCGCAGCGTGCTCTCGCAGCTGGCGGCGGCGGTCGTCGGCCACGGCGCGTTTTACGACGTTGCCATGGGAAACCTGCTCTGCGTCCTCTGCCTCTCGGCCAACACCAGCTTCGTCGGATTTCCGCGCGTCTGCCGGCTGGTGGCGAAGGACGATTACCTGCCGCGGCCTTTCGCGATTGCCGGCCGCCGCCTCGTCTTCTCCGTCGGCATACTTTATCTCGCGGCGGTAGCCGGCGCGCTGATCTTCGCCTTCGACGGCATTACCGATCGCCTCATTCCGATGTTCGCGATCGGCGCCTTTCTCACCTTCACCCTCTCCCAGATCGGGATGGTGGCGCACTGGCGCCGGGAGCTGCGCGCGCAGGCCGAGCCGGGCGAACGCCACCGGCGCCGGATCGGCCTCGCCGTCAATGCCGCCGGCGCGGCGGCGACCGCCATCGCACTCGCCATCATCATCATCGCCAAATTCACCGCCGGCGCCTGGATCACCCTTCTGGCGATCCCCTGCGTCATCCTCCTGCTGAAGACGATCAAGCGCTACTATGTCGAGCTCGACCGGCGGCTGCGTCGCAACGCCCCGCTGGACCTGCGGCACTCGGAAGCTCCCATCGTGCTGGTGGCGACGCAAGGCTGGAACCGGCTGACCGACCGTGCGCTCAAGTTCGCCGTGCGCCTGTCGCGCGATGTCATCGCGGTTCACCTGCTGGCGCTTGCCGGGCCCGATCAGGACGAGCGATGGGAGGACCTTCGCCGCCAATGGGCGAAGGAAGTGGAGGTGCCGGCCCGGGAGGCGGGCCTTCGCGCGCCGCGCCTGGTCTTGACGGAAGCCTCCTATCGCCGCGTCGAGGCGCCGCTGCTCAAGTTCATTCAGGAGTTGGAAAAGGCCGATCCCGACCGCATCATCGCCGTGATCATTCCCGAGGTGGTCAAGGAGCATTGGTGGCAGTACGTCCTGCACACGCATCGCGGCGCGCGCCTGCGCCATGCCTTGGTGCGCTACGGCGGCTCGCGCGTGGTGGTCACCAGCATTCCTTGGTATCTCGAGGAGCCGCAGCCCGAGCAGGGGCTCGAGGAGGAGGAGCGGGCCGACGGCGCGTCGCGTACCGCCGCCGCCTCCGTGGTTCGCGGATAGAAAACGGGATATCGATCCGCCCTTGCGTCAATCTTCCGTCCGCGGGCGCGCCAGCCAGATCTTGCGGGCGATCGGTCCGGTATCGCCCGCCGTCTCCACGTACTGTGCGGCATCGCCGCGCGCCAGCCGGGACTCCGCCGGAGCCCACGCCGAGCTGACGCAGCCCGAGCACAGCAAGGGACGGCCGCTTGCGGATCGGCGAAGCGGAAGACGATCGCGGCAAGCGCCGCCCGTCGACCGCCGGCAATGACGGCCCGCAGCGGTCTCGCGCCGGAATGGCAAAGTGACAATATGTTGACATTTACGCGAGGCCGGCCCTAGCCTTGTCCGAGACCCGCGGGGAGGAGAGGGTGGATTTCGGGCTCACGCCGGAGCAGGAGGCGGTGCGCGATACCGCGCGCCGCTTTGCGCAGGAGCGGCTGGCGCCGCTCTACGCCGCCCATGACCGCTCCGGCCGCTTCGACCGGCGGGTCATCGCCGAGATGGGGGCGCTCGGCCTCATCGCCCCGGAACTGCCCGAGGCGTGCGGCGGGCTTGGCCTCGGCTATGTCACGTCCGGTCTGGTCATGGAGGAGATCGCCGCCGGCGATTTCAATCTCGGCTATGTGCCGCTGCTGGGCTCTCTCTGCGGCCACATCCTGGCGCATCACGCGCCCCCGGCGCTGGCGCGGCCGTGGCTCGCCCGCATCATCGCCGGCGACACCGTGGTGGCCCTGGCGCTCACCGAGCCGCGTGGCGGCTCCGATGCGGCGCATCTGCAGCTCCGCCTGCGCCGCGACGGGGACGCCTACATTCTCGACGGCGAGAAGACCTCGATCTCCATGGCCGATCAGGCCGATGCCGCCATCGTCTTCGGCCGCACCGGCCCGCCGGGCGGCGGCGCCGGCGGTGTCACCGCGGTGCTCGTCGATCTCGCGGCGCCCGGCGTCACGCGCCGCCGCTTCGCCGATCACGGCCAGAAGGCGGTCGGGCGCGGCACCATCGCCTTCGACGGCGTGCGGGTTCCGGCGGCGAATCTCGTCGGCGCCGAAGGCGCGGGGTTCCGCCAGGTGATGCAGGGCTTCGATTTCAGCCGCGCGTTGATCGGCCTGCAATGCCTGGCGCCCGCCGCCCGCTCGCTGGAAGAGACCTGGCGCTACATCCAGGAGCGCGAGGCCTTCGGCCAGAAGCTCGCCGCCTTCCAGGGCATCACCCATGTGCTCGCCGAGCACGACACTTATGTCGCCGCGGCGCGGCTGCTGTGCCGGCAGGCGCTGTGGCTGCGCGATGCCGGGCTGCCGCATACCGTCGAAGCGGCTATGGCGAAATGGTGGGCGCCCAAGCTCGCCCATGACGCGATCCAGCAATGCCTGCTGGTCCACGGCCATGCCGGCTATTCGCAGGACCTGCCGTTCGAGCAGCGGCTGCGCGACGTGCTGGGCCTGCAGATCGGCGACGGCACGCCGCACATCATGAAGACGGTGATTGCCCGGGCGCGGGCGGGACGGCAGAACATCCCGTACTGACGGGCAGGGAGGGGAGGATGAGGTTCGATCCGATTCTGCCGCCGGAGCGCGCGGCGGCGATGACCGAGGCCGGCTTCTGGCCGGGCCGGGTCATCACCGATTATCTTGAGGCGTGCCTCGCGGCCGCGCCGGAGAAGCTTGCGCTCGTCGACAGCGCCAACGGGCTGCGCCTCAACTTCCGCGCGCTCGGCAAGCGCGTCGACCGGATCGCCGCGGGTCTCGCCGGGCTCGGCATCCGGCCCGGCGATGTCGTCTCGTTCCAGCTGCCGAACTGGTGGCAGTTCACCGCCCTTCATCTCGCCTGCGTCCGCATCGGCGCGGTCACCAACCCGCTGATGCCGATCTTCCGCGAGCGCGAGCTTGCGTTCATGCTGGGCTTCGCCGAGAGCAAGGCGCTCATCGTGCCGCAGCGCTTCCGCGGCTTCGACCATGCGGCGATGGCGCGCGCGCTGCGCCCGCGCCTGCCGCATCTCGAGCATCTGCTGGTGATCGGCGGCGACGGCGAGGAGAGTTTCGAGGCGCGGCTGCTCGACCATCCCTGGGAGGAAGGCGCCGATCTCGCCGCGCTCTACGCCACCCGGCGTCCCGACCCCGACGACGTCACGCAGCTGCTCTACACCTCGGGCACCACCGGCGAGCCCAAGGGCGTGATGCATACCGCCAATACGCTGCTCGCCAACATCATCCCCTATGCCGACCGGCTGCGGCTCGGGCGCAAGGATGTGGTGCTGATGGCCTCGCCCATGGCGCATCAGACCGGCTTCATGTACGGGCTGATGATGCCGCTGGTGCTGCAGGCGACGGCGGTGCTGCAGGACATCTGGGACCGCCGGCGCGCGGCCGCGCTGATCGCCGCGGAGCACGTCACCTTCACCATGGCCTCGGCGGTCTTCCTCTCCGACCTCGCCGGCGCCGCCGAGGCCGCGCCGGGCGAGGTCGGTAGCAGCCTGCGCATCTTCCTCTCGGCCGGCGCGCCGATCCCCGGCGCCCTGGTCGAGCGCGCGCGACGGGCGCTCGGCTCGGCCATCGTCTCCGCCTGGGGCATGACCGAGAACGGCGCCTGCACGCTGACGCGGCTCGACGATCCCGAGGAGCGCGCGGCCACCACCGATGGCGCGGCGCTCCCCGGCATGGAGGCGCGCATCGTCGACGGCGAGAACCGGCCGCTGCCGCCCGGGCGCGAGGGCGTCCTCAAGGTGCGCGGTTGCTCGAATTTCGTGGGCTATCTGAAGCGGCCGCAGCTCAACAACATCGATGCGGAAGGCTGGTTCGACACCGGCGATCTCGCGCGCATGGACGAGGCCGGCTACGTCCGCATCACCGGCCGGGCCAAGGACATCATCATCCGCGGCGGCGAGAACATCCCGGTGGTGGAGATCGAGGGGCTGCTGTTCCGCCACCCTGCCATCGCGGCGCTCGCCATCGTCGGCATGCCCGACCCGAGGCTCGGCGAGCGCGCCTGCGCCTTCGTGGTGCCGAAGCCGGGGCAGAGCCTGACGCTCGCCGATCTCGTCGCCTTTCTCGAGGCGCAGCACGTGGCGCGGCAATACCTGCCCGAGCGGCTCGAGATCGTCGCCGAGCTGCCGCGCACGCCCAGCGGCAAGGTGCAGAAATTCAAGCTGCGCGAGATCGCCAAGGAGTTCGGCGCGATCTCATGAGCCGCCTTCCGGGCCGGCGGCGTCGAGCACGCTCATATTGTCGAGCAGGCGGTTGAGATGATGCAGCACGCTGACGCGCTCGTCGAAGGAGAAGCCTTTCAACGCCTTGTCGTAGTAGGCGTAGATCAGCGGCCGCAGCCGCTTCCACACCTCCTCGCCCTTGGGCGTCAGGCGGATGCGCTTGGAGCGGCGGTCGCTGGGATCGGCGGCGATGGCGACGCAGCCCTGGCGCCCGAGCCGCTCGAGGACGCCGTTGAGATTCTGCCGGCTGACCATGAGAAAGCGGCAGAGATCGCCGACGCTCATGCCGTCGGCCGCCTGCGGCCGCGACAGCGCGCCCAGCACCGACCATTGCTGCGTGGTGATGCCGACGCTGTCGAGCGCCCTGGTGCCGGTGCGGTGCATGGTGTTGGCCGCCTGGTACAGGCGGAAGAAGATGCGGTTGGCGAGCTCGTCGCCGGCGGAGGATTTGTTGCGGCGGAGGTCGCTCACGGCGGTGACCGGCGGATCATGTCAATATGTTGACCTATTTCAGTCATGGCCTATGATGACCGATGGCGGGCCGGCCGTGAAGCGGTTCCGGCCCCAGGGAGGATGGGATGCGTGGATTGCGCGATCGGATCGCGATCGTCACCGGCGGCGCCGGCGGCATCGGCGGCGCCACCTGCGAGCGGTTCGCCGAAGAGGGCGCGGCGGTGGCGGTGTTCGACCGCGACGGCGCCGGCGCCGAGGCCACGGCGGCGCGCGTCGTCGCGCGCGGCGGGCGGGCCGCCGCCTATGAGGTCGACATCACCGATTATGCCGCGGTGCAGGCGGCGGTGGGCGCGGTCGAGAGCGATCTCGGTCCCATCCACATTCTCGTCAACAACGCCGGCTGGGACGTCTTCCGGCCCTTTCTCAAGACCGAGCCGGCGCTGTGGCAGAAGCTGATCGCGATCAACCTCACCGGCGCGCTCAACCTGCATCATGTCGTGCTGCCGCTGATGGCGGCGCGCGGCGCCGGCAGGGTGGTGACGATCGCCTCCGACGCCGCCCGCGTCGGCTCGAGCGGCGAGGCGGTCTATGCCGCCTGCAAGGGCGGCCTCGTTGCGCTCTCCAAGACGCTGGCGCGCGAGATGGCGCGGCACGCCATCACCATCAACGTGGTCTGTCCGGGCCCGACCGACACCAACCTCTTCAAAGGCTTTCTCGAAGGCGCCGGCAACCCGGAGAAGCTGGTGGAGGCCTTCCGCCGCTCGATCCCGCTGGGCCGGCTCGGCCAGCCCGCCGATCTGCCGGGCGCGATCGTCTTCTTCGCCAGCGACGATGCCGGCTTCATCACCGGCCAGGTGCTGAGCGTTTCCGGCGGCCTCACCATGAATGGCTGACAGGAAGGAACCGAGATGAGCCAATATCAGGATATCCTCTACGAGGAGCGCGACGGCGTCGCCACCATCACCATCAACCGCCCGGAAAAGTATAACGCCTTCCGCGGCATCACCTGCGACGAGCTGATCCATGCGCTGAACCGCGCCGCCTGGAACAAGGAGGTCGGCGTGATCGTGCTGACCGGCGCCGGCACCAAGGCCTTCTGCACCGGCGGCGATCAGTCGGCCCATGCCGGCTCCTATGACGGCAAGGGCACGGTCGGGCTGCCGGTCGAGGCGCTGCACAACGCCATCCGCATCGCGCCCAAGCCGGTGATCGCCAAGGTGCGCGGCTACGCCATCGGCGGCGGCAACGTGCTGGCGACGCTCTGCGATCTGACGCTTGCCGGCGACAGCGCCCAGTTCGGCCAGGTCGGGCCCAAGATGGGCTCGGTCGATCCCGGCTTCGGCACCGCCTATCTCGCGCGCATCGTCGGCGAGAAGAAGGCGCGCGAGATCTGGTATCTCTGCCGCCGCTACAGCGCCGCCGAAGCCATGGCCATGGGGCTCGTCAACAAGGTGGTGCCCGACGACCAGCTCGATGCCGAGGTCGAGACCTGGTGCCGCGAGCTGCTCGAGAAGAGCCCGACCGCGCTCGCCATTGCCAAGCGCTCGTTCAACGCCGACAGCGAGAACATCGCCGGCATCTCGGCGCTCGGCATGCAGACGCTGAAGCTCTATTACGAGAGCGCGGAATCCCAGGAAGGCGTCAAAGCCTTCCAGGAAAAGCGCAAACCCGAGTTCCGGCGTTTCCTGAAATAGCCGGGCTCGACGCCGAAGCGGCCGGCGGTCACGATGCCCGGATCCGCGCAGCAGGCGGAGCCGGGCATGGGCCTGTCGCAAGAAGCGGGGATCGTCGACGAAGCGGCGCTCGAGCGCGAGCTCGCGGCGCTGCGCGCGCTGGCGCCGGCCGCCGAGACCGGCCTGTTCGGCCCGGACTCGCTGATGTGGCGGGTCGACCGCGAGGCCGCGATCTTCCTCGGAGCGGGACAGGCGCTGCTGCTCCAGCTGGCGCATCCCTGGGTAGCGGCGGCGATCGCCGAGCATTCGCGCAGCCTGGTCGATCCGATCGGACGGTTTCACCGCACCTTCGGCACCGTCTTCACCATGGTGTTCGGCACGGTCGATCAGGCGATGGCGGCGGCACGGCGCCTTCATCGCCGCCATGCCGGCATCGGCGGCGTGCTGAAAGCGGATGCCGGCCGCTTTGCCGCGGGCTCGCGCTATGCGGCCAATGACATCGCCGCGCTCCGCTGGGTGCATGCCACGCTGATGCAGACGGCGCTGCTCGCGCAGGACCTCGTTCTGCCGCCGCTGAGCCCGACGGAGCGTGAGCGATACCACGCCGAAGCGCGGATCTTCGCCGGGTTGTTCGGAATTTCGCCGGCCTCGTTGCCGCCGCGCTGGGCGGATTTCGCCGGCTATATCGATGCCATGCTGGCCTCCGACACGCTCGTCGTGAGCGCGGCGGCGCGGGACGTTGCCCGGCAGATCTTCAGCGGCGCCGGGACCTGGCTGCGCCTGCCGCAATGGTATCGGGCGGTGACCGCGGGGCTGCTGCCGCCGCGCTTGCGCGAGCCCTTCGGCTTTGCCTATGGCGAGGCGGAGCAACGGGTGGCGGAGCGCGCGCTCGTCTGGATCCGTCGCGCCTATCCGCTGTTGCCGCCGTCCCTGCGCTTCGTCGGTCCTTACCAGGAGGCGCGGCGGCGGCTGGCCGGGCGCCGGCGCGGCATCGGCATCGAGGTCGCCAACCGTTTCTGGATCGGCGAGATCAAGATGCCGTGAACGCGCCCGGTCCCGCCGCAAGTGGCGCAAGATACGGACATTCGCGGCAAAGACAGTAAAGAAGCCGGTCCCAGAACCGGTCATATAGGTCCCAATGCCGCGCTCCCGCGAGCCGGCGCAGAACGAGAGGACCCATGTCATGACCGCTGCCGTGCTGCTCAGAGACCCAGCCCCGACCCGCAGCCTGTCGCTGTTGCTGCGCGAGATCCGCAAATTCCCGATGCTGCAGCCGGAAGAGGAATACATGCTGGCCAAGCGCTGGCGCGAGCACTCGGATCCCGACGCCGCGCAGCGCCTGGTGACGAGCCATCTGCGCCTGGTGGCGAAGATCGCGATGGGCTATCGCGGCTATGGCCTGCCGCTCTCGGAGCTGATCTCGGAGGGCAATGTCGGGATGATGCAGGCGGTGAAGCGCTTCGATCCCGATCGCGGCTTCCGGCTGGCGACCTATGCGATGTGGTGGATCCGGGCGTCGATCCAGGAATACATCCTGCACTCCTGGTCGCTGGTGAAGATGGGGACGACGGCGGCGCAGAAGAAGCTGTTCTTCAACCTGCGCCGGCTCAAGGGCCAGCTTCAGGCGATCGACGAGGGCGACCTCTCGCCGGAGAACGTGCACAAGATCGCCACCGAGCTGGGCGTGCCGGAGGCCGATGTCGTCAGCATGAACCGGCGGTTGGCGGCGCCCGACTATTCGCTGAACGCGCCGCTGCGCAGCGACGGCGAGGGCGAATGGCAGGACTGGCTGGTGGACGAGGTCGAGGACCAGGAGACCAGCTTCAGCGAGCGCGAGGAGCTGAGCCTGCGCCGCGATCTCCTGCACCGCGCCCTGCCGCGTCTGATGCCGCGCGAGCGCGACATCCTGGTGGCCCGGCGGCTCAGCGAGGAACCAGAGACGCTCGACGATTTGTCGCAGAAATACGGCATCTCGCATGAGCGGGTGCGCCAGATCGAGGTGCGCGCCTTCGCCAAGGTGCAGAAAGAGGTCATCGCGGGCTTGCGCCGCGCGGCGCGGGAGCGCGCCGCCCTTCGGTTTGCCGGGCCGGACCGCCGCGGACGGGAAGGAGCTTTGCCGTGACCTTGCCGATCCTGCCCGTCGATCCCGGCGGCCCGCGCTGAAGGCGGGCATCTCATGGCCGCTCTCAGAGCGCTCGCACGCCAGCTTCTGGAGCAACTCGATCGCTTCGCGGAAGCGACGAACGAGCCGCTGCTCGTCATCGCCGTGGGGCTCGGCGGCTTTTATCTCAGCGTGCTGGTGATCCTGACGCTGGTACCGTCAGCGCCACCCGACGATCTCGGCCGCTTCGCCCATATCGAGGTCGATCACGCCGCCGCCACCTCCGACGCCGGACTTCCTTACCCCTCCAACTGATCGCCGGCAGCGGCCAGGCGAATTGTCCTCAAGGGGAAGGGCTCAGCACCGACAGGACGACGACGGCCATGACGCTGGCCACCGCCAGGCTGCCGATGCAGCAGACCATGATGCGCTCGATCAGCGGCTCCAAGTCAAATCGCCGGCGCTTGCTAGGTTCGGGCCTCATCGCAATTCCTCCGCCTGCGGCATGTCTTGGAGGGTGTTAGGCGATCGCGCGCCCAACCATCCCCGGCCGGCCGGCCCGCATCGCACCTTGGCATGCGCATTGCTTGGAGGACGGGGTAGATCGGCCTGGAGGTCATCACATGTCCGATGTCCCCGTCTCCCCGAAGCTCACCGCGGCCGAACTCGCCGGTCGCGCCGAATGGGTGAGCCATGCGCTCGAAACCGCCCGCCGCGAGGGCCGCATCGTCTCCGCCGCAGAGCGGCAGGTCCTGGAGCGATACGCCCAAGGAGCGATCACCGGCGACGAGGCCCGCCAGGAGATCCTGCGCCTCTATGAGACGCCGCATCTCTCCTGAGTCTGGATCACGGGTGGCGTCGACGCCGCCGAAACAATCAGCGTCTGCCGCTCAAATAGCCACGCCTCGGCGCATTGCATACCGCTGGCCGGGCGACGCCTGCTGCTTGGGCGGCGACGCGGGCGCCGCTGCCGGGGTCCGGGTCGGGCCGGCTATGTGCTTGAGCCTGCGACACTAAAGCGCGCCGCGGCGGTGCCGGGCGCAGGCCGGTGGCGGTCTGAGGGGAGCGCCAGCGCTGCGGCTGGCACGGCTCTTGCGTTGCGCGCTGCATGCCGATGATCGATTGCGATCCCTATCCTCTGGCCTTCGACCGGGCGCGCGCAGCGCTGGTCATCATTGACATGCAGCGCGATTTCCTCGAGCCGGGCGGCTTCGGCGCGGCGCTGGGGAACGACGTGTCGCTGCTGCGCCGGGCGATCGAGCCGACGCGGCGGGTGCTGGCGGCGGCGCGCGCGGCCGAGATGCTGGTCATCCATACCCGCGAAGGCCATCGCCCGGATCTCACCGATCTGCCGCCGGCCAAGAAGGCGCGCGGCCGGCTCAAGACCGGCATCGGCGATCGCGGACCGATGGGGCGCATCCTGGTCTGGGGCGAGCCGGGCCACGACATCATCGCCGAGCTGGCGCCGGTCGCCGGCGAGCCGGTGATCGACAAGCCCGGCAAAGGCGCCTTCCACGCCACCGATCTCAACTCCATCCTGCGCAATCGCGGCATCGCCCAGCTCGTCGTCTGCGGCGTCACCACCGAGGTCTGCGTCCATACCACCGTGCGCGAAGCCAATGACCGGGGCTACGAGTGCCTCGTGCTGGAGGATTGCGTCGGTTCCTATTTCCCCGAATTCCACGAGATGGGCCTGCGCATGATCAAGGCGCAAGGCGGCATCTTCGGCTGGGTCGGGCGATCGGAGCCGCTGATCGCGGCGCTGGGCGAGGGGTAACCGGCGCGCAAACAGAATCGAGATCGGGGTTTCGGAAGGAGGGGGCAATGACCACAGGCGTCGTCACCATGACAGCGAAACCGAAGATCTGGGTTCCCGGCGATTGGAACGCGTTTTTCGGCTTCGGCACCAATATCCTGGTCAATGTGCTGACCATCACCGGGCTGCTGCGCTACGTGCTGAAGATGCCGGACTCGCTGGTCTTCGGCCGCATCCTGCCGGCGGCTGGGCTGATGCTGTGCCTGAGCACCCTCTACTACGCCTGGCTCGCCTATCGCCTGGCGGTCAAGACCGGCCGCGACGATGTCACGGCGCTGCCCTCCGGCACCAGCGTGCCGCACATGTTCGTCGTCACCTTCGTCATCATGATGCCGGTCCTCGCCAAGACCCACGATCCGGTGCAGGCCTGGGAAGCGGGGCTGACCTGGGTCTTCGTGCAGAGCTTCGTGCTGATGGCGGGCGGCTTCCTCGCCCCCTGGATCCGTAAGATCACGCCGCGCGCCGCCCTGCTGGGCTCGCTCGCCGGCGTCTCCATCACCTTCATCTCGATGAGCCCGGCCTCGCAGATGATGATGACGCCGGTGATCGGCTTCGTCTGCTTCGCGCTGATCCTGGCCAACTGGTTCGGCGGCGTGCGCTATTTCAAGGGCGTGCCCGGCGGCCTCATCGCCATCGGCGTCGGCACGATCATCGCCTGGGGATCGAATGCGCTGGGGCTGGGCTATGGCGGCCTCACCGGCACCTCGCTGTGGAACTCGATGGCCGGCTTCGGCTTCGAGTATCCGCTTCCGGCCATCGGCTCGGTCTTCGCCGGCTTCAAATATCTCGGCGTCATCCTGGTGACCGCCATCCCCTTCGGCATCTATGATCTCGTCGAGGCGATGGACAATGTCGAAAGCGCCGCGGCCGCGGGCGAACTCCTTCCCGACCACGCGGGTGCTGACCGCCGACGGCGTGATCAGCCTGATCGGCTGCCTGATGGGCAATCCCTTCATCAATGCCGTCTATATCGGCCACCCCGGCTGGAAGGCGATGGGCGGCCGCATCGGCTATTCCGCCGCCACGGGCGTCATGGTGATCCTGCTCTCCTGGTTCGGCATCGTGGCGGTGATGATGTCGCTGATCCCGGTGGTCGCGATCCTGCCGATCCTGCTCTATATCGGCATGCTGATCGGCTCGCAGGCCTTCCAGGAGACGCCCAAATCGCATGCGCCGGCGATCGTGCTGGCGATGGTTCCGCAGATCGCCGCCTGGGGCAAGATCCAGATCGACGGCGCGCTGGGCGCGGCGGGAACCAACGCCGCCGCGGTCGGCATGGCCAAGCTCGAAGGGGTTGGCGTGCTCTATCACGGGCTCGCGGTTCTGGGCGGTGGCGCCATTCTCGCCGGCGTGGTGATCGGCGCGATCACGGTCTTCATGATCGAACGCCAATTCGCCAAGGCCGCGGCTTTTGCCGCCGCCGGGGCGGTGCTGACCTTCTTCGGCTTCATCCATGGCGAGGCCATCGGCATCGGCCGCTCGCCGAGCGTGGCGGTGAGCTATCTCGCGGTCGCCGTCTTCCTCTATGGCTGTTCGCGCTTCGCCGTCACCGCGCCGCAGCCGGTCGAGCGCCATGCGCGCGCGATCAGCGCGACGCCGGCCGAATGACGGAGCGCCGGCCGCCTCCTCCGGCAATGCGGGGAGGCGGCCGGCGCGCTAAGCCGATCGTTGCAGGAAGCGGGAAAGCAGCCCCGACCAGCGCTCATAGGCGAAGCCCGCTGAAGGATGGCGGATGCGGGTGAAGTAGCTGCGGCTCCCGTCGAGCGTGACGCCGCGGCAGGGTTCGTCGACATCGCCGAAGCGGATCAACTCGCTCTCCTCCCAGGTGGCATCGGCCACGGTCATCGCGTCCCAATTCGCCTCGCCCCAGACGATGACATGGCTCGGCTTGTAGCGGCCCAGCATGTCGCGCAGCAGCCGGGCATGCAGCGGATCCGACCGCGTCCTGGCGGTGAGCGGCGCGCCGGCCTGGCTGCCGAGATGGGCGACGTTGTAGTTGTAGAATAGGGTGCGCTCCCAGAACGCCCGCACCGCGGCGCGGAAGCCCTCTTCCCAATGGCGCCGGCCGAGCACCGCCTGCTCGAAATTGGTGAAGATGAGGTCGGGCGCGCCGTTGATCTTGCGCAGGATGCATTCGCGATCGGTAAGCGGTGCATCGAGACGGGTATCGCCGACGACCATGAGTTGCGGATGGCTGGCTTCGTATTTGCCGTCGAGGCCCGTCCAGGGCTCGAAGCCGTCGATGCCGAACATGGCGCCCCCTCTTGCCGCACTCCCGTTGCGCCGAATGATACCGGCATCTGCCGCCGCGAGCGAGCGCGCTGGCATGCTGCTTGCGTCGATCGGCGCGGCCGCATGCCCGGCCCGACCGGCCGCCGGGAAGCCGATTTTCGCCTGGTCAGATCGTATGCAATCCTGGTCAAAATCCGGTACGACTTGCCCCCGGGCGCGCTTTCCCGGCAGTATTGACGCGCGGGCCGAAGAAGCCCCGTTCTATCGGCGATGGCGCGGCGCGCGGAGGGACGTATCCGGTGGCAAGGCTGACCACGCATGTGCTCGACACGGCCCAGGGACGGCCCGCCGCGGGCATGAAGGTCGAGCTTTATGCCGCTGCCGGCGAGCGCCGGCTGCTCTCGGCGAGCGTGACGAACGATGATGGGCGCTGCGACGCGCCGCTCGGCGACAGCGGCGCGGTGCCGCCGGGCGTCTACGAGCTGGTGTTCCATGCCGGCGACTATTTTCGCGCGCTCGGCATGCGCCTGCCCGATCCGCCGTTCCTCGACCAGGTGCTGCTGCGCTTCGGCGTCGCCGAGGCGGAGGGGCGCTATCACGTGCCGCTGCTGGTCTCGCCCTGGTCCTACTCCACCTATCGCGGCTCCTAGGGGCGGGCGATGACCGATTGCGTCCGCTTCGTGCTCGACGGCCGGATCCGGGAGCTCCGCTCCGTCGATCCCACGCTCACCGTGCTGAATTACCTCCGCACGGTCGAGCGGCGCTGCGGCACCAAGGAAGGCTGCGCCGAGGGTGATTGCGGCGCCTGCACTGTGGTGCTGAGTGAGCTTGCGGAAGGCGGCTTGCGCCATCGCGCGGTCAATGCCTGCATCCTGTTCGTGCCGGCGCTCGACGGCAAGGCGCTGACCAGTGTGGAGAGCCTCGGCGCGGGCGGCCGGCTGCATCCGGTGCAGCGCGCCATGGTCGATTGCCACGCCTCGCAATGCGGCTTCTGCACGCCGGGCTTCGTCATGTCGCTGTTCGCCCTCTATGAGAGCGAGACGACGCCGCCCGCGCGGGCACGCATCGACGATGTGCTCGCCGGCAATCTCTGCCGCTGCACCGGCTACCGTCCGATCGTGGCGGCGGCCGAGCGCGCCTATGCCTATGGCGAAAGCCGCGATGGCGCCGCCGCGGCGTCGATCGCGGCGCTGCTGCGCTCGATCGCGCGGCGGGACACGCTGGCGCTGGAGCATGACGGGCGCCGCTTCTTCGCGCCGCGGACGGTGGATGCGCTGGCCGAGCTGGTCGAGCGCCATCCCGAGGCGCATCTGCTCGCCGGCGGCACCGATCTCGGGCTTTGGGTCACCAAGCAGCACCGCCGGCTCGACACCCTGATCCATCTCGGCGGCGTCGAGGGTCTCGACGCGATCGCGGTCACCGACACGCATCTCGAGATCGGCGCCGCGGTCACTTATGCCGATGCCGAGGCGGCGCTGACGACGCGCTATGCCGATTTCGCCGAGCTGCTGCGGCGCCTCGGCTCGGTGCAGGTGCGCAATCTCGGCACCATCGGCGGCAACATCGCCAACGCGTCGCCGATCGGCGACACGCCGCCGGCGCTGATGGCGCTCGGCGCCAGCCTGGTGCTGCGGCAGGGCGCCGCGCGGCGCGAGCTGCCGCTCGACGACTTCTTCCTCGACTATCGCAAGACGGCGCTGCGTCGCGGCGAGTTCATCGAGCGGGTGCGCGTGCCGCTCCCCGACGCCCGGCGCCGGTTCCGCGTCTACAAGGTCGCCAAGCGCTTCGATCAGGACATCTCCGCCGTCTGCGGCGCCTTCTCGCTGGTGCTGGAGCGCGGCCGGGTGGCCGATATCCGCCTCTGCTATGGCGGCATGGCGGCGGTGCCGAAACGGGCGGCGGCGTGCGAGCAGGCGCTGATCGGGCGCAGCTGGACCGAGGCGACGGTGGCAGCGGCGCTGCCGGTGCTCGACGATTGCTTCGCGCCGATCTCCGACATGCGGGCGAGCGGCACCTATCGCCGGCTGGTGGCGCGCAACCTGCTGCGCAAGTTCCAGCTCGAGACCGCGGGCCGGCCGGGCGCGACCCGGCTGCGGGCGGCGGAAAGCGTCCCGGCATGACGCGGCGGCAACACCGCCCGGCGGTCGCGGCGCCGCTGCCGCACGACAGCGCCGTGCACCACGTCGCGGGCACGGCGCTCTATGTCGACGACGTGCCGGAGCCGCGCGATTTGCTGCACGCTTATATCCGCTTGAGCGAGCGGGCGCATGCGCGCATCACCCGCCTCGACCTCGCCGCCGCGGCCGCTGCGCCCGGCGTCGCCGCGGTGATGACGGCGCGCGACCTGCCGGCGGCCAACGACATCGGCCCGGTGCTGCCGGGCGATCTCGTCTTCGCCGAGGACGTCGTCGAGTATTGCGGCCAGTCGCTGTTCGCGGTCGCGGCCGACAGCATCGAGCTCGCCCGCGCCGCCGCGTTCCAGGCGGTGGTCGAATACGAGGATCTGCCGGCGACCCCTGACATCGAGACGGCGCTGGCGCGGCAATCCTTCGTCCTGCCGACGCAGGTGATGCGGCGCGGCGATGCCGCGGCGGCGCTGGCGCGGGCGCCTCATCGCCTCAAGGGACGGCTCGCCATCGGCGGCCAGGAGCATTTCTATCTCGAGGGCCAGGTGGCGATGGCGCTGCCGCGCGAAGGCGGCGACATGCTGGTGCTGAGCTCGACGCAGCATCCGACCGAGGTGCAGCATCTCGTCGCGAAGGTGCTGGGCCTGCCCGACAGCGCCGTGGTGACGCAGGTGCGGCGCATGGGCGGCGGCTTCGGCGGCAAGGAGACGCAGGCGGCGCCGATCGCCTGCGTCGCGGCGCTGCTGGCGCAGCGCACCGGCCGGCCGGTCAAGCTGCGCCTCGACCGCGACGACGACATGGTCTTCACCGGCAAGCGCCACGATTTCATCGCCGACTACGATGTCGGCTTCGATGCCGAAGGCCGCATCCTCGGCGTCGAGTTCACGCTCGCCTCGCGCTGCGGTATGTCGGCGGACCTGTCGGCGGCGGTCAACGACCGCGCCATGATGCATGCCGACAATTGCTATTACCTCGACAACGTCACCATCACCTCGCATCGCTACAAGACGAACACCGTCTCCAACACCGCCTTCCGCGGCTTCGGCGGGCCGCAAGGGATGATGGCGATCGAGCAGGTCGTCGACGAGATCGCGCGCTATCTGGGCCAGGATCCGCTGGCGGTGCGCAAGCGCAACTTCTACGGCCGCCGGCGGCGCAACGTCACCCCCTACCACATGAAGGTCGAGGACAACGTCATCCACGACATCGTCGCCGAATTGGAGGAGAGCGCCGGCTACGCGGCGCGGCGCGCGGCGATCCAGCGCTTCAACGCCGCCAGCCCGTGGCTCAAGCGCGGCCTGGCGCTGACGCCGGTGAAGTTCGGCATCTCCTTCACCGCCACCTCGATGAACCAGGCGGGCGCGCTGGTGCACGTCTATACCGATGGCAGCGTCCAGCTCAATCACGGCGGCACCGAGATGGGGCAGGGGCTTTTCATCAAGGTGGCGCAGGTGGTCGCCGACGAGTTCGGCCTCCCGCTCGACCGCGTCAGGATCACGGCGACCACCACCGAGAAGGTGCCGAATACCTCGCCTACCGCCGCTTCGGCGGGCAGCGACCTCAACGGCAAGGCGGCGCAGGCGGCGGCGCGCGCGATCAAGGCGCGGCTGGCGCGCTGCGCCGCGTCGCTGCTGGGGGGCAAGCCGCAGGCGGTGGTCTTCGCCGGCGGCCGGGTGCGGCTCGGCCGGCGATCGCTCGGCTTCGCCGAGCTGGCGCGCCATGCCCACCGCGGCCGCGTCTCGCTCTCCGCCACCGGCTTCTACCGCACGCCCAAGCTGCGCTATGACACGCGGACGCATCGCGGCCGGCCGTTCTACTATTTCGCCTATGGCGCGGCGGTGAGCGAGGTGGAGATCGACACGCTGACCGGCGAGTACCGGCTGCGGCGCGTCGACATCCTGCATGATTGCGGCAACTCGCTCAACCCGGCGATCGATCTCGGCCAGGTCGAGGGCGGCTTCGTGCAGGGCATGGGCTGGCTGACCAGCGAAGAGCTGTGCTGGGACGCGGCCGGGCGGCTCACCACCCATGCGCCCTCCACCTACAAGATCCCGACCTGCAGCGACGTGCCGGCCGAGTTCCGCGTCGCGCTGCTGCGCGGCGGGCGCAACCGCGAGCCGACGATCTACCGCTCCAAGGCGGTGGGCGAGCCGCCGCTGATGCTGGGCATCTCGGTCTTCCACGCGCTGAAGGATGCCATCGCCGCGGTGGGCGAGCACCAGCTGAGCCCGCTGCTCGATGCGCCGGCGACGCCGGAGCGCGTGCTGCTGGCGATCGAGGAGCTGCGCTCGCGGCTCGGCCGCCTGCCGCTGAAGGCGGCGGCGGAATGACGGCCGCGGCGCGGCAGGGCGAGGCCGGCGCGATGCGGCTGTGGAGCCGGATCGCCGATCTGCTCGAGGGCGAGGAGCGGCTGGCGCTGGTGACGATCGTCGAGACACGGGGATCGACGCCGCGCGAGGCGGGGGCGCGGATGATCGTGCTGCCCTCGGGCGCCTTCTCCGGCACCATCGGCGGCGGCGCGCTCGAATGGCAGGCGCTGGGCGCGGCGCAGGCGGCGCTCGCCCGCGGCACCCTCCGCCTCAGCCTGCGCGACATCGTCCTCGGCCCGGAGCTCGGCCAATGCTGCGGCGGCCGGGTCAAGCTCGCGATCGAGACCATCGACACGAGCGAGCTCGATGTCGCCCGCGCGCTGGCCGAGCGCGAGGCGGAGGGGCCGGTGGTCACCATCTCCGACGGGACGGGACGGCGGGTTGCCGATGCGGCGGAGATCGCGGCGCTGGGGTCCGCTGCGGCACGGCTGACCGCCGGCGGCGCGCTGCTGCAGCGTTTCGAGGATGCGCGCACCTCGCTCCATCTCTTCGGCGCCGGCCATGTCGGCCGCGCGCTGGTGCTGGCGCTGGCGCCGCTGCCGTTCCGGATCACCTGGATCGATCCGCGGCCGGGGGCCTTTCCCGAGCGTCTGGCGGGCGCGGTCTCGCTGCTGGCGCCCGCCGAGCCCGCCGCGGCGTTGGCGACGGCGCCCGACGGCGCCTTCGTCCTGGTGATGACGCACAGCCACGCGCTCGACCTCGACATCGTCGCCGCCGCGCTTGCCGCGGACCGTTTTGCCTATGTCGGCCTGATCGGCAGCGCCACCAAGCGCGGGCGGTTCCTCTTCCGGCTGCGCGAGATGGGGCTGGGCGGAGCCGCGGAGAAGCACCTCGTCTGTCCCGTGGGCGTGCCGGTGCTGCGCGCCAAGCTCCCTGCCGCGATCGCCGCCGGCATCGTCGTCGAGCTGCTGCTGCGCCGCGAGCGGCGCACGCTGACGTTCACCGAGCCCCTGGGCGTGAGCGCTCGTGGCTGAGGCGGCGCAGGCGGGGCGGCGGCTGGTGCTGGAGGCGCGCGGCATCGTCAAGCGTTTCGGCGATCTCGTCGCCAATGACCACATCGACCTCGCGGTCGAGGAAGGCGCCATCCACGCGCTGCTGGGCGAGAACGGCGCCGGCAAGTCGACGCTGGTCAAGGTGCTCTACGGCGCCCTCCAGCCCGACGAGGGCGAGATCTTCTGGCAGGGCGCCAAGGTCGAGATCACCTCGCCGGCGGCGGCGCGCGCCCTCGGCATCGGCATGGTGTTCCAGCATTTCTCGCTGTTCGAGGCGCTCACCGTCGCGGAGAACGTCGCGCTGGGCCTGCCCACGCGCGAGACGCTGCGCTCGATCGCGTCGCGCATCGAGGCGCTGTCCGCCGCCTTCGGCCTGCCGCTCGATCCCACGCGCTATGTCCACGATCTCTCGGTCGGCGAGCGCCAGCGCATCGAGATCGTGCGCTGCCTGCTGCAGGATCCCAAGCTCATCATCATGGACGAGCCGACCTCGGTGCTGACCCCGCAGGAGGCCGATCTGCTGTTCGACACGCTGGAGCGGCTGGCCGGCGAGGGGCGCGCGATCCTCTACATCACCCACCGGCTCGAGGAAGTGCGGCGGCTGTGCGAGGCCGCCACCGTGCTGCGCCAGGGAAGGGTCGTGGCCGGCGTATCGCCGCGGCGGGAGACGGCGGCGTCGCTGGCCCGGCTGATGGTGGGATCGGAGGTGAAGCCGATCGAGCACCGCCCGGCGCGCGCCGGCGCGCCGCGGCTCGAGCTGCGCCGCCTGTCGCTGCCGCCCGATCGCGTGCTCGGCATCGCGCTTGCCGACATCTCGCTCGCCGTGCGTGGGGGCGAGATCGTCGCCATCGCCGGCGTCGCGGGCAACGGCCAGGGCGAGCTCTTCGCCGCGCTCTCCGGCGAGCGTCCGAGCCGCGCCGATGCCGTGCTGATCGACGGCGCGCCGGTCGGCCAGCGCGGCATCACCCAGCGCCGCCGGATGGGCGCGGCCTTCGTCCCGGAGGAGCGGCTGGGGCACGGCGCGGTGCCGCGCCTGACGCTCTCCGACAATGTGCTGCTGACGCGGCACAGCACCGGCGGGCTGACGCGGTTCGGATTCCTGCTGCGCCGGCGCGCGGCGCGGCTGGCGGGAGAGATCTGCGCCGCCTTCGACGTGCGCAAGAGCGGGCACGATCCCGAGGCGGGAAGCCTCTCGGGGGGCAATCTGCAGAAATTCGTCGTCGGCCGCGAGATCCTGGTCGAGCCGCATCTGCTGGTCGTCAACCAGCCGACCTGGGGCGTCGATGTCGGCGCGGCGGTGATCATCCGCCAGGCGCTGGTCGATCTCGCGGCGCAGGGCGCGGCGGTGCTGGTCATCAGCCAGGACCTCGACGAGATCCTGGAGATCGCCGACCGCATCGCGGTGATCGCGCATGGGCGCCTCTCCGAGGCGCATCCGGCGCAAACGCTGTCGCTCGAGCGGATCGGGCTGCTGATGGGCGGCGCGCATCCGGAAAACGTGCTGGAGCCGGCCGATGCTGATTGAGCTGGAGCGCCGCGCCCTGCCCTCCCGCGCCATGATGCTGGCCTCGCCGGCGATCGCGGTCGCGCTCACCATCGCCACCGCCGCGCTGCTGCTCGCGGCGGTGGGGGTCGATCCCTGGCGCGGCCTCGCCGTCTATTTCCTGTCGCCGCTGGGCTCCGGCTGGAGCCTGCAGGAGCTGGCGGTGAAGGCCTCGCCGCTGGTGCTGATCGCCATCGGCCTCGCCGTCTGCTTCCGCGCCAACACCTGGAACATCGGCGCCGAAGGCCAGTACATCGCCGGCGCCATGCTCGGCGGCTGGTTCGCGCTCAGTTATCACACCACCGGCGCCTGGTGGGTGCTGCCGGGCATGCTGCTGCTGGGCGCGCTGGGCGGCATGCTCTACGGCCTCATCCCCGCGGCGCTGCGCGTCTTCTTCGGCGCCAACGAGATCCTCACCAGCCTGATGCTGGTCTATGTCGCCCAGCTCGGGCTCGACTACCTCGTGCGCGGGCCCTGGCGCGATCCGCATGGCTACAATTTCCCCCAGAGCGTGACCTTCGAGCCCGCGGCGACGATGCCGCTGCTGGTCGCCGGCGGCCGGCTGCATTGGGGAGTGCTGCTGGCGCCGCTGGTGGTGGCGGTGGCTCTCGTCTTCCTCGGCACCACCTTGCGCGGCTTCGAGCTGCGCGTCGTCGGCATGGCGCCGCGCGCCGGGCGGTTTGCCGGCTTCGACGATCGCCGCGACATCCTGCTGGCCTTCGCCATCTCGGGCGCGCTCGCCGGGCTCGCCGGGATCATCGAGGTGGCGGGGCCGATCGGCCAGCTGCTGCCCACCCTGTCGCCGGGCTATGGCTTCGCCGCGATCATCGTGGCCTTCCTCGGCAGGCTCAACCCGATCGGGATCCTGCTGGCGGGGCTGGTGCTGGCCCTCTCCTATCTCGGCGGCGAGCAGGCCCAGATCGCGTTGCGCGTGCCGCTCGATCTCACCGTCGTGCTGCAGGGCGTGCTGCTGTTCTACGTGCTCGCCTGCGACACCCTCATCCTCTATCGGCTGCATCTCTTCCGCATGCGGCACAAGGCGGTGCGCCGTGCTGCTTGAGCCGGTCCTGCTCACCATCATCACCGCGGCGACGCCGCTGCTCATCGCCGCGCTGGGCGAGCTGGTGGTCGAGCGCTCGGGCGTCCTCAACCTCGGCGTCGAAGGCATGATGGTGATGGGTGCGGCCTGCGGCTTCGTCGTCGCCATCCTCACCGGCAGCTCGATCCTGGGTGCGCTCGCCGGCATCGGCGCCGGCATGGCGCTCGCCGCGATCTTCGCGCTGATGACGCTGGGTTTTGCCGCCAACCAGGTCGCCTGCGGCCTGGCGCTCACCATCTTCGGCCTCGGCCTTTCCGGGTTGATCGGCGCGGATTTCGTCGGCGCGCGGCGCGACCCCACACCGAAGCTGCACATCGCCGGCCTCTCCGACCTGCCCTTCATCGGGCCGATCGTGTTCGGCGAGGACGGCTTCGTCTACGCCTCGGTCGCGCTGCTGCTGGGCGTCTCCTGGTTCCTCTGGCGCACGCGCACCGGGCTGATGCTGCGCGCCATCGGCGACAATCCGCTCTCGGCGCATGCGCTCGGCCACAAGGTGCTGCGCGTGCGGCTGCTGGCGATCCTGTTCGGCGGCGGCTGCGCCGGTCTCGCCGGCGCTTATCTGTCGCTGGGCTACACGCCCTTCTGGGTGCGGGGAATGACGGCGGGCCGCGGCTGGATCGCGCTGGCGCTGGTCGTGTTCTCGTCCTGGATCCCCTGGCGGCTGGCGCTCGGCGCCTATCTCTTCGGCGCCGTCACCATCCTGCAGCTCTACGCCCAGGGCTACGGGCTCGGCGTGCCGTCGCAGCTCATGTCGTCGCTGCCTTATCTTGCCACCATCCTGGTGCTCGTGGTCATCTCGCGCTCGCGCGGCCGCAGCGCCGGCCCGGGGTCGCTCGGCACGCCCTTCGTGCCGGACCACTAGATGCCTGCCGCCGTCCCGCGGCGCGGCCTGCGCGGGACGGCATCGATCAACGGCCGCCGGGGGAAGGCTCCCGCCGTCAATCGGAGGAGTGATGATGATCAGACGCCAATTCCTGAAGGGGACCGCGATCGCGGCCAGCCTGCCGCTCGTCACGCGCTATGCGCGGGCGGCCGCCCCGCTGAAGGTGGGTTTCATCTATGTCGGGCCGGTGGGCGATTTCGGCTGGAGCTACCAGCACGACGTCGCGCGCAAGGCGCTGGAGAAGGCGCTCGCCGGCAAGGTCGAGACCACCTTCGTCGAGAACGTGCCCGAAGGCCCCGATGCCGAGCGCGCGATCGAGGGGCTGGCGCGCTCGGGCTGCAAGCTCATCTTCACCACCTCCTTCGGCTTCATGGATGCCACCGTCAAGGTCGCCAAGCGCTTCCCCGATGTGAAGTTCGAGCACGCCACCGGCTACAAGCGCGCCGCGAACCTCGCCACCTATTCGGGCCGCTTCTACGAAGGCCGCTATGTCATCGGCCAGATCGCCGGCAAGGTGTCGAAGAGCGGCGTGGTGGGCTATGTCGGCTCCTTCCCGATCCCCGAGGTGGTGTCGGGCATCAACTCCTTCATGCTCGGCGCCTGGTCGGTCCGGCCGGACATGAAGGTCAAGATCGTCTGGGTGAATTCCTGGTTCGATCCCGGCAAGGAGGCCGACGCCGCCAAGGCGCTGATCGACCAGGGCGCCGACATCATCACCCAGCACACCGACAGCCCGGCGGCGATGCAGATCGCCGAGCAGCGCGGGGTCAAGGCTTTCAGCCAGGATTCCGACATGCTCAAATTCGGGCCCAAGGCGCAGCTTTCGGGGATCATCGACAACTGGTCCGGCTATTATATCGAGCGCGCCAAGGCGGTGCTCGACGGCACCTGGAAGTCGGGCGACGTCTGGGGCGGGCTCGGCAGCAAGATGGTGGTGATGGCGCCCTTCACCAACATGTCGGCCGAGGTCAAGACAATGGCGGAAGGCACCACCGCGGCGATCGCGTCGGGCAAGCTCCATCCCTTCCACGGTCCGATCCACAAGCAGGACGGCACGCTGATGGTGAAGGACGGCGCCGTGCTGCCCGATCCCGCCATTTTGGGCATGAACTGGTATGTCAAAGGCATCGACGAGAAGGCGCCGGGCTAGGCCGGACTCTCGCGCGATCGCGGCCGCGCGCCGCCGGCACGCCGCCGGCTCAGCCGGAAGCGGCGGCGTCGCGGCCGAAGCGGTCGAGCCGCGCCAGCAGCGCCGCCTTGCGCTCCGGCGCCGCGAAGCTCGCCTCGAACCCGTTGGCGGCGATGCGCAGCAGATCGGCTTCGCGCAGATCGAAGGCGTCGGCGCAAGCGCGGTAGTTGTCGCAGAGATAGCCGCCGAAATAGGCGGGGTCGTCGCTGTTGATCGTGACCTTGACGCCGGCGCGGTAGAGCTTGCCGAAGCTGTGCTCGGCCATGGAGGGAAAGACGCGCAACCTTATGTTGGAGAGGGGACAGATGGTGAGCGGCATTTGCGTCGCCGCGAGATGGACGAGAAGCGCGGGATCCTCGACGGCGCGCACGCCATGATCGATGCGCTCGACCCGGAGCAGGGTGAGGCTGTCCCAGATATTGGCGGCCGGCCCCTCCTCGCCGGCATGGGCGCAGGCGTGCAGGCCCAGCCGCCGCGCCTCGGCGAAGACCTCGGCGTATTTCGCCGGCGGATGGCCGCGCTCGGAGCTGTCGAGGCCGACGCCGGCGAGCCGGTCGAGCCAGGGCCGTGCCTCGCGCAGCAGCGCCATGCCCTCGCTCGCATCGAGATGGCGCAGGAAGCACATGATGAAGCCCACCGACGGGCCGGACTCGCGCTCGGCCTGCTGCGCCGCGGCGAAGAAGCCCTCGAAGACGTGCGCCAGCGGGACGCCGCGCGCGGTATGCGATTGCGGATCGAAGAACACCTCGGCATGGAGGATGTTCTCCGTGCGGCACCGCGCGAAATAGGCCGATGCGAGGTCGAAGAAGTCCTGCGGCTCGACCAGCACGCGGCAGCCCTGGTAGTAGAGATCGAGAAACGCCTGCAGGTCGGCGAAATCATAAGCCGCGGCGAGATCCTCGGGCGAGCGGAAGGCGAGCGCCACGCGGTTGCGCTCGGCCAGCGCGAACATCATCGCGGGCTCGAGCGTTCCTTCGAGATGAAGATGCAGCTCCGCCTTGGGCATGGCCCGCAGAAAAGCGTCGCGATCCACGCAGCTTGCTCCCTTGCCGATGACGCGTTCGGCTCCGATTGTATCGGGTCGCAAGCCGCCGCTGCTAGAGCATGTGCGGGTCGGATGCGCCCCTCCCCCCTTGAGGGGGAGGGTGCCCGAGGCCGCAGGCCTCGGGCAGGTGGGGGGTCGCGCATGCACCTCACCGTATGCGTCTCTTGCGATGTTGCGATCGCAGCATGCGCCGAGCTTGTGGCCACCCCCCACCCCGACCCTCGCCCTCAAGGGGGGAGGGGGGATGAGATCTGCTTTGGTCCGGCGGCGAGGAGCAGCGCATGAGCGGCGAGGCGTTCATGCGCCGGGCGATCGCGCTGTCGCACGAGCATATGGAGCAGGGCAGCGGCGGACCCTTCGGCGCGGTCGTCGTCAAGGGCGGCGTCATCATTGCCGAAGGCTGGAACCGCGTCACCTCGACCAACGACCCGACCGCCCATGCCGAGATCGTCGCCATCCGCGGTGCCTGCGCCGCGCTCCGCAGCTTCAGCCTCGACGGTTGCGAGATCTATACCAGCTGCGAGCCTTGTCCGATGTGCCTGGCGGCGATCTATTGGGCCAGGCTCGAGCGCATCTATTACGCCAACACCCGCGCCGATGCGGCGCGCATCGGCTTCGACGACGATTTCCTCTATCGCGAGATCGCGGCACCCCCCGAAGCGCGCCGCCTGCCGATGATCCGCCTGCTCGCCGAGGAGGCGCGCGCCGCCTTCGTCGCCTGGGAGGCGAAGCCGGACAAGACGCCCTACTGAGCGGCGCCGAGCAGGTCGAGCAGCAGGTTCGCCACCACTTCGGTGGCCTTGGCGAGATCGTCGAGGCGCAGATGCTCGTCGGCGCCGTGCGCATTGGCCTCGCCGATGCTGCGGGGGCCCGCGCCGTAGAGCACGGTCGGGATGCCGGCGGCGGCGTAGTGGCGGGCGTCGGTGTAGAGCGGCACGCCCTGCGGCTTCACCGGCGCGCCCATGATGCGGCTGCCGTGCCGGACCAGCGGCTCGATCAGCCGCTCGACGCCGGGAAGCGGCGCCAGCGGCAGCGCCAGCAGGATGCGGCGGATGGTGCAGCGCGCCTGCGGATGCGCCGCCATCGCCGCCGCGATCACCTCGCGCACCTCCCGCTCGGCCGCCTCGGCGCGCTCTTCCGGAATGATGCGGCGGTCGAGCCGCAGCACGACGCGGTCGGGAACGACATTGGTGTTGATGCCGCCCTCGATCAACCCCACCACCAGCGTGGGGAACTCGATGCCTTCGACCGCGGAGCGCCGCGCGGCGTAGCCGCGGCGATGACGGTAGAGCGCCGCGAGCACCTCGGTCGCGGCCTCGAGCGCGTCGACGCCGGTGGCGGGGAGTGCGGCATGCGCCTGCCGGCCGGAGATCTCGACCTCGAGATGCAAGCAGCCATTATGGGCGGTGACGATGGCATAGGAAAAGCCCGCGGCAAGCGCGTAATCGGGCCGGCTGATGCCGCGCTCGAGCAGCCATTTCGGCCCGATCGTGCCGCCCGTTTCTTCATCGGCAGTGACGTGCAGCTCGACCGTGCCGGCGAGCGGCGCGCCGCATTCGGCGAGCGCCAGCAGGGCGAAGGCATAGGTCGCGATGTCGGATTTGGACACGGCGACGCCGCGGCCATACATGGCGCCGTCGACGATCGCCGCGCCATAAGGGTCCTGCGTCCACCCGGCGCCGGGCGGCACCACGTCGCCATGGGCGTTGAGCGCGATGGTGGGGCCGGGGCCGAAGCGGCGGCGCACCACCAGGTTGGTGGCCGAGATCATGCCGCAGGCCTGCGCCTCGCCCGCCGGCACCGCGTGGCGCTCGACGGTGAAGCCCAACCCTTCCAGCAGCGACGCGGCGCGTCCGGCAAGCGGCGCGCAATCGCCCGGCGGGTTGTCCGACGGGCAGCGCACGAGCTCGGCGAGAAACGCGGTCTGCGCCGCGAAGCGCCGGCCGATGGCGTCGTGAAGGCGAAGGCGTGGATCGTCGCTCATGGCTGCCGGCCGGTTTGTGGCGTGAAATGGCGGATGAAGTCGAGCAGCGCCGCCGCCCCCAGCTCGGCATCCTCCTCGGTGATCGCTTCGGCGGGATTGTGGCTGACGCCGCGGCGGCAGCGCACGAACAACATGCCGATATCGGTGATCCCGGCCATCACCATCGCATCGTGGCCGGCGCCGCTGGGCAGGCGGCGGATGGCGATGCCCCGGGACGCCACCGCGCGGTCGAGCTGCGCCATGAGCCACGGGGCGCAGGCGGTGGCGGCGTTGTCATGGGTCTGCGTCACCTCGAGCGTCACGTCGCGGCGGCGGCAGATCGTCTCGATGCCGCGCAGGATGTCGTCGGTGGCGCGGCGCCGCTCCTCGTCCTCGGCGGCGCGGATGTCGAGGCTGAACTCGGCGCGGCCGGGGATGACGTTGATCGCGCCGGGCGCCGCGGCGATGCGGCCGACCGTGCCGACGAGGCGCGAGCCTTGGGCGCAGCGCTGCTCGACCAGCAGCACCGCCTCGGCCGCCGCGGCGAGCGCGTCGCGGCGCAGCCCCATCGGCACCGTGCCCGCATGGCCCGCTTCGCCGGTGAGCGTGACGGCATAGCGGCTGGCCCCGGCGATCGAGGTCACGACGCCGAGCGGCAGCCCTTCCGCTTCCAGCACCGGCCCCTGCTCGATATGGAGCTCGACATAGGCGAGCGCCTGCTCCGGCCGCCGCGCCGCCGTGCCGATGCGCTCGGGCGCAAGGCCGAAACGGTCGAGCGCCTCGCGCAGGCTGATGCCGGTGGCGTCGCGCCGCTCGAGCAGTGCCGGGTCGAAGCAGCCAGCGACCGCGCGGCTGCCCAGCAGCGTCGACTGGAAGCGCACGCCTTCCTCGTCGCCAAAGCCGAACACCTCGATGGCGAAATCCGGCCGCTCTCCCTGCCGGCTGAGCTCGCCGACGCAGGCGATGGCGGTGATGACGCCGAGCATGCCGTCATAGCGCCCGGCATCGCGCACGGTATCGAGATGCGAGCCCAGCAACAGCACCGGCAGCCCCGGCGAGCGCCCCTCATAACGGCCCACGACATTGCCGATGGCATCGAAGCCGGCGCTCATGCCGGCCGCGCGCATCCAGCCGATGACGGTCTCGCCGGCGCGCCGATGCTCGGCGGTGAGGAAGGTGCGGGTGAGCCGGCCCGGCTCCTCGGTGATGGCGGCAAGCTCGTCCGCCTGCCGCATGATCTCCGCGCCCAGCGCCGCCATGACGATCACTCCTCGACCAGCGCTTCGAGACGCAAGGCCGCGATGCGCGCGATCTCTTGCAACGCGCGCTCGAATTCGGCCTCGGGCGCGTGCTCCAGGCGCTCGGTGAAAGCCGCGAGGATCTCCGCTGTATTGCGGCCCTTGACCGCCATCACGAAGGGGAAGCCGAATGTCTCGCGGTAGCGCCGGTTGAGCTCGCGCAAGCGCGCCTGCTCCTCGACGCCGGCGCTGCCGAGCCCGGCGGAGCCCTGCTCCTGCTGCGAGGCGCGGGTCAGCGGGACTGCCGGTGTGCCGGCGAGCTCGGGATGGGCGCGGATGAGCGCGAGCCGGCGCTCGTGTCCGGCGGCGCGGACGATGTCGACCATGGCGCGATGCAAGGCGGCGACGCTGCCGAAGGGACGCTGCTCGAAGGCCGCCTCCGCCACCCAGGGCGAGTGTTCGAAGATGCCGCCCAGCGCCGCGACGAAGCCGGCCCTGTCGGCGCGCTCCAGCGTTGCCAGCGACAGGCGCGGCGATGGCGCGGCGGTCATCGGCCGCCTTTCGCTGCCGGATGATGCGTGATCCAGTGGCGGGCGATGTCGACGCGGCGGCAGACCCAGACATCCGCGTGGCCGGCGACATAGTCGAGGAAGCGCGCCAGCGCCGCCGCGCGCGCTGGACGTCCGGCCAGCCGCGCATGGAGGCCGATCGACATCATCTTGGGCGCGGTCTCGCCTTCAGCGTAGAGCAGGTCGAAGGCGTCGCGCAGATAGGCGAAGAACTGGTCGCCGGAATTGAAGCCCTGGGCGGTGGCAAAGCGCATGTCATTGGCGTCGAGCGTATAGGGAACGATGAGCAGCGGCTGGCCGCCGACCGTCTCCCAATAGGGCAGATCGTCGGCATAGGAGTCGGAATCGTAGAGGAAGCCGCCATGCTCGGCGACGAGCGAGCGCGTGTTGGGGCTGGTGCGTCCGGTGTACCAGCCGAGCGGCCGGCTGCCGGTCACGCGCTCGATCGCCGCCACCGCCAGGCGGATATGCTCGCGCTCGATGGCGGGCTCGACATATTGATAGTCGATCCAGCGCCAGCCATGGGAGGCGATCTCGAAGCCGGCCGCGACCATTGCCGCCGCCGCCGCCGGATTGCGCTCCAGCGCCATGCCCACGGCAAACACCGTGGCGGTCATGCGCCGCTCGATGAAGAGCCGCAGCAGCCGCCAGACGCCGGCGCGGCTGCCGTATTCATAGATCGATTCCATGCTCATATGGCGCACGCCATAGAGCGGCTGCGCCGCGACGATCTCCGACAGGAAAGCCTCCGAGGCGGCATCGCCATGGAGCACGCAATTCTCGCCGCCCTCCTCGTAATTGATGACGAACTGCACCGCGAGGCGCGCCTTGCCCGGCCAGCGCGGATCGGGCGGCTTGCCGCCATAGCCCACCATGTCGCGGGGATAGCGCGCGCCCGCGGCGGGCTTGGCGCCGCGGTTACTCAAGCGGCGCTCCCTCGGCGATCCAGCGGCCGATCACGGCGCGTTCGGCCTCGGTCATGCCGGTCTTGTTGCCGAGCGGCATGGTCTCGGTCTCGACCACGCGGGCGTGGATCTTGTCGACATAGCCCTTGATCTGCGCCGGCGTGTCGAAAGTGACGCCGTTCGGCGCCTCCGTGACGACGTTGTCGGTCGGCCTGGCCGAATGGCAGGCGATGCAGCGCTCGACGATGATCGGCCGCACCTGCGCGAAGGAGACGCGCTGCGCCCCCGCGCCCGCAGCGGCGGTGGCGCGCTCATAGGCGGGAAGCGCGGTGAAGGCGATCAGCCCGATGAAGGCGGCCGCGGAGAGGCCCAGCACGAAGTTGCCGGCGCGCGGATCGCGGTCATGGACGTTGAGATAATGGCGCACGCCGGCGCCGGCGAGGAAGAGGACGAGCAGGATGATCCAGTTGTAGGCGTTGCCGTAGGTGCTGGGGAAATGGTTGCTCACCATGACGAAGACGACCGGCAGCGTCATGTAGTTGTTGTGGGTCGAGCGCAGCTTCGCCTGCTTGCTCAACGCCACGTCGGGCTCGCCGCCGGAAAGGTTGGTGCGGTACATCTGGCGCTGCGCCGGCTGGATCACGCGCCACACATTGGCGGCCATGATCGTGCCCAGCAGCGCGCCCACATGCATATAGGCGGCGCGGCCGCTGAACACGCGGCTGAGGCCGAAGGCGACGCCGGCGAGCAGCAGGAAGGAGATCGCCGCCGCCAGCATCGGCCGGTGGCTGAGCGGCGAGCGCCACAGGAAATCGTAGACCAGCCAGCCCAGCAGCAGCGTGCCCAGCCCGATCGCCACGCCCGCCGGCAGGCCGATCGCGCTCTTGCCGGGATCCATCAGGAACACGCCGCCGCCGAGATAATAGACCACGATCAGCAGCAGCACGCCGCTGATCCAGGTGAGATAGGCCTCCCATTTGAACCAGTGCAGCCGGGGCAGCACCTCGGTCGGCACCACCAGCTTCTTCTCGACTTCGTAGAAGCCGCCGCTATGGAAGAGCCAGATCTCGCCCGCCGACCCGCGCGCCGCCTCGCGCCGCGGCGTGAGATGGGCGTCGAGCCAGATGAAGAAGAACGACGTGCCGATCCAGCCGATGCCCACGATGATGTGGAACCAGCGGATCAGCAGGTTGAGCCATTCGGTGATGATGCCGCTCATGGCGTCGCCTCGTGCCTCGCCGCCCTCGCCGCGCGCGAGCCCATCGCGCCGGATCGCCTGCGGATGCTCTTCACCGGGCGCGCCTTGCTCCTCATCCGCTTCGCCATTGCTCCCCCTGGGACCGATCGACTGTAGCCGATTTCGCGCAGGAGGTAATTGGCCGCGAGGGCCCGGATGCCCGGGGAGGCCGGCCCCGGACAGCTCTCTCATCGCCGCCCTCCCTGTCCCGGACCGATGGGAAAAATCCATAAGCCACCCGGCGCTTGCGCGCGGTCGGGCCTTGCGGTTTGCTGCGATCAGGCAATGGCGGGGACAGGCGATGGCAGTCGGCGGAGCTCTCTGGATCAAGGATCCTCTGGCCATCCTCGCCGAGGGAGCCGAGCGCGGGATCGTCGTCGAGGAAGGCTGGATCACCGAGCTGGTGCCGGCGGGACGCGAGCCGGCGCGCGCGGCCGCCGTGTTCGAGGCCGGCGCGCATGTGGTGCTGCCGGGGCTGATCAACACGCATCATCATTTCTATCAGACGCTGACGCGCGCGCTGCCGGCGGCGATCGACGAGGAGCTGTTCGGCTGGCTCACGACGCTCTATCCGATCTGGGGGCGGCTCACGCCCGAGGCGCTGGAGACCGCGGCGATGACGGCGATGGCGGCGCTGCTGCTCTCCGGCTGCACGACGACGACCGATCACCACTACGTCTTTCCGCCGGGCCTCGAGCATGCGATCGACAGCGAAGTGGCGGCGGCGCGCGCGCTGGGCATCCGCGTCGTCCTCACCCGCGGCTCGATGAACCGCTCGCGCCGCGATGGCGGGCTGCCGCCCGACAGCATCGTGCAGGATCAGGACGCGATCCTTGCCGACAGCGAGCGCCTCATCGACGCCTATCACCAGCGGGCGCCCGGCGCCATGGTGCAGATCGCGCTGGCGCCCTGCTCGCCCTTCACCGTGACCCGCTCGCTGATGGAGGAGACGGCGGCGCTCGCCCGGCGCCGCGGCGTGCGCCTCCATACCCATCTCGCCGAGACCGCGGATGAGAACCGCTATTGCCAGGAGGTGCTGGGCTGCCGGCCGCTCGACTACCTCGAGCAATGCGGCTGGCTCGAGACGCCGGTCTGGGTGGCCCACGGCATCCATTTCGCGCCGGGCGAGATCGCGCGGCTGGCGCAGGCCGGCATCGCCGTCACCCACTGCCCCTGCAGCAACCAGGCGCTGGCCTCGGGCGCCTGCGCGGTCTGGGAGATGGAGCAGGCGGGGGTGAGGGTGGGGCTCGGGGTCGACGGCTCGGCCTCCAACGACGGCTCCAACCTGATCCAGGAGGTGCGCGCCGCCTTCCTGCTGCAGCGCGGGCGCTACGGGGTCAAGCGCATCGGCCATCGCGACGCGCTGCGCTGGGCGACCGAGGGCTCGGCCGCCTGCCTCGGCCGCGCCGAGCTCGGCCGCATCGCCCCCGGCCAGGCTGCCGACCTCGCGCTCTTCACGCTCGACGGCCCGAACTTCGCCGGCTATGGCGATGCCGTGGCGGCGCTGGTGCGCTGCGGCGCGCATCGCGCCGACCGGGTCATGGTCGCCGGCCGGTGGGTGGTGGAGGAGGGTGTCCTGCCCGGCCTCGACCTCCCGGCGCTGCTCGAGCGCCAGCAGCGTTTCGCCCGCGCCCTCCAAGGCTAGGAAAGCGGCAGGCAGCCGTCCCGCCGCACGGTTTGGGGCCAGCCCCCCGGCCGCCGGCGGCGCTTCTACCCATGCTTGTGCAACGGCAAAAGCCCCTTCAATATCACCGGCATGCCGCGGCGCCGCGGCGGGCCGCGGAACGGCCCGGGTGGCGGCCAGAATGGCGAACAGCACCCGCAGGGAGGCGATGCATGGTTGCCGCGATTCCGACCGTTGCCGACATCACACGCCGCCACGCCGCAGCGCGCCCCGAGACGGTGGCGCTGCATTTCGAAGGCGAAAAGATCACTTATGCGATGCTCGACCGGCGGGCCAGCCAGGTGGCGCAGGGCCTGATCGCCGCTGACATCGCGCCCACGCGGCGGATCGCCTTCCTGTCGAAGAACGTCCCCGCCTTCTTCGAATTGTGGTTCGGCGCGGCCAAGGCGGGCGTCGTGCTGGTGCCGGTCAATTTCCGCCTGGCGCCACCCGAGATCGCCTTCGTCGTCAATGACGCCGAGGCCGAGCTGCTGTTCGTCGGCGCCGATTTCTACGCGGCTGTCGAGAAGGTGGCGGGCGAGCTCAAGACGGTGCGCAGCATCATCGCGCTCGACGGCAGGCACGCGGCCTGGCCTGATTACCGGCAATGGCGCGACGGCCAGGAGGCGCTGGATCCGCTGCGGCCGGTCCGCGGCCAGGATTGCGCCATCCAGATGTATACCAGCGGCACGACCGGCCATCCCAAGGGCGCGCAGTTGAGCCACGACAATCTGCTCGCCCTGCTGCCCCGCGCGCTCGACCAATGGGGCAATTGGCACGACGGCGACGTCAACCTCGTCTGCATGCCGCTCTTTCATATCGGCGGCAGCGGCTGGGCGCTGGTCGGGCTTTTTCGCGGCGTCGCGAACGTGCTGACCCGCGATTTCGATCCGCCGGCGATTCTGCGCATCATCGAGCAGCAGCGCATCACCAAGGCGATCTTCGTCCCGGCGATGATGCTGTTCCTGCTGCAGGCGCCGCAATCGCGCGACACCGATTTCTCCTCGCTCGAGCTCATCGTCTATGGCGCCTCGCCGGCGCCGCTCGACCTCATCCGGCGCGCGCTCAAGGTGTTCGGCTGCGGCCTCGCCCAGGTCTACGGCCTGACCGAGACCACCGGCGCCATCACCTATCTGCCGCCGGAGGACCATGGCGAGCAGGCGCTCGAGCGGATGAAATCCTGCGGCAAGCCGATGATGGGCGTCGAGATCAAGGTGGTCGACGTGCTGGGCAAGGAGCTGCCGCCGGGCGAGGTCGGCGAGGTCGTCTGCCGCACGCCGCAGGTGATGCTGGGCTATTGGCATCTGGAGGAGGCGACGCGGCGCGCGATCCGCGACGGCTGGTTCCATTCCGGCGATGCCGGCTATATGGACAAGGACGGCTATCTCTACATCTATGACCGCGTCAAGGACATGATCGTCTCCGGCGGCGAGAACATCTATCCCGCCGAGGTGGAAAGCGCGCTCTTCGGCCATCCCGCCATCGCCGATGTGGCGGTGATCGGCGTGCCGGACGAGCAATGGGGCGAGGCGGTGAAGGCGATCGTGGTCAAGAAGCCGGAGGCGCAGGTCACCGTGGCGGAGCTCATCGATTACGCGCGCGAGCGCATCGCCGGCTACAAGGTGCCGCGCTCGGTCGATTTCGTCGCGGCGCTGCCGCGCAACCCATCGGGCAAGATCCTGAAGCGCGAGCTGCGCAAGCCCTATTGGCAAGGCCGCGAGCGCCAGGTGAACTGAGCCGCGGCGGCGCCGCACCGCCGCGGCGCGCCCGCCATCGTTGGATATCCTACTATTCGACCGCGGCAGCCGGTATCATGACCAACAAGGGAGCGATGTCATGGGTGTGATCAGCGAGCTCTTCGAGCGGGGCCTGGCGGTGCGCAGCGCGGTGCTGGGCCGCGCCCATGTCGAGCGCTCGCGCCAGCGCGCCACGGCGCTCACCGAGGATTGGCAGACCTTCATCACCGAATATGCCTGGGGCGCCATCTGGACACGGCCGGGCCTGGATCGTAAGACCCGCAGCATGCTGACCATCGCGCTGCTTGCCGCGCTCGGCCAGGAGGAGGAGCTGAAGCTCCATCTCCGCGCCACGGTTAACACCGGGGTGAGCCGCGAGGAGGTCAAGGAAGTGCTGATGCATACCTCGGTCTATGCCGGGGTGCCGGCGGCGAACTCGGCTTTCACCCATGCCCGCGCCGTGTTCGAGGAGATGGACAAGGAGAAAGCGAATGGTTGACGTCACGGGCTATCGCCGCGAGAAGCCGGGCAATCACCCGCCTTATGACTATCCCGGCTATACGAGCACGGTGAAGCGCGCGCCCAAGCGCCGGCTCATCCGCCTCGAGCACACGCTCACCGAGACCACCGGGCCGACCTTCGCCGGCGGCTGGGAGGGGCCCAACCAGGCCGATCTCACCCGCAGCGGCAGCGGCGAGCCGATCGGCGAGCGCATCATCGTCGCCGGCCGCGTGCTCGACGAGGACGGCAGGCCGGTTCCCGGCACGCTGGTCGAGCTGTGGCAGGCCAATGCCGCCGGCCGCTATCTCCATGACGGCGACCAGCATGACGCGCCGCTCGACCCTAATTTCGCCGGCAAGGGCCATGTCGTCACCGACGGCGAGGGCAATTACCGCTTCCTCACGATGAAGCCCGGCGCCTATCCCTGGCGCAACAGCTACAATGCGTGGCGGCCGCAGCATCTGCATTTCTCGATCTTCGGCCCCGCCTTTGCCACGCGGCTGGTGACGCAGATGTATTTCCCCGGCGACCCGCTGCTGCCGCTCGATCCGATCTACAACAGCACCGCCGATGTCGAGGCGCGCCAGCGGCTGATCTCGAGCTACGATCCCGAGCTCAGCCAGGCCGAATATGCGCTGGGCTATCGCTTCGACATCGTGCTGCGCGGCCGCGATGCGACGCCGATGGAGACATGAGATGAAGCTCATTCCGACCGCCTCGCAGACGGTGGGGCCGTTCTTCGCCGTAGGCCTCACCCGGCCCGAGCTGGCCGATCTCACCCATGCTGGCAAGGCCAAGGGCGAGACCATCGTCATCGAAGGCCAGGTCCGCGACGGCGACGGAGCGCCCGTGCCCGACGCCATGCTCGAGATCTGGCAGGCCAACGCCGCCGGCAAATACGCCCATCCCGAGGATCGGCAGGAGAAGCCGGGCGACGCCAATTTCGTGGGCTTCGGCCGCGCCTTCACCGACCGGCAGGGGCGCTACCGCTTCATCACCATCCGCCCGGGCGCGGTGCCGGGGCGCGGCAACGCGCTGCAGGCGCCGCATATCGCCATGACGGTCTTCGCCCGCGGGCTGCTCAAGCATCTTTTCACCCGCATCTACTTCGCCGATCTCGCCGCGGCGAACGAGGCGGATCCGGTGCTGAGCGCGATCGACGATCCCGCGGCGCGCCAGACGCTGCTCGCCAAGCCGGCCAACGGCACCCCGCTCACCTTCCGCTTCGACGTGGTGCTGCAGGGCGACGGAGAGACCGCCTTTTTCGACGTCTGACCGGAAGACCGGCCAATGAGCGTCAACCCCGCGGATTCCACCGTCTTCGGCGGCCTGTTCGGCAGCGACGCGATGCGTGCGCTGTTCTCGGACGCAGGCCTGGTGCAGAAGATGCTCGAGGTCGAGGCGGCGCTGGCGCGGGTCGAGGCGCGGCTCGGCATCGTGCCCGCCGAGGCGGCCAATGCCATCACCGCGGCGGCGACCGTGGAGCGGGTCTCGCTGGCGGAGATCGGCGCCAGCACGCGCAGCGTGGGATATCCCGTGGTCGCGGTGGTGAAGGCGCTGGGCCGCGCCGCCGGCGGCGACGCCGCGCGCTACGTCCATTGGGGCGCCACCACGCAGGACATCATGGACAGCGCGCTGGTGCTGCAGCTGCGCGACGGGCTGGCGCTGGTCGAGGCGCGGCTCGGCGAGATCATCGCCGGGCTCGCCGAGCTGGCGCGCCGGCATCGCCGCACGGTGATGGCCGGGCGCACCCATCTCCAGCACGCGCTCCCCGTCACCTTCGGCTACAAATGCGCCGTCTGGCTGGCGCCGCTCTCGGACCACCGGACGCGCCTCGCCGAGGTGCGGCGCCGCGCGCTGACCGTGCAGTTCGGCGGTGCGGTGGGGACGCTGGCCTCGCTCGGGACGAAGGGCCGCGCCGTGACCGAAGGGCTTGCGGCCGAGCTCGGCCTCGCCGCGCCCGACGCGCCCTGGCATGTCAGCCGCGAGCGCGTGGTCGAGGTCGCGTCGCTGCTCGGCATGCTCTGCGGCAGCCTCGCCAAGATCGCCACCGACGTCATGCTGCTGATGCAGAGCGAGGTGGCCGAGGCCTTCGAGCCGCATCAGAGCGGCCGCGGCGGCTCCAGCACCATGCCGCAGAAGCGCAACCCGATCGCCTGCGAATACATCCTCGCCGCGGCGCGCGGCGTGCACGCGCTGGTGCCGATGATGTTCTCCGCCATGGCGCAGGACCACGAGCGCGCCACCGGCCCGTGGCAGAGCGAATGGCTGGCGCTGCCGCAGATCTTCGTGCTGACCGCCGGCGCGCTCGAGCATGCCGCGGTGCTTGCCCGCGGCCTCACCGTCGATGCCGCGCAGATGCGGCGCGGGCTCGGCCTGCAGCAAGGGCTGATCATGGCCGAGGCGGTGATGATGGCGCTCGCCGGGAAGATCGGCCGCGACGACGCGCATCACGTGGTGCAGCAGGCCTGCGAGCGCGCCATCGACGAGAAGCGGCCGCTGGTCGACGTGCTCGCGGCCGACGCGGCGGTGACGCCGCATCTCGACCGCGCCGCGCTGGAGCGGCTCACCGATCCCGCGAGCTATCTCGGCGAGGCCGATGCCGTCATCGATCGCGTGCTGGCGCGGCTGGACGGCTCGCCGTCATAGACCGGCCGCTCAGACCGCGGCCTTCGTCGCCTGGAAGAGCGCGACGTCGAGATCGAAACTGCCGTCCGGCCCGATGCCGAAATAGCGCACGACGCTCTCCGACATGGCGCGTTGCAGGGCGCGGATGGCATCGGCCTGGAGCTTCGGCGTGCGCATCCGCTCGATCCACACGGCGAAATCGAGGCGCACGCGATAGGGGGCGATCGCTTGCGGCTTCAGCCCCGAACGGACCATCGCCGCTTCCCACTCGGCGCGGGAATAATTGCGCACATGCGAGGGATCGCGCAGCAGCTCAATCGACTGCAGGAAGGTGTCGAGCAGCGGCACCCCCGGGGTGACGGCATCGACGATGCCAAGGAGGCCGCCGGGCTTGAGCACCCGCGCCACCTCGCGCAGCGCCGCCTCGACATCGCGCCAGTGATGGGCGCTGTAGCGGCTGAGGACGCAGTCGAAGCTCGCCTCCGGGAAGGGCAGGTGCTCGGCGGCGCCTTGCCGGGTCGCGATGTTGGCGAGGCCGCGCTCGGCCGCCGCCTGCGCCACTACGGCGAGCATCTCCGCGGAGAGATCGTAGGCAACGACCTCGCCGGCGCGCGGCGCGGCGTTGAAGCTGACATGGCCGGCGCCGCAGCCGAGATCGAGCACGCGGGCGCCGCGCTCCGCCTCGACCAGGGCGGCCAGCGCCTCGAGATCGGCGCCTTGCGCATGGACGGCGCTGCTCAGATAGGCCCCGGCGCGCGAGCCGAACTGCTCGCCGACCAGGGCTTCGTGCGATCTGCTGTCCGACATGGCGTTCTGCTCCGGTTCGAGGGCGACCAGGCCGATGCGGATATCACGAGCACGATACCGGTTTAAGATAGGCAATTACACCGGTATAATTTCCACCATGACCACGGCAAGATCCCGGGAGCAGCGCCGCGCGCTGGCCGCGTTCGTCCGCGCGCAGCGCGAGAGGCTGGCCCCTTCCGCTATCGGGCTCGTCGTCGGAGCGCGGCGGCGGACGCCGGGCCTGCGGCGGGAAGAGGTGGCGCAGCTCTGTGGGCTTAGCTCGACCTGGTACACCTGGATCGAGCAGGGGCGCGAGGTATCGGTGTCGCCGGCGGCGCTCGCCCGGCTGGCCGGGGCGCTGCGCCTTGGCCGGGCCGAGCGCGCCTATCTCTTCGAGCTCGCAGGCAAACGCGATCCCGATCCCGGCGCGACCGACAGCGAGCCGCTGCCGCGGGCGGCGCTGCGCTGCCTCGAGACGATCGCATCGCCCGCCTACATCCTGGACCGAGGCTGGGATGCGCGCGGCTGGAACGCGCCGGCCGAGCGGCTTTTCGCCGGCTGGCTGGACCGGCCGGGGGAGCGCAATCTGCTGCGCTTCATCTTCCTGGAGCCGGCGGCACGCGCGCTCATCTGCGACTGGGAGGAGCGCGCGCGGCGCGTCGCGGCGGAATTCCGCGCCGGGTGCAGCGCCCATCTCGACGATCCCGCGCTGCGCCGCTTCATCGCGGCGCTGCATCGGGAGAGCCCGGATTTCGCGCGTTTCTGGGACGAGCATGGCGTTCTCGGCCGCGAAGGCGGCGAGCGCACCTTCAATCATCCCGGCGACGGCTTCCTGCGCTACGAGCAGGTCACGTTTTCGCTGCTAAGCGGCCCCGATCTGAAATTGACGATCCTCGTCCGCAGCGGCGGGAGCCGCACCGATCGAGCTTAGTCTAATTGAGTCCGGACCCTATCGGCGATTGAGCGCGCCGAGGAGGCCGGTCAAGGTCGGCGGCGGGCGCTTGGCGCGCAGCCGCCGGCGGGCGATGATCGGCGCGCTGCTCGCGATGCGCCGGCGCACCCCGGCATCGAGCTCGTCGAAGCTGTCGCACGCCTCGTCATAAGCGTCCTTGCTGCGCTCGCGCAGCAGCCGCTGCAGGCTCGCCACGACCGGCGCGTCGCGGCCGAGCTGGCGCACGGCGGCCGTTGCCAGCACGGCAACCGCCTTCGCATCATCCTTGTCGAGCCAATCCGCCACACTCGTCTCCCTTGCGCGCGCCCCGAGCCTAGCGCGGGTCGGTTAAGAAAAAATGCGCTATCCGGCGGTCCCCGGGCCAGCCAAATCGCGGGGCGCGAGCGCGATCACGGGCGGCGCCGCATTGCGGGAATTTTCATCAAACCCGGCCTATCCTCGCTATCCCTGACCAGGGGAGATGGCTGTGGAAGACGGTCGGGCCAAGGAGCCGTGCCTGCCGGGCGCGGCCTCTGTTGCGCGCGGTGCAAGGCTGCCTCTATTAAACAGTCTAGCTTATTATAAGCAGGCTCACTATATCACTGGCATGGCTCCCCTGGATCTAGACCGCAGCTTCGGCTTTGTGCTGCACGACATCGCCCGGCTCCTGCGCAAGCGCTATGAGCAGCGGGCGCGGTCGCTGGGCGTGACCCGCGCCCAATGGCAGGTCCTGGCGCATCTGCAGCGCCATGAAGGCATCAACCAGTCGGGCCTAGCCGATCTGCTGGAGCTGGAGCCGATCACACTGGCCCGCCTGGTCGATCGCATGGAGCAGGCGGGGCTAGTGCAGCGCCGCGATGATCCCGCCGACCGCCGTGCCCATCGCCTTTATCTCACTGCGCGTGCCGCGCCGCTGCTGGAGCGGTCGCGGGTGGTGGGCGACGCCGTGCGCGCCGAGGCGTTTGCCGGTATCGCCGATGACGAGCGCGAGCGCTTGCTCGGCTTGCTGCTGCGCGTGCGCGGCAATCTGTCGGAGCGGCGCGGCGAGGAAGGAGCCTCGGCGCTCGAAGAACGAGAAACGGCGGAGACCATAGTATGAGCTCGACCGTTACCGAGCGAAGTCGCGAGCGCGATCGCACGCTGGGCCGGCGGAGCGGCTGGACGCGCACGCGCTGGCTGCGCCTCGTCTTGATGCTCGCGGTGCCGCTGGCGGTGATCATCGGCGGCGGCTGGTGGTATCTCACCTCGGGGCGCTACGTCTCGACCGACGATGCCTATGTCGAGGCCGACACGGTGGCGGTGAGCAGCGACGTTTCCGGCCGCGTGATCGCGGTCGAGGTGCATGACAACGAATATGTGAAGGCAGGGCAGGTGCTGTTCCGCCTCGACGACCGGCCCTACCGCGCCACGGTCGAGCAGGCCACGGCGACGCTGGCCAATGCCCGGCTGCAGGTCGAGGCGCTGCGTGCCACCTACCGCCAGCGCCAGGCCGACCTTGCCGCGGCAAAAGACACGCTCGCCTATCAGCAGCGCGAATTCCAGCGGCAGAAGGACCTGCTCGCCACGCACGTCACCTCGCAAGCGGCCTTCGACCAGGCGCAGAACCGCCTGATGATGGCGCGCCAGCAGGTCGCCGCCTACGAGCAGCAGATCGCCAACACGCTGGCCAATCTCGGCGGCGATCCGGACCTCCCGACCAACGACCATCCGATGGTGCGCCAGGCGCAGGCCCAGCTCGACCAGGCCCAGCTCAATCTCGGCTATACCGTGATCCATGCGCCGGCCAACGGCGTCGTCACCAATGTCGACAAGCTGCCGGTCGGCAATTATCTCGCCGCCGCGACCCCGGCCTTCTCGCTGGTGGAGACCGACCAGCCCTGGATCCGGGCGAATTTCAAGGAGACCGAGCTCACCCATATGAAGCCCGGCGACGAGGCGACCGTCACGGTCGATGCCTATCCCGACACCACCTTCAAGGCGCGCGTGACCAGCCTCAGCCCCGGCACCGGCTCGCAATTCTCGGTGCTGCCGCCGCAGAACGCGACCGGCAACTGGGTCAAGGTGGTGCAGCGCGTGCCGGTGCGGCTGACGCTGGAGAATGCCGGCCCGAACTACAAGCTGAGCGCCGGCCTGAGCGCCAATGTCGACGTCGACACGCGCTATGAGAGCCCGCTGGCGCACATGCTGGCGTCGCTCTTCTGAGATCGCAACGATGGCGACCGCCTCCTCCGGCGCTGGCGCGGTGCCGAACCGCGCACTGATCACCGTCTCCATCATGCTGGCGACGATCATGCAGGCGCTCGACACGACGATCGCCAATGTCGCGCTCCCCTATATGCAGGGCAGCCTGTCGGCGGCGCAGGACCAGATCACCTGGGTGCTGACCTCCTACATCGTCGCCGCCGCGATCATGACGCCGGTGACCGGCTGGATCACCGGCCGCCTCGGGCTGAAGCGGGTCTTCCTGACCTCGGTCGCGGGCTTCACCGTCGCCTCGATGCTGTGCGGCGGCGCCGCAAGCCTCAGCGAGATGGTGGTGTTCCGCCTGCTGCAGGGCGTGTTCGGCGCGGCGCTGGTGCCGCTGTCGCAATCGGTGCTGCTCGACATCAACCCGCGCGAGAAGCAGGGCCAGGCGATGGCGATCTGGGGCGCCGGCATCATGGTCGGCCCCATCCTCGGCCCGACGCTCGGCGGCTGGCTCACCTTCAACTACAATTGGCGCTGGGTCTTCTACATCAACCTTCCGGTCGGCATCCTGGCCTTTCTCGGCATCCTCGCCTTCGTCCGCGAGACCCGGCGCGACCGCGGGCAGCGCTTCGATTTCCTGGGTTTCGCCCTGCTCAGCCTCGGCGTCGGCGCCTTGCAGGTCATGCTCGACCGCGGCGAGCAGAAGGATTGGTTCGGCTCCCTCGAGATCATGGTCGAATGCGCGCTCGCGGTCTGCGGCTTCTGGATGTTCGCGCTGTGGACCAGCATCGCCGATCGTCCCTTCCTCAACCCCGTGCTGTTGAAGGACCGCAATTTCGTCGGCAGCTGCGTGCTGATCTTCGTCGTCGGCATCATCCTCTATGCGACGCTGGCATTGCTGCCGCCGATGCTGCAGGATCTGATGGCTTATCCCGTGACCACCTCGGGGCTGGTGATGATGCCGCGCGGCATCGGCACCATGGTCGCGATGCTCGCGGTGGGCCGGCTGATCAACCGCGTCGACATCCGGCTGCTGCTGCTGTTCGGGCTCGTCGTCACCACCTTCTCGCTCTACATGATGACCGGCTACTCGCTGGATATGGATTGGTGGCCGATCGTCTGGGCGGGCGTGATCCAGGGGGTCGGGCTCGGCTTCCTCTTCGTGCCCCTCAGCACCGTCGCCTTCGGCACGCTCGATCCGGCCTTTCGCCCCGAGGGCGCCGGCATCTTCAGCCTGGTGCGCAATGTCGGCGGCAGCATCGGCATCTCCATGGTCGAGACGCTGCAGGACCGCATGACCCAGACCATGCATTCCTCGCTGGCGGCGGCGGTGACGCCGTTCCGGGCCGCGCTTCACCTGCCCATGGTGCAGCGGCTGTGGAACCTCCACACCACGGCAGGGCTGGCCTCGCTCAACCAGGAAATCACGCGGCAGGCATCGATGATCGCCTATATCGACAATTTTTATTTCATGATGGTGATCACGCTCGCCGCCGTGCCGTTGCTGCTGCTGCTGCGCCGCGCCCGCTCGCCCGCCGGGGCCGTGCACGCCGCGATGGATTAGGGGCGGCCGCTAATCTTCTTCCACCAGCTTGCGCAGCTCCGCCTTGGCGATCTTCTCCAGGGTGGAGCGCGGCAGGGCGTCCACGAGCCGCACCTCCTGCGGCACCTTGAAGTCCGCGAGCCTGCCGCGGCAAAGCCCGAGGACGCGCTCGGCGAGATCGGGTGAAGCGGCCGCCACGCCGCCGCGCGGCAGGACGAAGGCGACCGGCACCTCGTCCAGCATCCTGTGCTTCTTCGCCACCACCGCGACCTCGGCGACCTCGGCGAGGCCGAGGATCGCCTGCTCGATCTCGGAGGCCGCGACGTTCTCGCCGCCGATCTTGAGCATGTCCTTGCTGCGGTCGGCGAATTTGATGAAGCCGTCGGCGAGCAGGCCGACGCGGTCGCCGGTGCGGAAGAAGCCCTCCGCGTCGTAGCTCTCCGCCGTGGCGCCGGGATTGTTGAGATATTCCTTGAAGAGCGACACGCCCGGGATGCCGCGGATCGCGAGCTCGCCGGTCTCGCCCGGCGCCACCGGAGCGCCGTCCTCGCCGAGGATGCGGATCTCGTATTCGGTGGCGGCGCGGCCGATCGACAGCGGCGGGTTGGGCTGGCTCACCTCGCCGACGATGCCGTGGGTCATGGTCTCGGTCATGCCCCACCAGCCGATGGTCTTGACGCCGAACAGCGCGTCGCTCGGCGGCTCCGACACGCCGCTGCCCCAGAGGCGGAAGCTGTGCCGCTGCGGCCGCTCGCGCTCGGCGAGCGCGCGGGTGCAGAACGGGATGGTCGAATTCCAGGTGCAGCGATGCTTCTGGGCGACGCTCCAGAACCGGCTCGCCGAGAAGCGCGGCTGGATCACCGCGCTGGCGCCGGCCCAGAGCGTGGCCAGCACCGAGTAGGCCTGCGCATTGGTGTGGAACAGCGGCAGGTAGACGAGATGCACATCCTCCGGCCGGAGATCCTCATGCGCGGCATTGACCTTGGCGCCCCACAGCGCATTGGCATGGGTCCACACCACGCCTTTGGGCCGCGCCGTGGTGCCGGAGGTGTACTGCACCCCCACCGGCGCCATCGGCTCGGGCGGCCGTCGCGGCAGGCTATCGGCCTCGGCGAGGAGAGCGGCGAAGCCGGAGGCGCGGTCGGGACCACGCCCCGTGGCGGGCGGCGCGCCGGCATCATGGGCGGTGACGGCGATCCATTCGAGGCGGCGGCAATGGCTGTTGACCAGCTCGGCATAGGCCGGCTGGGTGATCGCCGCCGCCGCGCCGCAATGCTCGGCGAAATAGGCGAGCTCCGCGCCCGACGAGCGCGTGTTGGTGGTCACCGCCACCGCGCCCAGCGCCGCCGCCGCATACCAGGCGAGCAGGATCTCCAGGCAATTGTCGAGATGCAGCAGCAGGAAATCGCCTTGCTTCAGGCCGCGCCGGGCGAGGCCCGCGGCGAGCCGTCCCACGCGGTCGTGGAAGGCGCCATAGCTCAGCGTCTCGCCGGGGCCGTCGAAGGGCTCCCAGATCAGGAACGGATGATCGCGCCGCGTGCGCGCGCGGAGATCCACCAGCCATGGCACATCGATGCCGGCGAAAGGACCGACATAGCCTCGCTCGAGCCCGCGCATCGTCATGCGTTTCCTCCCCGCCCATCCTGCGCAAGCCGGCGCCGAATTTCAAACCGCCGCGATCCAGGCTAGCATCGCCCGCATGAAGCGGAGGAAAAGCGTGCGCCTCGACGGCTATGTGCTGGAGGCGCAGATCGGGCATCTGCTGCGCCGCGCCCATCAGCGGGCGACGGCGATCTTCCTCGCCGAGCTCGGCGAGACGCATGGCGTGACGCCGACGCAATTCGCGGCCCTGGTCAAGCTGCATGATCTCGGCGAGCAGTCGCAGAACGAGCTGGGCCGGCTCACCGCCATGGACCCTGCCACCATCCAGGGCGTGATCCGCCGGCTGGCGGCGCGCCGCCTCATCGCCCGCTCCGGCGATCCCGCCGACCGCCGCCGCACCCGGCTCCGCCTGACCCCGGCCGGACGGGCGCTGGTCGAGCGCACCGTGCCGCTGGGGCTGGTGGTGAGCGCCCGCACGTTGGCCCCGCTTTCCCCCCGCGAGCGCTCGCACCTCCTCAAGCTGTTGAATCGGCTCGCTTAGCGCGACGCGCGCAGCGCGTCGTCGCTGGCGGGCGACAGCGGTTGCTCTTGCAACCGCGAGAGCCCGCATCGCGGGGGGCTAGCCCGCCCGGTGCGGCTCCCGCGCTTGGCTCGCGCAAGCGCTGACGCCGCCAGCGCGATGCGCTGCGTGCATCGCGCTTGACATCGGCCCCGGCCTCGGCTGTTAGAATATACGTACACGAATGAAAGGGCTTCGCCCCGATGGGGCTTTACCTGCGCCCGACCGATCTCGCCGAAGCGCTCGCCGCGCTGGCGGAGAGCCCGATGACGGTGCTCGCCGGCGGCACCGATTTCTACCCGGCGCGGGTGGGAAAGCCGCTCGCCGACGACATCCTCGACGTCACCGCCCTGGCGCCGCTGCGCGGCATCGCCGATGCCGGCGACCACGTCCGCATCGGCGCCACCGCGCGCTGGAGCGAGATCGTCGCGGCGCCGCTGCCGCCGTGGTTCGACGGGCTCAAGCTCGCCGCCCGCGAGATCGGCGGCGTGCAGATCCAGAATGCCGGCACGATCGCCGGCAATCTCTGCAACGCCTCGCCGGCCGCCGATGGCGTGCCGCCGCTGCTGGCGCTCGACGCCGCGGTCGAGCTCGTCTCGCGTCGCGGCCGGCGCGTGCTGCCGCTGTCCTCCTTCATCACCGGCAACCGCCGCACCGCACGCGCGGGCGACGAGCTTCTGACGGCGGTGCTGGTGCCGAAGCCGCGCCGTGCCGCGCGCGCCGGCTTCGCCAAGCTCGGCGCGCGCCGCTATCTGGTGATCTCGATCGTGATGGCGGCGGCGGTGCTCGAGGTGGAGGGCGGGCGCGTCGCCGCGGCGCGCATCGCCATCGGCGCCTGCTCGCCGGTGGCGCGGCGGCTTCCCGATCTCGAGGCGGCGCTCGCCGGGCGTCCCTGCGCTCCCGGCCTCGGCGGTGTCGTCGAGGGGCCGCTGCTGGCGCCGCTGGCGCCGATCGACGATGTCCGCGGCACCGCCGCCTACCGCCGCGACGCCGCGCGCACGCTCATCGCGCGCCTCCTCGACGGGCTCGCCGGAGCCGCCGCATGAACCTCGCGCTCACCGTCAATGGCCGCGCGGTCACGGTCGAGACGGAGCCGGCGCGGCGGCTCGCCGATCTCCTGCGCGACACGCTGGGCCTCACCGGCACCAAGATCGGCTGCAATGCCGGCGATTGCGGCGCCTGTACCGTGCTGCTCGATGGCGCGCAAATCTGCGCCTGCCTGGTCTCGGCGGCACAGGCCGCCGGGCGCCGCGTGGTGACGGTCGAAGGCCTGGCGCAGCAGGGCGCGCTCGACGCGCTGCAAGAGGCTTTTCTCCGCCACGGCGCGGCGCAATGCGGCATCTGCACGCCGGGCATGCTGATGGCCGCTTCCGACCTTCTCGCGCGCATGCCCGATCCCGATGAGGCGGCGGTGCGCGACGCGCTGGGTGGCGTGCTCTGCCGCTGCACCGGCTATCGCAAGATCGTCGAGGCGGTGCTCGATCATGCCGGCAGGGGTGATGGCGGTGCCCCGGCGGTGGGCAGGGCGGTGGGCGCGCGCGCGGCCAAGATCGACGGCGCGGCCAAACTCACGGGCAGCGAGCGCTTCGGCGCCGATGCGGCGCCGGAGGACGCGCTCTGGCTGCGCGCGGTGCGCTCGCCCCATGCCCGCGCCCGCTTCACGCTCGGCTCCTTCGCGCCGCTGCATGCTCGCCATCCCGGCCTGGTGCGCGTGCTGACCGCCGCCGACATCCCGGGCTCCAACCGCTTCGGGATCTATCCCACCGGCAAGGACCAGCCGGCGCTGGCCGAGGGCGAGGTGCGCTTCCGCGGCGAGGCGGTGCTGGCGCTGGTGGGCGATGCCGCGAGCGTCGCGGCGATCGCCGATGACGAGCTGCCCATTACCTGGGAGACGCTGCCGCCGGTGACCGGCGTCGCCGCGGCGCTCGCCGCGGGAGCGCCGGCGCTCCACGCGGAGAAGCCCGACAATGTGCTGATCACCGGCCGCGTCGCCTGCGGCGATGTCGAGCGCGCGATCGCCGCTGCCGCCGCGGTGGTCGAGGGCGCCTACCGCACGGCTTTCGTCGAGCATGCCTATATCGAGCCCGAGGCCGGCTATGCGCGCCGCGTCGGCGACCGCATCGAGATCTTCGCCTGCACCCAGACGCCTTATATGGACCGCGACGAGATGGCGCTGATCCTGGGCCTCCGCCCGGACCAGGTGCGCATCGTGCCGAGCGCGGTGGGCGGCGGCTTCGGCGGCAAGCTCGATCTGTCGCTGCAGCCGCTCATTGCCACCGCCGCCTGGCTGCTGCGCCGGCCGGTGCGCTGCGTCTACACCCGGCCGGAATCGATGGCCTCGACCACCAAGCGGCATCCGGCCTCGATCCGCGCGCGCCTCGCCGCCGACGCCGAGGGCCGCCTCACCGCCGTCGACTTCCACGCCGATTTCAACACCGGCGCCTATGCCTCCTGGGGACCGACCGTGGCGAACCGCGTGCCGGTGCATGCCAGCGGGCCCTACCGCGTGCCGAATGTGCACGCCATCGGCCGCGCCATCTACACCAACGAGACGCCGGCGGGCGCCTTCCGTGGCTTCGGCGTGCCGCAGACCGCGGTGGCGACCGAGACGCTGCTCGACGAGCTCGCGGAAAGGCTGGGCATCGATCCGCTCGAGCTCCGCCTGAAGAACGCGCTGCGGCCCGGGCTTGCCACCGCGACCGGCCAGGTGCTGCAGGCGAGCGTCGGTCTCGTTCCCTGCCTCGAGGCGCTGCGGCCGCGATGGCGCGCGGCGCGCGCGGCGGCGGGGCGCTTCAACCGCGAGGCCGGCGCGCTCCGGCGCGGCGTCGGGCTTGCCGCGATGTGGTACGGCATCGGCAACACCTCGATGTCGAATCCCTCGACCATGCGCGTCGGCCTCGATCGCGCGGGCGCGCTCACGCTCTACAGCGGCGCGGTCGATATCGGCCAGGGCGCCAACACCATCCTGGCGCAGATCTGCGCCGATGCGCTGGGCGCGCCGCTCGCCGCGCTGCGGCTGGTGGCCGGCGACACCGACCGCACCGCCGATGCCGGCAAGAGCTCGGCCTCGCGCCAGACCTTCGTCTCGGGCGCGGCGGTGAAGCGCGCCGGCGAGGATCTTCGTCGCCAGATCCTGGATCTGGCCGGGCTCGGCGAGCCGGACGAGATCGGCTTCGGCACCAACCCCCTCATGGTGCGGCAGGGCGCCCGCCGGCGGCCGCTCGACCTCGCCGAGCTGCCGGCCTCGAACGAGACCGGCGACGTGCTCACGGGCAGCGGCTTCTTCGATCCGCCGACCACGCCGCTCGACGACAATGGCCAGGGCGAGCCCTATGCGAGCTACGCCTTTGCCGCGCAGATCGCCGAAGTCGAGGTCGATCTCGGCCTCGGCACCGTCAAGGTGACGCGCATCACTGCGGCGCATGATGTCGGCCGCGCCATCAACCCGACCCAGGTCGAGGGCCAGATCCAGGGCGGCGTGGCGCAAGGGCTGGGGCTGGCGCTGATGGAGGAATACATTCCCGGCCGCACCGAGAACCTGCACGACTATCTCATTCCCACCATCGGCGACGTGCCGGAGATCGAGTGCCTGCTGGTCGAGGCGTCGGATCCGCTCGGTCCCTATGGCGCCAAGGGCATCGGCGAGCCGGCGCTGGTGCCGACTGCCCCCGCGATCCTCAACGCCATCCATCACGCGGCCGGCATCAGGCTGCGCCAGGTTCCGGCGACGCCCGACCGGGTGCGCGCGGCGCTCGTCGCCGCCGGCAAGGGAGGCTAGCTAGCTAGCATGGTTGAGGATGTCGTTACCTGCGACGCCTGCCCGGTGCTCTGCCGCATTCGCCCGGGCAAGGCCGGCGCCTGCGACCGCTATGCCAATATCGGTGGCGTGCTGACGCGCACCGACCCGATGGTGCTGGCGCAGCATGTGATCGACGCGCAGGGCGCGGTGGTGCCGTTCCTGTCCGAGGCCGATTGGGACGGCTCGCTGGTCTCGGGCGCGCCGACCTTCATCACCGGCATCGGCTCCGGTACCACCTATCCCGACTACAAGCCCGCGCCCTTCATCGTCGCCAGCCAGTATCAGGGCGTCGACGTCGTGACCGTCGTCACCGAAGGCATCTTCAGCTATTGCGGCGTCAAGGTGAAGATCGACACCGACCGCTATATCGGCCCCGAGCAGGCCGCGGTCAGGGCCGAGGGCGAGCAGGTCGGCCACGTCACCACCGCCGAATACGGCTCGCAGATGCTGGCGCTGGGCGGCGTGCGCCATCTCACCGGCGGCAGCAAGAAGGAGGGCGTCGTCACCTGCGACACGCTGCTCGCGCTCTGCAACAAGGGCCCGGTCGAGCTTGCGGTCGATGGCGGCGCGCGGCTCATCATAGAGGCCGGCCGCGCGCCGGTGATCGACGGCGTGCAGGAGGAGCGCATGCGCGTCGGCTGCGGCTCCGCCACCATCGGCATGTTCGCCAAGCAGTGGTTCGGCCATGTCGACGAGGTGATCGTGGTCGACGACCACATCACCGGCGTGCTCACCGAGCATCAGGCCGGACGCTTCCTCGGCATGGCGCCCGCCGGCATCCGCGTGCGCGGCCGGCGCTCGACCCCGGGCCGCTATTTCCAGGTGGCCTCGCCCGGGCGCGGCTGGGGCGGCACGGATGTCGCCGACCCCTTGGCGATCATCGAAGCGATCGACGCCAGGACGGCGCATCCGGGATTGCGCCTGCTCATGGTCTCCACCACCGGCGAGGACGCCGCCTATTTCATCCTCGACGAGCAGCTCCGGCCGGTGCCGGCGGTGATGCCGGAGCCGGTGCTGAAGGTGGTCGAGCGCATCGGCGAGAATTGCGAGCCAGCGCTCGCTTCGGTGCTGTTCATGGCCGGAGCGGGCGGCAGCCTGCGCGCCGGCGTGACGGAGAATCCGGTGCGGCTGACGCGCTCGGTGCGCGACGCGCTGGTGCGCGTCACCTGCGGCGGCGCGCCCAGCTATGTCTGGCCGGGCGGCGGCATCACCCTGATGGTCGATGTCACGCTGCTGCCCGATCGCGCCTTCGGCTATGTGCCGACGCCGGCGCTGGTGGGGCCGATCGAATTCACCATGCGGCTCGAGGATTACGCGGCGCTGGGCGGTCACATGGACCGGGTGCAGACGCTCGCTTCGGTGCTGGCCTCGCCGCGGCTCAAGAGCACGCCCTGGCGAGACGGCAATCCCTGGCCGCCGGCCGTGGCGCGCGAGCGGGAGGAGCGATGAGCGGCGGTCCGGCGCGGCGTCTCCTGCCCGACGGGCGCCGGCTCCATCTCCAGCACGGGCCGATCGACCTCGTCATCGAGGCCTGGGGCGAGCGCGGTGAGATCGCCGCCGCCTATGAACAGGCCTGGCGGCGTTTTGCCGGCGTGCTGCTGGAACTCGTGGCTGAGCTGCCGCTGCTGCGCCGGCCGGTCGATGACGCGGATCCCGGCGTCGAAGGGGCGGTGGCGCGGCGCATGCTGGCGGCCTGCCGGGTCCATCGCCCGGCCTTTCTCACGCCGATGGCGGCGGTGGCCGGCGCGGTCGCCGACGAGGTGCTGGCAGCGATGCTGGCCGGGCGCCGCCTTGCCCGGGCCTATGTCAACAATGGCGGCGACATCGCGCTCCACCTCGCGCCGGGCCAGCGGCTCGATATCGGCCTCGTCGCCGATGTCACCCGGCCGGCGCTCGCCGGCAGCGCCGGGCTGATCGCGGACTGGCCGGTGCGTGGCGTCGCCACCAGCGGCTGGCGCGGCCGCAGCTTCTCCCTCGGCATCGCCGATGCGGCGACCGTGCTGGCGCGCGACGGCGCCGCGGCGGATGCGGCGGTGACGCTGGTCGCCAACGCCGTCGATGTCGATCATCCCGCGGTGACGCGCTGTCCCGCTTCGGCGCTCGATCCCGCGAGCGATCTCGGCGAGCGTCTCGTGACCACGAATGTGGCGTTGCTGCCGCCGGCGTTCATCGCCGAAGCGCTCGGCTGCGGTGCCGCCGTCGCTGAGACGATGCGGCGGCAGGGCCTGATCTTCGGCGCAGTGCTGGCGCTGCAGGGCAGGCTTCGCGTGATCGGCAACGTCAGCCCGCGCCTTGCCCCGGCAGCGTGAGCGGGCTAGGAGCCTGTCTGGGACATGGGCGGGGTCTGCGTTGCACGAGGATGGGGCGATGTTAGGAGCGCGGCCGCAGGCGATGCTGGACGCATCGGCAAGGCCGCGCGACGCGGCAGCGCCCCATCCTCGTGCAACCCTCCGGGACATCGACATTTCGCGTCTGGACGTCGTCGCTCGTCGCTCACGATGCGCACGGCATCGCTTCGCTCCTCGCTCCTAGCCAGACGCGAAATGACGATGTCGCAGACCCCGCCCATGTCCCAGACAGGCTCCTAGGCACGATTATTGCTGGCTGACATCATCGGAACGGACGCAGAGGGAGAGACCGTCATGAAAAGAGCACTGGGGACCGCGGGGCTGGGACTTGCCGCGGCGCTGCTGGCGGTCTCGCCGGCGCCGGCGCAGCAGGGACCGATCAAGATCGGCGAGATCAACAGCTACACCGCGATCGCCGCCTTCACCTTGCCCTATCGCAACGGCTGGACGCTGGCGGTCGAACAGATCAACGCCGCCGGCGGCGTGCTGGGGCGGAAGCTCGAGGTGGTCTCGCGCGACGATGGCGGCAAGCCGGAGAACGCGGTGCGCATCGCCGCCGAGCTCGTCGGCGACGACAAGGTGGCGCTGCTGGCCGGTACCTTCCTCAGCAATATCGGCCTGGCGGTGGCCGACTACGCGACCCAGCACAAGGTGCTGTTCGTCGCGGCGGAGCCGCTCACCGACGCCATCGTCTGGCAGAAGGGCAGTCCCTACGTCTTCCGCCTGCGCCCCTCGACCTACATGCAGGCGGCGATGCTGGCCGAGGAGGCGGCGAAGCTGCCGGCCAAGCGCTGGGTGACGATCGCGCCCAATTACGAATACGGCACCTCCTTCGTCGCCAATTTCAAGAAGCTGCTCTCGGCCAGGCGCCCGGACGTGCAATGGGTCGGCGAGCAATGGCCGGCCCTCGGCAAGCTCGACGCCGGGCCGACGGTCGAGGCGCTGATCGAGGCCAAGCCCGAGGCGATCTTCAACGCCGAATTCGGCGGCGATCTCATCAAGCTGGTGCGCGAAGGCACGACGCGCGGCCTCTTCACCGGCCGCTCGGTGGTGAGCGCGCTCTCCGGCGAGCCCGAATATCTCGACCCGCTCAAGGACGAGGCGCCCAGCGGCTGGATCGTCACCGGCTATCCCTGGTACGCGATCGACACGCCCGAACACAAGAAATTCCTCGCCGCCTATGAAAAGCGCTTCAACGACTATCCGCGCCTCGGCTCGGTGGTGGGATATTCCACGTTCAAGGCGATCGCCGCCGCCATCGCCAAGGCGCACTCGACCGATACCGAGAAGCTGATCGCGGCGATGCAGGGGCTGCCGGTCGAGACGCCCTTCGGGCGCATCGTCTTCCGCGCCATCGACCATCAATCGACCATGGGCGCCTGGGTCGGCAAGACCGCGGTCAAGGACGGCAAGGGCGTGATGGTCGATTTCCATTACGACGACGGCAAGAACTACCAGCCGACCGACGCCGAGGTGACCGCGCTCCGGCCGCCGAAGTGAGGGGGGCTGTTGGTGCCGACCTCGGCGAGAACAAGTCCTTCTCCGCCCTTCAGGGCGGAGAAGGATTTAGGATGAGGTGGGTGCGCACCGCGGAAACGATGATCGCCATCGAGAAACCCCCACCTCACCCTGGCCCTCTCCGCCCCTCAGGGGCGGAGAGGGGACCCGCTGAGAGCCGTTAGGCCGACAGCGTGGACTTCGTCGTCATCCAGCTGCTGAACGGCCTTGCCAGCGCCTCGTCGCTCTTCCTGGTGGCGTCGGGGCTGTCGATCATCTTCGGCGTGACCCGCATCGTCAATTTCGCACACGGCTCCTTCTACATGCTGGGCGCCTATATCGCCTATTCGCTGGTCGAGCTGCTGCCGCGGACGCCGCTGGGCTTCTGGGGCGGCGTCGCGCTCGCCGCGCTGGCGGTGGGCGTGATCGGTGCCGCGATCGAGATCGTGCTCTTGAAGCGCATCTACCGCGCGCCCGAGCTGTTCCAGCTGCTCGCCACCTTCGGCGTGGTGCTGGTGGTGGCCGATCTCGCGCTGAAGCTCTGGGGCGCGGAGGAGCTGCTGGCGCCGCGGCCGCCGGGCCTGCGCGGCGCGGTGATGATTCTCGGCCGCGCCTTTCCGCAATACGATTTGCTGCTCATCGCCGTGGGCCCGGCTGTGCTGGCGGCGCTGTGGCTGCTCTTCCATCGCACGCGCTGGGGCGCGCTGGTACGTGCGGCGACACAGGACCGCGACATGGTGGCGGCGCTCGGCGTCAACCAGAGCCGGCTCTTCACCGGCGTGTTCTTCCTGGGGTCGCTGCTGGCGGGGCTGGGCGGCGCGCTGGAGCTGCCGCGCGAGGCGGCCAATCTGCAGATGGATCTCTCGACCATCGCCGAGGCCTTCGTCATCACCGTGGTGGGCGGCATGGGCAGCATCGCCGGCGCCTATGTCGCGGCGCTGCTGGTGGCGGTGCTGCAGGCCTTCGGCATCGTCGTCTTTCCCAAGATCACGCTGGTGTTGATCTTCCTGGTGATGGCGGTGGTGCTGGCCTTCCGCCCCTACGGCCTCTTCGGCCGCGCCGCTGCCGAGCCGCGCGCCGCCGGCGCCGAGGCGCAACCGCTCGCCGCCGGCGACGGGCGCGCCTGGCGCTGGCTCCTGCCGGGCGCGGTGCTGCTGGCGGTGCTGCCGCCGCTCGCCGGCGGCTATGCCGTCACCGTCGTCACCGAGATCGTCATCCTCGCTCTCTTCGCCGCCTCGCTGCATTTCATGATGGGGCCGGGCGGCATGCCGTCCTTCGGTCACGCCGCGTTTTTCGGGATCGGCGCCTATGGCGCGGCGCTGGCCGCGCGCGATGCCGGCGCGCCGATGCTGCTGGGGCTGGCCGCGGCGCCGCTCGCCGCCGCGCTGCTGGCGCTCGCCTGCGGCTGGTTCTGCGTGCGGCTCTCCGGCGTCTACCTCGCCATGCTGACCCTGGCGGTGGCGCAGATCGTCTGGTCGGTGGCCTTCCAATGGACCGACATCACCGGCGGCGACAACGGCATTCTCGGCGTCTGGCCCTCCGCCTGGGCGCGCAGCGGGACGGTCTTCTACCTGCTGACGCTGCTGCTCTGCGGCGGCAGCCTGCTGCTGCTCCGCCGCATCGTCTTTGCGCCCTTCGGCGCGGCGCTGCGCGCCGGGCGCGACGCGCCACTGCGCGCCGAGGCGAGCGGCATCGACCTGATGGCGGTGCGCTGGACCGGCTTCGTCATCGCGGCGCTCTTTGCGGGCCTCGCCGGCGGCCTCTTCGCCTACAGCAAGGGCAGCGTCTTTCCGACCTACATCGCCATCTCGCGCTCGATCGACGCGCTGCTCATGGTGCTGCTCGGCGGCGTCGGCACGCTCGCCGGGCCGCCGGTCGGCGCCGCGGTCTTCTTCGGACTGCAGGAGGAGATCAGCCGCTATACCGATCTCTGGCGGCTGGTGATGGGCCTGGTCATCATCGCCCTGGTGCTGGCCTTCCCCGAAGGCATCGCCGGCTTCGTCGCGCGCTGGCGCCGCGGCAAGGAGAGGCCGGCATGAGCCTGCTCGCCGTGGACGGCCTCGCCAAGGCCTATGGCGGCGTCGAGGCGGTGGCCGGCGTCGGCTTCGCGCTCGCCGAGGGCGAGTTCGTGGCCCTCATCGGTCCCAACGGCGCCGGCAAGACCACCTGCTTCAACATGCTGGGCGGCCAGATCCGGCCCGATCGCGGCAGCGTCCGCTTTGCCGGCCGCGACATCACCGGGGCGAGCCCGCGCCGGATCGCCCGGCTCGGCATCGCCCGCACCTTCCAGATCACCCGCAGCTTCGCCTCGATGAGCGTGCGCGAGAACGTGCAGCTCGCGCTCATCGCCTATCACCGCCGCATCTTCTCCTTCCTGGCGCGCGCCGGGGCGCTCTACCGTGCCGAGGCGATGGCGCTGCTCGAGCGGGTCGGCATGGCCGACCAGGCCGAACGGCCCTGCGGCATCCTCGCCTATGGCGATCTGAAGCGGGTCGAGCTGGCGGTGGCCCTGGCGCAGGCGCCGCGGCTGCTGCTGATGGACGAGCCCACCGCGGGGATGGCGGCGCAGGAGCGGCTGATGCTGATGGCGCTCGCCGCCGGTCTGGCGCGCGCCGGGGGCATCAGCCTGCTCTTCACCGAGCACGACATGGACGTGGTCTTCGCCCATGCCGACCGCATCATCGTGCTCGACCGCGGCCACATCCTTGCCGAAGGCCCGCCCGCCGAGGTCCGCGCCGACCGCCGGGTGCGCGAGGTCTATCTCGGCTCCGGCACGATGTTCGCCGCGTGAGGCCGCGATGGCGCAGCCGCTGCTCGAACTGGAGAAGCTCAACGTCGCCTATGGCCGGGCGCAGGTGCTGTTCGATCTCGACCTCGCGCTCGGGCGCGGCGAGGTGCTGGCGCTGCTCGGCCGCAACGGCGCCGGCAAGTCGACCACGCTCAAGGCGATCATCGGGTTGCTGCGCGCGCAATCGGGCGCGATCCGCTTCGATGGCGCGCGCATCGATGGCGCCCCCGCCCATGCCATCGCCCGGCGCGGCATCGGCTACGTGCCGGAGGACCGCCGCATCTTCGCCGAGCTCACCGTCGCCGAGAATCTCGATGTCGGTCGCCAGAAGCCGCGTCCGGGTGCGCCATGCTGGACACAAGAGGCGCTCTACGCGCTCTTCCCCAATCTGGCGGAGATGCGCCGGCGGCGGGGCGGACGCATGAGCGGCGGCGAGCAGCAGATGCTGACCATCGCCCGCACGCTCATGGGCAATCCGCTGCTGCTGCTGCTCGACGAGCCCTCGGAAGGGCTCGCGCCCAAGATCGTCGAGGCGATGGCCGACACCATCCTGCGCCTCAAGGCCGAAGGCCTCACCGTGCTGCTTTCGGAGCAGAACCTGCATTTCGCCGCGCGCGTCGCCGATCGCGCCGCCATCATCGAGAAGGGCCGCGTCCGCTATGGCGGCACCATGGCGGCCCTCATCGCCGACGAGGCGGCACAGCACGCCTATCTGAGTGCCTGAGAGGAGAGCGCCTTGCGCATCATCGGCGTCGATGTCGGCGGCACCTTCACCGATCTTCTTCTGCTCGACGACGAGAGCCGGCAGGTGCGCCTCGCCAAGGTGCCGACGACGCTGGAGAACCAGGCCTTCGGCGTGCTCGCGGCCGTGCGGCAGGCCGGCGCCGATCTCGCCGGCATCGGCGCGGTGGTGCACGGCACCACGACGACGACCAACGCGCTGCTGGAGCGCAAGGTGGCCCGCGTCGGCCTCGTCACCACGCGGGGATTCCGCGACGTGCTCGAGCTCGGCCGGCGCACGCGGCCCAAGCCCTACGGCCTCATCGGCAGCTTCGAGCCGCTGATCCCGCGCGAGCTGCGGCTCGAGGTGACGGAGCGCATCGATGCCGAGGGCGCGGTGGTGCGGCCGCTCGACGAGGAGGAGCTGCGCCGCGCGCTGGCGGAGCTGCTGGCGCTCGGCGCCGAGGCGCTGGTCATCCATTTCCTCCATTCCTACATCAACCCGGCCCATGAGCGCCGCGCCGCCGAGATCGCGCGCGCGATCTGGCCCAATGCCTACGTCACCGTCGGCCACGAGCTGATGTCGGAATATCGCGAATACGAGCGCGGCGTCACCGCCGCCGTCAACGCCGCGGTCCAGCCGGTGCTGCACCGCTACATCGCCCGGCTCGAAGGCGAGCTCAAGGCGCAGGGCTATGGCGGCGACCTGCTGGTGATGCAGGGCAATGGCGGCACCGTCTCGGCGCGGCTGGTGGGCGAGGCGCCGGCCACGACGGTGATGTCGGGGCCGGCCTCGGGCGTCATCGCCGCCGCCTACACCGCCAAGGCCGCGGGGGTCGCCAATCTCATCACCTACGACATGGGCGGCACCAGCTCGGACGTGGCGCTGATCCAGGACGGCGTGCCGCTGGTCTCCTCCGAGCTCGAGCTCGAATACGCCATGCCAATTCATGTGCCGATGGTCGATGTCCACACCATCGGCGCCGGCGGCGGCTCGCTCGCGCGCATCGACGCCGCCGGCATGCTGCGCGTCGGCCCGGAAAGCGCCGGCGCGCGGCCGGGGCCGATCTGCTTCGGCCGCGGCGGCACCGAGCCGACCATCACCGACGCCAATCTCCTGCTCGGCCGGCTCGATCCCGCCCGGCTGCTGTCGGTGGAGCATCCGGTCTCGCTCGACCATCTGCGCGCGCGCCTCGTCGAGACCGTGGGCGCGCCGCTCGGCCTCGACGCCGAGCAGAGCGCCGCCGCCATCCTGCGCATCGCCAACGACAAGATGGCGGGCGCCATTCGCATGGTGTCGCTGGCGCGCGGCCACGATCCCCGCGACTTCGCGCTCTTCGCCTTCGGCGGCGCCGGACCGCTCCATGCAGCGGCGCTGGCGCGCGAGCTCGGCATCCCGCGCCTCCTCATCCCGATGCGGCCGGGCCTCACCAACGCGCTCGGCTGCGTCGTCGCCGATCTCCGCCACGACTACGTCCGCACGGTGAACCGCCCCGTGCCGCAGCTGCCCGACGGGCTGGTGAGCGAGGTGCTCTCGGCGCAGATCGCCGAGGGCGAGCGCACGCTGGCGCGCGAGCGGGCCGAGATCGAGGAGATCCGGCTGCTGCACCGCGCCGACATGCAGTTCCAGGGGCAGAGCCATCTGCTGAGCGTGGAGCTGCCGGGCATCGACGTGACGCGCGAGGATCTCCAGCGCGCCTTCGAGGCGGCCTATTGGCGGCGCTTCGGCGTGGCGCTGCCGGAGATCCGCGCCGTGCTGGTCAATCTCCACACCGCGGTGATCGGTCGCCGCCGCCGGGTCGATCTCGCGGCGCTCGCCCCTGCCGAGCCGGCGGCGAGCCTCGCGGGAGCGCGGAGCGGCGCGCGGCGCGTATGGTTCGCCTCCGGCTGGCTTCAGACGCCGGTCTATCGCCGCGAGGCGCTGCCGCCCGGCGCCGAGTTCGCGGGACCGGCGGTGATCGAGCAGCTCGACGCCACCACCATCATCGAGCCGGGCGACCGCGTCGCCATCGATCGCCTCGGCAATCTTCTCGTCGCCATCGGAGGAAGCGCATGACCGCGCCTGCCAACGCGCTCGATCCCGTCACGCTGGCCGTCATCCAGAACGGCCTCGTCCAGGTCTGCAACGAGATGGATCTGGCCTTCGTGCGCGCCGCCTTCAGCCCGGTCATCTCCGAGGCGCTCGATCGCTCCGACGGCATCTACCACCGCGACGACGGCGCGCTCATCGCCCAGGGCGATCTGGGGCTGCCCGTCTTCGTCGGCACCATGCAGTTCTCGACCCAGGCGGTGATCGAGCGCGCCAGGGAGATCCGTCCCGGCGACGTCTTCATCGTCAACGACCCCTATCTCGGCGGCACGCATCTGATGGACGTGAAGTTCGTCAAGCCGTTCTTCTATCGCGGCCGACTCTTCGCCTGGCTCGCCAATACCGGCCACTGGCCGGATACCGGCGGCTCGGTGCCCGGCGGCTTCTCGGCCAACGCCACCGAGGTCGAGCAGGAAGGGCTGCGCCTGCCGCCGGTGAAGCTCTACAAGGAGGGGGTGCTCGACGAGGAGATCCTGTCGATCATCCTCTCCAATATCCGCATCTCCGATCAGCGCATCGGCGACATCAAGGCGCAGGCGGCGGCGCTCGCCATCGGCGAGAAGCGCTTCACCGCGCTGCTCGACCGCTACGGCGCCGACGTGGTGGAGGCGGCGATCGCCGAGCTGCGCGCGCGGGCGGCGCAGCAGATGCGCGCGCGGATCGCCGCCATCCCCGACGGCGTCTATACCGGCGAGGCCTATGTCGACAGCGATGGCGTCGAGGACCGGCCGCTCAAGATCGCGCTCGAGATCCGCAAATCCGGCAGCGAGCTCCATTTCGATCTCGGCGGCTCGAGCCCACCTTGCCGCGGGCCGATGAACAGCGTGCTCGCCACCACGAAATCCTCGATCTACCTCGCCATCAAGCACGTCTTTCCCGAAGTGCCGATCAACGCCGGCACCTTCGAGCCGCTGCACATCGCCGAGCCGCACGGCACCTTTCTCTACGCGCAATATCCGCGCCCCGTCTCCGGCTGCGCCGCCGAGGTCAGCCAGCGCATCGCCGAGGCGGTGTTCGCGGCCTTGGTGAAGGCGATCCCCGACCAGCTCTTCGCCGCGCCCGCCGGCACCAGCGGCAATTTCGCGCTGGGCGGCTTCGATCCCCAGCGCGGGCGCAACTATGTCATGTATCTGATCAGCGGCGGCGGCTATGGCGGCAGCCGCAGCCTGGATGGAATTTCGAATGGCTGCTCCACCATCGGCATCTCCAAGACGACGCCGCTCGAAGTGGTCGAGCAGTACTACCCCGTGCTGTTCGAGGAATACGCGCTCGCCGAAGGCTCCGGCGGCGCCGGCCGGCAGCGCGGGGGCTTCGGGGTGCGCTACAAGCTGCGCCTGCGCCGCGGCGAGGCGCACGCCTCCTTCGTGATGGATCACGGCCGGTTCGGCCCGCAAGGCGTGCTCGGCGGCGGCGATGGCGGGGTCAATACCGTGCTGGTCGAGCAGGGGGGGCGCGCCTATGTGCCGCCGCACCTCTCCAAGGACCAGGACATTCGCGTGGCGCCGGGCGACGCCATCACCGTCTCGACGCCGGGCGGCGGCGGCTACGGTCCCGCCTTCGAGCGCGCGCCCGCCCTGGTCGCCCGCGACGTGCGGCGCGGCTACTACGGCCCGGCCGAGGCGGCCGAGCGCTTCGGGGTGGCGCTGGACGCCGCCGGCGAGGTCGATGCGGCGGCGACGGAGCGGCTGCGGCGAGCGGCGCGGGCCTGAGCGGAAGATCCGCGTCTGACGCAATTCAGCCATGCGTTATTGTGCGATTGTGGCGTCCGTGTTGCAGTGCCACATCCGGCGCGGACGCCTTCACAGGCGTTTCCTCCCTAAACTTGGGCCGCGCTGTCTAAGCGCGGCCCATTTTTTTGTGCCGCGCGGCTCAGAAGCTCTCGACCCAGGGCCGCAGCTCCATCTCCCAGGTCCAGGCGCTGCGGTGCTGGCGGTGGAGGTGGAGATAGGAGGCGGCGATGGCGTCGGGATCGAGCATGCCGTCCGCGCCGCGCTCGCTGGCGCGGGGATCGCCGGCGCGGCCGATGCCGCCATCGATGACGAAATGGCCGACATGGATGTTCTGCGGCGCCAGCTCGCGCGCCAGGCTCTGCGCCAGCCCGCGCAGCCCGAACTTGCCCATGGCGAAAGGCGCGGAGCGGGCATAGCCCTTGACGCTCGCCGAGGCGCCGGTGAAGAGGATGGTGCCGCTGCCGCGCTTCAGCATCCGCCGTGCCGCCGCCTGCGCCACCAGGAAGCCGCCGAAGCAGCTCACTAGCAGCGCGTTCTCCACCTCCGCCGGATCGAGCTCGGTGATGGCGCCGCGCGACCGGGCGCTGGGGTTGTAGACGACGATGTCGGGCACGCCCAGCTCGGCGTCGACGGCGGTGAAGAGCGCCTCGACCTCGTCGCGCTTTGCGGCATCGCAGCGCCAGGCCCGCGCGCCGGTCTCGGCGGTGAGCGGCGCCAGCTTCTCGGTGCGGCGCGCGGCGAGCGCCACCCGCATCTTCTCGCGCGCGAACAGGCGGGCAAGCGCGGCGCTGAGGCCGCTGCCGGCGCCGATGATCAGGGCGGTCTCGCTCATGGGCGGTTCTCCCTCAACGCGGTGGTCGAAGGCCGGGTTCTGCCGCATAGTGGGAGCCAAGGCAACCGCGGGAGGAGGCGACCGGTGCAGCATCTCACCACGGATGACGGCATCCGGCTTTACTACGAAGAGGCCGGCGCCGGCACGCCGATGGTCTGCGTCCACGAATTCGCCGGCGATTGCCGCAGCTACGAGCCGCAGCTGCGCTACTTCGCGCGGCGCTACCGTGTCATCGCCTACAACGCCCGCGGATATCCTCCTTCGGACGTGCCGGCGATGGCGGAGCGCTATTCGCAGGATCGTGCGCGCGACGATATCCGCGCGGTGCTCGACGCGCTCGGCATTGCCCGCGCACACATTGTCGGCGTCTCCATGGGCGCCTATGCCGCGCTGCATTTCGGTCTGCGCTATCCCGACCGCGCGCTGTCGCTGGTGCTGGGCGGCTGCGGCCACGGCTCGACCACCGATGCGGCCGAGCGCCGGTGCTTCCAGGAGGACGCGGTCAAAATCGCTGCGGCGCTCGAGGCCGGCGGTATCGCCGGCTTCGCCCGCTCCTACGCGCGCAGCCCGACGCGGCGGCGCTTCGAACGCAAGGACCCGCGCGGCTGGGAAGAGTTCGCCGACCGGCTCGGCACGCATTCCGCGGTGGGCTCGGCGATGACCTTGCGCCGCGTGCAGGGCGAGCGGCCGTCGCTCTATGAGCTCGAGCCCGATCTCGCGCGGCTGGACGTGCCGGTGCTGATCGCCACCGGCGACGAGGATTGGCCCTGTCTCGAGCCCGCGATCTTCCTCAAGCGGACGATCGCGACCGCGGCGCTGGCGGTGCTGCCGCTCACCGGCCACACCCTCAATACCGAGGAGCCCGACGGCTTCAACCGGCTGTGCGAGGAGTTCTTCCATCAGGTCGAAAGTGGCCGCTGGTCGGCGCGCGATCCCGTGGCGCCCGGAACGAGCGATTTCGGCCGCTAGGCGAATTCGCGCAGCGAATCTGTCCGAGGCGGCGTCAGCCGTTGCGTCAGCAACGGCGGGAGCCGCACGTTTCCGGCTAGCCTACCGGGGTGCGGGCTCTCGCGGTTGCGAGTGCAATCGCTGTCGCCCGCCAGCGACAACGCTTCGCGTTGCCCGAGGCCTCCCCGGCCGCGCCTCGCGCCGGTAATACAAAATTAATTAAACCATCGTGCTATTGTTTAGACATTCTCTAACAATCTCCCCGGCCGGAGGTCCGTTTGACGCGGAAGTCATGGACAGGGTTGCGTTTTCCCTCGGCAGGTCCTCGCGCCACGGCGGCCGCGGCGACATCGGCGGAGAGCGACGCTTACGACCCCGGCGAGCCCGAGGTGCAGCACAGCTTGGCGCGGCGGCTCTCTTTGGAGCTGGCGATCTATTTCGCGCGCCATCCGCCGGTGCGCGTCGTGCTGCTCTGGCTCTGTTTCGTCGTGGCACTCTCCGAGCTCTACGCCCATGCGCTGAATTCGCTGATCCACTACCGGCAGACCCCATGGACCGTCACGCTCGTCACCGCCGCCGTGACGGTGCTGGTCTCGGCGCCGCTCATGACCTTTGCGATGATCAATCTGCGTCGCCTCAACCGCCTGCGCGAGCGGCGCAAGGCCAGCGAGGCGCGCTTTCGCGACGGTATCGACAGCATGGCCGACGGCTTCATCATCGCCGATCCGGGTGCGCGCGTGCTGCTGTGGAACCGGGCGTTCGTGCGGCTGTTTCCCCGGCTCGCTCCGCGCCTCGCCTCGGGCATGCCGCTGAGCGAGATCGCCGCCATCCTGGCCGAGGAATATGCCTCCTCGCTGAGCCCCGCCGCCCGCGCGCGCCGGGCGCAGCATCTGCTCGAGAGCTATCACCGGCTGGACACGCCGTCCGAGGAGGCGTTCGGCGGACGCCATATCATGGCGGTGCATTCGCGCACCTCCGAAGGCGGCACCGTCTCCATCTACCGCGACGTGACCAAGCGTCATCAGCGCGAGGCGGAGCTGGCGGCGGCCAAGGCCGATGCCGAGCAGGCCAGCCGGGCCAAGTCCAATTTCCTCGCCAAGATGAGCCACGAGCTGCGCACGCCGTTGAACGCCGTCATCGGCTACAGCGAAATTCTGCTCGAGGATATGCAGGCGGAAGGCCGTCCCGAGCTGACCGCTGATCTCAGGCGCATCAATGATGCCGGCCAGCAACTGCTGTCGCTGGTCAACAACGTGCTCGATCTCTCGAAGATCGAGACCGGGCGGATGGAGGTGGAGGCGGAGGCGATCGAGCTCGACCGCTTCCTGGCCGAGATCACTTCCGCCGCGCGCGCGTTCGCCGACAGAAACGACAATCGGTTCACGCTCGCGGCCGGTGCCGGCCTCGGCGTCATGATCGGCGATGCCAACAAGCTGCGCCACGTGCTGCTGAACCTGCTGGGCAACGCGGCGAAGTTCACCCAGCACGGGCGCATCGAGCTTGCCGTCGCGCGTGAGCGCGATGCGGCCGGCGCGTGGATCAGCTTTGCCGTGAGCGACACCGGTATCGGCATCAGCGCCGAGAATCTGGCGCGGCTGTTTGGCGACTTCATCCAGGCCGATGCCGCGCTCGCCGCGAAATATGGCGGCACCGGGCTCGGATTGGTGCTGAGCCAGCGGCTCTGCTGGCTGATGGGCGGCGAGATCGCGGCGGAGAGTGAACCGGGCCGCGGCTCCTGTTTCACCGTGCGCCTGCCCGCCGACGGTGGCGCGACCGCAAGCGGGCACTCGGCGGCGGAGCCGCAGCCCTCGATCTGAAACGGCGCAGAGCGGCCCGCGGCTCAGCGCGAGCGGGTCGACCCCAGCACGTGCTCGGCCTCGGCGCGCGCCGCGGCGCGGCGCAGCGCCTCGCGCTTCAGCTCCACCACCACCGGCCTCGCCTGCCGGCCCTTGACCATGCCGCCGCCCAGCGAATGGGCGGAAACGGTGCCGGGCACGGAGAGGCGCTGCACCTGCGGCGGCGTGGCGCCCTCGCTCAGCGTTGCCTCGATCTCCTGGCCTTTGAAGAGCCGGGTGATGCCGGATTCCGCCAGCAGCCGCGCTTCGAAGCCGACATCGCCGACGCCCGGCAGGCGCAACGCGCCCTTGCCGCTCTTGGGGTCGAACCAGCGCACCACCCCGCGCAGCGCTCCGTGATGCGGCGGCGGCGCGACCAGGCTCGGCGCGGCCGAAGGCGCAGGCGTCACTTCGGCGCGGCGCACCAGCTTCGGCGCCAGCGTCGCTGCGATGCGCGCTTCGTCTTCCGCGGTCGGCTCCGGCGCCGCTGCGGGCGCGCGGCGCGGCCGCCGCTGTTGGCGCGCGAGCGGCGCCGCGGCCTGTTCCTCGATCTCTCCCGCGGCTTCCGGCTCCGCCGGCGCCTCGACGATCGCGGCCGGCGCTTCGTTCAGTCGGCTCACGGCGTCATGCACCGTGCGGATGAGGTCGCCGATCTCTTCCTGCGATGTTTGACGATGGGCAAGCAGCCTGGCCGCGAGCCGCGCGGCCACCGTCATGGTGGGAGTGTTCATGCTCAAGGCTTTCCGTTCCAGCTGGGGATGTTTTTCTTGGAGAGGCGGCTTTTTTCGAGCGCGCTTTGTTGGCAAACACCGCCCCCAAGGGGTTCATCCCGTCCCTGCGAGCGAATTGGATCGAGGTTTCAAGAGAAGAGGGTAGGATCGTGCAATAAACCAAGACAACCTGCTTGATACCACGTCCATACGCCGTGGCAAGAGCCGAATTGACGGGATACGTCCCACCCCTTGCCCTCATTTGGTATACATGTGATATATCGACCGCTGGGGAGCGCATGCTATGGAATTTCGCGCGGCGGTATTGCGTCGGCCGGGGGGACCGCTCAGCCTCGAGCGGGTGGCGCTTGGGGCGCTTGCGCCCGGCGACGTGCTGGTGCGCATTCGCGCCGCGGGTCTCTGTCATACCGATCTCGAGGTGATCGAGGGGCAACTCGCCTATCCCGTGCCGATCGTGCTCGGCCACGAGGCCGCGGGCACCGTGGAGGCGCTTGGCGCGGGCGTTTCTTCGCTGCGGCGCGGCGATCCCGTGGTGCTGTCCTGGAATCCGCATTGCGGCCACTGTTTCTATTGCGAGCAGGACGAGCCGATCCTGTGCGAGACCTATCTTCGGCTCGGGCCGCAGGCGGTGCCGTTCGACGGGAAGACCCGTCTCGCGCTCGATGGCGTGCCTCTCCACCAGCTCATGTTCGTCGGCGCCTTTGCCGAATACTGCGTCGTGCCCGAGCAGAGCGCGGTGCGCGTTCCTGCGGCGATCCCTTTTGATCGCGCATGCCTGATCGGCTGTGGGGTCATGACTGGTGTCGGCGCGGCGACGCGGGTCGCGCCCGTCGACTACGGCGCGAGCGTGCTCGTCATCGGCTGCGGCGCGGTCGGGTTGAGTGCGGTGCAAGGGGCGCGGCTCGCCGGAGCGGGACGCATCATCGCGCTCGATCTCGACCGGCGGAAGCTCGATCTCGCGCGCCGGTTGGGCGCCAGCAACGTCATCGACGGCAAGGAAGGCGATCCGCTGATCGCCATCCGCGATCTGACCGGCGGCCGCGGCGCCGACTTCGTCTTCGAGGCTGCCGGCAGCGCGCGCGCCTTCCGCCTCTCGGCCGAGGCGGGGAGGCCGGGCGGGCGGATCGTGTGGCTGGGCAAGGTCAATGTCGACGAGGATGTCGCCTTCCGCTGGGGCGCGCTGATGGGGGAGAAGCGCATCCGGCGCTCGAGCTATGGCGGAGCCCGGCCGCAGCGCGATTTCCCCTTGCTTGCCCAGGCCTATCTCGAGGGCAGGCTCAAGCTCGACGAGCTGGTCAGCCGCCGCCTGCCGCTCGCCGACATCAATGACGGCTTCGCCGCGCTGAAGCGCGGGGATGTCGTGCGCGCCGTCGTCACTTTCGCCGCGTGAGGGCAAGAGATGAGAGGCCATCGATGAAAGTCTATGAAGGCGGGCGCAGCCTCGACGGCGCGATCGTAACCGTGGATGGCAAGCCGCTGCCGCCGCGCCACGATCTCCGGCTGTTGTCGCCGGCGGGATTCGAATGGACCTACGAGGGCGCGGGGCCGGCGCAGCTGGCGCTGGCGCTGCTCGCCGATCATCTCGGCGACGACAAGGCCGCGCTCGCCGCCTATGAGCGCTTCATGCGCGAGGTGGTGGCGCAGCTCGACAATGCCTGGCGGCTCACCTCCGCCGACATCGACGCGGCGCTCCATCGCCATGGTTAGGTCGGGGGCGCGCCGGCGCGCGCACGAGGAGGAGAGCGCGGAGAGCCTCACCGAGCGGGCCTACCGTGCGCTCGAGGAACAGATCGTCACGCTGCAGCTCGCGCCGGGTGCCGCCGTCACCGAGGCGGCGCTGAGCACCCGCCTCGGCATCGGCCGCACGCCGATCCGCGAGGCGCTGCAGCGGCTGGCGCGCGAGCGACTGGTCACCATCCGGCCGCGGCGCGGCATCGTCGTCGCCGAGGAGAACCTGACGACCCAGCTCCGCCTCATCGAGCTGCGCCGCGAGGTCGAGCGACTGCTGGCGCGCTCGGCGGCGCGGCGCGCGAGCCCGGAGCAGCGCCGGCGCTTCGCCGCGATCGCCGAGGGCATGGAGGCGGCGGCCCGCGGCAGCGACGACATCGGTTTCATGCGCCTGGACCGCGACTTCAACCTGCTGATGCTGGAGGCGGCGCGCAACGAGTTCGCCGCCGCTGCCATGACTTTGATGCACGGGCTGTCGCGCCGCTTCTGGTATATCCATTACCGGCAGGTCGCCGACCTGCCGCTGGCCGCGCGGCTCCACGCCGAGGTGGCGCGCGCGGTGGCGGCGGGGGAGGGCGAGGCGGCGGCGGGGGCGGCGCAGCGGCTGGTCGACTACATCGAGGCCTTCGCCCGCGCCACGGCGGAGGGGATGTAGACCCCTTGGCGATGGTCGGGGAGCGTGATATATTACTGATACATCTGACGGGAGGAATGCCATGATGGGCAGGCGGCAGGCGGCGTTCCGCGCCGATTACCGGGAACGCATCTCGCCCTGGTACAGCGGCTGGGCGCATGTGGCGCTGATCTACGCCATCGGCGGCGCCACTATCTGGTATGCGGTGCGGCACATCGAGCGGCCGAGCGCGGCGGAGTGGCTGGTGGTCCCGGCGGTGTTCCTGCTCTGCAACCTCTTCGAATGGTGGATCCACCGCTTCATCATGCATCGCCCGGTCAAGGGCTTCATGGGGATCTACAAGCGCCACACGCTGGCGCATCACCAGTTCTTCACCGACCGCGCGCCGGCGATCGAAGGCAGCCGCGATTTCCGCATCACCTTCTTCCCGCCCTACGCGCTGGTGACCTTCATCGCCATGTCCGCGGTCGGCGCCGCGGTGCTGGCGCTGCTCTGGTCGGGGAATGCCGCCTGGCTGCTGATCTCCACCACCGCCGGCGTCTATCTCAATTACGAGCTCTTCCATTGGTGCTGTCATGTGCGCGACGACCGGCTGGTCCGGCTCATCCCGTTCATCAACACCATTCGCCGCCACCACATCGCCCATCACAATCCGGCGATCATGATGGAGCGCAACATGAACCTGACCTATCCCATTGCCGATTGGCTGTTCGGCACCAGCGACCTCGATCGCGGCCTGCTCGGCCACATCTTCAACGGTTATGACGCGCGCTTCGTCAAATCGAATCTGCGCAACCTGCGCGCCGGCTCGGACGATCCGCTCACCGCGCGCGTGAGGGCCTGAGCCATGGCGGCAAGGCTGAAGCGCTCGATGGCCTCGCTCGTCGGCGGCGTTGCCGTGGCGATCGGCGTGCTGCTGCTGTGGCTGCTGCTCGCCGACAGCTTGCAGCCGGCGAGCATCGCGGTGGGGCTGGTCCTGGCCACCGCCGTCGGCGCCTGGGTCCGCTTGGCCGATCTCTAAGGCGAACGTGCGACAGCGCCTTCGTCCGACGCGGGCGCCAGCGGTTGCTCGGCGAACGCGCGGCAGCGCGTTCGTCCGTGGCGGGCGCCAGCGGTTGCGCAGCAACCGCGAGAGCCTGCACGGTAAAGGTCTGTCCTCCGAGCGGAACCGCAGGCAACCTCCCCTTGTTCCTTTCGAGCGTACAGAGCGAGAGGAGGGCGCGGATGCTCTACTGGGCACTGGTGTTCCTGGTCATCGCCATCATCGCGGGCGTCCTCGGCTTCGGCGGCATCGCCTCGACGGCCGCGGGAATCGCCAAGATTCTGTTCTTCATCTTCCTGGTGGTGTTCCTGGTGGCGCTGGCCACCGGCATGGCGCGCCGGCGCGGGCCGCCGATCTGAGACGTCAGCGGCGGCGCGCCGCCGTCTCGAGCAGCGCCAGAAGTCCGCGCAGCAGCTCCAGCGGCGAGGGCGGACAGCCGGGGATGTGCAGATCGACCGGCACCACCGCCGAGACGCCGCCGACCACCGCGTAGCTGTCGGCGAACAGCCCGCCGTCGCGTGCGCAAGCGCCGACGGCCACGACCCATTTGGGATCGGGGGTCGCGGCATAGGTCCGCTCCAGCGCCTCGCGCATGTTGGTCGTCACCGGCCCCGTCACCAGCAGCACGTCGGCATGGCGCGGCGAGGCGACGAAGCGCAGCCCGAAGCGCTCGAGATCGTAGAAGGGATTGCCGAGCGCCTGGATCTCGAGCTCGCAGCCATTGCACGAGCCGGCGTCGACCTGGCGGATCGACAGGCTGCGGCCGAGCCGCGCGCGGGCGGCCGCGGCGAGTCGCCCGCCGAGCTCCGCCAGCTGCGCCTCGTCCGGCGCCGGCGCCTCGATCGGCAGCGGTTTCGTCAGCAGGGTTCGCGCCAGGAGCTTCCACATCAGCGGTCGTGTCCGGAATAGGAGCAGTTGAAGGATTTATTGCAGAGCGGGAAATCGGCGACGATGTTGCCTTCGATCGCCGCCTCGAGCAGCGGCCATTGGAACCAGGAGGGGTCGCGCAGATGCGCGCGGCGCACGCTGCCGTCCCCGGCCAGCGCCACCCAGGCGAGGATGTCGCCGCGGAAGCCTTCGACCAGCGCCATTCCTTCGCCCGCGCCGGCGGCAAGCGGCGTCACGATGGGGCCGGCCGGCAGGCGGGCGAGGATCTGCTCGACGAGGCCGAGGCTCGCCTCGACCTCGCGCGCGCGGATCATCAGGCGGCTGTGCACGTCGCCGTCGCTCAGCACCGGCACGGCGAAGTCGAGCCGGTCATAGGGCGGGTAGCCCGGATGCTTGCGCGCGTCGAAGCCGCGGCCGGAGGCGCGGCCGACGAAGCCGCCGGCGCCAAAGCGCTGCGCCAGCTCGGCGCTTACCACGCCGGTGCCCACGGTCCGGTCGAGCAGTGACGGTTTGCTGTCATAGACCGCCATCAGCTCGGCAAAGCGCGGCCGCAGCCCGGCGGCGAGCGCGCGCAGCCGGGTGGCGCCCTCGCCGTCGAGATCGCGCGCGAGCCCGCCGGGGACCACCACATCCATCATCAGCCGATGGCCGAAGCAGGATTGGGCGGCGCGCAGCACCAGCTCGCGCAGCACCGCCAGATGCGATTGCAGGAAGGCGAAGGCGGCGTCATTGGCGATGGCGCCGATATCGCCGAGATGGTTGGCGATGCGCTCGAGCTCGGCGAGCAGCGCGCGCAGCCATGTTGCGCGCTCGGGCACGGCGGTGCCGCTCGCCGCCTCGACCGCGCGCGCGAAGGCGAGCGTCGTGGCGACGGTGCTGTCGCCCGAGAGCCGGCCGGCGAGCCGCGCGGCCGCTGCCGCCGACTTGCCTTCCATCAGCCGCTCCGAGCCCTTGTGCACATAGCCCAGCCGCTGCTCCAGCCGCACCACCGCCTCGCCGTAGCAATGGAAGCGGAAATGGCCGGGCTCGATGATCCCGGCATGGACCGGCCCGACCGGGATCTGGTGCAGCCCCTCGCCCGCGGCGGCGAGGAAATCGTAGTGGCTGGCCGGGCGCGCGGCGGCGCCGTCGCGGCGCCATTGACCGTGATCGAGCCAGGGCCGCGCGTCGCCGATGCCTTCGGCGCGCAGCGCGAACAGATCCTGCACCGCGCGCTCGAGCCGGAGCGCGCCCGGCCGCAGTGCCGCCAGCGACGGGAAGCCGCCCTCGGCGCAGGCGAGCGAAGCAGTGGCGACCATGTCGCCGGCCGCGTCGCAGAAGGCGGCGTGGACCTCGCCCGGCTCCGCCCAGAATCCCAGCAGCGCCCAGTCGGCGATGGCGAGATGGGTCAGGAGGTCGAGCCATTGCTCGCGCGACAGGCGGAAGCGCGGCCAAGGGCGCTGCGGCTCCGGCTGCCCGCGGGCGAGAAAGTCGAGGAGATCGCTGCCGTTGTCCATCGCTCCCTCAGCCGAGCAGCCGCGCCACGTTCTGGAACCAGGCGACCAGCGCCCCGGGCAGGTAGATCCCGGCTGCCAGCACAATCGCGAAATGGATGAAGAGCGGCAGCAGCGCCGCCGGGCGCGCCCGTCCGCCGCCCTCGCCGGCGCCGAAGGCGAGGCCTTGGAGGCGCAGCAGCAGCGCGCCCAGCCCCACCAGCAGGCCGGCCAGCAGCAGCAGCGTGAGCAGCGGCTGGCGCGCGAAGCTGCTGGTGAGCACCAGGAACTCGCTGGTGAAGACGCCGAAGGGCGGCAATCCGGCGATGGCGATGACGCCGATGACCAGCGCCCAGCCGAGCAGCGGCTGGCTCGCGGTGAGGCCGCGGATATCGGCGATCTTCTGCGTGCCCTTGATCTGGGTGATGTGGCCCACGGCGAAGAAGATCGCCGATTTCGTCAGGCTGTGCATGGTCATGTGCAGCAGTCCCGCGAAATTCGCCAGCCCCCCGCCCATGCCGAAGGCGAAGGTGACGAGGCCCATATGCTCGATGGAAGAATAGGCGAAGAGCCGCTTGATGTCGCGCCGGCGGTAGAGCATGAAGCTCGCCAGCAGCACCGAGCCGAGGCCCATGGCGATCATCAGCGGCCCGGGTGCCACGGCGAACGCGTTGCCGGCGAGTAGCATCTTGAAGCGCAGAACGGCGTAGAGCGCGACGTTGAGCAGCAGTCCCGACAGCACCGCCGAGATCGGCGTCGGGCCTTCGGCGTGCGCGTCGGGGAGCCAGGCATGGAGCGGCGCCAGCCCGACCTTGGTACCGTATCCCACCAGCAGGAAGACGAAGGCGAGGTTGAGGAGGGCGGGGTTGAACGCGCCGACCCGAGGCAGGATCGCCGACCAGGTCATGGCCGGCAGCCCTTCGCCCATCACCGGCTGCGCGGCGAGGTAGATGAGGATGGTGCCGAAGAGGGCGAGCGCGATGCCGACGCCGCAGAGGATGAAATACTTCCACGCCGCCTCGAGCGCCTCATGGGTGCGGTAGAGCCCGACCATGAGCACGGTGGTGAGCGTCGCGCCCTCGAGCGCCACCCACAGCACGCCGAGATTGTTGGCGGTGAGCGCCAACAGCATGGTGAAGCAGAAGGCCTGGTACATGGCGTGGTAGAAGCGGAGATTGGTCGCCGGCAGCCGGCCGATCTCCACCTCGTGCAGCACGTAGCGCGCGCTGAACAGGCTGGTGGTGAAGGCGACGAAGGCGGTGAGCGCCACGAGGTAGATGTTGAAATCGTCGATCAGCAGGAAGGGCGTCGTCGCCGGTCGCGCGAAGAACGGCACGGCGCTCGCCGCCAGCGTCAGCGCCGCGGCGAGCACGTTGAGGCGCGCGGCGAGGCGATAGCTCGGCAGCAGCGCGAACAGGACGGCGGCGGCCGCCGGCATGGCGAGGATGGCGTGGACCGGGCTCAACGCCCCTCTCCGCGGAACTGCTCCATGTCGTGGATGTCGAGCGTGTCGAAGCGCTCGCGGATATGAAAGAAGAAGATGCCGAAGATGATGAAGGCGACCATCACCGAGAAGGCGATCGAGAGCTCCACCACCAGCGGCATGCCCTTGACGCCGACCGCGGCCAGGATGAGGCCGTTTTCCAGCGACATGAAGCCCACGACCTGGCTCACCGCATTGCGCCGCGTGATCATCATCAGGAGGCCGAGCAGCACCACCGACAACGCCGCGGCGAGGCTCTCGCGCGTCAGCGCTCCCGAAGCCGCGGTCACCGGCAGCACGAGCAGGATGGAGAGGGCCACCAGCCCCACGCCAACCGCCATGGTCGGGCCGATGCCGAGCGCCGTCTCGATGCTGCGGTGGATGTCGAGATAGACGATGATGCGGTGGAGCGCGAGCGGGATGATGATCGCCTTGAAGACGAGCGCGATGGCGGCGGTGATGTAGAGATGCGGCGCGTCCTGCGCATAGGCCTGCCAGGCGGCGGCGGCGGCGAGGAAAAAGGCCTGCCAGGCGTAGGTGGTGAGCACGGCGAAGAGCCGGCGCTGATAGAGCAGCGCGAAGCTCAGCACCAGCACGAAGGTGTCGAGGAGATGCGCGATGTCGTAGGCGGGGTTGGCGAAGATGAGCACCTACAACTCCTGCGAGACGTAGAGGAAGATCGCCGCCAGCAGGCCCAGCAGCAGCGCGCCGCCGAGCAGCTCGGCGAGGCGGAAGACGCGCATCTTGGCGATGCTGGTCTCGAAAAAGGCGAGCGCGATTCCGGCGAGCGCCAGCTTCAGCGCATAGCTGCCGAGACCGATGGCGAGCGCGCGGCCGTTGTCGAGATCGATCGCCAGGCCCCAGGGAAAGAAGATCGCGGCGACGAGCGAGACGTAGAGCTGCAGCTTCACCATCGCCGCGCCCTCGATGAGGGCGAGATGGCGGCCGGAATATTCCAGCACCATCGCCTCATGCACCATGGTGAGCTCGAGATGGGTGGCGGGGTTGTCCACCGGGATGCGCGCGTTCTCGGCCAGTGCGACGATGAGCAGCGACAACAGCCCCAGCAGCAGCGAGATGCGGATGCCGACATCATGTGTCAGCAGGTATTCGGCGATGTGCGGCAGCGAGGTCGAGCGCACCACCAGCGCCACGGTGAAGATGACCATCAGCATCGCCGGCTCGGCGAGCGAGGCGATCATCATCTCGCGCGACGCGCCGATGCCGCCGAAGCTGGTGCCGACATCCATTCCGGCCAGCGCCAGCGCGAAGCGCGCCGTGCCGAGCAGCGCCACCAGCGCGATGAGATCGGCGGCGCGGCTCAGCAGCAGGCCGGTGGCGAAGGTCGGCACGATCGCAGCCGCAAGCCAGATCGCGGCGAAGATCAGATAGGGGCTGGTGCGGAAGAGCCAGGAGGCGTTGGGCGCCAGCACCACCTCCTTGCGCAGCAGCCGCAGCAGGTCGCGATAGGGCTGCAGCAGGCCGGGGCCGATGCGGCCGTTGAGCCGCGCCTTGAGCTTGCGCACGAGCCCGGTGAGCAGCGGCGCCAGCGCCACCATCTGGGCGAGCTGCAGCAGCTCCAGCAGTGCCGGCCTCATTGGCTCACCGCGACGATGAGCAGCAGCAGCACCAGCGCCGCGAACATGAGCGTGAGATAGCGGCGGATGGTCTGGAACTGCAGCAGGTTGAGGCGGTCGGCGAGCACCGAGACGAGTTGCGCCGCCGGGACATAGATCCCCTCCCAAATGGGATCGTGCAGGCTGACCTCGAGCCGCGCGGGGCGCGTGTCGCCCGGCGCCGGCATGTCGATGCGCTCGCGCGCGGCGAACACCACGGTGCCGAAGATGCGGCGGATCGGCTGGGCAAAGCTGCCGGCGCTGTACTGGGTCTCCGGCCGCGCGTCGGGAAAGCCGCAATCCCACGGCGCCGAGCGGCGCACGCGGTCGGAGGCGAGACGATGGATGACGAGCACCAGCAGCGCCGCGAGGAAAGCTACCGCCAGCAGGATGACGCCGCCGCTGTAGGAGCTGTGGTCGGGGCCGAGCGGCGCGAGCCAGAGCCAGCTCGACAGATCGAGCCCGGGGCTGCCCGGCAGCAGCAGCGTCATCACCGGCCGCAGCAGGCCGAGCACGGTCTGCGGCAGGATGCCGACCACGGCACAGATGGCGGCGAAAGCCGCCATCTGCGCCAGCATCATCGGGCCGACCTCGCGGGCGTCCGCCGCCGCCGGGCGGCGCGGGCGCCCGAGGAAGACCGTGCCGAAGACCTTGACGAAGCACACCGCGGCCAGCGCCGCGGCGAGCGCCAGCATGGCACCCACCAGCGGCACGGCGAATTTGAGCAGCCATTGCGGCAGCAGCGCGCCATTGACGATCGCCTGGAAGGTCAGCCACTCCGAGACGAAGCCGTTGAAGGGCGGCAGCGCCGAGATCGCCGCCGAGCCGATGAGAAAGACGAAGGCGGTGATGGGCATACGGTGGATGAGACCGCCGAGATGCTCCATGTCGCGCTCGTGGGTGGCGACCAGCACCGCGCCTGACCCCAGGAAGAGCAGGCTCTTGAACATGGCATGGTTGAAGACGTGGAGCAGTGCCGCCGCCAGCGCCAGCGTCGCCAGCGCGTCCAGGCGATTGGCGCGGAAGGCGAACGCCAGCCCCAGGCCGATGACGATGATGCCGATGTTCTCGACCGTGTGATAGGCGAGCAGCCGTTTCAAATCATGCTGCATCACGGCGTAGAGCACACCCAGCAGCGCAGTGGCACCGCCGAGCAGCAGCACCACCACGCCCCACCACCATTGCGCCGGCCCCGCGAGATCGAACAGCAGGCGGATGAAGCCATAGAGCGCTACCTTCGTCATCACGCCGCTCATCAGCGCCGAGACATGGCTCGGCGCCGCAGCATGGGCCGGCGGCAGCCAGACATGCAGCGGCACTATGCCGGCCTTGGAGCCGGTGCCGATGAGGGCGAGCGCGAAGAACAGTCCGCTCTTCCAGGGGCCGAGCGCGGCGCCGCGCAGCGCGGCAAAGGCGAAGTCGCCGCCGCCGCCGACGAGCAGCCCGAAGCCCAGCAGCAGCGCGCCGGCGCCGATGCCCGCCATGACGAGATAGAGAAAGGCGGCGTTGCGCGTCTCCGCCAGGCGATGCGTCGCCAGCACGAGCAGCCAGGAGGCGAGCGACATCGTCTCCCAGCTCACGAGGAAGCTGAAGGCGTCGTCGGCGACCAGCACCAGGGTCATGGCGGCAAGAAAGGCGGGGTAGAAGGGGAGGACGCGGCCGGGTTCGTCGTCGTGACGGCCGTAACCGAGCGCGAAGAAGCTGGTGAGCGTGCCCGCCACGCCCAGGACGAGCAGGAAGAAGGCACTCAACGCGTCGATGCGGAAATGCGCGCCGATCCAAGGCAGCCCCAACGGCAGCACGGCGGTCTCGGGCGCGGCGCCGGCGCCGAGGAAATGCGCGGCACCGAGCGCCGTCGCGGCGGCTGCCAGCCCGCTCAGCACGTAGACCGGCACGAGCGCGCGCCCGCCGACCACGACGCCGAGCAGCGCCGCGGCGCCGTAGACGGCGAGCAGGACGGCGATAAGGGTCAACACGGCGGCAGAGACGGCCGGCGGCGAGCGGCCGCGCCGATGCGGATCGCCGTCACGCTCGCTCGAAGGGCCGTGCGAAGAGGCATGTCGCTCGGATGCTCACTCTGAACGCTTCCGCAGGCGCACGCCCCGGCCGCCCCCGGCGCTGCTGGCGCCTTCGTTGATGAACTCGATGCCGGCGGCCTCGAGCGCGGCCATCACCTTCATCAGGGTCTCGATCACGCCGCGGACCGTGCCGGTGCTGGCTTCCATGCGCTGAATGGTCGGCAGCGACACGCCCGAGGCCTCGGCCAGCGCGCGCTGCTCCATGCCGACGAGCGCTCGGGCGGCCTTTAGCTGAGCGGCGGTGAGCAAGGCCGGGTTCCACGCGGGCTTGGAGAGGTTTCAGGGCGCACCATTGAGACCTTATGTTTCACATATCATCGGTGAACACATATTACGCTTAAAACATTAACATTCTAATATCATACATGCATAACGAGGTCAACGGCACCCCGCCCAACACCGCGCGCGGACGCTGCCGCTATGATGATGAGCCCGGCGGGTTCCACGCAAGGGGAGAAACCTCATGCACACCAGCGGCACGCCGCCGCGTGTTTGTCGAATCTTGAGATATTGTTATTGATGCATGATGTTTGACGCATCTATCATCGAGCAACAACGATGATCTTAGATGCGTGGAGATCGGCTCTTTTGCGCGGGCGAGAGGCGCGACGGGTCACGCCGACATGCGGTTCTGGCCGGCGCGGAAAGGATCGGCTCGGGGATGGAAACAGTCGGGCTCTTCGGGCGTTATCATCGCCTCATTCGCGACCTGGCTGCGCCAGGCTGCCGCATCGAAGGCCGGCGAGGGAAGCTGCAGCGGGTGCTGCAATCGCTGGATGACGATTGCCGTAAGCTGTCGCGGGCCCGCAGCGGCATGCTTCGCCAGGAGCTCTCAAGCCAAATCGAGCAGGAACTGTTGCGCTGCACCGATCCCGATCAGGCGGCGGTGCTCGCCCTCGCGCTGAAGCATCTCGACGCCGACTGACGATTTGGGTCGCAGAGCCGCGCTGGCAGGAATCGTCGCGCCCAGGCTCACCGCGCGCCGATGAGGCCTGTCGTGCCCGCGCCTCCCGCGCTCATGGGCGGAACGCGAGGGTCGGGCGCCCGGGCCAGCGGCCGCGACGGACGCCTAATGCTGGGTCGCCAGCGCGCGGGCGAGCTGGCTCAGCGCCTCCTGATGCCGCTCGTTCGGAATCTGCGCGAAGTTGCGCGCCAGCTCCAGGCACATGCGCTCGCGCTGGCTCACCGGCCGACCGCTCTGATTGTCGAGCCCTTCGAAGAAATAGCTGACGGGGACGCTCAGCACCCGGGCGATCTCGAACAGCCGTCCCGCCGAGACGCGGTTGATGCCGCGTTCGTATTTATGTGCCTGCTGGTAGGTCACGCCGATGAGGTCGGCGAGCTGCTGCTGGGTCAGTCCCAGCATGATCCGGCGTTCGCGGATCCGGGCACCGACATGTCGGTCGATGTCCTGGGTCCGGCTGGTCGTTCGCTTGACTTCCGTCGTATTCATGGGTTCGACAACAAGGCAGGAGGGAAAGGGACGGTGCGCCGCAAGGCGCCCGACAAGCCATCAGGGCAACGTTCATCGGCAAGGTGCGTATTGTCGGGCCCGCTGCGGAGCGAGGACTTCCATGCAACGTCCCGGTAGGAAACAAAGGTAGGCGACGCGAGCAGTGACTTCAACCGGATTTCGTGCCTGCGATCACTTCACGCGCGATACCGAGGATTTACCAAACACCGGGAAACGTGCGCGTTGGCTGCCATAGCTTTTGGCTGAATGTTGCTCGTGTTTCGGCAATGTGCGGTAGCGGCAAGCGGCTCCGAGCTTCGCGGAAGTGCTTGGAACCTGCGGTCGAGTCGCTGCCCCCCGGCGGAATGTCGGCACCTCCCTGCTGCAGTCGTCGATGCCCCGCACCGGGGCGGGGACAGAATTTTTTGGTTCGAGCATCGCGGCGCTAACACTCGTTGCGTGATCGAAGTTCCGCCGACCTCAGGCTGTGCCGCCGCGCGTCCGGCGCGCGCGGCGCGCGCGGGGCAGGCCGCCGGCGCGGGTCAATTGCCGCGCGAGCGGTCTTTCGGCCCGCGCATGGCTGTCCGTCGCCGGTGTCGTTTGACAGGATAGCGGACGAACGGTAAACGAGCATTCTGCCTCCCCGGCCGGGATTTCCTTTGCCATGCCGCGTATCTCGATCGGCGATTGCCATCTCTATTACGAGCGGCACGGGACCGGCTTTCCGGTTCTGTTCGTCAGCGGCCTCGGCGGCCTCGGCGCCTTCTGGCGCGAGCAGCTGGCGAGCTTCGGCAAGCGCTTCGAGGTGATCCTGCACGACCACCGCGGCGTCGGCCAAAGCGACCACAGCCGCATCTCCTACACCGTCGAGCGCATGGCGGAGGATATCGTCCGCCTGATGGATGCGCTCGGCGTCGACCGCGCGCATCTGGTGGGGCATTCGACCGGCGGCGCCATCGCCCAGGTGCTCGCCGTCGAGCACCCGGAACGGCTGGCGAGCATGGTGATCGCGGCGAGCTGGACCAAGGCGGATGCCTATTTCCGCCGGCTCTTCGCGCTGCGCAAGGAGATCCTGCAGCGTCTCGGGCCCGCAACCTATCTCCAGGCATCGACCCTGCTGCTCTATCCGCCCTTCTGGGTGGCGCGCAACAACGAGAAACTGCGCCAGCTCGAAGCGCAATCGCTCGCCACCTTCCCGCCGCCCGAGATCGTGATGAGCCGCATCGACGCCGTGCTGGCCTTCGATCGCACCGACGATCTCGCCCGCATCCGCACGCCCGCGCTCATCGTCGCGGCGCAGGACGACGTGGTGACGCCCGCCTATTTCTCCGAAGAGCTCGCCCGGCTCGTGCCCGGCGCCGAAGTCAAGTTCTTCGCGCAGGGCGGGCACTGCTTCACGCAGGTCATGTCGCGCGAATTTAACCAAGCTGTCCTCCCCTTCCTCGGAGCGCACACGCCGTCGTGAAGGGAGCGACCGCTGGCTTGCGACTTAAGCTTTCATAAATTGGTTCCTACTATGCTGCACGGTAGGGTCGAGGGCCGGCACCATGTTTCGGTGATCGTCCGAATCACTCAGTGAGCGCGCGACATCATGGCTCCCGACGATAAGGACGCGCCGCATCGCCTCGAGGCTGCTCTCACCGCTGCCGGCGACGTTGCCTATGATTGGGATCTCGCCACCGACGCCATCGCCTGGCACGGGCCGATCGCCGCCATGCTCGGCATCGTCGACGCCGGCGTCATCGCCAGCGGACGCGCGCTGGCGGGCCGGCTCAATCCCGACGATCTGCTGCTGCGCCAGCAGCGCCTCAACGCCCATTGGACGCGCCGTGCCACCTTCGACTGCGAATTTCGCGTGCGCGCCGAGAACGGCGGCTTCGCCTGGGTGCATGACCGCGGCTCCGCGACGTTCGACGCCACCGGCCGCCCGGTGCGCATGCATGGCGTGTGGCGCCTCATCACCGGCCGCAAGGCGCAGGAGCTGCGCCTCGAGCACGCCGCCAACTACGACGACCTGACCGGCCACTTCAACAAGAAGCGGCTGCGCGAGGCGCTCGATCACGTCGTGTCCTCGGGCCTGCGCTCGGGCGGCGCCGGGGCCTATCTCGCGGTCGGCATCGACAAGCTCACCGCGGTCAACGACGCGCTGGGCTACGAGGCGGCCGACGCGGTGATCGTCGCGGTCGGCCAGCGCCTCGACCGCTGCCTCCGGGTGAGCGACGTCATCGGCCGGGTCGGCGGCGACCGCTTCGGCATCGTGCTGGCGAACTGCGCCGAGGAGCATGTCGCGGTGGCGGCGGAGAAGATCCTCTCGGCGACGAGTCATGTGCCGGTGGCGACGGCCGCGGGGCCGGTCTATATCACCGTCTCGATCGGCGGCGCCACCTTTCCGGAGCAAGCCAAGACCTCCTACGAGGTGATGACCCGCGCCGAGACGGCGCTTGCCGAGGCCAAGCGCGCCGGGCGCAACTGCTTCATCCCCTACCGCCTCTCCGAGGAGCAGCGCCGCCACCACCGCATGGGCATGGCGCTGGGCGAGCGCGTGCAGCGCGCGCTGCGCGACGACCGGCTGGTCTTCGCCTACCAGCCCGTGGTCGATACCGATAGTGGCGCGGTCGACTATTACGAATGCCTGCTGCGCATGGTCGGCGAGGATGGCAGCATCATCGCCGCCGGCGAGTTCGTGCCGATCATCGAGCAGCTGGGCTTCATCCGCGTCATCGATCGCTACGTGCTGGAAAGGGCGGTGGCCGAGGTGGCGGCGCATCCCGGCATTTGCCTGGGCTTCAACATCTCGGGACTGACCGCCACCGACTATGCTTGGCTGCGCGCCATCACCACCATGCTCAAAGGCAAGCCCGAGCTGGCGAGCCGCCTGGTGGTGGAGATCACCGAGACCGCGGCGTTGCACGACATCGAGGAAAGCGCGCGCTTCGTGGGATCGCTGCGCGAGCTGGGCTGCCGCATCGCGCTCGACGATTTCGGCGCCGGCTTCACCTCGCTGCGCCACCTCCAGGCGCTCGCCGTCGACACCGTCAAGATCGACGGCTCCTTCGTGCGCAATCTCGGCCAGAACTACGACAACCAGGTCTTCCTGCGCCACCTCGTCGGCCTGGCGAGCGGGCTCGGCCTGGCCACCGTGGCCGAATGCGTCGAGACCGCGCAGGAGGCGGCGATCCTGCGCCGCGAAGGCGTGGGCTTCCTCCAGGGGTATTATTTCGGCAAGCCCTCGATCGAGCCGCCCTGGCTGCTGAAGGACGCGGCGCCGCCCGCGAAGGCCAAGCAGGCCTGCTGACTACTCTTCCTTCTTGTCCTTGCTCAGCGCATCGATCTGCTGCTGCAGCGTGTTGAGCTTGTCGGTGAGCTCCTTGAGGCTGGCCTCCGAGGCGGCCGGCGTCTCGGCGGGCTTCTCGGCCGGCTTTGTCGCGCCGGGTACGACCGGGAAGGGCGAGAACATCTTCATCGTCTTCTCGAACAGCGCCAGGTTCTGCTTGCCCATCTCCTCCAGCGGGCCGAAGGGGAAGAGGCCGCCGAAGGTGTCCTGCAGGTTCTTGCGCATCTGCTCCTGGTTGCGCGCGAAGGTCGCCATCGCGTGCTCGAGATATCGGGGCACCAGCCATTGCATGCTGTCGCCATAGAGGCTGATGAGCTGGCGCAGGAAGCTGATCGGCAGCAGGTTCTGGCCCTTCTGCTCCTCCTCGACGATGATCTGGGTGAGCACGGGGCGGGTGATCTCCTCGCCGGTCTTGGCGTCGAAGACCACGAAGTCTCGACCCTCCTTGACCATGTGCGAGAGGTCGTCGAGGGTGACGTAGCTGCTCGTCGCCGTGTTGTAGAGCCGGCGGTTGGCGTATTTCTTGATGACCACGGGGGGTGTCTGGACCCCGCTTTGCGCGCTTTGCTCGTCCATGTCCCGCGTCCTTTCCGCCACTGCCCCGGGGCGGTCGATGCTAAAGAAATAAGCATAGCAGCATTCGCGCGGCGATGCTGCAACGCATCGCGCTCGCCCTGGTCGCTGGAATTTGCAGGGGTGCGCCGATATACTCCGCCACCATGGCGGAACCGCCGGACCTCGCGAGCCTGGCCAAGAGGTACCTCGACCTATGGCAGGAGCAGCTGATCGCCGTGGCGGCCGATCCCGACCTGGCAGACAGCCTTGCCCGACTGCTCTCGGGGCTTGTGCCAACACGATTGATGCCCTCATTCGGTGCTGTCGATGGTGACGGTGCCGCGCCAGGGGCCGCGGCCGCTGCCGCTGCATCTGGCCAGCGCCGCGACGCTCTGGATGAGCTCGCGCGCCGCCTTGCCGCTGTTGAAGGACGGATTGCTGCCCTGGAGGCCGGAGCTCCTGCCCGCGGCAAACGCGCTCCGGCAAAGCCTCGAGCCCGTCGCCGCTGACGCCTTCGCCGCCGCGGTCGATGTCGAGCTGCGCGCCCGCGGCGAGGGCTTCCTGAACGGGCTCGAGCGCTACCGCCATCATCCCTATCGCCGCGACCTGGACGAGCCGCCGGTGATCTGGCGGGACGGGTCGACGCGCGTGCTCGATTATGGCGCTGGCGCCGGGCTGCCGGTGCTGGTGGTGCCGTCGCTGATCAACCGCGCCTATATCCTCGATCTCGCGGCGGACAAGAGCCTGCTGCGCTTTCTCGCCGGCGAGGGGCTGCGGCCGCTGCTGGTCGATTGGGGCAAGCCCGGGCCGCTCGAGCGCGGCTTCGATCTCACCGCCTACGTCGCCGGACGGCTGGAGGCCGCGGCGGCCCAGGTGGCGGCGGTGGCGGGGGCGCCTTTCGCCGTGCTGGGATATTGCATGGGCGGGCTGCTCGCGCTGGCGCTGGCCGATCGCCGGCCCGGCCTCGTCACCTGCCTGGCGCTGCTCGCGACGCCCTGGGACTTCCACGCCGAGCGCGCCGGCCAGGCGCGGGTGCTGGGCGAGATCGCCGAGCCGCTGACGCGCAGCTTCGCGGTGCTGGGCGAGGTCCCGGTCGATCTGCTGCAGACCCTGTTCGCCGCCCTCGACCCGCTGCTGGCGCTGCGCAAATTCTCGCGCTTCGCCGCGCTGGCGCCAGGCTCGGCCGAGGAGCGCGACTTCGTCGCCGTCGAGGACTGGCTCAATGATGGCGTGCCGCTGGCGCTGCCGGTGGCGCGCGAATGCCTCGGCGGCTGGTATGGCGCCAACGCACCGGGGCGCGGGCGCTGGCGCATTGCCGGCAGGGCGGTGCTGCCGCGGCGGGTCGAGCGGCCGAGCCTGGTCGTGGTGCCGGCGCAGGACCGCATCGTGCCGCCCAAGACCGCCGCCGCGGTCGCCGAGCTGCTGCCCGCGGCGGAGACGCTGGCGCCGCCGCTCGGCCATATCGGCATGATGGTGGCGCGCGAGGCGCCGGCGACGGTCTGGGCGCCGCTGGCGCGGTGGCTGCGGCGCGGGGCCGCGCCGGCGCGCCGTCGCCGCTCGCGATCGCCTTGATCCATGTCATGTCGCGGGCGGCCGGCAGGATTAGCCTGAGCTCCTCGTCGCGGTGGGTTTCCAAACCCGCTGCCGAGGTCTATGTAAGAGGCAGCAAGCCCCCAGCACGAGGATGTCCCGATGAGCGAAATCGTCATTGCCGGCGCTGTGCGCACCCCGATCGGCTCTTTCAACGGCAGCCTGAGCGCCGTTCCCGCGCATTACCTCGGGCAGATCGTCATCGCCGAGGCGATGCGGCGGGCCAATGTCGATGCCAAGGAGGTTTCCGAGGTCATCATGGGACAGATCCTCGCCGCCGGCGAGGGCATGAACCCGGCGCGGCAGGCCGCCATCGCGGCCGGCGTCCCGGTCGAGGCGACGGCCTATTCGGTCAACCAGGTCTGCGGCTCCGGCCTGCGCACCGTGGCGCTGGGCTATCAGGCGCTGCGCGCCGGCGACAGTTCCATCGTCGTCGCGGGCGGGCATGAGAGCATGAGCCAGGCGCGGCACTGCATCCATCTGCGCAACGGCGTCAAGATGGGCGATACCGATCTCGTCGACACCATGATCAAGGACGGCCTCTGGGACGTCTTCAACGGCTATCACATGGGCAACACCGCCGAGAACGTGGCGCAGCGCTGGCAGATCACGCGCGAGCAGCAGGATCAGCTCGCTCAGCGCTCGCAGGCCCGCGCCGAGGCGGCGCAGAAGGCCGGCCGGTTCAAGGAGGAGATCACGGCGGTGAAGATCGCCGGGCGCAAGGGCGACGTGCTGGTCGAGACCGACGAGTATCCCAAGCACGGCACCACGGTCGAGGTGCTGGCGAAGCTCCGCCCGGCCTTCGACAAGAACGGCACCGTCACCGCCGGCAACGCCTCAGGCATCAATGACGGCGCCGCGGCGGTGGTGCTGATGAGCGCCGAGGAGGCGCAGCGCCGCGGCATCAAGCCGCTGGCCCGCATCGTCTCCTGGGCGACGGCGGGCGTCGATCCCGCGGTGATGGGCTCGGGCCCGATCCCGGCGAGCCGGCTGGCGCTGAAGCGCGCCGGCTGGAAGTCCGAGGATCTCGACCTGATCGAGGCCAACGAGGCCTTCGCGGCCCAGGCCTGCGCCGTCAACAAGGACATGGGCTGGGATCCCGACAAGGTGAACGTCAATGGCGGCGCCATCGCGCTCGGCCATCCCATCGGCGCCTCGGGCACGCGGATCCTGGTGACGCTGTTGCACGAGCTGCAGAAGCGCAACGCCAAGCGCGGCCTGGCGACGCTCTGCATCGGCGGCGGCATGGGAATTGCTATGTGCGTCGAGCGCGGCTGAGCGCTCGGAGGAACCTGTCTGCGGAAGGCGCGGCGACGGGCCAATCCGCGGCGGCGGCCGGCAAACGGCAAGGGAGGACGGTATGGGACGGGTAGCGGTCGTAACGGGCGGAACGCGCGGCATCGGGCGGGCGATCTCGGTCGCGCTCAAGGACGCCGGCAACACGGTGGCGGCGGTTTACGCGAGCAGCGAGGAGACGGCGCGGGGCTTCACCCACGAGACCGGCATCGCCGCCTACAAATTCGATGTCGGCGATTTCAAGGCATGCGAGGCCGGGCTCAAGCGTATCGAGCAGGAGCTCGGTCCGGTCGAGATCCTGGTCAACAATGCCGGCATCACCCGCGACGCGGTGCTGCACAAGATGACGCCGGAGCAATGGAGCCAGGTGATCGCCTGCAACCTGACCTCCTGCTTCAACATGTGCCGGCTGGTGATCGAGGGCATGCGCGAGCGCGGCTTCGGCCGTATCGTCAATATCGGCTCGATCAACGGCCAGGCCGGGCAGTACGGCCAGGTGAACTACGCCGCCGCCAAATCCGGCATCCACGGCTTCACCAAGGCGCTGGCGCAGGAGGGTGCCAGCCGCGGCATCACGGTGAACGCCGTCGCGCCCGGCTATATCGACACCGACATGGTCCGCGCCGTGCCGCAGAACGTGCTCGACAAGATCATCGCGCGCATCCCGGTCGGCCGCCTCGGCCATGCCGAGGAGATCGCCCGCGGCGTGCTGTTCCTGGTCTCGGACGAGGGCGGATTCCTGACGGGATCGACCATGTCGATCAATGGCGGCCAGCACATGTATTAGGGCGAGGCCCAAGGGGGGAGCGGGTGCGGAGCACGACCTTCACGCTCGCCGCGCCCGATGGCGCGGCGCGCTTCGTTTATGCCTGGCTGCCGGAGGGGACGCCCAAGGCGGCGCTGCAGGTCGCGCATGGGCTTGCCGAGCATGCCGGCCGCTACGCGCGGCTCGCCGAGGATCTCACGGGCGCCGGCTACGCCGTCTATGCCGGCGACCATCGCGGCCATGGCCGCACCGCGCCGGCGCCGGCGGATCTCGGTTTCTTCGCCGAGAGCGAGGGCTGGCGCAAATGCATCGATGATCTGGGCCAGCTCCATCGCCGCATCGCCGCCGACCATCCCGGCCGGCCGATCCTGCTGCTGGGCCATTCCATGGGCTCGTTCATGGCCCAGCATGTCATCAGCGAGCGCGGCGACGATCTCGCCGGCGCGGTGCTGTCGGGCTCCGGCGGCAAGCCCGGCGCGCTGGCCTCGGCCGGGCGCCTGGTGGCGCGGATCGAGCGCTGGCGGTTGGGGCCGCGCGGCCGCAGCGATCTCATCCATTCCCTGAGCTTCGGCGCCTTCAACAAGCCGTTCGCGCCGGCGCGCACGCCGTGCGACTGGCTGTCGCGCGATACGGCCGAGGTCGACAAGTACATCGCCGACCCGCTGTGCGGCTTTCGCGCCTCGGTGCAGCTCTGGATCGACCTGCTGGACGCGCTCGGCAACGTCACCGCCGCGGCGCGGCAGGCGCGCATCCCCAAGCGGCTGCCGATCCATGTCATCTCCGGCAGCCGCGACCCCGTCGGCGAGAACACCAAAAGCGTCAAGCAGCTCCTCGACGCCTATCGCGCCGCCGGGCTCGAGCGCGTGACGCACCGCTTCTATCCCGATGCCCGCCACGAGCTCTTCAACGAGACCAATCGCGACGAGGTCACGCGCGATCTCGTGACCTGGCTCGACGGGGTGGTGGGTTAGCGCGACGCACAGCGTCGCCGCTGCGCAACGTCGTCAGAGGGGCGCCCACCCCTCCGGCGCCAGCTCGAATCCCGCGAACTCGAAGCCCGGCGCCACGGTGCAGCCGACCAGCGTCCAGGCGCCGAGGCTCCGCGCGCTCTGCCAGACGCCCGCCGGCACCGCCGCCTGCGGCCGCTGGCCTGCGGCAAGATCGTTGCCGAGGGTGCGGCGCTCCGAGCCGCGCCCGTCCTGCGACAGCGACAGCAGCAGCGCCGATCCGGCATACCAGTGCCAGATCTCGGCCGCGTCGACGCGGTGCCAGCGCGACATCTCGCCCGCGCGCAGCAGATAGTAGATCGCGGTCGAGGCGGCGCGTCCGTCCGCCGCCGCGGCATCGCGGAACGTCTCGCGGAAATGGCCGCCTTCGGGATGCGGCGCGAGGCCGAGCGCGGCGATCACCTGCTCGGCCTCGCCCAGGCTCATGCCGGGTCTTTCGGCTTGGTCAGCTCGATCGCCTTGCGCTTGGAGAACTCGTCGAACCAGGCGGCGAGCCGGCGGTGCTTGCCGCGCCACTCCTCGCTGGCATAGCGGAAGTCGAGATATCCCAGCGCGCAGGCGACGGTGATCTGCCCGATGCTGAGGGGACCGCCGAGCTCGCCCGCCTCGACCTCGATCTCGAGCGCGCCGAGCGCGCCGCGCACCTTGCGCAGCTGCGCGTCGATCCAGTCCGGCCACTGGAACTCCTTCGGCCGCAGGATCTCGTAGCGGCCGAGGATGGCGGCGTCGAGGATGCCGTCGCCCAGCGCCTGCTGCCTGAGCGCCAGCCACCGCGCCTTGCCCGAGGCGGGGAAGAGCTTCGGCCCCTCATGCAGCGTGTCGAGATATTCGCAGATCACCGGCGAATCATAGAGCACGAGCCCGTCATCGGTGGTGAGCGCCGGCACTTTGACCAGCGGGTTCTCGCGCGCTACCTCGTCGTTGCGCTTGGTCGGAGCGACCGTGGTCGGGATGCGTTCGATGTGCTCGGCGAGACCCGTCTCCAGCGCCACGATCATGACCTTGCGCACGTAGGGAGAGGTGGGGGAATAGCGAAGCTTCATTGGCTGACTCCCGATCTTTGCAGGTGGCGGTTCAGAATTCGTCGTCGCGCCGGAGCGCCGCGCCGCATCGTCCGAGGCATCGGGACTGGCGGATGATGAGCCCGGACCGGGCGCTCGGCTTCCGGCTTCCCGGAGGCTAACCTAATTTGTCGCGCCCGGCCATGCTACACTCTCAATCATGTACGTCGATGTGATCGATCTCCGGGATTTCTACGAGACCCGGCTCGGCCAGGTGGCGCGGCGCCTGATCCGCCGCCGCATCCGTCTGATCTGGCCGGATCTGCGCGGCATGCGCCTGCTCGGGCTCGGCTATGCCGCACCCTACCTCAAGCCGTTCCGCGACGAGGCCGAGCGCGTCGTCGCCGTGATGCCGTCCTCTCAGGGCGTGCTCGCCTGGCCGCAGGACGGACCCAACGCCGTGGCGCTCGCCGATGAGGGCGAACTGCCGCTGCAGGATTTCTCGATCGACCGCGTGCTGCTGGTGCACGGCCTCGAATTCAGCGAGCAGGCGCGGCCGCTGCTCAAGGAGATCTGGCGGGTGCTGGCGGGCGGCGGCCGGCTGATGGTGGTGGCGCCCAATCGTCGCGGCATCTGGGCGCGCGTCGACCGCACGCCCTTCGGCCAGGGCCACCCCTATACTCCATCGCAGCTCTCGCGCGTGCTGCGCGAGGCCGATTTCACGCCCGAGCGGGTGTCGACGGCGCTGCTGGTGCCGCCCACCTCCTCGCGCATGCTGCTGCGCTCGGCGGCGGCGATCGAGCGCGTCGGCGAGCGCTGGTTCACCAGCTTCGCCGGCGTGTCGGTGGTCGAGGCCTCCAAGCAGCTCTACGTCAAGCCGGCGCTCAGGCGCAAAGAGAGCCGGCATCCCGCCTACCTGCCGATCGCCACCGGCGCCAGGCGGGTGGAAAGCTAGCCGCGGTCGCCGCGCAGCAGGAACAGCGCCTGCTCGGCCATCAGATTGGCGAGCGTGCTCTGCGCCTTGAGGCGATAGGGCAGGCCGTCGCGGTCGAGCGTCACGCTGCGCTCGATGCCGACGCCGAGCTCGTCGCACAGCGCGACGAAGTCGAGGATGGTGCAGAGATGGATGTTCGGCGTCTCGTACCAGGCGTGGGCCAGCACCGCGGTGCGCGGCATGCGGCCGTGGAGCAGCAGGTTGAGGCGGATGCGCCAATGCCCGAAATTCGGAAACGACACGATGGCGCGCCGGCCGATGCGCACCAGATGCTCGACGACGCGCCGCGGCTGCCGCGTCGCCTGCAGCGTCTGGCTCAGCACCACGTAGTCGAACGCGTCGGAGGGATAGTCCTGGAGATCGTGATCGGCGTCGCCCTGGATCACCGACAGGCCGTGCCGCACGCAGGCGTTGACGCCGGATTGCGAGAGCTCCATGCCGCGGCCGTCGATGCCCTTCTCCTGCACCAGGAAGGCGAGGAGCTCGCCGTCGCCGCAGCCGATGTCGAGCACGCGCGAGCCGGCCGCGATCATGTCGGCCAGCAGGCGCAGATCGCCGCGCAGCCGCGCGCTGGCGGGGGGAACCGCCGGGCTGCCGTCGGCGCTCATGGCGTCTTCAGCCCGCGATGGCGCGCGCAGCCGTCGAGAAAGCCGCGCAAGGTGGCGAAGAACTCCGGCTCCTCCAGCAGGAAGGCGTCGTGGCCCTTGTCGGTCGCGACCTCGACGAAGCTGACATTGGCCGCGACCGCGTTCAGCGCGTGGACGATGGCGCGGTTCTCCGAGGTGGGATAGAGCCAGTCGCTGGTGAAGGAGATGCTGCAGAAGCGCGTCTTGGTGCCGCGAAAGGCGTTGGCGAGCGTGCCGCCATGCTCGGCGGCGAGGTCGAAATAGTCGCAGGCGCGCGTGATGTAGAGATAGGAGTTGGCATCGAAGCGCTCGACGAAGGTGATGCCCTGGTGGCGCAGATAGTTCTCCACCTGGAAATCGGCGTCGAAGCCGTAGGTGAGGCTGGAGCGGTCCTGCAGGCTGCGGCCGAACTTGCGATGCAGCGCCTGCTCGGACAGGTAGGTGATGTGCGCCGCCATGCGCGCCACGGCGAGGCCGCGCCCGGGGCGCCGGTCGAGCTCGAGATAATTGCCCTGGCACCACTGCGGGTCGGCCATGATCGCCTGCCGGCCGACCTCGTGAAAGGCGATGTTCTGCGCCGAATGCCGCGCCGCCGTGGCGATCGGCACGGCGGCGAAGACGCGCTCGGGAAACGACGCCGCCCATTGCAGCACCTGCATGCCGCCCATCGAGCCGCCGATGACGCAGAACAACGTTTCGATGCCGAGATGATCGATCAGCCGGGTCTGCGCCCGCACCATGTCGGCGATGGTGATCACCGGGAAGGCGAGGCCCCAGGGCTTGCCCGTGGCGGGGTTGATCTCCACCGGCCCGCTCGACCCCATGCAGCCGCCGAGCACGTTGGCGCAGACCAGGAAATAGCGCTCGGTGTCGAGCACCTTGCCCGGCCCCACCAGGGTCTCCCACCAGCCGGGCTTGCCGGTGATGGGGTGCTTCTCGGCGACATACTGGTCGCCGGTGAGGGCGTGGCAGATCAGGATGGCGTTGGAGCGGTCGGCATTGAGCCGGCCATAGGTCTGGTAGGCGATGGTATAGGGGCCCAGCGACACGCCGCAATCGAGCGCCAGCTTCTCCTCGACCACCAGGCGGAGGCCCGGACGGTCGGGGACGAGCGCGGTCTCGCGGGTGGGCGACGGCACGGTCACGGTGCTCTCTGGGCGCAAGCCATGGGATCGCCTGGGAAAAAGGCGCTTCCCCGGCCCGGCATAGCTAGGGATCGGGGTGCGGCCCTGTCAACGTTTTCTTTGCTTTCGGCGGGCCGGCGAACTATCAGTATCGCCTTCCTGTTCGACGACATCACCATGGCCATCCCGACAACCACGCTCGACGATCTGCGCCGCCGCATCGACGAGATCGACGACCGGCTGCATGACCTGATCATGGAGCGGGCGGCGATCGTGGAGGCGATCGGCGCCAGCAAGAAGCGCGGCCAGATCGCCGCCATCCGGCCCGGCCGCGAGGCGCGCATCCTGCGCCGGCTGGTGGCGCGCCATCGCGGCGGCTTTCCCCGGCCGGTCCTGGCGCGGCTCTGGCGCGAGTTGATCAGCGGCGCGGTGATGATGCAGGGCGACTTCGCCGTGGCCGTCGCGGCGCTCGAGGAGATGCCGGATTACTGGGATCTCGCCCGCGACCATTTCGGCAGCAACATCCCGATGACCGCCTTTCATTCGCTCGGCGAGGCGCTGCGCACGCTTGCCGACCGCAAGGTGGCGGTGGCGGTGCTGCCGATGCCGGCCGAAGGCGAGCGCGAGCCGTGGTGGCCGCTGCTGGCGCGCGGCGGCGCCGCGGCGCCGCGGGTCCTCGCCCGGCTGCCCTTCGCCGGACGCGGCAATGCCCGCGGCGATGGCGGCCTCGACGCGCTCGCCATCGGCTTTGCCGAGCCCGATCCGACCGACGACGATCGCAGCCTGATCGCCCTCGAGCTCGCCGGCGAGCTGAGCCGCGCCCGGCTCATCGCGGCGCTCAAGGAGGCCGGCCTCGCCGTCACGCTCTTCGCCGCCCACGAGCCCGGCGGCGAGGGGGCGTGGAACCTGATCGAGATCGACGACGGCGTCGCCGAGGGCGATCCGCGGCTGGCGAAGGCGCTGGCGGCGCTCGGCGACCGCATCGCGCGGGTGACGCATCTCGGCTCCTACGCCAAGCCCATCCCGGCCGCGGCGCTGGGCCTGCGCGGCGAGGGGAGGTAGCGATGGCCGAGCTGCCCTTGCCGCGCCCCGGCATCCTCGAGATCTCGCCCTATGTCGGCGGCGAGTCCAAGGCCCAAGGCGCGACGCGCGTCATCCGCCTGGCTTCGAACGAGAGCGCGCTCGGCCCGAGCCCGCGCGCGATCGAGGCCTATCGCGCCGAGGCGCAGGAGCTGCACCGCTATCCCGACGGCGGCTCGGTCGGATTGCGCGAGGCGATCGGCCGGCGTCACGGGCTCGACCCCAGGCGCATCGTCTGCGGCACCGGCTCGGACGAGCTCATCAGCCTGCTCGCGCGCGCCTATGCCGGGCCCGGCGACGAGGTCGTCTACAGCCGCCACGGCTTTCTCATGTATCCCATCGCCGCGCAATCCGCGGGCGCGCTGCCGGTCGCGGTGCCGGAGCGCGCGCTCACCGCCGATGTCGATGCCATCCTGGCGAAGGTCACGCCGTGCACGCGCATCGTCTACCTCGCCAATCCCAACAATCCCACCGGCACCTTCCTGCCGCGCGAGGAGGTGAGCCGGCTGCATGCCGGGCTGCCGCGCTCGACGCTGCTGGTGGTCGACGCCGCCTATGCCGAGTTCGTCACGCGCAATGATTACGAGCCCGGCATCGAGCTGGTGGATCGCGGCGACAACGTGGTGATGCTGCGCACCTTCTCGAAGATCTACGCGCTGGCCGCGCTGCGCGTCGGCTGGGCCTACGCGCCCGCCGCCATCGTCGACGTGCTGAACCGCGTGCGCGGCGTCTTCAACGTCAATCTGCCGGCCCAGGCGGCGGCGGTGGCCGCGCTCGAGGATGTGGCGTCGGTCGACCGGGCGCGCGCCCATAACGACCGCTGGCGGCCGTGGCTCGAGCGCGAGCTCGCCGCCCTCGGGCTCGAGGTGACGCCTGCCGTGGCCAATTTCGTGCTGGCGCGCTTCGGCGCCGGCCCCAGGGGCGCGGACGCTGCCTTCGCCTTCCTGCAGTCGCGCGGCATCCTGACGCGCAAGATGGGCGCCTATGGGCTGCCCGAGCACATCCGCATCAGCGTCGGGCTGGAGGAGGAGATGCGCGCCGTCGTCGCGGCGCTGGCCGATTTCCTGGGCCGGAAATGAGCGCGCCGCACTTCGAGCGCGTGGCGTTGATCGGCATCGGTCTGATCGGCTCCTCGCTCGCCCGCGTGCTGCGGCGCGACGGGCTGGCCGGCGAGATCGTCGCCTGCGCGCGCCAGCCGGCGACGCTGGAAGCGGTCCGGCGGCTCGGCCTTGCCGACCGCGTCACCAGCGATGCCGCCGCCGCCGTCCGCGACGCCGACCTCGTCATGCTATGCACGCCGCTCTCGGCCTATGCCGGGATCGGCCGGGCCATCGCCCCGGCGCTCAAGCCGGGCGCGATCGTCAGCGATGTCGGCTCGGTCAAGGGCGCGGTGGTGCGCGAGCTGAAGCCGCTGCTGCCGCCGGGCGTGCATCTGGTGCCGGGCCATCCCGTGGCCGGCACCGAGCATTCCGGACCCGAGGCCGGCTTTGCCGAGCTGTTCCACGACCGCTGGTGCATCCTGACGCCGCTGCCGGACGGCGATGCCGCGGCGCTCGAGCGCGTCGGCGCGCTGTGGCGCGCGGCGGGCATGAAGGTGGTGACGATGGATGCCGAGCATCACGACAAGGTGCTCGCCATCACCTCGCATCTGCCGCATCTCATCGCCTATACCATCGTCGGCACCGCCACCGATCTCGAGGACACGCTGAAATCCGAGGTGATCAAGTTCTCCGCCGGCGGCTTCCGCGACTTCACCCGCATCGCCGCCTCCGATCCCGTGATGTGGCGCGACGTGTTCCTGGGCAATCGCGAGGCGGTGCTGGAGATGCTGCAGCGCTTCACCGAGGATCTGACCGCGCTGCAGCGCGCGATCCGCTGGGGCGAAGGCGACAAGCTGCAGGAGCTCTTCACCCGCACCCGCGCCATCCGCCGCTCGATCATCGAGGCGAAGCAAGCCTGAGGCGACGCGCCAGCGTCGTCCTCGGCGGGCGCCAGCGCCCCGGACTTGATCCGGGGCGCGAGAGCCCGCACCGCGCGGACGGAGAGCTCGCAGAGGAGGGACGCAATGTACGCCGTGATCTTCGAGGTGCAGCCGAAGCCGGGGCGGACGCAGGACTATCTCGATATCGCCGCGTCGCTGCGCCCCGATCTCGAGAAGATCGACGGCTTCCTCTCGATCGAGCGCTTCCAGAGCCTGACCAGCGAGGGCAAGATCCTGTCGCTCTCCTTCTGGCGCGATGCCGAGGCGGTGACGCGCTGGCGCGAGCAGGAGCGGCATCGGCGCGCGCAGGCGCGCGGTCGCGCCGAGCTCTTCGCGGATTATCGCCTGAGCGTCGTCGAGGTGGTGCGCCAGTACGGGCCCGTCGACCGGGCGCAGGCGCCCTAGCGCGACGCGAAGCGTCGTCGCTGGCGGGCGGCAGCGGTTGCTCTTGCAACCGCGAAAGCCCGCACCCCGCGGAGCTAAGCCGCGCCTACTTCCAGGTGAAGCGCGGCAGCGCGGCGATCTGCGCCGGCCCGAGATAGAGGCGGTCGTTCTGCAGGCTCACCGGCAGGGTGAGCTGCTGGTGGCCGTCGGCGCCGGGCTTCGCCATCATCCCGAGCACGATCTTGACCAGGCTGGCGTCGCCGGCGCGCAGCGTGCCGCTCGCCACCGCGGCGTCGATGATCGCGTTGTGGTTCTCGATGGTGGCGGTGAGCGCGCCGATCGGCTGCAGCTGGTCGTCGAGCGCCAGCGTGCCGTTGGCGCTCGCCTCGAGCGCGCCCCAATGCAGCGTGCCGTCGGTGAGCTCGACCGTGCCGCCGTCCTGCCGCCACAGCGCCAGCGCGTCGCGCAGCCTGCCGGGCGGCAGCGCGCCTTTGAGCGTGAGCCCCAGGCTCAGCGTCTGGATCTCCTTGCCGAAGCTCGGCACCGTCACCGGCAGCGCGGTGTCCGACAGGCGCAGCGAGACGGCGAAGGCGGGATCGCGATGGCTGGCCGGCGTGCCGGCGGGCAGGACGAGGCGCGCCTCGGCCGTGGCGACGGTCACGCCCGCGGCGATGCCGCTGCCGGTCAGCGCCCGCCCGGCGAGATCGATCCGGGCGCCCCCGGCATCGCCGAGGTCGACGGTGCCGTCGAGCGCCGCCGCCGCGACGCCGCCGGCCTCGCCCGGCAGCTCCACCTGCGCGCCCGAGGGCGCGCTCAGCCGCCAGCGCCGCACCTCCCAGAGCCGGGTCTGGGCGAGCAGCACCGGCGCCGTGGCGGAGTAGGACAGCGGCTTCTCGGCCGCGGCCCTCGCCTGCGTGAAGCGCAGCCGGATGACGGCGGGGAACCCTTCCACCGCGAGGCTGTCCCAGCTCAGCGCGGTGCCGCGCGCGCGCTGGGCTTCGGCCCACGGGCCGATTTCCGCCTGCAGGCGATGGGCGAGGTAGACCCAATAGCCGGTATAGCCGGCGCAGCAGGCGGCGAACGCCAGGGCCAGCGACAGAACGAGGCGGCGCATTGGAGCGTTATAGGGCGCCGCGGTACCCGCCGTCGATGCGAAAGCGCAAGCCGGGAATGCGCGCGCCGCGCTTGTCGCCGCCGCCGCTTGTCCCAAATACTGCGTCTCGCGGCGGCGGGAGGGCGATGGGTTTGCCCCCGGCCCGGCGCCGTTAAGGGCTTTTTTGCCGTTCGGCGCCAAGCTGGAGGCGCCGCGGCGGGCGCGGCAGCGCCGAGGTGCGGCGGAGCGTGCGGAACGACATCATGGAACGAGAAGGTGCCGCCGGGCTCGAGGCCGCGCCGCGGCCGGCGCCCGCGCCGGAGATCGCGCATTGCATCGCCCGGGGCTGCGATGTCTGGGTGTTCGGCTATGGCTCGCTGATGTGGGATCCCGGCTTCGCCCATGTCGAGGCGCGGCCGGCGCTGCTGCGGGGATATCACCGCCGCTTCTGCGTCTATTCCCATCGCTATCGCGGCACGCCGGAGCGGCCCGGGCTGGTGCTCGGCCTCGACCGCGGCGGCGCCTGCAAGGGCATCGCCTATCGCGTGCCGCGGCCGGACGTTCCGGCGGCGCTGCATTACCTCTGGGAACGCGAGATGACCAACCGCACCTATCACCTGCGCGAGCTGCCGCTGGCGACGCCGCAGGGCAGGGTGACGGCGCAGGCTTTCGTCGTCGACCGCGCGCAGCGCAACTATACCGGGCCGCTCTCGCTCGAGGAGACGGCGCGGCTCATTCTCCAGGGCATCGGCGCCCGCGGGCCGTGCCGGCAATATCTCGAGAACACGGTGGCGGAGCTGAAGAAGCTCGGCCTGATCGACGGGCCACTCCATCGTCTGGAGCAGAAGGTGCGCGAACTGGCGCAGGCAGAACCGCCCTGCGCCGGCCTTCCGCCCGTCTGACGCCGGGAAGCGGCTCCGCCGGAGGTTGTGCCAGCCCCGTCGCGGCCATAGCATGGGCCGATGAGAGAGCATGGCGGCATTCGGCGCACCATCATCGGCTGGTCGCTGCTGGCCATCATCCTGGTGGTGATCGCCGCGGGTTACTGGATCGCCCATGTCGCCGCACTGGCGCCGGTGAGCCCGGTGCGCAATCCCGTGAACGTGCCGCTGGCCCGTCCCGACCTGCCGGTCACCGGCAACATCGCCAATGACCGCCTGGCCAGCCTGCCCTCGACCGAGCAGGCGCTGCTGCTCGGCCGGGATGTCGGCCCGGGCTGCGATGGCGTCGTCGCCTTCGGGATGGGCCTGGGCCGCCACGACGCCGACAAGGGCGATGCCTATTGGAGCGTGCGCTGCGCCGATGGCCGGGAGTACGCCGTGGCGCTCCATCCCGGCCCGGCCGGGGGCGCCAGCGTGCTCGGCTGCGACGCCATGCGCTCGGCCGGCATGGAATGCTTCAAGCGGCTGCCCTAGCGCGACGCAAAGCGTCGTCGCTGGCGGCGGCAGCGGTTGCGCAAGCAACCGCGAGAGCCGCGCGGCGCAGGCTGGCGATGACTGTCAACATCGCGCAGCCCTGCGCAACCCTCCGGTTGGGTCGGAACGGATGGGCGCTGCCAAGCGGTTGGCCTAGGTCATCGCAACCGAAGGAGCTTTCATGAGCGGAACGACGGACAAGGTGAAGGGCACGGTCAAGGAGACCGTCGGCAAGGCCACCGGCGACAAGGCGACCGAAGCCGAAGGCAAGCTCGACAAGGCCAAGGGCGAGGTGAAGGACGCCGCGCACGATACCAAGGAGCATGTGAAGGACAAGCTCGACCGCTAGTATCCGGCGAGCGAAACGAATGAAGCCCCGCCCGTTTTCCCGGGCGGGGCTTCGCCTTTCACCGGCCGTGGCGGGTCGAAAGCGGCGGCGGCGGCGGGTCCGGCCGGGGCGGCGGCACCGGGCGCGGCGGCTCCTCGACCGGCACCGGCTCGTCATCGCTCGGCCGCGGCGGATTACCCGGCGGCGTGGGCTTGCCCGGCTGGCCGCCGGGTGCGCTCTCGGTGGCGAGCGCTTCGCAATCGGCGGCAAGCGTCAGCAGGGTTTGCTGCTCCAGCGTGTCGTCCTCGCCGCGCGCCGCGTCGTGCAGGCGCTGGGCTGCCGCCCGCCACACGGTTGCGTCGGCGAGAGGGAGTTCGGGATCGTGGCGTCCCATGATCGCCTAACGCCGCCCGCTGTCCCGTGTGTTGGATCTCAGCCCGGCCCTGAATTGAAATCGCAAAGACAACCGCGGATCGCGCGCTGGCAGGCGCGCGTACGAGGCGAGGGGCGTTCGCCCCTCGGTGCGCCAACTCGACCGGCACGATCGTTCGCGGCATCCGGCGCACGTGGAGCATGCTGCAGATGAGCGCCCCAGAACGACGAGGCCCTCGGCTCGCCGCAGATTCACCTCAATCAGCGCAAGTGCCCGTCGATTTTGCCGATATACCGGTCGAACGCTAAGATGCGCGTGCAGTGATTGGGGGAAGCATGCCCATTATACGTAATTCGGTTGTGCCGGGAGCTTTCAATAAAGCTGTATTTTTGCCGTTTGAGTTGCGGCTAGATGATTTTCAGATCGCAATGCAGGATGTGTATGATTTTTTCTATGACGTGAATGTGCACCTGACGTCCAAGGGGCTGCAGCGGCTTGACGATATGCTTCGGCCTGCAAACATGTCCGGCACCATATCGGACATGCTTACGGCCAGTATCGGCAAGCATGCGCGGGTTCTCGTCCAGAACCGCTATCCCAACGGTCATCCAGACCTCATCGTCCAAGGCAGATACGCAAACAACTCCATCAAGAGTGGCACGGACGGGATCGAGATCAAATCGACGAGAAAGGCCGGAGGTGCTGTAGACACTCACGGTCCCCGCGATCAGTGGATGTGTGTTTTTGTCTATCAGGTGGATTTACTCACCGAACCGGCTATCGAGCGACGGCCTATGGGCTTCTCTGAAGTTTACCTTGGTCAAGTTATAACGTCGGACTTCAGGAAAAATCCGCGTGGTGATCTGGGTACGCGAACAGCGACGTTGGACAAGCAGGGGATCGCAAAACTTCGCGAAAATTGGGTGTATAAGCTCGACCGGGCTACGGAACTTTGATGCGCGAGAGTGGGAATATCGCTCGACGTGCAATCTCGAAGTAGTGAGGGTCGCTTTCTATTCCAATGCTCTCATACCCGACAGCCATCGCAGCCGCCAACGTTGAGCCCGCACCAGCAAAGGGATCCAAAATTATCCCCTCACCCAGGGGCAGGACGGCTCGCACGAGTTGCCGCAAAAATGATTGGGGTTTGAGGCTGGGATGAGGTGCGATTTTCCGCTCGCTGGAACGGGTGGGATGCGACTGAATCACGTCGCCGAACGGTCTTTCCCTCGAAATGCGCCGGAACCCTCCCGTTTTCCATTTCCGCAAATTGTCCTGAACGCGACCTTCGATTGGTTTCCTGAAGCACAGCCAAGGCTCCCACATGGAGCGAGGCATCACGCTTACATCGTTAAATTCCTCATGCGCATTTTTTGGCCGATCTCCTCCGCGCATTGTCATCACAAGTCGCACGATCTCGCCGCGTCGTTCAAGCCCAGCATTGGAAAGTGCTCTTGAGACTCGAGGGGAGACCAAGGGGTTCGAAGCTACAATGACATTGGCGCCGGGCACGAGCATAGGAACAAGAAGTGACGCCCAATAGGCGATAAATGCCTCGAGTTCTTCAAGATCGGTCTCATTCAGCGTGGTAAAGCGCGGCAACGGCGACCGCCTGTGCCCGTCGAATGACGGTGGGATACGCCAAACTCCGCCTTTTCCATTGCGTAGTTTCTGCTGTTCCAGCGGAGTATATTCGACCATGCCATACGGGGGATCGGTTACGACGGCATGGATGCTCGTAGTCGGCTGCTGTCGAAGCCAGTTTAGGCAGTCGTCTTGAATCAGCGTAGCCGCGTCAATCGCAGGTGCTTGGTCTTCCGGTAGGAAGGGTAGAGGTTCTTCTTCGCACTGAAGCTGGTAAGCACCTCGGGATGTTCTCTCAAACACGCGATCAACGTTCAAGCGCAGGTACGATCGCACGGATGATGCAGAGACGCCGGCTCCAAGCTCGGTCCGAACAGCGTCGTAGATTTCCTGAACTGTCGCTGGATTCTCCCGCGATCGCAAAAATTCGGTAATCGCGTCTCTTACGCGGCCTGGTGCTTGCCGATCCACCGCACTCTCCAATGCGACAGCTCGAAAAGATAAACGTCCAGAACGTTTTTTTGCAATAAGCTTAATTTGCGGTTTGCGCGCTCACCCGCATTTCGAATAGTCGCAGCTGGTGCACTGGTCGCAGCCCTCGACGCGGATCAGCGCCGCCTCGCCGCATTTCGGGCATTGCGCGAGCCGCGGCCGGTGCTCGCCTTCGGCCGGCGCCAAATTCACCACCTTGCGCTCGGTGAGCTCGGGCGTGGCGCTGCGCTTGGCCGGCATGAAGCCGATATCGATCATGTGGCGCTCGATGACGTCGCCGATCGCCGCCAGCAGCGAGGGCACGTAGCGGCCGTCCATCCAGGCGCCGCCGCGCGGGTCGAACACCGCCTTCAGCTCCTCGACCACGAAGGAGACGTCGCCGCCGCGGCGGAAGACGGCGCTGATCATCCGCGTCAGCGCCACCGTCCAGGCGTAATGCTCCATGTTCTTCGAGTTGATGAAGATCTCGAAGGGCCGCCGGCGGCCGTCCTGGACGATATCGTTGAGGGTGATGTAGAGCGCGTGCTCGTTCTCGGGCCAGCGGATCTTGTAGGTCTTGCCCGGCAGCTCCTCGGGCCGGCTCAGCGGCTGCGTCATGTAGACGACGCCGCTGTCGTAGACATCGGCCGGCTTCGCCTGGCGCTGCGGCGCCGGCAGCGGCAGCTCGGGCTGCTGCTTGGCCTCGCCCGCCTCCTTCCGGACCTCGAGCACGGCGCCCGTCACCTCATTCGGCCGGTAGGTGGTGCAGCCCTTGCAGCCGAGCTCATAGGCCTGGAGATAGACGTCCTTGAAGCGCTCGAAGGGGAAGTCGACCGGGATGTTGATGGTCTTGGAGATCGAGCTGTCGACGTATTTCTGCACCGTCGCCTGCATGATCAGGTGATCGGCCGGCGCCAGCTGCTGCGCGTCGACGAAATATTCCGGCAGCGGCGTGCTCTCGCCCTTGAGCCGGCGGAAGAGGCGATAGGCATAGTCGCTCACCTCCTCCTCCTTGCGCGTGCCGTCCGGCATCAGCACGCGGCGCGTGTAGCTGAAGCTGAACACCGGCTCGAGGCCGGAGCTGACATTGTCGGCGAAGAGCGAGATCGTGCCGGTGGGCGCCACCGAGGTGAGGAGCGCGTTGCGGATGCCGTGCGCGGCGATGGCGTCCCGCACATCGGCATCGAGCGCCGCCACCGTCTCGCTGGCGAGATAGGCCGCCTTGTCGAAGAGCGGGAAGGCGCCTTTTTCCGCCGCCAGCGCCGCCGAGGCGAGATAGGCCTCGCGCTCGATCGCCTTCAGCCATTGCGCCGTGAGCTCCACCGCCGCGGCCGAGCCGTAGCGCGCGCCGCACAGGATGAGCGCGTCGGCAAGCCCGGTGATGCCGAGGCCGATGCGCCGCTTGGCCTTCGCCTCGTGCGTCTGCTCGGCCAGCGGGAAGCGCGAGACGTCGACGACATTGTCCATGAGCCGCACCGCCACCGGCACCAGCCGGGCAAGCGCCGCCAGGTCGAGCCGCGCCTCGCGGCTGAAGGGATCGCGCACCAGTGCCGCGAGATTGATCGAGCCCAGCAGGCAGGCGCCATAAGGCGGCAGCGGCTGCTCGCCGCAGGGGTTGGTGGCGCTGATCGTCTCGCAGTAGTGCAAATTGTTGCGGCGGTTGATGCGGTCGATGAAGATCACGCCCGGCTCGGCAAAGGCGTAGGTCGAGCGCATGATCTGCTCCCAGAGCTCGCGCGCCGGCAGCACCTTGAACGTGGTGCCGGAGAATTTGAGCTCCCAGGGCGCGTCTTCCTTCACCGCCTGCATGAAGGCGTCGGTGACGAGGACGGAGAGATTGAACATGCGCAGCCGCCCGGGCTCGCGCTTGGCGGCGATGAAGGCCTCGATGTCGGGATGGTCGCAGCGCAATGTGGCCATCATCGCGCCGCGGCGATAGCCCGCGCTCATGATGGTGCGGCACATCGCGTCCCAGACATCCATGAAGGAGAGCGGGCCCGAGGCGTCGGCGCCGACGCCTTTGACCGGCGCGCCCTTGGGGCGCAGCGTCGAGAAATCATAGCCGATGCCGCCGCCCTGCTGCATGGTCAGCGCGGCCTCGCGCAGATGGCTGAAGATGCCGGCCATGTCGTCCGGGATCGTGCCCATGACGAAGCAGTTGAAGAGCGTGACGTTGCGCGCGCTGCCGGCGCCGGCGACGACGCGCCCGGCGGGGAGGAACTTGAAGCCGGTCATGGCCTCGTAGAAGCGCTCTGCCCAGCCCGCCCGTTCCGCCTCGGCCTCGGGCTCGGCGAGCGCAGTCGCCACCCGCCGCCAGGTGTCCTCGATGGTGCGGTCGACCGGGTTCCCGTCCGGCCCCTTGAGCCGGTACTTCATGTCCCAGATCTGCTGCGAGATCGAGGCGACGGGCGGCATGGATCGGCGGTCCTTTCAGGCACCCTTGCCCCGGCCCGGGAGGGTAGGCGCAGGATGGCGGTCGATGGCTAAGACGATCTTACCCCTAGCAGCGCCAGGCTGCGGCTACAACTAAAATGTTCCCGGTTTGTCCTCGCGCGATCCACACCGGGATCATTGCGCAAGTGGTTAATATTTCTCGCCGCGTCAAGCTTATCCCCGCTTTTCAGCCCTGTGGCTGCGCCCGCGATCCCCATGACTCCCGAGTTATCCACAGACTTGTTCACGGAGAGCTATCGCCGGGCGCAAATCAGGAACGGGCCGTAACCTGTGGTTTCGTTGCCCGTATCCGAACGGTAGTCACCTCCTCATTCGTCATGGCCGGGCCGGCCGCAGGCCAAGTCCCGGCCATCCACGCCTAAGCAACGAGCGCGCTGCGAGACGTGGACGGCCGGGACAAGCCCGGCCGTGACGATTTCTACTGCTATCGACGACCGGATCTTGCAACAGCTTCGAACAGCCATTCGCGGCCGTCAGGATTGACGGCGTGCATCAGGCGCCCCCCGCCTCCGCCACCAGCCGCCCCGTCGCTGCCTCGATCCTCTCCTCCAGCATCGCCATCACCGCCTTGCGCTCGCCGCCCGGGGGGATCGGCGGCAGGATCTCGACCACGATCCGCCCCGGCCGCTTGAGGAAGCTGCGCCGGCCCCAGAACAGGCCGGAATTGACCGCCACCGGCACCAGCGGCACGCCGAGCTGGCGGTAGAGCGCCGCGACGCCGGGCTGGTAGGGCCGCCGCGTGCCCGGCGCGGTGCGCGTGCCTTCGGGGAAGATGACGATCGGGCGCCCCTCGGCCACCGCCTGCTGGGCCGCCGCCACCAGCTTGCGCAAGGCGGCGGCGCCGCCGGCGCGGTCGATGCCGATCATGCCGGCCTTGCGCAGGTACCAGCCGTAGAACGGGATCCACATCAATTCCTGCTTGAGCACGATCGCCGGATCGGGGAAGAGGGCGGCGACCGCGAAGGTGTCCCAGGCCGATTGGTGCTTCATCGCGATGATCGCCGGCCCGCGCGGCAGATGCTCGCGCCCGCGCACCTCGTGCGTGAGCCCCACCGTCAGCTCGCAGAGCCGGAGCACGGCGGCGGCCCAGGCGCAGCCGAACCGGCAGGCGAGCCGCCGCGGCAGCAGCAGCACCGGCAGCCCCGCGATCGCCTCGACCGCGGTGAAGAGATAGAGCGCCGCGTTGAAGACCAGCGAGCGCAGCAGGATCACGGCTCGGCCTCGGCGCTGCCTCTCGCCAGCAGCGGCCGCGCCAGCGCCAGCAGGTATTTGTGGTATTCCCCCAGGATCAGGCTCGCCGTGCCGGGCGAGGCCCACCAGCGCTCCTGCTTGACGCTTTCGGGGAAGACGGGATGGGCGATGATGCGGATGTCCGGCATGGCGCGCGAGAATTCGAGCAGGCTGCGCGGCATGTGGTAGCTGGCGGTGACCAGGCGCAGCGAATGGAAGCCTTCCTGCCGCATCCACTGCGCCGTCTCGATCGCGTTGCCCAGCGTGTTGTCGGCCTCGTGGCCGAGCACGATGCAGCAGGCGACATGCTCGGGCGACTGGCGCGAGATGCGCAGCAGCGCCGTCACATCGGTCGAGTGGTAGACGCCGGAGACGAACAGCTTCTTCGCCTTGCCGGCGGCGAGCAGCGCCAGCCCGCTCTGCACCCTGAGGCTGCCGCCGGTGAGCACGACGATGGCATCGGTCTCGCTCTCGGCATCGGTCACCTCGTCGGGGATCGAGGAAGCGAACCAGACGAAGCCGCCGAGCCACAGCGCGAGGAGGGCCAGCAGCAGCGCCGCCGGCAGGCCGCGCCGGCCGAAGCGGCGACGCCCCGGGGAGGTCTGTGTCGGACGGACGATCATGGCATGCGTTTGAGCGCGCGCAGCACGGTGATCCGCGCGGTGAGCATGGCGATGAGCGAAGCGGCGAGGGGCAGCAGCAGCAGCGCCAGCCAGTGCCAGGGCTGCAGCGCCAGCGACGGCAGCAGGCGGACGCGCTCGCCGAAGAGCGCGGTGGCGGCGCCGGCATGGCCGATGCCGAACAGCGTCGCCAGCGTCAGCACCAGGCCGATGATGCCGCCGCGCAAGGCGAGGTCGAGCGCCTGGCGCTGGAACTGGCCGGCGATGTAGCCGTCGCGCGCGCCGATGAGATGCAGCACCTCGACGACGGCGTGATGGACGGCGAGCCCGGCGCGGGTGGTGAAGACCACGGTCAGCACCGCGGCGCCGCCGATCAGCAGCACGATGGCGAGCGCCGTCGCCTCGATCGACAGCACCAGCCCGGCGAGCCGGTCGAGCCACAGCCGGTGATCATCGAGCGCGGCACCGGGCACGGCCGCGGCCAGGCGCGCGCGCAGCGCCGCGAGGTCCGGCGGCGCCGCCGTGTCGATGCGCAGATCGATGAGCTGCGGCAGCGACAGCTGCTCGGCCGTCATCGCCGTGCCGAGCCAGGGCTCGATCAAGCGCTGGATGGCTTCGCGCGACAGCGGCTCCGCCCGGATCACGCCCGGCGTGGCGCGCAGCAGCGCCACCGCCGCCGCGACGCCGTCGGGCTTGCCGTCGCCGGCCGGCGGCAGCTGCACGGTGAGCGTGCCGGACAGGCTGCTATCCCAGTGCTGCAGCGCCGCCTGCAGCACCAGCGTGCCGGCGAGCGCCAGCCCCGCGAGATAGACCATGAGCGCGATGATCCAGGGCAGGAAGCGCACCGAACTGTCGCGGTTCAAGGGGATGTCGAGACGGCGGCGCAGCATCGCTTGCCTAGGCTCCTAACCCGCCTGCCGCGTCCGGGCGCGCTCCTGGGTGAGCTCGCCGTTCTCGAGATGGAGCCGCGCATGGCCGAAGCGCGTCACCAGCCCCTCATTGTGCGTTGCGATGACCAGCGTCGTGCCGAGCTTGTTCATCTCCTCGAAGAGGCGCAGCAGGCGCAGCGCCATCTCGTCGTCGACATTGCCGGTGGGCTCGTCGGCCAGCAGCAGACTCGGCCGGCCGATCACCGCGCGGGCGATCGCCACCCGCTGCTGCTGGCCGCCCGACAGCGTTGCCGGCCGGGCGCCGAGCTTGTCGGCGAGCCCGACCCAGCGCAGCAGCTCGCTGACATGCTCGCGGATCTGCTCTTCCGCGAGTTCGGCGACGCGCAGCGGCAGCGCCACGTTGTCGAAGGTGGAGAGGTGCTCGATCAGGCGGAAATCCTGGAACACGACGCCGATCTTGCGCCTGAGCGCCGGCAGCTCGCGCCGCGGCGTCGTGGCGATGTCGCGGCCGAACAGCGAGATCAGGCCGCGCGACGGGCGCTCGGCCAGGTACATCAGCTTCAGCAGGCTGGTCTTGCCGGCGCCGCTCGGCCCGGTGAGGAAATGGAACGAGCCGGCGGGGAGCTCCATGGCGATGTCGCGCAGCACCTCGGGGCCCGCGCCGTACCGCATGCCGACATTCTCGAAACGTACCAAGGCGCGCGCTCTCCGTCGCACCGCGGCATGGACTCGCCGCCCGGCGCACCATGACATGAGGCGGCGGCCGGCGTAAAGCCGGGCGCGCGCTTCCGGCCTCGCGCGCGGGCCGCCCGTTGCAAGCCGATTCGCGCGAGGTTTCCTTGCTTCGCGCGGGGATTGAGCCCTATAAGGACAAAAAAGGCGCTGCGGCATCAATGATCGTCACTTGTCCGGTCTGTTCCACCCGGTACCTGGTCGACCCTGGCGCGCTGGGCCCGGGCGGACGACTCGTGCGCTGCGCCAGCTGCGCCCACACATGGCACCAGGAGCCCGCCGAGGACGCGCCGCGGCGAGTTCGACCTGCCGCCGCCGGAGCCGCCGCCGGCGTTGGAGGCGCCGGTGCGCAGCGTTGGCCGGGTGCAGCTCCCGGCGGTGCAGCGGGGGCGCGGGCGGCTCTCCTTCGTCGGCTGGGCGGCCTATGTCATCGTGCTGGCCGGGCTCGTCGCCGGCGGGCTGTGGCTGACCCGCGAGCGCGTGGTCGGCCGCTGGCCCGCCGCCGCGCGCTACTACCAGATGCTCGGCATTCCCGTCGAGACGGCGCAAGGCAGCTTCGACTTCCACAATGTGACGCCGACCCGCGATACCGAGAACGGGCTGCCGACGTTGGTCATCCAGGGCGAGGTGGTCAACGTCTCCGACGTGGCGCGCCAGGTGCCGAAGCTCAAGGTGACGCTGCTCGACAGCAGCGGACACGAGCTGCAATCCTGGAACTTCACCGTCAGCGACGACCGCCTGCTGCCCGGCGCCAGCGCGCCCTTCCGCACCAGCATCGCCCAGCCCAACGAAGCCGCGACGATGATCAAGGTCTCCGTCTCGGACGGGGGCTAGCGTTCCCGTGGCCAAGATTCTGGTGGCGGAGGACGACACCGCGGTGAGCGCCTTCGTCGCGCGCGCCCTGCAGCATCGCGGGCATGAGGTGACGGCGGTGCCCGACGGCTCGACCGCGCTCGGCGCGCTCGCCGTCACGCCGTTCGACCTGCTGCTCACCGACATCGTCATGCCGCGTCTCGATGGCATCGCCCTGGCGCTCAAGGCGAGCAAGGATCATCCCGGGATGAAGATCCTGCTGATGACCGGCTTCGCCAGCGAGCGGCAGCGCGCGCACAATCTCGAGGCGCTGATCCACCGCGTGATCGCCAAGCCCTTCACGCTCGAGGACATCTGCAACGCGGTGGATGAAGAGCTGGCGCGACGCTGAGCGTCGTCGCCGGTGCCCTGCCGACTGGCCTCCCTACCCGATCTGCGCCACCGCCCGGCGCAGCGTGTCGGCGCTCTGCTGCAGCGCCTTCTCCTCTTGCGGCGCCAGCGTCGGCGCCAGCGTCGCCGCGACCCCGCCGCGCCCGACCACCGCGGGGAGCGAGAGCGTGACGCCGTAGCGCTCGCTGTAGCAGCCGATCGGGATCACGCCCCGCTCGTCGCGCAGCACCATCTCGGCGATCCGTGCCGAGACCATGCCGATGCCGTATTGGCTGGCGTTGTTGCCTTCGATGATGGTGATGTTGGCATAGCGCACCTCGCGCTCGATCCGGGCGCTGAGCTCCTCCACCTTCTGGCCGCGCGCGGCGAGCGCATCGGCCAGCGGCACGCCGGCGATGCGCACGCCCGACCAGATGAAGACCTCCGAGGTGCCGTGCTCGCCCAGGATCTGCGCCTCGACCGAGGCGGGGTCGACGCCCAGCGCCTGGCCGATATGGGTCCTCAGGCGCAGGCTGTCGAGATAGGTGCCGGTGCTGAGCATGCGGGCATGGCCGGCGAGCCGGCGCGCGAGATCGGCGAGCGGATCCGGCGGGTCGGTGACGACGAGGATCACCGCGTCGGGCACGGCGGCGACGATCCTCGGCACGATGTCGCGGTAGATCCCGGCATTGGTCTCGAGCAGCCGCAGCCGCCCGGCCGGGTCGTTGCGGTCGGTGGCGCCGCCGGTCTTCTCGTTGACGCCGCTGGTGATCATCACCAGCGCCGCGCCGGCGAGATCGCCGTAATCGCCGTCCGTCAGCGCCACCGGCGGGCCGAGCGCCGCGCCATAGCGCATGTCGGTGGCGACCGCCTTGGCGCGGGCGCGGGTGCGGTCGATCAGCACGATCTCGCGCGCCGAGCGCCGCATCACGAGGGCGAAGACGCAGGCCGAGCCGACGGCGCCGGCGCCGATCACTCCGATCTTCATGTCTGCCTCCCCAGGGTGATGCCTGGTGAACGGCGGCGGCCGGCGATCGTCAGAACTGTTTCAGCAGGCGATCGATATACTCGCGCTCGATCTCCGGACGATCGCGCTCGCCGGCGCGGCGCCGCAGCTCCTCGAGGATGCCCTTGGCCTTCTCGATGGCGTAGTTGCTCTCGGGACCGCCGAACCTCAGCCCGCCGCCGTCGTCGATGCCGCTATTGGCATGGTCCTGGGCGTTGAACCGGCCGAACGGATCGCGATCGGACTGGCGCAGCCCGTCGCGGTCGCCGGGCTCGCCGCCGCCCGGCTGGCCGTTGCCGCCCTGGCCCATCATCTGCTCGGCCATGCTGCGCGCCGCCTGCTGCAGCTGGTCGAGCGCCTCGGTCTGCGGCGCGATCGCCTCGCCGGGCTGGCCTTGCTGCAGCGCGCCGGCAGCACCGCGCATGGCGCGCTCGGCGCGGCCCAGCGATTGCGGAATGTCGCCCGACTGCTCGCCGAGCTGGCGCATCATCTCGCCGAGCTGGTGCCTGAGCGCCTCCTGGTCGCCGGCCATGTCGCCGTCCTCGCCGCCGGGCTGGGCCTGGCCGTTGCGTCCCATCTGCCCTTTCTGGCCCTGCTGTCCTTGCCGCCCCTGCTGTCCTTGCTGCCCTTGCTGTCCTTGCTGCCCCTGGCGCGATTGCCGGAAGCTGCGGTCGAGGAGCTGCTGCTGGCGGCGCATCATGTCCTGCATCTGCCGCATCGCCTCGGCCTGACCGCCCTGCACCTGGCCGGGCCGCGCCATGCGCAGGTTCTCCAGCATCTCCTGGAGCTGCGACAGCAGGTCGCGCGCCGCGTCGCGCGAGCCGGTGCGCGCCAGCTCGCGGGCGCGATCGAGCATGCGCTGCAGATCCTGCGAGCTCAGCATGCGCGAGGGATCGACCGGCTGCTGGTCCTGGGTCTGCTGCTGCATGTTCTGCGCCAGCGCCTGCATGTAGCGGTCCATCGCCTGCTTCAGCTCGTTCATGAGCCGGTCGATCTCGGCATCGGGCGCGTTGCGTGCCAGCGCATCCTGCAGCGCCTTCATCGCGTCGCGCAGATCGCGCTGGACGAGCGGCGTGCGGCCGTCCTCGATGCGCACCGCCGTGTCCCACAGCAGCTGCTGCACCGAGGGGATGGACTGCGCCGAGCGGTCGAGGATGAGGCGGGCCTGCGCCGAGCGCAGCGCCATGAAGACGACGATGTCGTCGCCGAAGAGCCGCGGCCTGAGCGACAGGTCGGAGAGCGTCTCGGCCACGACCTCGCGCTGCGTCGGGTCGAGGGTGAGTTGCTTCCTCTGCTCGATGATGGCGCAGGCGATCGGATGGTGGAAGACGCGCTCGGGGAGCGTGATGCGGATGGTCTCGCTCTCGCCCTTCTGGCCGAGCGCGTCGGTCGCCTCGAGATGGATGTCGACGGGCAGCCCGGCCCAGGGATGGGCGGTGAGGTCGTTGTAGCTCGCGTCGTGCGCCTGGCGCAGATGCAGGCCCGGCAGCGGCAGGTTGAGCACCAGCGGCCCGCCGGTGTCGCCGGGGCGCGCGATGATCGCCCTGGCCGTCTCGACGCCGTAATCGTCGCTCGCCTGGTATTCCAGCCGCAGCACCGCGCGCTCGGTGTGCTGCGGCGGCTTGGCGAACTCGATGGTCGGCGGCAGGTCCGGCAGGACGGCGATGGGCCAGGCGCCGAGCTTGCGGCCGCCTTGCTCCACCGCCAGCTCATGGCCGGCCGTCAGCGTCGCGCTGCCCTTGAAATTGCGCTCATCGATGCGGCTGAAGTCGATCGCGCGGTCGTCGATCTTGAGCCGCGGCGGCTCGCCGGTGGTCTGCACCTGGGCGAGCACGGTGCTGCCCGTGGGCACGGCGATCGGCGTCTCGGGCGCGCTCGCCGGCAGGAAGTGCGGCGGCAGGCCGGTATAGTCGGGCGGCGTCACCCAGATATCGAGGCTCGCCGGCGCCGCGGCCGCGCCCAGCGACAGGCTCGGGCTCAGCGAGCGTACCAGCCGCAACGACCAGTCCTGTCCGGCATCGATGGCGGCGAGCAGCAGCACCAGCGCCAGCGCGGTGCGCAAGGCGAAGGGGTCGCGGCGCAGCAGCCCCGCTGCCGGCCAGCCGACGCGCAGCGTGCGGATCTGCGCCGCCATGCGCTGGCGGTGCGCCTGCCACAGCGCCGCGGCGGCCGGATCGTCGCCGGGCGTGCTCAGCCGGTCGTCGAGCGCGGTGAGCGGGCGATGGGCAAGCCCGCTCGCCTGTTCGACGCGCCGGCGTTCGGCATCGCGGTCAGGCAGGCGGAAGCGACGCGCCGCCGGCAGCAGCGCCGCCACCAGGGCTATGGCAAAACCCGCCAGCAGGGCGGCATGGAGGGCCCCCGGCAGCATCGCCGGCAGGTCGAGCAGCGCCAGGACGAGAAAGACGCCCACCACCCCTGTGGCGGGCCACAGCGCCGGCCACAGCCTTTCCCACAGCAGGGCGGCGCCGGCCAGGAGCAGGCGGCCGCCAAGGCGTCGGCGCTCGCCCGGCGGTTGCGGCGGCGGTAGGCTGTTGCTCATTCCTGCACCTCTCGCCGTCAACGCTGGGCGAGCCAATCCGGCATCCTGTCCTGCGACAGGAGCTCCTCGAAGCTTGGCCGCGGCCGGATAACGGCGAACTCTTCGCCGCGCACCAGCACCTCCGGCACCATCAAACGGGTATTGTAGCTCGAACTCATCACCGCGCCATAGGCTCCCGCAGAGAGCAGCGCGATCAGCTCGCCGGCCGCGATCGGCGGCAGCGGCCGCTGGGCCGCGAAGGCGTCGCCCGTCTCGCAGACCGGCCCCACCACGTCGATCGGCCGCCGCTCGGCCCCTGCCGCCGGCTCCCGCACCGGCACGACCTCGTGCCAGGCCTCGTAGAGCGCGGGGCGGACGAGGTCGTTCATCGCCGCGTCCTGGATGAGGAAGCGCCGCGCCACCCCGTCCTTGACGTAGAGCACGCGCGCCACCAGCACGCCGGCATTGCCGACCATCCAGCGGCCGGGCTCGAATTCGAGCTCGGCGCCAAGCCCCTCGGTCACCTGCTTCACCATCGCCGCGTAATCCTCGATCGCCGGCGGCCGTTCGTGGCGGTAGCGGATGCCGAGGCCGCCGCCGAGATCGAGCCGGCTGAGCGCGATGCCCTCGCGGGCGAGTGCCCGCATCAGCTCGACGGCGCGGCGGTAGGCGAGCTCGAACGGGCCGAGATCGGTGAGCTGCGAGCCGATATGGAGCGCCACCCCGGCGACCGCGAGGCCGGGCAGCTGCGCCGCGCGGCGGAAGGCGCCCGGCGCCTGGGCGATGTCGATGCCGAACTTGTTCTCCTTGCGCCCGGTGGCGATCTTGGCATGGGTATGCGCGTCGACATCGGGATTGACCCGGATGGCAATCGTCGCCGTCTTGCCCAGCGCGCTCGCCACCGCGCTGACGGCGGACAGCTCGGGCTCGGATTCGATGTTGATCTGATGCACGCCGGCGTCGAGCGCGAAGGCGATCTCCGCCTCGCTCTTGCCGACGCCGGAGAAGACGATGCGGTCGGCGGCGATGCCGGCGGCCAGCGCGCGGCGCAGCTCGCCCTCGGAGACGACATCGGCGCCGGCGCCGAGCCGCGCCAGCAGGCGGATCACGGCGAGGTTGGAGTTCGCCTTCAGCGCATAGCAGATGCGCACCGGCCGGTCGGCGAAGGCGGCGGCGAAGCGGCGGTAGCGCCGCTCGATGGCGGTGCTGGAATAGCAGTAGAACGGCGTGCCCACCGCGGCGGCGATGCGCGCGAGCGGCACCTCCTCGGCGCAGAGCTCGCCCGCGCGATAGGCGATCTCCGGCGCGCCCGGCGCGGCCTCGGTCTCAGTCATGCGGGTAGTTGCGCGGATATGTGACCTGCTCGCCGGGCGGCGGGCCGGGCTCGGCCTTCTTGCCGCAGGCCGGCAGCGGCAGGCAAGCCGCCAGCAGCAGCGCGAGCGCGAGGCCGGCGCGGCAGCGGCGGGTGGACAGGGCGGAAGCGGTCATCCCCGTCGCTTTCACAGAAAGCGCTTGCGCGCCCGGGCCGCGGCGGCGGCGACATTGGCGGGGGCGGTGCCGCCGAAGCTCACGCGGCTCGCGACCGACTTCTCGACCGTCAGCACCTCGAACACGGCGGCGGTGATGCGCGGCTCCAGCTGTCTGCATCTCGGCCAGCGGCAGCGCCGCGAGATCGACCCCCTGCGCCTCGGCGCGCGCCACCAGCGCCCCGGTCACATGATGCGCCTCGCGGAAGGGCAGGCCCAGCACCCGCACCAGCCAATCGGCGAGATCGGTGGCGGTGCTGAAGCCGCTGGCTGCCACCCGGCGCATCGCCTGCGCGTCGGGCACGAGGTCGCCGACCATGCCGGCGGTGGCGGCCAGCGCCAGCTCGAGCGTATCGGCGGCGTCGAACACCGGCGCCTTGTCCTCCTGCATGTCCTTGCTGTAGGCGAGCGGCAGCCCCTTCATCACCATCAGCAGCGCGCTGAGCGCGCCCAGCAGCCGGCCGCTCTTGGCGCGCACCAGCTCGGCGGCGTCGGGGTTGCGCTTCTGCGGCATGATCGAGCTGCCGGTGGTGAAGGCGTCGCTCAGCCGGATGAAGCGGTAGGGCTCGCTGGTCCAGATCACCACCTCCTCGGCGAAGCGCGAGAGATGGAGCCCGATGATCGCGGCCGCGGCCAGGAACTCGAGCGCGAAATCGCGGTCGGAGACGGCATCGAGCGAATTGGCCGCCGGCCGGTCGAAGCCCAGCGCCTTGGCCGTCATGTCGCGGTCGATGGCAAAGGAGGTCCCGGCCAGCGCCGCCGCGCCCAGCGGCGATTCGTTGAGCCGGACGCGGCAATCGGCGAGCCGCGAGCGGTCGCGGCCCAGCATCTCGACATAGGCGAGGAGGTGGTGGCCGAAGGTCACCGGCTGCGCCACCTGGAGATGGGTGAAGCCCGGCATGATGGTGCCGGCGTGGCGCTCGGCCTGGGCGATGAGCGCCGCCTGCACCCCCTGGATCTGCCGTTCCAGCCGGTCGATCGCATCGCGCACCCAGAGGCGGAAATCGGTCGCCACCTGGTCGTTGCGCGAGCGCGCGGTATGCAGCCTTCCGGCGGCGGGCCCGATCAGCTCGGCCAGACGCGCCTCGATGTTGAGGTGGATGTCCTCGTGCTCGGTGCGGAAGGGAAAGCCGCCCGCCTCGATTTCCGCGCGGATTTGCGCTAGACCGCGGGCGATGGCCTCGCCGTCCTCGGCCGACAGGATCTTCTGGCGCACCAGCATGGCGCAATGGGCGAGCGAGCCGGCGATGTCCTGGGCATAGAGCCGCTTGTCGAAATCGATCGAGACGTTGATGCGCTGCATGATCTCGGCCGGACCGCCGGCAAAGCGCCCGCCCCACGCGGCATTCGCGGCCGGGGCCGAGGCGCCCGTCTCGCCCTCGCCGGGCTTCCGGCTCATGGCCGCCGGCCGGCAGCGGAAAGGTGGTGCGGCATGAAGGTGCTGGGCGCGGTCATCCTGCTCATTTTCCTCTGCCTGGCGGGTCTCGCGGCCGCCTGGTATTGGCCGGGCGCCCCCTTGCGCCGCGACCACGGCAGTGTCGTGAGCAGCAATTTTGACGCCGGTGCGCCGCAGGAGGCGGCGCTGGGGCAGTTTACCCCGCTCGACCCGCCGCGGCCAGCGCCGGCGCTGAGCTTCGAGAGCCGCGACGGCCGGGCGCTGAAGCTCGCCGATTTCCGTGGCCGCTTCGTGCTGGTCAATCTCTGGGCCACCTGGTGCGGCCCTTGCGTGCGCGAGATGCCCTCGCTCGACCGGCTCCAGGCGCGGCTGGGCGACCGGCTGAGCGTGCTGGCGATCTCCGAGGACCGCAGCGGCAGCCAGGCGGTCGAGCCTTTCCTTGCCAAGCTCGGGCTGCGGCGGCTGCAGATCTATCTCGATCCCGAGAGCAATGCGCAGCAGGCTTTCGCCGTGCAGGGGCTGCCGACCAGCTTCCTCATCGACCCGAACGGCCGCATGCTGGGCTCGCTCGAAGGCGGCGCCGAATGGGACGCGCCCTCGATGGTGGCGGTGCTGGAACGCTACCTGAGGGCAGGCGAGGACAGCGGCCTGATCAAGACCTCGGTGACGGGCGGCCGTTAACCTTTGCCGAGGGGCGGGCGCCGCGGCGGTTTATCCCGCGGCCGCCCGGGATTAAGCTGCCGCTCCAGATCGAGGAGACGGAGAGGCATGCTCGACAAGCCCATTGCTCCCGCGACCCGCATCGTCCGCCGCGGCGCCGCGTCCGCCCCGCGCCAACACCAGGCCGAGATCTGCGTCGTCGGTGCCGGCATCGCCGGCGTCTCCGCCGCCGTCGAGGCGGCTCGGCTCGGCCGCAAGGTGCTGCTGGTGGACGGGCTGCCGGCGCTGGGCGGGCAGGCGGTCACCTCGATCATCGGCACCTTCTGCGGGCTCTTCTCCAACGGGCTCGAGGGCTACCAGCTCACCCACGGGCTCGCCGACGACATCCTGCGCGAGCTGGGCGAGGAGGGCGCGCTGCATTACCGGCGCAGCCATACCACGGTCGTGCTCTATGACGAGGTGGCGCTGGGGCGGTTCATCGAGCGCACGGTCGAGCGCGCCGGCATCACCGTGCTGCTGGGCGCCGTGCTGCGCGAGGTGCGGGTCGAGGACCGCCGCGTCGCTGCCCTCGCTCTCGCGACCCGCTATGGCGACGTGGTGGTGCGCGCCCAGGGCTTCGTCGACGCCACCGGCGACGCCGCGCTCGCCTTCCAGGCCGGGCTCGACTGCCGCGAGCCGGCCGAGGGCGTGGTCTACGGCTCGCAGATGATGGTGCTCGAGCATGTCGACGAGGCGCATTACCCGACGCGCGAGGCGGTCTCGGAACGGCTCAAGGAAAAGGCCGAGAGCTACGGCCTCGTGCGCCATGACGGCTTCGCCTTCTCCTTTCCCGGCCGCGGCACGGCGCTGGTCAACATGAACCATGTCGAGACGCCGCTCGACCCCTTTGCCGCCTCGGCCACCGGCTTCGCCGGCAAGGAGCAGGCGGACCGCTCGCTGCGCTTCTTGAGGCGCGAATTCCCGGCCGCCTTCGGCCGCGCGCGGGTGCGCGCCTATGGCTTGCCGGGCATCCGCCAGACGCGCTGGATCGTCGGCCGGCATCAGCTCACGGTGGACGAGGTGCGCCGCGGCGAGAAATTCGCCGACAGCATCGCGCGGACAGCCTGGCCGATCGAGCAGCACCACCATGCCGAGGGCTATGTCTGGGAGCCCTTTGCCGAGGACCATCTGCATTACGTGCCGTTCGCCAGCCTGGCGCCGCCGGCGGTCGACAACCTCGTCGCCGCCGGGCGCTGCATCGATGCCGACAGCGCCGCGCTCTCCAGCGTGCGGGTGATGGGGCCTTGCATCGCCATGGGCGCCGCCGCGGCGCATGCGCTCGACCTCGCCGGCAGCGGCAGCGTGCATCAGCTCGACATCGCGGCGCTGCGCCGCCGGATCTCCGCCAACGTGGAGGGCGGCTCGTGAGCGCGGCGACGCGCGTCGACATCGCCGCGATCATCGAGGGCCAGCGGCTGAGCCCGTTCCTGCTGCGGCTGGTGCTGGTCTCCTGGATCGTGACGTTCTTCGACGGCTTCGACATGAACGTCATCGCCTTCGCCGCGCCGGCGCTGAAGGCCGAGTTCCATCTCGACCGGCTGATGCTGGGCAACATCTTCAGCATCGGCCTGCTCGGCACGATGATCGGCGGCTTCGCGCTGGGCTGGCTCGGCGACCGCATCGGCCGCCGCCCGACGCTCATCCTGGCGACCGCGTCCTTCGGCGTGATCACCTTGGCGTTTGCGCTGGCTCGCGGCTATGGCGCGCTGCTGGCGCTGCGCCTGCTCGACGGCATCGCCATCGGCGGGCTGCTGCCGGTGTGCTGGGCGCTCAACATCGAATACGCGCCCAAGCGCTACCGCGCCACCATCGTCACCGTGATCATGGTGGGCTACTCGCTCGGCATCAGCCTCGCGGGGCCGGTCGCCATCTGGCTGATGCCGGCCTTCGGCTGGCAATCGCTCTTCGTCTTCGGCGGCAGCCTGTCGCTGCTTGCGGCGCTCATCCTCGTGCCGACCTTGCCGGAATCGATCCGCTACCTGGCGCTGGAAGGCGCGCGGCCGGAGCGCATCGCGCGCCTGCTGCGCCGCCTCGCGCCGGATCGCGCCGTGCCCGAAGGGGCGGTGTTCGTCGTCGCCGACGAGGCCGGGGTGAGCAGGACGTTTCGCCCGGCGCTGCTCTTCAAGGACGAACTGCGCTGGATCACGCCGCTGCTCTGGCTCGCCTACATCTTCAGCTCGATGGCGGTGTTCTTCCTTGCCACCTGGACGCCGCTGGTGTTCGAGGCGCTGGGGTTCTCGCGCGCCGAGGCGGCCGCGGCCGGCTCGATCAACGCGCTCGCCGGGGCGCTGGGCGGCCTCGCGCTGATGCGCTTCACCGACCGGCGCGGCGCCATCGCGATCACCGCCATGCCGCTTGCCGCGGTGCCGGTGCTGCTGATCGCCGGTCTCGCCCCGCTCGGCCATGGCGGCTTCCTGCATCGCCGTGGCGTTCATCGGCTTCTTCGTCATCGGCGGCCATTTCGGGCTGCACAGCATCGCCGGCCTCTTCTATCCCAGCACCTATCGCGGCAATGGCGCGGGCTGGGCGATCTCGGTCGCCAAGATCGGCTCGATCGCCGGCCCCTGGATCGCCGGCGCGCTGCTCTCGACCGCGCTGCCGGTGCGCCACATCTTCGCCGTGGTGGCGCTCTGCCCGGCGGTCTTCGTCGTCGCCATCGCCATCATCGGCCGGATCCATGCCGGCATGAGGCGGCGCGCGGCGCAAACGGAAACGGCCGGCGCCTCGCCGGCGCCGGCCGCTTCGGCTTACGCGCGACAGTAGGCGCCTACGCCTTCTCCAGCTTCGCCGCCTTCACCCGTTCCGGCAGCATCGGCAGCTCGCGCAGCCGTTTGCCGGTGAGCGCAAAGACCGCGTTGGCGATGGCCGGCGCCGCCGGCGGCAGGCCGGACTCGCCGACGCCGGCGACGCGCGCCTTCTCGTCGGGCATCAGCTTCACCTCCAGCACCGGCGCCTCGTTGATGCGCAGCAGCGGATAGTCGTTGAAGTTCGACTGCCGGACCTCGCCGTGCACGATGGTGATGCGCTCATGCAGCGCGGCGCTGGTGCCAAAGATCGCGCCGCCCTCGATCTGATAGGCGACGTTGGCCGGGCTGATCGTCGTGCCGGGATCGACCACGGCCCAGATCTTGTGGACGCGGATGGCGCCGCTGTCCTTGTCGACCGAGACCTCGGCGATCTGCGCCACGTGGCAGAACCAGACATCGGGATAATAGGCATAGGCGAGGCCGAGCGCGGTGTCCTTCGCTCTTGCGCCCCCAATGCGCCATGTCGGCCACCGCCTTCAGCACCTTGTGGGCGCGGGGATCGTCGAGATGCTCGAGCCGGAACGCCAGCGGATCCTTGCGCGCCGCATGCGCCAGCTCGTCCATGAAGGTCTCGATCGCGAAGACGGTGTAGCCCGGGCCCACCGCGCGCCAGAACCCGACATCGATGCCGCGATCGTCCTCGACATAGTCGTGATACTGGTTGGCGATGGTGTAGTTGGTCTCGTGCCCGTCGCACACCGCCGTGTCGAAGCCCTTGGCGGCCGCGAGCGCGGGGGGTAGGGCGCGGCGGAAGATCAACTCGCCGACCAGCCGCCAGCGCCAGCCGACGATCTTGCCGTGATGGTCGAGCGCCGCCTCCAGGTGCTGCGCCGTGGCCGGACGGTACTTGTCGTTCTTGACGTCGTCCTCGCGGCTCCACAGCACCTTGATCGGCTTCTGCATGATCTTGGACAGCAGCACCGCGTCGACGGTGACGTCCTGCTCGATGCGCCGGCCGAAGCCGCCGCCGAGGAAGGTGGTGTGCACCCGCACCTTGTCCGGCGTGGTGCCCGCCACCTTGGAGGCGGCGAGCGTGACGAAGGTCGGCGACTGGGTCGGCGTCCAGACCTCGACCGTGCCGTCGCCCTTGACCCAGGCGGTGGTGTTGGTCGGCTCGATCGGCGCGTGATAGACGTGCTCCGACAGGTAGTCGGCGGCGATCACCTTGGCCGCGCCCTTGAAGGCCTTGTCGACATCGCCCTTCTGCAGCCCGACCACGCTCTTGTGGCTCCAGTCCTTGGCGATCGCGGCGTAGTCGTCGAGCACCTTGAGGCTGTCGTAGCTCTCCGCCTTGGCGCCTTTCTTCCAGCTCACCTTGAGCGCGTTCTTGCCCTTGAGCCCGGTCCAGTAGTCGGGCGCGATGACGGCGACGCCGAACGGCAGCGTCACCACCTTGATCACGCCCGCGACCTTCATCGTCTCGCTGCCGTCGACCGTGTCGGGCGCGTCGCCCTGCACCGGCGCGCGCAGCACGGCGGCGTAGAGCATGTCGGGCAGGTACATGTCGATGCCGTATTGCGCGGTGCCGTTGACCTTTTCCGGGATGTCGAGTCGCGGCAGGTCCTTGCCGATGATCCGCCATTTGTCCTGCGGCTTGAGGTCGGCCTCGGTGACCTTGGGCATCTCCGCCGGGACCTTGGCGAATTTCGCGATGTCGCCGTAGGTGATCGAGCGGCCGGTCTTCTCATCCACCACCAGGTTGGGCTTGGTGGTGAGCTCGGAGACCGGCACCTGCCATTGCTCGGCGACGTTGAGCAGCAGCACGCGCCGCGCCTGCGCGCCGACCAGGCGCAGCGGCATGAAATAGCCGCGCGCGCCGCGGCTGGCGCCGGTGACCTGCGCGCCGCCGAACAGCGGGTTGCCGTAATCCTTGTCGGCGGGAGCCTGGACGACCTTGATCTTGCTCCAATCGGCGTCGAGCTCCTCGGCGATCAGCATCGGCAGCGAGGTGAAGGCGCCCTGGCCCATCTCGGAGACGGGCGCGATCAGTGTTATCGTGTCGTCGGTGTTGATCTCGATCCAGGCGTTGGGCTCGAATTTGGCGCCATCCGCCAGCGCGTCGAACAGGGTGACGCTCGAGCCGGCGAGCGCGATGCCGAAGGTGAGGCCGGCGGAGCCGATGAAGCCGCGGCGGCTCAGCATCGGCGTTTCGATCTGCGTTTCGGTGGTCATGGCTCAGACCCCCCTCGAAGCGCGTTCGACCGCGGCGATGATGCGGTTGTAGGTGCCGCAGCGACAGAGATTGCTGCGCATGTGCTTGACGATCTCCTCGCGCGTCGGCTGCGGCGTCTTCTTGAGCAGCGCCGCGGCGCGCATCAGCTGGCCGGACTGGCAGTAGCCGCATTGCGGCACCTGCTCGGCGATCCAGGCCTTCTGCAGCGGATGGCTGTTGTCGGGCGACAGGCCCTCGACCGTGGTGATGGTCTTGCCCTCGACGTCGCCGACTTCGGTCTGGCAGGAGAAGGCGGCGTCGTTGCCGATATTCACCGTGCAGGCGCCGCAGAGGCCGGCGCCGCAGCCGAATTTCGTCCCCGTCATGCGCAGCTGGTCGCGGATCACCCACAGCAGCGGCGTATCCGCCGGCACATCGACCGTCACCCACCGCCCATTGATCGCAAACCGCGCCATCCATCCCCTCCATGAGCCATAAAGCCGCGCCGGCACGACCTGCCGGCGACCCGGATTTAACGCTTACATGGATCGACCTTAACGTCGAATTAAACCTGCGCGCGGCTTCTAGAGCCCGAACACCCGGCGCAGAAAGGCGCTGCCGCGCTTGAGCCCGGCCTCGTCGATGCCGTGGCCGAGGCCGGGAGAAACCAGCGTTTCGACCGGGACGCCTGCGGATTCGAGCGCCTTGCTCGCCATCGGCAGCGCCTGGGGCGGCACCACCTCGTCGGCGTCGCCATGGATGAGCAGCACCGGCGGCCGGGCGCGGATCTCCCGCGCCAGCGTCTCGGCGCCGGGGAGCGCGCCGGAATAGCCCAGGATGCCGGCGCAGGGCTGGGCGCGGCGCAGCCCGACATGGAGCGACATCATCGTGCCTTGCGAGAAGCCCACCAGCGCCAGCGCCGCGTCGGCGAGCCCGCGCGCCGCCAGCGCCGCGTCGATGAAGGCGTCGAGGATCGGCGCCGCGGCGCGCACGCCGGCGAGGATGGCGGCGGACGAGCGGTCCTGCAGGCTGAACCACTGCCGGCCGAACGGCCCCATGTCGCAGGGAAAGGGGGCATCGGGCGCGACGAACTCGGCCTCGGGCAGCAGCGGCGACCAATAGGGGGCGAGGCCGATGAGGTCGTTGCCGTCGGCGCCGAGCCCGTGCAGCAGCACGACGAGCTGGCGCGGCTTGCCGCCGGCGGCGGGCGGGTGGGTCGGGCCGCTGAGACTCTCGAACATGGCGCTCTTCTCCTGTCCCGCGAGCCATAGACCATGGCGCGGCCGCTGTCACTTGCTAGGCTGGCGCGCCATGGACGCCGTCGTCACCCGCTTCGCGCCGAGCCCGACCGGGCTTTTGCATCTCGGCCATGCCCATTCCGCGCTGCTCGGCTGGCGCGCTGCGCGCGCCGCCGGCGGCCGCTTCCTGCTGCGCATCGAGGACATCGACCGCACCCGCTGCCGGCCGGAATTCACCGCGGCCATCCTCAGGGACCTCGCCTGGCTCGGCCTCGATTGGGACGGCGCGGTGCGCCGGCAGTCGGAGCATGTCGCCGATTATCGCCGGGCGCTCGACCGGCTCGAGGCGAAGGGGGTGCTCTACCCGTGCTTCTGCACCCGGGCGGCGATCAAGGCCGAGATCGCGCGCGCCGGCGCCGCGCCGCATGGCGCGGAAGGGGCGCCCTATCCCGGCACCTGCCGCGCCCTGGCGCGCGAGGAGCGGGCGGCGCGGATGCGCGCGGGCGAGGCCTGGGCGCTGCGGCTCGACCTTGCCCGGGCGGCGGCGCTGGCGGGCGCGCTCTGGTGGGAGGACGAAGCCGCCGGCCGCGTCGCCTGCGACGCCGCCTCTGAGGGCGATGTCGTGCTCGCGCGCAAGGACGCGCCGACGAGCTATCATCTCGCCGTCACCGTTGACGACGCGCTGCAAGGGGTGAGCCTGGTGACGCGCGGCGCGGATCTCTTCGCGGCGACGCATGTGCATCGCCTGCTGCAGGCGCTGCTGGACCTGCCGGTGCCCCGATATCGCCATCACCCGCTGCTGGTCGATGCCGCAGGGCGGCGCTATGCCAAGCGCGACCGCGGGCTCACGCTGGAGGCGCTGCGCGCCGCCGGCCGCACGCCCGCGGAAGTACGCGCGATGGCGGGATTTCCGGACTGAGCCCGATCAGTCGAGCGGCTGGTGCAGGCCGGCGACGAGGGCGAGATAATCGCGGTCCGCGGCGGTGACGAGGCCGTGGCGCAGCGCGAAATCGATGATCACGAGATTGACGTTGAACTTGAAATCCTCGGTGCTGCGCACGCGCTCCACCGCCTCGTGCGCCGGCATCAGGCGGAACTCGACGATCTCGCCGTCCTGGTTGCGCGGCGTGACGCTCTTGGGCACCTCCAGATCATAAAGGAACAGCACGTCCTGCCGGATCCCGTACTCGACCTCCATGCGGTAGGAGACCGCGCCCACCGCCACGGCGCGCCGGGCGAGCTCGGCGGGCAGCGCCGCCTCTTCGTCCGCCTCCTTCACCAGCGTCGCCTCGAGCCCGTGCTCATGGCCGATGCCGCCGGCGACGAGGTTGTCGAGCTTGTTCGGCGCCACCTTCTTGTCGGCGGCGCGCCGGCCGATCCACAGCTCGAGCGTATCCCGGCCGCGGCGCCAGCCGTTCAGATGCACGCCATAGGCGCGCACGCCGAAGAACGAGACGGCGCCGCGGTCGAGCTTGAACACCGGCGGCGCGCCCCAGCGCGGCGCCACGGCGAAGAACTCGTTGCGCCATTTGGCGACGCGGCCCTCGGCGACGAGGCGCTCGACCACCCCGTCCACGGCCGCGCTCACCGCCTCGAAATCGCCGGGCGCGATCAGCCGCACGCCGTCGCTGTCGACCGAGAACACCTCCGTGAAGCGGTGCAGCGCCTCGGCATTGTCGCGCCGGACGAGGCCCACCTTCGCCTCTCCCCGCCACAACGGCACGAAGCGCTCGGGGCGCCACTGGTTGCAGCGGTGGATGTGGCGCAGCAGGCTCATAGCTTCTGCGCCACCAACACGGTGTCGACCGAAACGATCTGCCGCAGGCAGGCCGCGATGTAGCGCGCCGCATCGGCATCGAGCCCGGGCATCTGCAGGTCGATGGTGATCTCGCGGCCGCTGACGCGGCTGACCCAGCTCGACGGCACCAGCCCGCGCTTGGCGAAGAGCTCGATGACGCGCGGCATCACCGCCGGCTCCGCGGCGGCGTGGACGGAGAAGCAGGCGGTGGGCTGGCTTTCAGGACGGAAGGCGCTCGCGACGGTGGGCGACATGACGGCAATCCTCGACTGCGATCTCGGGACGAAAGGCATCTCCCCGACCCCCCTTAGGGAGGATCGGGAGCCTAATTCGCCTAAAACGCTGGTTATCGAGGCCCAGATTGCCCATGGACGAACGCTACAGGCGGCCCCATTTATCGTCAAGTAAGGGGGTGGCGCGACAATACGCGCCGGAGCGTTCGTCGATTGGAGGATCCATGATGCGACGGCTTGTCCCGTTGGCCGTGCTGGCCCTGCTTGCCGCCTGCGAAGGCGGTGCCCGCGACGTCGACTACTCGCAGGAGCGCGGCATCTCGGCCGATATCGCCGCCACCTATGCCACCGGCCCGACCTCGATGCAGAATTACGGCGAGACCGTGACCGGCGAGCCCTACGGCTCCATCCCCTGGACGGCCGGCGAGCGGCACTGAGCCGGCGGGATCAGCTCGGCTCCAGCTCGGTATCCCAGTAGAGGAAGTCGCGCCAGCTGTGGTGCAGGAAGTTGGGCGGGAAGGCGCGTCCGTTCTCCTGCAGCATGTGGGTCGAGGGCTGGCGAGGGAAATGGCGGGGATACATGCCGCTTTCCCGCGGCAGCCGGTTGCCCTTGAGCAGGTTGCAGCTCGAGCAGGCGGTGACCACGTTCTCCCACACGGTGCGGCCGCCGCGCGAGCGCGGCACCACGTGATCGAAGGTCAGGTCGTGCGACGGGAAATCCTCGCTGCAATACTGGCAGGTGAAGCGGTCGCGCAGGAAGACGTTGAACCGGGTGAAGGCCGGACGCCGCGCGGTGGGGATGAATTCTTTCAGCGAGATGACAGAGGGCAGCTTCATCTCGAAGGACGGGCTGCGCACGACGCGGTCGTAATGGGAGATGATGTTGACCCGGTCGAGGCATACCGCCTTTACCGTTTCCTGCCACGACCACAAGGATAAGGGGAAGTAGCTCAACGGCCGAAAATCGGCATTGAGGACGAGCGCCGGACAGCTATCGAGGGCCAGGGACAAACAACGACCTCATGGCTGCGCTACCCTTTTTGTGCGGCGCATCCTGCCATGGACCGCGCCGCAATTCCAGCGCTAGACAATGTGGCGATCAAAGCGTTTTCGTCAACGGGTGGGAACCGGCTTCTCTCCGCGATAGTCATAGAAGCCGCGGTTCGCCTTGCGGCCGAGCCAGCCCGCCTCGACATACTTCACCAGCAGCGGGCAGGGGCGGTATTTTGAATCGGCCAGCCCCTCATAGAGCACCTGCATCACCGACAGGCAGGTGTCGAGACCGATGAAATCGGCCAGCTCCAGCGGCCCCATCGGATGGTTGGCGCCGAGCCGCATCGCGGTGTCGATCGCCTCCACCGTGCCGACGCCTTCATAGAGGGTGTAGACCGCCTCGTTGATCATCGGCAGCAGGATGCGGTTGACGATGAAGGCGGGGAAATCCTCGGCCGCCACCGGCGTCTTGCCGAGCTTCACCGCGAGCTCGCGGATGGCGTGGAAGGTGCCTTCGTCGGTGGCGATGCCGCGGATCAGCTCGACCAGCGTCATCACCGGCACCGGGTTCATGAAATGCATGCCGATGAAGCGGCCGGGGCGGTCGGTGGCGGCGGCGAGCCGGGTGATCGAGATCGAGGAGGTGTTGGAGGCGATGATCGCCGCCGGCTTCAGATTCGGCAGCAGCTTCTTGAAGATCTCGCGCTTGATCTCCTCCTTCTCGGTGGCGGCCTCGATGACCACGTCGCAGTCGGCGAACATGTCGTACTGCGTGCTGGTCTTGATCCGCTTCATCGCCGCCGCCTTGTCGCCCTCGCTGATGCGGCCGCGCGAGACCTGGCGGGCGAGGTTGCGGTCGGTGATCGAGAGCGCATGCTCGATCGCCTTGGCGTCAACGTCCTCGAGCCGCACATCGTAGCCGGCCAGCGCGCAGACATGGGCGATGCCGCTGCCCATCTGGCCGGCGCCGATGATGCCGATGGTCCGGATGTCGTCCTGTGCCGTCATGACCCGCTCCCCGATCATCGCGCCGTCACGAGCCGCGTCGCTTGGCGAGCTCGGCATCGAGCTCCGGCACCAGCTTGAAGAGGTCGCCGACGAGGCCGTAATCCGCCACCTGGAAGATCGGCGCCTCCTCGTCCTTGTTGATCGCGACGATCACCTTGCTGTCCTTCATGCCGGCCAGATGCTGGATGGCGCCGGAGATGCCCACGGCGATGTAGAGCTCGGGGGCGACGATCTTGCCGGTCTGGCCGACCTGGTAGTCGTTGGGCACGAAGCCGGCATCGACCGCGGCGCGCGAGGCGCCGACCGCGGCGCCGAGCTTGTCGGCGAGGCTCTCCAGCAGCTTGAAATTGTCGCCCGACTGCATGCCGCGGCCGCCCGAGACGATCACCCGCGCGCTGGTCAGCTCCGGCCGCTCGGATTTGGAGAGCTCGGCGCCGATGAAGCGCGACAGCCCGGCCGAGCCGGCGCCCGAGGCGGGCTCGATCGGCGCGTTGCCGCCCTCGGATTGGGCGGCGGGGAAGGCCGTGCCGCGCACGCTGATCACCTTGATCTTGTCCTTCGACTGGACGGTGGCGAGCGCGTTGCCGGCATAGATCGGCCGCACGAAGGTGTCGGGCGAGACCACGCCCGAGATGTCGGAGATCTGCGCCACGTCGAGCAGCGCCGCGACCCGCGGCAGGAAGTTCTTGCCGAAGGTGCTGGCCGGCGCCAGCACGTGGCTGTACTTGGGCGCGAGCGTCACCGTCAGCGCGGCGATGTCCTCGGCGAGCGGATGCTCCAGCGCCGGATCCTCGGCCAGCAGCACCTTGGCGACGCCCGGCACCTTGGCCGCGGCCTCGGCGGCGGGCCGGGCATGGGCGCCCGCGACCAGGACATGAAGCTCGCCGCCGATCGCCTGCGCCGCGGCGATGGTGTGGAGCGTCGAGGATTTGAGCGTCTTGTTGTCGTGCTCGGCGACGACGAGGAGGGCCATTCAGATCACCCGTGCTTCGTTCTTGAGCTTGTCGACGAGCTCCTGCACCGAGGCGACCTTCTTGCCGCCCTGGCGCTTCTGCGGCTCCTCGACCTTGATCGTCACCAGCCGCGGCGCGACGTCGACGCCGAGCGCCTCCGGCGTCAGCTGCTCGATCGGCTTCTTCTTCGCCTTCATGATGTTGGGCAGCGAGGCATAGCGCGGCTCGTTGAGCCGGAGATCGGTGGTCATCACCGCCGGCAGCTTGAGCTCGACCGTCTCGAGCCCGCCGTCGATCTCGCGCGTCACCAGCGCTTTCTCGCCCTCGAGCTTGAGCTTCGAGGCGAAGGTGCCTTGCGCCCAGCCCAGCAGCGCCGCCAGCATCTGCCCGGTCTGGTTGCTGTCGTCGTCGATCGCCTGCTTGCCCAGGATGACGAGAAGCGGCTTCTCCTTCTCGGCGATCGCCTTCATCAGCTTCGCCACGGCGAGCGGCTGCAGCTCGGCATCGCTCAGCACGTGGATGCCGCGGTCGGCGCCCATGGCGAGCGCGGTGCGGATGGTCTCCTGGCAGGCCTGCGGCCCCATCGAGACGGCCACCACCTCGCTGGCGCTGCCCGCCTCCTTGAGGCGCACCGCCTCCTCGATGCCGATCTCGTCGAACGGGTTCATCGACATCTTGACGTTGGCGGTCTCGACGCCGGTCTTGTCCGGCTTGACCCGGATCTTGACGTTGTAGTCGATCACTCGCTTGACGGCGACGAGGACTTTCATGGCGGACCTTGGTCAGAGCCGCGAGGGTGCGGCGCGGCGGGGAATTGTGCACGCGCACAACGCGAAGGCAAGTATTTCTGTCTTGGTACGGTCATGCTCTAACGATTGGCCCCCGGCTGCCACAGCACGTCGCGCACGCCCTTGTCGTTGGCCTGCCGGCTCAGCACGAAGAGATGGTCGGAGAGCCGGTTGAGGTATTTGAGCGCCTGCGGGTTGAGCGTCTCGCGGCCGGCGAGCTCGGCGACCAGCCGTTCCGCGCGGCGCACCACGGTGCGCGCCAGGTGCAGATGCGCGGCGCAGGCGCTGCCGCCCGGCAGCACGAAGCTGTCCAGCGGCCGCAGCTCGGCATTCATCGCATCGATCTCGCTCTCGAGCCGCGCCACCTGGCTCGCCACGATGCGCAGATCCTGCTTGGCGTCCGGGTGCTCCGGCGTGCAGAGATCGGCGCCGAGATCGAAGAGGTCGTTCTGGATGCGCGCCAGCATCGCGTCGATCTCGGCCGGGGCGTGCAGCCGCGCCAGCCCGATCGCCGCGTTCGCCTCGTCCACGGTGCCATAGGCGGCGACGCGCAGATCCTGCTTGGCGACGCGGCTGCCATCGCCCAGCGAGGTCTCGCCGCCATCGCCGCCTCTCGTGTAGATGCGCGTCAGCCGGACCATGAGGCTCCTAGGATCGCCGGAACAGCAGCATGAACACGGCGAAGAGCAGCAGCGCCAGCGCCTGCAGGATGACGCGCGACTGCATCAGCTTGTTCGAGCGCCGCGGGTTGTTGCCCTTGGCCATGTTGATGACGCCGAGGCCGAGCGCGCCCAGGGCGCCGAGCATGGCGAGAAGCACGAGGATCGGAAATACATACTCCATGGCAGCTATATAGCGCCGTCGCGCGCCGCCGCCCAGGGCGCCCCGATTTGCTGCGACCGTCGCAAGAATATTGACGAATCATTTCGCGCAACTATACATAGCCCGCTCTGTACCGATCATCGATGATTTGTCACCTCCGCCTGCGGCGTCAGGCGGCGGCCGGGCGTGAAAGGGGAGGTCGGCAGGATGGTCTCGACCGCGGTGTTGCCGCCGGACTGCGATGCCCGGATTCGCCGCATCTTCGAGTACTGGCGCGCGATCCGCCCGGCGGCGGATCGCCTGCCGGGCCGGCAGCATCTCGAGCCCAGCGACCTGTCGGAGGTGTTGCGCTGGCTCTGGCTCGTCGACGTCCAGCGCGAGCCGCTGCGCTTCCGTTACCGCCTCGTCGGCACCGGCCATCGCGAGGTGATCGGCATCGATCTCACCGGCAAGTGGATCGACGAGGCCTTCGCCCATTTCCCGAGCATGCAGACCTATCCCGACTTTCTCGCCGTGGCCGCGGGCGAGATGCGCTATTGCCGCCGCGTGCCCGAGTTTCCCATCGGCGCGAAATACGCCTCGATGGAGCGCCTGCTGCTGCCGCTGGCGCGCGACGGCGCCACCGTCGACATGCTGCTGGGGTTCACCGTCTATACCCGCGCCGACGGCACCGTCGCATAGCCGGCGACGCTCCGCACCTTGCGCGGCGCCGCGCGCCAGATCGCGAGGATCGAGAGCAGGCTGCAGGCGAACGCGATCCAGAAGGCCGGCGCATAGCTGTCGGTGGCGTCGTGCAGCGCGCCGGTGACCCAGGGTCCCGCGGCGCCGCCGAGGATCGAGGCCAGCATCAGCGTGCCGAAGATCGTGCCGTACTGCTTGCCCTCGAAGATCTCGGCCGGGATGGCGCCGATCACCGAGGTGAGGCCGTAGCCCAGCACCCCCTGCGCCGCGATCATGAGATAGAGCAGCGGCAGGCTCGGCCAGCGCGCCAGCAGCAGCAGGCAGAGATAGCAGAGCGCGAAGCCGGCGCTGCCGACGGTCCAGACCCATTCGCGGCCGATGCGGTCGGAGAGATGGCCGAGGCCGATCTGGCCGGGAATCCCGGCGAGGCTGACGAAGCCCAGCGCCCAGGCGGCGTCGCGCGCGCCGAAGCCGATCTCGACGAGGTACTTCGTCTGGTGCACCTGCACCGCGTACCAGGCGAAGAGGCCGCAGAAATAGCCCAGCGCGATCCACCAGAAGCGCCCGGTGCGCAGCGCGCGGGCGAGCGTCCAGTCGGTGGCGGCCCAGCCCGGATCGACCACGGTGAGCTTGCGCCGCGCCGCGCCGTCCGACGCGGCGCCGTCGCCGTCCGGCGCCAGGCCCAGTTCCTGCGGGCGGCGGCGCAGCAGCAAGTTGAGCGGCGCCAGCAGCACCAGCACCAGCGCGCCCATCGTCCAGCAGGCGCCGCGCCAGCCCTGGTGCAGGATCACGCTTTGCAGCCAGGGCAGCAGGATGATCGAGCCGACGCCGACGCCGGAAAAGGCGAGGCTCATGGCGAGCCCGCGCCGGTGCACGAACCAGTTCGGCAGGAAGAGCGCCTGGCCGGTATAGCCCAGGCAGACGCTGCCGCCGCCGACCAGCACGCCGAGCGTGGCATAGAGCTGCCAGGGATGCTCGGTCAGCGTCGCCAGCAGCAGCCCCGCCGCCATGGCGACGACGCCGATCTCCATCACCACCAGCGGCCCGCGCCGGTCCATCAGCCGGCCGAGCGCCGGGCTCAGCGCTGCCGAGACCAGGAAGCCGAAGGAGAAGGCGCCGGCGACGACGCCGCGCTCCCAGCCGAACTCGTCGAGGATCGGCGGGAACAGCAGCGAGAAGGCGGTGCGCGCATTGACGCCCACCCCCATGGTGACGAAGGCCACGGCGACGACGACCCAGCCGTAGAAGAAGGGGAGGCGGCGCGCGACGGCGGCGGGGAGGGAGGTCATGACCGGCCAGTGTCGCCGCCGGGCCGCGCCAAGGCAATTATGTCGCAGGTAATGGGACGGTTGCGCCTGGGCGCTCATCGGAAATCACGAATGCCTGGTGCACCGCGCTGGCTGTTCCCCCACCTCACCCTCCCGCTGCGCGGGTCCCTCCCTCTCCGCCCCTTGGGGCGGAGAGGGTTGGGGTGAGGCGGGGCGGCGAGCGCAGCCGTCGTCGCCGACCGGCCCTCGCGTCGTCGTGCGGCCGCCGACCCCGCCCTAACGGGTGAATCGCAGCATCCGCCTAGGGCTCGGCCGCCTTGCGCCGGTAGGCTGGGGCCGGCGAGGAAGCGCGCTGGCGCCTCTGGATCTACATGATCACGCGCATTTGAGGTAGCCGCGTCCGGCGGTGCCTGCGCCCTTGTCGCGCCTGCTGCGATGTCCCATGCTTCGCAGCCGGCGCGGCACCGCACGCGCGGGAGGCGAGGACCCTATGACCATGACCGCGACTGCCCGAATGCCGTTCGCGCCGCCGATCGTCGATCGCCTCTCCCTTCGCGTGGTCGTCGACTCCCATTACGAGCGCTTCCTGCCGAAGGCGACGCACCCGTTGGTGGTGATCGAGCATGTCGGCGAGATCCCCGGCCGACAGATGACGACGCTCGCGGGCGAGTGGGGCCTGTCGCTGCATCTGGACTCCGAGCAGCAAGGTGCCAAGGCGCAGTATCTGCTCGATTTCGGCTACACGCCGGAGATCATCGGCCGCAACTTCGGCCTGCTCGACATCGATGCCGCGAAGATCGACGGGCTCATTCTGAGCCACGGGCACCGCGACCATTACGGCGGCATGGTCGGATTCGTGACGCAGCATCGCAGCCTCCTGCGGCCGGAGCTGGCGCTCTATATCGGCGGCGAGACGATCTTCCGCGAGAAATGGCTTTCGCGCCCCGACAGGCCCCCGGTCTCCTGGGGTGCGCTCGACCGCATCGCGCTCACCGCGCAGAACGTCACGCCGGTCTGCTGCGAGGCGCCGCACGCGCTCGCCGGCCCCTTCACCACGGGCAGGATCGAGCGCACTTCCTTTGAGGTTATCACCGGCGGCACGAAGGTCAGGAACGAGCACTTTACCGATGCCGAGCGGCGCGGCGAGCTCGCGCTGGACGAGCACGCCGATGAGCTGGGGACCTGCTACATCGTGAAAGGCCGCGGCCTGGTCGTGATCTCGTCCTGCGGCCACACCGGCATCGTCAACACCGTGCGCACGGCGATGAAGGTCGCCAATGTCGACAGGCTGCATGCGGTGATCGGCGGCTTTCACCTGGGGATGGCGCCGCTCGACTACATCGCGCATACCGTCGACGCGCTCGAGGCGCTGAAGCCCGACGTGGTCATTCCGATGCACTGCACGGGCGCCAATTTCATCGATGCGATGCGCCGCCGGATGCCTGACCGCGTCGTTGCTTCCAATCTCGGCAGCCGCTTTACCTTCGGCGTGTAGCGCAGGAAGCGGGGTTCGCTAGGCGAATTCGCGCAGCGAATTCGTCCGAGGCGGCGTCAGCCGTTGCGTCAGCAACGGCGAGAGCCGCACTGATCGGGCTTAGCCTAATTGAGTCCGACCCTAGTCTAGGGCTCGCCCTCCAGCGCCTTCAGCACCGCGTCTCCCATCCCGCGCGTGCCGACCTCCATATCGCCGTCATGCAGGATATCGCGCGTGCGCACGCCCGTCTCGAGCGCGGCCGCGACCGCGCGCTCCAGCCGGTCGGCCGTGGCGGGGGTGCCGAGCGTGAGGCGCAAGGCCAGGGCGAGGCTCAGGATCGCGCCCAGCGGGTTGGCGATGCCCTGGCCGGCGATGTCGGGGGCGGCGCCGTGGACGGGCTCGTAGAGCGCGGCGCGGCGGCCGTCGGCGCCCACCGGGCCGAGCGAGGCCGAGGGCAGCATGCCGAGCGAGCCCGCGATCATCGCCGCCGCGTCGGAGAGGATGTCGCCGAACATGTTGTCGGTGAGCAGCACGTCGAACTGCTTGGGCGCGCGCACGATCTGCATGGCGCAATTGTCGACCAGCATGTGGGTTAGATGGATGTCGGGGAACTCGGCATCGTGCAGCGCCTGCACCTCCTCGCGCCAGAGCTGGCCCGCCTCCATCACATTGGCCTTGTCGACGGAGCAGACCCGCCCGCCGCGCGTGCGCGCCAGCTCGAAGCCGAAGCGCGCGACGCGGCGGATCTCGCGCGCGGTGTAGGCATGCGTGTTGACGCCGCGCCGCTCGCCGTCGGCCATCGTCTCGATGCCGCGCGGCTCGCCGAAATAGAGCCCGCCCGACAGCTCGCGCAGCACGATGAAATCGACACCGTCGCGCACCCGGCGCTTCAGCGACGAGGCCTCGGCCAGCGCCGGCAGCGCCACGATCGGGCGCAGATTGGCGAAGAGGTCGAGGCGCTTGCGGATGCGCAATAAATTACCCTGACGCCGCGCCTCGGCCGGCAGCGCGTCGTAGTCCGGCCCGCCGGTGGCGCCGAACAGGATCGCGTCCGCGCGCTCGAGCGCCTGCGCCGTCGCTTCCGGCACGGTCCGCCCGGTGCGCCGCCACGCTTCGGCGCCATAGAGCGCATCGCCGGTCTCGATGGCCAGCCGCTCGTCGGCGACGAGCCAGTCCAGCACGCGGCGCGCCTCGGCCATCACCTCGGGGCCGATGCCTTCGCCGCCGATGAAGACGACCCGGCGCGCGTTGCTCATCGCTGCGCCACCGCCCAGATCCAGGGGCGTTCGGCGCGGTCGCGCGCCTGGAAGGCGGCGATATCGGCCTCGTGGCCGAGGCTGAGGCCGATATCGTCGAGCCCGTCGAGGAGCTTGCGGCGCCTGAGCCCATCGATCGCGAACCGGGTCTCGGCGCCGTCGGGCGCCACCACCACCTGGCGCTCGAGATCGACCGTCACCTGGTTGCGCTCGGGATCGGCCTCGACCTGGCGCGCGATCGCCCGCACGGTCGCCTCATGCAGCACCACCGGCAGCACGCCGTTCTGGAAGCAGTTGTTGAAGAAGATGTCGCCGAAGCTCGGCGCCAGCACGGCGCGGAAGCCCCTCTGCTGCAGCGCCCAGACCGCGCCCTCGCGCGAGCTGCCGCAGCCGAAATTGTCGAGCGCCAGCAGGATGCCGGCGCGGCGATAGGGCTCGCGGTTGAGGACGAAGGAGGGCGCCTCGCTGCCGTCGGGATTGAGGCGCCAGGCCTCGAAAGCGTATTGGCCGAGCGCGCTGCGCCGTCCCGCGCCGACCAGCCGCTCGATGCGGATGATGATGTCGGTGTCGACGTTCTCGCGCAGCAGGGGTGCGGCGATGGCACGGAGCGTGGTGAATTTCTCCATCGCTCAGCCTCCCAGGCTGCGCACATCGGCGATGGCGCCGGCGAGCGCCGCCGCCGCGGCCATGGCGGGGCTCGCCAGATGGGTTCGCGCGCCCGGCCCCTGGCGGCCGACGAAATTGCGGTTCGAGGTCGAGACCGAGCGCCGGCCGGGCGGCACCGTCTCGCCATTGGCCGCCACGCACATCGAGCAGCCCGGCTCGCGCCACTCGAAGCCGGCGTCGCGGAAGATGCGGTCGAGCCCTTCCGCCTCGGCCTGGCGCTTGACGCTCTCCGAGCCCGGCACCACCCAGGCGCGCACCTGGGGCGCCACCCGGCCGCGCCGCGCGATGTCGGCGGCCGCGCGCAGATCGGAGAGGCGGCTGTTGGTGCAGGAGCCGATGAACACCACGTCGATCGGCGTGCCGGCGATCGGCGCGCCGGGCGTGAGGCCCATATAGTCGAGCGCCGCCTCGGCCGCGCGCCGCTTGCCGGGATCTGCCATCGTGGCGGGGTCGGGGATGCGCCCGCCGATGGCGATCACCTGCTCGGGGCTGGTGCCCCAGGTGATCTGCGGCGCGATCGCGCCGGTATCGACGCGCTCCTCGCGCTCGAAGCTCGCCTCGGGATCGGAGGGCAGGCGGCGCCAGGCGGCGAGCGCGCTCTCCCACAGCGCGCCCCGGGGCGCGAAGTCGCGCCCGGCGAGATAGTCAAAGGTGGTGTCGTCGGGCGCCACCATGCCCATCTTGGCGCCGAGCTCGATCGAGAGGTTGCACAGCGTGAGCCGGCCCTCGACGTCGAGCGCGCGCACCGCGTCGCCGCCATACTCGACGGCATAGCCGGTGCCGCCGGCGGCGCCGATGCGGCCGATGAGATGGAGGATCATGTCCTTGGGCGTGACCCCCGCGCCGCGCGCGCCCTCGAAGCGCACGCGCATCCGCTTCGGCCGGCGCTGCACCAGGCACTGCGTCGCCAGCACGTGCGTCACCTCGCTGGTGCCGATGCCGAAGGCGAGCGCGCCCATGCCGCCATGGGTGCAGGTGTGGCTGTCGCCGCAGACGATGAGCGCGCCGGGCAGGCTCAGCCCCAGCTCGGGCCCGATGACATGGACGATGCCCTGGCCGGGCTCGCCGACATCGAACAGGCGCACGCCTTCCTCGCGCGCGAGGCGGCGCAGATCCTCGAGCAGCCGGGCCGCGGTGGCGGTGGTGCCGGCGCGGCCCGGCGCGCTCGAGATGGCGTGGTCGGGGGTGGCGAAGGTGAGGCCGGGATTGCGCAGCCGGTAGCCCTTCTCCTTGATGTCCATCACCGCGCGGCCGCCGCCGAGATCGTGCAGCAGGTGGCGGTCGACATGGAGCAGCGCATAGCCGTCGCCGAGATCGGCGACGACATGCGCCTGCCAGATCTTGTCGAACAGCGTCAGCCCGCTCATTCGCCGATCACGTCGCCGAAGGGCACCCACCGCTGGCCCTCGAAGCGGGCGAGCCGCATCTGCTTCAGCGGCGAGAAATCATGCGGGCCGGTATGGAGGCGGATGCCGGGCAGCAGCAGCGGCAGCGGCATGTCGAGGCTCGCCGCCTGCTTCATGATGTTCTCGCGCGAGAGATCGTTGCCGCATTGCTTCAGCAGCTGCACCAGCGTCTGCGCCACCGAATAGCCATAGACGTTGAAGCTGTCGCCGAGATTGCCCTCGGGATAGTACTTCTTCATGAAGGCGAGCCAGTCCTTCATCGCCGGGTCGTTCTGCCATTGCGGGTCGTTGGGGTCCTTGAGGTATTGGGCGGTGATGATGCCCTGGCCCTTCTCGAATCCCGCCGGCTGCATCACCGCCGAGACCGAGGTGGCGACGCTCATCAGGAATTGCAGCGGCTTCCAGCCGATGTCATAGGCCTTGCGGATCGCCTGCGCCGCGAATTTCGGCGTCGAGTTGTTGAACAGCACGGTGGCGCCCGAGCTCTGCAGGGTGACGATCTGGCTGTCGAGCGTCGCATCCGTGACCTCGTAGGTCGCGACCGCGACGATCATCTTCTTCGCGGCCGCTTCGCCCAGCCCCTTGCGGAAGCCCGCGACATAGTCGCGCCCGGCATCGTCGTTCTGGTAGAGCACGGCGACCTTGGCGTTGGGATCGTGCTGCAGCAGGTAGTGGCCGTAGATCGCGCCTTCCGCTTGGTAGTTGGGCTGCCAGCCGATGCTCCAGGGGAAATGCTCGGGATCGGCCCAGAAGGTGGCGCCCGAGGCCTGGAAGATCTGCGGCACCTTGTGCTCGTTGAGGTATTTGTGGACGACGGTGCCGGTGGGGGTGCCGAGGCTGGAGAAGATGAAGGCGACCTTCTGCTCCTCGACCAAGCGCCGCGTCTGCTCGAAGGTCTTGGGCGGCGAGTAGCTGTCGTCGAGGCTGATGAGGGTGATCTTGCGGCCGTTGACCCCGCCATGCTCGTTGAGCATGGCGAAATAGGCGAGCTCCGCCTTGCCGATGGCGCTGTAGGCCGAGGCCGGGCCGCTGAACGGCATGGTCTGGCCGATCCGGATCTCGCTGTCGCTCACTCCGGGCGCGTCCTGCGCCTGGGCCCGGGCCGGCAGCGCCGCCAGCGCCGTCATCGCGAGCACGAGCACCGATCGCTGCAATCGCCGCATTCTCCCCTCCCTCGTTGCGCCGCGCTTGCCGTCGCCCGCCGGGCCGGTCGCGCCTTTGTGCCGCCCCCTCATGGTGGTTCTTTTCCCCCGCCCTGGCAATGCGCCAATGCGGGCAACCGCTTCCCGCTGTCGTCCCAGCTGGCTCTTCCTGAGCTCGATAACCTCTCAATCGTCATGGCCGGGCTTGTCCGGCTTGTCCCGGCCATCCACGTCGAGCAACGCACTGGTTGAGACGCGTGGATGCCCGGGTCTCGGCCTTCGGCCGGCCCGGGCATGACGATTGAAAAAGTAGCGTCCACCGAGCGAGCGACAGCAGCGCGAGAAGCTGGACGCCGCCCGGCCGTCGTGCCAGCCTTTGCTCTCCATCAGGGAGGACGGCAATGACCACGGCGCCCGTGACCGCCGAGCTTGCCCGCCGCGCCGCGTCGCTGCGCCATGACGATCTGCCCGAGGAGATGCGGCTGCTCGCGCGCCAATGCCTGCTCGACTGGCTGGCGGTGACGCTGGCGGGATCGCGCGAGGAGCTGGCGCGCATGCTGCTGGCCGAGGCGGAGGAGCAGGGCGGCACGCCCGCGGCCACGCTCATCGGCCAGCGCCTGCGTCTGCCGACACAGCAGGCGGCGCTGGTCAACGGCGCCGCCTCGCACGCGCTCGATTACGACGACGTCAACATGACCATGGGCGGCCATCCGACCGCGCCGCTGATGCCGGCGATCCTGGCGCTGGCCGAGGCGCGCGGCGCCGGCGGTGCGCAGGTGATCGCCGCTTTCGTCGCCGGCTACGAGACGGCCTGCCGCATCGGCGCGCTGGTGGCGCCCGGCCATTACGCCCGCGGCTTCCACAGCACCGCCACCATCGGCAGCTTCGGCGCCGCGGCGGCCGCGGCCAATCTCCTGGGCCTGGGCGCGGCGCGGACCGCCACCGCGCTCGGCATCGCCGGGACCCAGGCGGCCGGGCTCAAATCCATGTTCGGCACCATGTGCAAGCCGCTCCATGCCGGCAAGGCGGCGCAGAACGGGCTGCTCGCCGCGGGCCTCGCCGCGCGCGGCTTCACCAGCCGCGACGATGTGCTGGAATGCGCCCAGGGCTTCGCCGAGACGCAAAGCCCCGACTTCCATCCCGAGCGCGCGCTGGCGCTGCCGCGCCGGGGCTGGCACCTCGCCGACAATCTCTTCAAGTACCATGCCGCCTGCTACCTGACGCACGCGCCGATCGAATGCGCCCGCGCGGTGCGCGCCACGCCCGGCTTCGAGCCGGCCGCGGTGCGGCGCGTGCTGCTGCGCGTCGAGCAGGGCGCCGCCCGGGTCTGCCACATCCCGGCGCCGCGCACCGGGCTCGAAGCCAAATTCTCGCTGCGCCTCGCCACCGCGATGGCGCTCGCCGGCATCGATACCGCGAGCCTCGACAGCTACGGCGACAAGACCGCCGCCGATCCGCGCCTCGTCGCCTTGCGCGACCGCGTCGAGGTCGAGTTCCGGCGCGACTGGCCGCACACGCTGGCCGAGCTCGAGGTGACGCTCGCCGATGGCAAGGTGCTGAGCGCGCGCCACGACAGCGGCGTGCCGGCCGACGATCTCGCGGCGCAAGGCCGGCGGCTGGCGGCGAAGTTCATGAGCCTTGCTGCGCCGGTGCTGGGCCGCCTCCAGGCGGAGCGGCTCGCGGCATCGGTTGCCGCCCTCGACCGCCTCGGCTCGATCGCGGAGCTGACGCGCCTCTGCGTGCCCGGGCTGAGGCGCGTCCTTACCCGCGCGTCACCTCGATCTCGTCGTAGCGCTTCCAGCGATAGACCAGCACCGAGACCAGCCAGCTCGCGGCGAAGACGGCGATGATGAGGAATCCGAGGCTGCCGGAATGGTCGCCCAGCGCGCCCACCCAGCGCCAGAAGCCGCCCTCGAGGCCGAGCTTCCGGGCGACGAGCCCGAGCGCCTCGATGCCGCCGATGACCACCGCCGCCATCACCGAGAGGAAGGTGATGGCGATGTTGTAGTAGAGCTTGCGCAGCGGCTTGGCGAAGGCCCAGCCATAGGCGCCCAGCATCAGCACGCCGTCGCTGGTGTCGACCAGCGACATGCCGGCGGTGAAGAGCGCGGGGAAGATCAGGATCGACCAGACCGGGAGCCCGTGCGCGGCCTCGGCGGCGGAGATGCCGAGCAGCCCGATCTCGGTCGCGGTGTCGAAGCCCAGGCCGAAGAGGAAGCCCAGCGGATACATCTGCCAGCTCGCGCCGATCAGACGGAAGAGCGGGCGGAAGAGGCGGCCGAGCACGCCGCGCCCGGCCAGCAGCAGGTCGAGATCGGCCTCGACATAGCGCCCGCCGCGCTTCACCCGGCGGAAGGTGCGGTGGAGCTGGACGAGGACGACGAGATTGACCAGCGCGATGAGGAAGAGGAACCCGGCCGAGACGCCGGTGCCGATGAGGTCGCCGATGTCGCGCAGCGCCGCGAAGCGGCCCTGCAGCGCCACCGCCGCCAGCGCGATCGCCGCCGAGGCCAGCACCACCACGCTGGAATGGCCGAGCGAGAAGAAGAACCCGACCCCCACCGGGCGCTGCCCCTGCTGCATCAGCTTGCGCGTGACGTTGTCGATGGCGGCGATGTGGTCGGCGTCGACCGCATGGCGCGCGCCGAAGCTGTAGGCCAGCAGCGCGGTGCCGAGCAGCACGGGATGGTCGCGGAAGGCGGCGAGCGCCCAGCCCCACGCGACGAGGTTGCCCGCGACGAGAACGAGATAGAGGCCCGCGAGCTTGCGGCGCAGGCTCCCCTCCCCATCCCTCAGCGCCGACCACACCGCCTGCAGCATGCCGCTCTCGACCCCCGGCGAGCCCGGCCTATAGGCAGGCCCGCGCCGGCGCGTCAAGGCGCGCCCTGGCGCAGGATGCGGAGCGCCCTCACAGCGCCGTGCGCACGTCCCAGAGCTCCGGAAACAGCCGGATCTCCAGCAGCCCGCGCAGATAGGCCACGCCCTGCGTCCCGCCGGTGCCGCGCTTGCCGCCGATGATGCGCTCCACCGTGGTGACGTGGCGAAAGCGCCATTGCCGGAAGGCGTCCTCGAGATCGACCAGCTCCTCGCCCAGCTCGTAGAGGTCCCAGTGATGCGCGGTGTCGCGATAGACCGCCAGCCACGCCGCCTCGACCGACGGGTGGGCCCGGTAGGGCGCGCTCCAGTCGCGCTCCAGCGCGGCATCGGCGATGGCGAGGCCGCGCCGGGCGAGCAGGCGGATCGCCTCGTCATAGATGCTCGGCGCCTTCAGCACCGCCTCGAGCTCGGCGTGGATCTCGGCGCGGTGGCGGAACGGCGCCAGCAGCTCGGCGCGCTTGTTGCCGAGCAGGAACTCGATGGCGCGGTACTGGTGCGACTGGAAGCCCGAGGCGCGGCCGAGAAAGCCGCGGAAATCCATGTACTCGCTCGGCGTCAGCGTCGAGAGCACGTCCCAGGCCTGGATGAGCTGCGCCATGATGCGCGAGACCCGCGCCAGCATCTTGAAGGCGGGCGCCAGCTCGTCCTGCTGCAGCTGCCGGATCGCCGCCTTCAGCTCGTGGATCACCAGCTTCAGCCAAAGCTCGGTGGTCTGGTGCTGGATGATGAACAGCCACTCGTTGTGGTTGGGCGAGAGCGGGCGCTGCGCATCGAGCAGGCGGTCGAGCTGGAGATAATCGCCATAGCTCATCTCGCCGCTGAAATCGGTATGCGCGCCGCTGGGGTCGGAGGGGGGCTTCTTCGCCATGCGCGTCACCTTTGGCTGCTTGCGGCTGGTCACGTCACCGCCGCGCGACGGTGGAAGTCCGGCCGGTCCCAGGCGCCGGTCTTGAGGATATCGGCCAGCGCCGCGGCCGCGTCCCAGGCATCGACGAAGCGCGTGTAGAGCGGGGCGAAGCCGAAGCGCAGGATGTCGGGGGCGCGGAAATCGCCGACGATGCCGCGGGCGATCAGCGCCTGCATCACCGGCCAGCCCGACGCGTGGCGGAAGCTCACCTGGCTGCCGCGGCGCTCGCGCTCGCGCGGCGTCAGCAGGCCGAGCCCCAGCCCCGCCGCCGCCTGCTCGACCGCGAGGATGAAGGTCTCGGTCAGCAGCAGCGATTTCTCGCGCAGCACCGCCGGCTCGGCGCCGAGCAGCACGTCGACCCCGGCCTCGAGCGCGGCCAGCGACAGCACCGGCGGCGTGCCGCAGGCATAGCGGCCGATGCCGGGCGCGGGGCGGTAGCCGGGTGCGAAGGCGAAAGGCTCGGCATGGCCGAGCCAGCCCGAGAGCGGCTGCTGGAAGCGCTCCTGGTGGCGCGGCGCCACCCAGACGAAGGCCGGCGCGCCGGGTCCGCCATTCAGATATTTATAGCCGCAGCCGACGGCGAAATCGGCGCCGGCGGCGGTGAGGTCGACCGGCACGGCGCCGGCGCTGTGCGCGAGATCCCACAGCATCAGCGCGCCCTTCGCCTGCGCCGCCCGGGTGATCGCCGCCAGGTCGTGCATCGCGCCGCTGCGGTAGTTGACCTGCGTCAGCATCACCACGGCGGTCTCGGCGTCGATCGCGCCCGCGATCGCCTCGCCGTCGACCAGGCGCAGCCGGTGCCGGCCGCCGAGGAGCCCGATCAAGCCTTCCGCCATATAGAGGTCGGTCGGGAAGTTCTCGCGCTCGGACAGGATGACGCTGCGGCCGGGATTGAGCCTGAGCGCCGCCGCCAGCACCTTGAAGAGGTTGATCGAGGTCGAAATCCGCCACCACTACCTCGCCGGGCCCGGCGCCGATCAGGCGCGCGATCTTGTCGCCGACGCGGCGCGGCAGGTCGACCCAGCCATGCTTGTTCCAGCTGGTGATGAGGTCGTGCCCCCATTGGCGCTCGATGAGCTCGGCGAGCCGCGCCGGGGTCGCGCGCGGCAGCGCCCCCAGCGAGTTGCCGTCGAGATAGACGCGGCCCTCGGGCAGCGCGAATTCCTCGCGCAGCGCGGCGAGCGGATCCTGCGCATCGAGCGCGGCGCAGGCGGCGCGATCGAGGCGGCTCACGGCGCGGCCCCGCCGGCGAGCCGCCGCGCCAGATGCACGATCCGCCGCCCCGCCTCGGCCAGCAGCGCATCGGGCAGGCTGAGCGCGAGGCGGAGATGGCCCACGACGCCCGGCCCGAAGCCGTCGCAGGGCAGCGCCGCGACCGCTTGCTCTTCGAGGAGCATGCGCGCGAAAACCTCGCTCTCGAGGCCGGTGCCGCGGATGTCCAGCAGCACGAACATGCCGCCCTCGGGCGGGATCGCCCGGCAGCGCGGCGCTTCGGCCAGGATGCCGGAAAGCAGCGCGGCGCGGTGCCGGTAATCCGCCGTGAGCGCCGCCGCCTCCGGCAGATCGGTCTCGAGCGCCTCGAGCGCGCCGAGCTGGATGAAGGGCGGGCCGCCATAGAGCATGCAGAGCAGCAGGTTGAAGAGATGCGGTACCAGCGCCGCGGGCCCGACGATCCAGCCGAGGCGGAATCCCGGCATCGCATGCGATTTGGAGAGGCTCGAGACCACCACCGTGCGTTCGGCCATGTCGGGCAGGCTGCGCGGGCTCAGATGCGGCCGGGCGAAGGCGAGGTCCTCATAGACCTCGTCGGAGAGCAGCCAGAGATCGTGGCGCCGGGCGAGCGCCGCGATGGCCTCGATCTCGGCGCGGGTGAAGACCGCGCCGGTCGGGTTGTGCGGGCTGTTGAGCCAGAGCACGCGCGTCCGCGGCGTCACCGCCTCAGCCAGCGCCGCAAGATCGGGGTGGAAGCCCGCTTCTGGCCGCAGCGGCACCGCGACCAGCCGGGCGCCGGCGGCGGCGGCCACCGCCTCATAGGTGGCGTAGGTCGGCTCCATCGCGATCACCTCGTCGCCGGGCCCGGCGAGGCATTGCAGCGCAGCATAAAGCCCGGCCTGGGTTCCCGGCACCACCGCCACATTGTCTATGGAGGTCGGCGTGCCGCTGCGGCGCTCGACCCGTGCGGCGATGGCGGCGCGCAGCTCCGGCAGGCCGATGATCGGCGAATAGCCGGTCCTGTGGCTCCTGAGCGCCGCGACCGTCGCCGCGATGACCGCCTCGGGCGGGCTGCTGGTCGGGGTCGCCGACGGTGAGGAGCAGCACGTCGCGGCCCTGGGCGCGCTGGCGCAGCGCGTCGAAATGCACGCTCCAGGCCCGGGCGCCCCTGCCGGCGATGCGGCCGACCAGCGGCGAGAACTGCATGAGCCTCTCCTCGGCCGGCATGAGGTTATCGCAGGTCAGAGACGAGCCTAGCTGCTGGCGCCCGGCTGGAAAAGCGATCCGACATGCCTCTAGACTGGTGGCCACACGGGGCAGATCGAAGGATGGTCGCGATGGAGAACCACTACGACCGCGCCGCCGAGGATCTCGGCAACATCGTCGCGCTGGAGCACGTCAACGTGCTGATCCCCGACCAGCGGCTGGCGACGATCTTCTATGTCAGCGGCCTCGGCCTGACGCGCGACCCCTATCTCATGACCGGCGTCGACAACATGTGGGTCAATGTCGGCCGCAGCCAGTTCCACATGCCGACCGGCAATCCGCAGGTGGTGCGCGGCCATGTCGGGCTGGTGCTGCCCGACCGCGAGGCGCTGCTCCATCGCCTGGCGGGCGTGCGCAAGGATCTCGACGGCACGCGCTTCGCCTTTGCCGAGCGCAACGCCTATGTCGAGGCGACCTCGCCCTGGGGCAACCGGCTGCGCTGCTACGCGCCCGATCCCGCCTTCGGCCGCATCCGGCTCGGCATGCCCTATGTCGAGTTCGAGGTGCCGCCCGGCACCGCCGCGGGCATCGCGCGCTTCTATCGCGAGATCCTGGCGGCGCCGGCCAGCGAGGGCGAGGACGGGCAGGGGCGGTTTGCCCGTTGCTCGGTCGGCCACCATCAGGTCTTCCTCTATCGCGAGACCGACCGGCCCCAGCCGCCCTATGACGGCCACCACATCCAGATCTACCTCGCCGATTTCTCCGGCCCTCATCGCAAGCTTAAGGAGCGCGGGCTGGTGTTCGAGGAAAGCGACCAGTGGCAATACCGCTTCAAGGACATCGTCGATCTCGAGAGCGGCAGGCTGCTCTTCACCGTCGAGCACGAGGTTCGCAGCATGACCCATCCGCTCTATGCGCGGCCGCTGGTCAACCGCAACCCGGCGCAGACCAACCGCAAATTCGCGCCCGGACACGAGGATCGGCGCTGGGCCATGGCCTATGGGGAATAGCGGCCGATGAGCGCGCGGGATGCCGCGGCGGAGGGGGCGGATTATCTCGCCCGCGCCCGGGCGCTGGCGCCCATGCTGCAAGCGGCGGCGGCGGAGATCGAGCGCCAGCGCCGGCTGCCGCAGGCGCTGGTCGACGCCATGCTCGAGGCGGGGCTCTTCCGCATGCTGCTGCCGCGCGACTATGGCGGCGGCGAGACCGATCCCCTGAGCTTCGTGCAGGTGCTGGAGGAGATCGCGCGCCATGACGCCAGCACCGCTTGGTGCCTGGGTCAGACCTCGGTCTGCGCCATGGCGGCGGCCTACCTGCCGCCGGATTCCGCGCGCGCGATCTGGGGCGACCGGCGCGGCGTGCTCGCCTGGGGCGCCGCCGCGCCGCCGGTGAAGGCGCTGGCCGCGGACGGCGGCTGGCGCGTCACCGGCTCCTGGTCCTTCGCCAGCGGCGGCCATCACGCCACTTGGATCGGCGGCCATTGCATCGAATGCGAGGCCGACGGCACGCCGCGCCTCGCCGCCGGCAAGCCGGTGCCGCGCACGCTGATCTTCCCGGCCGCGGCGGTCACGTGGACGGACATCTGGGACGTGATCGGGTTGAACGGCACCGGCAGCGACATGTATTCGGTCGACGACCTCTTCGTGCCGCACGCCTTCACCATGGATCGCGACGAGCCCGGCAACCGCCGCCTGGCCGGGCCGCTCTATCGGTTCCGCACGGATCAGATGTATGCGTCGGGATTCGCCTGCGTGGCGCTCGGCATCGCGCGCGGCATGCTCGACGCGCTGGTGGCGCTCGCCACCGAGAAGACGCCGCGCGGCTACAAGACGACGCTGCGCATGAGCCCGGTGACCCAGACGGACGTGGCCGAGCTCGAGGCGCGGCTGCGCGCGGCGCGGTTCTATCTGCTGGGCACGCTGGAGGCCGCCTGGCGCGCGGCCCATCGCGGCGAGCTGCCGATGGATCACCGCATGGCGATCCGCCTCGCCGCGACCCATTCCATCCGCGAGGCGCGCCGCGTCGCGGGCGAGGCCTACAACGCCGCCGGCACCACCTCGGTCTTCGCCGCCAACCCCTTCGAGCGGCGCCTGCGCGACATCAACGCCGTGGCGCAGCAGCTCCAGGGCCGCCGCTCGCATTTCGAGACGGTGGGGAAGTACCTGCTCGGCGTCGAAGCCGATCCGTTGTTTCTCTAGGCGCGTTTTCTTGCCCCTCCCCCCTTGAGGTCCCTCAAGGGGGGAGGGGCTAAACGGCGCGCGAAGGCGCCCAGCCTTGGCGCCTGAGCGCCGCATCCCTACCATGGCTCCCGCGCCGGTCTTGGGCGCGCCCTGCGTCATAGGCGTACGCCGATTTTTGAGTCCCCGGTGTACACCAATGACGTACGGCCTAAGATGCGGCGCAAAGCCCGGAGGAAGGCATGGAGGATGGAGCGCGGAGCGTCGAGGCGGCGAGGAATGTGCCGGCGCCGAGCCTGCGCGACTGGCTCGACCATCTGGCGGCGCGCGATCTGCTGGCGGTGGCGCGGCCGGGCGTGGCGCTGCGCTTCGAGCTCGCCGCCATCGCCAAGCGCCTCGACGGCGTCAAGGCGACGCTCTTCCCGGCGCCCGACGGCCATGCCATGCCGGTGGTCTCGGGCCTGGTCTCGAACCGCGCCTGGATCGCCGAGGCGATGGGCGTGACGCAGCGCGAGATGCTGGAGCGCTTCCTCCACGCGGCGCTCAATCCGCTGCCCTGGCGCGAGGTGGCGAGCGCGCCGGTGCAGGAGCGCGTCCAGCGCGATGTCGATCTCGGCGCGCTGCTGCCCCTGCCGACCCATAACGAGCATGACAGCGGCCCCTACATCACCGCCGGATTGCTCATCGCGCGCAACCCCGCGACCGGCGTGCAGAACGTCGCCATCCACCGGCTGCAGCTCAGCGGCAAGCGGCGGCTGGGGGCGCTGCTGCTGCCGCGCCACACCAACCTCTTCTTCGAGGCGGCGGAGGCGGCGGGGCAGCCGCTGCCGGTGGCGATCGTGATCGGCGTCGATCCGCTGACGCTGCTGGCCTCGCAGGCGATCGTGCCGGTCGACCATGACGAGCTCGAGATCGCCGGCGCGCTGCAGGGCCGCCCGCTTGAGGTGGTGAAATGCCTCACCAACGAGGTGCGCGTGCCGGCCGCGGCGGAGATCGTGCTCGAAGGCCGGCTGCTGCCGGCGCTGCGCGAGCCCGAAGGCCCCTTCGGCGAGTTCCCGCAATATTACGGCGAGCGCGCCGACCGCCATGTGATCGAGATCGACGCGGTCACCATGCGCGCCGACGCGCTCTTCCACACCATCGTCGGCGGCGGGCTCGAGCATCTGCTGCTCGGCGCCATCCCGCGCGAGGCGAGCCTGCTGGCGCATCTCCAGCGCAGCTTTCCCGGCGTGCGCGACGTGCATCTCTCGCGCGGCGGTACCTGCCGCTACCATCTCCACGTCCAGCTCAGAAAGCGCAACGAGGGCGAGGCGAAGAACGTCATCCTCGGCGCCTTTGCCGGCCATTACGACATCAAGCAGGTGATCGTCGTCGACGAGGATGTCGACATCCACGATCCCACCGAGGTCGAATGGGCGGTGGCGACGCGCAGCCAGGCCGACCGCGACCTCGTCATCATCGCCAATGCCCAGGGCTCGAAGCTCGATCCCTCGACGCCGCGGCGGCGTCGGCGCCAAGCTCGGCATCGACGCCACCATCCCGCTCGACGCGCCCAAGATGCGCTTCACCCGCATCCGCGTGCCGGGCGAGGCCGAGGTGGCGCTCGACCGCGTGATCGATGCGAGCCAGGGCGGCGATTGGCGCAAGGCGCTGGGACGGTAGGAGCCTGTCTGGGAAATGGCATGGGTCTGCGTTGGACAAGGATGGGGCGATGTTAGGAGGGCGGCCGCAGGCGATGCAGGGCATCGTCAAGGCCGCCCGACGCGGCAGCGCCCCATCCTTGTCCAACCCGAAGGGACATCGTCCTTTGCCGCCCGGAACGTCGTCCCTCGTCGCTTACGATGCTACCGCATCGCTGCGCTCCTCGCTCCTAGCCGGACGACAAAGGACGATGTCGCAGGCCCATGCCATTTCCCAGACAGGCTCCTAGCATGGACGAGCTGCGGTGCGGCGAAGGCGCGCTCATCGGCCAGGCGATCGAGCGGCTCGAGGATGCGGCGCTGCTCACCGGCGCCGGCCGCTATATGGACGATCTGCCGGTGGCGCCGGGCACGCTGCACGCCGCGATCCTGCGCTCGCCCCACGCCCATGCCGAGCTCGTCGCCATCGATGCGGCGGGTGCGCTGGCGATTCCCGGCGTTGCCGCGGTGGTGACGCGCGAGGAGGTGCGGCGCTGGACGCGGCCCTTCACGGTGGGCGTCAAGCAGCCGATGGAGCATTGGTGCCTCGCGGTCGACCGCGTGCGCTATGTCGGCGAGCCCGTCGCCGTCGTGCTGGCCGAGGACCGCTACCGCGCCGAGGACGCGCTGGAGCGCATCAAGGTCGAGTACCGGCCCTTGCCGGCCGTGGTCGATCCGCTCGCCGCCGCGTTGGAGGGCGCGCCGGTGCTCCACGACAAGGTCGGCAGCGAATGTCGTCAGCGACCGGCGCTTCCGCTACGGCGATCCCGCCGCCGCCTTCGCTGCCGCCACGCATCGCGTCGCCATCACCATAGACTATCCGCGCAACTCGGTGACGCCGATCGAGTGCCTCGGCGTGCTGGCGCAATATTTCGCCGCCGACAACGTCTACGAGGCGACATCGAGCTTCATGGGGCCGTTCGCGCTCCATCCGGTGATGGCGCTGGCGCTCAAGGTGCCGGCGAACCGGCTGCGGCTGAAGACGCCGCCCGAGTCCGGCGGCAGCTTCGGCGTGCGGCAATCGGTCTTTCCCTATGTCGTGCTGATGAGCGTCGCGGCGCGCACCGCCGGGCGGCCGGTGAAATGGATCGAGGACCGGCTCGAGCATCTCGCGGCGGCGACCTCGGCCACCAACCGCGTCACCACGCTCGAGGCAGCGGTGAGCGCCGAGGGCGAGATCGCGGCGCTGCGCTGGGACCAGCTCGAGGATTGCGGCGCCTATCTGCGCGCGCCGGAGCCGGCGACGATCTACCGCATGCACGGCAATATGAGCGGCGCCTACCGGCTCCGGCATCTCGAGATCCGCAACCGCATCGTGCTCACCAACAAGACGCCGTCGGGGCTGGTGCGCGGCTTCGGCGGCCCGCAGGTCTATTTCCCGCTGGAGCGGCTGATGCAGCGCGTGGCACTCAGCCTCGATCTCGACCCGCTCGATGTCATCCGCCGCAATCTGGTGCCGGCCGACGCCTTCCCCTATCGCTGCCCGGCGGGCGCGCTGCTCAATTCCGGCGATTTCCACCGCGCCCTCGACCTCGCCGTGGCGCAAGGCGGGCTCGACGAGCTGAAGCGGCGGCAGCAGGCGGCGCGCGCCGCCGGCCGGCTCTACGGCATCGGCTATGCCGCGGTGGTCGAGCCGTCGATTTCCAACATGGGCTACATCACCACCGTGCTGACGCCGGCAGAGCGGCGCAAGGCCGGGCCCAAGAGCGGCGCACAGGCGACCGCCACCGTGGCGCTCGATCCCTTGGGCGGGGTCAGCGTCCATGTCGCCTCGGTGCCGCAGGGGCAGGGCCACCGCACCACCCTCGCGCAAGTGGTGGGCGACGCGTTCGGCCTCGCGCCCGCCGACATCCGCGTCATCGGCGAGCTCGACACCGGCAAGGACGCGTGGTCGATCGCGTCGGGCAATTATTCGAGCCGCTTCGCCGGCGCCGTGGCCGGGGCGGCGCATCTCGCGGCGATAAGGCTGCGCGACAAGCTCGCGCGCATCGCGGCGCCGCTGCTCAACGTGGCGCCCGGCGAGATCGCCTTTGCCAAGGGCAGGATCTTCGCCGCCGGCAATCCCGACAACGCCCTCTCCTTCTCGCGCGTCGCCGGCACCAGCCATTGGGCGCCGCAGACGCTGGGCGAGGGCGTGGCGCCCGCCTTGCGCGAGACGGTGTTCTGGACGCCGCCGGTGCTGGAGGCGCCCAACGAGGCTGAGGAGATCAACAGCTCCGCCGCCTACGGCTTCATCTTCGATTTCTGCGGCGTCGAGATCGAGCGCGAGACCGGCCGGCTGCGCATCGACAAATACGTCACCATGCACGATGCCGGCCGGCTGCTGAACCCGGCGCTGGTCGACGGCCAGGTGCGCGGCGGCTTTGCCAATGGCGTGGGCGCGGCGGTCACCGAGCATTTCGCCTATGGCGAGGATGGCAGCTTCCTCTCCGGCACCTTCGCCGACTATCTCGTGCCCACGGCCTGCGAAGTGCCGGAGCCGGTGATCCTGCACATGGAGACGCCGTCGCCGGTGACGCCGCTCGGCGCCAAGGGGGTGGGCGAAGGCAATTGCATGAGCACGCCGGTCTGCCTCGCCAATGCGGTGGCCGATGCGCTGGGCGCCGCCGACATCGCCCTGCCGATGACGCCGGCGCGGCTCATGGCGCTGATCGAGCCCGAGGAGCCCGCGCCGCCCGGGACCGCCGCGCCCGCGCCGGCTCGCGCCGGCAAGGGCCTCTCGGGCAGCGGCGCCATCTCGGTGCCGGCGGCGCCGGAGCAGCTCTGGGCGACGCTGCTCGATCCCGCGGCGCTCGCCGCGCTGCTGCCGGGCTGCGAGGCGCTGGAGCGCACGGGCGAGAACGCCTACCGCGCGCAGCTCCGCATCGGCGTCGGCCCGGTGCGCGGGCGCTACGAGGCGCGGGTGCGGCTCTTCGACCTGGAGCCGCCGCGCGCGCTCAAGCTCAGGGGCGAAGGCATCGGCGCGCTGGGATCGGCCAGCGGCGAAGGCGCCATCGAGCTTGCGCCGGAGGGCGAGGGCACCCGCGTCACGTATCGTTATTCCGCCGCGGTCGCCGGCAAGGTGGCGGCGGTGGGCGGGCGCATGCTCGACGGCGCCGCGCGCATCCTGATCGGCCAGTTCTTCGAGCTGCTGATCGCCACCAGCGGCGGTGCGGCGAAGCTCTCGCTGTGGCGCCGGCTGCTGCGGCTCATCGGAGCGGCGCGATGAAGCCCGCCGCCTTCGACTATCTCCGTCCGGACAGCCCCGAGGAGGCGCTGGCGGCGCTGGCGGAAGCGGGCGAGGAGGCGCGGCTGCTGGCCGGCGGCCAGTCGCTGATGGCGATGCTCAACATGCGGCTGGTGCAGCCGGCGCTGCTGATCGACATCGGCAGGCTCGCGACGCTCGACACGATCCGCCTCGAGGCGGACGCGCTCGTCGTCGGCGCGGCGGTGACGCAGGGCGCGCTGGAGCGCCGCGCGAGCCTTGCCGAAGAGGTGCCGCTGCTCGCCGAGCTGCTGCCCTTTCTCGGCCACTACCAGACGCGCAACCGCGGCACGGTCTGCGGCTCGGTCGCGCATGCCGATCCCAGCGCCGAGCTGCCGCTGGCGCTGGTGGCGCTCGAAGGCTCGGTGACGCTGCGCTCGGCGCGCCGCCGCCGCACGCTCGCCGCCGGCGATTTCTTTGCCGGCATGCTCACCACCGCGCGGCGAGGCGACGAGATGGTCGAGGCGGTGAGCTTCCCGCGCCGCCGCGCCGGCGCTGGCTATGCCTTCCGCGAGGTGGCGCTGCGGCATGGCGATTTCGCGCTCTGCGCCGTGGCGGCGGCGGCCGACGCCAAACGCCTCAGGCTCGCCGTCGGCGGCGTCGCCGACCGGCCGGTGGCGCGCGACTTCCCGCTGCTCGAAGGCAGCGCCCTCGACGACGCGCTCAACGATTTCGCCTGGGCGCTCGGCGGCAGCGACGACGCCCATGCCAGCGCGCGCTACCGGCGTGCGCTGGTGCGCAAGCTCGGCCGCGCCGCGCTCCAGGAGGCACGATGCCGACGCGCCTGAAAGCCGCCGAGCGCCATCGCGTGAGCCTCACGCTCAACGGCCGCGCCGTCGCGGGCGAGGCCGAGCCGCGCATGCTGCTGAGCGACTTCCTGCGCCATGGGCTGGGCGCCACCGGGACCCATGTCGGCTGCGAGCACGGCGTCTGTGGCGCCTGCACCGTGCAGGTCGACGGGCTCGCGATGCGCTCCTGCCTGATGCTGGCGGTGCAGGTCGAAGGCCGCCGCGTCGACACCGTCGAGAGCCTTGCCGGCGAGGATGGCGCGCTCGATGCGCTGCAGCGCGCCTTCCGCCGCCATCACGCCCTGCAATGCGGCTTCTGCACTCCCGGCATTCTGATGTCGCTCGGCGACTGGCTCGCGCGCACGCCCAACCCCAGCGAGGAGCAAGTGCGGGAAATGCTGAGCGGCCATCTCTGCCGCTGCACCGGCTATGCCGGCATCGTCCGCGCCGCGCTCGACGCCGCCGCCGAGATGGCGCGCGAGCGCAGGCCGGAGCCGCGCGATGTTTGACCTCGGCCGCAGCTTCCTCGCCAGCGTCGAGCGCAGCCCCGAGGCCACCGCCATCGTCGACGGCGCGACGCGGCTCACCTATGCGGAATGGCATCGCGAGATCCGGCGGCTCCTGGCGGGATTGGCGGCGCTGGGCCTCGGCCGCGGCGATCACCTGCTGGCGGCGCTGCAGAACCGCATCGAGATGGCGAGCCTGCACTGGGCCTGCCAGTTCGCCGGCGTGATCATGACGCCGCTCAACTGGCGCGCCAAGGCGGACGAGCTCGATTACTGCCTCGCCGATAGCGAGGCGCGCGCCGTGGTCTTCCAGGACGTGACCGCCGAGGCTGTCGCAGGATCGCCCGCGGCGCAGCGTCTGCCGCGCATCGCGGTGGGTGGCGCCGCGGGCGGCACGATCGACTTTGCGGCGCTGGGCGGCGGCGGCCTCGCGCCGGGCGAGCCCCAGGCGGGCGCCGAGGATGTCTCGCTGATGCTCTATACCTCGGGCACCACCGGGCGGCCCAAGGGCGTGCCGCGCCGTCATCGGCAGGAGCGCGCCGCGGCGCTGGCGCATGTGGCGCAGAACCAATATGGCCGCGGCGAGCGCACGCTCGGCGTCATGCCGCTCTATCACACCATGGGGGTGCGCTCGCTTCTCGCCATGGCGCTGGTCGATGGCTGCTTCGTCTGCCTGCCGCGCTTCGACGTGCCCGGCGCGCTCGCCCTCATCGAGCGCGAGCGCGTCACCAACCTCTACCTGGTGCCGACGCTCTACCACGATCTCGTCAGCCACGAGCGCTTCGCCCGGACCGATACGAGCTCGGTGCGCAAGCTCGGCTTCGCCGGCGCCGCCATGCCCGACGGCGTGCTGAAGCGCGTCGCCGAGGCGTTCAGGCCCGAGCTTTTCGTCAATCATTACGGCTCGTCGGAGATCTACACCTTCACCATCGAGCCCGAGGCGGCGCGGAAGCCGGGCTCGGCGGGCAAGGCCGGGCTCAACCAGCGCATCCGCGTGGTGCGGCTGGGCAGCGGCGATCCCGAGGGGGTGGCGGCGCCGGGCGAGGAAGGCGAGATCATCGCCGATGTTGCGAGCGACGAGGCCTTCGAGGGCTATTGGCGCCGCCCCGACGCCGACGCCAAGGCGCTGCGCAACGGCTGGTACTTCACCGGCGATACCGGCTACCGCGACGCCCAGGGCGACCTCTTCGTCACCGGCCGGGTCGACGACATGATCATCACCGGCGGCGAGAACGTCTCGCCTGGCGAGATCGAGAGCGTGCTGTCGCTCCATCCCGCCGTTGCCGAGGTGGCGGTGGCGGGGCTGCCCGACGAGCGCTGGGGCCGGCGCGTCGCCGCCTTCATCAAGCGCGCGGCCGAGATCGACCCGGCGGAGCTCGATGCCTGGTGCCGCCGCTCGGGCCTCGCCAATTTCAAGCGCCCGCGCGACTATGTCTTCGTGCGCGAGGTGCCGAAATCGCCGGTCGGCAAGATCCTGCGCCGCAAGCTGGTCGCCGGCGACTACGAGACCGATTGATGTCAGGAAAGGAAAGTTGCGCATGAGCGAGACCACCACCCTCGCGCCGGAGATCCCGGCGCGGCCCGACGGCTTCCGTGTCGAGATCGACGCGGCGCGCGAGCGCGCCGACATCATCCTCGACGGGCCGCCGCTCAACGTGATCGTCATGCCCGAGCGCGACCAGCTGCGCGCCACCTTCGAGGCGCTCGACGCCGATGCCCGCGTGCGCGTCATCGTGCTGCGCGCGGTCGGCGAGCATTTCTCCAGCGGCGGTGACATCAAGGGCTTTCTCGCGGCCTCTCCCGAGCATGTCTCCAAGCTCGCCTGGAACATCGCCGCGCCCGCGCGCTGCTCCAAGCCGGTGATCGCCGCCGCTCGCGGCTACTGCTTCGGCGTGGGATTCGAGATCTCGCTCGCCTGCGATTTCCGTCTCGCGTCCGAGACCTGCCTCTATGCGCTGCCCGAGCAGCGCCTTGGCCAGATCCCGGGCTCGGGCGGCTCGGCCCGGCTGCAGAAGATGGTCGGCATCACCCGCACCAAGGACATCGTCATGCGCTCGCGCCGCATCTCCGGCCGCCAGGCTTATGAATGGGGCGTGGCGACCGACTGCGTCGCCGACGACAAGCTCGAGGCCGCGACCGACGCGCTGGTCGAGGAGCTCAGGGGCTTCGCGCCGCTGGCCCAGCGCACCGCCAAGAAGCTGCTGAACGACACCGAGGACGCGATGCTCTCGACCGCCATCGAGCTCGAAGGCCATTGCTACAGCCGGCTGCGCAGCTCGGAGGATTTCCGCGAAGGTGTCGAAGCCTTCCACGCCAAGCGCAAGCCGGTCTTCACGGGACGCTAGGTGGGCGTTAATCGAAGGCGGCGGCGATGTGGTCGATGTCCACGCCTTCGCGCGCGACGCGGAGATCGTGATAGACGACCGCGATGACGATCGAATTGAACGCTTGGAAGAAGGACATCCACGCGAAGACGCCGATCACCGAGACGGCGGTGCCGCCGATCGAGAACAGCACCAGCTGAACCACGATCTGCACGACGTCGCTGGCGGCATACATCACGACCATGAGACCGAAGATCCGCCAGCGGTTGCCCTTGGTGAGCTCGGCGCTGCGCGTCAGGCTCTGGAATGGCCCCATCCTTTCGATGACGCAGGCCGGGAGCGCCACGTACCACGCGACGAGGAGCATGATGCCGGGAACGACGAGGAGCAGGCATCCGATGCCGATGCCGATGGCGAGGCAGATCAACATGCCGAGAATCGGGAAGAAGCGCGCGAGGCCCTGCACCAGCGACGTGCCGATGCTGAACTCCTGCCCGCGCATCTTCTGGATCGCGCCGTAGAGGATGGTGGCTTGGCTCAGAATGTTCAGCGGTACGGACAGGGCGAGAATTCCCAGAGAGCCGACCGACGTGCCGGGACTGCTCGCGTCGGTGACGCCGAGGGTGAACAGCAGGTAGGGCGACCAGATGACCAGCGCCAGGACGAAGAACTTGGCGAGATCGCCGGACAGCAGCGCAAAGGCGCGGCTCAGCACCTGGCCAACGCGGATGATTGACGGCGTCGCCGCCATCGGGATGTCGGTCATTGCGGAACCCCCTTGTCCCGCCGGCTCCTCCGCCGGATGCGCGGCCACGGCGAAGGCCTCGCCAAGGGTTCGCGCACCGGTTGATGCTATCCGCGGCGCCGCGCATTTGGCAAGACGGTTCGCGTCAAATGCCGGACGCCCGGATCGCCGTGGCTATTCGCGGTCGTAGAGGCGGCGCAGCTCGTGCTTGGCCTGTTCGAGGATGCGCTTGCGCGTGGCCGGGAGATTGTGCCCGGCGCGATTGATGTAGAAGGTCAGCATCGACATGGCGGATTGGTAGGGTGCCGCCTTGCGCCGCCGGCTCGCCTCGGCCGATTGCTTCAGCGAGCGCGCGATGCGCTTGGGATCGCGCCAGGTGAAGACGCTGCGCTCCAGATCGAGGGCATCGCTCTTGCGCGTCACCTCGTTCGACCAGTAGCGCCGCCGGCGCGGCGCGCGTTTCTTCGCAGCGGCCATGAAGCTTTCTCCCCCGATAAAACGCACCGGCGCCGGTGCGCGTTCCGGTCACTGCCAGGAGACCGCCGCGAGGTCGTTGGCGAAGATCGGCGAGTTCCGCCACAGCCCGACCAGACCCTTCTTCGCCACCGTCACCTGCGGCAGCACGTAGAGGAAGCCGTTCACCGCGTCGTCGGCGAGGCGGCGCTGGGCGGCCTCCAGCCAGCGGCCGCGCTCGGCCTCGTCGGTGCTGGCATCGACCTTGTCCATGATCGCGCGGAAATCCTTCGAATCGTATTGGAAATAGTAGTGGGGATCGGCGTAGATCGCGAGGTCGCGCGGCTCGACATGGCTGATGAGGGTGAGGTCGTAGTTCTTGCGTTTGTAGACGCCATCGAGCCACTGCGCCCATTCGACCTGCTCGATGCGCGCCTCGATGCCGACCTCCGCCAGCTCGGCGGCGACGATCTGCCCGCCCTGGCGCGCATAGGGCGGCGGCGGCAGGATGAGCCTCAGCGTGAGCGGCAGGCGCACGCCCGCCTCCCTGAGCAGCGCCTTCGCCTTGGCGGGATCGTAGGGCGAGACCCCGGTGAGATCGACGTAGAAAGGGTCGTTCGGCGTGTAATGGCTGCCGATCGGCACGCCGAGCCCGTTGGAGGCGCCGTCGATGATCGCCTTGCGGTCGATCGCGGCGGCGATGGCGCGGCGCACGCGCACATCGTCGAGCGGCTTGCGCTGGTTGTTGATGGCGAGGATGGTCTTGCCTTCGGTGGCTCCTATCGTGACGGTGAAGTGCGCATCACCCTGGAACAGCTTCAGGCTGTCGAGCGCGCCGAAGCGCGGGAAGGCATCGACATCGCCCGCCAGCAGCGCCGCCGTCTGGGCCGCGGGGTCGTTGATGATGCGGAAGGTGACGCGGTCGAGCCTGATCGCGGCGGCGTCGCGATAGCCCGGCCATTTCGCCAGCGTGATGGTGGCGCCCTTGACCCAGCTCTCCAGGGTGAAGGGGCCGGTGCCGACGGGGTGCGTGGCATCGCCATCGGCGCTTTTGGGCTCGAGGATGACGCCGGTGCTCTCGCCGAGATTGAACAGGAAATTGGCGTTGACGTGCTTCAGCGTGATCACCGTGGTGAGCGGGTCGGGCGTGTCGATCGCGGCGATGTCGGCGAAGACGGCCTTCTCCTTGTTGGTGCTGCCGGCTGCTGCGTCGCGCTCGAAGGTGAATTTCACATCCGCGGCGGTGAAGGGCTCGCCGTTCTGGAAGCGGATGCCGGGGCGCAGCTTGAAGCGATAGGTCTTGCGGTCGGGCGAGACCGTCCAGCTCTGCGCCAGCAGCGGCGCCACCGATCCGTCGGCGGTGATCTTCGCGAGCCCTTCATAGATGTTGTAATGCGTCACTTCGCCAATCGCCGCGGCCGCCCCGGAGGTCGGATCGAGGCCCGGCGGCTCCAGGATCAAGCCGAGGACGAGCGTGTCCTTCTTCTCCCCGGCCGGCGCCGGCGCCGGCAGCAGCACCAGCGCCATGGCGGCGATCGCCCAGGCTGTTCTCGTCATGTCCGTCATCCCCGAAGCCTCCGCCCGCCAGTCTAGCGCCGCGCCGCGCGCGGATCGTAGAGGTCGCGCAGCCCGTCCCCCAGCAGATTGAGGCCGAGCACCGCCAGCATGATGGCGAAGCCGGGGAAGAGCGCCAGCCATGGCGCCTGGAAGAGCTGCGCCTGGGCGTCGTTCAGCATGCGCCCCCAGGAGGGCTGCGGCGGCTGCGTGCCGAGCCCGAGATAGGAGAGCGCCGCCTCCCACAGGATGGCGTTGGCGAACTGGATGGTCGCCTGCACGATCAGCGCCGAGAGGATGTTGGGCAGCACATGGACGAGAGTGATGCCCAGAGGGGTGCGGCCGGCGGCGCGCGCCGCCAGCACGAAATCGCGCCGCCAGACCGCCTTGGCCGAGCCGCGGGTGACGCGCGCGAAGATCGGTACGTTGAAGATGCCGATGGCGATGATCGCATTGACGATGCCGGCGCCGAGCACGGAGGTCAGCATGATCGCCGACAGGATGGCGGGAAAGGCGAAGGTGAAATCGGCGAGCCGCATCACCCCTTCCTCGACCCAGCCGCCCAGCGCCGCCGCCAGCGCGCCGAGCGCCGTGCCCAGCAGCAGGCCGGTCGAGACCGCGATCACCCCCACCAGGATCGAGTTCTGGGCGCCGACCATCAGCATCGAGAAGACGTCGCGGCCGAGCGCGTCGGTGCCGAACCAGTGCCCCGCCGAGGGCAGCTGCAGCCGGTGCGGCACGTCGATCGCATAGGGTGACAGCGGCGTCCACAGCAGCGACAGCGCCGCGACGAGCAGCAGTGCCAGCGTCAGCGTGCCGCCGAGGACGATGCCGGGATTGGTGGCCCGGGCGGGCAAGGTGGCCGCGATGCTCACAGCTGCCGCAGCGTGAGCCGAGGATCGATCGCGGCATAGAGGAGATCGACCAGGAAATTGACCGCCACCACCATCGCCGCCAGCAGCATCACCACGTCGCGCACCACCACGAGGTCGCGGTTGGCGATGGCGTTGAGGATGAGGTGGCCGAGCCCGGGCAGCGAGAACACGTTCTCGACCACGATGGTGAGCACCAGCAGGTTGGAGAATTGCAGCCCGAGCACGGTGACGATCGGGATCATGGCGTTGCGCAGCACATGGCGCCTCAGCGCCGCGCTGCGGCTCAGCCCCTTGGCCAGCGCGGTGCGCACGAAATCCTCGCGCATGACGTTCGAGCACCGCGGCGCGTGTCACCCGCGCCAGGATCGCGCCCTGGACCACGGCGAGCGCCACCGCCGGCAGGATCAGCGCGCGCAGCGCCGGCCAGAGCCCGGCGCTCCAGCCGGGAAACCCGCCCGCCGGGAGCCAGCCGAGCCCGACCGCGAACAGCAGGATCAGCAGGATGGCGAGCCAGAAGGTCGGGATGGCGATGCCGATCTGGCTCATGACCATGACCGCGACATCGCCCAGCCGATTGTGATGCGCGGCGGCGTAAAGGCCGAGCGCCAGCCCCAGCGCGGTGTTGAGCGCCATGGCCAGCGCCGCCAGCGGCAGGGTGAGGGTCAGCGACTGCGCGACGAGGTCGCCGACTGGCGTCGCATAGGCATAGCTGTCGCCCAGATCGCCCCGCGCCATGCCGGCGATCCAGCCGAGATAGCGCTCGAGCGGCGGCCGGTCGAGGCCGAGCTTCTGGGCGAGCGCCGCCACCGTCTCGGGGGGCGCTTCGGGGCCGAGCATCACCTGTGCCGCATTGCCCGGCAGCACCTCCATCACCAGGAAGATGACCACCGACGCGGCGATCAGCGTCGCCGCGAAGCCGGCGCTGCGTCTGAGCAGGAAGGCGCCCATGCCCCTCGATCCATTGCCGCCGCAGCTTGTCCGCGCCGGCCGGGCGCGTCAACGGCGCCGGGGCTTAGGGCGCGGGCCCCGTCGCGCTATCATCGCGCCCATCGCGGTGGAAAGAGGGGAGCGGCATGGGCGAGAACGCGCTCAAGGAGCGGTGGCGGCAAGGCAAGGCGGCGGTCAATGGCTGGCTCGCCATCCCTTCCGCCTTCTCGGCCGAGGTGATGGCCGCCTGCGGCTGGAACAGCGTCACCGTCGATCTCCAGCACGGCGTCCAGGACTATCACTCGATGATCGCCTGCTTCCAGGCGATGCAGGCGCATCCCGTCACGCGCCTCGTCCGCGTGCCGTGGAACGAGCCCGGCATCATCGGCAAGGCCCTCGACGGCGGCGCCTACGGCATCATCTGCCCGATGGTCAACAGCGCGGCCGAGGCCGAAGCCCTGGTATCCGCCTGCAAATACCCACCCCGCGGCAGCCGCTCGAACGGTCCGGTGCGCGCCGCGATCTATGCGGGCGCGGGATACCAGCAGACGGCCAATGACGAGATCCTGGTGATGCCGATGATCGAGACCCGCGCGGCGCTCGACAATCTCGAGGCGATCCTCGACGTGCCCGGCATCGACGCGATCTATGTCGGTCCCTCGGATCTCGGATTCTCGCTTGGGCTGGCGCCGCGGCTCGACCGCGAGGAGCCGGAGGTGCTGGCGATCTACGAGCGCCTGCTGCGCGAGACCGGCCGGCGCGGCATCAAGGCCGGCATTCATTGCGCCGGCGCCGACTACGCGGTGCGCATGCTGGGTCTGGGCTTCCGCCTGGTCACCATCGGCAATGACAGCGGCCTCATGGCCAAGGCGGCGCGGCAGGCCGTCGCCGATGTCTGGCGTGGCGCCGAGAATCTGCGATAGCAGGCTGCGGGCCGGGCGTTACACCGGCAGCTATCGCGGCGGGCGCGCCCTTGGGCGCAAGGGACGGTCTCAGGCCGACGCCGTGCCGCGCTTCACTCCGCGACGGGCCGCAGCGCCGCGATGGTAGCACAACGGGGGATACCGGTCCGTCCTTTCTCGATAAGGACGGACCGGGTCTGCCCCCGCTGTCAACGCCCCGCATAGGAAGCGTTGGACGGCGCCGTCAGCTCGTGGGCGGTCAACGTCGCGCCGGCGTCCTGGCCGGAGTGACAGCCGGGATAGCCCTGGAGCTGCGGGCAGGTCGTGGCGAGCGCCGCCTTCGAATAGTCGTCGCCCGACATCGGAGCGCAGGCCGCGATCGAAGCCAGGGAAAGACCTGAGAACAGCACAATGGCAATGGCACGCATGATAGCCTCGCTTGGGTCAGGGTGAGCGCCGTGGCTCCCCGTGGAGCGCCGTCGTGGACGCCGATCGTCGACAGTGGCTTTCGATCCGCGGCTCGATGGGCGCTTGGACATCGAACGGAAATGAAGATCGGCCTGCGGCGCCGAGGTTTCCAATCGATCCTCTGGTCGGATTCGATCGCCCCGGGCGATCGATCCGCCGGCGCCGCGGCCGTCCAGTAGCCATCATCCGGCGCGGATGGCATCATGCCGGCATGACCTTGGAACAGCTTCGCGTCTTCGTCGCGGTTGCCGAGCGCCAGCACGTCACCCGCGCCGCCGAGACGCTGCACCTGGCGCAATCGGCCGTGAGCGCCGCGATTGCGGCGCTCGAGGCGCGGCACGGGGCGAAGCTCTTCCATCGCGTCGGCCGCGGCATCGAGCTGACCGAGGCGGGCGGCCTGTTCCTGGTCGAGGCGCGCGCAGTGCTGGCGCGGGCCGAGGCGGCCGAGCTGGTGCTCTCCGAGCTGGGCGGGCTCAAGCGCGGCACGCTGGCGGTGCAGGCGAGCCAGACCATCGCCAGCTATTGGCTGCCGCGGCATCTGGTGGCGTTCCGCCGCGCCTATCCCGGCATCGATATTCGGCTCGGGGTCGGCAACACGGCGCAGGTCGCCGCCGCGGTCCATGAGGGCAGCGCCGAGCTCGGCTTCGTCGAAGGCAGCGTCGAGGATCCCGCGCTCACCATCGGCCGCGTCGCCCGCGACCAGCTGGTCGTCGTCGTCGCCCCCGACCATCCGTGGGCGGCGGCGGAAGGCGTCGAGCCCGGGGACCTCGCCGAGACGGAATGGGTGCTGCGCGAGCCCGGCTCCGGCACCCGCTCGGTCTTCGAGGCGGCGCTCGCCGGCTTCGGCGTCGACCCCGCCGTGCTGCGGATCGCGCTCGAGCTGCCATCCAACGAAGCCGTGCGCGCGGCGGTGGAAGCCGGTCTGGGGGCGACCGCGATTTCCGCCTCGGTGGCGGCGCCCAGCCTGGAATCGGGCTTGCTGCACCAGCTCCGGCTCGCCCTGCCCGAGCGCGACTTCAACGTGCTGCGCCATGTCGAGCGCTACCGCAGCAGCGCCGCCGACGCGCTGCTGGCGATGATCATCGCGCAGGCGCGCCCCCGCGCGCGCTAGGGTCGCGCCGATCGATCGGCCAAGACGATCGAAGCGAGCCTCCCGTCCTATTGGTCGGACGCCCGACCGGCATCACCTTTGCCTTCGACATCATCGTCTCGCTCAGGACGAAAGGATCGATGGCATGACGGGCTCGAACGACCTGCTCTCCCTCACCAGCCGCCGGCGCTTCCTGCGCGGCGCCGGCATCCTCGGCGCGATGGCCGCGGCCGTGCCGGCCTGGGCCCAGGACTGGGTCACGCTCGGCCTGCCGGGCGGTCCGGACCGGCGGCGGCTGACGACGCAATTCCCGCAGAAGGGCCGGATGATCCTGCAGCGCACGCGCCCGCCGCTGCTCGAGACGCCGTTCGAGGTGTTCGACGGCGGCGTCTTCACCCCGAACGACCGGTTCTTCGTGCGCTGGCATTGGGCGGTAATCCCCGAGGAGGTGGACGTCGCTTCCTTCCGCCTGGCGGTCCGCGGCCATGTCGAGCGGCCGCTCTCGCTGCCGCTGGCCGAGGTGCTGGCGCTGCCGCGGGTGGAGCTGGCCGCGGTCAACCAATGCTCCGGCAATTCGCGCGGGTTCTTCGCGCCGCGGGTCTCCGGCGGCCAATGGGGCAACGGCGCCATGGGCAATGCCAGATGGACCGGCGTCCGGCTGCGCGACGTGCTCGACCGCGCCGGCGTCAAGGCGGGCGCGGTGGCGGTCCGCTGCAACGGCCTCGACCAGCCGGTGGTGGAGGGCGCGCCCGACTACCTGAAATCGCTCGCCATCGACCACGCGCGCGACGGTGAGGTGATGCTGGCCTATCAGATGAACGGCGAGCAGCTGCCGCTGCTCAACGGCTTCCCGCTGCGCCTCGTCGTGCCCGGCTGGTACTCGACCTATTGGGTCAAGATGCTCAACGACATCGAGGTGTTGGACGCGCCCGATGAGAATTACTGGATGAAGACGGCCTACCGCATCCCTGATACGCCGGGGGCAAATGTCCGGCCGGAGGAGACCGGGGTCGCGACAGTGCCGATCAACCGCATGGTGCCGCGCTCGTTCTTCACCAACGTCACCGCGGCGAGCAAGGTGGCGCGGGGTGCGCCGGTGGCGCTCCGCGGCATCGCCTTCGGCGGCGATTGCGGCGTGGCAAAGGTGGATCTGTCGCTCGATGGCGGGCGAAGCTGGCGCGGCGCCGAGCTCGGCCGCGACGAAGGCGCCTACGGCTTCCGCCAATGGCGCGCGCAGGTGACCGCGCCGGACTCGGGCTGGCTCGATCTCGCCGTGCGCTGCACCAACACGAACGGGCTCGCGCAGCCGGACGGGCCGAACTGGAACGGCGGCGGCTTCATGCGCAACCCGATCGAGCGCCTCCGCCTCACCGTCGCCTGAACCGGCACAGCAGCAGGGAGCCATGCCATGACCCCGTCGCCTCGCCTCATCGGCTACGCCGCCGCTGCCGTGGTCGGCCTCGCCCTCTTCGCCACGGGCTCGCCCGGGCAGCGCGCGCCGGACGCGATGCCGGCCGCGGCGCCGGCGCCCTCCGCCGTCTCGAGCGGCGGCGTCACCTTGCGCTCGGTCAGCGTCGAGCTGCCGACCAGCGACGTCGCGTTTCCCGGCGGTGCCGCCGCCGAGACGATCACCAATGACTGCACCGGCTGCCACTCGCCGGGCATGGTGCTGACGCAGCCGGCGCTCTCGCGCGCCGCCTGGCAACGCATCGTCGAGAAGATGCGCCAGACCTACAAGGCGCCGATCCCGGACGAGGACGTTCCCAAGATCGTCGCCTATCTGACGCGGCTGTCGCCCGCCAAGTAGTCACCGCCGCCGCCCTGTCCTCCGGCGCGGGTCCGTCGCGCGCCGGACGCGCGTCACGGGATTTGCAGTCGATCGCCGTCTCATCCGCCGGCGCGATCATTCCCAGCACAGCTCGATATTAGATGTCGCGGCGACGCCGGTGCAGATTTCTTGCCAGCGGTTGTTGCCACTGACACAGGGTCTTGAGGCCATCGCCGCGGAACCCGCCCGAGGAGGGCCCGACCATGAGCGCCATGATTGCTGCGTTTCGCCAAGCCACCGAGCTCGCGCCGTTCACCGCCCCGCAGGTCGCGCGGCCGAAACCGCTGCTGCGTCGCGTCGAAGCGATCGCCGACGGCCATCTCCATCCCGCCGTCGTCGGTATCGCGCTGGGCGGCTACGGCCTCTTCCTGGTGGCGTCCTGGGCGGGCTGGGCCTTCGGCACCACGGCGCTGCTGATCGCCGTGATCTATTTCCTCAGCGCCATGTATTTCGGGATGATGATCCTCGGCGGCCAGGCGAGCGCGGCGTTCCGCGGCGAGACCAACCGGCGCAGCTTCCGGGAATTCCTCGCGGGCCGCGTCGAGACGCCGACCGGCTGGATCGGCGCCTGGGACGCGCTGGCGCAGATCGCCTTCCTGCCGGTAATGCTCGGCTGCGCCATGTGCGTCTTCGCCGCTCTCTGGCTCGGCATCCGTGGCTGAGCCGGGGCGGGTGCTCGCGCATGCCGCGTGCCGCTGTCGGGGAACGCGGCTGGCGAGCAGGCCGCCCAGTCGGCCGCCAGTCGACAGGTTGTCGGAACTGGGCCAAGGCGAGCATCGTGACGGTTCAAGGACAATCCGGCAGCCCGCGATACCGCCCACGGCAAGTAATATCGAGGACCATCACGGACCCGGGCGCCGCCAAGTTTTATCACCTCCCGATCTTAACGTCCTGTTTACCATCCCCCGTTCATCTTGATGCGGGAACGGCTTCGCGCAACCTGGACATTGACTGTCGAGAGGGGCGCGATGGCGGACAATGACCGGCCGATCGGGCCCGGCGGATCCTCGATGGTCCGCACGCCGGGCGGACGGCGCCAGGTTCTGGGTGGCGGAGGGTATGGTCGTCGAGGAGGTAGATGCCGTTCGCAAGCCGCTGCTTCAGCGCCTCGACAGGATGCTGACGCTGCGGTTCGCGGATCGCGATCTCGAGCAGCGCTTCGTCACGGATCATGTGACGAGCGGTCTCTCCGCCATCCGCATCTTCCTGCTCGGCGCCTGCCTGCTCTATGGCGCGTTCGGCATCCTCGACGCTTACATCATCGCCGATGCGCGCATCGTTGCCTGGGTGATCCGTTACGGCATGGTCTGTCCGTTTCTCGCGGTGGTCCTGCTGCTGACCTATTGGTCGGGGTTCCAACATTTCGCGCAGGTGCTGCTGGCGCTCTGCGTGCTGATCTCGGGGCTGGGCATCATCGCCATGACCGCCGTGGCGGCGCCGCCGGGAAATGCGCTCTACTACGCCGGCCTGATCATGGTCGTGATCTACGGCGCGAGCCTGGTGCGGCTGCGCTGCGTGATCGCGGCGATGGTCTCGCTGCTGTTGCTGGCGATCTATCAGCTCTCCGCGCTCTACATCAATCCGATCCCGTCGGCGCTGCTGCTGAACAACGACTTCTTCCTCACCTTCTCGGTCGGGGTCGGAATTTTCGCCAGCTACATGCAGGAGATCTACGCGCGGCACGATTTCACCAGCGCCGAGCTGCTGCGGCAGGAAAAGGCGCGCTCCGACGAGCTGAGGACCGCGGCGGAGGCGGCGAGCAAGTCGAAAAGCGATTTCCTCGCCATCATGAGCCATGAGCTGCGCACGCCGCTGAACGCGATCCTCGGCTTCAGCGAGATCATGCGCCTGCGGATGTTCGGACCGGTCGGCTCGGAGCGCTATGTCTCCTATGTCGACGACATCTTCTCGACCGCGCAGCATCTGCTGCGGGTGATCTCCGACATCCTCGACCTCTCCAAGGCCGAGCTCGGCAAGCTCTCCCTCTACGAGGAGGAGGTGGATCTGCTCGCCGTGCTCGACCAGTGCTTCCGCCTGCTGCGCGACCGGGCGGCCGAGCAGGGCGTGCGCATGTCGCTGCAGACCGACGGCGTCGACGCGGCGATGATCTTCGCCGACCAGACCTTGATCACCCAGGTGTTCCTGAACCTGATGGGCAACGGCATCAAATTCACGCCGTCGCCGGGCGCGGTGACGGCCTCGGTGAGCCGCGATCAGGATGGCGGCGTGATCGTCCGGGTGACCGATACCGGCATCGGCATCGCGGAAGCGGACCTACAGCGCGTTCGGGAACCGTTCACGCAGGTGGCGAACGCACTGACGCGCAAACACGGCGGCGCCGGTCTCGGCCTGCCGCTGGTGTGCCGGATCGTCGAATTGCACAACGGCTCCCTCAGGATCGAGAGCCAGCTCGGCGCCGGAACCAGCGTCACCGTGAAGCTGCCGCCGGAGCGCTGCCTCGCCCGCGCGGCGGCGCCGAAGCGGGGCGTGGCCTAGCTCTTGCGCAAGGTGAGGAGGACGACGCGGCCGGTCGGGTCGTGGCTGATCTCGACGGCGGCATCCGGCAGCCCCGACGCAAGGCCGCGCATGTCGGCGTCGCTGCGATAGAGGATGTTCCAATCGCAGAGAAACTCCATCGGCCAGAGATTGCCGATCGGCGTCTCCAGCATATTGCCGACGATGAGGGTGCCGCCGGGCGCGAGCTGGGCGTAGAGGGCTTCGGTGAGCGCCTTGGCGCGGCGCGCCGACAGATAGTCGATGAGGCCGACGCTGTAGATGAGATCCTGCTCGGGGAGCTTGCCGAACAGCTCGCCGGCGCGGGTCAGCTGGCTGAACGAGGTATGCAGGCAGCTGAGATTGGCCTTGCCGCGAAGCCGCATGGTGGCGGGATAGCTGCTTTCATACACCTGCGACAGCGCGCGCTCGTCCTGATCGATCAGCGTGAAATGCGCCGGCCGCGGCAGGTCGCGAAGCTGCAGGTAATCGATCACCTCGCGGCCCGGCCCACATCCGAGGCTGGTGATCCGCGCCGGCCCTTCCGCCCGCGCCAGCACCGTCGAGGCGATCGCCTGGCGCATGATGACCATGCGCGTGGCGATGCATTCGGCGACGTCGAGGCCGAGGCGATGCACGAGCTGGTCGAACAGGTGCTCGCCCTCGCGCCGCCAGGAATAGACCATGTCCATGATCTGGAAGTCGCCGGGATAGCCCAGCGGCTTCTCATAGCTTCGGCGCCAGATGGCGCCGGGCATGAATTCGGGCGTGAGAATGAGCTCGGTGAGCTCCTTCGTCGCGCGTCGGGCGTCGTCGTCGGCCATGATCGGCGCCACGAGCTCGTTCGCGGTGCGCCACAGCTTGCGCCACCTCGGCAGCACCCGCTCCTCGCACGCCGCCAGCATGGCGTCCATGGCGGCCGGCTGCGGCCGGGTCTTGACGAAGCGATCGAGCGAGGCGCGATGGCTGCGCAGCAGGTGCAGCACGTCGGCACAGAGACGACGATAGTCGGCCGAGACGCGCTGATCGGGCTCGAGGTCTTCCTCGAGGCGGCTGCGGACCAGGATCTCTTCGTATCTCGGGATGACCTCGGCGGCCCGGAAGCAGCGATCGGTCAGGCGGACGCCGATCCTGGTCCCGAGCGGCGTCGGCTGCACGCGCGCAACTTCGCCGGCGGCATCGAACAGCGGGATCCCCTTGACCGCGAGCGCGACCGAGACCCGATCGCCGATGGTGCAGATCTCGTTCGAGCCGGAAGCGGCGGCGGAGGCGCCGATGCCGTTGAGGCTGATGTCATCCAGCGCGTGAGCAATGCCGTTGAGAGCAAGTTCGGGGGCCGCGTGCTTGAAGATGTCGCGCACGCGGTAGCGTTCCGCGCGATAGAAGACGGCGCGTCCCTGGCCGCCGCGGAGCTGCTCGTAGCTGTTCATGGGCGGCCTCGCGACCGCGCCATCGAACGCAACGATTGAGGGCATCCCCGGCAATCGCCTGCGCGACCATAAAAGCGGGTGGGGCCGCGCGAGGCGGAGTTAAAGTTCCACACGGACTTCCATCCTTAGATTTTTTATTTTGATCCCTTAATCCAAAGCTAGACGAGCTACAAACTATAGGCAAGCGCCTATTTGCGTTCTGCTGACGTGGCGTTGGAGGGGTGGCAGCAACCGTAAATAGCACCACCTTTGGTGGGCGCGAATTTAGGCAGCCACTGTTAATTGTGTGGCGGACAATTATGTCGGGTGCGTGACCGGCATGCCGGGGCCGGCACGCGCGGATTTTTTTTCGTATCGGTCGACCGCCTGGTCGTATACGGGGGGCCGGCCGATCGGACGAGCCGGAGCGGCGTCGGCGTTTTGGTGCCCCTGGAGGGACTTGAACCCCCACGCCCTTGCGAGCAACAGATTTTGAGTCTGCCGCGTCTACCGTTCCGCCACAGGGGCTCTTCTGTTCCACGGCGGACCGGTGGCCCGGCCGTGCGTCAGCCGCGCGGGATCATTGGAGACGCGCCGCCGGCCGTCAAGCCGCTCCGCCCGAGCGCCTCGCGGGTCCGCCGCCGATCCGGCGGCTTTAAGCAAAACTTAAATCGCATTGTGGTGTTCTGCCTAGCCATGGTTGAGTTGGTGAGGGCAATGCTCATCCTTCGGGCGCTGTTTGGCAAAAATCGCGAATTGGCTGCTCTGCGCGAGACCGCGGAGCGGCTGCAGGAATGGTTCGATTCCGCGATGGTGATGGTGGACAACATGCCGCTGGGGGTCGCCTGGAGCGATGCCCAGCGGGAATTCGTCATCACCTATGTGAACGAGACCGGCAAGGCCATGCTCGATGGCGTGGTCCGGGGCGGCGGCGGGGCGATGGCGGGCCAGGCGCTTCACGCGGTCTTCCCGGAGCTTGCCGAACGATCGAGCGAGCTCTCCGATCCCGCACGGATGCCGCTGCGCCTCGAGATCACGCTGGGCGCGCTGGTGATCGATCTGCGCGTCCTCGCCATCAAGAACGGGCAGGGCGCCTATACCGGCGCGATGGCCGTCTGGTCGGATGTGACGCAACGGGCGCGGCTCGCCCGCGCCTTCGAGACCAACGTCACCGCGGCGGTCGAAGGGGTGGTCGCGGCGGTGACCCGCATGGAAGCCTCCACGCGATCGATGGCGGCGCTGACCGACGAGGCCACGCAGCGATCGACCGCGGTCGCGTCGGCGGCCAGCCAGGCGAGCGGAGACGTGCACAGCGCCGCCACCACGGCCGACGCGCTGACCGCTTCCTTGTCGAGCATCGCCGCCCAGGTCGCGCAGGCATCGTCGGTCGCCGACAAGGCCGTCGACGAGGTCAAGCACACCGACGAGACGATGCGCAGCCTGGCGGCGGCGGCGCAGCAGATCGGCGAGGTGGTGGATCTCATCCAGGCGATCGCCGGGCAGACCAATCTCCTCGCCCTCAACGCCACGATCGAGGCGGCGCGCGCCGGCGAGTCCGGCAAGGGCTTCGCCGTGGTGGCTTCGGAGGTCAAGAACCTCGCCTCGCAAACTGCCAGTGCCACGGACCAGATCCGCAGCCAGATCGAAGGCGTCCGGCGTGCCGCGGCGGAAGCGGTGGAGGCGATGCAGCGCATCGGCTCGACCATCGCCCAGGTCGGCAAGGCCGCCGGCACCATCACCGAAGCGGTCGAGCGGCAGGGAGCGGTGACGCAAGAAATGGCGGGCAGCATGGGGCACGCCGTGGCCGGCACGAGCGACGTCTCGTCCAACATCACGGCGGTGATGAGCACCTCGACGCAAGCCGGCGCGACGGCGGCCGAGCTGCTCGCCGCGGTCGGCGCCTTGTCGGGTCAATCGACGCAGCTGCGCGAGCAGGTGGCCGAGTTCCTGACGACGATCCGCGTCGCCTGAGCCGATCGAGCGCCGATCCCGGCGACTTGCGCGCGGCTGCGGCTTCGCGCTAGACCCGCGCGCCGGCAACGGGCAGGACGGGTCATGGCGCTGCGCTATTTCGAGGATTTCCGCATTGGCGAGGTGCTGGCGCTGGGCAGCCGGCCGGTGAGCGAGGCGGAGATCATCGATTTCGCCCGCCAGTTCGACCCGCAGCCTTTCCACGTCGATCCCGAGCGTGCGCGCGACAGCGTCTTCGGCGGCCTCGTCGCCAGCGGCTGGCACACTTGCGCCCTCTACATGCGTCTCCTGGTCGACGGCTTCGTCGGCACCGTGGCGGAAAGCATGGGCTCGCCCGGCATCGACAAGATCGAATGGCTGAAGCCGGTGCGTCCCGGCGACACGCTCACGGGGCGGCTGACCATCCTCGACGTCGTCCCGTCGAAAAGCCGCCCCGATCGTGGCACGATAAAATGCCTCGGCGAGATGCTGAACCAGCATGGCGAGATCGTCATGGCCATGCGCAATGTCGGCTTCTTCGGCCGCCGGCCCCGCTGAGGCGCGCCGGTGCTGCGTCCCGCCTACGATTGGATCATGCGGCTCGCCGCCGGGCCCAACGCGGTCTGGGCGCTGGCCGGCGTCGCCTTCGTCGAGAGCTCGATCTTTCCCATCCCGCCCGACGTGCTGCTGATCCCGATGATCATCGCCGCGCCCCGCCGCGCCTGGCGCTACGCGGCGGTCGCCACGCTCGCCTCGGTGATCGGCGGATATCTGGGATATGCCATCGGCTATTTCGCCTTCGCCACCCTCGGCCGCGCCGTGCTCGAGTTCTACCATGCCATGCCGGCCTATGAGCGCTTCAAGGCGGCGGCGGCGGAGTGGGGCGCCTGGGTCATCATCCTCAAGGGCATGACGCCCATCCCCTACAAGCTGGTCACCATCGCCAGCGGCTTCGTCAAATTCGATCTCCTGACCTTCACCATCGCCTCGCTGATCTCGCGCAGCCTGCGCTTCTTCCTGGTGGCGGCGCTGCTCTACTGGTTCGGCGAGCCGATCCGACGCTTCATCGAGGGCCGCCTGATGCTGGTTACCAGCGCCTTCGCGGTGACGCTGGTGGGCGGGTTCCTCGTCCTCCATTATCTCTAGGAGCCTGTCTGGGAAATGGCATGGGTCTGCGTTGCACGAGGATGGGGCGATGTTAGGAGCGCGGCCGCAGGCGATGCTGGACGCATCGGCAAGGCCGCGCGACGCGGCAGCGCCCCATCCTCGTGCAACCCTCCGGGACATCGGCATTTCGCGTCTGGACGTCGTCGCTCGTCGCTCACGATGCGCACGGCATCGCTTCGCTCCTCCCCCGGATCAAAGTCCGGGGCAGACGCGAAATGCCGATGTCGCAGACCCATGCCATTTCCCAGACAGGCTCCTAGCGCCATGACGCAACCGCGCCTCGCGCCTCTCCTGCTGCTGATCGCCGCCGCCGCGGTGGTGGGCGGCGCCTGGGGCTTCCAGATCGTCGGCGGGCTGGCGCCCTGCGAGCTTTGCCTCTACGAGCGCTGGCCCTATTACGCGGTGATCGCTGCCGCGCTGGCGGCGCTGATCGCCGGGCGGCGCGGGGCGACGCGGGCGCTGCTCGTGTTCTCGGCACTGGTGTTTCTCGCCGGCGCCGGCCTCGCGCTCTATCATGTCGGCGTCGAGCAGCACTGGATTGCCGGCCCCAGCGCCTGCACCGGCGGCGGCCCCGCCGGCAGCATCGAGGAGCTGCGGCGGCGTCTCCTGGCGCAGCAGGTGGTGCAGTGCGACCAGGTGCAATGGTCGCTCTTCGGCCTGTCGCTTGCCGCCTGGAACGCGGTGATCTCGCTGGCGCTGGCGCTCGCCTCGTTCGCCGCGCTGCGCCGGCTTGGGTCGAGGAGGAGGCCATGAGCGAATTTCCCCGCCGCTTGCCCGGCGATCCCTCGCCCCAGGCGCTGATCGAGCGCATGATCCGCGTCGACCATGCCGGCGAGTACGGCGCCAAGCGCATCTATGACGGGCAGCTCGCCGTGCTCGGCCGCTCGCGGGTCGCGCCGGAGATCCGCCGCATGGCGGAGCAGGAGCAGCGTCATCTCGCCGCCTTCGACAAGCTCGTCGCCGAGCGCCGGGTGCGCCCGACCGTGCTGTCGCCGCTCTGGCACGCCGCGGGCTTCGCGCTCGGCGCCGCCACCGCGCTCCTCGGCGAGCGCGCCGCCATGGCCTGCACCGTCGCGGTGGAAGAGGTGATCGACGAGCATTACCGGCGCCAGAGCGAGGCGCTGGGCGATGCCGAGCCGGCGCTCAAATCGGCGATCGACGAGTTCCGCCGCGACGAGAACGAGCATCGCGACGTGGCGCTCGCCCATGGCGCGGAGGAAGCGCCCGGCTATCCCGCGCTCAGCGCCGCCATCAAGGCCGGCTCGCGGCTCGCCATCTGGCTCTCGACGCGTATTTAGCGCGACGCAACGCGTCGTCGATTGCTCTTGCAATCGCGAGAGCCCGCACAGGCGGAGCGGAGAAGGACCTTTCGCCTCACGCCGCCAGCAGCGGCTCCGCCGCCACCACCTCGACGATGTCGCGGATGATGGCGGTGAGGTCGTAATCCTTGGGCGTGTAGACGCGCGCCACGCCCAAGCGCTTCAGCGCCGCCTCGTCTTCCGGCGGGATGATGCCGCCGACCACCACCGGCACATGGCCGAGCCCCGCCGCGGCGAGCCCGCGCAGGACCTCGCTCACCAGCGGCCCGTGGCTGCCGGAGAGGATCGAGAGCCCCACCACGTGCACGCCTTCCTCGAGCGCGGTGTTGACGATCTGCGCCGGCGTCAGCCGGATGCCTTCATAGACCACCTCGAAGCCGGCATCGCGCGCCTTCAGCGCGATCTGCTCGGCGCCGTTGGAATGGCCGTCGAGGCCCGGCTTGCCGACCAGCATCTTGAGCCGCCGCCCGAGCCGCTCGGAGAGCTCGCCGACGCGCTTGCGGAGGTCGGCGAGGTCGCCGGCGCCGCGCGAGGAGGCGGCCTGGGCGATGCCGGTGGGCGCGCGGTATTCGCCATAGACCTCGCGCAGGCTCTGGGCCCATTCGCCGGTGGTGATGCCGGCGCGGGCGCAATCGATCGAGGGTGGCATGATGTTGCCGCCCTCGGCCGCGACGCGCCGGAGAGCGGCAAGCGCCGCCGCCACCGCGCCGCCATCGCGATCGCGCCGCCAGATAGCGAGCCGCGCCACCTGCTCTTCCTCCGCCGCCGCGTCGGGCACGAGATATCCGGCCTCGCCCGCCGCCAGCAACGGCGAGGGAGCGCTCTCGGCGTAGCGGTTGACGCCGACGACGATCTGCTCGCCGCGCTCGATGGCGGCCAGCCGCCGCGCGTTGCTTTCGACCAGGCGCTGTTTCATCACGCCGCTTTCGACCGCCGCCACCGCGCCGCCGAGATCGCGGATGCGCTCGAGCTCGGCCGTGATATCGCGCTTCAAGGCGTCGACCTTGCGCGCGACCTCGGCGGAGCCGTCGAAGAGGTCGCCGTATTCCAGCAGATCCGTCTCATAGGCGACGATCTGCTGCAGGCGGAGGCTCCATTGCTGGTCCCAGGGCCGCGGCAGGCCCAGCGCCTCGTTCCAGGCCGGCAGCTGCACGGCCCGCGCGCGCGCGGTCTTCGACAGCACCACCGCCAGCATCTCCAGCAGGATGCGATAGACGTTGTTCTCCGGCTGCTGCTCGGTAAGGCCGAGCGAGTTGACCTGCACGCCGTAGCGGAAGCGGCGGTACTTCTCCTCGGCGACGCCGTAGCGCTGGTGGGTGAGATCGTCCCACAGCTCGGCGAAGGCGCGCATCTTGCACATCTCGGTGATGAAGCGGATGCCGGCATTGACGAAGAAGCTGAGCCGGCCGACCACCTGCGGGAAGTCCGCCTCGGGCACCTGGCCCGAGCGTCGCACCGCGTCGAGCACCGCCTCGGCGGTGGCGAGCGCATAGGCCACCTCCTGTACCGGTGTCGCGCCCGCCTCCTGCAGGTGGTAGGAGCAGACGTTCATCGGGTTCCACTTGGGCAACTCGCGATAGGTGAAGGCGATGACGTCGGCGGTGAGCTTGAGGCTGGGCCCCGGCGGAAAGATATAGGTGCCGCGCGAGAGATACTCCTTGATGACGTCGTTCTGCGTGGTGCCGGCGAGGTCGCGCCGCGCCGCGCCCTGCGCCTCGGCGGCGGCGATGTAGAGCGACAGCAGCCAGGGCGCGGTGGCGTTGATCGTCATCGAGGTGTTCATCCGCGCCAGCGGAATGCCGTCGAAGAGCGCGCGCATGTCGCCCAGATGCGCCACCGGCACGCCGACCTTGCCGACCTCGCCCTTGGCGAGCACGTGGTCGCTGTCGTAGCCGGTCTGCGTCGGCAGGTCGAAGGCGACGGAGAGGCCGGTCTGGCCGCGCTGCAGATTGGTGCGATAGAGCGCGTTCGAGGCGGCGGCCGAGGAATGGCCGGAATAGGTCCGGATCAGCCAGGGCTCGTCGCGCTCGGTCGTGTTCGTGCTCATCGCTCCGTCCTCCGCCGCTTGTTGCGGCGCACAAGAGACCCTGCCTGCCGTCGAGGCCAACCCACCGGTTGGCCGGTGAACGGCGTTTTTTCCTCATCCGCCAGGCACGTCAGAAATATTGAAACAATATTTCCTGTCAATGCAAAAATTAGACAGAAAGCAACTTTGTGCGTTGCGGCGGAATTGACATCTCGGCTACACAGACGTTTACGCTAATGCTGCGCCGCACGCAAAGCGGTTTCGATGGAGAGTCTGCCATGAGCGAACCCGCCCAAATCCTCCCCTTCGGGACCTCCGCGGCCGGAGCCCGCCCGGTCAAGGACCTCTACGAGATCGGCGAGATCCCGCCGCTGGGCCATGTGCCGCGGCGGATGTATGCCTGGGCGATCCGCCGCGAGCGCCACGGCGCGCCGGACACGGCCATGCAGGTCGAGGCGGTGCCGACGCCGGAGCTCGCGCCCGACGAGGTGCTGGTGATGGTGATGGCGGCGGGGGTCAATTACAACGGCGTCTGGGCGGCGCTGGGCAAGCCGATCTCGCCGTTCGACGTGCACAAGGCCGAGTTCCACGTCGCGGGCTCCGACGCCGCGGGCGTGGTCTGGGCGGTGGGCTCCAAGGTCAAGCGCTGGAAGGTCGGCGACGAGGTCGTGGTCCATTGCAACCAGGATGACGGCGATGACGAGGAGTGCAATGGCGGCGATCCCATGTTCTCGCCGAGCCAGCGCATCTGGGGCTACGAGACCCCGGACGGCTCCTTCGCCCAGTTCGCGCGCGTGCAGGGCCGCCAGCTCATGGAGCGGCCCAAGCACCTGACCTGGGAGGAGAGCGGCTGCTACGTGCTCACCCTCGCCACCGCCTACCGCATGCTGTTCGGCCATCGCCCGCATGTGCTGCGGCCGGGCCAGTACGTGCTGGTCTGGGGCGCCGCGGGCGGCCTCGGCTCGATGGCGATCCAGCTCATCGCCACCGCCGGCGCGCATGCCATCGCCGTCATCTCCGAGGACGACAAGCGCGACTTCGTGCTGTCGCTCGGCGCCAAGGGCGTCATCAACCGCAAGAAGTTCGATTGCTGGGGCCGGCTGCCCGACGTCAACAGCGTCGGCGGCTATGGCGACTACATGAAGAAGGTGCGCGAGTTCGGCAAGGCGATCTGGCAATTCACCGGCAAGGGCAACGACGTCGATTTCGTCTTCGAGCATCCCGGCGAGCAGACCTTCCCGGTCTCCTGCTTCGTGGTGAAGCGCGGCGGCATGGTCGTGTTCTGCGCCGGCACCACCGGCTACAACCTCACCTTCGACGCGCGCTTCGTCTGGATGCGGCAGAAGCGCATCCAGGGCAGCCATTTCGCCAACCTGCTGCAGGCGAGCCAGGCCAACCGCCTCGTCGTCGAGCGGCGCATCGATCCCTGCATGTCGGAAGTGTTCTCGTGGGACGACATCCCGCGCGCGCACATGAAGATGTGGCGCAACGAGCACAAGCCCGGCAACATGGCGGTGCTGGTCCAGGCGAAGCGCCCGGGCCTGCGCAGCCTCGAGGAATCGGCTTAAGGCGCAAACCCCGCCGTCGCCGTCGCGACGGGCCCCTCCCTCTCCCCCGACGGGAGAGGGCATGAGGAGAGTGCATGAGCGACCCTGCAGTGCGCAGCGCTGACGGCGAGGCCGGTCCGCTGCTTCCCGACCTCCTGGCTACGGCCGGGCGCGCGCTCGCGGCGGCAGAGGGGCTGCTCGCCGTGGCCAAGCGCCGGCTGCTGGCGGCGGTGGCGCCGCGCGGCGCGATCGAGCCGGCGCTGCTCGAGACGCGGCAGTTCGCGGCCCATGGCTATGCCTGGATGGCAACCTATGTCGAGGCGCTGCGGCGGATGCTGCTGTGGGCGCAAGGCCTCGAGACGGAGCGCCGGCTGCGCGAGCTCGACGCGCTGACGCTGCAGATGGCGTTCGGCGAGTATCTGGGCCAGCTCGCCGGCGGCATCGCGCTGAGCCAGGGCGAGGTGGTGCGGCCGCACGATCTCGGGCTCGAGGATGACGATCTCCACGCCTTCCGCCGGCCGGAGGTGGCGCTGCTGGCGCGGCTCGGGAACACCGAGGCGGCTCGGGCGCGGCTGGCGGCGCTGATCGAGGACTCGCTCGACAGCGGCGATTTCGGCCAGCTGGCGCTCGGCGAGGAGGCGCTCGACATGGTGCGCGAGCAGTTCCGCCGCTTCGGCGCCGACCGCGTCGCGCCCTTCGCCCATGGCTGGCATCTCGCCGACGAGCTGATCCCGCTGCCGGTGATCGCCGAGATGGCGGAGCTCGGCGTCTTCGGCCTCACCGTGCCCGAGAGCTTCGGCGGGCTCGGTCTCGGCAAGCTCTCGATGTGCATCGTCTCCGAGGAGCTGTCGCGGGCCTATATCGGCGTGGGCTCGCTCGGCACGCGCTCGGAGATCGCCGCCGAGCTGATCCGCCTGGGCGGCACGCCGCAGCAGAAGGAGAAGTACCTGCCGCGCATCGCCGCCGGCGAGATCCTGCCCACCGCCGTGTTCACCGAGCCCAACACCGGCTCCGATCTCGGCTCGCTCAGGACGCGGGCGGTGCGCGACGGCGACCAGTACCGGATCTACGGCGCCAAGACCTGGATCACGCATGCCGCGCGCACCGACCTCATGACGCTGCTGGTGCGCACCGATCCGGCCACCAGCGACTATCGCGGCCTCAGCATGTTCCTCGCCGAGAAGCCGCGCGGCAGCGAATCCCAGCCGTTCCCGGCGCCGGGCATGAGCGGCGGCGAGATCCGCGTGCTGGGGTATCGCGGCATGAAGGAGTACGAGATCGGCTTCGACGGCTTCAGCGTGCCGGCGGAGAACCTGCTCGGCGGCATCGAGGGGCAGGGCTTCAAGCAGCTCATGGCGACCTTCGAGAGCGCGCGCATCCAGACCGCCTCGCGCGCCGTCGGCGTCGCGCAATGCGCGCTCGAGCTGGGACTGCGCTACGCCCGCGAGCGGCAGCAATTCGGCAAGCCGATCTACGCCTTCCCGCGCGTCCACGGCAAGCTCGCCTGGATGGCGGTCGAGACCATGATCGCCCGCCAGCTGACATATTTCGCCGCGCGCGAGAAGGACGGCGACCGGCGCTGCGACATCGAGGCCGGAATGGCGAAGCTGCTCGCCGCGCGCACCGCCTGGGCCAATGCCGACAACGCCCTGCAGATCCATGGCGGCAACGGCTACGCGCTCGAATACCCGATCAGCCGCGTGCTGTGCGACGCGCGCATCCTCAACATCTTCGAGGGCGCGGCCGAGATCCAGGCGCATGTCATCGCCCGGGGCCTGCTCTCCGGACGCAACTGAGGCTCGAAGCGGCGCTCACAGATCGCTCACAGACCCGGCGCGCGCATCGCCCTATGCTCCAATGGGGTGTGTTCCAGGGGGATGGCGATGGCGGCGCGGTGGGAAGACGAGTGGCAGGCGCTGCTGCGCGGGCGGGACGATGCGGTGGCGCGCACGCGCGAGCTCCAGGCGGAGATCACCGCCGCGATCCGACGCCGCGAGCCGCTGCCGATGCACCTGCTGCGGGCCGCCGAGCTGGCCGAGGGCGAGCTTGCCCAGGCCAAGGCCCGGCTCAGGGATTTCCTGCACCATCTGGGATAGCGAGTTCCGGCTTGCGCAGGACCGGCGGATCGGGCGATTCTGCCGATCTTTGACGCAACCATGACAGGCGCGCCATGCCGGTATCGCCGGTGACGGGTTTCGCTCTGACGCTGGGCTTGTCCTTCTTCTTCGGCCTCGCTTTCGAGGATTTCTATGCTCGCAGCGGCGAGTCCCGGCCGGGCGGCATCCGCACCTTCCCGCTGCTGGCGCTGACCGGCGGCGCGCTCTATCTGCTCGACACCTCCCGGCTGCTGCCGCTGGTGGCCGGGCTGCTCCTGCTCGGCGCCTGGCTCGTCGTCTACTATCACGACCGCGTCCGCACGGTGGATCCCACCGGCACGCCGTCGGCCGGGCTGATGGTCCCGGTCTGCAACCTCCTCGCCTATCTCCTGGGCCCGATCTCGCTCACCCAGCCGCCTTGGCTCGCCGTCGGCATCACCGTGGCCGCGGTGCTGCTGCTGACCGGCCGCGAGCGCCTGCACGATCTCGCGCGCCGGCTGGAGCTGCGCGAGATCGTCATCGCCGGCGAGTTCCTGATCCTCACCGGCCTGGTGCTGCCGCTGCTGCCCGACCGGCCGGTGACCACGCTCACCGAGATCACCCCCTACAAGGCGTGGCTGGCGCTGCTCGCGGTCTGCACCATCTCCTATGCGAGCTATCTGCTGCGGCGCTACGTGGCGCCCGCGGGCGATCTCTGGATCGCGGCGCTGGGCGGGCTCTATTCCTCCACCGCCACCACCGTCGTGCTCGCGCGCCGCGCCGCTGCCGACCGCACGACGGCGCCGCGGGCCCAGGCCGGGATCGTGCTGGCGAGCGCGCTGATGTATCCGCGCGTGCTGGTGGTGATCGCCTTCTTCGATCGGCCGCTCGCCGCCGCTCTCGCGCCCGGTCTGCTGGCGCTCATGGCCGTCGGCCTGCTGATCGCCTTCTGGCAGTACCGCCGCGCCGGTCCGGCGATCGGCGATCCGCCGCCCGATGCGGCGCCGCGCAACCCGCTCGAGCTCAGCGCCGCCGCGGTCTTCGCCGTGCTCTTCATCGTCATCTCGATCGCCTCGAGCTGGGTCAAGAGCCGCTTCGGCCAGACCGGCATCGAGCTGCTGGCCGCCATCGTGGGCTTCACCGACATCGATCCCTTCGTGCTGAGCGTGGCGCAGGGCGTGGCGGCGCCGTTGCCGCCGGCCGGCGCCGCGGCGGCGGTGCTGATCGCCACCGCGTCGAACAACCTGCTCAAGGCGGGCTATGCTGCCGCCTTCGCCGGGCTGCGCGCCAGCCTGCCCTCGGCCGCGGCGCTGGTGCTGCTGGCGGCGGGCGGGCTTGCCATCGCGTTGCGCATGACGATGGCCGGAGGCTAAAGGAGAGAGTATGCCGAAGAAGCCGCGCCGCAGCGATGAGGAGTCCCCCGCCTATCGCCGCCAGCTCCTCAAGCTGCAGATCGAGCTGGTGAAGCTGCAGCGCCAGATCATCGCGGAGGGCGACCGCATCCTGATCATCCTCGAAGGCCGCGACGCCGCCGGCAAGGATGGGGCGATCAAGCACATCACCGAGCATCTGAGCCCGCGCGAGACGCGAATCGTGGCGCTCGGGCCGCCCTCCGACGTCGAACGCCATTCCTGGTATTTCCAGCGCTATGTCCGCCACTTGCCTGCCGGGGCCGAGTTGGTGCTGTTCAATCGCAGCTGGTACAACCGCGCCGGCGTCGAGGCGGTGATGGGCTTCTGCACCAAGGAGGAGACGCGCGCGTTCCTCGACGTAGTGCCGGATTTCGAGCGCCTGCTGGTGCGCGACGGCGTCAAGCTGTTCAAATACTATCTCGACATCAGCAAGCGCGAGCAGAAAGAGCGCCTGGCGTCGCGCCGGCACGATCCGTTGAAGCAGTGGAAGCTCAGTCCGATCGATGCCAAGGCGCCGAAGCTCTGGCGCGAGTACAGCAAGGCGCGCGACACCATGTTCGAGCGCACGCACACCGCGGACGCGCCGTGGACGGTGGTGCGCGCCGACGACAAGCACAGCACGCGGCTCAACCTCATCCGCGATCTGCTGTCGCGGCTCGACTATCGCCATCGCGACGCGCGGCTGGTCGTTCCCGACCGCTCCATCGTCTTTCCCTACGACCCCGCTTGCCTCGTCAACGGGATGATCTGCCGATGAGGCGGGACGCTTAGAGTGCGCGGAGAGGAGAAGCCATGACCGTCCGCGTCTTCGGCGCGCCGCCGCGCTACATCCAGGGGGCCGGCACGCTGGCGCAGCTCGCGCCGCTGATCGCCGAATACGGCAAGCGGCCGTTCGTCATCGTCGATGCGGCGCTTGCCGAGCCGCTGCGCCAGGAGATGGAGCAGCAGCTCAAGGCGTCGACCGCGCGCGTCGTCTTTGGCCTTGCCAGCACCTGCACCGAGGCCGAGGTCGAGCGCTTCACCGAGCCCGCGCGCATGCTCGAGGCCGATGTGCTGGCGGGCCTGGGTGGCGGCGCCGCGATCGGCGTCGCCAAGGGGCTCTGCCTCGCGACCGGCCTGCCGCTCATCACCGTCCCCGCCGTGCCGTGCTGCCACGCGCCGGTGAGCCGCATCGTCGAGCTCGAAGGCGAGGACCAGCCGGCCGCCGTGATGCGCCTGAAATCGCTGCCGCCCGACGTCGTGCTGGTGGACAGCGTGGTGCTGGCCGCCGCGCCGCCGCGCCTCTTCATCGCAGGGTTGGGCGACGCGTTGGCGCGCCGCTTCGAGGTCGAGCAGAACGTCGCCGCCGGCGCTCTCAACCTGCTGGGCGGCCGCCCCACCGCGCTCGCCATCGCCGCCGGCGACGCCGCCTGGAGCGCGGTCCGCGAGCACGCCGAGGCGGCGCTGGCGCAGCGCGCGCGGCGGGTGGGCGGCGAAGCGCTGGAGCGCGTCTGCGAGGCGATGGTGCTGCTCTCGGGCGTCGCCCATGAGAACGGCGGCCCCTCGATCGCGCATGCGCTGGCGCGGGGCTTTGCCGCGCTGCCGCCCTGCCGCACCGCGGTCCACGGCGAGCTGGTCGCGGTCGGCCTTCTGGCGCAGCTCCTGTTCGAGGCGCGCCCGGCCGAGCTGCTGGCGGATCTCGTCGCGTTCTACCGCTCGTTGGGGCTGCCGGTCCGGCTCGGCGAGATCGGCATCGTCGCCGATCAGGTGGCGGTGGCCGAAGCCGTGGCGCGGCGCGCCGGCGAGGCCTGGCTGGTGCCGGGCGATCCCAAGCGCCTGGCGCAGGCGATCCTCGGCGTCGACGCGCTCGCCGCCGCCTGACGCTCGCCTGCGCTCAAAACGCGATGCAGATCTTGCCGAAGTGGCGACCTTCGGTGATGGCGCCGATCGCCTCGGCGGCGCTGTCGAAGGCGTAGCGCTTCTCGTCGATCGGCGGCTTGGCGCCGTTGAGGTCGATGGCGCGCACCATCTCCTCGAAGGCGTCGCGGTTGCCGAGCGTGACGCCTTGCAGCCGGACGTTCGTCGTCACCACGCGGCCGAGATTGAGCGCCGCCGTGGCGCCCGAGAGCACGCCGATCATGGCGAGCGTGCCGCTGGCGCGGATGGCGCGCAGCGACTGGTCGAGCGTCTCGGCGCCGCCGAGCTCGAGGATGAGATCGGCGCCGCGGCCGCCCAGCGCCTTGCGCACCTCGCGGCTCCACTCCGGATGCGTCTTGTAGTTGATGCCGAGATCGGCGCCGAACGCGCGGGCGCGCTCGAGCTTGGCGTCGCTCGAGGAAGTGACGATCGCGCGCGCGCCCTGCATGCGGGCGAAGATCGCGGCGAAGAGGGAGACGCCGCCGGTGCCCTGCGTCACCACCACGTCGCCGGCCTTGACGCCGCCGCCGACCACCGCGCTCCAGGCGGTGAGCGCGGCGCACGGCAAGGTCGCCGCCTCGAGCGCGCTCCAGCCCTTCGGCGCCTTCACTACCCCCTGCTGTGGCAGCAGCATGTATTCCTGCAGCACGCCGTCGAGCGGCCCGCCGAGCATGCCGGTGCGGTGCTCCTCCTTCATCGTTCCGCTGATCCAGCTCTGGGCGAAGGCCGGGCAGACGAGATCGCCAACCGCGACGCGGCTGACGCCGGGACCGATCTTCGCCACCGTGCCGGCGCCGTCGGAGAGCGGGATGAGCGGCAGCTCCCCGCTATGGCTGCCATAGCCGCGTCGCGTCATGACGAAGTCGCGGTAATTGACCGAGGCCGCCGCCATCTTGATCAGCACCTCGCCCGCGCCGGGATCGCGCTCGGGCCTGGTGCCGGGCTTGATGTGCTCGAGCCCCCACGCGTCGCGCATCTCCATGACCTTCATGGTGCGGTTTCCTCCCCTGCTGCGGCCGCTCGCTAGCCGGCGGTCACTTCTCCGTCAATGGCGGTTGCGGGCGGGGAGGGCGGCTCCTAGATTCCGCCGGTACCGACAGCGAGGGAGGCGAGCGATGTGGATGCTGCGCAGCAAGAAGGCGGGTCTGCCGAGCGCGGCCGAGGCGCTCCCCGGCCGCGCGGAGAAGATGCCGGTGCCGGAGGCGCATGAGGTCAATGGCCATCGGCTGAGGCCGCCCTTTCCGGCCGGGTTCGAGACGGCGATCTTCGGGCTGGGCTGCTTCTGGGGCGCGGAGCGCTGCTTCTGGAAGCTGCCCGGCGTCTACACCACGGCCGTGGGCTATGCCGGCGGCCAGACGCCCAATCCGACCTACGAGGAGGTCTGCTCCGGCATGACCGGCCATACCGAGGCGGTGCTGGTCGTCTACGATCCCAAGCAGGTGAGCTATGACAGCCTGCTCAAGACCTTCTGGGAGAGCCACGACCCGACGCAGGGCATGCGCCAGGGCAACGACGTCGGCACGCAGTATCGCTCGGCGATCTATGCCACGACGCCCGAGCAGAAGCGCCGCGCCGAAGCCTCGCGCGATGCCTATCAGAAGGCGCTGGCGGCTGCCGGCCGCGGCGCCGTCACCACCGAGATCCGCGACGCGCCGGAGTTCTTCTACGCCGAGGATTACCACCAGCAATACCTGGCGAAGAATCCCAACGGCTATTGCGGCCTCGGCGGAACCGGCGTGACTTGTCCCGCCCCGGCTGCGGTGGCCGGCTGATCCGGCCGGGCCGCCGTCATTTCCCGGTGAAGACGGGCTTGCGCTTCTCCATGAAGGCGCGGCGGCCCTCGACATAGTCCTGGCTGTCGAAGCAGCGCGCCACCAGCGCCTCGCAGTGTCCGCGGTCGATTTGCGCGCCCGGCTTGGCGAGCTCGCCCACCACGCCCTTGACCGCCTCCATGGTCAGCGGCGCGTTGTCGGCGATGAGCGCGCAGTAGTTGCGCACATAGGGCTCGAGCTCGGCCTCGGGCAGGACGCGGTTGACGAGCCCCATGGCGAGCGCCTCGGCGGCGGCGAATTGGCGCGCCGTGAAGAAGATCTCCTTGGCGAAGCTGGGACCGACGAGATCGACGAGCTTCTTGACCCCGCCCCAGCGATACCCCAGGCCGAGCCGCGCCGCCGGCACCGCGAAGCGCGCATTGTCGGCGGCGATGCGCATGTCGCATTGCAATGCTACGCCGACGCCGCCGCCGATGCAGAAGCCTCGGATCATGGCGATGGTCGGCTTGCGGATGTCCTGCAGCCGGATATTGGCGGCCTCGGCGATGGCGTCGTACTGCGCGATGGTCTCGGGCGAGGAGCGCTGCTGCTCGAACTGCGAGATGTCGGCGCCGGAGATGAACGCCTTGTCGCCGGCGCCCCGGAGCACGATCACCCGCACCTCGGGGTCGCGGTCGAAATGGTCGAGGATCGCCGGGATCGCCTGCCACATGTCGAGCGACAGCGCGTTGCGGCGCTCGGGGTTGTTGAAGATCATCCAGCCGATCGCGCCGTCCTTTTGCGCGATCATGCGCTCGCTCGGGGAAATCATCTGCGTCACCTCAAATTTCTCCTCAAATCACGCGCCGCGCCCGGAAGCCGGCAATGGCCTGGTCGTCATAGCCCAGCTCGCGCAGCACCGCCTCGGTATGCTCGCCGCGCTCCGGGGTCGGCAGGCGGATGGCGGAGGGCGTGCGGCTCAGCGTCACCGCCTGGCCCACCACCTCGATCTCGCCGAGCGCCGGATGCGCCACCGTCTGCGCGATACCGAGATGCCTGACCTGCGGATCGGCGAAGACCTCGTCCATCTTGTAGATCGGGCCGCAGGGCACGCCGGCGCCGTTGATGCGCTCGATCCATTCCGCCGAGCTGCGGGCGCGGGTGAACTCGTTGAGCGCGGCGTTGAGCGCGTCGCGGTTCTTCGAGCGCAGCTTGTCGCTGTAATAGTCGGGATGGTCGGCGAGGCTGTCCGCGCCCAGCGCCTTGCACAGGCGGCGGTACATCTCGTCGCCGGCGGCGGCGATGTTGATGTGCCCGTCGCTGGTCTTGAACACGCCGGTCGGGATGCTGGTCGGATGATTGTTGCCGGCCTGGCCCGGCACCTCCTTGGCGATCAGCCAGCGCGCCGCCTGGAAGTCGAGCATCGCGATCTGCGAGGAGAGCAGCGAGGATTCGACCCATTGCCCCTCGCCCGAGACCTCGCGCTCCAGCAGCGCCACCAGGATGCCCATGGCGCAGAAGATGCCGGCGGTGAGATCGGCGACCGGGATGCCGACCCGCACCGGCCCCTGGCCGGGCAGCCCGGTGATCGACATCAGCCCGCCCATGCCCTGCGCGATCTGGTCGAAGCCCGGCCGGTCGCGATAGGGCCCGTCCTGGCCGAACCCTGAGATGCTGCCATAGACGAGCCGGGGGTTGATCGCCTTCAGGCTCTCGTAATCCACCTTCAGCCGGTACTTCACGTCCGGGCGGTAGTTCTCCACCAGGACGTCGGCCGTCTTGACCAGGCGCTTCAGGATCTCGAGCCCTTCCGGCTGCTTCAGATCGAGCGTCATGCTGCGCTTGTTGCGGTGCAAATTCTGGAAATCGGGGCCATGGCGCGCGCCGCCGAGCCCGCCATCGCCCTCGACCGCCTCGACCTTGATGACCTCCGCCCCCCAATCGGCGAGCTGGCGCACGCAGGTCGGGCCGGCGCGCACGCGGGTGAGGTCGATGACCTTGAAGCGGGAGAGGGGGAGCTTGCTCATGGTTCCTCGGGTATCCGCTGCGGCGGGCGCTACCATATCGTCCCGATGCTCGCCGAGATAGGCCCGGCTGGCAACGCGGCCCGCCTCATGCCGGCCATGCCGCGGCCGCGCCCTCGCCGGTGTTAACCCAACGAGCGCGTATCGAAACCGGAGATGGACAGCATGACGGCCGAGCGGAACGTGGCCCGCGAGCGGGTCGGATGGGACGAGCTGGGGCGCTGGGTGGCGCCCTGGCTGCTGGGTGCGGCGCTGGCGGCGGTGGCGCTGCTCGGCCTTCTTGCCGCCAGCCGGGCGCGGGATGACGGCACCTATGCCCTGGGCTTCGTCACCGCCGGGCTGGCGGTGCTGGCGCTCGCCTGGCAGGTGAAATCCGCCTGCGACGGCGCCGCGCCCCGCGGGATGCCGCCGCTGCTGGTCGAGGATGCCGCAACCCTGGTCGTCCTGGTGGCGGTGCTGGCGGCGCTCGCCGTCATCGGCCTGCTGCTGGCGGCGCGCTCGCGGGAGGCGACGCTGGAGGCCGCCGGCTATGCGCTCTTCGGCTCCGGCCTCGTCTTCATCGGCTGGAACCTGAAGCACTATTTCGACGTGCAGGAGCGGCGGCCACGGGGCTGAGCCCGCGGCTTTCGGCGCTGCAGCAAAGCCCCCCGGGCAGCTTCGGTCTCACCCAAATCCTCGCGTTTTCGCAAAGCTTTAATCGATATTCACCGGTCTTTAAGGGGGCTGTGGTGAGCTAGTCCGCGAGAGATGGCGTCCCGCGTCGGGGCGGCATCGCGAAACGGCAAACCCGGGGCGATCCGGGGACGCAAAGCCTCCGGTCTCTGGCGAGAGATAGCGGGGCTTCCGAACGAGGCCCCCGATGCGGTTGCTGCGCCCTCTGGCTTTGCTTCTTACCGTCATTGTCCTGTCCGGCGCCGCCGTGGCGGCAAGCGTCGAGGTGCAGGCCTCGCCGGCGCTCTTCGGCACGCGGGAGGTCTTCTCGTCCGACAGCTCCGCCTTCTTCAAATGGCACGGCATGCTCGAGCGCTTCGCCGCCGAGCGCCGCTCCGAGCCGGTCTGCGCGCCAGGCGTAGCGGAGCCCTGCGAGCCTGCGGAGTGGCGCGCGCTGGTGGCCTCGCTCAAAGGGCTCGATCTGCGCGCCAAGCTCGACCGCGTCAACGCGGCGATCAACCGGCATCCCTACATCCCCTCCTTCGTCAACTGGCACGAGAGCAACCATTGGGAGACGCCGTTCGAGTTCCTGCGCAAGGGCGGCCAATGCCAGGATTACGCGATCACCAAATACCTGCTGCTGCGGGAGGCGGGCGTGCCGGCCTCGCGGCTGCGGCTCGTGGTGCTGCGCGACACCCATCTCGGCCTCGATCACGCCGTGACCGTGGCCTTCCTCGACGACGAGGCGCTGGTGCTCGACAATCAGCAGCCGACCGTCGTGCCGGCCTCCCGCCTCGACTATTACCGGCCCTATTACTCGATCAACGAGCAGGGCTGGTGGTTGCATCGTGGGGACAATGCGCGCTATGCGTCGGCGAAGTGACCGTTCTGCGCGGCGAGCGATGCCGCCGCGAGAGAATTCAACCGCCGGCCTGCCCGCTGACGGGGGGACGCCATGGCCTTGCCCCATCGCTCCCCTCCTGCGGCCCGACCGGCGCCGGCCGCGACGGCGTCATTCTCGACTCGACCTGACTCGGCACGACCGCGTAAATTCCTCCACCTCTTAAGGATGAAGCGACAGAGGGCGCCCGGGCATTTGCTTTCCAGACTGTGGTCCAACCGATTGCGCCTTGGCGGCGCCACCCTCATCATCGCCGTGGGCGCGGCGCTGGTGTGGTGGCTCGGCGGCCTCATGCGCGATGCCGACGTGCCGCGCCTCATCCATGAGTATGGCGTGTGGTTCTATCTGCTGACCTTCGGCTGGACCTTCGTCGAGGGCGAGACCTTCGTCCTGGTGGCCGGCTTCTTCGCGGCGCAAGGCCTGCTCAGCGGGGTGCTGCTGCTGCTCGCCGCCTGGCTCGGCAGCTTCGCCGGCGACCAGTGCTACTTCTGGATCGGCCGACGCTACGGGCTGCGGCTGCTGTCGCATCGCCCGCACTGGCGCTCGCCGGTCGACGCGGCGCTCGGCTGGGTCAAGCGCTTCGACGCCTGGTTCATCCTGAGCTTCCGCTTCATCTATGGCGTGCGCAACTTCTCCTCCTTCGCGCTCGGCATCAGCGGCATCTCCTGGCGGCGCTTCCTGGCGCTCAACTGTCTCGCCGCCTTTCTCTGGGCCTGCGTCTTCGTCGGCGGCGGCTACTTCTGCGGCCGCGCGCTGGAGCGCATGCTGGGCGACATCGCCGACAGGTTCAGCATGCTCGCCCTCGCCGCCTTCGTCGTCGGCATCATCGCCATCACCGTCATCCACCGCATGCATCGCCGCCGGCGGCGTCGCGCCGCGTCGGCCGCGCCGGCCTCGCCCACCGCGTGACCTGCGCCAAAAGCGCGCAATGCCGCTAAAATTCCCCGCGTTGTCGAATGACAATTCGATGGCGCCGCACGGAAGAAATTGAACATGGGCCGCAGACGCGGCATCATCCTGGCCTCGCGTAAGGTAAGGGTGGGGAGATGATCAAGCTTGCAACCGCGATGGCTCTGCTGATCGGCTCGGCGGCATGGGCTGCAGCGGCGACGCCGCAATGCCTGCGCGCGAACGATGCCGAGGCCGAACAGGCGATCCGCTTCCAGACCGAGCTGATGGTGGTGAGCGATACCTGCGGCGCGCAGACCTATACCGCCTTCGCGCGGCGCAACCGCGCGGCGCTGCTGGATTATCAGCATCAGGTGATCGAGCGCTTTCGCCGCACCGGCGCCAGCCATGCCGAGGCGCGCTTCGATTCCTATCTGACGCGGCTCGCCAACGAGGTGTCGCTGCGCCTCGGCGCGCAGCCGGTCTCCGCCGTGTGCCGCGACGCGCAGAGCTTCCTCGCCATCGCGGACACGCTCGCCGGCGACCGCTTCCGCCGCTACGTCGCCGAGCAGGCGGCGCATCGCACGGATATCCGCTGCCCTGATTAGGACGAGACGCACCGCGCTGCTGGCGGCGCTGGCGCTGGCTGCGACGCTCGCCGCGCCGGCGCAGGCGGCCGAGACGCTGCGCATCGGCGTGCTCAAGCTCGCCTCGTCGGGGCCGGTGTTCATCGCCGCCGCCCGCGGCTATTTCGCCGCCGAGGGGATCGACGCAGAGCTGCGCTTCTTCGACGCGGCGCAGCCGGTCGCGGTCGCCACGGTCGCGGGCAACGTCGATATCGGCGTCACCGGCCTCACCGCCGGCTTCTACAATCTCGCCGGCAAGGGCGCGCTGCGCATCATCGGCGCGCAGAGCCGCGAGGAGCCGGGCTACCATCTCATCGCCTATGTCGTCTCGAACCGGGCGTTTGCCGGCGGCCTCGCCGCGCTGGCCGATCTCCCCGGCCATTCCGTCGGCATCACGCAGATCGGCTCGACCTTCCATTACAGCCTCGGGCTGCTGGCGGCGAAGCTGGGCTTTCCGCTCGCCCGCGTGAAGCTGGTGCCGCTGCAATCGATGAGCAACATGGCGGCGGCGGTGAAGGGCGGACAGGTCGATGCCGCGCTCATCCCGGCCACGCTGGCGCTGCCGCTGGTGGCGCGGGGCGACGGACACCTGCTCGGCTGGGTCGGCGACGAGACGCCGTGGCAGCTCGGCGCGATCTTCGCGCCCGCGCGCCTGCTGGCCGAGCGCCGCGCCGCCGTGGCCGGCTTCCTGCGCGCCTATCGCCGCGGCGCGCATGATTTCTACGCCGCCTTCCTCACCAAGGGCGCCGATGGCAGGCCGCGGGAAGGCGCGGACGCGGCCCAATGCCTGGCGATCATCGGCCGCTTCACGGGGCAGGCGCCGGAGCAGATCCGCAACGGCATTCCTTATGTCGATCCCGACGCGATGCTGCCGGCGAGCGATATCCACCGCCAAGTGGCGTGGTATCAGAGCCAGGGGCTGGTCGACCCCTCGGTCGACGCCGGCACGCTGCTCGATCTCTCCTTCATCGGCGCGCCGGCGGCTCGCTAGCGAGCCGCCGGCCGGTCCGCCGCGTTGGGACGGACCTTGCTGCTGCTTTTCAAGCGACCAGCCTGACGATAGAAGATGTCACCTGGCAACGGCCAAGGGAGCTGCGCCGCCGGCGCGGTGCATGACCATGAGCCGCCACAAAGGCAGGAGCGCGATGACACTCTATCTTAGGCTCGTGGTGCTGCTGGCGAGCGCGGGGCTCCCTGCCGCCTCGCCCGCCGTCGCCGCGCCGTCGCCGGCGCGCCTCGACGCGATCGAGACCATCGTCGTGATCTACGCCGAGAACCGCAGCTTCGACAATCTCTACGGCTATTTCCCCGGCGCCAACGGGCTGCAGCACCTCACCCCGGCGATGTATCAGCAGCGCGACCGCGACGGCTCGGTGCTGCGGGAGCTGCCGCCGATCTGGGGCGGGCTCACCGCCAAGGGCGTCGTTCCGCCGATCCCCGAGGACGCGACGCGGCACCTGCCCAACCGGCCGTTCGCGATCGACGATGCCAAGGGGTTCGACATGCCGCTGTCGGTCGTCACCCGCGATCTCTGGCATCTCTTCTACGAGCATCAGATGCAGCTCGACGGCGGCCGCAACGACAAATTCGTCGCCTTCGCCAATTCGGGCGCGCTGGTGATGGGCCATTACCAGGGGGATGCCGGCACGCTGCCGCTGTGGCCGATCGCGCGGCAGTACACGCTCGCCGACGATTTCTTCATGGGCGCCTTCGGCGGCTCCTTCCTCAACCATTTCTGGCTGATCTGCGCCTGCACGCCGAGATATCCGCACGCCGACCGAAGCCCGGCGAAGGGCCTCATTGCCGCGGTCGAGAGCGACGGCACGCGGCTGAAGCTCGCCGCGGATTCACCACGCTCGGCGCTCGACGGCATCCCGAAATTCGTCCGCGACGGCAGCATCAGTCCCGATTTCTATGCCGTGAACACGATGGAGCCGCCTTATCAGCCGAGCGCCAACCCGCCGGCTCCGGGCGGCGATGCCGCGCTCGCCGATCCCCGCGCGCCCTCGACGCTGCCGCCGCAGAGCGAGACGACGATCGGCGACCTGCTCTCCGCCAAAGGCATCTCCTGGGCCTGGTATGCGGGGGCGTGGCAGGCGGCGCTCGACGGCAGGAATGCACGGCCGGCGCCGAACTTCCAATACCACCATCAGCCCTTCAACTATTTCGCCGATCTGGCGCCGGGGACGGCGGCGCGCGCCGAGCATCTCAGGGATGGCGGGCTTGCCGGCGCGCGCTTCATCAAGGCGATCGACGATGGCGCGCTGCCTCAGGTCACCTTCTACAAGCCCGAAGGCAATCTCGACGAGCATCCCGGCTACGCGCCGGTGCTCGCCGGCGACGCGCACATCGCCGAGCTCATCGCCCATCTGCAGAAGAGCCCGCAATGGGCCCACATGCTGGTGATCGTCACCTATGACGAGAATGGCGGCTTCTGGGACCATGTGCCGCCGCCCAGGGGCGACCGATGGGGCCCCGGCTCGCGCGTGCCGGCGATCATCGTCTCGCCTTTCGCCAGGCGCGGCTATGTCGATCACACGCAGTACGACACGACCTCGATCCTGCGCTTCATCACGCGACGGTTCGGCCTGCCGTTGCTGCCGGGCCTCGCGGCGCGCGACGCCGCGCTCGAGGCGCATGGCGCCAAGCCGATGGGCGACCTCACCAACGCGCTCGACCTGACGCGAGGCTGAGCTCAGGCGGCGGTGACGGCGGAGCGCTGATCGCGGAGCGCGGCGGCGAGCAGCCGTCGCGCCAGCATTTCCGGGGTGAGCGGCCGCAGCCCGAAGGCGAAATGCGGCGTGGTGCCCGAGGCGGGCAGGGCCAGCCGCCCGGCATCGGCCGCGGCCAGCACGCCGCCAAGGCGGTGCACGAGGTCGAGGCGCGTCGGCAGCAGGTATTCGGCGCCGAGCGGCGCGAAGAAGCGCACCATCGCGATGGCCTCCTCGGCGGCGATGTCGGCCGGCACGACCAGCACCGGCGTGGCGCCGCTGCCCGCGATCAAGGCAGCGAGCGCCTCGCGTGCCTCGAGATCGCCGGTTGCCACCCCCGCCGTGTCGATCACGACGTTGCGGCGGCCAGCCTCGGCCACCAGGAGCTGCAGCGCGGCGGCGTCCTCGATCGGTTTCGCGGCGAGGCCAAGCACGCCGGCGTATTCCGCGAGCTGCGCCAGCCCGCCGGCCCGGCCGGTATCGGTGCTGGCGAGCAGCGGCTGCCGCTCGCCCTGGCGCGCGGCAAGCTTGGCCGCGAGCGTCGTCTTGCCGGCGCCGGGTGGGCCGAACAGCAGCAGTGCCGGCCGGCGCTGCAGATCGGCGAGCTCGGTGAAATGGATCTGGTCGGCGAGCGCCGCGGAGAGCCGCTCCAGCAGCAGCGTGTTGAGCGGCAGCGCCGCCGCCGCCCGGCACAGGCGCCGGATCAGGGAGGGCGGCAGGTTGTGGGCCTCCAGCACGGCGCTGAGGAAGGCGATGTCGTTGCCGGGCCACGGGCGCGCCGGCATGCCGGCCTCGCCGGCGCTGCGCGCCGCCACCGCAACAAGATTGAAATCGGGCTCGGCGCCGTCGCGGTTACGCCGGGCCGCGCGTCGGGCGCGGCGCTGTGGTGCCTGCAATCGCCGAGTCATCGAGTGGATCCCCTTTGGGTCGAGAGTGGCGCCAAAGGCTTAAGAATTGGTGGCCAAGAGCAGCAGTGCCAGCGCGGCGCCGGCCGCCGCCGCCGCGGCCATGGCGAGGAAGGCGAGCCCGCCCAGCGCGCCATAAAGCGCGCCCGCGAGCAGCATCAGCAGGCCCTGGCCGATCCCGCCCACCGCGGCGGCGTAGAGCGCCTGGGCGGTGGCCGCCTGCTCCGCCGGGAGATGGCGCGCGAGGAAATGCATGGCGCCCAGATGCGCCGCGCCGAAGGTGAAGGCGTGCAGCAGCTGCAGCAGGGCCAGCGCCGGCACCCCGGCGGCAAAGGCGGTGGCACCCCAGCGCAGGGCCCCGGCGCCGCCGCCCAGCACCAGCAGCCCCCGCGGCCCGAGCCGGCGCAGCAGCGGCGCGTTCCAGTAGAACAGCAGGATCTCGGCGACCACGCCCTCCGACCACAGCAGCGCGATGGTGCCGTCGCCGATGCCGAGGCGCTGCCAATGGAGCGTGCCGAACCCGTAATAGACCGCATGGCTGCCCTGGATGAGGGATGCGGCGGCCAGGAAGACGAGGAAGGGCGGCCGGGCCAGCGCCCGCCAGGACGGACGGCGCAGCTTCCGGCCGGCGCCACGCGCCGCAGGCAGGCCGGCACAGGCGAGGACCAGCAGCGCCGCCGCCGCGACCAGCAGCGGCCCGACCGAAGCCGCGCCCAGCGCCGCGACCGCGCGGCCGGCGAGCAAGGTGGCAAGAATGAAGCCCAGCGATCCCCACAGCCGGACGCGGCCGTAATCGAAGGCGCCGGCGCCGGCGGCGGCGAGCGCGACATGATCGCCCAGCGGCTGCAGCCCCGAGAGACACGCGGCGCTGAGCGTTCCCAGCAGCAACAGCGCGGCGAAGCCCTGCGCCGGCAGCAGCAGCACATAGCCTGCCGCGGCGCCGAGGCTGAGCGCCAGCATCACGCGTTGTGGTGCGGCGCTGCGGTCGGCGAGAGTGCCCGCGAGCGGGTTGGCGGCGAGCTTGATCCATTGGCCGAGCGCCAGCAGGGTGCCGATCTCGCCGGCGGAGAGGCCGCGCCCGGCGAGCCAGGCGGGCCAGAACGGCAACTGCACGCCGCCCAGCGCGAAGACCGTGGCATAGTAGAAGGCAAGGCGGACCGGCGCCGGCATGGCCGCAGTCTGCGGGCCCCTCGGATACGGCGCAACCGTACGGCGCCGGCGCGCCGTCATCGGATTGACTTCCTGCGCGCTGAGCGGTTAAAGCCGAACGCGGGGCGGCAGCAGGCACGTGCCGAGCAGGAGGGGGGCCGATGCGATTGCGTGATGCCGTCGTGGCGGGGGTGGCGGCGATGGTCGTCGCGCTGCCGGCGCGCGCGGACCAGCCCGGCTGGTACATCGGCGCCGGCGGCGGCTGGTCGACGATCGACAACGTCGGCACGGCCGACAGCAGCCTCAACTTCACCTCCACCGAGGGACATGGCTTCGGCGTCATCGGCTTCGGCGGCTACGATTTCGGCGGGCTGTTCCGCGCCGAGGGCGAGGTCGGATATCACCGGCACGACGTGAAGTCGCTGAGCATCGCCAATGACGGCGGCCTCGGCGCCAGCCTCGGCGTCGGCTCCCTCACCGGCGCCAGCACCAATGCCGGCGGCAGCATCTCCGCGCTCTCCTTCATGGTGAACGGCATCGTCAACCTGCTGCCGAGCTGGCGCGTCTCGCCTTATGTCGGCGTCGGCGTCGGCGGCGCCGATGTCTCGCTCAACAGCTTTCAGGTCGCCGGCAGCACGATCGCCGATGATTCCGATCTGGTCCTCGCCACGCAGGGCATTGCCGGCCTCGGTGGCCGGATCTCGCCGCATGTCTCGCTGGCGCTCGACTACCGCTATTTCCTGACCATGGATCCCACCTTCAAGGACACGGCGGGCTCGACCTTCCGCTCGAAATATCGCGAGCAGAACGTGCTGCTCAGCGTCACCTATCATTTTGGCGGGCCGGCGCCGCGGGCCGCGTCGCCGCCGCCGCTGCCGGTCGCGGCACCGCCGCTGCCCCCGCTGCCGATGGCGCAGCCGGTGGCGCCGGCGCCGCCGGCACCGCCGCGGCTTTTCCTCGTCTATTTCGATTTCGACAAGGCGGCGCTCACCCCCGCCGGCGAAGCGATCGTCGTGCAGGCGGCATCGGCCTACCGCGCCGGCGGCGCGGCGCGGCTCGAACGTCACCGGCTACACCGATCTCGCCGGCCCCGCGGCCTATAATCTCAAGCTGTCGCGGCGGCGCGCCGACGTGGTGCGCGCCCGCCTGCTCGCCCTCGGCGTGCCGGAAGCGGCGATCGTCGAGGCGGCGCGGGGCAAGGAAAACCCGCGCGTACCCACCGCCGATGGCGTGCGCGAGGCCAAGAATCGCCGCGTCGAGATCGTGCTGCCCTAGCGCGACGCCGCAGGCGTCGTCGCTGGCGGCGACAGCGGTTTGCAAAGCAAACCGCGGAAGCCGCACCCCTCCAGTCGTCGCCGCTGCCCGATTTTTCACACAAGGCGCCGCTGCCGTCGCCGCACTAGCGTGGGCGTATACCACATGGGCAGCAGGGCAACCGGCGATATGGTGTGGCGCATGGAACGATGTGGTGCGGCGGTCTCGGCAGCGTGCGCGGGCGGCGAGAGCGAGCCGGCGACGCTGCAGCCTGCGCTGCCTGCTCACATGGCGTCGCTCCGCCGCTACGCCCGCCGGCTGCTCGGCAATTCCTGCGACGCCGATGATCTGGTGCAGGACTGCCTCGCGCGCGCGCTGTCGCGCGCTCATCTCTGGCGGCCCGGCAGCGATCTGCGCGCCTGGCTCTTCACCATCCTGCACAACATCCATGTCAACAATCTGCGCGGCCGCGCGCCAGCGGCGGTGACCGCGGCGCGTGAAGCCGCCGCGGCGCCCGAGCAGGAGGCGCGACTCGAGCTGCGCGATTTCGCGCGGGCGCTGGCGGAGGTGCCGCACGAGCAGCGCCAGGTGCTGCTGCTCGTCGGGCTGGAGGGGTTGAGCTACGCCGAGGCGGCCGAGGTCCAGGGCGTGCCGGTCGGCACCGTCATGTCCCGCCTGGCGCGCTGCCGCTGCGCCCTCAGCCGGCACCGCCCGCCGTCACGCCGCGTAGCGATTGGCAAGAAAGATGCCGAGGAAGATCAGCGCCGCGCCGGCGAGATGAAACGGCGCGATCTGCTCGCCGAGAAAGGCGTAGGCGAGCAGCGCCGAGAACAGCGGCATGAGATGGGCGAAGAGGCTCGCCCGCGCGGCGCCCAGCGCCGCCACGCCGCGGTTCCAGCCGAAAAAGGCGATCACCGCCGGAAACAGCCCGACGTAAAGATATCCCATGAGCGCGGCGCCGGTTTGCGGCAGCGGTCGGCCCAGCGCTGATTCCGCGAGATGGAGCGGCAGCGCCGTGACGCTGCCGATGGCGAAGAGCACCCAGAGCAGCGCCAGCGGCGACAGCTCCCGGGGCGCGCGGCGCAGCAGCACGGTATAGACCGACCAGGCGGCGACGCCGGCGAGGATCGCGGCATCGCCGCGATTGACCGCGAGATGGAGCAGCCCGCCGATATCGCCGCGCAGCACGATGACGAGCACGCCCAGCAGCGAGACGGCGAGGCCCGCCATCTGCAGCGGCGCGGCGCGCTCGCGATGAATGGCGAAGGCGGCGAGCAGCGTCAGCATCGGGTTGGCCGAGTTGAGCAGGCCGGCATTGATCGCCGTCGTCCATTGCAAGCCGAGATAGGTCAGGCTGTTGCAGATGGTGAGGCCGAGCAGGCCGAGGATCAGCAGGATGCGCCAATGGCGCCGGATGACGGCGCGCCGGGCGACGACCTCGCCGAGGGCGAAAGGCGCCACCGCGATGCAGGCGACGGTCCAGCGCATCAGGCTGAGGCCGAAGGGCGGCACCGTGCCGGCGAGGGCGCGGCCGACCACCGCGTTTCCCGCCCAGGAGAGCATGGCGACGGTCAGCAGCAGATAGGCGCGCATCGCGCCCGCCGGCGCCGCTTCCCCCGCATTTGCCGCCCGCTCGACCATCGCGTGCATTCTCTCCCCGGCGACCGGCGACCGGCGGGCGCCCGCGCTCAGGCGGCGCCGGCGAACTGGGTGTTGTAGAGCTCGGCGAAGATCCCGCCGCGGCGCAGCAGCTCGGCGAAGCCGCCCCGCTCGACGATGGCGCCGTCGCGCAGCACCAGGATGAGGTCGGCGCTGCGCACGGTCGAGAGCCGGTGGGCGATGATGAAGGTGGTGCGGCCCTCGGTCAGGCGGGCGATGCCTTCCATGACCAGCGCCTCGGTCTCGACGTCGAGCGCCGAGGTCGGCTCGTCCAGGATCAGGATCGGCGCGTTGCGCAGGATGGCGCGGGCGATGGTGAGGCGCTGCTTCTCGCCTTCCGACAGCGTCGCGGCGTCGCCGAGCACGGTGGCATAGCCCTGCGGCAGCGACATGACGAGATCATGGATGCGCGCCAGCCGCGCCGCCTGCTCGATCTCGGCGTCGCTCGCCTCCGGGCGGCCATAGGCGATGTTGTCGCGCACCGAGATCGGGAACACCAGCGGCGGCTGCAGCACCATCGCGATCTGCCGGCGCAGCGATTTGAGGCGGTAGTCGCGCAGATCGGCGCCGTCGATATGGACGCTGCCGGCGGTCGGATCGTAGAAGCGCGGCAGCAAGCCCAGCAGCGTCGACTTGCCGGCGCCGGTGGCGCCGACGATGGCGACCTTGCTGCCGGGGGCGACGGCGAGGTCGATCTGGCGCAGCACCGGCATCTCCGGGCGATAGCGGAAGGCGACCTTGCGCCACTCGACGGCGCCGCGCGCGCCCTCGGGCGGGAAGTCGCGCATGCCGTCCTTGAGGTCGGCCTCGGTCTCGAGGATCTCGAAGCAGCGCTGGGCGCCGATGCGGGCGCCGGCGATCAGCCCCCAGCTCTGGGTGATCTGGTTCACCGGCGCGTAGAGCTGCGCCAGGTAGGCGATGAAGACGACGAGCTGGCCGAGCGAGATCTCGCCGCTCATCATCGAGCGCGCGCCGGCATAGACGACCAGCGCCGTGCCCAGCGCGATCAGCACGTTGACCGCGGCGGAATAGAGTGTCTGCCAGCTGTAGAGGCGCAGCGTCGCCTTGAGGCTGGCGCGGCTCGCGCCGATGAAGCGGCGGTATTCCTCTTCTTCCTTGGTGAAGGCCTGCACCACCTTGACCGAGCTCATCGCCCACTGCACCAGCGTGTAGACCGCGCTTTCGCGCTCGCGCACCTCGCCGGCGACGGCGGTGATGCGGCGGTTGAACAGCGCGATGACCACGAAGAGGGCGGGGACGATGGTGAGCGACAGCGCCGTCAGCCCCGCATCCATCGGCAGCAGCACCGCCAGCATCCCGGCGAGCAGCACCAGCGCCGACAGGATCGGCAGCAGCCCGTTCATGATCATGGTCTGCACGGCGAAGCTGTCGGCGGTGATGCGGTACATCAGGTCGCCGACCTTCTGCCGGCTGTGAAAGGCGAGCGACAGGCGCTGCAGATGGCTGTAGAGCGCGCCGCGCAGGTCGTTGACCATGCGCTGGCCGACGCCGATGGTGGTGTAGTTGTGCAGCAGCTCCATCAGGCCGGAGCCGAGCGTGACCACGACCAGGCCGGCGCAGGCCGCGACCAGCAGCGGTCCGGTCGCGAGCCCCGACAGCAGCGGCGCCGTCAGCTTCCTGCCGCCGAGCACATGATCGATGACGAGCTGCAGCGGCCAGGGCTTCAGCAGGTCGAAGCCGGCGATGAGGAAGACCTGCAGCAGCGACCAGGCGAAGCGCCAGCGATAAGGCCGGAGATAGGGCAGGAACTTCCAGGCCGAGGCTCCCATCGCCGCGCGGTCGCGCTCAGGCCGCGCGCGGCATGTCGGCCGCCGGCGCCGTCTCCGGCGCGGGCGCCACCGGGGTCACGCCCTGGCTCTTCGCCACCGTCTCGATGATGCCGTGCATCAGCCGGCCGAACTCGAGCGTGCGGTAGGCCACCAGCGCGCTCTGCAGCAGCCCGATGACGCCGATCACCGCCGCCGCCGCCGGCGCGTCGAGGATCAGCGCCGCGGCGGTGGCGACGGCATAGCCGCGCAGGATGAAGGCGGAGAGCCGCGACAGGCGCATGGCGCAGCGCACGCGCAGCAGCCGCTTCAGGCCGCCGTGGTTCTCGGTGCAGACCAGCACGAAGGCGCGGCTCCAGAGGCCGCGCGCGATCTTGAGATCCCAGTCGTTCCAGCCCTGATCGGTGACGATGAAGTATTTCTGCGGCGTCAGGAAGCGCAGCAGCCCGCCCAGCAGCAGCTCCTTCTCGTCGCCGCGCTCGCTCCAATAGGAGAGATAGAAGGCGCGGTCGCGCCAGTCGAGCCGCGCCTTCTGCCGCGCGACGGGGATGGCTTCGGGCGCGTGCTCATGCGTGCGCATCTCGCGCACGCGCCATTTGAGCCGCTCCCAGCCGCGCAGGATCGGCCCGAGATAGATCAGCAGCGCCACCAGCGCCCGCGCCTTGAGCCCGGTGAAGCGCTTGTCGATCGGCGCCTTGAGCGCGCCGTTGATGCACAGCACCCAGGTGGTCAGCAGCGGCACGGTGAGCAGCCAGGCCCAGCCGCCGGCGACGATGCCGCCCAGCGCCAGCAGGATGGCGATGACGTTCCACTCGAAGCTGAGCGGCAGGAAGGCGGCGAGCGAGGAGGGCGGCTCGTACATGGTCTGGAACAGGCCGCGGCCGAAGACGCCGGAATAGATCAGCGGCTTCCTGGACAGCAGCAGCGCCGCCGAGAGGTCGCCATAGATGCGGCCCAGCCATTTCGCCTGGCCGAACAGGTTGAAGCGGAAGGGGTGCTTGGAATAGACCAGCGCCTCCGCCTTGCCGTAGCCGCGCTGCTGGCCGATATAGGCCTTCACGGTGTTGCGGCGGAAATGCCAGACCACCGCCGCCGGGCTGAAGCCGATGGTGTAGCCGGCATCCTGGAAGCGCCAGCAGATGTCGACATCGTCGCCGGCGGCGCGGTAGATCGGATCGAAGCCGCCCATGCGCAGCAGCACGTCGCGGCGGAACGCCATGTTGCAGCCGGCGATGTGCTCGGCCACGTCGTCGGAGAGCAGCACATGGGTCGGCCCGCCGGGCGATACCGCGACCGCGGCCGGCACCAGGCTGTCCTCGGGCGGCGGGAAATTGGGGCCGCCGCAGGCCATCAGCTGCGCCGTCTCCATCTTGGCGACGAGATAGGTCAGCCAGTCGGGATCGGCGACGCAGTCGCTGTCGGTATAGGCCACGATCTCGCCGCCGGCGGCATTGGCCCCGACATTGCGCGCCACCGACAGTCCCTTGTTCGGCTGGCTGATGATCCGGCAATAGGGGAAGCGCTCGGAGATCTCGAGCGTGCGGTCGGTCGAGCCGTCATTGACGACGATGACCTCGTAATCGGGATAGTTGAGCTTCTCCAGCGAGGCGAGGCATGCCTCCATGGTGCGCTCGGCATTATAGGCGCACACCACCACCGAGACGCGCGGATAGTGCGGCAGGCGCGGCGGGATCGGCCCCTGATAGCAGGCGCGGACGGCGGCAAAGGCCGGCTTCGGCGCGCGCTCGCGGTCGACCAGGCCGAAGGCCCAGTCCTCGACCAGATGCCCGCCGGTGAACCATTCGTCGGTCCAGGCGAAGACGAAGGCGCCGGCGACGCCCATCTCGAAGGCCGTGCGCAGCTGCCAGGACAGGATCTTCGCCTGCTCCTGCGTGCCCTCGCGCAGCGAATCGATGCCGAACTCGGTCAGCACCAGCGGCCGGTCGACGGCGAGGTTGTGCAGGCGCGAGAGATAGCGGCGGAAGGCGGGCTCGTTGTGCAGGTAGACGTTGAAGCAGAGGAAATCGGTGAAGTCGATGGTGAGGTATTCGGTCGACGGGAAATTGGCGTAGCTGACCAGGCCCTCCGGGTGGATTTCCTTGACCGCGCCGACCAGCTCGCGCAGGAAGGCGCGCACCCGCTCCGGCCCGTGCCAGCGCACCATGTCCGGCGGGATCTCGTTGCCGACGAGGTAGGCCAGGATGGCGGGATGGCGGTCGAGCCCGCGCACCGCCTCGACCACGGTGCGGATGATCTCGGCCTGGACCGGCGGGCTGTCGAGAAAGGTGATGTGCTGCGCCCAGGGAATGCCCGCCAGCACCTTGAGCCCCGCCGCCGCGGCCAGGTCGAGCAGCCAGACCGGCGGCACGGTGAAGACGCGCAGCGTGTTGGCGCCCATCTCCGCCATCAGCCGGAAGTCGCGGATCACCGTCTCGCGCTCCGGGAACTGCGCGCCATGCGAGCCGGGAGCGAAGGGGCCGTAGGTCACGCCCTTGACGAAGAACTTGGCCTCGCCGGCGAAGAAGAACTTGCCGTGGACGCTGAGCGCCGCGCTCTTCGCGCCGGCAGACACTGGCTGGCGTACCGCGATGGCGGTCTCGACCGGCTGCATGATCCCGCTCGACTCCCGTGACGTTCTGGGGCTGACGAGACCCTTCCGACCGCTGTGCGGCCGGCCCCCGGCTGGGCCCGTCGGCTCGCTGCCCGTAGCAGAACGTTGCCTCGGGCCGCTCTATTCCGCGGCCGGGATAGCGCCGCAGAAAGCCCAGCCTGTCAAGCGTCAGCCTTCGGCCGCGGCGTTGCGGCGGCGATGCCAGGCCCAGGCGGTGGCGATGATGCTGTCGAGGTCGGAGCGGCGGGGGGTCCAGCCGAGCACCGCCCGGGCGCGCGTGGCGTCGGCCACCAGGGCCGGGGGATCGCCGGGCCGCTTCGGCGCCTCGCGCTGGGGTATGCGCCGGCCGGTGACGCGCTCGGCCGCGGCGATGACCTCGCGCACCGAATGGCCCTGGCCGGTGGCGAGGTTGAGGGCAAGGCTGTCGCCGCCGCGCTCGAGATGGCCGAGGGCCAGCACATGCGCCGCGGCGAGGTCGTCGACATGGATGTAGTCGCGGACGGCGCTGCCGTCCGGGGTCGGGTAGTCCGTGCCGAAGATGTCGATCTGCGCGCGCCGTCCCAGCGCCGCGTCGAGGATCAGCGGGATGAGATGCGTCTCGGGCTCGTGCTGCTCGCCGATCTCGCCCTCGGCATCGGCGCCGGCGGCGTTGAAATAGCGCAGCGAGGCATGGCGCAGCCCGTGCGCGACGCCTTCCCAATGGAGCAGCCGCTCGACCATCAGCTTGCTCTCGCCATAAGGATTGACCGGACGCTGCGGCATGTCCTCGCGGATCGGCACGCCCTCCGGCACGCCATAGGTGGCGCAGGTCGAGGAGAAGACCAGCCGGCGCACCCCCGCCTCGCGCATGGCATCGAGCAGGGCGAGGCTGTTGACCACGTTGTTGGCGAAGTAGCGCTCCGGGGCGGTCATGGATTCCCCGACATAGGCGAAGGCGGCGAAATGCATCACCGCCTCGACCCCGAAGCGCCGCAGCGTCTGGGCGACCAGCGCGCGGTCGCCGACATCGCCTTCGACCAGCGGGCCCCAGCGCACCGCTTCGCGATGGCCGTAAACGAGGTTGTCGAGCACCACGGGGGAATACCCCGCCCGGGCGAGCGCCTTGGCGGCGTGGCTGCCGATATACCCGGCCCCGCCGGTGACCAGAACCGCCTTGCTCATGCCTGCCTGCACTGTCCCGGGGTGCCGATCGAGAGCCGCCAGAGCCGCCGGATCTCCTGCCGTGGTACCCGGAGCGCGGTGATACGACGAACGCAGCCCGCGAACAAGACGTTCCCGGCACCCCCTGCGGCGCGAGGCCCCGGTCGGTCGGCACCGCTGCTTGACGACGCGGCGGGATTGCGACTTACTGCCGCGGGGCAACGACCCTTCCGGCTCTCCAATACCGTCGGCCGCCACCCATTTACGGGCGAGCGGGCGCCTCGGGGCGGGCGGGGAATGGCGTCGCCCCGGAGGGTGTGGCGGGCAGGAATATTTCCCTCGGCCGCCCGTTCTTGGACCATCGCCCGACAGGAGAAGCCATGCGCATTGCGATGATCGGCACCGGCTATGTGGGTCTCGTCTCCGGCGCCTGTTTCTCCGAGTTCGGCGTTAACGTTGTTTGCGTCGACAAGGACGAGGGCAAGATCGCCCGGCTGCGCTCCGGCAAGATGCCGATCTACGAGCCCGGGCTCGACCAGATCGTCGACAGCAACGTGCGGGCCGGCCGCCTCTCCTTCACCACCGATCTCGCCGCCGCGGTCGCCGGGGCGGATGCCGTGTTCATCGCCGTCGGCACGCCGTCGCGCCGCGGCGACGGCCATGCCGACCTCTCTTATGTCTTCGGCGCCGCCGAGGAGATCGCGCGCTCGCTCGGCGGCTATGCCGTGGTGGTGACGAAATCGACGGTACCGGTGGGCACCGGCCGGCGCGTCGCCGAGATCCTGCGCAAGACCCGCCCCGAGCTCGATTTCGACGTGGTGTCGAATCCGGAATTCCTGCGCGAAGGCTCGGCGATCCAGGATTTCATGCGCCCCGACCGCGTCGTCATCGGCGCCGAGAGCGACCGCGCCCGCACCGTCATGCGCGAGCTCTACCGGCCGCTCTACCTGATCGAGACGCCGCTGATCTTCACCTCGGTGGAGACGGCGGAGCTGACGAAATACGCCGCCAACAGCTTCCTCGCCACCAAGATCTCCTTCATCAACGAGATCGCCGATCTCTGCGAGGCGGTGGGCGCCGACGTGCAGGACGTGGCCAAGGGCATCGGCCTCGACGGCCGCATCGGCCGCAAGTTCCTCCATGCCGGCCCCGGCTATGGCGGCTCCTGCTTTCCCAAGGATTGCCTCGCGCTGGCGCGGACCGCGCAGGAGGCGGGTGCGCCCGTCACCATCGTCGAGACCACGGTCAAGGTGAACGAGACGCGCAAGGAGCGCATGGCCGCGCGCGTCATCCGCGCCTGCGGCGGCGCGGTCGAGGGCAAGACCATCGCCGTGCTCGGCCTCACCTTCAAGCCCAACACCGACGACATGCGCGAGAGCCCGAGCCTTGCCGTCATCCCGGCGCTGCAACAGGCCGGCGCCGCGGTCCGCGCCTTCGATCCCGAGGGCGTGGAGGAGGCGAAGAAGCTGCTCGACGGCGTCGCCTTCTGCAACGGCGCCTATGACGCCATGGACGGCGCCGACGCGCTGGTCATCCTCACCGAGTGGAACGAGTTCCGCGCCCTCGACCTGAAGCGGGTCAAGGCGCTGCTGCGCTCGCCCACCGTCATCGATCTCCGCAACATCTACAAGCCCGCCGACATGGCGGAGGCGGGCTTCTACTACTTCAGCATCGGTCGCAGCTCGGTCGAGCCCGCGCGCGGCGACCAGCGGGTCCGGGCGCAGGGATAGGTGGACGGTCTATGAGCTCGAGCAAGAAGCGCATCCTCATCACCGGCGGTGCCGGTTTCCTCGGCTCGCATCTGAGCGAGCGTCTGCTGGCCGACGGCAACGACGTGCTCTGCGTCGACAATTACTTCACCGGGCGCAAGGCCAACATCGCCCATCTCCTGCCCAACCCCAATTTCGAGGCGATGCGCCACGACATCTGCTTTCCGCTCTATGTCGAGGTCGACGAGATCTACAATCTCGCCTGTCCCGCCTCGCCGATCCATTACCAGTTCGACCCGGTGCAGACGACCAAGACCAGCGTCACCGGCGCCATCAACATGCTGGGCCTCGCCAAGCGCGTGCGCGCCAAGGTGTTCCAGGCCTCGACCTCCGAGGTCTATGGCGACCCGATCGTCCATCCCCAGCGCGAGGATTACCGCGGCAACGTCAATCCGATCGGCCCGCGCGCCTGCTACGACGAGGGCAAGCGCTGCGCCGAGACGCTGTTCTTCGACTATCACCGCCAGCACCGGCTGCGCATCCGCGTGGCGCGCATCTTCAACACTTACGGCCCGCGCATGCATCCCAATGACGGCCGCGTGGTGTCGAACTTCATCGTCCAGGCGCTGAAGGGCGAGCCGATCACGCTCTACGGCGACGGCTCGCAGACCCGCGCCTTCTGCTATGTCGACGACCTCGTCGACGGCTTCGTCCGCCTGATGGCGGCGCCCGACGACGTCACCGGACCGATCAATCTCGGCAATCCCGTCGAGACCACGGTGGCCGAGCTTGCCGAGAAGATCATCGCGCTCACCGGCTCGCGCTCCACCATCGTGCGCAAGCCGCTGCCGGTCGACGACCCCGTGCAGCGCTGCCCCGACATCTCCCGGGCGCGCGACATCCTGGGCTGGCAGCCGCGCGTGCCGCTCGAGCTCGGGCTCGAGCGCACCATCGCCTTCTTCGACCGCCTGCTGGCGGAGGATGGCGAGACCAGGACCGCGGTGCTCCATCTGCGCGCGTAGCCGAAGGCGCGACGCGCCTTCGGCTACGCGCGGCGGCGACAGCGGTTGCGTGAGCAACCGCGAGAGCCGCACCGTGCGGGCTAGCCGCCTCGGCGATCAACACGCCGTGAGGCGCCCGGCCCGACCGCCTCGCCTCGGATGCCGCCGGCGCCGCGACCGGCTATAATCGGCGCCATGGATCGTCCGGTCACGCTGCCGATGGACGGGCCGGTGCTGGTCTTCGGCGGGCCCTACAGCAACCTCGAAGCGACCCGCGCGGTGCTCGACGCGGCGGCGCGGCGCGGCATCCCGGGCCGCCGCATCCTGTGCACCGGCGACGTCGTCGCCTATGCCGCCGATGCCGGCGCCACGCTCGACCTGCTGCGCCGGGCGGGCGTCGCGGTGGTGATGGGGAATTGCGAGGAGCAGCTCGGCACCGGCGCCGCCGATTGCGGCTGCGGCTATGCCGAGGGCAGCGCGTGCGACCTGCTGGCCAATTCCTGGTACGCCCATGCCCAGCGCGGCCTCGATGACGAGGCGCGCGCCTGGATGGCGGCGCTGCCGCGCCGGATCGACATCGTGCTCGCCGGCCGGCGGCTGGCGGCGGTGCATGGCAGCGTGCGGCAGATCAACCGCTTCATCTTCGCCTCGACCCCGGCGGCGGTGAAGCGCGAGGAGCTCGACGCCGCCCAATGCGACGGCGTCATCGCCGGCCATTGCGGCCTGCCGTTCAGCCAGGTGATCGATGGCCGGCTCTGGCACAATGCCGGCGCCATCGGCATGCCCGCCAATGACGGCACGCCCAGGGTCTGGTATAGCGTCTTGTCGCCGTCACCCGAAGGCATCGCGGTCGAGCATGTGCCGCTCACCTACGACCACGCCGCCGCCGCCGCCAAGATGCGCGCGGCCGGCCTGCCCGAAGGCTATGCCGGGGCGCTCGAGACCGGGCTCTGGCCGAGCCTCGACGTGCTGCCGGCGTCCGAGCGGGCGGCGGGCGGGGCGGCGCTGGCGCCGGGCGGCCTGCTGTGGCGCGACGACGGCCGTTGCCGCGCGGGACACGGTCTTGGCCGGAGCCGCCGTCCTCGCCGCCGGCGCGGCCGCTCGATCCGGCGAAATTCCGCGATCCCGCGCTGACCGCCGCCGGCGAGCGGCGCGCCACGGTGGCGCTCGCCGCGCTCAAGACGCTGTGGTTCAACACCGGCACGCTGTGCAACATCGCCTGCCCGCATTGCTATATCGAATCCAGTCCGCGCAATGACCGGCTCGCCTATCTCGCCGCGGCCGAGATGCGCCGCTATCTCGACGAGATCGCGCGCGACCGCTGGCCGACGGAGGAGATCGGCTTCACCGGCGGCGAGCCCTTCATGAACCCCGAGATCATCGAGATGCTGGAGGAATGCCTCGCCGGCGGCTTCCGCGTGCTGGTGCTGACCAATGCGATGCGGCCGATGCAGCGCCTGCAGCCGCGGCTCACGGACCTCCGGCGCCGGCTCGGGGCGCGCCTCACCATCCGCGTCTCGCTCGACCACTACACCCGCGCGCTGCACGAGGAGGAGCGCGGCGCCGATACCTGGCAGCCGACGGTCGACGGGCTGAAATGGCTGGCGGCCAACGGCTTCGCCACCGCGGTGGCCGGCCGCACCCTCTGGGGCGAGCCCGATTGCGCCATGCGCCAGGGCTTCGCGCGGCTCTTCGCCGAGGAGGGGCTGGCGATCGACGCCGCCGACCCGCAGCAGCTGGTGATCTTTCCCGAGATGGACGAGGCCGCCGACGTGCCGGAGATCACCACCGCCTGCTGGGATATTCTCCATGTCGATCCCGGCGCGGTGATGTGCGCCTCCTCGCGCATGGTGGTGAAGCGCAAGGGCGCCGAGGCGCCGAGCGTGATCGCCTGCACGCTGTTGCCCTACGATCCCCAGTTCGATCTCGGCCCGACGCTCGCCGCCGCCGCCGGCGCGGTGAGCCTCAACCACCAGCACTGCGCCAAGTTCTGCGTCCTCGGCGGCGGCGCCTGCAGCCGGGCCTAGCGCGAGCGCGACCGCGGAGTTACGGTGCGGAGTTACGGTGACAGTAATCTGTCGCCGTAATTCTGAGCCCCTCTCCCGCTTGCGGGAGAGGGTGGCGAGCGCAGCGAGCCGGGTGAGGGTTGCCCGCCGCGAAGTCGGAGCTGAGCAGGGATGCATCATTCTCTGATGGGCGCTCCCTCACCCGACGCGGGCTTCGCCCGCGTCACCCTCTCCCGCATGCGGGAGAGGGTTCACCGCGCCTTCTTCTTCCGCGGCGTCTCCGTCGGCACTCCGGCCTCGCGGAGCGCGGCCTGCTGGCGGCGCGCGAGCTCGTCCTTGTCGAAATCGTCGATCAGCTCGTGGAACAGGCGGTGCCAGTTGATCTCCGCCTTCAGATGCATGAAGACCGAACCCAGCCCGATCGCGGCGCGGTCCATGAAGACGAATTCGCGCGGCGGCGTCACTCCGCCCAGCCGGCGGATCTCGCGATGCACCTCCTCGACGACGTTGCGGCCATAGACCCCTTCCTGCTCCTGGATGCGGCGCTTGCGGTCGTCGAGCAGCGGCGCGTAGAGGAAATGCGCCCAGCGGTTCAGCACCGCGATCATCTCGCGCGATAGGTTGCGGAAGCCCCAGCTCTCATAGGCATGGACGGCGAGCGCCTCGTCGCCGCGGTCGAGCGCGTGATAGAGGTCGATGACGCCGGCGACGAAGAGCGGCGGGAAGATGCGGATGCAGCCGAAATCGAGCAGGTTGATGCCGGCATCCTCGCGCACGGTGTAGTTGCCGAGATGCGGGTCGCCGTGGATCACGCCGTAGTAATAGAAGGGCACGTACCAGGCGCGGAACATGTTGCGGGCGATGGCGTTGCGCCGCGCCGCCGGCGCCTTCACCGCGTCGAGGAAGGCGGCGCCGTCGAGCCAGGTCATGGTCAGCAGTCGCGCCGTCGACAGCTCCGGCAGCGGCTCGGGCACGGCCACCTCCGGCGTCTCGGCGAGGATGCGGCGATAAAGCCGCATATGCGCCGCCTCGCGCCGGTAGTCGAGCTCCTCGCGCAGCCGCTCGGCGATCTCGGTGTGGATCTCGTCGGTGGTGATGGCGCGGTCGTAGCGCTCGTAGAGCGACATGACCAGCTTCAGCTGCCGGAGATCGGCCTCCACCGCCGAGGCCATGTCGGGATATTGCAGCTTGCAGGCGAGCCGGCGTCCGTCGAGCGCGGTGGCGCGGTGCACCTGGCCCAGCGAGGCGGCGCGCGCCGCCTCGTGCTCGAAGCTGGCAAAGCGCTTCTGCCAGTCCGGCCCCAGCTCCGCCCGCATGCGGCGGCGCACGAAGGGCCAGCCCATCGGCGGCGCATTCGCCTGCAGCGCCGCGAGCTCGCTGGCATATTCCTTGGGCAGCGCGTCGGGGATGGTGGCGAGAAGCTGCGCCACCTTCATCAGCGGCCCCTTGATGCCGCCCAGCGCCGAGGTGAGATCGGCGGCGTGGCGCGCCTTGTCGAGCGGCATGCCGAGATAGCGCGCGCCGGCCAGCCGCGCCGCGAGGCCGCCCATCGCGGTCGAGACCCGCGCGTAGCGCCGCACGCGCCCGGGGAGATTGTCGCCGTCGGCCATCCGCGTCAGCCCATCGCCTCGAGCTCGTCGATGAAGCCGGCGATCACCGAGAGGCCCTTCTGCCAGAAGCCGGGATCGCCGGCATCGAGGCCGAAGGGCGCCAGCAGCTCCTTGTGCCGCTTGCTGCCGCCGGCGCGCAGCATGTCGAGATATTTCTCGGCGAAGCCCGGCGCCGCGCCCTGATAGACCGCATAGAGCGAGTTCACCAGGCAATCGCCGAAAGCATAGGCATAGACATAGAAGGGCGTATGGATGAAGTGCGGGATATAGGTCCAGTAGTGGCGGTATTCCGGCTCGAAGGTGATGGCCGGGCCGAGGCTCTCGCCCTGGACGCCCATCCAGATCTCGCCGATGCGCTCGGCGGTGAGCTCGCCCTGCCGGCGCTCGTCATGGACGCGGCGCTCGAACTCGACGAAGGCGATCTGCCGCACCACGGTGTTGAGCATGTCCTCGACCTTGGAGGCCAGCATGATCTTGCGCCGCTCGGGGTCGGTCTCGGCGCGCAGCAGGGCCTGGAAGGTCAGCATCTCGCCGAACACCGAGGCGGTCTCGGCCAGCGTCAACGGCGTGTCGGACATGAGCTGGCCCTGCGGGCCGGCCAGCACCTGATGCACGCCGTGGCCGAGCTCGTGCGCCAGCGTCATCACGTCGCGGGTGCGGCCCTGGTAGTTCAGCAGCAGATAGGGATGCGCGCTCGGCACCGTCGGATGGGCGAAGGCGCCCGGCGCCTTGCCGGGCCGCAGCGGCGCGTCGATCCAGCGGTGGTCGAAGAAGCGCCGGCCGATCTCGGCGAGCTCGGGCGAGAAGGCGGCATAGGCGCCGAGCACGATGCGCTCGGCCTCGGGCCAGGGCACCAGCGCGTCGTCCTGCTCGGGCAGCGGCGCGTTGCGGTCCCAATAGGGCAGCGCCGCGACGCCGAACCAGCGCGCCTTCAGCCGGTAGTAGCGGTGCGACAGCGTCGGGAAAGCGCCGCGCACCGCGCGCGATCAGCGCGTCGACCACCTCGTCCTCGACGAAATTGGCGAGGTTGCGCGAGGAGATCGGCCGCGGAAAGCGCCGCCAGCGATCCTCGATCTCCTTGTCCTTGGCCAGCGTGTTGGTGATGAGGGCGAAGAGCCGCACGTTCTTGCCGAACACCTCGCCCAGCGCCTTGGCGGCGCGCTGGCGCCGGCCGGGATCGCTCTCGGAGAGCAGGTGCAGCGCTTCGGCGCTGGTGAGCTCCTGGCCGTCGACGGGAAAGCGCAAGCCTGCCATGGTCTCGTCGAAGAGCCGCGTCCAGGCGGCGCGGCCGGCGACGTATTTCTCGTGCAGCAGCTTCTCGATCTCGTCGGGGAGCTGGTGCGGGCGGAAGGCGCGGGTGTCGCGCAGCCAGGGCGCGTAGCGCCGCAGCTCCGGGCTTTCGAGCTTGGCGGCGAGATCGCGGTCGTCGATGCGGTTGAGCTCGAGGGTGAAGAACAGCAGCAGCGTCGAGATGGCGTTGACCTTCTCCTGCATGTTCTGGAAGAAGCGCCCGATCTCGGCATCGGCCATGTCGCCGGCATAGGCCAGCGAGGCGTAGCTCATGATGCGCCCGAGCGTCTCCTGCAGCCGCTCGTAGTCCGGCGATGGCCTCGCCCAGCGCCGCGCCCGGCAGCGCCGCGAGCTTGCCCTCATAGCGCTGCCGGAAGGCCGCCGCCGCCGCCTCGCTCGCGTCGAGGTCGCGCTTCAGCTCGGCGCTGTCGCGGCCGGGATAGAGGTCGCGCAGATCCCATTCCGGCAGGGGGCCGAGCGCGGGCGCCGTCGCTTGGGGGGGCTTTCTGCTGGGCTGCGAGGCCATCGCTCACTCCTTGGGGTTGCCGCATCACCATATGGCCCCTGGCGTCGGCGGCGCCAATCTTCCGGCTATTCCGCTGCCGCGGCAAAACCCGTACAACACCGGAAAACGGCGCCGCCGGGGCGCGGCGATGCCGGAGCAGGGGGGAGCCATGGATTATCATACCTGCCCCAACCTTGCCGCCATGTTCTTCGAGTGGGCGGCGCAGAAGGGGGAACGCCCGTTCCTCTGGGTGAAGCGGGACGGCGTCTACCGGCCGATCTCCTGGCGCGAGGCGGCCGGGCAGGTGACGGCGCTCGCCCGCGGCCTCAGGAGCCTCGGCATCGCGCGCGGCGACCGCGTCGGCGTGGTCTCGGAGAATCGGCCGGAATGGGTGATCGCCGATTTCGCGATCATGGCCGCGGGCGCCGTCACCGTGCCCGCCTATACCACGCACGGGGTGGATGAGCACCGCCACGTGCTCTCCAACAGCGGCGCCAAGGCGGTGATCGTCTCGACCTCGGCGCTCGCCCATCGCGTCATGCCGGCGGCCGACCAGGTCTCGACCATCTCCGCCATCATCACCATGGAGCCGCTGAAGAGCGGCCAGCTCTCCCATGCCGAGGTCCATTCCTGGGACGAGGTGATGGCGCGGGGCGCTGCCGTCGACGAGGACATCCTCGGCTCCGTCGCGGCGATCGGCCGCGACGATATCGCCTGCCTCATCTACACCTCCGGCACCGGCGGCGTGCCCAAGGGCGTGATGACCACCCACGCCAACATCTTCGCCAACAGCTATGGCGCCTTCCGACTGCTGCAGACCATCGGGCTCGGCGACGACGTCTTCCTCTGCTTCCTGCCGCTGTCGCATTCTTACGAGCACACCGCCGGGATGATGTTCCCGGTCTCGCTCGGCGCCGAGATCTATTTCGCCGAAGGTGCCGAGACGCTCGCCGCCAACATGCTCGAGGCGCGGCCCACCATCATGACCGCGGTGCCGCGGCTCTACGAGACCATGCATCAGCGCATCCTGCGCGGCATGGAGCGGCAGAGCGGACTGCGCCGCCGCCTCTTCGACCTGGCGTTGCGCCTCGGCCGCAAGCGCTTCGACGATGCCCGCCTCACGCCGCTCGAGCGGCTGCTCGATCTCGTCGCCGAGGCGCTGGTGCGGCGCAAGGTGCGGCAGCGCTTCGGCGGCCGGCTGAAGGCGATGGTCTCGGGCGGCGCGCCGCTCAATCCCGAGATCGGCCGCTTCTTTCTGGCCCTCGGCGTGCCGCTGCTGCAGGGCTACGGCCAGACCGAGGCCTCGCCGGTGATGAGCGTCAATCCGCCGCGCCGCATCAAGATCGACACGGTGGGGCCGCCGCTGGAGGGCGCCGAGGTGCGGATCGCTGCGGATGGCGAGATCCTGGTGCGCGGCGCGATGGTGATGAAGGGCTATTGGAACGATCCCGAGGCGACGGCGCGCGCTCTGGCCGAGGGCTGGCTGCACACCGGCGATGTCGGCGAGCTCGATGCCGAAGGCTATATCCGCATCACCGACCGCAAGCGCGACTTCATCAAGAATTCCGGCGGCGAGATGCTGTCGCCGGCGCGGGTCGAGGGCTATCTCACGCTGCAGCCCGAGATCGGCCAGGCGATGGTGTTCGGCGATCGCCGCCCCTATCTCGTCGCCGTCATCGTGCCGCATGCCGAGTTCCTCGACGGCTTCGCGCGGCGTCGCGGGGTCGCGCCCGATCTTGCCGCGCTGGCCGGCGACGGCGAGCTGCGCAAGGTGATCGCCGCCGCCGTCGCGCGGGTCAATGCCGAGCTGTCGCCGGTGGAGCGCGTGCGCCATTTCATCATCGCGCCGGAGCCCTTCTCCACCGCCAACGGGCAGATGACGCCGACGCTCAAGATCAAGCGCCACGCGATCCGCCATACCTATGGCGAGGCGCTGCTGGCGCTGTACGAGGGCCGCTGACGCTCGTCCGATCATCGCAAATCCCCCCGATCGTCATGCCCGGGCCGGCCGAAGGCCGAGTCCCGGGCATCCACGTCTTTCGACGGGCATGCGGCAAGACGTGGATGACCGGGACAAGCCCGGCCACGACGACGGAAGGGTGTCGACGATCACCACCTCGCAACCGCGTTCGCTCAACCGGACAGCCCCGTCGCAAGGCGCCCCGCTCCTCCGGGTCAGTGCCCCGCGCCGCCCTCGCTCCTAAGGGGCGCGCGCGGCGAAACCGGCTCGGGCGGTCTCATCATTTGGTGTCCGATCGCTCATTTGAGCGCCATTTTGCCGCCGGCATTTTACATTTCCGCCCTTGGCTAAGGCATTGGTACCGATATCTTGCTCGGCATGCCCGCGGTTTCCCGAGCTGTGCACGTGCCCTGCATCGATTGTCGGTTGCGCCACCGATCATGCTTCCGTCCGTTCAGCGCGACGGAGCTGCAGGCGATCTCGTCGATGAAGACGGCGCATCTCGCGCTGCCGGCCAAGCACGATCTGGTGCAGGCGGGCGAGGTCGGCGGCCCGCTCTACACCCTCTATGACGGCTGGGCGTTCCGCTACGACACGCTGCCCGTGGGCGGGCGGCAGATCCTCGATCTCGTGCTTCCCGGCGAGATCGTCGGATTGTCCTCGGCGCTTCTCGGCACGGTGCGCCATTCGGTGCAGACGCTGACGCCGGCCAGCGTCTGCGTCCTGACCGGCGTCCCCCTGGTCGACCTGTTGCGCCGGAATATCGACCTCGCCTTCGACCTGCTGCGCTGGCGCGTCGAGGAGGAGCATCGTGCCGATGTGCGCCTGGCGCTGCTCGGGCGCTGCAAGCCGCTGCAGCGCGTCGGCTACCTGATGCTGGAGCTGCTCGACCGGCTCAAGCGGCTCGAGCTTGCCGACGGCACCATCTGCCCCTTCCCGCTGCAGCGCCAGCACCTCGCCGACGCGACCGGGCTGTCGATGATCCACCTCAACCGCACCCTGACCAAGCTGCGCGAGGACCGGCTCGCCGTGATCGAGGACAAGATGCTGATCATCCTGGATCGGCCCGCGCTCGCCGAGCTTTCGGGCTATGGCGGCAAGGTGCTCGTCACCCAGCGCATGCTGCTTTAGTCCTCGCGCGTCAGGCTGAGCACGCGCCGCGCGCCCTCCCAGACTTCGACGCCTTGCGCCGAGCCGTGCTCGCCGAGGAGCTTCTTGGCCTGGTCGATGGCCTGGCTCTCGTCGGTGCAATCGAGCGCCGCGACATCGACGATCTTCCGGCTGACGCCAATGAAATAGACGCGAAACGAAGGCATGCCGCAGCCCCGTTTGAGTGTTCAGGCCAACCAAATGGTATTTTAACGGTAACAGACGGGGCGGGCAATGTCGGGACCTGCCGCGTCAGACGCGGTGGTAGTCGCGAAACCACGCGACGAAGCGCGGCAGCCCCTCATCGATCGGCGTCACCGGCCGGAAGCCGAGATCGCGCGTCGTCTCGCTGATGTCGGCGTAGGTCGCCGGCACGTCGCCCGGCTCCATGGGCGCCAGCTCGATCACCGCCTTGCGTCCGAGCGCCGCCTCGAGGAGCGCGATGAAGCGCGTCAGCTCCTCGCTGCGGTGGTTGCCGAGATTGTAGACCCGGTAGGGCGGTGCGCCGTCATCGGCGGGCGGCCGATCGAGCGCCGCCAGCACCCCGGCGACGATGTCGTCGATATAGGTGAAGTCGCGCCGCATCTTGCCGTGGTTGAAGAGCCGCACCGGCCGGCCGGCGAGGATGGCCTCGGTGAAGATCCATGCCGCCATGTCCGGGCGCCCCCACGGTCCATAGACGGTGAAGAAGCGCAGCGCCGTCATCGGCAGGCGATGAAGATGCGCGTAGCAATAGCCCATCAGCTCGTCCGCCTTCTTGCTCGCGGCATAGAGCGAGCGCGGCGTGTCGACCGGGTCGGTGATGGCGAAAGGCAGCTTGGTGTTGCCGCCATAGACCGAGGAGGAGCTGGCGAAGACGAGATGCCTGAGGCGCGGCAGCTGCCGGCAGGCCTCCAGCACCTCGAGCTGGCCGACGATGTTGGCGCTGACATAGGCGTGCGGATTGGTGAGGGAATAGCGCACGCCGGCCTGGGCCGCGAGATGGACGACCCGGTCGATCGCGCCCTCGCGCGCCGCGAGATCGCAGACCGCGCCGCGCTCGGCGATGTCGAGGCGGTGAAAGCTGAAATCGGGGAAGCGGGCGAGCTCGGCGAGCCGCGCCTCTTTCAGCGTCACCGCGTAGTAGTCGTTGAGATTGTCGATGCCGATCACCCGCTCGCCGCGCTGCAGCAGGGCCTTGCTGGTGCTGTAGCCGATGAAGCCCGCGGCGCCGGTCACGAGGACGGTCATGAGGCTGCGGTATAGCCCGGCCGCGGGCGGAAATCACCTCTCTCTACCGCTGGCCGCGGCCGCCCGTCGCCCGGCAGCTGACAGGCCGCCCGCTCTCGCCTAAGCTTCGGCCAACGAGCGCGAGGAGGATGGGCCATGAAGAGCTACGATGTCGTCGATTTCGGCGCGCCGCTCAGGCCGAGCGAGAAGCCGACGCCGAAGCCGCAAGGCACCGAGGTGCTGCTGCGCACGCTGGCCGCCGGCGTCTGCCACAGCGACCTCCACATCTGGGACGGCTGGTACGATCTCGGCGGCGGCAAGAAGCTGACCGTCAGGGATCGCGGGCTGGTGCCGCCGCTCACCATGGGCCACGAGATCGTCGGCGAGGTGGTGGCGCTCGGCCCCGATGCCAAGGGCGTCAAGCTCGGCGACAAGCGGCTGGCGCATCCCTGGATCGGCTGCGGCGATTGCGCCGCCTGCCGGCGCGGCGAGGAGCAGCTCTGCGCCACGCCGCGCTTCCTCGGCGTGCAGAAGCCGGGCGGCTATGCCGATCACGTGATGGTGCCGCATCCGCGCTACCTGCTGGATCTCGGCGGCCTCAGCCCGATGCAGGCGGCGCCTTTCGCCTGCTCGGGCATCACCGCCTTCGGCGCCTTGAAGCGCGTCGGCGAGGCGATCTTCAAGGAGCAGCCGATCCTCGTGATCGGCGCCGGCGGGCTCGGGCTGATGTGCCTGGCCCTGCTCAAGGCGCTGGGCGGCAAGGGCGCCGTGGCCGCCGATATCGATCCCAAGAAGCGCGAGGCGGCGCTCGCGGCCGGCGCCATCGGCGCCATCGATGCCGGCGCCGCCGATGCGGTGCGCCAGGCGCAGGCCGCCGCCGGCGCGCCGATCGGCGCCGCCATCGATTTCGTCGGCGCCTCGGCCACCGCCAGGCTCGGCATCGACGCCATCGCCAAGGGCGGCAAATACGTCATCGTCGGCTTGTTCGGCGGCGACATCACGCTGAGCCTGCCGCTGCTGCCGATGCGCGCCATCACCGTGCAGGGCTCCTATGTCGGCAGCCTCGCCGAGATGCGCGAGCTGCTGGCGCTGGTCGCCACCGGCAGGGTGCCGCCGGTGCCGGTCAACCAGCGCCGGCTCGATCAGGCGAATGCCGTGCTCGAGGATCTCAAGGCCGGCCGCATCATCGGCCGCGCCGTGATGACTCCCTAGCGCGACGCCGCAGGCGTCGTCGCTGGCGGGCGTCAGCGGTTGCTCTTGCAACCGCGAGAGCCCGCACCGTGGAGGCTAGCCGGCCCGGTGCGGCTCCCGCCGTTGCTGACGCAACGGCTGACGCCGCCTCGGACGAATTCGCTGCGCGAATTCGCCTTGTCGCCTTCGCCTTGCGCCAACCGGAAACGAGAACTCACCCGTCGCATGGAACGTTGCGCGTTCCCAGCCGTTCGCTGGGGCGCCATCCATGGCAAGGAGTGGGAAGATGTCATCGACCGTCCGCATGATCCTCGCGGCCTTGGCGATCATGCTGCCGCTTGCGGCTTGCTCCTCGCAAGGCTCGAGCCTGCCGCTGCTCGAACAATCCAGGATCGACACCAGCACCTATCACCTGGGGCCCGGCGACAAGCTGCATGTCGTCGTCGCCGGCGCCGACGATCTCACCGCCGACTACGTCGTCGGCGACAACGGCGCGGTCAGCATGCCGCTGATCGGCGACGTCAAGGCCAATGGCCTCACCCGCGCCCAGCTCGAGCACGAGATGGAGATCAAGCTGGCGCAGGGATACCTGAAGAATCCGAAGGTCAGCGTCAGCGTCCTGAGCTACCGGCCATTCTATATCTATGGCGAGGTCACCAAGCCCGGCGAGTATCCCTATGCCAGCGGCATGCGCGTGACCAGCGCGGTGGCGACCGCGGGCGGCTATACCTATCGCGCGCAGGAGGGCTATGTGGTGGTGACGCGCGACGGGAAGGACCGCCGGGCGCTGCCTGACATGCTCATCCTGCCCGACGACGTCATTCGCGTGCCGGAGCGCTATTTCTGAACCGACGCAGGGGGAACCTTTTCCTGCGCCTGTTCGTATTCAGCAGCGACGGCGCAAGGGCGCGAGGCGGTCATGACAGAGGCAGGCACAACTCCCCTACGGCATTGGCGTGGAGGGTTGTGCCTGGGGGTCTTGGCCGGGCTCGTGCTCGGCGCTGCGGCGCTCGGCGATGAGCAGCGCCGCGCGGCGCCGGTCGCGCTCGCCAGCGCGGTGCCGGGCCCGGCGAGGGCGTCCATCGCGCAGAGCGCCGCCGCGCCGGCAAACGCGCGCTTCGACGAGCGGCAGCGCCGGATGCTGCTGCTGCTGGTGATGCGCAGCGCCGGGCCGCTCGGGCCCTACGGGGCGCTCGGCCGCTAACCAAATCGTTATCTCCGTGACAGGAATTGCCGATGGATCGGGACGAGGAAAGACTCATCCGCGAGCGTGCCTACGAAATCTGGGAACGTGAAGGCCGGCCCGCGGGCCGCTCCGAGGAGCATTGGCGGCAAGCGGCGGCGGAGATCGCGGCGGCGGCGGAGAAGCCGAGCTCGGCGCCACCACCAGCGCCCGACCCCGCATCGGCTCCCCGGCGCAGCCGCCCGGTGCCGCGGCGGCAGGGCAACGGCGCTACGAGCGGACGGCGGAAACCCGAAGCGCCCTGACGCCGCGCAGCACGAAGCTGTCGCTCCAGGCCGGGCGCTCCTCGGCGAGCGTCAGGCCGGGCACCCGCCGCAGCAGCGCGCCGATGCCGATCTCGGCCTCGAGCCGGGCGAGCGGCGCGCCGAGGCAGAAATGCGGGCCGTAGCCGAAGGAGAGGTGCCGGCTGTCGCCGCGCGCGACCGCGAAGCGCTCGGGGTCGACGAACATCTCGGGATCGCGATTGGCGGCGTTGAGGAGCGCGAAGACCCGTTCGCCGCGGCGCAGGACGCGGCGTTCTCCGGCGGCGCCCTGGAGCTCGATATCCTCCAGCGCCACCCGCGTCATCGCCTGGGTCGGCCCGTCATAGCGCAGCATTTCCTCGATCGCGTCGGTCATGAGCTCCGGCCGTTGCCGGAGCGCCCGAAGCTGCTCGGGATGGCGCAGCAGCGCCAGCACGCCGTTGCCGATCAGGTTGGTCGTGGTCTCGTGGCCGGCGAAGAGCAGCAGGATGCAGGACGCGACGATCTCGTCCTCGCTGAGCCCCTTGCCCTGCTCCTCGGCGGCGATCAGCCCGCTCAGGATGTCGGCGCGCGGCCGGGCGCGGTGCTCGACGACCATGGCGCGGAAATACTCGGTCATCTCGCGCACGCCGCGCTCGGCCCGCCCGCGCTTGTCGGGCGTGGCGAGCGCGCTGCCGACGAAGGCGGCGATATCGTCCGACCATCGCTTGAAGCGGTCGAGATCGACGGCCGGCACGCCGATCATCCCGGCGATCACCGTGGCCGGGAGCGGATAGGCGAAATCGGCGATGAGGTCGAACTCGGCGCGGCCGGCGATGCCGTCGAGCAGCTGCTCGACGATCGCCTCGATGACGGGCCTGAGCGCCGCCACGGCGCGCGGCGTGAAGGCCTTGTTGAGCAGCGCGCGTCGCCGCGTGTGATCGGGCGGGTCGTTGAACACCGCCCAGAGGCCGAGCGTCGCCAGCAGGTCCTTCACCTCGGCCTGCTGCGGCCGCGGCAGGTGGTCGCGGAAGGGCGTGATGCGGTCGGCGCTGAGCCGCCGATCGAACAGCACGGCGCGCACGTCACGGTACCGCGTCAGCACCCAGCCGCCGAGAATCTCGCTGCGATGCACGGGATCCTCCGTGCGCAGCCGCGCGAAGGTCGCAAACGGATCGGCGATCTCTTCCGGCCGGCGCGGATCGTAGTCGACCGTCACGCGCTTCCCCCCTCTTGTGCCGGGGCCGCGGCCGGTTATCGGCCGGCGATCGACCCGGACTCGGCGAGCGCCAGGCTCGGCTCCTCGACCGCGGCGGCGATGCTCCGCGCCACCTGCCGGGCGAGACAATCATAGCTCGCATCCGACATGTGCAGCCGGTCCCGCGCCAGCATGACGCGCAGGCTCATCGCCCCGTCCTCCGCCCAATGCCGCATCATGCCGAAGCGGCGGATCAGCGCAACGTCCTCGCTGTCCGCCACCGCCGCCAGCACATGCAGCATGTCGCGGTAGCGCGGATGCAGCAGCACCGCCGGCGCGTACTGAAGGTCCATCAGCATCACATCCGCGCCCGCGGAGCGGATGCGCTCGATGCCGCGCCGGGCGGTCTCGGCGTCGCCGACCGGATCGCGGCCCTGGAGCACGCTGTTGGTGCCGAGCTGCCAGATGACGAGGTCGGGCTTCTCCGCCAGCACGTCGCGGTCGAGGCGCGCCAGCATCTCCGTGGCGACCTCGCCGCCGACGCCGCGGTTGAGGATGCGGAGCGGCACGCCGGGAAACCGCGCGCGCAGGAGCGCGCCGAGCCGATGGGGATAGGCGTGGTCGGGGGCGGAGGCGCCGAAACCCTCGGTGGAGGACGATCCCAGCGCCACGATGGTCAGCGGCAAGCCCGCCGACAGACGGGCTGCGACGCGCGGCAGCGGCGCGGTGAGCCCGCCGAGCTCTGCCGGGATGGCGCAGCGGTCAACCGCGGCGCCGGCCGTGCGGCCGGCCGGCGCCAGCAGGACGGGCAGCGCCGCGGCCAGGCCCAGCACGACCAGCGCCGCGAGCGTGCGGCGGCGCTGGGGCGGGCGCAGATCCGCGGCCGGTCCGCTCACCGTGCGCCATGCTCGATGGCGTCGGCGAGGCGCTGGCCGATGCAGTCATAGACCTGCGACGCCAGCGCCGCCCGCCGACCGCTGGGGACGTCCGCGAATTCGAACACGCCGTTCTCGCTCCAGTATCGCATCATCTCAAATCGTCTAAAAAGATAGACATCGTCGACGTCGGCTCGCTGTTCCATGGCCTCGAGATAAGGCTGGAAATTGATCACCGAGGCGGTACTGCGACTGTACTGCATATTTATTAGGATAGTATCAGATTTGTGCGCGCGCAACGCGTCGATACCGGTCTGGAGCGCAGTCGAGAAGGTCTCGATATCGGTGCTGCGTACCGCATCGACCGTGCCGGTCTCCCAGATCACGAGCGTCGGCGAGAGCGGATAGACGTCCTGCGCGAAGCGATCGACCATCTCCTGCGCCGTCTGGCGCGCCACGCCCTTGTTGATCACCGTGATCGGCAGGCCGGGATGGCGGCGGCGCAACGCGTCCTGCAGCCGGCGCGGATAGGAATCCCGCGCGGGATCGGCGGCGGCGATGCCGGCGGTCCCGGCGCCGCCGATGGCGACGATGGTGACCGGATGCTTGTCGTGCAGGGCCTCGGCGACCCCGGGCAGCAGCGCCTCGTCGAACAGCAGCTCGTCGGGCACGCTGCAATCGGGTGGCGCGGCGAGGGCGGGGGGCGATGCGGCAAGGAAGACCCCGACCAGAAGGAGAAGGTACTTCATCTCGGTCACTCCGAAGGTGTCGCCGGGATCGAGCTGCGCGGTGCGCGGCCGGTGCTTGCCGCCTTGTACCAGGCGAGCATTGCCGCGGTGCCGATCATCAGCGCGAATCCCACGAGGTTGACGACGATCTGCATCGGCAGCGCGGAATAGAACTCGGCGAGAATGAAATGGCCGCACACCGCGAGCACGATGCCGAGGCAGAAGACGTAGAGCGAATGCTGGCCGCAGAGGATGATGGGATATGCCACCCGCCAGCGCAGGAAGCGGCTCTCCGGCCGCACGAAATATACCGTCGCCAGCGCCAGCGCGATGAAATTCGCCAGCCGGAGCGGGGCCAGGCTGGTCTTGTCGATGTGGCCGACCAGAACCTTTTCGAGGATCGCCGGCACGGGATCGTAGAGCCAGTGGAGGAGCCAGCTCAGATTGACGAGCAGGAAGAACAGGGCGAGCGCCACGCCCAGCCGCGACAGCCAGGCGCCGCGCGGAAAGGGCCAGCGGTCGCTGACGCGCGCGTGGCCGGCGCTGGCGCCGATGACGAACAGGAACTGCCAGGCGAGCGGGTTGAAGTACCAGACCGATCCGGCGGGATAGGCGGGCATCGCCCAGCCCTGGCGCTGCGTCAGCACATAGAGCGCGGCTGAGGGCAGCAGGGCCCAGACCGGTCCCCGCTCCAGCGCCAGCAGCACCAGCGGGAAGAGCCCGAGCAGGACGATGTAGAGCGGCAGGATGTCGAGGAAGGTCGGCTGGAACTGCAGCAGCAGCGCCTGGATGATGGCGATGTGCGGCCGCGCCAGGAAGTCGGCGACGCGCAGCTCCTCGGTGTACATCGGGTTGTTCACCGTGAGCACCGCGTAGGAGACCTCGGCGGTGAAGATCACGAAGAGAAAGATGTGGGCGACGTAGAGCTGCCAGACGCGCCGGTAGATCTGCGCCGTGGCGAGGAGGCTGCCATGCTGGCGCAGGCTCCGGCCATAGACCAGCGCGGCGGTGTAGCCCGAGATGAAGATGAACACCTCCGCCGCGTCGGAGAAGGCGAAGGAATGCAGCGTGAACCAGCCGAGGAAGTTGTTCGGGATGTGATCGATGAAGATGAAGAACAGCGACAGCCCGCGGAAGAAATCGAGCCGGAGATCGCGTCCCCGGCGCGGGAATGCCTCGGCCATGCCGCGCGCTCCTTGCCGCTGTCGCAGGATCATAGCCGGCCCCGCGCCCCGGCACCAATGGCGGATCGGCCCGCGGCCTCAATGGCCGTGCCGGTGATGCAGGTCGGGGTAATGCGGATGGCGATGCCGCAGCGGCTCATGGGTGTGGACGTGGCTGTGCGGCTCGCGCGGCGGCCCGTCGGCGTCGTGCGGGTGGCGATGATGGGCGTCGTCGTGGCGGTGGCGATGCTCGTGGGTGAGCGCGGCGTGCTCGTGGACATGCTCGTGCCGCTCGGCGAGATGGAGATAGAGGCCGAGCGCCATCAACGCCGCGGCCAGCGCCAGGCTCGCCGTCACCGCCTCGCCCAGCAGCGCCACCGCCAGCACCGCGCCGATGAAGGGCGCGGTCGAGAAATAGGCGGAGGTGCGCGCCGTGCCGAGATGGCGCATGGCCAGCACGAAGAGCGCGAGGCTGATGCCGTAGCCGGCGAGACCGACCGCTCCCGCCGCCAGCGCCGCTCCGGCGCCGGGCCAGGCCGCGCCTTGCAGCAGGCCGAGCGCCAGGTTGACGAGGCCGGCGACGAGCCCCTTCGCTGCTGCGATCTGCAGCGGGTCCGCGCCGGCGAGCGGACGGGTCAGGTTGTTGTCGGCGGCCCAGCACAGGCAGGCGAGCGCGATGGCGAGCGTGCCCGCGCCGGCGCCGATCCCGCCGCCCGGCGCCCAGGAGAGCAACACCGCGCCGGCAAGGATGGCGCCGGCGCCGAGCGCGACGCGCCGGTCGACATTCTCGCGCTGGACCAGCCAGGCGATGGCGAGGCTGAAGACGCCTTCGAGGTTGAGGAGGAGCGAGGCGGAAGCGGCTTCGGTCCGCGCCAGGCCCAGCATCAGCAGCACCGGCGCCGCGACGCCGCCGGTCAGCACCGCCGCGCCGAGCCAGGGCAGGTCGGCGCGCCGCAGCGGCGCTTCGCGCGGCGCCCGGCCGGCGGCGCGCCGCAGCAGCAGCACCGCGCCGAGCCCCAGCCCCGAGCCGAGATAGAGCAGCCCCGCCAGCAGCCAGGGCGAGACCGTGCCGAGCAGCAGCTTGGCGAGCGGCGTGCTGGCGCCGAACAGCGCCGCCGCGGCGAGCGCCAGCGGCGGCCCGACCGCTGCTATGGCAGGAGGGCGGGCCATGACTGCCGCCCGTCTTTCCCGGGCAGGCTCCTAGATCCCGTCGAACTGGTAGGCGAGATCGTTGTGGATGTTCCAGAGGTAATTGGCGTTCGCCGTCCCCGCCAGCGCATAGGCGTGGCCGTGATGGCGCCAGCGCAGCACGTTGATGTCGCCGCTGCGGGCGAAGCGCACGGTGCCGTCCGGCTTGCCGGAATTGGCGACGACGACGATCACCGGGCCCAGCGACTTGTTGCTGGTGGTGTAGACCAGGGCCATCGCCGGCTGCCCCTCGGCCATCAGGAAGCGCGCGCCCTGGAAGTCCAATCCCCAGGGCTTGAGGTTGGGCAGGTGGAAATTCTGCGGCAGCTTGTCGAACGAGGCGGGTTCGCCCGGGTTGACGTTGACGTAGCGCTTGTAATAGCCGGCGAGATTGTCGGGGAAGGTGTCGGAGACCAGCTCCGCGCCCGGCGCGACGCTGGCTCTCTGCGGCGCGCCGGGCAGCGCCACCTCGCCGCCCCCCACGCTCAGGCCGACGACGAAGGCGGCGAGCGATGCCGCCGCCGCGGCGCCGACCCACCAGCGGTGGTTGCCGAGCATCCGCCGCCAACGCGGCGGCCGCGCCGCCGAAAGCTCGACGACGACGGGCGGCACGTCGCGCGCCGCCGCGATCAACCGCTCCGGCAGCGGCTCGCGCAGCACCTCGTCGAAGGCCGCGCGCAGCGCCGCTGCGCTCTCGGTCAACGCCGCCGCGCGCTCGCGCAGCTCGGCGTCGCGCTCCAGCCGATCGGCGATGCCGGCGCGCTCGCTCTCCTCGAGTTCCCCGTCGAGATAGGCGATCAGCCTGTCGTCAGTCAGCTTTGACATCCTGCGTGCTCCTCCGAAGTCCGCCGCCGGCGTCAAGCTTCGTCTGGAGCGCTACCCTCGCGCGTGCCAAACGGCTCATGATCGTCCCCACCGGCACCTCGGCCACCTCCGCCGCCTCCTTGTAACTCAACCCGTCCACCGTCACGAGCAGAAGCGCCACGCGCTGTTCCGGCGGCAGCTCCCGCAGCGCGATGCGCACCTCCTGCAGCGCCAAGCGCGCCTCGGCACGCCGACCCGGCTCGTCCGTGCCGACATGCATACCCTCGTCCTCGGCCTCTTCCCGCCGCGTGTCCCGCGCGCGCAGCTGATCGATCCAGATCGTCTGCACGATGCGGAACATCCAGCTGTCGAAGCGAGTCCCCTCCTGGAACTGGTGCGCGCGGCTGAGCGCCCGCTCGCACGCCGCCTGGACGAGGTCGTCCGCCTCTACGGCAGAGCCGGTCAGGCCGCGAGCGAAGCGCCGCAACCGCGGTAGCACCGCGATGAGCTGGTCGCTGACCGACACGCTCACCGCACCGCACCGCGACAGAGGCGGCTCGCCATGCCAGGCCTGACGGGGAGACAACGGGTGGTGATCGGCCTTATTCCCTGACGAAAACCGGCGCCGCCGCCCCGCGGGACCGCAGGAGCAGCTTCCTCGCGCGCTGGTTGGTGCTAAAAAGGGCGGCACGAATGCCGCTTAAGCATCTTAATGTGGTGGAGCGCCTATGAAAAGAGCACTGGCCGGCCTCGCCGCCGCCTCGTTGGCCCTGATCGTTAACGGCACGTTATCGCTGCCGGCCCGCGCGGACTGCGCCGGCGACATCAAGACGCTGCGCGCCGAGCTTGCTGCAGTGCGGGACGATCACCGCCGCCAGGAGCTGCAGAAGCTGATCGAAAAGGCGACCAAGGACGAGGAGGCTGGCCGCGCCCAGCTCTGCGGCCAGGATACCCAGCGCGCCCAGCTGCTGATCAAGGGCTGAGGCTTCACAAATTGCGCGGCGCAGGCCAAAGTGTCGCGCCGGCCGCCGTGGCGCCGGGCGGCGAGGGGCAGGGGAAGTCCGATCCGATGAAAATCAGTGTTGCCAAGGAACGCCGCCCGCAGGAGCGGCGGGTGGCCGCCTCGCCCGACACGGTGAAGCGATTGGTCGGGCAGGGACACGAGGTGGTGGTCGAGACCGGCGCGGGCGCCGGCGCCGCCTTTACCGACGAGGCCTATCGGGTGGCCGGTGCCACCATCGCCCCCGATGCCGCCGCGGCATTCGGCGCCGGCGACGTCGTGCTCAAGGTGCAGCGGCCGCTGCGCGCGGGCGAGGGCGCGCTCGACGAGCTGGCGCTGATCAAGCGTGGCGCGGTGCTGATCGGGCTGCTGCAGCCGCTGCAGCGGCGCGAGGATGTCGAGGCCTATGCCAAGGCGGGGGTCATCGCCTTCGCCGTGGAGCTGGTGCCGCGCATCACCCGCGCGCAGTCGATGGACGTGCTCTCCTCGCAGGCCAATCTCGCCGGCTACAAGGCGGTGGTCGCCGCCGCCGACGCCTTCGGCCGCGCCTTCCCGATGATGATGACCGCCGCCGGCACGATCCCGCCCGCCCGCGTGCTGGTGATGGGCGCCGGCGTCGCCGGGCTGCAGGCGATCGCCACCGCGCGGCGGCTCGGCGGGGTGGTGTCCGCCACCGATGTGCGCTTTGCCGCCAAGGAGCAGGTGGAGAGCCTCGGCGCCAGCTTCCTGACGGTCGATCTCGAGGCGATGAAGGCGATGGAGACGGCGGGCGGCTATGCCAAGGAGATGGGCGAGGATTTCGCCCGCCGCCAGCGCGAGCACGTCACCGAGGCGCTGCGCAAGATCGACATCGTGGTGTGCACGGCGCTGATCCCCGGGCGCAAGGCGCCGATCCTGATCACGCGGGAGATGGTGGCCGCGCTGCGGCCGGGCTCGGTGATCGTCGATCTCGCCGTCGAGCAGGGCGGCAATGTCGAGGGCAGCGAGTTCGGCAAGACGGTGACGACGGCGAACGGCGTCACCATCCTCGGCCCCGCCAATCTGGCGTCGGAGATCGCCGTCGATGCCAGCCAGCTCTACGCCCGCAACCTGCTGGCCTTCCTGGCGCTGCTCATCGACAAGGACAAAGCCCTCAAGATCGACGTCGCCGACGAGATCGTCAAAGCGACCTTGCTGACGCGCGACGGCGCCGTCGTGCATCCGCAACTGGCCCCGGCGCCGGCGGCAGGAGCCTGATCCCATGGAGCACAGCCAGGTCTTCGTCTTCTTCCTCACCGTCTTCGTGCTCGCCTGCTTCGTGGGCTACTACGTCGTCTGGCGCGTGACGCCGGCGCTGCATTCGCCGCTGATGAGCGTCACCAACGCCATCTCCAGCGTCATCATCGTCGGCGCGCTGATCGCGGCCGGCCCCGCCGGCTTCAGCTTCTCCAAGGTGATGGGCTTCATCGCCGTCATCCTCGCCTCGGTGAACATCTTCGGCGGGTTCATCGTGACCCAGCGCATGCTGCAGATGTTCCAGAAAAAGAAGACGAAATAGGGGGACGGGACCGTGAGCGCCAATCTCGCCGCATTGCTCTATCTCGTCGCCTCGATCTGCTTCATCATGGCGCTGCGCGGGCTCTCCTCGCCCGTGACGGCGCGCGGCGGCAATCTCTTCGGCATCGTCGGCATGGTGATCGCCGTCGCCACCACGCTGGCGAGCCCCGGCGTCGTCAGCTATCCGCTGATCGTGCTGGGCGTGCTCATCGGCGGCGCCATCGGCACCTTCATCGCGCTGCGCATCCAGATGACGGCGCTGCCGCAGCTCGTCGCCGCCTTTCACAGCCTGGTCGGCCTGGCCGCGGTCTGCGTCGCGTCCGCCGCCTTCTACGATCCCGCCGCCTACGGCATCGGCGCGGCGGGAGCGATCCACGCCAACAGCCTCGTCGAGATGTCGCTGGGCACGGCGATCGGCGCCGTCACCTTCACCGGCTCGATCATCGCCTTCGGCAAGCTGCAGGGCCTCATCACCGGCAAGCCGCTGGTCTTCGCCGGCCAGCATCCGCTCAACGCGCTGCTCGGCCTCGTGCTGGTGGCGATCATCGTCTGGTTCGTCGTCGGCCAGGAGCATGCGGCGTTCTGGGCGATCGTCGTGCTGTCGCTGGCGCTGGGCTTCCTGCTGATCCTGCCGATCGGCGGCGCCGACATGCCGGTCGTCATCTCGATGCTGAATTCCTATTCCGGGTGGGCGGCCTGCGGCATCGGCTTCACGCTGGCCAACAGCCTCCTCATCATCACCGGCGCGCTGGTGGGCTCGTCGGGCGCCATCCTCAGCTACATCATGTGCAAGGGGATGAACCGCTCGATCTTCAACGTCATCCTCGGCGGCTTCGGCACCGAGGGCGGCGCGGTGGCAGCGGGCGCCCATGGCGACCGCGGGGTGAAGTCGGGCAGCGCCGAGGACGCCGCCTTCATCATGAAGAACGCCAGCTCGATCATCATCGTGCCGGGCTACGGCATGGCGGTGGCGCAGGCGCAGCACGCGCTGAAGGAGATGGCCGACATCCTGAAGCGCGAAGGCGTCACCGTGCGCTACGCCATCCACCCCGTGGCCGGCCGCATGCCCGGCCATATGAACGTGCTGCTGGCCGAGGCCAATGTGCCCTATGACGAGGTGCTCGAGCTCGAGGAGATCAACCGCGACTTCGCCTCGACCGACGTGGCCTTCGTGATCGGCGCCAACGACGTCACCAACCCCGCGGCCAAGACCGATCCCGCCTCGCCGATCTACGGCATGCCGATCCTCGACGTCGAGAAAGCGAAGACCGTGCTCTTCGTCAAGCGCTCGATGGCGTCGGGCTATGCCGGCGTCGAGAACGAGCTGTTCTTCCGTGACAACACGATGATGCTGTTCGGCGACGCCAAGAAGATGTGCGAGGAGATCGTCAAGGCGCTGGATTAGCGGCGAGCGCGCCCTCGCGCGCTCGTCCGCGGCGGCGTCAGCGGTTGCGCAGCAACCGCGCGAGCCGCTCGCTGGCGGGCAAGCCGCAGGCGCCTGTTCGCGATGAAAACGATAAACGCTTCAATGAGGCCGAGGCGCGCGCGCCTCGGATGCCGCTCGCCCTCCGCGCTCGCGCGTGTCGCCGAGATGCTGGCTTCAATGAGGCCGAGGCGCGCGCGCCTCGGATGCGATCGCCGGGCGGCAATACGATATGGACACGACAGGGCTTCAATGAGGCCGAGGCGCGCGCGCCTCGGATGCATCGCCTCCGGTGAGGACGGGAGCGATCATAGAATGGGCTTCAATGAGGCCGAGGCGCGCGCGCCTCGGATGCGCACGTCTTATACCAATCGCACCACTTGCACTCGAAGGCTTCAATGAGGCCGAGGCGCGCGCGCCTCGGATGCCCATGTCATCGAAGGCGGCATCGCGGGCTTCGACTATGCTTCAATGAGGCCGAGGCGCGCGCGCCTCGGATGCATTCGCGCAGCTCGCCGCCAACCCGGCGCAAAATCTCACGCTTCAATGAGGCCGAGGCGCGCGCGCCTCGGATGCCGGCGGGCAAGCGTTAGATCTTCATTAAAAGGAGGGTCATCATCCGCTTCAATGAGGCCGAGGCGCGCGCGCCTCGGATGCCTTATCGCCTATTACCGTGTCAGCACCGAGCAGCAAGGCCGCTTCAATGAGGCCGAGGCGCGCGCGCCTCGGATGCGTCGGCGCCGACGGTGCCCAGCGCCCGCCATTCCCGCTTGCTTCAATGAGGCCGAGGCGCGCGCGCCTCGGATGCGGCGTCAGGCATCGCGCGCCTTCGGGAACTGGCGCACGCGCTTCAATGAGGCCGAGGCGCGCGCGCCTCGGATGCACGACCCGCTACCAGGGCGACCTCGTTCCGGTCTTCAGCCGGGCTTCAATGAGGCCGAGGCGCGCGCGCCTCGGATGCCTCCACGAAATAGTTGGCGCCGGCTGAGGCGACTTCACCTCGCTTCAATGAGGCCGAGGCGCGCGCGCCTCGGATGCCGCCGGCTTCGAAGGACCGGCGCGCGACGGCGCTCCGGTCCTTCGCTTCAATGAGGCCGAGGCGCGCGCGCCTCGGATGCGTCGCCGCCGATGCTGCTCAGGAGAATGCCGCATCGAGGCTTCAATGAGGCCGAGGCGCGCGCGCCTCGGATGCGCGTACACCGCCCTGGTCGATTCCGAATACGCCAAGGCTTCAATGAGGCCGAGGCGCGCGCGCCTCGGATGCGTGCCGGCGTTGAAGGTGCCCGTCGCATTGGTGTTGGGCAGGCTTCAATGAGGCCGAGGCGCGCGCGCCTCGGATGCTGGTGGGGCTCGAGGTTGAGGCTGGAGGCCAGCTCCTCGCTTCAATGAGGCCGAGGCGCGCGCGCCTCGGATGCTTTGCTTGAGACGGTCGATACGGCCGACACTGCCTGGGCGCTTCAATGAGGCCGAGGCGCGCGCGCCTCGGATGCCCGATCCGGTGAGCGGCTCGCTCGGGGCCCCACGAGGGGCTTCAATGAGGCCGAGGCGCGCGCGCCTCGGATGCGACCCCGGCGGCGAGACCCGCGATGCCCAAACATCGCGCTTCAATGAGGCCGAGGCGCGCGCGCCTCGGATGCGGAGTTGTCGAAGGCGTGGTTGCGCACCGCCTGGACGCTTCAATGAGGCCGAGGCGCGCGCGCCTCGGATGCCGGTCCGGGCTCCTTCGCGATCGCCGACAATTTCTACGAGCTTCAATGAGGCCGAGGCGCGCGCGCCTCGGATGCGCGGCCGAGCCGTTGGGGTTCACCGTCGACTTCACGGCGCTTCAATGAGGCCGAGGCGCGCGCGCCTCGGATGCCGACGCCGACGAAGCCGATGCCCACGAGTATTTTCGCGAGGCTTCAATGAGGCCGAGGCGCGCGCGCCTCGGATGCCCGGAGAAGTCGACCAAGAGCGGCGTCTATCTGACCGGGCTTCAATGAGGCCGAGGCGCGCGCGCCTCGGATGCACCGCATCACCCGGGAAGGCATTTCGCGGCGAACCTCGCTTCAATGAGGCCGAGGCGCGCGCGCCTCGGATGCCCGATCGTGCGCTTCTGCCGGGAGTTCGGGTTTCTAATCGCTTCAATGAGGCCGAGGCGCGCGCGCCTCGGATGCCTTCGAGCATCGTCACCGCCGCCTTCGACCATCCCGCTTCAATGAGGCCGAGGCGCGCGCGCCTCGGATGCTTGATCTCCGGCCGGATGCAGCCAGAGCGCGCGAGCGGCTTCAATGAGGCCGAGGCGCGCGCGCCTCGGATGCGCGGCAGCCGCCGGGGTCTGCGCCTGGTGCGGGCAGGCCACGCTTCAATGAGGCCGAGGCGCGCGCGCCTCGGATGCGGCCGACACCGCCGACCGCGCCGCCGACTATCTCGCATGCTTCAATGAGGCCGAGGCGCGCGCGCCTCGGATGCCGCTGTACGGGACGTGATCTCGGGCCGGCGCACCTTATAGCTTCAATGAGGCCGAGGCGCGCGCGCCTCGGATGCCAGACCGGCGACCAGGAGTTCACCTACAACGAAACCACCGCTTCAATGAGGCCGAGGCGCGCGCGCCTCGGATGCTTGATCGGGAACGGCGTCATGGTCCCCGCTGATTGGCTTCAATGAGGCCGAGGCGCGCGCGCCTCGGATGCTCGATGATCTTCCGGGACAACGGCGATGCTGGGTTCAAAGCTTCAATGAGGCCGAGGCGCGCGCGCCTCGGATGCGCAAGACATCGCGAGGTGCTGGCTTCGGCTTGCGGTGCTTCAATGAGGCCGAGGCGCGCGCGCCTCGGATGCCCGGCGATCACGGGCTTGCGCGGGGCGGTCATGCGAGCTCCGGGCTTCAATGAGGCCGAGGCGCGCGCGCCTCGGATGCGTCGATGCGATGTGCGCGTGGGACAGCCCATAACCGGACGCTTCAATGAGGCCGAGGCGCGCGCGCCTCGGATGCGGTATCTTTTCGCTATCACCATGCGCGCTCTTGGCTTTGCTTCAATGAGGCCGAGGCGCGCGCGCCTCGGATGCCTGAAACACGCGGCGACTAGGAGCGCGAAGACGCCGCTTCAATGAGGCCGAGGCGCGCGCGCCTCGGATGCAAAAAGGTGAAGGCATCGAGCAGGTACTGCATCGGCACGCTTCAATGAGGCCGAGGCGCGCGCGCCTCGGATGCTTGCAGAGCACGCGGCGCGCGTTGTACGCGCTGTCGATGCTTCAATGAGGCCGAGGCGCGCGCGCCTCGGATGCGTGCGGCGAATTCGCTACCGATATCCAATGGGCACAGATGCTTCAATGAGGCCGAGGCGCGCGCGCCTCGGATGCCTCAGACGGCGCGGCGGCGTAGCCGGGCGCTCACTCGGCTTCAATGAGGCCGAGGCGCGCGCGCCTCGGATGCCGGCGCGAAGAGGCGGCGGCGGAGCGCGAGCGCAAGCAGCTTCAATGAGGCCGAGGCGCGCGCGCCTCGGATGCGGCAGTTGAGGCGGCGGCGATGCGGGTGCTGGCCGAGGAGCTTCAATGAGGCCGAGGCGCGCGCGCCTCGGATGCTGCCCGAGCGTCGCCAGGCCCGGGTCGCGGGTGGCGTGCTTCAATGAGGCCGAGGCGCGCGCGCCTCGGATGCACTGTCGGCACGACGCGGGCGAGCGGAATATTCGGACGCGCTTCAATGAGGCCGAGGCGCGCGCGCCTCGGATGCGCTCCGCGCTCTCCCACAGGCTTGCCCGTGGAGAACTCGCTTCAATGAGGCCGAGGCGCGCGCGCCTCGGATGCGCTGCATGGCCGGCGCGACCGTGTCGAGCTGGCCGCCGCGCTTCAATGAGGCCGAGGCGCGCGCGCCTCGGATGCCCGTCGACGCGCGCAGTCGACGCGCGGCATGCCGACGCTTCAATGAGGCCGAGGCGCGCGCGCCTCGGATGCGCGCGAGCGCCGCGTGATGCTGTCGGCGATGCCTGACGTGCTTCAATGAGGCCGAGGCGCGCGCGCCTCGGATGCGCAATCGCGGCCTCATCGGCATGCGCATCGGCATGACGCGCTTCAATGAGGCCGAGGCGCGCGCGCCTCGGATGCGCGCTCGACATGCGATCGACGCTCTCGACCATGCCGCGACGCTTCAATGAGGCCGAGGCGCGCGCGCCTCGGATGCCGACGCGATGCTGGATCGTATCGACGCCGACGCGGCTTCAATGAGGCCGAGGCGCGCGCGCCTCGGATGCAGCCACCCTACAAGCCCTTGGATACCAAGGCAATCTTGCTGCGTTTTCGACCGGTGGCCCACGGCGATGGGCGAAACCTGCCAAATTCTACACGCCATCGTATTGACCATGTCAAAGAGCTTCACGATTTCAACAATCTACCAAGATTCGAGCGGGTGCGGGGTTTCGCGCGGCACATCGCCGCTCGAAAGCGTCCGGCGGGTACGAAACACGTTTAACCAGGGCCGGCCTCCTTCTCCAGAACCACGCAATCTTACTATATGACGGTAGCTCGGCGTTCCATTTTCGAGAACGTTTTGCCGATGCTCTCCATGGCCAGCTCGATTTTGTCTGCCGGCCCGACATCGATCAGGAGGACGTGGTCCTCGCCATTCTTCACCAGTTCACGCAATCGCGTCTCGAGCTCGGCGCGGCGCCGCTGCGAGAGACGACACTGGAAAACGGAAAGCTGTATCCATTCGCCATACCCATGCATGGCTTTGAACACGCGCCGCCAGCGCTTTTGGTCGGAGATGTCGTAAGTCACGATGAAGAGGCGTTCGTCGGCCATGGGGCGAGTCCTCACCGCGGCAAATAGTGAGGATAGGTCGGCAACTCTCCCAAAAGAAACCGGGACAGCAACCGCGTCTGAACCAACAGCATGCGGCGCATGCTCACCTGATAGCCGAAGACAGGATGCGTCGTCTCCTGGGAGAGACGACGCTCGAACGCCTCGACAAAGCGGCGGCGCCCTGCTTGCGTCAGCGCCGTCCCCGTGACCGCCACGACGAAATCGTTCGGCCCGACCTCGCCGGTATTGACCGCCGACAGCACGACGGAATCGGCAATGATCGCGCGGAACGGCTCCATGAGGTCGAGCGCCAGCGCCGGGCGGCCATAGCGCGGTGCATGATAAAAACCCCGGTAGGGATCGAGCCCTACCGATGCCAACGCGATCGTCAAATGTCGGGTCAGCATCGCATAAGCAAGCGACAGCATGGCGTTGACCGGATCGGTCGGCGGCCGGCGATTGCGCGCCTCGAAGCGGAATGGCGCCAGTTCGCCGGCGCCTTGCTTGTCTTCAGGCGACTTCAATAGACCTGCGAAGGCACGGAAATA
>CAWIRE010000004.1:0-101754 GCA_963838385.1 uncultured Alphaproteobacteria bacterium
CTCGGCGCCGCGCAGCAGATAATCTGCGGCTTCCATAAGCCCCAAACAAGCGAATACCTGACCGGGGTTAAGCAGATCCACCTTGATCGATGCTTCCGCCATCAGACGTTCTCCATCTGCGAAGCGGTTGTCCCAAGTCGCGCGCGTCGTTGTCGCGCGAAGCCTGCTGGTCGGCGGCGCGCAGGAGCGTTTCCCACCAGGCAAGACCCCATGGTCCCCAACGCTCTGCAGCCGAGCGAAGCGCAACGCGACGTCGCGGGCACGCGCTTCGAGCGCGGAAGGCGGCGCATCTTCGCAGCCTTGCGTCGAAATGAGCGGTCGCGCGCCGCCGTGATGCGCGGCGACAAGATGCAGGACGAGATCGCGCCAGCCCTCCGGCAGCGCCATGAATTCAGGGTCTTTTTCTACGTAGGACAGCGACCCGAACTCGTGCCGATAGCCGTCCAGGATCGCCTGATTGATCGGCCCGCGCGTCTTCGCGAGCGGGCCCGCGAGCCCGTATCGTTTGGCGTCGCGCCGCGCCCTGAAAGCGCGCTGCCAGCGTTCCGCCTTCTTGCCTTCGTCGTGCAGGGAAGCCGCAAGCGCCAATGCTTCAGCGGCGATGCCGGAAAGGCCGACCTTCGCGGCAATTTTTCGGGCCCTCTGCTCTGCCCAATTTTGGTGCTCGGCAAGCTCCTGCGGCCTGGAGATCGATCGCGCGTCCTCTCTTTGGGCAGCATCCCTGTAATGCTCGACGACGAGCCACTCCTCCGGATCGCCATTGACGTCGCTCCGGAGGACAAAATCGTCCTCGAACCGCCAATCTTCGTCCCTACTCTCGTAATCATCGGACGTTGGCCGCCGCACGCGGAATTGCGCTTGCATACTCCATTCAGTCGAGCCATCAGCCGTATCGGGGAATCCATCGCAGGCTGCGTCCAGCAAGCCGTCCTTCAGCCCGCTGAAGCGCGCATCGACTACGAGTATCTTGCCGACGAGTTCGTCTTGAAATTCATCCTTCGACTTGCTCTTGCGCTCCTGCGCCAGACCGCCAAGCGTATACCGGGCTCCGTAATCGCCGCCGGGCGAGAGGGCGAACGCGACAATATCGTCGCGCCTCAGTTTCCTTGCTGGCGTGGTTTGCTCGGTCTCCGGCTCATCGGTATCGGGGGCACCAGCCGTAGACGCTTCGGCTTCGCCGGTATCTTCGCCTTCGGCGCTTTCTTTCGGAGCGTCCCGCTCGCGCTTGAGCAGCGCATTTGCGCGTGCCTGAAGCCAGCTTGCGACGCGATATGTCTCGGTCTCTAGCTTCTCGCTCTGATGCGGCGGAGCCGCCTCGAAGAAGTCTGCGACCTCCCTCTTCTCCGTCGATGTACGGGGCCATTCGGAAACGCCTTCACGTACCGGCAAATGTGACCGCCAAATAACTGTGGTCTGCCAATCCTCCTCGACCCAGCCGCGCAGCCAGGGCGCGATGTCCGGACGGCCCGTGTGGTTTTCAAGCGCGGTCATGGACCATGCATCGACGAGCGGGCGGGTCAGTGCCGGTCGCAAGGGTTCTGGCGTGGTCGCTGCCGCAATCTTCCCACGGAGCACCTCGTCCGTCTCGGCGCGCAGCTTCAGCTCGCGCAGCGCGCCCGGGCTCGCGTCCTTTCCGTCGCCGGCGTTCGGAAGCTCTTCAAATACCGCGCGCGAGCGAAATCCGACGATCTGGCGCCGTTCCTGCTCCGTCGGCTCATCGGGCTTCTTCGGCTTTGGCTCATCGCCATGAACGACAGCGATCGTTGCATCACTTTCGCCACGGCGGTTGACGCGGCCCAAGCGCTGCACCATGCGTTCCCAAGGCACGAGATCGCAAACCATGTGATCGGCATCGAGATCGACGCCGACTTCGCCCGCCGACGTAGCGATCAGGAATGCGGGCTTCGCCGGTGAACCCGAACCGGCGAGGAAGCCATGGCTTTGCAGCCAGGTCTTTGCATCCTCGCGCTCCTTGACGCGCCGGGCGCCGACGAACAGTTCCGTGTCAGCCTTGACCTGGGATGCTTTTTTGTCGGGTGCTGCGAGTTTGTCGAGCTTCTCCTTCACCTTCTCTGCGATCTCGCGGCTGCCGCAATAGACAAGGCATCGGGGCGGCCGATCGTTTTTCGCCAAAGCCATCCAGGCCTGCTCTGAAAGCGCATCGACAAGCGCGTCTTTTGCATCGCTGATCTTGACGAATTCGAGCGTCTTTCTCGCAGCGAGACGCCTTATGACGACCGGGTCCGAGATATCCTCGCCTTCGAGGTGAAACGAACCGTCTTCAGTGCTGCCGTGCGACGTTGATTGGGCGCGGCCCGTCGCCGACAGGGACAGTAGTCTGAACGGCGGAACAAGTTCGTGGTGATCATTGGCGTTAGCGCGGGGTCCGAATTCATTCGTTCCGAACTCGATCCGTCGAAGGAGCGCCTCAAAAGGCGGGACGAGATGTGCTTCATCGAGCACGACCAACGTATCCGCGCCGAGGAGGCCGGCATGATAGGGCCGCATCTTGCGCGATACGCCATAGCCCTCGAACAGGAGGCGCGAGCCGATCATGTCGACCGTGCCGACGATGATCGCGGGTGCTGCAGGATCGTCGAGCCATTCTCGGTTATCGGCATATGCGCCGCGGAGCGTCGAAATGGGGAGTGTGCCGTCCAGCCGAAGCTGTTCCTTCAGATGTCTTGCGTCGGCTTCGAGCGCGGTGCGCAGCTTCTCGGCCTCTGCCGTCGCCTGATCGACCACAGCCCGCCGATCCACGACATAGACCAGCCGGCGCGGAATGGCCTTAAGCGCGATTTCCGTCGCGAGGGCCCGCGCGAGAACCCAGATCGCCATGACCGAGGTCTTTCCGAGCCCGGTCGGCAAATCGAGCGCGGCAGGAATTTTTCCGTCGATAAACTGATCGAACAGCCGATGCTGCCACCGCATCGGCGAATGGCCGGTCAGGCGGAAAAAATTATCCGAGAACGACTGCGAGTCAGCGCTCATCCTTGCGCCGGGCCTAAATCGCGCTTTTGAGTGGTGATTCAGGTGGTGTCATTTCTCCCCCGATCCCGTCATAGACGGGCACCTCTGACGGCGCCGCTTGAAACGTCCGTCTATTAGCCGTACATAATACGCCACGTTCCGGATGCAACTCAAGGTATGCGCGACATGTCAGGAAAAGCCACAGCCAAGGCGCGAGATGAGCGGCTGGAGGCGCGGGTCTCCCGCGACCAGAAGGCGCTGTTCCAACGCGCTGCCGAGCTGCAGGGGCGCACGCTGACGGATTTCGTGATCGCCAGCGTGCATGACGCGGCCGTGCGCGTCATCGAGGAAACCCAGACGATCCGGCTGAGCGCCGCGGACAGCCGAGCGTTCGCCGAGGCGCTCCTCAATCCGCGAGAGCCGAACCGTCGGCTCAAAGCTTCCGTGCAACGCTACCTCAAGCTGACCGGGGCGTGAGTGGCTGCCGCTGTGCCGCCACTACGCATCGAGCCCCTATCGGACCAACACGATCGAGAGAGCTTCGCCAGCGGCATTGAGCCGCTGGATAGGTATCTGCGACAGCAGGCAGGACAGGACGCAAGGCGGCGGGTCGCCACGTGCTTCGTGCTGGTCTGCGACGACGACCGCGTTCCACTCGGCTATTACACGCTTGCGGCGACCAGCATCGCTCTTGCCGAATTGCCCGAGGCGCTTGCGAAGCGGCTACCACGCTATCCGGTCGTCCCCGCGACGCTGATGGGACGGCTGGCGGTCGATGCGCGCCATCAAGGGCGAGGACACGGCGAGTTCATGCTTCTCGACGCCTTTAGCCGCGCGCTGCGGAACGAGATCGCTTCCTACGCCTTCGTCGTCGACGCCAAGGACGACAAGGCGGCGCAGTTCTATCAGCGCTACCGCTTCAGATATCTCGTCGAAGGGGGCCAAAGACTGTTCGTCCCCATGGCCGAGATCGCCAAATTGTTTTCGTAGCATTCTGAAGATGGCGTCCAGCGCTCGTCAGAAAAATGTAGACATATTTTGGATGGGCGCGAACCGGTCGGGATCGGCCTGCGGGCGCAAGGACCGAAATCCACCCCAACCCGTCCATCCGAGGGGACCCGAACCCACCGGCGATACGGCTGGGCAGTAGGCCGCGCGCAACCCGTCAAAACCTCTGTGCAGAGGTACTAGTAGCCTTCGCGCTCCAGCCGCTTGCGCAGCAGCTTGCGGTAGCGGCGCACGGCCTCGGCCTTTTCCCGGGCGCGGCGCTCGGAGGGCTTCTCGTAGTTGCGGCGGAGCTTCATCTCGCGGAACACGCCCTCGCGCTGCAGCTTTTTCTTCAGGGCGCGCAGCGCCTGGTCGACATTGTTGTCGCGGACGAGGATTTGCACGACAGCCGCACTCCGATCGGTTGGGTCAAAAAAAAGCCGGCCGCGAAACCGCAGCCAGTTGACCAATAAATAGCACAACTCCGCCACTTTGTGAAGCCGGCAGCCCGGGCCGCTTGCCGTCCCTTTACCCCCGGGGCCGCGATGCACATAGTATAGGGCCATGGCCATTCTCAAGATCGCCCGGATGGGGCACCCGGTGCTGCGCGGCGTCGCCGCCGAGATCGCCGACCCGACCGCGCCCGAGATCCGGCGCCTGGTCGCCGACATGCGGGAAACGCTGGTCGATATCGGCGGCGCCGGGCTCGCCGCGCCGCAGGTGCATGTGCCGCTCCGCCTCGTCCTCTTCCACGTGCCGCCGGACCGCACCACCGGTGCCGAGGACGACGAGCCGCAGAGCCTGATCGCGCTGGCCAATCCGGTGATCGAGCCCCTGGGCGAGGAGCGCGCGCTCGGCTGGGAAGGCTGCCTCTCGGTGCCGGGGCTGCGCGGCGCGGTGCCGCGCTGGACGCGCATCCGCTATCGCGGGCTGACGCCGCAGGGCGAGCGGATCGAGCGCGTCGCCGCGGGCTTCCACGCCCGCGTCGTCCAGCACGAATGCGACCATCTCGACGGCATGCTCTATCCCCAGCGCATGACCGATCTGCGCCTGCTCGTGTTCAACGAGGAGGGCATGCGCTACCCGATCGACATCGGCGGCGCGCCCGCGGCGACGGAGGAATAGGATGACGGACCAGAACGCGCGGCGCGCGGCGCTGATCGAGGCGATGCTGCCGGATGTGCCGTTCGACGGCTGGAGCCGCGCCGCCGCGGCAACCGCCGCGCGCCGTCTCGGCTGGGAGGAGGGCGATCTCGCGGCGCTCTTTCCCCGCGGCCCGCGCGACATCGTCGCCGGCTTCAGCCGCTGGGCCGACCAGCGGATGCTGGCGGCGCTCGCCGGGCGCAACCTCGCGGCGATGAAGGTGCGCGAGCGCGTCGCCGCCGCCTGCTGGGCGCGGCTGTCGCTGCTCGAGCCCCATCGCGAGGCGGTGCGGCGGGCGCTGGCGCTGCTGGCACTGCCGCAGCACGCGGCGCTCGGGCCGCGCCTGCTCTATGACACCGTCGATGCGGTCTGGTACGCCGCCGGCGATACCGCCACCGATTTCAACTTCTACAGCAAGCGCGGCCTGCTGGCGGCGGTCTATGCCGCGACCACGCTCTACTGGCTCGACGACCGCTCGCCCGGGGCGGCCGACACGCAGGCCTTCCTCGACCGCCGCCTCGCCGATGTGATGGCGCTGCCGCGGCTCGGCGCGCGGCTGCGCCAGGGCTTCGACCGGCTGCCCAACCCGCTGCGGCTGATGCGCCCGGCGCGGCGGTCCTGAGCGCGACCCATGGACAGCTTCGCAGCGATCATTCTCATTTGCCTCAGCGCGACCCCCGCCGATCAATGCACCGAGAAAACCGCGGTGGATGTGATGTCGGAACGGGTCGACAACGAGCTGGGCTGCGCCTCGGGATGGCAGGAGGTGATCGGTCGCTCGGCCCTGCGCGACGAGATCGGCAAGACCGCGTACGTCAAAACCTTGTGCCGGCGGGAGCAAGCGGTGACCGGAAAAGCAGCCTTGAGCGCCCGGGCCTAGCCAGCAGCCTTGGCGGCGGAGGGCGGCGCCCGTAGCATGGTTCGCAGACGCGCTTCGGCGCCCGCCCTGCGTCAGCGGCGCACGAGCAGATTTTTAGCCCCCGGTGTACACCGATGACGCAGTCTGCTCCCGCTCAGCCTTGCCGATCTAAGGCTCGCCAGGCTCGGCGGTGGGCACGCTGCGCGCGCCGTCTCCGAGAGCGAGCTGCATCACCACCACATCGACCCAGCGGCCGAACTTGAGCCCGACCGCGTTCTCGCGGCCCGCCGGTTGGAAGTCCCAGGCGCGCATGCAGCCGGATCGAGGCCGCGTTGGCGCTGTCGCCGATCACCGCCAGCATCTGCCGGTATCCGAGCGCCGTGCAGTCCGCGATCAGCGCGCGCATCAGCGCCAGGCCGAGGCCGCGATGCAGCTCGTCATGCGCGACATAGACCGAATTCTCGACCGTGTAGCGATAGCCCGAGCGCGCGCGGAAGCGACCGGCATAGGCATAGCCGATGACCCCGGCGCCGTTCTCGGCCACCCGCCACGGCAGGCCCGCGGCGCGGATCTGTTGCCAGCGCCGGACCATCTCTTCGGCCGCCGGCGGGACCTCCTCGAAGGTGCAGCAGCTGGTCTCGACATAGTGCCCGTAGATGCGCGCGATCGCCGGCATGTCGCCTGCGGCGGCGGCGCGGAGCCGGAGCCGGTCGTCCATCGCCGCGTCCTAGTTCCGTCGCGGCAGCAGCCGCGTCACATGCCCCATCTTGCGGCCGGGCGCGGCCTTGGCCTTGCCATAGAGATGGAGCTTGGCCGCGGGCTCGGCGAGCGCGTCGCGCCAGCGCCCGATATTGGCGCCGATCAGGTTCTTCATCACCGCATCCGAATGCCGCTCCGGCGAGCCCAGCGGCAGGCCGCAGATGGCGCGCACCAGCTGCTCGAACTGGCTGGTGATGCAGGCGTCGATGGTCCAATGGCCGGAATTGTGCGGCCGCGGCGCCAGCTCGTTCACCAGGACCTGGCCGGTCGAGGTCACGAACATCTCGACCGCGAGCAGCCCGACCAGCTCGAGCCGGTCGGCGACGTGGCGCGCGATCGCCTCGGCGCGCATCGCCACCTCCGGCGCGATCCGCGCCGGAGCGATGGTGGTGTCGAGGATGTGATGCGCATGGTGGTTCTCGACCGGCACGTAGGTCGCCCAGTTGCCGCCGATGCCGCGCGCGACGATGACCGAGATCTCGCACAGGAAGTCGACATAGCTTTCGAGGATGCCGATCTCGGCGCCCATCTCGCGCCAGGCGGCGGCGAGATCGGTGTCGGCGCGGATCGCCACCTGACCCTTGCCGTCATAGCCGCCGCGCACCGTCTTCAAGACGCCCCGCGGGCCGATATCGCGCGCCGCGCGCACCAGCGCCTCGGCGCTGGCGACCTCGCGGTATTGCGTCGTGGCGACATCGATGGAGCGCAGGAAATCCTTTTCCTTGAGCCGATCCTGGGCGATGCGCAGCGCGTTGGGGCCGGGCCGCACCGGCTTGATCGCGGCGATGATCTCCGCCGTGTCCGCCGGCACGTTCTCGAACTCGAAGGTGACGACGTCGACCGCGTCGGCGAAACGCGCCAGCGCCGCGCGGTCGTCATAGGCGGCGGTGGTCGCGTAGGGCGTCACCTGCTTGGCCGGGCTGTCGGCCTCGGGGCCGTAGACGTGGCAGCGATAGCCGAGCGGCGCGGCGGCCAGCGCGATCATGCGGCCGAGCTGGCCGTCGCCGAGGATGCCGATCGTCGCCCCGGGCTCGATCATCAGCCTTCGGGACGCTCGGCGACCGCGTCGGTCTGCGCGCGGCGCCAGCGGTCGAGCGCGGCGGCGATGCCGCTGTCGCCGAGCGCCAGGATCGCCGCCGCCAGCAGCGCGGCGTTGACCGCGCCCGGCTTGCCGATGGCGAGCGTGCCCACCGGCACGCCGCCCGGCATCTGCGCGATCGACAGCAGGCTGTCCATGCCCTTGAGCGCCTGGCTCTCGATCGGCACGCCCAGCACGGGAAGCGGCGTCAGCGACGCCACCATGCCCGGCAGATGGGCCGCCCCGCCGGCGCCGGCGATGATCACCTTGAGCCCGCGCTGGCGCGCCCCCTCGGCATAGGTGACGAGTCGCTTGGGGGTGCGGTGGGCGGAGACGATGCGCCGCTCATGGGCGATGCCCAGCGTGTCGAGCGTCTCCGCGGCATGCCGCATCGTCTCCCAATCGGACTGGCTGCCCATGATGATCCCGACCGCCGGCCGCGTGTCGCTCATCCCACTCGAATCCCCTGCCGCGGAAGGCGCGCATTATAGGTGCGAGGGGCATCAGGGCAAGCGACCATCGCCGCGGTCGCGGGCGGGTTTGCGCCACCGGCGATTTCTGGCATAATTGCAACCGTTTCGCAAATCCGGGCGCGCGCCATAGGCATTATGGAAATACGCGATACCAAACCCGCCCTCGGCGCCGGCGCCACCCGCAAGGCCGAGACGCGCCGGGCCGTTGCCGACGGTGCCGCCGCGCCGGCGGAGCCGGTCGACGTCCTCAATCTCGCCGGCGTCGGCGAGGCCGAGATCACCCCCAAGCTGCGCCAGGCGATCATGGGGCTGATGGCCGAGGTCGACGCGCTGCGCCGCGAGCTTGGCGAGGCGCGCCAGCGAATCGGCTATCTCGAGCGGCTCGCCGACGAAGATCCGTTGATGCCGATCGCCAACCGCCGCGCCTTCGTGCGCGAGCTGACGCGCATGATGTCCTTTGCCCAACGCTACGGCACGCCCTCGAGCATCGTCTATATCGACATCAACGACATGAAATGGATCAACGACCAGAACAGCCACGCCGCCGGCGATGCCGCGCTGACGCAGGTGGCGCGCGTGCTGGTCGAGAATGTGCGCAACACCGACGTGGTCGGACGCCTGGGCGGGGACGAGCTGGGCGTGCTGCTGGTGCAGACCGACCAGCCGCTCGCCGAGCAGAAGGCGGCGCAGCTCGCCGCGGCGGTGGCGGCCGCGCCGCTGCTGTGGCAGGGCCGTGAGATCCCGCTCAGCATTTCCTATGGCGTCTATTCCTTCAGCGGCGGCGAGAATGCCGGCGACGCGCTCGATGCTGCCGACCGCGCCATGTACCAGGCCAAGCGCCAGCGCGGCGCCGCCTCGGGGCCGGGCTAAGCGATGATGTCGGGAAGGAGCTGACTTTCGAGCTTGGCGATCAGGTCCTTGAGGGCCAGTTTGCGCTTTTTCAGGCGCTGCACATGCACCGGGTCGAGCGGGGCTTGGGCGTCGAGCCGGGTGATTGCCTCGTCGAGGTCGCGATGCTCGCTTTTGAGGGCCTCGATCCTGGCCTTGAGGGCTTCAACGTCGAGATCCATGACCGGAATGATCGCTGTGGCGGTTGGCGGTTAACAGTATAGCAAAGCCCTGCGCCGAAGGTGAGCGCCGAGGACGGCGTTAACCATCCCGGCAAGGAGACCTTCATGGCCCAGTTGCCCAAGACCATCGGCATCCTCACCAGCGGCGGCGACTGCGCCGGGCTGAACGCGGCCATCCGCGCCGTGGTCAGCCGTGCCGTCCAGGGCTATGGCTGGCGCGTGCTCGGCATCCGCCACGGCACCATGGGGCTGCTGCGCCGGCCGCTCGAATTCGAGGCGCTCGACCTGCGCATCGCGACGGGCAACATCCTGAGGCTGGGCGGCACCATCCTCGGCACCACCAACCGCGGGAATCCCTTCGCCTTTCCCATGCCCGACGGCAGCCTGCGCGACCGCTCGGAGGAAGTCATCGCCGGGCTGCGCGAGCTCGGCATCGACACGCTCATCGGCATCGGCGGCGATGGCAGCTTTGCCATTCTGCGCCGGCTGGCGCAGCAGGGCGGCATCAAGCTGGTCGGCATTCCCAAGACGATCGACAACGACGTCGGCGCGACCGAGAACTCGATCGGCTACCACACCGCGGTGATGGTCGCCGCCGAGGCGCTCGACCGGCTGCAGCCGACCGCGGCGAGCCACGACCGCGTCATGGTCCTCGAGGTGATGGGACGCGATGCCGGCCATATCGCGGTTGCCGCCGGCATTGCCGGCGGCGCCGACGTCATCCTCATCCCCGAGATTCCCTACACGCTCGAGCGGGTGGCGGCGCATATCGAGAAGGTCCGCCTCCAGGGGCGCAACTTCGCGCTCGTGGTCGTCGCCGAGGCGGTGAAGGACCGCGGCGGCCAGCACGTGCAGCAGCAGCATTCCACCGGCAGCGTCACCTATGGCGGCATCGGCCACCGGCTCGGCGACGCGCTGGCGCGTCTCACCGGGGCCGAGACCCGCGTCACCGTGCTGGGCCACGTGCAGCGCGGCGGCCAGCCGACCTGGAGCGACCGCATGATCGCCTCGGCCTTCGGCGTCCACGCCGTCGATCTCATCGCCGCCGGCAAGTCCGACTGCATGGTCGCTTGGCAGAATCGCGGCGTGGTCGACGTGCCCCTGGCCGAAGCGGTGGCGGCGCCGCAGCAGGTCGATCCCGACAGCGCCCTGGTGCGCACGGCGCGCGGACTTGGTATCTGTCTCGGCGATGACTGACGAGGCCGATCCGTTCTGGAGCTTCAGCCTGGGCTTCTATGGCCGCCCGGGGGTGTCGCAAGCCTGCATCGCGCTGCAGGATCGGCATGGCCGCAACGTCAATCTGGTGCTCTATGCGTGCTGGGTCGGGCTCAGCGGCCGCGGCCGGCTCGCCGCCGCCGACATCACCCGCGCGGAGGCGGTCAACGCGCCTTGGCGCAGCGCGGTGATCGAGAAGCTGCGCGCCGCGCGCCGGGCGCTGCGCGAGGAGGATCGCCACGGCCCGATCCTCGCGCTCTACGAGGCGGCGAAGGCGGCGGAGCTCGCCGCCGAGCGCATCGCGCAGCGCCGGCTCGAGGCGCTGGCGCCGGAAGCGGGCGGCGCCGATGCCGCCGCGCGCGCCGCCGATGCCGCCGCCAATCTCGCGCTCTATCTCGAGGGCAACGCAGCCGATGCCGAGGCCGCGCCGATCTTCGCGGCGATCACCGCCGCCGCCGGCTGAGGCGGTGCCGCTCAGCCGGGCTTGCGGCGCAGCGCGCTCAAGCTCGCCGGAGCTTCTCCCCAGCGCTTGACCACCGGCGTCTCCAGCCCGAAGAGGTCGAGCATGCGGCCAAGCGTTTGGTCGACCATGTCGGCGAGCGTCTGCGGCTCGGCGTAGAAAGCGGGTACCGGCGGCGCCAGGATGGCGCCCATCTCGGCGAGCGCCGTCATGCTGCGCAGATGGCCGAGATGAAGCGGCGTCTCGCGCACCATCAGCACCAGCGGGCGGCGCTCCTTCAGGCAGACATCGGCGGCGCGGGTGAGGAGGGTCGCGGTGGTGCCGTGCGCGATGTCGGACATGCTGCGGATCGAGCAGGGCGCGACGATCATGCCGAGAGTACGGAACGAGCCCGAGGCGATCGGCGCGGCAATGTCGGTGATCGCATGCGCGCGCGTGGCTAGCGCCTGCACCTCGGCGACCTTGCGCCCGGTCTCATGCGCCAGCGTGACTTCCGCCCCCCGGGTCATGACCAGATGCGTCTCGATCGGGAAATCGCGCAGGATTTCCAGCAGCCTGACGCCGTAGGTCACGCCCGAGGCGCCGCTGATGCCGATGATGAGGCGGGGTGTCGCAGTCATAAGTTATCCCCTGGGCGGCCTGGAAGGCGCCGCCGCGCCAGCATATCTCTCTTGGTACGCCGCTCCAATCGGCGTTAGCATGAGGACGTCAGCAGCCCTCACCGCGTCAAGCATAGGAGGAGCCATGTCGCTGCAGGATCGCATCGAGTTCCCTTCGGGCTCGCCACCGCAGCCTGGAGCAGGCCATCGATCAAGAGATCTCCCGCCCGATGCCCAATGTTGACATGCTCGCCGACCTGAAGCGCCAGAAGCTCCGAATCAAAGACGAAATCTTCAGCCTCGAACATCCGGCTCACGCCACCCAATAGAACAACCCACAGAACGGATCGCGCCTAGCGCCCTTTGACTGCAGAGTCTTCGGGCGGCTGGAGGGACTTCGCTTGCTCGCGGAGCGCGAATTTCTGCACCTTGCCGGTCGAGGTCTTGGGCAGCGCGCCGAACACTACCGTCTTGGGTACCTTGAACCGCGCCAGATGATCGCGGCAGTGGCGAATGATCTCGTCCGCCGTGGCGCTCGCTCCCGGCTTCAAGGTGACGAAAGCACAGGGCGTCTCGCCCCAGGTCTCGTCCGGCCGCGCCACCACCGCCGCTTCGAGCACGGCTGGATGGCGATAGAGTACGCCTTCGACCTCGATGGTGGAGATGTTCTCGCCGCCGGAGATGATGATGTCTTTGGAACGATCCTTGATCTCAATATAGCCGTCGGGATGCATGACGCCGAGATCGCCGGTATGGAACCAACCGCCGGCGAACGCCTCGTCGCTCGCCTTGGGGTTCTTCAGGTAGCCCTTCATGACGATGTTGCCGCGCATGAACACCTCGCCGATGGTCGCGCCGTCGCTCGGCACCGGCGCCAGCGTCTCGGCATCGGCCACCATCAGCCCTTCCAGCACCGGGTAGCGGACCCCCTGGCGCGCCTTGCGGGCGGCGACCTGCTCCGCCGGCAGCGCGTCCCACGCGCCATGCCAGGCGCAGACTGTGGCCGGACCGTAGGTCTCGGTCAGGCCATAGACATGGATGATGCGAAAACCCAGCTTCTCCATGCCTTCGATGACGGCGGCCGGCGGCGCCGCGCCCGCCGTCATCATCCGCACGTCGCGCCCGGCGGCGCTGCGGCGCTGCTCCTCCGGCGCATGCAGCAACAGGTTCATGACGACCGGCGCGCCGCAGAGATGGCTGACCCCTTCCTCGGCGATCGCCGCATAGATCGCCGACGCCTCGACCCGCCGCAGGCAGACATGCGTGCCGGCCAGCGCCGTCACCGTCCAGGGAAAACACCAGCCGTTGCAATGAAACATCGGCAGGGTCCAGAGATAGACCGGGTGCTGCGGCAGGCTCCAGACCAGCGCGTTGCCCAGCGCGTTGAGATAGGCGCCGCGATGGTGGTAGACGACGCCTTTGGGATTGCCGGTGGTGCCGGAGGTGTAATTGAGCGCGATCGCGTCCCACTCGTCGGCCGGGTTCGTCCAGGCGAAATCGGCGTCGCCGGTGGCGAGGAAGCGCTCGTAATCCATCTCGCCCAGCAGCTTGCCCGGCGGCGCCAGCGCGTCGTCGATGTCGATCACCAGCGGCCGCCGCTCGAGCTGCGCCAGCGCCTTCTCGATCACCGGCGAGAACTCGCGATCGGTGATCAGCGCCTTGGCCTCGCCATGCCCGAGGATGAAAGCGATGGTGTCGGCGTCGAGACGGATGTTGAGCGCATTCAGCACCGCGCCCGTCATCGGCACGCCGAAATGCGCCTCGAAGCATTCCGGCGTGTTGGTCGCCATCACCGCCACCGTATCGTTCTTGCCGATGCCGCGCCGGCTGAGCGCGCTCGCCAGGCGGCGGCAGCGGGCATAGGTCTCGGCCCAGCGGTAGCGCCGCTCGCCGTGGACCACCGCCAGCCGGTCGGGGAAGGTGGCCGCAGCGCGGGACAGAAAGCCCAGCGGCGACAGCGCCTGGTAATTGGCCGGGTTGCGGTCGAGGCGGGTGCTGTAGGGGCTCGGCGTGTCGGACATATTCGCTCTCCTGGCGTGCGGGCTGCCAGGTTCCCGCATTGATGGCAGCGCTTAAGGCGGCATTAAAGACTATGTGCTTTCGTCGGTACAGGCGCGAGCGAAGTGGCGCGGCGGTGCAACGGTCTGCGTGCTGACGGCGCGGTGATCACAGGAGGACCGGTCCGATGAAGCTGGAAGGCCGTCTTCGATCGCCGAGGCTGACCGGCGACGGCACCCTCGCGACGCGTCGCCCGTAGAGGAGCGAGCGTGCACGAGCTGCTGCAGCAGCAACTGCGTCAGGTGCGCACGGGTCCGGCCGGAGAGGCGATCGACATCGACCGCCTTCTGGAGCTGGTCGACGCCGCCTATTGCGAGATCGATCGCGAGCGCAGCGGCACGGCCGAGGCGCATCGTCTCATCGCCGCGGAGCAGAAGGCGCTCAATGCGCGGCTGTCGCAGCTCCGGGATGCCATCTCGCATATGGGCGCCGGCTTCGCCATCTGGGACGCGCAGGACCGGCTGGCGCTGTCGAACGACCGTCTCAAGGAATTCGTCCCCCGCGTCTCCGGGCTGATCAAGCCCGGCACCAGCTTCGCCGAGCTGATCGAGGCCGAAGTGGCGGGAGGCATGATCGATCCGTCGCCGCATGGCTCGGTCGCGGAATGGACGGGCTGGCGGCTGGCGCGGCATTGCGCGCCGGCGGGCTCTCTGCAGATCGCCTACAGCGACGGGCGGCTGCTGCAGGTCTGGGAAGAGCGCACGCACGAGGGCGGCATCGTCGGCCTTTACGCCGACATCAGCGAGACCCGCCGCATAGAGGACGAGCTGCGCCGCGCCAAGGAGACGGCGGAAGCGGCGAACCGCACCAAATCCGAATTCCTCGCCAATATGAGCCACGAGCTGCGCACGCCGCTCAATGCCATCATCGGCTTCTCCGAGGCGATGATCAGCGAGATCAAGGGGCCGCTCGGCGATCCCAAATACCGCGACTATGCCGGCGACATCCTCGCCGGCGGCAAGCATCTGCTCGAGCTCATCAGCGACATTCTCGACATGTCGCGGATCGAGGTCGGGCGCTACGAGCTGCACGAGGAATGGCTCGACATCGCCGAGGCGGTCGACACCGCCATGCGGCTGCTGCGCGCACGCGCCGAGGAGAGCGGCATCCGGCTGCGCGTCGACATCGCGCCGGGCCTGCCGCCGCTCTATGCCGAGCATCGCGCCGTGCGGCAGATCCTGCTCAACCTCATCGGCAATGCCATCAAGTTCACCAAGCGCGAGGGCAGCATCACCATCGACGCGGCGCTGCTGCCGGATGGCGCGCTGCGCCTCAGGGTGAGCGACACCGGCATCGGCATCGCCGAGGATCACATGCCGCTGGTGCTGAAGCCCTTCGGCCAGGTCGAGACCGCGCTCTCGCGTAAGCATGGCGGCGTGGGTCTCGGCCTGCCGCTCTCCAAGCGCCTGGCCGAGCTGCATGGCGGCACGCTGGAGATCGCCAGCACGCCCGGCGTCGGCACCGCGGTCGACGTCCGCTTCCCACGCCAGCGCGTGGGCTTCCAGCAGCTGCGCGCCGCCTTCAGCTGAGCCGCCCGGGTCGGGGCGCCCGCTTGACGCGAAATCCTCCAGGAAACTACGTATAGGCAGGCTCCGCCGCGCAAGACGAGCATGGCCCCAGGCCATGCCGCACAGGGAGGGCAAGATCATGACCGGCCGCTATGCCGAGGCGCATCGCCGCTCGCTGGAGGATCCCGAGGGCTTCTGGGCGGAGGCAGCCGCGGCGATCGACTGGGAGCGGCGCTGGGACAAGGTGCTCGACGCCGACAACCCGCCCTTCTATCTCTGGTTCCGCGGCGCCCGGCTCAACACCTGCTGGAACGCCCTCGACCGTCACGTCGCCCAGGGCCGCGGCGACCAGGCGGCGCTGATCTATGACAGCCCCGTCGCCGGCGAGATAAGAACCTTCACTTATGCCGAGCTGCGCGATCGCGTGGCGCAGCTGGCCGGCGCGCTCAAGGCGCTCGGCCTCGCCAAGGGCGACCGCGTCCTCATCTACATGCCGATGGTGCCCGAAGCGGTGATGGCGATGCTCGCCTGCGCCCGGCTGGGCGCGATCCATTCCGTCGTCTTCGGCGGTTTCGCCGCGCCGGAGCTTGCCACCCGCATCGACGATGCCAAGCCCAAGCTCATCCTCTCGGCCTCCTGCGGCATCGAGGTGCAGCGCGTCATCCCCTACAAGCCGCTGCTCGACCATGCCATCGAGCTTGCCGCGGCGAAGCCCGAGGCCTGTCTCATCCTGCAGCGGCCGATGGCGCGGGCCTCGCTCGTCGCCGGCCGCGATCACGATTGGCAGACGGCGCTGGCAGCGGCACGTCCCGCCGACTGCGTGCCCGTCGCGGCCACCGATCCGCTCTACATCCTCTACACCTCGGGCACCACCGGCATTCCCAAGGGCATCGTCCGCCACAATGGCGGCCATGCCGTGGCGCTCTTCTGGTCGATGGCCAACATCTACGGGCTGAAGCCCGGTGAGGTGTTCTGGACCGCGTCCGATGTCGGCTGGGTGGTGGGGCATTCCTACATCGTCTACGCGCCGCTGCTCTACGGCTGCACCAGCGTGCTCTATGAGGGCAAGCCGGTCGGCACGCCCGATGCCGGCGCGTTCTGGCGCGTCATCGCCCAGCACGGCGTCTCGGTGCTCTTCACCGCGCCCACCGCCTTCCGCGCCATCAAGCGCGAGGATCCCGAGGGCGAGCATATCCGCCGCTACGATCTCACGAAGTTCCGCGCGCTCTTCCTCGCCGGCGAGCGCGCGGATCCGCCGACGGTCGAATGGGCCGAGCGGCAGCTCGGTGTGCCGGTGATCGATCACTGGTGGCAGACCGAGACCGGCTGGCCGATCACCGCCAACTGTCTCGGCCTCGAGCCGCTGCCGGTGAAGCATGGCTCGTCGACCAAGCCGGTGCCGGGCTGGGACCTGCGCGTGCTCGGCACCGACGGGCACGAGCTGAAGCGCGGCGAGATCGGCGCGCTCTGCCTCAAGCTGCCGCTGCCGCCCGGCGCGCTGCCGACGCTGTGGCACGCCGACGAGCGGTTCGTCAGCTCCTATCTCGCGGAATATCCCGGCTACTACCAGACGGCGGATGCCGGCTATGTCGACGAGGACGGCTATGTCTTCGTCATGACGCGCACCGACGACATCATCAACGTCGCCGGCCACCGGCTGTCGACCGGCGGCATCGAGGAGGTGCTGGCGGCGCATCCGGACGTGGCCGAATGCGCCGTCATCGGCGTCGCCGACGCGCTGAAGGGCCAGGTGCCGGTGGGATTCCTGGTGCTGAAGGCGGGCGCCGCGCAGGCGCCGGCGCAAGTGGCGGCGGAGGCGGTGCGCCTCGTGCGCGAGCGCATCGGCCCGGTGGCGAGCTTCAAGACCGCGGTGGTGGTGGCTCGCCTGCCCAAGACGCGCTCGGGCAAGATCCTGCGCGGCACGATGCGCCGCATCGCCGATGGCGAGGACTACAAGATGCCGGCCACCATCGACGACCCGGCGATTCTCGGCGAGATCGCCGATACGCTCAAAGGCGCGGGCTACGCCAAATCCTGACCGAACCCATGTCGGCCGAGGATCAGGCGGAGCGGACGCTGCCGGCCTTGACTGGAGTTTCGCTCTAGAGCAATGATCCAGTCCATGAGCCGGCGGGACACCAAGGAGCTGATACTCCGGGCGGCGCTCGCCGCCTTCACCCGGCTCGGCTACGAGGCCGCCACCATTGCCGACATTCGTGCCGCCGCGGGCGTGAGCAATGGCAGCGTCTTCCACCATTTCGGCTCCAAGGAAGGCATCGCCGCCGCGCTCTATGGGGACGGCATCCGGCGCTATCAGGCGGGGCTGCTGGGGGTGTTGAGGCGGCATCGGCGGGATGCCGCCGGCGGCGTCCGCGCCGCGGTGCGCTATCACCTCGACTGGGTAATGACCAACCGCGGTCTCGCGCGCTTCCTCTTCGAGATCGGACGGCCGGACTGGCATGGCGCGCGCAGCCCCGAGTTGCGCGCCGCGAACGACGCCTTCGTCGCGGGCATCGCCGACTGGCTCCGGCCGCAGGTGGCGGCGGGGCAGGTGAAGCCGCTGACGGCGGAGCTCTTCGCCGCCTGCGTCATCGGCCCGGCCCAGCTCGTCTCGCGCGCCTGGATCGCGGGTCTCCGGCCGGAGCCGCCGGCCGGAGACATGGCGGCGCTCGCCGATGCCGCCTGGGACGCGGTGGCGGCACCGAAGGGACGCGCGGCATGAGGGCGACGCTCAGCGAGGACGAGGCAGGGCGCATCCGACGCGCCTTGCAGAGCCAGGGCTTCACGCAGCTCCTCGGCGGCGAGGTCGGCGAGATCGGCGCGGGATATCTCGAGATGTCGTTGCCGGCGCGCCCCGAGCTCATGCAGCAGCACGGCTTGTTCCATGGCGGCGCCATCGCGTATCTGGTGGATAACTGCACGACGGCGGCGGCTGCCACCGTGCTCTCGCCCGGCTACGGCGTGCTCACGGCCGAGTACAAGCTCAACATCGTGTCGCCCGGCATCGGCGACCGCCTGGTCTGTCGCGCCGAGGTGGTAAAGCCCGGCCGCATGCTCACCGTCGTCGAGGCGAAGGTTTTCGCGCGCCGCGGCGAGGCGCAGAAGCTGATCGCGGTGGCGCTCGCCACGATCGCCAACCTGCCGCCGGAGCGGCAATCGGCCGCGGCTCCGGCGTAATCGCCGGCGCGGCGCGCCGTCACGTCTCCTCTTGAACTAAGCCGCGCTGCCGCCCTCTTCCGCGCCGACCGTCTCCTCGGCGCTGGGCGGCTCGACCGTGACCTTCTTGCCGCGATTGGCGCGCGCCACCGCGGCATCCAGCTCCTGCATGGTGCAGAGGCCCAGCGCCACCGGATGGCGCGGCTTGATGTTGGGCGTGTTCCAGTGGCTGCGGTCGCGCACTGCGGCGATGGTCGGCTTGGTGGTGCCCACCAGCTTCGAGATCTGCCCGTCGCTGAGCTCGGGATGGCTCTTCAGCAGCCAGGCGATGGCGTCGGGCTTGTCCTGGCGCTTGGCGATCGGCGTGTAGCGCGGGCCGCGGTGCTTCACCATCGGCACCGGCACCGCTTCGGCCGAGATCTTCAGCCGGGACGACGGGTCCTTCTGGCAGCGCTCGATCTCCTCCAGCGTCAGCTGGCCGGCCGCGATCGGGTCGAGCCCCTGCATCTGCACCGCGACCTCGCCATCGGCGATCGCCTGCACCTCCAGCGCATGCAGCCCGCAGAACTCGCCGATCTGGTCGAAGGTGAGCGACGTGTTCTCGACCAGCCAGACGGCCGTGGCCTTCGGCATGAGCGGCAGTGCCATCGATTCCTCCTTAACTCACAATTACTTAGTATAGCCGACCGGGCGGCGAGCCAGGGTCGCGACGGTCGACGATCATGTCTCGGATGGACGCTATATAGGGGTTTGGCGCGGCGCTGGGAAGGGTCACACCGTCAGTACGATCTTGCCGATATGCGCCGAGCTTTCCATCAAGCGGTGCGCTTCGGCCGCTTCGGCGAGCGGAAAGGTGCGGAAGACCTGCGGCCTGACCTTGCCCTGCTCGATGAGCGGCCAGACCACCCGCCGGAGCGAGGCGGCGATGGCGCCCTTCTGTTCGACGGTGCGCGCCCGCAGCGTCGAGCCGGTCAGCGTGCCGCGCTTCAGCATCAGCGGCGCGAGATTGATCTCGGCCTTGGCGCCGTGCAGGAAGGCGATGTAGACGATGCGGCCCTCCAGCGCGAGCGCGTTGATGTTGCGCTGCACATAGTCGCCGCCGACCATGTCGAGGACGACGTCGATGCCGCGGCCGGCCGTGGCCTCCTTGGTGATCTTGACGAAATCCTCGTGCTTGTAGTCGATGCCGCGCGTGGCGCCCAGGCGCTCGCAGGCGTGGCATTTGTCGCGGCTGCCGGCCGTGGCGAAGATCTGGTGCGCGCCGAGCGCCTTGGCGAGCTGGATCGCGGTGGTGCCGATGCCGCTGGTGCCGCCATGGATCAGCACGGTCTCGCCTGGCTTGAAGTGGCCGCGCTCGAAGAGATTGGTCCAGACGGTGAAGAAGGTCTCCGGCAGGGCCGCCGCCTCCGCCATGCTCAAGCCCGTCGGCACCGGCAGGCATTGCGGTTCGGGCGCCACGCAATAGGTGGCATAGCCGCCGCCGGTAACGAGCGCGCAGACGGCGTCGCCGATCTTGGTGTAGTTGACGCCGAGCCCGACCGCGGCGACGGTGCCGGCGACCTCCAGCCCGGGAATGTCGGAGGCGCCGGCCGGCGGCGGATACTCGCCCTGGCGTTGCATCACGTCGGGCCGGTTGATGCCCGCCGCCGCTACCTGGATCAGCACCTCGCCGGCACCGGGCAGCGGCATCGGCCGCGTCGCCGGCCGCAGCACCTCGGGCCCGCCGGGCTCGGTGATCTCGATCGCGGTCATGGTGGCGGGAAGCGCGGTCATCTCTGATCCATCCTGGTTGTGTGGCGGATTGCACGTCTAGCCCGGCCGCGCCAGACTGGCAACAGTTCCGCGCCGGGAGGAGCCATGGACGAAGAAGACCTGTTGCCGCGGCACAAGAAGCCGCAGAAGAAGGACCTGACGCCGCTGGGGATCGCCGAGCTCGAGGCCTATATCGGCGAGCTCGAGGCGGAAATCGCGCGCGCCCGCGCCGAGATCGGCGCCAAGCAGAAACAGCGCAGCGGCGCCGACGCGCTGTTCAAGCGCTAAGAAGCCGCGGCATCCGCGGCTTGCGCCGTCGCCCGCGAGCGGGCATACCGCCGGCGGACCAGGAGAGGAGCCCCTCATGTTGCAAGGCAAGGTTGCGGTCGTCACCGGCTCGACCAGCGGCATCGGTCTCGGCATCGCCGGCGCGCTTGCCGCCGAGGGCGCGGCGATCATGCTCAACGGCTTCGGCGATGCCGGCGCCATCGACCGGCTGAAGCGCGAGCTGGCCGCCCGTCACGGCGTCAAGGTGGGGTATTCCGCCGCCGACATGTCGAGGCCCTCGCAGATCCGCGAGCTCGTCGCCGAGGCGGAGCGCGAGCTCGGATCGGTCGACATCCTGGTGAACAATGCCGGCATCCAGCACATGGCGCCGGTGGAGAGCTTCCCCGAGGACAAGTGGGACGCGATCATCGCCATCAACCTGTCGGCGGCGTTCCACGCCAGCAAGGCGGCGATCCCGGGGATGAAGCGGCGCGGCTGGGGCCGCATCATCAACATCGCCTCCACCCACGGGCTGGTGGCCAGCGCCGAGAAGGCGGCCTATGTCGCCGCCAAGCACGGCATCGTCGGGCTCACCAAGGTGGTGGCGATCGAATGCGCCAATGCCGGCATCACCTGCAACGCGATCTGCCCGGGTTGGGTATTGACGCCGCTGGTGCAGCAGCAGGTCGAGGCGCGCGCCCGGGAGAAGGGACAGACGGTGGAGCAGGCGAAGAACGCGCTGCTGGCGGAGAAGCAGCCGATGCTGCGCTTCACCACGCCGGAGAACCTGGGCGCGCTCGCGCTCTTCTTGTGCAGCGACGCGGCCGCGACGATGACCGGCGAGGCGTTACCGATGGATGGCGGCTGGCTTGCGCAATAAGCCGACACCGGTTTTGGCTTCAGCAACTCTTAACCATGCCGCACGATACTCCCTCGCGCGGTCGGGGCTCGTCTCCGCCCGTGGGTTCCGGCATCGTCCGCACCTTGCACCTTTGCACATTCAAGGAGCCGTCACTCGCTGACGGCTCCGCGCTGCTTTCCGGCGCGCGCCCTACCAATGGGCGGCGAGGCGGTCGACATCGATGAACAGCAGCAGCGCCACGCCCCAAAGCGCCAGCGCCACCGCCGCCAGTCGCAGTCCGATCCAGAAGTTGAAAGGTGTTCTCTGGCGCATCGGCCGCCTCAATCGGATCCGGCCTCGCGGGTCAGCACGCCGACGCGTCGGTCGAGTCGCCAGATTTCCAGCCGCCGCGCCGAGCCGTGACGTGCGAGCACCTGGCGCGCGGCGCGCGCCGCCGCATCGTCGTCGGCGCATTCGAGAACGTCGGCCGCCGCTATGTGGCCATTGAGATCGATGGCGAAACACCGATAAGACTGCATCGTTTGCCCCGTTTCTTGTTGCATTGCAGCGTCTTCCGATCATGCAGCGCGGCGGCGGCGCGCCCAAGTTAATTCCCCTTAAGCCTGTCGCCATAATGCCGCCCGATTCCGGCCGGCGGATGCCGCCGCCGCCCGCTTTCGTGTATGGTGGCCCTCCTTTCGTTGCTGCGCGGAGCCATTTATGGCCGAAGCCAAATTTCCCAGCTTTGCGACGCTGGCGCTGCATGCCGGACAGCGTCCCGATCCCGCCACTGGCGCGCGCGCCGTGCCGATCTACCAGACGACGAGCTACGTCTTCCGCGACAGCGACCATGCCGCCGCGCTCTTCAACCTCGAAGAGCCCGGCTATATCTACTCGCGCATCGCCAACCCCACCGTGGCCGTGCTGGAGGAGCGGCTGGCCGCGCTCGAGGGCGGCGTCGGCGCGGTCTGCACCGCCAGCGGCCAGGCGGCGCTGCATCTCGCCATCGCGACGCTGATGGGCGCCGGCGGCCATATCGTCGCCGCCGCTTCGCTCTATGGCGGATCGATCAACCTGCTGAAGCTGACGCTGCCGCGCTTCGGCATCACCACGAGCTTCGTCGATCCGCGCGACCCCGCCGCCTTCGCTGCGGCGATCCGGCCCGAGACGCGCCTCGTCTTCGCCGAGGTCCTCGGCAATCCCGGTCTCGAGGTGCTCGACATCGCCGCGGTGGCGATGGTGGCGCATGGCGCGGGGCTGCCGCTGCTGGTCGACGCCACCTTCGCCACGCCTTATCTCTGCCGCCCGATCGAGCATGGCTGCGACATCGTCATGCATTCCGTGACCAAATGGCTCGGCGGCCACGGCGTCGCCATCGGCGGCGCGCTGGTCGATGGCGGACGCTTCGACTGGCAGCGATCGGGCAAGTTTCCGACGCTGAGCGAGCCCTATGCCGGATATCACGGCATCGATTTCGCCGCCGAGTTCGGGCCGCAGGCCTTCATCATGCGCGCCCGCGCCGAGGGGCTGCGCGATTTCGGCGCCTGCATGAGCCCGGCCAACGCCTTCCAACTGCTCCAGGGGGTCGAGACCCTGCCGCTGCGCATGGCGCAGCACATGGCCAACACGCGCCGCGTGCTCGATTTCCTGATCGCGTCCGACGCCGTCGCCTGGGTGCTCCATCCGGATTTGCCGGGCCACCGCGACCACGTGCTCGCGCGGCACCTGCTGCCGCTCGGTGCGGGCTCGGTCGTCAGCTTCGGCATCAAGGGCGGCCGCGAGGCCGGCAGGCGCTTCATCGACAGCCTGCAGCTCGTCTCCCATCTGGCCAATGTCGGCGACGCCAAGACCCTGGTCATCCATCCTGCCAGCACGACGCATCAGCAGCTCGATGCCGCCGCCCTCGCCGCCGCCGGCATCGGCGAGGACATGGTGCGGCTTTCCGTGGGGTTGGAGGATCCTGGCGACATCATCGACGACCTCGCCCAGGCGCTGCGCGCAGCGCAGAAATCGCCGCTGCGTCCGGCCGCGGAGTAGAGCGCGATGGAATTCCTTCTCGACGGCCGGCGCGTCTATGCCGGCACCGGCGGCCGCGAGCCCGATCCGGCCGAGCCCACCGTCGTGCTGCTGCACGGCGCCGGCATGGACCACACCGTCTTTGCCGCGCAGGCGCGGGCGCTGGCGTATCACGGCCGCAACGTGCTGGCCTTCGATCTCCCCGGCCATGGCAGCAGCGACGGGCCGCCGCGCGAGAGCATCGCGGCGCTCGCCGATTGGGTGCTCGCCGCCGCCACCGCCGCGGGCGCGGCGCGCTTGCGCGTCGCCGGCCACAGCATGGGCGCGCTCGTCGCGCTCGAGACCGCGGCGCGCGGCGGCGCGCGGGTCGAGGCGCTGGCGCTGATCGGCTTCGCGCCCGAGATGCGCGTCCATCCCGACCTGCTCGCGGCTGCCCGAGGCGGGGAGCACGCGGCCGTCGAGCTGATGACCGGCTGGAGCTTTGCCGCTCAGGGGCAGCTCGGCGCGGCCAGGACGCCGGGGATGTTCCTCCCCGGCAGCGCGCTCCGCCTGCTGGAACGCGCCGATATGCGCAGCCTCGCCCTCGACCTCGCCGCTTGCGATGCCTATCGCGGCGCGGCCGACTCGGCCGGGAAAATCCGCTGCCCGGTGCTGCTCCTGCTCGGCGGCGCCGACCGCATGACCCCGCCGGCGCGCGCCCGGAGCTTCGCCCCCAGCTTCGCCGATGCGCGCGTCGTCGTGCTGCCCGGCGCGGGACATCTGCTGACCATCGAGGAGCCGGCGGCGACGCTCGCGGCGCTCCGGACGGTGCTGTGATGGTTGTGCCCGTGACCGAGCGGCGGGCCGACTACCCGCATTTCCTGACCATCACCACGCGCTGGATGGACAACGATCTCTACGGCCATATCAACAACGTCGTCTACTATTCCTTCTTCGACACCGTCATCAACGAATACCTGATTCGCAAGGGCGAACTCGATATTCAGCAGGGCCCGGCGATCGGGCTGGCGGTGGAGACGATGTGCCGCTTCCACCGCGCCCTGGCTTATCCCGAGCCGGTCGAGGCCGGGCTGCGCGTCGCCACCCTCGGCCGCTCCAGCGTGCGCTACGAGATCGGTCTGTTCAGCCCCGGGGTGGAAGAGCCCGCCGCCACCGGCCACTTCGTCCATGTCTTCGTCGAGCGGGCCTCGCGCCGCCCGGCGACGATCCCCGCGACGATTCGCGCCGCTCTAGCCCTACTCATGCCACCTCAAAAACACACCATCGGTTGACGCGACTCACGAGATAGGCGACTCTCCATCAGTCCCTGTTGCGAAGGGAGCGGGCCGACGTTGCGTAAGGTGTGGGGGACCCTTCTGTCCGGGCCGGTGCTGTCCGCGGTCTGGCTGGTCATTTGCGCCGCTTACATCCAAACCCAGGTCGGCTGGGATGTGCTGACCGCGATGCTGCCCAACGAGATCGCGGTCACGGTGCTCGGCGTCGTCATGCCCCTCGCCTTCCTCTGGGTGGTCACCAGCTTCCGCCGGCGCGCCGGCGAGCTGGCCGAGGCGGCAACGCAGCTCGCCGAGCGCGTCGAGGCGCTCACCTTCCCCTCCAACGCCGCCGAGGCGCGCGCGCGCAGCGTCGGCGAGACGCTGCGCAAGCAGGCCGAGGAGCTGGCACAGACGGTCGGCGGCGCCGCTGAGCGGCTGGAGCAGGCGGTAGGCGGCGCGGCCGAGCGGCTGGAGCAGACGGCGAGCGGTCTCGGCACGCGCGTGGGCGAGGTCGCCGCCGCCGTCGGCAGCGCCGCCGAGCGCGCCGAGCGCAGCCGCGGCGGGCTCGAGGCCACGGTGGGCACGATCGAGCGCCTGGCGGTGACGATCGGCAGCCATGCCGCCCAGATCGAGAAATCCGCCGGCCGCGATCTCGCCTCTGCGACCGATCGGCTGGCGGGGCAGGTGGCGGTGGTCGAGACCGTGGTCGAGCGCGCCTTCAGCGCCAGCGGCGACCGCATCGCCGGCCGCGCCAGCGAGCTGCAGGCGAGCCTGGTCGACGCCTTCGAGCGCGCTGCCGACCGCACCGCGGAGGAGCTCGGCCGCGTCGGCGATCGGCTGATGCGCGAAGCCGGCGCCGCCGCCGACCGGGTCGCCGGCGAGATCGGCGCCTTCGAATCGATGGTGGCGCGCAGCACCGGCGCGGCGAGCGACCGCATGGCCGAGCAGAGCAGCGCGGTCGAGCAGCTGCTGGGCCAGGTCTCGACGCGGCTCGACGCCTCGGCGAGCCAGATCGGCGGCGCGGCGCGGCGCGGCGCCGAGGCGCTCCACGCCGAGACCGAGGCGCTGCTCGTCGCCTCCGACAAGGCGGCGGCGCAGGCCGAGGTGCTCGCCAGCACCTTCCGCAACTATGCCGCCGATCTCACCCGGCACACCGAGCAGAGCGTGAGCCAGGCGGAGGTGCTCGGCAGCACCTTCGCGCGCCAGGCCCAGGCGCTGCGCAATGCCGCGGCCGAGGCGCTGGCGCGCGTCAAGGAAGGCGGCGAAGCCTTCGGCGGCAATGCCGAGCATCTTGCCGCCGCCGCGCGCAGCGCCAGCGCGCGGGTCGAGGAGGTGGGTGAGGCGCTGCGCCAGCAGGCGCGCGATCTGCTCGCCGCCTCCGAGCAGTCGGCGGTGCGGGTCCAGGCGGTGGGCGAATCGCTGCGCCAGCGCAGCCAGGACATTTCCGGCGTGGTGCAGGGAACCATCGCCACCGTGCGCCAGGCGGTCGACAGCTTCCGCGAGAGCGGCGACGCGCTCACCGGCTCGGCCGACCAGGCGGCGACCAAGGTGGGCGAGGCGGCCAGCGGGCTGCGCGGCCAGGCCGCCGAGCTGCAGGCGATCGCCGATCAGGCGACGGCGAAGATGCGGCGCGCCGGGGAGAGCTTCGACCAGCAGGCCGACCGGCTCGCCACGGCCTCGGCCGAGGCGAGCGCCGCGCTCACCAATGTCGGCGAGATGCTGCGCCAGCATCTCGACGGGACGAAGGAAGGCACCGAGGCGGCGGTGGCGCAGGTCGGGCAGCTGCACGAGGCCTTCACCCAGCAGCTTGGCCGGCTGAACGCGGCGCGCAATGCGGTCGCCTCGCAGGTCGCCGAGATCCGCGGGGTGATGCAGCAGCAGACGCAGGAGCTGACGCGCGCTTCGGAAGGGGCGGTGCAGCGCTCGAGCCAGGTGGGCGACGCCTTCCGCGAGCATTCGCGCCTGCTGCGCGACGCCGCCACCGAGGCGAGCACGCAGGCGGAAGCGATGGCGGTGGTCATGCAGCGGCAGGTGCGCGACCTGCACACGGTCGCCGACAATCTCTCGGCGCTCACCGCCACCATCAACGAGACGCTGCAGGCGGGCGCTGGCGAGGTGACGCAAGCGAGCGAGCGCGCCCACGGCAAGATCGGGGAGATCGGCCAGCTCCTCGCCGAGCAGAGCCGTGCGCTCGGCCAGGCAAGCGAGGTGGCGGGGCTGCGGCTGGGCCAGAGCGGCGACCTGCTGCGCCAGCGCGGCGCCGAGGTGCAGGACATCGCCGATCGCGCGGCGGCCAAGCTCGGCGAGGTCGGCGACCGCTTCAGCGAGCGCAGCCAGCAGGTCGCCCTGTCCGGCGACACGGCGAGCGGCAAGCTGCGCGATGCCAGCGCGCTGTTCCGCCAGCAGGCGCAGGACCTTGCCGCCGCCGCCGACCGCGTCGCGGCGCGGCTGCAGGATGCGAGCGAGCATCTCAATGAGCGCGCCGCGGCGGTGGCCGGCGCCGGCGATCTCGTCGCCAACCGGCTGCAGGAGCTGGGCGAGGCCGCGCGCAGCCAGGCGACCAACCTCACCGTCGCCTCGGAGGCGGCCTCGACCAAGGGCGAGCAGCTGAATGAGACGCTGCGCCGGCAGCTGCGCGACCTCGCCGCCGCGGCCGAGCATACCGGCAGCCAGCTGGGCGAGGTGCGGGGCGCGCTGCGCGAGCAGACGACCGAGCTCAACACCGCGACCGACAAGGCGGTGGAGCGGCTGCGCGATGTCGCCGACAGCTTCCGCCGCCACTCCGGCGACCTCGTCGCCGCCGCCGACCGCGCCGGCATCAAGGCCAAGGATGCCGCCGTGCTGTTCGAGACCCAGACCGAGACCCTGCTCAAGGCGGCGAGCGAGGCCTCGAGCGAAGCGCAGCGCGTGCGCGAGGCGGCGATCCAGACGCAGCAGGACACCTTCCTCAAGGCCGCCACCTTCATCATCGAGACGCTGCAGTCGATCGCGGTCGATCTCAACCGCGTGCTCGACCAGAGCATCCCGGATTCGGTGTGGAAGCGCTTCCATGCCGGCGATCGCGGCATCTTCACCCGCCAGCTGCTGCAGATGCAGGAGAAGAACGCCGGCTCGCTGATCAAGAAGAAGTTCGAGGAGGATCCCGGCTTCCGCGACTACGTGCTGCGCTATCTCAACCAGTTCGAGAACCTGCTCGCCCAGGCGCGCGAATGCGATCACATGGACGTGCTCGGCGCCACCTTCGTGACCGCCGATGTCGGCAAGCTCTACCTCATCCTGTCCAACGCCGTCGGGCGGCTGAAACACTGAGCCGCCGACGCGGAAAGGGCGGCCCCGAAGGGCCGCCCTTGTCGTCGTCGATCCCGCCGTTCGGGAGCCTTACGCCGCCTTCTGGTCGATGACCCGGGCGCCGGCGCCCTTGGCGATGTCGATCTTGCGCGGCTTCAGCGTCTCCGGGATCTCGCGCACGAGGTCGACATGCAGCAGCCCGTTGTCGAGGCTGGCGCCGGCGACCTTGATGTGGTCGGCGAGCTGGAAGCGGCGCTCGAAGGCGCGGCGTGCGATGCCGCGATAGAGGTACTTCCGGCCCTCGTCCTCGGCCTTCGCCTTGCCGGTGACCAGCAGCCCGTTCTCCTGCACCGTGATGTCGAGCTCATCGGCGGCGAAGCCGGCCACCGCCATGGTCAGGCGATAGGCGTTCTCGCCGGTGCTCTCGATGTTGTAGGGCGGGTAACCATTGCCGGTATCGACCCGGGTCGCGGCGTCGGCGAGCCGCATCAGCCGGTCGAACCCGATGCTGGAACGGAACAGGGGAGAGAGATCGAAGCTGTCCATAACCATATCCTCCGATGAGCAACATGGGGTTTCCTCCCGGGCCCGCCGGAACGGCCGGGCCTGAGACGGATCGGACCCGCGAGGCGGCATCCGACGCCATCGAGATAAGCACGGCCCCCCGCGATTTAAGAGGGAAGAACAGGGTTAACGCGGCTTCCGGCACTGGCCTTGCTTGGGCCGGAATGGTAGAGACAGCGCCGCAGAGAACAGGGATCCCGACGTGACCGCGACGGCGTTTTTCAGCAAGACCTACACCGAGGCGATGGACCTCCTGGTCGAGGCTCGCGACTACCTCGCCCATCGCGAGCCGATCGACCGCGAGACCTTGATGCCGCTGCAGCGGCTGCATTTCTGCTGCGAGACCATGCGGCTTACGGCAAGGCTGACCCAGATCATGGCTTGGCTGCTGGCGCAGCGCGCTGTCTTCGCTGGCGAGATCAGCCAGCACGACGCGCTCGCCGATCATGGCGCGCTGGCCGAGGTCGAGATCTGCATGGGCGACGAGGCGGGATCGGCGGTGGCGATGCCGCAGCGGCTTGTCAGCCTGCTCGATCGCAGCCACCGGCTCTATCTGCGCGTCGCCCGTCTCGACGAGCTCGCCCGCCGTCAGATCGCCTGATCTCTCGCGCCGGGAAGGCCGGCGGAGGAAACTATTTCTTAACGCCGATGCCGCCGAAGCGCTTGTTGAAGCGCGCGAGCTGGCCGCCGCTGTCGAGCAACCGCTGCTGGCCGCCGGTCCAGGCCGGGTGAGACTTGGAATCGATTTCCAGGCGCAGCGTGTCGCCGGGCTTGCCGTAGGTCGAGCGCGTCTTGTAGCTCGTGCCGTCGGTCATCACGACCGTGATCTCGTGATAGTCCGGGTGGATACCGTCTTTCATCGCTCCGCTCCGAAAAAAAGCTGCGGTCTTATAGCGGAGCGAATCGCGCCGCGCAACTGAATGACGTCTTCGATTCGCCGGGGAAGCGCCGGTAAAACGCGCGCGAAATCCGCGTCGCGACTCCGTTTTCGCGCATTTCGACGCAAAAAAACGTTCGTCAGCCCGGTTTCCACGCAATTCCATTCGACTTTCGGTTGCGACTTCCATAGAATCTGCGGTGTTTCGTCGGCACAGGGGGTTTGATCTCATGAAAGCAAGAGGTACACGTGCCAAGGCTGCCGCCTCGAAGGGCGCGGCCAAGAAGGCGCCGAAGCGGAAGAAGACCGCGAAGCGCAAGACGGCAAAGAAGAAGAAGTAGTTCGGTCTCGCTGCCGCGACGCTTCCCAACGGAGCGTCGCGGCGGCGACATCCGAGAGTTAAATCGAAGCCGCCGAGCTCTGCTCGGCGGCTTCACCCTTTTTAGCGCTCCGTCAGCTTGAGCTCGATGCGCCGGTTACGGCGGTAGGCGGCCTCGTCATTGCCGGGGTCGAGCGGCTGGAACTGGCCGAACCCGGCGGCGACCAGGCGGTTGGCGGGGATGCCCTGGTCGATGAAGTAGCGCACCACCGAGATCGCCCGCGCCGTCGACAGCTCCCAGTTGGAGGGGAATTGCGGCGTGTTGATCGGTCGTACGTCGGTATGGCCATCGACCCGCAGCACCCAGTTGATGTCGGGCGGGATCTTGGCCGAGATCTCCTTGAGCGCCTGCGCCACCGGCAGCAGGCGCTGCTTGGCGTCGTCGGAGAGATCGGCGCTGCCCTGCGGGAACAGCACCTCCGACTGGAAGACGAAGCGGTCGCCGACGATGCGGATATCCGGCCGGTCGCCCAGCACCGCGCGCAGCCGCCCGAAGAACTCCGAGCGATAGCGCGCCAGCTCCTCGACCTTGGTGGCGAGCGCGGCGTTGAGCCGCTTGCCGAGCTCGGCGATCTGCACCTGCTGGTCCTTGCTCTTGGCCTCCGAGGCGTCGAGCGCCGCGGCGATCTGCTGCAGCTGCTCGCGCAGCGCCAGGAGCTGCTGGTTGAGCTGGTCGATGGTGGTCTGGGCGGTGGCGAGCTTGGCGTCGCGCTCGGCCACCTGCTGCTGCGCGGCGCCGAGGCGCGCCTGGAGGTCGGCGGTGCTGTTGCGCTGCGCCGCGGTGGCGTCGTCGGCCCGGTTGCTGAGCTCGGCGATGCGGTTGGTGAGCGCGTCGCGCTCGGCATTGACCGATTGCAGCTGGCTCGACAGCTGCGCCACGGTATTGCGCAGATCGGCATTGGCGTTCTCGTCCAGCGCCAGCATGTCCGAGAGCTGCTGGATCTTGAGCCGGAGGTCGTGCACCTCCGCGTCGCGCCCGGTGAGCGCGTCGGTCAGGTAGAACTGGCCGGCGGTGAACACCAGCAGCACGAAGATGATGACCATGACCAGCTGCGACAGGGCGTCGACGAAGCCCGGCCATATGTCGATGCTGGAGCGGCGCTGGCGGCGGGAATAGGTCGCCATCTAGGCTTTCCTATGCTAGCTTCCTATGAGCGCTCCGGCTCCTCGGCCAGAGCGGCGATGGTACGGGCGAGCAGCCGGATCTCGCTGCGGATCTCCTGCGTCGCCTCGCCGCGGCCTTGCGCCACGTCCTCGGCAAGCCGCGCCAGGTAGATCTCGATGTTGCGCAGATGCCCGCGCGTCTCGTCATGGCCGAGCGGACCGCTGGCGGTGGCATCGGCCAGGCGCTGCAGCACCGGCTTCAGCTCCACCTGGGCCTCGGCCAGCCGCAGCAGCAGCGACTGCTCGGCGCGCATCTGGTCGGTGAGGGTGGAGAGCCGCTCGGTCAGCGACTGCAGATTGGTGTTGGCGGAGATGCGGCTCTCTTCGCCGCGTCCCATGATGCGCTGGAGGTTGTCGAGGCTGTCGGCGGTCTGCTCGAGCAGCGCCTGGATGAAGGCCGGGACCGAGGTCTCGCCGGCATCGCCCGCCGGCCCGCCGCCAGACAGCCGCGTATAGCCCGAGAGATACTCCTCGAGATCGTGATAGAAGCGGTTCTGTGCCAGCCCGGCCTGGAGGTCGAGGAAGCCCAGCACCAGCGATCCCGCCAGCCCGAAGAGCGAGGCGCTGAAGGCGGTGCTCATGCCGCCCAGCGGCGATTGCAGACCGCTCTTGAGGTCGTTGAAGGCGCGTACGGGGTCGCTGGCGCCGGCCGACAGCGTGCCGATGACGCCGCCCACCGACTGCACCGTCTGGAGCAGGCCGTAGAAGGTGCCGAGCAGGCCGAGGAAGACGAGGAGGCCGATCAGGTAGCGCGAGGTCTCGCGGGTCTCGTCGAGCCGCGTGCCGATGCCGTCGAGCAGCGTGCGCATCGACATCGCCGAGAGGCTCACCCGCCCGCCGCGGCGGTCGGCGAGCATGGTGGCCATCGGCGCCAGCAGCCGCGGCAGCTGCTCGTTCGGCTGGTTCGCCTGGTTGCGGCGGAAGCGCTCGAGCCAGGCGACCTCGGGATTGAGCAGCATCACCTGGTGGAAGATATAGAGGATCCCGGCCAGCAGGATGGACAGGATCACGCCGTTGACCGCGGGGTTGCCCATGAAGAAGCGGTAGAGCGCGGGCGACAGCAGCGCCGCGATCGTGGCGACCATGGCCACGAAGACGGCCATCCGGGTCAGATAGCGTTGGGGGCGGGTCAAGGGTTCGTCCTCTGCCGAAGGAACGTTCGGACTCAGTGTTCGAGCAAGACGATGTCGACGCGATCGGGCGGCTCCTCGCCCTCGTTGCGGTTGCCGAGGGCGCGCACGTCCATGCGCGTGTTGGCGACGCCGTGCTCCATCAGATAGCTGCGCACCGCGAGCGCTCGCTGCAGCGAGATGCGCCGCGACTGATTCGCTTGGTCGGCGGTGCCGCTGGCATAGGCAATGAGCTGCAGGCGCAGATGCGCATCGCCGGTGAGTCGCTTGACCACGGCATCGAGCGCGCCCTTGGCGCCGTCCGGCAGGTCGGCCTTGTCGCCGCTGAAGAGGATGCGCTCCGGGTGGCCTGCGGCCAAAGCGGCGGGCGCCGCGGCCGGGGTGGGCTTGACGGGCGCCTCCGGCGGCAAACTCGGCGGGGCGTTCATCGCCGTCGTCGTCGCCGGCGAGGGCGGCGGTGCGACCGGTGCCGGGCTCGGCGGCGCGACGGTCGGCACGATCGGTGCGGCGGGCGCCGCGGGCTTGGCGGGCGGCGCGGCGGCCGGGCTTGCCGCCGCTGCCGTGGCCGGCGCTTCGGGCGGCGCGGCAGGCTCGGCGAGCGGTGTCGCCGCGACGCTCTCGCGCGGGACGGCCGGCCCGTTCGCTGCCACCGGCGCGATCGGCGCTGCCGGCCGCGCGGCCACCGCGCGGGTCTCGCCCTTGGGCTCGGCCTTGGCCAGCGCCTTCTTCTTCGTCCTGGGCGGGTGGAGGTGGATGCCCTTGGCCCGCGCCGACCGCATCGAATGCGTCGCCGCGGCGCCACGAGGCGTGCGGCCGCGCAGGAGATCGGGCAGGGTCGGCACCGGGCCCAGCGAATCGAGCACGCTGAGATCGACGGATACCGCCGGTTGCGGCACCGTGCCGACAACGGTCTGAGCTGCCGCCGGAAGCGTCGCGGCGACAAGCAAAGCCAGGGCTGAAACGAAGGGAAGCGTCCGAATCACCGAAAGCCGAAGGGGTGAGCTGGGCATGCCGCCACGGTCCATTAATGCTTCAGCGGGCGCGCGATTTGCCGCGTCATGAGCGTAAAATACCGCAAGCAGGCCGGTCGCCGCCACACTCAGTTTGCCGCCGGCTCCTGGAGCGCCTTCTTGAGCAGCGACAGCAGCGCCGGATGAAGGTGGTCGTTGCCGGCGACAACGTCGCCGCTCGCCAGCATACCCTGGCCCCCGGCGAGATCGCTGACATAGCCGCCGGCCTCCCGGACGATGAGCAGCCCGGCGGCGAGATCCCAGGGCTGGAGCCCGAACTCCCAGAATCCCTCGAAGCGCCCCGCCGCGACATAGGCGAGGTCGAGCGAGGCGACGCCCATCCGGCGCACGCCGCTGGTCGCCGCCATGACCGCATTCAGGGTGGTGAGATAGCGCGGATGGTCGCCACGGCCGATGAAGGGAATGCCGGTGCCGATCAGCGCCTCGGCGAGGTGCCGGCGCGCCGAGACGCGCAGCCGCCGGTCGTTATGGAAGGCGCCCGCGCCTTTTTCCGCCCAGAACATCTCGTCGCGCACGGGCTCGTAGATCACCCCGGCGATAAGCTCGCCGTCGCGCTCGAGGCCGATCGAAATGGAGAAATGCGGGATGCCATGGAGGAAGTTGGTGGTGCCGTCGAGCGGGTCGACGATCCAGCGGTGATGGCGGTCGCTGCCCGCCTCGGTGCCGCTCTCCTCCATGAGGAAGCCGTAGCCCGGCCGCGCCTTGCCGAGCTCGGCGCGCAGCAGCCTCTCGGCCTTGAGATCGGCCGCACTGACGAAATCGCCCGGTCCCTTGACCGAGACCTGGAGCTGCTCGACCTCGCCGAAATCGCGGATCAGACCGCGCGCTGCCTTGCGCGCGGCGTTGGCCATGACATTGATGGTGGCCGAGCGCGGCGGCAAAAATCAGTCCTTCGCCCGCTCGAGATAGCTGCCGTCGGCGGTGTTGACGACGATCCTCGTCCCGGCGGCGATGTGGGGCGGGATCATCACCCGCCGGCCGTTCTCGAGCTTGCCGGATTTGTAGGAGGAGGAGGCGGTCTGCCCCTTCACCACCGGATCGGCCTCGACCACGGTCATCACCACGCTTTGCGGCAGGGTGACGGCGAGCGGCGAGCCTTCATGGAGCTGGATGGTGCAGAGCATGCCTTCCTGCAGGAAATCGGCGGGCTCGCCGATCATCGCCTTGTTGACGGTGAGCTGCTCGTAGGTCTCGTTGTCCATGAAGGTGGCGAGGTCGCCGTCGAGATAGAGGAACTGCATCTCCTTCTCGTCGAGCTGGGCGCGCTCCACCGTCTCCTGGGTGCGGAACCGCTCGTTGAGCTTGGAGCCGCCGCGCAGATCGCGCATCTCGACCTGGGCGAAGGCGCCGCCCTTGCCCGGCTGCACCAGCTCGCGGCGCAGCACCAGCCAGAGCTTGCCCTGATGCTCCAGGACGTTGCCCGGCTTGATGTCGATGGCACTGATCTTCATGGCGCTCGTCCTTGTGGCGCTACGGTTAAGACGGGATTGCGATCGGTGCCGCTTCCTAGCAGCTTGCCTCGGCCAAAGGAAGGGGCGGCGCGGCTCCGAGTGTCATCGAATCCGGGATATCCTGGGTGGGCGAGGGAGGTGATGCCATGCGCGGATGGGGTGGATGTGTCGCGGCCGCGGCGCTGCTGGGCGCCGCCGGTCCGGTTTTCGGCCAGGAGGCGGCGGTCCGGCCGACGACGCCGATCGAGCATCTCATCGTCGTGGTCGGCGAGAATCTGACCTTCGATCATCTCTTCGCCACCTTCCGCCCGCCGGCCGGACAAAACGTCGCCACCCTGCTGGCCAAGGGTATCATCAAGGCGGATGGCAGCCCCGGCCCCGAGGCGGCGCTCGCCGCGCAGCACCTCGCCGCGCCGCGCGGGCGCTACGAGGTGACGCCGCCGCTCGCCGGCAGCTTCTCGGCCTTGCCGCAACCCGGCACCACCTATGCCCGCGGCCTGCCGAAGGACACCGCCGATCGGCGCTTTCCGACGGCGATGCCGAACGCGCCGTTCCAGATCACGCGCTATGCCGATTACATGGCATTCGTCGGCGACCCCGTGCATCGCTTCTTCCAGATGTGGCAGCAATTCGACGGCGGGCGCCAGGATCTCTTCGTCTGGGTCGATCTCACCTCGGGCGAGGGCTCGGCCAGGCATCACGACGATCCCAGCCTGAGCACCAACCAGGGCGCGGTCGCGATGGGCGTCTACAACATGCAGGCGGGCGACGCGCCCTATCTGCGCGAGCTGGCCCGGCGCTACGCGCTCGCCGACAACTACCATCAGCCGATCATGGGCGGCACCGGCGCCAATTACTTCGCGCTCGCCACCGGCTATGTCGCCTCATACCTGACCGATGGCCGGCCGACGCCGCCGCCGGCCAATCAGATCGAGAATCCAGAACCGCGCCCCGGCACGCCGAACTGGTACACCCGCTCCGGCTACACCAGCGGCTCCTACACCGCCTGTGCCGATCCGGCGCAGCCTGGGGTCAAGGCGATCCGCGACTATCTCGCCACGCTGCCCTACAAGCCCTTCAACGATGGCAATTGCCTGCCGGGGCATTATTACCTCGTCAACAACTACCATCCCGGCTACGCGCCGGACGGCACGCCGAAGCCGCTCGGGCCCAACGAATTCACCCTGCCGCCGCAGCGGCAGAGGACCATCGCCGAGGCGCTCTCGGCCAAGGGCGTGTCGTGGAAATGGTACAGCGGCGGGCGCACCGAGGACGGCATCGACGCCGAGCAGTATTGCGACATCTGCGATGCCCTCACGCATTCGACCGCGGTGATGACCGGCCCCCTCAGGCGCAACCTCGTGGGCCTGGCGGCGCTCGACCGCGACATCGCCGGCGGCACCTTGCCCGCGGTCTCCTTCGTCGTGCCGCCCAACGCCGATTCCGGCCATCCCGCCTATTCGACCGTGCCGCTCTATGAGGGCTTCCTGCGCGGCCTGATCGGCAAGGTGCAGGCCGATCCCGCGCTCTGGGCCAAGACGGCGATCCTGGTCACCACTGACGAGGGCGGCGGCTACTACGACAGCGGCTATATCCAGATCCTCGATTTCTTCGGCGACGGCACGCGCATCGCGATGATCGCGGTCTCGCCCTTTGCTCGCAAAGGCCTTGTCGAGCACACCTATTACGACCACGTCTCGATCCTGAAATTCATCGAGCGCAATTGGCGGCTGAAGCCGCTGTCGCCGCAGAGCCGCGACAACCTGCCGAATCCAGTGATGTCGGCCAGCGACCCCTATGTGCCGCAGAACCGGCCCGCCATCGGCGACCTGATGGAGCTGTTCCGGTTCTGAGCGCGGTGCTGGTAAGGTCGGGTCGGCCTGCGGACAACCCCTGACGAGGCGAGATGGCCGGCGACGCGTGGTGGCAGCCCGAGCGTTTTGCACTGAAACGCGTCAAGCTCGAGACGCGTGCGCGCATCATCGCCGCCATCCGCGGCTTCTTCGCCGAGCGCGGCTTTGCCGAGGTGGACACGCCGGCGCTGCAGGTGAGCCCCGGGCTCGAGCCGCACCTCCAGGCCTTTGCCACGACGCTGCACGAGCCCGGCGAGGGGCCGCGCCCGCGCTTCCTGCAGACCTCGCCCGAATTCGCCATGAAGAAGCTGCTGGTGGCGGGCGTGCCGCGGCTTTTCCAGCTCGCGCGTTGCTTCCGCAATGCCGAGCGCTCGCGCACCCATCACCCCGAATTCACCATGCTCGAATGGTATCGCGCCGGCGCCACCTACCGCGATCTCATGGCCGATTGCGAGGCGCTGCTCGCCGCAGCGCTCGCCGCCGCCGGCGCCGCGCAGTTCACCTGGCAAGGCCGCAGCGCCGATCCCGGCGCGCGCTGGAGCTATCTCAGCGTCGCCGAGGCGTTCCAGCGCTTCTGCGGCATCGACCTGCTGGCCACCGCGCCCGATCCCGCGGCGCCGAGCCTGGCGCTGCTGGCCGATGCCGCGCGCCCGCTCGCCATCGCGCCCCATCCCGGCGACGAGTGGGAGGATCTGTACTTCCGCCTGTTCCTCGAGCGCATCGAGCCGCATCTTGGCATCGGAGCGCCCACCATCCTCTACGACTATCCGGTCTCGATGGCGGCGCTCTCCCGCGTGAAGCCGGGCGATGCGCGGCTCGCCGAGCGCTTCGAGCTTTATGTCTGCGGGCTCGAGCTCGCCAACGCCTTCAGCGAGCTGACCGACGCTGCCGCCCAGCGCCGGCGCTTTCTCGCCGATCAGGCGGCAAAGCGCCGGCGCTATGGCGAGGCCTATCCCATCGACGAGGATTTCCTGGCCGCCCTTGCCCATGGCATGCCCGAGAGCGCCGGCATCGCGCTTGGCGTCGACCGGCTGGCCATGCTGGCGGCCGGCGCCGCGACGATCGAGGAGGTTCTCTGGGCCCCGGTGGGCTGAGGCGGGGCGCCGATCGCGCGGTCAGCGTTCGCCGGCCGCCGCCTCTGCCGCTTCGACGGCGGCGAGGAATTCCTTCACCGCCTGTCCCGGCCCGTCCGGGTGGTTCCAGACGGCGGCGATGACGGCAAGAAAATCGGCGCCGGCGGCGACCAGCGGCGCGCAATTGGCCGGGGTGATGCCGCCGATCGCGACCGAAGGCACGGTCATGATCTCGCTCCACCAGCGCAGGATCTCGGGATCGGCGCGCTGCGGGGCCTCCTTGGTGCCGCTCGGGAAGAAGGCGCCGAAGGCGACGTAATCGGCGCCCGCCTCGGCCGCTTCGAGCGCCAGGTGGCGGCTCTGATGGCAGGTGACGCCGACGATACGGTCGGGCCCCAGGAGGCGGCGCGCCTCGGCATAGGACGCGTCCTGCTGGCCGACATGGACGCCGTCGCACTCGGTGGCGAGCGCGAGATCGGGCCGGTCGTTCATCAGGAAGGCGACGCCGCGCTGCTGCGCCACCGGCCGCAGCACCTCCGCGGCGCGGCGGATGGCGTCGTCATCGGCGCCTTTGAGGCGGAGCTGCACGCAGGCGACATCGCCGGCATCGAGCGCCTCGGCGAGCGCGTCGGCAAACTCGGCCGGCGCCAGCGCCGGCGGGGTGATGAGATAGAGGCGGCAGGTCACCGCATGCCCGCGGCGGCCCTCGCTCAGGCCTCGCCCTTGTAGATGCGGATGATGCTGTCGAGCAGCGTCAGTGCCTGCTCGCGCGGTCGCTGGAAGGTGTTGCGGCCGATGATCGAGCCGTTGCCGCCGCCGTCGCGGATGGCGCGCGCCTCGTTCAGCACGCCGTCGACGTCCTTGGCCTCGCCGCCGGAGAAGACGACGATGCGCCGGCCGTTGAAGCAGGACTGCACCACATGGCGGTAGCGCGCGACGGGCGAGGAGATATCGATCTTCTGCTGCTCGTAGACCTTCTTCGCCGCCTCGAGCTCGAGATGCTCGGTGGGCGGCTTCACCTTGATGATGTGCGCGCCCAGAAGCGCCGCCATGTGCGCGGCATAGGCGCAGATGTCGATCGCCGTCTCGCCGGCCTTGGAAAGCGTGCCGCCGCGCGGATAGGACCAGATCACCACCGCGAGCCCATGCGCCTTCGCCTCGCGCCCCATCTCGGCGATCTCTTCCATCATGTCGTAGGCGGCATCGGAGCCGGGATAGATGGTGAAGCCGATGGCGGCGCAGCCGAGCCGCAGCGCGTCGCCCACGCTGGCGGTCACCGCCTGCGACGGGCCCTCCTTGGCGCGCGCCAGCGAATTGGCCGAGTTGACCTTGAGGATGGTCGGGATGGCGCCGGCAAACGTGCTCGCGCCGGCCTCGATCATGCCCAGCGGCGCGGCGTAGGCCGAGAGCCCGGCGTCGATCGCGAGCTTGAAATGGTAATGCGGATCGTAGGCCGGCGGGTTGGGCGCGAAGCTGCGCGCCGGTCCGTGCTCGAAGCCCTGATCCACCGGCAGGATGACGAGCTTGCCGGTGCCGCCGAGCTTGCCCTGCATCAGGATGCGGGCGAGGTTGGCCTTGGTGCCGGGATTGTCGCTCTCGTAGCAGTCGAGGATCTTCTTGACGGATTCGCTGGCCATCATGGCGGTGCGGACTCCTCGGGCGCGGCAGGATTGGACGCGGGTATAGCAGAAGGCAAAAGCCGCGGCAAAGCGTGCCATCGCCGTCGCTGCCGACGGTTTTGCGCTGCCGGAAACGCGTCAGGCGGCGGTTTCGTTCCCGGCGAGGAAGGCGCTCGCCGCGGCTTGCGGATCGCGCGCGGCGAGAAGATCGAGCGCCGGCTCGGCGCTGGCGCCCTCGACCGCGGCGCCCCGGGCCTCGGCGATCTCGGCAAGACGCCGGCGCATCTCCTCCGGCCCGGTGAAGCGCACCCGCTCGAGCCCGGCGCGCAGCGCCGCCAGCGCGGTGCCGGCCTCGTCGGCGCAATCCAGAACCGCGCTCGCCTCGGCAGCCGGATGCTCGCGCCGCGCTTCCTCGACGAGCGCCTTGAACCACAGCGGACCGGCATAGGCGCCGGCGCCGGCGGCGCTCTCGATCGTCACTGCCGTCCCGAGCGCCGCCGCCGCGGCCAGCGCCGCGCGCGCCTGATCGAGCGAATGCACGATGATGCGCCGGCTCACCCCAGCGCGCCGACCAGCGCCGCCGCCTCGACCATGCGGTTGGAGAATCCCCATTCGTTGTCGTACCACGCCAGCACGCGGCAGAAGCGCTTGTCCAGCACCACCGTCTGGGTGAGGTCGAAGATGGCGCTGTGCGGGTCGTGGACGAAATCGACCGACACGGTCTCGTCGCGATTGACCGCGAGAATGCCCTTGAAGCGGTCCGAGCGCGCGGCCGCCGCCATCAGCTCGTTGATCTCCGCGGCGCTGGTGTCGCGCGCGGCGTCGAAGCTGAGATCGATCACCGAGAACGTCCGCCGTCGGCACGCGGATCGAGGTGCCGTCGAGCTTGCCCTTGAGCGCCGGCATCACCAGGCCCATGGCGCGCGCGGCGCCGGTGGAGGTCGGGATCATCGACAGCGCCGCCGCGCGCGCCCGGCGCAAATCCTTATGCAGCGTGTCGACGGTGTTCTGGTCGCCGGTATAGGAGTGGATCGTGGTCATGTAGCCGCGCTCGATGCCGATCCCCTGGTTCAGCACATAGGCAACCGGCGCCAGGCAGTTGGTGGTGCAGGAGCCGTTCGAGATGACCCGGTGCTCGCGCTTCACCTGGTCGCTGTTGACGCCCATCACCAGCGTGAAATCGACGCCGTCCGCCGGCGCCGAGACGATGACGCGGCCGGCGCCCGCTTCGAGATGCTTGGCCGCCGCCTCGCGCTTGGTGAAGAGGCCGGTGCATTCGAGCGCGACATCGAGCTTGAGCTCCCTCCACGGCAGCTTGGCCGGGTCGCGCTCGGCGAGCACGCGCACCTTGCCGTGGCCCACATCGATGAAGTCGGGACCGGTCGCGACCTCGCCGCGGAAGCGGCCGTGGACGCTGTCGTATTTCAGGAGATGCGCATTCGCCTCGACCGAGCCGAGATCGTTGATCGCCACCACCTGCACGTCGCCGCCGCGCTCCTGGATCGCGCGGAAGACCAATCGGCCGATGCGCCCGAAGCCGTTGATGCCAACTCGAATCGCCATGCCGTCCTCCTCCCCCTTGCCGTCGGTGAACAGTAGCCGAAGTCGCTCGATCCCGCCTCGCCTGGAGGAGGGAAGACCTCAGAGCTGGCGCAGCGCCGCTTCCGCCACTTTCTCGGCGGTGATGCCGAAATGGCGGTAAAGCTCTTCCGCCGGCGCCGAGGCGCCGAAGCCGGTCATGCCGACCATGGCGCCGCCGGCGCCGATATAGCGCTCCCAGCCGAAAGGCGAGGCGGCCTCGACCGCGACGCGCGGCGCGCTGCCCAGCACCTCGGCGCGATAGCCTGGCGTTTGAGCATCAAACAATGCCCAGCAGGGCAGCGATACCACCGCGGCGGCGACGCCGCGGGCCTTGAGCAGGTCGCGCGCCGCCAACGCCAGCGCCACCTCCGAGCCGGTGGCGATGAGGGTCGCCTGGCGCGGCCCCTCGGCTTCGGCCAGCACATAGCCGCCGCGGGCCGAGCGGTTCTCACCGCCATCGCGGCGCAGCGCCGGCACCGATTGCCGGGTCAGCGCCAGCACCGACGGCGCTTTGCGCGTGCGCAGCGCCAGTTCCCAGCATTCCGCCGTCTCGACCGCGTCGGCCGGGCGGAACACCTGCAGGTTGGGTATGGCGCGCAGGGCGGCGAGATGCTCGACCGGCTGGTGCGTCGGCCCGTCCTCGCCGAGCCCGATCGAATCATGGGTCAGGACATAGACGACGCGCAGCCCCATCAGCGCCGCGAGCCGGATGGACGGGCGGCAATAATCGCTGAACACCAGGAAGGTGCCGCCATAGGGGATGAGGCCGCCATGGACGGCCATGCCGTTCATCGCCGCCGCCATGCCGTGCTCGCGGATGCCGTAATGGAGATAGCTGCCGGAGAAATCGCCGGGAGTCACCGGCTTCTGGCCCTTGGCCCTGGTGTTGTTGGAGCCGGTGAGATCGGCCGAGCCGCCGATCAGCTCCGGCAGCGCCGGGACCAGCGCGTCGAGCACCATGCCCGAGGCCTGCCGCGTCGCCGTCTTCGGCGCCTCGGCGGCGAATTTGGCGCGGATGCCGGCCATCGCCGTATCGAAGCCCGGCGGCAGCGCGCCGCCGCTCGACCGCTCGAACTCGCCGCGGATCGCCGCCGGGGCGGCGCCCAGCCGCTGCTGCCAAGCCGCCGAGGCCGCGGCGCCGCGCCCGCCCACGGCGCGCCACCATTCGGCGACGTCGCCGGGAATGACGAAAGGCGGCTCGCGCCAGCCGAGGCGCTCGCGCGCGCCGGCGATCTCGGCGGCTCCCAGCGCCGCGCCATGGGCAGCCGCGGAGCCGGCCTTGGTCGGGGCGCCGAAGGCGATCACCGTGCGGCAGGCGATGAGCGAGGGCAGCTCCGTCTCGCGCGCCCGCGCCAGCGCCGCCGCCACCGCCTCGGGGTCATGGCCGTCGACGGCGACGCTGTCCCAGCCGGCGGCGGCGAAGCGCTGCAGCTGATCCTCGGAGGTGGAAAGCTCGGTGCCGCCGTCGATCGAGATGGCGTTGTCGTCCCACAGCACGATCAGCTTGTTGAGCCGCAAATGCCCGGCGAGCGAGATCGCCTCCTGGCTGATGCCCTCCATCAGGCAGCCGTCGCCGGCGATGACATAGGTGTGGTGATCGACGAGATCATCGCCGAAGCGGGCGTTGAGCAGCCGCTCGGCGAGCGCCATGCCGACGGCGTTGGCGAGCCCCTGGCCGAGCGGGCCGGTGGTGGTCTCGATCCCCGGCGCATGGCCATATTCGGGATGGCCGGCGGTGCGGCTGCCGAGCTGGCGGAAGCGCTTGAGCTCGTCGAGGCTCATGCCGGGATATCCCGTCAGATGCAGCAGCGCATAGAGCAGCATCGAGCCATGCCCGGCCGAGAGCACGAAGCGGTCGCGATCGGGCCAGTCCGGCCGCGCCGGATCGAATTTGAGGAAGCGGCTCCACAGCACCGTGGCGACATCGGCCATGCCCATGGGCATGCCGGGATGGCCGCACGTCGCCTGCTCCACCGCATCCATGGCGAGCACCCGGATGACGTTGGCCATGCGCCGCAGCACCGGGTCGCGCGCGGGCGGCAAGGGCGGGGCTGGCGGGGTCGGGGCGGTCTGGGATGAGCTCATTTAATCGCGCGCAACTTGCCGGGCGGGCGGCGTCGCGTCAACCGCCATCGCGCGAACTCGGGGGCACCCCGCTCGCGAGCGTTCCCGGCGCGGCGCCGGCGTTTTGTTGCGGCTCCCGGCCTTTGCCGGTAAGGTCGCCGGCATTCCTGGTGGGGCGTAGCCAAGAGGTAAGGCAGCGGATTTTGATTCCGCCATTCCCAGGTTCGAATCCTGGCGCCCCAGCCAAAATCGCAAGACTACCGGGCTTTTCGACGCGTCCCATGGGCGAGCTCGGCGCGCATCCAAGACCGCAAGGCCGTCTAGGACGAGGCGGCCCGAGGCAGGCTCAACGCAGCCCTCAGGCCCGGGCGATTGTCGCTCATGATGAGGGCGCCGCCATGCAATCGTGCGACCGCCTGCACGACGCTGAGGCCGAGGCCGATACCGGCGGTTCCCGCGGCGTGGTCGCCCCGATAGAAGGGTTCGGTCGCCCGCGCCCTCTCGGGCTCGGGAATGCCCGGGCCGTGATCCGCCACCTCGATCTCCAGGCGGGCCTGCCCGGGGATCTCGACGACCCGCAACGAGACCGCGCCGGCCGGCGGCTGGAATTTGATGGCGTTGTCGACCAGATTCCCGACCGCCTGCGCCAGCAGGTTCGGATCGCCGTTGACGATCAATCCGGGCGGCGCGTCGAGCGTCAGCGACACCCCTTTCTCCTCCGCCACGGGTGAATAGAGCTCGGCGACTTGTGTCGTGACCGCGGCCAGATCGACGCGGCCGAAAGCGGACCGCCGCACGCCCGAGTTGATTTCCGCTAGCCGCATCAAGGCATTGAAAATATCGATCACGTGATCGATGTCGGCGACGGCCTTGTCGATCTCGTCGAACGCCCGCTCCGCCGGCGGTCGCGTCCGGATCAGCTCCTCGAGACGCGAGCGCAGCTCGGCGAGCGGCGTCCGCAAATCGTGGGCCACGGCGTTCGATGCGTTGCGGACGCGCTCGATGAGATGCTCGATCTGTTCCAGCATCCGGTTGATCGTCTGCGCGAGCTGGTCGAATTCGTCGGAGGAGCCCTTGATGAAGACGCGCCGCGACAGATCGCCCTCGATGATCGCGCTCGCGGTCCTGTTGATGGCTTCGACGCGACGCAGAACGCTCCGCCGCAGCAGCAGCCCGCCGAGAATCGCCAGGACGCAAGCGCCGGCCGACGCCCAGGCCAGGGACTGCATCACCTGCGCTCGGACCTCGACGCGATCCTGGACGTTGCGCCCGACCAGCAAGCGGAAGCCGCCCGGCAGCAGCACCACGAGCGCCCGCGTCGCGTAGGTCCTTCCGTCGCGCACGAGCTCGAGCTGATGCCATCCGGGCACGAGGCCGACGGTGAGCGGCCACGCTTGGAGGTTTCCCGCCACGGGGTTCAGCATGGGATCGGCGAGGAGATAGATCGCGTGTTCGTCTCGGGCTTGCCTGACGCGGTCGCTGACGGTCTCGATCGCGCCGGGCAGGCCGAAATCCCGCAGGCGATCGGAGATGGCCTGCGCATCGGCAACGATCACCGCATCGATCTCGCGGTCGAGATAATGCGCGGTGCGCCACCACAGGAAACCGACCAGAAGCAGCGAGGAGACGATGAACAGCGCGGCATAGCCCAGCGCCAGCCGGACCGCCGTCGAGCGGAGCAGCCTAGGCATTGGTGCCGAGCTTGTAGCCGACCCCTCGAACCGTGCGCAGAAGCGGGGTCTCGAAGCCGGCGTCGATCTTTTGCCGCAGCTTGCTGATGTGCGTGTCGATCACGTTGGTCTGCGGGTCGAAATGGTAGTCCCAGACATTCTCCAGCAGCATCGTGCGCGTCACGACCTGTTCGGCGTGCCGCATCATGTATTCGAGGAGCTTGAACTCCCGCGGCTGGAGCTGGATCGCCTTGCCGGCGCGCGTCACCACCCGCGCCAGCAGGTCCATGCGCAGGTCGCCGACCGTGAGCGCCGTCTCCGGCCGCACATCCTGCGAGCGGCGGACGAGCGCGTCGAGCCGGGCGGCGAGCTCGCCAAAGGCGAAAGGCTTGGTCAGATAGTCGTCGCCACCCGCGCGCAATCCCTGGATCCGGTCGTCGACCTCGCCGAGCGCGCTCAGGATCAGAACCGGTGTCTTGTTTCCCATCTTGCGCAGCGCTTCGACGATGCCGAGGCCGTCGATGCCGCCCGGAAGCATGCGATCGAGGACCATGACGTTGTAGCGTTCCGAAGCGGCGAGGAAGAGGCCGTCACGGCCGTTATCGGCGTGATCGACGGTGTGGCCTTCCTCGCGCAGCCCCTTGACGACGAACTGCGCCACGCGCTGATTGTCCTCGACCAGCAGGATTTTCATGGCGACTCGGGAATGCAGGCCGGGCCGGGGCGACCGCCCCGGCCCGCGACCCGTCAAGCGTTGGCCAGTTGCAACGCGAGATAGTACGTCGTCCCGTTCCGCATGACCAGCAACGGCACGGCCTCCTTCTTCTCGTGCTCCGCCTTGTGCAGCTGAGAGGCGGCTTCGGCCGGCGAGGTCACGGCCTGGTTGCCGATGCGCACGATCACGTCGCCCGACTGGACGCCGCTGTCGGCGGCGCGGCTGCCCGGCGTCACTTGCGCGACGACGACGCCGGTCACGGTGGGATTGAGGCCGAGATCGTTCCGCTCCTGCGGGGTGAGCGGGGCGAGCGCCATCCCGACGGGCGAGCCGCCGGTGCTTTGCTCGTTGCGGGCGGTCTGGCTCGTGGGCTGCCGACCGATGGCAACCTCGACCGTACGCTCATGGCCATCGCGCCAGATCGTCAGCTTGGCGGCGCTTCCCTTTGCGGCATTCGCCACGTCGAGAGCCAGCTCCCGCGGGTTCTTGATCGCCTCGCCGTTGAAGGCGGTGATGATGTCGCCCTGCTGGAGCTTCGCCGCGGCCGCCGGCGAGTTCGCCTGAACCTCGTCGACGATCACGCCTTCCGCATTGGGACGACCGACCGCTTTGGCGAGGGAGGGCGTCAGCGGCTGCATCTGCACGCCGAGCCAGCCGCGCTCGACCGTGCCGTGCTCGCGCAGCTGCGCTACGACGTCCTTGGCGATGTTCGACGGAATGGCAAAGCCGATGCCGACGCTGCCGCCGCTGGGCGAATAGATCGCCGTGTCGATGCCGACCACCTGGCCCGATTGATTGAAGAGCGGGCCGCCGGAATTGCCGGGATTGATCGGCGCGTCGATCTGGAGATAGTCGTCATAGGGACCGTCGTCGAGATTGCGGTCGTGGGCCGAGACGATGCCGGCCGTGACCGTGCCGCCGAGACCGAACGGATTGCCGACGGCGACGACCCAGTCGCCGACGCGCTCTTTGTCGCTGTTGCCGAAGGCGACATAGGGCAGCGGCTTTCCGGCATCGATCTTGAGCACGGCGAGGTCGGTCTTGGCATCGCGCCCGACGACTTTGGCCGGATAGGTCTGGCCGTTATCCAGCGTCACGCTGATCTTGCGCGCGCCGTCGACGACGTGGTTGTTGGTCACGATGTAGCCGGCCGGATCGACGATGAAGCCCGAGCCCAGGGCGTGCGTGGGGCCCGGCGCTCTGCGATCCCTGCTGATCGAAGAAATGGCGGAACATCTGGCCGAACGGCGAGTTCGGCGGGAAGGAGGGCTGCTGCTGGGGATCTGGCGCCTCCTGCTCCGTCGCCTGCTGCGCAGCCTCGGTCGTGGCGATGTTGACGACCGCGGGTCTCACCTTGGCGACGAGATCGGCGAAGCCCGCCTGGTTGACGACGGGAGCGAGGCCGAGCGGCGGCGCCGCTTCCGTGGCGGCGCCGGCTTCCGACCAGGCAAATCCGCCGCCGGCAAGCAGCGTGCTCGCCAACAGCGCCGTCGCGAGCATGCGCGTGCGGCTTCCGGCCTTTCGATTGAGTATTTCCTTCATCATACGATCCTCTCCTGCGGGGAGCCGTCGACCGACGGCTCGCCTTTCCGAACTCATGGACAGGATCGGATAATGGGGAGCTTCCCGTTATGGGATCGTGGGCACTGCATTAAAGATCGTTGAGACGCGCCGGGATCCGCGATGGTCCGAGGCGGCGGCAACGAGGACATGAACCGGAATTCATGAACTCGTAATCGAACGCAAAGGCGCGCGCGCCATATATGGCCGGCGCGGCGACGTTCGCGAAGAACGCAAGCCGCCACCCCTCTCGCGCGAGCCACCGAAGCAAAGCGTGGCGGGTCAATGGGAAAGCGGAAAGCTCTTTCCCGCCGGGAAGCCGGATTTGTCAAGGAGCTGCGCATGGACGATGCACATTATTTGCGCGAGCAGGCGCAGCGTTGTTGGCGACTCGCACAATCGATCTTCGATGCCCAGGCGATTGCTGCGCTCGAGGAGATGGCGCGCGAGTTCGAGCAGCAGGCGGCCGAGCTTGAGAGAGCGGCGAGCGAGGGCTCCGATAGCAAAGATTCAAACTGACCACCGGGCGGCGAACGCCGCCAAGGACGAGGCGGGCCGAGCGTTCTGCCGCTATCCCACGGCCTTGATTTGCGTCAAGGTGTGGTGAGGCGACGCATGGCAGTGATGGCTTTCTCAGGTCGATCCCGGCGATCGGACAGGACGGCCCGCCGCGAGCCAATTTATCCATGATCTCTCGTCGTTGCGATATCTTCACCGTGACAGAGGGGAATTGAGATGAGGAAACCCAGCTCCTTGCCCGGATTGATCTTCGTGATCATTTTCGGTATCGGCTTGGCCTTCGCCTACTCGACCTTTTCGCTGTTCGACTATCGCGAAAGCCTGTCGATCGCCGCCGGTTCCGCGATCATCGCCTTCATCGTCTCCTACTCGATCAAGGTTGCGGATCAGTGGGAACGCGTCGTGGTGCTGCGGCTCGGGCGTTTCCGAGCGCTCGAGGGGCCGGGCTTGTTTTTCATCATTCCGATCATCGAGACCGTCGCCTATTGGATCGACACTCGCGTGATCACCAGCTCCTTCAAGGCGGAAAAGACGCTCACCAAGGATACGGTCCCGGTGGATGTCGATGCCGTATTGTTTTGGAAGGTCGTCGACCCGAAAAAGGCGGCGCTCGACGTTGCCGACTATGGCAGCGCCATAAATTGGGCCTCCCAGACCGCGCTTCGCGATGTCATCGGCAAGACCATGCTGTCGGACATGCTCGAGGGCCGGGAGAAGATCAGCAACGAGCTTCAAAGGATCATCGATTTGCGCACCGAGCCATGGGGGGTCAACGTCATTTCGGTGGAAGTCAAGGACGTGCTGATCCCTTCCGCCTTGGAGGATGCAATGTCCATGCAGGCCCAGGCGGAACGCGAACGCCAGGCGCGGGTCATCCTCGGCGATTCGGAGCGCCAGGTCGCGGAGAAATTCGGCGAGGCGGCGAAGACCTACGCCGATAATCCCACCGCCTTTCACCTGCGGGCCATGAACATGCTCTACGAGGGCTTGAAGAAAAACAACGCCACGATCGTCATCGTGCCGAGCACGGCGGTCGAAACGATGCAGCTCGGCGGCCTCGCCGGGGTAACGGCGCTGACCGCGACGCTGGATCAAGGACGCGCGGCTGGTGCCGCGCCGGGTCCATGGTCCGCCTCCACGCCGGGGAAGCCCTGATCGCGTCACCGCGTGGGGTCTTGAACGGTCGCGAATGATGAGTGCGCCTCGAGCGCACGGCGTCTATCGCCGGCACGCGAGGACATGCGGGAGATGAGGGAAGGACGCAGATCGGTCGGGAGCGGGCATGGGGCTGCGACGAAGGGCCGCATCGCGCCGCCACGCTGCCTTCAGTGCTGCAAGGGCGGATTCGCCGCGTCAACGGGGCGAGTCGTCCTGCGCTGCGCCGGCTTGATCTCGGTCCATTGGCATACTCTGGCGCGTCGACCCGGAGATGGTTCCACCGCCGCTATTGATCGAGATCAAAGAACGGAGAGCGGCCTCTCGCCATGCTAAGGTCATGGTTCTGGGCCATGGTTCGTCGTCCCGGGATACCGAGCAGTTTCGGCCGGGCCGATCAGGCGCCAGCCGGGGAGAGCACGTTCATGCCACAAGTCACCGCCGCTACCGTCACCGAGCATCGTGGCAATGGTCGCGGCACGAGCGGCAAATGACGTTGCCGGGCCCCGGAGCTTCCCAAGCCATGTCGCGACCGTCGCTGCGCCGTGACATCGGATGGGCGCTCGCGATCAAGGCCGTCGCGCTGGCCATTCTCTACGTCGCGTTCTTTGGTCCGTCGCACCAGGTCGCGGTGACGGCCGACCGCGTTGCCTCCGCCCTTATCGATCCCGCTCAAAGCCACCAGAGGCGCTGACATGCCGTCCATCGACATCGTCGATCTTTCCCGGCTCCAATTCGCGCTGACGGCGCTCTACCACTTCCTGTTCGTGCCGCTGACGCTCGGCCTGTCGCTGCTGCTGGCGATCATGGAAAGCGTCTATGTCATGACCGGGCGCGCCATCTGGCAGGAAATGACGAAGTTCTGGGGCACGCTCTTCGGCATCAACTTCGCGATGGGCGTGGCTACCGGCATCACCATGGAGTTCCAGTTCGGCACGAACTGGGCCTATTACTCGCATTACGTCGGGGACATCTTCGGCGCGCCGCTCGCCATCGAGGGCCTCATGGCCTTCTTTCTCGAGGCGAGCTTCATCGGCCTGTTCTTCTTCGGTTGGAACCGGATGAGCAGGGTCGGCCATCTCATCGTGACCTGGCTGGTGGCGATCGGCAGCAACCTTTCGGCCCTGTGGATCCTGATCGCCAATGCCTGGATGCAGCATCCGGTCGGCGCCGCCTTCAATCCGGCGACCATGCGCATGGAGCTTTCGTCCTTCTATGACGTGCTGTTCAACCCCGTCGCCCAGGCGAAGTTCGTCCACACGGTGAGCGCCGGCTACGTCACGGGCTCCATGTTCGTGCTCTCGATCGGCGCCTTCTATCTGCTGCGCGGCCGACACAAGGAGATCGCGAGGCGCTCGATCACGGTGGCCGCGAGCTTCGGCCTGGCCTCGGCGCTCTCGGTCGTCGTGCTGGGCGACGAGAGCGGTTATACCGCCGGTCTGGACCAGAAGATGAAGATCGCGGCGATCGAGGCGATGTGGGACACCGAGCCGGCCCCGGCCAGCTTCACGCTCTTCGGCTTTCCCGACCGCACGAGCGAGACCACGCGCTTTCGCATAGCCGTGCCGTGGGCGCTCGGCTTGATCGCCACGCGCTCGCTCGACGAGCCCGTCGCGGGGATCAAGCCGTTGGTGGCGACGGCGGAGCGGCGCATCCGCGATGGCCTGACCGGGTATCAGGATGTCGCGCGGCTGCGCGCAGAGCACAGCACGACGATCCCGCCGGAGATGGCGGCGCCGATCAGCGATCTCGGCTATGCGCTGCTGTTGAAGCGCTTCCGGCTTGATATCGAGAACGCGACCGACGCGCAGGTGCACGAAGCCGCGCTCAGCACCGTGCCTGATGTCCCCACCTTGTTCTGGTGCTTCCGCTTCATGGTCGCCTTCGGCTTCTACTTCATCGCGCTCTTCGCCCTCGCTTTCATCATGGCGAGCCGGCGTCAGCTGGAGCGGCGCTGGTTCCTGCGGCTGGCGCTATGGAGCCTGCCGCTGCCGTGGCTCGCGGCCGAACTCGGCTGGATCGTCGCCGAATACGGTCGCCAGCCCTGGATCATCGACGGCATCCTGCCGACCTTCCTGGGCGCGTCGAGCGAGCCGGCCGGGAACATCTGGTTCAGCCTGATCGGCTTCGTGCTGTTCTACAGCACGCTCGCCATCGTCGATGTCTATCTGATGGTCAAATATGTCCGTCTCGGCCCGCATGCGCCGTCCGCGCCCCCGCGCGGCCACCTGGCGCCGGCGGCCGGCCGGCATTGAGGAGGCGCCATGCCGCCGATCGATTACCCGACCCTGCGCTTCCTCTGGTGGGCCTTGCTCGGCCTGCTGCTCATCGGCTTTGCCGTCACCGACGGCTTCGATCTCGGAGCCGCGCTGCTCCAGCCGCTGGTGGCCCGGACCGACACCGAGAAGCGCCTGCTCCTCAATGCCATCGGCCCGGTCTGGGAGGGCAATCAGGTGTGGTTCATCCTCGGCGGCGGCGCCGCCTTCGCCGCCTGGCCGCCGCTCTACGCCGTCTCCTTCTCCGGCTTCTATCTCGCCATGTTCCTGGTGCTGGCGGCGCTCATCCTGCGACCCGTCGCCTTTACCTTCCGCAGCAAGCTTGAGGGCGCCCGCTGGCGGTTGGTCTGGGACTGGGCGTTCTTCGTATCGGGACTGGTTCCGGCGCTCGTTTTCGGCGTCGCCTTCGGCAACCTCTTTCTCGGCGTGCCCTTCCGCTTCGACGAGACGCTCCGCGTCACCTATGAGGGGGGCCTCTTCGGGTTGCTCAATCCCTGGGCGCTGCTTTGCGGGCTGGTGAGCGTCGCCATGCTGGCGATGCATGGCGGAAGCTGGCTCGCGCTCAAGACCGAGGGCGCGCTGGCGCGGCGGGCCGGCGCGGCCGCCGCCTGGGCAGCCATTCTGCTCGTCGTGCTCTTCACGCTGGCAGGGATATGGATCGCCCGTGGCATCGACGGCTATGTCGTTCAGGGAGTGATCGATCCGGCGGCGCCGTCCAATCCGCTGGGCAAGAGCGTGGCGCGCGCCGCCGGCGCCTGGCTCGCCAATTACCATATCCACCCCTGGCTCATGATCGTGCCGGCGCTCGCCTATCTCGGGGCCGCGGCGGCCTGGACGTCGCTGCGCGCGGGCCGGCCGCTCGTCGCCTTCCTGGCGAGCGGCGTCGGCGTCGCCGGTGTCGTCGCGACCGCCGGCGTCAGCCTGTTTCCGTTCCTCCTGCCGTCATCGATCGATCCAAGCAGCAGCCTCACCGTGTGGGATGCGTCGAGCAGCCGGACGACCCTCTTCATCATGCTCGTCGCGACAGTGATCTTCCTGCCCATCGTCCTCGCCTATACGGCATGGGTGTTCCGCGTGATCCGGGGTCCGGTGACCGCGGCGGGGCTGGAGCAGGAGAAGGACAGCCTCTACTGAAGGAGCGTCGACGCGATGTGGTATTTTTCCTGGGTCCTTGGCCTCGGCCTTGCCTGTTCCTTCGCGATCCTCAACGCGATGTGGCTCGAGCTCCAGCTTCCGGCTGACGGCGACTAGATTTGGTCTGGCGGCGACTTCGAGTTCCGCCCAGGACGCCCACGAGCAGCCCGCTCTGCGCCAGCGGCACGCGGGCGATGGTTCACGTTCCGCGGAACGCCGTCTGGTCGGCCTCGAGCCGTGCGTCGAGCTGTTCCTTGCTCTCCGGCTCCACATGCTCCAATTCGCAGATCGTGCGATAGAGATGCAGCCACCGTGCGCCAAAAACCGGCGGCTGGTGCGGGCCGTGGTAGCCTATGATCTCGACCGCGTGCCGGAAGAGGGCGACATAGCGGTGCGGGTAGTGGTCGCTGCTTACGACGAAGTCATGCATCGCCGAGTGCCACCGGGCCTCGTCGGGCTCGACCAGGATGTAAGGGACCGGATCGATAAGGCGGCGGCCGGCATGAGGCTCCAGGATGGCGCCGCGCAGCAAGCAGTGCGCCAACTCGCTGGGAACGTGCTTCGGCGCCGTGTCGCAGTCGCGGCAGGCGGAGATAAGGATGCCCTGATGGCACAGGCCGAGGTCCATGACCCAAGGCTGCAGGACGCTGGCCATGGCTACTCTCCTTCAGACGCCGGCGGCGCGGCTTCGACGTAGAAGCAGCTACCGTTCGGAAGCTTCGCGGAGAGGTCGCCGTCGCCTGCCTTCTTGATCTCTGCGCAAGCATGCTCGGTCGGATATTTGGTAAGGAGCGTTCCGAGGCCGCAAAGGTTCATCTTGTCCACCATGCTCTCCGGATCTTCGAGGTAGATGACCGTCGGATAGCCGTTGCCGCCGGCGATGCGGCAATGACCAGTATGGCCGCGCGCGATGGCCATCGTCTCCCATCCTAAGCCCGCCACAACACTCGCCGCAAGCACCGCCGACCATGATTTGCGAATACGCACACAACTGATCGATGGGCCGCTCATCCTTCGGCAGCAAGGTGCGATCGTTCGAGCAGCCAGCGCGGACATGGGTCGAGTTCTCCCGGGGGGCTTGGCTTGGAGGCGTGGCGATGGTCGGCGTGGTGAGTTCGTCGCGGCGCGGGTATCATGCCGGCTCGCATCGCCTGTCTTCATCCGTCCGAAAGGCATTCTCGTGAGCGAGAAAATTGCAGTCCCCCCGACCGCTCCGGCACGGGTCCCACCGCCGGCGCACCCGCAGGAGCGGCAAGAGCCGCTGCCATGGCGCTGGCCGAAGCCAGGCGAAGACGATCCGGACGCGCCGGCGCGCGTGCGGGCAATCCTCGAAAGTCCCAGCTATCGTCAGGCCGATCAGGACGTCGACTTTCTCAATTGCGACGACGCTCGCGGCCTGAGGTTGCAGCTGGACTATCGCAAGGCGGAGCACGTGCTCGAGCAGGAAGGCGTCGCCCACACGATTGTGGTCTTCGGCAGTACCCGCATCCGCGAGCCCCGCTCGGCGCGACGCGACGTCGCGGCGCTGCGCGCGGCGAGCGACGCGAATCCCGGCGACGCAGCGCTGCGGCGGCGACTGGCGATCGCCGAGCGCATCGAAGCCAAGAGCCGCTACTATGAAATCGCGCGTGAATTCTCCCGCATGGTCAGCACGATGTGGCTTGCCCAGCGTCGCGAGCGCGTCCTCGTCATGACCGGCGGCGGGCCCGGGGTCATGGAAGCCGCAAATCGCGGTGCGTACGATGCCGGTGCGAAATCCATAGGCCTGAACATCACCTTGCCCCACGAGCAATACCCGAACCCCTACGTGACGCCGGATCTCTGCTTCCGCTTCCATTATTTCGCGATCCGAAAACTGCATTTCCTCATGCGGGCGAGGGCTCTCGTCGCGTTTCCCGGCGGATACGGTACGCTGGACGAGTTGTTCGAGCTCTTGACGCTGGTGCAGACCAGGAAGATGAATCCTCTGCCGATAATCCTGGTCGGCAAGTCCTACTGGCGACAGGTCTTCAATCCCGAATTTCTCGTGGACGAGGGCGTCATCGATGCCGAGGACCGTGACCTGTTCTGGTTTGCCGAGACCGCCGAGGAGATCTGGAACGACATCCTGCGTTGGCACGATCTCATGGGCGGCCCGCTCGGCTCCAAGAGCCGAGGGCAACCGGCATGAAGCTGTCGTTTCACGGCGCCGACCGCGGCGTCACCGGCTCCTGCCACATGATCGAAGTGGGGGGATGCCGCGTCGCGATCGATTGCGGCATGTTTCAAGGCAGCCGGGAACTTCACGAAGAGAATGCCGACGCGTTCGGCTTCGAGCCGGAGAAGGTCGACTTTCTGTTGCTGACCCACGCCCATCTTGATCATTGCGGCCGCCTGCCGCTGCTGGTCAAGCGTGGCTTCCGGGGTGAGATCATCACGACCTCCGCTTCGCGCGAACTCGTCCGCCTGGTGCTGCTCGACGCGGCCCATCTTCAGGAGGAGGAGGCCCGCCGCCGGGCGCGCGCCGCGTCACGACATGGTCATGACGAAAGCAAGCCTGTGCCGCTCTATTCGGTGCTCGACGCGCTCAACAGCCTCGATCGCTTCTCCCGCACGGCGGCCTACGGCGAGCCCCTGGAGCTGAGGCCCGGCCTTCGCGCCACCTTTCTCGATGCCGGTCATATCCTCGGCTCGGCCAGCATTCTCATCGAGGCGGAGGAAGGTGGGCGGACCCGCCGCATCCTTTATTCCGGAGACATTGGCAACGCCGGACGACCACTGCTGCGCTCTCCCGTCACCCCGCCGGCCGCAGACATCGTGGTGATGGAAACCACCTATGGCGATCGATTGCACCGATCGCCGGAGGCCTCCGTCGAGGAGCTGTATGACGCCATCGGCGCCACGCTTGCCCGCGGCGGCAATGTCATCATCCCGACATTCGCGCTCGAACGCGCCCAGGAAGTTCTGTTCTTTCTTCGCCAAGGCATTGAGCGGAATCGGGTGAGTCCCTCGATGCAGGTGTTCCTCGATTCTCCCATGGCGATCTCCGCGACGGAAATCTTCGAGCGCCACCCCGAATGTTACGACCCCGGCGTCGCCGCTCTTTTCAAGGAGGGGCGCGACCCGTTCGCTCTGCCCGGACTGCATCTGACGCGCGAGACGGCCGAACTCGATGGCGATCAACAAGATCAGCGGGGGCGCTCTCATCATGGCCGGATCTGGCATGTGCACTGGAGGGCGGGTGCGCCACCATCTCTTGCACAACCTGTCGAAGGCGGAGGCGAGCGTCGTTTTCGTCGGCTTCGCCGCCCGAGGAACTCTGGCGCGGCTGATCATCGATGGGGCCAAGCGCGTCCGTCTCTTCGACGAGGAGATCCCGGTAAGGGCCCGTGTCCACACGATCAACGGGTTGTCGGCTCACGCCGACCAGCGCGAGCTCTCGACCTGGCTGGCGCGGATCGGCGGCGTGACGACGACAATTCTCGTCCACGGCGAGGAAAGCGCCATGCGCGCCTTTGCAGCGCAGCTCGGCGGCACGCGCGTCGAGATGCCGAGACTGCATGAGCAGCTCGAATTCTGATCGGTCTGTCTCTGCATCTCGCCGCCGCTCCTTCCGTCCCGGCGACCGCCTTCCGCCAAGGCTATAGCGCGCCGGGGCCGGGTTTTCTCGCCACCACCCGGACTTGCGTCAGCTTCGGGAAGAGGTGGCCGCAGAAGTCTCGACAGGGTGTGAAACAACCGCGGCCCGGCGTATTTCCAAACCAGCGTTGCGCGGGGAGGGAAGCGGAAGGCGATCCGCTCGCAAGAGACGACATCCAGCCCCGCATGCCGGACCAGATTGCCGAGGTTCATCGGCGACCAGGTGTAGAGATGCTGGTCCTGGTTCCGCTCGACATAGCGTGTGTCATACCGCTCGCACGGCGCGACGAGAACGAGACGGCCGCCCGGCTTCAACTTGGCGCGCATCAGTCGCAGGGTGTCGAACGGATCGGGCACGTGCTCGAGCGCATGGTTGGACACGATGAGATCCGCCAGCGCGTCAGGAAATTCGGCAAGAGAGGCGCGGACCTCGTATCCTTTGCGCTGCGCGTAAGCCCGCGAGACCGGATTGATTTCCACCCCGAGCTTGACCCTCGCCGGGATCGCGTCCAGCAAGTGCCCTCCGGCGCAGCCGAAATCGATGACAGTCTCCGGCTCGCCGATGTGCTCGGCGTAGATCCAGAAGATCGCCGGTACATGCATGTCGGCCCCGCCATGGGCGAGCTGCCATGCGAAATAGGCTTCGTCGTAGCGAGACTGGCTCATCTCGGCCATGGCATTCCTTTGCGACTGCCCAAGCCGCGGCACGACGCCCTGCCCGCGACGACGAGGGCTCTCGTGGTAATTCAACGCTTGCCGCGATGTCGCGGTTCACGCCACCGGCATCGGTTGCGGACCCGGGCAATGGCGCGGGCAAACGCGCCGGGATCGTCGAGCGCACGGGCGAGCACGATCGCGCCTTGAACCTCGGCGAGGATCTCCTCGGCGAGCGCCACCGCTGCCGCCTTCTCGCGTCCGGCGCGCATCAGCGCGCCCGAAAGCGCGTCCAGCCAGCGGGAGAAATATCCCCCGACCTCGCGCGCGAAGCGGTCGCGGGCATCGCCCAGGGCGAACGCGCCGACGAGCCAGACGCGCCGGCCCGACCGGAAATAGCCGTCGACGGCGTCGGGCAGGGCGGCAATGCCGTCCTCGGGCCGCTCCTTAGAGGCCGAGCTCGCCCAGCCCCGGATGATCGTCGGGCCGCCGGCCGAGCGGCCAATGGAATTTGCGCTCGCTCTCGGCGATCGGCAAGTCGTTGATGCTGGCGTGGCGTCGGCGGTTCACGCCGTTCTCGTCGTACTCCCAATTCTCGTTGCCATAGGAGCGGAACCAGTGGCCGCTGTCGTCGCGCCATTCATAGGCAAAGCGCACGGCGATGCGATTGCCGGCGAAGGTCCAGACTTCCTTGATGAGCCGGTAATCGAGCTCGCGCGCCCATTTGCGCCGGAGAAAGGCCACGATCTCGCCGCGACCGGTGATGAACTCGGCGCGGTTTCGCCAGCGGCAGTCCTCGGTATAGGCGAGCGCCACGCGCTCGGGGTCACGGCTGTTCCAGGCATCTTCCGCCAGGCGCGCCTTTTGCGCGGCGGTCTCGGCAGTGAAGGGCGGCAGCGGGGCAGGCATGGCAGACCTCCGGTTTTGAAGCTGGCGATAGGGATTTAGTTTGCCGGCCGGCAGAGTCCAAGCGGCGCTGTAGCGCGCCGTCAGGCCAGGAAGGAGTGGACGATCTCGACCAGCTCCTCGGCCGCCTGCGCTCGGGGATCGTTGCGCGGCGCCGCGGGGTCGATGACGTGTTCACGGATGTGGTCCTCGATGATCTCGGCGATGAGCTTGTCGAGGGCACCGCGGCACGCGGTCGCCTGCTGCAGCACGGCGGCGCAGCTCGCCTCCTCCTGCAGCGCGCGCTCGACCGCTTCGAGCTGGCCGCGCAGGCGGCGGATGCGATGCAGCAGCTTCTGCTGTTCCTTGACGTGGTGGGCCATTTTTATCCCTTGATACTATCCCCGGGGAGAGTATATAGCCCGACGCCGCCGGACGTTCGAACCCTTCGCGCCGGCGCGGCTGGCAACCCGTGCAAAGGACCCGATGAAGCCCCGACCTAGCAACCTCCCGTCCGCGGACCGACGTCGCCACGCGACGTTCGCTGCGGCCGGAACCATTGCCCGGGAGATCCGCGGGATCTCGGAGACGCGCTCGCCCTAGACGCTCTCCCCCTCGCGCCTCCCGGGTCGCCGCAACCGATCCGACAAGAAGGAGGCGCAGACATGACCGCCGCAATCCTCGACCTCCGCCCGGCCGCCGCGCCGGGCATCGTGCCGCCGCGCGAGGCCGCGACCGATCTCGTGCGTCTGTTCGCCCTCGACCGCCTGCCCGAGCGGCGGCGGCTTCGCTGCCAGTGGCGCCTCGGCGCCGATGGTCGGCTCGCCTGTTTCTGGGAACGGGACGTCGCGCCCCCGCCGCCGCGCAGCCGAGGCACGGCCGATTGCGATCGGCCTTGAGCCAGATCAACGCCGCGCATCGCCCCGCGCCTATCATTGGCCGCGGTCGCGAAGAGCAGCGCTTCTTCGTGACGATTTTGCGACAGAAGGAGTGGCGGCCGATGACGGCGAAGACGCAGATTGTCGATCTTCTCGGCGAGCGGGCGCTGGTGCTGCCGGCGCTGCTCACCGCCGCGCTGGTCGCGAACGAGCGCGCCAAATACGTTCTGACCTTGCTGCAGATGGCGGCGAGCCAGGCGGAGAACCCGCAGGCCGCGTCGCCCTCGCTGCGCCAGGAGCGCGAGGCCTGCGGCGTCGTCGAGCCGGACTTCGACCGCTCGATCGCCCAGGCCGAGCATGACGGGCAGGGCAATTATCACATCCCCGGCGCGCGGCGCCTCATCGCGCTGCTCGACGACGCGCTGCGTGCGATGATCGCGCCGCTGAGCGTCGCCGGAAAGGATGGGGCGAACGACACCCAGCGCCAGGCGCGCTTCGCCGACCGCCTCCAGCGGCTGATCGAGGCGCGGCCGCCGGTCGTCGACGATATGCTGAGCGGCGAGACGATCGCGGCGCTGACCTCGGGCCGGCCCAAATCCGGCGACGGGTTCCACGTCCTGGTGATGGATCTGCACAAGGAGCTGAATCGCCTGCAGGGCGCGATCTCGACCATGGATGTGGCCGGCGCCAAGGCCTACGGCCTCGCCGAGGCCGATCGCGCGGCCGTGGCCGCATTCATGGCCGGCGTCAACCGGACGGCGCCGCTCAAATTCGACCATCCCGGGCTCGACACCATTGCGGCGCGCGCCAATGACGCGCTGTTGATCCAGAACGATATCGGCACGACCGCGGCGCATGTCCTCGTCATCCGGGTGACGGGCCTGCGCGTGTCGGTGACCCACACCGACATTCATCTGCCGCGCCTGCGCTTCTTCCAGGCGCTCTGCGAGGGAACCGGCCTCCATTGGGAGGATATCCGCTCGCGGCAGGCTTCGGGCATCGGCGAGGCCGATCTCTTCTATCTCGCCTTTGGCGAGGCGGCGGTGGCGGACGCCGCGGCGCTCGGCGCGCTGCTCGAGCGGTTGGGCTCGCGCATCGTCTTTCTCATCGATTGGAACAAGGCGAGGAAGCGGCTGGGGCTGCTGGTGCCGAACGAGACGGCGGTGGACATTCTCGGCTGGGCGGCCGCCGAGGAAGTCGGCCATCGCGGCTTCCTCACGCTCGGCGGCGAACGCCTCATCTACGACGCGCTGGAGCAGGCGGTGAAGACGCCGCTGCGCTACGGCGAGCCGCTGCACGAGATGATCGGCGAGGAGGTGGCGCGGGACTATCTCCGCTTCGTCCTGCAGATCACCGCGACGGGGCTGCTGAAAGGACAATCGGAGGCGCTCATCCGCGACCGCGTCCGCGCCGAGCTCTTCACCCATTTCCGCTCGGCCGAGCAGCGCTTCCTGGTCGAATGCGCCAACCACGCCGAGATCGTCACGCAGCTTGCCGGCGGCCTGCGCGCCGCGCTGCGCCACGGCGAGAACGGGCGCGGCGAGGCTCTCGCCCAGCACGCCGCCCGGGCGAAACAGTGGGAGAGCCGCGCCGACACCGTGGTCAAGGAACTGCGCGCGACGGTGCGGCGCATCGCGGGCACGGAGATCTTCTGCCGCATCGTCGAGACCGCCGACGACGCCGCCGATCACCTGGAGGATGCGGCCTTCCTCGCGCGGCTGTTGTTCGACAGCGCGCCGCCCGAGCAGGTGCCGGAGCCGCTGCTGGGGCTGGCCGACCTCCTTGCCGACGGGACGCAGGCCTTCCGGCGGACGATGGAAGCCGCGCAATATGTCAGTCGCGGCGGCGAGCGCGACGCGGTGCAACGCTTTCTCGAGACCGCCGAGCGCGTGGTCACGGTCGAGCACCAGACGGACGAGCGCGAGCGCGCGGTGCTGACCGCACTGATGAGCTCGGCGCTCGACTGCCGGCAGCTTCACATGCTGAGCGCCATCGCCCATCACCTCGAAGCGGCGGCGGATGCCCTGCTGCATGCCAGCCTGAAGCTGCGCGATCACGTGCTCGGCGACGTGATCCTGGCCTGATCCGCTGCCGTCACCTCGCCCGGCGCAGGCGCATGATCATGGTGCATGCGCCGAACTCGTAGTCGCCGGTGAAGGAATCGCCGCTGAATTTTCCGCTCGCGTCCCAGTCGCCGACCCGGCCGGCGAAGGCGCCGTCGGCCGCGACGGTGCCGCTTATGGCAAATCGGCCTGCGGGCATGAAGGATCCGTCCGGGATGACGTCCTCGCCCGTTGCGCGGCCGCCTTCGACCGTCAAACCCGCGACGGTGGTGACGGAGCAGCCGCCGCCCAAGGTGCCGGTGGAGGCGCCGCGCCAGCTCCCGTCGTAAGGACCGGCCGCGACCGCCGTGACGGGCAGCAGCGCCGCGGCCAGCGCCAGGGCGAGCCGCAGGCGGGCAGGCGGGCCTCGACGCAGATCAGATGGCATGGGGCGGTCCCTTCTCGCGGATGTGCCGGCGCGGATCAGCGGCTGAGGCGCCGCTGGCGGCATGGGAATAATAGGCGTTCGCTGTCGGGCAAGTAGTACCACAGCCTGGGCTGGCGCGCCCGCAGCCGGATGGAGGGGGAGGGCGACGCATAGGCATAAGGGATGCCGGCAGAGGGGTGGTCCAGGCCCCAGCCCCATGCTCCGCCGTCCCAGAAGAAGCCGCGGCCATCAACGTCCTTTCCGCGCGCCTGGCATGCCCTGGCCACCGACCTGGAGGTGGGGCGGGGAAGCCAGGGCGCCTTTGCCGGATAGCTTCCTAGCTGAACAGAACCTCGTTCAGCAGCCAGCGCACGGTGCCGTCGCCGCCGTCGAGCGGCAGCAGCAGCGAATCGGCGAGGCGGAAATGCTTGCGCACGGGGCGCAGCGTCGCACGGATGCGCGCCATCACCCGCTGCGCCGCCACGGCGCGATAGACCTCCAGCAGGAAGGCGCAATACTCGGGATCCTGGGCTTCGTACAGCTCTCGCACGGTCTTGCCGGTGCTGTCGCGCCCATAGGCATCGACAATTCGCGTGCCGATCAGCCGGTAGCGGAAGTCGGCAAGCCCGGGCAGGCATTCGATGATGACCAGCGATCCCAGATGCCGCTGCAGCTCGAGCGGGTCGATGTCCTTGCGCAGCGGCAGTGCCCGGTCCCCGCGCTTTGCATGCCAATACGCGACGAGGTCCTGGAAGCGCGGACTGTCCGAGATGTCCGGATCGAGCTCATGGCTGAAGGGCGACGACATGCGGCCCCCTCGAAGGGCTCGTCGCCTTATACCAAGCGGCGCGGCGAAGCGGTAGCGCCTTTGCGATGCTCAGCGCGGTCGCGGCGTGGCGCTGCGCAGCAGCGCCGCGATCCGGCGCGGCCAGTGCCAGGCGGCGAGCGCCGGGTTGAACGCGGCCATCCGGCGCAGGGCCTGCGGGTAATAAGGGTGCAGGTTGCAGAGATGCACGGTGCGGCGGCCCAGCGATGCCATCGCCTCGCGCGCCGCCGTCTCGGCTGCCATCACCCGGCGCGGCTCCGGCAGGCCGGCGCGGCGGAAGAACGCGGTCTCGGTATAGGTCGGGCAGAGCGCCAGCACATCAACCGGCTCGGAGGCGAGCTCTGCCGCCAGCGACTGTGCGAGCCGCAGTGCGAACGCCTTGCTCGCCCCATAGCAGGCGAGCCCCGGCGCCGGCACGAAGGCCGCCATGCTGGAAACGATGATGACGCCCGCGCGCCGCTCCGCCCGTCGCGCGCGCGCGATCATGCCGGGCAGCAGCGCATGCAGCAGCTCGACGGTGGCGAGGAGGTTGACGCTCACGGTCTCGTGCTGGCGGGCGATCGGCTGTTCCAGGAATTCTCCCGACCAGCCCAGCCCGGCATTGCACACCAGCAGCTCGATCTCGTTCGCGAGCGCGCGCTCGACCACCGCGGCGCGTCCGGTTTCGCTTGCGAGGTCGGCCACGATGATATCGGCCCGTCCGGGCTCGCCGGCGAGCCCGGCCGCGACCCGGCGCAGCCTCTCTTCGTCTCGGCCGGTCAGCAGCAGATGCGTGCTGTCCGGCAATATCCTAGCGAAGGCGGCCCCGAGGCCGCTGCTGGCGCCAGTGATCAGCGCATTTCTATGGGCCACGCGTCACTCGCCTGCCGCTGGCTTTTTTGGGGAACGGCGGCCAACCAACGGCGCGCGCCCAGGTTGGTTGCATGTCCGGCGCAATAAATCCGGCCGTGCGGCTGGTGGCCCGGCGTCAGCCGCCCGCTGCCCTGGGCGAGGGACGTCCGAGGGGCATGGGCGGGTCGTAGGCGTAGGCGCTGCAGCATGACAGGATGACCTGTGCGGGACGGCGCACGAGGCGCAGCCGTGCCGCGAGCGAGAGCATGCCGAAACGGGCCGCGTTGGCGACGTCGCCGTGCCGGCGGCTCCACAGCATCGCCCGTCCGGCGGCGCGCCGGACCGCGTAGGCCTTGTCGGCGGCGGGCAAATCGACGTGGCGTGCAACGAAGTTCCCCAGCGCGCGGGTCACGTCGTGCAATTCGCGGGCGTGATTGTCCGAGAGGCGCCCGGGAGCGAGCGTCGGCGCGAGCATGACCACCGCGCGCAGGCGAACGAAGGGGCCCAGCCGCGCCAGGGGCAGCGCCAGGCTGTAGTCCTGGCAGCAGACCGTCTCGTCGGCGCCGCCGACGCGGAGATAATTGGCGCGCGCCAGCAGCATCTTGCTCGGGTTCATGGTGCTGCCGCGGATGGTGGGGCGCATCGGCGCCGCGATCTGCTCGCTTACCGGAGCGGCGGGAGCGGCGGGCCAGGCGATCGGCCGCGCGGGGTCGTAGGTGCCGCCCTCGCCATAAGCGAGCACCGCGCCGCTGCCGCCGAGCGCCGCCAGCAGCCATCGCGTCGCGTCCGGCACCAGGAGGTCGTCGGCGTCCACCAGCTTCAGATGATCCAGGCTCGCCGCGGCGACCGCGACGTTCATGGCGGCGCTGGCGCCCCGGTTGCGCTGCGCGATGATCTTGCAGCCGGGCCAGCCGCGCGGTGGCGGCGCGCAGATACTCGAGCGAGCCGTCGGTCGAGCCGTCGTCCACGAACACGTATTCGCGCGCGAAATCGCCGGTCTGCGCGGCCAGCGCCGCCACCACGCGCGGGAGAAAATCCCGCTTGTTATAGACCGTGACGATGAAGGAGACGCCGCTCATGCTCTTGTCGGTGCCGCGGCGCGGCGGCGGCCGGTGCCGGCTATCGCCGCATCCGGCTGTCGATCAACTCGCGCACCTTGCGCGCTTCCCAGTCCTGCGTCGTCCAGGGCAGCATCTCATAGGCATGCAGGCCGTGCAGGCAGATCACCAGGCCCCAACCGATCAGCGGCGCGTAGAACCAGGCCGGCCCGGGCGTCGTTGAATCGATCATGAACAGCACGAAATTGATCACCACATAAGCGGTGAGATGGCTGTAGAAGCCACGCAGTGCGCGCACGCGCCGCCAGGCCCATTGCTCGACTTCGGCCATATGAGCCGCCTCGCGCGCACTCACGCCCGGTCGCAACTCGATCGGCTCGCTGCCTTGTCCACGCATGCCGTCGCCTGTCTACTCGAGAACCACGCCGCCCCGGCGGGACGAGGCGGTACACTACAGCCAATCGGCGTCCGAGTAAAAGGCGGCGGTCAGTGGCGCGCCGGGCTCTCCTGCGAGGAGATGAACGCGGAGGGCCGGTCGAGCGTCAGCAGATCCTCGGTCGCGCGGATCCAGGCGGTAAGCGCGTAGCTTTCCACCCATTGGTGGAACTCCGCCTCGCGGTGGTCAAGCTCGGCGGTGGCGCGCCGGCGCGCCTCGGACACCGGGCTCTTCGCCTCGCTGCGGAAGCCGTGCTCGAACAGCCGGACGATCTCGCGCCGCATCTTCGCCTCGTGGCGGCGGTGCCAGGCTTTGAAGGCATCGACCCGCTTTTCGAACTCCTCGCGCGGCAGCAGCTGCGCACGCGCCTCGGCATCCCGCAGGATGAGGCGGGCGGCCTCGCCAAAGGCGCGTTCCATTTCGCTGGCGTCGGGCTGCTCGCCGGCATCGATGAAGGGCTTCGCCATGTCGCTGGCACGCTGCTTCAGCGCATCGATCAGGGCTCGCGTCGTCGTCATGGCAGTCGCTCCGCTCGTCCGCCCCTGCGGGCACAAGGCTAAACCCGAAGATTCTGCGCTGTCCAGGGGGCTTTGCAGGCGGGTTCCGGGGTGAAAAAACCGCCGGAATCGGGTTTCGATAATACGCCGCGGAAATTTCACGATCCTGTGCTATTCTGATAAATCTATGCCCCGGATATGCGGGGTTCACTCACGGAGAGCGAAGGCAGAGCGCGAGGATGGGTAGAGGAAGGGATTTCCGCGGCCCGAGACGACGCGGATTTAACGACGACGACTTTCCGCCGCCAGACATGCCGGACTTCGCACCGCGACGGCCCTTTGGCTCCTTCTCGCCGCCTCCTATGGCGGAAGGCCCAGAGGTCGATGCGGTCGTCAAATGGTTCAACGGGCAGAAAGGGTTTGGCTTCGTCGAGCTGGGCGATGGCTCGGGCGACGCCTTCCTGCATGTCGCTGTGCTGCAGCAGTCGGGACGTCAATCGGTCCTGCCGGGATCGAAGATGCGCGTGGCTACCGCGCAAGGCCCCAAAGGCCGGCAGGTGGCGCGGGTCATATCGGTCGACGAAAGCACGGCCACGGAAGCGCCGCGGCGCCCGCCGCGCGAGGGGGGTAGTGGCGGCGGCGGCTTCGGCCGCGGTCCGCGCGACCTCTCGAGCGCGGTGGAGATGTCCGGGACGGTGAAGTGGTTCAACACCGAGAAGGGCTTCGGCTTCATCGCCCCGGAAGGGGGCGGCAAGGATGTGTTCATCCACATCTCCGTCCTCGGACGCTCCGGCGTCACCGGGCTCACCGAAGGTCAGCAGGTGTCGATGCGCGTCGTCGAGACGCCCAAAGGGCGCGAAGCGGTCTCGATCGCGCTGGCGGGCTGACCAGGGCCGGGAAGCAAACGGCGGGCGGCTTGCGCCGCCCGCCGTCGCGTCACCCGATGTCGTCCGCGCTTACTCGGCCGATTGAAGGTTGCCGGCAGCCTCCTTGCCGCGATCGACGACGACCTCGTAGCGGATCTTCTGCCCCTCACGCAGCGAGTTCATGCCGGCGCGTTCGACCGCCGAGATATGGACGAAGAACGTCCTTGCCACCGCCGTCAGGCTGGATGAAGCCATAGCCTTTCTGCGCGTTGAACCATTTGACAGTGCCGGTAGCCAAGCTGGCCTCCCTTGGATGTGGTTGGATCGGTGCCGCTCTGGGTGCGGCACCGCACAGTTCTCGGCCTCTAGGCATCTTGGAGCCACGCCCGGCGGGCGATCGGCAAAGCAGCCGCCGAAGCTGAAACTGGCACCCAAGCTTCGCACTTCCGCTGTCGTGGCACAATCATGAAAGCCGGCACCCCCTCCATAAGGGGTGGCAGTCATTTTCGCTCAATCAGGCGGTGCGGAGAATGAAATGCTCGAGCAGATGCTTGAGTTGCGCCGCCTTGTCATTGCCATAGCTGCGGACGATCTCCGCCTGATGGCGGATCGCCATGTGGTCGAGCTCGGCGACGACCTCCTGGCCGCGATCGGAGAGGTAGATCAGCACGCGCCGGCCGTCGGCCGGATCCGGGCGGCGATAGACCAGCGCATTCGACACCATCCGGTCGATGATCTTGGTCAAGGTCGGATGGTTCATCAGCACGGCGTCGGCGAGATCGCCCATCGACGAGCCATTCTTGTCGCTCAGCACTTTGAGGATGCGCCACTGCTCGACGGGCACGCCGCTGGCCTTGAGGCGGGCGTCGAGCTGCCGGTTCACCTGCCGGTCCGCCTGGGCCAGCAGATAGGCGAGATACTCGGTAATGGGAGGATTGTGCATTGCCCAATTTTTCGCACTTTTCAAACATTCATTAGAGGTGCTACGGTTTGATTGCAAGCCTCAATAGGTTTGCGACGCGAAAAAACTCCGGTGCCGCACTGCAGCAAAGCCGGGTGAAGCGGGGGCAAGCATGCATCGCAGCCCGGATGGCTCGCTGCGGGGCGCGAAGGACGGTGAGGCCGCAGGTGCGCGCTCGTCGCGCGGCGGAGCGACCGTGCCGAAATGTCCCACGGCGGCGCGCCTCCTGACGTTTCCGAGCCCGGCCCACCGACCGAAGGCGCCGGCCCATGCGGCGCCGGCGACACGGTCGCCCGCGCCGCGCGCCTCGGCGGCGCTGCGCGTCGGCCTGCTGATCCCGCTGAGCGGGCCGGCCGGCATCTGGGGACCCTCGGCGCATAAATGCGCGACGCTGGCCGTCGACGAGATCAATGGCGGCGGCGGCGTCCTCGGGCGCGAGATCAAGCTGGTGCTGAGCGATGCCGGTGGCGCGCCGGCCGCGGTCGCGGCCGCGGCGCGCGAGCTGGTGGAGGAGCATGGGGTCGAGGCCTTCGTCGGCATGCATATCAGCGCCGTCCGCGTCGCCGTGGCGCGGGCGCTGAAGGGGCGCGTCCCGTTCGTCTACACGCCGCTCTACGAAGGTGGCGAGCGCAGCGCGGGGGTCTTCGCCGTGGGCGAGACGCCGGAGCAGCAGCTCAAGCCGGCCGTCACCTGGCTTGCGGAGCGGCGCCGGGCGCGGCGCTGGTATCTCATCGGCAATGATTATGTCTGGCCGCGCGTGTCGCATGCCGCGGCCAAGCAGTATATCGCCCAGTGCGGCGGCGAGGTGGTGGGCGAGGAGTATGTGCCGCTGGGCTGCGACGAGTTCGCGCCGTCGCTGGAGCGCATCCGCGCCGCGCGGCCGCATGCGGTGCTGATCTCGCTGGTGGGCGGCGATGGCGTGGCCTTTCATCGCCGCTTCGCCGCCGACGGCATGGCCCGTGACTTCCTGCGGCTGTGCAGCGCGCTCGACGAGAACGCGCTGCTCGGCGTCGGCGCCGAGAACACCGAGAATTTGTTCGCCGCCTCGGGCTATTTCGCGGCGCTGCCGACGCGGGCCAATCAAGGTTTCATCGAGCGCTATCAGCAGAGCTTCGGCCGCCTGGCGCCGGTGCTGAGCGCGCTCGGCCAGTCCTGCTACGAGGGGTTCCTCTTCTATGCCGCGCTGGCCCGGCGCGCCGCCTCGCTCGACGCCATGGCGCTCGAAGCGGCGGCGGCGAGCCTCGACTACGACGGCGCGCGCGGCACGGTCCGCATGCGTGACAAGCAGGTCGTCATGGCGAATTATTTGGCCCAGGCCGACGGGCTCGGCTTTCGTATCATCGACCATCTGAGCTGAGGAGGGCCGCGGGCGGGGCGACGCGCAAGCTAATGCTTGAAAAGTGAAGGATTTCACCGGCCGCCGCGGCGGCCACCAAGGACAGAAGGAGGGGAGAACATGAAGGTCAATCGCAGGGAATTTCTCAATGGCGCGGCGGCGACCGCCGCGGGGCTGGCGGCGAGCAGCTTCACCGCCGCGGCGGCGGCCGACGCGCCGATCAAGGTGGCCAGCATCCACGATCTCTCCGGCGGCCTCGACATCTACGGCAAGCCGATGGTGGACGCGCTCACCTTCGCCGTCGAGGAAGCCAACGCGGCCGGCGGGCTGCTCGGCCGCAAGATCGAGCTCATCAGCTACGACCCGCAGTCGAACATGCAGCTCTACACCCAGTTTGCCACCCAGGCCGCGCTCAAGGACAAGGTGGCGGTGGTGCATGGCGGCATCACCTCGGCCTCGCGCGAGGTCATTCGCCCGGTGCTCGACCGCTTCAAGACGCTCTATTTCTACAACACGCAATACGAGGGCGGCGTCTGCGACCGCGACCAGTTCGATACCGGCGTGACCCCGGCGCAGACGGTGCAGAAGCTGGTGCCCTATGCGATGAAGAAATGGGGCAAGAAGGCCTATGTGCTCGCCGCCGATTACAATTACGGCCAGATCACCTCGCAATGGGTGAAGAAGTACGTGCAGGACAATGGCGGCGAGGTGGTGGCGATCGACTTCTTCCCGCTCAACGTCACCAATTTCGGCGCCACCATCTCCAAGATCCAGGCGGCGAAACCCGATCTCGTCTTCTCGGCGCTGGTCGGCGGCGCGCATATCTCGTTCTATCGCCAATGGGCGGCGGCGGGCATGCGCACGCAGATCCCGATGGCCTCCACCACCTTCGCGGTCGGCAACGAGCACATCGTGCTGTCGCCCGCGGAGTGCAACGGCATGCTGATCTGCTACAACTATTTCGAAGGGCTGAAGAACAAGGTCAACGAGGCGTTCGTCGCGAAATTCCACAAGCGCTTCGGCGCCGACTACCCCAACATCACCGAGCTCGCCATGGGGACGTATCAGGGCTTCTGGCTCTGGGCCACCGCGGTCAAGAAGGCGAAGAGCATCGACCGGATGAAGGTGATCGAGGCGCTCGAGACCGGCATCAGCATCGAGGCGCCCTCGGGCAAGGTGACGATCGACCCGCCGACGCATCACTGCATCCTCGACGTGCATATCGCCGAGGTGAAGGACAAGAAGCTGATCGTGCTCAAGGACTTCCCGCAGCAGAAGCCGTCGGATACCGCGGCGGTGTGCAACCTGATCAAGAACCCGAACGACAACAAGCAATACGTGATCAAGATCTAGGGGGCCAGGAGTTCGGATCGTGGATTTCGCCGCCATCCTGGCGATCCAGGTGCTCTATGCCATCGCCAGCCTGGCGCTGATCAGCGTCGGGCTGGCGATCGTCTTCGGCATGATGCGGGTGATCAACCTCGCCCATGGCGAGTTCCTCATGCTCGGCGGCTACGCCACCATCGTCGGAACCCAACTGGGCTTGAGCCTTTGGCTCTCGATGCTGGTGCTGGCGCCGCTGGCGGTGGGAGTGATCGGCGTCGTCGTCGAGCGCGTCATCATCCGCTTCCTCTACGGCCGGATGATCGACACCATGCTGGCGACCTGGGGGCTGAGCCTCTTTCTCATCGGCCTCACCACCTTCATCTTCGGCAACACCACCGTCGGCGTCTCGGCGCCGCTCGGCGGGATCGAGATCGGCCGCTACCGCACCAGCGCCTACACCCTCTTCGTCATCGCCGTGGCGGTGGCGGTGCTGGCCGGCGTCTATGTCGTGCTGCGCCATACGCGGCTCGGCCTCATCGCCCGCGGCACCATGCAGAACGCCAACATGGCGGCGGCGCTCGGCGTCAACCCGCCGCGCGTCTACGCCGTCACCTTCGGCGTCGGCGCGGCGCTGTCGGGCCTCGCGGGCGGCGTGCTGGCGCCGGTCTCCGGGGTCTTTCCCACGATCGGCGTGGCCTATATCGCCAAGGCCTTCATCACCGTCATCGGCGGCGGCGCGGCGATCGTCGCCGGCACCGCTTCGGCCGCCACGCTCTTCGGCACCATCAACCAGCTTGCCACCTTCGCCACCACCCCAGTCTTCGGCGAGGTGGCGCTGCTGGGCGCGGCGATCGTGCTGATCCGCCTGCTGCCGCAAGGCATCACCGGCCGCTTCTTCCGGAGGGGCTTGTGAGCGCCCGCGCCCGCACGCTCGCCGGGCTCGCCGCGGTGGCGGTGCTCGGCCTCGCCTTCCTGCTGCTGGCGCCGCAATGGGTCGAGCTCGATACGCTGCTCGACCTCACCGTCTACATGATCATGGCGATCCTGGCGCTGAGCCTCGGCCTGGTCTGGGGCTATGGCGGCATTCTTTGCTTCGGCCAGGCGGCGTTCTTCGGCCTCGGCGCCTACACCTATGCCATCGCCGTCATCAATATCGGCGAGAGCACGCTGCCCTTCCTGCTGGCGATCGCGCTGCCGGCGGGGTTCGCGGCGCTGCTGGGATATTTCATGTTCTACGGCCGCATCAGCGACGTCTATCTCGGCGTCATCACGCTCACCGTGACCCTGATCCTCTTCAACACGATCAACTCGACCGCGGGACCCGAATATCACATCGGCGCGGCGCGACTCGGCGGCTTCAACGGCATTCCCTCGATCCCGCCGCTCAACATCCCCGGCCGGCCCGAAGAGGCGCTCGATCTCGAAGGCATGTTCTATCTCTCGACGGCGCTGCTGCTGGCCACGTATTTCGGCCTGCGGGCGCTGCTGGCGAGCCGCTTCGGCCGGATCGTCGTCGGCATCCGCGAGAACGAGCGCCGCGCCGAGCTGCTGGGCTACGACCCGCGCCTCTACAAGCTCGCCACCTTCGCGATCGGGGGCGCGCTGGCCGGGCTCGCCGGCTGCCTGTTCGCCAATTGGGGCGCCTTCGTCAGTCCGACCATCTTCGGCCTCGCGCAGTCGGCGCAGATCATCATCTGGGTGATCGTCGGCGGCCGCGGCACGCTGATCGGCCCGATCCTCGGCTCCGTCGCCATGGAATGGCTCACCACCACCCTCGGCGCCAACCAGACCACCGGCACCGGCGGTCTCGCCGATCTCTGGAGCAATGCGCCGCTGGTGCTGGGGGCGATCCTCATCGGCTTCGTGCTGCTGGTGCCCAAGGGGCTGGTGCCGAGCCTGGCGGACGGCGCGGCGCGGCTGCTGCGGCGCCGGGCAGCCGATCCGGCGCCGGCGGGCGCGGCCGCGCCGGAAGGGGCGGAGTAGGGCCATGGCCGCGCCGCTCCTCGAGACGCGCTCCCTCGGCATCCGCTTCGGCGGCGTGCAGGCGGTGCGCGACGTGAATTTCAGCCTCGCCGAAGGCGAACTGCGCTGCCTCATCGGTCCCAACGGCGCCGGCAAGAGCACCTTCTTCAAGCTGATCACCGGCCAGCTGCCGCCGAGCCAGGGTCAGGTGCTGTTCCGCGGCCGCGACATCTCCGCCGCCGGCGCGCACGAGATCGCGCGGCTCGGCATCGGCATCAAGACGCAGGTGCCGAGCGTCTTTGACGGGCTCAGCGTGCGCGAGAACATCTGGCTCGCGGCGATCCGCCTCCATTCCCGCCGCCGCGCGGCCGCGGCGGTCGACGCGATGATGGAGCGCGTCGGCGTCGCGGCGCTCGCCGACCGGCTGGTCGGCCAGCTCGCCCACGGTCAGCGCCAATGGGTCGAGCTCGGCATCGTGCTGTCGACCGATCCGCAGCTCATCCTGCTCGACGAGCCCGCGGCGGGCATGACCCACGAAGAGGTGTCGAGGACCGCCGAACTGGTGCGCGAGATCAACCGCGACAAGGCGCTCATCGTGGTGGAGCACGACATGCAGTTCATCCGCATGATCGCCTCGCGGGTCACCGTCTTCAACCAGGGCGCGGTGCTGGTCGAGGACACCATCGGCAACATCCTGCGCAATCCCGTGGTGCGCGACATCTATCTCGGCAAGCAGGCGGCGGCATGAGGCTCGAGATCGAGGATCTCCGCACGGCCTATGGCCGCATCCCGATCCTGAACGGCATCGGCTTCGCCGTCGAGGACGGCGAGTTCATCGGCATTCTCGGCCATAACGGCATGGGCAAGACCACGTTGCTGCGGGCGCTGATGGGCTTTCTGCCCGCCACCGGCGGCCGCGTGCGCCTCGCCGGGCGGGACGTGACCGCGGCGCCGCCGCACATCCGCGCGCGGCTCGGCATGGGCTACGTGCCCCAGGGGCGCGATATCTTCCCTGGTCTCAGCGTGCTCGACAATCTGCGCATGGGCTGCGCCAAGGCGGACGAGGCCGAGAGCGCGCTCATCGCTCCGATCCTCGAGGATTTCCCGCGGCTCAAGCCGCTGCTCGATCGCCCGGGCGGCGCGCTTTCCGGCGGCGAGCAGCAGCTCCTGGCAATCGCCCGCTGTCTCTGCGGCAAACCGCGCGTGCTGCTGCTCGACGAGCCGACCGAAGGCATACAGCCCTCGATCATCGACGAGATCGTCGAGACCCTGCGGCGGCTGCGCCAGAAGAGCGGCCTCACCACCATCCTGGTCGAGCAGAACCTTGATTTCATCGCCGCGCTCTCCGAGCGCGTCCTGATCATTCAGAAGGGCAAGATCACGCAGGAGGTCGAGCCGAGCGATCTCGGCGACGCCGATCTCGTCGGCGAGTTCATCGGCATCACCGGCTGACAACGGAGGAGGAGACCATCATGACCGTCAAACGTCCCACACCAGAGCAGTTGCGCGCCGTCGCCGAGGATCTCGGCATGACGATGTCGGAGGCGGACATCGCCTCGTATCTCGAGATCATGCAGCCGAATTTCCTCGCCTATGACGCGATCGAGGCGATGCCGGACTACCTGCCGACGGTGAAATATCCCCGCACCCCCGGCTACAAGCCCGAGGGCGAGGAGAACAAATACAACGCCTGGTACGTCAAGACGGTGGTAAAGGGCGCGCCGCAAGGCAAGCTCGCCGGCAAGAATGTGGTGCTGAAGGACAATGTCTGCCTCGCCGGCGTGCCGATGATGAACGGCGCCTCGACGCTCGAGGGCTACATCCCCGACATCGACGCCACCATCGTCACGCGTATCCTCGATGCCGGCGGTACCATTGTCGGCAAAGCGCATTGCGAGTATTTCTGCTTCTCCGGCGGCAGCCATACCAACGCCACCGGTCCGGTGCACAACCCGCTGAAGATGGGCTATTCCGCCGGCGGCTCGTCCTCGGGCAGCGCAGCACTGCTCGCCGCGGGCGAGGTCGATATGGCGATCGGCGGCGACCAGGGCGGCTCGATCCGCATGCCCGCGGCCTATTGCGGCATTTACGGCATGAAGCCGACGCACGGCCTCGTGCCTTATACCGGCATCATGCCGATCGAGATCACGCTCGATCACACCGGGCCGATGACGCGCAACGTCGCCGACAATGCGCTGCTGCTCGAGGTACTGGCCGGCGAGGACGGGCTCGACCCGCGCCAATACAACGTCAAGACCGAAGCCTATACCAAGGCGCTCGACGGCGGCGCCAAGGGCTTGCGCATCGGCGTCGTCAAGGAAGGCTTCAACCTGCCCAATTCCGAGCGCGACGTCGACGCCAAGGTGAAGCAGGCGGCGGCGGTGCTGCGCGATCTCGGCGCCACGGTCTCGGAGATATCGGTGCCGATGCATGCGATGGGGGGCGCCATCTGGAGCCCGATCGCGCTCGAGGGCGCGACCGAGCTGATGATGCGCGGCAACGGCATGGGCACGAATTGGCGCGGGCTCTACACCACCAGCCTGCTCGACGCCCATTCCGGCTGGAAGCATCGCGCCGACGAGCTTTCCGACACGCTCAAGATCTCGATGCTGGTCGGCCATTACTTCATCAAGCACTATCGCGGGCATTACTACGCCAAGGCGCAGAATCTGAGCCGCAAGCTGCGCGCCGCCTATGACGCGGCCCTGGCGCAGGTCGATCTGCTGGTGATGCCGACCCTGCCGCTGAAGGCGACGCCGCTGCCGCCGCCCGACGCGCCGCGGTCGCTTTACATCCAGCGCGCCTTCGAGATGCTGCCCAATACGGCGCCCTTCGACGCCACCGGCCATCCCGCCATGAGCGTGCCCTGCGGCATGGGCGACGGCCTGCCGGTGGGGCTGATGATCATCGGCAAGCATTACGACGAGGCCACCATCTACCGTGCCGCCGCCGCCTTCGAGCGCGCCGGCGACTGGCGGAAGATGTAACATAGCCACCGGCGGCCCGGCCGTGCGGCCGGGCCGCCGCTCGCGACGGAGAAAGCCATGGATCTCGGATTGAAAGGCAAGACCGCGCTGGTCACCGGCGGCAGCAAGGGGATCGGCCGGGCGATTGCGGAGATGTTCGCCGCCGAAGGCGCCGGCGTCGCCATCTGCGCGCGCAAGCCCGAGGAGGTGAGCGCCACGGTGAAGGCGCTGGCGGCCAAAGGCGTGCCGGCCTGGGGCCGGGCGCTCAACGTCGCCGACGGGGCGGCGCTCCAGCAATGGGTCGAGGGCGCCGCGGCCGAGTTGGGCGGCATCGACATCCTGGTCTGCAATGTCAGCGCCATCTCCATCGGCGATACCCCGGAGACCTGGGAAGCCTCCTTCCGCACCGACATCATGCATTCGGTCAACGCGGTGCATGCGGCGCTGCCCTGGCTCGAGAAATCCAAGGCCGCCTCGATCGCCCTCATCTCCAGCGTCTCCGGCTTCGAGGTCGATTTCGCCGCCGGCTCCTACGGCGCCAGCAAGGCGGCGCTCATCCATTACGCCAAGGGGCTCGCCCAGCAGCTCGCGCCCAAAGGCATCCGCGTCAACGCGGTCTCGCCCGGCAACACCTACTTCGACGGCGGCGTGTGGCAGAGCATCGAGCACGGCAATCCCGATTTCTACAAGATGGCGCTCGGCCTCAACCCCACCGGACGCATGGGCACGGCGGAAGAGGTCGCCTATGGCGTGGTCTTCGTCACGAGCCCGGTGGCGAGCCGCATCTCCGGCACCAACCTGATCATCGACGGCGCGCTGACCAAAGCGGTCTAGGGAGATGCCCATGCACGGACGCATCGACCACACCATCCACCGCAAGCAGGGTCATTACGGCTGGGACAACAGCTTCCCACCGGTCCTGACCGTGGCGCCGGGCGCCGTGATCGAGTTCCAGTGCCGCGATGCCTCGGCCGGCCAGTTCTCGCGCGAGACCAGCGCTGCCGAGGTGCCGAAGATCGATCTCGCCTTCGTCAACCCGGTGACCGGGCCGATCTATGTCGACGGCGCGGCGCCGGGGGACGTGCTCAAGGTGACGGTGCTGTCGTTCAAGCCGTCGGGCTGGGGCTGGACCGCGAACATCCCCGGCTTCGGCCTGCTCGCCGACCAGTTCCTCGAGCCCGCGATCCATCATTGGGACTATGATCCCGGCGGCCGCGCCCCGGCAATGTTCGGGCCCGGCGGGAGGGTGCCGCTGCGGCCGATGGCCGGCACCATCGGCGTGGCGCCGGCGGCGCCTGGGCATCATTCGATCGTTCCGCCGCGCCGGGTCGGCGGCAACATGGACGTGCGCGACATCGCCGAGGGCGCAGAGCTCTACCTGCCCGTCGAGGTCAAAGGCGCACTCTTCTCGGTCGGCGACATGCATGCGACCCAGGGCGACGGCGAGGTCTGCGGCACCGCGATCGAGACCGCAATGGACATCGCGCTCCGGCTCGAGCTGATCAAGGGCGCCGATCTTGCCTTCCCGCGCTTCACCACGCCCGGCCCGGTCTCGCGGCATTTCGATGCCAAGGGCTACGAGGTCACCACCGGCATTGGTCCCGACCTGATGCAAGGCGCCAGGCAGGCGCTCACGGGCATGATCGAGCTGCTCAGTCGCCGCCATGGCTTGAAGCCGGTGGAGGCCTACATGCTGTGCAGCGTCTGCGCCGATCTGCGCATCAGCTCGATTGTCGACGTGCCGAACTGGGTGGTGTCGGTCTATTTCCCGCGCGTCGTCTTCGAGTAGCGGCCGCGCGCCCGCGAGGTTGGGTCGCAGGCGCGCGGCGCCTCACCGGTAGTTGGGTGAGGGGGCCACCAGCGGCGCGTCGGCGGTCGGGAAGTAGCCGCTCTCGCGTTGCCGCTCCAGCGTCTGCGAGGCGTCGCCCGGATGCGTGTCCGCGGGGACCAGCGGCGCATCGGCGGTCGGGAAATAGCCGCTTTCCTGCTGGCGGGCGATCGTCGAGCCGGAACTGCCGGTATTGTATGCATTCGGCGCGACCAGCGGCGCGTCGGCGGTGGGGAAATAGCCGCTGTTGCCGTTATTCACCGCAGCGGTGTCGGCACAGGCGGCGATGGGAAGCAACAGGCCCGCGGCGAGCGCGAGCAGTGACAGCTTGGTGGACATGGGAAACTCCTTTGCAGCCGGGAAGACCGGACCGTGCTATCCGTCTTATGCGTGGACATCGGTGCCTGTGCCTTTATTCCAATCGCGACCGGGCCAAATGGACCGTTCGCCCAACCCGAATAATCGCCCTGCCATTTGCTTGTGCTTGGCGGCTGCGGCCGCGCGACGCGGGGAGGGCAATGGTTAAGGTTGCGATTCCAACCGGTTGGGACATGCTTTAGACTGCGAGCGCGACCGGCGGGGGACGCCGGCCGGCTGGGGAGAAGCGAGAGCCATGATTCCGGTGTTGCTGGGCTCGGTGCTGAGCCTGCTATTCTTTTCGGTGGTGCTTGCCGCCGAGATTCGCGGCGGCGATCGGCGCCGCATCCGCGAGCTCGGCGTCCTGGTGGGCATCCTGACCCTGATCGCCGTCTATGCCAGCCATGCCGTGATCGCCGGTGGCTGGCCGCAGATCGCCAGCCTCTCCTCCCTGCCCCTGTCGGGCGGCTGAACGCGCAAGCGCGTCAGCGCTCGTCGCGACGGTGCCGGCGCTTGCGCGGCAAGCGCGAAAGCCGCACCGTCCAGGCATTCGTCGCCCCTTAGATCCAATTCAGCGGCCGCAGCACCGTTCCCTCGAGGAAGGCGCGGATATCCTCGACCGCGTGGCCATAGGCCAAGCGGTAGCCCTCCTCGGTGACATAGCCCAGATGCGGCGTCAGCACGACATTGTCGAGCGCCAGCAGCGGATGGTCGCGGGCCAGCGGCTCCGGCTCGAAACGTCGAGCCCGGCGCCGGCGATGCGTCGCTCGCGCAAGGCGGCGAGCAGCGCCGGCGCGTCGACGATCGGCCCGCGCGAGGTGTTGACCAGGAACGCCGTCGGCTTCATCTGCGCCAGCTCGGCGGCGGCCACCAGGCCGCGTGAGCGCGGGCTCAGCACCACATGGACGCTGACGATATCGGCGCGCGCGAAGAGTTCCGCCTTCGACACCGCCGTCGCTCCCGCCTCGGCAGCGCGGGCGGCGGTCAGGTTCTGGCTCCAGGCGATCGTCTCCATGCCGAAGGCGTTGCCGATCCGCGCCACTTGGCCGCCGAGCCGGCCCAGCCCCAGAAGGCCCAACGTCTTGCCCTTGAGGCCGATACCGAGCGAGGTCTGCCAACGCCCCTCGCGCAACGCCCGATCCTCGCGCGGGATATGCCGGGCGAGCGCCAGGATAAGCCCCCAGGTGAGCTCCGCCGTCGGATAGGGGAGCATGTCGGTGCCGCAGACCTGCACCTTGCGCTCGCTGGCGGCGGCGAGGTCGATGGCGGCGTTGCGCATCCCGGCCGTGACCAGCAGGCGCAGATTGGGCAGCCGCTCGAACAGCGCGCCCGGGAAGGGGGTGCGCTCGCGCATGGCGACGATGCCGTCGAAGACATGGAGGCGATGGGCCAGCGCCTCGAGCCCGTCAAGGTGGTCGGCGAAGGCCTGCATCTGCGCCCGCGGATGAAGGCTCTGCCAATCGGCGAGCGACAGCGCCACGCCCTGATAATCGTCTAGGATAGCCACGCGCATCATCGCCCGTCCCTCCCTGCGGCGGACGCTTAGCCGCCTTGCCGCTGCGCGGCAAGTTTTCAGTTCTCAGTTCTCAGTGGTTCAGTCAGGGCCTACTGACCAATGAGAACTGACCACTGACAACGTTCCCCACCCCGTTGACACGTCCCGGCCTTGCCGCTCCTATCAGCGGCGGGCGAGCGGGCGAGCGGGCGAGCGGGCGAGGGTGGCGATGGCGGAGATGAGCTGCGATGTGGTGGTGGTGGGAGCGGGCAATGCCGCGCTCTCGGCGGCGCTCTCGGCGCGCGAGCAGGGCGCCGCGGTGGTGGTGCTGGAGCGTGCACCCGAGGAAGAATGCGGCGGCAACAGCCGCTTCACCGCCGGCGCCATCCGCACCGTCTACGACGGCGTCGAGGACCTGAAGAAGCTCATCCCCGACCTCACCGAGGCCGAGATTGCGCGCACCGATTACGGCTCCTATACGCGCGACCAGTTCTACGACGATCTCGGCCGCATCACCCAGTATCGCAGCGATCCCGACCTTGCCGAGCTGCTGATCGAGCGCAGCCTGGAGACGCTGATCTGGCTGCGCGGCAAGGGGGTCAAGTTCCTCCCGGCTTATGGCCGCCAGGCCTTCAAGGTCGGCGACAAGACGCGCTTCTGGGGTGGGCTCACGGTCGAGGCCACCGGCGGCGGCCCCGGCCTCGTCGCTGCCGAGCATGAGGCGGCGCGGCGCAATGGCATCCCCATCTACTACCGCACACGCGCACTGCGCCTGCTGCAGGACGAGCGCCGCGTCGTCGGCGTCCAGGTACGCCAGGGCGAGCGCAGCTTCGATATCGCCGCCAAGGCCGTGGTGCTGGCCTCGGGCGGCTTCGAGGCCAATGCCGAGTGGCGCACGCGCTATCTCGGGCCCGGTTGGGACCTCGCCAAGGTGCGCGGCACGCGTTTCAACACGGGCGACGGCATCCGCATGGCGCTCGAGGCCGGCGCCATGCCCTGGGGCAACTGGTCGGGCTGTCACGCCGTGGCCTGGGATCGCAACGCGCCGGAATTCGGCGATCTCGCCGTGGGCGACAACTTCCAGAAGCACTCCTACCCGTTCGGCATCGTCGTCAACGCCACCGGCCGCCGCTTCCTCGACGAGGGCGCCGATTTCCGCAACTACACCTATGCCAAATACGGCCGCGCCATCCTCGAGCAGCCGGCGCAGACCGCCTGGCAGGTGTTCGACGGCAAGGTGCTGCATTTGCTGCGCGAAGAGTATCGCATCCGCCAGGTGACGAAGGCGCGCGCCGACACCATCGCGGATCTCGCGCAGAAGCTCGAAGGCATCGACCGCGCCGCCTTCATCGCCGAAGTGGCGGCCTATAACCGCGCCGTGCGCCTGGACATCCCGTTCGATCCCACCGTCAAGGACGGGCGGCGCACCGAGGGGCTCGGCGTGCCGAAATCCAACTGGGCGAATGTGCTCGATACGCCACCCTTCGAGGCCTATCAGATCACCTGCGGCATCACCTTCACCTTCGGCGGCCTGCGTATCGACACCGGCGGCCGCGTCGTCGACACCGAGGGCGAGCTGATCCCCGGCCTCTTCGCCGCGGGCGAGCTGGTGGGCGGGCTCTTCTATTTCAACTACCCGGGCGGCACCGGGCTGCTCGCCGGCGCGGTCTTCGGCCGCCTCGCCGGCCGCTCGGCCGGGCAGGCGGCGGCGATCAGCGTCTGAGGGCCTGCGCCGCCGGATTGCCCCGGTGGCGGCGATCTGATAGCTAGGGACGGGTACCGCTGCCCGGTCATTGTCGATGGCGCACGTTCCTGCCGCGAGCCGACCGCTGTTCACGCCGCCGCTGGCCGTCGGCGACATCGCGCCGGACTGCGCCTTGAAGGCGCTGGGCGGCGAGGTCGTCGATCTGCGCGGCGACGCCGTCGCCGGCCGGCCGCTGGTGGTGATCTTCTGTCCGCGCTTTTCCGCCGCGGTGGTCGCGGCGCTCGACGGCTTCCGCGCCGCCCTCGACGCCTTTGCCGCTTCCGGCGCGCGGCTCTTCGCCATGACGCTGGCGCCGGCCGCGGTGGCGATGGAGCAGGCGCTGCCCTTCCCGGTGCTGCTCGACCGCAATGGCGACACCTTCCGCGCCTTCAACGCCGACAGCCGCGACGCGCCGACGACGATCGTGCTGCGCCCCAACCATCATGTCGCCGCGATCGTCAAAGCGGCGCCGGAAGCGCAGGCCGGGGCGGCGCTGGCGGCGGCGGAGCGGCTGGCCGCGGCGCGCCGGCCGGTGCTGATGGCGCCGCATCCGCCGGTGCTGATCGTGCCTGAGGTGTTTAGCCGCGGCGATTGCGAACGGCTCATCACCGTCTACAAGACGCGCGGCAACGTCTTCCTCGAGCCGCGCCATGGCGACGACGACATGGCGAGCGACTACAAGACGCGCATTCCCGATTACGGCCGCGGCGATCGCATCGATCACTGGCTGGTCGAACAGGACACGGTGGGGTTCGTCGACGCGCGGCTGCGCAGCCGCCTCTTCCCGGAGATCCAGCGCGCCTTCCAGTATCCGATCACGCGGCGTGAGCGCATGCGCATCGGCTGCTATGAGGGCGCGCGCGGCGGCGAGCCGCACGGCCATCGCGACAATTCCGAGGCCTTCGTCGCCTATCGCCGCTTCGCGCTCTCGATCAACCTCAACACCGAGGCCTTCGAGGGTGGCGAGCTGCGCTTTCCCGAATTCGGCGACCAGCGCTACCGCCCGGAAAGCGGGGCCGCCTTCGTCTTCTCCTGCTCGCTGCTGCATGAGGCGCTGCAGGTGACCAGCGGCACGCGCTACGTGCTGCTCGCCTTCCTGTTCGGCGACCGCTGATCCTGCCGCGCGCGCCGCGCGGGAGCAAAATCCCGCTGCAGGCGTTAATGGACCGCCCGGCTATGGAGTGGACGGGAGCATGCGCAGCACTCGCGACCTCAAGGTGGAGATCTCGCGCCTCAATCGGCTCATCGCCCGCATCGAGGCCAAGCCCCAGGACGAATGGGCGGTCTGGTCCTCGACCCTGCGCGATCTGGTCGAGGAGCGCGAGGTGCTCGGGCTGGTCGTGCTCAACCGGCGCATCGAAGCCGGCAAGAAGGTGGTGAGCTTCCGCCGCTGGCGCGACGGTCCCTGGGCCGCCTGAGCGCTCAGCCGAAGGGCGGCGGGCGAAAGGGCGCCGCGCGCTGCATCCAGCGCACCAGCCGCGCCGCCGGCGGGATCCACAGCAGGCCGGCGATGGCATAGAACGCCGCCTCGACCGCCCATTGCTCCGGCAGCAGCCGCACCGCCGCGACCATCACCGCCAGCGCGTAGCCGCCCAAGCCCAGAACCAGCAGCAGCGTGCCGAGGAGGATGCGCAGACGCATGCGCGATCCTCGCCGCTCCGCCGCCGGTGTCAAGGGCGGCGGGTGACGCGACCGAGGGCGGCGCGCTAGGATCGAGGGCATGGACGACCTTACGGCAACGGCGGCGGACGGCTCCGCGGCGCACATCCGCGGGCGCATCCGGCGGGGCGAGCTCACCGGCCAGACCAGCGGCCTCGCGCCCGGCAAGGTGCAGGGCAATGTGGCGATCCTGCCGGCCGACTGGGCCGACGAGTTCCTGCGCTTCTGCCTGCAGAATCCGAAGCCCTGCCCGGTGCTCGCCGTCGGCCGGCGCGGCCGGCCGGAACTGACGGGCCTGGGCGAGGACATCGACATCCGCAGCGACGTGCCGCGCTATCGCGTCTTCGAGCATGGGCGCGAGATCGCGGCGCCCACTGACATCGCCGATGTCTGGCGCGACGACCTCGTGGCCTTCGTGCTCGGCTGCTCCTTCTCCTTCGAATGGGCGCTTGTCGAGGCGGGGCTGAGGCTGCGGCATACCGAGCGCGGCACGGTGGTGCCGATGTATCGCACCAGCATCGCCACGGATCCCACCGAGCGCCTCGGCGGTCCGATGGTGGTGTCGATGCGCCCCTTCCGCCCCGCCGATGCCATCCGCGCCATCCAGATCAGCGGCCGCTACCCCGGCGTCCACGGCGCGCCGGTGCATATCGGCCTGCCCGGCGCCATCGGCATCGCCGATCTCGACCGGCCCGATTTCGGCGAGCCCGTCGAGATCCGCGCCGACGAGCTGCCGGTGTTCTGGGCCTGTGGCGTGACCCCGCAGGCGGTGGTCGAGGCGGCGCGGCCGCCCTTCTTCATCTCGCATTTTCCGGGCTCGATGCTGATCACCGACCTCGACAATTCGGCGCTCGCGGTATGAGCGCGCGGCCGCTCGAGGGGCTGTTGGTGGTGGCGCTGGAGCAGGCGGTGGCGGCGCCGCTGTGCAGCGCGCGCCTCGCCGATGCCGGGGCGCGGGTCATCAAGATCGAGCGTGAGGAGGGGGATTTCGCCCGCTTCTACGATCGCGTGGCCCTCGGGCAGAGCAGCTATTTCGTCTGGCTGAATCGCGGCAAGCAGTCGATCGTGCTCGACATCAAGCGCGAGGACGACCGCGCGCTGCTCCATCGCATGCTGGCGCGCGCCGACGTGTTCCTGCAGAACCTCGCGCCCGGCGCCGCCGCCCGCGCCGGCTTCGATCCCGCGGCGCTGCAGGCGCGGCACCGCCGACTCGTCGTCTGCTCCATCACCGGCTACGGCGAGAGCGGCCCCTATCGCGACATGAAGGCCTACGATCTGCTGATCCAGGCGGAGACCGGGCTGGCCTCGCTCACCGGCCCGCCCGAGGCGCCCGGCCGCGTCGGCGTCTCGGTCTCCGACATCGCCGCGGGGCTCAACGCCTATGCCGCCATCCTCGAAGCGCTCTATGCGCGCGAGCGCAGCGGCAGCGGCGCGGTGCTTTCGGTCTCGCTCTTCGATGCCACGGCGGAGTGGATGGCGGTGCCGCTGCTGCATCATGATTTCGGCGGGCGGGCGCCGACACGCCAGGGGCTGCGGCATCCCTCCATCGCGCCCTATGGCGCCTTCGTCGCCGCCGATGGCAAGGAGATCGTCATCGCCATCCAGAACGAGCGCGAATGGTCGCGCTTCTGCGCCGAGATCCTAGGCGATGCCGCGCTTGCCACCGATCCGCGCTTTGCCGACAACCCGCGCCGGGTGGCGAACCGCGCCGTGCTCGACGCCATCGTCGCCGGAATCTTCGCCCGCGCGCCGCGCGAGGCGCTGGGACGGCGGCTCGCGGCGGCCGGCATCGCTTTCGGCAACCTCAACGACGTCGCCGATTTCTCGCGCCATCCGCAGCTGCGCCGGCTCGCCGTTCCCACGCCCAAAGGCGAGATCACCGTGCCCGCCCCGCCGGCGCTCTTCGCCGAGCGCGCGCCATCGGGGGGCGTCCCGGCCATCGGCGAGCACAGCGCCGAAATCCGGCGCGAGTTCGCCGAATAGGCGGCGTCGGGTTTCCCGTCAGCTCATGCCTCGCGCTCGAGCAGCGCCAGAAGCCCGATGAAGGCGGGAATGGGGTGCGTCACCACATAGGTCGGGATCGCGGCCAGATAGGGCCGCATCCGGCCCTTGGCCTCGAAGCGCTGGCGGAAGGCGCTTTCGGCGAAACGGGCGCCCAGCCGCGGCACGATGCCGCCGGCAATGTAGACGCCGCCGCGAGCGCCCAGCGTCAGGGCAAGGTCGCCTGCCACCGTGCCGAGCATGGCGCAGAACATGGCGAGCGCGTCGCGTACCAGCGGCTCGCTCTCGCCGATGGCGCGGTCGGCGATCTGTGCCGGGGTGAAGGGGCCTGCCGGTACTCCGGCGATCTCGGCGAGCGTGGTGTAGAGAGTGACGAGCCCCTGGCCGGACAGCACGCGCTCGGCCGAGACATGGTCGAAGCGCTGCCGCAGGCGGTCGAGCACCGCGCCTTCGCGCGCATCGGCCGGCGCCAGCGTCGCGTGTCCGCCTTCGCTGGCGAGCGCCACGAAGCCCTGCGGCGTCGGCACCAGCCCGCTGACCCCGAGCCCGGTGCCGGGACCGAGCACGCCGATGGGCGTCCCTTCCGCTGCCGCGCCGCCGCCCACCGGCTGCCGGTCCTCCGGGCGTAACCGCGGCACGGCGAGCGCGTTGGCGGTGAAATCGTTGATGATGACGAGCCGCGCGAGCCCGAGCTGCTGCTTCAGCCCGGCGATGCTGAAGCTCCAGGGATGGTTGGTCAGCGTCACCGCGTCGCCGGTCACCGGCGAGGCCACGGCCAGCGCCGCCTCCTGCGGCGGCGGGGCCAAGCCCTCCTCGGCCAGATAGGCGGTGATCGCGGCCGCGAGGCCGGGGTGCTCGTCACAGGCCAGCACGCGCACCCGCTCGAGTTTTCCCGCGGCGTCGGCAAGGGCGAAGCGGGCATTGGTCGCGCCGATATCGCCGAGCAGGCGCCGCATGTCAGCGGGCGAGCGCGGCGGCGCCCAGCGCCGCAACGAAGCTCTCGCGCCAGGCTACGATGTCGTTGCGCCGCAGCACCGCCATCATCGACTGCCAGCGCGCGATGCGCTCCTCGCGCGGCATGGCCAGCCCCTCGTGGATGGCTTCGGCGACGCCGTCGATGTCGAAGGGATTGACCAGCAGTGCATCGGTGAGCTCCTGCGCCGCGCCGGCGAAGCACGATAGCACCAGCGCGCCGGGATCCTCCGGATCCTGCGCCGCGACGTATTCCTTTGCCACCAAATTCATGCCGTCGCGCAGCGGCGTCACCAGCCCCACCCGCGCCGCGCGGAAGAACCCGCACAGCGTGCGGTGGTTGAAGCTCTTATTGAGGTAGCGCAGCGGCATCCAGTCGAATTCGGCGAAACGGCCGTTGATGTGCCCGGCGGCCGTCTCGAGGATGCGGCGGATCTGGGTGTATTCCGGGACCTCGCTGCGCGTCGGCGGCGCCACCTGCATCAATGTCACATGCCCGCGCACCTCCGGGAACAGCTCGAGCATGCGCTCGAACGCCTTGAAGCGCTGGGGCAACCCCTTCGAATAGTCGAGCCGGTCGACGCCGATGATGAGATCGCGCTGGCGCAGGCTCTCTTGCAGCCGGCGCATCTGCCGCGCGGCTGCCGATTGCCGCGCCTGTCCGGCGATCGCCTCGACATCGATGCCGATGGGAAAGGCGGCGAGACGCAGGCGGCGGCCGAAGGCGGCGAGGCCGTCGCTCCCGTTGAGCGTGGCGCCGGCCCAGCGCAGCAGATAGTCGCGGAAGCCGGCGAGATCGCCGCTGGTCTGGAAGCCCACGAGATCGTAGGCGCACATCGCGCGCATCAGCTCGCCGTGGCACGGCAGCGTCCGGAACAGCTCCGCCGACGGAAACGGCGTGTGCAGGAAGAAGCCGATCGGCAGCCGCACGCCCAGCCGGCGCAGCTCGTCGGCGAGCGGCATCAGATGATAGTCGTGCACCCAGATCAGGTCGTTGGGCCGCAGCAGCGGTGCCAGATGCGCCGCGAACTGGCGATTGACGCGCAGATAGCCGGCGAAATCCGCCCGCTGGTAGTCGACCAGCCCGGGCCGGAAGTGGAACAGCGGCCACAGCACGCGGTTGGCAAAGCCGTTGTAGTACTGCTCGTAATCCGTCCGGGCGAGGTCGAGCGTGGCATAGGTGATCTCGTCGTTGCGCACGATCTCGGCGCTATCGGGCGGAACGTCGCTGACCTCGCCGCTCCAGCCGAACCAGATGCCGCCGCTGCGCTTCAGCGCCGCAAGGATGCCGACGGCGAGCCCGCCCGTCGACTTGCCGCCGGGATCGGCCATGGCGACGCGGTTCGAGACCACCACCAGGCGATGCTCGTCGAGCCGTCGCTCGCTGCCTGTCAGCGCCCCGGCCGGGCTTGGCGGAGGGAGGCGCGTCAGCGGTGGCCAGGGATCGTTTTGCACGGGGCCGGCCTCAGCTCATCGGCCGAGAACAGGCGGCGGGCCTGCTGCGGGTGTCACGCTTGCCCGCTTCGAGCCGCTGCGCCACCGCTCCCAGCCACTGGTGGAGGGCCGCCACCCCCGCCACCCGACACTGCGCCGCGCTCGGCCCGCGCCCGCTCGTCTCGGCGTCGTCCACCCGCAGCGACAGGCCGCCGATGGCATTCACCGCGACGAAACCGTCCTCGTCGGTGGTGTCGTCGCCGACGAAGACCGGCCGTCTCCCGGCAAAGGGCGATTCGCCGAGAAAGGCGAGGATCGCCTCGCCCTTGTCGGCCCCCCGCGGCTGCAGCTCCGCGACCTTGCGTCCGGCGAGCAGGCGCAGCTCCGGCTCGGCCAGGGCCAGGCGGCGGACGAAGCGCCGCACGGCCGGGCCGCGTTCGGGCGCCAGGCGGTAGTGAAGCGCAAAGCCGGTGCCCTTGTCCTCCAGCAGCAATCCCGGTCGAGCGGTGGCGTAGGCGGCGAGGCGTGGCCGCAGGCGGGCCAGCACGGCGCCTGGCGGGTCGCGGGCCACCAGTCCGCCATCACCGCGCCGGCGCTCCCAGCCATGCAGGCCAGCGGCGGGCAGGCGCAGCGGCGCGAACAGCCGGTCGATGCTGGCAAGGCTGCGGCCGCTCACCAGCGCCAGGGCGCCGTCAATGGCCCCGGCCAGCCGCTGCAGCAGCGGCTGGAGGGTGGGCTCGGGGCGCACTTGTTCCGGGGTCGCGGCGATCACGACCAGCGTGCCGTCGACGTCGAGAAACAGCGCCCAGTGCTCTCCTGCCTCCGGCAATGGCAGCCGTTCGCTTGTCATTTAATAGCGATTAACAGCTGTTAGCGGTGGAGGTTCATCCGTCTTATTGTGCGCCGCAACAATAGGGGGTGCGAGTCGTCCATATTGTGGCGAAATGCCGCAGTTCTTTGAATTTTTCGCACCTGCGTTTTTGCGCTTGATTTGTGGTGCCGGCGAAGGCATATTGTGCAGTGCGGCATCGGTCGTCGCCCGACGACCTGCCGTACGTCTTCTAGGCGTTTCCTCCCTAAACTTGGGCCGTGCCTTACCGCACGGCCCATTTTTTTTGCCCCAATGCACCGCAATGGGTGCATTGCGGTAGGGTTTTCCGCCTTGCCCGACTGGCTCGAAAGGGTGGGGCCGGCAGAAGGGCAACCGCCCGTAAGGCACAGTGGGAAGGCGTGGGGGGTCAGGCCGCGGCGAGGAGGGAGAGGTCGATGCCGGCGAGCGCGGCGGCGGTCTCGCGCATGTCCTCGGCGAGCTGCGGCAGGTAGGCGTTGCGCTCGAAACTGCGCTCGTCCATGTAGAGGGCGCGACTGATCTCGATCTGCAAGCAATGGCCCTGCGCGGCGGGTTTGCCGTAATGGGCGGTGGTGAAGCCGCCGGCATAGGGCGTGTTGCGCGCCACCGCATAGCCCTTGGCGGCGAGCGAGCGGTGCGCGGTCTCGACGATCAGCGGATGGCAGGCGGCACCGTGGCAATCGCCGAGTACGATGTCGGTGCGCGGGCGGCGCACGCCCCGCTCGCCCGGCGACAGGCCGGAGGGCATGGAATGGCAGTCGATCAGGAGATAGCTGCCGAAGCGCTCGCGCGTCGCGGTCACCAGCTGGCGGAGCGCGCGGTGGTAGGGACGATAGAGCCGGTCGATCCGGCTCATCGCCTCGGCGAAGCGCAGCTTCCGGGCGTAGATGTCCTCGCCGGTGGCGACCACCCGGGCGATGGTGCCGAGCCCGACGCGCACGCGCGGCGAGCGGGTGTTGACGAAGGCCGGGAGCTCATCCTCGAACATGGCGGGATCGAGCTCGAAGGGCTCGCGGTTGGGGTCGAGATAGGCGCGAGGGAAGCGCGCGCGCAGCAGCGGCGCGCCGAGCGCAGCGGCGGCGCCGAAGATCTCGTCGACGTAGCTGTCCTCCGACCGCCGCAGGGTCAGCGGGTCGAGTCGCGAGGCGGCGAGGAACTCCGCCGGATAGTCCGTACCACTATGTGGCGAGGCGAGCACCAGCGGCAGTGTCTGCTCTGCCGGCGCGATCACCTCGATGGGCGGCTCGACTGCCGCTCGTCGCTCAAACGGGCCTTCCATGCATGGAATTTAGGGGCAAGCCGGTAGGTCTGTCACGCGCTTACATCGGCTTAACCCTGATTTCCTGAGACCATCGGGCTATCGCGCCGGACCGGCCCGGCGGCTAGACTGGAGCGAGTGGTTGGAGCGGTCATGGCGCGCATTCTTCTTGCCGAGGACGATGACAATCTCCGGGTGTTTCTCGCACGCTCGCTGCGCCGCGCCGGGCACGAGGTGCACGCCGTGGGGGACGGCGCGGCGGCGCTCGCCTGGGTCAACGAGCGCCCGATCGACCTGCTGCTCGCCGATGTGGTCATGCCCGGGCTCGACGGCATCGAGCTGGCGCGCCGCGCCAATGATCTCTGGCCGGATCTGCGGGTCATGTTCATCACCGGCTTCGCCGCCGTGGCGCTGCGTCACCGCGGCGTGACCCGGCGCGAGGCGGCAGTGCTGGCCAAGCCCTTTCATCTGCGCCAGCTCGTCGACGAGATCGACCGCTTCCTCGCGGCGTGAGCGCGACGCGCAGCGTCGTCGCCTGCGGCGCCGGCGATTGCGAAAGCGAGCGCGAAAGCCGCTCGGTGGGGCGTCAACCTCTTTCCCGCGCCTTGCCAGGCGCGGCGAAATCGGCTACACGACCTGCCCCATCGGGGGCACGTAGCTCAGCGGGAGAGCACTACCTTGACATGGTAGGGGTCACAGGTTCAATCCCTGTCGTGCCCACCAACAAAATCAAGCACTTCTGAAAAGTGAAAGGCGCCCCGGAGGGCGCCTTCGCCTTTCAAAGTAAGGCGCGTCAGTGTCCCGGCGCCTCTTCGTCGAGAAAGGTCTTCAGCTCGTCGCGCGTCATCGTCCGCACGTTGGTGAGTGGCGCGCCGGCGAGGACTTCGGCGAACGCAGCGCCGATCCGCGCGATGGCCGCGCTCCAATCTTGGTCCGCAGGCCCGGCGATCGTGACAGCCGGTACGGCGTCCGCTTCGTCGGCGGAGAAGAACCGGCGCACGCGAACCTCGATGTACTCGCCGGGCTCGAACGGCGACGGCACGAAGGGCGCGAAATTATCGGCGAAATAGGCGGCCGAGACGAGCCATTGGTCCTCGTGGTTCTTCGGGTTGCGCGCGATCATATCGCCGGCCTTTGGTGAACCGTTGTCGCGGTCGGGGCCGCTGATACTGACGTTGGTTAGATCGTCGCCGGGCACCCATTCGCGCAGCTCCGCGATCTGCCTGCGCTGATACGACTGGAACGGCGCAACCCTTTTCTGGAAAGCGTCCTCACTTACTGTAGCAGACATCAAAATCTCCTTCGGCGGCCAGGGGGATATTCGGCATCCATGACGGGCGCCGCGTCATGTAGTCGATCATCACGCGTCTGCACTCGTCGCCCTCGCGCTCGGGCGCCAGCGCAACGTTCTCATCGTGCGTGGTCATCACCAGCGGCCACTTGCGGAACACGCCGTCGCGGGCCATCGCCGCTATATCCTGCGCCAAGTTCGCGCGTGAGATCGCCTGCACGACGTTCTCGGTTATCATCCCTCCATAGAGCCGGATCGGGAGGCCGAGCGCGTTGCGCATGAGATCGCCGGCGGCGTTGCGCATGCGCCACTCGCCCTCTTCGCGCACAAGACCCGTGTAGTCGAGCCGCGTCCCGTTCGGCATGTAGATGTAGCCGCGGTCGATCCCCATCGGTCCCCACGGCTGCCCTTCGACGCGCGCATGGAGAAGCTGAAGGGCCGTCTCGCCCTGGCCCCAATACTGCACGACCTTCGGATGGCGGCGCCGATACTTTGTGATCCATTCCGTCGCCGTCTCAAGCGACACAATCATGACCGGCGCGCCCATAGCGCCGATCCGCAGGATAGCGCGCAACTTCCGGCCGCCCATGCCGTAGCCGGCGCCAAGCACGATCACCTTGCCGAGCTGGCGCTCTAAGGGATTGTCCTTTTTGTTGATTGGCCGCTCGTAAATGTCTATCGCCATCGCCGAGTAGGGATCGCCCTTCGCGAACAGCTCCAGCATGTCCCATTGCTCGGCGAGCGCGAGCGTGAAGCGCGCCTCGATCTGCGACTTATCCACGACCACCAGCACGTACCCCGGCGGCGCTTCGATGGAACGGCGCAGCTCGGCCGGCTTCTCAGGCGTGGCACGCGGCATGTTTCTGCCAATTCATCTTATCGCCGCCGCCCCAGCGGAGCGTGTGTGCAGCGGCGAAATTGATGTAGACCGCGAGCGGCCCGCGCTCGTGCATCGCCAGTAGCCGGTACAGGCGCGCCTCTTCGAGCGTGGACTTCTCGGCGAGCCGCAGCGCGGCGACCGCTTGGATATCGGTATCCTCGTGCTCCAGAAGCGATTTCATGAACGGGTCGGACTTCGCGAGCGCCGGGATGAGCTTGACGCTCCTGTCCTTCCGCGGCTTGCCGGCTTTTAGCTCGACATCGAGGCCGAAGCAGTCCTCCAGCAGAGCGGCGAACTTGTCGGTGGACGCTAGGTCTTCACGGCTAATCTTGAGCCGCTGACGCGCGGAGCGCTTCGCGCGGATGATCTTGGCGAGGTACTTGCGCGCGCGCGGCTTGTTGAGCACCAACCGAGGCTGATTGAACAGCCGCATTGTTTGGTCGATGACCAACAGCTCGTCTTGCGGGATCATCGGCAGGAGATGTTTAAACACCCCCCTCGTTAGGTCCACGTCGTCGCACGCGTAGGCGCCGAGTTGCTGGCGGATCAACGGGGGCAGCTCGCGCAACCCTTTCGTCAGATTGACCGCATCACCCTTCGGCGGCAGGCCGAAGTGGCGCGCCAGCTCCTTGAGACTGTGACGGTTGCGCGGCAGCGCCATGTTCCCCATGGCGCGCGTGCAGAGATAGAGCGCCGGCGTGACGCCGTAGTGATGCGAGAGAATGAGCCCGTCGAACTGCGCGTGCTGGCATAGCAGCGCAACATCATCCCACGGCACACCCGCGAGAAACGCCCGTAAATCGGCATCATCTAGCCACTTCGATGGCGCGTCGAGCCCGTAGCCCACCGCGGCGCCGTGCGCGAGGAACTGAGGATCGCGCACATATTCCTCAGTCGTGAGCTTCTTGAGCGTGTACTCGTCGCTCCAGAACGTCTCGAAATCCAGGCACAGGAGATGGGTGGGCCACCGCACAGTTACCCATCATATAGGTGGGTGCCGCACCGAAATCAACCTATTTTTTACTATTTTCCGGTTGCAGAGCCGCCGGGATTAAGCATACATTAGTAGCAATGACGCGCCGAGAGTGGGGGCTCTACCAAAACATGCGCATCGCGTCCGTCTTGTATCTGCCAAACGACAACCTACCTGTCTCGCCTCGCGTCGAGCGAGTGTTAGCGGTTGCGAACGCGATGCCGCCTCGTGTCATCACTGTGGGCTTCCGCGCGGTTGCCATGCCGCTCGTCTCGCTGCTCCTGCTCGACTATTGCCGCCTTGGCGGAATGGTCGAAACGGAAAGCGAGTACGGCCGGCAAGTCTCCGGCCAGCTCCAAATCCTCGTGCGCGGCCAGCAGATATCAGTGGCCGGCGCGGTTGTGCCCTTGGTCGGTAGACCCGACTTGATCCTGCCCGAGGGTTTCCTCGTGCGAGACTAGGCCGACGATATGGCGGAACGTCTCTAGCAGTTTGATCGCGCGTTCCGTGCCGGCCAACCGGGCGAAATCCATGAACGAGTTAACGAGCCCCTTCATCAGCGCATCCGCGCCGGTGAGCGGTGCAAGCGGCTCTGACGCCGGGGGGCGTAGCGGCTCGGCCCATCGCGGCTCGGCAAGCGCGCCTGCCTCGCCGACGACGCCGGGCTCTACCGCCTGACCCATGCGGCCCCGTCGAGCGGTTTCCTCGTCGAAGCCAGGGGGCGCGCGATCCGTGACGCCGAACGCGAGCCACGTCGGATCGACCTTGAGCACCTTGGCGAAATCGTTGCTTAGCTTGCTCTTCTCCGCGTTGTTGCGTTCGAGCGCGGATATCAGGCTTTGACTGCACTTCACCAAGCGTGCGAGCCGGGTAGCGCCCAGCCCGGCTCGGTGTCTCGACCACCACAGGCGGTCAGCGAATGTCGACGGCATAGATGCCTCCTGTTTTTTAGGTGTTGCTAGGTATGCCACCACCTACTATGCTTAACGCTCCTGCACGGAACCTGTGATGGAGCGCACACCCCATGATCCTTGGTATTGATCCGGGCCTCACCGGAGCGCTTGCTTTGTACGATCCGGCGACGCGCCGTATCGCGAATGCGAAGAACCTACCGACCTTCGAGATCAAGCGCAACGGAAAACTAAAGGGCGTCCTCGACACCCACGCACTTGTGGCGACGCTGCGCGAGTGGGCGCCGCAGATCACCCACGCGTATCTCGAACAAGTCGGGCCGATGCCTAAGCAGGGCGTCAGCTCCGTTTGGTCGTTCTGCCGGAGCCATTGCGCCCCGGAGACGACGTTGATTTGCCTCAACATTCCGTTCACCCCCGTTCCACCCCAAGTCTGGAAAAAGGCGGTCGGCACCACCGCCGACAAGGACCATGCGTTGCTGCGCGCGAGCCAACTGATGCCGCACGACATCGACCGATGGACACCGAAGCGGGGCATCATCAACAAGCTGGAATGCGAGGGGATCGCCGAGGCGGCGCTGATGGCCTACTACGGCGCCCAAAAAATTTTGTGTTGACGACTAGGTGGGCGCCCATCTATAACTAGGCGCATCGCTTTCGCCCACCTATACCGAAGGACCTGACCAATGGACATTGCCACTCTCGACCGACCGATCGCCGATCTCGTCACCGAACTGATGGTATCCGATCTGGCCGTGCTGGATGCCGCGCTCGATACGGCGTCGGCTCTCCTGAAGCGCCGCAAGGAAACGCTCCACGCGATCCTTGCGCGCCGCTTCGAGGATGAGGCGCGCAAGCAGCTTGTCGCAGCCAAGAAGGACACCGGCACCGCGACCATCATCACCAATGGCATCACCATCAAGGCCGAGTTCAAGAAGACGGTCGAATGGGACCAGACGAAGCTCCTGGCCGCGCTCAATGCGATGGCGCCCGACGACGCGAAGCACTACGGCAAGGTCACGCTGGCGGTGGAAGAGCGCAAGTTCACCGCGGCTCCGCCGGCGGTGCAGAAGGCGCTCGCCGACGCGCGCACCGTCAAGCCGAGCAAGCCCAGCTTCGCGTTTAAACTCGACAACGTGGAGGCGTAAGATGGCGCTCCAGATCATCACCGCTGACCAGCGCATCGCCGATGCCACCGTGAAGGGCCAGATATGGGGACCCGCGGGCATCGGCAAGACCACGCTGCTTAAGACGCTGCAAGCCTCGACGTGCCTTTGCGTCAGCGCCGAGGGCGGCTTGATCTCCGTGCAGCGCGACGACGAGTTCGGCCCGCGCTACGCCGGCGACACCATCGAGCCGCGAGGCTGGCTCGAAGTGGGGCAGATCACCGACGGCTTCTGCGGCCCGATCGACCGCCCGTTCGCGAGCGCCGCGGAGCGTCCGGGGCCGCTCCAGAAATATCAAACCGTGTTCATCGACAGCACGAGCGTCATCTCGAATTGGTGCTTCGCCTGGGCGCAGACCCAGCCCGACGCCTTCAGCGAGAAGAAGACGCTCGCCAACGGCAATCCGGCGCCCGACATACGCGGCGCCTACGGGTTGCTCGGCCGCGAGATGACCGATTGGGCGTGGCGCTGGAAGAACGCGCCGGGTATCAACGTGTGGCTCGTCGGCGGCCTCTCCTACTCGCTTGAAGACGGCCACACGCCGCTGCTCATGGGGCAGGCGGCCAAGAACGCGCTCCCCTACATCATGGATTACGTTCTCGTCATGGATCGCCTCAAGGCGCAAGACGGGAACACCTACACCGGCCTGTTCACGTCTGCGATTGCGTTTCCGCAGTACGCAACGGTGCCGGTGAAAGTCCGAGGCGGCGGCTTCGATGCGTTCGAGCGTCCGCATCTCGGGCACTTCATGGCGAAAGCTCTCGGGCGTTCGTCAGCTCCCGCCGCGCCGCCGAGCGTCGCAGCGTAACCCCACCACACCCCGCACAGAGAAAGGCACCCCATGTTCTCGTTCGACTTCAGCCAAGACAAGCCCAACATGCGCGACGTGATCCCCGGCGGCACGAAGCTGCTCGTGCGCATGAGCTACACCCCCGGCGGCCACGACATTCCCGGCACGCCGCCCGCGGAATGCACCCGCGCGCTCACCAAGAGCAAGGAAACCGACAGCCTCTACCTCAAGGCCGAGTTCACCGTGCTTCGCGGGCCGTACAAGGGCCGGAAGTTCTGGGAGAACATGACCGTCTATGGCGGCAGGCTCGACGAGAAAGGCGAGAGCATCGCCGGCAAAATCTCGCGCGGCAACTTCCGCTCCATCATCGACGGCGCGCGCGGCCTGTCGAGCAAGGACGAGAGCCCGGCCGCCTGCGCGCAGCGCGTGCTCCCCGGCGGCTTCCCCGGTTTTCAGGGGCTCATGTTCGCCTGCAAGGTGGGCGTCGAGAAGGGGAAGGGCCAGTATGCCGACAAGAACCGGCTCGGCACCATCCTGACGATCGACCATCAGGACTACCCGAAGAGCGAGGCGGAGCTGGACAACCCCGTCACCGGCCCGACGCAGGCCCCCAAGCCCGCGCTCCCCGCGCCGGCGTGGGGCGCTCCCACCGCGGCGCCGGCGGCTCCCGCCGCACCGGCTGCGCCCGCGTTCGCCCAGGCGCCTCCGCCGCCCGCTCCGGCGCCGATCGCTCCCGTCCACACGACCCACGATCCGGCCTATACACACGGAGCCGTTGGGGGCCATGGAACGATCGGGGCTCCGGCGGCTGCGGCGGCTCCGCTCCCCCCGGCGTCCGCTCCCCCGCCGGCTGCCGCCCTGGCTCCGGCCGGCAACGCCATGCCCGCATGGATGCAGCCGATCGCGTAAATTTGTGTTGACGAATAGGTGGGCGCCCACCTGGTATCAATGGCGTAACGAACGGCAGCACCTACCAACGAGAAGGGGATGGGCCGGGCTAACAACCCGGCCCATTTTTCAAATGAGGCTCCGCCCCCGACAAGTAGAGTGCGTCGATCGCTCCCTCGCAGCTCTCGCCAAGCACGGCAACACCCTCGCCGTTGCGCCCACCGGCGCTGGCAAGACAATCATGCTCTCGGCCGTCACCGGCCAACGCATCGGGCGCGCGGCACCCGGTGCGCCGAACAAGGCGCTTATCCTCCAGCACCGCGACGAGCTGGTGGAGCAGAACGCCAAGAAATTCCGCCTCGTTAATCCGCGCGTGCCTATCAGCCTCTTCGACGCGAGCACGAAGAGCTGGAGCGGGCGCGCGATCTTCGGGATGGTGCAGACGGTCGTGCGCAATCTGGAGCGCTTCCCGGCGCTCGATACGCTGACGATCGACGAGACGCACCACGCGACGGCTCCGAGCTATCAGGCGATCATCGAGCGCGCGCGCGAGATCAACCCCGCCTGCGCGATCTTCGGCGTCACCGCGACGCCGAACCGCGGCGACGGTAAGCCGCTGCGCGGCACCTTCGACAATGTGGCTGACCAGATCACCATTGGCGAGCTTATCGCCAGCGGTCATCTCGTGCGCCCGCGCACGTTCGTCATCGACGTGGGCGCCACCGAAGCACTGAAGGGCGTTCGCAAGCTCGCCAGCGACTTTAATATGGCCGCGGTCGCGGCGATCATGGATCGCGCCATCATCACCGATCGCATCATCGAGCTATGGAAGAACGGTGACGCGGAACGGAACGTGCCGCCGTGCGCGGATCGCAAGACGATCGTGTTTTGCTCAACCGTGGCTCACGCCCGCCACGTCTGCGAGGCATTCCAAAAAGCCGGCACACGAGCCGAAGTCGTCTCGGGCGACATGGGCAGCGCGGATCGCGAGCGCATTCTAGGCGACTACCGCAAGCGCCGTATCGACGTGCTGGTGAACGTCGCAGTGCTCACCGAGGGGTTCGACGATCCGCCGACGGATTGCGTCGTGCTCCTGCGGCCCAGCTCGTTCAAGTCAACAATGGTGCAGATGATCGGGCGCGGGCTCCGGCCGGTGCATCCCGACGAGCACCCCGGCGTCAACAAGACCGACTGCATCGTGCTCGACTTCGGCACCAGCTCGCTCACGCATGGCGCGCTCGAAGAGGACGCGAACCTAGACGGGCGCCCGAAGACCGGCGAGGCGCCCACCAAGGAATGCCCCGGCTGCGGCGCACGCGTGCCAATCTCCACGATGGAATGCCCGCTCTGCGGCTTCCAGTGGGAGCGGCAGCCGAAGGAAAAGGGCGAACTGCGCGACTTCGTTCTGACGGAGATCGACCTACTCGCCGCCAGCAACTTCAAGTGGGTGGACATTTGGGGCGACGACCGCGGGCTTATCGCCTGCGGGTTCGACGCCTGGGCCGGCATCTTCTGGTGGCAGGGCGTGTGGCACGCCATCGCCAGCTCCGGCACCGAGTTTAAGCATCTCGGCGTGGGCGAGCGCGTGGTTGCGCTGGCGCTCGGCGACGACTTCTTGAACGAGCATGAGGCAGACAGCAGCGCGCACAAGTCAAAGCGCTGGCTCCGCGAACCCGCATCTCCGGCGCAGCTTCGCGCGCTCGAGATCGGCCCGCTTGATACCTCCGTCAGCAAGTATCAAGCGAGCTGCAAGCTGACGTTTAAACGCTTTCAGAGCGGCATCCAATCGCTCGTTCTGAAGCAAGCACAGGAGCAAGTAGCACCATGACCGCGTTAGCATTGGTTAACTCCTATCGCGATGCTTGTTGCGCCGTTTCTTGCGATGGGTCGCTCATCGACTGCGGCATCGTCGACGGCTATCACTTTATCGCCGTCAGGGACGCTGAGCATGACCGGCTGATGATCCGCTGCGGCTGCCGCTGGTTCACCGTGCGCGAGGCGCGGGAGCACTGGCGCATCGGCTACAAGCGCGGCCAGCGCAACGAAATCCGCGATGCGCTCGACTATGCCGTGAAGGTCGCCAAGCCGCGCGGCTGGAAGATCGGCCGGTAAGTCGTGCTCGACTTCAACCACGGCGCCAAGCTGCCCGCGGACCATCCGCGGGCAGCCGATATCAGCGATCGGATCAACGCGTATATTGACGCCGCGTTCGCCTCCGAGCGGGCTAACGCGGTGCGCCGTGAGTACGTCGGCGCCAGCGCGATCGGCAACCCGTGCCTGCGCGCGCTCCAATACGGCTACGTCGGCGTCCCGGTCGATGCAGGCCGCATGGAGGGGAAGGTGCTGCGCATCTTCCGCACCGGCCACGTCTTCGAGGATGAGCTGGCGAATTGGATGCGGATGGCCGGCTTCGAGCTAGACACGATCGACCCTGCGACCGGGAAGCAATACGGGTTCGCCGTGCTCGGCGGGAAAGGGAAGGGGCATCTCGACGGGATCATTCGCAGCGGCCCGATCCCGATGCAGTACCCGTGCCTATGGGAGTGCAAAGCGCTCAACGAGAAGGGATGGCAGGACGTAAAGAAGCGCGGCCTCGCACTCGCGAAGCCCGTCTATGCCGCGCAAGTCGCGATCGACCAAGGCTACTTGGATCTTCTCGCGCCCGCGATCTTTACGGCGCTCAACAAGAACACCGGAGAACTGCACCATGAGTTTGTGCCGTTCGATCCGCAGCTCGCGCAGCAAATGAGCGACAAGATGGCGCTCATCGTCACGTCGACCGAACAGCAGCAGCTTTTGCCGCGCGCCTACGCCAACGCGGATTACTTCGAGTGCAAGTGGTGCGATTGGTATAAGACGTGTTGGGGGAAATAGGTCTGTGTCGCTTCAGCCCGACGTAGCGCAAGCACTTCAGTTCTTCGGCACGCTGTACCCGGCGGGTGGCATCGTGCATTTCCGTGCGGTGCCCGAGCCGAAGGACAACCGCAGGCCCACCAACCACCATTACGCGCTCGACCACCATTTCCCCACGGTGATAGCCGACTTCCTGGCCTACTGCACGGCGGAGAGCCGCGCGGCGTTCTTCCTGCCCGGCACCACGCGCCCAGGCGGAACGCTCATAGAAGACGTGCTCTCGCTCCCGGCGGTGCTCGTCGATCTCGACAAAGGCAACACGCTCGGGAACCTCGCCGAGATCGAGGCGCTAATCGGCGCGCCGACAATGACCGTGACGAGCGGCGGCACGACAGCGGAAGGCTCGCCCAAGCTCCACGCCTATTGGGTGCTGGAAGAGCCGGCGATGGACGCCGATATCAGCGCCGTGTGCGCCACGCGCCTTGCCCTGGCCGAGCGGTTCGGCGGCGATCGGTCGTTCCAGCAGCCGGCACAGGTAATCCGCATCCCCGGCTCGCTCCATCTCAAATCAACGCCAAAGCTCGTACAGCTCCGCTCCGTCACGCCGCACCGCTATCAGCTCGGCGCCATCACTCGTGCGGTGGGCGCCCCTCCTGCGCAGCCGGCGAAGCCTTCCGGCGGCTTCTTCGACTTCAACCAAGTTGAGACGCCCGGCGGGACGCTCGACCGCGCCCTAACGGCGCCCGTCCACTCCGAAGGCGCCGACGAGATCACGCGCTATGAGGCGGCGGGCTCCGCGCTCGGGCATTTCATCCGCATGGTGCGCGAAGGCCGCATGACCGAGGCGGAGGCATGGGAGGCGGCACGGGGTTGGAACCTCGCCACGCTCGTTCCGCCCTGGACGAAGGAACGGCTGCGACAGGACTTCGACCGGCTCGTGGAGATCGACCGGCGCACGCATGGCCCGATCGCCGCGCCTGCGATCCCGGCCGCCCCTACCGAGGGGTGGTCCCTGACGGACTGGCGCGCGGATCGCTTCCAGGGCGAGCCGCCGGCGCGGGTGTACGTGGTGCAAGGGGTGATCCCGGCCTATACGCCTGGGCTCTTCGCCGCACCCGGCGACGCCGGCAAGTCCATGATGGTCCTCAAGCTGGCGCTCGACGTGACCACGGCGCCCCCTGTGACGCCCACGACGTTCCCGCCGCGGTTCTTCGGTGGCGCGGTCATCGCGCGCGGCGCGGCCGTGATCCTCACGTCCGAGGATGACGCCCAGGAAGTCCACCGGCGCCTGCACGCGCTCGACCCGCAGAACGCCCGCGCCGGGAAGGCGCTCTATGTGGTGCCGATGATCTCGGCCGGTGGTGCGCGGTCAATCCTGGCCGAGACACCCACCGGCCCAGCGCCCACGGAGTTTTGGCACGAGCTGCGCCGCCAGCTCTTGACGATCCCCGATCTCAAGCTCGTGGCGCTCGACCCGCTTTCGAGTTTCGTTGCCGGCGACACGAACGACAACATGCTCGGTGCCGCGCTCATGACGCTCTTGGCCGAGATCGCCGCGACCACGGGCGCGGCCGTGATGGTCCTCCACCACTTCAACAAAGGGAAGGGGACCCCGGCCAATCTCAATGAGGCGCGCGACGCGATCCGCGGCGCCGGCGCGCTCGTCGATAACGGACGTTGGGCGCTCGCCATGTGGGAAGCGGATGAGGACCGCGCCTATGAGACGCTGAAGACGCTGGGCCAGCCGCATCGCGCTCGCGCATCGGGCATCGTGTATCAGGGCGGCTTGGCGAAGAGCAACGCGCCCGGCGAGAAGATCATACGAACGATGGTGCGCGAGCCTTCCACCGGCTTGCTCGAAGACGTGACGGAGCAAATCCGTGCAGCCACGCCGAAGAACGATGAGGTTGACGCGATCGTGTTCAAGGCGCTGATGGCGCACAAGATGGAGCACCCCAAATTCAGTTTCCCCAAGTCGCGCAAATCACTGGAGAGCTATGGGGTCCTAGAGATCGTGCGCCGCATCGCCGATCTGTCCGACCGCAAGATCGAGGAAGCGATAGAGCGGCTGGTGCAGAACGGGCAGCTCCAGCGCACCGAAGACGGGGGAAACACCCCCCGCTTCGAGCCCGTCAGTTAGAGCGGGACCGCTCCGCCAGCTCCACTAGATGCAATTCGTATTCGGCGCGGCGTACTTCATCCTGCGCATATTCCAGCGCCCGCTTTGCGCTCTCTAGCCCCTCCTGCGCCATCGCACGGCGTTTTTTCGCCTGCGCTACGATTGTTTGAGCACGGCGCCTGCGGCGTGCCAATAAGACCGCTGCCGTCATGGCACTCATTGCTGCGCGGCCTTGCAGATCGGGCAGATGCGCGACGCGCCGCCCTGTTTCTTGATCGACCGCTCTTTGGTCCGTGGCACGTCGAGCCAGGTTCGCGCCACCACGAAGTCAATCCCGGCTTGCTTGATGACCGCCATCAACCGTGCGCCGGTCCCGGCGCGGTGCTCGGCCACGCGCTCATCCACGGTGCGCGACGTGATGCCGATGTAGTGGCGCGCATGCCTGTACAGCCGGTCGAAGTGGAGAAGATAGACGTTCATTCCTCCCCTCCATCTTCCGGGTCCTCCGCCAGCATCGTGCCGTGCTCGCCGTCGTCGGCCGGGCAGATCGGCGCGCCGTCCTGCTCCAGCCACTTCCGCGTCACGCGCACGGTGTAGCCGCACGTCTCGCAGCTCGCCTTGATTAGGCGCGTGGTCTGCTTCTTATCGTCTTCGGTGAAGACGTTGAGCGCGGCATGCGGGTACGGTCCCACTTCGCGCAGGATGCGCTCTAGGTCCTTCGTCAGCTCCGGGCCTGCTTTGGTCCCGGTGATCTTGCCGACAAGCCCCATGGCTTTCGCGATCTTTGCGAATGGCGCTTTGTGCGCGTGCTTGCATCGGTCAGCGGCGTGGCAAAGCTCATGCACCAAGACCCCTCCGGCCCTGAAAGCGTCGAGCCTGGGTGAAATGAATATCTCGAAAACCTTGTCGGTGCTGGCGGTGTCGGGCCAGCATTCGCCGGCGACGAAGCTTTGACGCCCCGTCGCACCGTGGCTCGGAAAGCCGCACGTCACGCGGATATTCGACGGGAGCGGCGCGCTCACTTCCAAGAACTTCGGCGCGAGCCGGTCCTTGACCGCGTGTAGCCATTCCTCGCGCGTCGCGTATTTGGTCCGCTTTGCCATGGTCCATGTGCTCCTAGTGTCTGCGGTTAAGCGTGGCGTTGATCTGCGCCAGCAATTCGCCCCGGTCCTTGTCGGGCATGCCTTCCTCGCAGGCGCACAGCGCGAAGAAATGCTCCCCGTACTGCTCACCGTGCAGATAGAACGCATCGACGCATCGCCGGCGGAGAGCGTCCATTCGGTCCTTGCCCATGGATCAACCCTCCCGTTCCAGCAAAAAGCGCCCGACCCGGTTTCCGTTGCTGTCGAGGATCGGTGCCTCGCGCGAGCCGCGCTCTAGCTGCGACGCAACCAACCTGAGCATGCGCGCAACTTCCGCCGCGCGGCTGCTATCGGTGTCCCCGAACGCGTCGTTCCCCGTCTTGATATGCAATGCAAACACGGTTGATCCTCCTGCATAGGCGCCCACCTATCGCGGCGGGCAGACGTATCCCAAAGCGCGCGGCTTGCGCCCCGCGCTCTAGGATACGCCTAGTATTCCTCCGCCTCTTCGCGCGTGATGAAAAAGTGAATGCCGTTGGTGCATTCCACCCTGAAATCATCGTTGTAACTGTCGGGGCGCACGATCGTACCCGCGCGATAGACCGTTTTGCCTGTGTGTTGGTCGCGCGCCGTCTTTTCGTCGGCGGCAAGCCCGAACAACTCCAGCACCTTGGCGTATTCGGCGCGACACTTGCGACCGATTGGAGTTGCTGTGCGCGCGGCCTCCAGCGGGATTTCGAGCTTGGCGATTACTCCACCGCGAAGCTTTTTCCACCCGATAAGCGTGCCGCCAGGGAGTTGAAAATGCGGCAGGTCCGCACCGCTCAGGTTCGCACCGCTCAGGTCCGCACCGCTCAGGTTCGCAGCGCTCAGGTTCGCACCGCTCAGGTTCGCACCGCTCAGGTCCGCACCGCTCAGGTTCGCACTGCGCAGGTCCGCACTGCGCAGGTTCGCACCGCTCAGGTCCGCACGCTCAGGTTCGCACTGCGCAGGTCCGCACTGCGCAGGTTCGCACCGCTCAGGTTCGCACCGCTCAGGTTCGCACCGCTCAGGTCCGCACCCGCAGGTTCGCACCGTCAGGTTCGCACCGCTCAGGTTCGCACCGCTCAGGTTCGCACCGCTCAGGTTCGCACTGCGCAGGTCCGCACTGCGCAGGTTCGCACCGCTCAGGTCCGCACCGCTCAGGTTCGCACTGCGCAGGTCCGACTGCGCAGGTTCGCACCGCTCAGGTTCGCACTGCGCAGGTCCGCACTGCGCAGGTTCGCACTGCGCAGGTCCGCACCGCTCAGGTCCGCACGCTTCCTCACTCTCCGCCTCGCAGCCACTTGGTGTGCGCGGTTAAGATCGCCGCAATTTCGCTCATCGTCGGGTAAGTATTTCCGGCTCTCCTATGTGTTAGTAGGCGAACACATACTCGCATGTTTAAACACACCTAGCAACACCTATTTCGCATAGCTCCACCGCTAGCTACGCATAGCAACGCCCACCGATTTCCCTTGCGCCCCCGTTTAAACGCGCGCATTCTCTTACCTGGGCGCTAGGTAGGCGCCTAGATAGGAGTACAGGACATGGTCGATTTTCGCGCGGCGCTATGGGGTTTCGAGACGACAGGTTTCCGTGTCGAGTTCCACGCCGAGCCGGAAGATATTGACCCGGCCGACAGCTTCGAGTTCGAGGCCGACATCGCCTTTGCGCGTGAAAACGATCGGGCGCGTTCCGGTTCTGCGCCGCCGTCGACGGGCGCGACCTGGAGACGGGCAACATCATTGGCCGCGAATACCTCTGCGGCTGCTCCTACCCCTCGTTCCGCGAGTTCTATACCTCGCACCGTGACCGCGACCCGATGAACCGCAACACGCTAGCGATGAAGGCGCGCAACACCGTTATCTGCCCACTATTTCCCCGACTCGGTGCGCCGTTCGCGAGGGTTACGACGGCCCGATATCGAGCCGGCGTCCCCTCCCGTTGCCCGATCGGCCGTGGTTCCACCGAACAGGAAGCCATTGCCGACCTACTCGCTATCGAAGCGGACCGCGCATCATGATCCCCCGGACCTTTGGTGACGGC
>CAWIRE010000005.1:0-214181 GCA_963838385.1 uncultured Alphaproteobacteria bacterium
CGAACCGGACAGCTGTGGGCTTGTCCCGGCCATCCACGTCTTGCTGCATGCTCGTCGAAAGACGTGGATGCCCGGGACTCGGCCTTCGGCCGGCCCGGGCATGACGATTGGGGGATTTGCGACGATCGGACGAGCATCAGGAGTATCGGAGAAACCGGAATCGGACAGCCGTGGGACAAGCCTGGCCATGACGATCAATAGCTTGCCCGTGGTCGTGAGCCCGGGTGCTGCGGGGCGGCGCCGCTTGCCATGATCGCCGTGGTTCTTCGCCGGCTGGCGCAGTCGGTCGCGGTGATGCTGGCGGTGGGGTTCATCGCCTTCCTGCTGTTCCGCTATGTCGGCGACCCCGTCAACAACATGGTGGGCCAGGACACCTCGCTCGCCGACCGCGCCAAGCTGCGCCACGAGCTGGGCCTCACCGATCCCGCGCCGGTCCAGTTCGGCCGCTTCCTCGGCCGCGCCGCCCGGGGCGATTTCGGCGTCTCCTACCAATATGCCCGGCCGGTGGGCGAGATCATCGCCGAGCGCCTGCCGGCGACGCTCGAGCTCAGCCTCGTGGCGGCGCTGCTGGCGCTGGCCTTGGGCCTGCCGATGGGGGTTTATGCCGGGCTCAACCCTGCCGGCCTGGTGTCGCGCCTCTTCATGACGGTGTCGCTCATCGGCGTGTCGCTGCCCACCTTCCTGATCGGCATCCTGCTGATCGTGGTGTTCTCGGTCGAGCTCGGCTGGCTGCCCTCCTTCGGCCGCGGCGCGGTGGTGACCCTCGGCTGGTGGAGCACCGGGCTGCTCACGCTCTCGGGGCTCAAATCGCTGATCCTGCCGGCCATCACGCTGGCGCTCTTCCAGATGACGCTGATCATGCGGCTGGTGCGCGCCGAGATGCTCGAGGTGCTGCGCACCGACTACATCAAATTCGCCCGCGCGCGGGGATTGCCCAACCGGATCGTGCATTTCGGCCATGCGCTCAAGAACACGCTGGTGCCGGTCATCACCATCACCGGGCTGCAGCTCGGCGCCATCATCGCCTTTGCCATCATCACCGAGACCGTCTTCCAATGGCCCGGGATGGGGTTCCTGCTGGTGCAGGCGATCGGCTTCGCCGACATCCCGGTCCTGGCCGCCTATCTCGTGCTCGTCGCCTTCTTCTTCGTGGTCATCAACCTCATCGTCGATCTCCTCTATTACGCCGTCGATCCGCGGCTGCGGCTCGAGCGCGGCGCCGGCGGCGTCCATGGCGTCTGAGGCGGCGGGGCGGGCCGCGCTGCGCCGGCTCCTCGACAGCGATCTCTTCTGGAGCTTCCGCCGCTCGCCGGTGACGATGGCCGCCGCCGCGGCGAGCCTGGTGCTGGTGCTGGGCGCGGTGCTGGCGCCGCTGGTGGCGCCCCACGACCCCTACGACCTCGCCAGCCTCAACCTGCTCGACGCGCGCACCCCACCGGCCTGGGAGGCGGGCGGCGACTGGTCCTTCCCGCTCGGCACCGACGATCAGGGGCGCGACGTGCTCTCGGCCATCCTCTACGGCATGCGGCTCTCGCTCTTCGTCGGCGGCGCCTCCGTGCTGCTGGCCATGGTGGTGGGGGTCGGGCTGGGGCTGCTGGCGGGATATGCCGGCGGCGTGATCGACACGCTCATCATGCGCATCGCCGATGTGCAGCTCTCCTTTCCCGCCATATTGGTGGCGCTGCTGGTCGACGGCGTGGCGCGCAGCCTGCTGCCGCACGACCGCCAGGACGGGATGGCGCTCTATGTCGTGACCTTCGCCATCGCCAGCTCGATCTGGGTGCAGTTCGCCCGCACCGTGCGCGGCTCGACGCTGGTCGAGCGCGGCAAGGAATACGTCCAGGCGGCACGCATCATCGGCGTCCATCCGGTGGCGATCGCCTGGCGCCATGTGCTGCCCAATGCGATGGGGCCGGTGCTGGTCATCGCCACCATCGATCTCGCCATCGCCATCCTCACCGAGGCGTCGCTGTCCTTTCTGGGATTGGGGCTGCCGGTGACGCAGCCTTCGCTCGGCACGCTCATCCGCATCGGCGACAATTTCATCTTCTCGGGCGAGTGGCGCTGGATCCTGCTTTATCCCGCCCTGGCGCTGGCCAGCCTGATCCTCGCCATCAACCTGCTCGGCGACTGGCTGCGCGACGCGCTCAACCCGAAGCTCCGCTGATGCCGCCTTTGCTCGAGGTCGAGCATCTCCGGGTCGAGATCGCGACGCGGCGCGGCGTGCTCACCGCCCTCGACGACATCTCCTTCGCGATATCCCCGGGCGAGGTGCTGGGCGTGGTCGGCGAGAGCGGCGCCGGCAAGTCGCTCACCGGCGCCGCGGTGATCGGGCTGCTCGAGCCGCCGGCGCGCATCGCCGGCGGGCGGATCGGCTTTGCCGGGCGCCGCATCGACGATCTCGCCGATGCCGCGATGCGCCTGCTGCGCGGCAAGGAGATCGGCGCCATCTTCCAGGACCCGCTGACCAGCCTCGACCCGCTCTACACGGTGGGACAGCAGCTGATCGAGACCATCCGCGTCCATCTGGGATCGGACCGCGCCGCATCGCGCCGTCGCGCCCTCGAGCTGCTGCAGGAGGTCGGCATCCCCGCGCCCGAGCGGCGCATCGACCAGTATCCCCACCAATTCTCCGGCGGCATGCGCCAGCGCGTGGTCATCGCGCTGGCGCTTGCCGCCAACCCGCGCCTGCTCATCGCCGACGAGCCGACCACCGCCCTCGACGTCTCGATCCAGGCGCAGATCATCGCGCTCATCAAGCGGCTGACGCGCGAGCACGGCACTGCGGTGATGCTGGTGACGCATGACATGGGCGTCATCGCCGAGACCGCCGACCGGGTCGCGGTGATGTATGCCGGACGGATCGTCGAGATCGGCCCGGTGCGCGACATCGTGCTCCGCCCGCAGCATCCCTATACCGCGGGGCTGATGGGCGCGATCCCGGTGCTGGGGGAGCGGCGCGAGCGGCTGAGCCAGATCGACGGCGCCATGCCGCGGCTCAACGAGATCCCGGCGGGCTGCGCCTTCCATCCGCGCTGCCCGCAGGTCTTCGCGCGCTGCCGCGGCGAGCGGCCGGAGCTGCTGCCGGCGGGCGCGGGCGCCGCCGCCTGCTGGCTCAAGGACGAGGCGGGCGATGGCTGAGCCGCTGCTTCGGGTCGAGGGGCTGGCGCGGTATTTCGACGCCTCGCCGCCGCTGCTGAACCGCCTCCTCGCCGGCGGCGGGCGCGCGGTGCTGAAGGCGGTGGACGGGATCGATTTCGCCATCGCGCGCGGCGAGACCTTCGCGCTGGTCGGCGAGAGCGGCTGCGGCAAATCGACGGTGGCGCGGGTCATCGTCGGGCTCCATGCGCCGACGCGCGGCCGCATCCTCTTCGACGGCGCCGATCTGGCGCAGCCGCGGCCGGGCGCGCAGCGGCGGGCGCTGCGCCGGCGCGTGCAGATGATCTTCCAGGACCCCTATGCCAGCCTCGATCCGCGCTGGCGGGTGCGCGACATCGTCGCCGAGCCGCTGCGCACGCACCGGCTCTGTCCCGACGGCCGCGCGCTGCGCGCCCGGGTCGACACGCTGCTGACGCAGGTGCAGCTCGCCCCCGCCGACGGCGGCAAATACCCGCATGAATTCTCCGGCGGCCAGCGCCAGCGCATCTCGATCGCGCGCGCGCTGGCGGCGACCCCCGACTTCCTCGTCTGCGACGAGCCGACCTCGGCGCTCGACGTCTCGGTGCAGGCGCAGATCCTCAATCTGATGAAGGATCTGCAGCGCGAGCTGGGGCTGACCTACCTCTTCATCTCGCACAATCTCGCCGTCGTCTATCACGTCTCGACCAGCGTCGGCGTGATGTATCTGGGCCGCCTCGTCGAGCTGGCGCCGACGCCGAGCCTCTTCGCCACGCCGCGCCATCCCTATACGCGCCTGCTGCTGGCGACGATCCCCGATATGGGTTTCAGCGGCAAGGCGCGCGCGCCGGTGGCGGGCGAGGTGCCGAGCCCGATCGACCCGCCCGCGGGCTGCGCCTTCCATCCGCGCTGCCCCTTCGCCGAGGAGCGCTGCAAGCGCGAGCGCCCGGAGCTGCGCGCCGTGGGCGCCGTGCCGCGTCGCCTGCCACGCGGTCGAGGAGGGGAGATTGCCGCCCTCATGATCCGCGCGCCCTCAGGCTTTCGCGCCAGCGCAAGCGCGGCCACCGCCACCTCGAAAGCCGATGGGACGCTTGCCGTCGTCCCGACAGCTGCGCATGCGCGCGCCGGCGACAGGCTAGCCGGCGGCGCGCAATGCCCATCAACCAGGGGCCGAACGGACGCGACGGATCATAGGTGTGGCGGACCGCGTGTATGGTCATCAAGATGTCTTGGACCGCGTCCTGGCAGGCCTCGGGCGACAGGCCGGCGTGCCAGGCGAGCGACCGGATAGAGGGAGTGATCTCCCGCAGCAGGTCGCCATAGGCGCGCTGGTCACCCTCCTGGCTGCGGGCCATCATCGCCGACCAGGCGTCGCGCAGGGGCTCGGTCACGACGCGGCCATTGCCTTGTGTCGCGTCCTCGCCGCCCGGCCGCCTTGCGCGTCAGGCGGCGGTCATGGACTGCAGCTGCTTCAGCGTCGGCAGCAGTTCACTGGGGTCCGGGCGGCGGGTGTAGTCGGGGTTGACCTCGGCATAGGCGATGACGCCGTCGCGGCCGATGACGTAGCGCGCCGGCATCGGCAAGGTCCAGCTCGGCTCGCCATTCCCCACCGCCAGATCGTTGCCGAAGCTCTTATAAAGCGCGATCAAGGCGTCAGGCAGATGGAAGCGAAGGCCGAACGCATGGGCGACCTCGCCACCGTGGTCGCTGAGCAGCGGGAAGCTCAGCTTGTGGTCGCGCTGCGCCTTGCGGAGATTTACCGCGGTCTGCGGCGAGATGGCGACGACCGACGCGCCCAGCGCGCGAAACTCGGCGGCGGCGGCCTCGATCGCCTGCAGGTCCATGTTGCAGTAGGGGCACCAGACCCCGCGATAGAAGGTCAGGACCAGCGGGCCGCGCGCCAGCAGGTCGCCGGAACGCACGACCTGGCCGTCGGCATCGGGCAGGGCGAAAGCGGGCGCCCGCGCGCCCGACTTCAAGGCCCTATCCGCCTGACCCGAGGCGATGAGGTCGGCCGTGGCCTTGTGCATCGTGGCGACCACCTCCGGCGGTGCCTTCTTGCCTTCGAAATCGGCCTTGAAGGCGTCGAGCCTGTCTTGAAGCGACATGTCCATCTCCGGTGTCCGTTGGGCGGCAGGGGCCGTGTGCCGGGACAATTGTCCATTTGCCGGCGGCGCAGTAGCCACCGAGTGCAAGTAGTATATATTCGTAATTCGAATGACTGATCGCCTCGTGGCCTTGCGGGCGTTCGTTCGAACGGCGCGCTCGGGGAGCCTGTCCCGCGCCGGTCGCGAACTCGGCCTGTCGCAGCCTTCCATATCGCGCATCCTCGCCGCGTTGGAGCGGCAGGTCGGCGCGGCGCTGCTGCTCAGGACAACCCGCGCGGTGACGCTGACCGACGCGGGCGCCGACTATCTGGCGCGGATCGAGCCGCTTCTGGCCGCCCTCGAAGAGGCGGACCACGCCGCACGCGGCACCGGCGAGCTGCGGGGCGTCCTTCGGATCGCGCTTTCGTCCAGTTTCGGCGTCCGTGAAGTGATCCCCCGGCTGCCGCCGTTCCTGACGCGGCATCCGTCATTGCGGCTGGATCTGAGGATCAACGACGCGCGACAGGACCTGGTCATCGACAGCGTGGACGTGGCCTTGAGGCTCGGCGTGTTGGCGGATTCCGCGGCGCTGGCGCGCAAGCTCGGCGAAGCGCCGCGCATCCTGGCCGCATCGCCGTCCTACCTGGCGCTCGCGGGCGCGCCGCAGGCACCCGCGGATCTGGCCGCGCATTCGGTCATCGTCGGTCCGGGCTGGATCAGCCCGGGCTCCCTGGCTTTCACCAAGGACAGCCGCCGCATCTCCATTCGGGTCGAGGGGCGGCTGACGATCTCGGGGAACGAAGCCGCCACCGCCGCCGCCGTGGCCGGCCTCGGCGTCACGATGACGTTGCTCTGGGGATGCCGCGCCGAGCTGGAGCGCGGCGATCTCGTGCGGATTCTGCCGGACTGGGAGATGGAGCCGGTCGAGCTTCATGCCATCTTTCCGTCCGGCCGCATGGCCGCGCCAGCCGCGCGGGCATTCGCCGACTATTTTGCCGGCGAGCTCTGAATGCTCGCGAAGCGCCAAAGTTGACAGCTCGGATTAGCGCGAGCGACGGCGAGGCCGGCGCCCCCGCGTCGCCGGCCGGTCGGAGAGGCCCGTTCGCAGCAGGCCCAGCGCGCCCTTCACCGCGCCCTCCAGCACCTCCCGGCCTGGGCGCGTGCGGGCCAGGATCCGGATGCCGAGCAATACACTCAGCAGCAGCTTCGCCAGCTCGTCCGCCGACCGGCGGGAGGTGATCGTGCCGTCCTTCTGTCCGGCGGCGATACGACGGCGGAAGAACGCCTCGATGAAGACCATCTCCTGGGCGACGCGTTTGCGGAATGCGGGGTCATGAGGCGCCATCTCGAGCGCCGAGTTGACGAGCATGCAACCGCGGTACTCCCTGTCTGCCACCGATCGCTCGATGATCTCCTCGAAGAAGCAGCGCAGAGCCGGCAGCGGCGGCAGACGCTCATGCCGCGCGACCCGATCGCGGACGCTGTCCTCGAGATAGTGGTCGAGCGCCCGTCGGTAGAGCGATCGCTTGTCGCCGAACGCGTTGTAAAGGCTGGCGCAGGTGATGCCCATCTGCTCCGCCAGGTCCCGCACCGAGGTCAGCTCGTAGCCCTGCGCCCAGAAGCAGTTCATGGCGGCCTCGAGCACGGCGGCCTCGTCGAAGTTCCGCGGTCGCGCCATGAACGTGCCGCGCCCGTCAGCTCGCGGCCGGCGGATAGTTCGACGGGAAAAGGGCACGCCGGGTCTCCTCGTCGACCTCCTTCTTGAAGGCGTGCCCGGCGCCCACGGCGCGCGCCCTGGCGACCGCCGGCCGGGCATCGATGGCATGGAACCAGCGGCGGAGATTGGTGAACGGCGCGAGCGGATCGTCACTGCCGGGGAGCACGAACTTCGCGCGATCGATCCAGCCCCAGGCCGAGATGTCGACGATCGAGTAGTCGCCGCCGACGATGAAGGTCCGGCCTTCGAGGTGCTTGTCGAGCACGGTGTAGTGCCGCTCGGCCTCGCGCCGATAGCGATTGATGGCATAGGGCAGCTTCTCCGGAGCGGCGCGCTGGAAATGCACCGCCTGGCCGGAGTAGGGGCCGATGCCCGTGGCAATGAAGAACAGCCACGAGAGCAACGCGCCGCGATCGGCCGGCGAGCCCATCAGGCGGCCGGTCTTCTCGCCGAGGTAGAGGAGGATGGCGCTGGAATCGAACACCGTGACGGCGCCGCCGCCTGGGCCGTCGGTGTCGACGATCGCCGGGAGCTTGCCGTTCGGGTTGATCGCCCGGAACGCCGCCGTGTGTTGCTCTCCCTTGCCCGTGTCGACCGGAACGACCTCGTAGGGCAGGCCGGTCTCTTCGAGAAACAGGGCGACTTTCGCCGGATTCGGCGTCGGGTGAAAATAGAAGCGGATCATAGCGATACTCTCTCTCCTGTCAGAGACTGAAGTGGCGCGCTACGGACTGAGGTTGCCCGCCCGTGGAGGCGCCTCGGCCGTTTTGTAGCGCACGTTCTAGAATGCGCTCGGCTTGCGCCGCTGGCAATACCCAGGCGGCTCGGCGCGCCGGGTCTCGAGCCGCGGATGCCAATGCCCGTTCGCGTCCGAGCCGCGTCGCCGGCCATGCGGTCGAGGAGAGGAGATCGCTACGTAGCGGTGTGCTCACTTCGGCTGCAGTGGCGAACGCGCAACTGCACCGCAGCAAAACGGCTTGACTCCCGAAGAGAGCGGGTTAACCATGCGTACGAACATAGTTTCTCCCGCTTGGTGATGGGTTTCCGGCGGGGGAGATGAGCAATGACGCTCCACGGCCTGGTCTGCCGTGCGGGCGTCATTTGCTTTTGGAGGTATCTCTTGCCGCCGGCGCTGACAGGCTACGCCTCGATCCCCTTGGGGGTGGTCTTCTCCACCAGCGGCTCCTATCGCACCGTCGGCCAGGAGATGCTGAACGGCGCGCTGCTCGCGCTGGAAGAGATCGCCGAAAGCGCAGAATTCCCCTTCACGCTTGCGCCGATCATTCGCGATCCCGGCGGGGAGCCTGCAGCCTACAGGCGGGAATGCGAGGATATCCTGCGCGGCCGGGATGTCCATCACGTCGTCGGCTGCTACACCTCGTCCAGCCGCAAGGAGGTCATCCCGTCCTTCGAGAAATTTGACGCGCTGCTCTGGTACCCCTCGCACTACGAAGGCTTCGAAAGCAGCGGCAACGTCATCTATACCGGCGCCTCGCCGAACCAGCACATCGTGCCGCTGCTGCAATACATGCTGCGCGAGCGCGGCGGGCGCGTCTACTGCGTCGGCTCCAACTACATCTGGGCTTGGGAGAACAACCGGATCCTGCGCGAGATCGTGCAGGCGGCCGGCGGCGCCGTCGTCGCCGAGAAATACCTGCCGGTCGGATCGACCGAGGTCGACCACTTCATTCGCGAGATACGGTCGGCACGGCCAGACTTCATCTTCAACACCCTGATCGGCGAGTCGAGCTACGCGTTCTACCGCGACTACGCAGCGGCCGGCGAAGACGACCGGAGCATCGGGCCGGCGCGGATCCCCGTGACCAGCTGCAGCCTGTCCGAGCCCGAACTGGGCTCCATCGGCAGCCGCGCGGCGGCCGGCCATCTGGCCTCGAGCGTCTACTTTCAGAGCATCGACCGGCCGAGCAACCGCAGCTTCGTCACTCGCTACCGCGCGCGCTTCGGCGTCCACAAGGCCACCTCGGCGGATGCGGAGGCGTCCTACATCGCCGTGCTTCTCCTGGCCCGCGCGCTCCGGGAATGCGGCTCGAGCCAGATCGATCAAGTGCGGCACGCCCTCTATGAATGCTGCATGGAAGCGCCGCAAGGTCCGGTCTGGATCGACCGCGACAACAACCACAGCTTCCTCACCCCCGCGCTCGGCCGGTCCCGGGCGGACGGGCAATTCGACCTGGTCTGGCGGGCGGAACAGCCGGTGAAGCCAGACCCCTATCTCGTCTGGCTGGACGTCACCTCGGTCCGTGGCGTGGCGGCCGCAGAAGCGCGACCGCAGAAAGGCGCCCGCACGCTGAGAGTGGTGCCGCCATGAGAATGCGCATTCCCAATTTCCGCGGGCAGCGCGTGCTGCTGCTCCACCCCCGAGACCGCAATTGCGAAGCGATGGTGGAGCAATTGGAGAAACTTGGCGTCTCGGTCGAGGGCCAGTGGCCGGCGGCGGCGGTCTCAGGGGCGGAAGCAGACGCGGTGTTCTTCGACTCCGATCTCGGTTTCGACGGACTCTTCGCCTGGAGCCCGGGCGCCGCTCCCGTGCCCCTGATCGCGATCATGGGCTCGGAAGCGCCCGGCCGTATCGAATGGACGCTCACCCAGGAACCTTCGGCATATCTGCTGAAGCCGATCGGATCGACCGGCGTGTTCACCGCCCTCTCGATCGCCTTTCATAATTTCGGGTTGAAACAGGCGCGCGATCGCGAGCGGATCGAGGTGCGCCTCGAGCGCAGCGGGGCGGTGGTTCTGGCGGTGGCGACCTTGATGCGTCGATATGACATCGACGCGGAGACGGCGTTCCGCATGCTCCGGGTCGAGAGCATGCGGCGCCGCACGACGCTGGTCGCGATGAGCGGTCTCGTCCTTGACGGCAAATGGCTGCCGGCCGCGCCGCAGGTGTCGACGTCGGTTCCGGCAGGAAATGCAGCTCGGCGTGAGGCGGGCCGTTCGCGCGGAGCTGGTCGAAGAGGTATCCGTTAGAGCAGGGAGAGAGGGCCATGAGCGCGAAGGACAACGAAGGCACGACGCCGCAGGGGGCGGCGGAAGACCATTTTCCAGCCGGTCGAGCGGCCGGAGGACCGATGATCGGACGGCGCTCGCTCATTCAGGGCGCCGGGGCCGCCGTGGCGGCAAGCACCGTTTTCTCGCGCGCCATGCCGGCGCGGGCCGCATCGAGCGGCTCGGTGAAGATCGGGTTCATCGAGGACCAGTCGGGCAATCTCTCGATCTACGGCCTCCAGAAGCTGCATGCGGCGCAGCTGGCCGTGCAGGAGATCAATGACGGCCTCACCCTGGCCGGTGGCCCGGTCGGAACCGGCGGCATGGGCGCCTTCGGCTCCTACGCGGCGCAGGCGCCGGTCGAGAAGGAGGAGGCGGCCAACGAGCAATTCGTCAACCGGGGCGGCGAGGAAAGCCAGAAGGGCATCGTGTTCGCCGAGGATAGCGAGATCCTCGTCAAGTCCGGCGACAAGGGAATCCTCGGCCGGAAGGTCGAGATGATCTCCCCCGACGGCCAGTCGAACAACACTCTCTGGCAGCAGCTGACGCGTCGGCTCATCCAGGAGGAAAAGGTCGACGTGCTGGTCGCCGGCTTTGCCAGCGCCGAGCGCGAGGCGATCCGCCCGATCGTCGACCAGCACAAGCAGCTCTACTTCTACACCAACCAGTACGAGGGCGGCGTTGCCGACGAATACACCTTCTGCACCGGCGCGGTCTGCGAGCAGCAGGTGATCCCGGTCATGCAGTACATGGTCGAGAAATACGGTCCGCGCGTCTTCACGATCGCCGCTAACTACAATTTCGGTCAGCTCACCGCAGCATGGGTGCGCTCCTTCGCCCCGATCCTCAAGGCGCAGGTCATCGGCGAGGAGTTCCCGCCGCTCGAAGTCTCCGAATTCTCGACCGTGATCGCGCATGTGCAACAGGCGAAGCCCGACTGGGTCATGACCCTGCTGGTCGGGCAGAACCAGTCGAACTACTATCCCCAGGCGGCGGCGGCCGGCCTCAAATATCCGATGGCGTCGACCGTCAACATGGCCCAGGGCTACGAGCACAAGCGCTTCAAGCCGCCGTCGCTGGCCAACATGCACAACGCCGTCAACTACATGCAGGAGATCCCGACCAAGCGGAACCAGGAGTTCGTGAAACGCTTCTACAAGATGTTTCCGAACGACCCCTATCTCGGGCAGATGGCGCAGAACACCTACTTCTCGATCCATCTCTACGCCAAGGCGGCGCGGCTCGCCGGCACCACCGATCAGCAGACGGTGCGCAAGGTGCTCGAGGCGGGCTGGGCGATCGAGGCGCCCGAGGGCTCCGTCTTCCTCGAGCCCGCCACCCACCACTGCTCCCACTACATCCGGCTCGCCAAGGCCGATGCGGAGCACAACATCAGCTTCGTCCGGGAGTGGCCGATGATCGAGGCGTGGTGGCTGCAGCGGCTCGGCGTCAACCTGGTGCGCCACCCCGAGCACAAGCAATACGTCCCCGACGAGGATCCGTTCTTCAAGATGTTTGTCGCCAAGAAATAGAGCCGCGATGCAGGGCCGCGCGCGTCGCGCGCGCGGCCCTGCCCGTCGCGTCGTGGGAACCGGAGCGCCATGGACCTCCTCGCCGAAGTCGTCAGCGTCCTCTACCAATTCGGCACGAATGCCGTCTTCCTGCTGCTTTCGGCGATCGGCCTGATCGTCATTCTCGGCATGATGAACATCATCAATCTCGCCCATGGCGAGTTCATGATGATGGGAGCCTACATCGCCACGGTCGCGACGCAGCGCGGCGCCCCGCTGCCGGTCGCCGCGATCCTGGGCTTCATCGGGGTCGGGATCTTCGGCATCGTGCTCGAACGCCTCGTGATCCGCCGCTTCTACGGCCGCGAGCTCGGCGCGCTCGTCGTCACCTGGGGCATCAGCCTGATCCTCGCCCAGGGCGCGCTCCTGCTCTTCGGCCCCTATATGCCGGCGATCGCCATCCCGAGCGGCTCCTTCGCGCTGGGGCGGTATTCCTTCTCCTATTACTGGCTGATCCTGATCGCGGTCAGCATCTTCCTGGTGGCCGCCCTCTGGTTCATCTACAACCGGACGCGCTTCGGCCTCATGGCGCGCGCCACCATGCAGAACCCGGCGATGGCGCGCAGCCTCGGCGTGGACGTCGAAAAGGTCTATGCGCTCACCTTCGGCCTCGGCGCGGCGCTGGCCGGGCTGAGCGGCGCTCTCCTCGCCCCCACCACCTCGATCGCTCCCTTCATGGGGCAGCAATTCGTCGCCCCGGCCTTCATCACCGTGGTGGTCGGCGGCGCCGCCAACGTGATCGCCGGAGCGGTCGGCTCGAGCGCCCTGCTGTCCCTGGTGCAGACGCCGGTGGGGTTGCTGCTCGGAACCTTCTCCGGAACCGTCGCGCTGCTGCTCATGGCGCTCGTCATCATCCGCGTCCTCCCCGCCGGGGTGTCTTCGCTCCTGCAGGGGCGATCCCGCGCGGCGGCGACGCGCTAGGCCCGGCGCATGCTCCAACGGACGCTCGGCCTTCTCGGCGGCTCCCATGACATCGGGGCTTCGCGCTGGTTCTGGCTGGGGCTGGCCGTTCTGGCGGGAGCCTTCTCGTGTTATCCGCTCACCGCCTCCGAGTTCGCCGCCACCAACGTCGCCTTCTATCTCCTCAACATCCCGCTGGCCCTTGGCCTCGCGCTGCTCTGGGGCTATGGCGGCATCCTGAGCTTCGGGCAGACCGCGTTCTTCACCATCGCCGGATACGTCTACGGCATTCTCGCGGGCAACATGACGGAGAGCCCGGTCGGCACCGTGATCGCGTCCTTCGCCGGCCTGTTCGCCGCCGGGGCGGCGGCGGCCGTCTTCGGCTATTTCGTGTTTTTCGGACGCGTCGCGGCCTGGATCGTGCCGATCCTGACCCTCGTGCTGACCCTGCTGCTCTCGACCTTTCTCGGCCTGACGGCGGGCTATCAGTGGCGCGTGGGCGACGTCCTGCTGGGCGGGTACAACGGCATGACCGGCATCCCGGCCCTGCAGGCGGGAGACTTCGTCTTCGAGGGATACGCGTTCTACTATCTCACCTTCGCCGTCGTGGCCGCCTGTTACCTGGCACTGCGTATCTACGTCAACTCGCATCCGGGCCAGGTCCTGATCGCGATGCGCGAGGACGATCTGCGCACGGAGCTTCTGGGATACGACGTGCGCCTGCAGCAGCTTGGCGTGTTCGTCCTCGCGGCGCTGCTCTCCGGTCTGAGCGGCGTCCTCTACGTGCAGTGGGGCAACTACATCACGCCGTCCTCCGCCAGCCTCACCCAGGCCACGCTGCCTGTCATCTGGGTCGCCGTGGGCGGCCGCGACAGCCTGCTCGCGGTCTGCATCGCCACCTTTCTGCTGAACCAACTCACCTACGTGCTCTCTTCCGCGGGCAACCAGTACGCCCTGGTGATCGTGGGCGCCATCCTGGTCGGGGTCATGGTGTTCGCACCGCAGGGCATCGTCGTTGCCATCGCGCGCAGCCGCCTCTGGCGGCGCCGCGCGCCCGGAGCGGTCCGCCATGGCTGAAGGATCGGCGACGGGTTCCGACCGAAATCCGCAGCAGCCGTCGGGGCTTGGATCCGCGGCGCTGCTGCGCGCCGAGGGGCTGTGCAAGCGCTTTGGCGGCGTCATCGCCGCCGACGCGCTGAACTTCTCGGTCCGGCCGGGGGAATTCCGCTGCATCATCGGCCCCAACGGCGCCGGCAAGTCGACGCTCTTCACGCTGCTCTGCGGCATCCAGCGGCCGGACGCCGGCCGTATCTTCTTCAGGGACGACGACGTGACGGCGTTGACCGCCTTCCGGCGCGTTCGTCTCGGCATCGGGCTCACCTTCCAGACCAACCGCGCCTTCCACGCGCTGACCGTCGCCGAGAATCTCGAGGCTGCGCGGCGGCTGCGCGTGGAGCGCGGCGACCATTTCGGCCATGCGCTCTCGGCCTTTCATCTGGATTCCGCCCTCGGCCTTCCGGCGCGTGAATTGCCGCACCATCAGCTCCAGTGGCTCGAGATCTGCATGGCGCTCCGGCAGGGTCCGCAAATCCTGCTGCTCGACGAGCCCACGGCGGGGATGTCGCCGGAGGAGACGATGTATACGGCGAAGGTGCTGCGCCAGCTCTCCGCGCGAGGGCTCACCATTGTCGTGGTGGAGCACGACATCGCCTTCGTCCGCGAGGTGGCCGACAGCGTGAGCGTGCTGCATTACGGGCGGATGTTCGCCGAAGGCACCGTGGCGGAGATCACGGCGCGCGACGACGTGCGCCAGATCTATCTGGGACGCGCCTAGGGGCAAGCGATGCGTGTCATCGAGACGGACGGGTTGCGCGCCGGCTATGCCACCGGCGAGGTGCTGCAAGGGATCAGCATCCATGTCGGCGAGGCCGAGATCGTCGGCGTGCTCGGACGCAATGGTGTCGGCAAGACGACGCTGATGCGCGCCCTCATCGGGCTTCTGCCGGCGCGCGGCGGAACGGTCCGGTTCCGGGGCGAGGACGTCAGCCGGCTCAAGGCGGACCGGCGCGCACGGCTCGGGATCGGCTACGTCCCGCAGGGGCGCGAGATCTTCCCGCAGATGAGCGTGCTCGACAATCTGCGCATGGGCGGGTTCATCAAGGGTGCGGCAGGCCAGCCGCGGCTCGACCTCGTCCACCAGTATTTTCCCTTCCTGCGGGAACGCGCCCGTCAGCGCGGCGGCACGTTGAGCGGCGGCCAGCAGGAGATGCTCGCCATCGGACGCGCGCTGGCCGGCGATCCCGATCTGCTGCTGCTCGACGAGCCGAGCGACGGGGTCCAGCCGAGCATCGTGCACGAGATCGGCGACTTCGTCGTCGAGCTGAACCGGCGCGAGCGGCTCGCGGTGCTCATCGTCGAGCAGAATCTCGACCTCATCCAGAAGGTAGCCTCGCGGGCCTATGTGCTCGACAAGGGCCGGGTGGTGCGGACGCTCGACAAGGAGGAGATCACGAACACCGAAAGGCTTGCGGAATTCCTGGCGATATGATCGGCGGCCCCGTCCGGGGCCTGGGTTAAGAGCAGTTGCGATGGAGGTTGGCGATGTATCACATGGAGCCGAGCGGCACGGAGTGGCTCGAAAGAGTCGATCATGGGAACCCGCGGCATGGGCCGCGGCCGGAATCCGGACGTCCATCACCTCTCGGAGGCCAAGCAGGGGCGGTATCACTACACGATCGGGCCGTACTCCGACCCGGTGCTGCACATCAAGCCGGGGGACCGCGTGGTGGTGGAGACCCGCGATGCCTTCGAGGGGAAGATCAAGCAGGAGAGGACCTGCCGTCGCAGCTGCTCCAGATGCCCTTCCTCAATCCGCAAAACGGACCGATCATGGTCGAGGGCGCGGAAAAGGGCGATGTCCTCGCCGTGCTACATCGAATCCATGGCGCCGCGCGGCGCCAATCCGCGCGGCACCTGCTGCATGATCCCGGAGTTCGGCGCGCTCACCGGCACCTACTCACCGCCACGCTCAACGATCCGCTGCCCGAAGATCGTGCGCAAGATCGACTCGACGAAGAATGGCGTCCACTGGAGCAAGCGCGTGACGCTGCCCTACAGGCCGCACATCGGGACGCTCAGCTGCTCGCCCGAGATCGACTCGATCAACTCGCTGACGCCCGACAATCCACGGCGGCAACATGGACCTGCCGGACATGGGTCCCGGCAGCATCACCTACCTGCCGGTGCGCACCCCCGGCGCGCGGCTGTTCATCGGCGACGCCCACGCCTGCCAGGGCGACGGCGAGGTCTGCGGCACCGCGGTCGAATACCCGACGACGACCACGATCCGCGTCGACCTGATCAAGGGCTGGGACGATCGAATGGCCGCGCCTGGAGCGCGAGGATTTCATCATGACGATCGGCAGCGCGCGTCCGCTGGAGGACGCGACCCGCATCGCCTACCGCGAGCTGGTGCTGTGGATGGAAGCCGAGTACGGCTTCGACCGGTGGGACGCCTACATGATGCTCAGCCAGTGCGGCCTGGTGCGGCTCGGCAACTTCGTCGACCCCAAATACACGGTCGGCGCGGCATACGAAAGAAGTATCTGGCCAAATAGCGCATGCGGCGACGACCCGTGTCCGCGGTTTCGTCGCCTATGGTCGAAGCGGGCGCGGCGGGGCCGACCGCGCAACGGCCATCGGCTTACCTCTGGTTCGTCATCGATGCCCCGCGGCGCCGGGCGAGTCTTTCGCTTTCGCGCAGCATGTCGCGCAACTCCCGGTCGGCCTTGTACGTCATGTCGACGAAGGCGCGCAGGAAGGAATCGCTGCGCGGCAGTTCAAAGAGGGTCTCCTCGTCGCCGTCGGCGGCGGTGCGGCCGGCGACACAGAGGACGCTATCGCGCGGCGTGATGACGAGCTCCCGCAATCCCGCGCCAGGACCCGTGACGTATTCGACGACGCGCTGGCGCGCCGTCCCGTCCGGATCGCGCAGGACGGCCATGCATAGGCGATCGCGACTTGCTGCCGCGTCGATGAGCGCGCGGGTGAAGGGGCGCAGGAAGTTCTCGTCGAAGCCCAGCACCGCCGTCGGCTTTCCGTTGGTGGTGCTCGATCGAACCTCGAACGCCGCCCACAGCGAGGCGCGTCCGGCGAAATAGTCGAGCGACGCCAGATCGAGGTTGATGGCATCGATCGGTAGCGGCGCCGAGACGGCACGGCTGCACAAGAATGCGAAACAAGCCGGCTCCCGGCTCAGGGACAGCGTCGTGCTCGCTTCGAGGTTGCGGTCCGATAGCGCGTTGGATGGATCCATCATGGTACAAGGCCTCGAGCAGAGCTGCCACACCTTTGCCCCAGCCGGCCGCTTCTCTTGAACGTCGTCGCCGTTCACCGAAGCGCGACGCGTTGCGCACGAACACCGTTCGCCTCGCTCGAACGACTGCTGGCGATGGGTAGATGAACCCGTGGCACCCCGCGTTCCAACGCAAAGTATGAAACGTGCCGATCGATTTTTGCGATTGAACCCCTTGTTATGCCGTCGATCACCGCAATCAGCCGGGCGCCGACGCTCAGGCGGGATAGACAAATCTATTTGACAAAGTCGTTACTGGTTCGCCAGCCGGCGCACTCCAGATGAAAGGCTATGAAAACACGTTATCCCTTCGCCCTGGTCGCCGCCGCGCTTGCCCTGCAGCTCGCCGGCTGCGCCTCTCAGCCCGCTCCGGCCTTCACCTACTATTCCGTGCCTTGCACATCGGCGACCGGCGCCGCTGCGTCGCCGGTCCCTCCCGCCGCGTCTCCGGGAGAACCGCCGAGCGGCAAGCGTGTCGCCGACCACTTCTGCTGCCAGCGCTCCTCCCGCGGCGGCGGCAAGCTGCGTCGTTGCCGTGCCTAACGATGGCTACGGCTATGTCGCCGGGTACGATCCGTACTGGGACTATGGCTGGCCATACTATGGTGGGATCGGCTTTGGCGGCTTTGTCGGCCGCGGTTTTCACCACGGTTTTGGCGATCACGGCTTCCATGGCATGCGGCAAGCCGGTGGCTTCCACGCCGGCGGCTTCCACGGTGGTGGCTTCCACGGCGGTCACGGCCGCTGAGGCGCGCACGACGATCGGCGCCTCGGCCGAGTTGCCGCCGAACCCGGAGGTCGCCGTCAGCCCGCCCAGGCGGAACCGAGGATCACCTTGCAAAAGTCGGTGCGCCGGAAGCGCGTGTCCTTGAACGCCAGCACATCATCGTTGACGGTGCCGAAGGTGCTGTCCGGCCGGTGCTTCATGCCGTCGTAGAAGGCGCCGATGATGTCGTTCTTGAACCCCGTGCCGCGCGGGTGGGCGGCGACAACGGCGTCCCGCTGCTCCGGCGCGAACTGCTCATAGGCGATGCCGAGAACGTCCATCTCGACCCCCGAGGTGAGAAGCGCGACCTCCGGCTTCTTGTGTTCCGGAATCCCGGGCGTGGTATGCAGCGCGATGGCGTCCCAGACGGTCTCGACCGAGGCTTGCGGAATGTCGTAGCTGCGCAGGAAGTCGCGGGCTGCATTCGCGCCATCCACCTCGAAGCGGAGCGACGAAGAGCGGAACGCTCCGGTCAGCCCGATGTCGTGGAACATCGCGCCGACATAGAGCAGCTCGTGGTCGTATTTCAAACCCTTGCGCTGACCGGTCAGCGCGCCGAACAGATAGACCCGCGTGGAATGATGGAAGAGAAGAGGCGCTTCTCTGCTGCGGATCAGCTCCGTCAGATCGCGCGCCATCTTGCTGTCGGGGATCCTGATGCCGGCTATGGTCGAGGACATTTCGCTCTCCGCTGTGTCCTGGGCGTTTTGGAGTTGCGCGACGTGGCGGCTTTCCGCCGCGGCCGCGGTGCGTTGGCAGCACGCCGGCGCACCGGTGAATGGGTGCAGGAACGGCCTGGCGTCAGGCGGCGGGTTCCGCGGGCAGCCCCAATGCTTTCGCCACACCCTCGCCATAGGCGGGGTCGGCCTTGGTGCAGTTGGCGATGTGGCGCTGCTTGATGTGCCGCGCGGCATCGCCCATGGCGCGCGCGGTGTTGTCGAACAGAGCTTGCTGCTGCGCCCGCGTCATCAGACGGAAGAGCGCGCGCGGCTGCGAGTAGTAGTCCTGATCGACGCGATGATCCCAGTGCGCGGCCGCGCCTTCAATGGCGAGCGGCGGCTCGGCGAAGTCGGGGCGGTCGGCCCATTCGCCGAAGCTGTTCGGGAAGTAGGTCGGCGTCGCGCCGAGATTGCCGTCCGTGCGCATTTTGCCGTCGCGATGATAGCTGTGAAACGGGCATTTCGGCGCGTTGACCGGGATGTGGTTGAAGTTGACGCCGAGCCGGTAGCGCTGCGTGTCGCCATAGGAGAAGAGGCGCGCCTGCAGCATCTTGTCCGGGGAGAAGCCGATGCCGGGTACGACGTTTGCCGGCGAGAACGCCGCCTGCTCGACCTCGGCGAAGAAGTTCTCGGGATTGCGGTTCAGCTCCATCACGCCGACGGGAATCAGCGGATAATCCTTGTGCAGCCAGACCTTGGTCAGATCGAACGGGTTCACCCGATAGGCGGCGGCCGCCGCTTCCGGCATGATCTGGATGTAGAGGGTCCAGCGCGGGAAGTCTCCCTTCTCGATGCTGTAGAAAAGATCGCGTTGATTGCTCTCGCGGTCCTTCGCCACGACCGCCTCGGCTTCGGCATCGGTCAGGTTCTCGATGCCCTGCTGGCTCTTGAAGTGGAACTTGACCCAGAAACGCTCGTTTCGGCCGCTGATGAAGCTGAAGGTGTGGCTGCCGAAGCCGTGCATGTGGCGGAAGCTGCGCGGCATGCCGCGGTCGCTCATATCGATCGTGACCTGATGCAGCGACTCGGGCAGCAGCGTCAGGAAATCCCATTGGTTGTCGGCGCTGCGCATGCCGGTGCGAGGGTCGCGCTTGACGGCATGGTTCAGGTCGGGAAACCGCAGCGGGTCGCGGAAATAGAATACCGGCGTGTTGTTGCCGACGATGTCCCAGTTGCCCTCGTCGGTATAGAATTTGAGCGCGAAGCCGCGAATGTCGCGCTCGGCATCGGCCGCGCCGCGCTCGCCCGCCACGGTCGAAAACCGGGCAAACATGGGCGTGGCCTTGCCGATCTGGGAGAAGATCCGCGCCTTGGTATAGCGCGTGATGTCGTGAGTGACGGTGAACGTCCCGAAGGCGCCGGAGCCCTTGGCGTGCATGCGGCGCTCGGGGATCACCTCACGATCGAACTGGGCGATCTTCTCGAGCAGCCAGACGTCCTGGAGCAGCGCCGGACCGCGCGGGCCCGCCGTCTCGATGTTCGTGTTGTCGGCCACGGGCGCGCCCGTGGCGTTGGTCAGGGGAGGGGTCTGCTTCGTCACGACGGAACTCCTCGGCAAGGAGAGGGTGACAAGAGGAGGTTCTTAATCCAACAGCCCCGGGAACGCTTGCTCGATCCTGCTCCCGATGTGCCGATTCAGGCGTGAACGGCAGCGTCCGGCGTGTGCCCGGCCTAGCTCAAGCCGCGAGCGCCTGCAGCGGACGCGAGCGCTGGCGCAGCACCAGCGCGCCGACCAGCGCGAGATTGAGCAGGTTGAAGGCGACCCCGGTGGCAAAGGCCGGCGCGTAATATCCCACATGGTCGTAGATCGCGCCGGCGAGCCAGGCGCCGGCGGCCATACCCGAGCCGCTGCACAACAGCACGATCGGCACGCGCCAGGCGGCCTCGGCAGCGGGGAAGAGCTCGCGGATGGCCAGCACATAGGCCGGGATGATGCCGCTGAAGCCGAAGCCGAAGGCGGCCGAGACCACGAAGAGCCCGGTCTCGTCCTGGGTCAGCATCAGCGCCAGCAGCGCCGCCGCCTGGCAGGCCGAGGCGGCGAAGACGGTGCGCAGGCCGCCGATGCGATCGGCGATCCAGCCCCAGAGCTGGCGGCTGACGAAGGCGCTGCCGAGCAGCAGCGACAGCATCGCCGCGCCCTGCGCCGGGCCGATGCCGAGATCGCTGCACAAGGCCACGAGATGGCCCTGCGGCATCGCCATCGGCACGCAGCAGCAGAAGGACGCGGCCGCGAGCAGCGCCTGCACCAGCAGCGGCCGCCAGCCCATCACCCGGCCGGCCGCGCGGATCGCGTGCCCGGCTGCGAGGCCACGCGCGGCCGGCGGCCGGCGCAGCAGCAGCGTCAGCGGCAGCACCGCCGCCACGACGATACAGGCGAAGATCTGCATGGTGTGGCGCCAGCCGTAGACGGCGATCGCGCGCTCGAACAGCGGCGGCCACAGCGCGCCGGCGACATATTGTCCGCTCGAGATCAGCGCCAGCGCCGTGCCGCGGCGGCGGTCGAACCAGTGGCTCACATAGATATAGAGTGGCGCGTTGATGCCGGCATTGCCCAGGAGGCCGATCAGCACGCCATATCCGAGATAGAGCTGCCAGGGCGCGCCGCCGGTCGAGACGACGAGGCCGAGGGCGATCATCACCGCGCCAAACGCCGCGGTCCAGCGCACGCCCACGCGTTCGGCCATGCGCCCGGTGGCGAGCCCGCCCACCGCCATGCCGAGCCAGGCCAGCGAATAGGCGAGCGCCGGCACCGAGCGCGCGCTGCCGAGATCCTCGGCGATCGGCCTGAGCCCGACCACCGCCACCAGCGGCGCCCCGAAGGAGACGCAGGTGACGGCGAGCGCCGCGAAGGCCACGACCCAGGAGGTGCGGCTTTCGATGCTGGCAGGCTCGACCGGGGAGGCGGGGGAAACCAACATGCCCGATTGTTCTTATCCGTTGCCGGCATGGTCCGCGCCGGGCGCGTGCGGGTCAAGCGCCTTGCGCCCCGCTCTCACGCAAGGCTGTGCGGCAAAAGTGACCTGACATGGCCTGGCCTTGTGCACCGCAAAAAACCCGTCGCGCGTTGCGCCGGCGCTTGCTCCTGGGCCTCATTTTCGCGCCCGGCGTTGAAAGCGCGCCGTCGGCTCCGCTAGCATCGGCGTTTGCCGAGGAGGCGCCCGTGCCGATCGTCAACCGGATTGCCGATTTCCATGCCGACCTCGCCGCCTGGCGGCACGAGATCCACGCCCATCCCGAGACCGCCTTCGAGGAGAAGCGCACCGCGGAATTCGTCGCCTCGCGGCTCAAGGAATTCGGCATCGAGGTGCATCGCGGGCTGGCCGGCACCGGCGTCGTCGGCACGCTCAAAGGCGCGCGGCCCGGCAGCCGCGCCATCGCGCTGCGCGCCGACATGGACGCGCTCCACATCCACGAGCGCAACGGCCACGATTACGTATCCCAGAACCCCGGCAAGATGCATGCCTGCGGCCATGACGGGCACACCACCATGCTGCTGGGCGCGGCGCGCTACCTCGCCGAGACGCGCAACTTCGCCGGCACCGTGCATTTCATCTTCCAGCCGGCCGAGGAGAACGAGGGCGGCGGCCGGGTCATGGTGCAGCAGGGGCTGTTCGAGAAATTCCCGGTCGAGGCGGTCTTCGGCATGCACAACTGGCCAGGCATGCCGGCCGGCCGCTTCGCGCTGCGCGCCGGGCCGATGATGGCCTCCTTCGACATTTTCGAGATCACGGTCAAAGGCAAGGGCACGCATGCGGCGCTGCCGCATCTCGGCATCGACCCGATCATCGCCGCGGCGCAGATCGCCATGGGGCTGCAGACCATCGCCAGCCGCAACACGCCGCCGCTCGACGCCGCCGTGGTCAGCGTGACGCAGATCCATGGCGGCGACACCTGGAACGTCATTCCCGACGAGGTGGTGCTGCGCGGCACGACGCGCTCCTTCAAATCCGAGCTGCAGGATGCGATGGAGGCCGCCATCCGCCGCATCGCCGAAGGCGTGGCCGAGGCCATGGGGGCGAGCGTCGCGGTGCGCTACGAGCGCCGCTATCCGCCCACGGTCAACAGCCCCGCCGAGACCGAGATCGCCGCGGCGACCGCCGCGGAGGTGGTGGGCGCGACCAACGTCGACCGCGAGCTCAACCCCACCATGGGCTCGGAGGATTTCGCCTTCATGCTGCAGGCGCGGCCGGGCGCCTATCTCTTCATCGGCAACGGCCCCAGCAACGGCGCCGGGCTGCACAACCCGCATTACGACTTCAACGACGAGATCCTGCCGATCGGCGCTTCCTACTGGGCGCGGCTGGTGGAGCGGGTGCTGGCGAAGGCGGCGTAGCGCGCGAGGCCGCAACCGCTGCGGCCGGCGGTCTCAGCCGCTTGCCCGGCGCAGGAGGGTGCGCAGCCGCTCCGCCAGCATGGCCTGCGGATAGGGCTTGTCGATGAATTCGAGATCCGCCGGGATGCTCTCGCGGCCCTGCAGCGCCTCGCGCGCATAGCCCGAGGACAACAGGATGCGCAGATTGGGCCGCATCAGCCGCGCCTCGCGCGCCAGCTCGATGCCGCTCATGCCCATCGGCATGACGACGTCGGTGAAGAGCACGTCGATGGGCACCTCACGCTGGAGAATGGTGAGCGCCTCCGGGGCATTGGCGGCGGAATAGACCTGGTAGTTGAGGCTGCGCAGCGTCTCCAGCGTGATCTCCAGCACGTCGCTGTCGTCCTCGACGACGAGGACGGTGCCGATCGCCCGCGTCTCGGGCAGCGTCGACGGGCGCCCCTCCGCTGTGGGCGCGCCGGCCATCCGCGGCAGGTAGAGCCGCACCGTCGTTCCCCGGCCGGGCTCGCTGTCGATCTCGATCTGCCCCTTGGATTGGCGGGCGAAGCCATAAACCTGGCTCAGCCCGAGGCCGGAGCCCTGACCGACCTCCTTGGTGGTGAAGAACGGCTCGACGGCGCGTGCCTTCGTCTCGGCGCTCATGCCGATGCCGGTGTCGCGCACGGAGACCACGACATAGGGGCCGGGATCGATCTCGCCCAGCGCCGCGACGCGCTCGGCATCGAGCTCGAGATTGAAGGTCTCGATGGTGAGCGTCCTGCCTTTGCCGCTCATCGCATCCCGGGCATTGACGACGAGGTTCAGGATCGCCGATTGGAACTGCGCCTGGTCGATGCTCACGGGCCCTATGCGGGGATCGAGGCGCACCTCGAAGGCGATCGTCTCACCCACCGCATGCCGCAGCAGCATGTCGAAGACGCTGATGACCTCGTTGACGTTCGCCCGCTGCGGCCGCAGCGTCTGGCGGCGGGCGAAGGCGAGGAGCTGCCCGGTCAGCTTGGCGCCGCGTCCTGCCGCCCGCTGCGCGGTGTCGAGGAGCCGCTGCACCCGGCTGTCGGCGGTGGATTGCGCGATCAGCGACAGGCTGCCCAGGATCGCGGTGAGCAGATTGTTGAAGGCGTGGGCGACGCCGCCGGTCAATTGCCCCAGCGCTTCCATCTTCTGGGCCTGCAGCAGCTGCTCCTTGGCCCGCTCCAGCGCCCGCTCCCCGGTCACGTCGCGTATGATCTGGGCGAAGCCGAGCAGGACTCCGGAACTCGTCGCGGATGGGGTCGATCGCGACATGGGCGCGGAAGCGGCTCCCGTCCTTGCGCGCCCGCCAGCCCTCGGCCTCGAACCGGCCCACGCTTCGCGAAGCCTCCATCTCGCTTTGCGGCTGTCCCGCGGCGCGATCCTGATCGGTGTAGAAGATCGAGCAATGCTGCCCGATGATCTCTTGCGCCCTGTAGCCGGTGATCCGCTCCGCGCCGTGATTCCAATTCGCGACACGGCCCTCGCGGTCGACCATGAACAGCGCATAGTCGATGACGCTGGTCACCAGCAGCCGAAAGCGCTGCTCGCTCTCGGCCAACGCAAGCTGCGCGGCGCGCCGCTCGGTCATGTCGCGGGTAATCTTGACGAAGCCGACGAGCTCGCCCTCGGCGCCGCGGATCGCATCGAGGACGGCGAGCGCCCAGAAGCGCGTGCCGTCCTTGCGAATGCGCCAGCCCTCATCCTCGAAGCGCCCGGTCTCCCGCGCGGTCGCGAGCGCCAGCGCCGGCCTGCCGGCGGCCCTGTCCTCGGGCGTGAAGAAGCGCGAGAAATGCTGCCCGATGATCTCCGCCTCGACATATCCCTTGGTGCGCTCGGCGCCCGGGTTCCAGCTCGTCACCACGCCGCTCGGGGTCCAGCATGTAGATGGCATAGTCGACGACAGCGTCGATCAGCAGCTCGAACTGCCGGTCGCTGCCTTGCGGTCGACTCTCGGGCGGAGTGTGATCGGCTCATCCTTCAAAAGCACCGTAAAGCGCGGTGAACTCGCCCGCAAGCCACACCAGGGAGCGACGCGCTACCGCCGAAATCGGCCGGCGGCGCCTCCTCCGGGTTCGCGGCTTTCGCGCGAGGCATCCCCTACGCGAACACCCGGCGGCCGAACGCGTTCGACGGGGGCGGGGCTTGCCCGAGCAAGGGCCAGCAAAGCCTAGAGTTTCGCGCGAGCCGGAGGGCGCAGCCCGGGCGCGTTTCGCCATCGCGCGGCGCGGCGACCTGAGGGAGGGGACCGGACATCAGCACCGCGCCCAGCATCGATATCGACCTCCAGGCGTTCTGGCGGGATCCCTATCCCGTGCTGGCGCGGCTGCGCGCCGAGGCGCCGATCGCCTATGTGCCGCAGCTCGCCAGCACGCTGCTCACCCGCCACGACGACATCATGACCTGCGAAAAGCAGATCGATGTCTTCAGCTCCGACCAGCCGGCAGGGCTGATGACGCGGCTGATGGGCCACAACATGATGCGCAAGGACGGCGCCGCGCACATGGCCGAGCGCAAGGTGATCCTGCCGGCGATGTCGCCCAAGACGGTGAGCCAGCTGTGGACCGCGCGCTTCCAGGCGCAGGCGGACCGCATCCTCTCGGCGCTCGCGCCGGCCGGGCGGGCCGATCTCTGCGCCGAATTCGCGCTGCCGTTCTCGGGCGAATGCCTCAAGGAGGTGACCGGCCTCACCAACATCTCCTATCAGGAGATGGATGCGTGGTCGCAGGCGATGATCGACGGCATCGCCAATTATCTTGGCGACCCTGCCGTGGAGCGGCGCTGCCGCGACGCGACGGCAGCGATCGACCGCGCCATCGACGACAGGGCGCCGGTGCTGGAGAAGCACCCCGATGCCGAGCCTGCTCGGCGTCATGCTGGCCTCGGGCATGCCGCGCGACAGCGTCCGCGCCAACATCAAGCTGGCGATCTCCGGCGGGCAGAACGAGCCGCGCGACGCGATCGCCGGCGCGGTCTGGGCGCTTCTCACCCATCCCCGGCAATTGGCGCTGGTCCGCGAGGGAAACGTGCCGTGGCTCGCAGGCCTTCGAGGAATATGCGCGCTGGATCTCGCCCATCGGCATGTCGCCGCGGCGCATCGCCCGGCCCTGGCGGCTGAGGGATGTCGATTTCGCGCCCGAGGACCGCATCTTCTTCATGTTCGGGTCCGCCAATCGCGACGCGGCGGTGTTCGAGCGCGCCGACGAATTCGACGTCACCCGCGACATCGGCAAAAGCGTCGCCTTCGGCGCGGGCCCGCATTTCTGCGCCGGCGCCTGGGCCTCGCGCGCCATGGTCGCCGAGGCGGCGCTGCCCGCGATCTTCGCTCGCCTGCCGCAGCTCCGGCTCGACGAGACCAAGCCGATCCGGATCGTTGGCTGGGCCTTTCGCGGCCTGCTGGAATTGCCAGCGGTCTGGGCAACCGACTGATGGTGCGACGCGGCCGATTGAGAGGCGGGTAAGGCGGAACAAACCTCCGGTTAAGCCTGTTCAGGTCACGACAGACCCGCGCTTCGCGGGGCTTCCGCCATGCGACCAGGAAAGGATCCTCAGATGAGACATCTTCTCGGCGGCGTCGCCTTCGCCGCTCTGCTCGCCGCCGGCTTGCCCGCCGCGGCGCAGACCAATGGCGCGGCGTCGGCCAATCCGCCGCCCGCCGCCTCCGACCAGAGCGCGCCGGGGGCCTCGCACCACACCGGCATGAGCTCCGGCCACCATCAGAACGCCACCTCCGGCACCTCGATGGAGGAGACCGGGACCAAGCACAAGAAGCACGCCGCCAAGCATGGCAAGACCATGAAGATGGCGTCGCGCCACCAGCCCTCGCCGGCCGACAACAAGGCCGAGCAGCTCAACCGCGAGGAGCTGGAGCGGGTGCAGCAGAACGGCGCGCGGATGCCGAGCAGCGGCAGCAGCACGATGCCCAACGCCGGCACGATGCCCGGCACCAGCAAGCAGCCCTCCAACGGCACCCCATTCCCCAATGCCGGCGCGAACACGATGCCGGGCACGGTCACCTCGGGTGCCTCCCCCAACAGCAGGGTGCACTCGCAGCAATAGCCGAGCCGCGGCGGTCCTGCGGCGACGCTTCGCCGCAGGGCTGCCATGCGCTGCCGGGGCGTGGCGCGACGATCGTTATCGGGCCTTGCGCCGCCCTTCATCCTTCCGCAAGACTTCTGGCCGATATCCGATGGTCGGGAAAACCCGACAGGGCCTGAGGCAGTGTGAAGGACGCGCATGCAGAATCGCGATTGGTGGGCCGGCGCCGTCATCTACCAGATCTATCCGCGCAGCTTCTATGACAGCAATGGCGACGGCGTCGGCGATCTCCCCGGCGTCGCGGCCAAGCTCGACTATGTCGCCTCGCTCGGCGTCGACGCGGTATGGCTGTCGCCGTTCTTTCTCTCGCCGATGCGCGATTTCGGCTACGACGTGGCCGATCACTGCGCCGTCGATCCCGTCTTCGGCACGCTCGCCGATTTCGATCATCTGGTGGCTCGCGCCCATGCGCTGGGCCTGAAGCTGATCATCGATCTCGTCTGCGGCCACACTTCGGATCAGCATCCGTGGTTCCGCGACAGCCGCGCCGGCGATGCGCGCGCGGACTGGTATGTCTGGGCGGACGCCAAGCCCGATGGCACGCCGCCCAACAACTGGCTCTCGGTCTTCGGCGGCTCCGCCTGGAGCTGGGAGCCGCGCCGGCGCCAGTACTATCTCCATCATTTCCTGGCGAGCCAACCGAGCCTCAATCTGCGCCACCCCGAGGTGACGGAGGCGCTGGTCGACACGGCGCGCTTCTGGCTGGCGCGCGGCATCGACGGCTTCCGCCTCGATGCCATGGATTTCCTGGCCCATGACGAGGCGCTGCGGGACAACCCGGCGCAGCCGCCGGCCGACGGCGTGGCGCCGGTGAAACCCTTCGGCCGGCAGCTTCATCTCCACGACATGATGCAGCCGGAGCTGCCGGAGCTGATCGGGCGGCTGCGCGCGCTCGCCGACACCCATTCCGGCACGCTGCTGCTCGGCGAGGTCTCGAGCCAGGACGGCGCCTACGCCCGGATCGAGCGCTATACCGGCGCGGGCGACGGGCTGCATCTCGCCTACACGCTCCGGCCGATGCGCGGCGGCGCCGCCGCCGCCGCGCTGCGCGGCGCGCTGGTCGAGATCGCCGCGGCGGGGGCGGGGGAAGGGCTCTGCTGGGCGTTCAGCAATCATGATGTCGAACGCGCGGCGAGCCGCTGGGCCGAGGGGAGCGGGGATGCCGCGCCCGATCCCGCCTTCGTGCGGCTTCTCATGGCGCTGCTGCTGTCGCTCAGGGGCGCGCTCTGCCTCTACCAGGGCGAGGAGCTGGGCTTGAGCGAGGCCGAGCTCGATCTCGATCAGCTGCGCGATCCCTTCGGCATCGCCTATTATCCGGAATTCCGCGGCCGCGACGGCAGCCGCACGCCGATGCCCTGGCATCATGGCGCCGAGCATGCCGGCTTCACCACCGGCGAGCCCTGGCTGCCGGTGCCGGCGGCGCACCGCTCCGCCAGCATCGCCGCGCAGGAGGCCGATCCCGACTCGCCGCTGCAGGCCTGGCGCACCCTCATCGCCTGGCGCAAGGCGCATCCGGCGCTGCGCCGCGGCGAGATGACGCTGCTCGATCTGCCGGCGCCGCTGCTGGGCTTCGTGCGCGGCACGGCCGAGGAGCGGCTGGTGCTGGTGTTCAATCTCGCCGGCCGCGCCGCGCGGGTCGATCTTGCCGCCTTTCCCGAGCTCACGCCGCTCGACGATCACGGCTTTGCCGTGCTGCGCGACGGTACCACGGTGCTGCTGCAGCCCTATGGCGCCTTCATCGCCGCCGCCGCGGCGGCGCGCCGCATCCTGCCGCGCGCGGCAACGGCGTAGCGGAAAACCGCTCGGTCCGGCTAAGCTCAGGGGTCGTGAGCGTCTTCACCATCGGGCATTCGACGCGGCCGATCGCCGACTTCATCGCGCTGCTGGCCGGCGCCGGGGTCGACTGCCTCGTCAACGTCCGCCGCTTTCCCGGCTCGCGCCGCCAGCCGCAGTACAACGGCGAGGCGCTGGCCCGCGCGCTGGAATCGGCCGGGATCGAGTACCGGCATTTCCCGGCGCTGGGCGGGCGGCGCGGCACCCGCGCCGGCAGCGAGCCCTCGCCGCACACGCTCTGGCGCGAGCCCGGATTCCGCAACTACGCCGATTACGCCGAGACGCCCGAGTTCCGCGCCGCCTTCGCCGTGCTGCTGGATCTGGCGCGCCGCCGACGGGTGGCGATCATGTGCGCCGAGGCGGTCTGGTGGCGCTGTCACCGCCGCATCATCGCCGACTATCTGCTCGCCGCCGGCATCGAGGTCGCGCACATCCTCGACGGCAAGACCGAGCCGGCACGGCTCACGCCGGAGGCGGTGATCCGCCCCGACGGCAGCCTGCTCTACCGCGCGCCGGGCTTGTTCTAGCGCAACGCGCAGCGTTGTCGCTGGCGCCGCCGCGGACGAAGGCGCGAAGCGCCTTCGCCTCAGGAAGGCTGGGTGAGGCGGCGGCGGGCGAGCTTCTCACTCTCCGTGAGCGTGTCGCGCAGCGCCTGGTCGGCCTGGCAGGTGATCTTGACGAAGGCGCGCAGGAAGCTATCGCTGCGCGGCAACTGGAAGAGCGTCTCCTCCTCGCCGTCATCGGCGGCGCGGCCGGAGACCACCACCACCGTGTCATGCGGCGTCAGGATCACCTCGCAGAGCGCGGTGCCGGGGCCGGTGACGTATTCGACGACGCGCTGCCGCTCGATCTCGCCGGCCTCGCGCATGATGGTCATGCGATAGGGGTGGCGGCTCGCGGCCGCCTCGATCAGCGCGCGGGTGAACGGGCGCAGGAAGGTCTCGTCGAAGCCCAGCACCGCCACCGGCTGGTCGTTGCTGGCGCCGGAGCGGATCTCGAGCGTCGCCCAGAGCGAGGCGCGGCCGCCGAAGTAATCCACCGAGGCGAGATCGAGATTGAGCGAATCGATCGGCTGCGGCGCCGTCGTCGATCGGCTCGACAGGAAAGCGAAGCAGGCCGGCTCGCGCTTCAGGGAGAGGGTCGTGCTGGCCTCGAGGTTACGGTCCGAAAGTGCATTCTGGGGATCCATCATCGCCAACCTTACCGAAGCTTGTGAACCTGGCCTGCGAAGCGACCTCTAGTGTCACCGATCCTGGTTAACGTTTGGATAACACGGGAAAGGGCCGGTTGCACGGACTTTACGCAATTTTGTGGCGAATTGTCGCGATCTCCAATAATCGCTCTGGTTTGATTGATATGGCGAAGTTATCGAAAACGGAAAGAAAGAAGACGGGAAGAATTGAAACCAAATCTTAAGATTCGCGGTCCAGCATGACTTATCCCTCGCAGGAGGCGGGCCACATGAGCTCCTTGGTCGAAACCATCAATAGCGCGCTGGCGGCGGTAGGGCGGGCGACAGAGGCGCGGCTGCGCGAGATCCTGGCCGAGTTCGGCGAGCTCAATCTCGGCGACGAGGACCGGCTGGCGGCGCTGGCCACGGTGATCGCCGCCGCCGCCGCCACCCATCACCGTCGCCACAAGGCGGTCTATCTCGAGGCGGTCCGGAGCTGGGCGCTGGAGATCGCCGCCGCGCTGGCGCCGGCGCCGCTGAGGCTCTCCGGCGCCCCGGTCTGCGGCCCGGTCGAGGATGGGGCGGAGATCCTGATCACTGGCCTCAATTCGCTGATCGATTCGATGACCCAGGCCGGGGTCGGCATCCAGGACCGGCTGGTCACCGAGCTCGCCGTGGTGGCGCGGCTGCTGGGCCAGCACGACGCCAACACCATCCATATGACGCTGATGACGGTGAGCGACAGCCTCGCCGATCCCGACTACCAGCCGGGCGAGCTCATCCTGGTGCCGCTGCGCGAGACCGTGCAGCCGCTGAGCCGCGATGTGCGTCTGGAGGCGCTGACCCCGCGCGGGGTCGCCTGACGATTTTAGCGTGAGCGAGCGACGGGGAGGGGCCGGCGGCGACGCCGGCCCTTCTTCCTTGGGCCCCCCGGTCAGGCCTGGCGGTAGCCCATGCGGAAGGCGCCCCAGTGCCGGCCGCGCACGAAGATGGGCGAGGAGCAGTCCTTCATCAGCACGAAACTGCCGGCGCCCATGTCGCGCCGGTAGGTCTGGATCAGGAACTTCTTGGTGCTGGCCGCGATCTTCTGCACCGCGCGGTCGTCGAACAGGCGGCGGTTGCGGCAATTGGCGGCGTTCCAGGCCGGGTCCTTGCCCTGCGGCCGGCAATAGTTGGGGTTGTGCGTCGGCAGGTAGCCGCCCCGCGCCCAGGCGACGCAAAACACGATGCGCGGATCGAGCTTCTGCAGCGGGTCCTGGATCGGCGGCAGGACGCGGTCGGTGAACTCGACATAGCGGGTGAGGAACTGCTTCGGGTTGGTGCCCGGGATCTCGCGGTAGTTCTCGTCGAAGAGCGCGTCGAGGGTGATCTCGCCCTTGGCGATGGCGGCCTCGAAGGCGGCGCTGATGCGGCGGGCGGCGTCGGTGACGGCGTCGATCAGCGGCTTGTCGGCGGTCTCGATCCCGCTCTCGACGATGAACTCGCCCAGCGTCTCGCTCAAGCCCAGCAGCACCTCGACGCGCTTGTCGGCCTGCTTCAGATTGGCCGAGGACAGCGAGACGCCGGTCGCGAGCTCGCCGACACCGCCCAGCATGGCGTCGCAATGGCCGAGATTGGCGGCGGCCGAGCGCGCGATCGCGTCGATCTGGCGCCCGACCACGCCGAAGCCCTGGTGCACGCGCTCGATGACGCCCTCGATGCTCTTGGCGCCGGTTCCGGCTTCGCCGGCATGGCCGGCGGCGGCGCTGCTGTCCTCGATGAGGCTGCCGATCTCGCGGGTCAGGTTGCCGACGATGGCGCCGATCCGGCCGGTCGCCTTGCGCGTCTCCTCGGCGAGCGCCTTCACCTCGCCGGCGACCACGGCGAAGCCGCGCCCGGCCTCGCCGGCGCGCGCCGCCTCGATCGTCGCGTTGAGCGCCAGGAGGTTGGTCTGCTTGGCAATTGCCTCGATCGAGGTCGCGACATTGGCGATCTGTTCGAGCACGGAATTGAAGGAGGCGAGGCGCTTGTCGATGCGCTCGACGGCGGCGGTCAGCTCGCCGATATGCCCCACCGCGCCGAGGACGACGGAGCGCGACTGGTCGACCTCGCTGCCGGCCGCCTGGGCGGCCGACTGGGCGTTGCGTGCCGCCTCGTCGATGGTGCGGTTGCCCGCCACCATGGCCTCGGCGGTGTGCTGCAACGCGCGAAAATGCTCGGCCTGGCTGGTGACCCGCGCGGTCACGTCATAGAGATTGCCGGCAATGTCGGCGACCTCGAATCCCAGGCTGCCGAGCCGCTCCGCCAGCTCGGCGATGAAACCATCCTTGGCGCCGGCCCGTGGCGCGGAGGAGGGAGCGGCGTCCCCGATCGGAATCGCGTCCATCGACAACCCTGTGTATTGAAACTATTGCGAAAAAGCACCTATCGCGAGAAGCCAAGATGTCACATCGGGCGTAAACAACCTCTAAACCACCGCCACCGCCGGGCGCCTCTTCCGGAGGCGTCGTTGACAGCGCCGCTTTCCGCCCGCTTCACTGCGCGCGGCACTGCCGGGAGGAAGGCCGATGGGGTCGCGCCGCAAATCCTACGACGAGCTGCGCAGTGCGCGCTGGTATGCCAGCAGCGACATGCGCGCCTTCGGCCATCGCTCGCGCACCAAGCAGATGGGGCTGGCCGCCGAGGATTATGCCGGCAAGCCGGTGATCGCCATCCTCAACACCTGGAGCGACATCAATCCCTGCCACCAGCATTTCCGCGAGCGCGCCCAGTCGGTGAAGCGCGGCGTGCTCCAGGCGGGGGGATTTCCGCTCGAGATGCCGGCGATGGCGCTGGGCGAGATCTTCATGAAGCCCTCGACCATGATGTACCGCAACCTCCTGGCGATGGAGAGCGAGGAGCTGCTGCGCGCCAACCCGATCGACGGGGTGGTGCTGATGGGCGGTTGCGACAAGACCGTGCCGGCGCTGGTGATGGGCGCCACCAGCATGAACCTGCCGGCGATCTTCGTGCCGGCCGGGCCGATGCTGCGCGGCCATTGGCAGGGCAAGGAGCTGGGCTCGGGCAGCGATGTCTGGAAATACTGGGCCGAGCTGCGCGCCGGCACCATCGACGAGGAGGATTGGCGCGGCATCGAGGACGGCATCGCCCGCTCCGCCGGCACCTGCATGACCATGGGCACCGCGTCCACCATGGCGGCGCTGACCGAGGTGCTGGGGCTGAGCCTGCCCGGCGCCTCGTCGATCCCCGCGGTCGACAGCGGCCACGAGCGCATGGCCGCCGCCAGCGGCCGGCGCATCGTCGAGATGGTGTGGGAGGATCTGCGGCCGCGCGGCCTGTTGACCGGGACCGCCTTCGACAACGCCGTCACCACCCTGCTGGCGCTCGGCGGCTCGACCAACGCGGTGATCCATCTCGTCGCCATGGCCGGCCGCGCCGGGCTCGCGCTGCCGCTGGAGCGGTTCGATGCGCTGTCGCGCCGAACGCCGGTGCTGGCCAACATCCGCCCCTCGGGCCGCTACCTGATGGAGGATTTCTTCTATGCCGGCGGGCTGCCGGCGCTGCTGCGGCAGCTGGCGCCGCTGCTCGATCTCGGCACGCCGACCGTGACCGGCAGCACGCTGGGCGACAACATCGCGCGCGGCCGGGTGTGGAACGAGGACGTCATCCGCTCGCCCGAGCGCGCGCTGCAGCCCGAAGGCGGGCTTGCCGTGCTCAGAGGCAACCTCGCCCCCAACGGCGCCGTGATCAAGCCCTCGGCGATGGAGCAGCGGCTGCTGCGCCATCGCGGCCCGGCGGTGGTGTTCGCCGATTACAACGATCTCGGCCGCCGCATCGACGATCCCGCGCTCGAGGTGACATCCGAGTCGGTGCTGGTGCTGCAGCATGCCGGGCCGCAGGGCGGGCCGGGCATGCCGGAATGGGGCCAGCTGCCGATCCCGAAGAAACTGCTGCAGCAGGGGGTGCGCGACATGGTTCGCATTTCCGATGCGCGGATGAGCGGCACCAGCTACGGCGCCTGCGTGCTGCATGTCTCGCCGGAATCCTATATCGGCGGCCCGCTGGCGCTGGCGCGGAGCGGCGACATGATCGAGCTCGACGTGCCGGCGCGACGGCTGACGCTGGCGGTCGACGAGGCCGAGCTCGCCCGCCGCCGCGCCCAATGGGTCGCGCCCAAGCCGCGCTTTCAGCGCAGCTACGGCAAGCTCTACGACCGCCATGTCGGACAGGCCGAGACCGGCTGCGATTTCGATTTCCTGGCCGGGGACGCGGCGGTGCCGGAGCCAGAGATCCATTGATGCGCGACGACATGCCGCAGAACCGCTTCAAGCGCGCGCTGGCCGCCGGCGAGCGGCAGATCGGGCTGTGGCTGAGCCTCGCCAGCCCGGCCGCGACCGAGGTGGCGGCAGGCGCCGGCTTCGACTGGCTGCTGCTCGACATGGAGCACGCGCCCAACGAGCTGCCCGACATCGCCCATCACCTGCGTGCCGCCGAAGGCGGTACCGCCGAGCCGGTGGTGCGCGTGCCGTGGAACGATCCGGTGATGGTGAAGCGCCTGCTCGACATCGGCGCGCGCAGCCTGCTCTTCCCCTTCGTGCAATCGGCGGAGGAAGCGCGCCGCGCGGTGGCGGCGACGCGCTATCCGCCGCACGGCATCCGCGGCTTTGCCGGCACCACCCGCGCCAACCGCTATGGCCGCGTGGCGGGGTATGCCGCGCGCGCCGCCGAGGAGATCTGCGTCCTCGTGCAATGCGAGACGCGCAAGGCGGTGGCCGAGATCCCGGCGATCGGCGCGGTGGACGGCGTCGACGGCATCTTCATCGGACCCGCCGATCTCGCCGCCGATATGGGCCATCTCGCCGACACGCAGCATCCCGAGGTGCAGGCCGCGATCCTGTCGGCGGGCCAGGCGATCGCCGCCGCCGGCAAGGCGCCGGGCTTCCTCAGCCTGCGCGAGGACGAGACCCGCCGGGTGCTGGCGGGGGGATTCCGCTTCGTCGCCGTCCACACCGACGTGGCGCTGCTGGCGCGCCAGTGCGAGGCGCTGGTCAGGCTCTACAAGGGCGGCTGAGCCCGGCGATCCCTCAACCGAGCGAGCCGGTGCGGTTCCAGACGAGGCGGAGCGACGGCTTGGCGCCGTCCTCGCGCCGCGCCGGCGTCACGAGCCGGCTGCCGACGCTCACCGGCAGCAGCCGCCGCCGCGTGATCGCCTCGGCGAGCGCGGGCTCGTCGGGGAAGCGGTCGAGGAGCGCATGCAGCGTCTCCTCGGTGATTGCCGCCCCATCATTGGCCAGCAGGCGCAGGATCACGGCGCGTTCGCCGCCGCGGCACAGCGCCGCCGCGAGCCGCGACGAAAGCTGCCGCCGTCCGGCGATGGCGAAGCGGTGCGCCGGCGAATGGCGCAGCGCGATCGGCAGCAGATCGTCCTCGCCCAGCAGGCGCGACTGCTCGAGCACGGGGGTCGCCACGGTCGCCACGTCGCGCGCCAGCGCCAGCAGGATGTCGCGCGGCAGGTCGGGCGCGAGCTTGACGCTCTCGGCGAGCACCAGGCGCACCAGCGGCTCGCCGTCATAGAGCACGATGCGGAACGCGTCGGTGACGGCGTGCCATTCCGTCTCGTCGAGTCCGCCCTCGGCGAAGCGCTGGGCGAGGCGGTCGAGCGATTTGGCGCGTGCCGTCCAGGACGCCTCCTCGACCAGCGCTGCAATCATATCGCGCGTCACCATCGCCATCGGCCCGAACCTGCATGCTCCTGTCGGCGCGCGCCATGCGCGCCGTGGGCCGACAGTGCTCGACCGCAGGTTAAGTGAAGTTTAAGCGATGAGGACCGGCGGGTGACAAAATTAAGCGTCGGAGGCGCGGGGCGCCCTTGACGTTTCGCGCGCCGCGGATCGGCTGGCGCTTGCGCCGTCCGGCGCCGCCGTGACGAAGTTGTGTCAACGCCCGGCGCCGTCGTCGAACTTCATTCCTCGGCGCGCTCGACCGCCTCGGCTGCTTTCAGCCAGTCGGCCTCCGCCTCGGCGAGCGATTGCGCCGTCTCCGCCTGCGCGCGCAGCAGATCCGTGAGCGCCGCGCCGCCCACCGCATAGGTCGCGGGATCGGCGAGCTGGCGGTCGAGCGCGCCCTGGCGTGCGGTGAGAGCGGCGAGACGCTGCTCGGCCTCGCGCAGGGCGCGCTTCAGCGGCGCCAGCGCCTGCCGCCGTCCGGCCGCGGCGCGGCGCGCCTCGCGTTTGGCTTCGAGAGAGTCGCGCGCTTCCGCCGCCGGCTCGGACGCGCGCCGATCGAGGAGATAGCGGCGGTAATCGTCGAGGTCGCCCTCCCAGGGGCGCGCGGTGCCGTCGGCGACGAGCCACAGCCGGTCGGCGGTGAGCGACAGCAGATGCCAGTCATGGCTGATGATCACCACCGCGCCGCCGAAATCGCCGAGCGCGGTCACCAGCGCCTCGCGCGCCTCGATGTCGAGATGGTTGGTGGGCTCGTCGAGGATGAGGACCGGCGGCGCCTCGTGGCTGACGAGCGCGAAATTGAGCCGCGCCTTCTCGCCGCCGGAGAGCTCGCGCGCGCGCACGAAGACGAGCTCCTCGCCGAAGCCGAAGCGGGCAAGCCGGGCGCGGATCTGCTCGACGCCCGCCTTGGGCATCAGCCGCGCCAGGTGATCGAAGGCGCTCGCCTCGGGATCGAGCTCCTCGATCTGATGCTGCGCGAAATAGCCGCAGCGCAGGCGCGGCGCGCGGCGCGCCTCGCCCGCCATCGGCTCGAGCCGGCCGGCGATCAGCCGCGCCAGCGTCGATTTGCCGTTGCCATTGGCGCCGAGCAGGGCGATGCGGTCGTCGGGATCGAGGCGCAGATCGAGGCGGCGCAGCACCGGCTTGCCCGCCGCGTATCCGACCGCGACGTCGTCGAGGGTGAGGAGCGGCGGCGCGAGCTCGCCGGGCTCGGGGAAGTCGAAGCGCACCGGCGGCTCCGCTTCGGCCAGCGTCACCGGCTCGAGGCGGGCCAGCATCTTGAGCCGGCTCTGCGCCTGGCTCGCCTTGGTGGCCTTGGCGCGGAAGCGGTCGACGAAGGCCTGGAGATGCTTGCGCTGGGTCTCCTGCTTCTGTGCCAGCGCCTGCTGGCGCGCCAGCGTCTCGCGGCGGGTGCGCAGGAAGGTCTCGTAGCCGCCGCTGTAGAGCGTGAGCCGGCGCTCGGAGAGGTGGAGGATGTGATCGGCGACCTCGTCGATGAACTGGCGGTCGTGGCTCACCAGGATCAGCGTGCGGCGATAGCGCTGCAGGAACTCGCCGAGCCAGAGCGCCGCCTCGAGGTCGAGATGGTTGGTGGGCTCGTCGAGCAGCAGCAGATCGGGCTCGGCGAAGAGCGCCGCCGCCAGCGCCACGCGCATGCGCCAGCCGCCGGAAAACGACGAGAGCGGCCGCTGCTGCTCCTCGTGGTCGAAACCGAGCCCGGCGAGGATGGCGGCGGCACGCGCCGGCGCCGCATGCGCCGAGAGCGCCAGCAGCCGGTCGTGGATCTCGGCGGCGTCCGCGCCCTCGGCGCCTTCCTCGGCGGCGGCGAGGAGCCGCGCGCGCTCCTCATCGGCGGCGAGCACGGTCTCGAGCGGCGTCGCGTCGCCGCCCGGCGCCTCTTGCGCCAGGAAGCCCAGGCGCACGCCGCTCTGCAGCCGGATCTCGCCGCCATCCGGCTGCAGCTCGCCGCGGATGAGGTCGAGCAGCGTCGACTTGCCGGCGCCGTTGCGGCCGATGAGCGCGACCTTCCAGCCGGCATTGACCTGCGCCGAGGCATGATCCAGCAGCGTCCGCCCGGCGATGCGGTAGGTGAGGTCGGAAAAGGTGAGCATGGCGAGGGGTCATAGCACAAGCGCCCGATGCTTGCCTCCCGCCATGGCGGGCGGACTGGACGGCGCGGCGAGGCTGTAATAGCCTAGCCGCGATTCCTCCGGGGGCCGGCCATGTCATCATCGATCGGGCGTCGTCGCGAAGCAAAAGCCGCGCGCCGCAAGAAACTGCTCGCCGAGCGGCGCCGGCAGAGCCAAGCCGATGGCGGAGGTTCGCTTGCGAGTCGCGTCGATCGCCTCGCGCTTGCTCCGGTCCATTGCTGCCTGCTGCAGGACGGCCTCTTCGAGCGAGGCATGGGGATGCTGCTCCTGGTCCGCGGCACGCCGTCCGGGGGGCTGACCATGGCGAACTTCCTCCTCGATGTCTTCTGTCTCGGCGTGAAGGATGTCTTCTTCCGCCAGATCGAAGCCTCGGAACTCGAGGAGATCGTCGATGCCACGGAGATTGACGCGCCTCTCGTCGATGTGGAGCCTGCCTATGCGCGCAAGCTGCTGCGCGATCTCGTCCGCTACGCGCAAACGCTCGGCTTGGAGCCGCCGCGCGAGTACAAGGCGGCGGAACGGCTGTTCGGGGACGTCTCGGCCGACGCCTCGGACGCGCGCTTCGAATTCGGCTGCGAGGGCAGGCCGCTCTACCTCCGGGGGCCGAGCGAGACCCCCGCCCAGGTGCGGCAGCGGCTCGAGCAATTGCGCCGCACGGTGGGCGAGGACGGGTTCGACTTCGAGGAGGAGGAGGATGACGAGGATCTGCTTCTCGCCGAGGAGGAGGGCGCGTTCGAAGGCTACGATCCGACCATCGCCCCCGATCCCGGCGAATGGCTAGAGCTCGACGAGGATGAGCGCAGGCTCCGGATCGAGTCCTATCATCGACGCGCTGGCACGCACCTGGAGCGGGAAGAGGTACACGCCATCTTCCACTTGATCATCGAGAATCAGATCGCGAGCGGTGATCCACAAATTGTGGGGCCCACGGTCAATCGTCTGATGGCGGAAGGGCTGGACCGCCATGAAGCCATCCATGCGATCGGGTCGGTACTCGGGGGATTCATGGCCGACATGGTTCGCGAAAAGGGCGCTGTCCTGTTTCCAAACGACGCCTATTCCGCCGCGCTCGAGCGCTTCACTGCCGAAAGCTGGCGCCGCGAGTATGCGGAGGAAGAGAGCGCCGACGAGCCATAGGGCTCACCGCAGCGGCTGGCACTGCGCCCCACCTCACCCGCAGCCCTCTCCGACCGCTCCGCGGGCGGCGACGGAGGATTTGCCTTGCGGAGGATGAGCGGGCGACGCCCGCGCCGGAGCGGTGAGGGACTGATTTCTCACCCCGCTTGCAGCGTCGCCTCGGCGAAGCGGTCGAGGTGGTGGTCGGCGTCGCCGAAGCTCTGGTCGATCATGGTGAGGCGCTTGAAATAATGGCCGGCGAGGTATTCGTCAGTCATGCCGATGCCGCCATGGAGCTGGATCGATTGCTGGCCGACGAAGCGGCCGGAGCGGCCGATCTGCACCTTGGCGGCGGAGATCACCCGGCGCCGCTCGGCGGTATCGGCGAGATCGGCGGAAAGCGCGGCCAGCACCGCCATCGACTTCGCCTGCTCGTGCTCCACCACCATGTCGGCCATGCGGTGCTGCAGCGCCTGGAAGGAGCCGATCGGCACGCCGAACTGCTTGCGCGTCTTGAGGTAGTCGAGCGTCATGGCGTTGAGCGTCTCCATGATGCCGACCGCCTCGGCCGAGAGCGCCGCCAGCGCGCGGTCGACCGCGTGCTCGATGACGGGATAGGCGTTCTCGGGCGATCCCAGCACGGCATCGGCGCCGACGCGCACGGTCTCCAGCGTCACCTCCGCGGCGCGCATGCCGTCGACGGTGGGATAGCCCCGGCGGCTCACGCCCTTCGCCTTGGCATCGACGAGGAAGAGGCCGATGCCGCTCCGCTCGCGACTGCCGCCGGCGCTGCGCGCGGAGACGATGAGCTGATCGGCGCTGTCGCCGTTGAGCACCACGCCCTTGCGGCCGCTCAGCACCCAGCCGCTGCCGTCCTTCCTGGCCGTGGTCTCGACATCGGCGAGCGCATAGCGCGACTGCCGCTCGCCATGGGCGAAGGCGAGGAGCCGCTTGCCCGATGCCACCTGCGGCAGGATCGCCTGCTTCTGCGCCGCGCTGCCGGCGAGCGTCACCAGGCCGCCGCCCAGCACCACCGAGGCGAGATAGGGCTCGACCACGAGGCCGCGGCCGAAGCTCTCCATCACGATCATGGTCTCGACCGCCGAGCCGCCGAAGCCGCCCTCGCTCTCGGCGAAGGGCAGGCCCAGGAGGCCGAGCTCGGCATAGCGCGCCCAGAGCGCGCGGCTGAAGCCGTCGGGCGCCGCCATGTAGCTCTTGCGCTTGGCGATGTCGTACTCGTCCTTGACCAGCCGCCGCACCGTCTCGTCGAGCAGCCGCTGCTCCTCGGTGAAATCAAAGTCCATGGTCGCCTCAGAAGTCCGAGCATCATCTTGGAGATGATGTTGCGCTGGATCTCGTTCGAGCCGCCATAGATCGAGACCTTGCGGTAGTTGAAGTAGTGCGGCGCGGTCAGCGCGGCGTAGTCGGGGCCGATCGGCTCCTCGTTCCAGCCGGCCTCCAGCGCCTCGCGCTGGAACGGCATGGCGTAGGGGCCGACCGCCTCCATGGCGAGCTCGGTGAGCCGCTGCTGGATGTCCGAGCCCTTGATCTTGAGGATCGAGCTCTCGGGGCCGGGGCCCTTGCCGCCGCGCATGGCGGCGATCATGCGCAGGTTGGTGATCTCGAGCGCCATCAGCTCGACCTCGAGCGCCGCGATCTTGTCGCGGAAGCGCGGGCTGTCGATCAGCGGCCGGCCGCCCTCGCGCTCGCCGCGGGCGATCTCCTTCAACTGCTTCAGCTCGCGCTTGGAGGCGCCGACGCGGGCGATGCCGGTGCGCTCGTTGCCGAGCAGGAACTTGGCGTAGGTCCAGCCCTTGTTCTCCTCGCCAACGAGGTTCTTGGCCGGCACCTTGACGTTGTCGAAGAACACCTCGTTGACCTCGGCGCCGCCATCCATGGTGACGATCGGCCGCACCGTGATGCCCGGCGTCTTCATGTCGATGAGCAGGAAGGAGATGCCGTCCTGCTTCTTGGCGGCGGGATCGGTGCGCACCAGGCAGAAGATCCAATCGGCGATATGCGCCGAGGTGGTCCAGATCTTCTGGCCGTTGACGATGTAATGGTCGCCGTCGCGCACCGCCTTGGTCCTGAGCGAGGCGAGGTCGGAGCCGGAGCCGGGCTCGGAGAAGCCCTGGCACCAGACGTGCTCGGCCGAGAGGATCTTCGGCAGGAAGAACTGCTTCTGCCAGTCATTGCCGAAGCGGATGATGACCGGACCGCACATGGTGACGCCGAAGGGGATCACCGGCGGCGCGCCGGCCTCGGCGCATTCGTCCTCGAAGATGTGGCGCTGCACCGGCGTCCAGCCGGTGCCGCCCTGCTCCACCGGCCAGTTCGGCGCCACCCAGCCCTGCTTGTGCAGCAGCCGATGCCAGCGCAGGAAATCCTCGCGCCCCATCTTCTTGCCGTTCAGCACCTTGTCCTGGATGTCGGCCGGCAGATTGTCGCGGATGAAGCTCCTGACCTCGTCGCGAAACGCCTGCTCCTCGGGTGTGTAGGCGAGTTCCATGGCCGGATCCTTTCAGCCTTTGCGCGGGTTGAGGTCGGAGAAGCGCTTGCCCTCGCGCGCGAGCTTTTCCAGCAGCGGCGCCGGGCGCCAGAAATAGCCCTGCGCCTCGTGGAAGCGCTTCACATCGGCATAGACCTGGTCGAGGCCGACGGTGTCGGCATAGAACATCGGGCCGCCGCGCCAGGACGGGAAGCCGTAGCCGGCGAGATAGATCACGTCGATGTCCGAGGCGCGCAGCGCGATGCCCTCCTCGAGCAGCTTGGCGCCTTCGTTCACCAGCGCGTAGATCGTGCGCTTGATGATCTCCTCGTCGGCGATCGGCTGGCGCGCGATGCCGAGCCGCTTCGATTCCGTGGCGATCAGCGCCTCGATCTCGGGATCGGGCAGCGGCGTGCGGCTGCCCTTCTCGTAGCGGTACCAGCCGGCATTCGCCTTTTGTCCGAAGCGGCCCTGCTCGCAGATCCGGTCGGCGAGATGCGAGTAGCGCCGATCGTTGGGCCGGGTCGCCGCCTGCTGCTTGCGGATGCGCCAGCCGACATCGTTGCCGGCCATGTCGCCCATGGCGAAGGGCCCCATGGCCATGCCCCACTCCTGCAGCGCCTTGTCGACCTGCCAGGGAAGCGCTCCCTCCTCGAGCAGGAACTCGGCCTCGCGGATGTACTGGAAGAGCATGCGGTTGCCGACGAAGCCGTCGCACACGCCGACCAGCACCGGCACCTTGGCCAGCGTGCGGCCGAGCTTCATCGCGGTGGCGATGACGTCCTTGCCGGTCTTGGCGCCGCGGACGATCTCGAGCAGCCGCATGACGTTGGCCGGGCTGAAGAAATGCGTGCCGATCACGTCCTGCGGCCGCTTCGTCTCGGCGGCGATGACGTTGATGTCGAGGCTCGAGGTGTTGGTGGCCAGCATGGCGCCGGGCTTCGCCAGCTTGTCGAGCCTGGCGAAGAGCTCCTTCTTGATCGCCATGTCCTCGAAGACGGCCTCGACCACGATGTCGGCCTCCTTGACCGCGGCGAGGTCGAGCGTGCCCTTGATGAGAGCCATGCGCTTGTCCATCGTCGCCTGGTCGAGCCGCCCCTTGGCGACCGTCGCCGCGTAATTGTTGCGGACGACGCCGAGCCCGCGATCCAGCGCGTCCTGCGCGGTCTCGATGACCGTGACCGGGATGCCGGCATTGGCGAAGTTCATGGCGATGCCGCCGCCCATGGTGCCGGCGCCGATCACCGCCGCGCTCTTGATCGTGCGCGCCGGCGTCTGCGGCGGCACGTCGGGGATGTTCATCGCCTCGCGCTCGGCGAAGAAGGCGTGGATCAGCGCGCGCGATTGGGTCGAGGTCACCAGCTCCTGGAAGATCTCGCGCTCGCGCTTCAGCCCCTCGGCGAAGGGGAGATTGGCGGCGGCCTCGACGGCGTCGACGCAGCGCAGCGGCGAGACCTGGCCGCGGGCGCGCTTCCTGACGGCGGCGCGGTATTCCTCGAACAGCGCGACATTGCCGCGGGCATCGGCGAGCGTGTCGTCGCGGTCGCGGATGCGCCGTCCGGCGGCGCCGCGCGCCGCCGCCTCTTCGGCAAATTTGAGCGCGCCCTCGAGCAGATCGCCATCGACGATGGCATCGATGATGCCGAGTTCCTTGGCCTTGCCGGCGCGGACGAAATCGCCGGTGGTGATCATGTCGAGGGCGGGCTTGGCGCCGATGAGGCGCGGCAGGCGCTGCGTGCCGCCGGCGCCGGGCAAGATCCCGAGCTTCACCTCGGGCAGGCCCACTTGCGCCGAGGCGAGCGCGACGCGGTAGTGGCAGCCCAGCGCCACTTCGAGGCCGCCGCCCAGCGCGGTGCCATGGATGGCGGCGATGGTGGGCTTGCCGGCGGTCTCCAGCCCGGCGATGACGAAATTGAGGTCGGGCGGCTCGAGCGGCTTGCCGAACTCCTTGATGTCGGCGCCGGCGATGAAGGTGCGGCCGGCGCCGATGACGATGAGCGCCTTGGCGGCCTCGTCGCCGAGGCCCTGCATCAGCGCGTCCACCAGCCCCTGGCGCACGGCCTTGCTGAGCGCGTTGACCGGCGGGTTGTCGACGGTGATCACCCCGGTATTGCCGCGCCGTTCATAGCGGACTACTTCCGACATCTCTCCTCCCGCTCGCCTGCTTATGGCCGCCGACAATAGCCCACCGCGCCGCCCAGGCAAGGGTGATCCCCCTAGACGCAATTTTGTTTCGGTGGGCGTGCTGAGCCGGCTGCGCTAGCATCGGCGAAACACCAGCGGAGCAGGGGAGGCGAGGGCCATGAGCAGCGCGGACAAGGTCGCGATCGTCACCGGCGCGGGCAGCGGCATCGGGCGGGCGGTGGCGCTGGCGCTGATGCAGGCGGGCTACCACGTGGCGCTGGCCGGGCGGCGCCGGGAGGCGCTGGAGAAGACGGCGGAGATGGGCAAATCCACCGGCCGGCAGAGCCTCGTCGTGCCCACCGATGTCGGCAAGCCCGCGGAGGTGAAGGCGCTCTTCGCCGCCGCCAAGGAGGCGTTCGGCCGGCTCGACCTGCTGTTCAACAATGCCGGCACCGGCACGCCGGCGATGCCGCTCGAGGATCTGCCGCTGGCGGACTGGCAGAAGGTGGTCGACGCCAACCTCACCGGCTCCTTTCTCTGCGCCCAGGAGGCGATCCGCATCATGAAGGCGCAGACGCCGCGCGGCGGGCGCATCATCAACAACGGCTCGATCTCCGCCCATGCGCCGCGGCCGATGGCGGTGGCCTATACCGCGACCAAGCACGCCATCACCGGCCTCACCAAGACCATCTCGCTCGATTGCCGCAAATACGACATCGCCTGCGGCCAGATCGACATCGGCAACGCCGCCACCGAGATGACCGACCGCATGGCCAAGGGGGTGATGCAGGCCAATGGCGAGATGGCGGTCGAGCCGCGCATGGATGTGGCGCATGTCGCGAGCGCCGTCGTCTACATGGCGAGCCTGCCGCTCGACGCCAATGTGCAGTTCATGACGATCATGGCGACCAACATGCCCTTCGTCGGACGGGGCTGAGACGCCATGATCGAGATCAACGGCGTCGCGCACATCATGCTGACGGTGAGCCTCTGGGAGAAATGCCGGCCGTTCTACGAGGCGCTGCTGCCTTTTCTAGGATTGAAGCGCGTCTTCGCCGGCGACGATTTCATCTATTACGTCGGCGGACGTACCGGCGTCGGCGTGCAGCGGTGCCATGAGCGCCATGCCGACCGGCGCTTCGTCCAGGGCGAGATCGGGCTGCACCACGTCTGCTTCCGCTGCCGCGACCGGGCGGATATCGATCGCGTCCATGAGTTCCTGAAGCATCAGGACGTCGCCATCATCCGGCCGCCGGAGCAGGGGAGCTGGGCGAAGGGCTATTATTCCGTCCTGTTCGAGGATCCCTGCGGCACGCGCCTCGAGCTCAATCATGTCCCGGGCAAGGGCGTGTTCGAGGAAGGCGCGCGGTTCACGCCGACGGGGTACAGCTAGAGAGAAGGAAGGATTCCGGAGCGCGGCATGGGTTGCCCTCTCCGCCCTTCCAGGGCGGAGAGGGAGGGCCCCATCGCGAAGCGATGGGAGGGTGAGGTGGGTTTCGCCGCGATCGCGCCATTCCCCACCTCACCCCGACCCTCTCCGCCCCCGAGGGGCGGAGAGGGAGTGGCGACGAACACACCCTTCGTCGGCCGCGGCCGAGCTCGGCTAAGGCGATGTCCGCTCCGGCCGCCCGGCGCCGATATCGATGAAGGCGAATTCGTCGGGGAGCACGGTCAGCGGTCGGCGCCCCGGGACCGGGGGCTCGACGGCGCCGCTCAGCGCGGTGAGGCAGGTGATCACCAGGCGCGATCCGCCAGGCTCGTCGGCACCGATCGGCAAGGTCACGCCTTCGACGCTGACGCCGGCGCCGATGCTCTTGCGGTCGAGCGTCGTCATGACCCCGGCGCAGGGCCAGGACGCGACCGCCTGCATGCGGTAGCAGCGGACCGGCCAGATCGCGGGCGGGGTGACGTCCTTGAGGCTGCGGCCCGTCGCTTCGAAATCGGCATAGGCCCTGAGCCGGCTGCCCGCGACCTTGATGCGGATCTCGTCCGGGCCGTTCATCTCGAACAGCAGCACCGTCTCCAGCAGCTCCCGGATATCGGCGATCTCCATGGCGCTGCGCGGCGGAACGAGCCGGTCGTCGCCGCGCCAGCCCAGCCACGCCTCGACGAATTTCAGGCTCGCTTTCTCGCGCACCGCGCCGCGCAGCCGCTGGTCGGGAGATGAAGCGTCGGGACCGGTGCTCGGCATGCGTTCCTCAAGGTGCGGCAAGCGAAGCGCGTCCGCTCGGCGCGGACCGGTTCAACTTCCACCCAAATCATGCTAAGTCAACCCTTCGCCCGCAAATGAAGGGAACGCCGTCGATGACAGGAGCGGGAAGTGCCGCGAGCACGATGCCGGCGCCGAGCGCGCGCGCGCTCGACATCCTGCGCTCGGTCTTCGGCTATGGCGATTTCCGCGGGCTGCAGCAGCCGATCATCGAACATGTGATCGCCGGCGGCGATGCGCTGGTGCTGATGCCGACCGGTGGCGGCAAGTCGCTGTGCTATCAGATCCCGGCGCTGGTCCGCCCCGGCCTCGGCATTGTCGTCTCGCCGCTCATCGCCTTGATGAAGGATCAGGTCGACGCGCTGCGCCAGGCCGGGGTGCGCGCGGCCTATCTCAACTCGACGCTCAGCGCCGCCGAGGCGGCCGATATCGAGCAGGCGATGCGCCAGGGGGCGCTCGACCTCGTCTATGTCGCGCCCGAGCGGCTGGTGACGCCGCGCTGCCTGGAGCTGCTGGCGCGCTGCCGGCTCGCGCTCTTCGCCATCGACGAGGCGCATTGCGTGTCGCAATGGGGCCATGATTTCCGCCCGGAATATCTGCAGCTCTCGGTGCTGCACGAGCGCTTCCCCGACGTGCCGCGCCTGGCGCTCACCGCCACCGCCGACGGGCCGACGCGCAGCGACATTTTGGCGCGGCTCAAGCTCGACAAGGCGCAAATCTTCGCCGCCGGCTTCGACCGGCCCAACATCCGCTATCGCGTGGTGGCCAAGGCCGAGGCCAAGGCGCAGCTTCTCCATTTCCTGGCCGCCGAGCATCAGGGCGATGCCGGCATCGTCTACTGCCTCTCGCGCCGCCGCGTCGAGGAGGTGGCATCCTGGCTCAACGAGCGCGGCCGGGTGGCGCTGCCCTACCATGCCGGGCTCGATGCCGGCACGCGCGAGCGCAACCAGGAGCGCTTCCTGCGCGAGGAAGGCGTCATCATCGTCGCCACCGTCGCCTTCGGCATGGGCATCGACAAGCCCAATGTGCGCTTCGTCGCCCATCTCGACGCGCCCAAGAGCCTCGAGGCCTATTACCAGGAGACCGGCCGCGCCGGCCGCGACGGGCTGCCCGCCGATGCCTGGATGACCTACGGCATGGCGGATGTGACGGCGCTGCTGGCGCTGCTCGACGCCGCCTCGCTCGACGAGCGCCAGCGCCGCATCGAGCGCCACAAGCTCAACGCGCTGCTGGGCTTCTGCGAGACCGCCTCCTGCCGGCGGCAGGTGCTGCTGGGCTATTTCGGCGAGCGCGACCATCCGGCCTGCGGCAATTGCGACAACTGCCTGCGCCCGGCGCGCGTCTGGGACGGGCTGGTGGCGGCGCAGAAGGCGCTCTCCGCCGTCTTCCGCACCGGCCAGCGCTTCGGCGTCGGCCATCTCGTCGATGTCCTGCGCGGCGAGCTCACCGAGCGCGTCCAGCGCTTCGGCCATGACAAGCTCAAGACCTTCGGCGTCGGCACCGAGCTCGACAAGCGCGAATGGCAGTCGGTGTTCCGCCAACTCGTGGCGCAAGGCCATCTCAACGTCGATGTCGAGGGCCATGGCGGGCTGCATCTGTCGGAAAGCGCGCCGGCGGTGCTGCGCGGCGAGGTGCCGGTCGCTTTCCGCGGCGAGGCGGCCGAACCCAAGCTCGGCCGCCGCCGGGCGCGCGGCGAGCGCGCCGCCGGGCTCGCCTCGATCGACGGCGCCGCGGCGCCGGGCGACGAGGCGCTGTGGCAGGCGCTGCGTGCCCGCCGGCTGGAGCTGGCGCGTGACCAGGGCGTGCCGCCCTATGTCATCTTCCACGACGCGACGCTGCTGGAGATGGTGCGCCGCCGGCCCCGCGATCTCGGCGCCCTGAGCCTCATCCCCGGCGTCGGCCGCAGCAAGCTCGAGCGCTATGGCGAGACCTTCCTGGGCCTGATCGTCGCGGCAAATTGACGACGCTGTGATTGGCCGTGTGCGCCGGCCATGCCCATCTCCGGAGCAACAAGGAGGTGCAGGCATGCGCGAGCGATTGATCGCCGTGGCCTTGGCCCTGGTCGCGATTGCGCTTGCGGCCTGCGCCGAGACGAAAGGGCCGCTCTGGACGCCGGACTCGCCGCGCAACGGCGCGACGCAGCCGGTCGATCCGGTCTACGGCACGCCGATCCCGGGATATCCCTATATCGGCGGGGGTTGAGGAGCCAACGCTAAATACGCTTTCATGAAGCGGTGGCGCTGCTGACCCGGCGAGGCGCGGCGGTAGAATGGGAGGCGACGCGATACCCGCGCCAGGCGGAGGCGCCGATGCGATTGCGGCTCGTTCCGTTACTGCTGATGTTGGTGATCCTCGGCGGCTGCGCCGCCACCTCGACGGGGCCGCTCTGGACGCCGGATTCGCCGCGCAACGGCGCGACGCAGCCGGTCGATCCCGTCTACGGCACGCCAATTCCGGGATATCCCAACGTCACCGGGTGCTGACCGGACCCCGGTCAGGGTCCGTACTCGATTAGTCTAAGCTCGAACGGTGCGGCTCCCGCCGTTGCTGACGCAACGGCTGACGCCGCCGGCGACGAGCGCTGCGCGCTCGCGCTAGAACAGCCGGTCCAACAGGCCGATCGAGAAATCGACCGGCAGGTCGATGCCGACGCGGCCGCCGTGAAAGGTCTGCGGCAAGGGCGGCACCGGCGAGGCGTCGTGCAGCATCTGCAGCGCCGCCTGGTCGAGCAGCGGGAAGCCGGAGCTGTGCTCGATGCGGGCGTCGCGCACCGTGCCGTCGCGCAGGATGGTGAAGCTGACGACGAGCCGGCCCTGCTGCTTCGCCTGCTTCGCCGCCTCCGGATAGCGCTTGTAGCGCTCGAGCCAGCGCCGCAGCCGATCGAGATAATCATCGCCCGGCCCCTCGATCGGCCCGTTGCCGATGGCGCCGTGACCCGCGCCTTCGGCGCCGGTGCCCGAGCCGGCCGTGCCACCGGGACCGCTGCCTTCGCCGGGCGCGCCTGGGGTCGCCGCCGGCGGCGCGGCGGCGAGCTGCTGCGGCGCCGGCGGCGCCGGGGCGGGCGCGGCTTCGGCGGCCGCCGGCCGGGGCGGCGTCGGCTTGCGCCGCGGCGGCCTCGGCAACGGCGCCGGCGGCGGCGGTGCCGCGGCGAGCTGCTGCGGCGCCGGGCTTGGCTCGGGCGCGGGCAGCGGCGGTGGCGTGGGCGGCGGCGGCGTTTCGGCGGTTGCCTGGGATGGCGCCGGGGTTGGGGCTGCGGCCGGCGCCGGGCTCGCCTCGGCTGGCGCGCCGCCATTCTCGCCGCCGGTGGCGCCGGCCGCGCCCGGCCCGTCGCTCAACGTCACCCGGATGACCGGCGGCTCGGGCGGCGGGGCGGTGCCCCAGAGCGCGACCAGGACAAGCGCCAGCAGCACCCCGGCATGGAGCGCCAGCGAGGCGGCGAACGCCCCGCGGCGCAAGCGCTGCGCCGCGAGCGTGCCGGGCGCCTCCGCCTCGCGCGGGGCAGCGGTCAGCGGCGATCGAGGACTGGCGATGGCATCGCGCTCGGACACGGCATCGGGACCCCGCTGCGGCGGGCCTCCTCCTCGCGGGCGGGCCCCCCGTTCCGCCTCCGATCGTCGAAAGACTAGCGGGAGCGCGCGCGGCCGGTCCAGTGACCGCTGCGTGGCCTCGACGCGGCCGGCGGCGCGCTGGCAGCGCCGCGGCGGAGCGGATAGGATCGCGGCGAGGAAACCGTCCCGGAGGTGGTTCTTGGTCGCGTTGACGTGGAGCCCCGGCGGCAGCCGGTTGGCACGCTACCTGCCGCGCCTGGGCTTCTGGCTGGCGGTGCTGGCGGCGGTGCTGCTGGCGCTGACGCCGATCGGCTGGCGCGCCGGGCTCTGGCATTTCCGCACCTCGTTCTGGTACCTGATGGAGCCCGCGGTCTTCATTGCCGCCGCCTCCCTGCTGGTATCGCTGATCGCGCTGTTCTGGTGGGGCGGCATGTCGGGTGTCGCACGGCTGCTGGCGCTGCTGGGATTGATCGGCGGCGCTCTCCTCGTCTACTACCCGGTTCAGTTCTACGCCAAGATCCAGCCGCTGCCGCTGATCCACAACACGCCGCTGCCGCGCATCCACGACATCACCACCGATCCCGCCAACCCGCCGGCCTTCGCCGCGACCGTGGCGGCGCGCGCCGCCGAGCACGGCAATTCCACCGCCTATGCCGGCCCCGATCTCGCGCGCCAGCAGCAGGCCGCATATCCCGACATCGCGCCGCTGCACACGGCGCTGCCGCCCGCCGAGGCATTCAAGCGCGCGCTGGCGACGGCGGAAGGCATGTCGGGCTGGACCATCGTCAATAGCGATCCGGCCGCGGGCACGATCGAGGGCAGCCAGCGCACGCTCTTCATGGGCTTCACCGATGATTTCGTCATCCGCGTCAGCTCCGATGGCGCCGGCAGCCGCATCGACATGCGCTCGGAAAGCCGCCAGGGGCAGAGCGATTTCGGCGTCAACGCCGCCCGCATCCGCTCCTATCTCGCGGCGCTGAAGCCGCGCCTGGAGTAGCGCGATGCTCGCTCAGACCAGCGCCCATTGGGCGGCGGCGCTCATCCTGCTCAGCATCGTGCTGATGCTGGCGGCGCCGCTGGGCTATCGCCTGCGCTTCTGGTCCGCCGTCACCGCGCTGACGCGGGCGGTGGCGCTCGGCCTCGTCCTCGGCGGGCTGGCGGCGGTCCTCGCGCTCGTCTCGCTCGTGGCCGGCGGCTGGCGGGTGGGGCCCGGCACCACGATCATGCTGCTGGCGATCGTCGCGATCGGCGCCGCCGCGATCATCCTGCCGGTGCGTGCCAGCCGCACGGCAAAGCGGACGCCGTTCAACGACGTCACCACCGATACCGACGATCCTCCGGCCTTCGTCGCGGTGCTGCCGTCGCGCCGCGCCGAGCTGCCCGACGCCGGCGGCGGCTACGACCGCGCGCGCCTGGCGGCGCTGCAGCAGCGGACATATCCCGATCTGGCGCCGCTGCATCTGGCGGCGGCGCCCGCCGCGGCCTTCGCCCGCGCCCGCGATGCCGCGTGGAGCATGGGCTGGGCCATCATTGCCGAAGAGGCGGGGCAGGGGCGCATCGAGGCTTCCGACCGCACGCGCTGGTTCGGCTTCACCGACGACATCGTCGTGCGCCTCAGGCCCGACGGCGCCGGCACGCGCGTCGACGTGCGCTCGGCGAGCCGCGTGGGGATTTCCGATCTCGGCAAGAACGCGGAGCGCATCCGGGCGTATTTCACGGCGCTTGGCGGCTAGCCCGCACCGTGCGGCTCTCGCGGTTGCTGACGCAACCGCTGACGCCGCCGCGGACAAACGCGCTAACGCGCGTTTGTCCGCTACATCACCGCGCCCAATTGCCAGGGGGTGAATTCCTCCTCGCCGATGCCGAGCTCCTCGCTCTTGGTGCGGCGGCCCGAGGCGGTGGCGAGGATGAGGTCGAAGATCTCCTGGCCGACCTGCTGCACCGAGGCCTTGCCTTCGGCGATCGGGCCGCAGTCGATGTCCATGTCGTCGCTCATGCGGCGATAGAGCGGGGTGTTGGTGGCGAGCTTGAGGCTCGGCGCCGGCTTGCAGCCGAACACCGAGCCGCGGCCGGTGGTGAAGCAGATGAGGTTGGCGCCGCCCGCCACCTGTCCCGTCGCCGAGACGGGGTCGTAGCCGGGCGTGTCCATGAACACGAAGCCCCGGGCGGTGATCGGCTCGGCATAGCGGTAGACGGCGACGAGGTCGGTGGTGCCACCCTTGGCCACCGCGCCCAGCGATTTCTCCAGGATGGTGGTGAGCCCGCCCGCCTTGTTGCCGGGCGAGGGGTTGTTGTTCATCTCGTTGCCGGTCCTGGCGGTATAGGCCTCCCACCAGCGGATGCGCTCGACCAGCGCTTCGCCCACTGCGCGGCTCCGGGCGCGCCGCGTCAGCAGATGCTCGGCGCCGTAGATCTCCGGCGTCTCCGACAGCACCGCCGTGCCGCCGTGGCGCACCAGCAGATCGACCGCGGCGCCGAGCGCGGGATTGGCGGTGATGCCGGAATAGCCGTCGGAGCCGCCGCATTGCAGCGCCAGCGTCAGATGGCTCGCCGGCACCGTCTCGCGCCGCACGCGATTGGCCTCGGGCAGCATCTCCTTGAGCCGCGCCACGCCCTCGCGCACGGTCTTCGCCGTGCCGCCGCTCTCCTGGATGGTCATGGTGTGCAGCAGCGGTCCGGCCTCGAGCCGCTCGGCCGCCATCAGCCCGCCGATCTGGTTGGCCTCGCAACCGAGGCCGAGGATCAGCACGCCGGCGAAATTGGCATGCCGCGCATAGCCGGCGATGGTCCGGCGCAGCACGTCCATCGCCTCGCCCTCGCTCGCCATGCCGCAGCCGGTGCCGTGGCCGAGCGCCACGACGCCATCGACATTGGGGAAATCGGCGAGCGCCGCGCCGCGGAACTGATCGGCGATGAGCTTCGCCGCCGTCGCCGAGCAGTTGACGCTGGTGAGGATGCCGAGATAGTTGCGCGTGGCGACGCGGCCGTCGCCGCGCCGGATGCCTTGAAAGGTGGCGCGCTCGCCTTCCGGGACCATCGCCGTGGGCTTGGCATCAGCGCAGAAGGCGTAGTCGCGCGCGAAATTGCCCATGGCGAGGTTGTGCGTGTGGACATGCTCGCCCGGCGCGATATCGGCGGTGGCGAAGCCGATGATCTGGTTGTACTTGCGCACCGGCGCGCCCCTGGCGATCGGCGCGGTGGCGAGCTTGTGGCCGGCCGGAACATGGCCGCGGCAGGCGACATTTTCCTCGGCGAGCACGGTGTTGGGCAGGAGATCGGCGCGGGCGACGACGACGTTGTCGTCCATGCCGAGGCGGATGGCGAGCGGCAGCATGGCAGACCTCCTTGGCCGGGCAATTTACAGCGCCCGTGCCGGCGTGGCAATTTGCCCTGCAACAGCAGGAGGAATGCCATGGCCGACCGGCTCAAGGGCAAGACCGCTCTCATCACCGCCGCCGCGCAAGGCATCGGCCGCGCCTCGGCGCTGGCGTTTGCGGCCGAAGGCGCGCGCGTCGTCGCCACCGACATCGACATGGGCAAGCTCGAGGCGCTGAAGCGCGACGCGCGCGGCGCGCTCGACATCCGCCGGCTCGACGTCACCGATGCTGCCGCCATTTCGGCGCTGGCGGGCGAGCTCGGCGCGATCGACGTGCTGTTCAACTGCGCGGGCTACGTCCATCACGGCACGGTGCTCGACTGCACCGAGAAGGACTGGGATTTCACGCTCAACATCAACGTCCGCAGCATGTATCTGACGATCCGCGCCTTCCTGCCGGCGATGCTGAAGCGCGGCACGGGCGCCTCGATCATCAACATGTCCTCGGGCGCCTCGTCGGTGAAGGGCGCGCCCAACCGCTTCGTCTACGGCACCAGCAAGGCGGCGGTGATCGGGCTCACCAAAGCCGTCGCCGTCGATTTCATCAAGCAGGGCATCCGCTGCAACGCCATCTGCCCCGGCACCATCGCCACGCCGTCGCTCGAGGACCGCATCGCGGCGCAGGGCGGGACGCAGGCGGTGCGCGACGCCTTCGTGCAGCGCCAGCCGCTGGGCCGGCTCGGCACCGCCGAGGAGATCGCGGCGCTGGCGCTCTATCTCGCCAGCGACGAGGCGAGCTTCACCACCGGCGCCATCCATCTCATCGATGGCGGCTGGTCGCTCTGAACACCATCGCAACCAAGAGGATCGCACCATGAAGCTGCTTCGCTATGGCCCGGCAGGCCAGGAGAAACCCGGGATGCTCGACCGCGACGGCGGGATTCGCGACCTCTCGGGCGTGATCCCCGATCTCGGCCCCGCGGCGGTGTCGCCGGCCGCGCTCGACAAGCTGCGCAAGCTCAATCCCGCGAGCCTGCCCGCCGTTCCCGGCACGCCGCGGCTCGGCCCCTGCGTCGCGCAGGTGTCGAAGCTGGTCTGCGTCGGGCTCAACTACGTCGATCACGCCAAGGAAGGCGGCATGCAGATCCCGACGGAGCCGGTGCTGTTCCTCAAGGCGGTGAGCTCGATCAGCGGGCCCGACGACGACGTGATCCTGCCCAAAGGCGCGCAGAAGGGCGATTGGGAGGTCGAGCTCGGCATCGTCATCGGCACCAAGGCGCAATATGTGAGCGAGTCGGACGCGCTCAGGCATGTCGCGGGCTATTGCGTGGTCAACGACGTCTCCGAGCGCAACTTTCAGCTCGAGCGACTCGGCAACTGGTCGAAAGGCAAGAGCGCCGACACCTTTTGTCCGCTGGGTCCGTGGCTGGTGACGGCCGACGAGGTGCCGGACCCGCAGGCGCTCGACCTCTTCTGCGAGGTCAGCGGCCAGCGCATGCAGAACGGCTCGACCCGCAACATGATCTTCAGCTGCGCCAAGATCGTGAGCTACATCAGTCAGTTCATGACCTTGATGCCGGGCGACGTGATCCCCACCGGCACGCCCGCCGGCGTCGGGCTCGGCATGAAGCCGCAGCGCTTCCTGAAGCCCGGCGACGTCATGCGGCTCGGCGTCGCCGGCCTCGGCGAGCAACGCCAGAAAGTGGTCGCCTGGGGCTGAGCCGGCCTTTCGCGGCCTCGGCGCGGCGCGGCGAGCGGTTGCCGCGGCATTTTTCACCCGCCGGAGGAGGCGGCTTGGCAAGCCGCTCGTCCTGCGGTTACGCTATTGTGACGGCGACGCGCTTCCGGCGGAGATGTCACCGCAGGCGGCGTTTTCCATGGGCAAGCAAAAGCCGGCGGGTGGGGGAACGGAACCATGAATATCGAAGACACGCTGAGGACGTATCGGCTGTTTTCCGGGTCCTACGACCTGGTGTTCGGCCCGGTGTTCCACCCCGGCCGCAAGGAGGCGGTGCGCATCGCCAACGACCGGCCGGCGCAGCGCATCCTCGAGGTCGGCGTCGGCACCGGCTTGTCGCTGCCCTATTTCCGCTCCGACTCGCGGGTCACCGGCATCGACGTCTCGTCCGAGATGCTGGCGAAGGCGCGCCGGCGCGTCGAGCGGCAGAAGCTCAAGCAGGTCGAGGCGCTGCTGGTCATGGACGCCGAGAAGATGAGCTTCGAGGACAATTCGTTCGACGCGGTGCTGGCGCTCTATGTCGCCTCGGTGGTGCCCGATCCCGCACGGTTTGCCGCCGAGATGCGGCGGGTGTGCAAGCCGGGCGGCACGATTCTCGTCGTCAACCATTTCACCAGCGAGAACCCGGTCATGCGCTTCATCGAGAAGCGCCTGGCGCCGCTCGCCGGCAAGATCGGCTTCCATGCCGATTTCCCGCTCGACCGCTTCCTCGCCGCGAGCGGCCTCTGGGTGCGCGAGTCGCGGCCGAGCAATCTCTTCGGCTATTGGAAGCTGCTGCGCTGCGTCAATCTCAAATCCGGCTGAGCCGCCGGCGGACCGGGGCGGCGCCGCGGATCAGGCCCTAGCGCAACGCGCAGCGTTGTCGCTGGCGCCGCCGCGGACGAAGGCGCGAAGCGCCTTCGCCTAGGCGCCGCCGTTGGTGAGCAGGAAGCTGATCTTGGTCTTGAGCTCCGCCGGCGAGATCGGCTTGACGATGTAGCCGTGCACGCCCGCCTTCTTGGCGGCGACCACCGAATCGAGATCCGCCCGGCCGGTCAGCATCAGGAAAGGCAGCTTCGGCTCGCGGGCGTGGACCTGCTTGAACAGCTCCATGCCGGACATGCCGGGCATGTTCCAGTCGCAGATCACGATGTTGACGGCGCCCGGCTTGGCGGCGAGCTGCTCGAGCGCCTGTTCGCCGCCCCCTGCCTCGATGATCCTTTCGATCTTCATGCGGCGGAGCATGCGGCAGACCAGCATGCGCATGGCTTCGTCATCATCGACGACGAGGACGTTGAGACCATCGAGAGACGCCGCGGCCTGCATGGCTCCTGCTCCGGCTGATGGGGAAGGCTGCGCCCGCATTAGATCGACCAATGGTTAACTTTCTACGAAAAATCGCACGGCGCGGCGTATCAACCGGCCGGCGCCTTGCGGCCCTTCTTGCGTCCGCCGACCAGCACCTCGCAGCTGGTCGTGCCGACATTGCGGAAGAAATAGTCTTCCGTCGGCTTCGCCAGATGCTTGGGGTCGCGCAGATTGAGGCCGGAGCCCTTGGCCACGTCGAGCAGCGCGTTGCCGTCCGGGCCGGTGAATTCGGCGAGGAGGTTGCCGGGATGCTGCGGCCCGAACTGGTTGAGCGAGCAGGCGCGGCTGAGCGCGTCATCGCGCACGCCGACCTGCCAGTAAGGCACCTTCGACTTGACCACGACCTCGGTGGCGTGCGCCGCGGCGGCGGCGGCCAGGGCCGCAAGGAGGCAGAGGAGAATTCGACTCGACATCGCCGGCAGAGCCTAAGGCGCCGCGGTAAAGAAAATGTTAGAGCCGGCTCCCGGGAACCTAGAACCGATCCATGTCGAAGCCCATTATTGTGGCGCCGCCCATGACCGCCGGCAGCAGCGCCGGCGCGGCGGGCAGCACCTGCTCGGCATAGCAGCGGGCGGTGGCGCGCTTGGCCGCGTTGAACCCGGCATCGCCCGCGCCGTCGGCGGCCGCGAGCGCGCTCTTCGCCATCAGCCAGCCGCCGGTCACGATGCCCATCAGCTTGAGATAGGGCACCGCGCCGGCAAAGGCGGCGGGCGCGTCGGCGGATCCGTGCTCGACCATCCATTTCGTGGCGCGCTCGAGCGCGTCGAGACCGGCGGCCAGCGGGCGGCGCAGCGCGGCGATGTCGTCGGCGCTCCGCTCGGCGAGCGCGGCGGCTGAGGCGCGCATCTCGGCGATCAGCTCGCCCGCCGCCTCGCCGCGGTCGCGCAGCAGCTTGCGGCCGAGGAGATCGTTGGCCTGGATGCCGTTGGTGCCTTCGTAGATCGGCGTGATGCGGGCGTCGCGCAGATGCTGCGCCGCGCCGGTCTCCTCGATGAAGCCCATGCCGCCATGCACCTGCACGCCCATCGAGGCGATGTCGACGCCGAGATCGGTGCACCACGACTTGACCACGGGGATCAGCAGGTCGACCCGGCGCTGCTGGCGCGCGCGTGTCTCGGCCTCGGGGTGGTGGCGGGCGCGGTCGATGGCGCCGGCGGTGTAATAGGCCAGCGCCCGCATCGCCTCGGTCTCGGCGCGCATCAGCAGCAGCATGCGGCGGACGTCGGGATGGTGGATGATCGGGTAGGTGCCCGCCGTCGCAGCGGTGATCGGCCGGCCCTGCACGCGCTGGCGGGCGAAGTCGCGCGCCTGCTGATAGGCGCGCTCGGCGACGGCGACGCCCTGCAGCCCGACATTGAGCCGTGCATTGTTCATCATGGTGAACATGCACTCCATGCCGCGATTCTCCTCGCCGATGAGCGTGCCGATGGCGCCGCCGCCATCGCCAAAGGCGAGCACGCAGGTCGGGCTGGCATGGATGCCGAGCTTGTGCTCCAGGCTGACGCAGCGCACGTCGTTGCGCGGGCCGAGGCTGCCATCGGCAGCGACCATGACTTTCGGCACCAGGAAGAGCGAGATCCCCTTGGTGCCCGGCGGCGCCTCGGGCAGCCGCGCCAGCACGAGATGGACGATGTTCTCGGCCATGTCGTGCTCACCATAGGTGATGAAGATCTTCTGCCCGGTGATGCGGTAGTGGTCGCCCTCGCGCACGGCGCGCGTACGCAGCGCGCCGACATCGGAGCCGGCTTGCGGCTCCGTGAGGTTCATCGTCCCGGTCCATTCGCCGGAGATCAGCTTCGGCAGGAAGAGGCGCTGCTGCTCGGCCGAGCCGTGGGCGGTGAGCGCCTCGACGGCGCCGACGGTGAGCAGCGGGCAGAGCGCGAAGCCCATATTGGCGGCGTTCCACATCTCCGCCACCGCCGTCGCCAGCGCCATCGGCAGGCCTTGCCCGCCATGCTCGGGCGCGAAGGGCAGCGCGTTCCAGCCGCCCTCGACATAATGCGCATAGGCGTCCTTGAAGCCCTCGGGCGTGCGCACGACGCCGTTCTCCAGCCGGCTGCCCTGCTGGTCGCCGATGCGGTCGAGCGGCGCCAGCACCTCGCCGGCGAGCCTGCCGGCCTCCTCCAGCACCGCGTCGATCAGGTCGGGGGTCGCATGCTCGCAGCCCGGCAGGCCGGCGATCTCGCCGATGCCGGCGATCTCCGCGAGCTGGAAGCGCATGTCGGCGATGGGGGCGGCATAGTCGGTCACGGCGGAGGGCTCCTGCGGTGGCGAAGCGGCTCTCGGGAGAGCTTATACCGGCCGCCGCCGCGGCGCTCCAGAGCGCGTTTCCGCGGCGATCAGGCCGAGGCCGCGAGCCGGGAGGCGGCGAGATCCAGCAGCTCGCCCAGCGCCGCGACCGCCTTCGGGCCGAGCGCCTTGTCCACCTGGCCCTGCGCGCGACGCCAGAGCGGCATGGCGGCCAGCAGCGCGCGGCGGCCCTTGTCGGTGAGGCCGACGAGCCGCACGCGGCTGTCGGCGGGATCGATGGCATCCTTCACCCAGCCTTTTTTCTGCAGCGGCTTCAGCGTCCGGTTCAAGGTCGTGGGATCGGCCCCCAGCCGCTCCGCCAGCGCCCCCATGGCAAGCCCCGGCGAGCCGGCGAGGCGGGCGCCGTGAAGATGGGTCAGGAGCCCGAACTGGTTGACGGTGATACCGCTCTCGGCCAGCGCATGGTCGTAAAGCTGGGTGATGCGCCGCGTCACCCGGCGCATCTTGAGGCAGGTGCAGCCCATGACCTCGCGAAGCTCGATCTCCATCTCGCATTCTCCCGGGCGACGGCCTTGACTTCCGGCCGCCTCGCATATATCTGTATATGCAGGTTTATGCCGGCCGCGTCAAGCGTCCGGGCGCGGCGCCATCCTGCTCAAGTAACTGTATATGCAGATAAATCGCTTCCAAAGAGGATGCCACGGTGCCGCTGTTCGCGAGAGGAATCTTGCAATGACCAACATTCTTGATGGCGTGCGCGATCATTATCGCGCGACCGGACTGACCGAGCGGCTGAAGACGGCGCTCAAGGCCATCGGGCCGGACGATCAGCGGCTCACGCCGCCGCAGCTCGCTGCCATCGACCAGTTCCATACCCGCGGGCTCGCTGCGACCGCAGAGCTTGCCAGGCTGGCGCAGATCACCGCCGACATGTCGGCTCTGGATGTCGGCTCCGGTCTTGGCGGGCCGGCGCGCTTTCTGGCTGCGACCTATGGCTGCCGGGTTACGGGCGTCGACCTCAGCGAGCCATTCGTCGATGCCGCGCGCTATTTGACCGAGCGGACGGGACAGAGCGGGCAGGTGTCGTTCGAGACGGCCAGCGCGCTGGACCTTCCGTTCGACGACGGTCATTTCGACGTCGCGCTTCTTCAGCACGTGGCAATGAACATCTCCGACCGGCCACGGCTCTATCGCGAGATCCGGCGCGTGCTGAAGGCGGGCGGCAAATTTGCGACCTTCGACGTCGTATTGATGGGCTGCGATCCGCATTATCCCGTTCCATGGGCAAGAACGCCGGCAACAAGCTTTCTCCTGACCGCCGCCGCGACCCGCGAGGCGATCGAACCGGCCGGCTTTCGCACGCTGGCATGGCAGGACGACTCCAAGGCCGCCAAGGCGTGGATCACCGGGCTGCGCGAAGCGGGGCCGCCGCCCTCGCCAAATCTCGGCGTGGCGATGGGGCCGGACTTCGCGCAGCTTGCCGCCAACTTGGGACGAAATCTCCTGGAAGGCCGGCTCGGCGTCCTGACCGCGGTATTCGAGGCGGCGCAAAACTAGCATCTGAGAGGAAGCCCAATGTCGCCGGCAACCATCTTCCAGATACATCTCGTCCTGGGTTACGTCCCGTGGCTGCTTTGCTTCGGTGCCTATGTCTGGCCGAGGCTCAAGTCGATGGACCGGATCGAGGCGCACCGCGCTATCGCGACACTGCACAGCTTCCGCTTCTTCGGACTCGTTTTCATCATTCCTGGCGTCATCGGCCCCAATCTGCCCGCCGGCTTCGCCACGTTCGCCGCCTATGGCGATTTCGCGACCGGCTTGCTGGCGATGCTGGCGCTTCTCACGATACGAACGCGTCCGCTCTTCTGGCTGTTCGTCGTCGCCTTCAATCTCGTGGGAGCCGTCGACATCATCGTCGATTATTATCACGGCAGCGAAGTCGGCCTGCCTGCGCTGGCGGGAGAGTTGGGCGCCGCATACGCGATCCCGATCATCTACGTGCCCGTGCTCATGATCACCCACGTCGCCGCGTTCTACTTGCTGGCACGTCCTCAGCCCAAGACGGCGCTCGCTGCTGACGGAGTTTCTGGCAGCTGAGCATCGATCAATCTCCGCCGACAGGTTCCTAGTCCCCGCGGTGCGGCTCCCGCCGTTGCTGCCGCAACGGCTGACGCCGCCTCGGACGAATTCGCAACGCGAATTCGCCTAGAGCACCTTGCCCGGGTTCATCAGCCCGTCGGGGTCGAGGGCGCGCTTCAGCCTGCGCATGAGCTCGAGCTCGAGCGCCGATTTGTAGCGCGGCAGCTCGTCGCGCTTCAGCCGGCCGATGCCGTGCTCGGCGCTGATCGAGCCGCCGAAGCCGCGCACGAGATCGTGGACGACATGGTTGAATTCGGCCCAGCGCGCGAGGAACACGCGCGGTGTCGGCGCCCACGGGCTGGCTCAGGTTGAAATGCACGTTGCCGTCGCCGACATGGCCGAAGGCGAGGGGGCGGATGCCGGGCAGCATCGCCTCGACCGCGCCGGTCGCTTTGAGGATGAACTCGGCGACCTTGCTCACCGGCACCGAGATGTCGTGCTTGATGCTGCCGCCTTCGTGCTTCTGGCCCTCGACCATGCCTTCGCGGATGCGCCAGAGCGCCTGCGCCTGCTCGCCGCTGGCGGCGATGACGCCATCCTGCACCAGGCCTTGCTCCATCGCCGCGGCGAGAAACGCCTCGAGCGCGGGGCGCAGCCCGCCTTCGGTCCGGCTCGACGAGACTTCGAGCAGGGCGTACCAGCGCGCGGGCGCGGCCAGCGGATCGCCGACCCCCGGGATGTGACGCATCGCCATCTCGAGGCCGAGGCGCGGGATCAGCTCGAAGGCGGTGAGCTGGTCGCCGCTCGCCTTGCGCGCCTCGGCGAAGAGCGCCATGGCGTCCTCCACCCGCGCCAGCGCGAGGAGCGCGGTCTCGGTTTCGCGCGGGCGCGGGAAGAGCTTCAGCGTCGCCGCGGTGATGATGCCGAGCGTGCCTTCGCCGCCGATGAAGAGCTGCTTCAGATCGTAGCCGGTATTGTCCTTGCGCAGCGCGCGCAGCCCGTCCCAGACCTGCCCGTCCGGCAGCACCACTTCGAGGCCGAGGGTGAGCTCGCGGGCATTGCCGTAGCGCAGCACGGCGATGCCGCCGGCATTGGTCGAGAGATTGCCGCCGATCTGGCAGGAGCCTTCGGCGCCGAGGCTCAGCGGGAAAAGCCGGTCCGCCTCGGCCGCCGCGCGCTGGACGTCGGCCAGGATGCAGCCGGCCTCGGCGGTGATGGTGAAGTTGACGGGATCGAGGGCGCGCACGCGGTTCATGCGGCCGAGGCTCAGCACCACGGCGCCGCCATCCTCCGGCGGCACCGCCGCGCCGACGAGCCCGGTATTGCCGCCTTGCGGCACCACCGGGAGGCGCGCGGCGGCGCAGCAGCGCATCACCGCGGCCACCTCCTCGGTCGCGGCCGGGCGGATCACCAGCCGTGCCGCGCCGTGATAGAGCCCGCGCTCCTCGCGGAGATAGGGCGCCATGCCCGCGGCATCAGCGATGACGCCTTTGGGCCCGACGATCGCCCTGATCCGTTCCAGCGCCTCGGCGGTCCGAGGATCGGTGGCATCACTCACCGGCCGCACTCCAGCGTTTTGCTCCCTCATCCGATCTAGCCGCCGCGTGCCGGCGGGGCAAGGATGCCCGGCGGACCGTCAGCGCACCGCCGCCCGCCGCAGCCGGTCGTTGATGGCGAGGCCGAGCCCGTGCTCGGGAATCGGCATCACCGCGATGCCGGTGAAGTCCGGGCGGTCGAGCGCCCGGAGCGCGGCGAAGAGATTGACCGCCGCCTCGGTGAGATCGCCCGTGCGCGATAGCCAGCGCACCTCCTTGGCGCCGCGCGGCGCGCGCTTGCCGAAGGCGAGCAGCGCCTCGCCGGGCTGCACCGTCTTTGCCCCGAGCCGCAGGGGCAGGGCAGGGGCGTAATGGCTCGCCAGCAGGCCCGGCGAGCGCGGCGCGCCATGGCCGTCGGCGGCGCGGTCGAGCGGGCCGATCACCGCTTCGATCGCCTCCGCCTCCAGGCCGCCGGGCCGCAGCAGCGCCGCCTGCGGCACCGTCAGGTCGATCACCGTCGATTCGAGCCCCACGCGGCACGGGCCGCCATCGAGCACGGCGGCGATCCGCCCGTCGAGCTCGTCGAGCACATGCTGGGCGGTGGTCGGGCTCACCCGCCCCGAGCGGTTGGCGCTGGGCGCGGCGATCGGGCGGCCGAGCGCGCGAATCAGCGCGCGCGGCAGCGGGTGGGCCGGCACGCGCACGGCGAGGCTGTCGAGTCCCGCGCTTGCCAGCAGCGGCACCGGGCAGCCCGGCGCGCGCGGCAGCACCAGCGTCAGCGGCCCCGGCCAGAAGTGCTTGGCGAGCATCGCCGCGCGCTCGTCGAAGACCACCAGCGGCCGCGCCATCGCTTCGTCAATGACGTGGATGATCAAGGGGTTGAAGCGCGGCCGCGCCTTGGCGGCGAAGATCGCCGCCACCGCCGACTCGTTGGTCGCGTCGGCGCCGAGGCCATAAACCGTCTCGGTGGGAAAGGCCACCAGCCGGCCCGCGCGCAACAATTCCGCGGCGCGATCGAGATCCGCCGGGGTGAGACGTTCGGTCACAGAAATTGTATGCTCGGCGGCCACCACGCGCCGAGGTATAGTGGTGACGTGGCGGGTGAGGCAAATCGCCTCGCCCGGGCGCGCCGGGCACGCGCTCGATCCTTTTCGAGGGACGGCGATCATGACGGCGAAAATCATCACCATCGCGCAGCAGAAGGGCGGCGCCGGCAAGACGACGCTGGCCGCGCATCTGGCCTTGGCCTGGGCCGCTCTCGCGCCGGGTCGCGGTCATCGACATCGATCCGCAGGCGAGTCTCGCCACTTGGTTCCAGCTCCGCCGCGAGCGGCTGGGCGCGCTGGCGCCCGGGCTCGAGGTCGCAGCGCTCGGCGGCTGGCGGGTCGCCGCCGAGGTCGAGCGCCAGGCGCGCAGCCACGACATCGTCGTCATCGACAGCGCGCCCCATGCCGAGACCGAGGCGCGCATCGCGGTGCGCGCCGCGAGCCTGGTGCTGGTGCCGGTGCAGCCCTCGCCGATGGATGTCTGGGCGACGCGGCCGACGCTGGATCTGGCGCGCCAGGAGCGTGTTCCGGCGCTGCTGGTGCTGAACCGCGTTCCCGCCCGCGCCAATCTCACCGAGGCGATGGCGGCCGAGCTCGCCGCGCTCAACGCCCCGGTCGCCGCGGCGCAGATCGGCAACCGCGTGGCGCTGGCCGCCGCGCTCGCCGAGGGCAAGGGCATCCTGGAAGCCGCGCCGCACAGCCGCGCCGCCGAGGAGATCGCGGCGCTCGCCGCGGAGGTGCTGAGCTGGACCGCGCGGCGGGACGCGGCTTAAGCGCAACGCGTAGCGTGTCCGCGCGTCAGCGGTGCTCGAACCGGGCCGACCTATTTGCCCCGCGCGATGAAGCCCGGATTCTGGAATCCCGGCTTGCCATAGAGCAGCGGCGCGCCGTCGAGCGTCGTGACCGTGCCGCCGGCGGCTTCGAGCACCGCCTGGGCCGCCGCCGTATCCCATTCCATCGTCGGGCCGAAGCGCGGATAGAGATCGGCCTCGCCGCATGCCAGCAGGCAGAATTTGATCGAGCTGCCAGCGACGCGGCGCTGGGCCTTGGGCAGCTTGGCGATAAAGGAAGCGAGCTTCGCCTCGTCGGCATGCGAGCGGCTGTGCAACACCACCGCGCCTTCCGCCGGCACGGGGCGCGCCGCGATCCGCTCCGCCGCGGCCTCGCCACGCTGCCGCCAGGCGGAGCCGGAGACCGCCCAGTACATCACGTCCGGCACCGGCGCCAGCACCACCCCCAGCACCGGTCGCTGCCTTTCTATGAGCGCGATGTTGACGGTGAACTCGCCATTGCGCGGCGATGAACTCCTTGGTGCCGTCGAGAGGGTCGACCAGCCAGAAGCGCTCGGGCACCGCTTGCGGCATGCCGCCGGCGGCGCAGAGCTCCTCGGCGACGACCGGAACCCCGGGCGTCGCGCCGCGCAGCGCCTCGAGGATGATCGCCTCGGCGATCTCGTCCGCGAGGGTGACCGGCGAGGCATCGGCCTTGCGCTCGACGGCAAAGGGCCGGGCATAGACCTTGAGGATGGCGGTCCCGGCGCGGCGCGCCGCGGCGCATATCACCTCGAGCAGCTCGGCGGCCTCGCTCATCCTCTCTCCTCGCGCTGTGCGGGGCCAAAATAGGGGCTTGCGCCGCCGCTCACCAGCCGCTTTTTTCGTGCCATGTGCGGGCGCTACCTGCTTGCGACGCCGAGCGGCGCGCTGAAGCTGGTCTTCGGCTTCGTCGAGCAGCCGAACCTGCCGCCGCGCTACAACATCGCGCCGACCCAGGACGCTCCCGTGCTGCGCCAGCGCAAGGCGCCCGCGGGCGAGCGCACGCTGCAGCTGCTGCGTTGGGGCCTCGTTCCCGCCCGGGCCGATGACATCCGCGGCGGCGCGCAGATGATCAACCTGCGCGCCGAGACGGTGGCGCGGAAATTCGCGGTCAGCTTCCGCCGTCGCCGCTGCCTGGTGCCGGCCGATGGCTTCTACGAGTGGCGGGGCGAGGGCGGCGCCAAGCAGCCCTATCTCATCGCGCGGCGCGACGGCGCACCCATGGCATTCGCCGGCGTGTGGGAGCGCTGGACGCCGAAAGAGGCCGCGGAAGGGACGCCCGCGGCCATCGACAGCTTCGCCATCCTCACCACCGCCGCCAACGATCTGCTGCGGCCGATCCATGCGCGCATGCCGGTGATCGTGCCGGAGGCGGGATGGGCGCGCTGGCTCGACCCCGAGGCGCCGGCCGACGGGCTCGGCGAGCTACTGGCGACGGCGCCCAACGACCTGTTGCGCTGCGTGCCGGCGGGCGCGCGCGTCAACGATTGGCGCATCGATTATGCCGGGCTGATCGAGCCGGCGGGGCCGGAGCTGGTCTGGGCCGGCTGAGCTCAGCGCCGCTCGCGGGCGGCGTCGTACTCGGCGAGGGTGCGCGCGACGACCTCGTCGACGCCCATCACGGCATCGATCCCCGAGACGGAATGGCCGGCGCTCCAGATGTCGCGCCAGCGCTTCGGCTGCGCCGCGCGCGCCTCGGCGCTGATATCGGAGGCGACGTCGATCGCGCCGCGCTCGGGAAGATGATCGGGATCGAGACCCGCCGCGACGATCGACGGCCGCAGCATGTTGGTCTGGAGCCCGGTGAAGGCGCGCGTCAGCAGGATGTCGTCGGCCGAGCTTTCGACCAGCATCGCCTTGTAGCGCTCCGGCGCCAGGCTCTCGCGCGTGGCGATGAATTTGGTTCCCATATAGGCGAGGTCGCAGCCCAGCATCTCGGCGGCGAAGAGCGCGTGCCCGTCGCCGATGCCGCCCGCCAGCACGATCGGGCCGGCGAAGAAGCGGCGCACGGCGCGCACGAAGGCGAAGGGGTTGAGCCAGCCGGTCTGGCCGCCGGCGCCGGCGGTCAGCAACACCAGCCCGTCCGCTCCGGCCTCGAGCGCGCGCTCGGCATGGCGCAAGCTCGCGACATCGGCGAAGACCAGCGCGCCCTGATCGTGCAGCGGCCCGATGACAGGCGCGGGTGATCCCACGCTGGTAATGACGAGCTCGGGCGCGTGGCGGATGAGGACGCTCAGATCCTCCATCACCCGCGGGTTGGAGCGGTGGACGATGAGGTTGGCGCAGAACGGGGCCGCCGCGTCGCCGGCCTCGTTCGCGTGGCGGCGCAGGCGGCTGCGGATGTCGCCGAGCCAGAGCTCGAGCTCCGCCGTGCTCCGGCAATTCGCTGTCGGAAAAGCGCCGATGACGCCGCTGCGGCAGGCGGCGACGACCAGCTCGACGCCGGAGACGAGAAACATCGGCGCCGCGATCAGCGGCAGGCGGAGGCGCCGGCGGAGGGGCTGAAAGGTGGTGCCGCTGTTCATGATCTCTCCGTCCGGGCGCCCGATGATCCCAGCCCATTCGCCTTCGGGGCCGCGGATGCTAGCATAACGGAAAAGCGGGTTGCATCGCGGCCCAAGGGAGGAAGAATGGCAACGCCACTCTACAGCCTGCCGACCGTCGGCGCACAGACGCTCCGGGCCCTGCTGCGCCATCCGTCACGAACCGCCTTCGCCTGGCGGGACGGCTCGCTCGGCTATGGTGCCGCGGCCGAGCTGATCGGGCGGATGCAGAAGGTCTTCACCGGCACCGGGCTCGGGCGCGGCGACCGCGTCGCGATCCTGACGGCGAACCGGGCGGAGGCGTGGTGCGCCGGGGTCGCGGCGCAGCTCTGCGCCTCGGCCCTCACCTGGCTGCATCCGCTGGCCTCGCTCGAAGATCAGCTCGACCAGGTCGAGGATTCCGAGGCCACCGCGCTCGTCGTCGATGCCGGGACGTTCCTCGAGCGCGGCGCCGATCTCGCCCAGCGCGCCGGGCGGCTGAAGGCCGTCTTCACGCTGGGCCGCGCGGCCTACGGGCAGGATCTCGTCGCCGCGGCCGAGGCGGCGGGCACGGCGACGCCGGTCGATCTCGCGCAGGCGGAGGATTTGGCGAGCCTCAACTACACCGGCGGCACCACCGGCAAGTCCAAGGGCGCGCTGCGGCGCCACACGGAATATTCCGTCTTCGCCGCGGCGATCCTGGCGGATTTCGAAATTCCGGCGGAGCCGCGCTATCTCGCCGTGGCGCCCATCAGCCATGTGGCGGGTACCAAAATCCTGCCGGTGCTGATGCGCGGCGGCACGGTGCATCTGCACAAGGGCTTCGATCCCGAGGCGATCCTCGCCACCATCGCGCGCGAGCGCATCAACTTCACGCTGTTCGTGCCGACGATGATCTACGTCCTGCTGGACCATCCCAAGCTCGACCGTGCCGATCTCTCCTCGCTGGAGCTGCTGCTCTACGGCGCTTCGCCGATGTCGCCGAGCCGGCTGCTCGATGGCCTCGAGCGCATCGGCCCGGTGTTCTCGCAGCTCTACGGGCAGACCGAATGCTATCCGGTCTCGGTGCTGCGCCGCGCCGACCACGATCCCAGGCGCCCGGATCTGTTCGAATCCTGCGGCTTTCCCATCGCCTGCTGCGATGCGCGCATCCTCGACGAGGACGACCGCGAGGTTCCCGTCGGCACCGCCGGCGAGATTTGCGTGCGGGCGCCGCACGTCATGGCCGGATACTGGCGCCGGCCCGAGGAGAATGCGCAGACGCTGCGCAACGGCTGGCTGCACACCGGCGACATCGCGCGCGCGGACGAGCGCGGCTACATGTTCATCCTCGACCGCAAGAAGGACATGATCGTCACCGGCGGCTTCAACGTCTTTCCCCGCGAGGTGGAGGACGTGCTGTCGACCCATGCCGATGTGGCGATGGTGGCGGTGCTCGGCGTGCCGGATGCGAAATGGGGCGAGGCGGTGACGGCGGTGATCGTGCCGCGCGGCGGCGCCACGCCCGATGCCGAGGAGCTGATCGAGCTGGTGAAGCGGCGCAAGGGCCCGGCGCATGCGCCCAAGCAGGTGCAGTTCGTCGAGAGCCTGCCCATGACCGGGGTCGGCAAGATCGACAAGAAGGCGCTGAAGGCGAAATTCTGGGCCGGGCAGAAGCGCATGGTGGGGTGATGCGCTTTCCCGTCGGCCCCCACCTCACCCCAACCCTCTCCGCCCCGAGGGGCGGAGAGGGAGGGACCCGCGTAGCGGGAGGGTGATGTGGGGCGATCAAGCGAACAATATCGAAGAGGTTGCCATGGAGATGAACGCCGCGGTCTTTCGCAAGGTGCACGAGCCGCTCACCATCGAGGCGGTGGAGATCGACAAGCCGCGCGGGCGCGAGGTGCTGGTCCGCACCATTGCCAGCGGCGTCTGCCACAGCGATCTCCATGTCGTCGACGGGATCGGACGCTTCGCGCTCGACCGGCCCTTCGTGCTGGGCCATGAGGGGGCGGGCATCGTCGAGGCGGTCGGCGCGGAGGTCACCGCGGTCAGGCCGGGCGATCACGTCGTGGCCTGCCTCTCCGGCTTCTGCGGCAGCTGCGCGCAATGCCTTGGCGGCCATCCCAATCTCTGCACCGGCGGCCTAGTCGCGCGGCCGGACGACACCGCCCCGCGGCTGTCGCAGCGGGGCCAGCCCTTCCGGCAGTTCCTCGGCATCTCGAGCTATGCCGAGCACATGCTGCTGCATGAGAATTCGCTGGTGCGGATCGATCCGGAGCTGCCGCTCGACCGCGCCGCGCTGGTCGGCTGCGGCGTGCTCACCGGCGTCGGCGCGGCGCTGCGCACGGCGAGGATCGAGGCGGGGCACACGGTGGCCGTGTTCGGCTGCGGCGGGGTCGGGCTCGCCATCATCCAGGGGGCGCGCATCGGCGGCGCGCGGCAGATCATCGGCATCAACGTCTTCGAGGGCAAGCTGGAGACGGCGCGGCGCGTCGGCGCCACCCATGTCGTCAACGGATCCCAGGACGATGCCGTGAAGGCGGTGCGCGCGCTCACCGGCGGCGCCGGCGTCGATCACGCCTTCGAGGCGGTGGGGGTCGCGGCGCTGGTGCGGCAGGCGATCGAGAGCCTCGCCATCCGCGGCACCGCGACCATCGTCGGCGTGCTGCCGCCCGATGCGATGATCAGCTTCCCCTGGATGGCGATCCGGCCGGAATGCCGGGTGCAGACCTCGCGCATGGGCTCGAACCGCTTCCGCACCGACATCCCGCTCTATCTCGACTTCTACCGCCAGGGGCGGCTGCTGCTCGACGAGATGGTGACGCGGCGCGGACGGCTCGGCAACGTCAACGACGCCTTCCGGGCGATGAAGGCCGGCGAGGTCGCGCGCACCGTCCTCGCCTTCGACTGAGGCGCGGGCGCCTCAGCCCGCCTTGCGCGCCGCGGCGACGAGCTCGCGCAGCCGGGCGATGTCGGTGGCGCCGGGAACCAGCGTGTCGCCGACGATGAAGGCGGGCGTGCCGTTGATGTCGAGCGCGTCCGCCAGCGCGTAGTTGCGCTTGATCAGCGCGTCGATCGCCGGCGCGGTCATCGCGGCCTTGGCCTTCTCGACATCGACGCCGACCGATTTCGCCACGCGCTGGATCACCTCCGCGTTGATCTCGCCCTTGGTCGCCATCATCGCGTCGTGGAACTGCTGGTACTTGCCCTGCGCGCGCGCCGCCAGCGCCATGCGCGTGGCGTAGACCGAGGCCTCGCCCAGCACCGGGAACTCCTTGTAGACGATGCGCAGCTTCGGATCCTGCCGGATCAGCGCCTCGAGCGAGGGCTCGACCTCCTTGCAGTAGGGGCAGCGGTAGTCGAAGAACTCGACGATGGTGACGTCGCCCTCGGGGTTGCCGCCCACCGGCGCGCTGGCATCGTGCAGCAGCTCGTCGCGCCGCGCCGCGATCGCCTGCTTGGCGTCGTCCGCCTTGTCCGCCTTGAGCTTGGCCTCGGCCGCCTGCAGCACCTCGATCATGAAATCGGGATGCTGGAGGAAATAGTCGTGGATGATCTTCTCCACCGCCGCCTTCTGGTCCGGCGTCAGCGGCTCCGCCGCCGGGCTCGGCGAGGCGAGCGCCAGCACCGTCGCGAGGCCGACGGCGAGGCTGAGGATGAAAGCGCGCATGGTTCGGGCCTTGATGGTGAGCGGGGAGGGATGATGCGACAGGAGAGGGCCGGGCACAACCTCAGGGCTTGCCTTCGCGCTTGGCCTCGCCCTGGAGATCCTCGGCCTGCTGCCGGGCGGGGCCCGGCGGCAGCAGCTTGATGGCGCGCGCCGCCTGCTCGCGGGCCTGGCGGTAGTCGCCGCCGGCGATGCCTTCCTCGGCCAGCGCCAGCGCCATCATGCCCATCTTGTTGCTGCGGCCATAGGCGATGGCGAGGAAGTGCCAGGCATCGGGATTGCGATCCTCGAAATGGATCGCCTGCTCGAGGTTGAACAGCGCCTTCGGCACCAGCGCGGGATCGTTGGTCTCGAGCTGCACCTGCGCCAGCTCGACGCGCAGCAACGCGTTCTCGGGCTTGAGCTTGACCGCCTGGTCGTAGGACGCCACCGCCTCGGCGATGCGTCCGTTCTCGAACAGCATCTGGCCCTTGAGCTCGTGGAAATAGGGATTGTTCGGCTCGTCATGGATCAGCGCGTCAACGTCCGGCACCGCCTTGGCGAGGTCGGGCACGCGGTACTCGGCGATCGTCCGCTCGTAGCGCGTCGCAATCGATTTGTCGTCGGGCTTGAGCGCGCCCAGCGTCTGCGCCGGCGGCTGCAGAAAGCCGATGAGCTTGGCCTTGATGCGGCGATGCATCTCGATCCATTCCGGCGGGTCCTTGGCATCGGAATAGGGCGAGGTCTCGACGTGATGGCGGACGTAATCGATGCGTTGTGAGGTCAGCGGATGGGTGCGCAGATAGGGATCCTGGTGCCCGGCGGTGAGCAGCTCCTCCTGCTCCAGGATCTCGAAGAACTGCAGCAGGCCGCGCGCCGATTGGTGGGTGCGGTCGAGGAAGGTGAGGCCGGCCTGGTCGGCCGAGGCCTCCTGCGTGACCGAGAAGGACAGGTAGGAGTGCTCCGCGATGTTCTCGCCGCCGAGCATGCCGGCGGCCACCGGGGCGCCACTGCCGGTCGCGACCGCGGCGGCGGCGCCGACGGCCATCGCGATGATGCCCTCGATGGTGGCGTTGCGCATCGCCTCCTCGGAGCGCGCGAGATGGCCGCCGGCCATGTGGCCGGTCTCGTGCGCCATGATGCCGATGAGCTGGTTGGGGCTCTCGCTGCGCAGGATGGTGCCGGTGTTCATGAACAGGTTCTGGCCGCCGGCGACGAACGAGTTGATCTGGGGGTCGGCGACGATATAGATGTGCACCGCGGCGGGATCGAGACCCGCGGCGAGCCAGATGGGCGTCGCCCAGGTGCGCAGCGCCGATTCGATCTCGGCATCGCGCAGCAGCGCCACCCCATCCGCCCAGGCGGGGCGGACGAGCGCGAGGCTCGCTGCCAGAACGACGAGGAGCAGACGCGAGACGATGCGTGCGATCACTGCCGAAACCCTCCTTTCCGCCGCTACCTTCCGCCATCCCGGCGGGGCGCGTCAAATCACCTTTCCCAGGCGTCCTCGGTCATGGTGCTGAAGCTCTCGCGCCGCGGCCGGATTCCGCCGTTCATCGCCATGGATGTCCTGCGCGCGGCCAATCAGGCCGCCGCCGCCGGCAGCGACGTGCTGCATCTCGAAGTCGGCCAGCCCTCGACGCCGGCGCCCGCCGGCGTGCTCGCCGCGGCGCGCGCGGCGCTCGGGCGCGAGACGCTGGGCTATACCGACGCGCTGGGATTGCCGGCGCTGCGCGAGGCGATCGCTGCGCATTACCGCGACAGCTACGGCGTTGCCCTCGATCCCGCGCGGGTCGCGGTCACCACCGGCTCCTCGGGCGCCTTCCTGCTCGCTTTCCTCGCCGCCTTCGATGCCGGCGACCGGGTGGCGATGGCGACGCCGGCCTATCCCGCCTATCGCAACATCCTGACCGCGCTCGATCTCGTGCCGGTCGAGCTGCCCGCGGGCCCGGCCGAGCGCTACCAGGTGACCCTCGATCTCCTGCGCGGCCAGGAGGGCGCCATCGACGGGCTCATCCTGGCGAGCCCGGCCAATCCCACCGGCACCATGCTCGCGCCCGACGCGCTCGCCGCCATCGCGCGCCATTGTCGCGAGCGCGGCATCCGCCTGGTCTCCGACGAGATCTATCACGGCATCGTCTATGGCGGGGTTGCCGCCACGGCGCTTGCCAGCAGCGACGAGGCGTTCGTCGTCAACAGCTTCTCCAAATACTTTTCCATGACCGGCTGGCGGCTCGGCTGGGTCGTGCTGCCGTCGGACGCGCTGCGCGCCGCCGAATGCCTGGCACAGAATCTCTTCATCTCGCCGCCGACGCTGTCGCAGCACGCGGCCATTGCCGCCTTCGAATGCCGCGACGAGCTCGACGCCAATGTCGCGCGCTATGCCGCCAACCGCGCGCTGCTGCTGGAAGAGCTGCCCAAGGCCGGCCTCGAGCGCTTCGCTCCGGCGGACGGCGCCTTCTACCTCTATGCCGAAATCGCCCATCTCACCAATGACAGCCCGGAATTCTGCCGGCGCATGCTGCTCGAGACCGGCGTCGCCTGCACGCCGGGCATCGATTTCGATCGGCAGCGCGGCCATGCCAGCCTGCGCATCTCCTTCGCCGGCTCGACCGAGACCATGGCAGAGGCGGCGCGCCGCCTCCAGGCCTGGCGGCGATAGCGCGACGCGAAGCGTCGTCGATGGCGGGCGCCAGCGGTTGCTCTTGCAACCGCCCGCACCGCGCGGCTCTCGCGGTTGCTCCGCAACCGCGAGAGCCGCCTCGGACGAATTCGCTGCGCGAATTCGCCTAGGGATCGATCACCCGCCGCCACCAGCCGCGCTTGGGATTGGAGGGCGTTCCCTCGACGGTGTGCGTCGGCGCTTCGACCGAGGCGACGTGCCGCGGCGGCTGCGCTGCGGCGGCCGGCTCCGGCTCGGGCCGCGGCGCGGGCGCGGCGGGCTGGTCGCCACGATCGGCGACCGGCACGCTTTCCGCGCCGCTCTCCTCAGCCCTGGGCGCGGGCGCGGCGCTGAACGCCATCTCGACATCGAGCTTCGCCTCGTCCTCCGGCAGGGGCGGGGGCGGCACATACTCGATCTGCTCGGCGATCGGCTCGTCGGCGATCATCGGCTGATCGGCCGCCGGCGGCAAAGCCTCCTGGCCCGGCTCGTCGCGGCGCCGGCGCCGGCCGCCGCGACGGCCACGGCGGCGGCGCTTGCGGGCGCCCTGCTCGCCGCCGGGCGCGCCCTGCGGCGCCCCGGCATGGGCGCCCTCGCCGGGCTGCTGCTCCGGCTCCGCCTCGTCCTCGAAGCCCTCGTCATCGGGGAAGTCGAGCGGCGCCGTCACGTCCTGCAGCGGCGGCGGCATCATCGGCCGGCCCTCATAGGGCCGCTCCTCGTAAGCCTCGCCTTCCGGCTCCCTGTTCCGCTCGCGCGGCGGCGGCGCTTCGCGGGCCTGCGGCGCGCCCTCGCGCCCGTCCTCGCGCCGGCCGCGACGGCGACGGCGACGGCGACGGCGGCCGCGGCCTTCCTCGCCCTCGGCCGGCTCCGGCCGCGGCGTCCCGCCCTCGCCCGCGGCGGCGGGTTCGCCCGCCATGGCGGTCTCGGCCTCGGCCTCGCCGGCGTGCTCGGCCTCCGCCTCCTCGAGCGGCTCCTCCTCGATCGCCTCCTCCTCCTCCTCGGGCTCCGCCACCGGCGGCGCCAGGGTGGGCAATGCTGCGATCTCGGCCGGCGTCAGCGCGCGCAGCCGCTCCAGCCGGAACGCCGGCGGGATCAGCGTGTCGTCGCTGGTGACGGCAACGCGAAAGCCGCAGCGCTGCTCGGCGCGCACCAGCGTGTCGCGCTTGTGGTTGAGGATATAGAGCGCCACCGCCGTGGGCACGGCGACGCTGATCTCGGCCGAGCGCCGGCGCATGCCCTCTTCCTCGATGGCGCGCAGCACGTGCAGCGCCGTCGATTCCGTCGAGCGGATATGGCCGGTGCCGTTGCAATGCGGGCAGGGCTGGGTCGAGGCCTCGAGCAGCGAGGGGCGCAGCCGCTGGCGCGACATCTCGAGCAGGCCGAAGGGGCTGATGCGGCCGAGCTGGATGCGCGCGCGGTCGTGGCGCATGGCGTCCTTGAGCTTGCGCTCGACCGTCGCCTGGTTGCGGTGCTCCTCCATGTCGATGAAGTCGATGACGATGAGCCCGGCGAGATCGCGCAGCCGCAGCTGGCGGGCGATCTCCTCCGCCGCCTCGACATTGGTCTTGAGCGCCGTCTCCTCGATGTTGCGCTCGCGCGTAGAGCGTCCCGAATTGACGTCGATCGAGACCAGCGCCTCGGTCGGGTTGATGACGATGTAGCCGCCCGAGCGCAGCTGCACCACCGGCGAATGGATGGCGTCGATCTGGGTCTCGACCTGGAAGCGGTGGAACAGCGGCACCGACGGATCGCGGTAGGGCTTGATGCGCTTGGTGTGGCTCGGCATCAGCATCTTCATGAAGGCCTTCGCCGTGCGAAAACCTTCCTCGCCATCGATCAGCACCTCCTCGATGTCGCGGGTGTAGAGGTCGCGGATCGAGCGCTTGATCAGATTGCCTTCCTCGTAGATCAGCGCCGGCGCCGTCGATTTGAGGGTGAGGTCGCGGATCTCGTCCCAGAGCCGCAGCAGGTACTCGAAATCGCGCTTGATCTCGGCCTTGGAGCGCTCGCTGCCGGCGGTGCGCACGATCACGCCCATGCCTTCCGGCACGTCGAGATCGCTCATCAGGTCCTTGAGCCGGCGCCGGTCGGTGGAATTGGTGATCTTGCGCGACACGCCGCCGCCGCGCGGCGTGTTCGGCATCAGCACGCAATAGCGGCCGGCGAGCGACAGGAAGGTGGTGAGCGCCGCGCCCTTGTTGCCGCGCTCCTCCTTGGTGACCTGGACCAGCATGATCTGCCGGCGCTTGATCACCTCCTGGATCTTGTAGTGGCGGAACGGCCGGTGGCGCTGGCGCGGCGCCTCCTCGATCTCGTCGCCGCCCACCGTCTCGATGGTCTCGGCCGCCTCCTCGCCGTGCGGCAGCGACTCGGCGGGGAGATAGCTTTCGCCCGGTTCCGGCGCCATCGTCTCGGATGTGGCGCCATCCGCCTCCGCCTCGGGGGCTGGCATCTCGTCCGGCGCGCCGCGGCCGAACTCCGGCTCGCCCGTGCCGTCCCCGGTCGCATCATGGTCGTCATCCTCGGCCGGATGGCGGTCATAGAGCGTGTCGGGCGCCGCGGCCTCGGCCGGCAGGCTGGCCGCCTCGGGCTCGGCCGGGACGTCCTCGCCCTCGGCCGCGAAGCTCTCGCCTTCGCCGGCTTCCGACGGCGGCTCCGGCGCGAAGCGGGGCGGCAGCTCGTGGCCGTCCTCGCCGGCGTCTGCCGCGTCGGCGTGTTGTGCGTCCTCGACGAGCTCGCGCTGGCGCGCCTCGCGCGCTTCCTGCGCGCGCCGGTCGCCGACCGGGATGCGGTAGTAATCCGGGTGGATCTCGTTGAAGGCGAGGAAGCCGTGGCGGTTGCCGCCATATTCGACGAAGGCCGCCTGCAGCGACGGCTCTACCCGCGTGATCTTGGCGAGGTAGATGTTGCCTTTTATCTGCTTCTTGGTAGAGGTCTCGAAATCGAATTCTTCGAGTCGATGACCGTTGAGTACGACGACCCGGGTCTCCTCCGGGTGCGCCGCATCGATGAGCATGCGCTTTGCCATTCCGGCAATACTCCAAGGAGCGCCGCGTCGCCCGCGCGAAAAACGGGCGGTGGCGCGATCCTGGTTAAGGCGAAGCCGGCGGCGCCTCCAGTCAATCCGTCGAACGGCACAGGTAGCAGGGCCATGGCGGAACTCGTCTAGGCAGCCGCGCTCCGGCACGGGCCGGAGTTGGCTTCGGGTTTCATCCAAACCGCGTCATCCAGAACGCCGGCCGGCGGGAAGCTAGCGACGCCATCTTGGCGTCCGCCCCGGAAATCCCACCGCGGCGCCCCCTTTCCGGCCTCGTGGGCCGGATCGGCGGATTGCGGTATTTCGCACCAAGGAGGATACAGAGGCCGAAGAGCCACGACAACCCCTCGTGGAGGGCAGCTCCGCCACCCCCGCCAGGCGAGGGTTGGAAACTTGCCTTGAAGCCGCCATAAAGCCTTAACACCTTAGGGACAGGCTTCAACCCCCGAATGCGGCGTTCACCGGGGTAGCGGCGGCTGGCGTATGCGGGTCATCTCCTTCCTCTTCAAGTTCCTGTTCGGGCTTGCTTTCGCGCTGATCGCGGCCGGCGTCGGCGTGGCCGCGCTGGCGGTCTGGTATTTCGGCCGGGACCTGCCGGACTACCAGCAGCTCGTCGACTACCAGCCATCGATCGTCAGCCGCGTCTATGCCGGGGACGGGCGGCTGCTCGCGGAATACGCCACCGAGAAGCGTGTCTTCGTGCCGGTCAAGGAGATCCCGCCGCGGGTGATCGACGCCTTCCTCGCCGCCGAGGACCGCAATTTCTACAGCCATATGGGCATCGACCCGGTGGCGATGGCGCGGGCTGCCGTCACCGACATCATGCGCGTCCTGACCCATCGCCGCCCGATCGGCGCCTCGACCATCACCCAGCAGGTGGCGAAGAACTTCCTGGTCGGCAGCGAGCTCTCCTACCAGCGCAAGATCAAGGAGGCGCTGGTCGCGCTCAAGATGGAGAAGGCGCTCGGCAAGGATCGCATCCTGGAGCTCTATCTCAACGAGATCTATCTCGGCTCCGGCGCCTACGGGGTGGCCGCGGCGGCGCTTACCTATTTCGACAAATCGCTCGACGAGCTGACCGTGCCCGAGGCCGCCTTCCTGGCGGCGCTGCCCAAGGCGCCCAACAACTACAACCCGCTGCGCTATCCCGAGGCGGCCAAGGCGCGGCGCGATTGGGTGATCGACCGCATGGTCGAGGCCGGCTTCGTCTCGGCGGCGGACGGCGCCAAGGCGCAGGCGACGCCGATCCAGCTGCGCCACCGTGACGAGACCGAGACGGTGACGGCGGCCTATTTCTCCGAGGAGGTGCGGCGTGAGCTGCTCGCCCGCTATGGCGAGAAGGCGCTCTACCAGTCCGGGCTGGCGGTGCGCACCAGCCTCGATCCCACCCTGCAGGTGATCGCCGACCGCTCGCTGCGCGACGGCCTCGTCGCCTATGACCGGCGCCATGGCTATCGCGGGCCGGTGACGCGGATCGCGATCGCCGGCGACTGGCGCAAGCGGCTCGCCGCGGTGCCGCTCCCGGCCGGCGCCGACGATGCCGGCTGGCGGCTCGCCGTGGTGCTCGGCGCCGGTGGCGAGAGCGCCACGATCGGGCTGGCGGATGGCAGCATGGGCCTCATCCCGTTCGACGCGCTGCGCTGGGCGCGCAAGGTGATCGACGACGATCATCTGGGGCCGGTGCCGAGCCGGGCCGCCGAGGCCGTCACCGCCGGCGACGTCGTGCTGGTGGAGGCGCTGCCGGACCAGCCCAAGGCGCCCCGGGAGCATCGCTACGCGCTGCGGCAGATCCCGGCGGTGTCCGGCGCGCTCGTCGCCATCGATCCGCATACCGGCCGCGTGCTCGCGCTCTCCGGCGGCTTCAGCTACGAGATGAGCCAGTTCGACCGCGCGACGCAGGCGTATCGGCAGACGGGATCGGCGATCAAGCCCTTCGTCTACCTGGCGGCGCTCGACCACGGCTATACGCCGTCGACGCTGGTGCTCGATGCGCCGGTCGTGATCGACCAGGGGCCGGGCCTGCCGAAATGGCGGCCCAACAATTACGAGCACCGCTATTTCGGGCCGACCACGCTGCGCGTCGGCCTCGAGCAGTCGCATGACCTCATGACCGTACGCATGGGCGCCGATATCGGCCTCGACACGGTGGCGCAGTATGTCGAGCGCTTCGGCATCATGGATCACATGCCGCGCCAGTATTCCATGCTGATCGGCGCCGAGGAGACGACGCCGCTGCGGCTCACCGCCGCCTACGCCATGCTGGTGAACGGCGGCAAGAAGATCACGCCGACGCTCATCGACCGCGTCCAGGACCGCAACGGCGTCACCATCTACCGCGCCGACAACCGGCCGTGCGACGGCTGCAACAACGTCGATTGGGACGGGCAGGCGCCGCCGGAGCTGCCGGACACGCGCGAGCAGATCGCCGATCCCCGCAGCGCCTACCAGGTGGTCTCGATGATGCAGGGCGTGGTCGAGCGCGGCACCGGCCGCGTCGTGGCGGCTCTCGGCCGGCCGCTCGCGGGCAAGACCGGCACGACCAACGATTCGAAGGATACCTGGTTCGTGGGCTTCTCGCCCGATCTCGCGGTCGGCGTCTTCGTGGGGTACGACCAGCCCAAGGGCCTCGGCCGGCATGAGACCGGCGGCCTGGTGGCGGCGCCGATCTTCCGCGATTTCATGGGCGCGGCGCTCAAGAACCAGCCGCCGATCCCCTTCCGGATTCCGCCGGGGATCGAGCTGGTGCGCGTCAACGCCACCACCGGGCAGCTGGCGCGGCCCGGCGACAAGACCGTGATCTACGAGGCGTTCAAGCCCGGCACCGCGCCCACGGGCGAGGCTCCGGTGGTGGTCAGCGGCGCCTCGACGCTGACCGATGACGAGGATGCCGCCTCGATGGGCGAGACCGCCGGCGAGGCGCCGGTCGCCGCCGAATCCGCGGCGACCATCGCCGCGCCCGCCGCCGCCGGCACGGCGCCAGTGCTCACCCCGCCGCCCTTCGCGCCGGCGCCCGCCGTCTCGACCGCGCCGCGCACGGTTCCCGGCACCGGCACCGGCGGGCTATATTAGGGCCGCTTGGTTTTCCCGCGGGCCTTGATCACCACGGAGACAGGGGACACGGAGAAGAGAAGTCGCCGCTTTCCGGTGGCGCCTCCTGAAGAGCGTGCCGGCGCGACGGTGTTCCTGCGCGACCTCCGTGCCTCGGTGGTGGATCTGAACACGGGTGATAGAGAAGGGAATTGAGGGATGCGGGCTGAGATCATAGCGGCGGCCGACGAGATCAGACGCTCGTTGTCGCTGCTGAGGAGGCATCTTTGACTGGGATAATGCGACGCGGCGGCTTGCCGAGCTGAACGCGGCCGTCGAGAACCCCAAGCTCTGGGACGACCCGACGCACGCGCAGTCGCTGATGCGCGAGCGCACCCGGCTCGACCGCGGCGTCAACGGCACGCTCTCGATCGAGCGCGAGCTGCAGGACACGCTCGACCTCATCGAGCTGGCGGAGGCCGAGGGCGACCAGGCGATGGTCGCCGAGGCCGAGCGGGCGCTGGCGCGGCTCAAGCAGGAGACCGGCGAGCGCGAGCTCGAGAGCCTGCTCTCGGGCGAGGCCGACGCCAACGATGCCTATCTCGAGATCCATGCCGGCGCCGGCGGCACCGAGGCGCAGGACTGGGCGGAGATTCTGCTGCGCATGTACACGCGCTGGGCCGAGCAGCACGGCTACAAGGTCGAGTGGTTCGAAGAAAGTCCGGGCGAGGAGGCCGGCATCAAATCGGCCACCATCCGCGTGCTCGGCGAGAATGCCTATGGCTGGCTCAAGACCGAGAGCGGCGTGCACCGGCTGGTGCGCATCTCGCCCTTCGACAGCAATGCCCGCCGCCATACCAGCTTTGCCTCGGTCTGGGTCTACCCCGTCATCGACGACAAGATCGAGGTCGAGATCGAGGACAAGTATCTGCGCGTCGACACCTATCGCTCCTCGGGCGCCGGCGGCCAGCACGTCAACAAGACCGACAGCGCCGTGCGCATGACCTACCTGCCGCCGGGCATGGAGACGCCGGTCGTCGTCGCCTGCCAGAGCGAGCGCTCGCAGCACCAGAACCGGGCCAAGGCCACGGCCATGCTGAAGGCGCGGCTCTACGAGCTCGAGCTCAAGCGGCGCGAGGCGGCGGTCGATGCGATGAACGCCACCAAATCCGATATCGGCTGGGGCCATCAGATCCGCTCCTACGTGCTGCAGCCCTATCAGCAGGTGAAGGATCTGCGCACCGGCGTCACCATCGGCGACGCGCAGCGGGTGCTGGACGGCGATCTCGACCGCTTTCTCCAGGCCTCGCTCGCCCAGCGCATCACCGGCGCCGATGCCGCGGCGACGGAGGCGCAGGCGGACCAGGACGACGGGTGACGGCCGAAATCGTCGAGGAATAAGGCAAAGGGAGTAGCCGACCTGTTGCAGGGCAGGCGATGGTGACGGCGGATCGAAAAGGTAATAGGCTACTTGACATGCTTGTTCGAAAAAAAGATATCGTCACGTGAGATTGGACGGGGGGCAGCGTGCAGCTTACGAAGCGCGTGGACCGAGTCGACGTGAGGGACATATGAGTTTCGCGCGTGCTGTGGGGCAGCAGTTCGGCAGTGCGGGCGGCCTTCCCTCGACATCAGGGCTTTGGACCGGCGTGCGGCGTGAGATCGCTGAGGAATACGCGGAGCCGCATGATTATCCGTGGATCGTCGGATTCTCTGGCGGCAAGGACAGCACAGTAGTCTGTCACTTGGTGTTTGAACATCTGTTATCGCTGCCGCGAAGCGACCGACGCCGGCCGGTGCACATCGTCACTAACGACACCTTGGTCGAGAGCCCGCTCGTCATCGCACATATTGAGGCGGCGACGAATGAAATCCGGCGCGCAGCGGAGGTTTTTGGGTTGCCAATCTACGTTCAGGTCACACGGCCGGACGACGACCATACCTTCTGGGTGAGCCTGATCGGCCGAGGTTATCCTTCGCCAAATCGCAATTTTCGTTGGTGTACGGATCGAATGAAGATTCAGCCGACGAGTCGCTACATACGACAGCAGGTCGACACCGCCGGACAGGTCATTTTACTTCTCGGCGTAAGACGCGACGAAAGCGCGACGCGAGCCGGCAGCGTAGCACGCTACGACAACGGACACAGGCTAAACCGCCACAACGACTTGGTCGGCTGCATGGTTTTTCGGCCGATCGTAGAGATGACGACCGACGACATCTGGGAATTTCTGGGTGAGAATAGCCCTCCCTGGGGTGGATCACATTCGTCGCTGATCGCGCTGTACCGCAATGCGTCCGGCGGGGAATGCCCCGTGGTGACGCAAAAATCTGACGCGCCTTCGTGTGGCACCAGTTCATCTCGCTTCGGATGTTGGACCTGCACGGTTGTAGAGAAAGACCGAAGCCTGGAGGGTTTTGTGGAGGCTGGGTTTGCTGAATTCACGCCGCTGCTCGACTTCAGGGATTGGCTAGCAAGCATCCGCAATGATCCTACTAGACGCATGGCACGACGCCGCGACGGACGGATAACCGTGATGCCGAACGGCACATATGTGCCGGGACCGTATACCATGGATGCCCGAGCGGAAATCTTGGAGAGGCTGCTGGCGCTCCAGGAGAAGGTGGGGCGGCGCCTTATTTCCGATGGTGAGTTGCTGCGTATTAGGGAAATATGGGCGGCGGACGCGCTCCGGGGGGCACAGCGCTTCGCGGCCGCGCATGCTGCGGCGGCGGCAACGGATCAGAGTGAGCAATAATGCCTCGGAATGTGGTCGTGCTGCTAAATTCGGAAGAAGGTCGACGGCTTGTACGGAACAAGTGCCGCGGCGCTGGCATCAAGATTGGAGCTTTTGAGCGCCTGGTCGAAGCGGAGTTGGATCGTCAGGGAATGATGCGACGAGCCGGGTTGTGGGAAGAATTTGACGAGATTTCGACGAAGCCGCGGAAGACGGCGAGGTTAGTTAATGAACCTTCGGCGCGTAGAACTGCGCGACTGGAAGGCGTACCAGCACGCACGTTTCATATTTCCCTCAGCGGAAGGACGGCGGAACATCATTTTGATCGGCGCGCCGAACGGTTACGGCAAAACGTCCTTCTTCGAAGCCTTGACCTTGGGTTTGTTCGGCCGTGAGGGCTTGCCGCTACTCCCCCGCGCGACGTTTAATCCGTCGGGCGAAGGCGATGGGAAGCTGCAGACCAGTTACAACCAGTTCTTGAGGGAAGCCCTCCACAAGCGTGCCCTCTCAGAGGGCCGGCCGTCTTGCTCGGTGGAGCTTGAGTTTGAGGACGATGACAACGAGAAGATCGTTCTAAAGCGCACTTGGCACTTCAGCGCCAATGGATCGCATAAGCCGCAGGACGAGGAGCTATTGATCTTCCGGGGCATGGCAAATCGAGCGGCCGGTCCCCCTCCTGCGATCACCGACCGTGGCGCCTGGTATCGCGATTTCGTCGCGCGGACGTTTCTGCCCTCGCCTCTCGCAGCGTTTTTTCTGTTTGACGGTGAGCGAGTACGGCAGTTCGCGACGCGCGGAATGGAAGCGCAGGTCCGCAGCGGAATCGAAGGTTTACTCGGATTGCCTGTGCTGCGGTCGTTGCAAGATTTGTTGCGGCGATATGCTGACAGCCGACGCTCCCAGGTGACGACTTCGACGGATGGTAAAGTCACCGATGTACAGTCCGAAATCGCCCGCATAGCGGAGCACCTCGCGCTCATCACTCAGCGTATCGAAGAAGAGGAGGCGGTGCTCCCGCGGCTTGAAGCCGAGCGCGACGAGATTGCGCGAGAGCTGTCTCGCCTGGGAGGCGGCAGTCAGGCCATGCTCCAAGATTTGATCCGGGATGAACAGCGGCTCAATAGCACTGTCGAGAAGCAGGCTGATGAGCTGCAAAAGCTGTTGGCGGGTGATCTGGCTATTGCGCTTGCCGGGGAGGCGCTACGCGACGAAACACTTGCCCGGCTCAAGGCCGAGGAAGTGAGAGAGAACTGGGAAACCGGACGGGCGCAGGGGGCGCAGGGACTGAGACGCTTCCTTGATCGGTTGCGGAACTCGCTCGCGACCATCGTTCCGCCGCTGAGTGAAGGACAGATCACCTCCGTCCTGGCGGAGGCCCACTCGGCATGGGAGGCACTATGGTACCCGCCACCTCCCAATTGTGCACCCGACGTGCTTCATAGCCATCTGCAAGGGGTGGCGAGAGAGCAGGCCGTTCGCCGGCTTCAAGCTGCGGGAAACATCTCCGTGGCTACCTTGCGCGAAACCCTTTCCACTCTGAGGGATAGCCAGGACAAAGCTGAGGCCAAACAAAGAGAATACATGGCGCTGGAGGCGAATGCTCCGGCGGCACAGGAGAAGCAGACCCAGCTCTCCGCATTGTCTGAGCAAATCGGCGCCCTGAGAGAGGCGCTTCGTTCAGACCGGACGGCAAAGGACGCCGCGGAAGGCAACCTACAAGCAAAACGGGCCGAGTTCGGCCGCTATAGCGAGGCGAAGGGCCGAGGAGCGGTGCCGCTGCGGCGCGCGAGGCAAGCCGAAGCTGCCGCCACAATGATTGGAGGGCTGCTGGAGGAGGCCTTGCCAACGCAAGTGGACGAAGTCGCGAAGCGCATGACGGAAGCCTGGAACGCAATGGCGCGGAAAAAGGGATTCGTACATCGGATTGAGATCACGCCAGACTGCGAGGTTAAGCTACTGAACAGGCGGGGTGAGGATATTCGAGAGACGCAACTGTCTGCGGGCGAGGAGCAGATATTTACCCAGGCTCTAATTTGGGCGATCGCTGAGGTCTCGGGGCGGGCGTTTCCGTTCGTTGTGGACACGCCACTCGGCCGTTTGGACGTAGAACATCGGCTCGGTGTGCTCGAGCATTTCACCAAACGCGACGGTCAGGTGATCGATGTTATCGACGGATACAGAAGTGGTCGGGCCTTATCTGGACGCGATTTGGCGGAGGGTCCTCTGCGCCTACCAACTTGAGGCGCACACCGAAGACGGCGTAACTGTGACGACACCACGCGAGGGCTATTTTGCGTCGATCTGAGGAAGCATGACTTTGAACCTGGTCGAAGTGAGCACGGCTGGATTTCACACGACGCGGGAGGCTGATCAGCTTTGCGAGCGGCTGAAAAATGCGCTCGGCTACAAAGTGAACTACTTGGTCGCGCGCCTAGCGATAGCTCGATCTCTGGCGCTGGCTGAACCGCCACCGGCAGAGTTTAAAAGCGACGACGATGATGACGATAGTGGGCGGACGATCCGAGGCCATCAGCTCTTCGGTGAGGGGCCGGAAGCTGCAGCATGGGTGTCCCTCTTGGTGCAGCGTGCTGGTAATCCGAAGCTCACACGCCGCGATCTTCAGGCTCTCGTCTTGGCGCACTGGAAAAGAGGCGCTCAGCTCCTTGCAGATGATTGGGAAGCCATGGGTCACAGCCTCCCGCGATTTGTCGATCGGTTGGCGGCTGCGGCGGGGCTGCCGGAAACAGGGTTGTCGGGCGGTGGTACGGATGGCCGTGCAAAAACCAGTGCGACTGCCTATGCGAGCCCCGTGGTTATCCCTGTGGGCGAAGTCGGTGAGGATGCTGATACTGGCGAACCGGTCAATTTTCCGCTGAACGCGCCCGGCGGGAGTCCGCACATAGCGATTATGGGGGCCGCTGGATCAGGCAAGACGCGGACCGCTGCACGGATGCTGCGGGGCATTCGGGATGCAGTGCCGGTACCGCTGCTGGCGTTTGATTTCAAAGGGGATTTGGCTTCCGCCTATAGCCTGGATACAGTTTTCGGGGCCCGGGTTGTGGCGCCCCCGCGTGGGCCCATCCCACTTGACGTATTAGCCGTGACCGATCATGACGACGTGACCCTGAAAGAAGCTGCGGCTCGGTTCCGGGACTGCTTCTCGCGCATTAAGAAGAGTACCCTTGGCGGGCATCAGGGCGATCTGCTGCGCGAAGCCGCGCTCTCGGTTTTGCGAGTAAAGCGGCCGGCGACAATTACCGACATACGCGAATCCGTGAAGCGTGAATATGATCGGCTAGGGCGAAAACCCGATGAAATGCTTGCTACGCTGAACGAGCTGACGTTATTTACGCTATTCGAACCGAATATGCCGCCGGCCGAATTTTTTTCCAACAGCTGGATCATTAGCCTCCCGCCAGCAACGCCAGAAAGTGTAAGACGGCTGATCGTCAATCTCACACTGGACGCCCTTGACCGATGGCTGAACTCGCTACCAGAAGCGCAGATAGTTGGCGGTCAGCGCGGGTTGCGACACGTGTGTATGATTGATGAAGCCCATCAAATCCTCGAGACGAAACTTCCTGCGCTCGGAAATCTGGTGCGCATGAGCCGCTCAAAGGGTGGCGTGGTGATGCTGATTTCCCAATCGCCCAACGATTTCAGCAACGAGGATGACGACTTCCTGGACAATGTTGGTCTCACGGTTGCTTTCAATACCCAGGCGCAACCAGGACCGAGCCGCCGGGTTTTCGGACAGACGCTGCCACTGGCATCACTCGCTTCTGGCGAGGCCCTCTGCCGGGTACGCTTGGAAGCGAAAACCCGTCGAGTTATTGCATGGCGCTAGACTCGCGAATGCGCCGATATTGTAATTCATCGAATGGAAGATGGATGCACATCTCATCGACAAACGCTGAAAGAGGAACCTTGTACAAGGAAGCTTGACTTGAGTGTCCCCGCCTTTGGTCCCTTGGAGCTTCACGAACCCATCGACCTTTTGACGTTGAGCCAGCGCTTTTTCCTACATCCTGAGCTCCTGGCCACTCTTTCTCTACCCGTATCTCTGAAGTGGACCCCGGTTCTGTTTCGCCCAAACAATAAATCCCTGGTCGCTGCACGACGGGGGGTATACGCCTTTATAGTAAAGGGCGAATTTCCAGATTTACCGACGCATGGTTATGTTATGTACATAGGGATAACTGGAAAAATCTCTCAGGCCAGGACGCTTAAAATTAGGTACAATGATTATTTGCTGCAGCAGCAAGCGCCCCGTCCAAAAAAACGCGTCGGAATCGATCACATGCTGAATATTTGGCGTGATCGCCTATATTTTTACTATGCACCTATTTCCAACAATGTAGATTTGGGCGCCATAGAAATCGCGTTGAATGATTGTCTTGTGCCGCCATTCGTTCAGGACGACTTTTCCGCGAAAGTACGTAGAGCAAAGAAAGCCGTTGGCTTGAGGTGATGCCATGAAACGGATGTTTCTTCCAGCGCTGCGGGGGTACATGGGAGATTGGACGTACTATTCGTGCTTGATGTCTGCAAAAGACATCGCAGCCAGGGTCAGCTATGCCGATGAGGTTCACCAGAACAAGGGACTGTCTGAGTTAATCCAGAGACAACTTAAACTCGGGCGCGGCAGGAAAATAGCCCAGTACCTTCAATCCAATGAGGACCGGTTCTTTAACTCTCTCGTCATTGCTGTTTACGGCGGGAGTCCAACGTGGCACGAGCTGGGCGACATCCGCGCCGCCAATAAGAGAACCGCAGAGGCGCTGACCGAGGAGACTAAGTATAGTATCGGCTTTTTGAGCCTAGATGGCGCTGAACGTCTCTTTGCGCTGGATGGGCAACATAGATTGGCTGGAATTAAAATGGCGGTTGCCAAGAGTGCGGAAGCGAGCGATGACGAAATTTCCATTATACTTGTCGGCCACAGCAATTCTCAAATTGGTCTCCGAAGAACACGGAAGCTCTTCACAACACTCAACAAGACTGCAAAGCCTGTTTCGAAGGCTGAAATAATCATCTTGGATGAGTTCGATGCAATGGCTATTACAACGCGTCGCATGGTTGAAAAGGGCGGCCTATTTTCCGGAAATAGAATATCTTTCGATGCTCAAGCAAATATCAGGCCGGATGATCAGCAGCACATTACGACAATAATCAACTTATATGATGTGCTCACAATCCTGTTCTCTAAAATAGGAGGTCTTGGGTCTCCTTCGAGGTTGAGGTTAGACCGTCCCGACGATTCGTCTCTAGACAATATGCTTGATTTATCTGCAAGTTATTTCCGTTCTGTCGGGAAGTATGTGAGGCCGTTTGGCGAATTCATGAACGCCGATGACCGGACCTTTGCAAGTATCGTTGCTCGTTATCGGACCCCGGAAGGGGGCAACCTCCTTTTCAGACCGATAGGACAAAAAATATTCGCTGAGGTGGTCGCGAAGCTGCGTCCGCAAGAAAAATCTATTGATGCTGCTGTCAAGCGCGCGGCGAAAATCCCACTCGACTTGCATAAGGACCCATACGCGCATGTTTTATGGGACTCGGGCCGTGGGGGAATCGAGAGGAAAGCTGAAACTCATACCAGAGACGTTTTACTGTACATGCTTGGTGTAGGTACGCAGAACGAAGCAACTTTACGCGAGCGCCGCGCAGGCTTTTTGGGGCGTGCCGATGCTGACCTCCCTGCTCAGATTCGAGGCTAGTCTCGTGGCCACATGTGGGCGTCGAACCGAGGTTCTATACGAATTTGCGGATAGGCTTGCGCGCATCGTGCACAAGATGTGTTCGACTGGTCTCGCTCCAAGGGGCTATCACCAGCCCGCTCTAATTTTTTCACCGCCGATATCGCGGCCACGATCATCTGGTGGATCGATTGAGACTTGACCTTAGTCCGGAGGTGACCGCCTACCCCATGACCTCAGGTCGAGGCGGCGCGGCGGCGGAGCCGGACTCCGCTTATGCCTGGCTGCGGCTCGGCGTCGCGCTGGCGCTGAGCGCCGTTGGCGGCGTCGGCATGTGGTCCGTCGTTGTCGTGCTGCCGGAGATCCAGAGCGCGTTCGGCGTCGACCGCGCGGAGGCGTCGCTGCCCTATACCTTCGCCATGCTGGGCTTCGGCGTGGGCGGCATCGTCGTCGGCCGCCTCGTCGACCGCTTCGGCATCGCCCGTCCGCTGGCGGCGCTGACGGTGGCGCTGGGCCTCGGCTATATCGCCGCCGGGCTCGCCGCCGGCCTCTGGCAACTCACGCTCGCCTACGGGCTGCTGATCGGCTTCGGCAGCGCCGCCTGCTTCGGCCCGATGATCGCCGACATCTCGCATTGGTTCCAGCGCCGGCGCGGCATCGCGGTGGCGATCTGCGCGTCGGGCAACTACGTCGCCGGCACGATCTGGCCACCGGTGGTGCAGCATTTCGTGACCACCCAGGGCTGGCGCGCGACCCATATCGGCATCGGCTCCTTCTGCCTCGCCACCATGCTGCCGTTGGCGCTGGCGCTGCGCCGCCGGGCGCCCGCCGCGCGCGTCGTGGCGGCGGCGGCGAGCGCCACGCCGCAGGCCGGGCTCGGCCTCTCGCCCGGCGCGCTCCAAGCGGTGCTGTCGGTGGCGGGCCTCGCCTGCTGCGCGGCGATGGCGATGCCGCAGGCGCATATCGTCGCCTATTGCGGCGATCTCGGCTATGGCGTGGCGCGCGGCGCCACCATGCTGTCGCTGATGCTGGGCTTCGGCATCGTCAGCCGCATCGGCTCCGGCTGGGTGGCGGACCGGCTCGGCGGCATCGCGACGCTGCTGCTGGGCTCGTCGCTGCAGGGGCTGGCGCTGCTGCTGTTCCTGGGCTTCGACAGCCTGACCTCGCTCTATGTCATCTCGGCGCTGTTCGGCCTCTTCCAGGGCGGCATCGTGCCGAGCTACGCCATCATCACCCGCGAATATTTCCCGCCGGGCGAGGCCGGGACCCGCGTCGGCATCGTGCTGATGGCGACGCTCGTCGGCATGGCGCTGGGCGGCTGGATGTCGGGCGAGATCTTCGACCTCACCGGCTCCTACCGCGACGCCTTCGCCAATGGCGTGGCGTGGAACCTGCTCAACGGCGCGATCGCGCTCTGGCTGCTGCTGCGCAGCCGGCGCTGGGCGGTGGCGTGAGGCAGCATCAAGAAGTGTCCGCCAGCGGCTCGTAGAACTCCGCGGCAAGCCCGGCCGCGGCGCGGGCGGCACGGTTGAAAGGCGGCTTCAGCGCGCCTTTGAAATGCCGCCGCACGAGATCCCGATATGTGGCCGCCGGCGGCACGCCGCGCCTGAGGCAGAGCCATTCGAACCAGCGCCGCCCGACCGCGACATGGCCGATCTCGTCGGCATAGATCACCTGCAGCACGGCGGCGCTGGCGCCGTCGCCCGCGCGCTCGAGCCGGGCGATCATCGCCGGCGTCACGTCGAGGCCGCGCGCCTCGAGCACCAGCGGCACCACGGCGAGCCGCGCCAGCAGGTCGTGCGCCGTCGCCGAGGCCGCCTGCCACAGCCCGTCATGCGCCGGCAGATCGCCATAGGCGGCGCCGAGCTCGGCGAGGCGCGCCGCGAGCAGCGCGTGATGCTTCGCCTCCTCGGCGGCGACGCCGACCCAATCGTCATAGAAGCCCCGCGGCAGGTCGCCGCCCGCAAAGCGGGCGATGATGTCCCAGGCGAGGTCGATGGCGTTCAATTCGATATGCGCCAGCGCATGCAGCAGGGCGATGCGCGAGGCGGCCGTGCCGGCGGCGCGGCGCTTGGGCATGTCGCGCGGCGCCAGCAGCGCCGGCCGCTCGGGCCGCGCCGGCCGGTCGGGCGCAAGCGCATCGCCGATGGCGGCGAGCGCGCCGCCGCGCCAGGCCGCGGCCGCAGCGGCGGAGAGCGCCACCTTCTGCGCCGGCGCCGGCGCGCCGAGCACGGCGCAGGCGGCGGCGGTGAGGGTCAGAGCGCCTTGGCGGCGGCGAGCACCGCCTCGACATGGCCCGGCACCTTGACCTTGCGCCAGACGCCCCGGACCACGCCCTTCTCGTCGATGAGGAAGGTGGCGCGCTCGATCCCCATGTATTTGCGCCCGTACATGCTCTTCTCGACCCAGACGCCGTAGCGCTCGCACACCTTGCCGTCCTCGTCGGCGGCGAGCGTGAAGGGCAGGTCGTGCTTCTTCTTGAACTTGTCATGCGAGGCGACGCTGTCGCGCGAGACGCCGATCACCGCGGCCTCGACCTTGTCGAATTTCGGCAGGCTGTCGCGGAAGCCGCAGGCCTCGGCGGTGCAGCCCGAGGTGTCGTCCTTGGGATAGAAGTAGAGCACGACCTTCTGGCCGCGCAGCTTGGCGAGGCTGACCTTGCCGTTGCCGTCGGTGGGCAGGGTGAAATCCGGCGCCTTGTCGCCGACCTCGATGCTCATGGGGATTGCTCCTGGGGCTGGGCTTCGGCCTCGATGATCGCGCGGTAATGACCGAGCACGCGCGTCGCGGCCGCGTCCATATCGGCTTTGAGGGCGGCGAAGTCAACCGCGCCGGCGCCGCGCGCCAGCAGCGCCTTGAGCGCCGGCGTCGCCGCGGCTTCATCGAACGGCTCGACCACGGTGAGCTTGATCAGCCCCTGCACGTCGCGCCAGAGCTCGAGCGCGGCCAGGAGCTCTTCGGCGGGCTTGGCCGCGAGGAGACCGGCCTCGGCCAGCGCGCCCAGCGCCGCGGCGGTGTTCTGGCGCAGCAGCCGGGGATGCCGCGCCGCCTCGCGCAGCTGCAGGTACTGCGCGATGAACTCGACATCGACCAGCCCGCCACGGCGATGCTTGATGTCCCAGAAGGAGGAGCTCTTGCGGCTTTCCTCCATCCGGCGCCGCATATCGGCGACCTCGGCGGCAAGCTGGCGCCGGTCGCGCGGCCGCGTCAGCACCGCCGTCACCACGCTCATCGCCGCCGCGGCCAGGGCGTCGGGCCCCGCGACCGGGCGGGCGCGGGTGAGCGCCATCTGCTCCCAGGTCCAGGCGAGCTCGCGGTGATAGCGCCGGAAGGCGTCGAGGCTCGAGGCGACCGGCCCCTTGCTGCCCGAGGGCCTGAGCCGCATGTCGACGTCGTAGAGGTTGCCTTCGGGGGTGATCGCGGTGAGCGCGTTGATCAGGCGCTGGCTGAGGCGCGCGTAGTAGGCCGAGACCGCGAGCGGGCGCTCGCCATCGGACGCCTCCACCGCCTCGGGCGCGTCATAGACCAGGATGAGGTCGAGATCGGAGGTCACCGTCATCTCGCGGCTGCCGAGCTTGCCGAGGCCGAGCACGACCAGGCCGCCGCCGCCGATGTCGCCGTGGCTGCGCGCGAATTCGGCGGCGACGCAGGGCAGCAAGCCGGCGATCGCCGTCTCGGCGATATCGGCGAAGGCGGCGCCCGCGGCCTCGCCGTCGAGCCTGGCGCGCAGCAGCTGCACGCCCACCTGGAACTTGCGATCGCCGACCCAGCGCCGCGCGGCGTCGAGCAGATCCTGGTAGTCGCGCGCCCCGGCGAGCTGCGCCTCGAGCTCGGCGGCAAGCTCGGCGCGCGGCGGCAGCGGGTCGAAGAAGCCTTCGGTCAGCACCGCGTCGAGCAGCCCCGGCCGGCGCGCCAGCAGCTCGGCGAGCCGCGGCCCCGCCGCCATGATCTCGGCCAGGAGATCGAGCAGCGCCGCGTTGCGCTGGAGCAGCGAGAAGAGCTGCACCCCCGCCGGCAGATGCGCCAGGAACTGATCGAAGCGCAGCAGCGCGGCATCGGGATTGGCCGAGGCGCCGAAGGCGCGCAGCAGCGACGGCACCAGCTCGGTCAGCAGCTCGCGCGCGCGCTGGCTGCGGGTCGAGCGGTGGCGGCCGTGATGCCAGCCGCGGATCCGCGATGCCACCGCCGGCGCATCGGCGAAGCCCAGCCCGGCCAGCGTCTTCAGCGTCTCGGGATCGTCCTCGGTGCCGGTGAAGACGAGATTGCCCGGTGCGGCGAGGCTCGGCGCCTCCTCGAAGAGGGCGGCGTAGCGGCTTTCCACCGTGGCGAGATGGCGCAGCAGCTCGGCCGAGAAGGCGGCGGCCGAGGCGAATCCCAGGAACCCCGCGAGCCGCGCCAGCCCGGCATCATCGGCCGGGATGGTGTGCGTCTGCGCGTCCTCGACCATCTGCAGGCGGTGCTCGACCTGGCGCAGGAAGCGATAGGCCACGATCAGCTCGGCCGCGACCACGGCGGCGATGCGGCCGGCGCGGGCCAGCGCCTCGAGCGCGCCGCAGGTCTCGGCCACGCGCAGCGCCGGGATGCGGCCGCCCCAGATGAGCTGCTGCGTCTGGGCGAAGAACTCGATCTCGCGAATGCCGCCGCGGCCGAGCTTGACGTTGTGGCCGGCCACCGCGATGCGCGCGCCGCCGCGATGGGCGTTGATCTGGCGCTTGATCGAATGGATGTCCTGGATGGCGGCGAAGTCGAGATGCTTGCGCCAGAGGAAGGGCCTGAGCTGCGCCAGGAAGGCGCGGCCGGCGGCGAGGTCGCCGGCGGCGGCGCGGGCCTTGATCAGCGCCGCGCGCTCCCAGTTCTGCCCGGCGCCTTCGTAATAGATGAGAGCGGCGCCGACCGAGAGCGCGGGCGGCGTCGCGCCGGCGTCGGGCCTGAGCCGGAGATCGGTGCGGAAGACATAGCCGTCGGCGGTGCGCTCCTGGATCAGCGCCACCAGCTCGCGCGCCAGCCGCGCGAAGAAGGTCCCGACCCCATGCTTGCCGGCATAGCGCGCCTTGTCCGGGTCATAGAGCAGGATGAGGTCGACATCGCTCGAATAGTTGAGCTCGCCGGCGCCGAGCTTGCCCATGGCGAGGACGATGAAGCCGCTGTCGCGCTCGGGCTCGGCGGGCTCGGCGAGGGCGATCTCGCCCTGGCGCGCGGCGGCGGCGAGGAGATGCCGGACCGCCATCGCCAGCGCCAGATCGGCGAACCGGCTCAGCGCGCCGGTGACGCGCTCGAGCGGCCACCAGCCGGCGAGGTCGGCGATCGCCACCAGCAGCGCCACGCGGCGCCGGGCGAGGCGCAGCGTCCGCATCAGCGCCGGCCGCTCCATTTCCGCCGGGAGATGGCGGTTGAGCCGGTCCTCGACATCCGCCAAAGTAGCCTCCGGCCCCTGCTGCATGAGCCGCATCAGAAGGTCGGGCTCGGTGAGACAGCATTGCGTCAGGAAGGGGCTGTTGCCGAACAGCGATGACAGCAGCCGGTTGCCCGCGTCATCGGCAACGAGATCGCGCATGAAGGCGGCGAGATATGGGTCCTCGATCTCTTGCGCGGCCTCCTGCCAGCGCGCGAAGCCGAGCCGTGCCCGGTCGGCATCGCCCGGCGGCGGCAGATTGGCATAGGCGGAGAGCGGCAATCGCAACGCGCACCTGGCTCGATGGTCGCGGCAGCCTGCGCGCCACCCGCGCGTCGGTCAAGGCCGGGCGGATCGAGACCCCTCGCCGCGGCTTGGAGGCTTCGGCCTGCTTTCGGCAGGAGGCCGCGCAATGATTCGGCGGGCTGCCTGGCACACGCTGCGCTGGCTGGCGGGGATCGCGGCCGGCCTGGCGCTGGTGGCCGGATTCCTCGTCTGGCGCCTCTCGGTGGCGCCCCTCTCGCTCGACTATCTCACGCCCAGCGTCGCGCGCGGGCTTGCCGGCAGCGAGAGCGGCCTCGTCGTCCATGTCGATCACACGCTGCTGAGCCTCGGGCCGCGTGCCACGATCGATATCGTGGCGCGCGGCGTCCATCTCCGCCGCGGCGACGGCGAGGCGCAGCTGACGCTGCCGGAGCTGGTCATCGGCTTCAGCGTCGGCGCGGCGCTGCATGGCGTCCTGGCGCCGACGCGGATCGTGCTCAACGGGCCGCAGCTGTTCCTGGCGCGCGCCGCCGATGGCAGCTTCCATCTCGGATTCGGCGCCACGCCGGACAACGAGGATTGGGGCGAGCAGCTGCTGCGCGACCTCGCCGGCGCGCCCGACCGCCAGGGGCCGCTCGGCTACCTGACCCAGGTGTCGGTCCGCGGCGCGGGGCTCACCGTCGACGATCGCGCGCTGGGCCTCGTCTGGCGGGCGACGCGTGTCGCCGCCACGATGTTCCGCAGCCAGCGCGGCGTACTCGGCAACCTCTCCTTCACCGCCATCGAGCCCGGCGGGAACGAGGCGGATCTGCACGGCGCCTTCCGTTACCTCAACGGCGACCAGCGTCTCGCCGTCGAGCTGGATTTTGCCGAGCTGAGCCCGGCGCTCTTCGCCGATGCCGCGCCGGCTCTGGCGCCGCTCGCCGCGCTGAAGCTGCCATTCTCGGGACAGCTGCGCCTGGCGCTCGATACCGCGGCGCTGCGCATCCGCGCCGCCTCCTGCGATCTCGCCCTCGGCGCCGGCGAGGTCGTGCATCCGGCGCTCGAGGGCGGCCGGGTCGCGGTCGCCTCGGGGCTGCTGCGCGCCGCCTACGATCCCGCCCAAGGCCGCGTCAGCATCGAGCGTCTCGGCCTCGATCTCGGCGGGCCGCGGCTGGAGCTGTCCGGCAGCGTCGACGGGGTCGGCGACGGCGTGCTGGTCGGTGGCTGGCCGCAAGCGGTGACCGTGGCGGGAGAGCTGCATCTCAGCGACGTCCCGGTCGACGCTCTCCCCGGATTCTGGCCGGAGCAGCTCTCGCCGCATTCGCGCAGCTGGGTCACCGAGCATGTCCATGACGGCGTCGTCACCGAGGCCGCGGCGCGTCTCAGCGCCGAGGTCGCGCTGGCGCCCGATGCGCCGAAGCCGGTGCGGGTCGACAGCTTCGCCGGCACGGTGGCCTATCGCGGCCTGACCGTCGACTATTTCAAGCCGCTGGAGCCGTTGCGCGGCGTCGACGGCACCGGCAGCTTCGATCGCGCGCATTTCGATCTCGTGCCGAGCTCGGGCCACGTCAAGGGCGTGCAGCTCGCCGGCGGCGCGGCCAAGCTCACCAAGCTCGATACCGACGACGAGGAGATCGCGATCGATTTCGGCATCAAGGGGCCGCTGCGCGACGTGCTCGAGGTGCTGGACGAGAAGCCGCTGCGCTATGCCCAGGCGCTCGGCGTCGATCCGGCGGAGGTCGCGGGCGAGATCGACGGCCAGCTCAGCTTCGCGCTGCCGCTGAAGAAGGATCTGAGGCTGGCCATGGTGCGCTTCGGCGCCCGCGCCCGGCTGACCGGCGTCGCCGCCCGCCAGGTGATCTCCGGCCGCGACCTCAGCGCCGGCGACCTGCAGCTCCGGCTCGATCCGGAGGCCGTGCGTCTCGACGGCACGGCGCAGCTTGCCGGGGTGCCGGCGGCGCTGAGTTGGACCGAGAACCTCAAGAAGGGCGGACCCCGCGCGCGCTATGCCATCAAGGCCCGGCTCGACGAAGCCGCGCGGCGCAGCCTCGGCCTTGACCTTCCCGCCGGTGACGTCGACGGGCCGATCGGCGTCGATGCCGTCTATACCGTCCTCTCGGCGAAGCAGTCCTCCGCGCATGTCGCGCTCGACGCCACCGACGCCGCGCTCGCCCTGGCGAAGCTCAACTGGCGCAAGCCGAAAGGCGTGCCGGCGACCGGGAGCTTCGACCTCGATCTCACCGACGGCCATGTCCGCGCCATCCGCCAAGCAGTGCTCAAGGGCGGCGGCCTCGATGCCAGGCTCGCCCTGGCGTTCGACGGCGGCGGCGCGGTGCAGCGGGTGGATGTGGCGCGGCTCGTCGCCGGCGCCAGCGATGTCAGCGGCACGGTGACGCGCCGCGCCGAAGGCGGCTGGCGGATCGAAGTGCGGGGCAGGAGCTTCGATGCCACGGCGCTGATGAGCGATCTCGACCGCACCGCCGACAGCGACGAGACCGAGCCGCCGCTGATCATCGATGCCAGCCTCGACCGGCTGATCCTCGGCCCCGGCCGCGAGGCGCGCAAGGTCACCGGCCAGCTCTTCAGCGACGGCGTCCATTGGCAGGCGATGAGCATCGACGCGGCGCTCACCCGCACCGGCAAGGCGAGCCTGCGCTTCGGCAAGGCGGCGGGCGACCGCAGCTTCCGCCTTACCACCGACGATATGGGCGCGCTGCTCCGCCTCTTCGACGTCTCCGAGAACATCGCGGGCGGGCAGCTCGAGATCAACGGCCGGGTCGAGGACAAGGGCCGCCACCGCATCTTCCGCGGCGAGATGCAGGGCGCCGACTACCGCCTGATCCATGCGCCGATCATGGCGCGCCTGCTGTCGGTCGCTTCGCTCGCGGCGGTCAGCTCCTTGCTCCAGGGCGAAGGCATCCCGTTCACCCGGCTCAGGGGCAGCTTCGTGATCGACGATGGCAGGCTGGATCTCAAGGAGCTGCGCGCCTATGGCGGCGCGATCGGCGTCAAGGCCGACGGCTTCTACGACTTCAACAACAAGACGCTCGATATCGCCGGAACGCTGGTGCCGGCCTATACGCTGAACAGCGTGCTCGGCAACATCCCGCTGCTCGGCACGCTGCTGACGGGCGGCAAGGGCGAGGGCATCTTCGCCGCCAATTTCCGCGTCTCCGGCCCGCGCGCCGCGCCGGAGGTCACGGTCAACCCGCTGAGCGCGCTGGCGCCGGGCGTGCTGCGCAAGCTCTTCCTGTTCGACGCGCCGGAGCCTTCGCCGCCGCCGGGCTCCGGCAGCAGCCGGCCCAGATAGCGCGCCCTATCCGTGCGGGTCGAGCGTGGCGCCGGCGATGCGCACCGGCGCGGCGCCGATCAGCACGAAGGCGATGACGCAGGGCTTGTCGCCGCGATTGAACCAGTTGTGGATCGTGCCGCGCTGGATGAGCACGTCGCCGGCCCGCAAGCGGACCTCCTTGCCGTCGAGGTCCATGTCGATCTCGCCCGAGAGCACCACCGCGTAGTCGAGCGACGGCGTGCGGTGGTTGCGCGGCGCGACGCCAGGGGCGAACTCGATGATGCGGAAGACCGAGCCCTCGGCATCGGCCGTGCCGCGGATCTGCTTCGCTCCGTCGCCTTCGGCCTGGTTGTCGGCCGGCAGCCGATCGGTGGACCAGAGATTGCAGATGGTGGCGCCCGGGCGGAAGGAGACGATGTCGGTCGAGACCTCGTCGATGATCACGGTCGCCTTGCCTTGCCCGGTATGGCCGGTAACCACCCGGCGGATTTTCATCGCCTTCTCCCGTCGCCGTCAGACCGGCTTCACCAGCGCATGACGCTTCTTGCCCGCCGACAGCTTGATGTTGCCCTCGGCGGTGAGGTCGGCGGCGCCGACGAGCTGCGTCTCGGCGGCGATCGCGCGGTCGTTGAGCCGCGCGCCGCCCTGCTTGATGAGGCGCCGGGCCTCGCCCTTGGAGGCGGCGAGCCCGCTCAGCGCCAGCAGCTCGATGGCGGCGATGCCGCGCTCGAGATCGGCGCGCGCCACCTCCACCGTCGGCAGATCCTCGCCGGTGCCGCCCTCGGCAAAGACGCGCCGCGCCGTCTCGGCCGCCGCCTCGGCCGCCTCGCGCCCGTGGCAGAGCGCCGTCGCCTCGGTCGCGAGCACCTGCTTCGCCTCGTTGATGGCGCTGCCTTCGAGCCGCTCGAGCGCGGCGATCTCGTCCAGCGGCAGGTCGGTGAAGAGGCGCAGGAAGCGGCCGACATCGGCATCCTCGGTGTTGCGCCAGAACTGCCAGTAGTCGTAGGGCGGCATGCGATGCGGGCTGAGCCACACCGCGCCTTGCGCCGTCTTGCCCATCTTGGCGCCCGAGGCGGTGGTGATGAGCGGCGAGGTCAGGCCGTAGAGCGCGCGGTTGTCGACGCGGCGGCCGAGCTCGACCCCCATGACGATGTTGCCCCACTGGTCCGAGCCGCCCATCTGCACGATACAGTCGCGCCGCCGCGCCAGCTCCAGGAAGTCGTAGGATTGCAGCACCATGTAGTTGAACTCGAGGAAGCTCAGCGGCTGCTCGCGCTCGAGGCGCAGCCGCACGCTGTCCTGGGTCAGCATGCGGTTGACCGAGAAATGCCGGCCGACCTCGCGCAGGAACGGGATATAGGCGAGCCGGTCCAGCCAATCGGCGTTGTTCACCATGACCGCGTCGGCGGGGCCGTCGCCGAAGCGGAGGAAGCGGTCGAAGCAGCGGCGGATGCTCGCCATATTGGCGGCAATCTCGTCGTCCCCGAGCAGCCGGCGCATCTCGTCCTTGCCCGAGGGGTCGCCGACCTTGGTGGTGCCGCCGCCCATCAGCACGACCGGCTTGTGGCCGCTCTTCTGCCACAGCCGCAGCATCATGATCGAGACGAGGTTACCGATATGCAAGCTATCCGCGGTACAATCGTAGCCGACATAAGCGACCACGGGGCCGGCAGCGAGACGGGTCTCCAGCCCCTCCCGGTCGGTGATCTGATGGATGTAGCCGCGCGCTTCGGCGGCGGCGAGGAAAGGTGAGCGGAGCGTGGACATCGACAACGGCCCAGAGATGCGCGGCGGCGGCCCCTCTAGCACAATCGCCGGGACCATGCCATGAGCGGGGGGCTGACCCGCGCCATCGGACTGATGAGCGGCACCTCGCTCGACGGCATCGACGCCGCCTTCATCGAGACCGACGGCGAGGGGAGCGTGGTTGCCGGCCCGGCGCTGACGCTGCCCTATGATCCGGCGCTGCGCCGGCGGCTTCAGGCGGTGCTCGGCGGCAAGGGCGAGGTCGCCGAGGTCGAGCGCGCGCTGACGCTCGCCCATGCCGATGCGGTGCGCGCGCTGATCGAGGGCCACGGCATCGCCGGCGCCGACATCGTAGGCTTCCACGGCCACACCATCCTGCACCGGCCGGAGCAGCGGCGGACCTGGCAGATCGGCGATGGCGCGCTGCTGGCGGCGACGACCGGCCTCGACGTGGTCTGCGACTTCCGCTCGGCCGATGTCGCGGCGGGCGGCGAGGGCGCGCCTTTCGCGCCGCTCTACCACGCGGCGCTGGCCGGCGCGCTGGAACGGCCGCTCGCCGTGCTCAATCTCGGCGGCGTCGGCAACGTCACCTGGATCGGCAGCGGGCGCGACGACATCCTCGCCTTCGACACCGGACCGGCCAATGCGCTGATCGACGACTGGGCGCTGGCCCATACCGGCGAGCCGGTGGATCGCGACGGCGCGCTGGCCCGGGCCGGGCGGGTCGATGCGGCGCAGCTCGACCGCTTCCTCGCCCATCCGTTCTTCGCCCGCCGGCCGCCGAAATCACTCGATCGCGACGATTTCGCCGGCTTCGTGCCAGGGGCGCTCTCCGCCGCGGATGGCGCCGCGACGCTCACCGCCATGACGGCCGCCGCCGTCGCCCGCGCAGTCGAGCATTTTCCCGCCCCGGCGCGGCGCTGGCTGGTGACCGGCGGGGGCCGCCACAATCCGGTCCTCATGGCCGAGCTCGCCCGCCGCCTGGGCTGCCCGGTCGAGCCGGTCGAGCGGGCGGGCTGGAACGGCGATGCGCTCGAGGCGCAGGCCTTCGCCTATCTCGCGGTGCGGTCGCTGGCGGGGCTGCCGCTGAGCCTGCCGAGCACGACGGGGGTCCCCACCCCGATGCGGGGTGGGGTGCTGCGGCGCCGTGCCGGGCTTTCCACTGCCGGTTGATAAGCAGGCCTTAACCAAGCGTTTCCGCTTTCTCGCTTAGATTTGCCCGGGTTTTCAAGGGAGCCGGGTGGTGGCCGAGCAGCAGGCCGAGACGGCAGCCGTCAGCAAGGCGCCCGTGCGCTTGGGCGAGCGCTTCGAGATCTATCCCGAGCGGCCGCTCGCCGAGCTGCGCTCGCCGAACGCCGCGGGCTTCGTCGCGATCGACCATGACCGGCCGACCACCAGCCTGTTCGGCCTGGTCTGCGACGCCGACATGCCGCCGCGCCGCGACGTGATCGCGGCGCTGCACGGGCTGCGTGCCGAGGCGCTGCTGATGCCGCATGAATGGGGCGTGGTCGATTGGCCGGCGACCGGGCGGCGGCACTTCGCCGTCGTCTTCGACCGGCCGACCGGCGGCCGCGTCGTCCAGTCGCTGACCCAGACGATCGAGCCGATGCATGAGGACGAGCTCATCCATCACGTGCTGCCGCCGCTCGTCTCCTCGCTGCGCGAGTTCTTCGCCATGGGCGCCACCCATCGCGCCATCCGGCCGACCAACCTGTTCTGGCGCGATGCCGCGCACCGCACGCTGTCCTTCGGCGAGTGCATCAGCGCGCCACCGGCGGCGCTGCAGCCGATCGCCTACGAGACCATCGAGAGCGGCATGGCGATGCCCACCGGGCGTGGTCCCGGCAGCGCCGCCGACGATCTCTATGCGCTGGGCGCCACCATCATCTTCCTGCTGCTGGGGCGCAGCCCGGTCGCGTCGGTCGGCGATGACCAGCTGCTGGCCGAGAAGATCGGGCGCGGCTCCTATTTCGCGCTGCTCGGCGGCCAGCGCATCGGCGGCGCCATCATCGAGGCGCTGCGCGGGCTGCTCACCGACGACCCGCGCGAGCGCTGGAACGTGCAGGATCTCGAGATGTGGCTGGAAGGGCGGCGGCTGTCGCCGAAGCAGCCGTCGCTGGTCAAGCGCGCGCAGCGCCCCTATGAGTTCGCCGGCCATTCCTTCCTCACCGCGCGGGCACTCGCCTATGCCTTCTCGCGCGATCCGCCCTCGGCGGTGCGCGCCTTGAAGGGCCAGGATTTCGAGATCTGGATCCAGCGCAGCCTGTGCGACGACGACCGCTCCAAGATGCTCGCCACCGCCATGGCCGAAGGCAATGACGCCGGCCTCACCGGCCATGACGAGCGGCTGGTGGCGCGCGTCTGCGTCGCGCTCGATCCGGCGGCGCCGATCCGGTACAAGGGCTTCGCCGCCGCCATCGACGGCTTCGGCACGGCGCTGGTCTCCGCGTTCCGCGGCCGCGGCTCGCTGCAGCAGATCGCCGAGGCGATGAGCGGCCGCCTGCCGCAATTCTGGTTCTCGGCGCAAGCCACCCTCAAGCCCGAGCAGGTCCCGATCCTCAAGAGCTTCGAGCGGCTGCGGCTCCATCTCGACGATCGGCGCCCGGGCTTCGGCATCGAGCGCATCGCCTACGAGATGAGCCCCGACCTGCATTGCCTGTCGCCGGCGATCGAGGCCGACTACGTGATGGAGCCGGGCGACGTGCTGGCGGCGCTGGAGCGCGTCTCGGAGAAGCGCAGGAACGACGAGTTCCAGGTCGACCGCCATCTCGCCGCCTTCATCGCCGCGCGCTACCGCGCCGCCGGCACCGACTGGTTCAATTCGCTCAACAGCGCGGATCCGGCCCAGCGCGTGCTCGGCGCGCTCTATCTGCTGAGCCGGCTGCAGTCGCTGAAGGGGCCGGCTTCGGCGCCGGCGCTGGCGCAGCGGCTCGCCCGACAGCTGCCCCTGGTCATCGATCGCTATCACAACCGCATGCGGCGCTCCCGGCTGAAGGCCGAGCTGCCCAAGATCGTCGCCAAGGGCAATCTCGCCGATCTCCTGTCCTTCGTGGACAATGCCGCCGACCGGGTGCGCGACCTTCAGGGCTTCCAGCAGGCGCTGCGCGATTACGCCACGATCGACCGCGATCTCGACCTGATCCGGCTCGAGGGGCCGCGGCGGCCGGAGCGGTCGGCGGAGCTGGGCCAGCGCTACGCCGCGGGCACGGCGAGCGTCCTCGCCTGGCTGATCGCGCTCGCCGTCATCGCGTTGGGCGGTTGAGGCATGGCGCGCAGCCCCGCCACGGTCGCCAAGCCGACGAAGCCCGCGCTGGCCGGCAAGCCCGGCAAGCGCGGGCCGGCGAAGGGGCCACGCCGCCGGAACAGCGGCAGCGCCCCGATCACGCTCGCCGTCATCGTCATCAGCATCCTGGCGCTGACCGCCCTGCCGCTCTGCCTGCTGCTGGTCGCCGGCCTGCTGCCGACGGCGGTCGCGGTGGTGGTCGACCGCCACCGCCGGCGCTATCTCGCGCGTACCGTGGGCGCGATGAATCTCGCCGGCGTGGCGCCGGGCGCGCTCAGGATGTGGGAAGCGGGGATCAGCTTCTCGAACCTGCAGCAGATCATCGACAGCCCTGTCAGCTGGCTCGTCATGTACGGCGCCGCCGGCATCGGCTGGGTGCTCTACTTCTGCGTGCCGCCGATCGTCGCCATGGTGGTCGAGGTCAAGGTCGACGAGACCAAGCGCCGGCTCGAGAGCCGGGCCAAGATCCTGGTCGAGGAGTGGGGCGAGGAAGTGACGGGCCGGAAGGGCTAGACGAACTCGCAAGGCGAGTTCGTCTGGCGGCGCCAGCGGTTGCGACAGCAACCGCGAAAGCCGCACCGGGCGGACTAGCTTTCGGCGTCTATCCGGCCGGAAGGCGCCGATCCATCGCCGCGGTCTTGATTGCCTTTTGCAGTTTCTCGAAGGCGCGCACCTCGATCTGGCGCACCCGCTCGCGCGAGATGCCGTATTTCTGCGAGAGGTCCTCGAGCGTCGTCGGCACGTCGCGCAGCCGCCGGGCCACCAGGATGTCGCGCTCGCGCGGCGTCAGATGCGCCATGGCGCCGCGCAGGAGATCGCGGCGCAGGCTCAGCTCCTCGCGCTCGCTGAGGCTGGTCTCCTGGTTCTCGACTTCGTCCACCAGCCAGTCCTGCCATTCGCCCTCGCCGTCGTTGCGCAGCGGCGCGTTCAGCGAATGGTCGGGCGCCGCCAGCCGCCGGTTCATGCTGACGACATCGGCCTCCGGCACGCCCAGCTCGGTGGCGATCTTGCGCACGTTCTCCGGCGAGAGGTCGCCCTCGTCGATCGCCTGAAGCTGGCCCTTGAGCTTGCGCAGGTTGAAGAACAGCTTCTTTTGCGCCGCCGTCGTCCCCATCTTCACCAGCGACCAGGAGTGCAGGATGTATTCCTGGATCGACGCCCGGATCCACCACATCGCATAGGTCGCCAGCCGGAAGCCACGGTCGGGATCGAAGCGCTTCACCGCCTGCATCATCCCGACATTGCCCTCCGAGATCAGCTCCGAGAGCGGCAGGCCATAGCCGCGATAGCCCATCGCGATCTTCGCCACCAGCCGCAGATGGCTCGTCACCAAGCGCTGCGCGGCGTCGGGATCCGAGTGCTCGCGCCAGCGCTTGGCCAGCATGTATTCCTCTTCCGGCTGCAGCATCGGGAATTTGCGGATCTCCTGGAGATACCGCGAGAGATTCCCTTCCGACGAGATGCTGGGCAGGGCGTGGGTCGTGGACGCCATCCGCTTCCTTGGCGCTGCGGTCCCTCTGTGCATCCGCCGATGCTTGCCGCAGCACACTCTTATCCTAGACCAGGCCTGCCCGCTTGTCCAATTTAGACACGCTCTAATAAGCCTATCAAATCTGTAATATCCTTTGGTAACGCGCTGGTAAACTGGAGTTGTTCACCGGTCGCGGGATGACGGAAGCCGAGCAGCACGGCGTGCAGCGCCTGGCGCGGGAAGGCGGCGACCGCCGGCTGCACTGCCGGCGGCAGCGCGCGCAGCCGTCCGGCGCTGCGCGGATTGCCGTAGCTGCGGTCGCCGATCAGGGGATGGCCGCGCTCGGTCATGTGCACCCGGATCTGATGGGTGCGGCCGGTGGCGAGGCGGCATTCGACCAGCGCCGCCGCATCCTTGAAGGCGCGCAGCACCCTGTAGCGCGTCACCGCCGGCTTGCCGCCGCGCTGCAGCACGGCCATCTTCTTGCGGTTCCCCGGGCTGCGGCCGATCAGGCTCGAGATCTCGCCCTCGCGCGGCCGCGGCACGCCCCACACCACTGCCTGATAGGCGCGCTCGATGCGGCGGGCGGCGAAATCGGCGGAGAGGCGCGTCTGGGCGACCTCGTCCTTGGCCACCACCATCAAGCCGCTGGTGTCCTTGTCGAGGCGGTGCACGATGCCCGGCCGCCTGACCCCGCCGATGCCGGCGAGGCTGTCGCCGCAATGCGCCAGCAGCGCGTTGACCAGCGTGCGGTCGGGATTGCCCGGCGCCGGATGGACGACGAGGCCCGCCGGCTTGTCGAGCACCAGCAGATGCGCGTCCTCGTAGACGATGACGAGATCCATCGCCTGCGGCAGCGGCCGGTCGGCGACCGGCTCGGGCAGCGCCAGCACGAAGGTCTGGCCGGGTTTGACCCTCAGCGACGGGTCCTTTATCGTCGCGCCGCCCATGGTCACCCGGCCAGCCTCGACGAGCTGCTTCAAACGTGACCGCGACAGTGCCGCCAGCCGCGTCGCCAGCAGCCGGTCGAGGCGCTCGCCGGCATCGCCGGGCTCGGCCGTCACCTGCTCCATCCTCTCACCGGCATCGGATCGCTCGCTCATGACGCTAGACTGACGGGAAGCATGCGGGCCCTCAAGCTCCTGGTCGTCGTCATGGGCCTGCTGCTGGTGGGCGGCACGGCGGCGCTCATCATGGCCATCATCAACCGCGCCAGCCATCGCGCCGCCGCACCGGCGCCGGCGCCGGTCGCGGCGCGCGGCTTCGACCGCGCGGTCATCGACCTGCCGGCGGGCGCGCGGGTGCTGGGCAGCGACGCGGTGGGCGACCGGCTGGCGGTGCGCATCGGTCTGGCTGAAGGCGGCGAGGCGCTGATCCTGATCGACCCCCGCACCGGCGCGCGGCTCGGCACCATCGAGCTGCGGCCGGCGGCGCCGGGCCAGGCCAAGTGAATTTCCGCAGCGACAATATCACCGGCGTCGCGCCCGAGATCCTCGCCGCCATCGCCGCGGCCAATGCCGGCAGCGCGCCCGCCTATGGCGAAGACGCCGTCACCGGGCGCCTTGCCGCCGCCGTCGCCGCCGTGTTCGAGCATGAGGTCGCGGTGTTCCCGGTGGCGACCGGCACCGCCGCCAACGCGCTGGCGCTGGCGAGCCTGACGCCGGTCTGGGGCGCGATCTATTGCCACGAGGCGGCGCACATCCAGACCGACGAATGCGGCGCGCCGGAATTCTTCGCCGGCGGCGCCAAGCTGCTGCCGCTGCCCGGCGCCGATGGCAAGCTGACGCCGGCGGTGGTCGAGGCGGCGCTGACCGAGCCGGGCTTCGTCCACCACGTCCAGCCCGCGGTCGTCAGCATCAGCCAGGCCACCGAGGCGGGCACGCTCTACCGCCCGGCCGAGATCGCCGCGCTGGGATCGCTGGCGCGCGCCCGCGGGCTGGCGCTGCACATGGACGGCGCCCGCTTCGCCAACGCCGTGGCGGCGCTCGGCTGCAGCCCGGCCGAGCTCACCTGGCGCGCCGGCGTCGACGCGCTGTCGCTCGGCGCCACCAAGAACGGCGCGCTGGCCGCCGAGGCGGTGGTGTTCTTCGATCCCGCCCGGGCGGAGGGTTTCGCCTATCGGCGCAAGCGCGGCGGCCATCTTCTTTCCAAGATGCGCTTCTTCTCGGCGCAGCTCGAAGCCTATCTCGCCGACGGGCTGTGGCTGCGCAACGCGGCGCAGGCCAATCGCATGGCGGCGCTGCTGGCGGCCGGCCTCGAAGCGCTGCCGGGCGCGCGGCTGCGGCATCCGGTCGAGGCCAACGAGGTCTTCATCGAGCTGCCCGAGGCGGTGATCGCCGCGCTCGAGGCGGCGGGCGCGGGCTTCTATCGCTGGGGCGGCGCGGGCTCATCCTGCCTGCGGCTCGTCGCTGCCTTCGACACCGAGCCCGGCGCCGTCGCGAAGCTCGTCGCCGCGGCGCGCGGCGCGCCGGCGATAAAGAAATCATAAACCACGTCGCGCCCGCGATCGGAACTCCGGCGCCGTCGGCGCGGCGTTTTCGTTTCGGCGGCGCATCGACGGGAGCCCGAGAGCACCGCGCGCGCCTCGCGCGAGGCCGTGGCCGTCGCGGCCGGCGCCGGCTGCGCTCGCGCCGCCACGAAAGCGCAAAAAATTTCGGGAGGCCCCGAATTTTTCCTTGCATCGCCACGTTATGAGCGTATGTATCCAAATCACGACGCACTCGCACGTGCCTATGGCCCTTGTGGTTATGCAACGACGTAACGCGTCCTTTTTGGAAGAGCCGGTCACTGTGGGCCGGTCCCGAGAGGGAGGTCGATATGGTTGCAATCGCACTCAGGGCCGCGGCGCCCTGGCCTGACGAGACACCTCGTTTCATCCGGGCTGCGCGCGGCAGCGGTGGCCGGGGCGCCAACGAACCCAGCAGTCAGAACTGAGCAGCGTGTCCACGGCGCGGCGGATCGTCCCCGCGTCATGGGCAGAGGTTTCGCTCCAGCGGCCTCCTCCTTGACCGGAGGGGGCGGCGGTACGGCGCGACGGCGAGGTGAGCCGTCTGCGCGCGCCCTGACGACAGGATACCCAACCGAAATGAAGAAGAAGATCGACCGCAAGATCGAGCGTAACCGCAAGATCGAGAAGTTCCTGGCGGAGAAGCAGCCCGAGACGCCGTGCCTCGTCGTCGACCTGGAGGTGGTCGCCGAGGCCTATCAGCTGCTGCGCACCTACATGCCGATCGCCAAGGTGTTCTATGCCGTCAAGGCGAACCCCGCCGGCGAGGTGGTCGACCTGCTGCGCGGCCTCGGCTCGGCCTTCGACGTGGCCAGCCGCGGCGAGGTCGATCTCTGCCTCGGCCTCGGCGTGACCGCCGACCGGATCTCCTTCGGCAACACCATCAAGAAGGAGCGGGACATCGCCTACGCCTTCGAGAAGGGGGTGCGGCTCTTCGCCTTCGACAGCGAGGCCGAGCTGGAGAAGCTCGCCCGCTCGGCGCCGGGGGCGCGGGTCTTCTGCCGCATCCTGGTCGATGGCGAGGGGGCGGAGTGGCCGCTGTCGCGCAAGTTCGGCTGCGCGCCGGAGATGGCGGTGGAGCTGCTGCGCCGCGCCAAGGTGGCCGGGCTCGACCCCTACGGCGTCTCCTTCCATGTCGGCTCGCAGCAGACCAATCTCGACCAGTGGGACAACGCCGTCGGCCGCGCCGCGACGATGTTCTCGCTGCTGGCGGCGACCGACATCAACCTGCGCATGGTCAATATCGGCGGCGGCTTCCCGGCGCATTACCGCGGCGACGTGCTCGGCGTCGAGCGCTATGCCCAGGCGGTGATGGCGGCGATCACCCGGCATTTCGGCAACGACCTGCCGGAGATCGTGGTCGAGCCCGGCCGCTCGATCGTGGGCGATGCCGGCGTCATCCAGAGCGAGGTGGTGCTGATCTCGCAGAAGGCCTTCGGCGACACCAAGCGCTGGGTCTATCTCGATGTCGGCAAGTTCAACGGGCTGGCCGAGACCATGGACGAGAGCATCAAGTATCGCATCCGGACGCCGGTCGATGGCGGGCCGAGCGGCGGCGTGGTGCTCGCCGGCCCGACCTGCGACAGCGCCGACATCCTCTATGAGAAGACCGAGTACCGGCTGCCGATGGCGCTCAAGGTCGGCGACAAGGTGCAGATCCTCTCGACCGGCGCCTATACCTCGAGCTACGCCTCGGTCAACTTCAACGGCTTCGCGCCGATCAAGACCTACTGCATCTGAACGGCGTCGAAGGCGAGCATGGAACGGCGGCGCGGCGGATCGGCCGCGCCGCCGTCACTTCATTGAGCAGTTTCTGCTGCATGGCGGCGATGAAGGAGGGGAAGTCGTCCACCTGCATCAGGAAGCCGTCCCGACCGCCCACCACGTTCTGGTCGTAGTAGCCGTCGAGCCAGGGCTCGTGCTTGAGGATGGCAAGCCCGTTGATGGTGACGCCTTCGGCGACCAGCTGGTCGCGCACCTGCGCCGGCGGCGGCCCGATATTGGCCATGCCGTCACCCGAGACGTCGATGACGCGTCGCGTCGCCTCGTCGGGCATGCGCGTCAGCGCCGCGCCGGCGGCAAGGAGCGCGTCGCCGATGGCGGTGAGCCCGTTCGAGCTGCGGTGGCTCGCCCGCACCTTGGCGGCGAAGCTCTTGGCGCTGGCGGCATCGGCGACCCGGGTCCAGTCGACCGTCACCACCTGCTTGTCGCGGTCCGACCACTCCATCACCAGCACGTCGACGGCGCCGTTCCGGCCGTTGCGGATGGCCTCGATCAGCGGCGCGCTCTCGAAGGCGCGGGCGATGCCTTCGTGCTGCAGCTGGTATTCCTCGGCATCGACGCTCTCCGACACGTCGACGGCAAGTACCAGGGCGAGATCGACCTTGGTGGCATGCGCCGGCGCGGCGAGTCCCGACGCGGCCAGAGCGGCGAAGGCGGCTAGTGCGATGGTACGAGCGATCGGCATGGCTCCTGTCCCGCGGCTGTTGACACTATGGAAGGTCGAATTCGTCAAAAGCATGGCGCAGCCCGAGCAAAATGAGCCGATCCCTGCGCTCGCGGCGCGATCCGATGTTGCCGCCGCCGCGGCGCTGCCGCCATAATCGCGCCGTCCCGCGTTCCTGGAGCGAAGAGGCAAGAATGCGATCAGCACCTGTCGTCACCCTGGCTACCCTCGTCGTCATTGCCGCCGCAACGGGCGTCCCGGCCCGCGGCGCCGAGAAGGAGCCGCCCGCCTGCGCCGCGATCACCTTCCGGCCGGTGCCCTCCGGCCTGTCCGACGGCGAGCAGAATGCCGGATTATATAAATCGCGCTTCGGCCGGATCGAGGTGATGGCGACGGTGAAAAGCGGCGAGGCCGTCGACTATTTCGTCAACGTCAACGGCAAGCGCCCGGACGCCATCGCCGGAAAGCTCCCCGAGAGCATCTCCACCTGTGCCAAGGCCAAGCGGCTCGGCCCGGTCGGCAATCCGCCGGAGCATTGCCTGGGCGACAAGCTCGCCGTGCTGATCGACCATACCGGGACCCAGCGCTACGTGCTGCTCTACGCCCATCGCGGCAGCGAGTGGCATTTCTGCAGCGCCGGCGGGGCCTAAGGCAAACCTGCGCAGCGCCCGAGCGAGCTCCCGCAGGGAGCTCGTCCGAGGCGGCGTCAGCGCTTGCGCAGCAAGCGCGGGAGCCCGCCGCCGCCGACGTTTCGCGTCGCGTCTAGCGGACGACGCCTGCCGTCGTCAGCGGCCGGGCCTGGGCGGTGGGCGTCAGGCTCAGGGCGTGGGCGTAGAGCACGGGGTCGACCAGCAGCTTCTCCGCCGTCGTGACGTCGATCTCGTGGTCTTGGTGCTGGCCGGGGCAGAGCGCGCGCAGCCGCTCCCAGCCGGCATCATCGAGCTTGGCGCGCGGGCGAGCCAGCGCCGCGGCGAGGCCGCCGCCGCTGCGCGCGAGCGCCGCGGCGACACCGCTGGCGTCATCCGGCAGATCCGCGGTGCAGACGGTGGGAACGACGCCGTGCCGGTGCAGGATGTAGCCGCCCGGGGTCACGAGCCGCGCCCAGGTGATGGTCAGCTCGCCGTCATTGGGCATGCGCTGCACGTTCTGGACCGTGCCCTTGCCATAGGAGGCGGAGCCGATCAGCACCGCCCGTCCGGTATCCTGCAGCGCGGCGGCGACGATCTCCGAGGCCGAGGCCGAGCCGCCATTGACCAGCACCGCCAGCGGCAGGGTCTCGACCTTGCGATGGGGGGCGGTGAAGTACTGGATGCTTTCGGGCACGCGGCCGACGGTGGCGGTGACCGGCCGCCCGTCGAGGAACAGGCTCGCCACGTCGACCGACTGGTCGAGCAAGCCGCCGGGGTTGTCGCGCAGGTCGAGGACGATGCCGCGCAGCCGGGCGCCGAGATCCCGGTGCGCCTGACGCAGCATCTCCGCCACGCTCTCGCCGGTCTGCTGGTTGAAGCTGGCGATGCGCAACCGGGCGATCCCGTGCTCCTCGGTGAGCACGACGCTGGGCGGCACGATGCGGGCGCGGCGCATCGAGAAGGTGATGCGGTCGTCGCTGCCGCTGCGCGACACGGCGAGCGCCACGACGCTGTCGGCCGGGCCGCGCAGGCGATGGACCACGTCCTCGCGCGAGAGCGACGAGACCTCGGCCCCGTCGATGGCCAGGATGCGGTCGTCGACGTGCAGCCCGGCCGAGGCGGCCGGCGTCTCCGGCAGCACCTCGACAATGCGGATGTCCGGGCCCTCGGCGTTGAGCGTGACGCCGATGCCGCCGAAGCCGTCGCGCGCGGCGCGGCGCTCCTGCGCGGCCTCGGGCGGCGAATAATGCGAGAAGCGGTCGAGCAGCGTCAGGCTGCCTTCGAGCAGCACCTGCTCGACGCGGTCGTCCGAGAGCGCCGCCAGCTCCGGCGAATGCTGCCGCGCGGCGGTGGCGACCTCGTCGGTGAGCCGCGCCCAGCTCTGGGTATCGGCGGCGGCCGGCGCGGCGAAGCGCAGCGTCTGTCCCGCCGCCCGCAGCAGCACCGTATCGTCCTTCTCGCTGACCGAGACGCCGGGATCGATGCCGGCAAGGCCGCGCATCCCGGCCAGCGCCAGCCCGCCCGGGGTCACCGGCTCGATATAGTATTTGGCGATGCCGCCATAGGCCTCGTCGAGCAGCTGGATCCGCCCGTTCTCGGAGGGCGCCGCGGCCGGCGCCGTGGCGCAGCCGGCGAGCGCCAGGATGTTCAGGCTCGCGACCAGGCGCCGGCGCCAACGGGCTTTGCGGAAGTTGCTCATCGCAAGACGGGGAATTGGCTCCCGGCGGGCTCCGAAGCGCTCATGATGACCGTGCGGCGCCGCACGGTCGCGTGGCAAAAGCGTGAAGCATTGTTGCGTGGCATGCGCGGCTCTGGCAAGCGGATTCCCGGCTCCGCCGGGCGGCCCTGCCATTACCGCACGAGCCGGTTAAGGACGGGTTGAGGCGCGCCGCCGCTTGCCCTGGTGCGGCCGATGCGCCGGGCTCTGCGCGCCGTCGGGGAGGGCGAAGAGCAGGCTGCCGGTCACGGTATTGGCTTCGGCGAGCCGCACGCCGAGCTCGTCGCCGAGCGTATAGACACGGCCCCAGCGGCGGCCGACCAGGCGGTGATGCGTCTCGTCGTGGTCGTAATAATCGTCCGGCAGCGTGCGGATGGGGATGAGCCCGTCGGCACCGGTCTCGCTCAGCGTGACGAAGAGCCCGGCGCGGGTGACGCCGCTCACCCGCCCGGTGAAGCTGGCGCCGACGCGCTCGGCGAGGAAGGCCGCGGTATAGCGGTCGACCGCGCTGCGCTCGGCGGCAGCGGCGCGGCGCTCGGTCGTGGAGACGTGCTCGCCCAGCTCGACGAACCCGTCTGCCTCCGTCGCCGGCAAGCCGCCGGCGCCGAAATCATGGCCGGTGATCAGCGCCCGGTGCACCAGCAGATCGGCATAGCGGCGGATGGGCGAGGTGAAATGCGCGTAGCGTTTGAGCGCCAGGCCGAAATGACCGAGATTGACCGGGCTGTAGACCGCCTGCGCCTGGCTGCGCAGCACCAGCTCGCTCACCAGCGTGGCGTAAGGCGTGCCGGCGGCGCGGCGCAGGATCTCGCTGAAATGGCGCGGCCGCACGCTCTGGCCCCGGGCGAGCGTCAGCCCGTGGATGCCGATGCCCTCGAGGAAGGTGCTGAGCGCCGCGAGCTTGGCCGGGTCGGGCTGGTCGTGGACGCGGTACATGCAGGGCTGGTGCAGCCGCTCCAGCTCCTCGGCCGCGGCGACATTGGCGGCGATCATGAACTCCTCGATCAGGCGGTGGCTGTCGAGGCGCTGGCGCGGCTCGATGCGCGCCACGCGGCCGCCGGGGTCGAGCAGGATGCGGCGCTCGGGCAGGTCGAGATCGAGCGTGCCGCGATGCCGGCGGGCGCGATCGAAGGCGCGCCAGGCGCCGTAGAGCGGCTGCAGTACCCCGTCGAGGAGCGCGCGCGTCGTCTCGTTCGGCCGGCCATCGGCTGCCGCCTGTGCTTCTTCATAGGTGAGGCGCGCCGCCGAGCGCATCAGGCCGCGCTGGAAGCGCTGGCGATGGACGCGGCCGTCGCGGTCGAGCCAGAGATGGACCGCCAGGCAGGCGCGATCGACCCCCGGCTTCAGCGAGCACAGCTCGTTGGAGAGCGCCTCCGGCAGCATCGGCACGACGCGGTCGGGGAAATAGACGGAATTGCCGCGCTGCTGCGCGGCGCGGTCGAGCGCATCGTCCGGGCGGACATACCAGGAGACGTCCGCGATGGCGACCAGCACGTGCCAGCCGTCCTCATGCTCGGGATCGCGCGCCGCCCAGACCGCGTCGTCGAAATCGCGGGCATCGGCGCCGTCGATGGTGACCAGCGGGATGTGGCGCAGATCGGCGCGTGCGCCCAGCGCCACCGGCCGCGCCTTCTCGGCAAGCTCGACCGCCTCGGCGGGAAAGCCGGTGGGGATGCCGTGGGCGTGAATGGCGATGAGGCTGAAGGAGCGGGGATCGGCGCTGTCACCGATGCGCTCGACCACGCGCGCCTGCGGCAATCCCAGCCGGCGCGTCGGCAGCACCTCGGCCAGCACGATCTCGCCCTCCGCGGCGCCGGCGGCATCGGCCTCGGCGATGCGGAACTCGGTCCTGAGCTTGCGGTCGGTGGGCTCGAGCCGGCCGCCGTCGCGGTCGCGGCGGAAGACGCCGAGCACGCGGTCGGGCGCGCCGCCCAGCGCCCGGATGATGCGCGCCTCGTAGCTGTGCTGGTCGAGGCGGGAGAAGCGGACGACGGCGCGCTCGCCCACGCCCAAGGCCGGGGCGCCGCGCTCGGCCACGACGTAGATCACCGGCGCGCCCTCGGCCTCGCGCCAGGCCAGCGGCCGGCCCAGCATCTCGCCATCAACGTCGACGCCGGTGATCTCGACGATGCCGATCTCGGGCAGGTCCTCGATCGCGATCAGCCGCCGGCGCGGGCCGCGCTCGACCGGTCCGCTGCGCTCGACCTCCTTGATCAGCCCCTTGAGCGCCACGCGCTGCTCGGGCGGCACCTTGAAGGCGCGCACGATGTCGCGCCGGGTGACGGGCGTCGGGCTGGCGGCGATGAAGTCGAGAATCTCCTCGCGCGTCGGCAGGCTTCCGGACGCGCGGCGGGCGCGGGCGGAGCCGTCACTCGGCGGCTTTGGGGGTCTCTTTTGCCGGCTTTTTCTTGCCGGCGGGCGCCTTGGCACGGCTCGACGATCCTTTTCTGGCGTCCTTGGCCACAGCCGGCGCCCGGCGCTTGCCGGGCTTTGCGGCTTGCGTCTTGGGCTCGGCGGCGGGCTTCGCCTTAGCCTTGTCCTTGCTGCGCGCGCTCAGCAGCTCGAGCGCCTGTTCCAGCGTCACGGTCTCGGGCTCGATGTCGCGCGACAAGGTGGCGTTGACGCCGCCATGGCTGACATAGGGTCCGTAGCGGCCGCTGAACAGATTGACCGGCGCGCCGTCGCGGGGATGGGGGCCCAGCACGCGCAGCGGCGTCGGCCCGCGTCGCCCGCCGCCCTTCTTGGGCTCGGCCAGGAGCGCCACGGCGCGGTTGATGCCGATGGTGAGCACGTCGTCGTCGCCGCGCAGCGAGCGGAACTCGTCGCCATGCTTGATATAAGGGCCGAAGCGGCCGATGCCGGCGACGATCTTCTTGCCGTCGGCGGGGTGGGTTCCGATTTCGCGCGGCAGCGACAGCAGCTTGAGCGCCTGGTCGAGCGTCACGTCGGCCGGGGATACCCCCTTGGGCAAGGAGACGCGCTTGGGCTTCTCGCTCTCGTCGCCCTGGCCGCGCTGGACGTAATAGCCGTAGGGCCCCTTGCGCAGGCTGACCGGCAAGGCGTTCTCGGGATCGGCGCCGAGCTCGCGCGGCCCCACCGGCTCGCCGTTCTCGCCGCCATTCTCGACCGCGAGCGGCCGCGTGTAGCGGCATTCCGGATAGCTCGAGCAGCCGATGAAGGCGCCGAACTTGCCGAGCTTCAGGCTGAGCCGGCCGGCGCCGCAGCCGGGACAGAGACGCGGGTCGCGGCCGTCGGGCAGCGGCGGGAAGAAATGCGGCCCCAGGTCCTCGTCGAGCGCGTCCAGCACCTGGGTGATCGAGAGATCCTTGGTGCCGGCCACCGAGGCCGAGAAGTCGCGCCAGAAATCCTCCAGCACCTTCTGCCAGGAGATGCGGCCGTCGGAGATCTCGTCGAGCTTGTTCTCGAGATCGGCGGTGAAATTGTACTCGACATAGCGCTCGAAGAAGCTCTCGAGGAAGGCGGTGACGACGCGGCCGCGGTCCTCGGGGATGAAGCGCTTCTTGTCGAGGCGGACGTAGTTGCGGTCCTGCAGCACCTGCAGGATCGAGGCATAGGTCGAGGGCCGGCCGATGCCGAGCTCCTCGAGCTTCTTGACCAGGCTCGCCTCGGAGTAGCGCGGCGGCGGCTGGGTGAAATGCTGCTGCGGATCGACCTTGCCGCGCGCGAGCAGGTCGCGCTCCCTAAGCGGCGGCAGGCGCCGGTTCTCCTCGCTCTCCTCGATGTCGTCCTCGTCCTCGCGGTAAAGCGTGAGGAAGCCGTCGAAGAGGATGGTCGAGCCGGTGGCGCGGAACTGCAGCGTGCCGTCGGGCGAAGCGATGTCGACCGCGACCTGGTCGATCACCGCCTGCGACATCTGGCTCGCCACCGCGCGCTTCCAGATGAGCTCGTAGAGCGCCAGCTGGTCGGGCTCGAGATCGCGGCCGACCTTCTCCGGCAGGCCGAACATGTCGGTCGGCCGGATCGCCTCATGCGCCTCCTGCGCGTTCTTCGCCTGGGTCTTGTAGATGCGCGGCTGGTCCGGGCGATAGGTCTCGCCATAGCGCGTCTCGATGAGCCGGCGCGCCGCCTCGATCGCCTCGGCCGACATGGCGACGCCGTCGGTGCGCATATAGGTGATGAGGCCGACCGTCTCGCCGAAGATGTCGACGCCCTCATAGAGGCGCTGGGCGACGCGCATGGTGCGGCTGGCGCCGAGGCCGAGCTTGCGCGAGGCCTCCTGCTGCAGCGTCGAGGTGGTGAAGGGCGGCGGCGGGTTGCGGCGGATCTGCTTTTTCTCGATCGCGGCGACGGCGTAGCTCTGCTGCCGCAGGATGCGCTCGGCCGCGGCCCGCGCGGTGGCTTCGTCGCCGATGTCGAATTTGTCGAGCCGCTTGCCGTCGAGATGGGTCAGCCGCGCGGTGAAGCGCTCGCCCGAAGGGGTCTGGAACTCGACCTCGATGGTCCAGTATTCGCGCGCCTTGAATGCCTCGATCTCGCTCTCGCGCTCGCAGATGAGGCGCAGCGCCACCGATTGCACGCGGCCGGCCGAGCGGCTGCCCGGCAGCTTGCGCCACAGCACCGGCGACAGCGTGAAGCCCACCAGGTAGTCGAGGGCGCGGCGCGCCAGATAGGCCTCGACCAGCTCGCGGTTGAGCTCGCGCGGATGGCGGAAGGCGTCCAGCACCGCCGATTTGGTGACCTCGTTGAAGACCACGCGCTTCACGTCGACGCCCTTCAGCGCCTTGCGGTTCTTCAGCACCTCCTGGATGTGCCAGGAGATCGCCTCGCCCTCGCGGTCGGGGTCGGTGGCGAGATAGACGTGCTCGGCGCCCCTGACCGCCTCGGTGATGTCCTTGAGCCGCTTCTCCGCCTTGCCGTCGATCTGCCAGGACATGGCGAAGTGCTCGTCCGGCCGCACCGAGCCGTCCTTGGGCGGCAGGTCGCGGACATGGCCGTAGCTGGCCAGGACCTTGAAGCCCTTGCCGAGGTACTTGTTGATGGTCTTCGCCTTGGCAGGCGACTCGACGATGACGACGTTCATGGGGCTGATCTGGCTCCCAAAGCCGGGCACAGATAGTTCCGCAAGTTGGTTAAAGCAAGGCTACTGTGCGCCCGAGGCCGGGTTCCGGCGCCCCGGAATGGCCTTCAACGCGCTGATAATAAACGATATTTTTTCGGAAAGATTAACCGGCGAGCGCCACCTGCTGCCCGGCCTGGCGCTCCAGCCGGCCCGCCAGCTCCAAATCGAGCAGCACGGCGGTGACCACCGGGGCGGGCAGGCGGCACTGCCGGATGAGCTCGTCGACCGCCACCGGGCTGGGCGAGAGATGCTCCAGCACCCGGCTCATGGCGAGCGCCAGCTCGGCCGGGCCCGTGGCTGGCGGCGGCGCGGCGGGCGGGGCCGGGACCGGGGCGGGACGGGGGGCCAGATGCGGCTCGATCTCGGCGAGCACGTCCTCGGCGGACTCGGTGAGCGCCGCGCCGCGGCGGATCAGGTCATTGGTGCCGCGGCAGCGGGGATCGAGCGGCGAGCCCGGCACGGCGAAGACCTCGCGCCCCTGCTCGAGGGCGAAGCGCGCGGTGATCAGCGAGCCCGAGCGCAGCGCCGCCTCGACCACCAGCACGCCGAGCGAGAGGCCGGAGATGATGCGGTTGCGCCGCGGGAAATGCCGCGCCTGCGGCTCGGTGCCGACCGGCATCTCCGCCAGCAGCAGGCCGCGCTCGGCGACGAGCTGATGCAGCTCGCGGTTCTCTTCGGGGTAGACAGTGTCGACGCCGCCGGCGAGCACGGCGACGGTGCCGGTCGGCAGCGCCCCCTGATGCGCCGCGGCGTCGATGCCGCGCGCCAGGCCGGAAACGACGACCAGACCATGCCCGCCGAGCTGCAGCGCCATGTCGCGGGCGAAGCGGCGTCCATTGGCCGAGGCGTTGCGTGCCCCCACCACGGCCAGCATCGGCCGGCGCAGCAGTGCCGCGTCGCCGCGCAGCGACAGCAGCGGCGGCGCGTCTTCGACGGCGGCCAGCGGTGCCGGGTAGTCGGGCTCGCCCCAGGCGACGAGCCGGGCGCCGGCGCGCTCCAGCGCCGCCAGCTCGCGCTCGGCCGCGGCCCGGGCGCAGAGGCCGAGCGGGCGCTGGCGTCCGGCATTGCGGGCGAGTGCCGGCAGCGCGTCGAGCGCCGCCGCCGCCGAGCCGAAGCGCGCCAGGAGCTGGTAGAAGGTCACAGGCCCGACATTCTCGCTGCGGATGAGGCGCAGCCAGTCGAGCCTTTCCGACGGGTTGAGCTCGCGCGCGGCGGGCATGGCCTCACCATGCGGGGAAGCCGCGGGTTGCGTCAATATGGCGGTGGGAGGAGGGCGCCAGCGGATGACGCGACCTGGTCGTTCTGCATCGGCAGGGCCGAGGCCGGGTCGGGATCAGGGCAGGCGATCGTCGCGCTGATGCTCCACATGGGCCTGCGTCAGCCAGCCCGTGGCGCCGCCGATCACGATGAGCACGACGATTGCGAGGATTTGGCTCATGCCGCTCTCCAGCCCGATACGCCAGACGATGCCGCCAGGCGCTTAAGGAGCGATTACCGTGGCGACGCCCGCTTCGGCCGTTCTGCTCGCTCGATGAGGCGTCAAGTCCTTATACTTCTTTCTCGTGCCGGGTGCTGCCGGTCGACGGCCTTCGGCGGGATCGCGGCACTGACGGCGCCTGAGGAGGGCCGACCCTTGAGCCTCGACTTTCTGCTGACGTCGCTGATCGTCGTCGTCTCGCCCGGCACCGGCGTCCTCTTCACGCTGGCGGCGGGGCTCTCGCGCGGCTCGCGCGCCAGCGTCGTCGCCGCCTTCGGCTGCACCCTCGGCATCGTGCCGCACATGGCCGCCGCGAGCCTGGGGCTGGCGGCGCTGCTGCATGCGAGCGCGGTCGCCTTCCAGACGCTCAAATATCTGGGCGTCGCCTATCTGCTCTACATGGCCTGGTGCGCCCTCCGCGAGAAGGGCGCGCTGCGCGTGGAGCAGCAGCAAGGGACGCGCTCGGCCGGCCAGGTGATCGTCTCCGCCATCCTGATCAACATCCTCAATCCCAAGCTGTCGATCTTCTTCCTTGCCTTCCTGCCGCAATTCGTCAGCGCCGGCGAGCGGCATCCGCTCCCGCGCATGGTCGAGCTCAGCGCCGTCTTCATGCTGATGACCTTCGTGGTGTTCGTCTTCTATGGCCTCTTCGCCGCCGCCATCCGCCATCACGTGATCTCGCGTCCGAGGGTGCTGACCTGGATGCGCCGCGCCTTCGCCAGCGCGTTCGTGGCGCTCGGGGCCAAGCTCGCGTTCACCGATCGCTGAGGCCGGGCCGATCTCCTCTCCATCGGCGGGTCCGCGGCTCGCGGCCTGCGGGCAGGTACCACCATGCGGTGCCGCGGCGACGCCGGGATAGGAGCCTGTCCTTCGCGGACATGCCGCGCTAAGCTGCCGCCCGCGCGCGGCGCGCACGAGGGAGTCCGCTGCTGATGGCTCGTATCCTGATCAAGTCCGGCATGGTTGTCACGCTGGATAAGAGCGTCGCGAACCTGCGCCGCGGCGACGTGCTGATCGAGGGCGAGCGCATCGCGGCGATCGCGCCGGAGATCGCCGCCGCGGATGCCGAGATCATCGATGCCGCCAACCGCATCGTCATGCCCGGCCTGGTCAACGCTCATATCCATACCTGGCAGACCGGGCTGCGCGGCATCGCCGCCGACTGGACCATTCCGGAATACCTCCACAACATGCATGCGGCGATCGCGCCGAGCTTTCGTCCGCCCGACATCTTCATCGCCAACCTCGTCGGCGCGCTGGCCCAGCTCGATGCCGGCGTCACCACCATCGTCGACTGGTGCCACAACAATCCGACCCCCGCGCACAGCGATGCCGCGGTCGACGGCCTCTTCGAGAGCGGCATCCGCGCGCTCTTCCTGCACGGCTCGCCCAAGCCCGATCCGAAGCCGGGCCAGAAGCATTTCAGCGAGATCCCGCATCCGCGCGACGAGATCGAGCGGCTGGCGCGCGGCCGGCTCGGCGGCAGCGACGGGCGGGTCGGGCTCGGCATGGCGGTGCTCGGTCCCGCCTATTCCACCCACGAGGTGAGCCGGCAGGATTTCGCGCTGGCGCGCGAGCTCGGCATGGTCTGCAGCATGCATGTCGGCGGCGGCGCCATGCGCACGCCCGACGGCTTCCTGCGGCTCGCCGCCGAGGGGCTGATCGACGACCGCGTCAACATCGTGCACGGCAACAGCCTGCCGGGCGACCAGGTGAAGCTTTTGGTTGAGAGCGGCGCCGGCGTCACGGTGACGCCCGAGGCCGAGCTGCAGATGGGGTTCGGCGACTGCCTCACCGGCCGGCTGCGCGCGCTGGGCGCCGAGCCGTCGCTGGGCTCGGACGTTGAATTCGAGCCTCGGCGGCGACATGTTCACGGTGATGCGCATCGCGCTCCAGGCGCAGCGCGACATCGACAACCAGCAGGTGATCGCGCGCACCGGCCGCGCCCCGGAGCGCATCTCGATCACCTGCCGCGAGGCGCTCGGCTGGGCGACGATCGAGGGCGCGCGCATGGCCGGGCTCGAGGATCGCATCGGCTCGCTCCGCCCGGGCAAGCAGGCCGACATCGTCCTGCTGCGCGCCGACGATCTGGGATTGCTGCCGGTGGTCGACCCGGTGGCCAGCATCGTGCTTCACGCCGGGCCGGCCAATGTCGACACCGTGCTCGTCGCCGGCCGCGTGGTGAAGCGGAACGGCAGGCTCGCCTATGAGGGGCTGGCTCGGCGCAAGGCCGAGCTTGCCGACAGCAGCCGCCGCGTGCTGGAAGCGGCCGGGCTCGCATCGTGAGGTTCAGAAAGGAGTGACGGATGGCTAAGCACGTTTGGCGCCGCCTGTGGGCGGCGTTCGGCATGATCGCGCTGCTGGCGGTGGCCTCGGCGACGCAGGCGGCGGAGCCGATCAAGATCGGTCTCAGCATGTCCTTGACCGGCGGTCTCGCCGGCGGCGGCAAGAGCTCGCTGCTCGGCATGCAGGTCTGGGTCGAGGACATCAACGCCAAGGGCGGGCTGCTCGGCCGGCCGGTGCAGCTCGTCTATTACGACGATCAGAGCAACGGCGCCAACGTCCCCGGCATCTACAGCAAGCTCCTCGAGATCGACAAGGTCGACCTCGTGGTCTCCGCCTACGCCACCAACCAGATCGTCCCGGCGATGCCGATCGTGATGCAGAGGAACATGGTGTTCATGGCGCTGTTCGGCACCGGCGTGAACGACAAGTTCCACTACGACAAGTATTTCCAGATCCTGCCGAACGGCAAGGAGCCGCGCTTCGGCCCATCGCTGGGCTTCCTCGAGACGGCGATGACCATGGAGCCCAAGCCCAAGACCATCGCACTGGTGGGCGCCGACGCCGAATATGCCCAGACCGTGCTTGCGGGCGCTCGCGAGGAGGTCAAGAAGCTGGGCCTGCAGATCGTCTATGACCGCAGCTACCCGCCCAACACGGTCGATTTCGGCCCGGTGGTGCGCTCGATCCAGGCGGTCAATCCCGAAATCGTCTATGTCGCGTCATATCCCCCCGACACGGTCGGCATGGTCCGCGCCGCGCACGAGGTCGGGCTCAAGACGCGCATGTTCGGCGGCGGCATGATCGGGCTCGCCTTCGCGCCGGTGAAGCAGCAACTCGGGCCGCTGCTCAACGGCATCGTCTCCTATGACGTCTATGTGCCCGAGCCGACGATGAAGTTCCCCGGCATCGAGGAGTTCCTGACGAAGTACCGCAAGAAGGCGGCGGCCGAAGGCGTCGATCCCCTGGGCTTCTACCTGCCGCCCTTCGCCTATGCCGAGCTGCAGGTCCTGGGCGATGCCATCACCAAGACCGGCGGCCTCGACCAGGGCAAGATCGCCGCCTATATCCATGCCAACAGCTTCGATACGATCGTCGGCAAGGTGAAATTCGCCGAGAACGGCGAATGGGAAAAGTCGCGCATTCTCTTCGTGCAGTATCGCGGCGTCACCGGCAACGGCGTCGACCAGTTCAAGGAGCCAGGAAAAGCCGTGATCCTCTATCCGCCCGAATTCCGCTCGGGCAAGTTCCTCTACCCCTATTCGGAGATCGCGAAATAAGGAAGGAGCGGCGATGGCGACAGCATCCTCTGCGACCGGACCGGCGATAGCGCCCGATTTCGAGCTCGACGGCACCGATGGCCGGCGCCACCCCCTGGGCGAGCTGCGCGGGCCCAAGGCGACGCTGGTCATGTTCATCTGCAACCACTGCCCCTATGTGAAGGCGGTGCTCGACGACATCATCGCCGATGTGCGGGAGCTGCAGCCGCTCGGCGTAGGCGCCGTCGCCATCATGCCCAACGATACCGAGGCCTATCCCGAGGACGGCTTCGACAACATGCAGCGCCTGGCGCGGGCGAAGGCGTTTCCCTTCCCCTATCTCATCGACCGGACGCAGCAGGTGGCCGAGGCCTATGGCGCGCTGTGCACGCCCGACTTCTTCGGCTTCGACGCGGCGCTGAACCTCGGATACCGGGGCCGCATCTACGCGGTGCGCAATTTGCAGCGCGTGCCGGGCGGCAAGCGCGAGCTGTTCGAGGCCATGGCGGCGATCGCGCGCGGCGCGACCCCGGTGGAGCAGTATCCGAGCATCGGCTGCTCGATCAAATGGCGGGGCTGAGGCCTCAACCCTTGCCCAGCCGGATCCGGCTCTCGCGGCCGGCGATCAGCCGGCGGATGTTGGCGTGGTGGCGCAGGACGATCAGCACGGCGAGGAAGGCCACGACCTCGGTCGGCTGAAACTCGCGCGTGAAGAGCCAGGCATAGACCGGCGCCAGCACCGCGGCGGCGAGCGCCGCGAGCGAGGAATAGCGCGTCAGCCATGCTACCGCGAGCCAGGTGGCGGCGGCGGCGAGCCCAACCGGCCAGGCATAGGCGAGCAGGATGCCGAGCGAGGTGGCGACGCCCTTGCCGCCCTTGAATCCCAGCCAGACCGGGAAGAGATGGCCGAGGAAGACGAAGCCCGCGGCATAGGCGGCCATGTCCGGGCCGAATTGCTGCGCCGCGAGCACCGCAACCGCGCCCTTGCCGGCGTCGAGCAGCAGGGTGAGCGCCGCGAGCCCCTTGCTGCCGGTGCGCAGCACGTTGGTGGCGCCGATGTTGCCCGAGCCGATGCGGCGGATGTCGCCATGGCCGGCGAGCCGCGTCACCACCAGCCCGAAGGGGATCGAGCCGAGCAGATAGGCCAGCAGCGCGCCCAGCGCGAACGGCCAGAGATAGCTCCAATCCCCCATCGGCTGCGGCATGCCCGATCCTAGCTCCCTGCCGCGGCCGAGGCGAGCGCCGGCACCGGCGCCAGCACGGCGAGAATGAGGTCGCGCACAAGATCGGCGGTGCGCCCTTCCTGGTCGAACTCGGCGATGTACTCGACGATCTCGAGGGCGCGCAGCTTGTCGTGCCGCGCCAGCAGCGACAGCGCGGCGCAGGCGGGGGCCGCGCGCAGCCCGTCGGGCTCCTTGAGGCCGATGCCCGGCGCGTCGGCGGGGTCGAACCCGTCGAGATCGATGGTGACGCCGAATCCCTCGGTGCCGCGGGTGGCGATCGCCAGCCCTTCGGCGAGCGCCGCCTCGATGCCGCGGCGCTTCACCTCCGCCATCTCGATGATGCGCACGCCGAGCCGGCGCAGCAGCGCCATCTCGCTGTCCTCGTAGGAGCGCACGCCGATATAGCAGACATTCTCCGGCCGCAGCACGCCGCCGCAGAGCTCGAGGAACGGGCCGTAGCCATGGCCGAGCAGCGCGGCCGCTCCCATGCCATGCGCGTTCATCGAGGGCGTCGTCTCCGGAGTGTGCGCGTCGAGATGGGCGTCGAGCCAGATCAGCCCCAGCGGCGCATAGGAGTGGCCGCGCGCGACGCCGGCCCAGCTCCCCATCGCGACCGCATGGTCGCCGCCCAGCACCACCGGGAAGCGCCGCGCGGCGATGGCGCGCGACACCTCGTCGGCGAGCGCGGCGGCGTGGCGGGCGACGAGGCCGAAGGTCTCGGGCGGCCGGGCGCGGGGATGGTCGCGCCAATGCTTCTCGCTGCGCACCATGGCGCGCCACTCGGCGGCAAGCCCGCGCCGGCGCAGCGCCTCGGCAAGGCCGAGAGCCTTGAGCGCCGGCGGTCCTTCCTCGGTGTGGCGAAACCCGGCGCCCCATCCCGATGCGGCGCCGATCAGTGCGATCTCTGCCATCTCGCTCAGCCCTGGTGGAGGAAGACGCTGCGCCCGGCGATGACGGTCCGCAGCACGCGGCCCTGGACGGGCCGGCCGTCGTAAGGCGAGTTCTTGGATTTAGAACGCAAGGCGTCGACGTCAATCCGCCACGGCCGCTCGAGGTCGAAAATGACGAGATCGGCGGCGGCGCCGACCGCCAGCCGCCCCGCCGGCAGGCGCAGGATCGCCGCCGGCCGCTCGGTCAGCGGCCGCAGCGCCTCGAGCAATCCGAGATGGCCGTTGTGGTAGAGCTCGAGGGTCAGCGGCAGCAGCGTCTCGAGACCGACGATGCCGCTGGCCGCCGAGGTGAAGGGCAGGCGCTTCAATTCCTGGTCGTGCGGCGAGTGGTCGCTGGCGATGGCGTCGATGGTGCCATCCTTGAGCCCGGCGACCACGGCGCGGCGGTCCCATTCGCTGCGCAGCGGCGGCGACACCTTGGCGAAGGTGCGATAGTCGCCGACCGCGGTCTCGTTGAGCGCGAAGTAGTGGGGCGCGGTGTCGCAGGTGACGGCGAGGCCCTGGCGCTTGGCGCGGCGGATCGCCTCGATCGCCGCCTCGGTCGAGACATGGGCGATGTGGAGGCGTCCGCCGGTGATCTCGACCAGCCGCAGGTCGCGCTCGACCATGATCACCTCGGCGGCAGGCGTGATCGCGGGCAGGCCGAGCCGCGTCGCGACCTCGCCCTCGGTCATCGCGCCACCCTGGGCGAGGCTCGGCTCTTCCGGATGCTGCATCACCAGAAGGTCGAAGGTGCGCGCATAGGAAAGCGCGCGGCGCATCACCACCGCATCGGCGATCGCATTGCCGGCATCGGTGAAGGCGAGCGCGCCGGCGGCGGCGAGCAGGCCGAATTCGGTGAGCTCGCGGCCCTTCAGCCCCTTGGTCGCGGCGGCATAGGTGCGGATGCGCGCGAGGGCGACGTCGCGCGAGCGCCGGGCGACGAACTCGACCAGCGCCATGTCGTCGATCACCGGCTCGGTGTTGGGCAGCGCCACCAGGGTCGTGACGCCGCCGGCCACCGCGGCGGCCGCGCCGGTCTCCATTGATTCCTGGTGCTCGGCGCCGGGCTCGCGCAGCTCGACCCGCATGTCGACGAGGCCCGGCGCCAGGCAGGCGCCGGCGCAATCGACGATCTCGGCCGAGGTGGCGGTGCCGGGGCTGCCCAGCGCCGCGATGCGGCCGTCCTCGACCAGCAGGTCGCCCGGCTGGTCGAGGCCGCTGGCGGGATCGAGCAGGCGCGCGTTGCGGAAGAGGATGCGCGCGCTCATGTCGCTGCCGGCGCCGCGTTGGAGAGGCTGCGCGTCAGCACCTCGAGGCAGGCCATGCGCACCGCGACGCCCATCTCGACCTGCTGGCGGATGACCGAGCGGTCGATGTCGTCGGCCACGGCGGTGTCGATCTCGACGCCGCGGTTCATCGGCCCCGGATGCATGATGAGCGCGTCGGGCTTGGCCGCGGCGAGCTTGGCGTAGTCGAGGCCGAAGAAATGGAAATACTCGCGGATGGAGGGCACGAAGCTGCCGTGGAAGCGCTCGGTCTGGAGGCGCAGCATCATGACGATGTCGACCTCCCTGAGGCCGCGCGCCATGTCGTGGAAGACCTCGACCCCCAGCCGCTCGATCTCCGCCGGCAGCAGGGTGCGCGGCGCCACCACGCGCACCCGCGCCCCCATGATGTTGAGCAGCGCGATGTTGGAGCGCGCCACGCGGCTGTGCAGGATGTCGCCGCAGATGGCGACGACGAGGCCCTGCAGCCGCCCCTTGCGGCGGCGGATGGTGAGCGCGTCGAGCAGCGCCTGGGTCGGGTGCTCGTGGCTGCCGTCGCCGGCATTGATGACGGCGCCGTCGACCTTTTCCGACAGGAGCTGCACCGCGCCCGAATTCGGGGTGGCGCACCACCAGCACGTCGGGGTGCATGGCGGTCAGCGTCATCGCCGTGTCGATCAGCGTCTCGCCCTTCTTGATCGAGCTGGCCTGCACCGACATGTTGATGACGTCGCCGCCGAGCCGCTTGCCCGCCAGCTCGAAGGAGGTGCGGGTGCGGGTCGAATTCTCGAAAAAGAGGTTGATGATGGTGCGGCCGCGCAGCAGCGACTGCTTCTTGTCCACCTGCCGGTTCTGCTCGACATAGCTCTCGGAGCGGTCGAGCAGCAGCGTGATCTCGTCCGGCGACAGCCCCTCGATCCCCAGCAGGTGGCGATGGGGGAAGGCGAGGGAAGGCGCACCGGCACTCATTAAAGCGCGGACTATAAGTGGTAGGGCGCGCCGCGGCAAGACGACATTAGCTACGGAGTGACGCTTCGGCCGCGGCCCTCACGAGCTAACCTTCCCACCGATTCGGACGTACCTCTATGCCGGAACGGTGCGGGCTTTCGCGGTTGCTGAGCAACCGCTGGCGCCCGCCAGGGACGACGCTACGCGTCGCCCTGGCGCCCGAGGCGGTCGAGCAGGCCTTGCAGGATATAGGCGGCGGCGACCTTGTCGATGATCTCGGCGCGGCGCTTGCGGCTGAGATCGGCGGCGATCATCTCGCGCTCGACCGCGGCGGTGGAGAGCCGCTCGTCCCAGAAGGCGAGCGGCAGGTCGACGTGCTCCAGCAGGTTGCGGGCGAACTGCCGCACCCCCTGCGCCCGCGGTCCCTCGCTGCCGTCGAGGCTCACCGGCAGCCCCACCACGATGCCGCCGACGCGATGCCGCTCGATCTCGGCGGCGAGCCGCGCGGCATCGTCGCGAAAGCGCGTGCGGCGGATGGTGTCGAAGGGCGTCGCCACCAGCCAGGTCGTATCCGAGAGCGCCATGCCGATCGTCTTGGTGCCGACATCGAGGCCGAGGAGCCGCGCGCCGTTCGGGATCAAGCGCCTGAGGTCGCTGGGGTTGCAGATCGGCATGGCCAGTGCTACGTAAACCGGGGAGACATCTACATCATGGCACTGGACAAAACCACCGTGGCGCGGATCGCCGCGCTGGCGCGCATCAAACTGCCCCCGTCCGAGCAGGAGCATCTCGCCGAGGAGCTGTCGACGATCCTCGGCTGGATCGAGCAGCTGGGCGAGGTCGACACCGCCGGCGTCGAGCCGATGTCGAGCGTCGCGGCGATGCGGCTGCCGATGCGCGAGGACGAGGTCACCGACGGCAATTGCCGCGACCGGATCCTCGCCAACGCGCCGGCCTCCGAGCGCGGCTTCTTCACCGTCCCCAAGGTGGTGGAGTAGATGGCGGCGCTCACCGATCTCACCATCGCCGAGGCGCGCGACGGGCTCGCCGCGAAGCGCTTCTCGGCGCGCGAGCTGACGCAGGCGCATCTCGCGGCGATGGAGAAGGCGCGGGCGCTCAACGCCTATCTGGTCGAGACGCCGGAGCGCGCGCTCGCCATGGCGGCAGCCTCCGACGCGCGGATCGCCCGCGGCGAGGCGCTGCCGATGGAGGGCATGCCGCTCGCCATCAAGGATCTCTTCTGCACCGAGGGCGTGCTCACCACCGCCGGCTCGCGCATCCTCAAGGACTTCAAGCCGCCTTACGAATCCACCGTCACCGCCAAGCTGTGGCAGGCGGGCGCGGTGATGCTGGGCAAGGTCAACATGGACGAGTTCGCCATGGGCTCGTCGAACGCCACCTGCGCCCATGGCGCGGTGGAGAATCCCTGGCGCCGGCCCGGCGACAACCGGCCGCTGGTGCCGGGAGGGTCCTCGGGCGGCTCGGCGGCGGCGGTGGCGGCGCGCGCCGCGATCGCGGCCACCGGCACCGATACCGGCGGCTCGATCCGCCAGCCGGCGAGCTTCTGCGGCATCGTCGGCATGAAGCCCACCTATGGCCGCTGCTCGCGCTGGGGCATCGTCGCCTTCGCCTCCTCGCTCGACCAGGCTGGGCCGATGACGCGCAGCGTGCGCGACGCCGCCATCATGCTGAAGGCGATGGCCGGGCACGATCCCAAGGATTCGACCTCGGCGCCGCTGCCGGTGCCGGATTTCGAGGCGGCGCTCACCGGCGAGATCAAGGGGCTCCGGATCGGCATTCCGCGCGAATACCGGCTCGACGGCATGCCGGCCGAGATCGAGGCGCTGTGGCAGCGCGGCATCGACTGGCTGAGGGCCGCCGGCGCCGAGCCGGTCGAGGTCAGCCTCAGTCTCACGAAATACGCGCTCCCCGCCTATTACATCATCGCGCCCGCCGAGGCCTCCTCCAACCTCGCGCGCTATGACGGCGTGCGTTTCGGGCTGCGCGTCCCGGGCACCTCGCTCGATGAGATGTACGAGAACACCCGCGCGGAAGGCTTCGGCCCCGAGGTGCGCCGGCGCATCCTCATCGGGACCTACGTGCTGTCGGCAGGGTATTACGACGCCTATTATCTCAAGGCGCAGCAGGTGCGCACGCTGATCGCCCGCGACTTCGCCGCCGCCTTCGAGCGCTGCGATGCGCTGCTGACGCCGACGGCGCCGTCCGCCGCCTTCGCGATCGGCGAGAAGCAGGACAATCCCATCGCCATGTACCTCAACGACGTCTTCACCGTGCCGGTCAACCTCGCGGGCCTGCCCGGCATCTCGGTGCCGGCGGGGCTCTCGGCCGAGGGACTGCCGCTCGGGCTGCAGGTGATCGGCCGCGCCTTCGACGAAGCGACCGTGCTGCGTGTCGGCGGCGTCATCGAAGGCGCCGCGGGCTTCGTCGCGAGGCCGGCTTTCCCGCCGGGAGACGCATGATGGCCGATTTCATCGAGGGTCGGACCGGTGCCTGGGAGGTGGTGATCGGCCTCGAGGCGCATGCCCAGATCATCTCGCAGGCGAAGCTCTTCTCGGGCGCCGCCACCGCCTTCGGAGCCGAGCCCAACACCCAGGTCTCGACCGTCGATGCCGCCTTTCCCGGCATGCTGCCGGTGATCAACCGGCATTGCGTCGAGCAGGCGGTGAAGACCGGCCTCGGCCTCGATGCCGAGATCAACCTGGTCTCGGTGTTCGACCGCAAGAACTATTTCTACGCCGATCTGCCGGCGGGCTATCAGATCTCGCAGTACAGCCGCCCGATCGTCGGCAAGGGCCGGATCACGCTGGACATGCCGGACGGCTCGATCCGCGCGATCGGCATCACCCGGCTCCATCTCGAGCAGGATGCGGGCAAGAGCCTCCACGACCAGCATCCGACGCTCACCTATGTCGACCTCAACCGGGCCGGCGTGGCGCTGATGGAGATCGTCTCGGAGCCCGACCTGCGGAGCGCCGAGGAGGCCGGGGCCTATCTGCGCAAGCTGCGCTCGATCCTGCGCTATCTCGGCACCTGCGACGGCAACATGGAGGAGGGCAGCCTGCGCTGCGATTGCAACGTATCGGTGCGCCGGCCGGGCGGGCCGCTGGGCACGCGCTGCGAGATCAAGAACGTCAACTCGATCCGCTTCGTCATGCTGGCGATCGAGCACGAGGCGCGGCGCCAGATCGAGCTGATCGAGGAGGGCGGCACCGTCAGGCAGGAGACGCGCCTCTTCGATGCCGGCCGCGGCGTGACGCGGCCGATGCGCTCCAAGGAGGAGGCGCACGACTACCGCTATTTCCCCGACCCCGACCTGCTGCCGCTCACCCTCGATGCGGCTTGGGTCGAGACGCTGCGGCGCGGCCTGCCGGAGCTGCCGGACGCGAAGCAGGCGCGCTTCGTCGCCGACTACAAGCTGTCGCCCGACGATGCCGGCGTGCTGGTGGCGGAGCAGGCAAGCGCCGATTATTTCGAGGCCGTGGCCAAGGGGCGCGATCCCAAGCTCGCCGCGAATTGGGTGATGGTGGAGCTCTTTGGCGCGCTGAACCGGCTGGGCCTCGGCATCGAGCGGTCACCAGTCCCGGCCCCGGCGCTGGGCGAGCTCGTCGATCTCATCCGCGACGGCACGCTCTCCGGCCGTCTCGCCAAGGAGGTCTTCGCCGCCATGGTCGAGACCGGCAAGAGCGCCGCCGCCATCGTCGGCGAGCGCGGCCTCAAGCAGGTGACCGACAGCGGCGCCATCGAGGGCGCCATCGACGCGGTGCTCGCGGCCCAGGCCGACAAGGTCGCGGAGTACCGCGCCGGGAAGGAGAAGCTCTTCGGCTTCTTCGTCGGCCAGGTGATGAAGGCGACCGGGGGCAAGGCCAATCCGGCCCTGCTCAACGATCTGCTCCGCCAGAAGCTTGCCGGGTGAGCGGCAAGGCCTTCACCACTAAGAGCTCTTCCGCGGCACGGCCGCGGCTCGTAAGGTGGCGCGGCGATCGGCGCCGGGCGCTCTCGCCGTCGCGCGAGCGGCGCGAAAGCCAGCAGGCGCGTTGACAGCAGAGGCGGTCGTGCAGCACGCGCGCAACCCCGACAGGATGGCGCCGGCGGCCGCTCCGGCCCCCGAAGCCGAGTGTCCTGACACGGCGGAGCGGTGGCCGGCCGGGCGGCGGATCATGTTCATGATCGGCGCCGCCCTGCTGTGCTGGGCGGCTCTCCTGCTCCTGGGCTGGTGGCTGATCGGGTAGGGTAGGGCTGGAATAACCCTTTGGGGGCGGGCAGGCGGCTGCGGCAAGTTGGTGACAGTCGGGGATCAATCTGGGGGCTAGCCCGTTGAAGCCTTGCGCTTCTGGTCGGGTGCGGATAACAAATCAGGGAGGCTGAGGGGCCTGGGATGGGGTGGCATATGCGGGAGCGGATCGCGGCGTTGCTGGCGGGGGCGGGCATGGCGCTGATGCCGGCGATGGCTTGGGGGCAGGGGTATTTCACGGACCCCATGGTGCCGTTCGCGCCGCTGCCGCTGGGGCCGGGCATCATAGCGCCGCCGGCGGCGCAGCAATTCCTCCCCCTGGGCATGTCGGTCACCGACCGGCTGCGGCCGGAGATCAACCCGCTCGGGATTTGCTTTGGCGACTTCTTCTTTTTTCCGCGGGCGGAGCTCGGCGAGTATTACGACGACAACATCTTCGCCACCACCACCGGGCGTACCGGCGCCTTCATCACGGAGCTGCAGCCGGGATTCGATATTCGCTCGAACCTGCCGCAGAACGCGATCAATCTCAGCGCCGGCGGTGCGTTCACCCGCTACGACACCCACACCAGCCTCAATACCGATGACGGCTATGGCGATTTGAACGGCCGGCTCGATGTCGACAACCAGCACTATTTCTCCGCCGATGTCCGCGCCGAGCAGAACCACATCAACATCGGTGCGCCCGAAGTGCCGGGAAACGCGGCCGCGCCGCTGCGTTTCAACGATTACAACGGCACGGTCGCCTTCGACCAGTATCGGCTGCGCATCGGCTACGAGATCTCGGGCACGGTGCGCCGGGAGGAATATAACGCGTTGCCGCTGGTGGGCGGCGGCTTCACGCCGGAGAGCAATCTCAACAACTTCGCCTATGAAGGGGCGCTGCGCACCTATTACGAGTTCATGCCCGGCTATCAGGCCTATATTCGCGCGGCCTACAATCAGCGCGACTACGACCATGCCGAGGGCTTCGGCATTCCCATTCTGAGCTCCAGCGGCTACCGGATCGATGTCGGCAGCCGGATCAATCTCACCAACGTCACCTATCTCGACCTCTTCGTGGGCTATCTCGACCAGAACTACGAGGCGAGCCAGTTCGGCAGCATCGGCGGCATCGATTTCGGCGCCAATGTCGTGTGGAACGCAACGCAGCTCACCACGGTGAAATTCCAGACCGGGCGTACCGTGGAGGACATCAACAGCGCGGTGCTGGGGGTCGGCACCGGCTTCAATTCGCCGGGCTATCTGGAGACCACCGTCGGGGCCAGCGTCGACCACGAGCTGTTGCGCCACCTGCTGCTCAACGGCAACGTCGCCTACACCAACGACGCCTTCCAGAACATCACCCGCACGGACAACATCTACTCGATCGGCGCCGGCGCCAAATACCTGATGACGCGCAACCTCTATCTCGGCGGCAGCTACACCTTCGAGAAGGTCGAACTCGACCGGCCAGGGAGCGATGTTCCCCTACACCAGCAACATCTTCCTGCTGCGGCTCAGCACCCAGCTCTGAGGCCGGTCAGCGTCGGCCGTAGGTATCCTCGAAGCGGACGATGTCGTCCTCGCCGAGATAGCTGCCGGACTGCACCTCGATGACGTGGAGCGGGATCTTGCCGGGGTTCTCCAGGCGATGGGGGGTGCCGAGGGGGATGTAGGTCGACTGATCCTCGTAGAGCACGATCTCGTCGTTGCCGCGCACCACCCGGGCGGTGCCCTGCACCACCACCCAATGCTCGGCGCGGTGGTGATGCATCTGCAGCGACAGCTTGGCGCCGGGCTTCACCATGATGTGCTTGACCTGGACGCGCTCGCCGCTGTGGATGGAGCGGAACGTGCCCCAGGGCCGATGCACCAGCGGATGCGCCCCGGCCTCGCGGCGGCCGGCGCGCTCGAGGCGGGCGACGATCCGCTTCACGTCCTGCGTGCGCTCGCGCGTCGCCACCATCACCGCATCGGCGGTGGCGACGACCACGAGATCCTCGACGCCGAGCGCGGCGAGGAGGCCGTGCTCGGCGCGCAGATAGCAGTTGCGCGCGTCCTCGAGCATCACGTCGCCCTGCGCGACATTGCCGGCGGCGTCCTTGCCGCTGACCTGCCACAGCGCATCCCAGGTCCCGACATCGCTCCAGCCCATGTCGACCGGCACGATGGCGGCGCGTGCGGTGTGCTCCATGACGCCGTAATCGACCGAGGTGTTCTCGGCCGCGGCGAAGGCGGCGCGGTCGAGGCGCAGGAAATCGAGGTCGCGGGAGGCCTGCTCGAAGGCCTGGCGGCAGGCGGCCACGGTGGCGGGATGGCGGCGCTCGAGCTCCTCGACGAAGAGCGCCGCCGGGAACAGGAAGATGCCGCTGTTCCAGTAGTAGTCGCCGGCGGCGAGATAGGCCTCGGCGCGCTCGCGGTCGGGCTTCTCGACGAAGGCGGCGACCTCCAGGGCGCCGTCCGCCCCGGCGATGGGCGCGCCCGCCCGGATGTAGCCATAGCCGGTCTCCGGCCGGTCGGCGGTGATGCCGAAGGTGACGAGCCGCTCCCGGCGCGCGGCGCGCGCGGCGCGGTCGACCGCGGCGAGAAAGCTCGGCACCGCGGCGATGGCATGGTCGGAGGGCAGGACCAGCATCAGCGCGTCCGTCTCCTGCGCCAGCAGCAGCAGCGCCGCGACGCAGACCGCCGGCGCCGTGTTGCGGCCCAGCGGCTCGAGCACGATCGCCTCCGGCGCCACGCCGGCGAGGCGAAGATGCTCGGCCACGATGAAGCGATGCTCGTCATTGGCGACCACCACCGGCGGCGCGAAGCGGGCACCGTCGGCCACCCGCAGCGCCGCCTCCTGCAGCAGCGAGCGCTCGCTCAGCAGCGGCAGGAGCTGCTTGGGGTAGAGCGCCCGCGACAGCGGCCACAGCCGCGTCCCGGAGCCGCCCGACAGGATCACCGGATGGATCCGCCCCGGCATGCCCTTGCTTGCCGCCATGTCATCGTCTCCTCGCCGGCCGGAAGCCGACGAAATCGGTGGGGCGCAGCCTAGCCGGAGCGCCAGGCCGGAGCAAACCGCGCGATCACCCCGAGACTGCCTCGGCCACGCTGCGGTAGTCCGGCCAGGCCGCGTCGCGGGGCGCGATCGCGGCCACGGGGAGCGGCCAGGCGATCGCGAAGGCGGGATCGTCGTAGCGCACGCCGGCGGCGGCTTCGGGCGCATGGAAACTCGAGATGTGGTAGAGCACCTCGCTGTCGGGCTCCAGCGTCTGGAAGCCGTGCGCGAAGCCTTCCGGCAGGAACAGCGCGCTGCCGTTGTCGGCGCTGAGCTCGAAGCCCTGCCACTGCCCGCGCGTCGGCGATTGCGACCGGAGATCGAGCGCCACGTCCCAGACGGCGCCGCGGATGCAGCGCACCAGCTTCGCCTCCGCGTGCGGCGGACGCTGAAAATGCATGCCGCGCAGCGTTCCCCGCCGGCGGTTGAACGACAGGCTGACCTGGGCGAGCCTCGCCTCGAGACCGTGCTCGGCGAATTCGCGCGCGCACCAGCTGCGCGCGAACCAGCCGCGGTCGTCCTCGTGCCGCTCCATGGTCACGAGCTGCAGGCCGCCGAGGCACGCCGGGGAGAAGATCATGCCGGGGTGGCGCGCTCGGCGGCTTCGCGGAAATGGAAATCCTCGTCGATCTGCCGCGTGGCGAGGAGGTATTTGAGCTGCAGCAGCCTGGTATAGGCGCGATAGCCGAACATCTCCTTCGACAGCTCGATGCGCTCGAAGATGTCGCGCAGCTGGCGCGCGCCGCGCTCGGCCGTCCAGCGGCAGCGGAAGGTAGGCAGGTGGCGATGGATCTTGGCAAAGGAGACGCGGTAGCTGCGCGTGTCGCCGCTGGGCGGGCCGAAGGTCAGGACGCAGCCCGGGAAGGCGGCGGCGATGATCTCGGCGATCTCGCGGATGCGATAGTTCTGCTCGTCGCTGCCGACGTTGAAGACCTGATTGTGCACCGCCTCGCGCGGCGCCTCCAGCGCCAGCCGGATCGCCTCGCAGATGTCGTTGACATGGACCAGCGGCCGCCAGGGCGTCCCGTCGCTGGTCATCTTGATCTCGCCGCCGGTCCAGGCGTGGCCGGCGAGATTGTTGAGCACGATGTCGAAGCGCATGCGCGGGCTCGCGCCGTAGGCGGTGGCGTTGCGCAGGAAGACCGGGGTGAAGCGCTCGTCGGCCAGCGCCTGCACGTCGCGCTCGACCATCGTCTTGCAGCGCGCATAGGCGGTCTGCGGGTTGGGGCTCGAGCTCTCGCTCTTGATCTCGTCGCTGCCGGCCCCGTAGACGCTGCAGGACGAGGTATAGATGAAGCGGCGCAGCCCGGCGGCCCGGCAGGTGCGCGCGAGATCGACCGAGCCGCGATGGTTGATCTCGTAGGTGAGGCGCTGATCGTGCTCGCCGAGCGGATCGTTGGAAAGTTCCGCAAGATGCACCACGGCGTCGAAATCGACGACATCGGCGGCATCGATGCGGCGAATGTCCTGCGTCGCCACCGGCGGCCGGCGGCGGCCGTCGTCGTAGAGCCAGCCGTTGCGGTAGAAGCCGCAATCGAGCCCGCTCACCTCGTGACCGTGATCGGCGAGATAGGGGCCCAGTATCGCTCCGATATAGCCATCCGCCCCCGTAACCAGCACTTTCATGCCGCCGCTCCGCTGCTGTGGTGGGGTCGGCGCACATCGCGCTGTAGGCGAGGCGCAAGCGCCGGCACCGAAAAGAAGCTGCGGGTTGAACGTCTGCTACGGGGCTTGGTTCCGGCGTCGCGCGAGCCCCGGCGCGGCTGCATCTGCTCACGCACAAGGTGCGATGCGACGGATGGAACCCGATCTCAGGGAGCTTCAGCGCGCGGTGGTATGCGGTGATTGCCGAGCGCAGAGCGGCGCGCGGCTTGCGCCGGCGGGCGCCGCGACGGCGCGCGGCTCAGAGCGCTGCGCGCGGCCGGCCAGGGCGGCGCGGCGACCCGGCAAAGGCGACCACCTCGGCCGCCTCGCTACGGTCGAGCGCGCGCAATTCGGCGCGGCAACGCTCCAGCGCCTGCAGATCGCGAGCATCCTCGCGGTCGGCAACGTCCATATAGCTGATCTTGATTTCAACGAGATCGAGCAGCATCTCGATCGTGCGTTTCGACAGAGACATCTCCCGCCTCCCATGAATGTCTCTGACGCCATCATCGCGGGGGTTTTCTTAAAATGCCGTAAATCGCGGAGCGGTTGCGCGCTCTTGTCGATCTTTCCGCCGGCGTAATTATCCACAGCCGCGTTGACAGCGCCTCGGAGCGGCCGCTAAAACCCGTTCGGCATGCGCCGTGACGATGCTCACTCTTCGGTGGAGGGGTGGCCGAGTGGCTGAAGGCGGCGGTTTGCTAAACCGTTATAGGGGGAATACCCCTATCGTGGGTTCGAATCCCATCCCCTCCGCCACCTCCATGCCGTGCCGCGTCGGGCGCAAGCCTCTTCGATGGCTCCTTGTCGCCGACGACACCCGTCGGCGCGACGGTGATTCCGTCGCCTTTCGTCGAGCCGGTGGCGCCGTCAGATCGTCGATGACGACCGCGTCTTTGCTGCACGTTCTCAAGAGAGGAGCCGCAGCCTGCCTCAAGAGAGGAGCCGCAGCCTGCCCTGCGCAGTTGCGATGATCGCATCACATCTGCAGGGCGACGCACCGTGCCGGGCAACCATTGCCTTCCCCCTCGCGCGGCAAATTCTGCCGGCATCGCTCGCGCCGCATCCGGATTCGGCGCGGAACCGCGCAGGGAGGAACCGGCACGGTTGTTGCTTTGAGCGCAGCGACGACGCGGCCTTCGTGGGCCGCCACCCGTGGAGACCCATCGCATGTCGATCACCAGCATCTCGACCTCCCCATCGGCGACGCATCGGCCGCAGGCGCAGGCCAATGCCCAAACCACGCAGCGCGCCGCGGGACAGCAGCTGAAATCGGACGGCCTGCCGAACTCGCCGCTGAGCCCGTCGGGGACGAGCAAGGTCGGCCAGACGCTGTCACGCAGCGTGTCGAACCGTCTGCTCGACCTGCATCTCTGACGAGGTGAAGCCCCCCGACCGCCGCGAGCACCCTCCCGCCGAGCCGTCCGATGAAAGTCCACGCCCCGGTCCCCTTGCCGCCGCCGGTGCTCGCCTCCGCCGCGCCGCCTGCCGCCAAGGAGGCCCTGCAGCTCGCCTCGGGCAAGCCCCGCGTCGCCTTCGAGCAAGCGCTCGGGGCGAAGCCCGAAGTCCGGGTCCGGCCAGTCGGCGCAGGCTGGCGTCAAGAGCCGCGGCGGCCGCGCTCCCGCTCCGCTTCGGCGCGTTGCGGTTTCGCCGCCGGCGTCGGGGCCCGCGGCGCTCTCCGGCGAGGCCGCGGCGCGCAGCGCGGATGCTCCCTACACGCCCGGAAGCCTCGTCAACATCAAAGCCTAGGCGAATTCGCGCAGCGAATTCGGCCGAGGCGGCGTCAGCCGTTGCGTCAGCAACGGCGGGAGCCGCACCGATCGAGCTTAGCCTAATTAAGTCCGGACCCTAGCGCCGGGCCGCTGAGGCGGCTTCCGGCGAGGCGTTCGGACGCGCTAGAAGCGGCAAGCCGATCACGCCGCCAAGTCTTCCGCGGACGGCGAGGGGAGGAGCACATGCCGATCGCTTGCGCCGATACGGTCTGGCGGCGATGACCATCCTGGCGTTGCCGCATGACGAGGCGGAGGCGACCGCGCTGCTGCAAGCGGCGCGGCGCCGGCTGATGCGCCGGGACCGGCGCCTCGCGGCCGTGATCAAGGCGGTGGGGCCTTGCATCTATGGCCGGCGCCCGGCCGGTTTTGCCACCCTCTTTCATTCCATTCTGCGCCAGCAGCTCTCCGGCAAGGCGGCGGCTACCATCGCCGGCCGCCTGCTTCAGGCCTGCGGCGGCCTCGTCGCGCCCGAGGCGGTGGCGGCGCTCGACGATGCCGCTTTTGCCGCGTGCGGCGTCTCGCGGCAGAAGCGCAACTATCTGCGCGGCCTGGCCACGGCGGCGCTCGCAGCGCCGACGCTGTTCGCCGCGCTCGAGCACCTCCCGGACGAGGCGGCGATCGAGGCGCTCACGGCCATCAAGGGCGTCGGCCGCTGGACGGCGGAGATGTATCTGATGTTCTGCCTGGGCCGCCTCGACGTGCTGCCGCTCGGCGATGTCTCGATCCGGGCGGCGGTTGCGGACATCTACGGCCTCTCGCGCGCAGCGCCCGCCGCCAAGATCACCGCGCTGGCGGAGGCCTGGCGCCCCCATCGCAGCGTCGCCTGCTGGTACTTCTATGCCCATCTAGACCGCGCCAAGCAGCGGTCAGACGCGAGCTAAGGCGTGGTCACGAGCGTTTGCGGCGAATACTTGCAGTTGATTTCGTTTCTCTAGGCACGCGTTAACGTTTTGTCAGCAAAGTTGGTTAACGCTGCGAGGGTGGCGCGGAATAGGTGCGCTGCGGACAGGGGGTTGGTACGTGTCGCGGGTTGGGCAGCAGCAGACGCCAGGAGATGCGGCCGGTCGCGACCGGAAGCGGGGGGCGATGGCGGCGGGGCGCCCCCGTCCGGCCCCGGGCCGGCTCCGGTCCGGGGGCGAAACGGCTTGCCACGGACGGCTTCAGCCGGTAGCTTCGCTATGGTAAACAGCGGGAAGGATGGAAAACCCGCGGTTGGTCGCCCGCCTTCTCTGCGTTGGCGGGCGGGCGTGGGAACGATCCTTCGGTTCCGCTCGCCGAGTGTCCTCGTGGGGGGGACCACATGGCGTCCTGGCGCCGGTTTCGGCCAGGGGCTCGGTGGCGCGGGTATCGAGAGCGGAGGGGAATTGCTCGGCAGAGCGCTGAAATCGATACTACGGCTGTTTCCCGACCGCCAAATTCTGGTTCGCGCGGAAGGGCGGGTGACATATATCAGGCTCAGTCGGCGCCTGCAGGTGGCATCGGCTCTGTGCGGTATCGCGGCGGTCGGCGGGATCGCCTATGGCCTCATCGCGCCGCACCACCGGGCTCCCCGCCTGGTCGAGCAGACCACGGCGCCCACCGCGGAGCTCCGGGCGCAGATCGACGAGCTGCAGCGCCAGCTCACCGCCGCCAACGCGCTCCTGGTGAAGACACCGGATGCCGCTGCGGCCGCCCAGACCAAGGCGGCCGTGGACGAGGCGCAGGCGCGCATCAAGGCGCTCGAGGACGCGCGCGACCATGCCATCGCCGACGAGGCCGATCTGCGCCAGAAGCTCAGCCAGGCGCAGGAAGCGGCCAGCAGCCGCACACAGAACATGGCGCAGCTCAACCACACGCTCGACGCCAACCGCGGCGAGCTGCGCCAGTCGGACGCGCAGCGCCAGGCGCTGCAGGCGCGCGTTCACCAGCTCGAGGTCGAGCTCGAAGGCGCCAACGCCCGCACCAGCCAGGCCAAGGCCGATCTCGCCAGCAACGAGCGCCGGCTACAGCAGCTCGCCACCGAGCACGATGAGACGCTGGCGGAACGCGACCGCCTGCAGGCCCGGCTGCGCGAGCTGCAGGGTCACGCCGCGGTCCCGCTCCCACCGAACGCCGCCCAGAGCGGCGCGGTGATCGCTCCGGCCGCGCCGCAGCGCTCGACCGCCGACCGTCCGCCCGATCAGCGCAGCCAGAATGCGCCCCAGGCCGGCAACAATGGCGAGATCGAGCAGGTCCTGGCCACCACCGGCCTGGACGTTGAGAGGCTGCTGGGCCGGCTGAACTCGGTGCCCTCCGGCCAAGGCGGTCCCTATATCGCGCTCGACAAGAAGCATCTGGCGGCAGCCGGCGCGCGCAACGAGGAGCTGCAGAAGATCCTGAAAACGCTGCCGCTCGCCGCGCCGCTGGCGCATTACACGCTCGGCAGCGGCTTCGGCAGCCGCACCGATCCGCTCAACCATCGTCAGGCCTTCCATCCCGGCATCGATCTGGAGGCGCCTTATCGCAGCGCCGTCTACAGCACCGCGCCGGGGACGGTGATCTTTACCGGTGTGAAAGACAATTACGGCAAGGTCGTCGAGATCGACCACGGACACGGCATCGTCACCCGCTACGCCCACCTCCATCGCTTCACGGTGGCGCGCGGCCAGAAGGTGCCGGCCCATTTTGAGGTCGGAGAGCTAGGAAGTACCGGCCGGAGCACCGGACCGCATCTCCACTACGAGGTGCTGGTCGACGGCACGGCGCAGGACCCCGAAAAGTTTTTGCAGGCGGGCAAAAATGTGGTTCAAGCAAACGGGAATTGAGCAGGGCGACCGGCAAGGCCCTCCGAGCCGGCCCGCCGCACCGTCGATCCTCAGCAGCGACCTGAAGATCGAGGGCGATATCGTCAGCCAGGGCGAGCTGCATATCAGCGGCTCGATCAAGGGCGATGTGGTCGCGCGCAAGCTCACGCTGGGCGAGGGCGGTTCGATCACCGGCGCCGTCGAGGCCGATGTCGCGGTCGTCGCCGGCAATCTCGCCGGACGCCTCACCGCCACCTCGGTGGTGCTGGCGCGGACCGCGCGCGTGGTCGCGGACGTGACCCACGTCTCGCTGTCGATCGAGCAGGGGGCGGTGTTCGAAGGCTTCAGCCGCCGCGTCGACACGATCGAGGCGGTGACCGAAGACACGATCCGCACGCCGCGCCTCAACGCGCCGCCGCGCCCCGAGCCGAAGCCGGCCTGAGCCGTCGGCCCGGCGTCAGGCGCCGGCCAGCGCCTCGATGAACATCTCGCGCTCGACATTGCCGCCCGAGGCGATGACGGCGACCGTCTGGCCTTTGGCGTCGAGTCTTCCCGCAGAGCACGGTGGCCAGTGCCGCGGCCCCGCCCGGCTCGACCACCAGCTTCAGCTCGGCAAACGCCACCGCCATGGCGCGGCGGATCTCGGCATCGCTGGCGACCAGCCCGCCGGCCAGCAGGCGGCGGTGGATGGCGAAGGTGATCTCGCCCGGCATCGGCGCCAACAGCGCATCGCAGATCGAACGCGAGGCGGGATCGTTGGCAAGCCGCTCGCCCGCCGCCAGCGAGCGGCGGAGGTCGTCCGCCGCCTCGGGCTCGGCGCTGTAGATCCTGGTCTGCGGACTGACCTCGGCCATCGCCAGGGCGCAGCCGGCAACGAGGCCGCCGCCGCTTGCCGGCACCACCAGCGCGTCGAGCCGGGCGCCGAGCGCGGCCGCCTGTGCCGCGATCTCGAGCCCGGCGGTGCCCTGGCCGGCGATCACCCGGGCGTCGTCATAGGGCGGGACGAGGCTGGCACCGCGCTCGGCCGCGATCGCGGCGCCGATCGCCTCGCGGCTGTCGCGCCAGCGGTCGTAGAACACCACCTCGGCGCCGTAGGCGCGCGTGTTCGCGGCCTTGATGGCCGGGGCATCGGCGGGCATGACAATGATGGCGGGGATGCCGAGGAGCTGCGCCGCCGCGGCGACGCCCTGGGCGTGATTGCCCGAGGAATAGGCCACCACCCCGGCGCGGCGCTGGCGCTCGTCGAGCTGCAGCAGGGTGTTCAGCGCGCCGCGGAACTTGAAGGACCCGGTGCGCTGCAGCGTCTCCGCCTTGACCAGCAGGCGCAGCCCGAGCCGGGCATTGAGCAGCGGCGATTCCAGCAGCGGCGTGGTCACGACACGCCCGGCGAGGCGCCGCTCGGCGGCGCGCAACTCGGCGATGCCGGGGACCTCAGGAGCAACGTCAGAATCGGCGGATGAAGTCATCGAGGGCGGAGGCGGCTTCGGGCTCGCTGAGCGTCGGCGCGTGGCCGGCGTTGCGCACGGTTACACGCTGCAGGTCGGGCTTGGCAAGCGCCATGCGCTCGAAGGTCTCGGCCGAGAGCACGTCCGAGAGGTCGCCGCGCAGCGCCAGCGTCGGCACCCGGCCCAGGGCGCGGAAATAAGGCCAGAGATCGGGGACGGTGCCGGAGACCTGCGCCAGCCGCCGCGCCAGCGTGACGTCCCAGTCCACATGCAGCCGTCCGTCCGCCCCCTCGCGAAAGGTGCCGCGCGCCAGCTTGAGCCAGCCTTTCTCGGTTCGGATCGAGAGGGTCGGCAGCAGCTGCTGCAGGTAGCGGACCGCGCTCGGCCAGTCGGGCTGCGGATGGTCGCTGCCGACATAGTCGAGGATGCGGCCGAGCCCGTCGGGGCTCACCTCCGGGCCGAAATCGTTGAGCACGACCGCACCGATGGCAGTCGGCTTCATTACCGCGAGCCCCATGGCGAGCGCCGCGCCCAGCGAGGTACCTAGGACGATCAGGCGCTGCAGCCCGGTCGCGGCGATCAGATGCGCGAGATCGTTGACGTAGACGAACGGATCGTAATGGCGCCAGTCGCTGTCATAATCCGACCGGCCGCGGCCGCGGTAGTCGGGCGCGATCACCCGGCGCTCGCCAGCGTGACGCTCCGCGACATCGGCGAAATCGGCGCTGTTGCGCACCAGGCCGGTGAGGCAGAGCAGCGGCGCGCGCGGCGACAGCGGGTCGCCATAGTCACGGAAATAGAGCCCGAGTTCGTCCTGCAGCGTGAGGCGGCGTCCGCGAAAACCCGTCACAGGCCCAGCAGTGCCGGCAGCGCGTCGAGACGGGCGATCTCGGCATGCGGCTCGGCCGGCAGGCGCTCGCGCGGCGCGCCGGCACGGTTGGCCCACACCGCGACGAAGCCGAAGCCGGCCGCGCCGGCGGCGTCCCAGCCATTGGACGAGACGAAGCAGATGCGCTCGGGCGGCAGGCCGAGGCGGTCGACTGCGAGCTGATAGACGCGGCGGTCGGGCTTGTAGATGCCGGCCTCCTCGACCGACAGGAGATGATCGAGGAGCTGGCCGATCCCCGCGGATCCGACCGCCGTGGTGAGCATGTGCGGCGAGCCGTTGGAGAGGATGGAGGCCGGCCGGCCGGCGCGGCGCAGCGCCTCGAGCGCGGCGCGCGCATCGGCGAAGACCTCGATCTCGAGAAAGGCGTTCATCAGCCGCTCGCGCAGGCCGCCGCCGGCGGCGATGTCGAGCGCGGCCAGCGCATAGTCCAGCGCCTCGCCGGTGACCTGCCAGAAATCGGCGTGCCGTCCCATCAGGCTGCGCAGCCAGCTGTATTCGAGCTGCTTCGTCCGCCACAGCGCGGAGAGCGCGTCCGCCTTGCCGCCCAGCGCCTCGCTGCAGCGGCGCGAGGCAGAGGCGAGGTCGAAGAGCGTGCCGTAGGCGTCGAAGACGCAGGCGGCGGTGGCGGCGAGCGGGTGATCGGTCATGTCGGCCTCCCTGGCATCAGGAAGGGGATAGCCGCCACCCCCTCACCGTTTCAAGTCGCTGGCCAGCGAAAAGGCGAGGCCGCGGTCGCCGAGCCGCAGGCGATAGATCTGCAGGTTCTCGAGCACGCGCTGCACGTAATTGCGCGTCTCGCCCAATGGAATCGATTCCACCCAGTCGACCACGTCGGTGTTCTTGGCGCGGGGATCGCCGTAGTCGCGGATCCATTGGTGCACCCGCGACGGCCCGGCATTGTAGGCGGCGATCGCCAGCACGTAGGAGCCGGAGAAGTCGCCGAGCAGCCCGTCGAGGTAATGCCGCCCGAGGATGATGTTGTAGCGCGAATCGGTCAGCAGCCGGCTGGCCGAGAACGGCATGTGCAGCGTCTTGGCGATATGGCTGGCGGTCGCCGGCATGAGCTGCATCATGCCGCGGGCGCCGGCGGAGCTCACCGCCTCGTGGTCGAAGGCGCTCTCCTGCCGCGTCATCGCCAGCACCAGCGGCCGCTCCGCGGCACCGCCCGGCGGCAGGTCGGTGATGGGATAGCCCTCGTCGAGCAAGGTGACGCCGGCATAGCTTGCCTTCTTGGCCACGGCGACGGCGATGTCCGGCCGGTCGAGCTTGATGACGAGGTGGGCGAGGAGGACGTGGTCGGCCGGCACTGTTGCCTGCTCGCTCACGCGCCGGGCGAAGGGACCGATGTAGTCGTTGGCGCCGGCCGCCGCCATTTCCCGCATGGCGCGGACCAGCTCGCGCTTGTCGAAGGCGGCGGTCTCGGCGGGCGTCGGCTTGGGCTCGCTGATGCCGTGGACGATGTTGGGCTCGCCCAGCGCGGTCGCGGCGAGCTGGCCGTAATAGGTCGTCACCTGCACCGCGGCGGTGCCGTACCAGGCGGCGGCGAGCTGATGGTAGCCCATCGCCTCGGCGGCGCGCGCGGCCCAATAGGCGCCGCGCGCCACGCTCACCGGCAGCTTCACCTCGTCATAGAGCTTGACGAAATGGTTGTAGGCGATGTCGGGCTCACGCAGGAAGCGCAGCGCCACCCAGCCGGCGAAGAACTCCAGCTCGGCGAAGGTCTGGCCGCTGGTGAGGCCGTGACGCGCCGCCAGGCGATAGGCCACCGAGATGTCGCCCACGGCAAGCGCGTGCCGCGCCAGGATCTGGCGCTCGGTGGCCCAGGCGAGCGGCCGCACCAGATCGTGCGGCGGATGCTCGAGCATGGCGATGGCGTCGTCGTAATGCTCCTTGCGCGTGCGCCAGCGCATGCGCTCGAAGAGCAGGCCGGGATCGTTCTGCAGCGCCGCCGGAAGGCGCGCGATCAGGCGCTCGATGCCGGGTTCCATCGCCGCGATGCGGATGCGCGCATCGGCCAGCGCGCGGTGCTCGGGATCGACGCGCGGCATCATGCGCCGCGCCGCCTCGACGTCGCCGTCCCAGAGCAGACGGTCGAGCCGGGCCCAGTGGTCCTCCTGGCGCAGGATGTGGTGATAGCGCTGCAGCACCGACTTCTCCTCGAAGGCGGTGAAATCGCCTTTGGCCCAGACCTCGCGGATGCGCGCCTCGCCCTGCTGCACCCGACCCTCGGCGATCCAGATGTCGGCCTGCTTGAACTTGCCGGCCGGCGTCACCGGGGCGAAGCGGTCGAACCACTGGCCGAGGGTGCGGTCGGAGACCCCGGCCATCGCCTCCTCGGCGTGCTGGCGCATTGCCATCTGGCCCGGCCAATCGGGATTGGCGGTGATGAAATCGGTGAAGTCGGTGAACAAGGCGCCGCTGCTGCCGCGCGTCAGGTTGAGCCACCACAGGACCTTGGCGAGCAGCGGGTCATGTCCCTTGTCGGCGCGCCGGCCGGCGAGCGCCCAGTCGCCCGAGCGCGCCGCCTGGAAGGCCTCGCGGTAGATCTGCCGGTCGGCATCGCTCAGCTCGGCGCGCGCCGGCACGGCCGACGCCCACAGCAGCAACACCATCAGCACGAGACGATGAGCGAGCCACCTCACCGGCATCACAACTCCCGGGCGCCGGGAGCGCGCCGGCGCGAAACTGCGAGGCATTCTATCGACATGTCGCCGGCAAACAAGCTGCGCCACCGGCTGCAGCATCCGGCGAAGCCGTCAACTTTCGGTAAACCCGGCGCGATATGTTGCCGCGGCCCGTCCTTGGGGCTATCGTCGCGGCCGAAGACGGGGAGAACGGCCATGTTCAAGGGCTCGATCGTCGCGCTCGTCACCCCGTTCCGCAACGGGGCGGTGGACGAGAAGGCGTTCCAGGAATTCGTCGACTGGCAGATCGGCCAGGGCACGCAAGGGCTCGTCCCCTGCGGCACCACCGGCGAATCGCCGACCCTGAGCCATGCCGAGCACGACCGCGTCGTCGAACTGTGCGTCGAGGCGGCTCGCCGGCGCGTGCCGGTGATCGCCGGCACCGGCTCCAACTCGACCGAAGAGGCGATCCGCTTCACCCGCCATGCCAAGGCCGTCGGCGCCGATGCGGCGCTCGTCGTCTGCCCCTATTACAACCGGCCGACGCAGGAGGGGCTCTATCAGCATTTCAAGGCGATCAACGACGCCGTCGAGCTGCCGATCCTCATCTACAACATCCCGGGCCGCACCGGCGTCGATATGAGCGTCGCCACCATGGCGCGGCTGGCCAAGCTCGCCAACGTCATCGGCGTCAAGGATGCGACGGCCGATCTCGCCCGGCCGCTGCGCACCCGCCAGGTGATCGGCCCCGATTTCTGCATGCTGTCGGGCGAGGACGCCACCGCGCTCGCCTTCAACGCGCAGGGCGGCGTCGGCTGCATCTCGGTGACCGCCAATGTCGCCCCGCGCGCCTGCGCCGACATGCAGGAGGCCTGGGCCAAGGGCGATACCGCGCGCGCCACCCGCATCAACGACCGCCTGGCGCCGCTCCATGACGCGCTGTTCTGCGAATCGAGCCCGGCGCCCTGCAAGTTCGGCACCGCGCTGCTCGGCAAGACCACCGCCGAGGTGCGGCTGCCGCTGGTGCCGGCCAGCCCCGAGGCGCAGGAGAAGATGCGGCTTGCCATGCGCAGCGCCGGGGTCTTGAACTGACGCTGCGCGGGACCGAGCGTTTCGTCGCGCAGAACCGGCGGGCGCGCCACGACTTCCTCATCGAGAGCACGCTCGAGGCGGGGCTACAGCTCACCGGCACCGAGGTGAAGGTGCTGCGCCAGGGGCTGGCCAGCATCAACGAGGCCTATGCCACCGAGCGCGACGGCGGCATCTACCTGGTGAACGCGCATTTCCCGGAATATCCCTCGTCGCGCTTCAACCACGAGCCGCGGCGCCCGCGCAAGCTGCTGCTGCACAAGCGCGAGATCAACCGCCTGATGGGCGCGATCAAGCGCGAGGGCATCACGCTGGTGCCGCTGTCGATCTATTTCAACGAGCGCGGCCGCGCCAAGCTCGAGCTCGGTCTGGCCAAGGGCAAGCGCAAGGCCGACAAGCGCGAGACCGAGAAGCAGCGCGACTGGCAGCGCGACCGCGCGCGCATCATGCGCGAGCGGAACCGCTGAGGCGGTCCCGCAGCGCCGCGAACACCGCCTCGAACATCGCCGGCGTCAGCCTGCCGGTATTGGTGTTGTAGCGCGAGCAGTGATAGCTGTCGGCGAGCAGCAGCCCGCTCGGCAGCGTGTGCAAGGCGCCATGGGCGAAGGGGTAGGCGGCGCGGCGCACGCCGGCCGCCGCCAGCACCGCCTGGTGCGCGATCGCGCCCAGCGCCAGCACCGCCGCGAGCCGCGGCTGCGCCGCGATCTCGGCGGCGAGAAACCGGTTGCAGGCCTTGATCTCCGCCGGTTCCGGCTTGTTCTCCGGCGGCACGCAGCGCACCGCGTTGGTGATGCGGCAATCGACCAGCACCAGCCCGTCATCGGCGCGCTCGCCATAGCTGCCCGCGGCGAAGCCGAATTTGCCCAGGGTCTGGTACAGCAGCACGCCGGCAAAGTCGCCGGTGAAGGGCCGCCCGGTGCGGTTGGCGCCGCGCAGGCCCGGAGCCAGCCCGACGATGAGAAGCCGCCCGCCCGCGCCGAAGGAGGGGACCGGCGCGTTGAACCAATCGGGGTGATCGGCGCGCTGCCGCTGGCGGAAAGCGCCGAGGCGGGGGCAGAGCGGGCAGTCGCGATCGGGCGCCGCGCTCACGCCGGGCCGTAGCCCTGGTTCACCTGCTGGCGCTGGCTGTCCTCGCGGTGATGGACGCGCATGATGCTGGAAGCGAGCTCCTGCAGCTCCAGGAACATGTCGGCCTGCCGGCGCAGCTCGTCGGCGATCATCGGCGGCGCCGAGCGGATGGTGGAGACGACGGTGACGCGCACCCCCTTGCGCTGCACCGCCTCGACCAGCCGGCGGAAGTCGCCATCACCGGAGAACAGCACGATATGGTCGAGATATTGCGCCATCTCCATGACGTCGATCGCCAGCTCGATGTCCATATTGCCCTTGATCTTGCGGCGCCCGGTGGCGTCCGTGTACTCCTTGGTCGGCTTGGTCACCATGGTGTAGCCATTGTAGTCGAGCCAGTCGACCAGCGGGCGGATCGGCGAGTATTCCTGGTCTTCGATCAGCGCCGTATAGTAAAAAGCGCGGATGAGGCGACCTTTTGAACCGAAAAGGTCCAGCAACCGTTTGTAATCGATGTCGAACTGCAAGGCACGCGCCGCGGCATAGAGATTGGCGCCGTCAATGAAGAGGGCGATTTTCTCTTGTGGATAAAAAATCATCGGTGCCTACTCCATGACATGAGTAATATGTGTCGGAATAACGCTCCCCGGGCATTAGCCCGTACCGAAATGCCGGCGTCAAGCCGCCTCTCCGCGCCATGATCCTGCTCGGGCTCGGCGCCAACCTGCCGAGCGCCGCAGGGACGCCCGCAGCGACGCTGGCGGCGGCGCTGGACGCGCTGGCGCAGGCGGGGGTGACCATCGAGCGGCGCTCGCCCTGGTATCGCACGGCGCCCGTGCCGGCGGGCGATCAACCCTGGTATGTCAATGGCATAGCGGTGGTCGCGACGGCCCTTGGCCCGACCGAGCTGCTGGCGCTGCTGCACCGCGTCGAGGCCCGTTTCGGCCGCGTCCGCCGCACCCGGAACGAGGCGCGGCCGCTCGATCTCGACATCCTGGACTATGACGGTCTCGTCCGGGAGACGGCGCCGGTGCTGCCGCATCCGCGCCTCCACCAGCGGGGATTCGTGCTGTTGCCGCTACACGACGTGGCGCCGGGCTGGCGGCATCCGGTGACCGGCGAAGGACTGCCGGAGATGATCGCGCGGCTGCCCCCGGATCAGCTCGCCGAACGGCTCGAGGATTGAGCGGTAATTATATGATTCTTAACGGCAATACGCCCTGATACAGGGGCGCGCCGGCGGCGGGCCGCAACAATACTGTCGTCCTGTTGTTGCGGCGATAGCCGCTCGCCTTATATATTGCACGACTCAGGTTCCGCTGCGGGAGAAGTGTCGGCATGGCTCGTGTAACCGTTGAAGATTGCGTCATCAAGGTCCCGAACCGCTTCGAGCTGGTGCTGCTGGCGGCCCAGCGGGCGCGCGACGTCACCGCCGGCGCGCAGATCACGCTCGAGCGCGACAACGACAAGAACCCGGTGGTGGCGCTGCGCGAGATCGCCGACGAGACCATCCCGCTCGACGCGCTGCAGAATGCGCTGATCAAGGGCATGCAGAAGCACGTCGAGATCGACGAGCCGGAAGAGGACACCGAGATCGAGATCGGCGCCCAGCAATGGCCGACCGAGCTGGCGCAGCCGGTCGACATGGAGGAGGAGGAAGGCGCGGTCGACGAGGAGCTCAGCGAGGACATGCTGTTCGTCGCGCCCGACGACGCCGTGGGCCTCAGCGACGACATCAACCCGGATCTGGCGGAAGGCGGCAGCGAGATCCCCGAGAAGACGAAATAAGGATGCGGCGCGGGGGCGGCTTCGCAGTCTCCAGCCGTGTTCCCGCCGACCCGGCGCCGGCGGCGCGGAGTGATCCGCGATGATGCGTCAATTCGAACTGGTCGAGCGCGTCAAGGCCTACGATCCCGCCGCGGACGAGGCCGCCATCAACCGCGCCTATGTCTTCTCGATGAAGGCGCATGGCTCGCAGCTGCGCGCCTCGGGCGATCCCTATTTCTCGCATCCGATCGAGGTCGCCGGCATCCTCGCCGAGATGAAGCTCGATGCCGCCTCGATCGTCACCGGCCTGCTGCACGACACGGTCGAGGACACGGTGGCGACGCTCGAGGATATCGAGCGCCTGTTCGGTCCCGACATCGCCCGGCTGGTGGACGGCGTCACCAAGCTGTCGCGGCTCGAGCTGCAATCGGACCAGACCAAGCAGGCGGAGAACTTCCGCAAGCTGGTGCTGGCGATGTCCGAGGACATCCGCGTCCTCCTGGTGAAGCTCGCCGACCGCCTGCACAACATGCGCACGCTGCATTTCCTCAAGGACGAGGAGCGCCGCCGTCGCATCGCGCGCGAGACGATGGAGATCTACGCCCCGCTCGCCGAGCGCATCGGCATGCAGGAGATGAAGGACGAGCTCGAGGATCTCGCCTTCGCCGAGCTCCATCCCGAGGCCCGCGCCAGCATCATGGCGCGGCTCTCCTTCCTGCGCGAGAAGGGCGAGGGGCTGGCTGAGCGCATCATCGACGAGCTGCAGGAGACGCTGACGGAGCACGGGCTGGTGGCCGAGGTGTCCGGTCGCGAGAAGACGCCCTATTCGGTCTGGCGCAAGATGCAGCAGAAGAACGTGGGCTTCGAGCAGCTCTCCGACATCATGGCCTTCCGCGTCGTGGTCGAGACGGTGGAGCAGTGCTATCAGGCCCTGGGCATCGTCCATAGCCGCTATCCCGTCGTGCCCGGCCGCTTCAAGGACTACATCTCGACGCCCAAGCCCAACAATTACCGCTCGCTCCACACCGGCGTCATCGGACCGGAGCGGCAACGCATCGAGATGCAGATCCGCACCCGCGAGATGCACGAGGTTGCCGAGCTCGGCGTCGCCGCCCATTGGGTCTACAAGCAGGGCGCGCCGCGCACCGAAGGGCGGCAATACCGCTGGCTGCGCGAGCTGCTCGACATCCTCGAGCACGCGCCCGATCCGCAGGAATTCCTCGAGCACACCAAGCTCGAGATGTTCCAGGACCAGGTGTTCTGCTTCACCCCCAAGGGCGACCTGATCGCGCTGCCGCGAGGTGCCACGCCGGTCGATTTCGCCTATGCCGTGCACTCGGTCATCGGCGACACCTGCGTCGGCGCCAAGATCAATGGCCGGCTCGCGCCCTTGCGCACCCAGCTCGCCAATGGCGACCAGGTCGAGGTGATCACCTCCAAGGCGCAGACGCCGTCGCCGACCTGGGAGCGCTTCGTCGTCACCGGCAAGGCGCGCGCGCGCATCCGCCGCTTCATCCGCACCCAGCAGCGTCAGCAATATCTCGATCTCGGCAAGGCGATCCTGCAGAAGGCCTTCCGCCACGAGGGCCACGACTTCACCGAGAAGGCGCTCGAGGAGGCGCTGAAGACCTTCAATTGCGCCAGCGTCGAGGATCTCTACGTCGCGGTCGGCGAGGGGCTCGCCACCGGACGCGAAGTGGTGCATGCGATCTATCCGCCGCGGCCCGATGCCAAGCCGGCAAAGGTGGTGCGGCTTGCCACCGCGCGCAGCAAGAAGGCGTCGGACAATGCGGTGCCGATCCGCGGGCTCATCCCCGGCATGGCGCTGCATTTCGCCGGCTGCTGCCATCCGCTGCCCGGCGACCGCATCGTCGGCATCGTCACCACCGGCAAGGGCGTCACCATCCATACCATCGACTGCGACGCGCTCGCCAATTTCGCCGACACGCCCGAGCGCTGGCTCGACGTCGCCTGGAACAGCAAGGGCGATGGCGAGATCGGCCATGTGGGCCGCATCAACGTCACGCTCGGCAACGAGCCGGGCAGCCTCGGCAGCCTCACCACGGTGATCGGCAAGCAGGCCGGCAACATCACCAATCTCAAGATCACCAACCGCTCGGTCGATTTCTTCGAGATCCTGGTCGATATCGAGGTGAAGGACGTGAAGCACCTCACCAACATCATCGCGGCGCTGCGCGCCACGCCGGTGATCAACTCGGTCGAGCGCTCGCGCGGCTGATGGCTCCCGGCAAGCGCAGGCTGCGCCTCGGCGTCAACATCGACCATGTCGCGACGCTGCGCAACGCGCGCGGCGGACGCCATCCCGATCCGCTGCGCGCCGCCGCGATCGCCGCGGCCGCCGGCGCGGACGGCATCACCGCGCATCTGCGCGAGGACCGCCGCCACATCCGCGACGAGGACATCGCGCGCCTCGCGCGGGAGATCGCGCTGCCGCTCAATCTCGAAATGGCGGCGACGCCGGAGATGCTGGCCGTGGCCCTGGCGGTGAAGCCGCACGCCGCCTGCCTGGTGCCCGAAAAGCGCAGCGAGGTCACCACCGAGGGCGGGCTCGACGTGGTCGGCGGCCGCGATCACCTGGCGCCGATCATCCGCCGCCTGGTCGATGGCGGCATCCGCGTCTCGCTCTTCATCGATCCCGAGACGCCGCAGCTCGACATGGCGCGCGCGCTCGGCGCGCCGGTGGTCGAGCTTCACACCGGCGCCTATTGCGAGGCGGAAGGCGCGACGCGCGCGAGGGAACTGCAGCGGCTTGCCGCCGCCGCCACCCATGCCGAGGCGATCGGGCTCGAATGCCATGCCGGCCATGGGCTCGGCTATGACACCGTCGGTCCGGTGGCTGCGATCGCCACCATCGTCGAGCTCAATATCGGCCATTTCCTGGTGGGCGAGGCGATCTTCGTCGGACTCGACGCCGCCATCCGGCGGATGCGCGCCCTGATGGACGAGGCACGCGCGTGATCCTCGGCATCGGCAGCGACCTCATCGACATCCGCCGCATCGAGAAGACCATCGCGCGCTTCGGCGACCGTTTTCTCGATCGCGTCTTCACGCCCGAGGAGCGCGCGCGTTCCGACCGTCGCGCCAACCGCATCGAGAGCTATGCCAAGCGCTATGCCGCCAAGGAGGCCTGCTCCAAGGCGCTCGGCACCGGCTTTCGCCGCGGCGTCTACTGGCGCGATCTCGGGGTCGTCAATCTGCCGGGCGGGCGGCCGAGCCTGGTGCTGACCGGCGGCGCGCTGGAGCGGCTCAAGGCGCTGACGCCGCCCGGCCTCGCGGCGCGCATCGACGTGACGCTCACCGACGAGCCGCCGATCGCCCAGGCCCTGGTGATCATCTCGGCGGTTCCGGGCTAGGGCAGGCCAAATCCGCCCCCGGCCACCCTTGACTTCCCGGCGCAGGCTTCGCTTAATCCTCGCCATCCTCGGGTCGGTTTCTCGACAAAACACATAATTTCAACGATCTAGCGGGCGCCTTTAATGAAAAACAAGACCTCGGACGGCGTCGTCGAGACGATCAAGACGCTCGTCTACGCCATCGCCATCGCGATTGTCATCCGCACCTTCCTCTACGAGCCCTTCAATATTCCTTCGGGTTCGATGGTGCCGACGCTGCTGGTCGGGGATTATCTCTTCGTTTCGAAATTCTCCTACGGCTACAGCCGCTATTCGCTGCCCTTCGGCCTGCCGCTGATCTCCGGGCGCATCTTCTTCCACGAGCCGCGGCGCGGCAACGTCATCGTCTTCAAATATCCGCGCGATCCCTCGACCGACTACATCAAGCGGCTCATCGGCCTGCCCGGCGACAAGATCCAGGTGCTCGGCAGCGTCGTCTACATCAACGGCGCGCCGGTGAAGCTCCATCGGATCGACAGCTATATCGATCCCGAGACCGGGATGACGCGCCAGCAATACATCGAGACGCTGCCCGACGGCGTGTCGCATCCAATCCTGCTGGCCTCGGGCGAGCAGCCGCCGCCGGCCAAGCCCTGCGAGGACCCGCATGAGGAGAGCCGGGACCTGGAGAACACCTGTCCCTTCCTGGTTCCGCCCGATCATTATTTCATGATGGGGGACAACCGCGACAATTCCGCCGACAGCCGCGACCCCTCGAGCGGCGTCGGCTACGTTCCGGCCGAGAATCTCGTCGGCCATGCGGAATTCATCTTCTTCTCCACCAGCGGTTATGCGCGCTGGTGGGAGATCTGGAATTGGCCCTTCACTATCCGCTACGATCGCCTGTTCACGGCGATCCATTGACCATGAAAGACGCGGCCGCCGACTTGGCATCGCTTGCCGATGCCCTTGGCCACCGCTTCGATCACCCCGAGTTGCTGGTCGAGGCGCTGACCCATCCGAGCGCGCGCGCGCGGCGCGGCGCGGGCAAGCGCGGCTACGAGCGGCTGGAATTCCTCGGCGACCGCGTTCTCGGCCTGATCATCGCGGAACTGCTGTGGCGGCGCTTTCCCGACGAGGCCGAAGGCGCGCTGACGCGCCGCCATACCAGCCTGGTGCGGCGCGAGACGCTGACCAGCATCGCCAAGGAGATCGGGCTCGGCGCGCATATCGTGCTCTCCAGCGGCGAGGAGGCGGCCGGCGCGCGCGGCAATCCGAGCGTGCTCGCCGATGTCTGCGAGGCGGTGATCGCCGCCCTTTATCTCGATGGCGGCCTCGCCGCGGCGCGGGGCTTCGTCGAGCGCTGGTGGGAGCAGCGCCTGACCAAGCTCGGGGCGCCGCCGCGCGATCCCAAGACGGCGCTGCAGGAATGGGCGCAGGCGCGCGGCCGGGCGCTGCCGGTCTATCGCACGGTGGCGACCGAGGGCCCGGCGCATCGCCGCACCTTCACCGTCACCGTCTCGGTCGACGGCCTGCCGCCGGCCTCGGCCAGCGGCTCCTCCAAGCGCGCGGCGGAGGCGGCCGCCGCGGCGGCGGCGCTCGCCGCGCTCGACGCCGGCTCATGAGCGACGCGGGCGAGCGGCGCTGCGGCTATGTGGCGCTGGTCGGCGCCCCCAATGCCGGCAAATCGACGCTGCTCAACCAGCTCATCGGCGCCAAGGTGTCGATCGTCTCGCCCAAGGTGCAGACGACGCGCTCGCGCGTGCTCGGCATCGTCGTCGAAGGCGCGGCGCAGCTGATCTTCGTCGACACCCCCGGCATCTTCGCGCCGCAGCGCCGGCTCGAGCGCGCCATGGTCGCCGCCGCCTGGTCCGGCGCCGAGGATGCCGACCAGGTGGTCGTGCTGATCGATGCCGCGCGCGGCATCGATGCCGATGCGCAGCGCATCGTCGACGAACTCAAATCCGCCGGCCGCCGCGCCGTGCTGGCGCTCAACAAGATCGACCTGGTCGAGCGGCCGCGCCTGCTGCCGCTGGTCGACCGGCTGCGCCGCGACGGCATCTTCGATGCCGTGTTCATGATCTCCGCCTTGAGCGGCGACGGCGTCGCCGATCTCCGCCGTCATCTCGCTGCCGCGCTGCCAGCGGGCCCTTGGCTCTTTCCCGAGGATCAGCTCACCGACCTGCCGCAACGGCTGATGGCGGCGGAGGCGACACGCGAGCAGGTCTTCCTGCAGCTCCATCAGGAGTTGCCCTACGCCACCTTCGTCGAGACCGAGGGCTGGGAGGAGCGCGAGGACGGCAGCGTCAAGATCTCGCAGACCATCCACGTGCAGCGCGACAGCCAGAAGGCGATCGTGCTCGGCAAGGGCGGCAGCCGGATCAAGCTGATCGGCGAGCGCGCCCGGGCCGAGCTCGAGCGCATGTTCGGCCGCCGCGTGCACCTCTTTCTGTTCGTGCGGGTGAGCGAGGACTGGACCGAGGATCGCGAGCGCTACAAGGCGATGGGCCTGGAGTTCGAGAGCTGAGCGATGCAGTGGGAGGACGAGGGCATCGTGCTGGCGGCGCGCCGCTACGGCGAGGGTGCGCTCATCGTCCAGCTGCTGACGCGCGGGCATGGCCGGCACGCAGGGTTGGTGCGCGGCGGCCAGGGGCGCAAGCTGCGTCCGGTCTACGAGATCGGCAACCGCGTCGCCGCGGTGTGGAAGGCGCGACTCGCCGAGCATCTCGGCACGCTGGCGGGCGAGGTGCTGCACGGCCATGCGGCGCGTTTCATCGAGGACCCGGCGCGGCTCGCCTGCCTGGCCGCCGCCGCCGCCCTTGCCGAGACCTCGCTGCCCGAGCGCGAGCCGCATCCGGAGGCCTATGCCGGGCTCTGCGCGCTGCTCGAGTCGCTGGATGCCGATCGCGGCTGGGCGGTGGGCTATGTCGAATGGGAGCTGATGCTGCTGGCGGAGATCGGATTCGGTCTCGATCTCTCCCGCTGCGCCGCCACCGGCACGACGGCGGAGCTCGCCTATGTCTCGCCCAAATCCGGCCATGCGGTGTCCGCCGCGGCGGGCGAGCCCTATCGCGACAAGCTCTTGCGCCTGCCGCCTTTTCTGCTGGCGCGCGCGGGCGAGGGCACGCCCTCGCCGCAGGACGTGCTCGACGGTCTGGCACTCACCGGGTACTTCCTCGACCGGCGCGTCTTCGAGCCGCAGGACCGCGATGTGCCGCCGGCGCGCGCGCGCTTCGTTGACCTGATCCAGCGCCTCGCTACAATATCGCGTGAGCAGAGTCTCTAGGCGTCGCGCCGCGCACGCCGCCCTGTCGATCGGATCCCCATGAGCAAGACCGCCGCCGCCGGCGAAATCCGTGACGTGGATTTTGCCGTAGCGCTGGGAGAGCGCTACCTCTCCTATGCGCTCTCCACCATCACCGCGCGCTCGCTGCCCGATGTGCGCGACGGGCTGAAGCCGGTGCACCGCCGGCTGCTCTATGCCATGCGCGAGCTCAAGCTCGACCCGAAATCGGGCTTCAAGAAATGCGCTCGCGTCGTCGGCAACGTCATCGGCAAATTCCACCCGCATGGCAACGTCGCCGTCTATGACGCGCTGGTGCGGCTGGCGCAGGATTTCGCGCAGCGCTATCCGCTGGTCGAGGGCCAGGGCAATTTCGGCAATATCGACGGCGACAACGCCGCGGCCTATCGCTACACCGAAAGCCGGCTCACCGAGGTCGCCGAGGCGCTGCTCGCCGGCATCGACCAGGACGCGGTCGATTTCCGCCCGACCTATGACGGCGAGAACAGCGAGCCCGTGGTGCTGCCGGCGCGCTTTCCCAATCTGCTGGCGAACGGCGCCAGCGGCATTGCCGTCGGCATGGCGACCAGCATTCCGCCGCACAATGTCGGCGAGCTCTGCGACGCGCTGCTGCATCTCGTCCGCCACAAGCGCTGCGGCGTGGCCGAGCTGGTCGAACGCGTGCGCGGTCCCGATTTCCCCACCGGCGGCATTCTGGTCGAGCCGGCCGAGACCATCCTCCAGGCCTATGAGACCGGCCGCGGCAGCTTCCGCCTGCGCGCGCGCTGGACGTCGGAGAAGCACGGCCACGGGCTCTACCGGGTGATCGTCACCGAGATCCCGTACCAGGTGGCGAAATCGCGGCTGATCGAGAAGATCGCGGCGCTGCTCGAGGAGCGCAAGCTGCCCCTCCTGGCCGACGTGCACGACGAATCCACCGATGTGGTGCGCATCGTGCTCGAGCCGAAATCGCGCAACGTCGATCCCTCGGTGCTGATGGAGTCGCTGTTCCGCGCCACCGAGCTCGAGACGCGCGTGCCCCTCAACATGAACGTGCTCGACGCCGCCGGCGTGCCGCGCGTGATGAACCTCAAGGAGGTGCTGCAGGCCTTCCTCGACCATCGCCGCGTCGTACTGCTGCGCGTCACCCGCTTCCGCCTCGCCGAGATCCTGCGCCGCAGCGAGATCCTCAAGGGGCAGATGATCGTCTACCTCAATCTCGACGAGGTGATCCGGATCATCCGCGAGCATGACGACGCCAAGGAGCGCATGATGAAGCGCTGGCGTTTGAGCGAGGTCCAGGTCGAGGCGATCCTCAACATGCGGCTGCGCTCGCTGCGCCGGCTCGAGGAGATCGAGATCAAGCGCGAGCTGAAAAGCCTCGCTGCCGAGCAGGAGACGCTCGAGGGGCTGCTCGAGGACGAGAAGCGGCAGTGGAAGGCGATCGCCGGCGAGATCGAGGACATCCGCAAGGCGTTCGGCAGCGGCCCGCTGGGATTGCGCCGCACCGAGATCGGCGCCGCGCCCGCCGCCATCATGGTGCCGGTGGAGGCGCTGATGGAGCGCGAGCCCGTCACGGTGCTGTGCTCGGCCAAGGGCTGGATCCGGGCCGTCAAGGGCCACAACCTCGCGCTCGCCGAGGTCAAGTACAAGGAGGGCGACGAGGGGCGCTTCGTCATCGAGGCCGCCACCACCGACAAGCTGCTGGTCTTCGCCACCAACGGCCGCTTCTACACGGTTCCGGTCGACAAGCTGCCGGGCGGGCGCGGCCATGGCGAGCCGCTGCGCCTGATGATCGATCTCGGCAACGAGCACGACGTGGCGGCGATCCTGCCCTATGCTCCCGGCGCCAGGCTGCTGCTGGCCTCCAGCGACGGGCGGGGATTCGTCGTCCCGGCCGACGAGGTGCTGGGCCAGACGCGCGCGGGCAAGGTGGTGATGAACCCGGGCGAGGGGGCCGCGGCGCGGGTTTGCGTGCCGGTGAGCGGCGACAGCGTCGCCGTGATCGGCACCAACCGCAAGCTGCTCGTCTTCCCGCTGGCCGAGGTGCCGGAGATGGCCCGCGGCCGCGGCGTCATCCTGCAGCGCTATCATGACGGCGAGCTCTCGGACGCCAAGACCTTCGCCAAGGCCGAGGGCCTCAGCTGGAAGAGCGGCGAGCGCACGCGGACCGAGCCCGATATCCGCGGCTGGGTCGGCCAGCGCGCCTCGAGCGGCCGGGTCGCCCCCAGCGGCTTTGCCAAGAACAACCGCTTCGCCTGAGATGGCCGATCCCGTCATCCTCGACGCCCAGGGGCTCAAATGCCCGCTGCCCGTGCTCAAGGCGCGCAAGGCGATGCGCAATCTGCCCGAGGGCGGCGTGCTGCGCGTCCTCGCCACCGATCCCGGCGCGGCCAAGGATTTCGAACATTTCTGCCTGGTGACCGGTAATCAGCTCGTCGCGCAGAGCGAGGCAGACGGGGTCCTGACCGTCGATATCCGCAAGCAGGGGTGAGGGGCGGCGTTCGGCTCAGCAGCCGAAGAGAGCTCTATCCTGATAGCGACATCATTTCCCTATCTGGTTAGCGCGGGAGGATTTGCGGGCGCGGTCAACAGAGTCCGCTCTTCAGTTTTGAGCTATCGTCGCGGGCGGAAACCGGCATGTCTGGGATGTACCAGGAGCGGCAATGGGCGCTGCCGCGCCAGTTTAGCCATCGGAATCGAAGCAAACGGTTTGATCGACGAACAAAAAAGTCAAAATCTTGCATTCAGCCGCTCCAATCGCTAGCGTCAGCAGAGCCTTAGCGTAATATTGCGGCTGCCAAAGACGCCATGGACTGGCTGACCTTCGTGTCTAAGCTTACCGGCGATATCGCATGGCCAGCGGCAGCCCTTGGCGCGGTTCTGATCCTACGTGAGCCGATAAGATCCCTGCTTGCACTCGTGTCCCGAGTTCAAGGTGAGCTCGGTGGAGATCGAATTCGACAGGAAGCTGGAGCTTGCAAAACAAGAGGCATCGTCGGAGTTACGCTTAACATCGCTCGGTCATAGCCGATTTCCATTTGCAATAGACACCCAAATTCTCAAATTGGCTGAGGTATCGCCGCGCGCGGCTGTGATGGAGGCGTGGCGCCACGTTGAGGCGGCGGCTCTCCGCGTTGCGAAGAGTCTGGTCAAAGATGGGACGTTCACCTCTGAGACAATGACCTTTCGTGCCATTCGGCTTCTTGAGAGGCATGGTGTCTTAACCGATCCCATCGCTGAATTGATAAGGGACCTTAGAAGTCTTCGTAATGATGCGGCTCACGCGTCGGATTTTGGGTTATCAACCGCTTCCGCGATGGAGTATTTCCAGCTCGCGGCTCAAGTCGTGGGTTATCTCGATGGCCTCGCCGGGAGCCAAGGAGAGGACGGCGGTCCTGAACAGTCGTCCACGAAGCGTGGCACGCCAAGATCGATCGAACTCAGCTGATCTTCGGCGCCGCTTCTCATTCGTTTACCTGCAGATATTTGGACCAATGCGCGCTTCGTTGTTGACGGTGATCAAGGTAGCGATAAGAATCAAAGCTTTGCGATCTCCCATGCGAGGCGTTCGATGCGTAACTCGGGGCGCCGCGAGTCTCCAAGCCGAACTCGAGAAAACGTCCAGGGCCAAAGAGCTTAGAATATTTCTTTCTAGACTCTCGAGCGATCGACGGATCCACGACATCGGCGAGCTAATCGATGTCCTCAGGAGCTGCCTTTCAACTAACGAATTTTTGTGTATTGTTTTTCACCAAAAGAAGGCTCTCCCGGGACGACCGTTCGAGGATATTCCGGGAGACAGGATAGTCTTTAACTATGCGTCCTTTTGCATTGCTTCAGGGCAGGTTAGACGGTTCAGAGACCGGTTTGAATTGGCTCAATACGTTCATGAGCTGCAGAGCAGGCACGATCTGAATTGTCTTTCTACCGGTCTGGTCGATATCTATCATCTACCTGGTCTTCCCAAGTTAGTGTTAGAGGCGATCAGAAGCTTATGCACTATCTTTTTTGTGCTCAGCGACCAATATAGTCACTACATCGAGAACACGTCCCGTTTGCTCGCAAAGGAAGCGATCTCGACGGATCGGAATACGGATCTACCGACGATAACGAGCTTCATCGCGCAACGTTTCTCAGTCGAAGCTGGTTTTGTGGCCGTTCGAGATCCGGTCGGCGTCAACTTGTCTGAAGCGACGGAACAAGATTTCGATTTTCAGTTTTTTCACCCCGATAGCGCCGTGCGCGGTCAACCGAATCTCATTGCAGATGTAAAGGCCTCCCTGCGATCGGGAAATGACTACTCCAATCGCGCCAAGATCGGCGATGCCTTTCAATATTATAAGCTTCTGCCAGTCGCAATCCCCGCTCGGCTGTCAGACCTCTCAGTGGCGGCAATCGAAGCTGTACATGGCCGTCACAAGAGGTACTTTCCAATTGGCGCTTTAGCCATCCTGTCGTGCGGTCAGATTGACCGGATTTGCTACGCAACAGCAAAAGAGCTCCTACAGGAGATTTCCGGGGCGACGCGCGTTGCCGAGCAACTGCGACGGGTCAATGATCTACACGCCGATATGCTTCAAGTTAGAGAGTTTATCACTAGGGCGCCTTTACAGTCGCACTCGGAGGCGTTGGACCTATTCAAATGTTACGCTGATAAGGTCGTTGAGTCCGTTGCGACTATGACATCAGCGCATAGCGCTACAATCCGAGCATATGATCCGTTCCGCGGAACATTGGTATTGGTCGCCAGTCGCTTTGGCGTGGCGCTTTCTGCCGCCTCAAAATGGGGCTCTGACATTTCTGTCACAGATGCTTTGTCGCTAAACGCCTTTGTGTTTTCAGGCGAACATCCGGGGTTCAGTTATATCGCGAACGTGAAATCGCACTTGGAGCAGCAGAAGAAGCCGCACATCTTGATTAGACGCTCCGAAACAGAGTCGGAGGTCTGCTTTCGGCTCGTCAAGGGAGGCGTCCCATTTGGCACAATGAACGTAGAAGCGCCGTATGCATACTCATTGGGTAAGGATTTGGTTTATTGCCAAGCGGTCGCGCGTCTCCTCGGCGAATTTTTTGATGTTGTTGCTCGGACGTCAGATGCGGCTTGGCTCCCGAAGATGTCGCTCTCGCATCTTGTACATCACCGTATTGAAAAAATCCGGCGTGAACGCCCAGAGCTATTAGGCGTCCTCGATTTTATTGAAGTTCCTATGCACACGGCGAGAGCACAGTCTGCCAACGCAAGCATAACTCTCAATGAAATCCTTGAAGGAGTTGTTGGCTCCTTTGACTGGTTGGACGCCGATACCTTGCGCTCGCTCGTCAGCGTTCCAAAATACAACATCCGTTTTCGTAAAGAAGCCGCGGCTTCGCTCGCAATTATTATAGAGACGCTTGTTGAAAATTGCCGGGCACATTCTGATGTTTATCACGACACAATTTCAATTCGAGTAGTGCGAGGGCTGAAGCGCGTGCGCGAGTCTGAGCTGAGATCTCAACCTGGCCTATTACTGAGAATAACGTATGAAGCTAAGCACACTCGAACGCAGCTCGACCTGCTGGACCGCTTGACGATCGCACCGGTCTGGGAGGAGGAGGATCGTTCATATCACTTTGGCATGTTCTTGTTAGGGGCGCATGCGAGATTGTGGGGGGGGCTGACATACGTTGATACTGAACCGCCGCCGGGCCGAAAATCCCGCCCACTCAGGGTGATAGTCCTCCTTCCCGTAGCCTCGATTACAAACTCGGGAGATGCTGAATGACAGGGCTCCGAATTGTCTATCTTGAAGACAGAGAAAAGGAATTCGAGAGATGGTCGACCGTTCTCACGAAGTGTCTGAGCTTCGGCTCTTTTCATTCCGAAATAGACTGGGCCGCTGATGAAAAGACCTTCCTATCAGCGCTCTTGAGGCGGCCTCACATCGCGGTTTGCGACATGGACCTGGGCGATGGGTCGCTTCGTTATGCCGGAGCTCAGATCATCTCGCGGGTCAAAAACCAGTTTCCGGATGTACTCTTTTTCCTTTTAACTGGACAAAACGTGAGTTTGGATAAGTTGGCAGGGCTTGCGAGCCCCGATCACTACCTAAGCAAGGAGTATCTCGGAACAGATGAATACAATCGATATCTTAAATCGGTAGTAGCGCAGTTGCTGAGGAGGTACCCGGTCGGCGAACTCGCGTACAGCTTCGATCTCAGAATGGCAGGTCCTGCCCATTCAAAAAAGGTTAAACTATCCGAGGCAGAACTTCAGTCGATGGCGGAACAGTGTCTTTATGGAGTGGATTTAGGGACGGAGGGGACGGACGTCGGAAAGGTTGAATTATCACCTATACCCGGGGGCTTCAGCGGCTCTGGGGTATATCTTATGCACATATGGACCGGTTCACGAAAGAACAGCGTACCTAGTATCTTAAAGATATCGGAACTCTCCAGAGCGCGCGCAGAGCTCTCAAACTACAATCGTTTCGTCAAATGGCGCCTGCCGTACCTGTGGCGGGTCGACCTTATGGGGTTCGGATCTTGTGGGAATTTTGGGGCGATCTGCTACTCGTTCGTGATGGGTGGTGGCAAGGAACCGTCGCCGGCCAATCATTTTTTGCGCAGGGGACAGCTGTCTGTGGTTGATGCCGTCGTCGACAGCATTTTATTTTCAAAAAATCAAAACTGGTATTCGGAATGTCGCCCAAGTGAGAAAGATGCAAGAATTTATTTTGGAGAGCAGCCGTATTACACACGCAACGCGCGCCGGGCCGATCGCGAGCAGATGTTCAAGGCAGAACTGCGAAAGCTAGCGCAATCAGGTGGACATAACGTGTATTTTGAGGAAAGCACGTTTGCCTTTTCGGGGAGGCCTTCCATCCCGAATTTGAACCGATGCCTCTTTAATCGGGACTGGGGAATGGTGACGGAGTGCGTCTGTCACGGCGACCTAAATGGCAATAACGTTATGTACACAGGTGAGGGAAATGAGGTTGCGTTTATAGACTTCCAGCACACGGGCTTTCACCATCTCTTTCGCGATTTTGTTTCCTTTGAGTCTAGCGTTCGGTTGGAGATTCCTGGCGAAGATCAACACTGGGCAGAACAGCGGTTCCCCGACGTGCTAAACGGCGAGGAACGACTGGTCTCGGCTACGTGGGATAGGCTCGATAGTGACGGTACCTACATTGGTGAGATCAGCAAGATCAGGCACGCGGCCAATCAAAATTTTCCGAGTGAGAGCTTTGCCCTTTACTTAATAGCGAACACGGTTCACTCGCTTTGGTTGCTTGAAAAGGGCGAGCGTTGGCCTCAATACCAGAAGCACCGTTTACTGGCAGCAGTTGTGGCCGGGTTGGAGGGTTTGGATCGGCTCGCGCGAGAACGGTAGCCGCCAAAAGGACCATGTGCCGCGGCAGCAACGTTTAGAGCCCATCCGGGATGTGCAGGCCGATTTCGCGGTAGTAGCGGACGGCGCCGGGGTGGAGCGGGATGGTGAGGCCGTCGAGCGCGGTGGCGAGGCGGATGCGGCTGCCGACCGGATGGGTGGCCTCGAGCAGGCGCTGGGTCGCCTGCGACCACAGCGACTTGGTGACGGCGTAGACGAGATCGTCGTCGATCTCGGCGCGCGTCACCCACAGCGCCGTCGTGCTCACGGTCGCGGTCTCGTGGTCGAGGCCGGGATAGCTTCCGGCCGGGATCACGTCGAGGCCGAAGAAATGGAATTTGTGCGTCAGCCGGTCGGCCACCTCGCGCGGGATCGGCAGCAGCCGGATCGGCGTCGTCATGGCGACGTCGGCGATCGCCGGCACCGGATATCCGGCGGTCAGGAAGAAGGCGTCGATCCGCCCCTGCACCAGCGCGTCGGCGGCCTCCGACAGGCGCAGATATGTGCCATCGACCTCGCACTCGTTCAGCCCCGCCGCTTCGAGGATCAGCCGGGCGTCGGCAAGCGTGCCGGATTCGGGCTCGCCGAGCGCCACCGGTCGCCCCTTGAGGTCGCGCAGGCTCTGGATCGGGCTGTCGGCGCGGACCACGACATGCACATCCTCGGGGTAGAGGCCGGCAATGGCGCGCAGGCTCTTGACCGGCCCCTCGCTCTTCAGCAGCGCCGCGCCGGCGGAGGCTGCCGTCGCCGCCTTGCCGTGGCCGCAGCGCTTCGGCGCGACCGAGGTGCCGGAATAGGCCCAATACGCCATGTCCGATTGCACCAGCGCGGATTCCAGCTGGCCCGTACCGACCGCGACCACGTTCTGAAGCGAGCCCTGGCTCGCCTGGGCCACCGCGACGAGGCCCGGCACGCCGCAGCTGCCGCCGCGCTCGCAGTCGCGCGCGCCGGGCGGCTTGGAGATGGCGCTCGCCAGCACGCCGCCGATCTGGAAATAGGTGCCGCTGGTGGCGGCCGTGCCGATGCGGAAGAAGCGCAGCTCCTCCATCGCCCAGCCGGCGACGGGGGCCACCATCATGGCGGCGGCGAGCACGAGGCCCCAGCCCAGGTGCCGCCGGCCGATCCTGCCACCGCCCAGTTCGGCGAGACGCGCCATCCCCCGAACCTCCTTCCGCGTCGCGGGCGTTCGCCGGTCCGGGGGGCTTCCCCGCCGGTCGGCGATGGCCGGCCGCATCGCTTGCATTGACAACGGCGCACGGACGACACATCTTCCATCGCCATGACCGCTTTTGTCCGGATCGAGCGACGACGAACCCGCTGAGCAGCCCCAGGGCTGCCGCTCGGCCTCGGTCGCGTTTGGCCGTCTGCCGGGAGATCCCATCAAAAGTTGTTCCTCATCCCCGCAAGAGGGGGGCGGTCATGGCGCACACGATCTTTCCCGTCATCAAGCTCGCCAAGGGCGTTCGCTACGAGGTCGACACCGATCGGGCGCGGCTCGACCTGCTGGTGATCCATGGCTTTCTCGCGCAGTCGCACTGGGCCAAGGGCATCCCGTTCGCGGTGGTCGAGCGCTCGATCGCCCATTCGCTCGCCTTCGGGCTTTATCGCGACGGCCGCCAGATCGGCTTTGCCCGGGTGGTCACCGACCGTGCGACCTTCGCCTATCTTGCCGATGTCTTCGTCCTGCCGGGGGAGCGCGGCAAGGGGCTCGGCCGCTGGCTGGTCGAGACGGTGCTGCGCCATCCCGAGCTGCAGGGGCTGCGGCGCTGGCTGCTCGGCACGCGCGACGCGCAGGGGCTCTACGAGCAATGCGGCTTCCGCGCGCCGCCGCCGCCCTTCGTCTTCATGGAGCGGGTCGACATGACGGTCTATGACGAGGCGCCGGCCCCCGCCGTGGCGCGCCCGCCCCGGCTGGAGCGACGCCGGGTTTCGGGCTAAGGTCTGGGCTCCCGGTCGCGGCAGAAAAAATCGCCGGACCACGCTCGGGGAGGGCCCATGATCGCCACCGTCACCATGCCGCGACTGCTCTATATCGGCGGCGGCGCCGTCGCCGAGGTCACGACGGCGCTGGCCCGGCTCGGCGTGGGCCGGCCGCTGATCGTCACCGACCGCTTCATGGCAAGCTCCGGCATCCTGGCGAAGCTGACAGACCGGCTCGACGCCGCCGGCATCGCCTGGCAGGTCTTCGCCGACACCGTCCCCGATCCCACCACCGAGGTGGTCGAGGCGGGAGTGGCGCTGATGCGTGGCGGCGCTTACGACAGCCTCATCGCGCTGGGCGGCGGCAGCCCGATCGACACCGCCAAGGCGATGTCGGTGCTGGCGGCCAATGGCGGCCGCATGCGCGACTACAAGGTGCCGAACGAGATCCCGCGGTCGGGATTGCCGCTGGTGGCGATCCCGACCACCGCCGGTACCGGCTCGGAAGTGACGCGCTTCACCGTCATCACCGATAGTGAGCAGGACGAGAAGATGCTGATCATGGGGCTCGCCTGCTGCCCCGCCGCGGCGATCGTCGATTACGAGCTCACCCTGTCGATGCCGTGGCGGCTCACCGCCGATACCGGCCTCGACAGCCTGACCCATGCGATCGAGGCCTATGTCAGCCGCAAGGCCAGCCCGTTCACCGACGGGGTCGCGCGCTCGGCCATGGCGCTCATCGCCCGCAACATCCGGAGTGCCTGCCGCGAGCCCGACAACCGCGCCGCGCGCGAGGCGATGATGCTGGGTGCCACCCAGGCAGGCATGGCGTTCTCCAATGCCAGCGTCTGCCTCGTCCATGGCATGAGCCGGCCGATCGGCGCCTTCTTCCACGTGCCGCACGGGCTCTCCAACGCCATGCTGCTGCCGGAGATCACCGCTTTCTCGGCGCCGGCGGCGCTGGCGCGCTACGCCGATTGCGCGCGGGCCATGGGCGTGGCTTCGGAGAACGAGGGCAATCAGGCGGCGGTGGCGCGGCTCCTCGACGAGCTCACCGCGCTCAACCGCGACCTCGAGGTGCCGACCCCCAGATCCTACGGCATCGACGAGCGGCGCTATCTCGAGCTGCTGCCGCTGATGGCGAGCCAGGCGCTGGCCTCCGGCTCGCCCGGCAACAACCCGCGCGTGCCGAGCGCCGACGAGATCGTCGATCTCTACAAGCGCGTCTACGCCTGAGACAGATCGAGAGGACGCATCATGGCCAAAGCCTTTGCCTCGCAAGCCGATCTCGCGGAGAAGCAGGAGCGCTTCATCCAGCTGGCGGAGAATGCCTGGTGCCTCACCGCCGAGGGCGATCCCAACACCGGCGTCATCATCGGCGATGACGGGGTCATGGTCATCGACACCCGCGCGACGCCGGTCATGGCGCAGGACGTCATCCGCCACATCCGGTCGGTGACCGACAAGCCGGTGAAATACGTGCTGCTGTCGCATTACCACGCGGTGCGGGTGATGGGCGCCTCGGCCTACAAGGCCCCCTACATCATTGCGAGCCAGGGCACGCTGGAGCTCATCGAGGAGCGCGGCCAGCAGGATTTCGACAGCGAGGTGCAGCGCTTCCCGCGGCTCTTCCGCTCGGTCGAGAGCGTGCCTGGCCTCACCCGGCCCAATCTGGTGTTCGACCGCGCGCTGACCTTGTGGATGGGCAAGACCGAGGTGCAGATCAGGCATATCGGCAAGGGCCATTCCAAAGGCGACACCATCGCCTGGCTGCCGCGCGAGAAGGTGCTGTTCTCGGGCGATCTCGTGGAGGAGGGGACCGCGCCCTATTGCGGCGACGCCTATTTCAAGGAATGGCCGGAGACGCTGGAGCGGCTGCGCGCGTTCAAGCCCGAGAAGCTGGTGCCGGGACGCGGCGATGCGATGATGGACGCGGCGGCCTGCGACCGCGCCATCGCCGCCACCGCCGGCTTCCTGCGCGACATGCGCGGCTCCGTCGAAGCCGGGGTCAAGGCGGGCAAGGGCCTCAAGGAGGTCTACGAGGCGACCTACCGCGCGATGCAGCCCAAATACGGGCAATGGGTGATCTTCGAGCACTGCATGCCCTTCGACGTCTCGCGCTGCTTCGACGAGATGAGCGGCATCGAGCATCCCCGCATCTGGACCGCCGAGCGCGACATCGAGATGTGGAAGACGCTGCAGTCGGGGTGAGGCGGGGCGCGGCGTTCGATCCGTCGAGCTGCGTCACGGATCCGAGAGGCTGCCGGCCCGGGAAGCGCCGTCCTTCGCCGCGGGCCGGTCGGACGACGCCGGGGCGATCACCCTATAGCCGAGCGGAAGAAGACGGAGGCCCAGCAGGTCCTCGACCATGCCCCAGATGCCCCGGGGTAGAAAGAGCGAGAAGATGAGCGCTGCCGCGCCGAGCCCGACGAGGTACCAGATGCCGCTCGCGCCGAACACGAGCTCGATGAGAAAGAAGAGCAGCGCGCCGAGGATCGGACCTTCGAACGTGCCGAGCCCGCCCACGAGCGCCATGAAGATCATATACGCCGTCCATTGGACGCCGAAATAGGTGCTAGGCTCGAAGGTGATTGCGGTCGCGAGCCACAGCGCGCCCGCCATGCCGCATCCGGTGCCGGCGATGACGAAAATGATGCGCTTGGTGGCGAGCACCTCGACGCCCAGCGATGCCGCCGCTTCTTCGTTGTCGCGGATCGCCTGGATCGAGCCGCCGAGGCGACCGCGCAACAGTGCGAACAGCAGCGCCAGCAGAGCCACCGCGGCGGCGAGCGCCAGCCAGTAATTGTCGTCGCGGCGCTGTTCCGGCGCGAACGCGTTGAGCGCGATCAACGACGTGCCGGTCTCCCCCTGGATCAACCCGTCGAGATTGACGAGAAGATGGCAAAGCTCGGCCACCACCCACATGCCGATCGCAAACTCGCCGCCGCGGAGCCTAAGCGCGAAGGTCGAGAGCAGCAGCGAAACGAGCCCCGCGGCGAGTGCGCCGAGGATCAGCGCGGGGTAGACGCTCATGCCGGCATGTGACAGACGGATCGCCGCGTAGGCGCCGATGCCGAAGAAGGCCTGCTGCCCCACCGAGACCAGCCCGCCATAGCCGGCGAGCGCGTTCCACATCGCGCCGAGAATGACGTAGATGAAGAGCGTCGTCAGCTTGTCGATCGCGTTTGCCCCGAGAATCAGCGGCGCAAAGGCGAGCGCCACGGCGAGCACGCCCGCGCCTGTGGTGGCCGCGACGGATATCGGCGTCCAGCGCTCGATCGCAATGCCGCCGCGGCGGGTCACGCCGACCGTCCGACCAGCGCTCGAAGCCTGCTGCGCGCTTCGCTTGAGCTCAAGCACAGGCGGATGGCGAGGCCCAGCAGGAACACGACATGGCCCGCGATGAGGAACCCGTGCGGATCGATCTGCGCGCCGATGTTCTGCGCCACGCCGAGAACGATTTCCACCGATCAGCGTGCCCCAAAGCGAATTCATGCCGCCGATCACCACCGCCTCGAAGGCGAAGATGAGCTGGCTCGGACCGGCATAGGGGGCGAAGGCGGCGCGCATGGCGAGGAGCACGCCCCCGAGCGCCGCGGTCATGACGGCGATAGCGGCGGCGGCCATATAGACGGCCCGCGAGTTGATGCCGACGAGTTCGGCGATATCGGGGTTCTCGGCGGTCGCGCGAAGGGAGCGGCCCAGGGCGGTCCGCGAGAGAACAAGCTGCAAGCCCGTGAGCAGCAGTAGAGCGGCCGCGAAGATCAGCACCGACAGGCGTCCGACGTAGATCTCATCGCCGATCGACCAGCTGTCATAGGCGAGCGCCCCGATCGCGGGGGCGAGCGAGCGGGTGTCGGCGCCGAAGCTCGAGAAGAGCAGATTTTCGATGACGATGGAAAGACCGAAGGTGCTGAGCAGCGGAACGAGAATGCCGGAGCGCAGGCTGCGTTCCAGCACAGTGCGCTGCAGCACGGCGCCGAAGATCGCCATCGCCAGAATCACCGCGATGAGCGCCGGAACGATTGGCAGACCGAACTGCTCCGTGGCAAGCCAGACGAGAAAGGCCGCCAGGACGGCGAGATCGCCGTGGGCAAGGTTGATGATGCGCATCACGCCGAACATGAGCGAGAGGCCGCAAGCGAGCACCGCATAATAGCCGCCAAGCAGGATGCCCTGCAGGATCTGGTTGACCCAGATCATGCGCCTCTCCTGTGCTCGGCCGCGCGGCCGAGGCCGAAATAGGCTTCGGTCACCCGCTCGCGCGTCATCGCCGCCGCCGGACCTTCGAGCACGATGCGGCCTTCGAGCATGCAGGCGACCCGCGTCGCCACGTGCAGGGCGCGGCCAAGATCCTGCTCTACCAGCAGGATCGTCGTGCCTTCGGCGATGAGACCCTCGAGCGAGCGGTAAACCCGCTCCACCGCGATGGGTGCGAGCCCCAGCGACATTTCGTCGAGGAGCAGGATGCGCGGGTTGGTCATCAGCGCACGTCCGATCGCAGCGGCTTGCTGCTCGCCGCCCGAGAGGCTCCCGGCCTTTGCTTTGAGGCGCGGCCGCAGGTTCGGGAATATCTCCATGACTTTGTCGATCGTCCAGCGCCCGGCGCGCTTGCTGGCGCGGGCAACCAGCAGATTGTCCTCGACGGTCATGCCGGGGAAAAGCCGGCGCCCCTCCGGCACCAGCGCGATCCCTAGAGCGACGCGCCGATAGGCGCGCAGCGGCGTCACATCGACGCCGTCGAGCAGGATGCGGCCCTCCGTCGGCTCGTGGGCGCCGGCGATGGCCCGCAGCAGGGTCGTTTTGCCGGCGCCATTGGCGCCGATCAGCGCCAGGATCTCGCCCTCGTTGATCTCGAACGAGACGCCACGAACCGCTTGCAAAAGGCCGTGCCGGACATCCAACTGCTCGACCGCAAGCAGGCTCACGCGACGCTGCCTCCGATATAGGCGTCGATGACGGCGGAATCCGCCATCACCGCCCTGGGCGCGCCGTCGGCGATAATGCGTCCGGCATTCATGCAGACGAGCCGATCCACGACCTGGAGGAGGATGTGGACGATGTGCTCGATCCAGACGACCGCCAGGTTTCGTCTACGCAGCTCGAGAATGGTGGCGACAAGCTCGCCGGCCTCGGCATCGGTGAGCCCACCGCCGATCTCGTCGAGCAGCAGGATGACGGGATCGGTCGCGAGCGCGCGGGCCAGCTCGAGGCGTTTGCGGTCGAGCAGACCGAGCGTCTCGGCGCGGCGGTTGGCGACGCGGAGCATGCCGCAGAGATCGAGCGCGTCGATGCAGCGGTCATAGGCCTCTTCGCGCGCGAAACCGCCGCCGGCGGTGGCGGCGACGAGCACGTTCTCGAAGACGGTCATGGCCTCGAACGGCCGCGGCACTTGATGCGAGCGGGCAATCCCCAAGCGGCAGCGATGCGCCGCCGCAGTTTTGGTGACGTCCGCCCCGCGAAAGCGCACCGACCCGGCGGCGGGCCGCAGGGCGCCGGCGAGCACGTTGAGCAGTGTGCTCTTGCCGGCCCCGTTGGGGCCGACGATGCCGACGGCTTCCGCGGCGCCGACGGCGAAATCAACCCGGTCGAGAACGAGGAGAGCATCGAAGCTCTTGACCACGCCCTCGGCCGCAAGGATCACGCCTGCTTCCGCCATCGGCGCTCTGGGCTCAGGCGTTGTAGGGACGCAGCGTCGCCGTGATGGGCACCTTCGGGTCGTCGGCGTGCTCGGTGATGGGCAGGTCGAGCTTGAATTTGCTCCCGGGCTTCGCCTTCACCCATTGGCAGCCGATGATAGGCGTGGGAGAGACGTTGGGGACGGGACCCTTGGTGAAGTCGATCGGCCCGACCGGCGTCACCACCTGGAGCGTGCTCAACGCCTTCGCCACTGCAGCCTTGTCCTTGGGATTGCTGCTCTTCTTGAGCGTCTCGAAGCCCGCGTCGAGCAGAGCCATGCTGGCGCCGACTTGCTGAGTCCATTGCCGTCCGGTCGCCTTCTCATAGCCGTCGCCGAGCGCCTGCGAGGTGAGCCCGGTCAACGGCGATTTGTATGGCCAGGTCGGGTGCCAATAGGCCGCCGTGGCGAGATTGTAGCCGAGCGAGCCGAGCGCTTCGACCTGCGAGGGAAAGAGGCCGGTTTTCGCGATCTGAGCGATCTTCACCATCCGCGTGTAGCCCTGCTGCGCCGCTTGGCGCCAGAAGGTGGCGAAGTCCGGCGGGATCGGAAAGGTATTGAAGATCTCGCACCGTTCCGCCTTGAACTTGGCGATCTGCGCAGAGAAGTCGGTGATGCCGTCCTCATAGGCGCCCGGATCGACAATGGTGAAGCCGGCCTTGGCGAGCTCGGGGGCGAGATGCTGGCGCACGGCATTGCCGTCCGCGTCGTTGGGATAGAGGATTCCGACCTTCTTGTTCGTCTTGACCGGGCCGCTCCACTGCGAGCGGTAGGCGCGGAAGAAATCCGCTCCGCCGAAGCAGAAATGATAGGTCCAGTGGAAGGGCGAAGGCTGCCCCGGCTTGGCGCCGCGCCCGAAATACCAGGACTCCCACGGCACGACCGTTGACAGGCACGGCACTCCGGCTGCCTCGCAGGCATCCGACACCGGATTCACCACCTCGGGCGTCGAGGTCGTCAGCATGAGATCGATGTGCCGATCGTTGATCAGGCTCTTCGCGAGCGAGCTGGCGCGCGCCGGATCGGATTGCGTATCGCGGTCGAGAAGCTCGACGGTGTAGGTCTTGCCGCCCACGGCGAGGCCATGGGCAAGCGTCTTGCGCGCGAGGTCCAGCACATAGGGGTCGCATTCGCCGAAGCCGGCCAGAGCGCCGGAGCGGGGGCTGATGAAGCCGACCTTGAGCGTCTCGGCGCCGCCTGCCGCCCGTGCCAAGCCGGCCGGCACGCTTGCCGTCGCAAGCAGCGTTCCCGCGCCCGTGAGGACGCGTCGCCGCGTCACCGTCGAGGCGCGGCTTGTTTTGTTGTGGGGCTCGAACTTCCTGATCATGGTACCTCCCTGTGCTGTCGTTTTTTTGTTTGCCGAGCGGGCTTGCGGGCGGACGAGACGCCCCTGACCTGGGCCGACCTTGAGCCGGGTGCCGACGGCCGGCCCAATCCGGGCACTCGGCGTCCGCATCGACCGCTAGGCAACGCTGATAGTTTATATCGCTGATTATTGACCGTATCTACTTTTATTCGCGGCGGGGCCGCCGGACAGGGCCGTGGCAGGCCTCAAGCCCGCGGATCGAAGGCGGCGCTTCGCCGTGATCCGGCGTGCGATCGGCATGGCGGCGATGATGATGGCAGTGCTGCCCGCGAGCAGGTATCGAGCATCCCCGCATCTGGATCGCAGAGCGCGACATCGAGATGTGGAAGACGCTGCAGTCCGGGTGAGGCGAGGCTAAGCCGGCTGCCGCGTCGCTTCGCCGCGGCGTGCGACCAGCCGCGGCGCGGTCTCGGTCACGGTCAGGATGAAGCCGGCCACCACGAGCTGCGCCAGGATGGCGATCCCGAGCGAGGCGCCGAGCCCGACCGCGTCGGCGACCACTCCGGCGATGAAGGGCATCAGCGTCGTGCCGACGATGACGGCGAAGAAATTGGTGACGCCGAGCGCGGCGCCCCGCTCATCGGCGCCGACGCTCTCGCTGACGCAGGTAGCGAGCACGATCGGCAGCAGCCCGAAGCCGCAGAAGCCGCTCACACCCAGCAGCAGCTGCATCATCGCCTTGTCGAAGCCGCCGAAGACATAGAGGGCGAGGCTGGCGGCGCAGGCCAAGGCGCTCGCCAGCACCACCGGGCGGCGCCCCCAGTAATCAGATGCCAGCGGCAGCAGCACGGAGCCGATGGCGCCGACGAAGCCCCAGGCCGAGGCGATCTCGCCCGCCTCGACCGGGCTGAAATGGCGCGCCTCGACCAGGAAGGTATGGTCGAAGCCGGCGAAGACCTGCAGCCAGCTCAGCACGGCGCAGCCCATGATGGTGAGGCGCACCAGCGAGGGGTTGCGCAGCAGCCGCGCGGCGGCGCGCCAATCGGCGGGGCGATGCGCACGGTGGACCGGCGGCTCGCGCATCACCAGGGCGAGCACGATCACCACCAGCAGGGTCGCCGCGCCGATCACCGGGAAAACCCAGCGCCAGCCGAAATGCGCCGCGAGAGCGGTGATGATGAGCGCGCCGGCGCCGGCGCCGATCAGCGTATAGCCGGCGGTGAAGAGGGCCTGGCTCACGCCGCGGCGCTGCGGCGCCACCTCCTCGCCGATGGTGGCCTGGCCCACCGACCAGCCGATGCCGTCGCCGATGCCGAGCAGGTCGCGCACCACGAACATCGACAGGAAGCTCCAGGTGACGCCCATGGCCGCCGTCGCGACGCAGATGAACGCCACCGCCGGCAGCAGCACGCGTCGCCGGCCATAGCGGTCGGACAGCCAGCCGCCGGCCCAACTCGCGAACGCCCAGGTGACCGAGGTGCCCGAGATCAGCAGGCTTGCCTGCCAGTTCGCCATGCCGAACTCGGCCTTGAGCTGCGGGAAGATGAAGCCGAGGCCGATGCGGTTCAGCCCAACTCCGCCCCAGAGCAGGACCAGCAGCGCCAGCAGCACGAACTCATAGGTCCGCTTCCGTGCGGCGCCGTTCATCGGCGATGTTCCCCCCGCTTCACCGGAGTTAGTGTATCTCCGGCGCGCGGGGAGGACCAGCCGTCTCAGCTCTCGATCTGCACCTGGATGTCCGCGCCGACGGTCCGCACCGGGTAGGTCTTGATATCGCAGGGAATGGGTGGGCCCAGGCCTTTTCCGGTCTTGACCTCGAACCGCCCGGCGTGAAGCGGGCATTCGATGACATCGCCATCGAGCCAGCCATCGCTCAGATAAGCGAAGGCATGCGAACAGAGATTATCGGTCGCGTAGATCTCGCCGTCGACGTTGTAGAGGGCGATCGGCTTGCCCTGGGCTTCGACGCCGAGAATTTCGCCTTCGCCCAGCGCGGCCCGCTGCGCCACCGTCACCCATCCCGCCTCCGTCATGCCTCTCCCCTCTGTCTGACGCGCGCCGAGTTTGCCGCGCCGGCGCGCCCGCCGCCAGAGGGTGCAAGCCCGGCAGGCCGAGGACGAGGCACTGGCCCGGCTCTCTTGTGGTGTGATAGCATGGCTGCACTCACCCATGGCTTGAGCGAGGGGCGGATCGGGAGCAACCGTGTCAGGCGCAGTGCTTCCGGACGATTGCGACTGGCGCGTCCGGCGTCTCGACGAGTATTGGCGTGGTGCGCATCCGCCCGGAGGCGGGCTGCCGGGGCGGCAGCATATCGATCCCACCGCCATCCCCGAGCTGCTGCCCTGGCTGTGGATGCTCGATGTCGAGCGCGATCCGCTGCGCTTCCGCTATCGCTTGGTCGGCACCGAGCAGGTCAGCGCCATGGCGGCCGATCTGACCGGCCGCTATCTCGACGAGGCGCATCCGCGGTTTCTGACGTCGCTCACCTATCCCGACTACGTCGCCGCCGCCGAGCGCAGCGAGGTCCGGTATTACCGCGGTCCGCCGGTCTTCCATATCAACAAGGATTACGTCCTGATCGAGCGGCTGCTGCTGCCGCTCGCGACGGACGGCAGCGAGGTCGACAAGCTGCTGGCCATCACCGTCTATTTCCGGCGGCCGGACGCGGACTAGGAGCGCGTCTCGCCAGCATCGTGGCGGCGAAACGCTGCTGCGGCCCGGGCTCGGCGATGGCCCCCGCCCAGGGGTTCTGCCCCGTCTGGTAGAAGTCGGAGAATTCCGGCACCGGCGAGATCATCATCCGGCCGGCGCCGAGGAAGAACGCGCCATAGCAGACGGCGGCAAGGGCGAGGAACGCCGCCAGCAGCGCCATGTCTGCCAGGCGACGCAGCGTGGCGCGGAACTGCGGATCGCGCATCGGATCTCTCCCGCCTATGAAAGGCCGGCGCCGAGGTGCTCGCCTCTGGTTCCCGTCACGTGAGGCTTTTGTCGCCGCTTCGCAGTGACCGGCATCACAGCCGAGCGCCGGGTTGCCTGGGCCCGTCCGCAGGTGCCATCATCGGCGCCCGGGCGGCTTCGATGCCGCCGGTTGGCGGGAGGCGGCAAAGAGCGAGATGATCGGCCGGATGAAACCCGCGCGGCTCGGCTTCTTGCGGCGGGAGATCGGGGCCGGCATCACCGCAGGGTTGGTGGCATTGCCGGTCTGCATCGCCTCGGGCGTGCTCGCCTACGCGCCGCTCGGCCTGCACAGCCTCGCCCAGGGCGCCAGCGCCGGGCTCACCGGCGGCGCCTTCTCGGCGATCTTCGCGGCCATCTTCGCCACGCCCTCCTTCGTCATCTCCTCGCCCCGCGCCAGCATCTCCATCATCCAGGCGAGCCTCGCCGCCTGGCTGCTGCAGAACCATGCCTTTGCCGGGCATAGCGGCATGATCGTCGACGCCATGTCGCTCTGCGGCATGTTCGCCGGCGTCTGGCAGATGCTGTTCAGCGTCACCGGCATCGAGCGCATCATCAAATCGACGCCGCATCCGGTGCTGGCGGGCTTCATCAACGGCGTGGCCGTCCTCGTCATCGCGCAGCAGTTCGGCGCCTTGCTCGATGTGCCGGCGCAGGGATCGGCGGGGAGGGAGCTGGCCGAGGTGGCGAGCCTCGCCCTTGCCGTGGCGCTGGCGATCTTCATCGTCTATCTCGGCTCCTGGTCGAAGCGCGTGCCGGCGATGCTGGTGGGGTTGCTGCTGGGCATCGTCGTCTTCCATCTCGCGCGCCTGTCATCATCGGCGGTGCCGCTCGGCCCCACGGTCATCCCGGCGCCGGCCAGCGCGTCGGCGCTTCCCTTCCTGTCGCTCCTGAGCGCCGACGGCCGCCATGCCTTTCTCGGGATCGCGCCGGCCCTGCTGCTGAGCTCGCTGGTGCTGGCGCTGGTGGCGGCGCTGGAATCGCTGCTCGCCTATCGCGTGGCGCAGAACCTCTCCAATGTCCGCACCGAAGCGGCGCGCGACGTCTTCGGCCAGGGCGTCGGCAATTTCGCCTCGGCGCTGGTGGGCGGCATCGCCGCCGCCGCCTCCTCGTCGCAGCTCACGGCCAATTACGAGGCCGGCGGCCGCTCGCGCCTGTCGGTGCTCACCGCCGCCTGCCTGCTACTGGTGGTGCAGGCGGCGCTGTCGCCGGTCTGGTCGCTGGTGCCGGCGGTCGCCCTCTGGGCGGTGCTGCTCGCCATCGCCGTGCTGCTGTTCGATCCCTGGAGCCTTCGCATGCTGCGCGACCTGCTGCTCGCGCCGGCGCGCGTCATCTCCCATGGCAGCTGGCGTCCGCTGGCGGTCACCGCCGTGGTCACCGCGATCACCGCCAGCGGCGCCGTCATCGGCGGCGTGCTGGTCGGCATCGGCCTTGCCTGCCTGCTCTTCATCGCCGACATGAGCCGCTCGATCGAGCGCCGCCGCTATCGCGGCGACGACGTCGTCTCCAAGCGCCAGCGCCCGGCGGGGGACGTGGCGTTGCTGCACAAGTCCGGACCGCGCCGCGCGGTGCTGGAGCTGCAAGGGGTAATGTTCTTCGCCAATGCCGACGAGCTGTCGCGCGACATCCACGACCTCTTCCGCGAGGCGGACATGCTGACGCTCGATTTCCGCGCCGTCACCGACATCGACGTTCTCGGCGGCGGCCATCCTGCAGCATGAGGCGGCGCGCAGCCGCCGCAGCGGCAAGCGGCTGCTCTTTGCCAACCTTCGCCCGGTGCTGGTCGAGCTCCTGAGGAGCACCGAGAACGGCGCGCCGATCTCCGCGGATGCGATCTTCGCCGATGCCGATACCGCGCTCGAATGGATGGAAGAGGAGGCGCTGTCGCGCGAGGTGCGCGCCAGCCCGGAAAGCGTGCCCCTCGAGCGCCACGACCTGATGCGCGGGCTGACATCCGGGGAGATCGAGATCGTGGCGGCGCTGCTGCGGCCCGTCGGCTTTCCCACCGGCGCGGTGCTCTGCCGCGAAGGCGAGGAGGCGCATGAGATGTGGATCCTCACCCGCGGCAGCGTCAGCGTGCGCCTGCTCTTCGCCGGCGCCACCCGCATGAAGCGCGTCGCGAGCCTCGGCGTCGGCACCGTCGTCGGCGACATCGCCTTCATCGAGGGCTCGACCCGCTCGGCCACCATCATCGCCGACGACGATGTCGAATGCTACGTGCTCGACCGCGACGCCTATGACGTGCTGCTGCGCGAGCATCCCGAGATCGGCATCAAGCTGCTCGGCAATCTGCTCGGCGAGACCATGCGGCGGCTGCGCGCCACCTCGGACGAGCTCAGGGCGATGAGCGCGTAGACGAATTCGCGCCGGACAACCCGGCCGACCGCTTTGCGAGATTAGCCAGATTGAGTCCGGATCCCAGCCGGGACCGGCGGCAGCGCCGGGTCCGAGCCGCCTTCGAGCCGGTGGGCGTCGCTCTCGTCCTTGAGCGCGATGCCGGTGAGGCCGCGGCGGAAGGCCTCCTTCAGCAGCCAGGCGAGCTTGACCGCGGCCGCGTCGCAAGACAGCCCTTCGGTGCGAATGTTGGAGATGCAGTTGCGCTCGGCGTCGCTGCGGCCGACCCGCGGGGCGAAGGTGAGATAGAGGCCGAGGCTGTCGGGCGAGGAGAGGCCCGGCCGCTCGCCGACGAGCACCACGCTGGCGCGCGCCCGCAGGCTCTCGCCGATCTCGTCGCCGAGCGCCACCCGCGCCTGGGTCGCGATGACCACCGGCGCCAGCGTCCATCCCGCTGCGGCGATGGCGGGCCGGAGCGCCGCCAGCAGGGCGGCGGCATGGGCGTGGATCGCAGCGGAGGAGAGGCCGTCGGCGACCACCAGCACGAGGTCGACGGCGGCGACCGGGAGCGTCTCGATGTCGCGGCGCGAGCCGGGCGAGAGGCGGCGCCCGAGATCCGGGCGGCGCAGATAGGCCTCGCGCGAGGACGCGGCGCTCGCCACGCGCAGCGTGGCGAAGCCCAGCGCTTCGATGCTCGCCGCCACCGCCGGCGCATCGAGCGGCCGATGCACGGCATCGCGCGCCCGGGCATGGGCAAGGCCGAGCCGCAGCACCTCCCGCGTCGGCAAGCTGCAGCCCGTCCGGCCCAGCGCGATGCGCGCCGGCGTCAGCGCGCGCAGCGCCTGCCAAGGGTCGGGGATGACGCCGTCGCCGCTCACGATGCGCTCCCGCGGAGATCGGCCAGCAGCGGATGCGTGGGCGCGGGCCGCGACAGCCGCCCGTCCGCCGTCACGATGCCCATGCGCTGCAGCCAGGCCTCGAATTCCGGCGCGCGTCGCAGCCCCAGCACCTCGCGCACGTAGAGCGCGTCGTGGAACGAGGTCGACTGGTAGCTGAGCATGACGTCGTCGGCGCCGGGCACGCCCATGATGTAGGTGACGTTGGCCGCGGCGAGCAGCGTCAGCAGCGTGTCCATGTCGTCCTGATCGGCCTCGGCATGGTTGGTGAAGCAGACATCGCAGCCCAGCGGCAGCCCCATCAGCTTGCCGCAGAAATGATCCTCGAGGCCGGCGCGGATGATCTGCTTGCCGTCATAGAGGTATTCCGGGCCGATGAAGCCGACCACGGTATTGACCAGCAGCGGCTTGAAATGCCGCGCCACCGCATAGGCGCGCGCCTCCAGCGTCTGCTGGTCGACGCCGTGATGCGCCCCGGCGGAGAGCGCCGAGCCCTGTCCGGTCTCGAAATACATGACGTTGTCCCCCAGCGTGCCGCGCTTCAGCGCCAGCGCCGCCTCGCGCGCTTGCGCCAGCAGCGCGAGGCTGACGCCGAAGGCGCGGTTGGCGCCTTCGCTGCCGGCGACCGACTGAAACACCAGGTCGACCGGCAGGCCGCGCTCCATCAGCGTCAGCGTGCTGGTGACGTGGCCGAGCACGCAGCCCTGGGTCGGGATGTCGTGGCGCCGCAGCAGCTCGTCGAGGAGGCGCAGCAGCTCGCCGAGCGCCGACAGGCTGTCGGAGGCGGGGTTGATGCCGATCACGGCATCGCCGCAGCCATAGAGCAGCCCGTCCAGGATGGCGGCGGTGATCCCGGCGCGGTCGTCGGTCGGGTGGTTGGGCTGCAGGCGCACCGCCATGGTGCCCGGCAGGCCGATGGTGTTGCGGAACCGAGTCACCACCCGGCATTTCCGCGCCGCCAGGATCAGATCCTGGTTGCGCATGATCTTGGCCGTGGCGGCGGCCATCTCGGGCGTCAGCCCGGGCGCCAGATCCGCCAGGCGCTCGCTCGTCGCCGCCTCCGACAGCAGGAAATCGCGGAAGCCGCCGACCGTCAGATGCGCGACCGGCGCGAAGGCGGCCTGGTCGTGCGTGTCGAGGATGAGCCGCGTGACCTCGTCGGTCTCATAGGGGATGAGCGGCTCGGCGAGAAAGGCCGAGAGCGGCAACTCGGCGAGGCAGAGCCGCGCGGCGGCGTTCTCCTCGGCCGAGGCGGCGGCGATGCCGGCGAGCATGTCGCCCGAGCGACGCGGTGTCGCCTTGGCCATGAGCTCGCGCAGATCGGCGAAGACCCAGCTCTGCCGGCCGAGCGTGTGGCGATAGACCAAGCCTTCCTCCGCGCCTCGCGGCTCAAGGCTACAACGGCGGGCCGCCCGCTGCCATAATGGCGGCAAGGAGCCCCGCCATGGCGACGATTCTCGTGATCGACGACGATGCGGCGATGCGCCGACTCATCCTGCGCATCCTGAAGCCGACCGGGCACACGCTGCTCGAGGCGCGCGATGGCGCCGAGGGGCTGGCCGTGCTCGAGCGCCACGAGGCCGACCTCGTCATCACCGACCTGCTCATGCCGCGCAAGGAGGGCATCGCGACCATGCGCGAGATCAGCGCCCGCCGGCCTGCGGTCAAGTTCCTGGCGATCTCGGCCGGCGGCGAGCTGCGCAGCCCGGCCTTTCTCGAGGTCGCCAAGGTCATGGGCGCCGAGGAGACGCTGGCGAAGCCGTTCAAGCCGCGGGCCCTGCTGGACGCGGTCGGACGGCTGCTGCCGCGGGGCGGGCCGCCTTCCGGCTGACCGGCGTCGGGCGCGAAGGACGTGGCGAGTCGTCGTCAGAACAGCTTCGAGATCGTAATCCTGGCCATGAGCGGCTCCAGCGGATGTTCGTGGATGTCGGCGCGCCCGTCCGGATAGGCAGAGATCTCGGATTGCAATCGGTCGACATACCAGAACTCGGCTGCCGGGGCGCGCGTATTGAGCAGATTGTAGATGCCGAAAGCGGCACCCCAGCCCGCCGGGAAAGCATAATGAACGTCGAGATTGAGCTGTCCGTATCCCTTGCCGTTGACCTGACCCGGCGCCGTGGGCGCGTTGGCACAGGACGTTGCCACGCCCGGGAAGTCATGCATGACGGTAGCGTCGTTGCAGGGTCCGGACGAGAGCGGATAATTCCCCAGAAAACGATATTCGAGGCCGCCGCTCCACGGGCCGAGATCGTGCAGATAGAGCGCCAGCGAGCCGGCATCGTCGGGCGCATTGGCGATGTATTCGCCGAGGTGGCCCGTCCCGTCGTCGAAGGGCTGGGTGAAGCGCGCGTGGTTGGCCGAGAAGCTGCCGTAAAGCTCGAGCCATTGGTTGATCGCATAGGTCGCGTTGAGTTCGAAGCCGTAGCGCTCGCTGGGCGGCCCGGCGACGTCCTGGCCGACATCCGGGTCGATGATCGTCTCCGATTGCTGCCAAAGGTTGTAGACCGCGAAGGTCAGGGTGACGCTCGGTAGCGGTTGCGCGCGCACGCCCACTTCTTCTCCCCATTGCTGCGCCAGCAGCGGTGTTTGCGGCAGGCCGAGGTCGACGCTCCGGTCCTGGTTGACGCCGCGCAGGTCGGCGCTGTGAAAGCCTTCGCCCGCCGACAGGTAGAATTCCAGGTCCTTCCTCGGCGTGAAGATCAGGCTGGCCTTGGGTTGGACCAGTTGCTGGCCTCTGGCGCCGCCGTTGGTGTAGCCGGCCGTCTCATGCAGCGCCGCCAGCAAATCGTCGTCCGTGCCATGCTGGTAATCGTCGCGGAGGCCGAGCACGCTGCGAAACCACGGCGTCCAATGGGTCGTCGCCTGCAGGTAGAGCGCGCCGGCGAACAGATTGACGTCGTCGTGATTGGCGAAGGACGCTGGATCGCCCGAAACCCCCGCCAGGCTCAACGGCACTTGGCCTGCGCTGGGCAGGCGGCCGACATCCAGGATGTCGTATCGCGTCAATCCGCCCATCAAGAACTCGCTGCGAAGCCCGCCGAGCGTAACCGGGACGGTGTAGGCCGCCGCGTTGCCGATCACGTTGCGATTCTCGAACTGGTCTTCCTGATCGCCGTGCACGGGATCGACGAGAAAATGCGTGAAGTCGTTGAACAGATTGAGCGAGTTGTAGATGTAGAAGGCGCTGGCGGTGAATTGCCCCACATCCAGCGTGGCATGGTAGTTCGCCGAGAGGCTGCCGCGCAGGGCATGGCCGCCATCGGTCGGATTGAGCGATCCGAAATAACCGATGTCGGACACGGCGCGGAGCGGGATGTCCGTCGTGTTGGTCCAGACCTGGTGATAGAACATGCCGGTCAGCGAAAAGCCATTGTCCTGGCCAGCCTCGCTGTAGCGCAGGACGACATTCTCCTTGCGCGCATCGTCGGGAACCACGAATGGGCCGTCATAATGCTGCAGCTCAACGGCCTCGAGCAGATGCCCGAGGCCGACGGCCTGCGATTGCGCGCTGAAGAGGCGCCCGAAGCCCAGCGTGCCAATGGTCGCGGCAACCTGGTCCGGAATGGTGTCCCGATAGCCGATCCGCACCGAACCGACGGCGCCGAAATCTCCGACATTGGCGTAATAGGGTCCCTTGGTATAGGTGATCTCGTCGGCGAGCTCGGGGATCATGAAGTTCAGATCGGTGTAGCCCTGCCCATGGGCGTGGGTGGGCTGGTTGATCGGCATGCCGTCGACATAGGTTTCGAGATCGGTGCCGTGGTCGAGATTGTAGCCGCGCATGAGATACTGGTTGGCCTTGCCCTCGCCGCTGTGCGAGGTCACGGTCAGGCCCGGGACGGTCTCGAGCAGCTGCCCCGGGCGATAGGCCGGCGTAAGCTGCAATTCCTGATCGTCGACCACCCCTTCGCTGGCGGTCGATGCCGTGCCGAGCAGGTCCAGGCGTGGCGCCGTGACCGTGACTTCCTCCATCGGCTGGCTGTTGTCGGCCTGCTGCGCCAGCGCGGGGACGGCCGGGGCGAGCAAGGATGAGCCGGCCAGAAGACAGGTGGCACCGACGCGGCGTATGCCGGCGCCGGGCCACGCCTCAGCGCACGACGCTCTGTGTCGAAGCTCTTGAATACCCATGTTCCCCCCGAACGCGGATGGTCGACGCCCCACCATCCGCGAACGAAAGGAAACCGGTCTTGCCGAAGGGCGCGCAAACGCCCGACCGCCCCCCATCGAGACACCCCGCTCGACGCGTCCGCGAATGACCACGGTGATGGCAGGTCTCCTGGCTCGCGGGTCCTTGCCTTGCGCCGCCTTCCCGGCTTTCGCCAGTGGCTTTCGTTGCGTTCGGCTCGCCGCTTACAGTTGCGGGGGCAGCCACGGCATCGGGCAGGGCGCCCTCACCGTGTTCCCATTCAATCCCCGAAGGGAACCATCACCGAAAAGCCTAAGGCTTGCTGCCGGGCGGCGTCAACGGGCTCGGCACGGCCTCGGGCACGCTGCGGCTGCGCAGCAGCCGGTGGCTTTCCAGCACCTGCCAGGCGATGAGCGCCGGCGCGCCGATGATGAGGTCGCGCGCGCGCTTCAACAGCGACAGCGCGAGCGCGATCTCGGGCGAGAGGCCGAAGGCGCCGCCGAGCATGATATAGGCGCCTTCCTGGACGCCGACCGCGTTCGGCACGGCAAAGGCCACGCTGCGCGCGGCGTAGAGCAGACTCTCGATGACGATCACGGCGTCGATGCCGAGCGGGGCGCCCATCAGACGAAGGGCGAGCCAGGCCTCGACGCTGCTGGCGACCCAGGCGGTCCAGTGAAGCAGCGCACACAGAGCGAGCGCGTGCGGGCGGCGGTAGATCGCGTGGATCTCGAGGAAGAGCGGCTGCGGCTCTTGGGCGGCATCCTTGCTCCAGCGCTGCGCGATCCGCCGGAGGAGGCTCTCCATGCGGCCGAGCGCGTGGCGCTGGACGAGGATGAAGAGCGCCACCGCGACCATCCCCGCCACGATGCCGATCGCCACCCAGCCGATCAGCGGATCATCCGGCTTCAGCCGCGCCAGCAGCAGCAGGCCGAGCGCGGTGTATCCGAGCTGCCCCGCCACTTCGAGGGTGAGGTCGACGATGGTCGAGGCGGTGGCGGCGGTGCCGCCGACGCCCAGCAGCGTCGCCGCGCGGGCACCCATCACGAAGCCGCCGAGCTGCGACAGCGGCAGCAGCTCGGCGCCGGAATCGCGGATGAGCCGGCCCCAGACGAAGGCCCGCAGCGGCGCCCGACGCGGCGACAGCACATACCAGCAGAGCCCGAGCAGCACGATGCCGGCGAGATGATAGGCGATGATCGCGAGGAAGCCGGCCCAGCCCACCGCCAGCAGCGCATGGACGACCGCGCCGAGGCCGAAATAGCCGACCAGCGCCGTGCCCAGCAGCAGGCCGCCGAGCGCGAGCAGGATCGTGACGGTCTTCATCGTCCTGCCCGGGAGGCTGCCCGGCCGCGGCAGCTCACCTCGCCGGCTCGGCCGAACGCTTCCTGCCCGACCAGAGCCTGAGGCTCGCCAGCGCGATATCGGCAAGACGCGGCAGGAAAGCGGGGCGCAGCAGGCCCTCATCCATGACGCTCATGCGCCGCGCGTTCTCGGCGTAGCAATCCTCGAGGAAGCGGCGGAAGGTGAAGCCGTCGAGGAAGACGCTGGCCTGGGTGGCCGAGAAATCCTTGCCGTCATTCGCCTGGGCGCCGCGCCGGGCGGTCCCGAGCAGCCGCTTCAGCGCGCGGACATAGAAGCGCAGCGAGGCGGCGGCGCGGCGCCAGCGCGCGCCCTTGCCCTGCTGCACCTGGCGCCAGGCCATCCAGTTCACGAAGAAGACGATGTGCCGCGTCTCCTCGTACATCAGCGTCTCGAAGATCGCGAACATCTCCTTGGGCAAGAACCCGGATTCCTGGGCGATCTTGAAGACGCCGAATCCCAGGAAGGAATCCATGCATTCGCCGAAACCGAAATCCTTGAAGGCGGTCTCGATGTCGGCGGGCAGCGGATCGAGCGCGTGCTCCGTCACCTCGATGCCATAGCGCCGGATCATGACGCGGATCAGCTCGGCATGCCGCGTCTCCTCGACGCCCTGCAGGTCGATCGCCTGCTTCAGCACGGGATCGTCGACGGTGACCGAGAACGCCTTGACGATCGCCCCCGCGCGCAGCTCCGTATGCAGCACTTCCTGCCAGAACGGCACCGAGCGCAGGCGCTGCAGGGCCGCCTCGTCGAGCTCCGGCCAGGGCAGCTCCTCCGGCACATAATGCTGGTAGGTGTCGTTGAAATGCTTGCAGAAGAGCGCCTTGTGCGCCTCCGAGCCGATCGCCACCGCGCCCGGCTTGGCCTTGCCCATGAAGCGCCGCGCCAGGCGGACCAGGCCCGGCACGAAGCGCGGCCGCAGCAGGCGCGGATCGTAGCCCGCGAGGCGCCGGTCGTTCTCCGCGAGGCAGATCTCCATCAGCTCGGGCGGCGTCACCTCGACCCCCACCGATTTGCTGCCGGTGACGGTGAAGTTGTTGTCCTGGGGCGCGCCGCCGAGGTCGCGCGCGATGCCGATGCGCTCCCAGATCAGGAACGCCCAGACGGCGAGGATCTTCGCCTGGAAGAGCGGCTTCTTCCACCACGGCAGGTTGCGCCGGTGCCAGGCGACCCAATTGACGAAGAAGGTGATATGGCGACCTTCCTCCTGCATCACCGGCTCGAAGGTGTCGACCAGATCCGGCGGGAAGTAGCCCGAGCGCCTGGCCAGCTCGAACAGGCCGAAGGCGAAGAAGCTGTCGATGCACTCGCTGTAGCCGGTCACCATGAAGGCCCATTCCGGGTCGCGCGGCGCGACATACTCCGGCTCCGGGGCGAGCTTGATGCCGTAAGCCTCGACCAGATTGGCCAGCACCGTCTTGTGCCGCGCCTCCTCGAAGCCGTTGAGCTCGATCGCCTGGCGCAGCAGCGGGTCGCTGACGGTCTCGGCATAGCTCTGCACCCGCCGGCTGGCCTTGCCCTCGGTCTGGACCGCGATGTCCCAGATCGGCAGGCTCACCAGCCGCTCGCGCGCCTCGGCATCGAGCGCCGGCCAATCGATGACCGCCGGCTTGTAGGGGTTGAAGGTGTCGAGCAGCATCCGGCTGAACAGCCGCTTGTGCTGCTCGCTGCCGGGGCGGATCGGCCCAGGGTCGTCGCCGCCCCAATGGCGTGCGGCGCGATCGGCCTCGTCGATGGTGGTCGCCTTCATCGGCGCCTTCCTACATCTTCATGCCCGGCATGTCACCTGGCGCCCCGGCGCCGGGCTTCCGGACCATGACGGTCACCGTCATGGCCCCGGCCTTCTGGAAGGTGAGGGTCAGCGGGAAGCTCTCCCCGGCCGTCAGCGGATGCGCCAGTCCGACGAGCATGATGTGCATGCCGCCGGGCTTGAACGCGGCACTGCCGCCGGCCTTGACTGGAACCGAGTCCAGCGGCCGCATCTTCATCACGCCGTTGTCGTTGAGCGTGGTGTGGAGCTCGGCCTTGGCCGCCGCCGGGGTGGAGGCGCCGGTCAGCCGGTCATCGTCCTTGCCGTGATTGACGATCTCGAGATAGACCGCGCCGTTATGCGCCGAGCTGGGGGTGGCGCGCGCCCAGGCATGGCTGATCGCGATGTCGGCGGCCGATTGCGCCTGCGCCGCGCCGATGAGCGCCAGGCAGAATACCGAAATGAGAGCGAGACTGCGCATGGGGCGGCTCCTGTGCCGGACTGGCCGGCAACCCTCGGGCCGTCGGCATCGGGACGCGCCATAGCGCCCGCGCCCGCCGAAAGCCAGCCCGGGACGACGGACCGGCGGCGCGCGAAAAAGAACCCGCCGCGGCCGCGGCGGGCCCAGTCGAGGCGGGGAGGGAGCGGGGTCAGACCTTCAGCTGCGTCCTCGTCTCGTGGTCGAGATGACCGGTGGCCTTGAGCCCGTGCTGCTGCTGGAACTGCTTCAGCGCCGCCTCTGTCTTGGGCCCCCACTTGCCGTCGACGGTGAGCTTGGCGCCGTTGTTGTTGAGCGCCTGCTGCACGCTGGCGACGTGCTTGTGCGACATCATGGCGTGATGGTGGTGGTGGTGGTGATGGTGCATCGTCGTGGCCGGCGGCGCCGCGGCCGGCTCGGCGGCGACGGCCGGTGCCAGGGCGATGACCGCTCCCGCCATGCCCATGACGGCGGCGATGCCTGCCGCCCGTATCGTGTTCAGCTTGCTCATCGGATCCTCTCTGTCCAGGCCATGGGCCGTGCCGCGTCGGGTGCGACGCTTGGTCGCGAGCCAGGCCTTTCGACCGGCACTAGACCACGCCCGGCATCACAGGACGGTTTCCGCAAGATGAAATCGCGTTAATCCGCGCCGTCAGCGGCAGCCGCGCGGCCCACCTTCCCGTTGATCGGCGTCGGCCTCGTGCTCGCCATCCCGGCGACGCTCGGGCTGCGGCGGCTCGATCGAGCGCCGCAGCAAGTTCGGTCCATACAATGCAGCGGTCGAGATTGGTGGCCAGCGCGCAGGTTGCCAGGGTCCTCCGGCGGCTGCATGATCTCTAGGGCAGGCGCTTGCCCTCTTTGCCGCTGAGCCAGCGCTCGAGCCAGCGATCGACCGCCGCGGTCGTCGGTGCCGCGGCCTCGCCGCCGTCGCCTTGCACCTTCATCGCCGCGCGCCTCTCGTATCGCACCCGCTGATCCTCGCGCGCCGCTTCCGCCAGCGTGTCGAGGAGCGCCTGCAGCCGCTTGCGGTGCTCCCGGCGCTCGTCTTCCGAGGCCGGCTCCGGCCATTCGACGCCGAGCAGATGCCCGAGCTCGATCAGCTCGTCCTCGAGATCGTCGCGCAGCGCATCGGCGCACAGCGCGGCGTAATGCGGAATGCCGGCATGCAACGTCCTGCGCAGATTCTCGACGACGACCTCGGGCGAGGGTGATGGCATGGCGCTGCTCTCGGCAAACGGATCGACACATCGAAGCACGAGAGACCTAAAGATTGTTTAACCGGCGGCCGCCTCCGGACGCTCGGGCGCCACCGCGTGCCCGGCAGCGCTCTTGACAAAAAGGCGGAATTTGTCAAATATGTCCAATGAGCACGCGGGAGCGCATCCTGGATGCGGCGATGGAAGTCTTCGCGCGGTTCGGATTTCGGCGGGCATCGATGGATCAGGTCGCCCAGGAGGCCGGGCTGACGCGCCAGGCGGTCTATCATCATTTCAGAAGCAAGGAGGCGCTGTTCCGGGCCGCGGTCGAGGCGCTGCACGAGGGCGCGTTCGCGGCCGAGGTTGAGGCCGGAAGGGCGAGCGAGGCCGCAGGCGACAGCCTTGCGGACATTCTCGCGGCGCAGATCGACGCCCGTTTTCGCTATATCGTCTGTTGCCTCACGGAAACGTCCGAGGCCGACGAGCTCCTGTCCGAGCGTCAGCTCCAGACCCGCGACCTCACCCAGGCCTTCGTCGAAAGCCATATCGGTCTGCATGCCGAGACCATCGACCGCGTCTGCGCGGCGCAGGGCTTGCGACTGCGCGGCGGAATGACCGCGCTCGAGCTCGCGCGCTGCCTTCAGATCGCGATCCGAAGCTTCAGCGATCTTCGCTTCGACGCCGGCGCGCTCGCCGATCTCGGACAGATGGTCCGGCTGATCGCGCGGGGGGCCGTCGAGCCCCGTGCGGCGCCGCCGCGCGCCTCGCGCCGGGCGAAACCTCGCGACGGCAAGACGCGGCGCTCGCGGCGCAAATCCCGGCCGCGGCCATCCCGCTCCCGCAGCTGAAGGAGGTCGCCGATGAGGCAAGCCACGATCAACGGTCGTATCGAGAGGCTCCCCGACGATCCGGAAGCCTTGCTCGTCGATGTCCTGCGCGCCACGCCCGGGCTGACCGGCACCAAGCTCGCCTGCGGCTCCGGCGTCTGCGGCGCCTGCACCGTGCTGCTCGACGGCGTTCCCGTCGTGAGCTGCCTCATGCCCGCGACCGCCGTCGCGGACAAGTCGATCACGACGGTGGAGGGTATCGGCGCACCAAAGCTGCATCCCGTGCAGAAGGCATTCATGGCGCTCGACGCGTTGCAATGCGGATTCTGCACGCCCGGCTTCATCGTCGAGGCAGCGGCCTTCCACAATTCCTGGCGCCAGGCGAAGGGCGCCGCCGCGCCGTCGCGCGAAGAGATCGGCGCCGCCCTGTCGGGCCATCTCTGCCGCTGCGGTGCCTATGCCAATATCCTGCGCGCGGTCGCCGAGGCCTGCGCCGGGCGCTTCGATGGCGACGATGTCGCCGCCCCGCGTCTCGAGGCGCAAGCGAAAGTGACGGGCGCCGCGCTGTACACGGTCGATATCCGTCATGACGGCCAGCTCGAAGGGTTGATTCTGCGCTCGGACGCCGCCCATGCCCGGATCGTCGAGCTCGATCTCGCGCCGGCGCTCGCCATGCCCGGCGTCAAGGCCGCGGTCTCGCTGCTCGCCGCGGACAGGGTCGTGCGCTTCGTCGGCGCGCCCATCGCCGCGGTGGCCGCGACGGACCGGGAGACGGCGGCCGCCGCGCTGGCCGCTGTCCGGATGGTGAGCGAGGGGCGTCCCGCGGTCGTCGGCCTCGACGCCGCGCGCCGGCCCGAGGCGCCGGTGGTTTTTTCCGGGAGCAAGAAGAATGCCGGCGACGTGGCGGAGGGGACGGGCGGCCCGGCGCCTTGGCGGCGGAACGTCCGCGGCCCGTCGGCGGCATTTTCGCAGCGGGCGAAACGGGCGCGGCGCTGGGTCGCGGCGGCGCGCGGCGGCGGCGACGCGTTGCTGGTCGAGGGCACCTTCCGCACCGCCGCGCAGTCGCACACCTGCCTGGAGCCGCACGCCGCCATCGCCCGCTTCGACGGCGACCGTCTCACGGTGCATGTCTCCACCCAGGCGGTGGCGCTGTTGCGCGACGTTATCGCCAAACGGTTCAAGCTCGATCGCCGCCTGGTGCGCGTCATCGCCGAGCATGTGGGCGGCGGCTTTGGCGCGAAGGCCGCTCTGGGCGGCGAGACGATCGCGGCGATCGAGCTTGCCCGCGCGGCTGGTGCGCCCGTGCGCGTCGTCTTCGATCGGCAGGAGGAGCTGTCGATCACCGGCTACCGGCCCGCAGCGGAGCTCAAGCTGTCGCTGCTGCCGACGCGCGAGGGCAAGCTCAAGGCCCTGTCGCTCGACGCCTATGCCGATACGGGCGCGGCGGTGAACTCGACCATCGCCGGGCTCGCGCGCCTGATCTACCCGGCCGAGGCCAAGCATCTCGCGGATTTCGATGTCGTCAGCAACCTGCCGCCGGGCACGCCTTTCCGCGCTCCGGGCGGGCCGCCGATGGCCTTTGCGCTGGAGCAGGCGGTCGACGAGGCGGCGCTGCGGCTCGGGCTCGACCCGATCGCGTTGCGCAAGCGCTGGGACCCGAATCCGAACCGCCAGCGGCTCTACGATTGGGCCGCGGGGCTCGAGCTCTGGCGCAAGGCCGCCGCGCCGTCCGGGACCGGCCGCTTTCGCCGCGGCGTCGGCGTTGCCGCGGGCTACTGGCTCTATCTCTGGCAGCTCGGCTCGACGGTCGAGGTGGCGATCGAAAATCACCGCGTCGTCGCCAGCGTCGCGGTGCAGGACATCGGCACCGGCAGCCGCAGCGTGATCGCCAACACGGTGGCGCGCGAGCTCGGGCTCGATCCCGGCGAGGTCGAGGTGCGGATCGGCGATTCGGAGCTGCCGGAAGGGCCGGCATCCGCCGGCAGCCGGACCACGGCCTCGATCCTGCCGCCGATGCTGACCGCGCTCGGGCAGCTCAAGGCCGAGATCCGGCGCCAGGCCAAGGCGCCGCCGGCGCCCGGCTCGAACGCGCCCTGGCGCGAGCTCATCGCGGCGGCACCCGATCTGCGCATCACGGCAACGCGGGCCGAGGACGACAAGCGCGTGGCGCCGGGGATCACCTCGCCGCTGAAGGATGCGGGGCTGATGGGCAGGGTGTTCGGCTGGATGCTGCGGCGCTTCTCGCATGTCGCCGTGGGCGCCGGCGTGCCGAGCTCAGTGCAGGTGATCGAGGTCGAAGTGGATACCTGGCTCGGCCATGTCCGGGTGCTGAACGTGCAGAGCGGCATCGCGGTCGGCAGGATCGCCGCCGTCGACCTGGCGCGCAGCCAGGCCGCCGGCTCGGTCATCCAGGGCATCGGCTACGCGCTTCACGAAGCGCGCGAGGTCGACCCGCGCGGCGGCCAGATCCTGACGAGCGGCCTCGAGGACTACCGCATGCCCGGCATCGCCGATACCCCCGCCATCGATGTCCACTTCGACGAAGGGGGCTTCGATCATGTGGGCGGGGGCAGCGTCGGCATCGGCGAGGTGGCGACGGTGCCGACCTGCGCGGCGATCGCCAATGCCATCCGTCACGCGACCGGCGTGCGCCCCTATGAGCTTCCCATACGACCCGATCGGTTGCTCCCGATCCTGGATCGCAGGGACGACCGATGAGCGCGGCGGAGCTGCGCGCGGGGGGCACGGATCTCTCGGAGCGCCGCCGCAGCGGCGTCTCCGCGGGCCCGCTGATCGATCTCACCCCGTCGGCGGCGATGACGAGGGTCGCCTGGGGCGCCGATGGCGCCGCCCGCATCGGGGCGTCGGTCACGATCGCTGCGATCGCCGGCGACAGGCAGATCGCCGGCTCTTATCCCGGTCTCACCGCGGCGGCCGGCGGATTGGCGACGCCGCAGGTGCGACATCGCGCGACCCTGGGCGGCAATCTGGCGCAGCGCTCCCGGTGCTGGTACTACCGCCATCCGCATCTCTCCTGCCTGAAGAAGGGTGGCGCCGATTGTCCGGCGCGCGACGGCAACCATCTTTACGGCGTCGCCTTCGATCTCGGGCCGTGCGTGGCGCCCCATCCTTCGACCATGGCGGCGGCCCTGCTGGCTTATGAGGGACGCGTCGCGACCGACCGGAGGCCGGCGCTCTCGATCGCAGACCTGCTCGGCGATGGCTCTGCCGGAACCTCCGACAACGCGCTCGAGCCCGGCGAGGTCATTGAAAGCATTTCCCTGCCGCCGCCGCTTGCCGGCGAGCGGGCGCTCTACCGGCGCGCGATCAGCCGCATCCATGCCGAATGGCCGCTGGTCGAAATCGTCGCGCGCGCGGTGGTCTCGGGCGGATCGTTCCGGCTTCTTCGCCTGGCCGCGGGCGGCATCGCGCCGGTGCCGCTGCGTCTGTCCGCCGCAGAGGCCGCCGGTCAAGGTGCTCCGGCGAGCGCATCGACGATCGCGGCGGTCGCCGAGCGCGCGATCGCCGGCGCCTCGCCGCTGCCGATGACCGGCTACAAGCTCGAGCTGATGCAGAGGCTGATCCGCGATCTGCTCGAGCGGCTCGTCGGCTGACAGGCTGCCTGAGCCGCGGTTGCCGCAGGATCGCGGAAAGCGCCGCAAGGCCGGCAAAGTCATGGTCCTGTCGAGACACGACGTTAGCGCCGAAATGTTGGCGCTGACGAGACGGGAGCATGTCCCATGAGATCCATTGCGCGGTTTGCTTTCACCTTTGCCCTGCTGCCGCTTGTCCTGGCCGCGGCGACGGCCGCCGCGCCGGCGCGGGCGGCAACGGCCGCCTCGTTGCTCGGCCCCGTCGATTACGACTTCGTCGCCCAGGCCAATCTCGGCGCGCCTTTCCAGGTGGAGTCCGGCCGGCTGGCCGAGGAGCGTGCGCCGAGCGCGGCGGTCCGTGACTACGCGCGGCTGATGGTGGTCACCCACATCCCGGTCGTCGATGCGCTGAACGCGATCCTGCGGCGCAAAGGCGTCACCGCGCCTCCCGAGACGCTGCTGCATGGCGCCTATGAAGCGATGATCGCCACGCTGACGGCCGAGCGCGGCGCCGGGTTCGAGCGCGACTATGTCGGCGGCCAGGTCGAGTACCAGAAGGGGAACGCGGCGCTCTTTCGCGGCGAGATTCGCCAGGGAAGCGATCCGGAGCTCAGGGCGTTCGCCCGCCAGACCCTGCCGAAGATCGAGGACCATCTGCAGCGGGCGCTGCGGCTCGCCGCCGCGCCTGCCTCCGACTAGCGGCCGCGTCGCGACGACTGCTCGCGAACGGAGTTAGTCGGACATGAGGATGTGTGCAGCGCCGGCGGCCCGATCGATCGTTATTCGCGATCGCGAGGATCGAACAGATCAATTTCTCTTGTCGCTTTCGCCGCCCCATTTTTTCAGCTGGCGGCATAGGCCGCATGGGGTGCCGCCGCGGCGGAGGGTGAGATGGTAGAGCTCGTTCGGGCGTGGCGCGGGGCGGAAGCGCCCGATATCAGGCTCGCGCTGCAGGCGCTGCGGGCGCGGCTGCGCGGCGGGGCGGGCCGCGGCGGCGCAGTCCCCGCGGCCTCGCTGATGCTCCCGGCCCTCGTCGCGTCGGTCGCCTATATGGATCCCGGCAACGTCGCGACCAACCTCCAGAGCGGGGCGGCGTTCGGCTACAAGCTGCTCTGGGTCGTCGTGCTCGCCAATCTGATGGCGATGCTGTTCCAGGCATTGTCGGCGCGGCTGGGGATCGCCACCGGCATGAACCTGGCGGAGGTAAGCCGCGCGCGGCTGCCTGGGCCGGTGGTGGGCGCGATGTGGGTGGTCAGCGAGATTGCCGCCATGGCCACCGATCTGGCGGAGCTGCTGGGCGCCGGCATCGGCGTGCAGCTCCTGTTCCATATCCCGCTGCTGCCGGCGACGGTCCTCGCCGGCCTCGCCACCTATGCCGCGCTCCTGCTGCAGCGCTGGGGCTTGCGCATCGTCGAGTCCGTGGTGGCGGCGCTGGTGGGCGTCGTCTGCGCCGCCTACCTGATCGAGACGATCCTGGCGGCGCCCGATTGGGGCGCGGTCGCCTATCACGCGGCCGTCCCCTGGCTCGGTGGGCCAGACAGCACGCTCATGGCGGCCGGCATCGTCGGCGCCACGGTGATGCCGCACGCCATCTATCTGCACTCCGGCCTGACCCAGGATCAGGGTCGCGGCAGGCGCGGCAGCGTCGCGCGCCTCATCCGCATCTCCGATCGCAACATCGTCATCGCCCTCGGCATTGCCGGCCTGGTCAATCTCGCGATGATGTACCTGGCCGCTTCGGCCTTTCACTTCGGCGGCCATGGCGATGTCGCCGATATCGAGACCGCCTATCGGCTGCTCGGCCCGTTGCTGGGCAAGGCGGCGGCGGTGGTCTTCCTGGTCTCGCTGCTGGCCTCGGGAGCCTCGAGCTCGGTGGTCGGCACGCTCGCCGGCCAGATGATCATGCAAGGCTTTGTCGGCCGGCGGATCCCGCTCTGGGTGCGCCGCGTCGTGACCATGGCGCCCACTCTGCTCGTCGTCGCTTGGGGCATCGACGCGACGCACATGCTTGTCCTGAGCCAAGCCGTTCTCAGCCTGGTCCTGCCGGTACCGATGCTCGCGCTGATCGCCTTCACCGCCCGCCGCAGCGTCATGGGCGGCATGGTCAGCAGCCCGATGATCTCGCTGACGGCCAGTGTCGCAGCGGTCGTCATCGTGGCGCTCAACCTGCTGCTGCTGCTCGAATTGCTTGGACTGGCCCTGCCTTTCTCGACGTGAGGCGCGGCGGCCTGCACAGGCCATTGCCGCAAGATCGCGACAGCCGCGCCAATCGCCCCACAGCGCCGGCCTGCGCGCCGATCCATCCTATTGGTGGTGCGGCTGGTCGGGAACGAGGCCCGGAGGGCCGACGCGCGCCTGCCGCCGGCGGTCGCCAAGGTGATAAGGACGCCATGAAAATCGATCTCAGCGGGCATCGGGCGATCGTGAGCGGTTCGACCGCCGGCATTGGTTTCGCCATCGCGACGGGGCTGGCGCAGGCCGGCGCGGCGGTCGTGCTCAACGGCCGCAGCGAGGCGGCGACGCTCGATGCCGTCCGGCGCTTGTCGCAACTCGTGCCTGGAGCGACGATCGATGGCGTCGATGCCGATCTCGGCAGCGCGGCATGCGTCGACTACCTCGTCAGCAAGGCGGGGGACGCCGACATCCTGATCAACAACCTCGGCGTCTACGAGGCCAAGCCCTTCCTCGAGATCGGCGATGCGGATTGGCGCCGGATCTTCGACATCAACGTCATGAGCGGCGTTCGTCTGTCCCGTCACTATTTCCCCAAGATGCTCGTCGGCGGCTGGGGCCGCATCGTCTTCATCTCCAGCGAGTCCGCGCTCAACATCCCGGCGGAGATGATCCATTACGGCATGACCAAGACGGCGCAGCTCGCCATCGCCCGCGGCCTGGCGGAGCTCACGGCAGGCACCCGCGTGACGGTCAATTCCGTGCTGGCGGGGCCCACGCGATCGGAGGGGGTTCGCCAGTTCATCGCGCAGCTGGCGCGCGAGCGCGGCCTGGGCGAGGCGGAGGTCGAACGCTCGTTCTTTGCGGAGGTGCGGCCGACCTCGCTGCTGAAGCGCTTTGCCACGGTCGAGGAGGTGGCGAACATGGTGGTCTACGTCGCCTCCGAGCAAGCCGCCGCCACCAACGGCGCCGCCTTGCGGGTCGATGGCGGTGTCGTGCGCTCGATCGTCTGAACAGGACTCCCGCCGGCGCGTGACGAAAGGGAGGACCGGTGGCGGGCCACCGGTCCTCAGCCGCTGCGCGGGAGGCGCGCCAGGGAGGACGTCGCCTCATTCCCCGTCCAGAGGGAGGGTGCCGGACGGCGCGCGACGCAGCGGGGAATCCGAAATCGACGACACGGCAGCCCGCTCGATCATCGGCGCGCTGATCATTCTAGCGCGTTTGGTCGGGCGCGCTCGTCCCCCTTTGGCATCACTATCGGGATTTTGCCGCTTTCACCGCGGCCGCGCTGCCGGCGCGCAGACGATTTTTAAGAATTCTTCAGGGCCGGCCCAAGGAATTAAGGGCGCTTCGGCGGCACACTCCGGCATCGAACAGCCCCGCAACGAGGAAGCCCGCCATGAGCAGCGCCGCCCTGTCCCTCCCCGCGCCACGCCCTACCTCCGGCGGCCCGCGCGGCGATGTCATCGCCTTTCCGCATGCCGGCGTCGTGCCGCCCGGCGCCGGTCCTCCCGCGCCCGACCCGGCGGCGCCCGGGGTGCTGATCCGGCCGGCGCGAGCGGCGCGGCGCCAATCCGCGGCCTGGCGCGGCATCGGCGGCGAGGTGTTGTGCGTCGCCGGCGAGGAACCGTTCGAGATCAGCTACCGCGCCCCCGTCCATCTCCTCATCGCCTACGAGGGCGGCGCTCGGCGGGCGGGCGAGACCGTCATTGACGGCCTGCCGCCCTCGAGCTTGCGCGATTTCAGCCGCAAGTTGACCTTCGTCCCGGCCGGAAACCGCTTCCGCGAGCGGCACGAGCCGCGCGGCGCGGTGCGGGCGACCTGCCTCTATGTCGACCCGTCAGCGCCGCTGCTGGCACCCGAGACCGGCTTCGGCGAGGCGGCGTTCGCGCCGCGGCTGTTTTTCGACAACCAGGTGCTCTGGGAGACCGCGCTCAAGCTCAAGGCGCTGATCGAGATCGACGGCGCCGCGAGCCGGCTTTATGGCGAAGCGCTGGGCGCCGTCCTTGCGCATGAGCTGCTGCGGCTCAATGGCGGCGCAGGACTGCCCAACCGGCTGGCGCGCGGCGGGCTTGCCGACTGGCAGCAGAAAGCGGTCGCCCGGTATCTCGAGGAGAATCTCGCCGAGCAAATCCCGCTGGCGAGGCTGGCCGGGCTTGCCCAACTCAGCCCCTTCCATTTTGCGCGGGCGTTCAAGCAGTCCTTCGGCACGCCGCCTCACCGCTATCACACCCATCGCCGCGTCGAGCGCGCCAAGGCGCTGCTGGCGCGGCCCGAGCGGTCGGTGACCGACGTCGCTCTCGAGGTCGGGTTCAGCGAGACAAGCTCCTTTACTGCCGCGTTTCGCAAGATCGCCGGGCGGACACCCACCTCCTATCGACGGAGCTTGCGCTGACACGCGCCGGATCTTCGCGCTGACATCGATCTGCCGTCGCGCGCAAAGCCGCGTCGCTCCACCCAAGATTGGTGAGGCCTCCCCCCATCGGGGGAGAAACGCCTCCAAACGGGCCTGATTCGGGCACTCTGCTTGACAAGGCGTCCGAAGTGAAATTCCCTGAAGGCCCGGGGACGAGGCGCTATGGAGCAGATCGACCGAGCGCGACCGGCGATCAATTTTGGCCGCTTTCAGGTCGTGCCGGCGCGCCGCGAGCTGATTGCGGATGGCGCGCCGGTCGAGCTGGGCAGCCGTGCCTTCGAGGTCCTCATGGCGCTGATCGAAGCGCACGGCGCCCTGGTGACGAAGGACGAGCTGCTGAACCGCGTCTGGCCCGGCGTCATCGTCGAAGAGAACAATCTCCACGTCCAGATCTCGGCGCTGCGCAAGGCGCTCGACCGGGATCGCCGAACTCATCATCACGGTCTCCGGCCGCGGCTATCGCTTTGCCGCGCCGGTGACGCAAGCGGCGCCGGCGCCGACCGCGGCTGCACCGCCGATCGCGGCGGCGCTGCCGGGCAATTTGCCGACGCCGATCTCGCCGCTGGTCGGCCGCGATACGGAGCTGCAGGAACTGGGGGAGCTTGCCGCGGGGCGCCGCCTGATGACCCTGGTGGGCGCGGGCGGGATCGGCAAGACCCGGCTCGCCGTCGAGCTTGGACACCGTCTGTCGGACGAGTTTGCCGACGGCCGCTGGCTGGCGGAGCTCGGAGCGTTCGCCGATCCGGCGCTGGTCCCGGTCGCCGTCGCATCGACGCTGGGCCTCGAGCTCGTCGAGAGCTCGCTCACGCCAGTTCAGGTCGCCGCGGCGCTGCGCGAGAAGCGCCTGCTGCTGGTGCTGGACACCTGCGAGCATGTCCTCGACGCGGCGGCCGGGCTCGCCGAGGCGCTGCTGCGGGCGGCGCCGGGGGTCCACGTGCTGGCGACCAGCCGCGAGCCCTTGGCGGCGGAAGGCGAATATGTCTACCGCGTGCCGCCGCTGAGCGTGCCGCCCGAAGGCGCCGACAGCATCAGCCGGATTTCGTCCTACGGCGCCGCGCGGCTTTTCCTGGCGCGCGCGGGGGCTGCCGATCCCGCCTTCGCGCCGGATGATCGCGCGGCCGCCACCATCGCCATGATCGTGTGGCGCCTCGACGGCATTCCGCTGGCGATCGAGCTCGCGGCCGCGCGCGCGGCCTCGCTCGGCTTGCAGGCGCTGGCGGCGCGCCTCGACGACCGTTTTCAGCTGCTCACCGGCGGTCGGCGCACCGCGCTGCCGCGACATCAGACGCTGCGCGCCACGCTCGATTGGAGCCATGACCTGCTCGACGACCGCTCGCGCCTGGTGCTGCGTCGCTTGGCCGTTTTTTCCGGCAGCTTCACCCTGGAGGCCGCGGTCGCGGCGGCGAGCGAAAATGAGGCCGGCGCCACGGAGGTCGTCGACGGCATCGTCGATCTCGTGGCGAAGTCGCTGGTCTCGGCGGATGTCGGCGGCCCCGTCACCCGCTATCGCCTGCTCGAGACGACGCGCGGCTATGCGCTCGAGAAGCTGGCCGAAAGCGGCGAGTTGGCCGCGGTTGCGCGCCGGCATGCGGATTTCCTTCGCGGCCGGTTCGAAGTCGCCGCCGCCTCCTGGGCCAGGACGCCGGTTGGCGAATGGCTCGCCGATTACGCGCCCGAGCTCGACAATCTGCGCGCGGCGCTGGACTGGGCGTTTGCCGCGACGGGAGACGCCGCGTTGGGCGTGGCGCTCACCGCGGCGGCGGCGCCGCTGTGGATCCAGCTGTCGCTGCTGGGCGAGTGCCGCGCGCGGGTCGGCCGCGCCCTGGCCACGCTGACGAGCGAAGCGCGCTTCTCGCCGCGCCACGAAATGGCGCTACAGGCGGCGCTCGCGCTCTCCCTGGTGCATACCAACGGTCCGGCGAACGAGACCGCGGCCGCGTGGAGCCGCGTGCTCGGCTTCGCGGAGAACCTCGGCGACGCCGAATACCAGCTGCGTTCGCTCTACGGCCTGTGGAGTTCGAGCGTGGACGGGGGCGGGTATCGGGCGACATTGGATTTCGCGCGCCGCTTCCGCAGCGTCGCCGAGGCGAGGATGGACGCTTCGGCCATGCTGGTCGGCGACCGGCTGATCGGCGTCGCCTCGCATTTCCTCGGCGAGCAAGCCGAGGCGAGGCGCCGGATCGAGCGCATGCTCGACGGCTCGGATGCCGCGCCTCATCGCCTGCGCACCGTCCGCTTCGGCCTCGACCAGCGGGTCGCGGCGCTCAACCATCTCGCGCGCGTCCTTTGGCTCCAGGGCTTTCCCGAACGCGCGCTGCGCACGGCCCAGGCCGGTGTCGCGGAGGCGCGCGCCGCGGGCCACGCGAATTCGCTCTGTCTCGTGCTGGCCGACGGCATCGCCCCGGTCGCGATCGAAGTAGGCGATCTGGCGGCGGCCGAGGATCTCGTGGCGCTGCTGCTGACGCTGGCCGACCGCCACGCGCTCAGCCTCTGGCACGCCTTTGGGCTCGGTCTGCGCGGCTGGCTCTTCGCCCGGCGCGGCGCCACGGAAGCCGGCGCGATGTTGCTGCAGAGCGCGGTGGACGGCCTTTGGGACGGTGTCGTCGGCGTGCGCTACGCCATGCATCTCGGCTGGCTGGCCGAGGCCTTGGGCGCCAGCGGAAGAAGCGGCGAGGCAATGACCGCCATCGACGAGGCGCTTCGGCGATGCCGGCGAAACGAGGAGCTCTGGTGCCTGCCGGAGCTGCTGCGCCTCAAAGGCGAGCTGCTCGCGCGGACTGGAAGCGAGAGCGCGGCGGAAGACATGCTGCTGCAGGCGCTCGACGAGGGTCGGCGGCAAGGGGCGCTCTCCTGGGAGCTTCGCGCCGCCCTGGGCCTCGCCCGGCTGCGACAAGCGAGGGGCGAGGGCGAAGCGGCGCGCGCCCTGGTCGCATCGATCTATGCGCGCTTTGCCGAAGGCTTCGACACCGCCGATCTCCAGGCGGCAAAGGCGCTCATCGACGCCGCGGCCTGAGCCGCCGCGTGCGGCTCTGCGGCCATGCGGCGCGATGAAAATCGGAGGACGAGATACTATATACTCTAGGGTGTTATGATTGCGCATCATGCGCTCGACGCGACTGGCGCAGTCTAGGAGTGGCCCCATGAATCCCGGCTTCGGCGACACGCGCTCTCGCAGCTTTCCGGCGCTGATCAGGGCCGTCGTCTTGACCGCGGTGCTCGGCACCGCGGCGGGGCCGGCGCTGGCCTGGGGCGGCCATGGCGGTGGCGGGCATGGCGGTGGCGGCTGGCACGGGGGTGGCGGCTGGCACGGCGGCGGTTGGCACGGCGGCTGGGGCGGGTGGGGCTGGGGCGGGTTCGGCCTTGGCCTCGGCCTCGGGCTCTACGCGCCCTACTGGGGATATCCCTATGCCGGCTATGCCTATGGCTACCCGCCCTATGCCTATCCCGCTCCCTACGGCTATCCCTATGCCGGCTATCCCTATGCCGGCTATCCGGCCGCCGGCTATCCGGCCGCGGCCGCGCCCGCCGCCGCGCCGGCGCCGCAAACCAGCTACTGGTACTATTGCCGCCCGTCCAAGTCCTATTACCCCTATGTCTCCTCCTGCTCGAAGCCGTGGGAAAGGGTCCCGACGACCCCGCCGCAGTGAGGCGAGCGACGTCCGCCGCGGCGGATTGCGGCGGCGTCAGCGCTGCATCTGCATGATCTCGCCCATCGGCATCATGCGGTGGTTCAGATTGGCCATGATCCAGAGCGAGCCGCCGATGATCAGGGCGACGATCAGCACGCCGAAGGCCAGCGCCAGCACGTTGTTGGTGTTGTCGGGAGCCGTCGTGATGTGCAGAAAGAAGACCAGATGCACCCCGATCTGCGCGATGGCGAGGACGACGAGCGCCATCGGGATTCCCGGTCCCCAGATCAGCTGGGTGCGCACCACATAGAACGAGGCCACGGTGAGCAGCGCCGCGAGCGCGAGCCCGATGAGGTATCCCTGGATTCCTTCCCGGATATCGCGGCCGGCGGCCTCCATGACACCGGGCGCGACGTCGTCCTCGTTCCGCTCGGCCTCGTCCTTGCTCATCGGCCTTCTCCCACCAGATAGACGATCGTGAACAGCGCCACCCAGATGATGTCGAGCGCGTGCCAGAACAGATTGAAGCAGAGCAGCCGGCGCAGGATGTTGGGGCGGAAGCCCTTGACGAAGACCTGCGCCATCATGGTTCCGAGCCAGAGCAGCCCGGCGCTGACATGCAGCCCATGGCAGCCGACGACGGCGAAGAAGGAGGAGAGGAACGCGCTGCGCTGAGGCCCGTTGCCGGCGGCGACCATGGCGGCGAACTCCTGCGCCTCCAACCCCAGGAAGGCGAGGCCGAGCAGCCCGGTGACCAGCAGGCAGATCTGGGTCCAGAGCTGGCTGCGCGCCTCGGTCGCCACGGAGGAGAGGCCGCAGACGAAGCTCGAGGCAAGCAGGCAGGCGGTCTCGACCGCGACGCGCGAGGGATCGAACAGCTGGCGCCCGGACGGGCCGCCGGCCGTCGCCGTCTGCAGCACGGCATGCGCGGCGAAGAAGCAGGAGAACATGACGATGTCGCTGAGCAGGAAGATCCAGAAGCCATAGCCCACGATCACCCGCTTGGAGGCGGGCCCGCCTTCGCCATGGCCGGTCGCATGATCATGCCCGCCGCCGCCATGTCCGGGGCCGCCGCGGCCGCGGCCGAGCTTGTAGGGGTCGGCCTCGCGGCGGTGCCCATGCGGCAATGCTTCGGTCGCGGTCATGCGGGCTCACCCGTGCGGACATGTTGCTCCAGCCACTCCTCGCGGACTTGCCGGCGCGCGCGGTCGGCGCGGGCGACCTCTTCCGCAGGAATTTCGTATTCCTCCGTGTCGCGCCAGGCGAACCAGACGAAGACCACATAGGCGGCGAAAAGCCCGACGCCCATCATCCACCAGATGTGCCAGATCAGCGCGAAGCCGGTGATGGTGGAGAAGAAGGCGGTGATGAAGCCGGTGGGACTGTTCCTCGGCATCTCGATCGCCTGGTAGTGGGGCTCCGCCGACAACTGCTGGCTCTCGATCGCGCGCCGCTTGATCGTCCAATAGGGCTCCCCGCCCCGAACATTGGGAAGCACGGCGAAGTTGAAGGCGGGTGGCGGCGATGCCGTCGCCCATTCGAGCGAGCGCCCGTCCCAGGGGTCGCCCATCTCGTCGCGCAGCTCGTCGCGGCGGCGGATGCTGACGACGAGCTGCATCACCTGGCAAGCGGTGGCGACGGCGAAGAGCACGATCCCGACGGCCGCCGCCAGCACCCAGGGCTGCCACAGCGCCACGTCATAATGCTGCAGGCGCCGCGTCATGCCGAGCAGGCCGGCGATATAGAGCGGGATGAAGGTGACGTAGAACCCGGCCAGGGTGAGCCAGAAGGCCGCCTTGCCCCAGCCTTCGTGAAGCCGGAAGCCGAACGCCTTGGGGAACCAGTAGGTGAGCCCGGCAAAGCCGGCGAAGAGCACGCCGGCGATGATGACGTTGTGGAAATGGGCCACCAGGAAAAGGCTGTTGTGCAGCTGGAAATCGGCCGGCGGAACCGCGAGGAGCACGCCGGTCATGCCGCCGATGGTGAAGGTCACCAGGAATCCCAGCGACCACAGCATCGGCGTCGTGAATCGGATGCGGCCGCCATACATGGTGAACATCCAGTTGTAGACCTTCACCCCGGTGCCGACCGCGATGATGCTGGTGGCGATGCCGAAGATGGCGTTGACATCGGCGCTGGCGCCCATGGTGAAGAAGTGATGCAGCCACACCATGAAGGAGACGAGGCAGATGAACAGCGTCGCCGCCACCATCGAGCGGTAGCCGAACAGCGGCTTGCCGGAGAAGGTGGAGATCACCTCGGAGAAGACGCCGAAGGCCGGCAGCACGAGGATGTAGACTTCGGGATGCCCCCAGGCCCAGATCAGGTTGATGAACATCATCATGTTGCCGCCGGCCGCGTTGGTGAAGAAATGGAATCCGAGATAGCGGTCGAGGGTCAGCATCAGCAGCGTGGCGGTGAGCACCGGGAAGGCGGCCACGATCAGCAGGTTGGAGGAGAGCGCGGTCCAGCAGAAGATCGGCATCCTCAGATAGCTCATGCCGGGAGCGCGTATCTTGAGGATCGTGGTGACGAAGTTGATGCCGGTCATCAGCGTGCCGACGCCCGAGATCAGCAGCGCCCAGAGGTAATAGTCGACGCCGACGCCGGGCGAGTAGCGCAGCTCCGACAAGGGCGGATAAGGCAGCCAGCCGGTGCGCGCGAACTCGCCGACCACCAGCGAGATGTTGACCAGCAGCGCGCCGGTCGCGGTCAGCCAGAAGCTCGTCGAGTTCAAGGTCGGGAAGGCGACGTCGCGGACGCCGAGCTGCAAGGGCACCACGAAATTCATCAGGCCGATCATGAACGGCATCGCGCCGAAGAAGATCATGATCGTGCCATGGGCCGAGAAGATCTGGTCGAAATGCTCGGGCGGAAGGTAACCGGGCGCATGGAAGGCGAGCGCCTGCTGCGAGCGCATCATGATCGCGTCGATGAAGCCGCGAAACAGCATGACCAGCGCGAGCAGCGTGTACATCACGCCGATGCGCTTGTGGTCGACGCTGGTGATCCACTCGTGCCAGAGATAGGGCAGGTGGCCCTTGAGGACGATCCAGGCCACCACCGCGAGCAGGATCACGAGCACCACCGCGCCGGCGATCAGCGGGATCGGCTGGTCCCAGGGGATCGCGTTCCAGGTGAGCTTTCCCAGCACCGGCATGTCAGCGTGCTCCCACGGGGCGGACCGAGCCGCTTGCTTCCGGCGGGCCGGGCCCTGACGGAAGCTCGGTCACGATCGCCCGGAACAGGGCCGGCTCGACCGCGCGATAGGTGAAGGGTCGGACGTTCTGGCTCTCCCGCGACAGCGCGAGGTAGCTCGTCCGGTCCAGATCGGGTCCCGCCTGTCGCGCCGTGTCGACCCAGCTCGTGTAAGCCTCGGCGGGCACGGCGCGCAGCGTGAAATGCATGTCGGAGAAGCCGTCGCCGCTGAACTGCGCGGATTCGCCGTAGTAGTCGCCGACATGGCGTGCCTCGAGATAGAGCTGGGTCACCATGCCGTTCATCGTGGCGATCATGCTGCCGAGCTGCGGCACGAAGAACATGTTCATGACGGTGCCCGAGGTCAGGTAGAAATGCACCGGAACGCCGGCCGGAACGACGAGCTGGTTGACGCTGGCGACGCCCTCATCGGGGTAGATGAACAGCCACTTCCAGTCGAGCGAGACGACTTGCACCTCGACCGGTTTGTCATGCGACGGGATCGGGCGAAAGGGATCGAGATCGTGCGAGCCGATCCAGATCACGCCGCCGAGGAACAGGATGACCAGCAGCGGGATCGACCAGACGATGAGCTCGATGCGGCCGGAATAGGCCCATTCGGGCAGATAGCGCGCCTTGGTGTTGGACGCGCGAAACCACCAGGCGAAGGCCAGAGCCCCGATGATCGTGGGCACCACGATCAGCGACATGATCTCGACGGCGTTGAGCAGGATCTTCGAATCCGCATCGCCGATCGGGCCCTGCGGGTCGAGCACGCCTCCCGAGCAGCCGGCGAGCGGCAGCAGCAGGCCGGCGAGACCTGCCATCGCGAGAAGCAGCCTTGAGCGCTTTGATGCCGCGCCGCCAGATCGCCGGCGCACAGGCGAGGTCAAGCGCATGGAGCGTGCCGCCTCCTGATCTCAGGTCACCCAACCCGTTCTTCTGGCACTTGGGAGCGAGGGGCTCGCGCCGTCCTGACCCGTCCGGCGAGCCGTTCGGCTCGGTCCGGAGAGCACGGCAGGTCAACGCCAGCAGGCGGCGACCGTCTCGGCCGCGCTGGACGGCACGGTTAATTTGCGCGTTTTGGTCGCGCGGCAGATCGTCCCGCCGTCTCAACCGGCGCGACAACGATGCCTGCCGCCCACGTCCAGAAGGGCAGGGCCAAGCCGGGGAATGTCGGTCAGGCAGCTGCCATGCCACGGTTGTGCTCGGCGGCCGCGGCAGCTATCTCGGCGCCGTTGCCGGCGTGCTGCTGGGCCCGGATCGATGGCGGGACGACAGACCGTCTACGGCGCGGCTATCGTGACGATGCGCTCGTCTGCGGGCAATCGCAGAGAGGGCGGGACCATCGGAACATTGCAGGGCAATCGGGAGGATATGAGCCATGGCCAGTGAAGCAAATCCCCTGCCGCTCGGCGATCTGCCGGGCATGCGGTACCCCGATAGCAGGATCGAGCGGCTGGACAAGCGCTTCCCGACGCAGGGCAATGCCGGCGTCGAGCGGATCGCTACCGGGTTCCGCTGGGCCGAGGGGCCGGTTTATTTCCGCGACGGCGGCTACCTGCTCTGGAGCGACATCCCCAACAACCGGATGATGCGGTGGCTGGAGGAGGACGGGCATGTCAGCACCTTCCGCGCGCCCTCGAACTATTCCAACGGCAACACGCGCGACCGCGAAGGTCGTCTCGTCACCTGCGAGCACGACACCCGTCGTGTCACGCGCACCGAGGCCGATGGCCGCATCACCGTCCTGATGGATGATCATCGCGGCAAGAAGCTCAACGCGCCCAACGACGTGGTGGTGGCGTCGGATGGCGCCATCTGGTTCACCGATCCGGGCTACGGCATCGACGGCGAGTATGAGGGTCACGCGGCCGAGCGCGAGCTCCCTGCCAGCGTCTACCGGCTGGATCCCAAGACCGGAAAGGCCGCCTCGGTCGCCGATGATTTCGTGCGGCCGAACGGGCTCGCCTTCTCGCCCGACGAGACGCTGCTCTACGTTGTCGATTCCGGGATCACCCATGGCGGACCGGCGCATATCCGCGTGTTCCAGGTGGAGGGCGGCAAGCTGCACAAGGGTCGCATCTTCGCCGAGGATTTCGCGCCGGGCTTCACCGACGGGATGCGCGTCGACGTGAAAGGGAACGTCTGGTGCAGCATGGGGTGGGCGGATCCGGCCGAGGACGGGGTGCGCTGCTACGAGCCCGGCGGGGCGCTGATCGGCAAGGTGCATCTGCCGGAGGTCTGCGCCAATTTGTGTTTCGGCGGCAAGAAGCGCAACCGCCTGTTCATGGCGGCGAGCAGCTCGATCTATGCGCTTTACGTCGATATGCAGGGCGCGCAACTGCCATGAGCTCGCAACCGGCGGACGGAGCCGGCGCGAGGACGGGGCCCATCGTCTTGATGACGGCTATCGTTGCTCCTGAGGCTGCAGCAGCCGGTCCTTGACCAGCCGTGCGGCGCCGCGGCTCCACGAGTAGTCGGCGCCCATGCGAAGGCCGCTCTTCCCATCGGCGACGACGGCGCCGGTCCGGGTATCGCGGAGCTGAAACCTCACCATGTATTCCGTGCGGCTGATCCGCCTCACGACGCCGACAAAGGATTGTTCGGCGCCCAGCTTCAAGGCGATGGCAGTATCGCAGCCGTCACAATCGTGCAGCGTGTGCGTCTTCGCGGCGGGTGCGTCCGCCGCCCCGACATCGACCAGCCGGTAGCGTCCGGACTGCGCGAAGAGGTGACGAACCTCGTCCGTGACGTGCGCCAATTGCTCGGCGTCGGACGGGGTCTCGCCGGCGGACGCGGCGCCGGCGCTGAAGTCTTCGAGCTCGAAGTCGAAAATCGCCAGCTTGATCGGTGCCGATGGGGCGGCGCTCGCGGGAAACGCCGCCAGTGCTGCAGCGCAGAGCCAGAACGCCGCCAGGGATGTGCGCCGCGCGCGGATCCGAGGAGCGATGGTCCGGCGTCCTGCCTGGTCTTCGGTCATGGCCTGTCTCCCGATGTCAGGGATGGTCCGGTGTCGCCAGCGCCGAGCGGGTTTCCCGGGACATGAAGGTCTCGGCCCGGTCCCACGCCTCGTCGCTGTCTCCACGAAAGGTGAAGAGCCGGTTGAGGACGACGCGATCGGCGGCGATGTCGATGGCTTGAACCTGCGCCCATTGGATGAGCGTGCTCTGCTTGTGAATGCCCCCGATCACCAGAAACCTGGCACCCGCGTCCTTCGCGTCTCGAAGCAGATCGGAAGGCGTCGGTCCGTCACCCGCGCAGGGGGCGGGGCTGCACGAGACCGGCACCAGGTGAAACCGCTTATCCGTCGTGAAATCCCGCCTGAGCGCGGCCATGAGGGCTTGCAGCCGCCTCTGATGCGCCGCCGCCTGATCGGTAGGCTCGCCGGAGGTGTCGACATAGGCGAAATCCATGATGGCTACGCCGACGCCCTGCGCCGCGGGCTCGGCGTGGGCGAGCGCGGCGCTCAGGATAAGCCCGACGAAGGCGAGGCCGTGGCGAACAAAGCGGGATCGGAGCATGCAGACCACCAAGTTGCGCAGCGGGGTGCGACGAGCGGCAAGGTCGCTACGATACGCCGCCCGGCATTGTCTCGAAGCAGACCGTTTCCCGAGAATGGCCGGGAAAATTTCCCGACCGCGCACGACCCTGCAGGCGGCGCTTCCCATGGCGCCGGTTTTGCCGCTCAATGGCTGGAAGCGGCGCTCGCCGCTCCGCCGCCGGGGCCATCCGCCGATGTGGACGCTCGCCAGGAGTGATCTGAAGTTCCGGTTGACGATGCGGATCGTCGCCCTGTCGGCGTGCTGCTTCGCCGCGACCTCGGCCTATGTCCTCTTGGACGCCGAGAGGGCCGCGCGCGCCAGGATCGGCTGGATCGCCGAGATCACGGCGAAGGATCTGGAACTGCAGCGTGCCAAGATGCACTGGGTGAACGACCCGTCCGCCGTGTTTCCCGATCTGCAGACGATTGCGGCCCCGCTCATGGCGCCCGGCCTGTGCATCGCCTACCGCGCACATGGCGGCGACATTCTCCAGCGCTTTTGCGGCGGCAGCCGGAGCGGCGACACCGATCCGCCGGTGGTGTTCGCGGCGCTCTACCGCGGGCTCTTCGATCCCGGGCGCGAGGCGGTGCGCCCCGTGCTGTTCCATGACGAAGACGTGGGCGAGGCCATGGCCTGGGTCGATCCGGCGACGCTCACGGCACAGGCCTGGCATGAGGCGAGCCGCCTGCTCGCCGTGATGGCCATCCCGCTTCTGCTCCTGTGCGGCCTTGTCTATGCCGCCCTTGCGCGGGCGCTTCGCCCCACGCGGCTGATCCGCGCCGGTCTTGAGCGCATCGCCGCGAACGACCTGTCGGCCCGCCTGCCGCCCTTCGATCTCGCGGAGCTTTCCGCGATCCGCGGCGTATTCAACCATCTCGCCGAAAGCCTCGAGACGACGCTCGCCGAGCGCGGCGAGCTGACGCGCCGGCTCATCGCCCTGCAGGATGACGAACGCCGGCATTTGGCTCGCGAGCTTCACGACGAGTTCGGACAGTGCCTCGCCGCCATCCGCGCTCTGGCCGCGTCCGTCGGCCAGACGGCGGCGCAGGACTGTCCCGCGCTTCTGTCCGAATGCGAAAGCATCGAGCGGACGGCCGCCCATATGACGGAGACGCTGCGCGGCGCGCTCTTTCGGTTGCGGCCACCGGATGTCGATGAGCTCGGCCTCGCCGCGAGCCTGGAAGGCCTCGTCGCCGGATGGAACGGCCGGACCCGAGGCCGCACCCGCTTCGAGATCGGGCTGTGCGGCGGCTTCGAGGATCTGCCGGCTGCCTTCAGCGCCGGCCTCTATCGCATTGCCCAGGAGGCGCTCACCAACGCGGCAAAGCACGCGGCGGCGACGCGGGTCGTTTTGCGGCTGGCCAGGCGCGGGCCGGCCGAGATCGAGCTGACCGTCGACGATGACGGCAGGGCCGGCGACCCTGACCCGGGGGTCAAGCCCGGGTTGGGATTCCTCGGCATGCGCGAACGCGTCGCGACGCTGGGCGGCAGGCTGAGCTTCGACGCCGGACGGACGCTGGGGCCCCGCTTGCGCGTCGTGATCCCCGTAAGGTCGGCCGCTTCCTGCGACAGCGGCGCGAGCGCGGAGTGCCCGGCGTGAGCGACGGCGGCAGGATCATGCTCGTCGACGATCACGCCGTCGTCCGCGAAGGATATCGCTCGGTTCTGCAAAAGCAGCCGGGATTGCGGGTCGTCGCCGAGGCGGACGACGGCGCGGCCGCCTATCGGCTCTTCAAGGAGACGCAGCCCGACCTCGTCATCATGGATCTGACCATGCCGGGCATCGGCGGCATCGAAGCGATCCGGCGCATCCGGCAATGGGACCCGGCCGCCCGCATCCTGGTGTTCACCATGCATCAGAATAGCGCCTTCGCCGTGCAGGCGATTCGCGCCGGCGCGAGAGGCTACGTCACCAAGACGAGCCCGCCCGAAGCCCTCGTGCGGGCGGTCTACGATGTGCTCGACGGACGGATCGCGCTGAGCCCGGATGTCGACCATGAGCTCGCGCTCAGCCGCCTTGCCGACGAGGCCGCCGCCGCCGACCTCCTGACCTCGCGGGAGTTCGAAGTCCTGCGCCTGCTGCTCGCGGCAAAGACGACGGAGGAAATCGCCGAGGTGCTCCATCTCAGCCCGAAGACGGTGGCCAATATGCGCTATCTCATCAAGTGCAAGCTTGGCGTCGGCTCGGATATCGAGCTTGTCCGGCTTGCGCTACGGCAGGGGCTCCTGATGCAGGCCGAGTTCGACGGGGACGAGCGCGTGTGATGGACGCGGTGCGGCGGGTCCGGTCGGCGCCGCCCCGCTAGCAATCAAGCTCGACAGCGTCATCGCGCTGGGCCATCCTTTCAGTCGGCCAGGGCGATGGACGCATCGAATGGCCCAGAAGCCAAAAAAATGCATCGGACCTGACGGATGACGGGATCAGAACCTTGATCACGTATCGCGAACGGGCCGGGCAATGACGATCCACGCGGGAGGAAACGATGCCCAAGATCAAGGTCAACGACATCACCATGAACTACGAGCAGCAGGGCACGGGAGAGCCGCTCGTCCTCATTCCCTATCTGGCGGCGGACAACGCCTGCTACGCCTTTCAGGTCGCGGACTATGCCAAGCACTTCACCTGCATATCGCTCGATCCGCGCGGCGCCGGCGAGACCGACAAGCCGGCCGGCACCTACTCGACGCAATTGTTCGCCGACGACGTCGCGGCGTTCATGCAGGCGCGCGGCATCGAGCGGGCGCACATCTCCGGTCTCTCCTTGGGCGCGGCAACCGGGATGTGGCTGGCGGCCAGGCACCCGGAAAAGGTCAAGTCGCTGTCGCTGCACAGCGCCTGGACCAAGTCGGACCCGTTTCTCAAGACCGTGGTGCAGGGCTGGCAGAGCCTGGCCAAGGGCCTGGGCAGCGTCACCGACATGGTGATCCAGGGCATCTTCCCCTGGTGCTTCACCCCGGAGCTCTACGCGGCGAAGCCCGACTATATCGACTCGCTCGCCGCCTTCGTGCGCAGCCGTCCGGCGCAGCCGCTCGAGGCCTTCCTGCGCCAGTCGGATGCGGTGATCGCTCACGATGCCGCCGCTGCGCTCGCCGGCGATCAAGGCGCCGACCCAGATCACCTTCGGCCGCCACGACATGGTCACCTCCACCCGCTTCGCCGACGCGATGAAGAACGGCATCGGCCGCAGCGAGATGACCGTCTTCGAGGGCTGCGCCCATGCGCCGATCTACGAGAACGTCGCCGAGTTCAACGACAGGACGCTGGGTTTTCTGAGGCGCAACGCCGGATAGGCGGGCTGCGATCAGAAAGAAGAAATCGGGGAGTAAGGGTACGCCGCAGGCGCTGGGCATTTGTCAGGTCCCCGCCTGCGCGGGGACAATCGCCGCCTTTGGCGGCGATTGGCTGGGGGACTAGGACCCGGTCCCTAAAGCCAGACCCGCGGCCGCAGCCGCAGGGAGCCTCGCGCCGAGGCTCACAGAAGAACGCATCGTGCCACAGTACAGCGCCCCACGGAACGGGTTTGTGAGGCGTTCTGGGAGCGCGTCTGCGGTTTACGCGATCTGCTTGATGGTGCAGGGCGAGAAGTCTACGCCAGCTTCACGAAACATCTCGAGAGAAATGCCGCCATTCTTGTGAGTGTCTGACCCCGGGTTGTTCTTGGGATCCGGCTGGATCGCGACGACCCGTCTTACCCCAGCTTGGATGATCATGGCGGCGCAAAGCGGGCATACAGGTTTCCCTTGAACGTATATCGTGCCGCCTCTTGCCTGCGTGCCTGCAAACAGCAGCGCATTCTGCTCCGCGTGAACGATCATCTTATTTTTGAGCTTCCCGTCTTTGAGCTTGTCCTCGTCGTCCTGTAGTCCTTGAGAAAATCCGTTATAGCCCAGAGCAACCAGCCAATTGCGACGGTTCAATAATACCGCGCCCACTTGGGCCTTTGGGTCTTTCGACCAACTCGCGACAAACTCGGCAAGCTCGCTATATCTTTGATCCCACTTTTTGCTGATTTTTTTTTGCTTTGCCATGGCTAGATTCCCCCCGCTTCCACTGGACAATAAGTCATTTTGAAATCTGGGAAAGATCGGCATGAGGGATGCAAGTGCCGATAACATCCGACTGCTTCACAACGAAATTCGCATCAGCCGTGTCTTCATCATGCCACTTCGTGATGCCTCCGTGCGGCTTCGCAGCGGCGTTAAGCATGTCCGTCCATTGACGGCGCATATTGTAATCTGCCTGCAGACAAGCAGTGAGGCTGTCATACATCAGATTGGTTTTAACCGGCCCGAGACCGAAGACGACAACCACGAGCATCCACTTCATCGTTCCCTCCCACAATTAGAAGTTCCACCCTATCTGGCGCGCGCCCGGACGCCTATACTTTTGGTAAGCGGGGAGGGCGATGATGTCAATTAACCAACATGTAATGGAGATGGAAGACGCCGCTAGGTCGGCCGTGCTGCAAGTAAAAGCGGTTGAACCTTGCCCTATCCATAGACATGTGCTCATCCGGATCGGCGACCACAACGCCGAGCGACATGCCTATGCTCGCGCCACGACCATGCTTAAGCGGGACGGCACGATGTTTAAGCGCGAGGACCTTATGGCGGCCATTAAGAACGAGCTTGATATGGCCGCCGATGGCGAATGTCCGGAATGCGCTCAATTGAAGGACGCCTGACGCCCCCGAATAGGTGGGCGCGCTCGGTGCCGCGATCACCCTCGGACCTGCCTCAAGCGTAGCGGGGTCAAGGGGTGGCCATAGGCCGACCGCCGTAGGCGGCGCGTGGCGCCCTTGACGCCGCGAAGCGTTCACGCTCTCGCAGGGGTGCGGGTCATACCCGCACCCCTGCCGCGCGGCGAGCGCCCTTGCCTTCTCGCATCTTGTCCGGGCCATCGACGGCCGCCGCCATCTTGCTGGCCCGCCGGCCTCTCAAACCTCGCGTCTGCGCCGCATTCGACGAAAATTGTAAGCGAAAATTTGTCGGCGGTTTGTCGACGCCTTGTCGACACGACGCATCCCCGTAAAATCAATGGCTTAGAGCGGGGTCTCGACGCCGGTGCCGACGCGCCAGGCGCACCGATTTAGGGTTTACGGCGGATGGAACCATCTCCGTGAGTGATGCGACGTGGATCGCAGCACATTCCGCAAGGACCGCTTCCCATGAAACCCAAGGCGAAGAAGGCCGGCTCACTGGGGCCGGTGCAACTCGATCTCATCGAGTGGCTGGCGCAACAGCCGGAACCGACGGAGAGCCAGACCGACGCGATCCGCGCGGCATTGGCGATCAAACCGGCCATCGTTTCCGACCGCATCGAGGGGATTACACCGCCCGGCACCATCCTCGACGATGTGGTGTCGCTCTTTCGGCGGACGACCGACTTTCCGCTCGAAATCCCCGCCTTCATCACCCTCTACATCGTGGCGGCCTCGGCGCTCGACCGCGGCGTGCGGCTGCGTGTGACCGGCCAGTCGGTCTATCCCGATCTGTGGGCGGTCTGTCTCGCGGGCAGCGGCGCGGGCAAGACCGTCTCGGTGCAGACGCTGCGTCGGATCATCGCGTTCCGGGAAATGCCGGATGCTGCCAGCTCCGCCATGTGGCATCAGCTCATGCTGGAGCACAACCGCAGCGCATGGTTCCGCGACGAGTTCGCCCAGCTCATGAAGGCGATCGAGACGCAGAGCTACATGCAGGAGATGCGGGGCTATCTCTTGCAGCTTCACGACAACACGCCGATCGCTCGCCGCACTAAGCAGGGAGGCGACGCTGTGATCGACGACCCCGCGCTCGTGATCTTCGGCACGACCGTGGACGAGACGTTCCGGGACTGCATCTCCGTCGAGGCGATGCTGGACGGGTTCATGCAGCGCTTCCAGATCGTCTACGGCGACCGCGATCCGGGCCGCACGCCCGACATGTTCCCGCTCTACCGGGTCGCGACCGATGAGAACCTCGATCCGCTGAGAAAGGCGTGGTCGCGGATCGATCCCGCTGCCTGGCTCCCGGAATACATCGTCAAGGACGACGGAGAACAGGCATTCGAGCGCCTGTTCCGCGACTTGTTCGCCCGGTTCGACCACATCCCGCCGAGCTTCTTTCGGCGCGTGATGTGGCGCGCGTTCAAATACGCGCTCGTCTACCACCTGATCCTCGGCAAAGCGGCCGAGCCCGAGATCGACGCCGAGGACCTGCAATGGGCCGCGCGTGTTTCCGCGGTGCATCTCGGCGATGCCCGCCGCCTCCTGGACGGCTACAACGTCTCCAAGTTGGAGCAACTGATCCAGCGCGCGGAAACTGTCCGCGACCGGATCAAGAAGGAGCAGGGGCGCCCCCTCACGACCCGCGACGTGATCCGGCTCGTGCGCGGCGTCGAGAACGCGAACGTCGCCGCGTTCATCCTCCGAGAGGTGCAGCCGGGCATTCCTGTCCCCACGCCGCGGACGCGTCGGACGCGGGCAGGAAGGGGAGCGCATCGCATCACGCGCAAAGGTCGGCGCGCGGCGGATCAACATCGACGCGCCGGACGATGAGGCGTCGCAGGCGTCAGTGCCGATCTGTCTGCTGGCGGCCGGCATCGCGATGCGCCTCAGCGGCTGGCGCGCGGGGGGTGTCGGGGCGGCCACGCCCTGACCCGGGGTGGTCGGGGCCGGTGCTCCGACGCGGCGCAGCGCGCCGCAGCGGGTCGAGGGCGCAGCCCCGCCCACGGGCAGAGGGGCGGCCTCTTGGCCGCTCCTCTGCCGTAGTGGGTACGGTTCCCGCCGCTGACCGCGTCGGGGCCGGTCGCAGTTGCGGCGGCTCCGGTCCGCTTCCATCTCGCCGAGGCATCGGCCGCGGAGGAGAGGATGGGGCCTTTCGCCATCCTGCGCATCGCGAAGGTCAAGTCATGGGGCGAGCTGCGCACGCACGCGGGCCACAACATGCGCTTGCCGGGACATGCGCCGCCGAACGCCGATCCCGAGCGCGGGATCGAGCTGCTCGTCGGCTCGCGGGATGTGGTCGCGGACGTCCGCCGCAGGATGATCGATGCCGGCCTCGATCCAGACCGCCAGAAAAAGGGCACGGTGCTGGCTGTCGAGGTGCTGCTGACGGCCTCGCCCGAGTATTTCCGCCCAGGCCGCGCGCACGAAGCCGGATCGTGGGATGCGGATCGCTTCGCGGCATGGCGCGATGCGTCGCTCGAATTCCTGCGCGCCACCTGGGGCGCGTGCCGGGTCGCCAACGTCGTCGCCCATCTCGATGAGGCGACCCCTCACTTGAGCGCCAGCCTCTGCCCTATCGATACGACGCCGCGGCGCCGCGGACCTGCCGTTCGGCTCAACGCCGCCCGGTGGTTTGACGGTGCCGCGAAGCTCTCGAAACTCCAAGACGCCTACGCTGCGACGGTGGCTCCGCTCGGGCTCGCGCGCGGGATCAAGGGATCGAAGGCGCACCACGAAGACATCCGCCGTTGCTATGCGACGACGAAGAGCGATGCCGAGGCCGCCAGCCGTGCCGCGACGCTCGCCGCCATAGCGTTGGGCGATGCGGCACGCGCCCGGGCGGAAGCAGAGGCCGCGCGCGAAGCGGCGGCCGTCGAGCGAGCCCGTGCGGCGGCGCTGTGCGCCGGCATCGAGGCGTTCGCCGAGGGTGAGGTGCTGGCCGCAAGCGGCGACGCATCTGCGCCGACTTTCCGCATCGCTCCGGCGATGCCGTCGCCGGAGCGGGAAGCGCTGCGTCGCCGGCTGGCACCGGCCTGGGCGGAGGTGTGGGCCTTTGTCGCCCGCGTCGCATCGCGCGTTGATGCCGCAGCGGTGGCGGCGCGTGCCGCCATGATGCTCGGCCGCGGGCGGCGCGCGCCGGAGCGTGCTCTCGAACGGTGAGGTGATGCCATGACAGACGCCGATTTCCGCGCGATGTTCCTGGCGGCGGTGGCCGCCTTCGAAAACCACGGCCGCCGAGAGGCGGCGGCGCGGTTCTGTCGGCTCTGGACTGACTATCGCCGGTGGTTCCGCACGGAGTTCCTGCCCACGGTTCCGCAAGGACTGCGGAGAGAGGGCGATGAGAACTCGGTTTGGATCCGCCCGGTGGCCCTCAAGGCGCGCGCGCTCGGTTTCGAGCACGCGCTGGGCGCCGTGCTCATGATGGCGCGGAACTGTGGCCATGGTTCCCGCCGGGGGACGGTGGGAGGCAGCGCAACTTGCGGCTCGTCGCGTCAGCGCGGGCGCGAGGGCGTGCGCGGTGGTTCCGCGTCCCTGGCGACGAGCCGGGACGGTGACGACACGCTGAGCCGTTGAGGCGGTCGCGTGCGGCGCTGTTGGCCTACTCGGCTGCCTCCCGCTCGCCGTACGCCGCGTCGGTGTAGAGATGCGATAAGTCAAGCTTGGAATACTCGATGCGGTTAACGGCATCGATGAGCTGCTCGGGCTTGTAGCCCCCGAAGTATAGCTTGTTGGTCATGGCGAGCGGTCGCGCCTCGAGATGGCCGCCCTCATGGCCGCAAATGCTCGCCACGAGGCGGGAGCGCACGCCGGCACGGATCAGGACGGTATCGACCGTGTGGCGCTCGGCATGAAAATCCTTCCACAGCTCACCGCAGCCGACCGCCCGGCGGTAGTAGCCAAAATTCTTCGAGAAGCGGCCAGAGTGTGCCACCGCGTTCGGGGCCGGCGCATAGTCGGGGAACATGCGAAGCTCGCCGGCTGCGCGTTGCTGCTCCACGAAGTCGATAAACCCGATGCGGCGGATTTCGGGGTGAAGAGGAACCTCGCGGAGCCCCGCGTCCGTCTTAACGCGTCGGCCGCGGCCGCGACGGACGCAAATCCAATGCGTGCCGTGGGCCGGCACCACGTCGTCGACGAAAAGCTGCAAGGCTTCCGTGAGCCTGAGCCCTTGGAAGGCAGCAAGCAGCGGCAGCCAGAAGAGGGCGTCGCGGATGATGACGCCGCCCTCGGCGACCGGGCGCCGCCTCGTGCGGTAATAAGCCGAGACCGAGCCCCGCCAGACCGGCGTCGAGAACAGCCGGATTTGGAATTCATCGTCGAGGGCTGTCCGTGTCTCCACGGCGTCGCGGCGTATCTCGCGCTTCTTGTGGAGCGTGCCGGAAAACGGATTGTCGACCACGTGATCGGCGACGCCCTGCCAGTTGTAGAAGCCGATGAGGAAGTCGAGATGCTTGTTCTGCGTCTTCTTGGAGAGCCGCCCCACCGGCTCGCCTTTGCGCAGCACGTCAGAAATCTCGCCCGGATCGAACTCGCCACGCTCGATGGCGTCGGCTCGCGCGATGGCATCGCGCGCGTTCAAGCCGGTGAAGACGCTTTTCCCGTGGAGCTTCGGCACGCGCCCCAACTCTTTTCGGAATTGCCAGGCCTGCCGCTTCGACACCTCGTCCAGGCGGAATTCCTCGCCCATCAGCTCACGCCAGAGCTTCAGCGCGGCCGAGCTGTCGCGCGCGTGCTTGTCGACCCAGGCGTTTCCCGCCATGGCGTCGCGCCAGAGCTCGAACTCATCGACGAGACGAGGAACCGGGCCGGCGCGCCGCTGGGCGATGGTTTGTGGCGATAGAGCAGTGCCGGCCGGTGCCGGTAGCGCGGCAGCGGGTGCCGGCGTGGTGAGGGTCGGGATCGCCGGCAGGACGGTGAGCGGCGCGGGTAGGGCGCCACGGTCGCTCTGATCCTCGATGTAGACGGCGCGCTGCTCGCGCGCGGCGTCGACCTCTCGCGCCTGGATATAGACGCGCATGGCCTCGCGAAGGAACAGACGGAACTGCGGCGAGCATCGGTCGAGATTGGTGAGGCCGTGCGCCGCGAGCACCGCGTTGAGGTCCGGCATCACGGCTGAGCAGTCGTTGAGGACGAGCAGCTCGCGCAGTTCGGGAATTCGAGCTAGAGGCGCGGCCTCCTCGGCGCGCTCCTCCGCTTCCCTCATCTGCTCGGGATCGTCGGCATCATCCGGCCCTTCGGTCATCCAATCCGGCGGCCCCGGTGGGCGCATGGCGCGCGTCAGCTCGCCATCGGCCAGCACCTTGTCGAAGAGGTCGTCGAGGACCCGTTTCAGCTCCTCCCGCGTCGGTGCCCGCCGTTCTTCGGCCATGTTCTTCTCCGTCTTCGCCAACCACTCGTCGAACGCGACGCTCGCCCGCCGCGCGCGGCGCCGCGCGACCGAGGGTTCGGACGTGCGGAGGGATCGTCTCACCTGCGCGGTGCCGAGCGCGGCGCTCAGCGGGGCGGGAAGGCGTCGTCGCCACCAGTATCGGCCGTGCCGCTTGAAGAGGTGTAAATGGCCCGTGGACATGCTCGCTCCGGTCGGACCTGTGCCACAATCGCGTGACACAGGCCGGGGGCGGAGCCCGGCGCGAGCGAGGAATCCTGCGGGATGGGCTGCGGTTTGGCTGGGGGACTAGGATTCGAACCTAGACTGGCGGAGTCAGAGTCCGCTGTCCTACCGTTAGACGATCCCCCAACAGGGATTAACCAAGCGTTCCCGGCTAGATAGCACACCCCGGCGGCCCTGGGTAGGGGCAGGGAGGCGCCGGCGCGGGCGAGACCGCGCTTCGCAACCGCGCCGTCCTGGGATAGCATTGAGTCCGTGTCATGAATATGTCGTGAATAGAGCCGCCGCCGCCCCGTGGACAAGCCCGCCGCCCGCCGATCTCTCGCCCGCACCGCTCGCTGGCCCGTCCGCCGCCGTCGCCGGCTCGGGCGGCGGCGACGGCCGGACCTATGCGGCGCTCGATCTCGGCACCAATAATTGTCGCCTCCTGGTGGCGCGCCGCCAGGGCGAGGGGTTCCGCGTCATCGACGCCTTCTCGCGCATCGTGCGG
>CAWIRE010000006.1:0-1068604 GCA_963838385.1 uncultured Alphaproteobacteria bacterium
GTTCTGGGGATGGGGTCCGAAGGGTTCAGGCGACCTTCTTGGCGCTCTTGGGCTTACCCTCGATCACGCCCATGATGTCGCTTTCCTTCATGATGATGAGCTCTTGGCCGTCGAGCTTGACCTCGGTGCCCGACCATTTGCCGAACAGCACGCGGTCGCCCGCCTTGACGTCGAGCGGATGCAGCGTGCCGTCCTCGCCCCGCGCGCCGGGGCCGACGGAGACGACCTCGCCTTCCTGCGGCTTCTCCTTGGCGGTGTCGGGAATGATGATGCCGCCGGAGGTCTTCTCCTCCAACTCGATGCGGCGGACGACCACACGGTCGTGCAAGGGACGGAATTGCATGGGGATCCTCCTCCGAAATATTGACCGAAACTATGGGCTGGTGCCGGATTGTTAGCACTCTCCGAGCCTGAGTGCCAGCAAAATAGGGCCGTCATCTGCCGCTTTCAAGCCCGGCTCGCGCGATTCCGCGGCGAAAAATCGTTAATGCGGCGGTGGGGCGGCGAGGGGATGGTGGGCGCTGTAGGGATTGAACCTACGACCCCACCCGTGTGAAGGGTGTGCTCTCCCGCTGAGCTAAGCGCCCGAAGCCGCGCAGCATTTAGGGGGCCGGGCGAGGGCAAGTCAAGCCGGTGGGCGGCGCGCCGACGCGGTCGTTGATCGCGGGCGGCCGATGACGCAGTCTGAAGCGATGATCTCGAAGAAGCGTCCGATGCCGCGCTTGGTGCGGCTCGGCGCCGCAGCCGCGGCGCTGGCGCTGCTGGGCGCCGCCCAGGCGCCGGAGGCGCATCAGGCGGCGCTGCGGGCCGGTCCGACGCCGCTGGCGATGCGTTATGAAGCTTATGTTGCCGGGCTGCCGGTCGTTGCCTTCGACTTCCGCCTCGACGAGGGCGGCGGCGGCTATGTGCTGGGCGGGCAGGTGCGGACAGTGGGACTGCTGCGGCTTTTCTACCGCCTCGATCTGCGCACCCTCAGCCAAGGCACGATCGGCGGCAGCGGCGTCCATCCGCTGTTCCACGAGCAGCGCATGCTGGCGCGCGGCCGGGAGCGTTCGGCGCGGCTCGACTACCCCGGCGACGGCACGGTGGCGACCGCGCTGGTTCCGCCCGAGGATCCCGGAAGGCCCAAGCCTACGTTGCAGCAGACCGTCCACACGCTCGATCCCCTGACCGCGCTGCTGGCGATCGGCCGGAGGGTGGCGCGGGAGGGACGCTGCGATGGCCGCTTCGCGGTCTATGACGGCCGCCGGCGCTATGACATCGTGCTGAGCGACGACGGGGTCGAGCGGTCGCAGACATCGCCGAACTACGCCTATGCCGGCGAGGTCCGGCGCTGCGCCGCTGCCGCGGTGAAGATCGCCGGTTTTTCCTGGGACCAGGACTACTCGCCTCACACCACGGCGGGCCGGGTCTGGTTCGCGACGCCCGAGCGCGGAGGGCCGGCCCTGCCGCTGCGCATCGATTTCGGCAGTTCCTGGGGCACGGTCAGCGTACGCATGACGGAGCTCGAGCCCGGGAAATGACGGCGACGGCGATGCTTCGGCCGCTTCAGCCTTGCCCGAACAGCCGCTGCAGCGTCCGCGGCAACTCGGCAAAGGCATCGATCATCGCCGCGGGCCTGAGTGTCCCCAAGGTGTCGAGCCCATAGCCATAGCGGGCAAAGATCGCGGCCACGCCGGCGCGCTCGGCCGCCAGCACGTCGTTTCGATGATCGCCCACCATCGCGGCCTTGCCGGGCGGGAGGCCGAGCCGCTCGAGCGCGGCACGCAGCGGCGCCGGGTCGGGCTTGCGCAGCGCCAGGCTGTCGCCGCCCAGCACCACGGGAAAGAACCGCGCGAGGTCGAGCCCCTCCAGCACGGCGCGCGTCGCCTGCTCGGGTTTGTTGGTGCAGACTGCGAGCGCGGTCCCCGCCCCGGCGAGCTCCGTCAGCACCTCCGGGACGCCGGGATAGGGGCGGGTGCGGGTGGTGGCGCCGGCCTCGTAGATCGCCGTGAAGCGCGCGACCGCCGGTCCCAGGGCGCTCTCCTCCGCCCGGCGCGCCGCCAGCGCCCGCTCCACCAGCTTGGCAACGCCGTCGCCGACCATGGCCGCGATCTCGGCCTCGCCCAGCGCCGCGCGCCCGAGCTCGGCCAGCAGCTGGTTGGCGGCGGCGGCGAGATCGGGCACGCTGTCCACCAGCGTACCGTCCAGGTCGAACAGCAAGGCGATCTGCATCATCTTTGTTCACAATTCTTTACTGGCTGGCGTTAGTCTCTTATGACAGCTTTCCGCCGCACGAGACACCGATGATTCCGCCGCTTTGCCGTCGCCCCGCCCCTTGTCCATGACCAAGTCGCCGCTCGCCGTGCTGGTCCTCGCCGCCGGCCAGGGCACGCGCATGAACTCGGCGCTGCCCAAGGTGCTGCACCGCATCGCCAACCGTCCATTGATCCAGCATGTGCTGGCGGCGGTGGCCCCGCTCGCTCCGGCGCGCACCATCGTCGTCGTCGCGCCCGGCATGGAGGCGGTCGCCGAGGCGGTGGCGCCGGCCGAGACGGTGGTGCAGGTCTCGCCGCGTGGCACCGGCCATGCCGTGGTCTCGGCGCGTCCGGCGCTGCAGGGCTTCGCCGGCGACGTGCTGGTGCTCTATGGCGACGCGCCGCTGCTCACGACCGAGACGTTGCGGGCGGTGCTGGCCGAGCGGCGCCGCGCGCCCGCGGCGGCGGCGGTGGTGGCCGGCATGCGGCCGGCCGATCCCGGCCCCTATGGAAGGCTGGTGATCCGCGACGGGATGCTCGAGGCGATCGTCGAGGCGCGCGACTGCACCCCGGCGCAGGCCGCGATCGATTTCTGCAACGCCGGCCTCTGGGCGATCGAGGGCGGGCTGCTGTTCGATCTCCTGGGAGAGGTCGGCACCGACAACGCCAAGGGCGAGTATTATCTGACCGACCTCGTCGCCGTCGCACGCCGGCGCGGGCTGCCCTGCCGCGCCGTAGAGGCGCCGGCCGACGACATGGTCGGCGTCAACAGCCGCGCCGAGCTGGCCGAGGCCGAGGCATTGATGCAGCGCCGGCTGCGCGCCGCGGCCATGGCGGGCGGCGTCACCCTCGTCGATCCCGACACCGTCTATTTCAGCGCCGATACGCGCATCGGCCGCGACACGGTGGTCGGGCCTTTCGTCGTCTTCGGTCCCGGCTGCCGCATCGGCGCCGGCGTCGAGATTCCCGCCTTCTGCCACATGGTCGGCGCCAGCATCGGCGACGGCGCCAGCATCGGCCCGTTCGCGCGGCTGAGGCCCGGCGCCGATCTCGCCGAGAACGTGCATATCGGCAACTTCGTCGAGGTGAAGAACTCGCAGCTCGGTCCCGGCGTCAAGGCCAACCACCTGAGCTATCTCGGCGACAGCACCATTGGCGGCGGCAGCAACATCGGCGCCGGCACCATCACCTGCAATTACGATGGCTTCGAGAAGCATCGCACCGAGATCGGCGAGCGCGTCTTCATCGGCACCAATACCGCACTGGTGGCGCCGGTCAAGATCGGTGACGGCGCTTTCATCGGCGCCGGCAGCGTCATCACCGAGGACGTGCCGCCCGACGCGTTGGCGGTGGAGCGTGCGCCGCAGGTCACCAAGCCGGGGCGCGCCGCCGAAATGCGCGCGCGTCGCGCCGGCAAGGCCGGCAAGCGCCGGGGGCGCCAGAGCTGATGTGCGGCATCATCGGCATCATCGGCAAGAACCCGGTTTCGCCGCTGCTGGTCGAGGGGCTGCGGCGGCTCGAGTATCGCGGCTACGACAGCGCCGGCCTCGCCACGCTGGTGAATGGCCGCATCGAGCGCCGCCGCGCCGAGGGCAAGCTCGACCGTCTGGTCGCGCGGCTGCAGGATGCGCCACTCGGGGGCACGATCGGCATCGGCCATACGCGCTGGGCGACCCACGGCGCGCCCAACGAGACCAACGCGCATCCCATCGCCACCGACCGCGTCGCGGTCGTCCATAACGGGATCATCGAGAATTTCCAGGAGCTCAAGGACGAGCTCACCGCCTGGGGCCATCGCTTCGAGACGCAGACCGATACCGAGGTGGTGGCGGCGCTGGTGACGCGCCATCTGGTCGAAGGCCTGGCGCCGGTCGAGGCGGCGGCCAAGGCGTTCAAGCGGCTCGACGGCGCCTTCGCGCTCGCCATCCTGTTCGCCGGCCACCCCGATCTTCTGATCTGCGCCCGGCGCGGCTCGCCGCTCGCCATCGGCTTCGGCGACGGCGAGATGTATCTGGGGTCGGATTCGCTGGCGTTGGCGCCGCTGACGCGCCGCATCCTCTATCTCAACGAGGGCGACTGGGCCGTGGTGACGGCCGACGGTGCCAGCGTCTTCGACGCCGAGCACCGCAAGGTGGAGCGGCCGATCAAGGAGACCGCGCTTTCCGGCGCGCTGATCGGCAAGGGCAATCATCGCCACTTCATGGAAAAGGAGATCTTCGAGCAGCCGGCGGTGATCGGCGACACCCTGCACGCGCATTTCAATCCGACCACCCGCAGCGTCCATCTCGCCGGCCTGCCTTTCGCGCTGGCCGATATCGGCAAGGTGACGATCATTGCCTGCGGCACCTCGTTCCATGCGGCGCTGGTGGCGAAGTACTGGCTCGAGCGCATCGCCCGCATCCCGGTCGAGACCGACATCGCTTCGGAGTTCCGCTATCGCGCGCCGGCCATGCCCCGGGACGGGCTGGCGCTCTTCATCTCGCAGTCGGGCGAGACGCTCGATACGCTCGAGGCGATGCGCTACGCCCGCAAGCAGGGACAGAAGATCGTGGCGCTGGTGAACCAGCCCGAAAGCACCATGGCGCGCGAAGCCGATGCGGTGCTCTCGACGCTCGCCGGTCCCGAGATCGGCGTCGCCTCGACCAAGGCCTTCACCACCCAGCTCGCCGTGCTCGCCTGCCTCACGCTCGCCGTCGCGCGGGCGCGGGGCGCCATCGACGCGGCACAGGAGGCAAGGCTCTCGATTGCGCTGACCGAGGTGCCGGCCCGCGCCAACGACGTGCTCATGCATGCCCAGCGCATCGCCGAACTTGCCCCGGCCATCGCCGAGGCGCGGGACGTGCTCTATCTCGGCCGCGGCACGGCCTATCCGCTGGCGCTCGAAGGCGCGCTGAAGCTCAAGGAGATCTCCTACATCCACGCCGAGGGCTATGCCGCCGGCGAGATGAAGCACGGGCCGATCGCGCTCATCGACGAGCACGTGCCGGTGATCGTGCTGGCGCCGCGCGACGATCTCTTCGAGAAGACCGCGTCCAACGTCCAGGAGGTGATGGCGCGCGGCGGCAAGGTGGTGATGATCTCGGATCGCGACGGCCTGGCGCGGATGGGCGGAAGGCTGAGCCACGGCATCGAGGTGCCGAGCTGCGATCCCTTCGTGGCGCCGCTGCTTTACGCGATCCCGGTGCAGCTTCTGGCATACCACGTCGCGGTGGCGAAGGGCACCGACGTCGATCAGCCGCGCAATCTGGCGAAAAGCGTAACCGTGGAATAGAGGGGCGGCGTCAGCCCTGCGCCTTGCGCTTGGCGTCGCGCGCCTGTCTCTGGGCCTGCTTCACCGCTTCCTTCGCCGTTCTGGCCGCATCGGCGTCGGCGGCCTCCTTGGCGAGGCGCAGCTCCTTGAGCCGCGCCGTCTTGGCGGCCTCGGCCTCGCGCTGCTTGTCGCGCGCGGCAAGTCGCTCGGCATCGGCTTCCTTGGTTCGGCTCACGACCTCCTGCGCCTTGCGCCGGGCGGCGGCGGCGAGGTCATCGGCTTTACTCATCCTCACCCTCCAGCAGCGGGTTGCGAAAAAAAGCGGCGGCGGCGGCGTCCTAGTAGCCTTCGCGCTCCAGGCGCTTGCGCAGAGCCTTGCGCGTGCGGCGCACCGCCTCGGCCTTCTCCCGCGCCCGGCGCTCGGACGGCTTCTCATAGGAACGCCGCCGCTTCATCTCGCGAAACGTGCCTTCGCGTTGCATCTTCTTCTTGAGAACGCGCAACGCGCCGTTGATGTCGTTATCGCGGACGAATACCTGCATTTAGCCCTCCTTGGGCCTTTCACTCCGCCGCCGGACCGCCTCAGTCGGCGAGCGCCAGATTACCGGCGGCCTGCTTGCCGCGCTCGGTGACCACTTCGAAACGGACCTTCTGCCCCTCCTGAAGGGAGGCAAGCCCGGCGCGCTCGACCGCCGAGATATGGACGAACACGTCCTTGCCGCCATCGGCCGGCTGGATGAAGCCGAAGCCCTTCTGGGGATTGAACCACTTTACCGTACCAAGAGCCATGTCGGCCTCCCTCGTGTGATGAAAACGCCCCACGCGTCCTTGCATGGTGCGATGCAGTGTCGGCCTCATGAGTTCTTGAAGGAACGCCCCAGAGGGCGAAACGGCAAGCGCCGAAGCAGAAACTGATCCGGACAAAATGGTGCTTTTCCGCCGGAAAAGCAAGTCGCACGTGGCGGACGCCCGTTCCCGCCGGGGGGACGGCCGATTTCCGGTTTCTCCGGCCGGCTTCAGCCGCGGAAGAGCTTGGGCAGGCCCTGCCAGCAGGAATCATAGTCGCGCTGCAGGACCGGCGTCTCCAGCGCAAACCGCGTCGGGCGGCAGACCAGCCGGGTTTCGACCATGAAGGCCAGCGTATTGTCGATCTTGTGCGGCTTCAGCACCGCCTCGCTCGCCTTCTCGAAGGTCTGGGCGTCCGGGCCGTGCCCGCTCATGCAATTGTGCAGGCTGGCGCCGCCGGGCAGGAAGCCTTCCGCCTTGGCGTCGTAGACGCCGTGGATGAGCCCCATGAACTCGCTCATGACGTTGCGGTGGAACCAAGGCGGCCGGAAGGTGTCCTCGGCGACGAGCCAGCGCGGCGGAAAGATGACGAAATCGGCGTTGGCGGTGCCGGCGGTCTCGCTGGGCGAGGTCAGCACCGTGTAGATTGACGGGTCCGGATGGTCGAAGCTGACCGTGCCCATGGCGTTGAAGCGCGCGAGATCGTATTTGCACGGCGCGTAATTGCCATGCCAGGCGACAACGTCGAGCGGCGAATGGTCCTGCTCGGCCGCCCAGAGATTGCCTTCGAATTTCGTCACCAGCTCGACGCGCGCATCGCGATCCTCGAAGGCGGCGACGGGAGCGAGGAAATCACGCGCGTTGGCGAGCCCGTTGGCCCCGAGCGGGCCAAGCTCGGGCAGGCGGAAGAACGCGCCGTAATTCTCGCAGGCATAGCCGCGCGCCGCGCCGTCCGGCAGCGCGACGCGGAATTTCAACCCGCGCGGCAGCAGCGCGATCTCGCCCGGCGCCACCTCGATCAGGCCGAGCTCGGTGTGCAGCGCCAGCCGCCCCTGCTGCGGCACCAGCAGCATCTCGCCATCCGCGTTGGCGAAGTAACGCTCGCTCATCGAGCGGTTGGCGAGATAGAGGTGAATGCCGACGCCGTTGCGGGCGCTGACATCGCCGTTGCCGGCCATGGTGACGAGGCCGTCGACGAAGTCGGCGGGCGCGTCGGGTAGCGGCAGCGGGTTCCAGCGCAGCCGGTTGGGGGGCGCCTCCACCTCGGCGAAGGGTGCGCTGCGCAGCAGCCGGTTGTCGATGCGGCGATAGGCGCCGTGCGCCGCCGAGGGACGGATGCGGTAGACCCAGCTGCGGCGGTTTAAGGCGCGCGGCGCGGTGAAGGCGGTGCCACTGATTTGCTCGGCATAGAGCCCGAGCGGCGCACGCTGTGGCGAGTTGCGGCCTTGCGGCAATGCCCCGGCAATCGCCTCGCTGGCATGCTCGTTGCCGAAGCCGGAGAGATAGGCGGCGGGCCGGGTTGCGGCTGGCTCGCGCGCGCTTTGCGCCGATTTCACCATCGTGCTCATCGCTGCCTCCCTCGACGGTGCGGTGATCGTAGGCCCGCTGTCGGCTGGACGCAACGCGCGGGCGCCGGCCTCGCTTGACGGGGCGGCGCTGCGAGCGCTACCCCGCTGGGGCGCGGCCGCGGCGGCCAGCGCCAGCGACAGGGAGGCTCGTTCAATGCCGGTCTCGACCCAAACCCGGAGCGGCGAGAGGCCTGCAGGCCTGCGTCACGACTGGACGCGCGCGGAGCTGCGCGACCTCTTCGCGCTGCCGCTGTCCGAGCTGATCTTCCGTGCCCAGCTGGCGCACCGCCAATTCTTCGACCCGCGCGAGGTGCAGGTCTCGACCCTGCTCTCGATCAAGACCGGCGGCTGCCCCGAGGATTGCGCCTACTGCCCGCAAAGCGCGCATTACGACACCGGCGTCGAGGCGGCGAAGACCATGGATGTCGCGGCGGCGCTTGCCGCGGCACGCGCGGCCAAGGCGGCCGGTGCGACCCGCTTCTGCATGGGCGCCGCCTGGCGCTCGCCCCGGGACCGTGACCTCGATGCGGTCTGCGCCATGATCGAGGGCGTGCGCGGGCTCGGCCTGGAGAGCTGCGTCACCCTCGGCATGCTGACGCCGGCGCAGGCGGCGCGGCTCAAATCGGCCGGGCTCGATTACTACAATCACAACCTCGACACGTCGCCGGAATTCTATGGCGATATCATCACCACGCGCACCTATCGCGACCGGCTCGACACGCTCGGCCATGTGCGCGATGCTGGCGTCAAGCTCTGCTGCGGCGGCATCATCGGCATGGGCGAGGACATCGAGGATCGGGTCGGCCTGATCGAGATGCTGGCGACGCTCCCCGTCCATCCCGAGAGCGTGCCGATCAACATGCTGGTCCAGGTCGCGGGCACGCCGCTCGCCGGCACGCGCAAGCTCGACCCCATCGATTTCGTGCGCATGATCGCGGTGGCGCGGATCGCCATGCCCGCCTCGATGGTGCGGCTCTCCGCCGGCCGCCAGGAGATGAGCGACGAAACCCAGGCGCTCTGCTTTCTCGCCGGCGCCAATTCGATCTTCTCCGGCGACAAGCTGCTGACCACCGCCAATCCCGAGCACGAGCGCGACCGTCGCCTGTTCGACCGGCTGGGGCTGGTGGCGATGCCGGCCTAGCGACGTTTACGGGAGTATCATCGGCGCCAACGCAGAACGGAGGCTCCTCATGCAGCTCAAGGACCCCAAGCTCTTTCGCCAGCAATGCTACATCGACGGCTCCTGGGTCGATGCCGGCAATCGCGAGACGATCCCGGTCAACAACCCGGCCGACAACTCGATCCTGGGCCATGTGCCGAAGATGGGCGCCGACGAGACGCGCACCGCGATCGAGGCGGCCGAGCGCGCGCTGCCGGAATGGCGGTCGCGTACCGGCAAGGAGCGCGCCGCGGTGATGCGCAAGCTCTACGACCTCATGATCGCGAACCAGGAGGATCTGGCCCAGCTCATGACCGCCGAGCAGGGCAAGCCGCTGACGGAATCGCGCGGCGAGATCGTCTATGCCGGCTCCTTCATCGAATGGTTCGGCGAGGAGGGCAAGCGCGTCTACGGCGACACCATCCCCGGTCATATGCGCGACAAGCGCATCGTCGTGCTGAAGCAGCCGATCGGGGTCTGCGCCGCGATCACGCCGTGGAACTTTCCGGCGGCGATGATCACGCGCAAGATGGGGCCGGCGCTCGCCTCGGGCTGCACCATGGTGCTGAAGCCGGCGACGCAGACCCCGTTCTCGGCGCTGGCGCTGTGCGAGCTCGCCGAGCGCGCGGGCGTGCCCAAGGGCGTCTTCTCCTGCGTCACCGGCACCGCCCGCGAGATCGGCGGCGAGATGACCTCCAACCCCATCGTGCGCAAGCTCACCTTCACCGGCTCGACCGAGGTCGGCAAGGTCCTGATGGAGCAATGCGCCGGCACGGTGAAGAAGCTGTCGCTGGAGCTCGGCGGCAACGCGCCGTTCGTGGTCTTCGACGATGCCGATCTCGATGCCGCGGTGAAGGGTGCCATCGCCTCCAAATACCGCAACGCCGGCCAGACCTGCGTCTGCGCCAACCGGCTGCTGGTGCAGGACGGCGTCTACGACAAGTTTGCGGCCAAGCTGGCCGAGGCGGTGAAGGCGATGAAGGTGGCGCCGGGGGTCGAGACCGGCGCGGTCATCGGCCCGCTCATCGACATGAAGGCGATCGAGAAGGTCGAGCAGCATGTCTCCGACGCGCTCGGCAAAGGCGCGCGGGTGGTGGTTGGCGGCCGGCGCCATGCGCTCGGCGGCACCTTCTACGAGCCCACCGTGCTTGCCAACGTCACGACGGACATGATGGTGACGCGCGAGGAGACCTTCGGGCCGGTGGCGCCGCTCTTCCGCTTCAAGACCGAGGCGGAGGCGATCACGATGGCGAACGACACCGAGTTCGGGCTCGCCGCCTATTTCTACAGCCGCGACATCAACCGCGTCTGGCGGGTGGCCGAGGCGCTCGAATACGGGATCGTCGGCATCAACGAGGGCATCATCTCCACCGAGGTGGCGCCCTTCGGCGGGGTCAAGGAGAGCGGGCTCGGCCGCGAGGGCTCGAAATACGGCATCGAGGAGTTCCTCGAGGTTAAATATCTCTGCATGGGCGGGGTTACCGGCTGAGGCTGCCCGCCGGCCGCAGCCAGCGGCGCATCGGCCAGAGCACGGCCTCGAGCAGGTGGCGGGGCGCCTCGGCGGTATCGAGGCCGGTGGGTGGAAACTCGCCCGGCAGCGGCCGGTGATGCGTGCCGAAAATGATATCGAAGATCGGGAAGAACGCCGCGAAGTTCTTGTTCCAATGCTGCGGCAGCGGCGAGTGATGGATGCGGTGGTACTGCGGGCCGTTCACCAGCGCCCAGAGCGGGCCCAACGACAAGCGCAAATTCATGTGCGAGAAGAAGCGAAGCGAGCCGAACAGCATGGCGATGGTGAGCACGCCGGACGGCGTTCTGAACAGGACGGCGACGACGGGATAGACGAACGCCATCTTGAGCGGGATCTCCAGCCAGAAATTGCGCTGCGTCGTCGTCACGTTGACCGAGCGGTCGCTGTGATGGAAGGAATGCATCGCCCAGAGGAAGGACCAGGCGTGCTCGGCGCGATGGAAGACGTATTCCATAAAATCCGCGACGAAAAGGTAGAGCGCGGCCGAGGCGGCGAGCCGCCAGCCGGACCCCGACAACTCGATCAATCCCAGCCCGAAACGGTTGAGGATGAAGGTCTCGGCGACCGCCAGCGCCGGCGCGGCGGTGAAGAGCAGCCAGTTGACCGTCACCGAATAGCCGAGGTTCATCAGGAGATCGCCGGCCGGCTGCTGCCTCTCGGCCGGCGCCAGCCGCTCGATGAGGCAGCAGAACAGGAAGATGGCGAACCAAAGCCAGAGCCGGCTCTGGGCGATGAAGTCGCCGAGATAATCGATGACGGCCATGCGCCCAGCCTGGGGCAGCGGCGATTAACGTCTTGTAAAGCTGCGCCCGCATGCCCAGCGTATGGGTTGAGCGAAGCGGCATCGAGGCGTTAGGTTTGCGGCGTCGCCATCCGCCGCCGGAGAGAAGCGTTCATGCCCAAATACGATTTCGACATGTTTACCATCGGCGCCGGCTCGGGCGGCGTCGCCTCCTCGCGCCGCGCGGGCTCCTATGGCGCTAGGGTGGCGATTTGCGAGGACAGTCGCGTCGGCGGCACCTGCGTCATCCGCGGTTGCGTGCCTAAGAAGCTGCTCGTCTACGGCGCGCAATTCGCCGATGCCTTCGCGGAGGCGGCCGGCTTCGGCTGGACAGTGGCGCCGCCGGTGCATGACTGGGCGAGCTTGATCGCCGCCAAGAACCGCGAGATCGACCGGCTCGAAGGCGTCTATCGCGATCTCCTGAAGAATTCCGGCGTGCGTCTCATCGAGGGGCGTGCCCGGCTGGTCGATCCGCACACCGTCGAGATCGACGGCAAGCGCTACACCGCCGCCAATATCCTGGTAGCGACCGGCGGCCATCCGGTGCTGCCGGCGGTTCCCGGCGTCGAGCACGCCATCACCTCCAACGAGGCGCTCGATCTTCCGGCGCTGCCGCGCCGCATCGTCATCGTCGGCGGCGGCTATATCGCCGTCGAGTTCGCCGGCATCTTCAAGGGCCTCGGCGCCGAGGTCTGCCTCGTCATCCGCGGCGAGGAGCTGCTCGGCGGCTTCGACGACGATATCCGCGTCTGCCTCGCGCAGGAGCTGCGCCGGCGCGGCATCGAGATCCGCGCGCGCACCGAGATCACCCGCATCGACCAGCGCGATCATGGCTTCGACCTCACGACCGCGCAGGGCGACACGCTCTCGGCCGATCTCGTCATGTACGCCACCGGCCGTCGCCCGAACACCCGCGGCATGGGCCTCGAGGAAGCGGGCGTCAAGCTCGACGGCGAGCGGGCGGTGGTGGTCGACGGCTGGTCGCGCAGCAGCGTGCCGCACGTCTACGCTGTGGGCAACGTCACCGACCGGCTCAACCTGACGCCGGTGGCGATCGCCGAGGGCCGCGCGCTGGCCGAGACGCTGTTCAACGACAATCCGATCCAGATCGACCACACCAATGTCGCCACCGCGGTCTTCAGCCAGCCGCCGGTCGGCACCGTCGGCCTTACCGAGCGGGAGGCGCGGCAGCGCCATGGCGCGGTCGATATCTATCGCACCCGCTTCCGACCGATGAAACATACGCTTTCCGGGCGCGAAGAACGCACCATGATGAAGCTCGTGGTCGATCGGCTCAGCGACCGCGTGCTCGGCTGCCACATGCTCGGCGCCGACGCACCGGAGATCATCCAGGGCCTCGCCATCGCGCTGAAATGCGGCGCCACCAAGCGCCAGTTCGACCAGACCATCGGCATCCATCCGACGGCGGCCGAGGAGTTCGTCACCATGCGCGACAAGCTGCCGGAGCCCAAGGCGGACGCGGCGGAGTAGTGCGACGGTGCTCCAAGCTTGCCTCTGGGGGAAAACTGAGCCGGTCGCGACATCGATCGCGCGATGAATCGCCCCCACGGGCGTTAGCGCGGCGGGAGCAGCGCGTGGCGAATTCGGAGCAACAGCCGCCGGCCGTTCAAGGCCGGGGATTCCCATGGTCGCCTCGGTTGGCGGTGGGGCTGTTGGCCATGCTCGCCGGCCGGGTCGGGGCAGTGGCCCAGGTTGAGGAGGAAGCGGTGGTGCGCGGCCGGGCAAGCGAGCCAGTCGAGCTCAAGCCGGGCGTCTTCGTCCGCGAAGAGGCGCGGCGGGCCGAGATCGAGCAATGGGCCTGGCGGCGGGTGCGGGCAATGCGCGCCTTCTTCACCCATCTCACCGTCTTCGTTGGCATCAACTTCATTCTATTCCTGGTAGATTCCGCCACCGCCGGCCCGGCGTGGTTCTACATACCGATGCTGTCCTGGGGGCTGTTGCTGGCGCTGCACGGGCTTCACGCCTACGACCTGCTGCCCTGGACAACTCACGGCTGGGAGCAGCGCAAGGTGCGCGAGCTCATCATCAGCCGCATGCGCGAGGAGCAGCAGCTCAAGGATTAGGTTATTCCGCCGCTGCTGCCGGCTGAGTGCGCGCGGCGATGCGCTGGCGCACCTGCATGACCGTCGGCGCCGCCAGCGCGAAGGACAGGCCGATCGCCAGGAAGACCGCATGCGTGGCGTTGTGGTCGAGCAGCATGCCGAACAGCAGCGGCGCGGTCGAGGAGCCGAGGTCGAAACCGGAATAGACGAAGCCGAAGACACTGCCCGTGCCGATGCCGGAGGCGGCGCGGCGCACCAGGACGTCGCGCGACGGGCCGGTGGCGCCATTGGCGATGCCGGCCATGATCGTGAGCGGCAGCACGAAACCGGCGACCCCCGGCAGCGCGGCGATGCTCAGCATCAGCAGCGCGGCGAGCGCGATGCCGGTCATCGCCACGCGGTCGTGGCGGTGCGTGTGGTCGGCGAGAAAGCCGCCGGCCACCATGCCGAGGGCAGCGCCGACGAGATAGCCGGTCAGGCCGAGCGTGGCCGCATGCAGGCTGAGCCCGTAGCCGGAGGTGAGCGCGCTGATGGAAAAGGTCTGCATGCCCGACCCGGCAAAGGCCGTCATGGCGAAATAGCCGAAGGCCATTAGCACCACCGGGGCGCCGATCACCTGCAGATAGGGGGTGCGCCGCGCCGCGCCCGCGCTCGCCGCATGGGCGGCGGTGCCGTGGGCATAGTCGAGCACCGAGCGGCGGGTAAAGACCACCGCGGCGATGGCGAGGCCGATAAGGCCGACCGCGGCGAGCGCCACATGCCAATTGGCGTAGCCCGCCAGCAGCGTCACCAGCACCGGCGCGGTGGCGTATCCCAGCGAGCCCGAGATGCCGTGCACCGCATAGGCGCGGCCGAGCCGCCGCTCGCTGACGCGGTGGCTCAGGATCGAGAGGTCGGCGGGATGGAAGATGCTGTTGCCGAGCCCGGCGAGCGGCGCCAGCGGCAGCAGCATCCAGTAGGACTGGGCGAAGCCGGCGAGCGCGATCGCGGCCGACAGCAGCGCCAGCCCGGCGGCCAGCAGCCGCGGGGCGCCGTAGCGATCGACCAGCACGCCCGCGGCCGTCTGACCGAGGCCGGAGGCGAGGTAGAACAGGGTGACGAAGGCGCCGAGCTCGGTGAAGCTCACGCCGAAGCTGGCATGCAGGATCGGGAACAACGGCGGCAGCGCCAGCTGCAGCACGTGGCTCATGTAATGCGCCGCGCCCACCAGCGAAATGACCGCGATATCCCGCTCGCCCCGCTGCGATTCGGCCAGCGCCGCCATGCTCTTCGACCCCTTGATTGCCCGGTTGCAGTCTAACACAGCCGCTCATGGGAGGGGCGGACATGGCTGCTATGCAGCGCCGTAGGACCGCCCTTGCCGCCGGGTTAATCCTCGCGGCCGTGATGCGGGCTGATGCCCGCCGGAAACAGCAGCGCCAGCGCCAGCGCCACCAGCGCGAGCAGGCCGGTCACGAGATAGACCTGGTGCAGCGCCGCCGCCACCGCCTGCGTCAGCCGGGCGACGGCATCGGCGCCCAGGCCGGCGCGCAGCCTCGGTTCCATCAGCCGCTCGACCACGTCGCCCGCGCCGGGCAGCCGCCGCGCCAGGCCGAGATTGAGGATGCCGCCGAAGATGGCCGCGCCGACCGACTGTCCGAGCATGCGCATGAAGAGGCCCATCGAGGTGGCGACGCCGCGCTGGCGGAAGGGGACGCTCGATTGTGCCGCCAGGATCACGCAGGTATTGCTGAAGCCCATGCCGAGCCCGGTGAGGAAGGCGGCGCTTCCCGCCCAGAGCGGGCCGCGCGCCGGATCCATGGCGATGAGCAGCACTGCGCCCAGCACCAGCCCCGCGCCGCCCGCTATCGCCATGGCGCGGTAGGTGCTGCGGTTGACCAGCCGGCCGGCGAGCGTGCTGCCGAGCGGCCAGCCCAGCGTCATGGCGGTGAGCGCGAAGCCGGCGATGAGGGCGCTGCGCCCCATCACGCCCTGGACATAGGTCGGCACGAACACCACCGTCGCCATCATCACCGCGCCGATGGCGAAGGCGCCGGTATTGACCGCGACGATGATGCGCAGCCGCCAAAGCTCCAGCGGCATCATCGGCTCGGGATGGCGCCGTTCGTGGCGGATGAGGAGGAACAGTGCCGCGCCGGCGAGCGCCAGCAGCGCGGTCACCGCGCCGACGCCCAGCCGCTCCGCCTGCACCAGCGCCAGGATCAGCGCGCTCGACGCTCCCATCAGCAGCAGCGAGCCGAGGTAATCGACGCTGTGCGGCCGCGGCGGCCGTTGCTCCCGGAGCACCACCGCCAGCACCAGGATCGAGGCGACGCCGATCGGCAGGTTGACCCAGAACACGGTGGGCCAGCCCACCTGCTGCACCAGAAAGGCGCCGAGCAGCGGGCCGGTGACGGCGGCAACGCCCCAGAGGCTCGAGATCGCGCCCTGCACGCGACCGCGCTCGGTGGGCGAGTAGATGTCGCCGACGATGGTGGTGGTGACCGGCATGATGGCGCCGGCACCCAGGCCTTGCAGGCCGCGAAACGCGATGAGCGCCGGCATGTTCCAGGCGAAGCCGCACAGCGCCGAGCCGACCAGGAAGACGCCGGAGCCGATGATCAGCACGCGCTTGCGGCCGTAGAGATCGGCGAGCCGGCCATAGACCGGGATGGTCACTGCCTGGGTCAACAGATAGGCCGCGAACACCCAGCTCAGCAGATGGAAATCGCCCAGCGTGGCGACGATGGTCGGCATGGCGGTGGAGACGATGGTGCTCTCCACCGCCGCCATGAACATCGCCATCATCGCCGCCGTCATGATCCAGCGCCGGCGCGCGACGGTGAGGGCCGGCGGTGCGGATGGCGCAGGGATGTGGTCTTCGGGCAAGGCGACCTCGGTGCTGTGCCGGCCGGTTAAAGCAGATCGACCGGCTCTGCTCCACGCCGAAGGAGGCATGGGTGCCATACGCCGCGCGCCCTTGCGTGGGGCCGGGCTCGTCCGGCGATTTCACACGATCCAATCTCGTATCGCATCGATCCTGCCTGGAACAAAACCGGCGGGCGCGCGCGTGCCGCCACCTTCCTGACGTTCGGCCCGGCCCGATTTCGACACCCGGCTCGGGAAATCCGCGCTACGGCGCGCGCCAGGGCAACGCCTCGAATGTGGCGAATTCCGCCTCGAGCCGCCATTGCGCGCGCGCCTTTTCGCTCGCGTCGAGCAAGGCCTCGCAGGCGGGAGCGGGCGCGCCGCTGCCGGGGGCATCATCGGCGCAGGCCTCGCGCGGCGCAAACGGCGCGGCCGAGCGCCACAGGCTCTCGCCCGGCAGGAAGGCATATTCGAGGCTGTTGCGCGCCAGCGTCTTGAGCTCGCCATATCCCAGGCGATAGGTGAGGGTGGCGCGCAGATATTCCTGCGTGAGGTCGCTCCGCGACACGCCTTCGTCATCCGTCGACAGCGCCAGCGGCACGCCGTAGCGCCGATAGGTGTCGAAGGGATGGCGGTCGCCGCTGACGCCGAGGATCTCGTCATTGCTGGTCAGGTTGATCTCGACCAGGATCCGCCGCTGCGCCATCTCCTTGAGCAGGCCCCAGGGATCGTCCTCGTAGAGCACGTCGACGCCATGGCCGATCCGCCGCGCGCCGGCGATCTCGACCGCCTGGCGGATATGGAAGCGGAGCTGCTCCGGCGGCACCAGCCCCGGCGCCAGCTCGCCGGCATGGAGCGAGAGCTTCACCTCCGGCATCTGCCGGCCGAGGAATCCGAGCATTCGCATCTGTCGCGTATAGTCGTGCAAGGTGACGGGATCGTCCTCGGGCGCCACGAGGTTGAGCCCGACCACGCGAGAATCGGCCTCGGCCAGATCGAAGGCGAGCAGCGATTGGGCGAAGACCTGCTCCGGCGGGAAGGTCCGGATCACCTGCGCGAGATAGCGCACCGTCACCGCGCAGCCGGGCTTCGCGGCGGCGCTGCCACAGCCCAGGCGTTGGCGCATCCCGGCCTCGACATTGTCGAGGTCGCGCCGCACCACCGGTACGATCTCGTCCAGCCCCGCGGCCTTCATCTTGGCGGCAAGGCGTGCGAGATCGTCGTCCCAGCCGATCGCCGCGCCGATCTTGCGCGCCGCCCCCATCTCCGGCGAAGTCATCAGCTCGACATAGGAGACGTTCTCCTCGCCGGCGCGCTCGACCGCCTCCGCCAGCATGTCGGCGCCGCGCCGGTCGCCGGCGGCGCCGAATTTGGCGAAGGCGGCAAAGAAGTGGTCGTGACCCGATTGCGGTCCCGCCACGAAATCGCGCATCGAGAGCGCGTCGATCAGCGACGAATAGAGCGCGCTGTCGCCATAGATCTGTGCCGCAGGGATCAAGTCCGACCCGACGCAAGGTGGCGGCGCCAGGGCCAGCACGGCCTTGTCGACGCAGAGTCGGTCGGCCGCCGCCCAGGCGATATAGCTCTCGGCGTAGACGGCGCCGGAAAGATGGTTGTGCAGATCGCCGCCCTTGGGCATGGCTCGCAGGAAGGCGGCGAGCAGCGGCGGCGCGCCGCGAATCTCCTCGACGTAGCGCGCGGTGCGCTGTTCGGCGCGGCTCTCGGACGCCTGGATGGAAGGTACGATCGGCGCCGGTGCCGCAAGCGCGGGCGATTGCGGCGGAGGCGCCGATGCGACGGGAGCGGTGGGGGAGGCGGCGGCACAGGCGGCGAGGCAAGCGACGAGGATCGCGGCGAGAAGCCGGGCGGTCATGCGAAGGGACTCCAGCGGCGGCCGGGGCGGCAGCATGCCGGAGGCGGGGCCGCATGTCCTCAACACTTATTTGTTGTGCACGGCCGATCGCCATCGCAGCTTGCCGAGCTCGCGGTGGACCCGCTTGGCGAGCGTATCGAGGTCGGTGAAAGGCAACTCGAAGCGCCGCGTCGCCAATTCCGTCAGCATGAGGTTGTAGGGTGCGTCGCGATGCTCGGCGCCGCTGCGGAAATCGGTGCGGAACAGCAGGATCGGCTTCTTGCCATAGGCGTAGCCGCATTCCCAGCAGGTGCCGGAATCCGGGTCCGGCCCGTCCATGTTGGCGAGCACCGCCTCGGCCCAGTCGATCCCCGCGACATCCTCGCGGAAGATGGTGCGGGCGGTCTTGCGGCGCTGCTCCTTCTCCTGCGGCAGCCACACCTCGTGGCCGAGCCGCCGCAGCGCGCGGGCGAGGCGCAGGTTGAAGTCGCGCTCGGCAACGGTGAAGAGCGGGCCGGCGAGATAAAGCTTCATGGCAGCGGTGCCTCGACAAGGGAAGGCCCCATTCTATGCCGGCGCACGGCTGGCTCGCAGCGCCGGCGGAGGCTGCCATCGCCTTCGCCGGGATTGGTGATAAACTGTTGCCGGGCAAGGCAATCCCAAGGGCGCGCAGGGCCGGCAGGCTCGGACGGCTTGCCGGGCGAGGCTGGTGTTCCCGGGGAAAACCCTATATCCCTGGGGTTAGGACGCCTTCTTGCGAAGGTTTGCGAGGATCTCGATGGCGCAGAAATGGACCCCCGACGGCTGGCGGGGCAAGCCGATCCGGCAGGTGCCGGACTATCCCGACGAGGCGGCGCTGGCCGCGGTCGAGGCGACGTTGCGCAACTACCCGCCGCTGGTCTTTGCCGGTGAGGCGCGGCGGCTGAAACAGAGCCTCGCGGCGGTGGCCGGCGGTCGCGCCTTTCTGCTGCAGGGCGGCGATTGTGCCGAGAGCTTCGCCGAGTTCCACCCCAACAACATCCGCGACACCTTCCGCGTGCTGCTGCAGATGGCGGTGGTGCTGACCTATGGTGCCGCCTGTCCGGTGGTGAAGGTGAGCCGCATGGCCGGCCAGTTCGCCAAGCCGCGCAGCGCCGATCTTGAGACACAGAACGGCGTCACCTTGCCCTCCTATCGCGGCGACATCGTCAACGGCATGGAGTTCACCGCGGCCGCGCGCACCCCCGATCCGCGCCGGATGCTGCAGGCCTTCAGCCAGTCAGCGGCGACCTTGAACCTGCTGCGCGCCTTCGCCCAGGGCGGCTATGCCGATCTCCATCGCGTGCACAGCTGGAACCAGGGCTTCGTCGCCGAGAGCCCGGCGGGCGAGCGCTATCGCGAGCTCGCCGACCGGCTGACTGAGACGCTCGACTTCATGGCGGCCTGCGGCCTCACCTCGGAGACGACGCCGCAGATCCGCGAGACCGATCTCTTCACCTCGCATGAGGCGCTGCTGCTGCCTTATGAGCAGGCGCTGACCCGCATCGACAGCACCAGCGGCGACTGGTACGACTGCTCCGCGCACATGCTGTGGATCGGCGACCGCACGCGCCAGGCCGACGGCGCGCATGTCGAGTTCCTGCGCGGCGTCAAGAATCCGATCGGGCTGAAATGCGGGCCCTCGCTCGATCCCGCCGACCTGCTGCGGCTCATCGACATCCTCAACCCCGAGAACGAGCCGGGGCGGCTCACCCTCATCGCCCGGATGGGCGCCGACAAGGTCGAGGCCAAGCTGCCGGGGCTGATCCGTGCGGTGATGCGCGAGGGGCGCAAGGTGGTGTGGTGCTGCGATCCCATGCACGGCAACACCGTGACCTCGTCCGTCGGCTTCAAGACGCGTTCGGTCGACCGCATCCTGACCGAGGTCAAAGGCTTCTTCGCCGTGCATGAGGCCGAGGGCAGCTATGCCGGCGGCGTGCATTTCGAGATGACGGGCCAGGACGTCACCGAATGCATCGGCGGCGCCCAGGCGATCACCGAGACCTCGCTCGGCGACCGCTATCACACCCATTGCGATCCGCGGCTCAATGCCAGCCAGGCGCTGGAGCTGGCCTTCCTCATCGCCGAGGCGCTCAAGAAGAAGCGCATGGGCGATGTGCGCCGGCGCGCCGCCGTCGCCTCCTGAACGCCGCCGCGGACGCTCGCGATGCAGCCCGATCCCAAGGACCTTCCGCGCCTCACCGACACCTACTTCCTGCGCACCAAGGAGGTGGTCCGGCGCTTCGGCGACCGGCAGGTTACTTACGCCATCTTCATGCGCCGGCCGGTGATCTGCACGCCCCGCCTGATGGTCGATTTTCTCGAGGCGATGGCGGCGGAACGCCAGACCAAATTCGCCATCGAGTTCAATTACGCCGAAGGCGACTGGGTCGGCGCCGGCGAGCCGATGCTCTACCTGTCGGGCTCGCTCTATCATCTCGTCGATCTCGAGACGGTCTATCTGCAGAAGCTCGGGCCCGCCTGCGTCGCCGCCTACAACGCCTACGCCATGTGCGTCGACCTGCCCAAGACGGCGTTCCTCGCCATGGACGCGCGGCATTGCGCCGGCGCGGAGATGGCCGAGATGATGGCCTATGCTGCTTCGGTCGGCTCCGCCGCCGCCCGGCGCGAGGTCGGCGCCGTGGGCTTCGTCGGCAATGCCACCGACGCCACCGCGCGCTTCTTCGGCAACGAGAAGGGGCGGGGCACCATGCCGCATGCGCTCATCGGCTATGCCGGCTCGACGGTGCGCGCGGCCGAGATGTTTCACGAGGCCTTTCCCGACGAGGCGCTCACCGTGCTGGTCGATTATTTCGGCCTCGAGGTCAGCGACGCGCTCGCGGTCTGCCGCCGCTTTCCCAAGCTCGCCGAGACCGGCCGGCTTTCGGTCCGCCTCGACACCCATGGCGGCCGCTACATCGAGGAGCTCGATCTCGCGCGCAGCTACGACGTGCTGGAACGGCACGTGCCGCAGGCGATCCGCGGCTATCGCACCGAGGCGGAGCTGCGCTACCTCGTCGGCACCGGCGTCTCGGCCGCCGCCGTCTGGCATGTCCGCCAGCGCCTCGACGCCGAGGGGTTCCCCAAGGCGAAGATCGTCGCCAGCTCCGGCTTCACCCCCGCCAAATGCCGCATGATGTCGGTGGCCGGCGCGCCCATCGACGTGGTCGGCACCGGCTCCTATCTGCCGGAGATCTGGACCGAGACCTACGCCACCTCCGACATCGTCGCCTATGACGGCGAGCCGCTGGTCAAGAAGGGCCGCGAGTTCCTGCTGCGGAAGCGGGCGGATGGCTAGTTCTCGGTGTTCAGCTATCAGTTGTCAGTTGGTTGAACAGCCACTAGCTGATAACTGACGACTGAGAACTGACGACTGATCACTCCCATGAACCACCTCACCATCGCGCTGGCGCAGATCAATCCCACGGTGGGCGACATTGCCGGCAACATCGCGCGGCTCAGGCGCGCGCGCGAGGAGGGGGCGCGGCTCGGCGCCGATCTCGTCGTGGCACCCGAGCTCTGCGTCGCGGGGTATCCGCCCGAGGACCTCGTGTTGAAGCCCGCTTTCGTCGCCGCCTGCCAGGCGGCCGTGCGCGATTTCGCCCGCGAGACGGCGAGCGGCCCCGCCATCATCGTCGGCACGCCCTGGCTGCAGGACGGCAAGCGCTACAACGCGGCGGCGCTGCTCGATGGCGGCAAGATCGCGACTCTGCGCTTCAAATGCGATCTGCCGAATTACGGCGTCTTCGACGAGAAGCGCGTCTTCGCCGCCGGTCCGGCGCCGGGCCCGATCGCCTTCCGCGGCGTGCGTCTCGGCCTCATGATCTGCGAGGACATGTGGACGCCCGACGCCACCGAGGCGCTGCAGGAGAGCGGCGCCGAGCTGCTGCTGGTGATCAACGGCTCGCCCTTCGAGAGCAACAAGCGCGACGAGCGGCTGTCGCTGGCCGTGACGCGCGTCCAGGAGAGCGGCCTGCCGCTGCTCTACGTCAATCAGGTGTCGGGCCAGGACGAGCTGGTGTTCGAGGGCGGCTCCTTCGCCATCGATGCCGGCTGCCATCTGCGGGTCCAGGCGCCGGATTGGCGCGAGGTGGTGCTGCCGACGGTGTGGCGGCGCGGCGCCGACGACCGCTGGACGGTCGAGCCGGGGCCGATGACGGCGCCCTCCGAGGGGCTCGAGGCGGTCTACCAGGCCATGGTGCTGGGCCTGCGCGATTATGTCGGCAAGAACCGCTTTCCCGGCGTCGTCATCGGGCTGTCCGGCGGCATCGATTCCGCGCTGACGGCGGCGGTCGCGGTCGATGCGCTGGGACCGGAGCGGGTGCATTGCGTGATGATGCCGTCGCCCTATACCTCGCGCGACAGTCTCGATGACGCGGCGGAGGTGGCGCGCCTCCTCGGCGCCGAGCTGCGCACCATCGGCATCGAGCCGGCGATGAAGGCGTTTGCCGCCATGCTGGAGCCGTCCTTCGACGGCCGCGCCCCGGACACCACCGAGGAGAACATCCAGTCGCGCGCCCGCGGCATCGCCCTGATGGCGCTCTCCAACAAATTCGGCTGGATGGTGCTCTCGACTGGCAACAAGTCGGAGATGTCGGTCGGATACGCCACGCTCTATGGCGACATGTGCGGCGGCTACAACGTGCTGAAGGACGTTCTACAAGATGACGGTCTTCGCGCTGTCGCGCTGGCGCAACCAGGCCCATCCCGAGGGGCTGCTCGGCCCCTCCGGCCGCGTCATCCCGGAGCGCGTCATCACCAAGCCGCCCAGCGCCGAGCTCAAGCCGAACCAGAAGGACGAGGATTCGCTGCCGCCCTATCACGTGCTGGACAGCATCCTCGAATGCCTGATCGAGCACGAGATGCCGGTGGCCGACATCGTCGCGCGCGGCCATGACGAGGCCACGGTGCGCGCCGTCTGGCGCATGCTCGACCGCGCCGAATACAAGCGCCGCCAGGCGCCGCCCGGGGTCAAGATCACCCGCCGCGCCTTCGGCCGCGACCGGCGCTACCCCATCACCAACGGCTTCCACGACAAGGGGCCGACGCCGGTGGGCGATCCCGGCGAGACGCCGCGCGCCCCGGCGCCCTCGGTGACCTGACCCCCGCCTTGCGGCGTGGACCGGGGGTGAGATATCTGCTACCCCTCGGGCAGCATTCACCAGCCGATCCAAGACCGTGCCGCTCGTTCTTCACAATACGCTGACGCGCCGTAAGGAAGTCTTCGCGCCGCTCGATGCGAAGCTCGTGCGCATGTATGTCTGCGGCCCGACCGTCTACGATTTCGCCCATATCGGCAATGCCCGGCCGGTGATCGTCTTCGACGTGCTCTACCGGCTGCTGCGCCGGACCTATGGCGCGGATCACGTGCGCTATGTCCGCAACATCACCGATGTCGATGACAAGATCATCGCCGCGGCCAAAACCGGCGGCGAGGACATCCGCGCGCTCACCGAGCGGACGCTGCGCATCTTCCGCGAGGACGCGGCGGCGCTGGGCGCGCTGCCCCCCGAGGTCGAGCCGCGCGCCACCGAGCACATCCCCGGCATGATCGCCATGATCCAGGCGCTCATCGCCTCGGGCCACGCCTATGTCGCCGATCATCACGTACTGTTCGCGGTGCCGAGCATGAGCGATTACGGCCGCCTCTCCGGCCGCTCGCGCGACGAGATGATCGCCGGCGCCCGCGTCGAGGTCGCGCCCTACAAGCGCGATCCCGCCGATTTCGTGCTGTGGAAGCCCTCGACGCCGGAGCAGCCGGGCTGGGAAAGTCCCTGGGGGCGCGGCCGGCCGGGCTGGCATATCGAATGCTCGGCGATGGCCGAGGCCTATCTCGGCGAGACCTTCGACATCCATGCCGGTGGCCTCGACCTCATCTTTCCCCATCACGAGAACGAGATCGCGCAGAGCGTTTGCGCCCATGGCGGGCGCCCCTTCGTGCGCTACTGGCTGCACAACGCCTTCGTCATCGTCGAGGGCGAGAAGATGTCGAAATCGCTCGGCAACTTCCTCACCATCCGCGACGTGCTGGAGCAGGCGCCGGGCGAGGCGGCGCGCTATGCCATGCTCATGAGCCACTACCGCGATCCCCTCGACTGGACCGCCGAGCGGCTGAGCGAGGCGCGGCATGCGCTCGACCGCTTCTACCTGGCGCTGCGGCAAACTCCGGGGACGGCGGCCGGCGACATCCCGGGGCGGGTGCGGGCGGCGCTCGAGGACGATCTCAACACGCCGCTGGCGCTGGCGGCGCTGCACGACACGCTGGGCGCGCTCAACAAGGCGGCGGAACCGGCCGAGCGGGCGCGGCTCAAGGGCGAGCTGCTCGCCGGGGGCGCGCTGCTGGGCCTGCTGCAGCAGGAGCCGGAAGCTTGGTTAAAGCGAGGTACTGCCAGCGTGACAATCGGCGGCGCGGCGGAGATGCGGGCTGAAGGCAGGGCAACGAACACTCGCATTGACGACCTTGTTCGTCAGCGAGGCGACGCTCGGAAGGCAAGAAATTTTGCACTTGCCGACCAAATCCGCGCTCAGTTGGCTATCGAAGGCGTCGTTTTGGAAGATCGGCCCGATGGTACAACCGACTGGCGGCGCGGGAATTAGGTACGATCATGAGGTCATCGGTTGACACTCACCGCCACCGGATTTCCCCCTCTCCGCCCCTTGGGGCGGAGAGGGTCGGGGTGAGGTGGGGTATCTTAACGCTCCTGTGGCGGAGGACCTTCTGTGTAGCGCCGGGCGCGGGCGGCAGCTCGCGTGAAGGCAAAATTCCCGACTGCCGCACAACCGAGCCGCCCCACCTCACCCTGGCCCTCTCCGCCCCGTGGGGGCGGAGAGGGGAAAGTCCATGGATGGGGACCAGAGCATGACCCGCGAGCGCCTTTATCTCTTCGACACGACGCTGCGCGACGGCGCGCAGACCCAGGGCGTCGATTTCAGCGTCCAGGACAAGCGCACCATCGCCGAGGCGCTCGACCGCTTCGGCATGGACTATGTCGAAGGCGGCTGGCCCGGCGCCAATCCGACCGATACCGGCTTCTTCGCGGCACCGCCGGCGCTGGCCCGCGCCAAGCTCATCGCCTTCGGCATGACCAAGCGCTCAGGCCGCAGCGCCGCCAACGACCCCGGGCTCGCCGCCGTGCTCGACGCGCGGGCGCACGGCACCTGCCTCGTCGGCAAGAGTTGGGACTTCCACGTCACGCTGGCGCTCGGCATCGAGCTCGAGGAGAACCTTCGCCTCATCCGCGAGTCGATTGCGGCGGCGGTGGCGAAGGGCGGCGAGGCGATGTTCGACGCCGAGCATTTCTTCGATGGCTACAAGGCCAATCCCGACTATGCGCTGGCTTGCCTCAAGGCGGCCGAGGGGGCGGGGGCGCGCTGGATGGTGCTGTGCGACACCAATGGCGGGACGCTGCCGCATGAGGTGGAGCGCATCGTCGGCGAGGTGGTGCGGCGCGTGCCGGGCGATCGGCTCGGCATCCACGCCCATAACGATACCGAGAACGCGGTGGCCAACAGCCTGGCCGCCATCCGCGCCGGGGCGCGCCAGGTGCAGGGCACGCTCAACGGGCTCGGCGAGCGCTGCGGCAATGCCAATCTCGTCTCGCTCATCCCGACCTTGATGCTGAAGCCCGCCTATGCCGAGCGCTTCGAGACCGGCATCGGCGAGGAGAGCCTGCGCCATCTGACGCAGCTCTCGCGCCTCCTCGACGAGCTCCTGAACCGCGCGCCCAACCGGCACGCCGCCTATGTCGGGGCGTCCGCCTTCGCGCATAAGGGGGGGCTGCACGTCTCCGCCGTCGAGAAGGATCCCCGCACCTATGAGCACGTGCCGCCGGAGAGCGTCGGCAACCAGCGCCACATCCTGGTCTCCGACCAGGCCGGCCGCTCCAACATCCTGTCGCGGCTGCGCGAGGCCGGGATCGAGCTCGACGCCAAGCATCCCAAGGTGGCGCGGCTGCTGGAGGAGGTGAAGGAGCGCGAGTTCCAGGGCTATTCCTATGACGGCGCCGAGGCCAGCTTCGAGCTGCTGGCGCGCCGCGCGCTCGAAAGCGTGCCGGACTATTTCCGCCTGCAGAGCTTCCGCGTCATCGACGAGCGGCGCTGGAACGCGCGCGGCGACCTCGTCACGCTGTCGGAGGCGACGATCAAGGTCGAGGTCGGCGGCACGACGACGATGACCGTGGCCGAGGGCAACGGCCCCGTCAACGCGCTCGACACCGCGCTGCGCAAGGCGCTGATCCCGGTCTTTCCCGAGCTCGAGGGCATCCGTCTCACCGACTACAAGGTGCGCATCCTGACGCCGCAGGACGGCACCAAGGCCATCACCCGCGTCATGATCACGACCAGCGACGGCGCCGGCGAGAGCTGGTCCACGGTCGGCGTTTCCCCCAACGTCATCGACGCCTCCTACAACGCGCTCCACGACAGCCTCACCTACAAGCTCTGGCGCGCCGGGCGGCGGGGCTGAGCGGCGGCCATGGCCGGGACCGATCGCCGCCGCTTGGCCGCCGAGGGCGGGCCCGTCATCGTGCTGGTGGCGCCGCAGCTCGGCGAGAACATCGGTACCGCCGTGCGTGCCATGTACAATTGCGGCCTGACCGAGCTGCGCCTGGTGCGGCCGCGCGACGGCTGGCCCAACCCCAAGGCGGTGGTCACCGCCAGCGGCGCCGATATCGTGCTGTCGCAGGCGCGGGTCTTCGCGACCGTCGCCGAGGCGGTGGCCGATCTCCGCCATGTCTATGCCACCACGGCGCGCGACCGCTTCATGGTGAAGCGCGTCCTGACGCCGCGCCAGGGCGCGGCGGAGATGCGGGGATTCATGGCGAGCGGCGAGGGGTGCGGCATCCTCTTCGGACCGGAGCGCACCGGCCTCGTCAATGACGACGTGGCGCTCGCCGACACCGTGCTCACCGTGCCGCTCAACCCCGCCTTCTCCTCGCTCAATTTGGCGCAGGCGGTGCTGCTGACGGCCTATGAATGGTTCACCGCCGGCGACGCCACGCCGGGCGAGCAGCTCCCCACCGGCCATTCCACCCCCGCGACCAAGGAGGAGCTGCTGCGCTTCTTCGGCCATTTCGAGGAGGAGCTCGATCGCAGCGGCTTCCTGCGCAGCGCCGACAAGCGTCCCGGAATGATCCGCAACCTGCGCAACCTCTTCCAGCGCGCGCAGCCGACCGCCCAGGAGCTGCGCACGCTGCACGGCGTCATCACCGCCTTCGTCGGCCCGCGCCGCCGGCCCGACAAGGCCCCGGCAAAGCCCCGCAAGCGGACGGCCGTTAAGATTTGACTTTCCCGGCGCCATGCCTATAGTTCCGGCCCTTCATTCCCAAGAAAGCGGGCCATCGGCCCCGCCACGCCTGCGGGCGAGGACTATTGGGACAACAACAACCAAACGGATCGATCGGATCATGAGCAAGCGAGAAGGATCGAAGTTCAAGATCAACCGGCGCCTCGGCGTCAATCTCTGGGGCCGCTCGAAGAGCCCGCTGAACCACAACCGGGATTACGGCCCCGGCCAGCATGGGCAGCGGCGCAAGAAGCCTTCCGATTTCGGCACGCAGCTCCTGGCGAAGCAGAAGCTCAAGGGCTATTACGGCAATATCGGCGAGCGCCAGTTCCGCCGCCTCTACGAGGAGGCGGTGCGGCGCAAGGGCGATACCGGCGAGAACCTGATCGAGCTCCTGGAGCGTCGGCTCGACGCCGTGGTCTACCGCATGAAGTTCGCGCCCACCCCCTTCGCCGCGCGCCAGTTCGTCAATCACGGCCATATCCGCGTCAACGGCAAGCGCGTCAATATCGGCTCCTACCAGGTCAAGGACGGGGACAGCATCGAGATCAAGGACAAGTCGAAGCAGCTTGCCCTGGTGCTCGAGGCGACGAGATCGACCGAACGCGATGTGCCCGACTACCTCCAGGTCGACCACGACAAGATGAAGGGCTCCTTCGTGCGCGCGCCCAAATTCGCCGACGTGCCCTATCCGGTGTCGATGGAGCCGAACCTGGTGGTCGAGTTCTACTCGCGTTGAGCGCCGCTTCCGGGGTGCGGCGGATTGACCCCAGGCGTTGACATCATCATGTCACGGGGGGTTGGATAGGCGCGCTCCCTGGCGGAGCGATGGTTGCAAAGGATGTCGCCGATGACGCCGCGCCTGCGCCTTTACCTCGGCATCGCCCTGGGCGTGCTGATCCTGGGCGGCGCCGCGACCACGACGCTGCTCGTCGCCTACCGCGACAGCGGCTCCATTCTCTCGCCTGCGGCCTCGCTGGGCGGACCGTTCACGCTCACCGGCGGCGATGGCGCGGCGGTTACCGACCGCAGCTTTCCCGGCAAGTTTCTGCTGGTCTATTTCGGCTACACCTATTGCCCCGACGCCTGTCCCACCGCGCTCAGCAACATCGCTGGCGCGCTCGCCAAGCTGGGGCCGGCCGCCAACAAGCTGCAGGTGCTGTTCATCACCGTCGATCCGCGCCGCGACACGCCCAAGGTCATGGGCAATTACGTCAAGGCCTTCGATCCCCGCATCATCGGGCTCACCGGCTCGCCCGAGCAGATCAGCGCGGTGGCGAAGGAGTATAAGGTCTACTACGCCGCGCATACCGAGGAAGGCAGCGACTACCTCGTGGATCACAGCTCCTTCCTCTATCTGATGAATCCGCAGGGTCGCTTCGAGCGGCTGCTGGCCAGCGACACGCCGGGGCCGGCGCTCGCCGAGCAGCTTCGCCCGTTGCTCGGCCAGCCCTCCTGATCGTCATGCGGCGAAAGAACCTCCTCGTCCTGTCGCTGCTCGGTGTCATGCTCGGCACCATGGTCGTGCTCGTCTCCTATTCGGCGACGTTCTATCGCCTGTTCTGCGCCGCGACCGGCTATGGCGGCGCAACCCAGCGCGTGGCATCCGACACCGCGAACCTGTCCTCGCGGATCATCACCGTGCGCTTCACCACCAACGTCGCGCCCGGCTTGCCCTGGCGCTTCGAGCCGGCGCAGCGCGAGGTGCAGCTTCGTCTCGGCCAGGACACGCTCGCCTTCTTCACCGCCAAGAACCTCTCGGCGCGCGACTATGTCGGGCACGCCACCTTCAACGTGACCCCGCTCAAGGCCGGCATCTACTTCAAGAAGATCCAGTGCTTCTGCTTCACCGAGGAGCGCCTCGACGCGCATCAGCAGGTGGAGATGCCGGTCGATTTCTTCGTCGACCCGCAGCTCGCCACCGATCCCTCGACCCAGGACGTCGACACCATCACGCTCTCCTATACCTTCTTCGCATCGGAGCGTCCGGAAGGGGCGCGGGATCTCTCGCGCTTCGACCATGCCGCACCCGATCCCGAGGCCGGGCGCAAGCTCTTCGCCTCGCGCTGCGCCGGCTGCCACCAGCTCGACCGCGCGCTCGTCGGGCCGCCGCTTGCCGGCGTGGTCGGCCGCCGTGCCGCCGGCGTCCTGGGATATCCCTATTCCAAGCCGCTGCTCGTCTCCGGCATCGTCTGGTCGCCGGCGACGCTCGATAAATGGCTGGCCGGGCCGCAGCAGCTGGTGCCGGGCGCGCTGATGCCGATGAGCATTGCCGACCCCGAGACGCGGCAGGACATCATCGCCTATCTCGAGACGCAGAGCGGCAAGACCGCCGCCCCGCAGCAGCACGCGCGCGGCGAATAGCCCCGGCCACCGCCTCGATGAACCCTGCTTCCCCGCCTTTGGCGGGGGAGAGGGGGCCAGGAAGGCGGGGCTGGCGCAAAATCCGCCGGGACCGCGTATCCTGGGGGCGACGGCCCGCCAACCCAAGGGACACCGCCATGCTCTGGCTGCAGCTCGCCATCGTGTTCCTGCTCATTCTGGTGAACGGCTTCTTCGCCATGGCCGAGATGGCCGTGGTCTCGGCGCGCAAGGCGCGGCTGCAGCACGCCGCCGATCTCGGCCGCAGCGGCGCGCGCCTGGCGCTCGAGCTGAAGCGCGACCCGGGCCGCTTTCTTTCCACCGTGCAGATCGGCATCACCCTCATCGGCGTGCTGGCGAGCGCGCTCGGCGGCGCCACGCTCGCCGAGGCGCTGGCCAGGCGCCTGCAGCAGGTGCCGGGGACCATCGGCACCTATGCCAACTCGCTCGCCTTCGTCATCGTCGTCGTCGGTATCGCCTATCTGACGCTGGTGCTGGGCGAGCTGGTGCCGAAGCGGCTGGCGCTGAGCCGGCCGGAATTCTTCGCCGCCCGGCTGTCGCGGCTGCTGCGGGCGCTGTCCGCCGTGGCCCGGCCGGTCGAGCGCCTGCTCAGCGCGTCGAGCGGCCTGGTGCTGCGCTTGGTGCCGATGCGCGCGGGCGAGCCGGCGCCGGTGACCGAGGAAGAGATCACCCTGATGCTGCGCGAGGCGACCGCGGCCGGGCATTTCCAGGCGGCCGAGACCGAAATGGTGCAGATGGTTTTCCGCCTCGGCGATCGCCGGGTGAGCGCGGTGATGACGCCGCGCACCCAGGTCGAATGGCTCGACCTCACCGACAGCGAGGAGGAGAACCGCCGCAAGATCCGCGACAGCGACTATTCGCGCTTCCCGGTGGTGCAAGGCGGGCCGCAGCAGGTGCTGGGCATCGTCCAGGTCAAGGACCTGCTGACCGCGCTGCTCGCCGGGCGGCCCTTCGATATCAAGAGCGCGGTCAAGCCGCCGATCTATCTTCCCGCCGCGGTGACGGCGCTGCGCGCGCTCGAGCTCTTCAAGAAATCGGGCGCGCCGATGGCGCTGGTGGTCGACGAGTACGGCGATTTCGAGGGCGTCGTCACCTTGCATGACATCCTGCAATCGCTGGTCGGCGACATCGCCCACCCGACCGCGGGCGAGAGCCAGACCGTGGTGCGGCGCGACGACGGCTCCTGGCTGGTCGACGGCATGGTGACGGTCGACGAGATCAAGGACCTGACCGGCCTGGCCCAGCTGCCCGGCGAAGACAGCAGCGACTTCCAGACCCTGGGCGGCTTCATGATGGCGCGCATCAACCGCGTGCCGCAGGTGGCCGACCGGGTCATGGTCGACGGCTTCCGCTTCGAGGTGGTCGACATGGACGGCCGCCGCGTCGACCGGGTGCTGGTGATCCCGCCCAAATCCCCGCGGGGCTTGCGCAAGGAGCCCGAGCGGCCCACCTAACCGCCGACGCCGCAGCCAGAGGTTGACGATGAACGCCGCTTCCTTGCCCAGCCTGTTCCTGTCGCACGGCGCGCCCACCCTCTCGCTCGATCCCGGCGAGACCGGCGCCCGCTGGCAGCGTCTGGGGCAGGAGCTGCCGCGGCCCGAGGCGGTGCTCTGCATCTCGGCCCATTGGATGACCGAGGAGCCGGCGGTCTCGGCGCCCGAGCGCAACGAAACCATCCACGATTTCTACGGCTTCCCCGCGCCGCTCTATAGCCTGAGCTACCCCGCGCCCGGGGCGCCGGCGCTGGCCCGGCGCGTCGCGGCCCTGCTGGACCATGCCGGCATCGCCACCGCCACCGATCCCCAGCGCGGTCTCGACCACGGCGCCTGGGTCCCGCTTCGTCTGATCTATCCCGACGCCGCCATCCCGACCATCCAGCTCTCGATCCAGCCCTATCGCGACGCCGCCTGGCATCATCGCCTGGGAGCGGCGCTGGCGCCGCTGCGCAGCGAGGGCGTGCTGGTGCTGGCAAGCGGCGGCGCCGTGCACAATCTGCGCGCCGTCGCCTGGGAGGGCGGGGCGGCGCCGGCCTGGGCGCAGCAATTCGACGATTGGCTGGCCGCGGCGCTGGCCGAGGGCCGCGAGGCCGATCTCCTCGCCTGGGCCGAGCGCGCGCCCCAGGCGCGCCAGGCGCAACCGAGCCCCGACCATCTTCTGCCGCTCTTCGTGGCGCTGGGCGCTGCCGGCCCGAATGCCCGCGGCGAGCGCATCCACCAGGGCTTCACGCTCGGCAGCCTCAGCATGGCAGCTTATAGATTCGCCGCTTGAGCCGCCGCGTCGATCTCCCGGCGATCCGCGGCCGGTGAGCATCGACGATGATCCCTCGATCCGATCATAGTGCGCCGGCTCGCCGACCGGGCTATCGTGCCGCATCCGCGCCGCGCCACGACCCCGGGAGGATGACATGCCCTTCGTTCTCGAGACCGCCGAACCCTCGCGCCTCGGCTTCCGCGTCGACACGCTGAACCGGCTCGAGCGCATCATCGAGGGGCATATTCGCGACAACCGCTATCCCGGCGCCCAGATCGCGCTGGCGCGCCACGGCAAGCTCGCGCTCTACAAGAGCTTTGGCGCGGCGCGGATCGAGCCCAACGCGGCGCCGGCCACGGACGACACGCTCTGGCTGCTCTACTCCAACACCAAGGTGGTCACCGCCGCCGCGATCTGGGTACTGGTGGAAGAGGGGGCGCTCACCTTCCACGACCGCATCGCCGATCACATCCCGGATTTCGCGCGCCATGGCAAGGGCGAGATCACGCTGCTGCAGGTGCTGACGCATCAGGCGGGATTCCCCGCCGCCGGCATGGCGATGCCGCGCTCGGCCTGGGAGAACCACGACGAGCTGCGCGAGCAAATCTGCGACTTCACCCTCGAATGGACTCCGGGCTCGCGCCTCGAATACCACCGGCTTGCCGCGCATTGGGTCTGTGCAGCGCTGATCGAGGCGGTGACCAAGGCCGATTTCCGTGATTTCATCCATCAGCGGGTGATCAAGCCGCTGGGCCTCGAAGGCGAGCTCTATGTCGGGCTGCCCGAGCGCGAGAATGCGCGGGCCGCCGACATGCACGGGCCCTCCGAGGACGGGCGCAAGCAGCTCCGCTTCACCCAGGAGAACGATCCGGCCTGGCGCCGCTCCGGCGTTCCCGGCGCCGGCGGGTTCGCCACGGCCCGCGCCATGGTCGCGTTCTACCAGGCGCTGGTGCAGGGCGGCACGCTCAACGGCACGCGGCTGGTCTCACCGCGCATGATGCAATACGTCACGCGCAACTACACCGGCGACCGCGTCGATCATTACATGGGCATGCCGATGCACCGCGGCCTCGGCCCGCATTCGCGCGGGCTCACCCCCAACATCCGCGGGCTCGGCTCGCTCGCCTCGCCGACGACCTTCGGCCATGGCGGCGTCGGCTCCTCCTATTGCTGGGCCGATCCCGAGACCGGCGTCTCCTTCGCCTACATCAGCAACAGCCGCGTGCCCGATCCCTGGCATTCGCGCCGGCTCGACATCGTCAGCAGCCATGTCCACGCCGCGATCGAGGACGCCAAATGAATGACGGCGCGGCGCTGAGCCGCCGCACGGTAGTCACTGCTCGCGGGCGGGCGCGATCGCCGATCAGGCGGCCTTGCTCGGCTCCGACTGCGGCGGCGGCGGCGAGGCGAGCGGCGCCAGCAGCGCCTTGCGCCAGAAGCCCAGCATGTCGGCGGCGAAGAGGCCGAGATCGTCGATCGCCGCCAGGCAGAGGGTGAAGGGCGTGGCGGCCTCCGGCGCGATCTCCGCCTCGGCCGCGAGCCGGTTCACCCGCCCGCCATGGGCGTGGACGATGCGCGGGATGCGGGGATTGTCGGGGAGATAGCCGAAGACCAGCGGCAGGCCGTGATTGGCGGCATAGTCGAGCGCGTGCTGCACTAGGCTGTGGCCGACGCCGCGGTCGCGCCGGTCGGCGGCGACGCTCATGCCGACCTCGCCGCGCCACGCCGCGCCCTCGCCGCAGAAGGCGATCTCGATCAGGCCGACCAGCCGCTCACCTTCGAAACAGCCGATGAGATGCGCCTCGCGCCCCGTCATCTCGGCGCAGTATTGCGCGATGCGCTCGTCGCTGGTGAGCCCGTGGAAACGGCAGCGCCGATCCTCCGGCGACATCGCCAGGAAGTGCTCTCGGATCTTGGGGTCGTCGGCGGCAAGAGAACGGTAAGCGAACATAGAAACACCTCGAATGCGAGGCGTTTCCTCCCACCCTCATGACAGCAGAAACTCGTTGAAACTCGGTTAGCGGCGCCGCCAGGCTCAGCCGCGGATTTCGACGCCCTTGCCCTTGAGCACCTCGCCGAGCTCGCCCGTCTCGAACATCTCGCGGACGATGTCGCAGCCGCCGATGAACTCGCCCTTGACGTAGAGCTGCGGGATGGTCGGCCAGCTGGAGAATTCCTTGATGCCCTGGCGGATCTCGGGATCGGCGAGGACGTCGACGCCTTTGAACTTGACGCCGAGATGACTGAGGATCTGCACCACCGCGGCGGAGAAGCCGCACTGCGGGAACACCGGCGTCCCCTTCATGAACAGCACCACCGGATGATCGGCGATGTCCTGCTTGATGCGGTCGATGACGGTCGGATTGGTGGTCGTGCTCATGTCGTGCCCCTTCGCGATATCGGCTCAATCTTCCGGCGGGCTGGTCTGCAGCGCCAGCGCGTGCAGCTCGTTGCCCATGCGGCCCCGCAGCGCCTGATAGACCATCTGATGCTGCTGCACGCGGCTCTTGCCCTTGAAGGCGGCGGAGACGACATGCGCGGCATAATGGTCGCCGTCGCCGCGGAGATCCTCGATGGTGACCTGGGCGTCGGGCAGGCCGTCCCGGATCAGACGCTCGATCGTCGCCGCATCCATCGCCATAACCTGCCTCCGCCCGGCGGGCTCAGGGCGCTGCCATATATTCGGGCAGCCACGCCTCGTTGACCCGCCGCAACTCCGCGATGGATATGGCACCCCCGCCGTCCACTGTCAACGTATCGCCGCCCGTGGTGCCGAGCCGCCGCGCCGGCACGCCGGCAGCCGCAAGCCGCCGGGTGACGGCCCCGGGATCGCTCGTTGTCAGGACGTAACGAGCCTGGTCCTCGCCGAACCAGAAGGCGTGCGGGGGAGGGGTCTGCGGAGCGACCAGGCGGGCGCCGATGCCGCCGGCCATCGCCATTTCGGCCAAGGCCACCAGCAGTCCGCCATCGGCGACGTCGTGGCAGGCGCTGACCTCGCCGGCGCCGATCGCGGCGCGCACCGCGTCGCCGTTGCGGCGCTCGGCGGCGAGGTCGACCGGTGGCGGTGCGCCATCCTCGCGCCCGGCGATCTCGCGCAGATAGAGCGAGCTGCCGAGGTGGCCCTTCGTCTCGCCCACCAGCAGGATCGCCTCGCCGGCGCGCTTGAAGGCAAGGCTCACGGACTTTGCCGCGTCCTCGACGATGCCGACGCCGCCGATCACCGGGGTCGGTAGGATGCCGCTGCCATTGGTCTCGTTGTAGAGCGAGACATTGCCCGAAACGACGGGATAGTCGAGCGCCAGGCAGGCCTCGCGCATGCCCTCGATGCAGCCGGCGAACTGGCCCATGATCTCGGGCCGCTCGGGATTGCCGAAATTCATGTTGTCGGTGATGGCGATGGGAAGGGCGCCGACGGAGGTCAGGTTGCGCCAGCTCTCCGCCACGGCCTGCGCCCCGCCGCGCCGGGGATCGGCGGCGCAATAGCGCGGCGTGCAGTCGGCGACCAGCGCCAGCGCCTTCTTGCGGCCGGGGATGCGCACCACCGCGGCGTCGCCGCCCGGCCGCTGCACCGTATGGCCCATCACGAGATGGTCGTATTGCTCCCAGATCCAGCGTTTGGAGGCGAGATCGGGACAGCCGATCAGCGTCCTGAGCGACGCCATGAGGTCGCCCCGCGGCACGTCGGCCGCTGCGATCTCGGGCCGCTTCGGCGCCTCGACCCAGGGCCGCTCATAGAGCGGCGCCTCGGTCACCAGCGGCCCCACCGGCAGCTCGGCGGCGATCGCGCCGTCCTTGCGCAGCACCAGCCGGCCGGTCTCCGTCACCCGGCCGATGATGGCGAAGTCGAGCTCCCATTTCTCGAAGACGCGCCGCGCCGCCTCCTCGCTGCCGGGCTTCAGGATCATCAGCATGCGCTCTTGGCTTTCGGAGAGCATGATCTCGTAGGCGGTCATGCCGGTCTCGCGCACCGGCACGCGGTCGAGGTCGAGCTCGATGCCGAGCCCGCCTTTGCCTGCCATCTCGACCGAAGACGAGGTGAGGCCGGCCGCGCCCATGTCCTGGATGGCGACGATGGTGTCGCCCGCCATCAGCTCGAGGCAGGCCTCGATCAGCAGCTTCTCGGTGAAGGGGTCGCCGACCTGCACCGTCGGCCGCTTGGCCTCGCTGTCCTCGGAGAACTCGGCCGACGCCATGGTGGCGCCGTGGATGCCGTCGCGCCCGGTCTTGGCGCCGACATAGATCACCGGATTGCCCGGCCCGGCGGCGGCGGAATAGAAGATGCGCTTGGCATTGGCCAACCCCACGGTCATCGCATTGACCAGGATGTTGCCGTTGTAGGAGGGGTGGAAATTGCATTCGCCGCCGACGGTGGGCACGCCGACGCAATTGCCGTAGCCGCCGATGCCGGCGACCACGCCCGCCACGAGATGACGCGTCTTGGGATGGTCGGGGCTGCCGAAGCGCAGCGCGTTGAGGTTGGCGATCGGCCGCGCGCCCATGGTGAAGACGTCGCGCAGGATGCCGCCGACGCCGGTCGCCGCGCCCTGATAGGGCTCGATGAAGGAGGGGTGGTTGTGGCTCTCCATCTTGAAGATCGCCGCCTCGCCATCGCCGATATCGACGACGCCGGCATTCTCGCCGGGGCCGCAGATGACGCGCGGTCCCGTCGTCGGCAGCCGCTTCAGCCAGACCTTGGAGGATTTGTAGGAGCAATGCTCGCTCCACATCACCGAGAAGATGCCGAGCTCGGTGAGGTTGGGCGTGCGACCGAGGATGCGGCAGGCGCGCTCGAATTCCTCCGGGGCGAGCCCGTGCTGGGCGACGATCTCCGGCGTGAGGTGCGGCGCGGCGGCGGCCGTGCTCAAGCGAGCGCCTCCACCAGCCCGGCGAAGAGCGCCTGGCCGTCGGTGCGGCCGAGCAGCGGGTCGGTCGCGTCCTCGGGATGCGGCATCAGCCCCAGCACCGTCTTGCTCTCGTTGAAGATGCCGGCGATGTTGCGCGCCGAGCCGTTGGCGTTGCCGTCCTCGGTGAGCTCGCCCTCGGGCGTGCAGTAGCGGAAGGCGACGAGCCCCTTCTGCTCCAGCCGGTCGAGCGTCGCCTCGTCGGCGAAGTAGTTGCCATCGTGATGCGCCACCGGCGCGCGGATCACCTGGCCCGCCTCGTAGCAGCAGGTGAAGATGCTCTGGCTGCTCTCGACGCGGAGATGGACATCCTTGCAGTGGAACTTGAGCGTCTTGTTGGCCAGCAGCACGCCCGGCAGCAGACCGGCCTCGGTCAGGATCTGGAAGCCGTTGCAGATGCCGAGCACCGGCGTGCCGCGCGCCGCGCGCGCCTTGACCTCGCGCATGATCGGCGAATGCGCCGCCATGGCGCCGCAGCGCAGATAGTCGCCATAGGAGAAGCCGCCCGGGATCACCAGCAGATCGGCCTCGGGCAGCGCGCTGTCGCGATGCCACACCCGCAGCGGCGGCTTGCCCGAGGCCCGCTCGAGCGCGTCATGCACGTCCTGCTCGCGGTTGGAGCCGGGGAAGACGATGATGGCGGCTTGCATCGGCGCGGGCCTCGCTTGCGGCGCGGGGGGCGGGATCAGCCTGATCTAGCTCGCCCCCCGGCGCCGATCAAGCGCCGCGCCGCTTCGCGCGAGTCGAGCGCTTGGTGCGGGTGGTGGTCGTGCGCTTGGCGCGCGTGGTCGCGCTCTTGCCGCGGCTGCCGCTGCCGCGTTTGGCGGCGGTCTTGGTTGTCTTCCGCTTGCCGCGCTGGCGCGACTGCCCCGACTCGGACATGGCGATGGCGATCGCCTGGCGCCGGCTCTTCACCTTGCCGCGCCGGCCGCGCCCGGCCTTGAGCTCGCCTTCCTTGAACTCGTGCATCACCCGCTTGACCTTGCGTCTCTGTTTCGGCGACGCCATGACATCCTCCGACCGAATTTATCCACATGCCTGGAAACGATCGCGTCCCGGCAGCGTTCCCGCGCGGCGCGTTTTCGCTGTCGGCCGCGGCGGCGAGCGGCGATAATCGTCGCTGCGCCATGAGCCCCGACGACAAATATCTGCTGCTGCTGCGCCGCGAGCTCACCCGCGCCCAGGCGCGCCTCAAGCGCGCCGAGCGCGAGCGCGACGCCGCGCTCGAGGAGAATAAGAAGCTCAAGGAAAGGCTTCAGCGACGGCGCGCCCGGGCGCGCAAGCTCACTTGAGCTCGATCTGGTAGCTTTCGATCACGGTGTTGGCGAGGAGCTGGCGGCACATCGCCTCGACGGTCTCTCTCGCGCGCGCCGGATCGCTCTCGGCGAGCTCGAGATCGATGACCTTGCCCTGGCGCACCTCGCCCACGCCGGCGAAGCCCAGCGAGCCCAGCGCATGCGCGATCGCCTTGCCTTGCGGGTCGAGCACGCCCGGCTTCAGCATGACATGGACGCGCGCCTTCATCACTGCACCGTCTGCGGCCCCTTGACGTCGCCGGGCCCGCCTTCGGGCAGGATGCCGAGCCGCCGCGCCACTTCCTGATAGGCTTCCTCGACCCGGCCGAGATCCTGGCGGAAGCGGTCCTTGTCCATCTTCTCCTGGGTCTTGGTGTCCCAGAGCCGGCAATTGTCCGGGCTGATCTCGTCGGCCAGCACGAGGCGCATCTCGTCGTTCTGGTAGAGCCGGCCGAATTCGAGCTTGAAGTCGACCAGCCTGATGCCGATGCCGAGGAAGAGGCCGGAGAGGAAGTCGTTGATGCGGAGCGACATCTGCATGATGTCGTCGAGATCCTGCGTCGTCGCCCAGCCGAAGGCGGTGATGTGCTCCTCCGACACCATGGGGTCGCCGAGCTCATCCTTCTTGAAATAGTACTCGACGATGGAGCGCGGCAGCGCCGTGCCCTCGGCGATGCCGAAGCGCTTGGCCAGCGAGCCCGCCACCACGTTGCGCACCACCACCTCGATCGGGATGATCTCGACCTGCCGCACCAGCTGCTCGCGCATGTTGAGCCGGCGCACGAAATGCGTCGGGATGCCGATCTCGGCGATCTTCATCATCAGGAATTCGCTGATGCGGTTGTTGAGCACGCCCTTGCCGGTGATCGTGCCCTTCTTCTGGTTGTTGAAGGCGGTGGCGTCGTCCTTGAAGTACTGCACCAGGGTGCCGGGCTCGGGGCCTTCGAAAAGGACCTTCGCCTTGCCTTCATAGACCTGTTTGCGACGGGACATGGCCGGAACCTGCGCTGGCAAGGGGCCGCGGGGAGGGGCTTCTATAGCAAGCTCGTCGGGCCGAAACAACGCCGGCGCCCCCGCTCACTGGGCAAGCACGTCGCGCCAGGGCGTGGGCTCGGGATGCCAGGCGCGGAAGCGGAACACCGGTCGGACGCCCGGGCGCGCCGCGGAAGGCAGCGCGATCAAGGCGCTCGACACCGTGGCGAAGCCGCGTTCGGTGGCAAAGCGCATCGCGCCCGCCGGCCCGTCCTGAGGATTGCTCTCGCCGTCTTCCAGCAGCGCCTGCCACGCCGTCCAGTCGCCGCGCCCGGGATCGGGCGACGCCGCCGCGGCGAATCGCGGCCGGTAGCGGCGCAGGCGCGGCGTCTCGGTCTCGTCGAGATCGCCGGCGGCGATCATGGCGAGGCCGGCGCCGAGCCGCTTCGCCGTCACCTTCTGTCGCCCGCCGGCATCGGCGTGGCGCAGCCAGAACGCCTCGCGATTGTCGGCGACGATCAGGTTGAAGGGGCGATAGGCGCGGGGATCGATCGCCGCCAGCGCGCGCGCCGCCTCGCCGGCATCGGCATGGTCGAGCGCCTCCAGCACCAGCTCGCCGCGCGAGCGCTGCCCCGGCGCCGGGCCGAGCGTGCCGAAGCGGTTCAGGATGCCGGCCGCCACGCCGTGATCGTTGAGGCCGAGCCACGAGCCCTGGGCCAGCTCGTCGAGCCCCGCCACCACCTCGGGCCGGTCGGGCCAATGCCGCGCCGGCGCGCGCCAGGGACGCCCGACCATCTCGTCGCGATTGGCCGCGAGCAGCAGCGGCCACTCATGCTCCGGCCGCCGCAGGACAACCAGGGTGCACATGCGCTAGTCTCCGTCGCGGCATAATGGGGGCCGACGCGCCCGGCGCCAAGAGGAGCGGCCGATGACGAGCTTCGAGGAGCGCGAGAAGGGCTTCGAACGCAAGTTCGAGCAGGAGCAGGAGCTCGCCTTCAAGGTGAAGGCGCGGCGCAACAAGCTGCTGGGATTGTGGGCGGCCGAGCGCCTCGGCCTCTCCGGCGAGGCGGCGCAGCACTACGCGCGCGAGGTGCTGCAATCGGATCTGCAGCGCCCCGGCAGCGACGACATCGTCGCCAAGATCCGCGCCGATCTCACCGCGCGCGGCGTGGCCTGCGACGAGGCCCGCATACGCGCCGAGCTCGAGCGCTGCGCCGGCGAGGCGAAGAAGCAGCTGGGCGCGCCGGGCTGATTGCTAGGCGAATTCGCGTAGCGAATTCGTCCGAGGCGGCGTCAGCCGTTGCGTCAGCAACGGCGGGAGCCGCACCGACCAAGCTTGGCCTGATTGAGTCCCGACCCTAAGCCTCGGCTCAGCTCTCGCCGAACACGCGGCGGAAGATCGTCTCGACGTGCTTGGTGTGATAGCCCTCGTCGAAGAGGGCCTCGAGCTGCGTCGGCGACAGGTGGCGCGCCACCTCGGCATCGGCCTTGAGCAGATCGAGGAAGCGGCCCTTGCCGTCCCAGACCGGCATGGCGTTGCGCTGCACCGCGCGGTAGGCATCCTCGCGGTTCATCCCGGCCTGGGTCAGCGCCAGCAGCACGCGCTGCGAATGGACGAGCCCGCCGAGCTTGTCGAGATTGGCGCGCATCGCCTCGGGATAGACCACGAGCTGGTCGACCACCTGCGCCAGCCGCGCCAGCGCGAAGTCGAGCGCCACGGTGGTGTCGGGCGCGATGACGCGCTCGACCGAGGAATGCGAGATGTCGCGCTCGTGCCAGAGCGCCACGTCCTCGAGCGCCGGCACCACCGCGCCGCGCACCAGCCGCGCGAGCCCCGTGAGGTTCTCGCTCAGCACCGGGTTGCGCTTGTGCGGCATGGCGGAGGAGCCTTTCTGGCCCGGCGCGAAATACTCCTCGGCCTCGCGCAGCTCCGTGCGCTGGAGATGGCGGATCTCGGTGGCGAGCCGCTCGATCGAGCCGGCGATGACGCCGAGCGTCGCGAAATAGAAGGCGTGGCGGTCGCGCGGGATCACCTGGGTCGAGACCGGCTCGGGGACGAGGCCGAGCTTTTCCGCGACGTACTCCTCGATCTCGGGCTCGATATTGGCGAAGGTGCCGACCGCGCCGGAGATGGCGCAGACCGCGATCTCGGACCGGGCCTGCTCCAGCCGCCGGCGCGCGCGCTGGAACTCGGCATGGTAGCCCGCGAGCTTCAACCCGAAGGTCGTGGGCTCGGCATGGATGCCATGGCTGCGGCCGATGGTGGGGGTGAATTTGTGCTCGAAGGCGCGCCGCTTCAGCACGGCGAGAAGATGGTCGATATCCGTCAGCAGCAGCTCGGCCGCCTCCTTGAGCTGCACCGAGAAGGCGGTGTCGACCACGTCGCTCGAGGTCATGCCCTGATGCACGAAGCGGGCTTCCGGTCCAATGCGCTCGGCGAGATGGGTGAGGAAGGCGAGCACGTCGTGGCGGATCTCGCGCTCGATCGCGTCGATCCGGTCGAGATCGTAGAGGCCCTTGCCCTTGGCCCAGACCGTCTTGGCCGCCTCGGCCGGGATGACGCCGGCGCGGGCGAGCGCATCGCAGGCATGCGCCTCGATCTCGAACCAGATGCGGAAGCGGTTCTGCGGCGCCCAGATGGCGCTCATCTCGGGCCGGCTGTAGCGCGGGATCATCGGCGGGCGCTCGCGAAAAAGGGCGGCTGCTCTTAGCCTAGCCGCCGCGATGGCGCAACTATCGCGGCCGCCGCCTCACTGCTGCGGCACCTCGCTCACCAGCCGCCATTGCCCGTCGCTGTCGCGGCAGGCCATGCCTTGGACCGCGACGCTGCGGCCGGTCAGCGTCGTGTCGGCGGTATAGGGCCGGCAGTCGCGCCGGTCTGCCGCCGCCTGGGCGGTCACCGCCGTCTGGCGTGTCAGTCGCAGCGGCGGCCCGATCGCCGGCGCCGGCGGGGCCTCGGAAACCGGCGCGGGCGCCGCGGCGGGCGGCGGCGGCGGTTGGCTGGGCCCTTCGAGCGGCGGCAGGTCGGCGGCGTCGATCGGCGGTGCCACCTGCCCGGTCTCGGCGGTTTCGCTGCCGAGCTCGCGCCGCATCAGCTGCCCCGGCGCCTCGGTCTCGGTGCGCGCCACCCGACGCGGCTTCGCCTCGGCCGCCTTCTCGGCCCGGGCCTCTCGTCTCGTCTTCGTCTTTGCCGGGGCGGGAGCCGGCGGCGCGGCTTCGGCGGGCGCGGCGGGCGGCGTTGCCGCGGCGGTCGCCTCGGGCACCGGCGCCGCGGGTGGGGGCGCGGCGGCGGCGGCTTCCGGGGCGGGCAGCGGCGGAACCGCGGTCGGGCGTGGTGCCGCGGGGGGTGGCGCGGCCATCGCCCGCGCCGCCATCATCACCGGCGGCGCGGGGGGAAGCGCGGGCGGTTCCGCTTTCGCCCGGGACGCTTCCGGCGCCGCTTCGGGCGCCAGCGTCGGCAGGGCTGGCGGCAGCGCGATCTGCGCCTCGCCCGTGCCCGGGCTGCCGATCTCTGGCGTCTCGCTGCCCGACAGGCTCCAGGCGAACAGGACCCCCGCGACCACGAGCCCGGCCAGCGCGACGCCGGCAATCCAGCCCCGTCGCCGCCGCGGCTCGGGCGGCCCATAGGCGATCGGCTCCTCCGCTTCGAGCCGCAGAGGGGCCGTCGGCCGGTCGAGCAGCAGCGGCCGCGGCGCCGCCACCGGCGGTTCGGGCGGTACCGTCGGCTCGAGGGTGGGCGCGGCCGATGCCTCTCCAAAGGCGGGCCGAGGCGCGGGTTCGGGCAGCGGCGGCTGCGGGGGCGAGAGGGCGTCGGGCGGCGTGGCGAAGGGTCCGGTCGGGACCATCGCCAGATCATCGGGCAGCAGCAGCAGCTCGATCACCGCATCCGCCCAATCGGCGTCGCCGATCGCGAGCAGCGGCGCCGCCTCGAAGGCGGCGGCGAGACGGTCGCCGGCCGCCTCGATCTCCGCGGCCTCCAGGCTCACCGCGACGATCGGCAGCTCGCCGGGAAAGAATTCGGCAAAGCGCTCGCCCTCAAGCCGGGCGCGCAGCGCCTCCGCCGCGGCTTCCGGGCTCTGCGGCGCGAGATCGACCAGCGCCACGCCGATGCCGGGATGCACCAGCACGACATCGACCGGCGTCTCGCCGATCTGCCGCTGCCGCAGCAGCGTCCATTCCTCGGGCAGCCCCGCCAGCGTGCGGGCGAGCGCCTGATGCGCCGCGTCGACGGTGCCGGGGCCGGGATTGAGCGGAAAGACCTGGGCCACGGCGGGTAAACAATCGGGGCGCGCTTTCATCGCGCCGCGGTTTCCCCTTTACCCGAAAGTGGCATTCCGGCAACACTCTGCTCAACGTTTCCCACGCCGGGGCGGCAGCATCCGCGGCAGCACCGGCTCGCCGCGCCACTGGTGGTAGAGCGCCGCGGCGACGTGCAGCGCCACCAGCGCATAGATTGCCCATTGCAGGCTGGCATGAACCAGAAGCGCGAGATCGGCGCGCGGCTTCGCCTTCGCCACCAGCGCCGGGACCTCGACCAGCCCGAAATAATGCAGCCGGATGCCGCTGAAGGCGACGAAGAGATATCCGGTTGCCGGCATGACCAGCAGCAGCAGATAAAGCAGCGCATGGACGCCGGTGCTGGCGCGGCGCTCGAGCGGGCCGAGCGCGGGCGACGGCGGCGGCCGGTGCGCGATCCGCCAGAAGAGGCGCAGCGCGGTCAAGGCGAGCACGCTGAGCCCGAGCGACTCATGGGTGATGAAGCAGAAATCCTGCAGCCTGCCGCGCGGCAGATCGCCCATGACGAGCCCGAGCGGCATGATCGTCAGCAGCAGCGCCACGGTGAGCCAATGACAGGCGCGGGCGACCGCGTCGTAGGGTACGTCCTGCATGCCGTCGCCGGCCATCCTCGCCTGCGTCATGACGCTCAGATCAGCCCGAGGCTCTTGAAGCTCGCATGCCGGCCGCGGCCAAGCACGACATGGTCGTGGAGCGCGATGCCGACCGCGGCGAGCGCCTTCGCCACGGCGCGCGTCATCTCGATATCGGCCTTGGACGGCGTCGGATCGCCCGACGGATGGTTGTGCACCATGATGAGCGCCGACGCGCCGAGCTCCAGCGCGCGCTTCACCACCTCGCGCGGGTAGACCGGGGTATGGTCGACCGTGCCGCGCTGCTGCCGCTCGTCGGCGATGAGCGCGTTCTTGCGATCGAGGAACAGCAGATGGAAGGCCTCGGTCTCGGCGAAGCCCATTTGTGCGTTGCAGTAATCGACCAGCGCCTGCCAGGAGGAGATCACGTCGCGCTTCGTCACCTCGCCCTTGAGGAAGTGCGCCGCCGCGGCGCGCACCGCGAGCACTGCGGCGACCGAGGCATCGCCCATCCCGCGGACACCCTTCAGCGCCTCGCGGTCGGCGCCGAGCACGCTGGCGAGGTTGCCGAAGCGCTGCAGCAGCGCCTTGGCGAGCGGCTTGGTGTCGCGGCGCGCCTGCGCCGAATAGAGCAGGAATTCCAGCAGCTCGTACTCCGGCAGCGCGTCGGTGCCGCCGTTGAGCAGCCGCTCGCGCAGCCGCTCGCGATGGCCGAGATGATCGGGCTTTGGCGGGGCGAGCGGCGCCTCCGCGGCGGCGTTGGGGAGCGGGCGGGGCTTCGCCATGGGTCGGTGCCGGGATCCTGCAGGCTACGCTATCGGAATTGGCGAGGAAGCGCCAGCGAGCGGCGCTGCCGTTTCCCTTCGTCACAAATTGCCCAGACTTTGTCCCAATGCTGTAGCACGCTTGACGCGCCGCTGTGGCATGATCGCTCCTTAGTCGCGAGGAGGACGCGCATGTATGTCCGCAACGACGAGCCGAGCCTCGAGGAGCTGCTGAGCGACGAGGCGACGCGTCTGCTGATGGCGCGCGACGGGCTCAGCGCCCAGGCGGTGCGCGCGCTGGTGCGCGATGTTCAGCGCCGGCTCGGCGCCCGGCGCGAGGCGTGCTGCGCGCTGGCGGAATGCGCCGCCTGACCCGTTCAGGGTTTCTTCACCATAGATTAGGCGGGTTTTAATCAATTTGATCGCATCATGGCAGCCGGACGAACTCGTCCAGGAGGCCAAAGATGTTTGGAGCCCTTGCCAAGCTCCGGCCCGTGCCGGTCTCGACCGAGGCGCCGCCTCCGGCGCCCGCCTCGTCTCCGGCGCGCGCGCAGCAGGAGCGGCTGTTTCGCGCCTTCGCCGCGCCGGCCGCCAATGTCTACCTCGCCCGCTTCGTCGTGCTCAACCTGATCGGCGCCGCCCTCATCCTGGCGAGCTGGGCCGCCGGGCTGCTCTATCGTCCTTACGCCGCCGACAGCTCCGGCATGTGCTGGGTGATCACCGTGCTGTTCGGCTGGGGCCTGGTCTCGGTGCTGCGCCAGGACTGGCAGAGCGTGCGCTGGGCCGGCAATGCGCTGGTCTATCTCGGCATGGTCGGCACCGTGCTCGGCCTCATCATCACGGTGAACGAGCTCTCCGCCGATAAGGGGCAGAGCTTCGAGGATTTCAAGGCGGTGGTGACGTTGATCTATGTCGGCTCGGCCACCGCGCTCTACACTAACCTGCTGGCCTGCATCGGCTATCTCTGGCTCGGCACCAACGCGCATCTGCTCGCGCGCCAAGAGGTCTAGTCCCGTGTGGCGGGGCATGAATGTCTCGTTCCGGGACATGCTGTTCCTGCTGGTCTTCGCCTATCTCGTCATCGGCGCCGTGGCGCTGGCGCATGTGCGCAAGAAGCAGGAGGACGTGAAAGGTGCCGCGCCGCCGGGCAGCGTCATCGTCGACATCCATTGGGACGACAAGATCGATGCCGATGTCGATCTCTGGGTGCAGGCGCCGGGCGACGTGCCGGTGGGCTATTCCAACAAGGCCGGCATCATCTTCAACCTGCTGCGCGACGATCTCGGCCATAGCGGCGATCCGGTGTCGATGAATTACGAGATCGCCTATGGCCGCGGGTTGTGGCCGGGCGAGTATACCGTGAACGCGCATCTCTATCGTTCGAGCGATGACCACTTCCCCGTGCCGGTCACCGCCAAGGTGTCGGTGCGCGGGCCCGACGGCGAGGTCAACAACGTGCTGCGCTCGCAGGTGCAGCTCGACTATGTCGGGCAGGAGACGACGATCTTCCGCTTCCAGCTCGACGACAAAGGCCATCTCGTCCCCGGCAGCCTCAACCGCATCCACAAGGCGCTGCGCAGCGCCTGGCACAGCGAAGGCGCGGGCGAGGGACCGGCGAAATGACCTCCTTCATCATCGCCTTCGCCTCGCTGGCGCTGATCCTCGGCATCTACGCCTTCGTCGGATTGCCGCTCGGCGGCCGCAAGCGCCGCGCCGCGATCAGCGTCTTCTTCGCGCTGCTGATCGCCGGGCTGTTCTTCGGCTATTCCGACATGCTGGGCCGGCCGAAATCGACGCGGCTCGAAGTGCTGCGCAGCGGCGACCAGGAAGCGAAGGTGCTGGGCTCCTACATCCGCGACGGCAGCGGCATCTATCTCTGGCTGCTGCTGCCCGGCAGCGGCGAGCCGCGCTATTACGTGCTGCCCTGGGACCGCAGCACCGCGACCGCGCTGCAGAAGGCGATCGAGGACAATGCGCGCCAGCATGGCGGCGGCATCGTCGTGCAGCTCCCCTTCGAGCGCTCCTGGGACAAGCGCGACCCGGTCTTCCACCCGCTGCCGCAGCCGAAATTGCCCGACAAAGGCGCCCCGGCGCCGCCGACCACCACCTACGCCGCCCCGGAGCAGAGGGCTTAGCGCAACGCGAAGCGTTGTCGCTGGCGGGCGCCAGCGGTTGCTCTTGCAACCGCGAGAGCCCGCACCCCCGTTGGCTAGCCGGAAACGTGCGGCTCCCGCGCTTGCTGCGCAAGCGCTGACGCCGCCGCGGACGAAGGCGCTTCGCGCCTTCGCCTAACCCTCGTAAGGCGGCCGGTACCACCCCTTGGGTGAGAGCGTGAAGATCTCGCAGCCTTCCTTGGTCACGCCCACCGTGTGCTCGAACTGCGCCGAGAGCGAGCGGTCCTTGGTCACCGCGGTCCAGCCGTCGCTCAGGATCTTCACCTCCCAGCGTCCGGCATTGATCATCGGCTCGATGGTGAAGAACATGCCCTCGCGCAGCTCCGGCCCGTCCTCCGGCTGCCCGAAATGCAGCACCGAGGGCGCGTCGTGGAAGATGCGGCCGATGCCGTGGCCGCAGAAATCGCGCACCACCGAGAAGCGCCGCGCCTCGGCATAGGTCTGGATGGCGTGGCCGATGGCGCCCAGGCGCACGCCCGGCCGCACCGCCTCGATGCCGCGCATCATCGCCTCCCAGGTGACCTCGACCAGGCGGCGCGCCTTCAGCGGCACCTTGTCGCCCACCAGGAACATGCGGCTGGTGTCGCCATGCCAGCCGTCGAGGATCACGGTGATGTCGATGTTGACGATGTCGCCCTCGTCGAGCTTACGGTCGCCCGGAATGCCGTGGCAGACGACATGGTTGATCGAGGTGCAGATCGAGCGCGGGAAGCCGCGATAGTTGAGCGGCGCCGGGATCGCGTCGTGGTCGATGATGAAGCCGTGGCAGAGCCGGTCCAGCTCGTCGGTGGTGACGCCGGGGCGGACATGGGGGGTGATGAAGTCGAGCACCTCGGCCGCCAGCCGCCCGGCCTTGCGCATGCCCGCGAAATCCGCGGCGCCGTGGAGCTTGATCCGCCGCTCCTCCGGGTCGGGCGACCGCCTATCAGTCGCAGCCTGTTGCTGCAAATTCATCATGTCTTGCCTGCTCCTGCCGCGATCGTCAGCGGCGCCTTGATCTCGATACCCTCAACCTCGACGCGGCAATCATAGCATATCATCTCGACCCCCGCCGCGCGCGCCTCCTCGAAGGCCATGGCATAGACGGGATCGATGTCGGCGGCGATCCGGAACGCGCTGCAGTCGCCGCGCTGCACGACATAGAGCATCACGGCGCGATGCCCGGCCGCCGCCATGGCGCCGAGCTCGGCCAGATGCTTGGCCCCGCGGGCGGTGACGCAGTCGGGGAACTCGGCCCGCCCGGCCCGCCGCAGATGCACGTTCTTCACTTCGAGGTAGCAGATGGGGCGTCCCACCCCTTCGAGCAACAGGTCGATGCGGCTGGCCTTGCCATAGGCCACCTCGCGACGGACCCGGTCGTAGCCGCCGAGCTCCGGGATGCGGCCGGCGGCGATCGCCTCGGCGGCGAGCCGGTTGGGATGGGCGGTGTTGATGCCCACCAGATGCCCCTCGGCGCGGATCAGCTCCCAGGACCAGGCGAGCTTGCGCCGCGGGTCGGTGGAGGGCAGCAGCCAGATCTCGGCGCCGGGGTCGGATACCCCCAGCATCGTGCCGGGATTGGCGCAATGGGCGGTGGTCTCGGTCCCGTCCGGCAGCCGGACATCGGCGAGGAAGCGCTTGTAGCGCCGCAGCAGGACGCCGCGGACCAACGGCCGGGGAAAGTGCATGGCCGGGCTATAATCACCCGCCGCGGCGCCGGCAAGCGCCGGCGCTGGCCTTAGCCGGTCGCCGGCGTTAGAAATGCTTGAGACAGCACACGAGATCGCCGACCCCACCTCACCCTCCCGCTGCGCGGGTCCCTCCCTCTCCGCCCCTTGGGGGCGGAGAGGGTTGGGGTGAGGTGGGGCGCGTCAAAGGCCCCTCTGTCTGCGGAAAGCCCATGACCGAAGAGACCATCGTCACCGCCTGCGTCCTGATCATCGGCAACGAGATCCTGTCGGGCCGGACCCAGGACGCGAACCTCGCCTATATTGCCCAGGGGCTGAACGCGGTGGGGGTCACGCTGCGCGAGGCACGGGTCATTCCCGACATCCCCGAGGTGATCGTCGCCACCGTCAACGAGGTGCGCGCCAAATTCGACTACGTCTTCACCACCGGCGGCATCGGCCCGACCCATGACGACATCACCTCGGAGAATGTCGCCAGGGCCTTCGGCGTGCCCTGGACGCTCCATCCCGAGGCGCACCGGATCTTCCTCGACCACTACAAGCCGGGCGAGCTCAACGAGGCGCGGCTGCGCATGGCGCACACGCCCGAAGGCGCCAGCCTGATCCGCAACCCGGTGTCGCGCGCCCCGGGCTTCCGCATCGGCAACGTCTTCGTCATGGCCGGCATCCCGCGGGTCATGCAGGCGATGTTCGACGCCATCAAGCACGACCTCAAAGGCGGTCGGCCGATGCTGTCGCGCAGCGTGAGCTGCCATCTGCCGGAGGGCGTGATCGCCAAGGGGCTGGGCGAGATCCAGGGGCGCCATCCCGATCTCGACATCGGCTCCTACCCCTTCTATCGCCGCGGCGAGTTCGGCACCAGCCTGGTGGTGCGCGGCCGCGACGCCGAGCGCCTGGCGGCGGCGGTGGAGGAGGTGGTGGCCCTGGTGCGCGGCTTAGGCGGCGACGCGATCGAGGAGTAGGGCCGTGGCGCCGTAGGGCGCCATCGTGTAGCGTCCGGCCGCGGCCCACCCCCAAGCCCGCTTGGCGGAATTGGTAGACGCAAGGGACTTAAAATCCCTTTCGCGGCAACGCGAGTGCCGGTTCAAGTCCGGCAGCGGGCACCAGCTCAGCTTAACTGCTGTGGCGCCACGTTTTCCCCGCCGCGCCTTCGCCTGGCTGCGCGGCCGCGAGCGGGTCTCCTGAATGGGCGGCAGGGTGATCCTTCAGTCGCGTATTTCGATGCGGCGCCGGCCGAGCAGGTTCAACCGCGTGCGGCGGATCGTGGGTGCCTCGACGACACGCCCATCATCGTAGCGAAAGCGCAGCGCGTCTTCCGGGCATTGCACGATGCAGGCGCCGCATTGGATGCACTGGTCGGGCTTCGATATCTCGACTTTGCGCCGGCGCCCGTTCATCTTGAGCACCTCGCGTGGGCAGACCTGCACGCATTCCGCGGCGCCGGTGCAGCGGTCGGCCGCCAACTCGATCCGTGCTTCGTTGCGGAGGGTGTTGATATAGCTGCCGTACCATGGCGTCGTCCCGGCGAGATCGATCGACAGGATCGCCATCGCGAGAAAAGACATGCCCGTCACGACCGCCAGATGCGTGGGCGTTGCGACATTGAGCGCTAGGAGCAAGGCGCATCCGAAGAGCGCGGCCGTTGCGGCGGCGCCGGCGAAGGTCACGAAACGCACGCCGCCCTCGATCTTGAGCCACGGCAAGAGCGCGAAGAGGCCGAACACCAAGAACGCCGCTGAAGCGCCGGCTATGGCGGCGGCGACAATATCGAAGACGAGCGCGACAATCGGCATGGCAATGATCAGCATCGGGACGCCCCACATCGCCGCCATCTCCATGCGTTCCCACAGCGGAAAGCGCATGAATCGCTCGCTCTTGACCACCCTCGCGCCGCGGTCGAGAAAGCCCGGCAGATCCTCGAGCCGTGCCGGTCCCCAGCGCGGCGTGAAGCCGGTCGCTGCCGTGATACGGCGGCGCTCGACCCCGGTCGCGCAGAGCTGCGGCAATATGATCTCGCGGTGATCGACCCGCTCCGCGATGCCCGAGGTGCGTATCGCAGAGATGATGTCGTGATGTGTGAGATACCCGCCGCCCGCCGCGCACCACACATTGATGCCTTTGCTGTTGGCGACGAGGAGCCAAGCGCCGCGGCCGCTGAGCGCCTCGCGCAGCCTGCGCACCGTCAAGGTGAAGTTCCCCGTCACCAGCACCGGCGATCCCGGCCCCGGCTTGCCGACGCGCAGGAGCCCGGTCGGAGCGGCGTGCGGGAACATGCCGAGCACCCGGTCGCGGAGGTATGCGGGGAAGTCGGCGAGCCTCATGATTTCGGCTTTACGGCGTGCACGATCACGAAGCTCCCCGACCAGATGCGCTCCGCCTCCACGTCTCTGAACCCGGCGGCCTGCACTCGTCCTTCAAGATCATGCACCGGCCGCGTCGTTGTTTGGGTCAGGAGATAGGTCACGGCCGCGAGCGGCAGCCGCCGCAGCCGATAGGTAAGGCGCGGTAGCGGATCCTGCGGTTCCGTCTCGTCGGCGATCACGATTGCGCCACCTGGCACGAGCCGCGAGCACGCGGTGCGCAGCGCGTAATCCTGCTCCTCGGGCGACATCTCGCTCATCGCGAGAGAGGATACCACGGCATCGAAACTTTCCACCGGAAACCGATCCTCGATCTCCGCCGCCGCGAGCTCGATGAATTCAGCCCGGCCCGACGCGGGAACGGTCTTCTTTCGCGCCACCTCTAGCATGCCCGCATCGATGTCGATGCCGACGACCGCCGCGCCGCGTGCCGCGCAGGCGAGCGAGAGGTTGCCGGTGCCGCAACCGACATCGAGGATGCGCCGACCCGGCGCTGCGGCCAGCGCCGCAATCCGGCGATAGACCTCCTCGATCCGTCCAACCGTCAGCATGCGGATGCCGCGGTCGTAGCGCTCCGGCACCGATTCCAGGAATTTCATCCAGACGAAGCTGCTCATCGTCGGGCTTTCCTATGGCCTTTCGGCCGATCGGCGAAGGGATGCACACTTGGCAAGACGCACGCACCCTGCCGGCGACATTGGCGATCGGTCGGCACACGAACGATTCCCATCTTCGCGGCTTACCGCCCGGACGGGCCAATTACCCAAAATCTTCCATACGAAGCCTGGGCGAGCAGCCACTCCAATAACTGGCCTCTCAGGCGATCGATATGGCGTTTTTTTGGTCCGTGACCGAGTCGGATATTCGTGGAGAAAGGAGCGATAACCATGCAGGGGCGGCAGGACGCAGTTCACTGCACATGCCGTCGCACATTTCCCAACATGCCATATAACATATTGATAGCACGAGCAGATTCTGGCACCCATTCTTCTTAAAATCCCTTTCGCGGCAACGCGAGTGCCGGTTCAAGTCCGGCAGCGGGCACCAGCGCAGTAGACTGCTGCCTCGGGAGGAAAGTCGACGCTGACCCACTGCTGTCCCACATGCTCGCCTCGTCGGCCGGGATGCCATTCCAGCTCCAGCGGAGCCGCAAACTGCTCAACCGTCCGCTCGGCCGCCTTCGCACGCACCTTCCCAGGCCTCACGCCCTTCCCTGAGCAACAGCCATACGATGACGAGCGACGCTACGGCGTCAGCCCACCACGCGCCTGTCGCAAGCTGCGTCAAGAGCCCGATCGCGACCACCAGAGACAGCCACGCGCACGCAACGCTCTCGACGGCATCGGCACGCAGGGCCCGACTGCCGAGCGCTTCGGCCACGTGCAATTTGCGCCGCGAGAGAAGCCACATGAGCGGGACCGCCACGAGGCTGACGAGGAGACCGGGCCAGGAGAAGGTTTCGCTTTGGCGGCTCCACAGGCTCCATCCGGCCGCGACGACGATATAAGCAGCGAGCGCAACGAGCAGCGCGCTGCCGATACGGCTCGCCGTACGCTCGGCGGCTTCAGCGAAGGCCTGGCCCCGCCGGAGCTCGATGCTGAGCCGCCAGATGAGCACGCCTGCTGAAGCCAGCTCGATGAGGCTGTCGACGCCAAAGGCGAGCAGGCTGATGCTGTGCGCGGCGACCGCGGCGCCGATTGCGACCACGGCTTCGAAGAGCATCCAAACGATGCTCATCCATTCGAGCGCGAAGGCCCGATTGACCAATCGGAGGCGTTCAGCAACGGCAGCCGAGGACATCGAAGATGATTCCGCCATCGCAGATCATGGGGTTACGGCTTCCGTTGGCGCCAAGGGCGAGGCGTAGCGTGTCGCTCTCATCGACCCGAGACGACGCCAACGCGTGCCGCGCTCGGGTGCGCACTCTGCAATCCGCGCGTAGCGCTCAGCGTCGCCTCTTCAAGGTCGGCGCCCATGATATCGGCGCCTGTGAGGTCGGCTCCGGTCAGATCGGAATGAAAGAGGTCGGCTCGCGACAAGTCGGCATCGGCTAGGGTTGCGCCGGCGAGACGCGCGAACGCCAGACGCACATCGCGAAGGTTCGAGCGGGAAAGGTTGGCGCGGGTAAGGTCACAGCCCGTCAGGTCGGTGTAGAGGTTCATGACGAGTTGACTGCGACCCGTGGTCATCCGCACCTCTTTCAGGTTGGCGCCGCGAAGATCGGCGCGACCTAACTGCGCAACCAGCAGCGCACCCGACAGATTGGCGCCGGCAAAATTCGGTCCTTTTTCCTTGAATATGTCCAGCGTGGCATGAGCGACGGCGGCAAAGAGGCTCGCGTGCGAGAGGTCGGCAGCGGAGAAGTTCGTGCGGATGATCACGGTGTGATCCAGGTTGGCGCCGGCGAGATTGGCGCCCGACAGGTCTGCGTCCGAAAGATCGGCGCCGTAGAGGTCGGCGCCGTGCAGATCGGCTTGATGAAAGTCGAGGCCGCTCAGATCGAGAAAGCTAAGGTCGCGATGCGCGAACGACGCCGGGTGTCCGGGCTTGGCCGTGGCGAGCGCACTGCTCACATCCCTCAGCGTCGCGCGCTTGAGCGGTGCACTCCCTTCGCCGGCGGCGCCGAGCAAGATCGCCGCAGCCACACAGAGCCACATTCCCCGGAGTGCCGTCACCGTCCCGCCCCATGTGCGAGGTCACTACCGCATGTTAACAGCTAAGCAAGGCCAACGTGATCGTAATCGGGGGCAGAGCGATATCCGGGGCCCGGCACCGGCGGCTCGGCGCGTTCGACCGCATGCGAACATGACGACACGCTTAGCCTTTGAGCGGCGATCTGAAGCGCGCAGATGGCGCCTCGTGCGTCAGCACATTACCGGCGCACCTGATGGGCTCGCTCGGTCGGTCGGAGAACCCTCCATGTGCGATGCGCAGCCGGCGGCAATATCGACAGCGGCAAGCGGTCACTCACTGCCGGTACGGCCGTGCCAGGGGTCCGGGCCCGGGTCGCGCCCGGCCGCAACTTCCGCCAGCCGGCCGAGGTAATGGGCCCAGCCTTCCGCATGGCCGGCGCAGTGCTCGGCATTGGGCAGGCCGGTATGGGTCAGCCGCAGCAGCGTTCCGTCCGGCTGCTCGATCAGGTCGATCTCGACCAGGCTCGACCCCGGCGGCACCACCTCGCTGCCGTCCCAGCCGAAGCTGTAGGCCAAGCGGTGCACCGGCACCACCTCCCGGAAGGACCCGCGGGCGAACCGGGCGCCGGTGACATTGACGAGATAGAGACCATCGAGGTGCGGCTCCACGGTCGCTTCCGTGCCCATCCAGCGCAGGATCTTTTCCGGATCGGTGAGGAAGGCGAAGACGGTCGCGGGTGGCGCCGAGATGTGCGTCTCGCGGCGCACGACAAGGGGCTCTTGCATCGGTCTCCCCATGGTTGCGATGGCCCGCCCTGCCTGCGGCGGAGGATGAGGGCCGCTGATCGATCGATGCTCCCATCCTAGTCGCCCGGCAGAGGAGGGGGGAGTAACAAGGTGGTCGCGAACGGGCGGGGTTAACGGTGACGGGCGAGCAGCGGCGCGTCCGACGGACAAAGCGGCGGCGCGTCAATCGTCGTAGGTCTCGTGCGCCGCCACGGCGCCGCGCCGCCAATAGGCGGACGGCCCGAGCGTCGGCAGCACCGGCTTCTCCTGTCCCACCGGCGGAAAGAACAGCTTGACGTGGTCGTCGTGAGCGGCGCTGACGAAGCCGGCGAGGTCGTCGCCGCCGAGCGTGATCCGCGCCATTTTCGGCGTGATCCGCTCGACCGCGCGAACTTGCAGCAGCCGTCGTTTGACGTCGTAGCGCACGCGGCGCACCGTGCGGTAGGTCGTCGTCACATCGTCCATGTCTTGTCGTCCATGTCTTGGGACCTGCTTGCCCAGGAGACCTTCGCCGACAGCTCGGTGCCGCCCTTGAGCGGCAACGACGCCGGCATCCCCGCCGCCAACGATCGCGTGATACTTCTTGAAATCCCTTACCGGCGCGGCGATGCGACGGATCTCGCCTTGACCTAGGACTTTGGCGGAGTGGTCGGGACGGGCCGCCACGCGACCGGGCAGGTGGCAACATAGGGATAGTAGGCCTTGCTGGTCGGGCAGAAGTAGTAGGCGTTCCCCGCCGGCGGAGCAGAGCCCGCTGCACGACGAGCCGTTGCAGGCGGCGGAAGGGGAGGCGCATAGCTCGCATAGGACGGCGCATAATACGCGGGCGCATAGTAGCTCGGCGCGGGGTAGTAGGGCGGTGCGTAGTATCCGGAGGAGTAGGGTGGCGCCCCGGCCAACAGCCAGAACGGCGCGGTTGCGATCGTCGCGGCGGTTTCGACGACCGCGCCTGCGATACAGAACGGCCAGGCCAGCGGATTGGCCGAACAGGGGGAATAATAGCGGGCGTAGTATTGCGCCTGCGCGGTCGCGAGCGGCAGAGCGACGAGCCCGGTGGCGAACGCGGCTGACATCGCCATTCGGCGGATGCGCATGACAGGCCTCCGGCCTGGACCCAGCGGCGGCAGCCTACCGCGTCCCAAAGGGACGGGCCAGCGCCGATCATCCCGAATGTAGTTAGCTCGTCATCTGTCCGGATTTTGTAGCGCGTGATCTGTCCGGTTTTTGAATCGCTTCAGACAAGGGGGGCGAGGATGGGCCGGGCCAGGACGTTGCAGGAGATTCGGATGATGCGTTTTGAGGCTTTGCTGGCTCGGCATGAGGGCGGGGAGCTGAGCCAAGCGGAGGCGGCGGAGCTGGGGTGCCGACGGCTGGTTCCCGCTGGCCGCAACGCGGCGTGCCCCCAAGTCTGCCGGACGGCTGACGAACGAAGGAACGCAGGCGAACTCGCCCGCCGGGGTGAGCCGTCTGGGCTCGGCGCGACGTCGCCGAATTGACCTGGGTCAAGGCTCCCGCTCGGCGATGCGTTACAAGCTTACGTGGCGGGCATGATCAGGGCCGCGGATGCTTCCGACCGACCGATGCCGGCGGAGAGCGCTATGAACCTGAAGGAAGTGGCAAGCGCCGAGGCGCTTGAGCGGGAGACCGGCGATGGCGCGCTGAAGCGTCTCTACGGCTATTGGGTGGAGCGCCGCGATGCGCAGCGGTACCCCTCGAGGGACGATATCGATCCGCTCGATTTCGGCTATGCCCTGGGACGCGTGTCGCTCATCGATGTACTGGAAAATCCTCGGAGATTCCGCTACCGGCTGGTCTCGACCTCGCTGACCGCACGGCTCGGCTACGAGATGACCGGCAAGTTCCTGGACGAGATCCCGGAAACCGAAATGCGCGACTACACAGAGCGGCTCTACGCAGCGGCCGTGGAGAGACGAGTCCCGCTGCATTTGCGGGACGAAGCCATGCTCGATGGACGGCGTTGGCGGCACGAGGCGCTGATCCTGCCGTTGTCCTCCGACGGAACGTCGGTCGACATGCTCATGATCTATCGGACCGCGGATTCGCCCGTGCCTCTCCGGCCTATTCCCGCGCGGACGGAGCCGGATGTCGAGTTGGTCGAGCAGGTCGACGCGCCGCTCCTCAACGAGCTCGTCGCCTATTGGGACGCCAAGCGCGCCGGACGCATGGCGCCGCGGCGGTCGGATATCGACCCGGCCGAGCTGCAGGCGCACCTTCCGCGGCTCTTCCTGCTCGACGTGCTCGACGCCGGCGCCGATTTCCGGTACCGGCTCATCGGCACCGCCATCATCCAGGGAATGGGCCGCGACAGCACGGGAAGGCGCATGAGTGATCTCCACGCGGATCAGCCGGCGGTCCTGAAGACACTCCTGGAGCGTTTCCGCCGGGTGGTGGCGGAAAAACGCCCCGTCTTCGTGCGGGGCCGCGTCTTCTGGGTAGCGGACCGCGAGCACCGACGCTTCGTCAGCGCGGCGATGCCGTTGTCGGATGACGGCGCGACCGTGAACATGATCCTCTGCGAGATGAGCCTCCTGAGGGGTTAGCGGGTCGGCGTGCGGGAGATCCCAGAGATATGGACGGCCCACCCGGAGGTGCGCGACTACAACTCCATCATCGATTTGAGACGTGACCATGGCACCATCACTTGGAACGCCATTGCCGAGATCGCGGACAAGTGGAGTGCATTTGTCGGATCGGCAGACACAGGCCGCCGAACGGCGGTCGTGGTGCGCAATGCGCTGTGGGAAAATATTGTCAGTCTGATCGCGGCGCGCTTCCCGCGGCGGCGCTTTGATGCCTTTCGGACGATTGACGATGCTCGCCATTGGCTCCAAGGGCAAACCGAGCAACGCCCGGCGGCCAGTTCCCACCACTCCGCAACGCTCGGTCTCGATCCGACCTGACTTGCGGTTCAGGCGCCGCGTGAGATGTCGGGCCGCGCCTTCTATTCAGACGGCGTGCGCCGTCACTTCGTCGCCGTCTGCTTCACCAACGGGCAGTTGCCGGCGTCCAGCGGGCGGAACGCCTTGTCGCCCGGAACCGTCTCCACCAGCTTGTAGTAATCCCACGGCTCCTTCAATTCCGCCGGCGACTTCACCTCGAAGAGATACATGTCGCGGATGACGCGGCCGTCGATGCGCAGCTTGCCGTCATGCGTCATGAAATCGTCAATCGGCAGCGTGCGCATCTCGGCCATCACCTTGAGAGGGTCCTTGGTGCCGATGGCCTTCACCGCCTTGAGGTAGTGGGCGACGGCGCTGTAGACGCCGGCCTGATCGAAGGTCGGCGGGTGTCCCGTCTTGGCCTCGAACCGCTTCGACCAGGCGCGCGTCTGCTGGTTCATGTTCCAATAGAAGGGCGAGGTGAGCTGCAGCCCCTGCGCGGTCTTGAGCCCGAGCGCATGCACGTCGGTGAGAAAGATCAGCAGCCCCGCGAATTTCTGGCCGCCCTGGACGATGCCGAACTCGGCGCCTTGCTTGATCGCGTTGACGGTGTCGCCGCCGGCATTGGCGAGGCCGATGATCTTGGCCTTGGAGGACTGCGCCTGCAACAGGAAGGAGGAGAAGTCACGGGTGTTGAGCGGCGCGTCGACGCTGCCCAGCACCTTGCCTCCGGCGGCCACCACCACTGCCGCCGTGTCGCGCTCCAGCGCATGGCCGAAGGCATAATCGGCGGTGATGAAGAACCAGGTCTTGCCGCCGCTCTTCACCACCGCCGAGCCCGTGACATGCGCCAGCGAATAGGTGTCGTAGACCCAGCTCGCCGCGTAAGGCGAGCAGCGCGGGCCGGTGATATCGGAATCGGCCGGGCCGGTGAAGAGCGCGAGCTTGCGCTTCTCGCGCGAGACATCCTCGACCGCCAGCGCCACGGAGGAAGTCGGCACGTCGGTGATCACGTCGACGCCCTCCTCGTCATACCATTTGCGCGCGATCGCAGCGCCGACATCGGGCTTGTTCTGGTGATCGGCGGAGATGATCTGCACCTTGTGGCCGAGCACCGGCCCGGCATCGTCGGCCGCCATCTGCGCCGCCACGACCGAGCCCGGGCCGCTGATCGCCGCGTAGAGCGAGGACATGTCGTTGAGCACGCCGATCTTCACCGGCGCGTCGGCGGCCCAGGCCGCCGCCGACCCCGCCAGCAAGGCTGCGGCCAGCGCCGCCGGCCAGACCCTTCGCCGCATCGCCTTCACCTCCCGGTAGCCTCGAGCCGTGCCCGCCCCGAGAGCGGCAGCCGCCCGTTCGCGCGCCAATTGTTAGCGTTGGATAACAATTTCGGTCGGGAGTGGTTCCGGGCCCTGCCTTGCCCGGATCATCCCTGCGGTGGCGTCCGTTGACCCTGAGGGAGAGACAGAGGCGGAGCCGATGTCATGCGCGGACCGGAGACGGAATTCCGGGCTCTCGCCGTCGCGGCGGCACTGGCGCTCGGCGCCGCGCCCGGCGCTCTGGCCGATCCGGGCACGGTTCTGCCGGGGGCCGGGACCGGCGTCATGCCGCCCAGCAGTTCCGGCGCGACCCCGGCGACGCCGCCCTACAATCCGAGCCCCGACGCCGGCATGGGCGCGCCGGGCATGCCCGGGGCGGGAGGCACGATGCCGCCGATGACGACTGGCCCTGGAATGGGACGCGTGCCGCCGGTGCCTGGCGCGGCGCCGGTCGGGCCCGCGTCGCCGCCCGGCATGCCGCCGCTCCCGGGCACGCCGCCGGTCCCCGGCGAGCCGCAGTAGCCGAAGCGCGCCGGGCGCGGCTGTTCAGGCCGCGCGGATATCGGCGATGGCGCGGGTGATTTCCTGCGAGAGCAGCTGCGACTGGCCGGCAAGCTCGTTGGCGGCGGTGAGCACGTTGCCGGCGGCGCTGCCGGCGCTTCTCACCGCCTCGCGCACGCCGCCGACATTGTCGTTGACCTCGCGCGCGCCGCGCGCCGCTTCCTGGACGTTGCGGCTGATCTCGCCGGTGGCGGCGCCTTGCTCGGCGACCGCCGCGGAGATCGCGGTGACGATCTCGCTCGACCTCGCGCGATGGTCGTGGCGATGCCGTTGATGGCGCTGACGGCCTCGCTGGTGGCGTGCTGGATCTGCAGCGACCTGGCCGCCGATCTCCTCGGTGGCCTTGGCGGTCTGATTGGCCAGCACCTTCACTTCCGAGGCGACGACGGCGAAGCCCTTGCCCGCCTCGCCGGCGCGCGCCGCCTCGATCGTGGCGTTGAGCGCGAGCAGGTTGGTCTGGCTGGCGATCTCGTTGATCAGCCGCACCACATCGCCGATCTTCTGCGCCGAGGTCGAGAGGCGCTGCACCAGCTGATCGGTGCGCTCGGTGTCGGCGACCGCCTTGGCCGCGATCTCGGTCGATTGCGCGACCTGGCGGCCGATCTCCTGGATGGAGGCCGACAACTCCTCGGCCGCCGAGGCGACGGTCTCCACATTGGTCGAGGTCTGGGCGACAGCGGTGGTGATCGCTTCCGACCGGCTCTCGCTTTGCCCGGTGGCGGATTTCATCGTCTCCGCCGTGGTCCTGAGGCCGGTCGAGGAGGTCGAGAGCGCGTCCGACAGCCCGCCGATCTTCTGCTGCAGCCGGTCGGCGAGCTCGAGCATGAGGCGCTTGCGCTCCTCGCGGCTGGCGGTCTCGGCCTCGAGCCGCTGCTGCTCCAGCTTTTGCTTCTCCACGGCATTCTGGCGGAAGACGTTGAGCGAGCGCGCCATGCGGCCGATCTCGTCCGTGCGATCGCCGACCTCGGTGGCGACGTCGAGCTTGCCCGCGGCGAGCGCCGTCATCGTCCGCTCGATGCCGCCGAGCGGGCGGGCGATGCTGCGGCTCAACAGCCAGGCGATCAGCCCCGCCAGCAGCGCGACCGCGCCCGCTACCGAGCCGAGCTGCCAGAGCGCGGCGCGGAAGGTGGCGTCGATGTCGTCGACGAAGAGGCCGGTCGCAATGAAGAGGTTCCACGGCGCGAAAGGCAGGATGTAGTTCATCTTGGCCACCGGAACGGTCGTTCCCGGGCGCGGATACATCAGCCTGCCGACGCCGCCGCCTTTCTGCGCGATCGAGATCATGTCGCGCACGAAATAAAGGCCGGTCGGGTCCTTGAGGTCGATGCGGTTCTTGCCTTCCAGTTGCGGCTGCGTCGGTATGACCACCTGCGTGCCGGTCATGTCGTAGACGAAAAGATAATTGCTGCCGTCGTAGCGCATCGCGCTGATCGCGTCGTGAAAGCCCTTCCAGGCCTGTTCATGGGTGAGCGTGCCGGCCGCTTCCTCCTGCTGGAACTTCTTGGCCAGGCCGACGCCGTTCTCGACGATCACGCGGATCTCGCTGATGCGATCGTCCATCATGCGCGCGCGCTCCTGCCAGGCGGCGATGCCCACGACCAGGACGAGCGCCGACAGCGCGACGACGACGAGCGATTGGAGCTTAATCCACAGCGGCAGGTTGCGGAAAAGGCGGATCATCCCAAGGCCTCTTTGGCGGCGACGGCATTCCCGGGCGCGGCCGACCTCCGGCCATGCCTTCGCGGGCGGGCCATCAGAGAGGGAAACCGGCGCCACCCACCGTCCAGGGGTCTCACTATCGGCACCGGCGCTTAACAAAGCCCTTAATTGCCGGCGCAGGCAGGGGCGAGCAAAGCCGGCGGGCCTGCATACCAGGGTATGAAACGGCCGGCGACAAGGACCGGTCGCTGGAGCAGGCCCATGCCGATCTGCTCGCGCGCCAGAGCGGCCGGGCTTAGGTCTCGCCGGGCGGCGCCGCGGCCTCCGTCATGCGGCGGCGGACCATGTCCTTGACCTCGTCGCGATGGCGATAGTCGCCGATGACGTAGCGTAGCCGGTAATCGGCGACGCCGCTGCGGTTGCCGCGGTATTGCGCCAGCGGCGGCGGCGCGGCGAGGACGCCGGGGCATTGCAGGACGGCCTCGACCAGGCGTTGCTCGATGTCGCCGGGGTCGGCGCCGTCGGGGAGCGGCGGCAGGTAGATCGTCTCCAATACCCGGACGGTGCGGCGGGGATGGCTGAAATTGTAGACCGAGGCGTCCGCCACCATGCGGTTGGGGATGTTGATGGTGTGGTGGTCGCGTGTCTCGATGCGGACCAGCCGCCAGGTCATATCGACGACGCGGCCTTCGTCGAGCGTGCCGACCTTGACCCAGTCGCCCAGGCGGAACGGCCGCGATAGCGCAATGGCGATGCCGGCGAACATTTCGCCCAAGGTGGTCTGCGCCGAAAGCCCGAGAACGAGCGCGAACGCGCCCGACAGCGTCGCCAGCGCCGTGATCGACTTGCCATAGACGAATTGAATGACGATCAGCGAGGCGAAGAGGTAGGTGAGCACGCGGACGGTGCCGACCAGCAGCGGCGGTACCGCGCTTCGTCCGCTGCGCGCCAGCATACCCCGCCACAGCAGGATGCGGGTCCCGACATCGGCGGCAAAGGCGAGCGCGAAGAACAGCAGCGTCAGCACGGCGCGGTCATACTGTGCGCCGTCGTCGAACAGGTCGGCGAACCACAGCGGATAGGCCCAGCGCGCGCCCTGATGCAGCAGCAGGAGGAGGAGCACGATCTGCGTCGCCAGATAGAACAGGTTCTCCTTGCGGACGAGAAGCGCCGAGAGCGCGGCCGAGACCGAGGTGATGGCGAAGATGATCACGCCGGCGAGCCCCAGCACCTCGAGCAGGCTGTCGGGCATGCCGGCGCTAGCCATGGCGATCCGCCTCGGCCGCCGCCCCGCCGGAGGCGCCGTGCTGCGGGTCCCGCTCCCGCGCGGCCCTGCGCGACCGCGCGTGTCGCGCGGCGTCGCATTCCACCGCGAAGGCCTCCTCGGGCGCCAGCACGAGATGTCGCCTGCCATAGGCGCCGAAATAGACCAGCGCGAGCAGCAGCAGGAGGACGCAGCCGAGCAGACCCGGCCGATAGGCGGGATTGGCGAAGAGCAGGATCAGGCAGGCCAAGGCGATGACCAGCGCCGTCATCGCGCCGGTGGCGCCCAGCGGGCTGCGATAGGGACGGTTGAGCCCGGGATAGTTGCGCTGCAGCGCGAGGAAGGCCGCCATCTGGATGATGTAGGAGAGCACGGCGGCGAAGACCGACATGTTGAGCAGCACCGCGGCGACTTGGCGCGTATCCGGGGCGTAGCGCACCGCGAGTGCCGCGGCGTAGCCGATGAGCGCGCCGGCGATGAGCGCGCGATGCGGCGTCTTGCGCGTCCGGTGGGTGAGCGACAGCGCGCGCGGGATGTATCCCGCCCGCGCCAGGCTGAAGATCGCGCGCCCGAAGGCGTAGACGCCGGCATGGAAGCTCGCCACCTGGCCGCTGAGCGCCAGGATGCCGATCAGCACCGGGTCGGCGGCCGCGCCGAAGATGCCCTGAAATCCCACAAGCAGCGGATTGTCCGAGCTGCCGACCGCCCGCGCGCCGGGCGCCACGCCGGCATTGAGGATGAGGATGGCGAAGGTGAGGAGGATCAGCGTCGCGATGGCGTAGAGCAGCCCCTTGGGCAGCGTGCGCCCGGGATCCAGCGTCTCCTCCGGCGCCAGCGTCACCTCCTCGATGGCGAGCAGGAACCAGATGGCGAAGGGGAGGGCATAGGCAATCCCGCCGAGCCCCGCCGGCAGCCACGACGTGCCGCCGGGTGCGGGCGGCACGTCGAGCGCGTGGGCGAGGCTGAACTGCGGCAGCGCGCCGACGCAGAACCCGACCAGCACCGCGATCGAGAGGACGCTGAGTACGATGGCGACCTGGAAGGTGAGGCGGACGCCATGCACGTTGATGAGCACGAAGAGAGCGTAGATCGCGGCCCAGAGTACGGCGTCCGGCACCACGATGCCGAGCGTGTGGCCGAGGATGAATCCCAGAAACTGGCCGATCGCGACGACGACGACCGAGCAGGTGAAGATATACTCCGTGTTCTGCGCCAGCCCGGCGAGAAAGCCGCCCCAGGGCCCGAAGGCGAGCCTGCCATAGCCATAGGCGCCGCCGGCAAACGGCACCGCGCAGGCCATCTCGGCGAGCGAGCAGCAGAGGCAGAGATACATCACCGCGATGATCAGCGTGGCGACCAGCATGCCGCCGAAGCCGCCCTCGATCAGGCCGTAGCTCCAGCCGGAGAACTCGCCGGCGATGACGGCGCTGATGCCGAGGCCCCAGAGCGACCAGGTTCCTGCTGCGCGCCGGAGGCCGCGGCGCTCGGCGTCGTCGGACGGCAGGGGAAGGTACGGATCCGCCACTTGCTGAACCTCGATCTGTCGCCGGCCGAACGGCGGCCGGCGCGCTGCCGCGGCCACTATGCCTGCGGGCACGCCGCGGGGTAAAGACGGTTGCGGCGGGCGGTGCGCAAGCGCGCGTCCGAGGCGCCATCGCCGGAACGGAGGAGCGCAATGAACGGTGCGGAAAGCCTGGTGCGGACGCTGGTGGCCTCGGGGGTCGAGGTCTGCTTCAGCAATCCCGGCACCTCGGAGATGAGCTTCGTCGCCGCCCTGGATACGGTCGACGGCATGCGCCCGATTCTCGCCCTCTTCGAAGGGGTGGCGACCGGCGCCGCCGACGGCTATGGCCGCATGGCGGGCAAGCCGGCGGCGACGCTGCTGCATCTCGGCCCGGGCCTCGGCAACGGGCTCGCCAATCTGCACAATGCGCGGCGCGCGCGGACGCCGATCGTCAATATCGTCGGCGACCATGCCACCTATCACGCCCAGTACGACGCGCCGCTCGCCTCCGACATCGCCGGCATCGCGCGGCCGGTGTCGCATTGGGTGCTGAGCGCGACCTCGGCGCGCGGCGTCGCGGCGGACGCGGCCCGCGCGGTGCAGGCGGCGCGCCGACCGCCGGGCGAGATCGCGACGCTCATCCTGCCGGCCGACACCGCCTGGCTCGAGGCCGACCGGCCGGCGCCGCCGCTGCCGGTCGAGGCGCCGGCGCCGGTGGGCGAGGCGGCGATTGCCGAGATCGCGGACGCGCTCCGCGCCGGCCGCCGGACGACGCTGCTGCTGGGCGGCGGCGCGCTGCGCGGCGGCGGTCTCGAGGCCGCCGGGCGCATCGCCGCCGCCACCGGCGCGCGGCTCGCCTGCGACACCTTCACCGCCCGGCTCGAGCGCGGCGCCGGCCGGGTGGCGCTGGAGCGGATCCCTTATTTCGCCGAGCAGATCGTCGAGTTCCTCAAGGAGACGGAGCTGCTGGTCCTGGTCGGCACCAGGCCGCCGGTGTCGTTCTTCGCCTATCCCGGCAAGCCCAGCTGGTGCACGCCGGAGACCTGCCGCATCCTGGCGCTGGCCGAGCCGCATGAGGATGGCGTGGCGGCGCTGGCGGCGGTGGCCGAGGCGCTGGGCGCGCCGCCTTCGCCCGCCCGCCGCGCCGAGCTCCGGCGCCCGGACCTGCCCAAGGGCGCGCTGACGGTGGCGAGTGCCGGCCAGGTGATCGGGCATTACCTGCCCGAGAACGCCATCATCTCCGAGGAAGCCGGCACCGCGGTGGTCGGCATCGCGCCGTTCACCGCCACGGCGGCGCCGCATGATTACCTGTCGCTGACCGGCGGCGCGATCGGGCAGGGCCTGCCGGTGGCGACCGGCGCGGCGGTGGCCTGTCCCGACCGCAAGGTGGTGTGCCTCGAAGGCGATGGCAGCGCCATGTACACGCTGCAGGCGCTGTGGACCCAGGCGCGCGAGCGGCTCGACGTCACCACCGTGATCTTCGCCAACCGCTCCTACGTCATTCTCAATGTCGAGCTGAAGCGCGTCGGCGCCACCGGACGCGGGCCGAAGGCGCTCTCCATGCTCGACCTGCACAATCCCGTGCTCGATTGGGTGGCGCTTGCCCAGGGCATGGGGGTCGAGGCCTCGCGCGCCGCCACCGCCGAGGAGTTCGCCGGCCAGTTCGCCGCTGCCATGGCCGGGCGCGGCCCGCGCCTCATCGAGGCGGTGCTGTCGCGCTGAGCGCGGGGCGGGGGGATCAGGCGGCGCTGCGCCGGGCCGCCGCCATGCCCGGCTGCTGCCATTTCGGGTGCTCGGCGAAATGCCGGGCCGCGAAGTCGAGGAAGCTCCTGAGCTTCGCCGGCATGTAGTCGCGGTGAGGATAAAGCGCGAAGATCGGGTACTCGCCGAGGTGATGCTCCGGCAGCACGTGCACCAGCTCGCCGGCGCGGACCGCCTCCTCGAGGTAATAGGTCTGCGACATGCCGATGCCGCGCCCCTCGAGCAGCGCCAGGCGGATCGCCTCCAGCGAGTTGGTGTGCAGATTGCCGGAGATCGGCACCGTCACCTCGCCGTCGGGCCCGATCAGCTTCCATTCGCGGGTCAGCGCGGTGAAGCCCGGATGCATGTAGGCGAGGCAGTTGTGCTGCGACAGGTCCTGCGGACGCTGCGGCACGCCGCGCTGCTCGAGATAGGCGGGCGCGGCGCAGGCGACGACGCGGAACTGGCCGAGCCGGCGCACGATCAGGCTGCTGTCCGGCGCCTCGTTGTAGCGGATGGCCACGTCGAACCCCTCCTCGACCGGATCGACCAAGCGGTCGGTGGCGATGAGCTCGACGCTGATCTCGGGAAAGGTGGCGCTGAAATCGCCGATCAGCGTCGTCAGCCCATAGCTGAGCACGCTCGAGGCGTTGACCCGCAGCATGCCGCGCGGCGCCGAGCTCAAGGCCGACACCCTGCCGTCGGCCTCCTCGATCTGCGCCAGGATCTGGGTGCAGCGTTCGTAATAGTCGCGGCCCGCTTCGGTCAGGCTGACCTTGCGGGTGGTGCGGTTGAGCAGCCGCGCGCCGAGCCGCTGCTCCAGCGCCCGGACATGGTTGGTCACCGCCGCCGGCGACAGGCTGAGCCTTTGGGCCGCCGCGGCGAAGCTGCCGGCGGCCACGACGGTGGCGAAGGCGGTCATGCTGGTAAAGCGGTCCATTCGACCTCGCTTGGCTTGGATCCCAGGACCGTCCGCCGGCGTCTCCCCGCCCTAATCTGGGGATCGGCCGGGGCGTCGGCAATTACCCCCGAGGTTGCTCCGGCGAAGGGTATCGCTGATACTCGGGCGCGCTTTCCAGGAGGCTCGGGTGGAGGAGGTCGCCGTCGACAGCACTGCCGAGGCCGTGCCGGGCGGGCGCGGCTGGAGCCGTCTCTGGCGGCTGCTCGGGCCCGGGCTGATCACCGGCGCTTCCGACGACGATCCCAGCGGCATCGCCACATATTCCCAGGTCGGCGCCCAGTACGGCTTCGCCATGGCCTGGCTGATGCTGTTCAGCTATCCCTTGATGGCGGCGATCCAGGAGATCAGCGCGCGGATCGGCCGCGTCACCGGCCACGGCATCGCCGGCAACATCCGGCAGCATTACTCGGCCACCCTGCTGCGGCTGATCGTTGCGTTGCTGCTGCTGGCCAATGTGATCAATCTCGGCGCCGATCTCGGCGCCATGGGCGATACGCTGGCGCTGACTGTCGGCGGCCCGAGCCGCGCCTATGTCGTGGTCTTCGCAATCGCCTGCGCCTGGCTCGAGATCTTCTCGCGCTATGACCGCTATGTCGCCATCCTGAAATGGGCGACGCTGTCGCTGCTGGCCTATGTCGCGACCGTGCTCGTCATCCGCGTCCCCTGGGGCGCGGTCGCCTACCACACGCTGGTGCCAACGGTGGTCTGGGAGAAGGACTACGTTGTCGGCATCGTCGCCGTGCTGGGCACCACCATCAGCCCCTATCTCTTCTTCTGGCAATCCTCCGAGGAGGCCGAGGACGAGCGCGTGACGCCCGGGGCCGAGCCGCTGCTGGAGGCGCCGGGCCAGGCCCCGGCCGAGCTCGGCCGCATGCGCATCGACACCTATATCGGCATGGGCTATTCCAACCTCATCAGCCTCTTCATCATCGTCACCACCGCGGCGACGCTGCACGTCCACGGCATCACCGACATCGCCACCTCGGCCCAGGCGGCCGAGGCGCTGCGGCCGATCGCCGGGCCTTTCGCCTTTGCCGTCTTCGCCGCCGGGATCATCGGTACCGGCCTGCTGGCCGTGCCGGTGCTGGCGGGAAGCGCCGCCTATGCCGTGGGCGAGGCGCTGGAATGGCCGACCGGGTTGGGGCGCCGGCCGCTCGAGGCCAAGGCGTTCTACGCCACGATCGCGGCGGCGACGCTCATCGGCATCGGCATCGACTTCGTCGCCCTCGACCCGATCAAGGCGCTGTTCTGGAGCGCCGTGATCAACGGCGTGATCGCGGTGCCGCTGATGGTGGTGATGATGATCATGACGGCGCGGCCGGCGGTGATGGGGCGCTTCACCCTGCCGCGGCCGCTGCTGCTGATGGGCTGGCTGGCGACGGCGGTGATGGGCTTGACCGTCCTGGCGATGTTCTGGACCTGGCTGTTCTAGCCGGTCCGATCGATCCATCGTCACACGGGGCATGGCAGATTGCAGTGCCGTGGCGATGGCGACGCCGCCATGGCAGGCTGAGGACGGCGGCGCAGAATCCGCCAGGTTGGGGAGGGAGACGATGCGATATGTGGCGCTTTGGCTGAGCCTTGCCGGGCTGATCGTCTGTTTGGCGCTGACCGCGGTGGCCGGCGCGTTCCTGTGGCCGGCGCTGGTCTGCGCGGCGCTGGTGGCGCTGGGCGCCTGGGATCTGGTGCAGCCGCATCACAGCCTCAGGCGCAACTACCCCATCCTCGCCCATATCCGCTTCGCGCTGGAGATGGTGCGGCCGGAGATCCGCCAGTACTTTCTCGAAAGCGACACCGACGGCGTCCCGTTCAACCGCTCCAAGCGTGCGGTGGTCTATCAGCGCGCCAAGGGCGCCCTCGACAAGCGGCCGTTCGGGACGCTCCTCGACGTCTACGGCTCAGGCTTCGAATGGATCAACCATTCGATCGCGCCGCGGCGCGTCGAGGGCCATGATTTCCGCCTCCGCATCGGCGGCGAGGCCTGTCGCCAACCCTATGATCTGTCCCTGTTCAACATCTCCGCCATGAGCTTCGGCGCGCTCAGCGCCAATGCGATCCGCGCGCTCAACCGCGGCGCCCGCCTCGGCGGCTTCGCCCACGACACCGGCGAGGGCGGCTACAGCCGCTATCACAAGGAGTTCGGCGGCGACATCATCTGGGAGATCGGCAGCGGCTATTTCGGCTGCCGCACCGAGGAGGGCGGCTTCGCGCCGCGGCGCTTCGCCGAGGAGGCGGCGGAGCCCCAGGTGAAGATGATCGAGATCAAGCTGTCGCAAGGCGCCAAGCCCGGCCATGGCGGCGTCCTGCCCGGCGCCAAGGTCAGCGCCGAGATCGCCGCCGCGCGCGGCGTCCCGGCGGGCGTCGACTGCATCTCGCCGGCCGCGCATTCGGCCTTCCGCACGCCCACCGAGCTGATGCGCTTCATCGCCGAGCTGCGCGAGCTCGCCGGCGGCAAGCCGGTGGGGTTCAAGCTCTGCATCGGCCATCCCTGGGAGTTCATGGCGATCTGCAAGGCGATGCTGGAGACCGGGATCCGCCCCGATTTCATCGTCATCGACGGCGCCGAAGGCGGCACCGGGGCGGCGCCGCTGGAATTCGTCGACCATGTCGGCACGCCGCTGCGCGAGGGGGTGGTCTTCGCCCATAATTGCCTGGTGGGCGCCGGGCTCAGGGAGGGCATCCGGCTCGGCGCCAGCGGCCGGATCGTCACCGGCTTCGACATGGCCCGCCTCCTGGCGCTCGGCGCCGATTGGTGCAACGCGGCGCGGGGCTTCATGTTCGCGCTCGGCTGCATCCAGTCGCAATCCTGCCATACCGACCGCTGCCCGACCGGCGTCGCCACCCAGAACCTGCTGCGCCAGCGCGCGCTGGTGGTGCCGGACAAGGCGGAGCGCGTGCGCCACTTCCACGACAGCACGCTGGCGGCGCTGGGCGAGCTGGTCGGCGCCGCCGGGCTGTGCCACCCCCAGGAGCTGCACCCGGCGCATATCCTGCGGCGCGTCTCGCCGACCGAGGTGCGCAGCTTTGCCGAGCTCTACCCCGCGCTGGCGCCCGGAGAGCTGCTGCGCGGCGGCGGCGGCGAGCGCTATGCCCGGCTCTGGGCCGAGGCCGATCCCGGCTCCTTTGTCCCGGCGCCGGCGCGCTCGGCGGCATAGGACGACGCTTGCTCGGGTGGAATTGCGGGGGACGGAGCCGGTCCAGGGCTTGGCGCGGCGTCGGGCAGGGCGCTTTGCCGCGGCCGCGCCGGGCAGCCGATCCGAGATTTTCCACTGCGCGATGCCCGCATCTGTCGAAATTTCGAACAAGAAGGGAACAAAATATCAAATGCCAGGAGGCTGACGGGCTCGCGGCGGTTTCATGCGCTTTTCGCTTGCTCAAAGGGGGGCCGGGTTCCAATTTTATGGCGGTCCGACAGGGCCTTGGAGGACGCTGATGACACGTCGCGAGCAAGCGAACGGAACAAGCGGCGGAAAAGCCCGAAGCAGGCGCATGGCCATGGCATCCGCCGCGCCCAAGCGCATGGCGACGGCGAAGAAATCCGCTCCGAAAAAGAAGAAACCTGCCCGCGCCCGGCCAAGAAGGCCAACCCCGCCGCCAAGAAGCCCGCGCCGGCCAAGAAGCCCGCGGCCGCTCCGGTGGCGATGGCGCCGCGCCTGGCGACGCCGCTGCCGACCGGCGCCCAGGCCGCCAAGCCGCCGCCTCAGCCGGCCGCCCGGCCTGCCGCCTCGGCCTCGGCCGCGTCCTCGGCCGATGAGAAGCGCCGGGCCGCGACCCGGCGGTTCTTCGCCCGGCTGCGCTCGCTCGAAGCCATCATCGGTGCCGACCTCAGGAAGCGCGGCAGCGTGGTGCTGATGCAGGCCGTCGACCAGTGGTACAGCGAGGCGATCAGCGCAACCGCCACGGATGTGAGCATCACCAACGCCGCCAAGGCGGTGATCGCCCACCTCTGAGGCGGCTCCCGCGGGGGGACGGTGCGCCGCCGCGGACGAATGCGCGGAGCGCATTCGCCGCGCTATTGCGCCGCCAGCTTCTTGAACAGGGTCACGCCGCGCAGCAGGTCGACCGCGCGCACCAGCTGATAATCCTCGTCCGTGCCGATCAGGTTGGGGTCGAGCGCCGTCGATTCGGGCCGGAGCGCCGGCGTCGTCCCGGGCGGCACGTTGGGGGCGGGCGCGGTGGTGACCGCCTTGCTGTCGGCGTTGCTGCGTGCGGCGCCGGGCTTGGGCGCGGCGGCGGCCGGGGCGCCCGCCTTCTCCTGCGCCTCCCGGTCGGTGTTCTTGAGGGCGCCGCGCAGATCGGCCTCGCGCAGCCTTCCGGTCAGCGCCACCTTCTCGATCTTGGCGGGCTCGACGACCACGTCGGGCTCGATGCCGGTGGCCTGGATCGACCGGCCGGAGGGGGTGAAGTAAAGCGCGGTGGTCAGCCGGATGGCGCCGCCGCTCTCCTTCACCGGCAGCACCGTCTGCACCGAGCCCTTGCCGAAGGAGCGGGTGCCGAGCAGGACGGCGCGGTGATGGTCCTGCAGCGCGCCGGCGACGATCTCTGAGGCCGAGGCCGAGCCGCCATTGATCAGCACCACCATGGGCAGGCCGCGCACGAGGTCGCGCCCGGGCTGGGCCTCATAGCGCCGGCTGTCCTGGATCCGCCGGCCGCGGATCGAGACGATCTCGCCCTGGTCGAGGAAGGCGTTGCTGACCGCCACCGCCTGGTCGAGCAGGCCGCCGGGGTTGTTGCGCAGATCGAGGACGATGCCGGCGAGCTTGTCGCCGGATTGCTGCTTCAGCGCCTTCACCGCCGCCTCGAGCGCAGTGCTGGCGCGCTCGCTGAAGCTGGTGATGCGGATATAGCCGATGTCGCTGCCCTCCATGTGGGACTTGACCGGCTCGACATGGATCTCGGCGCGGGTCAGCGTCACCTCGAAGGGGTCGACCCCCTGGCGGCGGAGCGTCAGCTTGACCTGGGACCCGACCGGGCCGCGCAGCTTGTCGACCGCGTCCGACAGCGTCATGTCGGTCACCGGCGCCTTGTCGATGGCGAGGATCAGATCGCCGGGCTTGAGGCCGGCGCGGGCGGCCGGCGTGTCGTCGATCGGCGAGATGATCTTGACGAGGCCGTTCTCCATCGTGACCTGCATGCCCAGCCCGGCGAACTCGCCCCGGGTCTGCACCTGCATCTCGCTGTATTCCTTGGCGTCCATGTAGTTGGAATGCGGGTCGAGCGATCCCAGCATCCCCTTGATGGCGCCCTCGACGAGCTGCTTGTCGGTGACGGGCTCGACGTAATTGGCGCGAACCTGCTCGAACACCTCGGTGAAGAGGTTGAGGCCGACGCCGCTGTTGTCGGCGGCGGTGACGGTGGTGGCGAAGGGGGCAAGGGCGATGAGGAGGGCGGCGGACGCCGCGACTTTGAGGATGCGCATGGACCGGCTCGTTGGTGAATGGGCACAGATTGGTACGGCGGGGGGCGCGTGTCCACTGACATGAACGTCAGGTGACGAGCGCCCCGAACGGGCAATGGGCCGGCGCCGCGGTTTCAGCCGCCCACCGGATTGAAATCATAGGTGCCGACGCCTTGCAGCAAGGCGAATTTGCAGGCGCCGCCGGCCTTGCCCTGGACGCGGTGGGCGCGGCGCGCCGGCACGGTGCAGCGCTCGCCGGGCCCGAGCTCGAAGCGCTCGCTCGGCGCGCGCGTCTCCACCACCATGGGGCCTTCGAGGCAGATGACGTGATCGCTCACCTGGCTGTGCCAGTGCCACGGCACTTCCTGGCCCGCCGCCAGCGTCAGCACCACCATGCGCAGGTCCGGGGTCTCCGCCACCGTCTCGCGTCCGGCGACGACATAGCGAGGTTCGCTCTCGGTCACGGCCATGCTCGCCTCCCGATGAGTGAGAAAGCTTACCGCGCCGGCGGCGGCGCGCAAAGGCCTGCCGGCGGCGGCGCTACTCTGCCGCCGTGGCGCGCGGGGCGGGCGCGCGGAACGCCGCCAGCAACGCCGCCTGGCGCTCCTTGGTCTTGACGATGTTGCGCTCCTTGATGTGGCCGTAGCCGCGGATCTGCTCGGGGAGCCGCGCGATCTCGACCGCCAGCGCGTGGTTGTCGGGGGTGAGCGTCTGGGCGATCTCGCGCATCATCGCCTCGTACTCGCCGATGAGCTGGCGCTCCTGCCGGCGCTCCTCGGTGCGGCCGAAGATGTCGAAGGGCGTGCCGCGCAGCCGCTTCAGCCGCGCCAGCAGCCGGAAGGCGGCGAACACCCAGGGACCGTAGCCGCGCTTCTGCAGCTCGCCGGTCTGGGGATCGCGCCTCGCAAAGAGCGGCGGTGCCAGATGGAACTCGAGCTTGAAATCGCCTTCGAACTGGCGGTGCAGCTGGCGCAGGAAGGTGCCGTCGGTATAGAGCCGCGCCACCTCGTATTCGTCCTTGTAGGCCATGAGCTTGAAGAGGTTGCGCGCCGCCGCCTCGGCAAGCCCGGTGAGGCCGCGGCCGCGGGCCTTCTCCGCCGCCTCGATCGCGGCCACGGCGTCGCGATAGCGTCCGGCATAGGCCGCGTCCTGGTAGGCGGTGAGGAACCGGGCGCGGCGCTCGACCAGCTCGGCGAGGCCCGGCGCCGCCGGCGCCTCCTCGTGCAGCACCGGCCGCACCAGCGCCTCGACCCGGGCGCGGTCGTGCGCGGCGAGCCGGCCCCAGGCGAAGGTGCGCTTGTTGGCCTCGATGGCGACGCCGTTGATCTCGATCGCGCGCTCGATGGCTCTCGAGGCCGAGCGGCACCAGCCCCTTCTGGAAGGCATAGCCCAGCATGAAGAGGTTGGTGGCGATGCTGTCGCCCATCAGCGCGGTGGCAAGCGCGGTGCCGTCGAGGAACTCGGTGCCGCCATCGCCGGCCGCCGCCTTGAGCGCGCGCTGCATGGCGAGCGTCTCGAAATCGATGTCGGGATTGACGACGAAGGCGGCGGTCGGCGCGAGATAGGAGTTGATGACGGCGCGGGTGACGCCGTTCTCGACGCGCGACAGCGCCGCCGGGCTCGCCGCCACCACCATGTCGCAGCCGAGCAGCAGATCGGCGCCGCCGGCGGCGATGCGCACGGCGTGGAGATCCTCGGGCCTGGGCGCGAGGCGGACATGGCTCATCACCGCGCCGTTCTTCTGCGAGAGGCCGGTGAAGTCGAGCACGGTGCAGCCCTTGCCCTCGAGATGCGCCGCCATGCCGAGGAGCGCGCCTACGGTGATGACGCCGGTGCCGCCGATGCCGGTGATGAGGATGCCGTAGGCATCGCCGAGCGGGCGCTGCTGCGGCAGCGGCAAGGCGGCAAACGGGTCTTCGCTCACCGCGGCCTGCGGCTTCGGCAGCCGGCGCGGCTGGCCGCCATGCACGGTGACGAAGCTCGGGCAGAAGCCCTTGATGCAGGAGAAATCCTTGTTGCAGTTCGACTGGTCGATGGCGCGCTTGCGGCCGAACTCGGTTTCGGCCGGCTTCACCGAGACGCAGTTGGATTTCTCCGAGCAGTCGCCGCAGCCTTCGCAGACCTGCTCGTTGATGAAGACACGCTTGGGCGGGTCGGGGAACTGGCCGCGCTTGCGCCGCCGCCGCTTCTCCGCGGCGCAGGTCTGGTCATAGACCAGCACGGTGAGGCCCGGCGTCTCGCGCAGCTCGCGCTGCACCGCGTCGAGCGCATCCCGATGACGGACGTCGACGCCCGGCGCGAAGCCGGCGTCGGCGGGATATTTCTCCGGCTCGTCGGTGACGACGACGACGCGCCTGGCGCCTTCGGCCGTCACCTGCTGCGTGATCTGGGGCACGGTGAGATGGCCTTCGACCGGCTGCCCGCCGGTCATCGCCACGGCGTCGTTGAACAGGATCTTGTAGGTGATGTTGACGCCGGAGATGGCGGCGGCGCGGATGGCGAGCAGGCCGCTATGCGAATAGGTGCCGTCGCCGAGATTCTGGAAGATATGGTTCTCGCGGGTGAAGGGCGCCTGGCCGATCCAGTTGGCGCCTTCGCCGCCCATATGGGTGATGGTGGCGGTGCGGCGCGCCGGCACGTACATCGCCATGGCGTGGCAGCCGATGCCGGCGCCGGCGCGGCTGCCCTCGGGCACGCGGGTCGAGGTGTTGTGCGGGCAGCCCGAGCAGAAGAACGGCGTGCGCTGCGTGGTCGGCAGCGGCGCCTCCAGCATCTTCTCGAAGGATTCGAGCCGCGCCAGGCGCTGGGTGAGGTGCGGGCTCTCCTCGCCCAGCCGCTTCAGGCGCAGCACGATGGCGCGCGCCACCACCGTCGGCGTCAGCTCGCCCGGGCTCGGCAGCAGCGGCGCGCCGCTCTCGTCCTGCTTGCCGACGACGCTCGGGCGCCGCGACGCCTCTAGGTTGTAGAGCAGGCGGACGAGCTGGCCCTCGATGAAGCCGCGCTTCTCCTCGACCACCAGCACGTCCTGCAAGCCTTCGGCGAAGCGCCGCGCGCCCTCTGCTTCGAGCGGCCAGGTGAGGCCGACCTTGTAGAGGCGGATGCCCAGCGCGGCGGCCGCCTTGTCGTCGAGGCCGAGATCGGCGAGCGCCTGGCGCACGTCGAGATAGGCCTTGCCGGTGGTGATGATGCCGAGGCGCGCCGCGGGCGGGTCGATCGCCAGATGGTCGATGCGGTTGGCGCGGGCGAACGCCGCCACCGCCGCCATCTTCGGCCCGTGCAGCCGCCGCTCGGCGTCGAGCGGCGGGTCGGGCCAGCGGATGCTGAGCCCGCCCGGCGGCATCACGAAGTCCTCGGGCAGCGCGAACCGGAGTCGCGCCGGATCGACATGCACCGAGGCGCTGCTCTCCACCGTCTCGGCGATCGCCTTGAAGCCCACCCAGCAGCCCGAGAAGCGCGAGAGGGCGAAGCCGTAGAGGCCGAAATCGAGATATTCCTGCACCGTCGCCGGGTTCAGGATCGGGATCATCGCGGCTTCGAAGATCTGCTCGCTCTGATGCGCGAGCGTCGAGGACTGGCAGCCGTGATCGTCGCCGGCAATCGCCAGCACGCCGCCATGAAGCGAGGTGCCGGCAGTGTTGGCGTGCTTGAGCGGATCGACCGAGCGGTCGACGCCGGGTCCCTTGCCGTACCAGATGCCGAAGACGCCGTCGACCGCGGCGCTGGGGAAGAGGTTCACCTGCTGGCTGCCCCAGAGCGCGGTCGCGGCGAGGTCCTCGTTGAGGCCGGGCTGGAAGTGGATGTTGTGCTGCTTGAGGAAGCGCCGCGCCTGCCACAGCGCGTTGTCGTAGGTGCCGAGCGGCGAGCCGCGATAGCCCGAGATGAAGCCGCCGGTGGTGAGGCCCGCCGCCTGGTCGCGCTGCCGCTGCAGCATGGGGAGCCGCACCAGCGCCTGCACGCCGGAGAGATAGATGCGCCCGGTCTGCAGCGTGTATTTGTCGTCGAGCGTGACCTGGGCGAGTTGCATGCCCGTCTCCCCGGCTTTTCTGGCTGTGTGAGATTAGGAAGATTCCAGAAGCCTGACAATCCGCGGACCCGTTCGGCCTCGGGGAGCATCCTGCGCCCCCGGTGTACACCGGGGGCTAAAAATCCGCTATGCGCCGGTGACGTACTGCGCGCCGGACTTGGCCTCCGACCCATGCTAGGCGCGCGCCCCACCGGCGCCAAGGCTGGATTTCTTGCTTCCCCGCGGCCGAGGCACTAAGCTTCGCGCCATGGCAGCTTTGGACGAGGCCAAGACCCGCGCCGCCGGCAAGCCGACGCTCACCGCGCTGGTGGTGGCGCGGAACGAGGAGCGGCAGCTCGCCGCCTGTCTCGAGACGCTGCGCTTTGCCGACGAGATCGTGGTGGCGCTCGACCGCAGCACCGACCGCTCGGCCGAGATCGCGCAGGGCTTCGGCGCGCGCATCGTCGAAGGCGCGTGGCCGCTCGAAGGCGAGCGCCGCACCGCGGCGGTCCAGGCCTGCCGCACCGACTGGGTGATCGAGGTCGATGCCGACGAGCGGGTGACGCCGGGCCTGGCGCAAGAGGCGCGCCGGGTGATCGATGCGACGCCGGGCGACGCCTATTTCCTGATCCCGATCGCCAACCATGTCGGCGGCCGGCTCGTGCGCTTCGGCTGGGGCGCCTATAACGGCGCCGCGATGCGCGCGGCGCTCTATCGCCCCGGCGGCAAGATCTGGGGCAAGGGCCGCGTCCATCCGCCGGTGCGCTATACCGGCGAGCGGCGGGTGCTGGAGCACCCGATCGATCATTTCGTCGACCGCGATCTCTCCGACATGTTCCGCCGCCTCAACAGCTATACCGACGCTGCGGCCGCGGACATGATCGACCGCGGCCAGATCCCGAACTTCCGCTCCTCCTTCCGCCGCATGTTCAGCCGCGCCTGGAAATCCTATGTCGCGCGCAAGGGCTATCGCGAAGGCCCCTACGGCATGGCGCTGGCGCTGTTCTCGGCGCTCTATCCGATGTTCATCTACCTGAAGGTCGATGACGCGGCTCGAGGCGGAGCGGCGCGGGCGGGGCTAAGGCGGCCCCATGGATGGAGGGACGCGCACCGAGCCGATCACATCATCGCTCTCGCCTTCCGCGCGACAGCGGGGAACCAGAGCGACCGATATATGGTGGCTCCTGGGCCCCCGCTGTCGCGGGGGCGACGTAACCATCTCGTTTTCCCGGAACCGCTGAACGCCGTCCTTTGACAAAGTTAACCTGGCAACCATATCATGACCAAGTAAACTCCGCGGGTCCAAGCAATGGCACTTCCGTCCAAACGGGTCGCCGGCAAGCGCCGGAAGAAGGTGTCCAAGAAGGCCACTGCTCAAAAGTTCGCGGCCAAAGCACGCGCTGTGCAAAAGGCTGCGCGCAAGAAAGCCGCCAAGATCCGGAGCGCGAAGCCGAGGGCGCTTCGTGCTCGGGCAGCGGCGTCCACGCCCGTCCGCGCTTCCTTCGTGAGGCGGTCGGTGCGGCTCATCGAACGTCTTGCCGCGACGGCGCCAGAGGAAGGCCTCGTCGAAGCGCTCGCATCGCCGACGGATGTGGGGACGCTCGCCCGGGCGCTGTCGAACGCGGCGATCATCGGGTCGGCGGTGGGTGAGCTCGAGCCGCTCGCCGCGCTGATCGCAAAAAGCGCCGAGGATAAGCAGAGTATGATCCGCGAAGCCGGGGGGCTCTTGGCCACCAGCGATGTGGCGCAGCTGCTCGGATTGACGCGCCAGTCCGTCTATTTGCAGCGCCGGCGCCGGAAGCTGCTGGCGGTGCCGCACGGGGGTGAGGAGAAATTCCCTGCCGTTCAGTTCGCCAACGGTCAGCCGCTACCCGGCCTGGCGCGCGTTCTCGAGGTCATCGGCCTTCAAGGGGCATGGGGGATCCTCGATTTTCTGTTGGCGCCCGACGACGATCTCGACGGTCTGTCGCCAATCCAGGTATTGAGGGAGCATCCCGAACGCCTCGAGGATGTCGTGAGCCGCGCCGCGACCGAAGGGGAGCATGGCGCGGGCTAGCCCTGGACCGCACGGTCACGCTCCCGCACCGCCCGCCTGGCTCGCCACCGCCGCTCTGCCGATCGTGGCCTACGCTGCCGGGGCAGCGTTTTGTCGATGCCACAGGACGAGAGATGCGCCGATTTTTTTCGGCCCGCCGCCCGGAAGTCGCCCGAAATTCCGCTTCGATGCGCCGCGTGCCGAGTTTCGGACGCTCTATGTCGGTCTGTCCCTGGAGGCCGCGATCGTCGAGACGCTCTGCCGCAACCCCGCACGAAGGACGGTCGATTTCGTTGATCTCGAGCTGCGTTCGCGGGCGGTGCTTACCAGCGCCGCCCAGCTCCGCCTCGTGAAAGCGCATGGGGACGGTCTTGCGCAGCTCGGCACGACGGCCGCACTTGCCACCGGTCCTTACGCGGCCTCGCGGGTCTGGGCCCATTTTCTGTGGTCGCACAAGGAACAGCCCGACGGCCTCGTCTATCCCTCCCGCCACAATCCAGAGCTGCTTTGCGCCGCGATCTTCGACCGGAGCCACGCGACGTTCACCGCAAGCACGTCGCCGTTGCTGGCGGACACTGCCTCTCTGGCCGCCATTCTCCTGAGACACGGGAAGTCGGTCTCGGTGCGGTAGGCAAGGGTATCCCTTCGGCTACTGGTGATGCCGGCGGCCTGCGGGAAGCCGGCCGTTCGGATCCCGGCGCCGCGTCCTTGACCGCCTTGCCGGGGAGCGACTATGCCCGTCCGGCTCTGTGCCGACGCTCGAACCGCTCCGGAGCGATCTCCCGATGCGCCAAGGTCCCGATCGCCGCGTCCGCTTCACTTCCGTCCGCCGCGGCGGCTGATCCCATGCCGGACGACCGACAGGGCCGGCTGCGCCGACTGCCGGCGGTGGACGAGGTGCTGCGCAGCCCGGCCGCGCAAGAGGCCGCGCAGCGTTTCGGCCGCGCCGCGGTGACCGATGCGGTGCGCGCCGCGATCGCCGCGGCGCGCGCGACGCTGCGCCAGGGAGAGGCGGAGGCGCCGGCGGCCGAGGCCGTGCTCGCCGCGGCCGTCGTCCGGCTCGAGGCGGCCGGGCAGTCCGGCCTCAGGCCGGTGCTCAACCTCACCGGCACCGTGCTGCACACCAATCTCGGCCGCGCCCTGCTGGCCGAGGCGGCGGTCGAGGCGGCCGTCGCCGCCATGCGCAGCGCGGCCGCGCTGGAATTCGATCTCGAGACCGGGCGGCGCGGCGAGCGCGACGACCACGTCCGCGGCCTGCTGCGCGAGCTCACCGGCGCCGAGGACGCCACCGTCGTCAACAACAACGCCGCCGCGGTGCTGCTCGCGCTCAACACGCTGGCGGGCGACGGAAGCGCGGCCATCGTCTCGCGCGGCGAGCTGATCGAGATCGGCGGCGCCTTCCGCATGCCCGACATCATGGCCCGCGCCGGCGCGCGCCTCGTCGAGGTCGGCACCACCAACCGCACCCATGCGCGGGACTACGAGGAGGCGATCGGCCGCGGGCGCCGGCGCTGGTGCTGAAGGTGCACACCTCCAACTACCGCATCGCCGGCTTCACCGCCGAGGTGCCGGCGCGCGAGCTCGCCGCCATCGCGCGCCAGCATGGCGTGCCGCTGCTGCACGATCTCGGCTCCGGCACGCTCGCCGATCTCAGCCGCATCGGCCTCGCCCACGAGCCGACCGTGGCCGAGGCGGTGGCCGACGGCGCCGACCTCGTCACCTTCTCCGGCGACAAGCTGCTGGGCGGGCCGCAGGCGGGGTTCATCGTCGGCCGCCGCGATCTCGTCGCCGCGATCAACCGCAACCCGATGAAGCGCGCGCTGCGCCTCGACAAGCTGCGCCTGGCGGCGCTCGACGCCACGCTGCGGCTCTATCGCGATCCCGACCGGCTGGCGGAGCGGCTGCCGACGCTGCGCCTGCTGGCGCGGCCGCGCGCCGAGATCCTGGCGCTCGCGGAAGGGCTGGCGCCGCGCGTCGCCGCGGCGGTGGGCGAGGGGTTCAAGGTGGCCGTCATCGACTGCGCGAGCCAGATCGGCTCCGGCGCCCTGCCGCTCGCCACCCTGCCGAGCGCCGGCCTCGCCATCGCCCCGGTCTCGGGCGGCGGCGGCGATCTCGCCCGCCTCGCCGCGGCGCTGCGCCGCCTGACGGTGCCGGTGATCGGCCGCATCGAGGAGGGGAGCCTGGTGCTCGATCTGCGCTGCCTCGAGGATGCCCACGGATTGCTCGCGAGCCTCGCCGGCCTCGATCTCGGTAGGGCCACATGATCATCGGCACCGCCGGCCATATCGACCATGGCAAGACCGCGCTGGTGCGCGCGCTCACCGGCGTCGACACCGACCGGCTCGCCGAGGAGAAGGCGCGCGGCATCTCGATCGAGCTGGGCTTTGCCTACCTGCCCGTGCCGGGCGGCGCCACGCTGGGATTCATCGACGTGCCGGGCCACGAGCGCTTCATCCACACCATGCTGGCCGGCGCCAGCGGCATCGATCTCGCCTTGCTGGTGGTGGCGGCCGATGACGGGGTGATGCCGCAGACGCGCGAGCACCTCGCCATCCTCGATCTGCTGGGCATCGCGCAGGGCATCGTCGCGCTCAGCAAATCCGATCTCGCCGATGACGCCCGCCTCGCCGAGGTCGAGGCCGAGATCGCCGCCGCGCTGGCCGGCACGGGCCTGGCCGGCGCCCCGATCCGGCGCGTCTCGGCCGCCACCGGCGCGGGGATCGACGCCTTGCGCGCGGCGCTGGTCGCGGCCGCCGAGCGCTTCGCCGGGCGCCGCGCGGAGGGCCGGTTCCGCCTCGCCGTCGATCGCTGCTTCGTGCTCAAGGGCGTCGGCACCGTGGTCACCGGCACGGTGCTCTCCGGCAGCGCGGCGCTCGGCGATCCCGTCACGGTGAGCCCTGCCGGCATCGCCGCGCGCATCCGCTCGCTCCATGTGCAGAACCGGCCGGCCGAGCGCGCCCAGGCCGGCGACCGCGCCGCGCTGAACCTCGCCGGCGAGGGCATCGCGCGCGACCGCATCGCCCGCGGCGACGTCGTGCTCGATCCCTTGCTGCACGCGCCCACGGAGCGCATCGACGCCAGCCTGACGGTGCTGGCGAGCGAGCCCAAGCCGATCGGGCAATGGATGCCGGTGCGCTGCCACACCGCCGCGGCGGAGGTGGGCGCGCATCTGGTGCTGCTCGGCGAGCCCATCGCGTCCGGCGAAACCGGCCTGGTGCAGCTCGTGCTCGACCGTCCGGTGGCGGCCGCGGTGGGCGACCGCTTCGTGCTGCGCGAGGCCGCGGCGCGGCGCACCATCGGCGGCGGCGTGCTGCTGGAGCTGCGCGCTCCCACGCGCCGCCGCCGCAGTCCCGACCGCCTCGCCCGGCTCGCCGCCGGCGCCGCGGCGGATGCCGCGACCGCGCTGGACCGGCTGCTGGCGCTGCCGCCGCACGCCGTCGAGCTCGGCGCCTTCCTGCGCGACCGCGCCCTCGGTCCCGAGGAAGGCGATCGCCTTGCGGCGACGCTGGGCCTCGTCGCGGCGGGCGGCAGCGTGATGGCGGCGGCGGATTTCGCCCGGCTCAGCGCGCGCCTCGCCGCGGCGCTGGGCGCCTTTCATGCCGACAATCCGGACCTGCCGGGCATCGGGCTGGAGCGCCTGCGCGCGGCCGCAGCCCCGGCGATGCGCGCGCCCGTCTTCCGCGCGATGCTGCAGGCGCTGGCCCGCGCCGGCGTGGTGGCGCTCGACGGCGCCTGGGTGCGCGATGCCGGCCACGAGGCGCGCCTCTCGGCGGAGGACGAGGCGGTCTGGCAGGAATGCCGCGCCCATCTGCTGGGCGAGGGACGCTTCCGCCCGCCGCGGGTGCGCGATCTGGTGCCGCTGGTCGGCGTCGCCGAGGCGGAGCTGCGCCTCGTGCTGAAGCGCGTGGCGCGGATGGGCGCGGCCTACGAAGTGGCGCATGACCATTTCTTCCCGCGTCCGGTCGTGGCCGAGATCGCGGCCATCCTGGCGGAGCTGGCGCAAGCCTCGCCCGCCGGCAGCTTCACCGCCGCCGATCTGCGCGACCGGCTGGACAATGGCCGCAAGGTGGCGATCCAGATCCTGGAGTTCTTCGACCGTCACGGCGTCAGCGTGCGCCGCGGCGATCTGCGCCGGCTCGATGCGCGGCGCCTGGACTTGTTCGCGGCGCCCGTGGAAGATCCGGCGCCGTCAGGCGAGGAGGAGAAGCGACCCCCGGTGGGGCGTCCGGACTTCAAATCCGGGGAGGGCCGTCAGCCGGTCCTTGGTGGGTTCGACTCCCATTCTCCTCCGCCAGCCCGCTCGCGCAAGGCGAGCGAGGTGGGGTAGGAAGGCGTCTTGGTGCATTTGTTATGGCCGAGCCGGCCGAAGGCTGCGTCCCGGCCATCCCGTACCGCCGCATGCTCGTCGAAAGACGTGGATGCCCGGGACTCGGCCTTCGGCCGGCCCGGGCATGACGATCAGGGAGGATCTGCCACGATCGGGCGAGCATCAGGAGTGTCGGAGAAACGCGCGACGCGTTCCGCCCCGCGCCAAAGAGGCCACGTCGGGGCAGGCACGTCCGAGCTATGCTCGGCCGTCATGAAGATCGGGACCTTCTTGTTCCTCGGCGTGCTGTCTCTCTTCAGCGCAACGACCGCGTCGGCCGAGCTGCTTTCCGCTGCCGACCGGCAGGCCTACCGTGCCGCATTTGGCGCGGCACAAGCATCCGAATGGCCGGCCGCGCGGCAGCTTGCGGCTGGCGCGAGCGAACCGCTCCCGGCCAAGATTCTGCGATGGCTCGAGCTGTTGCGCAGCGACCGCGCACAGTTTGCGGACATCGTTGCCTTCGCCGATGCCAATCCGGACTGGCCCCGGCTGGACGCGCTGCGCGACCATGCCGAGCAGGTCATGGACAACGTCAGCGATGCCGAGGTGCGCGCCTACTTCGAAAGCCGACGGCCGGTATCACCGCGGGGCAAGCTGCGATGGGCGGGCATTCTCGCCGGCTCCGGCCAGCAGGAGGCGGCGGACACGCTCATCCGGGAGATGTGGCGAACGCCCGATCTCGACCCGGACACCGAGCAACGCATTCTCGATCGCTATGCCGACGCGCTGCGCCCGCAGGATCACGCGCAGCGACTCGATCGGCTCCTGTGGGCCGGCCAAGCTTCGGCGGCGCGGCGAGAGATGGCGCGCGCGTCGGCGGATTGGCGCGCCGTGGCGGAAGCGCGCCTCGCGTTTGCCGATCTCCGGGATGACGCCGAAACCGCCCTCGCAGCCGTTCCCGAAACTCTGCGCAACGATGCCGGGCTCAGCCTCGATCATGCGCGCTGGCTTCGCCGCAAGGACCGTCTCGAGGACGCGGCGGAGATCCTGCGGCGCCGGCCCGTGGATCTCGTTCGTCCCGCGGCCTGGTGGCGCGAGCGCGAGATCGTCGTGCGCGGCCTGCTCGACGAACGCAAGGACCAGCTTGCCTATGCGCTCGCGGCCTGGCGCGGGCTGGGGGAGACCGGCACGGCGCTCACCGAGGCCGAGTTCCTATCGGGCTGGATCGCGTTGCGCCGGCTGGCGGAACCCAAGGCCGCCTATGACCACTTCTCGGCGCTTTACGAGAACGCAACCATACCTGCGAGCCGGTCGCGAGGCGCGTTCTGGATGGCGCGGGCGGCAGAGGCGATGGGCTCGCCCGAGGTCGCGCGCCGTTGGCTGGCAGTCGCGGCGGCGCAGGGGACCACCTATTACGGACAGATCGCAGCGGCGAGCCTTCATTCCGCCGTCCAGGTGCAATTCCCGCCCGAGCCACAGCCGTCGGAGCCGGATGTCGAGGCGTTCGATCGGCTCGAGCTGGTCCGGGCGGCACGCATGCTCGCGGAAATCGGCCAGGACGACCTCGCGAAGCTCTTCCTGGTGAAGGTCGCCGCCGGCGCGAAGACCGCGATCGAACAGAAGCTCGTCGCGACGCTGGCAGAGGGCATCGGGGCGCTGGACGTCGGCGTTGCCGCGGCGAAACGTGCCGGCCGCGACGACGTTCCGCTCCTGGCGGAGGGCTACCCCTTGCTGCGTTTCCAGCAAAAAGCCGGGGTCGAGCCGTCGCTGGTGCTGGCGATTGCGCGCCAGGAGAGCGGGTTCGACACGGAAGCGGTCAGCCGCGCCGGCGCCCGCGGCCTCATGCAGCTCACACCGCAGACGGCGCGGGAGATAGGAAGGTCGCTGGGAATGCCGTTTTCCGCGGCGCGCCTGCTCTCGGATCCCGCCTACAACCTCACCTTGGGGCAGGCCTTCGTCGATCGGCTGCTCAACCGGTTTGCCGGTTCCTACGTGCTGGCAGCGGCCGCCTACAACGCAGGCCCGGCGCGGGTCAAGCAGTGGCTGGATACGCTCGGCGATCCGCGCGCCGCCGCGGTCGATCCCGTCGACTGGGTCGAGTCAATTCCCTATCCGGAGACGCGCAACTACGTCCAGCGCGTGCTCGAGAATCTGCAGGTCTACCGCCTGCGACTGGGGACGGCCGAGCGCCCCTTCACCCTTGCCGCGGATCTGCGGCGTTGACATGGCCGATCGTCCCGGCCGGCAGGCCGGGGTCCGGAATTTCCGGCAACGACGGAGCGAATTGCGGCAATTTCCGGCAAGCGACGCCCAGGGGCTTCCGTTAGCCTTGCTTGCGCTTGCCTGTGGGTGGCCGCGCGCCGCGAGGAGGAACGAATGAGGGCTCCGGGATGAGAGGGACGGGTGCGACCCTGCCGCTTCTCGTCGGCCTGATGCTGATGAGCGGCCTGGTTTCCGCCAGCGCCGCCGCAGACTGCCGCGGCACAAGCGGCGCCGTCCAATCGCTCGCCACGATCGTGAATACCTATGGCCGCGACTACCAGTGTCTCGGCGTGGTGATGGACGCCGGAGCGAACATCATCGCGATCCGCTTCGAAAGCCACCGGCCGGATGGGAACGACAGCAGTCGGGACTTCTCGCCCGCGGAGGTCGCGAGCGATCGCGGTGCCGTTCTCGACGGCAGGCCCGGGCATGATGCGGTGATCCTGCGCGGCCGCATTGCCGCAGGCACGAATTCGGCAGCGCTCACGCTCGATTTCCTGCGCAACGGGCTGACCGGCGACTACGCGCATTGCGGGTTCAGCCTCGACCGCGACGCGGATAACAGATGGCATCTCTTCGACGCCCGCGGCCGGCCGGAGAGCTTGATCGTGGTGGAGACCTGGAGCCTGCCGCTCGTGGGCACGGTCGGCATCGACAACGTCCGCGGACTATGCGCGGATTAGGCCGACGACCTTGCCTCTCAGCGAAGCACTTCCTGCCGTCGGTACAAATTTCGCTTCGGCGACCACATATAAGCCGCGCATCATTCCTGCCGAGCCGGTGCCGGGCGAAAGCCGGGCCGCGCCTGGCGCAACGAGACGGAGCCTGGGAGCATGGACAAGCCCTATAAGGTCACGCACAGCGATGCCGAGTGGCGGCGGATCCTGACGCCCGAACAGTACGCGGTGATGCGCGCGCACGGGACCGAGGCGCCCGGGAGCTGCGCCCTGCTGCTGGAGAAGCGGCCCGGCAAGTTCACCTGTGCCGGCTGCGGCCAGACCCTCTTCGAGGGCAAGCGCAAATTCGAGAGCGGCACGGGCTGGCCGAGCTTCGACGAGCCGGTCGCCGGCGCCGTCGAGACCTCGACCGATCGATCCCATGGCATGGTGCGGACCGAGGTGCACTGCGCGACCTGCGGCAGCCATCTGGGACACGTCTTCGATGACGGGCCGCCGCCGACCCACCAGCGCTATTGCATCAACGGGATCGCGATGAACTTCGTGCCGGACTGACGGCCGAGCCCGCTCACCCGACAGGAAGGCAGCATCATGAAATACCGCAAGCTCGGCGCCAGCGATCTCAGCGTCTCGGAGATCTCCCTCGGCTCGTGGCTGACCTATGGCGGCGGCGTCGATCGCGCGCGCGCCGCCGCCTGCGTCGACCGCGCCTTCGAGCTCGGGATCAACTTCATCGACACGGCGAACGTCTATGGTCGCGGCGCGGCGGAGAGCTTCCTGGGCGAGGTGCTGGCCGCGCGGCCGCGCGGCTCCTACGTGCTGGCGACCAAGCTGTTCTTTCCCATGAGCGCCACCGACCAAGGGCTGTCGCGGGCGCAGATCCTGAAGCAGATCGACGCGTCGCTGAAGCGGCTCAGGGTCGATCACGTCGATCTCTACCAATGCCATCGCTACGACGCCGCCACGCCGATCGCGGAGACCATGCAGGCGCTGAGCGAGGTGGTGCGGCAGGGCAAGGCCCGCCATATCGGCTTCAGCGAATGGTCGCCGGCGCAGATCGAGAGCGCGTTCGCGGTGGCCGGCACGGAGCGCTTCGTCTCGAGCCAGCCGCAATATTCGCTGCTGTGGTGCAAGCCCGAAAGCGAGGTCATGCCGCTCTGCGCGGCGAAGGGGATCTCGCAGATCGTCTGGTCGCCGCTGGCGCAAGGCGTGCTCTCGGGCAAGTACCGGCCGGGCGCCGAGGCGCCGGCCGGCAGCCGCGCCAACAGCGCCAGCATGGGACAGTTCATGCAGTCCTGGCTCTCGCCCGCGATCCTCGAGGCGGTGCAGCGGCTGCGGCCGCTGGCCGAGGAGGCCGGCTGCAGCCTCGCGCAGTTCGCGCTTGCCTGGGTGCTGCGCCAGCCGAACGTCGCCCCCGCCATCGTCGGCGCCAGCCGGCCCGAGCAGCTGGCGGAGAATGCCGCGGCATCCGGCCTCATCATCGATCCCGAGCTCTTCCGGAAAGCGGAAGCGATCGTCGCGGGTGCCGAGCGCGGCCGGTAGGGCGGGACCGCGGCGCGCCCCGAGCGCGCGCCGGCGCAGTCTTCACGGTACACATGCAACGAGGGCGCCGCACCGCGTGGATGGCCGGGACGAGCCCACGGCTGTCCGGTTCCGGTTTCTCCGATATTCCTGACGCTCGTCCGGTCATCGCAAATCCCCCTGATCGTCATGCCCGGGCCGGCCGAAGGCCGAGTCCCGGGCATCCACGTCTTTCGACGAGCGTGCGGCAAGACGTGGATGGCCGGGACAAGCCCACGGCTGTCCGGTTGGGTTTTTGTGGACGAAGCGCATGGCGTTGATTCTACTCGGTCCTGGACGTCGGCAAACGTTCCGGGACACGAGATGAGGATCGACGCCATGCGGCATCAGAATAGCGTACTTCATAGTGTTCTTAAGCACGTTCCGTGGCCTGTGTTCGATCGGATGGTGGAAGCCCATGGGGCTGATGCGGGCGTCCGCCGGCTGACGACGAAGAGCCAGTTCGTGGCGCTGCTGCACGGGCAGCTTTCGGGCGCCATAAGCCTGCGCGAGATCGTGGACGGCTTGGAGAGCCACGCGGACCGGCTCTACCATCTGGGTGTTGAGCCACCGCGGCGCTCGACACTGAGCGATGCCAATGCGGTGCGGCCGGCGGCGATGTTCGCCGAGCTTCTGGCGATGATGATGGCGCAGGCCCATCGTGGGCTGCGCCGCAAGCTTGCCGAAACCACCTATCTCATCGACGCCACAGGTGTGCGTCTGACCGGATACAGCGCCGACTGGGCGCGGTTCTCGGCCGGGGTCTGCGGTGCCAAGGTGCACGTCATCTACGATGCCGACGCCGATCGGCCGATCTACGCCGCGGTCAGCGCGGCGAACGTCACCGACATCAGCGTTGCGCAACAGATGCCGATCGACGCCGGAGCCACCTATGTCTTCGACCTCGGTTACTACGACTATGGCTGGTGGGCGAAACTCGACGCGGCGCAATGCCGGATCGTGACCCGCTTCAAGGCCAACACCCCGCTCGAACTCATCGAGGAGCTGCCTCTGCCCCAAGACAGCACGATCCTCAGCGATCGCATCGGCTTCCTCCCCGCGCGCCAGTGCAACAACCGGCGCAACCCCATGCAACACGCCGTGCGCGAGGTCCGGGTCATGACCGAGGCGGGCAAGATCTTGCGCCTGCTGAGCAATGACCTCGACGCAACCGCCCAGGAAATCGCCGATCTTTACCAGCGCCGCTGGGCGATCGAACTGTTCTTCCGCTGGGTCAAGCAGGTCCTGAAGATCAACCACTTCCTCGGCACCTCCGAAAACGCCGTGCGTATCCAGATCGCGGTGGCGCTGATCGCCTTCCTGCTGCTTCGCCTCGCTCAGGCGACGCAAACCGCCATTCGAAGCCCTCTCGCCTTCGCCAGACTGGTTCGCGCCAACCTGATGCACCGCAGGCCCATCGATCGACTGTTGCAGCTCGATCCACCCCCGCAGATCAACGCCGCTCAAATGACCCTCCAGTGGAACTGAAACCCGAACCGGACAGCTGTGGGACAAGCCCGGCCATGACGAATGAGAGGCGTCAACGACCGAACCGAGCGCGGGGATCTCGTCGGTACCGAGACGGGATCGAACCCGCCACCATAAGCTACGCCCGTCGACGATCTGGGATAAGTCGGCGCGCTGCGCGGCACACGCGTAACACCCCGATATATACATGTCATCATAACGTCATGGCCGTGTACTAGGAGTCACCTCAGACGGATGCGAGGCTGTGTCGCGTCACGGTATTCCCGTGTTCAAAGTCCTCTAGCGTTGTGTTCACGGCGGTTCCGTCTCGATAACTCGTTGGAGGGGAGCGATACGATGGCCGCCGCCGCCGCACGCAAGGTGCATAACCAACCGGGCGCAAAAACGGTGCAGGAGTATATCGACGAGTTGCCGGTGTGGTCGGACGGGACCGCGCTGAAATCGACGCCGATGACAGGCATGCAGTGGCGGATCTGGACGCTCGCCGCGTTCGGAAAGTTCTTCGAAGGTTTCGTCGTGTTCATGGGCGGCGTGACGCTGCCGCTGATCACCCGCGAATTCCATCTGGCCGCCTCCGAGAAAGGTCTCGTCACCTCGGCGAGCCTCGCCGGCATCCTGGCCGGCACCATCCTGCTCGGCGGCTTATCGGACTATTTCGGCCGCAAGCTCATGTTCATCGCAGAGATGATTCTCTTCTGCATGTTCCTGGCGCTGCTGATCATGGTGGGGAACTTTCTGTCGCTGGTGATCTGCCTGTTCGGCATCGGCATGGCGCTTGGCTGCGACTATCCGACCGCGCATATGATCATCTCCGAGAGCATCCCGAGCGTCTCACGCGGTCGCCTCGTGCTTGGCGCGTTCGCCTTTCAGGCGATCGGCGCCATGAGCGGGATCGTCGTTGGCGCGCTGGTGCTCGTGCTCGACCCGGACATCGACGCGTGGCGCTGGATGTACGCGACCGCGCTGGTGCCCGCCATACTCATCACCGTCGGCCGCTTCTTCATCACGGAAAGCGCCAATTGGCTGATCGTGCGCGGCCATCACGAAAAGGCCGAACAGGCGGTGACGCGCCTGCTTCACCGCAAGCCGGCCTACCCGCAGAAAGTGGAACTCGTCCGTCCTGTCGCCGACGAGGCGAGCGCGTCGAAAAAGACCTTCCTCGCGCTTTTCGACGCGAAGAATCGCCGCGCCACCATCTTCTCCTCGGTGCCGTGGCTGTTCCAGGATCTCGGCACCTACGGCATCGGCGTCTTCACGCCAACCCTGATCGCCGCCGCTCTTGGCAGCGGGCCAGACAAGATCCGCAGCCCCGCCGACCTGATCGCGAGCGGTATCCATTCGGCCGAGGCCGCGGCCCTCACGACCTCGCTGCTGATCGTCGGCATCGCCTTCGCCATCGGGCTCTCCGACAGATTGGGACGCATCCGCCTGCAGATCTTCGGTTTCCTCGGCTGCGCGGTCGGGCTGGGGATCGCCTCCTTGTCCATCGACGCCGATGGCGCGCTCAGGCTGTACCTCATCATGGCCGGCGTGATGCTGTTCAACTTCATGACCAATCTGGGCCCCAACGCGCAAACCTATCTCCTCGCGGGTGAGGTGTTCCCGACCGAAGTACGCGGCATGGGCGCCGGCTTCGCGGCGATGATCGGGAAAGTCGGCGCGGTCGCCACCACGTTCGGCTTCCCGCTGCTGCTCGCCAGCATCGGTACCCGCTCGCTGCTGTACGGCCTCGTCATCAGCTCGGTGTTGGGCGCGATCGTGACCTGGATGTATCGCATCGAAACCACCGGCGTGAACCTCGATCGCATCGGCCGCTGAGCCGACAAAAAACGGAGACGCAGACATGAAGAGCATCCTTCGCCACCTGCTCGGTGGCGGCGCCATCGCCTTTGTCCTCGCGGTCCCGGTGGCGCATGCGGCCGACATCACGCTCAACGAAACCGGCTCGAGCCTGCTCTTCCCGCTGTTCCAGTCCTGGATCGCCGGCTACAAGATCGTCGCTCCCGCCATCGGTCTCAGCGCGGCGTCTACCGGCTCCAGCGCCGGCAATGAAGGGGCGATCGCGGGCTCGGTCCGCATCGGCGCCTCCGACGCCTATCTTTCCGACAGAGTCGCGGCGCGGAACCCGACTATCCTCGATATCCCGCTCTGCATCTCCGCCCAGACGATCAACTACAACCTGCCCGGTCTGAACGGCGCGACCATCAAGCTCAACGGCCCGACCATCGCTGCGATCTATACCGGTAAGGTCACGCAGTGGGATGATCCTGCGATCAAGGCGATGAACCAGGGCGTCGCACTCCCGCACCATACGATCGTCCCGGTCCACCGGGCCGACGGTTCCGGCACCACCTTCGTCTTCACCCAGTTCCTGGATTTCTCGACGCAGACCTGGGAAGACAATCCCGGTTATGGCGAGACCGTGACGTGGCCCGCCGTCGCCGGGGAAAAGACCGGGGACGGCACCGAGGGCATGTTGCAGACCATCGCCGCCACCCCCTACGCGATCGGTTATGTGGGAACCAGCTATGCCGACCAGATCGCCAAAGCCGGTCTCGGCACGGCCATGATCGAGAACCAGGCCGGAAAATTCCTGCTGCCGTCGTCGCGGTCGATCGCCGCCGCCGCCGCCGAGCTCGACCCGCGCACGCCGTCTTACGAGCGCATCAGCCTCGTCTTCGCTCCCGGCGAGAACAGCTACCCGCTGATCAACTACGAATACGCCGTCGTGTCGAGATCGCAACCGGACACCGCGACTGCCGGCGCGCTCCGCTCCTTCCTACGCTGGGCGATCTCGGAAACCGGAGGGAACAGCGAGAAATACCTCGAGCCCGTGGGATTCATCCCGCTGCCGGATTTCATCCGCGGCCTGAGCGAGGCGCAAATCGACCACATCAAGTGAGGTCTACCGTCAAACGATCGCGCGTCTTTGGCACGCTCGAGGCGCGCTATGGCTGGTGCGGCTCCCGCCGTTGCTGACGCAACGGCTGACGCCGCCTCGGACGAATTCGCGCAGCGAATTCGCCTAGGCTACCCGATGAGCAGCAGCGGGTTGGGGGCGTGGCGGGACCAGCCGGCTTCGGCGACGAGGAGGTCGAGCGCCAGCGTCGCCAGATCGTCGGCGACGGGATCGAGCGCCGTGTCGTTGGCCTGGTAGAACATCTTGGCGTAGCTGCGGCAGTCGCCGCAGGTCTCGGCCTTCACCATGCCGCTGTCGCCTTCGATGCCCTCGAGCGCCACCGCGCGCGAGCCGCCGCAGGTGATGCACACCGCGCGCACATGGTTCCAGGCGGTCGAGCACAGCGAGCAGTGGAGATAGCGCGTCCCCGGCGACCGCCCGGCGGCGGTGACGACACCGGCGACCGGCGTCGAGCCGCAGCAGGGGCAGAGGCCGCGCTGCGGCAGCAGCCGCAAGGCGGCGGCGGGCAGGCTCGCGGCCAGGCGGGTGAAATAGACCTGGAGCGCGGCGGCGACATAGAGCGCCTCGCCCGCCTGGGCGGCGCCGAGGCCGCCGTGGAGAAAGGCATTGGCCATCGTGTCGACGGCCGCGGCGTCGCGGCGCCGGAGGCCGGCGATGACGGCGGTCGCCTCCGGCGGCACCGGAGCGCCGTCGAAAGCGCGGAGGATCGCCGCAAGCCCGTCCTGCCAGGCGGGATCGCGGCGGTGGCCATCGGCCGCGATGGGCGGCATGCGCGCTTCAACCGCCTGCTCCAGCAGGGACGGCTCGATCCCGCGCGGCGGCGGCAGGGTCGTGGCGGCGGCATGCTGGGCCTGGGCGAGCCGCGCCATGAAGCGCAACCATTCCGCCATCGGGTGCCCGGCGGCCAGGAACTCGAGCCGCCGCGCGGTGGCGGCAAATCGCGTCGCGGGATCGGGCAGAATCAGCGGCTCCGGCGCGGTGACGCCGCCGGAGGCCGGGCCGGTCCATTTGCCGTGCGGCGCGACCTCGCCCTGTCTCACCGCCGCTATCCCGCCGAGGGCCCGTGACCGGCGCGCGGCCGCGGCCCGGGCGAGCCGGTCGCGGCCAGGCGGCGCAGCCATTTGCGATGATGGCGCCAGGCCCAGCCCGGCGTGACATAGCCCTCGGTCATGCCCCGGATCGAGCCCTTCACCCAGAGCGCGGCATAGACATGGATGATCCAGACGATGATCGCGGCGATCGCCGCGAGGCTGTGGATCAGGAGGGCGGCGCGCTGCTGAGCGATCGTGGTGTAGGAGGCGAAATAGACGTCCCAGATCATGATGCCGGTGATGAAGAGCACCGGCACCAGCAGCGCCATCGCCCAGAAGACGAATTTCTGGCCGGCATTGTAGCGGCCGACCTCGGGAACGCCTTCCTCCTCGTTCGCGAGCACGCGGCGGAACGCCCGGATCCAGGCGATGTCGTCCAGGTTCCACAGATTGTCGCGCCAGAACTGCACGATGAGGCCGGCATAGCTGACCAGCAGCACCACGCCGATCCAGGGATGGACGGCGCGCGTCCACTGGCCGCCGCCGAAGAGATCGGAGAGGAAGAACAGCATCGGATGGAACATCGCGAGGCCGGACAGCAGCAGCAGCACGAAGCAGATGCCGGTGATCCAGTGATTGACCCGCGCGGCGGTGGTGTTGCGGATCAGGGTGCCGCTGGGGCGTGTCATCGTGGCTCGCCTCCCGACCGGAGAAGCCGCTGGGCCGCCGCCTCGTCCTCAGGCTGCACCTCGTTGCGGCCGGCGACGATCCAGTGGAAGAATCCCGCCAGCGCGGCGACGGCGATGCCGCCAAGGGCCAGCGGCTTGATGGCGCTTTTCCAGAATTCGACGAGGGGGCTGATCTCGGGCCTGTCGGGCAGGCCGGCATAGATCGACGGCGTGTCGGCATGGTGCAGCACATACATCACATGCGTGCCGCCGACCCCCGGCGGATCGTAGAGCCCGGCCTTGTCGAAGCCGCGGGATTTGAGGTCCTCGATGCGCTCGCCGGCCCAGACCGTCATGGCGGTCTTGGTCCCGAACATGATCGCGCCGGTCGGGCAGGCCTTGACGCAGGCCGGCTCGAGCCCGACGCCCACCCGGTCCGAGCACAGCGTGCATTTGTAGGATTTGTGGTCCACCGGCGAGATGCGGGGGATGTTGAACGGGCAGCCCTTGACGCAATAGCCGCAGCCGATGCAGTTCTCGCTGATGAAGTCGACGATGCCGTTGGCGTATTGCACGATCGCGCCGGGCGCGGGGCAGGCCTTGAGGCAGCCCGGATCCTCGCAGTGCATGCAGCCGTCCTTGCGGATCAGCCATTCGAGGTTGCCCTTCTCGTCCTCCCATTCGGTGAAGCGCATCAGCGTCCAGGTGTCGGGATCGAGGTCGGAGGGGTTGTCGTAGCTGCCCTCGAAATATCCCGACCTCCTGCCGCAGGTCGTTCCATTCCATGCAGGCGGCCTGGCAGGCCTTGCAGCCGATGCAGCGGCTGACATCGATGAGCTTGGCGACTTCCGCTTCATGGTCGCGGATGGCGGGCGGCGTGAGCGTCGAGGCCGAGCGCCGGATGTAATCCTGTGACTGAAGATCCGCCATCGCTTGCTCCTTCAGGCCACAGGGGTGGCGGTCTTCTCGATATTGACCAGGAACGCCTTGAACTCCGGCGTCTGCGAATTGGCGTCGCCGACCGAGGGGGTGAGGGTGTTGGCGCCGTACCCCTTGCGCGCCTGGCCGGTGAAGCCCCAGTGCATCGGCACGCCGATCACATGCGTCGGCTTGCCATCGACCGTGAGCGGCTTGATGCGCTTGGTGACGTAGGCCTTGCAGACCACCACGCCGCGCTTGGAGGCGACCCGCACCCAGCCGCCTTGCTCGATGCCCTTCTCCTTGGCCAGCGCCTCGCCGATCTCGACGAACTCCTGCGGCTGGAGGATCGCATTGATCAGCGCGTGCTTGGTCCAGAAGTGGAAATGCTCGGTCAGGCGATAGGTGGTGGCCACATAGGGGAAGTCTTTCGCGGTGCCGAAGACGGCGCGGTCGTCGGCGAAGACGCGCGCCGCCGGGTTGGCGCGGACCGCCGGATGCAGCACGTTCTCGGACGGCGATTCGAACGGCTCGTAATGCTCGGGGAAGGGGCCTTCCGCCATCAGGCCGCGGGCGAAGAGGCGCCCCACGCCCTCGGCATTCATGATGAAGGGACCGACCGCGTCGGACGGCTTGACGGTCGGGCCGTAATCCGGGACGTCGATGCCGACCCAGCGGCTGCCGTTCCATTCCAGGATCGGCTTCCGCGGGTTCCACGGCTTGCCGGCGGGATCGGCGCTGGCGCGGTTGTACATGATCCGCCGGTTGGCCGGCCACGACCAGGCCCAGTTCGGCGCGAGGCCCTGCTCGCGCGGATCGGTGGCGTCGCGCCGCGCCATCTGGTTGCCCTTCTCGGTGTAGCTGCCCGAGAAGATCCAGCAGCCCGAGGCGGTGGTGCCGTCGTCGCGCAACTGCGCGAAGCCGTCGAGCAGCCGGCCGGCGGGCAGCGTCACCGCGCCGCTCGGGTCCTTGATGTCGACCAGCGCGCGGCCGTTCATGTCCTTGGCCAGCTCCTCCGGGTCGGGATCGACCGGATCGGTGTAGTCCCAGGTCAGGTTGAGGATGGGATCGGGGAAGGCGCCGCCCTCCTTGCGGTAGAGCGCGCGCAGCCGGTGGAAGATGCCCGACATGATCCAGATATCGCTCTGGGCGTCGCCCGGCGGATCGGCCGCCTTCCAGTGCCATTGCAGCCAGCGCGCCGAATTGACCAGCGAGCCGTTCTCCTCGGCGAAGCAGGTGGTGGGCAGCTGGAAGACTTCGGTGTGCGATCGCTGCCGGATCGGTCGGGTTCTGCGGGCCGAAATTCTCCCAGAAGCGCGACGTCTCGGTGTCGAGCGGATCCATCACGACGAGGAATTTGAGCTTGCCCAGCCCCTTGCGGATCTTGCCGCGGTCGGGGAAGGCCTGGAGCGGATTGAAGCCCTGGCAGATATAGCCGTTCATCTGGCCGTTCGCCATCATCTCGAAGGCGCGCAGGATGTCGTAGGTGGGCACGTCGAGCTTCGGCAGCCAGTCGTAGGCCCAGTCGTTCTCGGCCTTGGCCGCCGGCGCCGTAGACCGCCTTCATCAGGCTGACGAAGAATTTGCGGTAGTTCTGCCAATAGCTGGTCTGGCCCGGACGCAGCGGCTTGTTGAGCCGCGTCTTCATATAGTCGTCGAAGGTCGGCTCGCCGTCCTTCGGCAGGGTGAGATAGCCCGGCATCAGCTCGGACATGAGGCCGATATCGGTCAGGCCCTGGATGTTGGAATGGCCGCGCAGCGCGTTCATGCCGCCGCCGGCGACGCCGATATTGCCGAGCAGGAGCTGCACCATCGCCATGGTGCGGATGTTCTGCGAGCCGACCGAATGCTGCGTCCAGCCGAGCGCGAACAGGCTGGTCATCGCCTTGTCCGGCGCCGCGGTCGCGGCGATCAGCGCGCAGATCTCGAGGTACTTGTCCTGCGGCGTGCCGCAGATGCGCGAGACCATCTCGGGCGTATAGCGCGCGACATGCTTGCGCAGCAGGTTGATGACGCAGCGCGGGTCCTGCCAGGTATCGTCGGATCTTGGCGAAGCCCTGCTCGTCGAGCTCGTAGTCCCAGCTCGATTTGTCGTAGCTGCGCGTGCCCTCGTCATAGCCGGTGAAGAGCCCGTCCTCGAAGCCGAAGCCGTCCTTCACGATGAGGCCGGCGTTGGTGTAGGCCCGGACATACTCGTGCTGGATCGCGTCCTTCTCCAGCAGGTAGCGGATGACGCCGTTGAGGAAGGCGATGTCGGTTCCCGGCCGGATCGGCGCATAGACATCCGCCACCGAGGCGGTGCGGGTGAAGCGCGGATCGACCACCACCAGCTTGGCGTGGTTCTCGATCTTGGCCTCGATCACCCATTTGAAGCCGCAGGGATGGGCCTCGGCGGCATTGCCGCCCATGACCACGACGAGGTTGGCGTTCTTGATGTCCTGCCAGGTGTTCGTCATCGCACCGCGACCGAATGTTGGGGCCAGACTGGCCACCGTCGGTCCGTGTCAGACGCGCGCCTGGTTGTCGAACACCACCATGCCGAGGGAGCGGGCCACCTTCCAGGTGAGGTAGGCGGTCTCGTTCGAGGACGCGGACGCCGCCAGCATGCCGGTGCTGGTCCAGCGGTTGACCGTCGTCCCGGCCGCGTTCCTGGCGATGAAATGCTTGTCGCGGTCGTCCTTCATCAGCCGGGCGATGCGGTCGAGCGCGAAGTCCCACGACACCTCTTTGAAGGCGCTGCTGCCCGGCGCGCGGTATTTCGGCACCTTGAGGCGGGTGGGGGCGTGGACGACATCGAGCAGCGCCGAGCCCTTCGGGCAGAGCGTGCCGCGGTTCACCGGATGGTCGGGATCGCCCTCGATATGGATGATGTTGGAGCGCGCGTTCTTGGCGCCGTCGCCCATGCTGTAGATCAGGATGCCGCAGGAGACCGAGCAATAGGTGCAGGTGTTGCGGGTCTCGCTCGCATGCGTGAGCTTGAACGGCCGGACGTCGGCGGCCAGCGCCTGCCCGGCGGAGCCGAAGCCGAGCGCGCCGAGGCTCGACGCCGCGAGGCCGGCGCCGGTGATCTTGATGAACCCTCGTCGGGTCAGTTCCATTGCCAGGGGCCCCCTTGCCAAGCGTGGCGGTCGATGCGCGAGTTTGTACGGCGGAGCGCTACGGCGTCTTGCTCAAACTTGCCGATTCCATCAGCGGATTGGCATAAGCCTCGCCCCGGCCCGGGAGCAAGTCAAGAACCCGTGAGGCGGAACCCGCCGCTCATCCCGTGAACCGCCCCAGCCGCACCGCGGTCTGGCCGCGCGCCAGGCGGCGCGACGGCATGATCAGCACGCAATCGTCGTAGGGCGTGCGGATCTCGCGCTCGCCATCGGTGGCGATCACCGTGCCGCGACGGGCGATGATCTCGAGCCCATGATAGTCGCCGGCGAACGCGAAGCGGTCGGTGGCGATGGTCACGGCCTCGGTGACGGTGACGCAGCGCTGCGGCGGCGCCGGCTCGGCCAGGATGCGCGCGGCCTCCGCGGGCGCCAGCACGCCCGCCGCCGCGAGAAAGCGCCGCGTCGTCTGCAGCGCCATGGCGGCGGTGCGCCGCTGCCAATGCTGGCCGCATTCGACCAGCAGCGCCGCCTGGGGGGCGGCGGGATCGTCGAAGGCGGCGTAGTCGCGCAGGCGCCGCCCGGCGGCGTGGCCGGCATCGCGCACCACCACCGCCGGCACGCCCACCCGCCGCGCCAGCGCCAGCGACTTGTCGGTGAGGCCGGCGAGCATCAGCGGCTCGGTCGCGTGCTGCATCGAATGCAGGTCGAGCAGCAGGTCGGCCGCCTCCACCAGCGGGCGAAGCGCGCGGGCGCGCTGCAGCTCCGCGCTCTGGCGCGGGCCGGCCAGCGTCGCCGCGTCCCAGAGGCGGTTGAAATCCTCGTCGACGAAGCGCGACGCGGTCGGATTGGCGGGATCGAAGGCGGCGAAGGCCGCGACATTGGCGAAGCTCAGCGTCAGCCGGCCGGCGGCCGGCCGCACGCCGTCGCGCAGCAGCCGGTCGAGCACGATGGCGCCGCAGAGCTCGTTGCCGTGGGTCAGCGCGTTCACCAGCACATGCGGCCCGGGCCGGCCGCTGTCGAAACTGGTGACGTAGGGGATGCCGGTATTGCCGGCGGCGTAAGGCGCGATGTCCGGCGCCACCAGCTCGATCGCGTAACGCTCCGCCATCGCCTACCGGGCGAGGTGATCCATCAGCCGGCGCATGAAGCTCTCGCAGTGCCGGACCTGGCCGATGGCGATGTATTCGTTGGGCCGGTGCGCCACCTCGATCGAGCCGGGGCCGCAGATCACCGTCGGGATCGCCGCCTCCTGATAGAGGCCGGCCTCGGCGCAGAAGCTGACCTTGCCGGTGTCGTTGGCGCCGGTGAGCGCCTGCGTCAGCAGCACCAGCGGGTGGTCGGGCGCCATGTCGAGCCCGTCGACCGCGTTCATCTCCTCGAAGACGATGCCGGTCGCCTGGCTCACGGCGTGCATCTCCGGCAGCAGCGCGGTGGCGGCGTGGCGCTTCACCTCCTCGAGCAGGAGGTCGGTGTCGTCGGCCGGGATGTTGCGGAACTCGAAATCGAAGCTGCAGTCGCGCGGCACGATGTTGAGCGCGGTGCCGCCGTGGATCACGCCGGTGTGGATGGTGGTGTAGGGCGGCGAGAAGGCGGGGTCGAAGGGGCCCTGGTCGCGCTTGCGCCGGGCCATCGCCTTCAGATAGGCCACGAGCTCGGCGGCGGCCTCGACCGCGTTCACCCCTTCATGCGCCAGCGCCGAATGGGATTCGCGGCCATGCACGCGGCAGCGCAGGCTGCGCTTGCCCTTATGCGCGATCACCGGCTGCATCATGGTCGGCTCGCCGACGATGCAGGCGCTGGGGCGGACCGGCAATTGCTGCAGCGCCGCGATGAGGCCGCGCACGCCGATGCAGCCGACCTCCTCGTCATAGGTGAAGGCGAGATGCACCGGCGTCTTGAGCCCGCGCGCGAGAAACTCCGGCACCAGCGCCAGCGCCACCGCGATGAAGCTCTTCATGTCGGAGGTGCCGCGGCCGTAGAGGCAGCCGGCTTTCTCGGCGACGGCGAAGGGGTCGCTGTCCCAGTCCTGGCCGTCGACCGGCACCACGTCGGTATGGCCCGACAGCAGGATGCCGCTTTTGTCCGCCGGCCCCAGGGTGGCGTAGAGATTGGCCTTGCGCCGCTCGCGGTCGTAGACGAGCTCGGAGCCCACGCCCCAGCCGTCGAGATAATCCTGCACGAAGGCGATGAGCGCGAGGTTGGAATCGCGGCTGGTGGTATCGAAGGCAATCAGGCGGCCGATCAGATCGACGCTGGAAAGGACGGCTCCGGGCACGCGATGTCCTCGCTTCTGCCGTCTATATATGGCGGAGCCCGGCCGTGGGCGCCAGAGGGGCGACACCGCGGCCGTCTTATGGTCGCATTGCCCGCGACAGCGGGCATCCAGGGCCTCAAACCCGGAGCGGAGCGGTTCCCCCTGGGTTCCCGCTTGCGCGGGAACGGCGGCTGTGGAGGAAGCGGAGCAGGGCGATCGCGTGAGGTTCACCACGGAGACACGGAGGACACGGAGAATAAAGTAATTGGGCGCGCCAAGCGCGCCATTCTCCTCTTCTCCGTGCCCTCCGTGTCTCCGTGGTGCGTCTTCTTCCCGGCGGCGCGGCAGCGCCTCAGGACAGGAACTGCTCCTTCAGCACCCGCTCCTCGAGATTGTGCTCGGGGTCGAAGAGCAGGGTGAAGGCGAGGTCGCGGTTCTCGCGCACCGTGACCGACAGCACGTCGCGCACCTCGGTGTAGTCGGCGACCGCGCTCACCGGCCGCTTCTCCGCCTCCATCACGTCGAAGCGCACCTCGGCGGCGTGCGGCAGCAGCGCGCCGCGCCAGCGCCGCGGGCGGAAGGCGCTGATCGGGGTCAGCGCCAGCACGCCGGCGCCCAAGGGGATGATGGGCCCGTGGGCGGAGAAATTATAGGCGGTGCTGCCGACCGGGGTGGCGACGAGGACGCCGTCGGCGGAGAGCTCCTCGACGCGCACGACGTGGTCGATGCTGATCCTGAGCTTGGCGGTCTGCCGCGTCTCGCGCAGCAGCGAGACCTCGTTGAAGGCCAGCGCCTCGTGCTCCGCGCCGTGCACGTCGGTGGCGCGCATCTGCAGCGGCTGGATGCGCACCGGCGCGGCGCGGGCGATGCGCTCGCGCAGCCCCTCGGCGGCGTAGCCGTTCATCAGGAAGCCGACGCTGCCGCGATGCATGCCGAAGATCGGCACGCCGCGGTGGAGGTAGCGGTGCAGCGTCTCGAGCATGAAGCCGTCGCCGCCCAGCGCGACGATGACCTCGGCCGTATCGGGCGAGACCGTGCCGTAGAGCGCCTGCAGCTCCGCCAGCGCCTGCTGCGCCTGAGGCGCGTCGCTGGCGACGAAGGCGATGCTGGGAGCAGCGGCGGCGCTCACCCGCCGGTGACGCTCATGTGCCGGTTCACCGCCGGGCGGTTGTGCCGGCGGTCGATCACGAAATCGTGACCCTTGGGCTTGCGCGCGATCGCGGCGCCGATCGCCTGCTCGAGCGGCGCGTCGCTGTCGGAGAGGCGCAGCGGCGCGCGCAGATCCGCGGCGTCCTCCTGGCCCAGGCACATGAAGAGCGTGCCGGTGCAGGTGAGGCGCACCCGGTTGCAGCTCTCGCAGAAATTATGGGTGAGCGGCGTGATCATGCCGAGCCGGCGTCCGGTCTCGCGCACGACGTGATAGCGCGCCGGGCCGCCGGTGCGGTAATCGGTCTCGTCGAGCGTCCAGCGGCGCTGCAGCGATGCCCGCACCATCGAGAGCGGCAGGTATTGGTCGAGCCGCGCCTCGGCGCCGATCTCGCCCATCGGCATGACCTCGATGAAGACGAGATCGAAGCCCTGCTCGCCGCACCAGCGCACCAGCGCGTCGAACTCGTCGTCATTGACGCCGCGCAGCGCCACCGTGTTGATCTTGACCTGGAGCCCGGCGCGCTTGGCCGCGTCGAGGCCTTGCAGCACGGTGTCGAGCTTGCCCCAGCGGGTGATGGCGGCGAATTTCGCGGCGTCGAGCGTGTCGAGCGAGACGTTGATGCGCCGCACGCCGGCGGATTTGAGCTCCGCGGCATAGCGCGCGAGCTGGCTGCCATTGGTGGTGAGCGTCAGCTCGTCGAGCGCGCCGCTCTGCAGATGGCGGCCGAGCGAGCGCACCAGCGACATGATGTTGCGCCGGACCAGCGGCTCGCCGCCGGTGAGGCGGAGCTTGCGCACGCCCAACCCGACGAAGGCGCTGCACAGCCGGTCGAGCTCCTCCAGCGTCAGCACCTCCGCCTTGGGCAGAAAGGTCATGTCCTCCGCCATGCAGTAGACGCAGCGGAAGTCGCACCGGTCGGTGACGGAGACCCGGAGATAGCTGATATGCCGGCCGAAGGGATCGATCATGGTCCTGTTATGGGGACCCGTTGGCGGATCCTCAAGGTTCCTCCCGTCTCCCTATAGCACATTATCCCGCCGGCGGCAGTCGCGCCGACGAACGGGGCGACGGCAGTGGCGGAAACCCGCCCCCGCGCTTGCGCGCCGCCGGTCTGCCCCCCATCATCCTGGCATGGACGAGGCCATGCCCCGCGCCGGTCGCGGTCCCGGCGTCCCGGTCGGCATCGTGCTGGCCGGCGGCCGGTCGCGGCGCCTGGGGGGCGGCGACAAATGCCTCCTTCCTCTCGCCGGGCGGCCGATCCTGGCCCATGTCATCGCCCGCGCGCGGCCGCAAGTGGCGGCGCTGGCGCTCAGCGCCAATGGCGATCCGGCGCGCTTTGCCGGCTTCGGGCTCAAGGTGGTGGCGGACGGCATCGCCGGCTTCGCCGGGCCGCTGGCGGGGGTGCTGGCCGGGCTCGACTGGGCGGCGGCCGAGCAGCCGGCGGCGACGCATCTGGCGAGCTTTGCCGGCGACGCGCCGTTCCTGCCGCGCGACCTCGTCGACCGGCTCGGCGCGGCGCTGGCCGACGGGCACGAGATCGCCTGCGCCGCCTCGTCGGGCCGGCTCCATCCCGTCTTCGCGCTCTGGCCGGTGGCGCTGCGCCAGGCGCTGCGCCAGGCCGTGGCGGTCGAGGGGGTGCGCAAGGTCGAGCTCTGGCTGCGGCGCTTCCGGCTGGCGGTGGTCGAGTTCCCCGCCGCGCCGCTCGATCCCTTCTTCAACGTCAATCGGCCCGAGGACCTCGCCGAGGCCGAGCGGCTCGCCGCGCTGGTGCCGGCCGGATGAGGCAACCCTGCGGTTCCTTGTGCTAAACTTGGCGGTTCTGCCGGCCGCAGGCGTTTACGGCAATGGGAGGTGTTGGGCGCGATGAGCGGGACGATCGAATTTCGGGTCCTGGAGCTGTTGAATGCACGCCTATGCCATGAGCTGGTGAGCCCGATCGGCGCCATCAACAACGGCGTCGAGCTGCTCGACGACGACGATCCCGATTTCGTGCACGATGCCATCCGGCTGATCGGCCAGAGCGCGCGCAAGGCGGGCCAGCGCCTGCAATTCTATCGCTTTGCCTATGGCACCTCGACGAGCTCCGGCGCCAGCGCCGCCGGCAATGGCGGCGAGCTCGCCGCCGGGCTGCTCGAAGGTGGCAAGGTGCGCTGCGACTGGCCGGCCGAGGCGGTGACCCTGCCGGTCGACTGGCAGCGGCTCGCCTGCAACATGCTGGTCCTGGCGGCCGAGGCGCTGCCGCGCGGCGGCGCCGTGCTGGTCCGGCCGCTGCATGGCGGCGCCTCGGGCATCGAGGTGGCGGCGGAAGGCGAGAGCGTCAATCTGAGCCCGGAGATGCGCGCGGCCCTCGACCCCGGGGCGACGGTGGAGCAGCTCACCTCGCGCACGGTGCACGCCTATTTCACGGCGCGGCTCGCCTCCCAGCTCGGCGCCGGGCTGGCGCTGGCCGAGGCGGCGCCGCAGCGTGCCCTGTTCCGCGCGGCGGCGGGGTAGGGGCTTTTTTCGCCTGTAAGTGCGAGTATCGCCCGCACGGTGCGGGCTTTCGCGGTTGCAAGAGCAACCGCTGGCGCCCGCCGGCGACGACGCTGTGCGTCGCGCCTGCGTCGCGCAGGGGTTGCTTAACCATCCCTACCGATAACCTGATCTTAAAGAATATCCGCGATGGTTTAGCTCGAATTTTCCTGCCCATTCCTGCCGGCGGGGCCGCGCGCCGACGCGCTCAAGGACAGCACATGGACGATCTTCTCAGCGAATTCCTGACCGAGACCAATGAGAGCCTCGCCACGCTCGATCTCGAGCTGGTGAAGCTCGAGCAGAACCCGAACGATCCGGGCTTGCTGGGCAACATCTTCCGGATCGTCCACACGATCAAGGGCACCTGCGGCTTCCTGGGATTGCCTCGGCTCGAGGCGGTGGCGCACGCCTCCGAGAACGTGCTGGGCAAGTTCCGCGACGGCGAGCAGCAGGTGACCGCGGAGGCGGTGAGCCTGATCCTGGCCTCGCTCGACCAGATCAAGTCGCTGCTCGCCCAGCTCGAGGCCAACGAGGCCGAGCCCGCCGGCGAGGACAGCGATCTCATCGCGCGGCTGAACGCGCTGGCCTCCGGCGAGGCGACCGCGGCCGCCGCGCCCGCCCCGGCGAAGCCGGCGGCGCCGGCGCCGAAGCCCGAAGCGAAGCCCGCGCCGGCGGCGCCGGTGCTGGCGACGCCGATCGTCGAGCCCGATCCCGAGCCCGCCGCCGCGCCCGCGCCGGCGCCCGTCGCCGTCGCCGCCGCTGCCGAGAGCAAGGAGGCGAAGGCCAAGGAAACGAAGCCGGCGAAGGAAGCGAAGGACGCCAAGGAGCCGCGCGGCGAAGTGGCGGAGACCAAGGAATCGGCGGTCGCGGCGCAGAGCATCCGCGTCAATGTCGACCTGCTCGAAAATCTCATGACCATGGTCAGCGAGCTGGTGCTGACGCGCAACCAGCTCATGCAGATCCTGCGCGGCCAGAAGGACAGCGAGTTCGGCGCGCCGCTCCAGCGCCTCTCCCACGTCACCACCGAGCTGCAGGAAGGCGTGATGAAGACGCGCATGCAGCCGATCGGCAACGCCTGGGCGAAGCTGCCGCGCATCGTGCGCGATCTCTCGCACGAGCTGCGCAAGAAGATCGACCTGCAGATGCACGGCGCGGATACCGAGCTCGACCGCCAGGTCCTGGAGATGATCAAGGACCCGCTCACCCACATGGTGCGCAACTCGGCCGATCACGGCATCGAGATGCCGGCCGAGCGCGCGGGCAGCGGCAAGCCCGAGACGGGCACGATCACGCTCAACGCCTATCACGAAGGCGGCCATATCATCATCGAGATCGCCGACGACGGCAAAGGTCTCGACATCGAGAGGATCAAGCAGAAGGCGGTCGCCACCGGGCTGGCCAGCGAGAGCGACCTCGCTGCCATGTCCGAGCAGCAGATCCAGCAGTTCATCTTCAAGGCCGGCTTCTCCACCGCCGCCAAGGTGACCAGCGTCTCCGGCCGCGGCGTCGGCATGGACGTTGTGCGCACCAACATCGAGAAGATCGGCGGCACGGTCGAGATGAAGAGCCAGCGCGGCAAGGGCTCGACCTTCGTCATCAAGATCCCGCTGACGCTGGCCATCGTCTCGGCGCTGATCGTCGAATGCGCCGGCGAGCGCTTCGCCATCCCGCAGATCAGCGTCATCGAGCTGGTGCGCGCCGCCGCCAACTCCGAGAACAACATCGAGTGGCTCAACAACGCGCCGGTGCTGCGCCTGCGCGACCGGCTGCTGCCGCTGGTCTCGCTGCAGGAGCTGCTGAAGCTCGGCAAGCGCACCGACCAGCCGAGCGAGACCTTCATCGTCGTGACCCAGGTCGGCACCTATACCTTCGGCATCATCGTCGACCGCGTCTTCGACACCGAGGAGATCGTGGTGAAGCCGGTGGCGCCGATCCTGCGCGAGATCGCCATGTTCTCGGGCAACACCATCCTCGGCGACGGCAGCGTCATCATGATCCTCGATCCCAACGGCATCGCCGCCGGCACGGGCGAGATCACCGTCAGCGAGTTGGCCAAGGTGGCGGCCGACAGCGGCGCGGCCAAGACCGGCGCCGACGCCGATCTCACCAGCCTGCTGCTGTTCCGCGCCGGCTCGGGCGCGCCCAAGGCGGTGCCGCTGGCGCTCATCGCGCGGCTCGAGGAGATCGAGCTCACGCAGGTCGAGCATTCGCACGACAAGCCGGTGGTGCAGTATCGCGGCAAGCTCATGCCGCTCGTCACCATCGATCCCGACTACCAGATGGGCAAGGAGGGGCGGCAGCCGATCCTGGTGTTCGCCGACAAGGACCACACCATGGGCCTCGTCGTCGACGAGATCGTCGACATCGTCGAGGACCACCTCAGGATCGAGGTCGCGGTCGACCGGCCGGGGCTCATCGGCAGCGCGATCGTCGCCGGCAAGGCGACCGACCTCATCGACGCCGGCTTCTATCTCACCCGGGCCTTCACCGACTGGTTCGGCGCGCACTCCGACGGCGAGTTCCAGGGCGAGAAGGGCAAGCGGGTGCTGCTGGTCGACGACAGTCCGTTCTTCCGCAACCTGCTGACGCCGTTGCTGTCGGTGGCGGGCTACGACGTGACCACCGTGGACTCCGCCGACCGGGCGTTGGGATTGTGCGAGGCGGGAGAGGATTTCGACGTCATCATCAGCGACATCGAGATGCCCGGCATGGACGGCTTCCAGTTCGCCAGCACGGTGAAGAACGCCAGCCGCTGGCAGAACACGCCCATCGTCGCGCTGTCGTCGCACGCCACGCCCAAGGACCTCGACCGCGGCCGCGCCGCCGGGTTCAGCGACTACGTCGCGAAGTTCGACCGCGATGCGCTTCTTCACACGCTTTCCGAAGCGCTCAGCGCTGAGAGAGGTGCAGCATGAGCAAGGATGTCAGCGAGCCGCGCGTCAAATCGGGCGGCACCGACGATCACCGCGAGTTCGTCTCGATCACCGTGGCGGACCAGCTCTTCGGCATTCCCGTGCTGCAGGTGCAGGACGTGCTGGGCCCGCAGCGCATCACCCGCATCCCGCTGGCGCCGCCGGAAGTCGCCGGCTCGCTGAACCTGCGCGGCCGCATCGTCACCGCCATCGATCTGCGCACCCGGCTGCGGCTGCCGCCGCTGCCCGAGGGCCAGTCCGGCATGAGCATCGTCGTCGATCACGGCGGCGAGCTCTACAGCGTGATCGTCGACCAGGTGGGCGAGGTGCTGAGCCTCGGGGGCGACACCGCGGAGCGCAACCCGGCGACGCTGGACCCGGTCTGGCGCGAGGTGTCGGGCGGCATTCATCGACTGGACAAGACGCTTCTCATCGTCCTCGACGTCGCCCGCGTGCTCGACTTCTCGGCCCGCGCCGAAGCCGCCTGAGCCGGCGCCGGGGCCGCGGAGCGAGCGGATATGAAATCCTGCCTCATCGTCGATGACAGCCGCGTCGTGCGCAAGGTCGCGCGCCGCATCCTGGAGGATCTGCATTTCGCCATCGAGGAGGCGGCCGACGGCAAGCTCGCGCTCGACGCCTGCCTCAAGCACATGCCGGACGTCGTGCTGCTCGACTGGAACATGCCGGTGATGAACGGCATCGATTTCCTGCGCCAGCTGCGGCGCGCGCCGGGCGGCAAGTCGCCGGTGGTGGTGTTCTGCACCACCGAGAACGACGTCCAGCACATCCAGGAGGCGATCGGCGCCGGCGCCAACGAATACATCATGAAGCCCTTCGACAGCGACATCCTGCAGGCCAAGTTCGCGCAAGTGGGGCTGCTGTGAGGAATGCCGAGGCGGCCCATGTCGCGGGCGCCAGCGGCTCGCAGGGCGGCCGCGCCGCCCATCCCTACCGGCTGATGGTGGTGGACGACAGCGCCGTCATCCGCGGCCTGCTCACGCGCTCGCTCGAAGCCGATCCCGAGGTCGAGGTGCTGGCCTCGGCCAGCAACGGCGAGATGGCGCTGAACGCGCTGTCGCGCCACGACGTCGAGATCGTCATCCTCGATATCGAGATGCCGGTGATGGACGGCCTCACCGCGCTGCCCAAGATGCTGGCCTTGAAGCCCGGGCTCAAGGTGATCATCGCCTCGACGCTGACGCGGCGCGGCGCCGATATCAGCATGAAGGCGCTGGCCGCCGGCGCCGCCGACTACCTGACCAAGCCCGGCGCCTCGGCCCTCACCAGCGCCGACGAGTTCAAGCGCGAGCTGCTCGCCAAGGTGAAGGCGCTCGGCCAGGCGCGGCGCCGCGCCGCCGGCGCCGCCGCGCCGCAGATGCTGGCGCGCGCCCCGGGTGCGCTCGAGGCGCCGCCGCCCGAGCCGCAGCGCCGCGTCATGGCGCTGCGCAACGCGGCGCGCGAGCCGCCCGAGGTGTTCGCCATCGGCTCGTCCACCGGCGGGCCGCAGGCGCTCTTCCGCGTCATGGGCGCGCTCAAGGGCGCGCTGAAGCTGCCGATCTTCATCACCCAGCACATGCCGGCGACCTTCACCACCATCCTCGCCGAGCATGTCGGCCGCGCCAGCGGCTACGTCTCGGCCGAGGGCGTCGACGGCGAGCCCGTGCGCGGCGGCCGCGTCTATGTCGCGCCGGGCGATTTCCACATGACGATCGAGAACGCGCATGGCGAGAAGGTGGTGCGGCTGCTGAAGACGCCGCCCGAGAATTTCTGCCGGCCCTCGGTCGACCCGATGCTGCGCAGCCTCGTCGCCGTCTATGGCGGGCGGGTGCTGGCGCTGATCCTCACCGGCATGGGCCATGACGGGCTGGAAGGCGGTAAGAGAGTGGTCGAGGCCGGCGGCACGCTGGTGGCGCAGGACGAGGCCACGAGCGTCGTCTGGGGCATGCCCGGCGCGGTCGCCATGGCCGGGCTGTGCAGCGCGGTGCTGCCGCTCGACGAGATCGGTCCCGTCATCGGCAAGCTTGCGGCGCGGGCGGGACGATGACCGGCGACGATTTCGATCTCCTCTGCCGCCTGCTCAAGGAGCGCTCCGGCCTGGTGCTGACGCGCGACAAGGCCTATCTGCTGGAGAGCCGGCTGCTGCCGGTCGCGCGCAAGCGCAACATGAAGGCGCTCGACGACCTCATCGCCGCGCTGCGCGGCCGCCCCGACGGCGAGCTGCTGCGCGACGTGATCGAGGCGATGACCACCAACGAATCGTTCTTCTTCCGCGACATCAAGCCGTTCGACCAGTTCAAGAACTTCGTCCTGCCGCAACTGCTGAAGTCGCGCGCGCAGCGCAAGTCGATCCGCATCTGGAGCGCCGCCTGCTCGAGCGGGCAGGAGCCCTATTCGCTCGCCATGCTGCTCAGCGAGGAAAAGGCGAAGATGCCGGGCTGGACGATCGAGATCGTCGCCACCGACCTCTCGACCGAGATCCTGGAGAAGGCGCAGGCGGGGACATATTCGCAGTTCGAGGTGCAGCGCGGCCTGCCCATCCAGCTCCTGGTCAAGTATTTCAAGCAGCAGGGCGAGCGCTGGCAGATCGATCCCGCCATCCGCGGCGCCGTCAAGTACCGCTGCCTCAACCTGCTCGACGATTTCACGTCGATGGGCACGTTCGACGTCGTCTTCTGCCGCAACGTGCTGATCTATTTCGACCAGCCGACCAAGACGACGGTGCTGGAGCGGATGTCGCGCATGCTGCCGCCCGACGGTTTCCTCTATCTCGGCGGCGCCGAGACCGTGATCGGCATCTCGGACAAGTTCCAGTCGCTCGCCGAGCAGCGCGGCATCTACACGCCGGTGATCTCGCCCTCCGCCATGGCGCAGAAGCTCGCGGCCGGCGGCTGAGCGGCCGGCCGCGGCGCGCTCAGGCGTCGAGGGCGGCGCGCAGGGTCGCGGCCAGCTCGGTCTTGCGATAAGGCTTGCTCAGCAGGCGCGTCGAGGCGGCCAGCGACCTCAGCTTGCGGTTGGTCGTGGTCTCGGGGAAGCCCGAGGTGAGGACCACCCTGACATCGGGCCAATGCGCCAGGACATGCTCCGCCAGCCCGAAGCCGTCCATCTCTCCCGGCATGACGACATCGGTGAAGAGGAGAGCGACGCGCTCGCGCTCGAGCAGGCTCAGCGCCTCGGCCGCATCCTGCACGGCGATCACGCGATAGCCGAGATCGGTCACCTGGCGCGCGACGACGCGACGCAGCGCCTCGTTGTCCTCGACCACCAGCACCGTCTCCCCCGAGGCGCGGGCAGGCGCGGGGATCTCCGGTTCGCGGGCCTCGGCGGCCTCCTCGCGCGAGCGCGGCAGATAGAGCCGGAACGTGGTTCCGACGCCGGGCTCGCTGTAGACGTTGATGTGGCCGCCCGACTGCTTCATGAAGCCGAACACCATGGCAAGGCCGAGGCCGGTGCCCTTGCCGAGCTCCTTGGTGGTGAAGAACGGCTCGAAGATGCGGGCGAGGACGCCCGGCGTCATGCCGGTCCCGGTGTCGCTCACCTCGATCATGACGTAATCGCCGGGCTTCACCTCGGCATGGAGCGCCGCGTAATCGTCGTCGAGCGGACGATTGGCGGCGGTGATGCTCAGCCGGCCGCCGGACGGCATCGCGTCGCGGGCGTTGGTCGCGAGATTGGCCAGCGCCGCCTCGAGCTGCGCCGGATCGACCACGACGGGCCAGAGCCGCTCCGGAAGCTCGGCCGAGATCTGGATGTTCTCGCCCAGCGTGCGGCTCAGCAGCTTGACCGTCTCGGCGACGAGCCCGCTGATCGCGACGCGCTGCGGGCGCAGCGGCTGGCGCCGCGCGAAGGCGAGCAGCCGCCGGGTCAGATCGGCGCCGCGCAGCGCCGCGTTCAGCGCTTCCCGGACGAGTTCGGCGGCGTCGCCGACCTTTTCCAGGGCGGGCTGCGCGAGATCGAGATTGCCGATGATGATGCCCAGGAGATTGTTGAAATCATGCGCCATGCCGCCGGTGAGGCTGCCGATCGCCTCCATCTTCTGCGACTGGCGCAGCTGCTCCTCGCTCTTCCTCAGCGCCTCCTCCTGGCGCTTGCGCTCGGTGATGTCGACGAGGGTCGACAGCACCATGGTGCCCGCCTCGGTCTCGATCGGCGTGATGCCGATCTCCACGGGAACCTCGCTGCCGTCCTTCCTGAGGCCGAAGAGCTCGCGTCCGGCGCCCATTTTCCGCGGCCGCGGATCGGCGAGGAAGGCGCGGTGATGGCCGCCATGGGCCTGGCGGTATCGCTCCGGGATCAGCCGCTCGATCGGCTGGCCGAGCAGCTCGTCGCGGGCATAGCCGAACAGCGCCCCGGCCTGGCGGTTGACCATCGCGATGGTGCCGTCCGGCGCGCTCATCAGCATGGCGTTGGGCGCGGATTCCACCACCTGGCGGAAGCGCAGCTCGCTGGCGCGAAGCTGCTGCTCGGCGCGGTGGCGGTCGCTGACGTCCTCGATGACGGCGATGTAGTAATCGGGGGCGCCGTCGGCCTGGCGCACCAGCCGAACCGCGGTGGCGGCCCAGACGGTGCCGCCGTCGCGCCGGAGATAGCGCCTCTCGGTGGTGACATTCTCGGCGGCGCCGGATGTCAGCTCGCCGATGAGCTCGCGCAACGGCGCGCGGTCGTCGGGGTGGGCGAGCTCGAAGGTGGTTCGCGCGAACAGCTCCTGCTCGGAATATCCCAGCGTGTCGCAGAGCCGCCGATTGACCTGCAGCCACCGGCCGTCGGACGCCACCAGCGCGATGCCGATGGACGCCTGCTCGAACACGGCGCGGAACTGCGTCTGCGCCGCCTGCAGCGCGCGGTCATGCGCCATCTGCGCGAGCGCGGCGTGCAGCCGGCGGCGCTGCTCGAGGAAGACGACGAAGGCGATCGATGCGACGAGCGCCGCCAATCCCAGGAGGCCCGTGTCGATCCCGAGCTGGGTCGCCTCCGCCAGCGCCTCGTCGCGGTCCATCGTGACGAGCAACACCCAGGGCGTCCGCGGAACGGCGGCGGAGGCGGCGAGCACCGGCTGGCCGAGGAGACCCGTCGCCGCCGCCGGAGCGGTCTCGCCGCGCAACGCCCGGGCGGCCATGGCATCGGCCGCGGCGGGCAGCGGGCGCAACTCCAGCGGGGCGTCGCGGGCGCCGCCGAACTGGCCGAGAGCCAGCGCCTTCCCGCCTTCCCGCGAGAGCAGCACCGTCCGGCTGCTGGCGCTCGCCATCGGCCACAGCAGAAGCTCCCGACCGAGGAAGGACGGGGCTGCGATATCGAGCCCGACCGCCCCCAGCGCCCGTCGTCCGGGCTCGCCGGCGGCGAGGATCGGCGCCACGAAGCCGAGAGTGACGCGGCCGTTGCCGGGGTCGCGATGGAGATCGACAAAGACGATGGCGCCGGCGGTGATCGCCTGCCGGGCGGCTTCGCCCCACGCCGCCTCGCCGCTACGGTCCTCCTGCGCCGCGAGCAGCCGATGGCCGCCATCGTCCATGAGCAGGAGGTTCTCCAACCCCGCTGCCGCGCGCGCCTCCTCGAGAAAGGCGCCGAGGCGCACGCGCTCGGGCCCGTCCGTCCGTCCGGTCCCCTGCTGCAGGAACGCGATGAGCGTGGGAGCCCGGCTCAGGATTTTGGTGCGCGCCTCCTCGGCGGCCAGCGCGCGGGCGATGGCGTCGGCCTTGAGGCGGGCCATCGTCCCCAGATTGCCGAGCGCCTGGCGCTCCAGCACCGCGGATTGCTCGCGGTAGGCGAAGGCCCCGATGCCGGCGATGACCAGGCCGAGCAGCAGCACGACCAGGAGCGGCCAAGGCCAGCGTTGGTGTGCCCTCGGAAACCTCGCGCCGAACATGCATCCCCCGCGGATTGGCGCGAGAGCGCCACTCTAAGGGCCTTATCGCGTAAGCCGGTTATGTCGTCATTGACGTGAATCAACCGGACTGTGAGTCAATCTTAACGTGTATGCCGGCCGGTGTCGCGGGCGCAAACGCCAGCGGCCGCGCTTGCGCGCGGCCGCCTTGCATTTCCTGCGAAAGGCTTCGCCCGAGCTTGCCCGGCGCGGCTCTCGCGGTTGCTGCGCAACCGCTGTGGCCGCCGCCGACGAGCGCTTCGCGCTCGCGGCGCGTTATTGCGCCTTGGCGAGCTTGCGCGCCGAGGCGGCGGTATCGGCCGGCGGGTCGCGCAGCACATAGCCGCGGCCCCAGACGGTCTCGATGTAGTTGTCGCCCTTGGTGGCGGTGGCGAGCTTCTTGCGCAGCTTGCAGACGAAGACGTCGATGATCTTGAGCTCGGGCTCGTCCATGCCGCCGTAGAGATGGTTGAGGAACATCTCCTTGGTCAGCGTCGTGCCCTTGCGCAGCGACAGCAGCTCGAGAATGCCGTACTCCTTGCCGGTGAGGTGGAGCGGCTGGCCCTCGACCTCGACGGTGCGGCTGTCGAGATTGACGGTGAGCTTGCCGGTGCGGATCACCGATTCCGAATGCCCCTTGGCGCGGCGCACGATGGCCTGGATGCGCGCGATCAGCTCGCGGCGGTCGAAGGGCTTGGTCAGGAAGTCGTCGGCGCCGAAGCCCAGGCCTTTGATCTTGTGGTCGAGCTCGGCCAGGCCGGAAAGAATGAGAATGGGCGTGCGCACCCGCGCGGCGCGCAGGCGGCGCAGCACCTCATAGCCGTCGATGTCCGGCAGCATCAGGTCGAGAATGATGATGTCGTAATCGTAGAGCTTGCCGATCTCCAGCCCGTCCTCACCGAGATCCGTGGTGTCGCAGATGAAGCCCTCGGCGCGCAGCATCATCTCGATGCTGGCCGCGGTGGCCGAATCATCCTCGACAAGTAGTACGCGCATCGTTCCGCCTCCGCTTGATCCCCACAGGCCGATCACCTCTGATCAACCATACCCCGTCTTAATCATTCTTACCAACCGGGGTTAATATGAAGTTAACTAAGCACAAAAAATGTATCTTCAAATAAAAGGAATTTGCGCCGGCGGTTGTGCCGGTGCCTGCGGAAGAGAGGGCGCCTCGGCAACTTAACCGCGAATTAAGCGTGTCTGACCATGATCACTGCGCCGCCCCGCCAAGGGTCCCCGCGTGAGCCTTCCCGATCTGCTGAACGAGATTTCCCTCATCCCCGATTACCGCCGCTTCGGGCGCGTCGCGGGGGTGTCGGGCATGCTGCTCGAGGTCGGCGGCCTGCCGCAGCGCCTGGCGATCGGCGGCCTTTGCATCGTGGCGGGGCAGGAGGGGAGGCGGCTTACCTGCGAGGTGGTGGGTTTCCGCGGCGGCCGCGCCCTGCTGATGCCCTTCGGCACGCTGGACGGGATCGGCCTCGGCTGCAAGGTCGAGATCTCGGAGCGGCCGGCGGCGATCTATCCCGATGACGGCTGGCTCGGCCGGGTGGTGAACGCCATGGGCGAGCCGATCGACGGCAAGGGGCCGCTGCCGCAGGGCCGCCGCGCCTACCCGCTGCGCAACCAGCCGCCGCCCGCCCATGCCCGCAAGCGCGTCCAGGGCAAGATCGATCTCGGCATCCGCGCCTTGAACACCTTTCTGACCTGCTGCCGCGGCCAGCGCATGGGCATCTTCTCCGGCTCGGGGGTCGGCAAATCGGTGCTGCTGTCGATGATCGCCCGCTACACCGCCGCGGATGCCACGGTGATCGGGCTCGTCGGCGAGCGCGGCCGCGAGGTCCAGGAATTCGTCGAGGACGATCTCGGGCCGGAAGGGCTGAAGCGCAGCATCGTGGTGGTCGCGACCTCCGATGAATCGCCGCTGATGCGCCGCCAGGCGGCCTATCTGACGCTCGCCATCGCCGAATACCTGCGCGACCGCGACCGCGACGTGCTCTGCCTCATCGACAGCGTCACCCGCTTCGCCATGGCGCAGCGCGAGATCGGGCTCTCGGCCGGCGAGCCGCCGACCACCAAGGGCTATACGCCGACGGTCTTTGCCGAGCTGCCGCGGCTGCTCGAGCGCGCCGGGCCGGGGACGGGCAAGGGCACCATCACCGGCCTCTTCAGCGTGCTGGTGGAAGGCGACGACCACAACGAGCCGATCGCCGACGCGGTGCGCGGCATCCTCGACGGCCATGTCGTGCTCGACCGCGCCATCGCCGAGCGCGGCCGCTATCCCGCGATCAACGTGCTGCGCTCGATCTCGCGCACCATGCCCGCCTGCAACAGCGAGGCGGAGAATGCCGTGGTCGCCGCCGCGCGCCAGCTCATCACCACCTATGAGGACATGGCGGAGCTGATCCGGCTCGGCGCCTACAAGCGCGGCAGCGACGCCAAGGTCGACGAGGCGATCCGCCGCTATCCGCTGATCGAGGCGTTCCTGGCGCAGCAGAAGCAGGAGCGCGCCGACCTCGCCAGCGGCTACGCCCAGCTCACCGCGCTGCTCAAGGCGCCGGTCGGATGACCAGCTTTCGCGGCCTCATCCGGCTCAATCGCTGGCAGGTCGACGAGCGCCGGCGCGAGCTCGCCCGGCTCGAGGAATTCGCCGCCAAGCTCGCCGAGGAGCGGCGCAAGCTCGAGGCCGAGGATGTCCGCGAGCGCGCCGCGGCCGCCGCCTCGCCCGAGACGGCCTATTCCTATCCCGCCTATGCGCGCGTGCTCGTCGCCCGGCGGGACAAGCTGCAGCAATCCCAGGACGAGGTGGCCGAGCAGGTCCTCCGCGCCAGGAAGGCGCTCGCCGAGGCCTTCCAGGAGCTGAAGCGCTACGAGGTCGCCGCCGAGAACCGGACGAAGCTGGCGGAGCAGCGCGAGGCGCGGCGCCAGCAGCAGGTGATGGACGATCTCGGCATCGAGGGCTTCCGCCGCAAGACCGCCGGCAGCGAGTAGGCAGGCCGCCGGCCGCGGCGGTTCGGTTCGGGTCTTACCGCGCGATTCACCTGCGATCGGTTGGTGCCAATCCCCTTCCTCGTCATGCCCGGGCCTGCCTGCGCGAAGCCGAAGCGGCTTCGCTTCGGCGGAGGCAGGCCGGCCGAAGGCCGAGTCCCGGGCATCCACGTCTTTCGACGAGCATGCAGCAAGACGTGGATGGCCGGGACAAGCCCACGGCTGTCCGGTCGAGCGAACGCGGTTGCAGAGACGCCACCCCTCGACACCACTTCATCGTCATGGCCGGGCTTGGCCCACAGCTGTCCGGTTCGGGTTTCAGTTCCACTGGAGGGTCATTTGAGCGGCGTTGATCTGCGGGGGTGGATCGAGCTGCAACAGTCGATCGATGGGCCTGCGGTGCATCAGGTTGGCGCGAACCAGTCTGGCGAAGGCGAGAGGGCTTCGAATGGCGGTTTGCGTCGCCTGAGCGAGGCGAAGCAGCAGGAAGGCGATCAGCGCCACCGCGATCTGGATACGCACGGCGTTTTCGGAGGTGCCGAGGAAGTGGTTGATCTTCAGGACCTGCTTGACCCAGCGGAAGAACAGTTCGATCGCCCAGCGGCGCTGGTAAAGATCGGCGATTTCCTGGGCGGTTGCGTCGAGGTCATTGCTCAGCAGGCGCAAGATCTTGCCCGCCTCGGTCATGACCCGGACCTCGCGCACGGCGTGTTGCATGGGGTTGCGCCGGTTGTTGCACTGGCGCGCGGGGAGGAAGCCGATGCGATCGCTGAGGATCGTGCTGTCTTGGGGCAGAGGCAGCTCCTCGATGAGTTCGAGCGGGGTGTTGGCCTTGAAGCGGGTCACGATCCGGCATTGCGCCGCGTCGAGTTTCGCCCACCAGCCATAGTCGTAGTAACCGAGGTCGAAGACATAGGTGGCTCCGGCGTCGATCGGCATCTGTTGCGCAACGCTGATGTCGGTGACGTTCGCCGCGCTGACCGCGGCGTAGATCGGCCGATCGGCGTCGGCATCGTAGATGACGTGCACCTTGGCGCCGCAGACCCCGGCCGAGAACCGCGCCCAGTTGGCGCTGTATCCGGTCAGACGCACACCTGTGGCGTCGATGAGATAGGTGGTTTCGGCAAGCTTGCGGCGCAGCCCACGATGGGCCTGCGCCATCATCATCGCCAGAAGCTCGGCGAACATCGCCGCCGGCCGCACCGCATTGGCATCGCTCAGTGTCGAGCGCCGCGGTGGCTCAACACCCAGATGGTAGAGCCGGTCCGCGTGGCTCTCCAAGCCGTCCACGATCTCGCGCAGGCTTATGGCGCCCGAAAGCTGCCCGTGCAGCAGCGCCACGAACTGGCTCTTCGTCGTCAGCCGGCGGACGCCCGCATCAGCCCCATGGGCTTCCACCATCCGATCGAACACAGGCCACGGAACGTGCTTAAGAACACTATGAAGTACGCTATTCTGATGCCGCATGGCGTCGATCCTCATCTCGTGTCCCGGAACGTTTGCCGACGTCCAGGACCGAGTAGAATCAACGCCATGCGCTTCGTCCACAAAAACCCAACCGGACAGCCGTGGGACAAGCCCAGCCATGACGATGAAGTGGTGTCGAGGGGTGGCGACGTTTTAATTAACTGAAATGATATGTGATTATTTCTTTATTGACATCATGGACCGTGTTCATGCGATGATGCTCTCGCGCCGATTTGAAGCAGACAGCTTGCGGGCGCGTAACAAATGCAGCTAAAGCGCCTGGCACTCCCGCCAAGGCTCCGAGCTGCGGCGGGCCTCGCGAACATCCCGGCCCGTCTTCACTTCCACGGCTGCCCGCGCTGCGCGGGCGGCAGGAGACGAGGTGCGTCATGTCCCGGTCCCGCATCACTGTTCCGGCACGATCCGCGGCGGCGCCGCGCGAGGCCTGGCTCGAGGCCGGCCAGGAGCCGAGCCTGGCGGAAATCCTGGCCGATCCACTGGTGCATCTCGTCATGCGCCGCGACGGGGTCAGCCGCGCCGAGCTCGAGGCGGTGATCGCCGCGGCGCAGGGGCACTGGCGCGGCCCGGAATGCTGCCGCTGCGCCGCGTGAGGCGTGGCGGCCGGAAAAAATAGCAGATCAGGCGAAAGGGCTCGTCACATGAGCGAGATCGAGATCGGCTCGCGCGCCGCGCGCGGCGAGAGCGGAATGAAGGGCTGGGGCGAGCTCTGGCGCAAAGAGGATTGGTGGGCGATCTGGATCGGCCTCGGCATCGTGCTGGTCGGCTGGGTGCTGTTCGCCGAGGGCTCGAGCCTGAAATGGATCGCCGTCACGCCGCCGAAATGGTCGAGCTGGGCGCAGCTCGGCGCCCATTTCGCCGCCAGCTACCCGCGCTATCTCGCGCAGTTCGCGGCCTGGCTCGTGATCTTCGGCGTGGCGCTGGCGGCGCTGGGCCAGCGCTCGCCGGCCTTCGTGCCGGCCTTCGCCTTCCTCTACGCGCTCTCGCTCGTCGCCATCACCATCGGCCAGTGGCAGGAAGCCAACCGCTACAACCTCGAGCCGCCGCTGCTGGCGCTGGTCATCGGCCTGCTGATCTCGAACGGCACGGGGCTGCCGCGCTGGCTCGATGCCGGTTTCCGCGTCGAGTTCTACGTCAAGACCGGCATCGTGCTGCTGGGCGCCACCTTGCCCTTCACCCTGGTCCTCTGGGCGGGGCCGGTGGCGATCCTGCAGGCCTCGATCGTCTCGATCGTCACCTTCGCGGTGATCTACTGGGTGAGCGTCCGGCTCGGGCTCGACCGGCGGCTCGCCGCGACGCTGGGTGCGGGCGGTGCGGTGTGCGGCGTCTCCGCGGCGATCGCCATCGCCGGCGCGGTGGGCGCCAAGAAGGAGCATGCGCCGATCGCCATCGCCGCCGTGATCCTGTGGGCGATCGTCATGATCTTCGCGCTGCCGCTGGTCTCGCGCGCCCTCGAGCTGCCGGCGGGCGTCGCCGGCGCCTGGATCGGCACCTCGGAATTCGCCGATGCCGCGGGCTTCGCCGCCGCCGAATCCTATGGCCGGCTCGCCGGCCAGGTTCCCGGCATCACCGGCACGCCCGATCAGACGGTGTTCGCCTTCGGGCTGATGAAAGTCGTGGGACGCGACGTCTGGATCGGCATCTGGGCCTTCGTGCTGGCGGTCGTCGCCACGACGCGGTGGGAGCGGGGCGGGCTCGGCCGCACCGCCGACCCGGGCGAGATCTGGCGGCGCTTCCCCAAATTCGTCATCGGCTTCCTGATCGCCTCGCTGATCATCACCGCGGTCGCCCGCGGCTACACCCTCGACGCGTTCAACAAGCAGGTGAACCCGGTGCTGGTGGCGCCGATCAAGGACCTGCGCAGCTGGGCCTTCCTCTTCTGCTTCTTCAGCATCGGCCTCACCACGCGGTTTCGCGAGCTGGCGCGCGCCGGCGCCAAGCCCTTGCTCGCCTTCAGCTCGGGGGTCGTGGTGAACGTCGCGCTGGGCTTCGTCCTGTCGGCGCTGGTGTTCGCCGGCTACTGGACCCACCTGGCGCGCTGAGCAGGAGATGAGCGCCGGCAGCAACGCGCGGATGTGCCGGGACTGCGCGCGGTTCCGCAACGACCCCGCTTTTCTCGAAGCCGCTTTCCCCGGGCTTGCCAGCCTGGGCTCGGCCTATGGCTCGGTGCGCGACGAGGACGGGCTCTGCCTGCGCCACGACCGCTATCTCCCGGCGCGCTCCGGCTGCGCCGATTTCGCCGCGCGCGGCGCGGCAGAGGAGGGATGATGACGCTCCATCCGCAGGCCGCGCGCCGCGGCCGACGAAGCTTCGCGGTGACGCGGCAGGAAGGCGATCGGGCCGCGCCGGCGGAACCGCGGCCGACCATCGCCATCATCGGCGCCGGCGTCAGCGGCAGCCTGCTCGCCCTCCATCTGCTGCGGCGGTGTCCTGCCGCCTGCATCGTGCTGATCGAGCGCCACCGCCAGTTCGGCCGCGGCCTCGCCTATGCCACGGGCAATGACAGCCATCTCCTCAACGTCCCGGCGGGGCGCATGAGCGCGTTCCAGGACCGGCCGGGCGATTTCGTCGAATGGCTGCAGCGCCAGGAGGCGAGCGGCCGCGACGGCACGCCCTTCGATGCCGGCAGCTTCGTGCCGCGGCGCCTCTTCGGCGCCTATGTGCGCCATCTCCTCAACGGCGAGCTCAAGGGCGGCGCCGCGGGCCGGCTCGAGCTGCTGCGCGGCGAGGTCGTCGACATCGCCGAGGGCGGCCAGCTGCTGCTGACGCTCGACGGCGGCTGCGTCCTCGAGGCGCATGTCGCAGTGATGGCGCTGGGCAATTTCCCGCCGGAGCCGCCGCCGGTGGCCGATCCCTGGATCTATGACAGCCCCTGGTACAAGGGCGATCCCTGGGACGGCGACACGCTCGCGGCGCTCGATCCGGAGGCGCCGGTGCTGCTGATCGGCACCGGCCTCACCATGGTGGACGTCACGCTGTCGCTGCTCGATGGCGGCCATCGCGGCCCGCTCCATGCGCTGTCGCGGCGCGGGCTGCTGCCGCGCAGCCATGCCCCGCAAGCGGGGCCGGCGGCGCCGCTGCCGGCGGCGCTGGCGCCCAGCGTCTCGGCGCTGACCCGCCAGCTGCGCCAGGAGATCGCGCGCGAGCGCCAGCACGGCGCGAGCTGGCAGGCGATCATCGACGCGCTGCGCCCGGTGACGCAGGAGCTGTGGCTGTCGCTGCCGCCGGCCGAGCGGGCGCGCTTCCTGCGCCACATGCGGCCGTGGTGGGACGTGCATCGCCACCGCCTGCCGCCGGCGGTCGCCCGCCGCGTCGACCTGCTGCTGCGTCTGGGCCGGCTCAGCGTCGCCGCCGGCCGCATCAGCGCCTATCGCGAACGGCAGAGCGGCATCGAGATCGATTACCGCAGCCGCGCCGGCATGCGCCGGATCGGCGGCATCGGCCGGATCATCAATTGCGCCGGGCCGGCCTGCGATTTCGACCGCATCCGCAACCCGCTGGTGCAACGCCTGCTGCAACGCGGGCAGGCGCGGCCCGATGCACAGCGCCTCGGCCTCGACGTCACCCTGCAAGGCGCGCTGATCGCGCGCGACGGCGCCTTCTCGCAGCGCCTCTTCGCCGTGGGCCCGCTGACCAAGGGGCTGTTCTGGGAGATCACCTCGGTGCCCGACATCCGCCGGCAATGCGAGCTGCTGGCGGCGCATCTGGCGCAGATCGTCGCGGCGCACCGCTTCGCGCGGCTGCATCAGGACGGCGGCGAGACCCAACCACCGCTGCGGGGGGCGCTGCGGCTGGTGGCGGGCGCGAGCGGCGATCCGCAGACGCTAGGCGAAGGCGCGTAGCGCCTTCGTCCGCGGCGCCAGCGACGACGCGCTATGCGCGTCGCGCTGGACACAAGCTGACGTGCTTGCCAAGCTCACCTGGTGCGGAGGAGCTTCCCGATGACGATCATCAATTCGCAGGTCCACGCCTATGAGGCGAACACGGCGAAGCGGCCGTGGCACAGCGTGCCGAACTGGCCCGACCATGTCACCGGTGACGAGATGGTGGCCGCGATGGACAAGGTCGGCGTTGACGGCGCGATCTTCATCTCGGCCTTCTCCATGTACCGCTACGACGCCAGCTATGCGGTGGAGGTGCAACGGGCCCATCCCGGCCGGTTCGCCATCGTCAAGCCGGTCGACCCGGATGATCCGGGGGTGGCCGATGTCGTCGCCGAGTGGAAGAAGACGCCGGGCGCGGTCGGCATCCGCATCATGCTGACGAAAGAGGCGGGGCGCCAGCCGAACGATCCGGGCCTCGACCGGATCCCGCGTGCAGGCGTGCGCTACGATTTGCCGGTCAACATCCTGTGCTGGGACAATCTGGACGTGGGCACCGCGCTCATCGACCGCCATCCCGACACGCGATTCATCATCGACCATCTGGGCATCCTGCAGCCGCGCGTGCCGCCCGCGCCGCCGCGGCCCTGGGCCGAGCTCCCGAAGGTGCTCGAACTCGCCAAGCGTCCGAACGCGGTGATCAAGGTCAGCGGCGCCTGCACGCTGTCCCGGGAGCCCTATCCCTTTCCGGACATTTGGGACCCGCTGGCCCGCGTGTTCGACGCCTGGGGTTTCGATCGCTGCCTGTGGGGCACGGACTGGACGCGGGCATTTGCCGTCGTCAACTACGAGCAGGCCGTCGAGCCCTTTCTCAGCACCGACCGCCTGAGCGACACCGAGCGGGCAATGCTCATGGGGGGCGCCTGCGCCAAGGCTTATGGCTGGTCGCCGCGGACGCCCGTGTAAGTCCGCAACCGCGGTTCTTGGCCCGGCGCGTCACGTCCTTTCCTGCTCGAGCTGGCGTTTCACGACCGCCAGCCCTTTTTCCATATTCCCGGCGAAAACGTCAGCGAGCGTGTCCGGCAGCACGTCGGTGATCCAGACGAGACGGCTCGCGCCGCCATCGTTCGAGAACACCTGGAACGACGCGTTGTGATGTTTCCGCTCCGGCACGCCGACCGCGGCGTAGGCCATGCGGTGCCTGGTGTCGTCGATGCCGACGATGCGCTCCGGCACGACGCGGCCGTCGGCAAACGTCACGACACGGACATCGCCTTCCATGCGCACGTCGACGACGAAGCCGGGCGCCAAACGCGTATGAACCGCGCCAACGTCGCGGATCGCGTCCCACACCCGCGCCGGCTCAGCCTCGATCACGATTTCCCGATAGATGGATGCCATCGCCGCCTCCAAAACAACTGCGCCCTCGCAGGACGCAAAGAGGATGTGGCACTGCGCAACGGTCCCGTCCGGCCGTTTTCGGACCTGGTCATTTTGCGGGCGCCAGCCCGTCTGTCGGCGCCAGATCGCGCGTCGCTAATCGGGCTCGATTCGGGAATGTTCGCTTTGAAGCCAGGGTCGCGTTCTCTGCAACGACCGATTTTGGCCGAGAGCCGACTGTCCGCTCTCGAGCGCTCGACAGCGAAAAGCAGACGGCTCCGGTCGATGTGCGCTCCGGCCGCTTCCGACCCAACGCGGCCGGCAAACAGCCGCGCGGAGGATATCGAAAGCGGTCATTGAGCGACCGGGACTAACTGCGCCGTCGCGCTCCGCGTTGATCTTGAGCTAGTTCACGTAAACGAATGTTCTGGCGAGGGCGTCGTCGGCGCTTCGGCTGGCCTGGCGCCAGGTCCGCTCAGGTTGGCCTAAGCAATTCGGGGAGTTCGTGCCCGACCGCTCACACGTCTGTGCCCCTGTTCAGCGGACTCCTGCAACGCCTGCCGCGCCTCCTCCAGCGTCTCTACGGTTAAGAGTTCGGGTAGCGCTGGCACGACATGCGAGCCTAGTGCCGCTCCCCTGTTTTCGCGATAAATCTTGTACTGCATCGTCGGTCGGTCCTCTGCGCCCGGGATGCAAGGCGGCCGCATTTGTGCTAGCACATAACATGAACGGCGAACGACATTTTCGCCCCGGCATGGTGCAGGGGCTGATCACCCTGAGTGGCAATCAGCCAACTCTGGCGGGATCGAACGTCGGTGTATTCGTGCCGTTCAGCGTACTGGAGCCGAGCCGGTCGGCGACAGAAGCGACCATGGTCGAGCTTGTCTCGCGCCTTGATCGCGACGCGGCGCTCCTCGTATGCGGGCACGTGAACGCCTTGGTCACGGGCTCCGGTATGAGCGGCGTGCTGGAGCGGCAGCAGCGGGCATTTCGCGCCGTAGGCACCCCAGGCGACGGCGACCTGATCGACCAATGGCACCGTAGCACGCGTCCCAAAGGCGCGTCCGCCGCCATCTTCTTCCAGGGCCAGCTACTTGAGCTCACGCGCTGGCTGGCGGTGCATGGCTCGCCCGGAAGCGGCGATCCGGCATGCTTTGATCAGCCCGAGGTGCGGAAGACGTTCTTGCGGGCGGCGCTTCTCGCTTCCGACTTGTGGTCCAAGCGAACGATCGGCGATCGACTGAGCGGGGGCCCGACGGACGCCGAAGCGATTGAGCGAGCGCTGGGCGCGTTCAGGAAGAGCACTGAGGAGAGCGGGGTCGCCGCCCAGCTGGGCATCGCGATCGCGCGAGGGCGCCTGTTGTTCGAGCGATTTCTGCCGGCGCGGCTGCCCACCTTCTCCGCCGACTTCGCCGCGGCGACCGGCATGACCATTGGTGACTACCTGACGTGCGTGACGATGCTCATGCCGCAGGTCTGCGACCAGCCGAGCGACGGCCCATTCTTCAGGAAGACGTATGCCGCCCAAACGGAATTCTCCGCCGAATTCGAACTTTTCCTGAGGCAAACGTCGCAGACGCCGGACGAATTGAAGGCCAGCCTTGAAAATGGCTTCGAGAAGAACGGCTTCAAGGCGGTCCGAGAGAAGCCCATCCTGGCTACTCCGGCGGGGTGGTACGTCATCCTCGACGCGGCATACTTCGTCGACCACTTCACCCTGTCCCCCCTCTTCAAGGTGATCTCCTCGGGCAAGCAGGTCGAGAAGGTGTTTGGCGCGTTCGGCGACGCCTTCGAGGACTACGTGATTGAGATACTAGAGCGGCGCTATCCGGCGACGTTTGGTGTGCAACGGCTCTTCACGCGGGTGAAGAGCCGTGAAGAGAACCCCGAATTCGAGGTCGATGCGCTCCTGAATGAAGGCTCCGACCTGGTTCTCATGGAGATCAAGGCCGCGTTCGTTCCCGAACGAGCGATACTCACCGACAACCCGGCAGATTTCCTGAAGGAGCTGCGGAAGAAGTACGCCGTCGAGAAGGGCGAGCAAGACCGCGAGGTCGGGGTCGCGCAGCTTGCCAGGCAAATCCGCGCCATTGTGCTCGAGCGATGGGGCAGAGCTGAGATCGATCACGCCCAGCTTCGCCGGATATACCCCGTGCTGGTGGTCTACGACGAGCGCCTTGCCTCACCGGGGGTGGGCGCCTTTTTGAACGAGCGCTTTCGGGAGGTGCCTAGGGGACGTTGCGCGGGCGAAAGTGCGGGTCGAAGACCTCACCATCATGACAATCCACGACCTGGAGGCCAAGGAGTTGTCGGACGGGTTCTCTCTGACCGCCCTTCTCGCAGCCTATGTAGCCGACTCGCGAGGCGGGATGGTCTCCCTGCATAACTTCCTGGCGCGCCATCCAACCTACAGCGCGATGGTCAGGCCGAACGAGACGCTGATGGCAAAGTCGCTGGCCGAGGTCGAGGAGTTGGGAAGCCGGCTCTTTCCGAAGACTGTGGGCGACGAGGCCGCGTCGTGAGGTTCGTGACGCCGGCGCCGGGAATTGCTTTCGAGATTCCCGATGAATGGTGGAACTTCGCCGACATGGCCGACTTCATGCCGACAAGCGAATTCTACCCGCCGGACACGTCGCCGTTCGAGAAGCTGGCGCTGGCTGAGATCGAGCCGCCCGCCCGCTCGGGCGCCCCATTGTTCAAAAAGTACAAGCTGGTGCCAGTGCTCTTCGCTTTCCAATCGCCCGAATGCTCTCTGCCGCTCGTGCAGGTGATCGAACTCCCGGAGCCCGGCCGGTATCGCTACGCCGTCCACAATGGATTTCACCGGTTCTATGGATCGGTCGCGGCCGGCTTCACGCACCTCCCGGCGCGGGTCTTTCCGCCCGCAACGCTCGGGGCAATCTAGGTTCGCGCCGATGCCAACGATAACGTTCATTGGTAGGATACTACCGGACACCGTCGACGTGACCATTTCAGGTCTCGGTCGGGTGAATTGGCACATTCCCGAGTTCAGGCTCGACGTCACCATCGAAATAGAGATCGTGCACTCGAAGGTGACGGCGACGTGCGTGGCAAACCGGTTCAATCGAACCGATGACTTCATGCCCATCTACATCCGCGCCTTCGACCTCGCTCGCGCCGCCGCGGATCTGATCTCGTTCGCCGAGGGGCGGGCGCTGGTGGTCTTCTTTGAGCTAGTGGATGAGGACGGTGGCAGGACAATGCCGTTGCGGACCGAGCAGCCCGCGCTCTCCCGCTACGTCACGGCTTTCAGCCGAGATCGCAACCTCGCCGATGTGTGGAAGCTGACCGTGGAAGAGCCTGCCATCTTTCACGCCCTGAACGATCTCGTCACATGCATCTCCCTGCCCCACCACGGCCCGATCAACGCCGCGCGGGTGGTCGAGGGCCTATCCCACATCATCGGAGGCGTCGGCGCGCCTGCGGCGACGCGATGGCAGGCATTGAGGGAGGCGCTAAATCTGGACCGGGCGTTTCTCCAGCTAATCACTGACACCTCTACCGAGCCTCGGCACGGCAACCGTACGCAGATACCGGGCAATCAGGTCGACAGGGTGGTGACGAGGGCGTGGTTGATAATGAACCGGTTCCTGGAGTTCAAGCTGAGAGGCAGCTCCTCGCCGCTTCCGATCGCCGAATTTCCCCTGCTGACGGGAACGCCTCGCGCGCCATAGCTCGGCTGCCAGCGTGCGCTTGTCGCCGCACGCTCGAGGTCGGCTGGCGGGCCGCGGTCTGACGCCAGCGGAATGTCGGGCCAGGTGGGGTCGCAAGCGATTGTCCGATGGTCGCGCGCCGAGCTACGCTGCAACCCGCTCCTCGCTGGCGGAGGCGCCGGCGTTAGGAAAAAAGGCCGAACTCGCCGCCCAAGAAGTCGCGAAAGCTGCATAGGTGTCGAAGGCGCACCCGGACGTCAGCCAGTCGATCGAGACAGTCGAAGAGAGGTAAGCTGCACAACGTTCCTGGCAAATAGGCATCGCTTGCGGACCGCCAATAGAATCCATGGGGCCGCGGCGGACTGGCCCAGCCGAAGGTGTAATATTGACAGGGAAGCGAAGCGGTGAGAGCCTGAGAATACGGACTGCGGCTCCAAACCTGACGCCAAGTTAAAAGCCGTCACAACTCGATGTGTTATGCGCCGAACCTCTTCCATCGGCTGCTGCTTAAATGGCGTCCGGCTGCCTACGGAACGAGGCTCTCATGCGCATCACCATTGCGTCCGACGACCTGCAGGCCATCAAGGATTATCTTCACCGGTCGCTTCCTACTCACAAGCCCAGCCATCGAATCGAGGCGGCAGCGCGCGGGCTTGGCTTCACGACCTACAGCGGTATGCGCAAGGCCCTGGCGGTCGGCCCCACCACGGTAGCGGCCGACGACAAGCAATTCTGCGCGGCGCTTGGTATTCCCTCCGAGACCGAGAAGGACTTCAACCGTTTCCTGTCGCGCGCGCTCGCCCGTATCGAGCTTCGCCGCGTGCTCGACGCCCATCCACTTCTGACCCAGCGGGGCTTCGACAGCGCGTGGATGGGCGTCAGCGGCGAAATGGAGAAGCCGCTTAACGAGCGCCTATCGCTGCTTCAGGAGCGCCGCCGAGAGGCTTATGAATCCGACTGGGGGTTCGACCAGTTCGAGCTGGCATGGATCTATCTCTCGCGTCAGCAGAAGATCAGATCGATCAATCGACGCATCAGCAGCTACGGCCTGAAGCATCGCGCTGAGAATCTGATGCGTCAGTTCGGACACTTCAAGCCCCTTGGCAACTATGTCTCCAACGGCATGCTCATTGCCGCCGCGTATTCGCTCGGCTTCGAGGTTAAGATGATCGCGCCGGACGACTACAATGCCTATCTCAATATCTCGATGGTGACGGTAAACCGGTCACAGGGACGCGAACTTCGCTCAATCATCGAGAATCCGGCGGTTGTGGCCACCATGTACGGTGACGCGGACGGGACGGCGGCGTGAGGAAGCGGCACTGCGCCTGATGTAGCAGATATTTGGCCATGCGGGATGGCGGCTTCCGGGAAGCGCACGAGCGCCCCGGAATGTCGTCAATGGGCGCAGAGCGGACCTCCATGCGGCCAACTCTGCATCCGCTTTCCGCCCTTAGCGGCCGATCATATTGCCGTCATGAGTACACAGCCTAGGGCCGTCCCCGCGCCTACCGCGGCGGCTGGACCGCGATGCCGTAGCGGGCGTAGATGCGCTTCACCGTGCCGTCCTGCCAGCATCCGCGGCAGCGCCGCGTCGATCGCCTGGCGCAGCTCGGCGTCCGGCCGGCGCATGCCGATTGCGACGTTCCAGGCGAGATCGGGGTCGTTGTCGAAGACGTAGACCAGATGCAGCCGGGCCTCGGGATGGCGCAGGTTGTAATAGCCGACCGAGGTCGGCGTCACCGCGGCGGCGTCGAGCTCGCCCTTGGCCAGCATCGCCAGCAGCTCGTCCTCGAACAGGCCCGGCAGCGTCTCGATGCCGCGCTGGTTGAGCGTCATCGCCGCGATCGAGCTGGTGAGCACGCCGACCTTGCGCCGGCGGCCGAGATCGTCGAGCGAGCGGATCTTCTCGTCGGCGCGCAGCGCCAGCGCCACGCCGCTGCGGCGATAGGGCTTGGAGAGCTGCAGCCCCAATTCCGCCTGCGCCTCGGGATCGGCGATGCTGTCCATGACGATGTCGCAGGGCGCGCGGAAGAGATCGTAGCGGCTGATGATCCATTCGCGGGTCAGCGTCACGCCGAGCTGATGCGCCAGCGCCTCGGCGAGCTCGACCTGGAAGCCGTGGCGGCGCCCGTCCTTGCTGGCAAAGGGCAGCGAGTTGGGATGGGCGCAAAGCGCGATGGTGCCGCTCGATCTGATGTCGGCGAGGCCGCGCGCCGCCGCGGGCGCCGCCAGCGCCGCGGCCAGCAGCGCGGCGAGAAGGGCGATGAAGCGAACGCGCGGCATGGCGGTCAGTCCGGCTTCAGATGGCGGATGTAGTGCACGATGCCCCTGATCTCGCGATCGGTCAACGCCTGGCCGAAGGCCGGCATATAGCCCTCCTTGCCGTGCTTGATGCGGTTGATGATGAAGGCGTCGGTGCGCTTGGTGCCCATGAGCTGCGGGCCCCTGCCGGCGGCGCGGCCGCCATCCTGGTGGCAGAAGCCGCAGGTGGAGGCGAAAAGCCCGGCCACGTCCTCGTCGCTCATCGCCCGGTCCTGCCTGGCGAGGACCGGCGTGGCGGCAAGGGAGAGGGCGAGGACGGCAATTCCCAACAGGGATCTCGACATGTCTCGTGCTCCGACAGGGCGAGGGCGGGGCAAGCCTGCCCCGCCCTGCCTAACACTCGCGAGAAGCTTATTTCAGCGCATAGACCGTGAGCACGCCGGTGTTGCGCGGCATGCTGGTGAAGGGCTCGCCGAACATCTTGGGAAAGCCGTCGGTCGCCATGCCGCCCCAGCCGGCGACCACGGCGACGTACTGCTTGCCGTTGGCGGCATAGGTCATGATGCCGCCATCATGGCCGACGCCGTCGGAATGCGACCACAGCTCCTTGCCGTTGCGTGAATCGAAGGCGTGCAGCACGCCCTCGGCATCGGGCACGAAGAGCAGGTTGCCGGCGGTGGCGAGCAGGCTCGCCATCGGCGGCTCCTTGAACTTCACCTGCCACTTGATCTGGCCGGTGACGGGGTCGCGCGCGTCGACATGGCCCCAGGGCTTGTCGGCGCCGGGAGGCGGCACCTCGTGGAAATCGGCGCCGATGTCGAGCTGCGCCTGCGGCTCGAGGATCGGCCGCGTCTTCACCACCTTCAGATCCATGCACCACTCGTTGCCGACCTTGTACCAGGTGTCGGTGCGGGGATCATAGGCGCCCGAATTCCAGCTGACACCGCCGTCGATCGCCGGGCAGAGCGGCGGATCGACATGGCCGGCGGTGAAGTCGCGACGCCCGATCAGCTCGCCGGTATGCGGGTCGATGGTCTTGACGAAGTTGCTGTTCTCGGTGATGCGCCAGACGTTGACGAGGCTGGCGTCGCTGCGGTTATAGACGAAGATGTAGCCGCTCTTGTTGGGATGGACGATCAGCGGCTTGCCGCCCTGGTCGATCATGACGAACTCGCCGATGGCGCTGTCGAAGTCCCAGCCGTCATGCGGCAGCTCCTGGTGATAGTATTTGAGCTTGCCGGTGTCGGGGTCGAGCGCCAGGACCGAGGTGGTGTAGAGATTGTCGCCGGGCCGGGCGCCCTTGTGCATGAAATCCGCTCCCGACCAGTCATAGAGCGGCGCCGGGTTGGCGGTGCCCCACCACAGCGTGTTGGTCGCGGCGTCATAGGTGCCGGGCATCCAGCCGCCGCCGCCGCCGGTGCGCCAGGAATTGTGGCCCCAGGTCGCCCGCGACTTGGCGTCGGGCGCCACGGTCAGGAAGGTCCAGCGCTTCTTGCCGGTGTTGGCGTCGACGCCGAAGATCGGGCCGCGATAGGGCCATTCGCCGCCCTGCGCGCCGATCACCACCATGTCCTTCACGACGATCGGCGCGCCGGTGAAGCCCACGGTCAGCTTTTGCGAGTTGATGAGCTTGGTGTCCCAGACCGGCTTGCCGGTCTGCTGGTCGAGGGCGATCAGCCTGCCGTCCATCGTGCCGACATAGATCTTGCCGTGACCCATGGCCACGCCGCGATTATAGGGCGTATGCGTCTGCCGCTTGATCAGCCCCTCGTCGAGCTTGGGGAAATAGGACCAGACGACCTTGCCGGTGGCGCCGTCGAGCGCATAGACCCGGCTGTAGGAGCCCGAGTAGTAGAGGATCCCGCCTTCGGCCAGCGGCATCGACTGCAGGCCGCGGGTGTCGCGGCCGGGATCGTGGGTCCAGGCCACCTGCAGGTTCTTCACCGTGTCGGTGTTGATCTGGTCGAGGCCGCTGAAGTCGTAGTCGCGCCACGTGCCGTGATAGGTCTTCCAATCCGCGCCGGTCGCGCCATCCGGCGGCACCGGCATCATCGGCGCGGCGGCCACTGTCGATGCGGCCGGCGGCGCCGCCGCCATCTCGTGCTCCGTGCAGCCGACCAGCAGCGCTCCCATGGCCAGCGCCACGGAGAACGCCATCGCCCTCTTCTGATGCATTTGCTCCCTCCCGAATTGGCGGCGGCGCGTTTCACTACGCCCCTGCCGCTCGATCTCCTTTACCCCCGGCGGGGGCAGGAATTCTGTCGCCCGCATGGCCGGTCGTTCGGCCATCGAAACGACAGCATAACCGCAACGATCGGTTGCGCCAAGGCGCATGGCGAAGAGGGGGTCTTGCAGGTTGCCGCGCGGTTGCCGTCAGCGCCGCGCGCCCTATACTCGCGTCGCCGAGAAGACGGGCCGTTCGCGCGCGCGGGCGACAAGAAGGATCGGGAGGGGCGATGCGCAAGCGGGCGCGACGAGTGCAGAGGGGCGGCCGGAGAGGGACGGGCGCGGCGCGATGATGCCGTTCGATCTGGTCGAGCCCGGCACGCTCAGCGAGGCGCTGGCGCTGCTCGATCCCGAGGATCCGACGGTGCGCGCCTTTGCCGGCGGCACGGCGCTGATGCTGATGATGAAGTCGGGCTTCTTCCGGCCGAAGCGCCTCGTCAGCCTCAACGCGCTGCGCGACGATATCGCGCGTCTCGCGCTGGCGCCCTCGGGCGAGCTGAGGATCGGCGCCATGGTGCGGCTCGCCGAGCTCGAGCGCGCGCCGGAGATCCGCCGCGCCGCGCCGGTGATCGCCCAGACGCTCCGCACCCATTCCAATCCGCGCGTGCGCAACGTCGCCACCATCGGCGGCAATCTCGCCCATGCCGATCCGCATATGGACCTGCCGCCGGTGCTGGTGGCGCTCGGCGCCGAGGTGGAGATCGCGGGGCCGGCCGGGCGCCGCCGCCTGCCGGTCGACGGCCTCGTCGCCGGGTATTACGAGACGGTGCTGCGCGGCGACGAGCTCATCGTGGCGCTGATCGTGCCGCCGCAGGGGCAGCGGCGCGCACTCTATGTCAAATGCACCACGCGGGCGGCCGATGATTGGCCGGCGCTGGGCCTGGCCTTGTCGGTCGAGGCGGAAGGCGCCGCGATCCGTTCGGCCACCATCGTGCTGGGCGCGGCGACGGAGCGGCCGATGCGCCTCGCCACTGCGGAGAGCCTGCTTGCCGGGCGGACGGCCACTGCCGCGCTGCGGCGCGAGGCGGGACGCGCGGCGGCGGCCGAGGCGGCGATCATCGCCGATGCGCGCGGCTCCGCGGCCTACAAGCGCCGCCTGCTCGAGGTCGAGCTGCGCCGCGCGCTGGCGCGGCTCCTCGGCCTGCCGGCAGCGGGAGAGACGCCGTGAGCGTCGTGCGGCAGATCGGCCGCTCGCTGCCGCGGCTCGAGGCCCGCGCCAAGGTGACGGGGCGGGCGGAGTACATCCACAATCTGCGCCTGCCCGGCATGCTCCACGCCAAGCTGGTGCGCAGCCCGATCGCCCATGGCACGATCCGCCGCATCGACGCCGCCGCGGCGCTGGCGATGGCGGGCGTCCATGCCGTCATCACCAGCGCGGAGGTGCGGCGGATCATTCCCAGCCCCTATTACGGCCCCGCCTTCCACGACCAGCCGATCCTCGCCATCGACAAGGTGCGCCATATCGGCGAGCCGGTGGCGGCGGTGCTGGCCGCCGATCCCGGCGTGGCCGAGGCGGCGGCGCAGCTCGTCACGGTCGAGTACGACGCGCTGCCCGGGGTCTTCGACGAGGTCGAGGCGGCGACCTCGCCGGTGCTGGTGCACGAGGCGCTGAAGCCCGCCGGCACCTTTGCCGATTTGAAGCATCTCGGCGGCAAGCGCGGCACCAACGTGGCGCTCGAGTTCCAGCTCAGGCGCGGCGATGCCGAGCGCGCCTTCGCCGAAGCCGATCACGTCTTCGAGCACAGCTTCCGCAGCCAGCCGGTGATGCACACGCCGCTCGAGCCGATGGTGGCGCTGGCCGAGGCGAGCGAGAGCGCCGTCACTATCCACACCGCCTCGCAGAGCCCGTCCTTCGTGCGCATCGAGATCGCGCGGCTGCTGGGCTGGCCGGAGAACCGGGTGCGGGTCCGCACCGCCTATCTCGGCGGCGGCTTCGGCGCCAAGCTCTACATCAAGCTCGAGGCGCTGGTGACGGCGCTGGCGCTGCTGGCGCGGCGCCCGGTCAAGCTGTCGCTCACCATGGAGGAGCAGTTCTATACCATCACGCGCCACGCCTGCACCTTCCGCATCAAGAGCGCGGTCGACCGCGGCGGCCGCATCACCGCCCGGCGCTGCGAGGTGTGGTGGAACGGCGGCGCCTATGCCGATATCGGGCCGCGCGTCACGCAGAAATCGGGCTTCACCGCCGCCGGACCCTACGACATCGAGAACGTGGCGATCGACAGCGTGGCGCTCTACACCAACCGGCCGCCGGCGGGCGCGCTGCGCGGCTTCGGCATCCCGCAGCTGGTCTGGGCCTATGAGAGCCACACCGACCTCATCGCCCGCGCGCTGGCGCTCGATCCCGTCGAGTTCCGCCGCCGCAACATCCTGCGCGAGGGCCGGCCGCAGGCCACCGGCACGGTGATGCGCGACGCGGCGATCCCGGCGGTGCTGGAGCGGCTGGCGCAGAAGCTCGACTGGAGCCGTCCCTTCGAGCGCGGCGCCGGGCCGATCAGGCGCGGCCGCGGCATCGCGCTGGGCTTCAAGGCAAGCATCTCGCCCACCGCCTCGGTGGCGATGGTGACGATCGCCGCCGACGGCAGCTGCGCCGTGCAGTGCGGCACCGTCGATATGGGGCAGGGCTCGGACACGGCGATGGCGCAGATCGCGGCCGAGGTGCTGAACCTCCCGGCGGAAGCGGTGCGGGTCGTCCATCCCGACACGGACGTGACGCCTTACGACATGGCGACGCTGGGCTCGCGCTCGACCTTCCACATGGGGAACGCGGTGAAGCGGGCGGCCGAGGATGCGCGCGACAAGCTCGCGGCGCTCGCCGCCGAGCTGGGATTGCCGCCCGGCGCCAATGTCGAGATCGCCGAGCTGTTCCGCCGCCGCTACGGCATGCAGGCGGGCACCATCATCGGCACGGCGAGCTTCGTGCCGAGCTACGCGCCGCCCGACTGCGCGACCGGGCTCAGCGACAACGCCACGCCGTTCTGGATGGTGGGCGGCGCCGGCGTCGAGCTCGAGGTCGATGCCGAGACCGGGCGCGTGCGGCTGCAGCGGCTCGTCACCGTCGCCGATGCCGGCACGCCGCTCAACCCGCGCATCGTCGAGACGCAGCTCTCGGGCGCCGCCATCATGCAGCTCGGATTCACCCTGCTGGAAAGCATGGAGTTCGACGCCGAGGGCCAGCTCAAGAACCCGTCCTTCGCCGACTACAAGATCCCCGGGTTCGGCGACCTGCCGGCCCGGATCGAGAGCGAGGCGGTGGCGGCGACGCAGCAGAGCGGCCCGTTCGGCGCCAAGGGGGTCGGCGAGAGCGGCACCTTCGGCGTCTCGCCCGCCATCGCCAATGCCATCCACGACGCGGTGGGGGTGCGGCTGACCTCGCTGCCGCTCACGCCCGAGGCCGTCTATCGCGCGATCCGCGCGGCCGCCGGCGACATCCTGCCGGAGGAATGAGATGAGCGCCGCCTCCCGCACCATCCGCTTCACCCTCAACGGCCGCAAGGTGGCGGCCGACATCGCGCCGCAGGAGAGCCTAGTGGCGATGCTGCGCGACCGCTTCGCGCTGTACGGCGCGCGCGAAAGCTGCGGCCAGGGGCTCTGCGGCTGCTGCACCGTGCTGGTCGACGGACGCGCGGTGTCGTCCTGCCTGGCGCTGGCGGCGCTGATCGACGGCGCCGCGGTGACGACGATCGAGCACCTGGCCGAGGACGGCGTCCTCGATCCGGTGCAGGAGGCGTTCATCGAGGCCGGCGCCTTCCAATGCGGCTTCTGCACGCCGGGCTTCGTGCTGATGACGCGCCAGCTGCTCGAGGAAAATCCGGATCCCAGCGAGGACGACATCCGCCACTACCTGGCCGGCAATCTCTGCCGCTGCGGGGCCTATCCCGAGATCCTGCAGGCGGTGCGGCTGGCGGCGGCGAAACGCAAGAACACGACGCGATAAAAGGGGAGGAGAGGCAACATGCAGGACATCGCCTTGGGGTCGACGCCTTGGTATCGCAGCCTGTCGCGCGGGCAGTGGAACGCGCTGCTGGCCGCCAATCTCGGCTGGCTGTTCGACGGCTACGAGACCTACGCGCTGATCCTCACCGTCGGGCTGGCGCTGCGCCAGCTGCTCGATCCCGCGCTCCATGCGGCGCTGCCGGCCTATGCCGGCACGGTCATCGCCATCACGCTGCTCGGCTGGGGCATCGGCGGGCTGATCGGCGGCGTGCTCGCCGACTACATCGGCCGCAAGCGCACCATGATGTTCGCCATCCTGGCCTATTCGCTGATGACCGGGCTGAGCGCGCTCTCCTGGAACTGGGAGTCGTTCGCCCTCCTGCGCTTCCTGGTCGGCATCGCCATCGGCTCGGAATGGGCGACCGGCACCTCGATCACCGCCGAGCTCTGGCCCGACGACGCCCGCGGCAAGGGCGCCGGGCTGATGCAATGCGGCCTCGGCATCGGCTTCTTCATCGCCTCCTTCGTCTGGCTGCTGGTGAGCCCCTACGGTCCCGGCGCCTGGCGCACCATGTATCTGATCGGCATCCTGCCGGCGCTGGTCACGCTGTGGATCCGCCGCGGCATCCCGGAATCGGCGCTGTGGGAAAGCGCCAACCACCGGCGGCGCGCCGCGGTCGAGCGCAAGCGCAGCGGCGCCGTGCTGGCGGAGCACGAGACGGCGCTGGCGCGCTTCACCCTGGTCGATCTCTTCGCCGATCCCGTGGTGCGGCGGCGCACGCTGATCGCGCTGCTGATGTCGCTGACCACGACGCTCGCCTGGTGGGGCATCTCCTCCTGGGTCCCGCCCTATATCGGCGCCACCGCCGCCAAGGCGGGGCTGTCGGCGCCGCAATGGGCGAGCTTTGCCGGCATGTCCTACAATGTCGGCGCGATCGCGGGCTATATCGGCCTGGGTTTCCTCGCCGACGTCTTCGGCCGCAAGCCGATCACCATGCTGTTCTTCGCCATGGCCTTCGTGCTGACGCCGGTGCTGTTCCTGTGGACGCACGAGCTGCATCTGCTGCTGCTGGTCGCCGGCATCAACGGCTTCTTCACCCTGGGCCAATATACCTGGATGTCGACCTGGCTGCCGGAGCTCTACCCGACCCGGCTGCGCGCCACCGGCGTCGCCTTCAGCTTCAACGCGCCGCGCTTCGTGGCCTTTCTCGGGCCGCTGGTCGCCGGCACGCTGATCGTGCAGCTCGGCGGCTACGGCCTCGCGGCGGTGATCGTGGGCTTCATCTATATCCTGGGCTTCCTCGCCACGCCCTTCCTGCCGGAGACGCGCGGCAAGAAGCTGCCGGAGACGGTGTAGCAGGGTCCCGGAAAAAGCCGGGGTCACCGCGTCAGGGCGATCTCGTCGCCTGCGTTGCCACGGCGTCGAGCGCCGCGGCCATGGCATCGACATTGGCGGCCACGACCGCGCCGAGGCCGTGGCGGCGCGCGAGCCAGTGCGGGTCGTAATAGGACAGCCACACCTTGCCGGCGTCATCCTGGAAGACCAGCGCTTTCAGCGGCAGGTCGATGCCCATCGTCTGGTCGCGCTGCATGAGCGGCGTGCCGCCCTTGGCATTGCCGAAGATCAGCAGCTCGGTCGGCCGCAGCGGCAGCCCCACCGCGGCGGCGCCGGCGGCGTGGTCGATGCGGGCAAACACGGTCATGCCCTTGGCTTTGACCGCGGCTTCGAGCCGATCCATCGTCTCCTTCGGCCCGGCGCTGCTGGGAATGGTCGTCAACCCGTCCGCCGCCATCGCGCATCCTCCCCAGAGAAAGAGTCCGACCAGCATGGTGACACAGGCGAGCCCTGTCCGGCGGGTAACACTCCCGTGAAAACCGCGAAAAGCCGCTGTCCTGTCCGGGCCTCGATCCGCCGCGCGCATCGCCGTTCTCGCCGATTGTCGCCGGCAGTGTAGCCGCGTAAATGGATCGGCGACATTATCTGCGCGGCGCAGACACGTAGCAGCCCGGATCAATCGCTGCCTTCCATGGCGCGGATCGCTCGGGAGCCGGTGATGCAAAATGAGGCAGAGATCTTCCGGGAGCTGGCGCCGCTGCTGCGGGTGCGGCCCGAGCTGCAGCAGCTCTGCCGCTTCGGCGCGCAATGGTCGTCGCCGCACGAGGCCGAGGCGCGGGGCTGGGCGCCGTTCCACATCGTCACCCATGGCGCCTGCCTGCTCGACGCCGGCGACCGCACCGGCCTTCTGCTCAAGGCGGGCGATGTGGCGGTGCTGCCGCATGGCGGCGCGCATACCATCCGCGCAGTCCCGACCGCCGCGGGCCGCAGCTCCGGCCTGCGCATCGAGCGGCGGCTGCACGACGCGCTGGTGGTGAAGAGCAATGTCGACGGCGAGCCCGATACCAAGCTGATCTGCGGCCGGCTGTGCTTCGAGCAGGCGCACGACAATCTGGTGCTGGCGGCGCTGCCGGCGGTGGTGGTGCTCGACGGCGCGGCGGGGCGCGACGCCCTGCGCCTGCGGCGCATCATCGAGACGATCCAGGCCGAGCTCGAGGAAGACCGGCTCGGCGCCGCGCCGATCGCCGCGGCGCTGGCCAGCTCGCTGATGATGTTCGTGCTGCGGGCGCATTTCGAGAGCGAACGCGACGGCAGCGGCATCCTGGCGCTGCTCGCGCGGCGCCAGACGGCGCGCGCGCTCGCCGGCATGCTGACCGAGCCGGCGCGCGACTGGAAGCTCGACGAGCTGGCCGAACGCGCCAACACCTCGCGCGCGACGCTGGTGCGGCTCTTCCAGAAGACCGTCAACGCGGCGCCGCTCGCCTTCCTCGCGGAGCTGCGGCTCACCATGGCGCGCCACCGGGTGCGGGCGACCACGCTGCCGCTCGCGGTGATCGCCGAGGAGGTGGGCTATCAATCGGAGACGGCGTTCAGCCGCGCCTATCAGCGCCGCTTCGCCATCGCGCCCGGCGCCGACCGCCGGGGTGGGGGCGAGGGTCGGCCCGGCGCCTGATCGGCGCGCCTGCCGGAGCGGCGGCGCCTCAGCGGGTGAGCCAGGCGCGGGCGCGCACGGTAAGGGCGGCGTAGGGGAAGATCCAGAACAGGGCGAAGACGGAAAAATAGGCGTAGAGGACGCCGTAGACGAAATCGAGGGAGCGCTCGCTGCGCAGATAGTAGAGCATGTTCACCAGCGCCAGCACGCCGATCGCAGCCAGCATCCGCGTCAGCACGCGCGGGTCATGCGCCGCCATGCCGGCGAGCAGCACCAGGCTGACATACTGCACGGGAAAGCGCAGATTGGTGACACAGCGATCATAGAGCGCGATCAGCAGGGTCGGCAGCGGCCGCTTCCAGACGATGCGGGCGAAACGGATCTCCTCGCGGACATAGCTGCGATCCCAGCGGATGAGCATCTTGCACAGCTTGGCGTAGTCGGTCGGCACGAGGGTGTGCACCACGGCGCTGCGCTGATAGACCGCATCATAGCCGGCCTCGAACAGGTAATTGGTGAGCGCCCGGTCCTCGCCGAAGGTACACTGGCTGCCGAGAAAACGCTGGTTCTTCCAGGGCTCGAGAACCCGACGCACGGCGACGGCGCGCAGCGCCGTGAGCGCGCCGGGACAGCAGAACACATTGCCATAGGCGGATTCGACGGACCGCATGAGGTCGAAGGAGAGGACAAACCGGACATGGAGCATGCGCGGGATGAGACCGCGCCGGTTATGGACGAGAACCTTGCCGGCCACGGCGCCCACCCGCTGGTCGCGGAACGGCGCGGCGATCGCCAGCAGCGCGTCGGGCGCGATCACGCTGTCCAAATCGATCGTCACCAGGATGTCGCCCCGCGCACGCTCGAAGCCCAGCGCCAAGGCGGCGCGCTTGCCGCGATTGCGCTCATGCCTGAGGGCGGTGACCAGTTCGGGGAAACGGTCCGCCGCCTGGCGGATATAGGTCCAGGTGTCGTCCTTGCTGCCATCGTCGATCACCAGGATCTCGAGCCGGTCGTGCGGATAATCCGCCTCGGCCACCGCCCGGATCGACTGCAGCACCATGGCGCCTTCGTTATAGGCGGGGATGATCACGGTGAGCGACGGCGCGGCGGCGGGTGATACCGACGCGACCGGGCGATAGAACATCCAGACGATGGTACGGAAGGCGAGCAGCAGCATTCCCATGGCCATCCAGAGCACGGTGGGATAAACCAGCAATCGCAGCTCTTGATGCTGCGCCTCGAGCGCCAGCACGCGCCGGGCGAGGCTGCCGAGATTGTAGTAGGCGATCGCGGCGAGCCCCAGGAGCGTCGCCGCATAGATGAACCACACCCACCAGCCGGAAGGAACCTCCGCCGCCCGGCTCGTCGCCGCCGGCCGATCTTCCTGCGGCAAGCGGAGCGTCGCGTCAGCATAGCCCCGAACGTCATCCATCAAGACTTGCTCCTCACGCCGCTCGTGCCGCCGCGCCGTTCCATCGACGCCCGGCCTTCTGCCGGGGGGCGGCAACGCCACCTCATTTATGCGGTCTGGTCCCCTCTCATCCCTGCGCGCGCCAACGGGCATCCATGCGCCGCGTCGGAGGAGGGCGGAAAGGTCCATGCTAGCGACTGGCTCGACCTTCGGCCAGCCGAGAGGCAGTCAAAATTGTGATATATATTGTGACCAGGAGAGCGTCGCAGACAGCGCCAGGGCCCCGCCGGGAAGCTCCTGCAACCTCACGCGGCGCCCGCCTCGCGCAGCCGCAGCAGATGCAGGCAGAGCGCGGTCATGATGCGCTCGCCGCGCTGGTTGAAAGTGTCGTGGCGCATGGTGACGACGCCGCGGTCGGGCTTGCTCTGCGAGCGCTTGAGCTCGACCACTGAGGCCACGGCATGGATGCGGTCGCCGGGGCGGAGCGGCTTCAGCCACTGCACCTCGCGCATGCCCGGCGAGCCCAGGATCGCCTCCGGCCAGAGGCGGAGATCGAAGAACAGGCGGAAGCTGAGGCTGAGCGTGTGCAGCCCCGACGCGACCAGACCGCCGAAGGCGGAGGCGGCCGCCGCCGCCTCGTCGAGATGGAACTCCTGGGGATCGAAGCGCCGCGCGAAATCGACGATGTCGGCGGCGGAGATTTCGGTCGCGGCGGTGGTGAAGCTCCGGCCCACCGCCAGGTCCTCGAAATAAAGTCCCGCCATCCGGTCAGACCCGGTGGCCGTAGAGCCAGTCGAGCATGGTGTAGTCGGTGGCCGAGCGCGCCGCCATCATCTCGTTGCGCAGCACCGCCCCCATGCCGTCGAGATGGAAGAAGGCGCCCATCGCCCGCGCCGTGATCTGGACGCGCGCGGTGCGTCGGGTGCGCGCCTGCTCATAGGCGGCGAGCGCCGCCGGCAGGTCGCCGGGCGAGGCCGCCACCAGCCCGGCCAGCGCCAGCGCGTCCTCGATCGCCTGGCAGGCGCCCTGGGCGATGTACTGGTACATGGGATGGGCGGCGTCGCCCATCAGCGCGATGCGGTTCCTCGTCCAGCGCGCGATCGGCTTGCGATCGGTCATGATCCAGTGCCGGTCGCGCCACATCAGCGCGATGCAGTCGCGGATGTAGTCGCAGGTCTGCGCGTAATGCGCGTCGAGCTCGTCGGGCGTTCCCCAATCGTCGGAGGTGGCGCTGGGGCGCGGGCTGCGGAACACCGCGACCTGGTTGTAGAGCTCGCCGCGGCGCACCGGATACTGCACGAAATGCATGTCCGGGCCGACCCACATGACGACGTTGTCGAGCCCGGCATGGGCGGAGAGCCGCTCGATCGGGATGGCGCCGCGATAGGCGACGTAGCCGTCACGGATCGGCGCGTCGTCGGAAAAGAGCCGCCGCGCCGTCGAATGCAGCCCGTCGGCGCCGATCAGGAGATCGGTCTCGTAGGCCGTGCCATCGGCGCAGCGCGCCCGCGCGCTCTCGCCGAGATCGTCGATCGCCGTGACGTCGCGCCGCGTCTCCAGGGTGATGCGCTTCTCCGCCCGGCAGGCCTCGAGCAGCACCGCGAGCAGGTCGCTGCGATGCATGACGATGTAGGGATGGCGGTAGCGCGCCGTGAACGCCTCGCCCAGATCGATTTCGGTGATGCGGGTGGCGGCGATCGCATCCATCCACACCAGCCGGCGGGGATAGACCGCGTGCTTGGCGATCTCCGGCAGCACGCCGAGGTGATCGAGCACATGCATCGCGTTGGGCGCGAGCTGCAGACCGGCGCCGATCTCGCCGAACTCGGCGGATTTCTCGATGACATGCACCGGCCGCCCGGCGCGAGCGAGCGCCAGCGCCGTGGCGAGCCCGCCGATGCCGCCGCCCACGATCAGGGTGGGCAGGCGCCCGGCGGGGGTCACGCCCCGGCTCCGTTGATGCGTGGCATAGTGCTGCTCCTTCGCGGTCTCGGACGGTGGCAGGCTGTTATATGCGCCGCCGCGCGCCGTCGCAAACGCCGCCGCCCGCGCGGCACGCGCCTGCAAGCGACCTCCCGGGCGACTATTTCCCGCTTGCCAGCCAGACCGTCATGCCGGGTCGCAGCCCGGACGCGCCACGCTCGTCCTGCGGATCGGCCCGGAGCGACAGCGTGTTGAGATCGTGGTCGCCGACCGCGCGGGCCGCGCGCCAGGTCGCGTAGTCGCCGAGGGCGCGCAGCTCCGTGATCCGCGCCGCCAGGCGCCGCCCGTCGGCAGCGAGGAGGGTGACGGGCGAGCCGATGCGCAGCCCGGCAAGACGATCCTCGCGCAGCACGAAGCTGAACCAGGTCTCGCCGGCGGCTTCCTCGGTCAGGATCGGGCGGCCGGGGATGATGGCCTCGCCCGGCTCGGCGGCGATCACGCGGACGATCCCGTCGGCCGGCGCGGTCAGGGTCGTCTTGGCAAGCCGGCGCTGCAGAACGGCGGCGGCAGCATCGGCGGCGGCAACCTTGGCGTCGGCGAGCGCGCGCTCCTCGGCGGTGGGCCCGGCCTTGGCTTCGGCAAGGCGCGCCTGCGCCAGCGCCAGCGCGGCCTGCGCGACGCCGACCTCGGCCGAGGATTTGTCCTTGTTCTGGCGGGACTCGGCCTGGCGGGCGGCGAGCTCGGATATTCTCGCGAATTGCTGCTCGGCCAGGGTCAGATCCGACTGCGCCTTGCCGACCTCCTGGGCCAGGATGTCGACCTGCTCCTGGCGCGGCCCGGCATAGACGCGCGCCCGCTCGGCGCGCCTCTCGTTGGCGTCGGCAATTGCGACATCGACGGCCGCGGCGAGCTCGGGATTGTCGAGGTCGACGAGCACCTCGCCCTGGCGCACGGCCTGGCCGGGCTTCACGCGGATGGCGGCGACCCGGCCGCTCACCTCCGAGGCGATGCGGATCTCGGTCGCCCGCACCATGCCGATGGGCGTCGCCGGCCGCGCCGGGGCGAACGCATAGGTCAGCGCCGCCCCGGCGAGGACGGCGGCGCCCAGCAGGGCGGCCAGACGCCACGCCCTACGCATGGGCGGCGGCGCCTTTCGCGCCGAACCGGTTCGCCGCGACCGCGGCGACGAAATAGATCGCGACCAGGAGCCAGAGCGTGCGCCAGTCGCCGCGCACCTCGCCGAGCCGGGCGCCCATCTGATTGATCCGCACCAGCCCGTCGATCGCCGCATCGCTCGGGAACAGCCGCCCGAACTCGCGCAGGGCTCGGGGGATCGCCTGCGCCGGCCAGGAAACGCCGACGAGGAAGAATTGCGGCAGGCTGGTGGCGATGAACAGCAGCACGGCGGTCTCGCGCCGGCGGAAGCAGGCGCCGGCCGCCTGGCCCAGCAGGCTGGTGGCGAGGATGAACGGCACCCCCAGCAGCACGAGGTCGAGGGTGCGGTCGAGGGTCGAAAAGCCATAGATGTGGGGCAGCACGATCATGAGGAGAGCGAAGGGAGCGGCATAGAGGGAGAGGTGCGCCATGGCCTGGCCGAGCACCGAGGCGGCGGAGCCGCGCGCGCTGCGCTCGCCGCGTCCGCCGACCTCGAAGGCGACGCCACCCAGCATCGCCGCCCCCATCAGCAGCGTCTGCTGCAGGATGAGGACGAAGGCCGCCGGCACGACATAGCTGGCATAGCCCCCGGTCGGGTTGAACAGCGGCTCCATCAGGATCTCGACCGGCGAGACCGCCGCCAGCGCGGTGCGATAGAGCGCGCCCGCAGCGCGCGCGCCGTGCGAAATCTCGTCCGCCGTGGTCGCGAGGACCGCATCGCCGATGCCCTGGAGGGTGCGGCTGAACACCATGAAATAGGTCGAATCGACATAGGCCGGCAGTCGGGCGTCGTTGCCTTTCAGGATCTCCCGCTCGGTGTCCGGCGGTATGTCCAGAATCGCGAAGGCGCGCCGTTCGTAGAGCGCCCGCTGCGCGTCCGCCAGCGTGTCGGCGCGGACCGCGACCTTGACGCCCTCGTCGGCATCGAGGGTCTGAACGAGCGCCCGGCTCAGCGCCGTCCGGTCCTGGTCGACCACCGCAATCGGCACGCCGCGCAGCAGCTGCCCGAGATAGGGCTGCGGGTAGTAGACGCCATAGAGCACCGGCGCGATCACGAAGAGGCCGAAGACACTGGGGTCGCGCAGCACGCGGCGCCACTCGCCGATGAACGCGCCGCCGAGCCCCGGCAAGGCCGGCGGCAGAGCGGCGGCCGGGCGGGCCGGGAGCGGCGCCGCCGCCACCGCGCGCAGCCGGGCCCAGCACAGGAACCAGAGGCCGATGGCCATGGCGGCGAGAATGGCGAAAGGCACTGCCGAAGCACGCACCGGAGCGCCGCGCGCAGCCTGATCGAACAGAATCTGGATGTACCAGCGCAGCGGCAGGAACGCGCCCCAGACCCGCGCGAACGCGCCCATGCCCAGCACCGGAAAACCGACCCCGGCATAGCCGAAGGCCGGCGACACGATGATGGCGGTCAAGGACAGGCCGAGCGGCAGGTTGCGGACGAGGAGCTGCAGCAATGCGCCCAGCGCCTGATAGGCCAGCATGAAGAGGCAGGCGGCGCCGGCCATCATCAGCGCGTCCCCGCGGAAGGGAATGCCGAGCGCGCCATGGATGATGAACAGCAGGACCACCATCATGAGCAGGAAGACGGCAAAGAGCGGCGCCTGCTTGCCGACCAAGGCCGCGAGCGCGCTGCCGCCGGCGCAGCGCAGCCAGGCGCGCCGGCTGCGCCGCGAAAACTCGGATCCGACCGAATAGCCCGCGGCCACCGCGATGACGACATGCAGGACCGTCGGAAGCACCGCGCGCAGGAGGAACTGCGCATAGTTGAGCGCGGGGTTGGTCAGCACATACTGCTCGACGACGAGGACCCCGCTCGGCCGCGGCAGGACCTCCAGGGCGCGAACCGGCGCGACCCTGGCCGCGGCGGCGCTGAGCGCGTCGCGAACCGCCTTGCCCGCGGCGTTGCCGGGGGTCATGAACTGCGTGTTGTAGAACACCTCGATCCGCGGCCGCCGCCCGGCCGCGAGATCGCGCTCGAAATGCGCCGGAATGTAGGCGGCGGCGATGGCGTCTCCCGATCGGATGGCGCGCGTCGCCGCGTTGAGATCGTCCGCGCGCCGGGTAATGGCTACGCCCGGAGCGGCGTCGACGGCCTGAATGAACTCGCGCGACCGCGCCGAGTGATCATCATCGACGACGACCACGCCCAGCCCGCGGATCACGGCGCTGCTGAAGGTCCCGGCCAGCAGCGCGAAGGCGATGAGCGGGACGCCCAGGATCAGGAAGGCGGCCACCCGGTCGCGCCAGATCCAGCGCAGCTCGCGCAGGGCGACGAGAACGACACCCGGACGGGCCCGCGGCCGGATCATCCTCGCGCGGGCCAATAGGCGTAGGCGCTCATGCCCGGACGCAGTCCCGGTATCTTCTCGACGGGATAGGCGCGGATGGCAAAGGTGCGCAGATCGAAATCGCCGGTCGCGCGCGTCGCCCGCCATCCGGCATATTCGCCTTTGCTGGCGATGACGCGCACCTCGACCGTGATCTCGCGGTCGGCGAGCGCCGGCACCCGGACCTTGAAGCGGTCCCCGAGCTTCAATCCGGACATCAGATCCTCGCGCAAGTCGAAGCCGAGCCAAACGTCGTCGAGGTCGACCAGGGTCAGCAGCGGCACGCCCGGCGCCACCACTTCGCCTTGCTCGGTGTTGATCTGATAGACCTGAGCCGCGATCGGCGCGGCCACGGTCGTCTGGTCGATCAGCGATTTCAGCGTCGCGACCGCGGCTTGCGCCTGCTTGACCTTGGCCTCGGCGATCTCGTGCTCTTCGCGGGTGAAGCCGGCGACCGCCTCCTGGTAGAGATACTTGGCCTGCTCATCGCCGCGCTCGGCCACCTGCAAGGCATCCGTGGCCTCGTCGAGCTTCTGCTGCGAGGTGACATTGCTGGCCGCGAGCTGTCGGACGCGCTCGAAGGTCTGCCGGGCGAGCATCAGATTGGCCTCGGCGCTCTGCACCTTCGCCTTGCGCGCGTCGATCTCCTCCTTGCGGGTGCCGGCATTGATGCGGGCGAGCTCGGCCTCGGCGACCTTCTGGTCCGCCTGCGCCTCCGCGTATTTCGCGACGAGCTCGGGGTTGTCGATGGCGATGAGCGTCGCGCGGGGGCGGACATCGTCCCCGCGCTTGACCGGGATATCCCGGACGCGGCCGTCGACGCGGGCGGCGATGTCGATCCGCGTGCTGTCGGCCTCGCCCTGGACCAGCAGGGGCTGGGGCTGCACGAGGTACCAGAGCGACGCGCCGACGACAATGACGATGATGGCGGCGACCACGATCGCCGCGAGCGTGAGATGTCGGCTTTCCCGCGAGGGCACGTCACGCATTGGTCACAGTGCCTCATCGGCCGGGGCAGACGGCGGCCATGTTGGCTCAACCGCGTTCGTCCGTCCAGGGGCGGATGTCCCGCGCGCCGCGGCTTGACGACACTCGCCCGGAGTGAGACGCTTTTCATGCGACCGGCGGCAGGCGACCGCGCCGGCGCAAGGGAGGTCGGACCATGTTCATCCGCAACGCGTGGTATGTCGCGGCCTGGGGGCGCGAGGTGATGCGGGCGCCGCTGGCGCGGCGCATCTGCAACGAGCCGGTGGTCATGTTCCGCGACAGCGCGGGCAAGGTCGGCGCGCTCGCCGATCGCTGCTGCCACCGCGCGACGCCGCTGCATCTCGGCACGGTGACCGAGCAGGGGCTGCAATGCGGCTATCACGGGTTGGTGTTCGACCGCGACGGGCGCTGCGTGCGCGTGCCGGGCCAGGATCTCATCCCCGAGCGCGCCCGGGTGCGCACATATCCGGTGGTCGAGAAGGACGCGATGGTCTGGATCTGGATGGGCGAGGCGGCCAAGGCCGATCCTGCGCAGATCGTCGATTATCCCTGGCACAACGATGCCAAGACCTGGCCCTACAAGAGCGAGGTCTATCACATCGGCGGCAGCTACATGCTGATGGTCGACAACCTCATGGATCTGACGCATCTGGGATACGTCCATGGCAAGACCATCGGCGGCAATCCGATGACCCATGTCGACGCCAAGATGAAGACGACGCGCACGCCCAAGGGGCTCAAATACCTGCGGCTGATGCTGAATTCGGTGCCGCCGCCGACCTATGTCGAGGCGGCGGGATTCACCGGCCGCGTCGACCGCTGGCAGGAGTTCGAGTTCATCGCCCCCGGCAGCATCATCCAATGGACCGGCGCGGTCGACGCCGTCACCGGCGGCTATGCCCAGGGCAATCGCGAGGGCGGCTTCTCGCTGCGCATCTTCCACGGCCTGACGCCGGAGACGGAGAGCAGCTGCTTCTACTTCTGGTCCAGCGCCAACGGCTATCGCCAGGACGATCCGCAGGCGACCGAGGATCTCTATCAGGCGATCGCCTCGACCTTCCTCGAGGACAAGGTGGTGGTCGAAGCGCAGCAGGCGCGGCTCGACGAGACCGGCGAGACGGGCCTCGTCGACATCGAGTCCGACGGCGCGCGCCTCCATATGCGCCGGACGGTCGAGCGGCTGCTCGCCGAGGAGCAGGCGACGCTGGCGGCGGAATAGGCGGCGGCGCCCGCATGGCGTCGGGCTGGCACCGCGCCTGCCGCGCCGACGAGGTGCAGGAGGGCGAGCCGCTGGGCGTCAGGCTCGGCCGCATCTCGATCGGCCTCTTCCGCCTTGGCGACCGGCTCGTCGCCGTGCACGACATCTGCAGCCACGAATACGCGCTGCTGTCGACGGGCTGGCAGGAAGACGGCACCGTCGAATGCCCGCTGCATCAGGCGCGCTTCGACCTCGCCACGGGCCGATGCCTGGGCCCGCCGGCCGAGCGCGACCTGCCGGTCTTCGAGCTCAGGATCGAAGGCGACGACGTCCTCGTGCTGCTGCCGGAAGGCGAGACCGACGAGACGCTGGTGCGGCGGGGCGGTGAGAGATGACGCGATTGATCTCGGTGAACGTCGGCCTGCCGCGCGACGTCGCGTGGCAGGGGAAGACCGTCCACACGGCCGTTTGGAAGACGCCGGTTCAAGGACGGCGCAGGGTGCGGCGGCTCAACATCGACGGCGACGGGCAAGGGGACTTGGCCGGGCACGGCGGCGAGCACCGCGCCGTCCTGGTCTATCAGCTGGACTCCTACCGACATTGGCAAAGCCAGCTCGGTCGAAACGACTTCACCTATGGGCAGTTCGGGGAGAATTTCACCGTCGACGGCCTGTCCGACCGCGAGGTGTGCATCGGCGACCGCTACCGGGTGGGCGGCGCCTTGCTCGAAGTGACGCAGCCGCGCGTCACCTGTTACCGGGTGGGTATCCGGATGAACGAGCCGCAGATGGCCGCGCTGCTCGTCGCGCAAGGCAGGCCCGGGTTCTATTGCCGCGTTCTGGAGGAAGGCGAGGTGGAAGCCGGCGACGAGATCATCCAGGTCGCGGTCGCCGCCGAGCGCATGAGCGTGTTCGAGATCAATGCGCTGCTCTACCTGCCCGGTCACTCCGGCAGCGAGCTGGAGCGTGCGCTGCGCATCCCGGCGCTGAGCGCCGGTTGGCGCGCCTCCATGCAGGCGCTGCTCGAGCAGGGGCGGGGCGGCGCGACGGCGGGAAATGCGGGGCTCGGCCCGGCGTCCGGCCCGCCTCCGGCCTGGACGGGGTTCCGCCCGCTGCGGGTGTCGCAGAAAGTTCGCGAGAGCGGCAGCGTGATCTCGCTGCTGCTCGAGCCCGTCGATGGGAAGCCCCTGGCCGCGTTTCTGCCCGGCCAGTTCATCGTGCTGCGGCTGAAGCCGGCGCCCGACCTCCCGGCGCTGATGCGCAGCTATTCCCTCTCCGGCGAGCCCGGCGCCGAGCGCTATCGCGTGAGCGTCAAGCGCGAACCCCATGGCGCCGCCGGGGCTTACATCGACGACAGGCTGCAGGCTGGCGACGTCGTGGAGGCGAGCGCGCCGCGCGGCAGCTTCACGCTGCGGCGGGGCGACGACCCCATCGTTCTCCTCAGCGCCGGCATTGGCGCGACCCCCGTGCTGGCGATGCTCCATGCCTTGGCGGCCGAGGGGGCGCCGGGGGAAGTCTGGTGGCTCCATGGCGCCCGGAACCGCCGCGAGCAGCCTTTTGCCGAGGAGGCGCGCACGCTCCTCGAGGCTCTCGCCCATGGCCACAGCCACGTTTGCTACAGCGCGCCGGATCCGGGGGATCGTCCGGGTCTCGATTTCGACGCTCGGGGACGCTTGGACATGCGTGCGCTCCAGAAGCTGGACGTGCCGCGCAACGCCGACTTCTATTTATGCGGACCGCCCGCCTTCATGAGCGACCTGACCGCCGGACTCGCAGGCTGGGGCGTTGCTGCAAGCCGCATCCACACGGAGTTGTTCGGCGCGGGTCCGTCCAAAACGCCGGGCATCGCCGGATCGCCGCGCCGGCTCCCGCACCTGCCGCCCGGGCCTCCCGGCGAGGGACCGTTGGTCTCGTTCGCCCGCAGCGGTCTCGACATCCGCTGGGGAGCGGCCTTTCAGAGCCTGCTCGAGCTTGCCGAAGCATGCGACGTGCCGGTTCGCTGGGCGTGCCGGACCGGGGTCTGCCACAGTTGCGAAAGCGGGCTTGTCGCCGGGGCCGTCAGCTACCGGCCCGATCCGATCGATCCGCCACCGGACGGCAATGTGCTGATCTGCTGCGCGCGGCCCCAGGGCGACATCGTGATCGACCTGTAATCACCGCAATGGCAGGTCGCGGTCGCCGCGGTGCTCTCTCTTTTTGTAGAGCCAGATTTCATTATCAGCAATTAATAGCGTGTTAAAACGCCCTCGCCGGGCCGAGATCGACCTCGGGTCAGTGTGATAGCGATCACCCGTCGTTAGGTGTATATACTCTTATATTGAGATCGCGGGATATTGTGGGGCCCGGGGGGAGATGCCGATGGCGCTCTCCAGGGCAGTGGAGGTGGATGATGAGCGCCAGCCAGGTCATCGAGCGGGAGGCGAGCACGCCCGCGGCACGGAGCAGGCCGAGAGTGGCGCGCCGGACGTTGGCGCTTGCCGGCCTCGCCCTTGCCGTCGGTCTGGGAGCAGCCTGGTACGGCTACCAATGGTGGACGGTCGGACGCTTCGTCGAAAGCACCGACGACGCCTATGCCGGCGGCGACGTCACCCCGATCTCGCCGCATGTGGCGGGGTTCGTCGCCGAGATCCTGGTGGCCGACAACCAGTATGTCCGCGCCGGGCAAGTGCTGATCCGCCTCGATGATCGGGATTTCCGGGCGGCCGTCGATCACGCGACCGCGATCGTCGGACAGCGGCGGGCGACGCTCGCCAGCCTGCAGGCGACATACCTGTTGCAGCAATCGACCATCCGCCAGGCCCGGGCGGAGCTCGCGGCGAAGACGGCGCAGGCGGCCTTCGCGCGGCAGGACGACATCCGCTATCGCCAGCTGGCGCAAGCCACCGTCGGATCACGGCAGAGCGCCGAAAAGGCGCTGGCGCTGGACCATGAGGCGCAATCCGGCGTCGCCGCGTCCGCGGCAGGCCTCGACGCCGCGACGCAGCAGCTCACGGTGCTGGACACGGAGATCACCGAGGCGGGCGCCGCCGTCGCCCAGGCAGAGGCCGATCTTCAGACCGCCCGGCTCAATCTCGGCTACACCGAAATCCGCTCGCCCATCGACGGCTATGTCGGCAATCGCGCCGCGCAGATCGGCGCCTACGTCGCCAGCGGCGCCTATCTCGTCACCGTCATTCCGGCGCACGGTCTCTGGGTCGACGCCAATTTCAAGGAGGACCAGCTCGCGCGGATGACGCCGGGCCAGGCCGCAACCGTCGTCGCCGACATCCTGCCCGACCACGTCTTTCGCGGTCACGTGCTGAGCCTCGCCCGCGGCACGGGCGCGATCTTCAGCGTGATCCCGCCCGAGAACGCGACGGGCAACTTCACCAAGATCGTGCAGCGCGTTCCCGTCCGCATCGCGCTGGACCCCGGCGACGCGCTGCTGCGCCAGCTCCGGCCGGGCCTGTCGGCGACGGTGGGCGTGGACACGCGCCCGCGCCCGGGGAGCGCGCCATGAGCGGCGCGCCCGCCGCGACGGGCTGGGTGCGCAGCCTGCTGCCCTTCGTCGTCATGTGCGTCGGGATGTTCATCGCGCTGCTCGACATCCAGATCGTCGCTTCCTCCCTGCAGGACATCGGCGGCGGCCTGTCGGCGGCCCAGGACCAGATCAGCTGGGTGCAGACCGCCTATCTCATCGCCGAGATCGTCATGATCCCGCTCTCGGGCTGGCTGACGCGCGTCTTCTCCACGCGGTGGCTGTTCACCGCATCGGCCGCCGGCTTCACCGTGGCGAGCATGCTGTGCGGGCTCGCCTGGAACATCGACAGCATGATCGTGTTCCGGGCGCTGCAGGGGCTGCTGGGCGCGTCGATGATCCCGACGGTCTTCACCTCGTCCTTCCACTATTTCCAGGGCGCGCGCCGCGTCTATTCCGCCGCCGTCATCGGCACGATCGCGTCGGTCGCGCCGACGCTGGGACCGGTGATCGGCGGCTGGATCACCGACACGCTGAACTGGCACTGGCTCTTCTACATCAACCTGGTCCCGGGTTCGGCCATCGCCCTGCTGATCCCGTTCCTGGTCAGGATCGACGAGCCCGATCTCTCGCTGCTCAAGGAGGCGGACTTCCCCGGCATCGCGCTGATGGCCGTGGCACTCGGCACCCTGGAGTACGTGCTCGAGGAAGGGTCGCGCTGGAACTGGTTCGACGACGCGACCATCAGGGACTGCGCGCTCGTCGCCGGCATCGCCGGCGTCCTCTTCGTGATCCGCAGCCTCACCTTCGCGCGCCCGGTGGTCGACCTGCGCGCGCTGGGAAACCGGAATTTTGCCCTCGGCTGCGTCCTGTCCTTCATCACCGGGATCGGCATCTTCTCGACCATCTATCTGACACCGTTGTTCCTGGGCTATGTGCGCGGGTTCAGTGCCTGGCAGACCGGGGTCGCGATCTTCTCGACCGGCGCCGCCTCGCTGGTCGGCGTGCCCGTCTACATCGTGCTGGCGCGCAAATTCGACACGCGCTGGCTGATGATGTTCGGGCTGGCGTCCTTCGGTTTCGCCATGTGGAGCTTCAGCTTCATCACGCATGATTGGGGCGCGGCGCAGCTCCTCCTGCCCCAGGTCTTCCGCGGCTTTCCCCAGGTCTTCGCCGTCGCCCCCAGTGTCAATCTCGGCCTCGGCAGCCTGCCGCCGGAACGGCTCAAATACGCCAGCGGCTTGTTCAACATGATGCGCAACCTCGGCGGCGCCGTCGGCATCGCGGTGAGCGGCGCGATCCTCAACGACCGGACGAATCTCCATTTCGTGACCATCGCGTCGCATCTGACGCCGGCCAACGGCGCCATGGTCAGGCTGATGGACGGCGTGGCGCAGCGCTACGGCACGATCCCCGGCAGCCCCGAGGCGGGGCACGCCGCCGCTCTCGCGCAGCTCTGGCACCTGGCCTACCGCGAGGCATCGACCATGGCCTATGCCGACGCCTTCCGCGCCATCATGATCGCCTTCGTCATCGCCACCCTGCTGGTGCCGCTGATGCGGAACGTCGCTGCCCCCAAGGTGCCGGCGACGAATGCGCATTGACGAGCTCGGCCTTGACTCTGCTGCGTTTTCGCACGAATGCTGTAACCGACTGGTGCGCCAGCGTGGCTTGATGCCGCTGCGGATATGCGGCGTGCCAACCTAAAGCAAAGGAAGGTGAAGTGATGTCACTGAAGGAAACACTCGACGCTACGCGCGCTACATCTGCCGCACGTCGCGGAGCGGATATTCGCGCGATCATGGACCGCGCGACGGCCGATCTGCGGGCGTCCGACATCTTGAAGAATGTCGTAGCCGTCGGCCAAACGGCGCCCAGCTTCAGCGCGCCTAACTACGACGGCACGATGATCTCATCCCAGGAGCTTCGGGCCAAGGGGCCGTTCGTCGTGTCTTTCTTCCGCGGCGCGTGGTGACCGTACTGCCGGCATGAGCTGGATGCTTTGCAAGCAGTCTACGGTGAAGTCCGCGCCCTGGGAGCAGAACTCGTCGTCTTGTCGCCGGAACTGCCGAACTTCTCGGCGGAGATGGCCGCAAAACAAGGGCTGAACTTCCCAATCGTTAGCGATCACGCGTTGAATATTGCTCGGTCGTTTGGGCTTGCTTTCGCGCTTCCGGAGGATTTGAAGGACGTTCTATCTCAACGTGTTCAAGAACGACCTCGAAAAGCGCAACGGGGAGCCATCATGGCAATTGCCAATGCCGGCCCGCTTTGTGATCGATCGCGGTGGCATCGTCCGATACGCCAACGCCGATCCTGACTACACGGTTCGCCCCGAGCCAGCCGAGACGATTGCCGTTCTCAAGACGCTGGTTTGACTCCCGAGCATCGGTGCCGAGCCCCTCGGACCACGGCGCCGATGCTTTTTTTCACGCATATCGCGATGCGTTGACCGTGTGTGCCGGCGAAACATTCGCGGCGAGGGCACGGGTCATCGCGATGACGGCTATCGACACCGACTCGCTAAGCAAGCTGCCATCGGTCGAACGCGCGTCGTGCGTCGGCAAGGCGCGGGAGGTCACGCTTTCCCGGTCCGCCGCGGCCCGAGCCTAGGCCGTCACTCCGATATGCGCGCGCAGCGCGTCGAGCGGCGCCACGGCGAAGCGGGAGGCGGTGGTGAAGGTGATGTCGCCGGCCAGCCCCGAGGCGGTGGTGGCGTTGCGGAAGACGGCGGCGATCTCCTGGCGCAGCTCGGCGCCGAAGGCGCGGTGGCTGCGCAGCACGAGATCGAAGCGCTGCGGCCGCACCAGCCCGTCGAGCTGCACCGCGCCGAGCCGGCTGGTGTCGACCTCGAGCAGGAACCGCGTGCCCTGCTCCGGCGCGGCGGACGCGGTCGAGCGGCGGCGGAGATAGACCCGCACCGGGTGGATCAGCCCGCCCTCGAGGAGCGGCAGGATGAAGACGCGCCAATCGCCGGAGCCGGGGTCGGAAAGCTGGCGCAGCTGCGCGATGTCGCCCTCGAGCTGCAGGCGCAGATCGCGCTCTCCGGCATCGTCGAGCGCGGTAGCAAGTTTGGCGCCCGGCCAGGCGCCGCTGTTGAGCGCGCTCATCAGGAAGAGAAGGGTGCCGGCGAGCGTCTCGCCCGATACCGGGCTGAGCTCGGCGCGGAGCTGTGCGGCGAGGTTGGGGAGCGTGCGGTCCAGCACCGACAGCGCCTGCGCCAGCGCCGGCCAGGTGTCGCTCTGCGCCACCGGCGCCGCGGCCGGCGGCTCCGGTGGCGTCGCCGCCAGAAGCTGCAGCCCCAGCAGCGTGCCGGGCGGCAGCGCAAAGCCCTGCTCCAGCGCCAGCGTGCCGACCGGGGTCTCGACCAGCGTCTCGCTCGCGGTCCCGGCGACCACGGTGCCGACGAGGCTCGCGGCCGGTGCCGCCGCGACCGGGCCCGGCGCGGCCTCGGCCAAATCGGCAGCGGCGGCAACCGGCGGACCGGCGGGCGGCCCGGGCAGCACCGCCAGGCGGACGGTGAGCTGCGAGCCGCTCGGCAAGGCGGCGGCATTGCCCGGGGCCGGCGTCAGCATCCGCGCATCGACCTCCGTGCCCATCTCGATGTCGCCGGCGGAGGCAGCGGGCGGCGTGGTCGATAGCACCGTCAGCACCAGCCTGGTTCCCGGCGGCAAGGCCAGATGCTCGTCGAGCAGCACCGTGCCGAGCGGCGTCTGCAGCGCGGTCCGGCCGTTGCCGTCGGCGGCCGGCGGCAGCACCGCCGCGACAAAGCGCACCGGCGTCGGACCGCCCGGCTCGGGCGGCGGCTCGTCGGGGGCGGGGAGCGCGATGCGCGTGATGAGCCGCGTGCCCGCCACCAGCGCCGGAAGGTTCTGCTCGGCCGGCAGCGATACCAGCGTCGCCTCGACCTCGCTGCCGAGGGCGAGCTGCGCCGGCGGGGCTTCGGCCTCCGGCTCGGCCTCGCTGGCCGCGGCGGCGAGCGTCGCAAGGCTGGCGGTCGCGGCGCCCGGAGTTGCCGGCGCCGCGGTCGCCAATGCCGCGGCGGCCGTGGCCGAGGCGGGGGGTGGCGCGACGTTGAGCAGCAGCACGGTGGCGGGCGGTCCCGGCAGCAGCCTCAGCTGGACGGTGCTGCCCGGGGCCAGGGCGAGCGTCGTGTTGAGCGCGAGCGTGCCGTAATCGGTGCGCAGCAGCAGCGCGCCGTTGCCGCCGCGGCCGACGACCGTGGCCGCGAGCGTGGCGGCGAGCAGCAGCGCCGGCGGCGGTTGCTGCGCCAGCTCGACCAGCACCGGCGCCGCGAGCGAAGCGGGCGTCGGCACGGTGATGGCGACGAAGGGAACCGCGCCGACCGTGTCCGCCATCGCCGCCTCCCCCCGCCCCGGCGCCTAGAGGCCGTGCTCGAGGCGCTGCAGGATCGCCTCGACGTCGCCGGCCGCGTCGCTGCCGGGGTGGCGCGTCAGCAGCGACACCTGGTGGCGGATGCTGTCCTTGACCCGATCGTCGCGGCGGATGATGCCGGCGAGCGGCGGCTCGATCTTGAGGAACTCGCGGCAGGCGCGCAGCAGCGTGCCATAGACGCGCTCGCCCTCGCGCTGGCTGCCCACCATGTTGACGACGATCTGGATGCCGTCGGCGAGATGCTCCAGCGCCGTCACCTTGATATAGGCATAGGCGTCGGTGATCGAGGTCGGCTCGTCGGTGGTGATCACCAGGCAGGCGCGCGACTGGCCGGTGAGCAGCCGTACCGTGCGCTCGATGCCGGCGCCGAGATCGAGCACCACCCAGTCGTAGTTCTGCGACAGCAGCTGCAACTCGGTGCGCAGCGTCATCAACCGGCTCGCCGGCAAGGTGGCGAGGCTGCCGGTGCCGGAGCGGCCGGCGATGATGTCGAAGCCGCCCTCGTAGCGCGTCGCCGCCTGCGCCAGCGTCGCTTCGCCGGCGATGACGCTGGCGAGGTCGCGGTCGGGAGTGACGCCGAGCTGGACGTCGACATTGGCGAGACCGAGATCGCCGTCGAACAGCAGCGCGCGCTTGCCCGCCTTGGCCATGGCGTGCGCCAGCGTGATCGAGAACCAGGTCTTGCCGACGCCGCCCTTGCCCGAGGCGACGGCGATGATGTTGCGCTTCAGCGCCGCCGTTGCGGTCGTGGGCGTCGGGAACGCCTGCACGATGGTGGCTGGCTTCATGGGGAACCTCTCATGGCATTGGCTTGGCGCTGCGGCTGCGCCGGTTTCGGCAGCACGAGGCGGGCAAGCACGACGGGATTGAACGCGGTCAGGCCCTTGGCGATGTCGGCGGAGGTGCCGGCCTCGGCAAAGCCCAGGCGCAGCGTCTCGGCGCAGGAGACGACGCTGCCCAGGCGCTGCACCATGTCGAGCCGGGTGACGATGATGCGGCTGGCGCCGAGGTCGCGGAAGATGCGCGCCAGCTCCAGCGTGTCGACGGCGTCGCCGCCGGCGGGCAGCACCAGCACCGGCTCGGCGCCGCTGGCGGCGATGAGCTGCGACAGCTCGCGCCGGTCGCCGGCGCTGTAGGGGTTGATGCCGGGACTATCGATGAGCAGCAGCTCGCCGGGCTCCGCCTGCGCGGCGATCGGCGCCAGGCGCTGGGCGTTCTCGGCGCGGTGCAGCGGCAGCTGCAGCACGCGGGCGAAGGCCTCGAGCTGCTCGATGCCGCCGGCGCGCACGGTGTCGGCGGTGACGAGGCGCACGGGCCTGCCCGCGACCACGGCGCGGGTGGCGAGCTTCGCCGCCGAGACCGTCTTGCCGGCCCCCGGCGGCCCCGCCAGCAGGATCGGCCGGCGCGGCTCGGCGTCGAGCGGCGCGAAGGTGAAGAAGGTGCTGAACGCGCTCGCCAGCGCCAGCAGCGGATCCTCGGTCTCGAAGGGCAGTGCGGCGCACAGGATCTTCTCCACCAGCAGCGGCGCCAGGCCGTGGGCGGAGAGCGCCTCGTTCAGCACGTCGATGACGTTCGGGCTCGATCCCGGGCGACAGGCGCTCGGGCCGGTCGACCGCCGCGGTGACGCGGGTGGCGCCGTCCTCGCCCTCCTCGGTGGCGACGATGATCGCATCGGGGCCGAGGCGGGCGCGCACCAGCGCCATCGCCTCGCTCATGGTGGCCGCGGTGAAGGTCCTGAGCCGCATGGCCTAGAGCGTCCCCACCGTCTTGATCTTGGCCTTGGGATGCACCTCGTTCTGCGACATGACCACGGTGATCGGCCGGAAGCGCTCGATGATCGAGCGCACATAGGGCCTGACCGCCGGGCTCACCAGCAGCACCGGCGTGTCGCCGTTCATGGCGTGGCGCTCGAAGGTGGTGCGCACCGCCGCGATGAACTCCTGCAGGCGGCTGGGCGGCATGCTGAGATGGCGGTCGTCCCCCTGGCCGGTGAGCGCCTCGGCGAAGGACTGCTCCCAGGCCGGCGACAGGCTGACCAGCGGGATGAAGCCCGCTTCATTGGTGTTCTGCTCGCTGATCTGGCGGGCAAGCCGCGCGCGCACATGCTCGGTGATGACGCTGACGTTGCGGCTGTAGCCGCAGGCCTCGGAGATGCCCTCGAGCACCGTCGGCAGGTCGCGGATCGAGACCCGCTCGGAGAGCAGGTTCTGCAGCACGCGCTGGATGCCGCCGATGGAGATCTGGCTCGGCACCATGTCGGCGATCAGCTTCTGGTGGCTCTTGTCGAGCTCGTCCAGCAGCTTCTGCGTCTCGGCGTAGGACAGCAGCTCCGCCATGTTGTCCTTGATCACCTCGGTCAGGTGCGTGGTGATCACGGTCTGCGGCTCGACCGCGGTATAGCCGCGGAAGGTCGCCTCCTCGCGATGCGATTCCGCGACCCATTGCGCCGGCAGGCCGAAGGTCGGCTCGACGGTGGGCTCGCCCGGGATCGAGATGGCGCCGCCGCGGGGATCCATCACCAGCAGCATGTTGGGCCTGAGATCGCCGCGCCCGGCCTCGATCTCCTTGACGCGGATGACATAGGTGTTGGCCGGCAGCTGCAGATTGTCCTGGATGCGCACCGAGGGCATGACGAAGCCGATCTCGGCGGCGAGCTGGCGGCGCAGCGCCCGCACCTGGTCGGTGAGGCGCGTGCCGTGATCGGTGTTGATGAGGGTGAGGAGCCCGTAGCCGAGCTCGAGGCGGAGCTGGTCGATCTGCAGCGCGCTGGCGATCGGCTCCTCCTTGGCGGGCGCCGTCGCCTTGGCCTGCTGCGCCGCGGTCTCGGTGGCGGCCGCCTTCTCGCGCTTCTCGGTGAGCTTCCACGCCGCGCCGCCGGTGACGGTGGCGAGCGCCAGGAAGGGCAGGGTCGGGATGCCCGGCAGCACCGCCAGCGACAGCATCAGGAAGGAGGCGACGCCGAGCGCCGCGGGATATGCCGAAAGCTGGCCGAAGAGCGCCTTGTCGGTCGAGCCGCTGATGCCCGCCTTGGAGACGAGCATGCCGGCGGCGGTGGAGACGATGAGCGCCGGGATCTGCGACACCAGCCCGTCGCCGACGGTGAGGAGGGTATAGGTTTGCGTCGCCTCGTTGAACGATACGCCCTTCTGCACGACGCCGATGAGGATGCCGGCGCCGATGTTGATGGCGGTGATGATGAGGCCGGCGACCGCGTCGCCGCGGACGAATTTGGAGGCGCCGTCCATGGCGCCATAGAAGTTGCTTTCGTCCTCGAGCTCGCTGCGCCGCTTGCGCGCCTGGTCCTCGTTGATCAGCCCGGCGGAGAGGTCGGCGTCGATCGCCATCTGCTTGCCGGGCATGCTGTCGAGGCTGAAGCGCGCCGCCACCTCGGCGATGCGGCCGGAGCCCTTGGTGATGACCACGAAATTCACCACCACCAGGATGGTGAAGACGATCACGCCGATGACGAAATTGCCGCCCATCACGAAGTTGCCGAAGGCCTGGATGACGTGGCCGGCGGCGGCCGTGCCCTCGTGACCCTGGCTCAGGATGAGCCGCGTCGAGGCGAGGTTGAGCGACAGCCGCAGCATCGTGGCGATGAGCAGCACGGTCGGGAAGGAGGAGAATTCGAGCGGCCGCTGGATGAAGAGGGCGACCATCAGGATCAGCACGGAGAACGTGATCGACAGCGCCAGACTCATGTCCAGCAGCCAGGGCGGCATCGGCAGGATGAGCACGACCAGGATCGCGACGACGGCGAGCGCCAGTGCGATCTCGCCGCGCCTGAGCGTCGCGCTGAGCCGGTCGAAAAGCGCCTTCGGGCTCGGCACCCGCGACGCGGTCGCGGCTATGGTGGTGGCCTCGGCCATGGGTTCGCGGACTACCGCGGCCTCACACCGTCACCCGCTCCGGCTCGCCGGCCGGCGGCACGCTGACCCCCTCCAGCCGGTACTGCTGCAGCTTGTTGCGCAGGGTGCGGATCGAGATGCCGAGGATGTTGGCGGCGTGGGTGCGGTTGCCGAGGCAATGCTGCAGCGTCTCGAGGATGAGATCGCGCTCGACATCGGCCACGGTGCGGCCGACCATCCCCTGGCGGGCGCCGATCACGACCGGCGCGGCGGCGGCATCCGTGCCGGGCTTGGCCGCGGTCAGCAGGATGGACTCGGGGCCGAGCTCGTCGCCGCGCGCCAGCAGCACCGCCCGGTGCAGGGTGTTCTCGAGCTCGCGCACATTGCCGCGCCAGACATGCTGGTGCAGCATCTCGCGCGCGGCCGGCGCCAGCGGCCGGATGGCCACGCCGTTCAGCTCGGCGAACTTCTTGGCGAAATGGTCGGCGAGCAGCTCGATGTCCTTGGGCCGCTCGCGCAGCGCCGGGATGCGCAGGTTGACGACGTTGAGGCGGAAATAGAGGTCTTCGCGGAAGCTGCCCTTGCCCACCTCCTCCTCGAGATCGCGGTTGGAGGTGGCGATGAGGCGGATGTCGACCTTGATCGGCTGATGCCCGCCGACGCGGTCGATCTCGCGCTCCTGGATGGCGCGCAGCAGCTTCGCCTGCAGGCGGGTATGCATCTCGCTGATCTCGTCGAGCAGCAGCGTGCCGCCGTTCGCCTCCTCGAACTTGCCGATGCGCCGCGCCACGGCGCCGGTGAAGGCCCCCTTCTCATGACCGAAAAGCTCGGATTCCAGCAGGTTCTCGGGGATCGCGGCGCAATTGACGGAGATGAAATTGTGCTTGGCGCGGCGGCTGCGGCGGTGGATGTAGCGCGCCACCACCTCCTTGCCGGTGCCGCTCTCGCCGGTGATCAGCACGCTGGCCTCCGACGGCGCCACCTGGTCGGCGAGCCGCACCACCTCCGCCATGGCCGGGTCGCGGAAGAGGAAGGCGTGGCTTTCCTGCGCCACCGCCTCGAGCACGGCGGCGATGAGCTCGGCGTCGGGCGGGAGGGGGATGTACTCCTTGGCCCCCGCCTTGATGGCGCGCACCGCGGCGTCCGCGTCGGCGCCGATGCCGCAGGCGACGACGGGGACGTTGATGCGCTCCAGCCGCAGGCTCTCGATCATCCGGGCGATGTCGAGCTTGACGTCCATCATCAGCAAATCGGCGCCCTGGCCGGAGCGCAGCGCGACGAGGCCGTGCTCGATATCGTCGGCATGGGCGACGGTCGCGCCGCGGGCCATGGCGATCTTGCCGGCGGCACTGATATAGCCCTCGAGCGGGCCGATAATGAGCAGACGCATCGTGGTGACCTCTTCTTTAGGCGCGATCGGCCTTGACGATTTCCGTCATGGTGACGCCGAGCCGCTCGTCGACGACGACGACCTCCCCGCGCGCCACCAGCCGGTTGTTGACGTAGATGTCGATGGCCTCTCCGACCTTGCGGTCGAGCTCGACGACGGCGCCGCGGCCGAGCTTCAGCAGCTGGCTCACCTGCATGGTGGCGCGGCCGAGCACGGCGGAGATCTGGACCGGGATGTCGTAGACGGCCTCCAGATCCTTGGCGTTCTGCGGCCGGGCCTCGGCGCTGTTGCCCTGGTCGCCGTCGAGCTCGTCGAGCTGCAGATTATGGGGATCACTCATGACCGTTCTCCTGCGGGGGGCTCGTACCCGGGACTGGGATGGAGTCGAGAGCGCGAGCCAGCGCCCCGTCGATGTCGTGTATCAGGCGCCGCGTCTCGCGCTCGGCGCCGCCTTCGGCCCATTCGACGCGCGCATCGTCCGGGCCCAGCGCCGGGTCGGCCAGCAGCACGATCTTGCCGGCGAAGCCGCCGGCCTGGGCGAAGCCGGCGATGCGCTCCTGCATCGTCTCGAAGACGCCGTCGGCGACGCGCACCACGAGCCGCGGCTCGTCGAAGGCCTCGCGCAGGCATTGCGCGACCATGGTCTCGATCTCGAGCAGCGGCGCCTTGCGGCAGAGCGCCGGCACGGTCTTGGCGAGCACCGCGCGGAGCGCCTCGAGGGCGGCCCGCTGCGCCTCCTCGGCATAGCGCGCCCGGGTCGCCAGCATCACCTTGATGGCGAGCGCCATGCTCGACATGGCGCCGGCGACCCGCGCCTCGGTCGATTGCGCGGCCTCGGCAAAGGCGGCGGCGCGGCCCGCGGCGGTGCCGTCGGCGCGCGCCGCCGCGAGCTCGGCGGCCGAGAAGGTCGGCTCCGGCGGCGGCGGCGGTGGCTTGCGCGCGCTCGCGCGGGCCGCCTCCGGCAGGTCGAAGGACTGTTCGAAGAGGAATTTGTGCGGCACGCTCATGGCCGGGCTCAATAAACCAGCTCGTCTTCGGCGCCGCCGTCGGCGATGACGATCTCGCCGCGCGCGGCGAGATCCTTGGCGAGCGCCACGAGATAGGCCTGCGCCTCCTCGACGTCCTTGAGCCGGACCGGTCCCATCGAGGCGATCTCCTCGCGCAGCAGCTTGCCGGCGCGCTCGGACATGTTGGCGAAGAAGAGGTCGCGCAGCGCCTCGGACGCGCCCTTGAGCGCCAGCGGCATCTTCTCCTTCGCGGCGTTGCGCAGGATGCCCTGGATCGCCATGCCGTCGAGCTTGGCGAGATCCTCGAAGGTGAACATGAGGGCCTTGATGCGCTCGGCGCTGTCGCGGTTGCGCTCTTCCAGCGCGGTGAGGAAGCGCGTCTCGGTGTTGCGGTCCAGGCTGTTGAAGATCTCGGCGATGAGCTCGTGCGAGTCCCGCCGGTTGGTGCGGGCCAGGCTCGAGAAGAATTCGTTCCTGAGCGTGCGCTCGACGTCGTCGAGCACCTCCTTCTGCACCGCCTCCATGCGCAGCATGCGCATGATGACCTCCATGGCGAAGCTTTCCGGCAGCTGCGTCAGCACGCGCCCGGCATGCTCGGACTTGATCTTGGAAAGCACGACCGCGACGGTCTGCGGGTACTCGTTCTTGAGGTAGTTGGCGAGCACCGTCTCGTTGACGTTGCCGAGCTTGTCCCACATGGTGCGGCCGGCGGGGCCGCGGATCTCCTCCATGATGGTATTGACCCGGTCCTGGCCCAGCACCTTGGCGAGCAGCCGCTCGGTGCTCTCATAGGTGCCGACCAGCGAACCGGTGGCGGAGATCTGCTCGGCGAACTCGACGAACAGCCGCTCGACGATGTTCGAGCTGACCGTGCCGAGATTGGCCATGGTCTGCGAGATCTCCTTGATCTCCTCGTCGTCCATCAGGGAGAAGAGGCGCGCCGTATGATCCTCGCCGAGCGCCAGCATCAGGATCGCGGCCTTCTCCGGCCCGGTGAGGGTGCGGAGGTCTTCGCGGACGCGCATGGTGGCCATCGCCGGATCCTCCGCTCAGGCGCCCTGGTACATCCAGGAGCGGACGATGGCGACCGCTTCCTCCGGATGCTTCTCGACGATCTCGCCGACCTTGCGGATGCTCGATGCGGCGACGCGGCCTTCGACCTGGCCGATATCGATCATCTTGTCGGACGAGCCGTCCTCGCCGGCGGCCGCGATCGCGCCGCCGGCCGCCGCGGCGAGCGCCGGGCTCAGCCCGGCCGGCGCCGGCAGCGCCGGCGTTCCCGCGCCCCCCACCTGGCCCGGCAGCAGATGCGCGCCTTCGGCGGCGGCGGCGCTGTTCTCCAGCACGCGCATCAGCAGCGGGCGGATGACGAGCAGGATGAAGAGCACGGCCACGACGGCGATGACCAGCATCTCGCCCATCTTGACGATGTCGGCGCGTTCGAAGCCCAGGATGTTCGCGGGCGGCGGCGGCGCGACCTCGTCGCCGCCGGCAAATTGCATGTTCACGAGATCGACCGTGTCGCCGCGTTTCTCGTCATAGCCCACGGCCGTGCGGACCAGCGCGGTGAGCTGCTTCAGCTCCTCGGGCGAGCGTGGCTTATAGGTGCGGGTGCCGTCGGCGGCGACGGTATAGACGCCATCGACCAGAACCGCGACCGAGAGCCGCCGCACCACGCCGGTGTCGCGCACCTGGCTGCGCGTCGTCTCGCCGATCTCGTAATTGGTCGTCTCCTCGGTGCGCGCGGTCTTGCTGCGGCTGCCGTTGCCCGCGGCGGCGGTCGGCGCGTTGGGCAGGTTGGTCTGCACCGTGACGGGCTGGTCGCTGCTGTCGCTGCTGTCGCTGCTGTCGTTGACCGTCTGGGTCGAGCGCGCGACCTGCTGGTCGGGGTCGAAGCTCTTGGAATTGGTGGTGATGCGGTCGAAATCCATGTCGGCGTGGACGTTGACGCGCGCCTTTCCGGGGCCGACGGTGCGCTCGAGCAGGTCCTCGACGTTGTGCGACAGCCGGGTCTCGTAGTTGACGCGCTGCTCCTCGGCGGAGCTGGCAAGCGCCGCCTCGCTGGTGTCGCCGTCGCCGCGCGCCAGCAGATTGCCGTCGCCGTCGATGATCGACACCCGCGTCGGCTTCAGGCTCGGCACGGCGGAGGCGACGAGGTACTGGATCGCCGCCACCTGCGACTTGGCCAGCCGTTCGGCGCCGCGCATCTTGATGACGATCGCGGCGCTCGGCTCCTGCATCTCGCGCGAGAACATCTCGCGTCGCGGCAGCACGAGATGAACCCGCGCCGATTGCACCGAATTGATCGAGGAGATGGTGCGTGCCAGCTCGCCTTCGAGCGCGCGCAGCTGGTTGATGTTCTGCACCAGGCTCGACGTGCCCAGCGCGTCGCTCTTGTCGAAGATCTCGTAGCCGATCGAGCCGCCATGCGGCAATCCCGCCTCGGCCATGGTCATGCGCAGCTTCGCCACCTGGTCGGCCGGCACCAGGAGCTGCGTGCCATCGCCCTTGATCTGGTAGGGCACGCCCATCGCGTCGAGCTTCTGTACGATCTGGCCGCTGTCGTGCAGCTCGAGGTCGCTGTAGAGCAGGGCCATGCCGGGCTGCGCGATGCGCGTGGTGATGAAGGCGAAGAACGCGATCATCGCCACGGTTACGCCGCCGATCATGGCGAGCCGCACGGGGCCGAGGCCACGAAGAGTCTGAAGCAGGCCGTTCACTGTCGCTCGCCTCGCCGATCAACCAAACGGGCTCATCGCCCGCAGGAGACCCTAGCGGCGATTGGGTGAATAACCGGTAAAGAGGCGGCAGTTTTTACCCAGGGGGGAGGCAGGAATTTCCTATCCGGCCGACCGATCGAAAAGCAGGGCGGAGTAGAGGCGTCGATGGATTTTGCTAGCCCGCTCTGTGCGGCTCCCGCGGTTGCTGCGCAACCGCTGACGCCGCCGCGGACGAACGCTGCGCGTTCGCTCGGACGCCGCCTCGAGACGAGTTCGCCTGCGGCGAATTCGCCTAGCGTTCGGTCTCTCGATAATCCTGGAGGCGGGTGACGCGCAGGCCGGGAAGGCCATGGCTGTCGACCAGGCGCTGCCAGGAGAGGAACTCCTCGATCGACAGCGTGTAGCGACGGCAGGCTTCTTCGAGGCTGATGATGCCGGCGCGCACGGCCGCGACCACCTCCGCCTTGCGGCGGATGACCCACCGCTTGGTGTCGGGCGGCGGCAAGCTGTCGAGCGACGCGATCGGTCCGACAACATCGAGCCAATCGATCGGTGCGGCGGCGAGCGAGGAAGGTGCGTCTGTCTTCACGGTTGTCGCAGCGTCTGTTCGTGTAACCGGAAGTCTAGGGGGGCCCCACTTAACAAAGCCCTAAAAGCGTTGGTTAACGCGCTGACCGCTTTGCCTAAAATCCCAGCGATCGGGCGGACTGCGCGGTGCGGCAAAGGTGCTGCCGGATGAAGGCGATGCGGGGATTTCCGGACATGGCGGCGCAGCCGCTTCACCCGGCGTTAATCATGAACGCCTATAAATCCGCCTCGCCGGTCGCGCGCGCGACGTGCCGCGACCTCAGTCGGAGAGAGTGAGCGATGCCTGCTCCGCCCGTCGCCGCGGCGGCCCGTTCCCCAAGCGCCGTCCGTTCCCAAGCGGCGGTCGTCGCCTTCACCGCGGCCGATTACGACATTTCGGGAGACGTGGCCGGGCGCCGATCGGCCTCGGCCGGCTTTCTTGCCGCCTATCTGCGTCACGCCGGGCCCAATCCGTTGACCTGCCTGATCCACGAGACCGAGGACGCGGCGGCGCTGCGCGACTTCGTCGCCCCGCGGCCGGTCGACTGCATCGCGCTCGGCCAATTGCCCCGGCTCGCCGAGATCGGCACCCTCTATACGCCGGGGCCGGAGCTCTCCCGCTATGCCTGGCTGCGCCGCGGCCTGGACCAGCGGTCCTTCTCGCTGGTGGGGGTGACGCACACGCTCTCCGACAAGCATGCGATGGACGCCATCGGCCGCCTCCTCACCGCGCCGGTCCAGCAGTGGGACGCGCTGGTCTGCACGACGACGGTGGCAAAGCGGGCGGTCGAGCGCGCGCTCGAGGAGTATGATGCCTATTTCGAGAGCCTCGCCGGCGCCCGCCTCGGCTGCCGCGTGCGCCTGCCGGTGATCCCGCTGGGGGTCGATTGCGACGCCTTCCTCGCCGGCGAGGGCGAGCGCGCCGCCTTCCGCGCGCGCCACGGCATCCCGCAGGACGCCGCCGTGCTGCTCTGCATGGGCCGCCTCGATCATGCGGAAAAAGCCAATCCGGTGCCGCTCTACATGGCGGCGCAGCATGTCGCGGAGCGGATCGGGCGTCCGCTCTGCCTGCTGGAGGTCGGCTGGTTCCGCTCGGACTTCTTCGCCGCGGCCTTTGCCCAGGCGGCGAGCGTGCTGGCGCCATCGGTCAAGCGGATCGTGCTCGACAGCCGCCAGGCGGCGAACCGCCGCGCCTGGTTTGCCGCCGACATCTTCGTCTCGCTCGCCGACAGCGTCCAGGAGACCTTCGGCCTGACGCCGATCGAGGCGATGGCCGCCGGCCTGCCGGTGATCGTCAGCGACTGGGACGGCTATCGCGACACGGTGCGCGACGGCATCGACGGCTTCCGCGTGCCGACGCTGACCCCGCCCGCCGGCAGCGGCGAGGCGATCGCCTTCGACTACGCGGCGGGCAGCTTCAATCACTCGATGTTCTCCGCGGCGGCGAGCCAGAGCAGCGCGGTGGACGTCAAGGCCTGCGCCGAAGCCATGATGCGGCTGATCGCCGAGCCCGAGCTGCGCCGGCGCATGGGCATCGCCGGAAGGCGGCGCGCGCGCGAGGCCTTCGACTGGCGCGTCGTCATCGCCGCCTATCAGGAGCTGTGGCGGGAGCTCGACGAGCGCCGCCGCTCCTGTCCGGAGACCGCGGCGCTGTCTCCCGGACGTCCGGCGCGGCCGCTGGAGATGGATCCCTTCGAGCTCTTTTGCGACTGGCCGAGCGACCGGCTTGCGCCGGAGACCGTCCTGGCCTTGCCCGAGGGGGCGAGCGCGGCGCTGGCCGAGGCGATGCGCGGATTGGGCGCGGCGGCGCCGATGCCGGCGATGCTGCTGGACGACGCGCAGACCGGCCGGATCGTCGCGACGCTCGAGAAAGGCCCGGCCTCGGCCGGCGATCTCATCGGCCTGCTGGCGCCGGAGCTGCGGCAGGCGGGCTGGCGCACGCTGGCCTGGCTCGCGAAAACCGCGCTGCTGTCGTGGCGCTGAGGAGCCGCCGATGAGTCCCGCCGCGCCGCCGGCGCGCCCGGTCTTCCTGCACAGCGGCTTCCGCTCGGGCAGCACCTGGTTCTGGCACCGCTTCCGCGCGGCAAGCGGGACCCACGCCTATTACGAGCCCTTCCATGAGCGGCTGGCCGGCCTCACCGTCGAGGCGCTGCCGCGCTACGGCGCGGATCAATGGGCATCGGGGCATCCGGACCTCGACGCGCCTTATTTCAGCGAGTACCGCGCGCTGCTGCGGCCGGAGGGCGGCGTGCCGCACTACCTGCCGCGTTTTGCCGCCGCGGCCTATTACGAGACCGCGGCGGAGGAGGCGCAGGCGCGCTACATCCGGAGCCTCGTCGACCATGCGCGCCGGATCGGCAAGGTGCCGGTCTTGGGATTCTGTCGCTCGCTCGGCCGGGTGCCGTGGTTCCGCGCGCGGGGCGAGGGCGTCAACATCGTCTCCTGGCGCAACCCGTGGGACCAATGGGTTTCCTGCCGCGACCAGGCGGTGGCGCAGCAGAACTGGTACTTCCTCTTTCGCTTCGTGCTGTTCGCGAGCTTCGGCGCGCAGCATCCCGCTCGTGTCACCGTTCTTTGCCGACCTCGGCCTGCCGCCTGCGCCCGAGGGCATCACCACGGCGGAGCTCGCGGCCCTGCTCGCCTGGTTCGAGGCGTCCGACCTGCCGAGACTGTTCCGCGTCTTCCTGCGCGTCGCCATGCTCGACACGCTGATCTCGATCCAGCATGCCGAGCACGTCGTCGATCTCGATGCGCTGACCGTCGATCCCGGGCGGCGGCGCGAAGCCGCCGCTGCGCTCGGCGACCTCACCGGCCTCGCCGATCTGTCGCTCGAGGATTGCGCCCTGCCGCTGAGCGACGGGCCGCAGGAGGCAGGGGAGGCGGCGCTGCTCGAAGAAGCACTTTCTTTCCTCGCCGGCGCGGGCTGCACGGTCGCGTGCCAATACCCGCTGGCGCTGGCTCGGCTCGAGCAAGCGCTGACCGAGTGCCTGCGCCGGCCGCGCCGCGTCGCCTGAACGATCCGCCGTAAGCACGCTGAGAAAAAATCTGCAAGCGCTCGGTGCTTCCCCGGCGATTGACGCTGAGCCTGCGACAACCCCCCACCCCGACCCTCCCCCTCAAGAGGGAGGGGGTAGGAGGGGGGCGAAGGCGAAAGCTCCTAGATCAACGCTCGGCCGCGATCACTGTGTCGACTGCAGGAGATCGGTGATCATCTGGTTGGCGGTGGTGATCACCTTGGCGTTCGCGGCGTAGGCCTGCTGCGTGATGATCAGGTTGCTGAACTCCGCGGCGATGTCGACGTTGGAGCTTTCCAGCTCGGAGGGTGCGATCTGACCCGCCGCGCCGGTGCCGGCCTGCTGCAGCAGGAAGCTGCCGGAGACGTTGGTCTGCGAATAGGCGTTGCCGCTCAGCGCCGCTAGACCGTTGGGGTTGTTGAAGGTGGCGATCGGGACGATGTAGATCGGCTGCTTCAGCCCGTTGTCGAAATTGGCGGTGACGATGCCGTGCTGATCGATGGTGATGCCGGTGAAGGTGCCGAACTGCAGGCCGTTCTGATTGACCTCCGTGGCGCTGAAACTCTTGCCGGTCTGGGTGAGGCCGTTGTTCGAGCCCACGGTGCCGAGATTGAAGGTGAGGGTTTGCGGCGTGGTGGCAATGGCCGGCCCGGTGGTCGACCAGTTGACGGTCATGCCGCTGAAGCCGCTGGCGAGATCGCCGCCGCCGGTGAAAGAGACCTGATTGCTGCCGTTGAAGGTGACGGCGCCGCCGACGATCGAAGCGCCGACGTTCCAGGTGTTCGGCGGCGGGTCCCCGATGGTGCCGGCGCTCAAGGTGAAGGGTGTGGTGGCGTTGTTGTCCGTCAAAGATGCGGTGGCGCCGAGATAGTTGCTGCCGGAAGCGTCGGTGATCTCGAGGCTGTCGCCGTTGGGCGCCGAGGCGGTGACGTTTGTGTAGCCGGCCCCCGTCAAGGCGGTGTTCACAGCGGTGGCGAGATCGGCCATCGTCGGGCTGGTCTGGGTCAATGGACCGACCGCGACGGCGGTCGGGGTGCCGCCGACGTCGAGCGTCAGGGTGAAGCCGTCGTTATTCTGGAGGCTGTTGCCGCTGGGCAAGGTGAAGGACTGGCTGACGGTCGGGGTCATGACAGCGGCCGCGGTCGTATCGGTCAAGGTGGCCGTCGTGCCGGAAAGATAGTTTTTGCCGGAGCTGTCGGTGAGCTGGAGGCTGGTGCCGTTGACGGCCGAGGCGCTGACGCCGGTGATGTCCTGCGCCGCCAAGGCGGTGTTGAGCGCGGTGGCGATGGCGCTCATGGTCGGAGGCGTCGCGCTCACCGGACCGAAGGTGATGGGGTTGGCGACGCCATTGAGCGTCAGGCTGAAGGCGTCGCCGGTGTTGGTGGTGGGTATGGTGAAATTCTCGGTCGGCGCGACGCTGAAAGAAAGCGTCATGTCGTGCTCGGTGCCTTGGGCGTCATAGACCGGCACGGTGATGGTATTGGGGGTCGAGGTCGTGGTCGCATTCGAGGGCAGCTCGGCGGCGAGCGTGACCGTGCTGGTCGGCACCGCCGAGCCGCTGAGGCCGTTGATGTTGATGGTCTGCAGCGTGTCCAGCGAGGTCGCGGTGAGCTGGTTGTCGTTGCCGGCGGTGACCTGCGCCGCCTCGGCCGAGGTCAGCGGCTGGCCCTGCAGGAAGAAGCCGTCGCCGTTGACGAGGTCGCCATTGGCATTGATCGAGAACGAGCCGTCGCGGGTGAAGGAGAAGGCGCTGCTGTTGCTGGTCGTCGCGCTGTTGCTGACGACGAAGAAGCCGCCGCCGGAGATGGCGAGATCGGTGTTGGAGGAGGCCGCCTGCAGCAAGCCCTGCTGGTTGATGGTCGCCGTCGGATAGGCCACGACGCCGCCGGCGGTGTTGACCCCCGCCTGGGCGCTTTGCGTGACCAGCGTCGAGAAGCTCGATTCGGTCGCCTTGTAGGCGGTCGTGTTCGAGTTCGCGATGTTGTCCGAGATCATGCTCAAGGCCTGGCTTTCGGCCGTGAGGCCGGAAACGCCGGAGAGCAATGCACCGAAGATGCTCATGGGAGACCCCTTAGTTCGACGAGGACGAGGGCGAAGACGCGTTGACGATGTTGACGAGCTGGCTCATCGGCACTTCCACCCCCGAGACATCGAAGGTGGCGACGTTGTTCTGGACGTTGACGCCGGTGACGGTGCCGACCGCGGTGGTGGTCGCCGTGATCGGATTGCCGTTGGCATCGCTCGAGGTGACCTGGAGCGTGTAGACGCCGCCATCCGATTCCTGCGTGCCGGAGCTGGTCACGCCGTTCCAGTTGAAGGCGTAGGTGCCCGCCGCGGTCTGGCCGGTGGTGGAGTAGACCACGTTGCCGTTGGAATCGAGGACGCTGAGCGTGGTCGACTGGGCGGCGCTCGGCAGCGTGTAGGAGAAGGTGGCGTCGCTGTTCTCGAGCGCGGCCTGGTTGCCGTTGTACTGGATGGTATCGCCCACCATGGACTGCGCCGAGATCGCCTCGCTGGCGGTCTGGTTGGTGATCATGGTCGAGAGCTGGCTGTTGGTCTTGATCTGCTGCTCGACCTCGCTGAACTGCACCAGCTGATTGGTGAACTGGGCGCTGTCCATCGGGTTGAGCGGGTCCTGGTTCTGCAGCTGGGTCGTCAGCAGCGTCAGGAAGGTGTTGAAGTTCTGCGTGAAGTTGAGCACGCCATTGGCGCTCGCGCCATTGGCCGAGGTGTTGGCGTTGTTTGTCGTGGTGGCGTTGGGCGTGGTGGAGTTGACGCCGTTGATCGCGGAGGTCATGGGTGCCTTCCTCAGACTTGAATGTCGAGCGAGCCGGAGTGAGCGCTGAGCCGCGGCGCTGCCGACGCCACCGCGCCGACCTCCTCGAGCCCTGTCATGCCGCCGCGGACGCGCGATGCGCCGCCGCCGGACGATGACTGCTGGTTGAACTGATCGCCGCCGCGCAGGTTGAAGCTGAGGCTGCCGCTGTCGGCCTGGAGGCCGGCGTCGCGCAGCGCTTGCGTGAGGCTGCCGGAATCCTGCTGCAGCATGTTGAGCGTGTCGCTGCGGTCGGCGGAGACCACCATGGACACGCTGCCGTCGTGATTGAAGCTGAGCTTCACCTGGACGGCGCCGAGATCGGCGGGCTGAAGCTGGATCTGGATCTCGTCATTGCCCTGCTTGACCGCCTGGCGCAGCGATACCGCGACCTGCTCGCCCGCAGCGAGCGAGGCGGTCGAGAGCGTGGGCGCGGCCTGAGGGGCGGCCGATGCGGCCGCCGGGGCCGGCGTGGCCTGAGCGGCTGTCGCCGCCGCCAGTTGCGATGCGGCGCTGTTGTTGCCCGCGGCAGAGGGATCGCTTGGTGCCGGTGCTGCGGAGCTCGCGCCGGGGTCGGCGGCGACATGCGGCAGCGGCTGCGCGGCGATCGCGACGGCGGTCTTGGCCGCGGCGGCCGCGGCCTGATCGGCGCTGCCGCCTGTGCCGGGACCGGACGCGGCGGCCGTGCCGGTCGCGCCTAGGGGAGAGGTTGTCGTCGTCGCGGAGCTCGCGGAGGTCGCGTCGATGCCTTTTGCGTCGGCCGACACCTCGGTCGGCGTGAAGCTGGCCAGTGCGCTGCGCGGCTGCGAGACGAAGGGCGTGCCATTCGTCGTCGTCACGCGCGCGTTCATTGCCGCTGCCATCGATGGCAGGCTCTGCGTGGCGGCGAGCGTCTGGGTCGTCGCCGTGGCGCTCGTGGCGGCGGCGCTGCCGCTCGCATTCGCTGCCGGCGCCGGAGCCGCGGCCTTGCCGTCGTTTGCCGCCGCTGCGGCGGCGGCAGCGAGGTTCTGGGCGCTTGCCGCCGTCGCCGCCGCCGCGCCCGTCTTGGCCTCGCGAGCGCCGGCAGCCGTCGATGCGGCGGGCCCTGCGCTTGCGCTTGCCGCTGCTCCGGCCAGGGCCGCGGCCGCCGCTGCCACTGCCGCTGCGTCCGTCCCGGCGGCGGTGGCGGCGCCGGTGCCGGCGGCCGCGGCGGCGCCATCGCCCGCCGCGGGCGTGGCGCTGCCGCCGGCCGAGGATGGCGATGCGGCGGTCTTGGTGCCGCCCAGAGCGATCGCGCGCGCCGGCTGCGTCAGCAGTACCGGCAGCGGGATGATGACCGCGGCGGCGGCGTCAGTACCGTCCGTGTGGCCGGTCGGATCCTTGGCGCTCGCCTGCTTGTCGCTGCCGTCCGTCGTCGCGCTCTTGCCGCCCGTCGTGCCGGTGGCGGCCGGCTTTGCCGGGGGCTGTGACGGAGGCTGCGCCTGGGTCTGCGACGGTGACTGCTGTGACTGCTGCGACTGCTGCGACTGCGACTGCTGTGTATGCGGCTGCGTCTGCGATTGCGGCGTCTGCGGCTGTTGCGGCGGCGCTTGCGGGGGAGGCGTCGGCGCCGCGTTGGCGCTGTCGCTCGATGACGGAGCGGTATTCAGATTGTTGGAGGGCGGCGGCTGGGAGGGGGCCTGCGCCTGCTGGAACATGCTGAGAAAGTTCGAGCCGCTGGCGTCGTTGAGAAACGACGGCGCCGGCAGGGGGGGCGGCGCGGGATCGATCGGCAGGGAAGGGGCGGCAAGCGCACTCATGGCTGTTCCTTTCGCTAGGAACGGGTCAGCAAGCGCTGTGCCAGCCAAAAAACAAAGGTAACTAGCTGAATTGAAAAGAAAATATGTGCATGGAGGTTTTTGCCGGGCGGTCGGAAAGGCCCGGTCGGGCAAGCCGTGCCGCCGTGAAGCGGCAATCTTTGCCGGGAGGCGGCCGAGTTGGCATGGGGATTGCCAGTTAAGTTTTGATTACGGGCCACGCGGCAGACGAGTTTTCGGGGGTATAATTTCGCCTCCGCCTGAATTCCGGCATCTGCGCGGCGAGCCTTGGAGAAGGAATGTGGCGGTAACGGATACAGCTTCGGCGCTGCCGATCCCGGCGACCCCCGTCGCCGGGCGCCAGGCGCCGGCCGCGGCGGACGCAGCCGGCCATGCGCCGACGCCTGCCGCGCCCGCGCCTGCGCCGGCGCCTGCGGCGCCGCCGCCGCCGCCGATCGGCCTCACTCTCTCTTTTGACGACGCGACGCATCGGCTCGTGCTGGAGGCGGTGGAGCCCGGCTCCGGCTTTGTGATCTCGCGGATCCCGCCAGGCTATGTGGTCAAGCAGTTCACGGCCAGCATCGGCGGCATCGCGCCTGCGCGCGGCGCCAAGGTCAACAGCGCCGTCTAGGCAATTTCTGCCGGTTAACCAGAAAAATTTGCCGACCCGGCAGATATCGCCGGGCAGATCTTGCCGCACGCCCCCTCGGCAAGCGCCGCAATTTCGCGAAAAGCGCGGATTTCCGGGCGGGCCAGGCGAGGGCCGGCGGCCGCGGCGATGGCATGGGCATTGCGACAGCGAGGCCGGGGTCGCGAAGCGGCCCTTTTTCTACCTAGAAAGGATGATCTCTCATGTCCAGTAACGTCGTTCTCACCTCAGCGACCCGGCAGAACCTGCTCTCGCTGCAGGGCATCGATCAAACCACCTCCACGACGCAGGAACATCTCGCCACCGGCCTCAAGGTCGCGAGCGCCGTGGACAACGCGGTGTCGTTCTTCCAGGCCCAGTCGCTCAACAACCGCGCCAGCGCCCTTGCGTCGTACAAGGCCAGCATCGACCAGGCGGTCTCGTCGCTGACGACCGCGACCCAGGCCAGTCAGAGCGTCGTGTCGATCCTGCAGCAGCTGCAGGGTCTTCTCGACTCGGCCAAGACCCAGACGGCGTCTCAGCGCGCCGCCACGGCCAAGCAGTTCGACACGCTGTCCGTGCAGCTCAACAACCTGGTCAACGACGCTTCCTACCAGGGCTTGAACCTGGTGAACTCCACGACGGCGGTGCTGACCGTGCAGTTCAGCACGCTCTCGACCTCGAAGCTGCAGGTCACCGGCACCAACCAGCAGGTCAGCAAGCTGGTGTCCGTGGGTTCCAAGGCGTCGGTGCTGGCGACGAGCTTCACCGGGCTCACCGCCGGGTTCTCCACCATCAGCAACAAGACGTTGATCTTCGACGCCGCCTTCAACGTGCTGCAGAACTCGATCAGCACCGCGCAGTCGGACGCCCAGTCTCTGGGCGGCAACGTCACGTTCCTGAATACCCGGCTGGACTTCACCAGCCAGTACATCACCACCCTGCAGGGCGGCGCGGACAAGGTGACCGTCGCCGACGTCAACGTGGAGAGCACCAACCTCGTCACGTTGCAGACCCAGCAGCAGCTCGCGATTCAGTCGCTGTCGATCGCGACCCAGTCGGAGCAGAACGTTCTGCGTCTCTTCCACTAAGTCGTACCTTTCCAGTAGTCACTGGCGGATGGGCGGCCTTCGGGCCGCCCTTTCGTTTTCCGGGCGACGCGCCGGCGGCGGTCGCCGCGGGCGATTTACCAATTATTGACCTTAACGCGGGCAAGCTCGGCGCGAGGAGACAACATGTCCGAGCGCCCGTGCCTCATGGTGGCGACCCCCTGCTGCGGCGGCGCAATCGCACACGCCTGCGGCGTCGGTGGCAAGACGCACCACGGACGCTCGCTCATCGCCGCCCCCGCGCAGGCGGGGGCCCAGGAGCAACCGCACGTCGCTGGCCCTGGGTCCCCGCTTTCGCGGGGACAGCGGCAGATGTTCTCTGCCCGACGCTCTCCCGCTTCTCCGGCGCCGGCTGCGCCGCCCGCGCGTCGATCCCGTCGTTTCGAGCCGGCAGGCGTTCCGGCTGATCGATTTCGACGGCGACATGACAAGCGGATCGATCGGGAGCGGGTGCGAGCGAGCTCGCCGAATCGCAATCGAATGCGAACGCTGATTCCTGCCGGTTGGCCAAAAACATTTGCCGACCCGGCAGCTATCGCCGGGCAGATCCTGCCGGACGTCGGCCCCGTCGAGCGCGGCCATTTCATGAGACGCGCAGATTTCCGGGGCGGACCGGCGGCCGCGGCGATGGCATGGGCATTGCGAAGCGGGGCCGCGGGCGCGAAGCGGCCCTTTTCCCTATCCTGAAAAGGATGATCTCCCATGTCCAGTAACGTCGTTCTCACCGCAGCGACCCGGCAGAACCTGCTCTCGCTGCAAGGCATCGATCAAACGACCTCCACGACGCAGGAGCATCTCGCCACCGGCCTCAAGGTCGCGAGCGCCGTGGACAACGCGGTGTTGTTCTTCCAGGCCCAGTCGCTCAACGACCGCGCCAGCAGCCTCGCGCAGTACAAGGCCAACATCGACCAGGCGGTGTCGTCGCTGACGACGGCGACCCAGGCCAGCCAGAGCGTCGTGACGATCCTGCAGCAGATGCAGGGTCTTCTCGAACTCGGCCAAGACCCAGACGGCGGCTCAGCGCGCCGCCACGGCCAAGCAGTTCGACAATCTCTCCCTGCAGCTCAACAACCTAGTCAACGACGCTTCCTACCAGGGCTTGAACCTGGTGAACTCCACGGCGACGGTCCTGAACGTGCAGTTCAGCACGCTCTCGACCTCGACCCTGAAGATCACCGGCACCAACCAGCAGGTCAGTGCCCTGATCTCGGTGGGATCGAAGGCTTCCGTGCTGGCGACGAGCTTCGTCGGGCTCGCCGCCGGGTTCTCCACCGTCAGCAACAAGAACGTCGATCTTCGACGCCGCCTTCAACGTGCTGCAGAACTCGATCAGCACCGCGCAGTCGGACGCCCAGTCGCTGGGCGGCAACGTCACGTTCCTGAATACCCGGCTGGACTTCACCAGCCAGTACATCACCACCCTGCAGGGCGGCGCGGACAAGATGACCGTCGCCAACGTCAACGTGGAGAGCACCAACCTTGTCACGTTACAGACGCAGCAGCAGCTCGCGATTCAGTCGCTGTCGATCGCGACCCAGTCGGAGCAGAACGTCCTGCGTCTCTTCCACTAAGCCGTTTCTTCCGGCCACCGGCGGATGGGCGGCTTTCGGGCCGCCCATTCGTTTTCCGGGCGCCGCGCCGGCGGCGGTCGCCGCGGGCGATTTACCAATTATTGACCTTAACGCGGCAAGCTCGACCGCGAGGAGACAACATGTCCGAGCGCCCGTGCCTCATGGTGGCGACCCCCTGCTACGGCGGCCAGGTCACCACCGCTTACGCCAATTCCCTGCTGAGGCTGCAGTCGGCGTGCCGCGCCCGCGCCATCGACTTCGAATGGCTGATGCTCGGCGGCGACGCGCTCATCACCCGCGCGCGCGCCGATCTCGTCGCCCACTTCCTCGACCGTCCCGACCCCACGCACCTGCTGTTCATCGACGCGGATATCGGCTTCGAGCCGGCGCAGGTGTTCCGGCTGCTCGATTTCGGCGCCGACATGACGGCCGCGGCCTATCCGGCGAAGCGGATCGATTGGGAGCGGGTGCGCGAGGTCATCGTCACGGGGCTGGCGGAGCCGCAATCGACGGCGCTCGAATACGTCTTCGAGGTCGAGGATACGTCGCGCATCGTCTCCCGCGGCGGCTTCGCCCAGGTGCGCTACGCCGGAACCGGCTTCCTGATGATCCGGCGGCATGTGCTGACCGCGCTTTGCGCGGCCCATCCGCAGCTCAAATACCGCCGCACCAGCAGCACGATCGATCCGCTGGTCGACAGTCCTCACCGCTTCGCGCTGTTCGATTGCATGATCGATGCCGCGAGCGGCGTCTATCTGTCGGAGGACTACGCCTTCTGCCGGCGCTGGACCGATCTCGGCGGCGAGATCTGGGTCGATGTGGAGAGCCGGCTCACCCATGTCGGCCCGATCGCGTTTGCCGGCAATTTCGCCACCCAGTTCCGCCCCGCCCCGGTCGCCGCGGCCTGAGGCCGCGACCGCCTGGGGTTCGGCATTATCGGGATGTTAACCAAGAGGCGCGAGGATCGCGCCTCGAAGCGAGTCCCGCAGGAGCCGTAGAATGCCGCTCACCATCAATCTGAAGCCGGGCGAGAAACTGATCGTCAACGGCGTCGTGCTGCAGAATGCGCATCATGCCGCCAAGCTCATCGTGCACAACGAGGCGGCGCTGCTGCGCGAGAAAGACATCATCACCGAGGAGGAGGCGACGACGCCGGCGCGGCGCATCTATTTCACGCTGCAGTGCCTTTATCTCTTTCCCGGGAAGAGCGGTCTCTATTTACCCATAATTCATCGCTTTTTAGCAGAATTCTCCGAAGCGGCGCCGAGCACGCTGCCACTGCTGCGCAAGATCGAGCAGGAGCTGGCGGCGGGTCAGCTCTACGCCGCTCTCAAGACAGCGAAGCAGCTTGTCGCCAAGGAGCAGGAGATTTTGAATGGCGCCACCGGCACAGAAATACGCGAGGATGCCCGCGCCGGGTAATCCGGCCAAGACGGAGGCTTGGGCGTTGCTCGAGGCGGCGCGGCTGATGGAGGCGGGAAAGACGCGGGACAAGAGCGAGCTGCTGGACGCGGTGCGGCGCAACTGGCGCTTGTGGACGATCTTCCAGGCGAGCCTCCTCGATGACGCATGCACGGTGCCGATGGAAGTGCGTTCGAACCTGCTGGGGCTGGCAAATTTCATCGACCGGCACACGTCGCAGGTGCTGACCAGTCCCGAACCCGAAAAGATCGACGTGCTGGTGACCATCAACCGCCGCATCGGCGAGGGCCTGCTCGAAGGCCAGCGCAATGCGGCGGCGAAGGCGGCGGGCGCGCCGCCGGCGACGGTCCAATTGCGCGAGAGCGTCTGAGCGCAGGAGACGGTCCGCCGTGGACGGACGCAGCCCCCCTCCTTCCGTCTCCGAGATCGTCGTCGAGGCCGCGCGCCATCTGCGCGCCGGCGAGATCGAGGCCGCGGTCGCGGCGGCGACCGCCGGCAGCGCCCGGGACGCCGACGATCCGCGCCTGCAATTCCTCACCGCGCTGATCGCCTGGCAGCTGCGTGACATCGCGCAGGCGCTGAAGCTGGCGCAATCCTGCTTCGACCGCGATCCCGGCAACGGCACCTTGGCGGAAGTGGTGGCCTCGCTCTACGCCCAATCGGGCGAGCTGCTGGACAGTCTCTACTACGGCAAGCTCGCCACCGCGCTTCCCCCCGATCCGGTGATGAGCCACTGGCTCCCGCCGGGCTTCCCGTCCTTCGGCCAGGCGTTTCTCTCGATCGAGCACAAACCGCTGCTGGCGCAGTCGCGGCTGCTGCTGGGCGGCGGCAGGCGCAGGGCGGCGCTCGACAAGGCGCGCCAGCACGTCGAGGTGGCGCCGCGCGACGAGGAGGGGCGGCTCTTCCATGCCGAGCTGCTGCTGCAGGAGGGGCAGGCGGCGCTGGCGGTCGAGACGCTCGCGCCGCTGATGCGCGGCGGAGCGCCGGCTGCGGCCATGGCGAGCCTGATGGCGCGCAGCCTCGCCGCCGTCGGCGAGGCTGCGGAAGCGGCCCGCTGGCACGCGCGTGCCTGCGCCGCTGCGCCCGACGACGCGGCCATCGCCGCCGCGCGGATCGCGGACGCGCCCTGGCTCGGCGTCGCGCCGGACGAGCGCGACGGCTGGGTCGCGGACTGGCTCGGCCGCTTCACCCGCCCGGCCAAGGCGAGACGCCTGCGGCGCCCCGGCGAAACGCTGGTCGTGGGCTATCTGGTGGCGCAGCTCGGCGATCACGGCGATGGCGCCGCGATCGCCGCCGTGGCGCGCGCGCACCGGCAACGCGGCACCACGGTCATCGGCTACGGGCTGGGCGGCCAGGCCTGGGACGACAACGCATCCCTGCGCGGCGCGTGCGACAAATGGCGCGACATCACCGGCGTCGATCACGCGACGCTGGCGAAGATGCTGGCCGGCGACCGGCTGGACGTGGTGGTCGATGCCGGCGGCTTCGCCTCGCCCGAGACGCTGCGCGCGCTCGCGCGCTTCGACGCGGCGCTGCGCGTCGCCTGGATCGTCGATCCCGGCGGGCTCGAGGGCCGGGTCTACGACGCCGCGGTGGCGCCCCGCGCATCGGCCGCGGCGGCGTCCGCGATCGCCTGCTGGCAGCCGAAAGGGGGCGCCTATCCGCTGCTGCGCGACTGGACGCGGCGGCGCGAGCGCGTCGCCGACCGCGGCTGCCGCTTCGGCGCCGATGTCGGGCTGGCGCAGATTGACGACGCGACCGCGGGCATGTGGCGCGCGGTGCTCGCCGCCGCGCCCGGGGCGATGCTGCTGCTGCGCGGCAACGATCTCGATCGCCCCGCCAATGTCACGCGGCTGGTCCGGCGCTTCGGCGATCTCGCGGGCCGGATCGACATCGTCGCCGCGGCCGAGGCGGACGAATTCTACCGCCAGGTCGATGTGGCGCTGGCGCCGCGGCGCGGCTGGTCGGCCCGCATGGCGGCCGAGGCGCTCGGCTGCGGCGTTCCGGTGGTGGCGCTCGAGACCGGCGGACCCTCGCAGCCCTATCCGGCGCTGCTTCGCGCCCTCGGGCTCGAGGCGCTGGTGGCGGCGACGCCCGAGGCCTACGCCACGCTGGCGGCAGGGCTCGCCACCTCGTTCGAGCAACGCGATCGCGCCGCCGCTTCGGTAGTGCCGATCGCCGCGCGCGGCGAGGCGAGCGCCGCCGTGATCGCCGGGGCCATCGAGGACACTGCGCGCGAGACCCTCGGCCGGGCCGCGGCATGAGCATCGACGAGCGGGCCGCGCGCTCGCACGCCGCCTTCGCCCAGCGGTTTCCCGAGCTCGCCGAGGCGGTGTCCGCCCATCCGGCGCAGGCATCGGTGGTGCTCGAGGACGGCTCTCCGGTCGACATCCTGATCGGCGACCGCCGCATCTACGGCCGCGACGCGCGCAGCCACGCCAGCGCCCAAATCGACGAATTCATGGCCAAGCCGATGCGCCTGGTCATGGAATCGCCCACTGCGGCGGGCCTGGTGAGCGAGATCTGCATCGATCTCATGAATGCCATGGAGCGCACGCTCATGGCAGCCGGGGTGAGCGAGCTGGCGCGCGCCCCGATCTCGGCGCCGACCTTCCTCGTCGTCTTCGGCCTCGGCCTCGGCTATCATCTCGACGAGCTGATCCGCCGCACCGGCGCGCGCTGGGTCATCCTGGTCGAGCCGTTCCTCGAGTTCATCGGCCATTCCTACAAGACCGTCGACTGGCAGGGCCTGCTCGAGCGGCTCGACGCCGCGGGCGGCGGCATCGACATCCTCACCGAGCTCGACCCCGGCGGCATCATCAGCACGATCATGCGCCGGGTCTCGGTCTACGGGACGCCCTATCTCGACGGCACCTGGGTCTACACGCATTACCCGCTCTGGGCCTTCGCCGAGGCCCGCAAGCGGCTGCACGGCGCCGCCGAGTTCGCCTATGTCAATCGCGGTTTCTTCGAAGACGAGATCGTGATGATGACGAACGCGGTGACCAATTTCGCGAGCCATTCCTTCTCGCTGCTCGAGCCCAAGGCGCGCCGCCGCCGCCCGGAGACGGCGGTGATCGTCGGCGCCGGCCCGTCCCTGGACGAGAGCGTCGAGACGCTGCACCGCATCCGCGACCGGGTCGTGCTGTTCTCGGCCGGCACGGCGCTGCGGCCGCTGCTGCGCCACGGGCTCACGCCGGACTTCCATTGCGAGCTGGAGAACGGACCGCAGGTCCACGAGGTGATCAGCGAGGCGCGCAAGCACGGCGACCTCGCCCCGATATGCTTCATCGGCTCGGCGACGGTCGACCCCAGGGTCGCGCCGATGTTCGGCGAGACGATCCTGTTCTTCCGCGACAGCGTCAGCCCCACCTGCATCCTGCGCGGCGAGCGCGCGCCGGTCAACGGCGCGGCGCCGACCTGCGTCAACACCGCGATGGCGACCGGTGTCGCGCTGGGCTTCAACGAGTTCGTCCTGTTCGGCGCCGATTGCGGCACGCGGCCGGGCATGCCCGACCACGCCGAGGGCACGATCTACCGCGACATCGAGAAGTGGCAGCAGTATCTCGCCGAGCGCGCCCGCTACCCGCTCGAGGTCGAGGGCAATTTCGGCGGCATCGCGGTGACCAACTGGGTCTACGACGCCAGCCGCCGCATGCTGGCGGAGCTGATCGCCGCCTATCGCGTCAACGTCGTCAACTGCAGCGACGGGGCGCTCATTCCCGGCGCGACGCCGCGGGTGCCGGAGGCGCTCGAGATCGACGGGCCGGTGATCGAGCATCGGCGGGTCCTTGCCGAGCTGACGCGCGGCATGGAGCGGTTCGGGCCGAGCGAGATCCTGCGCGGGCGCCGGCTGGAGGAGCTGCGCGATCGCGCGCGGGCGATGTATGAGGATCTGCGCCGGCTGCTGGGACGCTTTCCCGCCGAGGCCGCGGATTTCGCCGGCGCCTACGAGGCGATGCATCAGTTCGTCCGCAAGGCGGGGGACGACTACGGCCGGCTGGAGTCGATCCCCGACGGCACGCTGAACGCCTTGCCCCGCATCGCGATGTTCTACGGCTGCCGCGCCGCCGACGAGGGGCTTCGCCGTCGCCTCTTCGCCACCTTCCGCGACGGCACGGAGCAGGCGTTCGCGCTCATGGAGCGCGAGACCGACGTGCTTCTGGAAAGGCTCGCGCGCGTCGCCGCGGCACCGGCCGCGGCCGGCTGACCGCGGCGTCAGGCGATGGTCGAGAGCAGCGAGCCGATCTGGCTGTTGGTGCCGCCGCTCGAGGTCGAGGAAGAGCCCGAAGACGTTGACGAGGAGCTGGTGCCCGTCGTCAGATTGGCGACGGGCAGGCTGGGCTGGCCCGCGGTGCCGCCGAGCAGTCCGAGCGTGGTGCCCGGCTGCGCCGCCGCGATGTTCAGGTAGTTCTGCGAGCTGGAGATGATCGAGGCGGCGTTGGCGGAATTGCCGAGATTCATCTCGATGATGTGGAATTCCTCCTGCGCCTGCTGATTGATCTGGGCGGTCTGCGTCGCGATCTGGGCCTGCGCATCGGTCTGCAGATTGCTGATCTGGGTGCTGAGGCCGGAAATCTGGGTCTGCAGGGAGGTCTGGCCGCTGGCGGCGATCGACTGGTTCAAGTTGCTGAGAACCGAGACCTGCTGGACCTGCGCCTCGGCCGCCTGCACGTCGTTCAGCGCCGCGGTCTGCCCTGCCGTGGTGCTGAGGTCGTAATTGCTGCTGGTCTGGATGTTGAGCCCGGAGTATTGGAGCTGCGCGGTTCCGTCCGAGCGCAGGCCGGGCGCGAAAGACACGCTTTGAAGCTCGCTGACATCGTTCTGGGCGCTGATCAGCGTCTGGTCGAAGGTGGTGGAATCGCCAGCTTGCGCCGCGACGGCCAGATTGCCGAGCTGGATCGACAGGTCGGCGAGCAGCGAATTGTTGGTCGAGATCTGCCCCTCGGCGGTCTGGTAGCTCGAGAGCTGCTTCTGGAGGCTCGTCTGCTGCTGCTGCAGCGTGTTGATGTCCGCGGTCGGCACCTCGACCTGGAGCGCGGCGATCTTGGTCGCGGCCTGGTTGTTGATCGTGGTCTGGATGAGGTTGAGCGTGTTGCTGTTATGCGAGCTTGCCCGGGACGCGTTGACCGAGGCGAGCTTGGTCAGCAGCGCGGTGCTGGTTGCCAGAGCCGTATTGATCGCCGAGGTCGTCACGGTTGCCGCCTTCGAATGGCCGCGGAGCCTTTGTCGCCCCGTGGCTGGATTTGCACGCTCCGAGCCTAGTTTACCGAGGTGAAGGATCGGTAAAGATCCAATGCGCCGGAAAAGCCGGCAGTCGGCCAAGGCCGGGCTATTTCAGGGCATTCCCGCGCCGTTAAGGGATTATTTGCCAAACTCCTGGTACTCCTGGGACGGCATTGGCAGGACGTCCATGAGCTCGCTGAGCACCAGCCCGGTCCTGGTCACCGGCGCCGACGGCTTCATCGGTTCGCACGTGGTGGAGGAGCTGCTCGCGCAAGGGGCGCGGGTGCGCGCCTTCGTCATGTACAACTCGTTCAATTCCTGGGGCTGGCTCGACCGCCTGCCGGAGGCGGAGCGCGCGGCGATCGAGGTGGTGGCGGGCGACATCCGCGATGGCGACTGCGTGCGCCGGGCGGTCAAAGGCTGCGGCGGCGTGCTGCATCTGGCGGCGCTGATCGCGATCCCGTTCTCCTATGACGCGCCCGAGGCCTATGTCGACACCAACGTCAAGGGCACGCTCAACCTGCTGCTGGCGGCCCGCGATGCCGGCGTCGCCCGCTTCGTGCAGACCTCGACCAGCGAGGTCTACGGCACGGCGCAGACGGTGCCGATCGACGAGCGCCATCCGCTCGGCGCGCAATCGCCCTATGCCGCCTCCAAGATCGGCGCCGACCAGATGGCGCTCGCCTTCCACGACGCCTACGCCACGCCGGTCACCGTCATCCGGCCGTTCAACACCTACGGCCCCCGCCAATCGGCGCGCGCGGTGATCCCGACGATCATCACCCAGCTTCTGGCCGGGGCCGCCTCGGTGCGGCTGGGCGCGCTGCACCCGACGCGCGACCTCTCCTTCGTGCGCGACACGGCGCGCGGGCTCGTTGCCGGGCTTGCCGCCCCGGCCGAGCGCGTGCTGGGCGAAGTGATCAACCTCGGCAGCGGCTTCGAGATCTCGATCGGCGATCTCGCGCGCGAGATCGCCGGCATCGCCGGCGTGGCGCTGGCAATCGAGCAGGATCGCGCCCGGCTGCGCCCGGACAAGAGCGAGGTCGAGCGGCTGTGGTCGGACAATGCCAAGGCGGCGCGGCTGCTCGACTGGCGGCCGCGCTATGGCGGGCTGGAAGGCCTGCGCCGCGGCCTCCGCGAGACCATCGACTGGTTCCGCGATCCCGCCAATCTCGGCGCCTACAAGAGCCTGGCGTACAACCGCTGATGACCCAGGCCCGGCTCAAGCCCGTCTTCGACATCGAGCGCACCGTCGCCGCGCTGCGGCGCGCGCTGCCCGCGCGAGCGGCGCGCGCGCCGCTGCACGAGCCGCGCTTCGCCGGGCGCGAGTGGGATTACCTCAAGGAATGCCTGGACAGCAGCTTCGTCTCCTCGGTCGGCGCCTTCGTCAACCGCTTCGAGGAGCAGATGGCCGCGGCGGCCGGCACCGCCCGGGCCGTCGCCGTCGTCAACGGCACGGCGGCGCTCCATGTCTGCCTGCTGCTCGCGGGCGTCGGGCGCGATGACGAGGTGCTGGCGCCGGCGCTCACCTTCGTCGCCACCGCCAATGCCATCTCGTATTGCGGCGCGCAGCCGCATTTCGTCGACAGCGACCCCGTCACCCTCGGCATCGATCCCGGGCGGCTCGGCGAGCATTTGCGCGCCGTTGGCGAGCGGCGCGGCGGCGAGACGGTCAACCGCCGCACCGGCCGGCGCATCGCCGCGCTGGTGCCGATGCACACCTTCGGCCATCCCGTCGAGATGGAGCCGCTGCTGGCGCTGGCCGAGGAGTGGGGCCTCTTCGTCGTCGAGGACGCGACGGAATCGCTCGGCAGCCGCTACAAGGGCCGACCGACGGGCGGCTGGGCGCGGCTCGCCGCCTTCAGCTTCAACGGCAACAAGATCATCACCACCGGCGGCGGCGGCGCCATCACCACCGACGACGCGCGGCTGGCCGAGGCGGCCAAGCACCTGACCACCACCGCCAAGCTGCCGCACCCCTGGGACTTCGTCCACGACCAGGTGGGCTTCAACTACCGCATGCCCAACCTCAACGCCGCGCTGGGCTGCGCACAGCTCGAGCAGCTCGCGGCGTTTCTCGCCGCCAAGCGCGCGCTCGCCGAGCGCTACCGCGACGCGCTCGCCGGCCTGCCCGGCGTCAGCTTCGTCGCCGAGCCGCCGTTCGCCCGCAGCAATTACTGGCTCAACGCGCTCCTGCTCGACGAGCGCCATGCGGGCGAGCGCGAGCGCCTGCTGCAGCGCTGCAACGAGCTGGGGCTGGCCTGCCGTCCGGCCTGGACGTTGATGCACCATCTGCCGATGTACCGCGACTGCCCGCGCATGGAGCTGCCGGTGGCGGAAAGCATCGCCGGGAGGCTGGTCAACCTGCCGAGCGGCGTCGGCCTCGCGCCCGAGCGCGGAGGCTGACCCCGGTGGCGCGCCGCAGGATCTGCGTCGTGAGCGGCGGCCGCGCCGATTACGGGCTGCTCTACTGGCCGATGCGCGAGATCGCCGCCGCGCCGCAGTTCGAGCTGCAGCTTGCGGTCACCGGCGCGCATCTGGCGCCGGAGTTCGGCGACACGCTGGCGACGATCGAGCGCGACGGCTTCCGCATCGACGCCCGGGTCGAGATGCTGCTGGCGAGCGACACGCCGGTCGGTGTCGCCAAATCCATCGGGCTCGGCGTCATCGGCTTCGCCGATGCGCTGGAGCGCCTCAGGCCCGACCTGCTGCTGCTGCTCGGCGACCGTTTCGAGATCCTCGCCGCGGCGCAGGCGGCGCTGATCGCCCGCCTGCCGGTCGCCCATCTCTGCGGCGGCGACGTGACCGAAGGCGCCTTCGACGACGCGATCCGCCACGCCATCACCAAGATGGCGCATCTGCATTTCGCCACCAACGCGGCGGCCGCGCGCCGCCTGCGCCAGCTCGGCGAGGATCCGCAGCGCATCTTCGCCGTCGGCAGCCCCGGCATCGACTACCTGCTGCGCACCCCGCCGGCGAGCGCCGAGGAGCTCGCGCGCGAGACCGGCCTCGACCTCGAGCGGACGCTGCTGCTCGTCACTTTCCACCCGGCGACGCTGGGGCAGCGGCCGGCGCTCGCCGAGCTGGAGGAGCTGCTGGCGGCGCTGGCCGGGCTCGGCGGCGAGGTGCAGCTCGCCTTCACCCGGCCCAATGCCGATACCGAAGGGCGGGCGCTGGCGCTGCGGCTCGAGCGCTTCGTCGCGGCCCATGCCAATGCCCGGCTCTTCGCGGCGCTGGGCCCGCGGCTTTATGCCGGGCTGCTGCGGCGCGCGGCGGCCGTGGTCGGCAACTCCTCGAGCGGGCTCTACGAGGCGCCCTCCTTCGGCACGCCCACGGTCGATATCGGCGACCGCCAGCAGGGCCGGCTCAAGGCGGACTCGGTGATCTCCTGCGCGCCCGAGCGGCGTGCCATCGCGGCGGCCATCGCCGAGGCGCTGCGGCGCGGCCGGCAGATGGCGGCGAACCCTTATGGCGATGGCGACAGCGCCCGCCGCATCGTCGAGATCCTGGCCTCGATCGGCGATTTCCGCGCGCTCACCCGCAAGCGCTTCTTCGACCTTGCCGGAGCGGCCTGAGATGGGCGAGCGCGTCCTCATCATCGCCGAGGCCGGGGTCAACCATGACGGCTCGCTGGAGCGGGCGCGGGCGCTGGTCGACGCCGCGCTGGCATCGGGTGCCGACATCGTCAAGTTCCAGACCTTCCGCGCCGATCGCATCGCCACCCGCAGGGCGGCCAAGGCCGACTACCAGAAGCAGGCGACGGCGGCGGCGGAGAGCCAGCATGCGATGCTGCGGCGGCTCGAGCTCGACGAGGCGGCGCATGCCGAGCTTGTGACCTATTGCCGGGCGCGCGGCATCGAGTTCCTCTCGACGCCCTTCGACCTGCCGAGCGTGGCGCTGCTGACCGAGCGCCACGGGCTCGGCCGGCTCAAGATCTCCTCGGGCGATCTCACCAACGGCCCGCTGCTGCTCGCGGCAGCGCGCAGCGGCGCGTCGATCATCCTCTCCACCGGCATGAGCACGCTGGGCGAGATCGAGGCGGCGCTCGCGATCCTCGCCTTCGGCATGACCGCGCCGCGCCAGCTCGCGGCCGGGGAATCGTCCTTCGCCGAGGCCTATCGCGGCGCCGCCGGGCAGCAGGCGCTGCGCCGGCGGGTGACGCTGCTCCACTGCACGAGCGAGTATCCGGCGTCGGCGGCCTCGGTCAACCTGCGCGCCATGACGACGCTGCGCGAGGCGTTCGGCCTCGCGGTGGGCTATTCCGACCATACGCTCGGCAGCGCCGTCGCCATCGCCGCCGCGGCGCGCGGCGCGACAGTGATCGAGAAGCATTTCACGCTCGACCGCACGCTGCCCGGGCCGGACCACAAGGCCTCGCTCGAGCCCGAGGAGCTTGCCGGCCTGGTGGCGGCGATCCGCACGGTGGAGGCGGCGCTGGGCAGCGCGCTCAAGGCGCCGGCGGAGGGCGAGGCGGCGATGCGGGCGGTGGCGCGCAAGTGCCTGGTGGCGGCGCGCGACCTGCGCCGCGGCGAGACATTCACGGCAGAGACCATCGATTGCAAGCGTGCGGAAGGCGGGGTGAGTGCGATGCGCTATTGGGAAGCAATGGGACGGATCGCCGGCCGCGACTACGCCGCCGACGAGCCGATCGAGCTGTGAGCGCGCCCGTCCTGGTCATCGGCGGCGGCGGGCACGGCCGCGTGGTGATCGAGGCCCTGCTCGCGGCGGGGACCGAGGTGGCCGGCGTCATCGATCCTCATCCCGCGGTCGCCGCGACGCTGCCCGACGGCGTCGCCTGGCTCGGCGGCGACGAGGCGCTGGTGCGCTACCTGCCGGGCGATTACCAGCTGGCGAACGGCGTCGGCGGCGTCGGCGAGCCGCACCGGCGCAGCATCTTCGAGCGGTTCAGCGCGGCGGGATACGCTTTCGTGCGCGTGCGCCACCCCGCCGCCAGCGTGGCGCGCGCGGGAGTGGTGCTGGGCGAGGGCTGCCAGATCATGGCCGGGGCGGTGATCCAGCCGGGAGCCCAGATCGGCACCAACGTCATCGTCAACACCCGCGCCGCGATCGATCACGACTGCCGCGTCGGCGACCACTGCCATATCGCGCCGGGCGCGGTGCTGTGCGGCGATGTCACGGTCGGCGCCGGGAGCCATATCGGCGCCGGCGCGGTGGTGATCCAGGGCGTGCGCATCGGCAGCTTCGCCATCGTCGGCGCCGGCTCGATCATCCTGCGCGACGTTCCGGACGGCGTCGTCGTCTACTCCAAGGACATTCGCCAGGAGCGGCAGCGCTGAGGCGAACGCCCGCGGGGCCGAGCATCGCCGGCATGGTGCGGGCTTTCGCGGTGCAAGGGCACCGCTGGCGCCCGCCGGCGACGAGCGCTGCGCGCTCGCGCCGCTACCACGCGCTCAGGCCGCCATCGACGGCGATGTTCTGGCCGGTGACGTAGCGCGACGCGTCGGAGGCGAGGAACACGGCGGTCCCGACCATGTCGTCGGCCTCGGCCATGCGGCCGAGCGGGATGCGGGCGGCATAGCGGCGCTGGAACTCGGCATTCTGGCCGCTGGCGACGCCGCCCGGCGTCAGCGTGTTGACGCGCACGCCGCGCGCGGCCCAATAGGTCGCCAGATGCCGGGTGAGGCCGATGACCCCGGCCTTGGAGGCGGTATAGACCGGCGGCGTGTTGATGGCGCGGCCGTTGTATTCCGAGCCCTCGTAGATGCGCTGGTCGGGGGCGAGCAGGCCGTAGATCGAGGCGGTCTGGATGATGCTGCCGCCGCCGCGCTCGGCCATGCGCCCGCCGATCGCCTGGGCCACCAGGAACATGCCGTCGAGATTGACCGCCATCACCGCGCGCCAGGCGGCGAGATCGACTTCTTCCAGCGGCGCGAAGAAGGCGTCGGCGTCGGGGCCCTTGGTGGCGGCGTTGTTCAGCAGGATCTGGGCGCCGCCGAAAGCGGCATCGACGCGCTCGGCCATGCGCTTCACCGCCGCGGGATCGGCGACGTCGCAGGCGATCCCCGCCGCCCTCACCCGATGGTGCCGCGCCAGCGCCTCGGCGAGCTCGGCCGTCGCCCCCTCATCGAGGTCCACCAGCGCCAGATCGGCGCCGAACTCGGCGAGCCCCGAAGCGAAGCGGCGGCCGAGGATGCCGCAGGCGCCGGTGATCAGCGCCGTCTTGCCGGCGAGATCGAAGAGGGCACGGTAGGATGTCGCCATGCCGGCTCACTCCGCCGCCGCGGCGTTCGCCGCGCGGCTCTCGAGCAGGAAGGCGACGAGGCGGAAGTCGAGCTCGGAATCGATATCGAGCGAGCGCTCCTCGGGCATCACGTAAAGTCGCGTGCGCTGGGCGAAGACCGCGGGCGCAGCGCGGAAATCGTCGGTCCACCAGCCATAGATCGAGGCGTTCATGTCGAAGCATTCGGGCGCGTCCTGCCGGCGGGTGACCGCGGCCGCCGGCGGCTTGCTCAGCCCCACCGTACCGTCGGCGCGGCGCTCGACCAGGTTGAAATAAGGCGAGCGGCGCGCCGGTGCGGCGGTGATGACGTTGGCGCCGGGCTCGCTCTCCAGCATCTCGATCACGGCGGCGATGTCCTCGGGCAGGCGCAGCGGCGAGGTCGCGTCGAGATCGATCAGGATGTCGAAGCGCGCGCCGAGCTGGCGTTCCGCCTCTTCCAGGCAATGGCGGATCGCCGGCAGCTTGGGCGCGGCGTCGCCGGCGAGCTCGTCCGGCCGCTTGACCAGGCAGCCGGCGCCATAGCTGCGTGCGATCGATAGGATCTGATCGCTGTCGCTGCTCACGGCGATGGCGTCGAAGAGGCCGGTGGCGCGCGCCTGATAGAGGGAATGGGCGATGAGCGGCTTGCCGGCGATCAGCCGCACGTTCTTGGAGCGCACCCCCTTGGAGCCGGCGCGGACGCAGATGCTGCAGAGCCGCTTCACGGCGTCACCCAGCGCTGGCCGGAAGCCGCGGCTTCGGCCGCGGCGATGAGCGCGACGACGGCGGCGCCCTCTCCGGCGCTGCAGAGCGCGTCGCGCCGGTTGCCGAGCGCCGAGCGGTGCTGGGCGAGATATGTGGCATCGCGCGCCGTCGGGAAGAGCTGCTCCTCGCCGTCGACGCAGAGCCTGCCTTCGACGAGATCGGCGCGCAGCGTGCGGCGCGCGGTGTTGACGACGATCTCGCGCGCCCCGCGACGGTCGAGATAGTTGAGCTGGACGGTCGCCGCCGGGCAGCGCTCGAAGACGAGCAGCATCGCCGCGACATCCTCGCTGTCGATGGCGAGCGCGCCGGAGCGCCCGAGCAGCGCCGCGACCTGCCGGCAGGGACCGAACAGCCAGGTGAGATAGTCGAGCTCGTGGCTGAGGTCGCGCAGCACGCCGCCGCCCGCCTCGCGCGAGGCCGAGGCGGTCTCGCGATAGTCGCGGCCGGGCCGCCAGTCCGGCAGGTACTGGCCGACATAGACCTGCGCCGACAGCGCGGGCTCGGCGGCGAGCCGCCGCCGCAGCTCGGCGATCAGCGGGTGGAAGCGCAGATTGTAGCCGACATAAAGGCCGGCGAAGCGGTTGTCGGGCAGCGGCGCCGGCCGGTCGAAGAGCGGCTTTTCCACCAGCACCGTGCCGGCGAACCCGGCCGTCGCCAGCGCCGCCAGCGTCGGCCGGTGCGCCGCGGTCTCGTTGGCGACGACGACGTAGCCGGGATTCTCATGCTCGAGCGCGGCGTCGAGCGAGGGATAGCAGCGCAGCCCCGCCTCGCCGTGCCGGCTCACCGCCGCGACGTCGAGGCCGAGCTCGCCGAGCAGGCGCGCGTGCCGCCGGCCGATCGAGCCCAATCCCACGACGAGGGCGGAGGCGGTCATTCGTCGAACGTCGCGACGTAATCGGCGCTGGCCCGCTCGAGATCCTCGAGCCGGCCGATGTCGCGCCAGTATTCGCGGATCGGGAAGGCCGCGATCTTGTCGTTGCGCTGCAGCACGCGCTCGAACAGCGCCGGCATGTCGAGCGCCTGGCCGGGCGCGATGAGATCGAGCACGCTGGGCTCCACGACATAGACGCCGGCATTGATGAACCAGGAATAGCGCGGCTTCTCGGTGAGGCCGGCGAGGTAGTCGTCGGCGAGATCGATGACGCCGAACGGCACCTCGACCGTGTGCTCGCGCACCGCCATGGTCGCGGTCGCGCGGTGCTCCGCATGGAAGTCCAGCAGGCTGGCGAAATTGACGGCGGTCAGGAGGTCGCCGTTCATGACGACCAGCGGCCGCTCCGGCCGCGCCGGCAGCAGGCCCAGCGCGCCGGCGGTGCCGAGCTTGTCGCGCTCCTCGAGATAGTCGATGGCGACGCCCCAGCGTTCGCCGTCGCCGAAATGCCGGCGCACCATCTCGGCCTTGTAGTTGACCGCGAGGTAGAAGCGCTTGAAGCCCTGGCGGACGAAATTCTTGAGGATGATCTCGAGGATCGGCGTGCCGCCCACCGGCAGCATCGGCTTGGGGCAGTCCTCGGTCAGGGGCCGCAGGCGCTGACCGAGCCCGCCGGCCATCAGCACCACCCAATTGTCGTGCGCGCTGTGTCGGATGACGTCGCCGACCAGCTCGAGCCCCACCACCCGCCCGGCCTCGTCGAGCAGCGGCACCTGCTTCACGTCGCTGCCGCGCATCACCGCGAGCGTCGCCTCGCGCCCGAGCGTCGCCGGGCAGGAGATGGGGTCGCGGTTCATCACCTCGCTGGCCCGCGCCTCCAGCGCCACGCCGCGCAGCAGGCCGCGGCGGACGTCGCCGTCGGTGACGGTGCCGACCAGACGCCGCTCGGCATCGATAACCAGCGCGATCTGCAGGGCGCTGTCGTCGATGGCCCGGATCGCCTCGCGGATGGTGGCGTCGTCGCGCACCAGCGTCGCGCGCCACTCCTTGGCGGCGCGGCTCGCGCGCGCCTCGGCCGGGCCGCGAAGGCGCTTGATGATGGCAGTCGACATCGTGCGATGATGCCTCAACGAAGTTAACATCCGGTTGTCCGACGCAATCGCCGAGCGAGCCGCGTCAGCCCATGAAATTGACCAGGCTCAGCTTCTGGATGATGCTGGTCGCCGAGTAGGATGCCTGGATCTGCGTCTCCAGGCTTTGCAGCTGGGTGATCGCCGTCGCCTGGTTCACCGCGTCGATGGTGCCGATGCTGTTCTGCGCGATGGTGAGCGTGCTCTGATGCAGCGTCTCGGCGTTCTTCATCTGCGCCTGCTGCAGCGCGAGGTTGCCGCTGATCCCGGTCAGGGTCTGAGAGGCGTTCTCGAGCATCTGGTCTGCCTGGGTGACGTTGGCCTGGTCGGTGGGGTTGGTCGGGCTGAACGATCCGCTCTGCGCGATGAAGTTCAGCGCGCGGATGATGTTCTCGAAGGCGGGGTTGTCGGCGGTGACGCTGTAGTTGACGCTGACCTGGGCGTCGATCTGCACCGGGGAGTTGGTGGCGCCGCCATTGTAGTAGCCGCCGGTCGAGGGCGGGCCGCCGACCGAATCGGTCAGCGTCGCGGCGGCGCCCTGGGGCAGGTTGGAGAGATCGACGGGCGGCGTCTGGGTGTTGGTGCCGGCGAAGAGATAGTTCGAGCCGTCCTGCACGTTGAGATAGCCCGCGACCTGCTGCAGCAGGCTTGCCGCCTGCGTCTGCACGGTCGGCGCCTGGGTGCTGTAGGCGCTGTTGGCCAGATTCGAGGTGAAGCTCTGCACCTGGCTCAATATCTGCTGCAGCGAGAGCTGCATGGTCTGCATGCTCGTCGAGGCCGTGTTGATGGTGTTGATGTAGCTCTGCTGTTGCGACACCTCGGCGCGGTACTGCTCGAGCTGGGCCGCCTGCGGCGCGATCTGCGAATAGGTCTGGGCGGAATAGCCGGTGGAGATCTCCGCGTTCAGATTCTGCTCCGCGCTCTGATTGAGCTGCATGTAGTAGAGCGTGAGACTGTTCTCGGATGCGGTGGAGATGCGGGTCATGGCGGCCTCGCGTTAGAACTGGATCTGGAGCAGCGAGTTGAACATCGTGGTGACCGTCTGGATGACGCGCGCGGACGCGTCATAAGCGTTTTGGTAGACGGTCAGATTGGCCAGCTGCTGGTCCATGCTGACGCCGCTGACGGCCTGGGCCTGGGTGGTGACCGATTGCAGCAGGCCGGTCTGGAATTGCGAATTGTCCTGCGCGTTGGCGGCGGCGGTCGAGGTCTGGCCGAGGATCTGCGAGGCATACTGGCTGAGCGTCATCGTCAGCGGCGAGGCGAAATTCCCGGCGGCGGCGAAGACCGGCGCGGACTGGGCGAAGCTGTTGGCCAGCCCCTGCGCGATCGACGGGGTCGAGACGCCGGCGGCGCCGTCGAGCAGGCCGGGATTGGCGGCGAGGCTGGGGTCGACCTCGATCGTGCTGGCATTGTCGACGCCGCTGGCCACGTTCACGCCGGAGAAGAAATGGTTGCTCGTGTTGGGCAGCGGATTGGAGGGCGCGCTGGCGGCGAAGGTCTCGGTCCCGGTGCCGCCGTTCACCATGCTGACGCTCGACGACAGCGGATTGCCGGCCGTGTCGGTGATCTGGACGAGATTGGGGCTGGGGGTGGTGCCGACCGCGGGCGCCGTCACCTGGATGGTCGACAGCGACGCCGGCAGCGCCGCCTGGAGGGCGGCGGCGATCTGCGCCGTGGTGGCGTTGGCGGGCAGCGCCGCCGTGGTGACGGTGACGCCGTCGATGGTCGCGCTGACCTGATCCCCGGCGGCGGTGGCGCCGCTCATCGTGTGCGTCTGGGTCGACATGACGGGGAGGCTGGTCGCGGGATTGGATGCCTGGCTCGCAGCGAAGAGCTCGGTACCGGTGCCGCCGCTCATCATGCTGACGGTGGAGGAGATGGGATTGCCGGCGGCGTCGACGATCTGAAAGCTGTTGGTGCCGGTCGAGACCACGCTGATATTGGGGAAGGGCCCGTTGGGCGGCTGGATCGCGGTCTGGATCGCGGTTGCGATCTGGCTCGAGGTGGCGTTCGCGGGCAGCGCGGCGGTGGTGAAGTTGACGCCGTCGATCGTGCCGGTGAGCTGGTCGCCGGCGGCCGTGGCGCCGGTGAAGGTCTGGGTCTGCGCCGTCTGCACCTGGCCGGTATTGTAGAGCTGGTTGGTGAACTGGTTGAGCTCGGAGGTCAGCGCCGGAAGCTGCTGGTCGCGCATCTGCAGCAAGGCGCCGACGTTGCCGCCGGTGATGTCGCTGGTGATGTCGAGACCGTTGATGCTGATCCCGGAGATTGTGCCGGCGGCGAGAGAGTCCCCCGCGTTGACGGCGCCGGTGGGGCTGAAGTTCAGCTGCTCGGCGAAGTTGCCGCTGACCAGCGTCTGCCCGGTCGAGGTGGTCACCACCATGCTGTCGTTGGCATTGGTGTAGGTCTGGACGTTCATCTGCTGCGCCAGCTGCTGCACTGCTTGACCGCGCTGATCCTCGAAGGTCGCGGTCGACTGGCCGAGCGCGCTGGCGCGCGCGATCTCGGCGTTGTAGCTGGCGATGTTGTTGAGCAGCGTGTTGACCTGGGTCACCGACTGGCCGATCGCGGTGTCGGCGTTGCTGCGCAGCGACTGGATGCCGGCCGACAGGGTGTTGAGCTGCGAGGCCAGCGTCTGGCCGGCGGTGATCGCGTTCTCCTGCGCCACGTTGTCCTCGGGCGAGGCGGCGAGGGTCTCCATGGCGCTGGTGAAGCTGGAATAGGCGTCGCTCAGCGAGCTGGCGCTGCCGACGCTGCCGAACAGGTTCTGGACCTCCTGATAATAGTTGTTGAGCGTGGTGGCGGCGGAGGTGGCGGTGTTCTGGGTGTTCAGATTCGCGACCAGGATCGGATCGGAGAGGCGCTCGGCGACGCTGGTCGCGACGCCCTGGCCGCCCTGGCCGTCGTCGATCGCCGTCTCGTTCAACACCTCCTGCGAATAGCCGGGCGTGTTGGCGTTGGAGATGTTGTTGGCCAGCGTCGCCAGATTGCTCTGGGCGGCCTGCAGTCCGGTCAGCGCGTTGTCCAGCGACAGGGTGAGGCTCATGGGGTCCGCTCTCCGCCCTAGAGCCGCCGGTCGATGGCGACGGCGAGCGCCGGCGTGTAGCCGGTCGCCTTCCGCCGCGCGTTGTAGCGGGTCAGCGGCTTGAGCCGAGACCTCACGGAAGCGACGAGCATGTCGAGCAGCCGCCGCGTCGCCGCGCGGCCGATACGCAGCGTGCGCTCGTTCTGGGCCGCGACATCGGCGAGGCGGTTGCTGGCGGCGACGATCTGCGCGCGCAGCGGCGCCGGCAGCGTCATGATCTTGACGCCGGCGGCATCGAGCCGCCGGATCGCGTCTTGATAGAGCAGCGACAGACGCAGCTTCTCGCGCTGGAGCGCGCCGATGTCGGCCACGTGCCCGGCGCCCACCAGCTCGGTCTCGTGCGCCAGCAGATCGGCGAGGCGCATCATCAGGTCGAGCATGTCGGTCGCCTGCAAGGCCGGCTGCGGCGCCGCGGGGGGTGGCGTCGTCTGCGTCATCTCGCCTCCTGTGCCTGCAGGATCTCGCGCTGCACCGCGTCGGCGATGCCGAAGCCGCCGGCCCGTGCCGCGACCTTGCTGTACTCCTGCACCAGCAGCGAGCGGAACATCGTCTCGCCGGTGCCGCCGCCGAACATCGAATCGGCGCCGACGCCGGAAAACATCGTGTCGAACGCCTGCGAGAGGTAGAGCCCCTCGAAATCCTCCGCCGTCTTGCGCGCGGCGGCCACGGCGGCCGCCGATGGCGGCGCGGCGCCGGCGATGCCGGAGGCGAGCGGGGAGGCGGCTATGCCGGCGGCGGCGGTCATCACATCAGCTCGATCTCGGCCTGCAGCGCGCCTGCGGCCTTGATCGCCTGGAGGATGGTGATCATGTCGCGCGGACCGACGCCGAGCGCGTTGAGGCTGCTGACCAGCTCCTGCAGGCTCACCCCCTCCGGGAGCACGGCCATGCGGCGGTCGGACTGCTCGTCGACCTCGACCTTGGTGCGCGGCACGACCACGGTGGCGCCGCCGCCGCCCGGGGCGAACTGGACGCCCCCCGGGCCTCGGCCGCCCGCCACGCCGGCGACCGGCGGCGGCGCGAAGGGGTTGGGCTGCGACACCTGCGGCGTCTCGGTGACGCGCACGGTGAGGTTGCCCTGCGCCACCGCCACGGTGCTGATGCGCACGCTCTCGCCCATGACGATGACGCCGTCGGCCTCGTCGATCACCACGCGCGCCACCTGGTCGGGTTCGACGCGCAGCTGCTCGATATCGGTGAGCAGCCCGACGACATCGCCCTTGAAGCCCGGCGGCATGCTGACCAGGATGGTCGACGGGTCGAGAGGCCTCGCCGCCGGGGCCTTGAAATAGCCGTCGATGACATCGGCGACGCGGCGCGCGGTGGTGAAGTCGGGGTTGCGCAGCGTCAAATTCACCGATTTGAGCTTGGACAGGTCGAAGCCCACCTCGCGCTCGACGATGGCGCCCGAGGCCACGCGCCCGGCGGTGGGCACGCCCTTGGTGAAGCTGCTGGCCTGGCCGCGGGCCTGGATGCCGCCGGTCGCGACGCTGCCCTGGGCCACGGCATAGACCTCGCCGTCGGCGCCGAGCATGGGGGTGACCAGCAGCGTGCCGCCGAGCAGGCTCTTGGCATCGCCCAGCGCCGAGACCTGGACGTCGATCCGGCCGCCCTGGCGCGCGAAGGGCGGCAGCGTGGCGGTGACCATGACGGCGGCGACGTTGTTGGTGCGCAGCTGGCTGTCGCGGGCGTTGACGCCGAGCCGCTCGAGCATGCCGATCAGGCTCTCGCGGGTGAAAATTGCATTGGCAAGGGTGTCGCCGGTGCCGTTGAGGCCGACGACCAGGCCATAGCCCACCAGCAGATTGTCGCGCACCCCCTCGAAATCGGCGATGTCCTTGATGCGCGACAGCGCCGCGGCGGGAGGTGCCGCGGCGAGCAGCGACAGGAGCGCGGCCAGGGCGCCCAGCGCCAGGCGGCGCAGGCGGGCGGGGCGGGCGAAGGGGACGGACGGAGGGCGGAGGCTCGCGGTCATGACGCTTGTCCGTTGCCAAACTCGTGCCAGCGCGAGAGCCGCACCGCGCCTGGGATTTCGGCCCGCCCGCCGGAGCCCGACGCGGCAAAGCATGCCGGCCCCGGCAAGTTTTGCCGCGCCGAAGGGTCCGTTAAGCAGACCTTAACCGTGGTTTGGCATGCTGCCTGTGGTTGCGAGAGCCGCGAAAGGCGCCACGACGCGATGAGAATCGACTGGAATCCCGGGGTTCGGCGCACCTCGTCGCGGCGTGACGAGAAGACGGACGGCAGCTCCGGCGAGAAATTCGCCGCCGCCCTCGCCGGCGATCAGCCGGCGGCCCCGGCGGCGCCGGCCCCGGCGCTGAACTCCGTCGACGTGCTGCTGAGCGCGCAGGAGCTGCCGGACGCGCTGACCGCCCGGCGCCGGGCGGTGCAGCGCGGCAACACGCTTCTCGACCGGCTGGACGATCTGCGCCACGGCCTGCTTGCCGGGGTGCTGCCGCGCGAGCGGCTGGACGAGCTGGCGCGGCTGGCCAAGACCGCGCGCGAGACGATCGACGATCCGCGGCTGGTCGAGATCATGAACGACATCGATCTCAGGGTCGCCGTCGAGCTGGCGAAGCTCGACATCGCCGTCTGAGCGGCGGAAACCGTCAGTAATTTCAACGAACTGTCATCTTTCGAGCCGCTTGCTCCGCGGGCACCGGATTCATATACTCTCGCCGGCTTTCGCTCGTGAGGCTACGGAGTAGGTAATGCGGCCGACGCTTCCGCCAGATTACAGGCCCTCAGACGCAGAAGAGTTCATGAATCCGTTGCAGCTCGAATATTTTCGCCAAAAGCTGTTGCGCTGGCGCGCGGAGCTGCTGGCGGAATCGACGGAAACGCTGCTGCATCTCAAGGAAGAGAGCTTGGCCGAGCCCGATCTCACGGACCGGGCCTCGCTCGAGACCGAGCGCGCGATCGAGCTGCGCACCCGCGACCGCGAGCGCAAGCTCATCTCGAAGATCGACGCGGCGCTGATGCGCATCGAGGACGGCAGCTACGGGTTTTGCGAGGAGACCGACGAGCCGATCAGCCTGCGGCGGCTCGAGGCGCGTCCGATCGCGACGCTGAGCCTCGAGGCGCAGGAGCGCCACGAGCGCATGGAACGCACGCATCGGGATGACTAGGCGAACGCGCACGCGCGACGCGACAGCGTCGTCGCGGGCGGCGTCAGCCGTTGCGTAGCAACGGCGAGAGCCGCACAGAGCGGACTAGGACAAATCGACATTTAGCGCATCCAGATCATGGCACTGGCGAGATGGAGTGCGGCCAGGAAGTGGATGGCGCGTCGATCGTAGCGTGTTGCGATATGCCGGAAATGCTTGAGCTTGTTGAAGAAGCGCTCGACCCGGTTGCGCAGCTTGTAGGCGACGGCGTCATGCGGGATGAGGATCTTGCGGGAGCCCAGCGAGGGGATGACGGCTGTCGCTCCGGTCTCGGCGATGAGCTTGCGCAAGGCGTTGTTGTCGTAGGCTTTGTCGGCGATGACGCCAGCCGCCGAGCGGCCGGCGAGGAGAGCGGCGGCGGTGGTGCTGTCGTGTGCCTCGCCGCCGGTCAGGATGAAGTTCAGCGGGCGCCCCAGGGCATCGACCAGCACGTGGATTTTGGTGGTCAATCCTCCTCGGGAACGCCCCACAGCCTGATCTTTGGCCCCCCTTTTCCGCTGGCCGCCTGCTGGTGGACCCGGACGAGCGTGGTGTCGAGCATCAGATATTGGTTATCGGGATCGCCGGTGAGCAAGTTGAAGACCTTCTCCCACACGCCGGACTTGGCCCAGCGAGTGAAGCGCTTGTGCGTGGTCTTCCATTTGCCGTACCGCTCGGGCAGGTCCTCCCACCGCGCGCCGGATCGCAAAACCCAGAGAACGCCATTCACGAACAAGCGGTTGTCGCGAGCCGAGCTTCGGCCTCGATCCCCCGGGTTTGCCCGGCAAGAACGCTGACGCCGATCCGCTCCAAGTTGCGCAACCGGGTCGAGCGCTTCTTCAACAAGTTCATACCGTTTGACCATGGCGCCACGCTCCAGATCGACGAGCATTCAGCTTCCTCGCCGTCACACCATCCCGCCAGCGCCATGGTCTGGATGCGCTAAATGTCGATTCGTCCTAGCGAAGGCCAGTCCCCACGGTGCGGCTTTCGCGATTTGCTGCGCAATCGCTGGCGCCGCCGCCGATGAGCACGCTACGCGCGCTCACGGCTAGAACGGCGCCAGGATGTCGATGAGCTGCTCGCCGTAGCGCGGCTGCTGCATGTTGTCGATCCAGCCGCGCCCGCCGTAGGAGACGCGCGCCTCGGCGAGCTTGTCGAGGCTCACCGTGTTGACCGAGCTGATGTCCTGCGGCCGCACCACGCCCGTCACCTGCAGGTCGCGGATCTCCTGGTTGACCCGCATCTCCTGGTGGCCGACGACGACGAGATCGCCGTTGGGCAGCACTTGCGTCACCATCGCGGCGACGTTGAGCGTGACCTGTTCCTCGCGCTTGATCTCGGAGGTCGTCTGGTTGTTGGTGATGCCGTTGATGTTGAAGAGGTTGTTGGTGGCGGTGGCGCCCGCGGCGGCGCCGAGCCCGAAGAGCCACTTCAAGCCGAGCATGTCGGCACCGTCCTGCTCCTGGGTGGTGCGCTGGCCCTGGGTGTTGTTGTCGAACTGCGCCTTGTTGTCGAAGGAGACGACGACGGTGAGGATGTCGCCGGGCTGGCTGGCGCGCTGATCCTTGAAGAAGGCGCGGCTGCCGGTCTGCCACAGCGAGCTCGGCCGGCGCTCGCTGACCACCGGATTGGGCATGGGCATCGAGACCGGCTTGTAGCCCGGCTGCTGGCGCGGATCCTGGACGGTGGTCATGGGCGGCGTCTCGCCGATCTGCGACAGGCGCGTCCAGCCGCTGCAGTCGGAGAGCAACGCCGCGGCGAGCAGCGGGGCGAGACAGCGGGTGAGCCGGGGGGAAGTCATGCTGGTGTCTCCTAGCGGCCGGCCAACAAGGCAGGTGCCGCGACCGTGACGAGGTTGTGGCCGGTGACCGTGGCGTCGATGACGCGGTTCGATTTGGTGTTGGCGACACGGATGGTGGCGCCCATGCTGCCGTCGTCGAGCGCCTTGCCCTGGGCGCTGAGCTGCAGGCTCGGCGTCTCCAGCACGACGGTGACGAGATCGTCCTTGCGCACCACCAGCGGCGTCTGGATGTCGAAGGCGTGCAGGGGCTGATGCGCCTGAAGCGGATGGCGCGGCGTCTTGCCGATGAGATCGCGGGCATCGGCGAGGAGGTCGGGCGTGACGCGCTCGGCGCGCATCTCGATGGTCTCGATGTCGCGCTTGGAGATGGTCTCGCCCGGGCTCACCGGGCGGTTGAGCGCCGGCAGCAGCGCCATGCGCAGCAGATGCCCGGTGATGCGCTGGCGCTCGGCCGCGGGGTCGTCGGCCGGGGACGAGACCAGCGCGCTGAAGCGCCCGCTGTGCGGGTCGAGGGTCAATCCTTCGACCGCGATGGTGTCCGGCGCGTCCTTGGCCACCACCAGGCGGAAAGCGGCGTTGTCGAGCTGGATCTGCGCGTGGTCGAGCGACTGGCTGCGTCCGATCTCCTGGCGCAGCCGCTGCAGCACCGCGTCGGCGTCGACGATGCGGGTGGCGCGCTCGACGGTGGCGCGGTCGAAGGCGGAGCCCGGCTGCCAGTCGAGGCCGTGCTCGCGCGCCGCGGCGGCGAGCCAGTTGGCGTCGAAGATCGTGCTGGCGCCGGGCGGCGGCGCCGGCGCCACCACGTCGCCGGCATGCGCGCCGGCCTGGCTGAAGAGATCGCCGAGCCGGATCACGGCGGCGTCGACGGTGACCGCCGGGCGCAGCGTCGGATCGGCCTGCGCCGGCCGGGCGGCGAGCGCCGCCACGGCGGCGAGGACGAGGACGGCCAGCAGACGGGTCATCGCGCGGATGCTCCTGCCGGGCCCGTCACTGGATCTGGCTCAAAGTCGACATCATCTGGTCGGAGGTCTGGATGACCTTCGAGTTCATCTCGTAGGCGCGCTGCGCCGTGATCATGTTGGTGATCTCGGTGACGATGTCGACGTTCGAGGTCTCGAGGAAGCCCTGCTGCAGCGTGCCGAAGGAGGTGGTGCCGGGATTGCCGACCACCGGCGCGCCCGAGGCCGCGGTCTGCGTCAGGAGGTTCTGGCCCATCAATGCGAGGCCCGCCTGGTTGGGGAATTGAGCGAGCTGGAGCTGGCCGATGATCTGCGGGTTGGTCTGGCCGGCGATCGTCGCCTGCACCTGGCCGCTGTTGTTGACCGAGACCCCCGTGGTGTTCTGCGGCACGGTGATGCCGGGTTCGACGATGTAGCCGTCGGCGGTGACGATCTCGCCGGTGGGGCTGAGCTGGAACGAGCCGTCGCGGGTGTAGGCGATGGTGCCGTTGGGCAGGAGGACCTGGAAGAAGCCCAGGCCCTGCACGGCGATGTCGAGCGGGTTGCCGGTCTGCTCCAGATTGCCCTGAGTGGTGATCTGGTAGACCGCCGCGGTCATGACGCCGGTGCCGATCTGCACGCCCACCGGCACGATCGTATTGTTCTCGGAGGAGTTCGCGCCCTCGCGCCGCTCGGTCTGGTAGAGCAGGTCCTGGAACTCGGCGCGCTGGCGCCGGAAGGCGGTGGTGTTGAGGTTGGCGATGTTGTTGGCGATGACCTGGACGTTGGTCTCCTGGGCCATCATGCCCGTCGCCGCGATGTTCATGGCGCTCATGGATTAACTGCCTTTCTCACGAAGTCTTGCTGAGCTTGTCGATGGCGTTGCCGCGCCGCTGGTCTTCCTGGTCGAGGAAGTTCTTGAAGTTGGTGGCGGCGCGCGAGACGGTGAGCATGCGGGTGAGCTCGACCACCGGCTGCACGTTGGATTCCTCGCTCATGCCCTGCTGCACGGTCGCGGTGCTGGAGGGCTGCGGCGTCTGATCCGTCACCCAGAGGCCGTTCGCCGAGGGGGTCACGGCCTGCGGCGAGGCGAAATCGACGACCTGGAGCTTGCCGAGCACCGGCTGCAGCGTCGAGCCGGCCTGGCTCACCGAGATCGTCCCGTCCGTCGCCACCGTGACGTCGCGGGCATTGGCCGGCAGCACGATCGGCTGGCCGCTGTCCGACAGCACCTGATAGCCCTGGCTGGTGATGAGCTCGCCCTGGCTGTCGAGCTGGAAATGGCCGTTGCGGGTATAGCGCTGGCCGAGCGGCGTCTGGACCGTGAAATAGCCCGAGCCCTCGATGGCGAAATCGAGCGGGTTGCCGGTCTTCGACAAGGCGCCCTGGCGCAGGTCGCGCATCGTGCCGGCATCCTCGACATAGGCGAGCGGCGTGCCGCCCGGCGTCTGCGCCAGGTACTGGCTGAACAGCATCTGCTCGCCCTTGAAGGCCGGGGTGGAGAGGTTGGCGAGGTTGTTCGCCACCACCTCCATCTGGCGCATCATCGCCATTTGCCCCGACAGGGCGATATAAGTTGGGTTCTCCATCGCTGCCTTCTCGAACCGCGGTTGATCCCGCGGCGCCATGGATGCACGGTGCGTGCCAGCGGCGCCAGCCGCGGAATCCCGCCGATTTTCCATCGCGGCCCGACCGGAAAAGGCAGGCTTTGCCGGGTAGTTCCTGCCCGCGCCGCGCGGGTTTCCCGGCAACCGGCGCAACCTCGCATTTCACCAGTTATTAAGCTTGTGCGGCCTATGCTGGACCTCGTCAGCAAGAGCTCCGAGCCCCAGCACCGCCATGTCCGACCGGATCGCCGATGAAGCCCTGGAATCGCCTGCCGACGCCTCGGCCGCGAGGCCCAGCCGCAAGAAGCTGCTGCTGCTCCTCATCGGCGTGGTGCTGCTGCTGCTGATCACCGGCGGCGTGCTGTTCTTCACCGGCGTGCTCGGCAAGGTGCTCGGCCATCAGGAGGCGGAGAAGGCGGCGCAGGCCGCGGCCGCGCCGCCGCCGGCGGTATTCTACGACCTGCCGGATCTGCTGGTGAACCTCAATACCAACGGGCGCAAGGCGAGCTTCCTCAAGCTGTCGGTCAGCCTCGAGCTCGAGCATGCCGAGGATCTGCCGCGGCTGCAGGCGGTGATGCCGCGCATCGTCGATAATTTCCAGGTCTATCTGCGCGAGCTCAGGGTGGAGGATCTGCGCGGCTCCGGCGGCATCTACCGGCTGCGCGAGGAGCTGCTGTCGCGCGTCAACAGCGCCGCGGCCCCGATCAAGGTGGTCGACGTGCTCTTCAAAGAAATGCTCGTCCAATAAGGGCGTGCCAGCAGGGACGGACGCGATGGCCGACGAGCAGACGCAGACGGAAGAGGAAAAACTGGCCGCCGAATGGGCGGCCATGGCCGAGAACACTCCCGCCGACGGCGCGCCGGCCGAGGGCGCAGCCGGCGAGCCCGGCGAGCCCGGCGCCGAGGGCGAGGGCGAGGAAGGCGGGGTCGGCACCGCCCGCGTCCTCAATCAGAACGAGATCGACAGCCTGCTGGGCTTCGGCGACGACGCCGGCGGCGGCAAGGACAATTCCGGCATCCGCGCGATCATCGACAGCGCGCTCGTCTCCTACGAGCGCCTGCCGATGCTCGAGGTGGTGTTCGACCGGCTGGTGCGCATGATGTCGACCAGCCTGCGCAACTTCACCTCGGACAATGTCGAGGTGTCGATCGACAACATCACCTCGATCCGCTTCGGCGACTATCTCAACTCGATCCCGCTGCCGGCAATGCTGAGCGTGTTCAAGGCGGAGGAGTGGGACAATTATGGCCTGCTCACCGTCGACAGCGCGCTCATCTACTCGATCGTCGACGTGCTGCTCGGCGGCAGGCGCGGCACCGCGGCGATGCGCATCGAGGGGCGCCCCTATACCACCATCGAGCGCAACCTCGTCGAGCGCCTCGTCTCGGTGGTGCTGTCCGATCTCTCCGGCGCCTTCGATCCGCTGAGCCCCGTCACCTTCCGCTTCGAGCGGCTGGAGACCAATCCGCGCTTCGCCACCATCGGCCGCCCGGCCAACGCGGCGGTGCTGGCGCGGCTGCGCGTCGACATGGAGGATCGCGGCGGCAGGCTCGAGGTGCTGCTGCCCTATGCCACGCTCGAGCCGGTGCGCGAAATCCTGCTGCAAGGCTTCCTCGGCGAGAAGTTCGGCCGCGATTCGATCTGGGAGGCGCATCTCGCCGGCGAGCTCTGGTACACCAGCGTGCCGATCGAGGCGGTGCTCAATTCGGTCGAGCTGCCGCTGCGCGACGTGCTCAACCTCAAGGTCGGCTCGCGCGTGCTGCTCAACGTCAATTCCAGCTCGGACGTGCATCTGGTCTGCGGCGACCTCGCCATGTTCACCGGCAAGATGGGCCGCAAGAGCGGCCACATCGCCATTCGCATCAGCGAAAAGATGGAAAAGGATCGAGGGCACACGCCATGAGCATCACCCTGGCCGCCGACCTCATAGTCGCAATTATCCTTTCATTTACAATATATTATGCGGCGAAGCTAAACCGAAAACTGGGCGCGTTGCGCGCCGACAAGGCGGCGCTCAAATCGCTGGTGCAGAGCCTGATGCAGGCCTCGGCGAGCGCCGAGGTCGGGGTCAAGGGCCTCAAGGCCACCGCCGAGGAGATGAGCCGCGACCTGCAGCGCAAGCTGCAGGAAGGGCAGGCGTTGCGCGAGGACCTCGCCTACATGATCGATCGCGGCGGCACGCTCGCCGACCGCATGGAGATATCGCTGCGGCCGCGCCGCGAGGCCGCGGAGCCCGAGCCGGCGCGGTCGCGCCCGGCGGCGGCGCGCCCGGCCGAGGCCCCGCGCCGCGAGCCCAAATTCGGCGCCGGCAACTTCATCCAGGAGATGGCGGCGCGGCTGGCGCCGAGCGCCGCGCCCGACACGCCGTCGCGCGCCGAGCGCGACCTGCTGCGCGCGCTCTCGGGGCGGCGCTAGGAGCGCGCGATGGAATTCCGCCTGCGCCTCATGCCCGTGGCGCTCGTTGCCGCCATCGGGCTGCTCGGCCTCAAGCTGGCCGACGCCTGGCTGACGCTGGACGCGCCGGCGCAGGCGCAGTCGGAAACCCCGGCGAAGCCTGCCGCGGCCGCGCCGGCGCCGGCCCCCGCCGCGCCCGCGGCGACGGCCAAGCCGGCCGGGTCCGCGGCGACGGGGAAGCCGGCCATGGCGCCCGCCGCGGCGGCCGCGCCCGGCCCGGAGAAGCCGCAGGTCTTCGATCCCACCTCGATGAGTCCTGCCGAGGTCGAGCTGCTGCAGAAGCTCAGCGACCGCCGCACCGACCTCGACAAGCGCGCGGCCGAGCTCAGCCAGCGCGAGGTGCTGCTCCAGGCGGCCGAGAAGCGCATCGACGGCAAGATCGCCAAGCTCACCGCGCTGGAGAAGGATATCGGCGGCATCGTCGACAAGCACAGCGAAGAGGACCAGGCGAGGATCAAGAGCCTGGTCAAGATCTACGAGACGATGAAGCCGGTCGATGCCGCGCGCATCTTCAGCCAGCTCGACATGCCGGTGCTGCTGGGCGTGCTCGAGAACATGAAGGAGCGCAACGCCGCGCCCATCCTCGCCGCCATGGATCCGGGCAAGGCCAAGACGGTGACGCAGGCGCTCGCCGAGCGCCGGGACCAGCGCGACAAGTCCGACACGCCGAGCGACAAGCCGGCCGCGCCGGCGGCAAAGCCATGACGGAGGGGGCCGCAGCAATGGAAGGGCTGTCGATCATGAAACGCGCCGAGGATGCCGATCTGCAGCAGAAGATCCGGGCGATCGAGCCCAAAGGCGGGGCTGCCTTCGATGCCGCGGCGGTGGCCGCGGTGGTCGAGGCGGTGGTGGCGAGCCTGTCGGGCGATCTGTCGGTGGCCGATCTCAAGCTCTACCACGAGCTCGAGGAGCTCTCCCGCTACATCCAGGCGGCCAAGCATGAGATCGCGGCGCTCCGGCCGCGCGACATCTCCGACCAGATCCCCGCCGCCACCGACGAGCTCGACGCCGTGGTGGAGCATACCGCCGAGGCGACGGGCACCATCCTCAACGTCGTCGAAGGGCTGGAGAAGCTGGCGCCGAGCCTGCCGGTGGAGGCGCGCAACATCATCAACGTGGCGGTCAACCGCGTCTACGAGGCCTGCAATTTCCAGGACATCACCGGCCAGCGCATCACCAAGGTGGTGAAGACGCTGAAATTCATCGAGGAGAAGATCGACGCCCTGCTGGCGGCCTTCGGCGTCGGCCTCGGCGACGCGCCGGAGCCGCCGCCGGCGCCGGTCCCCGACGAGGATCCGGATGCGAAGCTGATGCACGGGCCGCAGCTCCCCAAGGAGGCCAACAAGCAGGCGGATATCGACGCGCTGCTGGCGGAGTTCGACCGGAAATGACCCTGCGCCGCGGCATGCTCGGTCTGCTGCTCGCGCTGGCGCTGGCGCTGCCGGCGCGCGCCGCCGACAAGGTCGGCGTCCGCGCGGCCGAGCATGATGCCGAAGGGTTCGGCCGCATCGCCTTCGACTGGCCCGCGCCGGTGGGCTTCGCGGCCAAGATCGAGGGCGAGACCCTCACCGTGCACTTCGCCCGGCCGCTCGATGCCAGGTTCGACGCGGTGGCGAGCCATCTCGACGCCTATGTCGCCTCGATCAAGCTCGGCGCGGACCATGCCACCGTCGTGGCGCAGCTCAAGAAGCCGGCGCGGCTGCACAGTTTCACCGACGGCAACACGATCGCGCTCGACATCATCGCCGCCGCGCCGGCACCGCACCCGGCCGCCAAACCCGCGGCGAAACCGATGCGGGCCGCGGCGGCGCCGCCGGCGCCTTCCATGCCTGCTCCGGCGGGCGAGGCGCAGGCGGTGGGGCTGCGCTTCGGCGAGCATCCGGGATATCGCCGGATCGTCTTCGATTGGCGCCGGGAGGTGCGGTACGAGTTCGGCGAGAAGGACGGCACGGCGCGGCTCCGCTTCGAGCGTCCGGCCAAGCTCGATATGGCGCGGCTCAAGGCGGCGTTCCCCGATCTCGCCCCGGCGCTCGGCGAGGAGAACGGCGCCAGCGTGCTGACGCTCACCATCCCCGCCGGCGCCCGCTTCCGTCACTTCCGCAGCGGCGACAGCATCGTGCTCGACGTCCTCGGGCATGCGCCGCCGGTGCCGGCGGCGCGGCGCACCAGCGGCGTCGTGCCGCCGCCGGAGCTGATCGAGCCCGCGGCCGGCGCCGCGGACGAGGACAAGCGGCCGCCGCGCGGCCCGCCGCGGCCGCTGACGCGACCGCAAAGCCAGGCCTCGCCGCCGGGCTCCCTCCCGGTCCACTACGCGCTCGCGCCACAAGGCGCGAGTTTGCGTTTCGACTGGCCGCAGCCGACCGCGGCCGCGATCTTCCGCCGCGGCTCGGCGCTGTGGCTGGTCTTCGCCGAGCCCAGGCGGCTCGATCTCGGCGAGCTGCGCCGCGCCTCGGGCAACGTCATCGAGCGGGCCGACCAGCTGCCCGACGCCAAGGCGACGGTGCTGCGCCTCATCGCGCGCCCCGGGCTCAATCCCAGCGTGCGGCGCGCCGACAATTCCTGGATCGTCGAGCTGAAGCCGCAAGAGGCGCGCGCCGACGCGCCGATCCCCGTCGAGGTCCGCGCCGACGCCGAGACGCCGGATCTGCGCTTCGATCTGCCGGGTGCCGGCGAGCCGCTCTGGCTGGTCGATCCCGAGGTCGGCGACAAGCTGGTGGTGATCCCGGCGCCGGAGCCCGGAAGCGGCGTCGGCGAGGAGCAGGATCTCGTCGATCTCCAGGCGCTGGCCACGGTGCAGGGCATCGCGCTGCGGCCGATCAGCGACGATCTGCGGGTGACATCCGGCGCCGACGGGGTGCAGGTGACGCGGCCTGGCGGGCTGCTGCTGTCGCCGGGCGCCGACCGGCAGCTCGCGCGCGAGCCGGGCGGCCTCGGCCGGCTGTTCGATTTCGCCAGCTGGCGCGGCCCCGCCGACGAGACCTTCCTGCAGAAGCGCGCGCGCCTGGAGCGGGCGGTGGTGTCGGCGCCGGCCTCCTACCGCTCCAAGCCGCGCCTCGCCCTGGCGCGGTTCTACTTCGCCAATCTCTACGCGCCCGAGGCGCTGGGCGTGCTCGAGGCGATCGACCGCGACGATCCGGGGCTGGCCGCGGACCCCTCGGTGCGGCTGATGCAGGGCGCCGTGCATCTGATGGATGGCGACCAGGCGGATGCCGCGCAGGAGCTGGGCCAGCAAAGCCTCAGCAACGAGCCGGAGGCGCTGCTCTGGCGCGCCTCGCTCTCGGCCGAGCTCGGCGACTGGCCGGTGGCGGCGCATGGCTTCGCGCTCGCGGCCAATCTGCTGCCGCGATATCCCAAGGCGCTGCGCGACCATTTCGCGCTGCAGGCGGCGGAGGCTTTCCTCGAGACCAACCAGCCGGCCGAGGCGCAGGCGATGACCCAGCTCGTGCTCAAGGGCAACCCGACCCCGGGCGAGAAGGGGATGGCGCTCTATCTCGACGGCAAACGCCAGCTCGCCCAGGGCGAGTACAACAAGGCGATCGAGCTGTGGACGCAGGCGGTGGCGATCGACGACCGGCCAAGCCGCGCGCGGGCGCTCTACGCCCGCACGCTGGCCGAGTTCGGCGCCAACAAGCTCACCCGGCCCGAGGCGATCAAGCAGCTCGACCGGCTGCGCTTCGCCTGGCGCGGCGACATCTTCGAGTTCTCGCTGCTGCGCAAGATCGGCGAGCTCAAGCTCGCCGACGGCGATCAGCAGGGCGCCTTCGATGCGCTGCGCGAGGCCGCCACCGACTTCCCCGACTATCCGCAGTCGAAGGACGTCATGAAGCAGCTGAGCGACGCGCTGGCGGACGTCTACCTCGGCAAGGGTGCCGAGGATGTGCCGCCGCTCAAGGCGCTCGCCCTTTATGACGAGTTCAAGGATTACGCGCCGGTGGGCGAGCGCGGCGATGCGATCGTGCGCCGCCTCGTCGACCGCCTGGTCGCGGTCGACCTGCTCGACCGCGCCGGGGCGCTGCTCGATGACCAGGTGATGCACCGCCTGACCGGCCGCGACAAGGCGCGCGTCGCCGCCCAGCTCGCGCTCATCCGGCTGCTCGACAACGACCCGGCCGGCGCGATCAAGGCGCTCGACATCGATGTCGGCAAGGACGTGCCGCCCGATCTGGCGCGCCAGCGCCAGCAGCTGCGCGCCCGCGCGCTCGCCCAGCTCAACCGCAGCGACGAGGCGCTGGCGATCCTGGCCAGCGACACCAGCCGCGACGCCGACCGACTGCGCGCCGACATCTATTGGCGGGCGCAGAACTGGGCCGAGGCGGCCAAGGTCTTCGCGCGGCTGGTGCCGCCGCCCGCCGCCGATGGCACGCTCGACGCCGCATCGGGCCAGCTGGTGCTCAATTGGGCCTCGGCGCTGACGCTGGCCGGCGACCAGCCGGGCCTCGAGAAGCTGCGCCAGACCTATGGCAAGGCGATGGCGGCCTCCGCCTATGCCGATGCCTTCCGGGTGGTGGCCGGCGACGGCCAGCCGGCCGGCGGCGGCGATCCCCGCGCCATCGCCAGCCGCGTCGCGCAGGTGGGCGAGCTGCAGAGCTTCATGGCGAATTACCGCGAGCGGCTCGCCAAGGACAAGCTCAGCGCAATAAATTGAAGTTTTCAGTTTTCAGTCGTCAGTTTTCAGTCGACTGACCACTGATGACTGACGACTGACAACTTATCGAGCGGCATAAAACGCCGCGGCGTCCTCGCGCAGGCGCTGGCGCGAGGCGGGCCTGAGATACATCATGTGACCGCCGGGATAGAGCTTCAGCGTCACGCGCTCGGCGGTGACGTTGGCCGGCAGGTGCTCGACGATGTAGCGGCTCATCATGTAGGGCGTGGTCAGATCGGTGAGCCCGTGCGCGATCAGCAGCTTGAGCTTCGGCTGCAGCGACAGCGCGCGGGCGAGCTCATCGGCGGCGCCGAGGCTGCGCCGGTCGCCGGAATTGCCTTCGCGCCATTGCCACTCGTGGCCGACCTGGTCGTTGAGCAGCGCGTAGCCGAGATCGGTATCGAAGCCAAGCTCGTCGCGGACGTAGGCGGTGACGGCACGGGTGAAGGGCGCGATGGTGCCTTGGAGGATGGGGTCCTCCTCGCCATAGGCGCTCGCCGGCTCCGGGTCGGGAGCGGCGACGGTGCCGTCGTAGCGGCTCAGGAGCTCGCCCTGCGCGCGGCCTTTCGCCTTGACATAGGCGCCGGCGGGCACGCGGCCGCTCCAGCGCGCGACGACGGACTCGTCGAGGCCGGTGAGCTCGGCGATGCGGTGGTAGAAATCCGGCGGCCGCGTCGCGGCGTCGGCGGCGAGGCCGACGAGATAATCGCCGAGCGCGAAATGCTCGGCATCGCTCAGCGCCCCGGGCGCCAGCTTGTGCGCGTCCTCGAGCGCCACCGCGGCGTAGGAGGGCAGCGTCAGCGCCCAGGGCAGCAGGTCGAAGCGGCTGCCGCTCATCAGCCGGAACTCGATCACCGGCGAGACCAGCATCACCCCGGCCGGGGCGATGCCCTGGCGCTGCGCCAGCAGCTGCGCCAGCCGCGCCGCACGGAAGCCGCCATAGCTCTCGCCGACGAGATAGACCGGCGAGGTCAGCCGGTGCGAGCGCGCGAGATGCAGCCGGATGATCTGCGCCAGCGCGTCGAGGTCGGGGCCGACGCTCCACAGCTTCTTGGCCGCGTCCTCGTTCACCGCGCGGCTGTAGCCGGTGCCGACGGGATCGATGAAGACGAGGTCGGTGAAGGGGAGCCAGGTATCGGGATTGTCGCCGACGCGGTCGCTCGTCGGCTGGGGCGGGCCGCCCGGTCCGAAATCGAGCCCGCGGGGGCCGAGCGCGCCGATGTCGAGATAGGCCGAGGCGGCGCCGGGCCCGCCATTGAAGGCGTAGGTCACCGGTCGGCGCGTGGCGTCGCTGACGCCGTCGAGGGTGAAGGCCAGGTAGAAGATCTCGGCCTGCTTCTCGCCCTTCTCGTCGCGCAGCGGCAGCGTGCCGGCAGTGGCGGTGTAGGCGAGCTCCTTGCCGGCGAGCGTGATCTTGTGATGGGTGACGGAATCCCCGGGCAGCAGCTGCAGCGCGGCGGAGGTGGCGGGAGCGGCGGCCTTCTCCGGCGGCGCGCGATGCGGCGCCTCCTGGGCGAGCGCCGGCGCCGACAGCAGCAGCAGGATGGCAAGGGAGAGAAGCGGGCGGCGCATGGCGGCCTCGGTCGTGCGGGAAGGGCAGAAGCACAAGCTTAGCGCGGGCGGCGGCTGCGCGGCTAGGAGCCTGTCTGGGAAATGGCATGGGTCTGCGACATCGTCCTTTGTCGTCCGGCTAGGAGCGAGGAGCGCTGCGATGCGGTAGCATCGTGAGCGACGAGCGACGACGTCCGGGCGGCAAAGGACGATGTCGCTGCGGGTTGCACGAGGACGGGGCGCTGCCGCGTCGCTTGGCCTTGGCGATGCGCCGCATCGCCTGCGGCCTCGCTCCTAACATCGCCCCGTCCTCGTGCAACGCAGACCCATGCCATTTCCCAGACAGGCTCCTAGGCGGTCAGCTCCAGCCGAAGTCGCGACTGCCGGGGTGCTGCGCTCTCCGTCAGTTCGGGCCGAAGCTTTGCACCAGCGAGCCGGCGACGAGATACCAGCCGTCGACCAGGACGAAGAAGATGAGCTTGAAGGGCAGCGAGACGGTCACCGGCGGCAGCATCATCATGCCCATCGACATCAGGATCGAGGCGACGACGAGGTCGATGATGAGGAACGGCAGGAACAGCAGGAAGCCGATCTCGAAGGCGCGGCGCAGCTCGCTGATCATGAAGGCGGGCACCAGCACGCGGAAGGGCACGTCCTTGGGCTGGGCGATGGTCGCGATCTTGGCCATGCCGGCGAACAGCTGCAGGTCCTGGCTGCGCACATGCACGATCATGAAATCGTGCAGCGGCGCCGCGGCGCGCGCCAGCCCCTCCTGCTCCGGCAGCTTCTCGGCGATGAGCGGCGCGATGCCGTCATTGTAGGATTTCTCCAGCGTCGGCGCCATGACGAAGCCGGTGAGGAAGAGGGCGAGGCTGATCAGCACGAGGTTGGGCGGCGTCGTCTGCACGCCGAGCGCGTTGCGCAGGAAGGACAGCACGACGATGATGCGCGTGAACGAGGTGACGGTGACCAGGATCGCCGGCGCGAGGCTCAGCACCGTCAGCAGCGCCACCAGCTGAACGATGCGGCCGGTGGTGGTGCCGCCCTCGCCGCCGAGATCGAGCGTCAGCGCCTGCGCCAGCGCCGGCGCGGCGGAGAGCGCCAGCAGCAGCGCGGCAAGCGCCGTGCGCCGCGCGATGCGGCTCACGGCGCTCCCCCCTCGATCATGCCGGCGAAATCGCCGGCACTCCCGCGTTCGATGAGGAGATCGTTGTGGAGGCCGAGCAGGACCAGGTGCTCGGCGCCGTCGCGCTTCAGCAGCACCAGCCGGCGCTTGCCGTCGAGCGGCAGCACTTCGAGGATGGCGAGCCGGCGCCGGCCGCCGGTGGCGACGAGCCGGCCGCCGAGGCCGAGACGGCGCGCGACCCAGGCGCAGGCGAGGATGAGCAGGATGACGAAGGCGAGCGCCAGTACGAAACGCCAATAGGTGTCCCATCCCATGGGTCAGCGCGATCCTTCGGAGCCGTAGGCCTCGCTGGCCTGCCGGCGGCGCGCCGCTTCGCCCAGGCGCACGATCTCGGCGGCGAGCTGGTCGAGCGCGTCGGCGAGCGCCGCAAGATCGCCGGCGAAGGCTTGCCGCTCGCCGGCGGGGAGCGTCTGCGCCGCGTCGCAGACCTCGGTGACCGCGGCGTCGAGGCCGGAGATGTCGACCAGCGCACCGCCGGCCAGCGCGCGGCGCGCCTCGGCGACGGCCTCGGCGATCTCGGCGAGGCGATGCTGCGGGTTCACGGCGCGCCGCCCGCGGCGGCCTGCCGCTCGTTGGCGCGGTAAAGATAGAACAGGATCTCGGCCACGGCGGCGAAGGCGGCGAGCGGGATCTGCTGGCCGATCTCGACCGCGGCGAGGACCTCGGCGAGATCGGCGTCCTCGCGCACCTTGATGCCATGGGCGAAGGCGAGCTCGAGGATGCGTTCGGCGAGCGCGCCGCGGCCGGTCGCCACCACGCGCGGCACCTTGTCCTCCTGCCGGTCGTGCTGCAGCGCCACGGCGATCGGCGCACGGGCGGGCGAGGGGCGGGGAGGCGACACGGCAATCCTTCCGGCAGGTGACCGAAGCGCCATCTTGCACGGATATGCTTAATTAATGGTTGCCGTGGCGCCGGGCGACGCCACTAACACGATGATCTGACGGGGCTTGCCGGCCCGGTCGCGACGAACGCCCAGGGCGTTCGCGCGGCGCCCGCGACGAACGCCTACGGCGTTCGCGCGATTTCCGAGGTGCAGGCGGGGCAGCGCGTCGCGGCCAGCGGCACCGCGGTCAGGCAATAGGGACAGGGGCGCGTGGCGGGCGAGGCGGGCGCCGGCGCGTGGTGCAGCTTGTTGATGCCGCGCACCAGGAGAAAGACGGCAAAGGCGACGATGAGGAAATCGAGCACGTTGTTGATGAAGAGGCCGTAATTGAGCGTCGGCGCCCCCGCCGCCTTGGCCTCGGCCAGCGAGGCGTAGGACTTGCCGGAGAGGCTGACGAAGAGGTTGGAGAAATCGACCCGGCCCAGGATCAGCCCCAGCGGCGGCATGATGATGTCGTTGACCAGCGAGGACACGATCTTGCCGAAGGCGGCGCCGATGATGACCCCGATGGCGAGGTCGACGACGTTGCCGCGCATGGCGAACTCGCGGAATTCCTTGAGCATCGGCGCTCTCCTGCGCGGCCGGCGCGGTTTGGGCAGGGCCGCATTAACTATCTGACCTTCCGACAAAATACTCGGGATTTTACCGGTTATTAATCAGAATCCGCCAACATCCTGACTTCGCGGCGGCCGAGAAGGGAACACCATGGACCTCAGCAAGATTCCGCTGCTCGAAGCGATGACCAAGCGCATGAGCTGGCTGGGCGAGCGCCAGTCGGTGCTGGCGCAGAACGTGGCCAATGCCGACACCCCCGGCTACACCGCCAAGGACGTGAAGGCGCCGAGCTTCGCCCAGCTGGTCTCGGGCGCGGCCGCGCAGCTGCCGATGGCGGTGACCGATCCCGGCCATATCACGCCGGTGAGCGATGGCGCCGGCTTCAAGATCACCACCCAGAAGCCGCCGGAGCGCTCGCTCAACGGCAATTCCGTGCAGCTCGAGGATCAGATGATGAAGATCTCCGACACCGCCAATGATTACGCGCTGACGACGAGCCTCTACCGCCAGCAGCTCGGGCTGATCAAGCTCGCGCTCGGCCACGGCAGCAGCGGTTGATAGCACGCCATGGACCTGCAAACCTCCCTCCAGCTCTCCTTCGCCGGCATGAACGCGCAAGGCACGCGGCTGCGCGTCATCGCCGAGAACCTCGCCAATGCCGACTCCACGGCGCAGACGCCGGGCGGCCAGCCCTACCAGCGCCAGGTCGTCACCTTCCAGAGCGTCTTCGACAAATCGGTGGGCGCCACCAGCGTCAAGGTGGGGCAGATCAAGCCCGCCGGCGGCAAGTTCGATCGCGTCTATGATCCCGGCAATCCCGGCGCCGATGCCGAAGGCTATGTGCTGAAGCCCAATGTCAATCCGCTGATGGAGCTGATGGACATGCACGAGGCGCAGCGCAGCTACCAGGCCAATCTCGACACCATCGACGCGGCCAAGACGATGATCAGCCGCACCATCGACCTGCTGCGCAGCTGAGACAGATAAGGATCTCCCATGGTCGCCAATCTTTCCGCCGCCGCCAGCGCCTACGCCAATGCCAGCCGGATGGGGGGATCGGGCCTCACCGCCGCCGGCGATGGCGGCGGCAGCGGCAGCGGTTTTGCCAATATGCTGCAGCAGGCCACCGACGACGCCGTCGGCGCGCTCAAGGAGGGCGAGGCGCAGAGCCTGCAGGCGGTGACCGGCAAGGCCGATCTCACCGCCGTGACCGAGGCGGTGAACAATGCCGAGATCGCGCTGCAGGCGGTGCTCGCGGTGCGCGACAAGGTGATCTCGGCCTATCAGGACATCTCGAAGCTGGCGATCTGATGAACGCCGCCGACGCCATCGATGTCGCCCACGAGACGGTCGTCGTCGCGCTGAAGCTCGGCGGGCCGGTGATGCTGCTGGCGCTCGTCGTCGGCCTCGCCGTCTCCTTCCTGCAGGCGCTGACCCAGATCCAGGAGATGACCCTCACCTTCGTGCCGAAGATGGTGGTCATCCTGATCGCCGTGCTGGTGCTGCTGCCGTTCATGCTGTCGACGCTCACCACCTTCACGCACTCGCTCGTCGACCGCATCATTGCAGGCTAGGAGCCTGTCTGGGAAATGAGCGGGGTCTGCGTTGCACGAGGATGGGGCGATGTTAGGAGCGCGGCCGCAGGCGATGCTGGACGCATCGGCAAGGCCGCGCGACGCGGCAGCGCCCCATCCTCGTGCAACCCTCCGGGACATCGGCATTTCGCGTCTGGGCCGACTCCGTTCGATCGCTCCGCGATCGAACCCACAGGGTCCGACCGCAAAGCGGTCGGACGGGTCGGCCGTCGCTCGTCGCTCACGATGCGCACGGCATCGCTTCGCTCCTCCCCCCGGATCAAGTCCGGGGGCAGACGCGAAATGACGATGTCGCAGACCCCGCTCATTTCCCAGACAGGCTCCCAGGAAGCAAAAGTGGCCGACGCAGCAGGCGAAACGGTCGTTCCCCTGCTCCGCCCCGGGGGGCGGAGCGGGGCGGGATGAGCTAGCCATGCTCCAGCAGCTGCTGCCGGCCGATGTCTTCGCCGCCGCCTTGATCTTCGTGCGCGTCGGCGCGGCGCTGATGCTGCTCCCCGGCTTCGGCGAGTTCTACGTCATGTCGCGTTTCCGGCTGCTGCTGGCGGTGCTGGTCTCGGCGCTGCTGACGCCGGTGCTGGGGCCGAGCCTGCCGCCGCTCCCCGCAGGCGTGCCGGCGCTCGCCGCCATGATCGCCAGCGAGGCGGTGATCGGCCTGTTCCTGGGCTCGGTGACGCGCATCCTGCTGGGCGCGCTCGACGTCGCCGGCACCGTCGTCTCCCTCCAGCTCGGCCTCTCCGCGGCGCAGATCTTCAACCCGATGGTGGCCTCCACCAGCCCGCTGCTGAGCTCGCTCTACGGCGTGATGGGGGTGCTGATGATCTTCCTCACCGACCTCCATCTCCTGCTGCTGCGCGCGCTGGTCGACAGCTACAACGTCTTTCCGCCGGGGGTGATGCCGCCGGTCGAGGATCTCGCCAACCTGATCGCGCGCAGCGTCGCCGCCGCCTTCCTCATCGGCATGGAGATGTCGGCGCCCTTCATCCTGCTCGGATTGCTGTTCTTCGCGGTGGTCGGCATCATCGGCCGGCTGGTGCCGCAGCTCCACATCCTGTTCGTGACCCAGCCGCTGCAGATCACCGGCGGCCTGCTCGCCATGGTGTTCCTGCTGGCGGCGAGCATGCGCTTCTTCCTCGACGCCTTCATCGGCCAGTTCACCCAGCTGACGGGCGGCTGAGCCGATGGCGGAGGGCGACGACAACAAAACCGAACAACCTTCGCAGCGCAAGCTCGCGCACGCGCGCAGCGAGGGCCAGGTGGTGCAGTCGCGCGAGATCAACAGCCTCTTCATGATGGCGGCGGGCGCGGGGGTGGTGCTGCTGATGGCGCCGGAGCTGGCGCGGCGCATGGACGTGACCCTCGCCCGCTTCCTCGACGTGGCGACGCTGCTGGACGACGGCGGCGTTCGCTGGGGCGCGGTGATGAACCTGCTCCGCGAGATCGCCGGATCCCTGATCCTGCCGTTCTGCATCTTCATCACCGCGGCGATCGCCAGCACGCTGCTGCAGACGGGCTTCGTCCTCGCCTTCGAGAAGCTGGGCTTCGACTGGTCGCGGCTGTCGCTGATCGGCGGCCTCGGGCGGCTGTTCTCGGTGCGCTCGGCGCTGGAATTCCTCAAGGGGCTGGCGAAGGTGGCGGCGCTTGCCGCCATCGCTTCCGGCGTGCTGATGCCGGAGAGCGCCCGGCTGCCGCTGCTGATCAGCCTCGACATGGGGGCGCTGGCGAGCGAGTTCCATCACCTCCTGCTGCGGCTGGTGATGGGGGTGCTGCTGCTGTCGGCGGCGCTGGCGCTGCTCGACTACGCCTATCAGCGCTTCAGCTTCATGCGCTCCATGCGCATGTCGAAGCAGGAGCTCAAGGAGGAGCACCGGCAGGCCGAGGGCGACCCCATGGTCCGGGCGCGGCTGCGCCAGGTCCGCATGGAGCGGGCCAAGCGGCGCATGATGGCGGCGGTGCCGACCGCCTCGGTGGTGGTGACCAACCCGACCCATTTCGCCGTGGCGCTGGCCTACGAGATGGGCGACAAGGGGGCGCCGCGGGTGGTCGCCAAGGGCGCCGATCTCATCGCGCTGCGGATTCGCGAGATCGCCGAGGAGAACGACGTGCCGGTGATCGAGAACCCGCCGCTCGCCCGCGCGCTCTATGCCAATGTCGAGCTCGACCGCGAGATCCCGCAGGAGCACTACCGCGCCGTGGCCGAGATCATCAGCTATGTCTTCCGCCTCAAGGGCAAGCTGCAGCCGGCGCAGCCGAATGTGGTAGGATGACGCCGATGGACGGCACGCCCCAGCAGGCACTTCCCCTGGCCCCGCCGCGCCGCGCGCCGGGCGAGGCCGCGCCATCCGGCGACGAGGTCTATGGCGCGCCCCGCTGGATGCGCTGGCTGGGGCGGGTGGCGATCGTCTGCGCCGGCCTGGCGGCGCTGCTGCTGGTGGTCTCGCTCTTCGAGTATGTCGAGGGCGGGCGGGCGCGGCTGCTGGCGGCGGCGCTGGTGGGGCTGGCCGGCATGTTCGGCATGGCCGCCGTGCTCGGCCGCCAGATGCATGGCGCGCTGGGCGGCCGGGTCGATCTCCTGAGCCAGGCGCTCGAGGCCTCGGCCAACGCGCATCTGATCCTGGCGCCCGATGGCGGCATCGCCTATGTCAACGCCGCCTTCCGCCGCTTCTTCCCGAGGCTCGCCTCGCCGCCGCTCGAGGCGCTGGGCCAGCGTTTTGCCGCCGACGACACCGCGGCCGGGGAGTTCGCGCGGCTGCGCCACGACGTGGGTCAGCTCGGCCGCGCCCAGGGGCGTCTCGCGCTGCGCTACGAGGCCGGTTCCACCGCCTGGTTCAACCTCTCGGCGCATGTGCTCGCCGGCCGGCCCGGCTACAGCCTCTGGAGCTTCGAGGACGTCACCGCGCGCCACGAGATGGAGCAGGTGATCCGCGACGAGCAGATGAAGCTCGCCGACTTCCTCGACCATGCGCCGATCGGCTTCTATTCGGTCGATGGCGAGGGCCGCTTCCTCTTCGTCAACCAGGCGCTGGCCGACTGGCTCGGCGCCTCGCCGGGCGAGCTGGTCGAGGGCGGCGCGCGGCTGCGCGACTTCCTGGTCAGCGAGGTGCCGCCGGGCAGCCCGGCGCACGCGCCCTTCGAGGGCGGCGCCGCGGGCGCGCCGCGTGGCGAGGTGGTGCTGCGCGGCCGCCAGCGCCGCACCGTCTACGCCTCGATCAGCCAGAGCGTGGTCAAGGTCGGCGACAGCCTGCGCACCCGCTCGGTGGTGCGCGACCTCACGCCGGAGCGCGAATGGGAGGAGGCGCTCAGGCTGTCGCGGCAGCGCTTCCAGCGCTTCTTCGCCAACGCCCCGGTGGGCATCGCGCTGCTCGACAAGACCGGCAGCCTGGTCGAGGCCAACCGCGCGCTGGGCGAGCTCTTCGCCACCCCGCCGGGCGAGCTCATCGGCAAGGAGCTGGTGCGCTTCCTGTCGCCGGAGAGCCAGAACGAGGTGACGATCAAGATCGGCGCCGCTGCCAAGGGGCAGCTGATCGCGCGGCCCGTCGAGGTGCGGCTCGCCGGCCCGCGCGACCGCTCGGCCTCGCTCTTCGTCAGCCGCCTCGACGCCGCCGAGGAGGGCGAGGCGGGGGTCATCCTGCATTTCATCGACACCACCGAGCAGAAGAGCCTGGAGACGCAGTTCGCCCAGTCGCAGAAGATGCAGGCGGTGGGCCAGCTCGCCGGCGGCGTGGCGCACGACTTCAACAACCTGCTCACCGCCATGATCGGCTTCTGCGACCTGCTGCTGCTGCGCTTCCGGCCGGGCGACCCGTCGTTTGCCGACATCATGCAGATCAAGCAGAACGCCAACCGCGCCGCCAACCTGGTGCGCCAGCTCCTGGCCTTCTCGCGCCAGCAGACGCTGCAGCCGCGCGTGCTCAGCATCACCGACGTGCTGGCGGAGCTGTCGCATCTGCTGCGCCGCCTCATCGGCGAGAATATCGAGCTCAAGGTGGTGCATGGCCGCGATCTCGGCCTGGTCAAGGTCGATCAGGGCCAGCTCGAGCAGGTCATCATCAACCTCGCGGTGAACGCCCGCGACGCCATGCCGGCCGGCGGCACGCTCACCATCCGCACCGCCAACATGTCGAGCGAGTATCCGATGCGCCGCGGCCACGAGGTGATGCCGCCCGGCGAATACGTGCAGGTCGAGGTCACCGACACCGGCGTCGGCATCCCGCGCGAGAACCTGGCGCGCATCTTCGAGCCGTTCTTCTCCACCAAGGAGGTGGGCTCCGGCACCGGGCTCGGCCTCTCCACCGTCTACGGCATCGTCAAGCAGACCGGCGGCTTCGTCTTCGTCGAGAGCGAGGAGCGCAGGGGCGCGCAATTCTCGATCTTCCTGCCGCGCCACCAGGGCGGCGAGGCCACGGCAGGCGCCCGCGCCGACATCACCGGCGAGCAGACGCGCGATCTCACCGGCGCCGGCACGCTGCTGCTGGTGGAGGACGAGGATCCGGTGCGGCTCTTCAGCGCCCGCGCGCTCCGGAACAAGGGCTACAAGGTGATCGAGGCCAAGAGCGGCGAGGCGGCGCTCGAGATCATCACCGCCGGCACCGAGAAGGTCGAGCTGCTGATCACCGACGTGGTCATGCCGCGCATGGACGGGCCCAATCTGGTGAAGCAGGTGCGCGAGCTCCACCCCGACATGAAGGTGATCTTCATCTCGGGCTACACCGAGGACGCCTTCAGGAAGCGCCTCGACCGCGACAGCGACATCCATTTCCTGCCCAAGCCCTTCTCGCTGAAGCAGCTCGCCGGCAAGGTCAAAGAGGTGATGCTGGAGACGAGTTCGCGCTAGCGAACTCGTTCTCCGGCGGCGTCCAGGCAAATGCGCGAAGCGCATTTGTCCGCGGCGGCGTCAGCGCTTGCGTCAGCAAGCGCGAAAGCCGCACCGTGCGGACTGGCCTCGGATTCCATCCTGCCAGTCTTAAGAGCTTTGCCTATGCCCGGGCAGGGGAGCCCACCCTGGCCCCGTGCGGCTCCCGCGGTTGCTGCGCAACCGCTGACGCCGCCAGCGACGAGCGCGTGAGCGCTCGCGCTAGGCCAGCGTGATCGACAGCGAGAGCGCCCCCACCAGGACGAGGCTCGCGGCCCAGATCGCATCCAGATTGAACCAGCTTCGCGACAGGAATTTGAGGCCGAGATAGCGGTAGACCAGCCATGCGGAGAGGCCGCCGGCGGCGATCATCGCTGCGGCGTGGACGAGCGCGACCAGGACGGCCATGCCGAGATCGGCGCTGATGAGGGTTTCTGCCGCCCTGTGGCCGCGGTCGGGATCGCCGGCCCGGCAGAGCCCGAGATAGATCGGCACCAGCATCAGTCCCGCGCCATGGGCGATCGCCACGGCGAAGGACCAGAGCCCGAGCTGCGTCGGCGGTATCCGCGCCAGCGCCCGCGGATGGCGCCGGTCGACGAGCCGGAAGAGGCCGAAACCGATGACCAGGAGGCTGGCGCCGATCCGGATCTGCCACTGCCACTCGATGAGGGCGACCAGCAGCGCGAAGGGCAGGATCATCAGCAGCATCGCCAGCAGATGGCCGAGCGCCAGCGGCCCGAGCGCCGCGCACGAGGGCGCCCGGGCTCCGTTCCATCAGCCCGGCGGAAAGCGCGAGCGGCCATCCCATGCCGGGGTTCACCCCGTGATAGAGGCCGCTCGCGACGACCGCCAGCCAGAGCGCCGCCGGCGCCAGGTTTGCTCCGGCCGCCGTCAAACCGACGGATAGCAGAACGAATCCGTCGAGCAGTCGCCGCCCTCGAGCCGGATCTGATGCGCCCGGTAGCCGTCGGGGAAGCTCACCCAATAGTCCTTGGCGAGCTCGAGCCCGCCATTCGCGCCGGCATAGGCCATGACCTCGGCGCCGGGCACGCCCTCGGGATAGAACTGATTGTCCCAGGTCGAGTAGAGCGAGTTGGTCCAGTAGACGCGCTTGCCGTCGCGGCTGATCTCGACCATCTGCGGGCCGCCCGCATAGGCCTTGCCGCTCGGATGCGGCGTGCGCCGCGCAATGCCGCCGATGCGCACCGAGCCGGCAAGCCTGCGGCTTCCTCGGATCGGTGACGTCGTATTGGCGCATCTCGCCGGTTCCCCAGCAGGCGACGTAGAGGAACCGGTCGTCCATCGAGAGGTCGATGTCGGTCACCAGCGGCGGCACTGCGCCAAAGCCCTGCAGCAGGGGCGGCAGCTGGTCCTTGGGCGCGGGCTCGGGCGGGATCGTCGCCGTCTTCTCGATGTGGAACTTGCCGCCCTCGCGCCACCAGGTCCAGATCGAGCCTTCGAGGTTCGTGGTGTCGACCACCACGCCCAGGAAGCCGTATTCGCGCACCGGGTCGTGCGCGGGCCGCACCTCGAGCGCCATCTGGTGGTTGGCGCCGAGATCGATCGTCTGCACGTTGCGCCGGGCCCGCAGATCCCAGAAGTGGATGCGGTGGCCGTACTTGTTCGAGAGCAGGTCCTCCGGCACGATCCCGTTCTCGAACTGCGGCGGCAGCGCCCACTCGCTCGTCACCATGTAGTCGCGCGGCAGGTTCCACCAGAAATCATAATGCAGCTTCTGCGGGCCGCGATCGATCTCCCAGCGGCCGAGGATGTCGAACGTCTCGCAATCCATGATGAAGATGCCGGGCGGCCCTTCGGTGCCGTCCTTGCCGCCGCCGCCGAGCGTGCTGACGTAGATGCCTTCCGGCCCGCAATGGACGGTGTGCGGCCGCGAGTAGCCGGTCTTCTTGAAGAGCTCCTCGGGCTCGATGATCTTGTGGATCTTCGCCTGGGTGGGATCCGGCTTGGTGTCGACGACATAAATCCGCGAGGACCGGATACCCGGGATGATCAGGTAGCGCCGCTCGAGGAAGGCGTGGCCGGCGAGCGGCGACAAGGCCGAGGAGCAGGCGTTCCAGCCGAAATGGTGGAACTCGTCGCCCTTGTAGGGCATCGACCACGGTGTGGACGATCTGGCTGAAGGTCGGCGAGCCGCGCTTCACGTCGATCACCGCGAGCGCGTCGGGCTTGGCGAAGTCCGGGCTGAGCAGCAGGGTGTAGGCGAAGGTCTCCGGCGGAGCTTCCATCGCCAGCTTCGGCGATGCGTGGAAGGTCGGATCGGGCCTCATCGTCATCGGCATTCCTCCCTTTGTCGTTGCCGGGGCGCGCGTCGGCCCCGCCGAGCCGCGGCGCGTGTGCCCCCTTGCGTCCACCGCGCCGGCAAGCTGCTGGATGCGTCCGAAACACCAATGTGCGGAGGATTCCCTCGGCCGAGGCGGCACGGCGGCCGAGGCGCGAGAGCGAGGATATCCGGTTGGCAGCCGACCTGCCAGCAAAGTGGCTCGGTGACCCGCCCCGTGCGTCGCGTTTCCTACTGTGGGCCTGGGAAGGTCTGAAATGAGGTGTACAAGGGGAATCGAGGCAATCCCGTCCGATCTTATCGGAGCAACAATCATTCGTTTTGGCGCCGCGCCAGTGTCGGCTGGTATCGAGGGAGGCGGTCTCATCATTGACTATAAACCGGCTAGCTCAGCCGACGAGCGCCGCGTTGTCTTTGCTTTTACAGAACTCGGAATGTGGGTAGAATATCTATCCGGGGGAAAGGGGAAATAAAAGTTCAGATGCCCATTCTGGCTGGATTTCAATAATAATTCTCCTTATAGCCAAAATAATGCTATTTGCTTGCCAGCCTTCATTTATTTTGAAATTTGCTTCATATACATATCGCCAATTTACAAAAGCATCCTTGCTGGCGCGCAAGGCTACGTCAAAATCAAAATCCGGCGGAACAGTGAGCCCCTGTTGTTTTGTAAACTCTTGAATCTTCTTGATATGAGGAACTGCTGTTTCGGTAGTATATGTTCGCAACTTTTCTTGTGATTCTGGGCTAATCATATCTAGGAAATCCGCTAGATCATGACCGCCTTTCTTGTAACCGCCTTTCTCCAATGTTGCCAGACATTTAAAATAGAGTTCTAAACAGAAGGCATAACACGTTAACGACGGTGGAATTACTTGAACGCCACCTTGATGGAATGCCCCAAATAGGAGGTTAGCTGCGCGGAAAAACATCTCCGCCGTTCCGAAGATTTTGCGGGGGTCATAAATCAGCATGCTAATCTCACTTCGTCTCTGGCTTTGGTGTCGACCGCAATGAACAACTCGCCTAAACTCAACTCGTCCAGCGATGAAGAAATCGCGCGCTGCCGCGATGAAGCGATCCGGCGCGCGCTCAACACGCCACCTAAACCGAACAGCGAATATGTCGGCAAGGGCGAGCGTGCTGAGACACGCGACAGGAGTGGAGTTCAAAAAATCTGATCGAGAAGGGCGAGAATAAGGCGCAGCTTGGCTCGGCTGAGATCGCGTTTAAGCCGCCCGCGTTCCACCAGCAGGTCGATAGGTCAGCCGCTTGCCTTCCGCGCCCTTGATCGCGCGCATCGTCCGCAGCAAGTCATCGACCCCGAGCGCGATCCGGTTTGAGTACCGAAAATCGAACTCCGCAAGATAGCGCTGCAAATGCTGCTCGCCGCAGTGCTGATAGACCCCGTGCATGCCGCGCTTGAAGATCGAGAAGAAGCCCTCAACCGTGTTAGTCGTCACCTCACCACGGGCATATTCGCCGGCCGAATGGTTCACGCGCTCATGCGCGGCAAATTCCTCGCCGGGCTTGCGGTAGTGGTGGGCTTCGTCTGTGTGAAGGCGGCTATCCAACACGACGTTTTCAAAGAGCGTCTTGCGGATCGTCTTCGCGCTCAAATCCTCAACCTTGATCGAGCGGGAACGGCCGCCGCGCTCAACCAGCGAGATCACCTTGCGCTTGGTCGCGGTGCCGCGCTCCTTCATCCAGCCGCGATCATTCACGAACACGTCGCGTGCCGGGCCGATGAACGTCTCGTCAGCCTCCACCACCTTGTCCTTGCCGCCGAGCGGGGCGGGGTCGCTCTCGCGCATCGCCTCGCGGATGCGGTGCGCCATGAACCAAGCCGAGCGACAGGTGATGCCGAGGGTGCGGTGGAGCTGGTGGGCCGAAAAGCCCTTCTTGCTCGACGCATACATGCGGAAGCCCAGCAGCCACTTGTGGAGAAGAATATGGGAGCGCTCGAACACCGTCCCGACGCGCACCGTGAACTTGCGGCGGCAATCGGCGCAGCCAGCCCGGCTGTGTTTGGTAGTCGCGCGCCGACGGCGCGCGAGTCTGATGGACTAGGCGCCGCGTGGGATCGCCTGGATCGGGCAGGAGCCCACCCCGCCCTGTGCGGCTCCCGCGGTTGCTGCGCAACCGCTGACGCCGCCGCCGACGAGCGCTCCGCGCTCGCGGCGGGAACAAAAAAAGAACTTGCCACAGTGAACAAAGCGGGTACACTGCGGCCTCTACCGGGGTTCGTTGCAAGCGCGGGAACCCTATGGAATAAGGAGGGCGGGTTATGACGCAGCCGGCTTTGCGCCTGTTGGACAAGGACACCATGGACAAGCAGAAGGCCCTGGACGCCGCTCTCGGCCAGATCGAGCGGGCGTTCGGCAAGGGCTCGATCATGAAGCTGGGCTCGCGCGAGGCCGCATCCGACACCGAGGTGATCTCCACGGGCTCGCTCGGCCTCGACATCGCCCTCGGCATCGGCGGGCTGCCGCGCGGCCGGATCGTCGAGATCTATGGGCCGGAAAGCTCGGGCAAGACCACGCTCGCCCTCCATGTCATCGCCGAGGCGCAGAAGACCGGCGGCACCTGCGCCTTCATCGATGCCGAGCACGCCCTCGACCCCGCCTATGCCAGGAAGCTCGGCGTCAATATCGACGAGCTCCTGATCTCGCAGCCCGATGCCGGCGAGCAGGCGCTGGAGATCGCCGACACGCTGGTGCGCTCGGGCGCCATCGACGTGCTGGTGGTCGATTCGGTGGCGGCGCTGGTGCCGCGCGCCGAGCTCGAAGGCGAGATGGGCGACAACCATATGGGCCTCCACGCGCGGCTGATGAGCCAGGCGCTGCGCAAGCTCACGGGCTCGATCTCGAAGTCGCGCTGCATGGTGATCTTCATCAACCAGATCCGCATGAAGATCGGCGTCATGTTCGGCAATCCCGAGACCACGACCGGCGGCCACGCGCTCAAATTCTACGCCTCGGTCCGCCTCGACATCCGCCGCATCGGCGCGATCAAGGAGCGCGAGCAGGTGATCGGCAACCAGACCCGGGTCAAGGTGGTCAAGAACAAGATGGCGCCGCCCTTCAAGGTGGTCGAGTTCGACATCATGTACGGCGAAGGCGTCTCCAAGCGCGGCGAGCTCCTGGATCTCGGCTTGCAGGCCGGCGTGGTCGAGAAATCCGGCTCCTGGTTCTCCCATGAGGGCCAGCGCATCGGCCAGGGCCGCGAGAACGCCAAGATCTTCCTCAAGGACAATCCCGAGATCGCCGATACCATCGAGCGCGCCATCCGCAGCAATGCCGGCCTCGTCGCCGATGCGATGATGGCGGCGGGCGGCGGCGAGAGCGCCAGCGAGGAATAGCTCCGGTCCGTCTTCTTCAATCCCCCCGACGAAACGGACCCGCGGCGCCGGCATCCCCCCTGCCGGCGCCGCATTTTCTTTCCGATTTCTCTCCGGTTCCCGGCGGCCGGCGCGGCCGCCGGCGACGCCGCGGCAACTTTACAGCCTCGCCGCCCGCGGGTTAAAAGCGGCGGTCCCGGCGGGCCGGTCCCGCGTCTTGGCCCCGCCCGGAGGAAGGCCCAGATAAGCGCCATGCAGACCACCAACGACATCCGCGCCGCCTTCCTGGGCTATTTCCAGCGCCACGGGCATGAGATCGTGCCGTCGAGCCCGCTGGTGCCGCGCAACGACCCGACGCTGCTCTTCACCAATGCCGGCATGGTGCAGTTCAAGAACGTCTTCACCGGCGCCGAGAAGCGCGACTATTCCCGCGCCACCTCCTCGCAGAAATGCGTGCGCGCCGGCGGCAAGCACAACGACCTCGAGAATGTCGGCTACACCGCGCGCCACCACACCTTCTTCGAGATGCTGGGCAATTTCTCCTTCGGCGATTACTTCAAGGACCGCGCCATCGAGCTCGCCTGGAACCTGGTGACGCAGGAGTTCGGCCTGCCCAAGGACCGGCTGCTGGTCACCGTCTATGCCGAGGACGAGGACGCGGCGACGCTCTGGGCCAAGATCGCAGGATTGCCGCAGAGCCGGATCATCCGCATCGCGACATCCGACAATTTCTGGGCGATGGGCGATACCGGCCCCTGCGGCCCGTGCTCGGAGATCTTCTACGACCATGGCGAGCACATCCCCGGCGGCCCGCCGGGCAGCGCCGAGGCCGAGGGCGACCGCTTCATCGAGATCTGGAACCTCGTCTTCATGCAGTACGAGCAGGTGACGAAGAGCGAGCGCCGGCCGCTGCCGCGCCCCTCGATCGACACCGGCATGGGGCTCGAGCGCATCGCCGCGGTGCTGCAGGGCAAGCACGACAATTACGACATCGATCTGATGCGGGCGCTGATCCTGGCCTCGGCCGAGGCCTCGGGGGTGGCGCCGGACGGGCCGCTCGCGGTCTCGCATCGCGTCATCGCCGACCATCTGCGCGCCAGCTCCTTCCTCATCGCCGATGGCGTGCTGCCGGCCAAGGAAGGGCGCGGCTACGTGCTGCGCCGGATCATGCGCCGCGCCATGCGGCATGCCCACATCCTGGGCTGCGAGGCGCCGCTGATGTGGCGGCTGGTGCCGGCGCTGGTGCGCCAGATGGGCGCCGCCTTCCCCGAGCTGGTCCGCGCCGAGGCGCTGATCGCCGAGACGCTGAAGCTCGAGGAGACCGGCTTCAAGCTGACGCTGGAGCGCGGCCTCAAGCTGCTCGAGGAGGAGACGGCGCGGCTCGGCCGGGGCGAGCATCTTCCCGGCGAGGTCGCCTTCAAGCTCTACGACACCTATGGCTTCCCGCTCGATCTCACCCAGGACGTGCTGCGCGCGCAAGGCAGGCAGGTCGCGGTCCAGGGCTTCGAGGCGGCGATGGAGCGCCAGCGCGCCGAGGCCCGCAAGCACTGGGTGGGCTCGGGCGAGGCCGCGACCGAGCAGCTCTGGTTCGATTTGCGGGAGCAGATCGGCGCCACCGAGTTCCTGGGCTATGAGACCCATACCGCCGAGGGCAAGATCACCGCCCTCGTCGTCGACGGCAAGCCGGCGGAGCGGGCGACCACCGGCCAGGAGGCGGCGGTCATCGTCAACCAGACGCCGTTCTACGCCGAATCCGGCGGCCAGCTCGGCGATACCGGCGCCATCTTCTCGGCCGCCGGCGGCGAGTTCGCCGTCGCCGACACGCAGAAGAAGGCCGGCGAGCTCTTCGTCCATCTCGGCAAGATGATCCATGGCACGCTCGCGGTCGGCGATTTCGTCGAGCTCAGGATCGATGCGACGCGGCGGGCGGCGCTGCGCGCCAACCATTCGGTGACGCACCTCCTGCACCAGGCGCTGCGCCGGCGGCTGGGCGAGCATGTGACGCAGAAGGGGTCGCTGGTGGCGCCCGACCGGCTGCGCTTCGATTTCAGCCACCCGCGCGCGCTGTCGAGCGAGGACATCCGCGCCATCGAGGCCGAGGTCAACCGCCGCATCCGCCAGAATGCCGAGGTCTCGACCCGGCTGATGACCCCGGACAATGCGGTCAAGGCCGGCGCGCTCGCCCTCTTCGGCGAGAAATACGGCGACGAGGTGCGGGTCGTCGCCATGGGCGAGGAGGAGGGCGCCGCCGGCGCCGCGCCGCGCGCCTTCTCGGTCGAGCTGTGCGGCGGGACCCATGTGCGGCGCACCGGCGATATCGGCTTCTTCAAGATCGTCTCGGAAGGTGCGGTGGCGTCCGGCGTCCGCCGCATCGAGGCGCTGACCGGCGCCGCGGCCGAGCACTTCGTCGAGCAGGAGGAGGAGACGCTGCGCCAGGCGGCCGACGCGCTGCGCGCCACGCGCGGCGAGCTGCCGTCGCGCGTGCTCGGCCTCATCGAGGAGAGGAAGCGGCTCGAGCGCGAGCTCGCCGAGGCGCGGCGCCTCATCGCCAGCGGCGGCGGCGGCGGCGGCAAAGGCAGGCGGCCAAGGATCTCGGCGGGATCAAATTCGCCGGCCGCGCCGTCGACAATCTCCCGGCCAAGGAGCTCAAAAGCCTCGCCGACGACATGAAGAAGGAGATCGGCTCCGGCGTGGTGGCGCTGGTCGCCACCTCCGACGGCAAGGCCTCGCTGGTGGTCGGCGTCACCGACGACCTCACCCCGCGCCTCAGCGCCGTCGACCTCGTGCGCATCGGCGCCGAGGTGCTGGGCGGCAAGGGCGGCGGCGGCCGCGCCGACATGGCGCAGGCCGGCGGCCCCGATGCCGGCAAGGCGGAAGCGGCACTCGCCGCGGTCGAGCGGGCGGTGGCGGAAAAGGCGCAAGCCGCGGCCTGACCCGGACGGCGGCGGCCGCCGGCGCGTCTGCCCAAAAAAAATCGGCGTCCTGCGAAAAAAATCCGCATCTGGGCCCGCGGCGGAAAGGCCGCGTTAACCACGTCGATGCTAGCCTCGCTGACGATCGTGGTCCGTGCGCCGCGAAACGGAGGAGCTGATGCAGGCTCTGTTGACGTCGAAGCCGCTCTCGCCCGAGGAATTTTCCGAGCTGGGCTGCCCCGATACCGCCTATGTCAAGCGCATCGAGGCGGAGGGCATCGAGGCCTATGCGGCGCACGCTGCCGATGGCAGCTATCTCATGCTGTTCGCCGATCGCGAGGCCGCCTTCGCCGAGCTGCGCCGGCACGATCTCGAGCCCGTCAGCCTCCATTGAGGAGCGGCCCTGCCGTGAACCGTCCGACCCGCCGGCCCCGCGCCATCGCCATCGCCCAGCCGCTCGCCGATACCCGCCTGCTGCGCGACCTCGCCCGCGACTGGCGGCGCTGGAGCCCGGCCGAACGAGTGGGCGCGATGCTGATCACGGCGCTGGCCGCCGCCGCCTGCCTGACGCAGCTGATCCTCGCCGCCGGCTGAGCCGGCGGCCGTTCCGGCCATCGCACGTCATTGAAAGCGTTCGTCATGACCGGGCTTGACCCGGTCATCCACGTCGGGCCGCGCGCTGGCTGAAAGACGTGGATGACCGGGACTCGGCCTGCGGCCGGCCCGGGCATGACGGTCCGAAATGGATGACGAGGCGGAGCGGCCGCGGGCCGCTAGTTCATCGCCTGCTTCAGGCCCTCGTCGAGCTTGTCGAGGAACTTGGTCGTGGTCAGCCAGGGCTGCTCCGGGCTGATCAGGATGGCGAGGTCCTTGGTCATGAAGCCGGCCTGGACGGTGTCGACGCACACCTTCTCCAGCGTCTCGGCGAAATGCTTGACGTCGGGCGTGCCGTCGAACTCGCCGCGATAGGCGAGGCCGCGGGTCCAGGCGAAGATCGAGGCGATCGGGTTGGTCGAGGTCTCCTTGCCCTGCTGATGCAGGCGATAATGGCGGGTCACCGTGCCGTGCGCCGCCTCCGCCTCGACGGTCTTGCCGTCGGGGGTCAGCAGCACCGAGGTCATCAGGCCGAGCGAGCCGAAGCCCTGCGCCACCACGTCGGACTGCACGTCGCCGTCGTAGTTCTTGCAGGCCCAGATGAAATTGCCGTTCCATTTGAGCGCGGCGGCGACCATGTCGTCGATCAGCCGGTGCTCGTAGGTGAGGTTCCGGGCCTTGAACGCCGCGGCGAATTCCTTGTCGAACACCTCCTGGAAGAGATCCTTGAAGCGGCCGTCATAGGCCTTGAGGATGGTGTTCTTGGTCGAGAGATAGACCGGCCAGCCGCGCTGCAGCCCGTAATTGAAGCAGGAGCGGGCGAAGCCCACGATCGACTCGTCGAGATTGTACATGCTGAGCGCGACGCCGCCGCTGGGGAAGTCGAAGACGTCGAAGCTCATCACCTTGCCGCCATCCTTCGGCGTGAAGGTGAGGGTGAGCTTGCCGGCGCCGGGCACGACGAAATCGGTGGCGCGGTACTGGTCGCCGAAGGCGTGGCGGCCGATGACGATCGGCGCCGTCCAGCCGGGGACCAGCCGCGGCACGTTCTTGCAGACGATCGGCTCGCGGAAGATGGTGCCGCCGAGGATGTTGCGGATGGTGCCGTTGGGCGACTTCCACATCTTCTTGAGCTTGAACTCTTTGACCCGCGCCTCGTCGGGGGTGATGGTGGCGCATTTGACGCCGACGCCGTATTTGGCGATGGCATTGGCGGCGTCGATGGTGATCTGATCGTCGGTCCGGTCGCGCTCCTCGATGCCGAGATCGTAGTATTTCAGGTCGATGTCGAGGTAAGGCAGGATCAGCTTGTCCTTGATGAACTGCCAAATGATCCGCGTCATCTCGTCCCCGTCGAGCTCGACGACGGGGGTCTTCACCTTGATCTTCTTCATGACCGACGATTCCTTGCAGCGAGAGTGCCGCAAGATAGCAAATGCGATTGCTGCGGCGCAAACGCGGAGCGACGCGCAGCGTCGTCCGCGGCGGCGCCAGCGCTTGCGTCAGCAAGCGCGAGAGCCGCACCCGAAGCGGCTAGCCCGCGCCGAGCGGGCTTTCGCGGGAGCATACCCCGCTCTGTGCGGGCTTTCGCGGTTGCTCTCGCAACCGCTGGCGCCCGCCAGCGACGACGCTGCGCGTCGCGCTAGGCCAGCCTGCTGTCGCCCTTGATCTTGGGCTCCGGCAGCGCCGCGAGACAGGGCAGCACCTCCTCGACGCGGCTGACCGTGCTGATGTACTGGCGCGCCCCCGGCGGGGCGAAGCCGTGGACGATGGTATGCTCCACCAGCGCCGCGAGCGGCGCCCAGTACCCCCCGACATCGACCACCACCACCGGCTTGTCGTGGAGCCCGAGCTGGCGCCAGGTGACGATCTCGATGGTCTCGTCGAGCGTGCCGAGCCCGCCCGGCAGGGTGACGAACCCGTCGGAGAGGTCGAACATGCGCTGCTTGCGCTCATGCATGCTGGCGACGACTTCGAGCCGCACCTTGGGATGCGCCCGCTCGCGGTCATGCAGGTGCGTGGGGATGATGCCGGTGACGTGGCCGTGCCGTGCCAGCACGGCATCGGCGACGAGGCCCATGAGGCCGATGCGGCCGCCGCCATAGACCAGCTCGATCCCGGCATCGGCCATCAGCGTGCCCAGCCGCACCGCCGCATCGCCATAGATCGCCTCGGCGCCGCGCGACGAGCCGCAATAGACGCAAAGCCGCTTGATCGCCGCCATGGCGCGTACCGCTTTCCCCAGGTTGTCAGGCCGCGCTAGAATGCCCAAGCCGCCGCGCTTGGCAAGGGTCGACGAGGGTGCATGAAACGGAACGCGGCCATCGGCTTGATCGTCGCCGCCATCGTGATCGTGGCGGGCATCGCCTATTGGCGCTGGAGCCCGGGCCCGCCCGGCGCGCCGCCGGCGCCGGCGCCGGTGGCGGGCGCGCCGCCAGCGGCCGCCCCGGCCCCCGCCGGCCCCGCCGCGCCCAGCTTCGACGTCGTCCGCGTCAATCCGCAAGGCGAGGCGGTGATCGCCGGCCGCGCCGCGCCCGGCGCCGAGGTCACCATCCATGACGGCGACAAGGTGCTGGGCCAGGTGACCGCCGACGGGCGGGGCGAATGGGTGCTGGTGCCGACGGCGCCGCTGGCGCCGGGCGAGCATCAGCTCGGGCTTACCGCGCGGGCCAAGGACGGCACCGCCAGCAAGTCGGAAGGCGTCGTCGCCATGATGGTGCCGGAGCATGCGCCGGGCGCCCAGCCGGCCGCGCCCAACGCGCCCGTCGCGGTGCTGGTGCCGCGGCAGGGCAGCGGCCCGGTCAAGGCGCTGCAGCTGCCGCCCGGCAAGAAGCTTGCGCTAGACGTCATCGAATACGATGCCGAGGGCAAGGTGCAGCTGCTCGGCCGCGCCGAGCCCGGCAGCCGCGTCAACGCCTATCTCGACGACAAGCTCGCCGGCAGCGTCCTGACCGACGGCACCGGCGCCTGGGCGCTGACGCTCGATCAGCCGGTGGCGGAAGGCAAATACCAGCTCAGGATCGAGGCGCTGGACGGGCAGGGGCGCAAGCTGGCGGAGACCTCGCTGGCCTTCACCCGGGTGGCGCCGCCCGCGGGACAGGTCGCGGTCGAGGTCCAGCCCGGCAACAGCCTCTGGCGCATCGCCCAGCATTCCTACGGCGACGGGTTGCGCTATACGTTGATCTATCAGGCGAACCGCACGAAGATCCGCGACCCCAACCTGATCTATCCCGGCCAGGTCTTCGCCGTGCCGAGCAAAAAATAGCGTTCTGGCTGGCCGGCACGGTGCGGGCTCTCGCGGTTGCAAGGGCAACCGCTGGCGCCCGCCAGCGACAACGCTTCGCGTTGCGCTGCGCTATTCGCTCGCTACGGCTATAATGAGCTCGAGATAGGGTCGGCTGCGCAGCAGCAGTGTCGCCGCGCCGGCGACGAGGGCGGTCGGCGTGAGCGTGCGGCCGAGATCGATCTCGCCGCTCGCGCGGATCAGATTGCGCCCGGTGATCTCCCAGCGCAGGCCCGAGGCATGCCGCACCGCCGACAGCGCCTTGCGCAGCCGTCGGCGCCGCGTCGGGTTCTCGATGCTGTAGGGCAGGTAGCCGAGATCGCCGGCAAGCCGCAGCACCGGCCGGTCGGCGCGCCGCTCGGTGCTGGCGCTGAACGGCACCTCGCGGAAGCAGAAACGGAAGGTGAGCGCCCCCGAGGCGCGCGCCGAGCCCAGGCCGAAGGAGGCGCCGAAGCGGTCGAGCTCGAACGGCGGCGCCGCGGCGGCGATCGCGGCAAGCGCGCCTTCGGCGGCGGCGGGAAGCACGGGGGCGGCGGCGGTCATGGCCCGTCACTCTGACGAAATAGCCTTAAAATCCGGTTACTCCGGGCTCCCGGGCGGGCCGTACGGCGCCCGCCGGCCCGGACTTCCGGGCGAGGCGTTTGGAATAACTGCGAGTTGCCGCTGTTAGTGGAACAGGACCGGTAGCTCCGGGGAGCAGGGACCGGCGAGAGGAGGCCGCGGCAATGGCAGATCGTGCGGAAGAATCGGCGAAGCCGAAGCGAGGCAAATCAACCGCGGCGATCGACCGGCATGTCGGCGCGCGCATCCGCGAGCGGCGCATCATGCTCGGATTGACGCAGCAGCAGCTGGCCGAGCTGATCGGGGTGACCTATCAGCAGGCGCATAAATACGAGCGCGGCGTCAACCGCGTCTCGGCGGGACGGCTCTTCCAGATCGCCAAGGTGCTGAGCGTTCCCATGAGCTATTTCTACGAGGGGGTCGGCGAGGAGGAGCCCAAGCCGATCACCTCGCGCGAGCGCATGGTGCTGGAGATCGCCCGCAACTTCACGGGCATCACCAACGAGCGCCATCAGGAGGCGCTGAGCCAGCTCGCCCGCGCGCTGGCCAATGGGGGATAGGCGGTAGGCGGCGCGAGATCGTCTAGCGGTACGCTCCCGGCATGGTGTAGGCTCTCGCGGCGCAAGGGCGCCGCTGTCGCCCGCGAGCGACAACGTTTTGCGTTGCGCTAGAGCACCCGCCCGGCGAAGACCGGGCGGCCCTCGCGGTCCTCGATCTCGATCACCCAGAGATCCGGGTCGCGCTGCACCTGGCGGGCGATATAGGCATCGGCGCCGGCCTCGTCGACCGGCGCCTCGCCGGTGGCGCGCAGCCAGGCGAGATCGCCTTGCGGCAGGCGCGTCTGCGCCAGCACGGTGAAGCCGCGCTCGAGTTGATTGAGCTTGATCAGGATGGTGCCGGCATCCTCGTCGCCGCGCCGCGCGATGGTGATCGGGATGGCGCGCACGGTACAGAGCCGCACCGCCGCCATCACCTGCATTCTCGTCTTGAGCCGCGGCTCCATCGGCGGCGCTCGCTCCGCTGCTGCGGCCTGAGATATGACCCATCATGGCGCTGCGGGCAACGCCGCGGGCGAGAAAGGTGCTGACGCGCCTTCACCGCGGGCTCGCGCGCGGCTGCGGCAGGCGCTAAGAGGGTCGGGCGTTTTCCCACCGAGGGTCCGATCATGGCCAGCGCCAGCGACATCGCCGACATCCGCCAAGCCGTGGCCGCGCTCTGCGCGCGCTTTCCCGGCGAGTATTGGCGCGCCCTCGACCGCGAGCGCGCCTATCCCACCGATTTCGTCGGCGCGCTCACCGAGGCCGGATTCCTCGCCTGCCTCATTCCCGAGGAGTATGGCGGCAGCGGCCTCGGCATCATCGCCGCCGCGGCGATCCTCGAGGAGGTGCAGAAAAGCGGCTGCAACGGCGCCGCCTGCCACGCGCAGATGTACATCATGGGGACGCTGCTGCGCCACGGCAGCCCGGCGCAGAAGGCGCAATGGCTGCCGAAGATCGCCTCGGGCGAGATCCGCCTGCAGGCCTTCGGCGTCACCGAGCCCAGCGCCGGCACCGACACCACCGCGATCCGCACCACCGCCCAGCGCCAGGGCGACCGCTACATCGTCAACGGCCAGAAGGTCTGGACCTCGCGCGTCGAGCATTCCGATCTCATGCTGCTGCTGGCGCGCACCACGCCGCGCGGCCAGGCCGTCAAGCGCACCGAAGGCATCTCGGTGTTCCTGGTCGATCTGCGCCAGGCGCGCGGCCATGGCGTCACCATCCGGCCGATCCGCACCATGATGAATCACGCCACCACCGAGGTGTTCTTCGACAATCTCGAAGTGCCGGCGGAGAACCTGATCGGCGAGGAGGGGAAGGGCTTCCGCTACATCCTCGACGGCATGAATGCCGAGCGCATCCTGATCGCCGCCGAATGCATCGGCGACGCCCGCTGGTTCATCGCCAAGGCCACCGACTATGCCAAGTCGCGGGTGGTGTTCGGCCGGCCGATCGGCCAGAACCAGGGCATCCAGTTCCCGATCGCGCGCGCCTATGCCGCCAGCGAGGCGGCGGCGCTGATGGTCGATCGCGCCGCCACCCTCTACGAGCAGGGCGAGGCTTGCGGCAAGGAGGCGAACATGGCGAAGCTGCTGGCCGCCGATGCCTCATGGCAGGCGGGGGATATGTGCATCCAGACCCATGGCGGCTTCGGCTTCGCCGAGGAATACGATGTCGAGCGCAAATTCCGCGAGACCCGGCTCTATCAGGTGGCGCCGATCTCGACCAATCTGATCCTGAGCTACCTCGCCGAGCACGTGCTGGGATTGCCGCGCTCGTATTGAGGCTGGACTAGAAGCGCGGCAGCCCGAAGCGCGTGGTCAGCGTCTGGGCGCGCCGCTCGCCGGCGCGGCGGCTGCGCCGAACGCGATATTCCGACCAGGCGACATCCATCGCCAAGGCCAAGCCGATCAGCAGAATGGCCCATCCCAAACTCGACATGACCGCACTCGTCCCGCTCCGGTTGATCCCATTGCACCGCTAACGCCCAGGGGACGCGTTTGGTGCCGCCGCCGGCAGCGGGAAAGGCGAGCCCGGCTCAGGCCTGCGGCTCGGGGAAGTTGATCTCGATCATCACCTTGTTGGGATCCTGCACGAAGAGCTGCTTGAGCCGGATGCCCGGCACCTCGTTCTCGCGGTAGTCGAGGCCCAGCCGGGCGAAGCGGGCGCGCATGCCCTCGAAATCCTGCGCCACGAAGGCGACATGGTCGAAATTGCCGGTGGTGTCGCCGGGACCGGCGCCGATCTGCCCGCTATGCGGCACCAGATGCACCACCGCCTGCTCGCCGCAATAGAGCCAATACCCCGGAAACGCCAGCGGTGGGCGAAATCCGTCGCGCAAGCCCAGCGCCTCGCTGTAGAAGTCGCGCGTGCCTTCGAGATCGTCGGTCCGCACCGTGACGTGGTTGAGCTGGGTAAGCGGCATGGCTTCCTCCGGGGATCGCTTCTTTCAGGATAACGCTTCCGGCGGGCCGGCGACAACTCAGTAGGATTTGGGCAGGCCCAGCACGCGCTCGGCGATGTAGGAGAGCACGAGCTGGGGGCTCACCGGCGCGATGCGCGCGATCTGCGCCTCGCGCAGGTAGCGCTCGACGTGATACTCCTGCGCATAGCCCATGCCGCCATGGGTCATGATCGCCGTCTCGCAGGCGCGCCAGCACGCCTCGGCGGCGAGGTATTTGGCGGCGTTGGCCTCGGCGCCGCACGGCTGGTCGGCGTCGTAGAGCGAAGCGGCGTGGCGCACCATCAGCTCCGCCGCCTTGAGCTCGGCCCAGCTTTGCGCCAGCGGATGCTGGATGCCCTGGTTCTGTCCGATCGGGCGGCCGAAGACGACGCGCTCGCGCGCATAATGAGCGGCCTTGGCGAGCGCGGCGAAGCCCAGCCCCACCGCCTCGGCGGCGATCAGCACGCGCTCGGGATTCATGCCGTGCAGGATCTGCTGGAAGCCCTTGCCTTCCTCGCCGATGAGATCGGCGCGCGGCACCTCGAGCCCGTCGATGAACAGCATGTTGGAGTCGATCGCCTTGCGCCCCATCTTGGCGATCTCGCGCACCTCGACGTGGCTGCGGTCGAGGGTGGTGTAGAAGAGGCTGATGCCGTCGGTCGGCTGCTTCACCTCGGCGAGCGGGGTGGTGCGCGCCAGCAGCAGCATCTTGTGGGCGACCTGCGCGGTCGAAATCCAGATCTTGCGGCCGGAAACGAGGTAATGGTCGCCGCGACGCAGCGCGCGCGTCTTCAGATGGGTGGTGTCGAGGCCGACATCGGGCTCGGTGACGGCAAAGCACGCCTTCTCCTTGCCGCGGATGAGCGGCGGCAGGAAGCGCCGCTGCTGCTCCGGCGTGCCGAACTTCACCACCGGATTGAGGCCGAAGATGTTCATGTGCAGCGCCGAGGCGCCGCTGAAGCCGGCGCCGGACTGGGCCACCGCCTGCATCATCACCGCGGCCTCGGAGATCCCGAGCCCGGCGCCGCCGAACTCCTCCGGCATGGCGATGCCGAGCCAGCCGCCGCGCGCGACGGCGGCATAGAAGTCTTCCGGGAAGCCGCCCTCGCGGTCGCGCTCCAGCCAGTAGGCGTCGCCGAAATCCTGGCACAGCCGGGCGATGGCGTCGCGGATGCGCTGCTGCTCTGGCGAAAGCCCCGTCATGGCCGGTCCTCCCGGGCGATGCATGGCCGGTCGGGCGCAGGGATGCAAGGGGGCGAGGCTAGTCGGGAGCGCGGGCTCTCGCGGTTCAGAGCAACGCGAGAGCCCGCTCGCGACAACGCTTCGCGTTGCGCGGCGCTAGACCTGCTGGATGGCGGAGAGCAGCCAGTGGCCGCCGGGGCTGCGGGCGAAGGTCCAGAGCTCCTGCGCCTCGGTCGGGTGCTGCGGGTCGCCTTCGACCAGCCAGCCGGGCTCGCCGGGCTGGCGGTCGCGGCGCACGGTGTAGTCGAGCGCGCGCCAGTGCAGCAGGCAGGTGGCGTATTGCAGCGCGCCTTCGTCCCAGGCCTCGCGCACGTCGCCGTTCACCAGCTCGAGCCGCTCGACATGGTTCTCAACGTCGCGGCTCGAATTGGCCGCAAGCTCCTCGCTGAAATAGCTCAGCATCTCCGGCGTCACGTAATGGCCGAGCGCGCGCAGGTCGCCCTGGCTCCAGGCTCCCTGCACCGCCTTGAGGATGGCCTCGAAGGCGGCGTAATCGGCGGGGCTCACCTGGATGTCGCGGCTGGGCGCGCCGCCATAGCCGGGGCCGCCGCGGGCATAACCCTGCTGCGGGCCGCCATAGCCGAAGCCGCCCAGCGGCCCGGCGGAAATCGGTCCCCAGGAGCGGCGGAAGCGGCGGAACACCATCGACAGCACCAGGATGATGATGATCCAGGAGAAGAGCGAGCCGAAGACATGGCCGAAGCCCATGCCGTAGCCATAGCCCCAATGCGGGAAGAGCAGCGAGCCCAGCCAGGAGCCGAAGAACGCGCCGGCAAGCCCGGTGAGGAAGGGATGGCTCTGCGCGAAGCCGTACTGCCCGCCATAGCCGTAATAGGGCGAATTGCCCTGCCGCTGCGGCGTTACGCTGCGGCCGATGGCCTGGCCGCCATTGTCGTTGTAGGTGCGCGAGCCGAGGCTGCCCTGGCTCGAATAGCTCATGCCGCGCGAGCCGTAGCTGCCGCCGGCCCGCGCCGCCGCCAAGGCCGGGGTGAGCAGGATGAGCCCGCAAACCAGCGCTGCGACCAGGCTCCGGACTTTCGACATGAGCGCCCCCATCGGGTGGCTGTGCATCGGCCGCGTTAATGTCGGGCGGCGCGGCGGCGAATGCAAGCTTGCGTTAACCTTTGCCGCGGAGGTCGACCACCCGCCTGGCCTTGCCGATCGAGCGCTCGATCTTGCCCACCGGCACGATCTCGATGCGCGCGCTGACGCCGATCAGCGACTTGATGTCGTGGGCGAGGGCGGCGGCGATCCGCGCCTCCGCCTCGGCGCTGTTGGGCGTGGCGCCGGGCCGGAGCTCGGCGATGACGGCGAGCTCGTCGAGCTGGCGCGGCCGGCTCAGCTCGAGCAGGTAATGGCCGGAGAGCGCCGGCTGCTTCAGGATCAGCTCCTCGACCTGGCTCGGGAAGAGATTGACGCCGCGGACGATGAGCATGTCGTCGCTGCGGCCGGTGACCTTCTCCATCCGCCGCATGCTGCGCGCGGTCCCCGGCAGCAGCCGCGTGAGATCGCGGGTGCGATAGCGGACCAGCGGCAGCGCCTCCTTGGTCAGCGTGGTGAAGACCAGCTCGCCGATGGCGCCGTCCGGCAGCGCCGCGCCGGTCGCGGGATCGATCACCTCGGGATAGAAATGGTCCTCCCAGAGATGGAGCCCGTCCTTGGTCTCGATGCATTCATTGGCCACGCCCGGCCCCATCACCTCCGACAGGCCATAGATGTCGACCGCATGCATCGCCATGCGGCCCTCGATCTCCTGGCGCAGCGCGTTGGTCCAGGGCTCGGCGCCATGGATGCCGATCTTGAGCGAGGCGGCGCGGGGATCGAGCCCCTGGCGCTCGAACTCGTCGGCGATCGCCAGCATGTAGGACGGCGTCACCATGATGATGTCGGGCTTGAAGTCCTGGATGATCTGCACCTGCCGCTCGGTCATGCCGCCGGAGACCGGGATCACGGTGCAGCCCAGCCGCTCGGCGCCGTAATGCGCGCCGAGGCCGCCGGTGAAGAGGCCGTAGCCATAGGCGACATGGACGAGGTCGCCGCGCTTGCCGCCCGAGGCGCGGATCGAGCGCGCCACCAGATCCGACCAGGTGTCGAGGTCGCGCTCGGTATAGCCCACCACCGTCGGCTTGCCGGTGGTGCCGCTCGACGCATGCAGCCGCAGCAGCCGTTCGCGCGGCACGGCGAACATGCCGAAGGGATAGGTTTGCCGCAGATCCTCCTTGGTGGCGAAGGGGAAGCGGGCGAGATCGGCGAGCGTGCGCAGGTCGTCGGGATGGACCGACAGAGCCACGCATTTGTCGCGGAAATGCGCGACGTTGTCATAGGCGTGGCGCAGCGTCCATTTGAGCCGCTCGAGCTGCAGCGCGGCGATCTCGTCGCGGCTCGCGATCTCGATCGGGTCGAGCTCACTACGCCGCGGCGCCGCGACGGACGGCAGGTCGGCGGTCATGGCAGGCTCTCGTCGACGATGGTGCCGTCGATGCGGTGGGAACGGCCGCGGAAGAGGGCGACGAGCCGTCCCGTGCGCTCTTCCGTCACCTCGATGTCGTAGATGCCGGTGCGGCCGGTGGCGGCGCGCTCCAGCGCCGCGGCAAGCAGCGTCTCGCCGCGCCTGGCCGGGCTGATGAACTGGATCTCGGCCGCGGCGGCAACGGTGACGCGGTTGCGCGCGTTGCAGGCGAACGCGAAGGCGCTGTCGGCGAACGTGAAGATGAGCCCGCCATGGCAGAGCTCGTGGCCATTGATCATGTCGGCGCGCACCGTCATGCGCAGCCGGGCGCGGCCGGGGCCGATCTCGTCGAGGACCATGCCCAGCGCGCGCGACGCCTCGTCCTGCGCCAGCATCTCGCGCCCGACCGCCTCGGCAAGACGCTGCTCCGGCGTGGGGTCCGTCACCTTGCCGTCCATCAGCGCCCCGTGAACCGGGCCGGCCGCTTCTGCAGGAAGGCAGCGACGCCCTCGCGGAAATCGGCCGAGGCGGCGGCGAGGCGCTGCAGGTCGCGCTCGGCATCGAGCTGCGCGTCGAGCGTGCTCTCGAGCGCGCGGTTGAGCGCCTGCTTGGTGAGGCCGAGCCCGACGGTCGGCCCCTGCGCCAGCTTTTTCGCGAGTGCTTGCGCCTCGGTCATCAGCGCCGCATCGTCCACCACCTTCCAGATCAGGCCCCATTCGGCCGCGGTGGCCGCCGGCAGCGGCTCGCCCAGCAGCATCATGCCCAGGGCGCGGGCCGAGCCGGCGAGGCGCGGCAGGAACCAGGTGCCGCCGGTGTCGGGCACCAGCCCGATGCGGCAGAAGGCCTGCAGGAAGCTCGCCGAGCGTGCGGCGATGACGATGTCGCAGGCGAGCGCGAGGTTGGCGCCGGCCCCGGCGGCGGGGCCGTTGACCGCGGCGAGGACCGGCTTGGGCAGCGCCCTGAGGCGGCGTACCAGCGGGTTGTAGTAGCGCTCGATCGCCGCGCCGGCATCGAAATCGCCGCCCGACGTGGCCTCGCGCAGGTTGAGATCCTGCCCGGCGCAGAAGCCGCGGCCGGCGCCGGTGATGAGCAGCGCGCGGATCGCGGCATCGCTCTCGACGGTGGCGAGCGCGGCGGCGACCTCCTCATGCATCTCGGCATTGAAGCTGTTGAGCCGGTCCGGCCGGTTCAGCGTCAGGCTGGCGACACCGTCCTCGAGCGCGAACAGGATGGTCGCGAATCCCATGCCTTCCTCCCTCGTCAGGCGCGAGCGTCCTATACTCGCCCGGACGCGTCAAGCAAGGGGCGAGCGATGCGGCGGGGGAGCATGCTCGGGATGGCGGCCGCGCTGTTGCTGGCGGGTTGCGGCGAGCCGGGGCAAACGGCGCGATGTCCGCCGCCGGCAAGCGCGGCGCCGGTGGTCGAGCTGTTCTTCGGACGCGGCCTGCCCGGCGGCGGCGAGGTCGGTGAGGCGGCCTGGCGCGGCTTTCTCGACGAGGAGGTCACCCCGCGCTTTCCCGACGGGCTGACCGTGATCGACGCGGCGGGGCAATGGCGTGGCCGCGACGGGATCGAGCAGGAGCGCAGCAAGGTCCTGCTGATCGTCGCCGTCGACACGCGCGCCCTCGACGCCCGGCTCGATGCCGTGATCGCGGCCTACAAGGCGCGATTTCATCAGCAAGCCGTGCTGCGCATCGACAGCACCGCCTGCGCTTCCTTTCGTTGAAATGATCGCTGCCCGGGGATCGCATACCATAGCGTGATAGCGATTGATGCCATCGTGGCGGCGCGTGGCACGCCGATGCGGCGCCGGCGCTTGCCGTCGGCGTGCCACACCGATTCCTCTCTTGCTCGCGGAGAGCCTCGCTCAATAATTTTCCAATGCGACGTAAATCCACGTTAAATTCGAAGCGAACGACCCTTACGGGGTATCGTCAACCGTGCCGCGTGGCATCAGGCTTGTACCTGTAGGGAGGTTGGGAGGCTCGGGGACGGCATGGGCTTCAGTATCTTGGTGGTGGAAGACGAAGACGACGTGCGCGAGCTGGTCTCGACATCGTTGCGCAATCGCGGCTATTCCGTGCTGTCGGTGCCCAACGCCGAAGTTGCGCTGCAGATCCTGATGGAGCAGGTGAAGTTCGACCTGCTGTTCACCGACATCGTCATGCCCGGCATCATGGACGGCTTCGAGCTCGCCGACCGCGCCAAGCGGCTGCAGCCCGGGCTCAAGATCCTCTACGCCACCGGCTTCTCGCATGTCTCGCGCCGCGGCAGCGACCAGCTGCACGGCAAGCTCATTCCCAAGCCCTACCGGCCCGACGAGATCGCCGCCGAGGTGCGGCTGGCACTGGAGGGGGGCAGCTAAATCGAGCCGCCGCCTTGTCAGCCGGGCCGGCGCTTCCTATTTCCGCCTGACGCACGGGTTTTGCCGGGCCGCCGCCCTGGGGTAGCTTACGGGGAAGAGCGAACCGCAACTTTGCGACAAGGGCGCCGTTGACGAGAGAGCGGCGCCGCGGCAGGAGAGGGGAGGCATGAGGCCGATCGCGCGTGACGGCGTGCCGGTGGAGGTCGACCGCGCGCGGATGGCGGCGCGTTATGCCGCGGTCAGGGAAGCCACCGAGGCCCTGGCGGCGCCGCTTTCGGCCGAGGACCAGACGCTGCAATCGATGCCCGATTGCAGCCCGACCAAATGGCACCGGGCCCATACCACCTGGTTCTTCGAGACCTTCCTGCTCTCCGCGTTGGATCCCGATTACCGCGTCTTTCAAGACGCTTACGGCTATCTCTTCAACTCCTACTACGAGGCGGTCGGGCCGCGCCACCCGCGACCCGAGCGCGGCCTGCTGTCGCGGCCGGGGGTGAGCGAGATCGCGCGCTACCGCGCCCATGTCGATGCGGCGATGGCGGGGCTCATCGCCGGGCTCGGCGATGCCGCCTGGGGCGAGGCGGCGGCGCTGCTCGAACTCGGGCTGCAGCATGAGCAGCAGCATCAGGAGCTGATCCTGATGGACATCAAGCACGCCCTGTCGCTCAACCCGCTGCAGCCGGCCTACCAGGCGCCGCCGCCATCGCCGCCCCGGGCAGCACCGCCGCTGACCTGGCACGCGGTGGCCGGCGGGCTGCGGCAGATCGGCCATGGCGGCGCCGGCTTCGCCTTCGACAACGAGACGCCGCGGCACAAGGTCTGGCTCGAGCCGTTTCGCCTCGCCGGCCGGCTCGCCACCTGCGGCGAGTATCTCGACTTCATCGCGGATGAGGGCTACCGGCGCCCGGAATTCTGGCTGTCCGAGGGCTGGGCCATGGCGCAGCAGCAGGGCTGGACGGCGCCGCTCTATTGGGCGCGCGCGGCGGCGGGCTGGTCGGTCTTCACCCTGGCGGGGCGGCGCCCGCTCGATCCGGCCGAGCCGGTGGTCCATGTCAGCTTCTACGAGGCCGATGCCTTTGCGCGCTGGGCGGGACGGCGCCTGCCCAGCGAGGCCGAATGGGAGGTGGCGGCGGTCGAGGCCGGAGCCGCGCTCGACGGCAATCTCGCGCCACGCGGCCGGTTTCATCCCGAGCCCGCCGCGGCGGGCGACGGGCTGCAGCAGATGATCGGCGATGTCTGGGAATGGACCGCGAGCCCCTACATCGCCTATCCCGGCTTCCGGCCCGCCGCAGGCGCGGTCGGCGAGTACAACGGCAAATTCATGTCGAACCAGATGGTGCTGCGCGGCGGCGCGGCGGTGACGCCCGCCGGCCATATGCGCGCCACCTACCGCAATTTCTTCCCGCCGGCCGCGCGTTGGGCGTTCGCCGGCATCAGGCTGGCGGAGGATTCATGAGGCAGTTGGGAGCGCTCGCGCAGTTTCACGATCTCACCCCGGCGGAGGAGAGCTTCCGCGATGCCGTGCTCGGCGGCCTGACGCGGCGCGCCAAGGCGATCCCGTGCCGCTTCCTCTATGACGAGCGCGGTTCGTCGCTGTTCGAGCAGATCTGCGCGCTGCCGGAGTACTACCTGACGCGCACCGAGATGGCGATCCTCGGCGACTATGCCGGCGAGATCGGCGCCCTTGCCGGCCGACACGCGCAGCTCATCGAGTTCGGCAGCGGCGCGTCGCGCAAGGTGCGGCTGCTGCTGGAGGCGCTCGAGGAGCCGGCCGCCTATGTCGCCATCGACATCTCGCGCGAGCCGCTGCGCCGCGCCGCCGAGGAGGTCGCCGCGGACTTCCCCAAGGTGCCGGTGGTGGCGATCTGCGCCGACTATCTCCAGCCGCTGAGCCTGCCGGCGCTGCCGGCGCGCGGCGAGGGGCGCCGGCTGGGCTTCTTCCCGGGCTCGACCATCGGCAATTTCGCGCCCGAGGACGCGGTCGACTTCCTGGCGGGCTGCCGGCGTGTGGTGGGGCGCGGCGGTGCCCTGCTGGTGGGCGTCGACCTCAAAAAGGATCCCGGCCTGCTCGATGCCGCCTACAACGACAGCGCCGGCGTCACCGCGGCCTTCAACCTCAACCTGCTCGAGCGCGTCAACCGCGAGCTCGACGCCGATTTCGACCTCGACCGCTTCGCCCACGACGCCTTCTACAACGAGGCCGCCGGCCGCATCGAGATCTATATCCGCAGCCTGGCCGACCAGATCGTCACCGTCGCCGGACGGGCCATCCGCTTCGCCGCGGGCGAGCGCATCCACACCGAGGATTCCTGCAAATACACCATCCCCGAGTTCCAGCGCCTGGCCGGCCGCGCCGGGTTCCGGCCCCGGCGGCACTGGACCGACCCCGCCGCCCTTTTCAGCGTCCATCTGCTCGACGCCGGCTGAGTCGTAGGGAGGACTCCTTTAGGTAGAGGTTAACGAAAAGTTTACTAGCAGACAGCAAGTATATCGCTCGCAGGTTGTGCGGCTTGCGGCGGGGTCAGAGTGTCGGTGTCGGCGTCATCTGATGAGACGGAGCGCCTCGAGGCGCTGCGGCGCTATGAGATACTCGACACCGCCCCGGAAGAGGCGTTCGACCGCGTCACCCATCTCGCGGCCTCGCTTTTCGCCGTGCCCGGCGCCTTCATCTCGCTGATCGACGCCGAGCGGCAGTGGTTCAAATCGCGTGTCGGCATCATGATCGGCGAAACCTCGCGGGCGTCGGCGCTCGCCGCCCAGGCGCTGCTCGGCGATGCGGTCTGCGTGGTGCCGGATGCGCGACGGGACCCGCGCCTGAAGCACAACCCCTATGTGGTGGGGGCGCCGCATATCCGCTTCTATGCCGCGGCGCCGTTGCTGACGCGCGACGGTCACCGCCTCGGCGTCCTCGGCATCGTCGACGAGAAGCCGCGCGCGGATTTTTCCGACGAGAACCGGCAGCAGCTGCAGACCCTGGCGCGGCTGGTGATGAGCGAGCTGGAGCTGCGCTTCGAGCTCGGCGCGCGCAGCCGCGCCGAGCACGACCTCCAGCTCGTCAACGAGCTGACGCTGGCCATCGCGGAGGCGCCCAGCGTCAACGCCGCGATCGAGACCTCGCTGAGCCTGATCTGCCAGGCGGTCGGCGCCGCGCATGGCCGCGCCTGGACCGCCCTCGGGCGCGGCGGGCGATGCCTGCGCATCGGCGCCTGGGGGCGCTCCGGCGCTGCGCCCGACCGCCGCCCGTGGCGGCGGCCCGTGGTGCTGCCCCTCAATGACAGCCTTGTCGGTCTGGTGATGACCGAGAACCGGCGCCAGATCGTCCCCGACATCTCCGAGATCGCCCGGCGCTTTGCCGCCGCGCGCGAGGCGCTGGACATGGGGGCGCGGGCCGCGATCTGCGTGCCGGTGCGGCAGGACGGCCGCAATTTCGCGCTCAATTTCCTGTTCGAGCAGGCGCCGCCCGAGATGGAGCGGCTCGCCGACCGCATCGAGGAGCTCGCCGACAAGGTGCGGCCGGTGCTGGCGCGCAAGCTCGCCGAGGAGCAGATCACGCTGCTGCAATCGGTCGTGCTGCATGCCGACGACGCGGTGATGGTTGCCGAGGTCGATGGCGGGCCGACGGATTTCACCGCGATGCGCATCGTCTATGCGAGCCCGGCCATGGCGCGCATGACCGGCTACGAGCTGGACGAGCTGCGCGGCCGCTCGCCCAGCGTGCTCTGGGGCGAGGGGGCGCAGGCCAAGGCGGTGGCCAAGCTCTATGCCACCGCCGAGCGCGGCAAGGGCTCGCGGCTGGAGCTCGCCTGCCGGCGCAAGGACGGCTCGACCTTCTGGGCGGATATCAGCGCCGTGCCGGTGGCCGACGGCAGCGCCGGCGAGCGCAAGCTCATCGCGCTGCTGCGCGACACGACCGAGCGGCGGCGGCTGGAAGAGGCGCTGCGCCAGAGCGAATCCACCTTCCGCCTGCTGTTCTCGAACAATCCCATTCCGATGTGGGCCTATGATCTCGAGACGCGGCGCTTTCTCGAGGTCAATAACGCCGCCATCGAGCAGTACGGCTACGGCCGTGCCGAGTTCCTGGCGATGACCATCGACGATCTCGCGCCCGCCGCGCCCCAGCCCGAGGAGAGCCGGGCGGCGCCCGCCTTCGGCCGCCTCGGCATCCGCCGCCACCGCAAGGCCGACGGCAGCGAGATCGCCGTCGACGCCGTCTCGCACCGGCTGGAGTTCGACGGCCACCGCGCCGCGATCATGGCGGCCATCGACGTGACCGAGCAGAAGCGCGCCGAGGAGGAGATCCGCCTGGCCAAGGAGACGGCCGAGGCGGCGAGCCGGGCGAAGAGCGAGCTGCTCGCCAATATGAGCCACGAGCTGCGCACCCCGCTCAACGCCATCATCGGCTTCTCGGAGATCATGCAGGCCAGCCTCTTCGGCCCGCTCGGGTCGAGCAAATATGACGGCTACATCGCCGACATCCGCCACAGCGCCGGTCATCTTCTGACCGTCATCACCGACATTCTCGATCTCGCCAAGATCGAGGCCAATTCCTTCCGCCTGCAGGAGGGCGCGGTCTCGCCCAGCGAGATCATCATCTCGGCGCTGCGCCTGGTGAAGCCGCGGGCCGACGGCGTCGGCGTCCTGCTCGCCTATGACAAGCACCATGACGACGCCATCATCAAGGTCGACGAGACCGCGCTGAAGCGGGTGCTCATCAACCTTCTCGCCAACGCCGTCAAATTCTCCGAGCCCGGTGGCGCGGTCATCGTGCGCTCCGAATTCGATGCCGAGGGCGGGCTCGCCATCTCCGTCGCCGATCAGGGGATCGGCATGTCGCTGGAGGAGATCCCGATCGCGCTCACCCCCTTCCGCCAGGTCAATGCCGGGCTGCAGCGCAAATACGAGGGCACCGGCCTCGGCCTGCCCATCGCCAAGCAGCTGGTCGAGATGCATGGCGGCACGCTCACCATCGCCAGCGCGCCCGGCGCCGGCACCACCGTCACCGTGCTCCTGCCCGCCGCACGGGTGATGACCGCCGCCGCTTAAGCGCAACGCGCAGCGTTGTCGCTGGCGGGCGCCAGCGCCCCGGACTTGATCCGGGGCGCGAGAGCCCGCACCGTGCCGGCTAGCCGCTGTGCTGCTAGCAACCGCCAGAGACCCGGAGGCTGCGCTCCACCGCCTCGCTCACCGCCGCCAGCGGGATCAGCGCCATGTCGCTGCCGCCGAAGCGCTGCGCCTCGATGAGCTCGAGCCGCCGCGCCGCGGGCGCGAATTTCGCCGCGGGGCTCGGCCCGAACAGCGAGACCAGCGGCGCGCCGCCCGCCGCCAGCAGATGCGCGGTGCCGCTGTCATTGGCGATGGCGATGGCGAGCCGGCCGGCAAGCGCCAGCGTGTAGAGCGGCGAGGCCGCGATCTCGGGCGCGATGCGCCGGTCCTGCAGTGGAAAGAGCGCTTCGGGCAGCGCCGCCGAGAGCTCCCCGGTCCAGCCGCGCTCATCGGGGCCGAGCAGCAGCACCGCGCGCCGCCCGGCGCGCTGCTGCGCGTCGGCGAGCGCGAGGAAGCGCTCGCGCGGCCAGCGCTTGTGGACGCCGCCGGCGCCCGGGGCGATGCCGACATAGACCGGCCCCGGCGGCAACGCCAGCATCGCCGCCTCGTTCCAGGGCGGCCCCGGGGCGAGGCCGAGGCTCGGCCGCGCCGGCGCGCCGCCGGCGATGGCGACGAGGTCGAGGAGCTGGTCGATGAGGCGGGGCGGGCGCTCGTATCCCCGGGGCGGGCGCTTGTCCGAGAGCAGGAAGCGCGCCGCGCCGGAGACGAAGCACCGCGTCCTGATCCGGCGCAGGATGAGGCTGGTGAGCACGCGGCGCTGCGTGTCGATGACGAGATCGAAGCGGCGCCCGGGCAGCGGCCGGCGCAGCAGCTCGCGGGCGTGCGAGCCGATGCCGGCGTTCTCGATGATCTCGTCGAGCAGCGGCGCCACCAGCGGCGCCAGCGCATGGGCGTAGACGGTCTCGCCCTTGCCCGCGAGCCAGGTGATGCGCGCCTGCGGCCAGCGCTGGCGGAGCGCGCCGAGGAAGGGGAGCTTCATCACCCCGTCGCCCAGCAGCTCGAGGCCGGAATAGACCAGCAGATCCATGGCGCGCGACACTGTCATCGCGGCGCCGCCGAGGCAAGCGCCGGGCGAATTCGCGCCGCGAATTCGTCCGAGGCGGCGTCAGCCGTTGCGTCAGCAACGGCGGGAGCCGCACCGATCGAGCTTAGCCTAATTGAGTCCGGACCCTAGCGCGTCCAGCGGAACATGATCGAGGCGAGCAGCACGGCGAAGGAAAGCGCGAGCGCCGTCGTCGCCCAATCGGGCGCCCAGCGCGGCCAATGGCGCTCGATCCAGGGCTCGGCGGCCTCGGCGCGCTGGCGGCCGTCATCGCCCCATTCGAACATCGCCTGGTCGGCGACATAGGCGCGGCTGCGCTCGTTCTCGTTGTCGAAGCAGGTGGCGCGGAAGACGGTGTATTCGGTGCAGGTCGACCCGCCCGGCTCGTACAGCACCTGCACGACGCGCACGGCCGGGGTTCGCCGCGCCCCGAGCAGGCGCTCGGCCTCGGCAACGGCCGAGGGGCGATCGTCGAAGATGCCAACCGTGCGCCAGTGGCGGTCCAGCCGCGACTGGGTCTCGAAGGTAACCAGCTTCACCCCACCCTCGCCTGCAGATGCTCCACCATCGGCACGAGATCGCACAAATACGGGAGAAAACTCGCACAATCACAGGTTTCATTGCCGGTGTTCTTGTTCTTCTCCATTATCCACGGCTATTCCTTGTCGAGATGTAAATGAAGGCCCGGCAATTCTCTTGGAAATTCTTGAAAAGCCCGCGGCTTCGGCGCCGCGCCGCGGAATCCCTTGGCGCCCGGCGCGCCGCGGTGGGATGATGCGGGCGGCAGGCGCGCCGGGCAAGGCGAGCCGCCGGGGAGGAGCGCCACGCGCATGGAATTCGGCATACTCTTCACGTCCCATCCCAACACCGACACCGAGCCCTATCCGCATCGCGACGTGCATCAGCGCGTGACGCGCGAAGTGCTGCGCGCCGATGCCCTGGGCTTCGACTATGCCTGGGTGGCCGAGCATCATTTCAGCAACCAGTACGGCATCATGCCGGACGTCTTCGTCTATGCCGCCTATCTCGCGGCGCTGACCCGGCACATCAAGCTCGGCACCGCGGTGGTGACGCTGCCGCTGGCCAATCCGCTGCGCGTGGCGGAGAACGCCGCCTTCGTCGACATCCTCAGCAACGGCCGCTTCGCCCTCGGGCTCGGCTCCGGCTACCGCGAATACGAGTTCCAGGGGTTCGGCGTCGATTTCCAGGCCCGGCGCGACATCCAGGAAGAGGCGCTGCCGCTGCTGCTGCGGCTGTTGCGCGAGAAGCGCGCCGACCACCGGGGCAAGCATTTCGCGGTCAAGGTCGATGGCGAGTACGAGCTCTTCCCGCACGCCCAGCAGCAGCCGCACCCGCCCGTCCTGCTCGCCGGCGCCACCGACCGGTCGATCGCGGTCGCCGGCACCATGGGCCTGGGCCTGATGCTGTCGACCTGGACACCGTTCGAAGGCTTGGCGAAGCAGGTCGGGCATTACCGCGATGCGCTGGAGAAGACGCCGGCGGAGCTGCGGGGCAATCCCGGGCGCGGCCATGTCGACATCGCGCGCTGGGTCTATGTCGCGGAGACCGACGCCAAGGCCAAGGCCGAGAGCGAGGCCGGCATCCTGCGCCATCAGTCGCATTTCTTCAGCGGCCACACCTCGGGATATCTCGGCACCGTCGGCACCGGCGCCACCAGCACCCGCGACTACGACACGCTCGCCCGCGACATCATCCTGCACGGCTCGCCCCGGACGGTGGTGGAGAAGCTGCAGCGCCTGCAGCACATGACCGGCCTGAGCTCGCTCATGCTGCACTACCCGCCGTGGTACGGCATCGACAAAGCGCTGGCCTCGCTCGAGCTTTTCGCGGCCGAGGTGATGCCGAACTTCGCCGGTCCCCCGCAGGGCGCGCGGGCCAGCGCATGAGCGCGGCGATCGAGCCCTTCAACCTTTTCGCCATCCGCTACGCGCATCATGCCGAGCGCAGCGCGGCGGAGAACTTCATCGGCGGCGATCCGCACGAGACCGCCTCGCCGCTCGACTATTTCGTCTGGGTGGCGCAGCGCTCGGACCGCGTCTTCGTCGTCGATACCGGCTTCGGCGAGGCGCAGGCGCGGCTGCGCCGCCGCCAGCTGCTGCGGGCGCCGGCGGCGGGGATCAAGGCGCTGGGCATCGATCCCGCGGGGGTCGAGGACGTCATCATCACCCATCTGCATTACGACCATGCCGGCACGCTCGACGCCTTCCCGCGGGCGCGCTTCCACATCCAGGACCGCGAGATGGCGTTTGCCACCGGCCGGTGCATGTGCCATCCGGCGATGCGCCACGCCTTCGCCGTCGAGGATGTGGTCGAGATGGTGCGCCATCTCTTCGCCGGCCGCGATCGCCTTCCATGACGGCGACGAGGAGCTGGCATCGGGGCTCTCGGTCCATCGCATCGGCGGCCACACCGCCGGCATCCAATGCGTGCGCGTGCTGACCCGAGCGCGGCTGGGTCGTGCTCGCCTCCGACACCAGCCATCTCTACGCCAATATGGAGCAGGGACGGCCGTTCCCGATCGTGCTCAACGTCGCCGACATGCTCGAAGGCCACAAGCGGCTGCATCAGCTCGCCGCCTCGCCGCTCCACATCGTGCCCGGCCACGATCCGCTGGTGATGCAGCGCTACCGCGCGCCCGGGCGCGAGCTCGAGGGGGTGGCGGTCAGGCTCGACCAGGGGCCGGTTCAGACTTAAGCAGCGACCTCACTTGCGCGCGGCGCTCTGCGCGTGCCCCAGCAGAAAGCTGTAATCGGCGGCGAGCGGCGCGATGTCGGCATGCGGCGCGATGGCGGCGTCGGCATGGCAGCCGAGGCAGCTCACATTGGGCGTCTGGCGGAAGGTCTCGAGCACCGGGCTCATCAGCGTCTGCGTGCTGGGGGTGCCGATCGACAGCGGCACGCTGCGCATCTGGCGCTCCGGATCCGGCACCGGCGCCGGCAGGCCGAAGGCATATTGCGGCCATTGCACCCCCAGCAGCACGTAGAACTGCCAGGGCGAGGCGGGATCGGCGGCGCGGATGAGGGCATGGACGAAGTCGTTGATCGCGCGCGCGGAGGGCGCCACGGGAAAGACCTGCTCGACCTGGGTGCTCTGCGGCGGCTCGGTGCGGGCGTTGACGGCGCAGTGCGCGCAGGCCGGATCGTAGAAGGAATAGGCGCGCCCGGTCTCTTCCGCGCCCGCCACCGGGGCGCTGTCGGTCTGGAGGAAGCTCGCCCAGATGCCTTGCGTGAAGCCGGTGACGCGCTGGTTGATGTGCAGCCCGACCAGCCCGACGGTGGCGGTCGAGCCGTCCTCGAACCGGGCCTCGGCGGTGTGGAAGCGGCGCGGCGACTGCGCCAGCTCGGCCGGTGTCAGCACCTTCCACGCCGCCTTGAGCTCGATCGTGCCGGTGGGGCCATAGGCCTCGCTCGGGCCGGCGGGAAGCACGATGCCCTCGCGGCGCGCCACGGCGAGCTGCGCGGTGGCGTCGTAAAGCCGGTTGGCGACGATGTACGTGTACTCGTCGCGGTTCATCAGCATCTCGTAATAGACCGGCTTGCCGGCGCGGTCGACCAGGGTCTCGCCATCGGTCTGATGGATGATCGCGAGATGCCGCGGCGCGCCCTGCGAGCGGTCGGGGACGCCCCAGGGCGCGGGCCGCGCACCGCCCGCGAGGAACACCTCGTCATGGCGCTTGTAGGTTTCCCAGACGGTGGTGCCGGGACGGCCGAAGCGGGCGGCGCGATCGGGCTCGCCCGGCGCCTTGGCCGGCCAGTTGAGATAGATGAAGCTCTGCCACGCCAGGCAGCTGAAGGCGTGATCGCCACCGGAGATGCCGACATCGGTGAGGATCACCGGCGCGAGCTTGATGTCGAGGCCGTCATAGGGGCCGCAAAGCCCTTCGATCCCGGCCGCCAGCGCGGCGCCGGGCGCGACGCAGCCGAGCGCCAGCAGCAGCGCCGCCAGGCGCCAGCGTCGCCGCTCAGCCATGGGCCTTGCCCGCGACCATGGCGCGCGCGGCGGCGAGCGCCTCGAGCAGCACCTGCTGGTCGCCGATCTGGTTGGCGAGCAGCAGGGCGAAGCGCAGCAGGAAGGCCTCGGCCTCGGCCTCGCTCAGCCCTTCCTGGGCGGCGATGAGCGCCTCGTAGAAGCCGTCGACATCGGGAATGTTCGGATCGGTCCTCATGGCCGGCGCTCCCGCCCCAGGGCCTTGTCGATGGTGGCGCGCAGCGCGGCATTTCCCGGCCGTGCCAGCCGCGCCGCCAGATGCTGGTCCGGCCGCACGACCAGCACCTCGCCGGCGCCGGCCAGGCGGTCGAGGCCGTCGCCGCGCAGCACCGGGAGATCGCCCACCGCGCCGTTGCAGGCGAAGCACTGCGCCAGGGCAGGGGACAGGTCGGGCGCGGCGCTGCCGGGAAAGCACAGCACCAGGAAGCGCGCGCCGGCGCCGCGCAGCAGGTCGCTGAGCCCGCCTTGCGTGCCGTCGGGCCGCGTCAGCGCGACATTGGGCAGTGCTCCGCCGCCGCTCGTCGTCAGCGAGGATGCCGCATAGTCGAAGGGCACCGAGAGGCGGCCGGTATTGACCAGCGCGCGGGCGAAATCATAGCGGCGCGCGAGGTCGAGCACGGCGTCGCGCAGGCGATGCTCGAAGGGCGAGCGCGGCGCCAGGAAGCGGATGGTGCGCGTCGTGACGCGGATGTTGTGGGCGCCGGCGGCGTGGCGCTCCTCGTCATAGCTGTCGAGCAACGCCTCGGGCGCGGCACCGGTCAGCACCGCGGCGAGCTTCCAGACGATGTTCTCGGCATCCTGCACGCCGCTGTTGCCGCCGCGCGCGCCGAAGGGGTTCATGACATGGGCAACGTCGCCGGCGAAGAACACGCGGCCGTGGCGGAAATTCTCCATGAGCTGGGTGCGGTAGCCATAGGGCCCGACCCAGACGATCTCGAACGTCCTTGGCGCCGAGATGGCGGCGCAGGCGGTCCTTGACCGTCTCGGGATCGGCGATCAGCTGCGGGTCGGCGTTCGGGCCCATCTGGTAGTCGAGCCGCCAGACGCCGTCGGCCATCGGATGCTGCCAGACGGCGCGGCCGTCATTGAACGCCGCCTTGGCCCAGGTCCAGCGCTCGGGGGGCAGCGTCTTGTCGAAGCGGACGTCGCTGATGCACCAGCGGTCCTCGCCTTGCTCGGCCGCCATGCGGGCGCCGAGCGCCTGGCGGATGCGGCTGGCGAGGCCGGAGGCGTCGATCACCCATTCCGCCTCGAGCGTGTAGCTGCCCTCCGGCGTCTCGACCGCGAGCGCCACGTGGTCGTCATGGGACGTGACGTCGGTGACGCGGTTGCGCCAGCGCAGCTCGGCCTCGGGCAGCTCGGCCAGGCGGTCGACCAGGAACCATTCGATGTAGAATTGCTGCAGGTTGATGAAGGGCGGCTGGCGCGACTGCGAGCCCTGCGCGGCGTCGAAGCTGTAGAGCACATCATCATCGGCGAGCACGCGCCCGACCGACCAGGTGACGCCCTTCTCGGCGATGCGGCGATAGATCCTGAGCCGGTCGAAGATCTCCAGCGTCTTCTGCGCGTAGACGATGCCGCGGCTCGAGGCGCCGCGCACCCCCACCGTGTCGTCCTCGTCGACCAGCACCACCGGGATGCCGCGGCCGGCGAGGTCGCAGGCGGCGGTAAGGCCGGCGAGGCCGCCGCCCACCACCGCCACCTTGTGACGCCGGATCTGCCCCGCCAGCTCCGCCGGCCGGCGATAGGGGAAGACCGGCAGCCGGTAGCCGCCCCCCGTCGCCGTCTCCGCCATTCCGTGCCTCCCCGTCGCCATAGAGCCCCACCCGACCCTCTCCGCGCCAATGGGGCGGAGAGAGGAAGGTACCCGCGTAGCGGGAGGGTGAGGTGGGATGTCGACGACACCCCACGTTTCTGACGGCTATGGTGGAGGCGCGGGTGTGGCCGCGCAAGAGGCGATCACGCCGAAACGAAGCTGCCGTGGAAGCCCAGGGGCAGGCCGTAAGGCAGGTGCGCGACCGCCAACGGCCCGGCAGCGAGCGCCAGCGCCGCGAAGACGGCAAGCGTCGTGGTGGCGGAGCGGGTGTCGAAGCTGGTGCCGATCACCCAGCCGTCGCCCTCCTTGTCGCCGCCCGGCCGCGGCACGAAGACCGGCTCCTCGGCAATGATCCCGGCACCGTAATCGTAGCTGTCGACCGCGCCGGTCTCCAGATCCCGGCGCATGATCGCCGATTGCCCCGGCCCCGCCGCGAGCGGGCCCTTCGGCCAGGCGACCGACCAGACCTGCCGATGGCGCCGGCCGACAAGGCGCGGATCGACGCGGGGAAATTCCACGATGTGCTCGGAGATCTCGAGCTCCGCGCGCTCGTTCCGGCCCGAAAGCCGGAACCGCGCCGCATGGGGTGACGCGCCGGGGCGCCATTCGCCGCGCATCGCATAGCGCAGCGTCTCGAACAGCACGGAGGCATCGGCAAAACGGCAGCCATCGACATGGATCGTGCCGTCGGCTTCCTCCCAGCCATTGCCGTAATGCAGCACCAGGCCCGGCGGCAGGGTGAACCGGCGGGCGATGGTAAGCTCGTTCTTGTCGATGACCAGCACGCGCAGGCCGAGCTCCGGCCGCCAGCGATGGCTGTCGAGATAGGAGTTTCCCGCCTCCATCAGCGCCCGGTCGAGCACCAGGGACGTCACGGGAATGACCAGATGCCGCTCGGTGACCACGAAATCGTGGACCATGCCGAGATCGGTCATCGCCAGGCTCGCGGCCTTCACCAGCTGTCCGTCGGCCGCGATGCGATAGAGCAGCAGCGTGTCCGCCCAGGGCGCATTACCGAAGGCCCAGAGCGTCCCGTCCGGCTCGCGCCGGGGATGGGCCGTGAAGGGCAGCCCCGCGGTCTCGGGCGACCAGTGATGCCGGCCGAAGGTGGCGAGGCTCTGCGGCTCGACGCGCCAGGGACTGCCGCCCTCCCACAGCGCCAGGAGCTGGCCCCCATGCTCGACGACGTTGATGTTGGCGGGATTGATCTCGTCGGGATTGGCGACGGCCGCGGCACCCGGCCAGGCGGTGCCAAAGGCGGGCCAGAGCCGGCGCTTCGCCTGGTTCTCGGAGCGGAATTTGTCGGTCTCGACATAGCGGCCGCGATGAGAAACGGCTCCGTCCTGGAAGCGGAACGCCTGCAGCATGCCGTCGCCGTCGAACCAGTGATGGTAGCGCAGGCCGAAGATGTCGTGCCGCGCCGGGCCGAGACGGTAGAACATGCCTTCCAATCCCTGGGGCAGGTTTCCGTCCACGGCAAGCGACGCACAATCGAAACCGCCGCGCGGCGCCGACCGGAACGCCGCGGTCCAGGGCCGCAGCCGCCGGGAAGCGGCGAAGGCCTCGGCCCAATCGTCCGGCGCCTGACCGGCCAGCGTCGGACGCCCCATCGCGGTGCCGGCGAGCGCGGCGGCGAGCAGGAAGGCGCGGCGGTTCGCATCCATCGCGCCCTCCCTAGTAGCGGAGCGTCACGGTGATCGTCCAGCCGGTCCCGTCCAGCGTCATTGCGGCCGCGTCGAAGGCGGGCGGTCCGAAGCGCCCGCGCGCATCGTTGGAGAAGCCGTAGCCTTCGGTGGGAACGCCGAGCAGGTTGGTGTCGAGCTTGCCGTTGCCGTTTTCGTCATGAAAGGCGCTCACCGCATAGTGTCCGGGAGGAAGGCCGGTGATGACGAAGCCGACCTGGCCGGGGCGCGCCTTCATCTTGACCTGCGCGACCGCCCCCGCTTCATTGGGAAAGCCCCGAGGGCTGTCGAAGATGGCGGCCATCACGTAGCCAGAATCATTCCGTATGCCGGCAAGGGTGACGGAGAGATCGGCTGCCATCGTCGGCTGCACGGTCGGGAGCACGGCGAGAAGCGCGAGTGAACGCAGCATGGCTGAAGACTCCATTGTCGGCGCTGGGTACTGGCCGCATCTGGCGCCGCCGCAGCGATGGCGCGCAAGGCCTGCTTCGCGGATCGTCCCGTGAAATTCGCCGATGCGGCGGCGGCGCGTTTCGCGCTGCGCGAAAGGGCGGGGCTTCGCGCCGTCGGCACCGAGGCGCTGCTGGCGCTGAGCGCCGCCGCCGTCCTGGGCACCATCGGTCCCTTCGGCACCTTCGGCGATCTCGGCGTCGCCGATCGCTATCTCTACTGGCTTGCCATCGTCGGCATGAACTGGCTGCAGATCGCGCTGCCGATCGAGCTCGGGATGCGGCTCCTGGGCGACCGGCCCCGGCTGTTCTGGTCGATGGTCGTGTCGACGGCGCTCGTCGCCTCGGTGCTGGCGAGCGTCGAGGTGAGGGCTCTGGAAGCGGTGTTCAGGCCGGAGCGGCCCGTCCCTGACTGGTTCACCCTCTATTTCTACGTGGCAGTGCTGACCCTGCCGATTTCGCTGGCGGTGAGCGCCCTGCTCTATGCCCGCCGCCCGGCCCAGGACACGGCATTGCCGGAACCGGGTGTTGCCCCGCGGCCGCCCGCCCTCTTGAAGCGGATACCGAGAGAGCTCGGACAGGAGCTGTGGTGCCTGGAGAGCGAGGATCACTACCTGCGGCTGCACACGCCGCTGGGCAGCGGTCTCATCCTGCTGCGCTTGAGCGACGCGCTCGGCGAGGTTGCCGGGCTGGACGGGTTGCGGGTCCACCGCTCCTGGTGGGTTGCGCGCGCCGCGGTCTCCGGGTTGGAGCGCAGCGGAAGAAAAGCATCGCTCATTCTCAAGAACGGCGCCAAGGTGCCGATCAGCCGCAGCTATCTTCGGGAGCTGCGCGAGGCCGGCTGGCTGAACAAGGACGCCTTCGGCTAGCCGGACTCAGCGCTCCGGCATCGCGGGAGCGGGCTTCCGCGACGAGCGCTTTGCGCTCGCGCTGGCGCCCGCCGGCGACGCCTACGGCGTCGCGCCGGCCTTGCGCCGCTCCTCCTCGCGCAGGCGGAAGCGCTGGATCTTGCCCGTCTCGGTGCGCGGCAGGGTGGTGGCGAACTCGATGGCGCGGGGATATTTGTAGGGCGCGATCTCGGCCTTGACGTAGTCCTGCAGCTCTGCGCGCGTCGCCTCGTCGGCGGCGGCGCCCGGACGCAGCACGACGAAGGCCTTCACCACCTCGCCGCGCTCGCGGTCGGGGCTGCCGACCACGGCGCATTCCAGCACCTTGGGATGGTCGAGCAGCACCGCCTCGACCTCGGGGCCGGAGATGTTGTAGCCGGCGCTGATGATCATGTCGTCGGTGCGCGCCTGGTACCAGAAATAGCCGTCGGCATCCATGCGGTAGGCGTCGCCGGTGAGGTTCCAGCCATGCTGGACGTATTTCTTCTGCTGCTCCGGCATGTCGAGATAGCGGCAGCCGGTGGGCCCGCGCACCGCCAGCCGGCCGACGCTATCGGGCGGCAGCGGCTTGCCCGCCTCGTCGACGACCATCGCCTGATATCCCGGGATCGGCTTGCCGGTGGCGCCGGGGCGGATGTCGTCGCCGGCGGCGGAGATGAAGATATGCAGGATCTCGGTCGAGCCCAGCCCGTCGATGATCTTGATGCCGGTGGCGCGCTGCCAGGCCTCGAAGATCGGCAGCGGCAGGGTCTCGCCGGCCGAGACGCATTGCTTCAGCGAGGAGAGATCGAAATTGCGCGCCAGATCGGCCATGACGCGGTAGAGCGTCGGCGCGGTGAAGCAGATGGTGCAGCGGTGGCGCTGGATCGCCTGCAGCAGCCCCTCCGCCGTGACCTTCGGCATGAGCAGGGTCGAGGCGCCGACCCGCATCGGGAAGAGCAGCATGCCGCCCAGCCCGAAGGTGAAGGCCAGGGGCGGGCTGCCGCAGAAGACGTCGTCCGGCCCGGGCTTCAGCACGTAGCGCGGGAAGCAGTCGCAGATCGCCAGCATGTCGCGATGGAAATGCATCGTGCCCTTGGCGGCGCCGGTGGTGCCCGAGGTGAAGGCGATGAGGGCCACGTCGTCATGCGAGGTGATGACGTTGGCAAAGCCCGTCGGCTGCGCCGCCATGCGCGCCTCGAGCCCGTCCGGCTGCCCGCTGCGGAACAGCACCCGCTGCTCCAGCACCGGCGTGTGCTGGCGCGCGGCGTCGAGCTCGGCGGCCAGATCCTCGGCGCAGAGCGCGTATCTGACCTTGGCCTTGTCGATGATGTAGGCGAGCTCGCGGGCGCGCAGCAGCGGCATGGTGGCGACGGCGACGCCGCCCGCCTTGAGCACGGCGAACCAGCACGCGGCCATCATCGGCGTGTTGGCGTCGCGCAGCAGCACGCGCTCGCCCGGCACCAATCCCAGCTCGTTCACCAGCACATTGGCGATGCGGTTGGCGCGCTCCAGCAGCTCGGCATAGGTCCAGATCTCGGTGGTGGGCACCGGTTGAGCGACGGGCTGGTGGCTGTCGGGGTCGATGATCTGCTTCCACTCGACGCCTTCGCGCCTGAGGCAGGGCCGCGCGCCGAAGCCTTTCTCGACCATGCGGTCGAGCAGCTCGACCGCGGCGTTGAGGCGCTTGGGATAATCGAGCTCGGGCAGGCCGCCATTGTCGAAGACCGGCCACTCCTCGCGCGGCGGCAGGTGATCGCGGCAGAAGCTGTCGGTATGGGCGGTTGGATCAAGCATGGGAGGACTCCGCCGGCGCGGTGGCCGAAAGATCGGGGAGGGGCATGTCGACGCGAACGAGATTGGAAGGCGGGCTGTGGCGGCCCGAGCTGTCATAGGCGCGCACGTAGTAGCCGTAGCGGAGGCCGCCCAAGGCGAGCCGGTCGGTGAATTTCGTGCTCTTCACCGCCTCGACGATCAACGCCTCGCCGTCCTCCTCGGCGCGGTGGATGTCGTAGCCCGCGATCTCTCCCTGAGGTTTGCGCCAGGAGAGCCGCACCCTGCCGTCGCCGATCTCGGCGGCGAGCCCGGCGCCGCCCTCGCCCCAGGCGGGACCGGCGCCCGCTCCGTCCTCGCGCGGCGCCTGCGCCATGCCCTTGGGCCAGAGGAAGCAGGTGACGAGCTTGAAATTCTCGTCGAGCTGCTTGCAGACATTGCAGTAGATGCAGCGGATGATTGCGTCGCTGCGGCCCTGGGCGAGCTTGCGCACCCAGTCGGGATCGGAGAGCAGCTGGCGCGCCATGCCGATGAGATCGGCCTTGCCCTCGGCGAGCAGGCGCTCGGCGTCCGCGGGATCGCTGATCTTGCCGACCGAGATCACCGGCACCGGATAGCCCATGGCATTGATGTAGCGCTTCACGCCGGCGGCGAGCTCGGCATGCGGCAGCGCCGGATACCAGTCGCCCGGCATGCAGCGATCGCCGGAATAGCCGGTATAGGGGTAGAGCGGCTGGCCCGGCTTGTGGATCGCGTCCTCGAACTTGCCGCCGACCGAGAGCGAGATGTAGTCGACGCCGAGCTGCGCCATGCGCAGCGCGATGCGCTGGGCATCGGGGAGCGCGTAGCCGTCCTTGATCGCCTCCTCGGCGAGGAAGCGCACGCCCACCGGGAAATCCGCGCCGACTTGGGCGCGCACCGCCGCCATGACCCGGCCGAAGAGGCGCAGCCGCCCCTCGAGCGTGCGGCCGTCATAGGCGTCGCGGCGGGCGTTGTGGCGCGACAGGAAGGAGGAGAGGGTGTAGGCATGCGCGGAATGCAGCTCGACCCCGTCATAGCCGGCCTCCCGCGCGCGCGCGGCGGCGGCGGCGAACTGCTCGACGATGTGGTCGATCTCGGCGGTCGACAGGCTGTCGATCCGCTGGCGCCAGCCGGAGCGCGCGACTTTGAGGAAATGGATGATCTGCGGCACGATCTTCGAGGCGGAGACGTCGTGGACGCGGCGCACCAGCTCGCGATGGCCGGGAATGAAGCTGGCATCCGACAACCGCAGCAGCGGCCCGGATTTGTTGCCGTGGATCGCGGTCGCCTCGACCACGATGAGCCCGACCTGGCCCTCGGCGTAGCGCCGGTAGCGCTCGATCACGGGCTCGTTCACATAGCCGTCCTCGCCGGAGAGCCGCGTCACCATGGCCGGCACCACCACGCGGTTGGGCAGCGTCATGCCGTTGATGACGAGGGGCGAGAGCAGCTTCATCGCGGCGGTCACGCTCGCTAATTCCCTTCGAACACCGGCTTCTTCTTCGCCACGAAGGCGTCGTAGGCGCGGCGGAAGTCGGCCGTCTGCATGCAGATCGCCTGCGCCTGCGCCTCGGCCTCGATCGCCTGCTCGATGCTCATGTCCCATTCCGCATGGAGCTGGCGCTTGGTCATGGCATGGGCGAAGCTCGGGCCGTCGGCGAGGCTCGTTGCCAGGCTCGTCGCCTCCGCGAGCAGCGTCTCGGGCGGGCAGAGGCGGTTGTAGAAGCCGTTGCGCTCGGCCTCGGCGCCGTCAATCGCGCGGCCGGTATAGAGCAGCTCGGCGGCGCGGCCCTGGCCGATGATCCGTGGCAGCAGGGCGCAGGCGCCCATGTCGCAGCCGGCGAGCCCGACGCGGGTGAAGAGGAAGGCCACCTTGCTGCGCGCCGTGCCGTAGCGCAGGTCGGACGCCATGGCCAGGATGGCGCCGGCGCCGGCGCAGACGCCGTCCACCGCGGCGACGATCGGCTGCGGGCAGAGCCGCATCGCCTTGACGACATCGCCGGTCATGCGCGTGAAGCCGAGCAGCCCGCCCATATCCATCCGGGTGAGCGGGCCGATGATGTCGCGGACGTCGCCGCCGGAGCAGAAATTGCCGGCGGCGCCGGTGATCACCACCGCCTTCACCTCATCGACGGCGACCAGGGCGCGGAAGAGATCGCGCAGCTCGGCGTAGCTGTCGAAGGTGAGGGGGTTCTTGCGCTCGGGGCGGTTGAGGGTGACGGTGGCGACGCGGCCGGCGAGGGCGAATCCGACATGCTTGGGCGCGAGCTCGGCGGCCTTCATGGCACGCTCGCGGCGCGCTGCGCCGACAGCTTGAGCCGGCCCAGCAGCTCCAGCAGATGCGCCATCTCGGCGCGGGTGAGCCCGGCCATCATCTGATCGATCCATTGCTCATGGGTGGGGGTCATGGCGTCGAAGGCGTGCTTGCCTGCCGGGGTGAGGCGGATGCGCAGGCTGCGCCGGTCCTCGGGCTCGGGCAGGCGTGACACCAGGCCTTCGCGCACCAGCGCGTCGGTGAGGCCGGTGACGTTGCCGTTGCTCACCATCAGGCGCGAGGAAAGCTCGCCCATGGTGAGGCCATCCGGCGCGCGGTCGAGCTGCGCCAGCAGGTCGAAGCGCGGCAGCGTGGTGGCGAAGGTGCCGCGCAGCCGCGCGCGCACCTCGCCTTCGATCAGATTGCTGCAGGTGAGCAGACGCAGCCAGAGCTTGAGCTCGAGCTTGTCGTCGCTCAGCAGCGCGGATTCCCGATCGGATGCCGCCTGCAGGCGCAGATCGCTCATCCCATCACCTCGCCGCCGGCGACGACGATCGCCTGTCCGGTCACCGCGCCGCTGCCGGGGAGGCAGAGGAAGGCGACCGCGCCGGCCACTTCCTGCGGGCTGACGAGGCGGCCCATCGGATTGGTCTTGGCCAGCTCGCCGCGCGCGGCTTCGATTGAGCGCCCGGTCTTGGCGGTGATGGTCTCGACCGCGCGCGCGACGAGCTCGGTATCGGTGAAGCCGGGACAGACGGCGTTGACGGTGACGCCGCTCCTGGCCGTCTCCAGCGCCAGCGCGCGGGTGAGCCCGACCAGGGCGTGCTTGGCCGCGACATAGGCGCTGACATAGGCGTAGCCGGTGAGCCCCGCGGTGGAGGCGATGTTGACGATGCGGCCCTGGCCGGCGGCGAGCATGCCGGGCAGCACCGCCTGGGTGCAGAGGAAAGCGGCCTTCAGATTGACCGCCAGCATGCGCTCGAGCAGGTCGAGCCCGGTCTTGAGGAAGGGCGCGCTCTCGGCGGCGCCGGCATTGTTGACGAGGATGTCGACGGCGCCGAGCCGGGCGAAGGCAGCCGGCACGGCGCCGGCATCGGTGACGTCGAGGCTCAGCGTCGCGGTCTCGCCATGGGTGCTGTCGGCGATGGCGCGGGCCTGGGCGGAAAGCCGGTCCGCCCGCCGTCCCAGCAGGGTCAGGCGGGCGCCCAGCCGCGCCAGCTCGAGCGCCGCCGCCGCCCCAATGCCGCTACCGCCCCCGGTGACGACGGCGTGCCGTCCGAGAAGCGGTCTTGCCGGATCCACAGCCACCCTGGCCGCCTCGCGAGATATTTTAGACCTAAAATAATCTACGCCGGAGCGACAGGCGGGGCAAGACCGCTGGCCGGCCTCAGAATTGCGGCTTGGCGGAGCCCATATCGAGCGACCACATCAGCCCGATGACCGCGCCCTTGAGGCGCGGCAGCAGCAGCAGGACCAGCAGCAGCGTCACCGGGACCCAGAGCGCCACCTGCTGCCCGGTCGAGAGCCCGAAATGCTCGGTCAGCAGGATCAGCGGCACCACCAGATGGCCGACGATCAGGATGGTGAGGTAGGGCGGGAAGTCGTCGGCGCGGATGCCCTCGAAGACCGTGCCGCAGCGGTCGCATTGCGCCACCGGCTTCAGATAGCGGCGATAGAGCGCGCCCTCGCCGCAGCAGGGGCAGCGCCGGCATAGGCCGCGCCACATCGAGGTGAGCGTCGAAACGGCAGGCATCATTGTCTCCGGGGAACCGCCACCGCGGATATCGGCAGTCGGGCGCGGGAAAGCGCCGCGGCCAAACGCCGCAACGCCGGCCGTTCCGGCGTCAGAAGGATTGGTCTTCCGAGAAGGCCTTGTAGGCCATGATGGTGAAGGTGTCCTTGATGCCGGGCAGGGTCTGCAGCTTCTCGACCACGAAATGGCCGACATCCATGTCCGGCGGCAGGTAGCACTTCATCAGCAGATCGTACTGGCCGGACACCGAATAGACCTCGGAGACCTGCTCGACGCTTTCGACCGCCTCCTCGGCGACCTTGTAGGCCCTGCCGAGATCGCACTTCACCATCACGAAGATCGTCTTCATGGGGGCCTGTCCCCTCAGCCGCGCGCGATCCTCGGCGGACGCGCCAGGAAGGCGGGCAGATGGTCGCCGAAGCCGATCACGCGCCGGTCGTCGTCGTGGTCGTCGCGGCGCTCGTCGCGTCGCGGCAGCGGCGTCACCTTGCCCTCGGGGTCCATGGTGACCGGTCGCGGCGCCTCGCGCAACGGGGGACGCTGCGACCCGTCGCGCCGGCCTCGCTCCTGCGCGGGCTGGCGCGGGCGCTCCTGGTGGTGGCGGCCGGTCTCGGCCTGCGGCTCGGCCCGCGCCGCCGGCTCGCGCTTGCTCTCGACCTCGCGCTTGCTCTCGACCTCGCGCTTGCCCTCGGCCTCGCGCGCCGGCCGCTCACGCCCGCGGCCGCCGCGGGCGCGGCCGCCACGGCCGCGATGCCGGTGGTCGCCCTCGTCCTCGGAGAGCTCGGCGGGGCCGATGCCCTCCAGCGAGATCACGGGAATGTCCTTGCCGATGAGCTTGGTGATGGCGGACACGAAGCGACCGTCCTCGGGGGTCGCGAGCGTGAAGGCGCGGCCCTCGCGCCCGGCCCGGCCGGTGCGGCCGATGCGGTGGACGTAGTCCTCGGCATGGATCGGCACGTCGAAGTTGAAGACGTGCGACATGCCCTGGACGTCGAGGCCGCGAGCGGCAACGTCGCTGGCGACGAGGAGGCGGATCTCGCCCTCCTTGAAGCGCTCGAGCGTCTCGGTCCGCTTGGATTGCGGCATGTCGCCATGCAGCGCCGCGGCGTTGAAGCCGGACTTCACCAGCGAGCGGTTGAGGATGTCAACGTCGCGCTTGCGGTTGCAGAAGATAATGGCATTCTTCACGTCCTCGTTGCGGATCAGCCGGCGCAGCGCCTCGCGCTTGTCGTCGGGCTGGACCGTGATGAGGTGCTGGGACACGGTGGCGGCCGGCGAGGCCGGGGGGGCCACCGAGATCTCTTTCGGGTTCATCAGGAAGGCGTCGGCCAGCCGGCGGATCTCGGGCGGCATGGTGGCGGAGAAGAACAGCGTCTGGCGGATCCGCGGCAGCAGGCCCACGATGCGCTCGACATCGGGGATGAAGCCCATGTCGAGCATGCGGTCCGCCTCGTCGATCACCAGGATCTTGACGTCCGACAGCAGGATCTTGCCGCGCTCGAACAGGTCGATGAGCCGGCCCGGCGTGGCGATCAGCACGTCGACGCCGCGATCGAGCTTGCGCTCCTGGTCGGAGAAGCTCTCGCCGCCGATGAGCAGCGCCATGTTGAGCTTGTGGTGTTTGCCGTAGGTCTCGAAGGCGGCGGAGACCTGGGCGGCGAGCTCGCGCGTCGGCTCGATGATCAGCGAGCGCGGCATCCGCGCCCGGGCCCGGCCGGCGGCCAGGATGTCGATCATCGGCAGGGTGAAGCCGGCGGTCTTGCCGGTGCCGGTCTGGGCACAACCGAGCACGTCGCGCCCGGTCAGCACATGGGGGATGGCTTGTTCCTGGATCGGAGTGGGGGCGGTGTAGCCGGCATCGGCGACCGCCTTGAGGACCTCTGCGGAGAGGCCTAGATCAGCAAAACTCATGCAGGTGTGTACTTCGCGCTTTCTATGTTCTGACTTTCTGGGTCGCCCCTTTAATTGGGGTTGCGCGCGCGAAAGTCAAATTATTTCGCCGGAGGGCAGCCCCGCTTGGCGCGCGCAGGGCAGGATTTATACTCTCACGGCAATGGTTAACGAAGCCGCAAGAACGGGGTCCTCGACGTGAAAATTCCGCTGACGCTGCTGCCGGGACTGTTGTGCGATGACGCGCTGTGGGAGCCGCAGCTGGCGGCGCTTTCCGACATCGCCGAGATCACCGTCGCCGATCTCACCCGCGACGAGTCGCTGCCGCTGATGGCGGCGCGGGTGCTCGCCGAGGCGCCCGAGCGCTTCGCGCTGGCCGGCCTGTCGATGGGCGGATATCTCGCCCAGGAGATCATGCGGCAGGCGCCCGAGCGGGTGATGCGGCTGGCGCTGCTCGACACCTCCGCCCGGGCCGACACGCCGGAGCGCCGCTCGGTCCGTCGCGGCCTGATCGAGCTGGCGCAGAAGGGCGATTTCAAGGGCATCACGCCGCGCATGCTGCCGCAATGGCTGCATCCCGATCACCTCGCCGACGCGGCGTTGACGCGGACCGTCACGGAAATGACGCAGCGCGTCGGGCGCGACGCCTATCTGCGCCAGATGCAGGCGATCATGGGCCGGCCCGACGGCCGCGAGGATCTTCGCCGCATCGGCGTGCCGACGCTGGTGCTGTGCGGACGCGAGGACCAGGCGACGCCGCTGGCGCTGCACGAGGAGATAGCAGCGCTCGTTCCGGGGGCGGCGCTCAGCGTCATCGAGCGCTGCGGCCATCTCTCGACGCTCGAGCGGCCGCAGGCGGTGAACGCGGCGCTGCGCGAGTGGCTCGCCGGCTGAGCGCCGGAACCGCCGCACGCCGGCGGACGTTGGCGCCGCATGTTGCTGCGCTGGGCATTGATCTTCCTGGTCATCTCGATCATCGCCGCGGTCTTCGGCTTCGGCGGCATCGCCGCCGCCGCGGCCGGGATCGCCAAGCTGCTGTTCTACATCTTCGTGGCACTCTTCGTGCTCACCCTGGTGCTGGCGCTGCTGCTCGGCCGCGCGATCACGGGCCGCTGAGCGCCGGGATGGGAAAGCGCCGCCGCCGGCCGGTCCTGCCGTTGCCACTGCTGATGGCCGAGCTCGCCTTCGCCTCCTGGGAGACCGTGCTGCGCCGGACGGCGATGATGGCCGCCGGCAATTGCTCGCTCGCCGAGTATCAGCGCATGGTGCTGGAAAAGGCCGAGGCGGCGCAGCGCTCGGCATTGGCCATGATGACGCTTTCGGGCCAGCGCGGGCTGCGCGCGGCGGTGGCGCCGTGGCATCGCCGCGCCCGCGCCAACGCCAAGCGGTTGCGGCGGCGCTAGCGCAACGCGAAGCGTTGTCGCTGGCGGGCGACAGCGGTTGCACTCGCAACCGCGAGAGCCCGCACCCCGGCAGGCTAGCCGGAAACGTGCGGCTTCCGCCGTTGCTGACGGAACGGCTGACGCCACGGACGAATTCGCTGTGCGAATTCGCCTACGCGGCTCCCGCTCGTCGTTTTTTTCTGGGCGGCGGCGCGCCGGTTTCGGCCTTGGGCGGCGATGGCGCCCCCGGACCGGGGCCAGGTCCGGGCCCGAGATCGGCGGCCGGCTCGGTGGTAACCCCCGCGGCCGTGACGCGATGCACGCGCGCCCCCAAATGGGCGGGCGCCGGCGGGGCGAGCCAGGGCGACGCCGCCAGCGCCTGGGTCATGTCGCGATAGCCGGCGCGGCGCCGCTCGCGCAGCGAGAAGCGCGAGAATTCGGCGTCGCTGTTCGGGATCTGGTCGGCGCCCGGATGATAGACGATATGCACGATGTCGAGCGTGTCTGCGGCCAAGGCGGTGTCGTCGGGCACCGCCGCATCGCTCGCCGCCGCCCCGGAGGAACGCAGCCGCCGCAGCGCATGGCCGAGCTTGACCCTGGTGGCGACGGCGTCGATATGCGCCGCGGTCCGGCTCGCATATTGGATCTGCTTCTGGCGCCACAGCACGTCGTTCATCTGCCGCGGCGGCTTGCCGGAGGCGCTCCAGAGGTCGACCATGAACACGACGGTATGGCCCGCGGGCGGCTGTTGCACCACCGCCTCCAGCGGCGTGTTGGAGACGCAGCCGCCATCCCAATAGGCGCGGTCGCCGATCTGCACCGGCGGGAAGCCCGGCGGCAGCGCGCCGCTCGCCATGACGTGCTCGGGGCCGATCTCGTCCTGCCAATTGTCGAAGAAGCGCAGCTCGCCGGTGGCGATGTCGGTGGCGCCGAGGCTGAGGCGCGTGGTCTTCGCCTTGATGAGATCGAAGGCGGCAAAGCGCAGCAGCGTCGAGCGCAGCGGCGCGGTGTCGTAGAAGCTCGTCGCCGCCACGCCGGGCGGCGCGAAGAACGGGTTGACCGGCCGCGGCTGGAAGAAATTCGGCTGGCCGAAGATGAGCGCTTCGGCGTTGCTCGCGGTGTTGTAGAGCGCATGCAGCGCCGCGCCGCCGGTGGGCTCGAATAGCGCCGGCCAGGAGATCGCCTCCCACAGCGCTTCGAGCCGCGCCAGCCGCCGCTCCGGCGGATTGCCGGCGATCACCGCGGCGTTGATGGCGCCGATCGAGATGCCGCAGACCCAATCCGGCGGCACCCCATGCTCGGCGAGCGCCTGATAGGCGCCGATGTGATAGGCGCCGAGCGCGCCGCCGCCTTGCAGCACCAGCACATAGGTGGGCTTCTTCGCATCATCGCTCATGACTGACCTGCCTCGCCGGCGCGCGGCGTCCGGCGCCGCCTCGCCTGTCATCGACGATAGCGCAGAATAGGCCGGTTGCGTGACTGCGGCGTGACGCGGCGCTTTGCCTAGACGCGCACCGTCATCGCCGGTGCGGACGAACGCGCGTGGCGCGTTCGCCTAGACGTTGAGATCGCGCACGAACTGCGCCCGCTCCTGGATGAACTGGTAGCGCAGCTCCGGCTTGCGCCCCATCAGGCTCTCGACCAGGTCGACCGTGCTCTTGAAGTCGCGCTTGTCCGCTTCGGGCAGCGTCACCCGCAGCAGCGTGCGGCTGGCCGGAGCCATGGTGGTGTCGCGCAGCTGCTTGGGCGGCATCTCGCCCAGGCCTTTGAAGCGGCTGATCTCGACCTTGCCGCGGCCGTCGAAGGCGCTCTTCAGCAGCTCGTCCTTGTGCGCGTCGTCGCGGGCGTAGATCGTCGTCTCGCCCTGGTGCAGGCGATAGAGCGGCGGCGCCGCGAGGAAGAGGCGGCCGGATGCGACCAGCTTCGGCGTCTCGCGGAAGAAGAAGGTCATCAGCAGCGAGGCGATGTGCGCGCCGTCGACATCGGCGTCGGTCATGATGATGACCCGCTCGTAGCGCAGCTTCTCGTCGCTGTAGCGCTCGCCCGAGCCGCAGCCCAGCGCCAGCAGCAGGTCGGCGATCTCCTGGTTCTGCCGCAGCTTGTCGGCGCTGGCGGAGGCGACGTTCAGGATCTTGCCGCGCAGCGGCAGGATCGCCTGGGTCTCGCGGTCGCGCGCCTGCTTGGCCGAGCCGCCGGCGCTGTCGCCTTCGACCAGGAAGATCTCGGTGCCGATGGCGGCGCCGCTGCTGCAATCGGCGAGCTTGCCCGGCAGGCGCAGCTTGCGCGTGGCGCTTTTGCGGTCGAGGTCCTTCTGCTGACGGCGCCGCTGGCGCTCCTCGGCGCGGTCGATCACCTCGTCGAGCAGGAGGCGCGCCGCCTCGGGATCGCCCGACAGCCAATGGTCGAAATGATCCTTGAGCGCGCCCTCGACCAGCCGCGCCGCCTCGGGCGAGGCCAGACGCTCCTTGGTCTGGCCCTGGAATTGCGGCTCGCGGATGAACAGCGAGAGCAGCAGCACGGCGCCGGTCATGACGTCCTCGGCGGTGACCTGCGCCGCGCGGCGGTTGTTGGTGAGCTCGCCATAGGCCTTGAGGCTGCGGGTCAGCCCGGCGCGCATCCCCGCCTCATGCGTGCCGCCTTCCGGCGTGGGCACGGTGTTGCAGTAGAAGGACTGGAAGCCTTCCTGGTCCACCGGCCAGGCGATCGCCCATTCGACACGGCCGCCTTCGCCGAACTCGTGCTCGCCGATGAAGGGCAGGGGGGTCAGCGTCTCGCGCCCTTCGAGCAGCGAGGCGAGATAGTCGGCAAGCCCGCCGGGGAAGTGGAACCGCTCCTCCTGCGGCACCTCCTCGGGCCGGTCGATGGCGGGGTCGCACCACCAGCGGATCTCGACGCCGCGGAAGAGATAGGCCTTGGAGCGCGCCAGGCGGTAGAGGGTCGCCGGCTTGAACTGGGCCTTGTCGCCGAAGATTTGCGGATCCGGATGAAAACCGACCGTGGTGCCGCGACGATTGGAGACGGCGCCGGCGTCCTTCAGTTTCGTCTTGGCCTTGCCGCGCGAATACTCTTGCGTCCAGAGCTTCTTGTCGCGCGCCACCTCGACCCAGAGCCGGTCGCTCAGCGCGTTCACCACCGAGACGCCGACGCCGTGCAGCCCGCCCGAGGTCTTGTAGGCGTCGCCCGAGAACTTGCCGCCGGAATGCAGCGTCGTCAGGATGACCTCGAGCGCCGAGGTCTTGGGGAATTTGGGATGGGGATCGACCGGTATGCCGCGGCCATTGTCGCGTACGACGACGCTGCCATCCTTGTGCAGCTCGACCTCGATGCGGCTGGCATGGCCGGCCACCGCCTCGTCCATGGCATTGTCGAGCACCTCGGCGGCGAGATGATGGAGCGCCCGCTCGTCGGTCCCGCCGATATACATGCCGGGCCGCCGGCGCACCGGCTCGAGCCCTTCCAGCACCTCGATATCCTTGGCGGAATAGCCCGAACCGGGCTTGCGGGCGAGATTGTCGAAGAGGTCAGACATGCGGATACCATCACGATCATCGAAAATACGGTAGGAGCCAATGGCCCTTCCCACAAAATGTGGTCTTAACGAGCGGGGACAATAGCGGGTTTCAGCCATGAACGAAACAGCCGAGAGAACCGGACCGCCGAATTACGAGCCGGCGATCCGCGCCGTGCCGATGCCGGCCGATGCCAACCAGAACGGCGACATTTTCGGCGGCTGGGTGCTGGCGCAGATGGACATCGCCGGGGGTCTGGTGGCGGCGCGGCGCGCGCGGGGGCGGGTGGCGACCGTGGCCATCACCGCCATGAGCTTTCATCAGCCCGTGCTGGTGGGAGACGAGGTGAGCTTCTATGGCGAGGTGGCCAAGGTCGGGCGCAGCTCGATCGCGGTCAGGATCGAAGTCCTGGGCACGCCGGGGGTTGAGCGAGGAACGGATCAAGGTAACCGAGGGTTTGTTCACCTTCGTCGCCATCGGGCCCGACCGGCGACCCCGGCCGGTGCCGCCGTTTCCCTGATTCGTTACGCAGGCGAGCCAATATTTCTACTGAATAGTTTGCATTCGAAGGAACAAACCTTTAGTCTCCCTCGTTGTCTTCATAGAAAATAAACCAAAAGAGCAATCAGGAAGGTGAGGCTCCGATGCGGACAGGTCGGTTAGGCTTGTGGGTGTATTGGTCTGCTGTAGCCGGTCTGGTCAGCATGATTGGATCAGGCGTTTCGGCGGACACGAATATCTCGCGCAACGCGCCAGCGGCTGCAGCGAGTGCTGCTGTGCTGGCGGCGGCGCCAGCACCGACGCCGGCGCCGGTAGTGACGCCTGTCGCGGCCAAGTTGGCACCGCTTGCCGAGGCGCAGCCCGGCGAGCCCGATCCCGCGGCCGCGCATGAGGTCGACCAGGTCGGCATCGCCTCCTGGTACGGCAATCAGCACCAGGGGCGGCTGACCGCCAGCGGCGAGCGCTTCGACCAGCACAAGCTGACCGCGGCGCACCGCACCCTGCCGCTCGACACCAAGGTCAAGGTCACCAATCTCGAGAACGGCAAGTCGATCGAGGTCAAGGTGAACGACCGTGGACCCTATATCCCGGGCCGCGTGCTCGACCTGTCGACCCAGGCGGCGAAGCTGCTCGGCATGGAGAAGGAAGGCCTCGCGCTGGTGCGGATCGAGATCCTGCCGCAGCAGATGGCAGCGGTTGACTAAGGCGCGAGAAGCGGTGCGGCCGGGGCATGACGCCCGGCCGCGCCGCTTCTCCCGCGAAAGGCCGGTTTGGTCCGACATGATGACGAGCGAAAGGCAGATCTGGGAGGCGGCCATGCTGCTGGTCCGCCGCCATGGCGAGGATGCCGCCGATGTCGCCGGCCGCGAGGCGAAGAAGCACGGCAAGAGCGAAGACGAGCTCACCTATGTCGTCTGGTGCTGGATCGCGCGTGCCACGGCCGAGCTGATCAAGTCCGAGCCGGGAGAGGACGAGCGTGTCCATTGACGGTGGCCGCCGCGGGCCGCAGAAATCCAACTCGCCGCCGGAGGCATTGGCGCCGCTCGAGCGTTCTTCGATCATGCTCGAAGCTTCCGATGCGGCGCGCATCGCGCGCGGCCTGACCGAGAAATACGGCGTCGACGCGCTGAGCTTCGCGCAGGACAGGGCGCAGCGGGCGGTCGAGGTCGGCGACGATCTGGCGCTCGATGCCTGGCGCGCGGTGATCGCGGCGACGCGGGCGCTGCTGCGACGCATGGCGGATGCCTGAGCCGGCCGGCCGCGGTGCGAGAAATCTTTCGTTAACCATAGACTTCCGTTGCTCCGGGCCGGCGCTCTCGCCACCATGGACGAGAGAGTTTCGGGAGCGAAAGATCGATGCCTCTCGTGCCAGCGCGCCTGGCGACACTGCGACGACCGAGCCGCGCGCGGCCTGCCGCCGGCGAGCGGCGGCGGTCGCCCCGGAACTTCGCCTGCCGCCGCGCCGTTCAACTTCCAGGATGGTGATCAACCGCAACATATGGACGGTTGCCGCCTGGCTGGTCGCCAAGCACGGGTCGTCCGCGCCCAATGTGGTGAGCGCACGCATTGCTCGCTTGCGCGACGGCGAGGTCGAGGCCTCGGCCATCGCTTCCTGGCTGCAGGTCGATCAGGCGGTCCACGAGCTGACCCGCGCGCGGGACGAGGGCGAGCGCGTCAACTAGGAGCCTGTCTGGCGAGCCGCGCGCCGGCGGGCCTCGGGCGGAGCCCGCCGCGCCGGATTGCCTCGACTGCCCCGATATGCTCTGCTGGCGGCCGGGGTCGTCCGCTCATGCCGCGTCATATCGTCTGTCTGACGTTCGATTTCGATGCGATCTCCGGCTTCATCGCGCGCGGCATGACGACGCCGACGCCGATCTCGCGCGGCGAATTCGGCATCGTCGCGTCCGAGCGCATCCTGGCGCTGCTCCGGCGCTACGAGATCGAGGCCACCTGGTTCATCCCCGGCCATACGCTCGAGACCTACCCCGACGCCTGCCGCAAGGTGTTCGAGGCCGGGCACGAGATCGGGCATCACGGCTGGACGCATGTGCCGCCGGCGAGCCTCGCGCGCGAGCAGGAGGAGGCGGGGCTGCTCCGCGCCAACGAGCAGATCGCGCGGCTCACCGGGCGCCCGGCGCGCGGCTATCGCTCGCCGGCCTGGGATCTCTCCGCCCATACCGTCGAGCTGCTGCTCAAGCACGATTTCCTCTATGACAGCAGCATGATGGGACAGGATTACCTGCCCTATCGCGCCCGCCAAGGCGACGTCATCGAGCTGGAAAAGCCGGCCGCGTTCGGCGCGGAGACGCCGCTCGTCGAGATGCCGATCAGCTGGACGCTCGACGACTATCCGCATTTCGAATTCGTGCGCACCGGCAGCACCATCCTGGGCGGCCTCAAGCCCGCGGGCGGCGTGCTGGAGAACTGGTACGACGATTTCGACTACATGACCCGCATCATGGACTGGGGGATCGTCACCTATACCTGCCATCCTTTCGTCATCGGCCGCGGTCATCGCATGCTGATGCTGGAACGGCTGATCGAGAAGCTGCGCGCGCGCCAGGCCGTGTTCCTCACGCTCGAGGCTGCGGCGCGGGAATGGCTGCGGCGAGGCTGAGGGAGGAGCTTCTTGCGGATCACGAACCTTGCCGATCTCGAGCGCGTCAGCACCGATGCCGATCTCCGGCGGCTCTATCTCTATTGGCAGGAACGGCGCGGCACGCGGCCGTTCCCGTCGCGCGACGACATCGACCCCGTGGAGTTCGGCTATGCCTTGGGCCGGGTGTCGCTGATCGACGTGCTGGAGAATCCGCTGCGGTTCTACTATCGCCTGGTCTCGACCCGGCTCACGCAGCATCTCGGCTACGAGATGACCGGAAAGTTCGCCGACCAGATGCCGGAAGCGGAGATGCGCGACTTCGCCGAGCGCCACTATCGGCGCGCGCTGATGACGGCGGCGCCGCTCTACGAGACCGACGAGGTGGTGCTGGACGGGCGCCGGTGGCGGCATGAATCGCTGGCGCTGCCGCTGTCCTCGGACGGGCGGACGATCAACATGCTGATGATCTATCGCATGACCCACGAGCCGGTGCCGGCGGAAGGCGGCTGATCGCCGGCGTTGACAGGCCGGACCCTCCGGCGAAGATGGGGCGACGGGTTCACCATCGTCCAAAGCGAGCGGGCGCCGAAACGGCGTCAAGCCGCGTACGCTGCAAGGGAGGAGGGTCTGAATGAGCATCGTCAAGCACAGCATCGACGCCGGGACGGCAGAGCGCGCCGTCGCGGCGGCAGCGAAGAAGGCCGCGGAGCTCAAGCTTCGCATGTGCATCGCCGTCGCCGATGAAGGCGGCAATCTCAAGGCCTTCCTGCGCATGGACGGAGCCCCCGGGCTGTCGATCCAGATCGCGCAGGACAAGGCGTTCACCGCCGCCTCGTTCGGCATGCCGACCCACGCCTGGTACGACTTCATCAAGGACGACCCGCCGTTGCTCCATGGCATCACCCACACGCCGCGGCTGATCATCTTCGGCGGTGGCTTCCCCATCGTGCTCGACGGCGAGATGGTGGGCGCGATCGGCCTGAGCGGCGGCCACTACACCCAGGACATGGAATGCGCGCGTGCGGCGCTGCAGGCGATCGGCGCCGAGATGAAATGAGCTGCCGGCGCCGGCGCTCGGAGGGGAGGGCGCCACCCGCGCCATAGTCGCGCGGCGGGCGCGCTGCCGCCCGGGATGATTGATCATGGCTAACCGCCCCGGAAGCAGGCATGATCGCTGCCGCGGAAGGCGGGGTGCGGCATGCCGTGGAGACGCGTAGCAATCCCGGTCGCGATCGGGATCGTCGGCCTGATCGTCCTCGGGCGCATCGGCGCCATCGCGGTCGATTGGCTGTGGTTTTCCGCCATCGGCTATGTCGATGTGTTCTGGACGATCTTCGCCGCCCAGGCCGCCGTCTTTCTGGCCGTGTTCGCGGTCTCGGCCGGGGCGCTATGGCTGTCGGGCTGGCTGGCGCTGCGCCATGCCCGCCGGCTCCAGCCGTGGTCGCCGGCCGCACGCTTCGGCCGGCGGCTGCCGGAGAGCTTGCCCGAGCTCATCGGGCAGGTATCGCCGCGGCTCCCCTGGCATGTCCTCGTCTGCGGCATCGCCGTCCTGCTCGGGCTGCTGATCGCCGCGGGCGAGCTGCCGAGCTGGGATCTGGCGCTGCGCTTCATCCATCAGCTGCCCTATGGCGAGAGCGATCCGGTCTTCGGCAAGGACATCGGCTTCTACCTGTTTTCGCTGCCGGCCTATGTCGCGCTCAAGAACTGGCTGATGCTGCTGCTGCTCTTCAGCGCAGGCATTGCCGGCATGGTCTATTGGGCGCATGGCGATATCGGGCTCGACACGCCGCCGGGGGGCCTGTCGGCGGCCGCCCTCACCCATGCCTCGGCGCTGCTCGGCGTGTTCTTCGCGCTCAAGGCCTGGTCCTACGGCCTCGACCGCTTCCTGCTGCTCTACGACGACAATGGCGTCGTGGTCGGCGCCGGCTATACCGATCTCCATGTCGAGCTGCCGGTGCTGTGGTTCCTCATCGGGATCGCCGCCGCCGCCGCCATCGCCTGCTGGGCCAATATGCGCTGGCGGACCTATCGGATCCCGGCCGGCGCGGCGGTGGCGATGTTCGCCAGCTCGATCGTGTTCTCGCTGATCTTCCCCGCGCTGTTCGAGCGGCTTTACGTGAAGCCGAGCGAGCTGCGGCTGGAAGCGCCCTACATCAAGCGCAACATCGCGCTGACGCGAGAGGCCTATGATTTGCGGCAGGTGGCGGTGAAGCCGTTCCCGGTGGAGCAGGATTTGAGCCTCGCCTCGCTCCAGGCCGATCGCGCGACCGTCGACAACATCCGCCTCTGGGACTGGCGGCCGCTGATGGACACCTATGCGCAGCTTCAGGAGATCAGGACCTATTACAAATTCCTCGACATGGACATCGACCGCTACCGCCTCGGCGGCGCCTATCAGCAGGTGATGCTGTCCGCGCGGGAGCTCGAGCCGTCGCTGCTGCCGCCCAACGCCCAGACCTGGGTCAACCGGCATCTGCTCTTCACCCATGGCAACGGCGTCGTCATGTCGCCGGTGACGCAGAAATCCGTCGAGGGATTGCCGATCTTCTATCTGCAGGACATTCCGCCGGTCGCGAGCGGCGGGCCGGCGATCCGCCAGCCGCGGATCTATTTCGGCCAGGCCGGCGCCGGCTACGTGATCGTCAAGAGCAGCACCCCCGAGTTCGACTATCCCAAGGGCGCGGACAACGTCTATGCCGCCTATGACGGTGGTGCCGGCATCGCCATCGGCGGCCTGGCGCGGCGCAGCCTCTTTGCCTGGTACTACGACGACCCCAACATCCTGCTCACCGGCTATATCACCGCGGAGAGCCGGATCCTGCTACACCGCAACATCCAGGACCGCGTGCGCACGATCGCGCCCTTCCTGCGCCTCGACCATGATCCCTATATCGTGGTGAGCAACGGGCGCCTCTTCTGGATGCAGGACGCCTACACCACCAGCGAGTGGTTCCCTTATGCCCCGGCGCATCTCCTCGGCGGCGCCAACTATATCCGCAACCCGGTCAAGGTGGTGATCGACGCCTATAACGGGACGGTCGATTTCTACGTCAGCGATCCCGGCGATCCGATCCTGCGCACCTATCAGCGCATCTTTCCCGGCCTGTTCAAGCCGCTGGCATCGATGCCGGCGGATCTGCAGCAGCACATCCGCTATCCCGAGGATTTCTTCCTCATCCAGGCGCAGCTCTATCGCGCCTATCACATGGACGCGCCGGAAGTCTTCTACAATCGCGAGGATCTCTGGCAGTTCCCGCGCGAGCCCGCCGGCGTCGATGGCGAGGGCGACGGCGCGCGGATGGAGCCCTACTATATGATCATGCGGCTGCCCGGGGAGACGCGCGCCGAATTCGTCCTCATGCTGCCGATGGTGCCGAGCCAGCGCGAGAACATGATCGCGTGGCTGGCGGCGCGCTGCGACCCGCCCGAGTACGGCAAGCTGCTGGTCTACGAATTCCCCAAGGAGAAGCTGGTCTACGGGCCGTTCCAGATCGAGGCGCGCATTCAGCAGAACACCGAGATCTCGCAGCAGATCTCGCTGTGGAACCAGATGGGATCGCGCGTCATCCGCGGCCATCTCCTGGTGGTGCCGATCGAGAACTCGATCCTCTATGTCTCGCCTCTGTACCTGCGCGCCCAGAGCGGGCAGCTGCCGGAGCTGAAGCGGGTGATCGCCGTCTATGGCGATCGCGTGGTGATGGCGGAGACCTTGGGCGAGGCGCTGGCGGCGCTGTTCAAGGGAGCCGCGCCGCCGCCGGCGCTGCCCTCGGCGGCGGCGGCGGCGACGGCGCCGGCCGGGCCTGCGGACGCGCGCGCCCGCGAGGCGCTCGACCATTACGACCGTGCCATCGAGCGCCTCAAGGCAGGGGATTGGAGCGGGTTCGGCAAGGAGCTCGATGCGCTCCGGCCGCTGCTCGAGGGGCTCGGCCAGGCCGCCGGCGGCCGCTAGGCGAAGGCGTGAAGCGCTTGCGCAGCAAGCGCGGGAGCCGCACGTTTCCGACTGCCCGGGTGCGGGCTCTCGCGGTTGCGAGTGCAACCGCTGTCGCCCGCCAGCGACAACGCTTCGCGTTGCGCTAGCGGCGCAGGTCTTTACGCGGCGTTGATAAATCCGGCTCCGGCCCGCTCTCGACTTCTTACGCGCCGCTGCTTTGATTCATGCCAGGAGGAGGAGAGGCATCATGTCCCTGTCCCTGAGCTGGACGCGGTACCGGCGAGCGGCGGCGGAGCCGGCGGCCGAGGCGCGCGCGGTTCTCCATTTCCACGGCGGCGAGCGGCTGGTGGTCGATGTCGATGCGGAGAATGGCGGCCATCTGCGCGCCGGTTTCGACCGGCGCGGCAAGCGCCCCTTCGACTGGTTCGAGACCACGGACGGGTTCCTGATCGGCGTCGATCTCGCCGCCATCGAGGCGATCGATTGGCAGTCCCCGGCCGCGCCGGCGCCGGCGGCATCCCGGCTCGACCGCGATCACCTCGTCCTGCGCTTCGGCAGCGGGGACGCGCTGCGGCTGTCGCAGATTGCCGCGGACGATATCGACCGGCTGCGCGGCGCCACCGTTTGCGGTCACGCGGGCGGGCGCTTTCGGCTCGAGGAACGCGCCGGCGGACCGGCGGCGGCGATCCCGCTGGAGGGGCTTCTGTTCGCGACGCTGCCCGGTCCCTGGATGGACGCGGAGCCGGGCTGACCGCGCCGCGGCGGCCCCTCGGCCTTCATTTGTCGGGACGGTTGCCCGCGCCCAATTGCGCCAGGAACAGCTGCTGCAGCTGCTCGAAGCCTTTGACGGTTGCCGGCAGCCAGGTCTTGAGCATCGTCTCCGGATCCATCGCCTGGAGCGCCTTGGTCATGCGCTCCTGCACCTCCCGCATCAGCTCTTCCTGAAGCGGCCTCACGTCGGGGAGCCCGAGAAAAGTGCGGGCCTCTTCCGGGGTGCAGTCGATGTCGATCGTGATCTTCATCTCGCTCGGCCTCCCATCGGGTCCTCTCGCCTGATCTGAATCGAAAGCACCGGAACGGCCGGGCCGCCATCCTCGTCGCGTGGCGCGGGGACGAATTGGCGGCAGACGAGCGCCGAGCCGCGCTTCCCCGAGATCGGCTCCGAGGGGCGCAAAAGGCGACGGGCCGAGCCACCCGCTGGTGACTCGGCCCGCTTTACCTTCGCCCCCGGCCGCGCTTTGGCCGCAGGCCGGGATTTTTCCTCAAAATCAGAGGGTTGCGATCACACGCTGTAGTACATCAGGAACTCGATCGGGTGCGGCGTGTGCTCGAAATTGTGGATCTCCTCGAATTTGAGGTCGATGTAGGATTCGATGAGATCCTTGCTGAAGACGTCGCCCTTGGTCAGGAAGGCGTGGTCGGCCCGCAGATTCTCCATCGCCTCGCGCAGCGAGCCGCACACCGTGGGCACGTCCTTGAGCTCTTCCGGCGGCAGGTCGTAGAGGTTCTTGTCCATGGGATCGCCGGGATGGATCTTGTTCTGGATGCCGTCGAGCCCGGCCATGAGCATCGCGGCGTAGCCCATATAGGGGTTGGCCGCCGGATCGGGGAAGCGCACCTCGACGCGCTTGGCCTTGGGGCTCGACACGATCGGGATGCGGCAGGAGGCCGAGCGGTTGCGGGCGGAATAGGCCAGCAGCACCGGCGCCTCGAAGCCCGGGATCAGGCGCTTGTAGCTGTTGGTGGTGGGGTTGGTGAAGGCGTTGATCGCCTTGGCGTGCTTGATGATGCCGCCGATGTAGAAGAGGGCGGTGTCGGAGAGGTCGGCATAGCCCGAGCCCGCGAAGAGCGGCTTGCCGCCCTTCCACAGCGACTGGTGCACGTGCATGCCCGAGCCGTTGTCGCCCTTGATCGGCTTCGGCATGAAGGTCGCGGTCTTGCCGTATTGATGCGCGACGTTCTGCACTACATACTTGTAGATCTGCATGTGGTCGGCGCATTCGACGACGGTGCCGAACTCGAAGCCGAGCTCGGCCTGGCTCGGCGCCACCTCATGGTGATGCTTCTCGACGCGCAGCCCCATATCGGCCATCACCGAGAGCATCTCGGCGCGGATGTCGCTCTGCCCGTCCACCGGCGGCACCGGGAAATAGCCGCCCTTGATCGGCGGGCGATGGCCGGTATTGCCGTCGGGATACTTCTTGTCGCTGACATAGGGGCCTTCGTCGCTGTCGATCTCGTACATCGCCCCGTTCATGCCGCTCTTGTAGCGGACGTCGTCGAAGATGAAGAACTCCGCCTCGGGCCCGAAGAAAGCCTTGTCGCCGATGCCGGTCGAGGCGAGGTAGGCCTCCGCCTTCTTGGCGATCGAGCGGGGATCGCGGACATAGGGCTGGCCGGTCAGCGGCTCGTGCACGTCGCAGACGACGATCAGCGAGGTCTGCGCCGCGAAGGGATCGAGCACCGCGGTGGCGCAATCCGGCATCAGCACCATGTCGCTTTCGTTGATCGCCTTCCAGCCGGCAATGGAGGAGCCGTCGAACATCACGCCGCCGGCGAGGAAATCCTCGGTGATGGTGCGGACGTGATGCGCCAAGTGCTGCCACTTGCCGCGCGGGTCGGTGAATCGGAAGTCGACGTACTTGACGTCGTGCTCCTTGATCATGGACATGACTTTTTGAATGTCGGACATAGCCTCTTTCCCGTCGTTATTTGGTCCCTGGGTTGGCCGCCTTGGGCCGCCGCTGGAGTCGGCGCCTCGACGGCCGTCAATGCTCAGATGGCGTCCTTGCCCTTCTCTCCGGTGCGAATGCGGATGGCCTCGTCGATGGTGCTGACGAAGATCTTGCCGTCGCCGATACGACCGGTATGGGCGGCATGCTGGATGGCTTCGACGGCGCGCTCGACCAGCGAATCCTCCATCACCACCTCGATCTTCACCTTGGGCAGGAAGTCCACAACGTATTCGGCGCCGCGGTAGAGCTCGGTGTGACCCTTCTGCCGGCCGAAGCCCTTCGCCTCGGTCACGGTAATGCCTTGGATACCAACTTCGTGCAGCGCCTCTTTCACTTCGTCGAGCTTGAAGGGCTTGATGATTGCTTCGACTTTCTTCATAGGTCCCCGCCTTCGCGCCAATTCGCGTAAGGCCCAGCGCCAGCCGCCGGGCCGGTCTCCGCCTCTTTTAAGCATGAGCCGTGCCAGAGGCTCAGCGCCGCGGCAGCCCGAAGCTAACGCGAATCTATGCCCCAACAAAGGGGCATTTCTGATTAAAAAATGTGCAGCTGCCGCGGAGCTAAGCAGTCCTGGCCCGCGCATTGTCCTGACGCGACAACCAGTCGCCGATCCGTCCGATCGCCTCCTCGAGCGCCGGCAGGCTCGCCGCATAGGAGAAGCGGAGATAGCCCTCGCCCTGGACGCCGAAGCTGGTGCCGGCGATGGTGGCGACGCCGGCCTCGTCGAGGAGCCGCGCCTGCAGCGCCCGGCTGTCGAAGCCGGTGGCGCCGATATGCGGGAAGGCATAGAAGGCGCCGCCGGGGGTGGCGCAGCGGAAGCCGGGCAGCGCGTTCAGCGCCGCGACGATGTAGCGCCGCCGCTCGGCGAACGCGGCGAGCATCTTGAGCGACGGCTCCTTGGGGCCGGTTAATGCTGCGATTCCAGCGTATTGCGCGGCGGCATTGACGCAAGAGTGGCAGTTGATGGCGAGCCGCTCGGCGGCGGCGAAGAGCAGCTTCGGCCAGACGCCGTAGCCCAGCCGCCAGCCGGTCATCGCATAGGTCTTGCTCCAGCCGTCGAGCAGGATGACGCGGTCGCGCAGCGCCGGATATGTCAGCAGGCTGACATGCTCGGCGCCGTCATAGACCATCTCGCTATAGATCTCGTCGCTGAGGATCGCGACATGGGGGTGGCGCTCGAGGCCGCGCGCGAGCGTATCGAGCTCGGCCCTCGGCACGGCGCCGCCGGTGGGATTGGCCGGGCTGTTGAGGATGAGGAGCCGGGTCCTGGGCGTGATCTTCTCCAGCACCTCCTCGGCGCTGAAGGAGAAGCCCTTGGCCTCGTAGAGCGGCATCGCCACCGGCGTGGCGCCCGAGAAGCGGATGACGCTCTCGTAGATGGGGAAGCCCGGATTGGGATAGATCACCTCGACGCCGGGCTCGCCGAACATCATCACGGCGAAGAACATCGTCACCTTGCCGCCGGGCACCACCAGCACCTGGTCGGGCGAGACGCCGACCCGGTGGCGGCGATGGAGGTCGGCGGCCACCGCCTCGCGCAGCGGCAGGATGCCGTTGGCCGGGGTGTAGCCGTGATGGCCCTCGGCGAGCGCCTTGCGCCCGGCCTCGACGATATGCGCGGGCGTGGCGAAATCGGGCTGGCCGATGCCGAGATTGATGATCGAGCGGCCCTCCGCCTCGAGCGCCTTGGCGCGCGCCAGCACCTCGAAGGCGCTCTCGGTGCCGAGCTGGGCCATGCGGCCCGCCATGGTCAGCATGCGGTCCTCCTAGCTCTCAGCCGTCAGCTGTCAGCTCTCAGCTCTCAGCCGTCAGCTGTCACGATCGGTGATGTGGCTGATAGGCGCTGAGCGATCGGAACGCAACCAGTCCGGGAAGCCAAGCCGTTCGGGCGGACCTTGGTGCTGATAGCTGATAGCTGACGGCTGACAGCTGACAGCTCAGAAAGCCACCGATCCGTCGGGACGATAGGCCACGCCGTGGGCGCAGAGCATGTCGATGGTGCGCCCGTCGCGGGCCAGCGGCAGCAGCAGGGTCTCGACCATCTCGAAATCGCGATGTGTCCAGAGCCGCGGCGGCTCCTTGCACCAGCTCGGCGCGCGGTCCCGCACCAGCCGGCGGCAGCGGGCGATGCATTCCGCCGCGGCCACCCCGTCGGGATGCGCCTCCTCGAGCCATAGTCCCGTCACCTCGCGGCCGATCGCGCCCACCACGCCGGTGCCGCACAGGCGATAGCGCAGCCGGAACGGGTCGCGGGCGACGTCGAGCAGCCATATGCCCGGCAGCAGCTCCGGCACCGCGACGGGATCGAAATGCTGCCGGCCCGGCAGCACGCCGGGAAGCGGGTGGAGGGAGCGCCAATAGCGGTAGAGCCGCGCCGAACGAGGGTGCCACCCGGCCGTGTCGAGTGCGAAATCGCTGTCGGTCTGCACGGCGCCTTCCTTGGCGGCACGCGGATGGGGGCTATCCGGCGGGCTTGTGGTTCATCCTCGCCCGGCTGAGATCGACTTCCGCGAAATCGACCTCGTCGAGCAGCGCGCCGCCGAAATCGGTGGCCTCGACCTTGGCCTGACGCAGGCTCGCCTGGCGCAGATCGGCGCCGAAGAACTTGGCGCCTTCGAGATCGGTGGCGATGTCGACGCCGCCGGAACCGACTTCCTCGAGCGGGCCCAGATCCGCCCCGGTGAGCACGGCGCGGCCGAGATGGGCGTGCGCCAGCTTGGCGCCGCGCAGATCGGCGCCGCTCAGATCGGCCTCGCGCAGATCGGCGAGCGACAGGTCGCAGGCGGCGAGCAGCGCGCCGGCGAGATTGGCGCCGCGCAGCGTCACATGCGACAGCGCGGCCAGAGCAAGGTTGACGTCGCGCAGATCGTGGCCGCTGAGATCGGTGTCGCTGAGCTCGGCGCGCTCGCCTTCGCTGCCGTCGCTGTCGATCCATTGCGCGTGCAGCCGCAGCATCGTCGCCAGCCGCTCGCGGCTGATGGGGCGGAGCGCCTGGCCCCGCAGGCCGTCGCGGCCGACCGTCTCCTGCAGCGCGCCGGGATCGAGGATCGCGCCGGTGATGTCGACGCCGCGCAGCTCGGCGCCGCGCAGATTGGCATCCGAGAGCACGGCGCCGCGCATCACCGCGTCATTGAGCGTGGCGTTGCTGAGATCGGCGCTCTCGAGGATGGCGCCGGTGAGGTTGGTGCGGCGCAGATCCGTCTGCGAGAGATCGGCGCGGCGCAGCACGGCGTCGCTGAGATCCGCCATCGCCAGCGCGGCGCCGGCGAGCTTGGCGGCCGAGAAATCGGCGCCCTTGGCCTGGATCGACTGCAGATCGGCGCGCCGCGTCTCGTAGCCGATGCCGTTGGTCGGGTTGCCGCCGGCGACGCTGGCAAGCGCGCCTTCGCGCAGATCGGCGCCGTTCAGTCGCGCCTGCTCGAGCTTGGCGCCCCAGAGCCGCGCGCCGCGCAGATCGGCATCGGAGAGATCGGCGCCGGCGAGGTTGGCGAGGCGGAGATCGGCGACGAAGAGATTGGCCTTGGCGAGGCGCGTGCCGTCGAGCTTGCAGCCCTGGAGGTTGGCGCCGGTGAGATCGGCGCCGGAGAGATCCTGATGGCTGAGATCGACGCCGCTGAGATCGTGATGCGCGAGCGCCGCCGGCCGGCCGCCCCACCAGCCTTTGACGTAGCGCTTCTGCAGCAATAGAACGCGCCGCAATTGCGGCGCGGTGAGCCGCTTCTTCTCGGGCAGGGCGCCGTTCTTGGTCGACGATTGCATGCGCGAAGTATTGCGCAGGCCGCGGCGAAAAGCGCGCACGATCGCGGCAAAAGCAAGCAGATAAAAGACGCGCCAAACTCTTCGCGACGCCGCTTGCGGATTTAATCTCCTGTTGAGCGCGGCGGCGAAGAATGAGGGACCGAATTGCTCGGCGATCGGAGCTGCGCTTGAAGCATTCCTCTACGCCCTATTTCGAGGTGCACCGGCTGTGGCACCGGCGCTGGCGCATCGACGCCATCTTCGCCGACCGGCAATCGGCGATCGAGGATGCGAAGCGGATCATGCAAAGCCGGCGCGGGCTCGAAGGCGTGCGGGTGTTGCGGGTCGAGGAGCAGGAGCGGGGCTTTCTCGAATGGACGGTCTACCTCTCCGCGCAGCCGCGCGCGCGCCGCCGCCGTCCCCGCGTCGCCGCGGCGCCGCTCGCGCCGCGCGCGCCGCCGCCGCGGCCGCCGGCTCGCGCCTCGTTCAGCGGCGCGTCGGCGCTGACGCTGGCGGGGTTGCTGCTCGCGTGCGGTCTCATGATCCTGTTCGCGCATCGCCCGCGGCCGTCGGACGGGGAATGGGTGTTCGACCGGCCGGAAGCGTGGCAGCCGCATGAGCTGCGCAATCCCTGGACGGGCGCGGTCTCGAAGCCGGGCGAGGAATGGGGCGAGTGACCGGATTCGAACCGGCGACATCCAGAACCACAATCTGGCTGAGCGAAATTTAAACAAGCTTAAAGGAGCGGCATCGCGGATCACTCTTTTGATTGACGTGCTCAGGTGCGACGAAGTCCGCGGAGGAAAGCCGCGTTAATGGCGTAAAGGGCGTCCTGCCTATTCGGCGCGCGCTCAGCCTCGAGTTTGCGGTAGTCGTAGGCTCTGTCATAGATAAACACTGGCTCATTAGATGCTGAGATAATTCCCAGAAAGCCGTACCACAGCAGGAGGTCGATAGTTTCTTGGACTCCTAGACCTAGCCTATCTTCCTTCAGCAACGTTGCCAATTCGGCTTCGGTCAGCAGTTCGGATGATCCGATGAATGCATAGAAGATATCTTCGGGGGTGCCGGCAACATCCCGCATCTCGTATCCGAAATCGGAAACGAGGTAGAGAGACATTTGACGCATACCCTCCTCGACGTCGTCTTCGGTAACGAATACGTGGCCACGGTTGATGGCAAAGGATAGCGTGCGCTCGCAGAGATCGATCAAAAAGCGGGGCCGCCGCAGCGAGCTTTCGATCATTCGTCCAATGGCGTCGGTGTCGCCCATCGGTGGATTCAGGGCCGACCATGCTGCGGCTTGATGCGCCGGATCAACTGCACTGATAACGCGCTGCCGTAGCAAGTGGCGTAGCTGGTCTGAGTTCGGACCAATCCAATTTGATCACATTGTACTTGCCACGATCTGACGTTTCTTCGACTAGTCGTTCGTAGATATCGCTCCGCAGGAAGATCAAATGGCGGAAGTTCACCTTCCTTCTTGTCACATCTCGCTGGATGCGGTTCAGCACCTCGATCAGATGTTTAATCGTGGCAACGTCGTGGGTTTCCACTTGTCGTGGAGGCCATCCCTTATCGAGATCATCTATGAGCACAAAGATGTCGTCGAAGAAATCGTGCAGAGAGATGATCGCGTCTCGCAGCCTAGGGATCGGATCCTCAAACATGCGGTTCGTAAGTTGGCTTCGCAGGTCCGCCGAGTTATCCACGCGCCGCGTGACCCGGATGACATCTCGAACGGCAGCGTCGAGACGAGACGTAAAGTCACCCGAGACCATACTCTCCGTAATGGAGAACCCTTGCTCGATCTGCCTGATCCTCTCTTGAAGTGCGAAGTCGTTTCGCGAGCGTGGAAGAATCAGCTCGCGAATTTTGAGCAACACCTCAACGTAGATGATGTATTGCCAGAACGCAGCTATCGTGTGGTCGAACACTCCGGAGCTGACGACGCTCAGCAGAGCTTCTCGCATTTCGCTGAGATCGTGGGACGCAGGTCGCAGGTCGACTATGCAGGTTCGTCTATTCCGCCCTACTGTCTCTGCGATCTGGAAGAAGACCGCCGATTTGCCGGCTCCCTTTCGGCCCGTGACGACGGCCCCTTCGGCCCTTAACGCGCGAGAGAACTCAGCGGTTTTCACGAAGTAGTAGCTAAGATGTTGGCTTTCGTTCTCGGCTGCCGTCGAGCCCATGTCGATTTGGGTTAGGATGCCCGCGGGGATTTGCCTTTCGCGGCCTGAAGCCCGTTGATTCCATACGAGCGTTTGGGCGCAGTATCTCTCGACGTGGTTTTCGGTTTCCCTGCGGAAAGTCGAGTTGGTGATGAAGTCCCGATAATCCAGCGGCACCGGATCATTCTCATATTGTATTGCCAGCGCCTCGATTTCGTATCCGTGGCATAGCCCCAAAAGGAAGGCAGCTCTCAGATTATGGCGATAGGAATCGATCAACTCATTTTTGATGAGCGGGATGATCACACCAGCGGACGACGAAACGTCCGCTATGGCTTGGGCTGCCGTAAGGCGGGGATTTTCCTCCGGATCGAATTTCCTATGATTGACGTGAGTGTTATCAACCGCATGGAAAATATGGTTGCGAAAATCCGTTTTCTTTAACGTGTCAAGGATGAACAACGGTTGGCCATGATCTCTGCGCCGAGCGTATCTGTTCCGCCATGATATATCGTTCCAATCGCGTAGCTTCGTAGAGAGTTCGTTTGCGTTGACGTATTGGGCCCATCCAATCGTATCGAATAGCCCGAGCTTCTGGATGCCCTCTATCGACTTCTCGATCGCGACATTGACCGTGGGAATTACCGGCTTCCCTACGGCAATCGCGTAGCCGATCTCATAAAAGACGTTGCAGTTTGGGTAGGTGATGTCGGCGATCAGGACGTTTGCATCGCTTATCTGGTCTCGGATCAAATCATCGAGCTTGAAGCCGATAATCGGCACTTTTTGCCATAGCTTCAGCCGTAACTCTTCGCTGACCGATATCTCGGCTGCGCCGCTGACCGCGTCCCGAACGATAGGCGACGCTTCGGGATAGGCGAAAAAACCCACCGACGGCATCTCTTCCCCTTCGGCGTTTGTTCTGAAGCAGCTTATCCGCGCTGCACTGGCGCTGTCACGTGCTCAGCAGCGGATTATATGTGGCGAGACCACTGGTGGCGCGTAGCCGGTACCGAGTCGCCGCGATTAAGTATGATCGACCGTTAGCTTAGAGCGGCGCGCGTCGCCTCGTGCTCATAAGTCGCTAACACAGCGGCGCCGGTGCGGCCTGAAAATTGCCAACTTATTGAAAGAATGGGGCGAGTGACCGGATTCGAACCGGCGACATCCAAAATCACAATCTGGCGCTCTAACCAACTGAGCTACACCCGCCACTGGGGCCTGCTCCTACCGCGTCGGCCCGGCCAGCGTCAAGCGCCGGCGGATGCCGCTTCCAAAGCCGGCAAGCGACACCAACTCTAGGGCAGCCGAGCGGGATTGCGGCGCCGGCGGGGAACTGGCACGGTGCCGCGACCCTTCCGTTGAGTGCCCTTGAGGTCGGGATGCCGAGCGCCGATGACAATGCCCTGCTGACCCCTGCCGAGATGGCGGCGGCGGATCACGCCGCCATCGGCGACGGCATCCCCGGCGCGCAGCTGATGGAGACGGCCGGCCGCGCCGTGGCCGAGACGGTGCTGGAGCGCTGGTCGCCGCGCCCGGTGGCTGTGCTGTGCGGGCCCGGCAACAATGGCGGCGACGGCTTCGTCGCGGCGCGCCATCTCGCCGCCGCCGGCTGGCCGGTGCGGCTCGGCCTGCTCGGCGAGCGCACCAGGCTGTCGGGCGATGCCGCGCATCACGCCGCGCTGTGGCGGGAACCCGTGCTGCCGCTCGGCCCCGAGCTGCTGCAGGGCGCCGGGCTGGTGATCGACGCGATCTTCGGCGCCGGCCTGTCGCGCCCGGTCGAGGGCGCGGCGCGCGCCGCGATCGCGGCCATGGCGGCGAGCGGGCTTCCGGTCGTCGCCATCGACGTGCCGAGCGGGCTCGACGGCGCCACCGGCGCGGTGCTGGGCGCGGCGGCGCCGGCAACCGTGACGGTGACCTTCTTCCGCAAGAAGCCCGGTCATCTCCTGTTTCCCGGACGCGCGCTCGCGGGCGAGGTGGTGCTGGTCGATATCGGCATCCCGGCCCGCGTGCTGGCGGCGGTGGCACCCCGGACCCATGAGAACGGCCCGGCGCTGTGGCTCCCGGCCTATCCCTGGCCGCAGCTCGAGACTCATAAGTATCGCCGCGGCCATGCGCTGATCGCCGGCGGCGCGGTGATGACCGGGGCGGCGCGGCTCGCGGCGCGCGCCGCGCTGCGCATCGGTTCCGGCCTGGTGACGCTGGCGGCGCCGGAAGCCGCCTGGCCGATCTACGCCACGGCGCTCACCGGCATCATCGTGCAGAAGGTGGCGGCGGCGGCGGATTTCGCGGCACTGCTCGCCGATGCCCGGCGCAACGCCATCCTGATCGGCCCCGGCGCCGGCACCACGCCCGGGACGCGCGCGGCGGTGCTGGCGGCGCTCGCCACATCGCGCGCGGTGGCGCTGGACGCCGATGCGCTCACCGTCTTTGCCGACGAGCCCGCGGCGCTCTTCCGCGCCATTGCCGGCCCTTGCGTGATGACGCCCCATGAGGGCGAGTTCCAGCGGCTTTTCACCGTCACGGGCGACAAGCTCGCCCGCACGCGCGAGGCGGCGCGGCAGAGCGGCGCGGTGGTGCTGCTCAAGGGGCCCGACACCGTCATCGCCGCGCCCGACGGCCGCGCCGTCATCAATGCCAACGCGCCGCCCGATCTCGCCACCGCCGGCAGCGGCGACGTGCTGAGCGGGCTGGTCACGGGGCTGCTGGCGCAGGGCCTCGATCCCTTCCGCGCCGCTTGCGCCGCCTGCTGGCTGCATGGCGACGCGGCCGAGCGTTTCGGGCCGGGGCTCACCGCCGAGGACATCGTCGACACCCTGCCACAGGCGCTGCGCGCGCTCAAAGGAATGGCAGCGGCCGTGCCGGAAGGATGAGCCTGCGTCACCAAAGTGTCTTGTCCAAGCAGGCACTTGCCAGCTGCCGGGGCGGCCTGTATCGGAAGGGGCCATGAGCGACCGCACCAGCTTCCTTGATACCGTCGTCGACCGTACGCTCGGCAACCTGCGCACGCTGCGCACCGCCTGGCGCGACATTGCCGCCCAGGCACGGGGCGCGCTGAGCCGGGCGCCGCGCCCGGACCTGTCGCGCGACGATGCCGAGCAGCTGCGCCACCAGCTCAGCGAATGCCTCGAGGCGCGCGGCGGCGCGGTCTCGGCCCGGGCGCGCGCCGCCGATCTCGGCCGCACCTATCTCGCGCTCAACGGCACCGGGCGCGAGCGCTTCCTCAAGCTGCTGGCGCAGGAGTTCGACATCGACCAGGCGGCGGTGGGCGCGCTCGGCGAGCGGCTGGTGCGCGCCGATGGCGACGACGAGCGCCGCAAGGTCGAGCGCCAGCTGCGCGCGGCGCTGGAGCCGCCGCGGATCACGCTGCTGACGCAATTCAACGGGCTGCCCGAAGGCGTCAAGTTCCTCGTCGACATGCGCGCCGAGCTGCTGAAGCTGGCGCCGCACGATCCCGTGCTCGCCGGGCTCGAGCTCGACCTCAAGACGCTGCTGGCGAGCTGGTTCGATATCGGCTTCCTCGAGCTCACGCGCATCACCTGGGACGCGCCGGCAGCGCTGCTGGAGAAGCTCATCGTCTATGAGGCGGTGCACGAGATCCGCAGCTGGACCGATCTCAAGAACCGGCTCGAGGCGGACCGGCGCTGCTTTGCCTATTTCCACCCGCGCATGCCGGAAGAGCCGCTGATCTTCGTCGAGGTGGCGCTGGTCCGAGGCATGGCCGACAACGTCCAGTCGCTGCTCGACGAGAGCGCGCCGGTGGGCGATCCCGCCGATGCCGACACCGCCATCTTCTATTCGATCTCCAACTGTCAGCGCGGCCTGGCCGGGATCAGCCTCGGCGACTTCCTGATCAAGCGGGTGGTCGACCGGCTGGCGGCCGAGATGCCGCATCTCAAGACCTACGCCACGCTCTCTCCCATCCCGGGCTTCCGCGCCTGGCTCGACAAGCGCATCCCGGAGGAGGGGGAGGGGCTGCTCAGCGCGGCCGAGCGCAAGGCGATGCAGCTGCTGCTGCCGGCGGATTTGGCGAGCCAGGGGCTGGGCGACCTGCTGGGGCGCCCGCGCTGGTACGCCGAGGAGCCGGTGGCCCAGGCGATCAAGGCGCCGCTGCTGCGGCTCGCCTCACGCTATCTTCTGACCGAGAAGACACCCCGGGGCCGGGTGCTCGACCCGGTGGCGCATTTCCACCTCACCAACGGGGCACGGGTGGAGCGGCTCAACTGGCTGGCCGACCTCTCCCCCAAAGGGGTGCAGCAATCCGCGGGCATCATGATCAACTACCTCTATCGCCTGGACGAGATCGAGGACAACCACGAGGCCTATACCGGCGAGCGCCGCGTCGCGGCCTCGGCGCCGCTGCTGCGGTTGGCCAAAATCTGATTTTCCCTTTGGCATCTGCGATTCGCCGGAATTTGCTGCAAGAAAAGGATAAAATCCAAGGCGAAAGGCCGATTTTTCGTTCTTGATTAACTTTTGCGGGATAGCTTTGACATCGTTACACCCAGGTGATCGCAGGGCAGCGATGTCACTCTTCAAAATCTGGACGAAGGTCGAGACCCAAGCCACGGTCGAACCGGGCAACCGCTTCTGCCGGCGCCGCCGGGACCACGTCACCGAGACCGCCACCGTGCTCGAGCTTCGCGCCGATCCCTTCGGCATCCCGCACGTCCATTTCACCCTCGCCTTCGAGCAGCCCTCGCAAGGCTCGGTCTATGAGGGGCTGCGCGTCCTGGCGCTGCGCACCTTCGTCGACGCCTATCCCGAGCGGGTCGCTTAGCGCAACGCGCAGCGTTGTCGCCGGCGGGCGCCAGCGGTTGCGCCAGCAACCGCGAGAGCCCGCACCGTCGTGACTAGCCCCTCTCGCGTCTAGTTCCCCCACCTCCCTTCGCTCTATACTGCGCGCCTTGCCGTCGCCCGCAGAGGAGGCCGGTATGGCCGCACCCTCGTCCCGGCCCGCACTTTCCCAAGGCCCCGTCGGACCGGAAGCAGCGGCCGAGAGCGAGCGGCTCGCGCTGCTCAAGGCGCTCGAGCGCAAGGTCCTGTGGCTCTCCTCCTGGATGATCCACAACGCCAACCATCTGCGCCCGAGCCGCGACGGGCTCAAGGTCGGCGGCCACCAGGCGTCGAGCGCCTCGGTGGTAACCTTGATGACGGCGCTCTATCTGGACGTGCTGCGGCCGCAGGATCGGGTCGCGGTGAAGCCGCATGCGAGCCCGGTCTATCACGCCATTGAATACCTGCTGGGGCGCGAGAGCCTGGCGAAGCTCCGGGGCTTCCGCGCGCTGGGCGGCGCCCAATCCTACCCGTCGCGCACCAAGGATGACGTCGATTTCTCCACCGGCTCGGTCGGCCTCGGCGTGGCGCTGACCAGCTTCGCGGCGCTGGTGCAGGATTACGTCCGCCTCAAGGGCCTGGCGGCGGAGACGGCGTCCGGCCGCATGGTGGCGGTGGTGGGCGATGCCGAGCTCGACGAAGGCAACGTCTTCGAAGCCATGCTCGAAGGCTGGAAGCATGACGTGCGCAATCTCTGGTGGGTGATCGACTACAACCGCCAGAGCCTCGACGCGGTGGTGAGCGACCGCCTGTTCAACCGCATCGACGCCCTGTTCAGCACCATGGGCTGGCGCGTGGTCACGCTCAAATACGGCAAGAAGCTCGAGGCCGCCTTTGCCGGTCCGGACGGGGCCGCGCTCCGGGAGTGGATCGACGCCTGCCCGAACTCGCTCTATTCGGCGCTGGTGTTCAAGGGCGGGGAGGGTTGGCGCAAGCATCTCGAGGGCGATCTCGGCCATCTTCCCGGCATCCGCGCCTTTCTCGCCGGGGTGGACGATGCCGGGCTGCAGGCGGTCATGACCAATCTCGCCGGCCATGACATGGAGACCGTGCTCGAGGCCTTCCATGCCGTCGAGGACGACCTCCCGACCTGCTTCATCGCCTATACTATCAAGGGCTTCGGCCTGCCGTTTGCGGGCCACAAGGACAACCATGCCGGGCTGATGAACGAGGCGCAGATGGCGGGCTTCCAGCGCGCCATGGCGGTGCCGGAGGGGCAGGAATGGGACCGCTTTGCCGGCCTCGACCTGCCCATGGACGCGCTGGAACGCTTCCTTGCCGCCGTCCGCTTCGCCGCCGGGCCGCCGCGCCAGCACGCCGCCGCCGCGGTGCCGGTGCCGCCGGCGCTGCCCGTGCCGCAGGGGACGCGGCTCTCCACCCAGGAGGGCTTCGGCCGCATCCTCAACGATCTCGCCGGCGGCGACAGCGCGCTGGCGAGCCGCATCGTCACCTGCTCGCCGGACGTTACCGTCTCGACCAATCTCGGCGGCTGGGTCAACCGGCGCGGCGTCTTCGACCGGCGCGAGCGCGCCAACGTCTTCCGCGACGAGAAAGTGATCTCGGCGCAGCGCTGGCAGATGTCGCCGCAGGGCCAGCACATCGAGCTCGGCATCGCCGAGCACAACCTCTTCCTGCTGCTGGCGGCCTTGGGGTTGTCGGCGCCGCTGTTCGGCGCGCGGCTGCTGCCGATCGGCACGCTCTACGACCCCTTCATCAATCGCGGCCTCGATGCGCTCAACTATGCCTGCTACCAGGATGCGCGCTTCATGGTGGTGGCGACGCCGTCGGGCATCACGCTCGCCCCCGAGGGCGGCGCGCACCAGTCGATCGGCACGCCGCTGATCGGGCTGGCGCAGGACGGGCTCGCCGCCTTCGAGCCGGGCTTCGTCGACGAGCTCGCGGTGCTGATGCGCTGGGGCTTGGCTCATCTCCAGGCCGAGGATGGCGGCTCGGTCTATCTGCGCCTCTCGACCCGCCCGGTCGAGCAGCCGCGCCGGGAGGTCGACGCACTCGCCGCGGACATCATCGCCGGCGGCTACTGGCTGCGGCCTCCCGCGCCGGGGGCCGAGCTCGCGATCTGCTATGTGGGCGCGGTGGCGCCCGAGGCGATCACCGCGCATGAGATGCTGGCCGAGGACATCCCCGGCGCCGGGCTGCTCGCCGTCACCTCGGCCGACCGGCTCCATGCCGATTGGCTGCGCGGTCTGCGCGAGGGCAAGGGAAGCCATGTCGGTCGGCTGCTGGCGCCCCTCGCGTCCGACGCCGCGCTGGTCAGCGTCATCGACGGCCATCCCGCGACCCTCTCCTGGCTCGGCGCCGTGGCCCAGCACCGGATCCATCCGCTGGGGGTCGAGCATTTCGGGCAGTCCGGCGACATCCCGGACCTCTACCGGGTCTATGGCATCGATGCCGATGCCATCCTGGAGGCGGCCGCGGCCGCCTGCCTGGAGCGGCATTAGCGCCTCTTGCCTCGCCGCCGCGCTGTGCTATGAAGCCGCCCTTGCCGGCGGCGGGCGGGCGTGGCGGAATTGGCAGACGCACTGGATTTAGGTTCCAGCGACGCAAGTCGTACCACTTCAAGGGGACGCCGCCCGTGGCACTGCGGGTGGCTCCCCAAGCTTCCTTAACAATCCCCTAACAAAACCGGCATCTCTGGCCTCTTCGGACTGACCAAACCGGGCACAGCTCCCGGCTTGCTGTGGCAGTTCTGTGTCTACTATCAGGGCGGTTGAATGGACCGCAGTGGGGCAACCGTTCACGCTCCAGGCCGAATTTCCCCCCCACCTCTGAAACCTGATCAATTTCCCCCCACCCTTGACCAAGGGAACGCGCTTCCCCTGGCCGCACCGGAGGCATGATGTCCCGCACGCATTTTTCAGCGAACCTTGCCACTGACGACCGCGAGAGCGCGATGGCCTTAGCGGGCATCAACCGCTACCGCGAGAGACAAACCCGGCTGACCGATGCAGGGAGCGCCAGCGAGCGCGATGATTACGCGACGATCATTCGGCGCTCCCTGCTGGGCGTGGCTGACCGGATCACAGACATGATCCAGAAGGGGGGAGAGAGGAGAGGGAGGAAGAGTAAGGTGCTAGTTAAAGTGGCGGCTATAGATGCTGTCACTGTCGCTTACCTCACTCTCTCAGCGACCTTCTCCACATTGTCCAGAGAGAATGACAAGAACAAGGTTGCCACGAAGATTGGCAAGCTCGTTCAGGACGAGTTCAGATCAGGCGCGGGAGGATGTACGGCCCGCACCGAGACATCAAGCAGAGTAGCATCAAGGAGAAGCTGAACCCATGAAGCGTTTTTTTGTCCGCAACCTGCACAAGTGGCATTGAATGCTGCTCGGTGCATCGTTGCTGGCCGGGTGCTCCTTCATTCAGGATGGGCACCCGCATCCCCCCGCGCTCGCTGATCGAGACCTGACCGTCACCGTGAGAGTGCTCACGGACAAGGACTTCGATGAGCAGGCCACGCAGCCTGGGTTCCCCGGCCGCACGCCGAAGCGTTCGCCCAGGTTGCTCCCGGCGCTTGCGTGGTCTTCCTGCGCGCTTCTGAAATTCGCCCCGGCATGTGGTCTGAGCTGGGGCTCACCGTCAACCACGAGTTCGCTCACTGCGAAGGATGGGCGCACCGCCCATGAAGATCAAACTCTTCACCACCGCTGCACAGCAGACGGAGTTGCACAAGCTGCACGACGGCTGCCGCGAGAACACCGAGTTCGTGAAGGTGCCGCGCAAGGCACTCATCGCGCTGCTCATGGATCACGGAAAGCTCGTCGGCGCGGTCGGCGAGAACAACATCGAGGTGCCCACATGAAGAAGATCATTCCCGAGGGCTTCGGCCCATACGTGCTCGCCGCTGACATGCCGTGGGGCGCGCGCCTCTACTACCGAGGCGAGGGCCGCTGGATCAGCACCAAGGCCCTGGCAGTCCGCTTCAACACCATCGGCCAGGGGAACCGAAAGCTCCGCGATCTCCAGCGCTGCTTGCCCAACATCAAGCCGCGCCAAATCGCGAAGGTGGAGAAATACGATGGCTGACTTCCGCATCACCTACCACGGCACCGTCGCCACACTTGACGTGCTCTCCACGCCCGCCCGCGAGTGGGTTGAAACCTACGTCGCGAGTGAGCCCTGGCAGTGGCTCGGCAATCGCTCGCTCGCCATCGAGCCGCGTTCGATGGACACCATCCGAACCGCCATGCGGGAGGCTGGCTTCGTCGAAGGCTGACCACTGTTTTTGCGTCCACACCATCCACAAGAGGGATCAAATGCCATACGACATCGAGATCGCCACCGAGATACGCCGCGAGCTTGGCATCCACACGTTGCCCCGTGGCCTGACCTTCACCGAGTTCGAGGACTACCTCGACCGGCTTGCATACGAGCGTCACGAAGACGCGACTGACGAGTAGGGGACGGATAGCGCCTGAGGCTTCTTTTCTGTACACTCGGCATTAATTGCCACCAGGAGAGGGGACCAATGGCGCCGAAGCACACCGCCTTGCGCAGAGCGCAGGGTGTACTCACCGCGTTCCAGCACATTAACGACACGCTGCCAATCCAGATCGCCATCTCCTTCATCACGGTGGCGCTCTACGAGGGGCGGTCACTGCGGGAATACTGCGACCTCACGGGCGTGGCTCAGTCCACCATGTCCCGTCACCTCCTCGACCTCGGCGAGAGGAACCGGAAGAAAGAGCCCGGCTTCCACCTCGTCGAGCAGCGCAGCGACACCAACGACCTACGCCGCAACATCTACCGGCTCACGCCCAAGGGCGAGAAGCTGGCTCATGACATCGCCGAAGCTGTGGAGAGTGCAACGTGAAGAAGCTCATGGTTGTCATAGTCGCTCTGACTGTCGCCGGGTGCGGTCACAGCGCGGCTCTTGTCCAAGACCCTAAGAGAGGGGCCGTGGCTCTCTGTGACGCTACGGCGCCGCCCATCTTCATCATCATTCGCCAGCAGCAGGTAGACGACTGCGTGAACGGGTATCTGCAACAGGGGTGGGTCAAGAAGGGAGGGTGACGCGGTGGTGTTCCTGGTCCCTCTAACCGGCGCGGCACTCGCGGCGCTTGCTGTCTTAGTGGCCTGCGCCGCAATAGGAGATGCGTGGCATAAGCGCGCCAACCGTATCCGGCACGAACGAGCTGCCCAGCGCCGCACCAGCGAGAGGCGAGAACCAACTCTTCGTTGACTTTGCTCTCACGCTGTGTGCAGGCTCCTCTTCGGAGCTTAGCACCTCCAGGATAGCGGCCTGCCGCCCGTCGCGGCTCTTCCATCTACCCTATGGCGGGAGGCCCGTGACCGCAAGGCGCGGGGCCTGTCTACCTCAGGTGCTAACCTCCCGCCGCCAGGGGGCCGTAGCAGTCTCTCTACGCGGCGCGTGTCAACGCTCAGGTAGAGGGCACTTTCATGCTCATTGAACTCTCAACTAAAGACATCCTCAACACCGCCGTACACCCGCTTGACGGCCGCCTCGTCTGCATCTTCCAGGTGGACGAGAACGGCGGCGTCAATTCTGTCATATTGGCCCTAGAGCAGCTTCAGCAGCTCGTCACACTCTTGGAGGACTGAGCACATGGCAATCTATCCCGACAAGAAGGGCCGCGGTAAGCCCACCGGCCGCTACCGCGTAGAGGTGCAGATGGGCGGGCGCCGTCTGCGTGGCCGCTTCGACACGTTCACCGAGGCACAGGAAGAGGAGCGCAAGTTTCGTCAGCAACTGGCTTCAGGTGACACGGCCGGTGCCACGCAACGTGACGACACCCGCGGCGCGCCGAAGACCCTGACGCAGCTTCTCGACAAGGCTGCGCCGCTGCTCTGGAATGGCAGCGCTCACGGCATGGACGCCGAGGGCAAGGTGCGGCGCATCGCCACGCAGCTTGAGGACCGGCGCCTGGAAGTGCTCGACACCAGCTTCGTGGACGGTGTGGTCCTCTGGCTCCGCGCCGAGGGCCGCGCGCCCGGCACCATCAACCGCTACCTCAGCGCGCTTCACCGCGTGCTCTCCTGGGGCCACGCCCAGGGGCGCGCCTACGTGGCCCGGATGCCCGAGTTCTCGTGGCAGGACGAGGACGAGGGCCGGTTGCGGTGGCTGAGCCCGGCCGAGGAGAAGACGCTGTGTGACACCCTCTGCGCGTTCGGCTGGCCCGAGATGGCCGACTTCGTGACCGCGGCGCTGGACACCGGCTGTCGCCGCACCGAGCTGGGCTCGGCGATCCCCGAGCAGCTCGACGGCCCGTGGCTCCGACTGTGGATCACGAAGAACGGGGAGCCGCGCTCCGTGCCTCTCACGCCGCGCACCCAGGCCATCCTCAAGCGGCGTCTCCCCTGGAGCTTCTCCGATAGCCAGCTTCGCTATTGGTTCGACAAGGCTAAGGAGGCGATGGGCCTTGCGGACGACGAGGACTTCGTTGTACACGCCCTGCGCCACACGACAGCCACCCGGCTGGTGGCACGCAACGTCAACCTCCGCGTGGTGCAGAAGTTCATGGGCCACAAGTCCATCCAGACCACTCTCCGGTACGCGCACGTGTCGGATGAGCTTCTGGCCGACGCCGCAACCAAGCTCTCCCAGGCGGATTATATCCGGCTGAGGGACACGGTGGGGGCGCTGGTAGAGGGGGATGGTCAAGTCGCGGCTAGCGACGCTCAGCCCCGGCTCGCAGGACCGTCAAGGAGCCTCCCCAGTGCGTAAGTCAGTGCCCCGCGGTAGCCCTAGCGGACCTTCGGCAGTTGCTCTCAGGCGGGTAGCCCTGGGAGGGCGGTCGAGCCCCGCAGGGGCGAGAGAGCGGAGCGTAGCGAAGCGGGCGTGGCGGAATTGGCAGACGCACTGGATTTAGGTTCCAGCGACGCAAGTCGTGGGGGTTCAAATCCCTCCGCCCGCACCATGAAAGCCCGAGGACCTGAGGCGCACACCCATGCAGATCACCGAGACCAGCACCGAGGGGCTGAAACACGAATTCAAGGTCACCGTCGGTGCCGATGACATCAAGCAGCGCGTCGAGACGCGGCTGCAGGAGATCGGCCGCCAGGTGAAGCTACCGGGCTTCCGTCCGGGCAAGGTGCCGCTCGCCGTGCTGCGCCAGCGCTACGGCTCGTCGGTGATGGGCGAGGTGCTGGAGCGCGCGGTCAACGACGGCTCGAACGAGGCCTTGCGCGAGCACAAGCTGCGCCCGGCGCTGCAGCCCAAGGTCGAGATCGTCTCCTTCAACGAGGGCAAGGACCTCGAATACAAGCTCGCCGTCGAGGTGCTGCCCGACGTCGCGCCGATGAACTTCGCCGAGCTGACGCTCGAGCGCCTGCGGCCCGAGGTGCCCGATGCCGAGGTCGACAGCGCGCTCGAACGCATCGCCCGGCAGCAGCGTAAGGATGCGCCGGCGGAGCGGCCGGCCACTACCGGCGACATCGCCGTCATCGACTTCACCGGCTCGATCGATGGCGAGGAATTCGCCGGCGGCAGCGCCAAGGGCCACCGCCTGGAACTCGGCGCCGGCCAGTTCATCCCCGGCTTCGAGGATCAGCTCATCGGCGCCAGGCCGGGCGAGCAGCGCACCGTCGCGGTGACCTTTCCGGCCGATTACGGCGCCAGCGAGCTCGCCGGCAAGAACGCCTCCTTCGCGGTCGAGGTCAAGGAGGTGCGCGAGATCGCGCCGCAGCCGATCGACGAGTCGCTGGCCGAGGCGGTCGGCATGGAGAACCTCCAGGCGCTGCGCGACGCCGTGCGCCAGCAGATCGAGCGCGATTACGACGGCATCGCCCGCCAGCGCCTCAAGCGCCAGCTCCTCGACCGGCTGGCCGAGCGCCACGCCTTCGCGGTGCCGCAGGGCATGATCGACATCGAGTTCGACGTCATCTGGAAGCAGTTCGAGGCCGAACGCGAGCGCGCCAAGCAGCGTGGCGTGGCCGAGGCGGACGAGGGCAAGAGCAACGACGAGATCAAGGCCGAGTACCGCGCCATCGCCGAGCGCCGGGTGCGCCTCGGCCTGCTCCTTTCCGAAGTGGGCCGGAATAACAATATCCAGGTGACCCAGGACGAGATCAACCGCGCGGTGGCCGAGGAGGCGCGGCGCTTCCCCGGCCATGAGCGGCAGGTGGTCGAGTACTATCGCAACCAGCCCGGCGCGGTCGACAACCTGCGGGCGCCTATTTTCGAGAACAAGGTGATCGACTACATCCTGGAGATCGCCGATGTCACCGACCGCCACGTCCCGATCGCCGACCTGCTGAAGGAGGAGGAAGAGGAGGAGGGGGCGGAGGCGGTGGCGGAGAAAAGCTGAGTAGCGAGCGGCGCGCCCGCCCTTGGGCGTGAGCGGCGCCGCCAGACCCTAGAGGTGACAAGAGATGGATCGCGATCCCCACGAGATCTACATGAACACGCTGGTGCCCATGGTGGTCGAGCAGACCAATCGGGGCGAGCGCGCCTATGACATCTATTCCCGCCTGCTCAAGGAGCGGATCATCTTCCTCGTCGGGCCGGTCCACGACGCCGTCGCCAGCCTCATCTGCGCGCAGCTCCTGTTCCTCGAATCGGAGAACCCGAACAAGGACATCGCCTTCTATATCAACTCGCCCGGGGGCGTCGTGACCTCGGGCCTCGCGGTCTATGACACGATGCAGTACATCCGCTCCCCGGTAGCGACCGTCTGCATCGGCCAGGCCGCCTCGATGGGCTCGCTGCTGCTCTGCGCCGGCGCCAAGGGCAAGCGCGTCTCGCTGCCCAACGCCCGCATCATGATCCACCAGCCCTCGGGCGGCGCCCAGGGCCAGGCCACCGACATCGAGATCCAGGCCCGCGAGATCCTGCAGCTCCGGGCGCGGCTCAACGAGATGTACGTCAAACACACCGGCCAGCCGATCGAGGTCATCACCCAGGCGGTCGAGCGGGACAAGTTCATGTCGCCGATAGAGGCCAAGGAGTTCGGCCTGATCGATGATGTGATGACCGGTCGGCCGGCGCGGGAGGAGGAGAACAAGACGCGGACATGATCGCCGGGCGTGGCCTTTTGGCCACGACGGGTGGTATTGCCCTTTCCGGCGGATACCCCATCTTTAACTAGTTATTGATCGCCGGGCCGCTATTATTGTTGAATTAGAGGGGCGTCCGGCGGGCCTGCCCCGCCGTCCGCCCCGGGGTTGCGGGTAACGGCGTGGCGCCGCGATGGTTGATCGGTTGACGGAGTGCCCATGAGCAAAGCCACCGGCGGCGACGCCAAGAATACGCTCTACTGCTCTTTCTGCGGCAAGAGCCAGCATGAGGTGCGCAAGCTCATCGCTGGGCCGACCGTCTTCATCTGCGACGAGTGCGTCGAGCTCTGCATGGACATCATCCGTGAAGAGCACAAGACGACGTTGGTCAAATCGCGCGACGGCGTGCCAACTCCGCGGGACATCTGCAAGGTGCTCGACGACTATGTCATCGGCCAGGACCACGCCAAGCGCGTCCTGTCGGTGGCGGTGCACAACCACTACAAGCGGCTCGCCCACGGCGCCAAGAACAACGACGTCGAGCTCGCCAAGTCGAACATCCTGCTGGTCGGTCCGACCGGCTCGGGCAAGACGCTGCTGGCGCAGACGCTGGCGCGCATCATCGACGTGCCCTTCACCATGGCCGACGCGACCACCCTCACCGAAGCGGGCTATGTCGGCGAGGACGTCGAGAACATCATCCTGAAGCTGCTGCAGGCCGCCGACTACAACGTCGAGCGGGCGCAGCGCGGCATCGTCTACATCGACGAGGTCGACAAGATCAGCCGCAAATCCGACAACCCCTCGATCACCCGCGACGTGTCGGGCGAGGGCGTGCAGCAGGCGCTGCTGAAGATCATGGAAGGCACCATCGCCTCCGTGCCGCCGCAGGGCGGGCGCAAGCATCCGCAGCAGGAGTTCCTGCAGGTCGATACCACCAACATCCTGTTCATCTGCGGCGGCGCCTTCGCCGGGCTGGAGAAGCTCATCGCGCAGCGCCGCCAGGGCACGTCGATCGGCTTCGGCGCCGAGGTGCGCGGCCCCGAGGAGCGCAAAACCGGCGAGATCCTCAAGGACCTCGAGCCGGAGGACCTGCTGAAGTTCGGCCTCATTCCCGAATTCGTCGGCCGCCTGCCGGTGGTGGCCACGCTCGACGACCTCGACGAGGGCGCGCTGGTGGACATCCTGACCAAGCCGAAGAACGCGCTGGTCAAGCAGTATCAGCGGCTGTTCGAGATGGAGGACGTCCGCCTCGAGTTCAACGACGAGGCGCTGCGCGCGATCGCGCACAAGGCGATCAACCGCAAGACCGGCGCCCGCGGCCTGCGCTCGATCATGGAGGCGATCCTGCTCGAACCGATGTTCGAGCTGCCCGGCCTCGATGGGGTGAGCGGCATGGTCATCAATAAGGAGGTGGTGGAGGGGCGTGCCCAGCCGCTCCACATCTACTCCGACCGGCGCGGCGATGTGGGGCAGGGAGCCTGACGGTTCGCCCGCTGTCGCACCCGGCGGACGCCGCCGGTCGGCAAGGTCCTCTTGACTGTGCCCCCGCACAGGCCATGTTAACACGGGCGATCGCCAGGCGGCGGTTCCGCCGCCACGGCGCGTGATGCGTATCTCCCCTTCTCGACCCCTGTAGAAAGAGGAGTCATGTTCGAAATTTCCCGCGGTGCTCTCTATCCCGTCCTGCCGCTGCGCGACATCGTCGTCTTCCCGCACATGATCGTGCCGCTCTTCGTCGGTCGCGAGAAGTCGGTGCGCGCGCTCGAGGATGTGATGAAGGACGACAAGCAGATCCTGCTCGTCACGCAGAAGAACGCCGCCCAGGACGATCCGACCTCGGCGGACATCTATTCCGTCGGCACGATCGGCACGGTGCTGCAGCTGCTGAAGCTCCCCGACGGCACCGTCAAGGTGCTGGTCGAGGGCGGTCAGCGCGCGCGCATCGTCCGCTTCGCCGAGAACGAGGCCTTCTTCCAGGCCTATGCCGAGACCATCGAGGAGAAGGCGGGCGAGCAGCAAGAGCTCGAGGCGCTGGCGCGTACCGCGGTCTCGCAGTTCGAGCAGTACATCAAGCTCAACAAGAAGATTCCGCCCGAGGTGCTGGTGTCGATCAACCAGATCGAGGATCCCAGCAAGCTCGCCGACACGCTGGCCTCGCATCTGGCGCTGAAGATCCCGGAGAAGCAGGAGCTGCTCGAGGCGGAGACCGTCTCCGAGCGCCTGGAGAAGGTCTTCGGCTACATGGAGAGCGAGATCGGCGTCCTCCAGGTGGAAAAGCGCATCCGCTCGCGCGTCAAGCGCCAGATGGAGAAGACGCAGCGCGAGTACTACCTCAACGAGCAGCTCAAGGCGATCCAGAAGGAGCTGGGCGAGGGCGAGGACGGGCGCGACGAGCTCGCCGAGCTCGAGGAGCGCATCAACAAGACGAAGCTCTCCAAGGAGGCGCGCGACAAGGCGCAGGCGGAGGTGAAGAAGCTCCGCACCATGAGCCCGATGTCGGCCGAAGCCACCGTCGTGCGCAACTATCTCGACTGGCTGCTGTCGATTCCGTGGCAGCACCGCACCAAGGTCAGGCGCGACATCAAGGGCGCCGAGAAGGTGCTGAACGCCGATCACTTCGGCCTGGAGAAGGTGAAGGAGCGCATCCTCGAATACCTCGCCGTGCAGCAGCGCATGCGCAAGGTGAAGGGACCGATCCTCTGCCTCGTCGGCCCGCCCGGCGTCGGCAAGACCTCGCTCGGGAAATCGGTGGCGCGCGCCACCGGCCGCAACTTCGTGCGCATGTCGCTGGGCGGCGTGCGCGACGAGGCCGAGATCCGCGGCCATCGGCGCACCTATATCGGCTCCATGCCCGGCAAGGTCATCCAGGGCATGAAGAAGGCGAAATCGTCCAATCCGCTGTTCCTCCTCGACGAGGTCGACAAGCTCGGCGCCGACTGGCGGGGCGATCCTTCCTCGGCCCTGCTGGAAGTGCTCGATCCCGAGCAGAACTCCAGCTTCAACGACCACTATCTCGAGGTCGACTACGACCTGTCGGATGTGATGTTCGTGACCACGGCGAACACGCTGCGCATGCCGCAGCCGCTGCTCGACCGCATGGAGATCATCCGGCTGCCCGGCTATACCGAGGACGAGAAGGTCGAGATCGCCAAGCGCCACCTCATCCCCAAGCAGATGAAGGCGCACGGCCTGAAGAAGACCGAGTGGAACGTCACCGACGACTCCCTGCGCGATCTCATCCGCTACTACACGCGCGAGGCCGGCGTACGCAATCTGGAGCGCGAGATCGCCAATCTGACGCGCAAGGCGATCAAGGAAATCCTGATGCGCAAGCTCACCAAGATCACGGTGACGCGGCGCAATCTCGAGAAGTTCGCGGGCGTGCGACGCTACCGCTACGGCGAGGTCGAGGAGACCGATCTGGTCGGCGTCACGACCGGTCTCGCCTGGACCGAGGTCGGCGGCGAGCTGCTGTCGATCGAGGCGGTGACCGTGCCCGGCAAGGGCAAGGTCACGGCGACCGGCAAGCTCGGCGACGTCATGCGCGAATCCGTGCAGGCGGCGGAGAGCTACGTCAAGTCGCGCAGCCAGGCCTTCGGCATCCTGCCGACCGTCTTCGAGAAGAAGGACATCCACGTGCACGTGCCGGAGGGTGCCACGCCCAAGGACGGTCCCTCCGCCGGCGTCGCCATGGTTACGTCGATCGTCTCGGTGCTGACCGGCATTCCGGTGCGCAAGGACATCGCGATGACCGGCGAGATCACGCTGCGCGGCCGCGTCCTGCCGATCGGCGGGCTCAAGGAGAAGCTGCTCGCGGCCCTGCGCGGCGGCTTGAAGACGGTGCTGATCCCGAAGGAGAACGAGAAGGATCTCGCCGAAATCCCGGACAACGTGAAGCGCGGCCTCGTCATCATTCCGGTCGGCTCTTCCGACGAGCTCCTGAAGCACGCGCTGGTGCGTCCACCGGAGCCGATCGAGTGGCACGAAGAGAACGAGACGCGGCCGGTGCCGCCCAAGCCGCCGGAGGATCGTCCGGGCGTCGTGACGCATTGAGTCGGATCTGACGCTTTCGATCGGTTGCGCCGCCATCCCCCACAAGGGTGGCGGCGCAATGCTTTCGGGCTTGTCTCAAATGCCTGAAAATCCGGGTGTTCGGCGATTGACGCCGCCGAGAACCGCGATCTAAACTGCCGCGCGATGGCCCAAACGGTGGCATCGATAACCAGGGGGCGCTCGTGAACAAGAATGAACTCGTGGATGCCGTCGCCAACTCCACTGGTCTCAAGAAGCAGGAAGCGGAAAAAGCCGTGGATGCGGTGTTCGACTGCATCACGGGCGAACTGAAGAAGGGCAGCGAAGTGCGTCTCGTCGGCTTCGGCACCTTCGTCGTCACGCAACGTGCCGCTTCGGAGGGACGCAACCCGCGCACCGGCGAGAAGATCGCGATCGCGGCTTCGAAGCAGCCGAAGTTCCGCGCCGGCAAGCAGCTCAAGGACGCGGTTCAGTAAAGCGACGCACGCTCGGCAGGCGCCGCGCATCCGCCGCCGCGAGACCGGCGGCACGGCGCTGCGTTTGTGCTATGGTCGGCACCGACGGCGCCCGGGCGATTAGCTCAGCGGTAGAGCATCTCGTTTACACCGAGAGGGTCGGGGGTTCGATCCCCTCATCGCCCACCAGCGCGGTCGCCGCGACGCGGGCGACGCCGGCTGTCGCGGATGGCATTGCCGCCCTGACGACCGGGCCGCATGCGATCGAATGTCCGGGGCCCCATGCTTGACACTTGCGGGGTTGCGGCGGTAGTAAGCGTCGCCGTCGAGCGCGAGCTGCGGGGGTGTAGCTCAGTTGGTTAGAGCGCCGGCCTGTCACGCCGGAGGCCGCGGGTTCGAGCCCCGTCACTCCCGCCATCTCGGTGGTCCGGGTGCTTACGCAAGCGGCGGCCGAGACCCATATCTTTCGGGGGTGGCGTTGTACCGTTGGTCTCGTTCCTTGACACCGGCGCCGCGATCCCGCCCCCGCCACGCCCCAGCATCGGGCGATTGAGGAGGTCGCGCCATGGACGTCCTGCTGCGCGAGTACCTTCCCATCGTCATCTTCATCGGGATCGCCGTCGCGCTCGCCGTGGTGATCGTGCTCGCCTCGTTCCTGGTCGCGCGGCAGAATCCGGATTCCGAGAAGCTGTCGCCCTATGAATGCGGCTTCGAGCCTTTCGCCGACGCGCGCAGCAAGTTCGACGTGCGGTTCTACCTCGTCTCGATCCTGTTCATCATCTTCGACCTCGAGGTCGCCTTCCTCTTTCCCTGGGCGGTGTCGCTGGGCTCGATCGGCCTGTTCGGCTTCTGGTCGATGATCGTCTTCCTCGCGGTGCTGACCGTGGGTTTCATCTACGAATGGAAGAAAGGGGCGCTCGAATGGGAGTGACCATCGCCCGGACAATGCCGCCGGTGCCGCCCGGCCCGGAACAGGAAGCGCTGCTGCGTCAGGCGACGGGCGAGCTGCAGGACAAGGGCTTCATCGTTGCCCAGCTCGACAAGCTGGTGAACTGGGCGCGCACGGGGTCGCTCTGGCCGATGACGTTCGGTCTGGCCTGCTGCGCCGTCGAGATGATGCATACCGGTGCCGCGCGCTATGATCTCGACCGCTTCGGCGTGGTGTTCCGCCCGAGCCCGCGGCAGTCGGACGTGATGATCGTCGCCGGGACGCTCACCAACAAGATGGCCCCCGCGCTGCGCAAGGTCTACGACCAGATGTCCGAGCCGCGCTGGGTCATCTCCATGGGCTCCTGCGCCAATGGCGGCGGCTATTACCACTACTCCTATTCCGTCGTGCGCGGCTGCGACCGCGTCGTGCCGGTCGACATCTACGTGCCGGGCTGCCCGCCGACCGCCGAGGCGCTGCTCTACGGCGTGCTGCAGCTGCAGAAGAAGATCCGGCGCGAGCGGTTCTTCGCGCGCTGAGGGCCGATATCGCCATGACCCAATCGCTCAAGGAACTCGGCGAGTACGTGGCGGCGTCGCTGCCGCAGGACGTGACCGGGACCGCGATCCTGCATGGCGAGCTCGTCGTCACCGTGCGGCGGGAGGCCGTCGTCGGCGTGCTGAGCTTTCTGCGCGACGATCCCAAATGCCTGTTCGAGCTGCTTGCCGATATCTGCGGCGTCGACTACCCCGACCGGGCGGAGCGCTTCGAGGTCGTCTACAATCTGCTGAGCCTCAAGCTCAACCAGCGCATCCGCGTCAAGGTCGCGACCGACGAGGAACAGGCGGTGCCCTCGGTCACCTCGATCTACAGCGCCGCCGGCTGGTTCGAGCGCGAGGCCTGGGACCTCTTCGGCATATACTTCTCCGACCATCCCGACCTGCGGCGGCTGCTGACGGATTACGGCTTCGAAGGCCATCCGCTGCGCAAGGATTTCCCGCTCACCGGCTACGTCCAGGTGCGCTATGACGAGGACCAGAAGCGCGTCGTCTACGAGCCGGTGCGGCTTACCCAGGAATTCCGCAGTTTCGACTTCCTCTCGCCCTGGGAGGGCATGAACCACGTGCTGCCCGGCGACGAGAAGGCGACGGAGGAAGGGTCATGAGCGCGGCTGCCGAGGCGGAAGCCAGGATCAAGAGCTTCACCATGAATTTCGGGCCGCAGCATCCGGCGGCCCATGGCGTGCTGCGCCTGGTGCTGGAGATGGACGGCGAGGTGGTCGAGCGCGCCGACCCGCATATCGGCCTGCTGCATCGCGGCACCGAGAAGCTGATCGAGTACAAGACCTTCCTCCAGGCGGTGCCGTATTTCGACCGGCTCGACTACGTCTCGCCGATGTGCATGGAGCACAGCTTCGCGCTCGCCGTCGAGAAGCTGCTCGGCATCGAGGCGCCGCCGCGCGCCAAATACCTGCGCGTCCTCTACGCCGAGATCACCCGCATCCTCAACCACCTGCTCAACGTCTGCGCCTTCGGCCTCGATGTCGGCGCGCTGACGCCGTTCCTCTGGGGCTTCGAGGAGCGCGAGAAGCTGATGGAGTTCTACGAGCGCGTCTGCGGCGCGCGTCTGCACGCCGCCTATTTCCGGCCCGGCGGGGTGCATCAGGACATGCCGGCCGGCCTCGGCGACGACATCCTCGCCTGGTGCGAGGCCTTCCCGCGCGTGCTCGACGCCATCGAGGAGCTGCTGACGGAGAACCGCATCTTCAAGCAGCGCACCGTCGATATCGGCGTCATCAGCGCCAAGGACGCCATCGACTGGGGGCTGACCGGGCCGATGCTGCGCGGCTCGGGCGTGGCGTGGGATCTGCGCAAGGCGCAGCCCTACGACGCCTACGAGACCATGGAGTTCGACATCCCCATCGGCAAGAACGGCGATTGCTGGGACCGCTATCTCGTCCGCATCGAGGAGATGCGCCAGTCGCTGCGCATCATCAAGCAGGCGATGGCGCAGATGCCGGGCGGCCCGGTCAAGGTCAACGACCGCAAGGTGGCGCCGCCGCCGCGGGGCGAGATGAAGGGCTCGATGGAGGCGCTCATCCATCATTTCAAGCTCTATACCGAGGGCTATCACGTGCCGGCGGGCGAGACCTACACCGTGACCGAGGCGCCCAAGGGCGAGTTCGGCGTCTACCTCGTCGCCGACGGCACCAACCGGCCCTATCGCTGCAAGATCCGCTGCCCGGACTTCGCCTTCCTGCAGGCCACCGACTTCATGGGGCGCGGCCACATGCTGGCGGACGTCGTCGCCATCATCGGCTCCATGGACATCGTCTTCGGGAGCATCGACCGATGAGCGGCGGCAGCGACGCGCCGGTGGAGCAGCCGCGGAGCTTCGCCTTCACGCCGGAGAATCTGGCGCAGGCGACGGCGCACATCGCCAAGTATCCGCCGGGGCGGCAGGCGAGCGCGGTGCTGCCGCTCCTCGACCTGGCGCAGCGCCAGCACGACAATTGGCTGCCGCGCGCGGCGATGGATGTGGTGGCCGACATGCTGGGCATGGCGCGCATCCGCGTCTACGAGGTCGCCACCTTCTATTCGATGTTCAACCTGAAGCCGGTCGGGCGGCATTTCTTCCAGATCTGCACGACCACGCCGTGCTGGCTCAGGGGCTCGGACGAGGTGGTGCACGCCTGCGAGCGCAAGCTCGGCATCACCATCGGCGAGACCACGCCCGACGGCCAGTTCAGCCTGACCGAGGTGGAATGCCTCGGCGCCTGCGTCAACGCGCCGATCATCCAGGTCAATGACGATTTCTACGAGGATCTCGACGGCGCCGCCACCGAACGGCTGATCGACGCGCTGAAGCGCGGCGAGGCGCCCAAGCCGGGCTCGGTCAAGGGACGACAGACCTCGGCGCCGGAAGGCGGCCCGCAGACGCTCACCGATCTCTCTTTCGCCGAGGGCAAGACCTGATGCTCAGCGACAAGGATCGCATCTTCACCAATCTCTACGGCCTCCACGACTGGCGCCTGCCCGGGGCCCGTGCGCGCGGCGACTGGGACGGCACCAAGGATCTGATCCTTAAAGGCCGCGACTGGATCGTCAGCGAGATCAAGAACTCGGGTCTGCGCGGCCGCGGCGGCGCGGGCTTCCCGACCGGGGTCAAATGGTCGTTCATGCCCAAGCAGGCCGATCGGCCGACATATCTCGTGGTCAATGCCGACGAGTCCGAGCCCGGCACGTGCAAGGACCGCGACATCATCCGGCACGACCCGCAAAAGCTGGTCGAAGGCTGCCTGCTGGCCAGCGTCGGCATGGGCGTGCATCACTGCTACATCTACATCCGCGGCGAGTTCTACAACGAGTCGCGCCACCTGGAGACGGCGATCGAGGAGGCCTACGCCGCCGGCCTCATCGGCAAGAACGCCTGCGGCTCGGGCTACGATTTCGAGCTCTATCTGCATCGCGGCGCCGGCGCCTATATCTGCGGCGAGGAGACGGCGCTGCTGGAAAGCCTCGAGGGCAAGAAGGGCCAGCCGCGCCTCAAGCCGCCGTTTCCCGCGGCGGTCGGGCTCTATGGCTGCCCGACCACGGTCAACAACGTCGAGACCATCGCGGTGGCGCCGACCATCCTGCGGCGCGGCGCCTCCTGGTTCGCCGGCATCGGCCGGCCGAAGAACGAAGGCACCAAGGTCTTCTGCATTTCCGGCCATGTCGAGAAGCCGTGCAATGTCGAGGACGCGATGGGCATCCCGCTGAAGGAGCTCATCGAGCGCCATGCCGGCGGCGTGCGCGGCGGCTGGGACAATCTACTGGGGGTGATCCCCGGGGGCTCCTCGGTGCCGGTGATCCCGAAATCGGTCTGCGACAGCGTGCTGATGGATTTCGATGCGCTGCGCGACGTGAAGAGCGGGCTCGGAACCGCTGCGGTCATCGTCATGGACAAGTCGACCGACATCATCAAGGCGATCGCGCGGCTCTCCAAATTCTACAAGCACGAGAGCTGCGGCCAATGCACGCCCTGCCGCGAGGGCACCGGCTGGATGTGGCGGGTGATGGAGCGCATGGTCAAAGGCGACGCCTCGGTCGAGGAAGTCGACATGCTGCTCGACGTCTCCTATGAGGTCGAAGGCCACACCATCTGCGCGCTGGGCGATGCGGCGGCGTGGCCGGTGCAGGGCCTCATCCGCCATTTCCGCCCGGAGATGGAGCGGCGCATCAAGGAGTATCGCGAGGCCGCGGCGCGGCGCGCGGCATAGCGGCTAGGGACGAGAGCGGGATCATGCCGAAGCTCACCATAAACGGGATCGCGGTGGAGGTGCCGGCCGGCGCGACGGTGCTGCAGGCCTGCCAGCAGGCCGGCATCGAGGTGGCGCATTTCTGCTACCACGAGCGCCTGGCGATCGCCGGCAACTGCCGCATGTGCCTGGTCGAGCAGGAGAAGGCGCCCAAGCCGATCGCCTCCTGCGCCATGCCGGCGACCGAGGGCATGGTCATCCATACCGACAGCGAGAAGGCCAAGAAGGCACAGCACGGGGTGATGGAGTTCCTGCTCATCAACCACCCGCTGGACTGCCCGATCTGCGATCAGGGCGGCGAGTGCGATCTGCAGGACCAGGCGATGGCCTACGGCTTCGACCGCGGCCGCTTCCTCGAGAACAAGCGCGCGGTGAAGGACAAGGATTTCGGGCCGCTGGTCGCCACCAGCATGACGCGCTGCATCCACTGCACGCGCTGCGTCCGCTTCCTGACCGACGTCGCCGGCGTCGAGGAGCTCGGCGCCACCGGCCGCGGCGAGAACATGGAGATCGGGACCTACATCGAGCGCTCGCTCACCTCCGAGCTCTCCGCCAACATCATCGATCTCTGTCCGGTGGGGGCGCTGACCTCCAAGCCCTACGCCTTCGCGGCGCGGCCCTGGGAGCTGCGCAAGACCGAATCGGTCGATGTGCTGGACGCCGTCGGCAGCAACATCCGCATCGACAGCCGCGGGCCGGTGGCGCTGCGCGTGCTGCCGCGGCTGAACGAGGATGTGAACGAGGAGTGGATCTCCGACAAGACGCGCTTTGCCGTCGACGGGCTGGCGCGCCGGCGGCTCGACCGCCCCTATATCCGCCGCGACGGCACGCTGGTCGAGGCGGAATGGTCGGAAGCCTTCGCCTTCATTGCCGAGCGGCTCAAGGACGTGCCCGGCGGGCGCCTGGCGGCGATCGCCGGCGATCTCGTCGATTGCGAGGCCATGCTCGCGCTCAAGGAGCTGATGGCCGCGCTGGGCTCGCCCCATCTCGACTGCCGCCAGGACGGCGCGGCGATCGATCCCGCCTGCCGCGCGGGCTATCTCTTCAACACCACCATCGCCGGCATCGACAAGGCCGATGCCTGCCTGCTGATCGGCGCCAACCCGCGGCGCGAGGCGCCGATCCTCAATGCCCGGCTGCGCAAGCGCTGGCTGCGCGGAGCGTTCAAGCCGGCGGCGATCGGGCCCGCGGTCGATCTCGCCTTTCCCGTCGCCATGCTCGGCAGCGGTCCTGACGCGCTGCGCGCGCTGGTCGAGGGCAGGCACGAATGGTGGCCGATCTTGCAGTCGGCCAAGAACCCGATGCTGATCCTGGGGCAGGGGGCGCTGACGCGACCGGACGGCGGCGCCATCCTGGCGCTGGCGCGGGATCTCGCCGAGCGCGCCGGCATGGTGCGCGACGACTGGAACGGCTTCAACCTGCTGCATCGTGCCGCGGCGCGGGTCGGCGGGCTCGATCTGGGATTCGTGCCGGGGCCGGGCGGGCGCGGCCTTGCCGGCATCCTCAGCGGCTGCCAGAGCGGCGAGATCGAGGTGCTCTATCTGCTCGGCGCCGACGAGATCGATGCGCGCCGGTTCGGCCGGGCCTTCGTTATCTATCAGGGCCATCACGGCGATGCCGGCGCCCGCCGCGCCGACGTGGTGCTGCCGGGCGCCGCCTATACCGAGAAGGACGCCACCTACGTCAACACCGAAGGCCGCGTCCAGCTCGGCCGCCGCGCCGTGTTCCCGCCGGGCGATGCGCGCGAGGATTGGAAGATCCTGCGCGCGCTCTCCGAGGCGCTCGGCCGCAAGCTGCCTTACGATTCGCTGCCGCAGCTGCGCAAGCGGATGCTGGCGGCCAATCCGGTCTTCGCCGCGCTCGACGAGGCGACCCGGGCGCCCTGGGGCGCCTTCGGCGCCGCCGGTGCGGTCGATGCCGCGCCCTTCGTCTATCCGATCGAGGATTTCTATCGCACCGACCCGATCAGCCGCGCCTCGCCGACCATGGCCGCCTGTTCCGCCGCGATGGGGCCCGGCAGCCAGCAGAAGACGGGGACCCATGGCTGAGTTCTGGCAGGGCTATGCGCTCCCGCTGGTGATCACGGTGCTCGAGATCATCGCGATCATCGTGCCGCTGCTGCTGGCGATCGCCTATCTGACCTATGCCGAGCGCAAGGTGCTGGCCTGGGCGCAGCTGCGCAAGGGTCCCAACGTGGTCGGGCCCTTCGGGCTGCTGCAGCCGATCGCCGACGGCGCCAAGCTGTTGTTCAAGGAGACGGTGATCCCGAGCGGCGCCAACCGCGTCGTCTTCCTCGCCGCGCCGATCCTCACCTTCAGCCTCAGCCTGATGGCCTGGGCGGTGATCCCCTTCGACAAGGGGATCGTGCTCGCCAACATCAATGTCGGCATTCTCTATCTCTTCGCCATCAGCTCGCTCGGCGTCTACGGCATCGTCATGGCCGGCTGGTCGTCCAATTCGAAATACGCCTTCCTCGGCGCCCTGCGCTCGGCGGCCCAGATGGTGTCCTACGAAGTCTCGATGGGCTTCGTCATCGTCTCGGTGCTGCTCTGCGCCGGCTCGCTCAATCTCACCGCCATCGTCGAGGCGCAGCGCACGATCTGGTACGCCATCCCGCTGCTGCCGATGTTCGTCGTCTTCTTCGTCTCGGTGCTGGCCGAGACCAATCGCTCGCCCTTCGACCTGCCGGAAGGCGAGAGCGAACTGGTGGCGGGGTTCTTCGTCGAGTATTCCGCGATGAGCTTCGCGCTCTTCTATCTCGGCGAATACGGCAGCATGATCCTGATGAGCGCGATGACCAGCATCCTGTTCCTGGGTGGGTGGCTCGCGCCGTTCAATATCGAGCCCTTCACCGGGGTCGCGGCGCATCTCTGGGGCGGCTTCTGGTTCGCGCTCAAGGTGGCGATGGTGCTGTTCTGTTTCCTCTGGGTGCGCGCGACCGTGCCGCGCTTCCGCTATGATCAATTGATGCGGCTTGGCTGGAAGGTGTTCCTGCCGTTCTCGTTGTTCTGGCTCGTGCTCACCGCCGGCGTCCTGGTGGCGACCGGCTGGCTGCCGAAATAGGGGTCGATCCCATGGCTTTCCTCGATCGCGGCGCGCGTGCCGTCCTGCTCTCCGAACTGGCGGCGGGCCTCTGGCTCACTTTGCGGCACATGTTCAAGCCGCCGGTGACCATCAACTACCCCTATGAGAAGGGGCCGCTCAGCCCGCGCTTCCGCGGCGAGCACGCGCTGCGCCGCTATCCCAACGGCGAGGAGCGCTGCATCGCCTGCAAGCTCTGCGAGGCGATCTGCCCGGCGCTCGCGATCACCATCGAGGCGGAGCCGCGCGAGGACGGCAGCCGCCGCACCACGCGCTACGACATCGACATGACGAAATGCATCTATTGCGGCTTCTGCCAGGAGGCCTGCCCGGTCGACGCCATCGTCGAGGGCCCCAATTTCGAGTTCGCCACCGAGACGCGCGAGGAGCTGTTCTACGACAAGGCCAAGCTGCTGGCGAACGGCGATCGCTGGGAGGCGGAGATCGCGCACAACCTCGCGATCGACGCGCCCTACCGGTGAGCCGCCGATGATCGTCCAGGCCATCTGCTTCTATCTCTTCGCCGCGGTCACCGTGGCGTCGGGCGTCATGGTGATCGCCTCACGCAATCCCGTGCATTCGGTGCTCTTCCTCATCCTCGCCTTCTTCAACGCGGCCGGGCTCTTCATCCTCGCGGGGGCGGAATTCCTGGCGCTCATCCTGGTCATCGTCTATGTCGGCGCGGTCGCCGTGCTGTTCCTGTTCGTCGTGATGATGCTCGACATCAATTTCGTCGAGCTCCGGCAAGGGGCGCTGCAGTACCTGCCGGTCGGCGCGCTGGTCGGGATCGTGCTGGTGGTCGAGCTCATCCTGGTGTTCGGGGCCTGGGTCGCGGCGCCCGAGGTGGCGAAGTCGATCGCGGCGCCGCTGCCGCCGGTGGCGAACGTCACCAACACCGTCGCCCTGGGGCAGCTGCTCTATACCCGCTACGTCTACGTCTTCCAGGCGGCCGGCCTGGTCCTGCTCGTCGCCATGGTCGGCGCCATCGTGCTGACGCTGCGCGCGCGCGGCGACGTGCGCAAGCAGGACATCAACGTCCAGATCGCGCGCCGGCGCAGCGAGACGCTCGAGATCGTCAAGGTCCGGCCGCGGCAGGGGGTGTGAGGACATGCTCGAGATCGGCCTTGCCCACTATCTCATCGTCGCCGCCATCCTGTTCACGCTCGGGATCTTCGGCATCTTCCTCAACCGCAAGAACGTCATCATCATCCTGATGTCGATCGAGCTAATGCTGCTGGCGGTCAACATCAACTTCGTGGCCTTCTCGGCCTATCTGCACGACCTCGTCGGCCAGATCTTCGCCATGTTCGTCCTCACCGTGGCCGCGGCCGAGGCGGCGATCGGGCTCGCCATCCTCGTGGTCTACTTCCGCAACCGCGGCAGCATCGCGGTCGAAGACATCAACCTGATGAAGGGCTAATCCGGTGACGGTCGCAGCCATCTTCCTGCCGCTCCTGGGCGCGTTCATCGCCGGCTTCTTCGGCCGCTGGATCGGCGACCGCGGCGCGCAGATCGTCACCTGCGTGGGCGTGGCGATCGCCGCGGTTTTCGGAGTCACGCTGTTCGTCGAGGTGGCGCTGGGCGGTCACAACATCATCACCCCACTCTTCACCTGGATGGACACCGGCGATCTCCAGGTGCAGTGGACGCTGCGCTTCGACACGCTGAGCGCCACGATGGTGGCGATGGTGACTGTGGTCTCGACCATGATCCACATCTATTCCGTGGGCTACATGGCGCATGACAACTCGATCCCGCGCTTCATGGCCTACCTCAGCTTCTTCACCTTCTTCATGCTGATGCTGGTGACGGCCGACAATTTCCTGCAGATGTTCTTCGGCTGGGAGGGCGTCGGGCTCTGCTCCTACCTGCTGATCGGCTTCTGGTACGACCGGCCGGCGGCCAACGCCGCGGCGATCAAGGCCTTCGTCGTCAACCGCATCGGCGATTTCGGCTTCGCGCTCGGCATCTTCGCCGTCTACGCGCTGTTCGGTTCGCTGCATTTCGGCACGGTCTTCGACGCCGCGCCCAATTTCGCGCACACGCCCTTCATCTTCCTCGGCTGGCAGGTCGACGCGCTCACCGTCACCTGCATCCTGCTGTTCGTCGGCGCCATGGGCAAATCGGCGCAGATCGGCCTTCACACCTGGCTGCCGGACGCGATGGAAGGCCCGACCCCGGTCTCGGCGCTGATCCATGCCGCGACCATGGTGACCGCCGGCGTCTTCATGGTGGTGCGGCTGTCGCCGCTGTTCGAATACGCGCCGACCGCGCTCGCTGTCGTCTGCGTCATCGGCGGCACCACCGCGTTCTTCGCCGCCAGCATCGGCATGGCGCAGAACGACATCAAGCGCGTCATCGCCTATTCCACCTGCAGCCAGCTCGGCTACATGTTCTTCGCCGCCGGCGTCTCGGCGTTTTCGGCGGCGATCTTCCATCTCATGACCCACGCCTTCTTCAAGTCGCTGCTCTTCCTCGGCGCCGGTTCGGTCATCCACGCCATGTCGGGCGAGCAGGACATGCGCAAGATGGGCGGTCTCTGGCGGATGATCCCGGTGACCTACGTCCTGATGTGGATCGGCAGCCTGGCGCTGGCGGGCATTCCGCCGTTTTCGGGCTATTTCTCCAAGGACGTGATCATCGAGGCCGCCTGGGCATCGGGCAGCGCCGTCGGCCTCTACGCCTTCTGGATGGGGGTCATCGCCGCCTTCCTCACCGCCTTCTACTCCTGGCGCCTGCTGTTCCTGACCTTCCACGGCAAGCCGCGCGCCGACGAGGAAGTCCTGCATCACGTCCATGAATCGCCGCCGGTGATGATCCTGCCGCTGGTGGTGCTGGCGGCGGGCGCCTGCTTCGCCGGCTGGCTCGGCTATCACGATTTCGTCGGCGCCGGGCGCGAGAGCTTCTGGCGCGAGGCGATCCTGGTGCTGCCGGGCCTCGACAGCCTCGAGGCGGCGCATCACGCGCCGGAATGGGTCGAGCTGCTGCCCTCGGTCGTGGGCGTGCTCGGCATCGCCGTCGCCTGGGTCGCCTATGTCTGGCGGCCGGAGATCCCGGGCGTGGTCGCCCGGCGCCTGCGGCCGGTCTATCTCTTCCTGCTCAACAAATGGTATTTCGACGAGCTCTACGACGCGCTCTTCCTGCGCCCCGCCATGGCGCTGGGCTTCGCCTTCTGGAAGCGCGGCGATGGCGCGGTCATCGACGGGCTCGGCCCCGACGGCGTCGCCTCGATCACCAGCCGGCTCTCCGTGCGGACGAGCCGGCTGCAGACGGGCTATGTCTACCACTATGCCTTCGTCATGCTGATCGGCGTGGTGCTGCTGGTCTCCTGGTATCTCCTGCGGCAGATCGGGAGCTGAGCGCATCATGCAGAGCTGGCCACTCCTGAGCCTTGTCACCTTCCTGCCGCTGGTGGGGGTGCTGTTCATCCTGATGCTGCGCGGCGCGCCTGCGGACGTGGCGCGCAACGCGCGCTGGGCGGCGCTGTGGACCTCGCTCGTGGTGCTCGCGCTGTCGGTGGTGCTGTGGGCCGATTTCGACCCGACGCAGGCGGACTTCCAGTTCGTCGAGCTGGCCCCGTGGCTGCCGACGTTCCACATCGCCTATCACCTCGGCATCGACGGCATCTCGCTGTTCTTCGTGCTGCTCTCGACCTTCCTCACGCCGATCTGCATCGTCTCCAGCTGGAGGTCGGTCACGGAGCGGGTGAAGGAGTACATGATCGCGTTCCTGGTGCTGGAAACGTTCATGGTCGGCATGTTCTGCGCCCTCGACTTCGTCATCTTCTACGTCTTCTTCGAGGGCGTGCTGGTCCCGATGTTCCTCATCATCGGCGTCTGGGGTGGCCCGCGGCGGGTCTATGCCGCATTCAAGTTCTTCCTCTACACGTTCCTGGGCTCGGTGCTGATGCTGCTCGCCATCCTGGCGATCTACTATCAGATCGGGTCGACCGATATCGTCGAGGCGCTGAACCACGGGCTGCCGCCGGGGCTGCAGACCTGGCTGTGGCTGGCCTTCTTCGCCTCCTTCGCCGTCAAGGTGCCGATGTGGCCGGTGCACACCTGGCTGCCCGACGCGCATGTCGAGGCGCCGACCGCGGGCTCGGTGATCCTCGCCGGCGTGCTGCTGAAGATGGGCGGCTACGGCTTCCTGCGCTTCTCGCTGCCGCTGTTCCCGATCGCTTCGCACGAGCTCGCGCCGCTGATCTTCACCCTCAGCGTCGTCGCCATCATCTACACCTCGCTGGTGGCGCTGGCGCAGGAGGACATGAAGAAGCTCATCGCCTATTCCTCGGTGGCGCATATGGGCATCGTCACCATGGGCACCTTCACCATGACCTCGGAGGGGCTGCAGGGGGCGATGGTGCAGATGCTGAGCCACGGCATCGTCTCGGCCGCGCTTTTCCTCTGCGTCGGCGTCGTCTACGACCGGCTGCACACGCGCGAGATCGCGCGCTATGGCGGTCTGGCCGACAACATGCCGAAATACGCCACGGTCTTCATGGTGTTCATGCTCGCTTCGGTGGGGCTGCCCGGCACCAGCGGCTTCGTCGGCGAGTTCCTGTCGCTGATCGGCGCCTTCGAGGTCAATACCTGGGTGGCGTTCTTCGCCACCACCGGCATGATCCTCAGCGCCGCCTATATGCTCTACCTCTATCGCCGCATCATCTTCGGCGTCATCACCCGCGCCGATGTGCGCGCCATGCTCGACCTTTCTTGGCGCGAGGTCGCCATCTTCGCACCGATGATCGCTGTTGTGCTGTGGATGGGGGTCTATCCCAACTCCTTCCTGCGGCCCATGCAACCCACCCTCGCCAGGCTCATGGAGCGCGTTCAGCTCTCGCTCCAGGAGAACGCGGCGGCCAAGCTAGCCGAGCGATAGACGATGACCGACGCGCTTCCCAGTTTCGTGCCGGCGCTGCCGGAGATGTTCCTCGCCCTCAGCGCCATGGTGCTGCTCGTCCTCGGCGCCTACCAGCGCGGGCCGCATGTGGCGCGCGAGATCGGCTGGCTGGCGGTCGTGGCGCTCGCCATCACCATCGCGCTGGTCATGAGCTTCGGCTACGAGCGCAAGATCAGCCTCTACGGCATGATGGTCACCGACGGCTTCGGCGGCTTCATGAGCGTGCTGACCCTGATCGGCGCCGGCTTCGCCATCGTCATGGCGATGCGCTTCAACGAGCGCGAAGGGGTGGCGCGGTTCGAATATCCGGTGCTGGTGCTGCTCTCGACCACCGGCATGCTGATGATGATCACCGCCAACGATCTCATCTCGCTCTATGTCGGCCTCGAGCTGCAGAACCTCGCGCTCTACGTCATCGCCAGCTTCCAGCGCGACCAGACGCGCTCGAGCGAGGCCGGGCTCAAATACTTCGTCCTGGGCGCGCTGTCCTCGGGCATGCTGCTCTATGGCGCCTCGATGGTCTACGGCTTCGCCGGCAGCACCAATTTCGACACGCTCGCCCACACGCTCGACGCCTCGAACGTTTCCATCGGGCTGATCATCGGCATCATCTTCGTCGTCGTCGGGCTCGCCTTCAAGGTCTCGGCCGTGCCCTTCCACATGTGGACCCCCGACGTTTATGAGGGTGCGCCGACGCCGGCCACGGCGTTCTTCGCCATCGCGCCCAAGACGGCGGCGCTGGCGCTGTTCATCCGCGTCATGATCTACGCCTTTGGCGCGCTGGTCGACCAGTGGCAGCAGATCATCATGGCGATCTCGGTCGCCTCGATGATCCTGGGCGCGCTGGCCGCGATCAATCAGCGCAACATCAAGCGCCTCATGGCCTACAGCTCGATCGGCCATGTGGGCTACGCGCTGATCGGGCTTGCCGCCGGCACCCCGGCGGGAGTGCGCGGCATCCTGGTCTACATGGCGATCTATGTCTTCATGAACATCGGTACCTTCGGCGTCATCCTCTGCATGCGCCGCCAGGGCCGCCTGGTCGAGGGCATCGAGGATCTCGCCGGCCTGGCGCGGACGCAGCCGATGCTGGCGGCGGCGCTCGGCATCTTCATGTTCTCCATGGCCGGCATACCGCCGCTCGCCGGCTTCTTCGCCAAGTTCTACATCTTCATGGCGGCGATCGATGCGCGGCTCTTCTGGCTCGCCGTGGTCGGCGTCGTGACCAGCGTGGTCGGCGCCTATTACTACCTGCGCGTCGTCAAGATCATGTATTTCGACGAGCCCAAGGGCGCCTTCGATCCCGGCATCGGCCGCGAGCTGCAGGCGGTGGTGCTGATCTCGGCGGCGGTGATCCTGTTCTTCATCGTCTTTCCGTCGCCGATCGTGGTCGGCGCGGAGCTTGCGAGCGCCACGCTCTTCCCGGGATGAGCGCCGCTCCGGGCCTGCCGGCCTTCCTGCGCCTGCACGGCTTCGCCGAGCTCGACAGCACCAACGAGGAAGCCAAGCGCCAGGCGGCATCGGGCGCGCCCGCCGGCACGCTGATCTGGGCGCAGGCGCAGCAGGCCGGGCGCGGCCGGCGCGGGCGGTCCTGGGTGTCGGTCCCGGGCAATCTCTACCTGTCGCTGCTGCTGCGCCCGGAGCGCCCGGCGGGTGCCGCGGCGCAGCTCGGCTTTGCCGCGGCGCTCGCCGTCGGCGAGGCGCTGCTGCCGCTGCTGCCGCGGGTCGTCGATCTCGCCTACAAATGGCCCAACGACGTGCTCGTCGCCGACCGCAAGATCAGCGGCATCCTGCTGGAATCGCAGGCGGCGGAGGCGGGGCGGGTCGACTGGCTGGTGGTGGGCATCGGCGTCAACGTCGTCTCTTTCCCCGAAGACAGCGAGTACCCCGCCACCTCGCTGGCTGCCGCCGGCGCCGCCCCCGTGGCGCTCGAAGCGCTGCTGGAAGCGGTCGCCCGGGCGTTCCATTTCTGGTATGAGCGGTGGCTCGCCGAAGGTTTCGCGCCGCTGAGAGCCGCCTGGCTCGCCCGGGCGCGCGGTCTGGGACAGCCCATCCGGGTGCGGCTGCCGCAAGGCGACAGCGAGGGACGCTTCGCCGGGCTCGACGAGGAAGGGGCGCTGCTGCTCGACACCGGCACTTTGCTGCGCCGCATCACCGCCGGCGACGTTTTTCCGGCGGCGCGGTGAGGGGAGGCGTCATGCTGCTTGCCATCAATGCCAATAACACCAACACCGTGTTCTGCGTCTGGGACGGCGGGCAGATGAAAGGCGCCTGGCGCGCCGCGACCGACACCCGGCGGACGGCCGACGAGTACGTGGTCTGGCTCGACCACCTGCTCGGGCTCGAAGGCCTGGCGCGCAGCCTCCTTACCGGCACGATCATCGCCAGCGTCGTGCCCGAGGCCAATTTCAACCTGACGACGCTGTGCCGGCGCTATTGCAACAGCGAGCCGCTGATGGTGGGCGAGCCCGGCGTGGCGATCGGCGCCCGCTCGCTGGTCGACCGTCCGGAAGAGGTCGGCGCCGACCGCCTGCTCAACACGGTGGCGGCCCATGACCGCTACCGCGGGCCGCTCGTCGTCGTCGATTTCGGCACCTCGACCAATTTCGACGTCGTCGACGCGGACGGCAATTTCTGCGGCGGCGTCATCGCTCCGGGGGTCAACCTGTCGATGACCGCCTTGCACATGGCCGCCGCCAAGCTGCCCAGCGTGCGCATCCGCCGCGTCGAGCAGGTCATCGGCAAGAACACCGTGGCCTGCATGCAGTCGGGCCTGTTCTGGGGCTATGTCGGCTTGATCGAGGGGCTGGTGCAGCGGATCAGGCGCGAATTCGCCGCGCCGATGCGCGTCATCGCCACCGGCGGGTTGACGCCGCTGTTCGAGGGCGCCATCGAGGGCATCGACCATGTCGACCCCAATTTGACGCTTTGGGGCCTCTATCTCGTCCACGAGAGGAACCGCCCCCGGCCATGACCGCCGCATCCCCCGCCGCGCCCAACCGCCCCGACGAGCTCGCCTTCCTTGCCCTGGGCGGGGTCGGCGAGATCGGCATGAACCTCTCGCTCTACGGCTATGGCGGGCGCTGGCTGATGGTGGATTGCGGCATCTCCTTTGCCGACGACACGCTGCCCGGGGTCGACATCATCATGCCCGATCCCGGCTTCATCGCCGAGCGGGCGGACGCGCTGGTCGGGCTGGTCGTCACCCACGCCCATGAGGACCATATCGGCGCCATCCCCTATCTCTGGCCGCGCCTGCGCTGCCCGGTCTATGCCACGCCGTTCACCGCGTCGGTGCTGCGCCAGAAGCTGATCGAGGCCGATCTCGAGCACGAGGTGCCGGTGATCGAGGTGCCGATGTCCGGCCGATTCACCGTCGGGCCGTTCGAGGTCGAGCTGGTCACGCTCACCCATTCGATCCCCGAGCCCAATGCCGTGGTGCTGCGCACGCCGCTCGGCACCGTGCTCCATACCGGCGACTGGAAGTTCGATCCCGACCCGTTGGTGGGGGAGCGGTCGGACATGGCGCGGCTGCGCCGCCTCGGCGAGGAAGGCGTTCTCGCCATGATCTGCGACAGCACCAACGCGCTCAGGCCGGGCGAGGCGGGCTCCGAAGCCGATGTGCGGCGCACGCTGATCGAGCTGGTCGGGCGCTGCCGGCAGCGGGTCGTCGTCGCCTGCTTCGCCTCGAACGTGGCGCGGCTGCAATCGGCGGCGGCGGCGGCGACGGCGCATGACCGGCACGCGGCGCTGGTCGGGCGCTCGCTCTGGCGCATCGATCATGCCGCGCGCGAGACGGGCTATCTCGAGCAGCTCCCGCCCTTCCTCACCGACGAGGAGGCGGCCTATCTGCCGCGCGAGAAGGTGCTGCTGATCTGCACCGGGAGCCAGGGCGAGCCGCGCTCGGCGCTCGCCCGCATCGCCGAGGACGATCATCCCGAGATCGTGCTCGAGGCGGGCGACACGGTGATCTTCTCCTCGCGCGTGATCCCCGGCAACGAGCGCGCCATCGGCCGGCTGCAGAACCGGCTGGCGGCGCTCGGCGTCGAGATCATCACCGAGCAGGACCATCTCATCCATGTCTCGGGCCATCCGGCGCAGGACGAGCTCACGCGCATGTATCAGATGGTGCGGCCGCAGATCGCCGTGCCGGTCCATGGCGAGACGCGGCACCTGATGGCGCAGGCGCGGCTGGCCGAGCAATGTCAGGTGCCGCAGGCGCTGGTGACGCGCAACGGCGAGGTGGTGAAGCTGGCGCCGGGCCCGGCGGCGGTGATCGGCGAGGTGTCGACCGGCCGCCTGGTGGTCGACGGCAAGCGCCTGCTGCCGGTGGGCGGCGAGGCGCTGCGCTCGCGCCAGAAGATGACCTTCAACGGCGCGGCGCTCGCCACCATCGTCGTCGACCGCGAGGGCAGGCTGCAGGCGCCGCCCCAGGTGACGGTGCACGGGCTCGGCGATGAGAGCGAGGACGCGGCGCTCACCGACGACCTTTGCCAGCGCGTGGCGCAGGCGATCGAGGAGCTGGAGCCGCGGGCCCGGCGCGACGATGCCGCGCTGCGCGAGGCGGCCCGGCTGGCGGTGCGGCGCTCGCTGCGCGCCTGGCATGGAAAAAAGCCGGTGACAGAGGTACATCTGGTGCGCATCTGAGGGGAGAAGCGGGATGATCGGCAGGCTCAACCACGTCGCCATCGTCGTGCCGGATGTGAAACGGGCGGCGGCGGTCTATCGCGACACGCTGGGCGCCAGGGTGTCGGATCCCGTGACCTTGCCGCCGCACGGCGTCACCGTGGTGTTCGTCGTCCTCGACAACACCAAGATCGAGCTGCTGGAGCCCTTCGGCCCGGACTCCCCGGTGCGCAACTTCCTGGAGCGCAACCCCGGCGGCGGCATGCACCATGTCTGCTACGAGGTCGCGGACATCATCGCCGCCCGCGACCAGCTCAAGGCCCAGGGCGCCCGCGTGCTGGGCGATGGCGAGCCCAAGATCGGCGCCCATGAGAAGCCCGTGCTGTTCCTTCATCCCAAGGATTTCTGCGGCACGCTGGTGGAGCTCGAGCAGGTTTAGCCCCCCATGTCCTGGTTCCAGGGCATCGTCGCCTACATCATCATCTGGTGGGTGGTGCTGTTCGCCGTACTGCCCTTTGGCGTGCGTCCGGTGGAAAAGGGCGATATCGGCCATGCCGCCGGCGCTCCGGCCAATCCCCGGTTATGGCTCAAGGCGGGGATCACCACGCTGGTTGCAGGCGTGCTCTGGCTGGGCTGTTATGCCATCGCCATTTCCGGCCTGATCGATTTCCGCCAGCCATGACCGCCGCCTATTGCCGACACGCTCCGGGCCACCCCATCCACGGGCCCTATCACGACCGCGAATACGGCTTTCCCGTGCGCGAGGATGCCGTGCTGTTCGAGCGCCTCGTCCTGGAGATCAACCAGGCGGGCCTTTCCTGGCTCACCATCCTGAACAAGCGCGACGCCTTCGCCGAAGCGTTTGCCGGCTTCGACATCGATCGCGTTGCCGGTTTCGGCGCCGAGGACCAGCGGCGGCTGATGGCCGATGCGGGCATCATCCGCAACCGGCTGAAGATCGAGGCGGCGATCGAGAACGCCAAGCGCCTGCAGCAGATCCGTGCCAGCCACGGCTCGTTTGCCGCTTGGCTCGACGCCCATCACCCATTGCCGAAAGCGGCCTGGGTGGCTCTCTTCAAGAAGACATTCCGCTTCACCGGCGGCGAGATCGTCGGCGAGTTCCTGATGAGCCTCGGCTATCTCAAGGGGGCGCATCAAAGCTGGTGTCCGATATACCAGCAGATTCTCTCGCTGGGCCCGCCATGGCACGGCGCCAAGCCTGCATCTTCGCTTAAAAGGCGAGTGACCAAAGCCCGACTTCGATCATAAAGCGACGGCGCGCAAAAAAATAAGGCAAGATCAGTATGTGATCTTGCCGAAGCTTGCTGCGGTTAAGGGTCGATGTCGCGACTCTTTTAGGTCAACTCCCCGACCTTCGCTTAACGGCAGTTCCTCCCTAAACCTGGGCCCCTTGTCGCAGTCTTGCGCGCGACCAATTCAGGCAGACGCAAGTGTACGAAACTCTCCTGGTTTCGTCATCTAAATTCTGCGTAACGGCTGCTATCGAGCGACGATGGCTCGTCTTGTCGTGCTGCGCTAGTATTGTTTTATGAGATGCACCTATTTGGTCGCGCTGGTGCTGGCGGTTGCCGTGCCGGCCTTTGCCCAGCGGCAAGTAACGCCGCCGCCGGGCATCGACGCGCCGCCACCACCACCCCCGCCGGGCGGCATCTCGGTGTCGAACACGGGCGGCATCGCCATCTCGGCGGATGTCTGCGACAAGCTGCGGCGCGCCGCGGCGGCGGAGCCCGGTGCGGATTATCGGCCGGGGGTCGACGTCAACGGCGATGCCGTGGCGCCCGCCGATCTTCCCTCCAACGCACCGCCGATGCCGCTCGACAATCTTCCGATCGTGATCGGCGCCAGGCTGCAGCAGCGCTATGGGCTTGCTGGCAACGCGGCGCTGCTTCATCGCGGGGCGATGATCGGTCTGCTGACGCTGCGCGACGGCCGCGCCTATTTCAACGGCGAGCCGATCAGCGGCGGCGAGCGCGACATGATGCTGGCCGCCTGCGCCGAGGCGAAACGCTAAGGCGACGCGAAGCGTCGTCCTTGGCGGGCGACAGCGGTTGCTCTTGCAACCGCGAAAGCCCGCACGGCGCCGGCTAGCCCGCACGGTGCGGCTGCTCGCGCTTGCTATGCAAGCGCTGACGCCGCCAGCGACGACGCGCTACGCGCGTCGCGCTGGCATAGACATCCTCTGCCGCCTTGCCTAGAGTTGCGCCGCCTTTGCCAGCGTCCCGAGGTCCGATGCGTCTTTCCGACTATTTCCTGCCGCTGCTGCGCGAGAATCCCAGCGAAGCGCAGATCGTCTCGCACCGGCTGATGCTGCGCGCCGGCATGATCCGCCAGTCGAGCGCCGGGATCTATTCCTGGCTGCCGCTCGGCCTGCGCGTGCTCAAGAAGGTCGAGCGGATCGTGCGCGAGGAGCAGGATGCGGCGGGCGCGCTCGAGGTCTTGATGCCGACGATCCAGCCGGCCGAGCTGTGGCAGGAGAGCGGCCGCTACGAGGATTACGGCAAGGAGATGCTGCGCATCATCGACCGCCACGAGCGCGCGATGCTCTACGGCCCGACCAATGAGGAGCAGATCACCGACATCTTCCGCCAGAGCATCAAGAGCTATCGCGACCTGCCGAAGAACCTCTATCACATCCAGTGGAAGTTCCGCGACGAGGTCCGGCCGCGCTTCGGGGTGATGCGCGGGCGCGAGTTCCTGATGAAGGACGCCTATTCCTTCGACCTCGACATGGCCGGCGCGCGGCGCGCCTACAACCGCATGTTCGTGGCCTATCTGCGCACCTTCGCGCGCATGGGGCTGAAGGCGATCCCGATGCGCGCCGATACCGGGCCGATCGGCGGCGATCTCAGCCACGAATTCATCGTCCTCGCCGAGACCGGCGAGTCCCAGGTGTACTGCGACAAGGCCTGGCTCGACGCCGACATCCTCGCCAGCGACGTCGATTACGCCGGCGATCTCGAACCCCTGGTCGAGCGCTGGACGCGGCTTTACGCCGCCACGGACGAGAAGCACGACGCCCAATCCTGTCCCATCGGCGAGGACCGCCTGCTGAGCGCGCGCGGCATCGAGGTCGGGCAGATCTTCTATTTCGGCACCAAATATTCGAAGCCCATGGGCGCGGTCGTCACCGGCCCCAAGGGCGAGACGATCGCGGTGGAGATGGGCTCCTACGGCATCGGGGTCTCGCGCCTCGTCGGCGCCATCATCGAGGCCAGCCACGACGCTGCCGGCATCATCTGGCCGGAGAGCGTCGCCCCGTTCAAGCTCGGGCTGGTCAATCTGCGCGCCGCCGATCCCCGCTGCGTAACCGCCGCCGACGAGCTCTATGCGCGGCTCGGCGCCGCCGGTATCGAGACGCTCTACGACGACCGCGACGAATCTCCCGGCGCCAAATTCGCCGCGATGGACCTGATCGGCCTGCCCCATCAGCTCGTGATCGGCCCGCGCGGCCTCGACAAGGGCGTCGTCGAGCTCAAGGACCGCAAGACCGGCAGCAGAGAGGAGCTTTCCCCCGAGGCGGCGCTCAACCGGCTCGGAGGAATGTGATGGTGTTCGACGCGTTCGAGCGCATGGTGGCGTTCCGCTATCTCCGCGCCCGTCGGCAGGAAGGCTTCATCTCGGTCATCGCCATCTTCTCGCTGCTCGGCATCATGCTGGGCGTGGCGACGCTCATCATCGTCATGTCGGTGATGAACGGCTTTCGCGTCGAGCTTCTCGGGCGCATCATCGGCCTCAACGGCCATCTCGGCATCTACTCGCCGCAGGGCAGCATCTCCGGTTACGACGCGCTCGCGCGACGGGTGAGGCAGGTGCCGGGCGTCGTCGCCGTCCATCCGCTGATCGAGGGGCAGGTGCTGGCCTCGGCCAAGGGCCGCTCGGCCGGGGTGGCCGTGCGCGGCATGGGCGAGCGCGACGTTGCCGGCGAGGCTCTGCTGTCGAGCCACATCGTCGCCGGCTCGCTCGACCAGTTCACCGACAACACGGTGATGATCGGCGACAAGCTCGCCTTCAAGCTCGGCCTCAAGATCGGCGATGCCATCACGCTGCTGTCGCCCAACGGCGCCGCGACCGCCTTCGGCACCGTGCCGCGTGTCAAGGCCTATCGCGTCGGCGCCTTCTTCGATGTCGGCATGTACGAGTACGACAGCAATTTCGTGTTCATGCCGCTGGCCGCCGCGCAGCTCTATTTCCAGCTGCCCGACGCCGTGAACACGCTGCAGGTCTTCGTCAGCGATCCCGACCAGGCGAGCGCCGTCGCCGCCGCCGTCCAGCAGCAGCTCGGCGGCCAGTACCGCGTCTATGACTGGCAGCAGAGCAACTCCGCCTATTTCGGCGCGGTGCAGGTCGAGCGCAACGTGATGTTCATAATTTTGTCGCTCATCATCCTGGTGGCGGCCTTCAACATCATCTCCAGCATGATCATGCTGGTGAAGGACAAGACGCGCGACATCGCCATCCTGCGCACCATGGGCGCCACGCGCGGCATGGTGCTGCGCATCTTCATGCTGAGCGGTGCCAGCATCGGCGTGGTCGGCACGCTGCTGGGCTTCGCCCTCGGCGTCGCCTTCACCACCCATATCGAGCAGATCCGCGAGCTCGTGCAGGACGTGCTGCACGTCAACGTGTTCAACGCCGAGATTTACTTCCTGACGCAGATCCCGGCGCGCATCGACCCGCACGAGGTGGTGACGGTGCTGGCCATGGCCTTCGGGCTCTCCTTCCTGGCGACGCTTTATCCCTCCTGGCGCGCCGCGCGTCTCGATCCGGTCGAGGCGCTGCGTTATGAGTGAGCGCGAGCGGCTGCCGGCGCTCGAGCTGCGCGGCGTCGTGCGCACCTACAAGCAGGCGGGCGAGCTCCTGCCCGTGCTGCGCGGCGCGTCGCTGGCGCTCTTTCCCGGCGAGATCGCGGCGCTGGTGGCGCCGTCCGGCGCCGGCAAGTCGACGCTGCTGCACACCGCCGGGCTGCTGGAGCGGCCGGATGGGGGCGAGGTGCTGCTGGGCGGGCGCAGCTGCGGCGGCATGTCCGACAGCCAGCGCACCGAGATCCGGCGCGCCGGCCTCGGCTTCGTCTACCAGTTCCACCACCTGCTGCCGGAATTCTCGGCGCTCGAGAACGTGATGCTGCCCCAGATGATCGCCGGCGTCTCGAAAGCCAAGGCGCGGGCGCGGGGGCAGGAGCTGCTCGCCATGGTGGGGCTCGCCGCGCGCGCCGACCACCGCCCGGCCCGGCTCTCCGGCGGCGAGCAGCAGCGCGTCGCCGTCGTCCGCGCGCTCGCCAACGCGCCGCGCGTGCTGCTGGGCGACGAGCCCACCGGCAACCTCGATGTCCACACCGCAGAGGAGGTGATGGCGGTGATCATCGACATCGTCCGCCGCACCGGGCTCGCGGCGCTGGTCGCGACGCACAATCTCGATCTGGCGCGGCGGATGGATCGCATCCTGTCGCTCGAGGAGGGCGTCGTGGTCGAGCGGACGGGCGAGGTGCGGGCGCGGGCCTGATGCGCGCGAGAAACAGGGGCTAATTACCCTCAGCGGTTGCCGGCGCGGCCGCGGGATTCCACTGGCCGCGGCGCATGCGGCGGATGCGGACCTCCTGGAAGAGGCCGGCGCTGGTGAAGGGCTCGTTGCGCGAGAACTCCTCCGCCGCGGCGCGGGTCGGCACATTGATGACGAAGCTGCTGCCGATGCGGGTGGTTCCGTCTTCGGCGAGGAGCGCGCCGCCCAGCACCAGGATATCCTTGTGCCGCTCGAGATAAGCGAAATGCGCCTCGCGCGCCGCGGCGCGGATGGCGGCGCCGTCGGGCCGATCCTCGCAATAGATGAGATAGAGCATCAGGCGATCCTCCCGGCTGGCGGGGTTTATTCCCGTCGCGCGCGCTCTGCGCAAGGGCCGCAGCCGAGCCTGTCGCGAGTCGTCTGCGCGAAGCGACAAAAGCGCGTAAAATCCGCTTGCGCCGCCGTCGCCTTGTGCGATTGTGACGCCATGCCCTATGCCGATTTCGTACATTTGCGAGCGCATTCGGCGTATTCGCTGTCCGCTGGCGCGATCAAGGTGAAGGAGCTGGTCGGTCTCGCCAAGCGCCACGCCATGCCGGCGCTGGCGCTGACCGACAGCGGCAATTTGTTCGGCGCGCTGGAGTTTGCGGGTGCTGCGAGCGAAGCCGGCGTTCAGCCGATCATCGGCTGCGAGTTCGGTCTGCGCCGCGGCGCCGGCGAGAACGGCAGCCGCATCGGCCGCAACGGCCCGGCGCCGCCGCCCGACTCTGTGCTGCTGCTGGCGCAGAGCGAGCAGGGCTATCGCAACCTTCTGACCCTGGTGAGTCGATCCTATCTCGAGACCGCGCCGGGCGAGCCGCCGCAGCTGCCGCTCGAAGCGCTGGACGGGCTGACCGAGGGGCTGCTGCTGCTCACCGGCGGGCCGGCGGGGCCGGTCGGACGACGCCTGCTCGAAGGCCAGGGCGAGGAGGCGGAGGCGGTGCTGCTGCGACTCGCCGCGCTCTTCCCCGGGCGGCTCTACGTCGAGCTGATGCGCCACGGGCTCGCCGACGAGGACCGTTCGGAGGGCCCGCTCATCGATCTCGCCTATCGCCACGGCCTGCCGCTCGTCGCCACCAACGGCGTGTTCTTCGCCGATGCCGGGCTCTACGAGGCGCATGACGTGCTGCTCTGCATCGCCCAGGGCACGGTGGTGGGCGAGCCCAATCGCCGCCGCCTCACGCCGCACCACCATTTCAAGGCGCCGGCCGAGATGCGGCTGCTCTTCGCCGACGTACCCGAGGCCATCGACAATACCTTGGTGGTCGCCCGGCGCTGCGCCTACATGCCGCTGCCGCGAAAGCCGATCCTGCCGCCCTTCAGGACCGAGAGCGGCCGCGCCGAGGCGGAGGAGCTGCGCGCCATCGCGGCCGAAGGATTGGAGCTGCGACTTGCGGCCCAGCAGGGGGCGGCGAGCGCGCAGGAGCACGAGGCCGCGGCGCGGCCCTATCGCGAGCGGCTGGCCTTCGAGCTCGAAACCATCATCGCCATGGGTTTTGCGGGCTATTTCCTCATCGTCGCCGAGTTCATCCAATGGGCGAAGGCGCAAGGCATCCCGGTGGGTCCCGGGCGCGGCTCGGGCGCCGGCTCGGTGGTCGCCTGGGCGCTCACCATCACCGATCTCGATCCGCTGCGCTTCGGCCTGCTCTTCGAGCGCTTCCTCAATCCCGAGCGCGTGTCGATGCCGGATTTCGACATCGATTTCTGCCAGGACCGGCGCGACGAGGTGATCCGCCACGTCCAGGAGAAATACGGCCACGACCGGGTGGCACAGATCATCACCTTCGGCACGCTCCAGGCCCGCGCGGTGCTGCGCGATGTCGGCCGCGTGCTCGAGATGCCCTACGGCCAGGTCGACCGGCTGTGCAAGCTGGTGCCCAACAACCCCGCCAACCCGGTGAAGCTGCAGCAGGCGATCGACGGCGAGCCGCAGCTCCAGCAGCTGCGCGACGGCGACGAGAGCGTGGCGCGGCTCATCGCCATCGCCTTGAAGCTCGAAGGCCTCTATCGCCACGCCTCGACGCATGCGGCGGGCGTGGTCATCGGCGACCGGCCGCTGCACGAGCTGGTGCCGCTCTATCGCGACCCGCGCTCCGACATGCCGGTGACGCAGTTCAACCTCAAATACGTCGAGGTCGCGGGGCTGGTGAAGTTCGACTTCCTCGGCCTCAAGACCTTGACCGTGCTGGCGCGCGCGCTGGCGCTGCTGCAGGCGCGCGGCGTGACGCTCGACCTTGCCCGGCTCCCCATCGATGACCGGCCGAGCTTCGAGCTGCTGGGGCGCGGCGACACGGTCGGCGTGTTCCAGCTCGAAGGTGCGGGGATGCGCGACGTGCTGCGCAAGCTGCGTCCCGACCGCTTCGAGGACATCATCGCCGTGAACGCGCTCTATCGCCCGGGGCCGATGGAGAACATCCCGCGCTACATCGCGGTGAAGCACGGCCAGGAGCGGCCGGACTATCTCCACCCCTCGCTCGAGTCGATCCTGACGGAAACGCATGGGATCATGATCTACCAGGAGCAGGTGATGCAGATCGCGCAGGTGCTCAGCGGCTACTCGCTGGGCGGTGCCGATCTGCTGCGCCGTGCCATGGGCAAGAAGATCAAGGCCGAGATGGAGGCGCAGCGCAAGGCCTTCATCGACGGCGCTACCGCCCGTGGCGTCGCCGAGCGCGTCGCCGAGCATGTCTTCGAGCAGGTGGCGAAGTTCGCCGGCTACGGCTTCAACAAATCGCACGCCGCGGCCTACGCCCTCGTCGCCTACCAGACCGCCTATCTCAAGGCCAATTATCCGGTCGAGTTCCTCGCCGCGCTGATGACGCTCGATCTCGGCAATACCGACAAGCTCAACGTCTTCCGCGGCGAATGCGACCGGCTCGGCATCAAGCTGCTGCCGCCCGACATCAACCGCTCGGAGGTGACGTTTGCCGTCGAAGCGACGCCGCAAGGCATGGCGATCCGCTACGCGCTCGCCGCGGTCAAGGGCGTCGGAGCCCAGGCGATGCGCCAGCTCGTCGAGGAGCGCGAGGCGCGTGGACCGTTCCGCGATCTCTTCGATCTCGCCCGGCGCCTCGACGTCAAGAGCTTCAACCGGCGCCAGTTCGAATGCCTGGCCAAGGCCGGCGCCTTCGATGCCCTCAACCGCAACCGGGCGCAGACCTTCGCCGCCAGCGAGATGCTGCTGCGCTATGCGGCGGCGGCGGCCGACGAACGCACCAGCCAGCAGGTCAGCCTGTTCGGCGACGGGGACGGCCCGGCGGTGCGCGGCCCGGCCTTGCCGACGGTAGCGGATTGGCCGCCGATCGAGCGGCTGCAGCAGGAATTCGACGCCATCGGCTTCTACCTCTCGAGCCATCCGCTCGACGCCTATGGCAAGAGCCTGGAGCGGCTGGGCGTGGTGCGTTTTGCCGATCTGCCGGCGCGGCTCACCGTCGGCGGCGCCACCCGCTTCAAGCTCGGCGGCGTGGTCATCGGCCGCAAGGAGCGGACCTCGGCGCGCGGCAACCGCTTCGCTTTCGTGCAGATGTCTGATGCGAGCGGCGTCTTCGAGGTGATGATGTTCTCCGAGGTGCTGGGCCAGGCGCGCCAGCTCCTCGACAGCGGCCAGCCGCTGCTCGTCACCGTCGATGTCCGCGCCGAGGAGGAGAGCCTGCGGCTCACCGCGCAGCGCGCCGAGCCGCTCGACAGCGTCGCGGCCCATGCCGCGGCCGGCCTCAAGGTGTTCCTCGGCGAGCCCGATGCGCTGCCGCCCTTGCGTGGCTTGATGCAACGCGAGAGCGGCGGGCGCGGACGGGTCTCCGTGGTGGTGCCGGTGCCGCCGGCGCGGGAGGTCGAGATCCTCCTGCCGGGCGGCTTCAAGATCAGTCCCAAGGTGCGCGCGGCGGTGAAATCGCTGCCCGGCATTCTCGACGTCCACGACCTCTGAAGCGGAGGAAGGGTCCATGGCGGAACGGCCGAAGATCGTGTTCGAGCTCGGTGGCACCTATGTGCAGCTCAAGGATGGCGGCGGCGCGGTGCAGGTGGAGGCCGGCAACGATTTCTGGGCGCGGCTGCCGGGACGATCGGAGCTCGGCGAAGGCCGGCTTCTCTGGACGACATCGCAGGTGCGCGACAGCGCCAATTGGGAAATGCACCCACAGGGCGAGGAAGTCATCTACCTGCTCTCCGGGGAGATCGATCTGGCGGTGCTGGCGGGCGATGCCGAGCGCGCCGTCACGCTGCGGCCGAACAATGCCTGCGTCGTGCCCCGGGGCGTGTGGCATCGCTTCATCGTGCAGAAGCCGGCGAGCATCCTCGCCATCACTCCTAGCCTCGGCACGCAACAGCGCCCGGTAGAGGCGAAACGGCAACCCTAGGTAAATCGCTAGACTTGCGGTAATCCCGCATGGGACCAGGAAAAGAGCTCGATCTCCCGCCTTTCTCCTAGTCTTCCGGCTTTTTAAGAGAATGCCGAGCGATTTGTGGCGCTTCGGTTCTATTTATTGGAAAACAGTAAGGTTTCCCGGCTAGGCTGCGCGTCCTCGACAAAGTTCGCCGGGCCGCTGCCCGCGAGGGATCAAGGATGCCGGACGATCAGATCACGGACGCCAAGGATTTGGTGAAGCGGGTCGCCGATTTCGGCGACGAGCTGAAGGAGCGGCGGCGCTTCGAGCGCAAGAAGCTGCTCTGGGCCGCGACGGTAGAAGTGCGCGGCCAGCGCTTCGAAGGCATGATCGTTGATCTCTCGGCCGGCGGTGCGCGCATCAAGTTCGACGCTCCGGTTGCCACCGGCGACGAGCTCACGCTGATGCTGAAGCAGCTCGACGAACTCGGCGCCAAGGTGGTCTGGCAGCGCGAAGGCGAGGCCGGGCTGCAGTTCCTCCTCGCGCCCGATGAGGTGGCGGCACGGATCCAGCAGGGCCTGCCCGCCGCTGCCGCGGCTGACGAGACGGCCAAGCCTGCCGCCCAGGCGCCCGAGAAGCCGCTCATGGCGAAGGCCGCCATGGCGGCCGCGCCTGAAGCGTCCCAGCCACCCGTCCGCTCGGCCGCCCGTCGTCTGCGCCAGCGCTTCCTGGCTTTCGTTGCTCTCGGCCTGGCGGCTGCTGCCCTGGTCATCGGCGGCGGCAGGGTGTTGACGGATTGGCGGCACGCGGGGCCGCCGCCGGCCCTGGCGCTCACCGCCGGTGCCAGCGACCAGCGCAGCTGCTCCAACCTCATGGGCCGGGTCAACGGCTCGTCCAATCAGGTCGATTTCAGCTTGAACGTCGCTTCAGCCGTGCAGGCCAAGTGCCTGGACGTTCACCATCTTGGCCCTACGGACAGCGATCCGCGCGAAGGCATGGTACGGGCCGCCAAACGGCCCATCCAGTAGGCGGCTCCGGCCCGACGCGGCCGGTTTGGGCTTGCCAAACGTCCTCCGGGGCCCTATTTAAGGGCGCTCTTAAGCAAACCTCACGCGGGGATGCGGCGGCTTTCGCCTCGGCGACGGCAGCTGCTCCGGTGTCGGCACCAGCCGATGATCCCCCGCGGCGGCCTAACCGGAGAAGGATGACATGGCGATACCCGATTTCAGCATGCGCCAGCTATTGGAAGCCGGCGTTCATTTCGGACACCACACCCGCCGCTGGAACCCGAAGATGGGACCTTACCTCTTCGGCGTGCGCAACGGCGTCCACATCATCGATCTCGAGCAGACCGTGCCGATGCTCCACCGCGCCCTCCAGGCTGTGCGCGACGTGGCGGCGCAGGGCGGTCGCGTGCTCTTCGTCGGCACCAAGCGCCAGGCGCAGGAGACGATCGCCGAGGCGGCCAAGCGCTGCGGCCAGTACTATGTCAACCACCGCTGGCTCGGCGGCATGCTGACCAATTTCAAGACCATCTCGCAGTCGATCAAGCGGCTGAAGGAGCTCGACGAGCGCATCAACCAGCCCGGCGTGGGCCTGACCAAGCGCGAGCTGCTGGAGCTGACGCGCGACCGCGACAAGCTCGAGCGCGCGCTGGGCGGCATCAAGGAGATGGGCGGCCTTCCCGACATCCTCTTCATCATCGACACCAACAAGGAAGCGATCGCCGTCCAGGAGGCGAACAAGCTCAAGATCCCGGTGGTGGCGGTGCTCGATAGCAACTCCTCTCCCGACGGGATCATCTTTCCGGTGCCTGGCAATGACGATGCGATGCGCGCCATCCATCTCTATTGCGAGCTGGTCTCGGGCGCGGTGCTTGACGGGCTGCAGGCGGAGCTCTCCGGTTCCGGCGCCGATCTCGGCGAGCAGGCCGAGCTCCCCGCCGAGGCGCCGCTGCCGGCCGCGGCGGAGAGCGGGGCGCAGGAGCAGGCGACGGCCTGAGCCGCGCCGCCGGGAGGAGCAGAACGGCGGCGGCTTCTGCCGCCGTTCTTTTAGGGCAACCGCGGGACAGAGGGAGATAGCATGGCCGAGATCACCGCTGCGCTGGTCAAGGAGCTGCGCGAGAAGACCGGCGCCGGCATGATGGACTGCAAGCGCGCGCTGGGCGAGACGCAGGGCGATCTCGAGGGCGCGGTCGACTGGCTGCGCAAGAAGGGCTTGTCCGCCGCCGCCAAGAAGGCGGGCCGCGTCGCGGCCGAGGGGCTGGTCGGCGTCGCCACGCGCGGCCGGCGCGGCGCCGTGGTCGAGGTCAACGCCGAGACCGACTTCGTCGCCCGCAACGATACCTTCCAGCAGTTCGTGCGCACCGTGACCGAGCTGGCTCTCGACACCGGCGACGACATCGAAGCGCTCAAGGCGGCGGCGTTCCCGGGCAGCGGGCGCACGGTCGCCGAAGAGCTCACCCATATGATCGCGACGATCGGCGAGAACATGGCGCTGCGCCGGGCGCGGCGGCTCGAGGTCAAGAACGGCATCGTGCTCTCCTACGTGCACAATGCGCTGGCCCCGGGCCTGGGCAAGATCGGCGTGCTGGTGGCGCTGGAATTGACGGGAGAGGGCGAGAAGCTGGGGGCGCTGGGCAAGCAGCTCGCCATGCATGTGGCGGCGGCCAAGCCCGACTATCTCGACGTCGCCTCGGTCGATGCCGCGGCGCTGGAGCGCGAGCGCGACGTGCTGCGCGAGCAGTCGCGTGCCAGCGGCAAGCCGGAGGCGATCGTCGAGAAGATGGTCGAGGGCAGGCTGCGCAAGTTCTACGAGGACGTGGTGCTGCTGGAGCAGGTCTACGTCATCGATGGCGAGCGCCGGGTCGGCAAGGTGATCGAGGCCGCGGCCAAGGATCTCGGCGCCGCCGTGACGGTGGCGGGGTTCGCCCGATTCGCGCTCGGCGAGGGCATCGCCCGCGAGCAGGGCGATTTCGCGGCCGAGGTGGCGGCTGCGGTCAAGCCGAGGTAGGAGCCTGCCGGCGGTGGAAGACGAAGGCGGGCGCATCGTGTATCATGGCCGGGCCATTACAGCTTAAAGCGCCATGTCAGAGGACCCCATCCACCGCTCGGCCGCCCGCTATCGCCGCGTCCTGCTGAAGCTCTCGGGCGAGGCGCTGATGGGCGATCAGGGGCACGGCCTCGATCCCAAGATCATCGCGCGCATCGCCGCCGAAGTGAAATCGGTGCACGGGCTCGGCGTCGAGATCTGCCTCGTGATCGGCGGCGGCAACATCTTCCGCGGGCTCGCCGGCGCGGCGCAGGGCATGGAGCGGGCGACCGCCGACTACATGGGAATGCTCGCCACCGTCATCAATTCGCTGGCGGTGCAGAGCGCGCTGGAGCGCCAGGGCGTGGTGACCCGCGTGCTCTCGGCGATCAGCATGCAGGCGGTGTGCGAGCCCTATATCCGCCGCCGCGCCATCCGCCACATGGAGAAGGGCAGGGTGGTCATCTTCGCCGCCGGCACCGGCAACCCGTTCTTCACCACCGACACCGCCGCCGCGCTCAGGGCCTCGGAGATGGATTGCGACGCGCTGCTCAAGGCGACCAAGGTCGACGGCGTCTATTCCGCCGATCCGCACAAGGATCCCAAGGCGGAGCGCTACGAGCGGCTCAGCTATCTCGATGTGCTGTCGCGGGACCTCGAGGTCATGGACGCGGCGGCGATCTCGCTCGCGCGCGAGAACAGCATCCCGATCCTGGTCTTTTCGATCCACACCGACGGCGGCTTTGCCGACGTTGTCACCGGGCAGGGCCGCTTCACGATCATCACGGAGTGAGAGTGGAGGCATGAGCGAAGAGCAGATCATCAGGGACCTTCGGCGCCGGATGGACGGCGCGCTCGAGGTCCTGCGCAAGGAGTTCGCGGGGCTGCGCACCGGCCGGGCTTCCGCCAGCATGCTCGATCCGGTGGCGGTCGAGGCCTATGGCAACACCCTTCCGCTCACCCAGGTCGGCACGGTGAGCGTGCCCGAGCCCCGGCTCATCATCGTGCAGGTCTGGGACCGCGGCAACGTCAAGGCCGCGGAGAAGGCCATCCGCGAGGCGGGGCTCGGCCTCAACCCGCAGACCGAGGGCCAGACCATCCGCGTCCCGATCCCCGATCTGAACGAGGAGCGGCGCAAGGAGCTCACCAAGGTCGCGGCGAAATACGCCGAGCAGGGGCGCGTTTCCGTGCGCAACGTGCGGCGCGACGGCATGGACCTGCTGAAGAAGCAGGAGAAGGATCACAAGATCACCCAGGACGAGCACCGCAAGCTCGACAAGGAGATCCAGACGCTCACCGACGACACGATCAAGAAGATCGACGGGCTTCTCGCCCAGAAGGACAAGGAAATTCTTCAGGTTTGAGCGCCATGGAGACCGTCGCGACCGTCCCGCCGCCGCCCGCGCATGTCGCCATCATCATGGATGGCAATGGGCGCTGGGCGAAGTTGCGCGGCCTGCCGCGGATCGCCGGGCATCGCCGCGGCGCCGAGGCGGTACGGCGCACGGTGGAGGCGGCGGCGGAGTTCGGCATCTCCTATCTCACCCTGTTCGGCTTCTCCTCCGAGAACTGGAAACGGCCGGTCGGCGAGGTCGACGATCTCATGGGGCTGCTGCGCCACTATATCCGCGCCGAGATCGCCGAGCTCCACGCCCAGGGCGTGCGCCTGCGCATCATCGGCGAGCGCCGGCGCCTGGCGCCGGACATCGTCACCCTCATCGACAAGGCCGAGGCGCTCACCGGCGGCAATGGCGGGCTGCGGCTGACCATCGCGCTCTCCTATGGCGGCCGCGCCGAGATCGCCGCCGCCGCCCGGGCCATCGCGCAGGCGGCGGCGCAGGGCCGGCTGGCGCCCGATGAGGTCGACGAGGCGGCGTTCGCGCGCCACCTGTTCACCGCCGACATGCCCGATCCCGACCTCCTCATCCGCACCAGCGGCGAGCAGCGCATCAGCAACTTCCTGCTGTGGCAGAGCGCCTATGCCGAGCTCGTGTTCACCGACACGCTGTGGCCCGATTTCGGCAAGGCCGATCTCGAGAACGCGCTGCGCGACTTTCACGGCCGCGATCGCCGCTACGGCACCTCCGTTGGAACGCGCTAGGAGCCTGTCTGGGAAATGGCATGGGTCTGCGTTGCACGAGGACGGGGCGATGTTAGGAGCGAGGCCGCAGGCGATGCGGCGCATCGCCAAGGCCGAGCGACGCGGCAGCGCCCCGTCCTCGTGCAACCCGCAGGGACATCGTCCTTTGCCGCCCGGACGTCGTCGCTCGTCGCTCACGATGCTACCGCATCGCAGCGCTCCTCGCTCCTAGCCGGACGACAAAGGACGATGTCGCAGACCCATGCCATTTCCCAGACAGGCTCCTAGGGCGAACCCGCTGCTGCTGCGCATCGCTTCGGCGGTGGTGCTGGCGCCGCTGGCGCTGGCGGCGGTCTGGGCCGGCGGTCGCTGGATCCTGATGATGGTGCTGCTGGCCGCCGCGCTGATGGGCGCGGAGTGGGCGGGTCTCGCGGCGCGCGGCCGCTTCGGCGCGACCGCCGCCCTCATCCCGATGACGGGACTGGCCGCCACCGCGGCGCTGGGGCTCGGCGCCGGCCCGGGCATTGCCTGCCTCATCGCCGTGCTGGGCGCGCTGCTGGTGCTGGGTGCCGGGCTCGTCGCGGGCAAGGGCGAGCCGCTCTGGGCAGCGGCGGGGACGCTGTGGATCACGCTCGGCGCCACCGGGTTCCTCGGCCTGGCCATTCTCCCCGAAAAAGTGCACGAAACCGTTCTTTGGCTTCTGGCAACCGTCTGGGCCAACGACATCGCGGCCTATGGCGTCGGCCGGGCGATCGGCGGGCCCAAGCTGGCGCGGCGTCTCAGCCCCAACAAGACCTGGGCCGGCTTCGCCGGCGGGGTGGCGGCGGCGGGGCTGGTGGGCGCGCTCGCCGCCCTGGCCGTGGGCACCGGCGCCCTCCCGGTGATCGGCATGAGCCTGCTGTTGGGCGTCGCGGGGCAGCTGGGCGATCTTGCGGAGTCCTGGGCCAAGCGCCATTTCGGGGTAAAGGATTCGGGCCGTCTGATCCCCGGGCATGGCGGCCTGCTCGACCGTGTCGACGGGCTGCTGGCGGCGTCCGTGCTGGCCGGGGCGGCCACCCTGGCCGCCGGTCGCACGCCTTTGCTATGGTGAAGGGGCCGTCATCTCCACATTGTTGACAAAAAGCGCGTACACTCTCGTTTCGCTCTCTGCGGCGCAGGCTTTCGGGAAAGGACGGATCTCTGCTCATGGCTTGGTTGACAGGCGGCATCGGTCATCTCATCGCTTTCCTGTTCGTCCTCACCGTGCTCGTCTTCGTGCACGAGCTCGGCCACTATTTGGTGGCGCGGCGCAACCGCGTGCGGATCGAGACCTTCTCGATCGGCTTCGGTCCCGAGCTCTTCGGCTGGAACGACCGCGCCGGCACGCGCTGGAAGGTCAGCGCCATCCCGCTGGGCGGCTACGTCAAGATGTTCGGCGACGCCGATCCCGCCTCGCTCCCGGGGGAGCATCTGCGCGACATGACCGAGGCGGAGAAGGCGGTTTCCTTCCACCACAAGCGCCTGTGGCAGCGCGTGGCGGTGGTGTCGGCGGGACCGATCGCCAATTTCGTGCTGGCGGTGCTGCTGCTCACGGTCATCATCGCGGTGCGCGGCGAGCAAGTCTCGCCGCCCGATGTCGGCCAGGTGCTGCCGGGTAGCGCCGCCGAGGCGGCCGGCATCAAGCCCGGCGACGTCATCGCCGCCATCGACGGCCAGCCGATCGACCGCTTCGAGACCATTCAGCGCATCGTCGAGACCAACACCGGCACGCCGCTCGAGCTGACGGTGAAGCGCGGCGAGCGCGAGTTCGACCTGCGCGTCACGCCCAAGGTGGTCACCGAGACGGATCGTCTGGGCTTCATCCACCACATCGCGCGACTCGGGATCGGGCGCAAAGGGGTGGATTTCGTCCGGCGCAATCCCATCGCCTCGGTCTGGTATGCCGCCAACGAATCCTGGTATCTCACCACCGGCACGCTCAAGGCGGTATGGCAGATGATCATCGGCCTGCGCTCGAGCGACGAGCTGAGCGGCCCCATCGGCATCTTCCAGCTCTCCGGGGCGGTGGCGCAGGAAGGCCTCATCCCGCTGCTGGGATTTGCCGCCGTGTTGTCGATCAATCTCGGCCTCATCAACCTCTTCCCTATCCCCGTCCTTGACGGCGGTCATCTGCTGTTCTATGCCGCTGAAGCCATACGTGGAAAACCGCTCAGTCAACGCGCGCAGGAGTATGGGTTTCGGTTCGGCTTGGCCTTGGTGCTCATGCTGATGGTGTTCGCCACCTGGAACGACCTGGTGCGGATTTCCAAGACCTGGAGTTCATAACAGACGCAGGGGCGACCGAGGCGGGGGCAGTCGAGAGCGTTTCGCAGGCGGGGGAAGTATTGCGGCGTAACTTGGCTGTTGCGGCAGTCTGCGTCGGGGTCGCAGGCGCCACGGGCATGGCGGTCTTGCCGACGCGGCAAAGCGCCGCACAAGTGCCCTCCGGCGGCATCATCTCCGAGGTTCGCATCGAAGGCACGCAGCGCGTCGAGCCCGAGACGGTGCGCTCCTACCTGCAGGTGCAGCCGGGCGATGCCTTCGACAGCGACCGCATCGACAAATCGCTCAAGAGCCTGTTCGCCACCGGCCTCTTCGCGGACGTGACGCTGCGGCGCGACGGTGACGCGCTGATCGTGCATGTGGTGGAGAATCCGGTCATCAACCGCATCGCCTTCGAGGGCAACAAGAAGCTCAGCGACGACACCCTCAATCAGGAAATCCAGCTCAAGCCGCGCACCGTCTATACCCGTTCCAAGGTGCAGAGCGACGTGAAGCGCATCCTCGACCTCTATCGGCGCAACGGCCGTTTCGCCGCCCGGGTCGAGCCCAAGATCATTCCGCTGGAGCAGAATCGCGTCGACCTCGTCTACGAGATCGACGAAGGACCGACCACCGGCATCCGCAGCATCAATTTCGTCGGCAACCGCCTGTTCACCGCCAGCCGGCTGCGCGAGGTGATCCAGACCAAGGAATTGCGCTGGTATCGCTTCTTCAGCAGCGACGACAATTATGACCCTGACCGGCTCACCTACGACCGCGAGCTGCTTCGCAAGTTCTATCTGTCGGAAGGCTACGCCGATTTCCGCGTCGTCTCGGCGGTGGCGGAGCTGACGCCGCAGCGCGACGGCTTCTTCATCACCTTCACCATCGAGGAAGGCGAGCGCTACAAATTCGGCAAGATCGACGTGACCAACGCGATCAAGGACGTCAGCACCGACTCGCTGCGGCCGCTGGTCACCGTGCATTCGGGCGACTGGTACAACGCCGATCAGATCGACAAGACGATCTCCGCCCTCACCGACGCGTTGGGCAACCGCGGCTATGCCTTCATCAACATCGAGCCGCGCGTCCACCGCGATGCCCAGACGCACACCATCGATGTTACCTTCGACGTCAAGGAAGGGCCGCGCGTCTATGTCGAGCGCATCGACATCACCGGCAATGTGCGCACGCTCGACAAGGTGATCCGGCGCGAATTCCGCCTGACGGAAGGCGATGCGTTCAACACCTCGCGGCTGCAGCGCTCGGAGCAGCGCATCAAGAATCTCGGCTACTTCAAGAAGGTCGACGTCACCACCAATCCCGGCAGCGCTCCCGACAAGACCGTGATCGGCGTCAACGTCGAGGAGCAGTCGACCGGCGAGTTCTCGATCGGCGCCGGCTTCTCGACCATCGAAGGCGTTCTCGGCGACATCACCATCCGCGAACGCAACCTGATGGGGACCGGCCAGGATCTGCGCCTCAGCACCACCATCGCGCAGTACGACGACCAGGTGAATTTGAGCTTCACCGAGCCCTATTTCCTCGAGCGCAATCTCGCGGCCGGCTTCGATCTCTTCGTGATGAAGCAGAACAACGTGCTGTTGGGCGCCTATCTGCCGTACAACCAGTTCAGCTATGGTGGCACGCTGCGGCTGGGCTACCAGATCACCGAGGCTCTGCGCCAGACGCTCAAATACACGCTGCGTCAGGACACCATCAACGACGTCCAATCGACCGCCTCGCGTTTCATCCAGGAAGAGGCGGGGACCCGCAACACCTCGGCGGTCGGCCAGGTGCTGCTCTACGACAAGCGCGACAATCGGCTCCAGCCGACGGCGGGATATTTCGCGCAGCTTGCCACGGACCTCGCCGGGCTGGGCGGTGATGTGCGTTATGGCCGCGCGGTGCTCTCCGGCGGCTACTATTTCGGCTGGGCGCCCGATTACGTGCTGAGCCTCGCCGGCGAGGGCGGCTATATCCGCGGCATCAATGAGATGGTGCACATCGAGGATCGCTTCTTCGTCGGCGGCGACAATTTCCCCGGTTTCAAGATCGGCGGCATCGGCCCCCGCGACCTGGTCTCGAACGATTCGCTCGGTGGCAATACCTACTATGTCGCGAGCCTGACGCAGAGCTTCCCGATCGGCCTGCCGCCGGAGCTCGGCTTCAGCGCCCATGTCTTCACCGATGTCGGCTCCCTCTATGGCATCGATGATACCGGCAATATCGGCAATTCCAGTTCGCTGCGCGTTTCCGCGGGTGCCGGGTTCTCCTGGAAATCGCCGCTCGGTCCGATCCGCGTCGACATCGCCCGCCCGGTGATCCGCCAGCCCTACGACAAATCGCTGACCCTCAACGTGAACTTCGGCACGAGGTTCTGATGTGCTCCTTCCTGCGACGCGGCACGCCCGGCGTCCTTGTCCTCATCGCCGCCTTCCTCGCTTCCGCCGCGCCCGTGGCGGCGCAACCCGCCATCCCGGCGCCGGTGATCCTCGTCGTCGACATGCAGCAGGTCCTGCAGGAAGCCAAGGCGGCCAAGGAGGTGCAGGCGGCGCTCAACCAGCGCTACACCGCCTATTCCAAGGAGGTGGCGCAGCAGGAGGACGAGCTGCAGAAGGGCGGCGCCGAGCTCGAGCGCCAACGCACGGTGCTGGCGCCCGACGCCTACAACGCCCGCGCGCGCGAGCTGCAGCAGCGTTATGACGAGCTCGGCAAGACGGTCCAGTCGAAGCGCGAGACGCTGCAGCATAGCCTCAACGACGCCATGGGCAAGGTCCGGGCGGCCGCGCTCGAAGTGGTGGGCGACATCAGCAAGGAGCGGCGGGCCACGCTGGTACTGGAGAAACAGGCGGTGGTATACGAGACGGAAGGCATGGACATCAGCGCCGACGCCATCCGGCGCCTGGACAAGAAGCTGCCTTCGGTGCCGATCAACCTGCCGGCCGCCGAGGGCGGCGGCCCGCGGCTGCCGGCGAAGAACTAGGGCGAGCGTCATGGCGGACCCGCGCTTCTACAGCGTCGCCGGCCCCTTCAGCGTGGCCGAGCTGGCGCGCCGCAGCGGCGCCGCCCTCGGCGGCGCCGGCAGGGCGGAGTTGCTGCTGCGCGACGTGGCGTCGCTCGAGGCCGCGGGGCCCGAGCAGGTGAGCTGGCTCGACAACCGCAAATACCTCGCCGAGTTCCGCGCCACCGCCGCCGGCGCCATCTTCGTGCAGCCGGCGCTGGCCGGGCAGGCCCCGCCCGGCGCCACGCTGCTGCTGACCGAGCAGCCTTACCGCGGCTATGCCATCGCCGCCCAGGCCTTCTACCCGGAGCCGCCGCCCGAGCCCGGCATCGCCCCGGGCGCGGTGGTCGATCCCTCGGCACGGCTGGGCGAAGGCACCAGGGTCGAGCCCAATGCGGTGATCGGACCCGGGGTGGAGACCGGCAGGCGCTGCCTGATCGGCGCCAACAGCGTCATCGGCGCCGCCTCGGTGCTGGGCGACGACGTGCGCATCGGCGCCAATGTCAGCGTCAGCCATGCCCTGATCGGCGCCCGCGTGCGGCTCCATCCCGGCGCCCGGATCGGCCAGGACGGCTTCGGCTTCGCCCTTGACCCCAAAGGGTACGTCAAGGTGCCGCAGCTCGGCCGGGTGATCATCGGCGACGACGTCGAGATCGGCGCCAACACCACCATCGACCGCGGCGCCGTCCGGGATACGGTGATCGGCGCCGGCACCATGATTGATAATCTGGTGCAAATCGGGCACAACGTGCAGATCGGGCGTGGGTGCGTGCTGGTCTCCCAGGTGGGGATTTCCGGCAGCACCCGGCTCGGCGATTATGTGATGATCGGCGGCCAGGGCGGGCTGACCGGTCATCTCGTCATCGGCAGCGGGGCGCGCATCGCCGCCCAGTCCGGCGTCATGCGCGACATCGCGCCGGGCGAGAGCGTGATGGGCTATCCCGCGTCGCCGATCAAGGAGTTCTTCCGCCAGCACGCGACCTTGCTGCGGCTGGCGAAGAGGAAGAGCGAGTAGGATGGACACGACGCAACCGGGCATCGCCGGGGAGATCGACATTCAGCGGATCATGCAGATGATCCCGCACCGCCATCCGTTTCTGCTGATCGACCGGGTGGTGGATGTGATCACCGGCGAGAGCGCCGTCGGGATCAAGAACGTGTCGATCAACGAGGGCTATTTCCAGGGGCATTTCCCGCAGCATCCGGTGATGCCCGGCGTGCTGATGATCGAGGCGATGGCGCAGACCGCGGCGGTGCTGGTGGTGCACACGCTGGGGCCGGAGTCGGAGGGCAAGCTGGTCTATTTCATGAGCGTCGACAACGCCCGCTTCCGTCACCCGGTCTTTCCCGGCGACCAGCTGCAGGTGAAGGTGGTGCGCAAGCAGAACCGCGGCAATGTCTGGAAGTTCGACGGCCGGGCGATGGTTCACGACAAGGTCATGGCCGAGGCGACCTTCGCTGCCATGATCCGGGACCGCTGAGCCAGTGGCCGAGATCCATCCAACGTCCGTCATCGAGCCCGGCGCCGAGATCGCGCAGAGCGTTCGCATCGGCCCCTTTTGCCACGTGGGATCCAAGGTCGTGCTCGGCGAGGAGGTCGAGATCCTGTCGCACGTCGTGCTCGCCGGCCGCACCAGCATCGGCGCGGGCACCCGCATCTTCCCCTTCGCCTCGATCGGCCACCGGCCGCAGGATCTGAAATATGCGGGCGAGGATTCGGCGCTGATCATCGGCAAGCGCAATCTCATCCGCGAGCACGTCACCATGAATCCCGGCACCGCCGGCGGCGGCATGGTGACGCGGGTCGGCGATGGCTGCCTGTTCATGGCGAGCGCGCATGTGGCGCATGACTGCCTGGTCGGCGACAACGTCATCATGGCCAACAACGCAACGCTTGCCGGGCATGTCGTCGTCGGCGACTACGCCTTCTTCGGCGGGCTGTCGGCGGCGCATCAATTCACCCGCATCGGCGCCCACGCCATGATCGGCGGCCTCACCGGCGTCGAGCGCGACGTCATCCCCTATGGCTCGGTCATGGGCGACCGGGCGCGGCTCGTCGGCCTCAACATCATCGGATTGCAGCGCCGCGGCTTCTCGCGCGAGGATATCCAGGCGCTGCGCAGCGCCTATCAGATGCTGTTCGAGGACGGCAACGGCACGCTCGCCGCGCGCGCCGACGCGGTGGCGGCGCGCTATGGCCATGTGCGGCCGGTGAGCGACATCGTCGATTTCGTCCGCGCCGACAACGCCCGCGGCTTCGTCCTGCCCAAGAGCAATGGCGCCTAAGCTCGGCATCCTCGCCGGCGCCGGCGAGCTGCCGCTGCGCATCATCGAGGCCTGCCGCGCCGCCGACCGTCCGTTCTTCGTCCTGGCCTTCGAAGGCTCCGCCGATCCCGCCCTGCTGGCCGGCGCGCCGCAGGCCTGGGTGCGCCTCGGCGCGGCCGGCGAAGGCCTGCGCCTGCTGCGCGAGAACGGGGTGGAGGAGCTGGTGATGGCGGGCGCGGTGCGCCGCCCATCGCTGCTGCAGCTTCGGCCGGATTGGCGCACCGCCAAGTTCTTCGCGCGCGTCAGCTACCGCGCGCTCGGCGATGACGGGCTGCTGCGCTCGGTCATCCGCGAGCTGGAGGACGCCGAGGGATTTCGCGTCATCGGCGCCGACGCGCTGCTCGGCCCGGCGCTGGCGCCGGCGGGGCCGCTCGGCCGGCTCGCCCCCGACGAGCAGGCACAGCAGGACATAGCGCTGGGATTCCGCATCGTGCGCGCGCTGGGCGCGCTCGATATCGGCCAGGCGGCGGTGGTGCAGCAGGGGCTGGTGCTGGGGGTCGAGGCGATCGAAGGCACCGATGCGCTGATCGAACGCTGCCGGGCGCTGCGCCGGGAAGGGCCGGGCGGCGTGCTGGTCAAGGGCATGAAGCCGGGGCAGGAGCGCCGCGCCGACCTGCCGACCATCGGACCGCGCACCGTGGCGCGGGCCGAGGCGGCGGGGCTCGGCGGCATTGCCGTCGAAGCCGGCGCCACCCTCGTCCTCGACCGCGACGCGACGGTCGCCGCCGCCGACCGCGCCGGCCTCTTTCTCGTCGGCATCGTGCCGCCATGAGCGCCGAGGCGCCGCTCGTCTACCTGATCGCCGGCGAGCCTTCGGGCAACGTCCTGGGCGGCCGTCTGATGGCGGCGCTGCAGGAGCGCAGCGCCGGCCCGCTGCGCTTTGCCGGCATCGGCGGCGAGCGCATGGCGGAGCAGGGGCTGGAGAGCCGGGTGCCGCTGCACGAGCTCGCCGTGATGGGGGTCGCCGAGGTGCTGCCGCGCGCGCGCCTCATCCTGCGACGGGTCAAGGAGACGGTCGCCGACATCCGCCGGGTCAAGCCCGCGGCGGTTGTCACCATCGACAGCTCCGGCTTCACCTGGCGGGTGGCGCAACGGCTGCGGCAGGGCGGCGAGCGGGCGCTGCCGCTCATCCACTATGTGGCGCCCATGGTCTGGGCCTGGCGCGCCGGGCGGGCGCGGCGGATGGCGCGCTGGTACGACCATCTGATGGTGCTGCTGCCCTTCGAGCCGCCCTATTTCGCCAAGGTCGGGCTCGCCTGCACCTATGTCGGCCATCCCGTGGTCGAGAGCGGCGCCGATCGCGGCGACGGGCCGGGCTTCCGCCGCCGCCACGGCATCCCGCCCGAGGCGCCGGTGCTGGCGGTGCTGCCGGGCAGCCGCCGCGGCGAGGTCGGGCGGCTGCTGCCGTCCTTTGCCGGCGCTGTCGAGCGCCTGGCGCGGCGTCATCCCGATCTCCGCCTCGTGGTGCCCGTGACCGAGACGGTGGCCGCCCAGGTGGCGGCTGCCGTGGCCTCCTGGCCGGCACCCGCCCTGCTGGTGCGCGGCGAGCGCGAGAAATACGACGCCTTCACCGCCAGCAACGCGGCGATCGCCGCCTCCGGCACGGTGGCGCTGGAGCTGGCGATGGCCGGCGTGCCGGCGCTCGTCGCCTATCGCCTCAACCCGTTGACCCATGCGCTGCTGCGGCGCATCGTCAGGGTCCGCTATATTCACCTGCTCAACCTGATCCTGGGGCGCGAGGTAGTGCCGGAGCTGATCCAAGACGAGTGCACGCCGGAAAGGCTCGCCGAGACGGTCGAGTGCCTGCTCGGCGACGAGACGCGGCGGCAGGCGCAGATCCAGGCCTGCCGCCAGGCGCTGAAGCAGCTAGGATTGGGCGAGCTGTCGCCGAGCCGCCGCGCCGCCGATCTCGTGCTCTCGATCATTGCCCAGCGCCGGCGCAGCGCCGCCTGACGCGTCAGAACTCGAAAGGAGGCTGCGATGGACACCAAGACCGCCGACAAGCCGGCCGCGCCCGTGATCGGCGCGGGGCGGATGCTGCACACCATGCTCCGCGTCTTCGATCTCACGAAGTCGCTCGACTTCTATTCGCGCTTGCTCGGCATGCAGGTGCTGCGCCAGCGCGAGGTGCCGGACGGGCGCTACACGCTGGCCTTCGTCGGCTACGGCGCCGAGGAGAGCAGCACGGTGATCGAGCTCACCTACAATTGGGACCAGAAGGAGCCCTACGCGCTCGGCACCGCCTTCGGCCATCTCGCCATCGGCGTCGGCAACGTCTATGCCGTCTGCGACACGCTCGCCAAGGCAGGCGTGAAGATCACGCGGCCGCCCGGCCCGGTGAAGTTCGGCACCACGGTGATCGCCTTCATCGAGGATCCCGACGGCTACAAGATCGAGCTGATCCAACGTGGCTAAGACCGGCGCCGGGCCGCGCATCGAGCTCACCATCGAGGAGCGCGGCGCCGCGGGCCGCGTCGCCCGGCTCGCCATCAATCATCCGGGCAAGCTCAACATCCTGACGCGCGGGTTGATCGAGGATCTCGCCGACAAGGTCGAGGCGCTCGCGGCCGATGACGGGCTGCGCGCGCTGGTGCTGACCGGCGCGGGCGAGCGCGCCTTCATCGGCGGCGCCGACATCCGCGACATGGCGGCGCTCGATGGCGGCAGCGCCGCGCCCTTCATCACCGCGCTGCACCGCGCCTGCGATGCGCTGCGCCGCCTGCCGGCGCCGGTGATCGCCCGCATCCACGGCTATGCGCTGGGCGCCGGGCTCGAGGTCGCCGCCGCCTGCGATCTGCGCATCGCCAGCGAGCATGCGCGCTTCGGCATGCCCGAGGTCAAGGTCGGCATCCCCTCGGTGATCGAGGCGGCGCTGTTGCCGAGCCTCATCGGCTGGGGCCGCACGCGCCGGCTGCTGCTCACCGCCGAGACCATCGACGCGCGGCGGGCGGAGCAATGGGGGCTGGTCGAATGGTGCGTTCCCGCGGCCCAGCTCGACGCCGCGGTGGGCGAGCTGGTCGGCGCCATCCTCGCCTGCGGCGCCAACGCCATCCGGCTGCAGAAGGCGCTGATCCGCGACTGGGAGGAGCTGCCGATGGCGCAGGCGATCGCGCGCGGCGTCGACAGCTTTGCCGCCGCCTTCGCCGGCGACGAGCCGCATCGGATGATGGGCGATTTCCTGGCCAAGGCGGCGGCGCGCAAGAAGGCGCGGTCGCGATAGGAGCTGCCGATGCGACCGCTGACGTTCGCCCTTGCCGCCTCCGGCCTGACCAAGCCGCTGAAGGAGGGCGCGGTCGATTGCGGCCGGCCGCTCGATTTCGTGCCGGTCGAGCAGATCGTGCCGCTGATGCGGCGCATGGTCCGCACGCAGGCCTTCGACATCTGCGAGATGGCGTTCACGACGTATCTCTGCGCCCGCGCCGCGGGCAAGCCGATCACCGCCATCCCGGTCTTCGTCACCCGCAATTTCCACCATTGGGCGGCCTTCCAGAACGTCGATGCCGGGCTGCGGTCGCCGCGCGACCTCGAAGGCCGCGTCGTCGCGGTCAATCGCGGCTACACCGTCACCACCGGGCTCTGGGTGCGCGGCATCCTCGCCGCGGAATACGGGCTCGACCTGCGCCGGGTCACCTGGGCGCCGACCGATGACGAGCATGTCGAGGAATATCAGGCGCCGCCCAACGTCACCTACAAGTTCCGCGGCCGCCCGATCGCCGAGCTGCTGCTGTCGGGCGAGGCGGTCGCGGCGGTGGGCGACGTCCGCAGCGAGGATCCCAAGATCAAGCCGCTCATCCCCGATGCCGAGGCGGCGGGCTTCGCCTGGTACCGCAAGACCGGGATCTATCCGATCAATCACACGGTCGTGGTGCGGGACGAGGTGCTGGCGGCCGAGCCCGGCCTTGCCCGCGCGCTGCTCTCGGCTTTCGTCGCCGCCAAATCGGCCTATCTGGCGCGGCTCGACGCCGCCCGCGATCTTGCCCCGGCTGATGAAGCGGTCCGCCGGCGCGCGGCCGTGGTCGGCGATCCCTTCCCCTTCGGGGTCGAGGCCAACCGGCCGGCGCTGGAGGCGATCACGCGCTACGCCGTCGAGCAGCAGGTGATGCCGGCGGCGCTCAGGCCCGAGCAGCTCTTCGCCAGGAGCGCGTTGGAGCCTTAAGCCGAAAGGCGACTGAACACCCTTCGCACGTTGCCTTCGAAGATCTGCTGCCGCTCCTCGGCGCCGAGCCAGGAGACCGCCTCGATATAGCGCTTGGTGTCGTCGTAATGCTGGCCGGTCTCGGGATCGATGCCGCGCACCGCGCCCACCATCTCCGAGGCGAAGAGGATGTTCTCGATCGGCACCACGCGCGTCAGCAGCTCGATCCCGGGCAGGTGATAGACGCAGGTGTCGAAGAATACGTTCTTGAGCAGCAGCTCCGTGAGCGGCGGCTTCTTCATGTCCTGCGCCAGCCCGCGATAGCGTCCCCAGTGATAAGGCACCGCGCCGCCGCCATGGGGGATGACGAATTTGAGCGTCGGGAAGTCCTTGAACAGGTCCGAGGTCAGGAACTGCATGAAGGCGGTGGTGTCGCCGTTGATGTAATGCGCCCCGGTGAAGTGGAAGGCGGGGTTGCAGGAGGCGCTGACATGCACCATCGCCGGCATGTCGAGCTCGACCATCTTCTCATAGAGCGGGTACCACCAGCGGTCGGTGAGCGGCGGATCGGTCCAGTAGCCGCCCGAGGGGTCGGGGTTGAGGTTGCAGCCGACGAAGCCCATCGCGACGCAACGCTCGAGCTCGTCGATGCAATTGGCCGGCGGCACCCCCGGCGATTGCGGCAGCTGGCAGACGGCGGCGAAGTTCTTCGGATAAAGCGTGCAGACGCGGTGGATGAGATCGTTGCAATGCTCCGACCAGTGCTGGCTGGTGGTGGCGTCGCCGATATGGTGCGACATGCCCGAGGCGCGCGGCGAGAACAGGGTGAGGTCGGTGCCGCGCTCGCGCTGCAGCCGGAGCTGCGAGTTCTCCAGGCTCTCGCGGATCTCGTCGTCGCTGATGGCGACCTTGCCCTTGAGCGGGGCGTGGGAGGCGTCCGCGAGCGCCGCGATCTGGCTCTTGCGCCAGCTCTCCAGCGCCTTGGGCGCGGTGGTGTAGTGCCCGTGACAGTCGATGATCATGCGGCCCTCGCGGCAAGACGGCGCGCGATGCTAGTCGCCGCCCGCGCGGCCGGCAACTCTCCCGCGCCCGCGGCCGATCTGCTAGGGTGCGCGCCGGTATCTGCGAAGGAGCGATCATGGCCGAGCTGCCTCGTCTCAACGGTGTGATCCGTGCGTTGGAGCAGGGTCAGCCGGCTTTCGCCGCCTTCTGCCAGGCCGAGACCGAGGCCGCGCTCGCCATGAGCACGGCCAGGTATGACGGCATCGTCTTCGAGATGGAGCACAACCCGTGGGACGTGCGGGCGCTGCGCGACAGCCTGCAATACATGCTGAACCGGCGGCAGATCGCGCAATCGGCCTCGCTCGCGCCGGCGGTGACGCCGATGGTGCGCATCCCGCCCAATGGCAGCGAGAAGAACCAGTGGCTCGCCAAGCAGGCGCTCGATCTCGGCGCCTATGGCGTGGTCTGGCCGCATGTCAGCAGCGCCGAGGAGGCCTATAACGCCGTCGCCTCCTGCCGTTATCCGCGGCTCAAAAGCGCGCCGCTCTACGAGCCCCGGGGCGCGCGCGGCGACGGGCCGACCGCGGCGGCGCGCTATTGGGGCCTGACGCAGCAGGAATACTATGCCAAGGCCGATGTCTGGCCGCTCAACCCCGCGGGCGAGATCTTCGTCATCCTGATGATCGAGGACACCGCCGGCATTGGCAATCTCTCGGAGATGCTGCGCCACGTGCCCGGCATCGGCGCCATCCTGATCGGCGAGGGCGACCTCAGCCAGGAGCTGGGCTTTCCCCGGCAATACGAGCACCCCCAGGTGCTGGCGGCGATGGCCGAGGTGGTGCGCGTCTGCCGGGAGCACAAGGTGGTGGTCGGCCATCCTCATGTCGACGCCGCCAATGCCGGGCGCATCCTGGAGGAAGGCTATCGCTTCCTGATGGCGGCGCCGGCGCGCAGCTATGCCGGGCTGGAGAAGGCGCGCTCGCTCGCCGGGCGGAGCTGAGGCGGCTAGGAAACCACCGCACAGACCGCCGCGGCCAGCAGCAGCGCGCTCGCCGCCAGCGACAGCAGCCGCGGCAGGCCGAAGGCGCCGCGGCAATTGTCGTTGGCCGGGCGCGGCGGCGGGCCCCGCCACAGCAGGCTCGCGACGTAGCGGCGCTCGCCGCCGGGCTCGCGCCACCGGCCGTGGCGGCTGACGCTAGCCACGCTTGGTCAGCGGCACGTAGTGCCGCAGCGTCTTGCCGGTATAGAGCTGGCGCGGGCGGCCGATCTTGGCGTTGGGGTCCTCGATCATCTCGTTCCACTGCGCCACCCAGCCCACCGTGCGCGCGATGGCGAACAGCACGGTGAACATCGACATCGGGAAGCCCATCGCGCGCAGGATGATGCCGGAATAGAAATCGACGTTGGGATAGAGCTTCTTCTCGACGAAATACTCGTCGTGCAGCGCGATGCGCTCCAGCTCCATGGCGAGGTCGAGCAGCGGCTCGTCGCGCACGCCGAGCTCGTCCAGCACCGCATGGCAGCTCTTGCGCAGCACCGCCGCGCGCGGATCGTAGTTCTTGTAGACGCGGTGGCCGAAGCCCATCAGGCGGAAATGGTCGCCCTTGTCCTTGGCGCGCTCGACGAATTCCGGCACGCGCTTCTTGTCGCCGATCTGCATCAGCATCCGCAGCACCGCCTCGTTGGCGCCGCCATGCGACGGGCCCCACAGCGAGGCGATGCCGGCGGCGATGCAGGCGAAGGGATTGGCGCCCGAGGAGCCCGCGAGCCGCACCGTCGAGGTCGAGGCGTTCTGCTCGTGATCGGCGTGCAGGATGAAGATCAGATCCATCGCGCGCGCCAGCACCGGGTTGACCTTGTATTCCTCCGCCGGCACCGCGAATATCATGTGCAGGAAGTTCTCGGCGTATTTCAGGTCGTTGCGCGGATAGATGAAGGGCTGGCCCACCGAATACTTGTAGGCCATCGCCGCGATGGTGGGCATCTTGGCGATGAGCCGGTGGCTCGCGATCACCCGCTGCTGCGGATCGTTGATGTCGGTGCTGTCGTGGTAGAAGGCGGAGAGCGCGCCGACCACGCCGCACATGACGGCCATCGGATGCGCGTCGCGGCGGAAGCCGCGGAAGAAGGCGATGAGCTGCTCATGCACCATGGTGTGCAAGGTGATGTCGCGCTCGAATTTCTTCTTCTGCCCGCCGGTCGGCAGCTCGCCGTTCAGCAGCAGGTAGGCGGTCTCCATGAAGTCGCTGCTCTCGGCCAGCTCCTCGATGGGATAGCCGCGATAGAAGAGCTCGCCCTTGTCGCCGTCGATGTAGGTGATCTTGGATTCGCAGCTGCCGGTCGCGGTGAAGCCGGGGTCGAAGGTGAAATGGCCGAGATCGGCGTAGAGGCGCCTGATGTCCATCACCTTGGGGCCCAGCGTCCCGGTCAGCAACGGCAGCTCGACGGACTGGCCCGTAGCATTGTCGGTGACGGTACAGCTCTCGCGCGTTCCCGGGGAGCCGCTCTTGCCGGCGGGCGCTTTGGCTTTTGCGTCGGGCGTCTTGGTGTCCATCGGCTTTATCCTTGACTGACTTTGTTGCGGTGCAACAGACCCCTTGCGTTGCAGCATAGGACGGCCCCGTGCTTTTATCAAATCCTCCAGTGGGCGGTCAGCCACGCGCGCGATCGGCCAGGCGGGCCAGCGTCTCCTCCCGCCCAAGCACTTCCATCACCTCGAAAATCGGCGGCGAGACGGTGCTGCCCACCAGGGCGGCGCGCAGCGGCTGGGCGACCGCGCCGAGCTTCAGCCCCTGGCTTTCGGCAAAGCCGCGCACCGCCTCTTCGAGCGCCGGTCCGCGCCACTCGGCCGCCGCCAGCAGCGGCTCGAGCCGTCCCAGCAGCGACGGCGCGTCGCCGGCCAGCTGCGCCCGGGCCTTGTCGTCGAGCGGGATCGGCCGGGGCTCGACATAAAAGCGCGCCTTGTCGGCGAGCTCGGCCAGCGTCTTGGCGCGCGGCTTGAGCCCGGGCATGGCGGCGAGCAGCCGGGCGCGGCGCGCCTCGTCGAGCGGCTGGCCCAGCGCCCGCTCCAGCCGCGGCGCCGCCAGCTCGACGAGGCGCGCATCGGCGCTGGCGCGGATGTAGTGCCCGTTCAGATTGTCGAGCTTGGCGAAGTCGAAGCGCGCCGGGGCGCGGCCGACGGCGTCGATGTCGAACCACTCGATCGCCTGCCCGGTCGGGATGATCTCGGCATCGCCATGGGCCCAGCCGAGCCGCAGCAGGTAATTGCGCAGCGCCTCGGGCAGGTAGCCCATGTCGCGATAGGCGTCGACGCCGAGCGCGCCGTGCCGCTTGGAGAGCTTGGCGCCGTCGGGCCCGTGGATCAGCGGCACATGCGCGAAGTCCGGCACCGTCCAGTCCAGCGCGCGATAGATCTGGGTCTGGCGGAAGGCATTGTTGAGGTGATCGTCGCCGCGGATGACATGGGTGATGCCCATGTCGTGATCGTCGACGACGACCGAGAGATTGTAGGTCGGCGTGCCGTCCGACCGCAGGATGATGAGATCGTCGAGCTGCGTGTTGGCGACGGTGACGGTGCCCTGCACGTGGTCGCGGATCACCGTCTCGCCGCTGCGCGGCGCCTTGAGGCGGATGGCGGGCTTGATGCCGGGCGGCGCCTCGCGCGGATCGCGATCGCGCCAGGTGCCGTCATAAAGCATGGCGCGCCCCTCGGCGCGCGCGCGCTCGCGCATCGCCGCCAGCTCCTCGGGCGTGCAGTAGCAGTGATAGGCGTTGCCGGAAGCGAGCAGCTGGCGCACCGCCTCGGCGTGGCGCGCCGCGCGCTCCGACTGCAGCACGATGTCGCCGTCCCAGTGCAGCTCGAGCCAGGAGAGGCCGTCGATGATCGCGTCGACGGCCTCGCGGGTCGAGCGCTGGCGATCGGTGTCCTCGATGCGCAGCCGGAAGGTCCCGCCATGGTGCCGGGCGAAGAGCCAGTTGAAGAGGGCGGTGCGCGCGCCGCCGATATGGAGGAAGCCGGTGGGCGAGGGGGCGAAGCGGACGACGACGCTCATGATCGCGCGATGTAGCACATCGGCCGGGGCGCGTCATGCGCCGGCGCGCGGGCCCGCCGCCCCCCATACGCAGCGCCGTCGGCGTCGGGGAGCATCCTACGCCCCCGGTGTACGCCCCCGACTCAAAATTCGCCGTGCGTCGATGACGTAGGGAGCGCCGGAGAGGCCCCGGCAACCACGATACCGCCGCGCCCCTCGGCCGCCAAGGCTGCTCGCCGCCGCTTACCGCGCCGGGCGATCTCGGCTAAGCTTGCGCGCAGGTTTCTCGTCGGGGCGCGGTGGCCATGAGGCTTTTGCTGGCGGCGATGCTCTGCCTCGTGCTGGGTGCGGGCGGCGCCGCGGCCGACAGCGCGCCGATCAAGGTCGGCACCGCGCTCGACCTCACCAACCGCTACGCCTATTTCGTTCCGGAATACTCGGCCGGCCAGCGCGACTACATCGCCCTCGTCAACGCGCGCGGCGGCATCAAGGGCCATCCGGTGCAGATCGTCCTCCTCGATCATGCCAACAACGTCCAGCGCGGCATCGCCGAGTATCGCCAGATGCGGGATGACGGCGTGGTGGTGATGGATTTCCTCAATGCGGCGATCGCCCAGGCGGTGACGCCGCTGGCGCTGGCCGACGGCGTCAACGTCATGACGATGTTCCATGGCCGCCCCGACGCCGCCGACGGCAGGGTGTTCCCGACGATCTTCCCGATGTCGGCGACCTTCTGGTCGCAGGCGGCCGATCTCGTCAAATACATCGAGGACGAGGAAAAGGAGCTGATCGGCGGCAAGCGCATCGCGCTGGTCGGCATGGACAACGAGATCGGCCACGAGGTCGAGCCGGTGCTGGCGGAGCTGTCGCGCCGGCTGCGCTTCAAGTTCCGCGCCTTCTACTATCCGCCGCCGGGCATGGAGCAGCAGGCCGCATGGAAGGAGGCCAAGCGCTTCGCGCCCGACTGGACCATCGTCTGGGGCGCCGGCCTCGCCCAGGGGCAGTCGGTCCGCGAGGCGATCGCCCAGGGCTTCAAGCTCGACCACGTCGCCTTCAACGTCGCCATGGCGGAGTCCGATCTCAAGCCGTTCGGCGCCGCCTCGGCCGGCGTGCTGAAATTCGAGGGCGTGGCGAGCGGCCGCGAGTTGCCGCCGATCGCCGCGATCGAGCAGGAGGTGATCGCCAAGGGCCACGGCGCGGGCAAGCCCGAGGATGTCGGCAACGTCTATTACAATGCCGGCGTCGCCGGCATGGCGCTCTTCGCCGAGGCGGCGCGGCTGGCGCTGGCGAGCGAGGGCGAGCCGCTGACCCGGGTCAAGCTCAAGCGCGGCTACGAGCGGCTGCGCGAGTTCACCGCCGACGGTCTGCTGCCGCCCACCACCATCACCGCGCGCGACCATCAGGGCGGCGGCCGCGGCCGCGTCGTGCAATGGGACGGCACGCGCTGGATCGAGCGGCGCCACTGGTTCGCGGCCTATCAGGACATCGTCTGGGATCTCATCACCAAGAGCTCGGCGCAGTTCAAGGCGACGGGGAAATAGCGCGGGCGCCTCCCTATCCGGTTAGCGCAGGTAGAGTCGACCGCCTCCGGTTCCGGCCGGTATCCGGACATCGTCTAGACGGCATCGCATTTCTCAGGTTGGCTCGACGCGGACATTTAACGCGCCAAAAGGCCCGCCGACGATCGACACGCGTAGTCCAATGTCCCGCTCGAGATGCTTGCCAAGGATGCGGGTTGCTCGCCGGGGAGGACGATCTGATCCTCGCGACTTTGACGCGTTCGCATTTAGTTCCTGTCGCGCGGTGCGACGGACGTTTGTCTGAAAAGCCGCAGTGTTTCGCCAGCGCGTGTTAAAATCCTGCCGCTTCGCCTTGGCCCCACAGCATCGCCGGCTTGGCGCCGCGAACAACTTATGAGGAATTTGCTGCTCGGGTCTTGCCTCAATGAGCAATTGAACCGGACCGTTGTCGCGATCATCCTGCGCGCATGTATGTATACGAACGATCGCCGGGAGGAGCGCGCAGGCGGCAACCACATGTTGGCGCCCTTTGGAATGATATGAGACCTCCGCCGCCCCGGTCGGCGCTCCCGCGCGCCGCACTCTTCCGCCTTATCTGCCCTGCCGCCTCTCGGCTCGATCGTCGGACCATGCTCGGTTGTGCACGCCTCGCCACCGTGGCGACGGCGTCCGCACATGTCCGCGCCGCTGCAGCCGATAAGAGCTGGAACGCGGCAGACGATCTGGCTGCGGTCGAGACGGATTTTCGATGATCGTTCCGCGCGTCTCATCCTCCTTCATTCTGACGTGGTCCGTCTCGGCGTTCATTCTCGGCGCGGCGATGGCGCTCTATGTCAACCTCTCGGTCGTGACCGCGCTTCGCGACAAGACGGACAGGACGGCCGACGCGCTTTCGCGGATCGAGGTCTTGGTGTCCACGCTGAAGGACGCGGAGACGGGGGAGAGGGGTTTCCTCCTCACCGGCGACGACGCCTATCTCGAACCCTACCAGCATGCTCTTGCCGCGCTGCGCGGAGATATAGCGGCGGTTGCCGCCTTGGCCGGCTCCGACCCGGCCCGCAGCCGGATGGTGGCGACAATCGAGACTCTGGCGCGGGATAGGCTCGAGCAATTCCGCGGCGTCATCGAGCTTCGCCGGACGGCGGGGCTGGACGCGGCGCTCAACGTCGTCCGGACCGGCGAGGGCAAGCGCGTGATGGACGCGATCCGGGCGGAAAGCGCAGCCCTGGAGGAGGATGTTCGCCGGGAGCTTGCGGCTGAACGCGAGCGGAACGCGCGGATGACCCTTGTCACCGATGTGGCTAGCCTGGGGTCCGGAGCGCTGGCGGTGTTCGTGCTCGCGTTCGTCGCGGCAGCGCGCCGCCGCATCATCGGGCGTCAAGCGCTCTCAATCGAGGCCCTGTCGCACGACAAGGAACTCGCCGAGTTCGACCGCCTGTCCATGAGCGCGCTGCTCGACGCGCTGCCGGTGGGCGTGTTCGTGGCTGACAGCAGCGGGCGCGTCCTGCGCGCCAACGCGGTGGCCGAGCGGATCTGGGGCGGGGCGCCGCGCGTGTCCAACATCGCCGCCTACGGCGAGTACCGCGCCTGGTGGGCCGACACCGGCAGGCCGATCGCGGCGGAGGACTGGGCGATACCGCGGGCGCTCCGGACCGGCGAGACCTCGATGGGCGAGGTGATCGACATCCGCCGCTTCGACGGGAGCAGCGGCACGATCCTCAATTCGGCGGCCCCGGTGCGCGATTTACAGGGCCGCGTCTTGGGCGCGGTCGCGGTTCTGCAGGACATCACCGAGTACCGGCGGACCGAACAGGCGTTGCGCGACAGCGAGGCGCGGCTGCGCCGCGTCATCGACGAAGCGCCGCTTCCGATCATGGTGCACGCCGAGGACGGCGAGGTCGTGCAATTGAGCCGCGCCTGGACGGAAGCGAGCGGCTATTCGCGCGAGGAGATCCCGATGGTCGCCGCTTGGACCGAGCGCGCCTACGGCGCTGCGGCGGGTCGCGCGCTCGCGGCGGTCCGCGAGGCGCATGAGTTGACGCGCGGGCGCTACGAAGGCGGCGAATACATGGTTCGGGTCGCGGACGGCTCGATGCGCCCATGGCTCTTCCGCGCCGCCCCGGTCGGCCGCGACCATAAAGGCCGCCGGCTGCTCGTCAGTATGGCCATGGACCTGACGGAGATCCGCCATACCGAAGCGGCGCTGAAGGAGAGCGAAGCCCGGTACCGTGCCGTCGTCGACACGGCGGTCGACCCGATCGTCGTCATCGACGAGAAGGGCATGATCCAATCGTTCAACCGCGCCGCCGAGAGGCTGTTCGGCTATTCCGCTGCCGAGGTCATCGGACAGAACGTGTCGACGCTGATGCCGGAGCCCCATCGGCAGGCGCATGATCGTTATCTCGAGCGCTACCGCGTCGGCGGCGAGCAGCGGATCATAGGGGCAGGCCGAGAAGTCGAAGGGCTTCATCGGGACGGCAGCCTGTTCCCCCTCCACCTCACTGTCGCCGAATGGTGGACCGCGGGTCAGCGCTTCTTCACCGGCATCATGCGCGACTTGACGGAGCAGAAGCGGCAGGAGGACGCGCTGCGCCAAGCGCAGAAGCTCGATGCCATCGGCCAACTCACGAGCGGCATCGCGCACGACTTCAACAATTACTTGACGGTCATTTCCGGCAATCTCGAACGCCTGCAAGAGGCGTGCGCCGACACGCCAAGAGCGCCGCGGATCATCGCCCTGAGCCAGGCCGCGGCAGAGAGGGCGGAGCATCTGGTCAAACAGCTCCTGGGCTTCTCGCGCCGGCAGCCATTGCGGCCGGAATCTCTCGACCTCAATAAGGTCGCGACCGAGCTCCAAGAGATGCTGAAACGCGCGTTGCGCGCCGGCATCGAATTGCGGCTGATCCCTGGGCCTGAGCTATGGACCGCCCGAGCCGACCGAAATCAGCTCGAGACGGCGCTCTTGAACCTCGTGGTGAATGCCCGCGATGCCATAGCCGAAGGCGGCGGATGGATCGAGGTCCGCACGGCGAACGTCACGCTCGACACTGCCAGAGCCGGAGCCAAGAACATGGCCCCGGGAGATTATGTCGAAGTCTCTGTCGCTGACACCGGCCTGGGCATGTCGCCGGCGGTTCTAGCGCACGCCTTCGAGCCCTTTTTCACCACCAAGGCTCCTGGAAAAGGCAGCGGCTTGGGGCTCAGCCAGATCTACGGCTTTGCGATGCAGTCAAATGGAAGCGTAGAAATCGACACCCGCGAGGGTGCGGGCACCACGGTGCGGCTTCTGCTGCCACGCGATGTGGCCAGGGAGGAACCGCCAGTCTAGCTCCCGTGGAATGCCGGTACCTATCCCGCTAGACGCCGTCGCGAGCATCCCGGACGTAATCCGTATGTGCGGTAGAACGTCCGGGTTTGGCAAATCCTGCAAGTGCTGATTGGCGCTCGCGATGACCGCTCCAGAATCGAGAGCGGACTTATCGACCGCCCCTGTTGATCACTTCCCTGCGCTAACCGGATAGGGAGACAGGAGCGATCGCGGACGTTTTAGCCAAAGTTTCGGCGATTGAGTTGCTCAACTCCGGCGATTGCAAGGAATTGGTGACGATCGCGCCGCATCATCGGCCCCGCCGGCGACCAGGCCTCACCCCACCTCACCCCAACCCTCTCCGCCCTGGGCAGAGGAGAGAGCCGCGGAGCGAGGCGACGGGAGCGGCGTTTGGCGCGCCGCTCCGGGTGATTTACACTCGCTTTCATGCAACCCAGGGAGGGTGGCGATCTCGCGATCGGGACGCCGCCGCCGGCGGCCGCTGCGGGCCGCATCGAGGAGGGGGCGCGCTGGCTCGTCGCCAACGCGCTCGCCGAGCGCGAGCGCTGGCCGCTCTGGGTCCCGGTGCTGGTCGGCGCCGGCATCGGGCTTTACTTCTGGCTGACGGTCGAGCCGCCGCTGGGGCTGGCGCTGGTCGCGGCGGCGCTGGCGCTGCTGGCGGCGTTTGCCGCGATCCGGGCGCAGCGCCGTGTCGCTCCGGCCGTGGCATGCGCGGCGCTGGCGCTCGGCTTTGCCGCGGCGGCGCTGCAAAGCTGGTATGTGGCGGCGCCGGTGCTGGCGCATCGCCTCAACGGGGTTGCGATCGAGGGCCGGCTGCTGTCGGTCGAGCCGCTGCCCGAAGGCACGCGGCTGCTGCTGGCGCCGCGCAGCATCGAGCGCGTCGCAGCCGCCCAGTTGCCCGCCCGCATCCGCATCAGCCTCAAAAAAGACGCGCCGGATCTCCTTCCCGGCCAGTGGCTCCGGCTCAAGGCCGGGCTCTTCCCGCCTTCGGCGCCGGCGATGCCGGGGGCCTATGATTTCCAGCGCCGGGCCTGGTTCGACCGGCTGGGCGCGGTGGGCTTCACCCGCGGCGCCGTCGAGACCATCGCGCCGCCGGCGGGCGAGGGGCCGTCGCGCTGGCGCGCCGCGGTGGAGGCGGTGCGCACCATCGTCTCCGCCCGCATCCGCGCGGCGCTGCCCGGCGACACCGGCGCCATCGCCGCGGCGCTGATCGCCGGCGAGACCCATGCCATCCCGCCGGCGGAGGCCGGGCATTTCCGCGATGCGGGGCTCGCCCACATCCTGGTGATCGCGGGCCTCCATATGGGCATGGTGGCGGCGGCGGTGTTCTTCGCGCTGCGCGCCGCCCTCGCGCTGATCCCGGCGTTGGCGCTGCGCTATCCCATCAAGAAATGGGCGGCCGCGGGCGCGCTGCTCGCGGCATTTCTCTACCTGCTGCTGTCGGGCGCCACCGTGCCGTCGCGCCGCGCCTTCGCGATGACCGGGCTGGTGCTGCTCGCCGTGCTGGTCGATCGCCTCAGCCTCTCGGCGCGCACCATCGCCTATGCTGCGCTCGCCATCATGCTGATGATGCCGGAAGCGGCGGCCGGGCCGAGCTTCCAGATGTCGTTTGCCGCGGTGGTCGGCCTCGTCGCCTTCTACGAGGCGATGCGCCCGCGCCTGTCGCAATGGCACCGCCATGCCGGGCTCGCGCGGCGCTGCGGGCTCTACCTGCTCGGCATCGCGCTGACCACGGTGGTCACCACCGTCGCGACCATGCCGTTCACCATCTATCACTTCAACCGCTTCCCGCTCTATTCGGTGGTGGCGAACGCGCTGGCGGTGCCGATCACCGGCTTCTGGATCATGCCCTGGGCGCTGGTCGCCTGCCTGCTGATGCCGTTCGGCGCCGAGGGGCTGGCGCTGGCGCCGATGGGCTGGGGCATCGATGGGGTGAAGGCGATCGCCGATGGCGTGACCTCCTGGCCGGGCGCGGTGGTGAGCCTGCCGAGCATGCCGCCCGAAGGGCTGATGCTGCTGGGGCTGGGCGGCTTGTGGCTCTGCATCTGGACAAGGGCCTGGCGCTGGCTGGGGCTGGCGCCGATCGCGCTGGGCTATGCCAGCCTGCTGCTGGTGCGGCCGCCCGACCTGCTGGTGACGGCCGAGGCGGGCGAGGCGCCGCTGATCGCGGTGCGCGCGGTTGATGGCGGCTATCTGCTGTCGAGCGTGCGCCGCGAGGGCTTCGTGCGCGACACCTGGACGCGCCGCGGCGCGACCGACAGCGGCACGGCCTGGCCCGCGACCGGCAGCAGCGCCGATGGCCGGCTCGCCTGCGACGCCCAGAGCTGCGTCTACCACGCGGCCGATCATGTGGTGTCGCTGATCCGCGATCCCGCGGCGCTGGCGCGCGACTGTCCCCAGGCCGATCTGGTGGTGAGCCCGGTGCCCTCCTGGCGGCTCTGCCACGGCCCGCGGATCATCGACAGCATCGACCTGCGGCGCAAAGGCGCGCATGCGGTGTGGCTCGATCCCGGCGGCATCCGCATCGAGACGGTGGCGGAGTGGCGCGGCGTCAGGCCCTGGGCGCCGGCGGCGGAGAGGCGGTGAGGGGGGCCGCCCATGTCGTCGAATTCGGGTCGGTTGCCAAAGTCCACTGGGAAACGTATCCAACCTAGAAGTTCGCTGGGATCAAAGATAAGTGTCGCGCGTTGGACGTGGGTGGGCACTTTGTACACGATGCTTATCGTCGATGACGATCCGCTGGTGCTGGAGGTCGTCGCCGCGGTTCTCGCCGAGCCCGGCTACCATGTGGTAACCGCGGGCGACGGCTATGAGGCAATTCGCCTCCTGGCCGACCGGCACTTCGATCTGATGATCACCGACATCAAAATGCCGGGCCTCGACGGGGTGCAACTCGGCATCCAGGCAAAGCTCATGCGCCCGCGTCTGCACATCATCTACATCACCGCCTTTGCCGATGCCGCTCAGAAGGCGGAATACGGCATGGTCCTCGAGAAGCCCATCCGCGCCGCCGAACTCGTCAAAACCGTTCGGCAGGAAATGGCCGCCAGCTAGGCTCCTAGGGCGAGGCCGAGACGCGGTCGATAACGGCAAGCAACTCTCGGGGACGAATGGGCTTCATCAGGTATTCGTGCCGATCGAGCCGACCCGGCCGGGTCCGCAACGCATGCCCGGTGAGGATCAGCATCTTGATGCCGAGCTCGCTCGCCCGGTCGGCGATGTCGGCCCCGTTGCCGTCGGGTAGGCCGACATCCGCCAGCAGCAGGTCGTGAGAACGATGGGCGAGCAGCAGTTCTGCCGCCGCTGCTGTCGTGGCCTTGCTCACCTTGTAGCCGGCCCCTAACAGGGCGTGCTCCAGCAGCATTCCCACGTCTTGATCGTCCTCCACCAACAGAATGCGATACATCGCCCGCGGCCGATTTCATTTGCCGCAGCGTATAAAGCTCAGGCGCTCACGATGCCATTGACCCAAAAGTGTCGTGGACGGAAGGCCGCATTCTGCGGCGCAACCGGCGGAGAGGGACGGGAGCGGCGGAGCAACTTGCGCGATCGCATTGGTGTCACTTGCGCCGCGGCGCTCGTTCACAAGAGAGCAGCAGAGTGGAGGAGGTCATGAAGCGCCTCGTTCTCACCATGGCATCGGTTCTCGCCTTGGGCCTCGCTCCGGCCGCCGCCCTGGCAGGGCAGACGACCGGGACCAGTGCGGGGCCGGGCGTCAGGGCCACCGTGAGCCCGACCAACACCGCGACCGACCAGACGAATATGGGCACCTATCCCACCGGCCCGGGGCATCCCGCCAATTGCGGCCCGGGCACCAACGGCCAGAGCAGCAGCGCGAGCGGCGCGACGAACGGCGCGCGCGCCGGCAACGCCTGCGAGGGCTATGGCAGCTCGACGCCGCCGGGGAGCAGCGGCTCATCCGGCCAGCGCTGAGCGCGAGCCGAAGACGCCCGCTTCGGCCGGGCACTTTCCGCTTTTCCGTCGTCATGCGTGGGCTCGTCCCACGGCTGTCCGGTTCGGTTTTTGTGGACGAAGCGCATGGCGTTGATTCTACTCGGTCCTGGACGTTGCCAAACGTTCCCGGACACGAAACGAGGACCAGCGCCATGCGGCATCAGAATAGCGTATTTCATGGTGTTCTTAAGCACGTTCCGTGGCCGGTGTTCGACCGGGTGGTAGAAGCCCATGCGGCTGATGCGCGAGTCCGCCGGCTGACGACGAAGAGCCAGTTTGCGGCGCTGCTTTATGGACAGCTGTCGGGTGCCTTGAGCCTGCGCGAGATCGTGGGCGGGCTGGAGAGCCACGCGGACCGGCTCTACCATCTCGGTGTCGAGCCGCCACGGCGCTCGACCCTGAGCGATGCCAACGCCGGGCGGCCGGCGGCGGTTTTCGCGGAGCTTCTGGCGGTACTGATGGCGCAGGCCCATCGCGGCCTGCGGCGCAAGCTTAGCGAGACTGTCTATCTCATCGACGCCACAGGCGTGCGGCTGACCGGGTACAGCGCCGACTGGGCTCGGTTCTCGGCCGGGGTATGCGGTGCCAAAGTGCATGTCATCTACGATGCCGACGCCGATCGTCCGATCTATGCCGCCGTCAGCGCGGCCAACGTCACCGACATCAGCGTTGCGCAACAAATGCCGATCGAAGCCGGAGCCACCTATGTCTTCGACCTCGGTTACTACGACTACGGCTGGTGGGCGAAGCTCGACGCGGCGCAATGCCGCATCGTGACCCGCTTTAAGTCCAACAGCCCGCTCGAACTCATCGAGGAGCTGCCCGTCGCCCAGGGCAGCGAAATCCTCAGTGATCGCATCGGCTTCCTCCCCGCGCGCCAGTGCAACAACCGGCGCAACCCCATGCAGCACGCCGTGCGCGAGGTCCGGGTCATGACCGAGACGGGCAAGATCTTGCGCCTGCTGAGCAATGATCTCGATGCAACGGCGCGGGAGATCGCCGATCTTTACAAGCGCCGCTGGGCGATCGAGCTGTTCTTCCGCTGGGTCAAGCAGACCTTGAAGATCACCCGCTTCCTTGGCATTTCCGAAAACGCCGTCCGCACTCAGATCGCGGTGGCGCTGATTGCCTTCCTCCTGCTTCGCCTCGCTCAGGCGACACAATCCGCCATTCGAAGCCCTCTCGCCTTCGCCAGACTGGTTCGCGCCAACCTGATGCACCGCAGGCCCATCGATCGACTGTTGCAGCTCGATCCACCCCCGCAGATCAACGGCGCTCAAATGGCCCTCCAATGGAACTGAAACCCGAACCGGACAGCCGTGGGCTCGTCCCGCGCATCCACGTCGCGCAGCATGCTCGCTGGAAGGCGTGGATGGCCGGGACAAGCCTGGACAAGCCCGGCCATGACGATGGAGGGGTATCGGCGATTTTCCCCGGCGTTGACAAGGGGCGCCGCGCGTTCTCCACTGGGGGAAACGGGAGGGAGGCCATGGGGCTCGAGCTCAGACCGCTGCATCCGCTGTTCGTCGCCGAGGCGTCGGGGGTCGATCTCGGCCGGCCGCTGGCGCCGGAGACGGTGCGGGCCATCGATGCCGCGATGGACCGCCATGGCGTGCTGGTGTTCCGCGACCAGCCGCTCGACCAGGACCAGCAGATCGCCTTCGCCCGTTCCTTCGGCACGCTCGATATCGGGCTGCGCCGCGCCACCAAGGGGCCGCACCGCTTCAAATACGACGAGCTCATCGACATCTCGAACGTCGCTGCCGACGGCGCCATCGCCGCGCGCGACAGCCGCCGCGTCGCCAGCATGGTGGCCAACCAGCTCTGGCACAGCGACAGCTCCTTCCAGAGCCCGGCGGCGAAATATTCGATGCTGTCGGCGGTGGCGCTGCCGTCCTGGGGCGGCGAGACCGAATATGCCGACCTGCGCGCCGCCTATGACGCGCTGCCGGCGAGCCTCAAGGCCGAGCTCGACGGGCTCGAGGCCGAGCATTACGCGCTGCATTCGCGGATGATGCTCGGCAGCACCGAGTGGAGCGAGGCGGAGAAGAATGTGCTGCCGCCGGTGCGCTGGCCGCTCGTGCGCACCCATCCGGGATCGCAGCGCAAGCTGCTCTTCGTCGGCATCCATGCGCGCGAGATCGTCGGCTGGACGCTGCCCGAGGGCCGCATGATGCTGGCCGATCTGCTGGAGCACGCGACGCAGCGGCAGTTCGTCCATCGCCATGAATGGCGGGTCGGCGATCTCGTGATGTGGGACAACCGCGCCACGCTCCATCGCGGCCGGCGCTATGATTTGAGCGAGCGCCGCGAGCTCCGGCGCACCACGACGATGGCGCTGGAGACGGAGGAGGCGGCAGCTTAGGCGCGAGCGCGCAGCGCTCGTCGCCGGCGGCGTCAGCGCTTGGCGCAGCCAAGCGCGGGAGCCGCACCCCTGCAGGAGAGGCGCCGCTGCATTTCCGTCCGTGCGTCCTTCGAGACGCGATGCTTCGCATCGCTCCTCAGGATGGAGGGGCTGGTTTTTCCGGCATCGATCGTCGATGCTATCCTCAATGCCTCCTCATCCTGAGCGCGAGTGTAGCGAGCAGTCGAAGGACGCACGAGCAGATATGCAGCCTTAATATCGCCGCATCAGCCCCACGAGCTTGCCTTGCACCTTGACGCGGTCGGGGCCGAAGATGCGGGTCTCGTAATCCTTGTTGGCGGGCTCGAGCGCGATCGAATCGCCGCGCCGGCGCAGCCGCTTCAGCGTCACCTCGGTGTCGTCGATGATCGCCACCACGATCTGGCCGTTCTCGGCCGTGTCGGCGCGCTGGATCAGCACGGTGTCGCCGTCGAGGATGCCGGCATCGACCATGCTGTCGCCGGCGACCTCGAGGGCGTAATGCTCGCCCCGCCCGATCAGGTTCGACGGCACGCCGATGGTGTTGGTGGGATCGCGCAGCGCCTCGATCGGCGTGCCGGCGGCGATGCGCCCCAAGAGTGGCAGCTGCACCGCCTCGCCGGCCTCGCCGGTGGCGGTGCTGGGCAGCGCGGCCTTGAAGTCGCCGCGGATCACCGTGGGCGAGAATTGGCGGCGCTCGACGGCGCGGCCGCCGCGCTGGGCGGCATAGGCGGTGTCCTCGGGCAGCCGCACCACCTCCAGCGCCCGGGCGCGGTGGGGCAGGCGGCGGATGAAGCCGCGCTCCTCCAGGCCGCTGATGAGGCGGTGGATCCCCGATTTCGACTTGAGGCCGAGCGCTTCCTTCATCTCCTCGAACGAGGGAGAGACGCCGCCATCGGACAGCCGGCGGTTGATGAAGAGCAGCAGCTCGTATTGTTTTCGCGTCAGCATCGCCGTCCCCGCGTTTTCTGGCGGAACAAAACCAAAACCCGGTCGATGTTCTAGTTTGGTTCGCGCGGGGCGTCAAGGCCTAGCGCGAGCGCGAACGCGCTCGTCGCTGGCGGGCGCCAGCGACGACGCTGCGCGTCGCGCTAGGGATCCAACGGCACGATCTCGACGGTGTCGCCGACCGAGGCGGGCGGGGCGTGGGGCGGGCGCACCACCAGGCAGTCGGATTGCGCCAGCAGCGACATCATCGAGCTGTCCTGCTTGAGGAAGGCGCGGGCCTCGAGCGCGCCGTCTGCCGCCCGGGTGAGCGTGGCGCGCAGATAGTCCTGGCGGCGGTCATTGGCCGGCAGCGGTGCTGCGAGCCGCGCCCGGAGCGGCGGCGCGTCCAGGACGGCGAGCCCGGTGAGCCGCGCGATGGCGGGCTTGAGGAAGAGGAGGGCGCAGACCAGGCTCGAGACCGGGTTGCCCGGCAGCCCCATCATCGGCGTCTCGCGGTAGCGCCCGACCATCAGCGGCTTGCCCGGCCGCATCGCGATCTTCCAGAAATCGAGGGTGAGGCCGCTGGCGCCGAGCGCGTCGCGCACCAGGTCGTGCTCGCCGACCGAGGCGCCGCCGGCGGTGACCAGGAAATCGGCGCCGACCGCCGCCTCGGCGATGCGCTGCAGCGCGTCGGCGCGGTCCGGCGCGATCGGCAGCTGCAGCGGCATCCCGCCGCATTGGGTGATGAGCGCGGCCAGCGCCAGGCCGTTGGAGCTGACGATCTGGTTGGGGCCCACGGGATCGCCCGGCATCACCACCTCGTCGCCGGTCGGCAGGATGGCGATGCGCGGCTTGCGATGGACCAGGAGCCAGGGCCGGTTCATTGCCGCGGCGAGGCCGATATCCCGCGCCGTCAGCCGCCGCCCGGCGGGCAATCCGACATCGCCCTCGCGGAAATCGAGCCCGGCCGGGCGCACATTGCGGCCCTGGGCCACGGCCTCGCGCATCTCGACGAGGTCGCCGCGCCGCTCGGTGTCCTCCTGGATCACGACAGCGTCGGCGCCGTCCGGCATCGGCGCGCCGGTGAAGATGCGCACCGTCTCGCCGCGCCCGACCGTGCCGGCATAGGCCTGGCCGGCGGGGACCGAGCCAACCACCTTGAGGGTTACAGGCACCCGCGCGACATCGGCGGCGCGCACGGCATAGCCGTCCATCGCCGAGACCGGCCAGGGCGGCTGGGTGCGCCGCGCCGCGACCGCCTCGGCGAGGACGCGGCCGACCGCCTCGCTGAGCGCCACCTGCTCGGCGCCGAGCGGCTTCAGCGGCGCCAGCAATCGCGCGCGGGCTTCCTCCACCGAGATCATCGTTCCGCCTCGTAAACGCCTGACTTGCCGCCCGATTTATGCAGGAGCCGGATCCCTTCGATGCGCATGGCGCGATCCGCCGCCTTGCACATGTCATAGACCGTGAGCGCCGCCACCGCGACCGCGGTCAGCGCCTCCATCTCGACCCCGGTGCGGCCCTTGAGGCGGCAGGTGGCGGTGATGTCGACGGCGTTGCGCCCGGGATCGCAGGCGAGCTCGACCGTGACCGAGGTCAGCGCCAGCGGATGGCAGAGCGGGATGAGGTCGGGGGTGCGCTTGGCGCCCATGATGCCGGCGAGCTGCGCCACCGACAGCACGTCGCCCTTCTTGACCCCGCCGGCAAGGATGAGGTCGAGCGTGGCCTTGGCCATGAGGACGCTGCCGGTCGCGGTCGCCACCCGCTCGGTCTCGGGCTTGGCGGAGACGTCGACCATCGCCGCATTGCCGTGCTCGTCGATATGGGTGAGGCGGCTCACGCCCGCGCCTCGGCGGCCGGGACCGGCGCCAGCAGCGCCCGCGTCGCTTGCGCGACATCGGCATGGCGCATCAGCGCTTCGCCGACCAGGAAGCAGCGCGCGCCGACGCGCGCCATCCGCGCCAGGTCGCGCGCGGTCTCGAGCCCGCTCTCGCTCACCAGCAGGCGCCCCGGCGGCAACCCCCGCGCCAGCTCTTCCGTGACCGCAAGGTCGACCCTCAAGCTCTTGAGGTTGCGGTTGTTTATGCCGATGAGGCGCGAGCGCAACCGGGCCGCGCGCGCGAGCTCGTCGCGGTCATGGACCTCGATCAGCACGTCCATCTGCCAGGCCGCGGCGGCGTCTTCCAGCGCCTGCGCCTCGGCATCGCCGAGCGCCGCCAGGATCAGCAGGATGCAGTCGGCGCCCATGGCGCGGGCTTCGGCCACCTGATAAGGATCGACCATGAAGTCCTTGCGCAGCACTGGCAAGGCGACCGCGTCGCGCGCCGCCGCCAGATGCTCCGGGCTGCCCTGGAAATAGGGCGCGTCGGTGAGCACGGAAAGGCAGGCGGCGCCGCCTGCCTCATAGGCGCGGGCCAGCGCCGGCGGATCGAAATCGGCGCGGATGAGGCCGCGGCTGGGGCTGGCGCGCTTGATCTCGGCGATGAGGCCGTAGCCGCCGGCAGCGAGCTTGCGCTCGAGTGCCCCGATGAAGCCGCGGGGCGGCGGGGCATCGCGGGCGGCACGCTCGACCGAGGCCAGCGGGCGCTCCGATTTGGCGGCGGCAACGGCCTGGCGCTTCTCGGCCAGGATGCGCTCGAGCACGTCGGTCATGCCGGCACCGCGCCGTTGGTGATGGTGATGAGGCGCTCCAGCGCCCGCCGGGCGGCGCCGCTGTCGATCGACTGCGCCGCCTGCGCGACCCCGTCCTTGAGGTCGCGGGCGCGGCCGGCGACGATCAGCGCGGCGGCGGCATTCAGCAGCACGATGTCGCGTAGCGGCCCAGGCTTGCCGTCGAGCAGCACCACCATGCGCGCGGCGTTGGCGGCGGGATCGCCGCCCCTGAGGTCGTCGAGCCGGGCCCGCTTCAGCCCCGCCGCCTCGGGCGTCACCTCGAAGCTCTCGACCTTGCCGTCCCGGAGCTCGGCGACATGGGTGACGCCGGTGGTGGTGAGCTCGTCGAGCCCGTCGCCATGCACCACCCAGGCGCGCTCGCTGCCGAGCTTGCCCAGCACCTCGGCGAGGGGCTTCACCCAGTCGCGGGCGAAGACGCCGACCAGCTGACGCTTGACCCCGGCCGGGTTGGAGACCGGGCCCAGCAGGTTGAAGATGGTGCGCGTGCCGAGCTCGCCGCGGGTCGGCGCCACATGGCGCATGGCGCTGTGATGGCGCTGGGCCATGAGGAAGCCGATGCCGGCCTCGCGGATGGCGCGCTCCACCAGGGGCATCTCGCAATTGATGTTGACGCCGAGCGCCTCCAGCACGTCGGCGGCCCCGGTCAGCGACGAGGCCTTGCGGTTGCCGTGCTTGGCGACAGGCACGCCGCTTCCCGCCACCACCAGCGCCGCCGCGCTGGTGATGTTGAAGCTGCCCTGGCCGTCGCCGCCGGTGCCGACCATGTCGATCGCCTCGGGCGGCGCCGAGACCGCCAGCGCCTTGGCGCGCATGATGCGCGCGGCGCCGGTGATCTCCTCGACCGTCTCGCCGCGCACGCGCAGCGCCATGAGAAATCCGCCCATCTGCGAGGGGGTGGCGTCGCCCGACATCATCGCGTCGAAGGCGGCGGCGGCCTCGTCCTCGGCCAGCGTCTGGCCGGTCGCGACCTTGGCCAGCAGCGTGCGCAGATCGGCCGCGCCGCTCATGCGGCAATGCTCCGCGCGGCGGCGAGGCGCAGGAAATTGCGCAGGAGATCGTGGCCGCCGGTGGACGCGATGCTCTCGGGATGGAACTGCACGCCATGCACCGGGCGCTCGCGATGGGCGAGGCCCATGACGAGCCCGTCGCAGTCGGCGGTGATCGCGAGCGCGCCAGGCAGGCTCTGGCGCTCGACCACCAGCGAGTGATAGCGGGTCGCCGGCAGCGGGTCGGGCAGTCCGGCGAAGACGCCGCTGCCGCCATGGCGGATCTGGCTCACCTTGCCGTGCATCGGCACCGGCGCGCGCACCACCTTGCCGCCGAAGGCCTGACCGATCGCCTGGAGGCCGAGGCAGACGCCGAGCAGCGGGGTATCGCCGGCGCGGCGCACCAGCTCCAGGCAGATGCCGGCATGGTCGGGATCGCTCGGTCCCGGCGAGATCACGATGCCTTGCGGGCGCAGCGCCAGCGCCTCCTCGACCGAGAGCGCGTCGTTGCGCCTCACCATCACCTCGGCGCCGAGCTCGCCCAGATAGTGCCAGAGATTGTAGGTGAAGCTGTCGTAATTATCGATCAACAGGAACATGAAGGGGGTTATATCAGGTTCGAGCCGGGGGGCGAAAGTTCCCCGGGTCCGGGGGGGTCGGGATGCACCACGCGTCGCATTCACTCGCCGAGCTTCCGCAGCCCCTCCCTCCTTGAGGCGGGCCAATCGCAGATGGCGTAGCGCCGGTAAGAAAAATTCACCACGGAGGCACGGAGGGCACGGAGAAGAGAAGAACGACGCGCTTCGCGCGTCCCAAAATTCTTCTCCGTGCCCTCCGTGTCTCCGTGGTGAACCTCATCTGCGATGCCCCTGCCCTCAAGGGGGGAGGGGCTAAGAGATGGCGAATCCTATTCTCGCCAGCCGGCGCCCTCCTTGACGTCGTCGGGAAAACCCACTTAACCACTCGCCCGCAGCCAAGGAGCGCCCGCCATGAAGCATCGTACGTCTCGGCCGATCCGGCCTCCAGGTCTCGAGCATCGGGCTCGGCTGCAACAATTTCGGCGGCACCATCGGGGTCGAGGCGACGCGCGGCATCGTGCACAAGGCGCTCGATCTCGGCATCACGCTGTTCGATACCGCCGACATCTATGGCACGATGAGCGGCGGCGCGCGCGGTGCCTCGGAGGAGCTGCTGGGCCAGGTCCTCGGCGCCCGGCGCAAGGACATCGTGCTGGCGACCAAGTTCGGCCTGGCGATGGACCCGCCGGCAGAGCGGCTCAAGGGCGCGTCGCGCCGCTACATCATGAGCGCGGTCGAGGCCAGCCTGAAGCGGCTCGGCACCGATTGGATCGATCTCTGCCAGGTGCATCGCCCGGACCCGCTGACGCCGATCGAGGAGACGCTGCGCGCGCTCGACGATCTGATCCGCCAGGGCAAGATCCGCTATATCGGCTGCTCCAACTATGCCGGCTGGCAGGTGGTCGAGGCGCAGTGGACGTCGCGCCATCTCGGCCTCAACGCCTTCATCTCCTGCCAGGACGAGTACAGCCTGCTGGTGCGCGACATCGAGCGGGAGCTGGTGCCGGCGATCGAGGCCTATGGGCTGGGCCTGCTGCCCTTCTTCCCGCTGGCGAGCGGGCTGCTCACCGGCAAGTACAAGCGGAGCGCCATGCCCGAGAATGCCCGGCTCAGCCGCGACCAGCGCTGGGCGGCGCGCTACCTCACCGAGCGGAACTGGCAGAAGGTGGGCGAGCTCGAAGCGTTCTGCGCCCGGCGCGGCCGGAGCCTGCTGGAGCTCGCCTTCTCCTGGCTGCTGGCGCGGCCCGGCGTCGCCAGCGTCATCGCCGGCGCCACCCGGCCCGAGCAGCTCGAGCAGAACGTCACGGCCGGCGATTGGGCGCTGACGGCCGAGGACATGGCGGAGATCGACCGGCTGACGACGGGGTGAGGCTCGTTGCCGCGGCCCACGACGCGGGTTGACACCTTCCCGGGGCGAGCCCCATCTTCCGAACATGACAGTTCACTGGAAGGTTTGGCGCCATGAACATCGGTGAGGCGGCGGCGGCGACCGGGCTGCCGGCCAAGACCATCCGCTATTACGAGAGCGCCGGGCTGATCGACCCGCCGGCGCGCTCGGACGGCAATTACCGGCTCTATGACGAGCGCCAGGTCCAGACCCTGCGCTTCATCCAGCATGCCCGCCAGCTCGGCTTCTCGCTCAAGGAGGTGGCGGCGCTGGTGGCGCTGTGGCGCGACAAGGGCCGCGCCAGTGCCGATGTGCGGCGGCTGGCGGCGGCGCATCTCAAGGAGATCGACGGGCGCATCGCCGAGCTGAAGCGCATGCGCCAGACGCTGGAAGGGCTGGTCCATCGCTGCCATGGCGACCATCGCCCGGACTGCCCCATCCTCGACGAGCTGGCGGAAGAACTTGGTTAATAATTTCGGCTACACTCCTCGCCGACGCTCATGGATCAGAAGCTCGAGGATTTCCTAGCCCTGCTGCACCGCGCGGCGCCCGATGCCGAGGCGCCGCCGCCCCGCCGCCCGCCCGCCGTCGCCGAGGCCCGAAGGCGGTCGGTGGCAGCGCGCCAGGCCGCCGCCCCGGCCAGGCCGAGCCGGGCGTTGCCCGGGCTGCGGCTCTGGATCGGGCTCAGCGCCGGCGTCGCGGCGCTTGCCGTCCTGGCGATCGTCGGCTGGCTGGCGCTGCCGCCGCCGCCGCGCCATGCCGCCGCGCCCTCCGTGGCCGCGGCGCCGCCGCTGCCCTCGCCCGAGCGCGTCGCGGTGGTCACGGGCAAGATCACCCTGCCGTTCCCCATCACCGAGCCCGACGAGAAGGGCGAGATGACGGCGCCCGATCCCGCCGAGGCGCCGGAGCCGCCGCCGCCGCCGATGGCGGGCGCCAAGCTCGCGGCGCTGCCGCCGCCGGCGCCGCCGGCGCGCCCGGGCGAGCCGGCCTGGCTGCGCTTTGCGGTGTCCGTGCCGCCGGCCGAGGGGCGGCCGCGCATCGCCATCGTCATCGACGATCTCGGCCTCGACAAGAAGCGCACCGAGCGCACCATCGCCCTGCCCGGGCCGCTGACGCTCACCTTCCTGCCCTATGCGACCGACCTGCCGCGGCTCACCGAGGCGGCGCGCCGCGCCGGGCACGAGATCCTGGTGCATGTGCCGATGGAGCCGATCAGCCGGGCCGAGGATATGGGGCCGAACGGGCTGGCGGTGAGCCTCAGCGCGGCGGAGGTGCTGCGCCGGCTGCGCTGGGATCTCGGCCGCTTCGACGGCTATGTCGGCATCAACAACCACATGGGCAGCCGCTTCACCGGCGATGCCGCCGGCATGCTGCCGGTGATGGAGGAGCTGAAGGCGCGCGGGCTGATGTTCCTCGACAGCCGCACCATCGGCAACAGCACCGGCATCGAGCTGGCGCGCAAGCTGGGCGTGCCGCATGCGGCGCGCGACATCTTCCTCGACAACGAGATCGATGCCAGCGCCATCGCGCAGGAGCTGGCCGAGGTGGAGCAGGTGGCGCGCCGCCATGGCAGCGCCGTCGCCATCGGCCATCCCCATGACGCCACCATCGACGATCTCATCCCCTGGCTGGCGAGCCTGGCGCGCAAGGGTTTCGAGCTGGTGCCGATCAGCGCCATCGCCAAGGAGAACGCGCGGGGCGGCGATACCGGGTGAGGGGGCTGTGGCCGCTCTTCGCTTTCTCCTATACCTCATCCGCGCCTTCCCCGCGAAAGCGGGGAACCAGGGCGAGCGACAGGCGGTTGTCCTGGGCCCCCGCCTTCGCGGGGGCGGCGGAAATAGCTCGAGCGTCGTGAAACCGCGCTAACCGCGGGCGAATCTCACCGCTTCCTCGGCGGCGCGGAAGAGGGCGCGGGATTTGTCGAGGATCTCCTGGTGCTCGGCGGCGGGGTCGCTGTCGGCGACGACGCCGCAGCCGGCCTGCACCACCATCTCGCCGTCCTTGACCACCGCGGTGCGCAGCACGATGCAGGTGTCCATGCTGCCGTCGCCGGCGAAATAGCCCACCGCGCCGCCATAGAGGTTGCGCCGCTCGGTCTCGAGCTCGTCGATGAGCTCCATGGCGCGCACCTTGGGCGCGCCCGACAGCGTGCCGGCGGGAAACCCGGCGATGAGCGCGTCCATGGCGTCGTGGCGCGGGTCGATCTGGCCTTCGACATGGCTGCAGATGTGCATGACATGGCTGTAGCGCTCGATCACCATCTGCTCGGTGACGCGCACCGTGCCGATCTTGGCGACGCGGCCGACATCGTTGCGCGCGAGGTCGAGCAGCATCAGATGCTCGGCGCGCTCCTTGGGATCGGCGAGCAGCTCCTCGGCCAGCGCCGCGTCCTCGGCGGCGGTGGCGCCGCGGCGCCGCGTGCCGGCGAGCGGACGGATGGTGACCTTGCCGTCGCGCAGCCGCACCAGCACTTCCGGGCTCGAGCCCACCACGGAAAAGCTGCCGTAATCGAGGAAGAACAGGAAGGGCGAGGGGTTGAGCCGGCGCAGCGCGCGATAGAGCGCGAAAGGCGGCAGGCGGAAGGGCACGCGCAGCCGCATCGACGGCACCACCTGGAAGATCTCGCCGGCGCGGATGTATTCCTTCGCCCGCTCGATCATGTCCAGGCAGTCTACACGGGACATGTTCGCCTGCGGCGGCGGCAGCTCCTGCACCGCCTCGGCCGCCTCGCGGCGATGCGGCAGCGAGCGCTCGAAATCGGCCAGCACGTCGGCGAGCCGCTCGCGCGCGCGATCATAGGCGGCGGCGGCCGGCAGGTCCGGATCGGGCCAGGCCGGCGTCACCGCGGTGACCCGGTCGGCAATGGTGTCGAAGATGCAGATGATGGTGGGGCGGAGGAAGAGCGCGTCGGGGATGCCGAGCCGGTCCGGGTTGCGGTCCGGGAGCCGCTCCATCAGCGACACCATGTTGTAGCCGATATAGCCGAAGAGGCCCGAGGCCATCGGCGGCAGCGACGCCGGCGTCTCGACGCGGCACTCGGCGATGAGCGCGCGCAGGCTGGCGATGGGGTTGCCCTCGGCCGGGCCGAAGGCGTCGGGATCGAAGCGCGCCTGGCGGTTGATCTCGGCGCGGCCGCCGACGCAGCGCCAGATCAGGTCGGGCTTCATCCCGATGAAGGAATAGCGCCCGCGCGCGGCGCCGCCCTCGACGGATTCGAAGAGAAAGCTGTTGGGCCGGCCATCCGCCAGCTTGAGCATGGCCGAGACCGGCGTCTCGAGATCGGAGACCAGCGAGGTCGAGACCAGCACCGGCTTGCCCGCCTCGTAGCGCGCGCGGAACTCGTCGAAGCCAGGCGAGACCTGCATGGGGTCGGCTGCTCCTCAGCGCACGCCAGCCCCTCCCCCCTTGAGGGGGAGGGTGCCCGAGGCCGCAGGCCTCGGGTGGGTGGGGGGTAAGCACGCAGTGCGCCGGGGAGAATGAGCGGCGCGGGCGTGTCGATGCGGCGGTGGCGGCATGCGCCGAGCCTGTGGGCACCCCCCACCCTGACCCTCCCCCTCAAGGGGGGAGGGGCTATGAGATTTGGGGGGCTGCATCGGAGCTCGGCTAGAACGCGCGCGAGACGGCGGCGCTGTCGATGCTGACGGAGTAGCGCGCGCGCAGCGCCTTGTCGAATTGCTGCAGCATGTCTTCGCGCATGCCGGGGAGGACCAGGCGCTCGGAGAACTGCGCCACCTGGGCCGCGTCCTTGGCGGGATCGGCCGGCATCACCTCAGTCACCTGCGCCACGTCGTAGCCGTCGCCGGCGGGGGCGAAGACGGCGGCGCCGGGCTTGGCGCCGAAGATGTTGGCCACCAGATTGGCCGGCACCTGGTCATCGCCGCCGGCGCGGGTGAGCGGCTTGCTGGCGAAGACCGGGAGCTTGCGCTCGGCGGCGATGTCGGCGAGCTTCTTGCCGGCCTTCACCTGGTCGGCGATCTCCTTGGCGAGCTGGGCGAGCGCGGCGTTGCGCTTCTCCTGCTGCCAGAGCGTCACCACCTCGGGCTTGACCTCGGCGAGCGGCTTCACCGTGGCCGGCGTCACCTTATCGACCTGCAGCAGGTAATAGCCGTTCTCGCCGAGATCGTTGAGCTGGCTCATCTGGCCCGGCGCGGTGTCGAAGGCGGTCTTGAGGATGTCGGTGCCCGTGGCCGGCAGCTCGACCGGCTTGCCGTCGGCGCCGCGGCCATTGGCGTCGACATCGGCGATCTTGCTCGCCTTGAGCCCGAAGCGCTGCGTCACCTCGGCGAAGCTGGCGCCGCCGGCCATCGCATCCTCGACCTTGTCGCGGATCTTCTCGATCTGGTCGCCGGCCATGTCGCGGGCGACCTCCTTGGCGAGCCTGTCCTTGACCGCCTCGAAGGGTTGCGTCTCTTCCGGCTTCACCTCGACCAGCTTCAGGATGTGCCAGCCGAGCGCGTCCTGGACCGGCGGGGTGACCTCGCCCTGCTTCAGCGCGAAGGCCGGGCCGGCGAGCGGCGCCGGCAGATCGTCCTTCTTGAAGAAGCCGATATCGAGCGTGTCCGGCGTCGCGCCGGCGACGTCCTTGGCCACGGTGGCGAAATCCTTGCCCTGGGCGAGCTCCGCGGCGGCGGCCTTGGCCTTGGCCTCGTCGGGCAGCAGGATCTGCTCGAAATGGCGCTGCTCGGGAGTGTGGAACTCGGCGGCGCGGTTCTGATACTCGTCGTGCAGCTTCTCGTCCGGCACCTTGATGTCGGCCGCGACCGCGTCGACCGAGAGCGTGGCGAGGCTGAAGCTGCGCCGCTCGGGCACGCGGAACTCTTCCTTGTGCTTGTCGTAGACCGATTGCATCTCGGTATCGCTCGGCGTGCCGGGATCGGGGACGGCGCTCGCCGGCAGCGTCATCACCTCGGCGGTGCGCTTCTCGGCGCGGCTGCGGTAGATGGTGTCGAGCAGCTCGGCCGGCGGCGCCACGCCGGCGACCAGCGCCTCGTCGAGCTGTTGGCGGACGATGTCGCCGCGGATCGCCGCCTTGAACTGCTGCGAGCTCATATGCTGCGCGGCCACGAACTGCTCGTAGATCTGCGGGTCGAACACGCCCTGGTCGTTCTGGAAGGCGCGGTTGGAGCGGATGAGATCGTCGAGCGCATCCTGGCTGACGGAGAGGTGGAGGCGGTCGATCTCGAGATCGACGAGATTGCGGTCGATGAGCCGCTGCAGCGCGCTGTCGACGATGCCGAGCTGCTTCAGCTGCTCGTTGTCGAGATTGGCGCCGCGCAGCGCCTGGCGCCAGCGCTCGGCATCCTGGCGCACCGCCTGGTTCAGCTCCTGGATGTCGATCTTGCGGTCGCCGACGGTGGCGACGACGGTGTCGCTGCCGCGGTTGCGGAAGATGTCGCCGATGCCCCAGACCCCGAAGGTGAGGATGAGCACGCCGAACAGGATCTTGACGACCAGGGACGAAGCTTTGGAGCGGATCGCTTGCAGCATGGCTTACGGGGACTGTGAGGCGGCGCCGGACGATGAAGGGCGCGGCAATGCGACGGATGATAGAGGTCCCGCCATCCGCCTCGCAAGGGTGCGCGGCTTATGCTAGGAGGGCAGGGCGATGGGGCAGGGCAGGCGATGCGCAAGCTGATCGCGGGCAACTGGAAGATGAATGGGCTCAAGGCGGACGGGCTGGCGCTGGCGCGCGCCCTGGTCGACCGCGCCCGGTCGCGGCCGCTCGCCTGCGACCTCCTGATCTGCCCGCCGGCGACGCTGCTGATGGCGGTGGCCGAGACGCTGGCCGGCAGCGTCATCGGCCTCGGCGGCCAGGACTGCCACACCCGCCCGATGGGCGCCCATACCGGCGATATCAGCGCGGCGATGCTGCGCGATGCCGGCTGCAGCCATGTCATCCTCGGCCATTCCGAGCGGCGCGGCGACCATCACGAGAGCGACGCGCTGATCCGCGCCAAGGTCGAGGCGGCGCGCGAGGCCGGGCTCGTCGCCATTCTCTGTGTCGGCGAGACGGCGCAGGAGCGCGATGGCGGCCACGCGCTCGAGGTGGTCTCGCGCCAGCTCGCGGGCTCGCTGCCGGATGGCATGAGCGCGGCGCAGCTGGTGATCGCCTACGAGCCGGTCTGGGCGATCGGCACCGGGCGCACGCCCACGCCCACCGACGTTGCGCTCGTCCACGCGCAGCTGCGCGCCGGGCTCAAGGGCAGGGTGGCGGCGCCATCGGAGGTGCGGCTGCTCTATGGCGGCTCGGTCAAGCCCGGCAATGCGCGGGACCTGCTGCATGTTCCCGAGGTCGATGGCGCGCTGGTCGGCGGCGCCAGCCTCGATGCCGCGGATTTCTGGGCGATCGCGCAGGCGTGCTGAGTGCGGGAAGCGGCGGAATGAGGATGCGGCCCGGGCATGACGCCGAAAAAATCAAGTGCGGGAACCGGTTCCGTCGAACACTGGCGCTCTGCCTGCCGACGCGCTAGAAAGCGCCGTCCCAGCCCACCGCCAGAAGCGCCATGACCACCGTCGTCCTCGTCGTTCACCTCATGCTCGCCGTCGCCTTGATCGGCGTCATCCTGCTGCAGAAGAGCGAGGGCGGCGGTCTCGGCATCGGCGGCGGCGGCATGTCGGGTTTCATGAGCGGGCGCTCGACCGCCAATCTGCTGACGCGGACGACGGCGATCCTGGCGGGAGCCTTCTTCCTCACCAGCCTGGCCTTGGCCTATCTCGCGGGCAACCGCCAGCCGGCGACGGATACGCTGCTGATGCGGCCGCCGCCGAGCCAGAGCGAGCCGGCCCCGGCTCCGGCCCCTGCGGCGCCGGGCAAGCCGGCTCCGGCCGAGCCCGCAGCACCCAGCGCGCCGCTGGCGAAATAGCCGCAGCGGCGGCGGCGACTCGCCGCGACTCGCCGGCAATCGCGCGTTTCTCGCGCGGCAATCGCGCCCGCCGCCGCCGCTCGATCGCCGCGCGTTCCCGAGGCGGCAAAAGAAACGCCAGCAATTCCGCCAGTTCCGCTAAAGCCCGACGCTTTCAGTTGTGCCGCACCGCCCTGTCGCTTAGATTGAAGGTCCATGACGCGGTTCATCTTCATTACCGGCGGCGTGGTCTCCTCCCTTGGCAAAGGTCTTTCGGCAGCGGCGCTCGGCGCGCTGCTGCAGGCGCGCGGCTTCAAGGTGCGGCTCCGGAAGCTCGACCCCTATCTCAACGTCGATCCCGGGACGATGAGCCCCTATCAGCATGGCGAGGTCTACGTCACCGATGACGGCGCCGAGACCGATCTCGATCTCGGCCATTACGAGCGCTTCACCGGCGTCGCCGCGCGGCGCAGCGACAGCGTCACCACCGGCCGCATCTATTCGACGGTGATCGGCCGCGAGCGCCGCGGCGAGTATCTCGGCGCCACCGTGCAGGTGATCCCGCACGTCACCGACGCGATCAAGGAATTCATCCAGGCCGATCTCGACGGCGACGAGGATTTCGTGCTGTGCGAGATCGGCGGCACGGTCGGCGACATCGAGAGCCTGCCCTTCCTCGAGGCGATCCGCCAGCTCGGCAACGATCTCGGCCGCGAGCGCACGCTCTTCGTGCATCTGACGCTGGTGCCGTGGATCCCGTCGGCGGGCGAACTCAAGACCAAGCCGACGCAGCATTCGGTGAAGGAGCTGCTCGGCCTCGGCATCCAGCCCGACATCCTGCTCTGCCGCTCCGACCGGCCGATCCCCGAGGGCCAGCGCAAGAAGATCGCCCTCTTCTGCAACGTGCGCGAAAGCCGCGTCATCCCGGCGCTCGACGTCGACACCATCTACGAGGTGCCGAACGCCTATCACCTGCAGGGCTTCGACCGCGAGGTCTGCGATCATTTCGGCATCGCCCAGGGCGAGCCGCAGCTTGGGGGTTGGCGCGAGATCGTCGGCCGCATCCGCCGGCCGGAAGGCGAGGTCACCATCGCCGTGGTCGGCAAGTACACGCACCTGCTCGACAGCTACAAATCGCTGGCCGAGGCGCTGAGCCATGGCGGCATCGCCAACCAGGTGCGGGTCAAGCTCGACTGGCTCGACAGCGAGATCTTCGAGCAGGGCGACGCGGTGCATCATCTCGAGGCGGTGCACGGCATCCTCGTCCCCGGCGGCTTCGGCGAACGCGGCGCCGAGGGCAAGATCAAGGCGGCGCAGTTCGCGCGCGAGCGCGGCGTGCCCTATTTCGGCATCTGCTTCGGCATGCAGATGGCGGTGATCGAGGCGGCGCGCCATCTCGCCGGGCTCGAGGGCGCGGGCTCGACCGAGTTCGGCCCGTGCGAGCATCCCGTGGTCGGGCTGATGACCGAATGGATGCGCGGCAACATGCTGGAGAAGCGGCAGGCGGGCGGCGATCTCGGCGGCACCATGCGGCTGGGGGCCTATCCGGCGGAGCTCGCGCCCGGCAGCCGCGTCAGCGCCGTCTATGGCGCCACGCATATCAGCGAGCGCCACCGCCACCGCTACGAGGTCAACATCCACTACAAGGGCAAGCTCGAGGATGCCGGCCTCGTCTTCTCCGGCATGTCGCCCGACGGCATCCTGCCGGAGATCGTCGAGCTGCCCGAGCATCCCTGGTTCATCGGCGTGCAGTACCACCCCGAGCTCAAATCCAAGCCCTTCGAGCCGCACCCGCTGTTCACCTCGTTCATCAAGGCGGCACTCGACCAGAGCCGGCTGGTGTGAGCACTCATTTTCTGCCTTCCCCGCGCAAGCGGGGAACCAGAGCAACCGACCTGCGCTCGTTCCTGGGCCCCCGCTTTCGCGGGGGCGGCGGTGATGGTTTCATTTCAAGAGAGCAGCGGGTAATAAAGCAGCCATCATGACCGCACGTCACGTTCCCATCGGCAATTTCATGGTCGGCAATGACCGGCCGCTGGCGCTCATCGCCGGGCCTTGCGCGCTGGAGAGCCGTGCCCATGCGCTGGAGATGAGCCATGCGCTGGTCGAGCTGACCGGCAGGCTCGGCATCTCCCTCGTCTACAAGACCTCCTTCGACAAGGCCAACCGCACCTCGATCGAGGGCGCGCGCGGGCTGGGGCTCGAGGCGAGCCTGCCCATCCTCGCCGAGGTGCGCGAGACCTATGGCTGCCCGGTGCTGACCGACGTGCATGCGCCCGAGCAATGCGCCGCGGTGGCCGAAGCCGTCGACGTGCTGCAGATACCGGCCTTCCTCTGCCGCCAGACCGACCTGCTGGTGGCCGCGGCCAAGACCGGCCGGGCGATCAACATCAAGAAGGGCCAGTTCCTCGCCCCCTGGGACATGAAGAACGTGGCGAAGAAGGTGGCATCGGCCGGCAACGACAAGATCCTGCTGTGCGAGCGCGGCGTCTCCTTCGGCTACAACACGCTCATCAACGACATGCGGGCGCTGCCGATCCTGGCCGAGACGGGCTATCCCGTGGTGTTCGACGCGACGCACTCGGTGCAGCAGCCCGGCGGCAAGGGCGATGCCACCGGCGGCGAGCGCCGCTTCGTGCCGGCGCTGGCGCGCGCCGCGGTCGCGGTCGGCGTCGCCGCGGTCTTCATGGAGACGCATCAGGACCCCGACAAGGCGCCGTCGGACGGTCCCAACATGGTGCGGCTCGCCGACATGCCGGCGCTGCTCGAGACGCTGCTCGCGTTCGACCGCCTGGCGAAGGCCGCGCCGCTCGCCTCCTGAGCGGCTTGCCTCCCGGGGGGCTGCGGGCTATCTCGCGCCGATCAGATCGGGAGCAAGCCATGAGCGCCATCGCCGACATCCACGGCCGCGAGATCCTCGACAGCCGCGGCAATCCCACCGTCGAGGTCGAGGTGACGCTGGAGAGCGGCGCGCTGGGCCGCGCCGCGGTGCCGTCGGGCGCCTCCACCGGCGCGCATGAGGCGGTCGAGCTGCGCGACGGCGATAGCGCGCGCTATGGCGGCAAGGGCGTGCGCCACGCGGTCGAGGCGGTGAACGGCGAGATCTTCGACGCGCTCTCGGGGGTCGAGGCCGAAGCGCAGGAGGCGATCGATCGCCTCCTCATCGAGCTCGACGGCAGCGAGAACAAGTCGCGCCTCGGCGCCAATGCGATCCTGGGCGTCAGCCTCGCCGCGGCCAAGGCGATGGCGGCCGAGCTGGGGCTGCCGCTCTTCCGCTATGTCGGGGGCACGCATGCGCGGACATTGCCGGTGCCGCAGATGAACATCATCAATGGCGGCGTCCATGCCGACAATCCCATCGACATCCAGGAGTTCATGATCATGCCGGTGGCGGCGGCGAGCATGGCGGACGCCATCCGCATGGGCGCCGAGGTGTTCCAGGCGCTGCGCCGGCAATTGAAGGACAGCGGCCACAACACCAATGTCGGCGACGAGGGCGGCTTCGCCCCCAACCTCGCCTCGGCGGACGAGGCGCTAGGCTTCGTGATGAAGGCGATCGAGACCGCGGGATACGAGCCGGGCGAGGAGGTCATGCTGGCGCTCGATCCCGCCGCCAGCGAGTTCTGCAGAGAGGGCCGCTATGTGCTCGAAGGCGAGGGCAAGACGCTCGATGCCGCCGGCATGGTGCGGTATTACGAGGATCTGGTGCAGCGCTATCCCATCGTCTCGATCGAGGACGGCATGGCCGAGGACGATATCGCGGGCTGGAAGGCGCTCACCGAGGCGCTGGGCAGCCGGATCCAGCTCGTCGGCGACGACCTCTTCGTCACCAACCCCAAGCGGCTCGCCGACGGCATCGCCCGGGGGCTGGCCAATTCCATCCTGGTCAAGGTCAACCAGATCGGCACCTTGAGCGAGACGCTGGAGGCGGTCGAGGTGGCGCATCGCGCCGGCTATACCGCGGTGATGTCGCATCGCTCGGGCGAGACCGAGGATGCCACCATCGCCGATCTCGCGGTCGCCACCAATTGCGGCCAGATCAAGACCGGCTCGCTGTCGCGCTCCGACCGGCTCGCCAAGTACAACCAGCTCATCCGCATCGAGGAGAAGCTCGGCCCCGCCGCGCGCTACGCCGGCAAGAGCGTGCTCCGGCGCCCGCGTTCCTGAGGGTATCGCAATCCCTTGGTCGTCATGCCCGGGCCGGCCGAAGGCCGAGTCCCGGGCATCCACGTCTTGCAGCGAGCGCGCCCGAAGACGTGGATGACCGGGACAAGCCCGGTCATGACGATGACAGAGATCGTGCGTGAGCACCGCGATGACCGCCGACCAGTACACGCGCCTCGCCGACGCCGTCCTCGCCGTCCATGTCGGCGTCATCCTGTTCAATGTCTTCGGCCTCGTCGTCATCCCGCTGGGCGGCTGGCTCGGCTGGCGCTTCGTGCGGATCCTGTGGTGGCGGGCGCTGCATGTCGCGGTGCTGGCGCTGGTGGCGCTGCAGGCGGTGCTGGCGCAGGCCTGCTTCCTCACCAACTGGCAGGCGGAGCTCATGCGCGCCGCCGGCCGATCCTTCTCCGCGGCGCCGCTCATCGCCCGGGTGGTGAACCGGCTGATCTACTGGCCGTTGCCGCTCTGGGCGTTTGCCGTGCTCTATGTCGCGGTCTGCGGCTATGTGCTGCTGCTGTGGTGGTGGGTCCCGCCGCGGCTGCGACAAAGTGACTCGGGGCGAGGGCACGCGACTCGGGGCGATTGACGGCGCGACTCGGGCGTGATTCCCTGCTCCCCGTGTCGATCGTCCTCGAGATACGCCGGCGTGCGCGGCTGGTCATCGGTCCCATCCTGGGGATCAGCCTCGTCGCCTATTTCGCGTATCACCTGGTGCAGGGCGACCGCGGGCTGCTGGCCTATGTGCGCCTCAACCAGCAGGTCCACGAGGCCGAGACGACCCTTGCCGCTGTGGAGGCCGAGCGATCAACGCTCGAGCGGCGGGTCGATCTCCTGCGCGCCGACCATCTCGACCGCGACATGCTCGACGAGCGCGCCCGCAGCCAGCTCAACCTGGTCGGGCCGCACGAGATCGTCATCTTCAACACCCCGGCCGGGCGTTAATCGACCCGCCGCTGTCGCGCCCGTCAGCCCGGCGAGTCTTCGCCGGGACTGCCTTGCCGCGCCTTTTCAACTCGCTTAACTGATATTCAGTTAAGTTTCATTTTGCGTTGCAAAACAATAATTTACCGGCGATCGGCTTGCATTCGCGCGGGACCGGGGGCATGTTACCCGCGCTGCCCTGTCGCGGTCGCCCGGGCGGGGCTCCTGCCAATCAGCATAGGGATGGCGCCATGGCCATGGCGAAGCGCAAGCCGAGAACGGCGAAGCTCGAGGAGCCGGAGGTATCGGCGGCCGAGCTGCTGCAGCTCTATCGCGACATGCTGCTGATCCGCCGCTTCGAGGAGAAGGCGGGCCAGATGTACGGCATGGGCCTCGTCGGCGGCTTCTGCCATCTCTACATCGGCGAGGAAGCGGTGGTGGTGGGGGTGCTCGCCGCCGCCGAGGAGGGCGACAGCATCGTCACCTCCTATCGCGACCACGGCCACATGCTCGCCACCGGCATGGATCCCAAGGGGGTCATGGCCGAGCTCACCGGCCGCCGCGGCGGCTATTCCAAGGGCAAGGGCGGCTCGATGCACATGTTCTCCCGCGAGAAGAACTTCTTCGGCGGGCACGGCATCGTCGGCGCCCAGGTGCCGATCGGCACCGGGCTGGGCTTCGCCCACAAATACCGCAGCAACGGCAAGGTCAGCATCACCTTCCTGGGCGACGGCGCGATGAACCAGGGCCAGGTCTACGAGAGCTTCAACATGGCGGCGCTGTGGAAGCTGCCGGTGGTCTACATCATCGAGAACAACAAATACGGCATGGGGACCTCGATCACCCGCAGCTCGGCCTCGCACGATCTCGTCAGCCGCGGCGCGCCCTTCGAGATCCCCGGCCATCAGGTCGACGGCATGAACGTCGTCGCCGTGCGCGAGGCGGCGGCCGAGGCGCTGGAGCACGCGCGCTCGGGCAAGGGCCCCTACATCCTGGAGATGCAGACCTATCGCTATCGCGGCCATTCCATGTCCGATCCGGCCAAGTACCGCAGCAAGGACGAGGTCAGCCGCATGCGCCAGGAGCACGACCCGATCGACCAGGTGAAGAAGCGGCTCATCGACGGCGGCATGGCGGACGAGGCGCGGCTCAAGGAGATCGACAAGGAGATCAAGGACATCATCACCGCCGCTGCGGACTTCGCGCAGCAGAGCCCGGAACCCGATCCGCAGGAGCTGTGGACCGACGTCTACGGCGAGGCTTAAGGAGCCTGTCTGGGACATGGGATGGGTCTGCGACATCGTCATTTCGCGTCTGGCTAGGAGCGAGGAGCGAAGCGATGCCCATGCGCATCGTGAGCGACGAGGGACGACGACAGGCGCGAAATGCCGATGTCCCGGAGGGTTGCACGAGGATGGGGCGCTGCCGCGTCGCACGGCCTTGACGATGCTTCCAGCATCGCCTGCGGCCGCGCTCCTAACATCGCCCCATCCTCGTGCAACGCAGACCCATCCCATGTCCCAGACAGGCTCCTAATCCGATGCCGATCGAAGTGCTGATGCCGGCGCTCTCGCCGACCATGACCGAGGGCAAGATCGCCAAGTGGCACAAGCAGCCCGGCGAGGCGGTCAAGGCCGGCGACATCCTCGCCGAGATCGAGACCGACAAGGCGACGATGGAGATGGAGGCGGTGGACGAAGGCACCTTCGCCAAGATCCTCGTCCCCGAAGGCAGCGAGAACGTCGCGGTCAATCAGCCCATCGCCCTCATCGCCGGCGAAGGCGAGGAGGTGGGCGCCGTTGCCAAGGCGCAGGCGCCCGCCGCGCCGCGCCCCGCGACCCCGGCCCCGGAGGCGCCGGTGGCCGAGGCGAAGCCGCCCAGACCGGCGCCGAGCGGCCCGGCCGAGCCCAAGCGGCCGCCGGCGGGCGAGGAGCAGGAATATTCCGGGCCCAGCGCCACGCATCACCGTGCGCGAGGCGCTGCGCGATGCCATGGCCGAGGAGATGCGGCGCGACGAGAACGTCTTCCTCATGGGCGAGGAGGTGGCGGAGTACCAGGGCGCCTACAAGGTGAGCCAGGGCCTGCTGCAGGAGTTCGGCGCGCGCCGCGTCATCGACACGCCGATCTCCGAGCACTCGATCGCCGGCATCGGCGTCGGCGCCGCCTTCGCCGGGCTCCGGCCGATCGTCGAGTTCATGACCTGGAACTTCGCCATGCAGGCGATGGACCAGATCATCAACTCGGCCGCCAAGACGCGCTACATGTCGGGCGGCCAGATGCATTGCCCGATCGTCTTCCGCGGCCCCAACGGCGCCGCGGCGCGCGTCGCGGCGCAGCATTCGCAGGATTACTCGAGCTGGTACGCGCATGTGCCGGGGCTCAAGGTGGTGGCGCCCTATACCGCGGCCGACCACAAGGGCCTGCTGAAAGCGGCGATCCGCGATCCCAACCCGGTGATCTTCCTCGAGAACGAGCTGGTCTATGGCGCCAGCTTCGAGGTGCCGACCGAGGGCGACCACGTGGTGCCGCTGGGCCGCGCCCGCATCGCGCGCGCCGGCGACGGCGTCACCATCCTCGCCTTCTCGCGCATGGTGCAGGTGGCGCTGGAGGCGGCGGAGAAGCTCGCGGCCGAGGGCATCTCGGCCGAGGTGATCGATCTGCGCACGCTGCGGCCGCTGGACGTCGACACCATCGTCGCCTCGGTGAAGAAGACCAACCGCCTGGTCTCGCTCGAGGAGGGCTGGTCCTTTGCCGGCATCGGCGCGGAGATCGCCGCGCTGCTGATGGAGCAGGCCTTCGACCATCTCGACGCGCCGGTGAAGCGCGTCACCGGCAAGGACGTGCCGCTGCCCTATGCCGCCAATCTCGAGCGCCTGGCGCTGCCGCAGTCCGATGCGGTGGTCGAGGCGGCCAAGGCCGTCAGCTATCGCTGAGCGGGGAGGGACCCATGCCGATCGAGCTCCTGATGCCCGCGCTGTCGCCGACCATGACCGAGGGCAACCTGGCGAAATGGCACAAGAAGGAAGGCGATGCGGTGAAGGCCGGCGACGTCATCGCCGAGATCGAGACCGACAAGGCGACGATGGAGTTCGAGGCGGTCGATGAGGGCACGCTCGGCAAGATCCTGGTGCCCGAAGGCACCGAGGGCGTGAAGGTCAACCAGCCGATCGCGCTGCTGCTCGAGGAAGGCGAGGACAAGGCGGCGCTCGCCGGCGCGGCCAAGCCGCCGGCCGCCGCGCCCAAGCCCGCGCCGCCGGCCGCCGCCGCCACGCCCGCGCCGGAAGCGCCGCGCCCGGCGCCGGCGCCGGCCGCCGCCGCGCCGGCGCCGCGGGCCAACGGCCATGGCGAGGGCGACCGCGTCTTCGCCAGCCCGCTGGCGCGGCGCATGGCGGAGAAGGCCGGGCTCGACCTGGCGCGGATCGCCGGCTCCGGCCCGCATGGCCGCATCGTCAAGCACGACATCGAGGCGGCGCTGGCCAAGGGGCCGGGAGCGCCGCGCGCCGCGGTGGCCGCGCGCGCGCCCGCGCCTGCGGCGATGCCGGGCGGCGTGGCGGCGCCGAGCTACAGCCGCGACCAGGTGGTGGCGCTCGCCGGCAACCCCGCCTTCACCGAGCTGCCGATCACCAGCATGCGGCGCGTCATCGCCCGGCGCATGGTGGAATCGAAGCTCACCATCCCGCACTACTACCTCACCGTCGATTGCGAGATCGACGCGCTGCTGCGCATGCGCGACGAGGTCAACACCGCCGCCGGGCTCAAGCTCTCGGTCAACGACTTCGTCATCAAGGCCGCGGCGCTGACCTTGAAGAAGGTGCCGGCGGTCAACGTGTCGTGGAGCGAGGACGCCATCCTGCAATGGCAGACCGCCGACATCGCGGTCGCGGTGGCGATCGAGGAAGGGCTGATCACGCCGATCATCAAGGCGGCGGAAGGCAAGGGGCTGCAGCAGATCTCGGCCGAGATGCGCGATCTCGGCACGCGGGCGCGCGCCGGCAAGCTCAAGCTGCAGGAGTTCCAGGGCGGCACCTTCTCGATCTCCAATCTCGGCATGTACGGCATCAAGGATTTCACCGCGGTGATCAACCCGCCGCACAGCGCCATCCTGGCGGTCGGCGTCGGCGAGCAGCGGCCGGTGGTGAAGAACGGCGCGCTGGCGGTGGCCAGCGTGATGAGCTGCACGCTCGCCTGCGACCATCGCGTCATCGACGGCGCCGTCGGCGCGCAATGGGTCCAGGCCTTCAAGAAGATCATCGAAGCGCCGGGCATGCTGGCGCTCTGACCGTGGCAACCCCTCACCCCAACCCTCTCCCGCAAGGGGAGAGGGAGCGCAGCGAGCGCTTATTTTCCCTCTCCCCTTATGGGAGAGGGAGGGGCCCAGCGCGAAGCGCTGGGAGGGTGAGGGGGTCTGTGAAGGATCCATCGCATGGCTGACACGAGTTTCGATACAATCATCCTCGGCGGCGGGCCGGGGGGCTATGTCGCGGCGATCCGCGCGGCGCAGCTCGGCATGAAGACGGCGGTGGTCGAGCGCGAGCATCTGGGCGGCATCTGCCTCAATTGGGGCTGCATCCCGACCAAGGCGCTGCTGCGCAGCTCCGAGATCAATCACCTGCTGCACAATCTCGACGCCTACGGCTTCTCGGCCAAGGACATCGCCTTCGATGCCAAGAAGGTGGTGGAGCGCTCGCGCAAGGTGGCCAAGCAGCTCTCCAACGGCGTGGGCTTCCTGATGAGGAAGCACAAGATCGCCGTCATCGACGGGCAGGGGAGCCTGCTCGGCAAGGGCCGCATCGCGGTCGCCAAGGACGGCAAGCCGGTGGGCGAGTTCGCCGCCAAGCACATCATCATCGCCACCGGCGCCCGGGCGCGCGCGCTGCCGGGGCTCGAGCCCGACGGCAAGCTCGTCTGGACCTACAAGGAGGCGATGGTGCCGCCGGCGATGCCGAAATCGGTGCTGGTCGTGGGCTCCGGCGCGATCGGCATCGAGTTCGCCAGCTTCTACCGCGACATGGGCGCCGAGGTGACGGTGGTCGAGGTGCTCGACCGCGTGCTGCCGGCCGAGGACGAGGAGATCTCGGCCTTCGCGCGCAAGGCCTTCGAGAAGCAGGGCATGAAGATCCACACCTCGACCATGGTGAAGGAGCTGAAGCGCAACGCCGACAGCGTGACCGCGACGCTCTCCGCGGGCGACAAGACGGTGGAGGTCGCGGCCGAGCGCGTCGTGCTCGCCGTCGGCATCACCGGCAATGTCGAAAATATCGGGCTCGAGAAGACCAAGGTGCGGGCCGAGAAGGGCCATATCCTGGTCGATGAATGGCTGCGCACCGACGAGCCCGGGGTCTACGCCATCGGCGACGTCGTCGGCCCGCCCTGGCTCGCCCACAAGGCGATGCATGAGGGCGTGATCTGCGTCGAGCGCATCGCCGGGCTCAACACCGTCCATCCGCTCGACACCAGGAACATCCCGGGCTGCACCTATTGCCGGCCGCAGGTGGCGAGCGTGGGGCTCACCGAGCGCAAGGCGAAGGAGGCGGGCTACGAGCTGAAGGTCGGCCGCTTTCCCTTCATCGGCAACGGCAAGGCGATCGCGCTGGGCGAGCCCGAAGGCCTGGTGAAGACGGTGTTCGACGCCAAGACCGGCGAGCTGCTGGGGGCGCATATGATCGGCGCCGAGGTGACCGAGCTGATCCAGGGCTACACCATCGCCAAGACGCTGGAGACCACCGAGCAGGAGCTGATGCGCACCATCTTCCCGCATCCGACGCTCTCCGAGATGATGCATGAGAGCGTGCTTGACGCGTTCGGCCAGGTCCTCCACATCTAGCCCGAACTGAGCAGGCTGCGATGAGCGAGCCCCCTCTCCGCCATCCCGAAAAGGCGCATCGGCCGGACAATCCGGTGCCGCGCAAGCCGTCCTGGATCCGCGTCAAGGCGCCGGTCTCGCCGGAATACCACGAAACGCGCCGCCTGATGCGCGAGCTCAAGCTCAACACCGTCTGCGAAGAGGCGGCCTGCCCCAATATCGGCGAGTGCTGGAAGCAGAAGCACGCCACGGTGATGATCCTGGGCAGCGTCTGCACCCGCGCCTGCAGCTTCTGCAACGTGGCGACCGGGCGGCCCGACCAGCTCGACCCGCACGAGCCGCAGCATGTCGCCGAAGCCGCGGCGCGGCTGGGCCTCAGCCACATCGTCGTCACCTCCGTCGATCGCGACGATCTCGAGGACGGCGGCGCCGGGCACTTCGTGCGCACCATCCGCGCCATCCGCGCGACCGCGCCCGCCACCACCATCGAGGTGCTGACCCCCGACTTCCTCAAGAAGGACGGCGCGATCGAGGCGGTGGTCGCGGCCAGGCCCGACATCTACAACCACAATCTCGAGACCGTGCCGCGGCTTTATGCCGAGGTGCGGCCGGGCGCCCGCTATTTCCATTCGCTGCGCCTCCTCGACCGGGTCAAGGAGCTCGACCCCGCCATGTTCACCAAATCCGGCATCATGGTCGGGCTCGGCGAGGACAAGGCGGAAGTGCTGCAGGTGATGGACGATCTGCGCGCGGCGCGCGTCGATTTCCTCACCATCGGCCAGTATCTCCAGCCGACGCCCAAGCATCACGCCGTCCAGCGCTTCGTGACCCCCGAGGAGTTCGAGACCTACCGCGCGCTGGCCTTCGGCAAGGGCTTCCTCATGGTCTCGGCCTCGCCGCTGACGCGCTCCTCCTATTTCGCGGGCGAGGATTTCGCCAGGCTGCGCGCCGCCCGCGCCGAGACGCTCGCGGCACAATAATCCATGCCGACCCATGCCGAGCGCCGGCTGCTCCCCTACACGCCAGAGCAGCTCTTCGATCTCGTCGCCGATGTCGAGCGCTATCCCGAGTTCCTGCCCTGGTGCCTGGGGGCGCGGGTGCGCGAGCGCAGCGCCACCACCATCACCGCCGACCTGCTGATCGGCTTCCGCATGGTGCGCGAGCGCTTCACCTCGCGCGTCGTGCTCGACCGGCCCCGCGGCATCGATGTCAGCTACACCGAAGGGCCGTTCCGCTACCTCAACAACCATTGGAGCTTCGCCGCCCAGCCGGACGGCGGCTGCCTGATCGATTTCTACGTCGATTTCGAGTTCCGCTCGCGCATGCTGCAGAAGATCATCGGCCTGCTGTTCAACGAGGCGGTGAAGCGCATGGTCTCGGCCTTCGAGGCGCGCGCGCGCCAGCTCTACGGCGCCCCCGACGCCGCCGGCGCGGCGGCGAAGCCGGTCTAGCGCAACGCGAAGCATTGTCGCTGGCGGGCGCCGCGGACGAAGGCGCTTCACGCCTTCGCCTGGCGCTTGACAAAAAGTCAACCTTGGCGTTGACTGTCAACCATGCCATTGAAGGCTGCGGCCGTCCCGGCCGATCCCGACGCTGCCGCCGAGACGCTCGACCGCGTCTTCGCCGCGCTCGCCGATCCCGTGCGGCGCGAGATCCTGGGCCGGCTCGACGGGGCGGAGCTGCTGGTCTCGGAGCTGGCGGCGCCGTTCGACATCTCGCTGCAGGCGGTGTCGCGCCACATCCAGGTGCTGGTGCGCGCCGGCCTCGTCAAGCAGGAGCGCAGCGGCCGCGTCAGCCGCTGCCGGCTCGAGGCCGGGCCGATCCTCGAGGCCGCGCTCTGGATCAACCGCTACAGCAAGTACTGGCAGGCCCAGTTCGACACCTTGGCCGCCTGGCTCGACCAGGTCGAGCGCGGCAAGGCGCGCAAGACGCGCCGCCGCCGGCCGAGGCGCGCATCCTAGACTAGCCAACCGACGGAGGAGCGATCATGGCCTATCGGGAGACGGCGCAGCGGCTGGCGCGCTATCGCGGCGAGATCACCGAGCTGCGCAAGAAGATGCGCGCGCTGCAGCAGGAGATCGAGCCGGAAGAGGTGGGCGGCTACGAGTTCGCGACCGCCGGCGGCACGGTGGCGCTGGCCGATCTCTTCGGCGACCAGGACAGCCTCTTCGTCATCCACAACATGGGCGCGGGCTGCCCCTACTGCACGCTCTGGGCCGACGGCTTCAACGGCGTGCTGCCGCATCTGGAGAACCGCGCCGCCTTCGTCGTCACTTCGCCCGACGCGCCCGAGACCCAGGAGAAGTTCAAGGCCGCGCGCGGCTGGCGCTTCCGCATGGTGTCGCACCGCGACACCAGCTTCGCCGCCGATATGGGCTATCGCGGCGAGCACGGCTTCCTGCCCGGCGTCTCGGTCTTCCAGCGCCGCGACGGCAAGGTGCTGCGCGTCAGCGACACCGGCCTCGGCCCGGGCGACGATTTCTGCTCGCTCTGGCATTTCTTCGACCTGCTGCCCGAGGGCAGCGCCGGCTGGCGGCCGCGCTTCACCTATTCCTGAGGGGGCAGGGGATGGCGTTGCGCTTCACGCTCAAGGCGACCATCCCGGCGCCGCCGCAGGCGGTCTATGACGCCTGGCTCGACAGCCGCGCCCACAGCGCCATGACCGGCGCCAGGGCGCGGGCGTCGGCGCGCGCGGGCGGCACCTTCACCGCCTGGGACGGCTATATCAGCGGCCGCAACCTCAGGCTCGAGCCCGGCAAGCGCATCGTCCAGTCCTGGCGCACCACCAAATTCGAAAAGGACGATCCCGATTCCGAGATCGAGGTGCTGCTGGCGCCGGCCAAGACCGGCACCCGGCTCACGCTGCGCCACCGCAACGTCCCCGACGGCCATACCGGCTATCGCGACGGCGGCTGGCAGGATTTCTACTTCGCCCCGATGAAGGACTATTTCGCCAAGAAGGGATAAGCGCCGCGGCTATCGCGAATGAGAGAGTCACGTCCCCTTATCCTTCGTCATGGCCGTGCTTGTCACGGCCATCCACGTCTTTCTGCGCCGTGAGGCGTGGATGGCCGGGACTCGGCCTTCGGCCGGCCCGGCCATGACGAGGTAAGGGTTGAACTCATGCGTCGGCAAGGAGTGCGCTACGCCGTCTTCTGCTCGGTGAGGCCCAGCTCCTTCACCATGTGCTCGCGCATCATGAATTTCTGCACCTTGCCGGTCACCGTCATCGGGAAGGCGTCGACGAATTTGACGTAGCGCGGGATCTTGTAATGGGCGATCTGGCCCTTGCAGAAGCCGCGGATGTCGTCCTCGGTGGCGCTCTCGCCGGGCTTGAGCTTGATCCAGGCGCAGAGCTCCTCGCCGTATTTGACGTCGGGCAGGCCCACCACCTGCACCGCCTCGACCTTGGGATGGCGGAAGAGGAACTCCTCGATCTCGCGCGGATAGACGTTCTCGCCGCCGCGGATCACCATGTCCTTGATGCGGCCGACGATGTTGCAATAGCCCTCCTCGTCGAGCGTGGCGAGGTCGCCGGTGTGCATCCAGCCGGCGCGGTCGATCGCCTCGGCGGTCCGCTCCTCGTCGCCCCAATAGCCCAGCATCACCGAATACCCGCGGGTGCAGAGCTCGCCCGGCTGCCCCGGCGGGACGATGCGGCCTTCGGCGTCGACGATCTTGATCTCGACATGGGGATGGACGCGGCCGACCGTGGCGACGCGCCGCTCCAGCGGGTCCTCGGCCGAGGTCTGCGTGCTCACCGGGCTGGTCTCGGTCATGCCGTAGGCGATGGTCACCTCGGACATGTGCATCTCGCTGACGCAGCGCTTCATCACCTCGATCGGGCAGGGCGAGCCGGCCATGATGCCGGTGCGCAGCGAGGAAAGGTCGAAGCGCTTGAAATCGGGATGGCCGAGCTCGGCGATGAACATGGTGGGGACGCCGTAGAGCGCGGTGCAGCGCTCGGCCGCCACCGCCTCGAGCGTGGCCAGCGGCTCGAAGCCTTCCGAGGGATAGACCATCGCCGCGCCATGGGTGATGCAGGCGAGGTTGCCCAGCACCATGCCGAAGCAGTGATAGAGCGGCACCGGGATGCAGACGCGGTCGCGATCGGAGAGCTTCTGCGCCTTGCCGATGAAGAAGCCGTTGTTGAGGATGTTGTGGTGGGTGAGCGTCGCGCCCTTGGGCATGCCGGTGGTGCCGCTGGTGAACTGGATGTTGATGGGGTCGTCGAATTGCAGCTTCGGCGCCAGCGCCTCGACCGCGGCCCGGTGGCGCTCGCCGCCGGCGTCGAGCACGTCCTCGAAGCGGAAGAAGCCCCGCTGCTCGCCCTTTCCAATGCGAATGAGGGCCGCGAGCGACGGCAGGCGCTTGGCCTGCAGCCGGCCCGGCGCGCTGCGGTCGATCTCGGGCGCCAGTTCGCGCAGCATGCCGACATAATCCGAGGTCTTGAAATGGTCGGCGGTGATCAGCGCCTTGCAGCCGACCTTGTTGAGCGCGTAGTCGAGCTCGGAGAGGCGATAGGCCGGGTTGATGTTGACCAGGATGAGCCCGGCCCGGGCGGTGGCGAATTGCGTCACCACCCATTCCGAATTGTTGGGCGACCAGATGCCGACGCGGTCGCCGGGCTCGAGCCCGAGCGCCAGCAGCCCGGCGGCCAGGGCGTCGACCTTGGCCTTGAGCTCGGCATAGCTCCAGCGCACCCCCTGGTGCCGCACGATCAGCGCGTCGCGGTCGCCCCAGCGCGCCGCCGCCTTGTCGAAATGCGCGCCGATGGTGTCGCCGATCAGCGGCACGTCCGAGGTGCCGTGGGCATAGCTTTGCGTCAGACCCGTCATGAATTCCTCGCGGAACTTTTGCCGGATAGTGTACCGCGGCGGTGGCCGCGGCTCTAGCCAAATGGCACCCGCACCCGTCCAGGGTGTGTTCCGGGATCACGACAAAAGGGGCGCATGATGCGGACGCTCGCCGCGACGATCCCGGCGCAACCGCGACGCTTCGCCGCGGCGCGCCGCCCTCGGCTCGCCACGCGCCGATTGACGTGCCGGTTGGCCGCAACTAGCGTTATCGACGGGGGGACGATGCTGATAAGCGTTATCGGCGCTGCAGGCGGATGAGACCGGGCATCGGCAAATTCCGGTCGCTGGGCGCGTGGCTGTCGCTGCTGGCGCTCTACGTTCAGGTCTCGCTGCCGCTGCTCATCGCGGCCGAGCTCAGGGTCACCGCCGGCCCGGCCATGCCGGCCTTTGCCATCTGCGGCAGCGGCCACGGCTCGACCGGCGCCCATGAGGCCGGAGCGCCAGGGACCGGCGACGGTCATTCCGGGCAGTGCTGTCCGCTCTGCACCGCGATCGATACGCCTTACCTTGCCCCGGCCGAGATTCTCGTCCCGGCGCCCGCGGCGTGGAACAGCGCCCCGCCGCACATCGCCGCTGTCGTCGCCGTCGCCTATCCGACGACGCCTACCTACGACGCCCGCGCACCCCCGCTGAACGGCTGACCCTCCGATCGAAACCGCCCGGCTGATCGCGCGATCGGCCGGATTGCGCGCGCTGCTTCGGCGCGCCGCAGTCAATTCCCGTTCATGCGAGGAAATCATGTCTTCTCGTCCGGAGAGGGGCGCGGCGAAGGCGCGCGCGTCGGCATCCGCCTTCCCTTCGGCATCGCTTCCGTCGTTCTTGCGGCCGCGGCTTTCATCATCGGCATGTCGCCGCAGCAGAGCTTGGCCTGCGCCTGCGGCTGCGGCGTCTTCGACGTCGGCACCAGCTCGATGTTGCCCACCGGCGCGGGCGGCACCGCTTTTCTCGAATACGACTACCAGGACCAGACGATCAATTGGCACAACACCGGCCGCGCGCCGGCCGCCGACAATGGCGACAAGGATCTGCGCACGAATTTCCTCACCGCCGGCCTCCAGTACATGTTCAACCGGAGCTGGGGCATTCAGGCGGAGATCCCTTATTGGGACCGCAAGTTCACCACCGATACGAACTATCCCAATTCGCCGCCCGACCTCACCACGGCGCATTGGTCGGATCTCGGCGACATCAGGCTGCAGGGCATCTACACCGGGTTCTCGGACGACCTGTCGACGGGCTTGACCTTCGGCGCCAAGCTGCCGACCGGCAGCTATCAGATCGATCCGGCGGTCGTCGATCGCGACAGCCAGATCGGCACCGGCAGCACCGACATCCTGCTCGGCGGCTTCCACCGCGCGGCGCTCACGAGCGACAATGTCTGGAGTTGGTTCGCCCAGGCGCTGCTCGACCAGCCGGTTCTGACCCAGGAGGGCTACCGCCCCGGCACCGAACTCGATACCGCGAGCGGGGTCATCTACGGCGGCTGGACGTTCGGAAATCTGATGGTGAGCCCGCTGGCTCAGATCATCGGCTCCGAGCGGACCCGCGACAGCGGTCCAAATTCGGCGCAACCGGTCGCCTCCGGCTACCAGCGCATCCTGGTCTCGCCGGGGGTCGAGCTCGACCTCGATCAGCTCTCCGCCTATGTCGATTTCGAACTTCCGGTGTGGCAGCGCTTCAGGGGCGACCAGCTCACGGCACCCTGGATGATGAAGTTCATTGTCGCCTATCACTTCTGAACGAGAGGGAGGCCCCATGCGCAGACACCTATTCTCGCTTCTGCCGGCGGCGTGCGTCATCGCCCTCGGCCTCGCCGCTCCTCCCGCCGACGCGGCGGCGCAACTCGGACAGCCGGCGCCGGCCTTTGCGGCGCCGGAATTGGGCGGCGGTGAATTCGACCTTGCCGGCCAGCGCGGCAAGGTCGTCATCGTCAATTTCTGGGCGACCTGGTGCGGGCCTTGCCGCCAGGAGATGCCGGCGCTGGACGCCTTCTACCGGCGCCATCACGGCGAAGGTCTGGAGATGATCGGCGTCAGCACCGACCGCCCGCGCGACCGCGACGACGTGGTCAAGGCGATGCGGGCCTTCTCCTATCCCGCCGCGATGCTCGGCGATGCCACGGTCAACGGTTTCGGCAGGCCGGGAGCCATTCCCGTCACCTATGTCATCGCCGCAGACGGCGTGGTGCGCGCGCAATTCACGCCGGATGCGACCGGCGTGACGGAGCAGGCGCTCGACCAGGCCGTGCTGCCGCTGCTGAGCCATGTAGCCAAGGAAAAATAGCCCGTTCCGCAACCCGCTTGATGGAGCTTCCCCATGCGTCTTCTCGCTTTGGCCTCGGCGCTCTGCCTGGCCCTCCTCTCGTCGGCTCAGGCGCAGACCCCGCCGATCGAGGTCAGCCATGCCTGGGCGCGCGCCACCGCCGCCTCGGCGGCGAACGGCGCCGTCTACCTGACGGTGACGAACCACGGTGCCGCGGATGACCGCCTGACCGGTGCCGCGACCCCGGTCGCCGCGAAAGCCCAGATGCACATCACCATCGACGACAAGGGGGTGATGAAGATGCGGCCGGTCGCCGAGGTGCCGGTCGAGGCCGGCGGCAGCGCCACCTTCAAGCCCGGCGCCATGCACATCATGCTGCTCGGGCTGAAGCACCCGCTGAAGGCCGGCGAGAGCTTCCCGCTGACGCTGACCTTCGCCAAGGCCGGCGCGGTCCAGACGATGGTGATGGTCGAGAAGATCGGCGCGGCGCCCGCGGGCGACATGCCCGGCATGAAGATGTGAGAAAACGCCGGGAGGCGGGTCTGCTCTAGATCCGCCTTCCGGCGCCTTGCCAATAGGGCTCGCGCAGGCGGCGCTTGAAGATCTTGCCGCTGTCCTCGCGCGGCAGGCTGTCGGCGAACTCGACCACGCGCGGCACCTTGTAGGAGGCGAGCCGCGCGCGCACGAAGCCGCGCACCGTTTCGGCATCGAGACGGGCGCCCGGCTGCGGCTGGATGTGGGCGGCGAGCGCCTCGCCGAACTCGGCATCGGGAATGCCGAAGACGGCGCAATCGGCGACGCCCGCGAGCGTCAGCAGCACGGCCTCGATCTCGGCCGGGTAGATGTTGACCCCGCCGGAGATCACCATGTCGGAGCGCCGGTCGCAGACGAAGAGGTAGCCGTCGCGATCGACGTATCCGACATCGCCGATGGCGGCGAGCCCGCCGCGGTCGATGGCGCGTCGCGCCGGCTCGTTGTTGACATAGGTGAAATCGGGCAGCGCCGTCTGGCGGCAGCAGATCATGCCGATGGTGCCGGGCGGCACCTCGCGGCCCTCCTCGTCGAGGATCCTGATCTCGGCGCCGGGCAGCGCGCGACCGGCCGTCCCGGGCCGCGCCAAGGCATCCGCAGAACTGGCGAGCGTGATCAGGCTGGTCTCGCTCGAGGCGTAGGTCTCGGTGATCACCGGGCCCCACCACTCGATCATCGCCCGCTTGATCTCGCTCGGGCAGGGCGAGCCGGTGCTGGCGACGCGCTCGAGCGAGCTCAGATCGTGGCGCCGCCGCACCGCCTCGGGCAGCTGCAGCAGGCGCACATACATGGTCGGCACGAGATAGAGATGGGTGAGGCGGTGGCGCTCGATATCGGCCAGCAGCGCCACGGCATCGAAGCGCGGCGGCAGCAGCAGGAGCTCGCCGGCGAGCAGGCTGTTGAGGCCGTGGACATAGGGCGCGCTGTGATAGAGCGGCGCCACCAGCGAGCTGCGCAAGCCCGGCTCGATGCCGAGGCCCTGCCGCATCACCTCGGCGCTCTGTGCCACCTGCTCGGGCGAGAGCGGCGCGCGGCGGATGCCCTTGGGCCGCCCGGTGGTGCCGGAGGAATAGGGCATCTGCGGCACCACCGGCCGCGGCGGCCCGGCATAGGGCGCGGCGCTCGCCACGAAGCTCTGCCATTCCAGCAGCCCTGCCGGTGCCCGGCATTGCTCCGGCGCCAGGCCGAAGGCGTCGCGCACCGGCGCGCCGGGCTCGACCGCGATGATGGCGACGCCCGCCGGGATAGCGCCCGCGACCTGCGGCAGCAGATCGGCATGGATGACGAGCGTGCCGGCGCCGCTGTCGCGCAGGATGTAGCCGGTCTCCTCGGCCTTGAAATGCCAGTTGATCGGCACCGCGTAGCAGCCGGCGCGGCGCAGCGCCAGCATCGCCTCGAGCGCCGGCAGATCGTTGCGCAGCATCAGCGCCACCACCGCGCCGGCACCGATGCCGATGGCGTCGAGCGCCGCCACGGCGCGCAGCGCCCGCTCCTCGATCTCGGCGCCGGTCACCCGGCGGTCGCCGGCGATGACGGCGGCGGTCATTGCGCGGCGGCGAGCAGCAGCTCGAGCGCGCGCCGCGTCGCGGCCAGCCGCACCGCGGCGCGGTCGCCGGGGAAGACATGGCTTTCGGTGGCGGTCTTGCCGCGCCGGGCGATGCCGAACCAGACCAGCCCGACCGGCTTTTCGGCGCTGCCGCCGCCGGGACCGGCGATGCCGGTGACGGCGACCGCGAGGTCGACCGGCGAGAGGCCGAGCGCGCCCGCCGCCATCGCCGCCGCCGCCTCGCGGCTCACCGCGCCATGCTGGGCGATGAGCGCCATCGGCACGCCCAGCAGCGAGCTCTTGGCCTCGTTGGAATAGGTGACGTAGCCGCGCTCCACCACGTCGGACGAGCCCGCGATGTCGGTCAGCGCCGCCACCACCATGCCGCCGGTGCAGGATTCCGCGGTGGCGAGCGTGAGGCCCTTGCCGCGGCAGGCGTCGAGCACGGCCGCGGCGAGGCTATGGAGATCCCGCTCAGCCAATGGGCCGCCCCAGCGCGAGCAGCAGCAGCACCAGGGCCGTTGCGGCGTAGAACCCCGCGGCGATGTCGTCGGCCATGATGCCGAGGCCGCCGCCGACATTCTGGTCGAGCCAGCGCGCCGGCCACGGCTTCAGGATATCGAAGAGGCGGAACAGCAGGAACCCCGCGAGGTAGGCCAGCGGATCGGGCGGCGTCACCGCCAGCGCCAGCCATTGGCCGGCGACCTCGTCGACCACGACGGAGCCGGGATCCTCGATGCCGCTCGCGCGCGCCACGCGATGCGCCGCCCACCAGCCGATGACGAAGATCACCGCCGCCGCGATCAGCAGCGCGCGCTCGCCGAAGAGCCAGGCGATCGCCCAGGCAAACGGCAGCGCCGCGAGCGAGCCCCAGGTGCCGGGGAACCAGGGCAGCAGCCCCGTGCCGAACCAGGTGGCGATCAGCGTTGCCGGATGGAACCGCCCCGTCGCTGCCGTAGGCGCGTCGCCGCTCATGGCGCGAGCGGCAGGCGCAGCGTGGCGATCGCCTGCGCGGCGATGCCTTCGCGGCGGCCGGTGAAGCCCAGCCCCTCGGTGGTGGTGGCCTTGACGCTGACCCGGCGCGGGTCGAGCGCCAGGATCTCGGCGATGCGCGCCACCATCGCGGCGCGATGGGGGCCGATCTTGGGCCGCTCGCAGATCAGCGTCACATCGACATGGCCGATGCTGCCGCCGGCGGCGGCGACGAGCGCGGCGGCGTGGGCGAGGAAGCGGTGCGAGGGCGCGCCGCGCCATTGCGGATCGCTGGGCGGGAAATGGACGCCGATGTCGCCGGCGCCGAGCGCGCCCAGGATCGCATCGGTGAGCGCGTGCAGCCCGACATCGGCGTCGGAATGGCCGACCAGGCCCTGCTCATGCGCGAGCTCGATGCCGCAGAGCCAGACGCGGTCGCCGGGGCCGAAGGCGTGGACGTCGAAGCCCTGGCCGGTGCGGATGTCGCCCTGGCGCGCGGCGAGCCAGCGCTCGGCCTGCTGCAGATCCTCGGCCGTCGTCACCTTGAAATTCGCTTCGCTGCCGGCGACGAGGCGCACGGCGAGGCCGGCGCGCTCGGCCACCGCGGCGTCGTCGGGAAGGTCGCTGCCCGCGGCGGCGCGGTGCGCGGCGAGGATCGGCCCATAGCGAAATCCCTGCGGCGTCTGCGCCCGCCATAGCGCCGCGCGGTCGAGGGTCTCGACGATGCGGCCTTGGGCGCCGCGCTTCACCGTGTCCTTGAGCGGCAGCGCCGGAATGGCGCCCGGCGCCTCGTCCAGCGCCGCGAGCACGCGGTCGATGGTGCCGCGATCGAGAAAGGGGCGCGCCCCGTCATGGATCAGCACCCGCTCGGGCGCGGCCTCAGCGAGGCTCTCGAGGCCGAGCCGCACCAAATCCTGCCGCGCCGCGCCCCCCGCCACCGGCGGCAGCAGCGCGAGGCCGCGCGTGGCGGCGTCATAAGAGGCGCCATCCTCGGGGTTGAAGACGACGCGCACGGCGTCGATCGCGGGATGGTCGGCGAGCGCTTCGAGGCTGTAGCGCAGCACCGGCCGGCCCGCGAGCGGCAGATACTGCTTGGGCAGCGGTCCGCCCAGCCGGGTGCCGCGCCCCGCCGCCACCACCAGCGCGATACAGGAAGCCATGGCCGGGAAGCTAAACCAGCGGGCACCGCTTGCCAAGGCGAGGGGGGCGTGGCTATCTCCGCTCCATGGCGGCCATCGCTCTCAATGTCGCGGCGCTGCTGGCGCTGGTGCCGGCGGCGGCGATGTCGTTCCAGCGCCGCGGCGGCCCCGGCACGCTGTTCTTCGCGCTGCTGGCGCTGGGCGTGCTCGGGCCCGGACTCTGGGTCGTAGACCAGGCCGGCGGCGAATGGCGTATCGGCTTCGCCATGTCGCTCTGGGTGACCATCACCGCCACCATGGCGCTCTATCTGGCGCTGTCGCTGGCGACGCGCCACGCCTGGCAGCTCGCGCCGCTGCTGCTGCCCTATCTGCTGCTGCTGGCGGTGCTGGCGCTGGTGTGGGGGCGCGCGCCGGAGCGGCCGGTGCCCGGCGCGGTTCCGGCCGGCTGGCTCGACGCGCATATCGTCTTCGCGCTCGCCACATACGGCCTCATTACCATCGGCGCGGTGGCGGGCTTCGCCGCCTTCCTGCAGGAGCGCGCGCTCAAGGCCAAGCGGCCGAACGCGCTGACGCGGCTGCTGCCGCCGATGGCCGCGAGCGAGACCCTGGAGCTGCGCCTCATGGCCGCGGCCGAGGCGGTGCTGGCGCTGGGGCTGCTGAGCGGGATGGCGGCCGAGCATTTTCTCGGCGGCCGGCTGCTGCCGCTCGATCACAAGACGCTGTTCTCGCTCGCCGCCTTCATCGTGCTGGGCGCGCTCCTGCTGGCGCGCCATCGCCAGGGCATCCGCGGACGACGCGTGACGCGGCTCGCGCTGCTCGCCTGGCTGTTGCTCACGCTCGCCTATCCCGGCGTCAAATTCGTCACCGACATCCTGCTGGGTTGAGGATTTATCTCGTTTCCTCAATCGGTTACGACACACACCGGATTTTTGTTGCACTGCCATATGAGGGGGCTATCATGTGCTCAAATATTGAGCAAGAGCGGCGCGTGCCCAGGAAATGAGCATCGACCTCGGTTCAGTTCGTCTCGACGATCCCGTCCTCCTCGCGCCCATGTCGGGCGTGACGGATCTGCCGTTCCGTCGGCTGGTGAAGCAATACGGCGCGGGGCTCGTCGTCTCCGAGATGATCGCCAGCGAGGCGATGATCCGCGAGACGCGGCAGTCGCTGGCGATGGCGGCGAATTGCCCCGAGGAGCAGCCGATGGCGATGCAGCTCGCCGGCTGCGAGCCCGCGGTGATGGCCGAGGCGGCGCGGCTCAACGCCGATCGTGGTGCGGCGCTGATCGACATCAATTTCGGCTGCCCGGTGAAGAAGGTGGTGAACGGCCATGCCGGCTCGGCGCTGATGCGCGACGAGAGCCATGCCGCGCGCATTCTCGAGGCGGTGGTGAAGGCGGTGCCGCTGCCGGTGACGCTGAAGATGCGCACCGGCTGGGATGCCGCCAACCGCAACGCGCCGCGGCTCGCGCGCATCGCCGAAGCCTGCGGCATCCGCATGATCACGATCCATGGCCGCACCCGCTGCCAGTTCTACGAGGGCAGCGCGGACTGGCGCTTCATCCGCGAGGTGAAGGAGGCGGTGCGGCTTCCGGTCATCGTCAATGGCGACATCTGCTCGCTCGAGGACGCGCGCGACGCGCTGGCGCAATCCGGCGCCGACGGGCTGATGATCGGCCGCGGCAGCTACGGCCGCCCCTGGTTCGTCGCCCAGGTGATGGCCTATCTGCGCCGCGGCGAGCGCCTGCCCGATCCGCCGCTGGCCGAGCAGCGCCAGGCGGTGCTGGCGCATTACCGCGCGATGCTGTCGCATTACGGCCGGAACGTCGGCAGCCGCGTCGCGCGCAAGCATATCGGCTGGTACTCGAAGGGCCTGCCGGGCTCGGCCGAGTTCCGCGCCGCGGTCAACCGCACCGAGGACACCGAGGCGGTGGAAGCGATGATCCGCGCCTTCTACGAGCCGCTCCTGGAGCGGCAGGCGGCCTGAGCATGAGCAAGGCCAGCACCATGGCCAAACGCGGCAGCGCCTGGAGCGCGCGCGTCGACGCGACGGCGATACTGGCGGCGCTGCCCGATCCGGTGCTGGTGGTCGACCTCGCCGGCGCCCTCATCTATGCCAATGCCGCGGCCGAGCAGTTCTTCGACGCCAGCGCCGCGACCCTGCTCGGCGCGCGGCTCGCCGAGCTGCTGCCCGGCGACAGCCCGGTCTTCGCGCTGATCGACAGCGTGCGCGCCAACGGCCACAGCGTCTCCGAATACGGCGTCAGCCTGGAGACGCCGCGGCTCGGCGCCCATGTCGTGACCGTGCAGGCCGCACCCGTCGCGGAGAACCGCGCCGAGGTGGTGCTGGTCCTGCAGGAGCGCTCGATCGCCCACAAGATCGACCGCCAGCTGACCCATCGCAACGCCGCGCGCTCGGTGACGGCGATGGCGGCGATGCTGGCGCATGAGGTGAAGAACCCGCTCTCCGGCATCCGCGGCGCGGCGCAGCTCCTGGAGGAGAACGCCGGCGCCGGCGACCGCGAGCTCACCCGCCTCATCTGCGACGAGAGCGACCGCATCTGCGCGCTGGTCGACCGCATGGAGGTGTTCTCCGACCAGCGGCCGATCGAGCGCGGCCCGGTCAACATCCACGAGGTGCTGGAGCGGGTGCGCCTCGTGGCGCAGACCGGCTTCGCCCGCCATGTGCGCTTCGTCGAAGAGTACGATCCCTCGCTGCCGCCGGTGCATGGCAACCGCGACCTGCTGATCCAGGTCTTCCTCAACCTGGTCAAGAACGCCGCCGAGGCGGTGCCGGCGCAGGGCGGCGAGATCCAGATCACCTCGGCCTACCAGCACGGCGTGCGGCTGGCGGTGGCCGGCAGCGACAGCCGCGTCCATCTGCCGCTGGTGATCTCGGTGATCGACAATGGCGAGGGCATTCCCGAGGAGCTGGGCCAGCATCTCTTCGATCCCTTCGTCACCACCAAGCACAATGGCAGCGGCCTGGGACTGGCGCTGGTGGCCAAGGTGATCGGCGATCATGGCGGCGTCATCGAGTTCGACAGCCAGCCGCGGCGCACCGTGTTCCGCGTCTTCCTGCCGATGGCGCCGCGGCTTGCGGGGCCGGCAAAATGAACGCTTCCACCATCCTCATCGCCGATGACGATCGCGCCATCCGCACCGTGCTGAGCCAGGCGCTGGGGCGGATGGGCCACAACGTCCGCACCACCGGCAACGCCGCGACGCTGTGGCGCTGGGTATCCGATGGCGAGGGCGATCTCATCATCACCGATGTCGTCATGCCCGACGAGAACGGGCTCGACCTCATCCCGCGCATCAAGAAGCTGCGGCCGGAGCTGCGCATCATCGTCATGAGCGCGCAGAACACGCTGCTGACCGCGGTCAAGGCGACCGAGCGCGGCGCCTTCGAATACCTGCCCAAGCCCTTCGATCTGCGCGAGCTGGTCAATGTCGTCGAGCGCGCGCTCACCGCCCCCAGCGCGCCGGCGCCGGCCTCGGGCGAGGCCGAGCCGGCGGACGAGCAGCTGCCGCTGATCGGCCGCTCGCCGGCGATGCAGGAGATCTACCGCGTGCTGGCGCGGCTGATGGGCACCGACCTCACGGTGATGATCACCGGCGAGAGCGGCACCGGCAAGGAGCTGGTGGCGCGCGCGCTGCACGATTACGGCAAGCGGCGCAGCGGGCCGTTCGTCGCCATCAACATGGCGGCGATCCCGCGCGAGCTGATCGAGAGCGAGCTCTTCGGCCATGAGAAGGGCTCGTTCACCGGCGCCACCGCGCGCGGCGTCGGCCGCTTCGAGCAGGCGCAGGGCGGCACGCTCTTCCTCGACGAGATCGGCGACATGCCGCTGGAGGCGCAGACCCGCCTGCTGCGCGTGCTGCAGCAGGGCGAGTACACCGCCGTCGGCGGCCGCACGCCGATCCGCGCCGATGTCCGCATCATCGCCGCCACCCATCGCGATCTGCGCCATCTCATCCGCCAGGGCCTCTTCCGCGAGGATCTCTTCTATCGCCTCAACGTCGTGCCGATCCGGCTGCCGCCGCTGCGCGAGCGCGCCGAGGACATCCCGGCGCTGGTCCGCCACTTCTTCGGCCTGGCGCATAGCGAGGGCCTGCCGATGAAATCGCTCGACCAGGGGGCGATGGATCGGCTGAAGGGGCATCGCTGGGCGGGCAATGTGCGCGAGCTCGAGAACCTGGTGCGCCGCCTCGCCGCGCTTTATTCGCAGGAGGTGATCGGCATCGACGCGGTCGAGGCCGAGCTCGCCGAGGCCTCGCCGGCGCCGCAAGCGGCCGACCCGCCGGCCAATGAGGGGCTGGGCGGCGCCGCCGAGCGGCATCTGCGCGACTATTTCGCGGCGCACAAGGGCGGGCTGCCGCCGGCCGGCCTCTACGACCGGGTGCTGCGCGAGGTCGAGCGCCCGCTGATCCTGCTGACGCTGGGCGCGACGCGCGGCAATCAACTGAAGGCGGCGCAGCTCCTCGGCCTCAACCGCAACACGCTGCGCAAGAAGATCCGCGAGCTCGAGATCAACGTCGCGCGGAGCCTGAAGTAGGTACCTTCCGCGGCGGGGTCGCTGCGATCAGCAAGTTATCGTCAAGGCCGGACTTGTCCCGGCCTTCCACGTCTCGTGCCGCGCCCGCTGCAAGACGTGGATGGCCGGGACTCGGCCTGCGGCCGGCCCGGCCATGACGGGTGAGGGAGCAGGGCGCGCGAACGCAGGCGACAAATGGCCGCAAGTTGGACATCGCCGCCGCTAGCGGCCTAAAATAGAATTGCGCATTGTTCGCGCGAGAGGGGACGGGCGGAAGCGTTTATGAGCGTATCGCGGGAGCTGATGCTCTGGGCCGGTCGGGTGCGGCTGGTTCGCAAGGCCGCGATCGGGCTGGCGCTGGCGACCCTGGCCTCGGCCATCGCCTCCTATCTGGCGCTGCGCGGCCTGCCGCCGTTCAGCGCCCAGCGGCCGCCCTCGATGGACCAGCTCTTCCTGCTGCTCAACCTGGTGCTGGTGCTGCCGCTCTGCGCCATCGTCGTCTGGCGCATGGTGCAGGTCTGGACCGAGCGCCGGCGCGGGCTCGCGGGCTCGCGGCTTCATGTGCGCCTCGTCGTGCTGTTCAGCCTGGTCGCGGTGATCCCGACCATCGTCGTCGCGGTGTTCTCCTACCTGCTGTTCAATTTCGGCGTCCAGGCCTGGTTCAGCGAGCGGGTGCGCACCGCGCTGTCGGAGTCGCTGGCAGTGGCCGAAGCCTATCTCCACGAGCATCAGCAGACGATCCGGGCCAACGTCGTCAGCATGGCCAACGATCTCGACCGCGACGCCGCCTTCCTCGCCATGAACCCGCAGCGGCTCAGCCAGATGGTGGCGGCCCAGGCGGCGCTGCGCTCGCTCTCCGAGGCGGTGATCTTCGACCGCAGCGGCAGGCTGCTGGCGCGCTCCGGCTTCAGCCTGTCGCTGATGCTGGAGCCGGTGCCGGACTGGGCGATGCGCCAGGCCGACACCGGCGACGTGGCGGTGATGACCAGCGACAATGACGACCGGGTGCGGGCGCTGATGCGGCTGCCCGCCTTCGGCCCGGTCTATCTCTATGTCGGCCGCTTCGTCGATCCCACCGTGCTCAACCACATGGAGCAGACGCAGCGCGCGGTGGCGCAGTACGAGCGCATGGAAGGCGAGCGCTCGTCCTTCCAGATCACCTTCTCGCTGCTGTTCCTGGCCGTGGGCGTGCTGCTGCTCACCGGCGCGGTCTGGGTGGGGTTGAGCCTCGCCACCAAGCTCGCGCGGCCGATCAGCTCGCTGGTGGTCGCGGCCGAGCAGGTGCGCTCGGGCGATCTCGCCGCGCGCGTGCCGGAAGGCGAGGGCGATGCCGAGTTCGGCTCGCTGTCGCGCGCCTTCAACCGCATGACGCACCAGCTCCAGGCGCAGCAGAGCGAGCTGATCGAGGCCAACCGCCAGCTCGACCAGCGCCGGCGCTTCACCGAGACGGTGCTGGCCGGCGTCTCGGCCGGCGTCATCGGCCTCGACCAGCAGGGCCGCGTCAACCTGCCGAACCGCTCGGCCTCGCTGCTGCTCGGCACCGAGCTCGACCAGTCGATCGGCCAGGACCTCGCCGAGGCGGTGCCGGAGATGGCCGCGCTGCTCGAGGAGGCGAGCCGCCGGCCCGAGCGGCTGGCGCAGTCGCAGGTGCAGGTGGTGCGGCGCGGCCGCGCCAAGACGCTGCTGGTGCGCATCGGCGCCGAGCGCGCCGAGGGCGAGGTCAAGGGCTATGTCGTGACCTTCGACGACATCACCGAGCTGCTCTCGGCGCAGCGCAAGGCCGCCTGGGCCGACGTCGCGCGGCGCATCGCGCACGAGATCAAGAACCCGCTGACCCCGATCCAGCTCTCGGCCGAGCGGCTGAAGCGCAAATACGCCAAGGACATCCGCAACGATCCCGACACCTTCACCACCTGCACCGACACGATCATCCGCCATGTCGGCGATATCGGCCGCATGGTCGACGAGTTCTCCTCCTTCGCGCGGATGCCGGCGCCGATCATCAAGGACGAGGATCTCGTCGAGATCGTGCGCCAGGCGGCCTTCCTGCAGCGGACATCGACGCCCGAGATCCGCTTCACCCTCGACATCCCGCCGGCGCGGCGCATCGCTTGCGACGCGCGCCAGGTCAGCCAGGCGCTGATCAACCTGCTGAAGAACGCCGCCGAATCGATCCACGCGCGCGACGGCGACGACCCGCCGCCGGGCGAGATCGCGGTGCGGCTGGTCGAGACGCCGGCCCAGACCGCGCTGGTCATCGAGGACAATGGCCGCGGCCTGCCGACGGAAGGACGCGACCGGCTGACCGAGCCCTATGTCACGACCCGCGCCAAGGGCACCGGCCTCGGCCTCGCCATCGTCAAGAAGATCATGGAGGATCATGGCGGCGAGCTGATCCTGGAGGACCGCGAGGAGGGCGGCGCACGGGTGACGCTCGCCTTCCCGCGCGGCGAGGGACGCGCGACGCCCGCCGCCGATACTGCCGTTGCAGCGAAGGTCAGTGTTCATGGCGCATGAAATCCTCGTCGTCGACGACGAAGCCGACATCCGCATGCTGATGTGCGGCATCCTCAAGGACGAGGGCTACGAGACGCGCGAGGCCGGCAACAGCGCCCAGGCGCTCGCCGCCATCCGCTCGCGCCAGCCGACGCTGGTGGTGCTCGACATCTGGCTGCAGGGCAGCGAGCTGGACGGGCTGGAGATCCTCAAGATCATCCGCCGCGAGCTGCCCAACGTGCCGGCGGTGATGATCAGCGGCCACGGCACCATCGAGACCGCGGTGGCGGCGATCAAGATCGGCGCCTACGACTTCATCGAGAAGCCGTTCAAATCGGACCGGCTGCTGCTGGTGGTCGAGCGCGCCATCGAGGCGGCGCGCTTGAAGCGCGAGAACGAGGAGCTGAAGCTGCGCGCCGGCGGCGACGAGGATCTCGTCGGCGTGTCGCATGCCATCGTCCAGCTGCGCCAGCAGGTCGAGCGGGCGGCGCCCACCGGCAGCCGCATCCTGATCTCCGGCCCGCCCGGCGCCGGCAAGGAGGTGGTGGCGCGCCAGCTCCATCTGCGCTCGCGGCGCGTGCGCGGCCCCTTCGTGGTGCTGAACTGCGCCACCATGCGGCCGGAGCGGCTCGAGCGCGAGCTCTTCGGCACCGAGGCCGGCGCCGAGGCGCCGGACAGCCCGCGCAAGGTCGGCACCTTCGAGCAGGCGCATGGCGGCACCCTCTTCCTCGACGAGGTCGCCGACATGCCGCTGGAGACCCAGGGCAAGATCGTGCGCGCGCTGCAGGAGCAGACCTTCGAGCGCGTCGGCGGCGGCCGCGTCGAGGTCGATGTGCGCGTCATCGCGTCCACCAACCGCGACCTCGCGCTCGAGATCGCCGCCGGCCGCTTCCGCGAGGACCTCTATTACCGCCTTGCCGTGGTGCCGCTGCGCGTGCCGCCGCTGCGCGACAGGCGCGAGGACATCCCGCTGCTGGCGCGGCATTTCATGGCGCGCTCGGCGGAAAGCGCGCGGCTCAGCCCGCGCGAGTTCGGCGAGGACGCGATGGCGGCGCTGCAGGCCTATGAATGGCCGGGCAATGCGCGCCAGCTGCGCAACGTCGTCGACTGGCTGCTGATCATGGCGCCGGGCGAGGTCAAGGACCCGATCCGCGCCGAGATGCTGCCGGCGGAGATCGGCCTCATCGCGCCCACCGTGGTGAAATGGGAGAAGGGCGGCGAGATCATGGGGCTGCCGCTGCGCGATGCGCGCGAGATGTTCGAGCGCGAATACCTGGTGGCGCAGGTGACCCGCTTCGGCGGCAACATCTCGCGCACCGCGGCTTTCGTCGGCATGGAGCGCTCGGCGCTCCACCGCAAGCTCAAATCCCTGGGCGTCTTCAACGGCGACCGCCCGGCCAAGCTCGGCGCGTAGGAGCTAGAACCTGCCCATGGCCGCCATCGTCGCGGCGACCGCGGCCTACGAGGCCTGGATGCGCCGGCGCATCGATGTCGTCGAGGCCGATCTCCGGCTGAAGCACGCGCGCATGGCCGCGGCGCCGTTCATGTTCCTGCGCGCCACCTTCTACCGCTGGGTCCCGCTGTGGCAGGAGGCGTGCCCGGAGCTCGCGCAGGCGCCGAAGCTGCTGGCGGTGGGCGACCTGCATGTCGAGAATTTCGGCACCTGGCGCGATGCCGAAGGCCGGCTCGCCTGGGGCGTCAATGATTTCGACGAGGCCTTCGCCATGCCCTACGCCATCGACCTGGTGCGGCTGGCGACCAGCGCGCTGCTGGTGGCGCGGCACGAGAAGCTGCGGCTCGGCGCCGAGGAGATCTGCGCGGCACTGCTCGCGGGCTATGCCGAGACCCTCGCCGCCGAGGGCGGCCGGCCGTTCGTGCTCGAGGAGGAGCATGCGGCGCTGCGCGCCATGGCGACGGGCGAGGAGCGCGATCCCGTGCGCTTCTGGGCGAAGCTCGAAGCGGCCAGGACGAGCGCGGCGCCGCGCGCGGTGCGCAAGCTGCTGGCGAAGGCGATGCCGGAGGTCGAGGGCCGGCCGCGCATCGCGCACCGCGTCGCCGGGCTCGGCAGCCTCGGCCGGCCGCGCTATGTGGCACTCGGCCCCTCCCATGGCGGCATGGTGGCGCGCGAGGCCAAGGCGATGCTGACGTTCGCTTATGCGTGGGCGAACGGCATGGCCACCGAGCGCTATCTCTGCGGCGACCTCGCCGAGGCGGCGATCCGCTCGCCCGATCCCTTCTACCGCCCGCGCAAGGGCTGGGTGCTGCGGCGCCTGGCGCCGCATTGCACCGCAATCGAGCTCAACGATTTCCCCAAGCGGCGCGCCCATCTCGTCATCCTCAAGGCGATGGGCCGCGAGACCGCCAACGTGCATTGGGGCAGCCCCGATGCGCTCGCGGCGGTGCGGCGCGACCTGAAGCGCCGCGGCAAGCGCTGGCTGCACGCGGCGGCCACGCGCATGCTCGACGCGACGCTCGCGGAATGGCAGGCGTGGCGGGCGGCGCATCCGCAGCGATAGACGCGCCTGATGATGCGCCCCACCTCACCCCAACCCTCTCCGCCCCTGAGGGCTATCGGATTCACACATCGTGAAGCGCCAAGGTAGTACCGTATTTGATGGCTTGGAACTCTTGGAGCCCTCGTCGCATGACCTGAGGCCCGGGCTTGCCGTAGTAGCCGGTCCAGCCGCCCAGGCGTGCGATGACCCAGGCGGCAAAGGCGAGAGAGCCCTTGCGGTGAGGATTGCGCTGCCGCTCTGTGTTGCCGGCGAGCTTGGCCGAGACGGCCTCGAGGATCGGCTGGTCGTCCGGGTCGAAGGCATCGGTCAAGCGCTGGTCGGTGTTGCCGTCGCGGGCTTGGACGAGCTGCTTGATGGTAACGGCCGCGACCGTCGCGGCGGCGACGAAGTTGATCATCGCCGGCGGCTCGCCGATATCGGCGGCTTCGATATCGAAGCCGGCCGTCTTGAGCGTGCGGAAGAACTCTTCGATGATCCAACGCAGGCGATAGAGGTCGAGGACGCGGCGCGCCTGGGCCAGAGTGGCGACAGTGTGGGTGGTCAGCAGCCGCCAGTGGATCGGCTCGCTCCCGTCGGCCGGAGCCGACGTCTCGCGCACGTCGAGCAGCGTCACGGCGACGGTCGGGGGCAGCGCTGGATCGGCTCCGTTGCGTGGCTTGCGCAACACCACCGGCGCGAAGCGCACCGCCAGCTCGGCGGTGCGTGTCTTGCGCCCGGGCGCGGCCGGGATCGTCACCACGAAGCGACCTTGCTCCGGCAAACCGTCGATGAACGAGAACAGCAGCCCGTCTCCCGGCTCTTGCGCCGGCAACTCGATCCGCCGGTTCTGGCAGGCACGCACGATCAGCTGCACGTTCTGCGGCCGCTGGGCAAACAGCTCGTAGAAATCGCTCTCGCGATCGGAAACGACGGTGATGCTTGCCGCCTGCGTCAGGACCTCTCCGGCTTGCCGCGCACCATCGAGCCAGCGCTGCGACTCCTTGGCCGCCGTCGCTCGCTCCCGCCGCGGCGTGAGCTCGCCATCCGCGCGGTTCCAAACCTGCATCGACACGAGGCCCAGCATCGCACCGCTGCCGGCCTCCACCGCCAGCACCGGGTGCAGCAGCAGCCCGCCCAAGGCGCCGCCCTTGCCCACCACGCCATAGCCCGCCGCCCGCGCCCGCCGGCCCCCCAGCACCAGCTCGCTGGTGTCCTGGATCGCCACCACCTCGCGACCCGCCACGCGCTGCGCCGTCAGCGCTCCGGCATACCGGGCCATCTCGGCCGCCGTCACCGCCCCGTTGCGCAGAAAGCGCGTGAACTGCATCTCGCGCGCCCGCGTCCCGCCCAGCCGGCGGACGTACGATCCCGGCCGCGCCACCAGCGCCGCATGCAGCCGCGCCCCCCTTTTTCCAGGCGGCGGTCGCCAAACCGCCCCAGGCCATATTCCACCCCCATCCCGCCCTCCGTATCTCCTCGACGGCACACACGGAATCAGCCTTTCGCTCGCGGCGCAACCGAGATGTGTGAATGCACGAGGCCCCTGAGGGGCGGAGAGGGAGGGACCCGCGAAGCGGGAGGGTGAGGTGGGGCGCCCCGCCTCGTTTTTTAACCATCCGCCCCCTATAGTGCGCCGTCGCTCAGCATCTTCGCCGGTTTCCATGTCGCGCATCGCCTATGTCAACGGCCGCTATCTCCCGCACCGCCAGGCCAGCGTGCATATCGAGGATCGCGGCTTCCAATTCGCCGATGCCGCCTACGAGGTGATCGCCGCCCGCGGCGGGCGGCTCATCGACCAAGGCCTGCATCTGGCGCGGCTCCATCGCTCGCTCGATGCACTCAAGATCGCCCCGCCCGTGAGCGACGCCGTGCTGGGCGCGGTGATGCGCGAGATGCTGCGGCGCAACGGCATCGCTGACGGCTTCCTCTATCTCCAGATCTCGCGCGGCAGCGCGCCGCGCGAGTTCGCTTTCCCCAAGCGCGCCCGGCCCAGCCTGGTGGTGACCGCGCGCCGCCATCGCGGCCCCGCCGCGCGGCTGGTGGAGGAGGGGGTCGGCGTCATCACGCTGCCCGATCTGCGCTGGGCGCGGCCCGACATCAAATCCGTGTCGCTGTTGCCCAACGCGCTCGGCAAGCAGCAGGCGAAGGAGGCCGGCGCCTACGAGGCCTGGCAGGTCGATCGCGACGGCAACGTCACCGAAGGCACCTCGAGCAATGCCTGGATCGTGACCTCCGGCGGCGAGGTGGTGACGCGCCAGGCCGATACCGGCATCTTGAACGGCGTCACCCGCCTCGGCCTCATCGGCCTGCTGCAGCGCGAGGGGCTGCGGCTGGTCGAGCGTCCCTTCAGCGTCGCCGAGGCCAAATCGGCGCGCGAGGCCTTCCTCACCAGCACCACCAATTTCGTCCTGCCCGTGGTGTCGATCGACGGCACGCCGGTTGGCAACGGCCATCCCGGCTCGATCACCCGCCGGCTCCGCCAAGCCTACGAAACCTATGTCGCGGCGCAGGGAGAGGCATCATGAGTAAGGCGCCGCCGCGGCCCCGCGCGCTGCTCTTCGACTGGGACAACACGCTGGTCGACAGCTGGGGCACGATCCACGAGGCGCTGGCGGTCACCTTCGCCGCCATGGGGCACGCGCCCTGGAGCCTGCAGGAGACCAAGCTGCGCGTCGCCAAGAGCCTGCGCGACAGCTTTCCCGCCCTCTTCGGCGAGCGCTGGGAGGAGGCGCGCCGGCGCTATCTCGACGCCTTCACCGCCATCCATCTCGAACGGCTCACGGCGATGGCGGGCGCGGCCGAGATGCTGAGCGAACTCGCGCGCAGCGAGCTTTATCTCGCCGTGGTCAGCAACAAGACCGGCGCGGTGCTGCGGCGCGAGGCCGAGCATCTCGGCTGGACGGCGCATTTCAGCCGCGTGGTCGGCGCCGGCGATGCCGCGCTCGACAAGCCGGCGGTGGCGCCGATACTGCTGGCGCTCGAGAGCAGCGGCATCGCTTGCGCCGAGGCCTGGTATGTCGGCGACACCGCCCTCGACATGGAATGCGCGCGCAATGCCGGCTGTCTCGGCGTGCTGCTGGGGGGCCGCGCGCTCGAGGAGGACTCCTTCGCCCGCTTCCCGCCGGACCTGCATTTTTCCGGTTGCGCGGCGCTTGCCCGCCATGTCGGGGGGTTGTGATTCCCTCGCCGCCGCCAATTTGTTATGAATTGAGGCGAGCGAATGATGCTTTACCCTCGCCCTCGGGGGTATCGCGCACCAGGCTCCGACCGACCTTAAGAACCGAAGAAGGGGAACCCCCATGTCGTCGGAAAAGTCTCAAAATGTTCAGGACGTATTCCTCAATCACGTCCGGAAGAACAAGACCCCCGTGACAGTATTTCTCGTGAACGGTGTCAAGCTCCAGGGGATCATTACCTGGTTCGACAACTTCTGCGTCCTGCTGCGGCGGGATGCGCACTCTCAGCTTGTGTACAAGCACGCCATCTCGACAGTAATGCCGGCGCAGCCGATCCAGCTGTTCGAGGGCGGCAAAGAGGGCGACGAAGCCTGAACGGATGACAGCGGCAGCGCGGGACGGCCACAGTGTCTCGACCGGGCGCTGCCTGGTACTGCATCCGGTCCTGAGGCAGGCGCCGAGCGCGCGCGCGGATGGCGCGCGCTCGCCCGAGGCGCGCCTCGAGGAGGCGGCCGGGCTCGCCCGCGCCATCAAGCTCGACATCGTCGCCGCCGAACTGGTGCGGGTGACGCGCTGGCGGCCCTCGACGCTGATCGGCAGCGGCGCGCTCGATGCCTATGGCGCGCTCATCGGCGAGCGCGAGATCGCCGTCGCGGTGATCGACGCCACGGTGACGCCGGTGCAGCAGCGCAATCTCGAGCGGGCGTGGAAGTGCAAGGTGATCGACCGCACCGGGCTCATCCTCGAGATCTTCGGCGCGCGCGCCCGCACGCGCGAGGGCCAGCTCCAGGTCGAGCTGGCGGCGCTCAGCTATCAGCGCTCGCGGCTGGTGCGCTCGTGGACGCATCTCGAGCGCCAGCGCGGCGGCTTCGGCTTCCTCGGCGGCCCCGGCGAGAGCCAGCTCGAGATCGACCGGCGGCTCATCGGCGAGCGCATCGCCAAGCTGAAGCGCGAGCTCGAGGATGTGAAGCGCACCCGCGCGCTCCACCGCGGCGCGCGCCGGCGCGTGCCGTATCCGGTGGTGGCGCTGGTGGGCTACACCAATGCCGGCAAATCGACGCTGTTCAACCGCCTGACGCGCGCCGCGGTGGTGGCCGAGGACAAGCTCTTCGCGACGCTCGACCCCACCATGCGCCGCCTGCCGCTGCCCTCGGGACGCCACGCGATCCTGTCGGACACGGTGGGCTTCGTCTCCGAGCTGCCGACGCATCTCGTCGCCGCCTTCCGCGCCACGCTGGAAGAGGTCACCGAGGCCGATCTCATCGTCCATGTCCGCGACGTGCATCACGCCGACAGCGAGGCGCAGCGCGACGACGTCCATGGCGTGCTCGGCGATCTCGGCCTCGGCGAGACGGTGGAGCATGGGCTTATCGAGGCGCTCAACAAGATCGACCTGCTCGACGAGGAGCGCCGCACCGTGCTCGCCAACCAGGCGCGGCGCAATCGCGACGCGGTGCCGATCTCGGCCGCGACCGGCGAGGGCTGCGACGTGCTGGTCGGCCTCCTTGACCGCCGCCTCGAGACCGACCGCCATCTGGTGCATCTCGACGTGCCGGTCAGCGACGGCGCGGCGCTCGCCTGGCTTTATCGCCACGGCGAGGTGGTGAGCCGGCGCGACGACGACAGCGAGGCACATCTCGACGTGCGCCTCTCCGACGCCGATCTGGGCCGCTTCCGCAACCGTCGCGCGGTGTCCTGAGCGCGGCCGCTATCGCGGCTTTGCCATCATCGCGTTGATCTCGGCATAGGGCACCGCGTCCTGGGCGAAGGTGAAGCTGCCCTGCTGCTTGATCTCGCGCGCGGCGCGCAGGAACTCGCCCAGCGCCGCGCGCGCCAGCAGCGAGCCGACGCTGATGCGCTTGACCCCGGCCTCGGCAAGCTCGGCGACGGTGAAGAGCCGCATGCCGGCGATGACGTTGACCGGCCGCTTGAGCGCGGCGCAGACGCTGCGGATCGCGTCGAGCGAGGGCAGGCCGGGCGCATAGAGCACGTCGGCGCCGGCCTGCTCGAAGGCCTGCAGCCGCTTCAGCGTATCGGCGAGATCCGGGCGGCCATGGAGGAAATTCTCGGCCCGCGCGGTGAGCGTGAAGGGGAAGGGCAGCGCGCGCGCCGCTGCCACGGCGGCGGCGACGCGCTCCACGGCGAGCGCGAAATCATGGATCGGGTGCCGCGCATCGCCGGTCGTGTCCTCGATCGAGCAGCCGACCAGCCCGGCATCGGCGGCGCGGCGCACCGTCTCGGCGACCGCCTCCGGCGCCGCGCCGAAGCCGTTCTCGAGATCGGCCGAGACCGGCAGGTCGCTCGCGGCGACGAGGGCGGCGGCATGCGCCAGCATCTCGTCGCGCGTCGTCGGCCCCGGCCCGTCGGGACGGCCGACCGAGAAGGCGAAGCCGGCGCTGGTCGTCGCCAGCGCCTCGAAGCCCAGCATCCCCAGGAGCCGCGCCGTGCCGGCATCCCAGGGGTTGGGAATGACGAAGGCGCCGGGCCGGCGATGAAGCTCCTGAAAGCGCCGCGCCTTTTCCGCCTGGTCGATCATGATCGGTCACTCCTCTGCTTCAGCCTGTTCGCCCACGCCATCGTCGCCGGCGAGAAAGATCTGCGCTTCGCGATAGAGCGCCTCGCGGCCGGTCTCGAGATGCATCAGATGCGTCGCCCGGCCGATCTTCACGTCGCGCCGCATCGCCGAGGCGGTCAAGGCGCGGAACAGCCAGAGCGCATCCGCGTCGCCGCACATGCTGTCCCATTCGCCGCGGATGATCGCCACCGGCGCGCGGATCAACGCGGGATCATAGGCGAGTTCGCCCGCCCAGGCATCGTAGATGTCCTGGAAGGCGCCGCTCGGCACCTTGACCGACGCGGGCGTGCGCCCGCGGCTGCCGGGATCGGCATCGAGATAGGCCTCGCCCCAGATGCGGAAATGGCGCGGCGACAGCACCGGCGCGGCGCCCTCCGGCAGGTCGGCGGTGAAGCGCTGCCATTGGTCGGCGAGCGAGATCAGCCGCCAGGCCGGCAGCCGCAGCCGCTCGCCGCGGGGCGCGCGCTCAGCGATCGGCGCGAAGAAGACGAGCCGGTCGACCAGCTCGGGGCAGCGTCCGGCGAGGTGGCCGGCGACGATGGTGCCCCAGGAATGCGCCAGCAGCGAGAGGCGCGCCCCGCCGGGCCGCGCGGCGATGAAGCGCAGCGCCGCCTCGAGCTGGCGGCTGGCCGCGGCGGCGCGGCCGAGCGGCGCATGGCGCTCGGGCGGCTCCGCCATCTCGGGGTAGGGGTCGGAGAAGCTGCCGAAGCCGTGGAAATCGAGCGCCCAGCAATCGAAGCCCGCCGCGCACAGCGCATCGCGCCAGGAGCGCCCGTCGAAGCGGTGCGCCACGGCGAGCGCCGAGGGAAACGTCCCGCCATGGACATAGAGCACCGCCTTGCCGTTCGGCGTGCGCGGCGCCAGGCGGCGCAGAAACAGCGACAGGCCCGGCAGCGGGCTCGGCACATGAAAATGCTCTTCGCGGGGGTCGAGCTTGGGCGCGGGGTCGCGGATCGTCATCGGGGTGCCTCCAAGGCGTGATCGATTGCCCCGAAGATGGGCGCCGCGCCCGCGCCTGTCCTGCGCCGACGCTTCGGCCGCGAACGAAGCGTCACGCGGCGGCACGGCGCTCCCAGAGCAGCCGGTCGAGCTGTCCCGCCAGCGCCGGGCTCACCCCGGTCATGGGCAGGCGCAGCTCGGGCGAGGCGATGAGACCGGCGCGCCAGAGCCAATGCTTGATCGGCGCCGGGTTCGGCTCGGCGAAGAGGAGGCGCGCCAGATCGACGAGGCCGCGCCAGCGCTGCAGCGCGCCCGTGACATCGCCGGCGAGCAAGGCCGCGCGCACCGCGACGAAAGCCGCGGGATCCGCCTGCGCCACGGCGAGGATGCCGCCATCGGCGCCTTGCGTCAGCGCGGCGTGGAAGAGCGTGTCCTCGCCGGTGAGCACGGCAAAGCCCGGCGGCCGCCGGCGCAGGAGATCGAAGCTCTGCGCGCCATCGCCGCAGCAATCCTTGACGCCGCGGATCGCCGGCAGCTCGGCGAGGCGGAGCAGCGTCTCGTTGGCGAGGTTGACGCCGGTGCGGTAGGGGATGTTGTAGACCACAAGCGGCTTCGCCGCGTCGCGCGCGAGCTGGATGAAATGCTGGCGCAGACCCTCCTGCGAGGGGCGCGTGTAGGCGGGGCAGGCGACGAGATGTCCGGCGATCGGCCAGAGCGCGGTGGCGTCGAGGCGTTGCTTCAGGCGGCGCGTGTCGCTGCCGGAAAGGCCGAGCCAGAGCGGCAGGCCGCCGGCGGCCGAGGCGGCGATGGCGACCAGCCGCGCGGTCTCCTCCTCGTCGAGAACGAGGCCTTCGCCGGTGGTCGCGGCGAGGACCAGGCCCGCGATCGGGCTGGCGGCGAAATGCGTGACGAGCCGCGCCAGCGAGGCCTCGTCGAGGGCGCCGTCGCGAAACGGCGTGACCAGCGGCAGAAGGACGCCGGCGAGCGGCGCTTCAGGCGGTGATGTCGCAGGCATTGCTTGCTCCGGGCTGCGGCCGCGGCGGCAACGGAGCGGAGCCGGACATGACAAGGCCCCGTCCGAAACCGGCGGGGCCTGGGTGATCTCTGCTGTGGCGTGCGCGCTCAGCGCAGGCGAAGACCCCCGCTCCCGCAGGAGGCGGGCTTTCGCGACGTTGCGGCGAGGTCGAGGCGCATAGGTTCGATGCTCGGCCAACCCTGGCGCGCTGTCAACCGCCATTCCGTCATTGCGCCGCAGCGTCGCGGGGATTGCTACTCCGAGATTCCCGGCGAGGAGCCTGTCTGGGAAATGGAATGGGTCTGCGTTGCACGAGGATGGGGCGATGTTAGGAGCGCGGCCGCAGGCGATGCTGGACGCATCGGCAAGGCCGCGCGACGCGGCAGCGCCCCATCCTCGTGCAACCCTCCGGGACATCGTCATTTCGCGCCTGGACGTCGTCGCTCGTCGCTCACGATGCGCACGGCATCGCTTCGCTCCTCGCTCCTAGCCAGGCGCGAAATGACGATGTCGCAGGCCCTTTCCATTTCCCAGACAGGCTCCTAGCATGGCGCCGCCACCCGACAGGAGGAGAGGATGAAGCTGGCGTTTCTGGGCCTCGGCGTCATGGGCTATCCGATGGCGGGCCATCTCGCCAAGGCGGGCCATGAGGTGACGGTCTACAACCGCACCGCGGCCAAGGCGGCGGCCTGGGCTGCGGAGTATGGCGGCCAGCACCGCGCCACCCCGGCGGCAGCGGCGGCGAGCGCCGAGATCGTCTTCACCTGCGTCGGCAATGACGACGATGTGCGCCAGGTGGTGGCGGGCAAGGACGGCGCGTTTGCCGGCATGGCGAAGGGCGCGATCCTCGCCGACCACACCACCGCCTCGGCCGAGGTGGCGCGCGAGATGGCGGCGCTGGCGACGGAGAAGGGGCTGGGATTCCTCGACGCGCCGGTCTCGGGCGGCCAGGCAGGGGCGGTCAACGGCAAGCTCACCATCATGGTCGGCGGCGAGGCTCCGGTCTTCGCGAAGGCGCAGCCGGTGATGGCGCATTACGGCCGCGCCGTGACGCTGATGGGCCCCGCCGGCAGCGGCCAGCTCACCAAGATGGTGAACCAGATCTGCATCGCCGGGCTGGTGCAGGCGCTCTCCGAGGGGCTCAATTTCGCGCTCCGCGCCGGGCTCGATCCCAAGCTCGTGGTCGAGACCATCTCCAAGGGCGCGGCGCAATCCTGGCAGATGGAGAACCGCGCTCACACCATGGTCGAGGGCAAGTTCGATTTCGGCTTTGCCGTCGACTGGATGCGCAAGGATCTCGCCATCTGCCTCGCCGAGGCGCGGCGCAATCGCGCGGCGCTGCCGGTGACGGCGCTGGTCGACCAGTTCTATCAGCGCGTCCAGGAACGCGGCGGCCGGCGCTGGGACACGTCGAGCCTCATTCACCTGCTGGCGAACCCCTGAGACGTGCGATCGCGTCGCCGGCCGGGCTTTTATCGGCGCTCCCGCTTCTTCCTGTCGCCGCGGACGTGGCGGCCTCGGCTCGCCTTCTGGTGCGGCGGCCTCACCATCGGCATCACCGCGGTCGGCATGGCGATCGCGGCCGATTACGTGCAGGAATGGTTCCGGCTGGTGCTGGGATACTCGCCCTACCTGGCGCTGGCGATCACGCCGCTTAGGGCTGGGGCTGTCGGTGGCGCTCACCCGGCGCTACTTCCCGGGTTCGCAGGGCAGCGGCATCCCCCAGGCGATCGCCGCGCGCCAGTTCAGCGACTGGGAGGCGCGCACGCGGCTGCTGTCGCTGCGCCTGGCGCTGGGCAAGATCCTGCTCACCCTGCTCGGCCTGCTGACCGGCGCCTCGGCCGGGCGCGAAGGGCCCACCGTCCAGGTCGGCGCCTCGGTGATGCACGCGGTGGGCCGCGTCTGGAGCGGCAAGCATCAGGGGCTGATCCTGGCCGGCAGCGCCGCCGGGGTCGCGGCCGCCTTCAACACGCCGCTCGCCGGCATCGTCTTCGCCATCGAGGAGATGAGCCGCAGCTTCGAGCAGCGCACCAGCGGCTTGGTGCTGACCACCGTCATCATCGCCGGCATCGCCTCGCTGGCGCTGCTCGGCAACTACACCTATTTCGGCCACACATCGGCCAGCCTGGCGCGGCTGCAGGACTGGGCGGCGGTGCCGCTCTGCGGCGTCTCCGGCGGGCTGCTGGGCGGGCTCTTCAGCAAGCTCGTGGTCGCCTGCGGCCGCGGCCTGCCCGGACGCGCCGGACGGGCGATGCACGACCATCCCGTGATCTTCGCGGCGCTGTGCGGCCTGCTGGTGGCCGGCATCGGCCTGCTCTCCGGCGGCCTCACCTACGGCACCGGCTACAGCCAGGCGCGGCATCTGGTCGAGGGCGGCGCGCTGTCGCACAGCTTCGGCATCCTGAAATTCCTCGCGACGCTGCTGTCGACGGTGAGCGGCATTCCCGGCGGCATCTTCTCGCCCTCGCTGGCGGTGGGCGCGGGTCTCGGCGCCGATGTCGCAAGCCTGCTGCCGGGAACGCCGGTGGGCGCGGTGGTCCTGCTCGGCATGGTCGCCTATTTCGCCGGCGTGGTGCAGGCGCCGATCACCGCCTTCGTCATCGTGCTGGAGCTCACCGCCGGCCACGACATGGCGGTGCCGCTGATGCTGACGGCGCTGATCGCCTATGGCACCACGCGGCTCATCGGCACGCCGCCGATCTACCACGCGCTCGCCGAGAGCTTCCTGCCGCACAAAGAGTGAGCCGGTCGCGGGGATGGGCGCACGAACCGCCGCCTATGACCGCACAGCAGCGCCTCATTAACCTCTGGTGAACCATGTCGAAGGAACCCGATCGCGCCCCGTCCAACGCGGCCGGACGCCCTCAGCGATGGCTCTCCTGGTTCACGCTGCTGGCCGGCGCGGTGATGTGCGCGGTCGCCGCGCTGATGTCCTGAAGAGCCGCGCACGCCGCCTTCCGGCGCCTGCGCGGCGCCGTCGGATAATTCCCTGAGATCAACGCCCTAGAGCCTCTCTCTGAGCCTCGGATCGAGGCATGCGCGCGGCGTCTCGCGGCGGTTTTAAAATGACAAAGGTTTAACTTGGATCGGCCGGTCCGCTGGGCCGTAATGGGCCTCAGCGGCTCTGCCGCAACGCCCGCTCAACCCCCTTGGCGGGTGAAGACCCCTGGGTCAGCCCCGTCTGCACTCCTTTTCCTCCAAAGCTGCAGGCGGGGCGCCTCCCTTCCATCACCCCATCGTCCATCATCCGATCGCACTGCCGCGCGAGCATACCAGCCCCGCGCCGGCGGGCCGCCGCGTTGCGGCGCCGCGGCGGCGGGCGATAGAGTGCGTCAACCACAGGATGGATCAGACATGCCGAGCCCGCTCTTCACGCCGATCGCGCTGCGCCAGCTGACGCTTGCCAACCGGGCCGTCGTCTCGCCGATGTGCCAGTACAGCGCCGAGGACGGCAGCGCCACCGACTGGCACCTGCAGCATCTGGGATCGCTGTCGCTGGGCGGCGCCGGGCTGCTGATGATCGAGGCCACGGCGGTCGAGGCGGCGGGCCGCATCACGCCGGGATGCCTCGGCCTCTACAGCGATGCCAACGAGGCGGCGCTGGCGCGGGTGCTGGCCGCCTGCCGCCGCTATGGCAACACGCCGCTCGGCATCCAGCTTGCCCATGCCGGGCGCAAGGGCTCGGCGACCGTGCCCTGGCAGGGCATCCGCGCGCTCGGCGCGGCGGAGGGCGCGTGGCAGACGGTGGCGCCCTCGGCGCTGGCGCTCGACGAGGGCTGGCCGGCGCCGCAGGCGCTCGACGAGCCGGCGCTGGACCGCCTGGTGGAGAGCTTCGTCGCCGCGGCGCGGCGGGCGGCGCGGCTCGGCCTCGACCTGGTCGAACTGCATTGCGCCCATGGCTACCTGCTGCATGAATTCCTCTCGCCGATCGCCAACCGCCGCACCGACGCCTATGGCGGCAGCCTCGAGAACCGCATGCGCCTGCCGCTGCGCATCGCCGAAGCGGTGCGCGCCGCGTGGCCGGAGGGCCGGCCGATGGGGGCGCGCATCTCCGGCAGCGACTGGCTGGAGAACGGCTTCGGCATCGAGGAGACGGTGGTCTTCGCCCGCGCGCTGAAGGCGCTGGGCTGCGACTATGTCTGCGTCTCCAGCGGCGGCATCGTGCCCAAGGCGCCGATCGCGGTGCGCCCCGGCTACCAGCTGCCCTTTGCCGAGCGCGTGCGGCGCGAGGCCGGCATCCTCACCCGCGCCGTGGGCCTCATCGCCGAGCCGCACCAGGCGGAAGCCATCGTGGCCTCGGGCCAGGCGGATATGGTGGCGATGGCGCGCGCCTTTCTCGACGATCCGCGCTGGGTCTGGCATGCGGCGGAGGCGCTCGGCGGCAAGGCCGCCATGCCGCCGCAATACGAGCGCAGCCGTGCCGATCTCTGGCCGGGGGCGCGCCTCGCCCGGCCCGGCCGCGAAGCGGCGGCATAGGCGCCGGCACAACAAAGGCGCCGGCAAAACAAACCCGCCGCCGCAACGCTGCGGCGGCGGGCGATCGATCCCCCCTGCTAGAACCCTGAGGAGCCGCCGGAGCCGGATCCGCCCCAGCTGGGGCCCGGCGGCTTCGGCGGGGTCGGCGCGCTTTCCGCCGGCTTGGGCGGGGTATGCGAGCTGCCATGGGTCATCGGCGACGGAGCGCTCGGCGGCGCCGGCGGCTTGGGCGGCGGCGGCGGGGCCGGACGCGGCGGCGGCGCGGCGGCCATCGCCGGCTTCGGCGGCGCCGGCATGGGCGCCGGAGCCGGGCGCGGTGGCGGCGAGGCTGCCGGCTTCGCAGCGGCAACAGGCGCCGGCCTCGCGGCCTTCTTCGGCGCCGCCTTGCGCGCAACCTTCTTCGGCGCCGCTTTCGTCTTCTTCGCGGCGGTCTTGCGCTTGGCTGTCGTCTTGCGCTTGGCCGTCGTCTTGCGTTTTGCCGTCGTCTTGCGTTTGGTCGTCTTGGCTTTGCGGGCTCCGGTACGGGAGGCGGCGCTTCGCCGCTTCGCCGTCTTCTTGGCCGGGCCGCGTTTAGACCGCTTCGATTTCGATTTCGATCCCGTGCGCGCCATCAAACCCCCCTGGATAGAGGCCAATTCGTTGATCGCATCTAGCATGCAAGATATGCGCGGCCTCGTAAAGCGCTAGCAGCAAGATCGCAGCGCAGTACAGCGCATTTTCGGCAAAATTCATCGATGAGTCCGAGGCGAATCGCAATGCCGGCACGGCCGCGCGCGGTATTGTTCGCCTGCGGAACGAGCGTCGCCGCGCATCAATTCGCTGCCAAACGACGCTGAATCCCCCGGCGATCGCCGGCGCCCGGGCCGCCGCGCGGCGCGGCGAGCGGCGTCGCCGAGGCGTTGATGCCGGTGCCGCCCGGGCGCGTGGAATGCCGGCTCGGCCCGACGCGGGATCGACCGGTCCCCTGGGAACGCAGGCCGGGCCACCCGCGATTGCCCGGGCGTTCGACGAGCGGCCCGAAAGAGCTATCGACTTCCGGAGCGATCATTCGCAGACTTGATCGTTGGCTCCCCGACAAAATCGATCCGGCGCGATGGCACGCATACTGCTTGTGGAAGACGATCCGGATGTCCGGCCGCTCATCGAGCACATCCTCGTCGCCGAGGGCGGCTATCAGGTGACGGCGGTCGAAAGCGCCGCCAACGCGCGCCGCCTGCTCGGCAGCCAGCCTTTCGATCTCGTCATCACCAACGTCAACCTGCCCGACGGGAGCGGCTTGACGGTCGCCGACGAGGCCCTCAGAGGGGGGATGACGGTGCTGGTGCTCACCGGCCACGGCCTCAGCCTCAAGCCGGGCGCGCTGGCCGCCTATGATTACCTGCTGAAGCCGATCAGGGCCGCCGCCCTGCTCGAGACCATCCGGGAGCGTCTGGCGCGGCAAGCGGGCGGGGCCCAGGTCGTGCGGCTCCCCAAGGCTCCTAGGCTCTAAGGCGCCAGGCCGGCGATGTCGGTGCGGTTCCACCAGCCGCCGCCCAGCGCCTGGAAGAGGGCGGCGGTGTCCGAGAAGCGGTCGGCCTCCGCCTCGACCAGGCTGAGGCGGGCCTGCTGATAGGTCTGCTCGGCGGTGAGCAAGGCGAGATAGCTGATGGCGCCTTGATGGAACTGGCGCCGCGACGCCGCGAGGCTGTCGGCGGCCGCGCGCTCGGCCGCGGCCTCGGAGGCCACCGCCTCGGCATCCGATTGCAGCGCGCGCAGCGCGTCGGCGACGTTCTGGAACGCCGTGATCACGGTCTGGCGGTATTGCGCCGCCGCCGATTGGAAGGCCTCGACCGCCGCGCGGCGCCGATAGTAGAGGGTTCCTCCCTCGAAGAGCGGCTGGGTGAGCCCGGCGCCCAGGCTCCAGACGGTGCTGCCCGGGGCGATGAAGTCGCCCAGCGCCTCGGTGCCGTAGGAGGCGCTGAGGGTGAGCTGCGGCAGCATGTTGGCGGTGGCGACGCCCACCTCGGCGCTCGCCTCGTGCAGCAGCGCCTGCGATGCCTGGATGTCGGGGCGCTGCTCGACGAGCCTCGAGGGCAGGCTCAGCGGCAATGCCTGCGGCAGTTCTATCGAGGCGAGATCGAAGGTCTCGGGCAGGACCTCGTTGGGGAAGCGGCCGAGATAGGCGATGAGCTCGTTGCGCGTCTGAGCGAGCTGCTTCTGCAGCGGCGGAAGCTGCGCCTGCGCCTGCGCCAGCGCGGCCGCCTGCTGCAGCACCGCGATGTCGGCGGCGGTGCCGACGGTGAACTGGCGCTTCAGCCCGGCGAGCTCCTGGCTGTCGATGTCGATGATCTCCTCGGTCGCCGCGATCTCGCCGCGCAGCGCCGCTTCCTGGATGGCGGCGCCGACCACATTGGTGGTGAGCGTCAGATAGCTCGCGGCGAGCTCGAAGCGCTGGTACTGCACCGCGGCCTTCAGCTCTTCGATCTGCCGGCGCGTGCCGCCCCAGATGTCGAGCAGGTAGCTCACGCTGACCGTACCGCTGTTGAAGGTGAAGGGCGGGATGGGGGAGGTCTCGCCGAATTCCGCGGTGGAGAACCTCTCGCGCGTGGTCGCAAGGCTGCCGGTCACCGTCGGGAAGAGCGCCCCTTCGCCGGCATAGAGCTGCGCCCGGGCCTGGCGCAGCGTCGCCTCGGCCGCCTGCAGCGTCGGATTGGCCTTGAGCGCGCGCTCGATGAGGGTGTTGAGGGCGGGGGAATGGTAGAGGGTCCACCATTGGGCAGGAATCTCACGCCCCGCGATGAAACGCTGCACCGCGCCGCCGTGAACCTCCGCCCCTGCCGTCGGCCCCGGCGCCTCGGGCAGGTAACCGGTCACCGGCGGCGGCTTCGGGCGCTGGAAGTTGGGCCCTACGGCGCAGCCGGCAAGCAGCGCGATCAGCGCGGCGAGCGCGGCGGCCCGCATCAGCCGCTGCCCTGGGCGGGAGCGGCGGCTGCCACCGGCTTCACCACCACGCCGGGGCCGATCCGCAGGAGGTTGCCCACCGCCACGCGCTGGCCGAGGGCGACGCCTTTGGTGACGGCGATGAGCGCGCCGTCAGCCGGCCCCAGCGTGACATAGCGCTGCTCGACCTTGTTGCCGTCGCCGACGACATAGACGTAGTTGCCGAGCTGGCTCGAGCCCACCGCGGTCTGCGGCACCAGCAGCGTATCCGGCCGGTCGGAGATGTGCAGCAGCACGTGCACGAACTGTCCCGGCAGCAGGGTATGGTCCGGGTTCTCGATGGTGGCGCGCGCGGTGATCGTGCCGGTGCTGCGGCTCACCGTGTTGTCGAGAAAGGTGAGCTTGCCTTGGTAGCGGCGGCTGTTATCGGCGGGGATCACCACCTCCGCCGCGAGCGGGCCTTTGGCATAGGCCTCCTGAATCTCCCGCAGGTCGGTATCGGGCGGGTTGAACGTGGCGTAGATCGGGTCGAGCTGCACCAGCGTGTTGAGCGCTGTCGTGTTGCTGGTGATGAGCGCCCCTTCATGCACTTGGCTGAGGCTCAACCGGCCGGCAAAGGGGGCGCGGATCCGGGTGCGCTCGAGATTGATCCGCGCCGTCTCGATCGCCGCTCGGTCGGCGGCGAGCGCCGCCTTGTCCTGGTCCTCGGTGCTGGTGGCGAGCTGCAGGGCGTCGATCGAGGTGTCGCCGGTCTTGCTCAGCACGAGATTGCGCTGGCGGTTGGCCTTGGCGTATTCCAGCGCCGCCGCATCGCGCTTGGCCTGCGCCTCAGCCTGGTCGAGCGCCGCCTGGTAGCTGCTGGGGTCGATCTGGTAGAGCAGTTCGCCCGCCTTGACGTTGGAGCCGTCGGGCACCGCGCGCTTGATGAGATAGCCGGTGACCTGCGCCTGCAGCGTCACGATGCGAATGGCCTCGGTGGTGCCGATGTAATCGAGATAGATCGGCACGGTCTGCTTCACCACCGGCATCACCGGCACTTCGAGGGGCGCGCGAGCGTCCTTCGGCGGGTCGGCGGTCGTGCCGGGATGCCCGCCGCGCAGCAGCAGGAAGCTCACGAGCAGGACGAGCGCGAGGCCGCCGGCAACGGCGATGCCGGATCCGAGCCGCGTCATGGCGCCGCCGCTCACCGCTCAATCTCCGGGGGCGGCCTGACCGTGGTCGCCAGGCTGGTGCTTGAGGCGCTGCAGCACCCATTCGCGTCCGCGCTCGATCAGGGTGTAGAAGATCGGGATGTAGCCGAGGCTCAGGATCGTGGCGGCGAGCATGCCGCCGACCACGGTGGTGCCGATCGACTGGCGGCTCGCCGCGCCGGCGCCGGTCGCGATCGCCAGCGGCAAGGCGCCGAAGATGAAGGCGAAGGCGGTCATCAGGATGGGGCGCAGCCGGAGCCGCGCCGCCTCCGTCGCGGCGGCGATGATGTCATGCCCGGCCTCGCGCCGGCGCTTGGCGAATTCGACGATCAGGATGGCGTTCTTGGCGGCCAGCGCGATCAGCAGCACGAAGCCGATCTGGGAGAAGATGTCGATCGCCATGTGGCGCAGCCACAGCAGGCCGAGCGCGCCGAAGAGCGCCAGCGGCACCGCCAGGATGATGGTGAAGGGGATCGACCAGCTCTCATACTGCGCGGCGAGGAAGAGGAAGACGAAGACGAGGGCGAGCGCGAAGACCATGCCTGCGACCGACCCGGCCTTCAGCTCCTGATAGGTGATGCCGGTCCAATCGTAGCCGAAACCGGCGGGCAGGACGCGGGCGGCGCGCTCCATGGCGGCGATCGCCTGGCTCGAGCTGTAGCCGGGCGCCGGGTTTCCGGTGATCTCGGCCGCGGTGTAGAGGTTGTAATGGGGAACGGTATAGGGCCCCACCGTCGCTTGCAGGCGGCCGAGCGCGCTGAGCGGCACCATGTCGCCATTGGCGTTGCGGGTATAGAGCTCGGAGAGGTCGCTCTTGTCGGCCCGGGCCTTGTCGTCCGCCTGGAGCAGCACCTGGAAGGTATGGCCGAACAGCGTCACGTTGTTGACGTAGAGCGAGCCCAAGAAGCTCTGCATGGTGTCGAAGACGTCGCTGAGGCTGAGGCCCAGCAGCTTCGCCTTGTTGCGGTCGAGGTCGAAATCGTATTGCGGCGTGTCGGTGCTGAAGCTGGTGATGAGCGTCCGCGGGTTGATCTCGGGCTGGCGCCGTGCCGCGGCGAGAAAGGTCTGAACCGCCTGCTCGAGGGCGGCGGGGCTGCTGCCGGTGAGGTCCTCGAGCTCGAAATCGAAGCCGCCGAAGGTGCCGACGCCAGAGATCGCCGGCGGATTGAGCGCGATCGCCGTGGCTTCGGGGAGCGCCGCCAGCTTCGGCTGCACCTCGGCCATGATGCGCGCGGCGCTCTCCTTCTCGCCGCGCTCCGCCCAGGGCTTCAGGATGACGAACTGCGCGGCGCTGCTCGAGGTGGCGGCCCTGGTCACGAAGTTGAGGCCGCCGATCGACATCACGCTCGCCACGCCGGGCGTGGCCTGCAGGATCTTGCGCGTCTTCTCGATTACCGCCTCGGTGCGCTCGAGCGAGGCGCCGGCCGGGAGCTGGGTGATCACATAGAAGTAGCCGCGGTCCTCGGTCGGCAGGAAGGTCGTGGGCAGGCTCGAATAAAGGAGATAGGTGATGCCGAGCGCCGCGGCGAAGAGGGCGAGCGCCAGCCAGCGCCAGGCGATCAGGTGGGGCACCGAATCCGCATAGAAATACCGCGCGCGATCGAAGCCCGCGTTGAAGAGGCGGAAGAGGATGAAGCGCGGGCCCTGCTCGCGCCGCAGCAGCACGGCGCAGAGCGCCGGGCTCAGCGTCAGCGAGTTGAAGGCCGAGATCGCCACCGAGATGGCGATGGTGAGCGCGAACTGATTGTAGAGCCGTCCGGTGATCCCCGGCAGGAAGGCGATGGGCACGAAGACGGCGCCGAGCACGGCCGAGGTGGCGATGATCGGGCCGGTGACCTCGGCCATCGCCGCCTTGGCCGCCGCCATGGGCGGGAGCCCGGCTTCGAGCTGCCGCTCGACATTCTCCACCACCACGATCGCGTCGTCGACCACGAGGCCGATGGCGAGCACCATGCCGAGCATGCTGATGGTGTTGAGCGAGAACCCCACCACCAGCATCACCGCGAGCGTTCCGATGAGCGCCACCGGGATGGCGACGGCAGGGATGACGGTCGTCCGCCAGCTCTGCAGGAAGATGAACACGACCGCGATCACCAGGCAGAGCGCGATTCCCAGCGTCACCTCCACGTCGCTCATCGAGGCCGAGACGAACATGTTGGTGTCGTAGCTGATGCCCCAGGCCATGCCTTTGGGAAAGCGCTGGGCAAGGCGCGCCATGCTGGCTTTGACGCTCTGGTCGAGATCGAGCGCGTTGGCGGAAGGCAGCTGGAAGATCGCGAGGATCACCGACGGATACTGGTCGTAGGCCGCGGTTTCGGTGTAGGTCAGCGCGCCGAGCTGGGTGCGCGCCACGTCGCGCAGATAGACGGCAGCGTTGGTCGTGGTCCCGGCGCGCAGCACGATGTTGCCGAATTGCTGCGCATTGGCGAGCTGGCCTTGCGTGGTGATCTGGTAGCGGAAGGGCGTGCCGGGCGGTGCCGGGGCCTCGCCGAATTGACCGGCCGCGACCTGCTGGTTCTGCTCCAGCACGGCGTTCTTCACGTCGGTAGCGGTAATGCCGAGCTTGGCCATCTTGTCGGGATCGAGCCAGATGCGGATGGCGTAGCGCCGCTCGCCGAAGATGCTGACCTGGCTGACCCCGGGCAGGCGCTCCAAGGGATAGACGAGCTGGAGATAGGCATAGTTGCTGAGCGTGATGGGACTGATCGAGCCGTCGGGCGAGTAGAGATTGACGGCCATGACGAAGTTGGGGTTCTGCCGCGAGATGGCGACGCCCGCTTGGGTGACGACCGGGGGCAGCAGCGCCGCCGCCTGCGATTCGCGGTTCAGCACGTCGACGGCGCCGATGTCGACGGGATAACCGATGTCGAAGGTGACGGTGATGGTCGAGCTGCCGGCGCTGGCGCTGACCGAGGACATGTAGATCATGCCCTGCGTGCCGTTGATCTCTTCTTCGATGGGGGTGGTGACGGCATCGGCCACCACCTGCGCCCCGGCGCCCGTATAGGTCGAGCTGACGACGACCTGCGGCGGCGTCACGTCGGGATACTGTGCCACCGGCAGAGCGAAATACGCGATGGCGCCGGCGAGCACCATGATGATGGCGATCGACGACGCGAAGATGGGACGCTCGATGAAGAAATTGACCATCGACAGGGGTGCGGCTGCTCATGGAGGAACGGAAACGGGCCGGTGGCGTTCCCGGGACGGTGGGGCGGGACGAGGCTTGGCCGAACCGAGGAGGCATGGCCGGTTGACGTCGGGCGGCCGGCCGACGCGCCGGGAGGCGGAGCGTCGGCTGGAGCGCGTCCTCGCCATCGCGCGCCGGCGCTTTCTTGCCGAGGGCTACAGCGAGACCAGCCTGGAGACCATCGCCCGCGATTCAGGCATCGCGAAGAAGACGCTCTACCACCATTTCGGCAGCAAGGCCGGCCTGTTCGCGGCGATCCTGGAATCGCTGCGGCAGTCCTGGATCGCCGAGCTGCGCGACATGACGGTCCGGCCGGTGCAGCCGGAGCGGGTGCTCGAGGCGGTCGCCCTGCATCTGCTCGATGTCGGCACGCGCCCGGAGATGGTGGCGCTCCATCGCCTGATCACGACCGAGGCGCAGCGCTTTCCGGAGCTGGTGCAGCGGCACTACGACCGGAGCTCGCCCCGGGGCATGGAGCCGCTCCACGATTACCTCCGCGCCGCGGTGGGGGCGGGCAGGCTGCGGCTGGACGATGTCGGGCTCGCCGCCGAACAGTTCAGCCATCTCGTGCTGGGCGGCGTGCGCACCCGGCTGCTGCTCGGCGTGACCCGGCGGCCCAGCCGCTCCGAGCGCCGCGTCATCGCCCGCCAGGCGGTCGGTATCTTTCTCAGGGGCTGCGATGCGGGCGGCTCGCGATCGTGCGGGGTCCGAGGCTCCTAGGCGAATTCGCGCAGCGAATTCGTCCGAGGCGGCGTCAGCCGTTGCGTCAGCAACGGCGGGAGCCGCACGTTTCCGGCTAGCCTACCGGGGTTGAGGGCTCTCGCGGTTGCGAGTGCAACCGCTGTCGCCCGCCAGCGACAACGCTTCGCGTTGTCCTAGGGTATCGCCTGCTGCAGGAAGCCCCAGCGATTCACCGCCGGCTCCGCCAGCGCCCAGTGCCAGCCGCTCGGCGCGCGGCAGATGCTGGTCGCATACCAATTGGCGGGTGCCGGCGGCTCCTCCACCGAGAACAGGATCTCCCGGCACTCGGCGAGCGGCGTCATCATCACCCGCACCACCCGCACCTCGCCATGCTCGTCGTTGATCGGGATGAGATGGTGGATCTGCCACGGCGCCGCGCCGCCCAGGCCGAGCGGGGCCGCGGCGCCGGCGATCGCCTCCTGCTCGGCATGTTCGCGGCTGCGGCCGACCCAGGTGAAGAACGCATTCGCCGCGACCGCCGTGCCGATGCCGACCGCGTAGCCCACCGCCGGGCTGGCGGTGGCCACGCCGGCGGCGCCGCCCGTCACCAGCCCGGTGAGCTCGGCGCCGCTCTGGCAGCCGCCCAGCAGGACGAGCGGCAACAGCGCCGCCAGCGCCGCCCGGCGCCTCATTGCAGCGACCCCCACCGCGCGGTGGCCGGCTCCGCCGTGGCCCAGCGCCAGCGCGCGCCGTCGCGGCAGATATAGGCGGTGAAGAACGAGCGCTCCGCATCCTTGTCGTGATCGACCGAGAAGATGATCTCCTTGCAGAAGAAATCGGGACCCTGGATCTGGCGGCTGACCGCGACCTGGCCGTGCTGGTCGAGCTCGATCGGCAGGACATGCGTGCTGTGCCATTCCGCGACGTCGCCTTCCGACAGCTTCCCGGCCGCTTCGGCGATGCTGTTCTGCGTGTTGTCGTGGACGTTGCGCTCGACATAGAGCAGCCCGGCATTGGCGCCGGCGGCGACGCCGAGGCCGATGGCGGCGCCCACCGTCGCATCCTTGGAGATCGCCCCGGCGATGCCGGCTCCGGCGATGCCCGCGCCGGTCGCCGTGCTTTCGGTAAGGAAGGAGCCGCAGCCGGCGAGCGGCGCCGCCAGCAGCAGGAGCAGCCCGGCAGCCGGGCTGCGAAGCGACAGGATGCGTATCCCGCCCTGACCGGCGCGTCGCTGATCGTAGGACATCGGGATCGCGTCTCCTCTGTCGCCCCGCCGGCGGCCTCTCGGCGCGCGCGGACCGGCGGGCGTGCAAGAAACATCGCGCCCGCGCCATGAGGCGCGGCCCGCGCGTTTTCGCGCCTGGCGATCGGGCCGCGCGTCACCGCTGGTTGAGGGAGCCGGGGCGCCTCGGGGGAACCCGAGCAGCCATCACGTGTCGAGGCGCGAAGCCGGGGAAGTTCGTCCGTCTGCCGATGCGAACACGATACGAAAGAGGGCGGCATCCATCAGTTGTGCGAGGACGGGGCTGCGCTATAATGTCTTTCGTGGTGCAGCGCACCATCCGCCAGCGGAGCGCCTGCGAGAACCCACCCGGCCGTCGACTGAGGCAGCGGCGATGCGCGGGGGAGCGCCGGCACGCTTGGCCAGCTCTGCTGGCCGGTCCAGCTTCCTCCCCACCGACGCCCTGCCGCCGATCGAGACGGGGCGGTTTCTTGCCGACGTATCCGCCATGGAGGGCGCGCCATGGAACTCGTAAATCGTGGGGGCGATGGCATGGGCTACACGATCCACTACTCCGACCCGTCGCAGATGCATGCACACCGCGTGATCCCGATGGTGTTTCGCGACAAGGAGGCGGTGCTCGATTATGCGTGCGCGCTGCGCCGGGCGGGCTTCCGGATCTCGCGGGTCGAGGGCCCGAACTTCGCGATGCCGAACGCCGATTTCGAAGCGTATTACGGCGTGGAATGCCGCCGGCGCTGGCCCCAGAACGAGCATCGGGAAGGCGGCGACCGCCTGTCATCGGTCTAGACGGTGAGCCCGGCGGGGGTGCTCACGCTTTCAGATCAGCGGCGCGCACCGGCGCCCTATCACGACAGTGAGGATCGCGACGCTGAGCGGATCTTCAGTTTCGTCGCGCTGCTGGTGCGGCGTTCTGCTCGCGTGTCATAATTGAGGGCATGTTTTGATCGACCTTAGCGGAGGGCCGTCGCCATGAGGTATCTTCCAGCATCTATTTTGTCCGCGGCGGCCATCCTTGCAACGACCATGGCCGCATTTGCACAGCCCTCTCTGTTCCCGGCCTTTCCGATACTTCAGGCCGAGCAAGCCGCCGGGCAGCGACTCTTCCACGATCATTGCGCCGCCTGCCACACGCACAAGTCTGGCGTGCGCGTCGTCTTCGGTCCCAGTCTGAAAGGCGTGGTCGGCCGGCGGGCCGGGTCCGTGCCCGGATTTCCCTATTCCGACGCGCTCAAGAAATCGGGGCTGGTCTGGACTGAGGACAATCTGCGCAAGTGGCTCGCCGACAGCGCTCACATGCTTCCCGATACGCTGATGCCGCATGTCGCGATCAGCGACCCGGCGGAGCAGATCTACCTGATCGCATACCTCAAGACCTTGAAAGCCCCCGCGGCTCGATGACGCGCGGCCGTAGGGCAAAACTGGATCGGGCAAGGCCGCCGACGCTCAGCCTCGCCGCCAGCGCGTTTGGCCGGGCATCGGCAAGTCCATGGCTTGCCAGGAATTGTTGGTGAGCCCGGCGGGAATCGAACCCGCGACACCTTGATTAAAAGTCAAGTGCTCTACCGACTGAGCTACGGGCTCGGGAAGGACGGCGGACAATAGGCGCCGGCCGGGCAGGGGTCAACCGCACCGCGCCCGCGAAACCCGCCTCAGCCGGGCAGGTTGCCGGCGAACTGCTTCTCCACGCCCTTGGGATCGGCGGCGAGCCCTTGCGCCACGCCGGCGGCCATGTCGCCGGGATAGACGTCCTCGATGCCCTGCTCGACCGCGGCAAGGGCGGCAGCGGCGACATCGCCGGGCGGCATCTTGTCGATGGGATATCCCCGCATCATGTCGGTATCGACTGCGCCGGGCATCACCGCGATCACCGGTGTGCCCTGCGGCGCGAGCTCCGCGCGCACGCCCTGGGTCATGCTCAGCCCCGCGGCCTTGGAGGCGCAGAGCGAGCCCATGGTCGGCAGGTTCACCCGCGCCAGGATCGACAGCATGTTGATGATGGCGCCGCCGCCATTGCCCTTCAGCACCGGGGCGAAGGCGCGGCACATGGCGAGCGTGCCGAAATAATTGGTCTCCATCTCGGCCCGCGCCGCGGCAAGGTCGGGTGCTGCCACCAGGCCGCGCACCTGGTTGATGCCGGCATTGTTGACCAGCAGGGTGACGTTGCGGCAGCGCGCGGCGGCGGCCGCGACCGAGGCGGCGTCGGTGATATCGAGGGCCAGCGCCTCGACCTTTCCGGGGTTGGCCTTGGCGAGATCGGCCACGGCCTCCACCCGGCGCGCGGTGGCGTAGACCTTGCGCGCGCCTTGCGCCAGCAGCGCCGCGACATAGGCCTTGCCGATGCCGCGATTGGCTCCGGTGACCAGAGCGATAGAGCCTGCGATCTTCATGCCTCGTCCCCCTGTGCTGCTGTCCGGGTCGGTCTCGTCCGCGCTGCTGCGCTCGATCCAGCCGGGATCGACGATAGGCAAAGGCACGGCGTCGAGCAACGCGCGCGTATAGCGCGCCTGCGGCCGGGCGAAGACGGCGGCGGTGCTGCCGCTCTCGACCACGCTGCCCTGCGCCAGCACCAGCACGCGCTCGCACAGCACCCGCACCACCGAGAGATCGTGGCTGATGAAGATGAGCGAGATGCCGAGATCGCGCCTGAGATCGCGCAGCAAGGTCAGGATCTGCGCCTGGGAGGAGGCGTCGAGGCCGGAGACGATCTCGTCCGCCACCACCAGCGCCGGCTCCAGCGCGATGGCGCGGGCGATGCCGACGCGCTGGCGCTGCCCGCCGGAGAGCTCGTGCGGATAGCGCATGCCCAGCGCCGGCGGCAGGCCCACGCGCTCCAGCAGCGCCGCCGCCTTGCGCCGCCCCTCGCGGCGCCCGGCGACGCGGCCATAGGCCCGCAGCGGCTGGGCGATGCTGTCGGCGACGCGCCGGCGCGGGTTCAGCGCCGAGAGCGGGTCCTGGAAGATCATCTGCAGCCGCGCGCGCAGCGGCCGCAGCGCCGCCTCGTCGAGCCAGGTGATGTCGTTGCCCTCGAAGCGGATCGAGCCGGCGCTGGGCCGCAGCAGCCGCAGCAGGGTGCGCCCGAGCGAGGTCTTGCCCGAGCCGCTTTCGCCGACCACCGCCAGGCTGTCGCCGCGGCCGATATCGAGGTCGATGCCGCGCAGGATCTCGACCAGCGGCGCCGGCCGGAACGGCCGCCGCGCGCCGCGGTCGGGAAGCGAGAGGCAGAGCCCGCGTGCCTCAAGCATGGCGCAGCCGGGCCTCGTCATAGGCGCTTTCCTCGGCCAGCAGCCGCTCGGTGAGCGCCGCCGGCACCGGCACCAGCGCGTCGGCCGGCCGGTCGTAGCGCGGCGTCGCGGCGAAGAGCGCCCGGGTGTAGTCGTGGCGCGGCCGGGCGAAGACCTCGGCGACGTCGGCCGCCTCGAGGATGCGGCCGCCATGCATCACCGCGACCCGGTCGCAGATCTTGGCGACGACGCCGAGATCGTGGGTGATGAACAGCAGCGCCGTGCCCGCGGTCGATTGCAGCTCCTTCACCAGCCGCAGGATCTGGCGCTGCACCGTGACGTCGAGCGCCGTGGTCGGCTCGTCGGCGACGATGAGCCGCGGCCGGCAGGCGAAGGCGATGGCGATCAGCACGCGCTGGCGCATGCCGCCCGAAAGCTCGTGCGGGTATTGCCGCAGCACGCGCTCGGGGGCGCGGATATGGACGGCGGCGAGGAGATCGAGCGCGCGCCGGCGCGCCGCGGCGTGGTCGAGATCGAGGTGGAAGCGGATCACATCGGTCATCTGCGCCTCGACGCGCATCACCGGATTGAGCGCGGTCATCGGGTCCTGCGGGATGAGCGCCATCTCGCGCCCGAGCAATCGGCGACGCTCCTCGGCGCCAATGCTGGTGATGTCGCTGCCGTCGAAGCGCATCGCGCCGGCGCTGATCCGCGCCTGCGCCGGCTGCAATCCGAGCACGGCCTTGCCCACCATGGTCTTGCCGGCGCCGCTCTCGCCGACGAGGCCGAGCACCGTGCCGGCGGCCAGCGTCAGGCTGACGCCGCGCAGGATCGGCACGTGGCCGCGCGGGCCCGCGAGATCGAGATGCAGCCCCTCGATCTCCAGCAGCGCGCTCATCGCCGCAGCACCGGGTCGAGCGTCTCGCGCAGCCCGTCGCCCAGCGCGTTGAAGCCCAGCACGGTGACGATGATGCAGAGCATCGGCGCCGCCATCATCCACCAGGCCTGGTTGATGTAGAGCCGCCCCTCCTGGATGAGCCCGCCCCAGGTCGGCGCGTCCGAGGCGACGCTGAGGCCGACGAAGCTCAAGATCGCCTCGACGATGACGGCGATGCCCATCTCCAGGCTGAGCAGGACCAGCAGCGTCGGCAGCAGGTTGGGCAGGATCTCGGTGCCGAGGATGCGGGCGCGGCCGAGGCCGATGGTGATCGCGGCGGCGACGTAGTCCTGCTCGCGCTGCACCAGCACCTCGGCGCGCACGATGCGGCAGAAGCGCGTCCAGTCGACGAAGATGATGGCGAGGATGACCGCCTTGAGCCCGGCGCCGACCACCGCCGCCAGCACCACCGACAGCAGCACCGGCGGGAACGACATCCAGACATCGACCATGCGCGAGATCACGGCGTCGACGGGGCCGCGCAGATATCCCGCGAGCAGGCCCAGCGCGGTGCCGAGCAAGGCCGCGAGCGAGGCGGCGACCAGCGCCACGGTGAGCGCCACGCGGCTGCCGTAGATGAGGCGCGACAGCAGGTCGCGGCCGAGGCTGTCGGTGCCGAGGAGATGCGCGGGATCGGATCCGGCGCGCCAGAAGGGCGGCGCGAAGGAGGAGAGCAGATCCTGCTCCAGCGGATCGTGCGGCGCGAGGAGCGGCGCCGCCACCGCCACCACGACCAGCAGCAGCAGCACGCCGCCGCCGAACAGCACGCGCCGATTGCGCCAGGGCGCGCCGCGGGCGCCGCGCTCAGCCATGGCGCACGCGCGGATTCAGCAACACATAGGACATGTCGATCAGCAGGTTGAGCGCGATGAACAGCACCGCGAAGGTGAGGACGACGCCCTGGATCAGCGGCAGGTCGCGGTCGATCACGGCGCCGATGGCGAGATTGCCGATGCCGGGATAGCTGAAGATGCGCTCGACCAGCACGGTGCCGCCGAGCAGGAAGGTGAACTGCACGCCGCTCACCGTCACCGCCGGCACCAGCGCGTTGCGCAAGGCGTAGCGCCAGATGATGCGGGCTTTGCCGAAGCCCCGCGCGCGGGCCATCAGGATGTAGTCCTGGCTCATCGCCTCGCCGAGCGCGCTCTTGAGGATGCGCGCCAGCGCCGCGGTCAGCGGCAGCGCCAGCGCCACCGCCGGCAGCAGCAGATGCGCCAGCAGCGAGCCCGCCACCGCGAACTCGCCGCGCAGCAGGCTCTCGGCGAGATAGAACTCGGTGTGGAAATCGGTCTCGATCCGCGGATCGATGCGCCCGGAGATCGGCAGCACCGGCAGCAGCACGCCGAGAAACAGGATGAAGAGCAGGCCCCAGAGGAAATCCGGGATCGCCATGGCGAGGCCGGAGAGCCCGTCGACCAGCGCCTCGGCCCAGCCGCCGCGCCAATAGACCGCGGCGACGCCGAGCAGCGTCCCGAGCGTGGTCGCCAGCACCATCGCCGCCAGCGCCAGCTCCAGCGTCGCCGGGAGGCGGCCGAGAACCAGCTCCAGCACCGGCTGGCGCAGGCTGATCGAGGTGCCGAAGCGCCCCTGCAGCAGGTCGGCGAACCAGTGCAGCAGCTGCACCGCGATCGGGCGGTCGAGGCCATAGAGCGCGCGCAGCCGGGCGATGTCCTGCTCGTGCGCGCCGGGCGGGATCATCATCGCGATGGGATCGCCGGGCACGACGCGCAGCAGCACGAAGACGATGATGGCGATGCCGAAGAGCGTCGGGATCGCCATCAGCAGACGGCGGATCAGATAGGCAAGCGACACCGGGAACTATCCTGAGGCCGGGCGGCGGGTGGTCGAACCCCCACCTCACCCTCCCGTTACGCGGGTCCCTCCCTCTCCGCCCCGGGGGGCGGAGAGGGTTGGGGTGAGGTGGGGCGAGACGCGCGACGACTCACGCCGGCGTTATCGTGTTCGGCAGGATGCAGCCGGCGACGTAGGGCGTCATCTTGAGGCCCTTGCGATGGACGATCGGCTGCACGTATTGCAGCAAGGGGATGACGAGGCCGTGCTCGGCGATGTAGCGATCGACCTTCTTGTAGCCGGCGATGCGCTTCTTCTCGTCCTTCTCGCCCCAGAGCGGGCCGATCATGGCGTCGACGTCGGCTGTCTTCCAGGCCGAGTGCGGCGAGGGGCCGAACATGGCGAAGCCGGTCGAGGTCGAGGGATCGCCGATCGAATTGCCCCAATTGTAGAATGCCGCCGGCGCCAGCTTGTGCTGCGCGCGCAGCTCGAAATGCTTGGCGATCTCGTAGACCTCGATATCGGCCTCGGCGCCGATGCGCCGCCACATCCCGACGATCGCCTGGATCATCTCGTAATCCTTGGGCTTGAAGCCGCGCGTCGTCTGGATGGTGAACTTGGCCGGCTTGGCGGGCGAATAGCCGGCCTCGGCCATCAGCTTCTTCGCCTTCTCGAGGTCGTAGCCGACCTTGATGGTGGGATCGTAGGCCGCGTATTGCGGCGCCTCGAGCGTGTCGATGGGCACGCCGTAGCCGCGCAGCAGCTTGCTGACGATCGCCTTCTTGTCGATGGCGTGATGCAGCGCCAGCCGCAGCTTCTCGTTCAGCATCGGCTCGCGGTTGGTGATGAAGATCATGGCGATGTCGGAGACCGGCGTGGTCACGCCGACGAGCCCGGGCTTCTGGCGCAGCCGGTCGTATTCCTCGTAGGGGATCTCGATGGTGAGATCGGACGAGCCGCTCTCCACCTCGGCGACGCGGCTCGAGGGATCGGTGACGAATTTGAAGATGACGTTCTCGAAGGCCGGCTTGCCGCCCCAGTATTTGGGAAACGCCTTGAGGCGGACGAAGGAGTTGCGGTCGAACTCCTCGACCCGATAGGGGCCGGAGCCGACCGGCTGCTTCTCGAAGCCTTCGGCGCCCGCCTTCTCATAGGCCTTCTTCGGCAGCACATAGGCGGTGAGGAAGGCCATCCATTTGAACAGCGTCGGCTCGAATGACTTGACGTCGGCGGTGACGGTCATGCCGTCGATCTTGAAATTGCCGATCTTCGACCAGACGAACTGGATGGGGTTGCCGCTCTTCGGGTCGCCGGCGCGCTGCAGCGACCAGACCACGTCCTCCGCCGTCACCGGCGTGCCGTCATGCCAGAACGCGCCATCGCGCACGGTCATCGACACCTTGGTCTTGTCGTCGTTCCAGCCCCATTTGGTCAGCAGCCCCGGCTTGAAGCTGAGATTGGGGTGCTGGTCGATATACTGGTCGAACACCGTCTTGTAGATCGACTGGATGGTCGGATTGACCGCCGAAAGGCCCACCGTCGGGTCCCAGGACGGGAGGTTCACATTGTAGGCGATGGTGAGCGTTTTCGCGCCTTGCGCCAGCGCGGCGCCCGAGCGCAACAGACCGGCGAGCGGCGCCGCGGCGGCACCGGCCCCGAGCCCGTGCAGCAGCGTACGACGGGAAAGCATCGACATGATCAAGTCCCCCCTCCCAGGGTTCGGTGGCGCGACAGGAGATCGGCCAACATTAGAGGCATGACCTTAAAGCAGGTTTCGTGCCACGGCTACTGCCGCCCGCGGCGAGGAGCGGCGCTCGCCATCTCTGATCGGTGCGCGGCGTGCGGGTGCAGCCGTCGAGGGTATCGAGCCTTTTTGTAACAGCGTGTCGCGTGGCGCGAATGCTGCCCCTGACGGTCGGCACCTGCGTGCGCACGCGATTGCGCGCATTTGCAAGTAGCGCCGCGGCGTCGGGCAAGAACAGGCGCTCGACGAAAACTGCGTCGACTTGGCGGGCCGGGCCCCCCGCCGGTACTCCCTCCGGCACCAAAGAGTTACAAGATTTTACACAAAATGATGCCCCATACATCACGGGGTTACACGCGCCCTCTATGGTCACCTCAAGCGCAGACGCTACGCGCAACAACAACAAGAGGGAATGACCGATGAGCGACTTTGGCAGTCTTCTCGAGCACGAAATCCCGCGGCTGCGGCGCTATGCGCGCGCGCTGACGCGCGATGCGACCCGCGCCGACGACCTCGTCCAGAGCTGCTTGCTGCGGGCGCTGGCGAAATCGCATCTGTGGCAGCCCGGCACCGATCTGCGTGCCTGGCTCTTCACCATCCTGCACAATCAGCATGTCAACGACGTGCGCCGTGCGGTGCGCGAGGGCATCAACATTCCCGTCGAGGATGTGGCGCCGGTGCTGACCACACCGTCGACGCAGGGCGCTACGCTGCAGCTGCGCGATCTCGACCGGGCCATGGCGCGGTTGCCGGAGGAGCAGCGCCAGGTGCTGCTGCTCGTCGGCCTCGAGGGCATGCGCTACGAGGAGGTGGCGGCGGTGCTCGACATTCCCGTCGGCACGGTGCGCTCGCGCCTGTCGCGCGGTCGCGACATGCTGCGCCATCTGCTCGACATGAAGGCACGCGCCGACCGTCTGCCCGCCGAGGGCGCGGCGCCGGAGCCGGAGCCGAAGGCCGCCTAGGCTAGGCGAAGGCGCGTAGCGCCTTCGTCCGCGGCGCCCGCCAGCGACGACGCCTGCGGCGTCGCGCTAGAGCGAGAGCAGGGAGGATGAGCCCGGCGCCGGCGTGGTGGGGCCGAGCAGCTTGAGCGCCGAGAGGGCGAAGAGGTTGAGCATCGCCGCCATCGGCATCGAGAGCTGGCCGCCGTCGAAGGGCAGGCCGCGGATGAGCGGTGAGAACGTCCGAGGCGGCGGCGAGGCCGGTGATCGGGCTCGCGCCGGTGCCGCCGAGCTGCGCCGCCTGCTGGTTTATCCGGGTCGCGAAGGACTGGTAGATCTGCGCCACGCTGAGCGGCCGGCCGGAGGGGTCGTAGAACACGCTCCGGTTGGCGGCGGCGGCGTCGGGCAGCAGATCGGCGCCGGGCGTGGCGCCGGCGCTCGCCACCGCCTTCAGGAAGGTGGTGGCGCCGCCGGCGCCCAGGAAATGCGCCATGTAGAGATCGGCATTGCTCGCCGGGCGGCCCAGCGCCTGCTCGAGCTCGCCCTTGTTCTGTCGCGCGAATTCCGCCGCCATCGCGGCCGAGAGGCGCGGATCCTTGCGCAGGTCGAGGATGCGCTGGCGGGTCGCGGGATCGGCGACGCTGGCGCGGCCGGCGCTGTCGGTGGTGATCTGCTGCGCCAGCGCGCCCACGCCGTATTTCTCGCCGAAGCGCTGCACCAGGCCGAGCCAGGTGGTGTCGATGAACTGGAAGAGGCCGGTGGCGCTGCTGCCGCTTGCCTTGGCGTCGGCCTGGAAGCCGCTTTCCTGCTGCGCCTGCGCCATCAGCAGCCCGAAATCGACATTGGTCGCGCGTGCCGCCTGGCGAATGCTGCCGATCACGCCGGTGGTGGCGCCGGGCGGCAGGGTGGGCATCGGGTTGTTGGGCGCGGTCATGACGCTCCCGGGCTGTTCTCGGCGCCGCCGAGGCTAGCGGAAAATGGTTAAGCGCTGGTAACGACCGCCGGGAGCGGCCACGGCTGTCCGGTTGAGCGAACGCGGTTGCAACGGGGTGATCGTCGAGATCCCGTGACCGCCTGCTCATCAAAAGACGTGGATGCCCGGGACTCGGCCTTCGGCTGGCCCGGGCATGACGATCGGGGGAATTTGGGATGATCGGACGAGCATCGGCAGTATCAGAGAACCCGAACCGGACAGCCGTGGCGGGCTCTCAACCTGCGCGAAAATATATCGAAAGTAATTAACCTAATATTTACGTTCAGAAAAAATTAACCTTAACCGGTCATTTTCAAGTATTCGCTGACGCGGTGTCCAATAAATGCCACAGGAACGCACATTGCAGCGTAGGCGAGACATTTTTTGAACTGAAGGTTCTTTTGGGGAAAAGCATGAAGCGACAAGGAAATGACGTGCAGAAGGCGCTGCTCGCATGCCGCGGCGCCTTCGCCATCATCATGGCGTTCAGCCTGGCCATCAACGTGCTGATGCTGGCCTCGCCGCTCTATATGATGCAGGTCTACGACCGCGTCCTGTCCAGCCGCAGCGGCGACACGCTGCTGATGCTGACGATCATCACCGCGCTGGCGCTCGGGGTGACGGCCCTGATCGAGGCGATCCGGGCGCAGATGCTGGTACGGATCGGCCATTGGCTCGACGACCGGCTGGGCCCCATCGTGTTCTCCGGCGCGCTCAAGGCGGCGCTGCGCGCCGATCCCACGCGCGCCGCGCAGGGGCTGCGCGATCTCGGCACGGTGCGCGGCTTTCTCACCGGGCCGAGCGTGACGCCGCTGCTCGACGCGCCCTGGGCGCCGATCTTCATCATCGCGCTGTTCGTGCTGCATCCCGCTCTGGGATTCGTCGGCTTGGGCGGCGCCGTGCTGCTGTTCGGCCTGGCCCTGGCCAATGAATTGCTCACCCGCCATCCGCTGGGCGAGGCGCATCAGGCGGCGGGGAGGACGCAGCAGCGGGCCGAGGCGGCGCTGCGCAATGCCGAGGTCATCCGCGCCATGGGCATGGGCGCCGGCGTGCTGCGCCTGTGGCGGCGCGAGACGCTGGGCACGCGCGAGGCCAGCCGCGTCGCGGGCGCGCGCGGCGCGGCGATCCATGCGCTGTCGAAATTCTCCCGCCTCTTCGTGCAGACCGGCATTCTCGGCGCCGGCGCCTGGCTCGTCATCCAGCACGAGGCGAGCCCCGGCGCGATGTTCGCCAGCACCTTCCTGCTCGGCCGCGCGCTGGTGCCGGTGGAAAGCGCCATCGGCACCTGGAAGTCGCTGGTCGCGGCGCGGCTCGCGCGCCACCGGCTCGGCGAGCTCGTCGAGACGCTGGCCGACGACGAGCCGGGCATGGAGCTGCCGGCGCCGGCGGGATCGCTGGTCGTCGAGCGCCTGGTGTTCGTGCCGCCGGGCGCCGAGGAGCCGACGCTGCGCGGCGTCTCCTTCGACCTGACGCCGGGCGAGGTGCTCGGCATCATCGGCCCCTCGGCCGCGGGCAAGTCGACGCTGGCGCGGCTCATCGCCGGCAGCTGGACGCCGACCGCCGGCAAGGTGCGGCTCGACGGCGCCGACATCGCCGTGTGGCACGATTCGGCGGGCTCGCATCACATCGGCTACCTGCCGCAGGACATCGAGCTCTTCGCCGGCACGGTGCGCGACAACATCGCCCGGCTCGGCGAAGCCGGTCCGGCGGCCATCATCGAGGCGGCGCAGCTCGTCGGGCTGCATGACAGCATCATGCGCCTGCCGCGCGGCTACAACAGCGAGATCGGCGAAGCCGGTCTGAAGCTCTCCGGCGGCCAGCGCCAGCGCATCGGGCTCGCCCGCGCCGTCTTCGGCCGCCCGCGCCTGGTGGTGCTGGACGAGCCCAATGCCAGCCTCGACCACGAGGGCGAAGAGGCGCTGCACCGCGCCATCGCCAAGCTCAAGCAGATGGGCACCACCGTCGTCATGATCGCCCATCGCCCGAGCGTGCTGGGGCTTGCCGACAAGCTGCTGGTGCTGCGCCAGGGCGCGGTCGAAGCCTATGGCAGCCGCGCCGAGATCATCGCCAAGCTCAACCCCGGCCGTCCGACCGCCGTGCCGATGCACAAGCCGGTGCCGGCGAAACCGCAACCCCAGAGCGCCTGAGGGATCATCATGGCCATGACCACGATCACCGTGATCGCCGACCATCATCCGCCGGCGCCGCCGACGCCGCTCGCGCGCATGCGCGAGCTGGTGCTGGCCGGGAGCGCCCTCGTCGGCATCTTCGTCATCGGCGCCGGCACCTGGGCGGCGTTCGCACCGCTCGAAAGCGCCGCCGTGGCACCCGGCACGGTCGCGCCCGCCTCGCACCGCAAGACGGTGCAGCATCTCGAAGGCGGCATCATCGCCGAGATCCTGGTCCATGACGGCCAGGAGGTGCAGGCGGGCCAGACGCTGATCCGGCTCGACGACACCAAGGCACGCACCACGCTGGCGAAGTCTCACCGCCCAGCTTTGCGATGCCAGGGCGCGCGAGGCGCGGCTCAAGGCCGAGCGTGACGGCGCGGCGACAATCGAGTTTCCCGCCGATCTCCTGGCCAGGCGCGGCGATCCGACCGTGGCCGCGGCCATCGCCGGGCAGGAGAAGATCTTCGAGACCCGGCACTCGCTGCAGGAGTCGAAGGTCGCCACGATCCACGAGCGGATCAGCGAGGTGCATGAGGAGATCGCCGGGCTCCAGGCCGAGCTCGACGCGCTGGAGCAGCGCAAGGCGCTGCTCCAGGACGAGATCGGCACCGTCCAGGCGCTGGTCAGCCGCGGGCTCGAGCGCCGGCCGCGGCTGTTCGAGCTGGAACGCGATCTCGCCGATGTCGAAGGCAAGCGCGGCGATACCTCGGCCCAGATCGCCAAGGCGAAGCAGACCATCGCCGAATCCGAGGTCGACATCCTCAGCCTGCAGAACGACCGCCAGAAGGACGTGGCCGATGATCTGCGCGACACGCAGAGCAAGCGCCAGCAGCTGCAGGAGCAGGCGCAGGCGGCGGCGGACGTGATGGCGCGCACCGACGTGAAGGCGCCGGAGAACGGCACGGTCACCGATCTGCGCGTGCACACGCTGGGGGGCGTGATCGCCGCCGGCGACCCGCTTCTCGACCTGGTGCCGGAAGCCGATCGGCTGGTGGTGGAGGCGGAGGTGCGGCCGGAGGACATCGACCGGGTGCATGCGGGGCTCTCCGCGCAGGTGCGCCTGCTGCCCTACAAGGAGCGCCGCACGCCGCCGCTCGACGCCACGGTGACCTACGTCTCCGCCGACCGGCTCATCGACAAGCGCACCAACCACGCCTATTACGCCGCCAAGCTGCGCGTCGACCAGAAGGAGCTGGCCGCCCTCGGCGGCGAGGTCAAGATGGTGCCGGGCATGCCAAGCGAGGTGATGATCAAGACCGGCGAGAGCACGGTGGCGCTCTACGCGCTATCGCCGATCCTCGACAGCTTCCACCGCGCCTTCACCGAGAAGTAGCGGGCGGGGTGAGACGCGGGCTACGCCAGTCCCCGCCGCGGCGCCAGCGCGCGCTCCTCGAGGCGGATGCGCCAGAACAGCAGCGCCGCGTTCAGCAGCGAGAAGACCAGCGCGATCCGCCAGGCGCCGAAGACCAGCGGCAGAACCGCGATCTCGGCGGCGACGACGACGTAGTTGGGATGGCGCAGGAAACGATAAGGCCCGCGCCGCACCAGCTGCTCCTGCGGCAGGGTGATGACCCGCGTCGTCCAGTAGGGGCCGAGGCTGGCCATGACCCAGAGCCGCAGCGCCTGGAGCAGCAGAAAGAGCGCCAGGAACGGCCAGGCGATCGGCGTGTCGCCGGGCACCAGCAGCAGCAGCGCGGCGAGCCAGGCGCCGTGCAGCAGCGGGAAGAGCGGGTAATGGCGGCGGCCGATCTCGACGCCGCCGCGCCGCAGCAGCGCCGCCTCGTTGCGCCTGGCATAGGCGAGCTCGGCGAGGCGCTGCGCCGCCACCAGCACCACGATGAGGACGACCGCGTTCACGCCGCGGTCAGCAGCTGCAGGCTGGCGGTGAAGCCGGGGCCGAGCGAGGTGAGCAGCAGGCGGCCGCGGGCACCCTCGGCGAGCGCGCGCTCGAGCACGAACAGCACGGTCGCCGCCGACATGTTGCCATAGTCGCGCAGCACGCCGCGGCCGTCGGCGAGCGCGCCGGCGCCGAGGCGGAAGGCCTCCTCGAGCGCCGTCAGCACCTTGGCGCCGCCGGGATGGCAGATGAAGCGGTCGATGTCGGCCAGCGTGAGGTCGTGCGTCGACAGGAACTCGCTGGCGATGTCGCGCATGTTCCGGCGCACCAGCGCCGGGATGTCGCGCGAGAACACCGCCCTCAGCCCATCCTCGGCGACGTCCCAGCCCATGATGTCGAGCGATTGCGGCCAGGTGTATTCGCCGCCGGCGCCGAGCGCCGGACCCGCGCCGTCGGCGCCGATCACCGCCGCCGCGGCGCCGTCGCCGAACAGCGCCGTGGCGACCACGTTGCTCTTGGCCACATCGTTCTTGCGGAAGGAGAGCGTGCACAGCTCGACCACCAGCAGCAGCACGCGCGCGCCGGGCTGGGCGCGCGCCAGATCGGCCGCGCGCGCCATCCCGCTCACGCCGCCGGCGCAGCCCAGCCCGAAGATCGGCAGCCGCCGCACGTCGCGGCGCAATCCCAGCCGGTTGATCAGCCGCGCATCGAGGCTCGGCGTCGCGATGCCGCTGGTGGAGACCGCGACCACCGCGTCGATCGCCTCCGGCTCGAGTCCGGCGCGGCCGAGCGCATCGCGCGCCGCCCGCTCGAGCAGGCGCTCGGCATGCTCGAGGTAGAGCGCATTGCGCTCGGCCCAGCCATGCGCGTGCTCGTACCAGTCGAGCGGCACGCAGGAGTAGCGGCGCTCGATCCCGGCATTGGCGAAGACCGGCATGAGCCGGTCGAGGTCGCTGGCGTCGGTCTCGGAGAAGAGGTGCTGCGCCCGGCGGGCGACATCGGCCTGGCCGAGGGCGTAGGGCGGAACGGCCGTCGCGAGGGCGGTGAGGCGGGGAAGGTCTGGCATCACTGGCTATGGGCTCCGGGCATCGCTAGAGTGGCGGCCTGCAACACAAACGCGCACACCAGGTCGGCGTCCGCGCGGCACAGTGCCGGAGAATTGATGGTCGAGGGGTTCACTTCCGCGCGAGAGGCGAGTCCCGGCGCGAAAGCCCGTGGGCGGGGTGGCGGCGGGGCCGGCATCGCGAGCGGGATGTGCTGGCGCTGTGACATGGGATCCCTTCCGTCCGAGCCGCGCGCTGAAGTATCGGCCGTCCGCACGGTGCCGGCCAGGACAATATCGCGAGGCCGGCCACGGTCCGGGGCGATTACGGCTTTCGCGCGCGCTTGGCAAGCGACCCCATCGGGGGAGTGCGGCGCCGCTTCGCGCGATTTGCCCGCAGCGGCTTCCAACAACCTGGCAATGCTGAATTTTTCCCTTGCGGCCAGGTGCCGTGCCGGGGCCGCTTGCCGGACGACGGAGGCAGGAAATCACCGTGTCCTCTCCTGATTCCGAGCCGTCCCGCAAGAAGCCGCGCAACCGCGTCGTCGAGCGGCTGCGCGGGTATTTCTTCGCCGGCATCCTGGTCACCGGCCCGATCGTCCTGACGCTCTATCTCACCTGGCTGTTCATCGACGCCATCGATGGCGCGGTGCGCTGGCTGATGCCCGACCGTTACAACCCGGCCACGTATCTGCATGTTCCCGGCATCGGGCTGGTCCTCGGCATCGTCGCGCTCACGCTGATCGGAGCGGCGACCGCCAATTATGTCGGGCGGATCTTCCTGCGGCTGTCCGAGCGCATCCTGGCGCGCATGCCGGTGATCCGCGGCGTCTACGGCGCGATGAAGCAGATCTTCGAGACGGTGCTGGCGAAGCAGTCCAACACCTTCCGCGAGGCGGTGCTGGTCGAGTTCCCGCGCAAGGGGATGTGGACCATCGCCTTCATCACCGCGCGCACCGAGGGCGAGGTGAGGGACCTGTCCGGCCCCGATCCCGTCAGCGTCTATGTGCCGACCACGCCCAACCCGACCTCCGGCTACCTGGTCTTCGTGCCGCGCAGCGAGGTGATCGTGCTGTCGATGACCGTCGAAGAGGCGATCAAGATGGTGATCTCCACCGGGATCGTCACGCCGGCCGACCGGCGCCCTGCCGCCACCGAGATCGCGCTCAAGCGCAGCGGCGGCTGATCGATGTCCTTGCGCCGCTGCTAGCCAAGCTGCTGTCGCCTTCTCAGAAGGAGCAAAGCGGCAGACCAGGCGGCTGACACCAGCAGCGCGATGACGAGGGCCGTCGCGGTTCCCAAAGGCCGGACGGCGAGATGCAGGGCCAGCAGCATCATGCCGAACCCCAGCATCGCACGCAGAGCATTGGCGGCGAGCAAAGACGATGCCAGGCCACCGATCCGCGGCCGCACGATGACGAGCAGGCTGATGAGGCTGACCGGAAACACCGCCGCGATCCCGGTCGCATCGGGACCGAGTATCGAGCTGGCGGCGACGACCAGCGAGACGAAGGCACCAACCGCCACGGCGCGGACAGGAAGGTCGAACCGCCGCCGCTGTACGCGAGGCACCGATCCGGCTTGCGTGCTTCGGCCTGCATCCAGCAGGGCGAATCCGGCGCCATAGACGGCGAGGTTCAGTACCAACGCCGTGGACGGGGTCCAGGTGACCTGATGGGTTGCCAGACTTGCTGTCAGCCATGCCAGTACAGCGGTACCGAGGCTCCGCCCCGGAGACATTCTCTCGGCCAGAACGCCGTAGACGATGAGGAACGATCCGGTCGCCGCGTTTGCCGCAAAGCTGCTGAGCGCGCTCGCAGCGACAAAATCCGCTCCGTGCTGCATGGCCAGAAATACGTAGGCGGGTCCTGCCGACACCGGCAGGCTGGCGACCAAGGCGCCCCAGAACGGGCCGACAGCTTCGGCAAGTGCGGAAGCAGATACGACAAGCAGGCCTGTCGCCAGGACTCTGACAAGCGGCGGCAACCACAGCGTGGCAGTCATTGGATACGACCTTCCGCCTGCCGGGCGGATCATCCGGGCCGCCCTTCGACAGGACTCGGTGGCCGGATGTCAGGTCGAAGCGCATTCCCTCATGGCTCGCCTGAAGCGAAGATGTCGGCGCGGCCAGGAACTGTCAAGGCGGCGACGCGGGCGCATCCGGCCCTCCACGCAGAGGTGGTGAGCGTAGCGACCCGCGGCGGGTCATCGGGCCTGATCGCCCGCCGGACGCACCGTCACCTCGTGCTTGAGCTGGAAGCCCTTGAGGGCGTCGCGGATCCGCGCCGCTTCGGTCTCCGAGACGGGGCCATCGAGCACGATCCGGGCAAGGGTGCCATGCTCCGGATGCGGGCCTACCGCCACCGACACGCCGATGTTTCCGCCCACCAAGGGCGCAACGACGCGCTCGAGGGTGCGCTGCGCCGCGATATGGCGCAATTCCGGCTTGAAGATCTTGCCGACGCGCGTCAGCGGCATCTCGGCGAGGATGATGACTTCGCTCGGCGCGGCGGCGCGTTCCGGGATGCGCTCGCGGGCGAAGGCCTGCAATTCTTCCGCGCCCGCCCGGGCTCCCGGCTTGAGCTGAACGAAGGCGACGGGGATCTCGCCGGCATAGCTGTCCGGCCGGCCCACGGCGGCGGCGGCCTCGACAGCGGGATGCCGGTGCAGCACCTCCTCGATCACCAGCGGGTCGATGTTGTGCCCGCCGCGAATGATGATGTCCTTGGCCCGGCCGGTGAGCCAGACATAGCCATCGCCGTCCTGGCGTCCGAGATCGCCGCTGTCGAGCCAGGCGCCGCCGGGGCTCCAGGCCGGCACCGTCTCGTCCGTCATCGGCTCGATCCAGACGTTCCTGTTGTGCGCGGGGTTCGCGTAGCCGCCGAACACCTGCGGGCCGCGCACCAGAACATGGCCGATCTCGCCGGGCGGGCAGCGGGCGGCGATACGGCCGTCGGCGATCCGCGCCACCACGAGCTCGGTATAGGGCGCGCGAAAGCCTATGGAGCCTATCCTGGCTTCGCCGCCGACCGGGTTCATCGAGCCGTAGCCATGCACCTCGGTCATGCCCCAGCCTTCGATGACCGGCACCTTGAGTTTCGCCCGCACGGCGTTGGCGATCTCGACCGGCATGGCGGAGCCGCCGACATTGCACAGCTTGACGGAGGAGAGATCGTGCCCGTCGGTCGGAACGTTGAGCGCCGCGCCCCAGCTCGTCGGCACCATGCCGAGCACGGTCGGACGGAAGCGGGCGACGAAGGCCCAGAGGTTCTGCATGACGAGCGGATTGCGAAAGCCGGCCGGCGTCAGCAGCACGATGGTGTTGCCGCGCGACAGCGGCCCGAGGCCGGCGCAGACGGCGCCGCCGACGTGAAAGGGCGGCAAGCCGTTGAAATAGACGTTGTCGGCCTCGGGCAGGAGCATCTCCGTGTTGGTCCAGGCCGCGTGCAGCAGGCCGCGCTGCGTATGGCGGGCAAGCTTCGGCGCGCCGGTCGTGCCGCCGGTATGGAACAGGCCCGCGACGTCCTGCGGCGCCGCCTTGCGCGCAAAGCTCAGCGTGCCCGGCTGACGCGCGAGCTCGGTGGCGAAATGCAGCGCATCGATATCGGGACGGCGGGCGGGGCCGCCGACGCGGATGATCGCCGCGAGCTCGGTGGCGGCGCGGATGGCCTCGATCTTCGGCCACAGTCCGGGCGCGAGGTCGGGATCGGGCGCGACCAGCACGCGGCAGCGCGCCTCCTTCAGCAGGGCGACGATGTGCTCCGGCTCGAGCATGAAGTTGATCGGGTTCGCCATGCCGGCCACTTGCGCGCCGAACATGGCGACGAAGGTCTCGGCGGCGATCGGCATCAGCAGCGACACCGAGTCCGTCGGTCCGACCCCCAGCGAGCGAAACAGGTTGGCGGCTTGCGTGATCTGCTGCTTCAGCTGCCCGTAGCTCATATCGCGCGTCGGCTCGTCGGCCAGGCCCTTGTCCAGGCTGCGGAACGCCGGCTTGTCCGGGAAGCGGTCGGCGACGGCGCACAGCATGTCGTAAACCGAGGACGCCGGCTGCCGCTCGGCAAACGGCACATGCTCCAGGGCCTCGACATCACCAAGCGTTGCGATCGGCATGATCCCTCCCTGTTCGGGGGCGCTTTCCGGTTGCCGGCCGCCCGTCCGCTCGCAAGAGCTTAGCGTCATGCGGAACGCCGCGCCGCTGATTTCGCCGGCTCGTCCGGCGCAGGAGCGCTTTCGCCGGGACATAATTACTATCCGGTCAGCGCATGGAGGCGGTCCAGGTGGGCCGTCCGGTCGTCTGATCTCGAATCCCGAGCGGCCGACGCAGGCGCCAATCCGCAGTTCCGAGATTGACCCCGAAGCGGCCATTGCCGGCCGTTCGTATCTTCGCCCACGCCGGCGCCGCCGCAGGCCACGGCAGTGCGGACAAGCGGTGATCTCAATCCAACGGGGAAAATTCCACAAACGGCCCGCAGAACCCTTCCGCAGAGCAGCGGCACAACTCGGTCATCGGGATGATCTGATAGGCGGTCGCCCCGATGATGCCATCGCTGCGGCAGCCGTCCTCCGACAGGGGAAGACCGATCCTCTCGCCGCAGCCGATGCGGCCCACCCCGGCGAAGATTTTGCCATGGCCGCGCATGAAGGAAGGCTCCGAGACGATCCGCTTGTACCGGGCGAAGACCAGATCGTAGGTGCCGCAGGCGAACACGTCCTTCATCGCAGCGCGGCGCAGACTCCGGCCGAGAAGAGCGTTTATGTCCTCCCCGGACAGGCGACCGGTAAAAGAATCCGTGTCGCGGTCGTATTTCCACGACCAGATGACGGACAGCTGCGCAGGCATCGCCGCCGGATCGATGCCTCTCCAGGCCGGCATCCTCTTGCGCCCGCAAGCGCTGCGCCATTGCAGCGCGACCTTCCGCAGGGCGTCGCTCACGATGCTGCCGAGGAAGGACTCGAAGGCCGTCGCAGCGCCCGGCCTGCCGTTCGAGTTCACGCCGGGCTCTGCGCCGTCCGTCGGCTCGTCGCACCGACCGGCGTCGGCCGACATGCGATCACGCCGCACGGATCGCGGCAAAGAAGCCTTCGACCTCGCGGCGCAGGATCTCCGACTGCTTGGTGAGGTCGCCCGCGGCAGAGAGCACGTCGGCGGCCGCCTGCCCCGTCTCGGTGGCCGTCTGGCTGACGCCCACGATGTTGGACGAGACGTTCCTGGGTGCCCTTGGCGGCTTCCTGGACGTTGCGCGCGATCTCCTTCGTCGCCGCGCCCTGCTCGTCGACGGCCGCGGCGATCGTGGTCGCGATCTCGTTCACCGAGGTGATGGTCGCGGCGATCTCCTGGATGGCGCCGACCGATTCCTTCGTCGCGTTCTGGATCGCGGTGATCTGCTGGCCGATCTCCTCCGTCGCCTTCGCCGTCTGGGTGGCGAGGCTCTTGACCTCGGCGGCCACCACGGCGAAGCCCTTGCCCGCCTCGCCGGCGCGCGCCGCCTCGATCGTGGCGTTGAGCGCCAGCAGGTTGGTCTGGCTGGCGATGTCGCTGATCAGCTTGACCACGTCGCCGATCCTCTGCGCCGCCTGCGCCAGGCCCTGCACGGTGGTGTCGGTCCGGTTGGCCTGGGCGACGGCCTGGCCGGCGATCCGCGTGGAGTCCGCCACCTGGCGGCCGATCTCCGTGACCGAGGAGGACAGCTCCTCGGCCGAGCCGGCGACCGTCTGCACGTTCGACGAGGCCTGCTCCGAAGCCGCGGCGACCGCGGCGGACTGGCGCGTCGCCTGCTCGGCATTGGCGGCCAACGTGTTCGCGGCGCTCTGCATCCGGCCGGCTCCCGCGGTGACCGCGTCGAGCACCAGCTTCATCTGACCGTCGAAATTCGCGATCGCGGCGGTGACCTTGTCCTGGCGCTGCTGCCGCTCGGCCAGCATCGCCTCCTGATAGACCGAGATCGCGATATCCATGTCGAGCATGACCGCCGTATCCACGGCCGTCAGCAGCGCAGCCAGTCGACCGCGCTTCCCGCGGTTCGCGCGCACCGCCAATTCGTGCAGGTGACCGAGCACGTAATTGTAGCCGCCGATGTACCAGCGCGGCTCCAGGCCGATCTTGTTGTGGATGAGGCCGATGGCGCGCACCCCCTGCATATAGGCGTCGTCGAAGCGCCCGCTGAAGAAACGTCCCCAGTGAGAGCCCTGCGCCGCCTTGAGGCGCGGGATGTCGTTGCCGAGCAGGCGTGCCAGATTGGGCTCCGACGTCACGTGGCGATAAAACCCTTCGAGGATCGTCGGCAAGGCCGGCTCGACGATCTTCCAGAATTCCCGCAGGAGAACGCCGGTTTCGTCGCTGATCCGCATGAAGCGCAGGCGCGCTTCGCGATCGCCGGCGGCATCGGTGGTCAAAGTGCTGGTCATGGCCTGTGTTCGCCTTTCCGAGATCTACGTACGTAGTTTCCCTTAGTGCTGACAAGCTCATAGGCCAAATACGTTGTTCCTTGGTTAAATCCAAGTAATTGCGCACTATATAAAGTACTATATAGCCAGATAAACTGGTTGAGCGGCAGGACGGCCGTCACGACAAGCTTCGCCATACCGGTCAGAGAAGCATGCGGGGGTCCGGTGCCGATGCCGGCACGCCCGCCAACGCGCGCAAGCGCGGCAAGTCGTGGATCGTGAGGAGCTTGCCCGAAAGCGCGACGAAGCCCTCGCCGCGCAGAAGCCGGAGCGTATTGTTCACATGCGTCGGGGTAAGACCGGCGGCATCGGCAAGGTGACGCTGAATTAGCGGGAAGAAGCAGGAGTGCGAGCCCGAAGCCGTCTTGTTGATGGCTTCCAATCTCGTGTAGAGGTCGAGCAATTGAAAAGCGACTCTCTCCACCGCACTCTTGCGACCAAGAGCAACGATGCGTTGCTCGAGCGCCCGGGTCTCGGCCATGACCGAGGTCAGCAGATACTGGCCGAATTCAGGGCTCGCCTTGAGGAGCGTTCCGACCGCGCCATCGCCAAAACAGCACAGAACGCCACTCGTCAGCATCGTGACCGAGGCGTTGACCTTGCCGAAAAGAGCTCCGTCGAGGCCGATGGTGTCGCCGGGCAAAATGAAATCGATGATCTGCCGTCGACCATTCGGCAGCGCGATGTGTCGATAGCCCCATCCGTCATAGAGGGTGAATAGCTTTGCCGGTTCGCCAGCGTTGGCGATCTCGGCTCTTTCGGGAACGGATTTCTGCTTTTGGAGCAGCCGAGCGATCAGAGCCTGCTGCTCGGGCGTCAACGCCAGAAATCGAGAACAGTTACGCAAGGGGCAGCTGGCGCACACCCCGCCTGGACCGGGCAAGCTAGGGACCCCCATCGCGGACATTGACGAGCGGCTTGTTCTTTTCGATGTCAATATAGTCCGAAGGGATGCATCCAGCCTACCAAACTTAGCAGTGCTGACGTAGGTGATTCGACCGAGGCTAAAGCAGTCGAGCGGCCGATAAACGGTTTAGGGAAAATCCCAAAGGCGACCGGATTCGCGCCGAGCGAGGACGTCATGGCCGAGGGGAATCCAGGGGAATCCGGCCATCGACCCTGAGCTTCGAGCGGATGGACCAGACATGCTTGACGAGCAATGGCGGCTTGGCGCCGATCAACTTCCCCTTATTCCATGGTGGCCGGCGCGGTGTCTCACCGTATGCTTGCTGCGAGCGGCAAGCACGGCACGGATCTGTCGGCTCTCCATGCTCTTGACCGTGGCTTCGCGATACCAACCCATGCGGATCAGCTTGGCCAGGCCCCTGGCGTCGTTCCGATCGGTCTTGTTGATCCGCATCGACAGGGCGGCCTTGGCATGATGGGCGTCGAGACAGGCGGCCGCGGGAGCCCGGCAACCTTCAGTTCGTGCCATAGCCAGGACGATAGCGATCCCGTCTCGAGGGCGATCCGCTCCGCATGCCGCCGCGATCACGTGGAGCTCATCAGGGATGGAATCCAGACGCCGAGCGCCTTGCCGAGGGCAATCACGACGAGGGCCACAGCCGAGTGCTTCCACATCTCCGAGATGACATTGGCACCACGCACCCTTGCGAGCAGCCAGCTCAGCCCTGAGAGAAGAACGAAACCCCAGGCGACGCAGACATAGATGGCCATCGATGTCGGGAAGAACAAAAACAGGAAGACGAAGCTGAGAGCCACAAAAATTCGCGTGAAGAAATTCGCCACCGTCGTCCGAAAGGCCTGGCGCTCGGCCAACCTTTCCGACTCCTGGTAAATATGGACGCTCAGCGAGTCCGTGAGATTGTCCGCGACGCCGATGATCAGCAAACTCGTGACGACGGTGGCCTTTGCCGCCGTTGCGGCGTCGAGGCCGACGATAAGCGCCATGCTCGTGACAATCGCCGCGGGGCCGCCAAAGCTGAGCTTGCGCAGGTCGAGCATCATTTTCTGAAATCCACCCGGTGATCGGCTTGTTGGACCTCAGATAGCCGCCATGGACGAGCATCGACAAGACCGAACCCTGGCCAGGTGGCTGGTCGGCACGTCCTTCCGGAGTTGGAGGTGGAGCTGCGGTGTCGCGTTGGCACCTCGCACGCGTGCTCGTGACCCGGCGACGCATCGCAGCCGGTCAAGCTCGCGGCTCCCCAGACCGCGCGCTGAGGACGAGCCGCGCCCTTGGCCTAAGGCCCGGCCTTCTCCGTCACGCCGGCGCCGAGATCGAGGAAGCGGAAGGATTCCGTCGGCGGCAGCGGCGACGTCCGCTCTTTGGCCGGCGGCTCATAGACGCCGCCGGCCACCGCGATATGGGTGAGCAGCAGCCGCGGCGCGCCGAGCGCATCGGGATCGAGCGGCAGGGTCACCCCCTCGAAGCTGACGCCGTCGCCTTCGGTCTGCCGGTCGTGCGCGATGATCACCGCGCCGCAGGGCCGCGTCGCCGCCTCGAGCATGCGCCAGCGGCGCATCGGCCAGCCCTCGCGCGGGCTGATCTCGGCGAAGCTCCTGCCGGCGATGTCGCATCCGCTGTGGGCGCAGATCCGGCGGCCAGCCATGGCGACGCGGATCTCCTGGGGACCGCCGAGCTCGAACAGCATCATGCCGCCGCGGAGCGCCTTGATCGGTTCGAAGTCGATCTCGCCGTGCTGCGGCAGCAGCCGCCCTTCGCCGCGCCAGGCGAGCCAGGCCGCGACGAACTGGCGGTTTGTCTGGTCGCGCGGCGCCGCGAGCAGCGCCCGGTCGATCTCGGCGAGCGGCTCGGCGCCGTCGCGCAAGATGTCGGCGCTCGAGCCGTCGATGCCCAGCAAGCTGCGAAGACGCCCCATGACTTCCGTTCCTCCAGGACAGGCGAAGCCCCGCGCCGATTGTACGACGGCAAATTAAGGTTTTCCTAAACGACCGGCCGCGGGCGGCGGGTGCGTAAAAATTTTGTTCACGCTTCGCGGCAGGGCGCGGGAGCGACCGGCGCGGCGCGATGGCCGGCGATCTTTTCCGCCATCCGCGCGAAAGGATTCCTCTGCGAAAGCCGCCGGTGCCGAGGCGTCTAGCGTGATTCTCATGTCCGTTTTTGTCGGTCGCAAACGGGCGTTCGCTGTTGCCAGCGTGCAGGTTGACGGGCTGTGCACGGCCGGGGCGGCGGCGAAAGGCGACGATTTGCTGCAAGGCGTCATCGACGTAAGCCACCGCGGTGATACCGATCAAGCCTGCTTCAGGTTGACCGCCGAAGTCTTCCCTTGCTGACCGCGCTCTATGTCGTAGCTGAGCTTTTGGCCTTCCCGCAGATTGCCAATGCCCGAGCGCTCGACGGCGGATATATGGACGAACACGTCCTTTGAGCCATCATCGGGCTGGATAAAGCCATAACCCTTCTGCGCATTGAACCACTTGATAGTGCCGGTAGCCATGATGTCCTCCGAACAATAGTGATGTGTATCCGCGCATCAACATGCGCGCCGATCGGACTCCAGGGGACCGGGGGAACTGGATCCGGTGCTCTCGATCAGAGCGCAGGAGGACAGACCGGACCGCAGAAGAGATGGAGCAGCAGGATGACGCGGGGTAGGCGCTTTGGCAAGTAATCGGCGCGATTGGCGTGAGAGCCGCGATGAGCGCGCCTGCCGTCGAGTGGTCCGACGCGTCGACCGTAGGGCGCCACGGCCTCAGAGAGCGGAGTTTACGCCGCGACTTGTAGGCGGTTCGCGCGCCACCATATGTCGTATCATGGCACAGTCGTATGAGAGTAGCCGTGCCGCCCTCGACGACATCATTAGGCGATATCGCGCTGGTCGAACCGGCGACGGACGGGCAACGGCACTGAGCCGCGAGCAGGCGATCGAGCTGATCAAAGCGCTTGGCTTCACACGGGGCGACGCCCTGCGGTGGCTTGATTCGAAGCCGCCACGTCCGTGAAGACGGCCTAGAGACGCTACGTGCGAAGACGCGGCAGATGACATCACACAAGTTCAAAGTTGGGCAGCGGGTGAGCCTGGTACAAACCCGGGGACGATCGAGGGACACGTTCAAGATCGTGCGTGTGCTTCCGTTCGAGTACGGCAGCCATCACTACCAAATCAAGTCTGTCGCGGACGGGCATGAGCGAGCGGTTGGCGAGGGAGAACTAATCGGCGCAATCAGCGTCTTCGGAAGAGGAGGCAGTTAGTCGCAGGCCCACTAGTCCGCTCGCATTCCTTGGCCCAGACGGGACCATGCCGTCGCCCTCGGCACCACTGCCGCTCATCTCGGTGTCCGCCGGGGTCATCGGCTGTGGCGGCGCGATGTTGGGATTTTGCCCCTCGGCGTTCATGATGTGGAAATAGTGCTCGGCGTGCTGATAGAGGTTCTCAGCGGCGATCCGATCGCCCGAGGTTGCCGCTTCGCGCGCCAGCGCCACATAGCGCTCGAATACCTGATAAGCGTTCCCGCGGATCTTTACGTTTGGCCCGCTGCTCTCGAATGTCTGCATTCGATGATGCGGGCGCGGGCCGCGACTGTTGGGATTATTGGAATTGCTCGTGTTATTGCGGCCACGATGCCGCTTGTTTTGGCTTGGTCTCATGACACCTTTGAAGTCGCGATACGATATCCTGCCGCGACACTTGTGATTGATGAGGGTACTCCCTAACGTCCGCCCGCCGCAGCGGTCAGCACCATTACCGGTAGGGGAGGATACCGGCGCCCTGGGGCGCGGAGCCCTTGGCTCCATCTCTTGCCAGTCCCTCTCCGTGAGGCACCCTGGCCCACCTGATATGGGGAGTGTACCAGCATCCACCAAGCCCCGCGGGGCGTTTCCATGAAAGGGAGGCCGGCCTACCCTCGCGATCGACCCCGCAAAGCTCGCTCCCATCGAGGGCGACGTACAAATCACCGAACTGTATCACCCGCAATTTCTCTGGAAGCACCAACGACGTGAGCGACACGCGTCGCTGGTCGATGGCCGAGGGCGAGGAAAAAGCCCCGCTCGAGACCGAAGAGGCGAGATCGCCGAGCGGGCCCAACCTACCCTCTCTCGACGCTCGGCGGTCGAGTGGGCTGCGAGCGCCCATTGATTCATATCAAGGCCGGCGCGCCGGACGGGATAATGATAACCGGATTACTTTTCCGGAGGCCGTGCCATGTCCGCCAGAATGCGCTTCACAGACACGATCCGCGGACACGCGAATCGTCTCGCCGCGTTCGCCGTCTCACTCGTCTTCGCCATCGTGGCGCTCCCGGCACTCGCCCAGCAGCAGCAGCCGGCGCCGAATGTCCCCGCTGCGCCGTACTACGGTCACATGATGTGGGGCGGCCCATGGGGCGGGCCGGGGTGGGGCTGGCATCCCTTCATGATATTCGGCCCGATCTTCGTGCTGCTCGCCATCATTGGTATCATGACCATCTTCGTGTGGCTGGTGCGCTGGGCGACCCATGGCTATCCGTTCCATGGTCACGGCTTCCACCATTTCCATGGCGGGTGCCCCTGGTGCGGCGGCCCCGGCCGCCCCCGCGCCGCCCTCGACATTCTCGACGAGCGCTTCGCCAGGGGCGAGATCGACAAGGCAGAGTTCGAGGAGAAGCGCAAGCTCCTTGGCCGCTAGCACTGAAAATCAGATGGAGGTCAGCGATGACCAGCGATCCCACCTGCATCTTCTGCAAGATCGTCGCCGGAACGACCCCATGCTTCAAGATCTACGAGGATGGCGAGACCTTGGCCTTCATGGACATCAACCCGGTCCATGACGGGCACTGCCTGGTGATCCCGAAAGCGCATTACCTCACCATCTTCGACCTTCCAGCCGAAGCCTTCGCGGCTGCCGGACGCACGGCGATCGCGGTGGCGAAGGCGGTCAATGCGGCAGTGAAGCCAGACGGCCTCAACCTCGTGCAGGCGAACGGTCCCGGCGCGGCGCAAACTGTGCCGCATTTCCACCTGCACATCCTCCCGCGGCGGATGAATGACGGCCTCCTCATCAACTGGACCTCGAAGCCCGGCGACCGAGCGGCCATTGCCGAGATCGCCGCGCGCATCCACTCCTGGCTCTGAGCTCCACTTAGTCAGGCCGAAAGAAAATTGATATACGACCTATTGCACAGACTGGCCAAAGGCCGATCTGAACTGCTTTGTCTAAAGAACACACCGTAAATTCGGAGCGCGCTCGATGCATTGAATGTCGCCTTCTGGCACATCTCGGTGGTGCCGGTTGCCGCTCGTGACGACGGCTCGGGATGCGAGAGCGGACTCCACCGACCGCTCCCGTAGATCGCCTCCCTGCGCTGACCGGATAGGGAGATTGATTTGATGTCGGTCTTGCGCGGACGCGAGCTGCGCGCCTTCAGCCCGAGCGCAGGTACTTCACCGCCTGGTCGCGCTGGAAGAGGTAGAGGAGGGTGCGCAGCGCCTTGCCGCGGGGGCTCTCGAGCGCCGGGTCGCGCGACAGCGCCAGGCGCGCGTCGTCGCGCGCCGTCGCCAGCAGATCGGCATGGGCGGCGAGATCGGCCAGCCGCAGCTCCGGCATGCCGCTCTGCCGGGTGCCCAGCACCTCGCCCGCGCCGCGCAGCCGCAGGTCCTCCTCGGCGATGCGGAAGCCGTCATCGCTCTCGCGCAGGATCTTGAGCCGCGCCTTGGCCGTCTCGCCCAGCGGCGAGGCGTAGAGCAGCAGGCAGGCCGAGGGCTTGTCGCCGCGCCCGATGCGGCCTCTGAGCTGGTGCAGCTGGGCGAGGCCGAAGCGCTCGGCATGCTCCACCACCATCACCGTCGCCTCGGGCACGTCGACGCCCACCTCGACCACCGTCGTCGCCACCAGCAGCGAGATCGCGCCCGTGGCGAATTCCGCCATGACCCGGTCCTTCTCGGCGCCTTTGAGGCGGCCATGCACGAGGCCCACGCGCTCGCCGAAGATCTGGCGCAGCTCGACCGCCCGCTCCTCGGCGGCGGCAAGATCGACCTGCTCCGACTCCCCCACCAGCGGGCAGATCCAGTAGATCCGGGCGCCGCCCTCGAGCGCGCGCCGGGCGGCCTCGATCACCTCGCCGAGACGGTCGAGCGGCAGGGTGCGGGTCGTCACCGGCTGGCGCCCGGCCGGCTTCTCGGTGAGCCGCGAGGCGTCGAGATCGCCATAGGAGGTCAGCATCAGGCTGCGCGGGATCGGGGTCGCGGTCATGACCAGGATGTCGACGCCGCTGCCCTTGCCCCCGAGCGCGATGCGCTGCTCGACGCCGAAGCGGTGCTGCTCGTCGATGACGGCGAGCGCGAGGTCGCGGAAGACGACGTCCTCCTGGAAGAGCGCATGCGTGCCGACGGCGATGCCGATGCTGCCATCGGCGAGCCGTTGCAGCAGCGCGTCGCGCGTGCGCCCCTTCTCGCGGCCGGTGAGCAGCGCGATCTCGACCCCCGAAGCGGCGGCGAGCCGGGTCAGCGTGGCGAAATGCTGGCGCGCCAGGATCTCGGTGGGCGCCATCAGCGCCGCCTGCGCGCCGGCCTCGACGGCATCGAGCATGGCGAGCAGCGCCACCACCGTCTTGCCGCTGCCGACATCGCCCTGCAGCAGGCGCAACATGCGCGCGGGCGACGCCATGTCGCCGGCGATCTCGGCCAAGGCCTGGCGCTGCGAGGCGGTGAGGGAAAAGGGCAGGCTTTCCAGCACCTTCTGGCGCAAGGCTCCCGCCGCCTTGATGCTGCGACCGGGGAGCCGCTTGGTATGCGCCCGCACCAGCGCGATGGCGAGCTGGTTGGCGAGCAGCTCGTCATAGGCGAGGCGCTGGCGCGCCGGCGCCTCGGGCGCCAGCTCGGCGGCGCCGCCCGGCGCATGGGCGGCGGCGAGCGCCGCGGCCCAGGGCGCCCATTGGCGCTGGCGCAGCAGGCTCGGCTCCTGCCATTCCGGCAGCACCGGCAGGCGGGCGAGGGCGGCATCGATCGCCTTCTGCACGGTGCGCAACGGCAGCCCAGCGGTCAGGCCATAAACCGGCTCGTTGGGCTTCATCCGCGCGAACTCCTCGGGCGCCAGCACATGGTCGGGATGGGTGATCTGGATCTCGTTGTTGAAATGCTCGACCCGCCCGCTCACCCAGCGCGTGGCGCCCAGCGGCAGCAGCTTCTCCAGCCAGTCGCCCTTGGCGTGGAAATAGACCAGATGGAGGAAGCCGGTCTCGTCGCGGCAGCGCACCCGGTAAGGCTGGCGCTGGCTGTGCGGCTTCAGATGGGCGTCGACCTGAAGTTTGATCGTGGCGATAGAGCCTTCGGGCGCGTCCTTGATGCGGGGGGTGAAGCTGCGGTCGATGATGCCGATGGGCAGGTGCCACAGCAGGTCGACCACCGCCGGGCCGGTCAGCCGCTCCAGCAGCTTGCCGAAGCGCGGCCCGACGCCGGGCAGCGTCGTGACCGGGGCGAAGAGCGGGTAGAGGATCTCGGGGCGCACGGGACGGGCGGGTGAGGCTATGGTTGCGGTGCCGCACCGCCGGCGGCGCGGGCGCGGCCAACTATACACAAAACCGCACGCCAGCGCGTCGCAAGGAGGCTGACGCCGCGGCGGAAATTCCCTATATCCAGGCCGCATGGACGAGGCGCCGGACATCCGCCGCAAGCGCCTGCTGTTCCGCAGCTGGCACCGAGGCACGAAAGAGACCGATCTGCTGCTGGGGTCGTTCGCCGAGCAGCACCTCGCCGGCATGAGCGAGCCTCAGCTCGCCCGCTACGAGGCGCTGCTCGAGGAGAACGATGCCGCGCTCTTCGACTGGATCACCGGCCGCTCCCCGCCGCCGCCCGAGCGTGACAGCGACGTGCTGCGGCTGCTGATGGATTTCCGCTACCGGCCGAGACCGTCGTGAGCGCGCTCGAGCAATTCTTCACCGCGGCGGCACCGCCCGCCGGACGGCTCACCATCGCCGGCGCCCCCGAGGGCCATGACGCCTTCGTGCTGGGCCGGCTGGTGGCGCGCGGCACGGTGGCGAGCCTGCTCCATGTCTGCCGCGATGACGGGCGGATGGCGCGCGCCGCCGCGGCGCTCGCCTTCTTCCATCCCGGCGTCGAGACGATCACGCTGCCGGCCTGGGACTGCCTGCCTTACGACCGCGTCTCGCCCAATGCCGAGATCATGAGCCGGCGCATCGACGCGCTGACGCGGCTGGCGGCGCCGGCGCCCGCCGGCAAGCGCCGGATCGTGCTGACGACGGTGAACGCGGTCGTCCAGCGCGTGCCGCCGCGCCAGCTCTTTCTCGACCGGATCCTGACGCTGGGCCGCGGCGGGCGCATCGCCCTCGACCGGCTGGTGGGATTTCTCGGGCGCAACGGCTATTCCCGGACCGATACGGTGCGCGAGGCCGGTGAATTCGCGGTCCGCGGCGGCATCGTCGATCTCTACCCGTCGGGCGCGCCGGCGCCGGTGCGGCTCGATTTCTTCGGCGACGCGCTGGAGAACCTCCGCAGCTTCGATCCGCTGACCCAGCGCTCGACCGGCACGTTGGATGCGATCGTGCTCCGCCCGGTCAACGAGGTGCTGCTCGACGACGCCGCGATCCAGCGCTTCCGCAGCCGCTATCGCGAGCAGTTCGGCACGGTCGCCGATGACGACCCGCTCTACGACGCGGTCAGCGCCGGGCGGCGCTATATCGGCATGGAGCATTGGCTGCCGCTCTATTACGAGAGCCTCGAGACGGTGTTCGACTACCTGCCCGAGGCGGCGGTGACGCTCGACTACCAGGCCGAGGACGTGCACAACGACCGGCTGGCGGCGATCGCCGATTTCTACGGCGCGCGCCAGGAAGGGCTGCGGGCGCGGGGCGCGGCGCCGGTCTACCGCCCGGTGCGGCCGGACCAGCTCTATCTCGACGACCGCGAGTGGGTCGCCCGGCTCGCCGAGCGCCGCGTGGCGCAGTTCACGCCCTTCGCGGTGCCGGCAGGCACGCCGCTCACCGTCGACGCGGGGGCGGGCCCCGGCCGCGACTTCGCCGCCGAGCGCGCCAATCCCAAGCTCAATGTGTTCGACGCCGTGCGCGATCATCTCGCGGCGGAGCAGCGCGCCGGCCGCCGCGCGCTCATCCTGGCCTACAGCGCCGGCTCCGCCGACCGGATCAAGAGCGTGCTGCAGGAGCGCGGCCTCGAGGCGCTGGGGTCGGTGGCGAGCTGGGACGCTTTTCTCGAGGGGCCGGCAGGCCGCGTCGGCCTCGCCGTGCTCGGCCTCGAGCATGGCTACACGCTGGCGGACGCGGCACTGGTCACCGAGCAGGACATCCTCGGCGACCGTCTGGCGCGTCCGGCCAAGCGCCGCACCAATTTCGACCAGTTCATCGACGAGGTGGCGGCCCTCCAGCCCGGCGACCTCGTGGTCCATGTCGAGCATGGCATCGGCCGCTATGACGGGCTGGTCACGCTCGAGGTCGCCGGCGCGCCGCATGACTGCTTGCGCGTGCTCTATGCCGAGGGCGACAAGCTTTTCGTCCCGGTCGAGAACATCGAGGTGCTGTCGCGCTACGGCTCGGAGGAGGCCGACGTGCAGCTCGACCGGCTGGGCGGCGTCGCCTGGCAGTCGCGCAAGGCGCGGGTCAAGGAGCGCATCAAGGACATCGCCAACCAGCTCATCGCCGTGGCGGCCGAGCGCCAGCTCAAGCAGGGCGAGTCGATGCCCGCGCCCGAAGGGCTCTACGAGGAGTTCGCCGCGCGCTTCCCCTATCCCGAGACCGAGGACCAGCAGAAGGCGATCCTCGACACGCTGACCGATATGGGCTCGGGCCGGCCGATGGACCGGCTCATCTGCGGCGATGTCGGCTTCGGCAAGACCGAGGTGGCGCTGCGCGCCGCCTTCGTCGCCGCCATGGCCGGCTCCCAGGTCGCCGTGGTGGTGCCGACCACGCTGCTGGCGCGGCAGCATTACCGCACCTTCATGCGAGCGCTTCGCCGGCTTGCCGGTGCGCATCGCGCAGCTCTCGCGGCTGGTGGCGCCGCGCGAGGCGGCGCAGATCAAGAAGGATCTCACCGAGGGCCGCATCGAGATCGTCATCGGCACGCATGCGCTGCTGGGCAAGGGCATGAAGCTGCATCATCTGGGATTGCTGATCATCGACGAGGAGCAGCATTTCGGCGTGGCGCAGAAGGAGCGGCTGAAGCAGCTCAAATCCAACGTGCATGTGCTGACGCTGACCGCGACGCCGATCCCGCGCACGCTGCAGCTGGCGCTCGCTGGCGTGCGCGAGATGAGCATCATCGCGACGCCGCCGGTCGACCGGCTTGCCGTGCGCACCTTCGTCATGCCGTGGGACGGCGTGGTGCTGCGCGAGGCGATCCTGCGCGAGCAGCATCGCGGCGGCCAGATCTTCTATGTGGCGCCCCGGATCGGCGATCTCGGCGAGGTGCGCCAGCAGCTCCAGCAGCTGGTGCCCGAGATCAAGGTGGCGGTGGCGCATGGCAAGATGCCGGCGAGCGAGCTGGAGAGGGTGATGGCCGCCTTCGACGACCACAGCTACGATTTGCTGCTCTCCACCAACATCATCGAGAGCGGCCTCGACATCCCCACCGCCAACACGCTCATCGTCCATCGCGCCGACCGCTTCGGCCTGGCGCAGCTCTATCAGCTGCGCGGCCGCATCGGCCGCAGCAAGCTGCGCGCCTATGCCTATCTCACCTTGCCGCAGGGCAAGAGCCTGACGCCGCTGGCGCAGCGCCGGCTCGAGGTGATGCAGACGCTCGATCAGCTCGGCGCCGGCTTCACGCTGGCGAGCCACGATCTCGACATCCGCGGCGCCGGCAACCTGCTGGGCGAGGAGCAGTCCGGGCACATCCGCGAGGTCGGCGTCGAGCTCTACCAGCACATGCTGGAAGAGGCGGTGGCCACCTCGCGCAGCGGCGTCGGCGAGCCCGGCGAGGCCAAGGAGGAGTGGACGCCGCAGATCACCATCGGCACGCCGGTGCTGATCCCGGAGAGCTATGTCGGCGATCTCAACGTGCGGCTCGGCCTCTATCGCCGCATCGCCGTGCTGGTCGACCGGCGCGAGATCGACGCCTTTGCCGCCGAGCTCATCGACCGCTTCGGCCCGCTGCCGCAGGAGGTCGACAATCTGCTGGCGATCATCGCCATCAAGCGGCTGTGCCGCGATGCCGGGATCGAGAAGGTGGAGGCCGGCCCCAAAGGCGCGGTGCTTGCCTTCCATCACGAGCGCTTCGCCAATCCGGCGGGGCTGGTCGATTTCCTGCAGAGCCAGGCCGGCACGGCCAAGCTGCGCCCGGATCAGCGCCTGGTGGTGATGCGGCAGTGGGAAGACACGCGCGAGCGGCTGCGCGGCATCACCGCGCTGCTGCAGCGCCTCGCCGAGGTGGCCATGGCGCCGGCGCCGGCCGCGGCGCCCACCGCGCAGGCGGCAAGCAAACGCGCCGGAACGGCGGCCCAGCGCCGCTGACACCATCAGCGGTCGGGCGCATTGAAGCCAATGCCACCGCTGGCCGCGGCCGCGTGCGGCCGGGGAACTGCCGCGTCTAACCCAGGGTTTGCCGGTGCGCGGGTCTCGCGCATGGAGGCATTCGATGCGCGCTCGCGCCGGCTCCCCTCCCTTGCTTGCGGTCGCGCTCACCGCAGCGGTGGCCCTGATGGGCAGTTATTCGCTCCCCGATGACGGCCTCGGCTTGCTCTCCGGTACAGCCTACGCCCATGGCGGCGGGGGCGCCGGTGCCGGTGCTGGTGGTGCCGGTGCTGGTGCGGGCGCTGGTGCGGGCGCTGGTGCTGGTGCCGGGGCAGGCGGCGCCGGAGCGGGCGCTGGAGCGGGAGCCGGTGCCGGTGCTGGTGGTGCCGGTGCTGGTGCCGGAGCGGGCGCTGGCGCGGGAGCGGGTGCCGGTGGTGGAGCAGGAGCGGGCGCCGGCGGTGGCGCAGGAGCAGGTGCCGGCGGTGGCGCAGGAGCGGGCGCCGGCGGTGGAGCGGGAGCGGGCGCTGGCGGCGGAGCAGGAGCGGGTGCCGGCGGTGGAGCGGGTGCCGGCGGTGGAGCGGGAGCGGGCGCTGGCGGCGGAGCGGGAGCGGGTGCCGGTGGTGGCGCAGGAGCGGGCGCCGGCGGCGGTGCCGGAGCGGGCGCCGGCGGGGGTGGCGGCGAAGCAGCCGTCTATTATGATCCGACGCAGGCGATCGCGGCCTTCCTGCGCGGTCCGGGCGCGGCCCACGGGCCGCCGCAGGTGATGCAGGACGAGCAGGCGCGGGTCATCTCGAGCTTCCGCAATGCGCAAGGCCAGACCTGCCACGTGGTCGAGCAGAAGGTCTGGCTCTCCGGCGGGGAGCGGGTGCGCGCCAGCGGGACGATGTGCCAGGAGGGTGACGGAAGCTGGGTGCTGGTCCGCTAGGCGAATTCGCGTAGCGAATTCGTCCGAGGCGGCGTCAGCCGTTGCGTCAGCAACGGCGGGAGCCGCACCGATCAAGCTTAGCCTAATTAAGTCCGGACCCGAGCCGGCTTCAGGGACCGGGCTGGTCGCCGTTCTGGACGAGATCGAAGACCGGCAGGAAGAATTCCGGCTCCTGCGCCCCGGACACGGCGTATTGCCGCTCGAAGATGAAGCAGGGCACCGCGTTGACGCCGATCCGGCGCGCGCCGCGCTCCTCGGCGAGCACATGGTCGAGCTCGGCCGGGCTTTCCAGGAAGGCGACGGCCTCGGCCGCATCGAGCCCGACCGCGCCGGCGATCTCCGCCAGCACGGCGTGCTCGCCGATGTCGCGGCCGTCGAGGAAATAGGCGCGGAACAGCGCCTCGACCATCGCATCGGCGCGGCCTTCCGCCGCGGCATGGCGGATCAGGCGATGGGCGTCGCGGGTGTTGGGGGTGCGGCGGATGCGATCGAAGGCGAAGTCGATATCGACGCTCGCGCCGGCCGCGGCGACATTGGCATAGATGCGCTCGGCATGCGCGTCGCCGCCGAATTTGGCGGCGAGATAGGCCTGGCGATCGACGCCTTCGGCCGGCATGTCGGGATTGAGCTGGAACGGCCGCCAGACGATCTCGACCGCGATCTCGGGGCGCAGCACCAGGGCCTTTTCCAACCGCCGCTTGCCGATGAAGCACCAGGGACAGACCACGTCGGAGACGATATCGATGCGCATGCCTCGGCCTCCTCGCTGCCGGCATCGCCTTTCATAGCACGCTCAGAGACTTGACGCTCGTTCCTGCGGCGTCAAGGATGGCGCGCCGCGGGGAGGATGGAGGCAGGGCATCATGGCAGGGTTCGATCTCGCCGGCCGGGTGGCGCTGGTGACCGGCGCCTCGGCCGGGCTCGGCCGCCATTTCGCCGGCGTGCTGGCTGAAGCCGGCGCCGCGGTGGCGCTGGCGGCGCGCCGGCGCGATCAGCTCGAGGCGGCGGTGGCGGAGATCGTAGCATCCGGCGGTCGTGCCGCCGCGGTGGCGTGCGACGTGACCGACGCCGCGAGCGTGGGTGCCGCGGTGCAGGCGGCCGAGGCGGCGCTCGGCCCGGTCGACATCCTCGTCAACAACGCCGGGATCGCCATCTCCAAGCCGATGCTGGAGCACAGCGAGGCGGAATGGGACCGGGTCGTCGATACCAATCTCAAGGGCGCCTGGCTGCTGTCGCGCGATCTTGCCGCGCGCTGGGTCGCCGCCGGACGGCGCGGCCGCATCGTCAACATCGCCTCGCTGCTGGCGCTGCGGCCGATCCGCAACGTGCCCAGCTATTGCGCGGCCAAGGCCGGGCTGGTGCACCTCACCCACGCCATGGCGATGGAGCTGGCGCGCAAAGGCATCACCGTCAACGCCATCGCTCCGGGATATTTCGAGACCGACATGAATCGCGGCTTTCTGCGCAGCGAGGTCGGCCAGGCGCTGATTTCGCGCATCCCGATGGGCCGCTCGGGCGCGGCGCAGGATCTCGACGGCGCGCTGCTGCTGCTGGTCTCGGAGGCGGGCGCCTACATCACCGGCGCCGTCCTGCCGGTGGATGGCGGCCACGCCGTGGCGAGCGTGTGATCGCCGCCGGGCTCGCGCGCTGGCTCGCCCGCGCCACCGCAGCGCGCGGCGTCGAGATCGCGGCGATCGGCCGCCTGCCCAACGGCGCCGTGCAGGAGAATTGGCGCCTCGACGCGCGCTTCGACGGCGGCCGCCTTGCCGGCGAGCGGGTGCTGGCGCTGCGCTGCGATGCCGCGACGAGGCTCGGCATCGGCCTTACGCGCGCCGTCGAGTTCGCGGTCCTGCGCGCCCTCCATGGCGCGGGCGTGACCGTGCCGGAGCCGCTGCTGCTGTGCGAGGATCGCGGCATCATCGGCCGGCCCTTCTTCCTCACGCGCTTCGTCGCCGGCGAGGCGCGATCCGGGCCGCATCGTCTCGGGCGCGCTCGGCGGCGAGCGCACGGCGCTGATCGCGCGCCTGGCGTCCGAGCTGGCGCGGCTCCAGGCGGTGACGCCGCCCTGGCCGGGGCTCGAGGGGCTCGATCCGCCGCCGGCCGATCCGGCGCAGGCGCGGCTCGAGGAATGCGCGCGGCTGCTGGCGGCCGATGGCGAGCCGCATCCGGTGGCGGAATGGGGGCTGCGCTGGCTCATCCGGCATGCTCCGGCGCCGGCCTCGCCGGTGCTCTGCCACGGCGATTTCCGCACTGGCAATTTTCTCGCCGATACAACGGGTTTCACGGCGCTGCTCGACTGGGAGTTCAGCCATTGGGGCGATGCCCACGAGGATCTCGGCTGGTTCTGCCTCGGGCCTTGGCGGTTCGGCGCCTATGCCCGCGAGGCGGGCGGGATTGCCGCGCGCGACGCGCTCTGTCGCGCCTATGAGGCCGCGGCGGGGCGCGCCGTCGATGCGGCGCGGCTGCGCTGGTGGGAAGTGATGGCGGCGCTGCGCTGGCTGGTGATCGCGCTGCGCCAGCGCGACCGCTGCCTCGAGGGCGGCGAGCGCTCGCTCGACCTGGCGCTGACCGGCCGCCGCCCGGCCGAATGCGAGTTCGAGATCATGGCGCTGACCGAGGATGCCTGATGCGCGACCGTCCCGATGCCGCTTTCCTGCTCGCGCTGGCGCGGCAAGCGGCGACCGACGGCGAGGCTCCCGAGCTCCTGGCCCGCGCCCGCGCCATCGCCGAGCGCGAGCGCGCCGCCGGCGATGCCCCGGTCGAGCGCTTGCGGCGGGCGCTGGCGGAGCGCTATGGCGATGGCGACATCGGCTCTCTGCTGCGGCGGCTTGCCGCAGAGATCCGCGCCGGCGCCGCCGATGCGCCCGGCGCCGAGCAGACGGCGCTGCGCCGGCTGCTGTGGGCGATGACACGCGAGAAACTGGCCGAGAGCAATCCCGACTATCTCGCCGCCGCCGCGGCCGCCGGCGCGGCGCCGGGGTGACGGCAACTCGCGCCGGCCGGGGCGCTATGCTAGTTTCCTTGCGCGCAGCGGCAGCGGATGCTGCCAGGGGAAGGGTGATGATTGCTGAGGCAAGAAGGGGATCGCGTCGCGGACGGCGCCGGGCGATGGCGACGCTGTGCATCGCCGGTGCATTGCTGCTCGCCGGTTGCGCCGGCAAGCACGCCGCGCCGGCGGCGGCCGATCAGGGACCGCAACAAACATTGATGCGCGCGCGCAACCTGTGCCGCGATTTCGGCTACACGCCGGGCACGATGGAATTCGCCCGCTGCGCGCAGACGGAATATGACCGCATGGCGCTGGCGGTGCCGCAGCCGATGCCGCCGCCGGTCGCGCCGCCGCCCCAGGCGGCGCAATCGCCGCCGCCTGCGGCGGCCTCCCAACCGGCGCCGCAGGCCAGCAGCGACGACGATTGGCTGATCAACTGGCTGAAGCGGCCGCCGGTCTGCGGCCAGGCCGCCTGCTCGGTACGCTAGCGCGACGCGCAGCGTCGTCGCTGGCGGGCGTCAGCGCCCCGGACTTGATCCGGGGCGCGGAAGCCCGCACCGTGATGGCTAGCATCGGGCGAGGGAAAGCATGAAGCCGGACATCCTCCTGACCGTTCCGCTCTACGCCACCGCGGTGGAGCAGCTCGACCAGCTCTTCACCGTGCATCGGCTGTGGCAGGCCAAGCACCGCTCGGCCTTCTTCGGCGAGATCAGGGATCGCGTCCGCGCGATCGCCACGTTCGGCGGCTTTCGCATCGACGGCGCCTTCATGGACGAGCTGCCCAAGACCGAGATCATCTCGACCATGAGCATCGGCGTCGACCATATCGATCTCGCCGCCGCCAAGGCGCGCGGGATCGCCGTGACCAACACACCCGACGTGCTGACCGAGGACGTCGCCGATATCGGCATGGCGCTGCTGCTGGCGGTGGCGCGCCGGATCGTGGTCGGCGACCGCCATGTGCGCGCGGGCAAGTGGCTCGAAGCGGGGCTGCCGCTGACCACCAAGATCGGCGGCGCCACCATGGGCATTCTCGGGCTGGGCCGCATCGGCCTTGCCATCGCCAGGCGCGCCGAGGCCTTCGGCATGACGGTCGTCTATCACGGTCCGCGCGCGAAGCCGGACGCGCCCTACCGCTACTACCCGAGCCTGGTCGAGATGGCGCGCGACAGCGACTATCTCATGGTGAGCTGCCCCGGCGGCGCCGAGACGCGCAACCTCGTCGATGCCGCGGTGCTGGCGGCGCTCGGCCCGGAGGGCGTGGTCCTCAACATCGCCCGCGGCTCGGTGATCGACGAGCCGGTGATGGTGCGGATGCTGCAGGAAGGCCGGCTGGGCGGTGCCGGGCTCGATGTCTTCGCCGAGGAGCCGCGCGTGCCCGAGACGCTCTTCGCGCTCGAGAACGTGGTGCTGCTGCCGCATGTGGGCAGCGCCACCCATGCGACCCGCGCCGCCATGGGCCAGCTCGTGGTCGACAATCTGGTAGCGCATTTCGCCGGCAAGCCGCTGCTCACCCGCGTGGTGTGACGGCGGCGCCGGCTAGAACTTCTCCTCGCCGCGCGCTCTCACCGGATCGGGAAAGTCGCGATAGAGCGCAAAGCGCGCGTCGCTGGCCATTGAATTTACGGCAAAATGCAGGCTCTCGACGGGGTCGCGCCGGGCCGCCGCGCGGGCGAAGGCGGCGTCGAGCTGCGCCAGGTCGTGGAGCTCGATCATGATGTGGAACTCGCCGAGTTCGGGCGGGGCGAGGCCGAGCTTGCGCCGCGTCAGCCGCCAGCCGGCGATCAGCCCGTGCTCCTGGAGATGGCCGAGATAGGCGGCAATCCGTTCGCCGAACTCGCTGTCGCTCAGCCCCGGCTTCAGGTTGCACCAGATGTGATAGAGGTCCATCCCCGTGCCTCCTGCCGCCTTGCGCCGCCCGTCCCGCAAAAGCGAAGCGGCGCCGGGGAAACCCCGGCGCCGCCTAGAATATCAGGATTGAACTCGGGCCGCCTTAGAAGGGGAAGGAGACGCCGAGGTGATAGAAGCTGGCATTCGCCGCGTTCTCGGCCGAGACGCCGAACAGCGCCTTGGCGTTGATTTCCGCGGGGCCGAAATTGTAGCCCATGAGCGGGCCGGCGAGGACGTGCTGCGCCTCGTTGCAGCCGCTGGTGTTGCCGGAGCCGGTGTCGCAGGTGAACTGCTTCGTGTAGTTGCCGCCGGCGCCGAAGGTCCACTTGCCGAACGACTTCGACACGGTGTAGTCGAGGTAGAACACGTTACCCGACTGGATGTTGGTGTGATCGTCGTTCGTGTTGAAGTCGAACACGGCGTGCCCGGTCAAGTTCCACCCGCCCTGGAGCCAGCTCAGGGCGATATCCGGCTCGAAGGTGTAGAAATTGTTGGCGATGGCGGAAGCACCTGAGCTGGTGCCGTGGTTGGTGTCGCCGTCATTCAGATAGACCGAGAAGCCGACCTTGAAGAAGAACGGATGGAAGTTCCAACCGAGGTTGATCGGCGAGATGATGGTGTTGAACATGCCGCTGGAGGTCGAGTTGGTCGACCCCGAGTTCGGGCCCACATTCACGTTCTGCATCGCATAGGGCTCGACGATCGCGGCGGCATAGGTGGCGCCGAGAATGTTCCAGCCCGGGACCCAGAGGACCGACGGAATGTTCAGGTAGACATTGACGTTGCCGCCCCTGTGGATTGCCCGAATTGTTCTTGAATCCGCCAGTGATGATGACGTTGTCATCGCTGGCGTAGAAGCCGGCAGGCGGCAGCGCGCCGCTCGGAATACCGACGGAAACGCCCGGGAGGTAAGGCGAATTGCCTTCCAGCGCATAGGCATTGCCGGCCCATGCCGCAAACGCGACCGCCCCAGCAGTCGCTGCGAGTTTAACGAGCTTTGATGTCATTTCTTGAACCCCGCCTTCTAGAAATAGTGTGACCCAAGCCGGTTCATTCGACCCCCGGCCAAATCCACCGCCAAACATCCGTCGAACCCGCTTGGCAAGGCAAGTATCCGCTGGCTTTTTGCCCAGGTTTTCCGGATTGTGTGACCGAATTACAACAATCTGGCATCGGGCCGGGCAAGAATTGAATAATCTGCCCCTAATTAGGGAAAAAAGAGTGCCGTCGCATCGTAAGGGGAGGAGACGCCGACACAAGTAGAAGTCGACCTGGGCGGGACGAGCTGGTCTTCGTTGCAGCCGTTGGCGTCGCCGGCCCGGCATGCCGCCGCGCGATCACACCTCTTGCGGGGCGTCGCGGTTTCTCTACTCTCGCGGCGGTCTGCCGGCGCAAGGGCGGAAGGAACTTCATGCACGAGATTTTCCAAGGCATATCGGTCGTCGCCTATCGTCACCTTGGCGCGCGCCGCCGATGCCGTGCCGCTGGCATCGGCGCTGCTGCGCGGCGGGCTCTCGGTCATCGAGGTCACGCTGCGCACGCCGGAGGCGACCGACGCCATCCGCGCCATCGCCGGCCATCTGCCCGAGGCGGTGGTCGGCGCCGGCACCGTGCTGAGCGGCGCCGATGTCACGCGCGCGGTCGCGGCCGGAGCGCGCTTCCTGGCGAGCCCCGGGCTGACGCCCGACCTCGTCGCTGCCGGGCTCGGCAGCGAGCTTCCCTATCTGCCCGGCGCGGCGACGCCATCCGAGGTGATCGCCGCCCGCGAGCACGGCTTCTCGCTGCTCCGCTTCTTTCCGGCGGAAGCGGCGGGCGGGATCGCGGCGTTGCGGCAGCTGGCGCCGGTCTTCCCCGGCATCGCCTTCTGCCCGGCCGGCGGGCTCGATGGCGCGCGGGCCGCGGATTATCTGGCGCTGCCCAACGTGCCGCTGGTGGGCGGGAGCTGGATGGCGCCTGCCGAGGCGATCGCCGCCGGCGATTGGGCCGGCATCGAAGAACGGGCGCGCCAGGCGGCACTGCTGCGGCGGCGCTGAGCGCCGCGCTCAGCCGGCGAGCTTATAGCCGTTGTTGCGCAGGCACTGATCGACGATCGCCTTCTCCTGCGGCGACACCTGCACCTGGCTCGCGCCCGCGGCGGTGCCGAGGACGAAGCCCGAGACCGCGCCGTAGCTCATTCCGAGCCCGGAATTGCCGGCGAAGAACCAGCCCCCGACGGCGCCCAGGCCGGCGCCCATCCCGGCGCCGAGCAGCGCGCCGGCGAGAACCGGCCCGTAGCGGTCGCGCTCGGCGACCTTCTTGCAGTCGCGCAGATCGGTCTCGTATCGCGCGGCATCGACGCCGCCGAGAGCGACGGCCGGGTGGTAACCGCTGGCGGGCGCGCAGCCGGCGAGAGCGCAGAGCAGCAGCAGGGCGCGGCGCATCCCGTCACTCTCCCTCAACCCCCCGGTATCGTCAATGCGCGGCCCTCAATAGGTCGCGCGGCCGCCGGAGAGATCGAACACGCCGCCGGTGCTGAAGGAGCAGTCCTCCGAGGCCAGCCAGGCGATCATCGCCGCGATCTCCTCGACGCCGCCGAAGCGGCCCAGCGGGATCTTCGACAGCATGTAGTCGATGTGCTGCTGCGTCATCTGGGCGAACATCTCGGTCTTGACCGCGGCCGGGGTGACGCAATTGACGCGGATGCCGGTGCGCGCAAGCTCCTTGCCGAGCGATTTCGTCAGCGCGATCACCCCCGCCTTGGCGGCGGAATAGGCCCCGGCGTTGGGGTTGCCCTCCTTGCCGGCGACCGAGGAGATCGCGACGATGCGGCCGTAATCGCGCTGCTCCATGCCCGGTATCACCGCGCGGCAGGCGAGGAAGACGCCGGTCAGGTCGATGTCGATCACCTGCCGCCAGGCCGCCACCGGATACTGCGCCACGGTGGCGTTGGGGCCGGTGATGCCGGCGCTGGCGACGAGGATTTCGACCGGCCCGAGCCGACGCTCGGTGTCGGCCAGCGCCGCGGCCAGCGAGCGCTCGTCGGTGACGTCGACGGTGCAGCCGATGGCGCCGGCGAGCCGCGCCGCGGCGGTCTGCGCGCCGTCAACGTCCCAGAGCGCCGGCCGCGCGCCGCTCTGCACGAAGCGCTCGGCGCAGGCGAAGCCGATGCCGCGGGCGCCGCCGGTGATGACCGCGACGCGGTCCCTGAGATCGATGTCGTTCATCGCTCCTCCGATCGCTTGTGGGCGCTGGTTCCCGCTGTAAGATAGGCCAACGCGTCGCGGCGGGACATCCGATCGGCTCCAGGACCGCCGTCGACCGGCGACCACGATAATGGAGGGAACGATGCCGGACGATTCCGGGACCAAGAAGCTGCGCAGCACCCATTGGTTCGGCCACGCCGACCGCGACGGCTTCGCCCACCGCTCCTGGATGCGCAACCAGGGTCTGCCGTCCCACCTGTTCGACGGCCGGCCGGTGATCGGCATCTGCAACACCTGGTCCGAGCTCACCCCCTGCAACGCGCATTTCCGCCGCATCGCCGAGCATGTGAAGCGCGGCGTCTACGAGATGGGCGGGTTCCCCGTCGAATTCCCGGTGATGAGCCTGGGCGAGACGCTGATGCGGCCGACCACCATGCTGTTCCGCAACCTGGTCAGCATGGACGTGGAGGAATCGATCCGCGCCAATCCGCTCGACGGCGTGGTGCTGCTGATCGGCTGCGACAAGACCACGCCGGCGCTGATGATGGGGGCGGCGAGCTGCGACCTGCCGGCCATCGTCGTCTCCGGCGGGCCGATGCTCAACGGCAAGTACCGCGGCACCGATATCGGCTCCGGCACCAATGTCTGGTCGATGAGCGAGGATGTCCGGGCCGGCAAGATGTCCTTGGCCGATTTCATGGATGCCGAGGCCTGCATGTCGCGCTCGGCCGGGCACTGCATGACCATGGGCACCGCCTCCACCATGGCGAGCATGGTCGAGGCGCTCGGCATGGGCCTGCCGACCAATGCCGCCATTCCCGCGGTCGACAGCCGGCGCTATGTGCTGGCGCATATGGCCGGACGGCGCATCGTCGAGATGGTGCGCGAGGACCTGCGCATGTCGAAGATGCTGACGCGCCAGGCGTTCGAGAACGCGATCCGCGTCAACGGCGCGATCGGCGGCTCGACCAACGCGGTGGTGCACCTGCTGGCGCTGGCCGGCCGCATCGGGGTCGAGCTCAAGCTCGAGGATTGGGACCGGCTCGGCCACGACATCCCGCTCCTGGTCAATCTGATGCCGTCGGGCCAGTTCCTGATGGAGGATTTCTATTACGCGGGCGGGCTGCCGGCGGTGATCCGCGAGCTCGGCGATCTCCTCCACCGCGACGCGCTCACCGTCAACGGCCGCACCATGGGCGAGAACACCGAGGACGCGCCGTGCTGCAACCGCGACGTCATCGCCACGCTGCGCGAGCCGTTCAAGCCGGCCGCCGGCATCGCCGTGCTGCGCGGCAATCTCTGCCCCGACGGCGCCGTGCTCAAGCCCTCGGCGGCGACGCCGAAGCTGATGAAGCATCGCGGCCGCGCCGTGGTGTTCGAGGACATCGAGCATTTCAAGGAGCGCATCGACGACCCCGACCTCGCCATCGACGAGACCTCCGTGATGGTGTTGAAGGGCGCCGGGCCCAAGGGCTATCCGGGAATGCCCGAGGTCGGCAACATGCCGATCCCGCAGAAGCTGCTCAAGCGGGGCGTCACCGATGTGGTGCGCATCTCCGACGCGCGGATGAGCGGCACCGCCTACGGCACGGTGGTGCTGCACGTCTCGCCCGAGGCGGCGCAAGGCGGGCCGCTGGCGCTGGTGCGCGACGGCGACACGATCGAGCTCGACGTCGAGAAGCGGCGGCTGCATCTCGACATCCCCGAGGCGGAGATGGCGAAGCGACGGCAGGAATGGAAGCCGCCGCCGGCCGCCTATGACCGCGGCTACGCCAAGCTCTATGTCGACCATGTGATGCAGGCGCATCAGGGCGCCGATCTCGATTTCCTCGTGGGCAAGAGCGGCGCCAAGGTGGCGCGGGAGTCGCATTAGGCTCGGCGCGACGCGCGAAGCGCGTCGTCGCCAGCGGGCGCCAGCGGTTGCGCAGCAACCGCGGAAGCCCGCACCGTGATGGCTAGCCCGCCCTGTGCGGCTCTCGCGGTTGCTGCGCAACCGCTGACGCCGCCGCGGACGAACGCGCTGCGCGCATTCGCCTAGCGCGCGACGGTATCGGCGACATAGGCGCCGCGGCGGCCCATCGGCTTCGCCGGGCGGTCGGTGGTGTCGCGCGCCGTCTGGTGCTCCATCTCGGCGTCGAGCTCGGCGCCGAGCAGCACGGCATAGGCGGTGAGCCACAGCCACATCAGCAGCACCACCACCGCGCCGAGCGAGCCGTAGGTCTTGTTGTAGCTGGCGAAGCGGTCGACATAGATCGAGAACAGCGCCGAGCCGGCGATCCACACCAGCGTCGCCGCCGCGGCGCCCCAGCTCACCCACCGCCAGCGCGGCTGGTTGCGCGAGGGCGCGTAGCGATAGATGATGCTGAGCGCGCCGGCGAAGAGCAGCATCAGCAGCGGCCAGCGCAGCAGGCTGAGCACCCGGACGGAAGGGACGAGCGGCAGCCAGTGCAGGATCGCGGGGATCACCGCGATGAGGAGCAGCGACAGCGCGCCGAAGACCAAGCCGCACACGGTCAGCAGCAGGGCGGTCCCGTAATAGCGCAGCAGCCCGCGCTTCTCTTCCTCGCCATAGGCCACGTTGAGCGCCGAGATGAGGGCGCCGGTCGCGTAATTGGCGCTCCACAGCGCGATCAGCAGGCCGAGGATGAAGCCCGCGCCCAGCGACGAGGAATGGGCCTGAACGATGGACGTGAGCTGGGACGCGATGATCGAGCGCGCTTCCGGCGGCACCAGACCCTCGAGCCCGGCGACCTGCGCCTGCACCACGGCGGGATCGGCGACGAGGCCGTAAAGCGCCACCAGCGCCGTGAAAGCCGGCGCCAGCGACAGCAGCGCATAGAAGGCGATGCCCGCCGCCATCAGCGAGACGTTATCGCGGCTGATATCGGCGAGAACGCGTTTCAGGATGTCGCGCCAGCCGGCGAGGGTGATCTGCTGCGGCGACCCGGCAAGGCGGCCGCGCCTGCCGTCGGCGACGAGCGCGGTTGCGCCTTGCCGCCGCCGGCGGCGCTTTTCGGCGATCGCGTAGGCCATCAGCGCCGTGGCGATCGCGGCACCAAGCAGGGGACTGCGGGACTGTGCCATGCTGCAAACCTTCCGCGGGACTAACACCGCCGCCTGCGCGCCCTCCGCGCGAAGCCGCAGGCTGCCTGGGCATGCATGTGATCGCGCGCAGGTGGAACTTTCCTCGCCGCGGCCGCGTTGACGGCCGTGCCGTCCACTCTGCCATCATCAGAGGAGCACGCCATGGTTGCGAGCGAAGGAAGCCTTCGGCTGAGCGCAGCGAGCCTTGCGGCCTCACGCCGCCAGCCGCGGCCCGCCGTCGGACGGGCCGAGGCGCGCTCAACCTGGCTCGGCCGGCTGCTGCGGCGGCGCGAGCCGACGACCTATCAGCGCTGCCTCGCCATTCACATCCACTTCGCCGGTCCGCACAGCGCGCTGTCCTGATCGGGAAGCGTGCGGCGGGTCGGCAGCGGCCGGCCCGAGGCGGTGACGAATCCGCCTTGCTCGAGCGCGGCGAGGACGCGGCGGAAGTGATCGGCCGCGCCCGGTCGCTCGGCGCCTTCGAGCCAGTTCTGATCGAGGAAGGAGGCGAGGGCGGGCTGGCCGAGCTCGACCTCCCAGAGGATGCCGAGCAGCGAGGCCATCGCCTCCTCGCGCTCGGCCGCGAGGCCGTGAAGGCACGCGGCGGCGGCGGCGGCGGCGCGGTTGCCGGTCTCGGGACCAGGGCCCAGCCCGAAATCGATCCGGCCGCGGCGCGCGGGGGCGGCGAGCTGGAAATGCGCCGCCTCGTGCAGCAGCACATAGGCTTCGGTGTCGGCGCGCAGCGCTTGACCGTCCCAGCTGAAATCCAGTTGCGGGCGGCCGCGACGCGCGGCGATGCCGAGTTGCGCCACGAGCTCGAGCGCGGCGGCGTGATGCGCGGCCGCGCGCATGCCCGCGGCCCGTTCCTCGCCGCCCGGCTCGGCGATGCGGCCGAAGACGAAGCGGGCGGCGCCTTCGCCCAGATGATCGGCAAAGCGCGCCAGCAGCATGGGCAGGCGATCGGGGGCGATCGGCGTCAGGATCACGGGGCTCCTCCGGAGCGCGAAAGATAGAAAAAGTTCCTGTCGAATCCAAAAAGATAGAGGTTGCCGACCGCTGCCCGACACCGCAGGCTCGGCGCTCCCCTCCCTGTCTCCTGACGCCGATCGCCTGCCGGCCGCTCGCGCGTCGGGGACGCGGCAGGGCCTTTCCGTGGCCGTGCCGGGGGCGCGGCCCGCCACTGACGAGGAGACTGCCATGGCTGTCGGCACGGTGAAATGGTTCAACCTGAACAAGGGCTACGGTTTCATCAGCCCGGAGGATGGGGGCGCCGATGTCTTCGTCCATGTGACCGCGGTCCAGCGCGCCGGGATGCAATCGCTGATGGAGGGGCAGCGTGTCGCCTACGAGGTCGTGCGCGATCGCGGCAAGCTCGCCGCGGCGAACCTGTCCGCGACGGATTAGCCTGCCGGCCAAGCGCATTGCCGGGACGGCCCGGTGCCGCCTCACTCTTTTGGACGGGATGCGCCAGCCCCCTCCGAGCCGCTTTGTTCCGCCGCCGTGCCGACGTAGCTTGAGGCAAATTAGTAGCTTATGGCGCGCTACAGGTGATTTTGGTGTTGATTTCCTGCATGACCCGGCACTTCATCATTCTCGTCGTCGAAGACGAGTCCACGGTTCGGGACTTTCTCCTGCGGCTGCTCTCCGACAAGGGATTTACCGTCATCACCGCGCAGGACGCCTACGAGGCGATTTGCGTCATCGCCGAGCGCCATGTCGACCTGCTGTTCACCGATATCGTCATGCCCGGCGCCGACGGCTTCGATCTCGCCGCCCAGGCGAAGCTGATCCGTCCCAGCCTCAAGGTGCTCTACAGCACCGGTTTTGCCGAGAAGGCAAAAGGCCGCTTCGGCCCGCGCTATGGCAAGCTGCTGGAAAAGCCGATCCGCGCCGATGCGCTGATCGCGGCCATCGAGAAGGCGCTGAGCGGCGATTGCTGATGCCGCGCCGGCGGCTCAGCGCGAATTGGCGATATGCCGGGGTGGCGGTCGCGGTCTCCGATGCAGGCTTGGCGCCGTTCGGTACCGCGGGCTTTCCTCCACCAGGAAATCGGTCTGGATCAGCGTCCGGCCGCGGGCCCCGAGCGCGAGTGCCTGGGCGCGATCACGGACCCGGACCGATCGTACGAAATACAAGGGCTTACCGCTCGTTCCTCGCGCCGCATAGACGCTCGCGGCAACGCCGCGACGGCGCAGTTCCCGGGTGAGCCGCGCCGCCGGCCGCGGTCGCGCGAAGGCGGCGTACTGCACCCGGTAGCGCCGCTCGGGCGCGGCGTCGGGGCTGCCGCGATGGAGGAGGGCGGCGAGATGGAGCGTTTGCCGTGCCTTCCGCGCGGCCTCGCGCGCGGCGGCCAGATCGTGAAGCGTCGCCGAGCGTACGCGCAGCAGCTTGCGCCCGTCGCGCCCGTGGGTCGCGACGATGACCGTCTCTAGTCCCTGGCGCGCCAGCCGTTGTTGCAGGCGGCGGGCATAGGTTTTCCCGACGAAGACGCCGTACTCGACCCAGTAGGACGGTCCCCGGGCGGCGCGGGGCGGCGGCACCGTGTCGTGCGGCGGCGACGGCGGAAGAGCGGCGAGACCCGGCGGCGGCGCGGCCGGCGCGGCAGCCGGCGGTTCGACCGCCGCCAACGATGGCGCCGGCGACGGCGCGGAGGAGCCGGCCTGAGGCTCGATCTCCGGCAGGGCGGCGGGCGGCGGCTCGGGCACGGCCGGAATCGGCGGCGCGGCGGTGGTGAGATCCGGCTGCGGCGTCGGCAGCAAGGAAGCGATCGCCGGTGCGCGCAGCATCAGCGAGCGCGAGGGCTGCTCGAGATAGATGGCGGTGGCGATGCCGAAGCCGACGACTCCGAAAGCCAGAGTCAACGCCAGCGCGCCGGCAATGCGCGCGCCCACCGAGCGCCGTTTGGTGAAAAGTCGCGTTACCGGCGGCAATTCGTGCCGCGTCATCTTCGGCCCCCCGCTGCGGTGCCGCGTTGCCGCTGCGACCACCACCAAACCATAGCACGCGTCACGCGAATGTCACGCCGAGCCGCGTGCGGCAGGCGCGAAAATTTGCCCACCGCTCACGCCCACGGCGCTTCCGTCGCAAGGGCTTACCATTTGCGACGAAATGTTACGGAGAGAAGCGCGGCGGTGCAGGGTTTATGGAGGGTAGCGCCAGGAGGAGGGGTCGGGTAATGCAGGATGTTGCCAAGCCGCAATCGAGCAGGGTCACGGCGATCTTCGAGGAAGCGGCGCTCGCCTTCAACCTGCCGGGCGGCGCTACGCTCGAAGAGCTGGCCGAGGAGCTTGGCGCGCTCGGCGAGATCTATGGCGGCCTGCCGCTCTACGTCGATATCCGTCTCCCCGCCTGAGCGCCAAGCCGGCGCCAAGCCCCTAGAACGCGCGGGGTTTTGGCCCCGGGCCGCGACACCGCCCGCCGCATTCCGGCATGGCTGGGACGGCGCGGACGGGTGTTGCGGACGGCATGCCGATGGGGCACATTACGCCGCCGTGTCATCGGCTGCCGGACGCCCAAGTCCGGATGCCGGGCCGGCGGGAGGCGCCATGACTGCCACATCATCCGGGACGGCAGAGCGGGCGAAAGCGGAGCGGCTCCGCGCGCTGGCGCACCGATGTCGTGAATTGTCGGAGCAGACGGCGCTCCCCGAAATGTCGCGGGAGCTGGTCAGCATTGCCGACGCGCTCGACAGCGAAGCCGAGCTGGTGGCCGGGCGGTAAGTCCGACGCGAGGCTCGAGATCCCGGAGGAGGCGCGCATTGGATCCCACGGATATACGCGTACCCGACTACTTCCATAAGGTGGTGGATTGTCAGTGGGCCTGCCCGGCCCACACGCCGGTTCCCGAATACATCCGATTGATCGCCGCCGGGCGCTATACCGACGCCTACATGGTCAATTGGGCTTCCAACGTCTTCCCCGGGATTCTGGGTCGCACCTGCGACCGGCCGTGCGAGCCTGCCTGCCGCCGCGGCCGAGTCGAGAAGGAGCCGGTGGCGATCTGCCGGCTGAAGCGCGTCGCCGCCGACAACAAGGGCGAGATCAAGGGCCTGCTGCCGGCGATCCCGGAGCAGAAGAACGGCAAGCGCGTGGCGCTGATCGGCGCCGGGCCCGCCTCGCTCACCGTGGCGCGCGACCTGATGCCGCTCGGGTATCACTGCGTGCTCTACGACGGCGACCGCCGGGCCGGCGGCATGATCCGCAGCCAGATCCCGAAATTCCGCCTGCCCGAGGCGATCATCGACGAAGAGGTCGGCTACATCACCGACATGGGCGTCGAGCTGCGGCTCGGCCAGCGAATCGACAGCCTGAAGGCGCTCATCGCCGAGGGATACGATGCGGTCTTCGTCGGCACCGGCGCGCCGCGCGGGCGCGATCTCGACATTCCCGGCCGCCAGCAGGCGGCGGCCAATATCCATATCGGCATCGACTGGCTCTCCAGCGTCTCCTTCGGCCATATCGACAAGATCGGCCGGCGGGTGATCGTGCTGGGCGGCGGCAACACGGCGATGGATTGCTGCCGCTCCTCCAAGCGGCTGGGCGGCGAACAGGTGACCGTCGTGGTGCGCAGCGGCTTCGAGGAGATGAAGGCCTCGCCCTGGGAGAAAGAGGACGCGATGCATGAGGGCATCCCGATCCTCAACTATCTCGTGCCCAAGGAATTCCTGCTGCGTGACGGGCGGCTCGCCGGCATGCGCTTCGAGAAGGTGGCGGCGCAATACGACGCCAAGGGCCGCCGCAGCCTGGTGGCGACGGGCGAGCCCGATGTGGTGATCGACTGCGACGACGTGCTGGTGGCGGTCGGGCAGGAGAACGCCTTCCCCTGGATCGAGCGCGACATCGGCCTGGACTTCGACAAGTGGGACATGCCCAAGGTCGATCCCAGGACCATGCAGTCGACGCTGTCGCAGGTGTTCTTCGGCGGCGACGCCGCCTTCGGCCCCAAGAACATCATCTGGGCGGTGGCGCATGGCCACGAGGCGGCGGTGTCGATCGACAAGCTGCTCAACGGCGAGAAGGTCGCCGACCGGCCGCCGCCGCTGGTCAATCTGGTCAGCCAGAAGATGGGCATCCATGAGTGGAGCTACGACAACGACGTCTCGCTCGATCTGCGCTACAAGGTGCCGCACGCCGAGCAGGCGCTCGCGCTCAAGAACATCAAGGTCGAGGTCGAGCTCGGCTTCGACCAGAAGCTGGGCTATCTCGAGGCCGAGCGCTGCCTCAACTGCGACGTGCAGACCGTGTTCTCGGAGCCGCTGTGCATCGAATGCGATGCCTGCGTCGACATCTGCCCGATGGACTGCATCACCTTCACCGAGAACGGCGGCGAGGACGAGTTGCGCGCGAGGCTCAAGGTCCCGGCCAACAACCTGTCGCAGGATCTCTACGTTTCCGGCGTGCTGAAGACCGGCCGCGTCATGGTCAAGGACGAGGATGTGTGCCTGCATTGCGGCTTGTGCGCCGAGCGCTGTCCGACCGGGGCGTGGGATATGCAGAAGTTCCTTCTCGAGATGACACAGGCGGGCCCCGCATGTCGCAGCCGATAACCGCGGTCAACGATTTCGTCGTCAAATTCGCCAACGTCAACGGCTCCGGCTCGGCGAGCGCCAACCAGCTCTTCGCCAAGGCGATCCTGCGCATGGGCGTGCCGGTGGCGTCGCGCAACATCTTTCCCTCCAACATCCAGGGCCTGCCCACCTGGTTCGAGGTGCGCGTCTCCGAGGCCGGCCATCTTGGCCGGCGCGGCGGCGTCGACCTCATGGTGGCGATGAATCCGCAGACCTGGGACCAGGACGTGAAGAGCATCGAGCCCGGGGGCTATCTCTTCTACGATTCGACCCGGCCGATGCCGCTCGGCCGGTTCCGCGACGACATCTCGGTCATCGGCATGCCGCTGACCGAGATCTGCAACCGCGAGTACAGCGACCCGCGCCAGCGGCAGCTGTTCAAGAACATCATCTATGTCGGCGCGCTGTCGGCGCTGCTCGATATGGACGTGGCGGCGATCGAGACGCTGATCGGCGAGCAGTTCAAGGGCAAGGACAAGCTGATCCAGCCCAATCGCCACGCCCTCCATATGGGCCGCGACTATGCGCTGGCGCATCTCTCCTGTCCGCTCGGGCTCAGCCTGCGGCGCTCGGACGCGGTCGGCGACCGCATCTACCTCGAGGGCAACAGCGCCGCGGCGCTGGGCGCGCTCTATGGCGGCGCCACCGTCTGCGCCTGGTACCCGATCACGCCGTCCTCCTCGCTCGCCGAGGCCTTCACCCGGCATTGCCGGCGCTACCGCGTCGATGCCGCCACGGCCAAGAACCGCTTCGCGATCATCCAGGCCGAGGACGAGCTGGCCTCGATCGGCATGGTGATCGGCGCCGCCTGGAACGGCGCGCGCGCCTTCACCGCCACCTCCGGCCCCGGCATCTCGCTGATGCAGGAATTCCTGGGGCTCGCTTATTTCGCCGAGATCCCGGCGGTGATCTTCGACGTGCAGCGCGGCGGGCCTTCCACCGGCATGCCGACGCGCACGCAGCAGGCGGACATCCTCTCCTGCGCCTACGCCTCGCATGGCGACACCAAGCACGTGCTGCTCTTTCCCGAGGATCCGCGCGAGTGCTTCGAGATGGGCGCGCTGGCCTTCGACCTCGCCGACCGGCTGCAGACGCCGATCTTCGTCATGCTCGATCTCGACATCGGCATGAACGAATGGCTGTGCGAGCCGCTCCGCTGGGACGACAAGCGGCGCATGGATCGCGGCAAGGTGATGAGCGCCGCCGATCTCGAGGCCGGCAAGGAGTTCGGCCGCTATCTCGATGTCGACGGCGACGGCATCCCCTACCGCACGTATCCCGGCACGCATCCGACGCGCGGCGCCTTCTTCACCCGCGGCACCACCAAGAACCGCCATGCCCGCTACAGCGAGGAAGGCACGGACTACGTCGAGAACATGCAGCGGCTGCTGAGGAAGTTCGAGACCGCGAAGACGCTGGTGCCGAAGCCGGTGGCGCATCCGGCGAAGCAGCCGACGGGGTACGGCGTGCTCTATTTCGGCTCGACGACGCCGGCGATGCACGAGGCGCTCTCCGCGCTCGAGGCGCAGGGCATCCACCTCGACGGTCTCCGGCTGAGGGGCTTTCCCTTCGGGCAGGAGGTGCTCGATTTCGTCGCCGCGCACGAGCAGGTCTTCGTCGTCGAGCAGAACCGCGACGCGCAGCTGCGCACGCTGCTGCTGGCCGAGGCCGGGCTCGACCCGGCGAAGCTCACATCCGTGCTGCACTATGACGGCACGCCGATCACCGAGCGCTTCATCAGCCGCGCCATCGCGGAGCGGCTGCGCGCGCTCAACGTGACGCCGCTGAGGAAAACCGTATGACCTACATCGCCAAGCCCAAGCTGCACCATCCCAAGCTGCCGACCAACAAGCTGGGGTTCACCCATCGCGACTACGAAGGCGCGGTCTCGACGCTCTGCGCCGGCTGCGGCCATGACAGCATCAGCGCCGCCATCGTCCAGGCCTGCTTCGAGCTCGACCTGCCGCCGCATCGCATCGCCAAGCTCTCCGGCATCGGCTGCTCGTCGAAGACGCCGACATATTTCCTCGGCGCCTCGCACGGCTTCAACAGCGTGCACGGCCGCATGCCGTCGGTGCTGACCGGCGCCAACCTCGCCAACCGCGATCTGATCTATCTCGGCGTCTCCGGCGACGGCGACAGCGCCTCGATCGGGCTGGGCCAGTTCGCCCATTCGATCCGCCGCGGCGTCAACATGGTCTATATCGTCGAGAACAACGGCGTCTACGGCCTGACCAAGGGCCAGTTCTCGGCCACCGCCGACAAGGGGTCGAAGAACAAGCGCGGCGTGATGAACACCGACAGCTCGATCGACATGGTGAGCATGGCCATGCAGTTCGGCGCGAGCTTCGTCGCGCGCAGCTTCTCCGGTGACAAGGATCAGCTCGTGCCGCTGCTCAAGGCGGCGATCGCCCATGACGGCGCCGCCTTCCTCGACGTCATCAGCCCTTGCGTCGCCTTCAACAACCATGTCGGCTCGACCAAGAGCTTCGATTTCGTGCGCGAGCACAACGAGGCGGTCAACCGCCTCGATTTCATGACCCCGCGCGAGCCGATCCGCGTCGACTACGAGCCCGGCACGGTCGAGGTGGTGACGCAGCACGACGGTTCGGTGCTGCGCCTGCGCAAGGTCGCCGCCGATTACGACGTGCACAACCGCATCGCGGCGATGAACTACCTGCAGGAGCGCAGCGCGGCCGGCGAGGTGGTCACGGGCCTGCTCTACCTCGATGCCGAGGCGCATGATCTGCACGGCTATCTCCACACCGTGGAGAAGCCCTTCAACGAGCTCGGCGAGGCCGAGCTGATCCCCGGCGCCGAGGCGCTGGAGCGCGTCAACCAGTCGCTGCGCTAGCCGGCTCGCGCCGCCGGCCGCGCCATCGGCAAAGGGGAACGGTGGTCAGCGAGGCGGCGATGACGGGCCGAGTGACGGGCTGGGTATCGGCGGCGCTCGCGATCCTCGCCTCGGCTTGCGCCCATCGCGACACCGAGATAGCCGACTGCGCCGATTTCGTCATGTCGCCCTCGCAATATGTCGCGCAGATCCGGGGCCGCATCGGCGCGATGGAGAATGCGGAGCTCGACTTCGTCTGCCGCGCCGCCGCCTATGGCCGAGCCCAGATCATCTACGCGAGAATGGCGGAGCTGCGATCGGCCGATCCGGCCGTCAAGCGGTTTGCCGGCAAGACCGGTGATGCCCAAGAGAAGCTGAGCCGGCGGCTCAGCCAGATCGCGATACAGCACGAGGGCATAACGCCGCCGCCGGGGCTCGAGCTCACGGAGCTCGCGGCGCGCGACCGGCTGGCGCAGCTTTCCGGCGAGGATTTCGACCGCCTCTATCTGCAATTCGCCATGGAGCAGGGACACGCGGCGATTGCGCTCTTTCGCGCCGGCGGCGCCCTTCCGGAGCCGCTCGTCAGCCAGTTTGCCAGCGGCGCGCTGCCGGTTCTCGAGCAGCGGGTGAGGGAAGCGCAAAGCCTCCTGCGAGAGACCGGCTCCCCGTCCTGACCCCGCGATCCGCTTGGCGGCGACGCGCATGACCGCGATTTCATCGCCGCAAGGATGTCGTTGGCGTCAGCAACCGAACGCAACACCGCGCGTCGCGCGCTCAACCATTTGAAAGACGTTAGGTATCATTTTTGCCGTTGCGGCGTTTTCCGCAAGGGATACCGTGACATGTTAGCGCTCAACCGTTTCGAAGAGGTGCGGCCTTTCATCAGCGGAGGATCGCCATGACACGCAAGGCAGGATGCCTTTACGGGCTGCTCATCCTCGTGTTGCTGGGCTGCACTTCGGGCGGTCCGCAGGCGGATCTCGCAAGGCCTCTTGCTCCCGGCGAAGCGCGTATCGTCGTCTACCGCAATGACGGGATCTATGAGAGCCTCGACTGGGTTCCCATCACCTTCAACGGACACGAGGTCGGCGGCTCCGGTCCTGATTCCGTGTTCTTCCGCGACGTCCCGCCGGGCTCCTACCGCATCGACGTGCTCGGCGAGGCGCTGTGGCCGGGCCAGCAGATCACCGTAGCGGTCGGCGCGGGGCAGACCGCCTATGTCAAGATCGGCGTCTTCCGCGGGCCCTCCAACGAGAGGTCGGTGGGCGACTCGATCGGGCCGATCTTCGTGCCCGAGGAGGTGGATCCTGCCGTCGCGCGCGGCGACATCAGCGAGCTGTCGCGCACGGCCGTGCTGCAGTGACGGGATGAGGGCGGCGGCGATGTGGCGCGTCATGGGATGGGGAGTGGCGTCGCTCGCCGTGCTGAGCATGGCCTCCTGCGCTCAGAGCCGCTCCGAGGCCTATGACTGCAAGGATTTCGTCATGTCGCCCTCGCAGTATAGGGAGCAATTTGCCGGGCGCCCCGGCCAGGAGACGCAGCAGGAGCTCGATTTCATCTGCCGCGCCGCCGTCTATGGCGACGCGCAAGCGACCGATGCGCGGATGGCCCAGGAACGCGCGGCCGATCCGGCGGTCAAGGCGTTCGCCGCGCAGATCGCCGAGACCCAGAGCCGGATGAACCAGCGGCTCGATCGCGTTGCCATACAGCAGGAGGGCGTGACGCCGCCGCGCGGCCTCGACGCTTCGGCCCTCGCCGCGCGCGACCGGCTCGCCTCGCTCTCCGGCAACGCCTTCGACCGCGCCTATCTGCAAAAGACGGCGCAGGACGGAACGGCGGCGGCCGCTCTCTTCCGCCAGGGAAGCGCCCTCACGGAGCCGTTCCTCGCCAGCTTCGCCGCCGAAGCGCTGCCCGCGCTCGAACAGCGGGTGGCGCAAGCACAAAGCCTGCTCCGGCAGCCGGGCTCCTAGACGATTCTCTTGATCGCTTCGCCGCGCCATTCTATATCGGGCGCGCGCGGTCGGCAGGCCGCGGCGGTGTTGGTTCCCGACAATATTGACCCGCATGCTTCGGTGGATGTCACGGCCCGAGTGCCGCGGCCTCGACCGGCAGCGGGCGTGAAGGAGGCGGGTGATGCGGCGCGTCGTGGGCTGGCTGTTGGTGACGCTTGCCGTGCTCGGCGCCTCTTCCTGCGCCCAGCACCGCTCCGAGGCGGTCGACTGCAAAGAGTTCGTCATGGCACCGTCACAATACGATCAGCAATTCCAAGGGCGCCCCGGACAGGAATCGCAGCAGGAGCTCTATTTCATCTGCCAGGCCGCCGTCTACAGCAGGGCGCAGCTGACCTATGCACGGATGGCGCTGCGGCAATCGGCAAACCCGGCGGTGAAGGACTTCGCCGCCCAGGTTTCCGACGCCCAGGGCGAGATGACCCAGCGGATCAACCGGACCGCCATTCAGCAGGAAGGCGTGACGGCGCCGCGCGGCCTCGATGCCGCTCATCTGGCGTTGCGCGATCAACTCGCGCAGCTCTCCGGCAACGCTTTCGACCGCGCCTATCTGCAGAGCGCGGTGCAGGACGGCCGCGTGGCCATCGCCTTCTTCCACAAGGAGGCCTCCACCGACGAGCCGGTCATGGGCAAATTTGCCGCCAACGCGCTGCCCGGGCTGCAGCAGCGCGTCGGCCAGGCGCAGGGCCTTCTGCAGCAGACGGGCTATTAGGGCCGCTCATCGGTTCTTCGCCGGTCCGATAGAGTCGAGTATCGACTGCACCGGCCGCGAAAAAACCTTGGCGTCTATCTAGCGAACGAGCCAACCCCGCTCTGCGAATTGCTGACGCCGCTTCCGGAACGGCGCGGCGGCCATAAGGGGCGGCGGGAGCGGCCGATGCAGGAGATCGAAAAAGTGCTGCAATGGCTTGGCAAATATGGTGAAATTGCCTTGCCGGGGGTTTTTTCTCGCGGCCGCCGGCAGGGTGACGCGCATGTCCGGGGGAAAAAGCTTCTGTTTCGAGGCCTTCACGCTCGATCTGCGGCGGGGCTCGCTGCGCACCGCTGATCGCGAGATCGATCTGCGGCCGAAGAGCTTCGAGGTGCTGCGTTATCTGGTAGAGAATGCCGGCCGGCTGGTGCCGAAGGACGAGCTGATCCAGACGGTGTGGCCGGACGTCATTGTCACGGATGAATCGCTGACGCGTTGCGTGAGCGACGTGCGTCTGGCCTTGCGGGACCAGGGGCAGCGGATCATCAAGACCGCGCCGCGCCGCGGCTACTTGTTTGCCGCGCCGGTTTGGCAACCCGCGATGGAAGCTTCTTCAGCGCCGAGCGCCGCGGCGACATCGCCGGTCATCGCGCTGGCAGCCCAAATCCTCCCAACAGCGCCGTCGAGCCCGGCGTCGCGAAACGAGAGCGCAAGAGACCGCGGAGAGGCGAACGAAGCGCGGGTCGAGCCGCGGCCGGCCGAGCGCCGGCAGCTGACCGTCCTGGCGTGCGAGCTGGCCGGTTCGGCGGCGTTCTCGGCAGAGCTTGATCCCGAGGATTTACGCGAGGTGACGGCCGCCTGTCACAGGCGCTGTGCCGAGATCATCGAGCGGCATCGCGGTTACGTCGCCCGTTACTCCGGTGACGGCGTGCTCGCCTATTTCGGCTATGCCCAGGCCCACGAATACGACGCCGAGCGCGCTGTCCAAGCCGGGCTTGCCCTGGTCGAAGCAGCGCCGAAGCTGCCGACCGGCGCCGGTCCTTCCTTGGCGGCGCGCGTGGGCATCGCCACCGGGCTTGTCGTGGTCAACGACCTCGCGGCTGCCGGGGCGGTCTCGGAGCCGGCTGTGGTCGGCCAGACCCCCAATCTGGCCGTTCGGTTGCAAATGCTGGCCGAGCCGGGCGCGGTGGTGATCTCGACCTCCAACTCCCGCTGCGCCTCGTAAGACGCCTTCTCGGCGGCGATCTGCCCGCGGATCGCGTCGAGCCGGCGGCGGCGATCGGCGATGTCGGCGGCGAGCTCCTGCTTCCTGAGATCCAGCTCCTGGTCCTGCTGCCGCGACCAGTCAACGTCGATCGTGTCATTGACGAACACGCCGCGCCGGGCCGCATCGAGCTCGATCTTCAGCGTCTCGAGCCTCTGTTCGGCGGCGGCGGCCTCGTGGGCGTCGCGTTCCTTCAGGCTGACCGCCTTGTCGACCGCCGCCTGCGGCTGCACTCCTTTCTCGGCCAGCGTCTTGATCCGGCCATAGGCGGCTGCCAATTCCGCCGCGACCGCGCGGCTAGCGGCGAGCGCCGACCCGGCCTCGGCGATGCGCGCAGAGATCTGCTGCAGGCGCGTCTGCCGGTAGGCATCGGACTGCCGGGCGAGCCGGTCCCTGGCCGCATCGATGTCGGCGGCCTTGGCCGCCAACGCGTCGAGCTCGAAGGCCAGTGCCGTGGCCGTCCGCTCGAGATCGCGAACCCGCCCCTCATCGGCCCGTGAATTCGTGATCTCGCCCAGCCTTTGACCTGCCCGCACCGCTTGCCCCACCTGCAGGCGCGGCATGTCGACGACCCCCTCGATGGGCGCGCGCACGGTGAGGATCCGGGCGTTCACCACGGCATCCTCGCTGGTGACGGAGAGGCTCTCGTTGACGAGGACATACGCGGCGACGGCGAAGAGCGACCCGGCTGTCATCAGCTTGGCGATCCTGCGCGGGTTCGACATGGGTTCCTCCTTCTTTGCAGCGATGCCGCCCGCGGGCGACGGCAGCGGACGAGCGCCGTCCCCGCGGCGGTGGTTCACGGCGTGGCGATGGGGGTGCCGGTGACGGCGGCGGCGATGGCGACCGCGCGAGGCGCGATGTCGAGCCAGATCGCCGGGTTGGCGGAGCTCTGCTGCGATAGCCAGCGGTAGGGGAGCCGGCTCCACTCGATCGGATGCGGCGTGCGATTGTCGAGGACGAGATCGCCCTCGCTGGTGCGCACCGTCAGCACCAGATGGCCTTCGCCGCGCTCGGTCAGCGCCGTCGTCAACAACAGCGCGGAGCGCGGCCAGCCGAGCGCCATGAGCTCGCGGCGCTTCTCGAGCGCGAATTTATTGCAATCGCCGTAGCCGTCCGTCGGGTAATCCCAAACATGAGCGGGATCGATGCGCGGGCGGATGGCGGCATTCACCGCGGTCTGGACCGCCTCGAGCTGCTCGCGGCGCTGCGCGGTCAGCGCGACGGCCGCCTGGGTCTCGCCGGTGGCGACGCATTCCTGGAGGTGCCGGGCGCAGAACATAATGAAGCCCGCCGGCGGAACGACGGCGTCGCCGGTCGGCATCGGCGCCGCCGAAGCGGCGTCGAGGACGAGGGTGCACGAGACGACCAACTGCGCTGCGAATTGTCCCAGCGACTTGAGTGAGATCAGGGGACGGGGATGTGACATGCGCGCCTCCAGCGTGGTGAGGCGCAGTGGACCGCAACCACCAGCTGAGGTCGTGAATGCCGGGTGATGGAACCCTTAAACGCTGTGAAAGAGGCCTGAAAAAACGCTGAAAATGCCGCCGCTGGCCAATTCCAGCGGCGATGCAACGGCGCCCCCTCGCGGCAGAAAAGCCTTTATTCAGAGGCCTTCACGCCCAAGCCGGCCGCCGGCGGGAAGATGAAGTCGAGCGAGATCGAGGCAGTGGGGTGAACCCCCAGGCGTTCGTCGCATAGTCGAAGGCGCCCTGGTCGATGATCGATCAGTTCAAGAGACTTGCGGACGGTGGAGGACGCCGGTGGTTCAATACCGCTTGGCTCTTGTCGGCCTCAGAACGTCAGCCGCACGCCGCCATAGATGGCGAGCGGCGCCGCAGGGCTGATGAAGCGGTTGTCGACGCCGACGCCGTCGGTGGGGACGCCGGGCGCGCCGACCCCGGTGGGATCACCGAGCACGCCGAAGGACGCGTAGTGATTGTCGAACAGATTCTGGATGTCGACGAACGTCGAGAGATGGTCGGTGATCTCGTAGGTGCTGTGCACGTTCACGACGGCGTATCCCGGCAGCTGCGGGTTCTGGTTCAATTCATCGCCGCGGAAATACTGCGAGCTGAAATAGGTGAGCACGCCGCCCACCGACCATTGCGGCGTCACCCGGTAGTCCGCGCCGAGCTTGAGCTGATGCTCGGGGATGCCGGGCAGATGGTCGCCGGGACTGACCTGGATATCGCCGTTGGCATCGGCGAAGGGATTGCTGGGTGAGGGCAGGGTGAGCGAGGTCTGGAAGGTGGCGTCGACCAGGCTGTAATTGCCATAGACCGACCAGCGATCATCCTTGTAGCCGATCCCGCTTTCGATCCCCTGGCGCCGCGTCGCGCCCACATTCTCGAAGAAGCCGGCGCTGAGCGAGGTGGCGACGCCATAGATGTCGTCGTCGAGATCGGTGCGGTAGAGGCCGAAATTCCAGGTGAAGCGGCCGGGCAGCGTCTCGGGCATGGTGAAATTGCCGCGCAATCCCGTCTCGTAGGTGTGCGACACCACCTGCTTCAGGCTCGGCGGATCGGAGGAGAGCGAGGAGGGCAGCAGGCAGGGCTGCGTCGGGTTGGAGCATTCGATCTCGCTCGGCGTCGGCACGCGGTTGCCTTCGGAGTAGCCGGCATAGGCGGTGAGGTTCTGGAAGATCTTGTAGGTGAAGCCGGCCGCCGGGTTGAAGCGGGAGTAGCGGTTGTTGCCGTTGAGATTGGTGCCCAGATGATCGAACAGATCGACCTGAGCGAGGTTGTAGCGGCCGCTGAGCGTGACGGCGAGCGCCCGGGTGAGGTCGAAAGTGTCGGTGGCGAAGAGGCCGTAATAGCGGTTGGTGGCGCTGAGGCCGACCGGCGTGGCATTGAACCCGGCATTCTCCGGCGTGGAGACGAAGTAGCCGGAATCGGTCACCTGCAGCGAGCTGTTGATGGCGCCGACTTGTGTGGTCGATTGGAAGTCGATGTTGTCGTGATCGACACTGCCGCCGAGCACGAAATTGTTGTCGTGCCCGAACATCTGCCCGGTGAAAGTCGTCTGCAGCGTCCCCCCGACGCCCACGGTATGGATCGTCTCGTTATCCAGCTCGCCGATCGGCAGCGTACCGCCCTGGGAGAGGTCGGGAATGGAGCCGCCGCTGGGGGTGGTGAGCGGCGTCACGCCGTCGGATTGGCAGAGGAAACCGTTGCCGCAGGAGGTGTAGTTGGTGGTGTTGCCGTTGATGACCGTCTGATGGAACTCGCGGCGATAGGCGTTGCCCTGGAGGGAGAGATCGTCGGTGGCTTGGTAGGAAGCGCTGGCGGTGAGGAACTCGAGCTGGTTGATCTCCCCCTGCGGCGTGGTGAAGACCAGCGAGCGGCCGGCGGCAAGCTCCTGCTCGGGCGTGGCGCCGGCGGCGAAGAGGCGGTTGTTGGCGCCGGTGAAGTCGAGGTCGAGAGACAGCTTCTGTCCGTGCGCGCCGGCCGAGGCGTAGAGCTGTTGCAGGTTGTCGGGCGAGAACTGCCGCCAGCCATCCGAGTTGTAGTAGCGGCCGCCGATATAGCCGGCATAAGGCCCCACCTGCTGGCCGTATTGCACGATCTGGCTGGTCTGGCCAAAAGAGCCGCCCGCGGTCTCGCTGGAGAATCCCTGGTAGGTGAAGCCGTTCTTCATCGTCACCACAGCCGAGCCGCCGAGCGCGTTCAGCCCGAAGACCGGGTTGCTGCTGAGCATGTCGAAGCGGTCGATGGCGAAGGCGGGGATCAGATCCCAGTTGACGGTGTCGCCGAAGCCTTCGTTGACGCGCACGCCGTTCTGGTAGACCGCGATCCCTTGCGGCGTGCCGAGCACGGGCGAGGCCTCGAAGCCGCGGAACAGCAGATCGGGCTGAAACTGGTCGTTGAGGTTGCCGTTGAGGTTGACGCTGCCGAGCTTGTCGAGGGCGCTGCCGAGCAGGCTGGGCGAACCTTCTCGGTTGAGATCGGTCGGCGTCAGCGTCTGCACATTGGCCGGCACCTTGTCGATGTCGATGCCGGTGCCCGGCAGCGGCGTCGTGCCGATGACGGTGACGCTCGGCAGGTTGGCATAGGGCTCAGCCGCCGGGGCCGGCGATTGCGCCAGCGCCGCGCACGGTATGAGGATACCGGCCAGCGCGCCGAGCCCGATCCGCCCGATCCCCGAGAGTCCGCCCCACGCCATCTTCTTCTGCTTCTTCTGCGCCCTGGCAGCCATTAGAACCGGGCGCCACGCCGCACTCCAGAGCGGTTTCTCCCGATTTCTCCGGGAATTTTTCCCGTTCGGCGTCCCTCGCCCGGAAAGGCCGGTTTTGCATCCGGCCCGGGCCGTGGCATCCTGCGCGGACAAGAGGATGACAAGCCGGGGAGGAAGCTTGCGCGCCAGGTCGATCTCGCTGCGGCTGCGCCTGATCGGGCTGGTGGCGCTGGTCTTTGCCGCCAGCCTGGCGCTGGGCGGCACGGCGGCCTGCCTCAACGCCTCGCGCTCGGTCGAGGCGGAGATGCGCTCGGCGCTGGCGGTGGGCCAACAGATCATCGTCCTCGGCATCGCCGACCTCGACCGGTCGGGCGATCCGGCGCGCGATCTCGAACGGCTCGTCGCCTCCTTCCGCGGCAATCGCCATCTGCGGGTGAGCCTGGCCGGGGACGAGCGCGCGGTGGCGGCGCCGCCCGTCGCCGGCGCGCCGCGCTGGTTCGAGCGGCTCATCGGCGTGACCCCGAGCCGCGTCCTCATCCCCGTGACGCTTGCCGGCCGCGCCTATGGCGAGATCACCATCGAGACCGTGCCGCATAGCGAGGTGCTCGAGATCTGGAACGAGTTCGGCGACAGCCTGCTGCTGCTGGCGCTGTTCTCGGCGCCCACCATGCTGCTGATCTACCTCTTCATCGGCCGCGCGCTGCGCCCGCTCGAGCGCCTGGCCGCGGGCCTCGCCCGGATCGGCGACGGCGATTACGCCATCCGCCTCGACGAGCCGATGCCATCGGAGCTGTCGCGGCTCAGCGACAGCTTCAACCGCATGGCCGGGCAGCTTCTCGCCATGGCGGCGGTCAATCGCGGCCTCAACCAGCAGCTGCTGAACCTGCAGGAGCAGGAGCGGGCCGAGATCGCGCGCGATCTTCACGACGAGGTCGGGCCCTTCCTCTTCGCCATCAATGTCGACGCCGCCAACATCCGGCGCCAGGCCGAGGCGGGCGCAATCGGCGCCATCGCCGGGCCGGCCGCGGCCATCGCCGACGCGGTCGGGCATCTGCAGCGGCAGGTGAAGGGCATGCTGGGTCGGCTTCGCCCGATCGGCCTCGCCGAGTTCGGCCTCGGCGATGCCATCGCCCATCTGATCGAGTTCTGGCGCCGCCGCCATCCCGAGATCGATTATCGGCTGACGATCGCGCCGGGCGTGGCGGGACGGGGCGAGCTGATCGACACCACCCTTTACCGCATCGTGCAGGAATGCCTCAGCAACGCCGTGCGCCATGGCCGCCCCGGCGTGATCGCCATCGCGATCGGCTGCGAGGCGGACGCGCTGGTGGTGCGCGTCTGTGACGACGGCAGCGGCATGAGCGCGCAAGCGGGCAGCGGCTATGGCCTCATCGGCATGAGTGAGCGCGTCCAGGCGCTGGGCGGCAGCTTCGAGGTGGCGAGCGATCCCGGCGCCGGCACGCGGGTGATGGCAAGGCTGCCCCTGCCCGAAGACGCAACGGTGGCCGCGCAATGAAGGTCCTGATCGTCGATGACCACGCCATCGTGCGCGCCGGGCTGCGCCGGCTGCTGGCCGAGGAGGGAGCGCTCGAGCTGCGCGAGGCGGCGAGCGGCAGGGAAGCGCTCGGGCTCTGTCGCGACTGGCGTCCCGACCTCGTCATCCTCGACCTCAACCTCCCCGGGCTCGGCGGGCTGGAGCTGATCAAGCGGCTGGGCATGGAGGAGAAGCCGCCGCGCATCCTGGTGCTGAGCCTGCATGACGATCCGCTCTATGCCATGCGCGCGCTCGAGGCGGGGGCCGCGGGCTATGTCAGCAAGAACGCGGCACCGGCGGAGATCCTCGAAGGCATCAGGCGCGTCGGCGAGGGCCAGAGCTATGTCGCCCCGCATCTGGCGCAGGAGATGGCGCTTTTCAGCGTGCGCGCCCCGGCGCACCGCCTCAACGATCTCTCGCGCCGCGACCTCGAGATCCTGCGCCTGCTCGGCGAAGGCAGCAGCCTGCAGCAGATCGCCGACGCGCTCGGCCTCAGCTACAAGACCATCGCCAACACCTGCGGCCAGATCAAAGCCAAGCTCGGCGTGCAGCGCACCGCCGAGCTGATCCGCATCGCCATCGAGAACCGGCTCGTGCCGGGCGCGTGAGGCTGACACTGTCAGGTCGAAACGGCCTTATTCGGCTTCGGGCGCGCAGACAGGCTTTATCGTCTTTCCCGCCAACACGCTCTGCGCGAAGCGGACCGCGTCGGGCAGCGATCTCGTGAGCGCCTGGTAATGCGTGAGGCCGGCGTAGAGATGCGCCTCCACGGTCGTCCCCTCGGCGCAGGCCTTCTTCGTAAGGTCGAGCTGCAAGCGGGTCGGCGCGTCGAGATCTTCCTCACCGATGCCGATGAAGACGGGCTGCGATAATTTCAGCGATGGGTATTGGAGGCGCGATATGTTCGCGGCGAGCGCCTTCGCATAGCCCTCTTTCAGGCTCTCCGCACGCGTCAACCCGGAGCCGAGCGCTTCAAGGGCCAGTTGCCAGACACAGGCTCGCCGGGTCAGCTCGAAGAGCGGCAATGCCTTCGCGGTGAACATGTCCGCTGCCTTCAGCGTCGGATCGGATTGCTGCGCCATCAGGCCGATAAAGAGAGGATACATGAGGGTATAGCTGGCTTGATTGGCGGTGCCTTGCCGCATGGTCGCGACCGTCTCTGACGTGACGTACGGCACGCCGGTCGTGACGATGCCGCGGATATCGAGGCCGGGCGCGTAGGACGGCTGGTAGGCGCCGGCGCCCAACACGGCGCTGGCTCCCTGGGAATAGCCGGCAAGCACGACCTTCTTGCCAAGGACGGGAAAAGCGTGCTGCACCGCGCGAATGCTGTCGAGCACGCCATAGGCGGCGGGACGCACGGCCATATAGGGATGTGGCCCCGGGGTGCCGAGACCCTGATAATCGGTCGCGACGATGGCGAAGCCGCGTGCGAGCCAGGTATTCAGCAAGGCTTCGATGCGAAGCGGTAAACCGGCCCAGGAGGGCGCGCAGATGTCGGCCATCCCGGCCGTCCCGTGTGCCCAGGCGAGCAGCGGCCAGCCGCCCTCGGGTGGCTCGCTTTTCGGCAGAAAGAACAGGCCCGAAACCACCGCCGGGGTCTTCCCGTCGACGCCGTTCGTCGAGCTGTAGAGAATGCGAAGGTTCGCGGCGGCATTGGCAAGCGCGAGCGTCGGTTCCAAGGTCTCCTGCCGGAGGAGTTGGCCGTGCGTCGCCGGGATCGATCCCCTCCAGATGTAGAAGCTCGAGACCCGCCCATCGCCTTGCAACGGGTCCGGCTTAGGCACTTCCACCGCTTGGGCGATGGCGGGGCACACCATCGCTGCAAGGAACAGGGTCACGGCCCGGAGCATGGATGCTTGCTCCCGAAAAACCACATGCCGAGCATAGGCCCCATGGGGCGACCCGCGCCAGGGGCGCGCATTGACCGGCACCGACGCGCGCTTTTGACCAGCGTTCTCCGGCTCGCGGCATCTCCCGGCAGGCCGCAGCGGCGGACCATCGAATGCTACAGCGTCGACGACGCCGTCGCCTCCCAGCATGCGATGGCTTTCGGCTAGAGTACGGCGCCCCCGGCAATGAGCGAGGCGATCGGCGTGTTCAAGTTTTTCGAAAATCTGCTCGATCCCACCGCGGCGACGCCCGAAGCGCCGCCGCCTTCCGGGCTGCTGGCCTTCTACTGGTATTACGCCAGGCAGGTGCGCGGCCTGATCCTGTTGCTGTTCGTGGCCGGATTCCTCGTCGCCGAACTGGACACCACCATCCCGATCTTCATCGGCCGGATGGTGGGCTTGCTGGCCAAATTCACCCCCGACCGGCTGCTGGCCGAGGCTTGGCCGCAATTCCTCCTCATGGCCGTGGTCATGCTGGTGCTGCGGCCGGCCGCCCTGCTGTTCCGCAATCTCCTGACCAATCAGGTGATCGCGCCCGGCTTCACCAACATGATCCGCTGGCAGACCCACTGGCATGTGGTGCGGCAGAGCTGGACCTTCTTCCAGAACGATTTCGCCGGCCGCATCGCCAACCGGGTGATGCAGACCGGCCCGTCGCTGCGCGACAGCGTGGTGCAGTCGGCGCATGCGGTGCTCTACATCATCGTCTATGGCGGCAGCGCGGTGGTGCTGCTGTCGTCCAGCGACATCCGGCTGGCGGCGCCGATCCTGGTCTGGTTCGTGTGCTATGCCGGCCTGCTGCGCTACTTCGTGCCGCGGCTGCGCGATCGGTCCAAGGATCTTTCCGAAATCCGCTCGATGCTCACCGGCCGGGTGGTCGACAGCTATACCAACATCCTCACCGTCAAGCTCTTCGCCCGGCCGCGCGACGAGGACGCCTTCGTGCGCGAGGCGATCGACGAGCATACCGGGGCCTTCCGCAGCCAGTTGCGGCTGATCAGCCTGTTCGGCTTCATCCTCTCCGTCGTCAACGCGCTGCTCATCGTGGCGACGGGCACGGTGGCGGTCTGGCTGTGGCAGCGCGGCGGCATCACGGTCGGCACCGTCGCCACGGCGCTGCCGCTCTCCTGGCAGATGGTCAACATCTCCGGCTGGGTGGCGGACAGCGTCACCGGCATCTTCGAGAATGTCGGCACGGTGCAGGACGGCATGCGCTCGATCGCGCTGCCGCGGCTGATGCCCGACAAGCCCGAGGCCACGACGCTCAAAGTCGAGCGCGGCGCGGTGCGTTTCGAGAACGTGCGCTTCGGCTACGGCTCCGCCAGGGGCGTCATCCACGGCATCGACCTCGCGATCGCGCCGGGCGAGCGGGTGGGGTTGGTGGGCCGCTCCGGCGCCGGCAAATCGACCTTGGTCAACCTGCTGCTGCGCTTCTACGAGGTCGAAGGCGGCCGCATCCTGATCGACGGGCAGGACATCGCCCAGGTGACGCAGGAGAGCCTGCGCGCCAACATCGCCATGGTCACCCAGGACACCTCGCTGCTGCACCGCTCGATCCGCGAGAACATCCGCTATGGCCATCCCGGCGCCAGCGCCGACGAAGTGACCGATGCCGCGCGCCGGGCGCATGCGCTCGATTTCATCGGCGGGCTCGAGGATTGGCGGGGGCGCTACGGCTTCGACGCCCATGTCGGCGAGCGCGGCGTGAAGCTCTCCGGCGGCCAGCGCCAGCGCATCGCTCTGGCGCGCGTCATCCTCAAGGATGCCCGGATCCTGGTGCTCGACGAGGCGACCTCGGCGCTCGATTCCGAGGTGGAGGCCGCCATCCAGGAGCAGCTCGACGGCCTGATGCGCGACCGCACGGTCATCGCCATCGCCCATCGCCTCTCGACCATCGCGCGGATGGACCGGTTGGTGGTGCTCGACCAGGGACGGATCGCCGAGATGGGCACCCACAGCCAGCTGATCGCCGCCGGCGGCCTCTATGCGCAGCTCTGGCAGCGCCAGTCCAGCGGCTTCCTCGAAGAGGGCGTCGCCGCGTAGCCGGCCCGGGTTCAGCCGGCGACGAGCCGCAGCCGCGTGCCGCAGATCGTGACCTGATCGGCGGCGACGGCGCAGCCGCGGCGCTGGGCTGCGGCGAGGATCGGGGCGGGGTCGGCAACCGCGAGATCGAGCGCGCAGAGGCCCTCGCCGCGCCCGTCGGCCTCGGCGACGAAGCGCAGCCGGCCGAGATCGAGCCCGATCTCGCGGGCACCGCCGGCGCCGGTTTCGACCTCACGTTCCAGTATCTGACCCCAGCGGCGGGCAAGCGCCGCGGGATCGGCGCCTTGCAGCTCCGCCGCCAGCAGCGCGCGCGTCCGGTCGCGGCGGCGGAAGCGCTGCCAGTCCGGGCCGGCCGGGTGGTAGGGGCCGTCGAGGCTGTCGCCGCCCGGCGTGTGGTTGAGCTCGAGCATGGCGCCGCCGGTGTCGCGGGGATGGAGCTGCAGCCCGACATAGTCCGGGTAGGTGAGGGGATTGGCGATGCGCACGCCGATCGCGTCCATATGGGCGCGGCGACGCTCGATGTCGTCGCAATCGATGATCACCATGTAGCCGCCATCGCCGCGCCGGCGCTCGAGATAGCGCCCGGCAGCGGTGCCGGGACAGGTCGGCGCCACCACTTCGAGAAAGCTCGCGCCCAGCGGCAGCAGCGCATTGACGAGGCCATAGCGCGCGACATTGCCGTCGCGATGGCAGATCTCGAGGCCGAGGATGTCGGCGAGATCGGCGAGGACGGGCTCGAGCGCGGCCGCCACCAGGCAGATCTGGCGCAGGCGCAGATAGGACATCAGCGCCCCTTGAACACCGGCGCGCGCTTCTCGACGAAGGCGGCGGCGGCCTCGCGATGGTCCTCGGTCTCGGCGCAGCGCGTGTGGCGCAGCGCCTCGGCATCCATCAGTTCGGCAAGCCCCGCCTGCTCGGCGAGGTTCATGTTCTGCTTGATGTAGCCCAGCGTGACGCGGGGCCCGCGGGCGAGCGACAGGGCGAGCGCGCGCGTCTCCGCCTCGAGCGCGGCATCGGCCACGGCGCGGCTGACCAGGCCCAGCGCCAGCGCCTCCGCGGCGCCCAGCACCGGCGAGGTGAAATAGAGCTCGCGCGCCTTGGCCGGGCCGACCAGGCGGGTGAGGAACCAGCTGCCGCCGAAATCGCCGGACAGCGCCACCTTGGCGAAGGCGGTGGTGAGGCGCAGCGTCTCGCTGGCGATGCGCAGATCGCAGGCGAGCGCCAGCGACAATCCTGCGCCGGCGACGGGGCCGCGCAGCATGGCGATGGTCGGCTTCGGGATCTCGTGGAGGAGGCGCGCCACCTCCATGCGCCGGCGCAGATCCCGCGCGCGCTCGTCGAAATTCTCGCTGCGGCCGCCGCGCTCGGCCATCGCCTTGACGTCGCCGCCGGCGCAGAAGCCGCGCCCGGCGCCGGCGAGCACCACCACCCCCACCGCGGGGTCGGCGGCGGCGCGGGTGACGGCGTCGAGCAGCCCCTGCAGCATCTCGGCATTGAGCGCGTTGAGCCGGTCCGGACGGTTCATCGTCAGGGTCAGCACGCCGTCCTCGAGCGTCTCCAGCAGCACGCGATCCATCGTTTCCCCTCTTCGTGCGGTGACGCCGCCTACTTGGCGCCGGCGGGCTCCGGCTGTGCCGCGGCGGCGGGGGCCGTGGTCTCGACCGTCTCGAAGCGGCCGGGCAACGTGATCTCGATCAGCTCGAGATCGTCGGAATGATCGAGCTCGGCGTGGCGGATGCCCGGCGGCTGGTGCACGCAGCTGCCGGCCTCGGCGGTGACCTCGCCGACGCCTTCATAGGCGAACTTCACCCATCCCTTGAGCACGTAGTACATCTGGAAATCGAGATTGTGCTTGTGCCAGCCGAAGCCGCCATGCGGCCCGGGCTTGGCGCGGATGACATGCGCCATCGCCTTGCCGCCGGTGGCCTCGTGGATGCCGAGATCGCGGTATTCGAAGCAGGAGCGCAGCCCGCCATCGCTGAAGACGGCATCCTTGGCATGCGCGGCCGAGAATTTCATTGCGGAGTCCATGGCGCTCTCCTCCCGATGACGCGGTTTTGGTCAGCTTAGATCAGGCCTGCCGGCTTGGCCACCGCGGGTCGACCGGCGCGCGGCCCGTTGCTAATCTTGCCGGCAAGGCTTCGGGAGGGATCGATGGCGACGGACGGCTCGCGACGGGATTTCATCAAGCTGGGGGCGGCGGTGGCGGCGGTGGGCGCCAGCCTGCCGGGGACGCAGGCGCAGGCGCGCAACGTCTATGCCGTCGGCTGGAACTATCTCGAGCATTTCGCCGAGGGCCAGGCGCTGCGCGCGCCCGACAAGCGGGTGGAGTAATCATCGCCGAGCTGTCGCTGGGGCTCACGCTCGAGCCCGGCGACATCATCGCCACCGGCACCCCGCCCGGCGTCGGCGTCGCCCGCAACCCGCCGGAATTCATGAAGCCCGGCGACGTCATGGAGACCGAGATCGTCGAGATCGGCACGCTGCGCAACCTCATCCAGCAGGTGCAGAGCTGAGCGAGGGCGGGTTGTCGCTCGGCTAGCGCGGCGGCAGGCGGACGCCGCGCGTCGCAATTCAGCTTGATCGCCAAGCGCTCGATGCGGGCGCCGCCGGGGCCTTCGATCCAGATCGAGGCGGGTTTCTGGCTCAGCACGGCGCAGGCAAAGGCCATCGCCTCCGGAGCGTCCTCGTAAGCGGCAGGAGATTCCAGCGTCTTGGTCTGGCCTGCGGCGGTCCACTTGACGACATATCCCAACGAACGTCCTCCCGAGGTTTCCTGATCGCACCGATGCCGGGCCTATTGCCGCTGGCACCGCTCGACGGCCGCACTCGGCTGATCACGCCCTGGCACGCTGCCGGCGACGTTTGGCCTTCAGCTTGGCTTTGCGCTTGTTCGCGCGCAGGCGAGTGCTTGATTTGGCCGGCTGTTTCATCTTCGTCTCCAAATTTTGGCCGGTGCCGAGACGGGGATCGCCCCCTGACCGAGTTCGACGTGCCAAGACCTCTATTATAGCGACTGTCGGGACCGGCGGGGCGTTTATTGCGCCGTGAACAGGGTAACGAACAGGATTGAGACCGACCAGGAGCCCATGAGCGCAGCTTTCCAACGACGCAACGGTGCAGGAAACCGGCAGCTACTCCCGACGGTCCGAATACAAATCCTGCCGTTCGGCTTCTTCTCTCGAAAGCACAGCATCGCGCAACCGCACCAATCGCGTTTGCGCCGCGGCGGCTCGCGCCTTGAAGGACCGGCCGAGCCTCATCGAATTTTTCATAGTCGAGCTGCGGCGCCAACGACGACCGTGCCTCCCGAAAACTTCGCGCCGCCTGGCGGCGAAAATAGGACATCGACATCCTCACTTTCCTCTCCACACCATCCGAACTCGATTATCGCACCGGCCAGACGACGTTGTGCACCAGCCAGGCTTTCCATTCGCCACCATTGAACCGCACCACGTCGCCTCCTACCGTCCTGGCCCTGGCTTCTTGGAAAGAAGATCCCATACGCTCAGGTGTGTTTTGGTATCGCGCTCGGCGCCGTCGCCGAACCCGCGGTCGAGATCGGCCGCAAACTTGCCGGCGTTGCGCAGCGCCCAAGCATCGTAGCGCTGGTTGAGGCGCATCATCGCGGTCCACAGCTTCATGGTCGTCTCTCCTGTCGGACGGCGTTCGCCGGTTCAGCCGATCTGCGGCTATCCCGCAACCTCGGCGTAATGCTCCTCCTGGACGCTCGCCGGCGCGCCCCCACTACAGCGGGAGGGATTTGCCATGGTGTTCGACATGATACTTGGTCGCCTCATTGCTGTGGCGGATGGCCTGTTGCGTGTGGCCATGCGCGACGAGCGCCTGATGCGCGGCATGGGCGAAGTCCTTCTCCGCGTAATTGCGCGAGGCTTCGCGATGATGCCACGCCGCCTGCTCGTGATGGCTTGCCGCAGCCTCGTGGTGCTCGGTTCCGCTGAGAAGCTTGCTCATGAGGTTCTCCAATTCTGGCGATTCTGGATGCGCGTCGGGCCTGCGAGCTCGTCGGGCCACGGGCCCGTTCCCGCCGGTGTCGAAGGCAAGGTCAGAGACGAAAGGTCGCGTGCGCGCTGGCAGTGCCAGCCGAATGACGGGCCGAGTAGTGTCGTCCGGCGATTGCCGACTCGGATCGTCGAAGTTTTTCCGCATTACAACATATGGGTACTCGCGAGGGTCTTTACCACAGCGGCATCGCTTCGGCGGCATCGGTGTGGCGATTAAGGACTTCTCCCCGCCTGAGTGCCGACAGTCCTTCTTCCGTCGGCGGCAGTCGATCGCATGTCATGAACCGGGCATCTGCGATTTGAAAAGTGAGAACCGGAAGTATTTCTCCTTGTAATAGGAGACAGGCCGTCCCATTTGCGCTTGGCACTCTTTGCTGCGGAGTGCCAACAAGGATCGGGAGGTTTGCGATGAAGTTCCGTCCACTGCACGACCGCGTCGTGGTCCGCCGCCTGGCGGCGGAGGAGAAGACAGGGGGCGGCATCATCATTCCCGATACCGCCCAGGAGAAGCCGCAGGAGGGCGAGATCGTCGCCGCCGGCCCGGGCGCCCGGGACGAGGCGGGGACGCTCCAGCCGCTCGACGTCAAGGCCGGCGACCGCGTGTTGTTCGGCAAATGGTCGGGCACCGAGGTCAAGCTCGATGGCGAAGAGCTCATCATCATGAAGGAAAGCGACGTCATGGGCGTGCTCGAGGGCAAGCCATCGACGGTCAAGAAAGTCGCCTCAGGGAGATAAAGCAATGGCAGCGAAAGAAGTCAGGTTCCAGACCGACGCCCGCGACAGGATGTTGCGCGGCATCGATATTCTCGCCCATGCGGTGAGGGTGACGCTCGGCCCGAAAGGCCGCAACGTGGTGATCGACAAGTCGTACGGCGCCCCGCGCATCACCAAGGACGGCGTCACCGTCGCCAAGGAGATCGAGCTCGCCGACAAGTTCGAGAACATGGGCGCGCAGATGATCCGCGAGGTGGCGACCAGGACCAGCGAGCAGGCGGGCGACGGCACGACCACCGCGACGGTCCTCGCCCATGCGATCGTGCGCGAAGGCGTCAAGGCGGTGGCCGCCGGGCTCAACCCGATGGATCTCAGGCGCGGCATCGAAACCGCCGTGGCGGTGGTGGTCGAGGATTTGAAGAAGCGTTCGAAGAAGGTCTCGACCAACGAAGAGATCGCTCAGGTCGGGACGATCTCCGCCAACGGCGACCGAGAGGTCGGCCAGATGCTCTCGAAGGCGATGCAGAAGGTCGGCAACGAAGGCGTCATCACGGTGGAGGAGGCGAAGAGCCTGGACACCGAGCTCGACGTGGTCGAAGGCATGCAGTTCGACCGCGGCTACATCTCGCCATACTTCGTCACGAACGCGGAGAAGATGATCTGCGAGCTCGACGACCCGTACATCCTCATCCACGAGAAGAAGCTCTCCGGGCTCCAATCCCTGCTTCCCCTGCTCGAGACCGTGGTCCAGAGCGGCAAGCCGCTGCTGATCATCGCCGAGGACATCGAAGGCGAGGCGCTCGCGACGCTCGTCGTCAACAAGCTGCGCGGCGGCTTGAAGGTGGCGGCGGTGAAAGCGCCGGGGTTCGGCGACCGCCGCAAGGCCATGCTCGAGGACATCGCCATCCTGACGGCCGGTCAGCTCATCAGCGATGATCTCGGCATCAAGCTCGAAAACGTCACGCTCAACATGCTGGGCAAAGCGAAAAAGGTGCGCATCGACAAGGAGAACACCACCATCATCGACGGCGCCGGCAAGAAGCAGGACATCCAGGGGCGGATCGGCCAGATCAAGGCCCAGATCGAGGAGACCACGTCGGACTACGACCGCGAGAAGCTCCAGGAGCGCCTGGCGAAACTCGCCGGCGGTGTCGCCATCATCCGCGTCGGCGGCGCCACCGAGGTCGAGGTGAAGGAACGCAAGGACCGCGTCGACGACGCGATGCATGCGACGCGCGCGGCCGTCGAGGAAGGCGTGGTCGCCGGCGGCGGAGCGGCGTTGCTCTATGCCACCAAAGCGCTCGTCAAGCTGAAACCGGAGAACGGCGACCAAAGGGTCGGCATCGACATCGTCCGCCGCGCGCTCCAGGCGCCGGTGCGGCAGATTGCCGAGAACGCCGGCGTCGATGGCTCGATCGTCGTCGGCAAGCTGCTCGACAAGGGCGATGCCAATTGGGGCTACGACGCGCAGACCGGCGACTACGTCGACATGCTGAAGGCCGGCATCATCGACCCGACCAAGGTCGTCCGCCTCGCCTTGCAGGATGCGGCCTCGGTCGCAGGCTTGCTCGTCACCACCGAAGCGATGGTCGCGGAGAAGCCCGAACCGAAATCGGGTCCTGCCATGCCGCCCGGCGGTGGGATGGGAGGCATGGACTTCTAAGAGCCGGTCGGACCGCTACGGGCTGCGCTGCCCGAGGGACCTGACGAACGCCGAGCGGGCGCCGGTCAAAGCGGCGCCCGCTGGCCGAGCCCACGCTCGCCTGCGCGAACCCGTGGAGACCCCAGTGGCACTTTCGCCAAAATTCTCGCTGCTTCATTCCGAGCTCAACGACTTTCTCTTCGCGCAGATGGGCAGCGAAGAGAGCGGCGCGCCGCTCACCGTGCTCTCGGCGTTGACGCGGCTCGGGACCGATCCCTGGGCGGAAGGCGTCCGGCTGTCGGATCTGCCCAAGGACGTTGCGGCCCGGGCGCTGGTGCCGACGATCGCGATGTTTCCCAAGGCGGGGCGCAGCGCCGCCGAGGTGGTGACGCTGGCGGAACGGCTGGCGGCATTGCTGCCGCAGCGCGCTCTCGACCCGGCGACGCGTACCGCCGCAGGCCGCCGCCGCCGGCGCGTCGGTATGCCGAGGCTCTTCTGGCTTCTCGCCATCGGCCTGCTTGTCGGCCTCTTCGGTATGGCGGCGTACGGGTTGCTCCCGGGACAATAGGCGTACTGGACATCCGTTCGGCCGCGCTCAGCCGCCACCGTCGGGCTCGGCGGTGACCTGAACCTCGACGCGCATGCCGAGGAAGGCGCCGGTTGGACCGGTGAAGGAGCCGCTCAGCGGCACCGCCTGGGCGGGATCGCGCGTCACCGCGACGCGGATCAAATTCTTGCCGCCGGCCAGCGCATTGGTCGGATCGAACTCGACCCAGCCGGCGCCCGGCAGGTAGATCTGCACCCAGGCATGGGTCTCGCCGCCACCCACCAGGGTCTCGCCGCCGCCGCCGGTCAGCTTCTCGTCATAGAGATATCCCGAGACGAAGCGCGCCGCGAATCCCAGGCAGCGCGCCGCCTCCATCATCAGCAGGGCGTAATCGCGGCAGCTGCCCGATCGGGTACGGAGCGTCTGCACCGGATCCTGCGTCCCCATCTCCTCGCGCCGGCTATAGGTGAACTGCTCGTGGATCGCCTTGGCGATGGCGAGCAGGATCGCCATGGTGTTGCGCCCGGGATCGGCATCGACGAACGGGCGGACCCAGAGATCGAGGAGATGCTCGGGGTCGGGATAGTGGCGCTCGGCGGTGCGGCCGAGATCGACGACTTCGTCGGCGGCGTAGCTGAAGGGATATTTCTCGGCATAGGGCTCGAGCGCCACGTCCTGCAGCGGCAGCGGGTAATGCTTGGCGCGGAAGGAGGAGGTGACGGCGAGCTCCGCCGCCTGCGCCTCGATCCGCGCCACCGCGATCGAGTTGCCGAAGACGTCGTGCAGCCAGCGGATGCCGGCGGGCGGGCTGAAGGTCAGGCTGGTGTCGAGCAGGCGCAGATCGTGGCTGTCGCGCGGCCGGAACATGAGCCGGTGCTCGCCGAAACGCACCGGGCTGGCGTAGCGATAGGTCGTCTTGTGGGTGACGGTCAGGATCGTCATCGCGGCGCCGCCCCCTTGGTCGGCCCTGCATCAACACGCCGGCGGTGGAATCGGCATCATGCCGGGACCGTCAATCCGCCTTGGGCGCGGCCGCCGCGGCGTTGCGGGGCTCGGCGTTCCACCAACCGCCGCCCAGCGCCGCGAACAGCGCCACCGTGTCCTGGTAGCGCACGGCGATGGTCTGGAGGTCGGTGATCTTCGCCTGATAGTACTGCGTATCGGCGGTCAGGACATCGAGATATGTCGCAATCCCGGCCGCGTAATTCGCCTGTACCAGGTGCAGCGCCTCCTCCGCCGTGCGCAGCGCCTTGTCCTGCGCCGCGAGCGACGCGGCGTCGTGGTCGAGCGCGCGCAGCGTGTCCGCCACCTGGGCGAAGGCGCCGAGCACGGTCTGGCGATAGGCGGCCATGGTCTGGCGATAGGCATCGATCGCCGCCTTGCGCTGGAACCACAACTTGCCGCCTTCGAAGATCGGGGCCGTGACGTCCGCCCCGAAGCTCCAGAAATGCCCGGCGGAAGAGGAGAAGAGATTGCCGATCGCTGTGCTGTTGGTCCCGTAGCCGCCGCTGAGCGTGACGCTCGGCAGCATGGCGGCGGTGGCGACGCCGACCCCGGCGCTGGCGGCATGCGCGGTCGCCTCCGCCACCAGGATGTCCGGGCGCTGCCGCACCAGGTCCGACGGCAGGCTCACCGGCACATCGGCGGGCAGCGTGAGATCGGCGAGACCCAGCTCCGGCGGCGTCCATTCCGCCGGTGTCCGGCCGACCAGGGTCGCCAGGAGATCGTCGCTCTGGGTCAGCTTCTGCTGCAGCTGCGGGATCGTCGCCTCATAGGTCGCGAGCTGGCTTTCGAGGCTCAGCACGTTGGAATAGGGCACCGTGCCCGCGCGCGCCTGGGTCTCCGCCAGCGCCACCTGCTGCCGCTGCAGCTGGATGAGCTGTTCGGTCGCCTCGATCTCGGCGCGATAGGCGGCCGCGGCGATCACGGTGTCGACGATATTGGACGAGAGTGCCAGATATGTCGCGAGCTCGGTCGCGCGCTGCACATCGACCTCGGCCGCCAGGCCCTCGACCGCCCGTCGCTCGCCGCCGAAGATGTCGAGCGGATAGCTGATGGTGCCCGACAGCGCGAACAGGTTGAAGACGGTTCCCGGCGCGCTGCTGCCGAAGGTAAGGGGCGAGAACTTCTCGCGCGCCGCGGTGAAATCGCCGCCGAGCCAGGGGAAGAAGATGCCGTAGCCGGCGCGCAGATTGTCCTGCGCCTGGCGCAGGTTTTCCTGTGCCGCTGCCAGCCCGGGATTGGCGGCGATGGCCTCGCTGACGATGGCGCCGAGCTTCTCGGAATTGAAGAGCCGCCACCAATCGGCCGCGACCGCGGCGCCGGGCGCGAAGCGCTGCGCCGCGCCGGCGGCGGCCGCCGTCTCGGTCGGATCGCCGCCGCTCGCATAATGCGAGAGGGACGGCGGCTCGGGACGATGGAAATCAGGCCCGACGGCGCAGCCCGACAGCAGCGCCGTCAGCGCGAGCGCCGCCAGCCGACGGCTATTTCTCGCCGACATAGACATCGACCAGCTGTCCCGGATAGAGGTTCAGATTCTTCGGCCGCTCGAAGCGGAAGATCACCGGCAGCACGCGGACGTCGACCCGCTCCTGTCGCGCGTTCGACAGCTCGATCTTCGGCGAGACATAGGGCTGGACGCGCAGGAAGGTCAGCGGCACGTGGATATTCGTGCCGCGGACGAACATCTGCGCGTCGATCCTGGCGGGATCGGCCAGGCGCGGCACCAGGATCTCGTCGACATAGGCGCGGACGGCCAGATGGTCCTGCGGCGTTCCCATGACGATGAGCGGGTTGAAGCCCTGGGTATAGGAATCGTAGCCGCCCTGGGGCGAGACATAGCTGCCGACGGTGGCCTGGACCGAGAGGACGACGCCGTCCGTCGGCGCGGTGATGGTGTATTTGGCCAGCAGCGCTGCCGAGGCGGCATAGGCCTTGCACAAGGCGGCGTATTGCCGCTCCTGGTTCTCGACGTCGTAGATCCAGGCGCCCGCCTTGGTGAGCGTGTATTGTCGCTCGACGACCTTGAGGTTGGTCTCGGCGATCTTTTCGGCGTTGCGGGCATTGTCCAGCGCATCGCGGCTGACGGAGCGCGGATCGAGGTCGTAGGAATGCTGTTGCTTTTCGAGCTGGTCCTGCGTGTTCTTGAGCGTGGCGCGGGCGTTCTCGACCTGCGCCGTGGAGACGTCGAGCGTCTCCGGCCGCGGCTCGGCCTTGAGCTCCTCCAGCATCGCCAGGGCGGCTTCCGATTGCGCGCGCTGCTGTTCCGCCGTCGCCCGCTGCACGCTGTCGTCGATGGTCAGCAGCCGATCGCCCTTGTGCACCGCGGCGCCCTCGGCGACCAGGACCTGCGTGATCGGTCCCGAGACCTCGGGATAGATGTTGATGTTCTCGCCCTGGGTCTGCTCGCTTTCGATGATGCCGTCGGCATAGATGCCCTTGGCATAGGGATTGGCGGCCGGGTTGAACACCGGCAGCTCCGCGGCCGGCTGCTGGCTGAAGATGAAGGCGCTGACCAGCGCCGCCAGCAGCCCGAGCGCCGAGACGATGAAGATCAGCCTATTGCGCATCCAGCTTCTCCCGCTCGACCCCGGTCAGCTGTCCGTCCTCCATCTTCACGATGCGATCGGCGAACTCGTAGATGCGGCTGTCATGGGTGACGATGACGATGCAGCGCTGGTCGTTGAGGATGTGCTGGCGCACGAAGCTGACGATGGTGCGGCCGGTCTCGCCGTCGAGCGACGCGGTCGGCTCGTCGAGGATGAGGATGTCGGGCCGGCTGACGATGGCGCGCGCGATCGCCACGCGCTGCTGCTCGCCGCCGCTGAGCTTCACCGGCGGCAATTCCGCCTTGTCCTTGAGGCCGACGATCTCGAGATCCTTCAGCGCCTCGTCCAGCGCCTCGTCCCAGTCGCGGTTCTGCAGCACCAGCGGGATGGCGACGTTCTCGGCGGTGGTGAGCCGCGGAAACAGATGATAGTCCTGGAAGACGAAGCCGATCCTGTGCAGCCGGAACGAGGCGAGATCGTCGTCGGACAAGCTCCAGATGTCCGTGCCCTCGATCGTCACCTTGCCGGCGTTCGGCCGCAGGATCCCCGAGATCATGCTGAGCATGGTCGTCTTGCCGCTGCCCGACGGGCCCACGACATAGAGCATCTCGCCGAAACGGGCCTCGAAGCTGACATCGCGCACGGCATATGTCTTGGCCTCGCCCTGGCCGAACCATTTGGTGAGCCCTACCGCCTCTATGGCTGCCTTGGGCATGTCTCAGCCCCGGAAAATGTCGAAGGGCTCGATCATCAGCACCTTGCGGACGCCGACATAGCTCGACACCGCGGCGATCACGACCACCATGCCGAAGGCGAGGCCAAGATTGGAGAAGGTCATGATCGCCGCGTAATCGGGGAGGTAGACCCGCGCCAGCCAGATGATGAGCGAGAACAGCCCGACGCCGATGCCGAAGCCGGTGACCGAGACGAAGGCCGCCTGGAACAGGATCATGAAGACGAGCTCGCGCCCCTTGGCACCGATCGCCTTCAAGGCGCCGAAGCGCTCGAGATTCTCGAGGATGAAGGTGTAGAAGGTCTGGCCCGAGATCGAGAGCCCGATGATGAAGCTGATCACCGTCATCAGCAGCAGATTGACGCCGATGCCGGTCTCATATTTGTAGAAATTGGAGATCTTGGTGATGAACTCGTCCTTGGTCAGCGCCAGGTATCCGGCCTTGGCAACCTGCTGCTTGATCGTCTTGATGTCGGCTGGCGTCTTCGGCTCGACGAGGATGTAGGAGATGGTGAAGCGCATGTTGGGGATGTAGTAGAGCGCGCGGTAATAGGTGGTGTAGAGCGTCGGCACGCCGAAGAGGCCGCTGGAGGCGACCTTGGCGATGCCGACGATCACGCCGCGATGGTCGTTGATCTCGAAATCGGTGCCGATCGTCGGATTCTCCAGCTTGTGGAATTCGGAATCCTTGACGGCGATGAAGGCGCTCTCCGCGAAGATGTCCTCGATATGCCCGGCGAGAAGCTTCGGCCGGCCGAACAGGCTGGCATCGTCGAGGCCGACGATGTTGGCCGATTGGTAGCTGCCGTCACGCAGCTTCAGCAGCGCGGCGCCGGCATAGAGCGGCACGGCATATTTGACGCCGGGAATGCTGCGGACCTCGTCGAGGACGTAATCGGGGAGCGGAATGGTGTTGGCCACCGTCTGGATCGAGGGGTCCATGACCCAGATCGAGCCGCCGATATTGATGACCGTGGCCGAGGCGCGCTTGAGCACGCCCGAGAACATCGAGGTCACCGCGATCATCAGGAACACGGCGAAGGTGATGCCGAGCAGCAGCGCGACGAATTTCGCCCGGTCGTTGGCCAGCAGCTTGTAGGCGATCTTCAGAACACCCGGCACAAGCCGTCTCCCGCATCATGCGGAAGGCATCATCGGCTATGCCCGGATAACGGCATTGAGGTAGGTCAAAGGGCCTGGAATGTCTGGTGCTTAGCCTTTGTCAGGCGGCGTCGGGGGCGCCGCCGGCGGCGGCAGGGGGCGGGGCGTTCTGATCGAGATCGGTGACGCTGACGGCGACGCTCAGCGTATGGCTGCCGCCGCCGAGGATGACGCCGCGCAACGGCGTCACGTCCGAGAAGTCGCGGCCATAGGCGACCGCGACGTGTTCGGCAGCAACCACCAGATCATTCGTTGGATCGAGATCGACCCAGCCCGGCACCGCTCCGCACCAGACGGAGACCCAGGCATGGCTCGCGTCATCGCCGCGCAGCGCGGCGCCGTCGGCGGGGGTGGTACGCAGGTACCCCGAGACATAGCGCGCCGGCAGGCCCAGCCCGCGCAGCCCGGCGATCATCAGATGGGCGAAATCCTGGCAGACGCCGCGGCGGGTGGCGAGCACCTCGGCGACCTTGGTCGAGACCGTGGTGGCGTTGGGGGTATAGGCGAAATCGGCATGGATCCGCCGGGTGAGGTCGCGCAGCGCCGTCACGATCGGCCGCCCGGCGGGGAAGGACGCGGCGGCGTAGCGGCCGGCGCCGTCCTCGAGCGCCACCAGCGGCGAGGGATAGAGGAATTCCGCGACCGCCGGCGGCGAGGGGAAGCCGTCATTCTGCATCGCCGCGCGCACGCTCTCCCACTCCGGGCCCGCTTCGGCGACCTCGCCGCGCGTCACTTCCACAGTGGCCTCCAGCACCACCGAGAATTCGCTGTGCGTGGTCTCGATGGCGATGTGGTGCACGACATTGCCGAAATGGTCGACGAACATGCGCTGGCGCGCCGGCGCCGGCGCGACGCTCAGCGTCTGGCCGCGCGAGCGCTGCCCGCGGATGGTGAGCGGCGTCAGCCGCAGCACATGGAGACCGATATCCACCGGCGCGCGGTAGCCGTAGACGGTCTCGTGGCGGATGGCATAGCGCCTCATGTCTCGGCCTCGGCGAGGATCGCCCGGCTGGCGAAGCCCATGAGCTGCGCCGAGGCGGTATGGGTGAAGAAGGCGCGCATGATCGCGTCCGACAGCGCCATGAGATCGTCGGCGGCGCGATCGAGCAGCGCCGTCACGGCTTCGGCGGCGGGCGCCCGCGCCACCTCGCCGATGGCGGCGACGAGCGCGGGGATGCGGCTTTCCGCGGCGTGGCCGGCGGCGGCCTCGACGCCGAGATGGCGCTCGATGCGCTCGAGCTGATAGAGCAGCGAGCGCGGGTTGCTGCGTTCGGCGAGCACGAAGGCGAGCGCCTCGGCGTAGTCGGTGGCCAGCGGGTGGCGCTGCAGGTAGGCGCTGGTGCTGTCGCAGAGCTCGAGCGCCAGCCGCAGCCCCGCCTCGAGCTGCGCCGACGGGCCGGTGAGCACGCCGCCCACCGCCTGGGCCACGGCGATGCCGCGCTCGATCCGGCGGCCGAGATCGAGGAAGCGCCAGCCGGCGCCGCGCACCATGTTCTCGGCGGCGAGCCCGGCGAAGGCGGCGATGGTGACGATGGTGTCGTCGAGTGCCTCCAGCAGGCGGTCGGGCTCGCGCGGCGCCCGCGCGAAGCGCGCGGCGGCGGCCCCGGTCAGGTGATGCAGCGTGCGCCACATGTCGCGCGAGACATGGTCGCGCGTCGCCAGCGTCAGCCGGCGGATGGTGTCGAGGCAGATGCGCATCGCGGTGCCGTCGATCGCCGCGTCCATCGTTCCATCGAGGAACATGGCGCCGTCGACCGGCGCGGCGGCGAGCGCCACGCTGATCCAGCCGGTGCGCTTCAGCGCCTCGGCGAGGCGGCCGAGCTCGGCTGCGTCGCGCGGCGTGAGCCCGCCCGAGGCGAGCCGGCGCAGCGTCGCCTGGAACTGGCGGGCGCCGGCCTCGAGCCGTTCGACATGGCGGCCGAGCCAGAAGAGATCGTCGGCCGTGCGGCTGCGCAGGGCTCCCGCGGGGCGCGCCGCCGGTCCCGGCGTCGTCGTGGCGGCGCGCATCGGTGCCGGCGCCTCCTGGTCGGCCAGCACCCAGACATCCTTGGCGGTGCCGCCGTGGCGCAGCGTGCTGCGGTAGATCGAATGATCGGCGACGATGCGGGCGATGCCGCCGGGGAGCGCCACCCAGTCGCCGCCGTGCCACAGCGCCATGACGCGCAGCACCACCGGGCGCGGCACGAAGCGCCGGTCGCCGTCGCCGCCGAGGCAGGGCACCGCGCTCGGCACCATCTTCTCGCGGGCGACGAAGCGCTCGGGGTATCGGGCGAGCTGCGCTTCGAAACCGGCGCGCTCCGCGCGCGACAGCAGCGCCGGATCGAGCGGCACCGGATCGGGATCGAAGACCGGATGGACGGCGAAATCGTCGAGCGCGGCGCGCACCTCGCCGAGCGCCTGCGCCTGGCCGCACCACCAGGTGGTCACCGCCGGCAGGCGCAGCTCGTCGCCGAGCAGCGTGCGGCAGAGCGCCGGCAGGAACGGGGCGAAAGCCGGTGCCTCGACCAGCGCCGATCCCGGCAGGTTGAGGATGGCGACGTTGCGTGCGCGGGCCACCTGGACGAGGCCGGCGATGCCGAGCGCCGAATCCTCGCGCAGCTCCAGGCAATCGCAGTAATCGCCGTCGACGCGGCGATAGATCACGTCGACCCGCTGCAGCCCGTTCAGCGTCTTGAGGTAGACGAAATCGTCGCGCACGGTGAGATCGGCGCTCTGCACCAGCGTGATGCCGAGCGCGCGGGCGAGGACGACGTGCTCGAAATAGGCGTCGTTGTAGGGGCCCGGCGTCAGCAGCACGATCCGCGCCGGCCCGGCATGCTCGCTGGCGGCGGCGCGCAGGCTCGCTTGCCAGAGATCGATGAAGGGATCGAGGCGGCGCACCTGCGCCGTGCGGAACATCTCCGGCACCGTGCGCGCCAGCACGCCGCGATGGTGCAACGCATAACCCACGCCGCCCGGCGCCTGGGTGCGGTCGGCGAAGACCCGCCACTCGCCGCTCGGCAGGCGGACGAGGTCGGCGGCGTAGAAATAGAGATGCGGCGTGTCGCCGCTGGGCCGGACGCTGCGCAGCGGCCGCAGGAAGGCAGGATTGCCGAGCACCAGATAGGGCGGCAGCAGCCGCTCCTCGATCAGCCGCTGGGCCCCATAGAGATCGGCGAGGATCATATCCAGCAGGCGCGCGCGCTGCACCAGCCCGGCGGCAAGGCCTTGCCATTCCGCGGCAGGCAGGATCACCGGCAGCAGGTCGAGCCGCCTGCCCCCCGCGCCGGCGGCGCGCTCGGGCAGGCTCACGATCTCGTCATCGGCGGCGATCTGGGCCGAGACCCGCGCCAGCTTCTCGGCGAGCTGGTCGGGGGCGAGACTCCAGACCGTCTCCATCAGCGCGCGCCAATGCGGCCGCAACGCGCCGTTCCCGGTCACCATCTCGTCATAGGCCGATGCCACGCGCCGCCATCTCCGCTGCCCCAACCGCCAGTTTGGCCGAAATAGGCCGCCCCTGCCAAGCCGGCGCTCAAAGCCCAAGGCTATCCTCGCCGACACCATTTTCGTCGTCATGCCCGGGCCGGCCGAAGGCCGAGTCCCGGGTATCCACGCGGTGCCGCGTGCTCACCGCAAGACGTGGATGGCCGGGACTCGCCCTACGGGCGGCCCGGCCATGACGAAAGAGAAGAAAGCGTCACTCGTTCGATTGTCGCCGTTCAGATCGTGCGGCGGAGGTCGAGGGTGAGGGGGTGCTCGCCGCTGGGCGCCACCGAGACCGGGTGCAGCGGGCCGGCGGTGTGGCCGAAGGGCTGGAAGCGGGCGCGGCGCCGGGTCTCGGCCTCGTTGGCGTTGACCGGGAAGGTCTCGAAACTGCGGCCGCCGGGATGGGCGACGTGATAGGTGCAGCCGCCGATCGAGCGCTCGTTCCAATCGTCATAGAGGTCGAACACCAGCGGTACGTCCGGCGGAATCGTGGGGTGCAGTGCGCGCGGCGGCTGCCAGGCGCGGTAGCGCACGCCGGCGACGAACTCGCCCTTGCGCCCGGTGGCGCGCAGCGGCACTGGCCTTCCGTTCACCAGCAGGCGGTGGCGCTCGCCGACGGCGCCTGCGAGCTTCACCTGCAGCCGCTCGACCGAGCTGTCGACGAAGCGCGCGGTGCCGCCCGCTGCGGCGTCCTCGCCCAGCACGTGCCAGGGCTCGAGCGCGTGGCGCAGCTCGATCTCGATCGCGCGATAAGCCACCTTGCCGATCAGGGGGAAGCGGAACTCGTGATGCGGCGCGAACCAGTCCGGCGCGAAGCCGTAGCCGGCGCGCCGGACATCGTCGAGCACGTCGGCGAAATCCTGGGCCACGAAATGCGGCAGCATGAACTCGTCGTGGAGCCGCGTGCCGTAATGCGCCAGCCGCTTGTCGTAGGGCTCGCGCCACATCCAGGCGACGATCGCGCGCAGCAGCGCCAGCTGCGCCAGGCTCATGCGCGCGTGCGGCGGCATCTCGAAGGCGCGCAGCTCCAGCAGGCCGCGCCGGCCGGCGGCGCTGTCGGGCGGGTAGAGCTTGTCGATGCAGAATTCGGTGCGATGCGTGTTGCCGGTCACGTCCGCCAGCAGGTCGCGGAAGATGCGGTCGACCAGCCAGGGCGCCGGAGTCTTGGCGGCGGCGAGCGCCTTGAAGGCGATCTCGAGCTCGCCGGTGGCGTCGTCGCGGCCCTCATCGACGCGCGGGTGCTGGCTGGTCGGACCGATGAACAGGCCCGAGAAGAGATAGGAGAGCGAGGGATGGTTGTGCCAGTAGCCGAGCAGGCTCTTGAGCAGGTCGGGCCGGCGCAGCAGCGGCGAGTCCGCCGGGCTCGTCCCGCCGATGGTGACATGGTTGCCGCCGCCGGTGCCGACATGGCGGCCATCGAGCATGAATTTCTCGGTGACGAGGCCGGCGGCGCGCGCCTCGTCATAGACGATCCCGGTGGTCCGGGCGAGCTCCTCCCAGGAGGCGGCCGGATGGATGTTGACCTCGATCACGCCGGGATCGGGCGTGACCGAGAAATGCTGGAGGCGCGGATCGAAGGGCGGCGGATAGCCCTCGATGACCACCGGCTGGGCGCAGTCGGCGGCGGTATCCTCGACCGCGGCGACGAGGTCGAGATAGTCCTCGACCGTCTCGACCGGCGGCATGAAGACGTGGAGCAGCCCCTGGCGCGGCTCGACGCAGAGCGCGGTGCGCACCACGCCGGCCTCGCTGTCGCCGGGGCGTGTCGGCAGCGGCACCTGCTCGCGCCGCTGCGCGCCCAGCGAGGGCGCGGCCGCTGCAGCGCCAGCATCGCGCCTCCGCAAGGCCTGGCGCGGCGGCAGCGCGGCGCGCGGCGCCAGCGGATCCTCGGCGGGGAGATAGGGATAGTCGCTGTCGCTGACCCAGGGCAGCGAGTCCAGCGGCAGGCGATAGCCCATCGGCGAATCGCCCGGCAGGAGGTAGAGCGTCCCCGCGCGCAGGAACCACGGCGCGCTGTGCCAGCGCCGCGCCCCGTCGAGCCCGACGCGCTGCAGCGGCAGCGCGAAGCCCACCGTCTGCCCCAGCCCCTGCTCGAAGAGCCGCGCCAGCCGCTCGCGCTCCAGCGGGTCCTTGAGCTCGCTCTTGAGCGGATCGACATTGACCGGGAGCCGCCGCTCCTTCCACAGGTAGTACCAGCTGTCCTCATAGGCGGGCAGCGTGAGATCGGGGTCGATCTGCAGCCGCTCCGCCAGGCGGGTGATGAAGCGGCGCGACTGATCGGGGCCGAGCGCGGGATCGGCGGTCTCGTCGGCGGCGAAGAGGTCCTTGTCGTGCCAGATCGGCTCGCCGTCGCGCCGCCAATGGCTGGCCAGCGCCCAGCGCGGCAGCTGCTCGCCGGGATACCATTTGCCCTGGCCGTAATGCAGCAGATATCCCGTGGCGAAGCGGTCGGCGAGCCGGCGCAGCAGCTTGCCGGCATAGACCCGCTTGGTGGGCCCCAGCGCCTCGGTGTTCCACTCGCCGCCGTCGGGATCGGCAGCGGCGACGAAGGTCGGCTCGCCGCCCATGGTGAGGCGCACGTCCTGCGCCGCCAGATCGCGGTCGATGCGCTCGCCCAGCGCCGACAGCCGCGACCATTCCGCCTCGGCATAAGGCAGCGTGACGCGCGGCGTCTCGCGCAGGCGGCGGACCGACATGGCATGGTCCAGCACCGTCTCGCAGCGCTCCAGCGTGCCGGAGATCGGCGCGGCGCTTTGCGGCTCGGGCGAGCAGGCGAGCGGGATGTGGCCTTCGCCGCAGAGCAGCCCCGAGGTCGGGTCGAGGCCGATCCAGCCGGCGCCGGGCAGATAGGCCTCGCACCAGGCGTGGAGGTCGGTGAAATCGGCGCTCGGCCCGGCCGGACCCACGAGCGGCTTCTGGTCGGCGACGAGCTGGATCAGGTAGCCCGAGACGAAGCGCGCGGCGATGCCGAGATGGCGCAGCAGCTGCACCAGCAGCCAGCCGCTGTCCCGGCACGAGCCTGCGCCGCGCGCCAGCGTCTCCTCGGGCGTCTGGACGCCGGGCTCGAGCCGGACGATGTAGCGGATGTCCTGCTGCAGCTTGCAATTCAGCTCGACCAGGAAATCGATGCTGCGGCGAGAGCTCCGGTCGACGCCGCGCAGGTAGCGCTCGAGCAGCGGGCCCGCGGCGGCGGCGCGGCGGAACGGCGCCAGCTCGCTTTCCAGCGCCGGATCGTAGGCGAAGGGGTAGGTTTCGGCCGCCGGCTCCAGGAAGAAGTCGAAGGGATTGATCACCGTCATGTCGGCGACGAGATCGACCGTCATCACCATCCGGTCGGTCTTCTCGGGAAAGACGATGCGGGCGAGGAAATTGCCCTGGGGATCCTGCAGCCAGTTGACGAAGTGCGGCGTCGGCTCCGCCTTCAGCGAATAGGCTGGGATCGGCGTGCGGCAATGCGGCGCGGGCCTGAGCCGCACCGTCTGCGGCCCCAGCGCGATCCGCCGGTCGTAGCGATATTCGGTGCGGTGATGAAGCGCGACCTCGATGCCCATGAGCGCCCCTCGGGTCCGGCGCCGTGCTGACGCACTGCACCAACCGGCATGGTGCTGCCCGGACGGTGCAATTGCGCCACGCCAGGCGGGCTATATTGCGATGCAACATTATCGGGTTTTGCGCCGCACAACAACTCCCCACTCGCGGTTGCCCGCGCCGGGGCGCTGCCGGGGCCGCCATCGGGCCTCCCAAGCGGAGGGCGCACCGTATATCATGGCGGGTAACGACATGACCGGCTATTCAAAGGGACTGCAACGGTCTGTTCAGCGTCAGGACCTTTGAATAAGGCCATGGCGGTCCGGTCATCACCTCCCGGGACGGGTCTGCAACGGTGGACGGCGGCGCTGATCGCCGGCGTCGCCGGTCTTGTCCTTCTCGCCGTCGGATATCTGAGCTCCGGTGCGCTGCCGGCGGTGCTGCTGATCGGCCTGCCGCTCGCCGCGCTTGCCGCCTGGGCCGCCTATCGCGAGCGTGGCCGCAGGATCGAGACCGAGGCGGCGGCGGCAGCGCGCAGTGACGAGCTGGAGCGCCGGCTTGCGGAACGCGACCGCGACGAGGCGCGCTTCCGCGACTTCGCCGGGATCGCCTCGGACTGGTTGTGGGAGACCGATGCCGAGCTGCGCTTCACCTATGTCTCGGCGAATGTAGAGGCGGGCTCCGGCGCGCCGGCGGCTTCCTATATCGGCATGCGCCGCACCGACCGGGCGGCGCTGGGCGTCGATGCCGAGACCGCGCGCCGGTTCGCGGAAGAGATGGCGGCGCGCCGGCCGTTCAAGGACCAGATCACCCGCCGGCAGCGCGCCGATGGCTCGGTCTGGTACGCGAAGGCGAGCGGGCGGCCGATCTTCGCCGCCGACGGCACCTTCCTGGGGTATCGCGGCGCTTCGACCAATGTCACCGCCGAGGTCACGGCGCGCGAGGAGGCCGAGCAGGCGCATCGCCGGCTGATGGCCGCCAAGCGGCAATCCGACGAGACGCTGGCGCTGCTCGATACGCTGCAATCGGCGGCGCCGGTGGGGTTTGCCTTCGTCGATCGCGAGTTGCGCCATGTCCGCGTCAACGAGGCGCTGGCCGGCATCGACGGGCTGTCGGTGAGCGACCATGTCGGCCGCACCATCGAGGAAGTGGTGCCCGATCTCTGGCCGCAGCTCGGCCCGGTCTGCGCGCAAGTGCTGGAGCGCCGGCAGCCGGTGCTCAATTTCGAGATCAGCGGCGAGACGCCGGCGCGGCCGGGCGAACTGCGTCATTGGCTGACGACCTTCTATCCTGTCGTCGTCGGCGACGCGGTCACCGGCATCGGCATCGTCGCGATCGAGGTCAGCGAGCTGCGCCGCATGGAGGCGCAGCTCCGCCAGGTCCAGAAGATGGAGGCGATCGGCAATCTCAGCGGCGGGATGGCGCATGATTTCAACAATCTCCTCGGCGTCGTCATCGGCAATCTCGACCTGCTCTGCGACAGCGAAGGAGCGGGCGGAGAGATCCTGGAGCTCGCCAAGGAGGCGCGCGACGCGGCGCTTCGCGGCGCCGATCTGACGCGCCGCCTGCTCGCCTTCGCGCGGCGCCAGCCGCTGCAGCCGCGCCGGGTCGATGTCAACGATCTCGTCACCGGCGCGGTCAAGCTGCTGGGGCCGCTGCTCGGCGAGGACATCGAGGTCGGGCTCGATCTCGGCGCGGATCTCTGGCCGGTCGTGGTCGATGCGGCGCAGCTCGAGGCGAGCCTCGCCAATCTCGCCACCAACGCCCGCGACGCCATGCCGGCCGGCGGCTCGCTCACCATCGCCACCCGCAACCAGCCGCTCGACGCCGACTACGTGGCGCGGCATTCCTATGTGAGCGAGGGCGACTACGTGCTGATCGAGGTCACCGACACCGGCAGCGGCATGCCGCCCGACGTGGCGAGCCGCGTCTTCGAGCCGTTCTTCACCACCAAGGAGCAGGGCAGGGGCACCGGCCTCGGGCTCAGCATGGTGTTCGGCTTCATGAAGCAGTCCGGCGGCCATATCAACGTCTACAGCGAGGTCGGGACCGGCAGCACCTTCCGCCTCTACTTCCCGCGCGCCGAGGCCGGCGCCGCGGCGGCGGAGGGCGCGCGGCTCGAGGAGCCGGCGCTGCGCGGCGCCGACGAGGTCGTGCTCGTGGTCGAGGATAACGGCGCGCTGCGCCGCGTCGCGCTGCGCCAGCTGGTCGAGCTGGGATATCGCGTGCGCGAGGCCGCGAGCGCGCAGGCGGCGCTCGAATTGATCGCGCTCGACCCCGGGGTCGACGTGCTCTTCACCGACGTGATCATGCCCGGCGGCATGGATGGGCGGCAGCTCGCCGAGATCGCCCGGCGGCGCTGGCCGCACATCAAGGTGCTGCTGACCTCGGGCTTCCCCGGCACCGTGGTGGCGCGTGGCAAGACCACGGCACCGCTGCTGAGCAAGCCCTATCGCAAGGATCAGCTGGCGCGGGTGCTGCGCGAGCTGATCGAGGGCGGCGCCGGCACCGCGCCCTGAGACGACGGCGCGCGGCGCTCAGGCCGCCCGACCGCGGTCATCCCGGCCGCGTCTATAGGTGGAAATACCTATACCCCATCGCAATCGTTCACAACGTCTCGGCAATAACTGGCCGCTACGGTTCAGGAGCTTTCGAGGAGGGGGTGATGACGCGAGCTGCAATCAGGCCGACGGGTGTCGAATGTCCTTTCGACGCCGAGGAGCTGATCGTCACCAAGACGAACCTCCAGGGCCACATCACCTACGCCAACAACGTCTTCCTGCGGCTGTCGAAATATCCGCTGGAGCAGGTCATCGGCGCGCCGCACAGCCTGATCCGCCATCCCGACATGCCGCGCTGCATCTTCAAGCTTCTCTGGGACACGATCCAGGCGAAGAGGGAGATGTTCGCCTATGTCGTGAACATGGCATCCAACGGCGATCACTATTGGGTCTTCGCCCATGTCACGCCGACGCTCGATGCCGGGCAGAATATCGTGGGCTTCCATTCCAACCGGCGCAAGCCGAGCAAGCCGCAGGTCGAGGCGATCGCGAGCCTCTATGCGGCGCTGCGCGGCGAGGAGAGCCGGCATGACAATCGCAAGGACGGCATGGCACGCGGCTATGAGCTGCTGGCGCGCAAGCTGCAGGAAAGAGGGCTCAGCCTATGATGAATTCGTCTTCTCTATCTAAGGCGGTCTGGTTCATCCTGGCCGCCGGCCTCGCCGCCGCCGGCGCCGGCGCCGCGCGCCTGGTCTTCGGGCCCTGGGCCGGGCCGTGGGATGCGATGATCGAGTTCGCGCTCGTCGCGGCGTTTCTCGGCTTCGCCCTGCGCGCGCTCGGCCAGGCATCGCGCAACCTTCGTCGCGTGGCGGAAGCTGTGCACGCGCGCCTCGCGCGGCGACCTCGAGAGCCGCATTCTGGGCGTGCGCGATCGGGGCGATATCGGCGGCCTGCAAAAGGCGCTCAACGACATGCTCGACATCGTCGACGCCTTCGTCCGCGAGGCATCGGGGTCGATGGCCTATGTCAGCCAGGGGAAGTGCTTCCGCAAGGTGCTGGTGCGCGGCCTGCCGGGCTCCTTCCGCCAGGGCGCGACAATCATCAATGCCGCGACCGACGCCATGGATGCCCGGGTACGCGAGGTCGCCCGCATGGCGCAGGGCTTCGGCACCAGCATGGACGGCGTCGCCAAGACCTTGTCCTCGGCGGCCGGCGAGCTGCGTGCCGAGGCGCAGTCGATGGCCGCGGCGGCCGAGGAGACGGGCCGCCAATCCGCCGCGGTGGCGGCCGCCTCGGAAGAGGCCTCCGCCAACGTGCAGACGGTCGCGGCGGCGGCGGAGGAGCTCTCGGCCTCGGTCAGCGAGATCGGACGCCAGGTGGCCCGCTCCACCACCAGCATGAACCAGGCGGTCGAGCAGGCCGAGCGGACCAATGCGCAGATCGGCCAGCTCGCCACGGCGGCGCAGCGCATCGGCGACGTCGTGAAGCTCATCAACGACATCGCGCGCCAGACCAATCTGCTGGCGCTCAATGCCACGATCGAGGCCGCGCGCGCCGGCGAAGCCGGCAAGGGCTTTGCGGTGGTGGCGTCGGAAGTGAAGGGCCTGGCCAACCAGACCGCCAAGGCGACCGAGGAGATCAGCGCCAAGATCGCCGAGATACAGGCGGCGACGACCCAGTCGGTGGAGGCCGTCCAGGCCATCGCGCGGACCATCGGCGACATCAATCAGATCTCCACCGCCATCGCCTCGGCAGTGGAAGAGCAGGAGGCGACGACGCAGGAGATCGCGCGCAACGTTCAGCAGGCCGCAGCCGGGTCGAGCGAGGTGTCGTCGAACGTCTCGGGCATCAGCGAGGCGGCGAACGATACCGGCCGGATCGCCTCGCGCGTCAGCGCCGCCTTCGCTCAGATCAGCGGCGAGGTCGACACGCTGCGCCGCGAGGTCGAGACCTTCCTCGCCACCGTCAAGGCCGCTTGACCGCCGCGCGGCGACCCCGTCGCGCCGCCGCTAGAAGCCATAGGCCGCGTAACCCGGAAGCGGCCCGTAAGCGTAAGGCGCCGACCAGTAGTACTCGCGCGCGAGCTGCTCGCGCTGCAGGCATGTCGCGAATTCGGTCGTGCCGGGGTGGAAGCCATAGCCCTGGCAGGTCGCCTCGTCGCGAGCGCGAAGTTCCTGCGGCGAGGCGCATCCTGCCAGCGCCAGCGCCGCGGCAGCCAGCAAAAGGGCAGCACCTGTTTTCGCCATGGCCGTCTCCCTGCCGCCGCTGCTAACGCCTGTGGTGCTTCAAATGCGCCATGCGGCTCGACGCCCACGGCCTCGTCGGTCCCGCCGAGGGCGCCCATGAACGCGATTTAACCTGCCGCCGCGGTCATCTGTAATGTGCCGACCCCACCTCATGGTGGAGGCCCGCCGACGCGGGCCAGTGCGCCAGCGCTCCACAGCGCTCGGCCGCCCCATCGAAGGAGGCCGTCATGCGCCTCAATTCGCCTTTCACTCGCAAGCTCGCAGTTTTTGGCATCGCGGCGACGGCCCTGGCCACGGTTGCTGCGTCCGAGCCGGCTGCGGCGCAGTATTATTACAATGCCTGCCCGGCGGGCTATTACCTCGCGCCCGGCTATGGCTGTCTTGCTTACGCGCCCGGCTATGCCCCCGGTTACGCCTACGCTCCCGACGACGCTTATGCCTTGGGCTATGTCGGCGGCTGGGGCCCGGGTTGGGGCTGGGGCCATGGCGGTTGGGATCATGGTGGCTGGGGCCACGGCGGCGGTTGGGGCCACGGCGGCGGCTGGGGTCATGGCGGCGGCCGCGGTCATGGCGGCGGCTGGGGCCACGGCGGCGGTCATCGCTGAAGCGGCGGGGCGGACGGCTCGAGCGCCGTCCGCCGCCGGCCTCTGCCTCATCGTGGCGCCGCGGCTCCCGCCATTCCGAGCAAAACGAGCACGGCGCGGTTGAGACGTGCGACATCTTCCTCGTCGAGGCGCCCGATACGCATACCGATCTTCGTCTTGGGTACGGTCGTGATCTTGTCCACCATCAAGCGGCACGGTGACCCTCGTTCGGCTCGATCTCAAGGCGAAACAACGGCGCGTCGGTCGGATCGGTCGTGAAGGCCGTCCCGTCGGATACATGTAACTTGGCAGCGATACGGGCATATGCGGTTGCGGTTTGTACCGAAGAGCGGTACACGGATACACAAGCGAAGCCGCCGCATGATCGTAAGCTTTCGAGACGAATGACTGCGTGCCTTCTTTGTCGAGGATGTCCGGTCGCGGCGCACCCCGTCCGATCTTGAAAGCCGGCTCTTCCGCAAGCTCCAGATGATCGACGACGCGACGACCGATCAGGATTTGCGGGTGCCGCCCAGCAATCATTTCGAGAAGCTGCGCGGTGACCTGGCAGGCTTCCACTCGATCCGCGTCAATAACCGGTGGCGGCTGGTCTTCCGCTGGGACGGCGGCCGCGGCGAAGCGGACGGCGTCTATATCGACGACCACAGTTACAGATGAGGCGAGCCATGCTGACGACGAAGCGCAAGCCGGCCACGGTCGGCGAGATTCTTATCGAGGAGTTCATGCAGCCGATGGCGCTGACCCAGGCCGCGCTTGCCGAGGCCATGGGCGTTCAGCGCAAGCATGTCAATGAGCTGTGCAACAACCGCCGGAATGTGACGGCGGCGACCGCGCTCATCCTCGCCCGGGTATTCGGCAACAGTCCCGACTTTTGGCTCAACGTGCAGCGGCGCAGCGATCTATGGGAGGCGATGAACAATCCTCGCGAGCGCGAGCGGATCGAACGCGCGAAACCGCTGGGCGCGGCGGCGTGATCTCCGTCGTCGCATCGTCGTCGCGTAGAAATGGCCGTTCCGCTTCCACGAGCTTCGGGCGACCCTTGTGCAAACTCAGAACCCTTGCCGCCGCATCGAACGTAAAATCGGCTACGCCCGGCATTCGCAGTTCCGTTCTGAGTTTGGCGGATGGGGTGAGATTCGAACTCACGGTACCCTTGCGGGTACGCCGGTTTTCAAGACCGGTGCCTTAAACCGCTCGGCCACCCATCCTGCGACGCCGCGGGCGGCAGACCATAAGCGCCGCCGCCGGCCCTGCGCAAGAAAAAGCCCGGCTCACGCGTTCGGCCGCTCGATCATGGCGGCGAGATCATGGGCGAAGCGATGGGCGTCGCCGGGCCAGCGCGCCGAGAGATAATTGCCGTCGCGCACAGTGAATCCGACCGCGAGCCGGTCCGGCGCGTCGCGGGTGAAGCCCGAGGGGCCCGCGACGAAATCCTCGCGCCGGGCGAGCAGGGCGCGCACCTCGTCCTCCACCGTCACCGGGTAGGTGCGGTAGTAGTTGCCGAGAAAGAGACAGGTGAGCGCCCAGGCGCCGAGCTCCATGCGCCTGGTGAGGCCGGTGGTCTTGCGGCCGTAGAGCACCGACCGGCCGGCGGCGTCGCGCGCGCGGGCGGCGAGCAGCACGCCGTGGCAGATGGCGGCGACCGGTCGCTGCCGCGCGAAGCCATCGGCGACCGCGGCCTGCAGCCGCTCGGATTCGAGATAGGGGCGCATGCCCTTGGCGTGGCCGCCCGGCAGCAGCAGCGCGTCGAACGCGCCCTCGGCGATCGCGTCATAGCCGATCGGCCGGCGGAACTCGGGGCTCTCGCTCATCGCCGCATAGGCGTTGCGTCCGTTGGCATCCGCCCGCAGCAGGCGCGCGAGGGGACCGAGCCCGGCGCCGGTCACCATCCGCGGATCGGCCGCGGCTTCGGTCCCGTCCGGCGTCGCGAAGACGACGCGATGCCCGCGCCCGGTCAGCACGCGCCACGGCACGCCGGTCTCGGTCGGGTCGAAATCCCGCTGCGGCAGCGGCATCACCACCGTGGCCATCGGACCTCGCCTGGGCTTCGGCCGCGATGATGCGAGCGGCAAGGGCGGCTGTAAAGTCGGGGCGGCCGGGCGGGATTGCCGGTCGTTCCAGGCCCGGAACGGTGTAGGCTGCGGCGGGGGCGACGGGGCGGCGCGAGGCCGGGAATAAATCCGCGTCGGCGCCGGTCTGGTCAGGAGGGACATGCGCGGCAACGGCAACCGGGAGCGCTTCGAGCGCGAGATGCGTCCGCATCTCGACGCCGCCTATAATTTCGCGCGGCGGCTGCTGCGCAGCGGCGCCGACGCCGAGGACGCGGTGCAGGAGGCGCTGCTGCGGGCCTTCAAGTATCTGGACGGATTTCATGGCGACAATCCCAAGGCCTGGCTGCTGAGCATCGTGCGCAACGCCTGCTACGACTGGATCAAGCGCCAGCCGAGGATGGAATTGATGAGCGAGGACGAGCAGGGGCTTCTCGATCCCGCGCATGAACGGGCGCTGGCGCAGGCCGGCCACGGCTTTCCCGCGCCGGATGCGCGCCTCGTCGAAAGCGCCGACCGGCAGCGCGTGCAGGCGGCGCTCGATGCGCTGCCGCGGGCCTATCGCGAGATCCTGGTGCTGCGCGAGATCGAGGGGCTCAGCTACCGCGAGATCGGCGAGATCGCCGCCATTCCGATCGGCACGGTGATGTCGCGCCTGTCGCGCGCCCGCGACTTGATGCTGCAGCAGCTTTCGGCGGAACCCGGCGACAGGAGCGCATCATGAACTGTGACGAGGCGCGCGCCTGGATCGATCCCTACATGGATGGCGAGCTCGATGTCGAGCACGCGGTCGAGATCGAGCGTCACCTGGCGGAGTGCCCGCATTGCGCGCAGGCGCTGGCGAGCCGCCGCGCGCTCGGCACGGCACTTCGCGGCAAGCTCGAGTATCAACCGGCGCCGCTCGCGCTGCAGCGGGCCGCGCGCGCTGCCGGCGCCGAGTAGCGTTCACGCGCCGTGGCGACGCCGCCCTGGCTGCGCCTCGCCGCCTCCTTCGTGCTGGTGGCGGGGCTGAGCTCGGGGCTCACCTATTATGCTGCGCTCCGCCCGCCTGCCGGCGAGGCGATCGCCGACGAGGTGTTCGCCAGCCAGATGCGCGCGGCGCAGTCGGAGAACCGCCTCGTCGACGTCGCGTCCTCCGACGAGCACACGGTGAAACCGTGGCTCGATGCGCGGCTCGACTTCGCGCCGCCGGTCAAGGATCTCTCGGGGGCCGGTTATGCGCTGCTCGGCGGCCGCGTCGATTATATCGGCGGCCACACGGCGGCGGCGCTGCTCTATCGGCTGCGCAAGCACGTCGTCACGCTCTTCATCTGGCCCAGCGAGGGAAGCCCGCGGCCGATCGCTGCCGGCACGCGCCGTGGCGAGAATTTGGCGCAATGGTCGGACGGCACCATGGCCTATTGGGCGATCTCGGATATGCCTGCCGCCGATCTGCTGTCCTTCTGCCGCGATTTCCAGAATGCCGAGGCCTTGGCGGAGCCGGCCGCGTCGCGCTGACGGCCGAAGGAATGTCGTGCGGCCCGCGAATAAAACCCGGTCTGCGCCGGTCTACCTCGGTGGAAGGGCCAAGCGACCCCCGACAGGAGACCAGGATGCGTAAGACGAATGACGCCGGCATGCCCGGCGCGAGCCGCCGCGCGCTGCTGCGGTGCATGACGCTGGGTGCTGCCGGCGGCGTGCTGTGGACGGTGAGCGGCGGCGTGCCGCAGGCATTCCGGCTCGGCGGCGAGGCGCAGGCGGCGGTGCCGGCGGGCGCCGGCGATTTCGCCTTCGTGCAGATCAGCGACACCCATATCGGCTTTCACGGCGAGGCCAATCCCGACCCCAACGGCACGCTGCAGCTGGCGCTCGCCCGCATCGCTCAAAGCCCCACGCGTCCGGCGATGATGGTCCACACCGGCGATGTCAGTCATCTCTCGAAGCCGGCCGAGTTCGACATGGCGCGGCAGCTGCTGCAGGCGGCCGGGCTCGAGATGCATTTCATTCCCGGCGAGCACGACACGCTCGTCGACAACGGCAAGCCCTTCTTCGAGCGCTTCGGCGCGCACGCCACGCCCGGCGGCTGGTACAGCTTCGATCAGGGCGGCGTGCATTTCGTGGCACTGGTGAACGTGCTCCATCTCCGGCCGGGCGGGCTGGGATATCTCGGCCCCGAGCAGCTCGACTGGCTCGAGCGCGATCTCAAAGGTCAAAGCGCCAGCACGCCGATCGTCGTGCTCGCGCATATGCCGCTCTGGCCGGTCTCGCCGGAATGGGGCTGGGGCACCGACGATGCGGCGCAGGCGATTGCCTCTCTGAAGCGCTTCGGCTCGGTCACCGTGCTCAACGGCCACATCCACCAGGTGATCCAGAAAGTCGAAGGCCGGGTCACGCTGACCACGGCGATGTCCACCGCCTTTCCGCAGGCGGCGCCCGGCACGCCCGGCGCGAGCCCGGGGCCGCTCAAGGTCCCGGCGGAGCGGCTGAAATCGCTGCTCGGCATCCGCCGGGTCGATGTCGCCCGGGACGCCGGCGCCGTCCTCGCCGACACCCGGCTCGACGCGTGAGGACGCCATGACCGGCCTGCGAGGATGGGCGATCGGCGCGGGGCTCGCGCTGGGCCTCTTCGGCGGCATGATCGCGGTGGCGGGCCTGGCGAGCGCGGTCTCCGCCGCGGCGCCGGTCGGGAACGTGGTGATCCGCGAGTTCCGCTTCGAGCCGCAGACCTTGACGGTGGCGGCCGGCGCCACCGTGATATGGACCAATCGCGACGATGATCCCCATACCGTGACCAGCGCCGACGACCCGAAGCTGCTCGGCTCGCCGCCGCTCGATACCGGCGAGACCTTCCGCTTCCGCTTCGATAAGCCCGGAACCTACCGCTACTTCTGCTCGATCCACCCGCATATGCAGGGAACCATCATCGTGCGATAGCGCGCGGGAGGCAGCTTGCGATAGCACGCGGGAGGCAGCTTGCGATAGCGCGCGCGACGCGGCGCGGTCTTGCCGGTTCAGGAGCGGGGCGGGGCGCTCGCCGCCGGCGACCAGGTGGTGGGATCGAGGCGCTGCGCGTGGAGGCGCCGGATCCAGGGCTGCTGCTCGAGGAATTGCAGGCCCATGCTGTCGTCGCGGCGCCAGACGATCTGCGCCGCGATGGTGCCGACACTGTCGATCGTGAGCCAGACCTGGTCGGGCAGGCCGGCCGGAACCTCGAGGGACAGACGCGCGCCCCAGCTCGAGATGTCGAGCACCATGCAGCGGATGCGCGCTTGCGGCGAGGAGAGCTCCGCCGGCCAATTCGTCTTCCAGCGCCGGCCGGGCGCGCCTTGATCGCTTTCCGGGCGGCGCAGCCGACGGATGTTCTCCTCGGGCGTGGAGGTCACGGGTTCAGCGCCCGGCGGTCCGCCGCCGCGCCTGCAGGATGTTCGCCGCCAGGCCGCGATGATAATTGCCGGCCTGGTCGGGCCCATAAATCCGCCGCGCCATCGCTGCCATATGGGCGCGCAGGATCTGCTTCTTGGCCGGCCGGGTCGCGCCCGCGGCCCCTCTCAGGGACAAATGATGCAGCGACCCCTCGGTCATCGTCGCCTCCAGCTTCCTCTCTGCCGCAGACAAGAGCTTAATTGGAGATTAATAACAAGCGGATTCGCGCCGCATTTACGTAAAATTTTAGTCACCGGCGAAGTATTCGCGCAAGGCGAATGCTGCACCGCGGTAATTGCGTCCGAGTAACGGCCCGACTGGGGCCGCCCGCCCCGAAAGGGGGGAGCCGGCCGGCTGCGGCGCGGGCCGCTTATCTCGACGCCGGGCCCGTGGCATAGTCGCGCCAGCCAGAGAGGAAGGACGATGACCGACCGAGCGAGCTTCGCCGAGACCTATCGCAGCGTGGTGGCGGCCTGGGAATGCGACGTGATGGGCCATCTCACCATCGCCTACTATTTCGACCGTTTCGGCGACGCCGCGCTGAGCCTGATCGAGCGGCTGGCGCCCGGCCTGCCGCCTGCCGCCGCCTGGCGCTCGAGCCGCCTGCTGGTGCGCTACAAGAAGGAGCTGCGCGCCGGCGATGGCATCGTCATCCGCAGCGGCGTCATCGCCGCCGAGGGCGACGCCATCGTCATCGGCCACGAGCTGCTCGACAGCGGCGCGGGCGAGGTGGCAACGCTGGTCGAGCATCGCTTGACGCCGCGGGAGCTGCCTTATGGCGGGCGGGGCGAGGCGGCACGGGGCTTGAGCGATGCCGTGACCGCCTGGGTGAGCCCGGGCTTCGAGGCGATTGCCGAGCCGGCGCGGCAGGAGCGCATGATCGCCAGCGGCGCCGATCGGGTGAAGGCCCATGAGGTGGACGAGCGCGGCGAGCTCTCGCTCTCGGGCTATGTCCATCGTTTCGCCCATGCCTGCCTCCATGTCTGCAGCGCCTTCGGCATGACGCCCGGCTATATGCGCGAGCAGCGGCGCGGCTTTTCCACCTTCGAAACGAGGCTGCATCTGCTGGCGCCGCCGCCGGGCGCCGGGGAGGGGCTGGTGCTGAGGAGCGGCCTGCTCGCCGCCGGCAATTCCTCGCTGCGCATGATGCATGAGCTGCGCCAGGCGCAGAGCGGCGAGCGCCTCGCGCTCTTCTACCAGTCGGGCGTCCATTTCGACATGGCGGCCCGGCGTTCGGCGCCGCTGCCGGCGGCGCTGCGCGAGCGGGCCCAGGCGCTGCTCGGCGAAGGCGCGTAGCGCCTTCGTCCTAGACGATCACCCGGCGATAGAGATGCCAGGTGGCGTGGCCGAGCACGGGCATGACGACGATGAGCCCGAGGAAGAGCGGGATCGAGCCCAGCACCAGCCCGCCGGCGACGATCAGGCCCCAGGCCGCCATCGGCCCCGGATTGGCCAGCACAGCGCGTGCCGAGGTCCATACCGCCGCGCCGAGCGGCAGCTCGCGGTCGAGCAGCAGCGGAAAGGACACGACGCTCACCGTCAGCACCAGCACGGCGAAAAGGAACCCCACCCCGATGCCGATCCCGATCATCGCCCAGCCGGCCTCGGTGGTCAGCGCCTCGCGGACGAAGCTGGCGAGCGAGGCCGCCGGCGCCGGGCCGAGGGTCGCGAGATAGATCGCCTGGGCGACCGCGAGCCAGAGCAGGAACATCGCCACCAGCAGCAGGCCGAGCACCCCGATCTCGCCGAAGGCCGGCGAGCGCACGACGCTGAAGGCGTCGGGCCAGGCGACCTCGACGCCCTGCTCGCGCCGGCGGCTCATCTCATAGAGCCCGACCGCGGCGAAGGGCCCGATCAGCGCGAAGCCGGAGGCTAGCGGGAAGAGCAGCGGCACGAGGTTGTAGCCGAAGGCCAGCCGGCCGAGCACCAATCCCAGGATGGGATAGATGAGGCAGAGGAAGACCACATCGGTGCGATAGGCGGTGAAATCGTCGAGCCCCTCGCGCAGCGCCAGGCCGAGATCGGCAAGGCCGATGCGGCGGATCGCCGGCGGCGTCGCCGGCTGGGCCTGGCCGCTGCCGCTGATGGCGCGCCCCGCCGAGTCGACCGCGTGAGCCGCCAGCCGGAGCTGATCGACGCTCCATTCGATCGGATTTCTGATCGCCATGGCCGTTTTCTCCCGAGTGTTGCTGCGAGAGGTCGCGGACCGCCGGTAGCAGAGCGCAGAGGATCGCACGATCAGCGCGAGAAAGCCGCAACCTGCCTACACCTGAATCTACAGCAAACCGCCCTCCCTGTCTGCGGCGAAGCGGCGGCGTCGGCGGTTGCGAAATACCCGCATAAATCGTCATGGCCGGGCTTGTCCCACGGCCATCCACGCCTCACAGCACGCTCGTCGCGGGCACGTGGATGCCCGGGGCTCGGCCTTCGGCCGGCCCAGGCGTGACGATGCAAGGGGGCAGGCTCCAGGCTTTGGCCGCTCCCGGAGTCGGTCTCCACGCCGTTGATTTCGCGTGCGGCAGGACCGGCTTTTGACTAAAACTTAACCATTCCGGTCACATCATGGCGGTTGGTCGCGCGGGTGCGCCGGGAAGGCCGGCGGCCGGTCGTTTCGCCGTCGTATCGTTCGAAGAGAGACGCTTTGCTCGTGTCCCGTGTCGCTTGGCTCCTTCTCTTGCTCGCCGGTCTCTGTGTCGCGGCGCCGGGGCGCGCCGCGGAAGAGGATTTCGCCCATTGGCTCGCCGGCCTGCGCCAGGAAGCGCTCGCCGATGGCATCCGGCCGGCGACCCTCGACCGCGCCTTTGCCGGAGTGGAGCCGCTGCCGCGGGTGATCGAGCTCGACCGGCAGCAGCCCGAGACCGTCATCACCTATGCCGAGTATCTGCGCCGGGTGGTCAGCCCCGAGCGGCGCGATGCGGCGCGCGAGCGCCTGGCGCAGAACCGCGCGCTGCTCGACCAGATCGGCCGGCGCTACGGCGTGCAGCCGCGCTTCATCGTGGCGCTCTGGGGCATCGAGACCAGCTTCGGCGCCGCCAGCGGCAAGTTCCCGGTGATCGCCTCGCTCGCGACGCTGGCCTATGACGGAAGGCGCAGCGCCTTTTTCCGCAGGGAGTTGATCAACGCTCTTCGCATCGTCGATGAGGAGGACATCGACCCCAAGGAGATGCTGGGATCCTGGGCCGGCGCCATGGGGCAGAGCCAGTTCATGCCGTCGAGCTTCCTGCTTTATGCGGTCAGCTACAGCGGCGACGGCAGGCGCGACATCTGGCACCGGCGCGAGGATGTCTTCGCCTCGATCGCCAACTACCTGTCGCAGCTCGGCTGGCATGGCGACCAGAATTGGGGCCGCGCCGTGCGCCTGCCCGCAAGGCTCGATCCGGCGCTGATCGGGCCCGGCATCCGGAAGCCGCTGGCGCAATGGCGCAAGCTGGGGCTGCGCCGCGCCGATGGCGGGCCGCTGCCGGTGGCACCGATCGAGGCCTCGCTGCTGCAGCCCGGCGGGGCCGACGGGCCGGCCGTCCTGGTCTATGACAACTATCGCGCCCTGATGAAGTGGAACAGCTCCAATTATTTCGCCACCGCCGTCGGGTTTCTTGCCGATAGTATGGAATGGCGATAGTGTACACCACCTATAGAGACACCCGCAGCCATTGTAGCATTCGATGACCTGCCGCCTCGCCCGACGCCTCGCCGCCTTCGCACTGCTCGCGTTGCTGGCGGCCTGTGCCGGGCAGGCGCCGCCGCCTTCTGCCGAGAGCCTCGCCGGCCACGGCATCTACAAGATCGGACAGCCCTATCAGATCAACGGGGTGTGGTATTACCCGGCCGAGGATTTCTCCTATGACCAGACCGGCATCGCCTCCTGGTACGGCGAGGATTTCCATGGCAAGTACACGGCCAATGGCGAGATCTACGATCTCAATGCGCTGACCGCGGCGCATCGCACCCTGCCGATGCCGAGCGTGGTGCAGGTGACCAATCTCGAGAACGGCCGCTCGCTCGAGCTCAGGGTCAACGACCGCGGCCCCTACGCCCGCGGCCGGATCATCAACGTCTCGCGCCGTGCCGCGCAGCTGCTGGGCTTCGAAGGCCAAGGCACGGCCAAGGTGAGGGTGAGGATCCTGGTGCCGGAAAGCATCCAGGTGGCGAGTCTGGCGCAGCATGGCGGCGCCGCCGTCGAAGCGGGGCAGGCGGCGCCGGTGACGCCGGTGGTGATGCAGCCGCTGATCCCGCCGCCGGGGGCGCGGGTGGCGTCGAACGAGCCGGCGCCGTTGCCGCCGCGGCCCCGGCCGGCGCCCAGCCTGGCACCGGTCATCGCCAAGGCGCCCGATCTGCCGGCGACGGTGGCGGTGGTGCCGGTCAAGCCGACGCAGATCTACATCCAGGCCGGCGCCTTCGCGGTGGCCGCCAATGCCGTCAAGGTGAAGAGCCGGATCGAGGCGCTGGGCGCGGTCAAGGTGGTCGGCGCCCGCGTCAACGGCATCGATCTCTACCGCGTTCGCCTGGGCCCCATCGGCAGCGTCGACGAGGCGGACCGGCTGCTCGACCGGGTGGTCGGCGCCGGGCTCACCGAGGCGCGCATCGTCGTCGATTGATGGCGCGCCTCAAACCATATTTTCGGCGCAATGCGTCCCAATATTGGCGCGGGCGCCGGCCCATGGCGCGTCGTGCGCCGATGTCAGCGAGTGTGACCGCATGAACAACTCGATCCTGCCCCGCCTTGTCGGTTGGGGATTTCTGCTCCTCGTCCTCGGCTTTGCCCAGCCCGCCGCCGCCGACCGGCCGACCTTCGACACCACGGCGCGCAACGCCATCGTGATCGACTTCCAGACCGGCGCGGTGCTGCTCGACAAGAATGCCGATCAGCGCATTCCGACGGCGTCGATGAGCAAGATCATGACCGCCTACACGGTCTATACCTATCTGGCGGAAGGCAAGGCCAAGCTCGACGACATGCTACCGGTCAGCGAGCAGGCCTGGCGCACCGGCGGCTCCAAGATGTTCGTGCCCTATCCCGGCCAGGTGAAGGTCGAGGACCTCCTGCGCGGCATGATCATCCAGTCGGGCAATGACGCCTGCGTCGTGCTCGCCGAGGGTCTCGCCGGCAGCACCACCGCCTTCGTCGCGCGGATGAACGAGCTCGCGCAGAAGCTGGGCCTCAAGGACAGTCACTTCGCCAGCGTCGACGGCCTGCCGTCGCCGGACCATTACATGTCGCCGCGCGACCTGGCGACGCTGTCGGTGCATCTCATCAGGGACTTCCCGCAATATTATCACTACGAGGCGGAGAAGGATTTCACCTTCAACGGCATCAAGCAGGGCAATCGCAACCCGCTGCTCTACAAGGATCTCGGCGCCGACGGCATCAAGACCGGCCATACCGAGGAGGCCGGCTACGGGCTGGTCGGCTCGGGCGTGCGTAACGGCCGGCGCATCGTCTTCGTGCTGGCCGGCATGGCCAGCATGAAGGAGCGCGCGCAGGAGGGCGAGCGGGTGTTCGAATGGGCCTACCGCGAGTTCAACGACTACACCATCGTCAAGGCCGGCGAGACCATCGACGAGGCGCCGGTCTGGATGGGGGTGCAGGACAAGGTGGCGGTGGCGCCGACGAAGGACGCGCTGGTGACGCTGTGGCCGGCGGCGCGCAAGGAGCTCAAGGTCACCGCCGTCTATGACGGCACGATCAAGGCGCCCGTGGCCAAGGGAGAGATCGTCGGCAAGCTCGTGGCTACCGTCCCGGACGGCGCCCCGATCGAGATCCCGCTCGCGGCGACGCAGGCGGTCGACCGCCTGGGCCCGCTCGGCCGCATGGCGGAGACGGCCGGATATCTGCTCTGGGGCAAGAAGCGCTGAGCTGGCGGCGGCCGCTACGGTAAATGAATTTGCAATTTGCCAGACGATCGTCATGAAACGATCGCGTAATCTTCTTGGCGAATATTTCATTTCGCGCGCGAAAGCAGCCGATCCTCGGGCGGGCGCGCCCGGACCGCTCCGCCAACGGCCGCGCATTGCGTCGCCGCCCGGGGTATAAAGCAGGCTGCGGCCGCGGCGGCGCGGCGGCTCGGGAGGCAGGGTCCGGTGGCGAGCGGGCGCTTCATCACCATCGAGGGCGGCGAGGGCGCCGGCAAGTCGACGCTGCAGCGCGGCCTGGTCGCGGCGCTGAGCGCGGCCGGCATCGACGCGCTGGCGACGCGCGAGCCGGGGGGCGCGCCGGGGGCGGAGGACATCCGCAAGCTGCTGGTCGAAGGCGCGCCCGAGCGCTGGGATGCGCTGAGCGAGGCGCTGCTCCTGGCGGCGGCGCGACGCTGCCATCTGACGGACACGATCGGGCCGGCCTTGAGCGCCGGGCGGTGGGTGGTGTGCGACCGCTTCGCCGATTCCACGACGGCCTATCAGGGCTATGCCGGCGGCGTTCCGCTCGAGGACCTCGCGGCGCTGCACCGGCTCATCGCCGGCGCGCTGGCACCGGATCTCACCCTCATTCTCGATCTGCCGGTGGCCACGGGCCTGGCGCGCGCTGCGGCGCGCGCCGGCAGCGAGACGCGCTTCGAGCGCAAGGACCGCGCGTTCCACGAGCGGCTGCGCCAGGGTTTCCTCGACATCGCCCGGCTAGAGCCCGCGCGGTGCGTGGTGATCGACGCCAGTGCTTCGCCGGAGGCGGTGCAGGCCGCCGCGCTCGCGGCGCTGCGGCAACGGTTGCAGGCGCCGGTCTAGCCGCAGGCTGTGCGGGCGCTGCGCGCGCGCCGGGCCGCGGCATTTTTCCATGAAGCGGCCCCGCCGAGCCGCTATGCTCCCAGCAAAGAAACAGGGATCGTGGGAGGAAAGCATGGTGGGACGTTCTGGGAAGGATGGGGGCGGCCTGCGCCGCTCTGCTGTTGTTCGCGGCCGGCGCCGCGGCTGCCGACAAGCCGCCGATCACCATCGGCATGGGCATGGCGCTCACCGGGCCGCTCGCCGGCACCGGCAAGGCGTCGCTGCTGGCGACGCAGATGTGGATCGACGAGACCAATGCGAAGGGCGGGCTGCTGGGACGGAAGGTGAAGCTCATCTTTTATGACGACCAGAGCAATCCCGCCGGCGTGCCCAGCCTCTACTCGAAGCTGATCGATGTCGACAAGGTCGACATCGTGCTCTCCGGCTACGCCACCAACATGATCGCGCCGGCGATGCCGATCGTGATGCAGCACGGCATGGTGTTCCTCGGCCTCTATGGCCTCGCGGTCAACCGCGAGTTCCATTACGACCGCTATTTCCACATCGTTCCGGCCGGCGATGATCCCGGCATCGATTTCTCGCGCGGCTTCATCGATGTCGCGATGACGATGAAGCCGCCGCCGCGGACGATCGCCATCGTCGGCGCCGATGCGGAATATCCGCAGATCGCCACTGCCGGCGCGCGCGTCAACGCCAAGAAGCACGATCTGAAGATCGTCTATGACCAGAAATATCCGCCCGGCACCGTCGATTTCGCCTCGATCGTGCGCGCCATCCAGGCGGCAAAGCCCGACATCGTCTATGTCGCGTCATATCCCGCCGACAGCGTCGGCATGGTGCATGCCGTGCGCGAGGCGGCCCTCAAGGCCCGGATGTTCGGCGGCGGGCTCATCGGGCTGCAATATGCCGCCCTCAAGCAGCAGCTCGGCGCGCAGCTCAACGGCATCGTCTACTTCGATACCTATGTGCCGGAGCCGACGATGGATTTTCCCGGCATCAAGGCGTTTCTGAAGAATTACCAGGTGAAGGCCGCGGCGGCGGGGGTGGATCCGCTGGGCTTCTACACGCCGCCCTTCGCCTATGCGCGGATGCAGGTGCTGGGCGATGCCATCACCGCGACCAGGAGCCTCGACCAGAAGGTGCTCGCCGAGTATCTGCACAAGACCGAGTTCAAGACCATCGTTGGCGACGTCAAGTTCGGCCCGAGCGGCGAGCAGCCTGTCCCGCGGACGCTCTGGGTGCAGTACCGCGGCATCGTCGGCAACGGTCTCGAGCAGTTCAAGCAGCCGGGCAAGCAGGTGATCCTGTTCCCGCCGCGCTACAAATCGGGCGATCTCCATTATCCCTTCGCCAGCGAGGATCAATGACTGACGAGGGGGCGCTGGAAGCGGCGCAGCGTCTGGCGCCGCTGATTGCTGCCGAGGGTGACGCGATCGAGGCGCAGCGCCGCCTAACCCCCAAGGTGGTCGAGGCGCTGCACGAGGCCGGGCTCTATCGCCTGCTGCTGCCGCGCGAGCTCGGCGGCGCGGAGCTCGACCTCGCCGGTTTCTCGCTGGTGATCGAGGCGCTGGCCAAGGCCGATGGCAGCACCGCCTGGTGCGTCTGCCAGGCCAATGGCTGCGCGCAATCGGCGGGCTTCCTCGCGCTCGAGGTGGCCAAAGAGGTGTTCGGCGTGCCGCGCGCGGTGCTCGCCTGGGGCCCGGGGTCGGCGGAGATCGCCGAGGTGCCGGGGGGCTTCCGCGTCAGCGGCCGTTGGAGCTTCGCCAGCGGCTGCCGCCAGGCGAGCTGGCTCGGCTGCTACGTGCCGGTGCCGGATGCGACGGGCGCGCCGCGCCTTGCCCCGGACGGGACGCCGCTGCTGCGCACCTTCCTCTTCCCCGCCGCCAGCGCCAAGCTCACCGATGTCTGGCAGGTGATCGGTCTCAAGGGCACGGCCAGCGACGCCTATGAGCTGGTCGATCTTTTCGTGCCGGCCGAGCGCAGCTTCCTGCGCAACGCGCCGCTGCGCACCGACTATCCGCTCTACCGCTTCACCATCAACTCGGTCTACATGGCGGGGTTTCCCGGTGTGGCCCTGGGCATCGCCCGGGCGATGCTGGCGGAGTTCATCACCCTGGCGCAGGCCAAGACACCGCGTCTGACCCGCAACCCGCTGCGCGAGGACGCGGTGATCCAGATGCAGGTGGCCGAATGCCAAGCCAAGCTCGGCGCCGCCCGGGCCTTCCTGCAGCAGGCGCTGGAGGAGGGGTGGGCCGCCGCCGCTTCCGGCCGGCTCGGGGTCGAGCACCGGCTCAAGATGCGGCTGGCCAGCACCTACGCCATCCACCAGGCGCGCGCGGTCGCCGACACCGTTTTCCACGCCGCCGGCGCCGGCGCGATCTATGTCAGCAACCCGCTCGAACGGCGGATGCGCGACATCATTGCGGTATCGCAACATCTTCAGGCGCGCCAGCAGCATTTCGCCACCGTCGGGCAGTTCCTGCTCGGGCTGGAGCCCGATCTCGCGGTCACCTGAGATGCTCACCGCCATCGACATCACCGCGATCGAGGAGGTGGCCGAGGGCGCCGCCTTTGGCGCGGCCGGACCTTACCTGCGCCTCATCGGCACCGCCCGGGGCGAGCTCGATCCCACCCGGGCGGAAAACCGCGGCATCGTCAATCTCGACAAGGCGCCGCGCAACGCCGCCGGACGGGTGGACTACCGCTGCGACCTGTTCATCCTGCGCCCGGCCGATCCGGCCAAGGGCAATGGCCGCCTGCTCTACGAGGTCAACAATCGCGGCCGCAAGCTGCTGTTCGCCAACCTGTGCGCCGGATCCGGCGGCAACGACCTGAAATCCCTGGAGGATTTCGGCGACGCCTTGCCCTTGCGCCGGGGCTTCACGGTGGTCTGGTCGGGCTGGGACGCGACGGTGAGCCGCGCCAACGCCGCGTTGGGGCTGAACGTGCCGGCACCGCTCGTGGACGGCCAGGCGGTCACCGGCACGGTCCGCGATCAGTTCGTTGCCGGAACGAGGCCGGATTCGCCGGGCGAGTTCTTCCGCCTCTCCTATGCAGTGGCCTCGCTCGATCCTGCCGAGGCGCGGCTGACGCGGCGACGGCGCCAGGACGATCCGCCCGAGCTGGTGTCCGCCGAAGGTTGGGCCTTCCTCGACGAGCGCCGGGTGCGGCTGCTGCCGGCCGGGCGCAAGCCCGAGCCCGGCACGCTCTACGATTTCACCTATGCCGCCCGCGACCCGCTGCCGCTGGGCGCGGGCTTCGCCGCCACCCGCGACCTCGTCAGCCACCTTCGTTACGCCCCCGAAACCATGTCGGTTCTCGGCCGTGCCCCGAGCCATGCGCTGGCTTTCGGCATCTCGCAGGCCGGGCGCTACCTGCGCGACCACATCGCCCAGGGCTTCAATCGCGACGAGGCCGGACGGCGGGTGTTCGACGGCGTGCTGGCGCATACCGCGGGGATCGGCCGGCTCTTTCTCAACCACGCCTTCGCCCAGCCCTTCCGCACCAGCACCCGGCACGAGGATCACGACTTCCCCGAGAACGAATTTCCCTTTTCCCCGGCGGTCATGACCGATCCCGTGACCGGCCGGGAGGGAGGCTTGCTGCGCGGCGACGGCAGCGATCCCTTGCTGATTCAGACCAACACCTCGACCGAGTATTGGCAGAAGGGCGCCTCGTTGCTGCATACGGATCCCCGGGGCGAGCGTGATGTGGCGCTGCCGGAGGGGGTGCGGCTCTATCTTATCGCCGGGACCCAGCATGGCGGCCGGCCGGGCAGTCCGCGCGACCGCGGCCCGGCCGTCCATTTGCGCAACCCCCACAACCCGATGCCGGCGCTGCGGGCGCTGCTGGTGGCGCTGGACGAATGGGTGGTCGACGGCCGCGCGCCGCCGCCCTCCGCGGTGCCGAGCCTCGCCGGGGGCAGCCTGGTGCCGGCCGAGGCGATGGGATTTCCCGCCATCCCCGGCGTCGCTGTCGCCCGAACCACCAACCGGGTTAGGCCGTCCGGCGACTGGGTGACGCCGCTTCCCGCCGCCGCTTCCTATGCTTGCCTGGTCTGCCGCGTCGATGGCGACGGCAACGAGGTCGCGGGACTGCGCCTGCCGGAGATCGCCGTGCCGCTCGGCACCTATACCGGCTGGAACCTCTATCGCGCGCCCTTCCCCGAGGGCGAGCTCGCCGATCGCGACGGCAGCTTCATTCCGTTTGCGAAATCAGCCGCCGAACGCCTCGAGAGAGGCGATCCGCGCCCCGCGATCGAGGAGCGCTACCCGGACCATGCGGCTTATGTTTCGGCGGTGGAACGAGCGGTGGCCGCGCTGCTGGCGCGGCGCCTGCTGCTGCCGGAGGACGCCGCCGCCTATATCGCCGTGGCGCGCGGCGAGCGGGCCTCGTTTCGAACATGAAATGTGTTATTATCAATATAGTTATCTGGCATTACTAATCTATGTTAGGACTGCGCCGCGCGGCGTTTCAGGCGGCGCGGGCGGTTTCGGCGCGCGCGGGCTATCATGGCCCTCATGAGTGACGACGAGGATCTCGAGGAGGAAGCTGGAGGCGCCGAAGCGGCCCCGGTCCTGGCGCCGCGGGAGAACCCGCTGCTGCTCGGGCACGAGGCGGCGGAGGCACTGTTGCTGCAGGCCTGCGCCTCCGGGCGGCTGCCGCATGCCTGGCTCTTCGCCGGTCGCCGCGGCATCGGCAAGGCGACGCTCGCCTTCCGCTTTGCCCGGTTTCTCTTCGCCCAGGGCAGCGGGCTCTTCGCGGCCACGCCCACATCGCTCGCGGTGGCGCCGGATGAGCCGATCTTCCGCCGCGTCGCCGCCGGCGGCCATGCCGATCTGCTGGTGGTCGAGCGCAGCCTCGACCCCCGGCGCAAGAAGCTGCGCAGCGAGATCGTGGTCGATGATACGCGCGCCATCGCCGGCTTCCTGCGCCTCACCCCGGCCGAAGGCAGCTGGCGGGTCGTCATCGTGGATGGCGCCGATCTGATGAATCGCAATGCGGCCAACGCGTTACTGAAGATCCTTGAGGAGCCGCCCGAGCGTGCGGTGCTGCTGCTGGTGAGCGACAATCCCGGCCGGCTGCTGCCCACGATCCGCTCGCGCTGCCGCACGCTGGCGCTGAAGCCGCTGGCGCCGGAAGTGGTGCTGGAGGCGCTGCAGCGCTACCGGCCGGATCTCTCGGCGGGCGATCGCGCCGTGCTCGCGCGGCTCGGCGAGGGCAGCATCGGCCGCGCCCTCGACCTTGCCGGCGCCGGCGGCATCGGGCTCTATCGCACGCTGGTGACGCTGCTGGAGGGGCTGCCGGCGCTGGACGGCGCAGCGCTCCATGCCTTGGCCGACCGGCTGCAGCGGGGCGATGGCGAAGAGGGCTTCCGGCTGCTGGCGGAGCTGCTGCCAGGCTGGCTCGCGCGCATGGTGGCGCTGGCCGCGGGCGGGGCGGGCGAGGCGGGGGCGGTGCCGGGCGAGGCCCAGGCGATGGCGCGGCTTGCCGCCCGGCGCAGCCTTGATCAATGGGTTGAGCTGTGGGAAAAGCTCACCCATCTTTTCGCCCAGGCGGATGGCGTCAATCTCGACCGCAAGCAGGTCGTGCTGAATGCCTTTTTCGCCCTTGAAGAGGCGGCGCGCTGAGCCTGCCCCCCGCGTACCAGGAGACATGATGAGCGCCGCCCGGCCCTATTACCTGACGACGCCGATCTACTACATCAACGCCCCGCCGCATCTGGGCCATGCCTATACCTCGGTGGCCTCCGATGCGATGGTGCGGTTCATGCGGCTGGATGGCCGGGCCACGCATTTCCTCACCGGCACCGACGAGCACGGGCAGAAGGTGGCGGCGGCGGCGCGCGCGGCGGGCCTAGAGCCGGCCGCCTATGCCGACGGAATTTCCAAAGAATTCAGTGACATGACGCGGCTGATGAATGTCAGCAATGATGATTTCATCCGCACCACCGAGCCGCGCCATGTCGCCGGCGTCCAGGCGCTGTGGCGGGAGCTGCAGCGGCGCGGCGAGATCTATCTCGGCACCTTCGCCGGCTGGTATTCCGTGCGCGACGAGGCGTTCTACGAGGAAAGCGAGCTCGTCGACGGCAAGGCGCCGACCGGCGCCGAGGTCGAATGGGTCGAGGAGGAGAATTATTTCTTCCGCCTCTCCGCCTGGCAGGACCGGCTGCTCACCCATTACGAGGCGAATCCCGACTTCATCGCGCCGCGCTCCCGGCGCAACGAGGTCGTCAGCTTCGTCAAGGGCGGGCTGCGCGACCTCTCGATCTCGCGCACCAGCTTTCGCTGGGGCATCCCGGTGCCCGGCGACGAAAAGCATGTGATGTATGTCTGGCTCGACGCGCTCGCCAATTACATCACGGCGCTGGGCTATCCTGAGACCGAGGGCAACGACTACGCCCGCTTCTGGCCGGCCGATCTGCACATGGTGGGCAAGGACATCATCCGCTTCCACTGCGTCTACTGGCCGGCCTTCCTGATGGGCGCGGGGCTGTCCCCGCCCAAGCGCGTCTTCGCCCATGGCTGGTGGACGGTCGAAGGGCAGAGGATGTCGAAATCGCTGGGCAATTCCATCCCGCCCCGGCAGCTCGTCGAGCAATACGGGCTCGATCCCGTGCGCTATTTCATGCTGCGCGAGCTGCCCTTCGGCAGCGACGGCGATTTCTCGCACCGCGCCGTGGTCAACCGCCTCAACGGCGATCTCGCCAATGATTTCGGCAATCTGGCGCAGCGCGTGCTGAGCTTCGTCAACAAGAACTGCGGCGCAAAAGTACCGGAGCCCGGCCAACGGACGAGCGCCGACGAGGCGTTGAATGACGCGGCGCGCGCGCTTTTGGACGCGGTCCGCGGCGCGTTCGACGAGCAGGCGTTCCATCGCGCGCTCGAGGCGATCTGGGAAGTCGTGGCCAAGGCCAACCGCTATGTCGATGAGCAGGCGCCCTGGGCGCTCCGTAAGACAGACCCTAAACGGATGGAAACAGTGCTCTATTGCCTGCTCGAAACGATCCGCAGGCTGGCGATCCTTGTCCAACCGGTTGTCCCCGATGCGGCCGCAAAGCTGTTGGATCAGCTCGCGGTGCCGAGAGAATTCGAGCACCGTAACTTTCAAGCACTCGGGTTAGACCGGCTCGTTCCGGGCACGGAATTACCGAAGCCCGAAGGCATTTTCCCGCGCTATGTCGAGGAGGCGCGGCCATGACGCGATCGAGGGGCGGGGCGAGCGCGTTGGCATGAAATTCGTCGACAGCCATTGCCATCTCGACTACGCGACGCCCGAGGAGCGCCCGGAGATCCTGGCGCGCGCCCGCCGCGCTGGGGTCGAGACCATGCTGACCATCGGCACCAAGATCGCCGAGTTCGCCGGAGTCCTCGCGATCGCCGAGAGCGACCCCAATATCTGGTGTTCGGTCGGTATTCACCCACACGAAGCTGCGGTAGAAGCGGACCAAGTCTCGCAAATCACGGCACTGACCCGGCATGAGAAAGTCGTCGGGATCGGCGAGACGGGACTCGATTTTCATTACGACCACTCGCCAAAAGAGCTGCAAATTTCAGCATTTCGCGCGCATTGTGCCGCTTCACGTGAAACAAATTATCCCCTGATTATTCACAGCCGCGCGGCTGATCTCGAAACCGTTGCCGTCCTGCGCGAGGAGCGGCCGCCGGCGGGGGTGATCCATTGCTTCAGCACCGGCCGCGTCCTGGCCGAGGCGGCGCTGGCGCTGGGCTTCTACATTTCGCTCTCCGGCATCGTCACCTTCAAGAACGCCGGCGATCTGCGCGCCATCGTTCCCGACATCCCGCTCGAGCGGCTGCTGATCGAGACCGATGCGCCCTATCTCGCCCCGGTGCCGATGCGCGGCAAGCCCAACGAGCCGGCCTTCCTGGTTCACACCGCCGCCGCGGTGGCGGCGCTCAAAGGCGTCACGGTCGAGGATCTCGCCCGCGTCACCGCCGAGAATTTCTTCCGGCTCTTCGACAGAGCGCGGGATCCGGGGATGGTTTCGTGCGCGTAACGATGCTGGGCTGCGGCCCGTCCTGGGGCGTGCCGCGGATCGGCGGCGATTGGGGCGCCTGCGACCCGCAGAACCCGCGCAACCGGCGCCGCCGGGTCTCGGTGCTGGTGGAGGAAGGCGGCGCGGCGCTGCTGATCGACACCTCGCCCGATCTGCGCGAGCAGCTTATCGATGCCAAGGTGCAACGGATCGATGCCGTGCTCTACACCCACACCCATGCCGACCACCTTCACGGCATCGACGATCTGCGCTCGGTCAACTGGCTGATGCAGAGCGGCCTCCCGGTCTATGCCAGCGCGACATCGCTGGCCGACATCGGCCGCCGTTTCGGCTACGTCTTCGATCCCGTGAAGCCGGGCCGGCAGTCGCACTACTACAAGCCGGTGCTCGAGCCCTATGCCGTCGACGGCCCCTTCGTGGCTGCGGGCGTTCCGGTCACGCCCTTTATCCAGGATCACGGCTTCTCTGAGACCTTGGGCTTCCGCATCGGCGGCTTCGCCTATTCGACCGATGTGATCGAGCTCGACGAGACCGCCTTCGCGACGTTGCAGGGGATCGATGTCTGGATCGTCGATTGCATCCGCCGGAGGGAGCATGTGACCCACTCCCACCTCGCCAAGACGCTGGGCTGGATCGAGCGGGTGCGGCCGCGGCGCGCGGTGCTGACGCATATGGATGAGAGCCTCGACTATGCGACGCTTCGAGGCGAGCTGCCGGAAGGCGTCGAGCCCGGCTATGACGGGCTGGTCATCGAACTCTGAGTGCGGGGTGCCGAGACACCGCGGCCAATTGCCACGCGACCCGCGCTGTGGGCGATCTCATCCCGTCTCGGGCAACCTGAACGTCAAGGGAGGGCGGCTCCGCTGCGCTCGCCGCCGACGCGGCAAGCGCCAAGTAAATGGGTGCGCCGCTTGCGCTCGATCTTCGCCGGAGGCGGCGCCTCGCGGCGCCGCCTCGCCCTGCAATGGCCCAGCACAGGCAGGCCAAGCGATCGTGCTATTCTCGCCAAGGAAGCATCGCGGATCGGCCGCTCAAATATAATCGGACTTAAATATTCAGAGTAAAAGCCATTTACTTATCATGATCTGGAAAGTTAACATCGATTGACAAGCAGAGCAATTGATCGTTGAATTCCCCCCGTTGTGCTTTGCGGGGGCGGCGAGGGTGGCGGCAGGCGGACACGCCGGCGAGATCGGGCAGGGGAGGTGGTTATCGGCGCTGAGGCTGGGCGTGCTCTTCGGGGCAGTCCTGCTGTCGGGCTGCGGCTTCACCTTCTTCGGCCTGTTCGGCGACGACAAGTCGATCCAGACCCGTGCCATCGAGATCGAGGTGGCGCAAGGCGCCAATCAGGACAGCCCGATCGCCATCAACGTCGTCTACATCCATGACGAGCAGATGGTGCCGCTGCTGCTGCAGATGACGGCGCATGACTGGTTCCAGAAGCGCAACCAGATCGCGCAAGCCTTTCCCACCGGCTTCGACCTCGCCTCCTTCGAGGTGGTGCCGGGGCAGAAAGGGCCGAGCGAGGAGGTGCCGTCGAAATCGAAAAGCGCGATCGCCGCCTTCGTCTTCGCCAACTACGCCGCCGACGGCACGCACCGTGCCCGCATCGACGCGCTCAAGCACGCGTTCATCGAGCTCGGCAGCAAGGATTTCTCCGTCCAGCCGGCGCCGACGTGATCCGATCATGACCGATCTCCGCTCCATCCCCGACGCGGTGCAATGGCATGAGGGCATGCTGCTGGCACCGCAGCATTTCCAGCAGGCGGGCCTGCGCGCGGAGCTGTTGCTGCATTTCCACCTGGCGCAGGCGGTGCCGTTCCACTGGGGCGTCATCAGCCTGCAGCTGGACCACGCGCGGCTCGCCATGGGCTGCTTCCGCGTGCTGGCGCTGCAGGCGATCCTGCCGGACGGGCTGGCCGTCCACTATCCCGATGACGATGCGGCGGCGCTCGAGCTCGACCTCCTGCCGTTTGCGGAGCGGCTGCGCGACGCTCCGGCCAGGATCTATCTCGCCGCGCCGGCGCGGCGGGCGGACATGGCCTCCTCGGAATCCGGCGAGGCATCGCGTTTCCGCTCGGTCGAGGGCGAGGAGGTGGTCGACCACAATACCGGCGACAACCCGATGCGGTTGCCGCGGCTCAGGCCCAATCTGATGCTGATGGTGGGCGACAGGCCGTCGGCCAAATACACCGCCATGCCCATCGCCGAGGTCTCCTTCGCCAACGACACGCTGCAGCTCGCGCCCGGCTACCTGCCGCCGCTGCTCGGCGTGGCGCTCGATGCGCCGCTGGGCCAGCTCTGCCTCGCGCTCGCCCAGGGCGTGCGGCAGAAGGCCTCCTTCCTCGCCGAGCGGGCGCAGGGCGCCGGCGGCGCCGCACGCCATGCCTCGCTGCTCGAGGCGCGCAGCGCCATCCAGTGCCTGGTGGCGGGGCTGCCGCCGTTCGAGGCGGCGCTCAACACCGGCCGGGCGCATCCCTTCGGGCTCTTCGTGCTGGCGGCCGGCATCGCCGGCCAGGTCGCGCCGCTGGGGCCCGGCATGGTGCCGCCGATCTTCGATGCCTACGACCACGACGATCCCGCGGCGTCGTTCCGGCCGCTGCTGACCTTCATCGAGCGCGTGCTCGAGACCATCAGCGAGCTGCATCAGTCGATTGCTTTTGCGCAGGACGGCAACGCTTTCCGCCTCAAGCTCGATCCCGCCTGGCTCGATGACGGCGAGCTGCTGATCGGCGTGCGCGGCCGCGCCGGCACCGGCGAGGCGGAGACCGCGCAATGGATCGAGGAGAGCCTGATCGGCGACAGCGAGCAGATCCAGCCGATGACCGAGGCGCGCATCCGCGGCGCGGCGCGCGCCCGCATCCTCGAGAGCGAGGCGCTCGACATCGTGCCGACGCGCGGGACGCTGGTGTTCCGCATCGCCGCCGACCGCAACTTCATCGCCGCCAACCGGGTGCTGGAGATCGCCAATCCGCGCGATGTCGGCGGCGCGCGCCGGCCGCTCGAGATCGTGCTCTACGTGCGTGTGGCGGGCGAGACGTGAGGGCGGTCTTGCATCCCGGCGGCATGACCGCGCCAACGTCCGCTCCCTAGGCTCCATAGGTGGACCCGTGGCCGAGTTGATGCTGCAGCAGCGCCCGCTCCCCTCGCGCCCCCCGGAAGAGGCGGTGCAGCACTCGCTGCTGGCGCAGCTGCGGCAGTTCTATCGCGAGCTGATGCGGATCAAATACGCCCTCCATGCCGGGGCCAGGAGCTTCGCCGTCGAGGACAGCGAGGAGCGCCAGCAGGATCCGGTGGTGTTGGCGCATCATCACCTCAAGGCCTATCTCGAGCGCCTTTATGTCGGCGCGACGCGCTCGGGCGGCATCTACAGCCCCGAACTCTATCGCGAGGCGCAGTACGTGATGGCGGCGCTCGCCGACGAGGTCCTGCTCTACATGACCGAGTGGGCGGGTCGGGCGCAATGGACCGACAATCTCCTTGAGATGGCGCTGTTCCAGACACGCATCGCCGGCGAGCGCATCTTCGACAATATCGACGCGCTGGTGGCGCGCGGCACCGCCGCCAATGCCGATCTCGCCGCCGTCTACCTCGTCATGCTGTCGCTGGGCTTTCGCGGCAAGTACCGCGCCATCGCCGACCAGTCGGCGCTGCGGCAGTACCGCCGCGCGCTCCGCCAGATCGTCGAGCGTCACGGGCCGCTGCGTTTCGAGCATGCGCTGCCGGTGTTCGGCGACGCCTATGCGCATACGCTGGACGAAGGCCGCCCCGTCAGGCTGCCGCATCTGCGGCCGTGGATCATGGCCATCGCCGCCGCGGTCGTGGCCTACCTCGTGATCCAGCAGGTCATCTGGTCGCGCGGCACCGCCGATGTCGAGACCGTGCTGCAGAGCCCCGTCTTGCAGCAGGAGAAACGCTGAGCGATGCTCGAGCTCATCGGCATACTGGCGCCCTACGCCGTGCTGATCGGCATCGTGGTCGCGCTGCTGGCGACGATCATCCTGGCGTTGATCTTCCTGCTGCTGCGCCGCAGCACCGCGGCCAAGAGCGCGCCGCCGGCGCCAGCGCCGGCGGCGGGCGGGGCCTTGCTCGAGGCAGCGCCGGCCTCGGCCGTGCCGCTGCCGGAGCTGCGCCAATCCTTTGCCGCGGCGCTGCGCTATCTGCGCCGCGTGACGCCCGGCTATGGCTGGCGCTACGCCATCCCGTGGTATCTCGTTCTCGGCGAGAAGGGCTCGGGCAAGACGAGCCTGCTGGACGAGCTCGAGGCGCTGCGCCCGGCCGGCGTGATGCAGGCCGAGCCGCCGCAGCCCGGCCGCGCGCTCACCTGGCATTTCTTCGACGGCGGCGTCGTGCTCGACGTGGCGGGCCAGCTCGTTCTCGACCCCGCGCGCCCGCATGGCGACGACCGCGCCTGGCGATTGCTGCTGCTGCTGCTCGCCGAGCATCGCCCCGTCCGCCCCATCGACGGCATCGTCGTCACCATTCCCTGCGGCGATTTCGTCGGCCCCGACCGGCTCGACGTCGACGCGCTGCTGGCCAAGGCCGACCAGATGCACCGCCATCTGCTCGATTTGCAGCAGCGCCTCGGGCTGAAGCTGCCGGTCTATGTCGTGGTCACCAAATGCGATTGGATCCCGGGCTTCCAGAGCTTCTGGAGCGAGGCGCCGGCCAATCGGCGCGACGAGATCTTCGGCTGGTCGAGCGGGCGCGATCTCGAAGCCGAGGTGACGGCCGAAGGCTTCGACCAGGCCTTCATCGGGCTGGCCGCGACGCTCTACCGGCTGCACCTCGACCTCGCCGGCAAGGAGGCCGACCTCGCCGACCCCGAAGGCGCGCTGCTCTTCCCGACCGAGTTCGAGCGCCTGCACGAGCCGCTGCGCCTCTACTGCACCAGCCTCTTCCGTCAGAGCGTCTATCACGACGCCTTCTTCTTCCGCGGCCTCTATTTCGTCGGCGACGGCGGCCCGCCGCCGCGGCGGTCGGCCGGTCTCGTCGCCAGCGTCGGCCATGACCGCATACCGGCCGCGACCGAGCAGCCGCGGCGATGGCCGCTCTTCGCCCGCGACCTCTTCGCCAAGAAAATCCTGCGCGAGCGCAATCTCGCCGCGATCGCGCGATCGAGCCAGCTGCCGCGCTCGCGGCCGGTGCGCATCGCCGCTTCCGTCCTCGCCGCCTTCGTGCTCGTGGGCGGCTTCGGCCTGTGGCATGCCGAGCGCCAGCTGGCGCGCGAGACCCGCTCGCTGATGCAGCCGATCACCTACATCGCGCAGAGCATGGGCCGGGCGCAGCAGCGGGCGAACGGCATCCCCACCGCCACCGCCAGCGCCGCCGACGCCACCGCGCTTCTCGGCATGTTCGCCCGGCTCGATGTCGAGCATCTGCGCTCGTTCTGGCTGCCGGGCTCGTGGCTCTCCGGCATCGACAACCGCATCGTCGGTCACTTCACGCTGGGCTTCAACGCGGTCGTTCTCGACGCCATGCGCCGCGAGTTCGACCGCCGCGCCGACGCGCTGATCAGCGACGCCGTGGCGGGCCGCGGCAAGCCGCTCGAAGGCAAACCCTACGCGCTCGCCGGCAGCCCCGAGATGCGGCGCATCGCCGCCTATATCGGGGGGCTGCGGCAGATCGAGGACGCGGCCCAGACCTACAATCGCCTCGAGACCTCGGAACGCCCGCTGGCCGATATCGAGACGCTGACCGCCTTCCTGCTCGACACCAAGCTGCCGCACGAGTTCTTCGCCAACAGCGCGCTCTACGCCGACGCGCTGCGCCATGTCATGATCCGCCGCTTCGATCCTGCCTATTACGGCGGGCGCGCCGTCGCCGGCTTGCAGGCGCTGGTTCAGCCGGTCGGGCTGCTGATGGCCTTCAACGGTCCGATCACCAGCCGCTTCCTGCAGGTGGTGACCGCCCTCGACGAGCTCGACCGCGCCGTGGCGACCCGCGGCGACTCGGCGGCGGCGCTCGCCCGCCTCAACGAGGCGCTGGCGACGGCGCAGGCCATGCTCGGCGATCCCGACTTCGCCTGGGTGCTGCGCCCGCGCATCGAGGACGATCCGGATTTTGCCCGGCTGATGGCGCAGGTCGGCGGCTCGGCCTTCTTCGGACCCGGGGCCGCGCAGTTCCTGCAGCAGCGCGCCGACATCCGCCTGCGGCAGCTGCAGAGCGATCTCGCCCAGCTCAAGCTGCGCCGCTCCGTGCCGCTGCTCGACCAGGGCGACGGACATCTGGCGCTCCGCCTGTCGCCGCCGGCGGCGCGCCTTGCCGCGGCGCTGCCGCCGCTGCTCGGGCGCTCCTTCATGGCGCCCGCCCAGCCGCGCCTGATCGCCACGCCCGCTTCCGGTCGGGCGAGCGGCTGGGATCCCAACCAGCTGACCGCGGCGATCACGCTCTATCAGGGGTACGAGCAGTTCCTCGACACCGATCTGCAGCTGGTGCCGGCCGATTTCCGCCGCGTCGTCGATGCGGCGGCGCGCCAGCGGCTCAACCTCAACATGACGGCGGCGATTGCCGGCGCCCAGGTGACCGGGGAGGGGCCGGGCTCGGCGCAAACCGCCGAAGGGCAGCTTTTCGCCCAGACCCAGGCCTTCGGCCGCGCCGCGCGGCCGCTCGGCGACCTCCTCAGCGTGCTGTCGCAGCTCAATCTCCAACAGACCTACGCCACGCTGCGCGACCTGACGGGGCGCCAGGCCTATGGGCTGCTGCAGCAGGTCGACCAGCTGCTGGAGCGCGAGCAGCCCTACACCATGCGCGGCAGCATCCGCCCGTGGAACCCGTCGGTCCCGGCCACCCTGGTCGCGTTCGGCCTGCGCGATGATGTCGAGCTGGCGCAATATCTCGATACCGAGCGCGGCTGGGTGGCGCGGCTGGCGAGCGACGGCGCCCAGCCGCTGCTGGATTTCCTCACGCGCAGCGACTTCACCTTCGACTGGCGGCCGACGCCGCTGGTGCCGAAATGGCAGCGCATCGTCCTGGAGCTGCAGAAATACCAGGACAACAATCCGCGCAACTCGGTGACGGCGCTGGAGAACTTCATTCGCTTCGACCTCGCCCAGGTGACGCGGGACGGCTGCGTCGAGCAGCTGTCGGGCGACCGCTACGCCGCCACCGGCGATTATTTCCTCGATCGCCGCTACGCGCTGCGCCAGGGGTTGCTGGGGCAGTGCGGTCAGATCGCGAGCTCGGCCGGTGCCGCCAGCTATACCCAGCTCGCCGACGCCTTCAACCGCAGCCTCGCCGGCCGCTACCCCTTCGCCAGCGTCGCCGCCGGAGACGATGTGGCCGCCGCCGAGCTCAACCCGATCCTCGACTATCTCCGCCTCTTTGCCGCCGAGGCCCCGGCGGCGCGCCGGGCGCTTGCCCGCGGCAGCAGCGCGGCGCAGCAGGAGGCGCTCGCCTTCCTCGACCAGATGGACAAGGTGCGCGCCTTCTTCGCGCCCTTCCTCGACGACAGCGGCAGCGAGCTGCCCGGCTATGACGTCGCCGTCGATTTCCGCGTCAACCGCAGCTTCGAGCGCGGCGCCGACCAGATCATCGACTGGCAGGTGACGATCGGCGATCAGGCGGTGCGCCGCGGCGACCCGGCGAGGCTCGTGCGCTGGCATCTCTCCGATCCCGTCGGCGTCAGCCTGCGCTGGGCCAAGGACGGCCCGGTCTCGCCGGTGCTGGAGCAGGTCGCCGCCCCGCCGGACTCGCAGAACCGCGTGGTGAGCTGGCGCTATGACGATCGCTGGGCGCTGCTGCGGCTGCTGATGGCGCATCGTGCGCCGTCGACCGACCTCGACCGGCGCGCCGCGATCGTGCCGCAGGTGCTCGAATTCACCGCCCGCACCGTCGGCGTGATCGGCCCGGAAGCCAAGTCGCCGGGTCCGGTCGGCCAAGCCAAGGCCTTCATCCGCCTCAAGCTTTCGACCACGCCGCCGGGCAGCAAGGCGGCGGCGGCGCTGGTCATGCCCGACTTCCCGACGCACGCTCCGCTGCTCGCGGCCGAGGTGTCGCAGTGAGCGCCGAGGCACTGTCGCGTCCGCCCGAGCCGGCGCCCGCCGGCTCGCCCCAGGGCGTTGATGTCGATGCCATCCTGGCGCCTCTGCCGGGCTCCAGCCCGACCGGCGCGTCGCTGCGGCTGGCCGGCGATTACGAGCGCCTCCGCGAGGCGCGGCGCGAGGACGACGCCGGCCTGCCGCAAGGCGTCTGGCAGACGGAGTTGAAGCGCGCCAACTGGGACGAGGTGGTGCGACTCGCCGGCGAGGCGCTGGCCACGCGCTCGAAGGATCTGCAGATCGCCTGCTGGCTGCTCGAAGGCCTCGTCCATCGCCGCGGCTTTGCCGGCCTGCCCACCGGCCTCGGGCTCATCATCGGGCTGTGCCAGGCATTCTGGCCCGAGCTTCATCCCGCCATCGAGGACAAGGATCTCTCCTACCGCGTGGCGCCTCTGGAATGGCTCAACGCGCATCTGCCGCAGACGCTCTACCGGCTGCCGCTGACCCGCGCCGGGATCGTCACGCCCAACGAGTATGCCTGGGAGCATTACGCCAATGCCTTGCGGCTCGAGCAGATCCAGAAGGCGCATCCGAGCGCCAAGCCGGGCGCCGGCGTCAAGCTCGCGCAGTTCGAGGCCGCGGCGGCGGCCACGCCCAGCGCCGTCTATCAGGGCACGCTGCGCCGCATCGAGGCCTCGCTGGCGCTGCTCGGCGACCTCGACCGGCTGCTCGACGAGCATTGCGGCCGCGAGGCGCCCAGCCTCGCGGCGCTGCGGGGGGCGCTGATCAATATCCAGGGACTGATGCAGACGATCCTCAGAAATCGAGGCGAGGTGCCGATGGCGGCAGAAGCGACGAGACCGGTGGCCGCGCCCGAGCCGGCGCCGGCGAGCGAGGAAGCGGTGGCCGAGCCCGCGCCGCCGCCCTTCGACGGTGTGATCCGCGACCGCGACGAGGCCTACCGGCTCATCCTGGAGGTGGCGGAGTTCCTGTCGCGCACCGAGCCGCACAGCCCGACGCCCTACCTGCTGCGCCGCGCCTATTCCTGGGGGATGATGCCGCTGCACGAGCTGCTGGCGGAGATGACGCGCGGGCGCAATGATCTCGCCGCGCTGTTCGAGCTGCTCGGGCTCAATCCTCGTTAAGGAACCGCACAGGATTTACTTTGACGTGACCGTATTGCGACGAAAGCGCCTAAAGCTGCGACAAGATAATCGGCGCACGAGGTACAATCCACTTGATTGCGCGGTTTGAATGAATTTAACTCCGTGATCGTTGCGCAGAGTGCCTTCGAGGGGAGGTTCACATGGCCGAGAGCACACAACACAAGCTCGATCGGGTACGCCCGCCGCGGGTCCAGATCACCTACGACGTCGAGATCGGTAATGCGATCGAGAAGAAGGAGCTGCCCTTCATCGTTGGCATTCTCGCCGATCTCTCGGGCAAGCCGGTCGAGGCGCTGCCGCCGGTCAAGGACCGGAAATTCGTCGAGATCGACCGCGACAATTTCAACGACGTGCTGGCGGCGATCTCGCCGCGGCTCGCCTTCCGCGTGCCCAACAAGCTGGTCAAGGACAGCCCCGATCAGCTCAACGTCGAGCTGGTCTTCAAGACCATGGACCAGTTCGGGCCGGTGGAGATCATCCAGCAGGTGCCGGCGCTGAAGAAGCTCTATGAGGGGCGCCAGCGGCTGCGCGACCTGCTCACCAAGCTCGACGGCAATGACGGCCTCGACGCGCTGCTCAAGGATGTCATCCAGAACACCGAGAGCCAGGCCACGCTCAAGAAGGATCTCGGCGACGGCGCCGAGGCGAAGCCCGCTCAATAAAGCTCCGGAGAGGAGACGCACATGGCTGAGGAACCCCAGGGCGGCAACGGCGCAGCGCCGGCCAGCCTGCTCGACAAGATCATCGTCGAGGGCAAGCTCGCACGCGACAACTCGCAGCGCAGCTACGCCCGCGACCTCGTCGGCGAATTCGTCCACGACGTGCTCGCCGAGGGCGGCACGGTCAAGGCCGATGTCGCCGAGGCGATCAACGACCGCATCGCCGAGATCGACGATCTCCTGAGCGCGCAGCTCAACGAGATCCTGCACCATCCCGACGTGCAGAAGATGGAGGCGTCGTGGCGCGGCCTGAACTACATGGTGATGAACACCGAGACCAGCACGCGCCTCAAGCTCCGGCTGCTCAACATCACCAAGGCGGAGCTCTTCAAGGATCTCGACAAGGCGGTCGAATTCGATCAGAGCGCGCTCTTCAAGAAGGCCTATGAAGAGGAATACGGCACCTTCGGCGGCCATCCCTACAGCATGCTGCTCGGCGACTACGAGTTCAGCCGGCATCCGCAGGACGTGGCGCTGCTGCAGAAGCTGTCGAGCGTCGCCGCGGCGGCGCATGCGCCCTTCATCGCCTCGGCGAGCGCGCGGCTCTTCGACATGGACAGCTTCACCGAGCTCGGCATTCCCCGCGATCTCGCCAAGATCTTCGAGAGCATGGAGCTGGTCACCTGGCGCTCCTTCCGCGAGAGCGAGGATTCGCGCTACGTGACGCTGGTGCTGCCGCACATCCTGCTGCGGCTGCCCTACGGCCCCAACACCGTGCCGGTCGAAGGCATGAACTTCGTCGAGGACACCGACGGGCGCGACCACACCAAGTATCTCTGGGGCAATGCCGCCTGGGCGCTCGGCGTGCGCATCACCGACGCCTTTGCCAAGCATGGCTGGACGGCGGCGATCCGCGGCGTCGAAGGCGGCGGCAAGGTCGAGGGGCTGCCGGCACACACCTTCCTCACCGACGAGGGCGACATCGCGCTGAAATGCCCGACCGAGATCGCGATCACCGATCGGCGCGAGAAGGAGCTGAGCGATCTCGGCTTCATCGCGCTGGTGCATTGCAAGGGCACGGACTACGCCGCCTTCTTCGGCGGCCAGACCACGAACAAGCCCAAGGTCTACAATCTCGCGACCGCCAATGCCAACGCCAACCTCTCGGCGCGGCTGCCCTACATGCTCAACGCGTCGCGCTTCGCGCATTACATCAAGGTCATCATGCGCGACAAGATCGGCTCCTTCATGACCAAGGAGAACGTGCAGACCTATCTCAACACCTGGATCATCGACTACGTCCTGGGCAAGGACGATGCCGGCCAGGATCTGAAGGCGAAATATCCCCTGCGTGAGGCCCGGGTCGACGTCTTCGACGTGCCGGGCAAGCCGGGCGCCTATCGCGCCACGGTCTTCCTCCGGCCGCATTTCCAGCTCGAGGAACTCACCGCGTCGATCCGCCTGGTGGCCGAGCTGCCGCCGCCGGCGGCGGCGTAAGCCCGGGGCAATGAGGGGATAAGAGGAGAGACGTCATGGCGAGCAACATGTTCCTCAAGCTGCAGACGCCGGACATCACCGGAGAGTCTACAGACAGCGACCACACCGGCGAGATCCAGGTTCTGTCCTGGAGCCATTCCTTCAACCAGCCGACCTCGCCGACGCGCAGCTCGGCGGGCGGCGGCACGGTGGAGCAGGCGAACCACTCCGACTTCACCATCACCAAATACATCGACAGCTCCACCGACGATCTCTTGAAGCAGTGCTGGAGCGGCAAGATGATCACCACCGGCACCTTCACCGCCTACCGCGCCGACGGCGACAACAAGCCGGTAAAGTATCTCGAGATCGTGATGTCGAACATCATCGTCTCCAATGTCAGCTTCGGCGGCGGCGCCGGCGACATCGCGACCGAGACGGTGGCGCTCAATTACGGCATCATCGAGTACAAATACATCCCGCAGAAGAAGGATGACGGCACCGCCGATGGCGCCCAGCCGGTGAAGCACGACCTGATGAAGCAGGAAGTGTCGTAAGCAGGAGATGACGGCCGTCGGGCTTCGCTTCGGGGCGGCCTCGACGGAAGCGCGGGAGCGGGGCGCAGGGCGTTCTCCGCCCCGCGCCGCTGTCGCCGGCGCGCCATGAGCGAGCCGCGCTTCGTTTCCGGTGCGACGGCGCCGCTGTTCGAGCGCCTCACCGATCTCGATCCCGCCAGCGAGGGCGAGCCGCGCCCGTTGCGTGTGCTGACCCCGGCGGGATTGCGGGAATCGGTGGCGCGCGAGCTCGACCGGCTGCTCAACACCCGGGCGCCGGTCGCGGCCGATGTGCTGGCCAAGCGCCAGCGCACCACCGTCGATTACGGCATTCCCGATCTGTCGCTGTTCGCGCCGCGCGATTTCGACAGCCAGAGCCGGCTGATCGAGACGATCCGCGACGCCATCGCCGCTTACGAGCCGCGCCTCGCCGATCCGCGCGTGCGCGTCGAGCAGGCGGCGCAGAACGGCGCGCTCATCGTCCATGTCGATGGCGGGCTGCGTCTGGGCACGGTGATCGAGCCGGTCTCCTTCGCCGTCTCGGTCCAGCGCGGCAGCGAGCGCTATGGCGACTGACGCGCTCGACGACATCCTCGCCTACTATCAACGCGAGCTGGCCTATCTCAGGCATCGCGGCGGCGAGTTCGCGGAGCGCTATCCCAAGGTCGCCAACCGGCTCGAATTCGGCGGCGTCGAAGGGCAGGACCCGCATGTCGAGCGGCTGATCGAATCCTTCGCCTTTCTCACCGCGCGGCTCCAGCGCACCATCGACAGCGAGTTTCCCGAGATCCCGACGGCGCTGCTCTCGGTGCTCTATCCGCATCTGGTGGCGCCGGTGCCGTCGATGGCGATCGCGCATTTCGCCGTCGACGCGGCGCAGGCGCGGGCGGCGCAGGGCTTCCTCATCCCGCGCCAGACGCCGGTCTTCGCCGAGACGGTGGGCCCGCAGCGCGATCGCCTGACCTGCCGCTTCCGCACCGGCTACCCGGTGACGCTGTGGCCGATCGAGCTCGCCCATGCCGACCTCGCCGCCGCCGCCGATTACGATTTTCTCGACGCGGTGCCCGAGGCGGTGTCGGTGCTGCGCCTCAGGCTGCAATGCCAGGGGCAGTGGAGCTTTGCCGATGTCGTGCCGCCGGCGCTGCGCTTCTTCATCCGCGCCGAGCCCGGCGCCGCCGGCGCGATCTACGAGCTGCTGTTCAACGAGCTCATCGGCGTAGCACTGCTGCCGGAAGGCAAGAAGGTGCCCCAGGCGCGGCTCGCGCCCGACGCGCTGGAGCCGGTGGGCTTCGGCCTCGAGGACGGGCTCTTGCCCTATCCTCCCAATGCGCATCTGGGCTACCGCCTGATCCAGGAATACTTCGCCTTTCCCGAGAAATTCCACTTCTTCGACGTGACGCGGCTGCCGCCCTTGGGCCCGCACCGGTCGGTCGATCTGCTGTTCCTGCTGCGCAGCAGCCCGCGGCGGCGGCTCGGCATCAACCGGCGCAGCTTCGCGCTGGGCGCGAGCCCGATCGTCAATCTCTTTCCCAAGACCACCGAGCCCATCCGCGTCGACCAGACCCGGACCGAGTATCTGCTGGTGCCGGACAATCGCTGGGAGCGCAGCACCGAGATCCATTCCATCGTCAAGGTCTCCGCCACCTCCGACGTGGCCGATGACAGCCGCACCATCAAACCCTATTTCTCCTTCGACCATCACGCCGCGGTCAACGGACAGACCGCGTTCTGGACGGCGCGCCGCCAGCCCGCCGCCCGGGCGGACATGCCCGGCACCGACATGCTGCTCTCCTTCCTCGATCTCGCCTTCACCCCGACGCGGCCGCCGGCGCAGACGGTGTTCGCGCATGCGCTCGCCACCAATCGCGGGCTCGCCGAGCACATCGCGCCGGAGACGCGGCTCGAGATCGAGGTCGACGCGCCGATTGCCGGCATCACCTGCCTGACCAAGCCGACGCGGCAGGTCACGCCGCCGCTGGGCGGCGCCACGCTGTGGCGGCTGATCTCGCATCTCTCGCTCAATCAGCTCTCGCTCGCCGATGGCGAGCACGGGCTCGCCGCGCTGCGCGAGATCCTCAGGCTTTACGCCGGCACCGACACCGGCACGGTGGAAAAGCAGATCCAGGGCGTGCGCTCGCTGGCCAGCCGCGCCGTGGTGCGCCGCATCGGCAAGGACGGCTGGCGCGGCTTCTGCCGCGGCACCGAGGTCGCGCTGGGATTCGACGAGACGCTCTATGTCGGATCCAGCGCCTTCCTGCTGAGCGCGGTGCTGAGCCGGTTTCTCGGACTCTACGCCGCCACCAACGCCTTCACCGAGCTGGTGGTGACGAGCGCGCAACGCGACGGGGTATGGAAGCGATGGCCGCCTTTGGCTGGCGAAAGGATCGTCCTTTAGCCGAGCAGCTCTTCGCCGAGGCCTACCGCTTCGATTTCTTCCAGGCGGTGCATCTGCTCGAGCGTCTGCTGCCGCGCACGGTTCGGGTCGGCGAGGGCAGCGGCGTCCCGCCGGAGCCGGTGCGCTTCCGCTCCAGCCTGATGGCGGCGTTTCCGGCGAGCGAGATCGACCGCCTCAGGCTCGGCGCGGCGCCGGGCGAGCCGCCGGAAATGGTGGTGAACTTCATGGGGCTGGCCGGCGGCTTCGGTCCGCTGCCGCCGCCGCTGAGCGAGCATGTGCTGGCGCGGACGCGGCGCGGCGACACCGCGGCGCGCGACTTTCTCGATATCTTCAACCACCGCCTGCTGTCGCTGCTCTACCGCGCGCGCACCCGGCACCGTCCGAGCCTCACCCGCGGCACGCCGGCCGACGGCAATTTCGCGCTTTATCTCTATGCTCTCTTCGGCATGGCGCTGCCCGAGCTGCGCGGCCGGATGCCGATCCCGGATCGCGCGCTGCTGCATTATGCCGGGATCCTGGCCCAGGCGCCGCGCAGCCTGCACGGGCTCGAGCGCGTGCTCGCGGATTATTTCGGCGTGCCGGTGAGCGGCAGTCCGCTCGAGGGGCGGTGGCTGGACATCGATCCCGGCGAGCGGACGCGCATCGGCATGGCCGGGCGCAACCACGGGCTCGGCCGCGGCGCCGTGCTGGGGCGGCGTGCCTGGGATCAGCAGGCCGGCCTCCGCCTGACCCTGGGCCCGCTCTCCTTGCCGCAATTCCTCGACTTCCTCCCCGCGGGCAAGGCGCACCGGCCGCTGCAGTCGCTCGTGGCGTTCTATGCCGAAAGCGCGCTCGAGCCGGAGTATCGCCTGCAATTGCGCCCGGAAGAGGTGCCGCCGACGCGGCTCGGCCGCCGCAGCGGCGCGCGGCTGGGATGGACGAGCTTCCTCGTCAGCCGCCGGCGGACGACGCCGGGCGAGGTGCGGCTGCGGCCGGGCGCGGCGCTGCTCGGCGCCGCCTGAGCGGTGGTCGCGGCGCGCCGGCTCACCCCTGCGCCGGCGGTTTCGGCAGCATCAGCGGATCGCGCCAGCGCACCGTCTGCCGCACCCCCTCGTCGTCGACCACCAGCAGGCTCGCCAGCGCGCCGTCATCGACCGAGAGATAGAGTTCGCGCGGCCGGTGGATGAGATGATCCAGGCGGTCGAGCGCGATCTCGATGAGATCGTTCTTGGGATCGTAGGTGATCCCTGCCAGCGGCAGCCAGCTCGCCTCGGGCTGAACGCCGAGCGCGAGCGAGGCGACCTCGATCTCGGCACGCTTGCCGACCAGGCCTTTCGACAGCAGGTCGAAGAACGCCTGCCATCCCGTCTGCGCCAGCTTCTGTACGACCATGGTCGAGCTCCGCCTTGAGTTCTGCGCCGCGCGTGCCGCTCAAACCTCGGCATTGCGTCTGTCGAGGAAGGCGCGGTCGAGGATGGTGATGCGCCGCTTGCCGGCCAAGGTGATGATGCCGCTCTGCTTCAAGTCGCTGACGGCGCGGCTGACGGTCTCGACCGAGAGCGCGAGATAATCGGCGATGTCATAGCGCGACATCGGCAACCAGAAAGCGGTGCCTGGGCCGTTGGCGGAGCGCTGCGCCATCTCGACGATGAAGGCGGCGACCTTTTCGACCGCCGTGGTACGGCCAAGGATGAGAATCCGCGCTTGCAGCCGGTTGATCGCCTCGAAGGCGATGTCGCGGACGAGCTGATTCACCTGTGGATCGGAATTGGCGATGATCTCGAGCCGGCCGCGCGGGTAGCGCGCGACGATTGTGCCGTCGACCACCGCCTCGACGGCGAAGAGGTGCTCGCGCCGCGGCGTCAGGCCGAAAAAATCCCCGGGCAGCAGAAAATCGACGATGCGACGCCGGCCATCGGCGGTCGTCACGCATTTCCGCGCCACGCCGGCGACGACGCAGTACCAGGTCTCGGCGCGGTCGGCACGGCGGTAGATCTCCTGGCCGCGCCGGCACGTGCGCCGCGTCGCCAGCGCCTCCATCGCCTTCGGCGGCTGCGGGCGGGGCGCGCGGTCGAGCAGCGAGGCAGGATTTCCGGCGGTCCATCGATTTGGTCTGGTGTCGGTGACCGGCATCGGCCTCTCCTTCTGCGCGAGACATGCACGGCGGAAGCAAGATTCGCGAGGCGGTCTGATCGCGATGTCAGCGGGCGCCAGTCTTGGGATCAGTTGAAACGAAAGGCGCAGGCGAAGGTTCCCTGGCCGCGGCGGCAGAGAAAAATCCGACGAAGTTGACGACGGTCAAGGCGGCGCCCGATCGGCGGGCCATACTTGCTGGGCGCCGCAACGGGCGTCTCGTCCCGCTGGCGGCGAGGGACCCTAGCAGGAGGACGCCATGAGGCTCGACAGCGACATCAAGCGTGACGTGGAGGACGAGCTGAGATGGGATCCGGACATCGACGCCACCGACATCGCCGTGACAGTGAAGAACGGCGTCGTCTCCCTGACCGGGTTTGCGCGCAGCTACAGCCAGAAATTCGAGGCCGAGCGGGCGGCGAAGCGCGTCGCGGGCGTCATCGGCCTCGCCAACGACATCGAGGTGCGGCTACCGGCGGTGGACGAGCGTCCGGATCCCGAGATCGCGCGCGACGCGGTCGCCGCGCTCAAGAACCAGCTGCCGCTCTCCGGCCACAGCATCACCGCGACGGTGAAGAACGGCTGGATCACGCTCGAGGGCGAGGTCGAATGGAACTACCAGCGCGAACGGGCGGAGAGCACGGTCCGATGGATGAAAGGCGTCCACGGCGTCACCAACCTCGTTCAGGTGAAGCCGCGGGTTGCGCCGGCCGACGTCAAGCGCAAGATCGAAGAGGCCTTCCGGCGCAGCGCGGAAGTCGATGCGAAGCGCGTTGCCGTCGAAGTCCATGACGGCGAGGTGGTCCTCAAGGGAACGGTGCGGTCCTGGGCCGAGCGCCAGGAAGCCGAGCGTGCGGCCTGGGCGGCGCCGGGGGTCAAGAAGGTCGACGACCGCATCACCATCAGCGCCTGAGTCCGATCTGCGCCGCCGATCGGACGTGTCATCAATCGGACGAGAGGAGATACCGCATGGCTGTCAGAGGCTTGGCCCCGTTCCAGGCAAACCGGGCCGTATCGCGTTGGCCGGAGGATTCCGATCCGCTTGTGGCCTTCCGCCGCGACATGAGCCGGATGTTCGACGCGTTCTTCGGCGGTTTCGGCGCGCCGGGCATGCTCGCTCCCGCGCTGCGCGCCCTGCCGCCGGCGATCCTCACGCCGCAGATCAATATCAGCGAGACCGACGAGGAGATCCGCATCACCGCCGACCTGCCCGGCCTCGACGAGGACGATATCGAGGTCAAGCTCGCCGACGGCATGCTGACCATCGGCGGCGAGAAGGCGGCGGAGACGGAAGCGGACGAGGAGGAAGAGGGGGAGCGGAGCTATCATCTGGTAGAGCGCACGCAAGGCGCCTTCTCGCGCACGCTGCTGCTGCCCTTCGCGGTCGAGCCCGAGGACATCGACGCGGAGTTCAAGAACGGCGTGCTCACCATCACCATCCCGAAGCCGAAGGCGGTGCAGGAGAAGACGCACAAGATCGCCGTCAGGAGCGGCGATGACCAGCCGCCGGCGGTGGATCGCGCCGCTGCCGGCGACAAGCCCGCCGCCTCCGCCCCGACGGCGGCAAAGGCCAAGGCGTCGCAGGGAGCGGCCGAGTAGCGCCGATGCGCGGGCCGCTCCGGGCCGCCCGCCGGCGGCGGAGCGGCTGCGCGCGTCGGCGCTGGCATCGCGCCGGCCGCGGATGGCGCCGCCGGATGGCGGGCCCGATACGGACAAAAGGAGGAGAGGACGATGACCATGGGCAGCGACGGCAAGCGCGGCCCCGGCGAGCGCCCCGGGGCGCGCGAGGGCAAGGCTGATCCCGCCTATCAGGGCACCAAGCCGGGCGCTTTCTCCATGGACGCCGCCTCGATGGGCGCCGCGGGTGCCGGCTTCGCCTCCGGCTGGGATCCGCCGGCGGTCGAGGCCATGAACGCGCTGCTGGCGCGCAACTGGTGGGCGATCGCTCTGCGCGGCGTCTTCGCCATCATCTTCGGTCTCATCGCGGTGCTGCTGCCCGGCGTGACGCTGACGGCACTGGTGCTGCTGTTCGCCGCCTACATGCTGGTCGATGGCGTCTTCGCGCTGATCGCCGGGCTGCGCGCCGCGCAGCGGCGCGAGCGTTGGGGATGGCTGGCCTTCGAGGGCATCGCCGATCTCGTCGCCGGCGCCATCGCCATCGCCTGGCCGCTGATCACGATCCTCGCCTTCGTCTGGATCATGGCCGCCTGGGCGATCGTCAGCGGCGGGCTGCTGCTCGGCGCCGCCGTCCGGCTGCAGCCCACCCATGGCAAATGGCTGATGGGCTTCGGCGGCGCGGTCTCGGTGGTCTGGGGCATCCTGCTGATCCTGCAGCCCTTCATCGGCGCCCTGGTGCTGACCTGGTGGATGGGCGCCTATGCGCTGTTCTTCGGCGGCGCGCTGTTGGTGCTGGCCTTCCGGCTGCGCCGCCGGCAAGGCGAGCACCAGGACTTTGCCTCCGGCATCGCCTGAGCGGTGGCCGGCGCGGTTTGCCGCTGCGCCGCGGATATGATAAAAACATCCGTTCTCCGCCGCGGATGGCAAGATCATGACTGGGTCCAGGAGAATCCCGCCGCCGCCGATTCCGCCGCTGCGCACGCCCGCCGCGGCGCAACCTCGTGCCGCCGGCTATCGCATCACCGTGGGCTCTTATCTGCATCAGGGGCCGAGCGCGCAGGGCCTGCCGCCGGAGCTTGCCGGCCACAGCTTCGTCGCCATCCAGGACCCGGCCGGACGGCGCCAGGCCTTCGGCTTCTCGCCGGCGCAGTACGAGCGCTACGATCCGCGCCGCGACCTGCCGAAGCTGAACGCCGGCGTCAAGGGCCGCGTCCATGCCGACGACCACGCCTTCGCCAAGCCCGGAGTGAGGACGCGCAGCTTCGATGTCACCGCCCAGCAGGCGCGCGCCGCGCTTGCCAAGGTGGCCGAGTACAAGACACGGACGCCGGATTTCAGCCTGGCGCGGCGGCAATGCTCGACTTTTGCCGCCGACGTCTCTGCGCGCCGGCGGCATCGACGCCTTTCCCGGCGCCGGCGTGCGGCGGCCGCAGCAGGTCTATGGACAGATGGCGCAGCCCGCGCCGAAGCCGGGCAGGCGCTGAGAGGAGAGGGCATGAGCGCGCGCGTGATCCAGGGCTATTTCCCCGGCGGCAGGCCGCGGATCTTCGCGCCGCCGGCAACCGCGCAGCGCAAGGCGGCGCAGCCGCAGCAGCAGCACGGCAATGCCATGCCGCTGCCCGACACGCTGCAGCATGTCGGCCGCGGCGGCATGGGACGGCCGCTGCCCGAGGCGCTGCAGCAGAAGATGGAATCCTTCTTCCGCGCCAGCTTCGGCGATGTCCGCGTCCATGTCGGGCCCGAGGCGCCGGCCATCGGCGCGCTCGCCTTCACGCTGGGCTCCGACATCTATTTCGCGCCGGGCCAGTATGATCCGGCAAGCCCGCGCGGCCAGCAGCTCCTCGGCCACGAGCTCGCCCATGTCGTGCAGCAGCGCCAGGGCAGGGTGCGCAACCCCTTTGGCGCCGGCATCGCGGTGGTGCAGGATCCCGGCCTCGAGGCCGAGGCCGACCGCCTGGGCCAGCGCGCGGCGGTGCAGCCGATGATGGTGCGGCCGCGCTGAGACCGGGCGCGCATCGCCGGCAGACATCTAACGGTTGATTGGCATGGTCTCCCGGCGCCAGTGCTGTTAGCGTCCTGCGCATGGCGCGGACCACGCTCGAGCGTGGCTGGAAGCATTTCAGCCGCAACCTCACCAAGGCCTTCACCGGCGCCAATGTCGAGAATCTGCGCGAGCTCGACAAACTGCTGCGCGAGATCGAGGCGCTCGGTTATGACGCCACGCCCGAGCGGCTGAACCCGGGACAGAACCCGCAGAAATTCCGCCACGGCAAATTCGATTTCCTGTGGCTCACGGTGCTTTCCGGCCAGGAGTTCGCGGATTTTCACAATGGCTGGCGGCTCGTGCTGCAGCACGCCCAGCGCGGCGCCGGCGCTCGCGCCGCCCGCATCGCACCGCTCGACCGTCAGCGGCTCGTCGAGGGACCCGGCACGACGGAGATGTGGAACGGGCTGCAAGCGGTGAAGGACCGCTATCGCGCGCTTGCCAAGAGCAAGGCCAAGGGCTTCTTCGCAGCCAAGAAGGAGGAGTTCGAGGCGCTCCAGAAGCGGCTCGAGAACGCGCTCTACCAGAACCAGACCTTCGGCGTCTATGCGAGCTACTACAGCGCCGCCGCCACGGCCTTCGAGCACGCGCAGGAGGAAGGCGCCGCCAACGACATGCAGCGCCGCATCCTGGCGGCCGGCGGCATCTACAAGCTCATGCGGGCCGGGATCTCGCTCGGCCGCACCATCGCCAGCTTCGGCGTCGATTTCAGCGCCATCAAGGGCGTGGTCCAGGATTCGCTCAACGCCCTCAACGCGCTCGGCGGGCTGGTGGGCGGCGTCATCGATCTCGCCCGCGGCCGCGAGGCCGATTACCGCCGCCTGACTGCGCGGCTCGGCGTCGAACAGGGCGTCGACCGGCTGATCCGGCGCCTCATGGACAAGGACCAGGAGGCGCTTGGCGCGCAGCTCGAGCGCGGCGCGCACCGGCTGATGCGCGGTGCCGATCTCACCGAGGAGACGCTGCTCAAGCTCGGCGCTGAGATCCGGCACACCAAGTTCTGGATGGAGACCTTCGCCAAGGACCTGCGCGAGCTCAAGCGCGAGCTGGCGGAGCCGCCGCTGATCTCGGAGCTGAAGGCGCGCTTTGCCGCGTTGCGCGGCGGCGAGGACGATGATTCCGGCGTCATCAAGCCCTCGGACCTGCTCAAGGTCGAGGTCGCCGACCGCGGCGTGCGGGCGGAGCTGCGACGCCGCGCCGAGGAGGCGGAGCGCCGCGTCCAGAACTTCGCCCAGCTCCTCGGCCGCGATCTCGACAAGCTCCGCGATTACCTTGCCGCGGTCGAGACTCGCCGCAGCCTCGCCCGCGGCCAGCTCGGCGCGGTCGGCGCCGGGCAGGAATTCGATACTGCGCGCAGCATCGCCCATCAAGCGGCGTCCTTCGATCGCAGTCGGCTGCGGCCGGTCCGCGCCGCACCCCCGCGCGCGCCGGCCGCCGATCCCTTGCGCGACGCGCTCGCGGCGCGCCGCCGGCACATTGCCGGCGACGACAAGGAGTGACGCGCGGATTTCACGCAGGCAGCCGCTTGATCACGGTGCTATCTTCCTCGCGCTGTGCCGTTCCTGTCGCCCCTTGAGGCCTTTCCATGACCCCGCGCGATGCCGGCGGCGCCTCGCCGCGCGTGGCCTCCACGCTCAACGTCAGCGTCGCGCCGCGCGACCGGCGCGGCGGCGCGGTGGTGCTCTCCGGCGCGATCGGCGGCTGCGCGCGCTTCGAGCCGTCCGCCGGCGCCAAGGAGCGTCGCAGTCCCGGCGAACTCGGGCTGGCGCGCGAAGCTTCCGGCGCGCGGCCCCGCCCGGCGCGCCGGCGCGCCGCGCCGGCATCCGATGCGGCGGAGGCGGACGCGGGCTCTGCCTCCGGCGCCAATGGCGGAACGCGGCGCCGCGAGGTGCTGGCGGCGCTGCCCTCGGCACCGACCGCAGGCGTGGCCGGCCTTCCCGGCCTGGGCGTCTTCCTCGGCGAGCTCGGCAGCCCGGCACAGGTCGAGAACGCCACGCCGGCAAGCGGCCGCCCGCCCGGGCTGAGCCTGGGGCGGGGCCTGCGCTCGGTGCCGAGCCTGGCCGATGTCAGCGTCTCGATCGGCGGCCTGCCGCGCGTCGGGATGAGCCGGCTGGCGGCGCCGGTCCGCGCTCTGATCGCGAAGCGGTCGAGCCGCCCGGCGGCTTCTGCCGTGCCGACGGCGGCAACCGCGCCCAGCCGCACGCCGCGGCCGAGCGCGGAGGAGCCGGGCGTCGCGCCGTCCCCCGCAGCGCCCGACTCGGCGTCGGCGGTGCCGGCGGCCGCGGCGCGCGGCCGCATCGGCCGCGCCTCGCGCTACATCGTCAACGGCATCCTCAACGTCACCATCCGCCGCTTCCGCAGCCCGCCCCGGCTCGGCTAAGCGGCTCTATTCCATAGGGTTGGCACCGGCGGCATGCTAGAGTGCAACCGCCGGAAACGCCGTCGCCTGAACATATGTCCGACGTCAAAGCGCTCATTTCCAAGCTCAATCCGACCTGCCGGCGCGCGCTCGAGACCGCCGCCGAGCTGTGCCTGGCGCAGACCCACTTCTCGGTCGAGGTCGAGCATCTGCTGCTGAAGCTGGTGGAGGCGGCCGACGCCGATCTCCCGCGCATCCTGCGCTATTACGAGGTCGATGCCGGCACCGTGGCCAAGCAGCTGGGCGCCGCCATCGAGAAGCTGAAGCGCGGCAACACGCGCACGCCGACGCTCTCGCCGCATGTGCTGCAGCTCTTCGAGGCCGCCTGGGTCACCAGCTCGCTGCAGCTCGGGCACGGCGCCGTGCGCTCGGGCGCGCTGCTGCTGGCGCTGCTCGAGGACGACGCGCTGCGCGCGCTGCTGCTCGAAGCGGTGCCGGTGCTGACCGGCATTCCGCGCGGCCGGCTGGTCGAGGACCTGCCGGAGCTGGTCCGCGGCACGGCGGAGGAAGCCCCGGCGGCGCCGGCCGCTGCCGGCGGCGGCGCGGCGCGCGGCGGCGCCTCGCGCCAGCAGCAGGCGCTCGACGCCTATACCATCGACCTCACCGCCGAGGCCGAGGCGGGCCGCATCGATCCCATCATCGGCCGCGACGCCGAGATCCGCCAAATCGTCGACGTGCTGATGCGGCGGCGCCAGAACAACCCGATCCTCACCGGCGAGGCCGGCGTCGGCAAGACGGCGATCGTCGAGGGCTTCGCCCAGCGCATCGTCAAGGGCGACGTGCCGCCGGCGCTCAGGCCGGTGCAGGTGCGCATCCTCGACCTCGGATTGCTGCAGGCCGGCGCCGGCATCCGCGGCGAGTTCGAGAACCGGCTGAAGCAGGTGATCGACGAGGTCCGCGCCTCGCCGCGGCCGATCGTGCTGTTCATCGACGAGGCCCACACCATGATCGGCGCCGGCGGCGCGCCGGGACAGAGCGATGCCGCCAACCTGCTGAAGCCGGCGCTGGCGCGTGGCGAGCTCAGGACCATCGCCGCCACCACCTGGGCCGAGTACAAGAAATATTTCGAGAAGGATCCGGCGCTGGCGCGCCGCTTCCAGGTGATCAAGGTCGAGGAGCCGAGCGAGGCGGCGGCGATCGCCATGCTGCGCGGCCTGGTGCCGAAGCTCGAGCGCCACCACGGCGTGCGCATCCTGGAGGAGGCGGTGGGCGAGGCGGTGCGCCTCTCGCATCGCTACATCGCCGGACGGCAGCTCCCCGACAAGGCGGTGAGCCTGCTCGACACCGCGGCGGCGCGCGTCGCCATCGCCCAGGCGAGCCAGCCGCCGGCGCTGCAGGACGCGATCCGCCGCTGCGAGGCGCTGGCGGCGGAGATCGCGCTGCTGGAGCGCGAGAAGACCGCCGGCCGCGATCACGCCGAGCGCATCGACCGGCTGCTCGAGGAGCAGGCGCAAAGCGAGGAGGCGCGCCATCGCCTGGCCGCGCGCTGGGAGCAGGAGCGCGCCACCGTCCGCCGCATTGCCGAGCTCGAGCGCGAGATCGAGGCGGCGCCGCCCGGCCGCGACCTTGCCGGGCCGCTCGGCGCGCTGGGCGGCGTGCGGCTGGAGCTGGAGGCGATCCAGGAAGGCGACGCCATGGTGCCGGCGCATGTCGACACCCGCACCATCGCCGAGGTGGTGTCCGGCTGGACCGGCATTCCCGTCGGCAAGATGCTGAGCGACCGCATCGCGACCGTGCGCACGCTGAAGCCGCGGATGATGGAGCGCGTCGTCGGCCAGGAGACCGCGCTCGACATCATCTGCCGGCGCATGCAGACCTATCACGCCGATCTCGGCGAGCCCGGCAAGCCCACCGGCGTGTTCCTGCTGGTGGGGCCGAGCGGCGTCGGCAAGACCGAGACGGCGATCACGCTCGCCGACCTGCTCTATGGCGGCGAGCGCACCATGATCACCGTCAACATGTCGGAGTATCAGGAGGCGCATTCGGTCTCCGGCCTCAAGGGCGCGCCGCCGGGCTATGTCGGCTACGGCAAGGGCGGCGTGCTGACCGAGGCGGTGCGGCGCAACCCCTACGCCGTGGTGCTGCTCGACGAGGTCGAGAAGGCGCATCCCGACGTGCTCGAGCTCTTCTATCAGGTGTTCGACAAGGGCGTGCTGGAGGACAGCGAGGGACAGGTCGTCAATTTCAAGAACGCCACCATCCTGCTCACCTGCAACATCGGCGCCGACACCATCATCGACATGGCCCGCGCCAGCCGCGGCGCGCCCGAGGCCGAGGAGATCGTCGCGGCGATCCGGCCGGAGCTGGTGCGGCATTTCAAGCCGGCGCTCCTCGGCCGCCTCGTCGTCGTCCCCTACCTGCCGCTCGGCGACGAGCAGATCGAGGAGATCGTGCGCCTCAAGCTGAAGCGGGTGCAGGAGCGGTTCTGGGACACCTACCGCGCCGAGCTCAGCTGCGCGCCCGAGGTGGTGAGCGCCATCGCCGCGCGCTGCGGCGAGATCGATACCGGCGCGCGCGCCATCGACAATCTGCTGACCAACACGCTGCTGCCCGAGCTTTCCGGCGAGATCCTGGCGCGCGTCACCGAGGGCGACGCCTTCGATCTCGTGCATATCGATCTCGACGGCAAAGGCGGCCTGCGCTTCGTCTTCGACGAGCCCGTTCTCGCGGCGCGGTGAGATGACGGTTCTCGGCTACACCCAGACCGGCTATGTCTTCACCGTCACCACGCCGCTCGGCGCGGACATGCTGCTGCTGCAATCCTTCGAGGGCGAGGAGCGCATCTCCGGCCTGTTCGAGTTCCGCCTCGACATGGACTCCGAGCATGGCGATCTCGACTTCACCCAGGTGGTCGGCCAAGGGGTCACCGTCACCGGCACCGACAAGGACGGCAACAAGCGCTATTTCAACGGCATCGTCGCGCGCATGGTGCAGAGCGGGCTCAGCTATCACTTCGATGTCCGGCCGACGCTCTGGCAGCTCACGCTGGCCTCCGACAACCGCATCTTCCAGAGCAAGTCCGTGCCCGACATCGTCAAGCAGGTGCTGCAGGAGCAGGGCGTCACCGATATCCAGGATTCGCTCACCGGCACCTACAACCCGCGCGACTACTGCGTGCAGTATCGCGAGACCTGCTTCGACTTCATCTCGCGGCTGATGGAGGAGGAGGGGATCTTCTATTTCTTCCAGCACGCCGACGGCAAGCACACGCTGGTGCTGGCCGACGATGCCAGCGCCTTCCAGCCTTGCGCCAACCTCGCCTCCGTCGCCTTCAAGCCGGAGAGCGCCAAGGCCTGGGAGGAGCAGGACCTCGTCACCGGCCTCAGCCTCGAGGCGAGCGTCGTCACCGGCAAATACCAGACCGAGGATTTCAATTTCGAGACGCCGGCGACGCAGCTGCTGTCGACCACCGCCGGCAGTGCCGGCACCATGCAGATCTACGAGTATCCCGGCCTTTATCAAAGCAAGGACGACGGCGACGCCTATGGCAAGAAGCGCCTGGAGGCGATGGAGGTGCCGGTCCGGCTGATCAGCGGCGAGAGCACCTGCCGCACCTTCTCCACGGGGTCGAGCTTCACCCTCACCGGCCATCCCCGCGACAACGTCAACGACACCTATGTGCTCTATCAGGTGAGCCATGCCGGCGGCCGGCGGCAGTACCGCAACACCTTCCAGGCTTTCCCGTCGAGCGCCAGCTTCCGCCCGCTGCGCGTCACGCCGAAGCCGCGCATCTACGGCACGCAGACCGCGATCGTCACCGGCAAATCCGGCGAGGAGATCTGGACCGATCAGTACGGCCGCATCAAGGTGCAGTTCCATTGGGACCAGCTCGGCCAGAACGACGAGAACAGCTCGTGCTGGATCCGCGTGGCGCAGGGCTGGGCGGGCAAGAATTGGGGCGCCATCTTCCTGCCGCGCATCGGCCAGGAGGTGGTGGTGAGCTTCCTCGAGGGCGATCCCGACCGGCCGCTGGTGACCGGCGCGGTCTATAACGGCCAGCAGCCGGTGCCCTACACGCTCCCCGACGAGCAGACCAAGAGCACGGTGAAGAGCAACTCGTCCAAGGGCGGCAACGGCTTCAACGAGATCCGTCTCGAGGACAAGGCCGGCAGCGAGGAGCTCTATCTCCATGCCCAGAAGGACATGACGATCGACGTGCTCAACGATCAGACGACCACCATCACCAACAACCGCACCGTCACCATCCAGGAGAAGGACGACAGCCTGACGGTGACCAAAGGCAACCGCGCGGTGACGGTGAGCCAGGGCAACGAGACGCTGACCGTGAGCCAGGGCGACCGCACCGTCGCCGTCAGCCAGGGCAAGGAGACGCACAGCGTGCAGAGCACGCGCGACATGACCGTCACCGGCAACGAGACCCATACCAACAAGGCGGATTTCACCCAGACCGTCAGCGGCAACTACACGCTCAAGGTGACCGGCACGCTCACCATCCAGGCGACCGGCGACCTCACGCTCAAGACCGACGGCGCGCTCACCGTGCAGTCGGGGACGTCGATGACGGTGAAGTCGGGAACCGATCTCACCGCCAGCTCCGGCACCGGCCTCAGCCTCAGCGGCGGCACCACCATGGAGATCAAGGGCAGCGCCTCGGGCACCGTCGATGGCGGCGGCATGCTGACGGTGAAGGGCGGCATGGTGAAGATCAATTGAGGCGGCGATGAGCGACGACCGCGCCACCGCATCGCCGGTCACCGTCACGCGCAGCGGCGAGGGCGGGGCGACCTTGTCCCAGGCGCAGATGGCGGGCGGCGTGCTGTCGGGCCCGGCCGCGAGCTATCACCCCAACGGCGCCCAGGCCGAGACGGCGATGTTCCGCGACGGCAAGCTCGAGGGCGAGCGGGTGCAGTACGATCCCGCCGGCCAGGTGATCGCGCGGATGCAGTTTCGCGGTGGCGTGCTCGACGGCCCCATGATCGTCTATGCCGAGGGCAGGAAGCTGGCCGAGATGCCCTATGTGAAGGGCGTGCTCGAGGGCGAGATGAGGAGCTATGACCCGGCCGAGCGGCTGCACAGCATCGCGCCCTACCGGCAGGGCAAGCTCGAGGGCGTGATGCAGGTCTTCCATCCCGGCGGCGCCAAGCTGCGCGAGGCACCCTACAAGGCGGGGCTGCTCGACGGCGAGGCGGTCGATTACTGGGAGAGCGGCGGCGTGCGCCAGCGCGCGCACTGGCGCGGCAATTTGCTCGACGGCAAGCTCACGACCTATCACGAGAACGGCGCGGTGAACGAGCAGGCGGTCTATGCCAAGGGCAAGCTGGTCGCGCGCGAGCAGGCGGCGCAGCCGGCCCCGGAGAAGCCGCCAAAGCGCACCTGGATCGACAAGGCGTTCGGCGGCTAGGCTCTTTTGGAGGGGTTCACCACGGCGGCACCGACAGGACACGGGAGAAGAGTTGAAGGTTCATCGCCGCCCCCGCGCAAGCGGGGGCCCAGGAGCAACCGCACGTCGCTGGGCCCTGGCTCCCCGCTTTCGCGGGGAAAGCGGCAGATGTTTGCGGCCCGACGCTCTCCCTGACCTCCGTGTCTCCGTGGTGACCCCCGAGTTCCTGGCCAGGCGGGAGGAGGGCGGAGGATGGGATTACAGGTGGTGGCGGGGGCGCTGCTGCAATGCAGCTTCGGCGCGGCGCCGAGCTCGCTCAGCGTGCTGCCGGCCAACCGCACCAATGCGGGCGGTCCGCCGGCGGCGAACATCATGGATTACGCGCCGATGGTCAACATCATGCCCTTCGGCATGTGCAGCAGCATCGCCAACCCGACGGTGGCGGCGGCGACCGCGGCGGCGCTGGGGGTGCTGACGCCGATGCCCTGCATCCCCAACACGGTGGCGCCCTGGGTCCCGGGCTCGCCCACGGTGATGATCGCCAACATGCCGGCGCTCAACGACAGCTCGACCTGCATGTGCGCCTGGGCCGGCGTCATCAAGATCAACATGGCGGGGCAGGTCACGGTGCAGATCGCTTGATGCGGTCAACGCAAAATTATAGAAGAAGACCCAGGGTTGTGCGCGTCGCGGCCGAAGGCGAGGAGTCCGTGAGCAAGCCAGTTCCCCCACCGCCGCGTCCGGGCGCCAGGCCTCCGGGGAGGCCGGCCGCGCCGCCGCCGCCACGCGGCTTCGCCGCTCATCCGGTGCGCGTGCCGCCGCCGCCGGTGGCGGGCCGCCCGGCGCCGGCCGGAACGGCGCAGCGCTTCGCCAGCTTCAGCAACCGCACCGCCGCCGATATCGGGCGCAAGGCGCCGCCCGGCGACGAGCTGGTGGCGCTCGGCCAGGACAATTTCGGCGCCAGGAGCGCGGCGCAAGGCCTGATCACCCGGCCCGACGGCACCTATAATTTCGTGCGCACCCAGGGGCTCAGGCGCATGGACCAGCGCACGCTGATCTCGGCCCAGGCGGGCCATGCCCAGCTGTCGCAGGGCAGGCCGGTGATCTATGCCGGGACGGTGCGCTTCAATGCCGGCGCGATCGACTGGTGGAGCAATTATTCCGGGCATTTCCAGCCGATCGCCGCCTTCCGCCGCCAGGCGCAGCTCCCGGACGACAAGTTCGTCCCCTGGCAGAGATTGCAGCTGGGCGGCACCGCGATGCAGCGCGGCCTGTTCCGCGACCGTCGCCCGGCCGCCGGGCCGGAGCCACAGCAGAAGACCGAGCGGGCGCCGGCAGAGGCGCAATCCAGCGCGGCGAAGCCGGCGCGCCCGGAGAAGCCGGCCAGCGCACCCGCCGCCGCGGCGCGCGGCGCCGCGGTACCGGCCAAAAAAGGCTAGCTGAACCAGCCGGCGCCAAGACCGGCTTTAAAGGGGCAGGGAAGAGAGGGGTTCGATCATGGCGTTGACACCGCGGCAGGCGGCGACCGTGTTTTTCGGCACCGCGCTGTTCGGCGCGCTCACCTTCACCTCGGGTCTGATGATCGGCGTCGGCATCAGCATCGTGCCGCTGGCCGCCGGCACGCCGCCCAGCATCGCCAGGCAGCCCGCCTTGCCCGGCGCCAAGCCGCAGGGCACCGCCGCCGCACCGGTCGCGGCGGCGTCGCCGCCCGCGCCCGTCGCCAGCGCCTCGATCACGGTGCCGATGCCGCCGGCACCGGCCGCACCCGCCGAGGCGAAGAACGCCGCTCCACCGCCGGCCGCCGGCGCAGCGCAGGCCGCGCCCGCCGCGCAGGCGCAAGCGGCGGCGTCGCCGCCTCCGCCGGCGCCCACGCCGGTCAAGGATTTCCGCGTCGGGCTGCCGCTGGAGATCGGCCCTGCCTCGCCGTTGCGCGGGCGGATGGTCGCGGCGGCGCTGGCGGCGCCGCGCTCGCTGGTCATCGCCCCGCCGGCGCCCGCCGGCGCCGCCTCAGCGGCGGCGCCCGCAGCGGCAGCAGTCGCCGCCGCCCCGGCGCCGGCCCAGGCCGCGCCGCCCTTCCTGTTCTCGGTCCAGGTCGGCAGCTTCCTGGTCAAGGGCAATGCCGAGCGCCTGGCCGAGGAGCTGGGCCACCGCGGCTATGCCGCGCGCGTCCTCCAGCTCGCGCCGAGCCCCGGCGAGCCGGCCTGGTATCCGGTGGTGCTGGCGCCGGTCGGCGACGTTGCCTCGGTGACGCGGCTGGCGGAAGAATTTGCCGCCAGCGAAGGCCGCCACGCCGAGGTCGTCTCCTGGCTGGCGGCGAAATAATCGGGAGACTTGCGCTCAGCGCCCGCCGCTGATCATGGCCAGCGCCGCATTTACGACGGCGAGGTATGACGGCGAGGGCGCGCGATCGACGCGCCTGTGTGAACGCGGGAGCGATCCCTTTAGTCCATCCCAGGCCGGTGGAAGAATTTCGGAGGCGCGGGCCGATGTTGCAGCATTTGCTGGAATAGGGGAGCAGCAGTCGCGGCTTGGTACGCGCCTTCCGCCATACCTCGAATGGTGCTTGTCGCGTCTAGCGTTGCCACGTCTAGGCCGAGATATGCCTGCTGCTCCGGTGATTGCAGATAGTCGATCCGAAAATACCGTTCTTTTAGCTGGTGCTTCATCAGGAAGTCGACCAACTGTTGCTGAGCGGCGTTGATGGTGGACCATAGCCTGTTCTTCGCGAGCCATTGCCATGCGCCCAGGCGGCTGCCTGTCGCATGGGCAAGAGAGAATTTCGACGTGGTGGTCCCGATGCTGAGCATGCGCACATCGTCCCTGTCAGCCTCCAGGAAATGCGTCGCCTCGTGAAGGGCGCAGAGGTCCGGCGCGTTCGCAAACATGCCCCCGTCGGCGAACCGGGAGTCATCGACATCGGCGAGCGGAAAGAAGGTCGGCGCCGCCGACGTTGCAAGTGCGATGTCCGCCATCCTGAGCAGGTGGTCGCGCCCGAAGTTGTGGTGATGCGGGGTCTTAAACATCTGGATGCTGCCCTTGGTCATGTTGACTGCGGGCACGAGCACCCGATGCCTCGCCTCGCCAAGGAGCCGGTCGCCCAGAATGCTCTGCACCGCCGTGCGAAGCTCGGCCGACTTGTACTTCGGCCTGCACACGAAGCGCAGGATATCCAACGCCACCGCGAGCTTGCCTTGCGGGCGAGGGCGCTTGGAGAAGATCGTCGACCCCCGCGCGGCGATCGCGTTCAGGATGGTGTCTGCCGGCACCTCGGCGGCGAGGCCGAGGGCGATGATCCCGCCGATCGACGTCCCGGCGATCAGGTCGAAGCGGCGAGCGATCGGCTCTCCTGCCTGCCGCTCCATCTCCGCCAGCACCTTGGCGGTGAACAACCCCATGTAGCCGCCGCCGGTGAGGGCGAGGATCTGGAAAGTCATGTCGTGGCCTTTGAAAACTCTGCCCAGCACTCAACTTTATGATGAATTTTGTCCTTTGGAAATGGCGATGCTCGATGTAGTATGGGTTTCGTGCGAAAGTACCAATATCTTGTGCGAGCGTTATTCGGTCGACCGCCTGCCTGGGCCGGTGGTCGACCGGGCCGACGAGAACATTGGGCGAACCCTGCGCAGTGGAATTCGCTCCGCAGAGCGATCGGAGGAATGTGGTGGCGAACGTAAACAGGCTTCTCCACGGCGCCGAGCGCGGCGTCGATCTGCTGTCCCAGCTCGACCCGCTGCCGCAGGAGCGCGCCGAGCTGAAGGCGGCCAAAAAAAAGATACGCGATCATCTACGCAAGACCTTCGCGGCGGCTGGTCGCCAAGCGCTCGGGCACGCCCTCGTGCCCCACTTTTTCACGCAGGGCAGCGACGCCTACAAGACCCTCAATCGGCTCCCGCGCATGCCGCCGCAGCAGATGGATTTCGACGACGGTCTGTACGTGCCGATGTCCTTCGTGCAGCGGGCTCGGCCGTCCGTGGCCGCGAAGGCGCTGTTCAAGTTCGTCGATGCGGCTCTCCTGGCGCTGGCGAAGCAGGAGAGGTGGGGCTTCGACGATGGTAAGCCGACCTGCGTGCGCCTCGTGATTTCCGCCAAGGCCCATATCGACATCCCCCTCTACGCCATCCCGGACGACGAGTTCAAGGTAATGGCGAAGGCTGTCCAGGATCGTGCCATGATGGTTGCGGATTTGGCGGTCGATATCGACCAAGACACCTGGGAGAGCCTGGACACTGACAGGGTCCTTCTGGCCCACCGCGACGAAGACTGGAAGCCTTCGGATCCTCGCAAGATCCACATCTGGTTCAGGGACGCCGTCGCGCTCTATGGCGAGCAGATCAGGCGCCAGTGCCGCTACCTCAAGGCGTGGCGCGACCACCATGACCTGAAAAACGTCTGCTCGCTGCTGATCATGGTGTGCGTCTGGAAGGTCTACGAGGAGATCGGCAGGCGCAACATGCCGACGCGCGATGACCTCGCCCTCGCGAAGATCGCATCCAGGCTCCCCCGCCTTATCCGCCGAGAGGTCGAGAATCCCACCGATCCGGAAGAGAAGCTGGATGCGCGGATGTCAGCCGACGACCGGCACGCAGCCGTGGCCAAGGCTGCCGAACTGGCCGACCACATCGACAGCATCGTCGAGCACTGCTACAGCGCCGACGGTGCGATCCAGATCCTCCAGAACGCTTTCGGCGGCCGGATCGCGCACCGCCCCGACCTTGTCGTTATAGAGCAGCCCGCCAAGGAGGTGCTGACGAAGGCACCGGCTTATGTGGCGGCGCCGGAGGTGGGCCGTTCCCGGAGCGGATGACAGAGCCGAAGCCCTTCAGCAGATCAGCGAAGCTCTCGCGCAGCGCGGGTTCAGGAGGGATTGGAGTAGGCCGAGCCTATTGCTCTGGCGTGGCGAGTTCGCCATCTCCCGCAAGAGCTATCCAATATCAGTGAATGTGGTCGATTTGGATTTCGTGCGGCTGCCCGAGATCACGATCGACGACCTGACCGTCTTGCCGCTAACGCCGCTGACCCATCTCTTCGAAGGGGACGGCATCTGCTACTTGGACCGCACCAGCGCCGTGCTCGACAGGTACGACCCGGCCGGGACGGTGCTTCGCTGCCTCGACCGAGCACAGCGGGTGCTTTCCGCGTCCGTCAGCGGCGCATCCGACCAGGATTTCGCCGAAGAGTTTGGCGCATACTGGAAAGAAACCGTCTACGTCGACCTGCCGCCCGATTTCCGCCCGAAGCGGGCACAGCTCTATTGGCTATCGCTCCGGGAGGAGAAGCCTGAACTCGGCATCGGAGTGATAGCGCAGAGGGACCAACTCGCGGAGGCGCTTCTGATCCGGCACCGAAAGATCTCGGGAAGGAAGACGCCCGAGTCGCAGCCGTGCGCAGTTGCGCGCGTCGAAGCGCACCTCACAGTCCATCCAGGCGATTGGCCACTATCGAACCTGGCCGTCTATGTCAGGTGGCTAGCTCACTTCGTTCCGAACGCCGAGGAGATGGTGTGGGATGCTCTCGCGCTCGACGGGGAGAGGAAGGTGCTCGCGCTGCGCGCCGCCAATGGCTGCTTCGTGGCAGAGTTCGAGATCCCGCCTATGTTCCGCAAGCCCGAATTCAAAAGCCGGAAGGGCTCCTTGCCCCAGATCTTGATGGCGGCGGCTGAAAATGTGCCTGTGCGCCGGATGTCGGGGTACCGCATCGACGGTGAGTACGTCTACGGGCGCAACATGCACGGAATTAAGAACCTATCGGCCAAGAAAGTCGCCATCGTCGGGTGCGGCACCATCGGGGGATTCCTCGCGCATGCGCTCGCGCAGAGCGGCGCCGGGACAGGAAAGGGCGAGCTGCATCTTTTCGACATCGACGCCCTGAAACCATCCAACCTTGGCCGACATGTCCTCGGCGTTCCGCAACTCGGGAAGCCGAAGGCGGAAGGCATGCGATCGTTCCTCGACGAGCAGCTTCCGCACATCGACATCCGCGCCCACATTGGCAGCGCGCTCGACCACAAGGAGATGCTGCTCGGCTGTGATTTGGTCATCGACGCCACCGGCGAGGAGGCGCTGTCGCTCGCGCTGAACCACCACTTCGTCGCGAGCCGCCCGAAGTCGCCCCCCATCCTGTTCGTCTGGCTGGTCGGCAATGGCGCGGCTGCGGAGGCGATCATGTGCATCGAGTCTGGCCTCGCATGTCTGAAGTGCCTAAAGCCAGAGCTTGCCGGGAATCCTAGGTTCCGGGTCTTGAGGGAGGAGGCGGTCGTCGAGCGGGACCTCGCATGCGGTGACGCCACCTATATCCCATTCCCGGTCTCTCGGTCGATGCAGGCGGCTGCCCTCGCCGCCGATATGGCTATCGACTGGGCCAACGGTCGGCCGAGGCCGTACTTCCGGACGCGCACGTTCGACGAGCGGCGGGCGTTCCACGTCAAGGACCAGAGCCCGCAGCCGTCGCCGCGGTGCCCCGCGTGCCAGGCGGGATGATTTTCCGGGCCGACAAAGAAGAGCTTTTCGTAGTGGTCCCGGCGGAGGTTGTCCGCACGATCGAAAGCTATGCTGGGGACAAGACGGAAGCAGGGGGCATCCTGCTCGGCCGGTATCGGCCGCCGCACATCGAAATCGTCGGGTGCTCAGAGCCGATGACCGCTGATGTCCGCAGCTTCTCGAGCTTTGACCGCCGCGATCCTGGGCACCACCTTCATGCCCTCAGCTGCTGGAGACGGAGCCAAGGCACGACTACCTTCGTTGGCGAATGGCACACCCATCCCGAAGAGCGCCCATCGCCATCCCTTGTCGATCTTCAAGCTTGGGAGGAAGCCCTGAAAAACGCGGGTGCTCTGCCTATGGCTTTCATCATCCGCGGCTATAGGTGCTGGTGGTTCGGTCTAGGGCGGCACAGGCACCGGTCCATTCGCCTCACAGCGATTCCGTCCTCCTCGTTCGACCACGAGCGAGAGGAAGGCGGGTCCGAATGCGCTAAGTGGGATACGTAACGTCCCGCCGATATTGGCGCTCACACGTATGGGAAGGAGAACGTCCCCAGATATTGGCGACGTTACACTTGACATACCAAAGCGCCAGATGTAGATTATTGGCCAAGGAGATAGAGCCATGGCCAAGTCCGTTCTTTCCGCCCCTCACTTCCAAGACGAAGACGCCGCCTTTGCCTACGTCGAGGCGCACCTGTGGCCGAACGGCCCGGTATGCCCGTTCTGCGGCGAGACTGAGCGGGTAGGGCGCCTCAACGGGAAGACCACCCGGCCTGGCCTCCGCAAGTGCTACGCCTGCCGGAAACCCTTTACCGTGCGGATGGGGACCATCTTCGAGTCCTCGCACCTTGCGCTCCGGTACTGGCTTCAGGCGATCCATCTCATGTGCGCGAGCAAGAAGGGGGTCAGCACCCGGCAAATCCAGCGGATGCTTCAATGCAGCATGAAGACTGCGTGGCACCTGACCCACCGTATCCGGCTGGCCATGGACCCCGGCACCGATGCTGGCCCGATCGGCGGCGAGGGGAAGATTGTCGAAGCTGACGAAAGCTTCCTGTCCAATTCGCCGCGCACCCGGAAGCGGCCCGGCTACCAGCACAAGATCGCCGTGCTGGGTCTGGTGGAGCGCGGTGGCCCGCATCGGACCATCGTGCTCGACAACCCGCCGAGCAAGATGGAAATCGTGCCACACCTGATGCGCCACGTTCACCCGGAAAGCACCCTGCATACCGATGGCGCGCAGTACTACAAGTTCACCTTGGCCGTGGCCGCGCATGAGAGCGTGGACCACTCCAAGCACGAATACGCGCGCAAAGGCGAGCGCGGCACCGTCCACGTCAACACCCTCGAAGGCTTCTTTAGCGTCTTCAAGCGCGGGATGATCGGCATCTACCAGCACGTCGAAATGCAGCACCTGCATCGGTATACCGCCGAATTCGATTTCCGACAGAACACCCGCGAGCGGCTTGGGATCGACGACGCGGAGCGGGCGCAGATCGCGTTGCGAGGGATGAAGGGCAAGCGCCTGACTTACGAAACGACTCGTGGAGTGGGGCAGGAAGAACCGATCCCGTTCTAGGCTCTGGCGTATCCTTCGCGTCTTGGGAATCGAATAGCGGGCGCTTGCATGGTATGATGCCCCATGCCACGCAAGCCCGCGTCGAAGCCTGACAAGACCCGCGACCCCGAGGAATACAAACGGTTCCTCGAAACCGCGCGCGAAGTCGGAGCCGAGGAAGACCCAAAAGCGTTTGATCGCGCATTCAAGAAGATTACGCGCCGCCCGAAGCATGGCGAAGCCAGTAAATAGCGACGCCTCTAAGCCGTTCCAGCTTCGCCCCGGATTCCGCTATTGGGCCGTGCGTTGTCATTCATGCGGATCGGCTATTCCGATCGGAACCGCCAAGCCCAACAAAGAACCGCTTACCTCAGAGGCGCCACCAGACATTCGCCTCCGGATCGCCTGTGCAAATGGGGGCTGTCGGAGCGAGGACACCTATCAACCAGAAGAAATCGTCCAATTCCTTTGGCCTGAATTGAGACCAGAGGCACCGTCTCGCCAGCCTTAGCCTTTTTGAGAGAGTGCCGGTTGAACGCGTCATAGATGACGTCTCTGTTCTGTGATGCCCTAGAAAATTCGTGCTCGGTCATCCGGCCAAGTTGCGCATTCCGGCGCTTATGATAGGTCAGGAAAGAAATCATTTTCTCCGCAACCCAATCATCTCGCGTAAATGGGACTCCCTCAAAAATTCCGTTTAGGAATTGATCTGTTTCCAGATACGACTTGGAGTCGTCCAATATTCTGCGCCAGGTCCATGCGAACATGTCGGCTGCTTGAAGTGGGATGGTTTTCTTGTCGTCTAAATGAATTGGCCGCTGCCCGAAGCGCTCTTTGATTTCTGGCGACATGGCGGCATAGGTATCGCCCCAGATCGCTTGCAGATGATCGCTTTCTCGAAATTGCTCATCAAAGATGAAATCCATCAATTCGCAAACGTTGTGGTCAATTTGCCATTGAATAGCGAGATCGATCAGCGATGTGAGCCCCAGGAAATAGGGGCTGTCGAACCGGCGACTGATGCGCCCACGGATGATGGCGTTGTAGTCCGGCATGTAGAATGAAACCGCGATAACAGAAAACCCGTGTTTCCGGATGACCGCGCCCATATCGGCGATCCGCTGGAAATCACGAGCGGCGACGGCTTCGTTCATGTGGAAATAGTCGATGGCAGGCGGCTTAGCCAAGGCAACTCGCCAATCTTCCTCAAACACCGCCCATTGCTCGGCCCGGGCGATCTGCCCAGCCATGACGAATGTCCGCGGATCGCCTTTGCCGCTTTCGTCGGCGTAGACTTTAAGGACCATGATTAGCCGTTTCCGATCAGCATCCCCGGCTCCATAGCCCTAGCGCGGAAGGTCCGGTCGCGACGGGCAGCGCGGCGCCATTTAAGCGCCTCCGCAGCCATAGCCCTGGGGCCTGGGGACGCCAAGAGAAACGTCCCGCGGTTATTTCCCATAATATACATTATGCGCCTTAAGGATAACCAGCGGACGGCAGCTCCCCGGCCCGCGGCGGCGCGCCGGAGACAATTTCCGGGCCGGAATGTTGCGGCGGCTCAAGGGGTTCGGCCGCGCCCGGCGTTGCGTCGGATTTTCGCTAAGCTCTGCTTTACCTTCCAATGGTTTACTTGGCCGTCATGCTGCCGCGGAAGGATTGCCCCAGGTGCCCGGGGAAAGAATAAAGATCGACCAATCGGCCCTCGCCCGCCTCGCTGACGGCAATGCGCGGTTTCAACGGGGTCAGCGCGGAGCGCTGCGCCCGCAGCTCGCCTATCACGACCTGACCGGGCTCGACATGGCCGGCATGGACTTCTCCGGCGTCGATTTCAGCGGCGCCTCGCTCCACCGCATCAACGCCCGCGGCACTAATTTCACCAACGCCAATCTTTTCGGCACCGATATGCGCATGGCGCAGCTGCAGGGCGCCAATCTCTCCCGCGCCGATATCCGCGGCGCCTGCCTGCGCGGCGCGGATCTCTCCGAGGCCAAGATGTTCGAGGCCGATCTGCGCGAAGGCACGCTGCTGCGCCAGGACAAGAAAGGCGGCCTCAGCCCGGTCGACCTCGAGGTGCTTCCGGTCGAGCTGGTGATCGCCAACATGACCGGCGCCAACCTCACCCGCGCCAAGCTCGCCGGCGGCTTCGCCGTGCGCGCCGACCTCACCAATGCGGTGCTGCGCGGCGCCAATCTGACGCGCATCGATCTGCGCAATGCCAATCTCACCGGCGCGGTGCTGGAGAATGCCGACCTGTCGCAAGCCAATCTCTCCGGCTGCTCGCTGCGCGGCGCGGTGATCACCGGCGTCCGCTGGCTCGGCGTCGTCATGGACGGCGCCGATATGCTGGGCGCGGTGCTCGACGAGCCCGCGCGCAGCGCCGCGCTGGGCGCGCTCAACGTGCCGCGCGGCCAGCAGACGATGCCGACGTCGATCGAGGATCTGGTGACGGCGCACGAAGCCTGGGTGCGCACCGTCGGCGACCAGGGCAAGCGGCTGCAGCTCTCCGGCGTTCATCTCGGCGCCGTCGATCTCTCCGGCCGGGATCTTTCCGGCGCCGTGCTGCTCAATTGCGTCCTGACCGGCGCGCGCTTCGTCCGCGCCAAGCTGATGGTCATCGACCTCACCCTCTCCACTCTCGATCACGCCGATTTCACCGGCGCCGACATGCGCGCGGCGGTGATGAAGCAGGCCTTCCTGTCGCGCGCCAATCTCAGCAACGTCAATCTCGACGCCGTGGTGATCGACAACGACGCCCAGCATTGCCGCCGCAGCACGCTCGATCAGTGCCGGCTGTGGAATGCGCAGCTGCGCAACGCCTCGCTGCGCGGCGCCTCGATGCTCAATGCCGATTTCCAGCGCGCCGACCTTACCGACGCCGATTTCACCGATGCGCGGCTGGCCGGCGCGAGCTTCGTCGGCGCCAGCAGCAACGGCGCGCGGTTCGACGGCGCCGATCTGCGCCACGTCCACGGGTTGACCCAGCCCGCCTCCGCCGCGACCTCCTGAGGCCGCGGCGCGCGGCCGCCGGCCGCCGCCGCCACCCGATTTGTTGTCTGGCCGCAGGCCGGCGCCCGTGCTAGCTCTCCCCCATGTCGCCCTCCCCGACGGCCCCGGCCGCGCCCCTGACCGCGGCCTCGCCCGCGGCCGGCAGTGCGACCGGCGCCCGGACGTGGCTCGGCTTCATCGCCATGAGCACCGGCATGCTGCTGGCGATCCTCGACATTCAGATCGTCGCCAGCTCGCTGCCCGACATCCAGGTCGGCCTCCATATTCCGCTCTGGCAGCTGAGCTGGGTTCAGACCGCTTATCTCACGGCCGAGATCGTCGCCATCCCGCTGACCGGCTGGCTGACGCGGCTGCTCTCGACGCGCGGCGCCTTCATCGTCGGGATCGCGGGCTTCACCCTCGCCAGCATCGCCTGCGCGTTCTCCACCGGCTTCTGGACGCTGGTGCCGGCGCGCGTGGTGCAGGGTTTCTGCGGCGGGCTGCTGATCCCGCTGGTGTTCTCGGCCATCTTCCTGATGTTCCCGCCGGCGGCCCGCGTGCGCGCCACGGTCGTCGCCGGCACCATGGCGATGCTGGCGCCGACGCTGGGGCCGACCGTCGGCGGCTTCATCACCGACACCTTCTCCTGGCATTGGCTGTTCCTGATCAACGTCGCGCCGGGCATCGCCGTGGCGCTGATCGTGGCCTGGACCGTCAAGGTCGACCGCGCCGATTGGCGCAGCGTCGGCTCGGTCGATCTCTGGGCCCTGCCGCTGCTGGCGGCGTTTCTCGGCAGCCTCGAGGTGCTGCTGACGGAGATGCCGCATCGCGGCTGGCGCGATCCGGCGATGCTGGCGCTGCTCGGCCTGTGCCTTGCCGCCGGCGCCGGTACGACGCGCCGCTGCCTCACCCACCCGCACCCGCTCATCGACCTCTCCTGCTTCCGCCAGCGCAATTTCGCGCTCGGGTCGGGATTGAGCTTCGCGCTCGGCGTCGGGCTCTATGGCGCCTGCTACCTCCTGCCCGTCTATCTCGGCGTCGTGCGCGATTACGAGGCCTTCGACATCGGCCTGATCATGATGGTGACCGGCGCGACGCAGCTCGCGGTGGCGCCGCTGGCGGCGCTGCTGGAGCGTCGTGTCGGCGCCGCGCCGCTGAGCCTGGTGGGCTTCCTGCTGCTCGCGGCCGGTCTCCTCGGCAACGGCTTCATGACCCCGGCGACCGATTTCTGGGGCCTGTTCTGGCAGCAGGTGGCGCGCGGCGCCGCCGTCATGCTCTGCCTGCTGCCGAGCACGTCGCTGGCGCTGGAATGCTTCGCGCCCGCGGGCGTACCCAACGCCAGCGGCCTCTTCAACCTGATGCGCAATCTCGGCGGCGCCATCGGCCTCGCGCTCATCAACACCATCATCGAGCGCCGCGCGCCCGAGCATGTCCAGGCGCTGGTCGCGCGCCTCCAGGCCGGCGACGCGGCCGCGGCGCTGTTCGTGGGCTTGCCGACCGACCGCTTCAAGGGCGTGCCCCTCGGCCCGATCGACCAGCAGACGCGCGAGATGGTGGAACCGCTGGTGCGGCGCGCCGGGCTGGTCGCCGCCTTCAACGACGCGTGGCTGTTCATCGGCCTGCTGGTGCTGCTCTCGCTGCTGCTGCTGCCGCTGATCCGGCGGCAGGTCAGGCGCGGTCAGCAGGAGCCGTAGCCGCTATCCGCCCGCGTCCAGGTCTGCGTCTGGCCGAAGAAGGGATCGACGAGATAGCCGCGCAGGTCCAGCTTGTTGCCGTCGAGCGTGAACTGCGCCTGATAGGTCTTGCCGGCGTCGGGATCATAGATCCAGCCGCCATCCCATTGGTCGGGCTTGGCCTGGTGGAAATCGCCGAGCATGACGAGGCCGCAGAGCGGCCGGTGCCGGAGCGCGGGATCGGGATTGTTCTCGTCCACCGCCGGCGCGCCGTGGCGCAGCGGCTCGATCATCCAGACGAGCTTGCCGCAGACCTTGTCGGCGCAGCGATAGATGTCGATCACGCCGCGCTTGGATTCGCTGACCCAGCGCCCGAGCGGCGTGCCGGGCGCCGTGTCCTGGGCCGCGGCGACCGGCCCGAAGGCGACGCCGACGAGAACCAGGCAGGCGGCAAGGCGATGCATGCGGACCTCCGCTGTCTCCACTTGGACGAACGGGCAAGACGATTTACAACCGGATTTGGTATGTCAAGCGGCGCGCCGCCTTGCAGCACCCTCCTTCGCCTTGTATGCCTAGCGCCCGGCCGATCCCGCCATGAACCTTCTGCTCACCTATCTCGTCATTGCCATCGGCAGCGCTTTGGGCGGCCTCGCCCGTTACGGCTGCGGCTTGCTGGCGGTGGCGGCGTGGGGCCCGTCCTTTCCCTGGAGCACCATCCTCATCAATCTCGGCGGCTCCTTCGTCATCGGCGGCTTCGCCACCCTCACCGGCCCGAATGGCCGCCTCTATGTCGGCCCGCTCGGCCGGCAATTCGTGATGGTGGGAGTGTGCGGCGGCTACACCACCTTCTCCGCCTTCAGCCTGGAGACGCTGGCCCTCGTGCAGCACGGCCGCCCGCTCGCGGCGCTCGCTTATCTGGCGCTCACCCTGGCGCTCGGCCTCGCCGGCGTGTGGGTCGCCGACGAGATTGCGCGGAAGGTTAATGAATGATCGCAGTAAGATCAGACAAGTTCATGATCATGCGGTATTGTTGCGCGAGATACCGCCGGGACGGCGCGGCGTGACAGGCTCGCTCTGGGTGCTGTTGGGCAGCGCGCTCGGCGGCATGGGGCGCTATGCTCTGTCCGGCTTCATCGCCCGCCGCATCGGCGAGGTCTTTCCCTGGGGCACGTTGCTGGTGAACATCAGCGGCGCCTTCGTCATCGGCATCGCCGCCGGCGCGGTCGCGCCCGGCGGCGCGCTGCCCGGCGACCCGACGGTGCGGCAACTGGTGATGACCGGGCTCTGCGGCGGCTTCACGACCTTTTCCTCGTTCAGCCTGAACACGCTCAACCTGGCGCGCGCCGGCGATCGCGGACGCGCGCTCGCCAACATCGTCGCCTCGGTGGCGCTCTGCTTCCTTGCCGTCTGGGCGGGATACGCCCTCGGCACGCTTCTTCCCGGAGGATGATCCCATGAAAATTCCCCGCGATGCCATGCTGCTGCGCATCTTCATCGGCGAGGACGACCGCTACGAGCATCTGGCGCTCTTCGAGGCGATCGTGCTCAAGGCGCGCGAGCAGCATCTCGCCGGCGCCACCGTGCTGCGCGGACCGATGGGCTTCGGCCTCTCCAGCCGGCTGCACACCGCCAAGGTGATGCGGCTGTCCGAGGATCTGCCGGTGGTCGTCGAGATCGTCGACAGCGAGGACAAGATCGACGCCTTCCTGCCGCTGCTCGATGGCATGATCGGCAGCGGCCTCGTCACCCTGGAGAAGGTGAAGGTGCTGCAATACGGCAAGGACAAATCGCCCTGAGCGGGGCAAGCGGAGACATCGTCATGGACATCGACAGGATCGCGATCGGCCGCAACCCGCCGGAGGAGGTCAACGTCGTCATCGAGATCCCGCAGGGCGGCCCGCCGGTCAAATACGAGATCGACAAGGCGTCGGGCGCGCTGCTGGTCGACCGCTTCCTGCACACGGCGATGTTCTATCCCGCCAATTACGGCTTCGTGCCGCATACGCTCTCGGCCGACGGCGATCCCGTCGACGTGCTGGTGGTGGCGCAGGTGGCGGTGGTGCCGGGCGCGGTGATCCGCTCGCGCCCGGTCGGCGCGCTGCTGATGGAGGATGAGAGCGGCGGCGACGAGAAGATCCTGGCCGTGCCGGTCGACGAGCTCCACCCCTTCTATCGCGGCGTGCGCAGCTATCGCGACCTGCCGCCGCTGCTGTGCGAGCAGATCACGCATTTCTTCCGCCACTACAAGGACCTCGAGCCCGGCAAATGGGTCAAGGTGACGCGCTGGGCCGACGCCGACGAGGCCAAGGCGATGCTCCAGGCCGGCATCGACCGCGCCCGCCAGGAGACCGCCAAGCCATGAGCGCCGCCCCCGATCTCGCGCGCCTTCTCGACATCATGGCGCGGCTGCGCGATCCCGAGCGCGGCTGCCCCTGGGACCGTGCGCAAAGCTTCGCCACCATCGCGCCCTACACCATCGAGGAGGCCTATGAGGTGGCCGAGGCCGGCGAGCGCGGCGACCCGGTCGCGCTCAAGGACGAGCTCGGCGATCTCCTCTTCCAGGTCGTGTTCCATGCCCGCATGGCCGAGGAGGCGCGGCTCTTCGCCTTCAACGACGTGGCGCGCGCGATCGCCGACAAGATGCTGCGGCGCCATCCGCATGTCTTCGGCGACGCGGTGATCGCCGACGAGGCGGCGCAGACCGTGGCCTGGGAGGCACACAAGGCGGCCGAGCGCCGCGCCAAGGCTGCGGCCGACGGCGTGGCCGAGAGCGCGCTCGACGGCGTCGGCACGGCGCTCCCCGCCCTCACCCGCGCCGAGAAGCTGCAGCGCCGCGCCGCACGCGTGGGCTTCGACTGGCCGGATCTGCCGCCGATCCTCGACAAGATCGCCGAGGAGATCGGCGAGGTGCGGGATGCGCTCGACACCGGCGAGCCCGCGCGCGTCGCCGACGAGATCGGCGATCTGCTCTTCGCCGTGGTCAATCTGGCGCGCCGCGCCGGGACCGATCCCGAGCAGGCGCTGCGCGGCGCCTGCCGCAAGTTCGACCGCCGCTTCCGCCGCGTCGAGGCGCTGCTGGCCGAGACCGGCCGCGCGCCCGAAACCGCCGGCCTCGACGAGATGGAAGCGCAGTGGCAAAAGGCCAAGGCCGAGGAGAAGATGTAAGCCCCATGTCGAAGCTCCGCCTGACGCTGGCCTGCTGGGATTACGACCGCACCCGCGCGCTCGCCGACGGCAGCGTCGCGCCCGACGGCATCGACCTCAACTATCTGACGCTGCCGGTGGAGGAGACCTTCTTCCGCATGCTGCGCCACCGCGAGTTCGACGTGGCCGAGATGTCGCTCTCGTCCTACGCCGTCTCGCTGCTGCGGCCCGACCCGGCCTTCATCGCCATCCCCGTCTTTCCCTCGCGCATGTTCCGCCATTCTTGCATCTTCGTCTCGGCGAAGAGCGGCATCGCCGAGCCGGCGCAGCTCGCCGGCAAGCGCATCGGCACGCCGGAATACCAGATGACGGCGCCGGTCTGGATCCGCGGCATCCTCCAGGACGAGCACGGCGTCGATCCCGCGAGCTGCACCTATGTCACCGGCGGCGAGGAGGAGCCCGGGCGCGACGAGAAGCTGAAGCTCGATCTGCCGGCGAAGTTCCGCATCGCGCCGCTGGGCCCGCAGCAGACGCTCGCCGCCATGATCGCTTCGGGCGAGATCGATGCGCTGCATACCGCGCGCGCGCCCTCGACCTACCGCACGCAGCCCGGCGCCGTGCGCCGCCTGTTCGAGAATTACGTCGAGATCGAGCGCGCCTATTTCCGCAAGACGCGCATCTTCCCCATCATGCACACCGTGGTGCTCCGCCGCGACCTCTATCGCCAGCAGCCCTGGATCGCCCAGTCGCTGCAGAAGGCCTTCCTCCAGGCGCAACGCAAGACCTATGACGACCTCGCCATCAGCGCCGCGCTCAAGACCATGCTGCCCTGGCAGATGGCGCATGTCGAAGAGGTCCGGCGCGAGCTGGGCGAGGATTGGTGGGCCTATGGGCTCGAGCCCAACCGGCATGTGCTCGAGACCTTCCTGCGCTATCACCATGAGCAGGGCTTGTCCGGGCGCCGGCTGGTGCCGGAGGAGCTCTTCGCGCCCGAGGCGCTGGAGCGCTTCAAGATCTGAGTCGAGAACCTCGCAAAAGCCTCAAACAGCTGCGATAAGCGCTTAAAATCCCCTGCGAAATTCCTGTCGCCGGTCGCCGGTTGCGAGATAATCCGCAGCCTCGGATCAGCGGGTTTCAGGCGAACGGCCGCAGCCCGCCTCCGGCCCCGGTGAGAGGGTGCGATGCTCAGCAGCGAGAAGCGGGCGAACGTCACGTCGGTCCCGCGCGGCGGCAAGGAGAGCGAAGCGGAGGAGCCGGCGCCGGCGGCCTCGCTCGTGGCCCTGCCGCGCGGCGGCGCCCGGCAGCGGCTGCTGGCATCGATGGGCGAGGCCGGGACCGCCGAGAGAGACTCTGCGGACGAGCCGCTTGCGGCCGAGGCGAGCGCGGGCGGCGGGTCCGTGCTGGTCAGCAAGGGCGATGCCTCCGCCTCGGGCTTCCGCCCGTGGTACTGGTCCTACGAGCGCGACGGGGCTCCGCCGGTGAGCGACAGCGCGGTCTCGGTGACGCCGTTCCCGGCCAGCGCGCCGTCACCGGTCAGCCCCCCTGACCCCGTCAGCGCGCCGGCCACATCGCAAAAGCCTGGACGGCGCGCCGTGCGGCCGGGGCTGGTCGCCGGCTGCGCGGCGCTGGCGCTGATCGCCGGCGCCGGCATTGCCGCCCTGCACCGCCTGCCGCCGCCCGCCGCGGCACCGCCGGCGTTGGCGATCGCCGCGCCGCCGCCGGCGGCGCCTGCCGTCGTCAGCGCGCCGGCCAAGCCCGTCGCGGCGGCCGAGCCGGCACCCACGATCTCGCAGCCGGAGATGGACGAGCTGATGGCGCGCGGCCGGCAGATGCTCGCCACCGGCGACATCGTCGCGGCGCGGCTGTTCTTCGAGCGCGCCGCCGAGGCCGGCAACGCCGCCGCCGCCGCCGAGGCGGGCAAGACCTACGATCCGCTCTTTCTCGCCGAGGCCCGGGCGCGCGGCATCCGCGGCGATCCCGTCGCCGCGGCGCGCTGGTATCGCCAGGCGAGCGCCGGCGGCGACCGCGAGGCCGACGGGCTGATGCAGCGGCTGATGGCCCGATACGCCGGGTGAGACCGCCCGGCTCGATGTCCAAGGGGTGACCGGCATGAGCGTCCGCGCAACCGATCTACGCCGCCTGCTCGCCGCCGCCGTGGCGGCGCTGGCGCTGGCGCTGCCGGCCAGCGGCGCCGGCGCCGCCGATGCGCTGGCCGAGCGCGCCAATCGCGGCCTCGTCGAGATCATCGCCGGCAGCGCCGGCGACAGCTCGCTGCGCATGGTCGAGGATCTCGCCGAGGTGCTCGACGACGGCGCGACGCGGCGCGTGCTGCCGGTGGTCGGCAAGGGCGCGTTCCAGAACCTCGCCGATCTCCGGGTGCTGCGCGGCGTCGACCTCGCCATCGTCCAGACCGACGTGCTGGACCAGGCCCGCGCGCAGAAGCTCTCGCCCACTATCGACGGCGTCACCTACATCGCCAAGCTCGGCAACGACGAGTTCCACCTGCTGGCGCGCGGCGATATCGCCAGCATCGGCGATCTCGCCGGCAAGAAGGTGAATTTCGGCACGCCCAGCGACGGCGCCGCCTTCACCGGTCCGCGGCTCTTCGATCTCCTCGGCATCCAGGTCGAGCCGACCGGCTTCGGCCAGGCGCTGGCGCTGGAGAAGCTGCGGCGCGGCGAGATCGCGGCGATGGCGGTGGTGGTGGGCAAGCCCGCGCCGCTCTTCGCCGCGGTGCGGCCGCAGGATCATCTGCATTTCCTCGCCGTGCCGCTGAAGGGCGGCCTCGCCGCCGCCTACCTGCCGGCGCGGCTCGGCAGCGAGGAATATCCCGACCTCGTGCCGCCGGGCGGCGGGGTCGACACGGTCGCCGTCGGCACCGTGCTGGTCGTCGCCGGCCTTTCTCCCGAGACCGAGCGCTATCGCAACGTGGCGAATTTCGTCGAGGCCTTTTTCACTCAGTTTCCCAAGCTGCTCGAGGCGCCGCATCATCCGAAATGGCAGGAAGTGAACCTCGCGGCCGAGGTGCCGCACTGGCGTCGCTTCGCCCCGGCCGAGGCCTGGATCAAGCGCAACGGCAGCGCGCCGGCCGCCTTCAGCGAGGATCAGCTGCGCGACATCTTCACCCGCTTCCTCGACGAGCGCAGCAAGGCGAGCGGACGGGAGACGCTGACCGCCGAGCAGAAGGACCAGCTCTACGACCAGTTCCGCCAGTGGCAGGGCGAGCATCGGAACTGAGCCCGGCGCGGCAGCAAGGAGGACCCGGTGTTCCAGCGCTCCCGTTTCCGTCGGCGGCGATCCGGCGTGATGCTGCGGTCGGGCCTGTTTCTGGCCGCCGCCGCTCTCGCCGTGCTGGCGCCGCTCGCCGCTGCGGCCGAGCCGCAGCCCCGGCGCGGCGGCGTGCTCGACTTCGCGGTCGATGCCGAGCCCGGCAATTATGACTGCCACGCCAACGTCTCCTTCGCCTTCCTGCATCCGGTGGCGCCGCATTACTCGACCCTGCTCAAATTCGACGGCGTGGCCTATCCGCAGGTGACCGGCGATCTTGCCGAAAGCTGGAGCGTCTCGGCCGACAAGCTCACCTATACCTTCAAGCTGCGCCCCAACGTGCTGTTCCATGACGGCAGCCGCCTCAGCTCGGCCGACGTCAAGGCGAGCTACGAGCGCATCGCCCACCCGCCCGAGGGCGTGGTCTCGGCGCGGCAGGTCTATTACGCCGCCATCGACCGCATCGAGACGCCGGACCCGCAGACGGTCGTCTTCCACCTGCGCTGGCCCGAGGCGGCGATGCTGGCGAATTTCGCCTCGCCCTGGAACTGCATCTACAGCGCGACCAAGCTCAAGGAGGACCCGCTCTTCCCCCAGACCCACATCCTCGGCACCGGCGCCTTCCGCTTCGTCGAGCACGTCAAGGGCGACCATTGGACCGGGAAGCGCTTCGATAAGTACTTCCTTCCCGGCCGGCCCTATCTCGACGGCTACGTCGCGCATTTCATGTCCGGCGCCAAGGTGATCGACGGGCTGGAGAAAGGCGCGGTGCAGGCCGAGTTCCGCAGCGTCACCCCGGCCGAGCGCGACCAGCTCGCCGCGGCGATGGGCGACAAGGCCTATCTCGGCGAGACCCCCTGGCTGATCGATCTCATGGTGGTGTTCAACACGCAGAAGCCGCCCTTCGACGACGCCCGCGTGCGCCGCGCGCTCTCGCTCGCCATCGACCGCTGGCAGGCGGCGGAGAGCCTGCAGGCCACCACCTTCCTCAAATTCGTCGGCGGCGTGCTGCGGCCGGGCTTCGCCATGGCGACGCCGGAGAGCGAGCTCGAGGCGCTGCCGGGATTCGCGCGCGACATCGCGGCCGCGCGCGCCGAGGCGCGCCGCCTCCTGGCCGAGGCCGGGCGCAGCGGGCTGTCCTTCACCCTCACCAATCGCGACATCGCCATGCCCTACGGTCCCGCGGCGCAATACCTCATCGCCGCCTGGAAGGCGATCGGCGTCAGCGTCACGGAGCAGAAATTCAACACCCGGGACTGGGAGGCCGCGCTGCAGCATCACGGCTTTGCCGTGGCGCTCGATTTCGGCGGCGACTATGTCGACGACCCGACCTTGCAGCTCGCCAAATACGTCTCCGCCGATCTGTCGCCGAGCAATTTCTCCGGCTCGACCGACCGCTTCCTCGACGGCCTCTATGTCGGCCAGGCGGTGACCCCGGATCCGCGGGAGCGCGCGCGGATCGTGCGCGCCTTCGAGCGCCGTGCGCTCACCGAGGCCTATAGCGTGCCGTTCCTGTGGTGGAACCGCATCGTCGCCGCGTCCACCGCGATGAAGGGCTGGCACCTTACCCCCAGCCATTACCTCGAGCAGGATCTCGTCAACGTTCTGGCTCGACCGCTGAGCGGCTTGGGAAAGAAGCTCAAAGATTGCTCGTAAATCCCTAAAATACCGTACAAAGTTTGTGTCTTTCCGGGGCGGTTGCGGGGATAATCGCGGCTGGCGCTCGTGATCCCCCAGCGCCGGCCCGAGCCGGGCCGGCGCAGCCGCTCGAGGAGACTTCCGGTGTCCAAGCGCTACCTCTTCCGCCGGCGCCGACCCGGCGAGATCCTGTGGCCCAGCCTGCGCCTCAGCGGGGTCGCCCTGCTGGTGCTCATGACCCCTGCCGCCGCCGCGGCCGCCCCCTTCCTGCGCTGATCCCGCGCCGAGCGCCGGCTCGATCCGCCGGGGCCGCCGCGCGCGCGGCCGCGCCGCGATGGACAGCGCCCGGCGCAGCAGGCACAATCGCCGCCAAATTCACGGATTTCGGATGTGGAGGATGCGGCTATGCTGACGCTGTTCTACAGCCCCGGCGCCTGTTCCATGGCGTCGCATATCGGGCTCGAGGAGGCGGGCGCCGCCTTCGAGACCATGCAGGTGGCGCTGGCCAAGGGCGAGCAGCGGACGCCTGACTATCTCAAGATCAATCCCCGCGGCAAGGTGCCGGCGCTGCGGCTCGAGGATGGCAGCGTGATCACCGAGAACACGGCGATCCTCACTTATATCGGCCGGCGCTTCCCGGAAAAATCCTTGCTGCCCAAGGACCTCGGGGACGAGGCGCGCTGTATCGCCATGATGGCGTGGCTGTCGAACTGGGTGCATCCCTCCTTCACCCACATCTTCCGGCCCGAGCGCTTCGCCGAGGATCCGAGCGCCGCGCCCGCGCTCAAGGAGACCGGAAAGAAGAATTTCTGGGCGGCGCTGCAGGAGATCGACGGGCTGGTCGCCGGCCACAAATGGATGCAGGGCGACGCCTTCACCCTCTGCGATCCCTACGCCCTGGTCTTCTATGGTTGGGGCAAGCGCATCGAGCTGCCGGTCAAGGAGCTCAAATCCTATAGTAGCTGGAAGGATCGCATGCTCGAGCGCCCGGCCGTGCGCCGGGTGTTGGAGCGCGAGCAGAACATCCTGCTCAAAGCGGCATAGCGGCGCTGCAATCGCCGGCGGCGCCGGCAAGGCGGTATGGTTTGGGTCATCCCTGTCGCGCCCATCCGATCCTCGGAAGAGCGCTCGCCTATTGGCTGCGCATCCGCGGCACCCGCACCATGCCGTCGCGCCGCGATGTCGAGCCGGCGGACGTGCCGGCGCTGCTGCCGCATCTGCAGCTCGTGGACATCGTCGACGGCCGGTTCCGCTACCGCCTGGTCGGCACCGCGCTGGTCGACGCCTTCGGGCGCGACTATACCGGCCAATATCCCGACGAGATGTTCGAGAACACCCGCGGCCCCTTCATCTGCCAGGTTTTCACCGCGGTGCGCGAGGCGCGCCGGCCGATGTTCCTGCGCAGCCGCTATCTCACCAACCGGGATGTCGAGCTGTTCGCCGACCGGCTCTACCTGCCGTTGTCGCAGGACGGGCGCGAGGTCGACATGATCCTGGGCGCCTTGTCCTTCGATTTCGGCACGGCCGAGCCGGTCGCCGGCGCCTGGGGCTCGGCTGAGCTCGCGCCCTCGGACGCGCCGCCCGAGCTCGTCGAGCTGGACTGACGCGGTTGCGGCGACAGCCGCTCACGCACATATGATGACGGTGTGAGTGTCGTGCGCTCCTTCGCGGCCGCTAAGCTCGGCCGATTGACGAGGAGGACTATCATGACTGTCGCCGATCTCGGCCGCGGCGCCGCCATCATCGCCGTCCTGCTGCTCGCCGGCTGCGCCACCGATCAGACCGCCTATTACGCGCCGCCGCCCGGGCTGACGCCGGACCGGGCGGTGAGCATCATCGGCAGCAAGGATCCCAAATCCCCGCTGCAATCGAGCGAGTATCACCTGGTCTGGCAGGTCGACGGGCAGCGCGTGCGGGATTCGGCCACGCGCTGGGATCAGCCGCTGCTGGTCACCGCCGGCGCGCCGCACCGTCTCAGCCTCGCTTATGGCTGGGGCGGCATCTCCGGCGGCACCGAGATCGAGCTCACCGGCAAGCCTGGCACCACCGTGGTGGTCGAGGGCGCGGCGGTCGATCCCGACAGCTCGGCCGAGCTCTGGCTCGCCGACGCCCGCACCGGCACGGTCATCGGCGAGAAGCACGCGGTGCGCCTCAGCTGGTTCCCGGCCAGCGAACCCATGCCGATGGTGACCGACACCAACGTCATCCCGCTGCAGCTGATCGACAAGACCCTGCCGATGCACTGAGCCGCGGCAGGAGCTGTCAGCTATCAGCTATCAGCTATCAGCTATCAGCTATCAGCTTTCAGCCGTCGCGGCGCGTGTCGCGTAGTCCGCAAACTAATTGATAGCTGACGGCTGAAAGCTGACAGCTGACAGCTTCCCCTCACCGCTTCGCCGCCACCTTCTTCTTGCCGTTCTGGGCGAAGCGGGCGGTGATCCGGTTCAACACGCGCGGGCTGACGAAATGCGGAGACGTCGCCGCCGAGCTGGGCGATCTCCTTGACGAAGCGCGAGGCGATGAACTGGTACTTGTCGTTGGCCATCAGGAACACCGTCTCGACATTGGGATTGAGGCGGTTGTTCATCCCGGCCATCTGGAACTCGTATTCGAAGTCGGAGACGGCGCGCAAGCCGCGCACGATCACCGTGGCGCCCTGCTCCATCGCGAAATGCATGGTGAGGATGTCATAGGCCTTCACCTCCACGCGGTGCCGGGTTTCGGCATCGGCGAGATGCGCGATCTCCTCCTGCACCATCTCGACGCGCTCGTCGGTGGAGAAGAGCGGGCCCTTGCCGATGTTGCGGGCGACGCCGATCACCAGCCGGTCGACGATCTTCGTCGCCCGCAGGATGATGTCGGTATGGCCGTTGGTGATGGGGTCGAAGGTGCCGGGATAGACCCCAATGCGCGCGCTGCTCATGCGATATCCCCTTCGGTTTCCTCGGTCGCCCCGTTCTCGCCGTTCTCTCCGGCATCGGCGAGATGCGCCACCGAGACGACGCGCTCGCCTTCCTCCACCTTGAACACCACGACCCCCTGGCTGCGCCGGCGCTTGATCGGGATCCCCTCGATCGGCACGCGGATCACCATGCCGGTATTGGTCACCAGCATGATCTGGTCGCGCTTGCCCACCGGGAAGACGGCGACGACGGCGTCCTGGCGCCGCGCCAGATTCATGTTCTCGATGCCCTGCCCGCCGCGCCCGGCGATGCGATAGTCATAGGCCGAGCTGCGCACGCCGAAGCCCTTCTCGGTGATCGACAGCAGCAGCTCCTCGCGCTGGGCGAGGTCGGCATACTGCTCCTCGGAGACGGTGGCATCCACGCCGTTGCCGTTGCCGTTGCCGTTCTCGCCCTCACCCTCCTCGGGCTCGGTGGCCTCCACCGGCTCGCTCTCCTCGCCTGCGGCGCGCCGGCGCTGGGTCGCGAGCCGCAGGAAGGCGGCGCGGGTCGGCGCATCCGCCTCCTCGTGGCGCAGGATCGACAGCGAGATCACCGCATCGCCCTCGGCGAGCTTGATGCCGCGCACGCCGACGGAGGTGCGCCCGGTGAACACCCGCACGTCGCCCGCCGGGAAGCGGATGGCGCGGCCGTTGCGCGTGGCCAGCAGGATGTCGTCATGGGCGCCGCAGACCGCGACCGCGATCAGCTTGTCGTCGGCATCCTCGCCCTCGAATTTCATCGCGATCTTGCCGCTGGCGAAGACGTTGCCGAAATCCGACAGCAGGTTGCGCCGCACATTGCCTTTGCGCGTGACGAAGACCGCGGTGTACTGGTCCCAGGATTTCTCGTCCTCGGGCAGCGGCATCACCGTCGAGATGCCTTCGCCCGGCGCCAGGTTGGGCAGCAGGTTGATGAACGCCTTGCCGCGCGATTGCGGCGTCCCCACCGGCAGCTTGTAGACCTTGAGCTTGTAGACCCGGCCGGTCGAGGTGAAGAACAGCACCGAGGCGTGGGTCGAGGCGACGAAGACCTGGCTGACGAAATCCTCCTCGCGCACCGCCATGCCGGTGCGGCCGCGCCCGCCGCGGCGCTGCGCGCGGTATGTGGAGAGCGGCACGCGCTTGATGTAGCCGGCGTGGCTCACCGTCACCACCATGTCCTCGCGCTGGATCAGCTCCTCGATATCGGCCTCGAACTCGACATCCTCGATCACCGTCTTGCGCGGTGTGGCGAACTCCTCCCTGATCTCGCGGAATTCCTGGCGCAGCACCTCGAGCAGCCGCTCGCGCGAGCCGAGGATGGCGAGATGGCCCTTGATCTCGGTGACGATCTGGTCGAGCTCCTGCGCGATCTTGTCGCGCTCGAGCCCGGTCAGGCGCTGCAGGCGCAGATCGAGGATCGCCTTGGCCTGATCCTCGGAGAGCCGGTAGCTGCCGTCGGGCTGCGTTCCGCCGCGGCCGGCCTCCTCGATCAGCGCGATCAGCGGCGCCACGTCCGCCACGGGCCAGGTCCGGCCGACCAGCGCCTCGCGCGCCGCCGGCGGGTCGGGCGCCCGGCGGATGAGCTCGATCATCGCGTCGATATTGGCCACCGCCACGGCCAGCCCCAGCAGCACATGCGCCCGCTCGCGCGCCTTGCCCAGCAGGAAGATGGTGCGGCGGGTGACGACCTCCTCGCGGAATCCGACGAAGGCGGCGATGATCTCGCGCAGCGGCAGCAGCTCGGGCCGGCCGCCGTTCAGCGCCAGCATGTTGACGCCGAAGCTGGTCTGCAGCGGCGTGTGGCGATAGAGTTGGTTCAGCACGATGTCGGCCTGGGCGTCGCGCTTGATCTCGATCACCACGCGCACGCCATCGCGGTCGCTCTCGTCGCGCAGATCGGCGATGCCCTCGATCAGCTTCTCGCGCACGCATTCGGCGATGCGCTCGACCATGCGCGCCTTGTTCACCTGGTAGGGCACCTCGGTGACGATGATCGCCTCGCGCTCCTTGCGGATCTCCTCGATGTGCGTCTTGCCGCGCAGCACCACCGAGCCGCGGCCGAGCTTGTAGGCGGCATGGATGCCCGTGCGGCCGATGATGATGCCGCCGGTGGGGAAATCCGGGCCCGGCACCAGCTCCATCAGCTCGTCGGTGGTGATGTTGGGGTTGTCGATGAAGGCGATGCAGGCGTCGAGCACCTCGCCGAGATTGTGCGTCGGGATGTTGGTCGCCATGCCGACGGCGATGCCGGAGCCGCCGTTGACCAGGAGGTTGGGGAACCGCGCCGGCAGCACCTTCGGCTCCTGGCGCGTGCCGTCGTAATTGGGCTGGAAGTCGACGGTGTCCTTGTCGATGTCGCTGAGCAGCGGGTCCGAGGCGCGCGACAGCCGCGCCTCGGTGTAGCGCATCGCCGCCGCCGGGTCGCCGTCCATCGAGCCGAAATTGCCCTGGCCGTCGATCAGCGGCACGCGCATCGCGAAATCCTGCGCCATGCGCACCATGGCGTCGTAGATCGCGCTGTCGCCATGCGGGTGGTAATGCCCCATGACGTCGCCGACCACCGCCGCCGATTTGCGGAACGGCCGGTTCCAGTCGTAGCCGTTCTCCTTCATCGCATAGAGGATGCGGCGATGCACCGGCTTCAGCCCGTCGCGCACGTCGGGCAGCGCCCGCGCCACGATGACGCTCATGGCGTAGTCGAGATAGGAGCGCCGCATCTCGTCTTCGATGGAGATCGGCGTGATGTCGAACGGCGGCGGCGCGATCGGAGAATCGGTCAAAACAGGGTCCCGTATGGTGGGCGCAAAACGGAAAACGCCGGCGACGAGCGCCAGCGTTGAGGCGCGGCGAAGTTTAGCTCATCCGACCGCGCCGGACAATCTCGCCGGGCGCCCGAACGGGACTCGGAGCGGCGCGCCAGGCGAAAGCGAAAGAGGCGTGAATTCCGCAAGATAGATGGGCTTCTTCGAGCGATCTTTCAACCATTTCGGGCGCGATCCGCCACGCCCGCTATTGCGCTGCGGCAGGGCGGCGAAACGCGGCGCGCCCCAGGCCGTCCTTGCCGCCACGCCGCCGGGCGAGGCAGGCTCTTGCCATGACCGGGCAGTGCGACGTGGCGATCATCGGCGGCGGCGTCATCGGCTCGGCCATCGCCTGCTGTCTCGCCGGCGAGCCGGGCTTTCAGGGCGGCATCACCGTGCTCGAGCGCGATCCCGCCTATGGGCAGGCGGCCTCGGCGCTATCGGTGAGCTCGATCCGCCAGCAATTCTCCACCCCGGTCAACATCGCGCTCTCGCTTTATGGCATCGATTTCCTGCGCCGGGCGGCGCGCCTGCTCGCGGTCGAGGGCGAGCCGCCGCCCGCGCTCGGCTTGCAGGAGCAGGGTTATCTCTTCCTGGCGAACGCCGCGGGCCGGGCCGATCTCCAAGCCGGTCACGCGCTGCAGCGCCGGCTCGGCGCCGACATCGCGCTGCTCGATCCGGCGGCGCTGGCGGCGCGCTTTCCCTGGCTCGACGCCACGGGGATTGCCGCCGGCGCGCTCGGCCTTTCCGGCGAGGGCTGGTTCGACGGCTGGGCCCTGCTCCAGGGCTTCCGCCGCAAGGCGCGGTCGCTCGGCGCGCACTATCGCCGCGCCGAGGTGGTCGGCATCGAGCGCGCCGGGCGCCGTGTCGCCGCGCTCGCGCTCGATGACGGCACGCGGCTCGGCTGCGGCCTCGCCGTCATCGCCGCCGGCCCGCAATCGGGCGCGGTCGCGGCGCTCGCCGGCATCGATCTCCCGGTCGAGCCGAGGAAGCGCTCGGTCTTCGTCTTCGCCTGCCGCGCGGCGCTGCCGGGCTTCCCGCTGCTCATCGATCCCGGCGGGGTCTATGTGCGCCCCGAAGGCGACCGCTTTCTCGCCGGCGTCTCGCCGCCGCCCGAGCGCGATCCGCCGGCCACCGATTTCGCCGTCGATGGCGCGCTCTTCGACGAGATCATCTGGCCCGCTTTGGCGCGGCGGGTGCCGGCCTTCGCCGAGATCAAGCTCACCGGTGCCTGGGCCGGGCATTACGATTTCAACCGCTTCGACCAGAACGGGCTGGTCGGCCCGCACCCGGCGCTGGACAATCTGATCTGCGCCACCGGCTTCAGCGGCCACGGGCTGCAGCAGGCGCCGGCGGTCGGGCGCGGCGTGGCGGAGCTCATCGCCCACGGCGGCTATCGCAGCCTCGACCTCTCGCCGCTCTCGGTCGCGCGGGTCGCGGAAGGCCGGCCGCTGCGCGAGGCCAAGGTGGTCTAGCCCGGATTTCTCACACAGGCACGGGCTGCGACGGCGATCTTTGGCGCCAGGGCAGGAGCCGGGACGCGCGGCGATGCACCGCATCGTGAGCGGCCCGGCGACGCCCCCTGGCGCCAAAGAGCGCCGTCCCTCCGGGTTGCAGCGCGTACCTGTGTGAGAAATCCGGGCTGGGACCCTCAAATTGTCGTGAAGGTAGCCCAGCTTACACCATGATGTGGTACATCCCCCGCCATCTGAAGCCGTTTTCGGGGAGGAGACAGCCATGCATCGCCTGAGCCGACCGGTCGCCGCGCTTGCGCTGGCGGGATTGCTTGCCGCCTGCGCCTCCAATGCCAGCATGAAGACCCTGCACGCCACGCTCAACGGCCAGCAGGAAGTGCCGCCAACCAGCAGCAAGGGCACGGGCACGGCGAATTTCACCCTCGATCCCGTGACCCGGCAGCTCACCTGGAAGGTGACGTATGCCGGTCTCACCGGCCCGGCCGCCGCCGCCCATATCCATGGCCCCGCCGCGCCCGGCGCCAATGCCGGCGTCGCCGTCAATCTCGCGCCCAACGGGGTCGGCAATCCGATCGAAGGCGCCACCGTGCTGACCGACGGTCAGATCGCCGATCTGATGGCGGGCAAGGACTACGTCAACATCCACACCGCGGCCAACAAGGGCGGCGAGATCCGCGGCCAGATCCTGCCATGAAGCCACGAGGGGAGCCGGGCGCGGCTCTCCTCGCCGCTGCCGGCCGCCGGACTGCGCTGGCGACGCTGCTGGGCGCGGCGGCGCTGGCGCTGCTCGGGCGGCCCGCGGCGGCGGAGCCGCTGCTCGTCACGCTGGTGATGACCGAATACCGCTTCACGCCGAAGCAGCTACGCCTGCCGGTGGGGGTTCCCTGCCGTCTGGTGCTGGAGAACCACGGCGCCGAGCTTCACGAGTTCACTGCGCCGGAATTTCTCGCTGCGATTGCGCTCGACACGCCCGAGGCTCTCGCGCCGGGCGGCCGCGAGGTCGTGGTCCGGCCGGGCCAGCGCAAGGAGCTGCGCTTCATCGCGCCGCATGCCGGGCGCTATCCCATGGCCTGCGCCGATCACGACTGGGCGGGGATGGTGGGCGAGATCATCGTCGGCTGAGCCGCGGCCCGCGCCCCCCCCCGTGACCTTTCGTTAAGCCCGGCGCGCCAGACTGCGCCACGGCCGCGCGGCCCGGCGGAGGTCACTTGGCAGACCACCGGGGCTTGCGCGACAATCACGGAAGACAATGACGAAGCGCGGCCACCCTGTCGAAAGAGCGCCCGGGGCGAACCCCGGAGCCCGGCGCGATACCGCCGCGCTGGCGATGGCCGCGCTCGACGGCATCGCCGATGCGTTCTACGCCGTCGATGCCGATTGGCGCATCGTCTATGTCAACCGCCGTGCGGCCGAGCTCGCCGGCGCCAGGCCCGAGGCGCTGCTCGGCGCCGTGCTCTGGGAGCGTTTTCCCGAGCTCATCGGCAGCGAGCAGGAGCGGCGCCTGCGCCAGGCGATGACCTCCGGCGGCGCGGTCGACTACGAGATCTTCTCGCCGGTCGCCGGGCGCTGGTTCGCCGTCCGGATCTGCCCGCTGGCCGAGGGCATCACGGGCGTCCATGCCCGCGATATCGACGACCGCAAGCTGGCGCTCGAGGCGCTGCAGCGCAGCGGCGACCATCTGCGCATCGCCATGGAGGCGGCCGGCTTCGGCATCTGGGACTACGACATGCTCACCGGCAAGCGCGCCTGGACGGATCAGGCCAAGGCGCTGATGGGCGTGCCGCCGGGAGCCCGGCCCAGCCTCGAGGTGCTCATCGCCGCGGTCCATCCCGACGACCGCGAGCGCGTTGCCGAGGCGCATCGCCGCTCGCACGACCCCGCCGGCGGCGGCGTCTATTCGGTCGAATATCGCGTGGCCGACGCCAGCCAGGGCGAGCGCTGGGTGGCGGCGCGCGGCCGCACCCTCTTCGACGCCGATCTCAGGCCGATCCGCATGATCGGCGTCACCCTCGACATCACCGAGCACAAGCGGCGCGAGCAGGCGCTGCGCGACAGCCAGCAGCGCTTCCAGGACATGCTCGAGGCGCTGCCGCAGATCGCCTTCGTCATCGGCACCGACGGCACCGCCGAATATTACAACCGGCGCTTCGTCGACTATGTCGGCCACGCGGTCGGCACCGATCCGGCCTCGCGTACCGCCCTCCAGCACCCCGACGACCAGGCGACCCTGATGAAGGCGCGGATGGAGGGCGCGTTCTACGGCCGCGATTACACCGTGGAGTGCCGCATCCGCCGTCATGACGGCGCCTATCGCTGGCATGTCATCCATAATTCGCCGCTGCGGCGCGACGGCCGGATCGTCGCCTGGCTCGGCACCGCCATCGACATCGACGACATGCGCCAGGCGCAGGAGACGATGCGCCGGGTCAATGACGAGCTCGAGCGCCGCGTCGCCGAGCGCACGCGCGATCTCGCCGAGGCCAATCAGCGGCTGCGCGCCAGCGAGGAGAATATGCGCTCGCTCTTCGGCAAGGCGCCGGTGCCGATGCATTCGCTCGACGCCTTGCGCTGCCTGGTCAACGTCAACGAGCGCTGGCTCGAGCTGTTCGGCTATCGCCGCGAGGAGGTGATCGGTCGCCGCATGTCGGACTTCCACGCGCCGGGGCACGAGGCGCTGCACGACGAGCGCTGGGCGGAGGTGCTGCGCAGCGGCGCGCTGCGCGACGTTCGAGCGGCGCTTCGTCAAGAAATCGGGCGAGGTGTTCGACGCGCTCGTCTCGGTTCATCTCGAGCGCGACGCCCAAGGCGATTTCCTGCGCACCATCAGCACCACGGTCGACATCACCGCGCGCCGGCAGGCCGAGGAGGCGGTGCGCAGCGAGCGCCGGCTCTCCGAGCTGCTGATCGAGAGCGGCACCGACGGCATCATCGGCCTCGACAAGGAGATGCGCTACGTCGTCTGGAACCCGCGCATGGAGCGCGTCTCGGGCATGCCGCGCGAGACCGTGCTCGGGCGCGGCATCTTCGAGCGCCGCCCGGACTTTCTCGGCACGCCGATCGAGGCCGCCTGGCGCGCCACCATGGAAGGCCGGCGCAGCAGCCTGCGCGACCAGCCCTACGATTATCCGCCGCCGGGCACGAGCGGTTTCAGCGACATCAACTTCGCGCCGCTCTACGCCCCCGACCGCGGCATCATCGGCGGCTTCGCCTTCCTGCACGACACCACCGAGCGCCGGCGCATCGAGGAGCAGCTGCGCCAGTCGCAGAAGATGGAGGCGGTGGGCCAGCTCACCGGCGGCGTCGCCCATGATTTCAACAATCTGCTCACCGTCATCATGGGCAATCTCGACAACCTCCGGCAGCATCTGCCCGACAATCCCGAAGCCGCGCGCATGGCCGAGGCGATCAACCGCGCCGCCGGCCGTGCCGCCACCCTCACCCATCGCCTGCTCGCCTTCGCCCGCCGCCAGCCGCTCGAGCCCAAGCCGATCGACGTCAACAAGCTGGTCGCCGGCATGTCCGATCTGCTGCGCCGCTCGCTGGGCGAAGGCATCGTCATCGAGACCGTGCTCGCCGGCGGCCTCTGGCGCACGCTGGCCGATCCGAACCAGCTCGAGAACGCGCTGCTCAACCTCGCCGTCAACGCGCGCGACGCCATGGCCGGCGGCGGCAAGCTCACGCTCGAGACCGCGAACGCCTTCCTCGACGAGACCTATGCCGAGGCGCATGAGGATCTCGCGCCCGGCCAGTACGTGATGATCGCCGTCTCCGACACCGGCAGCGGCATGACCCGCGACGTGGCGGAAAAGGCCTTCGAGCCCTTCTTCACCACCAAGGAGGTCGGCCAGGGCACCGGGCTCGGCCTGCCGCAGGTCTACGGCTTCGTCAAGCAGTCGGGCGGCCATGCGAAGATCTACAGCGAGCCCGGCGAAGGCACGACGGTGAAGCTCTATCTGCCGCGGCTGGTGGCGCAGGAGCCGGCCGCGGAGGGCGCCGCCGAGGTGCGGCCGCTGCCGGCGCGCATCGCCGGCGAGACCATCCTGGTGGTCGAGGACGACGAGGATGTCCGCAGCTACAGCGCCGACATCCTGCGCGGGCTGGGCTATGGCGTGGTCGAGGCGACGGCCGGCCACGACGCGCTGCGGCTGCTGGAGAGCCGGCCCGAGATCCGCCTGCTCTTCACCGATGTCGGGCTGCCCGGCGGGTTCAACGGCCGCGAGCTTGCCGACGAGGCGACGCGCCGCCGGCCCGGCCTCAAGGTGCTCTTCACCACCGGCTATGCGAGGAACGCCATCGTCCATCAGGGCCGCCTCGACCCCGGCGTCGAGCTCATCGTCAAGCCCTTCACCGCCGCGGGCCTCGCGGCCAAGGTGAGGCAGGTGCTGCTGTCCGGGGAGATGCCGGGCGGCTGAGCCGCGGCGCCACGCGTCAGCGGAGCGGGATCAGGACCCTGGTCCTCGCCGGGCGGCGTCGGATGCGATGGAAGCCGGCCGCCTCTACTCGGCGGCGTCCCGGACGATCTTGTCCAGCACCGTCCACACCCCGTCGAGCGCCTTCGCCATCGCCTCGGCGTCGCGCACCGTCTCCATCAAGAGATGCGGCTGACCGCGCAGCACCATCTGGGTGACGGCGAGCGATTCTTCGGCATGGCGCTCTTCGACGCCTTGCGAGAAACAGTCAGCGAAATACGGTTCTTTGACGATGTCGGGGAAATGCGCCGCGAGCGCGCTGGCGAGCGCGCGCATCCAGTCGTCCGACATCACCTCGACCGCGCACCACGGACCCAGCGACCGGGCGTAGAGCAACGTCGTCCGCTGCACGAAGCGCGCCATGTCCTTGTCGAGATGGCGGCACAGCTGGGCCGGGGCGCCGAATTCCTCATCTTCGAGAAGACCTTTGGCACCGATGTTCCGGAACGCTCTGGTCAGCTGATAGTGATGCGTATCGCCGCCCGGGAGCCCGTCATCGTCGATGAAAATCTGCAGCTTGCGCTTGCGCATCGCCGGGCTGTCGAGATGCGGAAGGTAATAGACCGCCGCGCGGGTCGCATGCATGGCCGATTGATAGACCAGATGCAGCCTTCCCAGCAGCATGGGATCGCGCGCGACCGAAGCGGGCAGCGCCGCCAGGCGACTGAAAAACGGCATCCGCGACGGAAGATGCTTGGCCGCGATGGCGGCAATTCGATCGGGGAACTCCTCGACGGGCTCGCGCACGGGCGCGGTTCCGGCCTGTCGCTCATCCAGGATGCTGTGGAGATTGATCATGTGCTATTTTCCCACCCCGTTCGCGCTCAACTCCGCAAAGAAGCGATGCGCTCCTCGAAAATCCTGAACCGTTCAATACTACAATGCCACATCGTTCCTGCCTGTTCCAGACCCTGCTACTTAATTGTCGCCGATTTCATTATTTTGGATGTTCCGCGTCAGGAAGACGACAGGCATCGCCTCGTTCTCCGATTTGATTGAGACACTTTTTTTGCACCGCGGGATATGCGTCTTGTCTTGCGGACAGGGGACAATGGGAATGGGATCGTTCGCCAAGCTCGCGGCCGGCTGGTGCACCTTGTTCGTCGTCGGCACCGATCTGTTCGTCGTTTCTCCGCTCCTGCCGATGATCGGCGCCGACTACGACATCTCGCCGGCGCTGGCCGGCCTCGGCGTCACGGTGTTTGCCGCCGCCTATATGGTGGTTGCCCCGGTTCTCGGTCATGTCGCCGATCGACTGGGTCGCGGCAGGACGCTGTTCTGGTGTCTTCTCGCCTTTGGCGCCGCCAATCTGTTGACGGCCGGCTCGCTTGCCTTCGCGTGGTTCCTGGCGGCGAGGTTCCTGGCCGGCGCCGCGGCGGCCGGGATCTCGCCCGCGGTCTATGCCGTCATCGGCGATGCCGCTCCGGCGGAGCGGCGCGCGACCTGGTTGGCCATCGTGGTCTCGGGCCTGCTCAGCGCGCTGGCGCTGGGGGCGCCGATCGGCACGATGGTCGCCGCGGCGTTCGGCTGGTCGATGGTGTTCGTGGCGCTCGCCGGCCTCAGCCTGGTCCTCGCCGGCGCGAATTACGGTCTGTGGCCAGGCGCCGAGCGCGCCGGCGGCTCGGCCGGCCTCCCGCGTCAGGCCCTCGGCGCCTTGCTTCTCGCACGGCGGATGTCGCCGACCGTCGTGTGGAGCGCGGCGCTCTATGGCGTCTATACCTATCTCGGCGCCGGCCTCGCGGAGCTCGGCTTCTCCACCGCGCAGATTGCTCGTACGATCCTGGTTTACGGCGGCTGCGCGTTTGCCGGGACGCTGGTTGGCGGGCGCGCGGCCGATCGTTTCGGAGCGAAGAAAACCGCGGTATCCTGCGTTGCCGGTCTGGGCGTCTGCTTTCTGCTGCTCCGCCTGGCGCTGCCCGACCGCTATCTGGTCGAGGTGATCTTGGGCCTCGCCTCGCTGGCCGCCCAGATGTTCTTCCCCGCCCAGCAAGCCGGTCTGGCCGCCGATTTCCCGGCGCGGCGCGCGACCGTTCTTGCCTGGAACAACAGCGCGCTCTTCATCGGCATCGCGCTCGGATCCCTGGTCGGCGGCGCGGCGGTGGCCAGCGCGGGATTCGCGGCCGACGTGACGATCTGCGCCGGGATCGCCCTTGCCGGCGGGCTCGTCAACTGGATCGCCGTGCCCGGTCCGGTCCGCTATCGGGCCGAGCGGACAGGGCATGGCGGGTGACCAGGCCCGCGGACGGCGCCGGGGCTTGGGGCTATTCGTTCATCGCATGCGGCAACCGGCTTCCCGGCAGCGCCTCGAGCTCGCCTCCGGCCAGCGCGCGGTTGATGCTTGCGACCAGCTCCTGGATATCGAACGGCTTCTTGAGAAACTGCGAGTTTGCTAGGGATACATCGCCGGCCGTGACGTTGGCCGCGCCGGTGATCAAGATGACGGGCAGGCCCGGCGAGGTCTGGCGCGCCTTCATGATCAGTTCCGGTCCGGTCATCGACGGCATCGCCAGATCGGTGATCATCAGATCGATGTCGCCCTCCTGCTCGAGCGCCCTCAAGGCGGCGTGACCGTCCTCCGCGTCCACGACGTCGTAGCCGAGGTCGCTCAGCAGCGAGCTGACAAAGCTGCGGACTTCCGGATCGTCATCGACGACGAGCACCGTGGAAGCCAGGGATTCCGGCTCGACGTTCGCTTCGGCGCCGACGGGGCGTCGCTCGGCGAGCAGCAGGGCCTCGGGGGTCGCGCGCGGGAAAAACATGCTGACCGTGGTGCCGTGATCGAGGCGGGTATCGATGCTCACGGAGCCGCCGCACCGCCTGACCAGGCCATAGACCATGCTCAGTCCCAGCCCGGTCCCTTTGCCGAGGCCCTTGGTCGTGAAGAACGGCTCGAACACCTTGGTGCGGACTTCCTCGCTCATGCCGGTGCCGGTGTCGGCAACCGAGACCATGACGCAATCATCCGTCATATCCACCGGCAGACGCGGATCGCCCGCCGGAATATTGGCGGTGCTGATGGTCAGGCAGCCGCCGCTCGGCATCGCGTCCCGCGCGTTGATCGCCAAATTCAGCACGGCCAGTTCGAGCTGGCTGGCCTCGCCCATGGCCTTCCACAATCCCTTCTCGAGTTTCAGCTCGGTGCGGATGATCGAGGTTATCGATCGCTTCAGCAGCTCCTGGCTGTTTTCGAGCGCGCTGTTCACGTCGATGGGATCCAGCTGAAGGCGCTGGCGGCGCGAGAAGGTCAGGAGATCGCCGACCAGTCTTGCGCCGCGCTTGCCGGCCCGTGTCGCCGTGTCGAGCGCTCCCAGAATCCGGTGGTCCTTGACGCGGCGACGCGCGATCTCGAGATTGCCCAGGATCGCGGTGAGCAGGTTGTTGAAGTCGTGCGCGATGCCGCTGGTCAACTGACCGATCGCCTCGATTTTTTGCGCATGCAGCAGATCCGCCTGGATGCGCTCGCGCTCCCTGATCTCGGCCTTGAGCTGCTGGTTCGCCTGAGCCAGCTCGTTCGTGCGCAGCACGACGCGATCTTCGAGCGACGCGTTCAGCTGCCGGAGCGTCTCCTCCGCCAGCATCCGCGCCTTGGCGTCGGCCGCCAACGCGTCCGCCATGTCGTTGAAGGCGATGCCGAGACGGCTGATCTCGGTCCCGGAATCCTGCACCGGAACCCGGGCCTCATAGTCCCCCTTGCTCCACTTGCTGGCGCCCTCGAGCAGGGCCTCGATGGGTCGCCGGATGAAAATGCGGCCGCCATACCAAGCCGCGGTGATCGCCAGCAGGAATCCCAGAAGGATGAGGCCGATGCCGCGTCTCGTGGCATCGTCGATCGGCGTGAACGCCTCCGATTTCGTCTGGCCGGCGCTGAGAAACAGGTCATAGGGCGGCAGCTTGACCGGCACATAGCCGAAGATCCGGGTTATGCCGTCGACGCCGACGGCTTCCTCCCACCCCGTCGTGTCCCCGTCCATGATCGCTTCGTGGGTCCGGCGCATGTTCTTGCCGATCAGCTTCTCCGGATGCGGCAGCCGCGCGATGATGTTGCCCTCGCGGTCGGCGATCAGGATCGATTGATCCGGCGTCAGCTTCCTGTCCTTGAGATGCTCGGAAAGCCAATCGAGATCCAGCGCGGCGAACACGACGCCCGCCGAGCGTCCCGCGTCGTCGTAGAAGCGGTGAGCGAATTGAATCGACTTCTGGCCGGTCTGCGGATCGACCCAGTAATTGCCGACGGCGACTTCCAGATCGCCCTTCAGCGCCATGGCTCGCTTGAAAAACGCCTGGTCTGCAACAGAAGTGTAGGATCTCGGCGAGCTCGAGCAGAAGATGTTGCCCTGCCCATCCGTGGCGGCGATGAGATTGTAGCTCAGGTAGCTCTGCTTCAGGCTGGCGAAGAGCGCGCTGCAGGCGCGGGCATCGCGCTGCTTCACGACGGACAGCTGGCCGAGCGCCAGCAGCAGCTGGCGGGCGCCTTCGCGCAACTCGCCCATTTCGTGGCCGAATTGCGTGGTGATCTGCACGACCTCGTGCCGGATCTCGGCTTCCCGCGCTTTCCTCAGGTCGTACTCGTTGTAAGCCTGGATCCCGAGCGCCGGAAGGACGGCGATGAACACCAGCAGGAACATGCGGAAGGTCAGCGGCATCCGTCGCAGGCGCGCGACCACGCCGGCGATCCGGTGCCGGGGGGCAATCTTGGCGAAGGTCTCGACGTCGCTGGCGGCCGGCGTCTTCATGCCCGTCATCGCCTCCCCATGGCTTCTATGATCAGGCGATCATGATACATTATAACACTTAATTGCGTGAAACGAGTGCGCCTTCTCCTGGCAATTATGACCCCAGGATTGTGCAATTTTGCTAACCATGCTGTAACTAGTATGAGCATAGATGGCTTGAAAATGAAGCGTGGCGGCAATCCTGGCAAGGGCCGATGAAGCGCGACGCTGCGATGCTGAGCCGGTCGAGGGTATCGCGCCTCGGCCGCCGCTGAAAGGCTCTTAATGGCCAAGGTCCTTGTAATTGAGGATGATCCCGAGGTTCGTCAGACTCTCACCTACATCCTTGAGGATGAAGGACATACCGTTATCCTCGCCGAGGACGGCGCCAAGGGGATCAAGAAGTTCGCGAGCGACCACCCGGACCTGGTGATCACCGATGTCTTCATGCCCAACCAGGAGGGCTTCCAGACGATGCGCGAGATCCTGGCGCTGAAGCCGGAAGCCAAGATCATCGCGGCCTCGGCCGGTTTCGGTCCCTCCTCCTCCCGCGGCGGCGATAAGAGAGATTTCTACCTCCGGATGGCCCAGCAATTGGGCGCAACCGAGACCATTGCCAAACCCTTTGAAATCGACGACCTCATCCGGCGCGTGAAGCGCTGCCTGGCCGGCGGCCCTCCGGCCGCTTCGCGGTCCACGCCCCGCTGAGCCGCCGGCGCGGCTCGGCGGGCCGCCGATAATTCCCCGACGCTGCAAAACCGGCCCCGGCGTGCTAAAAGCCCGTCCTGTGCCCGGGGAGAGCCCGGGTCACGCACTCGCCTCGCCCTTCCCTTTTGCCAGCCGCGACATCATGAACGACCTCGATCTCTCGACCCGCGCCGCCATCGATGCGGTGATCGCCGGGCTGGCGCGGGCCGGCTATATCTGCAGCCGCCAGATCGCCACCGCCGTCTTCCTGGCGCAGCATCTGCAGAAGCCGATCCTGGTCGAAGGTCCCGCCGGGGTCGGCAAGACCGAACTCGCCAAGGCCACGTCCGCGCTGCTCGGCCTGCCGCTCATCCGCATGCAATGCTATGAGGGCCTCGACGAGGCCAAGGCGCTCTACGAGTGGAAATACGCCAAGCAGCTCCTCTACACCCAGATCCTCCGGGACCGGCTGGGCGAGGAGCTGAATGGGGTCAAGAGCCTGAGCGCCGCCTTGAAGCGCCTGCAGGGCGCCGGCGACATCTTCTTCTCCGAGCAGTTCCTCGAGCCGCGGCCGCTGCTGCGCGCCTTGCAGCAGCCGGCGGGCGCGGTGCTGCTGGTCGACGAGGTCGACAAATCCGACCAGGAGTTCGAGGCCTTCCTGCTCGAGATCCTCTCGGACTACCAGGTCACGGTGCCGGAGATCGGCACCATCCGCGCGCCGGTCCCGCCCTTCGTCGTGCTCACCTCCAACAATGCGCGCGATCTCGGCGACGCGCTGAAGCGGCGCTGCCTCCATCTCCATATCGGCTTCCCCGAGCCCCGGCTCGAGGAGCGCATCATCGAGGTCAAGGTGCCCGGCGTCTCGGCGGCCCTGCGCCGCGAGATCGTCGCCCTCGTCCAGCAGCTGCGCCGCCAGGATCTGCGCAAGCTGCCCTCGGTCAGCGAGACCATCGACTGGGCCCGCGTGCTGCTGCTGCTCCATGCCGAGCATCTCGAGGCCGAGCTGGTGCGGGATACCTTGAACGTGCTGCTGAAATTCGAAGGCGACGTGCAGGCGGTCGAGAGCAAGCTCCCCGCGCTCACCGAGGCGGCGCGGCGCGAGGCGCTGTGAGGGGCCGGTGAAATGACTCCCCTCCATCGTCATGCCCGGGCCGGCCGAAGGCCGAGTCCCGGGCATCCACGTCTTGCAACGAGCGCGCCGCAAGACGTGGATGCGCGGGACAAGCCCACAGCTGTCCGGTTCGGGTTTCAGTTCCACTGGAGGGTCATTTGAGCGGCGTTGATCTGCGGGGGTGGATCGAGCTGCAACAGTCGATCGATGGGCCTGCGGTGCATCAGGTTGGCGCGAACCAGTCTGGCGAAGGCGAGAGGGCTTCGAATGGCGGTTTGCGTCGCCTGAGCGAGGCGAAGCAGCAGGAAGGCGATCAGCGCCACCGCGATCTGGATACGCACGGCGTTTTCGGAGGTGCCGAGGAAGTGGTTGATCTTCAGGACCTGCTTGACCCAGCGGAAGAACAGTTCGATCGCCCAGCGGCGCTGGTAAAGATCGGCGATTTCCTGGGCGGTTGCGTCGAGGTCATTGCTCAGCAGGCGCAAGATCTTGCCCGCCTCGGTCATGACCCGGACCTCGCGCACGGCGTGTTGCATGGGGTTGCGCCGGTTGTTGCACTGGCGCGCGGGGAGGAAGCCGATGCGATCGCTGAGGATCGTGCTGTCTTGGGGCAGAGGCAGCTCCTCGATGAGTTCGAGCGGGGTGTTGGCCTTGAAGCGGGTCACGATCCGGCATTGCGCCGCGTCGAGTTTCGCCCACCAGCCATAGTCGTAGTAACCGAGGTCGAAGACATAGGTGGCTCCGGCGTCGATCGGCATCTGTTGCGCAACGCTGATGTCGGTGACGTTCGCCGCGCTGACCGCGGCGTAGATCGGCCGATCGGCGTCGGCATCGTAGATGACGTGCACCTTGGCACCGCAGACCCCGGCCGAGAACCGCGCCCAGTTGGCGCTGTATCCGGTCAGACGCACACCTGTGGCGTCGATGAGATAGGTGGTTTCGGCAAGCTTGCGGCGCAGCCCACGATGGGCCTGCGCCATCATCATCGCCAGAAGCTCGGCGAACATCGCCGCCGGCCGCACCGCATTGGCATCGCTCAGTGTCGAGCGCCGCGGTGGCTCAACACCCAGATGGTAGAGCCGGTCCGCGTGGCTCTCCAAGCCGTCCACGATCTCGCGCAGGCTTATGGCGCCCGAAAGCTGCCCGTGCAGCAGCGCCACGAACTGGCTCTTCGTCGTCAGCCGGCGGACGCCCGCATCAGCCCCATGGGCTTCCACCATCCGATCGAACACAGGCCACGGAACGTGCTTAAGAACACTATGAAGTACGCTATTCTGATGCCGCATGGCGTCGATCCTCATCTCGTGTCCCGGAACGTTTGCCGACGTCCAGGACCGAGTAGAATCAACGCCATGCGCTTCGTCCACAAAAACCCAACCGGACAGCCGTGGGACAAGCCCGCGCATGACGACGGAGGGGTGTTGGCGAGCCGGGCCTTCGCTGCAGCGTTCCTGCAACCGCTCTGACCATGCAGGCGCCCCTCCTCCGCTTCTTCCAGGCGCTGCGCGATGGCGGCGTGCGCGTCTCGGTGGCCGAGAGCATCGATGCCTTCGCCGCGGTGTCCGTCATGGGGCTCGGCGACCGCGAGGCGCTGAAGGACGCGCTGGGGCTGGTGCTGGCCAAGACGCCGGCGGAGAAGTCCACGTTTACCGAGTGCTTCGACCTCTTCTTCACCCGCGACAGCCTCGCCGCGCTCTCCGGCGCCGAGCCGCCGCCTCCCGGCGAGGGCGGCGAGGACGGCTCGGCGCTCGGCCGGATGCTGCTCGAGGGCGACGGCATGGCGCTCGCCACCGCGATGGAGGCGGCGGCGAACGCCGTCGGCATCTCCGAGATCAGCTTCTTCACCCAGGCCAACATCTACGGCCGGCGCATCCTCGACGCGATGGGCCTGGAAGCGCTCGACCGCGAGATCGAGGCGCTGCGGCGCGCGCCCGCGCCCGAGGCCGCCGCCCGCGCCGATCGCCTCGAGGCGCAGCGCACCCGTCTGCGCGACGGCGTGCGCGATTTCGTGCGCCGCCAGCTGGCGCTCTATGCCGACGGCAAGACCCGCGCCATGCGCGAGGAATTCCTCGCCACGGCCCGGCTCACCAGCCTCGACCGCAGCGATTTCCAGCGCATGCACGGTCTCGTGCGCGTTCTCGCCAAGCGCCTCGCCGCCCGGCACGCCCTTGTCCGCCGCCGCGCGCGGCGCGGCCAGCTCGATCTGCGCCGCACGCTGCGCCAGAACATGGGCCTCGACGGCATGCTCTTCCGCACTTCCTGGAAGCGCCGGAAGATCGAGCGGCCCAAGGTGATGGCGCTGTGCGACGTCAGCGGCTCGGTCGCCTCCGTCGCGCGCTTCCTGCTGCTCTTCCTCTACAGCATGCACGAGGTGATGGCGGGGCTGCGCGCCTTCGCCTTCTCCGACCGGCTGGTCGAGGTCAGCGATCTCCTCGAGCGCCTCGAGATCGAGGCGGCGATCGCCGCGATCCTGCGCGAGGTGGGCTTCGGCTCCAGCGATTACGGCCGCTCGCTTGAGGATTTCGAGCGCGCCGCGATGCCGCTGCTCGACCGCCAGACCAGCGTCATCATCCTGGGCGACGGCCGCAGCAACTACACCGACCCGCGCGCCGATCTCCTCCAGGCGATCCAGAAGCGTGCCAAGCGCGTCATCTGGCTCAACCCCGAGCCCCAATCCCTCTGGGGCTCCGGCGACAGCGAGATGCTGCGCTACCGCCCCTTCTGCCACTACGCCGGCACCTGCAACAGCCTGCGCCACCTCGAGCGCGCGATGACGGATCTGCTGGCCTCCGGTTGAGCGGCGCTGCCCTCGAAACGGAATCGCCGACCGCCGTGCTGAAGCGGCGCTTCAGCTTCGCGTAAGCTTGCCGGGCTCCGCGTAATCCTGCCGTAATGTCGGCTTCAGGTCGATGTAAGCCCGACCTCCTATCGTCATCCGCGACACCAGGGATCGCCTCGGAAAGCGCGGTGTCGCGATCGCGATCCGTCGCCATTTTCGGGAACCTCCATGCGCCTGCGCTTCACCGGGTTTGCAGTCATCACGGCGATTGCGATGCTGCTCGCCGGCTGCTCGGTCGGCCCCGACTTTCTCCGCCCCGCCCCGCCCAAGGATGCGGGCTACGCGCCGACGCCGCTGCCCAAGGCGACGGCCGCCGCGGCCGTCCAGGGCGGCGACGCGCAGCGCTTCATCGCCGGCGGCGACATCCGCTTCGACTGGTGGACGGCGTTCCAGTCGCCGGCGCTCGACGCGCTGGTGGAGCGAGCGATCAGGGCCAATCCGACGATCGAGGCGGCGCAGCGCGCACTCGCCGCGGCGGAGGAGAATGTCTATGCCCAGCAGGGCTTCTTCTTCCCGACGGTCGGCGTGGGCTATCAGTTCCAGCGCCAGATGGTGGCGGGCAATCTCGCGAACAGCGTGGCGCCGGGCGTCCAGGGCAATGGCCGCGACATCGCCGCCTTCCAGAACCCCACCGGCGAGCCGCACAACAAGGCGCTCTACTACAATTTCCATACCGCGCAGGTGACGGTGGGCTACACGCCGGACGTGTTCGGCCTCAACCGGCGGCAGGTCGAATCGCTGGAGGCGCAGGAAGCCGTGCAGCGCTTCGAGCTCGAGGCCACCTACATCACGCTCGCCGCCAACGTCGTCGCCGCCGCCGTCCAGGAAGCTTCGGTGCGCGCGCAGATCGCCGCGGTCGAGGAGATCATCGCCATCAACGTCAAATCGCTCGACCTGCTGCGGGCGCAGCAGCAGGACGGCTATGCCATGGGCATCAACGTTGCGGCGCAGGAGGCGGCGCTGGCGGCGGCAAGGCAGCTGCTGCCGCCGCTGCAGAGCCAGTTCGAGCAGACGCGGGATCTCATCCGCGCGCTGGTCGGCACTCTGCCCAACGAGGATGTCGGCGAGACCTTCGATCTCGCCTCGCTGCACCTGCCGCGGCAGCTGCCGCTCAGCATCCCCTCGAAGCTCGTCGAGCAGCGTCCCAACGTCCGCGCCGCCGAAGAGCAATTGCGCGCCGCCAACGCCCAGGTCGGCGTCGCCATCGCCAACCGGCTGCCGCTCTTCTCGATCACCGCCGCGGCCGGCGGGACGGCCACCGAATTCGACCAGATGTTCAGCCCCGGCGGTCCGTTCTGGAGCATCATCGGCTCGGTCACGCAGCCGGTCTTCGACGGCGGCACGCTGCGTCACCGCGAGCGCGCCGCGGACGAGGCGCTCTACGAGGCGGCGGCGCAATACCGCAGCACCGTCATCACCGCCTATCAGAACGTGGCGGATACGCTGCATGTGCTGGTCTCGGATGCCGATGCGCTCGCGGCCGCGCTCGAGGCGGAGCAGGCGGCGAAGAAGACGCTCGACCTGACGCGCGCCCAGATGGAGCACGGCTATGTCAGCTACCTGGTCCTGCTCCAGGCGGAGCAGGCCTATCAGCAGGCGCTGCTCAGCCTGGTGCAGGCGCAGGCGACCCGGTTCGGCGACACCGCCGCGCTGTTCGAGGCCCTGGGCGGCGGCTGGTGGAACCGCACCGGCGAGAATGCCGGCGCGCCGGGTAAATCCGCCGCCGCATCCGCGGACCAGCGGCAGGCGAGCGTCCGGTGATGTCTGCGCCGGTCGACAGGTCTGCTCCGATGACGGGCGACATCATCAGAAGCGCCGGCCGGCGAGCCCGAGCGCTGTCGGAGGCGAACGGCGCGCGCCAGTCCCTGCCAGAGGCCGGGAGCGGTGCGGTCAAGCTGCTTCTGGTCGAGGCGAACCCCGATTTGTCGCGGGAGCTCAAGCGGCTGCTCGACGCCGCCGGATTCGATGTCGAGCTTGGCGGCGGCGAGAGGGCGAGCGAGGCCGCGCCGGCACATTTCCCCATCGTCCTGATCGGCGCCGGGACACGGCCCGAGGACCGCACGAAACTCGTTCGCCGGAGCGCCGAGACGATGCCGTTGCTGGTGTTGGCGGCGCCTCCCGAGGAGTCCGGCGCATCGCGGGCGATGACGGCGCGCGAGCATCTGGTGAAGGAGTTTCAGATCGAGGCGGTGGTGACACGGCTGCAGTCGCTGCTCGGGCAACAGCGACCGTCGCGCCGGCCGGGGCTCCGCTTCGGCAATGTCTCGATCGACGGCGACGGACAGGTCGTCGTCGGCGGCGAGGCCGGCTATTTCCAGCCGACCGAGGTCGCCCTGCTCGCGCTGCTGATGCGCCGCAAGGGAAAGATCGTCCCGAAGCGGTCGATCGAGGTGAGCCTCTACGGAAAATCCGACGGGACGACGGCGAATGCCGTCGAGGTCCGCATCCATCGGCTGCGCCGCAGCCTGGCGGCCGCCGCGGCCAACCTCCGCATCCGCACGGTGCGGAACGGCGGCTATTTCATTGTACGCCATGACCCGCCGCGTTGAGCGCGCGTGGCGCGGACCGGCCGGCGCGGAGCGCCATCGCGGCGTGCCGTTCCGACGGTTCAACGTCCGGCCCGGGCCGCAGGCTCATGCCGCACGACATCAGGTCCGGCGCTTCTCGCGGGACGCGGGCGAGGAGTGACCGAAAATGCAAACCGACAAGTTCGACAAGAGGCTTGCCGCCGCCATCGTCGCGCTGCTGGTCCTGGCGATCGTGGCCTATCTCCGCATCGGCGCGACAGGTGCGACGGCGGATATGCCGCACGGGCAGCCGGCCGGCCAGGCCCAGGATCCGCCCCCGGGTCCGCCGAGCGTTGCGCTGACGGATGACCAGCTCAAATCGATCACCGTCGGGCCGGTCTCCGAGCGCGATTTTCCGCTGGAGAAGGAATCCTTCGGCAGCATCGACTTCAACGAAGACATGGCGGTCCAGGTCTTCACGCCCTATCAGGGGCGGATCATCCAGGCCTTCGCCGAGCTCGGCGACGACGTGAAGAAGGGCGAGATCCTGTTCACCATCGAGAGCCCGGACCTGATCCAGGCGGAATCGACTTTGATCGCGGCGGCGGGGGTTCGCGATCTGACCACCCGCGCGCTGGCGCGCGCCAAGGAACTGTACGCCAAGCAGGCGGCATCGCTCAGAAGGACTCGAGCAGGCGGATATCCGACCAGCAGACCGCCGAGGGCGCGCTACGGGCCGCGCGCGACGCGGTGCGCATCTTCGGCAAGACCGATGCCGAGATCGACACATGATCGCGACGCGGCGCGTCGACGACTCGCTGATCGTGCCGAGCCCGATCAGCGGCCGGGTCACGGCGCGCAACGCCGCAGCCCGGCCTGTTCGTCCAGCCGGGCAATCCGCCGGCGCCGTATACGGTCGCGGACATATCGACGATGTGGATGCTGGCCAACGTCGATCGAGAGCGACAGCCGCGGCTCTACCAGGTGGGACAGGAGGTGCAGCGTCTCGGTCATGGCCTTTCCCGGGCGGGTGTTCACGGCAAGATCACGCCGCATCGGCGCGACTGCGTCGATCCCAACATCCACCGCCTGCTGGTGCGCTCGGAGATCGCCGATCCCGGCGCACGAGCTCAGGCCCGGAATGTTCGCGAGCTTCGTGATCAGCACCGGCGCGCCGGTGCGCGCCCCGGCGGTCGCCGCTCGACGGCGTGGTGCGCGAGGGCGACGGCACGATGACCGTCTGGGTCACCACCGACCGCCGCCGCTTCACCCAGCGGACGGTCAAGATCGGCTTGCAGCAGGACGGCTACGACCAGATCGTCGAGGGTCTGCAGCCCGGCGAGCTGGTCGCCACCGAAGGCGCGCTGCTGCTCGACAACATCGCTCAACAATATCGGCGCCGCCTCCTGAGGCGCGCACGCGCTGCGAGGTCGTGACGCTCATCGAAAGAGACCGCTCATGCTGAAATCCCTCCTCGCCTTCGTTCTCACCCGCCGCGCGATCGTGCTCCTGGCGCTGATCGTCTTTGTCGGCGGCGGGCTGATCGCCTTCACTCAAGCTCAACATCGAGGCCTATCCCAATCCGGCGCCGGTGATCCTCGAGATCACCGCGCAGGCGCCGGGCCTCTCGGCCGAGGAGATGGAGCGCTACTACACCATCCCGATGGAGATCGGTCTCTACTGCGACGCCGGGCATCGACAACATCCGCTCGACCTCGTTCTACGGGCTGTCGTTCGTCCGCGTCACGTTCAAATACGGCGTCGACTACTATTTCGCCTATACGCAGGCGGCGCTGAGCCTGCAGCAGAACGTCAGCGCTGCCGAACAACGTGCAGGCCGCAAATCCAGCAATCGAGCCTGGTCGGCGAGGTCTATCGCTACCAGGTGGTCGGGCCGCCGCATTTCGGCCTGACCAATCTGCGCACGGTGCAGGACTGGATCGTCGCGCCGGCGGCTTTCGACCGTTCCCGGCGTGGTGCAAGTCAACAGCTGGGGCGGCACGACCAAGGAATTCGAGGTCGAGGTCGATCTGCGCAAGCTCGAGGCCTACGACGTCACCGTGCCGCAGGTGCTGCACCGCGCTCGGCAATGCCAACGTCAACGTCGGCGGCCGCGAGATCACCATCGGCCAGCAATCGGTCAACATCCGCGGCATCGGCCTGATCGACAGCGGCGGCAACGACGACCTGACCAAGGGATACAACGTCAACGACATCGAGAACGTCGTGCTCACGCCAGTCCAACGGCGTTCCGGTGCGGGTCAAGGACGTGGCCAAGGTCTATGTCGGCTACGTGCCGCGGCTCGGCATGGCCGGCCGCGACCATCAGCGACGACGTGGTCGCGTCGATCGTCGTCATGGGCCGCACGCAGCACACCAACGACATGGTGCCGCGAGATCAAGGCCGAGGTCGCAGAAGATGAACCGCGACGGCACCTTGCCGCCCGGGGTCAAGATCGTGCCGTACTACGACCGCACCTCGCTGGTCGCCGTGACGACCCACACGGTCCTGCACAACCTGGTCTTCGGCTGCCTGCTGGTGTTCCTGATCCAGTGGATCTTCCTCGGCGATCTGCGCAGCGCCATCATCGTCGGCGTCAACATCCCGTTCGCGCTGTTCTTCACCATCATCATGCTGGTCTGCCAGGGCGAGGACGCCAATCTGCTGTCGGTCGGCGCGGTCGATTTCGGCATCATCGTCGATTCGGCCGTGATCCTGGTGGAGAACATCTTCCGCAATTTCCAGGCGAAGCCCGAGGAGCGGCGGCAGCTGCTGGAGCGATCTGGCCGAGGGCGGCTGGGGCGTCGATCCGACCAGCCCGCACGGCCCGTCGACGGTCAAGACTGGACCGACCGGCTGCGCCTGATCCTCGTCAGCGCCCTGCAGGTCGACCGGCGGTGTTGTTCTCCGCCGCGATCACCGTCGCCGCGTTCGTCCCGCTGTTCACGATGCAGGGCGTCGAGGGCCAGATCTTCGGCCCGATGGCGCGAACCTACGGCTTACGCGCTGGCCGGCGCGCTGATCGCCACCTTCACGGTGACGCCGGTGCTGGCGTCGCTGCTGCTGCCCGAAGCAGGTGCGGGAGGTCGAGACGCATCGTGGTGCGGGCGCTGCGTCGCGTCTACACGCCGGTGCTCAATTTGTCGCTCGCGCATCGCAGGACTCATGGTCGCCGTCGGCGTCGGCTTCCTGGTCGCTGATCGGGCTTGCTGTTCCCGTCTCGGCAGCGAGTTCCTGCCGGCGCTGGAAGAAGGCAATCTCTGGATCCGCGCCTCCATGCCGCCGACGATGTCGCTCGATGCCGGCGATCCGAGGCGACGCGCAAGATGCGCGAGATCCTGCTGCGCCATCCCGAGGTCATCACCGTGGTCTCGCAGCACGGCCGGCCGGACAACGGCAGCGACGCCTCGCCTTCTCCAACGTCGAACTCTTCGCGCCGCTGAAGCCCTACGACGAATGGCCGCCGGGCTGACCAAGGACAAGCTGACGAGAGCTGCAGGAGGAGTTCGAGGCGAGCTTCGCCGGGGGTCGTCTTCAATTTCTCGCAATACATCCAGGACAACATCGAGGAGGCGCATCTCCGGCGTCAAAGGCGCGAACTCGGTCAAGATCGTCGGTCCGAATCTCGAACATCCTCGAGGAGCTCGCCGAGCAGGTCGCGACGAGATGGACAGGTCCGCGGCATGGCGGATCTCGGCATCTTCCACGTCCTCGGCCAGCCCAACCTCGAACATCACGGATCGATCGCGACAAGGCGGCCCGCTACGGGCTCAACACCGGCGACGTGAACACCGTCGTCCAGGCCGCCATGGGCGGCACGGTCGCGACCACCGTGCTCGAAGGCGATCGCCAGTTCAATCTCGACGGTGCGCTTCGCGCCGAAATATCGCGACAGCATCGAAGACGATCGGCAACATCCGGTCGGCTATCAGACCGCGAGCGGCACCACAGCCTACATCCCGTTGCGCGAGCTGGCGACGATCACGCTCGATACCGGCGCCTCCTACATCTATCACGAGAGCAACCAGCGCTATCATTCCGGTCAAGTTCAGCGTGCGCGGCCGCGACCTCGGCGGCGCCGTCGCCGAGGCGCAGGCGCGGATCGCGCAGAACGTCAAGCTGCCGACGGGCTATCGCATCATCTGGGCGGGCGAGTTCGAGGATCTGCAGATGGCGCAGAAGCGCCTTGCGGTCATCGTGCCGATGAGCCTCGCGCTGATCGTCGTGCTGCTCTACGGCCTGTTCAATTCGCTGCGCGACAGCCTGCTGGCGCTGGCCGGCATCCCCTTCGCCATCGGCGGCGGCGTCCTGGCGCTGTTCGTTGACCGGCCTAGCCTTTCAGCATCTCGGCCGCGATCGGCTTCATCTCGCTGTTCGGCGTCTCGGTCATGAACGGCATCCTGATCATCACCTATTATCAACCAGCTCAGGCTGCAGAAATGCGCCCCGCTCGAGGCGATGTACCACGCCGCCGAGCAGCGGATGCGCCCGATGCTGATGACCGCGCTCTCCGCCTGCATCGGCCTCTTGCCGGCGGCGATCTCGACCGGCATCGGCAGCCAGGTGCAGCGTCCGCTTGCCACCGTGGTCGTCGGCGGCATGATCCTCGGCCCGATCCTGCTGCTCGTGGTCGTGCCGGCGCTGCAGATGCTGTTCCTCGGCAAGGATCACGGCCCCGGCTCCGGCCCTGCTGAACCGGAGACCGAGCCGGAGATGGACGCCATGCCGGGCGGCGAATGAGGAGGCGCCCATGAACAAGTTCCGGTCCGTCGCGCTCGCTCCCGATCGCCTCGCGCCGCTCTTGCCGTTGCTCTTCGCCCTCCTGCTCTTCGCCGGCCTGGCGGTGCGGGCGAACCTGCTGCCGCTGAAGCCGATGCGGCTGGAAATCCCGTCGGGCGCCGAAACCGGTGCGGCGCCCGAAGAGAGCGTCCCGCCGCCAAGCGCGACGATCAGCTTCACCCCGCCAACCCCCGTGCTGCCGCAGGAGAGCGTGCCCAGCGAGGTCGCGCCGGCCGAGCCGAGCCCGAGCGTGGCCATGGCACCGCCGAGCCTCGACGTTCCGGCCGCGGGCGCGGCGGGTGCGGCCGTTTCGCCGCTCCTCGGCCTTTCGGGTTCCGGCAATCTAAACCTCCGCAGCAACCGGACGCATGCCGTGTCCGTGTTGGTCGCCAACCTGATGCAGACCATCCAACACCTGCGCGCCCGGTCATCGGCCCGGCCCGTCCGGCACCCGCTCGCCCTCACGCCGCTGCCGCGCAGCAGCAAAGAGCCCATGCTCGTCAAGCAAAGCCCCTGGCCGGCAGGCCTCGGCGGCGCCGCGCCGCGCCGCGGCGATCTTGGCGGCCCCGCGCCCTTGGCACGACGATTTGCGCCCGCCATCAACGGCGCTAGCTTCAAGCGAAAGTTCTGAGAGGGTCGGATGAGACGAGAAGCCGTGATCTTCCTGGCCGCCCTCCTGCTGGGGGGATGCAGCGTGCCGGTCGTGGTGCAGAATCCGCAAACCGGCGAGACCGTGACCTGTACCGAGGGATGGCGGGATCAGAGCCCCTGGTCGCAGCGCGAGGCCTGCGTCGCCGGTCACGTCGCGCAAGGCTGGGTCGTCAAGCACGAGGACTGACGCGGCCCGAGCTCTGTCGCGACGCACAGACGGCGCGAGCGGCCCTCACCCACCCAGCGCTGACGCGCCGGGTCACCCTCTCCCGCAAGCGGGAGCAACCCGTTCGATCGCTTTGCGATCGAACCCAAGCGGGGCCGACCGCAAGGCGGTCGGCCGGGTTGCTGGTGCCGAGCGCAGCGAGGCGGGTGAGGGTCCGCGCCCGCCGTCAGGAACGACCGTTGACCGTGGCGAGGATGTCCGCCGCCGCGGCATCGCTGTTGCCGCGCCAGGCGACGATCTGGTCGGGGCGGATGAGCGCGAGATCGGCGTCGTAGAGGTCGCGCGCCTCCTCGGAGGCGAGATCAACCAGTTTGAGATCGAGGCCGGCCGATGCCGCCGCCGCGACGAAGGCCGCGCCGCCGGCCGTCTCCGTGCCGAGCCGCAGCAGCGTCCACTCGAATCCCAAGGCGTCGTAGAGCGAGCGGCCGGGTGCCAGCCACAGATGCGGCGCGCGTCCGCCGGGGCACGCGCTCGGCACATAGACATTGGCGGCGTCGGCGGGCGGCGCGGTGCCGTCGGGCACGATCACGGGCGAGCCGTCATAGCGGCCGCCGAAGGTGATGCCGGGAATGTTGAACTCCGCCCGGGCATGGGCTTCGAGATAGGCGCCCGCCCGCGTCCGCGCCGCTTCCCCCTCGGGCGTCTCGTCCTCGATCTCCGGGACAGGCGCGAACAGGCCCAGGGAATCGGCGAAGCGCCGGGCATGGCCGGTGTTGCGCTCGGCCAGCGGCCGCCGCTCGGCCTCGTAGCTCTCCAGCAGCGCCGGCGCGGCCTGTCCCTTGAGCACCGCCGCCAGCTTCCAGCCGAGATTGACCGCATCCTCGATCGCGGTGTTGTAGCCGAGGCCGCCGGTGGGGGTGAAGAGATGCACCGCATCGCCGCCGAGCAAGATGCGGCCGCGCTGGAAATGCTCGGCGACCAGCGCAAGGCCCGCGGTCCAGCTGCCGCGCGACAGGATCTCCGCCGGCAACCTCGCGCCCACCGCCGCCTCGAACATCGCCTGCGCGCCGTCGAGGGTGATCGCGCTCTCCGCCTCATGCGCGCGCAGCTGGGTGTGGAAGGCGAACTCGCCCTTGCCGTCGACCGCCACCAGGAAGGCGCGCCGGTCGCGGTTGAAGGTCACGTTCATCCAGGCCGGCGCGTGCGGCACGAGGTCGTAGAATCCGGGCGCGCGCAGATAGACCGCGTACATGCGGCCGCCGAGGAAATCGCGCACCGCGCCCGTCTCGCCGGCATAGCCGACGCCCAGCGTCTGCCGCACCAGGCTGCGCGGCCCGTCGGCGCCGACGAGATAGGCGCTGCGGATCGCGATCCGGCGGCCATCCGCCACGCGCTCGGCCCGCGCCTCGACATGGCTGCCGCGATCGGCGAAGTCGGTGAGCCGCCAGCCGTAATTGACCGAGATGCCGGGGAGTTTTTCGGCGTGCCGGCGCAGCACCGCCTCGACATATTTCTGCGACACCCGGTGCGGCAGCTCGGCCGTGCTCCACGATCCCGAAAGGCCGCCCACCACCTCCCGCGCCTGCCGCGAGGACGGCAGCCTGAACCGCGCCAGCTCATGGCCGGCATAGCGGGTGAAATAGGCGGTGTCGGTGGGAAAGTCCGGCGGCAGGCCGAGCGCGCGGATCTCGCCGGCGATGCCGAGCCGCCGGTAATGCTCCATGGTGCGGGCTTGCGTCGCGTTGGCCTGCGGGTTGAAGGCGGTCGTGGGCTTCTCGTCGACGAGCAGCGCCGAGACCCCGCGCCGCCCGAGCTCGTTGGCGAGCATCAGCCCGCAGGGGCCGCCGCCCACGATCAGCACCGCGCAGTCCTGCACGGCGCCTTCCCGCAACGTCATCGCCTCACCGCGGCGCGGCGGCCCGGCCGGTCAGCCGCGTCTCGGGCAACGCGCCTAGAACGGGATCTCGTCGTCCAGCTCCTGCACCGGCGCGCGCCGCTCGGCCCGCGGCGTGGCCCCCGGCCCCGCTCCCGCCGTGGCGTAATCCTCCGTCGGCGCCTCTTCGCCATAGCCGGCACCGCCGCCGCTGCGGCCGTCGAGCATGGTGAGCTCGCCGCGGAAGCGCTGCAGCACCACCTCGGTGGTGTAGCGTTCCTGGCCGGAATTGTCGGTCCATTTGCGCGTCTGCAGCGCGCCCTCGATATAGACCTTGGCGCCTTTCTTCAGATACTTCTCGACGACATCGACCAGGCGGTCGTTGAAGATCACCACCCGGTGCCACTCGGTGCGCTCCTTGCGCTCGCCGCTGGTCTTGTCGCGCCAGCTCTCGGAGGTCGCCACCGAGAGATTGGCGATGCGGGTGCCGTCCTGGGTCGAGCGGATCTCGGGGTCGCGGCCGAGATTGCCGATCAGGATCACCTTGTTGACGCTTCCGGCCATGTTGCCTGCCTTCGGGTTGGTCGCTGCTGCGGAAGACGGCTCTGGCGCGCCGGCTCGGGCCATCTTAGCCGCATGCCGGGGCGACGCAACGAGCAAGGCCTAGGCGCAAGGTCGCAGGATGCCTATCTAAGGCCTCCCTCTCCACGACCGGCCGCGCCTGCGGCCTCAGAAGGCGGTGCCATGAACGCCATCTCGCCAATTGCCACTCTAGAACATAAAGAGAACGAACGCAACAGCTCCGATGCCTCCCCGGTGGACGACGCGGTGCTGCTCGACGCCTATTCCCGCGCCGTCACCGGCGCCGTCGACCGGGTCGGCCCGGCGGTGCTCCATCTCCAGGTCGAGGCCGCCAAGGGCCAGGGCGGCGCCGGTTCCGGCGTGGTCTTCACGCCCGACGGCTACGTCCTCACCAACAGCCATGTGGTCTCCGGCGCCAGGCGCCTGCAGGCGACCTTCGCCGACGGCCGCACCATGGGCGCGAGCCTGGTGGGCGACGACCCCGACACCGATCTCGCGGTGCTGCGGCTGGCCGGCGAGGCGCCCGCCTTCGCGCGCCTCGGCGATGCGCGCAAGCTGCGCGTCGGCCAGCTCGTCATCGCCATCGGCAATCCCTTCGGCTTCCAGGCGACGGTGACCGCGGGCGTGGTGAGCGCGCTCGGCCGCAGCCTGCGCGCGCGTTCCGGCCGCCTCATCGACAGCGTCATCCAGACCGACGCCGCGCTCAACCCCGGCAATTCCGGCGGCCCGCTGGTGACATCCGCGGGCGAGGTGGTCGGCATCAACACCGCGATCATCGCCATGGCGCAAGGCATCTGCTTCTCGATCTCGGCCAACACGGTCGAGTTCGTCGCCGCGCGCCTCATCCGCGACGGCCGCGTGCGCCGCTCCTATATCGGCCTCTCGGGCCAGAACCTGATCCTGCCGCGCCGCGTCGTGCGCTTCCACGACCTCGCGCGCGACAGCGGCGTGCGCGTCGAGGCGACCTCGCCCGACGGCGCCGCGCGCCAGGCCGGACTGCTCTCCGGCGACATCATCGTGGGCTTCGCCGGCGAGCCCGTCGGCACGGTGGACGAGCTCCATCGCCTGCTGACCGAGGAACGCGTCGGCAAGCCCGCGACGGTGACGGTGCTGCGTAGGGCGGACAAGCGCGAGTTCCAGGTGACGCCGCGGGAGGCGTCGCCGGCGGCGTGAGCGGGGTGTGACGCTCGTCACACCCAACGCGCACGACTCTCTAGAATTGCGCATTTGCATTGTGATTAACGCACAGGTCGCGATACCCTCCCCCTTAGGAGCTAGGGTTCTCCCAACGTCCGGTAGAAAATGAAAGGGAAGCGCCTTTAGGGGGAAGGTGATGCAGGTCGAATTTGTCCTGACGCTGACAACGGCAGCTCGTCGGTCGCTCAATCAGCTTTTTTCCCAAGCAGTATTCCTACCGCCCCAGACAAGCAGCGTAATCCTGCGGACGGCGTCGATTTCCTGGGCGAAAGCCGCCACGACGCGCACGCGGAAAGGAATGACGGTACTCGCAACATTGGTTTGGGCCGCCGGCGTATTAAGTGCCTGCGCGTCGCTTCCCGAAGTGGAATACAGCTATTACCCGGCCAAGTCCCAGGCGCTCATCACGGTCACGCAGACGCTCGACTGTACGACCGACAAGAAAGCGGTGATCGTGGTGAACACACCGTCGGTCACGGCGGTCTACTTCGCTGACGTTACCAAGGGACCTTATCGGATCAAAATCAAGGATGTGGAAGGGACGTTCTCCCCCTTCACGGACAGTGACATATCGTTCAGCTTCTACGACGATGGTCGCTTGAAGAGCATCAATCAAAGCACCACCGGCCAAGGTGAGACGATCATCAAATCCGCGGTCTCGCTGGCCTCTGCTCTTGGCGGCGCCGCACCTCCCCCTCCTGGCCAGACACTCGCAATCTGCGACAAAATTGATAATTGGGGGAAAGGTAAGCCGGTAACCCTAGTCTACAGTGGAACGATCGATCTCGCGACGAAACTCGGCCAATCCGTTCCGCTTGCTCCCGCCGTGACGAGCCGCAAGCTCTTTGCCGATCTGAAAGATGATCCCAGCGTGCCGATCATGGCGGTGCAGGTGGGCGCTGCGCCGCCCACTGACAATGGCGCTAAATATCTCGGCGCGGAGACGAGTGCGGATTACGTTCCCTTGACACTGCAAAGCACGGCGAGTGTCGTCGTCACCGTCAAGGCATCGGGTGCGGCAATCTGGAACGCGGCGGTCCCAGTTCCTCTTCCGCAGACCTATGTCCTGCCGATCCCAAAGGCAGCTCTCTTCGGGAAACAGTCGTTCTCGCTTGCCTTGTCGGAGGCCGGCGTCATCACCAGCGTGGAGTATGGGAAAAATACCGGCGCGGCCAGCGTTCTGAACGCGGCGGGTGCGGCCGCAACCGCACAAGCGCCCGAAACTACCGCAGCCAAGGCGGCGGACGTGAAAGCCCAGGCCGATCTGATTGCACAACAGCAGCGGCTGGCGCGCTGTCAGGCCAATCCGGCGCAGTGCCAGTAGGGAGGCCATCGTGCCCCTACCCTCCTTCCTTGGTCCATTTACCGATGTCCCGACGGGAACGGCCGCCGCGGATACCGCGGTGTCGGCGGCCGGGCTCGGCGCAGCATCCAAACGGCTTGTCTTCTCGATGGCTCAGCCGAAGCCGACCGAGTGGTGTTGGGCGGCGACGGCGGCTGCGGTTGCTTCATTCTATGCGTCGGTCCATCAGGTCGGCCAACCCCTGACGCCGTGTCAGGTGGCTACGCAGTGCCTCTTCACGGAGTGCTGTCCGGAACCGACCGATCCGACAAATTCCCGCAATCGGGAATATGCTCTCGAAGGTGCGCTGAGCACGATAAATCACCTGGCGGGGGACCCCCTGCAGGGAACTCTCGATTTTCAATCCATCGTCAATGAGATCAGACGGTGACAGGCCGGTTTGTTGCCACATCGCATGGGACGCGGCCAATCCGAACAACGGTCATTTCAACGCCATCATCGGCTACGACATCGCCAATGAAGATGTCGACATCAGCGACTGTCTCTACCGTGATCAGACGTTGCCCTACACGATCTTCGCGAAAGCCTATCAAGGGAATGGCACCTGGGACTTGACATACCTCACCACCTGACGGAGCAGACATGGCCGTTGTTGGTCAAGGAGAACCGGCGGGAGGTCGCGAGATCATCGGCGATGCGCTGCGCCGGAGACTACACAGAGCGCAGCATCTTCCGGCCTTGCAAGGGTCGCCGCAGATCGGCGCGCCGCTGCCGGTCTATCATCTTGGTCGGGCCGAGGCTTCTCTCTCCAATGCCCTCCTCGCCGCGAGAATGATCGGATGGCGATATCCCATCGTGGGCGGCGGTTCGCCTGGCTTGGCCTATTTGCGGGAGGAATCCGGGCGCTTGGCCTATGCCGGCCTGAGCCACGGCCCGGTGCCCGAGCGCCTGCTCGATGCCGCCGACCTCGCTTCCGATAATTTCGGGGCATCCGTGCAGAAGTTCGAACCGCGTCTGATCGAGATTCCGTCACTTCGCCTCTGCGCCCTGTGGTTACGTGGACCGGAGGAGCAGAATTTCTTCGTCGTGCTCGAGGACGGGCAGCGGACCGGCGCTGGGCCCTTGCAGATCGAGCGAAGCATCAAGCCGCGAATAGACGCTGCTCTGGCCGGCCTCGACGCGCGGTCGCGCGCAACTCGTGGTGCCGCGTGCAAGCGCGGGCGGCTCGAACAAGAAGATCAGACATGCGTCTTCCCACGCTGGTATTGACCGCCTTGACGGTGATCGTTGCTTTTGGCGCGCCGTGGTTCGACGTGAGCGCGCTGCGAGCATGGTTGATCGACCTGGTTGTGATCGCCGGCCTATTCGCCGTGCTGGGAAGCAGCTTCAAAGACATGTGGTTTGGCGTGTTGGTCGACGGCCGCAACAAGATTTCTCTGTCGAGGCTGCAACTCGTCTTGTGGACAATGCTCTTCGCCGACACGTTTCTCGTTATTTACATTTGGAATATCGCGCATTCAACCAATGCGGAAGAGCTGACGAAGGCGGTAGGCCTGGGGGTTCCCGCGGCCGTTTGGGTGCTTATGGGCATATCGGGCGCCTCGGCAGCGGCGACTCCTGCGATCTTGAGCGCCAAGCCCGCCCCCGCTTCTACAGATCCGTCACCACCCATCCCGTCAGATCGGGCGAAATTCCTCGATGGGATTGTCGTGAAGCGACGGGCCGGTGATCGGCCGAGATGGTCGGACATTATCCTGGGCGATGAGGCCGGGAACGCCGATTCGATCGATATCGGCAAGTTGCAACAGCTACTGTTCACCCTGATTGCGATCGCGGCCTATGGGTACGCGATCGCAACAACGCTCATCGTCGCCGGAGGGCATATCATTGAGGCGATTCCCGACATGAAGGAGGGATTCCTCGCGTTGATCGGCGCGAGTCACGCCACTTACATCGCGTACAAAAGCGTGTCGCACACCGATTGATCGGCGCCGCCAATCGTGAAGCACAGGCTCCTGTCGTTCGGCCTGAGCTTGGTATCCCCCTACTCCTCCGCAAACCCCCGCTCGATCTTCTCCCCGTCCCGGCTCGCGACGAGCCGCTTCGGCACCAGCAACAGCACCGGCAGGATCAGCGCGTAGACCACGGTGATCGCCACCACGCAGACGCCGAAGCCGCCATAGCGGTCGTAGAGCGCGGTGCCGAGCACGTCGCCGAAGCGGGCGGCGATGAAATAGAGCGCGCCGGAGAGCATCAAGGTCGTGCCCTGCAGCGCCCGCGGACAGGAGCGGATGAGGAGGTCGATATAGGCGGCGCTGGAGACGCCGCCCATCAGCCCCATCGGCGCCGCGGCGATCAAGGCGGCGCCGACCGAATGGATGAAGAGCAGCGGCACCATCTGCGGCACCGCGACCACCGTTCCCCACCACAGCAGCGTCCGCAGCGGAAACCGCCGGCAGAGCCAGCCATAGGCGAGGAAGGTCGGGATGAAGGAGGCGGCGAAGATCGCGTTCCACTGGCCCCAGGCGGCATCGGCCGCGTGCAGCGTGTTCTGCAGGTAGTATTGCAGCGGCGTGGCCGAGCCCGGCGCGAAGTTCCACAAGCAGCCAGATCAGCAGCGCCGGATAGATCGGCCAATGCCGCGCCAGCCGCTTGACGTCCTCGAGCGGCCGCGCCTGCCCGCGGCGCTCGGCGCGCAGATTGTCGAAGACGGGCCTCGGCCGCCAGGCGCCGTAGAGCGCCACCGCCGCCATGATCGCGGCGCCCGCCAGGAACAGGATGCGCGCGGCCTCGTCGGCCTTGCGGCGTCTCGAGCAGCTCGCTGAGGCTGCCGCCGAGCAGCAGCGCCGCCATCACCGGCAGCGAGCTCACCACGTTCCACACCGCGCTGATCTGCCCGGACATCACATGCTGCTGCCCCAGCGTCGCGGTCAGCCCGTTCTGCGCGCTCGCGACGAAGAGGAACGACACCGTCAGCAGCACCACGGCGACGAGCAGCGTCCCGTAGGTGATGGGGATGAAGGCGAAGAGCGCGTAGAGCCCGGCGCTCGCCGCGCCGAACAGCATCATGTAGCCGCGGTCGCCCTTGCCGAAGGGGCTCCAGACGTCGCGCAGGAAGCCGAAGACCCAGGAGAGATAGAGCGGAATGCCGGCCACGACGCGGAAATTGGCGACCTCCTGCGCCGTCAGGTGCAGCTTGTTCTTGAGGAAGAAGCTGATCGGGATGTCGATCAGCCCGCCATTGGGCGCGCCGAAGGCGAGGAGGAAGATGAGCGCGCTGAGATAGAGGAAGATGCGCCCGCGCACCCGCCCCGGCAGGATCTCGGGAGCGACCGCCACGGTCGCGTCCACCTCCGCCGCATGGTCGATGGTCATCGCTCGCCAGCCCCTCCCGGCCGATCCTCGCCTCCGGCGGTACCAACCCCGCCGCCCCTTGGCAACAGGATTCGCCAGCCGCCCGGCCGCCCTCGCAATCTTATCCACAATCGCCATCTATAGCCGGTCTCGCCGGGATGGCGCCTGCCCTCCCGCGGGCGCTATAGTGTCCCCTCGCTCCCCTGAACGATCCCGGCAATGCAGGACATCAAGGTTCGCGGCGCGCGCGAGCACAATCTGAAGAACATCGATGTCGACATGCCGCGCGACAGCCTGGTGGTCATCACCGGGCTCTCGGGCTCCGGCAAGTCGTCGCTCGCCTTCGACACCATCTATGCCGAGGGCCAGCGCCGCTATGTCGAGAGCCTCTCGGCCTATGCCCGCCAGTTCCTCGAGCTGATGCAGAAGCCCGATGTCGACACCATCGAGGGCCTGTCGCCGGCGATCTCGATCGAGCAGAAGACCACCTCGAAGAACCCGCGCTCCACCGTCGGCACGGTGACCGAGATCTACGACTACATGCGCCTGCTCTTCGCCCGCGTCGGCGTGCCCTACTCGCCCGCCACCGGCCTGCCGATCGAGAGCCAGACCGTGTCGCAGATGGTCGACCGCCTCATGGCGCTGCCGGAGGGCACGCGGCTCTACCTGCTGGCGCCGATCGTGCGCGGGCGCAAGGGCGAGTACCGCAAGGAGCTCGCCGACCTGCAGAAGCGCGGCTTCCAGCGCGTCAAGCTCGACGGCAAGATGGTCGAGATCGACGAGGCGCCGGCGCTCAACAAGAAGCTCAAGCACGACATCTCCGTCGTCGTCGACCGCATCGTACTGCGCGACGGGCTCGGCAACCGGCTGGCGGAATCGCTGGAGACGGCGCTCGACCTCGCCGAGGGCATCGCCATCGCCGAGAACGCCGATAGCGGCGAGGAGATGGTGTTCTCGTCCAAATTCGCCTGCCCGGTCTCGGGCTTCACCATCTCCGAGATCGAGCCGCGGCTCTTCTCCTTCAACAACCCCTTCGGCGCCTGTCCCACCTGCGACGGGCTCGGCACCAAGCTGTTCTTCGATCCCGAGCTGGTGGTGCCGGACGAGCGCCTCAGCCTGCGCGAAGGCGCGGTGGCGCCCTGGGCCAATTCGAGCTCGCAATACTATTCCCAGACGCTCGACAGCCTGGCGCGGCATTTCAAGGCCTCGACCAACGAGCCGTGGAAGGATCTGCCGGAAAAAGTGCGCCAGGCGGTCCTGTTCGGCACGGGCGAGACGGCGGTCGCGATGAAATACGATGACGGGCTGCGCGCCTACACCACGTCGCGGCCCTTCGAGGGCGTCATCCCCAATATGGAGCGGCGCTGGAAGGAGACCGACAGCGCCTGGCTCAAGGAGGAGCTGGGCCGCTACCAGAACACCACCGAATGCGAGACCTGCCGCGGCAAGCGGCTGAAGCCCGAGGCGCTGGCGGTCAAGATCCGCAAGCTCGACATCTCCGAGGTGGCGGAGATGTCGATCCTCGCCGCCGCCGAATGGTTCGCCACGCTCGAGGCCGATCTCACCGAGAAGCAGCGCGAGATCGCGCGGCCCATCCTCAAGGAGATCAACGAGCGCCTGGGCTTCCTGCGCAATGTCGGGCTCGAATACCTGACGCTGGCGCGCGGCGCCGGCACGCTCTCGGGCGGCGAGAGCCAGCGCATCCGGCTCGCCTCGCAGATCGGCTCCGGCCTCACCGGCGTGCTCTACGTGCTCGACGAGCCCTCGATCGGGCTGCATCAGCGCGACAACGAGCGGCTGCTGCAGACGCTCAAGAGGCTGCGCGACCTCGGCAACACCGTGATCGTCGTCGAGCATGACGAGGATGCGATCCGCAGCGCCGACTATCTCATCGACATGGGGCCGGCGGCCGGAATCCATGGCGGGCATGTGGTGGCAGCGGGGCTCCCCGCCGAGGTGATGCGCAGCCCCGACAGCATCACCGCGCAATATCTCACGGGGCGCAAGCGCATCGAGGTGCCGGCCACCCGCCGGCGCGGCCATCCCGGGCAGAAGCTGCGCATCGTCGGCGCCCGCGCCAACAACCTGCAGGACATCACCGTCGAGGTGCCGCTCGGCACCTTCGCCTGCGTCACCGGCGTCTCCGGCGGCGGCAAGTCGACGCTGGTCATCGACACGCTCTACAAGGCGCTGGCGCGCAAGCTGATGGGTGCGCGCGAGCATCCCGGCGCGCATGACCGCATCGAGGGCGCCGAGCATCTCGACAAGATCGTCGATATCGACCAGTCGCCGATCGGCCGCACGCCGCGCTCCAACCCCGCGACCTACACCGGCGCCTTCACCCCGATCCGCGACTGGTTCGCCGGGCTGCCCGAGGCCAAGGCGCGCGGCTACGGCCCCGGCCGCTTCTCCTTCAACGTCAAGGGCGGGCGCTGCGAGGCCTGCCAGGGCGACGGCGTCATCAAGATCGAGATGCACTTCCTGCCCGACGTCTATGTCCAATGCGACGTGTGCAAGGGCAAGCGCTACAACCGCGAGACGCTCGATGTCACCTTCAAGGGCAAGAGCATCGCCGAGGTGCTCGACATGACGGTCGAGGAAGGCGCCGAGTTCTTCCGCGCCGTGCCCGCCATCCGCGACAAGATGACGACCTTGGAGCGGGTGGGGCTCGGCTACATCCATATCGGCCAGCCCGCCACCACGCTGTCGGGCGGCGAGGCGCAGCGGGTGAAGCTCGCCAAGGAGCTGTCGCGCCGCGCCACCGGCCGCACCCTCTACATCCTGGACGAGCCCACCACCGGCCTCCATTTCGAGGATGTGCGCAAGCTCCTCGACGTGCTGCACGCGCTGGTCGAGCAGGGCAACACGGTGCTGGTGATCGAGCACAATCTCGAAGTCATCAAGACCGCCGACTGGGTGATCGATCTCGGCCCCGAAGGCGGATCCGGCGGCGGCCGCGTCGTGGCCGCCGGCACCCCCGAGCAGATCGCCGCCACGCCCGAAAGCTATACCGGCCGATATCTGCGCAGCTACCTCACCCGCAGCGGCGAAGCCGTCAAGCGCGCCAAGAAGCGCGCGTGAGCGCGCGGCCCGACGCCCCTCTTCTCACGCGTCATGCCCGGGCCGGCCGCAGGCCGAGTCCCGGGCATGACGACGGAGAGGTGTCGACGCGCAGTGCTTCGTCCTACCGCCGCTGGTAGAGCGAGATCGCCAGCAGCATGTCGACGGTCTCGCCGTCGCGCGCCAGCGGCAGCATCAGCCGCTCGATCGAGCGATAATCCTCGGGCAGCATGATGAGCGTGTGGCCGCGGCGATAGGCGACGCGGCCCTGCTCGACCGCCGCCAGATATTGATGATAGGCCGGGGCGGTATCGAAGCCGGCGTGGACCTCGTCGAGCCACCAGCCGGTATAGTCGCGGCCGAAGACGTGCCGATGCTCGGTGCCGAGCAGGCGATAGCGGAAGCGCAGCGGCGCGCGCTGCACATCGGCCAGCCACACGAACGGCAGCAGCGCCGGTATGTCGGTGGGGTCGAGGTGCTGGCGGCCGGGCAGGCCGCCGCCCGGCGGGTGGATCTCCCGCCAGTAGCGGTGGAGCTGGCGCACCCGCGCATCGGCGGCAGGCGGCGGCGCGTCGGCGAAGAGCTCGCCGGGGATCTCTTCTCGGCTGGTCATGGCTTCGCTTTGTGATAGACGGAAATGGCGAGCAGCATGTCGACGCTCTTGCCGTCGCGGGCGAGCGGCAGGATCAGGCGCTCCATCGAGCGGTAATCCTCGGGCAGGATGATCAGGGTGTCGCCGCTGCGATAGCCGGGCTCGCCGCGCTCGACGGCGGCGACGAACTGCGCATAGGCGGCGGAGCCGGCGAAATTGGCATGCGCCTCGTCGATCCAATGCCCGGTGTAGTCGCGGCGCAGCACGCGGACATGCTCGGTGCCGAGCAGGCGGTAGCGGAAACGCAGCGGCGCGCGCTGCACATCGGCGAGCCAGAGAAACGGCAGCAGCGAGGGCGGCAGCGCCGTGGGATCGACGTGCTGCCGCCCCGGCAGACCGCCCTCCGGGGGATGCAGCCCCAGCCAATACCGATAGAGCAGCCGCACCCGCGCATCGGCGGTGGGCGGCGGCTCGGTGGCGAAGGCTTCTTCTTCCATTGGCGCGTGTGCCAGCATAGCCAGCACACCGGCTCAGCGGAACCGATATTGCGTCGAACGCCGCTGCATGCCGCCCGCGAGCCTTGGCGGCGGTGGGGCGCATCCCTACCATGGTCTCCGAGGCGCTCGTCTGCGCCCGGACTACGTCATTGACGCAGAGCGGATTTTTAGCCCCCGGTGTACACCGGGGGCGCAGGATGCTCCCCGTCCTGCTGGGTCGCGAAGACCGCCCGAGGCTTCTTGATCACCGTCCCGCGACCTATACTGCGCCATGACCCTGTCGCCCATCCACATCATCGGCGGCGGCCTCGCCGGCAGCGAGGCGGCCTGGCAGCTGGCGCGCGCCGGCGTCGCCGTGGCGCTGCACGAGATGCGGCCGCTGCGCTCGACCGAGGCGCATGTCACCGATAGTTTGGCCGAGCTGGTCTGCTCCAACTCCTTCCGCTCCGACGATGCCGAGAACAACGCGGTGGGCCTGCTGCATGCGGAGATGCGGCGCTGCTCCTCGCTGATCCTGGCGGCGGCCGATGCCCATCGCGTGCCGGCGGGCGGCGCGCTCGCCGTCGACCGCCATGGCTTCTCCGCCGCGGTCGAGGCGGCGCTTGCCGCCGAGCCGCTGATCGAGATCCGGCGCGAGGAGATCGCGGGATTGCCGCCGGCAGATTGGGCGAGCGTGATCATCGCCACCGGCCCCCTCACCTCGCCGGCGCTCGCCGCGGCGATCCGCGCGCAGACCGGCGAGGACGCGCTCGCCTTCTTCGACGCCATCGCGCCGATCGTCCATCGCGACAGCATCGACATGGAGCAGGCCTGGATGCAGTCGCGCTACGGCAAGGGCGACGGCAGCGACTACATCAACTGCCCGCTCGACAAGGAGCAGTACGAGGCGTTCGTCGCGGCGCTGCTCGCCGGCGACAAGACCGAGTTCCACGGCTGGGAGAAGGACACGCCCTATTTCGAGGGCTGCCTGCCGATCGAGGTGATGGCGGCGCGCGGCCGCGACACCTTGCGCTGGGGCCCGATGAAGCCGGTGGGCCTGCGCGACCCCAGGCGCGCGCGCGGCGCCTATGCCGTGGTGCAGCTGCGCCAGGACAACGCGCTCGGCACGCTCTACAACATGGTGGGCTTCCAGACCAAGCTGAAGCATGCCGAGCAGAAGCGCATCTTCCGCCGGATCCCCGGGCTCGAGCGCGCCGAGTTCGCCCGCCTCGGCGGGCTGCACCGCAACACCTTCCTCAACAGCCCGAAGCTGCTCGACCGCGCGCTGCGCCTCAAATTGATGCCGCGGCTGCGCTTTGCCGGCCAGATCACCGGCGTCGAGGGCTATGTCGAAAGCGCGGCCATCGGCCTGCTGGCCGGCCGCTTCGCCGCGGCCGAGCGGCGGGGCGAGAGCCTCGCCCCGCCGCCGCCCACCACCGCGCTGGGCGCGCTGCTCGAGCACATCACCGGCGGCGCCGATGCCCGCAGCTTCCAGCCGATGAACGTCAATTTCGGCCTCTTCCCGCCGCTGCCGCAAGATGCGGCGCCGCGGCGCGGCGGCGAGCGCAAGCCGCTGCTGGCGCGCCGCGCGCTCGCCGATCTGCAAGCCTGGCTGGGCGGCGCGGCGCCGGAGCTGCCGGCTATCGCAGCGCGCTGAGCCGGCGGCGCTGGCGTCCCTCGGCGTCGAAATTGGCGGGATCGAGCCAGCGCTCGAACGCCTGCTTCAGCGCCGGCCATTCGCCGTCGATGATCGAGAACCAAACGGTGTCGCGGCTGCGCCCCTTGTAGATCGTGGCCTGGCGGAAGATGCCCTCGAAGCGGAAGCCCAGCCGCTCGGCCGCGGCGCGCGAGGGCGCGTTGAGGCTGTCGCATTTCCACTCGTAGCGGCGATAGCCCAGCTCGTCGAAGACGCGGCGCATCATCAGGTACATCGCCTCGGTGGCGGCGGGATGGCGCTGCAGCAGCGGCGAGAAGGTGATGTGGCCGACCTCGATCACCCCCGCGCCGGGATCGATGCGCAGATACGTGGCGAAGCCCACGGCACGGCCACTTGCGAGCATCGATGATCGCGTGGAACAGCGGATCGCTGCCGCCGCTCACGCCATCGAGCCAGGCGCGAAATTCCTCCAGCCGCTCGAACGGGCCGACCGAGAGATAGGTCCAGTTGCGCCCTTCGGCATCGAGCCGGTTGGCGGCGAAGAGCTCCGCCGCATGCCGCTTGGGATCGAGCGGCTCGATGCGGCAGAAGCGGCCTTGAAGGGGCTCGCGCGGCGGCAGCGGCCGCTTCTGCCAGGACGGCAGCGGCGCGCCGATCGGCTGGCCCAGGGAATTGGTGTGCGGCGCCGTCATCGCTTCCTCAGTAGCGTCCCCTGAGCGAGGCCAGCGTCAGCCGCCAGCCGCGCCAGGGATCGGGACGAGCGAGGCCGGGCGCGAAGGGATCGTAGCCGGCGCGCGCCAGCCTGGCGAGATCGGCCGCCGCCAGCACCGCCGGCAGCAGCGCCGGCAGCGCCGCGCGCGGCACCTGCGGCCTGAGCGCCCGCGCCGCCAGGAGATGCGCGCGCGCGCGCACCGCGACCTCGCCGACCACGCGCTTGAGCGCCGGCGAGGGGCGCAGCTCGAAGAGCCCGCGCGCGAGGTCGAGCTGCGCCGCCTCGACCAGGTCGCGCGGCAGGTAGAGGCGCTTGGCGCGGGCATGGAACGGCACCGCCCGCAACAGGCCCGACAACGCATAGGCGATCCCGACCTCGCGCGCGGCCGCCTGCGCCGCGCCACCGCCCTCGCCCAGCACTTCGAGCGCCAGCAGCACGAGCCGCGCCGAGCTCGCTTCGGCATAGGCTTCGAGCGCGGCGAGGCTCGCCGGCGGCTCGTCGGCGAGGTCGCCCTCCCGCGCGGCGATCAGCGCCTCGAAATGGGTTCGCGAGAGGGCCCGGTCGCGGATCGCGCGGCCCAGCGGCTCGACCACCTCGTGCCGGCGCAGCGCCGCCCCGGAATAGGCGGCCTCCAGCGAGTCCCGCCACCATTGCAGCCGGATCCGGCCGAGCGTCGGCTCGGTCACCATCTCGCGCGTCTTCGCCACCTCGTAGTTGAAGGCGTAGAGCGCCAGCAGCGCGTCGCGCGCCGCGGCGGGCGCGAACAGCACCGTGAGGAAGCGGTCGCGGTCGTGGCGCCGCACCAGCCGCCCGAGAGCCGATCCGGCCGGCGACTTGGAGTTGTCTCTGTTTTCGCCTAAGGCGTTCATATCATTGCCGGTATCTCGCGCGAAGCGTATGATACCGCCCGCGATAACAATGATCGACCTATCGGAGGGGGAACAATGAAGAATCCGCTGGATTCGCTAGGAGCGACCGTCTTTCTCGGCTTCGTCCTCACGGTTGTCATGGTGCTGTTGATCCACGCCATCGCCTGACGCAAGGGGGAAAGCCATGCATGAATTGATCACGCTTCCGTGGTGGACGTTCTGCTTTCGCTGGCTGCACATCATGAGCGGGGTGATGTGGATCGGTCTTCTCTGGTACTTCAATTTCGTGCAGACGCCGACCGTGCCCAAGATACCGGCCGAGCTGCGACCGGCAATTCCGCGCTTCATCGCGCCGGCGGCCCTGTTCTGGTTCCGCTGGGGCGCCATGGCCACGATCGTCACCGGGCTCATTCTCGCCTCTCTCAACGGATACCTCGCCAACGCCATCAAGCTCGGCATCGGCGATCACAATGCCAACATCACCGCCATCGGCTTCGGCATGTGGCTCGGCACCATCATGTGGTTCAACGTCTGGTTCATCATCTGGCCGAACCAGAAGAAGGTGCTGGGCATCGTTCCCGCCGAGGATGATGCGAAGAAGCGCGCCGGCCGGATCGCGGGCCTCGCTTCGCGCACCAACACCATGCTGTCGATCCCCATGCTCTATGCGATGGCATCGGCCTCTCACGGCGTCTTCTGAGTCTTCTGACGTTCCGCGCCGATATAAACCGGGAACCGGGGCCGCAAGGCCCCGTTCCTTTTTTGCCGGATCCACCCTACATGCAACCCGGCGGCACTTCCCGCCGGATTGGTTTCATCTCTTTAGCTCGTGCGAGGACACAATGGCGTTTGAACTCCCCCCGCTTCCCTTTCCCAAGGACGGTCTCGAGCCGCATATGTCGGCGAAGACGCTCGAATTCCATCACGGCAAGCACCACAAGGCCTATGTCGACACGCTCAACAAGCTGGCGAGCGGCACGCCCTTCGAGAACCAGTCGCTCGAAGAGGTGATCAAGGCTACAGCCAAGGATGAGTTGAAGACGCTGATCTTCAACAATGCCGGGCAGACCTGGAACCATACCTTCTTCTGGAACTGCATGAAGCCGCGGGGCGGCGGCCAGCCCGCCGGCGATCTCGCCAAGCGCATCGACCAGGCCTTCGGCGGCCTCGACAAGTTCAAGGAGGCGTTCAAGCAGGCAGCGACGACGCAATTCGGCAGCGGCTGGGCCTGGCTCGTGCTCGATGGCGGCGCGCTCAAGGTGACCAAGACGCCCAACGCGATGAACCCGCTGGCGCAAGGCCAGACCGCGCTCCTCACCTGCGACGTGTGGGAGCACGCCTATTATCTCGACTTCCAGAACCGCCGCCCGGACTTCGTCCAGACCTTCCTCGACCACCTCGTGAACTGGGAGTTCGTGGCGAAGAATTTGGGTGGCGCCCGCTAGCGCCCGTGATCAGGCGGCCATGCGCCCGGGATTGACCGCATCGCGCGTTGCGTCGATGCTGTCGGTCATTCCAGCGGGAGAAGACGCATGGCCGCCTACGTCATCGCCGACATCGAGGTAACCGACACCGCCGTCTATGACGAGTATCGCCGCCAGGTGCTGGCGACGGTGACGAAGTATGGCGGACGCTTCGTGGTCCGCGGCGGCAAGATGGACGTGCTCGAGGGCGATTGGGCGCCCAAGCGCGTCGTCGTGCTCGAATTCCCGACCATGGACGCGCTGAAGCGCTGGTATCATTCCGACGAGTACGAGCCGCTGATCGCGTTGCGCCAGAAGGCCACGATCGGCAAGCTGATCGCGGTCGAAGGCGCCTGATCACCGCGCCGGCAGCAGCGCCGCCGCGACGCGGCGGTCCTCGGCCAGCAGCACGTTGTAGGTGCGGCAGGCGGCGCCGGTATCCATGGCATCGACGACGATGCCGGCCTGGCGCAGCGCCTGGCGGACCGCCTGCGGCACCGGCTGCATCCGCCGGCCGCAGCCGAGCAGCAGGATCTGGATGCCGCCGCGGGCGATCACCGGCGCAAGGCTCGCCGCGGTGATGTCGGCAAAGCTCTCCACCGCCCAGGAACTCGGTGCCGTCGGGGAAGACGAGGATCGCTCCCTCATAGGCGGCGCCGCTGACATGGAAGCCGCCCGCGCCATAGCTGTCGATGACCTGCCGGTCGGCGGGGATGAGCGGCGTCACGTCCATCGGTCACGACGCCTTTTGCGTCTCCGCCGGGGCTGCGGCGCGCTCCTTCGTGCTGGTGCGGCGCGGGCGGATGTAATAGAGGATCGGCGCCGCGATGAAGAGCGACGAGTAGGTGCCGACGACGACGCCCCAGAGCATGGCGATGCTGAAGCCGCGCAGCACCTCGCCGCCGAAGATCAGCAGCGACAGCACCGCCAGCGCCACCGTGCTCACCGTCAGGATGGTGCGCGACAGCGTCTCGTTCAGGCTCTTGTTGATGAGATCGCGGAAACTCATGGTCTTGTATTTCCGCATGGTCTCGCGCACGCGATCGTAGATCACCACCGTGTCGTTCACCGAATAGCCGGCGATGGTGAGAATGGCGGCGAGCGTCGTCAGGTTGAACTCGATCTGCAGCAACGAGAACAGGCCGATGGTGGTGATGGTGTCATGCAATGTCGATAACATCGCGCCGACGCCGAAGGCCCATTCGAAGCGCAGCCAGACATAGAGCGCGATCGCCACCAGCGCCAGAACGGTGGCGATGACGCCGGCCTGGATCAGCTCGGCGCCGACCGACGGGCCGACCACCTCGACGCGGCGGTAATCGACATCCTTGGGCAGCCCCGCCTTCACCTTGGCCACCGCCTGCTCCTGCGCCTGATCGCCGCCGGGCTGGCGGGAGATGCGGATCAGCACCTCGTCGGGACTGCCGAAGCCTTGCAGCGACACGTCGCCGAGGCCGAGACCGTCGAGCGTCGAGCGCATCTGCGCGAGGTGGGCGGGGCCCTGGGTGCGCGCCTCGATCAGCGTGCCGCCGGTGAAATCGATGCCGTAATTGAGCCCCTGGGTGAAGAACAGCACGATCGAGCCCAGGGTGAGCAGGGCCGACAGCAGGAATCCCAGCTTGTGCAGCCCCATGAAATCGATGTTGGGGATGTGCCGGATGATGATGAGCGGACGGAACATCAGATCGGGATCACTTTCGGCTTCGTCCGCCTGAGCCAGGTGACGATCTGCAGGCGGGTGATCAGGATGGCGGAGAACAGCGAGGTGATGACGCCGATGCTGAGCGTCACGGCGAAGCCCTTCACCGGCCCCGACCCCAGATAGAACATGAGAAAGCCGGCGACGAGGGTGGTGAGGTGGCTGTCGAAGATGGTGCCGAAGGCGCGCTCGAAGCCCGCCTGCAGCGACGAGATCAGCGAGCGCCCGCCGCGCAGCTCCTCGCGGATGCGCTCATAGATCAGCACGTTGGCGTCGACCGCCATGCCGAGCGTGAGGGCGATGCCGGCGATGCCGGGCAGCGTCAGCGTGGCGCCAAGCAGCGTCAGCGTCGCCATCATCAGGCACAGATTGAAGAACAGCGCGACATCGGCAAAGAAGCCGAAGAGGCCGTAGAACACCAGCATGAAGACGATCACCAGGATCACGCCGACGGTGCAGGCGAGCGCCCCGGCATGGATCGAATCGGCGCCGAGGTCGGGCCCCACGGTCCGCTCCTCCAGCGCCACCAGCGGCGCCGGCAGCGCGCCGGCGCGCAGCTGGAGCGCCAGCTCGTTGGCGTTCTCGGTGGTGAAGCTGCCGGTGATGATGCCCTGGCCGCCCAGGATCGGCTCCTGGATCACCGGGGCGGAGATCACGGCGTTGTCGAGCACGATGGCGAAGCGCTTCTTGACATTGGCCTTGGTGGCATCGCCGAAGCGCCGCGCGCCGACGCTGTCGAACTTGAAGTTGACCGCCGGCGCGCCGTACTGGTCGAAGGTCGCCTGCGCATCGGTGAGCGTGTCGCCGCTCACCAGCACGCGCTTCTGCACGACGATGGTCGCCCCGGGCGGGCTGTGGCCGTCCTTGAGCGGCAGCGCCTCGTCGCCGGGCGGCAGATGGCTCTTGTCGCCGGGCGCCACGTTCTCGTCGACCAGCTGGAAGGTCATCTTCGCGGTCTTGCCGAGGATGCGCTTGACGAATTCGGGGTTCTCGACGCCCGGCAGCTCCAGCACGATGCGGTCCTCGCCCTCGCGCTGGATGGTCGGTTCCTTGGTGCCGGTCTCGTCGACGCGCCGGCGCACGATCTCGATCGACTGGTCGACGATCTGCTGCTCGATGCGGTTCAGCGCGACGTCGCTGAATTTGAGCGTCACCGTGCCGGCCGGGCTGGTGGTCAGGTCGAGATCGGAATCGGCCTTCTTGACGATGCTCCGCACGTCCTCGATCCGGTCGGGCTCGCGCAGCGTGAAGCTGATGTGGTCGCCCTCGACGCCGAGGCCGGTATAGCCGATCCGCGCGCCGCGGAACGCGTCGCGCAGACCGTCCACCGCATTGTTGAGCCGCTCGGAGAGGACCGAGCGCATATCGACCTCATAGAGCAGGTAGGAGCCGCCGCGCAGGTCGAGGCCGAGGCTCACCTGCTTTTTCGGCAGGAAGCTGGGCCAGCGCTTGACCACCTGCTGCGGGAACAGGTTGGGGATGGTGAGCGCCACGCCGGCGAGGCAAGCCGCCAGGATCAGCGCCACCAGCCATTTCGGAAAATACAGCATCGCCCCGGCGCTACCCTGCCCCGCTCAGCCGCCGGCCGCGCGGCGGCCCTTGCCCTTGGCATCGGTCTTGTCGGCCTCGTCGGGGTCCTTATCGGCCTCGTCCTTGTCCGCCTTGGCGGAAACCGGCTCGGTCTTGGCCAGCACGCTGGTGATGGTGCTGCGCGCGACCCGCACCCGCACCCCGTCGGCGATCTCGACCAGCACCTCCTCGTCGTTCACCACCTTGGCGATGGTGCCGATGATGCCGCCGCCGGTGACCACCCGGTCGCCGCGCCGCAGCGCCGCCAGCATCTCCTTGAGCTGCTTGGCCTTCTGCTGCTGCGGCCGCATCAGCAGGAAGTACATGACGACGATGATCAGCACGATGGGCAGGAACTGCATCAGCGTATCGGCATTGCCTCCGAGCCCCTGCGCATAGGCGGGCGAGATGAACATCGGCGTCTCCTCGATTGAGCCGGCGCATTCCTACTGAATATGGGTTGAAAGAGCAATGGAGGAGGCTTTGCGCCGCCCGTGTAGGCGCCGCTTCGGGCCGATGCTATCCTCGGTCGCAAGCGGCGGAACGCCCCGTTGGAACAGAGGGAGCCCATGGATCTCAATCTTGCCGGTCGCACCGTGCTGGTCACGGGCAGCTCCAAGGGCATCGGCCTCGGCATCGCGCAGCGTTTTGCCGCCGAGGGCTGCGATCTCTGGCTCGCCGCGCGCTCGGCCGAGCAGCTCGAGACCGCGGCCGCGGCGATCCGCCAGGCGCACCCCGTCCAGGTGCGCACCCTGGCGGTCGATCTGGCCGAGCCCGCTGCCCGGGCAAGGCTGGTCGAGGCTTGTCCCGATATCGACATCCTGGTGAACAATGCCGGCGCCATTCCCGGCGGCGCGATCGAGGAGGTCGACGACCGGGCCTGGCGCAGCGGCTGGGACCTCAAGGTCTTCGGCTATATCGACCTTTCCCGCTCCTATCTCGCCAAGATGCGGGCGCGCCGGCGCGGCGTCATCGTCAACGTCATCGGGCTTGCCGGCGAGCGGGTCGATTTCAACTATGTTGCCGGCAGCATGGGCAACGCCTCGCTGATGGCGATGACCCGTGCGCTGGGCGGCACCAGCCCGGAGTTCGGCGTGCGGGTGGTCGGCGTCAATCCCGGCCCGGTCGATACCGACCGCATCGTCTATCTCGCCAAGAAGCGCGCCGCGAGCCAGTTCGGCGACGAGAACCGCTGGCGCGAGGCCTTCGCCAAGATGCCGTTCGGCCGGCCGGCCACGGTCGACGAGGTGGCGGCCACCGTGGTCTTCCTCGCCTCCGACCTCTCCGCCTATACCAGCGGCACCATCGTCACCATCGATGGCGGCATCGCCAGCCGCGGGGCCTCCACCGGTTGACGCTCCCCCGGGCGGCGCTTAGGGTCGCGCCTCTCATGGCACGCCGAGCTTCCCGAGACATGACCGACACGCCGCTGGAACCTTTGCTGCAGCGCATCGCCGATGCGCTGGACCGCCTGGCGCCGCCTTCGGCGCCGAGGAACGACCTCGATGCGGCCGACGCCTTCGTCTGGCATGCCGAGCGCGGCTGGCTCGAGCCGGTGCCGGCGGTCAACCGCGTCGATCTCGACCTGCTGCAGGGCATCGAGCGGGTGCGCGACATCCTGCTCGAGAACACCCGCCGCTTCGCCGAGGGGCTGCCCGCCAACAACGTGCTGCTGTGGGGCGCGCGCGGCATGGGCAAGAGCTCGCTGGTGAAGGCGGTGCACGCCGCGGTCAATGCCGCGGCGCCGCGCTCGCTGGTGCTGGTGGAGATCCACCGCGAGGACATCCCCACGCTCCCCCGCCTGCTGGCGCTGCTGCGCACGGGCGACAGGCGCTGCCTGCTGTTCTGCGACGACCTCTCCTTCGACCAGCAGGACGCCAGCTACAAATCGCTGAAGGCGGTGCTGGAGGGCGGCATCGAAGGCCGTCCGGCGAATGTGGTGCTCTATGCCACCTCGAACCGGCGCCATCTGCTGTCGCGCGACATGATCGAGAACGAGCGCTCGACCGCGATCAACCCCGGCGAGGCGGTCGAGGAGAAGGTCTCGCTTTCCGACCGCTTCGGCTTGTGGCTGGGATTCCATGCCTGCGACCAGGAGACCTATCACGCCATGGTGCGCGGATATGCCGGGCGCTACGGGCTGGAGCTGCCGCCGGAGCAGCTGCGCGCCGAGGCGAGCGAATGGGCGATCACCCGCGGCGCCCGCTCGGGCCGCGTCGCCTGGCAGTACATCCAGGACCTCGCCGGCCGGCTCGGCAAGCAGATCGGGAACGGATAGGCGAAGGCGCGTCAGCACTTGCGTTCTAACCTGCACCGTGCGGGCTTTCGCGGTTGCTGCGCAACCGCTGGCGCCCGCCAGCGACGACGCTTCGCGTCGCGCTAACCGCGCGAGGCGGTCGCCGCTTCCTGCGGCAGGTAGTCGCCGGGATCGAGCGCGCGCGTGCCGTGGCGGATCTCGAAATGGAGCTGCGGCTCGCCCACCGCGCCGGTGGCGCCCACCCGCGCGATCGGCTGGCCGCGCCGCACGCGTTCGCCGCGCTTCACCAGCAGCACCGAATTGTGGGCATAGGCGGTCATCCAGCCATCGGCGTGCTTGATCAGCACGAGGTTGCCGTAGCCGCGCAGCTCGTTGCCGGCATAGGCGACGACGCCGGCATCGGCGGCCAGCACCGCGGTGCCCGCGGGCGCGGCGATGTTGATCCCGTCGTTTTGCGTGCCGCCCTCGCCATTGCCGTAGGTGCTGAGGATGCGGCCATGCACCGGCCAGATGAAGCTGCGGCTGCCCTCGCGCGGGGCCGCCGCAGGGGGCGGCGGCAGCGCTGCCAGCTTCTCCTCCGGCGCCGGCGTCGGCGCTGCGGCGGCGGCCGCGGAAGGCGGCGCCGCGCGGGCAGGCGCCGGTGCCGGCGCTGCCTGCTCTGCGCGCTCCGGGCGGGGCGGCGGTGGCGGCGGCGGCGGGGTGGGAAAGCCGGCATCGGGCGCGGCCGCAACGGCGCCGGGCGGTGGCCCCTCAGGGCGCGCCGGCGGCGCGGCCGCGGCGGCATAGGCCGCGGCCGGAGCGGTCGCCTGGATCACCGGCGCCTGCGCCGCCTCGACCGGGGCGGGCAGCATCAGCGCCTCGCCGACGCGCACGCGATAGGGCGGCTCGAGCCCGTTGTTGCGCGCCAGCGTGCTGGTGTCGACGCCATAGAGCCGCGAGATGCTGTAGAGCGTGTCGCCGGGCTGGACGACGTGCTCCCGGACCTGCGGCACGGCGAGGCTGCGCCCGGCGGCGAGCCGATAGGGCGGCTGGAGCCCGTTCGCCTCGATCAGCGAGCGGACCGGCACGTCATAGCGCCGCGCGATGCCGTAGAGCGTCTCGCCCGGCTGCACCACGACCCGGTCGGGATGCGGCACCATCGGCTGGGGGCCGCCCGCTGCCCGTTGGGTCTGCGGCGCGCCGCCGGCAACCACGGGCGCCGGCGGCGCGGTGCGTGCGCAACCGGCAAGCGCAGCGGCCAGCAGCAGGACTGCAAGGCGCAGACGACGGGTCCGTGCCATCATCGTCGCAGTCTAGGAGGCTGCAGGAGAATTTGCATCCGCCATGGCCGCGGCGGGCGGTGCTCACTCGCGCCTGGCGGCGGGCGCGGCGTTGCGCGGCAGCCCCGCCACCAGCGGCACGAAGCGCACCGGGCCCAGATCCTCGGTGATGAGGACGCCGTCGCGGCGGCGGATGCGCACCAGCTGCTGGCCGCGGCGCTCCTCGCCCACCGGCGCCACCAGGATGCCGCCTTCGGCCAGGCTGTTGACCAGCACCTGCGGCACCTCCGGCGCGGCGGCCGTGATCATGATGCGATCGAACGGCGCCTGCTCGGGCCAGCCCCTGCTGCCATCGCCGAAGCGCGTCGTGACGTTGTGGATCTTGAGCTCGGCGAAGCGCTTCTCCGCGTCCTTGAGCAGCGGGCGGTGGCGCTCCATGGTGAAGACGCGGCGGCAGAGCTTGGCGAGGATAGATGCCTGGTAGCCCGAGCCGGTGCCGATCTCCAGCACCTTGTGGCGGTCGCCGACCTCGAGCGCCTGGGTCATCAGCGCCACCACCAGCGGCTGGCTGATGGTCTGCGCCTGGCCGATCGGCAAGGCCACGTTCTCCCAGGCCTGGTCGCGGAAGGCCGCCGGCACGAAGGCCTCGCGCCTGACGCGCTCGAGTGCGCCGAGCACGCGCGCGTCGGTGATGCCGAGGCCGCGCAGCTCCATCAGCAGCCGCAGCACCTTGGGCGCCTGAACGTCGTTCACTTGAACACCTTCTTGAGCTCGGCGAGCGCCGGGCCGTTGGTGAGGTCGAGATAGATCGGCGACAGCGATACCTTGCCTTCGGTGACGGCATTGAGATCGGTGCCCGGCATGTCCGGCACCTCCTCGCGCAGCGGGCCGATCCAGAAATAGGCGCGTCCGCGCGGATCGGCGCGCTCGATGACGCCGTCGCCGATCTTGCGCTTGCCTTGCCGCGCCGCGACGATGCCGGTCACCTTGTCCGCCGCCACCGCCGGGAAATTGACGTTGATCAGCGTGTTGCGCGGCCAAGGCTCGGCCGTCAGCCGCTTGATCACGCGGGCCGCATAGGCCTGCGCCGTCTTCCACGGGATGGCGCGGCGGTCCTCGTAATGCTGGCTCAGCGCGATCGCCGGCACGTCCAGCAGCGTCGCCTCCATCGCCGCCGCCACGGTGCCGGAATAGGTCACGTCCTCGCCGAGATTGGCGCCGGCATTGATGCCGGAGAGCACGAGATCGGGCGGGTGGTCGCGCAGGATGGTCTTGATCGCGAGCAGCACGCAGTCGGTCGGCGTGCCGTCGATGGCGAAGCGGCGCGGGCCGAGCTTGCGGATGCGCAGCGGGCGGCTGAGGGTGAGCGAGTGGCTGGCGCCGCTCTGCTCCTGCTCCGGGGCGACGACCCAGAACGTCGCGGGCGAGCGTGCGCGCGAGCTTGGCGAGCAGCTTGATGCCCGGAGCCTCGACGCCGTCGTCGTTGGTGACCAGGATGCGCGCGGCGGCGAGGTCGAGCGGCCGGTCAAACACCGCCGATCACTTCCAGCCCGCCCAGATAGGGCTTGAGCGCGTCGGGCACGGCGATGGTGCCGTCGCTTTGCTGGTAGTTCTCCAGCACGGCGATGAGCGTCCGCCCTACGGCGAGGCCGGAGCCGTTGAGCGTGTGGACGAAGCGCGTCCCCTTCCCTTCCGCCGGGCGGAAGCGCGCCTTCATCCGCCGCGCCTGGAAGTCGCCGCAGTTGGAGCAGCTCGAGATCTCGCGATAGGCGCCCTGGCCGGGCAGCCAGACCTCGATGTCGTAGGTCTTGCGCGCCGAGAAGCCCATATCGCCGGCGCAGAGCAGCATCACGCGGTAGGCCAGGCCCAGGCGCTTCAGCACCTCCTCGGCGCAGGCGGTCATGCGCTCGTGCTCGGCGTCGGAACGGTCGGGATGCGCGATCGACACCAGCTCGACCTTGGAGAACTGGTGCTGCCGGATCATGCCGCGCGTGTCCTTGCCGGCGGCGCCGGCCTCGGCGCGGAAGCACGGCGTCCAGGCGGTGACGCGCCGCGGCAGCTCGGCCTCGTCGAGAATGCGCTCGCCGAAAAGATTGGTCAGCGACACCTCGGCCGTCGGGATCAGCCACAGGCCTTGCGTCGTCTTGAACTGGTCGTCGGCGAATTTCGGCAGCTGGCCGGTGCCGAACATGGTCTCGTCGCGCACCAGCAGCGGCGGATTGACCTCGAGATAGCCGAACTCGCGCGTGTGCAGATCCAGCATGAACTGCGCCAGCGCCCGCTCCAGCCGCGCCAGCGCGCCGGTGAGCACGACGAAGCGCGCGCCGGAGAGCCGGCTCGCGGTCTCGAAATCCATCATCCCCAAGGCCTCGCCGAGCGCGGCGTGGTCCTTGGGCGCAAAGCCGAACATCGGCGGCGTGCCGTGCTGGCGCACCAGCCGGTTGTGGGTCTCGTCGAGACCGTCCGGCACCTCGGCGGCGGGAAGGTTGGGGAGCGCCGCGAGCAGGCGGTCGAGCTCCGCCTTCAGCGCCGCGGCGCGCGCCTCCAGCGCCGCTTGCCGGTCCTTGCTCTGCGCGACTCGCGCCAGGATCTCGCCGGCGTCGCGACCCTGCGCCTTGGCGGCGCCGATCTCGCGCGCCAGCCTGTTGCGCTCGGCCTGAAGCTGCTCCGCCTCGGTCTGCGCCTCGCGCCATTGCCGGTCGAGCGTCACGACCTCGCCCGCGGCGCCGGCGAGGCCGCGCCGTGCCAGGCCCCGCTCATACTCGTTGGGGTTGTCGCGAATCCACTTCAGGTCGAGCATCGGCGCCGGTTATAAAGGGATCGTCGGGTGGCGTCCATCGCGCGCTGGCGCCGGACGGCGCCGCCGCATCAGCCGCGCACGTTGCTCGAAGACAGCGCCGCAAACCCCTATGTCGCTGCGGCGGAGGCGATGCCGCGGGCCGTTCCCTGGATCGCCCGCTCGACGATGCGGTCGGCGACATGGGCGGCGTCGCGAGCCACCCGGAGAATCGGCCCGAGCCCTAAGTCCCCGACGGCTTGCCCGTGAGCTCCGCCTCCTCCGCCGCCTCGCGCTGGGCGCGCTGCTTCTCCACCAGGCGGCAGGAGAGGATCGAGATCTCGTAGAGCAGGAACAGCGGCACCATCAGCGACACCATGCTGAAGATGTCGGGCGGCGTCAGCACTCCGGCCACGGCGGTGATGACCACGACGGCATAGCGGCGCTTGGCGGCGAGCCCGGCGGCCGTGACCATGCCGACGCGCGCCATCAGGGTCAGCAGCACCGGCATCTGGAAGGTGCAGCCGAAGGCGAAGATCAGCCGCATGACCAGCGTCAGGTACTCGCCGACCTTGGGCTGCAGCTCGATCGGCACGTTGCCGCCGCCGCCCGCCTCCTGGAAGCTCGCGAAGAAGCGGAAGGCGAGCGGGAAGATCATGTAATAGGCGAGCGCGGCGCCCATCAGGAACAGCACCGGCGTGGCGAAGAGATAGGGCAGGAACGCGCGCCGCTCCTGCTTGTAGAGGCCGGGGGCGATGAAGCGCCAGACCTGGAAGGCGATGGCGGGAAAGGCCAGGCAGAACGACACCCAGAAGGCGACGCGCAAATTGGTGAAGAACTTCTCGGTGAGGTCGGTATAGATGAAATGTCCGCCCGATTGCGCCGCCAGGATGTCGGCCAGCGGCCGCGCCAGGAAGTCATAGAGCTCGCGGCTGAAATAGGCGCAGGGCGCGAAGATGATCAGCCAGGCGACGATCGCGTAGAGCAGGCGCTGGCGCAGCTCGATCAGATGATCGAGCAGCGGCATCTTGCCTTGTTCGAGCTCTTCTTCCTCGGCCATCGCGGCTCAGTCGTGCGTGCCGGATTTGGCGGCCGGCGGTTCCGGGTCCACGGCAGGCGGAGCCGCCGCCGGCTCCTGCGCAGCGGCAGGCTCGGGTGCCGGCGGCGCCGTCTCGGCAGGCGGGGGCGGCGCCGTCTCGGCGGTCGTCTCCGACGGCGCGTCGGCGGCGGCCGGCGCCGGCTCGGCGGGTGCGGGCGACGGCGCGTCGGCGAGCGTCGTCTCGGCCAGGCTGTCCTTGAGCTCGCCGCCGGGATCGATCGTGTTGGCGATGGTGTGGTCGAGATCGAGGGTGGTCGCGGTCTCGACCTGCTTGCGCACCTCTTCGAGCTCGGCCTCGCGGATCATCTGGTCGAGGCTGCTCTGGAAGTCGCGGGCGACCGAGCGGGCCCGCCCGACCCAGAAGCCCACGGTGCGCAGCACGCGCGGCAGGTCCTTGGGGCCGATCACCAGCAGCGCCACCACGCCGATCAACAGGATATGGGACCACGCAAGATCGAACATCGCCGCCCGTTACCGCCAGATGAGCACCGCCGCTCCGAAGCGGCGCGGATAATGGCAGATGGGGGCCAGCCCCGCAATGCAGCGGACCCTGGCGTTAACGATCCTGGCTCTCTGCTACCGGCGCGGCCTGCGGCGTCATCGCCGCCGGCGTCGCCGCGCTCACGCCGAGCCGCTCGCCTCCTCGTTGCTGCCGGGATCGAAGAGCGGCTCGTGCGGCTCCTCCTCCTCGTCTTCGGCCGGCTCCGCCTGGGCCGGCATGGCGTGCTCGCTCAGCGTGAAATCGGGGCGCGGACCGATCAGGCCGGTCGCCTTCAGCTCCTCGATGCCGGGCAGGTCGCGCCGGTCGGCGAGGCCGAACTGGGTGAGGAACTGGTCCGTGGTGATCCAGGTGACCGGCCGGCCCGGCGTCTCGCGCCGTCCCTTGGGAATGATCCAGCCGGCTTCCATCAGCACGTCGAGCGTGCCGCTGCTGACGATCACGCCGCGGATCTCCTCGATCTCGCCGCGCGTCACCGGCTGGTGATAGGCGACGATCGCCAGGGTCTCGATCGCCGCGCGCGACAGCTTGCGCGTCACCGTCTGCTCGAGCTTGAGCCGCGGCCCGAGATCGGGCGCGGTGCGCAGCGTCCAGCCGCCGGCAATGCGTATGACGTTGACGCCGCGGCCGGCATAATGGGCGCTGAGCTCGGCGACGAGCCCCGGAATGTCGCTGCCCTGCGGCAGGCGCAGCGCAATGCTTTCCTCGTCGAGCGGCGCGGCCGAGGCGAAGAGCAGCGCCTCGAGCAGGCGCAGCTGGTCGGCGCGCGGATCGGTCTCGGGCTCGCGCGCGGTCTCGCTCGTTTCGCTTGTCTCACTCGTTTCGTTCATGGGCTCTCCGGCAGGCTGCGGATATAGATCGGGCCGAAGGCGCTGTCCTGGCGCAGCTGCAGCTTGCCGGAGCGCGCCAGCTCCAGGCTCGCGGCAAAGGTGGCGGCGACCGCCGAGCGCTCGATGATGCCGCCGCGCAAGCCCGGCGGCAGGAAGCTCAGCAGCGTCCGCCATTCCGGCACGCGTCCGAGGACCCGCTCGAGGCGCTGCAGCGCATCGTCCATGGAATAGAGCTCCGGCGGCTCGATATGCAGCACCTGCGCCTCTTTGCGCTGGCGCTGGTCGCCATAGGCGCGCAGGAGATCGTAGAGCGACACCTCGTAGACCGGCTTCAGCACCCGCGGCAGGCCTTCGGGCGCGCCGCGGGCGAAGACGTCGCGCCCGAGCTGCGGGCGCGCCATCAACCGCGCCCCGGCCTGCTGCATCGCCTCCAGACGCTGGAGCTGGTGGGTGAGCGCCGCCGCCAGCTCGGCGCCGCTGGGCTCGTCCTGCGGCGCCGGCTCCGGCAGCAGCAGGCGCGACTTCAGATAGGCGAGCCAGGCCGCCATGACCAGGTAGTCGGCGGCGATCTCGAGCCGCAGCCGCCGCGCCGCGCTGATGAAGGCGAGGTACTGGTCGGCGAGCTGGGTGATCGAGATCTTGGTGAGATCGACCTTCTGCTCGCGCGCCAGCGTGAGCAGCATGTCGATCGGTCCCTCGTAGCCCTCGAGGTCGACGACCAGCTCGGCCGAGGCCGGCGGCTCCGCCTTCGCCAGCTCGAACGGCTCGACCTCGTTCATGCCCCGCCTGTCAGCCAGCCGATGCCGTGCACAACGTACCGCGCGACGAAATTGATGAGGTAGCGCACCAGGTCGAGATTGACGCCGAGGCGCTCGCCCGCCATCGGCAGCAGGATGAGCAGCGCGATCAGCAGCAGCAGGCCGTAGCGCTCCATGCGCGCCAGCGGGAACGCCAGGAAGTCCGGCAGCAGCCCGACGGCGACGCGGCCGCCATCGAGCGGCGGCAGCGGGATCATGTTGAAGACGGCGAGAATGACGTTGACGACGACCGATACGGCGAGATTGTCGCCGACCCATTCGCGAGCGATCACCGGCACATAGGGCACGAGATAGAAGAGCAGCGCCGAGACGATGGCGAGCACGATGTTGATGCCCGGCCCGGCGAGCGCCACCCAGACCATGTCGCGACGGGGATGGCGAAGCTGGCCGAAATTCACCGGCACCGGCTTGGCGAAGCCGAAGACGAAGCGGCCTTGCGAGATCAGCAGCAGGAAGATCGGCATCAGGATCGTGCCGTAGAGGTCGATATGGCGCAGCGGGTTGAAGGTGACGCGGCCCATGCGGAAGGCGGTGTCGTCGCCGAGCCGGTGCGCCACGAAGCCATGCGCCGCCTCGTGGAAGGTGATGGCGAAGATGGCCGGCAGCGCGAAGATCGAGATCTGCTGCACCAGCGCGTCGAGCTGTCCTTCGATGCCGTGCATCACGCCGCTCCCGCCGTCAGCGCGCGGAAACGGGCTTCGAGCGCCGGCCGGTCGATCGCCTCGGCCGCGCCGCGCCGCGCCTCGGCCCGGTCGAGCCGGGCGCGCGCCGCCGGGCTCAGCGGACCCACCGCGCCAGCCACTTCCGTCATCTCAGCCATATCGCCATTGCAATGCAGCACCAGATCGCATCCTGCCTCGAGCGCGGCCGCCGCGCGCCCGGCGAAGCTGCCGCCCAGTGCCCGCATCGAGAGATCATCGGTCAGGAGCATGCCGTCGAAGCCGATGCCAGCGCGAATCGCCTCGTCGATCACCCGCCGGGAGAGGGTGGCGGGACGCTCGGCGTCGAAGGCGGTGTAGACGATATGGGCGGTCATCGCCAGAGGCATGTCGGCGAGGTCGCGGAACGGCGCGAAATCGCTCTCTTCCAGCACGGCGCGCGGCGCCTCGACCCGCGGCAGGGCCAGGTGGCTGTCGACCGCGCCGCGGCCATGGCCGGGGATGTGCTTCAGCACCGGCAGCACGCCCCCCGCGAGCAGCCCCTCGCAGGCAGCGCGGCCGAGCGCCGCCACCGGCTCGGGCCGGTCGCCATAGGCGCGGTCGCCGATCACCGCATCGGATCCGGGAACCGGGATGTCGAGCACCGGCAGGCAATCGACGGTGATGCCGAGAGCCGCGAGGTCGTCGGCGATGAGCCGCGCTCCCAGCCGCACCGCCTCGCGCGCCCGCTCGCCGCCGAGCGCCGCCAGCGCCGCCGCAGCCGGGTATGCGGGCCAATGCGGCGGCTTCAGCCGCGCGACGCGGCCGCCTTCCTGGTCGATGAGCACCGGCGGATCGCCCCGCCCGACCGCCTCGCGCAGCTCCGCGAGCAGCGCCCGGACTTGATCCGGCGTCTCGCAATTGCGTTGGAAGAGGATGAATCCCAAGGGATTTACGGCGTGGAAGAAAGCCCTTTCGCGAGCGCTCAGCCGGGTTCCGCCACAGCCGAAAACGACCGCCGACGGCTCACGGCCGGACAAGGAGGCAACCCACGCCGCGCCGCTTGAGCTCGCTGCAATCCTTCTCCGCCTGAGCGGCATCGCCGACCGGCCCCGCCTGGATGCGGTAGAAGATGCCGCGCTCGCCGAGGTCGACGCGCTGCGCGGCGAAGTCGAGCCTGCCCAGCACGTCGGCGTAGCGCCGCTTCAACCGCTCCCATTCGTGCTTCGCCGCCTCGGGCGAGCGCACCGCGCCGATCTGCAGCCGATAGCCCCTGTGCTCCGCTGCCGGCGCCGCTGGCGGTGGCGGAGGCGCCGCGGCAACGACGGGCGCTGGCGGCGGCGGTGGCGCGACAGCGGCGACCGGCGCCGGTGGCGGCGATGGCGCCGGCGGTGCGGCGGCAACCGCCGGCGGTGGCGTTTGCGCGGTCGGAGTCGCGCTTGCCGGCGGCGGTGGCGGCGGCGATTCCTCCGCCACGGTCGGGCGCGGCAACGGCGCCTCGGGCGGCGGCAGCAGCTGCTCAACCTTGGGCTCGCCATGGCCGCCATCGAGCACCATGGTTCCCTGGCCGGGGATCTGGATGCCGCCGGGATTGTCCGGGCGATGCCGCGTCGGCTGGGTGTCGGCGTGCAGCAGCGGCACGTCCTGCAGCGCCGGCGCCCGGTTCATCGCGCGGTAGAGCGCGAGGAATCCGCCCGACGCGCCGATCATCGCCGCCACCGCCAGCACGATGAGGAAAGTCCTGCGGGGCCGGCGTTTCACGAAGATGCGCTCGTGTTGGTCATCCGGCCGAATCGGTCCCAGGGCATAGGCCATCTACATCTCCTCGACCGGCGTCACGCCGAACACCATCAGGCCCGACGACACGACGATGGCGACCGCCTGGACCAGCGCAAGCCGCGCGCGGCTGAGCTCGGGCGCGTCGTCGAGCAGGAAACGCAGGCTGGCATCGTCCTTGCCCTTGTTCCAGAGACCGTGGAACAGAGCGGCGATCTCCTGGAGATAAAAGGCGATGCGATGCGGCTCATGCGCCTCCGCCGCGCTCTCGATCAATCGCGGCCAGCCTGCGAGATGTCGGATGAGAGCAAGCTCCGCCGGATCGGTCAAGCGTTCGAGCGGTGAAGAAGCCAGCGACTCCGGTGTCAAATTATCGCCGGGCAGCGCTTCGGCCGCGTGGCGCAGCACCGAACGCGCGCGCGCATGGGCGTATTGCACGTAGAAGACCGGATTGTCCTTGGACTGCTCGACGACCTTGGCGAAATCGAAATCCAGCGCCTGGTCGTTGCGCCGCGTCAGCATGACGAAGCGGAAGACGTCCTTGCCGACCTCCTCCACCACCTCGCGCAAGGTGATGAAGGTCCCGGCGCGTTTGGACATCCGCACCGGCACGCCCTTGTCGAGGAGGTTGACGAGCTGGCAGAGCTTCACGTCGAGGCTCGCCTTGCCGCCGGAGAGCGCCGTCACCGCCGCCTGCAAGCGCTTGACATAGCCGCCGTGATCGGCGCCCCAGACGTCGATCATCTCGGCGAAGCCGCGGCGGTACTTGTCGAGGTGATAGGCGATGTCGCCGGCGAAATAGGTCCAGGAGCCGTCCGACTTCTTCAGCGGACGGTCGACGTCGTCGCCGAACCGCGTGGAGCGGAACAGCGTCTGCGGCCGCTCCTCCCAATCCTCGGGCAGCTTGCCCTTGGGCGGCTCCAACGTGCCGACATAGATGAGCCCGGCCGCCTCGAGCGCCGCGAGCGCGCGGTCGACGGCGCCGCTCTCGACGATGGCGCGCTCGGAGGTGAAGACGTCGTGGAAGATGCCGACGGCGGCGAGGTCGGCGCGGATCAGCGCCATCATCGCCGCCATCGCGAAATCGCGCACCGGATGCAGCCACTCGTCCAGCGGCTTGCCCTCGATGCGGCCGTCGGCGCCGCGCTCGGCGAGGCTGTCGCCATACTGCTCGCGCAGCGCCTCGCCGACCGGCACGAGATAGTCGCCTTGGTACTGGAAGCCGGCGAAGCTCTTCTCGTCGATCTCGGCGCCGAGCGCCTGGAGGTAGCGGAAATAGGCCGACCAGGCGAGCGCCTCGACCTGCGCGCCGGCATCGTTGATGTAGTATTCGCGGGTGACGGCGAAGCCCGCCTTGCGCAGCAGCGAGGCGAGCGCGTCGCCGACCACGGCGCCGCGGCCGTGGCCGACATGCATCGGTCCCGTCGGATTGGCCGAGACGTATTCGACATTGACCATCCGGCCGGCGCCGATGGCGGCGTCGCCATAGGCCGGGCCGGCGCGCAGGATCTCGGCGAGCCGCGCCTGCCAGAAACCGTCGGCGAGGCGCAGATTGATGAAGCCCGGCCCCGCCACCTCGGCGGCGGTCACCTCGGGATGGCGGCGCAGGCGCTCCACCAGCCTTTCGGCCAAGGCCCGCGGCAGCAGGCCGGCGGGCTTGGCCAGCACCATCGCGGCGTTGGTGGCGATGTCGCCATGCGCGGCATCGCGCGGCGGCTCGACCGCGACGCGGCTCGTATCGAGTTCCGGCGGCAGATCGAGCGTGGCGAGATCGGCAATGACGATGTCGCGGAAATGCGTGAAAAGGTTCATCACGTCGGCGCGTACCTGTCATAGAGGCGGCGGTGCTCGTCGAGCGCGAAGCGATCGGTCATCCCCGCGATGTAGTCGGCGACGAGCCGCGCGGTGGCGGAGGTGCCGGCGCCGGCGGCGGCCTGGCGCCATTCGGTGGGCAGGCATTCCGGCTCGGCAAGCAGCAGCCGGAACAGCTCCTGCACGATGCGCCGCGCCTTCGATGCCATGCGGTTGACGCGGTAATGGCGGTACATGCGCTCGAACAGGAATTCCCGCAGGCCCAGGGACTGGCGGGCGAAGCCTTCGGAAAAGGCCGCCACCGGCGCGCCCAGGGCGCGCACCGCCTGGGGGCTGTCGACCCGCGCGGCGGTGAGCCGCTTGCGGCTCTCGGCGATGAGGTCGGAGGCCATGAGATCGATGAGGCGCCGGATCGATTCGTGGATCAGGCGCGGCTCCTCGAGGCCGGGATGGAGCGTGGCCACCTCGTGCAGCACCGGCCCCACCAGCGGCACCTCGGCCAGGTCCTTGACGCCGAAGAGCCCGGCGCGCAGCCCGTCATCGATGTCGTGGTTGTTGTAGGCGATGTCGTCGGCCATGGCCGCGACCTGCGCCTCGGCGCCGGGCCAGGTCGAGACCTCGAGATCGTGGCGCGTCACATACTCGGCGATGGTGCTGGGCAGCGGCGCGCGCAGCGGCCCGTTATGCTTCACCGTGCCCTCGAGCGTCTCCCAGGTGAGGTTGAGCCCGTCGAAGCCGGCATAGCGCCGTTCGAGTCGGGTGAGGATGCGGAGCGTCTGGTCGTTATGGCCGAAGCCGCCATGCTCGCGCATCACCGCCGCCAGCGCGTCCTCCCCGGCATGGCCGAAGGGGGTGTGGCCGAGATCGTGCGCCAGCGCCAGCGCCTCGGCCAGGTCCTCGTTGAGGCCGAGCGCCCGGCTGATGCTGCGCGCGATCTGGGCCACTTCGAGGCTGTGGGTGAGGCGGGTGCGATAGAGGTCGCCCTCGTGGTAGACGAAGACCTGGGTCTTGTATTGCAGCCGGCGGAAGGCGGTCGAATGGATGATGCGGTCGCGGTCGCGCTGGAAGGCGCTGCGCGAGGCGCTCTCGGCCTCGCGATGAAGGCGACCGCGGCTGTCTTCCGGTCGCGAGGCATAAGGGGCGAGCGGCGCCGGCATGGTCATGATGGCCGGAACCCTAATCCCCGGCCCTGCCCTTGGCAACGGCGGCCGGTTTGACAATGCCCGCGCTTTGCCTACATAGAACCCGGGATCTCCGGGCGCGAGGGGCGTCGCGGGCAAGGAGTGCTTAACCATGGCCGATGGCGGCAGCGTTGCGCCCGAGGACGGCGTCAAACTGACGGAAAGCGCCGCCCGGCGGGTGGCCGAGCTGAAGCGGCAGGAGGAGAGCGCGCCGGGGATCTTCCTGCGGCTGGCCGTCTCCGGCGGCGGCTGCTCCGGCTTCCAATACGGCTTCAGCTTCGACGCCAACCGGCAGGACGACGACCACGTCTTCGAGCGCGACGGGGTGCAGCTCGTCGTCGACCCGGTCTCGCTCGAGCTGGTCAAGGGCGCCGAGATCGATTTCGTCGAGGACATGATGGGCGCCTCCTTCCAGGTGAGGAACCCGAACGCCGCCTCGTCCTGCGGCTGCGGCAACTCTTTCTCGGTCGGCTGAGGCGCCGCTCCGCGGCATTGACAAGCAGCGCCGCACGGGCTTTCTCCCGGCGCGAGGGGAAGCCCGGTGAAGATCGCCACGTTCAACGTCAATTCGATCAAGGTGCGTCTGCCGATCCTGCTCGCCTGGCTGGAGGAGGTGAAGCCGGACGTCGTCTGCCTGCAGGAGATCAAATGCCTCGCCGGCGATTTCCCCGCGCTCGAGCTCAAGGGCTTGGGATACCATGCCGAGGTGGTCGGCCAGCGCAGCTACAACGGCGTGGCGCTGCTGTCGAAGGCGCCGGCGCAGGATGTCGCCAACGGGCTGCCCGGCGACGATGCCGACGAGCAGGCGCGCTATGTCGAGGCGACGATCGAGGGCGTCCGCATCGCCTCGCTCTACCTGCCCAACGGCAATCCCGTCCCGACCGAGAAATTCGCCTACAAGCTCGCCTGGATGAAGCGGCTCAAGGCGCGCGCCGAAGCGCTGCTCGCGCAGGAGATCCCGTTCGTGCTGGCCGGCGACTACAACGTCTGCCCGACCGATGCGGACGTCTTCGACCCCGCGGCGATGCGCGATGACGCGCTCTGCCAGCCGGAATCGCGGCGCCGCTTTCGCGCGCTGATCAATCTCGGCCTGGTCGACGCGTTCCGCGTCTTCCATCCCGAGCCGCATCGCTACAGCTTCTGGGACTATCAGCAGGGACGCTGGTATCGCGACGAAGGCCTGCGCATCGATCACCTGCTGCTGTCGCCGCAGGCGGCCGACCGGCTGGTCGCCGCCGATATCGACAAGAGCCCGCGCGGCAGGGAGAAGGCCTCCGACCATACCCCGGTGTGGTGCGAGATCCGAGCGAACTCGCGGTAGCGAGTTCGTCCGCGGCGGCGCCAGCGACGACGCTTCGCGTCGCGCTAAAACTTCAGGCCGTAGCGCAGCTGCAGATTGTCGGAGCTCTCGGGGGTGTTGAGGCGCAGTTCGGGGGCGCGGCCCTCGTCGAGGCGCAGCGAAAGGCTGTGCTGCTCGCCGAGCTGATAGCCGAATTCGAGCGCGCCATGCAGCAGCAGGGACGGCCCGAAGTCGCGGCGCAGGGGATCGTAAGGTCCGTCCCCGGCATCGTAGCTGCCGGCCAGACCGATGCTGCCGAACAGGTGATCGCTGTCGAAGAGATTCCAGGTGAGCCCGGCATAACCGCGATTGGTCGCGGTCAGGCGGTCATAGCCGAAGCCGAATTGCGGCCGCGGCGAGAACAGGAAATGCAACACGCCTTGGTTGGGCGAGGTCAGCGCGATCTCGAGATTGTCATCCGCGCCGATCGGCGCCAGCGCCTGGCTTCCGGCGACGTCGCCGAGGAAATTGAGATGGAACTCCGGCAGCGGCGCGCCGCCGCGCACCAGCGCGCTGGTAGAGCCGGCGATCGGCGAGGTCGGATCGGCCCAAGCGGTGCCTGTGGGCGCCAGGCTCAGCGCCAGCATGGCGCCGAAGCCGAGAAGGCGCGCCGGCGATGTCACGGCCGGCGCCGCGGCGCCAGGCGCCGCGCCAGCGCGCGATCGAGCATGGTGACCGCCAGCGGCGACAGATCCTGGAAGCGGAAGCCCAGCGAGCCCGCCGGCTCCTCCTTGCGCACCACCGAGGCGGTGAAGGCGAACGGGTCGCCGCCCTCGAGGCGGAGCGTGCCGACGACCACGTCGCCAACCGCCAGCGGCAACGCCGCGGTGAGCTGGAAGCCGCCGAGAGACCAATTGTCGGTCTGGTAGTCCTGATCGCCGATGGCAATGGTCAGCGGCGGCAAGGCATAGCGGCGATCCCGCCGCGATTCCTGCCGATCGAAATTCGTGCGCGCGATTCGCATGACCAAGGCCTCTAACAGGCAAGGTACAGGACAGCAGATAAGACTTAATAGGCGGTTTCGACTGCTGTTTTCAACCGCGCCGAAACTCGGAGTTCCGTCCTGCCCCGCGCCCCGAACGCGCCGGTTCCTGCCCATTTCCTCTACAGGATCGGCCCGGGCGCGGCAATAAATTTAATTATCAAAGAATTAACCGTAAGTTATGAGATGCCGTGCCAGGAAGGCGCGCGGCGGTCAGCCGCCAGCGGCGCGCGGCGGGTATGGGTGCCTTGCGCCCGAGGGGTCCTCGACCGACCATTCCTCGCCCTCGCCCGGCATCGCATAGCACGGCCCCACCGGCACCTTGCCGTAGCCGCCCGGCAGGTCGAGCACATAGGCCGGCTGGCAGAGACCCGAGACCCGGCCGCGCAGCGCCCGCATCAGCGCGCGGCCTTCGGCGAGGCCGGGCCGGAAGCCGGCGGTGCCGCGGGCGAGATCGGGATGGTGCAGGTAGTAGGGCTTGACCCGCATGGCGACGAGGCCGCGGAACAGCGCCGTCAGGGTCGCCGCATCGTCATTGACGCCTTTGAGCAGCACGCTCTGGCCGAGCAGAGGAATGCCGGCGCCGGCGAGGCGGCGACAGGCGGCGCGCGCCGCCTCGGTCAGCTCGCGCGGATGGTTGGCGTGGATGGCGACATAGACGGCCTTCTCCGCAGTGAGCGCGCGCACCAGCGCGGCACTGACCCGGCCGGGCTCGACCACCGGCACGCGGGTGTGGAAGCGGATGACGGCGACATGCGCGATGGCGTCGAGCGCCCGGGTGAGCGCGCCGAGCCGGCGCGGCGACAGCAGGAAGGGATCGCCGCCGGTGACGATCACCTCCCAGATCTCCGTCCGGGCGCGGATGTAGTCGAGCGCCGCCTCGAGCTCGGCCGCGCTCAGGCCGTCGCCGCCGGGCCCCACCTGCTCGCGGCGGAAGCAGAAACGGCAATAGACGGGACAGGCGTGGCTCGGCTTCAGCAGCACCCGGTCGGGATAGCGGTGGACGATGCCCTTGACCGGCGAGAGGCGGCGATCGCCGATGGGATCCGCGCGCTCCTCCGGCGCCACCTCGAGCTCGGCGCCGCTCGGCACGAACTGGCGGGCGATGGGATCGCCCTCCTCGCCCGGCTCGATCAGCGCCGCCATCTCCGGCGTGATCGCCACGGCGAAGCGCTCGGCCACGGCGGCGATCTCCGCCTGCCGCGCCGGCGCCACCAGCCCCGCTGCCACCAGCTCGTCCGGCCGGCGCAGGGTGCGGCCGCTCATGCTGATCTAGATGTCGGCATAGACATGCGTCTCCGCCCGGCCGCCCGGATGGGTCACCGCCCCCTTCTCGGCATCGCCCACGGTCTGGGCGTATTTCCACAGCGCTCCCGACTGGAAGTCGTGCCGGCGCGGCTTCCACGCCTTGCGCCGCGCCTCGAGCTCGGCCTCGCTGAGCTCGACATTGATGGTGCCGGCCTCCGCGTCTATGGCGATGACGTCGCCGTCGCGCAGCAGCGCGATCGGCCCGCCCACCGCCGCCTCGGGGCCGATATGGCCGATGCAGAAGCCGCGCGTGGCGCCCGAGAAGCGCCCGTCGGTGATCAGCGCCACCTCATGCCCCATGCCCTGGCCGGTGATCGCCGCCGTGGTCGACAGCATCTCGCGCATGCCGGGACCGCCGCGCGGGCCCTCATAGCGGATGACGATGACGTCGCCCTTCTGGTAGCGGCGCTGCTCGACCGCGGCGAAGGCGTCCTCTTCGCGGTCGAAGCAGCGTGCGGTGCCGCGGAATTTGAGCTCGTGCATGCCCGCCACCTTCACGATGGCGCCTTGCGGGGCGAGATTGCCGCTGAGGCCCACGACCCCGCCGGTGGGCGAAAGCGGCGCCGAGGTCGGCCGCACCACGTCCTGGTTCTTGGGCAGGCTCACCTTGGCGAGGTTCTCGGCGATGGTCTTGCCGGTGACGGTCAGGCAATCACCATGGAGATAGCCGCCGTCGAGCAGCGCCTTCATCAGCACCGGCACGCCGCCGATATCGAAGAGGTCCTTGGCGATGTAGCGCCCGCCCGGCTTCAGATCGGCGATGTAAGGGGTCCGCTTGAAGATCTCGGCCACGGCGTGGAGATCGAAATCGATCCCCGCCTCATGCGCGATCGCCGGCAGGTGCAGCGCGCCATTGGTCGAGCCGCCCGAGGCGGCGACGATCATCGCCGCGTTCTCCAGCGCCTTGCGCGTGACGATGTCGCGCGGGCGGATGCGGCTGCGCAGCAGCGCCATCACCGTCTCGCCCGAGGCCTCGGCAAAGCTGTCGCGGCTGTCATAGGGCGCCGGCGGGCCGGCGGAGCCGGGCAAGGCCAGGCCGATCGCCTCGGAGACGCAGGCCATGGTGTTGGCGGTGAACTGGCCGCCGCAGGAGCCCGACGAGGGGCAGGCGACGCATTCGAGCTCGTGCAGCTCGGCATCGCTCATCCGGCCGGCGCTGTGGGCGCCCACCGCCTCGAACACGTCGCCCACGGTCACGTCCTTGCCGTGGAACTTGCCGGGCAGGATCGAGCCGCCATACATGAAGACGGCCGGGACGTTGAGCCGCAGCATCGCCATCATCAGCCCCGGCAGCGACTTGTCGCAGCCGGCCAGCCCGACGATCGCGTCATAGCAATGGCCGCGCATGGTGAGCTCGACGGAATCGGCGATCACCTCGCGCGAGACCAGCGAGGATTTCATCCCGGCATGGCCCATGGCGATGCCGTCGGTGACGGTGATGGTGGTGAACTCGCGCGGCGTGCCGCCGGCCGCGGCCACGCCTTTCTTGGCCGCCTGCGCCTGGCGCGACAGCGCGATGTTGCAGGGCGCGGCCTCGTTCCAGGTGGTGGCGACGCCGACCAGCGGCTGGGCGATCTGCTCGTCGGTCAGCCCCATGGCATAGAGGTAGGAGCGATGCGGCGCCCGCTCCGGCCCGACCGTGACGTGGCGGCTCGGCAGCGTCGATTTGTCGACGGCGGGTTTCCTGACATCGTCGGGCATGGCGTACTCCTCGACCTGGTTTTGCCCGACCATACAAAGGCGCGCCTCAGGTTTCAAAGGGCGGGCCGGCTTGAGGGAGCGTGATCCAGCGGCTACTACCCGAACACGAGAAATGACCGTGCCAGCACGCAAGATCGTCGCCCCCCACCTCACCCTCCCGCTGCGCGGGTCCCTCCCTCTCCGCCCCGGGGGGCGGAGAGGGTTGGGGTGAGGTGGGGCGGGAAACGGCACGCCCTTGCCCACCCTCACCTTCGCCGAGGCTTGGCGCTGCTATCGCCGCGCCGAGCCGCGCCTGCCGGCGAAGCCGGCGCCGGTGGCGCCGCGCCGCATCAGGGGGGTTGCCGAGATCGCCGACGCGTTCGACCTGATCGTGCTCGACGCCTGGGGCGTGCTCAATCTCGGCGATGCGGCGATCCCGACCGCGGCCGCTGCCGTCGCCGGTCTGCGCGCGGCCGGCAAGCGTCTCGTCGTCCTCAGCAATGACGGCACCCGCCGCGGCGCCGAGGCGGCGGCGCGCCACCGCCGCCGCGGCATCGCCATCGCCGATGACGAGATCGTGGCCGGCATCGACCTGCTGCCCGAGGTGATCGGCGCGCTGGCGCCGGCGCCGGCGCTCGGGCTCATCGCCGACGGGCCGCCGCCCTTCCCCACCCTGCTCGGCTCGGCGCTGCCGCTCGCCGACGACCCCCGCGCCTATGACCGCGCCGGCGCCATCCTGTTCCTCTCCAGCGACGGCTGGAGCGACGGGCGCCAGCGACTGCTCGAGGCGAGCCTCGCCGCCGCGCCGCGGCCGCTGATCATCGGCAATCCCGACGTGGCCTCGCCCGAGCCCCTGCGCATGGCGGCGGAGCCCGGCTATTTCGCCCATGAAGCGGCCGAACGGATCGGGATCGCGCCGATCTTCTGCGGCAAGCCGTTCCCGCCGATCTATGCGCGTGTCGCGGCGCTTCATCCCGACATCGCCCCCGAGCGCGTGCTCTGTGTCGGCGACACGCTCCACACCGACGTCCTGGGCGGCCGCGCCGCCGGCTATCGCGCCTTGCTCGTCGAGGAGGGTTTCTGCCGCGGGCGCGACGGCCCGGCGCTCGCCGCCGAGTGCGGCATCTGGCCGGATTTCGTGGCGCCGCGCCTGTAGCCGGCGAAGATCTCCTGCACCAGGCCGCGCAGCCAGCGATTGGCCGGGTCCTGGTCGGCCGTGTCGTGCCAATAGAGGTAGAGATCGAGCGTCGGCGTCGTCAGCGGCAAGGGCAGGATGCGGTTGCCGATGCCGGCATTGAGCACGCCGGCGTAGCGCGCCGCCATGGTGAGCACGAGATCGCTCTGGCTGACCACGCGGAAGGCGGCGAGATAGTTGCGGCAGCGCAGCCGGACGCGGCGCTGCAGCCCGCGCTCGCTCAGCACGACATCCTCGAAGCCCGGGCCTTTGCGCCGCGAGGTCACCATCACGTGCTGCTGGCGCAGGTAGTCGGCGAGATCGAAGCCCCGGCGGATCTGCGGATGGCGGGCGCGCGCCACCACCACCAGGCGGTCGGCGGCGATACGGCGGCGATGCACGCGCTCCGACACAGGCAGCGGCACGTCGAGGGCGAGGTCGAGCGTGCCGGCGGCAAGTCCGGGCTCCAGGTTGCGCCGCGCCGCCTGCACGATGCGCAGATCGATCCCCGGCGCCGCGCGGGCGAGCGCCGGCATCAGCCGCGGCAGCAGCAGCAGCTCCACCGGATCGCGCATGGCAAGCGTCATGCGTCCCTCGGCCGTCGCGGGATCGAAGGGCGGCACGTCGCCCAGCAGCGCGTCGAGGCCGCGCAGCGAGCGCCGCAGCGGCTCGATCAGCCCCCGCGTCAGCGGCGTCGGCACCAGCGCGCGGCCCTGGCGCACGAACAGCGGGTCGTCGAACAGCGCGCGCAGCCGGGCGAGCGCATGGCTGATCGCCGGCTGAGTGAGGTTCAGCTTCTCGGCGGCGCGGGTGACGCCGCCCTCGCCGTGAATGGCGTCGAGCACCACCAGCAGATTGAGGTCGAGCTTTCTAACATCAATCATATCTATGGAAGCTTATGACCAATATTCATTTTTGTCATGCCTCGCGCCGGCATAGCCTCTTCCCGGACGATTTCGGGAAAGGCGGTGGGCCATGGATTTCACCTATTCCGCGTCGGTGCGGGCGCTGCAGCAGCGGCTCGAGGCCTTCATGGCCGAGCACATCTATCCCAACGAGGCGCGCCATGCCGCCGAGATCGCCGAAGGCGACCGCTGGCAGCCGAGCGCCATCGTCGAGGCGCTCAAGGAGAAGGCGCGCGCGGCGGGCTTATGGAACCTGTTCCTGCCGGACTCCGAGCGCGGCGCCGGCCTCGGCAATCTCGATTACGCGCCGCTCTGCGAGATCATGGGGCGCTCGGAGATGGCGTCCGAAATCTTCAACTGCTCCGCCCCCGACACCGGCAACATGGAGGTGCTGGAGCGCTACGGCAGCGCCGAGCAGAAGCGGCAATGGCTGGAGCCGCTGCTCGAGGGCCGCATCCGCTCCGCCTTCGCCATGACCGAGCCGGCCGTCGCCTCCTCGGACGCGACCAACATCGCCACCAGCATCGCGCGCGACGGCAGCCATTACGTCATCGATGGCCGCAAATGGTGGGCAACCGGCGCGCCCGACCGGCGCTGCCGCATCCTCATCGTCATGGGCGTCACCGATCCCGCCCATCCCGACCGCCATCGGCGGCAATCGATGATCCTGGTGCCGAAGGATACGCCCGGCGTGACGGTGCTGCGGGCGCTGCCCGTCTTCGGCTACGACCATGCGCCTTTCGGCCATGGCGAGGTGCTGTTCGAGAATGTGCGCGTGCCGGCGGCGAACCTGATCCTGGGCGAAGGGCGCGGCTTCGAGATCGCGCAAGGCCGGCTCGGGCCCGGGCGGGTCCATCACTGCATGCGCGCCATCGGTGTCGCCGAGCGGGTGCTCGAGCAGATGTGCCGGCGGGTGAAGGCGCGGGTCGCCTTCGGCCGGCCGATCGCCGAGCAGACGGTGACGCTGGAGCGCATCGCCGAGGCGCGCATGCTGATCGACCAGGCGAGGCTCCTGGTGCTCAAGACGGCGCAGATGATGGATCAAGCTGGCAACAAGGCGGCGCGCGCCGAGATCGCCATGATCAAGGTCGCGGTGCCCGCCATGCTCTGCCGCGTGGCCGACATGGCGATCCAGGCCCATGGCGCCGCAGGGGTCACCGAGGATTTCGGCCTCGCCCGCGCCTATGTCCATGCCCGCGCGCTGCGCATCGTCGACGGTCCCGACGAGGTCCATCGCAACCAGATCGGGCAGATCGAGCTCAGGAAGTATAACTGACCGCAAGGGCACGGACACGCTTAGGCTAGGCGCGATCCGTGCGGCTCCCGCATTGCGCCGGCCGATGCGGCCAGTCACCACGGTGCAGGCTTTCGCGCCCCGGATCAAGTCCGGGGCGCTGGCGCCTGCCAGCGACAACGCTTCGCGTTGCGCTATGCCATGCCGAGCGCGCCCATGCCGAGCAGCGCCGCGATGGCGGCCGCGGCGAGAACGAAGAGGCAAAGCGCGGCAAGGGCGATCGCGCCGGTGAAGGCCAGCAGCCGCTCGGGCGGCACCGCAAGGAGCGCGGGCGCGCCGCAGGCAACGAGGTAAAGGCTGTAGAGATCGGCCAGCAGGGCGAGCGCGCCCAGCACCGGCACCGGCCGCAGGATGCCCCCGATCCAGCTCACCGTGGCGGCATAGGCGATGAGCTTGAGCGCGCCGTCAAAGCGCTCCTCGCCATCGAAATAGGGCGCCAGCCGGGCGGCGGCCCAGGCCAGGACGACGACGCCCCCAAGGCTCAGCAGGTAGGCGGCGAGCGCCGCCGCCAGCGCGGTGCCGACGCTCAGAAAACCAAACAGCAGCGACCAGGCGATGAGCTTCGCCGCCGGCGGGATCGCCGCCAGCGGCAGGACCACGCGGGTGTAGAGGCCGACCGGATCCGGCCGCTCGGCCGCGATCTGGCCCCATTCCCGCCGCGGCGACAGCAGCAGCCCGCGCAGCCGCATCGCCAATTCGCTCTGACGCGCCAGGCGCGCCGCGATCTCGACCCTCTCCATCGGTCCTCCGGACCAGCTTGCCCCCGCGGGAAACGCCGGCCGGGCGCGAACGGTTATGTTATTGCCGTGTCAAGGCGAGGTGGAGGCTAGCCCGAGCCGCGCTAAGCTGCGATGCGGGCCAGCGCCGCGCGCAAACGGGCGCGGGCGGCCTCCGCCTCGGCGAGGCGCTCGCGCTGCTCCTCCACCACCTCGGGCTTGGCCTTGGCGAGGAACTGCTCGTTGCCGAGCTTGCGGGCGATCTTGCCGATCTCCTCCTCCACCCCCGCCGCCTCCTTGGCCAGCCGCGCCCGCTCCTTGGCGATGTCGACGACACCGGCGAGATCGAGCGACAACGTCACGCCGCCGGCGACCACCTGGATCGCGCTCCTGGCGTCGCGCCGCTCGGCCTCCAGGGTCGAGAGCCGCGCCCGGTCCTTGATGGCCTCGGCATGGCGGGCGATCCAGGCGCTCCCCTGCCCGCCGCTTTCCACGACAGAGGCGGCGATGGCGCTCGCCGGCGGCACGTTCATCTCGGCCCGCGCCGAGCGGATCGCGGAGATGAGCTCGACCACCCATTCCATTTCCGCCATCGCGTCGCGGTCGATGAGCCCCGCCGGGTAGCTCGGCCAGGGGGCGCCGATGAGCAGGCCGCTCTTGCCGCCGGTGAAGTGGCGCCATAGCTCCTCTGTGACGAAGGGGGCGAGCGGGTGCAGCAGGAGCACGATCTCGCCCAGCGCCCAGGCGGTGACGGCGCGTGTCTCGGCCGCGGCCGCGGCATCGGCGCCGGAGAAGATCGGCTTGGCGAATTCGATGAACCAGTCGCAGAATGTGCCCCAGGTGAAGTGATAGATCGCCCCGGCGGCCTCGTTGAACTTGTACTCGTCGATCGCCGCGGCGACGCGCGCCGCCGCCTCGGCCAGCGATCCCACGATCCAGCGATTGAGCGTCAGCCGGCAGGCGGCGGGATCGAACCCGCGACGCGCACGCAGCCATTCATCTCGGCAAAGCGCGCCGCGTTCCACAGCTTGGTGATGAAGCTGCGGTAGCCTTCGACGCGCGCTTCCGCGAGCTTGATGTCGCGCCCCTGCGCCGCCAGGGCCGCCAGCGTGAAGCGCAGCGCATCGGTGCCGTAGCGCTCGATCAGGTTCAAGGGGTCGATGATGTTGCCCTTGGACTTCGACATCTTCTGGCCGCGCTCGTCGCGCACCAGCGCGTGGATGTAGACGGTGCGGAACGGCACGTCGCCCATGAACCTGCAGCCCAGCATCATCATCCGCGCGACCCAGAAGAAGATGATGTCGAAGCCGGTGACCAGCACATCGGTCGGGTAGTAGCGCTGCAGTTCCGGGGTCGGCTCCGGCCAGCCCAGGGTCGAGAACGGCCAGAGCCCGGAGGAGAACCAGGTATCGAGCACGTCGGGATCGCGGGTGAGCGCCGCCGCCTTGCCGTAATGCTTCGCCGCCGCCGCTTGCGCCGCCGCCTCCGTCTCCTCGACGAAGACGGTGCCATCGGGGCCGTACCAGGCCGGGATCTGATGCCCCCACCAGAGCTGGCGCGAGATGCACCAGGGCTGGATGTTGCGCATCCATTCGAAGAAGGTGTTCTCCCAGCTCTTCGGCACGAAGACCGTGCGGCCGCTCTCGACCGCGGCGATCGGCGCCTCGGCGAGCGTCTTGGCGTCGACGTACCATTGGTCGGTGAGCCAGGGCTCGAGCACGGCGCCGGAGCGGTCGCCATGCGGCACCATCAAGGTGTGCGGCTCGATGCGCTCGACCAGGCCCTGCGCCTCCAGATCGGCGACGATGCGCTTGCGCGCCGCGAAGCGGTCGAGGCCGCGATAGGCCTCGGGCGCGTTGTCGTTGAGCCTGGCGTCCCGGTCGAAGATGTTGATGAGCTCGAGGCCATGGCGGCGGCCGACCTCGAAATCGTTGAAGTCGTGCGCCGGGGTGATCTTGACCGCCCCGCTGCCGGTGGCGGGGTCGGCATAGGCGTCGGCGATGATGGGGATGCGCCGTCCGACCAGCGGCAGGATCACGTGGCGGCCGACGAGATCCCGGTAGCGCTCGTCCTCGGGATGGACCGCGACGCCGGTATCGCCGAGCATCGTCTCCGGCCGCGTCGTCGCCACGACGATGAACCGGTCGGGCTCGCCCTCGACCGGGTATTTGAAGTACCAGAGCGAGCCCCGGGTCTCGCGGCTCTCGACCTCGAGATCGGAAATGCCGGTGTGCAGCTGCGGGTCCCAATTGACCAGCCGCTTGTCGCGATAGATCAGCCCGTCGCGGTAGAGCGTCACGAAGACCCGCCGCACCGCGGCAGACAGGCCCTCATCCATGGTGAAGCGCTCGCGCGCCCAATCGGCCGAGGCGCCGAGCGCGCGCAGCTGCCGGGTGATCGTGCCGCCCAACTCTTCCTTCCACCGCCAGACCCGCTCGATGAAGGCGGCGCGACCGAGCTTATGACGGCTCGACTGCTCCTGCTCGAGCTGACGCTCGACCACCATCTGCGTCGCGATGCCGGCATGGTCGGTGCCCGGCTGCCACAGCGTGTCGCGGCCGAGCATGCGGTGATAGCGGATGAGCACGTCCTGGAGGGTGAAGGTGAGCGCGTGGCCCATATGCAGGCTGCCGGTCACGTTGGGCGGCGGCATCATGATGCAATAGGGCCGGGCCGGCAACTCCGGGTGGCAGGCAAACGCCCCCGCTTCCTCCCATTGCCGATAGATGGCCAACTCGACATCGGCCGGACGATAGGTCTTGTCCAGCATGGCCGAACGCTTTCACTCGCTCCGATCTGCTGATGGCGCCGGCGGGCATGCGTCCGCGCGAGCGGTTACCGGGCCTGGGCCTCGCGCGACATGCGGTGGATCTCTTCCTGCACCAGCCGCTCGACGAGCTGCGGCAGATGCGCGTCGAGCCAGTCCCGCAGCATCGGCCGCAACAGCTCGCGCACGAGATCCTCGAGCGTGCGCCCGGCATCGCCCAGCGGCAGGCTGCCGAGCTGATCGCGGGCGCCGAGGCTGGAGAGCTGCGAGAGCGCCGCGACCGAGGCGGCGGCCGTGCCGGACGACACCAGCCGCTCCTCTTCCTCCTCCGGCATCGGCGGCATCGGCGGCGGTGCGGGCGGCGGCTCGGCGCGCAGCGGCGCGGGCGGCGGCGTCTCGACGCCGAAGACCGCCTTGGGCGGCGGCGGTGGGGGCGGTGGGGGTGGCGGCTCCATCGCGGGCGGCTTCTTGGCGCCAGCCGTGATGCTGACCACCGTGCCGTCCTCCTCAACCACCTCGGTCAGCTCGAGCACCTCGTCGCCGCGCGCCGGCTTCTCCTCGACCGCTGCCGGCGCCGGCGCTGCGTCCCCATCCTCGGCGATGATGCGCCGGATGGAGGCGAGAATCTCCTCCATCGACGGCTCGTGCTGACCCTTTGGATCCGACATGCCCCTCAACCGATACCGCGTAAATGCGGGCTAGACTAAGGGAAGCCAAGGCAAAACGCCAGCCGAACCGGCGCCTTTGCGTCGCTGCGGCGCAGCAACTCGGCGGTTGTTCGCGCGCTTGGCGCTAAAACACGAAGCTGGGCTCGGCCTCGAAGCCCGGCAACAGCGGCACCGCGGCATCGAAGGCCGGCCACTGCGACAGCACGCCGCCCACCGAAGTCATCACCACCGCGCGTCCGGGGCCGCTGTCGGGCCGCAGCACGCAAACCAGGCGGCCGCCTTCGGCAAGCTGGTTGGCGATCGCGTCGGGGATGCGCTGGACGGCGCCCTCGCACAGGATCACCCGATAGGGCGCGCGGCCGGGATGTCCAATGCCGAGCGGCGCTTCGACCACCGTGGCATTATCGATGGCCAACTCGCGCAGCCGCGCCACCGCCTGGCGCGCCAGCTCGACCTCGCTGTCGACGGCAACCACGCTGCGCGCCAGCCGCGCGAGCAGCGCCGTGCCGTAGCCGGTGCCGCAGCCGATCTCCAGCACGCTGTCCTCGCGGCCGATCTCGGCGAGCTGGATCAGCCGCGCCAGCACCATGGGCTGCATCATGTAGCGGCCGCCGCCCAGCGGCAGGTCGTCATCGACATAGGCCGCGCCCCGCAGCCGCGCCGGCACGAAGCGCTCGCGCGGCACCGCGAGGAATGCCTCCAGCACGGCCTCGTCGGTGACCTTGTTGGGGCGAATCTGGCTGTCGACCATGGCAAGACGCGCGGCGGCGTAGTCGATCATGGCGGGGTCCGGGCCTCGGCTTGCGGCTGGGGGCAGGTGCGCCGGTTATATAAGTGCAACCGCCGGAAGACAATCCTCGCCTTGCCGCCGGCTTGACCGCGCCGCGGCCCCCCGCATATACCTGCGCACCCCGGCCGGATGGCAGAGTGGCTATGCAGAGGACTGCAAATCCTCGTACAGCGGTTCGAATTCCGCTTCCGGCCTCCACCGATTTTCGCTTAAGACTCAACGACTTGCAGCGCCAGGCGCTCCGGGACGGCCGCAGTTTCGTGTTGCAAGCGCTACCGAAGAAAACCGCAGTTTCCCTGGCGTTATGACGCGTTCCCGATTGTTCCGTGCAACACGCGCGCAGCACGATGTTCGATCGCTGTTCTACCCCACGCCGCGGTCCCAAGCTCGCGCGCCGGCGGGGCTTGGCGAACGCACGGGGCGCTAAAGATCCGAGGTGGACCGCGGTCGGGGTGGCGCGCCGAGGGGTTGTGTTGCCGACGGCGCGGCACCACCTTTTAATCTTGGCCGGCGCTGCCGGCATCCGGAGCAGGAAGCACATGACCCCGACGTACCTCCAATCCGCCAACGCCCCTTCGCTTGGTGACATCTGCCGGGCCGGCACCATCGTCATCGCGCTCGGAGGCATCGTGGTCGGTCCCAAGATCGAGTTCCTGCATCAAAGCCCGACGTCCGCCAGTGAATTAGCCGTCGGCGCGCCTCACGAAGACGTTGAGGGTGACAGTGTCGCTTGGCCGGCCGAGCCGACGAAGGAGCTGACCGCCACCTCCACGACCTCGACTGCAGGCTTCTCGGAGCCGTTCTTCAAGGCCCCCTAGAAGGGACCACGATCGTGGAACGGAGGCGGGATGTGGCTTTCGCCGACTTCATGAACTGGCTCCATGTTCTGCACTTCATAATCGACGCGGAACACCCCGACTACGACCGAAACCCCGACAGGTGGCGCCCCTACTTCAACGCGGATTACGAGCCGCGGCGGGCGCTGCAGGCGGACATGAAGCGGAACGCCGAGTCTTGACATGCGCAGGAAGCGAGAGCGGCGCGATAACCCATACTTCGCGATCCAAGGCGTTACCGTGGGGTCAGTATCACGCCGCGAGATGCCGCACCCCGGGCTGCGGATGGTCGATCGTTCTCGCCGAGTATGTCGAGGACGGTCCGCGGCCAGTTGCGCAGACGGTTAAGTGTATCTGCGGGATCGAGGCGAGCTACTCACCGTCCTTCGTCCTCTTCATAACCTAGCTTCGGCCGCATCTCGAAACGATCCTTTTACAGGATGTGCGGTGCTTCCGTCATTGGCACGATGCGCCTCTTGGAACGCTACTGCAAATTCAAGACCCCACAAATCAGCGCCCGGCCATCGGCATGCGGGCGAAGATGGAAGTTGCGGGCGGCGTCGCCGAACTGATTCTCATGGTCGAGGGTGACAACGCGGGGCGCCTTTTCGCTGGCGATCACATTTGGCCATCCGCGCTCGACGTGTCCGCCCTTGCGCGGATCGGGGTGCAAGACGCGATGCCCGAGCGCACCAGGCGGGGAGAGGAATTCTTGACTGGTGCGGTTTGCGCGTACTTCGGTGCCGACCAAGAGATATACATGTGGTCAAGCACCATGAATGACGGAACCGGGTGGACCTGCCTTTACGGCAAGAAGGCGGGCGAAGTGAGCCGCGGCCTACGGACCGAGAATTTGGTCGGGCTCGGGAAGGCTGTCGTTCAACCGATCGCCAACGATTGACGCGTGCCGTCGCTAAACCATGAAAGTTGGCGCTGCCGTCGCGTTCCTCGGAGCAGCCCTGGCGACCGCACCGGCTACCTGATCGGAGCCGGCGCCGGGGACGTACGTTACGTAGGATGGGTCGCCGCTGCTGACCTTTACAAATTCTGCACGACGCCCAATCAGGAGCAGTCCTGTATCGGCTACATCGAGGCCGTCGCCGACACACTGGGAAACATCCGATACCGCGCGTTCGGCGTCATGACTTGTACACCCCCTGGGACCAACGGATTTCGCCTCAGAGAGATCGTCATCGATTTCATCGAACGGCAGCCCGTATGGAAGTCGTTCACCGGCGCGGAAGTAGCCGCGTTCGCGCTCTCTGCAAAGTTTCCGTGCAGCGCGGCGCCCCACTAGATTTGGCGCAGGCTATATAGGTGGCGCCGACTCCAACTCATCGAACAGCGCCGTGCGGGGGAGGTGATGCTACCTTGACGCGAACTCGGGCGCTCGACCTACATGGGAACAACTATTTAAATATGGACCGATCAGCATGAACTGTCAGATGTGTCGATGAAAGCGTTCTTGCGCTCCTTCGGCACTTTCACTGGGTTTGTGCTGAACCTGCTTGGCGCAGCCGGACTTAGTGACCAGGTTGCGACGTGGGCGCGCTGGTTATCCGTTGTCCATCGCTATGTAGGCAACCCATTCATCTATCTTGGCTTGACGGTCGCTGGTTCGCTCGTGCTCGCCTTCACATGGGCCGAGATGCTGATGGCGCGAAAGCTCGCTAAAGCAGGCGGCGTAACGAGGCGTGAGTTCCCCGCGCAACTCAAACATTGGGATCGCGTTTCTTCATTCACAATCAGCCAAGTTGCCTGGCTGTGGGTCGAGCTAGTCGGCCCTGAACAAAGCGTTTTATGATCAGGGCGGCATCAGGGTGGTGATGCCCGCTTCGGCCGGGTCGGCCAGGAGGATGGCGAGAAGGCCGGCAAAAAAGAGCCTCAGATGGGCGAGGATGAGGCGGAGGTTGTGGCCGGCCGCGACGAGCAGGGCGTTGATGGCATCGCCGGCGGTTCCGAGCAGGTAATTGCGATCGAGACTCCCGTCCGTTTTCATGTGGCCTATCATCGGCTCGATCGCGGCTCGGCGGCGCAGTTCGCGATGGATCGAGGGGGTTAAGCCTCGGCGCTGTCCGGAGAGGAAGACCCGTTCCTTGTGCGGGTAGTCGTGGCCGCGATAGCCCCTATCGACGTAGATCCGCTCCGGCGCGATGCCGGCGAGCGCGACGATCTGCTCGACCGTCGTCGCCAGGGTGTGGCCATCATAGGGGTTGCCGGCGAGCGCTTTGGCGGCCAGCGCGAAGCCCTCGCGATTGGTCACCGCCAGTGAGACCTTGGCGCCGAACTCGTAGGCTTTGTTCGCCTTGCCTTTGGCGAGGCAGACGACCTCCGGCGCGTGCAAGCTGTAGAGCTTGTCCTTGCTGTGCCGTTCCTGCAGCAGAAGCCGCTCGACGAGCCCGAGCAAGCGCGCGAAGTGCCCGTTGAGGGCGGGGTTGGTAGAGGCTGCGACTTTGCGGGCGACGTTGCGATAGACCCGGCCGAGATAGGTCTTGAGCCGCTTCAGCTCGCGGCGCATCCGCCGCATCTGCCGGGCGTGGGCGTAACGCGCCACTTTGGCCGCCGCGCGCTTGGCCAGGCGCGTGTGTGCTTGCCGCAGTGCCACGCCATGGCGCTTTGCTTGGCGCACCAAAGCGCGGATCGCTTTGAGATAGAGCTGGCTGTCCGTGGGATGCGCGATCGCCTTGGGCTGAACCGTCGTGTCGACGATCACCCGTTCCAGGCTCGACGGCTTCACCGTTCCGCTCGCAAGCCCGGCCTGGATCGTCGCCGCCAGAAGCTTCTCCATGCCGGCAGGGCCGATCCGATTGCGCCAGCGGGTCAGCGAGCTCGGATCGCACGGCAGTTCGTGCTCGAAGTACTCGCAGCCACACAGGAACTGCCAATAGGGGTTCTCCCGCCAACGCTCGCACACCGCCTCGTCCGACAGATCGTAGACGTGCTTCAGATAGCTCAACCCCACCATCAGCCGCGTCGGCTTTGCCGGCCGACCAAGCGGGCGATAGAAGCGACCGAACTCGCGATCGAAGCCACTCCACTCGATCATGCCGGCGAGCCGGTAGAGCTCGTGGCCTTGATCCAGCAGGTTCTCCAACCGGCTGCGGAACAGATCGGCACTCTCAGACGACTTCGGCGGCTTCGGTCCCATCGCAAAAACACCGGCTTTTGAGCGCGCGCTAGCGCAATCCCGGTATTCTACGATACTTCGTGAGTTGCGAGAATCCCTGCGCCGCAGGCGCTTGTGAGTTTTTCAAGGGCGACTAGCTAGAGCCGCAGAACACCGAAGTCGCGGGAACTGCGGCTCATGCTGCGTTTCGCCGATTGCACGAAGATATTCACGCAGGGCGACTGGCTAAGAAGAGCGGCAAGTCGAATGTTCCGGATGGCATCGATGTTGATCGGCAGGAACTCGTGGACTATGCGCTCGACATAGAGGAACGGCCGGCCTTCCTTTTTCCGCACGAACGAGGTTTGCGCGGCTTATGGCGTCGTCGCTTCCACCGTCTAGTCTCCAATAGCGTAGTGCGAAACTACTATATAACCAAGCTCACCGAATTCGATATTGGGGCGGCGTTGTGGGCGAGCCAGAACAGCATTTCGGCGCGGGAGGCGATCGATCAGTTTCGAACGGACCTGATGTTCAATCTTGCAAGTGGCGAGGTGCGCGCTGTTGCTAGGAAAACGATTGACGGCATCGCTTTCGATTTCGAAGAAATTCCAAGGCGTAAGTGGAAGCATCTGACGCTGCCGACTTTTTCAAATTCGATGTGCGGAAACGGCGAGGACTATACTGATATCCGACTCAAGTTCCCGAAAAAGAAACCCACCGAAACTCCAGCTCCTTGACCTCACGCCCTCCTCTGTGCTGAATCACCCTCGTCGGGGGGACATCAGCAGCCGGAGGCCGCTATGCCCGACATCGACAACCTCGCCTTTGCTATCCGCTTCGCCCTTGTCCACGGCACCATCAGCCGTGAGGCGCGCAAAGCCATCCGTTCGCTCTCCGACCACGATCTCGATTTCATGTACAAGACGGTCGCGGATCACCTGCGGCTCTGCCGTTGGCGGCAGCTCCCGCCCGATCCGATCGGACCGAGCGCGCCGTGGGCGAAGATGCCGGGAAGATAACCGGAAGTAGCGGCACGCCCTGAGATCGCACCCAGCAGTCAGATTTGGCGGGGCGGTCGGCGTTCTGAACGGATTCCTGGCTTTGCGAAGAGATCCCGCTTGGCCGCCCCGTCATGCCGCAAGGTTGTTTTCGCGATTTTCTATCTGGTGCGAGATCACCATGTCGGCCACGCCGAAAGTGTCGGCAATATCCTCGATCGGCTCGCCTCTCGAACGCATCTCCAAAACCGGCCTCACTGGCGCCAAAAATTCGGCAGCGAACGCACGTCCAAGTGCCTGACGATACGTTCCCGACTGCTCGGTCACAGGCGAGCGACGCCCAGCGGCAAAATGAATAGCATCGCCGAACGTCCGCGCTACCGCAAAGAGCGTGTTGGCGGGATTGCGACTGCCTCCGACAATCGCCTGCGGCCTGCCGGGCTGAATGCGAGACACGCCGCGAAGTCCGGTCGCCGATGGTTCAGTTGCGCGGAAGCGGGCGTTCCCTAGGCGTCTTGCCAGCGTAGGCAAATCGCCGACGGGTTCGGATTCGGAGAAACCTAGCAGCTTACGAACCTTGCGCGCCGATGTGTATCCAGCGCTCCACGCAGCGTCCGCAGTCTTACGGAATCGAATTTCGCGTCGACACTCTTCGATCGCGGGAAGCAAGGACCATTCGCCGGGTTGCCGTTCGGCCTCTTTAAGCCAACCGATTGCGTTCGTAATCGCTTGTGGTCTCAAGCCGGCAAGAAACTCCTCAAGGTCATCGTTCTCAAAGAACGCCGAGGCGGCGTCAATGGCGCCTGCAGCAGCTTCGTCACACGTGTAAGGATCCACGCCTAGCGCGCCAGCCGCTTTGCAGAATGCATGTTCCTGTGGATCGTCCAGTGACTCCGCGATCTTGGTCCAACGGACTGAAAGCGGAGTCCCATCAACGCCCTCGCTTTCCAGGCGCTTCTGGACATCTTCCACGAAAAGTGTCAGGTCCCTCTGGAAGGCTTGAACAGTGACAGACTCCGATGCCTTCGTCACGAACTCGACCGGCGGATTATGATAAACGAACGGCTCACATTTCACATCGATAGACCCGTTGCCAATAGCCGTGATCGAAATGTCCGGAAGAGCAAAGCCGGCACGCATGGATCGCAAATAGGTCGTGTGCCCACGCTGGTACGCGAGCGTCCACCAGCGATAGGCAATTGCCTCCGCCAACGAATAGACCGGCGCAACAACATGATCGACCACCGTATGCCCTCCGGGCGGAGCTCGCATATCGGTGGCTATCCGGTTCCCGATTGTGATGTGGATGCGCGCAACCGTTGCTGACTCCTCGACAGCAGCATTCGGGCCACGCGGGAGCCAGCTAGCTGAAATTCGCATGCCACTCATCCTGATCGATCGGCCAACCCTTGTATTCCGCCGGTGCATCCGCGCCGCCGGCTTTCGTGAGCCTTCCGTGCCAATATTGGCCATTATCGTCTCGGTGCCAAATGCTACGCGGAAAGTCGCCATCCCATATCGTCGGATCAAACTGCGACTTTCGGATCGCCGTCTGGACCCAATGAGTTGCGCGTTCTCTTTCTTCGTCCCTGACTAGCGGGCAAATGGTCGCGTTCTGACGTTGATCCTCCGGATCAGCATGCGGGTTCCTTCTAGGTCGTGGCAGCCCAAGCCACGACCGATGCTCCTTGTGCTCTACACTTCCGGTGTAGATTGCTCGTTTCGCGAGCGCATCCAGTTCGGCAGATGTGAGAAGTTGGAAGTCATAATGCGGCGTGGCCTTTTCATCGTGCAGGATATGGGGTGCGGGCCACGGTGTTCGCAGGCCAGTGCCGCCCCGGCCGTGCCAGCTCCCAACAAGCTTCCGTCGCCCCGGTTCCATTGCTGCGGCAATCACCCGCCACACTAGACCCTGAAAGAGCACCGCCCGCGACCGCTCCGGCCCCGCCGGTCCGATAGGTTGGTCCCTCCTGCGGCTCGCATGCCATCTATTTGATTTTCCTAGATTATCCGCCATCGAAGATCAAGGGCGAACAAGCTGGCACGAACGTCAAATGAGCCATAATCATATAAGATGTCCCAACAAGCCGTAAAGATGGGCTGGCCGGCGCTCCTGGGGCGGGAGCTGACGCGGCGAACGCCCCCCGCTTGGCGCGTCATTGGCGCTCGGCCGCCTCGAGGGCGCACTCTTGGGGCAGTTGGGCGCCGCGATTTGGTGAGCGCCATCGTCCTTCAGGTCGGCGGTGGATCAGGGATAGCGATCGGCACGAACGCCCCTCTCCGCGCGACCAAACTTGAACTCGTTGAATCAATTCGCGAGCCAAGCAACCTTCGACCATTGCCGAAGGTGCAATCCACCGTCACTAAGAAGCTGCTCGATGACGGATCGGCTTTTTGTGAAGAATCCATGGGTTCCGCGATCAAGCAAGTCGTTTTCCGGAAAGAAGAAAAGGTCGAGAAAAAACACGCCATCACGGTCCTGCTTGATCAGGTCTCTCATCGCAAGGTCGTTCGGAGGGACGTATGTGGTCTGCCACTCGCGGGCAACTTCTGGGCTGACTGCGACGCGCGCGACCCCAGCTAACTCGTGCTCTAGGTGGTAGGCGTCTATAACGCCCGGGCCAAACATGACGCTCCCCTTGTGATATACTTGACCTTTCGCCACGCCGCCTCGCGCGAGCGTTCCCAATTCGAGGAGGCGCTGGCATAGGACCATTGTACCCATCACGACTGCATAGAGATTGCTCATCCTGTACGCGGTCTCCGGCATCGTAATGACGATGGTGTCCGAGAATGCGGCCCATTGGACATCTGAAATGTCAAAAAAGGTCGCTGCTCCTCGCGCATCGAGGGCTGCATTCTCGATGACCGAATGGATATCGATGAGCTGGTCGAAGACAGAGTGATCGTCCGTGATCCTCGCGACCTTTGCTTCGAAGCCGAGGATATCTATGAACGACACGTAGCGTGGTCTGTACTCGGGAGGCAACGGCATTAATGCAGTATAAGCCAGATCGGTGAAAGCGGCATCCAAGGCGATAAGGATGCGCCCGCGGCTGAATGCAGCACGGAGGCAACACGGAGGCCGGAAAACGGCGAAAACCTAGGGTCGTACCATACTGCAAATCCTCGTACAGCGGTTCGAATTCCGCTTCCGGCCTCCACCTTCCGCGGCCCCGGCCGCAGGAGCCAAGCTCCATCGGAGCGGTTGCAGCCCCCCGGAGGAGCGACTTTATCGAAATCGATGAGGCACTTAGGATGTGACGGCGCGTCCGCATGCCGCTCCAGGGAACAAAGAGCGCCGGAGGACCGTTCGGCGTTCGTGGGTCGGGAGGGGGCACGGCATGAAAACGGTCGAGGAGTATCTGCGCCACGCCGTCGAATGCGACGCGCTCGCGCGCAAGGCGGTGTCGCCCGAGCAGCGCGAGATGATCGCGCATATGGCCGATACCTGGCGCATGCTCGCCCGCCAGCGCAAGACGATCATCCTCAGCGGCGGCGCCGCGCATGAACCGCAGGCGGCCGCCGACCGCGACGCGGCTTCGCTCGTCCCGGCAGCCGGCCGCTCGCGCTGACCGCGACCGGGTGGAGTAGCGCGCCGCCGGACGCTCTGTTATAAGGCCGCTGCCATGCCCAATTGGGCAGCAGGCCGCTGATCCCGGGTAGCTCAGTGGTAGAGCAAGCGGCTGTTAACCGCTTGGCCGGGGGTTCGAATCCCTCCCCGGGAGCCAATGAAGACAAGGGGGTTGAGCCGCCGCGCTCAACCCCTTTGTATTGGTTGTCATTGCGGCGCCATCTTCTCCTCGCCGGCGTTCCCCTTGAGTGCCGCGTCGTCCGGCGGCGCTGACGCAGCGAAGCGAGGAACCCGACATGGCCGAGAACCCCACCCGACCCGCGCTCACGGTCGCGGCCATGCTGTTGCTCGCCGCGTGCGCCCGGACCCAGCTCGGCGCGGATCTGCACGCCGCCGGGGCGGACTGCCGGACGCAGCAGTTCAACGACAAATCCGCGCTGGTCGCTTGCCTCAACGCGCACGAGCGCCCGGTCTGGGCCAAGGACGACCCCGCCACGCTCGACATCTACGATCAGTTCGCCCGGCACCGCGCCACGCTGGCGCAGCAATACGACAGCCACGCCATCACCGAGCAGCAATACCGCGCGCAGCTCGATCAGCTCGAAGCCAATTCGCGGGCCGAGCTCGCGCAGCGGCGCAAGCAGACCGCTGCGACGCCCTGAAAAGCGCGGACGGCGGCCGCAAGGGGCCGCCGTCCGCATCGCCTTTGCAACGAACGAGGTCGTTCAGCAGCGATAGGCGCCGCCGCTCAGCACCGCCGGGCTGCCGTTGGGACATACCACGTTGGCGCCTTGAGGCACGATGACCGTGGGCTGTGGCGACGGACAACTGCAGGAACAGGCGGCGAGCGCCGCGGTGGACAGAAGCATGACCAGCCAATGACGCATGGGCACCTCGTTGAGGGGTCGCTACGTCAGGTGGAACAGGGCGCCGCGCGGGGACGTTCCGCGCGGCGGCAAGAAAAAAACACGCGGACCCGCCGTCGCCATGTGACGCTGTCGTCGGACGAGCGCGTCGCACGTAGCGCGTCATCGCTGGCGCCCGCACCGCGGTGACCGGCCGCATAGGCCACCGCAATGCGGCCAGCCGGAACCGTGCGGGCTCTCGCGGTTGCTGACGCAACCGCTGGCGCCCGCCGGCGACGAGCGCTACGCGCTCGCGCTAGCGCTAGAGCACCGCGCCGGGGGTGCCGAGTGCGTTTTCGGTGAGGCCGCGCGTGACGATGTCGTAGGCCTCGTCCACGGAATCCGTGCGATGGAACAGGTCGACATCGCCGGGACTGATCGTGCCGTGGCGCACCAGCGCGTCGAAATTCACCACCTCGTCCCAGAATTTGGCGCCGAACAGCACGATCGGCATGCGCTTCTTCATCTTGCGCGTCTGCACCAGGGTCAGAATCTCGAACATCTCGTCGAGCGTGCCGAAGCCGCCGGGGAACAGCACCACCGCCTTGGCGAGATAGACGAACCAGAACTTGCGCATGAAGAAATAGTGGAAATGCATGTGCAGCTCGCGGCTGACATAGGGGTTGTCGAACTCGTCATTGGGGATCGAGATGGTGAGGCCGACATTGAGGCCCTTGGCCTCCGACGCGCCGCGATTGGCGGCCTCCATGATGCCGGGGCCGCCGCCGGTGCAGATGACGAAGCGCCGCTCCTCGCGATCGAGCTTTTTCGACCACAGCGTCAGGCGATGGGCGAGCTCGCGCGCCGCCTCGTAATAGGCCGACAGCGTGAGCGCGGTGCGGGCCTTCTCGACGCCCTCGCCGGTGCGCTCGGCCTCCGCCAGCGCCGCCTGCGCCGCCTCGGCCGAGGGCAGCCGCGCCGAGCCCATGAACACGATGGTGTCCTGCACCCCATAGCGCCTGAACCGCGCCTGCGGCTCGAGATATTCCGCCAGGATGCGAAGCGCGCGGGCCTCCTTGCTCTCGAGAAAGCGCCGGTCCTGATAGGCCTTGGGCTGGCGATGGGATTGGCGGTCGGGAGTGTCCAAAGGTCACCTCGGAAAAGACGGCGGAGTGTGGCGCCGCCATGGTGAATAACTGCTGAACGGCCGCCCGGACAGGCCCCGAGCGGTGCGCGCGCCCGGGCATTCACTTCCCGGTAATCTGGTATCAACGGTTAATTTACACAAACTTTCCTAGAATCGGGGCGAATAACAAGGCTTTGCCAGAGGCTCCGGGGTGACGCAGAACGGGCGCAAGCCATCGCCGATGGTGGTCAAGATGCGGCTCGACGCCAACGCGGTGGGCGAGCTGCTCGACAAGCATCGCCGCTACCTGCGCAACCAGAGCGGCGGCGCGCGGGCGATGCTGCGCCAATGCGATCTCAGCGGGCTCGACCTCACCGGCGGCGATTGGACCAACAGCGAGTTCATGGTCTGCAAGTTCGACGGCGCGACGCTGGAGCGCGCCGTCTTCCGTCACGCCAATCTGTTCGGGTCGCGCTTCAACAGCGGCAACCTGTCGGGCGCCGATTTCGAGAAGGCTGATCTGCGCGGCGCCAAGTTCGAGCTCGCGAACCTCACCGGCGCGCATCTCGGCGGCGCCGATCTGCGCGAAGGCATGGTCATCAGCGCCGACATCACGCTCGACGGCGACACCGGCAGCCGCTTCACCAACGCCATCCTGAAGGGCGCCAAGCTGCCCAACGCGCGCTGCAAGTCGGTCGATTTCAGCGGCGCGCTGCTCGACGGCACCGATTTCTCCGACGCCGATCTGCGCAACGCCTCCTTCCACGGCGCCGAGCTCATCTCGCCGATCCTGCGCGGCGCCCAGCTCGCCGAGGCCGATCTGCGCAGCGCCGTGCTGCAGGGCGATGTCGGCCAGCGCCTGCAGAACAGCGGCGCCGTCCTGCCGCAATCCCGCGTCAAGCTCGAGGCGGTCGTCGAGCGCTTGCGGCAGCACGAGCTCTGGATCACGACCCAAGGCAAGGACGGCCGTCGCCTCAATCTCTCGGGCGGCAATCTGCAGGGCATCGACCTCTCGGGCCGGCTGCTGGCGGCGGCAAAACTCGACCATACCATCCTGGTCGGCGCCAATCTCAAGGGCGCCAACCTCGCCGCCGCCGTGCTCACCGGCGCCAATCTCGGCGGCGCCAACCTCGCCCATGCCGACCTGCGCGGCGCCGATCTGCGCTTCGCCAATCTGCGCACCGCCATGCTCGACCACACCCGCCAGGGCGCGATGCCGGGCCTCGAAATGCTCAAGACGCTGCTCGAATCGGGCGAGTAGGCTCCTGCCTACCGGCGCGAGAACAGCCGTTTCACCCGCGCCGACAGGCCGTGGCGCAGGCGCTCGCGCCGCACCACGCCGTCGTTCGCCACCCAGTTGAGCTGGACGACGCGGCGCGGCCCTGTGACCGGCGCATGGCCGTGCCAGGAATGCGGCGTGACGCGGAAAGCGAGCAGCGTTCCGGCCGCCGGCGGCACTTCGGCGATGACATCCTCGAGATCGTCCGGCGAGCGCAGCAGCCGCAGCCTGCCGCCCGGCGCCTCCCAGGATTCGTTCATATAGATGAGGACGGTGATGAGCTTGGTTCGGGTGTCGGTATGGATCCGGCCGTCGCCGGGCCGCGCCTGGCCGCGCACCGTGATCATGGTCGGGCGATCGGCGAGATCGATGGCGAACTTCTCGGCGAAGACGGCGCGGAGATCCGTCCCCTCGAGCTCGGCGATGAAGGCGGCGAAAGCCGGGCCATAGCGCAGATCGGCCAGCGGAAAGCTGCCCGGCTCGGCAATCTCCGGGTAATCGCGGGCGAGCGCGGCGCGCGCCGGCCGCGGGATGAAGCCGGGCACGACCAGCCAGGGGAAAGGCTCTCGCGTCAAGGGCGTACGCGCCAGTGCCGCCACGTCGAGGAAACGCGGACCCTCCGTCGAGATCGTCGCTGCCGCCGTCACGCTGTGCTCCTTAATTTCCGGAGGCCGACCTTGCCACAAAACCGCCGGGCGTGAAACCATGGCCCCCCCTTTATCCGATAACGATCTGTGAGGTACGGGTCGCCACGTTAACTCGAAATTGACCATAATGGTGGCGTGGTGAGGCCGAACGGGGCATGGGATGATGGGTGGCAGGCGAAACCGGCCGGGCATGCGGGCCGCGCTGGCGTCGGTGCTGACGCTGGCGCTGGCGGCGTGCGCGGCGCTGCAGCCCCCGCCTGCCGCACCGCCGCCCGAGCCGCTGGCGACGCCGGCGGCGGTGATGCGGCTGCCCTTGCCGCCGCCGCGCAAGCCCGCGCCGCCGGCTCCGACGCTGGCGCGGCTGCCGCCGGCGACCGAGACCGAGCCCGAGGCGGCGCCTACGCCCCCGGCCGGCGGCTTCGAGCAGCTGGTCGGTCTCGACCAGCCGCATGTCGCCGCCTTGCTCGGCGATCCCGGCACCCGCGCCGACGCGCCCCCGGCCACCATCTGGCGCTATGGCGACACGACATGCGATGTGGACATCTACTTTTATCTCGACCTTCAGAGTCAGACGATGCGGGCCTTACATTATGAAATCAGGGACCATGACCTATCCGAGCGATCAGCCCAGCGATGCTACGACGCCCTCGCCGGCGAGCAGCGTGCCCATGCCGAGTCTGCCGCCAGTCCGGATCGTCCTCGTTGACGACGACAATTCCTTCCGCGAATCGCTCGGCCTCAACCTGGTGGACGAAGGCTTCGACGTGCAGAGCTTCGCCGCGGGCGAGCCGGCGCTCGACTATTTCGAGCAAGGTGGCGGCGCCAACGTCATCCTGCTGGACTGGCGCATGCCCGGGATGAACGGCCTCGAGGTGCTTCGCCGCCTGCGCCGGGCCGGCACGACGACGCCGGTGATCTTCCTCACCGCGCTCAGCGACGACATCTATGAAGAGGCGGCGCTCGAAGGCGGCGCGGTCGACTTCATCGACAAGTCGCGCCGCCTCTCGATCCTGCTGAAGCGCCTTCATCTCATCACCGAGGGCGTGCGCCCGGTTCCCGAGCCGCCGGGCGCGGCCAGGCGGCCGCCCGACGATGTCGCGGCGCTCGGCCGGCTCGAGCTGCGCTTCGACATCAACCGCGCCTCCTGGAGCGGCCAGACGCTCGACCTGACGCTCACCGAGTTCAAGATCGTGGCGCTGCTCGCCTCGCGCGTCGGCGAGGATGTGGGTTATCGCGAAATCTACGATCTCGTCCACGGCAAGGACTTCGTCGCGGGCTACGGCGCCGAGGGCTATCGCGCCAATGTCCGCACCTTCATCAAGCGCATCCGCAAGAAGTTCCGCGACACCGATCCCGATTTCGATCAGATCCACAATTATGCCGGATTCGGCTACCGCTGGATCGCCGGCGCCTAGCCGGCAGGAGCTCGCGCCCATCGCGCCGCCGCCGCGGGCGCCGCGGCCGCGATTCTATCGCTCGCTGACGGCGAAGGCGGCGGTGCTGGCGATGATCTTCCTCGCCGTGCCGATCATCGTCTACGACCAGTTCCACGCCGCGGACGAGGCGGAGAAGGCGCTGCTGCTGCGCAGCGTGCGCGAGCACGGCCACGTCATCACCGCCGCGCTGGCGCCGCTGCTGTCGGCAAGCGAGCGGCCGGCGCTGCCGCAGCTCGGCAGCGAGCTCGCGCGCTTCGCCGACGACTTCACCAAGGTGAAGCTGCTGTTGGCGCCGGCCGGGACCACGGGCTTCTTCTACGTCGCTTCCTGGCCGCCGGTCTCGGCGGCCCAGCTCGATGTCGAGCGCGAGGCCCTGCGCCAGCAGGGCGTGCTCGACCGCCTCTCGGAGAGCTGCGAGGGCGAATTTCCTTTCGCCCTGCGCTACCGCGTTCCCGGCGGCGCCGATGAGATCGTGACCTCGATGACGCCGCTCAAGGCGCCGGCCGGCTGCTGGGTGGTGGTGACGTCCTCGGCCGCGGGCGCGCTGCCGGGCTCGAAGTCTCGGGCGCCCGTATTGGGAAAGCTCGGAGGTGCGCATCGCCGCCGCGATCTATCTCGCCATGGTGCTGCTCACCATCACCACCTTCTGGAGCGTGCGGCGCGGGCTCAGGCGTTTTGCCGAGCGGGCGCGCACCATCCGCGAGCGCCGCGCCGGCGGCGGCTCCTTCCGCGCGCAGAACGACATCCCCGAGCTCGCCGACGTCGCCGAGGAATTCGACCACATGGTCGAGGTGCTCGATGCCTCGGCGAGCGATATCCGGCGCGCCGCCGAGGACAACGCGCATGCCTTCAAGACGCCGATCGCGGTCATCCGCCAGTCGCTCGAGCCGCTGAAACGGGCGATCGCCGCCGAGAACCAGCGCGGCTTGCGCGCGGTCGGGCTGATCGAGACCTCGCTCGACAAGCTCGACGGCCTCGTCGCCTCGTCGCGCCGGCTCGACGAGGCCACCGCCAACGTCATGGACATGCCGCGCACCGATGTCGACCTGTCGAGCCTGCTCGCCCGGCTGCTGCAGGCGCATGCCGATGCGCTCGCCGGACGCCGGCTGGCGCTCAACGGCCGCGTGGCGCCCCGCATCCTCATCCACGCCAATGAGGAGATGGTGGAGACCGTGATCGAAAACCTCCTCGACAACGCCCTCTCCTTCTCGCCCGAGGGCGCCGGCGTCAGCGTCCGGCTCGAGGCACGCGACGGCTTCGCCCAGCTCTTCATCGGCGATGGCGGGCCCGGCGTCGCGCCGGAGAACCTGTCGCGCATCTTCGACCGCTATTTCTCGCAGCGCCTGCCGGCGCGCAGCGACGGCCTCGACACGCATTTCGGCATCGGGCTGTGGATCGCGCGGCGCAACGTCGAGGCGCTCGGCGGCACCATCCACGCCGAGAACCTGCAGCCCAACGGCCTGCTCATGCATGTCCGCCTGCCTCTCGCCGAGGTCGTGCGCATCGGCGCGCCCCCAACCAGGGCGCGGAACTGACATTTTTTTGACCCTCTCGGGCATTGCCCGTCATGGGTACCCTTCGGCCAGTTCCACACGCGACAAGGTTTTTTTGCGATGGATCTGGCAAAGCTCGTGACCATGCTGCAAGGCGCCAAGGAGGGCAGCGAGTACCTCGATTACGCCATCCAGCGTCTGTTCGGCACGGCCAAGCCCGTGCCGCTCTACACCCGCTCGATCGACGCGGCAGTGCGGCTGCTGCCCGAGGGCTGGACGATTCACCGCCTGAGCCATCTCAGCGATTGCCGCGGCGGCTTCGGCGGCTGGATCGGCGAGGTCTACCGCGCCAGCGATGCGATGATCCCCTACCCCTCCTCGGCGCCGGCCGCCAGCGCGCCGCTGGCGCTGTGCGTTGCCGCGATGCGCGTGCGGCTGGCCGAGCGGCTCGCGCAGGAAGAAGCCGGCGCGCCTGACGACGACGGCGACGACACGAGACGCGAGCGCATCGGCGTCTGACCGCGCCGATTGTCCGCCTCGCCGCTTCCGCCTAGACTGCGGGCGTGCAGAGCACGGCCTTAGCTCGTTGCGCCTCGCCATGAGCGACGACGCGCCGGAGATCGTCGCGCGCGAGGTCGCCTATCAGGGCTTCTTCCGCGTCGACCGCTATCGGCTGCGCCACCGCCTCTATGGCGGCGGCTGGAGCGCGATGATCGCCCGCGAGGTGGTGGAGCGCCGCCGCGCCGTCGGCCTGCTGCTCTACGACCCCGCGCGCGACGAGGTCGTGCTGGTGGAGCAGTTCCGTCTCCCTGCCTATCTCGCCGGCTTCTCCGGTCGCCATCTCGAGATCGTCGCCGGCCTGGTCGATCACCCGGACGAGGCCGACAGCGAGGTCGCGCGGCGCGAGGCGCAGGAGGAGGCCGGGCTCGCCATCGACGGCGAGCTGCTGCCCGTCCACCGCTTTCTCACCAGCCCTGGCGGCACGACCGAAGCCGTCACGCTGTTCTGCGGCCGCGTCGATGCGAGCCGCGCCGGCGGCGTCCACGGGCTCATCGACGAGCATGAGGACATCAAGGTGGTGGTGATGCGCTATGCCGAGGTCGCCCGCCTGCTGCGCGAGGGCGGCATCGAAAACGCCACCACCATGGTGGCGCTCTACTGGCTCGCCGCCAACCGCGCCGACCTGCGCCGGAGGTGGCGCTAGGGCGACGCGCAGCGTCGTCCCTGGCGGGCGCCAGCGGTTGCGTCAGCAACCGCGAGAGCCCGCACGGTCCCGGCTGGCCGCGTCGCCCTAGCGCCGCCGATAGCCGCAGCTCGCCGCGACCAGCTCGCGCGTATAGGGATGTTCCGCTCGGCCGGCGCGCAGATCGTCGATGGAAAGCTCCTCGACAATGACGCCGCCGCGCATCACCGCGACGCGCTCGCAGAGCGCGGCGATGACGGCGAGATTGTGGCTCACCAGCACATAGGTCATGCGCCGCTCGCGCCTCAGCCGCTGCAGCAGCGCCAGGATCTCGGCCTGGACCGAGACGTCGAGCGCCGAGGTCGGCTCGTCCAGCAGCACCAGGCGCGGCGCCTGGATGAAGGCGCGGGCAATGGCGACGCGCTGGCGCTGGCCGCCGGAGAGCTGATGCGGATAGCGGAAGCGATGCTCCGGCCCGAGCCCGACCGCGGCGAGCGCCTCGGCAATGCGCGCGGCCGGCTGGGCGATCCGGCCGATCGCCAGCGGCTCGGCCAGGGCATCGTCGACGGTGTGGCGCGGGTGGAGCGCGCCATAGGGATCCTGGAACACCATCTGCACGGCGCCGCTGCGACGGCCGCCGTCGGGCCGATTGCGGCACGCCGTCGAGTTCCAGCAGCCCCGACCATTCCTCATGCAGCCCGGCCAGCACCCGCAGCAGGGTCGACTTGCCCGAGCCGCTCTCGCCGACGATGCCGAAGGCCTCGCCCGCCCTCACCGTGAAGGCGACGCCGTCGACGACCACCGTGTCGCCGAAGCGCGCCTCCAGGCCGCGCGCGGCGATCACGGCGCAGAGCTCCAGCTGAGCCGCCAGCAGCCGCCGCGTATAGGGATGCTGCGAGGCGGATAGCGCGGCGGCGGCGCAGCTCTCGACGATCTCGCCCTGCCGCATCACCAGCACGCGGTCGCAGAACGAGCGGATGAGGGCGAGGTCGTGGCTGATCAGGATCAGCCCCATGCCGCGCCGCGCCACCTCGTCGTCGAGGATCGACAGCACCTGCGCCTGCACGGCCACGTCGAGCGCCGAGGTCGGCTCGTCGGCAATCAGCAGATCGGGGTCGGGCGCCAGCATCATCGCGATCATTGCGCGCTGCCCCATGCCGCCCGAGACCTGGTGCGGATAGAGGCCGTGGACGCGCTGCGGCTCGCCGATCCGCACCGCCTCGAGCAGCGCCAGCGCCTTGTCGCGCGCCTCGCGCCGGGGCACGGCGCCGTGGGCGCGGACCGCCTCCTCGATCTGCCGGCCGATGCTCATGGCCGGGTTGAGCGAGAAGCGCGGGTCCTGCAGCACGAGGCCGATGCGCCGGCCGCGCAGCGCGCGCAGCGCCGCTCCCCGGCCGCCAGCAGATCGATGCCGTCGAAGGCGAGCCGCGCCGCGCTCATCGCCGCGCCGCGCGGCAGCAGCTTGAGCAGGGCGCGGCCGGTGAGCGATTTGCCCGACCCGGACTCGCCGACGATGCCGAGGCGCTCGCGGCCGAGGGTGAAGCTCACGCCGCGCACCACCTCGCTGCCGCCGGCGAAGCGGATGCGCAGATCGGCGACGTCGAGCAGAGGCGCGCTCATCGCTGCTTCGGATCGAGCACGTCACGCAGCCCGTCGCCCAGCAGGTTGAAGGCCAGGCTCACCACCGCGATGGCGATGCCCGGCACGGCGCCGACCCACCATTGGTCGAGCATATATTTGCGCCCGGCGGCGATCATGGCGCCCCATTCCGGCGAGGGCGGCTGCGCGCCCAGCCCGAGAAAACCCAGACCGGCCGCGACCAGGATGATGCCGGCCATGTCGAGGCTGACGCGCACGATCACCGAGGCGAGGCAGAGCGGCATGATGTGGCGCAGCACGATGCGCACCGATGAGGCGCCCATCAGCCGGGCCGCCGCGATGAAGTCGCTGCGCCGCACCGCCAGGGTCTCGGCGCGGGCGATGCGCGCATAAGGCGGCCAGGCAACGAGCGCGATGGCGAGCACCGCATTCTCGATGCCGGCGCCCAGCGCCGCAACGAAGGCCAGGGCCAGGATGAGGCGCGGCAAGGCCAGGAACACGTCGGTGAGCCGCATCAGCGCCGCATCCGCCCAGCCGCCGAGATATCCGGCGCTGCAGCCGACGACGAGCCCGACGGGCGCCGCGATCACCGTGACCAGCGCCACGATGCCCAGCGTGATGCGCGCGCCAGAGAGCAGCCGCGACAGGATGTCCCGCCCGAACTCGTCGGTGCCGAGCCAATGCTGCGCGCCCGGCGGCTGGAGCCGCTGGGCCAGGTGCTGCGCCGTCGGCGGGAAGGGCGCGAGCCACGGCGCCAGCGCCGCCGCCAGCAGCACCAGCCCGAGGATCACGAGCCCGGCCAGCGCCAGGCGGTGGCGCAGCACGGCGCGCGCGAAGCGCCGGGCCTCGCCGAACCGCGCCTGGAGGCGCGAGCGCGGCGCGCCACCGGCCTCGGGGAGATAGGCCCCGAGCGTCACCGCGTCCTCGCATCGAGCCGGCGATAGAGCAGATCGGCAACGAGGTTGAGCGCGACGAAGATGACGCCCACCACCAGCGTGCCGCCGAGCACCGCGTTCATGTCGATGCTGAGCAGAGAATTGGTGATGTAGGAGCCGATCCCCGGCCAGGCGAAGACGGTCTCGGTCAGCACCGAGCCTTCGAGCAGGCTGGCATAGGCGAGCACGATCACGGTGACGAGCGGCACCATGACGTTGCCGAGCGCGTGGCGCCACAGCACGCGCGCCTCGCTCAGGCCCTTGGCGCGGGCGGTGACGATATATTCCTGGCCGAGCTGGTCGAGCATGAAGCTGCGCGTCATGCGGCTGATATAGGCGAGCGAGAAATATCCCAGCACGCTCGCCGGCAGCAGCAGATGCGCCAGCGCGCTGCGCAGGATCGCCCAATTTCCGGCGAGCGTGCTGTCCACCAGCAGCAGCCCGGTCACGGGGACCACCCCGTCCTCGTAGAAGATGTCGAGGCGGCCGGGCCCCGCCGTCCAGCCGAGCTCGGCATAGAACACCAGCAGCGCCATGAGGCCGAGCCAGAACACCGGCACGGAATAGCCCATCAATCCGAGGATACGGATGAGATGATCGATCCAGGAGCCCTGCCGCGCGGCGGCCAGCACGCCGAGCGGCACGCCGAGGAGAATGCCGAGCCCGGTGGCCGCGGTGGCAAGCTCGATGGTCGCCGGCAGGAAACGTGCGATATCGGACATCACGAGGTTGCGCGTCAGCACCGAGCGGCCGAAATCGCCGTGCAGCACCTGCAGCAGGTAGCGATAGAACTGCACCGCCAGCGGCTGATCGAGCCCGAGCTCGCTGCGCACCCGCTGATAGGTTTCGGCCGAGGCACGGTCGCCGACCACCGCCAGCACGGGATCGATCGGCACGACACGCGCGATGAGGAATGTCGCCAGCAGCAGGCCGAGCAGGGTCAGCAGGATCTGGGCGACGATGACAAGGAACGATCGCGCCACCCCTCACCCTCCCACGGCTTCGCCGCGGGCCCCTCCCTCTCCCGCAAGGGGAGAGGGAGTATTCGCCACAGGCTCGATGATCTCCCTCTCCCCTTGCGGGAGAGGGTTGGGGTGAGGGGTATTATTGCCGCTTGATGCCGGCATACCGGTTCCTCGCGGGTCCGCGGCCGATGACGAAGCCGTCGACAGTCGCGGCATGCGCCGCCACCTCGACATACTCGTACATGAAGACGAAGGGCGCGACCTTCTGGTGATCGCGCTGCAGCGCTTCGTAGAGCGCCGCCCGCTTCGCCGGATCGCGCTCCTCCCGCGCCGCGGCGACGCGGGCGGCCAGCGCGGCATCGGACCAGGAATTGCGCCAGGCCGGCGTCTTCTTCGCAGCGCCGTCGGAATTGTCGGGATTGACGATGAAGGCCTCGGCGTTGCTGTGCGGATCGGGATAGTCGGGGCCCCATTCGCCGAGAAAGATGTCGTGATGACGGGCGCGGTACTTGGTCAGCACCTGCTTGCCGTCGCCGGGGACGAGCGTCAGGCGGATGCCGGCAGCGCCGAAGCTCGCTTGCAGCGCCTCGGCCATATCGAGCGAGGGCCAGGCGTTGCGCACATCGATGGTGACGTCGAACCCCTGGGCAAGCCCGGCTTTCGTCAGCAGCGCCTTGGCGCGGGCGGGATCATAGGCGAACGGCCGGTCGTCGATGGCGCCGAGAAAACCCTCCGGCTCGAACGATTGATGCGGCCGGCGCGTCGGGCCGAGAATGGCCCGCGCCATGCCGTCGTAATCGACGAGGTACTTGATCGCCTCGATCACCTCGGGGCGGCGGAGATAAGGGTTGCGCTGGTTGAGCGCGAGATAGGTGATCGCCGTCTGGACGCCGGTGTCGAAGCGGAAGCGCCGATCGCCGGCCAGCGCCTTGAGCTGGTCGGCATCGAGGTCGCGGGCATAGTCGATGTCGCCGCGCAGCAGCATGAGCCGCTGCGTCGCCGCTTCCTTGATGTGGCGGACGATGATGCGGCGGTTGGCCGGCGCGCCGCCCCAGTACTCCGGGTTGGCGTCGAGCGCATAGTATTCGGCCGGCCGCCACACTCTCAGCCGGTAGGGGCCGGAGCCGGCGGCATGGGTGGCGAGCCAGAAATTGCCGAGATCGCCCTCCTCCGCATGCGCCATCACCACCCGGCGCTCGACGACGCTGGCAACCGTGCTGGTGAGGCAGGCGAAGACCAGGCTCGGCGCCACCGTGCGCGGCGTGACGATGACCAGCGTGTCGTCGTCCACGGCGCGCACCCGCTCGGCGGCACTGTCGCGGTCGAGGCCGAGCTGCTGCAGCACCAGCGCCGGCGCCTTGTTGAGCATCAATGCACGCTGCAGCGAGAAGGCGGCATCGGCCGCCGTCACCGGCGCGCCATCGGCAAAATGCGCGTTCCGCCGCAGGCTCAGCGTGTAGGTGCGCCCGTCCGGGCCGAGCTCCCAGGAGAGCGCCAGGCCCGGGCGCAGCCGCGCCGGCGCCGCCGGGTCGGTCTCGATCAGCCGGTCATAGAGGTTGCCCACCGCCTCGCCGCCCGAGGCTTCGTAGACCTCGGCGGGATCGAGCGAGACCATGTCGTCGATGCCCTTGCCCATGACGATGGTGTCGCGCGGCGGCGCGGCGGATGCGGCGCCGCCCAGCACGAGAGCCATCAAGAGCGCCGCCGGGACCCGGCAAAGAGCGATCACGAGGGGAATTGTGGCGGCGGCCTTTCCTGCGAGTCAACGAGCGTGTTGCGCTGCGGCGTCGGCCGGCCGCTTGATCGTCCGCCGCCGCGGCCTATAGTGTCGCGACAAGCCCAAGAACGGCCTCATGAGATGCAGATTCGCGACGGCTTCCTGGAAACCATCGGCAACACGCCGTTGATCCGCCTGCGCCGGGCGTCGGAGATGACCGGCTGCGCCATCCTGGGCAAGGCGGAATTCCTCAACCCGGGCGGCTCGGTCAAGGACCGCGCCGCACTCGCCATCATCAAGGACGCCGAGCGGCGGGGCCAGCTGCGGCCCGGCGGCGTCATCGTCGAAGGCACGGCGGGCAATACCGGCATCGGGCTGGCGCTGGTCGGCAATGCGCTGGGCTATCGCAGCGTCATCGTCATGCCGGAGACGCAGAGCCAGGAAAAGAAGGACATGCTGCGGCTGTGCGCCGCCGATCTCCGGCTGGTGCCGGCGGTGCCCTATGCCAACCCGATGAACTACGTCCGCTATTCCGAGCGCCTGGCGCAGGAGATCGCGCAGCAGGAGCCGAACGGCGCGATCTGGGCCAACCAGTTCGACAACATCGCCAATCGCCAAGGCCATTACGAGACCACCGGCCCCGAGATCTGGACGCAGACCGACGGCAAGGTGGACGCGTTCGTCTCCGCCGTGGGCACCGGCGGCACGCTGGCCGGCGTCGCGCTGGCGCTCAAGGAGCGCAACCCCGGGATCAGGATCTATCTTGCCGACCCCATGGGCTCGGCGATCTACAGCCATTATGCGCGGGGCGAGCTCAAGGCCGAGGGCAACTCGATCACCGAAGGGATCGGCCAGGGCCGCATCACCAAGAACCTGGAAGGCGCCCCGATCGACGGCTGGTTCCAGGTGACGGATGAGGAGATGCTGCCGGTCCTGTTCGACCTCATAACCGAGGAAGGGCTCGTTCTCGGGGGCTCGACCGGCATCAACATCTGCGGCGCGATCAAGGCGGCCAAGGAGCTGGGGCCGGGCCACACCATCGTGACCGTGCTGGCGGATTACGGCACGCGCTACCAGTCGAAGCTGTTCAACCCCGCCTTCCTGCGCGAGCGCAAGCTGCCGGTGCCGCGCTGGCTCGATCGATGACGGCGCTGCTGTTCCGCGACGACGCCTATCTCGCGCAATGCGACGCCCGGGTGAGCGCCGTCGATGCCCGCGGCATCCAGCTCGACCGTACCGTCTTCTATCCCCAGGGGGGCGGGCAGCCCGGCGATTGCGGCGTGCTGCGCCGCGCCGATGGGCGGGTGGTGGCGATCGCCGACACGCGCAAGGGAGAGGCCGCCGACGAGGTGCTGCACGTCCCTGCCCCCGGTGCCGAGCTGCCCGAGCCCGGCGAGGCCGTCATTGCCGAGATCGACTGGAGCCGGCGCCATCGGCTGATGCGCATGCACACCTGCCTCCATCTGCTCTCCGCCGTGATCCCCGGCGCGGTGACCGGCGGGCAGATCGCCGACGGCAAGGGCCGGCTCGATTTCGACGTTCCCGGCGAGACGCTCGACAAGGAGGCGCTCGCGGCACGCCTCAACCAGCTCATCGTTGCCGATCACCCGACGGTCACGCGCTGGATCAGCGACGAGGAGCTGGCGGCACGTCCCGAGCTGGTGCGCACCATGTCGGTGAAGCCGCCGATGGGCCAAGGCCGCGTGCGGCTCCTCGACATCGCCGGCATCGATCTCCAGCCCTGCGGCGGGACCCATGTCCGCCGCACCGGCGAGATCGGCCCGGTGACCATCGCCAAGATCGAAAACAAGGGACGGCAGAACCGGCGGGTCGTCATCGGCTTCGCTGGCTAGGAGTCTGTCTCGGATACGGGAGAGCGCCCATGCCCTACGTCAACCCCGACGCGCTGGTGTCGACCCAATGGCTGGCGGACCATCTCGACGCGCCGGATGTGCGCATCGTCGACGGCACCTTCACGCTTCCGGGGGTGAGGCCTGCGGCGCCGGAGCTCTATGCCGAACGCCACCTTCCCGGCGCCGTGTTCTTCGACATCGACGACATCGCCGACGAGCGGAATCCGCTGCCGCACATGCTGCCGAGCGCCGAGAAGTTCGCCCAGCGCATGCGCCGGCTGGGCCTCGGCGACGGGCACAAGATCGTCGTCTATGACAGCACCGGCCTCAGCTCGGCCGGCCGGCCGTGGTGGATGCTGCGCGTCTTCGGCCATCGCGACGTGGCCATCCTCGATGGCGGCCTGCCGAAATGGCTGGCCGAAGGCCGGCCGGTCACCGACGAGCCGCCGGCGTCGCGCGAACGCCATTTCACCGCGCGGCTCAACACGCTGCTGGTGCGCAGCAAGGCGCAGCTCATCGACAACCTCGCCACAGGGCGCGAGCAGGTGCTCGATGCGCGCTCGCGCCCCCGCTTCGCCGGCACCGCCAAGGAGCCGCGAGAGGGGCTGCGCGGCGGCCATATCCCGGGCAGCCTCAACCTGCCCTATGACGAGCTGACCGATCGCGAGACGCGCACCCTGCTTCCGGCCGAGGAACTCGCGCGGCGCTTTGCCGCGGCGGGGCTGGAGCGCGGCAAGCCGGTGGTGACGAGCTGCGGCTCCGGCGTCACCGCCTGCGCCCTTGCCTTCGGTCTCCACCTGCTCGGCTGGCCCGACGCCGCGGTCTATGACGGCTCCTGGTCGGAATGGGGCCTGCCGGGCGACACGCCGGTCGAGGCCGGCACGCGCTGATACGCCGAGGCGAGCCATCGACCAGCTTTCCGACATCATCACCTATCTCGAGATGCGGGCGAAGCCGCAGCGGCCGCCGCTGCCGGTGCCGCAGGCGCGCCTCGCGCTGATGCGCGCCGAGAGCTGCACCCTCTCGTTCTACCGCTATCTCTATGCCGCGGTCGGTGAGCGCTGGCTATGGTTCGTCCGGCGCGGCTGGAGCGATGCGCGGCTCGCCCGCTGGCTGGCGCGGCCCGAGATCGAGGTTTCCATACTTTATGTCGGCGGCGTCCCGGCCGGCTATTTCGAGCTCGAGCGCCTGGCCTCGGGCGAGACCGAGCTCTGCTATTTCGGCCTCGTGCCGGAATTCATCGGGCGCGGGCTCGGCGCCTGGTTCCTGCGCGCGGCGGTCGAGGCAGGCTGGCAGGGCGCGACGCAGCGGCTCTGGGTCCATACCTCGACCTACGACCATCCGCGCGCCCTCGGCCTCTATCAGCGCGCGGGCTTCCAGGTCTATCGCCGCGAGCCCCTGAACTTCGACGATCCGCGCCTCACCGGCGCGCTGCCGCGCGGCGTCGCCCATCCGCTGCTGCCGCCGCTCGATCCCGCCGGCAGCGCGGCGGGCGCGGAACCGGCGGCGCTTTTCAACCGTTCCCCCGGCGCAATCGATTGATCCATCCATCGACGGAGGGAAGAGATGCGCAAGGCTTTCGCGTCGGCGTTGTTGGCGATTCTGCTGCTCTCGGGCACCGCCATGCTGCTCAGCGCCTGCAACACGGTGGCCGGCTTCGGCCAGGACGTGTCGGCCGCGGGCCAGGCGGTCGGCAACTCGGCGGAGAAGGTCAAGAACGGGATGTAGCAGTTCCGTTAGCGCCGCAGGATCTGGCTGAGGAAGAGCCGCGTCCGCTCGCTGCCGGGCGCGGTGAAGAAGCGATCCGGCGGCGCGGTCTCGATCACCTCGCCCTGATCCATGAACACCATCAGATCCGCCACCTCGCGCGCGAAGCCCATCTCGTGCGTGACGCAGACCATGGTCATGCCGGATTGCGCCAGCTCGACCATGACGTCGAGCACCTCCTTGATCATCTCGGGATCGAGCGCCGAGGTCGGCTCGTCGAACAGCATGATTTGCGGCGTCATGCAGAGTGCGCGCGCGATGGCGACGCGCTGCTGCTGGCCGCCGGAGAGCTGGGCCGGGTATTTCCCCGCCTGCTCGGGAATGCGCACCCGCTCGAGATAGAGCATGGCGAGATCCTCGGCCTCGCGCCGGGGCATGCGCCGCACCCAGATCGGCGCCAGGGTCAGGTTCTCCAGCACGGTCAGGTGCGGAAACAGGTTGAACTGCTGGAACACCATGCCGACCTCGCGGCGGATCGCCTCGATCTGCCTGAGGTCGGCGGTCAGCGCGATGCCGTCGACGAAGATCTCTCCCTGCTGATGCTCCTCCAGCCGGTTGATGCAGCGGATCATGGTCGATTTGCCGGCGCCCGAAGGCCCGCACACCACGACCCGCTCGCCGCGCGCGACGGCGAGGCTGACATCCCGCAGCACCGCATGCGCGCCGAACCATTTGTAGACATGGCGCAGCTCGATCATCGGCCGCTCCGTGCGCGCATCGCTCATCCCTGTCGCGCTCCCCGTGCCAGGCGCCGCTCGAGCCGGCGGCTGTAGAGCGACATGGAATAGCAGAAGGCGAAGTAGATCGCGCCGGTGAAGACGTAGCCCTCGACATAGGCCATGCGCCAGCGCGGATCGTTGAGCGCGGTGTTGGTATCCTGCAGCACGTCGAAGAGGCCGATGATCGAGATCAGCGCCGTGTCCTTGAAGGCGCCGATGAAGGTGTTCACCTGCGCCGGGATGGTGAGGGCGAGCGCCTGCGGCAGGATCACGCGCAGCGTCTTCTGGGCATATCCCAGGCCGAGCGCGTCGGCGGCCTCGTACTGGCCGCGCGGGATCGCCTGCAGCCCGCCGCGCACCACCTCGGCGAGATAGGCTGCGATGAACAGCGCGAAGGCGATCTCGGCGCGCCACAGCTTGGCGATGACCAGGCCGGGCGGCAGGAACAGCGGCAGCAGCACCAGCATCAGGAACAGCCAGGCGATGAACGGCACGCCGCGGACCGCCTCGATGTAGCAGGTGCAGATCACCCGCAGCGCCGGCAAAGGCGAGCGCCGGCCGAGCGCCAGCAGCAGCGCCAGCGGAAAGCTGGCGCCGAGCCCGCCTGCCGCCAGGATCAGGGTGAGCGGCAGTCCGTTCCACAGCTCGGTCTCGACATAGGGCAGGCCGAGGACGCCGCCCCGCATCAGCAGCGCCGCCGCGCCGAGACCGACGAGCCAGGCCAGCGCCAGAAGGCGCCCGGGCAGCGCCCGGCTGAAGCTCGCCAGCAGCAGCGCGATGAAGATCGCCAGCACGATCGCCGGCCGCCATTGCTCGGCATAGGGATAGCGGCCGAAGATCAGAAAGCGGAACCAATCGCCGATGAAGGCCCAGCAGGCGCCGCCCGCCGCGGCGCAGGCGCGGTCGTCGGGGGCGCGGAGCGAGGCGCGCAGCACCGCCCAATCGACCAGGCCCGGCAGGAAGCGCAGCAGCAGAACTGCCAGCAGCAGCGTCAGCGCGGCGTTCAGCGGCGTGTTGAAGAGGTTGGCGCGGCTCCAGCCGACCGCGCGGGCGAGGCCGCCGCTCACCGCTCCACCAGCGCGACCGAGCGGTTGTAGAGGTTCATCAGCAGCGAGATCGCGAGGCTGATGGCAAGATAGGTCCCCGCCACGATCACCATCGTCTCGACCGCCTGGCCGGTCTGATTGGCGATGGTGTTGGTGATGGCGAAGAGGTCGGGAAAGCCCACGGCGATGGCGAGCGAGCTGTTCTTCGCCAGGTTCAGGTACTCGCTGGTGAGCGGCGGCAGGATGATCCGGATCGCCTGCGGCAGCACCACGAGGCGCAGCGCCTGGCCGCGCGTCAGGCCGAGCGCCGCCGCCGCCTCGCTCTGGCCGCGGTTCACCGCGAGAATGCCGCCGCGCACGATCTCGCCGATGAAGGCGGCGGTATAGGTCACGAGCGCCGCCAGCAGCGCCGCAAATTCCGGCGTGATGCTGCTGCCGCCGCTGAAATCGAAGCGGGTGACGCGCGGCACGTCGAGCAGATAGGGCGCGCCGCCGGCGAGGAAGACGGCAAGCGGCGGCAGCGCGGCCAGGGCGAGCCCGATCCAGACGGGAAGCGGCGGCCGGCCGCTGCGCGCCTGCCGGCGTCGCGACCAGAGGCCCAGCCCCAGCGCCGCGGCGAGCCCGCCCGCCAGCGCCACCCCCATCCAGAGATAGAGCGGATCGTAGACCGGGACCGGGAAGTAGACGCCGCGCAGCGAGACATAAACGCCGGGCAGCGGCCGCCAGGCGGCGTGCGGCGGCGGCGCGGAGAGGCGCAGCAGGTCCCACCACAGGAAGATCTGCAGCAGCAGCGGCGTGTTGCGCAGCGCCTCGACATAGACGAGGGCGAGCCGGCTCAGCAGCCAGTTGCTCGAGAGCCGCGCCAACCCCACCGCCAGGCCCAGCAGCGTGGCAAAGACGATGCCGAGCCCCGACACCAGCAGCGTGTTGACGAGACCGACCAGCAGCGCGCGGGCGTAGCTGTCCGCCGGGCGATAGGGGATCAGCGTCGTGCCGATGGCGAAGGAGGCCTCGCGCGAGAGGAAGGCGAAGCCGGTGGCGACGCCCTGCCGGCGCAGATTGTCGGCGGCATTGGCAGCGAGATAGGCGGCGAGCGCCAGCACCGAGGCCAGGACGATCGCCTGCAGCGCGAGCGAGCGCAGGCGCGGATCGTTCCAGGGCGCCGCGCTTCCCCGTGCCGGCTTCGAGCCTCCGTCCCTGGCCGCCATGGCGCCGCCGTCCCGCGCCTCAGCGGAACGGCATGGCGTACATCAGCCCGCCCTCGGTCCACAGCGCGTTGAGCCCGCGCGGCAGCTTCAGCGGCGATCCGGCGCCGAGGTTGCGCTCGAACACCTCGCCGTAATTGCCCACCTGCTTGATGATGCGATAGGCCCATTTGTCGTCGAGATGCAGCGCCTTGCCGAGGCCCGGGCTGACCCCCAGCATCCGCTGCACCTCGGGGTCGTCGCTCCTGGTCATGGCGTCGACATTGGCCGAGGTGATGCCCTTCTCCTCGGCGCCGATCATGGCGAAGACCGTCCAGCTCACGATGTCGTACCATTCCTCGTCGCCCTGGCGCACCGCCGGCGCCAGCGGCTCCTTGGAGATGATATCGGGCAGGATGACATAGTCGTCAGGATTGGCCGCCTTGGAGGCGCGCGTCGCGGCAAGCCCGGAACGGTCGGTGGTATAGGCGTCGCAGCGGCCGGAGAAGAAGGCGTTCTCGACCTCGTCGAGCTTCTCGATCACCAGCGGCTTGAAGCTCATGTGATGGCTGCGGAAATAATCCGTCAGATTGAGCTCGGTGGTGGTGCCGGGCTGGACGCAGATGGTGGCGCCGTCGAGCTCCTTGGCGCTTTTGACGCCGAGCTTCTTCGCCACCATGAAGCCCTGCCCGTCGTAATAGGTGACGGGGGCGAAGTTGAAGCCGTTCTCGGTGTCGCGCAGCAGGGTCCAGGTGGTGTTGCGCGCCAGCACATCGGCCTCGCCGGTCTGCAGCAGCGTGAAGCGCTGCTGCGCGTTCGCCGGCACGAACTTCACCTTGCGCGCATCGCCGAGCACCGCGGCGGCGATGGCGCGGCAGGTATCGGCGTCGAGTCCCTGGTAATTGCCCTGCCGGTCGGGCATGGCGAAGCCCACGAGCCCGGGATTGACCGCGCAGGCGACGACACCGCGGCTCCTGACGCCGTCGAGCGTCGCCCCGGCGAAGGCGGCGGAAGCGCTCGCAAACCCGAGCGCGGCAGCGGCGAGCGCCGCTGCGAGGAATTTCAGCCAATTCATCGAAATCCCCTCCGAGCGGCCTGAATTTACGGCATTTATCCCGTGACCGGAACGACCGGAACGGGCGCCTTTCCGGCCGCGGACGCTATCACAGCGCCGCGCCGGCCCGCAAATGCGCGCCGGAGCGCGGCCGCCCGAAGCCCTTTCGCAAGCCGGCGCGGCGATGCAAGATGCGCAGCCTTCCCCAGCCCAGGCCGATCGCCGCCGATGCGCAGCAAATCGAAAAAGCCCGACACGCTCCTGACCCACGCCGGACGCGCGCCGGAGGCCAATCACGGCGCGGTCAATCCGCCCGTCTACCACGCCTCGACCATCCTTCATCCCACCGTGGCGGCGCTCGAGGCGGCGCAGAAGAACCGTTACAATCAGGTGACCTACGGCCGCTTCGGCACCCCCACCACCTTCGCCTTCGAGGAAGCCGTGGCCGCGGTCCAGGGCGGGCATCGCGCCATCGCCTTCGGCTCCGGCGCCGCCGCCTGCTTCGCAGCACTGCTCGCCTATCTCAAGGCGGGCGATCACGTGCTCATCCCCAATTCCGTCTACGGGCCGGTGCGCGGCTTCGCCAACAACTTCCTGCAGCGCTTCGGCGTCGCCGCGACCTTCTACGATCCGCTGATCGGCGCCGATATTTCCGGTCTGCTGCGGCCGGAAACGCGCGCCATCTATCTCGAAAGCCCGGGCTCGCACACCTTCGAGGTCCAGGACGTGCCGGCGATCGTCGCCGTGGCCAAGGCGCGGGGCCTGGCGACGCTGATCGACAATACCTGGGCGGCGCCGCTCTTCTTCAAGCCGCTGGCGCTGGGCGTCGATGTCGAGGTCATCGCCGCCACCAAATACATCGTCGGCCATTCCGACGCGATGATGGGGATCGCGATCTGCACCGAGCAGAGCTTCATGCCGGTGCGCGAGATGGCGACATTGCTCGGGACCCACGCCGCGCCCGATGATTGCTATCTGGCGCTCAGGGGCTTGCGCACCGCCGGCGTGCGGATGCGCCAGCACGAGGTGCAGGGGCTGGCGCTGGCGCGCTGGCTGCAGCAGCGGCCGGAGGTGACGCGCGTGCTGCATCCGGCGCTCGAGAGCTGCCCGGGCCACGCGCTGTGGCGGCGCGACTTCACGGGATCGAGCGGCCTCTTCAGCATCGTGCTCCGCCGCGACATCCCGAAGCCGGCGATCGACGCCATGCTCGACGGCATGGAGCTCTTCGGCATGGGCGCGAGCTGGGGCGGGTTCGAGAGCCTGATCCTGCCCGGCCATCCCGAGCGGTTCCGCACCGTCCGGCCCTGGCAGGAGGGCCCGCTGCTGCGCCTTCACGCCGGGCTCGAGGATCAGGGCGACCTCATCGCCGATCTCGAGCGCGGCTTCACCCGGCTCGCCTCCCACCTTGCTTGACTTCACGCCCCTCGAGCTCGAGGCGCTGCGCCTCAGCCTGCGCGTCGGGGCCGCGAGCGTGCTCGCCGGCCTGCCGCTGGGGCTGGCGGCGGCCTTCCTGCTGGCGCGCGGCCGGTTTCCCGGCAAGCTGCTGTTCGACGGTCTCGTCCACCTGCCGCTGGTGCTGCCGCCGGTGGCGGTGGGCTTCGCGCTCCTCATCCTGTTCGGCCGGAACGGGCCGATCGGCGCCTTTCTCTATGACCACCTCGGCATCAGCCTGGCCTTCAACTGGAAAGGTGCCGCGCTCGCCTCGGCGGTGATGGGCTTCCCGCTGATGGTGCGCGCCATGCGGCTGTCGCTCGAGCTGGTCGACCGCCGCCTCGAGCAGGCGGCGCGCACGCTGGGCGCCGGGCGCCTGCGCGTCTTCCTCACCATCACCCTGCCGCTGATGGCGCCCGGCATCCTGACCGGCATCATCCTCGCCTTCGCCCGCTCGATCAGCGAGTTCGGCGCCACCATCACCTTCGTCTCCAACATCCCGGGCGAGACCAGCACGCTGCCGCTGGCGCTCTATACGCTGACGCAGATACCGGGCGACGAGAGAGCGGCGTGGCGGCTCGCCGCGCTGTCGGTGGCGCTGGCGCTGGCGGCGCTCACCGTCTCGGAGCTGCTGGCGCGGCGGCTCGGCCGTCGCCTGCAAGGGCTGGCATGATCGAGGTCGAGCTGGCAAAGCGCCTCGGCGCCTTTGCGATCGAGGCGGCCTTCACCGCGCCCGGCAGCGGCATCACCGCGCTCTTCGGCCGCTCCGGCAGCGGCAAGACCAGCATCGTCAACATGCTGGCGGGGCTGCTGCGGCCCGATCGCGGCCGCATCGCGCTCGCGGGCGAGGTGCTGTTCTCGAGCGCCGACGCCATCAACCTGCCGCCCGAGCGCCGCCGCCTCGGCTACGTCTTCCAGGAAGGCCGTCTCTTCCCGCATTACTCCGTGCGCGGCAATCTCACCTACGGCGCCGGCCGCGGCGGTTCCACGATCGATTTCGACGCCGTGGTGGCGCTGCTCGGCCTGAGTTCGCTGCTCGAGCGGCGGCCGGGCGATCTCTCCGGCGGCGAGAAGCAGCGCGTCGCCATCGGCCGCGCGCTGCTGGCCGCGCCGCGCCTGCTGCTGATGGACGAGCCGCTGGCCTCGCTCGACGCGCCGCGCAAGGCGGAGATCCTGCCCTTCATCGAGCGGCTGCGCGACGAGCTGCGCATCCCGATCATCTATGTCAGCCACGCCATGGACGAGATCATCCGGCTCGCCGACACGCTGGTGCTGCTGGCCGAGGGCAAGGTGGCGGCGGTGGGCTCGGTGGAGGATCTCACCAGCCGCCTCGATCTGCGCCCGCTGACCGGCCGCTACGAGGCGGGCGCGGTGATCCGTACCGTGGTGGCCGGGCACGACGTCACCTACGGGCTGAGCGAGCTCGCCTTTCCCGGCGGCCGCCTGCGCGTCTCGCGGCTGTCACTGCCGCTGGGCACGCCGGTGCGCGTGCGCATCCACGCCCGCGACGTGGCGCTGGCGACGACGCGTCCCGCCGGCATCTCGATCCGCAACATCGTGGCGGCGCGGATCGTCGAGATCGCGCCCGATCGCGGGCCGCTGGTCGATGTGCGCCTCGATATCGGCCGGCCGCAGCAGCCGGTGGCGCTCTGGGCGCGCATCACCCAGCGTGCCGCGCGCGAGCTCCAGCTCGCGCCCGGCAACAACGTCTTCGCGCTGCTCAAGACCGTGGCGCTCGACCGCGCCAGCCTCGGGGGATACGACGCCGCCGGCGCGGCCTTCGGCGAGGACGATGCGGGCTAGGCGAATTCGCTGCGCGAATTCGCCTAGGAGCTTGCCGGCAGGCAGGCGAAATCGGCGGAGGTCACGTCCTGGTCCGCGAATTCGCGGATCAGCTCGGGTCGCCGGCCGAAGCGGCTGCAATGCTCGAGCGCCTCGGCCCGGGCGGAATCGATGGTGACCTCGCGCGTGTACCAGTGCAGCCTGATCCCGTCGGCGCTCGCATCTTCGCGCCATATCCGGCCGGAGCAGCCGAGAAGGGTCAGCAGCAGCAGCAAACCGCCCCATCTGATCCCTTTGGCCATCGCCGCCGCTCCGGCACACCGCTTATGGCTGCGCCTGCAGCGGCTGCTGCGGCAGCGCCTGTGGCGGCGGCTGCACGCCCAGCGGCTGCTGCGCCTGTCCGAGCTGCGCCGCCTCGGGCGGCGCCTGTGCGAGCGCACGGCGCGCTCGCGCCACCGCATTGTAGCAATCGACCTCGTCCTGGCTATCGCCTTGCGCGAATTTATTCAGCACCTTGGCTGCGGCAGCGGCGCCGGGCGGCTCCGGATGGAGCTTTGTCGCCCGGTCGACCCGCGCCTGCAGCGCTGCGAGATCGTCGGCGCAACGCGCCTGCGCCGGCCCCTGCGCCAGGATGAGCGCGGCGAGCGCCCCCGTCAGAACCAGACCAATTCTGCGCATGCGACGCCTCCTTTCGAGGGACGCGCAGCAAACGCAACCGCCCCGCCGATGGTTGCCCCTCGCTTGGCTTCCCGAAGCCGGCGAGAATGACATTATTTTAACTTTCATTGCATGCCGCTTTGCAGCATCTCGGAACTGGCGAATTGATCGACAATCAAGTAAACTATTCGTCGTCATCGCGGGAGTGAACGCCGTCTTTGTGCCGGGATGCGGTATCGACGCGACGCGCCGTCGAGCCGTCACCGTTGCCGTCTAGAGTCGCGTCGCCCGTGCTCCACTCTCGGAGACCCGCCAGTGACACTCGACCAGATCGTTTTATTCGGCCTTTTGTTCCTGGCGTTTGTCGGAGGATACGGGCTGCGCGCCTTCATTTCCCACCGGCGGCGGCATCGCTGGCATTGAGCCGCCGGCGGCGCTCCCTACATTCAAGATCGACGAGCTTGCTGGAGCGCCGATGCGGAGACTTCTCCCCGGCGCCGCGCTGTTGCTCGCGGCCTGCGCGACCGAGGGAGGGCCGTCCGAGCCGCTGACCGGCGTCTATCTCTACGAGCAGTTTTTCGGCCGCACGATGGAAGCGACCACGGAAGCCGGCACGCGCTATCTCTTTCGCTTTCAGCGTGGCGGCATGGCGCAACGGATCGGCGAGACCAGCGAGTATGTGCGCTGGTATACGGACCCCAACCAAGGGCTTTGCCTGGAGGACTACGGCGCCGCGCCGGTCTGCGGTCCCGTCTATCAGCTCAACGTGGCGCATTTCCGCTGGCGCGACATCACCTTCAGCGATCTCACCATTCGCGAGCCCGCTTTCGGCGACCGCCACGGCATACCCGGACGCTGAGCCGGCAGCGCCCTCACCCCGCCTGCCAGCCGCCGCCCAGCGCCTTGAACAGGCTCACCAGCGCCAGCATGTGCGTCAGCCGCGCCTGCACCAGCGCGTTCTCCGTGGCGAAGAGCGTGCTCTCGCTCACCAGCACGCTCAGCGTCGTGGCGGTGCCGCCATGGAAGGCATCGAGCGCCATCTGGTAGGCCTGTCGGCTGCTGGCGAGCGCCTTCTGCTGGCGTTCCTCCAGCTCGGACGCGGCCTTGGTCGCGGCGAGCGCGTCCTCGACATCGCCGAAGGCCGAGAGCGCCGCCTTGCGATAGTCCTGCAGCAGCTCCTGATAGCGCGCCTTGGAGTAGTCGAGCTGGCCGCTGAGCGCGCCGCCCTCGAAGATCGGCTGGGTGATCGAGCCCGACAGCGTATAGACGCCCAGCACCGGCAGCGCGTGGTTCGCCAGCAGCACGCTCGCCACCCCGCCATCGGCGGTGAGCCCGAAGGACGGAAAGAACGCCGCCCGCGCCACCCTGATGTCGGCATTGGCGGCGACGAGCTGCGCCTCGGCCTGCTGCACGTCGGGCCGCCGCAGCAGCAGCTCCGAGGGCAGCCCTGGCCCGACCGCCGGCAGCGACAGCTCGAGCAGCGAGCCCGGCCGCAGCGCCAGCTCCTCCGGCAGCTTGCCGACCAGGATCGCCAGCGCATCCTTCGCCGCGGCGAGCTGCTGCTCCAGCGGCGGGATCGCCGCGTCGAGCCCGTCGACCACGGCCTGCTGCTGCACCACGGCGAGCTGCGGGATCAGCCCCCGTCGCTGCTGCTCGACGAGCCCGTCGAGATCGCGCTGGGCGCGGTCCAGGTTGGACTGCGCCACGCGCAGCTGGTCGGCAAGGCCGACCGCCTGGAAGTAGCTGCTGGCGACGCTGGCGGTGATGGTGAGCGACACCACTTGCCAGTCATAGCGGCTGGCCTGGGCGGAGGCCGTGGCGGCGTCGAGCTGGGCCTGGTTCTTGCCCCAGAAATCGAACTCGTAGCTCGCCCGCAACACCCCTTCGAAGGTGGTGAAATGGCGTTCCTTGCCGAGATAGTTGAGGAGCCGATCGGGCCCGGCATCGGCCTCGGCGCCGACGCTCGGAAGCAGCGCCGCGCCGGCGATGCGCGCTTGGGCGTCGGCCTCGCGGATCCGGGCGGCGGCGGCGGCGAGATCGGTGTTGCTGCGCCGGGCCTCGGCGACCAGCGCGTCGAGCTCGGGCGAGCCGAAGCTCTTCCACCAGTCGAGCGACGGCCACGCCGCCGCCGCGCCCGGCGCCGGCGTGTTCCAGCCGCGGGGCGCGCCGGTCTCCGGACGGCGGTAATCGGGGCCGAGATCGCAGGCGCCGAGCAGCAGCGGCAGCAGCAGCAGGACGAGCGCCGGCCGCATCATTCCGCCGGCGCCATGGCGCCGCGCGCGGCGGGCGCTCGCCGGCGCGAGAGCGCGCGGCCGAGCCGGTCGAGGGAGAGGTAGACGATCGGCGTCGTGAACAGGGTAAGGATCTGCGATACCGCGAGGCCGCCGACGATGGCAACGCCCAGCGGCTGACGCAGCTGCGAGCCGATGCCGGTGCCGACCATCAGCGGCACCCCGCCCAGCATCGCGCAGAGGGTGGTCATCAGGATCGGGCGGAAGCGCAGCAGGCAGGCCTCGTGCACGGCGTCCTGGGGCGACTTGCCGGCGCGCTGCCGCTCGAGCGCGAAATCCACCATCATGATGCCGTTCTTCTTGACGATGCCGAGCAGCAGGATGATGCCGATGATGCCGATCACATCGAGCGGCATGCCGACCGCCATGAGCGCGAGCAGCGCGCCCAGCCCCGCCGAGGGCAAGGTCGAGATGATGGTGATCGGATGGACCCAGCTCTCATAGAGCATGCCGAGGACGAGGTAGATCGCGACCAGTGCCGCGCCGATCAGCGGCACCTGGCCGGCGAGCGCCGTCTGATAGGCGCGCGCGGTGCCCTCGAAGGCGGATTGGATGGTCGGCGGCAGGTGCAGCGCGCGCTCGGCCTGCAGCACCGCGCTCACCGCCGTGCCGATCGACACTCCCGGCTTGAGATTGAACGAGATCGTCACCGAGGGAAACTGGCCCTGGTGATTGACCACCAGCGGGCCGGTCTCGCTGGCGATGCTGGCGATCTGCCGCAGCGGCACGGCCTGGCCGGCGGCCGAGCGGAAATAGACCTGGTCGAGCGCGCCCGGGCCGCTGCGGAAGGCCGGATCGACCTCGACGATGACGAAATACTGGCCATAGGGCGTGTAGACCTTGGTGGCAGGGCGCTCGCCGAAGGCGTCATAGAGGACGGTGTCGATGTCCTGCGGCCGCAAGCCGAAGCTGGCGGCGGCCTTGCGGTCGATCGCGATCTTGATCTCGCGGGCGTTCGCGACCTGGTCGGTGCTCACCTCCGCGAGGCCCGGTATCTTCCGGAGCGCGGCCACCATCTTGGCCGTCCAGAATCCCAGCTCCTGCGGATCGACATCGACCAGCGTGTACTGGTACTGCGCCTTGGCCATGCGGGCGCCGATGGTGAGGTCCTGTGCCGGCTGCAGGTAGAGGTGGATGCCTTGGACCTGCCGCAGCCTGGCGTCGAGCCGCGCGATCACCTGCGCCACTTCGGGGCGCTCGCCATAGGGCTTGAGCGCGATCCACATCCGGCCCTGGTTCGGCGCCGCCGTGGTCGGCCCGGGACCGATATAGCTCGCCACCGTGGCGATGGCGGGATCGCGCAGCAGGATGTCGGTGACCGCCTGCTGGCGCTCGGCCAGCCCTGCGGTCGAGATGTCCTGCGCCGCCTCGGTGATGCCGGCGATGAGCCCGGTATCCTGCTGCGGAAAGAAGCCCTTGGGGATGATCGTATAGAGCAGCCCGGTCAGGGCGACGGTCACGAGCATGACGAGGAGCGTCAGGCGCTGGTGCCGCAAGGCCAGAAGCAGCCCGCGGTCATAGCGCGCCGCGAGCCAGTCGAAGGCCTGCTCGGTCCGGCGGTAGAGCCGGCCGTGTCCCCCGCCCGCTTTCGGCTCCGGCGTCAGCAGCAGCGAGCAGAGCGTCGGCGTCAGGCTCAGCGACACGAAGGCGGAGACGAAGATGGCGACCGCGACGGTGACGGCGAACTCCTGCAGCATCTTGCCGACCACGCCGCCCATCATGAAGAGCGGGATGAAGACCGCGACCAGCGACACCGAGATCGAGATGATGGTGAAGCCGATCTCGCCCGCGCCCCGCAGCGCGGCCTCGAGCGGCGGCATTCCCTGCTCGAGGTAGCGCGACACGTTCTCGATCATGACGATCGCATCGTCGACGACGAAGCCCACCGCGATCGACAGCCCCATCAGCGAGAGGTTGTCGAGGCTGTAGCCCAGCACGTACATCACGGCGAAGGTGCCGATGAGCGAGAGCGGCACGGCGATGCCGGGAATGACCGTGGCCCAGAACTTTCGCAGGAAGAGAAAGATCGTCATCACCACCAATGCCACGGTCAGCATCAGCGTGAAGCGGACATCGCCGACCGAGGCGCGGATGGTCTGGGTGCGGTCGGAAACGATCGAGAGCTTGATGCCGCGCGGCAGCGAGGCCATCAGCCGCGGCAGCTCGGCCTTGATCTGGTCGACCGTGGCGATGGCGTTGGCGCCGGGGCTCAGCAGCACGTTCAGCACCACCGCCCGCCGCCGGTCGTACCAGCCGGCCAGCAGGCTGTTGGCCGGCCCGATCTCGGCATGCCCGACATCGCGCAGCAGCACCGGCGCGCCATCGCGATAGGCCACCACGAGATCGTCGTAATCGGGGATGCGGAAGAGCTGGTCGTTGGCCGCGAGCGCGAAGGCCTGCTGCGGCCCTTGCAGCACGCCCTTGGCGGCGTCGACGGTGCCTGCCGTGACCGCGTTGCGCACATCCTCCAGGGTGAGGCCTTGCGCCGCGAGCTGCGCCGGGTTGACCTCGATGCGCATCGCCGGCTGCTGCTGCCCGCCGATGGTGACGAGGCCGACGCCCGAGACTTGCGACAGGCGCTGCATCAGGATGTTCTCGCCGTAATCGTCGACCGTCGTCAGCGGCAGCGTGTCGGAGGTGAGGCCCAGGATCAGCACCGGCGTCGCGGCCGGATTGGTCTTGCGGTAGACCGGCGGCTGGATCATGCCGCTGGGCAGGAAGGCCGCGGCCGCGTTGATCGCCGCCTGCACGTCCTGCGCGACGCCGTCGACCGAGCGGCTGAGGCTGAACTGCAGCGTGATCTGCGAGTAGCTGTCGGCGCTCGAGGACGTCATCTGCGTCAGCCCCGGGATCTGGCCGAACTGCTTTTCGAGCGGCGTCGTGACCGCCGAGGCGTTGGTCTCGGCGTCGGCGCCGGAGAGCTCGGCGGTGACCAGCACCGTCGGCACGTTCACCGTCGGCAGCGACGCGATCGGCAGATGCGCATAGGCGAGCAATCCCACCAGCAGCACGCCCAGCATCAGCATGATCGTCGCCGTCGGCCGGGCGATGAAGACCGCCGAGAGTCCGCCGCCCGCCGTCTTCTCCGTCTCTCCTCCCTCGGCGCCGGACGGTTCGGGACCCGGCCCGCTCACGGCACGAATCCGAGGCGATCGGCCTCGACGTTGCGCAGCAGCGGGGCGCCGGACGCTGCGGCGTTCTGGACGGCGACATGCGCCCCGGGCTCGAGCCCGTAGGCGCCGCCGGTCACCACCGGCTCGCCGGCGCTGACGCCCGCCGACAGCAGGACCCGCCCATGCGCGCTTTGCTGCACGGTGACCGGCGCCGGCCGCACGGCACCGTCGCGGGCGACGGCCCAGACATAGCTTCCCTGCGGCCCCTGCTGCAGCGCCGCAGCCGGAACGGTCAGCCCGTCATGCTCGACCCCGAGCACCAGCCGGATGCTGACGAAGGCGCCCGGCCAGAGCTGTTCCTGCGCATTGGGAAACCGCGCCATCAGCGTCACCGTGCCGCTCGCGGCGTCCACCTGGTTGTTGATCACCGCCAGCCGCCCGGCATCGAGCGGGCGCGTGCCGTCCTGCGACCATGCCTCGACCGCGAGCCCCTCCTTGCCCGAAGCCGTCGAGCGCCGCTTGATCTCCGGCAGCTCGGCCTGCGGCACCGCGAACAGCACCGAGATCGGCTGCACCTGGTTGATCGCCACCAGCCCTTGCGGGTCGCCGGGACTCACGACATTGCCGACATCGACGAAGCGCAGCCCGGCGATGCCGGAGATGGGCGCGGTGATCGAGGTATAGCCGAGCTGCACCTGATCGCGGGCCAAAGCCGCCCGATCGGCGGCGACCGTCGCCCGGAGCTGGGCCACGAGCGCGCGCTGCGTGTCCACCTGCTGGGTCGAGACCAGCCCCTTGGCGACCAGCGGGACGTAGCGGCCGAGATCGGCCTCGGCATTGGCGAGATTGGCGCGATCGCGCGCGACCACCGCTTGGTCCTGCTCGACGGCCGCCTGAAAGGCGCGCGGGTCGATCTGCGCCAGCAACTGGCCGGATGCCACCGCCTGCCCCTGCTCGAACGTGAATTTCTGCACCTGCCCCGCCACCTGCGCACGCACGATCACCGTGTTGGCGGCCTCGACGCGGCCCAGCGCGTCGCGCTCGATCGGGACGTCGCCCTCGGCCACTGCCGCGGTGGTCACCGGGATCGGCGGCGGCGCGGCCGGGGCATTCGCGGCCGGGGCGTGCAGCCATGCTGCGCTGCCGATCGCCAGAAGGGCGGCGATGGCGACAATGGTCCACAGGTAACGGTGGATGCCGGCCCAAGCCATGCTGCGTCGCTATGCCCCCGCGCCTCCAGCCCGGGTAGGACGTGGTCGCAGCACCGCGGCCTCGCAACGGCCTTCCTTGCGGACTCGGTCCGAAATTGCTGCAAATGGCCGCCGGCGTCGCCCTCGGACAGGGCCTGCCCGATCGCCGCCGCTCGAACCTGAAAAATTTTTAATGGTGCCACCACCGGGCTGTAATGCCGGGCGGCTTCTACTAGGCGGCATCTGAGAATGGAGCAATCCATCGCACCGTAGCCGGGAGGAACGCATGACGAAGCCTCACCTGCATCGCTTCATCGGACGGCGGCCTGTGCTCAAGGCGGGCCTCGCGCTCGGCGCGATGCAGCTGGCCGGACCCTTCGTCATCAGCGCGCGCGGCGAGACGCCGATCAGGATCGGCATGGTCGATCCCGAGACCGGCACCTATGCCGCGCTCGGCGACAACGAGATCAGGGGGGCACGCCTGGCGCTCAAGGAGGTGAATGCCAAAGGCGGCATCCTGGGTCGCCAGGTCGAGCTCCTGGTCGAGGATTCGGCGGCGAATGTCAGCCAGTCGGTGCAGAAGACGAACAAGCTCATCGACGAGAACCATGTCGATTTCCTCATGGGCGGGGTGTCATCGGCCGTCGCCTTGGCCAATAGCCAGGCGGCGCATCTCAAGCGCACGCTCTACATGGTGACGGGCGGCCACACCGACCCCGTGACCGGCAGCCAGTGCCGTTGGAATACCTTCCGCATCTGCTCCACCACCTACATGCTCGCCGCCGCCATCGCCAAGACGCTTGCCGACAAATTCGGCAAGCGCTGGTATTTCATCACGCCCGATTATGCGTTCGGCCACACCGAGCAGGCGGCATTCGCGGATCTGCTCAAGAAAATGGGCGGCACCGTCCTCGGCAATGCGCTGGCGCCGCTCGGCAGCACCGATTTCTCCTCCTATCTCATCGCGGCGCAGCAGGCCAAGCCCGATGTGCTCATCGTGCTGACGGCCGGCGACGATCTCGTCAACACCCTCAAGCAGGCGACGCAGTTCGGCCTGCCCAAGCGGATGGCGATCGGCGGCGGCCTGCTCGAGCTCGAGGTGCTGGCCGCGCTGCCCCCCGAGGCGCGCTATGGCTGGTGGACCTTCGAGTGGTATTGGGATCAGCCGAAGGTGCCGGCGGTGACGAAGTTCGTCGCCGAGTATCGCAAGGACAACAGCGACAAATACCCGACGGCGCGAAGCTGGTTCGGCTATGCCGGGCTGCGGACGCTCGCGCTCGCCGCCAACGAGGCCAAGTCGGTCGATGCCGTCAAGGTGGCGCATCAGCTCGAAGGCATGAAGCTGCCGCCCGATGTGGCACTGGGGCCTTACGACGCGGCGATCCGCGCCGGCGATCATCAGCTCATGACGACGATGTTCCCCGGAGAGGTCAATGCCAAAGGGACCTATCCCAACCTCTTCAACGTCGCGCGCGCGGTGCCGGGGCAGGAGCTGGCGTTGAGCGTCAAGGAGGATGGCTGCAAGCTCGACTACCAGAGCTGACGCAGCGCAGGCGCACGCCGGCATCCCGCGACGACGACGGCTCCGAGACCCCGGAAAAAGCATGCCTGTGCCAGCGCGCGAGATCGTCGCCCCCCTGCCTTGCCCTTCCGCTCCGCTCCAGGCAGGCTCCTAGGCATGGAACTCCTGCTGTTCGACGCCTTCAACGGCCTCATCGTCGGCATGTTCTACGCCCTGATGGCGCTTGGCCTGGCGCTGATCCTCAGCCTCAACGGCGTCATCAACTTCGCCCATGGCGGCCTGCTCGCCCTCGGCGCCTATCTCGCCTTCACCCTCTTGCCCGATCTCGGCTTCTGGGGCGCGCTGATCGTGGCGCCGCTGCTGGTCGGCGCGCTCGGGCTGATCCTCGAGCGTTCGCTGATCCGGCCGCTCTACCGGCGCAACGACCCGCTTTACAGCCTGCTGCTCACCTTCGGGCTCGCCATGATCATCGAGGATCTGACGCGGTCCGTCTGGGGCGCTACGGGCTTGCCGTTCTCGATCCCGGCCGTGCTCAACTCGCCGCTGAGCACGACGTTCTTCTTCGTCACCGGCTATCGGCTCTTCATCATCGCCGTGACGCTGGTCGCGGCAGGCGCGCTCTTCCTCATCCTGCGCCACACCAGCATCGGCGTGCGCATCCGCGCCGGCATGAACGACCTCGAGACGGTCTCCGCCCTCGGCGTCAACATCTATCGCCTGCGGGCGCTCAATTTCGGCCTCGGCGCGCTGCTGGCCGGCCTTGCCGGCGTGCTCGCCGCGGGCAGGCTCGGCCTCACCCCCACCATGGGCACCTCCCTCATCATGCCGAGCTTCGTCGCCATCATCGTCGGCGGCATCGGCAGCCTGCCCGGCGGCGTGCTCGGCGGCCTCATCATCGGCATCGCCGCCGGCATGACCAGCGCCTTCTACCCCGCCGCCAGCGAGGTCGTGATCTATCTCATCATGACCCTGGTGCTGGCGGTGCGGCCGCGCGGCCTCATGGGCGAGGAAGGGCTCTACGAATGAGGCGCCATCTCGGCTCGATCGCCCTCTGGCTCGTCCTGCTGGCCGCCCCCTATTGGCTGCCGCTCTTCGGCGGCTATCCCGCGCTGGGAACCCGGGTTCTGGTCTTGGGCCTTGCCGCCATGGCGCTCAACCTGCTGCTCGGCTATGCCGGTGCGCTCTCCTTCGGCCAGGCGGCCTATTTCGGTCTCGGCGCCTATGGCGCCGGCCTCGCCATGATCCATATCGCTCCCAGCACCTGGCTCGGGCTTGCCGCCGGCACGCTGCTGGGCGGCGTCGCCGCCGCGGCGTTCGGGCCGCTGGTCGTGCGCCGGCGCGGCATCTACTTCGCCATGATCACCATCGCGATCGGACAGATGTTCTATTTCATCGCCGTGCGCTGGAATGCGGTCACCGGCGGCGAGGACGGCCTCACCGGCTTCTCGCGCCAGCCGATCCATCTCCTCGGCCGCACCGTGCCGCTGGGCGACGTTCTCGTTCTATTATTTCGTGCTGTTCTTCTTCGCGCTGGGAACCGGGATCATCGCCGCCCTGCTGCACTCGCCGCTTGGCCATACCTGGGTCGCGCTGCGCGACAATACGCGCCGCGCCCGTTTCCTCGGCATCGATTCCGAGCGCTATATCTGGGCCTGTTTTGCCATCGCCGGCACCATCACGGCGCTTGCCGGGGCGCTCGAGGCCTATCTCAACAATTTCACCTCGCCTCAGGACCTGCATTGGACGCTGTCCGGCGATTTCGTGATCATGGTCGTGCTGGGCGGGATGCGCAGCTTCTGGGGACCGCTGGCGGGTGCCGCGATTTTCGTCATCGTCCAGGACTATCTCAGCACCCTGACGGTGAACTGGATGAGCTTCATCGGCCTGGTCTTCGTCGTCGTGGTGCTGCTTTTCCCGCGCGGGCTGCTGGGATATCTGCAGCGGCGGCCGAAGCCGACATGAGCCTGCTGCGTCTCGATCAGGTCTCGAAGAACTTCGGCCGCATCGGGGCGGTCGACGGCGTCTCGCTCGAGATCGGCGCGGGCGAGCTCCATGCCGTGATCGGTCCGAACGGCGCCGGCAAGACCACCCTCTTCCATCTCATCACCGGCTTCACGCCGCCGAGCAGCGGCGCGATCTGGTTCGAGGGCGCCCGCATCGACGGGCTCTCGGCGAAGCAGCGTACCAGGCTCGGCATCGTCCGCACCTTCCAGGTCACCGAGATCTTCCGCGACCTCACCGTCTTCGAAAATCTCCGCCTGGGCGTCGAGACCGCCGCCGGCTGGAACCCGCGCCCCTGGCTTGGTCCCGCCGCGCGCCGCAAGGTGCGCGAGGAGGTCGAGGAGCTCATGGAGGCGACTGGCCTGACCCGGCTCGCCGATCACGTCGCGGGCGAGCTCGCTCACGGCGACCAGCGCGTCGTCGAGGTCGCGCTGGCGCTCAGCCTCAACCCGCGCCTGCTGCTGCTCGACGAGCCGACCGCCGGCATGGCCGACCGCGAAACCGAGGCGATGGTGACGCTGCTCAAGCGCCTCAATACCGAGCGCGGGCTGGCGCTGCTGTTCATCGAGCACGACATGGACATCGTCTTCGGCATCGCCGAGCACATCCTCGTTCTCGACCACGGCCACGTGCTGGCCGCCGGGAACGCCGAGGAGATCGCCGCCGATCCGGCCGTGCAGGCGGCCTATCTGGGAGAGGCCGGATGAGCGCGGTGCTCGAAGCCGTCGGGCTCCAGACATACTACGGCGAGAGCCATATCCTCGACGATGTCGGCCTCGAGGTGCAGGAGGGCGAGATCGTGGCGCTGCTCGGACGCAACGGCGCCGGCAAGACCACGACGTTGCGCAGCCTGATGGGGTTGACGCCGCCGCGCCGCGGCACGGTGCGCATGTTCGGCCGCGACGTCACGCGGGTGCCGCCCTTCCGCATCGCCGAGCTCGGCGTGGGCTATGTTCCGGAAGGCCGGAAGATCTTCGGCGGGCTCACGGTCGAGGAGAATTTGCGCGTGCCGATCCGGCGGCCGGGCCCTTGGAATGTCGACCGGCTCTACTCGCTCTTTCCCCGTCTCGCCGAGCGTCGCCACAGCCTCGGCCGGCATCTTTCCGGCGGCGAGCAGGAGATGCTGGCGATCGCGCGCGCGCTCCTCCTCAACCCGCGTCTTCTCATTCTCGACGAGCCGTCGCAGGGCTTGGCGCCGCTCATCGTCAAGGGCGTCTTCGAGGTGATCGCAACCATGCGGCGCGAAGGCATGGCCGTGCTGCTGGTGGAGCAGAATGTGCGCGCCGCCACCGCGGTGTCCGACCGCGTCTATGTGCTGAACGATGGGCGCGTCGTGTTTTCCGGGCGCAGCGCCGAGTTCGCAGCCGACGAGGAACGCGTGCAGGTCCTCGCCGGGGCCCGTGCCCGAAAGCGCGCGGAGCGCCCGGGCTGAAGGATGGCGAGACCGCGGGAGGCGCGGCGCCGCTACCGGCGGCGGAAGCCCGGGCAAGCCGCTGTCGCCGGGCGATCATTAAATCTTTGACATCTCGCGTCCGGCGGGCGCGCCGGCTGTTGGCGAATGGGCTCCGGCATCGCACATCTCCGGCAGTCCGCAAGCGCCGCTCGTCGAAAGGCATTGCCATGAAAATCGCATACCGTCTCGCCGGCACCGCCCTCCTCGGCGTCACGCTCTTGCTGGTTCCGCCGGCGGTCGCGGGGGCGAGCGACGGCCAGCCGGCCGCGGCGCCGGACATGGGCTTGATCGAGCAGGTCATGCGGCGCGTCGAGAGCGATTATGTTCGCCCGGTGAGCTCGGACCAGCTCACCACCGACGCGCTCAAGGGCATGCTCTCCCGCCTCGATCCGCACTCCGACTACATGACCGAACGGGAATACCGCGAGACGGCGCAGGCGATGGACGGCCGGTTCGGCGGCATCGGCATCCGCATCTCGGACAGCATCGGCGTGCCCGAGGTGATCGCGCCGATCGACGGCACGCCCGCCGCCCGCGCCGGCATCGAGCCGGGCGACCGCATCATGGCGATCGACGGCCAGGCGACCGACGGCATGGACCTCGAGCATATCGTCGAGCTGCTGCGCGGCACGTCCGGGAAGCACGGTCGGGCTCCGCATCCTGCGCAATGGCAGGGCGCCGTTTCCGGTCACGCTGACGCGCGCCGCGATCACGGTTCCGACGGTGACGGCGAAGCTCGAGCGGCACGGCGTGGGCTTCCTGCGCATCAGCGAATTCGACGCCAACACGCCCAAGGCAACCATCGCGGCGATCGATCGCCTCAAGCGCGCGGCCGGCGGACGGCTCCACGGCCTCGTCCTCGATCTGCGCAACGATCCCGGCGGGCTGCTGGACGCGGCGGTCGCCGTCGCCGGCGATTTTCTCGACGGCGGCGCGGTCGTGAGCACGCGCGGCCGGCAGAGCCGGGACGACAAGACCTATGAAGCGCCGGGCGGCGGCGACATGATCGGCGGCACGCCGATCGTGGTGCTGACCAACAGCGGCTCGGCCTCGGCCTCGGAGATCGTCGCCGGCGCGCTGAAGGATCGGCACCGCGCCACGGTGATGGGGACGCCGAGCTTCGGCAAGGGCTCGGTGCAGACGATCATGCCGCTCGGCGATCAGGGCGCGTTGCGGCTGACCACGGCGCTCTATTACACGCCGTCGGGGCGCTCGCTCCAGGGCGTCGGCATCACGCCCGACATTCTCGTCCCCGCGCCCAAGGACGAGCAGGTGGCAAACCCGGTGGTGCTGCATGAAGGCGAGCTCAATGGCGCCTTCGCGCCCGCCGGCGGCGCGAGTGCCACGCGGGAATTCTCGGCCCCGATCCTGCCGAAGCTGATCGGCACCGCGCGCGACGACCAGCTCAAGGCGGCGCTGGCCTATCTCGAGCACAGGCCGGCGGGCCGCCAGGCCTCCGCCGGCTGAGCCCGGCGCATCCTTGGCGATCGCCGTGGATTCCGGGCATCATCGGAGCGATCCCGCGCCGACGGCAACATCCGGCGAGGCCGCCGCCTGCCGGCCCGCTCTTCTCGGCCCCCTCGCCTACGCGCTGCACGGCCTCTTCTTTCTCGCCCTCGCGGCGGCGGCGCTGGCCTGGTTCGGTCCGGTCTTCGACGTGGTCAGCGGCATCGTCGCCGTGCTCGCGCTGGCCTCTCTGCGACAGGCCTGGATCGGCCTGCGCCACCCCCTCGCCGCCGGCGCCGATGGCCGCAAGCCGCGGGCGATGTCGCCGCACCGGTAAGCCATGGTCGCGCCGGGCTCGAACCTTATCGAAGAGGGCGATCAAGCCTCGCGGCCGGGTTTGACGGAGAGCGCAGAGAGCCGGCCAAGGCCCAGCGCCGGCGCGCCGGCGCGCGCGCCGATGGCGCGGCGCAGCGGCTTCTCGAAGACGAAGAGCGAGACGTAGGACACCGGCCATACCAGCAGAAAGGTCAAAACGACCACCGCGTTCTTCCAGGTGCCATGGAGATGAAGGACATGCTCCGCGCCGAAGGTGACGATGACCGTCATCAGCAGCTCATGCAGTATGTAGCTGGAATAGGTCAGCTGCCCGCCGGCCGCCGCCCAGCGGACCAGCCGGCAAGGCGGGGCGGCCCGTCCATCGGCCGCGACCGCGAAGGTCACGGTCAGATAGAGCAGCAGCAGCCCCGGAAGCGGCAGGCCGAGGCCGCACCCGACGACGAAGCCGAGGAGACCGCCCCAGAATCCGACCGAGGCATAGGGGATCGTCCAGACCGATCGCCGCATCCCGTAAAGCCACGCGCCGAAGAGGAATGACGGCACCGCCCTGACCGCGCCGGTCACCGCCCAGTTGAGCCATGGCCGCCCGGGATCGTTCAGCGCCGTCAGCGCCAGGATCATCGCCGCGGCAAGGCCCCCCACCGCCGCAACATTGCGGCGCAGCACCCAGAAGATCGCGGGCGCCACCACGTAAAGGCACATCTCGGCGCTGATCGACCATGACGGCACGTTGAAGGAGAGGTGCGGGCACAGGCCCGTCGCCTGCAGCAGGAAGAAATTGGCGGGCAGGCAGCGGAGATCGAAGATCTCGGGGCTGTTGATGGCGAGTTGTGTCCACGAATGCAGTTTCACGAATGCAGTTTATGGACACGAACGGGCGTGGTCGGCGACGGAACCGGTCATGGCCCGAGGCGCTGAATTGACAGAAACTAAGCACCGGAGGCATTTGAGACGCGTATGCGCCCCGCGCCCTCAAAGCGCGGGACGCATAGTGAGCTTCGTCAAATTCGCATTAAACTTACTGAGCTCCCGGCAATTTATCTGCGGGCACCTTACTGATATCGAGTTCTTTGGCCCTTGGAAGAAAAGGTTGGCCCTCCCTTGCAGACGAGTAACAAGAACCCGACTTGCAAAATGGCCTGCTGTACGTTCCGTTGGAATACTGGATGACGCAACAGTGGGTGCCGTTAACGCAAGTTCCCGCGCCACACCGCTCTTGGCCGAAGGCTAACCGGGGCGCTATGGACCCAGCGATTGCAATAGCCGCCGTCCCGGCGAAAGCAGAAAATGCGGAGCGTCGGCCTGGGTTGAACGCATCGCCGCGGCGAGCGCCGCTCGCCAATTTTGTCGCAAACGCAAAGACGTGCATCATCCATAAAGTTGTTATAGTGGCTGCGAATGTTGTGACGACTTGAAACAAAAGCGATTGTGTTCCAATCGCGGTGCCCAGCAACAGCGCTAGCACCCATCCTGCCGCAGCACACAGAAACGCCTTGCGAGTGCAGAGCGAGCAATGCCCGAGATGCGCCCAAACATAGGCGGCTGGATTTAAGAAGTTCCTTGTCATCCAATGCGCCTCCGCGTTCGAGTGAAGTAAATATGAATAATTATCAAAACGTCAGCTGCTCCGCAAGAGCATGGCATGGCACACGCGAATCGCGCGATGACACGCATGGGCATGACTGACGTGCCCATGCGTGTCATCGCTCATAGTGCCACCAGCGCGCGACCTTTCGCCTCTTCTCCTGGTCTGGAACTGGAAAGTCCGCGATCCGCCGCCATAGCGCCGCCGCGTCCGCCACGGCTGTGCCTATCGCTATCCGCCCTCACGTGCCGCGGCCTTCACCGGACGCGTACGATGGCGATGCCCTTGGCATTCGCGACCGCGGCGAACAGAAGGGCAGCGGCGAGCGTGAGCCAGTGGAGCGGCCCCAGCCGCGCCACCCGCCGTCGCAGGAACCCGGCATAGCTTCCGGCGTCGACGATCGCGTCCATGTAAACGAAGGCGATGACATAGCCGGAGATCGCGAAGAACATGTTGACGAGGAGAAAATAGGAATCCGTCCCGGCCACGACGCGCTGCCACATCGCCCCGCCATCGACCTTCACCTTGAGGTGCAGGAAGACGATCCCGGCCGCGGCGATCAATCGCAGGCAGTCCAGATGAAGCAGCGACGCCGATTCCGGCGCCAGGCGCGGCAGAGAGAATGACCTCACGCCGCCGCCCCGGCCTGGCGCGCGCGGCAGCGCAGGCATGGCGCGTCCCTCGTGCGGATGCCTCCCTTCCGCCGGCAGCAAGAAAAAGGCCCCTCCGGCGAGCGAAAGCCGTGCGGGGCTGAGTTTGCCCGGGGCAACCGCCGGGCGCGTAGGAAACGACCCGCGCGCGCCTTGGTTCCGGCGCGGCGGTCATGTAGGTTTCCGATAGGGATTGGCGCGCCCTGCTGGAACCGAACCAGCGACCTGCCGCTTAGAAGGCGGAGAGTAGCGCACGAAATCCTGAAAGCGGTAAGGCGCTATTCGGCACGAGCCGATGACAAGCGCCGAATCAAATGGAAAAGCGCGGGCCGGATGAAGTCGCCCTAAGCCGCGTCTTGCCCGCCGCTCTGGGCGAGAAAGCGTGCCCATGCTTGATCGATATCCGCTGCGGTCGGCGGGATGACGCTGAACCACTTCTCCTCGCGGACCTTGGCGAGCATAGCGGGCCACTGCTCGAGGCTGATCGCATACGGGTGAACTCCTGGTTCGCCCAAGCTCGTTGGCCGGCCGCTCTCCTTCCCGACAACGATCGCCGCGAGATCAGGGAGGTCGCGCTCTTTTGTCCATGACGTTCATGCGGTCGAGCGTGCGGCCTAGCCCTGGCGCCACGTATGGCTCCATCCGGCTGGCGAGTTCCTCATACGTGACGACGCGCCCTGCCGTCGCGTCCGCGATCAAAATGAGATACGCTTGTGCTGCTCTCGCGAAGATCGATCTCTGATCTTGGAAGTACTCGGGTGCCATCGGCGCTCTCCTTCTACATAGGCTGCCGTCTACGCTACCTACAAGAAAACCAAAGATAGCGCCGGAAGAGACGCACAGTGCTGGAAAGATCTTAACATGGATCACCCGCGCCGACAGCGCCGGCTAGCGCTTCCGCTGGCTTATCCCGGCGCCGATCCGCGCGCCTTCAAGACCGTGTTGAGCGGGTATCCGATCGGGCGCGCCAGCTCCTTCATTTCCTCCAGGGACATCGTCAGGTCAGCGTCAATCACGTAGTCGGCTTTTTCCCACTTGTCGAGAACCGCCACGAGTACCTCGGCGTTCATCTGAAGCTTTGGCATCAGTTCGCGAATGGTCTCGTAAGCGTTGATCTCCGAAGTCGCCATCACCACCACTCGATCCGTATCCAAGGCGAGCGAATAGAACGTTACCACGCGGCGGATCACCTCCGGCGGAAGGCGGCCAAAATCGGAGGCGAGCGAGCGATAGATGATAGCGTCGGTGAGCACCACACGACCGGCGGCAAACGGCCCTCGATGAACGACCGCTGCTCCGGCCGCTTGCGCCTTCGCGAGATCGGTGAGCGTCGCCTGGGCGGTCGTCCGATGCCGCTGGGCCGCGTCCCACCACCGCGGCGACCTCCGCGCGCACGCCGGTGACGAGCCGCCGCAGGTGTTCCTTTTCCTGCCGCTGCTTTTCGCTCTCTGCGTCCTTCAGCACGCCCCGTCGCTGCCAAAACGGCACGGCGACCGCGACGAACTGCCTGAACCTAGGCTGGCGCGGCAGAAGCTAGCTTTTCCCACATGCGCGCAGATTGACACAACTTCCGCGAGAAAGCACGGGCGGGTGGCGGCGCTTTGCCGTTGCGCCGCACTGCCGGAGACCTAATATGGGGCCGGGGAATGAGGTCGTCATCGGCGAAGCGATTAGGGGTGCTAAAAGATTCGGCGCATGAGCAGCAAACCAGAAGGCGAGAGCCAAGAAAACCGCGAGAAGAATGAGCCAAAGAAACGGCACAGGCCAGTGATCGTCCGCATATTCAGTGCTTTTGGACGACGCTACCGCGCTCGCAAACGTCATTATGATAAAGAGCATACCGATGAGCGGATGGTGAGATGGACGCGCAACGTTGGCTGGTTCACGTCGGCTCTTGTTGTTGTGGGCGTTTTGACTGCCATAATTTTCTGGCATCAGCTTGACGTAATGCAGGGTCAGCTAAACCTGATGGGGGCCGATGAGCGGCCGTGGATATCTATCGAAAATCTGAGCATCAGTAGCGACCTGTCCTACGATTCTGCCGGCTGGGAGTTTGGGAAGCGGTGGCATATCACGTTGACCTATCAGCTCAAAAACTACGGTAAAACTCCGGCTACTCACGTTGTGTTTTGGGCTCATGTAGTGCCGATCGTCCGGCGCCATCTGGATAATGACGGGAAACTGCATGGGACCTTTATCGGCGATGAACTGAACGCCGCATGCGGTTGGCCAGAGGGCTCCACTGAATTGGCCGTCGATACCGGGCAACTCATGTTTCCCGGCGAGGAATGGGCTCCGAGAACCTTCGAAGTTGAAGGCGACGAGAAAATTTTTGCAGATGCCAAAGCAGAAAAATCTCTATATGGCGGTACTTTCCTTGTGCCCGTGTGCGTAGCTTACAGGTCCGTCTACTCCAATATCCGCGGCCTCGTGAAAATCCTCGCTGGCATCCCCGCAGATGAATCCAGGGAAGCTATTTTTGGGGACGATCGATACCGGACTGCGGAGGGTTATCGGTTGGGCAGGAAGTCAAGAGCCGCGATTGACTTGATAGGCGAAAAGATTAGCGAGTCCGATTTGCTTCTTGCTGCCCCGGGATTCCAAGCCAGCGACATTAAGTGAGCGCCGCCCTCGGCTGCCCGCGACGCCGGCCGGCTGCGCGCAACTGCGCCTCCGCGGCTATGCACCCCCCAGCACCTCCCGGTGCTTGCCCTCGGCCAGCTTTCTCGGCGATTACGGCTGCTCGCCCGAACTGGGCAGCATTGCCGGCAAGTAGGCGTGCAAGATACCAAGATCACCGGCAGGCCTTATCTCTGACTCCATTTCCTCCCCATTTCCTCCGAAAGCGAGGTACATGCTATTCCGATCGACGTTCTCAGCATGGCGCTATTGTGCGAAATTCACGCGAATATGGATTCAAATGAAGCACCTTGCGACCGCTCCCGAGCGCAAGAGCGACGATGTCGCCCGTTCCACCTAGACCGCGCGCAGGCTTGCCGTCCCACATGGCAAGAAGGCAATCGCAGGTTGACACGAGCCATTTTCCCGCCGCCATATAAGCCTGCTCGCTTGGATGTTCATAGGGCAGGACTTCGACCGAAGAAGCGAGCGAACGCAACCGACGGAACTCGGCGAGGTCGACGTTCTCCTCAAATGAGCTCTCGATGTCCTTGCATGCGAGGACCACCAGAAACGGGATGTGGTTGTCGACAAGAATTGCCGCGAAAAGTTGGTCAGCTCCTCGCGCCAACGAAGTGACCCCTTCAGTGATCCCACTCACCCGCACAAACTGTCGCACGGCACTGCTGAGCCAACCCATGTCAGCTTCCGGCCCGAAATTCTGATGGCCGGTGACGCCGACCTTCATAGCTTGCTACTTTTCGCGAGGTGCCAATAGAAGCGGCCAAGTGGGGTAAGCCGACATGCCATGCTTTTCATCGCAGCGTCGTACATGTGCTCAGCCCCGACAGGCTCGACTAGCCGCGCGGCACGGCACTTCTGAAGCTCCCCGAAGGCTCGCTCGTTCTCCGGGTGCGCTGGTTCTGCCGTCGGCTCATATGACGGGTCGAGCCGATGCTCGCTGATCGCCGTCGTAAAGTAGGCCGGGAGACGACGCAGCACCGGTAGTGGCACCGCAGGTTCGCAGCGGCGCAACGCGGTCAGACGAGAGAGGTGCCCCTTGAATAGCGGGCGCTGCTCCCAAGCACCGAGGGTCTGATCCACGTACGCATAGACGCTGGCCACAGTGACCGCGCCACAGACATCTGCGGCACCGCCTTGAAGTGCGTCGCACACTAGCCCCGTGAAGAGGCCGCCGCCGTTTTCTTCGGCGGCATATTCAGTGTCTCGGCAGGCGCTGAGAACGGAAACGCCTTCCCGAATGACGGCCTGATCATTCGCCAACGCCGGTAGTTGCCCGAGCGCACCGCTATGGCAGCAATCAAGGATTACGATGACTTCTTGAGCGGGCGACTTGTGCGCGAGCATAAGCACCTCGGTCATGCCCACCCCTTCATCGTATGCCTCGGCGTCCCGCGTAGCGAGGTATCCGCCGAGATTATTTACAGTTCCGTGCCCGGCGAAGAAGAGCAACGCTACGTCAGCGTCGCTCCCGAAGAGGTCCTGGATGCTGCGGCGCAGGGTCACTCGGTCGACGTCGTTTGGCGGTGCAAGAAGCGTGCGGCATTCGAAGTTCGGCGAACCATCATGATGGCGTGCAAGCAGCTCGCGCATTCGGCTGGCATCGTTGACGCAGCCAGAAAGGGGTGAGTTCGGGATAGTCATCAATGCCGACAAGGAGCGCGCGACGCATCCTTAGCGGCCGCCTGCGATCAGCGCCTTCAAATTATCCCAGGTCCACTTGTACATTTTGTCCGAACTCAGCGCGGAGGTCGGCTTGGTACAGGCCTTGTCTGAGTAGCCCTGCAAAAGGAAGTAGGGCTTCTTCTCCTCCCTCGCGATCTCAAGCTCAGCAGCGACGCCCTTGGCGGTGTGGGTATGTTCGCCGCAGAGCACGCAGAGCACGTCAACCGCCCGAATGCGCGCACGGACCTTCTCTTTCCAGTCGCCGGTCATGTGTGCCTTAACGGACCAGTCCGCAAGTTGGAAAGGCGTGTCGGGGTGCTTTGCCTGACCGACCAGCAGAATGCGCAGCTTGTCGTCGTGGTCGTAATCGAAGCTGGTCATAACTCGGGGAAGGTTTGCCAATCGATTTCTCCTATTGGCGTTGCGCTTCTTGGCGTTGCGTTTGGTGCGGCGCTTCTCCGGCTTTTGGCCGCCGAAAGCCTTCTCGGCTATGGCGAGCCCACCAAGGAGGGCAAGGGCTGCGACAAGAGGAAACATCTTCTTCGAAGGCGGCGAAATAACAGGTCGAACTGCACTGGCCAATAGTTATACTAAGAAAACGGCTCGCGCAATAGTGGCGCAACCCTCAATAGCCACCCCGATTAGCGCGCTAAAGCCGAAGCTGCGAAGCATACTGGCGGTAGCTTGAAGCCAAATGGCGCGCCCTGCTGGAATCGAACCAGCGACCTGCCGCTTAGAAGGCGGCTGCTCTATCCGCTGAGCTAAGGGCGCTCCGCGAGCGGGACTGTATCAAGGCCGGGTCCTGGCGGCGAGCGCCTATCTCGGCCGGTCGTAGCGGAAATTCTCGGCATAGGATTTGGGCGTGAAGCGGCGCTGATGCGTCGGGATGACGGTGTAGTCGAGCCCGTGCTTCTGGGCGAAGGCCACCGCCTCCTCCAGCGTCTCGAAGCGCAGATGCACCTGGTTCAGCGTGTCGCCGGCGCTGCTCCAGCCCATCAGCGGATCCGGCCGCCGCCCCGTCGCCGGCTCGTAATCGAGCACCCAGTGCCGCGTCTTGGCCCGCCCCGACTGCATCGCCGTCTTGACCGGCTGGTAGATCTGCGCAAGCGCCATGGCACTCCTCTCGCGATGCGGGCTGGTCGGGGCGAGAGGATTCGAACCTCCGGCATCCAGCTCCCAAAGCTGGCGCTCTACCAGGCTGAGCTACGCCCCGGAACCCTGAAAAGCCGCCGGAATTTAAGGGGCTCGGCGCGCAATTGCAAACCCGGTCGGGGGACGCCATCAGCGGCCGAGCAGAATTCTTCGCCACCGTCTGGAGATGGGCCAGCATCGCCTCCTTGGCGCCGTCGCCGTCGCGGCGCAGCAGCGCGTCCAGGATGGCGCCGTGCTCGCGGCAATAGAGCTGCCGGCGCTCTTCCGAGAACGACCGCCGCTTCATGTCGAACCACGGCGCGCGGTTGCGGAAGATGCGCACCAGATGGTGGATCTCCTTGAGGAAATCGTTGCGCGAGCAGGCGAAGATGCGCTGATGGAACTCGGCGTCCCAGTGCTCGAAGGTCGCCAGGTCGCGGGCGCCGACCGCGGTGCGGTGGGCGTGGCGCACGGCGGCGAGCTCGCTCTCGCTGGCATGGGTCGCGGCGAAGCCCACCGCCGCGGGCTCGAGCAGCTGGCGGATCTCCATGATGTCGGCCGGGCTCGCCCCCTCCATGCGGGCGATCGTGCCGGCCAGCGAATTGGCGTCGGTGGTGGAGAGGAAGGTGCCGCGGCCGACCTGGCGCACGACCATCCCGTCTTCCTCGAGCAGCCCGACCGCCCGGCGCACGGTGTTGCGCGCCACGCCGAATTCGTCCGCCAGGTCGCGCTCGGGCGGGATGCGGCCGTTCTCCATCCATTCGCCGGCGGAGATGCGTTTCTTGAGCGCAAGCGCGATGTCGTTGGCGACGAGCCTGGGCATGGCCTGGCACCTTTTATTTGAGCCAATCGTGGACCTTTCTTAACAGCACCGCCGGCCTAAATCCACTGAAATCGAGCGTTGTTCGTCGCCACACTTATTCAGGCATGGAGCGACCAAACGGCATAGTTCACTTTCCCTCTTGCCAGTCCCGCCGATCGGCGGTAGTGGTATCGAAAGGGCCGAAATTGGCTCACTATTGGCTCAGGGAGACGCCTTGAAAATCGCCACCTTCTCGATCGCCGGCGAGCGCCGCGTCGGACGGCTCGACACCGACACCGCGACCGTCGCCCCGTTCGATCTGCCGGCCGACGAGGCCGCTACCGGGCTGCTCGCGATCATCGCGCGCGAGGGCGCCCTGCCCCGCACCCTCTCGGCCATCCCCTTGAGCCGCGTCAGCCTCGACACGCCGATCCCGCGGCCGCGCCGCAACATCTTCTGCGTCGGCAAGAACTACTACGACCACGCGCATGAATTCGCCAACAGCGGCTTCGATTCCAGCGCCGCGGCCGGCACCGTGCCGAAGCATCCCATCATCTTCTCCAAGGTGCCCGAATGCGGTCGTCCCCAGCGGCGCCCCGGTGCTGATCGATCCCGGCGTCTCGACCGCGATCGACTACGAGGCCGAGCTTGCCGTCATCATCGGCAAGGGCGGGCGCGGCATCACCAAGGAGCGCGCGCTCGACCATGTCTGGGGCTACACCATCATCAACGACGTGACCGCCCGCGACCTGCAGGGCCGCTACAGCCAGTGGCTCATCGGCAAGTCGCAGGACACCTTCTGCCCGATGGGGCCGTGGGCCGTCTCCAAGGACGAGGTCGATCTCGGCACCGCCGGCATCCGCTGCTTCGTCAATGGCGAGCGACGCCAGGAATCCCGGATCTCGCTGCTGATCTTCGACGTGCCGACGATCATCGCGACGCTGTCGCAAGGCATCACGCTGCAGCCCGGCGACATCATCGCCACCGGCACGCCGGCCGGCGTCGGCATCGGCTTCGACCCGCCGAAATATCTGAGCCCCGGCGACACCGTGCGCGTCGAGATCGACGGCATCGGCGTGCTGGAGAACCGCTTCGCGGAGATCGGCGCATGACGCTGGTCGCCATCGGCCCGATCGTCGCGGAGGTCGCCGGGGACGGGTACCCGGTGGTGATGCTGCACGGGCTGGGCGGCACCGCGAACATGTTCCAGCCGCAGATGGCGGCGCTCGGCGCCTATCGTGTCGTTCGCTTCGACCTGCCGGGCGCGGGCCGCTCGCCGCGGCCGGCCGCCCCCTTGACCATGGAGGGGATCGCCGATGCCGTGCGCGTCGCGCTCAACGGCATGGGCGTCGGCCGCGCGCATTTCGTCGGCCATTCCATGGGCACCATGGTGTGCCAGCGTCTGGCGGCGGGCGATCCGTCGCTGGTGGCCTCCCTCACCCTCTTCGGCGCGCTCGCCGAGCCGACCGACGCGGTGCGGGACGCGCTGCTCGGCCGGGCGCGGCTGGCGCGCTCGGGCGGCATGGCCGACATCGCCGACCAGGTCATCGCCGGCGCGCTCTCGGCGCATACCCGCGAGCATTCCCCGGTGGCGGTAGCCTTCGTGCGCGAATCCGTCACGCGCCAGGATCCGGATTCCTATGCGCAGAACTGCGAGGCGCTGGCGAAGGGCGCCGCCGTCGACGCGCAGCGGATCGCGGCGCCGACCCTGCTCATCACCGGCGACGCCGATGCCGTCAACCCGCCGAGCGTGGCGCAGGCGCTGGCCGACAGGATCAGGGGTGCCCTATTCTCGTCGCTCGATCGCTGCGGGCATTGGGCGCCCATCGAAGCCCCGCAGGACAGCAACCGCCGATTGCTCGACTTCTTCCACCGCGTCGAGCGCGAGGAACGGCGTCCGGGCGCTGATAGCAACGTCTTTCGCCAATTCGGGAGGTAGACATGGCAGACGAGACTTGGAACGGCGCGAGCTCGAGCGGCACGCTCTTCACCAACGTGCGCATCCTCGATGCCACCGGCGACTATCCCTATACCGGCGAGGTCCTGGTCCAGGGCAACCGGATCAAGCAGATCACCCGCGGCTCCTCGCGCTTCGCCTCGACGACCGCCACGACCGCGTCCTCGAGCTATGGCGGCGCCACGATCATCGACGGCATGGGCGCCACGCTGATGCCGGGGATGGTCGACGCGCATCTCCATCTCTCCTGGAACAACGCGCCGGGCATCGATCCCATCCAGCTGATGGAGCCCGAGGAGCACATGCTGGTCACCATGGAGATGGCCAAGCTGGTGCTCGATAGCGGCTTCACCGCCGGGCGCGGCGCGGCGGCGGCGAAGCCCCGGCTCGATGTCGTCGCCAAGCGCTTCATCAACGAAGGCCGCTATCCCGGCCCGCGCTACCTCTCGGCCGGCCCGGAGATCACCACCGTCGGCGGCCTCGGCGACGCGGCGCCCTCGCACATCCCGCATCCCGGCCTCAATCTCGGCCTGGTCGTGTCGGGTCCGGAAGAGATCCGCCGCACCGTGCGCACGCTGATCAAATACGGCGTCGACACGATCAAGCTCAACCTCTCCGGCGAATCCCTCACCGGCATGGGCGCCGAGGAGACGCCGATGGCGGAGGACGAGCTCGCCATGGCGGTGCAGGAGGCGCGCTGCCGCAACAAGACGCTCGCCGCCCATGCCCGCTCCTCGGGCTCGGTCAAGCAGTGCGTGCGCCACGGCATCGAGAACATCTATCACGCCTCCTTCGTCGACGAGGAGACGCTCGACATGCTGGAGGCGGCGAAAGACCGGCATTTCGTCGCCCCCGGCATCGCCTGGCTGATCAACACGGCGCGCCACGCCGCGCAGTGGGGCATCAAGCCGGGCACGCCCGTGACCATCGAGTACGAGCGCGAGCTCGAGGCCTGCGTCGAGACCATGAAGAAGATGCATCGCCGCGGCATCCGCATCTGCATCGGCGGCGATTACGGCTTCGCCTGGACGCCGCAGGGCACCAACGCCAAGGACATCCAGACCTTCGTCGAGATGCTGGGCTTCTCGCCGATGGAAGCGATCCAGGCGGCGACCAAGTATGGCGGCCAGATCATGGGCATGGGCAACGAGCTCGGCCTGGTCAAGGAAGGCTATCTCGCCGATCTCCTGCTGGTCGACGGCGATCCCGTCGCCGATGTGCGCATCCTGCAGGAGCGGAACCGCATCCTCGCCATCATGAAGGACGGCAAGTTCCACAAGGCGCCGCGCGTCAACGAGCAGCGCCGCCGGCTGGTCGCGTGAGCGTTCCCAACGGCATCGGCGCCGCGTCGGTCCTCGGCGGCGGCGGCGTCACGCGGCGGCAGGCCTGGGTCCTGGCGGGCCTGGTGCTGGCCGCCGTGCTGGCGTGGCTGGTCTTCGCCGTCTGGCCGGACTGGCTCAACGCCGCGCTCATCTCCAAGAAGGCCTTCGTCAGCGCGATCCTGAACGGGCTGACGCTCTCCGGCCTCTATTTCCTGGTGGCGAGCGGCTTCACCCTGGTCTTCGGCCTGATGCGCAACGTCAACCTGGCGCATGGCTCGCTCTATCTCTTCGGCGCCTATATCGGCTACGAGGTGACGACGCGCAGCGGCTACTGGCTGCTGGGCGTCGCCGCCGGCTTCGCCGTCCTCGCCGTCGTCGGCGTCATCATGCAGGTCTTCGTCTTCCGCCGGCTCGAGGGCGACGATCTCCGGCAGACCCTGGTCACGCTGGGCATCTCGATCGTCGCCGCCGACCTGATGCTCGCGGTGTGGACGGGCACGACCTATCAGATCTCGCTGCCCGACTGGCTCGACGGCGCGGTGACCCTGCCGATCATCACCGGGGTGCGCTCCAACGGCGCCAAGGTGTTCCTGAACTACACCTTCTTCCGCCTCGTGGTGCTCGCGGCGGCGATCGCCATCGGCATCGGACTGTGGTTCATGCTGAACCGCACCCGCGTCGGCATGATGATCCGCGCCGGGGTCGACGACCGCGCCATGCTCTCGGCCTCGGGCGTCAACGTCCATGCCGTCTTCGCCATCGTCTTCGCCGTCGGCGCCGGCCTCGCCGGCTTCGCCGGCGTGGTCGGCGGCTCGGTGCTGTCGGTCGCGCCCGGCGAGGACGTGCGCTACCTCCTGGCCTCGCTCGTCGTCGTCATCGTCGGCGGCATGGGCTCGATCACGGGTGCGGCCATCGGCGCGCTGCTGATCGGGCTCGCCGAGCAGATCGGCCTGGTCTATTTCCCGACCTACGGCATCGTCCTCACCTTCGTCATCATGGTCGCCGTGCTGGCCGTCCGGCCGCAGGGCATCATGGGCAGGGCGGGATGACCGCGCTCATCGCCGCCGACCGGGCGCGGCCGGGGAGAACGATCGTCGAGCGGATCGGCCTCGGCAATCTGGCGCTGGCGGCGCTGCTCGTCGTCTATCCTGCCGTCGCCTCCGAATTCTTCCTCGTCCAGATCGGCGCCTATTCGCTGATCTGGGGCATGATCGCGCTCTCGCTGATGATGCTCGCCGGCTATGGCGGCATGGTCAGCCTGGCGCAGATCTCGGTGGCGGGCCTCGCCGGCTACACCGTGGCGATCTTCGGGCTCAACCATACCGGCGTGCACGGCTTCGGCTGGCCGTTCTGGATCCTGGTGCCCTTCGCCGTGCTGATCGCCGCGCTCTTCTCCGCCCTCATCGGCGTGATCTCGAACCGCACCGAGGGCATCTACACCATCATGATCACGCTGGCGATCGCCACGGGCCTGTTCTATTTCACGCAGCAGAACTACGCGCTGTTCAACGGGCATTCCGGCTTCGCCGGCATCGACGCGCCGAAATTCTGGGGCATCGACTGGCGCGCCTCGCTCCCCTTCTACTATCTGTGCCTGGGCTGCGCCGCCATCGCCTATGCCGCCGTGCTCTACGCCTCGCGCTCGGCCTATGGCCTCGCCCTGCAGGCGGTGCGCGACAACGCCCGGCGGATGCGGGCGCTGGGCTATGACGTCACGCTGCACAAGGTGGCGGCCTATTTCTACGCCGGCCTGATCGCGGGGCTGGGCGGCGTGCTGCTGGTCTGGTTCAACGGCCGCATCTCGCCGGGCACCATCAACGTCAGCGCCGCGATCAACGTGCTGGTCATCGCCGTCATCGGCGGCATGCGCCACCCGATCGGCCCCTTCCTGGGCGCGGTCGTCGTCATCCTGATGCAGACCTTCGCCATCGATATCGTCGGGGCCGAGCGATACAACACGCTCATCGGCCTCGTCTTCCTGGCGATCGTCTTCGTCTCGCCGGACGGAATTCTTGGGCTGTGGGAGAAAGTCAAACCGCGCGTAGCCCAGGAGTCGTTGCGCTTCGGCCCATAACGGGCCGCAGCGATGGAAAGCAACCAACACCAAGGGGAGAGAAGAAGATGAATAGACGAACATTGTTTGCGTTGGCGTTTGCTACCGCGCTCACGACCCCGGCGATGGCCTTCGCCGAGGACAGCATCAAGATCGGCGTGCTGGCCACCTTCGAAGGAGCCTTTACGGTCCTCGGCGAGGACAGCATGCGCGGCGCGATGACCGCCGTCGACGAGTTCCACGGCATGGTCGGCGGCAAGAAGATCGAGATCATCAAGGGTTCGTCCGACGCCTCGCCGGACAGCGCGGTGCGCGCCGCGCGCAAGCTGGTCGAGCAGGACGGCGTCAAGGTGCTGGTCGGCCCGCTCTCGGGCGATGAAGGGCTGGCGATCAAGGACTACGCCAAGACCAAGCCGGACGTCACCTTCATCAACGGCACCTCGGCGGCCCAGGACACCACGCTGCGCGACCCGGCGCCGAACTTCTTCCGCTTCTCGACCGACGGCGCGCAATGGATGGCCGGCCTCGGCGACTACGCCTTCAAGACCAAGGGCTACAAGCGCGTCGCCACCGTCGCCGAGGACTATTCCTTCCCCTATACCCAGGTCTTCGGCTTCATGGCCGAGTTCTGCAAGGCCGGCGGCCACGTGCCGTCGAAATCCTGGGTTCCGATCGGGACCAAGGATTTCTCCTCGGTCATCGCCGCCCTCCCCGACAACATCGACGCCATCTACGTGGCGCTCGGCGGCGCTGACGCGGTCAACTTCCTGACCCAGTACGAGCAGGCCGGCGGCAAGGCGCCGCTGATCGGCGGCTCCATCACCGTCGACCAGACGGTGCTCACCTCCAAGGGCAAGATCCACGACGTGCTCATCGGCACGCCCGCGGCCGGCCCCACCGCCGACAGCAACCCGAGCCCGGAATGGAAGGCCTTCACCGCCGCCTACAAGAAGCAGCCCGGCGCCTTCCCCGTGCCCTCGCTCTTCGCCCATGGCTACTACATCAACATGAAGGCGGCGCTGCTCGGCCTGCAGGAAGTCAAGGACGACGTGTCGGACGGCGGCGTCAAGCTGCGGGCCGCGCTCTCCAAGCTCTCCTTCGAGACGCCGACGGGCAAGGTCTCGCTCGACGCCAACCGCGAAGCCATCGCCGACATCTTCCTGACCGAGGTGGTGAAGCTGCCCGACGGCTCGCTCTTCAACAAGCTCGTCAAGGTGGTGCCGCAGGTCAACCAGACCCTCGGCATGCCGCGCGACGAGTTCCTGAAGCTCGGCAAGGTCGGCCGCGACAACCCGTCCTGCCCCTGAAGCCTGACGCAACCCGAGGCGACCGCCAGTGGCCGAAACCTTCCTCGCAAACCGTCTCCAGGGAACCGGCGCGCATGCGCTGGAGCTCGACGGCATTGCCCGGCATTTCGGCGCGCTGGTGGCGCTCTCGGGCGTCACGATGCGGATCGCGGCGGGCGAGCGGCGCGCGGTGCTGGGGTCGAACGGCGCGGGCAAGACCACGCTGTTCAACGCCATCACCGGCGACTTCCCGCTCACCGCCGGCCGCATCCGCTTCTTCGGCGAGGACATCTCCGATCTGCCGGCGCATGAGCGCATCCGGCGCGGGCTGCGGCGGACCTACCAGATCTCGCAGCTCTTCGGCGGGCTCAGCGTCATCGACAGCGTCTTCCTCGCCTGCCGCGGCGTGTCGCGCCGGCGCTTCTCGCTGCTGCGGCCCGGCGGCGCCGATGTCAACCTGATGCAGGCGGAATCGATCATCGGCGCCGTGCATCTCGATGGCGACCGCGACACCCTGGTCGCCACCCTGAGCCACGGCCAGCAACGCCAGCTCGAGATCGCGCTGGCGCTCGCCGGCGCGCCGCGCTTCATCCTGTTCGACGAGCCGGCGGCCGGGCTGTCGCCGACCGAGCGCCGCGACCTCGTCGCCATCCTCAACGCGCTGCCCAAGCATATCGGCTATATCATCATCGAGCACGATCTGGACGTGGCCTTGCGCGTCGCCGACTATGTGTCGATGATGCATGATGGGCGGCTGTTCAAGGAAGGCACGCCCGAAGAGATCGAGAACGATCCCGAGGTCCAGGAGATCTATCTCGGGGGCAAGCATGGCTGAGCGATCGGCCAGGGCGGCCCGCCAGCCGCCCGCGGCGCTGAAGATCGACGATCTTCAGGTCTATTACGGCGAAAGCCACGCCATCCAGGGCGTATCGCTGACCCTGGAAAGCGGCGTGCTGTCGCTCGTCGGCCGCAACGGCATGGGCAAGACCACGCTGTGCAACACCATCGCCGGGCTGAAGCGCGCGCGCTCCGGCAGCATCCGGGTCAACGGCCGCGAGATCTCGAGCCTGGAGCCGCACGAGATCCACCGCCTCGGCGTGGGCTACGTGCCGCAGGGGCGGCGCTGCTGGCCGAGCCTCACCGTCGACGAGCATCTGCGGCTGGCCGCCGGCAGCCGCCGCGACGCGATGTGGACGGTCGAGCGGGTCTACCAGACCTTCCCGCGCTTGGCCGAGCGCCGCGGCAACGGCGGCTCGCAGCTCTCGGGCGGCGAGCAGCAGATGCTGGCCATCGCCCGCGCGCTGCTGAGCGACCCGAAGCTCCTCGTCATGGACGAGCCGACGGAGGGCCTGGCGCCGATGATCGTGGCCCAGGTCGAGCGCATGCTGGTGACGCTCAGCCAGGAAGACGAGATGGCCATCCTGGTCATCGAGCAGAATATCGGCGTCGCCACCGCGGTCTCCGACCGCGTGGCCATCATGGTCAACGGCCGCATCAACCGGATCATGGAGTCTCGAGGCGCTTGCCGCCGATCGCGAGCTGCAGCAGCGCCTGCTGGGCGTCGGCCGCCATGCCGAGGAGGAGCCGGTGACGCCGGCCGTCACCGCCGAGGCCGCGCAACAGCTCGCCGCGGTCTACCGCATCGAGCGCGGGCCGGGAGACGGCGCGCCGGTGGCGGAGAACGGCGTCTATCGCCCGGTGACCCAATTGCCCAACCGCTGGAATGCGCCGTTGGCGCCGCAGCGTCCGGCTTCCGAGACGCCGCCGCCGGCGGCGTCCGTGGCCGATCCGCGCCGCATCTTCGCCATGCCGTTCGCCGAACGGATCGGCCGCACCGCCATCGTCGCCGGCACCTTCGACACTAAGGGCAAGGAGCTGCGCTTCATCGCCGACCGGCTGAAGGCGCTGGGCGTGCCGGTGCGCACCGTCGATCTCTCGACCTCGGGCAAGCCGTCGAGCGCCGATGTGCCGGCGCTGCAGGTCGCGAGCCTGCATCCGCGCGGTGCGTCCGAGGTGATGTCCGGCGATCGCGGCCGGTCGGTCACCGCCATGGCCGAGGCGTTTGCGCGCTGGGCCGAGCGCGAGCCGCGCATCGGCGGCATGATCTCGGCCGGCGGCTCGGGCGGCACGACGCTGGCGACGGCCGGGATGCGGGCGCTGCCGGTGGGCGTGCCCAAGATCATGGTCTCGACCGTCGCGGCCGGCGACGTCGCGAAATATGTCGGCGGCGCCGACATCATGATGTTCCACTCGGTGGCCGACGTGCAGGGTCTCAACTCGATCACCGAGCAGGTGCTGGGCAATGCCGCTCACGCCATGGCCGGCATGATCGCGCAGCTGCCTACCGGCGAGGCGATGGAGGCGCGGCGCAAGCTGGCGCGGCCGGCCGTCGGCATCACCATGTTCGGCGTGACCACCCCCCTCGTCCAGGCGGTGACGCGCCAGCTCGAGGCGGATTACGACTGCCTCGTCTTCCATGCCACCGGCATCGGCGGCCGCTCGATGGAGCGCCTCGGCGACAGCCGGCTGCTCGCGGCCTTCCTCGACCTGACCACGACCGAGATCGCCGACATGATCGTCGGCGGCGTGTTCGCCGCCGATCAGGACCGCTTCGGCGCGCCGATCCGCACCGGCCTGCCCTATGTCGGCTCGGTCGGCGCGCTCGACATGGTCAATTTCGGGCCGCGCGACACGGTGCCGGAGAAATTCCGCAGCCGCAAATTCGTCGTCCACAACCCGAACGTCACCTTGATGCGCACCACGCGCGACGAGAACCGCGCCTTCGGCGAATGGATCGGCGAGCGGCTCAACCAGATGAGCGGTCCGGTGCGCTTCCTGCTGCCCGAAGGCGGCGTCTCGCTGCTCGACGCGCCGGGCCAGCCCTTCCACGATCCCGAGGCCGACGCCGCCTTGTTCGAGGCCATCCAGAAGACCGTCCGCCCCTCGCCCCAGCGCCGCGTCGAGCGCGTGCGCGGCAACATCAACGAGCCCGCCTTCGTCGAGGCGGTGGTCGCCGCCTTCCGCGCGATCGCGCCGAAGCTGCAAAGGAGAGCCTGAATGCTGCGCTTCGAGCGCTCGGCGCTGGTCGAGAAATTCCAAGACATGAAGCGACGCCGCGTGCCGATCGTCGGCGGCGGCGCCGGCACCGGGCTTTCTGCCAAATGCGAGGAGGCCGGCGGCATCGACCTCATCGTCATCTACAATTCCGGCCGCTACCGCATGGCCGGCCGCGGCTCGCTGTCGGGACTGCTGGCCTATGGCAATGCCAACGAGATCGTGATGGAGATGGCGCGCGAGATCCTGCCGGTGGCGACGCGGACGCCGGTGCTCGCCGGCGTCAACGGCACCGATCCCTTCTGCCTCTTCGACCGTTTCCTCGACGAGGTGAAGGCGGCGGGGTTCGCCGGCGTGCAGAATTTCCCGACGGTCGGGCTGATCGACGGCACCTTCCGCGCCAACCTCGAGGAGACCGGCATGTCCTACGGGCTCGAGGTCGATCTGATCCGCCTGGCACGCGCCAAGGACCTGCTGACGACGCCCTACGTCTTCAATGCCGGCGAGGCCGCCGCCATGGCCAAGGCCGGCGCCGACATCATCGTCTGCCATATGGGCCTCACCACCGGCGGGGCGATCGGCGCCGAGACCGCGCTGAAGCTCGACCGCGTGCCGGCGCTGGTCGACGAATGGTCGGAGGCGGCGCTCAAGGTGAACAAGGACGCGATCATCCTCGTCCATGGCGGCCCGGTCTCGGCGCCTGAGGACGCGGAATACGTCCTGAGGAACGCGCGCAACTGCCACGGCTTCTACGGCGCGTCCTCGATGGAACGGCTGCCCACGGAACGGGCGCTCACGGAACAGACACGCAAATTCAAGTCGGTCGCCTTCGGCTGACCGCTTCGGGAGGGCAAGGGATCATGGCCGCGCAAATCTTTGGCAACATTCTCCTGTGGCTCGTCATTGCCGCGATCGTCATCGTCGTCGGCGTCTACATCCTGCGCTGGCTCTACCGGCGCTCGACCAAGGAGATCGCCTTCGTCCGCACCGGCTTCCTCGGCGAGAAGGTCGTGGTCAATGGCGGCGCCTTCGTCATTCCGGTGCTGCACGAGATCACGCCGGTCAACATGAACGTGATGCGGATCGAAGTCCGCCGCGAGCAGCAATCGGCGCTCATCACCAAGAACCGCATGCGCGTCGACCTCATCGCCGAGTTCTTCGTGCGCGTCGGCGCCGCGCGCGAACTCGTCGCCGCCGCCGCCCAGACGCTGGGCCGCCGCGCCCTCCAGCCCGACGGCCTGCGCGAGCTGCTCGAAGGCAAGTTCGCCGCCGCCATGCGCACGGTCGCGGCGCAGATGACGCTCGAGGAGATGCACGAGCGGCGCGGCGACTACTCGGCCGCGGTCCACAAGCTCGCCGCCGAGGCGCTGGCGACCAACGGTCTCGAGCTCGAGACCGTGGCGATCGTCGATCTCGACCAGACCAGCCTCGACTTCTTCGACCCGTCCAACGCCTTCGACGCCGAAGGCCTGACCCAGCTCACGGAATCGATCGAAATGCGCCGCCGCATGCGCAACGAGATCGAGCAGCGCACGCTGGTCGACATCCGCAACCAGAACCTCGAGACCCAGCGCAAGGTGCTGGAGATCGACCGTGACACCGAATACGCCCGGCTGGAGCAGGAGCGCGAGGTCGAGATCCGCCGCGCGGCGCAGCGCTCGGCACTCGCCAAGGAGCGCGCGGTGCGCGACCAGGAGGCCGAGCAGGCGCAGCTCATCTCCCGCGAGGCCGTCGAGAAGTCGCGCCTGGCGCAGGAGCGCTCGCTCACCGAGGAGCGCATCCGCACCGAGGAAGAGGCGCAGCGGCGCGAGATCGCCCGCCGGCGCACGCTCGACGAGGCCGAGCTCAGGACCCGCGAGCAGACCGAGCGCGAGCAGATCGCCTTGGGCCTTGCGCTCGAGACGGCGCGCATCGAGCGCGAGCGGGCGCAGAGCGAGCTCGAGATCCAGCGTCGGCAGTCGCTCGAGATCGTCGAGCTCGAGCGCCAGATCGCGCTCGCCGAAAAGGCGCTCGACCTGACCAGGGCCGAGGCCGAGAAGCGTCGTGCCGAGATCATCGCCAACCAGCAGACCGAATCCGAGCGCATCCAGCAGGAGCGCGCCATCGACGAGGTGCGCCTCGCGCGCGAGCGCCATCTCGAAGGGCTGCAGATCGCCAAGCGCCAGGCCTTCGAGGAGGCCGAGATCGCCGCCTCGGAAGAGGTCGAGCGGGCGCGGATCACCACCGAGCGCGGTATCGAGGAGGCGAAGCTGGTCAGGGATCGCGACCTGCGCCAGCTCGCCATCGAGCGCGACCTCAAGGTCGAGGTCGCCGAGATCCAGAAGGCGATCGACCTCGCCCGCAAGACGCAGGAGCGCTCGGCCGCCATCGCCGCGGCGGAAGGCGCCCGCGCCAAGGCCGTCCAGGCCGAGGAGCAGGCCTTCACCGCACGCGAGCGCGAGATCGCCGAGCGGCGCAAGCTCACCGACCTCATCGCGGCGCAGCGCGAGGCGGAGCGCGAGGCGCTGCGCATCACCGCGGCGGCCGAGGCCGAGATGCGCGCCGCCAGGAGCCTGGCCGAGGCGCAGACGATCGCCGCCACCGCCGAGGCCGAGGCCGAGAAGATCCGCGCGCTCGCCGCGGCGCAGCGCTACGAGGTCGACGCCGCCGGCCAGCGCCAGCTCAACGAGGCGGAGAACCTGCTGAGCGAGGAGGCGCGCGCCGGCCGCCTGCGCGGCAAGCTGCTCGATCATCTCGAAGGCATCGTGCGCGAGAGCGTCAAGCCGATGGAGAAGATCGACGGCATCAAGATCCTGCATGTCGACGGCATGACCGGCAACGGCAATGGCGGCAACCGTAACGTCACCGACGAGGTCATCGATTCGGCGCTGCGCTATCGCGTCCAGGCGCCGATGATCGACAGCCTGATGAAGGAGATCGGCATCGAGGGCGGTTCGCTCGGCCGGCTGACCGACGTGCTGCGCGACGCCAAGGACATATCGAGCCTGACCCGCGACAAGAAGGGGGGCAAGGGCCCCAACGGCAAGGACGAGGACGAGCGCGACCGGTGACGGCTCTAACGCAGAGATCGCCATGACCAAGGTCTATGTCTCTGCCGTGATCCCGGCGCCGGCGGCGCAGGTCTGGCAGGTCGTGCGCAACTTCAACGCGCTCCCGGACTGGACGCCGTTCGTGGCGCAAAGCCGCATCGAGCACAACGCGCCGCCCGACCAGATCGGCTGCATCCGCAATTTCCGCCTCAAGGATGGCGGCGTCATCCGCGAGCGGCTGCTGGCGCTCTCGGATTACGACCTCTCCTGCACCTATGCCATCCTGGAGAGCCCGATGGGGGTGCAGAACTACATCGCCAAATTGTCCCTGACGCCGGTCACCGACGGCAATGTCACCTTCGCCGAATGGGAGGCCGAGTTCGACTGCCCGCCCGAGCGCGAGGCGGCGCTCGTCCAGCAGATCGGCACCGGCGTCTTCCAGGCCGCCTTCAACGCCCTGAAGCAGCGCTTCGGTCGCTGATCCCGGCCATGGTGGTGGTCCGGGAGAGCACGATCATCGATGCGCCGCTGGACGATGTCTGGCGCATCCTGCGCGATTTCAACGGCCATGACCGCTGGCACCCGGCGGTCGCCACCAGCGCCATCGAGGACGGGCTGCCCGTCGATGCCGTGGGCGCGGTGCGGCGCTTTCGCCTGGCCGATGGCGGCGAGCTGCGCGAGCAGCTCCTGTCGCTCTCCGACGCGGCGCATCGCCTGACCTACTGCATCCTCGAGGCGCCGCTGCCGCTGATGGGCTACGTCGCGACCATCCGGCTGAAGCCGGTGACGGACGGCGACCGGACCTTCTGGGAATGGCGCTCGGAATTCCATCCGCCGCCGACGCGCGAGGCGGAGCTCGTGGCCCTGGTGCGGGACGGGATCTATCGCGCGGGCTTCGCCGCCATCCGCCAGCGCCTGCACCGCCCCGGCGGCGCCATGCCCGTGACGGCCCGACCGTCGGCGCCGCCGGCCGCGCCGCCGCTGATCGGCCCCGTCGCGGGCGCTGCCGTCCGGGCCAAGGCGATCGTCGTCGAGCGCTATGGCGGGCCGGAGGTGCTGCGCCTCCAGGACGTCGCCGTGCCGCCGCCGGCGCGCGGCGAGGTCCGGTTGCGGCACACGGCGATCGGCGTCAATTTCATCGATGTCTACTGCCGCACCGGCTATTTCGACCTGCTGACGCCGCCCGGCATCCCCGGCATGGAGGCGGCGGCGGTCATCGAGGCGGTGGGCGACGGCGTCGAGGGCTTCCGCGTCGGCGAGCGCGTCGCCTATGCCTGTCCGCCGGTCGGCGCCTATTGCGAGCGGCGCGTCATGGCGCCCGACCTGCTGGTGCGCCTCTCCGACGACATCCCGGACAACGTCGCCGCCGCCGCGCTGCTCAAGGGCGTGTCGGCGAGCTTCCTGCTGCACGACGTCCACCGCGTCGGGCAAGGCGACCTCGTCCTCATCCACGCCGCGGCCGGCGGCGTCGGCCAGCTCCTCGTGCAATGGGCGCGGCATCTGGGGGCGACGGTCATCGCCACCGTGTCGAGCGAGGAGAAGGCGCAGCTCGCCCTGCGCCACGGCGCCCATCACGCCATCCTTTACAGCCGCGAGGATTTCGCCGCCGCGGCGCTGCGGCTGACCGGCGGGCGCGGCGTCAACGTCGTCTATGACGCCGTCGGCGCCGACACCTTCGACGGCTCGCTCCAGGCGCTGGCGGCGCGCGGCCATCTCGTCAGCTTCGGCCAGGCCTCGGGTCCGATCGGCGCCCGCGACATCGGCGCGCTGGCAGCCAAATCGCTGACCCTGTCGCGACCCAATTACGGCCACTATACCGACACGGCGGAGACGCTCGCGCCGCATGTCATGCGCCTGTTCGCGGCGCTGCGCCAGGGCATCCTGACGCTGGCGCCGCCGCGGCGCTATGCGCTCGCCGATGCCGCCCAGGCCCATCGCGACCTCGAGGAGCGACGCACCACCGGCTCGCTTGTTCTGACGGTATAGTGTCCCGCCGCACGAGGCCCGCCATGACCAAGCGCCATATCGACCTCTCCGACAAGCTCGACGACTACATCCTGTCCGTCTCGCTGCGCGAGCCGCCGGTGCTGCGCAAGCTGCGCGAGGAGACGGCGCGGCTGCCCCTGGCCGGCATGCAGATCGCGCCCGACCAGGGCCAGCTCATGGCGCTCCTGGCGCGGCTGGTGGGGGCCCGGCGCTGCCTCGAGATCGGCACCTTCACCGGCTACAGCACGCTCGCCGTGGCGCTGGCGCTGCCGCCCGACGGGCGCATCATCGCCTGCAACGTCAACCCCGAGACCACGGCAATCGCGCAACGCTACTGGGCCGCGGCCGGGGTTGCCGACAGGATCGAGCTGCGCCTCGCCCCGGCGCTGGCGACGCTCGATGCGCTGCTCGCGGACGGCCAGGAGGCGCGCTTCGACTTCGTCTTCATCGATGCCGACAAGGAGAATTACGACGCCTATTACGAGCGCGCGCTGCGCCTGCTGCGCGCCGGCGGGCTCATCGTCATCGACAACGTGCTATGGGGCGGCTGGGTCGCCGACGCCCGGCGCAGGGATCCGGACACGGCGGCGCTGCGCGCGCTCAACGCCAAGCTGCATACGGACGAGCGCATCGACCTCTCGCTGCTGCCGCTGGCCGACGGCATCACCCTGGCGCGCAAGCGCCCGTGATCGGCGGCGCCGGCGGCGTTAGCTCGCATTCCCGAAGATCGCGTCATGGACAACGTCGCCCGGCTTGATGCCGAGGCGCGCGACGGTGCCGCCATTGAGCTCGAGCACGGCGCGCACCGGCACCTTGGACGAGATGGTCGCCTCCGACAGCGGCACGGCGCGCTCATGGATGTCGGCGACGCGGCCGTCCTCGGCGATGAACAGCATGTCGAGCGGGATGAGCGTGTTCTTCATCCAGAAGGTCGCGATGCGCTCGCTGCCGAGATCGAACAGCATGCCGGCATCGGGGGCGAGATCGCGGCGGAACATCAGCCCTTGCTCCTGCTGCGCCGGCGTCAAAGCAAGTTCGATGGCAAAGCGCCGCGGCCCGGACGCGGTGTCGATGGTGAGCGAGGATGTCTTGAAGACGGCAAGCTGCGCCTGGGCGCCGAGGGTGAGCGCCAGCAGCACGGCGAGGACGAGAAGCGGACGAAGACGGGACATGGGGCGAGCGGCGGGCGTGTTGCGGCGGGACGGGACCGGTTCTAGCCCGGGCGCCGCCGACGCGGCAAGACGCTGCGGCGCAGCCTTAAGCGATCGTGAACGCTTGCCTCGCCCACGCCTAAAATGTCCCGCGCGTTCGCCGCGATAGGTTTTGACTCGGGCCCGCCCCTCCCGGAGCATGGCGCGCTTTGGTTGCGCCGCAGGAGAGCGAGGCATGTCGCAGAGGCCGCAGGCCGCCATCGGGGAAGCCGCGCCGTTCTTCGGCGACCGGCTGTGGCGCGAGCTTCAGGGCTCGGCGATCTATGAATGGGCGATCCATCGCGCGGTGACGCTGTGGTTCCTGCTGCTGGCGGCCAACCTTGCCGTCGGCCTGCTGGCGAGCGCCGGCAAGCTCGACCTCGCCGCGCCCGGCACCCTGACGCTGGCGGCGGTCGCCGACATGCTGTCGCGCTTCTTCACCCTCGCCTTCTTCGTCGTCGCCGCCTGGCTCACCCTCGTCCGCTCGCAACCCGTCGCCAAGGCGCGGGGGCTGCTGCCGCGGCTCACCGCGCTGCTGGCGGTGACGCTGCTCTTTGTCTTGCCGTTCCTGCCGCGGCTTGCTCCGGCGCCGACCTGGCTGCTCTTTCTCTCCGCGGCGCTGGCCTTCATCGGCAATGCGCTGGCGCTGCTGGTGCTCAACCGGCTCGGCCGCTCGTTCAGCGTCATGTCCGAGGCGCGCCGCTTGGTCACTGGCGGCCCCTACCGCATCGTACGCCATCCGCTCTATCTCACCGAGGAGATCGCCATCCTCGGCATCTTCCTGCCTTACTGGGGCTGGCCGGCCGTGCTGCTGTTCGCGACCCATCTCGCGCTGCAGCTGCTGCGCCTGCGCAACGAGGAGCAGGTGCTGCGCGAGACGTTCCCCGACTACGCCGACTATGCGCGCCGCACCGCGCGTCTCGTCCCCGGCCTGTGGTGATCAGCGGAAGAAGATCAGCTGCGCCAGCAGCAGCCAGGGCAGCAGGCAGGCCATCGCCCAGCCGATATAGCCGAAGAAATTGGGCATGGCGACGCCCTGCTGCTCCGCTAGGCGCTTGATCAGCAGGTTGGGCGCATTGCCGGTATAGGTGAGCGCGCCGAAATATGCCGCCGCCGCCGAGATCGCCGCCAGCGTGCGCGGCAGCCCGGCGACGAGATGCGCCGCATCGCCGCCCGCGAAGCCGAAGAACACCAGGTAAGTGGGCGCGTTGTCGAGCACCGCCGAGAGCAGGCCGGTGGCCCAGTAGAACAGCGGATCGTTCGGCACGCCGCCGCTCATCAGCCGGTCGAACAGCGGCGCCGCCGGCCCGGCGGGCCCCGCCGCGATCATCGCCATCACCGGAATGATGGTGATGAAGATGCCGGCAAACAGGATCGCCACCTCGATCATCGGCTCCCAATCGAACTCGTTGCGTCGCCGCGTCTCGCGCGGCGTCAGCGCCAGCGACAGCAGCGCCGCCGCCAGCAGCAGCGATGTCGCCGACGATCGTCGGCGGCGTCCCACCGCAGGTGAGGAACGCCGAGCGCCCGGCGGCGCCGCCCAGAAGGCGCGCAGCAGCACCGCGACGATGATGAGCGCCAGCAGCAGCAGGTTGACGGCGCCTTCGAGCCCGAGCTTCTCGATCTCCGGCAGCACCGCCGGATCGGCGCGGCGGGCGCGGCGCGCGAAATGGCGGTCGAGCGCGTAGAAGCTCGCCAGCAGTCCGCCGGCGACCAGCAGGGTCGGCGCCCAGAGATGGGTCAGCGGCCACAGGAACGGCACCCCGGCGAGAAAGCCGAGGAAGATCGGCGGATTGCCGAGCGGCGTCAGCGCGCCGCCGACATTGGCGACCAGCAGGATGAGGAAGATGATGATATGCGCGCCGTGCCGGCGATGGCGGTTGGCGCGGATCAGCGGCCGGATCATCAGCATGGCGGCGCCGGTGGTGCCGACGAAGCTCGCCAGCACCCCGCCAATGGCCAGCAGCGCGGTGTTCACCGCCGGCCCGCCGTGCGGCACGCCGGTGACGCGCAAGCCCCCCGCCACGGTGTAGAGCGCGCCGAGCAGCAGGATGAACGGCAGGTAGTGCTGCAGCACCGTTTCGAGGACGACCTCGAACACCATCCCCGGCCGGTCGAGCCCCGTCGCCGGCACCAGGAAGGCCAGAGACCACAGCGCGGTCCAGATCGGGTAGTGGCGATGCCATTGCCGCGCCGCCAGCAGCGGCGCGCAGGCGATGGTCAGCAGCAATCCCAGGAACGGCACCGCCCAAAGCGGCGAAGCGAAAACGGTCATGCGCCGACTATGCTGTGGCGCCGCCGCCGAGGCCAGAGGGTGCGGCGGTGCAACCGGCCAACGACGCGCCCCCCGCCTTGCTCCCGCCCCGCGCGCGCGATAGGCTCGGCGCCACTCAAGAAAAACCCGAGGGAAGCCGCCATGGACATGACCGGAGAGTTCCTGATCCCGGCACCGCGCCAGAAAGTCTGGGCAGCGCTCAACGATCCCGAGATCCTGAAGCAATCGATCCCGGGCTGCGAAGAGATCGAGAAGCTGTCCGACACCGAGATGCAGGCCAAGGTCACCGCCAAGGTGGGACCGGTAAAGGCGCGCTTCGGCGGCAAGGTCACGCTCAGCGATCTCGACCCGCCCAACGGCTACAAGATCACCGGCGAAGGCAGCGGCGGCGCCGCCGGCTTCGCCAAGGGCGGCGCCACCGTCCGGCTCAGCGATGCCGATGGCGGCACCAAGCTCGCCTACACCGTGGAAGCGCATGTCGGCGGCAAGCTCGCGCAGATCGGCTCGCGGCTGATCGACGCCACCGCGCGCAAGATGGCGGAGGATTTCTTCTCGCGCTTCTCCACCGCGGTGGGCGGCGCCGCGGCCACGCCCGAGCCCGCCCTTCAGGCGGCGGCCGCGGGCGCTGCGCCCGAACCGCCGCCCGTCGCCGCCGCCAAGCCCCCGGCGGCCGCCTCGCCGCGGCTGCCGCCCCTCGTCTGGGTGGCCGGGCTGGTGATCATCATCGCCGTGCTGCTCTATGTCTTCACCCGCGGCGGCGGGCACTGATCGGCTTGACCCGGCGTGCCCGGCGCACGAAACTCGACGGATATCCTGGCTCTCGCGGCGCTCCGGGCGGCTTTCGGCGAGCGTGGCGGCGCGGAAGCGGTTTTTGACAACAACATAAGGGAGTGAAGTCCATGGCCACCGTGACCCTTACGGTGAACGGCAAGGCGGTGACGGCCACCGTCGAGCCGCGCACCCTCCTCGTCCAGCTGCTGCGCGAACAGCTCGCCCTCACCGGCACCCATGTCGGCTGCGACACCAGCCAGTGCGGCGCCTGCGTCGTGCATGTGAACGGCGAATCCGTGAAGAGCTGCACGCTGCTGGCGGTGCAAGCCAATGGCGCGCAGGTGATGACCATCGAGGGCCTCGCCAGCGGCGACAAGCTGCATCCGATGCAGGAGGCGTTCCGCGAGCATCACGGGCTGCAATGCGGCTTCTGCACCCCGGGCATGGTGATGAGCGCGGTCGACTTCGCCAAGCACCACAAGAGCCCGACCGAGCAGGAAATCCGCGAGTGGCTCGAGGGCAACATCTGCCGTTGCACCGGCTATCACAACATCGTGAAGGCCATCAAGGCCGGCACCGAGGCGATGGGGAGGACCGCGTAATGTCCACCACCGGCATCGGCGCCGCGGTGCGCCGCAAGGAAGATGCCCGCTTCCTCACGGGACGCGGAACCTACACCGACGACATCAACCGGCCCGGCGAAGTCCACGCCTTCCTCCTGCGCAGCCCGCATGCCCATGCCGAGCTGCGCGGCATCGACACGGCCAAGGCCAAGGCGGCGCCCGGCGTGATCGCGATCTTCACCGGCGCCGACATGCAGGTGGGCGGGCTGCCTTGCGGCTGGCTGATCCATTCCAAGGACGGCAGCCCGATGGCGGAGCCGCCGCATCCGGTGCTGGCGCAAGGCAAGGTGCGCCATGTCGGCGATCCCGTCGCCGTCGTCATCGCCGAGACGCGCTCGCAGGCCAAGGACGCCGCCGAGCTGATCGTGGTCGATTACAAGCCGCTCCCGGCGGTGGTCTCGGCCGAGGACGCGCTGAAGCCCGGCGCGCCCCAGCTCCACGAGCAGGCCAAGGGCAATCTCTGCTACGACTGGCATCTCGGCGACAAGGCGGCGGTCGACGCCGCCTTCGCCAAGGCGGCGCATGTCACCCGGCTCGACATCGTCAACAACCGCCTGGTGGCCAACGCGATGGAGCCGCGCGCGGCGATCGGCGAGTATGACCGCGCCACGGGCGAATACACGCTCTACACCACCAGCCAGAATCCCCATGTCATCCGGCTGCTGATGGGCGCCTTCGTGCTGCAGCTGCCGGAGCACAAGCTCAGGGTGGTGGCGCCCGATGTCGGCGGCGGCTTCGGCTCGAAGATCTATCACTATGCCGAAGAAGCGATCGTCACCTGGGCGGCGCCGCATATCGGCCGGCCGGTGAAATGGACGGCCGAGCGCGGCGAGAGCTTCGCGTCGGATGCGCAGGGCCGCGACCATGTCACCCATGCCGAGCTCGCGCTCGACAAGGACGGCAAGTTCCTGGCGCTCAGGGTCGCGACCATCGCCAATCTCGGGGGATATCTCTCCACCTTCGCGACCGCGATCCCGACATATCTCTATGGCACGCTGCTCGCCGGCACCTATACGACGCCGGCGGTCTATGTCGAGGTCAAGTCCGCCTTCACCAACACCGTGCCGGTCGACGCCTATCGCGGCGCCGGGCGGCCCGAGGCCTGCTATGTCATCGAGCGCATCGTCGACACCGCGGCGCGCGAATTGAAGGTCGATCCGGCGGAGCTGCGCCGGCGCAACTTCATCCCCAAGGACGCCTATCCCTACCAGACGCCGGTGGCGCTCACCTATGACAGCGGCGACTACTTCACCACCCTCGACATGGCGCTGAAGGCGGCCGATTACGCCGGCTTCGCGCAACGCCGGGCGGAGGCGGCCAAGCGCGGCAAGCTGCGCGGCATCGGCATCGCCACCTATATCGAGGCCTGCGGCATCGCGCCCTCGGCGGTGGCCGGCGCCCTCGGCGCCCGCGCCGGCCTCTACGAGACGGCGGAGCTGCGCGTCCATCCCACCGGCAGCATCACCGTCTTCACCGGCACCCACAGCCACGGCCAGGGCCACGAGACCACCTTCGCACAGCTTGTCTCCGACCGGCTGGGCGTGCCGCTGGAGATGGTCGATGTCGTCCATGGCGACACCAACAAGATCCCCTTCGGCATGGGGACCTATGGCTCGCGCTCGCTGCCGGTCGGCGGCTCGGCGCTGGTCAAGGCGATGGACAAGGTGGTGAACAAGGGCAAGAAGATCGCCGCCCATCTGCTCGAGGCCGCCGAGGCGGACATCGAGTTCAAGGACGGCAAGTTCCAGGTCTCCGGCACGGACAAGAACGTCGCCTTCGGCCAGGTCGCCTTCGCCGCCTATGTGCCGCACAACTACCCGATCGAGGAGCTCGAGCCCGGCCTCGACGAGACCGCCTTCTACGATCCCAAGAACTTCACCTATCCCGCGGGCTGCCACATCGCCGAGATCGAGGTCGACCGCGACACCGGCGACATCGCGGTGGTGCGCTTCACCGCCGCCGACGATTTCGGCCGCATCATCAACCCGATGATCGTCGAAGGCCAGGTCCATGGCGGTCTCGCCCAGGGCATCGGGCAGGCGCTGCTGGAGAACGCGGTCTATGACGCGGACGGCCAGCTCGTGACCGGCTCCTTCATGGACTACTGCATGCCGCGGGCCGACAATCTGCCGTCCTTCGAGGTTGCCACCCACACGACGCTGTGCACGCACAACCCGCTCGGCGTCAAAGGCTGCGGCGAGGCCGGCGCGATCGGCGCGCCGGCAGCGATCATGAATGCCGTCGCCGACGCGCTGGCGCCGCTCGGCGTCGGCGCTCTCGACATGCCGGCAACGTCCGAGCGCGTATGGCGGGCGATCGCGGCCAAGACCATGCCCCAGGCGGCGGAATAAGGGAGAGACAGCCATGTACAACTTCGACTATCAGCGGGCCCAGAACGTCGCCGACGCGGCCAAGACCCTCGGCGCCAAGGAAGAGGCGAAGCTGCTCGCCGGCGGGATGACGCTCATCCCGACCCTGAAGCAGCGCCTCGCCAAGCCCTCCGACCTGATCGATCTCGGCGGCATCGCCGAGCTCAAGGGCATCAAGCGCGACGGCAATGCGGTGGTCATCGGCGCGATGACGCGGCACGTCGAGGTCGCCACATCCGATGTGGTGAAGGGCGCCATTCCGGCGCTGGCGCATCTCGCCGAGCTGATCGGCGATCCGCAGGTGCGCAACCGCGGCACGATCGGCGGCTCCATCGCCAACAACGACCCCGCTGCCGATTATCCGGCGGCGGTGCTCGGGCTCAACGCCACGGTGATCACCAACAAGCGGCGCATCGCCGCCGACGATTTCTTCAAGGGCATGTTCGAGACTGCGCTCGCCCCCGACGAGATCATCACCGCGGTGAGCTTCCCGGTGGCGGAGAAGGCGGGCTACGAGAAGTTCCGCAACCCCGCCTCGCGCTACGCCGTGGTCGGCGTGATGGCGGCGCGCACCGGTGGCGGCGTGCGCGTCGCGGTCACCGGCGCCGGTCCCGTCGTCTTCCGCCAGAAGGAGATGGAGGCGGCGCTCGCCAAATCCTGGAGCCCCGACGCCGTGGCCAACGTCAAGCAAAGCGCCTCGGGCCTCAACGCCGACATCCACGCCAGCGCCGAATACCGCGCCCATCTGGTCACCATCATGGCCAAGCGCGCGGTCGCCGCCGCGGGCTGACGGCGAGGCTTAGAATCCCTCTCCCCTCGTGGGAGAGGGAGGGGCCCATGGCGACGCCATGGGAGGGTGCGGCGCGACGCGCGAAGCGCGTCGTCGTCGGCGGGCGCCAGCGATTGCGCAGCAATCGCGAAAGCCCGCTCAGTGCGGACTAGCAACCCTCTCCCACAAGGGGAGAGGGATAAGGTCCGCCCTTTCTTGCCATTGCGCGCTCCGCCTTCTAGAACCCTTAAAACGTCGGAACGGATCCTCATGCCCTCTCTGCCTGCTTCGGTCGGCGATACGCTGGAGTTGCTGCGCCGCGGCAATTATGTCGGCGACCGCAGCCTCGCCACCGCCGTCTATCTCGCCCTCGCCTTGAACCGGCCGCTCTTCCTCGAAGGCGAGGCGGGGGTGGGCAAGACCGAGATCGCCAAGGTGCTGGCCGAGACGCTCGGCCGACGGCTCATCCGGTTGCAATGCTATGAAGGCCTCGACGTCGCCTCGGCGGTCTATGAGTGGAACTACGCCCGCCAGATGATCGAGATCCGCCTGGCCGAGAGCGGTGCCGAAAGCCGCGACACCATCGAGGAGGAGATCTTCTCCGACCGCTTCCTGATCAAGCGGCCGTTGCTGCAGGCGCTGGAGCCGGAGCTGGCGGGACCGCCGGTGCTGCTGATCGACGAGCTCGACCGCACCGACGAGCCGTTCGAGGCCTATCTGCTGGAAGTGCTGTCCGACTACCAGATCACCATCCCCGAGATCGGCACGGTCAAGGCGGCGCAGCCGCCGATCGTCGTCATCACCTCCAACCGCACGCGCGAGATCCATGATGCGCTGAAGCGCCGCTGCTTCTACTACTGGGTCGACTACCCCAGCGCCGAGCGCGAGCTCGAGATCCTTCGGGTCAAGGCGCCGGGCGCCGCCGAGGATCTCTCGCGCGAGGTCGTGGCCTTCGTGCAGAAGCTGCGCGCCACGACCGAGCTGTTCAAGCTGCCCGGCGTCGCCGAGACCATCGACTGGGCGCAGGCGCTGATGCAGCTCGACGTGCTGGCGCTGACGCCGGAGGCGATCAACGACACGCTCGGCGTGCTGCTCAAATATCAGGACGACATCGCCAAGATCCAGGGGTCGGAAGCGCAGCGCCTGCTCACCCAGGTGAAGCAGGAGCTCGCCGCCGCCAGCTGATGGCCGGCCGGCTCCTCGCCAACATCATGTATTTCGCGCGCACCCTGCGCGCGGCCGGGCTGCCGATCGGGCCGGGCAAGGTGCTGGCGGCGGTCGAGGCGGTGCGCGCCGTCGGCGTCGGCGACCGCAGCGATTTCTACTGGGCGCTGCACGCCGTCTTCGTCAACCGCCGGGATCAGCGCGAGCTCTTCGATCAGGCCTTCCACATCTTCTGGCGCAATCCGGAGCTGCTGGAGAAGATGATGGCGCTGATGCTGCCGGCGATCCGCGGCGACGAGCCCGGCGAGGAGATGAGCCGGCGGCTGGCCGAGGCGCTCCATGCCGGCGACGGCAGCGACAAGGACCGGCCGAGCGAGACCGAGATCGAGATCGACGCCCGCATGACCTTCTCGGAGCGCGAGCTGCTGCAGAAGATGGATTTCGAGAAGATGTCGAATGCCGAGGTCGCGCAGGCGAAGGCCGCCATCCGCCGGATGATGCTGCCGCTCGCCGACATCGCGACCCGCCGCTTCGGCCCGGATCCGCGCGGCGACCGCACCGACATGCGCGCCACGCTGCGGGCGCAGCTGCGCTCGAGCGACCTCGTGAGCCTCAAGCGCAAGCGCCGCCGCCGCCGCCCGCCGCCGCTGGTGGTGCTCTGCGACATCTCGGGATCGATGAGCCGCTACAGCCGGATCTTCCTGCATTTCATGCATGCGGTCACCAACGACCGGGATCGCGTCCACACCTTCCTCTTCGGCACCCGCCTCACCAACATCACCCGCTACCTGCGGGCCAAGGACGTCGATGTGGCGCTCGACCGGGTGGCGGGCGCGGTCGAGGACTGGTCGGGCGGCACGCGCATCGGCCAGTGCCTCGCCGAGTTCAACCGCCGCTGGTCGCGGCGCGTGCTGGGCCAGGGGGCGGTGGTGCTGCTCATCACCGACGGGCTCGACCGCGACGCCGGTGCCGGGATCGGCCAGGAGATGGACCGGCTGCACAAATCCTGCCGCCGGCTGATCTGGCTAAACCCGCTGTTGCGTTATGAGGGTTTCGCGCCAAAATCATTGGGCATGAGGGCGATCCTGCCGTATGTGGACGAATTCCGTCCGGTCCACAGCCTGGAAAGCCTGGACGAGCTGGTTTCGGCATTGACCCGGCCGGGCCCGCGCCGCCTCGATGCGGCGGCCGCCTGGCGGGAAGCGGGGTGAGAGCATGGGCGACAATGAGGATATCCTGCAGCAGGCGGCGGATTGGCGTGCCGCCGGCAAGGGCGTGGCGCTGGCGACGGTGGTATCGACCTGGGGCTCCTCGCCCCGGCCGGTCGGCTCCAAGCTGGCGCTGGAGCAGTCCGGCGGCTTCATCGGCTCGGTCTCCGGCGGCTGCGTCGAGGGCGCGGTGATCGAGGAAGGGCTCAAGAGCATCGCCGACGGGCAGCCGCGGCTGCTCAGCTTCGGCGTCAGCAACGACCGCGCCTGGGAAGTGGGGCTGGCCTGCGGCGGCAAGATCCAGGTCTTCGTCGAGCGCGTCGAATGAAGCTCGCCCTGCTGGAGAAAGCGCTCGCCGCGAGCCGCGCGGGCCGCGCCGCGGTGTTGCTCACCGACTTGAAGAGCGGTGATCAGAGCTTCATTGAAGGCGCTGAAACCATTGGCGATTTGATCCTCGATGCGCCCACGATCGCGGCCATCCGCAAGGCCGTGACCGAGGACCGCAATACGACGGTGGACACCGCCCAGGGCCCGCTCTTCATCGAGGTTTTCAATCCGCGGCTGCGCTGCCTCATCGTCGGCGCCGTGCACATCGCCCAGCCGCTGGCGCGGATGGCGGCGCTCACGGGATATCTCGTCACCGTGGTCGACCCGCGCACCGCCTTTGCCAGCGACGAGCGCTTTCCCGACGTCACGCTCTCGACCGACTGGCCGGACGAGGCGCTGGAGAAATTGCGGCCGAACCGGCGCACCGCCATCGTCACGCTGACACACGACCCCAAGCTCGACGACCCCGCGCTGGCGGCGGCGCTGCGCTCGGACGCCTTCTATATCGGCGCGCTCGGCTCGAAGAAGACCCATGCCGCGCGTCTCAAGCGGCTGACGGGGCTCGGCTTCGACGAGGCGGCGCTGGCGCGCATCCACGGACCGGTCGGCCTCGATATCGGCGCGGTCTCGCCGGCCGAGATCGCCGTCGCCATCATGGCGCAGATCACCCAGGTTCTGCGCGCGGAGCCGCAGAGCGACCGCGAGGCGGCGTGAAATTCGGCGAGATCCCAGTCGACGAGGCAGTCGGCGCGGTCCTCGCCCATTCGCTCAAGGCCGGCGAGCGCAGCCTGCGCAAGGGACGGGTGCTGAGCGCCGCCGACGTGGCCGCGCTCAAGGCCGATGGCCGGCTGAGCGTCGTCGCCGCGCGCCTGGAACCCGGCGACATCGACGAGAACACCGCGGCTTCGGCACTCGCCCGGCCGCTGGCCGGCCGCCATGTCGACATCGCGCCCGCCTTCACCGGCCGTGTCAATCTCTTCTCGGAAGCCGCTGGACTTGTTGTATTCGACCGCGGCCGCGTCGATCGTTTCAACCTCGTCGACGAAACCATCACCTTGGCCACCATCGAGCCCTATGCGGTGGTGGCGCCCAAGCAGATGCTGGCCACCGTGAAGGTCATCCCGTTCGCCGTGCGCCAGCAATCGGTGGCCGCGTGCCTGGAGGAAGCCGGATCGGGCGGGCCGCTCATCGCCGTGGCGCCCTTCGAGGAGAAGCACGCGGCGCTGATCCAGACGCAACTGCGCGGCCTCAAGGAGAGCGTCCTCGACAAGACGGCGGAGACCACCCGCGAGCGGCTGGCGGCGCTCGGCAGCACCCTGGTGTCGGAGCGGCGCTGCGAGCATCGCGCGGCGGCACTGGCGCCGGCGATCGCCGCCGCGCTCGCCGAGGGCGCCGATCTGGTGCTGATCGCGGGCGCCTCGGCCATCGTCGACCGGCGCGACGTCATCCCCGCCGCGATCGAGGAGGCCGGCGGCGTCATCGAGCATTTCGGCATGCCGGTCGATCCCGGCAACCTCATGCTGATGGGCCGGCATGGCGCGGTGCCGGTGCTGGGGCTGCCCGGCTGCGCCCGCTCGCCCAAGGTCAACGGCTTCGACTGGGTGCTGCAGCGCCTGCTGGCGGGGCTGCCGGCCGGGCCGGGCGAGATCATGCGCATGGGGGTGGGCGGGCTGCTCGCCGATATCCCGACCCGGCCGCTGCCGCGGGCCAAGCTGGCGGCCGAGGCGGCCAAGCACGTGCCGCGCGCCCCGCACATCGCCGGCCTGCTGCTCGCCGCCGGGCAGTCGCGGCGCATGGGGACGCTCAACAAGCTGCTGATCGGCATCGACGGCAAGCCCATGGTGCGCCACGTCGCCGAGGCGGTCGCGGCCTCGCAGGCGAGCCCGCTGGTGGTGGTCACCGGCCATGAGCGCGAGCGGGTCGAGGCGGCGCTCGACGGGCTCCCGGCGCGCTTCGTCCATAATCCCGACTACGCCCAGGGCCTCTCCACCTCGGTGAGGCGCGGCCTGGCGGCGCTCCCCGAGGATGTGGACGGCGCAGTGGTCTGCCTCGGCGACATGCCGATGGTGACCGGCGCCGCCATCGACCGGCTGATCGCCGCCTTCAACCCGGTCGAGGGCCGCGTGCTGTGCGTCCCCACCCGCCGCGGCAAGCGCGGCAACCCGGTGCTGCTGGGCAAGCGGCTCTTCGCCGCCCTGGCGGCCATCTCCGGCGATGTCGGGGCCCGCACGCTGATCGCCGCCCATCCCGAACTGGTCGCCGAGGTCGAGATGGAGAGCGACGCCGTGCTCACCGACATCGACACGCCGCAGGCCCTGGCGAAGCTCGCAGGGACGGCCCGCATCGACGCATAAAATGTCGGAATAAAGCGCCGGGCGGCCGCGTTATCGGCAAAACGCAGGCTCCGAAGGGGGCCCAGCCCCAAGGAGACTCCGCCGATGAGCGCGTTGCTCGGTGCCGTGACCCTCGCCAGTACAGTATGCGGGCTTATGCTCGGCCAGATCACCGCCGGCGCTCAATCCGCCGGGGTCGTCATCGCCTCGCTGGTATTGATGACGCTCCGCGCCTGAGCGCGGGTTTTCGCTTCCGGCTCAGTCCTTTCTCCGCGCGGCCGACGGGCGTATGCGCCCAGCCGATTGCCCTGACCGTCACGCCCGGGCCTGCGAGCGTCAGGCCGGGATCCCGGCTGCGTCCGGTTGTCGCAGGCGACGGCCGGCGCTTTGCTGCGGCGCGGTGTCGCAGCGCCATCCGTGAAAAGTTCCACCGCATCGCGGAATGACCGGCGGAAAACCTTGGCGCCGCCGCGACACCTCGCCATCCTCCCCGCGCGATGCGATCATGTCGCCGATGGCGGTGGACGGCCCTGATTGTGCCGCCCGTGCGGCAGTAGAAGATGAGCGATCATCTTTGACCCCAGGCGCTAGTACTGGTCTTGCCCTCCACCACCCGGAAACTTTTTCTTAGGGATTGGCGCCCATATCCTGACATCGCCTCCGGCTACGAAAGACCCATCATGGACCTTCGCAAATTTCTCCTCGGCGTCGTCGCGGTCCTGCCCCTTGCCGGCAACGCCGCGGCGCACGACGCGCTCTGGCTCGACCCGGCCTACGCCAACCGGCCCTTGCTCGGCCCCGCCAAGGCGGAAGGCGCCGTCATCTGGAGCCATGGCCGCTCGGTCGACTCCGAGGATTCGACGGCCCCCACCCCGCCCTATATGGCGGCGCTGCAGCAAGGCGGCTGGGACACCTTCCGCTTCAACCGCATGCGCGTCGCCGACACGCTCGCCAATTCGGCCCAGGGGCTGGTCGAGGAGGTGCATCGGCTGCGGCAGCGCGGCTATCGCCAGGTGGCGCTCACCGGCCAATCCTTCGGCGGCTTTCTGGCGCTGATGGCGGCCGATGCCAGCAACGAGGTGGATGCGGTGGTCGTCACCGCGCCCGCGGCCTATGGCAGCTTCTCGGAGTATTACGACAGCTGGCGCAACAACGCGACCAAGCTCTATCCGCTGCTCGAGCGGGTGCGTCATGCCCGGGTGATGGCCTTCTTCTTCCACGGCGACGATTTCGATCCCGGCGGGCGCGGCGACCGCTCGCGCATGATCCTGGCCTCGCGCCGCCTGCCTTATGTCATCGTCGACCAGCCGCCGCTGCTGACCAGCCATTGGGCGGCATCCACGCCGCAATTCGCCAAGCTCTATGGCGGCTGCGTCCTGGGATTCCTCGACGCGGTGCGCGTCAATGACGGCGCCGCCTGCCGCGGGGACGAGTTCTGGGCCGGCGCCACCGAAGCGCCGCCGCTCCATCCCGCCGCCACCGCCTCGGCCCAGGCCACCGGCGTCGACCTGCCGCTGGATCAACGCTAAGGCAAACGCGCGACGCGCGTTTGTCCTTGGCGCGCGCCAGCGGTTGCGCAGCAACCGCGGAAGCCCGCACCGCGCGGACGAGCGTTGGCGGTCGAAAGAGCCCTAGTCGACCGGATAGCCCTTGGCCTTCGCGGCGAGCCCGTCATGAAGGGCGAGCATGCGCCGGCGCCAATCGGCGACGGGATCATCGGCGGCCAGGACCGCGTAGTCGCTGATGCAGCGCGCCCATTGGAACGCGCTGAACACGGCGTAGTCGGCGTAAAGCGGCTGCTCGCCGCCGAGGAAGGGTTGCGCCTGGAGCGTCAGCCGCAGCGGCGCCAGGCTCTGGCGGAAGCCGGCGAGGCGCTGATCGCGCTCGGCCACCACGGCCTCGAGCGTCGTCCCGAAACGTTCTTCGCGCGAACGACGGAAATAGTCCTTGTCCTCGGGCGCGACATGATTCCAGATGTCGAGCAGCACGAAGCGGATGAGGCTCGGCTGCAGCGCCGCATCGGTCCAGTTGACGTAGAAGCGGCTGAGCGCGCGCCCCGCCCCGCCGCCGAAGATCGACGGCCGGTCGGGATAGGTGTCCTCGAGATAGTTGGCGATCGCCCAGCTGTCCGCGATCCAGCGGCCGTCATCGATCAGCACCGGCACCCTGCCCTGGCCGCTCGGCGCCAGCCGCTGCTTCTCGGTGAACCGCCAGGGCAGCGTGCGCGCGACCAGGCCCTTATGCGCCAGTGCCAGCCGCGTGCGCCAGCAATAGGGGCTGAAGCGCCGATCCTCCTCGGCGCCGGCGAGATCGTAAAGCTCCATCATGCGGTCGGCCTCCTATCCCCAATAGCGCCCCGTGGCGCCGATGACGACGACGATCAGGCCGAGCACGAGGTTGATGCCCACGATGCGGCGGATCTGGTCGAGCTGCGGCGCCGCGGCGGCGAGATCGCCGGCATCGACGGCACGGCGAAAGCGCTGCCAGGGCGCGAAATAGAGATGGGCGAAGACCAGCATCATCACAATGCCGATGCCCTGCATGATCTGGATATGCATCCCGATATGGGCGAAGCCGCCCAGCGCCGAGATCATGCCGTAGCCGCTCACCAGCAGTATCGCGATCAGCCCCCAGACCAGGGGAAAGAAGCGCTGGAAGATGCGGCGCCAGAGCGGCAGGCGCTGGGCCGGGTCGAGCTTCCCCGCCGCCGGGCGCAGCATCTGATGGGCGAAGAACATGCCGCCCACCCAGATCACCGCCGCGAGGATGTGGAAGAACAGCCCCACGATCATCACCGTCGCCATCACTTCCCAGCCCCTGACTGCCGCACCAGCGGACAGCCGCCCTCGTCGAGCGGCCGATAGGCCCGATCGCCGGGCACCGTCTCGACGATCTTGACGTAGTCCCAGGGCGCCGTCGATTCCGCCGGCTTCTTGACCTCGAGCAGATACATGTCGCGCACCACCCGGCCGTCGATGCGCAGCTTGCCGTCATGCGTCATGAAGTCGTTGATCGGCGTCGCGCGCATCTTTGCCATCACCGCCAGCGGCTCCTTGCTGCCCAGCGCCTTCACCGCCTCGAGATAGTGATGCGTGGCGCTGTAGACCCCGGCCTGGACCATGGTCGGCATGTGGTGGATGCGCTCGAAGAAGCGCTTGGAGAAGGCGCGCGTCGCGGCGTTCTGGTCCCAGTAGAAGGCGGAGGTGAACTGCAGCCCCTGCGCCGCCTTGAGCCCGAGGCTGTGCACGTCGGTGATGAACATCAGCAGCGCCGCGAATTTCTGGCCGCCCTGGGCGATGCCGAACTCGGCGCCCTGCTTGATCGAATTGATCGTGTCGCCGCCGGCATTGGCCAGCCCGATGATGTTCGCCTTGGAGCCTTGCGCCTGCAGCAGGAAGGAGGAGAAATCGGCGGTCTTGAGCGGCGCGTAGACGGCGCCCAGCACGCGGCCGCCGGCCTGCTCGACCACGGCGGCGGTGTCGCGCTCCAGCGCGTGGCCGAAGGCGTAATCGGCGCCGAGAAAATACCAGGAGATGCCGCCGGATTTGACGATGGCGGAGCCGGTGACATGGGCAAGCGCGTAGGTGTCGTAGGTCCAGTGCGCGGCATAGGGCGAGCATCTCGGCCCGGTGATGTCCGAGCTCGCGGGCCCGGAGAACAGCACCAGCTTGTGCTTCTCGCGCGACACCTCCTCGACGGCGAGCGCCACCGCCGACGAGCCGCCGTCGGTGACCATGTCGACGCCCTCGGTGTCGTACCATTGCCGCACGATGGCCGAGGCGACATCGGGCTTGTTCTGATGGTCGCCGGTGACGATCTCGATCGGCTGACCGAGCACGCTGCCGCCGAAATCCTCCACCGCCATGCGCGCGGCCGCGCCGGTGCCTTCGCCGGTGATGTCGGCATAGAGCGAGGACATGTCGCTGAGCACGCCGATCTTGACCGGCGCCTCTGCGGCGAGCGCGGCGCCGGCGCTCAGCGCCAGGACCAGGCTCGAAGCGGCAAACAATCCTGGACGCATCTCTCCCCCTTCGGTGCGATGGCGGCTGCGATCGCCGCTTTTGGCGCGCTCGAAGCTAGGTCATCGCGCCGGCCGGCACAACCGCGCCCGGGGCGGGTCTCGGTCGCGCTCTCGGCTGGGGTCGGCGGCGGCCGCCGCCGCTCAGGCGGCGCGGATGCCGCGCAGGAACTGGTCGACCTCGCTGCGCAGCTTTTCGGCCTGGGTTCCGAGCTCGGTGGCCTTGGTCAGGACGTTGCCGGCGAGCGTGCCGGTCTTCTCGGCGCTGTCGCTGACGGTGGCGATGTTGGACGTGACCTGGCCGGTGCCCTGCGCCGCCTCCTGGGTGTTGCGGGTGATCTCGCGCGTGGCGGCGCCCTGCTCTTCGACCGCCGAGGCGATGGAGCTGGAGACCTCGTTGATCTCGCCGATGGTGCCGCCGATGCCGCGCATCGCCGCCACCGCGGCGTTGGTCTCGCTCTGGATCGCCGAGACCTGGCCGGCGATCTCCTCGGTCGCCTTGCCGGTCTGGTTGGCGAGCGCCTTGACCTCCGAGGCGACGACGGCGAAGCCCTTGCCCGCCTCGCCGGCGCGCGCCGCCTCGATCGTGGCGTTGAGCGCCAGCAGGTTGGTCTGGCTGGCGATGTCGTTAATGAGCTGCACCACCTCGCCGATCTTGGTCGCGGCGTCGGCCAGCGCCTTGATCATCTCGTCGGTCTTGCGCGTCTCGCCGACGGCGCGCTGGGCGATGCCGGAGGCATGCTCCACCTGCCGCGCGATCTCGCTCACCGAGGCGGCGAGCTCCTCCGACGCGGTGGCGACGGTGCTGACGTTGGACGAGGCCTGCTCGGAGGCGCCGGCGACGACGCTGGCGCGCTGGCTGGTCTCCTGCGCGGTCTGGCGCATGGTCTCGGCCATGCCGCGCAGATCGGTAGAGCCGCTCGACACCGCCTCCACCACCGCCTTGACGCGGCTCTCGAACTCGTCGGCGATGCGCAGCGCCGCGCGCCGGCGATCCTCGGCCGCGCGCTCTTCGGCGGTGCGCCGCTCCTCCTCGGCCGCATCGAGCCGCACCGCGTTGTCGCGGAACACGTCCAGCGACTGCGCCAGTCTGCCGATCTCGTCGCGCCGCGCGCCATAGGGCGTGGAAATCGCCTTGTCGCCGTCGGCGAGCCGCCGCATCGCGCCGGTGATCACGGCGAGCGGCCGCGTCACGCCGCGGCTCAGCATCACCGAGCCGGCGACGACGACGGCCAGCACCAGCAGGATGATCAGGCCGACATGCTCCACCTGCGACCAGAAGATGGCGTCGACATCGTCGATATAGACGCCGGCGCCGATCGCCCAGTCATAGGGATCGAAGCGGACGCTGTAGCCGATCTTGGGCAGCGGCTGGTTGCCGCCGACGCGGGGAAAGCGATAGGCGCTGAAGCCGCCGCCCCGGTTCGCCTGGGCGATGAGCTGGCGGGCGAAATAGACGCCGTCGCTGTCGCGCGCGTCCCAATTGTTGCGGCCTTCCTGTCTCGGATCGGGATTGGCGACGTTCAGCCCGTGGCTGTCGATCGCGAAGAAAAAATTGGTGCCGTCGAAGCGCAGGTGGCGCAGCGTGTCCTTGGCCTGCTCCTTGGCCGCGTCCTCGCTGAGCCCCGCCTTGATCGCCCGCTGGTGATCGAGGTCCACGATCTCCCGCGCCAGCAGCACCAGCTCGCGCACCCGCGCCTTGCGATCTTCCAGCACGTTGTCGCGCAGGTTCCAGAGACCGACCAGGGCGACGGCCAGGATGCCGATGATGGCAACGGCCACCATCACCTGCAGCTTCAGCGATATCTTGAGGTTGTCGAACATGACGGCGGGCTCTCCTCGGGCACCGGCTCAGACCGGGCGGCGCAACCATCAAAAATTGCGCGAGAGTTATGAACAAACCGTTGTTCTGGAAGGCCGATGGGCAAAATCAGCGCGCATGTCCGGCGTCGGACCACCCTGATTCCTAGCGGCTCGCGGCGACCGTCCATGGCATCGGGTGGCGCCGCGCTCTTTCTCCCCCTGGACGAGAGCGAACGCGTGAAAAGCCGGCGGTCAGCAATCCTCGGACGGGAACGGGCCGAGCCGCGCCGACAGCCCCCGGCGCACCGCCTCGGGCTGTGTCTCGATCGCCTCGTGCAGCAGCTTGAGGCGCCGGCGCAGCGCATAGACCTGGTCGAGCAGGCGCAGCACCACCGGCAGCGCCTCCTCGTCGATGGCGAGGTCATGGCGCAGCTCGTAAATGAGCTGCACCCGCGCCACATCGACCTCCTGGAAGACGTAGCCCTCGGCGCCGCTTTCCGGCCGCACCCAGCGCTCCGCGATCCAGCGCCGCAGCTCCTCGTCGCCGAGGCCGCCGATAAGGCGGATCACCGCATCGAAGCTCATCATGACGTCATTCCCCGGCGCGGATCATAGGGATGGTTGGGCGCCCAATCGCGCAGGAAGCGCGTGAGCTCGGGGTCGCCGCCGTCGGGCAGCATCACCTTGAGATGGACATACTGGTCGCCGCGCGCGCCGCCCGGACGCGGCACGCCCTTGCCCTTCAGGCGCAGCACCTGGCCGGCATTGGCATTGGGCGGGATCGTCATGCTGACGGCGCCCGATGCCGTCGGCACCGTCACCTTGCCGCCCAGCACCGCCTCGCCCAGCGTCACCGGCAGGTCGAGATGGATGTCGTCGCCCTCGCGGCGGAAGAAGGGGTGCGGCGCCACATGAATCTCGATCAGCGCATCGCCCGGCGGTCCGCCGTTGAGGCCGGGCGCGCCCTGGCCCTGCAGCCGCAGGATCTGCCCGTCGCGCACCCCGGCAGGGATGGTGACCTCGAGGCTGCGATCGGGCGCCAGCGACAGGCGCTGGCGCGCGCCGTTGACCGCGGTGAGGAAATCGACGGTCAAGGCGAAGGGCAGGTCGGCGCCGCGCATCCGCATGGTGCCGCCGCGCGGGCCGCCGCGCGCGCCGCGGCCGAAAAAGGCGAAGAGGTCGTCGACATCTTCCGGCGCCATGCCCTCGGCGGAATGGTACTCATAGCGCTCGCCGGGCGCGCCTTCGGCGAAGCCGCGATAGCGGGAATAGGCATGCTCCGGCCGCTCGGCGCCGCTGGCGTCGATCTCGCCGCGGTCGAAGCGCGCGCGCTTGTCCTTGTCGGACAGCAGGTCGTAGGCCGCGGCGATTTCCTTGAATCGCGCCTCGGCTGCCTTGTTGCCGGGGTTGAGGTCGGGATGGTGCTTCTTGGCGAGCTTGCGGTAGGCGGTGCGAAGCTCGTCCTCGCTCGCCTCCTTCTTGACGCCCAGCACCTCGTAGGGATCGCGCGCCGCCATGGCCATGCCGAAATCGTGGTCTCAGCCATATAGAGGCGCGGCCGACGGCTGCCAAGCCGGATCAGGCGAAAGCGCCCGCTGCCAAATTCATCACGTCGCCTGCTCTCTGCCTAATCGCTGGGCAGGCCGGCCGCTTTAGCCGGTGAGCGCCTGCTGCTCCACGGCGCGCACATGCTCGGCCTCGCAAGGCAGCGCCATGATCCCCGTGCTCTCCGGCTGGAACAGCAGCCGCGGCGCACCGGTCGCCGGATCCGCCGTCGTCACCAGCACGCCTTCCAGGCCATGGAAGACCGCCTCCGGGCCGACATACACCACTCGCTTCGCCGCCATGAAGGTCCGCCCCGACCCTTGTTGCGCCGCAACAAATCTAGGCCGAAAGCCGATCACGGCGCAAGTGCGTCGCGCCTCGTCCGGGCACGCCGGGGAGACCTCGAGACAGGCGGCATGAGACCCGCGACGCAGGCCACGACGCCAATGTTCTCCGTGCTCTCCCCGTATCTCCCGCGGCGCCGCGGGTCCGGACGACGCCGCATCCGGTCTTACCGGCTAACCGTCGGGCTGGACGTTTTCAAGACGGCTGCTGCTTTGCAGCGAGGCGTGGACGAGCTGCACCAGCTCGGCAAGGTCGAAGGGCTTGGCGAGATACTGTTCCGGGTCCATCCCGTGCTCGGCCGCCCATTCGGGATCGCCGCTCATGAGGATGAGCGCAATGCCGAGTTCGCGGGCCGTCTCCGCCAAGTGCAGCCCGGTCTCGCCGGGAATGCGCGCGTCGGTAATGACGAGATCGATCGTCTGCCGCACCAGCACGTCGCGCGCGACCGAGACGCGGCGCGCCTTGCTGACGCGGAAATTCGCCGCGCAGAGCGCGCGCTCGATCACTTCGAGGATCGCGGGATCGTCATCGACCACCAGGACATGCTTCGGTCTCACGGCACCGCAATCCGATCGCTGCTGCACACCTGTTGCTGGCAACGCAAAGGGCATGCCAGCGGCGAGCCTCACCGCAAGGACGGGTTTCCCTTATCCTGCGGGCGAAACCTGCCTGTTGTTTAATCAGCAGCATCCGCGCCGGCCCGCGCCGGCGAGCAGGAGCGCCGGCTCTCGCCGGATGAAAAGCCAAGGCGGCCAAGCGGTTCCGCCTCGGCCGGCGGATTGGCCCGGGCTTTGCAGCCCGGGTTTGCAGAGCGGCAGAGAGAGCGAGGACCGGGAACGATCGTGACCTTGCCGGTGATCGAGACCATGGGCGCGGAGCCGCCCTTCGACGAAATGGGCGGCGCCGAGGAGTGCCGGGCGCAGTATCAGCTGATCCAGCGCTGGATGGCGGAAACGCCGGGCGAGCTGCTGGGGCTGAAGCGGCGCGAGGCCGAGCTGCTGTTCCGCCGCATCGGCATCACCTTCGCCGTCTACTCCGAAGGCGGCGACCCCGAGCGGCTCATCCCCTTCGACATCATCCCGCGCGTGCTCGACGCGGCGGAGTGGGAGCTGGTGTCGCGCGGCCTGCGGCAGCGCGTGCGCGCGCTCAACGAATTCCTGCGCGACGTCTATCACGGCCGCCAGATCCTGCGCGCCGGGCTGATCCCGCCGGAGCTGGTGCTGCACAATGAGGGCTTCCGCCCGGAGATGCAGGATTTCGAGCCCGCGCAAGGCGTCTACACCCATGTCGCCGGCATCGACCTCGTGCGGCTCGGCCCGCGCGACTTCAACGTGCTGGAGGACAATTGCCGCACGCCCTCGGGCGTCTCCTACATGCTGGAGAACCGCGAGGCGATGATGCGGCTCTTCCCCGACCTCTTCGCCCGCCATCGCATCGCCTCGGTCTCGCATTACCCCGAGGATCTGCTGGAGACGCTGCAATCGGTGGCGCCGCCCAACTGCCCCGGCGAGCCGCGCGTGGTGCTGCTCACCCCCGGCGCCTACAACAGCGCCTATTACGAGCACTCCTTCCTCGCCGACGAGATGGGGATCGAGATCGTCGAGGGGGTCGACCTCTTCGTCGACGACAACATCGTCTACATGCGCACCACCGAGGGGCCGAAGCGCGTCGACGTGATCTATCGCCGCATCGACGACGACTATCTCGATCCCCTGACCTTCCGCCCGGACTCGCTGCTCGGCACGCCGGGCCTCTTCAACGCCTATCGCTCCGGCAATGTCACACTGGCGAACGGCGTGGGATCCGGCATCGCCGACGACAAGGCGATCTACCGGCATGTGCCGGAGATGATCCGCTTCTATCTCGGCGAGGAGCCGATCCTGCACAACGTCCGCACCTATAGCTGCGGCGAGCGCGAGGATCTGGCCTATGTGCTGGAGCATCTGAGCGAGCTCGTGGTCAAGGAGACGCATGGCTCCGGCGGCTACGGCATGCTGATCGGGCCGCAGGCGACGCGCGAGCAGCTCGCCGCCTTCGCCGAGAAGCTCAAGGCGTCGCCCGCCGACTACATCGCGCAGCCGACGCTGGCCCTGTCCACCTGCCCCACCTTCGTCGACAGCGGCATCGCGCCGCGCCACGTCGATCTCCGGCCCTTCGTGCTGGTGGGCAAGGAGATCCGCATCGTGCCCGGCGGGCTGACCCGCGTGGCGCTGCGCCAGGGGTCGCTCGTCGTCAATTCGAGCCAGGGCGGCGGCACCAAGGACACCTGGGTCCTCGAAGGGTAGGAAGGACAGGACATGCTCAGCCGCACGGCGGACGGCCTCTACTGGCTCGCGCGGCACATGGAGCGGGCGGAGAACGTCGCCCGCATCATCATGGTCGGACACCGCATGTCGAGCATGGCGCGATCGCTCGACAATCCCGGCAACGAATGGCATTCGACGCTGCTCGCCGCGGGCTGCGAGCCCGGCTTCTTCGCCAAGCACCAGGAGGCGACGGCGCCGCTGGTCGTCGACTACCTGGTGCGCGATCCCGACAACCCCTCGAGCATCTTCTCCTGCCTGGAGACGGCGCGGCGCAACGCGCGCGCGGTGCGCACCGCGCTCACGCGTGGACATGTGGGATGCGCTGAACGAGACCTGGTACCAGGCGCGCAACAGCGCCCGCTTCGCCGTGCCGCCGGCCAACCTGCCGGAGCTGCTGGAATGGGTGAAGGAGCGCTCGCTGCTGTTCAACGGCGCCTATTCCAACACCATGCTGCGCAACGACGCCTATTACTTCACCCGCCTCGGCACCTTCCTCGAGCGCGCCGACAACACCGCCCGCATCCTCGACGTGAAGTATCACGTGCTGATGCCGCGCCACGAGGAGGTGGGCGGCGCGCTCGACTATTACCACTGGCAGGCGATCCTGCGCTCGGTCTCGGCGCTGCGCAGCTATCACTGGGTCTATCACGACCGGTTGAAGCCGTGGCTGGTGGCCGAATTCCTGATCCTGCGGCCGGAGATGCCGCGCTCGCTGCTGAGCTGCTACGATCAGATCATCCGCACGCTGGAGCTCCTGGCCGAGGCCTATGGCGGCAAGCGCGGCGAATGCCACCGCGTCGCCGGCGAGCTGCATGCGCGGCTGCGCTTCGGGCGCATCCAGGACATCTTCCAATCCGGGCTGCATGAATTCCTCACCGAGTTCGTCGACCGGTCGGTAACCCTGGGCGATGCGATCAGCACGCTCTATCTGATGTAGCGGCGCCCCCATGCGACTGCATGTCCGACATCAGACCGCCTACCATTACGACCCGCCCGCGGCCGCGGCGATCCAGACGCTGCGCCTCACGCCGCGCTCCTACGAAGGGCTCAGGATCGTGCAGTGGCGGGTGTGGAGCGACACGCGCCGCGACTTCCCCGTCTTCGTCGACGGCTACGGCAATCTCACCCATTGCCACGCCGTCAATCATCCGCACAGCTCGGCGGTGGTGTTCGTCGAGGGCGAGGTCGAGACCACGGCCACCAGCGGCATCGTGCGCGGCACGCCGGAGCCGCTGCCGCCGCTGTTCTTCCTGCGCCGCACCCGGCTGACCGAGCCCGATGCGGCGATCGAGACGCTGGCGCGACAGATCGCGCCGCACGGCTCGGTGCTGAAGCAGCTGCATGCGCTGCTCAACACGGTGCGCGACCGGCTCGACTATCTCCCCGGCGCCACCGACGCCGCCACTCCCGCCGCCGCGGCGCTGGCCGCCGGCGCCGGCGTCTGCCAGGATCACGCCCATCTCTTCATCTCGGCCGCCCGGCTCCTCGGCATCCCGGCGCGCTATATCGGCGGATATCTGTGGACAGGAATGGAGTCGCGCGAGTATCAGGCAAGCCACGCCTGGGCCGAGGCTTTCGTCCACGATCTCGGCTGGGTAGGCTTCGATGCCGCCAACCGCATCTGCCCGACCGAAGCCTATATCCGCACCAGCGTCGGGCTCGACTACTGGTCGGCGGCGCCGGTGCGCGGCGTGCGGCGCGGCACCGCGGCGGAAACCTTGTCGGTCGCGGTGCAGGTGAGCCAGGCGGGCAGCGACCAATAGGCCGCGGCGGTTGGAAAGGGGAAAGATGACCTATTGCGTCGGGCTCGACCTCAGGGATGGCCTCGTGCTGCTCTCGGATACGCGCACCAATGCCGGGGTCGACAACATCGCCACCTTCTCGAAGACCTATATCTTCGAGCGGCCGGGCGAGCGCTTCATGGCGCTGCTCGCCGCCGGCAATCTGGCGCTGACCCAATCGGTCGTCAATCTGCTGCAGGAGGGCGTCGAGACCGGCGAGACCATCGAGACGCCGCTCACGGTCAAAAGCATGTTCCGCGCCGCGCAGCTCGTCGGCGAGGCGGTGCGCCGCACCTACAGCATCGACGGCGCCGCGATGCAGGCGCAGAACGTGCAGTTCGAACGTCTCTTTCCTGCTCGGCGGCCAGATCAAGGGCCGCTCGATGCGGCTCTTCCAGGTCTATGCCGCCGGCAACTTCATCGAGGCGACGGTCGATACGCCGTTCCTGCAGATCGGCGAGCACAAATACGGCAAGCCCATCCTCGACCGCGCCGCGCGCTACGACACCGACCTCTATGACGGGGTCAAGCTCGCCCTGGTGTCGATGGATTCGACCTTGCGCAGCAATCTCACCGTCGGCATGCCGATCGACCTGCTGGTCTATCGCCGCGATGCGCTGAAGGTCGAGCTGAAGCGCCGCATCACCGAGGATGACGAGTATTTCAAGATGATCCGCGAACGCTGGTCGGAAGCGCTGCGCGAGGCCTATCGCGCCATTCCGCGCCCGAGCTGGGGCGGATGATGAGCCTGCGCCCGACCCGCGCCGACCGCGTGCGCGAAGCGCTGGCCGACGACATCATCTCCGGCCGGGTGGCGGCCGGAACCCGGCTCGACGAGGCGAGCCTCGCCCGGCGCTTTTCCGTCTCGCGCACGCCGGTGCGCGAGGCGCTGCGCGAGCTCGCCGCCACCGGCCTGGTGCGCCGCGGCGCGCATCAGGGCGCCGTCGCCGCCACCATCACCGAGGAGCGCGTCTCCGAGCTGTTCGAGACCTTGGCCGAGCTGGAAGCGGTCTCAGCCCGGCTGTCGGCGCTCAAGATGTCGCCCGGCGACCGCCGCCGGCTCGAGGAGCTGCACCACCGCTGCGGCGATCTCGTGCGCTCGAGCAACAGCGATCTCTATCATGCCGCCAACGCCGATTTCCACGCCGCGATCCGCGGCGGCAGCCGCAACTCGGTGCTGCAGGAGATGGTGGCGGATTTGCGCCGCCGCTTCGCGCCGTTGAGCCGGGCGCAGTTCCGCGGGCCCGGGCGGCTTGCCCAATCCTATGCCGAGCATGACGAGATCGTCCGCGCCATCCTGCGCGGCAATGCGCAGCAGGCCTATCACGCCGCCCGCCTGCACGCGCTCAGCATCCGCCGTTCCTTCGTCGACTATGCCGCGCGCGTGGGCGGCGGCTGGGCGGCGGCGGAATAGGCCGGAAGCGGCTCGCGCGCTTTCCCTTGTCGGCCCGGCCACGGGCGCCTTATCCTGTCGCCCGGGACGTTCGGACGCTGGCGATCCGGACCGCCGAGGGGGAGGATCCCATGCTGCTCACACGAAGAGACTTTGCCGGTATTGCGTCCTGCGCGATCTGCGCGGCCGCGGGCCTGACGGCGACGGGCGCGTCGGCCGCGGGCACGGCGCCGACGCCCACCCCCGGCCTCAGCCGGAAGATCCTGTCGCAGACCGACGGGCCGATGCCGGGGTATGTGACGATCATCGCCGAAGTCGAGATCGAGCCGGGCGTGTTCGTCGCCCGGCACACCCATCCCGGGATCGAGTCCGGCTATGTCGTCTCGGGCAGCATCGACCTGCCCATTCAAGGCCAGCCGACGCGGACGCTGAAGCCGGGCGACGGCTTTCAGGTACCAGCCGAGACGCCTCATGCCGGCGGCAAGAATGGCGACGCAGAAGACCAAGATCACCAGCACCTATGTCGTGGAGAAGGGCAAGCCGCTCGCCTCTCCCGCCTGATCCAGCACGCGCGGCCACGGCCTCGGCGACGCGCTTCTTCCGCCTTCGCCGGGGCCTGCGCGCGGCGCCGGTCCTGACGGCAATCCTCCTGGGCATGCCGGCGAGCCTCGCGCTCGCGCAACAGGCGCATCTGACGCTTTACAAGACCGTGAGCTCCGCCGCCTGTTCGGACGAGACGGTCTGGATCGACCCCAAGACGCAGACCTATTATCGCAAAGGCGAGAGGCTCTACGGCAAGACGACGCCGGGCGGCTACAATTGCCGCAAGCAAGCCGAGGCCGCCGGCTACCACGCCGGAAATGCGCGCTGAGAGTTCCGCCGCCCATGGAGGCCGGGAATGAGCACCGAATGGCAGTATCAGATCAGGATCAACCTCGCCGATGAAGTCGCCGAGACCGCGCGCCGCGATCCCGGCAACCCTGCTCTGAAGCCGCTGGCGGACATCCTTGCCGCGCATCGGGCGACGCTCAAATGTCAATTCGACGCCTTCGCCGATTATGTCGCCGAGGCGGAACGGCGCGGCACCGAAAACTATCCGCTCTACGCCTGGACCAAGGCGACAATCGAGCAGCCGGAAAAAAAGGCGAAATACGTGAAAGCGTTCACGATCTATGTGGATGGCCAGGAGGTCTACGACCGCGAGGCGGCGGACGCGCTCGAGGCCGCGCTGCGGCCGCTGGTCGGCGGCGCGCTGGTCACCCGCCTCGCCAAGCACGACACCAATCCCGCCAACAACCCGCAGCCGCCGGCGCGCTTTCGCAATTGAAGAATCGACTGGTTTAGTGGGCGCCTCTGTCGGCGGCGCGGAAGCGTTCCGCCGCCCTCGCCTTGGCCTTCGCCGCCTCGACCGCGCGATTGCGCGGCGCGGCGGTCGTGCTCAGCGAGGCGATGAGCTTGCGCGCCGCCTCCGTCACCTGATCCACGGCGTTGTCGAAGGCAGCCTGATTGGCGGCCGAGGGCCGGGCAAAGCCGCTGAGCTTGCGCACGAATTGCAGCGCGGAGGCGCGGATCTCCTGTTCCGTCGCCGGCGGCGCGAAGTTGTAGAGCGTCCTGATGTTTCGACACATGACCGCATGCTCCTTTCAGCCTTGCCGGCGCCGCAGGAACTCGCGCCATCCGCCATAGGCGGAGATGTCCTCGGCATGGGTGGTCGCCGCCGCCTCGCACAGGAAGCCGGTGACCGACCGCCCGTCGCCGAGCAGCACGGTGCCGAGCGACAGCGGCGGCGACGTCTCGGCGATGAGCGTGCCGAGCGCCGCCGGGCTCATCGCCCAGAGCTCGACCTCGAAGGCGCTGCCGCCGGCTTCCTCGCGCAGCAGCCCCGGCCGCGCCGGCTCTCCGGCAAGGCGGAACATGCGATAGACCGGCGCCGTCCGCGCCGCCTCGAGCAGCCGCGCGCCGAGATCGCGGAGACGGAAATTGAGCGGCATGCCGGAAAGATGGGCGCCCACCACCGCGACGGCGATGCCGCTTGCCGGCGCCGGCACGGTCGCCGCGTCCGGCGGCGGCAGGCGATGGGCGGTCGCGCCCAGCGGCAGGTCGAGCCGCCGCTGGAAGGCGTCCCCCAGCGCCAGCAGCGCCGCCTCGGCGAAGGCCGGGGCGATCAGGCTCACGCCGACGGGCAGCCCGTCGCGGCGGAAGCCCGCGGGCAGCGCCACCGCGGCGAGATCGAAGAAATTGACGAAATTGGTGTAGCGGCCGAGCCTGGTGTTGAGGCCGACCGGGTCGGCCTCGAGCTCGGCCAGGCTGTAGATGGTGGCGGCGGTCGGCAGCAGCATCAGCTCCGCCTTCTCCCACACCGCCTCGCTGTCGCGCTTCAGCGCCGCCAGCCGGTAGCTCGCCTTGAAGGCGTCGACGGCGCTCGGACGCGCGCCGGCGGCGATGATCTCGCGCGTCACCGGCAGCAGCGCCTCGGGCGAGCGATGGAACAGCGTCTCGACCGCGGCCAGCCGCTCCGCCACCCAGGGCCCGCCGTAGAGCAGCGACGCGGCCTCGAGAAACGGCGTGAGGTCGATCTCGATCCGCGTCCCGCCCAGCGCCTCGAGCGTCGCGGCGGCGCGCTCGAAGAGCGCCGGCGCCTGCGCATCGCCGAGAAAATCGAGGTCGGCCGCGCGCGGCACGGCAAAGCGGAAGCGCGCCGGCAGTGCCGGAAGCTGCGGCGGCACGCGGCGGGCAAAGGGATCGGCCGCGTCATAGACGCCGCACACATCCAGCAGCGCCGCCGCATCGGCGGCGGCGAGCGCGAACACCGACACGCAGTCGAGCGAGCGGCAGGCCGGCACCACGCCGCCGGTGCTGATGCGGCCGCGCGTCGGCTTCAGCCCGACGATGTTGTTGAAGGCCGCCGGCACGCGGCCGGAGCCCGCGGTGTCGGTGCCGAGCGCGAAGCTCACCAGCCCGGCCGCCACCGCGACCGCCGAGCCGGAGCTCGATCCGCCGGGGATGTAGCGGGGATCGAAGGGGTTGCGCGGCACGCCATAGGGCGAGCGGGTGCCGACCAGGCCGGTGGCGAACTGATCGAGATTGGTCTTGCCCACCAGCAGCGCCCCCGCCTCGATCAGCCGCGCGACCGAAGGCGCCGTTGCCTTGGGCTCGTAGGCAAAGCCCGGGCAGCCCGCTGTGGTCGGCAGGCCCGCGACGTCGATGTTGTCCTTGACCGCGAACGGCACGCCGAAGAGCGGCAGCCGCTGGCGCAGTCCGGGATCGCGCGCCGCCGCGGCATCGAGCGCCGCCGCACGCTCGCGCAGCTGGTCGTCGGCGACGCGGGAAATCCACACCTTGTCGTCGCCCGCCGCGCCGATCCGCGCCAGCACCTCCTCCGCCAGGTCCGCCGCGCTGAGCTCGCCGGCAAGAAGGCGCCGCCGGAGACTGCCGAGATCGAAACTCGCCGCTGCTGCCGTCACCCTGCGCTCCCGCTCGCAACCCGTCCTGGCCCGGACCGCTGCTTACCGCCTTGCAGGGCTGATGCCAACCGGCGGCAGTGGCCGGCGCCGTCCGCCTTCCGACAATTGCATACAATGGGCGCAGCATTGCCTCTATTTTAGGCGGTGACGATTTTTCGACAGACACTGCTCCGGCGAGCGGCAACCTCGCCCTTCCCCCAGGCGGCAACGCGAGCGCGGGTGGCCGCCGGATTGGCAGGCTCCTCAGCCTGGCATCGCGTGGCGCCGCGAATTGGCATGGCGCTTGCGAGCCGACGGGCGCTGGTCGCTCTCGCGACAACAGAGGAGCACAAGATGGCCTTCACCAGGATTTCGCGTCGTCACCTGCTGCAGGGAGCTGCGGCCATCGGCACCGTCGCTGGCCTGCTGCCCGGCCGCCCCGCCTTTGCCGCCGACACCGTCGTCGGCTTCATCTATGTCGGCTCGCGCGACGATTACGGCTACAACCAGGCCCATGCTCAGGGCGCCGCCGCGCTCAAGAAGGTGCCGGGGGTCAAGGTCGTCGAGGAGGAGAACGTCCCCGAGACCGACGCGGTCGAGAAGACCATGGAGTCGATGATCAATCTCGACGGCGCGACGCTGCTCTTCCCGACCTCCTTCGGTTATTACAATCCGCATGTGCTGAAGATCGCGGCAAAATACCCCAAGATCCGCTTCGAGCATTGCGGCGGCCTCTGGACGGAGAAGGATCCCAAGAACGCGGCGAGCTATTTCGGCTATATCGACGAGGCCCAATATGTCGCCGGCATCGTCGCCGGCCATACCAGCAAGACCGGCAAGCTCGGCTTCGTCGCCGCCAAGCCGATCCCGCAGGTGCTGCGCAACATCAATGCCTACACGCTCGGCGCCCAGACCGCCAATCCCAAGATCACCACCCAGGTCATCTTCACCGGCGACTGGTCGATGCCGGTCAAGGAGGCCGAGGCCGCCAACAGCCTGATCGACCAGGGGGTCGACGTCATCACCTGCCATGTCGACGGGCCCAAGACGGTGGTCGAGACCGCGGCGCGGCGCAACATCATGGTGACGGGCTATCACTGCAACCAGTCGGTCCTGGCGCCCAAGGCCTATCTCACCGGCGCGGAATGGAACTGGGAAGGGCTCTATCCCAAATTCGCCAAGATGTTCATGGCGGGCGAGGCGATCCCGAACTTCTACCGCGGCGGCCTCAAGGAAGGGCTGGTCAAGGTGTCGGCCTACGGCCCCGCGGTCGGCGAGGCCGCGCGCAAGGCGGCCGATACGGCCAAGGCCAAGCTGATGGCAGGCGGCTACGCCATCTTCAAGGGACCGATCACCGACAACAAGGGCAAGATGGTCATCGCCTCCGGCCAGGCGCACGGCCAGACCGATCCCGTGCTGGAGCGGATGGACTATCTCGTCGAGGGCGTCGTCGGCTCGACTTCCTGAGCCGAGGCCGGCAGCGGCGCGGCTCATGGCGATTGCGATCGGCGACAAGCTGGCCGGCCGGGCGGTGCTCGGCGACCGGCTGCGGCAGGCGGCGGAAGGGATCGTCATCCCGATCCTCGCGCTCATCGCGGCGATGATCCTGTTCGGGATCTTCGTCGCGCTGTCGCGGGTGGATCCGCTCGAGCTCTACGGGGTTATGTATCGCGGCGCCTTCGGCACCTGGTTCTCCTGGCAGAACACGCTGACCCGCGCCGCGCCGCTGATCCTGACGGCGCTCTGCACCGCGCTGCCGGCGCAGCTCGGCATGGTGATCATCGGCAACGAGGGCGCCTTCGTCATCGGCGGCCTCGCCGCCACCGCCGCCGGGCTGGCGCTGCCCGGCGCCCCGCCGCTGCTGGTGCAGCTCGCCATGGCCGCGGCCGGCATGGCCGGCGGCGGGCTCTGGATCGCGCTCGCCGGCGGCTTGCGCCATTACCGCGGCGTCAACGAGACCATCTCCAGCCTGCTGCTGGTCTATATCGCGATCGCCATCCTGAACCACCTCGTCGAGGGGCCGATGCGCGATCCGGCCAGCCTCAACAAGCCCTCGACCCATGACATCGGCGCCGCCAACATGATCGGCTCGATCCCCGGCACCGAGATCCATTGGGGGCTGGTCTTCGGCATCATCGCCGCCGTTCTCGCCTATTTCCTGGTCTACCGCACCGTCTTCGGCTTCGCCGCGCGCATCGCCGGCGGCAACGTGCGGGCGGCCAAGGTGGTCGGCCTCGCGGTCGGCAAGCTGGTGCTGGCGATGTGCTTCCTCGGCGGCGCCGCGGCCGGCCTCGCCGGCATGATCGAGATCGCCGCCGTTCAGGGCCGCGCCAACGGCAATCTGGCGGCGGGCCTCGGTACCACCGGCATCCTCGTCGCCTTCCTCGCCCGGCACAATCCGCTGGCGATCATTCCGGTTGCCGTGCTGCTCGGCGGCATTGGCGCCAGCGGCGGGCTGATCCAGCGCCGGCTCGGCCTGCCCGACGCCTCGGTGCTGGTGCTGCAAGGGATCATTTTCCTCATGGTGCTGGCGAGCGACGCGCTCTACGGGCGCATCCGCTTCTTCGCGCCGAAAGGAGGCTGAGCATGGCGGCACCGACGGTGGTGGCGACGGCGCTGGGCTGGTGGGGCGTGCCGCTCGGGGTCGTCGCCGGCGCGGTGCGCGTCAGCACCCCCTTCCTCTTCGTCAGCCTCGGCGAGTGCCTGACCGAGCGCAGCGGGCGCATCAATCTCGGCCTCGAAGGCACGCTGGTGATGGGCGCCATGAGCGGCTACGGCGTCTCCTACCTCACCGGCTCGCCCTGGCTCGGCGTGCTGGCGGCGGGGATCGTGGGCTCGCTCTTCGGCGCGGCGCACGCCGCGTTCTGCAGCCTGCCGCGGGTCAACGACATCGCCATCGGCATCGCGCTGATGCTGTTCGGCATCGGACTTGCCTTCTATATCGGCAAGCCGCTGATCGAACCGCAGGCAGCGATGCTGCCGTCCTTCGATCTCGGCTGGTGGAGCAGCGTGCCGCAGCTGCGCGACGCGCTGCGCGTCAACGCCCTCTTCCTCATCGGCCTGGCGCTGGCGCCGGCGCTGGTCTGGGGGCTGAAGAACACGCGCTGGGGCCTCATCCTGCGCACCGCCGGCGAGAGCGCCGATGCGGCGCTGGCGCTGGGCTATTCCGTCAATCTCATCCGCCTGGGCGCGACCATGGCGGGCGGGTTCCTCGGCGGCATCGGCGGCTCGTTCCTCTCGCTCTACTATCCCGGCAGCTGGAACGAGCGGCTCTCCAGCGGCCAGGGCATCACCGCCGTGGCGCTGGTGATCTTCGCGCGCTGGGACCCGATGCTGTGCCTCTGGGCCTCGCTCCTGTTCGGCGGCGCGGGCGCGCTCGGCCCGGCGCTGCAGGCGGTGGGCGTGACCGAAGGCTACTATCTCTTCAACGCCGCGCCCTACATCCTGACCCTGCTGATCATGATCATCACCTGCTCGCCGCGGCGGACGCTCACCGGCGCCCCGGCCGAGCTCTCGATCACCCGATAGGAGGCGACCCATGAGCGGCCTCGGCGGCCTCAACAAATCGCCCAAAGGCGTCGTCATCGGCCTGGTGCAGCTGCAGCTGCCGGCGATCGCCCATGCCTCCGACATCACCGCCCAGGCGGAGAAGATCTGCGCCATGGTGGCCAAGGCGCGGCGCGGCATGGCGTCGATGGACCTCGTGGTCTTTCCGGAATACGCGCTGCACGGGCTCTCCATGGACACCAAGCCCGAGATCCTGTGCCGGCTCGACGGGCCCGAGGTCGCCGCCTTCACGCGCGCCTGCCGCGACAACCGCATCTGGGGCTGCTTCTCGATCATGGAGGCCAATCCCGACGGCAACCCCTACAACAGCGGCCTCGTCATCGACGATGCCGGCGAGCTCAGGCTCTACTACCGCAAGCTCCATCCCTGGGTCCCGGTCGAGCCCTGGGAGCCCGGCGATCTCGGCATCCCCGTCTGCGACGGCCCCAACGGCAGCAAGCTCGCGCTCATCATCTGCCATGACGGCATGTTTCCCGAGATGGCGCGCGAGGCCGCCTACAAGGGCGCCGAGATCATGCTGCGCACTGCCGGCTACACCGCCCCCATCCGCCATTCCTGGCGCGTCAGCAACCAGGCCAATGCCTTCGGCAATCTGATGGTGACGGCCAGCGTCTGCATGTGCGGCAGCGACGGCACCTTCAATTCCATGGGCGAGGCGATGATCTGCAATTTCGACGGCACGGTCATGGTCGAGGGCGGCGGCATCCCCGACGAGATCGTGACCGCCGAGGTGCGGCCCGACCTGGTGCGCGAGGCGCGCGAGAGCTGGGGCGTCGAGAACAACATCTATCAGCTCGGCCATCGCGGCTTCGTTGCGGTCCAGGGCGGCGCCCAGGACTGCCCCTACACCTACATGCGCGACCTCGTCGCCGGCCGCTACCGCCTGCCCTGGGAAGAGCGTGTCGCCGTCACCGACGGCACCTCCTGCGGCTTCCCCATCCCCAACCGCCCCTATCGCGGAGGCCGTCATGGCTGAGCGTTTCGTTCCGGCCGATCCTTATCCCTGGCCCTATAACGGCAAGCTCGCGCCGACCAACACGGCGCTGATCATCATCGACATGCAGACCGATTTCTGCGGCATCGGCGGCTATGTCGACAAGATGGGCTACGATCTCTCGCTCACCCGCGCGCCGATCGAGCCGATCAAGCGCGTGCTGGCGGCGATGCGCGCCAAGGGTTTCCATATCTTCCACACCCGCGAGGGCCATCGCCCCGACCTCGGCGACCTGCCGGCCAACAAGCGCTGGCGCTCGCAGCGCATCGGCGCCGGCATCGGCGATCCCGGCCCCTGCGGCCGCATCCTGGTGCGCGGCGAGCCCGGCTGGGAGATCATCTCCGATCTGGCGCCGCAGCATGGCGAGCCGATCATCGACAAGCCGGGCAAGGGCTCGTTCTGCGCCACCGATCTCGAGCTGATGCTGCGCCTCAAGGGCATCGAGAACATCGTGCTCACCGGCATCACCACCGATGTCTGCGTCCACACCACCATGCGCGAGGCGAACGACCGCGGCTTCGAATGCCTGCTGCTGCAGGATTGCTGCGGCGCCACCGACAAGGGCAATCACGACCACGCCATCAAGATGATCAAGATGCAGGGCGGCGTCTTCGGCTCGGTCTCGGACAGCAAGACCTTCCTGGAGGCCTTCGCCTGATGAGCGACCGCGGCGCGCTCGGCATCGAGGCGGTCGCGATGACCAAGCGCTTCGGCGAGTTCGTGGCGCTCGACGACGTCACGCTCAAGGTCGCGTCCGGCAGCTTTCATGCGCTGCTCGGCGAGAACGGCGCCGGCAAGAGCACACTCGTCAAATGCATCATGGGCTATTACCACCCCGACCAGGGGGCGGTGATCGTCGGCGACCGCGAGCGCAGCATCGACAATCCCCGCGCCGCCCACGCGCTGGGACTGGGCATGGTCTATCAGCATTTCACGCTGGTGCCGGCGATGACGGTGGCGGAGAATTTGGTGCTGGCGCGGGCGCAGCTGCCGGCCGTGGTCGATTGGCGGCGCGAGAGCGAAGGGCTCGAGAAATTCCTCGACCGCATGCCGTTCCGCGTGCCGCTCGACGTCAAGGTGTCGGCGCTCTCGGCCGGCGAGCGGCAGAAATGCGAGATCCTGAAGCAGCTCTATCTCGAGCGCCGCTTCCTGATCCTCGACGAGCCGACCTCGGTGCTGACGCCGCAGGAGGCCGACGAGATGCTGGGGCTGCTGCGCGGCCTCACCGAGCGCGGCGAGATCACGGTGCTGATGATCACCCACAAATTCCGCGAGGTGATGGCGTTCGCCGACGAGGTGACGATCCTGCGCCGCGGCCGGCTGGCGGCGCATGGCAAGGTCGCCGATCTCACCCCGGACGACATGGCACGCAGCATGATCGGCGCCGAGGAGCTGACCGCGGCGCCGGCGCGGGTCGACCGGCGCGGCGAGGTGCGGCTCGAGATCAGCCACCTCGCGGCGCTCGACGATGGCGGCCAGCCCGCCGTGCGCGACCTCTCGCTCTCCGTCCATGCCGGCGAGATCGTCGGCGTCGCCGGCGTCTCCGGCAACGGCCAGCGCGAGCTCGTCGAGGTGCTGGCCGGGCAGCGCGAGGCGAGCGGCGGCGAGATCCGCATGGGCGGCGAGGTCTATCATGCGACGCGCGAGGAGATGCGCCGCCACAAGCTCTCCTGCCTGCCGGAGGAGCCGCTGCGCAACGCCTGCGTCGGCCGCATGAGCGTCGCCGAGAACCTGGCCTTCCGCGAGTTCGACCGTCCGCCCTTCGCGCTGGGCGGCGCCTGGCTGCGCAAGGGCCGCTTCCGCGAGGAGGCCGAGGGCAAGATCGCGCAGTACCGCATCAAGACGCGCTCGCCGGAGACGCCGGTCGGCATGCTTTCGGGCGGCAATGTGCAGCGCACCGTGCTGGCGCGCGAGCTCGGCGAGCACGTCGAGGTGATGATCTCGGCCAATCCCTGCTTCGGCCTCGATTTCTCGGCCGTGGCGCAGATCCATGCCGAGATCATCGCGGCGCGCAACCGCGGCGCGGCCGTCCTCCTGGTCAGCGGCGATCTCGACGAAATCCTCGAGATTGCGGACCGGATCGTGGTCATGTTTAATGGCCGGCTGGTGCACGAGACGCCGGTCGGCAAGGCCGATCTCGTCGAGATCGGCCGCCACATGGCAGGACACTGACCCGGATATTGACCGCTTGACCGAGAACGCCCTGATCCTGCCGCAGGCGCTGCTGGCGCGTGACCCGGCCGGCCGCGCCTGGGAGCCGTTCCGCCCCGGCATCGAGGTCGCCTGGCTCTATCGCAACGGCGATCGCGGCCCGGCGGCGGCCTTCCTGCGCTATGCGCCGGGAGCCACGGTGCCGCACCATCTCCATGCGGGATACGAGCACGTCATGGTGCTCGAGGGCTCGCAAAGCGACCAGAACGGCCGCCACCGCGCCGGTGCGGTGGTGATCAACCCGCCCGGCACCAGCCACGCGGTGGCGAGCGAGGAAGGCTGCGTCGTGCTCATCATCTGGGAGCGCCCGGTGATCTTCACCCCCGCCCCGGCGGGGTGAGCGGAGGCCTCACGCACATCGCCGTTTCAGCTCCCTCTCCGCCCCTGGGGGCGGAGAGGGACTTTCAGCTTCAACACTAGACAGCTGCGAAACCGCGACTACCCCGGCAGTCGCGCGATCCTGGCGCTCTCGTCCCAGAGCCGCTTGGCGGCCGCATCGTCTTGCGCCGCGGTGGTCGGCGTCGCCGGGCGGCTCTTGGCGAAATAGCCGCCGCTGACCGAGGCGACCTCGGGCGAGCTCGCGAGATAGACGATGGTCTCGGCCCCCTTCTCCGGGCTGATGGCAAAGAGATTCTTCGCCACGCCGATGCCGAGGCTGATGAGGCCGCCATTGTTGTCGCCAAAGCGCGTGGCGACGAAACCGGGATGGAGGCAGTTGGCGGTGACGCCGCTGCCCGCCAGCCGGCGCGCCAGCTCGCGGGTGAAGAGAATATTGGCGAGCTTGGAGCGGCCATAGACGGTGAAGCCGCGATAGTTGCGCGCGCTCTGGAGATCGTCGAAATCGAGCGTGTTGCCGCGATGCGCGTCGGAGGCGACGCTGACGATGCGCGCGGGCGCCGCCGCCTGGAGGCGGTCGCGCAGCCGGTTCGACAGCACGAAATAGGCCATGTGGTTGAGCGCGAAGGTGCGCTCGAGCCCGTCCTCGGTGACGCTGCGGCGGCTGAACATGGCGCCGGCATTGTTGATCAGCACGTCGATGCGCGGCTCGGCGGCGGCGATCTCGGCCGCGAGCCGGTCCATCTCCGCGAGCCGCGACAGGTCGGCGTAGCGGATGGCGAGCTGGGCGCCCGGCACGCGCGCGCGGATGCGGGCGAGCGCCGCCTCGCCGCGCGCGCGATCGCGGCCGATGAGCACCAGCCGCGCGCCCTGCGCGGCCAGCCGCTCCGCGGCGATCAGGCCGATGCCCGAGGTGGCGCCGGTGATGACGCAGACCTTGCCCTGCATCCGAGCCTCTCCTTCAATCGCTGGCCGCGCCGATCCTAGCGCGTCTCTGCAGCGTATGCTCGCGATAGAGGATATAGAGGCCGCTGCCGATGATCACCGCCGCCCCGATCCAGGTGCCGAGATCGGGCCATTCGGCGAAGGCGGCATAGCCGATCGCCACGGCGCCGAGCAGCTGGGCGTAGTTGAACGGCGCAATCACCGCCGCCGGCCCCCACTCCAGCGCCTTGACGATGAAATAATGGCCGAAGCCGCCGAAGATGCCGAGGCCGATGAACAGCAGCAGGTCGACGGCCGAGCGCGGCGTCTGCCAGAAGAACGGCACGGCAAGGCTGGCGAGGACGAAGCCCACCACGGCGATGTAGGTGTTGGAGGTCTCCGCCGAATCGCGCGCCGCCAGGCTGCGCGTCAGGATCTGATAGAGGGCGTTGCAGGCGGCGCTGATCAGCACCAGGAAGGAGGCGAGATGCACCGCCCCTGCCCCCGGTCGCAGGATGATCAGCGCGCCGATGAAGCCCACGATCACCGCCGCCCAGCGCCGCGGCCCCACCGGTTCTCCCAGCATCATGAAGGAGAGCGCGGTGATCATCAGGGGCGAGACGAAGCTGATCGCCGCCGCGGTGGGCAGGTCGGTGTAGTGGAGCGCGGTGAAATAGACGCCGGTGGCGCTCACCAGCAACGCCGAGCGCAGCACCTGGATGCCGAGCCGCTGGGTATAGAACAGCGCGGGGCCGCGGCGCGGAAAGAAGGCGACGATCATATAGGCGAAATGCCCGGCATAGCGCGCCCAGACGATCTCGACGGTGCTGTAGCTGCGCCCGAGATATTTCGCCGAGGCATTGAGGCACGGGATGAGCGCCATCGCCAATGCCATGTAAAGCACGGCCCGGCCAATATTGTGTCCACGCGCCACGCGACGATATCCCGGAAACCTTCTGCGTCGCGCGCCACCATAAGGCGCCCGCCGCCTCGGTGCTACCGGACACGACTAAAATTCACCACTCCATCAGGTCAGCGCCGGAATGGTTTCGCGCACCACCTCCCAGGCGGCGTGGCTCGCCGCGGCCAGCACCGGCCGGTCGATGATGCGCGGATCATAGGGACTGCCGTCGAAAAACCCGGCGATGCCGCCGGCCTCGGCGACGATCAGCATCCCCGCCGCGTGATCCCAGGGCAGCGAGCGCGAATGCAGCGAGAAATGCGCGTGGCCGAGCGCGATGGCGCTGTATTCGAGCGCGCTGCTGCCGAGATTGCGCACCGCGGCGACGCGGCCGCTCTCGGCGAGCAGCTTGCCGGCGCGCGGCCCGGCGGGGGTCCGGCCATAGGCGGCGCCGATCATGCGCTCGGGGCCAGCTTCGCTGTCGACGGCGAGCCGCCGCCCGTCGGACCAGGCGCCGCTGCCCCGCTCGGCCATCACCATGATGCCGCCGAGCGGATCGTAGATCCAGCCGGCGCATACCTCGGCGCGCTGCACCAGCGCCAGGATCACGGCAAAGCCGGGCGCCCCGCGGGCGAAATTGCCGGTGCCGTCGATCGGATCGATGACCCAGACCGGCGCGTCGGCGGCGAGCAGGTCGAGACGGCCGGGATCATTCGCCGCGCCTTCCTCGCCCAGGACGACCGACCCCGGCGCCACGCCCCGGAGCCGCGCTTCCAGCAGCCGCTCCGCCTCGAGATCGGCGATGGTGACGTAGTCGCCGGGCTTCTTCTCCCGGATGTCCTCCTCGCGCAGCTGGCGAAAGCGCGGCAGGATTGCGGTATCGGCGGTCTCGCGGATGAAGCCGGCGATCGTCTCGGCGTCGGGCATGCCGCTTCCTAGCCGATGCCGGCCCGGAGTTCACGGGAGAAAAGCTGCGACCCATTATTATGTGCATGATCGTGCCGCCGCTATTCCGACGCGCGCCCGGCAATCGCGGCGACCCCGCCGTGCCGGGCCGCTCGCCGGCCGGGCGACCGCCGCTGAAAATTCGCGCGCCGCGACAGGGAGCGTCTATCTCCCGAAGCGACGAAAGTGCTACACTTCCGCGTGGTATGGTATGCGACCGCCTGTTTTTTGCTAATCCGGGAAAGTCGGCAGCAACGACCCTAGTGGCCAAAAGCGGGGGAAGATCATGAGCAGTCTCGCCGCCGGGGTACCGGCAAAAACGCGGCAGCGGCGACGGACCATCATCGTCGACGGCCCGCATCCGATCAACGTCTATGTCGGCACGCGCATCAGGCTGCAGCGCATCATGCGCGGCCTTACCCAAAGCGAGCTGGCAGAACTGGTCGGAATCAGCTTCCAATCGGTGCAGAAATACGAGCGCGGCGAGAACCGCGTCAGCGCCAGCCGCCTCCACGAATTCGCGGCCGCGCTGGACGTCAACGAGCAGTTCTTCTTCGATGGCATCGGCAGCGAGCCGGGCGAGCCGGCCGACATCATGCCGGAGCCGAGCGTCTCCGCGCTCGAGGGCAAGGAGCTGCATCGCCAGCTCGCCGCGGTGATGCTGCTGGAGGACAAGCGGCTGCGCGGCCTGATCATCCAGCTGCTGAAGCTGCTCACGGAGCTGCACCCGCCGCCCGCCGCGGGCGAGCGACCGCCGCGGCACGAAACCTAGGCGCGGCCCCGCTCCCCGGCCTTGCAATACGGCGGCGTGCCCTTATCTTTCGCGCGTCATCTCGCTTTGGCTCGGCCTCGTCACTTCGCTCCTTAGCTGGGCCTCGACCCGGTCCCTTCCAAACGATACTGACCCGTCCGCGCAGCCGCGCGGCGGCCTGACTTCTTACGGAGACGACGTTTGTCTAGCGGCACTGTGAAATGGTTCAATACCACGAAGGGCTACGGCTTCATCGAGCCCGATGACGGCACCAAGGATGTGTTCGTGCACATCTCGGCGGTGAGCCGGTCCGGTATCGGCAGCCTGCATGAAGGGCAGCGCGTGAGCTTCGAGCTCGAGCGCGGCCAGCAAGGCAGGGTTTCGGCGGTCAATCTGAAGCAGATCTGACCCGCCATCCCCTCGACCGGCGGGGCGGCCATCGGCCGCCCCGCCTTTTTCATGTCCGGCGATCGGCGGCGGCCGCGCGGCTTGCGCCGGCGCCGCGCGGCGCGCGATGATGCGCCGCCACGGGAGGTGGACATGGACGAGATGCGCGAGCGGCAGCGGATCCGCGAGGTGGTGGAAAACTGGGTGCTCTGGCGTGATGCCGGCGACTGGGAGCGCTTCCGCAGCGTCTGGCACGAGGATGGCTGGATGATGGCCACCTGGTTCCAGGGGCCGGCCGAGCGCTTCATCGCGGTGAGCCGCGAGGGCTTCGAGCGCGGCGTCAACATCCTGCATTTCCTCGGCGGCAGCACCATCGAGTTGCGCGGCGACCGCGCCGTCGCCCAGACCAAGATGCAGATCATGCAGCGCGCGCCGGTCGACGGCGTCCTTTGCGACGTCGTCTGCACCGGCCGCTTCTACGATTTCTTCGAGCAGCGCCAGGGCCGTTGGGGCGTGGTGCTGCGCCAGCCGATCTACGAGAAGGACCGGCTCGATCCGCTGGATCCCGCCGCCACGCTCGCGCTCGACGCCAAGCTGCTGGCCGAATTCCCGGAAGGCTACCGCCATCTGGCATATCTCCAGCACAAGAGCGGCTTCACCGTGAAGCGCGACATGCCGGGCCTCACGGGGCCGGCGGTCGAGCGGCTCTATCGCGAGGGCGAGGCTTGGCTGCGCGGCGACGCCTTGGCGCCGCGCTGATCGCTGGCGCCGCGCCGCGATTAGGGCATAATCCCCGCGCTACCGGGGGGAGAACGATGGGGCCATCAGGGGGAGCACGCGCCGCGGTACTGGTGCTCGCGGCGTTGCTGGTCGGCTGCACCGCGGCCGAGAGCGGCGGCGACGACAAGCCCGCCGGACCGGCCGCGGATGCGCCGCATGTGACGGTGCCGCCGGGAACCGCGCTGCCGGCCGGCTACCATATCGACAGCGGCCGCTCGCTGATCCTCGGCGACGGCGAGAGCTGGACCGGCCGCCTCGCCTATTCCGCCACCGGCTCGGCCGACGACGTCTTCGAATTCCTGCGGCGCGAGATGCCGAAATTCGGCTGGACCGAGACCTATGCCGTCCGCTCCGAAGTCGATCTGCTGGGCTTCGCCTCCGAGCCGACCGGACGCGTCGCCAACATCCGCATCGAGCGCGGCTCGATGCTCGGCAGCACCCGCGTCGAGATGATCGTCTCGCCCGCCGCCGCGGCGCCCAAGCCGCCCGGCCGCGGCAGAGCGCCGCGCTGACGCCGCGGCCGACCGGCTCTTCTTCGTGCCTTTTCGCCGCGCGAATGCCGCGACTTTGCCTAAAATTTTGCACAAACACCGGCGAAAGTTATCAATTGATTAAAACGAAGAAGCGTAGAGTTGTCGCTCGTGACGCGCTGCACATGAGGCCCCGAGATGTCGCAGATCTCGCTCCATGCACCGTTGTCTGGTTCGGTCTTCCAAGGCGCCAAAACCCTGCTCGGGCGGACGCCGCGCCGCCTGCGGGTGCTGGCGGCCGCCGCCCTGCTGCTGGCCGCCGGCTATCAGCTCTCCGCGGCGCTGCAGACGCCCGCGCAATCGATCCGGGATGAGCTCACCGCGGCGGGCGAGGACGCCGCCAGCATCCCCACTACGCGCAGCAGCAATGACGTGCGCATGACGCTGGCGCGGCATTTCTCCGACCACGACGCCCGCATCGAGCCGGCGGGATTTCCGGCCGAGGTTGCGGTCGTCCTCGACGGCCTCGACCGCGCTACCTGCCTCGAGGCGCGCCTGCTGGCGCGGCGCATCGAAGGCGACGTGGTCATCGCGCTCGACGGCTACGGCTCCGCTACCGATTGCGGCGCACGCAACAAGATGACCTGGCACATCCTGCCCTAGCGCGACGCCGCAGGCGTCGTCGCTGGCGGGCGCCAGCGGTTGCTCCTGAGCCTGTCGAAGGATGCAACCGCGAAAGCCCGCACGGTGGGGGCTAGGCGAAGGCGCTGCGCGCCTTCGCCTAGCGATCACGCCGCCTCGGCCGCCGGCGCGCGGCCGACCAGCAGATAGCGCAGCGCCAGGCCGAGCAGGCCGAATCCCAGGATGATCGCCGCCATCGGCAGCGCGCTCGCGCTGTGCAGCGCGCCCACCAGCGCCGCCGCCGCCGCGCCCAGCCCGAATTGGAAGACGCCGAGCAGTGCCGACGCGACGCCGGCGGTCTGGCGATGCGGCGCCATGGCGAGCGCCACCGAGTTGGGCGTTACCACGCCGACGCAGGCAACATAGAGGAAGAGCGCCGCCGCGAGCCCCGCGGCGCCCGTCCGTCCCGTCGCCGCGGCGGCGACGAGCAGCAGCCCGGCGCCCACCTGCACCAGATTGGCGGCGACGAGCAGCGCGTCGGCGCTGTGCCGCCGCAGCAGCCGGTGATTGATCCGCGAGGCGAGCGTGATGCCGAACGCGTTGGCGCCGAACAGCCAGGCATAGTGCTGCGGCGCCAGGTGATGGAGGGTGATGAAGACGAAGGGCGAGCCGGCGATATAGGCGAACATGCCGCCCATGCTGGCGGCGCCGGACAGCGCATATCCCAGATACGGGCGGTCGAGCAGCAGCTTCAGATAGCGCGTCGCCACCGAGCCCGAGCGCCAGCGAGCGCACGCTCTCCTTGCGGTGCGTCTCCGGCAACCGCAGCCAGACCGCGAGCAGGCAGACGACGCCGAAGGCGGCCAGCACCCAGAAGATCACCTGCCAATCGAACCACAGCAGCAGATATCCCCCGATCAGCGGCGCGATGATCGGCGCCAGCCCCATCACCACCATCAGCGCGGTGAAGATGCGCGCCGCCTCCTGGCCGACGAAGAGGTCGCTGACGACGGCGCGGGCGACCACCGCGCCGGCGCAGGCGCCGATCGCCTCGAGGAAGCGCAGCGCGCTGAGAATGCCGATGGCCGGCGCCAGCGCGCAGCCGACCGAGGCGCCGATATAGAGCGCGAGCCCGACATAAAGCGACGGCTTGCGGCCATAGCGGTCGGCGATCGGGCCATAGAAGGCCTGGCCCAGCGCGAATCCCAGGAAGAACGCCGCCAGCGTCCACTGCACGCGCGCGGCATCGGTGGCGAAGACCTGCTCCAGCCGCGGCATCGCCGGCAGGTACATGTCCGTCGCCAGCGGCGCGAAGGCGCTGAGGCCGCCCAGGATGAAGACGAGCTCGGCGCGCCGGGGCGCCGCGGTGGAGGAAGACGAGAGATCGCTCAGGGGGTTGATCCGCGCCGGCGCGAGATGGGAAGGCGGGCATCATGTAGGCGCCCCGCTACCGCGGCGCAATCCCCGCCGGCGCGGGTCAGCCGCTCGGCTGCCGCGGGGCCCGGAACCGCAGCGCCAGCGCAACCAGCACGGCGGCGAGCGGCTGCAGGACGAGAATCCCGGGCTGATGCGTCACCAGCGCGCCCGCCAGCACGGCACCCGCGCCATAGCTGCAGAACACCGCCGCCTGCCGCCAGGCGTCGAACGGCAAGGCCTCTCGGCGGCGAACCGCGGAGATCGCATGCATGATGATGCTGGTGAGCGTGGTGGTGACGACGACCGTGGGAATGCCGGGAAGATTGACCAGGCGCGCGGCGACGATCTGCAGCCCCATGCCCAGCGCCGCGAGCGTGATCAGCGGATAGAGAAGGCCGCCCGTGATCGGTCGGACGAAGCTGTACCAGAGGACGGCAAAGAGGCCGAGGCACAAGGCCTCGAGCCCGAGCACCTGCGCCACCGCCTGCGGCCGCTTCCCCTCGCCCTCCACCACCGTGCCGGCGACGATGCCCAGGACGAATCCCGCCAGCGCCGCCGCATGGGTCGCCGCCGGCGCCTGCCCTCGCCCCTGCCCCAACGCGAGCCCGAGCAGCGCGGTGTTGCCGGTCATGGCCGAGGTGAACACCTCGTCGAAAAAGAGAAAGCTCAGCACGTCGCTGCTGGCGGAGGCGAAGGCGAGAAGCGCCAGCGTCGCCTCGCTTCGCCCGAAGCTTCGCCGCTGCGCCATGGCCGCGCTCAGCGGCGTCCGCGCTCGAAGCTGATGACCAGTAAGATCATGCTGACCTCCCTATCGTCCTCCGACAGCGGCAGCAGCACGTTCTCGCAGCGCGTCAGATGGGGCTCCGGTCCGACATAGGGCGGGCTGCGCGATAGCGGCGCCTTGCGCCGCACCACCTCCTCGCAATTGCCCCAGACGACGCTGTCCTTGCCCTTCCCGGGCACCTCCGAAAAGCGCAAACCGGTATAGTCGCGCGCGACGATGGCCCGCACCTCGGTGCCGATCAGGCGATAGCGGAAATCGAGCGGCTCCGGCAACACGTCGATGAGCATGACATAGGGCAGCAGCTGCGGCATCTCGACGGGGTCGATGTCGCGCCGCGACGGCATCGCGCGGCCGGCGCGCTTCCCCTGCCAATAGGCGAAGGCCTGCCTGAGACGCGGCGCGGAGAGCTGGGAGGGATCGAAGACGGTCGGCATCGCCGGGCGGAGCATAGTCCTTGGTGGCCGCCGCTACTATGAGAGCACAAAGGTTAACACCACCCTCCGCGGGAGCGTTACCCGGGGGAGCGACACCCTCTCCGGTTGCAGGTGGACACCGAAAAATCAGCGTTCCCGCCGCCGTGTCAGCGCGCCGCCGGATCGCCTGCCAGCTCGCTGGCCGACACGGCCCGCATCATGCTGCGCATCGCGCGGCTGCGCTCGGCGCCGAACACCGCCTCGAACTGCGCCTGCGCCTTCGCCCAGCCCTTGACCGCCTCGGCGAGCCGCGCCGCCCCGGCCTCGGTCAGGCGCAGCTCCTTGCTGCGGCGGTCGGCGCGGTCGGTGACCGCGGCGACGAGACCCTCGCGCTGCAGCGGCTGGATGTTGCGGCCGAGCGTGGTGCGATCCATGACCATCTCGCGCGCCAGCGCGTTGATGCTCATCGGCCCCAGGCGCTTCAGCTTCGCCAGCATCGAGAATTGCGTCGTGCGCAGCCCCACGGGCGCCAGGCATTGGTCATAGAACTGGCTCACATGGCGCGCCGCCTGGCGCACCGCGAGGCAGTTGCACAGCTCGGCCTTCAGCTCGGTGTCCTCGGTCATCGCCTCCTCGCTTGACAAGCGTGTATATGCGCTTATATGGGCGCTTGTACCCTTGATGTCAACGCGCCGGGCGGTCTGAGCCAGTCCGGCCGGCCGCAGGAGGGCCTTGCCATGGAATCATCCCATTCGGTGGTCATCGCCGCGCCGGTCCGCACCGCGATCGGCGCTTTCGGCGGCAGCCTCAAGGATTTGCCCGCCCCCGATCTCGGTGCCGTCGCCATCGGCGCCGCGCTGAAGCGCGCCGGCGTGGCGCCGGGCGAGATCGGCACGACGGTGATGGGCCAGGTCATCCAGGCTGGCGCCAAGATGAACCCCGGCCGTCAGGCGGCGATCCGCGCCGGCCTGCCGGTGACGGTGCCGGCCATGACGGTGAACCGCGTCTGCGGCTCCGGCGCCCAGGCGATCGTCTCGGCGGCGCAGGAGATCCTGCTGGGCGGCATCGACGCCGCCATCGCCGGCGGCATGGAGAACATGGATCAGGCGCCCTATCTGCTGGAGCGCGGCCGCTGGGGCTATCGCCTGGGCGACAGCCAGATCCGCGACGCCGTGACCCATGACGGGCTGTACGACGCCTTCTCCGATCGCCCCTCGGGCTGGCACACCGAGGATCTGGTGCGGGAATACCAGGTGAGCCGCGAGGCGCAGGATGGCTGGGCGCTGCGCTCGCAGCAGCGTTTCGCCGCGGCCCAGGCCGCCGGCAAGTTCAAGCCGGAGATCGTCCCGGTCGAGCTGCGCGGACGCAAGGCCATCAGCCTCTTCGAGGCCGACGAGCACAATCGCCCCGACACGACGCTGGCCGCCCTGGCGGCGCTGAAGCCCGCCTTCCGCGAGGGCGGCACGATCACCGCCGGCAACGCGCCGGGCGTGAACAGCGGCGCCGCCGCCATGGTGGTGGCCGACGCGGCCTGGGCGCAACAGCGCGGCCTCGCCGTCGCCGCGCGGCTGGTCTCCTATGGTATCGCCGCGGTCGAGCCCGGCATGTTCGGCCTCGGCCCCATCCCGGCGGTCAAGCAGGCGCTGGAGCGCGCCGGCTGGACCCTCGGCACGGTCGACCGCGTCGAGATCAACGAGGCCTTCGCCGCGATCGCCATCGTGGTCGCGCGCGAGCTCGGATTTCCCGAGGACATCGTCAACGTCGAGGGCGGCGCCATCGCCCACGGCCATCCCATCGGCGCCACCGGCGCGGTGCTGACCACCCGCCTCATCCACTCGCTGCAGCGCGACGGGCTGAAGCGCGGCATCGTCACGCTGTGCATCGGCGGCGGCCAGGGCATCGCGCTCGCGATCGAGACCATCCACTAGCCGCCAGCCGCGGGGAAGACGGACATGCGCATTCTCGTGGTCGGCGCCGGCGCGATCGGCGGCTATTTCGGCGGGCGGCTGCTCGAGGCGGGACGCGATGCGACCTTCCTGGTGCGCCCGCGCCGCGCCGCCGCGCTGGCGCAGACCGGTCTCATCATCCGCAGCAAGTTCGGCGATGTCGATATACCGAGGCCGCCGACGGTCACCGCGGACGCGCTGGCGACAGCCTTCGATCTCGTGCTGCTGAGCTGCAAGGCCTACGACCTCGACAGCGCGATGGCGTCCTTCGCGCCGGCGGTGGGGCCGGCGACCGCGATCCTGCCGCTGCTCAACGGCATGCGCCATCTCGACCGGCTCGCGGCGCGCTTCGGCGACGAGCGCGTGCTGGGCGGCCAATGCCTGATCTCGACGGTGCCCGACACGCACGGCCGCATCCTGCATCTCAACGACACCCACAGCCTCACCTTCGGCGAGCGGGACGGCACGCGCTCGGCGCGCGCCGAGGCGATCGCGGCAGCGTTCTCGGCCGGCCGCTTCGAGACCCGGCTCAGCGAGGCGATCCTCCAGGAGATGTGGGAGAAATGGGTGTTCATCGCCGCCGGCGCGGGGATCACCTGCCTGATGCGCGCCGCGATCGGCGACATCGTCGCCGCCGGTGCTGCGCCGTTGGCGCTGGCGCTCTTCGAGGAATGCGCCGCCATCGCGGCCGGATCGGGCTTTCCGCCGCGCGCCGCTTTCCGGGAGCGGATGCGCGCCCTCTTCACCGCCCCGGGCTCGCCGCTCACCGCCTCGATGCTGCGCGACATCGAGCGCGGCGCGCCGACCGAGGCCGATCACATCCTCGGCGACCTGCTCGCCCGCGCCGCTCCCACGGCTCCCGAACGCTCGCTGCTGTCGATCGCCCACCGCCATCTCAAGGCCTATGAAGCCCGGCGCGCACGCGAAGCCGCCGCGACGCAGGCAAGCTGACAGTCGAGGACACCGCCATGCAGCCGAGCGAACCCGCGCTGCGCGAGGACGCGGCGCCACCCGCGCCTGCCCGGTACGATGCGCGCACCCGCCTGCTGCTCGAGGCGCCGATCGCCATCACGCTGCTGCGGCTTGCGGCGCCCAACATGCTGGTGATGCTGGCACAGGCCTCGACCGGGCTGATCGAGACCTATTTCATCGGCAAGCTCGGCACCGATCCTCTGGCCGGCGTGGCGCTGGTCTTCCCGCCGCTGATGCTGATGCAGATGATGTCGGCCGGCGCCATGGGCGGCGGCATCTCCTCCGCCATCGCCCGCGCGCTCGGCGCCGGCCGGCGCGGCGATGCCGATGCGCTGGCGCTGCACGCGCTCGTCCTCGCGCTGGGCTTCGCGCTCGTCTTCATGGCGGCACTGCTCGGCGGCGGGTCTTATCTCTACCGCGCGATGGGCGGCAGCGGCGGCGCGCTCGATGCGGCGCTCACCTACTCCAACGTGATCTTCGCCGGCGCGATCCTGGTCTGGGTGTTCAACTCGCTCGCCAATGTCATCCGCGGCACCGGCGACATGGCGACGCCGGCCATCGTCAATTGCGCGGGCGTCGCGGCGCTGATCCCGCTCTCGCCGTGCCTCATCTTCGGCTGGGGGCCGTTTCCGCGGCTCGGCGTCGCCGGCGGCGCCGTGGCGGTGCTGGCCTTCTACGTCGTGGGCAGCCTCGTGCTGGCGGCCCATCTGCGCTCGGGCCGCAGTGTCGTCCGCCTCGCCTTTCGCGGCCTGCGCCTGCGCCGGGCGCTTTTTGCCGACATCCTGCGCGTCGGCGCGGTGGCGGCGCTGGTCACGCTGCAGACCAACCTCACCATCGCCATCGCCACCGGCCTGGTCGGCCGCTTCGGCGCCGGCGCAATCGCCGGCTACGGCACCGGCTCGCGCCTCGAATATCTGCTGGTGCCGCTGGTCTTCGGGCTGGGCGGTCCGCTCATCGCCATGGTCGGCACCAATATCGGCGCCGGACAGCGCGAGCGCGCCTTGCGCACCGCCTGGATCGGCGCCGCCATCGCGGCGGGGCTCAGCGAGGCGATCGGGCTGGCCGCCGCCGCGGCGCCGGGCGCCTGGCTGCGGCTGTTCGACAATGATCCCGCCATGCTCGATGCGGGATCGCGATATCTCCATACCGTGGGTCCGGCCTATGGCTTCTTCGGCCTCGGCCTTGCTCTCTATTTCGCCGCGCAGGGCGCCGGGCGGCTGCTCTGGCCGCTGCTGGCGAATTTCGCGCGGCTCCTGATCGCGGCGGGGGGCGGCCTCCTGGCGCTGCGCTGGGGCGGCGACCTCAGCCACGTCTTCCTCGCCCTCGCCGTGGCGCTTGCGGCCTTCGGCCTGATCAACGCCGCCGCATTGGCCCCCGGCGCCTGGTTCGCCGGCGAGGCCGCGCCGCTTCGCTATGCTCCTTCGCTGCGCCGGAGTGACGCAGAATGAGCGGACACCAGCGCGCGGGGCGCCTCGCCGATGGCTAAAATACGCGACAAATGTTGGGCTTAATTGGAAGACTTTCCTGCGGCTTTTGAGCTATGGTCGCGTCCTCTCAGAAGCGTTTTCCCGAGGCGGCAGCGGCATGAACATTGGCGATATGACGCTGTCGACGGCGCATCGGCCAATTGCTGCCGCCGTGACGCCGGACGCGCGCCGTCACCGGCGGAAAGCGGCGCTGTGGTCCGCTTTCCTCGACACCGGCGCCGGCGCCTTCGCCTGCGTGCTGCTGAACCTGTCGGACTCGGGCGCCATGCTCCAGCTCGCGGCGCCGCTGGCGCCGCAGCAGAAGGTGATGCTGGTGATGGAGCATTTCGGCACGCTGCGCGGCGAGGTGGTCTGGCGGCTCGCCGACAAGGGCAAGGTCGGCATCCGCTTCATCGACGCGCCGGATGACGTGGTCCGTCTTTTCGACGGCGCGCTTCTCTGATGTGACGGACAAGGACGGAAGCGGCGCCCTTCCCCGCGCGCGCTGCCCGGGGTAAAGACCGCCCGTTCACCGGCGGTGCCGCCGCCGTCCGCCAGGAGTTCCCCGAGATGAGCGTCACCGCCGAGGCCAAGCGACTTACGCCCAACGACCTGCGCCGGCGCAAGGGCGGCGAGCCGCTGGTCTGCCTCACCGCCTATACCACGCCCATGGCGCGGCTGCTCGATCCCGCCTGCGACCTGCTGCTGATCGGCGACTCCCTCGGCATGGTGCTCTACGGTTTCGATACCACGCTCCCGGTGACGCTCGAGATGATGATCGCGCATGCCGGCGCGGTGATGCGCGGCTCGCGCCGCGCCTGCGTCATCGTCGACCTGCCCTGGGCGACGTATCAGGAATCGCCGGAGCAGGCCTTCCGCAATGCCGCGCGCGCCATGGCGGAGAGCGGCTGCGCCGGCGTCAAGCTCGAGGGCGGCGCGGTCATGGCCGCGACCATCCGCTTCCTGGTCGAGCGCGGCGTGCCGGTGCTCGGCCATATCGGGCTGCAGCCGCAATCGGTGAACGCGCTGGGCGGATTCCGCGCCCAGGGAAAGAGCGCGGCCGAATCCGACCGCATCCTCGCCGATGCGCGCGCCGTGGCCGATGCCGGCGCCTTCGCCGTGGTGGTCGAAGGCACGACCGAGGCGGTGGCCCGCGCCGCGACCGAGGCCGTCGACATTCCCACCATCGGCATCGGCGCCTCCGCGCGCTGCGACGGTCAGATCCTGGTGAGCGAGGACATGCTCGGGCTCTTCACCGAGTTCAAGCCGCGTTTCGTCAAGCGCTATGCCGATCTCGCGCCGGCGATCGCCGCCGCGGCCGCCGCCTATGCGGCCGATGTGCGTGCCCGCCGCTTTCCCGGCCCCGAGCACGTCTACGGCGCGGCCGGCAAGTGACGCCGCCGGTCTTCAGCCGCCGGCAAAGGCGGCGAGATCGGCGTTGAGCCGCGCCATATGCGTGTAGATGAGGCCGTGCGGCGCGCCCTCATAGATCTTGAAGGTGCAGTCGGGAATGAGCGCCGCGGTGGGCCTGCCGGTGAGCGCGAGCGGCGCCGAGGCGTCCTTGTCGCCATGCAGCAGCAGCGTCGGCACCTCGATGCGCTTGAGCTCGGCGCGGAAATCGGTGCCGGCGACGGCGCGATTGCAGTCGATGGCGACGGGCAGCGAGATCTCGAGCAGCAGGTCGATCCCCCACTTCATCAGCGCCGGCGAGGTGTCGGGAGTGAAGAACGGGGCGGTATTGTCGGCCACCCATTTCGGGAAATCGCGCCGCCATTCGGCGCGCATCGCCTCGAGCGCCTCGGCGGGAAATCCCTGCGGATTGTCCGGCGTCTGCAGCAGCAGCGGCGTGGTCGGCGCCAGCAGCGCGATGCGCTTCACCCGCGCGCTGCCATGACGGGTCAGATAGCGCACGATCTCTCCGGCGCCCATCGAATGGCCGACGAGGGTGAGCCCGCCGAGATCGAGCGCCTCGACGACCGACGCCAGATCATCGGCGAGCGTATCGTAATCGTAGCCCGCCGCCGCGATGTCCGAGCGGCCATGGCCGCGGCGGTCGAAGCCGATGCAGCGCAGGCCGCGATCGGCGAGCGCCGCGAACTGGTAGTCCCACATCCGGGTCTGCATCGCCCAGCTGTGGAGGAACAGCACGGGCGCCCCCCGCCCCCATTCGTGCCAGTGGAGCCGCGTTCCGTCGCGGGCTTCGATGAAAGGTGAACGCATCTTGCCGGGCATGGCCGCACCTCGTTCAGATGTCGGCCGTCATCCTCGCAGCCGCGGCGGCGCCGCTCAATTACGCGCGAGGTAATGCGCCTGCCCCGGCTTCGGCCGCGGCACCGCCCGCGTCAGCGCGCCGCGTCGGCGCGGCTCTTGCAGACCCGAGCGGGTGCCCCTAGGACATGTGCGCCAGTCTGCCTTGGAGACCGACATGCGCGAACTGCCTTCCGACGCTGTCCTCGACACGCTGCTGCGCGAGGCGCGCGGGACGCAGAACGCCTGGCAGGACCGGCCGGTCGAGGAGGCGCTGCTGCGCCGCCTTTGGGACCTCCTGCGCTGGGGCCCGACCTCGGCCAATTGCAGCCCGGCGCGCGTGCTGTTCCTCACCTCGCGCGCGGCCAAGGAGCGGCTCCGCCCGGCGCTGAGCTCGACCAATCTCGAGAAGACGATGGCGGCGCCGGTCACCGCGATCATGGCCTACGACACGCAGTTCTACGAGTTCCTGCCGAAGCTCTTCCCCCGCAATCCGGCGGCGAAATCGTGGTTCACCTCGAGCCCCGCCTTCGCCCAGGAGACCGCCTTCCGCAACGGCACGCTGCAGGGCGGCTATCTCATCATCGCCGCCCGCGCGCTCGGCCTCGATTGCGGCGCCATGTCCGGCTTCAAGAACGCCGTCGTCGACCAGGAGTTCTTTGCGGACGGACGGCTCAAATCGAATTTCCTGTGCAATCTCGGCTACGCCGTTCCCGGCGGCCTGCCGCCGCGCGATCCGCGCCTCGCCTTCGAGGAGGCCTGCCAGATCCTGTGACCGCGCCGGGCGCCGCGTCGCTTCCTGCAGCGCCGCATCGTGGATGAGGATCGGCAGCCTCCGGAATTGGGCAGGAAGTAGTCACCTTCTGCACCGAATTGTGCCACCGGCGGGACACCGCGCGCCATCGCCGCCGTGCAAGGCCGGGGGTGCCCGCCATCGCGGATTGGCATGTCTCTTGCTCGATGCCGGGAGACTGTCGCAACTCCTCATCTTGGCTGGGTGATCATGGATATCGGCGTCTTCATTCCGATCGGCAACAATGGCTGGTTGATCTCGACCACGTCGCCGCAATACATGCCGAGCTTCGATCTCAACCGCGAGATCGTGCAGAAGGCCGAGCATTACGGCCTCGATTTCGCCCTCTCCATGATCAAGCTGCGGGGCTTCGGCGGCGCCAGCGAGTTCTGGGACCACAATCTCGAATCCTTCACCCTGATGGCCGGGCTGGCCGCGGTGACCAAGCGCATCAAGCTCTACGCCTCGGTCGCGGTGCTGACCATTCCGCCGCCGATCGTCGCGCGCATGGCGACGACCATCGATTCGATCGCGCCCGGCCGCTTCGGCGTCAACATCGTCTCCGGCTGGGCCAAGGCCGAGTACGAGCAGATGGGACTCTGGCCCGGCGAGGCGCATTTCGCCCGGCGCTATGAGTACAGCACCGAATACGTCACCGTCCTGCGCGACCTCTGGGAGACCGGGCGCTGCGACTTCAAGGGCGACTACTTCAAGATGGAGGATTGCCGCCTCAGCCCCCAGCCCTCGGCGCCGATCAAGCTCGTCTGCGCCGGCCAGAGCGAGCGCGGCATGCGCTTCGGCGCCGAATATGGCGACTACAATTTCGTCATCGGCACCGGCGTCAACACGCCCACCGCCTATGCGCCCACCAACGCCAAGATGCTGGCCGCGGCGGCGCGCACCGGCCGCGATGTCGGGACCTACGTCCTCGTCATGGTGATCGCCGACGAGACCGACGAGGCGGCGATGGCGAAATGGCGCCACTACAATGAGGGTGCCGACGCGGGGGCGCTCTCCTGGATGTTCGGCCAGGCCGGAGCGGACCCGAATGCGACCGAAGGCTCGACCGCCAAGGCGATCGCCATGCCGGAAGGCGCCATCAACTTCAACATGGGCACGCTGGTCGGCTCCTACGCCTCGGTCGCGCGCATGCTCGACGAGGTGGCGAGCGTTCCCGGCACCAAGGGCATCATGCTCACCTTCGACGATTTCCTCATCGGCATGGAGCAGTTCGGCCAGCGCGTCCAGCCACTGATGCAGACTCGCCGCGCCGTTCCGGCCGCGAGCAGCAGCCTCGCCTATGCCTGATTGGCCATGATGCGCCGCATCACCGCGTCCGAGGAAACGATATCGGCATAGCGCCGGCCGACATCGCGCAGCGTGTCGGCATGCGGCTGCGCCTCCTGGTCGCCGCAGCAATCCTCGACCAGCATGGTGCGGAAGCCGTTCTGGAAGGAATCGACCACCGAGGCGCGGACGCAGCCCGAGGTGACGCAGCCGGTGATGCACACCGTATCGACCCCGTGGCGCATGAAGAAAGCCGCAACCGACGTGCCGAAGAAGGCCGAGGCCCCGGTCTTGACGAAGGGATAGTCGACCCCGGCGGCCGCGATCCGGGGATCGAGATCGAGCGCCTCGGTGCCCTCGATCAGCTCGTCGAGCACGGCGCTGCTCTTCCAGTAATGCGGCGAGCCGCTTTTCGGATGGCCGACGCGGCAGGCGGCGATCGGCACGCCGCGCGCCCGCGCGGCCGCCATCAGCGCGGCGGTGCGCTCGACCGCCGCCTCGATCTGCGGGCTTCCCGCCATCTTGAAGCGCGGATCGGTGAAGGCCTTCTGGAAATCGACGACGAGCAGGCCGAGCTTCGCCCCGAACCCGACCGGGACCGCGCCATAGCCCTTGCTTTCATAGATATCGGTCATCGCATCCTCGACCGGTTTTCGCCAGCAGCGGCGGCGTCGCCTGATTTGCGTCCGCCGCGCGCTCGTCGTCAAGCCGCTTGACGTCGAGCGCCACAGCCTCACGCCCCCTGCCCGCCGCTCCGCTCCGCATCGGCCGCCGGCCAGCGCCAGTCCCGGATCTCCGGCATGTCCTCGCCATGCTTGCGGATGTAGGCCTCGTGCTCGATCAGCCGGTCGCGCATCGCCTGCTTGGCATAGGCGGCCCGGTAGCCGAGCTGGGGCAGCCGGTCGATCACGTCGGAGGCGAGGTGGAAGCGGTCGAGCGCGTTGCGCACCACCATGTCGAACGGCGTGGTCGTCGTCCCCTCCTCCTTGTAGCCGCGGACATGGAAATTGGCATGGTTGGTCCGCCGGTAGGTCAGCCGGTGGATCAGCCAGGGATAGCCGTGATGGGCGAAGATCACCGGCTTGTCGGTGGTGAAGAGCGCGTCGAAATCATGGTCGGTGAGCCCGTGCGGATGCTCCTCATGCGGCTGCAGCGTCATGAGGTCCACCACATTCACCACCCGCAGCCTGAGCTCGGGCAGATGCCGGCGCAGCAGATCGACCGCGGCCAGCGTCTCCAGCGTCGGCACGTCGCCGGCGCACGCCATCACCGCATCGGGCCCGGCGCCGCGATCGTTGCTCGCCCATTCCCAGATGCCGATGCCGGCGGTGCAGTGCCTGATCGCCGCATCGAGGCCGAGCCATTGCGGCTCGGCCTGCTTGCCGGCGACGATGACGTTGATGCGGTTCCAGCTCTTGAGGCAATGGTCGGTGACGAACAGCAGCGAGTTGGCGTCGGGCGGCAGGTAGACCCGCACGATGTCGGCCTTCTTGTTGCAGACATAGTCGATGAAGCCGGGGTCCTGATGGCTGAAGCCGTTGTGGTCCTGGCGCCAGACATGCGAGGTCAGCAGGTAGTTGAGCGACGGGATCGGTCGCCGCCAGGCGATCTCGCGGCTCACCTTCAGCCATTTGGCGTGCTGGTTGAACATGCAATCGACGATGTGCACGAAGGCCTCGTAGCAGTTGAAGAGCCCGTGCCGGCCGGTCAGCAGATAGCCTTCGAGCCAGCCCTGGCAGGTATGCTCGGAGAGGATCTCCATCACCCGCCCGTCGGGCGCCAGGTGCTCGTCATAGGAAAGCCGTTCCGCGTCCCAGGCGCGCTCGGTCGCCTCGAACACGTGCGAGAGCCGGTTCGACACGGTCTCGTCGGGACCGAAGACGCGGAAATTCCGCTGCGCGGCGCTCGCGCGTAGCACGTCGCGCAGGTATTGCGCCATCACCGCCGTCGCCTCGGCGGTGGCCTCGCCCGGCGCCTCGACCGCGACCGCGTAATCGGCGATATCGGGGAGATCGAGCTCGCGCCTCAGGAGACCGCCATTGGCATGCGGGTTGGCGCTCATCCGCCGCTCGCCCGCGGGCGCCAGCGCCGCGATCTCCGGGCGGAGCGCGCCCTCGGCATCGAAGAGCTCGTCGGGACGGTAGCTCCGCATCCATTCCTCGAGCAGCCGGATATGGTCGGGCCGCGTCGCCATCTCGCCGACCGGCACCTGATGCGAGCGCCAGAAGCCCTCGGTCTTGCGCCCGTCCACCTCCTTGGGCCCGGTCCAGCCCTTGGGCGTCTTCAGGATGATCATCGGCCAGGCCGGGCGGAGCTTGCCGCTTCCCTCCCGCGCCGCGCTCTGGATCTCGCGGATCTCGTCGAAGACGCGGTCGAGCGTCGCCGCCATGAGCTGATGCATGGCTTCGGGCTCGTCGCCCTCGACCAGGTAGGGCGTGTAGCCATAGCCGCGCAACAGGCTGTCGAGCTCGCTCGCGCCGATGCGCGCCAGCACCGTCGGGTTGGCGATCTTGTAGCCGTTGAGATGCAGGATCGGCAGCACCGCGCCGTCGGTGACGGGGTTGAGGAATTTGTTGGAATGCCAGGACGTCGCCATCGGCCCGGTCTCGGCCTCGCCGTCGCCGACGACGCAGGCGACGCAGAGGCCGGGATTGTCGAAGGCCGCGCCATAGGCATGCGACAGCGCATAGCCGAGCTCGCCGCCCTCGTGGATCGAGCCGGGCGTCTCGGGCGCTGCATGGCTCGGAATGCCGCCGGGAAAGCTGAACTGCCGGAAGAGGCGCTGCAGGCCGCGCGCGTTCCGCGCCACGTGCGGGTAGATCTCGCTGTAGGTGCCGTCGAGCCAGGTGCTGGCGACGATGCCGGGGCCGCCATGGCCGGGGCCGGCGATGAAGATCATGCCGAGATCGCGCGCCTTGATGATCCGGTTCAGATGCGCGTAGATGAAGGTGAGCCCCGGCGTCGTCCCCCAATGGCCGAGCAGCCGCGGCTTGATATGGGCCAGCGTCAGCGGCTCCGTCAGGAGCGGGTTGTCGAGCAGGTAGATCTGCCCGACCGAGAGATAGTTCGCCGCCCGCCACCAGGCGTCGATGAGCCCGTGCTCCTTGGCGGAGAGCGGGCCGATTTCGGGTCTGGGCATGGGACAGCCTCCTGCTTGGCAGCCAAGCACCGCGACAGGAGAACGGCAGCGGCGGCCGATGATCTCGCCGCCTCGGCGAGACTCAAGCCGCTTCATTTGGCGGCAGCGGCAGATGCGTGTCCAGCCAGGAGCGCAGCCGCGCCTCGGCGGCGTCCGACCAGCCGCCGCGCATCGCCTCGAGATGGAGAAACCGCGGCGCGCGGATGCCGAGCGTCGCCAGCACCGCCGCGAGGTAGGGGGTGAGGAAATCCGGCTGCCGCGCGCGCTCGCCGGTGACGAGGCCGCCGCTGGCGACGACGACATAGGCCGGCCGGTCGGCGAGCAGGCCTACCTTTCCCGCCGGCGTCGAGCGGAAGCTGCGGCCGATGCGCAGCACCTGGTCGATCCACGCCTTCAGCACCGCCGGCACGGTGAAATTGTGCATCGGCGTGGCGATCACCAGAACGCCGGTGGCTTCGAGCTCCGCGATCAGCGCCTCGGAGGCCGCGAGCGCCCGGCGCTGCGCCACATCCAGCGTCTCGCCCGGGACCTGGATCGCCGCGCAGAACCCCGCATCGACCAGCGGCGGCGGCACAGCCGCGAGATCCCGCCGCAGCACGCTGAGCCCCGGCTCCCGCGCGCCGAGCCGCGCGACGACGCGTTCGGCCGCCGCCCGGCTTGCGGAGCGCTCGAAGCGCGGGCTGCACGCCACCAGCAGCGCCGTCGTCATGCGAGCCGCTTGCCGAAGTGCAGCGCGCTCGACGAGCATGCCCCAGCGAAAGTAGAAGCGCTGGCCGAGCGCATTGTCGAGGCCGGTGTCGAGCGTGATCCAGAGGCAGCCGGCCGCCTGCGCGTGGGCCGCCACCTCGTCGAGCAGCGCCGCGCCGATGGCGCGCCGCCGCTCGCTGTCGCGGACCACGAGATCGTCGACATAGGCGAAGCGCCCGCGGATCAGGTTCTCCTGCAGCCGATAGCCCGCGGCGCCGACCACGCGCCCGCCCTCCCAGGCCAGCAGCAACCGATAGCCCTCCTCCGCCTGGCGCCGCACCCGCGCCACCAGCTCCGCCGCGTCGGCCAGCTTCGGCCGCAGCTGCTGCAGCACCGGAAAGGCGGCCTCGATCTCCGCATCGGCGGCAGCGCCGCGCAGCTCGATCGCGCTCATCGTTCGGCCGCGCGGTCGGCATCGTGGACATAGCCCATGCCGATCGCCAGCCGGTTCCACAGATTGATCATGCCGATGAGGATGGTGAGGTCGACGATCTCCTTGTCCGAGAAATGCCGGCGCAGCGCCTCGTAATCCGCCGCCGGCGCATGCGTCTCGGCGACCCGCGTCAGGGTCTCGGCCCAGCCCAGCGCGGCGCGCTCGGCCGGCGTATAGAGCGGCGAGTCCCGCCAGCCGCTCAAGACATAGAGCCGCTGCTCGGTCTCGCCGTGCTTGCGCGCGTCCTTGCTGTGCATGTTGAGGCAGAAGGCGCAGCCATTGATCTGCGAGGCGCGCATCTTGAGCAGCTCGACGAGGCGCGGATCGAGGCCGCTGCGGCGAAGATAGGCTTCCACCCCGCGCAGCGCGGCATAGCCCTCGGGTGCGATCTCGGGCGGCATCAGGCGTTCGGCATGCATGGCTCTCTCCATCAGGCGATGGGCCGAAGATGGCGCGGCGATGGTCTATCGTCTTGCGCCAATTTCCGCTAAAACGACTGGGCCATGCCGCGGCCCGCCGCCCGCACCCTCGCCTCCTCCGGCCTCGCCCGCCGATCGCTGCCGCTGCAGGAGCAGCTCTATCGCCGCGTCCGCGCCGCCATCGCCGCCGGCCGCCTGGCGCCGGGCGAAAGGCTGCCGGCGACGCGCACGCTGGCGAGCGAGCTCGGCATCGCGCGCGGCACCGTCGACGCCGCCTATGCGCGGCTCATCGGCGAGGGCTACCTGCTGGCGCGCGGCCCCGCCGGCACCATCGTCTCGCCGGCGCTGCGGCTCGCACCGCGTCCGCCGCGCGCGGCGCGGGCGAAGGCGCCAGAGCCGTCATCGCCGGCGCCCCAGCCCTTGCCGTTTCAATTGGGCCTGCCGGCGCTCGACCTCTTTCCGCGCACGCTCTGGGCGAGGTTGACGGCGCGGGCGGCGCGCACACTCGCCGGCGCCGCGCTGGCCTATCCCGATCCCGCCGGCCTGCCGGCGCTGCGCGAGGCGATCACCGCCTATCTCGCGGTCTCGCGCGGCGTCGCCTGCGACACGCGGCAGGTGATCATCACCGGCGGCTACCAGCCGGCGATCAGCCTGCTGGCGCGGCGGCTGCTGCGCCCGGGCGACGGCGTCTGGTTCGAGGAGCCCGGCTATTTCCTGGCGCGCCAGGCGCTCGACGCGGCCGCGGCGCGGCTCGTGCCGGTGCCGGTCGATGGCGAGGGCCTCTGCGTCGAGCTCGCCCAGGCGCGGGCACCCCAGGCACGGCTCGCGGTGGTGACGCCGGCGCATCAGAGCCCGCTGAGCGTGGCGCTGTCGCTCGCGCGCCGCCAGGCGCTGCTCGCCTGGGCGGCGGCTGCCGGCGCCTGGATCATCGAGGATGATTACGACAGCGAGTTCCACTATGTCGGCCGCAAGCTGCCGGCGCTCAAGAGCCTCGACGCCGCCGACCGCGTGATCTACGCCGGCAGCTTCAGCAAGACGCTCTTCCCGGGCCTGCGCCTGGGCTATCTCGTCGTGCCCGTGTTGCTCGCCGCCGCCGTCACCGAGGCCCTGCGCACGACCTCCCATGGCGAGCCCGCGCTGGGTCAGAGCGTCGTCGCCGACTTCATGTCCGCGGGTCATTTCGCCCGCCATTTGAAGCGCATGCGCGGGCTTTATGCGGGTAGGCGGGCGGCGCTTGCCGGCGCGCTCGCCGCTGCCTTCGGCGATCGCATCGAGCTCGCGCTGCAGCCCGGCGGCATGCACCTGCTGCTGCGTTTCCGCGGCGAGGTCGACGATGCCGAGCTCGCGCGGCGGGCGCTGGCGCACGGCCTCGCGCCCACGCCGCTCTCATCCCATTACGTCGGGCGCGCGCGCGAGCAGGGCCTGCTGCTGGGCTTCACCAACATCCCCGAGGCCCAGGCGGCGCGCAGCGCCGAGGCCTTGCGCGGCGCCCTTGCCGGAAGCCTCTCGATCGGCGCCGCGCCTCAGGCCTTGTAGCCCATGCGGAAGCCGCCCCAATGGCGGCCCTGCACCAGGATCGGCGCCGAGGCGTCCTTCATCAGCACGAACTGGCCGCCGCCCATGTCGCGGCGATAGGTCTGCAGCAGGAAGGGCGCGGTGTTGCGGCCGGCGGCGAGGCCGGCGCGGTCGTTGAACAGCCGCCGGTTGCGGCAATTGGCGGCGTTCCAGACCGGGTCGGCGCGCTGCGGCTGGGAGAATTTGAGATTGTGCGTCGGCAGATAGCCGTTGGTGTCGAGCGCGGCGCAGAACGCCACCCGCGGATCGAGCGCGAGCAGCGGCTCCTGGATCGCCGGCAGCACCCGGTCGGTGAATTCGGTGAAGCGCGCCATCAGCTGCTGCGGCTCGGTGCCCGGCACCGGCCGGTAGTCGTGGTCGAAGAGGTCGGCGGCGGAGATCTCGCCCTTGGCGATCGCCGCCTCGAACAGCGCGCCGACCCGCCGCGCCCCGTCCTGCACCGCGTCGATGAAGGGCGTGTCGGCGATCGCCACGCCGGTTGCCGCGGTGAGGCCGATCAGCGTCTCGCTCACCGACAGCAGCTTGTGCACCCGCTCCGTCGCCGCCTCGAGGCGCCGGCTCGCCTCGGCGCCGCCCGCCGCCATCTCTTCCACATTCGTCGCCAGCGCGGCGCAGCTCGCCCCGACCGCTTCCGCCGCCTCGGCGATGCGGCCGGCCTCGCCGTCGAGATCGGTGATGGCCTTGCCCGCGAGATCGATGGCCGCGCCAATGGCAGTCGTGCCGGAGCGCACGCTCTGCGCCTGCGCCATCTGGGCGGCGCCGTCGGCGAGCAGGCGGTCGGCCTGGCGCGTCAGCGTCTCCAGCGTGGTTGCGATCTCCTGGGTCGCCTGCCTCGTCTGCGCGGCGAGCACCTTCACCTCGCCCGCCACCACCGCGAAGCCGCGGCCCGCCTCGCCGGCGCGCGCCGCCTCGATGGTGGCGTTCAAGGCGAGCAGATTGGTCTGGCCGGCGATGGCGGCGATCTGGCCGGCGACCTTGCCGACATCGGCCAGCGCGCGGCGCAAGGCCTCGATCTGCGTGCCGAGCCCGCCGACGCTTTCGACCAGGCCGTGGATGCCCTTGAGCGACGCCTCGACGGTGCCGCGCGAGGCCGCCACCTCGCCGCTGGCGCGGCCGGCCACGGCGCGCGCCTGCTGCGCCGCCTGGGCGATGCGGGCATTGCCGGCATTGGTCGCGGCCGCCTCGCCGCGCAGCTCCTGCGACAGCGCCGCCTGCCGCTTGACGCTCGCCGAGGTGGCGTCGACATCGCCGGAGACGTCGCAGATCTCCATGCCAAGCTTGCCGGCCTGGTCGGCGATCTCGCGCAGGATCTTGCCGGGGTCCGATCCGGAAGCGGTCATGGCGCGGCTTTCCCTGACCCCCGGCCGGGCGGAGGGGGCGTGACGGGCGCAGGGTAGGGTGTCGCGGCTAACAATCTCTTAAGCGATTGGACAGCCCGTCGCCGCCGCCGGTCGCGCCCGCTGTTGCGCCGCCGCGATCCGCTGCGCCTGCGCCATCACCGCGCCGGCGAGGATCACCCCGTCGGGATCGGCCGGCAGCCCACCGCTGCGCAGCGCGGCCAGCGTCCAGCGGTTGCAATCATGGAAGAGATCGTAGGTCTCGTCCGAGGCGTAGAACGCGCTGCCCGGATAGGGCCCGGCGCCGATCGCCTGCGGCCGGTCCGCGGTGCGCGTCGCGAGCGCGCGGCGGAGAAATCCCGCGATCGCCACGAGATCGCGGCAGGAGACGCGCAGCCTGACGACGCGCCCGGCGCCATAAGCGGCTTCCGGCGGGGCGTCGAGCCCCGTCACCAGGATCACCCCCGGGCCGGGAAACATCGCCCTCACCGTCTGCAGCACGCTCTCCGCGCGCGACATGTAGAATGCGCGATCGCCGAAGCCGAACTCGAGGAAGCGCGCGCCGGGGAAGTCCTGCGCCACCATCGCCACCGGTCCGGAGAGATCGTCCGCCGGCAGCGCGATGTCCGTGTGCCAGCCGCGGTCGATGACGGCGATGCTCGCCCCGCCCGCCGCCGCGGCCGCCGCCGGCCCCGCCTCGAGGCGAGCCGGCGTCGCGCTGCAGCCGCTGAGCGCCAGGACCGCCATCAGGCCGATGGCGGCGGTCGTCCTGGCACGGTCGGCCGCCACGCCTCAGCGGCAGGGCGGCGCGGTGCCGTCGGCGCAAACGGCGGTGCTGCCACTCGGCACGATGATCGTGGTGTTCGCCGGCGGCGAGGGATTGCTGCTGCTAATGCAGCCGGCGACGCCCAGCGACAGCGGCGGCAGCAACGCGCAGAACAGGACGGCGCGCCTGGCCGCGCGGCCCTTCGACGGTTGACCGGTCATGCCGATGATCGTGCTCATGCGGGATTTTCCTCCTCTGGCGTTGCGGTCCGGAAATGTATGCCGTATGCCGGCTCAGGGGGATAACACCCGCGGTTCAACTTCGGCCGCCTGGCAAAGTGTGGACGTTAGCTGTGCCGGCGACGGAACCACCGCGCGGGTTGGTGGTTTTCAATGCATCTGCCGTTTTGCAGCCAGCATCTTCCACGTCCCGCTCGGCTGCTTCGGCTCGCCCTGCCGCCGAGCGGGCGTCCATCCCCGCCGCCATCGCCGCCCCGCCGCGCAAACGCCGATCGCTTCCGCGATTGACATTTAACTTTACTCATGTAATTTCATTATATGAATAGAATTCAAAATGCCAGACGGGGCTATCACAGCCCCTTGCGCCAGGAGCAGGCGGCGCAAACCCGCGAACGCATCTTCACCGCCGCGATGACCTATCTCGAGACGCATGACATCGAGACCCTGACCTTGCGCCAGGTGGCGCAGCTCGCTGGCGTCTCGCCGCCGACGGTCTATGCGCATTTCCCCACCATGGACGATCTCGTCACCGCCTTCTTTTATTGGATGAAGGAGAGCCTCGGCCTCGACCGGCCGCTGCCGCCGCTGGGCGAGCTGCCCGAGGTCCCGCACCACCGCTTTCCGCTCTACGAGCGCCATGCGCGGCTGCTGTTCAACCTGATGCACCGGCCCTCCTGGGACCGGGCGCGGCTCGGCGACCGGGCGCTGCGGCACGGCGTCTGGCTCGACCGGCTGCGGGCCGAGATCCCGGCCGCGACGGAGAGCGAGCTGAGCCTCGGAGCGCGAGCGATTTTCGCCTTCTGGAGCCCGACCTTATGGCGCTGGATGAAGGAAACCTGCGGCCTCACGCCCGAAGAAAGCGAGCGGGTTGCCCGCTGGGCCATCGCGGCGCTGACCGAGGCGCTGCAGCGCGACCCGTCGGCGCTCGACGCTCCACCCTCACCGCCTTCCCCGGCCATCCCCGATGAAAGGACCGACCCGTGATCCACCACGTCTCCCTCCCCGCGCGCGATCCGCAGCACGTCGCCGCCGTGCTGGCCGAGCTGATCGGCGGCCGCGCCTATCCCTTCCGCGGGCCGCTGCCCGGTGCCTGGATGGCGCTGCAGGGCGACGCCCACGGCACCTTGATCGAGGTCTATCCCGAGACCACGCTGCTGCGGCCCGGTGAGGGCGAGCGCCGCATCCCCTTCGCCACATCGCCCACGGCGCCCGGCTATTTCGGCTGGCACGTCAACCTCTCGGTGGCGCTGGAGCGCGACGCGATCGAGCGCATCGGCGCCCGCGAGAACTGGCAGACCATGCTCTACGGCGCCGCCCCTCCGGGAAAGCCGGCGGTGTTCCATGTCATCCAGTTCTGGGTGGAGAACCGCACGCTGGTCGAGCTGATCACCCCCTCCATGCTCGCCGACTATCTGCGCCTCGCGCGCTTCGCCACCTTCGAGCCCGAACCCGCGCCGGCCACCGCCTGAGGCAAGCGCCGCCCGTCGCCGGCGATCGGCGGCGGGCGCTCTTTCGTGCCGGCCTGGAACTTTCGTCGCCGGCCAGCGGTAACAGAGGCCTCGCGCGCAGGTGACGCCGGGGGCGCGTCCTGCGCCCCCTGCGCGAGGACCGCAGGGAGCGAAGGCCGATGCCGCTACCGGGCGCCCTCTACGAATCCGCGAAGCTGCTGGCCTTGCTGCCGGCGAGCTGGCTCGTGCCGGTCGACCGACTATGGCCCGTGGCCAAGACCCTCCGGCGCTGGCGCGGGCGCGGCAGCGGCGACCGTCCCGTCGGTGCCGCGCTCGTCCTCGCGCATCTGCTCTCGGATCAGGTGACGCCGGAGCAGGCCGCAGCGCTCTACCGCCGCTGGCAGGACCGCTGGCTCGATCTCACCCTGCACATCCTGGCGCTGCGCCGTCCCGGCCGGCGCTGGCGACCCGCCGTGCGCTTCACCGGGCGCGGGCACCTCGAGGCGGCGCTCGGCCGCGGCTCGGGCGCCATCCTGTGGCTGAGCGACTTCATCTATTCGCCGATCATCCTGCCGCGCACGCTGGCCGGGGAAGGTTTTCCGCTCACCCTCATCTCGCGACCGGAGCATGGCTTCTCGGTGCTGCCCTTCGGCGTCCGCTTCCTCAATCCATTCTGGCAGAAGGTCGAGAACCGCTCGCTGGTGGAGCGCGTGGTGATCGAGAACAACGATGCGCGGCCCTCGCTGCAGCGGCTGCGCGAGCGGCTGGCGCAGAACGGCGTCGTCGCCATCGCCGTGACCGAGGCGGGCCGGCGCACCCTCGATCCCCAATTCCTCTGCGGCCGGCTGCGCATGGCGAGCGGGCCGCTCCATCTCGCCCGCACCACCGGCGCCCCGATCCTGCCGGCCACGGCGGTGCGGCGGCGCGACGGCAGCTACGAGGTGGTGATCGAGCCGGCGCTGGACGTCGGCGCCGCCGAGCCGCTCTACGAGGCGGCGGCGCGCGCCTATACTGCGGGACTCGAGCGTTGGGTGCGCCGCTATCCCGACCAATGGAACGGCTGGATCGCGCTCGGCCGCCTGGTCGAGAACATCCCGGGCTTTGTCGAGAGCTTCGCCTGCGCCGCGGCGCTCGGCCGCGACCTCGCCGCCGCCAAGCGCGCGATCGGGTGACGCCGCGGTCGCGCGGCCCTCGGCAAGGGCCGCTCTTGCCGCCAAGGGAATTCGGCAGCCGCGACGAGAGCGGCGCGTCGCCCCGCGGTCGCGCAGGGAAAGAGCCCGCCTGAAATTTCTTGGTCTGCGCAACAGAGGGGGGTAACTTTGACGTTCTCGGCGGTCCCGCATAGTGGACACCGCTGCCCGTGAGACGCCTGCCCCCGCCAAAGAGAGGCGACGCCCCAGCCTGCCTTGGTAGACGGGATGCCGCATGCTGACGCCCGCTGAACTGCGCGAGCAATCGCGCCTCTATCGAGAAGCATCGGCGAAGGAATCCGTGCCGGAATTCAAGCGCCGGTTCGCCAGCCACGCGCTGGCGCTGGCGCAGCTCGCCGAGCGCATCGAGCGCGCGCCTGGCGACGGCGAGACCGTCGCGGACGTCCAGATGACGGTCGCGACGCTGCCCGGGGCGGGCGGCGGGAGCTGACCGCCGGGCTTGTCCCACGGCTGTCCGGTCGAGCGAACGCGGTTGCAGAGACGCCACCCCTCGACACCACTTCATCGTCATGGCCGGGCTTGGCCCACAGCTGTCCGGTTCGGTTTTTGTGGACGAAGCGCATGGCGTTGATTCTACTCGGTCCTGGACGTTGCCAAACGTTCCCGGACACGAAACGAGGACCAGCGCCATGCGGCATCAGAATAGCGTATTTCATGGTGTTCTTAAGCACGTTCCGTGGCCGGTGTTCGACCGGGTGGTAGAAGCCCATGCGGCTGATGCGCGAGTCCGCCGGCTGACGACGAAGAGCCAGTTTGCGGCGCTGCTTTATGGACAGCTGTCGGGTGCCTTGAGCCTGCGCGAGATCGTGGGCGGGCTGGAGAGCCACGCGGACCGGCTCTACCATCTCGGTGTCGAGCCGCCACGGCGCTCGACCCTGAGCGATGCCAACGCCGGGCGGCCGGCGGCGGTTTTCGCGGAGCTTCTGGCGGTACTGATGGCGCAGGCCCATCGCGGCCTGCGGCGCAAGCTTAGCGAGACTGTCTATCTCATCGACGCCACAGGCGTGCGGCTGACCGGGTACAGCGCCGACTGGGCTCGGTTCTCGGCCGGGGTATGCGGTGCCAAAGTCCATGTCATCTACGATGCCGACGCCGATCGTCCGATCTATGCCGCGGTCAGCGCGGCCAACGTCACCGACATCAGCGTTGCGCAACAAATGCCGATCGAAGCCGGAGCCACCTATGTCTTCGACCTCGGTTACTACGACTACGGCTGGTGGGCGAAGCTCGACGCGGCGCAATGCCGCATCGTGACCCGCTTTAAGTCCAACAGCCCGCTCGAACTCATCGAGGAGCTGCCCGTCGCCCAGGGCAGCGAAATCCTCAGTGATCGCATCGGCTTCCTCCCCGCGCGCCAGTGCAACAACCGGCGCAACCCCATGCAACACGCCGTGCGCGAGGTCCGGGTCATGACCGAGGCGGGCAAGATCTTGCGCCTGCTGAGCAATGATCTCGATGCAACGGCGCGGGAGATCGCCGATCTTTACAAGCGCCGCTGGGCGATCGAGCTGTTCTTCCGCTGGGTCAAGCAGACCTTGAAGATCACCCGCTTCCTTGGCATTTCCGAAAACGCCGTCCGCACTCAGATCGCGGTGGCGCTGATTGCCTTCCTCCTGCTTCGCCTCGCTCAGGCGACACAATCCGCCATTCGAAGCCCTCTCGCCTTCGCCAGACTGGTTCGCGCCAACCTGATGCACCGCAGGCCCATCGATCGACTGTTGCAGCTCGATCCACCCCCGCAGATCAACGGCGCTCAAATGGCCCTCCAATGGAACTGAAACCCGAACCGGACAGCCGTGGGCTTGGCCCGGCCATCCATCTTGCCGCACGCTCGTCGAAAGACGTGGATGCCCGGGACTCGGCCTTCGGCAGGCCCGGGCATGACGATCGGGGGGATTTGTGATGATCGGACGAGCGTCAGGAGTATCAGAGATACCGACAGCGCTGCGGGCGGCCTGACGATGGCGATCGGGTCAGGGCGGGCGCGATGGGATTTTGACGATCGCCTCGCCCTCGAGGACGACGGTGTCGCCCACCGTGCATTTGCACAGCAGCTTCGCCCGGTGCCGGTCCGCGATCAGCTCGACCACCTCCACCGACGCCGTGACCGTGTCGCCGATCCTCACCGGCGCCTTGAAATTCAGGAGCTGCGAAATGTAGATGGCGCCGGGCCCCGGCAATCTCGTCCCGATGACGGCGGAGATCAGCCCGGCGGTGTAGAGGCCATGCGCGATCCGCCCCTTGAACGGCGTTTTCGCCGCGAAATGCTCCGACAGGTGAATCGGGTTCCGGTCGCCGGTGATCTCCGCGAAGCCCACGACGTCGGACGATTTGACCGTCTTGGCGTAGGTCTCGCTCATGCCGACGCGCAGATCCTCGAAATAGAGCGTCTGGAACGGCGGCAGCGTCACGGGCGACCTCGCGGGGGCGTTTCGGCGGGCGGCCGATACGCTATCACAAAGCATGGCGATCGGCCGAGCCGGCGCCGGGACAGGGGGGCGACGCGACGTCCGCGCCGGTCGGCGTCGCGCAGCCCCCTCTTCACGCGTTTGTGCGCCGGCGACGCTCGCCAAACGGCGGGCGTCGAGTTGAAGATCGCCAGCCAGGCCGCATCGCGGCTCGAGCGACGGCGTCGCACCTGCCTTGACCTTTGCGTGGCCCGAGGGAGGGCGCGATGGAACCCAAACGACGGTCCCGGGCGGCAAGACGCGCGGCGCTTCTCGCCTCGACCGCGATCATCGCCTTGCTGACCGGCTGCCAATCTCCCAACGGCGCCCCTGCGCCGACCGATCACGGGGGCTATAGCTTCGGCGGCCCCGCCTGGTAAGGCGACATCGCGCCGGATCGGCGTCAGCGGAAAGAAGCGCTGGCCTCGCCGAGCCTGTCGAAGCGCACCGTCACGGTATCGCCCGGGTTCGGCCATTGCGTCGCGACGACGCTGCCCGTCTGCACGATCATGCCGCGGCGGAGCGCCCGCCCGCGCGCCGCGACGGTATTGGCGACCCAGGCCAGCGCGTGCAGCGGATGGCCGTTCATCACATCGCCGCCGCGGCCGCTTCCGATCTCCGTTCCGTTGATCGCGAGCGTTCCGGTCATGGCGGCAAGGTCGAGCGCCCGCCACCCGGCGACCGCCTCGCCCAGCACGCAGCCCGCGTTCCAGGCATTGTTGGCGATGAGGCCGCGGCCGCCGACGCGCTTGTATTCGTCGCAGCCGTGATCCTCGATGAGCTCGATCGACGCCATGCAGGCCTCGACCGCGTCGGCCGCCTCTGCCGCCTCATAGGGCCGCCCGCGCGGCGGCAGATCGGCGCCGAGCCGCATCGCGATCTCGCATTCGACGGCGATGCGCGTGTAGTCGTCATGGCGCAGCTCGGCCGGCGAGCGATGCACGGTGCGGGCAAAGATCGCGCCGGCGATCGAATGATCGATGCCCATGAGCTGCTGCATCACCGGCGTCGTCAGCGCGATCTTGTAGCCGGCGATGGCGCCGCGCTCGGCGGCGAGGAGCGCCTGCAGCGCCTCCTGCATCTGATAGGCCTCCGCGACGCTGGCCTCGTCGATCTCGCGCGGCGTAGGCCCCAGCGTCTTCCGGCCGTGATGGATGTCGTAGTAATACCGCGCCGCGCGGCCGATGCGACCGGGATCGCCCGCCATGCCGTGCCTCCCTCGCCCGGCCGCGATGATGGACGCCGCGCGGTTGCCGCGCAAGCGCCGCCGGGGAAGCGTCAGCCGCCCGAAAAATCCCGGGTCAGAGCAGAGTTGGTCGCCGGATGCCGGCCTCGGCGGCTGGTGCCAGCTCCCGCTCGCCCTTCGACCGACCATACTCCAGCTTGTCGGCCTCTTCCTCCAGGTCGACAATGACCTCGCGCAATGTGTCGGTAAGGCCGCCATCGAACACGCTGCACTCGTTCAGGATGCGGCGAAACTCGCGTGCCAGTTCGCGCAGCCGCGCGACGCGCTTCTGCCGATCGTGCATCGCGGCACAGTGAGCGGCCGGCGCGAGCAGGAATGTCCATGCATCGCCATGGTCGAACGCGCCGGAGCGCACCGACGTGATCATCACTTGAATGCTCCTCGATGTAGCGGCGGCGTGATCGGCCGCACCCATGTCGCGAAGTTAGATGACGGTTCGATGAAGGTTAAGGTCGGCGGCCGCGAATAGACCATTTGCGAACAGCGATGAATTGGCGCTTGGCGCCGCCGGTCATCAACCGCAGGACATCAGGGTCGGATGATGTTCAACCGTCGCCGGGCGCACGGGCGTTATTTCTGCACAAGCAGCCCATCCCCATGGACGTACCAATCGGCACGTGACGACCAATGAACGTGACGGTCGGGGGCGGCGCCAAGCGGTTCATCGAAGCCTCCGGCAGGAACGATCGCCTCGCGCCCGCTGCCGGTCAGGTGCGGCATGGGGCTGCCGCACGTCTTGCAGAACGCCGTCGCGAAGCTTCGCGCCCGCGGCAGGTCGAAGCGCACGACGGACGCTTCTCCCCGCAGCCATCGCAGCGCCGAGGCTTTCACGATCACCTCGCAGGAATGCGCCGTTCCGGTGGCTTTCCGGCAACGCGAGCAATGGCAGTTCAGGAAGAGATCGAAGGGTCCCTCGACCTCGAACGCAATCTCGCCACAGAGGCAGCTCCCCCGGAATGTCGCCATTCTCGTCTCCTGAGAAATTGGGTCAGCGTAGACCTAACTGCCGCCGATCGAGATCGAGTAAAGTCGCGTTGCAGGGCTGACGCCGCGCCATCCCGGAGGAGAAGCATGCCTGCCTCGCTCGTCGGCACCTTCCGCGCCATGGCCTACAGCAATGCCTGGGCGAACCATCGCCTGCTCGCCGCCTGTGCCCGACTGACGCAAGCGGAGTTCGAGGCGTCGCGCACGAGCTTCTTCCCCTCTCTCAAGGCGACGCTCAACCACATCCTGATCGTCGACTGGTTCTACGTCGACAGCCTGGAAGGCGGCCGGCTCGGACCCGAGGCGTGGGCCGATCCGGCGCCCTGTGCCGTGGTTGCGGCCCTGCAGCAGGAGCAGGCGGCCGTCGATCGTCGCCTGATCGCCGTCTGCGCAGCGCTGACCGAAGCCTCCTTGAGCGGCGAGGTGCGCGTCAACCGCGGCGACGCCGGGATCCAGGTAGAACGCCGCGATCGGCTGCTCCTGCACCTGTTCCAGCATCAGATCCACCATCGCGGCCAAGCCCACGCGATGCTCGCCGGCACGACCGTAGCGCCGCCGCAGCTCGATGAGTTCTTCTCCGCGGCCGAGGCGCCGTTGCGCGTCGCCGAGTTCGCCGCGCTCGGATGGAGCGAGGCAACGGTGTGGGACGCCAAGAGCTGCCGTTAGACCATTTCGTGAGCCCCATGGCGCCGGTCGAGCAACTGCAAGAAGAAATGGGAAGAAATGGGGCGCACTAGCCGAACGCCAGGCGCCCATCCGTCCCGCCGCCGGTCATCGACCGGATGTCCAGCAACAGCGCCTCGCGCTGGAATTCCCGGGCGAGCCGCCGCAGCTCCTCCTTGATCAGATCCTCGGTCGCCAGCTCCGCCAGTTTCCAGCATTGCCGCGCCCGCTCTCTGAGATAACCCGCATCACTCATGATCCCGTCCCTCCCGGCGCCACCCTCTCGCAAGCCCGGCCGCCGTGGAGATGGCATAAAAGAGGCAGCGCGCGATTTGCGCACAGTGTAACCGCGGCGCCACAACCCGCCGCGACCGCGCCGCGCCAGGGCCAAGGACGCGCCGAGTTGAGACCAAGCTCAGCGGTCGAAGAGGACAGGCAGAGTGAATTTAGCTGCGGCCGGCCGGCAGAAAGTAGCGACGCCCTCTGGCCATGGCGCCTCTCCGCAAGGCTCGGATGACGGCGTTAACGCTCGACAGGCGGGAAATCGCTCTGGCCCGTTTCCGAGACCCGTTACCCGTTGCCGCGCCCGGCGTCGCCATCGTGCGATGGCGGCGACGCGGGCGTCTGCGTGCGGTAAATGCGGTCGATGACGCTGCGCAGCGACTGGGCGCGATAGGGCTTGGGAATCACCGGGAAGCCTGCGGCCGAGGCGCTCACCACCTCGTCGCTGTAGCCGGTCGTCAGAAGAACGGGGAGCGCCGGATGGCGGCGGCGCAGCTCGCGCGCCAGGTCGACGCCGCTGATGCCGCCCGGCATGACGATGTCCGACAGCACGAGATCGACCTTCGCGCCGGCATCGAGCATGGCCAGCGCCTGCTTGGCGTTGCCGGCGGCGAGGACGGCGAAGCCCGCTTCGAGGAAGACGGTCTTGGCAAACTCCGTGACGCCGGGATCGTCCTCGACGATCAGCACCGTCGGTCCGTTCCGGGAGGGCACGGCGGGCACGTCGGCGGGCGGCGCGGGCGCTTGCTCCAGCGCGCGCATCTCCTCCACGCGCGGCAGGAACAGCGTGACGGTGGTGCCTTTGCCCGGCTGGCTGCTGAGGCTGAACGTGCCGCCGGACTGCTTGGCGAAGCCATAGACCTGGCTCAGGCCGAGACCGCTGCCGGCGCCGACCCCCCTGGTGGTAAAGAACGGCTCGAAGGCGTGCTCCAGGACCTCCGGCGACATGCCGACGCCGGTATCTGCAAGGCTGAGGGCGACGAACTCGCCCTTCATCTGGGTGCCGTTGTACTGATCGTAGGCGAACGACACGTTGCGCCCCTCGATGCGCAGCACGCCGCCTGCCGGCATGGCAGCGCGGGCATTGACGGCAATGTTAAGGATCGCCAGCTCGAACTCGCCGGGATCGACGCGGATCGCGCCGAGATCGGACTGAAGGTCGACCTCGATGCGGATGTCCTCACGCATCGCGCCGTGCAGCAGCTCGAGCACCGAGGTGATGCGGCTCTTGAGCTGCAAAACCTCGGGGAGCAGCATCTGCTGGCGCGAGAACGCCAGCAGATGACGGGTGAGGCTCGCGGCGCGCTCGGCCGCGTGCTGAACCGCCTTTAACGCCGGGCGCAGCCGCTCGTCGGCGAGGTTGGCGGCCAACACGTCGAGATAGCCCATGACCACGGTGAGCAGGTTGTTGAAGTCATGGGCGATGCCGCCGGTCAGCTTGCCGATCGCCTCCATGCGCTGCGCGCGGCGAAGCTGCTCCTGCGCCTTGCGCTCCTCGGTGATGTCGCGGGCGCTGCCCATGATCCACGCGATCCGGGCGGTCTCGTCCGTGACGGGAACCAGCGTCGTCTGAAAGGTTCGCTTTCCGATTGCGAGGGTCAGCGTCTCCTCGTAGCGAATTGGTTGGCCAAGCTCGACGCAGCGGCGGTAGTTCTCGATGATCGCGCCGACCGTCTCGGCCGCGACCACGTCATCGACGAGGCGGCCGGTCACCTCAGCACTCGACAGCCCGGTGACCCGCTCGGAGGCCGGGTTGTAGGCCTCGAAGCGGAAGCCGCCCTCGGCCGTCACGGCCACCACGAACAGGCATTCCGGCAGGTGCTCGAAATAGCCGCGATAGCGTTGCTCGCTGCGCCTGAGCTTCGTTTCCGCCGCCGCGCGGCGGTGCATCTCGGCTTCGAGCGTCGCGATCGCGGCCTGCTCGCGCCTCGCCCGACGCAGCGCCGTCCAGCTCGTCAGCACCAGCGCCGCCGCGGCCGCGGCACCGAAGGCGCCGTAGAGCATCGCGTCGAGGTACCATCCGCCGAGGATCGCGCGGTCGGTGCGAGCGAAGGAGACATAGAGGGGAAGGGCCCCGACCCTCAGAAAGGTGTATTCGCGCGCGAGGCCGTCGACGCTGCTCCTGAGCAATTGCGGGCCCGCGTCGCCTTCCGCCTTCGCCGCTGCCGGGAGCTGCGCTTTCACGGCGGCGACCTGTTCGCTGCGCTGAAAGGCGGGATAGCGGACGAGGTAGGTGCCGTCTTCCAGAAGGAGCGCAACCGTATCGTTCGGCTGCGACGCGACCGAGGCGAAGAAGCTCGAGAAATAGCGGGGATAGAGGACGATCTGGATGAGCCCGTCGAAGCGGCCGTCGCGGTCGAGCCGCGGGCGGCTGATGGCGAAGGAAACCCTGCCGCTCAGGCGGTCGGTGTAGGGATGCGCGATGAAGGTGCCGGCATCGCCGTTGCGGGCGGCGATGAGGTAATCGCGGTCGGAGACGTCCTCCGGCCGGGCGAGCGGCGGGCCGCGGCTCGTTACCCGCACGCGCCCTTTGTCGTCGATGAGTGTGATGGTCTGGATCTGCTCGTACTGGCTGGCCAGATGCTGCACGAAGCCGTGGATATCTGCGGAAGTGGCGATGGCGTCCCAATCGAGGCCGCGCAGCCGATCGTCGATCCGCGCGATGATCAGCTCCTGCCCTTCGACGATCTTGGCGGTGTGCTCCTCCAGCATGGCCGCGGAAATGCGCAGCGTGTTCTCCGCCGTGCGCACCGTCTCGCGCCGGTCGAGCCAGGCGGTGACGGCGAACAGCAGGGCCGGAACGAGGACCGACGCGGCAAGGACCACTCTAAGCGCGACAAGGGTGTTGTCGCGGCCGGCCGCACCGGCGGTCTTTGCTGCGCCGAACCAGCGCAGCAGCCACGTCATGAATTCGCGCATCAAACTCCACGAGCAGCCCAGGCGACGGCCCGCAGGCGCGCGCCGGTGGACGCATGTTTTCTAGTCATGCTAGCAGGCCGTCGTGGACGGCGCTGCAGCTTTTTGGGGTTGCATGCGCACAAGGAACGCACGGCGCTCGTCGCCGGAACCGATGCGGCGCATCGTCGGCTGACCGGAAGCCATTGAGGAATCACACGCAGGCGGCGATTTTGGTGGCGGCCGGTCCCTGGTCAAGCCGCGGGAAGAAATGGGGTTCTCTGATCGCGTCAGAGTAGATTTACCTGCCGCCGCTCGTCCTTGGCCTTGGGCGGCCGCCCTTTCGGCAGCGGCGTCACGCGCCGGCGCAGCGCCTTGGCGATCTTCCTTTGAAGCCGTCGCCGCCGAGCGCCCAGCCGCCATTCGTCGCCGCCCGCAGCGTCTCGATGAAATCCGCATCGAGCGCCGGACGGAGCAGCGCCCAGTACTCCTTCTGCCGCTCGGCGTCGCTGCGCCCGAGCCCGCGATAGAGCGGATGATCGCTCACCAGCGGATCGGCCGCTCCCGCGGCATGCGCCCGCCAGCTCGACCAGCGATAGTCGCGCGGATGCGCCACCATCCCGGCACGCACGGGATTGAACTCGATGTAGCAGCAGCAGGCGAGGAAATGGGCTTCGCTGTCGATCGGCGCCGCGCGATAGCGCCCGTCCCACAGTGTGCCGGTCCGCTGATGCCGGAAGGTCACGTAGCGCACGTAGCGTCGGCCGAGCGATTGCATGACGCGCGGTGACGGGAGACGCCCTCGCCTCGACCGCGCGCCGCTGGCGGCATCAAGCTTGCATAGCGGGAGGTGTAGGCCGCCCACTCCGGGGGGCCGTTAGTAAAGGAGCACGCGAGCGCATGGTGCACAACGAGTACCAGGTGATGCTGAGGGTCAAGGGATCGAGCGCCTACGTGGAGTCCGGCAGCATCACCGTTCCCCGATACGATACCGGACACGAGTTCTCGCACGACAAGTTCGGCGAGAACGTCCGCGTGCGCGTCGACGATCAGACCGATGGCGATGCGACCACCGGGGTCAAGTGGGAGATATACCTCACAGAGGTCTGACACGCCGTCAAGCCGAATGTCCGTCGGACCGTCAGCGCGATATCACCGCGCCCCGCAGGGCTGCGTGACTGGCCCAGTGCAGGGATAATTTCAACGGCATCGAGGCGACACGCCTCTAATTCGATGACGCATTATCATGTAGCACGCGGTGGCGCTCCACGAGCTTCTTTTGGGTAGTGTCTCAATTTGAATTGTAACACGTCAATCGAGTGCGCTGAGGTCTAGCGGGGGCTCTGGGGGCTTTCTGCGCCCAAGACCAACGAGATAATAGCCGGCCGCGTTCAGCTCCTTGTGGATAGCGCCTACCTGCCCGTCGGTAGCCCCATGTTGGCGAGCCCAAGCGGCGCTATCGTCAAAAATCTTGGTGACAGCCGCTTTGTCTGTCCGCTGAGGCAGAGGCCAGCTATTCATCTTCCCGTCTTCAAAACTGACGATCAGTTTGCCGCCCGTCGTCTTTACTGACATTCGCTTCGTGCTAAGCCTCATCGGGCTCCCCTTACGGTTTGAGAGCGCGGGCGTAGTGGGCGCAGCCGCCCATATTCCCGGACCACTGCCAATTCTTGATAGTGCCGCTTGAGTTCGTCGCGATTTGAATGGAGCAGTTGTAGTTCACCGGCACGAATTCCGTGCTCGTGGTCGCTCCCGTGATGGGGACCGTGCCGACCATTCCTGTCGTGTAATTGGTAGTCGTCATCGGCATGACGGAATTCTGGCTACTGCCCCATACATAAATTGTATCGCCCAACATTTCGCGTTTTGCGTTCGGGTATCCCAGGCGCGCCACCGCGGCGTGGATGTCCTGCCCTACCAAGCTCTGAAGCCCCTCGTTCATGTTCCGGGAGACGCACCCAGTCAGCGCGGCTGCAGCAAGCACAATAGCGAGGATGCGCTTCATTATTCTGTCCTCCCTCCCCTGGGCACACGCTTCCCCATGCGCGCCATCTTAGGTCCGTTCGCGCAGTACTACTATCGCAAAAGTAGTATAGGCCAGGTCGCGCTCAAAGCGAGGCGCGGGAGAGCCATTCCCAGTGGCCTTAAACCTCCGTTCCCGCCGTCGCCATCACCGGCTCGAGCAAGCCGGCATCATCATTCTTCACGCTGTTGACCCTGGTACTGATCGAGAAAGCGCGCATCCTCTCGGCCGGATACGGCTTCAACAGCGCCTTCAGCTCCTCCGGGCTCGCCGTCTCCTCATCCAGCCACGCCGGCCAGGCCTCCTCCGGCAGGATGACGGGCATACGGTCATGGATGGGCCCCACCAGCTCGTTCGGCGGCCCGGTGATGATGGTACACGTCCTGATCCACTCCGCGCCCTCGCCGCCCGCCTTGTGTCGCCAGTTCTCCCATAGGCCCGCGAAGGCGAAGAGCGGCCCGTCGGTCGGGACGATGGCGTAAGGCGTCTTCGTCTTGCCGGCCCGGCGCCACTCGTAAAACCCGCTGGCGGGGATGATGCAGCGGCGCGACTTGAACGCATCCTTGAACGCCGGCGTCGTCGCCAGCGTCTCACAACGGGCGTTGATGGTGCGGGCCCCGAACTTCAGGTCCGCGGCCCAATGAGGGACCAATCCCCAGCGCAGCGCGTCCAGCGAGCGCTCGCCGGTCTTCGGGTTGAAGCGCACCGCGAGCACCTGATCCGTCGGCGCGATGTTGTAGCGCGCCGGGTAATTGGGCGCGGCGTTCCGGGTCCGGAATATCCGCGTGGTCTCCGATGCCGGGATGTCGTTGAGGAAGCGGCCGCACATGATCGGGATTGTGGTGCCGGCCGTCCGCCGGTCAAGGCGCCCTTGACTCGATCCATGGCGCTCGCTTCAACGATCCGATCGTCGGGGGACGATCAGCGAGTGGCACGCCATGTCCACTGAATGGATGGATATCCCCTGCTCCTTCTGCAGCAAGGCCCACCGCGAAGTCGCGTTCATGATCGCCGGGCCCCGCGCCTACATCTGCGACCGTGACACGCTCGAGGCCGAGCGCCGGCGCGGCAAGCCCAAGAGCCGTCAGGCGCCGAATAGCGGAAAGTCTTTGCCTCCGCTGCCCAAATCATGCTGATCGCCGCTCTCGTCATTCTCGGGGCCGCCGTGCTGCTGGGCTCCGTGCTCGCGGTGCTACATCTGCGCCGGCAAGGCGTGGCACCGCCGGTGTTCCTAGGCGCGCTGCATGGGCTTCTCGCTATCAGCGGCTTCGTCTGCCTCCTTCTCGCGTTGCGCGGGTCACCACGGGGGTTGGAGACGGGCACGCCGCCTTCGGCCTGATCGCCGCGACGCTGATTGGGCTGGCGGCATTGGCGGGCGGCGGGATTCTCGCCGCCCATCTCCTCAAGAAGCGGTTCACGGGGATGCTGATCGGCATCCATGCCACACTGGCAATCGCCGGCTTCGTCATCCTCGCCGCTTACCTGCTCGCGGGGTAGCAGCACAACAGGCAGTCGGTTCCTCCGAGTGACGAACTCAAGCGCGAAGGTAGAATTTTGCGACGCATGTACAATTTCCAGAATCCATGCCAGATTGATAGTCAGGTCGGCCTGTTTAGGGTGCGTGCGGTTTGTCGCGCTCTGTCGGACCGGTTGGGAGAGCTGAACTTGGCAGATATTGTCGATAGCCAGAAGCGAAGCGCAATCATGTCGCGCATCGGGTCGCGCGACACAGTACCCGAACTGGCTGTCCGGCGTGCCGCCCACCGCATGGGGTTTCGGTTCCGCCTGCACAAAAAAGAGCTGCCGGGGCGCCCGGACCTCGTCTTCACGCCGCACCGGCTTGCCGTATTCGTTCACGGGTGCTTCTGGCACCGGCATGCCGGCTGCGCGAACTCTACCATGCCGAAGACCCGGCCGGAATTCTGGCAGCAGAAATCCGGGGCAACGTCGAGCACGACCGCCGCGCCTGCGAGCAACTCGAACGGCTCGGCTGGCGCACGCTTATCGTCTGGGAATGCGAGGCGGAAGACCCCACGCGTCTGGAATCAATTCTCTCCGCTGCGCTTGTCCACGCTGACCGCCGGCGCAAAAGCTGGCCGGCTGATGAAGCCGTCCCGGCCCGACCCGTTCGAGGTGAAACGGCTGCGGCTGCTTTCCGGCGGAAAGCCGCGCGTCCTCGATATCTGCGGCGGCGCCGGTGGATTTTCGCTCGGCTTCATGAAAGCGGGCTTCGCGCTGCTACGTGCGGTCGAAAGCGACCCGATCGCCGTGGCGACCTATGCCGCCAATCTTCACAAGGGCGCCTCTCCCGAACGGCAAAAGCTTCTCTCCGAGCCGCGCGATCTTCGGCGGTGACGCCGGCCCGGCTGATGAAAGCGCTCGACCTCGGTCCCGTGGCCGATACCGTTGATGTCGTGCTTGCGGGCCTGCCCTGTCAGGCTTTCGCCCGGATCGGCAGGCCCAAGCTGGGATCGCTTGCCGATGATCCGGCGGCACGGACCGACCCGCGGGCCGGGCTGTATCGCCGTTTCCTCAAATATGTGCGGGCGCTCAAGCCGCTGTGCGTGGTGCTGGAGAACGTGCCGGATATTCTGAAATCACGGTGGCCACAACGTCCCCGAGGAAATCAGCCGCAGTCTTGAGAAATGCGGCTATGTCTGCCGCTACACGCTCCTGAACGCGGGCTGCTACGGCGTGCCGCAGCTCCGCGAAAGGCTGTTTCTGATCGCGCATCACAAGACGGTGGGCACAATTCCGGAATTTCCCACCGCGACGCACCGGGTCCGGTTTCCCTGCCGGCTACACCGGCGTCCGTTATTTTGCGCTCAAGCATGTTGACCGCGCGAAGTCGCACTATGTGCCGACGCCGCCGCAAACCGGCGATCTGCCGTCGATCTCTGTAGAGGAAGCGTTACGCGATATTCGCCGCGATCTGCCGCAGAAAGTGGTCGCTGAAAGATGGAACGCCCGACCGGCGTATCACGGGGATGGCGGGCTATACCGGCGCCGCCAGCGCTTACGGAAGCGCCATGCGTGAATGGGACGGTTTCCCGACGGAAGGGCGGAAACCACCGCGCATGTCGTCAGACACACGCCGCGGGATTACCGGCATTTCAGCGCGATGCGGCACGGCGAGCAGTACCCGCAGATGTACCGGCGCGCGCTCAGGCGCTTCGAGCAGTTACTGAAGCGGCGCCGGAAGGCCGGAGAGGCGTTGCGGACGAACTCGGCGGCCTGGCGCGAGGCAAAGGCGTCGATTGTTCCGCCTTACGATCCCGACAAGTTTCCCAACAAGTGGCGGAAACTGAGACCCCGACAGGCCGTCCTGCACGCTGACGGCCCATCTGGGGAAGGACTCATATTCTCATATCCACTATGACGACACGCAGGCGCGGACGATCTCCGTGCGCGAGGCGGCGCAGCTGCAGAGTTTTCCCGACGGGTTCATTTTTCACGGCGCGATGAATGCCGCTTTCAGACAGGTCGGAAATGCCGTGCCGCCGCTGCTGGCTTTTGCGATCGCGGTTGAGATCATGCGCGCGCTGCGCGGGATGACGGAAAGCGGCGGCGTCTCGTATCGGGAGGCGGCTGAATGACCGCGCCCGCTACGGGAGGATCATCGGCGCCGGAAAATATCAGACGGCGCATCGAAGCCCGCATCGGTCAGGGCGAGTTCATCGCCGGGCTGCTCCGGGTCGCCGGACGGGAATTGGTGACGGTCCAGACCAATTTCGTCGATCGTCTCTCACACATCGCCGCAATGATGCGCGATCTTCTCGACCAGAACGGCATGATCCGCAAGCTGCGATACCGTCCAAACGAATTCTGGCCGCAACAGAACGGCCGCACGATCGCGTTCATCGACGGCGGCGTTGCGAACATCGACCTGCCCTCGGCCGCTCCGCTCGGCATCCGCGTCGGCAGCTACATCGTCCGTCCGGGAGACGAAACCGAAAACCGGGAACGCTTTAACATCGAGCTGTCGCTGGTCGATGATCTGTTCAGTCCCGAGGGAGAGGTGTTCGACGACGATTTCATGGATACGGCCAAGCTGAGGGATGTCGCCCGCATGACCAGCGAGACGGCGGCAGCATATCGGCTGGCGCGGTCGGAACAGCCGCCGGATGTCATCCTGCTGCATGGACCGCTGGTCAACCCGGTGTCGCCTTACGGGCTCGACGGCTTCCCGTCGTTCGGTCTGGAAGCCTGCAAGGTCTTTTTCGACGATGAGAATTTCAGCGGCGATGAAGAGGCGCGCCAGTTCGTGGCGCTCTATCTCGATCTGTTGAACCGCATCGAACAGACAGGAACGTCCGTCGTCGGCGTCGTCGAGCGCTCGGTGGGACGCGATCCCGTCGTCGTAAGACGCCTTCTCAACGGGCTTCGGGACAAGGATCACCTCAAGCGGGATGAAGCCCGCGATATCCTCGATGAGGTCACGGCCTACGGGGCTGAACGACTTGTCGCTGTTTGATGTTGTGCTGGAAGACGGTGAATACATCGCGCCGATCGCAGTTGAACGGCAAGGCCCCGAGAACAAATGGCCTGACCGCTGGAAGCAATGGATCAGGGATTACCCCGATGCGCTGACGACCTATCTGAAGCCGTCCGCTACCGTGCTGCCGTTCCGCGTCGAAGGCTTCGAGAATGCCGCCGATTTTGAGGTCGCGCTCGATCTGGTTCTGCACACAAGCCGCCTGCTGCCCTCGTACGGGTTCCCGGTCGGACTCGACATCGTTGACAAATTCGCCAAGGTGCCGGCGTGGATGAGCCGGGGCGTCAAGGGTCAGCATCAGGTGGTCCTGCTGCGCAAGGCGCTGGAAAGCGGCGATCCCCGCGTTGTGACCTTTGCAAAGCGCGTGCTCGCCGCCAAAGGGCGTGACTGGTGGTTCAGGCCATCGGATTGAGGGAGGGGCAAAAGCGCATGGCGGCAACACCGCAGAGAGGACCGGCGGCAGCGGCCTGGACGCGCATCGGCACGGTCGTGGGAAACACCTCGACGGGAAAATATTCGTTCATCCTGCGGAGTTTTCAGGCCAAGCTGGGCGATATCGTCGCGACACGCGTTCAGGTGCCGGACGCGCAGGGCGCTTCCCAGAGAATTGTCATCGAATGGGGACGATTCGTCTCCATCGACCGCTTCAACCCGTTCTTTCCGGCCGAGGCAGCGCAGGAGCTGGCTGATGAAAATATCCGGTTCCTCGATACCGTGCTGTCGGGCAGCCGCGACCATCTTGAAGCGGAAGTGCTGATTCTCGGCACAACCGGCGAAACCGACGCGGCGACGGCGCAGCTTTCACCGCTTACCTACCCGGTGAAGCCTTCCGCAGAAGTTCTCTATCCGCCGGCGAACGACTTATCCGGCGCCTACTGACCGGCGACGATGACGGATCGGCGAAGCTGAAGATCGGCACGCTGATCGCGCGCGGCGACGTTGAGGTGTCGCTGTCGGCGCGGCACATCGTCTCGCGGCATCTTGCGATCCTCGCGATGACGGGCGGCGGAAAGACCGTGGCCGCGCGGCGGATCATTCGGGAGCTGATTGACCTCAAGTATCCGCTCGTCATTTTCGATCCGCACGGCGATTATCTCGGCTTCTTTGAAAAACGGTCTCTTTTAAAAGACACGAACATCCGCATCTTTTATCCGATGATCCGGGTGCGGGAGAGCAATCTCGGCATAGTCGCTGATCTGATCGACAAGATGGACGCAAGCTGACCGAGGCGCAGCAACAATTCTATCACTACCTCGTCAGCGTTACCGACATGACCGATGGCGAGGCGGCGGCGGACTACATCCAGCGTCTCATTGACGACGCTTCCGCCATCGGGGCCAAGCAGAGAAAGAAAGAACATTGCCCGATGAGATCGGAAACATCCTCGGGTCAACGATCAACGCGGCGAAGCGGTCACGCGATTTCGTTCACTCCAATCTTAAGCAGATGGAGCAAAATAACGAAAGGCTGCGCAGCCAGCCGCGTTTCAGGAATTACCTGTTCGAGGAAATGCCGGACCCGTTCGACGCGCCGGAAAACATCGTCAGACCGGGAGCCGTGTCGATATTCTATCTCGCGGGATACGACCACCTGAACCAGTCGGCGATTGTCTCGATCGTGCTGGAAGCGCTGTTCGCGCACCGTTCGACTCTGTCAGAGGTGATTCCACCATTTCAGGCGGTCATCGAGGAGGCGCACAACTTCATCCCCAGCCGGCAGGAAGGCACGGATGAGACGCCGTCTCTGACGACGATCCGCAAGGTCATCACCGAAGGCCGTAGGTTCGGCACCGGCCTTGTGCTGATCTCGCAGCGTCCCTCGCGGCTCGATGAAACGACGCTGGCCCAATGCAACAGCTTTCTCGTGCTGCGGCTCGTCAATCCGCGCGACAAGAATTTCGTGCGGTCGGTCATGGAAAATCTTTCGGACTCCGACGCCAATATCCTCCAGACCTTCGGGCCTGGTCAGGGCATCGTCTCGGGTCAGGCGGTGCGGTTCCCGCTGCTCGTCAAGGTGAAGTTTGACAGCGATCTCGTCAGCGAAGCGATCGGTGATGAGGATTTCATCGCCGAAGCGGGCACATGGGCGCCCAATCCCGCACGCGCCGCCAATGCGGCGACGGTCAGGCGTCACGCTGCGCCGAAACCTCCGCCGCCTCCCGCGCCGGCGGCAGACGGCGGCGAAACGAAGAAGAACGACAAGCCGTCGCCGAAGCGGCGAGGAAAGCCGCCGGGCCGCCGGAGTTGCATTCAGCCCGAGGGCTTCTGAGTTTCAGGGGCGTCCGAGGTCCACGATGCCCGCGCCAGCAGCCGCGCGGAGGACACGGGCGCCGATGACGGCCTGCTTGATCGAAGGCCGTTTCTGCCAGCCCTGAAGGGCATAGCTCGCGAGCGTCAGGCAACGCGCTGGTCGAATTGCGCGATCCGTCCGTTCTCGGCTCCCCACGCGACGATTTTTGTCCAGCCCGCGCCGTCGAAGCCGCAGCAAAGCCCGACAAGGTCTTCGCCGTTCACCTCCTGCGGCGGGAGGGGCGCGTCGCCGTCTTCCGGTGATTCCGTGGCGATCTCGGCCGGAAGCGCGCCGGTAAGGCCCAGATCGAGCGCCTTGATGTAGGTCCAGCTCTCGTCCTTCTTGCACCATTCGGTGACGTTGCTGCGCGCGGCGCCGGTGATGATGGCGGCATGGATGCGCGGCGCCCATTCGTCAAAGACGCGCACCAGCTCCGGCGATACGTCCTGAACCTCCCAGATGCCCGGAAGGTCGAGCTGCGGGCCGAAATCGGATGACAGCTTTGCGATCATGAATGTGAGGACGTTCGCGCCGTAGGACTGGAGTTTCGCGCGCCGGATCGCTGCCTGCGCCGCCCGGAACAGGATCGCGAACGCCACGATCTCCCGGTAAAAGATTTCGTCGGGCAGCCATCCCGGCTGAAAGTGTTCCGGCAGTTCGGCCATGAAGATCGCGAAATTCTTCTGCGCGCCACGGCTGACGGTCTGCGGGCGCTGCCACCATGACATCAGGAATTTCGCGAGGTCGGTCTTGCTGAAGCGGTTCGCCTTCGGGCATTCGCGGTCGAATTCCCGGCGCCGGGCCGGTGTCGTTCCGTACCGCGCGGCGGCCACCTGATAGGCGCCGCGGGCGCGCTCATAGAACCAGCGTTCCTCTTCGCCGGGGCACCAGACCCTCTCCGATAGCTGCTCGATGCGGATATGGAAATCGTTGTTCGCCGAAAGGTCCGAGACCTGTATGACGTTCTGCGTGTTGGAATACCGCGCGATGAGCGGCACGAATTCCGTCAGCTTGGAAGGCTCGACAAGCGTCAGCTTCATGGCGAGCGCCACCTTGCTGATGTCGATCTTGTCTGTCTTCTTCGCGCGGTGGATTAAGGCCGTGGTCTGCGCGCCATTGACGATTTGCAGGCCGCGCACGCGGCTGATTGTCATTTCGCCCATGAACAGGCCGGCCTCGATCTCGTCGGCGGTCGCCGTGATGCCGTTGTTGTAGGCAAGGAAGCGCTCGGGCTCGTTCTTGAGCGTGTCGCGCAGGCCCTTGTTCACCTTGCCCTTGGCTTGAAGAAAAGAGCGCACGTTGAACTCGAACAGCCGGGCGCCGAACTCCTCGTACAACTGATAGATCAGCTCGCCCGGCAGAATGACCATATAGGTTTCGTATTCCTTGGGGCGCGGCTTCATCTCCAGACACGCTATCGGGCGGCCAATGAGCTTGGTGAAATCGATCTCGATCCTGTCGCGGGTGACGGTCTCGCGCGAAGCCCTGAACAGGCGTTCAAGGTCCACCACCGAGAATTCGACCGTTCTGTCGGCCACCTTGATCGTGTTGACGGACCTTTCCCTGACTAGGCCGTTGGTCAGGACATGCACCCTCACGTCCTCGATGCGCTTCAACTCGTCGGCGATGTGCCGCGCGGCATTAGTCACGGCGTCATTGCCGGCGAAGCGGGCGAGGTCACGGGAGGCGGCATAGCCGAAGAAGTGGGCCGCCCGCCCCGCCAGACGCGAAAGATCGTCGGCGCCGAGATAGGTTTCATCGGCCTGCGGCAGGAAGTGGGCGGTGAAGATGTCAACGCGCGCGGAGTCCTCGGGCAGCGCGTAACCGACGACGCGGCACCGGTTCCGTCCGGCCGCGTCCTCGTAGGGGCAAAGCTCGTGCTCGGTGACAAGCCCCGCCTCTTCCATATAGCCGAGCATGATGTCGGCAAGCGCCGTATCGGAAGCAAGCGGCGTGTCGGGATCAAGCTCCGCCAGTCTCTCATCGACCTCTGCTCTGAGACGGGCGGCGAATTCTTGGAGAAGCTGCTGTTCGAGCACCAAAATCCCCGTGCTGCACCCCCCGATACGGGGCCCAGTTTGCCATAAAGTTGTATGGCGCAGGGGGTTTACTTCGGGGTCAAACCTTTGCTCCGGGACACTATTGGGACACTCCCTTAGACCGCCGCCAGTTAACGCTTTGATTTTACTGGCGTCCCCGACGGGATTCGAACCCGTGTTACCGCCGTGAAAGGGCGATGTCCTAGGCCTCTAGACGACGGGGACATGGCGGCACGGGTCTACCGGCTCGGCCGGCAATAATCAAGGTTTGCCCCCGCCCGGCGCGAAATGCTGCGCCACATAGGCCAGGATCTGCTCGATGCAGGCCTCGATCGCCGCGCTTCCCGTATCCACCACCAGCGACGGCGCCAGCGGCGGCTCGTAGGGGGCGGAGATGCCGGTGAACTCGCCGATCTCGCCCTTGCGCGCCCTTCGGTAGAGGCCCTTGGGGTCGCGCGCCTCGCAGGTGGCGAGATCGGCGCTGACATAGACCTCGTGGAAGCCCCCCGGCGGCGTCGCGGCGCGAGCCCTCGCACGATCGGCGCGATAGGGCGAGATGAAGGCGGTGATGCAGAGGAAGCCGGCATCGGCAAAGAGCGCCGCCACCTCGCCGACGCGGCGGATGTTCTCGACCCGGTCCTCGGGCGAGAAGCCCAGATTGGCGTTGAGGCCGCTCCTGATATTGTCGCCGTCCAGCACATAGACGGCATAGCCCTTGCGGAAGAGATGCTGCTCCACCGCCATGGCGAGCGTCGATTTGCCGGCGCCCGAAAGGCCGGTGAACCACAGCACGCCGCCCTTGTGGCCGAAGCGCGCCGCGCGCGCGTCCGGCGTCACCTTGTGCGAGACGAGGGTGAGGTTGTCCTCCTTGCCGGTGGCGCTGCGGCGCTGGTCCTCGATGCCGCGCAGCAGGACGAGCCCGCCGCCCACCGTGGCGCCCTTGTCGCGCAGCACGAAGCGGGCGCTGCGCGGCAGCCTGGCGTGGTCGTCGAGCGCCAGCAGCGCCGGGCTCCTGAGCATCACCTCCGCCACCTGGTCGCGCTGCACCGCCTCGGCCTGGAGCGGCGCCAGACTGTCGGTGTCGATGACGCGCTCGATGCGCTCGACCGTCACCGGCGCCTCGGCCATGCCGAGCCGGAGGCGGTATTCGCGCCCCGGCACCAGCGGCTCCGAGCCCAGCCAGAACAGGCTCGCGCCGAAGCGGTTGGCGATGAGCGGCGCGTTCTCGACATGGCTCGCCACCTCGCCGCGCTCGAGGAAGAGCGGCCGGTCCAGCGTGACGCCGACCGAGCGCCCTGCTCCCTCGACCTCCGGCGCCGGCCCCGGCCAGGCCTCGATCCGCTTCACCCGCGCCAGCTTGTTGGAGGGCGAGAACAGCAGCGTGTCGCCCTGCCGCAGCCTGCCGGTCTCGATGCGGCCGACCAGGATGCGCTGATCCTCCTGGCGGTAGATGTCCTGGATGGGGAGCCGCAGCGGCGCCTCCTCGGCCGGCGGCGCCGCACCGAACGCGATCAGCGCCTCGACCAGGGTCGGCCCCTGGTGCCAGGCGAGGTTGGCGCTGGCGCGGGCGAGATTGTCGCCATGGCGCGCCGAGAGCGGCAGCACCACCATGGGCGAGAGCCCGAGCTCGGCGAGGAAGGCCCGCGCCTCCTGCTCCAGCTCGCGGAAGCGCGCCTCGGAGAAATCGACGAGGTCGAGCTTGTTGACCACCACCGCGACCTGCTCGAGCCCCAGCAGCCGCAGCAGATAGGCGTGGCGGCGCGTCTGGTCCTGCAGCCCCTCGGCCGCGTCGATCACCAGCACCGCGGCATCGGCGCCGGCGGCGCCGCTCACCATGTTGGCGAGGAATTCGCGATGGCCCGGCGCGTCGATGATGACCAGGTCGCGCCCCTCGAGCTTCAGCCAGAAGCGCGTGGTGTCGATGGTCACCGCCTGGTCGCGCTCGGCCTGCAGCGAATCGAGGGTGAAGGACCATTCGAGCGGCACGCCGCGGCGCTCGCTCACCTTCTGCAGCTCCTCGACCTTGCCGCGCGGCAGCGCGCCGGCCTCGTGCAGCAGCCGGCCGATGAGGGTGGATTTGCCGTGGTCGACATGGCCGACCACGACCAGCTTCAACGGTACCTCGGACATTACATGTAACCCTGTGCGCGCAGGCGCTCGAAGGCGTCCTCGCTCTCGTGATCCATGGCGCGGCCGGCGCGCTCGGGCTCGCGCGAGGCTTCGAGCTCGGCGATGATCTCGGCGACGTTCGACGCATTGGAGTCGATCGGGAAGGTGATGTCCTTCTCGCCCAGCGAGCGGAAGCGCTTGCCGTCCCGCGCGAAATAGAGCGGCACGACCGGCATGCCCTCGCGCTCGATGTAGCGCCAGACGTCGAGCTCGGTCCAGGCCAGCAGCGGATGGACGCGGATATGGCCGCCCGGCGGCGGCTCGGCATTGTACTGGTCCCAGAACTCCGCCGGCTGGTTCTTGAAGTCCCAGCCGCCGGATGCATCGCGCGGGCTCATCACCCGCTCCTTGCCGCGGATCGCCTGCTCATCGCGCCTGATCCCGAGCATCACGCCGCGGAAGCCGCGCTGGGCGATGATGCGTTTGAGGCCCAGCGTCTTCCTCGCCGCGGCGCGCGATTTCGGCGGCAGCGACGGGTCGGTCTCCTCGACCCCGGGACACGGGGCGTCGATATAGGAGAGCCCCCATTCCGTGATGATGCGGTCGCGGAAGGCATAGACCTCGGGGAACTCGTTGCCGGTGTCGAGCAGGATCACCGGGAACGGCACGCGGCCGAAGAATGCCTTCCTCGCCAGCCACAGCAGCACGTTGGAATCCTTGCCGATGGACCACAGCATGCCGAGCGGCGTCAGCCGGTTCACGGCCTCGCGCAGGATGAAGATGGTTTGAGCTTCGAGATCGTCGAGACGGTCCAAAATCGAATGTCCTTTGAAAGATCCTCTAGGGCAAAACACCCCTCTCCGCGCGCAGCGCGGCTCGTGCATTCACACATCTCGGTTGCGCCGCGAGCGAAAGGCTGATTCCGTGTGTGCCGTCGAGGAGATACGGAGGGCGGGATGGGGGTGGAATATGGCCTGGGGCGGTTTGGCGACCGCCGCCTGGAAAAAGGGGGGCGCGGCTGCATGCGGCGCTGGTGGCGCGGCCGGGATCGTGCGTCCGCCGGCTGGGCGGGACGCGGGCGCGCGAGATGCAGTTCACGCGCTTTCTGCGCAACGGGGCGGTGACGGCGGCCGAGATGGCCCGGTATGCCGGAGCGCTGACGGCGCAGCGCGTGGCGGGTCGCGAGGTGGTGGCGATCCAGGACACCAGCGAGCTGGTGCTGGGGGGCCGGCGGGCGCGGGCGGCGGGCTATGGCGTGGTGGGCAAGGGCGGCGCCTTGGGCGGGCTGCTGCTGCACCCGGTGCTGGCGGTGGAGGCCGGCAGCGGTGCGATGCTGGGCCTCGTGTCGATGCAGGTTTGGAACCGCGCGGATGGCGAGCTCACGCCGCGGCGGGAGCGAGCGACGGCGGCCAAGGAGTTGCAGCGCTGGCTCGATGGTGCGCGGCAAGCCGGAGAGGTCCTGACGCAGGCGGCAAGCATCACCGTCGTTTCCGATCGCGAGAGCGATTTCTACGAGCTGTTTGCCCAGCGGCCGCAGAACGTGCAGCTGATCGTGCGTGCCTGCCAGAACCGGCGGATCGAGTTGCCGGCGCAAGAGCCGGGAGACGGGCTGCTGTTCTCGTTCATCGACGGTTTGCCGGAGCAAGGTCGCTTCGTGGTGACGATCCCGGCCGCGCCCGGGCGCAAGACACGCACCGCCGAGCTGGCGGTGCGCTTCGCGCCGGTGGTGTTGCGCAAGCCACGCAACGGAGCCGATCCAGCGCTGCCCCCGACCGTCGCCGTGACGCTGCTCGACGTGCGCGAGACGTCGGCTCCGGCCGACGGGAGCGAGCCGATCCACTGGCGGCTGCTGACCACCCACACTGTCGCCACTCTGGCCCAGGCGCGCCGCGTCCTCGACCTCTATCGCCTGCGTTGGATCATCGAAGAGTTCTTCCGCACGCTCAAGACGGCCGGCTTCGATATCGAAGTCGCCGATATCGGCGAGCCGCCGGCGATGATCAACTTCGTCGCCGCCGCGACGGTCGCGGCCGTTACCATCAAGCAGCTCGTCCAAGCCCGCGACGGCAACACCGACCAGCGCTTGACCGATGCCTTCGACCCGGACGACCAGCCGATCCTCGAGGCCGTCTCGGCCAAGCTCGCCGGCAACACAGAGCGGCAGCGCAATCCTCACCGCAAGGGCTCTCTCGCCTTTGCCGCCTGGGTCATCGCACGCCTGGGCGGCTGGACCGGCTACTACGGCAAGCCCGGGCCTCAGGTCATGCGACGAGGGCTCCAAGAGTTCCAAGCCATCAAATACGGTACTACCTTGGCGCTTCACGATGTGTGAATCCGATAGGCGCAGCGCGGAGAGGGAGCGACCGCAAGACGGTCGCTCCCATCGCTCGTCAGAGCGATGGGGAGGGTGAGGTGTCTTACCGTCGCACCGTCTTTCCGCCATCGGCACCCACCTCACCCGCTCGCTGCGCTCGCACCCTCTCCCGCAAGCGGGCGGAGAGGGTTATGGCCAACCGCTTCCATTATTCTAGCATCCGGCAATTACGAAGGCAGCGCCCGGGCCGGCGTGCTGCGGAACATAGGAAAGGCTCAGCACAACTGCAACTTTATTGTGGAGAAAGAATTATTTAACACACTTATTATGTCTATTTGACCGCGCACCATTCGGCGCTCGGCGCAGCCCTACCCCGCCGGTACCGCCACCGGCAGCGGCTGTCGCGCGTTCTCGCGGGCCAGCCAGGTCTCCAGCATCAGCACCGCCCAGAGGCTCTGGCTCCAATCCTTGCGCCCGGCGCAGTGCTCGCGCCAGCGCGCGACGATCGGCGCCGGCTCGAGCCAGCCGGTGGCCTTGAGCGCCGCCGGCGACAGCAGGTCCTCGGCCCAGCCCCTGAGCGGCCCGCGCAGCCACTCCGCCAGCGGCACGCTGAAGCCGTGCTTGGGCCGTTCGATCAGCGCCCTGGGCACATGGCGGTAGAGGATCTGCCGGAGCACCCATTTGCTGGTGCCGCGCCGCAGCTTCATGTCGGGCGGCAGGCGCCAGGCGGCCTCGACCACGCGATGGTTGAGCAGCGGCACCCGCACCTCGAGCGCCACCGACATGCTGGCGCGATCGACCTTGGTGAGGATGTCGTCCGGCAGGTAGGTGAGCGCATCCTGCAGCATCATGCGCTCGACCGGATCGGCGATCCCGCGCGCGGCGCCCGCGCCCTCGGCCTCGCGCGCCCCCGGCACCAGCCGCCCCGGCTCCGGCCAGAGCGAGACGATGCTGCGGTAAAGCGCCGCATCGTCGCGCGCGCCCAGCGCCGCGGCGAGCTTCTGCAGCTTCTGCTCGGGCAGCGCCGGCCTGAGCCGCTCCGGCAGCAGCGCCGCGCCGCGCCGCGCGGCCTCTTCCGGCAGCGCCGCCAGCGCGCCGCCGGCGGCGCTCCTGAGCGCGCCCGGCAGCAGCCGGAGCCGGCGCAGCCGCGCCGCCCAGCGATGCCGCTCATAGCCGGCGAAGAGCTCGTCGCCGCCATCGCCGGAGAGCGCCACCGTCACATGGCGTCGCGCCAGCGCCGAGATCAGCCGCGTCGGAATCTGCGAGGAATCGGCGAAGGGCTCGTCATACCAGACCGGCAGGTCCGGGATCACCTGTCGCGCGGTCTCGTCCTCGACATAGAGCTCGGTGTGGTCGGTGCCGAGATGGGCGGCCACGCGCCTGGCGTGCTGCGCCTCGTCATAGCCCTGGGCGGAAAAGCCCACGGTGAAGCTGCGCACCGGCCGGCCGCTTTGCGCCTGCATCAGCGCCAGCACCAGCGAGCTGTCGACGCCACCCGAGAGAAAAGCGCCCAGCGGCACGTCCGAGACCATCTCGTTCAGCACCGCGCGGCGCAATACGTGTTCGAGCACGTCGAGCTGGCTCGCTTCGTCGCCGCGCTCGGGTGCGGCGATCCCCGCCGCCGCCACCTCGTCGAGCCGCCAATAGGGCGCGATCTCCGCCGCGCCCTGGCGCGTGACCGTCAGCATCGTGCCCGGCGGCAGCTTGTGCGTGTCGCGATAGATCGCCGCCGGCGCCGGCACGTAGCCGAAGCGCAGATATGAGGCGAGCGCGTCGCGATCGATCGCCGGGCGCCAATCGGGATGCCGGTGCAGCGCCTTCAGCTCCGAGGCGAAGAGGAAGAGCCCGCCCTGCCGGCTCCAATAGAGCGGCTTGATGCCGAGCCGGTCGCGCGCCAGCGTGAGGCTCCGCGCCTGCCGGTCCCAGAGCGCCAGTGCGAACATGCCCTCTGAGCGCCGCAGCGTCTCGACCACGCCCCAGCGCGCCACGCCTTCGATCAGCACCTCGGTATCGGAATGCCCGCGCAGCGCTACCCCTTCCTGGCGCAGCCGCGCCGCGAGATCGGGGTAGTTGTAGATCTCGCCGTTGAAGCTCACGACATGGCGGCCATCGGCGCTGAGCATCGGCTGATGCCCGGCCGGGCTCAGATCGATGATGGCAAGCCGGCGATGGCCGAGCGCGATCCCGCTCTCGGTGTCGCTCCAGACGCCGCTGTCGTCGGGGCCGCGATGGGCGAGCGCCGTGGCCATGGACGCGGCGATCGCCTCCTGCGCCGGCTTGGGCCGCGCCCGCGCCTCGAGAAACCCGCTGATGCCGCACATGCGGCGCGACCGTAGCACAAAGCCGCCGGGCACGGTATGAACCGGCCCGATGCCTTCCCCGTCCGCCGTGACCGAGACGCCCGCCCCGGCGCCGCTGCTGCCGGGGGCCGCGCTGTCGCTCGCGGCCTTCCTGGCGCCGCCGCTCGCGGTGTTCACGCCGCTGGCGCTGGCGCCGCTGCTGGCGCTGCTCGCCGTGGCGCTGCTGGCGCTGGGACCCCGCGCCACTCTCGCCGCCGCGCGGCCCTATGGCGCGGTCTTCGTCCTGCTGGCGCTGCTCTCGCTCTGGGCGGCGGCGACGGCGCTGTGGTCGCCGGTGCCGCTGCACAGCTTGCTCGAGGCGCTGCGCTTCCTGGCGATTTCCGCCGCTGGCATGGTCGTGCTCGGCGCTGCCGCAGCATGCCCCGAGCCGCAGGCCGGGCGCGCCGGCCGCGCGCTGCTGGCCGGCCTCGCCCTCGCCGCAGCGATGCTGCTGCTCGAGCGCTGGGACAACGACATCCTGCTGCGCGCCGCCGAAACCCTGCCGGCGAGCCGCCTGGTGCCGCCCGCGCGCTACGATCGCGGCGTCACCGTGCTGCTGCTGCTGGCCTTTCCCGCCGGAGCGCTGCTGGCCGCGCGGCGGCGCCGGCTGGCGCTCGCGCTGCTCGTGGCGGTCGTCGGGATCACCGACTTCGCCTTCGCGAGCCACGCCTGCAAGCTCGCCTTCCTCCTGGCGCTGCCCGCCACCCTCGTCGCCGCGTGGCTGCCGCGCCTCGTGGCGCGCCTGATGCTGGCCGGCATCGTGCTCGCCGCCTTCGTCCTGCCGCTGGCCTTGCCCGGCGGCGCCGGCATTGCCGAGATCCAGCATCGCCTGCCGTCGCTGCCCGGCTCCGCCATCCACCGCCTCGCCATCTGGCGCTTCAGCGCCGAGGCGATCGCCGCGCGCCCGCTCTTCGGCTGGGGCATGGACGCCTCGCGCGCCTTGCCCGGCGGGCAGCTGCCGGTGCGCCGCTACTTCCCCGAGATCGCGATCAGCCCGGAGGCCCAGGCGCTGCCGCTCCATCCGCATGACGCGGCGCTGCAATGGCGGCTCGAGCTCGGCCTGCCCGGCACGCTGCTGGCGTTGGCCGTCATCGCGCTGGCGCTGGAGCGCCTCGCCCGCGCGCGCCTTCCGCCTTGGCCGCGCGCGCTTGCTTTGGGCTATGCCGCGGCGGCGCTGACCATCGCGCTGCTCAGCTTCGGCGCCTGGCAGGCCTGGTGGCTCTCGACCCTCTGGCTCGGCGCAACCTTGCTCGCCCCCCTCGCCCGCGCCCCCGCCGCCTGAGGCGGCTGACCACGCCCCCCTTTGCGCCGCCCTCCGCGAAAGCGGGGAACCAGAGGGTCTGACATCAGCACTAGGGGTTACCGATCTCGGCACCACTTCTATGGGTTGTCAGAGAATGATGGAGCGCGGCAGATGATGACGAAATCGGTTCAGAGAACTCTGGCGTGCGTCATGCTCGTCGGCGTCGCTGCAATGCCGCTCGGCGGCTGCCAGTCGATCGAGCAGGAGACCGGCTTCAACAAGGATACCCAGACCGGGGCAGCGGGTGGCGCGGCGTTCGGTGGCATCGTTTCCGCTTTGGCCGGGGCCAATCCGGCGTTGATCGCAGCGAGCATCATCCTTGGTGGCGTCGCCGGCGGCGCGATCGGCGATCGGCTCGGCAAGCGCGATACCGAGAAGCACGCCGCAACCAACCTCCACGCCCTCGACACGCTGGGCAAGGGGCAGCGCGAAAGCTGGAGCGATGCGCGGACCGGCAATGGCGGCAGCACCATCGTGACCAGAGTGACCGTGGAGCCGGACGGCAGGACCTGCAAATCCTACGTCGAGACCGTGCGGACCGGAACCAAGACGATGACGCGGGATGGCACCGGCGTGCAAGGCACGCGGCGGGATGTGGCGCGTCGCCCAGAGCTGAACCGGGCTTCCCGCGGTCGAGTTGGGCTGGGGGAACCGCCATTCGCCGTCGGTTGATGGTTAGGGAGTCCATCACGGAGGCAAGTCACGGAGAGCCAGGATAGGCGCGCGAAGCGCTGCGGCTCCCTCGATCTGCTACGCGGCGAGCCGGCGGCGCCACATCAGCTTGAAGAGGTCGAGGATGAGCAGGGTCGCGATGCCGGCGCCGCCGCAAATCGCGAGATCGTCGAGGTGCAGCGGTCCGAAGTGGAAGAGCCTCCCGGCCGGCGGCCAGGCCAGAACGACGGCCATCAAGGCTGCGGTCGCCCCGATCGCCCACCAGAGCGCGGCATTGGGGCGGCGCAAAGCTCCGATCACCGAGGCGCTGAACGAACGATTGGCCAGGATGAGGCCGCCATTCGTGAACACCAGCGATACGAAGGTGAGCGCCCGCACTTCGTTCTCCGGCATGCCGTTGCGCAGCGCCACCACATAGATCGCCCCGACGAGCACGAGGACCAGCGCGCCCTGGAACACGCTCCAGCCGGCGAGCGGCCCCGAGAAGAGCGGGATCCGTGAATCGTGCGGCTTGCGCGCCATCACATCCTGCTCGTCGGTCTCGGCCTCGAAGACGATCGAGCAGACGGGGTCGATGACCATTTCGAGGAAAGCGATGTGCACAGGCGTGAATATGATCGGCCATCCGAGCAACAGCGGCAACAATGAGAGCCCGGCGATGGGCACATGGACCGCCAGGATGTAGCCCATGGCCTTGCGCAGGTTGTCGTAGATGCGGCGACCGAGCCGGATGGTCCGGACGATGGAGCCGAAATCATCGTCCAGCAGAACGATCGCTGCGGCTTCCCGCGCGACATCGGTGCCGCGTCCGCCCATGGCGATGCCGATATGAGCGGCTTTGAGCGAGGGCGCGTCATTGACGCCGTCGCCCGTCATCGCGACGATCTCGCCGTTGCCCTTGAGAGCATTCACGATGCGGAGCTTCTGCTCCGGCATGATCCGGGCAAAGACGGTGACGCTCCGAACCCTTTCGGCAAGCTCGGCATCGCTCATCGCCTCGATCTCGTCGCCGGTCGTGACCTGCCCGGCATCGAGCCCCGCCTCCCGGGCGATCACTCGCGCGGTCGTCGGATAATCGCCCGTGACCATCACCACGCGAATGCCGGCCGAGCGGCATTCCTGCACTGCGGCCGGCACCGCCGGCCGTAGCGGATCGGCCAGGCCGATCAAGCCGAGGAACTCGAAGTCGAGCGCGCGCGGCGTCGCCGGCCATTCGGACCCGGCAAATACGCCGCGCGCAACCGCGAGGATGCGCATCCCGCGCATCGCCATCTCGTCGGCGATGCGGCGTGTCTCGGCGATCTTGTCGGGATCGAGGCGGCAGAGTCCGGCGATGGCCTCGGGCGCGCCTTTCGCCGCGACGATGCAGGGGGTTGCGCGCCCCGGCTCGCGCCATATCTGCACCATCGCCAGCAGGTCGGGCCTGAGGCCGTAGGCGTGGGCGAGAATTCGGTCCTCATGGGCCGGCCCGGGGAGCCGGTCGCCGAGGGCGTGGATGGCCCTCTCCATCGGGTCGAACGGTTCCTTGGCGCTGGCGAGGATTCCGTATTCCGCCAGCGTGCGAAGGTCTTCGCGCAGCTCCTGCCCGGACGCCTTTGCCAGGAACATGACCTGGTCCCCGGACCGCAGCTCCGCCACGGACATCAGGTTCTGCGTCAAGGTGCCGGTCTTGTCGCTGCACAGCACCGTCGCCGCGCCCAGCGTCTCGATCGCGGCCGCGCGTCGCGTGAGGACCCGCGCCTGGGAAATGCGCCACGCCCCCATGACCATGAAGACAGTGAGGACGAGCGGGAATTCCTCGGGCAGCATCGACATGCTGAGCGCGACGCCCGCCAGCAGGCCATCGAGCCAGGAGGCGCGCAGCAGCCCGTAGATGAGCACGACGACCGCGCTCAGCGACAAGCCGACCGTCGCCAGGATCTGCACCAGCCGTTGCGTCTGCCGGCGCAGCAGCGGCGGCTCGGTCTCGATGGTGCCGAGGGCCTGGCCGATCTTGCCGATCTCGCTGTGGCTCCCGGTGGCGTAGACCTCCGCCAGGCCCTGGCCGCGCACGACCATGGTTCCGGAGAAAACGAACGGGAGATCGTCGCCGCCCGGCCGGGCCATCCTCGCCGGCGAAGCCGTGGCGCTTTTCCGCACCGGCGCCGATTCCCCGGTCAGCAGCGATTCATCCGTCTGCACGTCCTGGCCGGCGCGCAACACGGCGTCGGCCGGGATCCGGTCGCCTTCGGCGATCACGACCATGTCGCCGCGCACCACCTCGCGGCCTGGGATGCGTTTTCGCGCGCCCTGCCGGACGACCAGCGCGCGCGGGCTCGTCAGGTCCCGCAGGGCTTCGAGGACGCGCTCGCTTCGCGTCTCCTGCACGATCGTGATCACCACGGAGATCGTCGCGAAGCCGAGCAGCATCAGCGCTTCGCCGAGATCACCGAGCAGCAGATAGACGGCCCCCGCCCCCAGCAGGAGGGCAAACATCGGCTCGCGAACCACCTCGACGATGATGATGGGCAGTGTCCGCCGCTCCGCGCGCGGCAATTCGTTGGCGCCCTCGGCCGCCAGCCGCGCGGCCGCCTCGGCCTCCGAAAGTCCGAGCGCTGCCGACGACCCCTCGCCGGGCATCATCCGGGTCCCGGCGGGCCGCGCTAGCCGGCGATCTTCTCGCGCAGACGATCGATCAGAGCGGCGACGCTGCCGCCATTGGCGTCGATCACCTCCGCAAACTGCTCGCGCAGGGCGATGAGCTGGCTGACGCCTTCGACCGTGACATCGTTGATCCTATAGGCGGCATCGGTCTTCGCAACCCACCAGTCGACGGTTATCGGCGGGCCGCCGTCGTGCCGGATGATCTTGGTGCGCACCAGGGTCCCCGTTTCGCCCGCCGGTCGCGTGTAGACGGTCTGGAACTCGACATCGTGATAGAGGTCGAACTGGCCGGTATAGATATGCACCATGTAGTGCTCGAACGTCTTGGTGAACTCGTCGCGCTGCGCGGCGGGCATATCCTTCCAGAAGCGGCCGAGAACGAAGCGGGCGGTGCGCGGCACATCGAAAGCCTTCACCGCGAGCGGGTACATCCGCTCCTCCTTCTGGGCGCGCGACAGGTGCGGATCGTTGAATATGGCGAGCACTTTCGCGGCCAGATCCTGGACGAATGTCTTGGCTTCCGCCTCCGCCGACGGGACTGCCCATCCCGGCGACATCGCCGGGATCAGGAGTAGCGCTCCAAGAAAAAGGCGGTACGTGGCGGGTCGCATGGCATCACCCATTCGGTTTGCGCTCCACCCTAGGCCGCCGGCGCGGCTTCGCGTTGATCTGCGTCAATTCCGGGTTGGCCCGCAGGATATTGGACGATGCCTTGACGTTTCCTTCAGCATGCCCGGGCCGTCCGACGGCGAGTCCCGGGCATGACGATCGGGGGGAGTTGCGATCGAACGAGCATCAGGTCGGAGAAACCGGAACCGGACAGCCGTGGCACAAGGCCGGGCATGACGACGGTGCGGTGTCGGTGACGACGCTCTTGCCGCGGCGCCCCGGCCCGGCCTACTTCCCCGCGCTCGACACCTTGACGCCGCGGGCGTCGCGCAGGAGATCGTTGATCGCCTTGCCCAGCTCGGCCGGGCGGAACGGCTTGGCGATGAAGGCGCAATGCAGCTCGCCGCTGATCTCGGCGGAGAGCGCCGGCGAGTAGCCCGACATCAGCAGCACCGGCAGCTCGGCGCTGATCCGGCGTACCGCGCGCACGAGATCGATGCCGCTCATGCCGCGCGGCATGATCAGGTCGGTGAGCACCAGGTCGATCATGCGCCGGCGGCGCACGATGTCGAGCGCCGCGCGGCCGTCGGCGGCGGCGACCACCTCATAGCCGAGCGCGCCCAGCACTTCGGTGGTGGCCGAGCGCACCTCGTCATTGTCCTCGACCAGCAGGATGGTGCCGGAGCCGCTGAACACCACGGCGCTGCCGCGCTCATGCTCGAGCGGCTCGGCCGTAGCACCCACCAGCGCCGGCAGGTAGAGCAGCACGCTGGTGCCGCGATGGGGCGCGCTGTCGATCTCCGCGTTGCCGGAGGATTGGCGGGCGAAGCCGTAGACCATCGACAAGCCGAGGCCGGAGCCCTTGCCGACCTCCTTGGTGGTGAAGAACGGCTCGAAGGCGCGGGCGCGCACCTCGGGTGACATGCCGCCGCCGCTGTCGGCCACCGACAGCAAGACGTAATCGCCGCGCGCGAGCTCGCCGGTATCGGCGGGGATCGTCACCTTGCGCGTGGCGATGCGGAGCGTGCCGCCATTGGGCATGGCGTCGCGCGCATTGATGACGAGGTTGAGCGCCGCCGTCTCGAATTGCGCGGGATCGATCACGCAGGACGGCAGATCGGGAGCGAGCGCCAGCGAGATGTCGATCGCCTCGCCCACCGCGCGCTGGATGAGGACGCGCATCTCCACCAACAGCTCGTTGAGATTGACGCGCTTGGGCTGCAGCACCTGGCGGCGCGAGAAGGCCAGCAGCTGCTGCGTCAGCCGCGCGCCGCGCCCGGCGGAGCGCAAGGCGGTGGTGACCATCCGCCGCGTCCGATCGTCGGGCTCGTCGCTGCCCAGCACCATCTCCAGACTGCCGAAGATGGCGGTCAGGATGTTGTTGAAGTCATGGGCGATGCCGCCGGTGAGCTGGCCGATCGCCTCCATCTTCTGCGCCTGGCGGAACGCCTCCTCGGCGGTGAGCCGCGCCTTGATCTCGGTGGCGACGCGCTGCTCCAGCGTCTCATTGAGCCGGTAAAGCTCCTGCTCCGCCCGCCAGCGGCCGATGGCGATCGCGGCCTGGCTGGCGCAGACGCCGAGCAGCAGCCGCTGCGCCGTGCTCGGGAAATCCGGCCGGCGCGAGCCCACCACCAGCAGCGACATGTCGTCGCCGCCGACCGGCGCGAAGAGCACGCGCAGCCGGCCCTTGCCGAAGGGATCGGGCATCGTCACGGCCTCTTCCGCCGGCGGCTTGCCGAGCCGGTCGGCAAAGGCGTGGTGCAGGATCGGCGCCGCCTCGGCGCCGGCGGCGGCCGCGGCACGCGCCACCTCGATCGCCGGCGCATCGCCGCGCAGCCGCAGCCAGAGATAGGCGAAATCGAGGCCGAGCATGCCGACCAGCACCTCGGTGACGCTTTCGGCCACCTGGCGCGCGTCATAGCCGGTCCAGAGCGCCGGCAGCGTCGACACCGCCACCAGATCGCGCAAGGTATGCCGCAGCTCGTCGACGTCGTGCGAGAGCGCGTGATCCTTGCCTAGCACCGGCGCCTGCCGCGCCGCGCGGGCCAAGGTCGCCCCTGCCTTTTCTCCGATGCTCACGCTGCGCTCGCTTTCCACACGTGCGCGCATTGCTGCGCCCGCCCCGGCGTCGCGCTTTTCCTCCTCAGCCCCATCCTCTTCTCGTGCTGCGCGGATTGCCGGCAACCCGGGAGCATGGCTTCACTTGGCATGTAGCATCTCCACCCGGCCCCGCCAACGCCTCCCAAAGGAGCCGCCCGGGGAACGCCGCCTTCCTCCGAAAGTTCAAAGGTAACGCCCCTCTTGACTGGCTCGGACGGACGCAGCCCTTCCGCTCCCCAAATCTGCAACCGTGGCGCGATCGCGCCGCTCCGGGATCGCCGGCGACGTTCTTCAGCTCTCGCCGACCCGCTCCAGCCGCTTGGCCCGCTCCTCGAGATCGTCGGCGACCTGCGACAGATTGTTCGCCAGCGCCGGCTCATCATCGTCCATCTGCTCGCGCGCCAACTTGCGAATGGCCGCCGCCCGCTCGCGCAACAACCGCGCCGCCTTCGGCCCCGTCATGACACCACGCCTCCCGCCGGGCGACCCGCCCGACGGGTCCCGCCCCGCGGCGCAGTCTAGCGCCAATGCGACGCCGCCCTTATTGCCCTTTGGGGTCGGCGCAATTCGCAGCATTGTCGCGAGCGGGCGCCAGCGGTTACTCTTGCAACCGTGAAAGCCCCGCGCGATGCGCAGCATCGTCGCGAGCGGGCGCCAGCGGTTGCTCTTGCAACCGCGAAAGCCCCGCGCGATGCGCAGCATCGTCGCGAGCGGGCGCCAGCGGTTGCTCTTGCAACCGCGAAAGCCCCGCGCGATGCGCAGCATCGTCGCGAGCGGGCGCCAGCGGTTGCTCTTGCAACCGCGAAAGCCCCGCGCGATGCGCAGCATCGTCGCGAGCGGGCGCCAGCGGTTGCTCTTGCAACCGCGAAAGCCCCGCGCGATGCGCAGCATCGTCGCGAGCGGGCGCCAGCGGTTGCTCTTGCAACCGCGAAAGCCCGCACCGTGCCGGCTATCCTCTCACCTCGCGTTGTGGCCCGCGCTCCTTTCGCTCAGCAATTGGGCAAGCGCGTTGCTTTTTTTGATCGCGGCGCCGGCTGTCGAAGCCGGCGAACGCCCGATTCCGCATGGCACCGGATTTGCTCGGAGAGCACGCAGCCGCACCCGGCACCACGGAGACAAGCGATGACGCCCAGCCAGATCCTTGCCGTGAAGCAGTCCTTCGCCATGGTCGAGCCGAGCGCCGATCAGGCGGGCGCGATGTTCTATGCGCGGCTGTTCGAGATCGATCCCGGCCTGCGCCCGCTGTTCAAGGGCGATATCGGCGAGCAGAGCCGCAAGCTCATGCAGGTGCTGGCGACCGCGGTGAATGCGCTCGACCGGATCGAGACGATCGTCCCGACGGTGCAGGCGCTGGGCGCGCGGCACGTCGCCTATGGCGTCGAGGAGGCGCATTACGACACGGTGGCGGCGGCGCTGCTGTGGACATTGGAGCGCGGGCTCGGCGATCGTTTCGCACCGAGCGTGCGCGATGCCTGGGTCGCCGCCTATACGCTGCTCTCGGAGACGATGAAGGCGGCGGCGCGCGGCGCGAGCGCCCGCGCGGCGGCGAACTGACCCGTTCGCGGCGGCGTCAGTCGAGCACGATGATGGTGGCGGGGCCGAACTCGTTGCGGTCGAGCAAGGTGCGGCCGGACGCCGGGCTGCTGTCCGCCGCCAGCGCCAGCGCCGCCAGTGACGCCAGCAGCAGGCCGAGCACCACCGCCGGCCGTGCCAGGCGCGCGGCGCGGGCGACGAGCCGGTTGCGCCGCTCGCGTTGCATCCCGTCGATGGTGATCTCCAGCCGGCGTCGCTCGAGCTCCCAGATCGAGCGCTGATGCTCGTGCATCAGCTTGAGGTCGGTGACCAGGCGCTGATGCTGCGCATCGGCCTGCCCGGCCACTTCGAGCGCCGCCCGTGCGGCGCTCTCGGCGAGCGCGAACCGGGCCTCCAGCGCCTTCACTTGCTCTTCCCAGGCCTGGCGCTCCTGCGCCCGCGTATCGAGGATGCGCCGCAGCCAGCCCATGAGCTGGACCCGCTCGCGCGGGTCGCCCGCGGTCGGCGGCACGCTGTGCTGCTCCGCCCGCATGGCGGCAACCAGCTGGCGGATACGGGTGATCGGCTGCTCGGCGCGGCTGCCGGCCGGCCGGGCCGCGCGGGCCCGCGCCGCATCGCGCCGCCGCGCGGTCGTTGCCGGCGTCTTGCCGCCGGCGGTGACGCCGGCTTCGCTTTCGGGCTGCATGCCCAAAGCCCCCTCGTTTGTCGTTACGAGGGATTATCGTCCTCTATAGTTAATCAATGGTTTCGGCGCATTGCGAAGCAATGTCGCCGGCGGGCGCCGCGCGATGCGTAGCATCGTCGCGGGCGGGCGCCAGCGGTTGCTCTTGCAACCGCGAGAGCCCGCACCCCTGCGGACTATCCTCGCTCCCCCTCACAGCGCGACGCGCAGCTCCGCGCCGCTCGCCCGCCGCTTCACCATTCGGCTTTCGGGGAAGGTTACGGTGACGATCGTGCCGCGCCCGGGCTCGCTCGCCAGCGACAGCGTGCCGCCATGCAGCACCGCCAGCTCGCGCGACAGCGGCAGCCCCAGCCCGGTGCCGCCGCTGTTGCTGGTCATGGCGTTGCCCACCTGCTCGAAGGGCTGCAGCACGCGCTCCACATCGCCGGTGGGAATGCCGATGCCGGTATCGCTCACCGAGAGGCGGGCGCCGGCGCCGCGCTCGCGGCCGGCGGCGAGCTTGATGACGCCGCCGCGCTCGGTGAACTTGGCCGCGTTGGAAAGCAGGTTGAGCAGGATCTGCTTCACCCGGAGTTCGTCGCCATGCAGCACGATCGGCGGCGGCGGCTCGAACAGGATCGGCACGCCGCGGGCCTCGGCCAGCGGCCGGATCAGGTCGATCGCCTCCCGGATCACCGCCACCAGATCGAAATCGCTCTCGTGCAGCACGAACTTGCCGGTCTCGATCTTGGCGAGGTCGAGGATGTCGCTGATGATCTGCAGCAGGTGATGGCCGCTGCGCTCGATGTCGCCGCCATATTCGACATAGCGCGCGAGCCCCACCGGCCCCAGCAGCTCGCTGCCGATGACCTGCGAGAAGCCGATGATGGCGTTGAGCGGCGTGCGCAGCTCGTGGCTCATCTTGGCGAGGAATTCGCTTTTGGCGCGGTTGGCGCGCTCGGCCTCCTCTTTCGCCTCGCGCAGCTGCACCTCGGTGAGGCGCCGCGCGCGCACTTCGCGTTCGAGCTCCGCCTGCTGCGCGCCGATGATGCTGCTGTGATAGAGCGAGGTGGTGGCGACGAACACCGCCGCGCAGAACAGCGACAGCAGGTCGAGCGCGAGCATGGCGTCGGACGAGCCCGCGAACGGCGCGCCGCCGCCATGGCGATAGACCGCGTAGAAGGCCGCCAGATGCGCGCCCAGCCCGATGAAGACCAGCACGCGATAGCGCCGCCGCGAGCCCAGGTGATAGAGCAGGATCACCGGAATGGCGATCAGCCAGGGCAGGAAGGGCGAGGCCGGCCCGCCATACTCATAGGCGCCGTAGAGCGCCAGCAGGCCGAGCTGCTCCAGCGACAGGAAGGTGAGCAGGTCGAACCAGCCGGTGGCGCGCAGCAGGAAGGGATAGGCCAGGAACGAGACGACGCAGGCGACCAGCAGCCAGTGCCGGCCGGCGTCGGCGGGATCGATGGCGTAGAGCGGACAGAGCACGGCCAGCGCCAGCGGCGCCCCGGAGAAATGGGTGAGGACGAACAGCCGGGCGCCGTCGAGCACGCCGCGGCGGCGATGCAGCGATTGCGGGATGAACCAGTCGACGACGCGATAGAGAGCCACGGACATGGGGCCGGTGCGACCTCGTTGGCGGCGCAAGGGCGCGCAACGTCTGCCCAGCCTATGGCGAAAAGGTTAACGTTTCCGGCGGGCCGGCAGGCGGAGCCTTGGCCGCCAAGCGCCGCGTCTTTACCATGATCGGGAAGCCGGAGACGGCGGCGGGGTACGTCAGCGGCGCATGCCGGATTTTTCGCCCCCGGCGTACACCGGGGGCGCAGGATGCTCCCGGAGCCCTAGCGCAACGCGAAGCGTTGTCGCTGGCGGGCGACAGCGGTTGCACTCGCAACCGCGAGAGCCCGCACCCCGGCAGGCTAGCCGGAAACGTGCGGCTCCCGCGCTTGCTGCGCAAGCGCTGGCGCCGCCGCGGACGAAGGCGCTTCATGCCTTCGCCTAGCGCTAGACGGCGAGCGCCAGCAGCCTCGCCTCGGTGCGCGACAGCATCCAGCCGCCCGCGCTGTCGTCGATCCGGCCTTCGGCGAAATCGGCGCGGATGCGGGCCTGCAGCCGCTCGGCCAGCCCCTGGTCGTCGAGCGCCGCGAGCTCGGCCGCGCCGAGGCCGAGCGCGGCCAGCACCAGCCCGGCGAGCCGCGCCGCGCCCGCCTCCTCCGGCCGGCGCGCGAGATAGGCGAGGCCCAGCGCGCGCGCGCTGGGCGCCGGTCCCGCCAGCCGCCGCAGCCGCGCCGCGGCATCGTCCGGCCGGGCCGCGGGCGCCGCGGCCGAGGCCAGGCCGATCGCCGTTGCGGCCAGCAGCAGGCGTCGCGACAGCGTCATAGCACGCCTCCGGCAACAGCCTTCGACTTCAGGTGATCGGAGAGCCGCAGCGACAAGGCCACGATGGTCATGGTCGGGTTGTCGAAGCTGTAGGTGGGAAAGACCGAGCTGCCGGCAATGAAGAGGTTGGTGATGCCGTGCACGCGGCAATCGGCGTCGACCACGCCGTGCCGGGGATCGGGATGCATGCGCGTCGTCCCCATGTGGTGATAGCCGTTGGTGAGCCCGGCCATGGCGTCGTAGCCGGTCTCGCGCGTGTTCATGCGCAGCCGGCCGAGGCCGAGCCGGCCGAGCTCCTGCGCCAGCAGCTCGTGGGCGCGCACCATGTGGCGCTCGAAATCGGCGGGCAGCCGCCAATCGACCTTGACGCGCCTGAGGCCCAGGGCGTCGACATCCTCGCCGAGCGTCACGCGGCTGTCGCGGTCGGGCGGGCATTCGCAGATGTAGCCGGTCGAAAACACCGCCGGCTCCGCGCGCGTCAGGCGATAATACTCCGTCCCCGCCGTCGCTTCGACGCTGCTCAGGATCTGCCCGAGGTGATAGGCGAGATGATCGGGCCAGTGGCCGGACGCAAGCTCGTCGACGATCGTCTTGAGCGACTGCCGCGCATAGCCCCGCTCCGGCAAGCTGCCCGGCTCGAAGCCGATGCCGAAGCTCGGCAGGCCTTCCGTCTGCTCGGTCTCGGCCGTGGCGCGGACATAGCCTCCGACCGAGGCGCCGCGCAGCGCGCGCCGCGGGTAGAAGTCGAAGCTCGAAGGCCCGCGGGCGAGGATCACGGTTGCCGCGCGCGGCACGTAGGGATGGTCCATGAAATAGCGGCCGACGAGATCGTTGCCGTTGCCCAGCCCCGGCTTCTGCACCGTGGTCGCATTGAGCAGCAGGCGCGGGTTCTCGATCCCGCCGGTGGCGAGCACGTAGAGTTCTGGCCGCGGCGCGGAAACGGCGCCCCCCGAGGCAGGCGAAGCGCATGCCGGTGACCGCGGCGGCGCTGTCATCGGTCTCGATGTCGACGGCATTGGCGTGGAGATAGACGCGGACCCCCTGGGCCTTGTCGAGATCGTCGCGGTAGACCTCGCCGAAGCGCGTCGGCGGGCTGTACTGATAGACGCCGGAGCGCAGCCGCGCGCCGGCGCCGAAATCGAGCGGCTGCGATCCCTTCGCCGTCCAATTCTGGGGCTCGTAATCATAGGGGCCGAGCTGGCAGATCGCCTGCGCCCGCCGGTAATAGGGGTCGAGATCGCCGATGGCCATCGGCCAGCCGCTCTCGGCAACATGGCTGCGCACGGCGAGGTCCCACGCATCGAAGGGCCGGCAGCCGCCCGACCAGTGATTGGTGCTGCCGCCCAGGTAGCGCAACCGCTCGACCACGAGCGGCGGCATGTCCTGCCCGACGACCGCGCCCTCGTAGAGCTGCTGTGTGGCGTCCTCGAAATCGAAGCCGCCGCTCTCGAACAGCGCGACGCGGCGGCCGCTGCCGGCGAGATCGCGCGCCAGCGTGATGCCGGCGGCGCCGGCGCCGACGATGCAGATATCGGCTTCCACCGTGGCGCCTTCGGCCAAGGTCCGCGCATCGATGAACATGAGGGGTCGAAACGCCTTCCGTCGATGATCCGGCAACCCGAACGGCCGGGCGGCGGTTTCAGTTCCATCGACACGCGAGTCAACCGATTGACATAATGCGGCTTTGCGGCCTCAGCCGGCGGCGCGCGAGGCGTCCTCCAGGATGAGCTGCACCTCTTCGCGCCCCTGCCAGCTGTCGGCGCGGAGATGGCCCGCGACATGGAAGCCGCTCCCCTGCCCGTGCAGCAGCGCGGGGCCGAGCTCGCTCTCCAGGCAGCGGAAGGCGATGGCCTTGATCCGGGCGCTGCCGCCGCCATCGCCGAGGATGCAGCGGACGTGCTGGCCGCCGACGATGTCGGCGCGCAGGATGCGCTGGTTGGCGAGCGCGAAGCGCGGCTCGGCATTGCCGGTGCCGAAGGGTCCGAGGCGCTCGACCAGGCGCACCAGCTCCGGCGTCGCCGCGCCGGCTGCGAGCACGCCATCGACCCCGAGCTCCGGTACCAGCGCGCCGCCGCCCAGCACCGCCGCCGCGCGCTCGGCGAGGAAGTCGCGAAGCGGGGCCAGTCCGGTCGCCGCCACGGTGAAGCCCGCCGCCATGGCGTGGCCGCCGCCGTTCTGCAGCAACCCGGCCTGGCGCGCGGCGATGATCGCGGGCCCGAGCGCGAAGCCCGCCATCGAGCGGCCGGAGCCTTTGCCGACATCGCCCGCGACGGCGACGACGCAGGCCGGACGGTTGTAGCGCTCCTTCAGCCGGCTGGCGACGATGCCGATGACCCCGGCATGCCAGCCTTCGCCGGCGGCGAAGACCAGCGGCGCGGTGCGATCGCCGCTCTCGACCTGGTCGATCGCCTGCGCCAGCACCCGCGCCTCGATCTCGCGCCGCTCGGCATTGAGCGCATCGAGCTGCTGCGCGATAGCGCGCGTCTCGATCGGATCGTCGCTCGCCAGCAGGCGCGCGCCGAGATCCGCCTGCCCGACCCTGCCGCCGGCATTGACCCGCGGCCCCAGGATGTAGCCGGCGTGATAGGCGTCGAGCCGCTCGCCCAGCCCGGCCGCGTCGGCCAGCGCCGCCAGCCCCGGATTGCTGCGGCGCTGCATCACCTTCAGCCCCTGCGCCACCAGTGCGCGGTTGAGGCCGGTGAGCGGCACCACGTCGCAGATCGTGCCCAGCGCCACCAGATCGAGCCACTGCACGAGATCGGGCGCCGGCCGCCCGGCATACCAGCCGGCCTGGCGCAGCCCGCGATTGACGCCGACCAGCAGCAGGAAGGCGACGCCCACCGCGGCCAGCATGCCCTGCGCGCCGCTTTCGTCGAGGCGGTTGGGATTGATCACCGCCAGCGCCCGCGGCAGCGCCGGCTCGGCGACGTGATGATCGACGACGATGACGTCGAGCCCGGCCTCGGCGGCGGCGGCGAGCGGCGCATGCGCGGCGGTGCCGCAATCGACGGTGATCGCGACGCCCGCGCCCTCGGCCCTGAGCCGCAGCAGCGCCGGCGCGTTGGGACCGTAGCCCTCGCGCTGGCGGTCGGGAATGTAGAGCCGGGCGCGGCAGCCGATGGCGGCAAGGAAGCGCTGGATCAGCGCCGCCGAGGTGGCGCCGTCAACGTCGTAATCGCCGAACACCGCGATGAGCTCGCCGCCGGCGATCGCGCGCACCAGCCGCGCCACCGCCTTGTCCATGTCCTTGAGCAGCGAGGGGTCGGGCAGGAAATCGCGCAGGGTGGGCGCGAGGAAGCGTGCCGCCGTCTCCGCCTCGACGCCGCGCGCGGCGAGCAGCCGGCCGATGATCTCCGGCAGCTCGAGCTGCTGCGCCAGCGCCAGGCCGGCGCGATCGTCGGCCGCGCGCTGCCGCCAACGCTTGCCCAGCAACGAGCGCTCGACGCCGAGAAAGGCGGTCATACCGTCAGGCATGGCGCCAGCATCGCGGCCGGCGCCGAGTCGGGTCAATGGCGACAATCAGCGCGGGACGTCGAGCAGCGCCTTGCGCTCGAAATTATGCTGCGCCTCGATCGTCCGCACGGTGCCGGTCTTGGACCGCATCACCATCGAATGGGTCACCGCCCCGCCGGGGAAGCGGCGCACGCCCTGCAGCATAGTGCCGGTGGTGACGCCGGTGGCGGCGAACATGACATCGCCCTTGGCGAGATCGAGCAGCCCGTATTTGCGGTTGAAATCCTTGACGCCGAGGCGCTGGGCGCGGCCGCGCTCGTCGTCGTTGCGGAACAGCAGCCGGCCCTGCATGTAGCCGCCGATGCAGCGCAGCGCCGCGGCCGCCAGCACGCCCTCGGGCGCGCCGCCCGAGCCCATATACATGTCGACGCCGCTTTGCGGCCGCGCGGTGGCGATGATGCCGCTGACATCGCCGTCGGAGATCAGCATGATGCGCGCACCGGCCTCGCGCACCCGGGCGATGAGCTCGCTGTGGCGCGGCCGGTCGAGGATGCAGACCACGAGGTCGGAGACCTCCGCCTTCTTCGCCTGCGCCAGGTTCTTCAGGTTCTTCGCCGGCGCCTCGTCGAGATCGACCACCTCGCCGAGCCCGCCGCCGATGGCGATCTTGTCCATGTAGACGTCGGGCGCGTTGAGGAAGCCGCCGGCCTCGGCCATGGCGATGACCGCCAGCGCGTTGGCGCCGCCCTTGGCGGTGATGGTGGTGCCTTCGAGCGGATCGAGCGCGATGTCGATGCGGGGACCGCCGCTGCCGACCTTCTCGCCGATATAGAGCATCGGCGCCTCGTCGCGCTCGCCCTCGCCGATCACCACCGTGCCGTCGATGGCGAGTCCGTTGAGCGCCGTGCGCATGGCGTCGACCGCGGCCTGGTCGGCCGCCTTCTCGTCGCCCCGCCCCATCAGCCGCGAGGCCGAGAGCGCCGCAGCCTCGGTGACCCGCACCGCCTCCAGCGCCAGGTTGCGGTCCATCGCTCCGCCTTCGGCCATGTTGCCTCCCTTCCCGCTACAGGTTCTCGACGCGGATCATGCGCGTCGGTTCGAGCACGCTGCCGAGCCGGTCGATGCGGGCGATCGCGCGGCACATGGCCGCTTCCTCGGTCTCATGCGTCGTCAACACCACCGGCACGGCTTCGCCCGGCTTGCGGCCGCGCTGGATCATCTGCTCCATCGACACCTGCTCGTCGCGCAGTGCGGCGGCGACATCGGCGATGACGCCGGGACGATCGACCACCATCAGGCGCAGGTAGAAGGCGCCGACGTGACGCGCCATGGGCGAGGCAGGCCGCGCCGCCAGCGCCTCGGCCGGAAGCCCGAAGCTCGGCGACCAGCGCCCGACGGCGATGTCGACGAGGTCCGCGACCACCGCCGAGGCGGTCGGCTCGGCGCCGGCGCCGCGGCCTTCGAGCATGACGCGGCCGACGAAATCGCCCTCGACCACGACGCCGTTGAAGACGCCTTCGACATGGGCGATCGGGGTCGAGCGCGGCACCATGCAGGCATGGACGCGCTGCTCGAGCCCGTGCTCGGTGAGCCGCGCCAGGCCCAGCAGCTTGATGCGATATCCCAGCTCGGCGGCGAAATCGATGTCGAGCGCCGAGACGTGACGGATGCCCTCGACATGGACGCCGGTGAAGTCGACGGCATTGCCGAAGGCGACGGCGGCCAGCACCGCCAGCTTGTGGGCGGCATCGATGCCATCGATGTCGAAGCTGGGATCGGCCTCGGCGTAGCCCAGCGCCTGCGCCTCCTTCAGCACCTCGGCGAAGTCGCGCCTCGTGTCGCGCATCGTCGTCAGGATGTAATTGCAGGTGCCGTTGAGGATGCCGTAGATGCGCGTCACCTGATTGGCCGCCAGCCCCTCGCGCAGCGTCTTCAGGATCGGAATGCCGCCCGCCACGGCCGCCTCGAACAGCAGCGCCACGCCGCGCGCCTCGGCGGCGCGCGCGAGCTCGCTGCCGTGATGGGCGATGAGCGCCTTGTTGGCGGTGACGACATGCTTGCCCGCACCGAGCGCGCGTGCCACCAGCTCGCGGGCGATGCCGTCGCTGCCGCCGATGAGCTCGACCACGACATCGATCTCGGGATCCTGCGCCAGCGTCGCCGCATCCTCGACCCAGCGCACCCCGGCGAGGTCGAGGCCGCGCTCGCGCCGCCGGTCGCGCGCCGCCACGGCGCCCAGCACGAGCCGCCGCCCGGCCCGCGCCGCGAGCAATTCGGCATTCCGTTGCAACAGCTTGACCGTTCCGGCGCCGACGGTGCCCAGGCCGGCGATGGCGATCCTCAACGGCGGTTTCACGGGTGGCTCCGGGCTCCTGCGGCCGCTATCGGTCCCTGGTCTTGTAGCGCCCCCGGGGGCAAGTTGCGAGGCCGTTTTCGCCCCGCCTTGCCGCCCTGGCAGGCTGCCGGGTTCAATAGTCCAGCAGGATCTCTGCCTGGCCGGGCGGCGCGCCGCCGGCAAGCTGCTCCGGGGCGGCCTGGATGGTGATGCGGCGTGCCGGCACCCCCAGCCGGGTCAGCGCCTGCGCCACCAGATTGGCCCGGTCCAGCGCCTCGCTGAAACTGTCCAGCTCCTCGCTTGCCGCGTCCTTGCCGTAGCCGCGGCGGCCGTAAGCGATGACGCGCAGCGAGCCGCCGCCCTGCTTCTGCAGCTTCGCCACCTCGGCCAGCCGCCGCTGGTCCTCGGCGGTGAGCGTCTTGCCGTTGGCGCCGAACCCGATCTCCGCCGCCTGGAGCGTTACCGAGGAGTGATGGCCCTGCGGCGCCTGCATCACGGCGGGCTCCGTGGCTGGCGGCAGCGGCGGGTTGGTCAGCGCCGGCGCGGTCAGCGGCGGCGGCAGCGCCGCCTCCTGCCGCGGCGCCGGCCGCGTCCCCGACGCCGGTGCCGCCGCCCGCTGTTGCGCTGGCTGCACCCCGCTGGGCGGCGGCGGCGCGGCGGTCGGCATCTCGCCCTGCGGCAGATTGCCGATGCTGGGCGAGACCAGCGGCAATTCCTGCGGCGGCGCCGCCGAGCCCTTGATCGGCGAGCCGTGGGCGAGAGCGGCGGCCTGACCCGGCGCGGCGGGATGGCCCGGGGCGGGTGCCTGGCCGGCAACGGCAGGCTGCCCGGACGGCGCCGCGCCGTTCTGGGCCAGGACCGCCGCCGATGGGGGAGCCTGGCCGGGCAGCGGCGGCACGTTGCGGCCCTGGCGCAGTTGCTCGTCGCTGTATTGTGCGTTCTTCCGGTCGGCGACCAGGCCTTGCTGCAGCTTATCGAGGTCGACGGTGCTCATCGCGCGGTCGGGCGGTCCCGGTACCGTGCCGAGATTGGGATAAGGCTCCTGCCCCCCGGCCTCGAGGTTCAGCGCGTTGCGCTGGCCCTGATCGGCCACGTCGTTCTTGTCGACGCCGCTGAGATGGCGATACCACTCGACCGGATTGGCGTCGCTCCAGGAGCAACCGCCAAGCCCGGACGCCATCGCTGCCAGGAAAGCCAAGGCTCGGGCGGTACTTGCTTTTTTCAGCCGGCCCGACATCCTCAGGGAAGCCATCGCCCTCTCTTCTCCTCTGGCCAAACGGGGGGGTCTGCCCATATGCAGCGCTGCGCATAGGAGCGCTGCAAACGCTCGTCCGCTGGTGTATTAGATCGCGTCCCGCCCGTCATCAATATTCGGCTCGCGTGTGCCGCAGGTGGCACAAGGAACCAAAGCATGGCCGACCCCCCGCCTCCCGAGATCAAGCTGCCGGACCCGGTGCAATGGTCCCGGGACATCGCCGAGATCGCCGAGCGGAGTCAGCGCCTGGTGCTGGAGTTCCTCGCGCGGCAATCGGGCGGCGGCGTCGGCATGGCCGATCCGCTCAACGTGGCCGGCGCCTTTCTCGACATGACCAGCCGGATGATGGCGCATCCCGAAAAGCTGATTCAGGCACAGATGTCGCTGTGGCAGGACTATCTGGTGCTGTGGCAGCGCACCGCCGAGCGGTTCTGGAGCGGCCGGATCGATCAACCCATGGTCGAACCGGCCGCCAGCGACCGCCGCTTCAAGGATGCCGCCTGGAGCGACGGCACGCTCTTCGACTTCATCAAGCAGAGCTATCTCCTCACCGCGCGCTGGCTGCAGAGCACCGTCAAGGAGGTGGACGGGCTCGACGAGAAGACCGCGCGCAAGGTCGATTTCTACACGCGCCAGTTCGTCGACGCGATGGCGCCGTCCAACTTCCTGCTCACCAATCCCGAAGTGCTGCGCACCACCATCGAGAGCGGCGGCGAGAACCTCGTCACCGGCCTGAAGCACGTGCTCGAGGATCTCGAGCGCGGCAACGGCCGGCTGATGATCAAGATGACCGACATGGACGCGTTCAAGATCGGCGAGAACATCGCCGTCACGCCCGGCAAGGTCGTCTATCAGAACGATCTCATGCAGCTGCTGCAATACGCGCCGACCACCGCCAAGGTGAAGCGGCGGCCGCTGCTGATCATTCCGCCCTGGATCAACAAGTTCTACATCCTCGACCTGCGGCCGCGGAACTCCTTCATCAAATGGGCGGTCGACCAGGGCCATACCGTCTTCGTCGTGTCCTGGGTCAATCCGGACGAGCATCTCGCCCGCAAAGGCTTCGACGACTACATGCTCGAAGGTCCGCTCGCCGCGCTCGACGCCATGGAAGCGGCCACCGGCGAGCGCGAGGCCAACGTCATCGGCTACTGCCTCGGCGGCACGCTCCTCGCCGCGACACTGGCCTATATGGCGGCCAAGGGCGACGACCGCTTCACGAGCGCCACCTATTTCGTCGCGCTCACCGATTTCGCCGAGCCCGGCGAGCTCTCCGTGTTCATCGACGAGGACCAGCTCCACGCGCTCGAGGAACGCATGCGCGCGCAGGGCTTCCTCGATGGCTCGGACATGGCCACCACCTTCAACATGCTGCGCGCCAACGACCTGATCTGGTCGTTCGTGGTCAACAACTATCTCCTCGGCAAGGAGCCCTTCCCCTTCGACCTGCTCTACTGGAACAGCGATTCCACCCGCATGCCGGCGGCGATGCACAGCTTCTACCTGCGCAACATGTACCAGGAGAACCGGCTCGTCACGCCCGGCGGCATCACGCTGTGCGACGTGCCGATCGACCTCGGCCGGGTCGCGGTGCCGAGCTTCCTGCTCTCGACCCGCGAGGACCACATCGCGCCGTGGCGGTCCACCTATGCCGCGACGCAGATCTACAAGGGGCCGGTCAAGTTCGTGCTCGCCGCCTCGGGCCACATTGCCGGCGTGGTCAATCCGCCCGGGCAGGGCAAATACGGCCATTGGCAAGGCACCAAGCTGCCGAAGAGCCCCGACGACTGGCTCAAGGGCGCCAAGTATCACGAGGATTCCTGGTGGCCCACCTGGGAGAAGTGGATCAGCAAATATGCCGGCGGCGAGGTCCCCGCCCGCCAGCCGGGCGACTGCAAGCTCGCCATCATCGAGGACGCTCCCGGCAGCTATGTGCGGGTGAAGGCGAGCTAAATAGAGCGACTGGAGCTCGGATCGGGCGGCGCCTCGTCGCCGGCAGGCGCCGAGCGCAGGCGGCGCGCGCGGCGCTCCTTGAGGCGGCTCGGCTGCAGCTCTCCCGTCGCCTCGAGCACGGGATATGCCGCCGAGCAGATGTGCGAGTGGATGCGCTTCAGGTCGCGCAGCACGTCGAGATGCAGCGAGCTGGTCTCGATGCTCTCCGGCCTGCCTTCGCGCAGCCGGGCTAGGTGGCTCTCCGCCGCAGCGCGCTCGGCCTCGCGCACCGGCACCTTCTCGCGGATGAGCTGGCGCGCGATCGTGACGTCGCCCGACATGAAGACGCCCAGGGCGAGCTTCAGATTGTCCAGCACGCGCTGGTGGAAAGCCCGCAGCTCGGCCTCGCCTTCGGGCGAGAATTTCAGCCGGCGCTTGATCTTCTTCGCTGCGAGTTCCATCAGGTTCCGGTCGATGATGTCGCCGATATGCTCGAGATTGATCGAAAAGGAGATGATCTCCATTGCCCGATGCGCGTCCTGCGGCTCCAGGCTGTTGCGCGTGATGCCGGTCACGTAGAGCTTGATCGCCTCGTCGAGCCGGTCGACGGCGTCGTCCATGCGCTCGATCTCGCTGACCAGCTTGCGGTCGTCGGTGACGAGCGCCGCCATCGTTCGGCGCAGCATCGCCTCGACGATGTCGCCGACATGCAGGACCTCGCGCGCCGCGCAAGTGAGCGCCACCGAGGGGGTGTCGAGCAGGGTGGCGTCGAGATAGAGCGGCCGCCCGGGATCGGCCGTCTCCTGCCGTTCCGGCAGCAGCCGCTCCAGCAGCCGGGCGATGGGATCGAGCGCCAGGATGAAGATCGCGGCCAGGGCGAGATTGAAGAACGTGTGGAAATCCGCCGCCTGGCGCGCCGGATTGGGCTCCAGCGCCTGCAGCAGTCCGGCGATCTGAGGGAGGAAGGGCAGCGCCGCCAGGCAGCCGACGATGCGAATGGCGAGGTTGCCCGCCGGCAGCCGGCGGGACGCCGGGTTGTCGCTGCTGCCGCCTTCGAGCACCGGGTTGATGGCGCTGCCGAGATTGGCGCCCAGCACCAAGGCCAGCACGGACACCGGGGTCAGGAAATTCGAATAGGCGAGCGACATCACCATGACGACGACGGCAACGCTCGAATGGGCGGCCCAGGCGAGCAGCGCGCCAATCACGAGGTTGAGCACCGGCTGCGTCGTCGCGGCCTGCAGCAGAGTGCGCACCGCCGGCGCGTTCTCCGCCGGCGCCAGCGAGCCCAGCAGGATGTGCAAGGCCAGCAGCATCAGCCCGAGCCCGATCGCGACCCGGCCCAGATCGCGCGTCCGCGTGCGCCCGCCGCGGCGAAAGGCGACGACGCCGATGATCAGCAGCACCGGCGCCGCGGCCGAGATGTCGAAGGACAGCACCTGCACGACGAGGCTCGTGCCGACATTGGCGCCGAGCATCACGGCCAGCGCGGGGACCAGCGCCAGCATGCCGCCGGCGGTGAAAGACGTCACCAGCAGCCCTGTCGCGGTGCTGCTCTGCAGCAGGACGGTGACGAGGACACCGACGCCGAAGGCGCTGAAGCGGTTGGCGAGAGCGGCGCCGAGGAAGCGGCGCAGATCCGCGCCGAAGGCGCGGAGGATGCCGCTGTGGACCATGTGCATGCCCCACAGCAGCAGCGCCACGCCGCCGATCAGGTCGAGGAGAACGATGTTGCCCGTGATGGTCCTCCCTTCCGAGCGGCGATCGTGTCGCCGCCGAACGCTACGCCGCCGGCGCCACCGGGGGAAGCCCCATATGGTGACCGTCAGTCCGGCTTAAAGGCGATTACTTGGCGGCCGGGCGGGAAAGCCAGCGGCGCACGCGCTCGGCGAGGCGGTCGGCGTCGAACGGCTTGACCATGAAATCATTGGCGCCGACCGCCTTGGCGGCCAGCACATCGGCCTCGGTCTTGCGCGCGGTCAGCAGCAGCACCGGCACGTCGGCGGCGGCCGGGTCGAGGCGCAGCCGGCGGCAGGTCTCGAAGCCGTCGAGGCCGCGCATCGTCACGTCGAGGATGATGAGACGCGGCGCCACGCGCGCCACCAGCTTCAGCGCCTCCTCGCCGCTGGTCGCGCCGAAAAAGGTGAAGCCGGCGGCGTCGAGATGCGTCTGCAGCACGATCAGCTGATCGATGTCGTCATCGACGCCGAGGATCGACGCCCCGTTGACGTCGGGATGGTGTGCGTTGGCCACGGCGCGGCTCAGGGCGACGGCGCTGACGGTGCGGGGGCAAGAAAGCGCGCGGCGACCGCGTCGAGCGAGGGGCGCAGCGCCGTCCGAAGCTCGACCGCGAGCGCCCGGGCGCCGGCGATATCGCCCGCCCGGCAGGCGCGCTCGAGCGAGCGTCCCAGCGCTTCCATCCGGCTTGCCCCCATGTTGCCGGAGCTGCTGCCGAGATCATGCGCATCCTGCTGCGGCGCGCCGAGATCGCCGGCGGCGATGTAGCTGTCGATGCGATCGAGCCGTGCCGCGCTGGCGCTCATCCAGGATCGGATCAGCCCGTCGAAGGCGGAAGGCGGCATGGCGCGGGAAAGCTCCACCAGCCGACCCTCGTTCAGGATCGGCGGCGGCTCCGCCTTGGCCGCCGCGGCGCGACGCGCGCGGACCGGCGCGACGCCGGTCCAGCGCCCCACCGCGCTCAGCAGCTCGTCGACGTCGAAGGGCTTCGAGACGTAGTCGTTCATGCCGCCATCGAGATATTCCTGGCGCGCTCCGATCATGGCATGGGCGGTGATCGCGATGATCGGCAGCTTCTCCTTGCCGCCGCCCAGCGCGCGGATGCGTCGCGTCGCCTCGACCCCGTCCACCTGCGGCATCTGCACGTCCATCAGCAGCAGGTCATAGGCACCGCGCTCGATCGTGGCCACGGCGTCGAGGCCGTTGTCGACGATGTCGACGAGATATCCGGCACGCTCCAGCAGGGCGCGCGTGATCATCTGGTTGGTGCGGTCATCCTCCGCCACCAGCACGCGGGCGTGGCGCGGGCCGGCGGCCGCCTCCTCGGCCTCGGGCGGCTTGCGCGGCGCGGCGGGCAGCGGCGCGGCGCGCGCCAGCCTCAGCGTGACGCGGAAGCGCGAGCCCTTGCCTTCCTCGCTCTCGACGTCGATCTCGCCGCCGAGCAGCTCCACCAGTTGGCGCGAGATGACGAGGCCGAGACCGGTGCCGCCGAAGCGACGGGTGATCGAGCCGTCGGCCTGGCTGAACTTCTGGAAGAGCCGCGCCCGTGCCGCGGCCGGAATGCCGATGCCGGTATCGGCGATCTCGAAGCGCAGCAGCACGCCCGCCGCGCTTTCGCCGTCGCGGCTGAGCCGCACCCGCACCTCGCCCGCCGGCGTGAACTTGACCGCGTTGCCGATCAGGTTGAGCAGCACCTGGCGCAGCCGCGTGGGATCGCTGCGGAAGCGGCCCTGCGCGGTGGGGTCAAGCTCGAGCACCAGCCCGATCCGCTTTTCCGCCGCGCGCGGCTGCAGCAGCTCGACCACGTCGCGCACCAGGCTCTCGAGATCGAAATCGAGCGTCTCCAGGGCGACGCGGCCGGCCTCGATCTTGGCGACGTCGAGGATGTCGTTGATGATGGTGAGAAGCGCCTTGGCCGAATTGTCGACCGCCTCGGCATAAACCCGCTGCGGCGGCTCGAGCCTGGTGCCGAGCAGCAGCCGGTTCATGCCGACGATGCCGTTCATCGGCGTGCGGATCTCGTGGCTCATATGGGCGAGGAAATCGTCCTTGGCGCGCGCCGCCGCCTCGGCCGCATCGCGCGCGCCCGCCACCTCGTCGGCCAGCCGCGCCTTCTCGAAGCGCAGGCGGATATTCTCCGCGAGGGTGCGGTTGAGGCCGTGCGCCATGACACCCACCGCCGCCAGGAAGACCGCGACCATGGCGCCGGCGGCGAGATAGGCGGTGCCGCCATGCGCCAGCAGCGCCGTCACCAGCGGCAGACCCAGCGGCGCCAGGAAGGCATAGAGCGCCGGCAGGTAGGCGGCGAGCCCGGCCATGCCGCCCGCCGCCATCCCGGCCATCACCATCACCGCGAAGCAATGATAAAGCGGATCGCTGGTCAGCGGGATGACCGCGGCCAACGCGCCCCACAGGACGCCGCTCAGCAGCGCGCCGAGGCTGAACCACGCCGCCCAGCGCCCGGCCGCCGCCGCGGCCGGCCGCCGGGCAAGATAGGCCCGGCGCAGCAGCGCACGCCCGGCGGTGCACAGCGCCAGCGCCAGCGCCCAGCCGAGCAGCAGCGCATGCGGGAGCAGGAGCCACAGCACGGCGACGCAGAACACGCCATTGACCGGCGACGCCAGCAGCGCCAGCGGCGTCCGGAAGACGAGGTTCAGCTCCTCGGAGCGGATTTCCTGACGATCCAGCATCGCAGAGACGGATGCCGGAGCTGGGGCCGGCGCCGGCAGGGTGTGCATGCCGTCATTATCCCTCGATCGCGCTTAAGGCTTGCTTACGTCGCGGCGTCGCCACGGCATGCGGCGGCGGCCTGAAACCGGGGTTTCAAGCCGCCGCGACCGAAACGATGCCGTTTTCCGATAGGGTGCGCCCCGATCAGGCGGCGCGGATCTTCTCGAGGAAGCGGTTGACCTCGGCGCGCAGGGTCTCGGACTGACGGCCGAGCTGGTCGGCCGAGGACAGCACCTGGGTCGCCGCAGCACCGGTCTCGCCGGCCGCGCGGTTGACGCCGGTGATGTTCGACGAGACCTGCTCGGTGCCCTTCGCCGCCTGCTGGGTGTTGCGCGCGATCTCCTGCGTCGCCGCCCCCTGCTCCTCCACCGCGCTGGCGATCGCCGTCGAGATCTCGTTGATCTGGCCGATCGTGCCGCCGATGCCCTGGATCGCCTTCACCGCCTCGCCCGTCACCGACTGGATCGAGCCGATCTGCGCCGCGATGTCCTCGGTCGCCTTCGCCGTCTGGTTGGCCAGCGACTTGACCTCGGAGGCCACCACCGCGAAGCCCTTGCCGGCATCGCCGGCCCGCGCCGCTTCGATCGTGGCGTTGAGCGCCAGCAGGTTGGTCTGGCTGGCGATGTCCTGGATCAGCTGCACCACCTGGCCGATCTTCTGCGCCGATTCCGCCAGCGTATTGACCGTGCCGTTGGTGTGCTGCGCCTGCTCCACCGCCTGCCGCGCCACGCCCGAGGCCTGCGACACCTGCCGGCTGATCTCGGCGATCGAGCTCGACATCTCCTCCGAGGACGCCGCCACCGTCTGCACATTGGCCGAGGTCTCCTCCGCCGCCGAGGCCACCGTGCCGGCCTGGCGCTGCGTCTCCTCGGCGGTAGACGACATGCTGGTGGCGGTGGCGCGCAGCTCGGTCGAGGCCGAGGCCAGGGTGTCGAGCGCCTCGCGCACCGAGCGCTCGAACTCGGCGATATAGCCCTCGATCGCCTTCTGCCGCTGCTCCTTGCGCGCCTGCTCGGCGCGCTGCTCGGCAGCGAGCGCATCGGCCTTGATCATGCTGTCCTTGAATACCTGGACGGCATCCGCCATCCGGCCGATCTCGTCCTTGCGACCGACGCCTTCGATCGCGACCGACAGATCATGCGCAGCGAGCTTGCCCATGGAGTCCGTCATGCGCAGCATCGGCTTCGAGACGCCGCTGACGATGACATAGCCGGCCGCGGCGCACAGCGCCGCCGCGAGTCCCAGCGCCGCCAGAATCCAAAACCGCGCCGATGCATAGACTTGCGCGCCGCGATCGGCAGCCTTGACGCCTTCGCGCGCATTCAGCTCGATGTCTTCCAGAAGCAGCGCCCGGATTTTCTGGTACTGGTCGCGCGACGGGCCCACATAAAGCGCGATCGCCTTCTCCTTCTGGTGATTGCGCGCGAGGCCGAGTATCTGCTCGATCTGCGGCGCATAATCGGCCGACATCCGGGCGATCTCATCGGCAATCCGCCGCTCTTCGCCGGGCGCGATCAGCGGCTGATAGGTGCGCCAGGCCGTGTCCCGCGCCGCCTGTGTCTTCATCAGCGCGGCATGCTGCTTCTCCATGGCCTCGTCCGACGCCGCCAGCAGCAGCGTGGCGACACTGGCGCGGTGCGATGCCATCTGATGGGCGAATTCGCCGAGCAGCCGCGTCGAGGGCAACCAGTTGTTCCGGATATCGGCCGCCTGGTCATTGACGGCGCCGAGCCGCTCGACGGCAAAAAGCCCGAGCCCGACGGCCACCACCAGGACCAGGGCGAACGCGCCAGTCACCTTGGCCTTGATCGACCAATCGTTCATCGATCCCATCGCACACTCCATGCCGCGCCGCCGGACGACGGACGCTTGTCTCGGCAGGAGCACTCTAGGCGGATGGCTTTAAATCTCTTTAAACGGCGCGCTCGACCGGAGGCGTCTCCCGCTCCTAGCGGAACTAGCCGTCGCCGCCGGTTTCTCTCTCAGGTGGAGTAATCGGCGAACGCGATGGTGCCGGCGCGCGCGCGATAATCTGTCTTGACGTTGACCAGCGCCACCATGCCGTCATCGACCCGTTTCTGCGCCCGCTCCAGCGCCGGCCGGATCTGCTCGGCGCGCTCGACATACTCGCCGTAACAGCCCAGCGCCTCGGCCATCTTGTCGAAGCGGGTATAGCCGAGCTCGCGGCCGGGCTTGTCGTGCTTGGGATCGGCGGTCCAGCCGCCATTGAGGCTCACCACCACCAGCACCGGGATGCGATGGCGCACCGCGGTGTCGAGCTCGAGCGCATTGAGCCCGAAGGAGCCGTCGCCATGGACGACGATCACCTGCGTGTCGGGCTTGGCGATCTTGGCGCCGAGGCCGAAGGGCAGCCCCACCCCCATGGTGCCGAACGGCCCCGAATTGAGCCGATGCCCCGGCGCGAAGGTCGGCATGGACTGGCGACCGAAATTGAGGATCTCCTGCCCGTCCACCACCAGGATAGCGTCGCGCCGCATGAAATTCTTGATCTCCTCGCAGAGGCGCAGCGGATGGATCGGCTCGTCCTCGCCCGCCTTGTTGCCGCCCGCCGCCATGCGCTTCGTCGCCTCGCCATCGGCAAGCTTGCGCCGCCAGGCGCCGAAGCGCTCCGCGTCGATCCGCCCCTTGGTCGCCGCCAGCAGCTGCTGCAGCACCATCTTGCAGTCGCCGACGATGGGGATGTCGATCGCGCGCGGCGCCGCCGCCATCTCCTCGGCATCGATCTCGATGCGCGCGATCGTGGCGCCGGCGGCGAAGCGCGGCGGCGCCGCATGGTTGATGATGTAGTTCATGCGCGTGCCGACCACGATGATGAGATCGGCCTCCTTGAAGGCCGAGGAGCGCATCGCAAGGTAGGAATAAGGATGGTCGTCAGGCAGCACGCCGCGGCCCTGCGGCGTAGTATAGAAGGGCACGCCGGCCTGCTCGACGAAGGCCCGCAGCTCCTCCCAGGCCTGCGACCAGATGACGCCGCTGCCGGAAAGGATGATCGGCTGGCGCGATTTGGCCAGCGCATCCACCAGCGCCTCCACCTGCCGCGGCTCGCCCAAGGGGCGCGCGCGCAGCAGCGCCCGGCCGCTGAGCCGCCAATCGACCTGCTCCTCGTCGATCTTGGCGTAGAGGATGTCGCCGGGGAAATCGAGATAGACCGGGCCGGGCTTGCCGCTCATCGCCTTCTGGAAGGCGGTGTTCACCTGCTCCGGGATGCGTTTCAGATTGTAGACGCGGTCGGCCCATTTGGTGCAGGGCTTCATGATCGCGACCTGGTCGATCTCCTGGAACACCTGGCGGCCGAACTGGCCGATCGGGCTCGACCCGCCGATCGCCACCACCGGCGCGCAATCGATCAGCGCGTTGGCGATGCCGGTGGTGAGGTTGATCACCCCGGGCCCGCTCGCCGCCATGCACACGCTTGGCCGCTGCAGCAGCCGGCTGTAGGCATGCCCCATCATCGCCGCCGCCTGCTCGTGGCGCACATCGAGCGGGCGGATGCCTTCCTTGATGCAGGAGGCCTCCGCCAGCAGCATCGGCCCGCCCATCAGGAAGAAGAGGATGTCCGTGCCCTCGTTCTTGAGCGACCGCGCCAGGATCTCCGAACCCGTGAGCTCCGCCATCCCGCTTCTCCCTCAGATGATGCCGTCCTGTCGCAGCTTTTCGAGCTCGCCGGTGCTCAAGCCCAGCCACTCGCCGAGCACCGCCGCGTTGTGCTCGCCGAGCAGCGGCGCCGGCGCCACCGGCAGGGTGGCGCCGCCATGGCGCACCGGCCAGACCGGCATCTTGAACTCGCCGCAGGCGGGATGCCGCATCACCTGCATGATGCCGCGCCGCTCGAAATCGGGATCGTTCTGGAGCTCCAGCGTGTCGAGCACGGCGCCGGCCGGCACGCCGACGGCGCTGAGCAGCCGCATCGCCTCGTGCTTGTCGTGCCGGCGCGTCCAGGCGGCGATGAGGTCATCGACCTCGGCCTCGTGCTGCGCCCGCGCTTCGACCGTGTCGAAGCGGGGATCGCCGATCAGATCGCCGCGGCCGATCACCTCGAGCAGGCGCCGCCAATGCGCCGGGTTGGCGCGGCTGGTATAGACGTAGACGTAATCATTGGGGCCGCCCGGCTTGCAGGGAAAGACGCCGCTGGGCGCATTGCGGCCGGAGAGCAGCTTGGCGCCGTTGCGCTGCGCCGGTCGTCCATCGACGGCGGTGGCGGCGAAGGCGACGCGGATGTATTGCAGCATCGCGTCCTGCATGGCGAGCTCGAGCCGCTCGCCCTCGCCGGTGGTCTTGCGCCGATAGAGCGCGCCCAGGATGCTGATCGCCAGCAGCATGCCGGTGCCGGTGTCGCCGAGCGTCGTTCCCGGCTTGAGCGGCGGCCCGTCCGGCTCGCCGGTGATGCTCATCAGCCCGCCGGAGGCCTGCGCGATCATGTCGAAGGCAAGGCCCCGCTCATGCGGGCTGCCGGTGCCGAAGCCCTTGACCTGGGCATAGACGATCGCCGGATTGATCGCGCGCACCGCCTCGTAGCCGAGGCCCAGCCGCTCGATGGCGCCCGGCGCGAAATTCTCGACCAGGACATCGGCCCGGGCCGCGAGGTCGCGGACCAGCGCCAGCCCGCGGGGCGATTTCAGATCGACGGCGATCGACTTCTTGTTGGCGTTGAACAGCAGGAAGTACCAGGAATCCTGCCCCGGCTTGCCGCGGAAGGAGGAGCGGCCGGGATCGCCGCCCTGCGGGTTCTCGACCTTGACCACCTCGGCGCCGAGCCAGGCCAGCGCCTCGGTGCAGGACGGTCCCGCCTCGAACTGGGTGAGATCGAGTACCCTTATGCCGTCGAGATAGTTCGGAGCCGCGCGGTCTGCGCTCATCTTCCTCCCGTCCGGGCCGGTTGCCGGCCTCTCGCTCAAGAGCGAAAGCGTGCCACGGGAGGCTCCAAGGGTCCAGCCATGCCGGACATGGCAGGGCTGCGCTCCTGGTATTGGGCCATCAGGAGGCGAGCGGCTCTTCCAGTCCGGCGGCTTCGGACAGGCCGAGCATCAGGTTAAGGTTCTGCACCGCGGCGCCGGAAGCGCCCTTGCCGAGATTGTCGAGCAAGGCCACGAGACGCGCCTGGCCGACCTCATCCGATCCGAAAACATAGAGCCGCATGCGATTGGTGCCATTGAGGCCTTCGGGATCGAGGGTCTTCAGCGCCGCGGCCTCGCCGAGCGCGGCCACCTCGACGAAGCGCTCGCCCCGATAGGCCCGGGCAAGGGCGGCGTGGAGGTCGGCGAGCCCGGGTTTGCCCGGCAGCGCCTTCAGCTGCAGCGGCACCTCGACGATCATGCCCTGGGCGTAGCGGCCGACCGCCGGAGCGAAGAGCGGCAGCAAGGCCAGCCCGGTGTGCAGGCGCATCTCGGGCACGTGCTTGTGCGCCATGCTCAAGCCATAGATGCGATAGGGCACCTTGGTGTAACCGGGCGAGGCCTCGTCCTCGAACTCGGCGATCATGCTCCGGCCGCCGCCGCTATAGCCCGACACCGCGTTGACGGTGACCGGCCAGTCCGGCGGCAGCAGACCCGCCTCGACCAGCGGCCGCACCAGGGCGATGAAGCCGGTGGGATAGCAGCCGGGATTCGCCACCCGGCGCGAGCTCGCGACCGCCGCGCGCTGCTGTTCCGACATCTCCGGAAAGCCGTAGGTCCAGCCCGGCTCGGTGCGATGCGCGGTCGAGGCGTCGATCACCCGCACCGCGTTGCTCTCGATGAGCGCCACCGCCTGGCGCGCGGCCTCGTCGGGCAGGCAGAGAATGACCAGATCGGCGCCGTTCAGCATGTCGCTGCGCGCGGCCGGGTCCTTGCGGCGTGCCGGATCGATCGAGACCAGCTCGAGGTCGCGCCGCTCCCGCAGCCGCCGGTGGATCTGCAGCCCGGTGGTGCCGGCCTCGCCGTCGATGAATACCCTTGCCGCCATCCCTGCCTCCGGAGATCAAGGCACGAGCCCATAAGATAAGGGCGCTTCGATCGGAACCGAAGCGCCCTCGCGAAACGAAATGGTCGCGCGGGTCAGCGCTTCGAGAACTGGAAGCTGCGTCGGGCCTTCGCCTTGCCGTATTTCTTGCGCTCGACGACGCGGCTGTCGCGGGTGAGATAGCCCTGCGCCTTGAGCACCGGCCTGAGATCCGGCTCGTAATAGGTCAGCGCCTTGCTGATGCCATGGCGCACCGCGCCCGCCTGGCCGGAGAGCCCGCCGCCGGTCACGGTGCAGACGACGTCGTATTGGCCGAGCCGGTTGGCGACGACGAAGGGCTGGTTGAGCAGCATGCGCAGCACCGGCCGCGCGAAATAGATGGGGCTGTCGCGGTCGTTGATGGTGATCTTGCCGCTGCCCGGCTTGATCCAGACGCGCGCCACCGCGTTCTTGCGCTTGCCGGTGGCATAGGCGCGGCCCTGCGCGTCGAGCTTCGGCTTGGCCTCGGCCGCCGGCTGCACCTGCGCGCCTTGCAGCGCCTCGCGCAGCCCGCCCAGGGATTGCTGCAGTTCGGCCATGCTCACGCCCTCTTGTTCTTGCGGTTCATCGCCGCCACGTCGAGCGGCTGCGGCTGCTGCGCCTCGTGCGGATGGGTCGGGCCCTTATAAACCTTGAGATGGCCCATGATGCGCCGGCCGAGCGGGCCGCGCGGCACCATCCGCTCCACCGCCTTGAGGATGACGCGCTCGGGATGCTTGCCCTCGAGGATCGCGCCCTTGCTGCGCTGCTTGATGCCGCCGGGATAGCCCGTGTACCAGTGGAAGATGCTGTCGCGCCGCTTGTTGCCGGTGAGCGCCACCTTCTCGGCGTTGACCACGACGATGTGGTCGCCGCAATCCATATGCGGCGTGAAGCTCGGCTTGTGCTTGCCGCGCAGACGGTCGGCAATGATCGAGGCTAGCCGGCCGAGCACGAGCCCGTCGGCGTCGATCAGCAGCCATTTCTTGTCGATCTCGGACGGCTTGGCGGAATAGGTCTTCATCACGCGCTCTGCAAATCTGAAGGCGGCGCAGTATGCCAGCAATCGCCCGTCAGTCAAGCGCCGAAATCGGCGTGGATCGGGCGCTTGTCATATGTGGTATCATAACACCGTCACCCGTTGCGGGCGCGGCGGGATGGAATAGGTGCCGGTGACATGGGCGACCATCTCGGCCTCCCCGGCCGAGAACAGCTCCACCGTACCGACGGCAAGGCGCCGCCCCAGCTTGATCAGCCGCGCCTCGGCGGTGACATCGGCCGGCGGCGGGCGGCGCAGGAAGTTGATGGTGAGGCTGGTGGTCACCGCCTCCTCCACCGGTCCCAGCGCCGCCATCACCGCGCCATAGAGCGCGATGTCGGCGAGCGCCATCAGCAGCGGCCCGCCGATGGTGCCGCCCGGACGCAGGAAATCGCTCTTGTAGGGCATGCGCAGCACGGTGCGCTCGGGATCGAGCGCGACGATCTCCGCCGCGAGCGCCTGCGCGAAAGGCAGCTTCTCGCGCAGGATCGCCTCGAACGCCGCCACCGTGATCATCGCGCCCGCTCCACCCTCCGCCTATTCGTGCGCGCGCCCGGCCAGCAGCCAGAGCTGCGCCAGCTCGCGCGCGCCGTCGTTCCCGGTCACCGCGCCCAACGCCGCTTCCGCCTTGTCCTTCTGGCCGGCATCGAGACAGGCGATGCCGAGATGGAGCCGGGCGTCGTCGGGATGCTTCAGCCCGCCCTTCTGCAGCCCCTTCCGGAAGGCGGCGATGGCGTTGTCGTACTGGCCATAGCTGGCATAGGCCTCGCCGAGCTTGACCCAGGCGAGCCCGTCCGGCGCCGCGGCCGCCTCGGGGCCGAGCTGCGGCAGGGTCTTGAGGTCCTCGGCCGCCTGGCGGTTCGCCATGGCGACGAGCCGCTGCTGCCGCTCGGCACCCGCCCCCTTGCCCAGCACGCCGGCGGCATAGCCTTTGGCGAGCAGCGTCTTGGCATCGCCGGGAAGGCCCTGCTGCAGCGCGAGCTGCGCCGCCTCCATATACTGGTCCTGCGTCTCGAGCGTGCCGGTGGCCGCCATCAGCCGGTCGAGATCGAGGGCGAAGCGGTCGGCGAAGCCCGGCTGCTTCGGCACGGTGGCCAGCAGGTCGCGCCAATATTCCTTCTTCGGATATCTGACCACCAGCAGCTTCAGCGCGTCGCGATATCCCGCCTCGTTCTTCTGCTTGTATTCGCTGCTGACCAGGAGCTGCAGCAGGGATTCCTTGGGCGCGCGGCCGGCGCGGTCCTCCTGCTGCACGATCACGCGGCTGGTGCGCGCCGCACCGGCGAAGTCGTTCTGGAGGTAGTAGGCCTGCGCCACCAGCAGCCGCAGCCCCTCGTCGCTGCCGCCTTCCTTGTAATAGCGCTCGCCATAGGCGACGGCGCCGGCATAGTCCTTGGCCTGGTAGCTGAGCTGCGCCATGGTCTCGATGCGCTTCAGCGCCTCGGCCGGCGGCAGGATGCCGGTCGCCAGCACCGCCTCCAGCGCCTTGATCGTGCCGGCCTCATCGCCCATGTCGAGCGCGACGACGGCGCGCGTCGCCTCGATCACGTAGCGCTCATAAGGCGTCTTGTCGGCAACGGCATCGGCTTCCCGCAGCTTCGCCAGGGCCTCCCGGTATTTCTTCTCCTTCAGGAGCTGCTCGGCCGCCCGCACCGGCTTGCCGACCTGCTCGCGCGCGGTGAGCTTCTCCTCGGCCGCGAGCGCGTGCCCGCCACCGGGCGCGCCTGCCGGCACCGCCAGCGCCGCCGACAGCAGCGCGAACACCATCGCCGCAGAACGCATTGCCGATCCGCCTCGACCGCTCATTGCATGAACTGCTCGTTGCCGACGAGGCCGAGCTTGACCACGCCCAGGCGCTGGCTCTCGGCCAGCACCATGGCGACGTAAGCGTACTTGACCAGCTTGTTGGGCGCGAGATGGATCTCGGGCTGCGGGTCCTGCTGCGCCGCCACGCGCAGATAGCGCTCGAGCGTCGCCCGGTCCGGCAGCACCGTGCCGTTCCAGGTGATGGTGCCGTCGAAATCGATGTCGAGATGGACGACCTCGGGCTGCACCAGCGCGGGCGGCGGGTTGCCCTGCGGCATGTCGAGCTTCACCGCATGCGTCTGCACCGGGATGGTGATGATCAGCATCACCAGCAGCACCAGCATCACGTCGATGAGCGGCGTGGTGTTGATGTCGATCATCACCTCGTCGTCGCCGCCGGGCTTACCGACATTCATCGCCATGGCGACGGCCTCCGCCGGAAGGAGCGCGCCGCGCTCACGGCGTCACCGGCGCGCCGCGCTGCGGCTCGGTGATGAACGCCACCTTGGCGATGCCGGCGCGCTGGCAGGCGACGACCACGCGGCCGACGAATTCGTAGCGCACGTCCTTGTCGGCGCGGATATGCACCTCGGGCTGGGGCTGCTCCACCGCGCGCTGCTCGAGCTTGGTCAGCAGCGTCGCGGTATCCGGGAGCTTCGCGTCGTTCCAGAAGAGGTCGCCATCGCGGTCGACCGCGATGGTGATGTTCTGCGGCCGCGTGTGGGTGGGCTGGTTCTTCTCGTTGGGCAGCGCCACCGCGATGCTGTGCGTCACCACCGGGATGGTGATGAGGAAGATGATGAGCAGCACCAGCATCACGTCAACCAGCGGCGTGGTGTTGATCGACGCCACCAGATCCTCGTCGTCATCGTCGCCGCCGGGCCCGAGACCGATCGCCATGGCTAGGTTCCTACGCTCCGCGCCACCGGTCGCGGCTGCGCGCGCACGCCGCCGATCAGCAGCGCGTGCAGATCGGCGGCGAAGCTGCGCACCCGGTCCATGGCGTGCTTGTTGCGGCGGACCATCCAGTTGTATCCCAGCACCGCCGGCACCGCGACCGCGAGGCCCATCGCCGTCATGATCAGCGCCTCGCCGACCGGCCCCGCCACCTTGTCGATGCTCGCCTGTCCGGCGATGCCGATCGCGGTCAGCGCGTGGTAGATGCCCCAGACCGTGCCGAAGAGGCCGACGAAGGGCGCGGTCGAGCCCACGGTGGCGAGGAAGGCGAGGCCGCCCTGCATCCGGTTGCCGACGGCGTCGACCGAGCGCTGCAGCGACATGGTGATCCAGCTGTGCAGGTCGATCTGGGCGGTGAGCGTGCCTTCGTGATGCTCGGTCGCGCTCAGCCCGTCCTCGACCAGGGCTCGGAAGGCGCTGCGCCGGCCGAGCGCGTTGGCGCCGTCGCGCAGGCTCGCCGCGCTCCAGAACTTGCGGTTGGCCTCCGCCGCCTGGCGCAGCAGCACCGTCTGCTCGATCACCTTGGTGATCATGATGTACCAGGTGCCCATCGACATCACCACGAGGGCGATGAGGGTGCCGCGCGCCACCCAATCGCCGCCGGCCCAGAGCGCCGACAGGCCGTAGGGGTTCTCGACGATCTCCTGCGTCGCGGCCGGCGCCGGCGCGGCGGCGGGCTCGCCGGCCGGCGCTATGGCCGGCGGCACCACCACGCCCGTCGCCGGCGGCGCGGCCGGTGCCGCAACCGGCGCAGTCGCGGCCGGCGGCGTGGGCGCCGTGGTTTGGGCGAGCGCGGCGCCGGCAAGGCCGGAAGCGAGCAGCAGACCCGCGACGAGCGCGGCGAGCCGGCGATGAGTGGGGTGGCGGAGGGGCGCGATCGGGTTCATCAAGGACATCAGCTTACCTGAGCTTCCAATTGAATTTGAAGGTGTACCACATCTGCTGCGGCTTGCCGTCGACGGTGCCTGGCAGGAAGCGGTAGTTGCTCTTGACGCCGTCGAGCGCCGCCTGGTCGAGGCGATCATAGCCGCTCGATTGCAGCAGCTTGGTATCGATGACGCGGCCGTCGGTATCGACCAGCACCTGCAGCACGACCGAGCCTTGCTCGCCCATGCGGCGCGAGGTCGGCGGGTATTCCGGCTGCTGGCTGCGGCTCGCATCGATCCGCGGCATCACCCGCACCGGCTCGGCCGCCGGCGCGGGCGCCGGCGCCGGGGGCGGCGGTGCCACCGGCTTCACCGGCGTCACCACGGTGATCGCCGTGCTCCGCGGTGGTGGCGGCGGCGGCTTCGCGATGCGGATCTCCGGCGGCGGCACGAAGGCCGGCGGCGGCGGCGTGAGCTGGAGCGGCGGCGGGGGCGGAGGCGGCGGTGTCTCGGGCTTCGCCGCCGCGATGATGCGGGTCTCGATCGGCGCCTGGATGACCTCGATCGCGCGATGCGCCAGCCCCGTGACCAGCGCATAGACGATCACGATATGCAGCAGGACGACGAGGCCGATGCCGATCAGCCGGGGCGCGGCGGGCGACGTATAGGAGGACGGCGCCATCAGAACTCCTTGGTGATCCCGGCAAAGACGGTGCGGCGCGGCCCGTAGGCCGGGGCGAAGACGCCGATGCCGGTCTGGCTGCGCAACAGATAGGTCTCGTCGAACAGGTTGATGATGTCGGCGCGCAGCGTGATCGGGCCGCCGGGCGCCTCCTCGAAGCGGTGCGAGATGCCGAGATTGACCTGCTCGTAGGACGGCACCGTGCCGCCATTGATCGGGCCGTCGCTGCGGGTGGTGCGCAGGCCCGACCCCGCGATCATGTCGAGGCTGTAGCGCGTGCCGAGCCAGAGATAGGACACGCCGCCCGAAGCCACCATCAGCTCGCTATGGTCGGTGTTGATCGGCATGTCGGCGGCATTCGCGAGGTCGTCCGTCGTGAAATTGAATTGCGCCGAGATGATGTCCTCCGCCTTCTGCTGGGCGATGGCGAGATTGCCGTAATAGGAGAACGGCCCGTTGTCATAGGTGGTGGTGATCTCGACACCCTTGTTGACGCCCACGCGATAGTTGAACGGGGTCAGCAGCACCGGCGCGCCGAACTGGCCCTCGTCGATCAAATCATGGGCGTATTTATAGTAGGCGTCGACGCCCGCCTTGAAGCCGGGAAAGAAGTCGTGGGTGACGCCGAGGTCCAGATACTGCGAGCGTTCGGGCTTGATGGCCGAGTTCTGCGCCACCGCCGGCTGCGCTGAGGTGTTGTTGAAGAGGCCGAGGCTTTCCGTCGAGACCAGCTCGAAGGAAGGCGGGCTGAAATAACTGGCATAGCCGGCATGGACCACGGTCGACGGCGTCGCCTGCCAGACGGCGTTGATGCGCGGGCTCACCTGGTTGCCCGTGACATAGGTGTTCACGACGTCGAAGCGGCCGCCGTAGTTGAGCGTCAGCGTCGGCATCACCTTCCATTCGTCCTGGAGATAGGCGCTGTAGGTCCAGCCCGTCTTCTCGGTGTTGTCGATGATGCTCTCCGGCGTCGAGCCGAAGATCGGATTGCCGAAGGCGTCGGTCCCTACCTGCGGCAGCACCGACGAATTGGTATCCGCCTGCACTCTCTCCCCGGTCAGCAGGAAACCAGCGCGCAGCGTGTGGTCGGAGGAGAGCTTGTAGCTGCCGTCGCCCTGGATGCCGTTGGCGAAGCTGGTGCGCAGCGTGTCCTGGGCGATGCCGTTGAAGGCGATGTCGCCCAGCGCGTCGGGATGGTACTGCAGCGAGCTGTATTTGGTGAACGCCGCGATCTGGTAGTTGAGATCCTCTTCGGAGCGCAGATAGGACAGCGACAGGAACTGGCTGGTCTCGGTCTGGCGCTCGTCCAGATTCGTCGAATTGAAGGCCGAAAGCGGCTGGCCGTTGAGGGTGCCGTTGCTGGTCGTGACCGTGGTCGGCTGCCCCGGATTGTTCGGGATCTGGAACTGGCCGTCATACTCGCCCGCGATGACGGCGATCTTGCTCGAGGAATTGATGATCTTGTCGAGATAGGCGAAGGCGTGGGTCTGCTCGGTGTCGTCGTGGATGGCGTTGTATTTCGGCGTCACCGCGTCGATGCCGTGGCTGCTCGTCAGGAAATCGCCGGCGACGTAGAGATTATAGCCCTGCGCCGAGGTGCCGTACTCGAAGGACGGATGGAAGGTGTCGTAGCTGCCGCCATAGAGCGTGACCGAGCCGCCGGGGGCGAACAGCCCGCTCTTGGTCTGGATGTCGACGATGCCGGAGGTGCGCAACCCGTATTCCGCCGGCAAGGCACCGGTGATGAGGTCGACCGAATTGGCAAAGCGCGGGCTCAGCGCCTGGCTGAAGAAGCTCACCCCTTCCGGCAGGAGGATGCCGTTGATGCGGTATTGGACGCCGAGATGCTCGTTGCGCACATGGATGGCGCCATTGGCGAGGTTGTCCTGGTCGACGCCGGGCGCCTGCAGCAGCGTCTGGTTCAGCGGATTGTTCTCGCCGCCGGGCTGCTGCTCGATCGCCTCGTGCGACAGCGTGTAGGTCGAGGCACCGATCTGCGGCTCGATGCTGAGCCGCGCCTGCTCCAGGCGCTTGGCGATGACGGTGATCTCCTCGACCGGCGCCTGCGCCGGGGCGGCGGGCTCGGCGGCGAGCTTGAGATCGGCGCCGCCGCCGCTGCGATCGCCGACGCTGATGTCAGCCCGCGCCGGGACATAGCCCGGCTTGATGGCGGTCACGGCATAGCGCCCGGGTCCGACGCCGGTGAAGCGATAGGCGCCGTCGGGACCGCTCTTCACGGTGCCGAGGACCTTGCCGTCGGGCGACAGCAGCCGGACCTCCGCATCCGCCAGCGGCCGGCCGCTCGCATCCCGGGCGACGCCCTCGACGGTCCCGGCGGCAGGCGCGGCGAGCGCCGGGCCGTGGCCCAAGGCAATGACGCCGGCGGTGCCGGCACAGGCGCACAGAAATGCACGATGAAAGGCATAGACACTTCGAACAGCAGCGCTGCGGCGCTCCATGAAGATACTCCGTCCCCAAAGATCGACAAATCGCGCCATGCCCGAGGCATGGCGGTCCGGCTTGGTCGGCGATCGATCTCAGAGGCTGGGAGGAGCGCGGGTGCGGAAGAGCAGATAAGGTGCGGCGGCCAGCCGCAGCGGCTGCGGCGCGGGCGGAGACAGGGCCGGCGCTTCGCCGGGTGCCACGGGCGAGACGGGATCGGGGAGCGCGGCACCGCCGGCGAGGTGCAGCGTGAAGCACAGCGCGCAATCGTTATGTGCGGGCGCGCCCGGCTGTCCCCCGCCCGGCCAAGGCGCGCCGCCGCCCGAAAGCGCGGTCTCGTCGCTATGGCCCCGGAGAAAGCCGAAATCCTCGGCATGGAAATGGTAGGCGGCGACGGCGAGCTGCAACAGCAGCGCCGCGATCGCGAGGAAGGCGCCCCAGCGCCGCCGCCCACCCCTCGCTACCCGTCCCATGCCGCGTTCTGCGCGCATGCACCCTCCGCTACTCGCAGCATAATGTTACATTATAACATGACGCAAGCCGCAACTTTACCGTTGAACCCTGGGCGGGGAGTGCTTGAATGCGGGCCCGCGCTGCTGCGGACGGAGGAAAACGCCATGGAGCGAGACGAGCCGGTGCTGCTGCGCCGGGACGAGGACGGCATCGCCTGGCTGACGCTCAACCGGCCGGCACAGCGCAATGCGCTGTCCTCGGCGCTGCTGACCGCGCTGCAGGAGCAGATCGACGCCATCGGCCGCGACCGCGCGGTCAAGGTGGTGGTGATCGCCGGCAACGGTCCCGGCTTCTGCGCCGGGCATGATCTGCGCGAAATGCGCGCCAATCCCGGCCGGCAAGCCTATGAGGCCACCTTCGCCCATTCCTCGCGGCTGATGCTGGCGCTCACCAGGCTCAAGCAGCCGGTGATCGCCCGCGTCCACGGCATCGCCGCCGCCGCCGGCTGCCAGCTGGTCGCGAGCTGCGACCTCGTGGTGGCCTCGAGCGCGGCGCGCTTTGCCGTCAACGGCGTCAATCTCGGCCTCTTCTGCTCGACGCCGATGGTGGCGCTCACCCGCGCGGTCGGGCGCAAGCCGGCGATGGAGATGCTGCTGACCGGCGATCTCATCGACGCCGAGCGCGCGCAGGCGATCGGCCTCGTCAACCGCGTCGTGGCGCCCGAGCGGCTCGATGCCGAAATCATGGCGCTGGGACGGCAGATCGCCGGCAAGCTGACGCTCGCCATCGCCATCGGCAAGGAGGCGTTCTACCGCCAGGCGGAGCTCGGCCTCGAGGCGGCCTATGCCTACACCACCGAGGTCATGGCCAAGAACATGGCGGCGCGCGATACCGAAGAGGGCGTCGACGCCTTCCTGGAAAAACGCCCGCCGCGCTGGGATGAAGGCTGAGCGGCCCGATGGATCAGGAGCAGTACACGGACGCCTATCTGCGCGGCATCCTCAATTCCGTGCGCACCATCGCCATGGTCGGCGCCAGCGAGCATTGGAACCGGCCCTCCTTCTTCGCGATGAAGTATCTTCAGGACAAGGGGTATCGCGTGATCCCGGTGAACCCGCAGGCCAAGGGCGAGGAGATCCTCGGCGAGAAGGTCTATCGCGATCTCGCCGAGGTGCCGGAGACGATCGACATGGTCGACATCTTCCGCCGCGCCGAGGCGGTGCCGGAGATCGTGGACCAGGCCATCGCCAAGGGTGCCAAGGTGGTGTGGATGCAGCTCGGCGTGCGCCATGACGCGGCCGCGCGCAAGGCCGAGGCGGCAGGGCTCAAGGTGGTGATGAACCGCTGCCCCAAGATCGAATATTCCCGGCTCAATGGCGAGCTTGCCTGGAGCGGGGTCAATACCGGCATCATCTCGAGCAAGCGCAGGAAGCTCTGACATGGCCGAAAAGCCCCGCACGCCCGGCTTCGAGACGCTCGCCATCCATGCCGGTGCCACGCCCGATCCCACCACCGGCGCGCGCAGCACGCCGATCTACCAGACCACGGCCTACGTCTTCGACGATGTGGACCACGCCGCCTCGCTGTTCAACCTGCAGACCTACGGCTACATCTATTCGCGCCTCACCAACCCCACCGTCTCGGTGCTGGAGGAGCGCGTCGCCAGCCTCGAAGGCGGCCGCGGCGCCATCGCCGTGGCCTCGGGCCATGCGGCGCAGATGCTGGCCTTCTTCTCCTTCATGCAGCCCGGCGACCAGTTCCTCGCCTCGGGCAAGCTCTATGGCGGCTCCATCACCCAGTTCGGCCGCAGCTTCAAGAAATTCGGCTGGGAGTGCGTGTTCGTCGACGCCGACGACCCCGAGAATTTCCGCCGCGCGCTGACGCCGCGCTGCAAGGCGATCTTCGTCGAAAGCCTGTCGAACCCGGTGGGCGCCGTCGTCGATCTCGAGGCCATCGCCGCCATCGCCCATGAGGCGGGGCTGCTCTTCATCGTCGACAACACCATGGCCTCGCCCTATCTCTGCCGGCCGATGCGCTGGGGCGCCGATCTCGTCATCCACTCCACCACCAAATTCCTCTCCGGCCACGGCAACGCCATGGGTGGCATCGTCGTCGACAGCGGCCGCTTCGACTGGGCGCAGAACGACAAATTCGCGGCGCTGACCGAGCCCGAGCCCGCCTATCACGGGCTGCGTTTCTACGAGACCTTCGGCGACCTGGCGCTGACCGTGCACGGCCATGCGGTGGGCTTGCGCGATCTCGGCGCCACCATGGCGCCGCTCAACGCCTTCCTCACCATCACCGGCATCGAGACGCTGCCGCTGCGCATGGAGCGCCATGTCGAGAACGCTCAGGCGGTGGCCGAGCACCTGGCCGGGCACCCCGCCGTGTCCTGGGTCGCCTATGCCGGCCTGCCGTCCAGCCCCTATCACGCGCTCGCCGAGAAGTACCTGCCGAAGGGCGCAGGCTCGGTCTTCACCTTCGGCGTCAAGGGCGGCTACGCGGCCGGCGTGGCGCTGGTCGAGGCGGTCGAGCTGTTCTCGCATCTCGCCAATGTCGGCGATACGCGCTCGCTCATCATCCATCCCGCCTCCACCACCCATCGCCAGCTCACCGAGGAGCAGCAGAAGGCCGCCGGCGCCGGCCCCGACGTGGTGCGGCTTTCCATCGGCATCGAGAGCGTCGCCGACATCATCGCCGATCTCGACCAGGCGCTGGACAAGGCCGCGCGCGCCTGAAGCAGCGCGCTACGCTCAAGGGAGGATCCGATGTCAGCACCCGCCACCCCGTTCCTCGAGGCGCGCGACTTCCTGCTGCGCCACCGCGAGGACTACGACGCGGCCTGTCGCGGCTTCCGCTGGCCGCGCCTCGACCGCTTCAACTGGGCGCTCGACCATTTCGACGTGCTCGCCGCGGGCAATACGCGGCCGGCGCTCTGGATCGTCGATGAGGGCGGCGGCGAGCAGCGCCTCTCCTTCGCCGAGCTCAAGGAGCGCACCGACCGCGTCGCCAACCACCTGCGCAGTCTCGGCGTCAAGCGCGGCGACCGCATCCTGCTGATGCTCGGCAATGTCGTGCCGCTCTGGGAATGCATGCTGGCGGCGATGAAGCTCGGCGCGGTGATCGTGCCGGCGACGACGCTGCTGACCCGCAACGACCTCGCCGACCGCTTCGCGCGCGGCCGCGTGCGCCACGTCGTCATCGGCGCCGACAACGCCGGCAAGTTCGCCGAGCTTCCCGGCGACTACACCCGGCTTGCCGTCGGTGGTGCCGCGCCGGGCTGGCGGCGCTATGAGGATGCCTATGACGCGCCGGCGCGGTTCACGCCGGAAGGCGAGACCCGCGCCGCGGATCCGCTGCTGCTTTATTTCACCTCGGGCACGACGGCGAAGCCCAAGCTGGTGCTGCACAGCCATCAGAGCTATCCCGTCGGCCATCTCTCGACCATGTACTGGCTTGGGCTCCAGCCCGGCGACGTCCATCTCAACATCTCTTCGCCCGGCTGGGCGAAGCATGCGTGGAGCTGCTTCTTCGCGCCGTGGAACGCCGGCGCCACGGTGTTCATGCTCAACCAGCCGCGCTTCAACGCCCGCGCGCTGCTCGACACCATCGTGCGCTGCGGCGTCACCACCTTCTGCGCCCCGCCCACCGTCTGGCGGCTGCTGATCCAGGAGGATCTCGCGCACTGGAAGGTGAGCCTGAAGCAGCTCATCGGCGCCGGCGAGCCGCTCAACCCCGAGGTCATCGAGCGCGTCCGCGCCGCCTGGAGCCTCACCATCCGCGACGGCTACGGCCAGACCGAGACCACGGCCCAGATCGGCAACAGCCCCGGGCAGAAGGTGAAGGCGGGGGCGATGGGACGGCCGCTGCCGGGATATCGCGTGGCGCTGCTCGACGCCGAGGGCAAGGAGGCGGAGGAGGGCGAGATCTGCCTGCTGCTCGATCCCCGGCCCACCGGGCTGATGCAAGGCTACCAGGCGGATGACGGCGCCATCATCCCGCTCGCGGGACCGGTCTATCGCACCGGCGACGTGGCGATGAAGGATGCCGACGGCTACTTCACCTATGTCGGCCGCGCCGACGACGTGTTCAAAGCCTCCGACTACCGCATCAGCCCCTTCGAGCTCGAAAGCGTGCTGATCGAGCATGCGGCGGTCGCCGAGGCGGCCGTGGTCCCTTCGCCCGATCCGATGCGGCTCGCCGTGCCCAAGGCCTTCGTCGTGCTGGCGCCCGGCGCCAAGGCCGACCGCGACACCGCGCTCTCGATCTTCCGCCATCTGCGCGACAGCCTCTCGCCGTTCAAGCGCGTGCGCCGCCTCGAATTCGCCGAGCTGCCCAAGACCATCTCCGGCAAGATCCGCCGCGTCGAGCTGCGCCGCGCCGAGGCGGCGCAGCGCGGCGAGAACCGGCGCGGCCCGCTCGAATTCTGGGAAGAGGATTTCCCGGAGCTGCGCTGAGCGCTCGTCTTCCAGTCGGGCAGCCAACACAGTTGACATATTGTCGCATAAGCCATATGTCTAGACATATGGCGGAGCGAACCACCATCCGGCTTCCCGAGGATCTCGTCAGGCGTGCCAAGCGCAAGGCGGCCGCCGAAGGCCGATCGTTGACGGCGCTGATTGAAGAGGGGTTGCGTCGCGTCTTGAACGAGCGCGAGTCGGTCCGCAACGCCGGCCGGACGCTGCCGCCGGTAAGCACGGCGACGGGAGGCTTGATGCCGGGCATCGACCTGAACGAGACCGCCGCGCTACAGGAGATGGAGGACGTCGACTACGCGAGGCGCCTCACGTGATCCTGGCCGACGTCAATGTGCTGATTTACGCCTTTCGCAAGGACCTTGCCCAACACGCGGTCTGCAAGCCGTGGCTCGACAGCATCGTCGCGGGCGACGCGCAGTTCGGAATGTCTCCCCTGGCCTTGAGTGCCGTCGCGCGGATTACGACGAATCCTCGGATCTTCCAACATCCCAGTCCGACCAAGGAGGCTATCGCCTTTTGCGACAATCTTCTGAACCAGCCACATTGCGAGATCGTGCAACCCGGCGAGCGGCATTGGACCATATTCACGCGACTATGCATCGAGACGGGCATCCGGGGACCTCGCATCGCCGACGCGTGGTTTGCCGCTCTGGCGATCGAGCGTGCCTGCACCTGGGTCACGTACGATCGCGACTACGCGCGCTTTCCGGAATTGAACTGGCAAGAGCCGGTCCTCTGAGCCGCAGTAGCCCCGCCTAGTCGTACGTCGCCACTTCCACCAAATTCCCGTCGGGGTCGCGGAAATAGACGCTGGTCATCGGCCCCAGCGCGCCATGGCGCGGCACCGGGCCCACCTCCACCACGACGCCGCAGTCTTCGAGATGCGCCACCACCTCGGCGACGGGCGCCTCGGTGATGAGGCAGAAATCGCCGGCCCCGACGGTCGGATGCGTCGCCTTGGGCTCGAACTCCTTGCCGGCGACATGGAGGTTGATCTTCTGCCGGCCGAAGGCGACGGCGGTCGGCCCCTGCCCGCCCGGCGGCGGCACGATGCGAGCGCCCAGCACCAGCTCGTAGAAATGCAGGCTCGCCTCGAGGTCGCGCACCGTCAGGACGAGATGGTCGATGCGGTCGATGGCGAAGCTCATTCGGCCGCCACCGCCGCTGCCGCCCCCCGCGGCTCGGCCTCGCGCGGCAGGAACAGGCCGGCCACGACGATGGCGGCGGCGAAGGCCGCCAGCGCCACGAAGAGCCAGGCGAAATCGCCGGTGCGGTCGAAGACGAAGGCGACGAGCGGCAGGCCCAGCGCGCTCACCCCCAGCGACAGCACGAATTTGGCGCCGAAGGCGGTGGCGCGCCAGCGGCCGGGCGTGTAGCGCACCAGCAGCGCATTCTCCGCCGGCGTCGCCAGCGACATCAGCGAGAACACCACGGTGGTGGAGGCGAAGAGCGGCAGCTCCGCCAGATGCATCGAGGCCAGCAGCGCCGGCAGCGCCAGCAGCCAGCTCGCGACATAGACCCATTTCAGCGAGTAGCGGTCGGCGAGCCAGCCGCCGATCAGCGGCACGAACATGCCTTCGGCGAAGACCAGGCTGGCGAAGCCGCCGGCGCCGAGCGTGCCGCCCTGGGTGAGGCCGGCCAGACGCAGCTCGAAGAGCTTCGGCAGCGCCACCGTCATCGATTGATAGACGATGCCGGCCGCCAGCATGGTGACCGAGAGCGCGAAGAAGGCGCGCATGGCCTCGCCACGCTCGGGCTCGGGCTGTGCGGCCTGAGGTCGGTCCTGGCCGCCACCACCGCGCCGCGACGCACCAGCACCGCCAGCGCCGCCCCGATCGCCAGCGCCACCGCGCCAGGGACGATGAAGGCGGCGCGCCAGTCGATCCATTGCGTGAGCGCGCCGGCGGTCGCCGGCGCGATGCCGACGCCGATGCTGCCGAAAATGCCGTTCCAGCCGAGGATGCGGCCGCGATTCTCGGCGTTGCGCACCAGCCAGGCGATGCCGACGGGATGATAGATCGAGCCGAAGAGCCCGATCAGCGCCAGGCCGATGCCGATGCCGAGCGGGCCGCCGGCAAGCCCGGTCGCGATCGCGGCGAGCCCGCTGCCGACATAGAACAGCACCATCATGCCCTCGGCGCTCCAGCGGTCGCCGAGGATGCCGGCCGGCAGCGCGCCGGCGCCGTAGAGCACGGTGCCGGGCAGCGCCAGCAGCATGAGCTCGCCATAGCTCAGCGCGAAGCGCTTCTGCAGCGCCAGCACCACCGTCGGGTAGAGCAGCATCAGGAGATGCGTCGTCACATGCCCGGCATTGGCGAAGACGAGGGCGAGGCGGGCCGAGCTCTTGGTCATAGGATGGTCCGGCGCTGGTTTCGCTCCGAGGCTGCCATGTCAGCCGCCGTCGGACAATCCGTCGCTCTCGCCCGCAACGCTCCCCTGCGTTTCCTGCGCCACCCAGTCGAGATAGGCCGCGTGTCCGCCGACCACCGGCAGCGCCTCGATGCAGGGACAGTCATAGGAATGGAGCTCCTTCACCCGCGCCACCAGCGCCTCGAGCCGCTCCTCGGTGGTCTTGAGGATGAGCACCGCCTCGCGCCCTTCCTCGAGCTTTCCCTGCCACCAATAGACCGAGCGCATGCCGGGAAGGATATTGGCGCAGGCGGCAAGCCGCGCCGCGACCACGGCGCGACCGATGCGGCGCGCCTCGGCGGCGTCCGCGGCCGTGGCATAGACGAACATCACGCCCAAAAGCCCCGCTCCCACCCGTGTTGGCGCTTGGCCGCGCCGCGCTTCCCGCTTAACATCGACTCGCCGCAAAGTCGAGGGAGGGAGGCCCGCGATGAGCGAGTTCCGCGTCACCCGCAAGCCGGTGCCGAGCCCGGTGCAGCGCGCCTGGCTCAAGCGCGGCCTCGACCAGCCCGGCGGCAAGCTGCCGCTCTTCGACCGCGACGGCCAGCGGATCGACCCGCGCACCATCCAGGCCTGCGTGCAGCAAGGCTGGGCCGCGCCCTGGTTCGACAACCCGATCAAGCCCGACTGGCTCGTCTGCAAGCTCACCGAGGCCGGCCGCACCGCGCTTGGCCGGGCGCGGTCCCTGCGCCCACCGCTTGGCGTCACGCGCATGCCCGCGCCGGCCAAGCCCACGGCCTGAGCCGCAGCTCGGATCGGACCTGATGATTTCGATATAACTAATTGATCATTAAGTTATTTTTTGGGACGCCAGCGCGTCCTGCGGCGCTCCGATGCCCGCGCAACATCTCGCGCGATGCCCCGCAAGCACAACGCCAACCGCCGGATTTCTTGGCAGAGATGGTCGGGCATGTCAGATTCGAACTGACGACCCCCAGCACCCCATGCTGGTGCGCTACCAGGCTGCGCTAATGCCCGACCGTGGCCGGACTATAGGAGCTGCCCCGTGCCGGCGCAACGGCGCCAAGCCCGTCGGCACGGTGCGGGCTCTCGCGGTTGCAAGCGCAACCGCTGCCGCCCGCCAGCGACGGACAAGTCGTTCGATCGCTGGCGCTCGAACGACTTGTCCGCGCTGCGCTAGCGACGGCACTTCTTCAGGATGTCGCGCAGCTCCTGCAGCTCGCGCCGGATCTCGATCAGCGTCGCGCGCGGGTTGGCCTCCTTGGCCTCCTTGCTGCGCGCCAGCGTCGTCGCGGCCGCGGACGGCGCCGCCACCGCGGGCGCGCGCGGCAGCGCGCCCTCACCCTTGAGCGCGCCCTCGCGCAGCAGCTTCTGCACGCCCTTGATGGTGTAGCCCTGATCATAGAGGCATTGCCGGATGCGACGCAGCAACACGACATCGTCGGGCCGGTAATACCGCCGGCCGCCGGCGCGCTTCAGCGGCTTCACCTGCGGAAACCGCGATTCCCAGAAGCGCAGCACGTGCTGCGGCACTTCAAGCTCCTGCGCCACCTCGCTGATGGTGCGGAAGGCTTCGGCCGATTTCGCCTGCCGGCGCGACGACCGCTCGGACCCCGCCGTGGGGGGATCGAAAAGATCGGGCGGCATGGTCATGCCGTCCGCGTGCCGGCAGTGGCGGTTTCCTTGCTCAGCGCCGTGTTGATCTGATCCTTGAGCACATGCGAGGCGCGGAACACCAACACGCGGCGCGGATTGATCGGTACCTCCTTGCCGGTCTTGGGATTGCGCCCGATGCGCTTGCCCTTGCGGCGCACCGCGAAGCTGCCAAAGGAGGAGATCTTGACCATCTCGCCGCGCGCCAGAGCGCCGGAGATCTCGTTCAGCACTGTCTCGACCAGCTCCGCCGATTCGTTTCGCGACAGGCCAACCTCCTGGTACACCGCCTCGCTCAGCTGCGCGCGCGTCACCGTCTGCCCCGCCATGTGCCGCTTCCTCCCTTGAGAAGGAACGTTAAACCCGGCCGGGAAATGCGTCAATTACAGACGCTTAAACGAAGAAGTTTATCCTGTGGACAGATTCGCGATGGTTAATCGCCGCGCCCGTCACCAGCGCGCGAGCGCCGCGCCCCAGGTAAGGCCGCCGCCCATCGCCTCCATCAGCACCAGCTGCCCCGGTCTGATGCGGCCGTCGCCCACCGCCTCGGCCAGCGCCAGCGGCACCGAGGCGGCCGAGGTATTGGCGTGGCGGTCGATGGTGATCACCACCTTTTCGGGCGGCAGGCCGAGCTTGCGGCCCATGCTGTCGATGATGCGGCGATTGGCCTGATGCGGCACCAGCCAGTCGAGCTCGGCGGCGCTGAGCCGGCTGGCGGCCAGCGCCTCGTCCACCACCTCGGCCAGCCGATGCACCGCATGGCGGAACACCTCCTTGCCCTGCATCCGCAGGAAGCCGCAGGTGCCGGTCGAGGACGGCCCGCCATCGACATAGAGAATGTCGTAATGGTTGCCGTCGGAGTGGAGATGGGTGGAGAGCAGGCCGCGCTCCTCGGCACCGCCGCCCTCGTCGCGATGCGCGCTCAGCACCAGCGCGCCGGCGCCGTCGCCGAACAGCACGCAGGTGCCGCGGTCCTCCCAGTCGAGAATCCGCGAGAAGGTCTCGGCGCCGATCACCAGCGCGCGGCGCGACTGGCCGGTGCGGATGAAATTGTCCGCGGTGGCGAGCGCATAGATGAAGCCCGAGCACACCGCCTGGATGTCGAAGGCGCAGCCCCCGGTCATGCCCAGCCGGGCCTGCACCTTGGTGGCGGTGGCGGGAAAGGTGTTGTCGGGGGTGGCCGTCGCCAGCACCACGAGGTCGATGTCTGAGGCCTTGAGCCCGGCCCGGTCGAGCGCCCGCGTGGCGGCGTGGAAGGCCAGATCGGAGGTCATCTCGCCGGGCGCCGCGACGTGGCGCTGGCGGATGCCGGTGCGCTGCGTGATCCACTCGTCCGAGGTGTCGAGCCGGGCGGCCAGCTCGGCGTTGGTGACGATCCGCTCGGGGAGATAGCCGCCGCAGCCGAGGACGCGGGAACGCAGCTTCATGTCAGAGAGCGGGGGTCTGCAGCGCCGCGAGCGCCGCCACGCCGCTGCGGATCTTGTCGAGAAAGCCGTTGACCTTCATGTCGACGGCGACGCCGATCGCATTGGCGAAGCCCAGCGCGTCGGTACCGCCATGGCTCTTGACGGCGATGCCCTCCAGGCCGAGGAAGACGGCGCCGTTGTGGCGGCGCGGGTCCAACCGCTCGCGCAGCTTGCGCAGCGACGAGGCGGCGAAGACATAGCCGATGCGCGCGGTCAGCGAATGCTTGAAGGCGGCGCGCAGGAACTCCGAGAACAGCCGCGCCGTCCCCTCCGCCGTCTTGAGCGCGATATTGCCGGTGAAGCCGTCGGTGACCACCACGTCGACCGTGCCGGCGGCGATGTCGTCGCCTTCGACGAAGCCGTGGAAGCGCACCGGCGCGTCGGGCGCGCGCAGCCGCGCCGCCGCCGCACGCACCTCCTCATGGCCCTTCATCTCCTCCGAGCCGACATTGAGGATGCCGACCGTCGGCTGCAGCAGGCCCAGGACGGTGCGGGCGAACACGTCGCCCATCAGCGCGAACTGCACGAGGTTCTCGGCGTCGCATTCGATGTTGGCGCCGAGATCGAGCATCACGCTCTCGCCGCGCCGGGTCGGGATGAAGGTCGCCATCGCCGGCCGGTCGATGCCCGGCAGCGTCTTCAAGGCGAATTTCGCCATCGCCATCAGCGCGCCGGTATTGCCGGCCGAGACCACGCAATCGGCCTCGCCCTCGGCGACCGCATCGATGGCAAGCCGCATGCTCGAGCGCCGGCCGGTGCGCAGCGCCTGCGACGGCCTGGCGTCACCGGTGACGACCTCGTCCGTGTGGTGGACGCTCGAGCGCTGGGCGAGTCGCGGCAGCTTGGCCAGCAGCGGCTCGATGCGGGCGGCATCGCCGAAGAAGCGGAACTGCGCCTGCGGCAGCCGCTGCAGCGCGATGTTCGCCCCCTTCACCACCATGTCGGGGGCATGATCGCCCCCCATGGCGTCTAGCGCGATGGTGATCGCGCCGCTCAACGCCGCCGCGCCCGCGCCGGACCGCTCACGCCGTCTCGGCCGCGGTCGCCGTGACCTCGCGGCCATCGTAATGGCCGCAGGCGCCGCAGACATGATGCGGGCGCTTCATCTCGCCGCAATTCGAGCATTCGACATAGCTCGACGGCGGAAGCGCATGATGCGCGCGGCGCATGTTGCGGCGCGATTTCGAGGTTTTCTTCTTCGGAACTGCCATGGGACTCTATTCCGCAAAGGCCCCGGAGGGCGGAAGCCGCGAGTAAGTAGCGAAAAACCCGCTGACTGGCAACAATCTTGGCGGTTGGATGAACACGTCTTAACCCTTTTCCTTCCAGCGCGAAAGCGCGGCAAACGCGGATTGGGCCCCGGCCGCCTCGGCCGCGGCCTCCGGCGCCGCGACGCCGGGGGCGCGCGGAAACGGGTCGAGGGCCAGCGACAGCTGCTGCGCCACCGCCTCGCCGATATCGACGACGCCGCCCGGGGCGGGCTCGACCAGCTCCGCTTCGCCGCTCAGCATCACCTCGCCCGCGTCCTCCCTGCCCTCGCCATAGAGCAGCGTGAAGCGATCCTCGACCCAACTCGCCACCGGCTCCAGGCTGACCACGCATTCCTGCACCACATCGGCCGAAAGCTCGGCCGCCAGCCGCACCAGCCCGCCCGCCAGCCGCGTCAGCCGCACCCGCGCCTCGAGCCGGTCCAGCGCCAGCAGCGCGAAGCGGCGCGCCAGCGCCGCGCGCTCGTCCGGCTCGGCGGCGATGTCGTGTTCGGTCTCGCCCGGCGGCAGCCGCTCGAGCGCGACGATGCGCGAGAACTCCATCACCCGGCCTCCGGCGCGGCGAAGGCGACCTCGCCGGCGAGCAGCGCCGCCACCGGCTGCGCCGCCAGCGCCGCCGCCTGCCGGCGCGTGTAATCCGCCGCCAGCGCCAGCTGCGACGCGCTGGGCGCCGCCGTGCCGTAGAGATTGCGCCGCAGCGCCGCCGCCAGCGCCGGCGCATCGCCCAATCCCTTCTCATAGGCGGCGATGCGGCCGTAGAAGCCGGTCGCCATCGCTTTGATGCGGCGCCCGATGCCGAGATCCCCCGCCCCCATCTCGCGCAACGCCCGATCGAGATCGGCGAACATGGTATCGAACAGCGCCTGGGCGAAATCGGCGGTGGCGTCGTGCTCGCGCTTCAGGCGGTTGAGGACGAGGAAGGCGTGCAGCGCCAGCAGCTCGAACCGTCCGTCGAGCGTGTCCGGCACGCCCCAGGCGGTATAGAACAGCGGCAGGCGCGAGCGCTCGACGATCCGCCCATAGGCGGCATGGACGGCGGCGCGACGCGGATTAGGCCGGAACAGCGATGCCAGCACGCGCTTCACCTCCCATCCCGAAGGCGGCGCCGGTGCGGTTGACAGCCGCGGCTCCGGGGGTGCAGGTTGCCGCGAGATAGGTATCGCCCGCCGGCTTGTCAATCGGCCGCGGGCGCGGAGCATTGGGACCGATGGAGCCATGACGCATCGACGCCTTCTCCCTGTCGCCGCCGTGTTGGCGCTGGCGCTCTTCGGCTGCAACGTGACGATCGATCCCCGCGGCAATCTGCCGAGCCCGGACCAGCTCGGCCAGATCAAGCCGGGTGTCACCGACAAGGCGACCGTGACGCGCATCCTCGGCTCGCCCTCGAGCATCGCCGAGTTCGATCCCAACACCTGGTACTATATCAGCCAGAAGACCAAGAACATCGCCTTCTTCAAGCCCGAGCTCGTCGACCAGGAGGTCGTGGCCATCGATTTCGGCAAGGACGGGACGGTACGCGACATCCGGCGCCGCGGCCTGGCCGATCGCGTCGCGGTGACGCCCAACCCCAAGGCCACGCCGGCGCCCGGGCGTGAATTCAGCTTCTGGGAGCAGCTGATCGGCAATTTCGGCCGGTTCAGCGGCGGCGGCGGCACCCCCGGCCCGGTGGGCGGCCCCTCCGGCCCCTCCGGCATCCCCGGCGTCCCCTGATCCTCCGGGTTTAGCGATCGCGGGCGCGCGGCCGGCCCGAGGCAGGCCGCGCGCCTTCGCTCTCAATGCAGCGCCGCGAGGATCGCCAGCAGCAGGATCGCGACGATGTTGGTGATCTTGATCATCGGGTTGATGGCCGGGCCGGCGGTGTCCTTGTAGGGATCGCCGACGGTGTCGCCGGTCACGGCCGCCTTGTGGGCGTCCGAGCCCTTGCCGCCGTGATGGCCTTCCTCGATGTACTTCTTGGCGTTGTCCCAGGCGCCGCCGCCCGAGGTCATCGAGATCGCGACGAAGAGGCCGGTGACGATGGTGCCGAGCAGCATCGCGCCGACGGCGCCGAACGCCGCCGCCTGCCCGCCGATCGCATCGATGACCAGGTAGAGCACCACCGGCGCCAGCACCGGCAGCAGCGAGGGCACGATCATCTCCTTGATCGCGGCCCGCGTCAGCATGTCGACGGCGCGGCTGTAATCGGGCTTCGCCGTGCCTTCCATGATGCCCTTGATCTCCTTGAACTGGCGGCGCACCTCGATCACCACCGAGCCGGCGGCGCGGCCGACCGCCGTCATGCCCAACGCGCCGAAGAGGTAAGGCAGGAGTCCGCCCATCAGCAGCCCGACCACGACGTAGGGGCTCTGCAGCGCGAAATCGACATGCACGTTCGGGAAGTAGTAGCTGAGGTCGTTGGTGTAGGCGGCGAACAGCACCAGCGAGGCGAGCCCGGCGGAGCCGATGGCATAGCCCTTGGTCACCGCCTTGGTGGTGTTGCCGACGGCGTCGAGCGCATCGGTGGTCTTGCGGACCTCCTTCGGCAGATCCGCCATCTCGGCGATGCCGCCGGCGTTGTCGGTGACCGGGCCATAGGCGTCGAGCGCCACGATCATGCCGGCCAGCGCCAGCATGGTGGTCGCCGCGACGGCGATGCCGAAGAGGCCGGCGATGAGATAGGCGACGATGATGCCGGCGCAGATGACCACGACCGGCAGCGCCGTGGCTTCCATCGACACCGCCAGGCCCTGGATGACGTTGGTGCCGTGGCCGGTGATCGAGGCCTGCGCCACGCTGCGCACCGGGCGATAGGACGTGGAGGTGTAGTACTCGGTGATCCAGACCAGCAGGCCGGTGACCAGCAGCCCGACCACGGCGCAGCCGAAGAGCCCGGCCCCCGTGGTGCTGATGCCGCCCTTCATCATCACCACCGTATGGAAGCCCACGAGATGGCTGAAGACCCCGGCGATCAGCGCCGCCGAGATCACGCCCGAGACGATCAGGCCCTTGTAAAGCGCGGCCATGATATTCTGGCTGCTGCCGAGGCGGACGAAATAGGTGCCGATCACCGAGGCGAGGATGCAGACCGCGCCGATGACCAGCGGCAGCGCCATCATCGTCGAACGCATCGGCTCGACGAAGAAGATGTTCGCGAGCAGCATGGTGGCGACGATGGTGACGGCATAGGTCTCGAACAGGTCGGCCGCCATGCCGGCACAATCGCCGACATTGTCGCCGACATTGTCGGCGATGACGGCGGGGTTGCGCGGGTCGTCCTCGGGGATCCCGGCCTCGACCTTGCCGACGAGGTCGGCGCCGACATCGGCGCCCTTGGTGAAGATGCCGCCGCCCAGCCGCGCGAAGATCGAGATCAGCGAGGCGCCGAAGGACAGCGCCACCAGCGCCTCGAGGATGCCGCGGGTATCGCCCGGCGGCAGCGACCAGCGCAGGAAGTAGTAATAGAGCGAGACGCCGAGCAGGCCGAGACCGACCACCAGCATGCCGGTGACCGCGCCCGCCTTGAAGGCGATGCCGAGGCCGGCGCCCAGGCCCTGGCGCGCCGCCTGCGCCGTGCGCACATTGGCGCGCACCGAGACGTTCATGCCGATATAGCCGGCACTGCCCGACAGCACGGAGCCCACCAGGAATCCCACGGCGCTATGCCAGCCCAGCGTCGCCAGCAGGATCAGGAAGATGATGATTCCGACGATGGCGATGGCGCGGTACTGGCGGTTGAGATAGGCCTTGGCACCCTCCTGCACGGCACCGGCAATCTCCTGCATCCGCGCCGTGCCGGCATCGGCGGCGAGCACTTGGCGGCTCGTCCACCAGCCGTAAAGCAGCGCCAGCACCCCACCGGCAACGACGACCAAGTAGGCATTCATCGTTCAAGTCCTTCGGTTATTCGGTTTGTGAAGTATCGTCCCCCGACGAAAAGCGCGGCGGAACATGCCAGAAGACCGGGGCGGAGGCAACAACCGGGGGCGGCCGGAGCTGGGCGGCTGCAGGCGCTCCCGCCCTCGACGGCGCAGCCCCGGTCGCGCCAGCGCAGCATGCCGCCCGCCAGGTTCGCGAGCCTGGTGAAGCCGGCGCGCTGCAGGATGACCGTCGCCTGGGCGGAGCGGCCGCCCGCCCGGCAGATGGTGACGATCGGCCGCTCCCGGCCGAGCTCGCCCGCGCGCTCGGCGAGGCTGCCCAGCGGCAGCGGCACCGCGCCCGGGATATGGCCGAGCGGCCCGTCGAACTCCTCGGGCTCGCGGACATCGACGAGCCGCAGCTCGTTCAGATGCTCCTCCACCCATTCCGGCTGGATCTCCCAGAAGCCGGCGAAGGTGAAGGCCAGCGGCGCCCAGTCCGGCGCTGCCGGCGCGACCTCGTGCTCGGGCCTGCCGCAGTGGAGATTGGCGGGAACGGCGATCGCCATCTGCTTGGGATGCGGCAGGCCGAGATTGCGCATGTAGCCGACGAAATCATCCTCGCTGAGGCTGCCGCCGAGGCGCGGGTTGAAGCGCCGTTCCTCGCCCACCGTGGTGACGGTGATGCCGCGATAGTCGTGGGCCGGGTAGAGCAGGCACGGCTCCGGCAGGGTGAAGATCTGCTGGTGGACGGCGCGGTAGAGCGCGCGCGGGTCGCCGCCCTGGAAATCGGTGCGGCCGCAGCCGCGCACCAGCAGGCAGTCGCCGGTGAACGCCATGCGCTCGTCATCGAGCACATAGGTGAGGCAGCCCGCGGTATGCCCCGGCGTCGCGCGGACGGCGAGGCTGCGCCGGCCGAAATGAATCCGCTCGCCATGGCGCAGCGCGTGGTCGAAGCCTTCCGCGCCGCTGTCGCCGCTCAAGGCGATGGCGCTGCCGAAGCGCTGCTTCAGCAGGAAGGCGGCGGTGACGTGATCGGCATGCACATGCGTCTCGAGCGTCCAGAGCAGGCGCAATCCCAGCTCGTCCAGCAGCGCCGCGTCGCGCTGCATCTGCTCGAAGACGGGATCGATCAGCACCGCCTCGCCGCTGTCGCTGTCGGCGAGCAGATAGCTATAGGTCGAGGATTGCAGATCGACGAGCTGTCGGAAGATCAGCATGGCTGCCCCCTGGGTGCCGCGATGCCTACTCGCCCCATGGTACGGCATGGCAGGGGCCGAGGCGAGAAAAACGCATCAATCCGGCTGGGGTGCGGACTATCGCGGTTGCAGAGCCGCCAGCGCAACGCCATGCGTTGCGCTAGCGTTGCTCCTCGACGAGCTGGCGGATGAGGATGGCGTGGGCCACGCCCGGGCCCAGCACGCGGTCGGCCACCGCCAGCAGCCGGCGCTTCACCAGCCTCTCGTCGACCAGCTGATTGGCGCCGCTGCGCCAGCCATAGAGGCTGTAGAGCTCGGTGATGAAGGCGTCGGTCAGCTCGCGCCGCTTGGACGACGCCTCCTTGCGCCGATGGCCTTCGGCCAGCTCGACCGTCAGCAGCACGCTCACTTGGCGGGTGATGGCGCTGCCTTCGACCACCGGCAGCACGATCGACGGAATGTTGAAGAAGATCGGCACGCCGGGCACCAGCGGCTTCTCTTCCTTGTCGTCTTTGTCTTCCTTGTCTTCTTTGTCTTCCTTTTCCTTGTCGGCTGCCGCGGCGGGGAGCGCCGCCAGCACCGCCAGCGCGCCCAGCAGGGCGCGGCGGTGCCAGAGATCGGGCTTGAAGAGGCGGTGGACCACGGGCGGGCTCCTTGGCCGCCCAATCCACCATAAGATGATTAAGAATTAGAAATGGCGATAGCCGGCCTCGGCAACCTCGAGCGGCGCGCCGTCGCGGCCGAGCACGCGCACGCCGCTTCCCGCCTCGATGCGGCCGATCTCGGTCACCGGCACGGCGGTCTCCTCGGCCAGCGCCGCGAGCGCCGCCGCGGCGCCGGCGGGCGCGCTGAACACCAGCTCGTAATCATCGCCGCCGCCCAGCGCCGCCATCAGCCAGCGCGCCTCGCCGCTCACCGCTGCCTGCGCCGCCTCCGAGAGCGGCAGCCGCGCCGCCTCCACCACCGCCGCCACCCCCGAGGCGGCGCAGAGATGGCCGAGATCGGCCACCAGCCCGTCGGAGATGTCGAGCATGGCATGGACGGTGCCGACCAGGCGCTGGCCCAGCTCCAGTCGCGGCTGCGGCAGGTGATAGCGGTCGATGAGGAACTCGCGCCGCGTCGGCTCGTCGACGGCGAGCCTGCCCTGGAGCACCGCCAGTCCCAACGCCGCATCGCCGAGCGTGCCGGTGACGAAGACAACGTCACCCGGACGCGCCGTGCTGCGCAGCACCGCCTGCCCGGACGCCACGCGGCCGATCGCCGCCAGCGACAGCGTGATGGGCCCGTCGATGGCGCTGCTGTCGCCGCCCAGGAGCCCGATGCCGTAGGTCGCCTGATCCTTGGCCAATCCTGCGGCAAAGCCTTCGAGCCAGTCCTCGCCCAGATGGCGCGGCAGCGCCGTCGTCAGCAGGTAGCCCAGCGGCACGGCGCCCTTGGCGGCGAGATCGCTGAGATTGACGCGCAGCAGCTTCTGCGCCACCAGATCGGGCGCCGTGCCGGGCAGGAAGTCGATGCCCTCGACGATGGCGTCGGTCTTGAGCACGTATTGCTCGCCCGGCGGCCCCTCGATCAAGGCCACGTCGTCGACGAGGCCGAGCGCGCCCGGCGCCGCCAGCGGCGCGAAGAAGCGCGCGATGCGCTCGAACTCACCGAGCGGGCGGCTCGCCATCCCTGCCCTCGGCGAAATCCGCCGGCCGCAGCACATGCGCCAGCCGGTCGAGCACGCCGTTGACCAGGCCCGGCTCCTTGCCGGCGAAGAAGGCGTGGGCGATGTCGAGATACTCGCTGATCGCCACCCGCGCCGGCACGTCGGGACGCGCCAGCAGCTCGTAGGCTCCCGCGCGCAGGATGGCGCGCAGCACCGTCTCCAGCCGCTCCAGCGGCCAGTCCGGCGTCAGCACGGCGGCGATCGCGCGGTCGAGATCGGCTTGGCGCTCGGCGGTGCCGGTGACGATATCGGCGAAGAGCGCCGGATCGGCCTCGCCGTAGTGCTCGCCATCGATCTCGCGCCCCAGGCGATGGCGCTGGAACTCGGCGATCACCGTCTGCGGCCGGGCGCCGGAAAGGTCGATCTGATAGAGCGCCTGCACCGCGGCGAGGCGGGCGACGCTGCGCTTGCGCGTGCCGCCGGCGGGACGGGGGACGGGCGGCTCGGCGCTCATCGCCCGCCGAGCCCGAAATGACGCTTCAGCTCGATCATGGCGAGGCAGGCATTGGCCGCCTCCTTGCCCTTGTTCTTCTTGTCGACGCGGGCGCGCGCCAGCGCCTGCGCCTCGTTCTCGACGGTGAGGATGCCGAAGCCGATGGCGAGGCCGTGGTCGAGCGCCAGGCGCTGCAGCCCGCCGGCGCTCTCGCCGCAGACATAGTCATAATGCGTGGTCTCGCCGCGGATGACGCAGCCGAGCGCGAGATAGCCGTCGAAGCGCGCCTCGCGCGCGCCGCGCGCCTGCGCCTCGACGGCGAAGCGGATCGCCGCCGGGATCTCGAAGGCGCCCGGAACGGTGAAGCGCTCATAGCTCGCGCCGGCGGCATCGAGCGCGGCGATCGCGCCCTTGACCAACTCGTCGGCAATATGCGCGTAGTAGCGCGCCTCGACGATCATGATATGCGGCGCCTGCGCCATCTCAGCCGCTCCCGCCGCCGCCGGGCCGCTCGATGGCGCGCTGGCCGACCACGGCCAGCCCGTAGCCCTCGAGGCCGACGATGGTGCGCTTGGTGTTCGACAGCAGGATCATGTCGCGGACGCCGAGGTCGAGCAGGATCTGCGCGCCGACGCCGTAATTCCTGAGCTCGGCGCCGCCCACGGTCTTGCTCTCCATCAGGCTCGGCACCCGGTCCGACCAGACGTTCGACACCGGCTCGCGGATCAGCACGACGATGCCGCGGCCCTCCCGTCCGATCGCTTCCATCGCGCCCTGCAGCAGCCCGCCGCGATTGCCCTTGTCGTGGCCGAGCACGTCCTCGAGCACGTTCATCGCATGCATGCGCACCAGCACCGGCTCCGGCGTCGTGACGTCGCCCTTGACCAGCGCGATGTGCTCGACGTTGCTAACCTTGTTGGCATAGATGTGCATGCTGAAATTGCCGCCGAAGCGCGAGTGGAACGGCGTCTCGAGCCGGCGCTCGACGATGCGGTCGTGGCGCCGGCGATAGGCGATGAGATCGGCGATGGTGGCGATCTTGAGCCCGTGGCGCTGGGCGAAGCCGATCAGCTCCGGCCGCCGCGCCATCGTGCCGTCATCGTTCATGATCTCGCAGATGACGCCGGAGGGGTTGAGGCCGGCGAGCCGCGCGATGTCGACCGCCGCCTCGGTATGGCCGGTGCGCACCAGCACGCCGCCGTCGCGCGCCATCAGCGGGAAGATGTGGCCGGGGGTGACGATGTCCTGCGACCCCTTGCCGCCGTCGATGGCGACCGCCACGGTGCGCGCGCGGTCGGGGGCGGAGATGCCGGTGGTGACGCCCTCGCGCGCCTCGATCGAGACGGTGAAGGCGGTCTGGAGGCGCGAGGTGTTCATCTGCGGCATCAGCGGCAATCCCAGCTGCTCGACCCGCTGGCGGGTGAGCGCCAGGCAGATCAGGCCGCGGCCGTGCTTGGCCATGAAGTTGATCGCCTCGGGCGTCGCCATCTGCGCCGGGATGACGATATCGCCCTCGTTCTCGCGGCCCTCGTCGTCGACCAGGATGAACATGCGGCCGTTGCGCGCATCCTCGATGATGTCCTCGATCGGCGAGACGACCTCGACGAAGCTCATGCCATATCCTTTCCGAGCAGCCGGGCGACGTAGCGCGCGAGCAGGTCGATCTCGAGATTGACGCGGTCGCCGGGCCGGATCCCGCCGAAGGTCGTGTTCGCCTGGGTGTGCGGGATGATGTTGACCCCGAAGCGGCGGCCTTCGACCTCGTTCACCGTCAGCGACACGCCGTCGAGCGCCACCGAGCCCTTGGGCGCGATCGCCTTGTCGAAGGGCGCCGGCACCTCGATGGTGAGCCGCAGGCTGTCGCCTTCGCCGCGGCGGTCGACGATCTCTGCCACCGCATCGACATGGCCGGAGACGATATGGCCGCCGAGCTCGTCGCCGAGGCGGAGCGCCCGCTCGAGATTGACCGGCGTGCCTTCGCGCCAGAGGCCCAGCGTGGTGCGCGCCAGCGTCTCGGCGGAGGCCTGCACCGCAAACCACCCTTCGCCCGTCCCGGTCACGGTGAGGCAGGCGCCGGCGCAGGCGATCGAGGCGCCGAGCGCGATCGAGCGCGTGTCATAGGCCGTCGCGATGGTGAATCCGGTATCGCCCCCCGGCGTCACCGACCGCACCCGCCCGACATCGCTGATGATCCCCGTGAACATGGCGGCTAAGGTAGAGCGTCCGGCTGCCGCTGTCACGGTGCGCCGGGTGCATGGCGGAGAGCGCGGCGCGGATGCGATTCGTTGCGTGCACCGGCCGGTAGAGTTATCGTAGGGCAGGCCCGGGCGTTGCGAGACAAGGTGCCGAAAAGGGAGGCCGCGTCGCCGGAGCGCGCCGCGGTGGAATGACGGAAAGGGCGGCCTCGGCCACGCGCGACGCCGTCCGTGCACCCTCCGCTCGGCGCCATCGCCATTGGCGAGGTTGGAGGCCTCATGAGCCCTCATCGCAGTGCCGTTGAAATCCGCGCCGGCCTCAAGCATCCCATCATCGATGCCGACGGCCACTGGATCGAGTACACGCCGGTCTTCGCCGAGAGACTGCGCCAGGTCGCCGGCGACAGGGCGGCGGACGGCTTCCTCGCCAGCCAGCGGAGGATCCCGGACGCGCTTGCCCTCTCGATCGCCGAGCGACGGCAGCGCGGCACCGCCATGGAGGGGTATTGGACGCGCCAGTCCGCTAACACCCGCGACCGCGCCACGGCGATGATGCCGCGCATGCTCTACGACCGGCTCGACGAGATCGGCATCGATTTCGCCGTGATCTACCCGACCGGCGGCCTCAGCATCCCGCGCATCGCCGACGATGCGACAAGGCGGGCGGTGGTGCGCGGCTTCAACATCGTCACGACGGAATATTTCGCGACCCTCGGCGATCGGCTGACCCCTGCCGCGGTCATCCCGATGCACACGCCCGACGAGGCGGTCGCCGAGCTCGACTACGTGACCAAAGAACTCGGCGCCAAGGTCGGGATGTTCGCCTGCAACATCGCCCGCCCGCTTCCCGCGGCCGAAGAGGTCGACCCGGCACTCGCCCGTTTCACGGTGACCTATGACCATATCGGCCTCGACAGCGATTATGACTACGATGTCGTCTGGCAGAAATGCCGCGAGCTCGGCATCGCGCCGACCTTCCACAGCGGCGGCCGCGGCTTCGGCTTCCGCAATTCGTCCAGCAACTTCACTTTCAATCACATCGGCCACTTTGCTTCCGCCGGCCATGCTGTCGCGAAGGCGCTGTTTCTCGGCGGAGTGACGCGGCGCTTCCCCGATCTGCGCTTCGCTTTTCTCGAGGGCGGCGTCGGCTGGGGCTGCCAGCTCTTCGCCGATCTGATCGAGCATTGGGAGCGGCGCGGCAGCGCGGGCCTCGCCTTCATGGACCCGAAGAGGCTCGACCGCGCGCTGCTCAAGGGCCTCGTCGAACAATACGGCTATGACGACATCGCCGCCGAATTGGCGCGGCGCGACGGCTGGCCCTGCCGCGAAGAGGACGAGGTCACCGGCGGTGTCCCAGTGTTCGACGACTATGCCTCCTGCGCCATCACCCGCAAGGAGGACTGGATAGAGCTCTATGCCAAGCCGTTCTATTTCGGCTGCGAGGCCGATGACCGGATGAACGTCACCGCCTTCGGCAAGGCGAACCCGCTCGGCGCGCGGATCAACGCGATGTTCAGCTCGGACATCGGGCATTTCGACGTGCCTGACATGCTGCGCCCGGTGCCCGAGGCCTATGAGCTGGTCGAGGACGGGCTCATCACTCCGGAGGACTTCTGCGACTTCGCCTTTGCCAACGCGGTGCGGCTCTGGGGCACGCAGAACCCGCGCTTCTTCGCGGGCACGCGCGTCGCCGAGCAAGCCGCCGCGGTGCTGGACGGTGCGCCGTCGCGCGCCGCTGCGGAATAACGGGCGACCGCGTTATTCCACCCGATCGAGGAGCCGCGAGATCCTGAGCGAGGCCGGGTGCTCGATCGCCTCGCCCCAGCCCGCCAGCGGCGTGATCGAATACAGCACCAGCTCCGCCCGGCCGACCAGATTCTCCGCCGGCACGAATCCCACGCCGCCTTCCGCTTCGGGGACGCGGCTGTCGAGCGAATTGTCGCGGTTGTCGCCCATCATGAAGTAATGGCCGGGCGGCACGACGAACTCCGCGGTGTCGTTGAGCGGCCGGTCCGGGCCCAGCGTCAGGATCGTGTGCCGGCAGCCGCCCGGCAGCGTCTCGATCGCACGCGCATACTCGACCACCCGCCCATCCTCTTCCTGCAGGCGAAGGCGGCCGGCCGCGCGACGCGGCACGGCCACGCCGTTCAGATAGAGCTGGCCGCGGCGCATCTGCACGCGGTCGCCGGGCAGGCCGATCAGGCGCTTCACATAGGTCTGCGACGGATCGCGCGGCAGGCGGAAGACGACGACGTCGCCGCGCCGCGGCGCGCGCGCGAGCACGCGCCCGGCGAAATCCGGCATCAGCCCCACCGGCGAGGAGAATTTGCTGTAGCCATAGGCGAACTTGCTGGCGACCAGCTCGTCGCCTACCAGCAGCGTCGGCTCCATCGAGCCCGAAGGCACGATGAAGGGCTGCGCGATCGCGGTCTCCGTCACCAGCACCAATCCCAACGCGATCAGCAGCGGCTTCGCCTCGTCGAGCAGGCCCAGCATCCATCGCACCATCGCGCTTCCTCCTCGGCTATCGCCGCCGCAGCATCTCGAGCACGTCCTCGCCCACCGCCTCCAGCGACAGCCGCTCGAAGCGCGGCGCCTCGGCCAGATGCTCGAGGCCGAACCCCGCCACCGCGGGAATGCCGTCGCCGCCGATCAGCGCCGGCGCGTGGAACCAGGCGAGGCGGTCGACCAGCCCGGCGCGCAGCAGCACCGCCGCCAGCGTCGAGCCGCCTTCGACCAGCACCCGCGTCAGCCCGCGCCGGCCGAGCTCCTGGAAGGCCGCGCCCATGTCCACCATATGCGCCGGCGTCGCCGGCACTTCGATCAGCTCGACGCCGCAATCGAGCAGCACCTGGCGGCGCGCCGCGTCGCCATGGCGCAGCGTGATGAACCAGGTCGGCACCTGCCGCGCCTCGGCGACCACGCGCGCGGTGAGCGGCACGGCGAGGCGGCTGTCGAGCACGATCCGCACCGGGCTGCGATGCTCGAGGCCGGGCAGCCGGCAGGTCAGCAGCGGGTCATCGGTGATCACCGTGTTGCTGCCGATCATCACCGCGTCGTGGCTGGCGCGCAGCAGATGCGCCCGCTCGCGCGCGAGCTCGCCGGTGATCCAGCGGCTCTCGCCGGTGGTGGTGGCGATCTGGCCGTCGAGCGTGCTGGCGAGCTTCAGCGTGACCAGCGGCCGCCCCTGGCGCAGCCGCTGGAAGAAGCCGGCATTGACCTCCGCCGCCGCCTCGGCTGCGAGCCCGGTCTCGACCGCGATGCCGGCCTGGCGCAGCCGGGCGATGCCCTGGCCGGAGACGCGCGGATCGGGATCCTCGATCGGCACCACAACCCGCGTGACGCCGGCGGCGATCAGCGCTTCGGTGCAGGGCGGCGTGCGGCCCCAATGGCAGCACGGCTCGAGGCTGACATAGGCGGTGGCGCCCTGTGCCGCGGCCCCGGCGCGCTCCAGCGCCTCGGTCTCGCCATGCGGCCGTCCACCCGGCTGGGTCCAGCCGCGGCCGAGGACGCGCCCGTCCTTGACCAGCACGCAGCCCACCGCCGGGTTGGGCCAGACCGAGCCCAGGCCGCGCCGCGCCAGCGCCAGCGCCGCCCGCATATGCTGCAGGTCATCCATGGGCTGCTCCCGCAGTCGTGCCCGCCCCACCTCACCCCAACCCTCTCCGCCCCCACGGGGCGGAGAGGGTGGGACCCATCGCGCAGCGATGGGAGGGTGAGGTGGGGCGCACCACGCCGCTAATCATCCCCGTCGACGGTGTTGCTGATGCGGCCGACGAACTCGCCGAAATCCTTGGCCTCGCGGAAATTGCGGTAGACCGAGGCGAAGCGCACATAGGCGACCTGGTCGAGCGAGGCCAGCGCCTCCATCACCAGCTCGCCGATCATGTCGCTCGGGATGTCGGTCTCGCCGGAGCTCTCGAGCTGGCGGACGATCGAGTTGATGACCCGCTCGACGCGCTCGGGCTCGACCGGCCGCTTGCGCAAGGCGACATGGATCGAGCGCGCCAGCTTGTCGCGATCGAAGGGCTCGCGCTGTCCGGTCTTCTTGACCACGGTCAGCTCGCGCAGCTGCACCCGCTCGAAGGTGGTGAAGCGCGCGGCGCAGTTCGGACAGAGCCGGCGCCGGCGGATCGCGGCGCGATCGTCGGTCGGCCGCGAATCCTTGACCTGGGTATCCTCCGAGCCGCAGAACGGACAACGCATCCCCTATCCTCCCCCGCGCGATCGCCGCGCTCTCACCCCGGATAGACCGGGAAGCGGGCACAGAGCGCGCCCACCTTCCGCCGCACCCCCGCCTCGACCTCGTGATTGGCCTCGCCATGCGCCGCGAGCCCGTCGAGCACTTCCGCGATCATCGCCCCGGTCTGGCGGAACTCGCGCTCGCCGAAGCCGCGCGTCGTCGCCGCCGGGCTGCCGAGCCGCACGCCCGAGGTCACCGTCGGCTTCTCGGGATCGAACGGGATGCCGTTCTTGTTGCAGGTGATGCCGGCGCGCTCCAGCGCCGCCTCGGCAAGCTTGCCGGTGAGCCGCTTCGGCCGGAGATCGACCAGCATGAGATGCGAATCCGTGCCGCCGGAGACGATGGCGAGGCCGGCCTCGACCAGGCTCTGCGCCAGCGCCTGGGCGTTGGCGACCACGGCGCGGGCATAGGTCTTGAACTCGGGCCGGAGCGCCTCGCCCAGCGCCACCGCCTTGGCGGCGACGACATGCTCGAGCGGACCGCCCTGCAGCCCCGGAAAGACCGCGCTGTTGACCTTCTTGCCGAGCTCCTCGTCATTGGCGAGCACCATGCCGCCGCGCGGACCGCGCAGCGTCTTGTGCGTCGTCGTCGTCACCACATGGGCATGCGGCAGGGGGCTCGGATAGGCGCCGCCGGCGACCAGCCCGGCGAAATGCGCCATGTCGACCATCAGCACCGCGCCGATCCCGTCGGCGATGCGGCGGAAGCGGGCGAAATCGATGATGCGGCCGTAAGCCGAGCCGCCGGCGATGATCAGCTTCGGACGCTCGGCCTGCGCCACGCGCTCGACCGCCTCGTAGTCGATGAGGCCGCTGTCGCGATGCACGCCGTAGAAGACGGCGCGGAACCACTTGCCGGAGACGTTGACCGGCGAGCCGTGCGTCAGATGCCCGCCCGCGGCGAGATCCATGCCGAGAAAGGTGTCGCCCGGCTTGAGGCAGGCCATGAACACCGCCTGGTTCGCCTGCGAGCCGGAATGCGGCTGGACATTGGCGAAGCTGCAGCCGAACAGCGCCTTGGCGCGCTCGATGGCGAGCTGCTCCACCTGATCGATGAACTCGCAGCCGCCGTAATAGCGCCGCCCGGGATAGCCCTCGGCGTATTTGTTGGTGAGCACCGAGCCCTGCGCCTCGAGCACGGCGCGCGACACGATGTTCTCCGAGGCGATCAGCTCGATCTGGTCGCGCTGGCGCCCCAGCTCGCGGCCGATCGCGGCGGCGATCTCGGGATCGCTCTCGGCCAGCGAGGCGGAGAAGAAGCGCTCGGAGAGAGCGAGGGGGGCGGTGGCGCTGCGGGAGGACATGAGGCGGACCTGGTGCTTGGGATGAGGGCGCGGGTCAGGACAGCTTGGCGACGCGGCGCGCATGGCGGCCGCCATCGAAGCCGGTGGTGAAAAAAATCTTGAGACAGTCCTTGGCGAGCTCGGGGCCGAGCACGCGGCCGCCGAGCACCAGCACATTCGCGTCGTTATGTTGGCGCGCCAGTCGCGCGGTCAACCCGTCATGCACCAGCGCGCCGCGCAGCCCGCGATGCCGGTTGATGGCGATCGACATGCCGATGCCGGTGCCGCAGATCACCACCCCGCGCTCGGCACGACCGCTGTCGATCGCACTCGCCAGCGCCGCGGCCATGTCGGGATAATCGACCGGCTCGGTACTCGCCGTGCCGAGATCGAGCACCTCCAATCCCAGCGCGCGCAGCTCCGGCAGCAGCATGGATTTCAGCTCGAAGCCGCCGTGATCGGCAGCAATGGCAACCGTTTCGGACATGGGTCAGCGCCGGGCACAAAATTGCGGCGTGATCCTACCAGATGTCGCGGTGGCTTGCCAGCCGCCTACCATCCGTCGCGTCATCATCGCCGTTCCCCTGTGTTTTCCCTAAAGCGGGAAATGGATGGCTGTGCTGCACCCACTAAAACGCGGCGGCGCAAGGCAAAATCCTTGTTCCGGCGACCGTGATATTACCGGCTCGTCTTGGCGTTGCTCGGTATGGCACGATCATCGCGATCTTCCGAAGTGTTCATTATTCTCGGCGCAAGTGGTTTTGATTGACAGGCTGAATCGCCCCTGCAATCATGCCAATGAATTCTCATTGATCATTGGGGGACTTCGGCGATGGCCGAGCAAACACCGAATAAGGTGACAGACGAGGAATTGCTGCGCATGACGGCGGACGTCGTCGCCGCCTATGTCAGCAACAACGTGCTGCCCACGGCACAGCTCGCGGAAGTGATCGGCGCCGTCTACCTCTCGTTGAAGACGCTGGACGGCAGGGGCGCGGAGGCGAAATCGGAGCCGCTGCGGCCGGCGGTGCCGGTGCGCAAATCGATCACGCCCGACTATCTCATCTGCCTCGAGGACGGCAAGAAGCTGAAGATGCTGAAGCGGCATCTGCGCTCGACCTACAATCTGACACCGGACGAGTACCGCCACAAATGGGGCCTGCCCGCCGACTATCCGATGGTCGCGCCCAATTATGCGCAGCAACGCTCGGCCTTCGCCAAGAAGATCGGGCTCGGCCGCGGCAACGGCCGCCAGTCCGGCAAGCGCGCCGCCGCCACCGCCAAGAAATAGCCGCCACGCTCAGCCGCGCGCGAAGCGGCCGCGATCATGCGGCGCGGCAAGGTCCAGCGCCGGGCCGCCGGGCACGATGCCCGTCGGGTTGATGGCGAGCATGCTGATGTAATAGTGCCGCTTGATGTGATCCATGTTCACGGTCTCGGCCACCCCCGGCACCTGGTAGAGGTCGCGCAGGTAGTTGGAGAGGTTGGGATAGTCGATGATCCGCCGCAGATTGCATTTGAAGTGGCTGTAATAGACGGCATCGAAGCGGACGATGGTGGTGAACAGCCGCCAATCCGCCTCGGTGATCTCATCGCCCGCGAGATAACGCTGCCGCGACAGGCGCTCCTCGAGCCCGTCGAGCGCGGCGAAGACCTCGCGGAACGCCTCGTCATAGGCCGCCTGCCGCGTGGCGAAGCCGGCGCGGTAGACGCCGGCGTTCACGCCGCTGAAGACGAGCGCGTTGACGCGGTCGATCTCGGCGCGCAGCGCCGGCGGGTAATAGTCGCTGCGCTCGTCGGTGAAGCCGGCGAAGGCGGAATTCAGCATCCGCAGGATCTCCGGCGATTCGTTGTTGACGATGGTGCGCCGCTGCTTGTCCCACAGCACCGGCACCGAGACGCGGCCGCTGTAGCGGGGATCGGCGAGCAGATAGATCTCGCCCAGCCGCCGCTTGCCATTGACCGTGTCGGGGGTGGTGCCGGGGCCGTCGCCGAACTCCCAGCCCTGGTCGCCCATCACCGGCTCGACCACCGACATCGATATGACATCCTCCAGCCGCTTCAGCCGGCGCATGATGACCGCGCGATGGGCAAAGGGACAGGCGAGCGAGACATAGAGGTGATAGCGGCCGCGCTCGGCGCGAAATCCGCCCTCGCCCGAGGGGCCGGGGCCGCCGTCCTGCGTGACCCAGTTGCGAAAGCGCGGTTCGGTGAAGTTGAAGGCGCCGCCGGCGCCGGTCTCGTGCCACTGGCTGCGCCACACGCCGTCGACGAAAAAACCATGGGCCATGCTGCCGCTCCTTGCGCCATCCGCTCGACGCCGCCGTCGGACGCCGGCGTCGAGCATAGCACCGGAGCGCGTGTCCGCCCCCTTCCGGGCGCGACCGCGCCTGGCGCGGTGGGGTTTTCACCCTAGGCAGCGACCGCCCACGCGGTTAGTCTTGGCAGGCGTTCTCACCGTCCCGGGGAGCTCAGCCGCTGTCCTCGCTCGCCGCCACTGCCGCAGCGCCCGCGCCGCCCGGCTTGCCCTCGCCCGACCTCGCCGCGCTGGCGCATATCCCCGGCGATGACGGCCTGCCGCTGATCGGCGACACCTTCAGGTTCCTCGCCGCGCCGCTGGGCAGCGTCCAGGCCATGGCGGGGCGCTACGGCCTCGTCCATCGCACCCGCGTCTTCGGCCTGCGGTCGATCTCGGTGCTCGGGCCCGAGGGGATCGGCCTGGTGCTCTTCGACCAGGCGCGGCTCTTCTCCTCCGCCGAGGGCTGGGAGCCGTTTCTCGGCCGGCTCTTTCCGCGCGGGCTGATGCTGCTCGATTTCGACGAGCATCGGCTGCACCGCCGCGCGCTCTCGGTCGCCTTCAAGGCCGGGCCGCTCAAATCCTACCTCGCCGCGCTCGATGCCGGCATCGCCGCGCGGCTCGCGCTGTGGCGGCGGGGCACGGGCGATTTCCGCTTCTACCCGGCGATCAAGCAGCTCACCCTCGATCTCGCCGCCACGTCCTTCCTCGGCGAGGCGATCGGCCCCGAGGTGGAGACGATCAAGCGCGCCTTCATCGACACGGTCGCGGCGTCGGTCGCGATCATCCGCCGGCCGCTGCCGGGCACGGCGATGCGCCGCGGCGTCGAGGGCCGCCGCCTCATCGTCGACTATTTCACCCGCCAGGCGCCGCTCCGGCGCGAGCGCGGCGGCGAGGACATCTTCTCGCAGCTCTGTCGCACGACCCTCGATGACGGCAGGCTGATGACCGTCCAGGAGATCGCCGATCACATGAACTTCCTGATGATGGCGGCGCATGACACGCTGACCTCATCGCTCTCCGCCTTCGTCTATTTCCTCGCCGCCCATCCCGACTGGCAGGAGAAGCTGCGCGAGGAGGCGTTCGGGCTCGGCCTCGCCGCCGGCGAGGCGCTGCCGTTCGAGCGCCTCGACGAGCTGCGCCTCACCGAGATGGCCTTCAAGGAGGCGATGCGGCTCATCCCGCCGGTGATCTCGCTGCCGCGCCGGGCGGTGCGCGATTTCGAGTTCGGCGGCTATCGGATTCCCGCCGGCACGCGCGTCAACACCAGCATCGTCTTCGCCCATCACATGCCCGAGATCTGGCCGGAGCCGGAGCGCTTCGATCCCCTGCGCTTCACCGAGGAGAATGCGCGCGGCCGGCACAAATTCGCCTACGCCCCGTTCGGCGGCGGCGCGCATATGTGCCTGGGCCTGCATTTCGCCTACATGCAGGCGAAATGCTTCGCCTACAATCTGCTGACCACGAGCAGGGTCGCGATCGCGCCGGGCTACCGGCCCGACTGGCAGCTCACGCCGATCCCGCGGCCGCGCGACGGGCTCCAGGTGACGCTGCGCCCGCTGGGCTGAGCCGGCCCGCACGCCAGGCGCGCGGCGCCGCGCCGAAGAGCGCGCGGAAGCGGGCATTGAAGGTCGAGAGATCGCCGAAGCCGGCCTCGAAGGCGATGGTCGAGACCGGCAGTTCCGTGTTGCGCAACCGCACCGCCGCCCGTCGCAGCCGCGTGGTCAGCAATAGCTCATAGGGCGTCACCCCGGCGATGCGGCGAAAGCAGCGCAGGAAATGATACTTGCTCATCGCCGCCACCGCGGCGAGGTCGGCAAGGGCGAGCGGCTCCTCGGCCTCATCCTCGATGCGGCGCAGCGCGGCGGCGATCCGCCGCGCCTCGTGCGGGCCGGGCGCGGCACCCGACCCGCCGCCGCCCGCCATCACCGCCAGCACGCTCTCGACCAGCCGCACCGCTGCTTCCTCGACCGCCTCGACGCCGCCTTGCGCCAGCACCTCGACCTCCGCCGCCGGCAGCGTCAGCGCGCGCAGCGCCGGCAGCATCGCCGCGGCAAAGCGGAAGCGCGCGGAGCCGGTCACCGCGGCGGCGATCTCGGCAAAGAAATCCGGCGCGACATGAAAGGCGATGCAGCGATCGCCGGTGCTGTGCTCATGGCCGCATTCGAAGCAGCTTCCGGCATTGCCCAGCAGGAAGGCGCCGGGATAGAGCAAGGCCCGGCCGCTCTCGGAGCGGTAGCAGAAGCGGCCGGCAATGACGGCGGCGATCGTCACCTGCTCGTGGCGCTCTTCGAAGGGGCGGTCCCCGTGACCGGCGCGGCAGAGATAATCGGTGACGCACCATTCCTCGCCCCGCGCCAGCATGCGCGAGACCGGCGCCGCCTCCTGTTCCCGCTACTGCTCTCCCATGCGGCCAGAATAGCAATTTTTCCCAAGCGCCGGTACGGCCGAGGACGGCATGCTCCGGGCAGTGACGCCCGATTGCGCGGAGATGCTCCATGATTGCCCCCCTGCCCGCCTTCGCCGACGCCCTCCAGGCCGAGGGGCCCGCTTCCGGCCGCGCCGAGGCCATGGCGCTCTATGCCTGGCTCATCGGCGCCTGGGATCTCGATGTCAGCGAGCTGCTGGAAGACGGCTCGACGCGCCGCCGCAACGGCGAATGGCATTTCGCCTGGGTGCTAGAAGGCCGCGCCATCCAGGATGTCTGGATCGTGCCGGCGCGCGGCACGCGCCGCGCCGGCGACGCCGCGGCGGCGGCGCGCGAGTATTACGGCACCACGCTGCGCGTCTACGATCCCGCGATCGCGGCCTGGCACATCCATTGGACCGATCCGGTGATCCAGGTCCATCTGCGCATGCTCGGCCGCCGCGAGGGCAAGGACATCGTGCAGCTCGGCAAGGACCAGGCCGGCAATCTCCGCCGCTGGAGCTTCTCCGAGATCGCGCCGGACAGCTTCCGCTGGCGCGGCGAGGTCTCGCCCGACGACGGCAGCACCTGGCAGTGCCACATCGATTTCCGCGCCCGCCGCCGCGGCGGCTGAGATCACGGGGACCGTTCCTCAGCGGCGCGGCGCGGCGCCGATCAGCATGGCGAGGATGGTGGCGTTGGCCTTGCTCTTGTTGCGCCAGGCGTGGCGGGTGGCGTTCTGGATGACGATGTCGTGCTGCTTCAGATGCCGCTCCTTGCCGTCGTCGAGCTCGAGCCAGACCTCGCCCTCGAGGACGATGACGTAATCCACCGTGTCGGTGCGGTGCATGCCGGGATTGTCCGGCTCCATCCGGTCGGCGATCCCCGGCGTGTGCTCCAGGTGCTCGCGCCCGGCCGCCACCGGATCGAAGCCCGGCGCCGCCATCACCGCATCCGGCGGGAAGCTCACGACCACCATCCGCGTGCCGCCGGGCTCGGGATGGAGCGTCGTGACGCGCGGCGTCGGATCCTCGGCCGCGGCCGCCGGCTGCGGCTGGGTCGCCCAGACCAGCGCCTGGAAGAATCCGGGAATGCTGGCGAAATCATGGGCCACCGGCGGGGCGCCGTCGCCGACGAAGACCGCCTTGCCGGAAGCATCGTGCCCGGTGACCACCCGTCTGAGCTTCATCGCCGCCTCCCCGGCTCAGATGTCGTCGGCATCGATCAGCACGAAGGCGATGCGGCAAACGTCCTTGCCCCGATTGACCCAGGCATGGTTGGTCCCGCGCTGCACCACAACGTCGCCGGCGCGCAGATGCACCTCGGAATCGTCGAGCAGCATGTCGATCTCGCCGGAGACGATGATGGCGTAGTCGATGCTGCGGGTGCGGTGCATATAGGGATGGCGCGGCGGCCGGGCCTTGCCCGAGACGTGCTCGCCGCCGATGTCGCGCGCCATCAGATCGGCCGGCGTCCCGGTGAGATCGGGCGACGGCGGGAAATCGACCAGGCGGAAGACGCTGCCGCCGGGCGGCGGCGGGATGCCGATCTTGCGCGCCGCCGCATCGGCCGTGCCGGCGATGTCGGCCGGGGTCGCATCTGTGACCCATATCAGCCGCGCCACGGTGCCCGTCGTTTCTCGCGCGAACTTGTTGGGGCTCGGACCATCCATCAGAACGATCGCCTTGCCGGTCTCGTCATGGCCGGTGACGACGCGACGAACCTCGTGCTCCATGGCGGCTGACGCCCTCCCTCGCTTTTTCTTGTGCCGTCGAGTGTAAGGCATCCCCTGCGGCGCGCAAAGGACGCGCGCACGCCGTTGCCCACACATGGGGAATCAGATAGCGTTCAGTCACGCCTGTCGCGAGACCAACCGCTTCGAGCGGAAACAAGATCAGGCATCAGGGAGGAATGTCATGGGCGTGAAGCGAGGCGCGCCGCTGTCCCGGCGCAGCATCCTGAAAACCGCATCGACCGCCGCCGGCGGCGCGGCGCTGATGACGCTGGCGCCGGCGCTGGCGCGGGCGCAGCGGAAATCGGTCAAGATCGGGCTGGTCACGCCCAGCACCGGTCCTCTCGCCGTCTTCGCCGAGGCGGACGCCTATGTCGTGCCGCAATTCCGCTCCGTGGTCGCCAGTGGGGTGAAGATCGCGGGCGCTACCTATCCGGTCGAGCTCATCGTCAAGGACAGCCAGTCCAACCCGAACCGCGCCGCCGAGGTCGCGGGCGAGCTGATCCTCAACGACAAGGTCGATCTGATGGTGGTCGCCCATACGCCGGAGACGACCAATCCGGTCTGCGACCAGTGCGAGATCAACGGCGTGCCCTGCATCTCCACCGATGCACCCTGGCAGGCCTGGTTCTTCGGCCGCCGCGGCGACCCGGCGAAGGGCTTCCAATGGACCTATCATTTCTTCTTCGGCCTCGAGAGCCTGAGCGCCGTCTTCGTCGACCTCTGGAACGACATCCCGACCAACAAGGTGGTGGGCGCGCTCTGGCCCAACGACACCGACGGCAACGCCTTCGCCGATGCCAAGACCGGCATGCCGCCGGCCATCGCCAAGGCCGGCTACAAGCTCGTCGATACCGGCCGCTTCGATCCCGGCACCGAGAACTTCTCCTCGCAGATCGCCGCGCTCAAGGGCGCCGGCTGCGAGGCGGTGACGTCGGTCCTGGCGCCGCCGGTCTTCACCAATTTCTGGACGCAATGCGCGCAGCAGGGCTACCGGCCGAAGGTGCTCACCCCCGGCAAGTCGGTCGAGTTCCCGCCGGTCATCAAATCGCTGGGGCCGCTCGCCAAGAACATCTGCGTCGAGGTCTGGTGGACGCCCTACCATCCCTTCAGCTCGCACATGACCGGCCAGAGCTCGGCCGAGCTCGCCGCCGCCTACACCAAGGCGACCGGCAGGGAATGGTTCATGGTGCTGGGCTTCAAGCACGCGCTCTTCGAGGTCGCGCTCGACAGCTTGAAGCGCGCCCAGTCGCTGCAGCCGGAGGCGATTCGCGACGCCATCGCGGCCACCCGCTACGAGTCCATCGTCGGCCCGCTGCAATGGAAGAAGGGACCGGTGCCCGGCGTCTGCACCACGCCGCTGGTCGGCGGCCAATGGCAGGCCCGCGCCGATGGTGCGATGGAGCTGAAGATCGTCAACAACATGCGGGCGCCCAGCATCAAGACCAACGCCAGCCAGCTGCCGCTCTAGCGAGGCTTTGCGCCGCGGCAGCCATTGAGCAGCAGGTCGACGCAATCATCCGCCCAGGCCTCGAGCTCGGGCTCGGTCATGGGCTGGCCGAGGCCAAGCGCGCGCCGCTGCGGCAGGGTAATGACCATGTGAAGGAACTGCTCGGCGGCGAAGCGGGCGCGGGAGCCGGCGCCCGCTTCGCGCTCGAGCAGTGCCGCGATCTGGCCCACCGCCTCGGCGCGGGTGCCTTCGCGCGCGGCGATGGCGGCGAGCTCGGGAAAGCGCTGCGCCTCGGCCACCATCAGCCGGTTGAGCGCCAGCGCCATCGGCGCGAGCGCCGCCCGCAGCAGCAGCCGCGCCAGCCGCCGCAGGATCGCCTCGAGGCTGGCGCCCTCGTAAAGCGGCATGCTGGCCGGCGGCCGGAGATGCTGCACGATCCGCCGCACCACAGCGTCGAACAGCGCCGCCTTGTCCGCAAAGCGATGATAGAAGGTGCGCTTGGAGATCCCAGCGCGCTGCGCCACCGCCTCGATGCTGGTGGCGCCATAGCCCTCGGTGAGGAAGAGCCCGGTCGCGACATCGAGGATGCGCTCGCCGAGCAACGCCGCCGCCTCGCGTGACGGGCGGCCGCCGCGACGCGGCCGGGCCGCCGTCACCTCACCGGCGCCGCGCCCGACGACGCCATGGGCCGAGCCATGGCGTCGGTGCAACGGTCCTCAGCGTGCGTAATAGCCATAGCCTGGAGGCGGCGCGTAATAGGCCGCGGGCGGCGGCGCATAATAGGCAGGGGGTGGCGCGTAGGCCGGCGGCGGGTAATAGGCGGGCGGCGGGGCGTAGTAGACCGGCGCCGGCGCATAGACCGGGGCGGCGAGCGCGCGCACCGGGGCGGTCACGATGGCGGCAGCGCCGACCACCACCGCCGCGCCCAGCGCGGCGAGGCCGAGGATCGGTCCGTCATGATGGCGCCAATGGGCCGAGGCAGGCGCGATCGGTGCAACGGCAAGCGCAATCGCGGCCGAGGCGCCGAGGATCGCGGTTCTATAACTCTCCATGACCAGCTCCCTTGAAGGTGTCGCTTTGGCCACGCGCGAGAAGAAATATAGCACCGGCAAAAACAAAACGAAACGGTACCGTTTCATTAATTGCGGGTAGGGTCACGCGACCCTGTTCGGAACATTTTTGTCTTATTTACAAACAGTTATGGGACATTCCTCATCCACGCCGGCGCACCATGCCATCGGGAAAGCGCACGCGGCGCTGGACGGGGAAGAATTCGATGCCGAAGCGGCGCGACACCAGCCCCCAGATCCCGCGCGGCGCCACCAGCATGACCACGATCGCGATCAGGCCGAGCAGGATCATGTAGAGCGGCCCGTAATCGGCCAGCAGCCCGCGCAGGCCGAAGAAGACCACGGCGCCGATGATCGGCCCCTCGATGCTGCCGATGCCGCCGATGACGACGATGAAGATGACGTTGGCCGTCCAGTCGATCAGGCTGAAGGCGGCGTTGGGCGAGATGCGGACCTTCTCGATGAAGGCGAGCGCGCCGACGAGGCCCGCGAGGAAGGCGGCGACGACGAAGACCGCGAGCTTGGTGCGGCCGTTGTTGATGCCGATGCTGGCCGCCGCCGCGGTGCTGTCGCGGATCGCCGTCAGCGCCAGGCCCTGGCGCGAGCGCAGCCAGAGGAACACCACCAGGATGCTGCCGCAACCGATGGCGAGGGCGACGTAATAGAGGATGAGCTCGCGCAGCGCCCGGCTCCTGCCCACCTCCATGATCACCGAGACCGGCAGGCTCATGCCGGTGCCGCCGCCCAGCGCGAAATCCTGCGCCACGAGCAGGCGGAAGACCTCGGCCATGACCCAGGTGCCGATGGCGAAATAGGCGCCGCGCAGGCGGAAGGTCACCAGCGCCGTCGGCAGCGCCACGACGGCCGCCACGAGGCCGCCCAGCGGCAGCGCCAGCAGCGGCGGCACGGCGAGGATGACCGTCAGGAACACCATCGCATAGCCGCCGAGCCCGACGAAGGCCTGCTGCCCGACCGAGACCAGCCCGCCATAGCCCGCCAGCAGGTTCCAGCTCTGCGCCAGCGCCATGTAATAGGCGATCTCGACGATGAGCCGCATCCAGGCGGCATCGCCCCAGAGCGGCAGCGAGACCAGCATGGCCACCGCCGCCAGCGACAGCACCAGCCCGGCGCGGCTGGTCCGGGTCGAGCGCTCGATGCGGAAGCGGGGCGCGGCGTCGGTGACGGCCATGCCAGGCTCCTAGGCGCCGAAATAGGCGAGCTTGATGCGCTCGCGGGTGAGGTCCGCCGGCTTGCCCTCGAGCGTCACCCTGCCCTCCTGCAGGCAATAGACGCGGTCGGCCACGGTCATGGCGCGCGAGATGTCCTGCTCGACGATGACCAGCGTGGTGCCTTCGGCGAGGATGCGCGGCAGCGCGGCATAGAGATCGCGGATGACGATCGGCGCCAGGCCGAGGCTGATCTCGTCGCAGAGCAGGAGGCGCGGATTGGCCATCAGCGCGCGGCCGATCGCGGCCATCTGCTGCTGACCGCCGGAGAGCGCGGTGGCCGGCGTGCGGCGGCGCTCCGCCAGCATCGGGAAGAGCTCGTAGACCCGCGCCAGCGACCACGGGCCGGAGCGCCGGCAATGTGCGCCCATCAGCAGGTTCTCCTCGACCGTGAGCGAGGGGAAGAGCCGCCGCCCCTCCGGCACCAGCGCGATGCCGCGCGCGATCAGCCGCTCGGGCGGCTCGGCGCCGATCGCCGCGCCCGCGAAGCGGATGCTCGCCGGCGCCGCCGGCAGCAGGCCGGTCACGCTTGACAGCAGCGTCGACTTGCCGGCGCCGTTGGCGCCGATGATCGCCACGGTCTCGCCCGCCTCGACGCGGAGGTCGACGCCGAACAGCGCCTGCAGGCTGCCGTAATGCGCCACCAAGCCCTCGAGCTCGAGCAGGCTCATGCCGTCTCGATGCCCATATAGACTTCCTGCACGGCGGGATCGGCCATCACCCGGCGGGGATCTCCCTGGGCCAGCTCCTGGCCGAAATTGATCACCAGCAGCCGCTCCACCGCCGCCACCAGCGCATGCACCACGTGCTCGATCCAGATGATCGAGAGCCCGGCGGCGTGCAACTCCTTGATGCTGGCGACCAGCTCGTGGCATTCGCTTTCGGTGAGGCCGCCGGCGATCTCGTCCAGCAGCAGCAGCTTCGGCCGCGTCGCCAGCGCGCGGGCGAGCTCCAGCCGCTTGCGCTCGAGCACGGTGAGCGTCCCCGCCAGCGCGTTGACCTTGTGCCGCAAGGCGGTGCGCTCGAGGATGTCGATGCACAGCGGATAGCACGCGGTCTCGGGCAATCCCGCGCCAAACGCCGCCGCCGCCAGCACGTTCTCGAACACGGTCATGCCGGCGAAGGGGTGCGGGATCTGATAGGAGCGGCCGATGCCGAGCCGGCAGCGCTGATGCGCCGGCAGGCGGGTGATGTCGCGCCCGCAGAGCTCGATGCGGCCGGACGAGACCAGCAGATCGCCGGTGATCAGGTTGAAGAGCGTGCTCTTGCCGGCGCCGTTGGGGCCGAGGATGCCGAGCGCCTCGCCCTCGGCGAGATCGAGCGACAAGCCGTCGATGACCCGGAGCGCGCCGAAGCTCTTCGAGACCTGCTGCAGCCGCAGTATCGACCCCACCGACACCCCTCCCCCGCGCGCTTGTCTTTATCGTCGCGCCCGCATCTTCCCGCGCCCGCCGCTCCGTCGCAAGGGCGGCTGGTTACGGCATGATGACGAAATTGGTGAAGCCGCCATTGCGCTCGGGGATGCCGTCGAGCGCCCGGTTGATGTCGGCGAGCGCGAAGCGGCGATGCTCGAAGACCGAGAGGTCGAGCGTCCCGGCCCGCGCCATCTCGGCCATGGCCTGGCCTTCGCCCGGCGTGAACCAGTTGCTCCCGATGAAGTCGATCTGCTCGTCCATCATCCAATGGACGTTCATCGGCACGGTCTCGCCCATGCCGCCGATATTGACGTAGCGGCCGCCGCGCCGGAGCGCGTAGATGGCATCGACCATGCTCGCCGCCGGAGAGCCGGGACCCAGGCAATCGATCGCCTGATCGGCGCCGAGCCCCTCGGTGAGGTCGCGCGCCCAATCGGCGACCGGCCGCTCGCCCAGCGCCAGCACCTCGATCCGGCCCGGCGCCAGCGCCTTCACCCGCTCCAGCAGGTCACGCCGCCGCCCGGTGCCGAGCAGCCGCGTCGCGCCGCGCGCCAGCGCGATCAGCGCCGCGCCGAGCCCGAGCGTGCCGCTGATGCCGTTGATCAGCACGCTGTCGCCGGGGCCGGCGCCGGATTTGCGCAGCGCCGCATAGGCGGTGCCGAGATAGCCGAACCGCGCCGCCTGCTCGAAGCTCACCTGCTCCGGCAGCCGCACCAGATTGTGCTGCGGCGCCGTCAGGTACTCGCAGAGGCCGCCATAGGGATAGGCGTCGAACTGGCGCTGCGATTGCGGGCCGAAGCCGAAATAGCCTTGAAAGGTGTAGTTGCGGCAGTTCATGGGATCGTTGCCGCGGCAGGCGCGGCAGGAGCCGCAGGTGAGGCCGGGATTGACATAGACCCGGTCGCCCGCCGCGAACTGCTGCACCAGCGCGCCGGTGGCGGCGACCACGCCGGCGGCATCGAGGCCGAAGATCGCCGGCAGCCGCGGCAGCGGCAGCTCGGGAAACCAGCGCTGCCAGTTCGCCAGCACATTGCCGAGATTGGGCACGATGCCGCAGGCCCTGACCTGCACCAGCACATCCGTCGGGCGCGGCTCCGGCACCGGCAGTCGTTCGAGCACCATGGGACGGCCGATCTCGTGCAGCCGCGCCGCGAGCATGGTCTTTTTCATTCGTTCCTCCCGCGCCTACGCTGCCGCACCGTTGCGCCGGCTGCAACATCGCATTGCCAGCCCCGCGGGCTGACGCCATGCTGACGTTCGAGCGACCCGCCCCGCCGGCAGCGACCGGCAAAAGCCGGCGGGCGATGCGGAGGGAACGATGGAAGGAACTCCTGCCGGCTCCGGCCGGCCGCGCTCGGCGGTGTTGGCCGAACACCTGCAGACCGTGGAGCGGCTGCTGCCGCTGATCGAGGCCGAGGCGGACGCGGCCGAGAGCCAATCGCATCAGAGCGACCGCGTCATCGCCGAGCTGCGCCGCTCCGGCATCTACGCGATGCTGCTGCCCCAGGCGCTGGGCGGCGGCGAGCTGCCCTTCGTCGACGCCATGCGCATCGTCGAGCGCCTGGCCTGGGCCGACGGCTCGACCGGCTGGTGCTGCATGGTGCAGGGCGTGATGAGCGCTTCGCTCGGCGCCTTCGCCCCCGAGGCCGGCGCGCGCGAGATCTATGGCAAGGGCGCCGATGTGACGGTCGCCGGCAACGGCGTGCCGCGCGGCTTTGCCCGCCGCGTCGAGGGCGGCTACATGATCCGCGGTCACTGGGCCTATGGCAGCGGCATCCACCACGCCGAATGGGTCCATTCCGGCTGCTTCATCACCGAGGGCGACAAGCCCAGGCTCGGGCCCGACGGCGCGCCGGAGATCGTGCTGATGCACCATCCCCGGGACACCATCGTGCTCAAGGGCAATTGGGACGTGCTCGGCCTGCGCGGCACCGGCAGCTTCGACTACACCTTGAAGGAGCCCGAGCTCTTCGTGCCGCAGCGCATGAGCTACCCCTTCGACAGCCGCGTGCCGCAGCGCGGCGGCGCGCAATACGCGGTCGGGCTGGTGGGCTTCACCAGCTGGGGCCACACCTCATGGGCGCTCGGCGTCGGCCGGCGCGCGCTCGACGAGCTGGCGCGGCTGGCGCGCGAGCGCAGCGACGTCTTCGGCCGGCTCGCCGACAGCCCGACCTTCAAGAAATCCTTCGCCGATGCCGAGGCGCAGTACCGCGCGGCGCGTGCGCTGGTCTATGAGACCTGGAACAGCCTCGCCGGCACCTTCGCGCAAGGGGGATCCGCCAGCCTCGAGCAGCTGGCGCTGATCCGCCTGGCGATGCGCCATCTGCACGACGCGCTCTCCGCCGTCACCACCTTCGCCCATCGCGCCTCGCGCGGCGTCTCGCTCCGGCGCAGCACGCTGCAGCGCTGCTACCGCGACGCCCATGCCGGAACCCAGCATCTGCTGCTCGCCGACGAGATCGTCACCGAATGCGGCCGCGTCCTGCTCGGCACGCCCGGGCCCGACGCCTATTGGACGATGTTCGGCGTCAAGGGGTAGGCGCGCCGCGGGCGGCCGCGTATTCGGCGGCGCGCAGCTGGCGGCGCAGCAGCTTGCCGGAGACGGTGCGCGGCAGATCCGGCACGAATTCGATGCGCCGCGGATATTTGTAGGGCGCCGTCACCCGCTTCACATGCTCCTGCAGCGCCTGCACCATCGCGGCATCGCCGACATGGCCGGGCTTCAGGATGACAAAGGCCTTCACCACCTCGCCGCGCTCGAGGTCGGGCGCGCCCACCACGGCGCATTCCTGCACCGCGGGATGCTCGATGAGCGCGTTCTCGACCTCGAGCGGACCGATGCGGTAGCCGGCCGAGTTGATCACGTCGTCGGCGCGGCCGTGATAGAAGAGGTATCCCTCCTCGTCCTGATGTGCCGTGTCGTTGGTGAGGAACCAGCGCACGCCGCCGCTCTCGCGCACCGTCTCTCGGCTGCGCTCCTCGTCGCGCCAGTATCCCAGCATGATCTGCGGATTGGGCAGCCTGATGGCGAGCATGCCGGTCTCGCCCGGCGGCAGCACGTGGCCGGCCTCATCGATCACCGCCGCCCCGGTGCCGGGCAAGGGCTTGCCCATCGAGCCCGGTTTCACCGGCAGGGCGGGATAATTGAGCACCGTCATCAGCGTCTCGGTCTGGCCGTAGCCGTCGAGCAGCGTCACGCCGGTCCGCGCGCGCCAGGCGGTGACGATCTCGGGATTGACGGTCTCGCCGGCCGAGACGGTGAGCCGGAGCCGCGAGAGGTCGCAGCGCTCGAGATCGAGCAGCAGCAGCCGGCGCAGCTCGGTGGCCGCGGCGCAGAACACGCTGACGCCGTGGCGCTGCAGCAGCTCGAGCCGGCGGGCGGGATCGAACGGGCCGTTATGGAACAGCACCGCCGCGCCGCAGCTCCAGGGACCGAAGAGGATGCTGGTGCCGGCCTTGCTCCACCCGGTATCGGCGGTGCACCACATGAGATCGCGCTCGTCGAGGCTCAGCCAGTACCAGGCCGAGACGCGCCAGGCGAAAAGGCCGCGCTGCGCATGAGTGACGCCCTTGGGTTTGCCCGTCGAGCCCGAGGTGTAATAGATGATCGCCGGGTCCTCGGCGGCGAGCCGCACCGGCTCGAAGACCGGCGAAGCGGCGTCGAGCGCGCGCTCGAAATCGGTCCAGCCCGGCGGCGCGCCGCCGACGCTGAGCCGGGCGCCGAGACCGCGCGCGGCGGCGAATTTGGCGCAATTCGCCGCGGTGGTGATCGCGCCCGCCGCCTCGGCATGCTCCAGCCGATAGGCCACATCGCCTGCCGTCAGCATCTCTATCGACGGAATGGGGATCGCACCGAGCTTGAGACAACCGACCATGGCGATCTGCCATTGCGGAATCCGCGGCAGCATCACCAGCACGCGGTCGCCGGCGCGCACGCCCGCTTCCTTCAGCGCATTGGCGCAGCGGTTGGAGAGCGCGCTGATCGCGGCGAAGGTGTAGCGCTCCTCGCGCCCGGTCTCGTCGCACCAAATCAGTGCCAGCCGCTCGGGATCTTCGGCAAAGCGGTCGACGACATCGGCGCCGAAATTGAAGCGCTCGGGGATCTCCCAGGTGAAATCGCGGTGCGCCGTGGCGTAATCGGTCATCGGGATGCGCCGCATCGACCGTCTCCTCCCGCTCGATAGCCGGCGTTCCGCGACGCCGTTTAACGCCATCAGACCCCGTCCCGGCGCGAAATTCAAGAAACTGAACCACGGTTCGATCGAGCGACTTGACCGTCTGCCGCAGTGTGATAGCGTCCTCGCGGGAGGAAACGATGTCGAAGAACGCTGCGACGCGAGCGCGTCGCCGGTATGGCTTGCGTGCAGCGTCGGGCACGAGGCAGAGCCCGTGAAGCGGCCGCGCCTGACGCAGCAGAGCATCGTCTTCGTCCTCTTCGTGGCGCTGTTCGCCGTCTTCTCGATCTTCCTGCGCGGCTTCCTCACCGCCGACAACATGCTGACGCTGCTGCAGAACGTGGCGGTGCTCGGCATCCTCGGCCTCGGCATGGCGGTGGTGGTGATCGGTCGCGGCATCGACATCTCGCTGGTCGCCTCGCTCGCGGTGCCGGCGGGGCTGGTGCTGGAGATGGTGCAGAACGGTCACTCGGTGAGCTCGGCGCTGATCGCGGCGCTGGCCCTCAGCCTCGCCTTCGGCCTGGCCAATGGCTGGCTCATCGCCTATGCCGAGGTGCCGTCGCTGTTCACGACGCTGGCGAGCGGCATCTTCCTCGCCGGCCTCGGACAGGTCGCCTTCTTCCAGCTCGATGTCGTGCAATGGAGCGCGCCGCTCGACGGCCTCGCCTGGCTCGGCCAGGGCACGCTCGCCGGCATCCCGATGCCGGTGATCATGTTCGCCATCGCCTGCATCGCCGTAGCGCTCTTCCTGCGCACCACCCGGCTCGGCGGCTTCATCTACGCCATCGGCGACAACCCCTATGGCGCGCGGGTCACCGGCATACCGACGCGGCCAGTGATCGTGCTGCAATACGTGCTGGCGGCGCTGATCGGCGCCTTCGCCGGCCTGGTGATGGCCGCCTCGGTCAACAGCATGCCGACCCGCATCTTCAACTCGACCCTGATCTATGACGTCATCCTGGTGGTCGTGCTCGGCGGCATCGGCCTTTCCGGCGGCCGCGGCGGCGTCGTCAACGTCGTCATCGGCACGCTGCTGATCGGCACCATGCTCAACGGCATGACCATCCTCGACGTCTCCTATTCCGGGCAGAACCTGATCAAGGGCCTCGTGCTGCTGGTCGCGATCCTGACGGATTCGTTCATCAACCCGCGCAACGAGGAGACGGCGCAGCAAGGCGACATCTGACGCCGTGATCGCTTTCACGTCGCTGACCATAGGGAGGAGTTTCATCATGCGGAGCACATCGGTGGGATGGTGGCGGCCGGCCGTGGCTTGCCTCGGGCTGGCGGCGCTCATCGGCGCGGCGAGCCCGGCGCTGGCGCAGAAGGGCCTCGACGAGCCGTTTCAGGCGTCTTTCAAGAAGGCGCTCGAGGGCAAGGTCGTGGCCTATGTGCCGGTGGCGATGAATTTCGATCTGGCGCAGGGCTGGTATGCCGGCGTCAAGCGCGAGCTCGAGCCCTTCGGCGTCAAGATCGAGGTGCGCGATCCCAATTGGAGCACCACTGCCGGCGCCCAGGCGGTGACCACGCTGCTCTCGGAAAAGCCGGCGGTGATGATCATCCACAATCCCGACGTGCAGACCTACGCCAAGCTGCTGCAGCGCGCCGAGAACGAAGGCATCTACGTCGTGCAGATCAACATGGGTTCGTCCTATCGCACCACCGCCTTCGTCGGCGCCAACTGGATCGAGATCGGCGAGCGCGACACCGACGCGGTGGTGGCGGCGTGCAAGGGCAAGTCGAACAAGATCGCCATCGTGCAGGGCGCGCTCTCGGCGGCGGCCAGCGCCTATACGCTGAAGGGCGTCGAGAACGTGCTGGCCAAGCATCCCGAGATCAAGGTGGTGTCGAGCCAGGCGGCGGATTGGGACGCAGCGAAAGCAAAAGCGATCACCCAGACCGTGCTCAAGCAGAATCCCGATCTCTGCGGCATCGTCGGATTCTGGGACGGCATGGACATCGGCACCGCCGCGGCGGTGAAGGAAGCCGGCCTCACCGGCAAGGTGTTCGTCGCCACCTCCGGCGGCGGCGAGCAGCACGGCGCCTGCAACCAGGTGAAATCGGGCGGCTTCGATCTCGACCTCAGCTACGACGTGCCGACCCAGGCGCACGACCTCGCCGGCATGATCAAGTGGCTGCTCTCCTCGGGGCTCAAGCCCGGCTCGGTCAAGGGCTCGATCTACACCACGCTCATCCCCATCACCAAGGCGAACGCCGGCACGGAAGGCACGTGCTGGAGCCTCGCCACGATGACGAACTAGCAGCGGCGCCGGGCGGGCGGGCCGCATCTTGCGGCCGCCCTGCCCGTCCTTCGCGCCCGGAACCTCTCCCCTCCTCGTCAGAGTTCCATGAACGAGAAGCTCGTCAGCCTGCGCTATCGCTACTGGCCCGACCATCTGCTGGGCGAGATCCTGTCCAAGCGCTGGACCGAGACGGCGATCCCGGTGATCGTGCTGATCGCCGTCGCCATCGTCTTCAGCCGCGCCATCCCCGGCTTCCTCGCCCCCGCCAGCCTCGCCGACACCGCGCGCCAGGCCGGCGAGATCGGCTTCGTCGTGCTCGGCATGTCGCTGGTCATCATCGTCGGCGGCATCGACCTCTCGGTCGGCTCGATGTTCGCGCTCACCGATTTCTGCGCCCTCTTCTGCCTCGACGTGCTCAACTGGCCGGTGGCGCTCGTGATCCCCGTCACCATGATCGCCGGCGGGCTGCTCGGCCTGGTGAACGGCGTGCTCATCGGCTATTTCCGGCTGCGCGCCTTCATCACCACCCTCATCACCCTCATCGTCTACCGCGCCGCCTACGATCTGCTGATCCTCGACTATTCCAACCAGATCGCCGCGGCATTCCCCGACATGCCGAGCTGGAACTTCATGGGCGGCGGCGATGTCCTGGGTGTGCCCAGCGTGGCGCTGGCCTATGCCGCGGTCGCGATCTTCGGCCATGTCTTCCTGACGCGGCTGCGGCCGGGCTGGCACATCACCGCCATCGGCGGCTCGCGTCGCTCCGCCTACAATTCCGGCATCCCGGTCCGGCGCACCATCGCGCAATGCTATGTCGTCTCCGGCATGCTGACCGCGGTAGGCGCGCTCTTCTTCGCGGCGCGGCTCGGCACCGTCGGCGGCGATATCGGCGCCGGGCTCGAGGTGACGGTGCTGACCGCGGCGATCCTCGGCGGCATCAGCCTCGGCGGCGGCAAGGGATCGGTGGCCAAGGCGCTGGTCGGCACGCTGATCGTGCTGCTGATCACCAACGGCCTCACCACGCTCTCGGCGCCGGGCGGCGTCAACCGCATGGTGCTGGCGGGCATCCTGCTGCTCGCGGCGATGATCGACATCCGCTGGGTGAAGAACCGCTACCGCATCATCAGCAAGGTCTATGTCAGCCCGACCTATCACCCGATGCCGCCCGCACCCGCGACCGCGCCCGACAGCGGCACCGCCTTCGCGCTCAACGACCGGCTGCGCGACGTGACCGAGATCGGGCTCGGCCGGATCGAGGCGCCGGAGGACGTGATCCTCGACCGCCAGGACAATCTCTATGCCGGCTCGCGCCACGGCGACATCATCCGCTTCTTCCCGCCCGATTACGAGCGCATGGAGGTCTATGCCCATATCGGCGGCCAGCCGCTGGGCATGGCCTTCGACCGCCAGGACAATCTCTATGTCTGCATCGGCGGCATGGGGCTCTACCGCATCACGCCCGAGCGCAAGGTCGAGAAGGCCACCGACGAGACCAATCGCAGCCTGCGCTCGGTGAACGACGACAGCCGCCTCCGGCTCGCCGACGACCTCGACATCGCCGATGACGGGCGCATCTTCTTCTCCGAGGCGACGATCCGCTACGAGATGCATGAATGGCCGGTGGACGGGCTCGAGGCGCGCGGCAACGGCCGCATCATCTGCTACGACCCCAACACCAACACCACCCGCACCGTGCTGCGCGGCCTCAAATTCCCCAACGGCGTCTGCGTCGCCGCGGACGGCCAGTCCATCCTCTTCGCCGAGACCTGGGGCTGCACGGTGAAGCGCTACTGGTTCGCCGGGCCCAAGACCGGCACGGTCGAGCTGGTGCTCGACAACCTGCCGGGCTATCCCGACAACATCAACCTCGCCTCCGACGGCAATTACTGGCTGGCGCTGGTCGGCATGCGCTGCCCGGCCCTCGATCTCGCCTGGCGCATGCCGAGCTTCCGGCGCCGCATGGCCAAGCGCCTGCCGGTCGACGAATGGCTCTTCCCCAACATCAATACCGGCTGCGTCATCAAGTTCAACGAGCGGGGCGAGGTGCTGGAATCGCTCTGGGATCTCGGCGGCGTCAACCACCCGATGATCACCTCGATGCGCGAGCATCGCGGATATCTCTATCTCGGCGGCATCCAGAACAACCGCATCGGCCGCTACAAGCTGCCCGGCGCCGATCCCGGTTTCGTGCACTACGACGTGCGCTGGGGCCGGCGCTCATGATCGCCGCCCTGGGCCATTGGGCCGACCGCCTGCTCGGGCGCGGCGAGGCCTCGACCACGGTGCCGCCCTTCGACGGCCAGCTCAAGCCCAACCAGCTGCTCGAGCGCGCCTCGGTGCTGGCCGAGCTCGAGGCGCCCGAGGATCTCGCCACCGACGGCAATTCGGTCTTCCTCGCCGACGGCCGCGCGGTGCTGCGGCTGGGCGCGGGCGCGCCCGGCGAGGTCGCGCGCTTCGATCGCCCGGTCACCGCGCTGTGCTGCCTTCCCGGTGGCGCCCTCGCGGTGGCGCTCGACGGCAGCGAGGTGCGCATCCTCGGCGGCGCCCACGACGGCAGGCGCTGGCAGCAGGCCGGCGGCGCGCCGCTTACCGCCGTCAACGTGCTCGCACCCGGCGCCGACGGGCGGAGCCTGCTGGCGACCGACGGCTCGCGCGCCCAGCCTTACGAACGCTGGTGCCACGATCTCATGGGCCAGGGACGGAGCGGCCGCCTGATCGCCTTCGATCTCGGCCAAGGCGGCGAGCGCGTCATCGCCGGCGGCCTCGCCTATGCCTTCGGCGTCGCTGCCGCGGGGACGGCGGTGTGGGTGAGCGAGAGCTGGCGCCATCGCCTCGTGGCGTTTGATGGAAAGGGCGCCGGCCGCCCGGTGCTCGAAGGCCTTCCCGTCTATCCCTCGCGCATCGCGCCGGCCGAAGGCGGGGGATATTGGCTCACCGCCTTCATCGCCCGCACCCAGCTCGTCGAATTCGTGCTGCGCGAACCCGCCTATTGCCGGCGCATGATGCGCGAGGTCGATCCCCGCTACTGGGTGGCGCCGCGGCTGAGCTCGGGCCACACCTTTCTCGAGCCGATGCAGGGCGCGCACATCAAGACCATGGGCATCCTCAAGCCCTGGGCGCCGCCGCGCTCCTACGGCCTCGTCATCCGCCTCACCCCCGAAGGCCTGCCGCGCTATTCGCTGCACAGCCGCGTCGACGGCAGCCATCACGGCGTGGTGGCGGCGGTCGAATGCCGCGGCGAGCTCTACGTGCTGGCCAAGGGCTGCCGCAAGCTGCTGCGCCTCTCGGTGGCGGCGATCGAGCAGGAGCTGCTGCCATGACCGAGCCGATCCTGGAGCTGCGCCAGGCGACCAAGAAATATGCCGGGGTGCCGGCGATCGAGAACATCGATTTCGCCCTCGAGCGCGCCGAGATCCACGCGCTGGTCGGCGAGAACGGCGCCGGCAAGTCGACGCTCACCAAGGTGATGGCAGGGGTCGTGGCGCTGAGCTCGGGCACGATGCTGGTCGAGGGCCGCGAGGTCGAGCCGCGCACGCCGCTCGAGGCGCGCCATCTCGGCATCGCCATGGTGTTCCAGGAGAACAGCCTGGTGCCGACCATGACGGTGGCGCAGAACCTCTTCCTCGGCCAGGAAAAATATTACAACCGGCTGCGCGGCATCTACATCGCCGCCCAGCAATTCCTGCAATCGCTCAATTTCGACGTGGCACCCACCACCACGGTGAGCCTGCTCGGCGCCGCCAAGAAGCAGATGGTGGAGATCGCGCGCGCCGTCCTCCACAACGCCAAGGTCATCATCTTCGACGAGCCGACCGCCTCGCTCACCCCCGAGGAGAAGAAATACTTCTTCGACCTCGTGCTCGAGCTGAAGCGGCGCGGCGTCTCCATCATCTTCATCTCGCACGCGCTCGAGGAGGCGCTGCAGATCTCGGACCGCATCACGGTGCTGCGCGACGGCAAGCACGTGGTGACCGACGCCACGCGCAAATTCGACCGCGCGCGCATCGTCCAGGCGATGGTCGGGCGCGACCTGTCGCAGACCCTCTATGGCCGCCGCAAGCAGTCGGTCCGCCCGCCCGGCCAGCGCGTGCTCTCGGTGCAGAACCTGCGCATGGCGGCGCTGGTGAAGAACAGCTCGCTGTCGATCTTCGCCGGCCAGATCACCGGGGTCTTCGGCCTGGTCGGCGCCGGAAGGACCGAGACCTTCAAGGTGGTGTCCGGCGTCATGAAGCGCGACTTCTTCCACGGCGGCGAGGTGCTGCTGCACGGGCGGCGGGTGCGCTACCGCGTGCCGGCGCCGGCGGTGCGCGACGGCATCGCCTACGTCACCGAGGATCGCAAGGTCGAGGGCTTCTTCGAGACCATGTCGATCGCGCGCAACGTCTATATGGGGCTGCTGGCGAAGCTCGGGCGCAAGCGGCCATTTCTGTCGCCGCGCGAGGCCGAGGCGGTGGGCGAGACCTGGATCAAGCGCCTCAACGTCCGCGCCATCGGCAAGGACGTGAAGGTGGTCGAGCTCAGCGGCGGCAACCAGCAGAAGGTGGTGATCGCCAAATCCCTGGTGCAGGAGCCGGACCTCATCATCTTCGACGAGCCGACCCGCGGCGTCGATGTCGGCGCCATCGCCGAGATCCACCAGCTGATCAACCGGCTTGCCGACGAGGGCAAGGCGGTGGTGGTGATCTCCTCATACCTGCCGGAGATCATGGCGCTCTCCGACCGCGTCCTGGTCGCCCGTCAGGGCAAGGTGGTCGAGGAGTTCTCGGCGCTGGAGGCGACCGAGGAGAAGATCATGTACGCCGCGATCCACTGAGGCGGCGAGCATGGCGCGTCCCCGGCTTCCGTCTCCCGCCAAGCGCAACGGATCGCGGCCGCGCCATCCCGCCTTCGATCCGGCCGAGCGCCACGACCAGCGCCGGGCGGCGATGGTGCGCACCGCGGTGCATCTCTTCAACCGCTCCGGCTTCCACGCCACCTCGGTCGAGGACATCGCCAGCGAGCTCGGCCTCTCCAAGGCGCTGCTCTATCACTATTTCGTCGACAAGACCGAGCTGCTCTACGAATGCTACCTCTACGCGCTCGAATGCACGCTGGCCGCGGTGAACGAGGCGGCGCGGACGGGCCGCAGCGGGCGCGAGAAGATCGAGACCTATGTCCGGGCGCAGTTCGAGACCCTGGCGGGCACGGAGGGCGCCGCCTGGGTGCTGACCGACCTCTCGGCGCTGGCGCCGCAGCAGCGCCGCCACGTGCGCAAGCAGTCGCGGGCGATCGACACGATGCTGCAGGCGTTTCTCGCCGAAGGGCTGGCCGACGGCTCCATCATCGGCGCCCAGCCCAAGATCACCGAGTTCTTCCTCATCGGCGCGCTCAACTGGCTGCCGCGCTGGTACCAGCCGGGCGGGACGCTGCCGGGCAAGGAGCTGGCCGAGATCTTCCTGCGCCTCGTCATCGACGGGCTGCGGCCGCGGGCGTGAGCCCGGGCTCTACGCGCGCTCGCGCATCGCGCATGCTGTAGGGTCGTCGGCGGGGAAGAAGCATTCGATGCGGATCTCCTGCAGCGTCACGTCATGCGCCGTGCCCAGCGTGGCGATGGTGGTGAAGAAGCGCAGCGAGGTCTCGCCCTTGCGGAAATGCAGCGTCAGCACCGGCGCGCGCGGCTCCTCGGGCAGCGGCGCCTGCGACAGCGCCGGCAGGCCCGGATAGGCCAGGAGCCGCTTCAGCAGCGCCGCCGTCTCGGCGGTGCCGTCGGCGAGCGCGTCCGCCTGCACGCCGCGCAGCAGGTAGAGCGCCACCTCGTCGAAATTGACGACCAGGGGCCGGAGCCCGTGCGGCGAGACCATCGCTTCGGCGAGGTTGACCCGCCCCGACGGCACCTCGCCCAGCAGGAACTCGACGAAGCGCAGCGCGGCCTTGTTGGCGCGCAGCAGCGTCCAGCGGCGATCGACGACGAAGGCGGGGTAAGGCTCCTGCTGCGCCAGCATGTGGTCGAGCGCGGCGTTCACCTTGGCGAGCTCCGGCGCGGCGAGGTCGCTCTCGCGCCAGGCCGGGGCGAAGCCCGCGGCGAGCAGCAGCGCATTCTGCTGGCGCAGCGGCAGGTCGAGCGCCGAGGCGAGCCGCAGCACCATCTCGCGGCTGGCGCCGGTGCGGCCGGATTCGAGAAAGCTCAGATGGCGCTGCGAGGTCTCGGCGACGCCGGCGAGATCGAGCTGCGACAGGCCGCGGCGCTCGCGCCACCAGCGCAGCCGCTCGCCGAAGGGGCTCGCGATCTGGTTCACCGCTTCTCCAGCACCATCTGCGTCTGCGTCACCAGCGCCACCAGCCGGCCCGCGTCGCCGGTGACCCGGGTCTGCCACACCATGGTGCGCCGGCCGCGATGGACGGGCGTGGTCTCGCCCACCACCTTGGTCCCCACCGGCGCCGGCGCCAGGAAATTGGTCTTGGATTCGATGGTGGTGGTGCCGGCGCCGTCGGGCAGGTTGAGGATCGTGGCGGCGGCGCCCAGCGTGTCGGCAAACGCCATGATCGCGCCGCCATGCAGCACCGCCGGCCGGGTGCAGAGCTCGTCGCGCACCGGCAGCGCCGCGGTGACCCGCTCCTTGCTCGCCGACAGGTACTCGATGCCGAGCAACTCGGCGAAAGGCAGCTTCGTCCGGCGCAGCTGCTCGAGCTCGTCCATGGCACCCTCCCGACCCGTTCCGGCCCAGTTTCGCCAGCGGCGCGGCGGAAGACAATTACCTCCGGGGTAATCGCGCGGTGCGCCGCCGCCGGACGCTAGGCGCCGTGGAGGGCGTCGTTGGCGGCCTGGTTCAAACCCGAGAGCGCGGCGATGGCGTTGTCGAGATCATCGATGAGGCTGCCGATCCTGACGATCCGGAAAGCATGATGGGCACCGGCATGAAGCGCGCGGTCGTGAATGCCGATCTGGGCGAGGTTGGCGTTCTGACCGCGATCGTCGTTGATCGCGAGGATCTCGCGCTTGGCGCGGCGAAGCACATGCTTGCGCCGGTTGCGCGTGCGCATGGTGTCGTGAACCGCCGCTGCCGGCTGTGCCGCACGGCCGAGCGGGACACCGGGCCAGCTCACCAGCGGCGGCGGGATCACGCGGACCGGCCGTGGCGATGCCGCGATCTTGGCCTGCTTGGCGCGCGGATCGAACTTGGTCGGCGGCGGAGCGATCGGATGCATGCGCATGAATGCGTCTCCGTCCGGAGCAGCCGCGATGCTATCAGGCAACCGCCGAAGGGGCAATCGACCCATCGCCCAGCGGCGCGGCCATCTTTCCAATTGTCTCGGGCGCCCCGATCGAGTATCCGACCCCCGACCGGCGCGGCAGCCGGTCGTGATCGGGGGATCATCCTTATGCCACGCACGCGACGGGGCCGCGCCGGCCCTTGCCTCCTTGCGCTGCTCGTCCTTTGCCTTTCAGCGCCGGCCCGGGCGGCCGAGACGGGCGCCATCGACACCGGGAACACCGCCTGGGTCCTCACCGCTTCGGCGCTGGTGCTGTTCATGACCCTGCCGGGCCTCGCGCTCTTCTATGGCGGCCTGGCGCGGGCGCGCAATCTGCTCTCGGTGCTGATGCACTGCTTCGTCATCTGCTGCGTCGTGTCGTTGATCTGGGGCATCTTCGGCTACAGCCTGGCCTTCGGCACCGGCGGCGGCTTGATCGGATCGCTCGACAAGGCCTTCCTCGCGCATATCGGCGACCGTCCCCTCCCCGGCCATCTCCCCGAGATCGTCTTCGTCCTCTTCCAGATGACGTTCGCGGTGATCACCCCCGCGCTGATCATCGGCGCCTTCATCGAGCGGGTGCGCTTCCCCTTCGTCGTGCTGTTCAGCGCCCTCTGGCTGGTGATCGTCTATCTGCCGGTGGCGCATTGGGTGTGGGGCGGCGGCTGGGCGCAGGGGCGCCATGCGCTCGACTTTGCCGGCGGCATCGTCGTCCACACCACCGCCGGGGTCTCGGCGCTGGTCGCCGCGATCATGATCGGCGCCCGTCGCGGCTTTCCCAACCACCTGATCCCGCCGCACAGCCCCGGCCTCACCATGGCCGGGGCCGGCATGCTCTGGGTCGGCTGGTTCGGCTTCAACGGCGGCAGCGCGCTCGCCGCCGATGCCGGCGCGGGCGCCGCGATCATCGCCACCCATTTCGCCGCCTCGGCCGGCGCGCTGATGTGGATCGCGCTCGAATGGATGCGGGTGGGCAAGCCGACCTCGGTCGGGCTCGTCACCGGCTGCGTTGCCGGGCTGGCCACGATCACCCCGGCCTCGGGCTATGTCGGCCCGATGGGCGCCATCCTCATCGGCTTCGCCGGCGGCTTCGTCTGCTTCTTCGCCACGCTGCTGGTGAAGCAGCGCTTGCGCATCGACGATTCCCTCGACGTCTTCGGCGTGCATGGCGTCGGCGGCATGCTGGGCTCGCTGCTGGTCGCCGTCTTCGCCTCGGCCGCGCTGGGCGGCGTCGGCTACGCCGCGGGGATGGATCTCTCGCACCAGCTCGACGTGCAGCTGCTCACGATCGGCGTCACGGCCCTATGGTCGGCCGTCGCCACCGTGGTGCTGATCAAGCTCCTCGATCTCACCGTGGGGGCGCGCGTCACGGCCGAAGAGGAATATGACGGCCTCGACCTCTCCGCCCATGGCGAGCGCGCCTATGATCACACCTGACCGGAGCGGCGCTGCCCGCTATTGCACCAGCTCCTCGCGCTTGCCGTCGTGCCAGGTGTAGACGACGTAATTGGGTCCGACCACGTCGCCCTTCGGGTCGAAGCCCACCGTGCCGATGACGGTGTCGAACTTGCCGGCATGCATCGCCTTCGCGACGTCGTCGAGCTTGTCCGACTTGGCCCGCGCCACCGCCTCGGCATAGACCTGCATCGCGGCATAGGTGAAGAGCGTATAGCCTTCGGGCTCGTAGCCCTGCTTGCGGAAGGCCGCCACCACCGCCTGCGCCGTCGGCATGGTGCGCGGCTCCGGCGGGAAGGTCATCAGCGAGCCCTCGCCCGCCGGGCCGGTGATGGTCCAGAACTCGTCGGTGGCGAGCGCGTCGCCGGCCATCAGCGGCGCCATCAGCCCCTGCTCGCGCGCCTGGCGCACCAGCAGCCCGGCCTCGGTGTGGTAGCCGCCGAGATAGATGAAGGCGATATGCGCTTCCTTCATCCGGCTGATCAGCGCCGAGAAATCCTTGTCGTCGGCATTGGTCGCCTCGTACATCGCCTCCTTGAGCCCGGCCGCGTTCATCGCCTTCTTGGTCTCGTCGGCGAGCCCTTTGCCGTAAGGCGATTTGTCCTGCAGGATCGCCACCGCCTTGCCCTGGTAATGCTCGGCGATGTAGTGGCCGGCGACGCGGCCCTGCGCATCGTCGCGGCCGCAAATACGAAAGATGTCGTTCCAGCCCTTCCGGGTGGCGTCGTCGGTGTAGGCGGGGTTGGTCGAGGCCGGCGAGATCTCCAATATGCCGTTCTCGGCATAGACCGAGGAGGCCGGGATCGACGAGCCCGAGCAGTAATGCCCGTCGACGAACAGCACCCCGTCATTGGCCATGCGGTTGGCGACGCTCACCGCCTGCTTGGGATCGCAGGCATCGTCGCCGACCGACAGCGCCAGCTTCCGCCCCAGCACCCCGCCCTTGGCGTTGATGTCGTTGACCGCCATCTCGGCGCCGCGCCGCATCTGCTCGCCGAAGGCGGCGTATTGCCCGGTGATCGGCCCGACCACCGCGACCTTGATCTCCTCAGCCCCGGCCGGCGCCGCCGCCAGCGCCGCCGCGGCCAGTACCAGCGCCACAAGCTGCTTCATCAACCCTGCTCCCTCGCTCCCGACGGCGCGGAGTCTAGCAGGCGGGGCCGCCGCCGGTCACCGGCTTCTCGCCCCGCTCGCGCCAGGACAACAGCCCCGCGCTCTCATAGAGCCAGGGATATTGCCGCACCATCAGTCGCGCCTGCACCCGCCGATAGGCGAGCAGCACCAGCCCCAGCAGGATCGCCGCCGCGATTGCATAGCCGCTGAGCGAGAGCAGCTCGCCCTGGAAGAGCGCGTAAAGCAAGAAGCGGTCGCCCGCCGCCAGCAGCAGCGCGTAGGGCAGCGCCTGCCAGAGCGGCCGCCAGTGCAGCGCCAGCGCCCGGCCGGTGGCGAGCGCGCCGCCGCCGAAGAGCAGCAGGGTGAGGCCGAGGAAGCTCGCCGGCGAGGCGCCGAGCAGCGAGCCCGCACTCATCGCCCGCCCTCGAGATAGGCCGCCCGCACCTCGGGATTGGCGAGCAGCTCGCTGCCGCTGCCGGCGAGCGTCACCCGCCCGGTCTGCAGTACATAGGCGCGGTGCGCCAGCTTCAGCGCGTGGAAGGCGTTCTGCTCGACCAGCAGCACCGTCACCTTCTGCCGCTGGTTGATCTCGCGGATGACCTCGAAGATCTGCTTGACGATGAGCGGCGCCAGCCCCAGCGACGGCTCGTCCAGCAGCAGCAGCCGCGGCCGGCTCATCAGCGCCCGGCCGATCGCCAGCATCTGCTGCTCGCCGCCCGAGAGCGTGCCGCCGCGCTGCGCCTGGCGCCGCGCCAGCACCGGGAAGAGCTGGAAGACGCGGCCGAGATCGTCGGCGAAATCGGCCGGATCCGCCACCGTGGCGCCGATCTGCAGGTTCTCCAGGACGGTCATGCGCGGGAAGATGCGGCGGCCTTCCGGCGCGTGCGCGATGCCGCGGCGCATGATGGCGTGGGTCGGCAGCTGCGTGACATCCTCGCCGGCAAAGCGGATGCGGCCCTGGGCGGCGCGCGGCCGGCCGCAGATGGTCATCAGCAGCGTCGACTTGCCGGCGCCGTTGGCGCCGATCAGCGCCGCGATCTCGCCCTCCTCGACCGCGATGTCGACGCCCTTCAGCGCCTCGACCGTGCCGTAGAAGCTGTGGACGCCGGCGATCTCGAGCAGCGCCACGGCTCAGCCCTGGCCGGAGAGGTCGCGGGCGATCTCCGGCGGCAGGTCCTCGTCCTCCTCCTCGCCGAGATAGGCCTTGATCACGATCGGGTCGCGGCGCACCGCGTCGGGCGGGCCGGCGGCGATCTTGCGGCCGTAATCCAGCACCACGACCTGGTCCGAGATCCCCATCACCACGCTCATGTCGTGCTCGATCAGCAGCACGCCGATGCCGAGCTCGGCGCGGATCGCCAGCAGCAGCGCGTTGAGCTCCGCCGATTCGCGCGCATTGAGCCCGGCGGCAGGCTCGTCGAGGCAGAGCAGCACGGGCTCGGTGCAGAGCGCGCGCGCGATCTCGAGCCGGCGCTGCGCGCCATAGGGCAGGCTGCCGGCGGGGTCGTCGGCGCGCGCCAGCAGGTCGACCCGCGCCAGCCAGTCGCGCGCCTTCGCCACCGCTTGCCGCTCGGCGCGGCGGAAGCTCGGCAGCCCCAGCAGCCCACCGAGGCTGTAGAGGCTCGCCCGCATCAGCGGCGCGTGCTGCGCCACCAGCAGGTTCTCCAGCACGCTCATGCCGGCGAAGAGGCGGATGTTCTGGAAGGTGCGGGCGATCCCGGCGTCGCGCGCAATGCGGAACCCGTCGAGGCGCTCGAGCAGGTAGGGCCGGCCGCCGCGATGGAGCGTCAGCCGGCCGACGCTGGCGCGGTAGAAGCCGGTGAGGCAGTTGAACACCGTCGTCTTGCCGGCGCCGTTGGGGCCGATGATGGCGGTGATCTCGCCGGCCCGCGCCGCAAAGGAGAGATCGTCGACCGCGAGCAGCCCGCCGAAGCGCATCGAGAGATGCTCGACCTCGAGCAGCGCCGCGCTCATCGCGCCCGGTCCCGGGCGGCCAGCAGCACGCTCGGCGCGCGCCGCGCCACCAGGCCGCGCGGCCGCCACACCATGATCGCCACCATCGCCGCGCCGAAGAGCAGCATGCGGAATTCGGCGAAGGCGCGGCCCAGCTCCGGCAGGCAGACCAGCACCACCGCCGCCAGCACCACGCCGAGCTGGCTCCCCATGCCGCCCAGCACCACGATCGCCAGGATGGTGGCGCTTTCGATGAAGGTGAAGCTTTCCGGGCTGATGAAGCCCTGGCGCGTGGCGAAGAAGGCGCCGGCGAAGCCGCCGAGCATGGCGCCGGTAGCGAAGGCGGAGAGCTTCACCAGGGTCGGATTGATGCCGAGCGCGCGGCAGGCGATCTCGTCCTCGCGCAGCGCCTCCCAGGCGCGGCCGATCGGCAGGCGCCGCAGCCGCAAGGTGACCGCGTTGGTCAGCAGCGCCAGCGCCAGGATGACGTAGTAGAGAAAGACGATGCGCTGCCCGGGGCTGAACGGGATGTGGAAGAAGTCGGCGAAGGTGGTGACCCCCGGCGGCGCGCGGCGCTCGAAGGGCAGGCCGAAGAAGCTCGGCCGCGGCACGTCGGAGATGCCCGCCGGCCCGTTGGTCACCGGCACCCAATTGAGCAGCACCAGCCGGACGATCTCGCCGAAGCCCAGCGTGACGATGGCGAGATAATCGCCGCGCAGCCGCAGCACGGGAAAGCCCAGCGCCAGGCCGAAGGAGGCCGCGCACAGCCCGGCCAGCGGCAGGCCCTGCCAGAAGGAGAGACCGAAGCGCTGCGCCAGCAGCGTGAAGGAATAGGCGCCGACGGCGTAGAAGGCGACATAACCGAGATCGAGCAATCCTGCGAGCCCGACCACCACGTTCAGGCCCCAGCCCAGCATCACATAGATCACCACCGTGGTGGCGAGATCGACGAGATAGCGCGACGAGAACGGCAGGAAGGGCAGCGCCAGGGCGAAGGCCACGCCGAGCGCGCCGATGAGCGCGAGCTGCCGCCGGCCGAGCGCCGGGAGCCGCATCGCGGGCAGCGCCGGACCGTAGCCGCGCGCCAGCGCCAGCAGCAGCCGGCCGGCGAACACCGCCGCCACCGCCAGCGCCACCCAGCCGAAGCGGGTGCGGATGCCGAGCGCGGCATTGGTCTCGACGGTGCGGAAGCCCACCAGCGGCAGCGCAAGCGCCAGGGCCACGCCCGGCCGCGGCCGCCGCCTCGCCGATGAGCCCGCCCCAGGCCAGGCGCCGCGCCGGCGGCAGCGCCTCGGCGCTCATCACACCTTCTCCACCTCGGGCCGGCCGAGCAGCCCGGTTGGGCGGAAGATCAGCACCAGCACGAGGATGACGAAGACCGAGAACGTCCTTGTATTCGACCGAGAAATAGGCCGACCAGAAGGCCTCGATGAGGCCGATCAGCAGCCCGCCCAGCATCGCGCCCGGCAGCGAGCCGATGCCGCCCAGCACTGCCGCGGTGAAGGCCTTGATGCCGGCGAGGAAGCCGATGAAGAAGTCGATGACGCCGTAATAGAGCGTCACCATCAGCCCCGCCACCGCCGCCAGCGCCGCGCCGATGACGAAGGCGGTCGAGATGGTGCGGTCGACATCGATGCCGAGCAGCGCCGCCATGGTCATGTCCTGCTCGCAGGCGCGCTGCGCCCGGCCGAGCGGCGTCGCCGCGATGAACAGGCTGAACCCCGCCATCAGCGCCGTGGTCAGCAGCAGGATGCCGATCTGCAGCCAGCTCACCTCGACGCTGAAGCCGCCGCTCTGCATCAGCGTGAAGCCGCCCTGCACGATCGGCGGCAGGGCCTTGACCCGCGCCCCCTGCAGGAGCTGCACGTAGTTCTGCAGGAAGATCGACATGCCGATGGCCGAGATCAGCGGCGCGAGCCGGAAGGAATGGCGCAGCGGCCGGTAGGCCAGCCGCTCCACCGTCCAGCCATAGGCGGCGGTGAACAGCATGGTGGAGAGCAGCATGACCAGCAGCGCCAGCGGCACATAGCTCACCCCCACCACCCCCAGCACCAGGAAGGTGATCAGCGCCACGAAGGCGCCGATCATGTAGATCTCGCCATGGGCGAAATTGATCATGCCGATGATGCCGTAGACCATCGTGTAGCCGATGGCGATGAGCCCGTAGATCGAGCCGAGCGTCAGGCCGTTGATGAGCTGCTGCAGGAAATACGCCATGCGCCGCCCAAGGTAAGCGCTGCATGGCGGCCAGGACAAGGCCGAACTCGGCGCCGCGACGCACAGCGTCGTCGGCGTCAGCGGTTGCAAGGCAGCCGCAAGAGCCACACCGTGCCGATTAGCCGCGCACCGGCCCATCCCTCTAAAGCCGCATCTCCCAGAGCTCGCCGATGAGGTCCCGGCCGAAGCTGCGGTGCGGCGTCGAGCGCTTGAGGCGGAAGCCTGCGCCCTCGTAGATGCGCCGGGCCGGCAGCAGGATGCTCTGCGTCCAGAGGCCGAGCTTGCGGTAGCCCGCCTCGCGAGCAAAGCGCACGCACTCCTCGACCAGCAGCTTGCCCAACCCCAGCCCGCGCGCCTGGCGCTCAACCAGCAGCAGGCGCAGCTTCGCCACCTGCGGCGAGTGCTTCACCACGAAGACAGAGCCCACGCGTTCGCCCGCGCGCTCGGCGATCCAGCAGCGCTCGCGCTCGGGATCGAAGCGGCGGATGAACGTGGCGGCGATCTCCGCCACCAGCGCCTCGAAGCTGGCATCGAAGCCGTATTCCTCGGCATAGACCGCGCCGTGGCGCTCGACCACCCAGCCGATATCGCCCGGCTCGGGCGGGCGCAGGCGGCAGGGCGCCTCGCCCGCGGCATCGCCGCCGAGCAGGCGCTCGATGCCGCGCATCGCCTCGACCAGAAGCACCTGGCGCTCGGCCGGAAGCGCCGCCAGCAGCCCTTCCTGCAGCACCCCGATCTTCTGCGTGTAGAAGCGGTTGAAGCCGCGCACCGCGTCGACGCGCGCGCCGAGTTCCTGCTCCATGCTTGGTCGCCTCCCGAGGCCATCCTCGGCGAGATACTTGACGGAATCAAGGATCTCCCGGGCCCTCCGCGTCGCCTTCCTCCCGCGCCCGCTTGCCGAGCACGTAGTCGAGCTTCCGCCGCGCCAGGCGCTCGAGCAGCACGGTGCCGGCGGCGGGATCGCCTACGATGCTGGCCTCGATCCCGGTCGCGATGTCGACCGCCGTCACCTTCACCGTGCCGCCGATCCGGATGAACTCGAAGATCACCTCCCGCCTGTCGTCGCTCACCTTTTCCTCCGTCGCGGGGCGCAGCATAGACCCGATCGGCGCGGCGCGGGAGGGTTGCTCCTCGCCCGGTTTCGCCCTATGAGGAGTGCCGCACAAGGGAGGCGTGGATGAGCGCGTTGCGTCCGGTGAACCCGCCGGGCTGGCCCCGGCCCAAAGGCTATTCCAACGGCGTGGTCGGCCGCGGCACGCTGGTCTTCGTCGCGGGCCAGGTCGGCTGGAATGCCGAGGAGCGGTTCGAGAGCGACGATTTCGTGGCGCAGTTCCGCCAGGCGCTGGTCAACACGGTCGAGGTGCTGGCCGCCGCCGGCGCCAGGCCCGAGCATGTCGCGCGCATGACCTGGTACGTGGTCGACAAGAAGGAATATGTCGCGCGCATCGCCGAGGTCGGCGCCGCCTATCGCGACGTGATGGGCCGGACCTACCCGGCGATGACCCTGGTCGAGGTCGCAGCACTGGTCGCCGACCGGGCGCGCGTGGAGATCGAATCGACCGCCGTCATCCCCGACGCCTGAGCCCGAGGAGGCGCCGATGACGATGCACGCCGCCCGAAAGCCCGCGCCCGAAAGCGCCAAGCCGGTCTTCGACTGGCAGGACCCGCTGCTGCTCGAGGAGGAGCTCGGCGAAGAGGAGCGCATGGTGCGGGATGCCGCCCGCGACTATGCCCAGGACAAGCTCATGCCGCGGGTCAAGAGCGCCTTCCGCGAGGAGCGCTTCGATCGCGAGATCATGAACGAGATGGGCGAGCTCGGCCTGCTCGGCCCGACCATCGAGGGCTATGGCTGCACCAATGTGGGCTATGTCTGCTATGGCCTGATCGCGCGCGAGGTCGAGCGCGTCGACAGCGGCTACCGCTCGGCGATGAGCGTGCAGTCCTCGCTGGTGATGTACCCGATCTACGCCTTCGGCACCGAGGCGCAGCGGCAGAAATACCTGCCCAGGCTCGCCACCGGCGAGCATATCGGCTGCTTCGGCCTGACCGAGCCCGATCACGGCTCGGATGCCGGCGGCATGAAGAGCCGCGCACGCAAGGTCGATGGCGGCTACCTGCTCAACGGCGCCAAGATGTGGATCTCCAACGCGCCGGTCGCCGACACCATGGTGGTCTGGGCCAAGACCGAGGACGAGGGCATCCGCGGCTTCATCCTGGAGCGCGGCATGAAGGGCCTCTCGACGCCGAAGATCGAGGGCAAGTTCAGCTTGCGCGCCTCGGTCACCGGCGAGATCGTGATGGACAACGTCTTCGTGCCCGAGGAGAATCTGCTGCCCGGCGTCAGCGGCCTCAAGGGCCCCTTTTCCTGCCTCAACAATGCGCGCTACGGCATCGCCTGGGGCGCGCTCGGCGCGGCCGAATTCTGCTGGCATGCGGCGCGCGACTACACGCTCGCCCGCACCGCCTTCGGCAAGCCGCTCGCCGCGACCCAGCTCATCCAGAAGAAGCTCGCCGACATGCAGACCGAGATCACCATCGGCCTGCACGCCTGTCTGCGCCTCGGCCGGCTGATGGACGCGCATCGCGCCACGCCCGAGATGGTGTCGATGCTGAAGCGCAATTCCTGCGGCAAGGCGCTCGACATCGCCCGCCAGGCGCGCGACATGCATGGCGGCAACGGCATCGTCGACGAGTATCACGTCATCCGGCACGTGTTGAATCTCGAGACCGTCAACACCTATGAGGGCACGCACGACATCCACGCCCTCATCCTCGGCCGCGCCCAGACGGGGCTCGCGGCGTTCTAGCCCAGCCGCGGTTTCTACCGGATCAACGCGGTGCGTCCTTCGACTGCTCGCTTCGCTCGCGCTCAGGATGAGGCGATTTTCCTTATGCCATCCAAGTTTTTCCTCATCCTGCGCTGGCGCGCGTAGCGCGCCTGTCGAAGGACGCACTGCCGCTCGCGCAGCAGCATTTTCGTCAGTGCCGCGGCAACTCCCTCAACAGACCTGCGGCTCTACCCTCACACCCCGGCGAAGAGGCGCTGCCCGATATACTCGCCCTCGGCGGCGCCGCCCGGGCAGGCGAAGAGGCCGCCGCCGACATGGGTGACGAACTGGTTCATCATGTCGAGCTTGGCCATCGGCTCGAAGATCCTGATGAAGCCGGTGCGCGGGTCGCGCTGATAGCAGACGAAGAACAGGCCGGCATCGTATTCCATGCCTTGGCGCCAGGGCGGCCAGCGCTCGGCGGTGAAATCGACGCCGTCATTGTAGGAATAGGGCCGGCGCAGGATCTGCGCGCCGCCATTGCTCGCGGCGGCGGCGAGCCGCACATGGGCGTTCTCGGGGATGACCGGGTTGCCGTCCTTGTCCGTCGCCCCCAGGTTCAGCGGCTCGAACTCGCCCTTGCCGCCGAGCGGCGCGCCGGACTGCTTGTGCCGGCCTATCGTCTGCTCCTGGAACGCGATTTTGCTGCGGTCCCAATGCTCGAGCGCGATGCGGATGCGCCGCGCGACGAGATAGCTGCCGCCGCGCATCCAGTCGGGCCCCTCCTCGCCGACCCAGATGAATTTGGCCATCGCCGCCGGATCGGTCACCGGCACGTTGTTGGTGCCGTCCTTGAAGCCCATCAGGTTGCGCGGCGTGCGCTTCACCTGATAGCCCGGCATGAAGCCGGTCTGCGCCCAGCGCAGCTGCGCCCGGTCGCCGGCGATCCGCGCCAGCTGGCGCACGGCATGGAAGGCCACCTGCGGATCGTCGGCGCAGGCCTGCACCGACAGATCGCCGGCGGTATGCGCTTCGACCAGCTGGTCGCCGACGAAGCGCGGCAGATCGACCAGCGCTTCCGGCCGCCGCTTCGCCAGGCCATAACGATCCTTGCCGTCCTTGATGAAGAGGCCGGCGCCGAAGCCGAAGGTGAGCGTCAGCCGCGCCGCGGTCAGGCCCTCCGCCTCGCCGCTGTCGGGCAGCGCCACCTTGACCGGCTTGGGCGCGTCGTCGCTGCTGGTCGTCGTGACCGTGCTCGTGTCGGTCGCGTAGGCGATCTCGGTCTCTTCGAAAGGCTCGATCGCCCGCCCGCTCGCCAGCCGTGCGGCGGCCCTGGTCCAGGCCTGCAGCATGGCGATGACCTCGCCGCGCTCGGCGGTGACAACGTCGAAGGCGGCGAAATAGGTGTGGCTCTGCAGCGGCGTCGTGATGCCGCCTTGATGCCGGCCCCAGAACGGCTCGATGCCGCTTCCGCTCGTGGGGACCGCAGGGCCGGTGGCGACGAGGGCCGCGCCGCCGGCGACGCTCGATCCGGCAACGGCCGCGAGCCCCGTCTTGGCCAGGAAGGAGCGGCGGCCGGGGTTCGGCGGGGTGTCGTCTCGCTCGCTCATCGCGCCGCCTCCATCAGCGTGTTCACATCGTCCTCGACGTAATAGAAGCCCTTGCCGTCCGGGGTCAGGGCGATGCCGAAGAGATCGCCATTGCCCGGCGGCGATTGCGCCTGGTTGGCATCGATCCATTGCGCATAGAGCTGCTTGCCCGTAGCCGGGATCACCTCGACGAGCTGGCCGTTCTTGGCGTTGCAGACGAGGAGATGGCCGGAAGCGGTCAGCACCAGCGCCAGTGGCCGCTTGAGCAGCCCGTCCTTGGTCACCAGCCTTCCCGTGCCGGCGCTGTCCTTGCGCGTCGCGGCCTCGGGGATCGCGACGATCGCATTGCCGAGCGCGTCGGAGACGTAGAGCGTCCCGTCGGCGGCGAGCGCGAGGCCGGTGGGACCGATCAGGAACGCATCCCGGTCGGCGCGCGCGCCGAAGCCGTTGGCGATCACCGTCTCACGGGTGATGGCAGGCGGCTTTCCCTCGGCAATGGCGAGCTTTATGCGCAGCACCGTCGCCTTGTTGACGGTCACGGAGTAGCCGGTATTGGGATCGCGGACCTCGTAGCCGGGCACGTCGAAGCCCGCCATGCTGACGAAGAGCGTTGCGGTAGCACCATTGTCGATCACCGCCATGTTGCCCCAGGGCCCGTTGATGTCGGGCCCGGCCCAGGTCGCGACCAGTTGGCCCTCGGCATCGAGCACCAGCAGGCAGCCCGCGCCCTTGGTGCGGGTGGTGCCGTCGGTGCTGGGCGTGCTGCCGACGATCACCCAGCCGCTCTTCAGCATGGTCATCGCCGTGGTGAGCCCGACGCCGCCGGGGCATTGCGGCACGCGCTGCGGCAGACGCGCGAAGAGCGTCGTCTTCCTGGTGGCGGGGTTGTAGTCGACGATCGTCGTCCCCGTGCCTTGCAGGTTCGAGAGGTTGTTGAAATTGTCGACCAGCACATCGTCCTTCTGGATCTTCCCGGCCGAGACCGGCGCCACCACCACCGCATAGGGGTTGAGATCGCCATTGTCCGTCACGGTCGAGGTGCGGGTGATGTGCTTGTGGATGGTCTCCAGCAGACCCTGCGGCTCCTCCGCCCGCGCCGCCGAGCCGATCGCGGCGGCAAGCAAACCCGCCAGCCCGACCACGCTCCATCGCAACCGTATCGACATCGCGCCCTCCCGTTTTCCCGTCCGTCGACAGCCCACCCGATCCTCCGCCCGGCCGGTCAGAAGAGGATGTTCGTGCGCAGCCCGAACACCGCTTCGTTCCCGATCTTGCCCGTCCCCGCGTCGTTGGCGACCCCGCCGCCCGGATTGAACACGTATTGGAAGTCCGGCTGAAGCTGCCACCAGGGCGTCGCCTGATACTGATAGGTCAGTTCCACGAAGGTCTCGCCGCCGCGCACCGGAGTGAAGGTGCCGGTGACGGCGGCGGTGTCGCGGTCGAGCGCCTGGGCGCGGCCGCTGACATGGGCATAGCCCATGCCGATGCCGAAGCTGTCGTCGTCGCGATGCAGGAACGGCTCGTGGAAGTTGATGCCGGCGTTCAGGCTGAAATCGATCAGGTTGCGATCGACCTCCGGCGTCCCCATCGCCCGCAGGAAGACGTTGAGCGTGCGGTCGCCCTCATTGGGATCCTGCCACACGATCTGATCCGCCACGGCATAGAGGGCGTAATCGCCGCGATGGCGCAGCGGAATGCCGCTGCTGGCGGGATTGGCCAGCGACAGGCCGGCATTGTCGAGCTCCTGATCGGCGAAGCTCTCGCTGTCATACCAGAAGCCCAGCTTGTAGACGCGCGCCAGCGGCGCCGACTCGCCGGCATAGACCATGCTGCCGAGCGACGGGTAGGAGTATTGCAGCTCGCCGATCGCCAGCACGCCGCCATTGAGCGGAAAGCTCGTGCCCGACGGGTTCTGCTGCTGCGGGTCGCCGCTGTTGTTGGCGACGGGGCTGCCGTTGAAGACGCCGAGCAGCAGCGTGACGGGATCGATCGGCCGCGCGCGCAGCCGCACGCCCGGCGCCGACAGCGGATAGGCCGGGCCGCCGCCGGGCAGGTCCGCCGAGGGCAGCATCGGCCAGCCGAACATGGTGTTGACGAAGAGCAGCGCGTTCTGGCTGACCATGAATTCCTGATCAAGGCTTTGCTGGCCGATCCTCACGTCGAGCCGGTCTTCCTGGAGAAATTTCTGCTGATACCAGAGCTCCCAGAGCCGCGTGGCCCGGTCCGCCTCGATGCCGCTCGCGGTCTGCAGCGTCGAGAGGTTGTCGGCGCTGAGGCTCCGGCCATGGATCTGCAGCGCGCTGGCATTGAAGGTGCCGCCATACCAGCCGAAGGCGCGCCGGGTATCCATCTGCAGCAGCATCTGGGTCAGCCCGTCATAGTCGAAACCCTGGTTGCGGCCGCCGCTCACATTGCCCAGCACCTCGCTGGTCTCCTGCACCGCGAAGGAGATGCCGTACTGGCTGAGGAAAGGCCGCAAACCCCACATATTTCCTAGGAGATAGCTGCTCCGTCCGAGCCCTGTGAGGAAGCCGAGCGCGCCGCCGGGCTGCTCGCCGGGCTGAAGCTGCTCCTCGGTCGGCACCTGCAGCGGCGGCGGCGCGGCGGCGGCAACGCCGCACCAGAAGACCAGGGCCGAGAGGCCCACCGAGGCGGCAACACCGCTCCGCCCCAGGCGGCTGCCCCGCGCCGCCAGTCCCTGCTCGCTGTCCATATCCCGCTCCCCCTTCCTCCTGGTCGCGGGATGAACGCTAACGATAATCACTCGCGATTGGCAAGAGAATAATTCTGAATTGCATTTATGTTGCAAGGCAGCCGCAACGCCCGCCGTTGAGAGGCGGCAACCGCGGCTGCCTGGCCGCTTCGGTCAGTCCGAGAGGCGGGCCGTCGCCACCAGCACCGGCGCGGCGCGATAGCGCGTCGGGAAGAGCCACTTCAGCATCTCGATCTTCGGCAGATCGTTGATGACGATGTAAGGGTAGGTCGGATTGCGCGCCAGGAAGTCCTGGTGATAAGCCTCGGCCGGGTAGAACGCCCGGTCGGGCTCGATGCGGGTCACGATCGGCGCGTCGAAGACGCGCGCCTGATCGAGCTGGGCGATATAGGCCCTCGCCGTCGCGGCCTGGGCCGCATCCTGCGGGAAGATCGCCGAGCGATACTGCGCGCCGATGTCGGGGCCCTGGCGGTTGAGCTGCGTCGGGTCATGGGCGACGGAGAAGTAGATCTGGAGGATGCGCCCATAGGTAATCTTGCGCGGATCGAAGGTGATCCGGACGGATTCCGCATGCCCGGTCGTGCCGCCGCTCACGATCTGATAATGGGCGGTCTCCTGGTCGCCGCCGGCATAGCCGGAGACCGCATTGGTGACGCCCTCGACATGCTGGAAGACGCCCTGGACGCCCCAGAAGCAGCCGCCAGCCAGGACCGCGGTCTCGGCGGTCGAGGTCCCTGCCGGCTCGTCCTGCGCCGGGGCCGGGATCGCGCGCGCCTCCTCGGCACGCGACGCGCCCGTCCACCAGGACGCGCCGCAGAGCACCGCCAGGCCGAGCGCCCCGCCCGACAGCACCAGAACGTTCTCGTCAGCATTTTGAGGCCTCCTCTCGCGCTGCGCTCCGGCATATGTAGCGCAAGGCATGGCCTGCCGATGCGCATTTCGCCACGACCATGGCGAGGCTCACGCGCATGTGATTCCGGCGGCGCTACCCCGCGTGGCGGCGGATGAAGTCGCGCATCGCCGCGATCGCCGGTGCCGCATAAGGCGCGTCGGGCTTGCCGGTGATGAAGCCATGCTTGCCGCCGGGATAGAGCACCAGCTCGGCCACGCCACCGGCGCGGCGCCAGGCGTCGGCGAGGGAGCGTGCCGTCGCCACCGGAACCCACTCATCGGCATCGCCCTGGAAGAGCAGCGCCGGCGGCAGATGGACGGTCTCGCCGCGCGCCAGGATCGCCGGCGGGCTGCCGTCGCTCATCGCCGCCTCGCTGCCCCAGAACGCATCGTGGCTGGCGACGAGTTCGGCACTCCCCGCCTCCTTGGCGAGGCGGTAGCGCAGCACCGGGTCGAGCACGCCCCAGCCGGAGATGACGAAGGCGAGCCGCGCATCGACCTCCGGCGCCGCGTCAAGCGGCAACGCCCGGTAGCGCGGATCCTCGGGCCGCATCGCCGCCAGCAGCGCCTGATGCCCGCCACTCGAGGTGCCGAACATCCCGACCCGGTCCGGCCTTGCGCCATAGTCGCGGGCGCGCGATTTGAGCCAGCGCGTCGCCAGATTGATGTCGGCCAGCGAGGCGGGATAAGGCGCCTCGGGCGGCACGCGGAAATCGATCGCGGCGACCAGCACGCCCTGTTGCGCCAGCGCCTTGGCGATGTAGTCGTTGTCGGTGCGGTCCTTGTTGACCCAGGCGCCGCCATGGATCTGCAGCGCCGCCGGGAACGGGCCCTCGTCGCTCGGCCGATAGAGCCGCGCCAGCAACGGCTGGCCGTCGCGGCGCTGATACTCGACATCCTCGATCGCCACGTCGTGGCGGGCCTCTGCGAGCGTGATCGCCATCCTCGCCTCCTCGGGCCGAAAGCCGCGCTCCAGCGAGCCTTGATCCCGGCGCGCCATTCACGCCCCGGTGGCGAAGGTGACGCCGGAAAGAATCTTGTCGACCGTTCGATCGTCCGGGGAAAGCGGCAGGAAGCAGGCCTCGAATTTACGAAACGACTTGTCCCGGTGCCAATGGGCGTAGCCGGCGCGGAATCGCGGCGCACGCCTGATGACGACGTTGGTCAGAATCTCGATCATGCGTCTAGCCGCCGCGGGCGGCAACGTGTCCTGCGGCAGCTTGCCGGCATTGTTCACGCCGACGAAATCGACGATCGCCTGTCCCACCAGGCGGATGGGATAAAGCCGGCCGGGCTCCACGACGTCGTAGAGCATCACGTGGTTGACCAAGCCGCGCAGCTCGACGGGATCGATGTCGGCTCGGCTCGGCATCATCCGGCCGCCCCGCTTGGACTCCCAGTAGCTCAACAGACGACCCAGGATCGGATCGACCGGCGAGGCAATATCGTCCGCATCACGAATACCGTCGCTGGGAGATACTGACACTGTCGCCTTGCCCATTTCGACCGATGACAAGAGCTTATAGGCCGGTCGCGGCGGAATGCAATCGGGCTGCCTCTCGCCGCGCCAGCGCATCTCTCGACGCGCCAAACGAAAACGCCGCGCCGGGAGCGCCGGCGCGGCGTCGAAAGGCGAAATCGAGGAGCGTTACGCGGCCGGGGTGAACTGCACGGCGCGGGCGCCGAGCTCCACGGTCGTGGTCCAGAAGCGGTCCAGCCGGCGCAGCGCGGCAAAGGCGTTGGTCAGATCCTGCTCGGTGAGCGGGCCCTTCGACAAGGCCTCCACGTGGCGCTCATGCATCTTGACGATCTTCTGGCGCAGCGCCTGGCCCTTCTCGGAGAGCCGCACGCGCACCGAGCGGCGGTCATGCGCCGAGCGCTCCTGCACCAGGTAATCGGCCTCGACCATCTTCTTGACGTTGTAGGAGACGTTCGAGCCGAGATAGCAGCCGCGCAGGGTCAACTCGCCGACCGTCATCTCGAGGTCGCCGATGTTGAACAGGATCATCGCCTGCACGTTGTTGATGTCGTGGACGCCCTGCGTGTCGAGCTCGAGCTTGACCACTTCCAGGAACTGGCGGTGAAGGCGCTCGATGAGCGCGATGACGTTGAGATAAGCGGTCTGCATGCGGTCCTCGCTACCCCCGGCTGACGCTGATGCGGGCAAGGGTCGAAGGTAAATCCCGGAGGTTAATTAATCATTTAGGCAAGATGCCCCGGGGTGGGGAAATCGGCAGTTGTGCCCGGCCCGGCGCCGCGGAAAACCGCCACACGCCGGGCCCGGCCGGCTCAGCCGAGCCGCCCCTTGGTCTCCGGGATGACCGCCGCGCCCAGGAGATAGAGCAGGAAGACTGCCGCGATGAAGGCCGCCAGCGCCGCCGGCAGGCCCTGGGTCGAGCCGCTGGCCAGCGAGACGAAGGTCGGCATCGTGCCGCCCAGCGCAAAGCCGATGTTCCAGGAAAGCCCGGTGCCGGTGGCACGCAGCGCCGTCGGGAAGCGCTCGTTGAGGAAGATCAGGATGGGCGCGTAGGCGGCATTGCCGAGGAAGGTGATGGCGAGCCCATAGCCCAGCAGCGGCCAAAAATCGTGCGCCCCGGCCATGCGCAGATAGAGCACCGGCAGCAGCACCAGGCACACCACCCCGACCAGCAGGAAAGTGCGCTTGCGGCCGAGCGCGTCGCTGAGCGCGCCCACCGCCGTCGCCGAGATCACCACGACGAAGCTCGCCGCGGTCAGGATCACCGCGGCGCTGGCGCCGCTGGCGCCGCTCACCACCTTGAGGAAGGTCGGCATGTAGCCCGAGGTCAGATAATAGCTGGCGCCGCCGCCGAAGGTGATGAGCAGATTGACCAGCAGCACCGGCCGATGCGTGCGCGAGAAGAGGGTCCGCACCGGCGTGTGCGCCGCGCCGGCGCGCGAGGCCGCGAGCTGCCGGAAATAGGGCGATTCCTCGAGCGTGCTGAAGATGACGAGGCCCAGCACCGAGCTCAGGATGCCGCTGAAGAACATCACCCGCCATCCCCATTCCGCGAAGGCCGGCCCGGGGAACAGCGTCGAGGTCACGAGATAGATCAACGAGGCGAGCAGCGCGCCCATGCCGGCGCCGCCCCCGCCGATGAAGCCCGACATCACCCCACGCCAGCGCGGCGCCACCGATTCGGTGCCGATGGTGTGGGTAGAGGCGACGACGCCGCCGACGAACACCCCTTGCACCAGCCGCAGCAGCAGGAAGATCGCGGGCGCGAGCAGCCCCGCCTGGGCGATCGTCGGCAGCGCCCCGAACAGCGCCGTGGTGATGCCGACGCCGATGACGGCGACGATCATCGCGCCGCGCCGGCCGTGGCGGTCGGCATAGGAGCCGAAGAGGGCCGAGCCGACCGGCCGCATCAGCAGCGTCACCGCGAAGGAGCCATAGACCGCCGCCAGCGACAGCGTTGGCACCGAGGAGGGAAAGAACAGCTGTCCCACCACCGGCGCCACGTAAAGCAGGATGAAGAGATCGAACAGGTCGAGCGACCAGCCGAGCCAGGAGGCGATGATCGCCGCCAGTTTCTGCCGTCCCGTGACCGCCTGCTCTCCGGCGGTGGAAATGATGGTTGCCGACACGCGCGCCTCCCCCCTGGTATTTTGTTGTCGCTGCAATCGATTATCCGGGAAGGGAACCCGCGTCTCAAGTCGAGAAGGTCGCACGCGCCAATATTTCCCGGTGCGGGACACACGTTATGCTTGTCTCCGGCATGGGCCGCCGCAGAAACTATTTGAACGCCCGCCGCGGCGGATCGAAGATGAAGGCCAGGGCACCCCTGGCACGGCAGAACCCCAAGGGGCAGGCGGGAGGTCGGGCATGGATACGCATCAGACGGCGCACGACGACCGCGCGCTCGCGCGGCAGCGGCAGTTCCGCGAGCGCTATGTCGCCGCCACCCCCTCCTGGTATCGCGGCGAGTATCATCTGGGCTTCATGCTGCTGGTGACGCTGGGCACCATTGCCTTCTGCGCCGCCCGGCTCGACCATCCGACACTCGGCCAATGGCTGGTGCTGCTGCCGATGGCGGTCTTCGGCAATTGGGTCGAATGGGCGGGCCACCGCTACCTGCTGCACCGCCCGGTGAAGCACCTCGAGATGGTCTACAAGCGCCATTGCGCCGTCCACCATCAGTTCTTCACCGACCGCGACCTGACCTTCAAGGGCCAGCGCCATTGGCGCGCCCTGCTCTTCCCGCCCTTCGCGCCGATCGCCTTCCTGCTGATGGCGCTGCCGCCGGCGCTGCTGCTGGGCGCGCTATGGTCGGCCAATGCCGGCTATATCGCCATGCTCGGCATGGCCGCCTATTACCTCATGTATGAGGGGCTGCACACGCTGTCGCATCTCGACGATCGCCGCCATCCCTATTTGAAGCACATTCCGCTGGTCAACACGGTGCGGCGCATGCATGTGACGCATCACGACCTCGCCTTCATGCAGACGCGCAACTTCAACCTGACCTTCCCGCTCTGCGACGCGCTGTTCGGCACCAGCGATCTCGACCGCGGCGTGCTCGGCACCTTGTTCAACGGCGCCAGCGAGGCGCATCGCCGCCGCGACCTCAAGCCCGGCCGCCCGCCCGCCGAGTTCTATCCGGAGGACGCCGCCGCGGGCTGAAACCGCTATTTGCCCGGCGCGCCGCGGATCATGCGGAAGATGGCGGAGAAATCCTTCGCCCCGGCGCCGGTGTTGGCGAGCATCTGGAAGAGCGCCGCCGCTTCCGCGCCCAGGGGCGTGGTGGCGCCCGCCGCCTGCGCCGCCTGCTGCGCCAGCTTCAGATCCTTCAGCATCATGTCGGCGGTGAAGCCCGCCTGGTAGTCGCGGTTGGACGGCGCCGCCGGCACCGGCCCCGGCGCCGGGCAATAGCTCGTCATCGCCCAGCACTGGCCCGAGGATTTGGCGCTGATGTCGAACAGCTTCTGCCAGTCGAGGCCGAGCTTCTCGGCGAGCGCGAAGCCTTCGCTGACCGCGATCATGCTGATGCCGAGGATCATGTTGTTGCAGATCTTGGCCGCCTGCCCGTTCCCCGCCGGCCCGGCATGGACGATGGTCTTGCCCATCGCCTGCAGCACCGGCAAAGCGCGGGCAAAGCCCGCCTCGCTGCCGCCGACCATGAAGGTGAGCGTCCCCGCCGCGGCGCCGCCCACTCCGCCCGAGACCGGCGCGTCCAGCATGTCGAAGCCGCGCTCGCCCGCGGCCTTGGCGACGGCGCGCGCGCTCTCGACGTCGATGGTCGAGCTGTCGATCAGCAGCGCGCCCTTGCGCGCGCTATCCAAGATGCCGCCCTCGCCGCCATAGACCTGGCGCACCTGCGGCCCGGCCGGCAGCATGGTGACCACTACCTCCGCCTCGGCCGCCGCGGCAGCGGCGCTCGAAGCGGCGCTGCCGCCGGCCTTGGCCACCGCCTCGCGCAGCGCCGGCGCCAGATCGAAGCCCGCCACCTGATGCCCGGCCTTGACCAGATTGGCCGCCATCGGCCCGCCCATATTGCCGAGCCCGATAAAGCCGATCTTCATGGTCCTCCTCCCTCTACTGGAAGCGCAGCTCCCGCTCGCCGAGATCGGCGAAGCAGGCGGCCACCTCGGCCGCGCTCACCGCCTCCGGCGAGGCGTGCTGCCAGCGCGGCGCGTTGTCCTTGTCCACCAGCAGCGCGCGGATGCCTTCGAAGAAATCATGGCCCTGCATGACATGCTGCGTCATGCGGTATTCGAGCGCCAGCGCCGCCTCGATCTCCATGCCGCGGCCGAGATCGAGCTGATGCAAGGTGGTCTTGAGGCTCAAGGGCGAGGCGCGCTCGATCTGCGCCAGCGCCGCGCGCGCCCAGTCCGCGTCCTCGCGCTGGAGCGCCGCCACGATCGCCTCGACGCTGTCGCCGGCAAAGCAGCGGTCGATCCCCGCCTGAAGCTCGGGCAGGCTCGCGGGGCCGGGATCCTCGGCAAAGCGCGCGATCACGGCATCGACCTGGCGCCGGCGCTCGCGCTCCTGCCACTCGAGCGCCGCCAGCGCCGCGGTGACGTCGCCGATCCGCTCATGCGGCACGTAATGCGTGGCAAAGCCGCAATAGAGCGCGTCGGCGGCGCGGATGCGCGCGCCGGTGAGCGCGAGGTAGCGGCCGATCCGGCCGGGGCAACGATTGAGGAAACGGCTGGCACCGACATCGGGAAAGAGGCCGATATGCACCTCGGGCATGGCGAAGACGGTACGCTCGGTCGCCACCCGGTGCGAGCCGTTGATCGAGATGCCGCAGCCGCCGCCCATGGTGATGCCGTCGCAGAGCGCGATGTAGGGCTTGGGGAAGCGGTGGACGCGCTGGATCAGGCAGTATTCCTCGCGGAAGAAGTCCGCCTTGTAGTCGCCGCCGCCCGCCTGATGGCGCGCGTCGTAGATGGCGCGGACATCGCCGCCGGCGCAGAAGGCGCGGTCGCCGGCGCCGCGCACCAGCAGCGCCTGGACGCGCGCATCGCCGCCCCAGGCCACGAGCTGCGGGTCGAAGATGCGGTACATCGCCAGCGACAGCGTGTTGAGCGCCTTGGGGCGGTTCAAGGTGATGATGCCGAGCCCGCCCTGGCGCTCGAGCAGTATCTCGTCGGTGGCCGTCATGATCTCCGGTCGGTTTCGGCAAGGAGCCGGCGGGCGATGATCACGCGCATGATCTCGTTGGTGCCTTCGAGGATCTGGTGCACCCGCACGTCGCGCAGATGGCGCTCGATCGGGAAGTCCTTGAGATAGCCGTAGCCGCCATGGAGCTGCAGCGCCTCGTTGCAAATGGCGAAGCCGGCATCGGTGGCAAAGCGCTTCGCCATGGCGCAGTGGAGCGTGGCGTCGGGATCGCCGCCGTCGAGCGCGGCGGCCGCACGCCACACCATGAGGCGCGCCGCCTCGAGCTCGGTCGCCATGTCGGCGAGGCGGAACTGCAGCGCCTGGAACTCGGCGAGCTTCTTGCCGAACTGCGTGCGCTCGCCGAGATAGCGCTGCGCCGCCTCGAGCGAGGCCCGCGCGCCGCCCAGGGAGCAGGCGGCGATGTTGAGCCGGCCGCCATCGAGCCCCATCATCGCGATCTTGAACCCGTCCCCCTCCTCGCCCAGGCGGTTGGCCACCGGCACGCGGCAGTTCTCGAACAGCACCATGGCGGTCGGCTGGCTGTTCCAGCCGAGCTTCTTCTCCTTCTTGCCGAAGGAGAGGCCGGGCGTGCCTTTCTCGACGACGATGGTGGAGATGCCCTTGGGCCCCTCGCCGCCGGTGCGCAGCATGCACACGTAGATGTCGCTCGTGCCGCCGCCGGAGATGAAGGCCTTGGCGCCATCGATCACGTAATGGTCGCCCTGGCGCACCGCGCGGGCTTTGAGCGAGGCCGCGTCCGAGCCCGCCCCCGGCTCGGTCAGGCAATAGCTCGCGAAATGCGCCATGCTGGCGAGCCTGGGCAGGAAGCGCCGGCGCTGCGCCTCGTTGCCGAAGCGGTCGATCATCCAGGCCGCCATGTTGTGGATCGAGAGGTAGGCCGAGGTGGAGACGCAGCCCGCCGCCAGCTCCTCGAAGATCAGCGTGGAGTCCACCCGGCCGAGCCCGGAGCCGCCGACATCCTCGCCGACATAGATCCCGGCAAAGCCCAGCGCCGCCGCCTGGCGCAGCGCGTCCACCGGGAAGATCTGCTCCTCGTCCCAGCGCGCGGCATTCGGCCGGAACTCGCGCTCCGCGAACTCCCGCGCCGTCTCCCGGATCGCCCGTTGCTCTTCGGTGAGGGTGAAATCCATGCGCGCGGATGATAGCCACGGCGCGGGGCGACGCAAAGCGTCGTCGCCGCCAGCGGTTGCTCCTGAGCCTGCCGAAGGATGCAACCGCGGAAGCTCCCGCGGTGCGGGGTATGCCCGGCGCAAGCCCGCGCGCGAGGCCTAACCCCGGCGGCGCGCCCTCTCACAGGATGACGCAGCAGCCCGGATTCGCCGCGGGGGGCGCCGCGCCGCCGGCCGCGCCCGGAGCCACAACCGCGACCGGCTGGTGCTGCCGCTGATAGGCGAGAAGGCCGAGCCCCATCGCCATATCGCTGGGTGCGCGATCAAGGCGCTGGAGACGCGGATGCGTGGGATTATCCTGTTTCGAGAGGATGAGCGCCTGCCAGTCGGCGACGCTGCCGATGAAAATGTCCTCGCCGCCCGCCGCAGCGTCGAACTGCTTCCATGTGGTATCGACGACGAACTCGCCCTCGGTCCAGGTGACGCGGCACGCGATGTGGTTGCCGGCATCGTTTCCGCCGTCCTCGATCCATTCGAGGAGCGCCATGCCAAGCTCCGCGCCGGCATCGTCGACATGGGCCTCCAGTATCCCGCGCACCCGGCCGGCCTGCGCCAGACACTCTCCCCGGCCCCGGCTCACCTGCCCCGCCAAAGCCGTCCGCAGCGCGGCGAGGGCGGGCTGCGCCCGCACGCACTGGATGACGGCGCGGGGGCGCGGCGGCGGCGGGGCCATGGGCGGTGGACGCCGCTGCGGCTGAATCGCCGGCGCCCTCTGTGGCTGGACCGCCCGCGCCGGCGCTGCGCGCAAGGCGCCGGCCGGGGCCGCCTTCCCGGCTCCGCTCCCCGGCCATCGGACGGGCGGCGGGGCTACGGTCTTGACGGCCTTGGGTGGCGGCATCTTGGCTTGGATCACGGGCGTGCGCCGCGGCGGCACGATGGGCGGCGGCACCGGCCGGGGCCCGGCGGTCGGCGGCAAGCGCGGTGCCGGCGTCGAGGGTGGGGCGGCGCTCGGCCGCCCGGGCTGCTGGCGCGTCTGCTGGGTCATCGCCGGCCCTTCGCTGCCGCGGTGTGCGGCAGCACCTGATACCATAAAACCACCGGCGAGCCCAGGAGCGACCGTCGCCGAGGGCTCTGCTCCGGCGCAGGGACGGACGGTCAATCCGCGGTCGGCGGAAACTCGACCATGGCTTCGCCGCGGGCGACCCGCTCGCCGCGCTGGTTGCGCACCTCGATGTCGAGGCTGAGCCAGCGGCTCCCGGCCGTGGTCTTCTCCGCCGTCACGACGGCGTGCGGCTGGATGCTGTCGCCCGGTCGCACCGGGGCGAGCCAGCGCGTCTCCAGCCGGCGATGGATGCCGCCCCTGGGATAAAGCCAGTCGGTCAGCATGCGGGTGATCAGCCCGAAATTGGTCATGCCATGCATGATCACGCCGCCGAATTCGGTCTTGCCGAACCGGCCGCGCATGAATTCGTCGTCGAGGTGCAGCGGGTTGTAGTCGAGCGAGCCGTCGCAGAAGTCGCGGATGCTCTCGCGGGTCACGGCGAAACGCGGGCCCTCGATCGTGTCGCCCGGCCGCGGTGCGTCGGATGCAGCGGTCATGGAACGCCCCCTAGCTCGGCCGAATGGTCCAGCCGCGGCCGGAACAGATGACCTCATCCGCCTGGTTGAAGAAGACGTTGTCGTGGATCACGAACAGCCGGTCCTTCTTGATGAATTTGTCGAGCGCCCGCGCCTTGAGCGTGATCGTGTCGCCGGGACGCGCCGGAATGTTGTAGCTCCAGGACTGTCCGGCATTGATGGTGCCGGGGCTGCGCATCCAATCGTTCATCGGCGTGCAGGCGAACATCAGCAGGATATGGATCGAGGGCGGCGCGATGATGCCTTTCCAGGGCGTCGTGCGCGCATAGGCCTCGTCGAAATAGAGCGGGTTGAGATCGCCGACCGAGCGGCAGTATCTCTGGATCGCCTCCAGCGTCAGCACATAGGGGATGGTCTCGCGCGGCTCGCCGGGAACGATCTCGTCCCAGGTCTTGCGCAGAGCGGCATCCTTCCAGAAATCGGTCTCGGTCGCGGCGGACATCGTCGACATCCTTCAGTTGCGAGACGAGCCGTCTCGTCCCTACCGTGCGGGCTCTCGCGGTTGCTGCGCAACCGCTGGCGCCCGCCGGCGACAACGCCTGCGGCGTTGCGCCTATTCGGCCGCCCGGTCCTTCGCCTTCTTCTTTTCGTCCTGCTCGGCCTTGTGCTTGGCGAACATGGCCTGCTGCGCCGCCTGGCTCATCGCCATCAGCTCCTGATTGTGCGCCGTGGTCCAGTCCAGCGATTGCTGGCGGTGCAGGTTCGCCTTGCGGAAATGCGGCACGACGTAGCGCGCATAGAGCTCGTAGGATTTCCTGGTGCCCTCCCAATTCGCCCAGTTGTGCGCGAGGTGGAGGAAGCAGCCGAACTGCCCCTGCTTGGCGTAGAGCCGGTCGATCTGCTTGATCGCGTCCTCTGGCGTGCCGACGACGATGCCGCCCGCGGCGATCAGGATGTCGAGAGGATCGCCCTTGGGCAGCGCCGCGAAGCGCGCGGGGTTGATGCGCTGGAAATAGTCGAACCATTTGTAGAAGCCGAAGGCGGCGTTCTTGCGCGCCTCCTCGCGCGTCTCGGCGATGTGCATCGGCCCGACCAGGCGCAGCCGCGCCGGGTCCATCCTGCGGCCCTGCTCGGAGGCCATCTCCTGCGCCGTCTTCCAGTTGACCGCGAGCGCGTCGAAGCCGTCGGGCTGCGTGGCGGCGACGCAGAGCATGCCGAGATCGTAGCGCCCGGCGGCGCGCCCGCCCGAGGGCGTCACCGTGCTGGCGACGCAGACCTCGGGATAGGGCCGCGTATAGGGCAGCAGATGCAGCGTCGCGTCCTTGAGCGTGTACCAATCGGTGGTCTCGGTCACGCTCTCGCCACGGAAGAGCCGCAGGATGACGTTCGAGCGCCTGCATCATGCGGTCGCGCTGCTGCAAGGGATCGATGCCGAGCATCATCGCGTCGGAGGCGAGCAGGCCGGGCCCGGCGCCGAACATGACCCGGCCCATGGTCATGTGGTCGAGCTGGATGATGCGGTTCGCCGTCATCAGCGGGTTGTGATAGGGCAGCGACACCACGCCGGTGCCGAGCCGGATGCGTCTGGTGCGCTCCGCCGCGGCGGCGATGAACACCTCCGGCGAGGAGATGATCTCGAACCCGGCCGAATGATGCTCGCCGATCCACGCCTCCTCGTAGCCCAGCCGGTCGAGCCATTCTACGAGCTCGAGATCGCGCCGGATGGCGAGCGTCGGATCGTCCTCGGTGGGGTGGAAAGGTGCGAGAAAGATGCCGCTGCGCAGCACTGGATCGGCCATGGGCCCGCTTCTCCCCTGCTTTTGTTGGCCTCCATTCTGCCGGGGATGGCCGCATCGCCACAAGGGGCGCGCCTTCAAACCTCCTTCGAGAAGCCTACCCGGCCGCGCGGCTCAGAGCGCGATGGGCCGGTCCGGGAAGGCGAGCTGGTCACGGTCGCGCCAGTCGGGGCGGACGTAATTGATCTCCATCAGGCGGCGCACGCCGATGATCGGGCGCGGCTCGAAACCATGCCAGGTGGCGGGCCCGGGGACGAAGATCACGCCCGAGTCGAACTCGCCGGGAGAGCGGCCGACCCAGCGGCGGTCGGCATCGTAGATGTCGGTGCCCCACTCCTCCGCGTCGGGGCCGGTGAAGAGGTAGACGACCATCGAGAACAGCTTTTCCGGGATGTCGCGGTGCGGCTCCAGCCAGGCGCCGTCGATGTCCTGGATGTATTCCATCCGCAGATGGCTGCCGGCGACCGGGATGTCGCAGGTCTCCGCCATGAGCCGCGCCACATCCGGACGCTGCAGCGCCTCGGCGAGCGCGGCGCAGCTCCCGAATTTCGCGCGCAGCAGCGGCGTGATGAAGCTGCGCCGGTCATTGTAGCTGGCGCGCGTCCCGTCCGTCCGGCCGAGCGCGGGCGGCACGATCGGCAGGGTGAGGATGCCGGTGCAGAGCGCCTCCGGGAAGACGTTGGCGAGCCGCCAGTGCCGGTAGGGCTGCTCGGCGCGGCGCGCGCCGCGCAAGGCGGCGATGAAATGCCCGGCGATCTCCGCAGCCGCCGGGACGGGCGGGTAGGTCATGCGTCTCCCCCGCTCCTAGCGTGGCGCCCATTCGATGATCTTGCGCAGCAGCGGCACCGATTTGGCCGCCGCGCTGAGGCTGTGACGCCAGTATTCGCGGCGGACATACCATTCCGAATCGACGTAGCAGAGCTGCAGGCTCATGCGCTGGCCCTTCTGCGGCAGGAAGCCGTGCCAGGAGTGATCGCAGACGCGGAACATCAGCATGCGGCCGAACTCGGGCGCGAACTCGAAGGCGCAATCCTCGCGGTCGGCGCTGCGCAGCACGCGCAGCCGTCCGCGCTCGTAGGGCCATTCGCGGCTGAAGCCCAGCAGCACGGTGACGATCTTGTGCTTGGAATCCGGATGGGCGTAGCCCTCGTTGTAATGTCCGGTGGTGTTGCCCATCATCACGATCGCGGGCGGATAATCGGCGAGGTCCATGTCGAATTTCCGCTCGACGAGCCGACGGAAGCGTGCGCTCAAAAGATCCCGGACCACCGCGGCGAAATGCGGACCGTAGTCGAGATCGGGAAGCCCGTAGCTGCCGCGATCGGGGATGCGCGGTGCATCGGCCAGCACCTCGCCCTTGCGGCCGGGATCGATGGCCTGTTCGACGAAAGCGAAGTCATAGGGATCGCGACGCAGCGGGGCTGCGGCGATCGCCGCCTCGTCGAGCATCGAAAAAGCCGCTTCCTGGTTCCGCATCTGGGTTCTCTCCTCCAACCGCCGCGACCACTCCAACGCAACCGGCGCGATCGACATTGATCTGGATCAAGGGCAGGCGATCGCGCCGCTGCGGCAAATCGCCCCTTCAGAAGCCCGGCAGCGCCGGCGCGTCATGAGCGGCGGCGGCGACGCCCTCGACTTCGACCAGCCAATCCGGTCGACAGACCGCTCCCTGGACGACGAGTGTCGGCACATCGGGAAAGCGCTCGGCGAGGCAGTCGCGCACGCGACCGAAATCCGTGGGATCGCGCAGATAGACGGTGAAATGCATCATGTCCGCGAGACCAGCGCCTCCCGAGCGCAAGAGGCCGTCGACATTGTCGAGTGCGCGGTCGAGCTGGCGCAGCACGTCGCCCGGATGCAGGACGCGGCCGGCCTTGTCGATGCTCGCCGTGCCGGAGATGAAATGATGCGTCCGGTCGGCATAGGCGATGCGCGTGCCGCGCTCGAAGGTGACGTTATAGTCCTTGGTTGCGCACAGCCGGTCGAAATCATTGAGATAGGATACCTGCTGCGGCGCCAGGCCGAGAATCGAATAGGCATCCATCGCCACGAGGTCGTGGCGATGGGCGCAAGCGCCCTCGATGCCAGTGCTGGCGATGAAATGCGTATCGCTCGTCAGGCCCTGCTCGCGGAACAGGGCGGTGCGGCTCTCGACCATGCCTTGATAGAAGACATCAACGTCCTTGAGGTAGATCCATGTCCGGACGCAATGGTCGCGCAAGCTTCCGCCCTGGCGCGCGAGCGCGTCGATCAGCGCGTCGAAAACCGCCTGCGTCTGCGCCGCGGCGCTGGCGCCGGCGCCATCGGCGCCGGCGCACAGGCGCGTGCTCCAGAGATGCGCGAGGCCATTCTTCTCGACCAGCAGATGGTTCTGCGCCAGGCGGCGCTTGGCGAGCGGCGCGCCGCCCGCGATGTGATAGGCGAGCAGCGCGAGCTTCGCCCCGGGAAGCGGCGGCTGCTGCACGATCGACACCGCGACCGGGCCGTCCTCGGGCGCGGCGAAGAGGCGGCTCTCGCGCACCGGCGCCGCCTGGTTCATCACGTCGCTGACGAAGAGGCGCCGGAACACGGCGCTGTCCGGCGCGAGCCTCAGCGCCTGCCGCGCCTCGGCATCGCGACGCTCGATGCCGTCGATCTGCTCGGCGAGCCCGAGCTGCGACGGCGCCTCGATGCAGATGAAATGCTCGGCCACTCCCGCCGCGCCACGAAAGCTCCTGCTGGCAACCCCGTCATCCCGATGCATAGGCGCTGACCTTTCATCGAGGCTCGACGGTTGCGTGACCGCTCGCATGGCCGAGCCTTCCGGTTTGAAGCCGAGTAGGCTCGATCCCGCGACCTGTCCCTGATCTGGATCAATGCGGATCGGCATCTTGCTGCCCTGGCGCGCTGATCGAGCGGCTGTGCCGCGCGGTTGTCAGCGGCGGCAGCCGCCCCTATCATCGCGGGCGCGTTCGTCGTCGCGCGAGGCACCCTTTGACCCGCCCACCCCAAGAGCCGCTCGGCGCCTATCCCCGCATCCGTATGCGCCGCAACCGGCGCGACGCCTGGTCGCGCCGGCTCACCGCCGAGCACACGCTCTCGAGCGGCGATCTCATCTGGCCGGTCTTCGTCCATGACGAGAAGCCCGCGCGCACGCCCATCGCCTCCATGCCCGGGGTCGACCGGCTCTCGATCCCGGCGCTGGTCGATGCCGCGGGCGAGGCCGCGGCGCTCGGCATCCCGCTCATCGCCATCTTCCCCGCCACCCCCGCGGCCCTGAAGACGCCCGAGGGCGACGAGGCGCTCAATCCCGAGAACCTGGTCTGCCGCGCGGTGCGCGCGGTCAAGGCGGCGCTGCCGGGGCTGGGCGTGCTCTGCGACGTGGCGCTCGACCCCTTCACCACCCATGGCCATGACGGCGTGCTGCGCCAGGGCGATGTCGCCAATGACGAGACGGTCGAGCTCCTCTGCCGCCAGGCGCTGGTCCAGGCCGAGGCGGGCTGCGACGTGATCGCGCCCTCGGACATGATGGACGGGCGGGTCGGCGCCATCCGCGACGCGCTCGACGCCCAGGGCTTCGAGGGCGTGCGCATCATGTCCTATGCGGCGAAATACGCCTCCGCCTTCTATGGGCCCTTCCGCGACGCCATCGGCTCCAAATCCTCGCTCGGCAAGGCCGACAAGCGCACCTACCAGATGGATCCCGCCAATTCCGACGAGGCGCTGCGCGAGGTGGCGCTCGATCTCGCCGAAGGCGCTGACATGGTGATGGTGAAGCCGGGCCTGCCCTATCTCGACATCCTGCGGCGGGTCAAGGACCGCTTCGGCGTGCCGACCTACGCCTATCAGGTGAGCGGCGAATACGCGATGCTGGTGGGCGCGGTCGAGCGCGGCTGGCTCGACCCCTCGGTCATCCTGGAGACGCTGCTGGGCTTCAAGCGCGCCGGCGCCGACGGCATCCTGACCTATTCCGCGGTCGACGCGGCGCGCCGCCTTAAGGCGGGCTGAGTTGTCAGTCGTCAGTTCTCAGTTATCAGTTCCCGACCGGACACCGACAACTGACAACTGATCACTGACAACTCATACCTGACAACTCATGCTTGCTCCAGGAACCGGGCGATGCAGAGGTCGTGCCAGGCCACGCGGGGATCGCGGCCCTGGAATCCGACATGGCCGCCGCGCGGGGTCAGCAGCGGCATCAGGCGCGCATTGCGCTGCCACTCATGGGCGACATAGGCCGTGGGCGGGATCCAGGGATCGTCGAGCGCGTGGATCACCAGCGTCGGCACCGCGATGGCGTCGAGAAAGCGCCGGGCGCCGTTGCGCGCGTAATAGTCCTCGGCGCCGGCATAGCCGTTGCGCGGCGCGCTGAAGCCGTGGTCGAACTCCCAGATGCTGCGCGCGGCGGCGATGGCGGCGCGCTCGCCGGCGCTGAGCGCGGCGCCGGGCGCCGTCGCCTCGCGCTTCATCTGCACCAGCAGGTAGTTCTGATAGAGCGCGTTGCGCCGGCGCATCAGATGGCGCGAGGCCTCGGCGAGATCGAGCGGCGCCGAGACCGAGACCGCCGCCTTGACCGCCGCCGCCCCGCCCTGCTCGCCGAGATATTTGAGCAGCATGCTGGCGCCCAGCGAATAGCCCACGGCGACGACGCCATGGACGGCAAGCCCCGGCGGCAGCGCCGCCAGCGCCGCGGCGAAGTCCTCGCTCCGCCCGGCATGGTACTGGAAGCGGCAGAACGGCCGCGACGGCCCGGCGCCGCGCAGATTGAGCCGCAGCACCGCATAGCCCAGCGCCAGCAGATGCGCCGCGGTGTTGAGCACGTAGAAGCTCTCCTCGCAGCCGGTGAGCCCATGCACCAGCACCACCAGCGGCCGCGGCGGCGGCGCGCCCGAGCGGCCGGTTGAGCACCGCCAGCAGCACGTCGCCGCTGCCATCGCCGACGGACAGGCGCAACCGCTCGGCGGGATGGCCGTCGAGGCGGGCGTGGTGGCGCCGGACCAGGAAGTTGCGCAGCGTCTGCAGATCGCCGCCCCACCACGGCGCCCGCGCGCTGAACGGCGGAAAGACCGGAACCCGGGCCGCGGCGGCAGCGCGGCTCAGCTCGAGCGTATCCATGTCAGCTCGTGCTTGTTGTGGTGGAGATGGAGCAGGCGGGAGCCCGGGATGGCGGCAAAGCGGCGGGCGGTCTCATGGTCGGTCGGCCCCTGGAACTTGAGGGTGCAGACGAAGCGTCGGCACGTTCCCGCCTCCAGCCAGCGCTCCACCAGCGCGAGAAGCCTGCGGGGATAACAGACAACGTCCGAGAACAGCCAATTTATCCCGCCGACCGAATTTGGCTCCAGGGCGAAGGCGCTCTCCTGCCGGAACTCGATGCCGGGCAGCGCGGCGATGCGGGGGTCGAGCGGCGCCTTGTCGACGCTGATCACCCGCGCGCCCAGCTGCTGCAGCACCCAGCTCCAGCCGCCGGGGCTGCTGCCGAGATCGAGGCAGAGATCGCCCGGGGCCGGCCGCTCGCCGAGCAGCGTGAACAGCTCCCAGAGCTTGAGATAGGCGCGGCTCGGCGGCGCCGCGCGGTCCTCGACGAAGCGCACCTCGCCATGGGGAAAGGGGCTGGAGCAGCGCGGCGACGCCAGCAGCGTGCCGGCATCGAGCAGCGTCCAGGATCCCAGCGGCGCCGCCGGGGCCGGCGCGCCGAACACCAGCGGCTTGGCCGATACCTTGGGCAGCCGCTCCTCGATCAGCGCGGCCCGGCGGTGATGGCCATGGGCGTAAAGCGCCCAGTTGCGCTGGATCGCCCGCAGCTGGCGCGCGGCGTCGCTGATGGAGGCGATCGCCAGGCGCTGCGGCGCGTGCCAGAGATTGGCGACCCACGCTGCCGGCAGCGGCGGGCCCGCCGCCAGCACCAGCCGCCCATGGACCGCGGTCACCGCCGATCCCAGCTCGACCAGCAGGTCCTCGACGAAGCCCTCCGGCGCCAGGTAGCCGGTAACTTCCTCAGCCAAGCAGGAAATCGCGGATCACGGCGATCTGGCCGGGCTCCATCAGCGCCGGCGCATGGCCGACGCCAGGGAACTCGACCAGCCGCGCGCGCGGCCCGCGCTCGGTCATCGCCTTGGCGTCCGCGGCGCGCAGCAGGTCGGACTCCGCCCCGCGCAGCACCAGCGTCGGGCAGGAGATCGCATCCCACGACGCCCAGAGGTCGATATCCGCGGCCGGCGCCTCGCGGAAGGCGTCGCCGATCCGCGGATCATAGGCAAAGCCCAGGCTGCCATCGGGCTTGCGCCGCGCGCTGACCGCGGCGAGATGGCGCCACTGCGCCTCGCTGAGCGGGCCGAAGCTCGCGGCGACCTGGCGCAGCGCCGCCTCGAGCGCCGCCTCGTCGGCGAAGCTCGGGTCGCGCCCGACATAGCTGCCGATGCGCATCAGCCCCTCCTTGGCGATCAGCGGCCCGATATCGTTCACCACCAGCCGCCGGATCGGCGCCCCCGGCTGCGCCGCCAGCAGCATGCCAGTGAGCCCGCCCATGGAGGTTCCGACCCAGTCGAGCGTCTCGGCGTCGAGCCGGGCGATCAGCGCCGCCATGTCGGCGAGATAAAGCGGATAGCCGTAATCGCCGGGATGGCTCAGCCACTCGCTCGCGCCGCGGCCGGGAAAATCGGGGCAGATGACGCGGCATTCGGCCGCGAGAGCGGCCGCCAGCGCGTCGAAATCGCGGCCGTTGCGGGTGAGCCCGTGCACGCACAGCACGGTGCGCGCGCCCGGCGGCCCCGGCCATTCCCAATAGGCCAGGCGATGGAAGCCGTGCGGGCCGAGGCAGGCGAGGCTGCGGGGGATCATGGACATGGCGCGGCCTCCTGTGTTAGCTCGCGACCATCGCCCAGCCGGCCCGAGGGATCAAGCCCGCCCATGGAAGACATCACCATCGGACCGCCGCAAGCCGCGGATTACGCCGACTGGCGCCGGCTCTATCAGGGCTACGCCACCTTCTACAAGATGCCGATGGACGATGCGATCGCCGGCCGCGTCTGGGGCTGGCTGCTCGATCCCGGCCACGCGCTCGAGGCGCTGCTCGCCCGCAGCGCGACCGGCAGCGTGGTCGGCCTCGCGCATTTCCGTCCGATGCCGCGGCCGCTCACCGGTTCCACCGCGGGCTTCCTTGACGATCTCTTCGTCGATCCCGGGCGGCGCGGCCGGCGCGTCGCCGACCAGCTGATCGAGGCGGTGGCGGAGCTCGGCCGGGCGCGCGGCTGGACGCTGCTGCGCTGGCTCACCGGCGACAACAACTACCGCGCGCGCGGCGTCTATGACCGGCTCGCCACAAGGACGATGTGGATCACCTATCAGATGGATCTCTCCACCCGCGTTTGAACCTTTGGCGCGTGGCGCCGTTCATCGCCGGTCGGAGCGCATCGCGCGTTCCGAGAAAGGCCATTTGGGGACGCGAGCCCATGATCACCGATATCCCGCTCGTCTGTCCGCACTGCCGCCAGACGACGGTGAAGACCGTGTCCTGGGTGCAGCAGAACACGTTCTTCACCTGCCAGTCCTGCGGCACGGCGGTGCTGATCGACAAGGATCGCTGTGCCGAGCTGGTCGCCCGGCTGGAGCTGCAGCAGCGTAGCTGACCCTAGCCCCGATTGCCGCCCCGGCCGGGCTGCGCTAAGACGCGGGCCCGCGCCAAATCACCGGGGTTCAGCAGCAATGGCCGCGTCAGGGCCGCTCGCCGGCATCACCGTCATCGATCTCTCGCGCATTCTCGCGGGGCCCTATTGCACCTTCCTCATGGCCGAGCTCGGCGCCCGGGTCATCAAGGTCGAGCCGCCCGGACGGGGCGACGATGCGCGCGAATACGGCCCCTTCGTCAACGGCCGGTCGACCTATTTCGCCTCGGTCAACCGCGGCAAGGAATCGATCGCGCTCGACCTCAAATCCCCCGCCGACAAGCGCATCTTCGAGGCGCTGCTGGCGCGCGCCGATGTCCTGGTCGAGAATTTCCGCCCGGGCACGATGGAGAAGCTGGGCTATGGCTGGGAGAGCCTGCACCCCCGCTATCCGCGGCTGATCTACGCCGCCGCCTCCGGCTTCGGCCATACCGGCCCCTACGCGCATTACCCCGCCTATGACATGGTGGTGCAGGGGCTCGGCGGCATCATGAGCATCACCGGCCATCCCGGGCAGCCGCCGGTGCGCATCGGCATGTCGATCGGCGACATCGGCGCCGGGCTCTATACGACGGTCGCGGTCAACGCCGCCCTCGTCCATCGCGAGAAGACCGGCGAGGCGACCAAGGTCGACATCGCCATGTTCGACTGCCAGCTCGCACTGCTCGAGAACGCGATCATGCGCTACACCGTCACCGGCACGGTGCCGGGCCCGCTCGGCGCGCGCCATCCCTCGATCACCCCGTTCGAGGCCTTCGCCACCGCCGATGGCGCGATGATCATCGCCGCCGGCAACGACGCCCTCTACCTCAAGCTGTGCGACGCGCTTGGCCGCCCCGATCTGGCGGCGGCCCCGGAGTACAAGACCAACGACCTGCGCAACCACAATCAGGCGAAGCTCAAATCGGAGATCGAGTCCGAGTTGAGGAAGCAGCCCACATCGGCCTGGATCGCGCTGATCGAGCGCGCCGGCATTCCCTGCGGCCCGATCAACACCGTGGCGCAGGCGCTCGCCCATCCGCAGGTCGCGGCGCGCAACATGCTGGTGACCACCGAGGACCCGGTGGCGGGCACGCTCAAGCTCGCCGGCAATCCGCTGAAGCTCTCCGCCTTCCCCGATCCGCCCACCCGCCCCCCCGCCCCCGCCCTCGACGCCGACCGCGCCAGGCTGCTGCAGGAGCTGGGGCTCGAGGAGTGAGGCGCTGCGCCGGGGAAAATCCCGCTCGGCGGCATCGGTCAGAACGTGGTTACCCGCCCGGTTCGCGCGCATCTTTCTGGCGACCGTGGCGCACCGCAAAGATCTCGGCCGCACGCACCGTCACGCCGTCCCGCTCGAAGTCGAGCCGGTAGGAGATCAGGTAATCGCCTTTGGCCAGCGTCCGGCTGCCCGGGATGATGCCGGGACGTCCGGCGTGCGGCTGCTCCGACAGCAGCCGGACGGCGTCGCCAAGGGCGGCGCGGAACCGTTCCGCCGCCCGCGGACTGCGCTCGACGAGATACTGCGCCTCCCGGACGATCCACCGCCGCACCCGCGCCGGGATGCGGACGGCAACGCTCACCGCTTGCGCGCTCGCCTGGCCGGGCCGCGACTGACGATCTCGTCCACCTCGTCCAGAACCTGTTGCGCTGGCGTGCTGTCTCCCCGCTCGAGTTCGGCGATCGCCTCGGCATCCTCGAGCAGCTCCGCCCCTTCGGCTTTCAGATAATGGCGGAGCGCGCGCACCATGACCCAGGAGCGCGGCCGATCGAGGAGCGTCGCCAACCGGTCGAGCGCCGCGGCGATGTCGCCCGGCAGGCGCAACGTCACGTGACTCGATGGAGGGGTGTCATCGGGCATCGTTGCCATCCATAATGTGCCACAGTGTAACACACAGTGGCACGCTCATCCAACCGCTCCTGTCGGACCCGACAGACCGATCGGTCAGGTCGACGCCACCGGCCGAGAGTGTTGCCGCCGGGGGGTAGCAGGCGTCGCCGGGATGTGTATAACGTGGCCAGACCCGCGCGCGCCCTGCGGAGCGGCGGCGCGTCTGCCCGGACCGAAGAATGGGAGGAATTGATGCTGCAGAACCGGCTTGAGCCCGTGCTCGACCCGCGCGCGCTGGCGCGCGAGCTTTCCAACAAGCTGTTGATCGATGGCGCGATGGTACCGGCGGTGACCGGCCGCAGCTTCCCCGTCGTCAACCCGGCCACCCAGGAGCAGATCGCGGTCGCCGCCGAAGGCACCGCGCCCGATGTCGATGTCGCGGTCAAGGCGGCACAGAAGGCGCAGAAGGCCTGGGCCAAGCTCGCCGGGCGCGAGCGCGGCCGGATAGTGCAGGAATGCGGCCGCCTGCTCAACGAGCATGTCGAGGAGATCGCGCGGCTGATCACGCTCGAGACCGGCAAGGCAATCCGCACCGAGAGCCGGGTCGAGGCCGGCGTCTTCGCCGACGTGCTGGTGTTCTATGGCGGCCTCGGCTCCGAGCTGAAGGGCGAGAGCGTGCCGTTCAAGCCCGGCATGCTCACCATTACCCAGCGCGAGCCGATCGGCGTGGTCGGCGCCATCATCCCGTGGAACGTGCCGCTGCTGCTGATGGCGCTCAAGATCGCGCCGGCGCTGGTGGCGGGCAATGCGGTGGTGGTGAAATCCGCCGAGGAGGCGCCGCTCGCGGTGCTGCGCGCCTGCCAGATCATGAACCAGGTGCTGCCGCCCGGCGTGCTCAACATCCTCTCCGGCGACGGGCCCGGCTGCGGCGCGCCGCTGGTCGAGCACAAGGGTGTCGGCAAGGTCAGCTTCACCGGCTCGGTCGAGACCGGCAAGCTGGTCTACCGGATGGCCTCCGACAAGCTCATCCCGGTGACGCTCGAGCTGGGCGGCAAGAGCCCGATGATCGTCATGGCCGATGCCGACCTCGACAAGGCGGTGGACGGCGCGGTCATCGGCATGCGCTTCACCCGCCAGGGCCAGAGCTGCACCGCCGCCAGCCGCATCTTCGTCCAGGACGCCATCCACGACGCCTTCGTGACCAAGCTCAAGGCCAAGGTCGACGCCATGAAGATGGGCGACCCGCTGGACGAGGCGACCGATATCGGCACCATCATCTCCAAGCAGCAATTCGACAAGGTGCGGGGATACATCAAGCTCGGCGAGGAGACGCCCGGCGCCACCGCGCTGCGCTGCTCGGCGATGCCGGCGGACAACAAGCTCGCGCGGGGCTATTACGTGCAGCCGGTGATCTTCACCGGCGTCGCCAACGACAATCGCCTCTGCCGCGAGGAGATCTTCGGCCCCGTCACCTGCATCGTCAGGTTCCGCGACTACGAGGACGCCATCCGCCAGGCCAATGACAGCGAGTACGGCCTGGCCGCCACCATCTGGACGCGCGACCTCAAGACCGCGCTCGACGCCACCCAGCGGCTCGAGGCCGGGCTCGTGCAGGTGAACCAGAACCTGGTGGTGCAGGCCAACATGTCCTATGGCGGCATCAAGAGCTCCGGGCTCGGCAAGGAGGCCTCGCTCGAAGCCATGCTCGAGCATTTCACCCAGAAGAAGACCATCATCCTGAACCTGGCTTGATCGGTACCCGGCGCGGGCGGAGCGGCGGGATGGCGGGGCTGATCATCCGCATCCTGCTGCTGGTGCCGCTGATCGCCATCGCCGGCGCGCTGCTCTGGCTGCGCTCCTCGCTGCCGCTGAGCGAGGGGAAGCTGGCGGTGGACGGGCTCGACGCCGAGATCAGCATCGCCCGCGACGCCCACGGCATTCCCACCATCCGGGCGGCGAGCGACCACGACGCGGCCTTCGCCCTGGGCTTCGTCCATGCCCAGGACCGGCTCTTCCAGATGGATCTGATGCGCCGCGCCGGCGCCGGGCGCCTCTCCGAATGGTTCGGGGCCAAGACCCTCGGCGTCGACCGCTTCATGCGCACCATCGGCCTCTATCGCGCGGCCGAGCGCGAATACCCGCTGCTGTCGGCGCCGCTGCGCGCGGCGCTCGACGCCTATGCCGCGGGGGTCAACGCCTATCTCGCGACCCGCCACGGCGCGCTAACGCCGGAATACTATCTGCTGAACGTCGCGCCCGAGCCGTGGCAGCCCGCCGACACGCTGGTCTGGGGCAAGCTCATGGCTCTGGAGCTCGCCGGCAATTTCCGCCGCGAGCTGCTGCATGCGCGGCTCGCTCGGCGGCTCACCCCGGAAGAGCTGCAACTCCTCTATCCGCCCTATCCCAAGGACGGGCCGGTGACGGTGAGCGAGGCCGCGATGCGCGCGCTCGACGGCATGAAGCTGGGCGAGATCGAGGCGCTGCTGCCGCGCTATGTCGGCCCCGGCTTCGCCTCGAACAACTGGGTGGTCGACGGCGCCCACAGCGCCTCGGGCAAGCCGCTCCTCGCCAACGACCCGCATCTCGGCCTCTCCGCGCCCAGCGTCTGGTATCTGGCGCGCATCGAGACGCCGGGGCTCAGCCTCGCCGGCGCCACCGCGCCGGGCAGCCCTCTCCTCATCCTCGGCCATAACCAGAGCATCGCCTGGGGCTTCACCAATACCGAAAGCGACGTCGAGGATCTCTTCATCGAGCACGTCGATCCCAACGACGCGACGCACTATCTCACGCCCGGCGGCAGCGCGGCCTTCGTCACCCGCAACGAGGAGATCCGCGTGCGCGGCACAGCACCGGTGAGCCTCACGGTGCGCGAGACGCGGCACGGCCCGGTGATCTCCGATCTCGGCGGCCGCTATGCCGAGGCCGCCGCGCCGGGCAGTGTGCTGGCGCTCGAAGCCACCTTCCTCCAGGGCGAGGACCGCACCGCCGACGCGCTCTGGCACGCCAACCGCGCGCAGAATTGGGACGCCTTCCACGGCGCGCTCAAGGATTTCGTCGCGCCGCAGCAGAACATGGTCTACGCCGATATCGACGGCAATATCGGCTTCTTCGCCCCCGGCCGCGTGCCGATCCGCGGCAAGGGCGACGGCTGGCTGCCGGCGCCGGGCTGGAGCGGCGAGTACGATTGGACCGGCTACATCCCCTTCGACAAGCTGCCCAGCGCCTTCAACCCGCCCGCCGGCCGCATCCTCAGCGCCAACAACAAGATCGTCCCCGACAGCTATCCCTATTATCTCGGCCGCGGCTGGGACCTGCCCTACCGCGCGGAGCGCATCGAAGCGCTGCTCAAGGCGACGCCGCAGCAATCGCCGGCCGCCTCGGCGGCGATCCAGGGCGACACGCTGTCGCTGATGGCGAAGGATCTGCTGCCGCTGATGCTGGCCGCCAAGCCCGGCTCCCGGGAAGCTTCCGACGCCCTCGACCGGCTGCGCGCCTGGGACGGGCGCATGCAGCGCGACCAGGTGGCGCCGCTGCTCTTCGTCGCCTGGCTGCGCGAGCTCAACCGCACGCTGTTCGCCGAGCGGCTGGGAGATGCCTTCGACGATTACTGGGGGCTCCATCCCGACGTCGTCCGGCTGGTGCTGACCGAGCATCCCGAATGGTGCGCCGACCCCGCCGCGCCCAAGGGCGAGACCTGCGACAGCCAGCTCTCGGCCTCGCTCGAACGCGCGCTCGACGAGCTGCGCCGGAGCTATGGCGACGACATGGAGCAATGGCGCTGGGGCGCCCCGCACCGCGCACGGTTCGCCAACCGGTTCTGGTCGGCCATTCCCCTGCTGGGCGGGCTGTTCGGCGTCGCGATCCCCGCCGATGGCGGCTACGACACCATCGACCGCGGCGCCACGCCGCTCGCCAGCAACACCGATCCCTATGCCGATGTCCTCGGCCCGACGCTGCGCATGATCGTCGATCTCAAAGATCCCGCCGCTGCCCGCTTCATGATCGCGCCGGGCGAATCCGGCGACGTGCTGTCGCCGCATTACGACGACCTCCTGGAGAGCTGGCGCGATACCGCCTATGTCACCTTCGACGGCGACGCGACGGGCGGGACGCTGGTGCTGGTGCCGCGATGAGCCTGGCGGTCGCGCTCGACGACATCCGCACCGCTGCCGCCGCCATCGCCGGCGCGGTGCTGCGCACGCCTGCGGTGGCCGCCCCGGCGCTGGCCGACCCCTTCGGCCTGGCCGAGCTGGTGCTGAAGCTCGAGATGCTGCATCCCACCGGCTCCTTCAAGGAGCGCGGCGCGCTCAACAAGCTGCTGAGCCTCGATGCCGGGGCGCGGGCGGCCGGCGTGATCGCCGTCTCGGCCGGCAACCACGCCCAGGGCGTGGCCTATCATGCCCGCCGCCTCGCCATCCCCGCCACCATCGTCATGCCCGCCGACACGCCCTTCACCAAGGTGGAGCGCACCGAGAGCTATGGCGCGCACGTCGTGCTGCGCGGCGCCGGATTGACCGAGGCACGCCGCGCCGCCGAGGCGATCGCGCTTGCCGAGGGGCTGTCGCTGATCCATCCCTATGACGATCCCGCGGTGATCGCCGGACAGGGCACGGTGGCGCTGGAGCTGCTGGCGGATTGGCCGGCCCTGGAGACGCTGATCGTGCCGGTGGGCGGCGGCGGGCTGATCGGCGGCATCGCCGTGGCCGCCAAGGCGCTCCGGCCCGGCATCGAGATCATCGGCGTCGAGAGCGCGCTCTACCCCGCCATGGCGCATGCGCTCGGGCGCGGCGCGGCGCCGTCCGGCGGCACCACGCTGGCCGAAGGCATCGCCGTCAAGGAGCCGGGAGCGCTCACGCTGCCGATCGTGCGCGCGCTGGTCGACGACATCGTGCTCGTCGACGAGGCGGCGCTGGAGCGCGCCGTGGCGAGCCTGGTCGACACCGAGAAGCTGGTCGCCGAAGGCGCCGGCGCGGCGCCGCTCGCGGCGCTGCTCGCCGATCCCCAGCGCTGGCGCGGCAAGCGCGTGGGGCTGGTGCTGTCGGGCGGCAACATCGACGCGCGCCTCCTCGCCTCGATCCTGCAGCGCCAGCTGGTGCGCGCCGGCAGGCTGGTGCGGTTGCGCATCGAGATCTCCGACCAGCCCGGCGCGCTCGCCAAGATCGCCGGCATCATCGGCGAGCAGGGCGGCAACATCGTCGAGATCTACCATCAGCGTCTGTTCCAGGACGTGCCGGTGAAGCTCGCCGAGGTCGATGCCGTGCTCGAGACGCGCAATCCCCGCCACGTCGGCGCACTCGTCGCCGCGCTCGCCGGCGCCGGCTTCCCCACGCGCTTGCTGTCGAGCAGCGCGATCGAGGGGAGCTAGGCGCGAGCGCGCCAGCGCTCGTCGCCGGCGGCGGCAGCGCTTGCGCGAGCAAGCGCGAGAGCCGCTCGGTGCGGACTAGCCTGAGAAAACCTGCGCCGCTTGCCGGAAACGCCGGACGGAGGCAATCTGTCGGCGCGCGCATCCGGAGGCATCATGACGACCCAGCAAACCCGCCCGATCCCGATCGCCGGCCTTGCCCATATCGGCGTTCGCGTGCACGACCTCGAGCGCTCGATGCAGTTTTACGAACTGCTGGGCTTCACCAAGACCGCGGGTCCGGTCGGGCCGGAGCCGGTAGCGATCCTCCATCACCCGTCCGGCCTGGAGTTGAACCTGATCCTCAATGCACCCGAGGCGAGCGCGCCGAACATCCTCATGGACGTGCCCGAAAAGCATCCAGGGATCACCCATTTCGCGCTGCAGTGCCCCGATATCATGGCGGCCAAGGAGCGGCTCGCCGCGGCCGGCGTCCCGCTGAGCGGCGGCCCGGTTCGTTTCGGCTCCGTCGCGCAGGCCATCTTCGTGCGCGATCCCGACCGCAACGTGATCGAGCTGAACCAGCGCCTCTGACGCGCAAGCGCCAGCGCGCTACCCCAGCCCCGCGTTGAGCCGCCGCACGCCCTCGCCCAGCACCCGGAGCTTCGCCTCGGCCACCTCGGCGGGGAGCGGCACCATGCCGCAATCGGTGCAGCCGAGGAGGTGCTCCGGTGCCACATAAGGCAGCGCGCGGCTGAGCCGCTCGGCGATGAGTTCCGGCGTCTCGACCGCGTTGCTGCTGCAGCTGACGACCCCGAGCAGCACCTCCTTGCCGCGGAGAGCCTCGATGACGCCGACATCGACCCCCGAGGCGGCGGTCTCGATCGAGACCTGGTCGACCCGCGACTTGGCCAGCAGCGGCAGGCTGACGGCGTAATGGCTCCAATCCCGGTTCCGTTCCTTCCACTGCTTCACCAGCGGCGTGCCGTAGCCATAGCAGATGTGGACCGCGATCGTGCCCTCGACCCCCGCCATCGCCCGCTCCAGCGCCGCCATGCCCCAATCGCTGAGCGCGTCGAGATAGATGTTGAAGCAGGGCTCGTCGAACTGGATGACATCGGCGCCTGCCGCCACCAGCGCCTTGGCCTCGCGGTTCAGCAGATCCGCGAACAGCATGGCGAGATCCTCGGGCGAGCGCTGACCCACCGCGTCGAGCACGCTGTCGGCGACGGTCATCGGGCCCGGCAGCGTCACCTTGAGCGGGCGGCGCGCGTGCCGCTTGGCGAAACGCGCCGCGTCCGCCAGCACCGGTGCCGTCCAGGCGACGTTGCCGACGATGCGCGCCACCGCCGTCTCCTGCTGATAGCGCTGGCCGCGCGCCGGCTTGCGGCCGAGCGTCTTGGTGTCGATGCCGGTGAGCCCGTCGAGAAAGCCCCAGATGTAATGGCGCCGCCGCTGCTCGCCATCGGTGACGACGTCGAGCCCCGCCGCTTCCTCGACCTGAAGCCAGTGCCGGACCGCGTCGTCCTGCGCCCGCTCCAGCGCCGCGCCCTCGAGCCGCCAGGGCGCGAAGAGCCGCTCCGGCTCGGCCATCGCCGCGGGCTTCGGCAGGCTGCCGACGATCGTCGCCCTCACGCCTGCCATCGCATCCTCCCGCTCAATGCGGCCGGTCGGCGTTGTTGGGTCGCCGGTCGCCGGAGAGCCACCGCGCCAGCGCCTGATGCGCATCCGCCCGCCGCATCGCCGCGATCGCCTCGACATTCTCGGGATCGACGGTGAACTCGACGATGAGGCCGTCGGGGCTCTTGACGTAGAGCGAGCGGCAATAGCCGTGATCGACCACGCGATGCGGGATCGAGGCCGCCATCAGCCGTCGCTCGATCTCGTCATGGCTCGCCCGCTCGACCTTGAGCGCGACGTGCTGGTATTGCGGCGCCGGCGGAAAGATCGGCTTGGCGCGCTCATAGAGCTCGGCATCGGCGAATTGGAAGAAGGCGAGCGCGCCGCCATCGGCCAGCGTGAAGAAGGTGTGGCAATAATCGACCTCGCGGCCGAGCTCCGGATTGAACACCCGCTCGCACCAGGTCGCCACCAGCGGCAGGCCAAGCACATCCTCGAAGAAGCGGCGGTTGGCCTCCTGGTCGCGCACGACGAAAGCATGGTGATGCAGCCGCAACGGCAGGTGATGCAGCAGCTCCTGCCGGCCCGATCCGTCCCGCTGGTCCATGACCGCCTCCCTGCAGCACCGCTCACGGCGGCGTTCAGGGGCTCATCCTGGACCCGATGCCCGCCACCGGCAAGCGTGGCGCCCCTACGCCGCCTTCGCCAGGGTCTCGCCGGCCGCCGCCGCGGCGGCGCGGCGGTCGGCGCCGTTCTCCGCCGCCGGCAGCAGCCGCGCCGAGTTCAGGATGAAGATCATCTCCGAGCTCACATGGATGAAGGCGGCGAGCAGCGGGTCGAGCAGGCCGACCGCCGCCAGCGCGATGCCGAGCGTGTCGACGACGATCGTTCCGACGAAATTCTGCCAGATGATCCGCCGCGTGCGCCGCGCGATCGCCAGCGTCTCGGCGAAGCGCAGCAGGTCGTTGCCGAGCAGCACCACATCGGCGCTCTCGCGCGCGACATCGGTGCCGGAGCCCATCGCCACGCCGACATCGGCGGCGGTAAGCGCCGGCGCGTCGTTGATGCCGTCGCCGACCATGGCGACGATGCGGCCTTGCGCCACCAGCGCCTTGACGCGCGCGAGCTTGTCCTCGGGCAGCATGTCGGCCTCGACCTCGGCGATGCCGAGCGTGGCCGCGACCGACGCGGCCACCGGCCGCACATCTCCCGTCAGCAGGATCGTCCGCAAGCCCATGCGCCCGAGCGCCTCGATCGCTCGGCGCGCCTCGGGTCGCACCCGGTCCGCCACCACGATGGCGCCGAGGAACCGCCCGTCACGCGCGACATAGACTTCCGAGGCCGCCGCGCCGCGGGCGACATCCGCCGGCATCGCGACCCCGCGCCCGCGCAGCAGCGCGCGATTGCCCACCAGGATCGTGGCGCCCCCGACAACGGCGCTGATGCCGCGGCCGGGCGTGTAGTCGAAGCGCTCGGGCTCGACCGGCATCCGGCCGAGCGCGCGCGCATAGGCCACGACCGCCTGCCCCACGGGATGCTCGGAGCGCAGCTCCGCCGCGGCCGCGGCGTCGAGCAGGGCGTCCGGCGACTGGCCGGCTTCCGGCAGCAGCGCCTCGACCTGTGGCCGGCCGAAGGTGAGCGTGCCGGTCTTGTCCAGCACCACCGTGTCGACGCGGCCCAGCGTCTCGAGGAAGAGCCCGCCCTTGACGATGGCGCCGAGCCGGGCGGCGCGGCCGATCCCACCCAGGATGGCGAGCGGCGTGCCCGCGGCGACGCCGCAGGCGCCGGCGACGATCACCACCGAGATGGTGGAGCGCATGTCGCGCGTCACCACGAAGGTCACCGCCGCCGCGCCCAGCGCGAAATAGACGAGATACCCCGCCAGCCGGTCGGCGAGGCGCTGCACCGGCGCGCGCGAGCGCTCGGCCTTCTCCACCGCCTCGATGATCTTGCCGTAGCTGGTGTCGCGGCCGATGCGCTCGGCACGGATCTCGATCGCGCCCGACTGGTTGATCGAGCCGGCATAGACCAGGGCGCCCGCGCTCTTCTCGACCGGCATGGATTCGCCGGTGATGCGCGCCTGGTCGACGAAGGAATGCCCGGCGATCACCGTGCCGTCGACCGGGATGCGTCCGCCGGGATTGACCAGCACCGCATCGCCCGCCGCCAGCGCGTCGGCGTCGAGATCGTGCACCACGCCGGCGCGGCGGACCGAGACCGAGCGCGGCAGGAAATCCAGCAGCTCGTGGATGGCGCGCCGGCCGCGCGAGACGGTCATGCCTTCCAGCACCTCGGCGACCAGCACGAAGACGGTGATGACCAGCGCGGTGAAGAACTCGCCGATCGCCGCCGCGGCGATGATGGCGATGCTCATGGAGAGCTCCATCGTCATCCGCCGCGCCGCGATGTTCTCGGCCGCCTCGCGGAAGATCGGCCAGCCGCCGATGACCACGCCGAGGACGCCGATCACGCTGACGGCGGCAAACGGCTCCCACCACCGCCACCACACCGCGGCGGCCGCCAGCGCCACCAGCGCGATGCGCGCCGCCTCCGGCCAGTCGAAGCCGTGCTCGTGCTCGTCCGCCTCGTCGCTCTGCGCCGTCGCGTGAGGATGGTGCTCGGATGCGGCCATGGCGTTCCCTCGCCTCACTTGAGATAGGCGTGCACCACGTCGATGAGCTGCTCCGATCCCTTGGCGCGCGCCGCGTTGGCGTCGCGCGCGGGATCGGAGACGTGGAAGCGGATGTGATCCTCCATCAGTTCCGCCATGAGGCCGTTGGCGGCGCCGCGGACCGAGACCACGAGCTGCATCACCTCGATGCATTCCGCCTCCGCCTCGAGCGCCCGCTCGATCGCCTCGACCTGCCCGCGCAGCCGGCGGACCCGGTTCAGCAGCTTGGTCTTCTGTCTGATCGTATGGCTCATGACGCTCCTCCGCCTGGAGACTAATAGGATACCCCCCACCCTATCTGCGATCAACCCCGGTCCCACCCGGAACGTCATGCCCGGGCCGGCCGAAGGCCGAGACCCGGGCATCCACGTCTCGCAGCGAGCGCGATTTGAGACGTGGATGGCCGGGACTTCGCCCGGCCATGACGATGGTTGTCTTCCGCCGGGCGCGCGGCTAAGCCTTGGTCGTCCGCAACAGCGGCCCTGAGGTGACGCGGTGAAGGTGTGCATTGTCGGCGCCGGAGCGGTCGGCGGCCTCATCGGCGCGCGGCTCGCCGCCGCCGGACAGGCGGAGGTCAGCGCCGTGGCGCGCGGTGCGACGCTCGCGGCGCTCCGCGCGCATGGCTGGCGGCTGCGCCAGGCCGACGGCCTGGTGCACGGTCCCGTCCGCGCCGAATCCCTCCCCGCGGCGCTCGGACCGCAGGACCTCGTGGTGATCGCGGTGAAGGCGCCCGCCATGCCGGAGGTGGCGCGCGCCATCGCGCCGCTGCTCGGCCCCGCGACCGCGGTGCTGCCGGCGATGAACGGCGTGCCATGGTGGTTCGCCCAGGGACTTGCAACGCTCGGTTCCGAACCTTTGGCAAGCGTCGATCCCGGCGGCGCGATCGCCGCGGCGATTGCGCTCGCGCGGGTGATCGGCTGTGTCGTCCATGCCAGCGCGGCGACGACGGAGCCGGGCGTGGTGCAGCACAAGATGGGCGACGGGCTCATCATCGGCGAGCCCGGCGGCGAGGTGTCGGCGCGGGCGCGGGCGCTGCGCGATCTCCTCGCCGCCGCAGGCTTCTCGGTCACGGTCTCGGGCGATATCCGCCGCGACATCTGGTACAAGCTCTGGGGCAATCTCACCATCAACCCGGTCTCGGCGATCACCGGCGCCACCGCCGACCGCATCCTCGACGATCCCCTGGTGCGGGCGTTCTGCTCGGCGGCGATGCGCGAGGCGGCGGCGATCGGCGCCCGCATCGGCTGCGCCATCGAACAGACGCCCGAGGAGCGCCACGCGGTGACGCGCGCGCTGGGGGCCTTCAAGACCTCGATGCTGCAGGATGCCGAACGCGGCCGCGCGCTCGAGCTCGACGCCATCGTGGCATCCGTGCGCGAGATCGGCGGACGCGTCGGCGTCGCCACGCCGAGCATCGACGCGCTGCTGGGTCTTACGCGGCTTTTTGCGCAAATCCGCGCCCTTTATCCCGAGGCATCCTAAAGCGAACCGGCATTAACCGCGGTTAACTCCTCCGGGCGAGGATCGTGCCAAATTTTGCCACATAATCTTTAGAGGATCGGGCGCGATACTGTTCGGCAGCGATGACGGCAGAGCAGAGGCTTTTACGATGCCACGCATTCTCTTCGTCGATGATGACGCGGCCATGCGCGATCTCGTCCGGCGCATGCTGGAGCGGCAGAGCTTCTTCGTCCAGGCAGTGCCTGCGGCGGAGGTGGCGTTGATGCTGCTCGGAGAAAAAATTCATTTTGATCTGATGATCACCGATGTGGTCATGCCCGGCGGCATGAACGGCTTCGATCTCGCCGAGCGCGCCCGGAAGCTGCAGCCGGGCCTGCGCATCATCTATCTCACCGGCTTCGTCAACCTGCCGCGCCGCCGGCTGGCGGAGCTCGACGGCAAGCTCGTCTACAAGCCGGTGATGCCCGGCCAGCTCGAGCGCGAAGTCCGCCACATGCTCGCCGCCGCAGCCTGAGCGCACCACTCCCGCAAGTATCGATGGCGCGCGTCTTCCCGCCCCTTGCCCCTTCCCTGCTGGACGGCGTAGGAAGGAGGCGGGCGGCGGGAGAGGCGTCATGGTGGTGCATCGCAGCGTCCTTGATTCCATCGGCGACACGCCGCTGGTCGAGCTTTCGCGCTTCGATACCGGGGCGTGCCGGCTCTTCGCCAAGCTCGAGAACCAGAACCCCGCCGGCTCGATCAAGGATCGCATCGGCCTGTCGCTGATCGAGGCGGCCGAGCGCGAGGGCAGGATCGGCCCCGGCGGCACGCTGGTGGAGGCCACCGCCGGCAATACCGGCCTGGGCCTGGCGCTGGTCGCGGCGCAGAAGGGCTATCGCCTGATCCTCGTCATCCCCGACAAGATGAGCCACGAGAAGGTGCTGCATCTGAAGGCGCTGGGCGCCGAGATCCGCATCACGCGCTCGGATGTCGGCAAGGGACATCCCGACTACTACCAGGACATGGCCGAGCGGCTGGCGCGCGAGACCGGCGCGTTCTACGTCAACCAGTTCGCCAATCCCGCCAATCCGCTGGCGCACGAGACCACCACCGGGCCGGAGATCTGGCAGCAGATGGGCCATCGCGTCGACGCCGTCGTGGTCGGCGTCGGCTCCGGCGGCACGCTCACCGGGCTCGCGCGCTTCTTCGCCCGCGTCGCACCCGAGGTCGAGATGGTGCTCGCCGATCCCGAGGGCTCGATCCTGGCGCCGCTGGTCCAGACCGGACGCAAGATCGAGGCCGGCTCGTGGCTGGTCGAGGGCATCGGCGAGGATTTCGTGCCGCCCAATTGCGAGCTCTAGCGCGTGCGCCGCGCCTATTCCATCGGCGACGCCGAGAGCTTCGCCGCCGCGCGCGAGCTGCTGCGCCGCGAGGGCATCCTCGGCGGCTCCTCGACCGGCACCCTGCTGGCGGCGGCGCTGCGCTATTGCCGCGAGCAGACCGCGGCCAAGCGCGTCGTGACCCTGGTCTGCGACAGCGGCAACAAATACCTCTCCAAGATGTACAACGATTTCTGGATGTTCGATCAGGGGCTGCTGGCGCGTCCGACGCAAGGCGATCTCACCGACCTCATCGCGCGGCGCCATGCCGAAGGCAGCGTCGTCACCGTCACCCCCGAGGACACGCTCGCCACCGTCCATCGCCGCATGAAGCTCTACGAGGTCTCGCAGCTGCCGGTGATCGAGAACGACACGCTTGTCGGCATCATCGACGAGAGCGATCTGCTGATCGCGCTCACCAGCGATCCCCAGGCCTTCGCCGAGCCGGTGCGCCGCGCCATGGTGAGCAAGCTCGAGACCATCGATTCGGCCGCGCCGATCGAGGCGCTGGCGCCGATCTTCGCCAGGGACCATGTCGCGGTGGTGGAGAAGGACGGCAAGTTCATCGGCCTCGTCACCCGCATCGACCTCATCAACCATCTGCGCCGCCGCCTGCGTTAGGAGCTAGGAGCCCTCATGGCCCGCCCCCCAAGAACCGCCGCGGCTTCGCCACCCGCGGCGTCCATGCCGGACAGGCGCCCGATCCCGCCACCGGCGCGATCATGATGCCGATCTACGCCACCTCGACCTACGTGCAGTCGAGCCCGGGTGTGCACAAGGGCTATGAATATTCGCGCACCCAGAACCCGACGCGCATGGCCTATGAGCGCTGCATCGCCGATCTCGAGAGCGGCGCGCGCGGCTTCGCCTTCGCCTCGGGCATGGCGGCGACCGCCACCGTGCTCGAGCTGCTCGACCATGGCGCGCATGTGGTCGCCTCCGACGATCTCTATGGCGGGACATATCGCCTCTTCACCCGCGTGCGCGAGCGCTCGGCCGGCCTCAAGGTGAGCTATGTCGATCTGCGCGACGCCACCGCTCTCGCCGCCGCGATCCGGCCGGAGACGCGGATGATCTGGATCGAGACGCCGTCGAACCCGATGCTGAAGCTCGTCGACCTCGCCGCCGTGGCGGCGCTGGGCCGCGCGCGGGGCGTGCTCACCGTCGCCGACAACACCTTCGCCAGCCCCTATGTGCAGCGGCCGCTCGAGCTGGGCTTCGACATCGTCATGCATTCGGCGACCAAGTACCTCAACGGCCATTCCGACATGGTGGGCGGCGTGCTCGTGGTCGGCGACGACCGGGAGCTCGGCGATCGCCTGGCCTTCCTGCAGAACGCGCTTGGCGCGGTGGCCGGGCCGTTCGACAGCTTCCTCGCCCTGCGCGGGCTCAAGACGCTGGCGCTGCGCATGGAGCGGCATTGCGCCAGCGCGCTCGCCATCGCCCGCCATCTCGCGCGCCATCCCAGGATCGCCCGCGTGCACTATCCCGGGCTCGACAGCCATCCGCAGCACGATCTCGCGCGCCGCCAGATGCACGGCTATGGCGGCATGGTGACGGTGGAGCTGGCGGGCGATCTCGCCGACGCCCGGCGCTTTTTGGAGCGGGTCGAGATCTTCGCGCTGGCCGAGAGCCTGGGCGGGGTCGAGAGCCTGATCGAGCATCCCGCCATCATGACCCACGCCTCGCTGCCGCCGGAGCAGCGCCGGGCGCTCGGCATCGGCGACACGCTGGTGCGCCTCTCGGTCGGCATCGAGGAGTGCGACGACCTGATCGCCGATCTGGATCAGGCCCTGGACAGTCGCGCGTAGCGCGTCTGTTCAGGGGAACAAGTCCGGAACATAACGCCCAGGCAAGGGAATCTTAACGCAAATCCGCGACCTTCGAGGCTGCTCGCAAAGGCCGGCAGCCCGCCATGTTTTTCATCATCGGATCGGTCGTCGTCGTCGCCTCCGTCATCGGCGGCTACATCCTCAATGGCGGGCACCTGGACGTGCTGTTCCAGCCGTTCGAGGTGCTGATCATCGTCGGCGCCGCGGCGGGCGCCTTCGTCACCTCCAACCGCAAGCCGGTGCTGTCGGGCACGCTCGCCCAGGTGAAGAGCCTGATCAGCGCCGAGCGCTACGACAAGGAAGCCTATCTCGAGCTGCTGAGCATGCTCTACTCGATCTTCAAGCTGGCCAAGACCAAGGGCGCGCTGGCGCTCGAGCAGCATGTCGAGAACCCGAACGAGAGCACCCTCTTCCAGCGCTTTCCGAAATTCTACAGCGACCATCACGCGGTGGTGTTCGTCTGCGACTATCTGCGCCTCCTCACCCTCGGCACCGACAACCATCACGAGATGGAGACGCTGATGGACGAGGACATCGAGACGCATCACACCGAGCACGCCGCGGTGGTGACCGCGGTGCAGACCATGGCCGACGGCCTGCCGGCGCTCGGCATCGTCGCCGCCGTGCTGGGCGTCATCCACACCATGGGCTCGATCACCGAGCCGCCCGCCGTCCTCGGCCATCTCATCGGCGGCGCGCTGGTCGGCACCTTCATGGGCGTGCTGCTCTCCTACGGCTTCGTCGGCCCGATCGGCGCCGCGATCAAGAACCGCGGCGAGGCGGAGCAGCGCTATTTCCTCTGCATCAAGGCCGCCATCCTCGCCTATATGCAGGGCTACGCCCCCTCGGTGGCGGTGGAATTCGCGCGCAAATCGCTCAACACCGACGTCCGCCCGACCTTCTACGAGGTCGAGGAAGCGGTCGAAGCGCTACCGGCCCCGAGCTGAGCGGGCGCCGCCATGGCGAAGCCGTCACAGATTCCGGTCATCATCAAGAAGGTCAAGGGCCACGGCGAGCACCCGCATCACGGCGGCGCCTGGAAAGTGGCCTATGCCGATTTCGTCACCGCCATGATGGCGTTCTTCCTGCTGCTCTGGCTGCTCAACGTCACCACCGACGTGCAGAAGCGCGGCATCGCCGACTACTTCGAGCCGACCGCCGCCTCGAAATCGCAGAGCGGCGCCGGCGGCGTGCTCGGCGGCCAGACCATCGGCCAGCCCGGGGCGCAGGCGATCCCGACCTCGCTGCCCTCGCTCGCCCTCAACCGCCCGGCGATGCGCCAGCCCAGCGAGGGCGAGGACGGCGACCAGGGCGGCAGTGCCGGCCATGACGACAGCACCGATGCCGGCGCGCAGGCAAAGCGGCTCTCCGACGACGATCTCGACGGGCCGGTGGCCGCGCGCGAGGCCAAGCGCTTCGCCGCCGCCGAGTTCACGCTCAAGCAGGCGGTCGAGCAGCTTCCCGAGCTCAAGGGGCTGGCCGACAATCTGCTGGTCGACCAGACGCCGGAGGGCTTGCGCATCCAGCTCCTCGACCTGGACAAGCAGCCGATGTTCGCCTCGGGGTCGGCCGACCTGCTCGACCCCGCCAAGAAGCTGCTCGCCGTCATCACCCAGGTGATCCAGCGCCTGCCCAACAAGCTCACCATCACCGGCCACACCGACGCCGTCCCCTATCCCGGCGGACGGCGCTATACCAACTGGGAGTTGTCCGCCGACCGGGCCAATTCGAGCCGGCGCGAGCTCATGGCCGACGGCGTCCCCGAGAGCCGCTTCGCCCGCGTCACCGGCGTCGCCGACCGCGACCCGCTGGTGCCCGACGATCCCAAGGCCGCGCGCAACCGCCGCATCAGCATCGTCCTGCTGCGCGAGGCCAAGCCCGCGACCCAGGCGGCGGCGGCGCAGCTGCCGCCCGCCCAGACGATGCCACGCTAACCATAGCAGCTGCCCCCTGGTACAGAGGGGGCGATCTCGGCCATAATCGGGTCAAGCCGCGCATCCCCACGAAGCGGCAGCCGAGGACGCAACGATGCCGGAAGGCAATGGTCGCATTTCCCGGCCCTGGTCGCCGCCGCAGCCCGAGTCCCTGCCGCCGGCCGAGCCGCTGTCGATCCCGCCGCAGCAATTCTATCGCACGGCGGCGCTGCCCTGCCCCTATATCCCCGGCCAGGTCGAGCGCAAGCTCATCACCGAACTCGCCGGGCACGAGGCCATGGCGTTCTACAACGCGCTCTCGCGCGCCGGCTTCCGCCGCAGCCACCACCTCGCCTACCGCCCGGCCTGCGTCCAGTGCCAGGCCTGCGTGCCGGTGCGCATCCCGGTCGACGAATTCGCCCCCTCGCGCTCGCTGCGCCGCATCCAGCGGACCAATGCCGATCTCGCCACCCGCCTCGTCCGGCCGCATGCGACGCTGGAGCAGTTCCGCCTCTTCGCGCGCTACCAGCGCTCGCGCCATGCCGACAGCGACATGGCCTCGATGACCTTCGGCGATTTCCGCGCCATGATGGAGGACAGCCCGGTGGCGAGCCGCGTCATCGAGCTGCGCGACGCCGGCGGCGCCTGCCTCGGCGCCTGCCTGCTCGACGTGCTCGATGACGGTCTCTCCGCCGTCTACAGCTTCTTCGATCCCGAGCAGCGCCGCCGCAGCCTCGGCACGCTGCTGGTGCTGGCGCTGATCGAGGCGGCGCGCCGCCAGGACCTGCCTTACGCCTATCTGGGATATTGGATCGCCGAGAGCCGCAAGATGGCCTACAAGGCCCGCTTCCATCCCCTCGAAGGCCTCACCCCCGCCGGCTGGCAGCGCCTTTAGCGCAACGCGAAGCGGGCTTTCGCGCCCCGGACTTGATCCGGGGCGCGAAAGCCCGCATGGTTCCGGCCAGCCCCGCCTCAAAACACCTGCGTCTCGCCAGGATGCATCACGATGACCTTGGTCCTGGTCTTGCCCAGCGCCGCCTTGTACTCCTCGGGCGTGCCGGCGAGCTGGGGGATCGTGCCGTAATGCACCGGGATCGCGTATTTCGGATGGATCATCCGCGTGGCGAGCGCCGCCTCCTTGGGATCCATCACGAAATGGCCGCCGATCGGGATCAGGATCAGGTCGGGCTTGTAGTAGTCGGCGATCAGCTTCATGTCGGAGAACACGTTGGTGTCGCCCAGGTGATAGATGGTGAAGCCGTTCTCGAGCTTGATGATGAAGCCCACCGGCTCGCCGCCGACATGCACCTCGCGCTTCTTGGTCTCGGGATTGACCCAGATGAACTCCGAGGAATGATCGGCGCGCACCTCGCTGATGGCGATGCCGGGCCCGAGCGGCATGATGGTGCCGCCCTTGTTCATGCGCGGCGCCTCCTCCGGCGTCAGGATGCCGAGCTCGACGAAGGTGTCGGCGAGCCCTGCCGGGCCCCACATCTGGATATGGTTCTTCTTCACGATCGCCGGCGCGTCGCCGACATGGTCCATATGGCCGTGGCTCACCAGCACCAGGTCGATCTTGCCGAGCTTGTCGAGGTTCTTCCATTCCGGCGGCGTCTTCGGGTTCCCCAGGATCCAGGGATCGATCATGATGTTCTTGCCGCCGGGCGTGGTCAGCCGGAAGGCCGACTGGCCGAGCCAGAGCAGATGCACCTTGCCGTCCTGCGCCGAGGCCGGAACGGCCAATCCCAGCGCCAGAGCCAATGCGAGCGCCAGGCCCGCAAACCGCGATGTCATGATCAGACCCCTCCCCAAAGCTGCGGTCCCGGCGTTCGCGCCGGAACGGAGGTCATTATCGGCTGATAAACTGGGGCTGTGTCAACGGTGGTGCTTACCCCGCACCGAGCGGGCTTTCGCGGTTGCTAGCGCAACCGCTGGCGCCCGCCGGCGACGACGCTTTGCATCGCGCTGGCGCTGCGCCGTCCCAAATGCCGTAAACACCGGTCGATCCACAGCTTCGTCAGCTTCTCCTCGGCGGCGTTCTGGCCGAGCCGCTCATGGAGGGCGGCGAAGTCGACGAGGTCGAGCGCCTGGTCCTGGTTGAAGCAGGAGAACACGACGGTCTCCGCGCCTGAGACCGGGTCGCGATGGACCTGCAGGCACTGGGCGCAGATCTCCTTCATCATGCATTGCATCGGCGAGTTGATCGAGCCGATGGCGACGTGCCCGGGCTTCAGGTAAGGCGCCAGCGCCGCGTGCCGCGCCCGCGCCACCGCCGCCATCATCGCGTCCGAGCCGATGGCGATCAGCCGGTCGGCGCTTGGCAGCGGGATCTCCGGCGCGCCCAGCGCGCCCTCGGCATAGGCCAGCATCGCCTGCACGATGTTGCCGGTGACGGCGCGGTCCTGCGGCCGCGAGGGCGCGAAGCCCGGCGCCTCGTCGCAGCACCACACCACGACATCGGCGGCCTTTTCGATCTCCTCGACCTTGTAGCGGTCCTGGCGCTTCTTGTAGCCGGCGAAATAGAGCACCTTGGAGCCCTGGCGGCGCAGCTCCTGGCCGATCGAGAACAGCACGGCATTGCCGAGCCCGCCGCCGATGAGCGCCACCGTCTCGCCCGCGGGCGTCTCGGTCGGCGTGCCGGTCGGGCCCATCAGGATCACCGGCTCGCCCGGCTCCAGCAGCGTGCAGAGATCCGACGAGCCGCCCATCTCCAGCACGATGGTCGAGAGCAGCCCCTTGTCGCGATCGACCCAGGCGCCGGTGAGCGCCAGCCCCTCCATCGCCAGCACCGTGCCGTCGACGCGGCTGGCGAAGCGCTCGTAATTCTGCAGCCGATAGAACTGGCCGGGACGGAAGGCGCGGGCCGCGATCGGCGCGCGCACCACCACCTCGACGATGCTGGGGGTCAGCCGCTCGACCCGCTCGACCGCGGCGCGCAGCTCGTCATTGAGCCGGGCGCGCAGCTGCTCCGGCGCCGGCGCGGTGGGATCGCGCCGCGCCAGCATGCGGCTCACCACGGGATAGCCCTGCTTCGCCCCGCCCATCGCCTTCACCACGTTGCCGGAGAAGGACGGGTGGAGGTCGCCGAAGAAGCTGATGGCGCGGCCGTCGGGCCTGAGGCTCATCAGCACCTCGACCTTGTCGGGCTTGGCGACGCGCTCGGGCGCCACCTTCCGGCCGTCCTCGTCATAGGCCTGGAAATAGCGGCCGTCGAGCACGACGTGAGCGGGATCCTCGCGGCCCAGCACCGTGTTGGGCTGCGTGCCCGCCGCGACCAGGATGGTGCGCGCCGGCAGGGTCAGGGTCTCGTCCTGCGCGCCCGGCACGAGGCGGCGCAGCGCGAGCCCCGCGGCATGGCCGAAGCCGTCGATCTCCACCGCCACCGGCGTCAGGCCTTCGGCAAAGCGGATGCCCTCCTCCATCGCCTTCGCCACTTCCTCGTGGTTGAGGGTGTAGCTCGGCGCGTCGATGAGGCGGCGGCGATAGGCGATGGTGACGCCGCCCCAGCCGTCGAGGAGCTCGATGAGCCGCGGCGCCCGCTGCTCGCGCGCCGCCTGCGCGCGCTCGGCGCGCAAGGCGCGGGCATGGGCGATGAACTCGTCGGCGGTGGCGGCCTCCTCGGGATGCCAGCCTTCGCGCACCGCCTGCTCGCCGCGCTCGGCCGCCAGCGTCTCGTAGCGGCTGAGGAACTTCTCCACCTGCACCGGGTAATAGGCCAATGACTCCGTCGCCGTGTCGATGGCGGTGAGGCCGCCGCCGATCACCACCACCGGCAGCCGCACGGTCAGGTTGGCGACGCTGTCGGTCTTGGCGGCGCCGGTGAGCTGCAGCGCCATGAGGAAGTCGGAGGCCTGGCGCACGCCGCGCGCCAGCCCGTTCTTCATCGGCACCACGGTGGGCCTGCCGGCGCCGGCGCAGAGCGCGATGTGGTCGAAGCCGAGATCGAAGGCGCTCTCGATGGTGAGCGTGCCGCCGAAGCGCACGCCGCCGAACATCGAGAATTCGGCGCGGCGCTCCAGCAGGAGGCGCACCAGCTTGAGGAAGTTCTTGTCCCAGCGCACGGTGATGCCGTATTCGGCGACGCCGCCGAAGCCCGCCATCATGCGCTCGTCGAGCGCTTCGTAGAGGTCCGAGATATCGCGCACCGGCCGGACCGGGCGCCGCTCGCCGTGCGCGCCGACGCCGGCGACATGTTCCGGCAGCGGCTCGATCTTGAGCCCGTCGATGCCGACGACGGCGTGGCCGTCGTTCATCAGGTGATGCGCCAGGGTGAAGCCCGCCGGCCCCAGCCCGACCACCAGCACCTTCTTGCCCGAGGCCGGCCGCGGCAGCGGCCGGCGGATGTCGAGCGGGTTCCAGCGCGTCAGCAGGCTGTAGATCTCGAAGCCCCAGGGCAGGTCCAGCACGTCCTTGAGCGTGCGCGTCTCGGCCTGCGGGATGTCGACCGGCTCCTGCTTCTGGTAGATGCAGGCCTTCATGCAGTCGTTGCAGATGCGGTGGCCGGTGGCCGCCGCCATCGGATTGTCGATGACGACGATGGCGAGCGCGCCGATGCTGTTGCCGCGCGATTTGACCTCGTTCATCTCCGAGATCTTCTCTTCGAGCGGGCAGCCGGCCAGCGTCACGCCAAAGACGCTCTTCTGGAAGGCGCCGGTCTTCTTGTCGCGCAGGCCCCTGGAGCAGCTGTCCTTGCCCTGGTGATGGCACCAGATGCAGTAGTTCACCTGGTCGAGCGCGCCTTTGAGGTCGGTGCCGGCATCGGTGAGGGCGAAGCCTTCGCGCCGGCGCCAGTGCTGCTTCGGCAGATGCAGCATGGCGACGCCGTGCTCCACCACCGTCTCGACCGGCACGAGATGCGCCATGTCGAGCCGGTGCGGCACCTTGAAGAGCACCCCCGCGCGGTGCTGCTCGCGTCCTGCCGGCGAGAGCACCGCCCAGGCGGCGTAGCGCTGGGCGAGATCGAGCGCGGCTTCGTGCTCCGCCTCCGCCTCCATCCAGCGCGCGACGTGGCGCGCATAGCTCTCCTCGCTGAGCGGCTCGCCCATCAGCGCCTCGAGCTCCCGCGCCAGCGCCGCGCCGTCGAGGGCGGCGGCCGCCTCGGGGGTCACGCCCTTCACCGCGCGGCGCTGCACGAAGAGACGCTTCACCGAATAGAGCGGCGCCAGCGCGTCGTGGCGCGCCTGGAGATCGCGGATCTCGGCGCCGATGCCGAAGAGCGTGCCGATGAAATCTTCCAGATGCGGCGCGAGGTCGAGCAGCAGCTCGGCTTCGGCGGCGCGGTCGAGCCCGGCGGGGGCGCGCCGCGCGGCCATCAGACGGTTGTGCAGCTCGATATCGGCCTCGCTCACATGGCGGACGAAAGCGGCATCGAGCCGGATGAGGCCGTCGCGGCGGTAGAGATCCTCGAAGGCGAGATCGTGCCTGAGGACGAGATCGGTCATGTCGCGCAACTCTCCCACCCGGCTCCATCGCATCCCGGGGCGAGGGCCGCATTGATCTGCATCACGTGCCGTTGAGCTATCGCCGATCGGGTCGACCCCGACCTCCCGCACTGCACCCGGCGCGGAACGGCGCCCTGTATGAGCGCTGACGCCGGCCCGCGTCAACCCTTGACGAGTTAGGGATTTATCCCGCCCCCGACCCCGGCTCCTTCCCTCCAAGCCTCTGAAATCGCGCAGCAAACCGGTGGGCGCCGCGGCGCCGGGCAAGTGCTGCAAGCGGGCCCGTGCCGCTGTCACAAGTATTGCCAACTATTCACCACGAGAAGAGCGCGGGAATTAAAGCAAAATTATAAGTTATTGCGCCATTTTCCGAGTGGCGCCGCATACCCGGGCGGGCCGCATGACAAAACCCGAAGCGACACCGGATCGGGAACGGAGCATAGGATGAGCCGGTTGTTGGCCCGCTTGCGGCTGCAATACCAGATCGGGCTGATCGGCCTCGTCGGGCTGATCGGCCTCGGCGTCTTCGGCGCGCTCTACTATTCCGGTACGCTGGCCCAGCGCGGCTATCAGGCCGCGGCGGATCGCTCTGCGGGCTACGAGGAGGCGATCACCGGCGTCGACCGCGCCATCGCCGAGGCCGGCCGCGCGGAGATGTCGTTCCTGCTCTGGCACAACCCCGACGACGCGGCGCAGCACGACCGGCTGTCGCGCCAGGTCAGCGATCGCCTCGAGCAGATCGAGGCGGGCTTGCGCAAGGATGGCAGCAACGACCTCGCCGACACCGTGGCCAAGACCCGCATCGGCTTCGCGGGATACGTCAGCCAGTTCATCACCGTCACCGACCTCAGCCAGTCCGTGGGGCTGAACGAGGACAGCGGGCTGCTCGGGCGGGTGCGCGACGCGGTCCATGCCGCCGAGGCGTCGATGCAGAAGATCGACGATCCGCGCCTCCTCGTCGCCATGCTGATGATGCGCCGGCACGAGAAGGATTTCCTCGCCCGCCACGGCGAGGGCAAGGGCGAGAAGTATCTGGAGGCGATGAAGACGGCCAAGACCGCCTTCGATGCCGCGCTTGCCGCAGCCCCGGTCGGCGCCGAGGAGCGCGCCGCCATCGCCGACAAGATGGAGACATATCGGCGCGACTTCGCGATCATGGCCGATGGCGTCCTCGAGCTCGACGGCGAGATCCGCAAGCTCACCAAGAAGCGGCTCGCCATCGAGCCGAAGATCGCCGAGATCACCGGCACCGTCTCGCGCACGTATCACGAGACCTCGGGCGCGATGACGGCGAGCCGCAGCCGCACCAGCACGCGGCTCGCCTGGTCGTTCGCCGGCGTGGCGCTGGTGCTGATGCTGAGCGCCGGCAGCATCGGCTGGAGCATCGCGCGTCCGATCACCCGGGTGGTGGCGGTGATGGGACGCCTCGCCGAGGGCGACCACGCCATCGCCATCGGCTACACCGACCGGCGCGACGAGGTCGGCGCGATGGCCCGATCGGTGCGGGTGTTCAAGGAGCACGCCGCCGAGATCGAGCGGATGCGCGCCGATCAGGAGACGCAGCGCAGCCAGGCGGAGCGCGACAAGCAGCGCGCCATGGCGGATCTGGCCGACACCTTCGAGGCGAGCGTCAGCGCCATCGTCGATGCCGTCTCCACCGCCTCGGCCGAGCTGCAGCGGACGGCCCAGGCCATGTCGGGCAATGCCGAGCAGACGCGGCAGCAATCGCTGAGCCTCGCCGCCTCCGCGCGCCAGACCACGACGAACGTGCAGACGGCGGCGACCGCGGCGGAGGAGCTGTCGGCCTCGATCGCCGAGATCGGCCGCCAAGTGACCCAGGCCAAGGGCATGTCGGGCGAGGCCGCCGAGCAGGGCCGGCGCACCAACGGCAATGTCGAGGGCCTCGCCGCGGCGGCGCAGAAGATCGGCGAGGTGGTGGCGCTGATCACCGACATCGCCAGCCAGACCAATCTGCTGGCGCTCAACGCCACGATCGAGGCGGCGCGCGCCGGCGAGGCCGGCAAGGGCTTTGCCGTGGTCGCCGGCGAGGTGAAGGCGCTCGCCGGCCAGACCGCCAAGGCGACCGACGAGATCCGCACGCAGATCGTCGCCATCCAGAACGCCACCAACGCCGCGGTCGACGCGATCCGCGGCATCTCCGGCACGGTGCTCGAGGTCAGCACCATCTCCGCCTCGATCGCCGCCGCGGTCGAGCAGCAATCGGCGGCGACGAGCGAGATCGCCCGCAATGTGCAGCAGGTGGCGTCCGGCACCGGCGAGGTGTCGAGCACCGTCGCCGCCGTCACCGGCGCCGCCGGCGAGACCGGCGCCGCGGCGCATCAGGTGCTGGGCGCCGCGACGCAGCTCAGCGAGCAGTCGCTGCGCCTGCGCCAGGAAGTCGACCGCTTCCTCGCCACCGTCAGGGCGGCCTAGGCGCGAGCGCACAGCGCTCGTCGCCGGCGGCGTCAGCGCTTGGCACAGCCAAGCGCGAGAGCCGCACCGTCGAGACTGGCCTCAGGCTCCTAGCTCCGAAACACGGTATAGGAGCTCGGCCCCGCCAGCAGCGTCAGCTGATGCGGACGCGTGGTGTCGGCGATGATGAGGCGCACCGGGATCACGTCGGAGAACACCGCCTCGCCGGGCGGCACGCGCTGCGCCATGAAGTAACGGCCGACATGGAACAGCAGCTCGTAGGTCCCGGGCAGCAAGGCCTCGGCCTCGATCAGCGTCGCCGCCGCCGCGCCCGGCGCGGCGCTTTCGACGGTGCGCAGATGGTGGCGCTGCCCCCTCCCGTGCTCGAGGCGGAAGAGATCGATCAGCATCCCTGTCGCCGGCGCGCCGCGCACCGTGTCGATCACCGCGGCCGTGAGCCCGCCCGCCATCCCTCCGCCTCCTCGGTCAGCCAACGAAACCGGGGCGGCCGGCGTTCCGCGCCCGGCCGGCGTCAGATCAGCCCGCCATCGACCGGTAGCGTGTGGCCGGTGACCATGGCGCCACCGGCGGCGAGGAACAGGATCGCCTCGGCGATGTCGGCCGGGGTGCAGATGCGCCGCATCAGCGCGGCGTCGGTGTAGCCGCGCTTGCGCTCCACCGGCCAGGCCTCGGTCCAGGGCGAATCGACGAGCCCCGGCGCCACCGCGTTCACCCGCACCTCCGGCGCCAGGGCCACCGCCAGCGAGCGCGTGAGGTTGACGAGCCCGGCCTTGCTGGCGCCATAGGCGATGCTGCTGCCGGGCCGGCCGAGCCCGGCCACCGAGGCGGTGTTGACGATCGCGCCGCGCGCCTTCCTGAGCGCCGCCGCCGCGGCATGGCTGCAGCGGAACGGGCCGATCAGGTTGGTCGAGAGGATGGTCTGCCAGAATTCCTCGGTCATGGCATCGAGATCGCGGAACTCGATCGGCGCGCGCGTGCCCGGGGTGCCGGCATTGTTGACCAGGATGTCGAGCCCGCCGAGCTCGGCGATGGCGCGCGTCACCATCGCCTCCGCCTCGCCCGGACGCGACACGTCGCCCGGCGCGCCGATGATCGGATAGCCATGCGCCGTGAAGCGCTCGATCTCGCTGCGGGCGCGGCCGTCATCGGCCAGGTGGTTCATCGCCACTTTGGCGCCCGCGAGCAGCAGCAGCTCGACGGTCGCGAGCCCGATGCCCGAGGCGCCGCCCGTGACCAGTGCCGTCTTGCCTCGCAAATCCGCGGTGATCATGCTTCCTCCCCGCTCGCGTCGATGGCGCAGCGCCCTGTCGCGCCGCCTCGAGCGATTATCGTCTCATCGCCGGAGGAAGGGAAACCTCATCCCGTTGCGCGCTGCCGGCGGCCGCGCCGGCTGCGCGGCTTGCGGCCCAGCCGGCTGGTGACGGCGCGCATCAAGGCGGCGAGCGTGTCGTAGTGTACAATAACGTGTGCGCCCGCCGTCGATACAGGCGGAAGCTGCATGCTCCCGTCCTGTCGGAGTTGCCGCGCCCCATGAAACGGCAGCAGCCCTCGCCGCCGGAGCGCCGCCGCTGGCCTGAGCCTCAATATCCCAGCGCGCAGCCATCCTTGCGCGGCTCGGAGCCGCCGATCAGCACGCCGCGGCGATGATCGATCCGGATCGCCTGCGCGCCGCCCAGCGGCCGCGCCACGCGCTCGATGACATGGCCGCGCCGCTCCAGCTCCGCCGCGATCGCCGCCGGGACCGTCGCCTCGAGCTGCAGCCTGCCGTCGAAGGCGAAGCTGCGCGGCGCCTCGATCGCCTGCTGCGGATCGAGCCCTTCATCGAGCAGCCGCGCGAGCAGCGTGGCGTGGCCGGCCGCCTGGTAATTGCCGCCCATGACGCCGAACGGCATCACCGCGCGCCCGTCCTGCGCCAGCATGCCGGGAATGATCGTGTGCAGCGGCCGCTTGCCCGGCGCGATGGCGTTGGGATGGCCGGGGATGGTGCGGAACATCGCGCCGCGGCTGTGCAGCATGACGCCGCTTTCCGCCGCGAACACGCCCGAGCCGAATTCGTGGAACAGCGAGTTGATGAAGGAGATGGCATTGCGGTCGCGATCGACCACGCAGAGATAGACGGTGTGCTTGTGCTCGGGCTCGTCCCAGGCGACGGCGGGCGAGGCGCGGCCGCGGTCGATGCGGCGGCGGACGCTCTCGGTATAGGCGTCGGCGAGGAAGCGCTCGACCGGCACCGGCACCTGGCGCGGATCGCCGAGGAAGGCATCGCGCGCGCGATAGGCGGCCTTGGTCGCCTCCGCCAGCAGGTGAATGCGATCGGCCTCGCCGCAGGAAGCCGAGAGATCGAAGCCCTCGAGCGTGCGCAGCATCATCAGCGCCGCCAGCCCCTGGCCGTTGGGCGGGCATTCCAGCACGTCATGATCGCGATAGCGCGCCGCGATCGGCGAGACCCACTCCGAGCGGTGGCGCGCGAAATCCTCCAGCGTGTGCAGCCCGCCCAGCTCGGCGCAGCGCCCGACGATATCGGCCGCGACCGGGCCTTCATAGAAGCCGCGCCTTCCCTCCCTGGCGATGCGCCGGAGCGTCTGGCCAAGCGCCGGCATCCGCAGCCGCTCGCCCAGCGCCGGCATGCGCCCGTTGGCCATGAAGACGCGCGCCGCGCCGGCATCGCGGCCGATCTTGTCGGCGAGAAAGGTGAAGTCGAAGGCCGGGCGCGGCGTCACCACCACGCCCGCCTCGGCAAGCCGGATGGCCGGCGCCAGCAGCTCGGCCAGGTCCTTCGTGCCATGCGCCTCGAGCAGCGTGCACCAGGCATCGACCGCGCCGGGCACGGTGACGGCGTGCACGCTCTCGACCGGGATCTCGGCGAAGCCCCGCTCGCGATACCACTCGACCGTGGCCTTCATCGGCGCCGCACCTGAGCCGTTGAGCGCCAGCGGCACGCCCTGGGCATGGGGCGCGTAGAGCACGAAGCAGTCGCCGCCGATCCCGGTCATATGCGGCTCGGCCACGCACAGCACCGCCGCGGCGGCGATCGCCGCATCGACCGCATTGCCGCCGGCGCGCAGCACATCGATGGCGGCGAGCGTCGCCAGCGGATGCGAGGTCGCCGCCATCGCCTCGCCCGCCACCGCCGCCGAGCGCCGCGGCTGATGGAAATCACGCATCGGGACCTCGCTTCCCCCTCCCCCCTTGAGGGGGAGGACGCCCGAGGCCGCAGGCCTCGGGCAGGTGGGGGGTAGCAAGCGACGGGCGCCGGAGGCGATCGACCGTACGCATGCGATCTCCGGATGCACCGCAGCTGCGGCCATCCCCCACCCCGACCCTTCCCCTCAAGGGGGGAGGGGCTGACTGACATGAGATGTCGTGCAAGCTGGTCGGCGGCATGGGCGATTATCCATGGCATCGCCGCCGGGGAAGGGCAAGCACCCGCCGGCAACGCTGCCATGCCGGCGCGCCGCTTGCCCGCCGCCGCGCCCCGCCCTAGGCTTTCGGCCCGCTCCGGCAAAGGCCGGCACGCCCGCGAGCTAAGGGGAGAGGCGAATGGAAAACGCTTATGTCTATGACGGTCTTCGCACCCCGATCGGCCGCCATGCCGGCGGCCTGGCGCCGGTCAGGCCGGACGATCTGCTGGGCGGCGTGATCAAGGAGCTGATCGGCCGCAACCCGTTCAAGCCGCAGGATTACGAGGACGCGGTGGTGGGCTGCACCAACCAGGCGGGCGAGGATGCGCGCAATGTCGCGCGCCATGCCGCGCTGCTCGCGGGCTGCCCACCGATATCGGCGGCCTCACCGTCAATAGGCTATGTGGCAGCGGGCTTGCCGCCGTGGCCGATGCCGGGCGCGCCGCGAGCTGCGGCCAGGGCGACCTCTTCATCGCCGGCGGCGTCGAGAGCATGAGCCGCGCGCCCTTCGTCATGGCCAAGGCCGAGAGCGCCTACAGCCGCGAGATGAAGCTCTTCGACAGCACCATCGGCGCCCGCTTCCCCAACCCGCGCATCGCCAAGGCCTATGGCCAGGACACCATGCCGGAGACCGCCGACAACGTCGCCCGCGACCACGCCATCAGCCGCGAGGCCAGCGACCGCTTCGCGCTCGCCTCGCAGGAGAAATACGCGCGCGCCAAGGCAGCGGGCTTCTATGACCAGGAGCTGCTGCCGGTGAGCGTGCCCGGCCCCAAGAAGGGCACCGAGAGCGTGATCGCGCAGGACGAGCATCCGCGCCCCAACACAACGATGGAGCGCCTCCTGGAGCTGAAGCCGCTCTTCGCCAACGGCGTCGTCACCGCCGGCAACGCGTCGGGCATCAATGACGGCGCCGCGGCGCTGATCATCGGCAGCAAGCGCGCCGGCGAGAAGGCGGGCAAGGCGCCCATCGCGCGCATCGTCTCCGCCGCCATCGCCGGCGTCGAGCCGCGCGTCATGGGGCTGGGGCCGGTACCGGCTTCGAAGAAGGCGCTGCAGCGCGCCGGGCTCGGCCTCAAGGACATCGACGTGATCGAGCTCAACGAGGCCTTCGCCAGCCAGGTGCTGGGCTGCCTCAAGCTGCTCGACATCGATTTCGCCGATGCCCGCGTCAACCCCAATGGCGGCGCCATCGCCATCGGCCACCCGCTCGGCGCCTCGGGCGCGCGCCTGGCGCTGACCGCCATCCGGCAGCTGCCATCGCACCGGCGGGCGCTATGCGCTGGTCACCATGTGCATCGGCGTCGGCCAGGGCATCGCCGCGATTTTCGAGCGGCTCGGCACCGCATGAGTCTTTCCGAAGGCGGTGTCGCCGCGCTGCGCTTTCCGCACGCGGCGCCGCCGCCCCCCGGCACGGCGATGGCGGTGGCGCCGGGCGTGCGCTGGCTGCGCATGCCGCTGCCCTTCCAGCTCAACCACATCAATCTCTGGCTGGTCGATGACGGCGCCGGCTGGGCGATCGTCGACACCGGCATCAACACCGACGAGACCAAGGCGCTGTGGGAGCAGGTCTTCGCCGGCGCCCTCGACGGCCGCCCGGTGACGCGGCTCATCTGCACCCATTTCCATCCCGACCATATGGGCCTCGCCGGCTGGCTCGCCGGGCGCCTCGGCATCGAGCTCTGGACCACCGAAGGCGAATGGCGCCACGCGCGCCAGGCCATCGCCGACCGGCCCGGCACCTTCGAGCACGAGCTCCTCGGCTTCTACCGCCGGATCGGCTACGGCGATGTCGCCGAGCAGGTCCGCGCCACCCGCCCGCAAAGCTATCGCACCATGGTGGCGCCGGTGCCGGAGCATTATCACCGGCTCGCCGACGGCATGGAGATCGAGATCGGCCGCCATCGTTGGCGCGTCATCATCGGCCGCGGCCATGCGCCGGAGCACGCCTGTCTTTATTGCCCGGCGCTCGGCCTGCTGATCGCCGGCGACCAGGTGCTGCCCAAGATCTCGCCCAATGTCAGCCTCTGGCCGCGCGGCGACGACCCCGACCCGCTCGGCAGCTTCGTGGCCTCGCTCGAATTGCTGGAGCGTGAATTGCCACCCGAAACATTCGTGCTGCCCTCGCACAACCTGCCTTTCTTTGGCCTCCACACGCGCACCGCCGAGCTGCGCCGCCACCACGAGACGCGCATCGCCGAGATCGTCGCCGCCTGCGCCCGGCCGCGCACCGGCGCCGAGATCGTGCCGGTGCTGTTCCGCCGCGCGCTCGACGGCCAGCAGCTCGGCTTCGCCATCGGCGAGACCATGGCGCATCTCGCCCGCGCCGTGGCCTCGGGCGCGCTTGTCCGGCACGAGCGCGAGGACGGCGTCTGGCTGTTTCAGCGCGCCTGAGCGGCGAGCCGCCGCGACACCATCGCTGCGAACGCGTCGAAGATCCGCGGCACGGAGTGATGCTTGTAGGGGAAGAGCCCGGGGTCATCCGCGAGATGCACCAGCATCGTCGCATTGGCCTCGAACACCAGCACGCGGCCTTGTGCATCGATCGCGAAATCGACACCGCAGAAATCGAGATCGAGCCGGCGGCCGATCGCTCCCAGCGCCGCCATCGCCTGCTTGCCGAGCGCCGCCGCGGGATCTTCGAGAAAGCGCGCCTCCTCCGCCCGCTTCCAGGCGGGATGCAGCATGTCGGCGGAGAAATAATGCACCAGCCAGTGCTGCGAGATCGCGAGGTGATAAGGATAGGGCTCGCGATCGACGAAGATCATACGGTATTTGCGGAAGTACCGGTCGGGCGAGCGATAGTCGCGATAGGCGGTGAGATAGAACGTCTCCGCCTCGCCGAGCGCGGCGGCGGCCAGCGCCTCGGCGCTCTCGATCAGGCTCACGCCGCGGCCGCCATGGGCGCCGGCCGGCCGCAGGATCAGCGGCAAGCCCACGCGTGCGGCCGCGCGCCCATCGCCGAGCCCGGCGCGGGACACCCGCACCACCGGCGGCACCACGACATCATCGATGCCGGCCAGCAGCTCCGGCAGCAGGTGGCGCTGCGTGCGCGCCACCGCGTCCGGCGGGTTGAGCAGCGGCTTCCTGAGCCCGGCGAGGAAGCCCGCCACTTCCGGCAAAAGCGGCTCGGCCATGTCGGGATCGCCCGAGGCGTTGAAGACGAGATCGAAGTCGGCAAGCGCTCGGCCTCGCCGGGCTTGGCATGGTCGACGACCCATTGGATGCGGGTCACGCTCGCCCGCGGTAACAGGCCCTCGACCGGCACGTTGCCGAAGCCCTGGGCCGCCAGCAGCAGCACGCGCTGCGTCTCGGCCGCGGCGGGCTCGACGAAGACGCTCTGGCGGCGATAGGCCTCGTCATAATGCCGCCGCGCCTCGTCGAGCTTGCCCTCGGTCTCCAGGATCACCGCGAGGTTGCGGTGGGCCGCGACCAGCCCCGGGTCGAGGCGCAGCGCCAGCGCGTACCAGCGCTTCGCCTCGTCGCGCTTGCCCGCCTGCAAACAAGCCGTGGCGAGGTTGTAGAGCGCCAGCGGCGCCCGCGCCTCGAGCGCTTCTGCCGCGAGCTCCGCCGCCATCGCCGTCGACCTCGGCTCCCGCTTCCCGCTGCGCCGCCGCCAGCGCGCGATAGCGCGCAGGATTCTCGGGGTCGAGCCGCGCATCCTGCTCCAGCGCGGCAACGCGGTCGGAGGTCATGACCGCAGGATAGGCACGGGCATGACCCGGCAACAAGCCGCCCGCGCGGGCGGGCAGGCTCAATGCGCGGCGCGCGGCTTCTCGATCGTCGGCAGGAAGACCGTCAGCAGGCCGATCAAGGGCAGATAGGCGCAGAGGTGATAGACGAAGGTGATGCTGGTCATGTCCGCCACCTTGCCCAGCACCGCCGCGCCGATGCCGGCGATGCCGAAGGCGAGGCCGAAGAACAGGCCGGAGATCATCCCGACCTTGCCGGGAATGAGCTCAGTGGCATAGACCAGGATCGCCGAGAAGGCCGAGGACAGCACCAGCCCGATCACCACCGACAGCACCCCGGTCCAGAACAAATTGGCGTAGGGCAGCATCAGGGTGAAGGGCAGCACGCCGACGATCGAGCCCCAGATCACGATCTTGCGCCCGTAGCGGTCGCCGATCGGCCCGCCGAAGAAGGTGCCGAGCGCCGCCGCGCCGAGGAAGACGAAGAGATGGATCTGCGCGTTCTCCACCGACAGGTGGAATCTGTCGATGAGATAGAAGGTGTAGTAGCTGGTGAGGCTGGAGAGATAGAAATATTTGGAAAACACCAGCAGCAGCAGCACCAGCAGCGCCAGGCCGATGCGCCGCGCCGGGAGCGCCGATGCCGCCGCCGCGGCGCGCGCGGCCGGACGCGCCGGGCGCGCCGTCCGCCGCCGCTTGTACCAGCGGCAGACCAGCGTCAGCACGAGGATGGCGAGCAGCGCCACGAGCGCGAAGAACGCGATGCTGCGCTGGCCCCGCGGCATGATGATGAGCGCCGCCAGCAGCGGCCCCAGCGCCGAGCCGGTGCTGCCGCCCATCTGGAAGAGCGACTGCGCGAAGCCGTGGCGGCCGCCCGAGGCGGCGCGCGCGATGCGCGAGGATTCCGGATGGAACACCGCCGACCCGCTGCCGACCAGCGCCGCCGCCAGCAGCACCAGGAGGAAATGCGGCGCCCACGACAGCAGCAGCAGCCCGCCCAGCGTGAACCCCATGCCGACCGGAAGCGCATAGGGCATCGGCCGCCGGTCGGCATAGAGTCCCACGACCGGCTGCAGCAGCGAGGCGGTGAGCTGGTAGGCCAGCGTGATGAGGCCGACCTGCGCGAAATCGAGGTCGAAGCCCGCCTTCAGCATGGGATAGATGGCCGGCACCAGCGACGCCACCAGGTCGTTGAGCAGATGCGAGAAGCTGAGCGCGCCGAGCACCGCGAAGACGGTCCCCTCGCCCGCCAGCTTCGCGGCCGTGCTGCCGCTCGCCTCGCCCGCCGTCGCCATGCGTTCTCCCCCGCCTCGGCGCCCTGAAGGATGGCGCGCCTACTGATAAGCCCTCGTCTCCTAACAGACCGTTGCCCCTGCGTCGTATCGCGTTTCCTCATAGGAGAGTTGCGCATCTGCCGGGCGCCGGCCTCAGGGTGCGGGCCTGTGGGCGCGGGGGAACGCCCCTTGCCTCCCCCTCCCGCGCATGCTTTCCTCGCCGGCGCGATCAAGTCCTTCTCCGCCCTTCAGGGCGGAGAAGGATTTAGGATGAGGTGGGTGGGCACGGTGGATGCCGCTCGACGCCCCCACCTCACCCCAACCCTCTCCGCCCCAAGGGCGGAGAGGGAGCGTATGACGAGGTGAATTCACCGGCGGCGACGGGGAGAGACGCATGGGCAGGATCCGCGAGCTGGAGACGGCGCTGTCGGCGATCACTGACGGCTGCATGCTGGTCGTGCCGGCCGATTATGCCGGGGTCGCCATGGAGGCGACGCGGGCGCTCATCCGGCGCGGGGTGAAGCGGCTCCATCTCGTGACGCTGCCGGCCTCCTCGCTCCAGGCGGAGCTGCTGATCGGCGCCGGCTGCGTCGCCACGCTCGAGACGTTCCGCGGTAGGCTTCGGCGAGCTCGGCAGCGCGCCGCGCTTCACCGCCGCGGTGCTCGCCGGCAGCATCGCGCTCAAGGACGCCACCTGCCCCGCCATCCATTCGGCGCTGCGCGCCGCCGAGATGGGCAACCCCTTCGGCGCGCTGCGCGGCATCATCGGCTCCGACATCCTGAAGCAGCGCCCCGACTGGAAGGTGATCGACAATCCCTTCGCCGAGAACGATCCCATCGTGCTGCTGCCGGCGATCCGGCCGGACGTCGCCCTTTTCCATGCGCCGCTCGCCGACCGCAACGGCAATGTCTGGGTGGGACGCCGCCGCGACCTCTTCACCCTCGCCCATGCCTCGGTGCGCAGCGTCGTCACCGTCGAGCGCATCCAGGACGAGGATCTGCTCGCCGACGAGATGACGGCGGCGGCGACCATCCCCGCCTTCTATATCGAGGCGGTGGCGCTGGTGCCGCGCGGCGCCTGGCCGCTCAAGATGGGCGATCTCTACGGCGAGGACACGGCAGCATCTCCTCGACTACATCGCCGAGGCCGCGACCGAGCCGGGCTTCCGCCGCTATCTCGACCAGCATGTCCATCACCGCCGCGCCGCCTGAGATGAGCGACGCCGACATCAAGCCGGAGGAGGTGCTGATCGAGGTGGTGCTGGGCCTGCTTGCCGGGGCCAAGCACGTCGCCGTCGGCGCCAACTCGCCGATCCCCGCCGCCGCCGCCTTCCTGGCGCAGCATCTATCGCCCGAGGCGCCCAACGTCTCGCTGCAGCAGAGCCCGGAGCACAATCTCTGGACCGATGGCGGGCGCGAGCTCTTCGACAGCGCCGGCCAGGGCCGCATCGACGTGTTCTTCTTCTCCGGCGCGCAGATCGACGGCAGCGGCAACATCAATCTCAACGTCATCGGCGACTACGCCCATCCCCGCACCCGCTTCCCCGGCGCCTATGGCTCGGCCTATCTCTATTTCATGGTGCCGCGCATCATCCTCTTCCGCCTCGAGCATTCGCGCCGCACCCTGGTCGAGCAGGTCGATTTCATCAGCGCGCCCGGCACCAGCCCGCCCAACGTCTTCCGCCGCGGCGGGCCGGTGGCGCTGGTGACGCCGCTCTGCCATTTCAGCTTCGACAAGGCGCGCGCCCGCTTCCGCCTGGAAAGCGTCCATCCCGGCCACACCGTCGAGGAGGTGCTGGACAATACCGCCTTCGCCTTCGATCGTCCCGCCAGCGTGCCGCCGACCCCGCCGCCGCCGCCCGAGCGCCTGGTGCTGCTGCGCCAGCACGTGGCGCCGCTCCTGGCGGCGATCTACCCCAAATTCGCCGAGCGCGTGTTCGGCATCCCGGTCGCGTCATCCCCCTCCCTGCGCGAGGAAGCGGCGGATGACGAGGCGCAGCCTTGCCAGATCGGCGGTTAGACCGTGCAGGAGCCGTCATAAGCGCTCTAAGAAAGTCCCCCATAAAGATACCCCTATGGCCAAGATATGTCGGTTAGCCTGAGACTAAACTATGGCTCTAACAGACATGCAGAGAGCTAATAACTACGGCCCTTCTATCCGCCGGATACGTGGCACGATAGGGGCCGCAGTCGCTGCCGGAGTCGATCGGTAGTCTCGGTCATCAAGACACTGATCGTAAAAAGTCTTATCGATGCCAACCCAATCCGTTTTATCGATCCCACGGTTAGTGCTGGCGTCTGGGCCAGTAGGGTAGGTCTGAAACGACCTTAAGCCAGCGCAATGATCGGGCGATGTCTTTGACCTCCTCGGCCACTTCAGTTAGGTCCTGATCTTGGCTGTAAATTACAGCGACATCGAACAGGCCGCCCCTTGCCATTCGAACAATATCGAGGGATAGCCGTACGTCTACACCCTTCTCATGAGAAGTATCCAGTTCCCAAAGCGAACCATCAGGCAATTCAAACTTGTTCGTGTAATATCTTATGGGGCGGCTGAAAACGTAAATCCCGGCGCGGCGCATGGCCAGTAGCTTATTGGACCAGAAGCCATGCCACATCGGCGATTTTGTCGCTGACGGAGTGCCTGTGTAAAAGCGAACGCCGTGCGGAGACCATCCTTTGGCAGCGCACACCGCATTGTGAAGCTTATGGGGATCATAATTCGGGACATGATGGCCGAATGCTTCTTTGGCATGACGGTACAAGTTCTGCCCATCAATGAAAGCAACCGCTCGCTTATCGGTTGGTTCTGTCGTCATGTTCAAGATGCTCAAAAGATAACCCCGCCGGGGCCTTGCGGCATGTCCGGCGGGGAGCAAGTCCAGCAATCATCCCATAGAACGATTGCCGATTTGTCAACGTCAGATGACGCCGCACCGTTCCGTGGTGAGGTTATCTATTTGATTTGCAAAATTATTTTATGAGCACCTCCTGCATCGGCGATCGCTCCTGCCCACCTCAACAACCTTATCCGCGATGGTTTCTCAACGACGCGTCGACCGCCCGGACCATGTGGCGCACCATTTTTTCGGTCAAGTTAGATTATGCTACTCTCAGTAGCCGAACGGCGATCTCCTTAGACGTGAGAGGCGCGCCTTCTCGGCGTAGCACGCGCAAGGCCGCGAGGAAGATCACCGCCGCAGCGACGCCATAGACCTAAGGCGTTGCAACTCGGGCAGACGGCTCGCCCTTCGTCTGAAGCCAGCGGACTCGCCGGAACATTGTCTCCGCTTCTGCATCAGGTAATCCGCACGACCTGGAGGGGGCTCAACGAGCAAGCTGCTGCACCATGGGGCCAATCCGCGGTTAGAGACTGGCCTCGGCGGTGGAAACGAAGCGCCAACTTCGCTATATTTTGTGGAATGGTCATAACGTCGGAGGCCAAACTCCAGGTTGCGACCTAGTGACCGGCAACCTCGCCAACGGTTGCCGGTATCCTGCCTCAGCGTCCGATTTAGGGCCGTTTCCTTGGGCTTTTCAGGGGCTTGGGAAACGGCCCTTCCTATTTGTCCTCGCCCCGCGCGCCGGTCGGAACTCGCCGGGGCTCGCTACCCTCCTCTTCATGTTGCCGCCTCCTTTCGATCCTCAGTATAGCGTGATTGACTGAGCGTTTTAAAACATTTTTTAGGACATATATAACTTTTCTCTTTGCATAACGGCGCTGACGGGGTAGGTATATGAGCGAGAGGAGCCATCGCCATGTCCAATGCCAAACCCCAGCTTTCTGTCGCGCCTACTTCAGATAAAAAGCCGCGACAGGGCCGAAGCCCTGCCTATCCATTCATTTCTTTAAAGGCGGCGCTTGAGCGTGCTGAAGCTTTCCGCGTCGCGGAAGGCGGCCGTCCTCGACATTATTCGCCGCTTACCGCCGCTGCGAAGGCATGGGGCATTGGCGCCAAGACCGGCGATTTGAAGCAAACAGTGGCAGCTCTAGGTCATTACGGTCTATTTGAATTTCAGGGAGCAGCCGAAAACCGCTCGGCCCGTCTTACGGATTTCGCCCTACGCATTCTTTTGGACAAGCAGCCGGTCTCGCCTGAACGCGATCAATTGGTTCGCGAGGCTGCGCTGGCGCCGAAGATTCACGCCGAGTTGTGGCAGAAGTGGCAGGATGCGCTTCCTTCGAACGCGACGATAGAAACCTATCTCGTTCGAGATCGCGGGTTTAGCGAAGTGGGGGCAGCGGGCTTAATAACGGAATACAAGGAGACGATATCGTTTGCAAAGCTGGGGCAACCGGCTATTTTACCCCCTCAAGGCGAGGGGGAAGGAGAACTTAAGCCGCCTCCGAAGCCACGGATCGATGTCGGAGACCTGATTCAGGTCGAGATAGGTGGCGCTCTCGCGATTGAGAAACCGACGCGCGTCCGAGCTATCCAGGAGCATGAGGGACGGTCCTTCGTGTTCATCGATGGGACGGAGACTGGTTTCCCTGTGGAGCAGGCGATTTTGGAGAAGAAGGGCGAACCGGCCGATAAACTGGCGGTATCAGCGCCGCGTCTGCCGCTGGAGCCACCGCCGCCGGCGGGTATCCGCAAAGAGGTGTTCGCCCTTGATGAGGGCGACGTTGTTCTGACATTCCCAGAGAATCTGTCTGCGGCGAGTTTTCACGACCTTGAAGGGTATTTCAAACTCTTCCTGCGTAAGGCGCAACGGCGAGCGAATGCGGGCGATTTCTTTGTAGAAGTTTATGCACCTGATGGCATCAAAGCGAAGGAGGTTCGTTATTTCGACGACTTTGCCACCGCGATTGCGTTCGTCGAAAACTTCAAGAAGCGGAATACCGCCGAGAAGCTACGAGTGCATCTGCCTGCGCGGGCAACCGATGAAGAGCGTCAGCGCCTAATCGCCACTGGAGCTGAGCCGTTCTAAAGCAGAATAAGGAAGGCGGCACGTGCGGCTTTTTGAGCCGAAGCGCTTTGCGATCTCCCGGGCCTCTCTTGGGTCGGTGGAAACCGGTAGCGCCTTTACTCCGCAGTCGCGCATCCACGCAAAGCGATGTCGCCCATCCGTGAAAGTTACGCCTCGCCCGAACAGCCCTACATGAGGCATCCACAAACGGCGGTCCGGATGAGCTATGAGCCATCGGCGAATATGCGAACTGGGAGACCCCGGCGGCAGGTAATCATGCTCGTCAAACCTCCACGCCGCATCAAACTTAGCGACATTCACCCAAACGACCCTGTCGCTTCCGGCCCATTGGCGAACCCATCGGACAATCTGAAACGGCATAAGGCGGCGTTAGCTTGTGGCATTTGCTACATAGGATCGGGCTAGCACCTTTTCGCAACAGGAACAAGCACCCATGACTGATACCGTCTCTCCCGGCGCGCTCGCCGGTCTCAAGGTGATCGATCTGAGCCGCGTGCTGGGCGGGCCCTATTGCACGCAGATGCTCGGCGATCACGGCGCCGAGGTGATCAAGGTCGAGCCGCCGCAGGGCGACGAGACGCGGAGCTGGGGCCCGCCCTTCCAGGGCGACGCCGCCTCCTATTTCATCGGCGTCAACCGCAACAAGCGCGGCATCGCGCTCGACCTCTCCCGGCCCGAGGGGCGCGAGGTGCTGTTCCGGCTGCTCGCGGACGCCGACGTGCTGGTGGAGAATTTCAAGACCGGCACGCTGGAGCGCTGGGGCATGGGCTACGAGGCGGTGCTGAACCGGAAATTCCCGCGCCTCGTCCACTGCCGCGTCTCGGGCTTCGGCGCCGACGGTCCGCTCGGGGGATATCCCGGCTATGACGCGGCGATCCAGGGCATGGCCGGGCTGATGAGCCTCAACGGCGAGGCCGAGGGCGAGCCGCTGCGCGTGGGATTGCCGGTGGTCGACCTCGCCACCGGCCTCAACGCCGCGCTCGCCATCATGATGGCGCTGCAGGAGCGGGCACGCTCGGGCAAGGGGCAGTTCGTCGAGGCGACGCTCTACGACTGCGCCGTGGCCCTCCTCCACCCCTACGCCGCCAACTGGTTCCTCTCGGGCAAGCCGCCGCGGCGCACCGGCAACGCGCATCCCAACGTCGCGCCCTATGACCAGTTCCACACCAAGACCAAGCGCATCTTCCTCGCCATCGGCAACAACCGGCAATATGCGCGCTTCTGCGCCGAGATCGGCCGGCCGGAGCTCGCCGAGGATGCGCGCTTTCGCGACAACAAGGACCGCGTCACCAACCGCGCCGCCTTGCGCGCCGAGCTCGAAGGCGCGATGGCGGCGATCGACGGCGAGGCGCTCACCGCGCGCCTCCTCGATCGCGGCGTGCCCTGCGGCCTGGTGCAGGAGCTGCCCGACGTGCTCACCCATCCCCACACCCGCCACCGCAACATGATCTACGAGCAGGGCGAATATCGCGGCGTCGGCGCGCCACTGAAGCTGTCGCGCACGCCGCCGGGGCTGCGCCGCACGCCGCCGCGCTTCGGCGAGGCCAATCGCGCGGTGCTGCAGGAGGCGGGCTACAGCGAGGCCGAGATCGACCGGCTGATCCAATCGGGCGTCGTCGCCGTGACGATGCAGAAGGCGGCGCAGGATTGAGCGCCATGACCGCAAGCGATCGCGCCCTGCCGCCGGCCACGGCGCGCAGCTCCTATGCGCTCTGGGCCAGCGACACGCTGCGCTATGGCGACACCGACCGGCAGGGCCATGTCAACAACGCGGTCTTCGCCACCTTCTGCGAGACCGGCCGCGTCAGCTTCCTCTATGACGAGGCGCTCGACCTGCGCGGGCCCGCCGCCAATTTCGTCATCGCCCGGCTCGAGCTCGACTACCGCGCCGAGCTCTTCTATCCCGGCATCGTCGATATCGGCACGCGCGTGCTGTCGATCGGCCGCAGCTCCTTCCGCTTGGGCCAGGGTGTGTTCAGCGGCGCGGTCTGCGCCGCCACCGCCGAATGCATCATGGTGCTGGTCGACGACGCCACCCGCAAATCCCAGCCGCTGACGCCGCAGCTCCGGTCCTGGCTCGAGGCGCGGCTGGCGCGCTGATCGGTCCCGGGAGCCTCCTAGAAGCGCTCGAGGATCGATCGCAAGAACCGTCCGATCGCGGCGATCTCGCGCTCGTCGAAGTCGTCGGTGAGCCGGGCATTGAGACGGGCAAGGATCGGCCGCGCCGCCGCGGCCTTGGCGAGCCCCTTGGCCGTCGCGGTCAGGTGAGCCGCCCTTCCGTCTTCGTCGGAAGGCTGGCGCCGAACCAGGCCGGCCGCTGCCATGCGATCGACGAGCGCGGTGGTCGCCGATTTGTTGATGCCGAGCGCCTCGCTCACCTCCTTGAGCAGGGCGCCGGGGTTTCGCTCGAGGATGAACAGCACGCCGAGCTGCGTCGTGGTGATGCCAAGCGCCTCGCCGAAGGCGGCGTCCGTGCTTTTGAGCAGGCGATGCTGCGCCAGCGACATCAGGTGGATGAGGCGGGGAGGCCGTGGCGACATGGCAGGAAAGCCCGCTACTGAACGACGCCCTGACGATCGAACAGCGCCATCAGCGTGCCGGTCATCGTGGCGACAAGCCGTTCTTCGGCGCCAGCGGCCAGCGCGAGCGCCTGTGCTTCGCAGACCGTGAGCGTCCGGCCGGGCTTGACGACGCGGGCACGGAACAGAAACCGGTCGCCCTTGGCAGGCGCCAGAAGGTTGGTCTTGAACTCCACGGTGAGCACGGCCGCCTCGGCCGGCATGAGGGAGAAGGCGGCGTACCCGCAGGCGCTGTCGAGCGCCGTGGTGACGATGCCGGCATGCAGGAAGCCGTGCTGCTGCGTGTAGGCGGGATCGTGCGACATCGTCAGCTCGATCTCGCCCGGTTCCAACCGCACGATGTCGATGCCGAGGGTCTGCATCACCCGCTGCCGTGCAAAGCTGGCTCGCACCTGATGCTGAAAATCGGGGTTCTGCGGCTGGAAGGACATTCGCGCTCCCGCGGTCGTTGTTTAGGCGGACTAGTTCACGTGTGAACTATATCGTAGGAATGTCCGCCCCTGCGATCAAGGGCGTCGAGCGGCGCGGCCCGGATTCAGCGACCTTCGCGCGCCCGGCTCGTCAGATCGTCGATAATGTCGTGGCGCCCGGCGTTGTCGCGACCGACATGTCGAGCTTCACCCGCTGGATCACCGGCGACACGCTGCGCGTCGCTGGCGGCTCCAAGCTCTGAGCTTCGTGTGGAGCGCGTATCGAATAGATCGAACCGTCTTCCTCGTTTTCCCCGCGAAAGCGGGGAACCAGGGCGAGCGGCGGGCAGGTTGCTCCTGGGCCCCCGCTTCCGCGGGGGCGGCGGAGATGGTTCGAAGCTCATCGCTTCCGTCGCTCTTTTGCTTTGCTCGCGGCTTCAGCCCGGCGCTCAGTCGGACCGCGGCTTTTTCCACGCCGCCGGCCAGTATTTTCTGATCGATCGGCCGATCGACCAGCCGATGGCGCCCAGCGCCGCGGATGAGACGATGACCCAAAGGACGTGCATTCGCTGGCTTCCCCCCGCGAGAGGCGCGCTCCGCTTCGCTGTTGCCCAGTGTAGTAGACGGGCCCGGGCGCGCGCGAGCGGCGCCCTGGTCATGCGCGGGATGTCGGGCTAGAAGGCGCCGCTCCCCGAAACCCCTCGACCGTGCCCAGCATGTCCATCGCAGCCGATCTCGATCCTGGCCATCTGACGCGCGCCGCCGATCTGCTGTGGATCTGGGCCGCGTCGTTCCTGCCGCATCTGGTCACCGCGCTGGCCATCCTGGTCGGCGGCGCGCTGGTCGCGGGCTGGGCGCAGCGGGTCCTGTCCCGATCCCTGGCACGCGCGGCGCATATCGACGCCACGGTCAAGCCGTTCCTCGCCGCCATACTGCGCTACGCGGTGCTCATCCTGGTGATCGTCGCGGCGCTGGCGCAGCTCGGCGTGCAGACCACCTCGCTCCTGGCGGTGCTCGGCGCGGCCGGCCTCGCCATCGGCCTCGCCCTGCAGGCCACGCTGTCGAATATCGCCGCCGGGCTGATGCTGTTGTGGCTGCGGCCGTTCCATGTCGACGATTTCATCGAGGTGCCGTCGGTCACCGGCGTGGCCGGCAAGGTCAGGGAGATCGGCCTCTTCGTCTGCCGGCTCGAAACCTTCGACGGCCTGTTCCTGCTCGTGCCGAATTCCTCGCTGTGGAATGCGCCGCTCAAGAACCACACGCGCACTTCCGGCCGCATCGTCAGCGTCACCATCACCGTGCCGGCCACCGCCGACATCGAACGCGCGCGCCGGGCGCTGCTCGAGCTGGCCGCGAAGGAGCCCGGCATCCTCAAGGCGCCGGAGCCGGTGGCCTTCATCGACAATTTCACCGGCGGGAGTATCGTCGCTGAACCTTATCTGCTGGACCTCGCCGGACGGCGCCGCTCCGGTGCAGCGGACGATCATCGAGAACGTCCGCGGCGCGCTCGCGGCGCTCGGCCCGGAATTCGCGCCCGCGACGGTGACGCGCACCGTCCCGCCCGACACCGATCCTTCGCGGCTGATGCCGCCGCTCCCTAAGGGACGAGATTCCTGAGCCAGTCCGCGATCTTGTCCTGGATGGCCGCGTAGACGGCATCCTGCGGCGCTCCGCCGCGCTTCGGCACCTTGAAGGAGTGGTCGCCCTTGGGCACCACGTAGAGTTCCGCCGAGGGGAGAGCTGCGACGACGGCGCGCAGCTCGTCGGCGGTGCCGAAGCTGTCGCGCTCGCCCTGCACGAAGAGCATCGGCGCGGCGATCCGCGGCAGATGCCGGCTGCGTTGCTGCTGCGGCTTGCCCGGCGGATGGAGCGGATAGCCCAGCAGCACGACACCGGCGAGATCGGCGGCGCCGGCGGCGACCTGGGAGGCGATGCGGCCGCCCATCGACTTGCCGCCGATCGCCAGCGCCTTGCCCCGCCGCTTCCGGCGCACGCCGTCGATCACCGCGCGATAGCAGGCTTCCAGCCGCTCGTTGCGATCGGGGATGCGCCGCCCCTGCTCCATGTACGAGGAAATCGAACGTCGACGACATCGATGCCGCGCGCCGCCAGGGCTACGGCAAAGCCGACCATGAAATCGCTGCCCTGGCCGGCGCCGGCGCCGTGGCCCAGGATCAGCGTGATCCCGGCGCGCTCGCGCACCGACGCGGCATAGGCGATCGCCGGGACCGTCTCGCCGCCGTCGATCGGCAGTCGGAACGGCTCAGGCATCCTTGGCCGCCGCCGGCGGCGGCTCCAGGCCGAAGACGCTGCGGCCGCCATAGTCGTGCGATCGCCGGCGCTCCTCGGCGATGAGCGCCTCGACCGACGGTCCCGAGGCCTGCCGCTCGAGGCGGCGCGCCTGCTCGTCCAGGCGCCGGATCGCCGCCAGCGCCTCGGCCTGCCCGAGCCTCGCCTTGCGCACCGCGCGCTTCAGCACCTCGATGGTGCGATCGTAGACCCGGAGCGGCACGGGATAGGGATGGCGGTCCTTGCCGCCATGGGCGAGCGAGAAGCGCGCGGGATCGCTGAAGCGACAGGGCGCGCCATGCACGATCTCGGCCACCATGGCGAGCGCGCGGACGGTGCGCGCGCCGACGCCGGGCACGAGCAGCAGCTCGGCGAAATCGGCCGGACCGCATTCGGCGGCGGCGGCCAGCGTGCCGTGCAGGCGCCGCGCGATGATGTCCTCGGCTCTGACGTCGTGATGCTCGGGCATCACCAGATGCGGCAGCACCGGCTGCGCCTGCGGCGGCGTTGCGCTGGCGCGCCCCTCCAGCCGGGCGAGCTGGCGCGCGATGCCGTCCGGCCCGAGCGTGGCGAGAAGGTCGAGCTGCCCCAGCCGCGAGGCCTCGGCGCGCCGGTCGGCGAGGTTGACGATCATCCCCTGCCCGATGCCGTCGATCGCCGCATGCGGCGCGTCGACGAAGCTCCGCAGCCCCTCCGAGAGCCAGTGATAGCGCCGCGCCTGGCGGCGATCGCCGTTCATGCCCTGCTGGACCACGACCCAGTGTCCGTCATCGGTGACGATGAAGCCGTGGAGATAGAGATCGAAGCCGTCCTGCAGCGCGGCGCTGTCGACCTTGGCGACCAGCCGGCTGGCCTTGGCCAACGACGCGCCGTCGAGCCCGACGCGCTCGCCGATCGCGACCAGCTCCTGCGGCGTCTGCCGCGAATGCCGGCCGCGCCCGCCGCAGACATGGATGCCGAGCTCGCCGGCGAGCGGCGCGAGGCCGCGCTTCAGCGCGCCGAGCACGCTGGTGGTGATGCCCGACGAATGCCAGTCCATCCCCATCACCGCGCCGAAGGACTGGAACCAGAAGGGATGGGCGAGCCGGCGCAGCAGCTCGTCGCGGCCATAGTCGTGGACGATGGCCTCGGCGATCACCGCCCCCAGCCGCGTCATGCGCTCGGCCAGCCATTTGGGCACGCGGCCGCCATGGAGCGGCAGGTCGGCGCTGCCGGCGCGCCGTGCCATCAGCGCCCGCCTGCCGCCGCTTCCGCCGCCGGCGCCTCGGCGGCAAAGAGCGGCAGCTCGTCGGCGACGCGGGCGGCCGCCGCCTCGAAATTGGCGACGCTGACGCCCAGCAGGCGGATGCCCTTGGCCGCCGGGAGCAGCGTGCGCACCAGCTCGAGGCTCGCCTGGCGCAGGAGCTCGCGGCGCGCGATCGCGGCGGCGAAGCTGCGGCTGCGGGTCACCTGGCGGAAATCGGCGTACTTCACCTTCACCGTCACGGTGCGGCCGAAGGCCTGCGCCTTGTCGCACCACGCCCAGACCTCGTCGGCCATCGCCTGGACGCCGGCCTCGATATCGGCATCCTCGGTCAGGTCGCGCGCGAAGGTGGTCTCGGAGCCGGAGGATTTCCGCGGCCGGTCGGCGACCACCGGGCGGTCGTCCTCGCCCTTGCGCGATGCCGAGGAACCAGCCGGCCGATTTGCCGAAATGCTGCTGCAGGAAGGCGAGCGGCCGGGCGCGCAGATCGGCGCCGGTCTCGATGCCGAGGCGCCGCATCTTCGCGGCCGTGACCGGCCCGACGCCGTGGAACTTGCCGATCGGCAGCGCCGCGATGAAGGCCGGCCCCATCTCCGGCGTGATGACGAACTGCCCGTTCGGCTTGCGCTCGCCCGATGCCAGCTTGGCGAGGAACTTGTTGTAGGAGATGCCGGCCGAGGCGGTGAGCCCTGTCGCCGCGAGAATGCGCGCGCGGATCTCCTTGGCGGTCGCCGAGGCGGTCGGCAGGCCGCGGCGGTTTTCCGACACGTCGAGATAGGCCTCGTCCAGCGACAGCGGCTCGACCAGCGCCGTGTACTCGGCGAAGATCGCCTGGATCTGGCGCGAGATGGCGCGATAGAGGTCGAAGCGGGGCGCCACGAAGACGAGCTCCGGGCAGAGCCGCATCGCCGTGGTCGAGGGCATCGCCGAGCGGATGCCGAAGGTCCGCGCCTCGTAGCTGGCGGCGGCAACCACCCCCCGCTTGGCGCCATGACCGACCGCCACCGGCCGGCCCCGCAGCTCGGGATTGTCGCGCTGCTCGACCGACGCATAGAAGGCGTCCATGTCGACATGGATGATCTTGCGCGTCGGCATGGCTGCCATCTATACAACGATCGGAACAGAAAGAGAACGCATCAGAAGTGCTTGCCGCCCAATCCGACGTGTTCGAGCGGCCGGTCCTCGCCGGCCTGAACCAGGCCGACGCCATCGTGACGCAAGGCGAGGAGCAGGCGCTCATCGCCGCCATCGAACTCGGTGGAACTGTCGCCGTTCCGCTTCCACGGCTGGCTGGGCAAGCGCCTGACCGCGTCCTTCGGCTGGCGCCACGATTTCGACGACGCCCGCCTCGCCCCGGCGGAGCCGATCCCCGACTGGCGGCTTCGCGTGGGCGGGGCCATCGCTGCATGAAGATCATGCGCCCTTCGACATGCCCGCTTCGCGGGCAAGCTCAGGGTGAGGATAAGTTTCTTGATGGCAGAAAGAAAAGTTGCCTCATCCTGAGCTTCGTGCTTGTCGAAGGACGCAACGACATCGATCCAGCGTCCAGGTGCCCGCGGCGCAAGCTCAGAGCGCGCAAGCACGCACGATGGAAATGTAACGGTTGCCTGCCGACACGGACCGCTGAGCTTTCATGCCCCCGGCAAGTGCTCGCACCCGGCCAAACGCCCGGATTTTGACACATCGCACAAAGCGATCCCTGGGTAGCCTTTACACACGTTCCGGTGGAGACAAAGCAAGCATCTCGAGGCCGATGATCATCGACCGACTTTTCCCCATTGCGCGTTTCCTGCCGGCCTGCTCCTGGCCGCGCGCCCTGGCGAAGACCCTGACCTGGCGCTTCTTTGCCACGCTCGACACCTTCCTGATCAGCATGCTCGTGACCAGGAACCTGAAGCTGGCGGGATCGATCGTCGGCATCGAGGTCCTGACCAAGATGGTCTGGTACCTCGTGCATGAGCGGGCCTGGGCGCGGCTGTCCTTGGTGGGGGAACCGGTGGTCGTGAGATCGGCGCCACGCCGCTACGCCGAGGGTCGCGGCTCTGGCGTGTCGCGATCCCGCGACTTCGATTGAGCGACGCGCGAACCGCGCTGTTGACGCCAGCACGGCCATCGGCCATGTCCCGCCCAGCACCGCCCCTCCCCCGCGTGATCCATGCCCCCCTCGCCGCGCACCCATTTCCTGATCGTCGGCGCGGGCGCCGCGGGGCTGGTGGCGGCGCGCGAGCTGGCGCGCGCGGGCAAGCGTGTGACGATCCTCGAAGCGCGCGAGCGCTGCGGCGGACGCATCGACCCGCTGCCGGCGCGCGACTTCGGCTATCCGGCCGAAGGCGGCGCCGAGTTCGTCCATGGCGCGGCGCCGGTGACGCGCGCCCTGCTGCGCGAGGCGGGGCTGTCGCTGGCGCCTCTGGCGGGCACGCGCTGGAGCGCGCGACGCGGCGCGCTGACGCAGGATGAAGGCCCGCCGCCGCATGCGGAGCGGCTCTACCGGGCCCTGGCGCAGGTGACGACCGACCTGCCCATCGCCGAGTTCCTGGCGACGCGCTTCGGCGGCCCGGACTATGAGGAGCTGCGCCGCGAGATCACGCGGCGGGTCGAAGGCTATGACGCGGCCGACCCGAACCGCGCCAGCACGCTCGCGGTCAGGGATGAATGGCTGGGCCAGAGCCGCGACGACCAGGGGCGGGTCGCGGAAGGCTATGGCGCGCTGATCGAGTTTCTCGCCTCGGAATGCCGCAGGCACGGCGCCTTGATCCATCTCGGCGCCGCCGTGGCCGGCATCGAGGAGGGCGGCGGCCGGATCGCCGTCCGCTGCCGCGACGGCGCCGCGTTCGCCGCCGACGCCGCGATCCTGACCGTGCCGCTCCCCCTCCTCTCCGAGATCGCGCTGCCGGCGGCCGCCCGCGCGAAGGCCGCGGCCGGCATCGATATCGGCTTCGGCAACGTCGTCAAGATTCTGCTCCGCTTCGCCACGCGATGGTGGGCCGCCCAGGGCGGCCGCGATCTCGGCGACATGGCGTTCCTGTTCTCCAACGCCAAGGTTCCGACCTGGTGGACCCAGCATCCGGCCGATCATCCGGTGCTCACCGGCTGGTACGCGGGACCCAAGGCGGAGAAGGTGTCCGGGCTCGCCGAGGCCGGGCTCATCGAGATGGGCCTCGCCTCGCTCGCCGAGATCTTCGACCTGCCCCGGGATCGCCTCGCCGCGGAGCTCGTCGCGGCGCGCGCCATCAACTGGGGCAATGATCCCTTCGCGCGCGGCGCCTATTCCTATGCCACGCCCCGCACGCGCGAGGCGCAGGCGGCGCTGCAAAGACCGAATGGGGACGCCGTGATCTTCTGCGGCGAGGCGCTCTATGCCGGCCGCGACATGGGCACGGTCGAGGCGGCGCTGGCCAACGGGCGGGACACGGCGCAGGCGATCCTCGCGGGCGAGCGCTGACGCGCCCGGCCTGCCGCCTCAATCCACGGAGCCGACGCTGGCCTCCTCGACGACGGGCTCGGGGAAGGTCGGGTAGACCTTGGCGACGCGCCCCATCTGCTGCGCCAGCGCCAGGACCGTGTCGATGATCGGCGTCTCGACATCCACTAGGCGGCCGATCTCCTGCACCACCGTCAGCAGCGCGTCGAGCTCGATCAGGCGGCCTTTCTCCAGATCCTGCAGCATCGAGGTGCGATGGGCGCCCACGGCGGCCGCGCCGTTGATGCGGCGCTCGATATCGACGCGGAAATGCACGCCGATCCGCCGCGCGATCTTCTCCGCCTCCTCCATCATCTTGCGCGAGACCATGCGGGTGCCGGGATCGGTGGCGACGACGTCGAGCGTGGCGTGGGTCAGCGCCGAGATCGGATTGAAGCAGAGATTGCCCCAGAGCTTCAGCCAGATGTCGTTGCGGATCTCCGGGTTGTTCTTGGCCTTGAGCCCGCCCGCCGTGAAGGCCTCGGCCAGCGCCGCGACGCGCGATGTCTCCTTGCGCGCCGGCTCGCCCAGGCCGAACCGGTCGCCATAGATGTGCTTGATCACCCCGGGCGCCACGATCTCGGTCGCGGGATAGACGGTGCAGCCGATGGCGCGCTCCGGCCCGATCGCGTTCCACTGCCGCCCCTCGGGATCGACGCTGTCCAGCTGCAGGTTCTCGTACTGCCCGGCGAAGCCGTAGAAATACCACCAGGGGATGCCGTTCTGCGCGGTGACGACGGCGGTCCGCGGCCCCAGCAGCGGCGCCATCTCGCCCGCCACCTCCCAGGCCTGATGCGCCTTCAAGGCGATGATGACGTAATCCTGCGGCCCGAGCTCGGCCGGTGTCGCGGTCGCCGGCAGGCGCGCGAGCTTCTCCTCGCCGCCGATCAGCAGCTTCAGCCCGTTGCGCTTGATCGCCTCCAGATGCGCGCCGCGGGCGATCAGCGAGACATCGGCGCCGCCCTGCTTGAGCAGCACCCCCAGATATCCCCCGATCGCGCCGGCGCCATAGATGCAGATCTTCATTATTGTCCCCGATCAACGTCATGCCCCGCGCGCATGAAACCCGGTCGAGGACCGCCTGTCCAGCCTCAGTCCGGCGGCAGGCGCCGGACCGGGACCGACGCCGTTAACGGCCCGGCGTTTCGATTTTTTCCAGCTTGATGATGACGCGGCGGTTCTGCGCCTGATTTCCCGGGATCGCGTTGCCGGCGGCATCGCGATTGGGAACCTTCGGCTCCGTGTCGGCGTAGCCGATGGCCCGGAGCCGCTGGGCCGGAATGCCTTGCTCGATGAAGAAATGCACGACCGCCGCTGCGCGCGCCGTCGACAGCTCCCAGTTGGACGGGAACTGCGCGGTGTCGATCGGGGTGTCGTCGGTATGGCCTTCCACCTTGATCCGATACCCCTCGCCCAGCGCCGCGGCGAGACGGGCAAGGACGCCGTGCAAAATGGCTTTGCCGCTATCGCTCAGGCTGGCCGAGCCGCTGTCGAAGAACGCGGCGCTGCCCATGTCCAGCGTGGTGATCCGGTCGCCCTTCGGCGCCACGGCGGCAGCGGCCGTGTCCTGCGACGCCAGGCTGCCGACGAGCTCCGGCGGCGGAATGATGGCGAGAGGCCGGCTGGGCGCGTCATCGGCCTTGACCGCGGAGACGGCGGCGGCGACGGCCGCCTTGCGCGGAGCGGCCGGTTCATCGATCGCCGTCGCGGCTGCCGCGGCGGCCTCCTTGGCGCGCGCCTTGTCCTTGTCGCCATCCTGGACCGGCAGACGGCTGTCAGCGACGGCGGAGGCCGCGACGTCAGGCCGGGGCGCGACCGCTTGGCGTGGCGGCGGCGGGAGCGGCGGCGGCATCTGCTCCATCACCTCCGCCACCTCCGGCAACGCCGGCAGCGGCGCTCTTTGCTGAAGATGTTGTCTCGAGCTCGAGACGATGACGAAGACCACGAACAGGCAGAGCAGCAGCGTGATCGTGTCGGCATAGGTCATCAGCCAGTCATCGGCATGGCTGGCCGGCTCCCGCCGGCGTTGCCCGTGACGGGTCATGCGCCGATGACGGTGAGGTGCGGCGGCGCGGCGGGCCGATCGAAATAGTCGAAATAATCGTGGATGTCCGGGCGCAGGAAGCTGTTCAGCCGGTCCTGGATCTGCATCGACGACTTCTTGGCGGCCAGCATCGCCATGCCTTCGCTGATGAAAAGGTGGCGAAGGCGCTGGCTCTCGAGCTCCTGGCGCAGCCTTGCCGCGGCCGGCATGTAGACCATGCGCGCCGACAGCACGCCGTAAAGCGTCGAGAGAAACGCCACCGCGAGGCTGGGCGCGACGCCGGCGATGTTGTCGCTGAGATTGCTGAGGAGCGCCACCATGCCGAGCAGCGTGCCCACCATGCCGAAGGCGGGCGCATGGCTCGTCATGGCCTGCAGGATATCGACGACCCGGCTGTCGCGCTCGTAGCAGGCCTCCGCGGCGGTCTCCATCATGCCGCGCACCTCCTCGGGCGCATAATCGCTCAACGCCATGTTGAGTCCGTATTTGACGAAGCTGTCGCCGATCTCCTCCGCGCCAAAGCCGGGGCCCAGCCAGCGCTTGCCCCGATTGCCGATCATGTCCGACCAGCGCATGATGTTCGCCATGTCGTGACGCAGGGTGTCATGCGGCGCCTGCGGCGCGCTGAACATCCGGACGACCGCGTCGAGCGCCTTGCGGACGTCCTCGGCGGCGAAGCTCATGAAGGCGACGGCGATCACGCCGCCGACGACGATCACGAGTCCGCCGAGGCTGAAGAGGATGAGAACCCCGCGCGCGCCCAGCGCGACCGGGCCCAGCACGAGCAGCACGCCGAAGGCGGCGCCGATGACGGGAGGGCGCGCATAGACCGGCGGCGAAGCATTGGCAGGGTTCAGCGTCTCGTCGATGGCGGGCATGGCCCCTCGCGCCTGTGGCTCGGCATTCCGCTCTGCCAAAGCAACCGCCGTGCCACCGGCGGCTTTTGCCGGATGGCGGATTTGGCCGGCTTTTTCCGGCTGGCGAGGTCGCGCCAGCGGCGGCCTTTGCCGACCGGGAAGATTTGACCCTGCAAACCTGGCCGGACCCCTCGCGTAGGGGCGGGCCTTGGCGGCGGAGGGATGCATCCTTACCATCGATCCCGGGCTGCTTCCCGGCCGCCATGCGTCATCGGCGCAGTGCGAATTTTTAGTCGGGGGTGTACACCGGCGACGCAGTCCACTCCCCGGCCGGAGAGTCCGTATTAAGGTAAATTATTCAATAAGACCAGGTTGTTGTAGGCCGCCAACCTTAGCGATTCCGAAAGGTCTTTGCGGCATTTTGACGGGCATTCGACCCACCTGGAACCAGCGGCATGTCGCGACCGGTCGACAACGTCAAGAACTGGATGAACATGTTCCGCTGGATCGTCAAGCTCATCCGCGACGAGTACCAGATCGACGAGGCGCGGCTCACGCGCACCGCGGCGCTCGAGACCGATGTCGGGCTCAACGCCGAGCAGGTCGAGGAGGTGATGGGCACCATCTCCGAAAGCTTCGCCATGCGCTTTCCCGACGGCACGCTCAACGAGGTGCTGAAGCTCGAGGAGCTCTGCATGCTGGCGAGCTGGATCAAGGGCTACTACAAGAAGCCCGAATTCATCTCCGCCGATTTCGAAGCCAAGTGCCGCGCCGTCAACCCGGCAATTGCGGCTTGAACCTCAAACCGCCGGCGCCTCGAGCTTCTTCCAGTCGTTGGCCAGCGTCAGCGTCGCCTCGGTGAGCCGCTGCAGGCCGGCGAGGTCGAGGCCCTCCACCATCTCGCGCACGACGATGCCTTCGCGCGTGACGTCGAGCACGGCGAGGTTGGTGTAGACGCGCTTGACGCAATGCGGCGCGGTCAAGGGATAGCCGCAGGTCTTGCGGATGCGCGGCTTGCCGTCCTTGGTGGTGTGCTCGACCAGGACGCGCACCTCGCGCGCGCCCACGGCGAGATCCATGGCGCCGCCCACGCCGGGCGGGAAGTTCGGATCCTCGGTCGTCCAATTGGCGAGGTCGCCGCCTTCCGATACCTCGAAGGCGCCGAGCAGCGCCACGTCGAGATGGCCGCCGCGGATCATCAGGAAGGCGTCGTTGTGATGGAAGTAGACGCCGCCCGGCACCAGCGTGGTGAGCTGCTTGCCGGCATTGATGAGGTCGGGATCCTCCTCGCCGGGCTTGGGCGCCGGGCCCATGCCGAGGATGCCGTTCTCGCTGTGGAAGACGATCTCGCGCCCTGCCGGGATGAAATCGGAGCACAGCGTCGGCAGGCCGATGCCGAGATTGACATAGCTGCCGTTGTCGAGGTCCTGCGCGGCGCGCCAGGCCATCTGGCGGCGGGTGAGCGGCTTCATGCGGGCCTCCTCCTCATCATGCCACGACGACGCGGTCGACGAAGATGCCGGGGGTGGCGACGCATTCGGGATCGAGGCTGCCGAGCGCCACGATCTCGCGCACCTGCACCACCGTCAGATCCGCCGCCATCGCCATCAGCGGGTTGAAGTTGCGCGCCGATTTGCGATAGGTGAGATTGCCCCAGCGATCGGCGCGATCGGCGCGGCAGAGCGCCACGTCGCCGCGGATCGGCTTTTCCAGCACATAGAGTTCGCCGTCGATCTCGCGCGTCTCCTTGCCCTGGCCGAGCTTGGTGCCCGCCGCGGTCCTGACGAAGAACCCGCCGATGCCGGCGGCGCCGGCGCGCATGCGCTCGCTGAGCGTGCCCTGCGGCACGATCTCGAGCTCGATCTTGCCCGCCTTGTAGACGGCCTCGAAGCAATGCGGGTCGGTGGTGCGCGGAAACGAGCACACGATCTTGCGCACGCGCCCGTCCTTGATCAGGCCGGCGAGCCCCTCATCGCCGGTGCCGGCATTGTTGGCGACGCAGACGAGATCCCTGACGCCGGTCTCGCGCAAGGCGTTCAGCAGCTCCACCGGCTCGCCCACGGAGCCGAAGCCCGAGCACAGCACGGTGGCGCCGCTCTTCACCCCGGCGACCGCTTCGGCCAGGCTTCTCACGCGTTTGTCGATCATCAGAACGCCACCCTGTCGCCACCCTTGAGCGACAACATCGCGCGCGCTTCCTGCGGCGACGCGATCTCGAGCGAGAGGTTCTCCAGGATCGAGCGGATGCGGCGCACCTGCTCGGCATTCGATTTGGCGAGCTGTCCCTTGCCGATGAACAGCGAATCCTCGAGCCCGACGCGGACATTGCCGCCCATGATCGCGCCCATGGTGACGAGCGGCAGCTGATGCCGGCCCGCGGCCAGGATCGACCAGCAATACTGCTCGCCGAAGAGCTTGTCGGCGACATGCTTGGCGTGCGCGAGGTTCTCGGGATCGGCGCCGATGCCGCCGAGGATGCCGAAGATGCTCTGCACGAAGAGCGGTGGCTGGACCAGCTTGCGGTCGAGAAAATGGGCGAGCGTGTAGAGATGGCCGATGTCGTAGCACTCGAACTCGAAGCGGGTGCCGTGCGCCTCGCCGAGATTCTTGAGGATGTACTCGATATCCTTGAAGGTGTTGCGGAAGATGAAGTCGCGCGAGTTCTCGAGATGGGCGCGCTCCCACTCGTGCTGGAATTCCTTGTACTTCGCCAGCATGGGAAAGAGACCGAAATTCATCGAGCCCATGTTGAGCGAGCACATCTCGGGCGAGGCCTTGAGCGGCGCCGCGAGGCGCTCCTCCAGGGTCATGCCGTGGCCGCCGCCGGTGGTGATGTTGATGACCGCGTCGGACGCCTGCTTGATGCGCGGCAGGAACTCCATGAAGACCCGGGGATCGGGGGTCGGCCGCCCGTCCTTGGGGTCGCGCGCATGGAGATGCAGGATCGCCGCCCCGGCCTCCGCCGCTCCGATCGCCTGCTCGGCCACCTGGTCGGGGGTGAGCGGCAGATGCGGGCTCATGGTCGGCGTGTGGATCGACCCCGTCACGGCACAGGTGATGATGACCTTGCCGGTCTTCGCCATGGCTTCTCCTCGGGCGCGCTTTTCTTCTGTCCCGGGGCTATTTGACCAAAGACGCGGCTGACGTCAACGGCGCGACGCAAAGCGTCGTCGCCGGCGGGCGCCAGCGGTTGCCCTTGCAACCGCGAAAGCCCGCACGGTGCGGGCTGTCCTCAGGCATTGGCCCGGATGAAGGCGCGGAGCACCGGGTAGATCTCGCCGCGCCAGCGCTTGCCGTTGAAGACGCCGTAATGCCCGACCTTGGGCTGGATGTGATGCGCCTTCTTCACCGTGGGCAGCCCGCTGCAAAGATCGAGCGCGGCGCCGGTCTGGCCGACCGAGCAGATGTCGTCGTTCTCGCCTTCGACGCACAGCAGGCCGGTGCGGGTGATGGCGCGCGGCTCGACCTTGCGTCCGCGCGAGGTGAAGCGCCCGAGCGGCAAGGCATGCTCCTGGAAGACGCGCGACACGGTCTGCAGATAGAAATCGGCCGACAGGTCCATCACCGACATGTATTCGTCGTAGAATTTGCGCGTCGCCTCGGCGCTTTCGCCGTCGCCGCGCACGAGATGCTTGAAAAGGTCCATATGCGCCGTGACGTGCCGGTCGAGGTTCATCGTCATGAAGCCGGCAAGCTGCAGGAAGCCGGGATAGACGCGGCGGAACTGGCCGGCATAGCGGCCGGGCACGGTGGCGATGACGTTGCGCTCGAACCAGGAGAGCGGCCGCGACGTCGCGAGCTCGTTGACCACGGTGGGGTTGCGCCGGGTGTCGATCGGGCCGCCCATCAGGGTCATGGTGCGCGGCTGGGCGGGATCCTTGTCCGCCGCCATCAGCGCCACCGCCGCCAGCACCGGCACGGAAGGCTGGCAGACCGCGACGACATGGGTCTCGGGGCCAAGCTCGCGCAGGAAGGCGGCGATGAGGTCGATATGGTCGTCGAGATCGAACCGGCCATAGAGCAGCGGCACGTTGCGCGCGTTGAGCCAATCGGTGATGTAGACGTCGTGGTCGGGCAGCAGCGTCTCGACCGTGCCGCGCAGCAGGGTGGCGAAATGACCGGACAGCGGCGCCACCACCAGCACCGGCGGCTGCTCGACGGCGATGTCCTTCTTGAACTGCAGCAGGGTGCAGAAGGGCGTGCGCAGCCGCGGCACCTCGTCCACCGGCACGGCGCGGCCGTCGACCATGGTGCCGCGGATGCCGAAATCCGGCCGCTCGTGCCACATGCCCGCCCGCGCCACCATCTCGCAGGCGGCGGCGGCGCTGCGGATCACCGGGTGGTGCGCCACCACCGGCCAGGGCTGGTTGAGCAGCCCCTGCATCGCCTGGGCCATCCAGCGTATGGGGCCGAAGGCATCGCTATGCGCTTGGTAGGTTTCGTAAAGCATGCCTCGGACCCCTTTTCTTCGGCTTCCTACGCGTCAAGACCAACGCGCGGGGCAAGCCGCGCGGTTCCAAGAAACGCAGCACGGGCATGACGAAAAGCGCCTTGGTCGCGCCGCTGCCGCCGTCCGAAACCGGCGGCTGGGGGCACTTTGGCCGAGCGGCTCGCCCGAGGCGAGCCAGGGCGCGAAGGTGTCACACTTCCTCCTTAGTTCGCTCCTGCCGAAGGGTCAAGCAAAGAACCTGCCTAAGTGCCCGGACCGAGGCGATTTTTTTGCCCCCGGGCGGTGCCGCACCGCAGCGAGTCGCCTCAGGCGGCAGCGTCGGCGGTATAGGCGGGCAGGCCGTGCCGCCCCAGGAACCGGCGCACCGCCTCCTCCGGGACGCCGATGAAGCTGCGATAGAGGAGCTGCAGGATATAGGTGAAGGCCGGCCCGTGGCGGCGGTCCTCGGGCACGATCAGATGCGCCGACTCGTGAAGCACGAGAAAACGGTAGAGGAAGCCTTTCTCGATGGCGATGCGATGGTTGCGGACATCGGCGAAGCCGCCGATGCGGGGATCGTCGAAGCCGGCGACCAGGGCGAGCCGGGGCGGCGCGCGGCCGAGCGTGGCGAAGATGTCGGCGATCATCGCCGCGGCCTCGTCATAGCCCAGCAGCCGGTGGCCGGCGGGAAAGGCGGCGAAGAGGTCGTCCTCGAAGCGGCAAATGGCGGCCCGGAAATCATCCCCGCGCGCGCAATCGCGAGTGGCGGCCGCCACAGCCTCCCGCAATCCCTGCTTGACGGAGCGGGCAAACGGCGTGGGCGTCATGCGCGCAAGCTTGCCGCCAAAGCGTTAACGCGGGTTTGACGCGGCCGCCGGGGTCAGCGCGCCGGCTGATAGAAGCGCCGGTCGAGCAACACTTCGACCGACACGGTCTTGCCGTCATGCTGCGAGCCGACCCGCGAGAGCCGCACATGCGGCACGAGATCGCCGGCATAGCGCGCGACCGTGACCACTTCCCACACCGCCGTCGCCCGCCCCGCGCTGAAGAACCTCTGACCTGCCGAGATGCCGTAGTTCTCTTCGGCTCCCGGCCGCCGCCGCCAAATGCTCATGCCAACCACCTGCACTGCCGGCGTTCCCCTGCGCATCCCGGCGCATCGATCAAACTCCAGAGCGGGCGCTCGCGTCGAGAGCGAAAAATGCCGCAGCGTGCGTTGCGCCGCGATCGAGGCGGGCGCATGCTTTCGCCGGGAGGAGTTGGCCGATGAACCTCGCCGCCTGGCTCCGTCGCAACGGGCGAAGCTTCGCCGAACGTCCGGCGATCTCGGTCGGCGAAGCCGTGCATGCGACCTACTCGCAATGGGCCGCACGCGCCGCGGCGCTGGCCGGCATGCTGGCGCGCGAGCCCTCCTATCGGCCGGGCGAGCGCGTCGCCATCGCGATGCCCAACGGGCCCGCCTATCTCGAGGCGCTCTTCGGCATCTGGCATGCCGGGCTGGTGGCGGTGCCGATCAACGCCAAGCTGCATCGCGAGGAGTTCCGCTACATCCTCGGCCATAGCGGCGCGCGGCTGTGCTTTGTCAGCGCCGATCTCGCCGAGACGCTGGCGGCGCTGCCCGGCGCGCTGCCGGAGCTCGCGCGCCTCATCGTCGCCGGCGAGGCCGAGTGGCGCCGCGCGCTCGCCGGAGAGTCGACCGCGCTGGTCGAGCGCCGGCCGGAGGACCCCGCCTGGCTCTTCTATACCAGCGGCACCACCGGCCGGCCCAAGGGCGCCGCGCTCACCAACCGCAACCTGATCGCGATGTGCCTGGGATATTTCTCCGATGTCGATCCGATCGCGCCCGGCGACGCCATGCTGCATGCGGCGCCGCTGTCGCACGGCTCCGGTCTTTACGGCCTGCCGCATGTCGCCAAGGCCGCCAACAACATCATCCCGGAAAGCGGCCGATTTCGATCCGGCGGAGATCGCGTCGCTGCTGCGGCGCTGGCCCGGCACCAGCCTCTTCGCCGCGCCGACCATGCTGACGCGGCTCGTCGCCCATTCCGGTTTCGCAGGATCCGATCACCGCAACCTCAAGGCGATCGTCTATGGCGGCGGGCCGATGTATGTCGCCGATGTCCTGAAGGCTCTCGAGGTGGTGGGGCCGCGGCTGGTGCAGATCTACGGCCAGGGCGAATCGCCGATGACCATCACCGCGCTGTCGCGGGCATATCATCTCGACCGGTCGCATCCGCGCTGGCGCGAGCGGCTGGGCTCGGTGGGGTTGCCCTTCGCCGGGGTCGAGCTGCGCGTGGTCGATGCCGAGGATCGCGACCTGCCGCCGGGCGAGGTCGGCGAGGTGCTGGTGCGCGGCGACACGGTGATGGCGGGCTATTGGCAGGACGAGGAAGCGACGGCAGAGACGCTGCGCGGCGGCTGGCTCCATACCGGCGACGTCGGCGCGCTCGACGCCGACGGCTTCCTGACGCTGCGCGACCGCTCCAAGGACATGATCATCAGCGGCGGCAGCAACATCTATCCGCGCGAGATCGAGGAGGTGCTGCTGCGCCATCCGGCGCTGGCCGAGGTGCTCGGTGGTCGGCCGCACGCACGCCGATTGGGGCGAGGAGGTCGTGGCCTTCGTCGTGCCGCGGCCGGGAGCGCGCGTCGTCGAGGCCGAGCTCGACCGGCTCTGCCTCGATGCCATCGCCCGCTTCAAGCGTCCGCGCGCCTATCGCTTCGTCGCGGCGCTGCCCAAGAACAATTACGGCAAGGTGCTGAAGACCGAGCTGCGCAAGCTGCTGGCGGAAGAACGGTAACGCCACCCGCTCAGAGAAAGCGCGGCAGCACCTTCTCCGTGAACAGCATGAACGACCTGTGGCTCAGCGGCGCGATCATGAGATAGTCGAGATACATCTCGCTGCGCAGCCGCTCGATCTGATCGATGACGCGCTCGGGCCGGCCGTGGATGACGCAGGAGCCGATGTAGCGCTCCATCCGCTGCTGCCGGTCCATGGTCATGGCATGGTCGGGCCTGGTGGTGACGCTCGCCTTGCTTGGGTTGATGTAGGAGCCCGCGATCCATTCGACGCCGGCGCGCGCGGTCGCCTCGGCGGCCTCGTCGCTCTCGGCCACGGCAACGAGCCGCGCGATCGGCAGGTCGCGGCCGGCGAGCGTATGCCCGTTCGCCTCCAGCTCCTGGCGGTAGCGCTCGCGATTGGCCGCGTTCTCGGCGAAGGTCTGATGCGGGCCCAGCAGGATCGAGTAGCCGTGGCGCGCCGCCCACTGGATCGCCTCGGGCGAGCCGGCGGCGAGCCAGACTGGCGGGTGCGGCTGCTGCAGCGGCTTCGGCAGCACCTCGACATCCTCGAAGTGCCAGTAGCGCCCCGACCAGCTGAGCCGCTCGCTCTTCCAGGCGGCGATGGTGATCTGGACCGCTTCCTGGAAGCGCGGCGCGCTCTCCTCGATCGGCACGCCGAAGACCCTGAACTCGGTGGGATCGAAGCCGCGCCCGGCGCCCCAATTCACCCGGCCACCCGACAGCACGTCGAGCAGCGCCACCTCCTCCGCGAGCCGCAGCGGATGGTAGAAGGCGGCGAGCGACACCGCCATGCCGATGCGGATGCGCTCGGTATGGTTGGCGACGTGCATGCCCATCATGTGCACGGAGGGGCAGACGCTGTAGGTGCTGAAGTGATGCTCGGCGAGCCAGACCGCGTCATAGCCGGCCCGGTCCATGATCTGCACCCGCTGCAGCGCCCGCTGATAGACCGTCGGCAGCGCCACCCGCCGCTCCGGCCAGCTGAAGAATTGCAGGACGCCGAACTTCATCGGTCTAGAAGGTCCCGGGATAGGCGCCGCCGTCGATCAGGAAGTTCTGCCCCGTGACGTAGCTCGCCTGCTGGCTGCAGAGAAAGGCGCAGGCCGCGCCGAACTCCTCGGCGGTGCCGAAGCGGCCGGCCGGAATCGCGGCGGCGCGCTCGGCGCGCACCGCATCGACCGGCTGATTGCGGGCCTTCGCCGTCGTCGCGACGATGGCGCGCAGCCGGTCGGTGTCGATCGCGCCGGGCAGCAGGTTGTTGATGGTGACGTTGTGCCGCACCGTCTTGCGCGCGAGGCCCGCGACGAAGCCGGTGAGCCCGCTGCGCGCGCCGTTGGAGAGGCCGAGCACGTCGATCGGCGCCTTCACCGAGCTGGACGTGATGTTGACGATGCGGCCGAAGCCGCGCGCGATCATGCCGTCGACGGTGGCCGGATGAGCTCGATCGGCGTCAGCATGTTGGCGTCGATCGCCTTGATCCAGGTCTCGCGGTCCCAGTCGCGGAAATCGCCGGGCGGCGGGCCGCCGGCATTGTTGACGAGGATGTCGGGGTCGGGACAGGCGGCGAGCGCCGCGCGGCGGCCTTCGGCGGTGGTGATGTCGCAGGCGAGCGTTGCGACCTTGGCGCCGGTGGCGGCGCGGATCTCCGCCGCGGTGGCCTCGAGCGCGTCCTTGCCGCGCGCCAGGATCAGGAGTTCCACCCCGTCCTGCGCCAGCGCCAGGGCGCAGCCCTTGCCGAGCCCCTTGCTGGCGGCGCAGACCAGCGCCTTCTTGCCGGCGATGCCGAGATCCATGGCCGCCCTCCCCTGTTCCTTTGCCGCCATGATAGGCGGACACGGGACGGGCGGCTAGGAGGCCGGCTTCTTCTCCGTGCGGACGGCCGGGATCGATTTGATGTAGGTCGCGATGGCGCTGCGGTCGGCGTCGCTGAGCGCCGCGGTGCCCTTCACCACCTCCGACATCGCGGACCCGACGAAGTCCATATCGGGGGTCTGGCCGGTCTTGAGCAGGGCCGCCACGTCATCGGCGCCCCACTTGCCGATGCCGGTCTCGGGATCGCCGGTGATGTTCGGCACCTTCATGCCGTCCGGCCCGTGCGGATTGCCGGAATAGGCCCGGCCGGTCTCGAGGCCGCCAAGGAAGTTGCGCGGCGTGTGGCATTCCTGGCAATGCACCACCGCCTCGGCGAGATAGCGCCCGCGGTTCCACGCCGCGCTCTGCCCCGCCACCGGCCGCAGCGGTCCCGGGCGGAAGAACAGCAACCGCCAGAAGCGCTGCAGGAAGCGCCAGCGGAAGGGAACGCGCAGCGCATCGGGCTTGTCGCTTTGCGCCACCGGCGGGCGCGACATGAGATAGGCGTAAACGTCGCCGATGTCCTGATCGCTCATCCCGGTGAAGGCGGGATAGGGAAAGACCGGGAAGAGGTACTGGCCGTCGCGGCCGATACCCTCGCGCAAGGCGCGGTGGAACTGGGCTTCGCTCCAGCCGCCGATCCCGGTCGTTCTGTCCGGCGTGATGTTGGGGCTGAAGATCACGCCGAAGGGCGTCGCCAGCGGACGTCCGCCGGCGAGCGGCGCGCCGCCGGCTTTGGCATCGGTGTGGCAGCCGGTGCAATCCGCCGCCAGGAACACCAGCTCGCCGCGCTTCAGCTGGGCCTCGTCGGCGGCGTGCGCGGGCCAGGCCGCGAGCGCCAGCAGGAAAACCCCGACGAGACGCGCCAGCGCCCGCCTGCGCGGTCGCGCGTTGCGGGTTAGCTCAGCTTCTCGCGGTAGGGGGTGTGGCAGGTGCTGCAGCCGTTCTTGCCGGTATTGGCGAGTTGCGCGCCGATCGCCGCCTTGTCCCCCGTCTTGATCGCGGCGGCGAGCTTCTCCTCGTCGGCCAGCAGCTCCGGCGGGATCGCCTTGAACTTGTCCCATTCCTGCCAGATCGCGGGCTTGGCGCCGGTCTTGCCGGGGAAGGCATCGAGGCCGGTGCCGGGCGGGAAGAGAGTGACGATCTTGGGCGCGATCGCCTCGAGATCCGCGATCGCCTTCTCGGCCGCCGCCTGGTCGCCGGCGCCCTTGACATAATCCTGGATCGCCTTGAAATCGGCGCCCTGGTGTTTCATCGTCTCGCGCCGCGTCTGGATCTGCGCCAGCTTGTCCTGCGCCGCGACGCCGACGGCGCCAACTCCGACTGCCAGGGCCACCGCCGCCGCCGTCAAGCCGATCCACGATACCTGCCGCATGTGCTTCTCCCGCTGCTGCTGTCGCGACGGCCGGGGCTTGCCGCGCGGTTGCGTGATGATAAGGACGAGCCCCCGCCTCGAGCTTCACGATCGCGTGACGCCGCTCGTCATTCCAGCGGCCGCGCGATATGGGTCTTAAATCCCGGCCGCTCGGCGACCCGCTCATACCACGCTTTGAGCCGCGGAAAGGATGGCCGCTCGATCGGATAGACGTGCCAGCGATAGCCGAACATGCCGAGCGCGATGTCCGCCAGGCTGAACTCGGCGCCGGCCATGTAGGGGCCGCCCTCGAGCTGGCGCTCGACCATCGACCAGAGATCGAGGGCGCGCAGCCGCGCCGCCTCCAGCGCCTTGGGGTCGCGCCGCTCCGGCGGCGTGCGGTAGTACCCCATCAGCATCGCCCCCATCGGCTGCGCCAGCGAGGCGATCTGCCAGTCCATCCAGCGCTCGACCTCGGTGCGCCGGGCGGGATCGCTCGGATGGAGATGGCCACCGCCGCGCGTGGCGCAGAGATAGCGGATGATGGTGTTGCTCTCCCAGATGACGAGCGCGCCGTCCTGCACCGTCGGCACCAGCCCGTTCGGGTTCATGGCGAGATAGCCGCTGTCCTTGTTGCCGCCGAACGGGCCGCCCCAATCGACGCGCTCGAACTCGATGTCGAGCTCGGCGCAGGTCCACAGCACCTTCTGGACGTTGGACGAGGTCGCCCGTCCCCAGATCTTGAGCATCGGCCCCTCCTGGCGCGCTCACGCTAGCCTGCAGCGCGCAAGGGTTCAACAGCCGCAACCAGGCGGCTTGAAACAGGAACCACACGCGGTCGACATCATTGCGTCATCGTCCCCGGCGAAACTGTCATACGAGAGCATCGCCCCGCGCGCCCGCCGCGGCCGAAGGGATAATCGCCCCAACACGTCCGTGACGAGACGAGATTTCGCGCCCCGAGGCATCCCTCAAGCTTGGTCATCCGACATCATCAGGAGGTTTTCATGAGACAGGCATGTTCGCTTGCGGCGGTCGCTGCTCTGGCGCTGGCGCTGGCACCATCGGGTGCAGAGGCCAGCGCCAAGAACTCGCCACGCATGCCGGTTCGCATCCACGCGACGATCGAGAAGCTGGACAAGAACCTGCTGACGGTGAAGACCGACAAGGGCGGCGTCCTGACCATCGAGATGACGCCCAAGACCGACATCTCCGGCGTCGCCGCGCGCGGGATCAGCGACATCAAAGCGCAGGACTTCATCGGCGTCACCGCGACCGAGGATGCCCAACGGAAGTTCCACGCCACGGAGGTGCATATCTACCCCGATGCGATGCGCGGCGCCGGCGAGGGCCACTACGGCAGCGCCGCCAAGAGCACGATCAACGCCGCCGTCGCCGCGGTGGCCGACACCGCCGACGGCAGGCTGCTCACGCTGAGCTTCCAGAACAAGGCCACGGGCATGACCGAATCGACCAAGGTCGATGTCAGCCGGAGCGTGCCGGTCCTCGCCTACGTCCCGGCCGAGCAGAGCCTTCTGAAGCCGGGCGCCGACGCCATCATGCTGGTGGCGAAGGAAGACGATGGCGACCTGATCGCGGTAGCGGTCGTCGCCGAGAAGGACGGCATCAAGCCGCCGCTCTGATCAGGCTCTAAACCCGCCGCAGCTTTCTGACTGACGTCCGCGCGCCGTCGACCGCCTCGCCTGCAGCAACGGGCGAGGCGGTCGACGGGGCGCGTTGCGCTGAGCAGGTCGAAAGAGATCCGGCGCCGCTTCGGTGGCCCGAAGCCGGCGCCGGTGCACGAGGGCGTCGCCGGCGCGCTCGGCGCCGGCGACGTAGCGAGTCTTAGTGGTGACCGTGACCCTGACCGTGATCGAAATCGAAGAGGTCCATCAGATCCGCGATTGCCGGACCGTTCACGGGAACATACGGATTACCCGCGGTGACGGGATCAGGCAGGTTGTCGCGGCTGCGGGACGTGACCGGGCGCAGGTACCAGTTGCGCTCGATGAACTTCAGGATCGAGACGTGGTCGGCATAGGCGTGCGAGATGTGGCCGGCCCGGGTGTAGGGCGACACCACGATCATCGGGATGCGGGTGCCGTCGCCGAAGAAGTCGAGCGGCTGCACATAGCCCGAGTCCCAGTAGCCGCCGCCCTCATCGAAGGTGACGAAGATGGCGGTGCTGTTCCACAGCGCCGGCTGCGCCTTCACCTCGTCCACGATCTTCTTCACGAAGCCTTCGAAGAGGTCGAGCTTCGATGAAGCGGGATGGCCGTCGACGAAGCCGCTGGGCTTGACGAAGGACACTGCCGGGAGCTGGCCCTTGGCGATACCGGCATAGAGGTCGGCGGTATCGAGGATGTGGGTGGTGCGCGCCTTCTGATTGGCCATGATCTGGGTTTCATACTGGAAGGGATTGCAGATGTTGCAATACGCATCCAGCGAGCTCAACTCATAGGGATCCTGGACATAGCGGTCCCATTGGTCGCCGAAATAGGCCCAGGAGATGTTGCTCGCGCTCAAAGTGTCGCCGATGGACGGCACGTTGGACGGCGGGATCGTGAAGACGGTGTTGTTGTTGTTGAGGTCGGTAAAGGCATTGGAGCCGTCGCCGAAATAGCCGGGGTTGTAGTTGTTGAGGATGTAGTAATGCCCGGTCTGGCAGTTGGGATTGACATGCTGGGGTAGCGAGGCGAGGTAGCTGAGAATCGGCGTCACGCCCGGCTGCGTCGGGTCGGCGCAGTTGCTGTAGGAGCCGCCGCCATAGGAGGGCGAGCCGTAGGAGCCGCCGCCATAGCCGTCCTCGATATACCAGTTGTTGGTGTTCGCCAGCGGATTCGGATTCTCGATCTCGTCCACGGTGCCTTGATTGGCACTTCCGGTAGCCACCTGAATGTTATGCGGCGGGGCCTCCGGCGTGCCCTGGCCGTTGCTGAACCAGATCGCGTCACCATGGCCCAGCATGATGTGATTGGCGCCGGTACCACCGTTGACCGACTGGTGGAAGTTGTCGCTCATCGCATATTGGTCGGCGAGCGACTTCAAATAAGGAACGTCGCCGGTCGAAACGTTGTAGAATCCCAGCGCGGTCGAGCCTTCGCCGGTCGAGAGGTCGGTGAAGGGCGTCGGCTGCGGCTTGCCATTGCCGCCGGCGCCGACCGTGACCTCGACCCAGGAGAAGAGATCGCCGAGACAGCCCGACGCGTTCTGCGCGGTGGCATGAGCGACGTTGCAATCGAGCTGCTGCCACATCTGGTAAAAGCGATGAACCGGGCTGGCCATGTAGGCATCGTACGGCATCGTCTTCGATGTGATCTGGAAGGGTCCCGGCGGCAGGCTGGTGACGGGCTGCCCGTCATAGGTGATGCGCTGGTCGGGCGTGCCCGCGGTCTGCCCGGTGCCGCCCGTGGTCAGATACTGATAATACTCCGGCGACAGACCATTCTCGGCTGCCTCGGCTTGCGCGATCGACGAGAAGTTTGGGTTCGTCGGCCCACCGACGAGCGGCGGCGGCAGCGTCTCGGGAATGGACTTGCCACCGGGGCTGATGCTGTAGGTGCCGGGGCCCTCGTCCTTCGCCATCGCCTGGTAGACTGATTTGTAGTTGGGACCCGGTGTTCCGTCGGCATTCACGATGCCTTCGGAGAGCAGGTTCCACACCGTGTTCCCCGGCTTCGGCTGATATGTGGCGAAGACGTGATCGAAGCTGCGATTCTCGCCGATGATGACGATGACATGCTTGATCGGTGTCCGGGTGCCCCCGTCATCAGCATCATGCGGCATCGGATGAAAGGGAAAATTCTCACCCGCAGCGCCCTCGAACGCGCCCTCGGTCATGGGATTGTTCGGCTTGTTGTTGTTGTCCATAGCGAACGCCGCAATCGGCGTCAGCAGATTGGCCCCGATGGCGGTCATCGCGAGATAGGCGATGTGTTTTCGCGTCGGTGACATCCTTCGCATCACGTAAGACCCTCCTTGATAGGCGAGATCAAGAGACGAACACGCGGACGTTACCGGGCGCAGGTTGCGTGTAATTGACATCGATGTGACGTTTGCGTTGATTGCGCCTAAATTCGCGGTCATCACCCGAAGGAGTAAATCTTCCGATGCATCTGACAACGAGCTCGCCGCGAGAACCGCAAGTTCCCGCGCGCTCCGATTGAATATCGAAAGAGAAGCAGACGCCGCGGGTGATAGGGCGAGTCTATGAACGCGAGCGCGGCGACTCGCGTTTCACGATCCGATACAGCCCGGAATTCGAGAGAGGCGCTACAGCAGCCCGAGCTCGAGCTTCGCTTCCTCGCTCATGCGCTCGCGCGTCCAGGGCGGCGTCCAGACCAGCTTGACGCGGGCGTCCTGCACCCCCGGCACGGCGGCGATCGCCTGCTGCACCTGGCCCGGCAGCGCGCCGGCGACGGGACAGGCCGGCGTGGTCAATGTCATCTCGACATAGACCGTGCCATCCTTGTTGACGATGAGCTCGTAGATCAGGCCGAGATCGACCAGGTTCACCGGGATCTCGGGATCGCGCACGGTCTTCAGCGCCTCGATCACCTGCTGCTGGAGCGCGGGATCGCCGTCATCGGGCTCCGGGCGCTCGACCTCCTCGCCGGTCTCGCCCTCGCCTTCCGGCAGGAAATCGAAGAGATCCTTGTCCTCCGGCATTTGCACGGGGCTACTCCGTCTTCACGATGGCGCCGGGCTGGCCGTTCTTCAGCGCCGCCTCGAAGGCGTGCCAGGCGAGCGTCGCGCATTTGACGCGGGCGGGATAGGCCTTGACGCCGCTCAGCGGCTCGAGCCGCTCCATCTCCTCTTCCAGCGCTTCCGGCGCCGCCGGCGCCTCGCCGCCGGTCACCTTGGCGTGGAAGCCCCGGAACAGCGTCTCCGCCTCGGCCAGCGTCTTGCCCTTCAGGATCTCGGTCATCAGCGAGGCCGAGGCCTGCGAAATGGCGCAGCCGCGGCCTTGGAAGCTCACATCGGCGATCCGGTCGCCCTCGAGCGTGACATAGACGGTGACGCGGTCGCCGCAGAGCGGGTTGTGGCCTTGGGCGAGATGACTCGGATGCTCCTGCACGCGGAAGTTCCGCGGATGCTGTCCGTGATCGAGGATGATGTCCTGATAGAGATCGCGCAGATCCATGGGGGCTACCGTCTGAACATCTTCTGCGCCGCCGCCACCGCTTCGGCGAGCGCGTCGATGTCGCTTTCGTCGTTGTAGATGCCGAGCGAGGCGCGCGTGGTGGCGCCGAGCTCGAGCTTGTCGATCAGCGGCTGGGCGCAGTGATGCCCGGCGCGCACCGCGATCTTGTACTGGTCGAGGATGGTGGCGACGTCGTGCGGATGGATGCCGTCGACCTGGAAGGAGAGGATACCGAGACGCCGCTGCCCGGCGCCGACGAGATGCACCCCCGGCAGGCGCGACAGGCGCTCGACCCCATAGCTGGTGAGCGCCTCCTCATGCTCGAGGATCGCCCCGCGGCCGAGCGCCTCGACATAGTCGAGCGCGATGCCGAGCCCGATCGCACCCGAGATGTCGGGCGTCCCGGCCTCGAAGCGGGCTGGCGGATCCTGGAAGGTGGTCTTCTCGAAGGTGACGTTGAGGATCATGTCGCCGCCGCCCTGCCAGGGCGGCATGGCGTCGAGCAGCGCCTTGCGGCCGTAGAGCACGCCGATCCCTGTCGGACCATAAATCTTGTGGCCGGAGAAGACGTAGAAATCGCAATCGATTGCCTGCACGTCGACCGGCAGCCGCGGCGCCGCCTGGCAGCCATCGACCAGCACCTTGGCGCCCCGCGCATGGGCGAGCCGCGCGATGCTCTCCACCGGCAGCAGCGCGCCGGTGGCATTGGCCTGATGCGTCACCGCCACCAGCCTGGTGCGCGGGCCAAGCTGCGCCTCGAAGGCGGCGAGGTCGAGCCCGCCGGTCGCGTCGATCGGCGCCACCTTGAGCGTGAAGCCGATCCGGTCGCGCAGCAGCTGCCAGGGCACGATGTTGGCATGATGCTCGAGCTCGGTGATCAGCACCTCGTCGCCCGCCTTGAGGAAGGTGGCACCCCAGCTGTTGGCGACGAGGTTGATGCCCTCGGTGCCGCCGCGCACGAAGACGATCTCGGCCGCCTCGCGGGCATTGAGGAAGCGCCGCGCCTTGTCGCGCGCCTCCTCGTAGAGCTCGGTCGAGCGGGCACTCAGCCGATAGACGCCGCGATGCACATTGGCATAGTCGGTGCGGTAGTACTCGGCGACGCCGTCGATCACCGCCGCCGGCTTCTGCGCGCTGGCGCCGCTGTCGAGGAAAACGAGGCCGGGGTTGCGCTCGAAGATGGGGAAGTCGCGACGGATCGCGCGCGGATCGAGCGCGCCGCGCTGAAGCGGCCGCAAAGGCGTCGCCCGTGTCATGTCTCCCGAGACTCCCGAAGGCCGAGCCAGCGCTGCACATGGCCGGCGAGATGGGCGCGGAACGCGGCGTCCTCGACGGTGTCGAGGGCATCGGCGGCAAAGGCCTCGATCAGCATGCGACGGGCCTCCGGCTCGGCGATGCCGCGGGCGCGCAGATAGAAGAGCGCGGCCTCATCGAGATCGCCGACCGTGGCGCCGTGGCTGCATTTGACATCGTCGGCGAGGATCTCGAGCGCGGGCTTGGTGTCGACCGTGGCGCGCCGGCCGAGCAGCAGGTTCTTGTTGAGCTGATGCGCGTCGGTCTTCTGCGCGTCCGGCCGCACCGCGATGGCGCCGAGGAACACGCCATGGGCGCGGTCCGCCACCACGCCCTTGAAGAGCTCGCGGGTGGTGCAGCCCGGCGCCGCGTGGTCGACGGCGAGCGCGGTCGTCGCCTCCTGCGCGCCGCGCAGCAGATAGACGCCGCCAAGCCCGAGCCGCGCGCCCTCGCCGGCCAGCTCGACCTGCACATCCTGGCGCGACAGCGCGCCGCCGAGCGTCAGCGTGAACCCGTCATAGCGGGCGCCGGCGCCGAGACGGAGCCGCGTCAGCGCCAGATGGATCGCCTCGACGCCTTCATCCTGCAGCCGGACATGCTCCAGCGCCGCGCCGGCGCCGAGCTCGATGGCGAGCACGGCATTGGTCCAGTAGCGGCCGGCGCCGGCAAAGCTCTCGATCACCTGGGCCCGGCTGCCGGGCGCCAGCTCGATGCGGCTGCGCGGATGCAGCGAGACCGGCGCCTGGGCCTCGCCGAGATGGATGATCTCCACCGGCCGGTCGAGCGCCACGCCGGGCTCCAAGGCGATGACCACGCCATCGCCGAAGAAGGCCGCGTTCAAGGCAGCGAAAGGCTGCGCCCCCTCGGTGTCGCTGGGATCGAGCAGCGCCAAGCCCGGCCGCGTCGCCAGCGCCTCGGCCGAGGATCCGATCCAGGCGCCCCGGGGCAGCGCCCCGATCTTCGAAAGCTGCGGCGCGAAACGGCCGTTGACCAGCACCAGCCGATGCGTCGTCCCGGCCAGCAGCAACGCCTCGGCCACCGCCGCCGGCACCTCTGCGCCCACCGATGGCGGATAGCCCAGCCGCTCGAGCGGCCGCAGATCGGTGAAGCGCCAGGCCTCCTGGCGCCGCGTCGGAAAGCCGAGCGCGCCGAACCGCGCCAGCGCCGCCTCGCGCACGGGCCGCAGCCGATCCGCCGGCGCGGCCGGGAAGGCGTCGATATAGAGCCTGGTTTCGGTCTTCGCGTTCATGCCGGACCGCCTCAGGCCGCCTCGAAGGCGGCATAGCCGTGCTTCTCGAGCTCGCCGGCCAGCATCTTGTCGCCGGATTTCACGATCCGGCCGCCGCTCAGCACATGGACGCGGTCGGGCTCGATGTACTCGAGCAGACGCTGGTAATGCGTGATCAGCACCATGGCACGGTCGGGTGCGCGCAGCTTGTTGACGCCGTGCGCCACCACGCGCAGCGCATCGATGTCGAGGCCGCTGTCGGTCTCGTCGAGGATGGCAAGCCGCGGCTCCAGCATCGCCATCTGGAAGATCTCGTTGCGCTTCTTCTCGCCGCCGGAGAAGCCGACATTGACGGCGCGCTGCAGCAGATCGTCGCCGATCTCCAGCAGCTTGAGCTTGGCGCGCACCGCCTTGAGGAACTGGCCGGCGTCGACCTCGTTCTCGCCGCGCGCGCGGCGCACGGAATTGAGCGCGGCGCGCAGGAAATACATGTTGTTCACGCCGGGGATCTCGACCGGATACTGGAAGGCCAGGAACACGCCCTCGCGCGCCCGCTCGTCCGGGTCGAGCGCCAGCAGGTCGCGGCCCTGATAGGTGACGCTGCCTTCGGTCACCTCATAGCCCGGCCGCCCCGACAGCACGCTCGCCAGCGTGCTCTTGCCGGAGCCGTTCGGGCCCATGATCGCATGCACCTCGCCCGGCGCCACGGCGAGATCGATCCCTTTGAGGATCTCGCGCCCGTCGGCGATGCGCGCATGCAGATTTCTGATCTCGAGCATCAAGCTGGCTCACTCCTTATTCAGATCCGGCGCTCAGCCGACGCTGCCCTCGAGGCTGACGGCGAGCAGCTTCTGCGCCTCGACGGCGAACTCCATCGGCAACTCCTTCAGCACTTCCTTGCAGAAGCCGTTGACGATGAGCGACAGCGCGTCCTCCTGCTTGAGGCCGCGCTGTCGGCAATAGAACATCTGATCCTCGCTGATCTTCGAAGTCGTCGCCTCGTGCTCGACGCGGGCCGAGGGGTTGCGCACCTCGATATAGGGCACCGTATGGGCGCCGCAACGGGGCCCGATGAGCAGCGAATCGCATTGCGTATAGTTGCGCGCGTTCTCGGCCTTGGGTTGGATGCGCACCAGGCCACGATAGGTGTTCTGCCCGCGTCCGGCCGAGATGCCCTTGGAGATGATGGTCGAGCGCGTGTTGCGGCCAAGATGGATCATCTTGGTCCCGGTATCGGCCTGCTGCAGATTGTTGGTGATGGCGACCGAATAGAACTCGCCCACGGAATTGTCGCCCTCGAGGATGCAGCTCGGATATTTCCAGGTGATGGCCGAGCCGGTCTCGACCTGGGTCCAGGAGATCTTCGAATTGTCGCCGCGGCAGGCGCCGCGCTTGGTGACGAAATTGTAGATCCCGCCCCGGCCCTCGGCATCGCCGGGATACCAGTTCTGCACCGTCGAGTATTTGATCTCGGCGCCCTCGAGCGCCACCAGCTCGACCACCGCGGCATGGAGCTGGTTCTCGTCGCGCTGCGGCGCGGTGCAGCCTTCGAGATAGCTCACATAGCTGCCCTTGTCGGCGATGATCAGTGTGCGCTCGAACTGGCCGGTCTTGGCGGCGTTGATGCGGAAATAGGTCGAGAGCTCCATCGGGCAGCGCACGCCCGGCGGCACGTAGACGAAAGAGCCGTCGCTGAACACCGCGGAATTGAGCGCGGCGAAGAAATTGTCGCCTTGCGGCACGACCGAGCCGAGATATTTGCGCACCAGCTCGCCATGCTCGCGCACCGCCTCGCCGAAGGAGCAGAAGATGATGCCAAGCTCGCCGAGCTTCGCCTTGAAGGTGGTGGCGACCGAGATGCTGTCGAACACGGCATCGACCGCGACGCCGGCCAGCGCCGCGCGCTCGCTCAGGGGGATGCCGAGCTTCTCATAGGTCTTGAGCAGCTCGGGATCGACCTCGTCGAGCGATTTGGGCGCGTTTTGCCGCTTGGGCGCCGAATAATAGGTCGCCGCCTGGTAGTCGATGGGCGCCACACGCAGCTTCGCCCAATGCGGCTCCTCCATCTTGAGCCAGTCGCGATAGGCCTTGAGCCGCCACTCCAGCAGCCATTCCGGCTCGTGCTTCTTGGCGGAGATGAAGGCGACGATGTCCTCGTCGAGGCCGGGGGGTGCACTCTCGCTCTCGATGTCGGTGACGAAGCCGTATTTATAGCTCTCGCCCGTGACCTCGCGGACGGCATCGAAACTCTGGACGGCAACCGGACGGCTCATGGGCTGGCGGTCTCTTCTGACACGAGGGAGGGTTGCGGGGCGAAGCCGGCCAGCGGCGGCAGCATGTCGGCGAGGGTCACCGCGCCGAGCGCGGCGCCCACGGCCTGATTGATGCGATGCCAGTGCGGCCGGGTCGGGCAGAAGGTGCTGCGCTCGCAGCCGGCCATGTGGCTGGTGCATTGGGTGATGCCGATGGCGCCGTCGATGGCCGCCACCATCTCGGCAATGGAGATCGCGCCGGCGGGCCGCGCCAGGCGGTAGCCCCCGGCGGCGCCGCGGGCGCCGGCGACGATCCCGGCATGGGCCAGCGCCTTCAGCACCTTGGCGACGGTGGCGCGGGGCAGCTTCGCCTCCTGGGCGAGGGTGGCCGCCGTCATCTGCCGTTCCGACCCCACGGCGAGATGGGTGGCGATGATGACCGCATAATCCGCCAGTTTGCTCAGGATGATCATCGGCTTCTCTAATCAGCTCAAGCGGTTAGCCCTAATTCGGACCGCCGCGGTACGGATTAAGTTGGGTGTTATACGCGAGCGTCAAGGGCCTGCAAGCCTTATTTTTCATGGCCCGCCCTTACCGGCCTGCCGTAGCATCGACCAAAGCCTCGGATCGCCGGCGCGGCCGGAGCGAAGACCCTGCCGGCGGAACGGCAGCCAACGAGGCGCCCGGACGGTTGTCGGGCGTCCCAGGGAGGGGAAGTGCATGGCGACGGTGGAATGGCAGATCGACGGCGCCGTGCGGCGGGTTCTTCTCAACCGGCCGGAGAAGCGCAATGCGCTCGACGGCACGATGCTGGAAGCGCTCACTGCCGCCTTCGCCGAGCCGCCGCGCGAGGCCGAGCGCGCCGCCGTGATCCGCGCCGCCGGACCGGTGTTCTGCGCCGGCCTCGATCTGCGTGCACGGGTGGAGATGGGCGACAACCCGATCGAGCGCATGCTGCACACCATCGAGACCTATCCGCTGCCGGTGGTAGCGGTCGTCCAGGGCGATGCGATCGCCGGCGGCAACGAGCTGGCGCTGCATTGCGATCTCATCGTCGCCAGCAGCGCCGCGCGCTTCGGCATGTCGCTGGCCCAGATCGGGCTGGTGCCCAACTGGTTCCTCGCCAAGAAGCTGCTCGAGGTGGCGGGACCGATGGCGACGCGGAAGATTCTCTTCCTCGGCGATCCCCTGCCGGCGAGCCGGCTCTACGAGCTGGGCATCGTCTCGCATCTGGCCGAGCCCGAACGGATCGAGGAGGTCGCGGGCGAGGTGCTGGCGCGGCTGGTGGCGAACGCGCCGCTGTCGCTGAAGGCGATGAAGCAGCTTCTGTTGCGCGAGATGAAGTTCCGCGACGACATCGCGCATGCCGATATCGATCGGCTCCTGGCCGAGGCGCGCGCCAGCGCCGATGCCAAGGAGGGCATGGCGGCGCGCCTGGAGAAGCGGCCGGCGCGGTTCCAGGGCCGCTGATGGCGATCCGGCTCGACAAGCCCTGGCAGGCGCTCGGCGACGAGGCGGTGCGGGCGGTGCCGGGACAGCTCGGCGTGTTCCAGCTCGGCGACGAGAAAGGCCGCGTGCTGCAGCTGGGCTATGCCGGCGGCCGCTCGCTCTTCGGGCTGCGCGGCGCGATCGCGGCGGCCGCGGCGGCCCATCCCGAAGCGAGCCGGTTCCGCTTCGAGGTGACGATGCAATACCTCACCCGCTATCAGGAGCTGCTGATGCTGCACCTCGCCGATCACGGCGCGCTGCCGGCCGGCAATGCCGGCGAGAGGTTGCGCCTCGGGCGGCTGAGCCCGCTTTAGGCCGCGCCCCGTGGATCTCAAGCCGAGCGAGGAGCAGAAGCTGATCGTGGCGCAGGTGCGCCGCTTCGTGCGCGAGGAGATCGCGCCGCTCGAGGCGGCGCTCGATCCCGATGCCAGCGAGCTGGCGCCGGAGGATTTCGCGCGGCTCAGCGCCAAGGTGAAGGCCATGGGCTTCTGGGGGCTCGACATCCCGGCGGAGTATGGCGGCCCCGGCATCGACCTGGTGACGCGCACTCTCATGGCTGTCGAGATGGCGCAGCACCGGGCCGGGCTCTACGCGCCCTGCTACGGCGTCTTCGGCGGCGCCGGGCTGGCGCAGCTCTACGAGGCCAATGAGGACCAGAAGCAGCGCTATCTCTATCCGACGCTGCGCGGCGAAAAGCGCGGCTTCTTCGGCCTCACCGAGCCCTCGGGCGGCAGCGATCCCGCCCGCGCCATCCAGACCCGCGCGGTCAAGGACGGCGAGCATTGGGTGCTGAACGGCGCCAAGGTGTTCATCAGCGGCGCCGACAGGGCGCAATACGGTTTGGTCTTCGCCCGCACGGACGCCAGCAAGGGACGCGATGGCGTCACCTGCTTCATCGTCGACACCGACCTGCCGGGCTTCCACGTGCGCCGCGTGGTGCACACCTTGCGCTCGACGCATTATGCCACCGAGCTGCAGTTCGAGGATCTGCGCGTGCCCGAGGCCAACGTGCTGGGCGAGGTCAATCGCGGCTTCGCCATCGCCAACGACCGGCTGAGCCGCCAGCGCATTCCCTATGCCGCGGGCTGCATCGGCGTCGCGGTCAAGGCGCAGGAGATGGCGGTCGACTATGCCAAGCTGCGCGACACCTTCGGCGCCAAGCTCGCCACGCGGCAAGCGATCCAGTGGATGATCGTCGACAATGAGATCGACATCCGGACCAGCCTCTGGCTGACGCTGGCAGCGGCGCACAAGGCGGAGCGCGGCGAGCCCTTCCGCACCGAGGCGGCGATGGCCAAGCTGGTGGCGAGCGAGGCCGGCGGCCGCGTCGTCGACCGCGCCATGCAGATCCATGGCGGCTACGGCATGACCAAGGATCTGCCGCTCGAGCGCTGGTATCGCGAGATGCGCATTCGTCGCGTCGGCGAGGGACCGAGCGAGGTGCAGCGCCTGATCATGGCGCGCGACCTGCTCGGCGGATCCTTCCATTGAGCGCGCCCAACCTGCCGCTCGCCGGCATCACCGTGGTCGATCTCGGCCAGGTCTATCAGGGCCCTTACGCCACGCTGCTGATGGCCAAGGCCGGCGCCGAGGTGATCAAGGTCGAGCCGCTCACCGGCGAGTCGCTGCGCCACCGCGTCGCCGTCGGCCGCGGCGCCTCCTTCCCCTTCGCCATGCTCAACTCCAACAAGCGCGCGGTGACGCTCAACCTCAAATCCGAGCAAGGCCGGGCCTTGCTGGTCGAGATGGTGAAGCGCGCCGACGTGCTGCTGGAGAATTTCGCGCCGGGCGTGCTCGACCGGCTCGGGATCGGCTGGAGCGCGCTCGGCGCGGTCAATCCGCGCCTGATCTACGCCTCGGGCTCGGGCTTCGGCTTGAGCGGTCCCGACCGCGACAACCTCGCCATGGACCTCACCGTGCAGGCGGTCTCGGGGGTGATGAGCATCACCGGCTTTCCCGACGGGCCGCCGGTGAAGGCCGGGCCCGCCTTCGTCGACTTCCTCAGCGGCATCCACCTTTATGCCGGGGTGATGACGGCGCTGGTGGAGCGAGCACGCACCGGCCGCGGTCGGCTGGTCGAGGTGGCGATGCAGGAGACGGTCTATCCCACCCTCGCCTCCAATCTGGGCTTTCTCTACACCAGCGAAGGCCAGGTGCCGCCGCGCACCGGCAACCGCCATGGCGGCCTCGCCATCGCGCCCTGCAACGTCTATCCGGCGCGCGACGGCTATGTCGCCATCATCTGCGTCGTCGAGCAGCATTGGCGCAACCTGCTCGCCGCCATGGGCCGCGACGATCTCGCGGACGATCCGCGCTTTGCCGACAACGCCCGGCGGGTGGCGAATCTGGCGGCGACCGACGCGCTGGTACAGGGCTGGACCGAGGCGCTTGCCCGCGACGAGATCTTCGCGCTGGCCCGCCGCCACCGCATTCCCTCGGCGCCGGTGCGCGACCTCGCCGAGGTGATGAACGACCCGCACATGCACGAGCGCGGCATGCTCGAGCGCATCAGCCATCCCGAGCTCGGCGACATCGTCGTGCCGACCAGCCCGCTGCGCTTCCACGGCGCCGACCGCGTCGAGACCACGCCCAGCCCCCGCCTCGGCCAGCACAATGACGAGGTCTATGGCGGCTGGCTCGGGCTCGACGCGGACGAGATCGCAGGGCTGAAGCGCGACGGGGTGATCTAGCCCGCGTTCCTCAGCGGCGCTCCCCGGCAGCGCTCGGGCGGCAAATGGAGGGTAGCAGTCGTGCCGCGGCCGAGTTCGCTCGCGATGCGCAGGCTGCCGCCATGCAATTCGGCCAGCCGCTTGGCCAGAGGCAGGCCGAGACCGGCGCCCTCGACCCCGGTGGTAAGCGGATTGCCGAGGCGCACGAAGGGCTCCAGGCAACGCTCGATATCCTCAGCGGCGATGCCGACGCCGGTATCGGCGACGGCGATGTCGAGACCGCCCGCCGCCACCTGCACCGCCACAGAGATGCGGCCGCCCGCGGGCGTGTACTTGATTGCGTTGGTCAGCAGGTTGAGAAGCGCCTGGCGCAGCTTCGCCCGGTCCACGACGATCCGCGGCAGAGATTGCCCGAAGCGGCTGTCGAGGCTGAGGCGCTTGGACGCGGCCGCCATCTCCACCATGCGCAGGCACTCGTCGATGAGCCCCTCCGGCTCGATCTCGCTCTCGCTGAGCGAGAGCTGGCCGGCTTCGGCGCGCGACACTTCGAGAAGCGTGTCGATCAGCTCGAGCGTGTGGCGGCCGCTGTCGTGGATATTGCCCGAATAGGTCAGGTAGCGTTCGCCGAGCGGCCCGAAGAGCTGCTCGCGCATCACCTCCGAGAAACCCAGGATCGCGTTCATCGGCGTGCGCAGCTCGTGGCTCAGATGCGCGAGCGTATCCCATTTGGATTGCATCGCGGCGGCGGTCGCCGCGTTGGCATGCGCCACCGTCTCGGCCAAGGCCTCGTTCTCCGCCCTCAGCCGGAAGGCGGCGAGGACGTGGCGATTGAAGGCGCGGACGTTCATGGTGATCGTGGCCATGTAGAGGACCACGAGCAGCGCGAGCCCCACCGCATCGGGGTCGGGACGGCGGAAATAGACGCAAGCGAGCGGGAGAAGCGAAGCGAAGAAATAGCCGAAATAGGCCGGCAGATAGGGCCCCAGCGCGCTGATGCAGGCGGCGTTGCAGCCGAGCACGATCACCGCCAGGAACATCATCTGGCCCTGCGGCAGGCTCGGGCCAAAGGCGACACAGGCACCGCCCCAGAGTCCGCCGACCGCGACGGTAAAGAAGACATGGACCGCAAGCCGCTGCTGCAGCGTGCCGCGGGGCCGTGCTTCGCGCCAGGGCCGCGGGCCGCGGATGCTCACGATGAAAGCCGCGATCGTGGCCGCGGTGATAGCGATCCAGAGATAGAGCCAAGAGGCCGGAATGCTGCTTCGGATCACGAAGCTGGTCAGCATAACCGCCGGGATGTTGGCGCCGGCGCTGAGATAGTCGCCATCGAGAATTTCGGCCTGGCGCGCCCGGACCCGCGCGCGGATCGACGGGCTCACGCCGACGGCGCCGGCCGCGGGCTGCTGCCTGCGATCGGCCTTGGCATGGCTAGGAGGGACGCGCTGCAAGGAAGCCACGGTCTTTCGCTGCCCTTGATCCGTGCCTGACCAGCCAGGCCACCGAACTCCCCTCCGCCCCGGCAGCATGACCACATCCGGGTGAATTATCGATGAATGCGCGGCGGACCACACCGGATCAGCGCATGGGAGGCCCACCCTCCGCCGCACGCTCCCGCAGCACCGCCTTCTGCACCTTGCCGTTGGCGTTGCGCGGCAAGGGCTCGCGCACCAGCTCGATCCGCTCGGGCACCTTGTAGTCGGCCATGCGCTCGGCGCAGAAGCGCCGGATGTCCTCGGCCGTCACCGCCTCGCCGCGCGGCAGCACGAAGGCGCAGACGCGCTCGCCGAGCACGGGATCGGGACGGCCGACCACGGCACATTCGACCACGCCCGGGTGATGCGCGAGCGCGTTCTCCACCTCGGCGCTGAAGACCTTGTAGCCGCCGCGGTTGATCATGTCCTTGAGCCGGTCGAAGACGCTGAGGAAGCCCTCGGCATCGAGCGCGCCGATATCGCCGGAACGCCAGAAGCCATCAGTGAAGCTCGCGCCATCCGCGTCCGGCCGGTTCCAATAGCCCTTCACCACCATCGGTCCGCGGATCCAGATCTCGCCGGGAGTGCCGGGCGGCACCTCCCTCCCCTGCTCGTCGACGATCCGCACCTCGCCGCAGGGCACCACCTGGCCGACGCTCTCGGGATGGGTGGCGGTGGCGTCCGGCGGCATCACCGTCGTCGGCGAGGTCGTCTCGGTCGCGCCATAGGCGTTGGCGAGCTCGAGGCGCGGCAGGCGCCGGGCCAGGGCCGCGATCGTCGCCTCGGGCATCGGCGCGCCACCGAAGCCGCCGACGCGCCAGGCGCCGAGATCGAAACGGTCGAACTCCGGATCCATCAGGCAGAGCACGTACATCGCCGGCACCATCAGCGTATAGGTGATGCGCTCCGCGGCGGCGAGATCGAGGAAGGCGCGGGCCTTGAACTCGCCCAGCATCACGGTGGCGCCGCCGCAATAGACCATGGTGAGAAGGATCGCGACGGTGCCGGTGACATGCGCCGCCGGCACCGCCAGCAGCGCGCGATCCTCGGCGCCGAGGCCCAGGCAGCGCGCGAAGTGGATGACGGAATGCACGATGTTGAGATGGCTCAGCATCGCGCCCTTGGGCTTGCCCGTGGTGCCGGAGGTATAGAGGATGACCGCCGTATCCTCCTCGCCGATCTCGACCGCGGGCGGCGCCGGCGCCGGCGCCAGCAGGGCGGCGACCGGCTCGGCGCCGGCGACGGGCGCGCCCACGACGATGCGCCGCCTGAGCGCCGGCACGGCGGCCGGGGCCGGCACGTTGGCGGCGAATTCGGCGGCGAAGATCAGCGCCGCGGCGCCGCTGTCGTTCAGCAGGAAATCGAGCTCGGCCGCCTTCTGCCGCGTGCCGATCGGCATGGCCACCGCGCCGAGCCGGGCGCAGGCCAGCAGCGCCACGAGGAATTCCGGGCAATTGCCCAGCAGCAGCGCCACCCGCTCGCCCCGGGCGATACCGCGGTCGGCGAGGTTGCCGGCCATATGTGCCACCAGCCGGTCGAGCGCCTCATAGCTCAGCCGCGTGCCGCCGGCGACGATCGCCTCGGCGGCGGGGGAGCGGGCAAGTCTGGCGCGGAACAGGGCATCGAGATGCGGCGGACGCTCGCTGAAGCAGCGAAACCGCCGGCCGTCGAAATGGCGCTCAAGCCGCAGCGCGCCGCCCGGACCGTCCTCGGGCCAATAGCGATCCTGAGGCATAGGATCTCCCATGGGCGTAGGATAGAGGTCGCCGGCAGCGCGAGGCGAGCATGAAAAGCGCAAGCGTGATCGAGTTCTGGTACGAGTTCGCCAGCCCCTATTCCTATCTCGCCGCCGCGCGCATCGAGCGGCTGGTGGCGGGTCGGCCGATCCGCCTCGACTGGCGTCCCTTCCTGCTCGGGCCGATCTTCAGGCAGCGCGCCCATGACCCCTCCCCGTACCAGAATCCGAGCCCAGCGCAGCGGCGCTACCGCTGGCGCGACCTGCAGCGGCTGTGCGCCGCCGAAGGCCTGGCGCTGCGTCTGCCCTCGACATATCCGCGCAACGGGCTGCTCGCCGCCCGCGTCGCCCTCATCGCCACCGATGAGGGCTGGGGCGCCGATTTCACCCGCGCCGTCTTCCGCGCCAATTTCGCCGAGGATCGCGACATCGCCGCCGCCGAGGTGGTCGGCGCGGTCATCTCGTCGCTCGAGCGGGACGCGGCCGCCGTGCTCGAGCGGGCGGCGGCGCCCGACAACAAGGCGCGGCTCGTCGCGCGCGGCGAGGAGGCGCTCCGCCGCGGCATCTTCGGCGCGCCGAGCTTCCTCGTCGGCGAGGAGCTGTTCTGGGGCAATGACCGGCTCGACCAGGCGATCGCCTGGGCGCTGGCGCCCCCGGCGCTGCCGCCGCTTGCGTGAGCCGCGAATTCCGCTTGTTCTTGTTTTGTTCTAATGATAACCTACCTCCTGATGACGAAGGAGGCGGGCATGCAGGACAAGGGGCTCGATCGGCAAGGGGCGCTGCTGCTGGCGATCGGCTGGATCGCGGCGTTGTGGATCACGCTCAGTTGACGGCGGCCGGCGCGGCTATGAGCGTTGCGGCTGCAGCACGGCCAGCGCGCGCTCGAGCGCGTTGAAGACCTGGCTCGGGCGAAAGGGCTTCTCGAGGAAACCGAGCGGCTTAGTCCTCTGGGCGCGCTCCATGGTGTCGGGGTCGCAGACGCCGGAAAGAAAGATGGACTGAACGTTGAAACGGCCGCGCAGGAGCTCGGCCACCTCGATCCCGTCCATCGGACCGGCAAGCTTGATGTCGACCAAGGCGAGATCGGGCGGGTGGTTGCTGACCAGCGAGATCGCCTCCGGCCCCGAAGACGCGACGCCGGCGACGACGAAGCCGGATTCCTGAAGCACTTCCTGGATATAGCTGGCGATCAGGGCTTCGTCCTCGACGATGAGGATCGACACCGGACGCTTGAAGTCGCCGGACTTTACATCGCTTTCTAGATCGCCGGGGTTCGATGCCATGGACTGCTGCTGCCAATTGAGCGGGCGGCCGTCTGGCTTGCCCATAGGGATATACGTTCCAGCGCTAGAAACAATCCGACGAGGAAGGGGGTTCCTCATCATGGGGGCTCCTCTTTCCCGCGAATTGCCTGGCGGCTATGGTCCCCGGCGGAGCAGGTGGGATGAAGCTTCTCGTCATCGAGGATGACCGCGAGGCAGCGGCCTATATCGCCAAAGGGCTTTCCGAGAGCGGCTATGTCGTCGATTGCGCCGCCGATGGCCGCAACGGCCTGTTCATGGCCAGCTCGGGTCATTACGACGCGCTGATCGTCGACCGCATGCTGCCGGGCATGGATGGGCTGGCGCTGATCGCCGCCTTGCGCGCGGCGGAGCTGCGCACCCCCGTCCTCATCCTCAGCGCGCTCGGCGCGGTCGACGACCGGGTCAAGGGGCTGCGCGCCGGCGGCGACGACTACCTCGTCAAGCCCTTCGCCTTCCGCGAGCTGCTGGCGCGGATCGAGGCGCTGCTGCGCCGCGGCAGCGGCACCACCGCGACCACGCGGCTCAAGGTCGGCGATCTCGAAATGGACCTGCTGGCGCGGGCGGTGACGCGGGGCGGCCAGGAGATCGAGCTGCTGCCGCGCGAGTTCCGGCTGCTGGAGTTCCTCATGCGCCATGCCGGACAGGTGGTGACCCGCACCATGCTGCTGGAGAATGTCTGGGATTATCATTTCGATCCGCAGACCAATGTGATCGACGTGCATGTGAGCCGGCTCAGGCAGAAGATCGACAAGGGCTTCGCCAAGCCGCTGCTGCACACCGTCCGCGGCGCCGGCTATTGCCTGCGCGCGGAGTAGCGCCGTGGGCCGGCTGCTCCGCACCAACGCCTTCCGTCTCGCCGCGCTCTATTTCGCGCTGTTCGCGGCCTCGGTGCTGGCGCTCCTCGCCCTGTTCTATTTCTCGACTGCCAATTTCATCGAACGGCAGACCGAGGCGACGATCGACGCGGAGATCACCGGCTTGCGCGAGCAGTACGAGGACCGCGGGCTGCCGGGCCTGCTCGAGATCATCCACGCCCGCAGCGCGGCGCTGCACAACAACTCCTCGACCCTCTACCTCATCACCGATCCCGCGCTCACCCCGATCGCCGGCAACCTCCTGGCCTGGCCACAGGCGCGACAGATCCGCCCGGGCTGGATCGCCTTTCCGGTCGAGGTGCGGACCCGCCAGAGCGCGGTCGTTCACAGCGAGGCGCTCGCCTCGGTCTTCGTGCTGCGCGACGGCTTCCGGCTGCTGGTGGGCCGCGACCTGCGCGACGCCTCGGCGTTCCGCTCGCGCATCACCCGCACGCTCGGCTGGTCGGCGCTGCTGACGCTGGCGCTCGGCGTCGCCGGCGGCCTGTTCATGACGCGCAACATGCTGCGCCGCGTCGAAGCGGTGAACCGCACCAGCGAGCGCATCATCCGCGGCGACCTGACCCAGCGGGTGCCGCTGAACGGCAGCGGCGACGAATTCGACCAGCTCGCCGCCAATCTCAACGCCATGCTCGACCGCATCGAGCGGCTGATGCTGGGGATGCGGCAAGTGACCGACAACATCGCGCATGATTTGCGCACGCCGCTGTCGCGGCTGCGCGCGCGTCTCGAGGTGACCCTGCTCGAGCGACCGGATGTCGGCCGCTACGGCGAGGCGCTGCGGGATACGATCACCGAGGCCGATCGGCTGCTCGGCACGTTCAACGCGCTGCTCAACATCGCCGAGGCCGAAGCGGGCTCGCGCCGCGAGACGATGGCGGTGGTGGATCTCGCCGAGATCGCCCGCTCGGTGGCCGAGCTCTACGAGCCGGTCGCCGACGAGAAGGGGCAGAGCCTCACCATCGAGAGCGACGCGGCGCTTCCCGTCCATGGCGATCGCCACCTGCTGTCGCAGGCGATCGCCAATCTGCTCGACAACGCGCTGAAATACGCGCCTGCCGGCAGTATCGCGCTGCGCGCCCACCGCGTCGACGGCGTGGCGCAGGTCGAGGTCGCCGATGACGGGCCGGGGGTTCCGGCGGACCGCCGCGAGGCGGTGTTCGACCGTTTCGTACGGCTCGAGGGCAGCCGCAGCACGCCGGGAAACGGGCTCGGCCTCAGCCTGGTGCGGGCGGTGGCGAGGCTGCATGGCGGCGAGGCCAGGCTCGAGGACAACAACCCCGGCCTCAAGGCCGTGCTTACGCTGCCGATGGCCGACAGCCGCTCGCTGTCGGCGACGCGCAACGCGGCCTGAGACCGTCGAACCGCTCCGCCGGCAGCCGCAGCGCCAGCGCGCACAGCATCGCCCGCAGCGCCTCGCGATCGGTGCCCGCGCTGCGCGTCACCGCGCCCATCATCTCATCCGCCAGCAGCTCATCGAGGCTCGGCTCGCAGCGCAGCATGTTCCACAGTCCCATCGCCCTCTCCACCCGTGATGCAGGATGGACGATGCCGGCGAAGCTTGGCCGATTTGTGGCAACCTCAGGTTCTTTTGTCGGCATTTCGCCGCCCGCCGACCCCGGAAAATCGCGTCCAATCAAGCCTAAGTTGAGATAAATGCCCGACGAAACAATTTGCCACATCTTTGCCCACACTTCAGCCTTGCGCCCATTGACCACCGCCAGGGGCAATCCGCTTGACCATCGGAGGCGGCCCGCGACATGGGCCCAATGAAGTCCGCGCCACGCAGGTGCTGCTCGCCACCTTGTGCGAATGGCACAACAGCGAGGCGCCGGGAAATTACGGCCGCGCGCGGACGACCGTGGTGAATTGGGATTTCACCGCGCTCGACTTCCGCGGCATGAACTTCTCGGACGCGACTTTTCTCGACTGCTCGTTCCGCAAGGCCGACCTGCGCGGCGCGGTGTTCCATCGCGCCAAGCTTTGGGGCGGGCATTTCGAGGATGCCGACCTCTCGGGCGGCACCTTCGTCGAGGCCGATCTCTCGCCCGGCGAAACCTCCCGCCGCAACGCGCGGTTGGCGCGCGCGGCGCTGCGCGATACCGACCTCAGCGAGGCGAAGCTGCGCCACGCCGATTTCGACTGCGCCCTGCTCGATCGCACCCGGCTGCGCCGGGCCGATCTCGGCGGCGCGCGCTTCCGCGGCGCCGAGATCATCGACGCGGAGCTCGACGGCGCGAACTTCATGGGCGCCGATTTCTCCGGCGCCGCGGTGCGCGGCGACACGCGCCGCCAGCTCGCGGCGGCCGGAATGACGCCCGCCTCGATGGAGCTTCCGCCCGACGCGCTGGCGCGGCAGCTGCGTGCCCACGAACTCTGGTTGCGCAGCGGCGGGCGCCGCGGCAAACGCGCCGAACTCGTGGGATACGATCTCTCCGGCACCGATTTCACCGGCGCGGTGCTGGCGGCGGCGCGGCTCGACCGCTCGATCTTCGCCGAGGCGCGCTTCCGCGGTGCCATGCTCGCCGCCGCCCGCTTCCGCGCCGCCAATCTGCGCGGCGCCGATTTCGACCAGGCCGATCTCCGGGGCGCCGATCTCAGAGGCGCCAATCTGCGCGAGGCGCGGCTCGAGACCGCGGTGACCGGCCGGTTGCCGGGCACCTCGCTGACGACGCGGCTCGGCGGCGATTGACGGTACCGGTCGCGCTCAGCCGGCGGTCGCCACCGCCCGGCGCAGCAACGCGATCAACGCCGCGCTGTTCGGCAGATGCGGCGCCTCGGTCTCGAGAATGCGCGCGAACACCCGGCATTTGAAGCGCTGCTGATCGATCTCCGCCAGCGCCGCCGGACCGGCGCTGTCGCAGAGGAGATCGAACAGCCGATCGGCCGCCTGCAGCCGCCCGAGCAGATAATCATGCTCGCGATAGGCCCGCGAGAAGAAGGCCGCGAAATGCATGAGGCCGATGCCCTTGAGCGCGACCGGCGCCCCCAGCGCCTTCAGCGTCTTGGCGTCCTCCGGGCTGATGCGGTCGACGAGCACCTCGTCGAACTCGCCGGCGTCGCGCCAATTGGTCACCGACAGCGTCAGCACGTCCCAGAACGGAAATCCCAGGTAATTGATGAGCGCCTCGCGGCGCGCGTCGGCGGGCCAGAGCAGCGGATCCATCGCGGCAAGGCTGGCGTCGAGCGTGTCGGTGGCGAGATCGAGATCAAGCTCGACCGCCATCCTGTCGGCCAGCGCCTCGATCGGGGCGGCCTCGCGCGCGACGAAGCCATCGATCCAGGCGGGATCGCGACGCTCGACGCCGCCCCGCGCCAGGCCGGCGAACAGCGCGCGCGCCCCGGCGCGCACCTCGGCGCTGAAGAAGCCAGGCTGCTCGCGCTGCCGCATCGCATCCAGCTGCCGGTAGAATTCGCGCTTCAGCGCGTTGATCGCGTCGAGCGCCGCGCGCGACGCGGTCCCCGACCGCGACTGGTAGATACGGTTCTGCCCCTGGATGAGGAAGAGCAGCCGGCGCTTGCGGAACTCGACGTCGAAGGCGAGGAGAAACCGCACCCAGCGCGGCGTGTCGGGCGCCGCCGCCTTCATGTCGCCGCCCTCGGCGTGGCTGCCGGTGCGGGCATAGGAGCGGCCCGAGACCTCGGCCCAGACGTTGATGGCGTCGACGACGAGGCGCGCGCCCGGCGAGGCCGGGGGCAGGCCGACGAGGCCGGCGATGATCTGCGCCGCCTGGGCCCGCACCGCGGCGAGCTTGAGGCGCACATAGCCCTCATAGGCGAAGCCCGCCTCGCGCGCGGCCCGCGCGCTGGCCGCGCTGCGCCAGCCGGCCACATCCGCCGCCGTGACGGGCGCGTCCGGCGCCGGCAGCATCTCCGAGACCAGATCCGTGACATGCGGGCGAGCCGCGTCGACGATGGCGCGAAGCCGCCGGACGCGATCATTGTGGTCGTTGATGCGGTCGAGCTCGGCGGCCACCGGCTCGTTGCGCGGAATGTCGGACAGCGCCGCCTTGAGCACGGCGAAGAAGCCGGGCGGGCCGGCCGTCGCCGTCGTCGTCTCCCGCGGATCGGGATCGATATAGACGAGCCGGCGGTCGACCTGGCGCTGGGCGGCGCGGCTGCGGATGGCGTGGATGGCCTCGCGGAAGGGCTTGTTGTTGAGCACCGAGCCGTCGACAAAGGAGGCGCTCTCGGGATCGGCACCCGCTTCCGCCGGCGGGTCGAAGGCACGCCGGCAGAAGCGGGCGCGGTTGGGCCAGGTGAGGCCGCGTCGCGCGAGATGGGCGTCGAGCTCGGCGAGCTGGGCCGGCGGAAACGCCCCGGGAAAGGAGGAGGTGGCGCGCGCGGCAAAGGCGAGGCCGGGGGCATCGGGCAGGTCGAAATCCGTCTCCACGCCGCCGCCGGGATGGCGCAGATGCGAGAAGCGCAGGACGCGCGCGTGCTCGCGCTCCTCGATGAACGGCGGATCGTGGATCTCGATGCTGCGGCGATAGCCGTAATGATCGGTCACGGTGACGAAGAGATCGAGCGGGTGGCCGGCCGGCATCAGCGACCGCGACGGCTCGGGCGAGACGCCGAGGCTGAGCACGGCATCGAGCATCAGCTGGGTCATGCGCCGGCCGTCGAAGGGCGGCTTGAACCAGCGCGAGCGGACGAAGAGCGAGAGCTTGCGCCGTACTTCCGGGTCATCGGCATCGGCGATCCGCCCGAGCCGCGCCGCCGCCCAGAGAAAGGGGCGCATGAACAGCTTGCTGAAGGTGCGGGCGCGCGCCTCCGGGGCGAGCAGCACCTCGACATCGCCGCGGTCGAGCCAGAAATCCCGGAGCGCCTTCACCGGCAAGTCCTGGGCGAGCGCCCGGGCGAGCATCACGCCGTTGATGCCGCCGGCCGAGGCGCCGGCGACGATGTCGATGACGACCCGGATGCTGGTCGCCCGGCCGATCTCCTGCAGCAGCTCGAACCACAGCGGCTCGGTATCGAATTCGGGATTGCGCGGATCGTCGGCGCCGGGGCTCCAGTCGGCGCGCGAGGCCGCGCCCCGCGCTCCGGCATGGAGCGCCCGCGACGCGCGCACCAGCTTCAGGAACTCCTTGCTGACGCCATGCTCGTAGATGGCCAGCGAGACGCCGCCGAAGCAGATCAGCGCGATGCGCAGCTCCTTCTCGATCATGCGTCCGTCCCACCCAGAGGCCGTGGTGCCGGGCGAGCATGGTCGAGGGACAGGAGCGGATCGAGGAGCGGAGTCACGGTGGAACGCAAAGGGACGGGCCTCGCTGAACAGGCGCCAACCTAGCCGAGATGCGATCTCCAGGCGAGACAAGACCGCGTCGAGCGGCACGCCGGCTCCCGCTCGTCATCGAGCACCCGGCAGGGCATACTCGAACCCCGGCTTCGACCGCGGGCCGCATCGTTGGGCGCGCCCCGCCTGCGTCCGCTTAAATTTGGCCAGACCGCACCTTGATGGGGGACACCATGATGCGCTTCATCCTTGCCGCCGTGCTGACGGTGAGTGTTGCTTTCGCCGCTCAGGCGCGCGACACCGAATACCATCTCAAGCTGAGCGAGCTGCTGCAGAGTGCCGAGTACAAGGACAAGGTCGGCGACGATGTCGCATTTTACTTCGGCCGCCAGCCGACACCACCCGTCGAGAAGAGCTTCGGCGAGTTCGTGACCAACCGAAAGACGAATTCGGTGGGAAAGCCGGACCAGGAGGCCTGCCGGTGGGCGATGCTGAGCGCGCTGATCCAGCTGCGCGACCGAGCCGAGGAAATGGGCGGGAATGCGGTCGTCGGCATCGAGAGCTACTACAAGAAGCGCCGCGCTTCCAGCGAGACCGAGTACGAGTGCCATGCCGGCGCGATCATCGCCGGCGTCGCGCTCAGAGGGACGGTGGTCAAGCTGCAGAAGGCCAGCCATTTGTCGCTCATCTCGCATCCGCAGGAGATCACCGACCTGATCCTGCGAGCCGCGGGCAACGTCAAATAGGTCGGAATGCCAAACTGGCCCGCCACCGAACTGTTCCTTCATCCGGAATGTTGAGGTCGGCACCCGTCAACTTGCGCAGTGCACCTCAGCGCTTGCCGGTGCCCAAATCATCCGAGTGCCCGGCCTTCAGGCGGGACCACTGGGCGGTGGGACGGCCATCGGTGCGGATAACTTGCTTGCCCTTAAACCGTCGTGGCCAGCCGGTCGGCAAATCCTCCCACATCTCCTGCCGCCCGTAGACCGTCATGTCGAGCAGATCATAGCTATTGTCCATGGCCTCGCCGCCGCGCCCCGTCGTCCAGTAAGTCTCGAAGACGTCGGATCCTTGTCGCAGGTAGCAAAACGATATGAAACAGGCCCACCCGGCGTCCGACCAAGAGAGTGTCGAGCGAGTCCCGGGCCGAGTACCAGGGCATCTCCCAGCCCATGAAATCGCGGTACCGGGCGCTCTCTTCGTACGGGCCCTGGCAGAACACGGCATAGGTGACGTCGCGGGAATGAAGATAGGACAGCTCGCGGACCTGCGATGCAAGCCAGGTGCACCCCTCGCACTGCTCCGGCGCAGGGTGGCCGGTGTGCCACATGAAGTAATAGGCGATGAGCATCCGGCGCCCCTCGAACGCGTCCAATAATGTCACCGCGTCACCTTCGCCAATGAGCCGTGTGGCGCCATCCACCTCGACCATGGGGAGCCGTCGGCGGGCGGCCGCAATGGCGTCGCCTTCCCTGGTGTGGGCCTTCTCTCGAATCCGCAACGCGTCGAGCTCCCTCTGGAAGGTGCTCCGATCGACTATGGTGGGCGCTCCAAGTTCGTCTCTCATGAAGTCTTTCATCGTTCTCTCCCTTGCTACGCGGGCTTCGGGTCCTCTGCGTCGCGCTTTCGGAAGGCGGCTTCTCCGGCATCGGACACCTCGACCCACTTCGGGTCGGGCGCGGTCTCGGCGTCGTAGGTGTCGTGCCAGTTCCACCACTTGTATGGCGGGGTCTGGGGGTATCCCGCTGGCGAGTCCTCCCAAGTCTCCTGGCGACCGAGCGGCGTGATATCGAGGTAGCTCCAGGTGGTCCCCATCGCCTCGTCGCCGCGGTTGTTGATGAGGTAGGTGCGGAACACCCGCTCGTCGGAGCGGAAGAACACGTTGTGGCCGTGCCATTCATCGACGCCGAAATCCGCGTCGAAGCCGTCGGTGATCGTGTACCAGGGCATCTCCCAGCCCATCCGCGCCTTCAGGCGCGCGATGTCCGCTTGCGGCGCCCGCGAGGCGTAAGCGAGGGTGGTGTCGCGCGCGTTCAGATGGGCCAGATGGGCGACCTGATCGGCGCCCAGCGAGCAGCCGCGGCAGGCGTGCTCGGGCCAGCCGAACACCCCGGGCTCGAAGAAGGCGCGATAGACGATCAACTGCCGGCGGCTCTCGAACAGGTCGAGCAGGCTGAGCTTGCCCTGGGGCCCCACGAATTCGTACGCCTTCTCGACGGCCATCCACGGCATCCGCCGGCGTTCGGCGGCCAGGGCGTCGCGGGCCCGCATCAGAGCCTTCTCCTTCACCAGCATCTGCTGGCGCGCAGCCTCCCAGGCCTCCGGCGACACGATCGGAGGCGTGCTCATTGCGAGATATCCTTTGTGATGCTGCGTGTCCACCGCTTTGCTCCTGTCCATGTGTCTCTCCTTTTCCTATTCGTTCTTGCACACCTCTCCAGCCGCCTGCTGGCGGTCAGGCGCCGTGGCTTGCGCCGTTGTTCCGCGAGCGGCCGCGACATACCCTCCTCATGCGCAAGACCGGCCGCGCGGGCGCCGCTTCGCCAACGCGAGATGAGCTTCAGCCAGGGCGCGACATGGAAGGCGCTCATCAGCACGTACATCGGGACCATTCCACTCAGCACCGACGTATGTGACACGGCCGAGCACAGACTCTCATGCCCGCCACCGCCAAGGATCCCGGTGAGCGCCGCCACGAATGCGAAGGTCGGGGCGGCCCCGAGTGATAGCCAGTCGGCAGCGCGGAGGGCGGCAGGTCCGTCACCCCGCGACGCCATTTTTGGCAAGCAGAGAGTGCCGGCCGTCATGATCGTCGATCCTCCGAATGCGAGCAGCGACTTGAGGCCCGGCAAGAAGACGCCCCATTTGGCATATCCGTTCTCCTTCCGGCATTGTTGCTCACGCGATAGACTTAGTGCCGGAAATCGAAGTGATGGGAGTTACAAGTGTGGCGGGATTCCGATGGACTCGCTGATCATTGCCGCGGGGCGCGCGCTCGCCGCGGGTGACCCGCTGGGCGCATTGAAGCGGGTCGCGCTGCGCGACGACGCGCCGGCGCTCGCGCTTCGCGGCATGGCGATGGCGCAACTCGGCGATTTCGTGCGCGCGAAGGCCCTCTTGCGCAGCGCGGCGCGTGGCTTTGGCGTGAAAGAGGCCGTAGCCCGCGCGAGATGCCTCGTCGCCGAGGCCGAGATCGCGCTCGCCTCGCGCGACTTGGGCTGGCCCGCGAAAGCGCTTGATGCGGCGCGGGCGACGCTCGAAGCGCATGGCGATCGGATGAACGCCGCACAGGCGCGATACCTCGAGATCCGGCGCCTCCTGCTGATCGGACGCCTCGACGAGGCCGAGCGTGAGCTCGCGAAGATCGACGCCGCGCCCCTCCCGGCGGCATTAAGGACCAGCCACGCGTTGATCGTCGCTGGCATCGCGATGCGGCGCCTGCGGACGAAGACGGCGCGCGCTGCGCTCGCGCGGGCCGAGCGCGCCGCGCACGACGCTGGAATCCCGGCACTGACGGCTGAGGTCGCAAGCGCATCCCTCGTGCTCAACACGGCGGCGGCGCGCCTCGTGGCGCGCGGCGAGGAGCGACCCCTCCTGCTCGCGGAGGTCGAAGCATTGCTGGCCTCGAAATCGTTCATCGTCGACGCGTGCCGTCACGCCGTGCGTCATGACGACAAGCTGGTCTCGCTCGCGAGGCGTCCGGTATTGTTCGCACTCGCTCGCGCGCTGGGCGAAGCGTGGCCGGAGGACGTGTCGCGGGACGCGCTGGTCGCGCGCGCATTCCGAGGAAAGCGTGCCGATGAATCGCATCGCGCGCGGTTGCGGGTCGAGATCGGGCGGCTGCGCGCGATGCTGCGGACGCTGGCCGGCGTGAGCGCGACGCGGCGTGGTTTTGCACTGGTGCCGCACCACGCAAGCGAGGTCGTGGTGCTGGCGCGGCCCGTCGAAGAGGAACATGATGCTGCGGTGCTTGCCTTCCTTGCCGACGGCGAGCTGTGGTCGAGCTCGGCGCTGGCGCTGGCGCTGGGCGCCAGCCAGCGCACCGTGCAGCGCGCTCTCGATGCGCTGGCGGCGGCCGGCAAGATCCAGTCGATCGGCCGCGGGCGGGCGCGTCGTTGGATGACGCCGCCCATGCCGGGATTCACGACGACCTTGTTACTCCTTGCGCCTCTACCGAACGGTTAGGATGAAAGCACCTGCCGAGTGATGAGGAGCGACGCATGAAACGAGCAGCGGCCGAAATCCTCCGTGAGTATGGGCCCTTTCCGGGTGTCGACCGCGTGAATGGCGTGACCTATGACGGTCAGCACGTCTGGGTCGCCTCCGGAGACAAGTTGAGCGCGTTCGATCCGGCGAACGGGAAGACGATGCGTTCGATCGATGTCGCCGCGCATGCCGGAACGGCCTTCGACGGCCGCCATCTGTTTCAGATCGCCGAGGGCCGTATCCAGAAGATCGATCCCAGGACCGGCAGCGTGCTCGCGACGATCCCCGCCCCCGCCGGCGGTCGCAATTCAGGGCTCGCCTGGGCCGAGGGGACGCTTTGGGTGGGGCACGATCGTGGCCGTAAGATCCATCAGATCAATCCCGAAACCGGCGCAATTCTCCGCACCATCCAATCCAACCGCTTCGTCACCGGGGTGACCTGGGTCGATGGCGAGCTCTGGCACGGCACCTGGGAAGGCGACGAGAGCGATGTGAGGCGGGTCGATCCCCCAACGGGAAAGGTCCTGGAGAAGCTCGACATGCCGCCCGGGGTAGGTGTGTCAGGGCTCGAATCCGATGGCGGCGATCGGTTCTTCTGCGGCGGCGGAAGCAGCGGGAAGGTGAGAGCCGTCCGCCGACCCAGGCGCGGGTCCTGAGTGGCGCGAGGACTATCGACGACTATTGCTGCGACAACCTCGCCTTTAATGCGCAGCTCTCCATTTTACGCCATAGCATCCGCGTCACTCCCACCCGATTGTTTTGCGTCATGGTAACGCGCTGATATGGCGGCACAAATTTTTTCTGCGCAGAGCCTGGTCGAAAAAAGACCGTCAGCCTTGAAGGGCGCGCCAACGACCGCCGGTATAATGGCAACCCAGCATTCAGTCGGCCCTGAAGCGTTCGCCCTTGCGAAGCAGCAAGCCGCGCGCGCCTGCGACGCCTACCTCCAGGCTCTCGGCGATGCGGCGCGCCAGCATCACGAAATGGTCCGCGGCCTTCGGCGGGCACAACTCCCGTGCGGCTTTCTCGAACAGCGCCAGCCAGCGATCGAAATGCCAGGCATCGATCGGCAATGGCAGGTGCTTGGCCATCGGCTGGCCGTGGTAGCGTCCGCTCATCAGCGCGACCGAGGACCAAAAGGCGCACATCCGTTGCAGATGCGGCTCCCAATCGTCGATCTTCGCGGCGAAGATCGGCCCGAGCACATCGTCGTCGCGGACCCGCGCATAGAAGCCGCGGACGAGTTCGATCGATCATCGTTTCGTCGATACCCGTTTCCGTCTGGATTTGCGTCGTGATCGCCGCTCGGCGCGCCGCCGCGGACCGCGCATCCTCGCTCATGACGGCGCTCCGCTCCGATCCGGGGCAGGCAACTCCGCCGCGACGAGGCCGATATTGCGCTCGTGGGAAGCAAGCATCGCCGAGAGATCGGCATGGATCGCCTCGTCACGGATCGTCGGCAGCAGCGCTCTGAGCTTGCCCACCACCCAACCCTGACCGCGATTGAGGAAGGCGAGCCGCGCCACAAGACCCGGAATCGCCATCACCTTGCCGTAGAATGCGCCTGTCTTCGGCGACGGCGCGCCCTGAAGATGATGGATCGCTCTGGTGAGCACGCCACACCAGCGTGCCTCGTCGCGATGAATGGCCATAATCAGAGGCTTGAGAGCGCCGTCCCCGATGTCCTTCGCGATGGCGAGCGTGGCGCGCGCGCCGGCGCGTTCGGCTTCGAGCAGCTCGTTCAGCGCGGGCAGGAGCTCCCTACGGGTGGCGAAGCCCATGTAGCGGTCATCCATTTCGTGCGCATGGCAGGCTGGGGACGCCAATTCGACTGGGGCGCTCGACGGGGCAGCGTTCGCATCGAGCAGGCGGGAGGCTTCTGCAGCGATGGCGCGCACGCGCTCAGCCGCGCCGACAATGTCCATGATCCGGCCCACCCCCGCGCCGGCGTACAGCGCCATCGCCTCGAACTCTCCGGTCATCGAGCGTAGAGGCGAATCCGTGCTGAACAGGTAGATGGGCCGGCTCGCTTCGTCACCGATGACGGTCTGGGTTTCGGAATAGGGATCGCCGCGCTCGCCGCGGGTCACGCTGTTCGCCAGCACGCGCACCTTGGCTCCGGGCGGCCAATTGATATGGAACGCGTCGGTCAAGACAGTATCTCCGTCCTGGGCATCGACCAGGCGCTGCTTATGATAGCCATGGGCGAATGATTCGGGCGTCGCAATCAGCGCCGTGCCGAAGACCGCGCCGTGCGCGCCGAGCGACAGCACGGTCGCGAGATCGGCGCCATCGACAAGTCCACCCGCCGCGAGGACGGGCAGCTTCGTCTCATCGACAATCTCTGGAATCAGATCATACATCGGCCGATCACCGCGGACATGACCGCCGGCCTCGATGCCCTGGGCGATCATCACCTGCGCACCGGCTTGCTCCACCACCTGCGCTTCGGCGCGGGAAGCCACCTGGCAGACGATGATCGCGCCGGCGGCGCGCAAGCGAGCAAACAGCTTCAGCGCGACATCCCAAAAGAGGCCGACCACAGGAATGCCGAGATCGATACAGGCCGATGTCTGCGCCTCGAGCAGCGCGGGGTCGGTCGCAGCCGGAATTAGATTGACGCCGAAGCGCTCGATCCCCCGTGCGCGCAACGCCGCCACTTCCGAGCGGATCAGGTCCACCGGCTCGCGCACCATGCCGAGAAAGCCGAAGCCGCCCGCCTCGGTCACGGCCGCGACAAGCTCGGACCGCGCGACGCCCCCCATACCGGCGAGTACGATCGGATGGGTGCAGCCGAGGAGATCACAGACCGGTCTATGCAGCGGGGTCGCCATGGCCGTCGCGTTCATGACCTATGTCGGGCGACGCCGGCGGATACCCGCTCTGGAAAGGCACGGAGCAGCATGACTTCCAAGGCGGTGACGCCGGGTCGCGGGGAGCCGGACATGCGGCCGAGAAGATCGAGCCAGACATCTTCCTCCGCGTAGTCGAGCACTTGGCGGACCGTGGCGGCCACGAAGGCGCCAACGCCGACACCTTCGGCCGCAGCGCCTCGCCGGACGCGCTCCACAAGGTCAAGGGACCCGATGGCGGCCAGCGCTTCCTCGGCGGAGGCGGCATCCGTCAGGACACTCAGGATGTTGCCGAGCATACCGCCGCCTATTGCACCAGCGGCGACATGGCGGCCGGCAAATCGAACCCGGCGATCTGTGCCTGCCCCGCCACCAGCGCGATATATTGCGCGACCGCGCGGCGCCATGTGCGTTCTTCCAAATACGCGGCTATCCGGGTCTGAACGGCGTCGAACGGCAAAGTCGTTCCTTCGATCTTCCGATCGAGGCGAAGAACGTGAACGCCGTAGCGCGTGCGCACAGGTGTAGGACAGATTTGGCCGGGCTCCATGGCGATCAGAAAGGTCTCGAATTCGGGGGTCGTCTCGCCCCGCACGACCTGCCCCAGCCGCCCCCCCTCCGTTGCGGACGGGCAATCAGACAGGTTCCGTGCCAGGCCGTCGAATCTGTCCGGGTGCTCCTGGAGGTCCGCCAGGACCGCGGCCGCTTGGGCCTCGGCTTTGCTATAGGCATCGGTATCGTCGCGGCGCGCCTTGAACAAGATGTGCGCCGGCTCGAACAGATCCGGACCGCGGAAACGCGCTTTGTTGTTATCGTAGTATCGGCGGCAGACGGCGTCGTCGGCCTTTGGCGTGATCACCTCGCGTTCCAGCAGCAACCGGATCAGCAATTCCTCGTCCGTCTCTCGTGCACCGTCTTCGGTCCTCGGCTCGGCCACGAGGCCGAGCGCCCGGGCACGTTGGAGCAGCAGTTCGCGAATGACCAGAGCCCAGGTTGCCTGTTGCCACGCGATGGCGGGCAACTCTGCCTGGTGGTTCTGCACTTCCCTGGCGATGGTCGCATGCGGGATGGCGACATCGTTGACCATGACGGTCGGCATGGTTCAATCCCCGTTTACGGATTGCGGAAACTTCACGCCGACCGGCTTTGCCGACCCTGCTACCGCCAGATCGGCCACCGTGAGGGATTGATCTCGCAACCGATTTTCTACGCGAACCCGGCTGCGCACGACCTGGAATCCGGGACGGCCCAGATACCAAACCGGCGCGCTCCATATATGCACCAGGCGGGTGAACGGAGAGACCAGGAAGACGGTGAAGCCGAGCAGGATATGCAGCCGGTAGATCACCGGCGTGCCGACCAGCAAATCGGCGACGCCAGGATGCAGCAGCACGATCCCCTTGATGTAGGCAACCAGCGTCGAGAACAGCGCACCGTCCATGTGCTGTGCCGAAACCGGCACCGTCAGCAGGCCGAGCGCAAGTTGCGCCCACAGCATCAGGATGATCGCGATATCCCACCGTCGGCTGGTGGCCCGGATGCGCGGGTCGGTCAATCGCCGATGGATCAGCAACGACAGGCCGATGATCGCGGTCAGGCCGGCAAGGCCTCCCACCACCATGGCAAGCAGCTCATGCTGGGCCGGGCTGATCAGCCAGTCCACCGCCCAGTCGGGCATCAGGAAGCCGGCAAAATGCCCTGCGATGACGACCAGGATGCCAACGTGAAATAGATTGGAGCCCCAGCGGAACTGCCGCTTCCGCAGCAATTGGCTCGACCCGCTACGCCATGTGTACTGCGCGGTGTCGAAGCGCACGAGACTGCCGAGCGCGAACACGGTCAGGCACACATAGGGGTACCAGCCATAGAGGGCGCTGTTAAGATAGAAGCTCATCGTTCCATCTCCTCAGACGATCGACGGGTCGCGAGCGGCCGCGCGAAGCCGGGTTCGCAAGCGATCCGCTCCGCAGCTGTCTATCTGTTCGCCAGGCCCGAAATGCACCGCTGCTTCCTCCCAGGCCGCATCCAACGCCGCGAGATCATCGGGATCTTCGACGCTGGTGTCCGGCCTGTCGGTCGCCGGCGCGTTCGCCAGCGTGGCGAGTGCCTGGAACACCGCCGCATAGGCGCTCTTGCGTGTGGCAAGCCGCTCCGCGAGAACCAGAAGAATACCCGCCGACTCTGCCAGCAGCGCCTGGGCCTCATTGCCCGGGAGCAGCGAGACAAACTCGAGGAACAGGGGAAGAAAGTCCGGCAACTCGCCGGCGGTCGGTTCAAGGCCATGACTTCGATAGAGTTCGATCAGGTCGGCCATGGCCTGCCCGCGGTCACGGCTTTCGCCATGCACATGCTCGAACAGATGCAGCGACAGCGTGCGGCTGCGGTCGAACAGCGTGAAGTAACGCTCCTGTAGCTCGTAGATGTCACACTCTGCCAGCTCGGCCAGCAGATTATCGATGGCAACGCGCTGCGGTGCCGGCACCAGGCCCTCCTGGGCCAACACCACGGCGATCTCGCCCGTCGCGGCTCGCAGCGCATCCGTGGGATAGGAGATCAATGCCGCGAGGGCACGATAGGTGCGGGCCATCATAAGACCTCCATCGGGGTCTTCGGCTTCTTCGAGTCAAACAGGCCGAAGCCGGTTTTGCCGGAGCAACCCTCGCCGAACGAAAAGCCACAGGACCCGCGCATCTGAAAGGTATCCTCGCCGGTCTCGCGGTGCGCGGTTGGGATGACGAACCGATCCTCGTAGTTGGCGATCGCCATAAGCTGATACATGTCCTCGATGTCCTGTCCGGACAGCCCCACGCGCTCGGCGATCCCATCGACGATCATGCCGTCCACCGTCTTGGCGCGCATGTAGGCGCGCATCGCCAGCATCCTTTCAAGCGCGGCCGTGATCGGCTCGGTGCGGCCGGCGGTCAGCAGATTGGCCAGGTATTCGACCGGGATGCGCAGCGACTTCACGTCGGGCATGCCGCCGACGACCCCCAAATCTCCCTTCGCCGCGGCGGCCTGGATCGGCGACAGCGGCGGGACATACCAGACCATCGGCAGGGTGCGGTATTCCGGATGCAGCGGAAAGGCGATCTTCCATTCCATCGCCATCTTCCAGATCGGCGACTGGCGCGCCCCCTCCAGCCAAGCATCCGAGATGCCGTCCAGCCGGGCCTGCGCCTGCACGGCGGGATCGTGCGGATCGAGGAAGACCTTGAGCTGCGCCGCGTAGAGATCGCCTTCGTCCGCGACGGAGGCAGCCTTCTCGATGCGGTCCGCGTCGTAGAGAATGACACCCAGATAGCGGATGCGGCCTACACAGGTCTCCGAGCACACGGTCGGCTGCCCCGCTTCGATACGCGGATAGCAGAAGATGCATTTCTCGGATTTGCCCGACGACCAGTTGTAATAGATTTTCTTGTAGGGACATCCCGAAACGCACATACGCCAGCCGCGACACTTGTCCTGGTCGATCAGGACGATGCCGTCCTCCTCCCGCTTGTAGATGGCGCCAGACGGGCAGACGGCGGCACAGGCCGGATTGAGGCAGTGCTCGCACAGTCGCGGCAGATACATCATGAAGGTGTTCTCGAAGGCGCCGTAGATCTCCCTCTGCACGCCCTCGAAATTAATGTCCTTGGAGCGGCTGGCGAATTCGCCGCCGAGGATTTCCTCCCAGTTCGGGCCCCACTCGATCTTCTCCAGCCGCTCACCGGTGATCAGCGAACGTGGGCGGGCGGTCGGCATGACCTTGCCTTCGGGCGCGGTCTGCAGGTGCCCGTAGTCGAACGTGAAGGGTTCGTAGTAGTCGTCGATTTCCGGCAGGTCCGGATTGGCGAAGATGTTGGACAGGATGCGCCACTTGCCGCCGATGCGCGGCTCGATCTTGCCGTTCTTTCGGCGGGTCCAGCCGCCTTTCCATCGCTTCTGATTCTCCCAGTCCTTCGGGTACCCGACACCGGGTTTGGTCTCGACATTGTTGAACCACGCGTATTCCATGCCCTCGCGGCTGGTCCACACGTTCTTGCAGGTGACCGAACAGGTGTGGCAGCCGATGCACTTGTCGAGGTTCAGAACCATCGCGATCTGTGCGCGGACTTTCATGACACGGTCTCCTTCTGGCGGGTGGCTTCTGTTCCGTCCAGCCAGTCCACCTTGTCCATGCGACGGATGATGATGAATTCGTCGCGGTTGGACCCGACCGTGCCGTAGTAATTCAGTCCGTAACTTTGCTGCGCATAGCCGCCGATCATATGTGTGGGTTTCAGCACCACGCGCGTGACCGAGTTGTGGATGCCGCCGCGCAGGCCGGTCACTTCGCTGCCCGGCATGTTCACGATCTTCTCCTGCGCGTGGTACATCATGACCATGCCGGGATTGACGCGTTGGGAGACCACCGCGCGAGCGACCAGCGCGCCGTTGGTGTTGTAGGCCTCGACCCAGTCGTTATCGGCGATACCGACCTGCCGCGCATCCGTCTCGCTGATCCAGATGCAGGGCCCGCCGCGGCTCAGGGTCAGCATCAGCAGATTGTCGGTATAGGTGCTGTGGATGCCCCATTTCTGATGCGGGGTGACGAAGTTCAGCACGATCTCGGGGTTGCCGTTGTCATGCTTGCCCTTGATCGCCGCCGTGCCCTTGGTGTCCACCGGCGGACGCCACGTGACCAGCGCCTCGCCGAACGCCCGCATCCAGAGGTGGTCCTGATAGAGCTGTTGGCGCCCGGTCAACGTCCGCCAGGGTATGAGCTCATGGACGTTGGTGTAGCCGGCGTTGTAGCAGACCTTTTCGCTTTCGATCCCAGACCATGTTGGTGACGATATGATCTTGCGCGGCTGCGCGACGATGTCGCGGAAGCGGATCTTCTCGTCCTCCTTTTGCCGGGCGAGATGGGTGTGGTCGCGCCCGGTCATCCGGCCGAGCGCTTCCCAGGCCTTTACCGCGACCTCACCATTGGTCTCCGGCGCCAGACTCAGGATGGCCTCGATCGCGTCCACGTCGGTTTCGAGTCGAGGCTGCCCTGACGCCGCGCCGGACCGCACCGCGCCGTTCAAGGTGGCGAGGAAGTCGATTTCATGTCCGGTCTCCCAGGTGATTCCCTTGCCGCCGTTACCGGACGCCTTCAGCATGGGACCGATGGCGGTGAACCGGGCATACAGGTTCGGATAGTCGCGCTCGACCGCCGCGACCGACGGCATGGTCTTTCCGGGCACCGGGTCCGTGCCGTCGCGTTTCCAGTCGTTGACGCCATGGGGCTGCGCCAGTTCGGCTGGAGTGTCGTGCTGCAGCGGTGTCAAAACGATGTCGGTTTCACGTCCCAGGACTTCCGGGCAAACGTCCGAGAACGACCGGGCAAGGCCTTTGTAGATGTCCCAGTCGGTGCGGGATTCCCAGGCCGGATCCACCGCGGCCGTCAGCGGGTGAATGAACGGGTGCATGTCGGAGGTATTGAGGTCGTTCTTTTCGTACCAGGTGGCCGTCGGCAACACGATGTCGGAATAGACGCACGTGGTGGACATGCGGAAATCCAGCGTGACCAGCAAGTCCAGTTTTCCCTCGGGGGCCTTGTCGTGCCACGCCACGTCTTGCGGCTTCTCGCGCCCCTCAACGCCCAGATCCTTCCCCAGGACACCGTTGCTGGTACCCAGTAGGTGCTTGAGGAAGTATTCGTGCCCCTTGCCGGAGGACCCCAGCAGGTTGGAGCGCCAAACGAACATGTTGCGCGGCCAGTTCGCCGGATCGTCCGGATCCTCGCAGGACATCTCGAGCTCGCCCGACCGCAGGGCCTTCGGCACGTAGTCCTTCGGGGCCAGGCCCGCTTCCTTTGCGCGGGCGGAGATGGTGAGCGGGTTCTGCTTCAACTGCGGTGCCGACGGCAACCAACCCATGCGCTCGGCACGCACGTTGTAGTCGATCATCGAACCGGACCAGTCGCCATCGGGCGCGGTCGGGGACAAAATATCCGAAACCTTCATCGTTTCGTACCGCCACTGATCGGTGTGTGCGTAGAAAAACGATGTGCCGTTCATGTGCCGCGGCGGACGGCTCCAGTCGAGCCCGAAGGTAATAGGCACCCAGCCAGTCTGCGGCCGCAGCTTCTCCTGCCCGACATAGTGAGACCACCCGCCGCCGGACTGGCCGACGCAGCCGCACAACACCAGCAGGTTGATGATGCCGCGGTAGGTCATGTCCATGTGGTACCAATGGTTCACCCCGGCACCGAGGATCACCATGGACCGGCCGTTCGTCGCCTCGGCGTTGGTGGCGAATTCGCGCGCGACATGGATGATATGCGCCCGCGGCACGCCGGTGACGCGTTCCGCCCAAGCTGGAGTGTGCGGTTCATCCTGGTCATAGTCCGACGCGACACCCGCGCCGCCGAGGCCACGATCCAGGCCGTAATTGGCACAGAGCAGATCGAACACCGTCGCGACCGGCGTGTTGCCGTCCTTCAGTGCGAGATTGCGTACCGGAACGTTGCGGGTCACGACATCGGGGTGCCCGGTCGCGACGAAGCCATTGGTCGCGGCGCCGCCGAAATAGGGAAACGCAACCTCTTCCGTCACACCGCCGTCGATCATGCTGAGCCGGAGTGACGTTTGCGCGCCATCGCCGCGCCGTTGTTCGAGATTCCACTTGCCCTGCTCGCCCCAGCGGAAGCCGACCGAGCCGAGCGGGACGACCGGGTTGCCCTCGGCGTCCAATGCGACGGTCTTCCATGCGGGATTGTTCGTCTCGTTCAGTCCGTCGGCGAAGTCGTCGGCGCGAAGCAGGCGGTCGGGCACGAAGCGGCCATTCCTGGGCACCAGCCGCACCAGCATCGGCAGATCGCTGTATTTACGGATGTAATCCTGGAAATATGGCACGGTCCGGTCGAGGTGAAATTCCCGAAGAATGACGTGGCCCATCGCCATCGCCAGCGCGGCATCGGTTCCCTGCTTCGGATGCAGCCAGAGGTCGGCGAACTTGGTCGCCTCGGCGTAGTCCGGCGAGATGACGGCGCTCTTGGTGCCCTTGTAGCGGACCTCCGTGTAGAAATGTGCATCGGGCGTGCGAGTCTGCGGCACGTTGGAGCCCCAGATCAGCAGATATCCGGCATTGTACCAGTCGGCACTTTCCGGAACGTCCGTCTGCTCGCCCCAGGTCATCGGGCTGGCCGGCGGCAGATCGCAATACCAGTCGTAGAAGGACAGGCAGACGCCGCCCAGCAGCGAGAGGTAGCGCGCACCGGCGGCGAACGACACCATGGACATGGCGGGAATGGGCGAGAAGCCGACCACCCGATCAGGTCCATATCTCTTGATGGTATAGGCGTTCGCGGCCGCGATGATCTCGTTGACCTCATCCCACGTCGCGCGAACCAGACCGCCCAGCCCGCGCTTGCTGGTGTAACTCGCGCGCTTCTCCGAACTCTCCACGATCGAGGCCCACGCCGCGACGGGGGAAAGCGTTGCCCGCGCCTCGCGCCACAGCTTGAGCAGGCGCCCGCGCACCATGGGATGCTTCACGCGATTGGCCGAGTACAGATACCAGGAGTAGCTCGCGCCGCGGGCGCAGCCACGCGGCTCGTGGTTTGGCAGATCCGGGCGCGTGCGCGGGTAGTCCGTCTGCTGGGTCTCCCACGTCACGATGCCGCCCTTGACGTAGATCTTCCAGGAACATGAGCCGGTGCAGTTCACGCCATGCGTGGAACGCACGATTTTGTCGTGTTGCCAGCGCTTGCGGTAGCTGTCCTCCCAGTCGCGCGGCTCGTTCGTAGTAATGCCGTGGCCGTTGGAGAACGTGCCGACCTTCTTGCGAAAGAACATGAGGCGGTCGAGAAGATGGCTCATCTTGCTGCCCTGCTGATTTTGTCGGTTGCGACCCCGATGTACGGCGTCACGCCGGCACAACGTGATTGCGCGTGCGGATGAAGCCGATTGAAACCATGATTGCCGTCACGGCCAACACGACATAGACGAAGAACCCGCCCGAATAGCCGGAGTCGCCCAGCGCGCCGGCAAACAGGCCGAGGGTCGGCGGGATCACGAAGCCACCGAGCGCGCCGAACCCGCCGACCAGGCCGGAAGCGCCGCCGACCGCGTGCGGCACGTATTTCGGCACCATCTTGAACACCGCCGCATTGCCCAGCCCCATGCCGAGGCCGATCAACAGCTCACCCGCGACATTGGTCGGGAAATCCGTCACGGCGGTCAGCAGGGCCGCGCCGATCAGCACGATGGTGAATGAGATGAGGGCCATGATCTCGCCCCCGAACCGCTCGGCCAGAGAGCCGCCGCCCACGCGTGCCACCGCCGCCAGCAACGAGAAGCCGACGCCGCCGAGAATGCCCGCATCGGTCAGGCTGAGATGGTGCAGGTTGATCCAGTAGGTCGGGAACCACGCTGTCAACGCCAGGAAGCCGCCAAAGGACACGAAGTACAGGAAGGTCAGGCCCCAGGTGCGCGTCTCATCGGCCGCCATCAGCAGGGCGCCCCAGACGGAGTTGCGGGGGAACAATTCCTGGCCGGCGCTCTGCGCGATGCTACGCGCCTCGTCCGCGGCGGCACCGCGGGCGCGAAGCTGGAAGTAATACGCATCGCGCGCCAGCCAGCCATAGATGCCGGTACCGATCAGCAGGAAGGCGAGCCAGGCAAGATAGGACCCGGCGAGGCCGAGTGCCGCGATCGCGAATGGCAGGATCAGCGTGAACAGCCCGGGCGCCAGATTGCCGACGCCACCATAGATGCCCAGTGCGGTGCCCTGCCGGTTCCTCGGGAACCAGTAGGAGACCTGGGGTATGCCGACGGAGAACGATGCGACGCCGCAGCCGCTCATGAAACCGAACAGCAGGATGACGGGATAGAGCGCGGCCGTGACGTGCGGCACAGTGACCAGAATGAACACCAGCCCCCACATGCCGACGATCGAAACACCGAACAGGACCAGCATCGGAAGGCGGCCGCCGACCTTGTCCACCCAGGCGCCGAACGGGATGCGCAGCAGCGAACCGGTGAGCTGCGGCGCCGCAACCAGGAACCCGACCAGCAGCGGCGAAAGCTGCATCGATTGCTGGAATGCATGGGCTGCCGGCCCGTAGAGCGCGACCGCGGCGAAGCCGATGAAGAAGCCCCAGGTGCCCATGATCAGGCCCTGGCGTGGGTTGCCTTGCAAACCGGCCCGCGTTTCCGCGGCAGTCCTCTCGGCCTCGACACCCGTGGGAGCTACCGCCTGCATGGCTCAATCTCCTTGCGGCGGGGCGATGGCGGCAGAGAGCTCTTCATGTTTGGCGTGCTCCGGTCTTTGGATCAGCCATCACAATGACGGTCCCGTCGCTCCTGGCATTGATCTAGGTCAATGTCAGAGGCGCTCGGAAATGCCTTCATGCGTGATGTAAATCACTCTCGGGCTCGCGCCGAGCTTTCCAACCGGCTGAAGAAGATAGCCAAACCCAATGCAAGCGAACGCGTTCACCGAGGTTCCCGAGGGTCAGTCGGCGGCAGGTTCCACGGCGAGCATCTCGGCGCCTTCGGCCCGCACGGCTCTGGGCGAGACCCCTTGGCTTGGCGGGGTACCCACCTCGACGCTCGACCGGCTGGCGGACTTGGCAGTCCTGCATCGGGTGCCGTCGGGAAGCACGCTCTTCGAGCAAGCCGAGATACCCGCCTTCGCGCAGCTCCTGATATCAGGTAGCGTGGCGCTCCTCGGCGTCAGTGGCGCCGCTGAAACCCTGATCGAGCTCGTGCGGCCGATCGATCTGCTGCTTCCGGCGGCGGTCCTCAATCGACAACCCTTTTTGGCGCGCGCACGTGTTCTGGACGAGGCCCACCTGGTCCTCATTCAAGCGGAAGCGTTCCGCGACGCCATCGCGACCGATCATGCGCTGTGCCTGGCTGTCCTTGGCTGCCAGGCGGCGCAGTTCCGCCGCCAGATAAAGCTGGCGAAGAACCTGAAGCTTCGCTCGGCGGAGGAACGCGTCGGCTGCTACCTGCTGAGGCTTGTGCAGGAGGCGGCCCCAAACAAACCGGTACGGCTGCCGATGGAGAAGCGACTCATCGCATGGCAGCTCGGGATGACCCGAGAGACGTTCTCGCGGATCCTGGCGACGATGGAACGATACGGTTTGCACATTTCCGGCGACACGGTCGCGGTCGCGGATGCAGCACCGCTGCGTGCGCGCTTTCGCCTCGACCCGCTGATCGACGGACCCGAACCGATCGTGCCATTTCCGCCGCGGCGGCATTGAGGTGGCTTCGACGCAAACCGGCCGGGCCGCGATTGGAAAGTGTCATGGATGATGTCGTGATCGCGCGAGCCTTGCATGTTCTGGCCGTGATCATCTGGATTGGCGGCGTGTCGATGGTGACCACTATCGCCTTGCCGGCAATCCGCCGCGGCGATCTTGGCAGCGACTGGCTTCAGGCCTTGGACGTGATCGAACGTCGTTTCGCATGGCAGGCGCGAATGGCCGTCGTCATCGTCGGCCTGACCGGCTTCTACATGTCGGCGCGCCTCGATCTGTGGGACCGGTTCCGGTCGGCACGGTTCTGGTGGATGCACGCGATGGTCGGCGTGTGGCTGTTGTTCACCGTTGTCCTATTCGTGGCAGAGCCGTTCGTCGTGGCGCGCCATTTCCGCAGATGGGCGGCATCGGCACCACAGGTCGCGTTCAGATGGCTACATCGCATGCACTGGGTCCTGCTCGCGCTCAGCCTGATCACCATCTTGGGTGCGGTCGCGGGTAGTCAGGGGTGGTCGATATTCTAACGCGCCTGCTGCAACGGAAGTCGTGCGGGAAGGGGAAATAATCGGCGGTCATGCCGCCGGTCGAGGTCACGGCGCGCGGCGCACAGACCTGGTCATAGGTGCGCCCGTCTCCCATCACGCCGACGCTCTTCACCGGCGGCAACACGGCAAAGGCCTGACAGATGGCGTCGTAGAGACCGGCGTTGCGGATCTCCTCGAGATGGATGTGCGCCGGCCGCGGCGGGTGGCCGAGGCGGAGCCGGCCACCCGCTAACCCGGCGCACCGTTGTCGAGGCTGACGATCACCGCCGCATTGGCGATGATGATGGCGTCGCCGCCCTGCTCTGCCGGCACTTCCAGCCCGCCCTTGACCGCGGTGACGGTGACGGTGCCGTAAGGCAGCTCCTTCGCCACCGCCGCGGTATCGACGGAGGCCGGGTCCGGCACGCCGATCGTCACCTCGACGAACATGTCGCCGGGCGTCTTGCCGAGCATGCGGAAGAAGCCGAGGCTGGAATGGCGGATCGCATCCGACACCGCGCGCCGCGCCGCCTTGGTCGCGTCGCGGCCGTGCACATCGACCCCCATGCCCATTTCGGTGATGCAGCGTATGCGTGCCATCGGTCCCTCGCTCCCGCTCGATTGCTTCAGGTTAGCGCAAGAGGCAGCATTACGCCGCCCCGTTCAAAACGGCGCGCTCGCTCGGCGTGAGCACGCGCGGCACCGAGCGCAGCGCCTTCGTATGATCGTCGAAGAATGCGAGCGTTCCTCGAACCGATCGCCGACGGTGCGGGCTTGGGTCATTTTGGGAGATACTTTGGTCCCAAAACGACCGAGCCGGTCTCGAGGAGCGATTTGAGATTCGACAGGATCTGCGGCCAGCCGTCCGAGACGGCGTCGATGAACTTGGAGCCGTCACGCTCTATGCTGTGGGTCACGGTCAGTTTCACGGCGTCGCCCATGGGCTCGATCTCCATGATGCAGAGGGACCAGCCCTCTGCCTTGAGCTCGGGCCTGAACTCGTTGCGCCAGCGAATGCCCAGACGCTTGGCGGGCTCGAAGGCGACGATCTCGCCGGCATCGCACACCCGGCCGTCGGGGAGCATGAGCTTCCATGACCCGCCGATCTTCCAATCGGCATCGGGGTAGGCACCGCGCCAATACTGCTGCGCGAACTCCTGGCTCGTCAGTGCGGACCACAAACGCTCGGGCGTCGTGCGGATATAGGTGACATAGACGAAACTGCTCTTGCCTGCGTCAGTCACGGCCTTCTCCTTCCAGCTTGTTCTTCAGCGCGGACAGCGCCGCCAAGCGGCGGCGCTCGAATTTCCGGATCCAGCGCTCGGCGATCTCGTTGATCGGAACGGGATTGATGAAGTGCAGCTTTTCCCGGCCCTGCCGCTTCCAGGAGACGAGATTCGCCTCCTCCAGGATCGCCAGATGCTTGGCGACGGCCTGGCGCGTCATGTCCAGCCCCGCGCAGAGATCGCCGAGCGTCTGGCCATTCCTGCGGCGCAGCCGGTCCAGCAACCGCCGGCGGCTTGCATCTGCCAGAGCGCGAAAGACAGCGTCCTCACTCATGCCTGCAACAGGTAACTGTCCGGTTACCTATTTTATAGGTAACTATCCGGTTCCCTGTCAAGCCCAAATGGCGGCGCCCCGACGATGCGCTCGGTTTCATCCGGCCGTCAGATAGACTGAGGCACGGGTGCCGTCGTTAGTATCAACGGAGGGGATTCTGTGAGCGCGCCTCTATCGAGAGGATACCAACTCTGAAGCGCCACTCACCGGCAATGCAGAAGGAGACGGCGATATGCCGACCATCACCCCGTTCCTATGGTTCGACACGCAAGCCGGGGAGGCTGCCGAATTCTACGTCTCCATCTTCCCGAACTCCAAGATCGGCAGAATCGCTCGTCGTACGGACGCCGCGCCGGACAATGCGTGCGATGTCCTCCTCGTTGAGTTCGAACTCGACGGCAAGCGCCATCTCGCGCTCAACGGTGGACCGCACTACAAGTTCAACGAGGCGGTTTCCCTCATGGTCCATTGCAAAACCCAGGACGAGATCGACCATTATTGGTCTGCGCTCGCCGCCGATGGAGGCGAAGAGGTCGTCTGCGGCTGGCTGAAGGATAAATACGGACTGTTCTGGCAAATCGTGCCCGAGGTGGTGACCGAACTCCTGGCGGGAACAGACCGTGCGAAGGCAAGCCGTGTCATGGCGGCCGTCATGAAAATGAAGAAGCTCGACCTCGCGCAACTGGAACAGGCTTGACTGGCCATCGAGGGCGTCAGCACCTGGCTGCGCGGGGGAGCGGATCGCCGGCATCCGCGATGTCGTCTTTGCCCGCTGAGCTTCATGAAGCCCGGCTAGTCGCCTCGGTGAAGGCCCGGCGCCTCCTGGCCCGTCCGTGCCACATATTCGGTGTAGCCGCCGCCGAACTGATGAACGCCGTCGGGCGTCAGTTCCAGCACGCGGTTTGAGAGCGCGGCCAGGAAGTGGCGGTCATGCGAAACGAACAGCATGGTGCCCTCGAATTCCGACAGCGCTGCGACCAGCATCTCCTTCGTCGCCATGTCCAGATGGTTCGTCGGTTCGTCGAGAACCAAGAAGTTCGGCGGGTCGAACAGCATCTTGGCCATGACCAGACGCGCCTTCTCGCCGCCCGACAGCACACGGCAGGGCTTCTGGACATCGTCGCCGGAGAAGCCGAAGCAACCGGCCAGCGAGCGCAGCGCCCCTTGTCCCGCCTGCGGGAATGACTCGTCCAGCGACTCGAAAACCGTATCGTCGCCGTCCAGCAGGTCCATGGAGTGCTGGGCGAAATAGCCCATCCTGACGCTGCTGCCGACAGTTACTCTGCCCTGGTCCGGCTCGGTCGCGCCGGCCACCAGCTTCAGCAGCGTGGATTTCCCCGCGCCGTTGACGCCGAGGACGCACCAGCGTTCCTTGCGCCGCACTTGGAAATCGAACCCCGCATAGATCGTCTGGCTGCCATAGCCCTTGTGAACGTTCTTGAAGCTCGCCACGTCATCGCCCGAACGCGGCGGGGTGCGGAATTCGAACTGGACGGACTGGCGACGCCGCGGCGGTTCCACGCGTTCGATCTTGTCCAGCTTCTTCACGCGGCTCTGCACCTGCGCGGCGTGAGAGGCACGCGCCTTGAAGCGCTCGATGAACTTGATCTCCTTGGCGAGCATCGCCTGCTGGCGCTCGAATTGCGCCTGGCGCTGCGCCTCGCTCAGCGCACGCTGCTGCTCGTAGAAATCGTAATTGCCCGAATAGGTCGTCAGCGAACCACCGTCGATCTCCACGATCTTGCCGACGATGCGGTTCATGAACTCGCGGTCATGCGACGTCATCAGCAACGCGCCGTCATAGCTCCTAAGGAAATCCTCCAGCCAGATCAGGCTTTCGAGGTCAAGGTGATTGCTCGGCTCGTCCAGCAACATGCCATCGGGCCGCATCAGCAGGATGCGGGCGAGCGCCACACGCATCTTCCAGCCGCCGGAGAGCAGGCCGACGTCGCCGTCCATCCGTTCCTGGCTGAAGCTTAAGCCCGCGAGCACCTCGCGCGCCCGCGCCTCCAGCGCATAGCCGTCCAATTCCTCGAAGCGCCCCTGCACCTCGCCATAGCGCTCGACGATTTCGTCCATGTCGCTGGCCTGGTCCGGATCGACCATCGCGGCCTCGAGCTTGGCCATTTCGGCGGCCAGCGCGCTCACCGGTCCGACGCCATCCATCACCGCCGCGACCGCGCTCTGGCCCGACATTTCGCCGACATCCTGGCTGAAATAGCCGATCGTCATGCCGGGATCGATCGTCACCTGGCCGTCGTCGGGCCGGTCCTCGCCGGCGATCATCCGGAAAAGCGTCGTCTTGCCGGCGCCATTCGGCCCGACAAGCCCCACCTTCTCTCCCTTCTGGATGCCCATCGACGCGTCGATGAACAAGATCTGATGGCCGTTCTGCTTGATGATGTTATCGAGACGAATCATGAGGTCCATGTTGGATGAGAGAGGCTGAAGCGACCCTGGTCGGAGCGATGGAAACATCTCCCCCTTGCGGCAGCGAAATGTCGTTTTGCTTCTTTCGACCCAGCTGCATCGCTGCGTAACGAAGTCTGTGTTCGCGCGCGATGTCGTTTGTCGTTCCGCTTTCGTAGCCAAGAGATTTAAGAAACGGGGTCGCAATCTCCTCGCGCACATCTTGTTCGTTTCTTAGTGTAGCCATTTTACCCTTCAACGTGCGCATCGACGTTAGATCAAAGCTACTCCCACTCGATCGTGCCCGGCGGCTTGCTGGTGATGTCGTAGACCACGCGGTTGATGCCGCGCACCTCGTTGATGATGCGCGTCGCCGCGCGGCCGAGGAAATCGTGCGCGAACGGGAAATAATCGGCGGTCATGCCGTCGGTCGAGGTCACGGCGCGCAGCGCGCAGACCTGGTCATAGGTGCGCCCGTCGCCCATCACGCCGACGCTCTTCACCGGCAGCAGCACGGCGAAGGCCTGCCAGATCGCGTCGTAGAGACCGGCGTTGCGGATCTCCTCGAGGTAGATGGCGTCGGCCTTGCGCAGCAATGCCAGCTTCTCGCGCGTGACCTCGCCGGGAATGCGGATGGCAAGGCCCGGGCCCGGGAAGGGATGGCGCTTCACCAGCCGCTCCGGCAGGCCCAGCTCGCGGCCGAGCGCGCGCACCTCGTCCTTGAAGAGCTCGCGCAGGGGCTCGACCAGCTTCAGCTTCATGCGCTCGGGCAAGCCGCCGACATTGTGGTGCGACTTGATGGTGACGCTGGGGCCGCCGGTGAAGCTCACGCTCTCGATGACGTCGGGATAGAGCGTGCCCTGCGCCAGGAACTCGGCGCCGCCGATCTTGTGCGCCTCGGCGTCGAACACGTCGATGAAGGTGGCGCCGATGATCTTGCGCTTGCGCTCGGGATCCTCGACCCCGGCCAGCTTCTCCAGGAAGAGCGCGCTCGCGTCGCTGTGGATCAGCGGGATGTTGTAATGGTCGCGGAAGAGCGTCACCACCTCCTCCGCCTCGCCCGCGCGCAGCAGCCCGTGATCGACGAAGATGCAGGTGAGCTGCTCGCCGATCGCCTCGTGCAGCAGCGCGGCCGCGACCGAGCTGTCGACGCCGCCGGAGAGGCCGCAGATGACGCGGCCGCGCCCGACCTGCGCGCGGATGCGCTCGACCGCCTGGGCGCGGAAGGCCGCCATCGTCCAGTCGCCGCGGCAGCCGGCGACGCGGTGGGTGAAGTTGCGCAGCAGCGCCGCGCCCTGCGGCGTATGGACGACCTCGGGATGGAACATGGTGCCGTAGAAGCGGCGGCGGTCGTCGGCGACCACGGCGAAGGGCGCGCCCTCGCTGACGGCGACCGCGCGGAAGCCCGGCGGCAGCACCTCGACCCGGTCGCCATGGCTCATCCACACCTGCTCGCGGCTGCCCTTGGGCCAGAGCCCCTCGAAGAGCGCGCACTCCTCGATCACGTCGATGAAGGCGCGGCCGAATTCGCGATGGTCCGAGGAGGCGACGCGGCCGCCGAGCTGGGCGCACATGGTCTGCTGGCCGTAGCAGATGCCGAGCACCGGCACGCCCATCTCGAAGACGCGCTGCGGCGCGCGCGGCGAGGCGGCCTCGTTCACCGAGGCGGGGCCGCCGGAAAGGATGATCGCCTTGGGCCGGAACGCCTCGAGCCGCTCGGGCGCCATGCTGAAGGGATGGATCTCGCAATAGACGCCGCTTTCACGCAGCCGCCGCGCGATGAGCTGGGTCACCTGGCTGCCGAAATCGAGGATCAGGACACGCTCGGTCATGGCCGCATCATCCGCACCGCGCCCGCGCGGCGCAAGCATCGCTCAGGCATCGCTTTCCTCCGGCTCCGCTTCCTGCTCCGGCTCCGCCTCCCGCTTCGGCGCCGGTTCGTCCTTCGCCCTCGGCTTGCGCTGCAGCACGGCGACGAAGAACCCGTCGGTGCCGTGGCGCGCCGGGGAGAGGCGCAGCATGTCGCCGGCGGCCGGCGGCTCGCCGCCGATCGTGTCGGCCCAGACGAAGCCGATCGGCAGCAGCTCGAAATCCGCATGGCCCTCGAGGAAGCGCTCGATCTGCGTCTCGTTCTCCTCGCGCAGCAGCGAGCAGGTGGCATAGACGAGCCGCCCACCCGGCTTCACCAGGCGCTGGGCGCTGTCGAGGATCTCGGCCTGGAGCGCGGTCAGCTCGGCCAGATCCTCGGGCTTGAGCCGCCATTTGGCGTCCGGGTTGCGCCGCCAGGTGCCGGTGCCGGTGCAGGGCGCGTCGACGAAGACGCGCTCGAAGCTCGCGGCATGACGCTTCACCCATCTGTCGCGCGCGCCGGAGAGCGGCACGCGCTGGACGATGCTGGCGCCGGCGCGGCGCAGGCGCTGGGTGGCGCGCTCCAGCCGCGCGGCCGAAACGTCGCAGGCGACAAGGTGGCCGCGATTGTCCATGGATGCCGCCAGCGCCAAGGTCTTGCCGCCGGCCCCGGCGCAGAAATCGACGACGCGCATGCCCGGCCGCGCATCAACCAGCAGCGCCGCGATCTGCGAGCCCTCGTCCTGCACCTCGATGAGGCCGTCGCGGAAGGCGTCCAGCGTCGAGAGCGGGATGCGCTCGAAGACGCGCAGGCCCAGCGGCGAGAGCGGCGTCCGCGCCGCCTCGACCCCTTCGCGGTAGAGCGCCGCCCGCACCGCTTCGCGATCCCCGGATTTCAGCCGGTTGACGCGCAGGTCGAGCGCCGCACCCTCGTTGAGCGCCGCCATCTCGCGCGCGAGCCCGCGGCCCAGCGCCGCCTCCAGATGCGGCGTGAGCCAGGCCGGGTAGTTGCCGCGCACCTCGGGCGGCATGTCGCGGCTTTCCTGCTTCTCCCGCGCCAGCGCCTCGATGAGCCGCGCCTCCTCGCGCGACAGCGGCTGCGGCCGGAAGCGGTCGCCGTCGCAGGCGCCGACAATCGCCGCCGGCGCCCAGTCCTCGACCAGCGCCAGCGCCGCCAGCATGCGCCGGCGCGCATCACGCGGCAGGCCCGCGCCCTGGCGCTCGATCCACCAGTCCAGCGCCGCGCGCCGGCGCAGCACGGCGTAGATGTGCTCGGAGATCGCGCCGCGGTCGCCCGAGCCGGCGAAGCGGTGGCGGCGGAAATAGCCTGCGACGATGTCGTCGGCCGGGGCGCGGCCCTGCTCGATCTGCTCCAGCAGGCCGATCGCCGCCTCGATGCGGGCGCCGGGGGTCATAAGAGAGTTGTCAGTCGTCAGTTCTCAGTCGTCAGTCTGAAAACTGACAACTGACCACTGACAACTTCCTTCTTCATATCTCCTGCCGATAATTCGGCGCTTCGCGGGTGATGGCGATGTCGTGGACATGGCTCTCGCGCAGGCCGGCGCCGGTGATCTGCACGAAGCGGCAATTCTGCTGCATCTCGGCGATGGTGCGGTTGCCGGTATAGCCCATGGCGGCGCGCAAGCCGCCGACAAGCTGGTGGATGACGTTGCCGACCGGCCCCTTGTGCGGCACGCGGCCCTCGACGCCCTCGGGCACCAGCTTGAGCGTGCTGTTGACCTCCTCCTGGAAATAACGGTCGGCCGAGCCGCGCGCCATGGCGCCCACCGAGCCCATGCCGCGATAGGATTTGTAGGTGCGGCCCTGATAGAGGAAGACCTCGCCCGGGCTCTCGTCGGTGCCGGCGAAGAGCGAGCCGAGCATGGCGCAATCGGCGCCGGCGGCGATCGCCTTGGCGAGATCGCCGGAGAGCTTGATGCCGCCATCGGCGATCACCGGCACGTTTTTCTTGCGCGCCACAGCGACCACGTCGAGGATGGCGGTGAGCTGCGGCACGCCGACGCCGGCGACCATGCGGGTGGTGCAGATCGAGCCCGGGCCGATGCCGACCTTGACCGCATCGGCGCCGGCGGCGATGAGCGCCTCGGCGCCGTCGGCGGTGGCGATGTTGCCGGCGACGATCTGGGTATAGTTGGTGAGCCGCCGGATGCGCTTCACCGCCTCGAGCACGCGCTGGGAATGGCCGTGCGCGGTATCGACCACCAGCACGTCGACCCCGGCATCGAACAGCGCCTCGCCGCGCTCCACCCCGTCATCGCCGGTGCCGGTCGCGGCCGCGACGCGCAGCCGGCCGTGGTCGTCCTTGCAGGCATGGGGGAATTTCTGCGACTTCTCGATGTCCTTCACCGTGATCAGGCCGACGCAGCGATAGGCATCGTCGACCACCAGCAGCTTCTCGATGCGGTGCTGGTGCAGCAGCCGCATCGCCTCCTCGCGCTTGACGGTCTCGCGCACGGTGACCAGCCGTTCGCGGGTCATCAGCTCGGAGATCGGCTGCTTGGCGTTGGTGGCGAACCGCACGTCGCGGTTGGTGATGATGCCGACCAGCTTCTGCGAGCCGCGCTCGACCACCGGGATGCCCGAGATGCGGTTGTCGGCCATCAGCTTCAAGGCGTCGGCCAGCGTCTCGTTGGGGCCGATGGTGACGGGGTTCACCACCATGCCGGCCTCGAATTTCTTGACCTTGCGGACCTCGTTCGCCTGCTCGGCGATGCCGAGATTGCGGTGGATGACGCCGAGCCCGCCGGCCTGCGCCATGGCGATGGCGAGCGCGCTCTCCGTCACCGTATCCATCGCCGCCGAGAGCAGCGGAATGCCGAGGCTCACCTCGCGGGTGAGCCTGGTGCGCGTGTCCGTCTCGGTGGGCAGGATTGACGAGGCCGCAGGAACCAGCAGGACGTCGTCAAAAGTCAGCGCCTGTCGGATTTCCATGCTGCCATTCCCTTCCCGTCGTGGGGAAATTTGGGTTGGCGACGCACTATACACAATAGGTGGGGTAAGGGAAGCGCATTGATCCGCGCCGGCGCGATGGCGGCTATGCGTCGTTCCGGCCGCGAAACCCTTGCGCCACCACATAGATCTCCGCCGACTCGGCGCGACTCGCCGGCGGCTTGGCATGGCGCAGGCTGGCGAAGTCGCGCTTCAGGCCGGCCAGCAGCTCGCCTTCGGCGCCGCCCTGGAAGACCTTGGCGATGAAGACGCCGCCCGGGGCCAGCACCTCCCGGGCAAAGGCGAAGGCGGCCTCGGCCAGCGCCACGACGCGCAGATGATCGGTCGCGGCGTGGCCGGTGGCCGGCGCCGCCATGTCGCTGAGCACGATGTCGGCCGGCCCGCCCAGCGCCTCGCGCAGCGCCGCGGGCGCTTTGGGGTCGAGGAAGTCGCCGCGCAGCAGCACCGCCCCGGGAATCGGGTCGATGGCCAGGAGATCGATGCCGACGACGCGGCCCCTGCCCGACTCCGCCCGTACGCGCTCGACCGCCACCTGGCTCCAGCCGCCCGGCGCGGCGCCGAGATCGACGACGCGCAGTCCGGGCTTCAGGAAATGGAAGCGGTCGTCGAGCTCCATCAGCTTGAAGGCGGCGCGCGAGCGGTAGCCCAGGCGCTTGGCCTCGCTGACATAGGGGTCATTGAGCTGGCGCTCGAGCCATTGCGTCGAGGAGGCGGTGCGCCGGGCGGCGGTGTGGACCCGCACCGCCAGGCGGCGCGTGGTGGTGGGCGCGCCGCCGCCGCGCCGCCGCGCGCCGCGCTTGGTCACGCCGCGCCGCCGCCCATGAGGCCGAGCAGGATGCCTTCGCGGATGCCGCGATCGGCGACGCGCAGCCGGCCCACCGGCCAGAGCTGGCAGATCGCCTCGAGAATGGCGCAGCCCGCCAGCACGAGATCGGCGCGGTCGCTGCCGATGCAGGGATGGGCGGCGCGCGCCGCGTAGCCGAGCCCGGCGAGCCGCGCCGAGACCGCGCGCACGCAGTCGAAGGTGAGCGCCGTGCCGTCGACCATGGCGCGATTATAGCGCGGCAGCTCCAGATGGATACCGGCGAGCGTCGTCACCGTGCCCGACGAGCCCAGCATCTGCACCTCGCCGCGGGCGATGCGCGCGCCCAGCCCGTGGCGCTCGGCAAAGGGCCGGAACGCCTCGCGCATCTCCTCGACCATGGCGCCATAGGTGGCGCGCGAGACCTCGCGGCCGCCATAGCGGTCGGCGAGCGTGACGACGCCATGCGGCAGCGACAGGCAGTCCTCGACCCGCGGCGCCAGCCGCCCGTCGCACGGCACCCGGACGGAGACCAGCTCGGTCGAGCCGCCGCCGATATCGAAGGCCACGGCATGCGGCACCTGGCGGTCGAGCAGCGGCGCGCAGCCGGCGACCATCAGCCGCGCCTCCTCCTCGCTGCCGATGATCTCGATGTCGAGCCCGGTCTCGGCCCGCACGCGGTCGAGGAACTCGGCGCAATTGGCGGCGCGGCGGCAGGCCTCGGTCGCGACATAGCGCGCCTTGGTGACGCGGCGCTGGACGATCTTGCCGGCGCAGATGCGCAGCGCCGCCAGCGTGCGCGCCATCGCCGCCTCGGACAGCACGCCGCTCGCCGCCAGCCCCTCGCCCAGCCGCACGATGCGCGAGAAGGCGTCGACGACGCGGAACCCCTCGCCCTCGCGGCGCGCCACCAGGAGCCGACAGTTATTGGTGCCGAGATCGAGCGCCGCATAGGTCCGGCCCTCGCCCGCCGCCCAGCCGGCGACGGCGGCGGTACGGGCAAGGAGCGGTGCGGGCGAGAGATCGGCGGGGGCGGGCTTGTTCACGGGCGGCGGAGGCTCGATTCACGACATATTCATGACACAACTCTAATGCTATCCCAGGACGCCGCGGTTGCGAAGCGCGGTCTCGCCCGCGCGCGCTCGCCCCTACCCAGGGCCGCCGGGGTGTGCTATCTAGCCGGGAACGCTTGGTTAATCCCTGTTGGGGGATCGTCTAACGGTAGGACAGCGAACTCTGACTCCGCCGGTCTAGGTTCAAATC
>CAWIRE010000007.1:0-56104 GCA_963838385.1 uncultured Alphaproteobacteria bacterium
GCGGGGGCAGGATTTGAACCTGCGACCTTCAGGTTATGAGCCTGACGAGCTACCGGGCTGCTCCACCCCGCGGGAATCAGGGATCAGATGTCAGGGATCAGGGCTCGGAGGGAGGGTCGTCATCTGGTTCTTGCTAGGCCTGGCGGCGACCTACTCTTCCGCGTCTTAGGACGCAGTACCATCGGCGCTGAGGGTTTTCACGGCCGAGTTCGGGATGGGATCGGGTGTCTTTCCCCTCGCCATGACCACCAGGCCGAGCAAGGACCAGAGGGAAGTTGTCAGTGATCAGTGGTCAGTTTTCAGGACTGAGAACTGACGACTGAGAACTGATGACTGACAACTTCACAGAGAGTGTCTTCGTTGCGAGGCTTGTCGCTGCGTGCGACGGGTTCGCGCAGCTTTCGCTGCGCTCGACGAACGCTTGCGCGTTCGCGAGGCGATCAAGCCGATCGAGCGATTAGTACCGGTTGGCGCACGCGTTGCCGCGCTTATACCTCCGGCCTATCGACGTGATGGTCTGTCACGGCTCTAAGGCGAGACCTGGTTTTGAGGGGGGCTTCCCGCTTAGATGCTTTCAGCGGTTATCCCGTCCGCACTTAGCTACCCGGCGATGCGGCAGGCGCCACAACCGGTACACCAGAGGTGCGTCCATCCCGGTCCTCTCGTACTAGGGACAGGTCCTCTCAAGTCTCGAACACCCACGGCAGATAGGGACCGAACTGTCTCACGACGTTCTGAACCCAGCTCACGTACCACTTTAAATGGCGAACAGCCATACCCTTGGGACCTGCTCCAGCCCCAGGATGTGATGAGCCGACATCGAGGTGCCAAACGACTCCGTCGATATGGACTCTTGGGAGTCATCAGCCTGTTATCCCCGGCGTACCTTTTATCCGTTGAGCGATGGCCCTCCACACACGGGACCACCGGATCACTATGGCCGACTTTCGTCTCTGCTCGACCTGTCGGTCTCGCAGTCAGGCAGGCTTGTGCCATTGCACTCAGCAGCTGATTTCCGACCAGCTTGAGCCCACCATCGCGCGCCTCCGTTACTCTTTGGGAGGCGACCGCCCCAGTCAAACTACCCGCCATGCAGGGTCCTGCCCCGAGATGATCAGGGCCAGTTAGATGTCAGGAAGCGGAAGGGTGGTATTTCACGGGTGGCTCCATCGGAGCTGGCGCCCCGACTTCATCGTCTCCCACCTATGCTACACATCCCCTCCCTAACACCACTGCAAAGCTGTAGTAAAGGTGCACGGGGTCTTTCCGTCTAACCGCGGGTACTCCGCATCTTCACGGAGAATTCAATTTCGCTGAGCCGGTGTTGGAGACAGCGGGGAAGTCGTTACGCCATTCGTGCAGGTCGGAACTTACCCGACAAGGAATTTCGCTACCTTAGGACCGTTATAGTTACGGCCGCCGTTTACCGGGGCTTCGGTTCAGGGCGTGAACCCCTCTCCTTAACCTTCCGGCACCGGGCAGGCGTCAGACCCTATACGTCGTCTCTCGACTTCGCAGAGCCCTGTGTTTTTGGTAAACAGTCGCTACCCCCTGGCCTGTGCCCCCCGCCCCTGGTTGCCCAGGAACGGGGCCCTCTTCTTCCGAAGTTACGAGGGCAATTTGCCGAGTTCCTTCAACACCGTTCTCTCAAGCGCCTCGGTATGCTCTACCAGTCCACCTGTGTCGGTTTGGGGTACGGTCTTGGTGCTGGAGCTCTTTCCCGGAAGTCCCAGGCCGCCAGGACAATCCAATAAGCCCTGACGGCTTTCGGCCTTCGTCACTACCAGCAGGCTGGGGACTATTAACCCCATTCCCATCGGCTACGGCTCTCGCCCTCACCTTAGGGGCCCGGCTCACCCTGCGCGGATTAACCTTGCGCAGGAACCCTTGGACTTACGGCGACAGAGTTTCTCACTCTGTTTATCGCTACTCATGTCAGCATTCTCGCTTCCGATACCTCCAGCGCGCCTCGCGGCTACGCCTTCGCCGGCTTACGGAACGCTCCGCTACCACGCGCGCTTGCGCGCGCATCCGCAGCTTCGGTGCATGGCTTTAGCCCCGTTACATTTTCGGCGCAGGACGGCTTGACCAGTGAGCTATTACGCTTTCTTTAAAGGATGGCTGCTTCTAAGCCAACCTCCTGGTTGTCTCGGCTATCCCACATCCTTTCCCACTTAGCCATGACTTGGGGACCTTAGCTGGCGGTCTGGGCTGTTTCCCTCTCGGCGACGGACCTTAGCACCCGCCGCCTGTCTGCCGATTTCCACTCGCGGGTATTCGGAGTTTGGTTAGGTTTGGTAAGGCTCGCGCCCCCCTAGCCCATCCAGTGCTCTACCCCCCGCGGTGAGCAATCGACGCTCTACCTCAATAGATTTCGCGGAGAACCAGCTATTTCCGAGTTTGATTGGCCTTTCACCCCTAGCCACAGGTCATCCCATACTTTTGCAACAGTAGTGGGTTCGGTCCTCCAGTGGGTGTTACCCCACCTTCAACCTGCCCATGGCTAGATCACCCGGTTTCGGGTCTGATCCCGGCAACTTATTCGCCCTCTTCAGACTCGCTTTCGCTACGCCTACGCCTAGCGGCTTAAGCTTGCTGCCGAGACCAACTCGCTGACCCATTATACAAGAGGTACGCGGTCACCCTTGCGGGCTCCCACTGCTTGTAGGCATTCGGTTTCAGGTACTCTTTCACTCCCCTCATCGGGGTGCTTTTCACCTTTCCCTCACGGTACTAGTTCACTATCGGTCGCCAAGGAGTACTTAGGCTTGGAGGGTGGTCCCCCCATGTTCAGACAGGATTGCACGTGTCCCGCCTTACTCAAGGACCCTGAGCTTCTTTTCCCATACGGGGCTGTCACCCGCTCCGGCCCGCCTTTCCAGACGGTTCTGGTTGTCCGCTCACGGCCACTGGCCTCTTCCGCTTTCGCTCGCCACTACTCGCGGAGTCTCGGTTGATGTCCTTTCCTCCGGCTACTGAGATGTTTCAGTTCACCGGGTTCGCCTCCCGCACCTATGGATTCAGTGCGGGATACTCATTGCTGAGTGGGTTGCCCCATTCGGAGATCCCGGGATCAACGATCGCTCGCATCTCCCCCGGGCTTTTCGCAGCGTGCCACGTCCTTCATCGCCTCTTGGCGCCAAGGCATCCACCAAATGCCCTTACCTCAACGCTTGATCGCTAAACCCGTCGTCCGCAGGGACAAGCCCCGCAAACCGACGCGTCTCGCATGAAGACACTCTCTCTCGAAGAGGCCCCAGCCAGCAGCCACCGGCCGCCAACCACAGCGTCTCCAAGATCTCCCTCTTCACTCTGTCAAAGATCATCCGCCCTCGAGCTCGCGCCCAACGGCAAAAGCTTGCCTTTCCCGATATTCCTGTCGGCGCCCGTCGCGCGGCCGGAGCCCGGTTCTGCACCGGGCCGCTCCCGCGGTTGCTGCGCAACCGCTGACGCGGCGTGACACGAACGAGCTCCGCTCGTTCGGTCGGTGGTGGAGGTGAACGGGATCGAACCGATGACCTCCTGCTTGCAAAGCAGGCGCTCTCCCAACTGAGCTACACCCCCGACCGAACGCCAGCGGCGTTCGTGTCGGGCGGGCGACAGCGGCGCTCTTGCGCCGCGAGAGCCCGCACCGTGCGGACAAGCCGCTCTATCATCGGGGCGCCGCTGGAGCCTCTTTCTGCGCCGTGCCGCTCCCGCGATAGCTTCGCTATCGCTGACGCGGCCCCACACGAACGACGCTTTGCGTCGTTCGGTGGTGGGCCAGGGAGGATTTGAACCTCCGACCTCACGCTTATCAAGCGCGCGCTCTAACCAGCTGAGCTACTAGCCCGTGCTCGTTGCCGGGCCATGGCCTGGCCAGGATCGGGGAAGGGATGCGCAGACGGCGACGCCGGTTGTGGCGGATCTGACAGATCCACCTGATGAAAGTCCGAGAACTTCCAGCCGAAGCTGGGAGCTGCCCGAACATCCAGAAAGGAGGTGATCCAGCCGCAGGTTCCCCTACGGCTACCTTGTTACGACTTCACCCCAGTCGCTGACCTTACCGTGGCCGGCTGCCTCCTTGCGGTTGGCACACCGTCTTCAGGTAAAACCAACTCCCATGGTGTGACGGGCGGTGTGTACAAGGCCCGGGAACGTATTCACCGCGGCGTGCTGATCCGCGATTACTAGCGATTCCAGCTTCATGCTCTCGAGTTGCAGAGAACAATCCGAACTGAGACGGCTTTTCGAGATTGGCTCAGGGTCGCCCCCTTGCCTCCCTCTGTCACCGCCATTGTAGCACGTGTGTAGCCCAGCCCATAAAGGCCATGAGGACTTGACGTCATCCCCGCCTTCCTCCGGCTTGTCACCGGCAGTTCCTTCAGAGTGCCCAGCTTTACCTGATGGCAACTGAAGGTGAGGGTTGCGCTCGTTGCGGGACTTAACCCAACATCTCACGACACGAGCTGACGACAGCCATGCAGCACCTGTGTTCCCGCCAGCCGAACTGAAGGAGCCGATCTCTCGACCCCATACGGGACATGTCAAGGGCTGGTAAGGTTCTTCGCGTTGCGTCGAATTGAACCACATGCTCCACCGCTTGTGCGGGCCCCCGTCAATTCCTTTGAGTTTTAACCTTGCGGCCGTACTCCCCAGGCGGTGCGCTTAACGCGTTAGCTGCGACACCGAGGGACTAGGTCCCCCAACGTCTAGCGCACATCGTTTACAGCGTGGACTACCAGGGTATCTAATCCTGTTTGCTCCCCACGCTTTCGCGCCTCAGCGTCAGTTACGGTCCAGAGAGCCGCCTTCGCCACCGGTGTTCTTCCCAATATCTACGAATTTCACCTCTACACTGGGAATTCCACTCTCCTCTCCCGCACTCCAGCCTTCGAGTATCAAGCGCACCTCCCAGGTTGAGCCCGGGGCTTTCACGCCTGACTTCAAAGGCCGCCTGCGCGCCCTTTACGCCCAGTAATTCCGAACAACGCTCGCCCCCTTCGTATTACCGCGGCTGCTGGCACGAAGTTAGCCGGGGCTTCTTCTGCGGGTACCGTCATCATCGTCCCCGCCGAAAGAGCTTTACAACCCTAAGGCCTTCATCACTCACGCGGCATTGCTGGATCAGGGTTGCCCCCATTGTCCAATATTCCCCACTGCTGCCTCCCGTAGGAGTCTGGGCCGTGTCTCAGTCCCAGTGTGGCTGATCATCCTCTCAGACCAGCTACGGATCATCGCCTTGGTGAGCCGTTACCTCACCAACTAGCTAATCCGACGCGGGCCCCTCCTCGGGCGATAAATCTTTCTCCCGAAGGACGTATGCGGTATTAGCCCGGCTTTCGCCGGGTTATCCCGCACCCAAGGGCAGGTTCCCACGCGTTACTCACCCGTGCGCCACTCCTGTATTGCTACAGGCGTTCGACTTGCATGTGTTAGGCATGCCGCCAGCGTTCGTTCTGAGCCAGGATCAAACTCTCAAGTTAGCCTCGGGAGCTCGCTAAAAGCCCCCAAGTCCTGGCACCGCTCAATCGCACTCTTGTTCGGAATCGACATAGACAATTCCTACCAAGATGCGCATCCAACGGCACCTTACAGCGCCGCCGCCTGCGCATCCCTTCCTCAAACTCACAATGTCAAAGAGCGTCCCCCGAAAGGGAGCGGCGCTTATAAGCTCGCCCTCATGGCAAGTCAACAAGCTTTTACCCGCTGCTATCGGGAGCTTCTTAGGCGGTCGACAAAGACGGAAGCCGCGGAGTGCGGCGTTCGCCATCGACACGTTTCAGAAGGGCCGCCGAAGCGGCTGAGGCGTACATATAGAACGCCGTCACAGAATTGTCCAGAGCCGCGGCGCCGATTTTACAGCAGGCCGAGCGCGCGCAGCTCCTCGGCCATGGCAGGGGGCAGCTCGTCCTCCTTGCCCGCCTTGGCCGGGCGGTCGGCCGGCGCGTCCTTGGGCAGGAGATAGCGCCAGCCCTGGAACGGCCGCTTGGGCTGCCACACCGTCTCCACCAGCTTGGGATCGTAGCGCACCAGGCAATAGCGCTCGCCGTCATCCTCGACCACGGGGATGAAGCCCAGGATGCGCTCGCGGACGCGGATATGGCCCTTGATCACCCAATAGATCGAGCCGCCATCGAGGATCTCCTCGCGCCGGCGCGGCATGTGGCGGGTGTAGAAAACATAGCGCCCGCGCTCGCGCCGCCGCTCCTTCTGCAGCTTGCGCAGATGCGCGACGTCATCGACGCCCACCGCGAGCTTGATGAGATGGAGCGCCATGGCTCAGGCCGCCTTGGCGGCGAGCGCGCGGGCCACCTTGGAGGCGGGCTCGCGGCCGAGCGCTCGCGAGATGAAGCCTCCGGCCGCCGCCAGACGCGTCATGTCGACGCCGCTGCGGATGCCGAGCCCGTCGAGCAGGTAGAGCACGTCCTCGCTCGCGACATTGCCCGAGGCGCCCTTGGCGTAGGGACAGCCGCCGAGCCCCGCGACCGAGCTGTCGATGACCGCCACCCCCTGCTCCAGCGAAGCCAGGATATTGGCCAGCGCCTGGCCGTAGGTGTCGTGGAAATGCACCGCCAGGCGCTCGCGCGGCACCGCGGCGGCGACCCGCCCGATCATCGCCTGGATGCGCGCCGGCGTGCCGGTGCCGATGGTGTCGCCCAGCGACACCTCATAGCAGCCCATCGCCGCCAGCCTGGCCGCGACCTCGGCCACGGCATCGGGCGCGATCGGCCCCTCATAGGGACAGTCGACGACGCAGGAGATGTAGCCGCGCAGCCGCATCCCGTGCCGTCGAGCGCCCTCGGCCACCGGCGCGAAGCGTTCCAGGCTCTCGGCGATGGAGCAGTTGATGTTGCGCCGCGAAAAGCTCTCGGAGGCGGCGGCGAAGATGGCAATCTCCTCGACCCCGGCGGCGAGCGCCGCGGCGAAGCCCTGCATATTCGGCACCAGCACGGGATAGCTCACCCCCGGCTTGCGCTTCAGTCCGGCCAGCACCTCGGCCGTGTCGGCCATTTGCGGGATCCATTTGGGCGAGACGAAGCTGCCGGCCTCGACCACGGTGAGCCCGGCATCGGCCAGTTGCTCGATGAGCGCGATCTTGGTCGCAGCCGGGACGATCTGCGCCTCGTTCTGCAGCCCGTCGCGCGGGCCGACCTCGACCATGCGGACCTGCTTGGGCAGCTGCATGCCCCGATCTCCCTACTCTGCCGCCGCGAAGCCGATCAGCTCCGCGCCTTCCTCGACGAGGTCGCCCGCCGCGTAATTGACGCGCTCCACCGTGCCGTCGGCGGGCGCGGCGATGGTGTGCTCCATCTTCATCGCCTCGAGCACCATCAGCGCCTGCCCCCGCTTGACCTGCGCGCCGGCCGCGGCCAGCACCTGCGCCACCTTGCCCGGCATCGGCGCGCTGAGCCTGCCGCCCGCCGCCTCCTCCGCCGCCTTGGGCGCCAAGGGATCGATATAGAGAAGCCGCCAGCTGCCGTCATCTCCCACCACCGTCACCTCGTCGCCTTGGCGCAGCACGGCGAGCCGCGCGCGGACACCGTCGAGCTCGACGGCGAGGTCGCCCTCGGCGGTGACCTCGGCCGCGGCCTCGCAGGCCTCGCCGTCGATCTCCAGGCGATAGCGCGGCCCGCGCCAGAAGGCCCGGACCAGGCGCGGCTCGTCGCCGTCGGCCCAGCGCATATCCCGGGAGGCGTCGCCATTGAGCCGCCAGAAATCGCGGCGGTGCCAGGGCGAGTGCGGGTCGCCGGAGCCGGCGCCGGCTTCCACCGCCTGCTCCCGCAGCAGCGCCAGGCTCGCGGCGGCGAGCGCCAGGCGCGGCGCGGGCGCCGCCGGCGGCAGCAGCGCGGCGCGGTGGCGCTCGATGAAGCCGGTATCGAAGGCGCCGGCGACGAAATCGGGATGGCGCAGGACGCGCAGCAGGAAATCGCGGTTGGTGGTGAGGCCCGCGATGCGGTAGCCGGCCAGCCCGGCGGCGAGACGGCGCAGCGCCGCGTCGCGATCCTCGCCCCAGGCGATCACCTTGGCGATCATCGGGTCGTAATGGATGCCGACCGCGTCGCCTTCGCGCACGCCGGTATCGATGCGCAGGCCCGGCGAAGCGGCCGGCGCGCGCAGACAGCGGAGCCTGCCGGTCACCGGCAGGAAGTTGCGCGCGGGATCCTCGGCATAGAGCCGCACCTCGACGGCATGGCCGCGTGCCGCGACATCTTCTTGGCGCAGCGGCAGCGCCTCGCCGGCGGCGACGCGCAGCTGCCACTCGACGAGGTCGAGCCCGGTGATGGCTTCGGTCACCGGGTGCTCGACCTGGAGGCGCGTGTTCATCTCCATGAAGTAGAAGGCCTGGCCCTCGGCGATGAACTCGACCGTGCCGGCGCCGACATAGCCCACCGCGCGCGCCGCGGCGACCGCCGCCTCGCCCATGGCGCGGCGCCGCTCGGCGGTCATCCCCGGCGCCGGCGCCTCCTCGACCACTTTCTGATGGCGGCGCTGGATCGAGCAGTCGCGCTCGAAGAGGTGCAGCGTGTTGCCGAAGCGGTCGGCGAAGATCTGGATCTCGATGTGGTGCGGCCGGGTCAGGTACTTCTCGATCAGCACGCGGTCGTCGCCGAAGGCCGAGCCCGCCTCGCGCTTGGCCGAGGCGAGCGCTGCGGCGAATTTGTCCGGGCTCTCGACCACGCGCATGCCCTTGCCGCCGCCGCCGGCCGAGGCCTTGATCAGCACGGGGTAGCCGACATGCCGCGCGGCTTGCGCCAGATGCCGTTCGTCCTGCGCCTCGCCGTGATATCCCGGCACCAGCGGCACGCCGGCACGCTCCATCAGCGCCTTGGCCGCCGCTTTCGATCCCATGGCGCGGATCGCCGCCGGCGGCGGGCCGATGAAGACGAGGCCGGCCGCCGCGCAGGCCTCGGCGAAATCGCCGTTCTCGGACAGGAAGCCGTAACCCGGATGCACCGCCTCGGCGCCCGAGCGCTCGGCCGCCGCGATCAGCCGGGGAATGCTGAGATAGCTGTCGCGCGCCGGCGCCGGGCCGATGGGATAGGCCTCGTCGGCCTCCGCCACATGGAGCGCCGCGGCATCGGCCTCGGAATAGACGGCGACGGTGCGGATGCCGAGCCGCCGCGCGGTGCGGATCACCCGGCAGGCGATCTCGCCGCGATTGGCGATGAGGATCTTGCCGAACATCGCTTGCCTCAGCGCGCCCAGCCGGGCTTGCGCTTGGCGAAGAACGCGGCCAGTCCCTCGCGCGCCTCGGCCGAGGCGCGCGCCTCGGCGATGGCGCGGGCGGTGAGCGCGATGACGCTCTCGCCGACCGGGCGGTCCTGCACCTCGGCGACGAGGCGTTTGGAGCGCGCCTGGGCAAAGCTGCCGCCCGCGAGGATCGCGGCGACGATCCCATCCGCAGCCGCGTCGAGCTCGGCGCGCGGCGCCACCTCGTGGACCAGGCCGAGGCGCTGCGCCTCTTGCGCCGAGAAGCGCTCGCCGGTGAGGAAATAGCGCCGCGACGCCCTGGCCCCGATCGCCGCCACCACATAAGGGCTGATGGTCGCCGGCACCAGGCCGAGGCGCACCTCCGAGACCGAGAACACCGCCTCGGCGGCAGCCACCGCGATATCGCAGCAGCAGACCAGCCCGAGCCCGCCGGCAAAGGCGGCGCCGTTGACCCGCGCCAGCGTCGGCTTCGCGAACTCGTTGAGACGCCGCAGCAGCTCGGCGAGAGCCCGCGCATCGGCGAGATTCTCCGCCTCGCTATAGCCCGCCATGCGCCGCATCCAGTTGAGATCGCCGCCGGCGGAGAAGCTTTCGCCGCTGCCGGTCAGCACCAGGACGCGCACCGCGCCGTCGCGCTCGAGCCGGTCCAGCGCCGCGGTGAGATCGGCGATCAGCCGGTCGTCGAAGGCGTTGTGCACCGCCGGCCGGTTGAGGCTGAGCCGCGCGATGCCGCGCGCGTCGATCTCGATGAGGATGTTGGGCTCGCTCATCCTTACATCCGGAACACGCCGAACTCGGTCTTCTCGATCGGTGCGTTGAGGCTCGCCGAGATCGCCAGCGCCAGCACCCGTCGCGTCTCGACGGGATCGATGACGCCGTCATCCCAGAGCCGCGCGCTGGCGTAATAGGGATGGCCCTGATGCTCGTACTGCTCGAGGATCGGCGCCTTGAAGGCGGCCTCCTCCTCCTTGCTCCACACGCCGCCGCGCGCCTCGATGTTGTCGCGCCGCACCGTGGCGAGCACCGCGGCCGCCTGCTCGCCGCCCATCACCGAGATGCGCGCATTGGGCCACATCCAGAGGAAGCGCGGCCCATAGGCCCGGCCGCACATGCCGTAATTGCCGGCGCCGAAGCTGCCGCCGATGATCACCGTGAATTTCGGCACCTTGGCGCAGGCGACCGCGGTCACCATCTTGGCGCCGTCCTTGGCGATGCCGCCGGCCTCGTATTTGCGCCCGACCATGAAGCCGGTGATGTTCTGCAGGAAGATCAGCGGAATGCCGCGCTGGGCGCAGAGCTCGATGAAATGCGCGCCCTTGAGCGCGCTCTCGGAGAACAGGATGCCGTTGTTGGCGACGATGCCGACGGGATAGCCCCAGAGCCGCGCGAAGCCGGTGACCAGCGTCGGGCCGTAGAGCTGCTTGAACTCGTCGAGCTCGCTGCCGTCGACGATGCGCGCGATCACCTCGCGCACATCATAGGGCTTGCGCGTGTCGGCGGGCACGATGCCGTAGATCTCCTCGGCATCGTAGAGCGGCTCGACCGGCGCGGCGATGTCGAGCGCCGGCCGCTTCACCCGGTTGAGATGGCCGACGATGCGCCGCGCGATGCCGAGCGCATGGGCGTCGTCGAGCGCGTAATGGTCGGTGACGCCGGAGACGCGGCTGTGGACGTCGGCGCCGCCCAGCTCCTCGGCAGTCACCACCTCGCCGGTCGCCGCCTTCACCAGCGGCGGCCCGCCGAGAAAGATCGTGCCCTGGTTGCGGACGATGATGCTCTCGTCGGACATCGCCGGCACATAGGCGCCGCCCGCGGTGCAGGAGCCCATCACGACGGCGATCTGGGGGATGCCGAGGCGGAGAGCGTCGCTTGGTTGTAGAAGATGCGGCCGAAATGCTCGCGGTCGGGAAAGACCTCGTCCTGGTTGGGTAGGTTCGCGCCGCCGGAATCGACGAGGTAGAGGCAGGGCAGGTGGTTCTGCCGCGCGATCTCCTGGGCGCGCAGATGCTTCTTCACCGTGACCGGATAGTAGGTCCCGCCCTTGACCGTGGCGTCGTTGGCGACGATGACGCATTCGCGGCCCATCACCGGGCCGATGCCGGTGATGATGCCGCCGGCCGGGATATCCTCGCCATACATGCCGTAGCCGGCGAGCTGGGAGAATTCGAGGAAGGGCGCGCCGGGATCGATCAGCGCGCGCACACGCTCGCGCGGCAGCAGCTTGCCGCGGGCGAGATGGCGCTGGCGCGCCGCCTCGCCGCCCCCCTTGCGGATCTCGGCGACGCGCGCGGCCAGATCTGCTGCCTGCGCGCGCATCGCCGCCGCATTGGCGCGGAACGTGTCGGAGCGCTGTTCGAGCGCGGTCTTGATGACCGGCATGGCTACCCTTCAACCAACGGTCGACGGCCTGCCGCCACCATGCAAAACGCCGCCCCGCCCGGCAAGCGGAAAAGCGCCGGCCCGACCGCTTACTCGGTGCAGGCCTCGCCGAACGCCTCGAGCGCCTCCAGCAGATAGCCGGGCAGCGCCGGGTCGCCGATCATGAAGTCGGCGCTGCGGTCGTCGATCATGCCGCTGGCCTCGGCGAGCGCGTCCTCCCATTCGGCAATGTCGTAATCGCCGCGGCCGAGCATGATGAGGGCCAGCAGATTGGCCTGCTCCTCGGCGTCGAGGCCGGCGACGAAGGCGATCATCTCGCGCCGGCGCGGATCCATGCCGTCCATCGGCTCGACCAGCGTGGTGAGCGGGCTGTCGTCGCCGGTGGTGGTGGCGTCGCCGGCGGTGGAGGCCGTGAGCCCCGCCACCTCGCGCGCCGCCTCGATGAAGTCGCAGACCTTGTCGGGATTGATGCCGAGCTCGGGCATGAGGGCTCTCCCCTTGCAGTGATGAGCGACCCTGCTAACGGCCGCGCCCGGCCGTCGATCCCCGCCGGCTACCCCGCCAGCACCTGGCGGCTGATGACGAGGCGCTGGATGTCGCTGGTGCCTTCGTAGATCTGGCAGACGCGCACGTCGCGCCAGATGCGCTCGACGGGGAAGTCCTGGAGATAGCCGTAGCCGCCATGGATCTGGATGGCGTCCGAGCAGACGCGCTCCGCCATCTCCGAGGCGAAGAGCTTGGCCATCGAGGCTTCCTTGATGCAGGCCAGCCCGGCATCGCGCAGGCTCGCGGCATGCACCACGAGCTGGCGCGCCGCCTCGATCTGCGTCGCCATGTCGGCGAGGCGAAAGGCGACCGCCTGGTGGTTGGCAATCGCCGTGCCGAAGCTCTTGCGGTCCTTGGCATAGGCGGTCGCCGCCTCGAAGGCGGCGCGCGCCATGCCGATCGCCTGCGCCGCGATGCCGATGCGTCCGCCTTCGAGATTGGCGAGCGCGATCCTGTAGCCCTCGCCTTCCTGCCCCAGCAGCAGGTCGGGCGTGAGCTCGAGCTCCTCGAAGACGATCTGCGCCGTGTCCGAGGCGCGCTGCCCGGTCTTGTGCTCGAGCTTCGCCACCCGCCAGCCCGGCCGGTCGGTCGGCACGATGAAGGCGCTGATGCCCTTCTTGCCGGCGCCGGGATCGGTGACGGCGAAGACCACCGCCAGCTTGGCGTTGGCGCCCGAGGTGATGAACTGCTTGGTGCCGGTGAGCACATATTTGTTGCCATCGCGCCGCGCCCGCGCGCGGATCGCGGCGGCGTCCGAGCCTGCCTCGGGCTCGGTCAGGCAGAAGGCGCAGAGCATCTCGCCCCGCGCCATCGGCTTCAGGAAGCGCTGCTTCTGCTCCTCGGTGCCGAATTTGAGCAGCGGCAGGCAGCCGACCGAATTGTGCACGCTCATGATGGTCGAGCAGGAACCATCGCCGGCGGCGATCTCCTCGAGCGCCAGCGCATAGGCGACATGGTCGGTGGCGGCGCCGTCATAGGCCTCGGGCACGAGCATGCCGAGCAGCCCGAGCTGACCCATCTCGCCCAGCGCCTCGGCCGGGAAGCGCGCGGCGCGGTCCCATTCGGCGGCGAAGGGCTTCAGCCGCTCATTGGCGAAATTCCGCGCCATGTCGCGGATCATCGCCTGCTCCTGCGTCAGGATCATGGGCGCGAGGCTAGCACGGAATTGGGCTGCCGTCGCAATCGCCGGCGGGCGGGCGAGGCTCGGCCGGTCAACGCATTTCCCTCGGCATGCGATCCGCCTGTAGAATGCCGCCGCGAGGAGATCGGCCATGAACGACGGCACGGCGAGCGCGGCGGGCTTCATCACCCACGAGGTGTTCAACCAGCCGCCGCCGCTGATCGACTACAACCTCTTCACCAGCGACCGCGCGCTGCAGGAGGCGGTCGCGCGCGAGGGCGGCGACTGGGCGCTGCAGCGGCTCGCGGGATTCGGCCGCGCGCTGGGTCGCGCCGAAACGATCGAGTGGGGCGTCCAGGCGAACCGCAACACCCCGGTGCTGCAGAGCTTCGACCGCTACGGAAGGCGCCGCGACATCGTCGAGTTCCACCCCGCCTGGCATTCGCTGATGGCGCTGGCGATTGCCGAGGGGGTCCACACCGGTCCCTGGGCCGAGCCGCGGCCGGGCGCGCATGTGGCGCGCGCCGCCCAGGTCTACATGCAGTGCCAGATCGAGGCCGGCGTGCAATGCCCGATCACCATGACCTATGGCGTGGTGCCGGCGCTCCGTCATCAACAGGACCTCGCGCAGGAATGGCTGCCGCGGCTTTATGCGCGCCGCTACGACCCGCGCTTCCTGCCGGCGGCCGAGAAGACCGGCGCGCTGATGGGCATGGGCATGACCGAGAAGCAGGGCGGCTCGGATCTGCGCAGCAACAGCACGCGCGCCGAGCCGGTCGCGGGCGGCGGCCCGGGCCAGGCCTATCGCCTGACCGGCCACAAATGGTTCATGTCGGCGCCGATGTGCGACGCCTTCCTGGTGCTGGCGCAGGCGCCCAAGGGCCCGTCCTGCTTCTTCCTGCCGCGCTGGACGCCCGACGGCGAGGTCAATGCGCTGCGCCTGCAGCGCCTCAAGGACAAGCTCGGCAACCGCTCCAACGCCTCGAGCGAGGTCGAATTCCAGGGCGCGCTCGCCTTCCTCGTCGGCGAGGAAGGCCGCGGCATTCCCGGCATCATCGAGATGGCGACATACACGCGGCTCGACTGCGCGGTGGCCAGCGCCGGGCTGATGCGCCAGGCGCTGGCGCAGGCGGTGCATCATGCGGCCCACCGCACCGCCTTCCAGCGCCACCTGATCGACCAGCCGCTGATGACCGCGCTGCTCGCCGATCTCGCGCTCGAAGTGGAGGCGGCGGTGGCGCTCGCCTTGCGCATGGCGCGCGCCTTCGATCGCCAGGACGACCCCGCCGAGACCGCGCTGCGCCGGCTGCTGACGCCGGCGGCGAAATATTGGGTGTGCAAGCGCGCCGTGGCATTTGCCGGGGAGGCGATGGAGGTGCTGGGCGGCAATGGCTATGTCGAGGAAAGCCCGATGCCGCGGCTCTATCGCGAGATGCCGGTCAATTCGATCTGGGAGGGCTCGGGCAACGTCATGTGCCTCGATGTGCTGCGCGCGCTGACGCGCACGCCCGAGGCCGGCGAGGCGCTGCGCGCCGAGCTCGCGGCGGCCAAGGGCGGCGATCCTCGGCTTGACCGCTTCATCGCCGGCCTCGAAACGTCCCTGGCGGCCCGGCCCGACGAGGCGCAGGCGCGCCGGCTCGTCTGAGAACTGCTGGTGCTGGCCCTGCAAGGCGCGCTGCTGGTGCGCTTCGCGCCGCCGGCCATCGCCGACGGCTTCTGCGCGAGCCGCCTCTCAGGGCGAGCGCACCGGCGCCTTCGGCGCGCTGCCTGCCGGCATCGACGCGCGCGGCATCGTCGAGCGCGCGGCGCCGGCGCGGGAATAGCGCCTACGCCGTCTCCGTGAACAGCTCGCGGCCGATCAGCATGCGGCGGATCTCGGAGGTGCCGGCGCCGATCTCGTAGAGCTTGGCGTCGCGCAGCAGGCGCCCCGTCGGGTAGTCGTTGATGTAGCCGTTGCCGCCCAGCGCCTGGATCGCCTCGAGCGCCATCCAGGTCGCCTTCTCGGCCGCGTAGAGGATGGCGCCCGCCGCATCCTTGCGCGTCGTTTGGCCGCGATCGCAGGCGCGCGCCACGGCGTAGACATAGGCCTTGCAGGCGTTCATCGTCGTGTACATGTCGGCGAGCTTGCCCTGCATCAGCTGGAACTCGCCGATCGCCTGGCCGAACTGCTTGCGCTCGTGGACATAGGGGATCACCGCCTCGAGGCAGGCCTGCATGATGCCGAGCGGTCCCGCCGCCAGCACGGCGCGCTCGTAATCGAGCCCGCTCATCAGCACCCGCACCCCGTCATTGACCCGGCCGAGCACGTTCTCTTCCGGCACCTCGCAATCCTCGAACACCAGCTCGGAGGTCGGCGAGCCGCGCATGCCGAGCTTGTCGAGCTTCTGCGCCGGGCGGAAGCCCTTCATCCCGCGCTCGATCAGGAAGGCGGTGATGCCGCGCGCGCCGGCCATGGGATCGGTCTTGGCATAGACCACCAGCGTGTCGGCCTCGGGGCCGTTGGTGATCCACATCTTGCTGCCGTTGAGGATGAAGCGGTCGCCGCGCTTCTCCGCGCGCGTGCGCATGCTCACCACGTCGGAGCCGGCGCCGGGCTCGCTCATGGCGAGGCCGCCGACATGCTCGCCCGAGATCAGCTTCGGCAGATAGCGGCGCTTGTGCGCCTCGCTGCCGTTGCGGCGGAGCTGGTTGACGCAGAGATTGGAATGGGCGCCGTAGGAGAGCCCGATCGCGGCCGAGCCGCGGCTCACCTCCTCCATGGCGACGACATGGGCGAGATAGCCCATGCCGGTGCCGCCATACTCCTCCTCGACGGTGATGCCGTGCAGGCCGAGCGCCCCCATCTTCGGCCAGAGCGCGCGCGGGAAGCGGTCGCTGCGGTCGATCTCGGCGGCGAGCGGGGCGATCTCGTCATCGGCGAAGGCGCGCACCGTGTCGCGCAGCTGGTCGATCTCGGCCCCAAGGTCGAAATCGAGCGTCGGGTAGCGGTTGGTCGCCATGGCGCCTCCCCGGGCGGGCTTTGCCGCAGTCTACCGGCGGGTCGTTCCCTGGCAAGGGATGGCGGCGGGACGGGCGCCCTAGAACTAGGGCACGTTCCTTTCCAGCCCCTAGCCCAGGAGCCTACCCCGATGTTCATCCGCAAGACCGCCCTTCCGGCGCTGGCGCTCGCCGCGGCGCTGGCCGGCGCCGGCGGCCTCGCCAGCCTGAGCGCGCCGGATGCCGACGCGCAGGCCACCACCGCCCCGGCCCAGACCGGCCCCGAGCACCATGTCAACCCCGGCCGCTTCATCGAGGGCCGCATCGCCTTCCTCAAGGCCGTGCTCAAGATCACGCCGGCGCAGGAGGCGCAGTTCGAGCGCGTCGCCGAGGCGATGCGCGCCAACGCCAAGGACAGGGCAAAGCTGCACGAGCAGTTCGGCGCCGACCGCGACAAGCCGAAGAATGCCGTCGAGCGGCTCGAGGCGCGGGTGAAATTCGGCGAGATGCACACCCAGCACGAGCAGCGCTTCCTCGCCGCCTTCAAGCCCCTCTATGACAGCCTGTCGCCCGAGCAGAAGCAGACCGCCGACGAGCTGCTGAGCCGCGGCCGCCACCACCACATGCGCTGACCGGCGCGGGGCGCTCCCCGAGGGGCGCCCTGCTCAGCTAGGCGGCCGCGACGGGCAGCGCCACCTGCGCGTGGCTGACCGCGACCGCAGTCATGTTGACGAGCCCGCGCACCGTCACCGACGGGGTGACGATGTGCGCCGCGGCGTTGAGGCCGAGCAGGATCGGCCCCACCGGCTGACCCTCGGCCAGCACGGTCAGCGCATGGAAGGCGATGTTGGCGGCATCGAGGTTCGGCATGATCAGCAGATTGGCCGTGCCCTTGAGCAGCGAGTTGGGAAAGATCCGCTGCCTTATGTCCTCGGAGAGCGCGGTGTCGGCGCGCATCTCGCCCTCCACCACCAGATCCGGCACGCGCTCGCGCAGCAGCGCGAAGGCGTGGCGCATCTTGCGCGCCGAGGGCGCGTCGGCGCTGCCGAAATCGGAATGCGACAGCAGCGCCACCTTGGGCTCGATGCCGAAATAGCGCAGCGTCTCGGCGGCGCGGACCGTCGTCGCCGCGACCTGCTCGGCCGAGGGATCGTCGACCACGAAGGTGTCGCAGAGGAAATAGGTGCCGCGCGGCAGGATCAGCGCGCTCAGCGCCGCCGGCGCGCTCACCCCCGGCGCCAGGCCCAGGATGTCGACGAGATGCTTGAGGTGCCGGTGATACTGGCCGATGGCGCCGCACAACAGCGCATCGGCCTCGCCGCGGCGCACCATCAGCGCGGCGATCACCGAGGTCCGCGTGCGCACCAGCCCGCGGGCGAAATCGGGCGAGACGCCCTTGCGCTCCATCAGGCGGTGATAGAGCGTCCAGTAATCGTGATAGCGGGGATCGTCCTGCGGATCGACCAGCTCCACATCCTGGTCGAGCTTGAAGCGCAGATTGAGCCGCTGCAGGCGGCGCGCGACCACGTCGCGCCGGCCGATGATGATCGGCCGGGCGAGACCGTCATCGAGCACCTGCTGGGCGGCACGCAGCACCCGCTCGTCCTCGCCCTCGGCGAAGGCGACCCGCCGCGGATCGGAGCGCGCCCGGTCGAAAAGCGGCTTCATGACCAGGCCGGAGCGGAAGACGAATTGCGAGAGCCGCTGGCGATAGGCCGGGAAGTCGGCGATCGGCCGCGTCGCCACGCCTGAGTCCATCGCCGCCTTCGCCACCGCCGGCGCCAGCTCCAGGATGAGGCGGGGATCGAAGGGCTTGGGAATGAGGTAGTCGGCACCGAAGGTGAGCGACGTGTCGCCATAGGCCGCCGCCACCACGTCCGAGGGCGGCGCCAGCGCCAGGTCGGCCAGCGCCTCGACGCAGGCGAGCTTCATCGCCTCGTTGATGGCGGTGGCGCCGACATCGAGGGCGCCGCGGAAGATGAAGGGAAAGCACAGGACGTTGTTCACCTGATTGGGATAGTCGGCCCGCCCGGTGGCGATGATCGCATCCGGCCGCACCGCCCGCGCCGCTTCGGGCGCGATCTCCGGGTCGGGATTGGCCAGCGCGAAGATGAGCGGCCGCTGCGCCATCTTCGCCACCATCTCCGGCGTCAGCACGTTGGGCGCGGAGAGGCCGAGGAAGATGTCGGCGCCGTCGATCACCTCGCCGAGCGCACGGGCGTTGGTCTCCTTGGCATAGCGCTCCTTGCGCGGATCCATCTCCTCCTTGCGGCCGCGCCAGACGACGCCGTATTTGTCGGTGACGGTGATGTTGGCGACCGGCAGCCCCATATCGACCAGCAGGTCGAGGCAGGCGAGCGCGGCGGCGCCGGCGCCCGAGGCCACCAGCTTCACCTCCTTCAGCGTCTTGCCGATGATCCTGAGCCCGTTGCGGATGGCGGCGCCGACGATGATGGCGGTGCCGTGCTGATCGTCGTGGAACACCGGGATCTTGAGCCGTTTGCGCAGCGCCGCCTCGATCGCGAAGCATTCCGGCGCCTTGATGTCCTCGAGGTTGATGCCGCCGAAGGTGGGCTCGAGCGCGGCGATGACCTCGACCAGCCGGTCGGGGTCGCGCTCGTTGATCTCGATGTCGAAGACGTCGATGCCGGCGAATTTCTTGAACAGCACCGCCTTGCCTTCCATCACCGGCTTGGCGGCGAGCGGGCCGATCGCGCCCAGCCCCAGCACCGCCGTGCCGTTGGTGATGACCGCGACGAGATTGCTGCGCGCGGTGAGGCTCGAGGCCTCGCCGGCATCGGCGGCGATCGCCAGGCAGGCGGCGGCGACGCCCGGCGAATAGGCCAGCGCCAGGTCGCGCTGGGTGGCGAGCGGCTTGGTGGCGACGATGCCGATCTTTCCCGGGATCGGCAGCCGGTGATATTCCAGCGCGCTGTCGCGCAATTCCTCGTCGGCCATGAGGCTGCCTCCGGTTCGCGCCTCTTCTATACTACCTGGACCAGTCAAAGCCAGCCCGCGCCCTCGCCGCGGGCGCGAGCCCTGGGTTCCGTCACGAGACCGGAGGGATGGTGCGGTCGAGAAGACTCGAACTTCCAAGCCCTTTCGGGCACTAGCACCTCAAGCTAGCGCGTCTACCAATTCCGCCACGACCGCAAGCGGCAGCGGCCGCGCAGAGTTTCGCATTGCCGCTGGTGGGGCGGGTGATTACCAAATCCCCAGGGCCATATCAAGCGGGACGGCGGCGGGAGAACGGGCGATGACAGCGGTGGAGTGGCAGGTCGGCGATGGCCTGGTGGCTTACGAGGCTGCGGTGGCGGCGATGGAGGCCCGTGTCGCCGCGATCCGCGCCGGCACGGCGCCGGAGCTGGTCTGGCTGCTGGAGCACCCGCCGCTCTATACCGCCGGCACCAGCGCCCGCCACGATGACCTCGTCGATCCCACCCTGCTCCCCGTCCATCGCAGCGGCCGCGGCGGACAATACACCTATCACGGGCCCGGCCAGCGCGTGGGCTATGTCATGCTCGATCTCGGCCGCCGCGGCGGCGATCTGCGCCGCTATATCTGCGGCCTCGAGGACTGGCTCATCCGCACGCTGGCCCGCTTCGGGGTCAAGGGCGAGCGGCGTCCCGGGCGGGTCGGCATCTGGATCGACGAGGGCGGCGGCCGCGAGAGCAAGATCGCCGCCATCGGCGTGCGCGTGCGCCATTGGGTGAGCTTCCACGGCGTGGCACTCAACGTCGATCCCGATCTCGGCCATTACCGCGGCATCGTGCCCTGCGGCATCAGCGAGCACGGCGTCACCTCGCTCGCCCGGCTGGGGGTGAAGGCCGGGATGGACGAGGTCGACGCCGCCTTGCGAAGCGCCTTCGCCGAAACCTTCGGCGCCGGCGGGTGATTTCGCCTCGGGGCAATTTCTCTAAAAATCCGCAATAAATCCCTTGTCTCGTCACGGCCGTTTTTAAGCAACACCAGCGAAAATACTCGCCGATACTTTGCCCTGTTCTGCGGCTGGTGGGGTACGATCGCGGCGCTGGTGATCGAAGACTGTCCAAGACCGGGACAGGCGCGAGCCGGCGCCGGGATTGGGAGACACCCCATGCACATCATCGCCGTCGCCTCCCAGAAGGGCGGGTCGGGCAAGACGACACTGGCGGGGCATCTCGCCGTCCAGGCCGAGCGCGCGGGCTTCGGCCCCGTGGTGCTGGTCGACACCGACCCGCAAGGCAGCCTGTCGGAATGGTGGAACGCGCGCACCGCCGACACGCCGCTCTTCGCCCGCACCAGTACCGGGCGGCTCGCCGCCGACATCGAGCGCATGCGCTCGCTCGGCATCAGGCTGCTGGTGATCGACACGCCGCCGGCGATCGAGGCGACCATCGCCGAGGTCATCGGCCTCGCCGATCTCGTCATCGTCCCGGCCCGGCCGAGCCCGCACGATCTGCGCGCCGCCGGCGCCACCGTCGAGCTGATCGAGCGCCTGGAAAAGCCCATGGTCTTCGTCATCAACGCCGCGACGCCGAGGGCGCGCATCACCGCCGAGGCGGTCATGGCGCTCTCCCAGCACGGCACGCTGGCTCCCGTCATCCTCCATCACCGCACCGGCTACGCCGCCAGCATGATCGACGGCCGCACCGTCATGGAGGTGCCCGGCGAGGCGCGCTCGGCCGAGGAGGTGGTGCTGCTCTGGGAGTACCTCGTCAACCGGCTCAACCGCGATTTCCGCACGCTGCTGCCCGCGACCCTGCTGTCGGCGCCGCCCAAACAGGAGATCGAGCCGATCATCCTGGGCCAGCAGGAGGCGTCATGAGGGCGGCGTCGCTCACGGGATCGCTGCTCGTCGCCAAGGGCGCCGCCGGGCCGAGCGCGACGCGCCGGTCGCTCGACATCGGCGGCACGGTGGAGCTCCTGCGCCAGCCCGAGCATCAGCGCGGCGAGGCCGGCGACGGCAGCGTGCGGGTGAGCCTGCGCATGAGCCTCGCGCGCCATCTGCGCCTCAGGCTCGCCGCGGCGCATCTCGGCCGCAGCAATCAGGCGCTGATGCTGGCCGCCATCGACCACTACATCGACAACATCCTGCCGCTGCTGATGGCCGGGCATTGCGCCTGCCTCGAGCAGGGCCGCATGCCGGCCGGCAGCTGCATCGCGCTCGGCTTCGGCCGCGGCCATTCGGAGCCTCCGGCATGAGCCCCGACGGCGCCTCCCGCTCCGCCCTCGAGCCCGCCGCCTCGCTCACCTCCGTGCGGGTGAAGCGCCGGCGGCCGGCGCCGGCCGCCGGCGGCAAGCGCGGCGATCTCACCGCCGGCGGCGCGCCGGAGGTGATTCTCGCCCCGCCCCCTGCCGGGGAGCCCGAGGCGCCGCCGCCGGAGCTGCTGCTTTTGCCGCTACAGGCCCCCGCGCCGGCCGCCACCTATTCCGAGTCCCCACCGGAGCCGGCGCCCCCGGCCGAAGAGCCCGAGCCGCGCCTGCCGGAGCTGCTGCTATTGCCGCCGCAGGCACCCGCGCCGGCCGCCGCGTCTTCCGAGCCCGCGCCAGAGCCGGTGCTCGCGCCGGCCCCCGAGCCGGAGCCGGAGCCAGAGACCGGCGAGCTGGACATCCTCGACTACTGGGACAGCCTGCGCGGGGCGCGCAACCTCCCGGCACTCGACGACCTCGACTGCGCCCATGTCGCCGCCACCTGGCCCAATACCCTGCTGCTCGCGGTCGAGCAGACGGAGCTGCCGCGCATCACGCGGCTGGGCGAGAACGACGGCGAGATCGAATATACCGGCATGGTGATCGACTGGATCATGGCGCGCGGCCGCCACTCGGCCCGCCACGCCGAGCCGATGGAAGAAGAGCAGCGCTTCGCCGTCTCTTCGGGCGGCGCGCGCTATCGTCTGCTGCTGCTGCCGGTCGGCGGCGACGGGCTCACCTCGGACCACGTGCTCTGCCAGCTTGCGCGCGTCGAGGAGCGCGGCGCGGTCGCGAGCTTCCGGCGCTGGCTCGTCGGCTGAGGGTGCGGTCGCCGCCTCTGTCCGGTACCGCGACCTGCCGCTTCCAGCGCCGTCGGGATCGGAGTAATTCGATCGCTTTCTCAAGCCGCTAGCTTAGGTAGCCGTCACCGCCGTTTGGCCGCGATCTCGGTTCACGAGACCGCGACCAAACCGCGCCCTGTGCGCTTGAACCTCCGCGCATACTACAATTATATTTGGCATGGACTTTGTCTAAACCTGGCATACCAATGTATTTACAGACTGTGATGCGGCGATTTCTGCGTTTATTCACGCCAAATTAAGACGGATACCCTATCTTCTTGGCGTCAGCTTACATGGCTGGCCAGATTACACAGACTGGCGAGAGAGCACGCGCGCCCGCGGCGCGTGGGCGCGGGTACGTGTCTTCTCGGTCGCCTCTGGACGATGGAGAATGCGAATGTCGCTCTCATTGATGCGCAACGATGCCGCCGCGACACTCGCGGCGCTCGGCAGGGCGCAGGCAGTTATCGAATTCAAGCCGGATGGCACGATCCTCGCCGCCAACGCGAACTTCCTGAAGGCGATGGGCTATACGCTGGGCGAGATCAAAGGCCGGCATCACAGCATGTTTGTCGAGCCCGCCTATAAGGACAGCGCCGAGTATCGCGAGTTCTGGGCGAAGCTGAACCGCGGCGAGGCCCAGGTCGCCCAGTTCAAGCGGCTCGGCAAGGGCGGCAAGGAGATCTGGCTCGAGGCCTCCTACAATCCCGTCCTGGACCGCCGGGGAAGGCCGTACAAGATCGTCAAGTACGCGACCGATATCTCGAAGCAGAAAGCGGAATACGCCCATCTGCGCGGCGAGGTCGAGGCGATCGACCGGTCGCAGGCGGTGATCGAGTTCGAACTCGACGGCACCATCATCACGGCCAACGAAAATTTTCTGAAGACCATGGGTTATCGGTTGGACGAGATCAAAGGCAAGCATCACAGCCTGTTCGTCGAGCCCGCCTATCGCGAAAGCGCCGAATACCGGCAGTTCTGGGAGCGGCTGCGGCGGGGCGAATACCAGGCCGCACAGTTCAAGCGGACCGGCAAGGGCGGCAAGGAGATCTGGCTCGAGGCGTCCTACAATCCGATCATGGACCTCAACGGGCGACCCTGGAAGGTGGTGAAGTTTGCGACGGACCTCACCCCGCGCAAGCAGCAGAACGCCGCCCTCGCCAACGAATTCGAGAACGGCGTGAAGGCCATGGTGCAATCGGTCGCGTCGTCGGCCGAGAACATGCAGACGACCGCGACGACATTGGCGGCATCGGCGGAGCAGACCAACCAGCAGGCCTCGACGGTCTCGGCCGCCTCCGAGGAACTCGCCGCCTCGGTGACCGAGATATCCAGGCAGATCGCCGAATTGACCCGCGTGGTCGGCGGAGCCGTCGCCGAGGCTCGCAAATCGGAACAGATGGTGAGCGAATTGGTGTCCTCCGCGCAGAAGATCGGCGAAGTCAGCCAGATCATCGCCGACATCGCCAGCCAGACCAATCTGCTGGCGCTCAATGCCACGATCGAGGCGGCGCGGGCGGGTGAGATGGGCAAGGGCTTCGCCGTGGTCGCATCGGAGGTGAAGTCGCTCGCCAACCAGACCGCCAAGGCGACCGAGGAGATCGAACAGCAGATCAAAGGCATCCAGGAGTCCAGCCAGACGACGGCGGGTGCGATCCGCGAGATCGCCCAGATCATTTCGCGGGTCAGCGAGATCAGCACGTCGATCTCGAGCGCGGTCGAGGAACAGTCGGCGGCGACCAAGGAAGTGGCGGGCAACATCAACGGCGTGACCCAGGCGGCGAAGGACACCGGCCAATCGTCGTCGACCGTGCTCAACGTCTCGCAGGCGCTTTCCCAGCAGGCCGCAAGCCTCGGGGACAAGGTCGACGAATTCTTGGTGAGCGTCCGGGCGATGTAATCTGCCTCAAGTCATTGTTTGGCGCTGCCGGGAAAGCCGTAGCGCCGGCACGCGGTGCTGAACCAAGCCGACGCGGGAATCGTTCCTGGGACATCCTTCTCGTTGTCCAAGGAGTTCCCATGCCTTTCGACGGTACGAAGCTGGCCCCGTCGGCCGAGGATGCGTTGGCCATCGCCTTCGCCACCAGCGGCCTCGCCATGATCGAGCCCGACGCGCTCGAGAAGCACAAGGCGGCGCAGATAGCACGGCACCCACCGGGCTGGATGTACCGGCACGGCAAGGCCGTGGTTCTGGCGCAAGGCGCCCTGCTGCTGGTCGCCGCCGGCAGCTTCTGCGCGCTCTCCTCGGGCAGTCAATCGGCCTGGGGGGCGGCGGTCGGCCTTTTCGCCCTTGTCCTGATCATGCTGCCGCTGCTCCTGCCGGTGCGCGGCCCGGCGCAATGGCGCGAGCGCGCGGTGGCGGATCTGGACGAGGTGCATCCGGTGGTGCGCGACCGGGCGCTGCGACTGGCCCGGCGGCTCGACGAGGTCTCGTTCCGGCTCGGCGAGCTCACCCAGGAACGCGTCATCCTCGATCCCTATCTCATCGCCGACCATCGCGGGGCGCGGGCCGTCCTCGGGATCTGGGACGGGGAGACGCTGATCGCCTGCGCCTGAGCGCCGGCCTAGCGCCGGCGCCTGCCCTCTCCTAGAGTGGCGGGCATGAAGCGCCTGCTGCTCGGGGCCTGCGCCCTGCTTCTCGCCGCGCTCCCCGCCGCGGCGGAGACCACGGTCGTGCCCACCAGCCGCGAGTTCATCCACCTGTCCTTCGCGCCGGTGGTGAAGAAGGCGGCGCCCGCGGTGGTCAACGTCTTCTCGCGGCGCGTGGTGCGCACCGCGGACGGCCCGGCGGCGCTGTTCAACGATCCGCTGTTCCGCCGCTTCTTCGGCGACCGTTTCCCCTCGGGCATGCCGCGCCAGCGCGTCGAGAACTCGCTGGGCTCCGGCGTCATCCTCGACCCTGCCGGCTTCATCGTCACCAACCACCATGTCATCAAGGACGCGCAGGAGGTGCGGGTGGTGCTGGCCGACCGCCGCGAGTTCGAGGCGAAGATCCTGCTGTCCGACGAGCATGCCGACCTCGCCGTGCTGAAGATCGACACCCATGGCGAGAAGCTGCCGGCGCTGACGCTGGGCGACAGCGACGCGCTCGAGGTCGGCGATCTCGTGCTCGCCATCGGCGATCCCTTCGGCGTCGGCCAGACCGTCACCAGCGGCATCGTCTCGGGCCTCGCGCGCACCATCGGCGTCAATGATTTCCGCTCCTTCATCCAGACCGACGCGGCGATCAATCCCGGCAATTCCGGCGGCGCGCTGCTCGATCTCGACGGCCGGCTGGTCGGCATCAACACCGCCATCTTCTCGCAATCCGGCGGCTCCATCGGCATCGGCTTCGCCATTCCCTCGAGCCTGGTGCGCGGCGAGCTGCAGGCGGCGATGAGCAACGGCAAGGTCCGGCGTCCCTGGCTCGGCGCCAGCGGCCAGGCGGTGACATCCGAGCTGGCGCAGGGCCTGGGATTGCCGCGGCCGGAAGGCGTGCTGATCAACACCGTCTCGCCCGCCGGCCCGGCGGCGCAGGCCGGGCTCAAGATGGGCGACGTCGTGCTCGCGGTCGACGGCCATGGCGTCGACGATCCCGACGGGCTGCGCTTCCGCATCGCCATCGCCGCGCTCGATGCCCCGGCGCGGATCACGCTGTGGCGGGCGGGCCAGCGGCGGGAGATCACCGCCCGGCTGGAGGCGCCGCCGGAGCAGCCGCCGCGCGACACCGCCCGCCTCTCCGGCCGCACGCCGCTCTCCGGCGCCACCATCGCCAACCTGAATCCGGCCTTGGCCGAGGAGCTCGGCATCGACACCACGCTGCGCGGCGTGATCGTCACCGCGCTCGCCGATGGCGGCATCGCCGAGCAGCTCGGCATCGAGCCCGGCAACGTCGTCGTCAGCCTCAACCGGCAGCCGGTCGACACCGTGGCGCAGCTGCGCGAGCTGCTGGGCACCGCCGCCCCGCCCTGGGTGGTGACGGTGAAGCGCGGCGACAAGCTGCTGAACACGCCGCCGCTCCGGGGATGAGATGAGCCTCTTCGAGGACCAGGCGCCGCGCCCGCTCGCCGACCGGCTGCGGCCGCGCAAGCTCGCCGAGGTGGTGGGACAGGACCATCTGCTGGGAGCGCAGGGCGCCATCGGGCGCATGGTGGCGCAGCACCGGCTCGCCTCGATGATCCTGTGGGGACCGCCCGGCTGCGGCAAGACCACGATCGCGCGGCTGCTGGCCGAGGCGACCTCGATGCATTTCGAGCCGCTCTCCGCCGTGTTCTCGGGCGTGGCCGATCTGCGCAAGGTGTTCGACGCCGCCCGCAAGCGCCGCGTCGGCGGCCAGGGCACGCTGCTCTTCGTCGACGAGATCCACCGCTTCAACCGCGCCCAGCAGGACGGCTTCCTGCCCTATGTCGAGGACGGCACCGTGGTGCTGGTCGGCGCCACCACCGAGAACCCCTCCTTCGAGCTCAACGGCGCGCTGCTGTCGCGCTGCCAGGTCTTCGTGCTGCACCGCCTCGACGACGCCGCGCTCGACACGCTGCTGGCGCGTGCCGAGGCAGTGTTGAAGCGCACGCTGCCGCTCGACGACGCCGCGCGCCAGGCGCTCAAAGCCATGGCCGATGGCGACGGGCGCTTCCTGCTCAACCTCGCCGAGGAGCTGGCGCTGCTCCCCGACGGCACCCTGCTCGACACCGCCGCGCTGGCCGCCGCGGTGCAGCAGCGCGCGCCGCTCTACGACAAGGCGCAGGAGGGGCATTACAACCTGATCAGCGCGCTGCACAAATCGGTGCGCGGCTCCGATGTCGACGCGGCGCTCTACTGGCTCGCGCGCATGCTGGCGGGCGGCGAGCATCCCGAATACATCGCGCGCCGCGTGGTGCGCATGGCGGTGGAGGATATCGGGCTCGCCGATCCGCAGGGCCTGGTCCAGGCGCTCGCCGCCTGGCAAGCCTATGAGCGCCTGGGCTCGCCCGAGGGCGAGCTCGCCATCGCCCAGGCGGTGATCTACCTCGCCACCGCGCCCAAATCGGTGGCGGCCTACATGGCCTTCGGCGAGGCGAAGCGCGCCGCCAAGGACAGCGGCTCGCTGATGCCGCCGATGCACAGCGTCAACGCGCCGACCAGGCTGATGCGCGAGCTGGGCTATGGCGCGGGCTATGTCTACGATCCCGACACCGAGGAGGGCTTCTCCGGCCTCGACTACTTCCCCGACGCGCTGCCGCGCCAGAGCTTCTACCGCCCGATCGACCGCGGCTTCGAGCGCGAGATCAGGAAGCGGCTCGACTACTGGGAGAAGCTGCGAACGAAGAAGGCGGAGTGAGGCGAACGGGGCAACGCGCCATATCGTCTCGCCAATTCAGACGCTTCGATCGCGGACGCTTCGATGCGATGGATCGCGCAGGTCGGCGCACGCTTGCCTACTCACGTATCCAACGTGGCCGATTGCCATCGATGCCTAATTGAATACGCTTTGACGCCCATCGACCCAGTTAAAATATACGTCTTTCAGTTTCGACGCTGTCATTCGCTTGTTTGCAAACAGCGTCGCAATTAGCTTGTGTAGCCTGCTGGTTTTGAAGTCAGTCGTGGCGTAGGCATATGAATATTCCTCGCCACGAAGTGACCGCTTTCCTCCTCTGCGCTTGTTAAATTCTCCGGACGCCATCATAGCAAATACTATGCCCTCCGATATGAGCGGGTCATTTTGGTATTCGTTGAGCACTTCAATCCAGATCCAGTCGGGCATCATAATGTTGTTGTTTATTTTTACCCAGTCCGGGTCGAATTTATATGGAATGCCTCGCACAGCGAATTCACCCAAAACATGAAGGGTACGCGTCATCGTCGCCAGTGGTGGCTCAACGCGTAACGACCGCGCTCGCTGCTTCGCGGAAGCGCCGAGCGCGGTCGAAGCAAATGGGTCCAGTCCGCCACCCGCGCCAATTCGCCTCTCTGAGCAGAACATCGCCAAGCCGTGGTTTGCGAACAAATTCTCTATTTGGTCGCCATACCACTCCCAGCAAAGCTTTGCTATCGCCGGGTCAGACGGTGCGGCGGCATACATCAAGCCCATCACGCGCTGCTGCGCAGATTGACGTACTGTATCTGGGAGCGGTTCGCCGAATACAGGCCCGACAGGATGCAACATACCTATCGGACTCCCGGCAAGCGCGGCAAAGCAATTGAACTGGGGATCAAGGGGATCTGATAACCCGTCTGCCAAGAGCTCTGCCACGGTGCGCCGGACTATTTCTCGCCGTTCTCTTACGCAATTGCAGCACAGTGCAACGACAGGCAGAGCGTCTAGACTGCCCTCCCGTGCTAGTTCGATAGCCGAATCGAACAGATACTCGACCATCATCTTCACTGGCGCTTCCGGCCCAGGAAGATACTCAAGCGCGCGGCCAGCGAACGAAATGGCGGCCAGCATTTGTTTCCGATTCCGTTTTGTTCTGTCTATTAGAGAGTGAAGCGTGTGAAGTGCCTCGCCAATACGTCGCACATTCCTAAACGTCTTGAGCTGCAATGCGAGATGAGTAACTACATCCCACTCTCGCTTCAAAATCCTGGGGCGAATAATGTCGAATATCTGCTCCACAGAATCGCAAAACTCGTCGATACTCCTCGCAAAAAAATACTCGAGAAAGGTCCGGTGCGTGAAGGCGAATACCTTGTCTCCGACTTCCGACATAATCCAGGCTCGACCCACTATGAAATCGACCAGAGATTTTCCCACCTCAATTGCCCGCGCCTTGTCCTCGTAGAGGCCTTCAAAAAATTCTATAACCGTCTTCCTCAACCACCTCTCTTGAACTCCTTCTGCCAACTCGGGCTTGCCATAGATTTCAGCGGCGATCGTGCTAAATAGGTGTAGCAGGTCAAAATCTCCGGGGATATCTGGCAGAATCCCCCTGTTTTTGTCCCACTTCTCGAACATCAGCATGGCACATTCCGCATAAATCTCTGGACGGTTTGACGGCACGTCACCCTTCATATGAAATAGCCAAGCCATGAGTCCGAGCATCAAGGGATTACGCCTAAGGTCCTCAGCGTTTTGCTCCGTTTGCCGAATAAATTCCCGTGCCTTTTCCTCCGCTACCTCTTTTGGCTGCTCCGCAACAACCCGCATAAAGTTGGTTACATATTGGGAGACTTCAGGCTCGTCGAATTTCTCCAGTAGGAGCTCTTCGTATTCGCCGTGCAGCGCGGCGTCGTCATACCCCACGACCCTGGACGTAACCAGCACCGGACAGAGCGGAAAACGATCGCAAAACGAGTGAACGAGATCCGCAAAATAGCGACGCTGTGAGGTGTCCAGAATCCCGTCGAGGCCGTCGAATGCAAATACCGCGCGGCCTGAGGCGCAGGCGTATCGAATGGCCCCTTGCAGCTCCTTAAAATCAGCCGTCACATAGTTCGCTAAATCGCGCGAAATATAGGTAACTAAGTCGAGCTGTGGCTCCGCTTTTGTCGCCTTTTCGAAAAGTCGCAGAATAATCCTGAACGGGATCTTCTAAATCTGCGGATCTACGTTAGCGCGCTCCCCATGCTGCAAAACGAAGAGAGTTTGTTTGCATAGATCATAGCAAATTTGCTGACATAATGTACTCTTCCCTCCCCCTGGATCCCCAAGCACGACAACCCGTCGGAAGCCACCTCTAAGTTCGGCATAGGTAATGCCGGAAGACTTGTCGAGTTGGTACCTAACTCGCTGTCCGGGGCCTCGATACCTCATCCAGCCCGTTGTTTCGGCCGCGCCTTTTGGCGGTTTCCGGTACCGAAGCTTGGACGGGATAAACACCCTGCTAATTTCGACCGATCGCGCACCCTTGTTCGTTTCGATTCGGATATTGCGATACGCGCCCTGTAGGCCGCGGCAAACCTTTAATAGCGTGCTTTCCAGGGCCGCAAAATTCTCGAATGCAGCAGGAACGACCGGAGACAGGGTCGAGAGTGCCGCTTCGATCTTGTCGAGCTTCGCGGCCATTTCACTAAACGATGCTCTCAGGAACGCTTGGAGCGCTTTATCCTTGAACAGTTCTTTGAGAGTCGCATCAAACGATGCTGTTAGCGTCGTGTAAAGCTCATCTGCTTTGCCCCCTGGGCCAATAATTTTTTGGTGCAATTCAGTAAAGGCGGTCTTCACGGGATCCGCCGCGCGGCCTAATAAGACCGCATCGATCATTGCAGCGATTAGCCCCGATTTTTCAAGTTCGGAAATAAATTTGTGGAGCGGTTCATCGAGTTGACCGTAGTACGAGCCGATAACTGTTTCGAAGTCCGCCACCGCTGCGGACGCGATGCCGGATTTCGAAGGATTCCCTCGGATAGCCGCATCAACTTTACTGAGTCGGCTGATTCTGTGGAACGCCAATGATCCAACACGCGTCATACCAGCTGTAATCAACTTTGATAGGATAGCGGTGCTCGATAGTCCTGGCATATCTTCCCGTTAGTGCTTATGGCTTCCACCCCTCCAGGTTGCGAACGTCAGGGACTACCTTGCAAGTCACTTCGCGAGGCACCGTTAGAACTTCCGGCGTAAAACGGGGCGTTCTCAGCGTGAGGCGCAGATGTTGAAACGCATTTATGTAGAACAAAATCCCAGAAACGCAATAATACGGGGTGGCTGCGACGACACTCCGCGATATATTTCTTTCGCCCGATTATCGCCTTCCGCCGGCCCCTCGGCAGAGGGGATTTCTGCCGCCCGGCCCGCTTATAACCGTCGAATTTCCCGGAGATCTTGGAGTGCATCCCCTATGAACCGTCGCACCGCCTTGCTGCGCCTGGGCACCCTGCTCGCGATGCCGCTGGTCGGCATCGCCGCTGCAGAGGCCCAAAGCCCGCCGCCGGCCCCGCCCCCGGGCTCGGCGCCGCCGCCTCCCGGCGCCGCCCCGGCGCCCGTCGTCCCGGCGCCGCAGGCCGAGGTGGTCCCCGCCGCCCCGCCCGGCGTCTGGGTGTGGCAGCCCGGCGAATGGCATTGGAACGGCCGCCGCTGGGTCTGGAGGCCCGGCCACTACATCCACCCGCATCGTCCCCACGCCGTCTGGGTGCCCGGCGCCTGGGCGTGGCGGCGCGGCGGCTGGGTGTGGGTCGGCGGCCATTGGCGCTGAGCCCTTGATCGTGCGGCGGGGGTAGCAAGGGCGGCGGCCGGCAGCTAGGATCAGCGGCCGCCACCACCCTCGAGGCTCCCCCGCCGGCATGAGCGGCGTCCAGACCATCCCCGTCGCCGCCGATGACGGCGAGCTTCGGCTCGACCGCTGGTTCCGGCGGCATTTCCCCGGCCTCGCCCATGGCCGGCTGGAGAAGCTGCTGCGCACCGGTCAGGTGCGCGTCGACGGGCATCGCGCCAAATCCGGCGACCGGATCGCCCCCGGGCAGCTCATCCGCGTGCCGCCGCTGGGCGACCTTGCCACCCCGCCGCCACGCAGCGCGCCGCCGGCCCTGCGCCCGCATGACGCCGCCATGCTCCAGCGGGCGGTGCTGCATATCGATGACGACGTCATCGTCATCGACAAGCCGCCGGGGCTCGCCGTCCAGGGCGGCACCGGCACCGAGCGCCATCTCGACGCCATGCTCGACGCCTTGCGCTTCGGCGCCCAGGAGCGGCCGCGCCTCGTCCACCGCCTCGACCGCGACACCAGCGGCGTGCTGGTGCTGGCGCGCAGCGCCGCCGCCGCGGCGGCGCTGGGCCTCGCCTTTCGCAGCAAGACGGCGCGCAAGATCTACTGGGCGGCGGTGGTGGGCCTGCCCAAGCCGCGGCGCGGCCGCATCGATCAGAAGCTCGCCAAGCTTCCCGGCCCCGCCGGCGAGCGCGTCGCGCCCGACGAGGAGGAGGGCAAGCGCGCCGTCACCTATTACCGCACCGTCGCCCATGCCGGCGACAAGCTCGCCTGGCTGGTGCTGCAGCCGATCACCGGCCGCACGCATCAGCTGCGCGCCCATTGCGTGACCCTCGGCACGCCCATCCTCGGCGACGGCAAATATGGCGGCGCCGCGGCGCATCCCGCGGGCGTGCCCAATGCCCGCGAGCTCCATCTCCACGCCCGCGCGCTGTCGCTGCCGCATCCCGCCGGCGGCCGGCTGGAGGTCGTGGCCCCGCTGCCGCCGCATATGCGCGAGACCTGGGCCTTCTTCGGCTTCGACGAGAGCGAGGAGGCCGATCCCTTCGCCGATATGGCGCCCGAGCGATGAAATGAAGCGCTTCTATCGCGACGTGACGGTGGCGCCCGAGGGCGAGGGTTTCGCCATCGCCCTCGACGGCAAGCCGCTGCGCACCCCGGCCAAGGCGCCGCTGCTGCTGCCGAGCCGGCCGCTGGCCGAGGCGATCGCCGCCGAATGGCACGAGCAGGGCCTTGAGGTGAAGCTCGGCGAGCTCATGCTGACCCGGCTCGCCAGCACCGCCATCGATCTGGTGACGGCGCGGCCGGCCGAGATCGCGGCCGAGGTGGCGCGCTATGCCGGCACCGACCTCGTCTGCTATCGCGCCGTCCATCCCCCCGAGCTCGCCCAGCGCCAGCACGCGGCCTGGCAGCCGCTGATCGACTGGGCGACCCTGCGCTACGATGCGCCGCTCGAGGTCACCGCCGGCGTCGTGCCGATCGCGCAATCGGCCGCCAGCCTGCGCGCCTTCGCCGCCGCGGTCGCGAGCTATCCGCCGCTGGAGCTCGCCGCCTTGCATGTGGCGACCAGCGCCTGCGGCTCGCTGGTGGTGGCGCTGGCGCTGGTCGAGGGGCGGCTCGATGTCGAGAACGCCTTCGCCACCGCCCAGCTCGACGAGAGCTTCGAGATCGAGCAATGGGGCGAGGATGCCGAGCAGGCGCAGCGCCGCGCGGCGCTGAAGGCGGACATGGCGCTGGCCCACCGCTTCATCCGCCTGCTGCGGCAGTAGGGCCGGGGCTGGCGCTTACCGCCGGTTTGGTGCTATCTCCAACTCATCCCGTGAAACAGGGAGCGACGGGACCATGCAGGACATTCTTCGCCAGCTCGAGCAGAAGCGCGAGGCGGCACGCGGCGGCGGCGGGGAGCGGCGCGTGCTGGCGCAGCACGCCAAGGGCAAGCTCACCGCGCGCGAGCGGCTGGAGCTGCTGTTCGACGCCGGCTCGTTCGAAGAATGGGACATGTTCGTCGAGCACCGCTGCCACGATTTCGGCATGGCGGAGCAGAAGATCCCCGGCGACGGCGTGGTCACCGGCTACGGCACGATCAACGGCCGGCTGGTTTTCGTCTTCAGCCAGGACTTCACCGTCTTCGGCGGCGCGCTGTCGGAAGCCCATGCCGAGAAGATCTGCAAGGTCATGGACCAGGCGATGAAGGTGGGCGCGCCGGTGATCGGGCTCAACGACTGCGGCGGCGCGCGCATCCAGGAGGGCGTGGCCTCGCTCGCCGGCTATGCCGAGGTGTTCCAGCGCAACGTGCTGGCCTCGGGCGTGGTGCCGCAGGTGTCGCTGATCATGGGGCCCTGCGCCGGCGGCGCGGTCTACTCGCCGGCCATGACCGACTTCATCTTCATGGTGAAGGACAGCTCCTACATGTTCGTCACCGGCCCCGACGTGGTGAAGACGGTGACGCACGAGAAGGTGACGCAGGAGGAGCTGGGCGGCGCCGTCACCCACACCACGCGCTCGGGCGTCGCCGACCTCGCCTTCGAGAACGACGTCGAGGCGCTGCTGCAGCTGCGGCGCTTCATCGACTTCCTGCCGGCCTCCAACCGCGAGAAGCCGCCGCTCAGGCCGAGCGCGGATTCGCCCGATCGCGACGAGCTGTCGCTCGACACGCTGGTGCCGGACAATGCCAACAAGCCCTACGACATGAAGGAGCTGATCGAGAAGGTGGTCGACGAGGGCGATTTCTTCGAGCTGCAGCCGAGCTACGCGCGCAACATCATCATCGGCTTCGCGCGCATGGAGGGCTCGACCATCGGCATCGTCGCCAACCAGCCGATGGTGCTGGCCGGCTGCCTCGACATCGACAGCTCGCTCAAGGCGGCGCGCTTCGTCCGCTTCTGCGATTGCTTCAACATCCCGATCGTCACCTTCGTCGACGTGCCGGGCTTCCTGCCGGGCACGGCGCAGGAATACGGCGGCATCATCAAGCACGGCGCCAAGCTGCTCTTCGCCTACGCCGAGGCGACGGTGCCCAAGGTGACGGTGATCACCCGCAAGGCCTATGGCGGCGCCTATGACGTGATGAGCTCCAAGCACCTGCGCGGCGACGTCAACTTCGCCTGGCCCTCGGCGGAGATCGCGGTGATGGGACCCAAGGGCGCGGTGGAGATCATCTTCCGCAGCGACATCGGCGATCCCGCCAAGCTCGAGGCGCGCACCGAGGAGTATCGCGAGAAATTCGCCAACCCCTTCGTCGCCGGCAGCCGCGGCTTCATCGACGACGTGATCATGCCGCACGGCACCCGCCGCCGCATCTGCCGCTCGCTCGCCATGCTGCGGGACAAGCAGCTGAGCAATCCCTGGCGCAAGCACGGCAACATCCCGCTCTGATGCCATGCGGATGACCGAAACCGGCGTGGGAGGGCTCTGAAACCAGCATGTTCAAGAAAATCCTCATCGCCAACCGCGGCGAGATCGCCTGCCGGGTGATCCGCACCGCGCGCCGCATGGGCATCAAGACGGTCGCCGTCTACTCCGATGCCGACGCCGACGCGCTGCACCGGCGCGCGGCCGACGAGGCCGTGCGCATCGGGCCGCCGCCGGCGGCGGAGAGCTATCTCAGGATCGACCGCATCCTCGAGGCCTGCCGCACCACCGGCGCCGAGGCGGTGCATCCCGGCTACGGCTTCCTGTCGGAGAAGGCGGAATTCGCCGCGGCGCTGGCCAAGGCCGGGATCGTCTTCATCGGCCCCGACACCCACGCCATCGCCGCCATGGGCGACAAGATCGAATCGAAGAAGCTCGCCAAGGCGGCCGGCGTCTCCGCCGTGCCGGGATATCTCGACGTCATCCCCGATGCCGAGGCGGCGGTCCGGATCGCGCGCGAGATCGGCTATCCCGTGATGATCAAGGCCTCGGCCGGCGGCGGCGGCAAGGGCATGCGCGTCGCGCGCACCGACGCCGAGGCCCGCGACGGCTTCCGCTCGGCCAGCAACGAGGCGCGCTCGAGCTTCGCCGACGACCGCGTCTTCCTCGAGAAGTACATCGAGGAGCCGCGCCATATCGAGATCCAGGTGCTGGGCGACGCGCACGGCCACGTCATCTATCTCGGCGAGCGCGAATGCTCGATCCAGCGCCGGCACCAGAAGGTGATCGAGGAGGCGCCGAGCCCGTTCCTCGACGCCGGCACGCGCGAGGCGATGGGCGAGCAGGCGGTGGCGCTCGCCAAGGCGGTCAGGTACCGCTCGGCCGGGACGGTCGAGTTCATCGTCGACAAGCAGCGCAATTTCTACTTCCTCGAGATGAACACGCGGCTGCAGGTCGAGCATCCCGTGACCGAGCTGGTCACCGGGCTCGATCTCGTCGAACGGATGATCCGCGTCGCCGCCGGGCAGAAACTGACCCTGCGCCAGTCCGAGATCGCGCTCAAGGGCTGGGCGATCGAGGCGCGGGTCTACGCCGAGGATCCCCTGCGCAACTTCCTGCCCTCGATCGGCCGGCTGACGCGCTACCTGCCGCCGCAGGGCGAAGGCGTGCGCGTCGATACCGGCGTCTTCGAGGGCGCCGAGATCAGCATCTATTACGACCCGATGATCGCCAAGCTGGTGGGGTACGGCCCGAGCCGGGCCGAGGCGACGCGCCGGCTGGGCGAGGCGCTCAACGCCTATTACATCCGCGGACTGTCGCACAACGTCGCCTTCCTCGCCGCGGTGCTGCGCAAGGAGCGCTTCGCCGCCGGCCGCCTCTCGACCAATTTCATCGCCGAGGAGTTCCCGCAGGGCTTCGCCGGCGTCGAGATCACCCCCGAGGCGATGGCCGACGCGATCACCGCGGCCGCCGCGGTGCAGCGCATCACCGCCGAAAGCGAGGCGCGGATCAGCGGCCAGCTCGAAGGCCACGGCCGGGTCGTGCCCGAGGACTGGATCGTGTGCGTCGGCGAGGCGCAGCATCGCGTTTCCGCCGCGCGCGAGGACGGCACCATCGCGGTGACCGACGCCGAGGGCGGCTGCCGGCTCGTGGCGACGCGCTGGCAGCCGGGCGAGCCGCTGTTCCGCGGCATGATCGATACCACCCCGGTGATCTTCCAGGTCGACCGCGACGGCATCGGCTTCCGCTTGACACGCGACGGCGCCACCATCGCGGTCAAGGTGCTGCCGCCGCGCGCCGCCGAGCTCCTGACCCAGATGCCGGCGAAGCAGCCGCCCGACCTCTCGCGCTTCCTGCTGTCGCCGATGCCGGGCCTGCTGGTCTCCATCGCGGTCGCCGAGGGCGAGGAGGTCAAGGCCGGCGAGGAGCTGGCGGTGGTCGAGGCGATGAAGATGGAGAACGTGCTCCGCGCCGAGCGCGACGGGACGGTGGCGAAGCTGCGCGCCAAGCCCGGCGACAGCCTCGCCGTCGACCAGGTCATCCTCGAATTCGGCTGAGGCGGCGATGACGGTGGCGCTCCGTCTCGTCATCACCGGCCGCGTCCAGGGCGTGGGCTTCCGCGCCTGGACCCGCCGCGAGGCGCGCCGCCGGTCCTTGCGCGGCTGGGTGCGCAACCGCTCGGACGGCAGCGTCGAGGCGCTGCTGATCGGCGCCGGCGAGACGGTCGAGCGGCTGGCCGAGGCCTGCCGCCGCGGCCCCGGCATCGCGCTGGTCGAGGCGGTGGTCCGCTTCCCCGCCGAAGACGACGGCTCGCCCGATTTCAGCGAGCGGCCGACGGAGTAGCGCACGTTTCCCGCTGCATGAGCGCCATGCGTCCTTCGACAGGCGCGCTGCGCGCGCCAGCTCAGGATGAGGAAAGTTGTTGATGGCACAAAAGAAATTGCCTCATCCTGAGCGCGAGCGCAGCGAGCAGTCGAAGGACGCACAGCGTCGATCCAGCGGGAACCTCCTTCTGACCCGGCGGCTGCTGCCGCTCTTCGTCACGCAGTTCCTCGGCGCGGTGAACGACAATCTGCTGAAGACGGCGCTGGTGACGCTGGTGACCTACCGCGTCTTCACCGATGCCGCGACCACCAAGCTCGTGGTCGCCACCGCCACCGCCATCTTCATCGCGCCCTATTTCATCGCCTCGGCCACCGCCGGCCAGCTCGCCGACAAATTCGAGAAGACGGCGCTGATCCGCCTCGTCAAGCTCTGGGAGGTGGGCGTCATGGCGCTGGCGGTCGCCGGCTTCGGCTTCGAGGGCGAGCGCTTCATCGCCTTCGAGCTCGCGGTGCTGCTGCTGCTGGGGGTGCAGGCGACCTTCTTCGGGCCGGTCAAATACGGCATCCTGCCCGACCTGCTGGCGAGCGCGGAGCTGATGAGCGGCAACGCCCTCATCGAGGCGGGCACCTTCCTCGCCATCCTGCTCGGCACCATCGCCGGCGGTCTGCTGATCCTGCTCCCCGGCGGCGAGACGATCGTCTCGGCGGCGCTGCTGGCATTGGCGCTGGCAGGCTGGGCCAGCAGCCTCTTCATCCCGCGCACCACCCGCGCCGCGCCCGATCTGCGCATCAATCCCAACATCTGGGCCGAGACCATGGCGATCATCCGCTTCGCCCGCGCGCGGCGCGAATTGTGGCTGCCGATCCTCGCCATCTCCTGGTTCTGGCTGGTGGGCGCGATCTACCTGTCGCAATTCCCGACTTATGCGAAGAGCACGCTCGGCGCCGACGAGCAGGTGCAGACGCTGTTTCTCGCGCTCTTCTCGATCGGCATCGGCGCCGGCGCCATGCTGTGCGGCCGGCTGCAGCGCGGCGAGGTGAGCGCGCGGCTGGCGCCGCTGGGCGCGGCCGGCATGACGCTGTTCACCGTCGATCTCTATTTTGCCAGCGCGCGCGCCGACGGCGGCGAGGGCGCGCTGATCGGCGCCGCCCTCTTCCTGTCGCATCCCGCCAATTGGCGGCTGCTCGCCGATCTCTTCATGATCGCGCTCTGCGGCGGCGTCTTCACCGTGCCGCTCTATGCGCTGATCCAGGCGCGGGCCGAGGAGAGCCACCGCTCGCGCGTGGTCGCCGCCAACAACGTGCTGAACGCGCTGTTCATCGTCGCCTCGGGCGCCTTGAGCGCGGTGCTGATCAAGCTCCGCCTCGACGTGCCGCAGATCTTTCTCGTCGTCGGCATTCTGAACATCGGCGCCGTCGTCCTGGTGAGGCGCCTGGCGCGCGCCGATGCGGCGGCGCGCTGAGCCGTCACCGCGGCGGCCATTCCGCCGGATCATGGCCGAGCGGCACCGGCGGCCGCGCCCAGCGCGGCGGCGTCTGCGACATCCGCGCCACCGGCGCCAGATGGCGCAGGCGGCCGAATTCGGACTTCGTCTCGGCGCAGAGCCGCGCGATCTCCGCCTCCGGCAGTTCCTTTGGCGTCGCCACGACCGCTGCCGCGTCGAGCAGGCCGCGCTCGGCGATCCACCGGCCCGTCCGCGCCAGCGAGACGCGCACGCGCCAGCTGCCGCCCTCACGCGCCCGGCGCAGCAGCGCCGCCATGGCGCCGAACGCCATGAGATAGCCGCTGACGTAATCGATCGCCGAGACCGGCATCAGGCGCGGCGTGCCGGCGCCCTCGATCATCGCCAGGCCGCTGGCGCATTGCACGATGGTGTCGAAGCCGCGGCGCTGGGACCAGGGCCCGAGCCGGCCCCAGGCCGAGAGCTCGACCGCGACGATCCCCGGCCGCAACCGCGCCAGCGCTTCGGCGCCGAAGCCGCGCCCGGCGAGCGTGCCCGGGCGGTAGCCTTGCGCGAACACGTCGGCACGCCCGTCGCGCACGAGCGCGGCGAGCGTCGCGGCATCGGCCTCCCGGCGCAGATCGAGGAAGGCGGAACGCTTGCCGAGGCCGGTATCGATATCCATGTCGCGCTGGGCCGGCAGATGCGGCGCCGCGATCTTCAGCACCTCGGCGCCGTGCTCGGCGAGCGTGCGGGCGCAGGTCGGCCCGGCCAGCACGCGCGTGAGGTCGAGCACGCGCAGGCCGGCGAGCGGTCGCCCGGCGGCCGGGAGCGGCTCGGGCGGCGCCTCGCCGATGCGCTCGATCTCGATGAGCGGCAGGGAGCCCACCGCCGCCGCTTGCGGATGCGCGCGCCATTCCTCGCCGCTGCGCACCAGCGCGGCGCAGCCGGCCGCCTGGTGCACGGCGTCCTCGAGCGCCCTCCCCTCCCACCGGGCCGCCGCTTGCGCAACGGCCTCGCGCGGCGCCCCGGGCGCCAGCCCGAGCACCCCCAGCGCCGCGTCGCGATGATTGGGGAAATTGCAATGCAGCATCACGCTGCGTCCGTCGCCCGTGGCGTAGAAGCCGCTCACGGCATCGAAAACGTCGCGGGGCGGCGCGCCGTCGATGCGCAGATAGCGCAGGCTGCGCAGCGCCGCCACGGCATGGCGGAGATCGACGGCGACGGCCTGGCGCGGGCTGCCCGAGCGCAGCGCGTGAAGCTCGCCGGCGGCGATGGCGGCGGCGGCGATCGCCGCGGTGCCGGCGGCACCGATGCGAAAGCGCGTCGGCAGCACCGGATCGGCGCCGGCGAAGGCGACCGCTGCGCGCGGCTTCCGGCGGCAGCCCCGCAAGTCTCAGCAGCTCCGCAAGCGCGGCGTAGGGCATGCCTCAGAGACTACCGCGCCGCGGTCTCGGGGCGAAGCGCGCAGCCTCGCGCCACGTCTTGGGCCTGCAAACCATTGCCCCGCCTTCCCCGCGCCAGCGGGGAACCAGGGAGAGCGACGTGCGGTCGCTCCTGGGCCCCGGCTTTCGCCGGGGCGGCGGGTCATGGTTCGACCTGGCCTCGGGCTACGGCGCCGCGCAGAAGGTGCAGGGCGCGAAGGCCACGCCGCGGAGCACCTCGCCCGATCGCGAGGCCTGGAGGGTCACGAAGGTCTCGAGCTGGTCGTCGCCATCGCCGTCGTGATCGCCCCAATCGGCCTTGCGATAGCCGCCATCGCCCTCATGCTGCGCGATCGGCAGCGACGTCGCGGCGAGCCGGTCGGTGATCGCCACCAGCCGGGTCGGGTCGGGCTCGCCGCCGGAGACAGCGCTGACCTGCGCGGTGATGGCATAGATGGTCACCGTGCCGTCATTGTTGACGCGGCCGGTCAGGTTGCGCAGCCCCGTGGTATAGGTCGGCACGCCATAGCCCGGCACCTGCACCGGCTGGTTCAGGTTGAGGCCGTCCTGGAGCACGTAGTCGAGCGTCCACACGCCGCCGATCAGGCTCCATTTCTGCAGGCCCGCAAGCGGGTCGGAGACGAGATCGGTATAGGTGGTGGTGCCGTTGCTGACCGAGGTGGAAATCACCGTGCCGCCGGCCGCGGTGGTGCTGATGGTGGAATTGCCTTCATCGGCGACGTAGAGCGTGTTGGCGTCGGCGAAGAAGAAGCCGAACGGCGTCAGCGGCGAGGTGGCGTTGGTGACGGGGTTGGTCGCCTGGGTCCCCAGTAGCGGGACGATGGTGTTGCCCGTGCCGCCGGTCGGCAGGCCGTCGGCAGTGCCGTTCTGCACCTGGAAGATGCCGTCATCGCCGTTGCCGCCGCTGCCCTTGGAGACATAGAGGTTGCCGTTGAAGATGCCGATGCCGCGCCAATTGTTGTCCTTGACGTGCTTCTTGGTCGATTCGTCCGGGCGATCGCTGGCGAGATAGCTGCCGAGCTGGATCGATGCCGGCGAGCCCGGCTGGCCGAGACGGACGCCGATGGTGGTGCCGGGTCCGGTCACCGGGGTGGTCTTGTTCTCGGTGCTGTCGGCATTGCCGGCCATGTAGAGCTGGGACCCGTCGACGGTGATGGCGCCGCGCGGATTGTCGCCGCTGAAGGCGTTGCTCTCGGGCTGCACCAGGAACGTGCCGTCATATTTGATCAGCGCCACCGCGCGGTCATAGAAGGGACCGGTGGCGCCCGTGATCTCGGCCGCGAGATTGGTGGTCTCGGAGTTGGAGACGCCCTCGGCGCCCACCGGCCCGACATAGCCCATATAGGTCAGGTACTGGCCGTTGGTGGAGAGGTGGAGCGAGCCCTCGGATTTCGAGCTGAAGCTCGAGGTGACGATGGTGCCCCGCGCGCTGTCCTGGGTCAGCGGGAAGCTGCGCAGCCGCGGCGAGAAGGGCTCGGTGCCGTAGCTGTCGAGGAAGACGCTGCCTTGGACGCCCGGGACGGCGGGGTCGTTGAAGATGCCGGGAAAAGCCTCGCCGGCGCGCGCCGGATTGGTATCGCCATTATAGACGATGCGGCTCACCACCAGCGTGTTGGGGATGAAGGCGTCCTGGGCGAGGCTCGGCGTAGCGAGGCTACCCAAGGCGAGCGCGGTACTGGCCAGCAGGCCGGCGCGCCCGGCAATGATCGTCCGATGAAACATGCAGGTGTCTCCTCCAAAGGTTGGGCTGGCGGCGGAGACACGCTATCGGCGCGATATGACGGGTGGGCAGTTGAAGCGGTGACGCTTTGATGATGGCGGCGAGTTGCGGACAAAAAAAGAGCGGCCCGCGGGCCGCTCCCTGTTCCTCGCGACGAGGATCGGCCTCAGGCGGCCTCTTCCTCGGTCTCGTCGGTGGTCTGCACCGGGCCCGAATCCTGGCCCTTGGCGTCGACGTCGCGGTCGACCAGCTCGATCACCGCCATGGCCGAGGCGTCGCCGTAGCGGAACCCCGCCTTCAGCACGCGGGTATAGCCGCCCGGCCGCTCCTTGTAGCGCTCGGCGAGCGTCGTCATCACCTTGTCGGCGAGCTTCGTATCCTGCAGCGTGGCGATGAGCTGGCGGCGCGCATGGAGGCCGCCGCGCTTGCCCAGCGTGATCAGCCGCTCGACCACCGGGCGCAGATCCTTGGCCTTGGGCAAGGTCGTGGTGATCTGCTCGTGCTTCAGCAGCGCGTGGCAGAGATTGTCGAACATGGCCTTGCGATGGGCCGAGGTGCGGCTGAAGCTGCGGCCGCGCAGACGATGACGCATGGACCTATCCTCCCGGCGCTCAGTACGGCTCTTCGAGGCGCTTGGCAAGCTCCTCGATGTTTTCCGGCGGCCAGTTCGGGATCTCCATGCCGAGATGGAGCCCCATCTGCGCCAGAACTTCCTTGATCTCGTTGAGCGACTTGCGGCCGAAATTGGGCGTCCGCAGCATCTCCGCCTCGGTCTTCTGCACGAGGTCGCCGATATAGACGATGTTGTCGTTCTTGAGGCAGTTGGCCGAGCGCACCGACAGCTCGAGCTCGTCCACCTTGCGCAGCAGGTTCTTGTTGAACGGCAGCTCGTGCGCCGGCGCCTCCTCGGTGGCGGCGCGCGGCTCCTCGAAATTGATGAAGAGCTGCAGCTGGTCCTGCAGGATGCGGGCGGCGAGCGCCACCGAATCCTCGGGGGTCACGGCGCCGTTGGTCTCGATGCGCATGGAGAGCTTGTCGTAGTCGGTGACCTGGCCGACGCGGGTGTTGTCGACGCGGTAGCTCACCTTGCGCACCGGGCTGAACAGCGCATCGATCGGGATGAGGCCGATGGGCGCGTCCTCGGGCCGGTTCTGCGTCGCCGGCACGTAGCCCTTGCCGGTCTCGACGGTGAATTCCATGGTGACCTTGGCGGCGCTGTCGAGCGTGCAGATCAGCGCGTCGGGGTTCATCACCTCGATGTCGTGACCGGTCTCGATCATGCTCGCGCGCACCTCGCCGGGGCCCTGCGCCTTGAGCCGCATGCGCTTGGGGCCTTCGCCATGCATCCGGAGCGCGATGCTCTTGACGTTGAGGACGATGTCGGTGATATCCTCGAGCACGCCCGGGAGCGACGAGAATTCGTGCAGCACGCCTTCGATCTGCATCGAGGTGATCGCCGCGCCCTGCAGCGAGGAGAGCAGCACGCGGCGGAGCGCGTTGCCGAGCGTCAGGCCGAAGCCGCGCTCCAGCGGCTCGGCGACGACGGTGGCGGCGCGCGCGGGATCGTCACCCGGCTCGACCGAAAGCTGCTTGGGCTTGATCAGCGCTTGCCAGTTTTTCTGAATCACGAGCGGAACCTCATACCGTTTGGCGCGACAGAACCGTCTGCGCCGTCAATTCCGAACGCGACGGCCGCCAGGCTGGCGGCGAGGCACGTCCCAAGCGGCGGCGCCCAGGCGCCGCCGCAGCTCACACCCGGCGCCGCTTGGGCGGCCGGCAACCATTATGCGGGATCGAGGTGACGTCGCGGATCGAGGTCACGGCGAAGCCCACCGCCTGCAAGGCGCGCAGCGCCGATTCCCGCCCGGACCCCGGTCCCTTGACCTCGATCTCCAGCGTGCGCATGCCGTGCTCCATCGCCTTGCGCCCGGCATCCTCGGCGGCGACCTGCGCCGCATAGGGGGTCGATTTGCGCGAGCCCTTGAAGCCCATGGTCCCCGACGAGGACCAGGCGATGGTGTTGCCCTGGGCGTCGGTGATGGTGATCATGGTATTGTTGAAGGTGGCGTTCACATGCGCCACGCCGGACGTGATGTTCTTGCGTTCGCGACGGCGCAGACGCGGCGCTGCAGCAGGTTTCGCCATAATCTCTCAACCCCTCGGGATTACTTCGTCACCGTCTTCTTGCCGGCGATCGGCCGCGCCGGACCCTTGCGGGTGCGCGCGTTGGTATGCGTGCGCTGGCCGCGCACCGGCAGCCCCTTGCGATGGCGCAGCCCGCGATAGCAGCCGAGATCCATCAGCCGCTTGATGTTCATCGCCACCTGGCGGCGCAGATCGCCCTCGACCGTGTAATCGCGGTCGATGAGCTCGCGGATGCGCAGCACCTCGTCGTCGGTGAGTTCATGCACCCGGCGCTGCGCCGGAATGCTGAGCTGCTTGCAGATGTTCTCCGCCGTGGTTCGGCCGATGCCATGGATGTACATGAGGCCGATCGGAACCCGCTTCTGGCTCGGGATATTGACGCCAGCGATACGCGCCACCTGCGCTTCTCCTTAGGTGTGATGTCCGACGAGGCTAAAAGCCACGGCAAAGCCGAGGGCGCGCATTATAGAAATTTGCGGCCCAAAGTCAACGGTCCCATGGCGTTAGCCGCCATATGGCCCTTCCGCGTCGTTTTTCAACCGGCACGGCCGTCCGGCCGGCCCGCCATCGGCCGGGCCGCCATCATGCCCGGCCCAGAATCGCCTCGATCTGGCGGCCGACCTCGTCGATATCGGCCATGCCGTCCACGGTCCGCAGCACCCCCTTGGCCCGGTAATAGGGCAGGATGGGCGCGGTCTGCTGGCGATAGGCCTCGAGCCGGGTCTTGACCGCCTCGGGCCGGTCGTCGGCACGGCGGATGAAATCCGTGGCGCCGCAGGCGTCGCAGACGCCCTCGCGCTTCGGCCGGTGGAAACTGTCGTGATAGCTGGCGCCGCATTTGGCGCAGCTGAAGCGGCCGGCGATGCGGTCGATCAGCGCCGGCTCGTCCACCGTCATCTCGATCACGGCGTCGAGCCTCAGCCCCTTCTCCGCCAGCATGCGGTCGAGCGCCTCGGCCTGCGGCACGGTGCGGGGGAAGCCGTCGAGGATGAAGCCCTTGCCGCCCTTGAGCTGGTCGATGCGCTGGGCGATGAGCTCGATGATGATGTCGTCGGAGACCAGCTGGCCCGCATCCATCACCGCCTGGACCTTGCGGCCGAGCGCGCTGCCGGATTTGCGCTCGGCGCGCAGCATGTCGCCGGTGGAGAGCTGGGCGAGGCCGCGCTTCTCCTCCAGCCGCTTGGCCTGGGTTCCCTTGCCGGCGCCCGGAGGTCCCAGCAATATGATGTTCAACCGCGTCTCCCCCGCAGCTTCGACTTCTTGATCAGCCCCTCATACTGGTGCGCCAGCAGATGCGAGTGGATCTGCGCCACCGTATCCATGGTGACGCTGACGACGATGAGCAGGCTGGTGCCGCCGAAATAGAACGGCACGCTGTATTGCGATACCAGGATCTCCGGCAGCACGCAGACCGCGGCCAGGTAGAGCGAGCCCACCACGGTGAGCCGGGTCAGCACGTAGTCGAGATAGTCGGCCGTGGTCTTTCCCGGGCGGTAGCCGGGGATGAAGCCGCCGTATTTGCGCAGATTGTCCGCCGTCTCCGTCGGGTTGAAGACGATCGCCGTATAGAAGAAGCAGAAGAAGACGATCAGCGCGACATAGAGGCCGATATAGATCGGGCTGCCGTGGCGCAGATAGATGCTGAACCACCCGATGATCCCGGTCTGGTCGGCGCTGGCGAAGCTGGCAAACGTCGCCGGCAGCAGCAGCAGCGAGGAGGCGAAGATCGGCGGGATGACGCCCGAGGTGTTGAGCTTCAGCGGCAGGTGCGAGGCCTCGCCGCCGAACATCTTGTTGCCCACCTGGCGTTTGGGATATTGCACCAATAATCGGCGCTGCGCCCGCTCCATGAAGACGATGAAGGCGACGACGCCGACGGCGAGCGCCAGGAAGATCACGATGAAGAAGGTGGAGAGCGCGCCGGTGCGGCCGAGCTCGAGCAGCGAGCCCAGCGCCGCCGGCATGCGCGCGACGATGCCGGAGAAGATGATGAGCGAGATGCCGTTGCCGACGCCGCGCGCGGTGATCTGCTCGCCGAGCCACATCAGGAAGACGGTGCCGCCGGTGAGCGTGATCATGGTGGTGAAGCGGAAGAAGAAGCCGGGATCGATCACCGGCGAGCGGCCGCCGCCCGCACCTTCGAGGCCGACGGCGATGCCGTAGGCCTGGACCGCGGCCAGCAGCACGGTGCCGTAGCGGGTGTACTGGTTGAGCTTCTTGCGCCCGACCTCGCCCTCCTTCTTCAGCGCCTCGAGCTGCGGCGAGACGGCGGTCAGCAGCTGCACGATGATCGATGCCGAGATGTACGGCATGATGTTGAGCGCGAAGATGGTCATGCGCCCGAGCGCGCCGCCCGAGAACATGTCGACCATGCCGAGGATGCCGCCCGCGTTGCGGCTGAAGATCTGCTGCAGGATCTGCGGATCGATGCCCGGCAGCGGGATGTAGGTGCCGAGCCGGTAGATCACCAGCGCGCCCAGCGTGAACCAGATGCGGTTCTTGAGCTCGGTCGCCTTGGCGAAGGCGGAGAAATTGATACTCGCCGCAATCTGTTCGGCGGCTGACGCCATGATTCCTTCCCCGGGGCCTGCCGGACCCCTTGCCTCTAGGCCTCGGCCGGCCTGGCGCCGGTGACCACGACTTTGCCGCCCAGCTTTTCCACCGCCGCGACCGCCGCCTTCGACGCGCCCACCACCTCGATGGTGAGCGGCGTCTTGAGCTCGCCCTTGGCCAGGAGCCGCACGCCGTCGCCGACGCGGCGCAACAGGCCGGCGGCGACCAGCGCCGCGCCGTTCACCGTCACATCGGGCTTGAGCCGCCCGGCGTCAAGGGCGAGCTGCAGCCGGCCGAGATTGACGACATGGAATGTCGGCCGGAACGCCTTGTTGCTGAAGCCGCGCTTGGGCAGCCGGCGATGCAGCGGCGTCTGGCCGCCTTCGAAGCCGTTCAAGGCCACGCCGGTGCGCGCCGTCTGGCCCTTGCCGCCGCGGCCGCTGGTCTTGCCCTTGCCCGAGCCGATGCCGCGGCCGACGCGCTTGGCGCGGTAATGCGCGCCCTTGTTGTCCCTGATCTCGTTGAGCTTCATCGTCCACCATCCTCAAGGGCGCGAGCCGCGCCGGCCTCAGCCGGCCTCGACCCGCACCAGATGCCTTACCCGGTCGATCATGCCGCGCACTTCCGGCGTGTCCTCGAGGACCCGCGTTCGCCGCAGCTTGTCGAGGCCGAGCCCCTTCAGCGTGGCGCGCTGATAGCCCTGGCGCCCGATCGGGCTGGCGATCTGCGTCACCGTAACCTTCTTGTCCGTCTTGGCCCGCGGCGGCGGCGGCGCCGCCGCCGGCCGCGCGGCCGCGTGCCGGACCGGCAGGGGCTTGGCCGGCTTGGCGACCTTCGCCTTCTTCGCCGCCTTCTTGGCCGCCTTGCGCGCCGCCTTCTCGGCGGCGGCGTCGCCGCTCTCGGCCGGCTTTTCCGCCTTCGCCTTGGCCTTCACCGGCTCGCCCGCGGGCTTGGCCGCCTTCGGCTTGGCCGCCGCCGCGCCGTCGGGCTTCGCCTTCTTCGCCGGTTTCTTCTTCTCGTCCTGGGCTTCCGCCATGGCCTACTCCCGCGCCTCGGTCGCGCCGTCGCGCCGGCCGAGGATCTCGCTCACCTTGCGGCCGCGCCGCGCCGCCACCGAGCGCGGGCTCACCGAGCGGCCGAGCGCCTGGAAGGTGGCCTTGATCATGTTGTGGGGGTTGGAGGTGCCGACCGATTTCGCCACCACGTCCTGCACGCCCAGCGCCTCGAAGATGGCGCGCATCGGGCCGCCGGCGATGATGCCGGTGCCCGGCTTCGCCGCGCGCACGATGACCTCGCCGGCGCCGTAGCGGCCGATGATGTCGTGATGCAGCGTGCGCCCCTCGCGCAGCGGCACGCGCACCATGGCGCGGCGCGCCTGGTCGGTCGCCTTGCGGATCGCCTCCGGCACCTCGCGCGCCTTGCCGGCGCCGTAGCCGACGCGACCCTTGCCGTCGCCGACGACGACGATGGCGGCGAAGCCGAAGCGGCGGCCGCCCTTCACCACCTTGGCGACGCGGTTGATGCCGACGAGCTTCTCGACGAACTCGCCCTCGTCGCGGTCGCCGCCGCCGCGATCGCGCGGCGAGCGGTCGCCATCGCCACGGCGGCCGCGGCCGCGCGGGCCCCGTTCGCCACCGCCCGAAGGCCTGGTGCTGCTGCCTGGTGCACGTGCCATGAAGCGCCTTTCCTAGAAGCTGAGGCCGCCCTCGCGGGCGGCATCGGCCAGGGCCTTGACCCGGCCATGATAGAGGTAGCCGCCGCGGTCGAACACCACGTCGGTGACGCCGGCGGCCTTGGCGCGCTCGGCCAGCAGCTTGCCCACCGCCGCCGCTGCGGCGCGGTCCGCGCCGGTCTTGAGGCTGCCGCGCAGGTCCTTCTCGAGGCTCGAGGCCGCGGCCAGCGTGCGGCCCGCGGTGTCGTCGATCACCTGCGCGTAGATGTGCCGCGAGGAGCGGAACACCGCCAGCCGCGGACGCCCCTTGGCCACCCGCGAGATGCGGTAGCGCACCCGCATCTGGCGGCGGGCGAAGAGGGATTTCGCTTTGCTCGTCATCGCTCTGCCCTCACTACTTCTTCTTGCCTTCCTTGCGGCGGACATGCTCGGTGGCGTACCGGATGCCCTTGCCCTTGTAGGGCTCGGGCTTGCGGTAGGAGCGCAGCACCGCGGCGATCTGCCCCACCTGCCGGCGGTCGGCGCCGGTGATCGTGATCGAGGTCGGCTTCTCGCAGGTGATCTTGATCTCGCTCGGGATCGGGAAGGTGATGTCGTGGCTGTATCCCAGCTGCAGCACCAGGTTCTTGCCCTGTACCGCCGCACGATATCCCACGCCCTCGATCTCGAGGTTCTTGGTGAAGCCCTTGGAGACGCCGTTCACCATGTTGTTGATGGTGGCGCGCATCGTGCCCCAGAGCATGCGGGCGCGCTTGGTCTCCGATTTCGGCTTCACCGTCACCTTGCCGTCGGCGATCGAGGCGGTGACCTCGCTGCTCAGCGGCAGCTTGAGCGTGCCGAGCTTGCCCTTGCAGGTGAGAATCTGGCCCGCCAGCTCGACGGTGACGCCTTGCGGGATGGCGACGGGGTTCTTGCCGATGCGTGACATCACGGCACCTCAGAATACGCGGCAGAGGATCTCGCCGCCGACATTGGCGGCGCGGGCCTCGTTGTCCGACATGACGCCACGCGGCGTCGACAGGATGGCGATGCCGAGCCCGTTGTAGACGCGCGGCAGGTCGGAGACGCGCGAATAGATGCGCCGGCCGGGCTTGGAGACGCGGGTGATCTCGCGGATCACCGGCTCGCCGTCGACGTATTTGAGCTCGATCTTGAGCTCGCTGACGCCCGGGCGCACCTCCTGCCGGCTGTAGCCGCGGATGTAGCCTTCGCGCTGCAGCACCTCGAGCACGTTGGCGCGGATCTTGGATGCCGGCGACTGCACCATGGGCTGGTGCGCCCGCTGTCCGTTGCGGATGCGGGTCAGGAGGTCGCCGAGCGGATCGGTCATCGACATATCGGTGTCTCTCCCTTACCAGCTCGACTTGACCATGCCGGGGATCTGGCCGGCCGAGGCGAGCGCGCGCAGCGCCATGCGCGAGAGCTTGAACTTGCGATAGGTGCCGCGCGGCCGCCCGGTGAGCTCGCACCGGTTGCGGACGCGGACGGCCGCGGAGTTGCGCGGCATCTCGGCGAGCTTGAGCCGCGCCGCGAAACGCTCTTCCGGCGTCAGCGAGCGGTCCTCGGCGGTCGCCTTGAGGCGCGCGCGCTTGGCCGCCAGGCGCTTCACCAGCTGCGCCCGCCGCTTGTTCTTGTTCACCGAACTCGTCTTCGCCATGGGGCTTGCCCTCGTCGGCCGATTAATTGATGAACGGCATCTGGAAGCCGCGCAGCAGGGCCTTGGCCTCCGCATCGGTCTTCGCCGTGGTGACGATGATGATGTCCATGCCGCGCACGGCATCGACCTGGTCGTAATTGATCTCCGGGAACACCAGCTGCTCCTTGAGCCCGAGCGCGTAGTTGCCCCGCCCGTCGAAGCTCTTGGGCGAGAGGCCGCGGAAGTCGCGCACGCGCGGCAGCGCGATGTTGATCAGGCGGTCGAGGAACTCGTACATGCGCTGGCGGCGCAGCGTGACCTTGCAGCCGATCGGCAGGTGCTCGCGCAGCTTGAAGGTGGCGATCGACTTCTTGGCGCGCGTCACCACCGCCTTCTGCCCCGAGATGACCGCGAGATCGTTCGCCGCGGCGTCGACCTTCTTGCCGTCCTGGGTGCCCTCGCCGACGCCCATGTTGATGACGACCTTGTCGATCTTCGGCACCTGCATGATGTTGGAGTAGCCGAACTCCTTCATCAGGGAGGGCTTCACCACTTTCTCGTAATGCTCCTGGAGACGCGTCTGCATGGCAACCCTCACGCGTCGAGGACTTCGCCGGAGCGCCTGGCAATGCGCACCTTGCGGCCGTCCCCGAGGATCTTGTAGCCGACCCGTGTCGGCTTGCTGGATTTCGGATCGATATGGGCGACGTTGGAGACGTGGATCGCCGCCTCCTTCTCGATGATGCCGCCGGTCTGACCCGCGCCGGGCTTGGTGTGGCGCTTGATCATGTTGACGCCCTGCACCACCACGCGGTTCTCCGCGCGCAGCACGCGCAGCACCTCGCCGCTCTTGCCCTTGTCGCGGCCGGTGATGACCACGACCTTGTCGCCCTTCTTGATCTTGAGCTTGCATGTCTAGAGCACCTCGGGCGCGAGCGAGACGATCTTCATGAACTTGCGCGCGCGCAGCTCACGCGTCACCGGTCCGAAGATACGGGTGCCGATCGGCTCGCCCTGCTTGGTGATGAGCACCGCCGCGTTGCGGTCGAAGCGGATGGCGCTGCCGTCCGGCGCGGCGGATCTCCTTGGCCGTGCGCACGATCACCGCCTGGTGCACGTCGCCCTTCTTGACGCGGCCGCGCGGGATCGCCTCCTTGACCGAGACGACGATGACGTCGCCGACGGTCGCCGTCTTGCGCTTGGAGCCGCCCAGCACCTTGATGCACTGGACGCGACGCGCGCCGGAATTGTCGGCGACGTCGAGATTGGTCTGCATCTGGATCATGGCGTCATCCCCCGCGCCGGCGGCGGCCTCGGCCGCCTTCTTGCGCGACGCGCGCGTGCGCGCCGGCTTCTTCGCCGCGGGCTCGGCCGCCGCCTCCGGCGTCGCGTCGAACAGCACCACCCAGCGCTTGCGCTTGGAGATCGGCCGGCTCTCCTCGATGCGCACGGTCTGGCCGCCCTTGATCAGGTTCTGCTCGTCATGCGCGGCGTAGTTCTTCGAGCGCATGATGAACTTCTTGTAGACCGGATGCATGACGCGCCGCTCGACGCGCACGATCACGGTCTTGTCCCGTGCGTCGCTGCATCACCACGCCTTGCGAGGATTCGCTTCGGCATCGCTCTTCTCTTTCCCTATGCGCGCGCGCGTTCGGCCAGGATGGTCTTGATCCGCGCGATGTCGCGCCGCACCTGGCGCACGCGCGCGGTGTTCTCGAGCTGGCCGCTCGCCTTCTGGAAGCGCAGGTTGAAGCGCTCCTTGGCGAGCTGATCGAGCTCGCCCTTGAGCTCGTCGTCGGTCTTGGCGCGGACGTCTGCCGCCTTCATGACTCGCCTCCTCGCCCAGGCGGGTCACGACGCGGGTGGCCGACCGGCAGCTTCGCCGCGGCGAGGTCGAAGGCCTCGCGCGCGATCGGGCCCGGCACGCCGTCGAGCTCGAACATGATGCGGCCCGGCTTGACGCGGCACACCCAGAATTCAGGCGTGCCCTTGCCGCTGCCCATGCGCACCTCGGCCGGCTTCACCGACACCGGCACGTCCGGGAAGATGCGGATCCAGACACGGCCCACGCGCTTGATGTGGCGCGTGATGGCGCGGCGCGCCGCCTCGATCTGGCGCGCGGTGACGCGGCCCGGCTCGGTCGCCTTGAGGCCGTAATTGCCGAAATTGAGCGCGGTGCCGCCCTTGGCTTCGCCGTGGATGCGGCCTTTGTGCGCCTTGCGGTACTTGGTGCGCTTGGGTGACAGCATGATCCCGGTTTTCCCTCGTCCTCAGACGCGCGCCTGGTTCTGTTCGGCGGCGCGCTTGTCCTGCGCCATCGGGTCGTGCGCCAGAACCTCGCCCTTGAACACCCAGACCTTGACGCCGCAGGTGCCGTAGGTGGTCTTGGCCGTGCCGTAGCCGAAATCGACGTCGGCACGCAGCGTGTGCAGCGGCACGCGGCCCTCGCGATACCACTCCATGCGCGCGATCTCGGCGCCGCCGAGCCGGCCGGAGCAGTTGATGCGGATGCCGAGCGCGCCCAGCCGCATGGCCGACTGCACCGCGCGCTTCATGGCGCGGCGGAAGGCGACGCGGCGCTCGAGCTGCTGGGCGATGCCCTCGGCGATCAGCTTGGCGTCGATCTCGGGCTTGCGGATCTCGACGATGTTGAGGCTGACCTCGCTGTTGGTCATCTTGGCGATGTCGAGGCGCAGCTTCTCGATGTCGGCGCCCTTCTTGCCGATGACAACGCCCGGCCGCGCCGAGTGGATGGTGATGCGCGTCTTCTTGGCGGCGCGCTCGATGACGATGCGCGACACGCCCGCCTGCTGCAGCCGCTCGGTGAGGAAGGTGCGCAGCCTGAGATCCTCGTGCAGCAGCCCGCCGTACTCCTTGCGCGCGAACCAGCGGCTGTCCCAGGTGCGGTTGATGCCGAGCCTGAGCCCGATCGGATTGACCTTCTGGCCCATTACGCCTGCTCCTCCTGCCGTTCCTCGCGCTCGCGCACGATCACGGTCAGATTGCTGAAATACTTGTCGATGCCGGCGGCGCGGCCGCGGCCGCGCGCGTGGAAGCGCCTCATGGCGAAGGCGCGGCCGACGGTGGCCTCCTTGACATAGAGCTTGTCGACGTCGAGCTGGTGGTTGTTCTCGGCGTTGGCGATGGCGGCCTGCAGCACCTTCTTGACGTCGCGGGCGATGCGGCGCGGCGAGAAGGTGAGCTCGTTGAGCGCGACCGCGGCGCTCTTGCCGCGGATGCTCTGGGCCACGAGGTTGAGCTTGCGCGCGCTGACCTTGAGGGCACGGGCGAAGGCCTGCGCCTCGGTTTCGGCGAGCCGGCGGGGGGCGGCTTTCTTGCTCATGCCGACGCCTTGCTGCGGACCGCCTTCTTGTCGGCGGCATGGCCGTGGAAGGTGCGGGTCGGTGCGAACTCGCCGAATTTGTGACCGATCATGTGCTCGGTCACCAGCACCGGGATGAATTTGTGCCCGTTGTAGACGCCGAAGGTCAGCCCGACGAATTGCGGGAAGATGGTCGAGCGGCGCGACCAGGTCTTGATGATCTCGTTGCGCCCCGACGTCCGCGACTTCTCCGCCTTCTTCAGGAGATAGCCGTCGACGAACGGACCTTTCCAGACTGAGCGTGCCACGTGGCCCTCCGTTACTTCTGTCGGCGACGACGCACGATGATAGCGGTCGGTCGCCTTGTTGTTGCGCGTCTTGGTGCCCTTGGTGCGGCTTGCCCCAGGGGGTCACGGGATGGCGACCGCCCGAGGTGCGGCCTTCGCCGCCGCCATGGGGATGGTCGATCGGGTTCATCGCCACGCCGCGCACCGAGGGCCGCTTGCCGAGCCAGCGGTTGCGCCCGGCCTTGCCGATGCTGATGTTCTGCTGGTCGGGGTTCGACACCGCGCCGATCGTCGCCATGCATTCGGCGCGCACCATGCGCACTTCGCCCGAGGACAGGCGCAGCAGCGCGTAGCCCGCGTCGCGGCCGACGAGCTGGGCGTAGGTTCCGGCGGCGCGCGCGAGCTGGCCGCCCTTGCCCGGCTTCATCTCGACATTGTGGATGATGGTGCCGACCGGGATGCTGCGCATCGGCATGGCGTTGCCGGGCTTCACGTCGACGCGCTCGCCCGAGACGACCTTGTCGCCTTCGCGCAGGCGCTGCGGCGCCAGGATGTAGGCGAGCTCGCCGTCCTCGTAGCGGATGAGGGCGATGAAGGCGCTGCGGTTCGGGTCGTATTCCAGCCGCTCGCACCTCGGCCGGCACGTCGTACTTGCGCGCGCTTGAAGTCGACGATGCGATAGCGCTGCTTGTGGCCGCCGCCGCGCCAGCGCACGGTGATGCGGCCGTGATTGTTGCGCCCGCCCTGCTCGCGCTTGCCCTCGGTCAGCGCCTTGACCGGGCCGCCCTTCCACAACTCGCCGCGATCGACGATGACCAGCTGGCGCTGGCCGGGGGTGGTGGGCTTGAAGGTTTTGAGTGCCATCGCCTCAGAACTCCCGTCGTCACGTCGATCTTCTGGCCCTCGGCGAGGGTGACGATCGCTTTCTTGTAGTCCGAGCGCCGGCCGGGCTGGCCGCGGAACCGCTTGGTCTTGCCCTTGACGCGGATGGTGTTGACCGCGGTGACCTTGACCTTGAACAGGCCCTCGACCGCCGCCTTGATCTCGCGCTTGTTGGCGTCGAGCGGCACGCGGAAGGTCACCTGGTTGTGCTCCGAGCCCATGGTGGACTTCTCGGTGATCACCGGCGAGCGCACGATGTCGTACATCTGGTCGCGCGTGAGCTTCGCCTCCTCGCGCGGGATGAAGCGGAACCTGCTCATTTGAGGCGGGCCTCCAGATGTTGGACGGCGTCCCGGGTCAGCACCAGCGTGTCGCGGCGCAGGATGTCGTAGACATTGGCGCCCTGCTGCGGCAGCACGTCGACCTCGGGCAGGTTGCGCGCGGCGCGGGCGAAATTCTCGTCCAGCTCCGCGCCGCCGATGATCAGCACCGAGCCCCAGCCGAGCTTCTCGAAGCGCTCGCGCGAGCTGCTTGGTCTTGGGCGCCGTCGAGCTCGACGTCGTCGAGCACCACCAGCTTGCCTTCGGCCTGCTTGGCCGAGAGCGCGGTCTTGAGCGCGAGGCGCCGCACCTTCTTCTGCAAATCGAAGGCGTGGCTGCGCACGACCGGGCCGAAGATCACCGCGCCGCCGCGGAACTGCGGCGAGCGCAGGCTGCCCTGGCGGGCGCGGCCGGTGCCCTTCTGCCGCTACGGCTTCTTGGTCGTGCCCTGGATCTCGCTGACGCCCTTGGTCTTGTGCGTGCCGGCGCGGCGCTTGGCGAGCTGCCACTGCACCATGCGGGCGAGGATGTCGCTTGCGCACGGGAACGCCGAACACCTCGTCGGCGAGCTCGATGTCGCCGGCGCTGGTGTCGTCGAGGGTCTTGACCGCGAGCTTCATGACGGCGCTCCTTCGGCCGGCGCCTCGGCGGCGGGCGCCGGGCTCGCGCGCAGCGCCGCCGGGAACGGCAGGTTCTTGGGCGCGGCGCGCTTGGCGGCGTCCTTGACCAGGACATAGCCACCATCGGCGCCGGGCACCGCGCCCTCGATCATGATGAGGCCGCGCTCGCCGTCGGTGGCGACCACGCGCAGGTTCTGCGTCGTCACCCGCGCGTCGCCGTAATGGCCGGCCATCTTCTTGTTCTTGAAGACCTTGCCGGGATCCTGGCGCTGCCCGGTCGAGCCGTGGCTGCGGTGCGAGACCGAGACGCCGTGAGTGGCGCGCAGGCCGCCGAAATTGTGCCGCGCGCATGCACGCCGGCGAAGCCGCTGCCCTTGGTCGTGCCGACGACGTCGACGAACTGGCCGGCCAGGAAATGGTCGACCGAGAGCTCGGCGCCCACCTCGAGCAGGTCGTCCGGCGGCACGCGGAACTCGACCAGTTGGCGCTTGGGCTCGACCTTCGCCTTGGCGAAGTGGCCGCGCATCGGCTTGGTGACGTTCTTCACCTTGGCCTTGCCGATGCCGAGCTGGACCGCGGTGTAGCCGTCCTTCTCCTCGGTGCGCACGGCGGCGACCTGGCAGCTGTCGAGCTTCAGCACCGTCACCGGGACGTGGCTTCCCGTCGTCGGTGAAGATGCGGGTCATGCCCAGCTTTCTTGGCGATCACGCCGGTACGCATGACATGCCCCTCAGAGCTTGATCTCGACGTCGACGCCGGCGGCCAGGTCGAGCTTCATCAGCGCGTCCACGGTCTGCGGGGTCGGGTCGACGATATCGAGCACCCGCTTGTGCGTGCGGATCTCGAACTGCTCGCGCGACTTCTTGTCGATGTGCGGCGAGCGGTTGACGGTGAACTTCTCGATCTGGGTCGGCAGCGGGATCGGGCCGCGCACGCTCGCGCCGGTGCGCTTGGCCGTGTTGACGATCTCGCGCGTCGAATGGTCCAGCACGCGGTGGTCGAAGGCTCTGAGCCGGATGCGGATGTTCTGGTTATCTATCGCCATTGTCCACCT
>CAWIRE010000008.1:0-51355 GCA_963838385.1 uncultured Alphaproteobacteria bacterium
TAGGTAAATTGATCATGGAACAAAAATGGAACACGGAGCCGCCGGCGTCAAGTTACTTGTCGAGTACATAATTTCCCCCTCAAGGGGGAGGGGTTATACCCCCGTGAACTCGCGGATGGCGCGGGCGAGCGGCGCCGGCTGGTCGAGCGGGAGGAGCGTGTCGCTGTCGGCGATCTCGACCAGTTGCGTCCGCGGCAGGAGTGCGGCGAGGCGGCGGCCATGCGCGGGCGGCATGACGCGATCCTCGCTCGCCCAGACGATGAGGGCGGGCCGGTCGAAGCGCCGCAGGCGCTCGGCCGCGTCGAGCAGGAGGCGCTTCTCGGCGGCGATGGCGCGCAGCACGCGGACGGTGTCGCGGCGGATCGCGGGCTGCTCGAGGATGGGCTTCATCCAGCGCGCGGTGGCGGCATCGCCGCGCCGGGTCAGCCAGCCGAAGGCGATGGGCAGCCGCCGCACCAGCCTGAGCCGCATCTGCTGCATGAAGAGACCGAACAGCGCCGGCGGGAGCCTGCCGGTCATGACCAGCGCCTTGCCGGTCAGGCCCGGCGGGAAATTGTCGAAGGCGTCGCAGGAGGCCAGCACGATCCGGCCGATGCGGGGCGCGCGCTCGCCGGCGAGAAGCTGGACGATGGCCCCGCCGGTGTCGTTGCCGATGAGGGTGACGTCGCGCAGGTCGAGGCGGTCGATGAGCTCGGCGACGAGGCCGGCGATGCCGCCGAGCGACAGGTCGGCCCCGGCGCGCATGGCGATGCGATGCGCGCCCAGCGGCAGGGTCGGCGCCACGCAGCGGTGATCGCGGCGGAGATCGGCGATGACATCGGCCCAGAGCGCTGCGTCCATCAGCAGCCCGTGCAGCAGCACGAGCACCGGCCCGTCGCCGCCGGTATCCTCATACTCGATGGTACCGGCGGAGAGATCGATCCGGTTCATCGTCACCTCCCGACGCTTGCGCGACCCGATGATCGAGATATAACAATACGGTCATACGTATTTATCAAGGCGCAGAATGTCGCGGGCCGGCAGGCGACGCGCGGCGCGGCGTCATGCTAGGGGTGAGGCGTGGACGGCAGGCAGCAGCGAGGGCAGCGGACGCGGCGGGCGGTGGCGGCGCGGGCGGCGGCGCTCGCCTCGCTGGAGGGGCTGGCGGGGATGAGCCTCGCCCGGCTCGCCGAGGGGCTCGGCATGAGCAAGAGCAGCGTCCAGGCCGCCTATGCCACCAAGGAGGAGGTGCAGCTCGCCGCGGTGACGGCGGCGACCGAGATCTTCGTCGGCGAGGTGGTGGCGCCGGCGCAGGCCGAGCCCGAGGGGCTGCCGCGGCTCCGGGCGCTGGTCGAGCTGTGGCTCGGCTATGTCGAGCGGCGGGTGCTGCCGGGCGGCTGCTTCATGGCCGCCACGCTGGCGGAATTCGACAGCCGCCCCGGCGCGGTGCGCGACGTGCTGGCCGCCACCCGGCAGCGCTGGCTGGCGCTGCTTGAGCGGCAGGTTGCCGTCGCGCAGGCGGCGGGCGAGATCGCGCCCGCGCCGGCGGCCGATCTGCTGGCCTTCGAGATCGACGCGCTGCTCGCCGCCGGCAATATCGCACGCAACCTCGGCGACGACCCGAAGCCGCTGGCGCAGGCGCGACAGCTGATCGCGCTGCGGCTGGGCGGCGGGGCGCCGCGCCGCGACTAGGAAGCTTTGCCCATGACGCGCAAGCACCCACCGCCCGAAGCCGCGTCGCATCCCGCCGGTGCTGCGCTGTGGACGATGCGGCTCGACCGCGGCTCGGCGGTGCCGCTGTCGCGCCAGCTCGCCGCCGCGCTGCGCCAGGCGATCGCCGAGGGCCGCTTCGGCGAAGGCGCGCGGCTGCCCTCGAGCCGCGCGCTCGCGGCCGAGCTGAGGCTCGCCCGCAGCACGGTGGTGGCGGTGTTCGAGCAGCTCGCGGCCGAAGGCTATGTCGCGGCGCGGCCGGGATCGGGATATTTCGTGCCGGCGCCGCTGGCGAGGCCAGCGCCCGGCGCGGGCGGCGCCGCGCGCGACCGGCCGCGGCCGCTGGCGCGCCGCGCGGCGCTGCTGCGCACGCTGATGCCGCCGCCGCGGGGCCGGCCGCGGCCCTTCGATCTCGGCTTCGCCGAAATCGACGGCCGCTTCATCGCTACCTGGAAACATCTCGCCTCGCGCGCGCTGTCGGGCCGCTCGCGGCTGGCCTGGAGCTATGGCGACCCGCAGGGCGAGAGGCCGCTGCGCGAGGCGATCGCGGAATACCTCGCGGCGGCGCGCGGCGTGCGCGGGGCGCCGGAGCAGATCGTCGTCACCTCCGGCACGCAGCAGGGGCTGAGCCTGGTCGCGCGCCTGCTCGTCGATCCCGGCGACGCCGCCTGGGTCGAGGACCCCTGCTACCGCTCGGCGCTCGACATCCTGCGCGCGGCCGAGGCGCGGATCGTGCCGGTGCCGGTCGACGCGCAGGGGCTCGACATCGCCGCCGCCCCCGCCGGCGCGCCGCCGCCGCGGCTGGTCTACGCCACGCCGTCGCGGCAATACCCGCTCGGCATGGCCATGCCGCTGCCGCGCCGCGCCGAGCTCCTCGCCTGGGCCGAGGCGGAAGGCGCGTGGATCGTCGAGGACGATTACGAGAGCGAGTTCCAGCAGCCCGGCCGCATGCTGCCGGCGCTACAGGGGCTGAGCCGCGGCGGCAACGTCCTCTATCTCGGCACCTTCAGCAAACTGCTGTTCCCGTCGCTGCGGCTCGGCTACGCCGTGCTGCCGGAGGACCTCGTCGCGCCCTTCGCGGCAGCGCGCCATCTCGCCGACCGGCAGAGCGCGGCGCTGACCCAGGCGATGATGACCGACTTCATCCTCGGCGGCCATTTCGCCCGCCACCTGAAGCGGATGCGGGCGCTCTACGCCGAACGGCAGGAATTCATCGTCGCCGAGGCGAGCCGCCGGCTCGCCGGGCTGGTCGAGATCCGGCCGGGCGACTGCGGCATGTACCTGATCGCCTGGCTGCCGCCCGCCTGGTCCGACGCCGCCACGGCCGCCGCGCTGACGGAGGCCGAGGTCACCACCCTGCCGCTGTCGGCGCTGACCCTGGCGCGGCGCCGCCCGCCCGGCTTGGTGCTGGGCTATACCGGGCACAGCGAGGCGGCGATGGCGGGCGCGATCGAGCGCATGGCGCGGCGCTTCGAGACGCCAACCGGTCTGATCAATCCCTCGGAACTGGCTCTATCGGAAGACCAGTAGCGCCGCCTAGCCTGGTGCTAGCAGCCACCGAGAGTTCTTCCGATGCCCGACAGCCCCGCCCCGCCCGATTTCGCCCCGAGCGCCCGCTCGCGCGTGCGCCGCCACCCGGAGCGGGCGCATTACGACCGCGACACGGTGTTCGCGATCCTGGATGCCTCCCTGCTGGCCCATATCGGCTATGTCATCGACGGCCTGCCCTATGTGACGCCGACCCTGTTCTGGCGCGAGGGCGAGCGGCTCTACTGGCACGGCTCCTCGGCGAGCCGCATGCTGCGCAGCCAGGCCGCCGGCATCCCCGTCTCGGTCACCGTCAGCCATGTCGACGGGCTGGTGCTGGCGCGCTCGGCCTTCCGCCACTCGCTCAACTACCGCGCGGTGATGGCCTTCGGCCGGGCCGCGATGGTGACCGACCCGCAGCAGAAGGAGGCCGGGTTCAACGCCTTCGTCGAGCGGCTCTATCCCGGCCGCACCGCGCTGATGCGCGCGGTCCTGGCGCAGGAGATCAAGGCGACGGCGCTGATGAGCATGGTGATCGAGGAGGCCTCGGCCAAGATCCGCGCCGACGGGCCGCTCGACCTTGAAAGCGACTACGAGAGCGATTGCTGGGCCGGCGTCATCCCGATCGCGCAGCGCCTGGGCGCGCCGATCGACGATCAGCGCGTGCCGCCGCGCGGCGATCGCCAGCGCGAGATCGGCCATCTCGCCGTGGACGCGGCGCTCGACCAGGTGCTGCTGTCGCTGGCGCGGCGGGAGAGGTACTGAGGGACCCGCCGCCTCCGGCTTCGTATCGGTCGAAGGGATTCATCACGGAGACGCGGAGGACACGGAGAAGAGATGTTTGGCGGTCCCGGGAAAGCGAGATGATCAGCGCCGCCCCCGCGAAAGCGGGGGCCCAGGGGCATCCGCACGTCGGTCGCTCTGGTTCCCCGCTTTCGCGGGGAAGGCGAGAGCGACGCGGCGGCCGATCAGCGAGCGGCCGGACGGGTCGCCAGCGCCACGCCCGCCGCGGTCAGCGCGATGCCGATCACGGCGGCGGGGCCCGGCACTTCGCCGAAGACCGGCCAGGCGATGAGCGCGGTGCAGGGCGGCACGAGGAAGAACAGGCTCGCGACCTGCGCCGCGGCGCCGCGCCGGATCAACACGTAGAGCAGCGAGACCGCACCCAGCGACAGCACGAGCACGAGCCAGAGCAGGGCGAAGACGAACTCGCCGCTCCAGGCGATGCGCGTGTCCTCGAACAACAGCGCCAGCGGCAGGGTGGCGAGACCGGCGGCGCAGAACTGGATGACGGTCCCGGTGCGCAAATCCATGCCGGCACAGTGCCGCTTCTGGTAGAGCGCGCCGAGCGTGATGCCGAACAGCGCCGCCACACAAGCGAGGCTGCCGAGCGCGTCGCCGGGCCCCTCCCCGAGCTTGCGGGCGAGAACCAGCACCACGCCGAGCAGGCCGAGACCGAGGCCCGCCCACTGCCGCGGGCTGACGCGCTCGCCGAGGAACACGCCGGCGAGCGCCGCGGTCAGCAGCGGCTGCAATCCCACGATGAGCGCCGAGACGCCGGCCTCGACGCCGAGCGAGAGGCCGAGAAAGACGCCGCCGAGATAGACCCCGTGCACCAGCAGGCCGGCGAGCGCGTAGCGGCCGATCTCGGCCGGCCGGCGCGGCCACGGCGCGCGCGTCGCCAGCGCCACGAGCACGAGCAGCGCCGCGGCGAGAGCGTAGCGCAGCGTGAGGAAGGTGAACGGCCCGGCATGCGGCAGGCCGAGCTTGGCGCCGATGAAGCCGGTGCTCCACAGCACCACGAACAAGCCGGGCACGCCGATCGCTTGCAGCATGCTCAGGGCGCGTGGCGGTCGAGCAGCGCCGGGCTCACCGGCATCAGGCGGGGGCCTTCGGTCCAGAGCAGGGCGCAGCGCACGGCGCGGCCGGGATAGATGGCGGCGATGGCGGCGCGGTAGGCCGAGAGCTGGTCGAGATAGGCGTCCGGTATCTGGGCCTCGTCGCGCGGCGGCGGGCGCAGCGTCTTGTAGTCGACGATCATCACCGCATCCCCGGTCACCACCAGCCGGTCGATCTGGCCGCTGAGCGCCTTGCCGCCGAGGAGCGCCACCACCGGCACCTCGGCCTTGGAGCCGGCGGCGAAGAGCGGCGCGAAATCTTCGTGCTCAAGCACCGCCAGCGTCTCGGCCGCGAGCGCCTCCTGCTGCACGGGATCGAGCCCATGCACCGGCAGCGCCAGGAAGCGCCGCGCCGCGGGCCCGCGCGCTTCAGGGGGCAGATCGGGAAGGCTCTGCAGCAGGCGATGCACCAGACGGCCGCGCAGCAGCCCGGCGCCGCCCTCGCCGTCGAGCGGCGAGCGCGCGGCGGGATCGGCGACGCCCGGGCGCGACGGCGCCAGCGGCCGCGGCGGCGACGGCTCGGGCCGCGGCGGCGCCCGCGCCCAGTCGGGCAGAGCGGCCGCGGCGGCGCGCTCGGGCAAGGGCTCGCGCCGGTCGGGGGTGGCGCGCTGCGGCGTGGCGAGGCGCCAGCCGCGGCCGCGCCAGAGGCCGCCGGGCGCGAGATCGAGGGCTTCGGCGCCCGGCGCCGCCTCGATGCCGCGCTGGGCCAGGTGGTACCAGCATTCCGCCGGCGGGTTCTGGCGGTTGCGCCAGCCGCAGATGTAGAGCCGGTCTTCGGCGCGGGTGAGCGCCACATAGAGCAGCCGGCGGTACTCGGCCTCGCGGCGCCGGCGCGCCTCGGCCAGCGCGTTCTGCAGCGCCGGCGCGGCGCAGCGGTCATGCGCCTTCCACAGCGGCAGGCCCTCTTCGGTCCAGAGCAGCGGCAGCGCCTGGCGCGGCACCTGCATGGTGTCGGGCAGGAACACGATCGGCGCCTGCAGCCCCTTGGCGCCGTGCACGGTGAGCACGCGCACCTCGTTGCGGCCGCGCTGCTCGAGATCGCGCTTGATCTCGGTCTCGCCGGTGGCGAGCCAATGCAGGAAGCCCTGCAGCGAGGGGCCATGCATGCGCTCATAGGCGAGCGCCAGCGACAGGAACTCGTCGAGCGGATCCTCGGCCTCGGGACCGAGCCGCGCCAGCGTCGCGCGGCGGCCGCCCGCCGCCCCCAGCACCTCGGCGAAGAGCTCGTAGGGCGGCGCGAAATCGGCGCGCGCCAGGAGCTCGCCGAGCCGGCGCGCGGCCTCGGCGAAGTGCAGGTTCTCGCCGGCGCGGCGGCGCAGCTCCTGCCAGAGCGAGGCTTGGCGCGGATGGGCCAGAGCGAAGAGCAGCTCCTCGTCGAAGCCGAAGAGCGGGCCTTTCAGCACCGTGGCAAGCGTGAGGTCGTCCTCGGGCAGCAGCAGGAACTGACCCAGCGCCATCATGTCCTGCACCGCGAGCTGGTCGGTGAGCAGCATGCGGTCGACGCCGGCCACCGCGATGTCGACCTGCTTCAGTGCGCGCACCAGCTCGGCGGTGAAGGCGCCGCGCCGGCGCACCAGCACCATGATGTCGCCGGCCCGGACCGGCCGGTCGCGCGATTGCAGCCGCTCGCCGCGCTCGATCCAGCCGCAAATCTCGGCGGCCATTGCCTGCGCCAGCAGCGTCTGCGGCGCGCGCAGCCGGCGCTGCTCCAGCGGCAGCTCCCAGGGCTCGGGCGGCGGCGCCTCGGCGGGCTCGACCGGCGGCCACAGCTCGACCAGCCCGGCATGGCCGGCGCGGAACGGCAGGTGCTGGATCGGCGCGCCGTCGAGCGCCACGCCTTGCTGCGCCTCGGCGCGGGCGAAGACGGCGTCGACCGCGGCCAGCACCGCGTCGGTCGAGCGGAAGGAGATGTCGAGCGCGACGTCGCGCCAGCGCTGGCGCAGGGCCTCGACGCGCGCGGCGAAATGCTCGCGCAGGCGCAGGAAGGCCTCGGGATCGGCGCGCTGGAAGCTGTAGATCGACTGCTTGGCATCGCCCACGGCGAAGATGGTGCGGCGCTCGGCGCGGGCGCCCTCGCCGGCGAAGAACTCGTCGGCCAGCGCCTGCACCACCTCCCACTGCTCGGGGTTGGTGTCCTGCGCCTCGTCGATCAGGATGTGGTCGAGCCCGCCATCGAGCTTGAACAGCACCCAGGGCGCCACGCCCGGACGCTGCAGCAGGTCGCGGGCGCCGAGCACGAGATCGTCGTAATCGAGCAACGCGCGCGCCGCCTTGTGCCGCTCATAGGCAGCGAGCAGCGCGCCGCCGAGCCGCACCAGCGCGACCGTGGCGGCATGGAGCGCGGCGGCGCCGCGCGCCGCGATCACCGGCATGAGGCGATCGGCCTCCTGCGCCAGCGCCGCGGCGGTCGCGGGGTGCTGCTGCGCCAGCTTCCGCGTCATCAGATGGGCGCGGCGGGCGCCTTCCTGGGTGAAGAAGGCGCCGAGATACTCGTCGAAGAGCAGCACGCGCTCGGCCGCCGGCGCCGCGAGCCAATCGGCGATGCGGCGCCCGGCCTTCTGGTCGGTGACGCCGCTCTCGCACAGCGCCGCCGCCGCGCGCCGCAGCGCCGGGCCGTCGAACTCCTTCTCGTTGCAGGCGGCGGCGAGGATCGCGTCCTCGCTGGCGCCGTCGGCGACGCCGAGACGATCGGCGAGCGCGGCGGCGAAGCCGTCGGCGCCGCCGTCGAGCGCGCGGACGAGGCGGGCGCGCTGCAGCGCCAGCTCGCCGATGAGCAGATCGAAGCTGCGCTCGGGGACGTGCCGCGTCACCTCGGCGAGGGCTTGGGCCAGCGCCGCATCGCCGCCGCGCGACGCGGCCAGCACCGTCTCGCGCGCGGCGGCCAGCGCCTCGGCGGCGCTGCGCTCGTCCATCACCTCGAAATGCGGCGCGACGCCGGCCTCGATCGGGAAGCGGCGCAGCAGCGACTGGCAGAAGGCGTGGATGGTCTCGATGCGCATGCCGCCGGGCGCGTCGAGCACGCGGGCGAAGAGCTGGCGCGCACGCTGCAGCGTGTCGCCATCGGGCATCGCGCCGGTGAGCGCCACCAGCTCCTGCGCGAGCCTGCCCTCGGTCTCGACCGCCCATTGCGCGAGCCGGTCGTTGATGCGGTTCGCCATCTCGGCCGCGGCGGCCTTGGTGAAGGTGAGGCAGAGGATGCGCGTGGGCGGCGCCCCCGCCAGCATCAGCGCCAGCACGCGGTCGGTGAGCACCTTGGTCTTGCCGGTGCCGGCCGAGGCCGCGACCCAGACCGAGGCCGCGACATCGGCCGCCTGCTGCTGTCTCTGTTGAGGATCGGGCGCGGTCATTCGCCGTCCTCGCCGGTCACCGACCATTCCTTGACCCGCGCCAGATGGACGTAGTCGGAATAGCGCGGCGCGCGCTCCGGCCGCGGCACGGCGCGATAGGGCGTCCGGGGATCGTCGAAGCGGGCGATGAGCCGCACCAGGCCCTGCAGCGCCTCGTCGATGAGCCGGCGCAGCGCGGCGGCGTCGGGCGCCGGCGACACCGCCTCGCCGGCGGGATCGCCGCCGGTGAGGTGCCAGTATTCGAGGCCGGCGACGCCCTCGGCGCCGAGCCCGTCGAAGCCGCCGGCCTCGGCGATGGCGGCCTCGAGCGGCAGCTGCGGCGAGACGCCCTGCGCGACATCCTCCGATTTGGGCACGGCGCCGGTCTTGTAGTCGACCAGCACCAGCCCGCCCTCGCGGCGCCGGTCGATGCGGTCGGCGGTGGCGGTGAGCGTGAAGGCGCCGGCCGGCGCGGCAAGCTCGAGGCGGCCGCCGATCTCGCTGCGGATGAGAGCGAGATGGCGGCGCCGCTCGCGCTCCTCGGCGATGAACCAGCGGGCGATGCGCTCGTAGCGCGGCCACCAGAAGGCGCGCACGCCGGGCCGCTCCAGCGCCGTGCCGAAGGCGTCGCGGCCCAGCGCCAGCAGCCGCGCCTCGGCATCCACCGGCAGCGCCTGCGGATGCTCGCGCAGAAAGGTGTCGAGCGCCGCGTGGATCGCCTGGCCGCGCTCGGCCGCGCCGGGATCGGCGTCGATCGGCTCGAGCGCAGGAAGGCGCAGGATCTTGCGTGCATAGATGGCGTAGGGGTCGCGCATCCAGGTCTCGATCTGCGTCACCGACAGCGCGCGCGGCCGCGCCGCAAGCGGCGGGCACGGCGCCGGCGGCTCCCACACGATGCGCCGCGCCGGCCGGTCGAGCAGCGCCTGCCAGGCGAGCGGGCCGCCCGTGGGCTGCGGCTGCCAGGCAAGGCCGGTCGCCTTCATCACGGTGTCGAGGCGCAGCAGCCAGCGCGACGGCACGGTGGGCGTGCCCTCGACGCGGCTCGAGCGCGTCATCACCACCTCGCGCGCGCCCAGCGCCTGGACGAAGTCGTGCGCCGCGGCGCCGATGCGGCGCTCGGGCGGCGGCAGGCCGAAGGTGCGGCGCATCGGCCGCGACAGCCAGGGATCGCTCTCGGTCTCGGGCGGCCAGACGCCTTCATTGAGCCCGCCCAGGATGACGAGATCGGCCTGCTGCAGGCGCGCCTCGAGCAGGCCCCAGATGGCGAGCCGCGGATGCCGGCCGTAGCGCGGCCGCACCACCGGCCGGGCGATCAGCGCGGCGAAGAACGCGGGATAGTCGCGCCCGGCGATCGGCGGCAGGCGCTGGGATCCGGCCAGCAGCTCGGCCACGAACTCGGCCGCCTGCTCGCCCGCCTCGGCCCGCCACAGCCGCTCGGCGCCGCTCTCGGCATCGCTCGCCGCCAGCGCCTCGGCGGCCGCGATATGGGCGCGCAGCAGCGTCTCGAGCGGAACCGCCGCGGCGGCGAGCGCCTGCAGCAGCGGCGCCAGCGCCGCTTCGAGCGCCGCCAGGAACGGGGCAAGATCGCGCGCCTGCGGCAGCACCGCGGCAAGCCCGGCGAAGCCCGGCGCCGGGCGCGGCCCGCGCAGCGCCGCGAGCTCCAGCCGCCGCACCAGCGCGCGGCAGGCCTCGGGGGCGCGGCCGCCGGCGGCGAGCGGATGCTTCAGCGCCGCGAGCAGCGGCAGCGGCGCCAGATCCTCGGCGGCGAGATCGAGCACCAGGCGCAGGAAGAGTCCGGGCGGCGTCTTGTCGAGCGGCGCGCCGGCGCTGTCGTCGATCTCGATCTGCCAGCGCTTCAACTCCGCCGCGACGCGACGCGCCAGGCCGCGATCGGGGGTGATGAGCGCCGCCGTCTTCGCCGGCGTCTGCAACGCCTCGCGCAGCAGCAGCGCGATCACCGCCGCCTCTTCCTGCGGGCCCGCGCAATCGAGCCGCATCAGCCCGTCGAGCGCGCTCTGGTCGAGGCCGGCAAGGCCGCGCCAGCGATGGCTCTCCGCCGCCGGCAGCAACGCCTCGGCGACGAGCCGCCGCCGCGCGCCGGAGCCCGGCGCAAGGCCGGGCGCGGGCCAGTCCGCCACCAGCGCGGCCTCGGTCCCGAGCCGCCGCAGCAGCAGCGCCAGCAGATGCTGCGGATGGGCGGGATCCTCGGCGATCGCGTCCCAATTGCCGATGCCGCGGTCGAGACCGGGCAGCACCACGGCGCCCTGCGGCAGCGTCGCCACCACCGCCATCAGCTCCGCCACCGCCGCGACGCCGCCGGTGAGGCCGGCGGCGATGATGCGCGTTGCGGGCGGGCGGCACCGCCACACCTCGGCCTGGGCGCGCAGCACCAGGTTGCGGCGCGTCGCGGGATCGATGCCGCCGAGCTCGGCCAAGTGGCGCGGCCAATGCTCGGTGAGGATGGCGAGGAAGTGCAGCACCTGCTGCCAATGCTGGGCGAGCTCGGCCGGCACCAGCTCGGCCAGCCGCGCGAAATCGCTGCCCTCGGTCTCGACCTCGTCGAGGAAGCGCGACAGCGCCAGCGCCAGCGGCGCCGCCTGGCCCGGGGTGAGCGGGCCGCTGCCGCTGGCCTGGCCCCAGGCGAGCACCAGGCGCGTCAAGGCGAGCTGGCGCTGCAGCTCCGGCACCGCCGGCGGAATGTCGACGCCGCCCGGCGCCGCGGCGTCATCGCCGCCGAGCGCCAGCTCCTCGGCATCGACATCGCCCACCGGCACCAGGCGCGGCAGCAGCAGCGCGCGCCCGGAACTCGCGCGCAGGAACGCCTCGCCCAGCGCGCGCGCCGCGCGCCGCGTCGGCAGCAGGATGGTGATCCGCGCGAGCGCCAGCGGATCGTCGCCGCTGTCGGCGCGCAGGCCCGCGACCAGCGCGTCGAGGAAGGGGAGATCGGAGGCGATGGTGAAGAGGCGCATCAGCGTATGGCGCCTCGGCTCCCCCTTCCCCCTTGAGGGGGAGGGCTATCGCATTTGGGCGAAGAGGGAGAGGAGGAATTGGTCGTTCCATCCGGCTCGTTTGACTTTGCCGCGGATAGACCCCTTGTCGGGATGGGTGCGCAGGAGGTTGAGGGCGAGCTTGCGCAGCAGGGCGAGGTTGGCGGGACCGTGGTCCTTGCGGTTTCTGGCGCCATCCTCGTCGAAGACGACGTTGAGCACCCAGTGGAGCTGGTTTTCGATGGTCCAGTGGGCGCGAGTTGTCGCCAGCAACCTCTCGGCAGAGAGCGCGCGCGACAGCAGGAAGTACCGTACCAGGCGTTCGGCTTTCCCACCGGTGACGCGGCGGCGGTATTCGACCCGACCGACGGCGCGGATGCCAGGGAACTGGTGGGCCGTGGCGAGGGTGGCATCGGCGACCACGACGGCGCGCCGGATGTCGCTGCGATCATGGTTTTTGCTCTGTTCCGAGGCAGTGTTGTCGCGGCGCGCGCCGGCGGCGACCACCCGTTCGGCGTCGGCCAGCAGGGCGGCTTGGTTTTCCTTGAGTACCAGCACGTATTCGGCACCGCTGTCGAGCACGGCCTGGGCCATCTTCTTATGGCAATGGAGCGCATCGGCAGTGACGATGCAGCCCTTGAGCGACAGCAGCTTGAGCACTTCGAGCGCGCCCGCGGCCTCGTTGCGGTTGGGCGCGATGCGCTGCGCCAGGAGAAGGCGCTGGTCGACCGCCCAGACATTGACCAGATGCAACGGCGTGGTGCGCCCGCCACGCTCGAAGGCGCCGCGCACCGCCTTGCCGTCGATCGCGACGACGCCCGCGAGTTCCTTGGCGAAGCGCGCCATGAAGCGCCGGAATGCCGCCTCGAACGCCTCAGGGTCGAGCAGCCGGAACAGCCGGCTGAATGTATCGTGGCTCGGGATGCCGTGTTCGAGTCGGAGAAATTGCCGCAACAGGCCTTCCTTCGACTGGCCGAACAGCGCCATCTCGGCGCAGCCTTCCGCCCCGCACAGAACCGCCGCAAGGGCGACCACCAGCATCTCGAGCAGATCGTGCCGCGCATTCGCCGCTCGCGGATCCGACAAGTCCGCGAACACCGCGAGAAAATTCTCCATCGGGCCCTCCAAACTCTGGAGAGACCTAAAGAATCTACCAAGACCCGACGCGCAACAGCTAACCTCGCCTCATATGCGATTCCCCTGCCTTGAGGGGGAGGGTCGGGGTGGGGGGTAGCCACAGGCGCTGCAGCGCGCCGCATTTGTCGCAACGTGCTCGCCGACACCGAGCATGTGCTGTTGATTCTTCTTGGTGCGCTTCGCGCACGACCCCTCCCCCGCCCGAGGCCTGCGGCCTCGGGCACCCTCCCCCTCAAGGGGCTCGTGCATTCACACATCTCGGTTGCGCCGCGAGCGAAAGGCTGATTCCGTGTGTGCCGTCGAGGAGATACGGAGGGCGGGATGGGGGTGGAATATGGCCTGGGGCGGTTTGGCGACCGCCGCCTGGAAAAAGGGGGGCGCGGCTGCATGCGGCGCTGGTGGCGCGGCCGGGATCGTGCGTCCGCCGGCTGGGCGGGACGCGGGCGCGCGAGATGCAGTTCACGCGCTTTCTGCGCAACGGGGCGGTGACGGCGGCCGAGATGGCCCGGTATGCCGGAGCGCTGACGGCGCAGCGCGTGGCGGGTCGCGAGGTGGTGGCGATCCAGGACACCAGCGAGCTGGTGCTGGGGGGCCGGCGGGCGCGGGCGGCGGGCTATGGCGTGGTGGGCAAGGGCGGCGCCTTGGGCGGGCTGCTGCTGCACCCGGTGCTGGCGGTGGAGGCCGGCAGCGGTGCGATGCTGGGCCTCGTGTCGATGCAGGTTTGGAACCGCGCGGATGGCGAGCTCACGCCGCGGCGGGAGCGAGCGACGGCGGCCAAGGAGTCGCAGCGCTGGCTCGATGGTGCGCGGCAAGCCGGAGAGGTCCTGACGCAGGCGGCAAGCATCACCGTCGTTTCCGATCGCGAGAGCGATTTCTACGAGCTGTTTGCCCAGCGGCCGCAGAACGTGCAGCTGATCGTGCGTGCCTGCCAGAACCGGCGGATCGAGTTGCCGGCGCAAGAGCCGGGAGACGGGCTGCTGTTCTCGTTCATCGACGGTTTGCCGGAGCAAGGTCGCTTCGTGGTGACGATCCCGGCCGCGCCCGGGCGCAAGACACGCACCGCCGAGCTGGCGGTGCGCTTCGCGCCGGTGGTGTTGCGCAAGCCACGCAACGGAGCCGATCCAGCGCTGCCCCCGACCGTCGCCGTGACGCTGCTCGACGTGCGCGAGACGTCGGCTCCGGCCGACGGGAGCGAGCCGATCCACTGGCGGCTGCTGACCACCCACACTGTCGCCACTCTGGCCCAGGCGCGCCGCGTCCTCGACCTCTATCGCCTGCGTTGGATCATCGAAGAGTTCTTCCGCACGCTCAAGACGGCCGGCTTCGATATCGAAGCCGCCGATATCGGCGAGCCGCCGGCGATGATCAACTTCGTCGCCGCCGCGACGGTCGCGGCCGTTACCATCAAGCAGCTCGTCCAAGCCCGCGACGGCAACACCGACCAGCGCTTGACCGATGCCTTCGACCCGGACGACCAGCCGATCCTCGAGGCCGTCTCGGCCAAGCTCGCCGGCAACACAGAGCGGCAGCGCAATCCTCACCGCAAGGGCTCTCTCGCCTTTGCCGCCTGGGTCATCGCACGCCTGGGCGGCTGGACCGGCTACTACGGCAAGCCCGGGCCTCAGGTCATGCGACGAGGGCTCCAAGAGTTCCAAGCCATCAAATACGGTACTACCTTGGCGCTTCACGATGTGTGAATCCGATAGCCCTCAAGGGGGGAGGGGCTAAGACATGCGCGAGCGGATGCATCACATCCTGCTCCGAACTCTCACTCATCAAAACCGAAACCTATCGCTCCGTGCGATGGGTGGAGAGGCGTTCCTCGGCGAGCGCGAGGCCGTGCGGCGTGCCGATGTGATACCACTCGCCGTCATGGACGATGGCGGCGAGGCGGCCCGCGGCTATGGCGCGATCGTAGAGCGGGTTGAGCGAGAACTTGCCCGGCGCGCAATCGGCGAAGAGGCGCTTGGAGAGCAGCTGCACCCCGGCGAAGAGATGCGGCGCCACCTCGCGCTCGCGGCGGCGGCGCAGCGCGCCCAGCGGATCGATGAAGAAATCACCGGGCCCGTCATAGCCCACCGCGCTCACCGTGCGCTGCAACAGCAGCACCGCGTCGTGGCGTGCGGGATCGAAGGCGTGCGCCAGCCGCAGCAGCGCCGAAATCTTGCCGTCGAGCCAGAACACGTCGGAATTGACCACGTAGAAGATCTCGTCGAGCTGCGGCAACGCGTTCAACACGCCGCCGCCGGTCTCGAGCAGCGCCGCCTCGCGCAGCACGGTGATCGCCGGATGGCGGCGCTGGGCGAGATGCTGCGCGATCATCTCCGCCTTCCAATGGGCGTTGACGACGACGCGCTCGACCCCGGCATCGACCAGGCGGTCAATGGCGTGGTCGAGCAGCGGCCGGCCGCGCAGCGGCACCAGCGGCTTCGGCATGTGCTCGGTGATCGGGCGCAGGCGCAGGCCGAGCCCGGCCGCCAGCACCATGCCGGATGTGGGCGCGAGGCTCATGCGGCGGACGGGCTGCGGCGCAGCGGTGACGGGATGTGGCGGTCGAGCCAGGCCGCCAGCGGCGCCAGCGCGGGATGGACGAGATCGCCGTCGATCAGCCGCCAGACGCGCGGAATATGGGCGAGATAGCCAGGCTTGCCGTCGCGCCGCCACAGCCGGGTGAAGATGCCGACGATCTTGCAGTTGCGCTGCGCGCCGAGCACGGCATAGGAGGCCGCGAAGGCGGCGCGGTCGAGCGCCGGGAAGGCGGCGAGATAGCGCCCGCGCATCGCCGCCGCGAGATCTCCCGGCACGTCGCGGCGGGCATCCTCGAGCAGCGAGACGAGATCGTAGCTGACGGGGCCGATCACCGCGTCCTGGAAATCGAGCAGGCCGCAGGCGGCAATGCCGTTGCGCTCGGCGAGCAGCACCAGATTGTCGACATGGTAGTCGCGCAGCACCAGGCTGTCGGGCACCGCGCGGGCCAGCGGCAGCAGCCCGCGCCAGAGCGCCAGATACTCCTCGCGCAAGCCCGGATCGGTGGGCCGGCCGGTCATCGTCGGCAGGTACCAGTCGACCAGCAGCGCGGCCTCGGCCAGCAGGCGCTGGTCGTCATAGGGCGGCACGGCGGACGCCGAGGCCGGGTCGAAAACGCGATGGAGCGCGATCAGGAGATCGACGGCGAGCGCGTAGAGCGGCTCCTCCGCCGCGCCCTGGGCGAGGAGGCGGGTATAGGTCGCGTCGCCGAAATCCTCGAGCAGCAGCAGCCCGGCGGCAACGTCTTCCGCCAGGATGCCGGGCGCGCTCAGCCCCAACCCGCGCAGCAGCCGCGCGACCGCCAGAAAGGGCCGCACATCCTCCTGCGGCGGGGGCGCGTCCATCAGCACGGCGCGGAAGGGCGGCGCCTCGAGCCGGTCGTAGCGGCGGAAGGAGGCATCGCCGGCGAGCGTGCGGCGCGACGCATGGCCCCAGCCGGAAGCGGCGAGGAAGCCGGCGATGAGCTCGGCGCGCTCAGCCATCGGCGAGGCCCTCGAGCCGCCCGGCCCAGGCGGCGGTCGCGGCGAGCCGGGCGGTGCGGGCGCCGGCATCGCGGCCCTCGGCCAGCGCCAGCAGCAGATGCTCCTCGGGCAGCAGCGGACCCAGCCGCTCCGGCCATTCGATGAGGCTGATGCCCTCGCCGAACGCCTCCTCGAGGCCCAGCTCCCGGGCCTCCTCGGGGCGGGCGAGGCGGTAGAGGTCGACATGCCAGACCGGCGGCTTGCCGGCAAAGGCATAGATCTCGACCAGGGTGAAGGTCGGGCTCGGCACCTCGGTCGCGGCGCCGCCATAGGCGCGGATGAAGGCGCGGGCGAAGCTGGTCTTGCCGCTGCCGAGGGGACCGGAGAGGCCGATCACGTCGCCCCGCCGGGCGCGGCTGGCCAGCCGCGCCGCGAGGCGGGCGGTGGCGGCTTCATCCGGCAAATCGACGAGCACGTCCCGGGCAGCGATCACGGGCCCTTCTTATCCCGTTCTGCTGCGCCGCCGCAACCGCCGCGGCGTCGCGGTCAGGCGGCTTCGACCGGCTCGACCTTGCCGCTGGCGGCGGAGCGGAAGACGGCTTCGAGCGCGGCGATGTTGGCGACCATCTCGGATTGCGGCACGGGATAGGGGGCGCGGCCCTCGGCGGCGTCGGCAAAGGCCTCGAGATTGGCGCGCACCGCCGGGGCGGCGGGGTAGTCGACGGCGACCGGCCGGGCACCGCGCCGGCAGGTGGTGAGCACCCAGCCTTCGGGCGCCTCGGGATGGGCCTTGTCGCGCACCTCGGCCCAGCCCTGATTGCCATAGACGGCAAAGCGCCCGGCAAAGGGGGTGGCGAGGATCGCGGAGAGCAGCAGGTTGGCGCCGCTCCTGAAGGTGACCAGCGCGCCCAGCGTGTCGCCATTGACGAGGTCGCTGCCGAGCCGGCGGGCGCTGGCGAAGGCGCGCTCGGCCGGGCCGAGCAGGCCCACGGCGAGGTCGAGCTGATGGATGCCGGTGGCGGTCATCGGGCCGGCGGGCGCCTGGGCGGGGTCGAGGCGCCAGTTGGCCGGCGGCAGGCTCAGGAACTTGTCCTGGCTGAACGCCGCCTCGATCTGCAGCAAGCTGCCGAGCGCGCCGCTCTGGGCCAGCCGCTTCACCTCCTGCATCGGCGGCTCGAAGCGGCGCTCGTGCCCCACCGCCAGCACCACCCCGGCGGCGTTGCAGAGCCGCACCGACTGGCGCACCTCGGCGAGGCTGAGCGCCAGCGGCTTCTCGCAGAAGACGTGCTTGCCGGCAGCGGCGGCGGCGGCGATCTGCGCGGTGTGGAGGGTGTGCGGCGTCGCCAGCACCACGCCCTTGACCGCGGGATCGGCCAGCGCCGCGGCGAGACCGGCGGAGACGGCGAGGCCGCGGGCGCGCGCCCAGTCCGCCGATTTGGCATCGGGATCGACGGCGCGGCGCACGCGCAGCTTGGCGCTCTGCGCCAAGGTCTCGGTGATGATCCTCCCCCACCAGCCCAGCCCTACGACCGCAACCTCCAGCATCGACGCCTCCCGCCCGTCTCATCGGCCCCAGCGGCTTAGCAGATGGCAATTGCGCCGCGCCAGCGCCGCCGCCATGGTAGCCGCCGCGCAACGGAGGCGAGAGGCGATGGCGGGCGAGATGCAGCGGGGCGAGGTGGCGATCATCGGCGCCGGGCCGGTGGGGCTCTTTGCCGTCTTCGAATGCGGCATGCTGAAGATGCGCTGCCACGTCATCGATGCGCTGGACGTGCTGGGCGGCCAATGCGCGGCGCTCTATCCCGAGAAGCCGATCTACGACATTCCCGGCCATCCGCGCATCGACGCCGCCGCGCTCATCGACCGTCTCGCCGAGCAGGCGGCGCCCTTCCATCCGGTCTATCACCTGGCGCAGCAGGTGGAGCGGCTGGCGGCGCTGCCGCAAGGCGGGTTCCGCCTCGAGACCTCGCTCGGCACGGCGATCGAGGTGCAGGCGGTGATCATCGCGGCCGGCGCCGGCGCCTTCGGCCCGAACCGGCCGCCGCTGCCGGGGATCGAGGGCTTCGAAGGCAAGAGCGTCTTCTACCTGGTCAAGCGGCGCGAGGATTTCCGAGGGAAGCGCGTGGTCATCGCCGGCGGCGGCGACAGCGCGGTCGACTGGGCGCTGTCGCTGGCCGAGGTGGCGGCCCAGGTGATGGTGGTGCATCGCCGGGCCAAATTCCGCGCCGCGCCGAGACTCGGCGGCGCGGCTCGAGCAGCTGGCCCGCGACGGCCGCGTCGAGCTCGTCATCCCCTATCAGCTGCACGGGATCGAGGGCGGCGGCGGCGAGATCGAGGCGGTGATCGTCGCCGATCTCGAGGGCCGCACGCGCCGGCTCGCCGCCGACCGGCTGCTGCCCTTCTTCGGGCTTTCGACCGATCTCGGCCCGATCGGCGCGTGGGGGCTGGCGCTGGAGCGCCATCACGTCGCGGTCGATCCCGCGACCTGCCAGAGCTCCGCGCCCGGCATCTTCGCCATCGGCGACGTTGCGACATATCCCGGCAAGCTCAAGCTCATCCTCTCCGGCTTCGCCGAGGCGGCGCTCGCCGCGCATGCCATCTTCCCCCGGGTGCACAAGGGCGAGGCGCTGCATTTCGAATACTCGACGACCAAGGGCGTGCCCGGGCGTTAGGCGCTCCCGTCGAGCTCCGGCCTCAGGGTTCTCCGTGCCGTTTGCGGAACGGCGCCATCGCCTCATGCACGAGGTCGGTCAGCCGCTTGGCAAGCTTGTTGGCGTGATCGGCATAGTGGGCCGTCGCCTTTTTGGTGATCTCCTTATGGCGCTCGGCCAGATCGCCGGCGTTTCGACAGGCGAGCAGCGACTGCCAGGCATCGATATCGGCCTGGAAGCGCTCCTGCGAAAACGTCAGCATGTCCTGCGCGAGGCCGAAGGCGCCGTTCATCATGCTGGCATGGGACTGCGCCCAGCTTTCCACGACGCGCCGGGCGACGTCCGCCGGAACGTCGCGCTCCGGAGCGTTGCCGCTGTCGCCGGCCGTGCTCTCGGGCTCGTCGGCTGCTGCTTCATCCTTCATCGGTCTGTCCTTTCGACAGGGTGGGGAGCGCCACCGCCGGGCGCTACGCGGCTGCGATCCAGCGCCGGGCGTCGGCGGCCTGGCCGGTGCCAAAGACCCGCATCTCGCCCGGCATGAGAAAGCGAAACGCGTTCACGGCGAGCCGGATCCAGTCCACATCGGTTACGACGGCGACCCTTTCCCATTGCGCCAGATGCCCGATGCCGAGCTTGGCGTCTTCCCAGGCCGCGCCGGCGTCCATCCCCGAAAACGTCGCACCGAGCTCATAATAGCACCGAATCGTCGGGTGGCGGCCGAACGCCTGGTTCACTCGGGGAATCAGGATTTCGTCGTAATCCTGCCTCGTCACGCGCCCGCGTGCGGCAGCCGCGACGACGTTGTCCGGAAAGCCATCGAGGATCTCGATCATGGGTCGCTCCATCGCTTCAGGGATCAGGGGACGACGGTCACGGGCAGAGGCGAGAGGCTCACCAGCTTCTGCGAGACGCTGCCGAGCAGCAGCCCCGTGACCCGTCCGGCGCCACGCTTGCCGACGATGATGGCATCCGCCGCCTTCTCCTGCGCGATCGCGATGATCGTCGGGGCGACGTCGCCGTCGCGCGATTCGAGCTCGATGATCGTGGCGCCGGCGCTGCGGGCGCGGTCTCGCGCCTTGGTCAGCGTCTCGGCGGAGAGCGATTCCAGCAGCTCCGTCAACCAAGTCTGCTCCGCCCGGGTGAAGGCGCGGAACACCTTGTCAGGGAGCCCGTAGCCGCCGATGACGTTGACGATCAGCAGCTCGGCGCCGTCCGCCTTGGCCCGCCGCGCGGCATAGTCGACGGCCCGATCCGCGCCTTCGGAGTCGTCCGTCGCCACCAGGATACGCTTCATCGCCCGCTCCCTTCGTTCCGTCATGACGGGACACGCCATCCTGCCCGCGGTGGACGGTCACCGCCGGACGGGGACATGGTTCATCAGCCAGCCTTCGACGCGCGCCAGATGCGCCGCCTGGCGCAGCCCGCGATGCGCGAGCAGCTTGTAGGCCGTCATCTTGAAGCCGCTGTTGATCAGGAACCACGCCAGCGCATAGGCCCAGACCAGGCCGGCATAGCGCCAGCCGATCGGCGTGATGAACCAGCCGTAGACGGCGGCCAGCGTGCCGACGAGCTGGGTCGTCTCGGTCGCCGCGAGGAGCTTCCAGCTGGGCCAGGGCCGCTGCCAGATCGGCCCCTTGTTGCGCGTGAGGAAGATGGTCAGATGGCCGGCGACCAGCAGCTTGAGGAAGATCATCGACTGGATCTCGGCGCGGCCGAGACGGAGATAGCGCTCGGCGATCCAGAACAGGATGAACGACGCGATCACGCCGAGCACGCCGAGCAGCAGGGAGATCGTCAGCGTGAGCGGCATGTCCCAGCGCACCGGGCGCTCGGCCACCGGCGCGTTGTCATAGGCGATCATCATGATCGGAAAGTCGTTCAGCAGCGCCAGCAGCACGATCATGATCGCCGTCACGGGGTAGAAATTGAAGACGAGGATCGAGAGCGTCATGAACAGCAGGACGCGGATCGTCTCGCTGATCCGGTAGAGGGCGTAGCTCGTCATGCGCTCGAAGATGCGGCGCGCCTCCTCGATGCCGGTGGTGATGACCGAAAGACCGGGCGCGGTCAGCACGAGGTCGGCGGCGGCGCGCGCCGCATCGGTGGCGCCGCTCACCGCGATGCCGATATCCGCCTGCTTCAACGCCGGCGCGTCGTTGACCCCGTCGCCGGTCATGCCCACGATGTGGTTGCGCGCCTGCAGCGCCTTGACGATGGCATATTTGTGCTCGGGGAAGACCTGCGCGAAGCCGTCGGCGGCCTCGGCGGCGGCCGGATCGAAGACCTCGCCCGTCTTGGCGAAGGCGCGGTCGGCGGGCAGGATGTTCTGGCCCAATCCCAGCGTCGCCGCGATCTCCCGAGCGATCGCCTGATGATCGCCGGTCACCATCTTGATGTCGACGCCCATGCGCCGCGCCTGCGCGATCGTGGCGGCGGCGTCGTCGCGCGGCGGATCGAACAGCGGCAGCAGGCCGAGGAAGCGCCAGCTCGCCGCCTCGCCCTCACGGCGCGCCACGCCCAGCGTCCGATAGCCTTTCGCCGCGAACGCATCGATCGCGGCGTGAACCTTGGCCTCGAGCGCGGGATCGGGCTTTGCCATGGCCAGGATGACCTGCGGCGCGCCTTTTGCGACCCGAAAGAGCGCGCCGTCGCGCCGGATCGTGGCCTCGGCGCGCTTGCTCACGGGATCGAACGGGAGAAACTCGCCGACAGTGTAGTCATCGAGACGCTCGGGCGCAGCCAAACCGTCGAAGATCGCCTGGTCGATGGCATCGGCGCCCTCCCGGCGCGAGGCGAGCGCCGCGGCCAGCAGCAGATCGCTCGCGTCGGCCGCCGCGAAGAGGACGGGCTCGCCGAGGGTGAGCTTGTTCTGCGTCAGCGTCCCGGTCTTGTCGGCGCAGAGCACGTCGAGGCCGGCCAGCTCCTCGATCGCGACCAGGCGGGAAACGATGGCCTTCACCCGCGCGAGATGCTCGGCGCCGACCGCCATGGTGACGGAAAGCACGGCGGGAAGCGCCACGGGGATCGCGGCGATCGTCAGGATCAGCGCGAAGAGCAGCGTCTGCACCACGGGATCACCGCGGAACAGCGCGACGACCAGGATCAGCGCCACGAGGCAGATGGTGGAGAGAATGAGGAAATTGCCGATGCGCAGCACGGCGCGCTGGAAATGCGAGACCGTGCCGGCGCCCTGCACCAGCCGCGCCGTCTTGCCGAAATAGGTGTTCATGCCGGTCGCGGTGACGACGGCCTTCATCTCGCCGAGCTTGGCGACCGAGCCCGAATAGGCCGCGTCCCCCGCCTTCTTCTCGACCGGCAGCGACTCGCCCGTCAGCGCCGACTGGTCGACGCTGAGATAGCCGCCCTCGAGCAGCCGCACATCGGCCGGGACGATGTTGCCGAGGCGGATCAGCACCAGATCGCCGGGGACGAGCTCGCGCGCCGGCACCTCCCGCCACCGCCCGTCGCGCAGCACGCGGGCCTGCAGCGCCAGACGCTGCTTGAGGGCGGCGATGGCGCTGTCGGCCTTGTGCTCCTGCCAGAAGCCGACGCCGGCATTGAGGAGCAGCATGACGACGATGATCGCGAAATCGGCCCAGTGCTGCACGCCGGCCGAGAGCGCGGCCGCGATCTCGATCATCCACGGGATCGGGCCCCAGAAGTAGGACAGCAGCTTGGCGAGCGCGCTCGCTTGCGTTTCCGCCAGGGCGTTCTCGCCGAAGCGGACGCGGCGTCGGGCCGCCTCGGCGTCGGTCAGACCGACGGTCGCCTCGGCGCTGGCGGCGACGCCGGCCGTCTCGGGCGGGGCTGTCACGGTCGATTGGTCGGAAACCATCCTGTCTCTCCGGGCGGCCGCGGGCAGGCGCCAATCGGCCGCGCGGCGCAGGATAACCGGATCGCGCGCCGCTTTGATTGATCTCGATCAAAGCCGGCGGGATCGGAACCGCAAGACAGCCGTCGCGCCGCCATGCTACCGTCCGGCGCACAAGAATCTCATCGGGGGAGAAACGGGTCATGACGGTCGAGCTCAAGATGCTGCTGTGGTCAGTGGTGCTGACCTTCGTGCAGGTGGTGATCGCGTCGATGGGCGCCACCCAGCAGGCCGGCCTGCCGGCGCTCGCCGGCAATCGCGAGGGCATGCCGGAGCTCACCGGCTGGGCCGGGCGGGCGCAGCGGGCGCACCTCAACATGCTGGAGAACCTGCCGCTCTTCATCGCGCTGGTGCTGATCGCGCAGCTCGCCAACCGCACCAACGCGATGACCGCGCTGGGCGCGGAGCTGTTCTTCTGGGCGCGGCTGGTGCAGGCGGTGCTCTACATCGCCGGCGTGCCGTGGCTGCGCACGCTGGCCTGGGCGGTCTCGCTCGTCGGCCTCGTCCTGATCTTCGTGCAGCTGGTGTAGCGCGGGACGATTACCGGCCGCGTAATCGACAGCAGCGGCATTCCGGCGAGATCATGCGCGCCGGCGGCAGAGGCGCCGCCGCGACCGCAAAGGAGTGCGACATGACCGACACCACCGATCTCACCGCTCTCGTCGACCGCTACATCGCCATGTGGAACGAGCCCGACAGCGCGCGCCGGCGCGCGCTCATCGCCCGCACCTGGACCGAGGGCGCGTCCTATCTCGATCCGATGATGCAGGGCGACGGCCGCTCCGGCATCGACGCCATGGTCGAAGGCGTGCAGCAGCGCTTCCCCGGCCACCGCTTCCGCCGCACCAGCGAGATCGATGCGCATCACGACCGGCTTCGCTTCTGCTGGGAGCTGGCGCCCGAGAGCGGGCCGGCGCTGGTCAAGGGCACCGATATCGGCCTCGTCGCCGAAGGCCGCCTCGCCGCCGTCACCGGCTTCTTCGACCAGACGCCGCAGGGGTAGGGCGGCACATACCCGCTCAGCACCAAAAGCCCCCTCTCCACCCGCGTCAGCGGGGGGAGAGGGAGGGTGTCGACAAAAACTCGCTGGCGCCGGTGCAGCTGAACCGCCCCCTCACCCTACCCTCTCCCCCACTGCGTGGGGGCGAGGGGATTGAGAGGCTAATCCCCGGCGGAGCGGCGGGCGGGGAGTTCGGCGGGGGGTGCGGCGGCGGCGGCATTCAGATAGCAGGTGACGGTGGTGCCGCTGCCGGGGCGGCTGTCCATCTCCACCGTGCCGCCATGCAACTCGATGAAGCTCTTGACCAGCGACAATCCCAGGCCGGGGCCGGATTGGCGGGCGTTGGGGCTGCCGCGCTCGAACTTCTCGAAGATCCGCGCCTGATCCTCGCGCGGCACGCCGACGCCGGTATCGGCGACGATGAGCGCCACGCGGTCGGCGGTGCGGCGCGCGGCCAGCGTCACCGTGCCGCCGGGCGGCGTGAATTTGAGCGCGTTGGAGATGAGGTTGAAGAGCGCCTGCTTCAGGCGCCGCTCGTCCGCCACCAGCGCGCCGATATCGGTCGGGCAGTCGAATTCGAGCTTCAGATTCTGCTTCCTCGCGCGCTCGCGGGTCAGCGACAGCACGCTCGACATCAGCGTGTGGATGTCGACCTCCTGGGTCTCGAGCGTCATGTAGCCCGCCTCGATGGTGGCGAGGTCGAGGATGTCGTTGATCAGCGACAGCAGCCGGTGCGAGCTGTCGAGGATGCCGCGGCTGTAATCGAGCTGGCGCGGGCTGAGGTCGCCGAAATACTGGTTGGTCAGGATCTCGGCGAAGCCGATGATGGCGTTCAGCGGCGTGCGCAGCTCGTAGGAGACGTTGGCGATGAATTCGCTCTTGAGCCGTCCGGCGGTCTCCAGCGCCTCGTTGCGCTCGCGCAGCGCGTGCTCGACCCGCGTCGAATCCGGTGACGTCGAGATAGCTCAGCAGCGTGTTGCCGTCGGGCAGCGGCACCGTCACCGCCTGCAGCATCGAGCCGTCGCGGCGCTCCAGCCGCGTGCTCTCGGCGGTATGCGCGGTGAGCCGGGTGATGATGCGCCGCTTCATCGCCGTCCAGTCGCCGCCATCGTCGTAGAAGGCGCGCTGCTTCTCGATGATCTCCGAGACATGCGGCTCGCCCTGGAGATCGGCGGGCGCCAGCTGCCACATCTGGGCATAGGCCGGGTTCGAGAGCTTCAGCCTGCCGTCGCTGCCGTAGACGGCGACGGCTTCATAGAGGTTGTCCAGCGTCTCGCGCTGCACCTCGATCATGGTGTTGTAGGAACGCTCGAGCGCCAGCTTGTCGGTCACCTCCTCGTAGACGAAGGTGAGGCCGCCGAAGGGATGCGGCGAGACGACGAGGCGGAGCGTGCGCTCGTCGGGCAGGTGCAGCAGCTCCTCCTGCGGCTCGATCAGCGAGGTGAACATGGCGAGCTGCTGGCGCTTGAAGGCGCGGAAATCGGCGTGCTCGGGGATGCGCCGGCGCTCGCGCAGCCGCTCCAGCACCTCGTCGAGCGTCGGCTCGGTGGCGAGCCACTCGTCTTCCAGCCGCCAGAGCTGGGCAAAGGCGGTGTTATGGAAGGTGAGCCGCATGTCGGGCCCGTAGATGGCGATGGCGACCGCCACGTTCTCCAGCACGTCGGCATGCGCGGCGATGTGGCGCGCGAGCTCGGCCTGGATGTTCTCGAGGTCGGTGAAGTCCTGGGCGTAGCCCACGAGCTCGCCGGTGCCGTCGAGCGGCGCCTCGCTGAACTCCATCAGCCGGCGCGAGCCCGCGACGACGATGTGATGGCTCTCCGATTGCGGCACCGCCGAGCTGCGCGCGCGGGCGGCGAGCGCGCGGCCGTTGTCGCCGATGACGCCGGCGGCGATCTCGCGGCCTTCGGCCAGCGCTTTCGCCACCGGGGCGTCGAGCGCCGCGGCATAGGCGCGGTTGCAATCGACGAGCTTCAGCTCGGCGTCGCGGCGCCAGACCGGCAGCGGCAGCGCGTCGAGCGTGGCGCGCAGGCGGTCGCGCTGATGCTGCAGCGCCGCGCGCTCGGCAGCGGCGGCGACACGGCCGGAGCCGTCGAGGAAGGCCACGACGTCGGTGCCGGCGACGCGGCGGCCGACGGCGTCGAGCTGGGTGCGGCCGTCGGCGAGCCGGAGGCCGAGCTGGAAGGCGGTGCCGTCGGCGCCGAGATCCGCGATCGCGGCCTCGAGCGCCGCCGCGTCTTGCCGCTCGGCCCGCGCCAGCACGTCGGCCAGCTGCGGCGCCGCGACATCGCCGAGCGCCTTGAGCGAGCCCGCGAGGAAGCTCTCCTCGCCGCCCTGCGCGCGCCAGAGCGCCAGCGGCAGCGCGCCGAGCAGGGCTTCCGACGCGCCCAGCGCGGCGGCGAGACGGTCGCGCTCATGAGCGAGATGGCGCGCCTGGCGGCGCGTGCGGGCGAGGAGCAGGCCGGCGGCCGCCAGGAGGGCGAGCAACAGCCCGCCGCCGCCATAGAGCGGCGCCGCGGCAGGATCGGCGGCAAGGGCGGCGGCCGGCGACAGGGCTGCCATCCCGGCAATGCCGAGCCATGCCATCAGCCGCAACAGATAACCTCTTGAACTTCCAACCATTTCCCCACTGCCGGCGGTCCCCGCAACGACCAGCCGACGCGTCGATTATGACGCGATCCCGAGAATTTAGCAGGCGAAAAAGGAACGCCGCTCAGTAACGGTAATGTTCGGGCTTGTAGGGTCCGCTTTCGGCCGCGCCGATATAGGCGGCCTGTTCCGGCGTCAGCGTCGTGAGCTTGACGCCGAGCTTGCCGAGATGGAGCGCCGCCACCTTCTCGTCGAGGTGCTTGGGCAGCACGTAGACTTTCTTGTCGTACTTGCCGGCATTGGTGAAGAGCTCGATCTGCGCCAGCACCTGGTTGGTGAAGGAGGCGCTCATCACGAAGCTGGGATGGCCGGTGGCGCAGCCGAGATTGACCAGCCGGCCCTGGGCGAGAACGATGAGGCGCTTGCCGTCGGGGAAGACGACCTCGTCGACCTGCGGCTTCACCTCTTCCCACTTGTAGTTGCGCAGCGCCGCGATCTGGATCTCGCTGTCGAAATGGCCGATGTTGCAGACGATGGCCCGGTCCTTCATCCTCCGCATGTGCTCGAGGGTGATGACGTTGATGTTGCCGGTGGCGGTGACGAAGATGTCGCCCTTGGGCGCCGCCTCCTCCATGGTCACGACCTCGTAGCCCTCCATCGCCGCCTGCAGCGCGCAGATGGGATCGATCTCGGTGACCATGACGCGGGCGCCCTGGCCCCGGAGGCTCGCCGCCGAGCCCTTGCCGACATCGCCATAGCCCGCCACCACGGCGATCTTGCCGGCGAGCATCACGTCGGTGGCGCGCTTGATGCCGTCGACGAGGCTCTCGCGCACGCCGTAGAGATTGTCGAATTTCGACTTGGTGACGCTGTCGTTGACGTTGATCGCGGGCACCTTGAGCTTGCCCGCCTTCATCATCTCGTAGAGCCGGTGCACGCCGGTGGTGGTCTCCTCGGAGATGCCGCGCACCTCCTTGAGCAGGTCCGGATATTTGTCGTGCAGCAGCTTGGTGGCGTCGCCGCCGTCATCGAGCACCATGTTGGGGGTCCAACCGTTGGGCCCGCGCAACGTCTGCTCGATGCACCACTCGTACTCCTCCTCGGTCTCGCCTTTCCAGGCGAAGACCGGGACGCCGCGCTCGGCGATGGCGGCGGCGGCGTGGTCCTGGGTCGAGAAGATGTTGCAGGAGCTCCAGCGCACGCTGGCGCCGAGCGCCATCAGGGTCTCGATCAGCACCGCCGTCTGGATGGTCATGTGCAGGCAGCCGACGACGCGCGCGCCCTTCAGCGGCTGCTTCTTGCCGAACTCGGCGCGCAGCGCCATCAGCCCCGGCATCTCGGTCTCGGCAATGGCGATCTCGCGCCGGCCCCAGCCGGCAAGCGCGATATCGGCGACCTTGTAGTCGGCGGCAGCGGCCATCATCCCTGCTCCCTGGAAGCGCCAGAAGAAATCGAGCGTCGGCATATAGCAGCGCTGCTGCGCTGCGGCAAGGTCAAGATTCGCATGCGTACGAAAGGCGATGGCGCGCCGGTAACCAAGATTGCCGCGGCGCGGGCACCCATCGCCCACCCTCAACGCCAGTGCAATCGCGCAGGCCGCGCCACCGACAACAGAGATAAACCACGGAGGCAGAATTGCGCGCTGCGCGCGCCTCCAGAAGGGTCCGATCAGATCGAACCGCCTTGCTCGTTTTCCGCTTCTTCGCTTTCCCTGCGAAAGCAGGGAACCAGGGCGAGCGACGTGCGGTTGCTCTGGGTCCCCGCTTTCGCGGGGACGGCGCCGATGAATTCCATCTTGCCGGACTCCGCTCTAGAGTTCTTCTCCGTGCCCTCCGGGCGATCAGGCGAGCTCGTTGAAATCGTCGAGCAGGCTCGCGATGCGGGCGTCGTCTAGCTGGTCCATGATGGCGCGGGCGCGGCGGGTGGCGGCGACGAGGTCGAGCGAGCGCACGCGCTGCTTGACGCGGCCGATCTTGCCCGGCGCCATCGACAGGTCGCGGATGCCGAGGCCGAGCAGCAGCGCGGTGAAGCGCGGATCGCCCGCCATCTCGCCGCACAAACTCACGCCAATCCGCGCGCGCAGCGCCGCCTCGACCGCGAACTGGATGAGGCGCAGCACGGCCGGGTGCAGCGGGTTGTAGAGATGCGCCACCTGCTCGTCGCCGCGGTCGATGGCGAGCGTGTACTGGATGAGGTCGTTGGTGCCGATGGCGAAGAAGTCGCTCTCCGCGGCGAGCGCATCGGCGGCGAGCGCGGCGCCGGGGATCTCGATCATGATGCCGAGCGGCGGCAGCGGATCGGCGATCTTGAGGCCGCGGCGCTTCAGGCGGCGCACCACCTGGGCCATCGCCTCGCGCACCTTGCGGATCTCGTCGGTCGAGGAGATCATCGGCAGCAGGATGCGCACCGCGCCTTCGGCGCCGGCGCGCAGGATGGCGCCGAGCTGGGCATCGAGCAGGCGCCGGTCCTTGAGCGAGAGGCGGATGGCGCGCAGGCCCAGCGCCGGGTTGGCGCCCTCGCCGCCCTGCGTGGCGAGCGGCGCCGCGAGCTTGTCGCCGCCGATGTCGAGGGTGCGGATGGTCACCGGGCGTCCGCCCATGCCGCGCACCAGCCCGCGATAGGCCTCGAACTGCTCGTCCTCGTCGGGCAGGTCCTCGCGGTTCATGTAGAGGAACTCGCTGCGCACCAGCCCCAGCCCCTGCGCGCCGGCGGCGAGCGCCTGGTCGAGCTCGCGCGGCAGCTCGAGATTGGCCTGCAGCGTGATCTCGACTGCATCCCGCGTCACCGCCGGCAGGCGGCGCAGCCGCGTGAGCTGCCGCTCCTCGCGCTCCATCGTCTCGCGCAGCGCCTCGTAGCGCGTCACGGTCTCGCGCCGCGGATTGACGATGACCGCGCCCTCGCCGCCATCGACGATGACGGTGTCGCCGGGATCGACCTGGGTCAGCAGCCCGGCGACGCCGAGCACGGCCGGCAGGCCCAGCGCGCGCGCCATGATCGCGGTGTGGCTCTCGGGTCCGCCCAGCACCGCGGCGAAGCCGGCGACGCGGCGCGGATCCATCAGCGCGGTGTCGGCGGGGGTCAGCTCCTCGGCGAGGATGACCGCGCCCTCGGCGGCGTGCTGGAGCGCGGCGTAGGGCGTCTTGGTGAGGTTGCGGATGAGCCGCGATCCCACCACGCGGATGTCCTCGCCGCGCGCCGCGAGATAGGCGTCGCCCATGGCGGCGAAGCGGTCGCCGATCTCGGAGATCTCCATCTGCACCGCGCGCTCGGCGTTGATGCGCTCCTCGGCGATGCGCCGCGCGACGCCGCGCACCAGGCGCGAATTGGTCAGCATGGCGATGTGCGCGTCGAGGAGGTAGCCCATCTCCTCCGCCGCCGAATCCGGCAGCGCCGCGGCCTTGCCCTTGAGCTTCTTGAGCTGCTTCAGCGAGGCGGCGAGCGCGCCGGCGAAGCGCTCGCGCTCGGTATCGACGCAATCGGCGGCGATGCGATACTCGGGCACCGCGACCTCGCCGCCGTCGCTGACGAAGGCGGGGCCGATGGCGACGCCGCGCGAGACGCCGAGCCCATGCAGCACGCGCTCGCCCTTGGGCTTGTCGCCGGCGAAATCCTCAGTCCTCATCGAAGCCGCCGCAGATCAGCTCGGCAAGCGCCGCGACCGCGCGCTCGGCCTCGGGACCGCTGGCGCGCAATTCGATGGCGGTGCCGGGACCGGCGGCGAGCATCATCAACCCCATGATCGAGCGGCCGGAGACTGCGGCGCCGTTCTTGGCCACCATGATCTCGGCCTCGAAGGTATAGGCGAGCTTGACGAAGCGCGCCGCGGCGCGGGCATGCAGCCCGCGCTTGTTGCAAATCGTGACGGTGCGCCGGATCGGCTCGGCGCTGTCGGCGCCGATCGTGCCTTCGTCGCCGTTCATCCCCGCACGTCGGCCAGAAGCTGCGAGGCGACGTTGATGTATTTGCGCCCCGCCTCCTGCGCGCCGCGCACGGCGTTGGCCAGCGTCTCGCTCTGCCGGAGGCTCGCCAGCTTGATCAGCATCGGCAGGTTGATGCCGGCGATGACCTCGATCTTGGCCTTGTCCATCACCGAGATGGCGAGGTTCGAGGGCGTGCCGCCGAACATGTCGGTGAGCAGCACGACGCCGTCGCCGCCATCGACCTCGGCGACGCAGCGCAGGATGTCCTGCCGCCGCTTCTCCATGTCGTCCTCGGGACCGATGCAGACCGCGGCGATGTTGCGCTGCGGCCCCACCACATGCTCCAGCGCCGCGACGAACTCGGCGGCCAGCCGCCCGTGGGTGACGAGTACCATTCCGATCATGGGATGTCCTTTACCGGGCTTTCCGGCGCGTCTTCTGCTGCAGCGACCATCGCCGCCGATTGATCGAGGTCGCGGTGGCCGATGCCGACGGGCCGGCCCTGCCGGCTGAGCCAGGCGGCCAGCCGCTCGGCGATGTAGACGGAGCGATGGCGGCCGCCGGTGCAGCCGAGCGCGATGGTGAGATAGCTCTTGCCCTCGCTCTCATAGCGCGGCAGCAGCGGCCCGAGCCAGGCGCAGAGCCGCTCGAAGAACGGGGCGAAATCGGCGTCGGCCTCGATGAACTCGCCCACGGCGGCGTCGCGCCCGCTGAGCGGGCGCAGCGCCGGCAGGTAATGCGGGTTGCGCAGGAAGCGCACGTCGAGCACGAGATCCGCGTCGCGCGGCAAGCCATGGCGATAGGAGAAGGAGGTTACGAGGATGGTGATGCCGGGCGCGGCATCGAGCGCGAAATGCCCATGGAGCAGCCGTTTCAGATCCCCCGGGCTGAGGGCGGTGGTATCGATAACGAGGTCGGCGCGGTCGCGCAAGGGGGAGACGCGGCGGCGCTCCAGCGCGATGCCGTCGGTCACCGGCCGGTCGCCGGCCAGCGGATGGCGCCGGCGCGTCTCGGTGTAGCGGCGCACCAACCGGTCGTCCTCGCAATCGAGGAAGACGATGCGCAGCTCCAGCCCGTGCTCGGCGACCAGCCGGTCGAGCGCGGCGAGCAGCGAGCCCACGCCGAAATCGCGGGTGCGGACATCGACGCCGAGCGCCAGCGGCGGCCGCGACGCGGGCGCGCGCAGCAGATCCGGCAGCAGCGTCAGCGGCAGATTGTCGACCGCCTCGTAGCCCATGTCCTCGAGCGCCTTGAGCGCGGTCGAGCGGCCGGCGCCGGACATGCCCGTGACCACCAGCAGGCGGCCGCGCGGCGGCGGCCGCGCCCCCGGGCGCATCAGCGCCGGCGCGGCGTCGGGCGGGGCGGGGTCGCTCATGATGCGGCGGAAAGCGCGCCGGGTGCATGGGCGCGCAGCGCCAGGCGGAGCTTGGCGGTGGCCGAGGCGGTGAACGGCGCGAGAAGCAGCAGCGGCACGCTGACGCCGAGGAAGGTACAGAGCAGCGGCTCGGGCAGGCGCTCGACCGCCTCGGGCGCGACGAGGTCGACGACGAGCCGCAGCGGCGCCGATGCGAGCGCCGCGACGCGGACGATGCCGAGGCCGCGCACCTCCATGCGGCCGGCGATGGTTGCAGGCGCACGCATCTCGAGCCCGGCGCCGGCGCGCTCGATCTCGGTCTGGTCGTCGGCGACGAGACGCGCCCCCTCATCGATGAGGCGCAGCGCCAGATCGGACTTGCCGCTGCCGGACGGGCCTCGCAGCAGGATGCCGTCGCCGCCGAGCGCGACCGACGTGGCATGGACGCGGATCATGGCCGGTTTAGGTGCGCCGCCCGCGGCGCAATGTCAATGCCTGGGCGTTATTACGTTAATTTTAACGACTCCAACATCAATCCTTGGTTGCCCGCATCCTCGTGGACCGCAACCGCTAGACAGGTCATGGTTACTGCCTGAGCTGTCTGCTGCACCGCACGCGGCGTTCGCTCAGCCGATAGGCAGGCGGACGGTGAAGCGCGCGCCGATGATCCGGCCGGCGGGATCGCGGCGGTTCTCGGCGCGGATGGTGCCGCGATGCGCCTCGACGATCTGCTTGGAGATGGAGAGGCCGAGGCCGGAATGGGTCCCGAACTTCTCGCCGACCGGGCGTTCGGTATAGAAGCGCTCGAAGATCGCCTCGAGCTTGCCGTCGGGGATGCCCGGCCCTTCATCCTCGATGGTGATCACCACCCAGTCCCCCTGACGCAGCGCGGCGATGCGCAGCGCGGCGCCGGGCGGGCTGAAGGAGATGGCGTTGGCGATGAGGTTGCGGAACACCTGCACCAGCCGGCCCTCGATGCCGAGCACGGCGAGATCGCCCGCCGCCGTGCCGGCCGGTCCCGGCAGCGACAGGATGAGCCGCGGCGCGCTCTCGTCCAACGTCTCCTGATGCACGTCGACCAGGGTCTCGAGCATGCGGCCGATCAGCACCGGCTCGAGCTCGACGCGCGACAGCTCGGCATCGAGCCGCGAGGCGTCGGAGATGTCGGTGATCAGCCGGTCGAGGCGCTGCACGTCCTCGAGCACGACGGCCATCAGCTTGCGCTGCTTCTGCGGATCGTCGACGCGTGCCGCGGTCTCGACCGCGCTCCTGAGCGAGGTCAGCGGGTTCTTGATCTCGTGCGCGACATCGGCGGCGAAATGCTCGATCGCATCCATCCGCGCCCAGAGCGCGCCGGTCATCTCGCGGAAGGCGCCGGAGAGCTCGCCGATCTCGTCGCCGCGCCGGGTGAAGTCGGGGATCAGCACCTGCCGGCCATGGCCGCGGCGCACGCGCTCGGCGGCGGCGGCCAGGCGGCGGATCGGCCGGCCGATGGTGCCGGCGAGATAGATCGACAGCAGCACGGTGACGCCGAGCGCGATGAGGAAGACCTTGAGGATCTCGAAGCGCACGCCGCGCACCGCCTGGTCGATCTCGGCGCTGTCGGTGGAGAGCAGCACCGCGCCCAGCACCTGGCGATAGCGCTGCACCGGCACCGCCACGCTCAGCATCAGCAGGCTGCCGCCCTCGCGCTCGCTGCGCACCGCCGAGGCGATGTCGCCGGCGAGCGCGCGCTGCACCTCCTGGTAATCGCCGGCGCTCTGCTCGGCCGCCTCGCGATAGGCGGGGTAGCGGCGCTGGCCGGGCAGCCGCGCCACCAGCCAGTCGTAAAGCGCGGTGCCGAATTTCTCCAGCGGCGACGCGTCTTCCGGCGGCGGCAGCTCGTTGATCTGCACCAGCCCGCCGGGGCCGCGCAGCGCGCGGCTGTCGGCGATGAGCTTGCCCTCGGCATCGAACAGGCGGGCGCGGGTGTGGGTCGGCTCGACCAGGCGCTGCATCATCTGCCGGCCCAGCGCCGGCAGCAGCTGCTCGCCCTCGCCCAAGCTGTCGATCACCGCGCCCTCGCCCAGCGCCGCCGCGAAGACCTGGCCCTGGGTCTTGAGCGCGTCGAGCTGCGCGTCCACCAGGCTCTGCTGGTATTCGCCGAGATAGAGCAGGCCTAGCCCGAGCAGCCCGAGCGCCAGCACGTTGACGGCGAGGATGCGGCGAGTGAGCGGCGAGAGGCGCCGCCGGCGGCGGCGCGCGGCCGCAGCCGGAGCCTCCGCCGCGGCCGGGGCGGCGCGTTCAGCGGTCGCGGTAGCGATAACCGACGCCATAAAGGGTTTCGATCTGGGCGAAGCTGCCGTCAACCGCCTTGAACTTCTTGCGCAGTCGCTTGATGTGGCTGTCGATGGTGCGGTCATCGACATAGATGTGCTCGCCATAGGCGCCGTCCATGAGCTGGTCGCGGCTCTTGACGTGGCCCGGACGCAGCGCCAGCGATTTCAGAATCAGGAACTCGGTCACCGTCAGATCGACATTGGTGCCCTTCCAGCTGCATTGATGGCGGGCGGGATCGAGCAGCAGCTCGCCGCGCTGGATGATCGGCTCGCTCTCGCCGCTGCCGCGCGCCAGCTCGCCGCGGCGCAGCAGCGCGCGGATGCGCTCGACCAGCAGGCGCTGGGAGAACGGCTTCTTGATGTAGTCGTCGGCGCCCATGCGCAATCCCAGCACCTCGTCGACCTCATCGTCCTTGGAGGTGAGGAAGATCACCGGCATCGCGCCCTGCTTGCGCAGCTGGCCGAGCAGCTCCATGCCGTCCATGCGCGGCATCTTGATGTCGAGGATGGCAAGGTCGGCCGGGTGCTGGGCGAGCCCGCGCAGCGCCTCGGCGCCGTCGGAATATGTCCGCACCTGGAAGCCCTCGGCCTCGAGCGCGATCGCCACCGAGGTCAGGATGTTCTTGTCGTCGTCGACGAGAGCGATGGTGTTGACCACGGGCTACTTTGCCTTTCACGCGATGTCGCCGCAGCGACATTCACCTTCCGGTATGGCGGCTTTATGGCGAAGCTGTGGCAGGCTGCGGCGGAATGAGTGTATAGGCATCAAGGCCTCAGCTTTCCAGGAAATAGCGCGTCGGCGCGCGGCCCAGCGCGCGGCGGAACATGCTGGTGAAGGCGCTGGGGCTCTGATAGCCGAGATCGAGCGCCACCGCCGTCACCTTCTGCCCGGTGGCGAGCCGGCCCAGCGCATCGACGAGGCGCACCTGCTGGCGCCAGGCGCCGAAGCTCATGCCGGTCTCCTTGCGGAAGAGCCGCGCCAGGGTGCGGCTCGAGGCGCCGACGCCGCCTGCCCATTGCTCGAGGGTGCGCTCGCTGGCGGGGTCGGCCTGGAGCGCCGCGCACAGCCGGCGCAACCGCCCGTCCGACGGCCAGGGCAGATGCAGCGGCAGCACCGGCAACGCCCGGATCTCGTCCAGCACCAGCGCCATCACCCGTCCCTCGGGTCCGGCCTCGTCATAGAGCAGCGGCAGCTCGACCGCGCGCAGGATGAGCTCGCGCAGCAGCGGCGAGACGGCGATGACGCAGCATTGCCGCGGCAGGCTCTCGGCGATGTCGGCGCGGATGTAGAGGGTGCGCATCGCCACGTCGCCCCAGCTGCGGATCGAATGCTCGGTCTCCGGCGGCATCCAGACGGCGCGGTTGGGCGGCACCACCCAGGTGCCCTGCCGCGTCCACACCACCATCACCCCCTGGGCGGCGAAGACCAGCTGCGCCCGGCGGTGGCGATGCGGGGCGACGCGGTTGCCGTCGGGGAAGTCCTTGGCCATGGCGGCGATCGGCCGCGCCACGTCCTGATAGTCCTCGGGGTCGGTGCTGCGCCGTCCCATGAGCGGTGTCCGTTTCGCGATAGATAATGGCAGACTAGCGCGCGCAGGCTAAAATCGCCACGGATATGCTTTTCTTCGATGAGAACCGGCTGTCGCAAACGAGAGGTTCGTGTCTTCCCCACCTTCGTCATGGCCGTGCTTGTCACGGCCATCCACGTCTTTGCGCGCGGCAAGGCGTGGATGGCCGGGACTCGGCCTTCGGCCGGCCCGGCCATGACGATTAATGGGCTGCGGATCATCCGTCTGCGAGGCCACGGAACCGGAGCCGGAGCCATGGACAAGTCGCGCCTGACCGTCGCCTTCCTCAATCTCGGGCATTTCCTCGACCATTTGGCGATGCTGATCTATGCCACGGCGGTGCTGGTGATGACCGCCCGCTTCGGCCTCTCCTACGAGGCCATGCTGCCGCTGTCGCTGGGCGGCTTCGTCGCCTTCGGCGGCGGCTCGCTGCCGGCGGGCTGGCTCGGCGACCACTGGGGCCGGCGCAACATGATGATCGTGTTCTTCCTCGGGCTCGGCGCGGCGCTGATGCTGGCCGGGCTGGTCGAGACGCCGTGGCAGATCGTGGCCTGCCTCACCCTCATCGGCGTCTTCGCCTCGATCTACCATCCCGTCGGCATCGCCATGCTGGTGAAGGACCAGGCGCGGGTCGGGCGCGCGCTGGGCTGGAACGGCGTCTGGGGCAATCTCGGCCTCGCCTGCGCCGCCTTCATCGCCGGCTGGTTCGCAGACCATGTGAGCTGGCGCGCCGCCTTCATCGTGCCCGGCGCCGTCACCGTCGCCGCCGGCATCGCCTTTGCCGCTTCTGGTGCCGAAGAGCGCCGCTAACGCGGCGCAGCCCCGCGGCCGCGATCCCCGGCATGTGCCGGATGCCGAGGCGCGGCGCGTCTTCGCGCTGCTGGCGGTGGCGACGGCGTGCAGCGGCGTCATCTTCGCCGCCACCACCAACGCGCTGCCCAAGATCTTCGACGAGCGGCTGACCCAGCTCGTGCATACCACCACCGGCATCGGCACGCTGATCTCGGCGGTCTATATCATCGCCGCCATGGCGCAGCTCGTGGTCGGTCAGCTCATCGACCGCCGTCCGCTCAGGACGGTGTTCCTGACGCTGGCGCTGCTGCAGGTGCCGCTGCTGGCGCTGGCGGGGCTGCTGACCGACTGGGCGATGCTGCTGGTCGCGGTCGCCATGATGTTCGTGATCTTCGGCATCATCCCGATCAACGACGCCATGGTGGCGCGCTATGCCCATGAGAGCTGGCGCTCGCGCGTCTATGCGCTGCGCTATGTCGTGTCGTTCGGCGCGAGCCTGCCGGCGATCCCGCTGGTCGCCTATCTCCAGCCCAAGGCGGGCGGGTTCGTGCCGCTGTTCGGCGTGCTGGCGGCGATCGCGCTGGGCACGCTGACGGCGGCGCTGCGCTTCCCCGGCGGCGCCCGCAGCGCCGCCCCGGTGCGCGCGGCGGCGGAGTAGGCAACGGGATGGAAGGCGCGGCGTGCGGAGCCTGCGGGCGAGCTCGCCCGTTCCGCTTCTTGCGCGCCACATCAAGAAATGAATCCCAATTCCTCTCGGCGGCAGGCCCGTCGCGGCACGAAGATCTGAGCCGAAATTCATTTCTTGCCAGATGGCCGCCATGCCACAGGCGGACGGCACCCGGAACCTGCGTCCGGGCGAACTCGCCAAGCTATGAATCTTAATTCGCTGCCGGACCTCCGCGCCAACCGCCTCCCCGACTCACCCGGTGGGGGGAGAAAATGCACGGAAACAGAGCATCCACGGCTTTCCAAAAACGTGCGGTTGGGCGATGCTGCCGGACCGGCGCTGGGGGGAGCACCTTTACCATGAAGCAGCGGATATCGGCGCGAAGGGCCATGACGGGATGGCCCGTGGTGCTCGGCATCGTCCTCCTGCTGCTGCAGAGCTGCAAGTCGCCGATGGCCGCCAGCAACGCCGGCCCGATCACCACCATCAATCACATCAAGATCGACGGCGTCGAATATTCGAGCCAAGCCGCGGCTCTCGAGGCGCAGAAGCGGGCCAATGACAAGCAGGTCGACAACCTCGGCCACGAAACCGATCCGATCAAAGGTCGGGCCCGCATCGTTCTGCCCGATCATGACCGGCTGCGCCCCCTGGTCGCGCAGCAGGATCAGCAGGTGCTCAAGCGGGTCGTGACCGGCGAGGCGCTCGAATACCTGACCAACCTGCAGCAGCTGGGGTTGCGGGAGCTTGCCAACTCCCTGGTGCGGAGCGGCGCTTTCGAGAGCGCCACCATCGTCGAGCAGAACAACGTCCTCGATCCCGATTTCGGGGGCGCGGATTTCCTGGTGTGGTTTCAGGTACGCACCGTGCTGCCGAACAATGCCGGGCGATGGATCGGCACGTGGCTGGTCGAGCGCGCGGGAAGCCCGACGAAGCTCGGCGCCTCGGTCGACCCAGGGACGGCTCCCGGCACGCCGCGGCTGGCTTCCTTCGTCAAGAGCGTGCGCGCGGCGGCGCTGCGCGTCGGCGGCAGCTCCGTCACGGGCGCCACCGCGGCCAGCCTTGTCGGCAGCGCCGGGATGGTGGCGGGCTCCGGCATCGTCGTCGGCACGCAGGGCTATGTCGTCACCAACGAGCACGTCGTCCGCGGCTGCGGCGCGCCCAAGGTGTTCGACACCGACAAGACCGGCCATAGCGCCCATATCGTCGCCACCGACGCCACCAATGATCTGGCATTGCTCAAGGTCGAGCATCGGTGGGAAGAGGCGGCGAGCCTGCGCCAAGGTCGCGAGCCGCGGCCGGGCGAGGAGGTGATGGTCGCCGGCTATCCTCTCCCCGGCGTCGTCGCCGCCGACATGTCGGTGACCAACGGCTCGGTGACGACGCTGGCGGGCCCGCGCGGGGATTCGCGCCTGCTGCAGATCAGCGCGCCGGTGCAGCCGGGCAACAGCGGCGGCCCGCTGCTCGATGCCAACGGCCAAGTGGCCGGCGTCGTCGTCGGCACGATCAACGGCATGGTGCTGGCGCTGGCGACGGGCGTCATGCCGCAGAACGTGAACTTCGCGATCAAGGTCGACATCCTGCGCAGCTTTCTCGACGCCGAAGGCGTCGCCTACGCGCATGGCGCGGCGGCGCATGGCCTGCCCCCGGCCGAGATCGCCGAGCGCGCCCGCGAAATTCACCGTCCATATCGAATGCGGGCGCGGCTAGAGGCACGTCAGGCGACACCGACATGACGAGCGCCGCCGGACCGGTGGCGAGGTTAATATCCGTGCCGGCCAGCGCGGTGCATCGCGCGCTGCCCCTCGAGCCCAACAGCGGCAACGGGTTGAGCCGGTCTCCACGGCTGCAGGCGCTGCAGCGCACCATCGAAATTGCCGCAAGCCGGCCGTGGCGAGGCTTGACTTCCGCCGTGTCGTAGGCGATGCGAAAGGGATATGGGCCCAACCGGCAGGGCCGGCCCGGACGGCGGGAGCGGCGGCATCGCGAGGCTACCGACGCGGGAACGAAGCCGGGATGCCGGGCGTTCTGTTGGCCGCCGATGGTGGGGGCCAGGGGGTCGCCGCCAGGGGAAGCTGCTTCCCCGAGGCTTCAACCGTTGATCGAGCTTCTCGGGCGCGTTCATAAAACGGGGTTTCAGGAGGTCGATGCCGTGAAAGACGCAGCGCATAAGGTGACGGGAACGGCGAGCAGCTTCGGGCTGGACAAGCACGGGCTCTACAATCTCGCCGCGGCGCATTGGAACCTCTCGGTGCCGGTGCTCTACGAGAAGGCCGTGCGCCGCGGGGAGGGCCTGATCGCCGCCGGCGGCGCCTTCGTCGCCCGCACCGGCGCCTTCACCGGCCGCACGCCCAAGGACAAGTACATCGTCGAGGAAGCGTCGAGCCAGGCCGACATCTGGTGGGGCGAGATCAACAAGCCGGTCAGCGAGGAGAAGTTCGAGAGCATGTATCGCCGGCTCGCCGGCTATTTCCAGGGCCGCGAGCTCTTCGTGCAGGACCTCTATGGCGGCGCCGACCCGGATTACCGGCTCAAGGTGCGCATCGTCTCGCCCAGCGCGTGGCACAGCATGTTCGTGCGCAACATGTTCATCCGCCCGCGCAGCGAGATGCTGCATGATTTCGAGCCCGACTTCACCATCCTGCACGCGCCGCATTTCTTCGCCGACCACAAGCTCGACGGCACCAATTCCGACACCGTCATCTTCGTCAATTTCGCGCGTCGCCTGGTGCTGATCGGCGGCACCGAATATGCCGGCGAGATCAAGAAGTCGGTGTTCGGCTATCTCAACTTCCTGCTGCCGGCGCGCGACGTGCTGCCGATGCATTGCTCGGCCAATGTCGGCCCGCGCGGCGACAGCGCCATCTTCTTCGGCCTCTCCGGCACCGGCAAGACGACGCTCTCGGCCGACGGCTCGCGCACGCTGATCGGCGACGACGAGCATGGCTGGAGCCACAAGGGCCTGTTCAACTTCGAAGGCGGCTGCTACGCCAAGGTGATCAACCTCTCGCCCGAGGCCGAGCCCGAGATCTACGCCACCGTGCATCGCTTCGGCACGGTGCTGGAGAACGTCATCCTCGATCCGGCAACCCGCATCCCCGATCTCGGCGATGGCAGCCTGACCGAGAACACGCGCGCCTGCTATCCGCTCGACTTCATCCCCAATGTCAGCAGCAGCGGCGTGGCGCCGCATCCCGACAACGTGATCATGCTGACCGCCGACGCCTTCGGCGTGCTGCCGCCGATCGCGAAGCTGACGCCGGACCAGGCGATGTACCATTTCCTCTCGGGCTACACCGCCCGCGTCGCCGGCACCGAGAAGGGCCTCGGCAACGCGCCGCAGGCGACGTTCTCCACCTGCTTCGGCGCGCCCTTCATGCCGCGCCATCCCTCGGTCTATGCCAAGATGCTGGGCGAGCGCATCCGCGAGCACAAGGCGCAATGCTGGCTGGTCAATACCGGCTGGTCGGGCGGCGCCTATGGCGTCGGCAGCCGGATGAAGATCCAGCACACCCGCGCCCTGGTGCGCGCCGCGCTGGCGGGCACGCTCAAGGGCGCGCCGGTGAAGCAGGAGCCCTATTTCGGCCTCTTCGTGCCGGAGGAATGCGCCGAGGTGCCGGCCGAGGTGCTGAACGCCCGCAGCACCTGGTCGGACAAGAGCGCCTATGACGAGACCGCGCGCGAGCTGACCAAGCGCTTCGAAGCCAATTTCAAGAAGTTCGAGCCCTATGTCGACAGCGAGGTGAAGGCGGCGGGGATTCATGCGGCGTGAGGAAAAGTCGTCAGTTGTCAGTGGTCAGTTTTCAGTGTCTCATCACTGACGACTGAGAACTGACAACTGAGACCTCCTGTGATCGAACACCGCTTCGTCGAGACCAACGGGATCCGGCTGCATGTCGCCGAGGCCGGCGCCGGGCCGACGGTGGTGCTGTGCCATGGCTGGCCGGAGACCTGGTATTCCTGGCGCCACCAGATCGCGGCGTTGGCCGCGGCCGGCTTTCGCGTGCTGGCGCCGGACATGCGCGGCTACGGCCGCAGCGACCGGCCCGAGGCGATCGAGGCCTATACCCAGCTTCACATCGCCGGCGACATGGTGGGGCTGCTCGACGCGCTCGAGATCGGGCAGGCGGCGATCATCGGCCATGATTGGGGCGCGCCCGCGGCCTGGCATTCGGCGCTGATGCGGCCGGACCGCTTCCGCGCCGTGGCCGGGCTCAGCGTCCCCTATCGGCCGCGCGGCAAGATCAGCGCCATCGACGCGTTCAAGCGCGCCGGCATGGAAACCCTCTACATGATGTATTTCCAGCAGCCGGGGGTCGCCGAGGCCGAGTTCGAGCGCGACGTCGCGCGCTCGCTGCGCTCCGTCTACTACTCCGCCTCCGGCAGCCTGCCGCCGGGCAAGGCGTGGCGTCCCTTCGTGCCGCCGGGCAAGGGGCTGCTCGACACCACCTTCGACACCGAGATGCCGCTGCCCTGGCTCGGCATCGAGGATCTGGCGGAATACGTCAAGGATTTCACCGCCAGCGGCTTTCGCGGCGGCTTCAACTGGTACCGCAACCTGCAGCGCAATTGGGAGCTGATGGCGCCCTTTGCCGGCGCGCCGATTGCGCAGCCGTCCTTGTTCATCGCCGGCAGCCGCGACGGCGTCATCCGCATGCCGGGCATGAAGGTGGGGCTGGACGAGCTCAGGCCGGCGCTGCCGGGGCTGCGGCAAAGCGTGCTGATCGACGGCGCCGGGCATTGGGTGCAGCAGGAGGCGCCCGACGCGGTGAACGCGCTGCTGCTCGAGTTCTTGAAGGGGGTTTAGCCCCTCGTTTCTGACAGAGGGTTCGCGAGGCATCCAACATCGTCATGGCCGTGCTTGTCACGGCCATCCACGTCTTTTCCCTGCGCGTCGCAAGGCGTGGATGGCCGGGACTCGGCCTTCGGCCGGCCCGGCCATGACGCCGAGAAAACGAAAGCGTCCAGAGCAGTCCATCAGGAGCACGCCATGTCCGTCCGGCAGAACCGCCAAGTGCGGCTGAAATCGCGGCCCGCGGGGATTCCGCAGGCGGAGAATTTCGAGATCGCGGCGGCGCCGCTGCCGGAGCCGAAGGCCGGCGAGTTCGTGGTGCGCAACCGCTATCTCTCGGTCGATCCCGCCATGCGCGGCTGGGTGAGCGCGGTCGCCAATTATGCCAAGCCCGTCGGGCTCGGCGAGGTGATGCGGGCGCGCGCGGTCGGCGAGATCGTCGCCTCGCGCCATCCCGAGTACCGCGTCGGCGAGACGGTGGTGGGCTGGCTCGGCTGGCAGGACTACGCGCTCTCCGACGGCAGCGGCATCATCCGCCGCGTCCACGAGACCGATCTGCCGCTGTCGGCGGCGCTGGGGGTGCTGGGCATGAACGGCGTCACCGCCTATTTCGGTCTGCTCGAGGTGGGGCAGCCCAAGCCGGGCGAGACGGTGGTGGTGTCGACCGCGGCGGGCTCGGTCGGCTCGGCGGTGGGGCAGATCGCCAAGCTCCGCGGCTGCCGCGCCGTGGGCATCGCCGGCGGCGCGGAGAAGACCAGGATGTGCCGCGAGGAGTTCGGCTATGACGCCGCCATCGACTACAAGGCGGCGGCCGATCTCGACGCGGCGCTGGCGGCGGCCTGCCCCGCCGGCATCAACGTCTATTTCGACAACACCTCGGGGGCGATCAGCGATGCAGTGCTGCGCCGGATCAACAAGCGCGCCCGCATCGTCATCTGCGGCACGGCCGCGCTGTCGAGCTGGGATCCCTGGCCCGCGGGACCGCGGGTCGAGCGGCATCTGCTGGTCAAGAGCGCGCGCATGGAAGGCTTCCTCGTCTTCGACTACGAGGACCGCAGCGAGGAGGCGGTGGCGCAGCTGGCGCAATGGGTGCGCGACGGCAGGCTGCGCTATCGCGAGGACGTGCTGGACGGGCTCGAGGCCGCGCCCGACGCCATCGCCGGCCTCTATCGCGGCGACAACCTGGGCAAGCGCCTGATCCGTCTGGGCTGACCGCCGCGCGAGGCGCACGGGCGGTCAGCACCGCCGGTCGATCTCGCTCAACCGGTCCTCGGCCTCACGCAGCAGCTGCTCGAGCTCGCGACAGAGACGTTCGTCGTTCACCCCGCGCAGGAGGTGCCGATAACGTTCAATGAGTTCGAGAAGTATAGATCTCTCGCTCTCCATTACGGAGCAACGTGCACCCGGGCAGGGTCGATCTCAAGGTCAACTACGGGTAACGTCCCGTGTTACACATCAGATCGAGATACCCTCCGGGGCTGCCCCGCGGCAAAGAACCGGTGGACGGCACCGGGCATTGTTGCTAGCAATTGCAAATCATTCTCAACACGGGACGCCAGCACTTGACCGATTTCGCCCTCCGCCGTCCACCCGCGCGCAAGCTCGCCTGGTTCGCCGCGCTGGGGCCCGGGCTCATCGTCATGCTGGCCGATACCGATGCCGGCAGCATCATCACCGCGGCGCAAAGCGGCGCGCAATGGGGCTACCGGCTGCTGCTGGCCCAGCTGCTGCTGGTGCCGGTACTTTATATGGCGCAGGAGCTGACGCTGCGGCTCGGCCTCGTCACCGGCCGCGGCCATGGCGAGCTGATCGCGGCGCATTTCGGCCGCCTCTGGGCCTGGCTCTCGGTCTCGACCCTGGCAATTGCGTGTGTCGGCGCGCTGATCACGGAGCTGTCGGGGCTGGCGGGGGTCGGGCTGCTGTTCGGCGTGCCCGCCTGGATCAGCGCCAGCCTCGCCGCCGGCGCCATCATCCTGGTGGCGATCACCGGCTCCTATCGCTCGGTCGAGGGCGTGGCGGTGTCGCTGGGCCTGTTCGAGCTCGCCTTCATCGGCGTCGCCTGGGCGGCGCATCCCGACCCCGCGGCGATGCGCGCCGGGCTGACCGACCTGCCGCTCGGCGACCACGCCTATCTCTACCTCGTCACCGCCAATATCGGCGCCGTGATCATGCCGTGGATGATCTTCTACCAGCAATCGGCGGTGGTCGAGAAAGGGCTGGGCCCGGCGCAGCTGCGCGTCGCGCGGGTGGAGACGGCGGCGGGCGCGGTGCTGACGCAGCTGATCATGGCGGCGGTGCTGGTCGCCACCGCCGCCACCATCGGCCGCGCCCGGCCCGACGCGCCGCTCGACACGGTGCAGCAGATCTCCGACGCGCTGACGCCGTTCCTCGGACCGCAGCTCGGCCGCATCGTCTTCGCCGCCGGCATGAGCGGCGCGGCGCTGGTCGCCGCCATCGTCGTCTCGCTCACCGCCGCCTGGGGCGTGGGCGAGGTGGCCGGCTTCAAGCGCTCGCTCGAGCATCACCCGCTCGAGGCGCCGTGGTTCTACGGCATCTTCAGCTTCTGCCTGGTGGCGGCGGCGGCGCTGGTGGCCTCGGGCGTCGACCTGGTGCGGCTCAGCATCGGCGTGCAGGTGCTGAACGCGCTGCTGCTGCCGATCGTGCTCGGGTTCCTCTATCTGCTGGCGCTGAAGGCGCTGCCCGAGGCGTGGCGGCTCAAGGGCCTCTATGCCTGGATCGTCGGCGCGGCGATGGCGCTCACCGCGGGCTTCGGCGTGGTCGCGGGGATCATGGGGCTGGTGAGTTAGGGATCGCCGTCAGGGGTGCGGGCTCTCGCGGTTGCTGGCGCAACCGCTGGCGCCCGCCTCGGACGAATTCGCTGCGCGAATTCGCCTAGTGCGCGTCGTCCCAATTGGCGGCGGCGCCGGTCTCGACGGTGAGCGGCACGGAGAGCTCGAGCACGGGGGCGCAGGCGTGCTCCATGACCTCTTTCACCACGGCGGCGGTGCGCGCGGCCTCGCTCTCGGGGGCCTCGAAGACCAGCTCGTCATGGACCTGCAGCAGCATGCGCGCCGCAAGGCCCTCGCGGGCCAGCGCCGCGGGAATGCGGATCATGGCGCGCTTGATGATGTCGGCGGCGGTGCCCTGCAGCGGCGCGTTGATCGCCTCGCGCTCGGCATAGCCGCGCCGCGCCGGGTTGGCGTCCTTGATGCCGGGGAGATAGCAGCGCCGGCCGAACAGGGTCTCGACATAGCCGTGCTCGCGGCACAGCGCCTTGCAGCGCTCCATATAGGCGCGGATGCCGGGGAAGCGGGCGAAATAGGCCTTGATGAACTCCGCCGCCTCGGCCTGCGGCACCTGGATGCGCTGCGCCAGGCCGAAGGCGCTCATGCCGTAGAGGATGCCGAAATTGATCGCCTTGGCGCGGCGGCGGATCTCGCCCGTCATCTCGGCCATCGGCACGCCGAACACCTCGCTGGCGGTCAGCGCATGGATGTCGGCGCCGGCGCGGAACGCCTCCTTCAGCGGCTCGACATCGGCCATGTGCGCGGCCAGGCGCAGCTCGATCTGGCTGTAATCGGCGGAGAGCAGCACATGGCCCGGCTCGGCGACGAAGGCGCGGCGGATCTTGCGGCCCTCCTCGGTGCGGATCGGGATGTTCTGCAGGTTGGGCTCGGTCGAGGAGAGCCGGCCGGTGATCGGCGCCGGCCAGCGAGAAGCAGGTGTGGACGCGGCCGGTCCGGGGATTGATCTCCTCGATCAGCGCGTCGGCATAGGTGCTCTTGAGCTTGGCGAGCTGGCGCCAGTCGAGGACGCGCGCCGGCAGATCGTGGGTGAGCGCCAGCTGCTCCAGCACCGCCGCATCGGTGCCGTAGGCGCCGGTCTTGTTCTTGCGGCCGCCGCCGAGCGCGAGCTCGTCGAACAGCACCTCGCCCAGCTGCTTGGGCGAGCCGATGTTGAAGGGATGGCCGGCGAGGCGATGGATCTCCTGCTCGAGCTCGGCCAGACGGCCGGCGAAATCCTGCGACAGGCGGTTGAGCTCGGCGCGGTCGACGCGGATGCCGGCATGCTCCATCTGCGCCACCACCCGCACCAGCGGCCGCTCGATGGTCTCGTAAAAGGCGAGCCGATGCTCGGCGAGCAGGCGCGGCTTCAGCAGGCGGTGCAGCCTGAGGCTGATATCGGCATCCTCGGCGGCGTAGTCGCGCGCCTTCTCCAGCGACACGGCGGCGAAGCCGATATGGCCTTTGCCGCTGCCGGCGACGTCCTTGTACTTGATGGTGTCATGGCCGAGATGAAGCTCGGCCAGCTCGTCGAGGTCGTGGCCGTGCAGCCCGCCTTCGAGCACGAAGGAGATCAGCATGGTGTCGTCGATGGGCGCGACGGCGATGCCGTAGCCCGCAAGCAGCTCGACAGCGGATTTGATGTCCTGCCCGACCTTGAGCACGCCCTCGTCCTCGAGCAGCGGCTTCAATCGGGCGAGGGCGGCGTCGAGCGGGATCTGCTTCAGCGCGGCGGCGGGCGCGGCGGCGAGGTCGAGCTCGCCCGTGCCGTTGGCGCGATGCGCCAGCGGCACATAGCAGGCCTCGCCCGGCTCGAGCGCCAGCGACAGACCGACGAGCTCGGCATGGGCGGGGTTGAGCGAGGTGGTCTCGGCGGCGAGCGCCACGACGCCCTTGGCGACGGCAGCGGCGATCCAGGACTCCAGTTCGGCAATGTCCTGCACCAGCGCATAGCGGCGCTCGACCTGGCGCAGGTCCGGCGTCGGCGGCGGCGCCATCGGCTCCGCCGGCAGCGCTTCCGGCGCGGCAGCGGCGGCGCCATTGCCCTTGGCGAGTTTGCTCTCGACCCGCGCCAGCAGATTCTTGAAGCCGTTGTCGCGCAGGAAGGCGGCAAGCCGCGCGCGGTCGAGCGGCTTCACCGCGAGCTCGTCGAGCGGCAAGGTCATGGGCGCGTCGACGTCGAGCTGCACGAGGCGCTTGGACAGCCGCGCCTGCTCGGCGAAATCGATCAGCGACTGGCGGCGCTTGGGCTGCTTGATCTCGGCCGCATGCGCCAGCAGGGTCTCGAGATCGCCATAGGCGTTGATCAGCTCGGCCGCGGTCTTGACGCCGATGCCGGGCACGCCCGGCACGTTGTCGACGCTGTCGCCGCAGAGCGCCTGGACGTCGACCACCTTGTCGGGACCGACGCCGAACTTCTCCTTCACCTCGGCGGCGCCGATCGGCTTCTGCTTGATCGGATCGAGCATGCCGACGCGGTCGTCGACGAGCTGCATCAGATCCTTGTCCGAGGAGACGATGGTCACCGTGGCGCCCTCGCGCGCGGCGGCGCGGGCATAGGCGGCGATGAGGTCGTCGGCCTCGTAATCGGCGCGCTCGATGCGCGCGACGCAGAAGGCATCGGTCGCCTCGCGCACCAGCTTGAACTGCGGCACCAGGTCGGGCGGCGGCTCGGGGCGATGCGCCTTGTACTGATCGTAGATCTTGTTGCGGAAGCTGGTCCCGGCGGCGTCGAAGACGACGGCGATGTGATCGGCGTCGGTCTCCTGCAGCAGCTTGAACAGGATGTTGCAGTAGCCCAGCACCGCGCCCACCGGCGTGCCGTCGGCGCGGGTCAGCGGCGGCAGCGCGTGATAGGCCCGGAAGATGTAGCCCGAGCCGTCGATGAGATAGAGGTGACGGGTGCCGCCGCTCACGTCGGCGGCCCTACTTCGCCTTCGGCTGCGAAGGGCCGGCGTCCGAAGCGCTTTGCGCGAAGGAGGCCGTCGGCGGGGCGCCGGGGGTGCGCGGCAGTTGCGGGGCTTCGGGCTTCTTGCCGCGCAAGACGTAAAGCCGCGAGCAATAGGGGCATTCGATCCGCCCGGCGCTGCCGAGATTGAGATAGACGCGCGGATGGCCGAGCGGCCCGCCGCCCCCGTTGCAGGCGGCCACCGGGCCGTCCACTTCAATGATTTCGAAAGGGTGCATGGCGTTTGCTGTAGCCTGGAGATGGGGAGCCGGCGGTGCCGCCGCCAAGGTGCGTCAACGCGGACGCAGGGAAACCTTGCGGCTGCAGCCGCCCGGATGATACGCATTGCCTCAGGACAATCAATGACGCCGCTTGTCAAGCCCAGGCCCGTCGCGGCCGCCGCTCCGCTCGCCGTCCCCGGCCTGCCGGCGCATGCGGTGGCCCTCCATGGCCTCACCAAGGTCTATCGCGGCTCCGGCCGGATGAAGGCCAAGACCGCGCTCGACGGCATCGACCTGGTGATCCCGCGCGGCGCCATCTTCGGCCTGCTCGGCCCCAACGGCGCCGGCAAGTCGACGCTGATCAACATCCTGGCCGGGCTGGTGGTGAAGACCGCGGGCCGGGCCGAAATCTGGGGCATCGACGTCGATGCCGATCCGCGCCAGTCGCGCGCGGCGATCGGCGTCGTACCACAGGAGCTCAATGTCGACGCCTTCTTCACGCCGCGGGAGATGATGGAGCTGCAGGCCGGCCTCTATGGCGTGCCGCGCGCCGAGCGGCGCACGGACGAAATCCTCGGGCGGCTCGGGCTTGCCGACAAGGCGGACGCCTATGCGCGCACGCTGTCGGGCGGCATGCGGCGGCGGCTGATGGTGGCCAAGGCGATGGTGCATTCGCCGCCGGTGCTGGTGCTGGACGAGCCCACCGCCGGCGTCGATGTCGATCTGCGCCGGCAGCTCTGGGCGCAGGTGCGGGCGATGAACGCCGCCGGAACCACGATCCTGCTGACGACGCATTACCTCGACGAGGCGGAGGAGCTGTGCGATCGCATCGCCATCATCGATCACGGCCGCCTCATCGCCTGCGACACCACCGCGGCGCTGCTGCAGCAGGTGGACGACAAGACACTGGCCATCGCGCTGGTCGAGCCGGTATCGGCGCTGCCGCCGGCGCTCTCCGCGCTGGGACTGACGCTCGCCGGACCCGGGCGGCTCATCTACCGCTACGGGCCGAGCCGCACCCGGCTCGACCCGGTGCTGGCGGCGATCCGCGCGGCGGGGCTCACCATCCGCGACCTCACCACCGAGGAGACCGATCTCGAGGAAGTGTTCTTGCGGCTGACGCACGCCCCGGACAGAGTGGCCTGATGCGTCGCCTCGCCCTCGCCCTTGCGCTGCTGGCCGCCGGCTGTGCCGGCCAAGGCACCGGGCATCTGGCATCCCCGGCCGCGCTCGGCACGGCGGTGGCGCCCGACGGGCCGCCGCGCGCGGCTGCGCTCGCCGAGAAGGCGCTGATCGCCAGCGACGGCGCGCGGCTGCCGCTGCGCGTCTGGCTGCCGCAAGGCAAGCCGCGGGCGGTGGTCCTGGCGCTGCACGGCTTCAACGACTATTCCAACGCCTTTGCCGCGCCGGCCGCATCCTGGGCCCAGGACGGCATCGCCACCTACGCCTATGACCAGCGCGGCTTCGGCCAGGCGCCGCTGCGCGGCCGCTGGGCCGGGGCCAGGCGACTGGTCGAGGATCTTGTCACCGCCAGCCGGCTGCTCAAATCGCGCTATCCGGGAACGCCGCTCTATTGCCTGGGCGAGAGCATGGGCGGCGCGGTGGTGGCGGCGGCGGCGAGCGGCGTCACCGGCCTCAGGCCGGACTGCGACGGCCTCGTCCTGGCGGCGCCTGCGGTATGGGGGCGCCAGACCATGAACGTGTTCGAGCGCGTCGCGCTGTGGACCGGCGACACCTTCTTTCCCGACATGACGCTCACCGGGCGCGGGCTCCACATCATGCCCTCGGACAATATCGAGATGCTGCGCCGGCTGTCGCGCGACCCGCTGGTGATCAAGGAGACGCGGATCGACGCCATCGAGGGGCTGGTCGATCTCATGGACATGGCGCTGGCCTCGGCGCCGCGGATCCGCACGCCGATGCTGCTGCTCTACGGCGATCGCGACGAGCTGGTGCCGAAGGAGCCGACCGAGCGCTTCGTCGCGACGCTGCCTTTCGCCGAGCGGCGCACGCGGCGCATCGCCTGGTACGCCGACGGCTATCACATGCTGCTGCGCGATCTCGAAGGGCCGGTGGTGTGGCGCAACGTCGAGACCTGGATCGGCGATCACGAGGCGCCGCTGCCCTCGGGCGCCGACCAGCGCGCCAGCGCCGTGCTCTATGCCGGGATCAAGCAGGAAAAGGCCGTTGTCAGTGATCAGTCGTCAGTTGTCAGTAACCGGACGCTGAGAACTGACAACTGAGAACTGACGACTGTTCAGCGCCCGTTCAGCACCGCGTGGCAGGCGGCCGGCAGCACCGGGTGGCGGCCGGGCGAATTCTCCGGCGGCGGCGGCGGCAGGTGATGCAGCCACGAGGCGAGCTCGGCGCCGCAGCCATCGCCGGCCGGCACCGGGCGCTGCTCTTCGCAGTTGGGCGATCCCGCGGGGCAGCGCAGCCGCACATGGAAATGCTCGTCATGCCCGTACCAGGGGCGGATGCGGCCGAGCCAGGCGCGCTCGGACGGTGTGCTGCCGAGCACGCTGCGACAGAGCGCCGCCTTGATCACGGCGTTGACGAAGATGCGCTCGACCGCGGGGTCGGTGGCAGCGAGATGCAGCAGCTCGATCTGCCTGGCGCCGAACCGGCTCGGGTCGATCTGGTGGTAATTGGCGAGCAGCATCGAGGGCAGGTCGACCGTCTCGCGCTCGGCCGGCGGCAGGTAGCGCTTGGGCGCGAAGTCGAACCAGATGTCGACATCGATGCCGGTCTGATGGCTGGCATGGCCGAAGGGCAGCGGCCCGCCGCGCGGCTGCGCCATGTCGCCGACATAGAACACCGGGAGCCCCGCCGCCTGGGCGCGCCGGCCCAGCCGCTCGATGAAGGCGAGGAGATCGGGATGGCCGAAATTGCGATGGCGCGAGAGGCGGATGGCCTCGTAGCCGGGCCCGTCGGGGGGCAGCTCCTGGGCGCCGGCGATGCAGCCATGGGCGGCGCCGCCGAAGATCCGCGGCGGGCCGGAGAGCGGGGCCGCGATGTGGCTCCAGGCATTGCCGGGGCCGGGGTCGGAGGCCGCGGCCGGGGCGGGCGCAAGGACGAGGAGCGGCAGGGTCAGGAGCAAGGCTGCGGCGGCGCGCGGGACAACGGACATCGGCGGCACTTCAAAAAGGAGCGAGCATCCGGCCGTGATTCTATACCGGCGATGGGTTAATGCCGAGTAACCTTATGCTTCATGGTGCGAGGCTTCAGGGCGGCCGGGAGGACGGCCTCGGAGTTCCGCCTAAGGGGCAGGCTTCGGGAAGGGCAGGACGGCCGCATCGTCGCGATCCGCCAGCCGGCGGCGGACGGCGGCGATCAGCTCGCCGACCCGCAGCGGCTTCAGCAGGTAGTCGTAAGCGGCAAGGCTGCCGGGCTTCAGGCTGAGGCCGTGCCCGGTGATGACCAGCGCCTTGACCCCGGCGAGGCGGGCCCCGTCGGCCACGGTGAGCCCGCTGGCATCGGGCAGGTTGACGTCGCAGATGGCAAGGTCGAAGGGCTGCGAGGCGAGGAGCGAGAGCGCCACCGCGGCGCTTTCGGTGGCGACGACGTGATAGTTCTCGGCGAGCAGGATGTGCTCCAGCAGCGGCCGCACATCGGGATCGTCCTCTACGAGCAGAATGCGAGCCATCGGAGCCCCGCTTCGCCGCCGGCCGCGCGACCCCGCGGCCGAAGGTGAACGCTCCGGGCGCGGGAAAGTGTCATGACGGAAGCAGGAAACCCGCGCGGCACCGGTTCTTGCGCCTCAAGGAGCGTTGGCTTAAGGTCGCGGCCGCCGGACCCGTAGCTCAGCTGGATAGAGCGCTGCCCTCCGAAGG
>CAWIRE010000009.1:0-338664 GCA_963838385.1 uncultured Alphaproteobacteria bacterium
AGCCCGCTGCCCGCCGCCATCCGCGAACAATGGCCATGGCGCGCGCGCTTCGCGCGGGTCAATGGCTGGCGGATGCATTATGTCGACGAAGGGGAGGGCGACCCGGTCGTCCTGCTGCACGGCAACCCGACCTGGGGCTTCCTCTATCGCGATTTCGTCGAGCCGCTGACGCGCGCCGGGCACCGTGTGGTCATCCCCGACATGATCGGGTTTGGCCTCTCGGAGAAGCCGGTGCGGGAGGACGCGCACAGCCTCGACGGGCACATCGCGAACCTGACGGCGCTGCTGCGCCGGCTCGACCTCCGGCGGGCGACGGTCGTTTGCCATGATTGGGGCGGGCCCACGGGTCTCGGCTTCGCCCTGTCGAACCCCGACCGGGTGTCGGCACTCGTCGTCATGAGCACCTGGGCCTGGCCGCTGCCGCCGGCTGAATTCCACACGCGCATCTTTCCCTGGCGGATGATGCATGCGCCGCTGGTCGGCCCCTACCTTTTCGGCCGCCACAACGCGCTCGCCGGGCGCGGCGTCTACCTCTCCGTCGTCGACCGCGAGACGTTCCAGAAGCGCGCGCAACACGCCTATGAATGGGCGCTGCCCGACCCGGCAAGCCGCCTGCTCACCTGGACATGGCCGCGCTGGATCCCGCTGGATGCGACTGCGCGGGCGCTCGATCGGTTCAGCTGGCTCGAACGGGAGCTCGCGGCCTGCCGCCTGCCGACCATGATCGTCTGGGGGCGCGAGGATGACGTCTTCGACCATGCGACCTTCTCGGGCCGGTTCAAGCAGCTCCTCCCCCATGCCGAGGGACCGTTTCTCGTCACCGGGCGACATTTCCTGCAGGAGGATTCCGGCCGCGAGATCGCCGCGCTGATCGTCGATTTCCTGGCGCGCCATCGGCGGGAGGGTTGAGATGAGCGAGGTCAGGGCGATCGCGACGCCATCGCTTGCCGGCAAGCGCCGCGCCTTCGTTCTTGCCGAGGACAGGATCGGGCATTATCCCGAGTTCCGCGACTTTTTCATCAGGACGTTCGATCTGGATCGGGTCGGCCTGCGCGAGCCCGGCTACCTCGCCGCGCCGTCGGGGACCGAATACGCGCTCGTTTTCCTGGGCCGCAGCGGCGAGCCCTTCCCGGCGGCGGTCGAGATCCATGCTCTCGTCCCGGCGCTGGAGCCGCTCGACGAGGCGGCGGTCGATCGCGATCTCTGGGCGATCCTGCGCTGGATGATCGACGGCGTGGGCGGCGGCTGGACGTCGGCCGACCTGGAAGCGACCGGCCGGCTGTTCCGGATCCCCGCCGCGAAGGACTGACGCGCGACCGGGGGACGCGTCCTTCCGAGACGATCTCGGCGCTATCGGGCGTCATGCGGCCGCGCCGTCCGGCGCGCAGGCTTCCGGCGGCGCTTGGCGCAAATAACCGCAAAACACAGCAATAGAGACAAAGGCAGTCCGCAGACGTTCCCCTTTACTAGGGACTCATGAGAGGGGCGGTGCGGCGTGCGCCTGTGACCGGGCGGCCCGAGAAAGGCCGTCTGGCAGCAAAGCCCCGCCGCAAGCGTCGAAGGTGACGGGATGAAAGCGACGAGAACGCTGCACGATCTCGGCCAGAGCCTGTGGCTCGACAACATCACGCGCGCGCTGCTCAACAGCGGCACGCTCAAGCGTTACATCGACGAGCTGTCGGTGACGGGGCTCACCTCGAACCCGACGATCTTCGACCATGCGATCAAGAACAGCACGGATTACGACGCCGACATCTCGCGCAAGGCGCCGTCGGCGAGGTCGGCAGAGGAGGTGTTCTTCGAGCTGGCGCTGGCGGATCTGACGCGGGCCGCCGAGCTGTTCCAGCCGATCTTCGCCCGGACCGACGGGGTCGATGGCTGGGTGTCACTGGAGGTTTCGCCGCTCCTGGCCCATGACACCGACAGTACCTTGGCGGCCGCGCGCGATCTCCACCGGCGCGGCGGCAAGCCCAACCTCTTCATCAAGATTCCCGGCACGGCGGAAGGACTTCCGGCCATCGAGGCGGCGATCTTCGCCGGAATTCCTGTCAACGTCACGCTGCTCTTCTCGCGCGAGCAGTATGTCGCCGCGGCGGACGCCTATCTGCGCGGCGTCGAGCGGCGCATCGAGGCGGGGCTGAACCCGGCGGTCGCCTCGGTCGCCTCGCTCTTCGTCAGCCGCTGGGACGTCTCGGTCAGCGGCAAGGTCCCGGGCGAGCTGACCAATCGGCTCGGCATCGCGATCGCCCAGCGCGCCTATAAGGCGTATCGGATGCTGCTCGACTCGCCACGCTTCCAGCGCGCCGCCAATTTCGGCGCCAGGGCCCAGCGACTCCTCTGGGCCAGCACCGGCACCAAGGACCCGCACGCCTCCGACACCCTCTATGTGAAGGCTCTTGCCGCGCCCTTCACCGTCGACACCATGCCGGAAGGCACCCTCAAATCCTTCGCCGACCACGGCGAAATCGGCGAGAGGCTCGCGCCGGACGGCGGCGACTGCGAGACCGTTCTGGCCGACTTCGCCAAGGCGGGTATCGATATCGACCGGCTGGCTGCCCGTCTCCAGGATGAGGGCGCCTCCTCCTTCGTCACGTCCTGGAACGAGCTGATGGCCTGCATCGCCGCCAAAAGCGCCGCGATCCGCAAGGCGAGCTGACGCCGATGACGGCGCGTCGCATCAGCACGGACCTGCGCCGGATTCCGCGAGGGAGCAGCCGATGATCGTGCCAGCCTTGCGCTCGCGCCCCGCCTGGGCGTCTCTGGAGAGGCACTACCGGAAGATGGCGGGCGTGCACCTGCGGCAGCTCTTCGCCGAGGATCGCCGGCGCGGGGAAAGAATGGCGGTCGAGGCCGCGGGGATCTATCTCGACTATTCGAAGAATCGCGTCACCGACGAGACGCTCGACCTGCTGCTGCAGCTCGCCCGGCAGTCGAAATTGCAGGACCGCATCGAGGCCATGTTCCGCGGCGATGAGATCAACGTCTCGGAGAACCGCGCGGTGCTTCACGTGGCACTCCGCGCCCCGCGGGGCGCGTCGATCATTCACGACGGGCGGAACGTGGTGCCCGAGGTCCACGCCGTTCTGGACCGGATGGCGGAGTTCGCCCGTCGGCTCCGGAGCGGCGCCTGGAAGGGTCACACCGGCAGGCGCATCCGCAACGTGATCAACATCGGCATCGGCGGCTCGGATCTCGGCCCGGTCATGGCCTACGAGGCGCTGAAGCATTACAGCGATCGCGCCATGACCTGCCGTTTCGTTTCCAACGTCGACGGCACGGATTTCGCCGAGGCGGTGCGCGATCTCGATCCCGCGGAGACCTTGTTCATCGTCTCCTCCAAGACCTTCACCACGCTCGAGACGATGACCAACGCGCATACGGCGCGCGATTGGCTGCTGGCCGGCCTGAACGGCGAAGCCGCCGCCACCGCCAAGCATTTCGTCGCGGTCTCGACCAACGCCCAGGAAGTGGCGAAATTCGGCATCGATACGGCGAATATGTTCGGCTTCTGGGACTGGGTCGGCGGGCGCTACTCCATGGACTCCGCCATCGGCCTCTCGACCATGGTGGCGATCGGTCCGGACGATTTCCGCGCCATGCTGGATGGCTTCCACGAGATCGACGAGCATTTCCGCTCCGCGCCGTTCGAGCACAACCTGCCGGTGCTGATGGGCCTGCTCGCCGTCTGGTACAACAATTTTTTCGGCGCCCAGACCGTCGCCGTGCTGCCCTATGAGCAGTATCTGAAGCGTTTTCCCGCCTATCTCCAGCAGCTCACCATGGAGAGCAACGGCAAGCACGTGACCCTCGGCGGCGCCCGGGTGGATTACGACACCGGTCCGATCTATTGGGGCGAGCCGGGGACCAACGGCCAGCACTCCTTCTATCAGCTCATCCATCAGGGTACGCGGCTCATACCCTGCGATTTCATCGCGTTCGGCCGGAGCCTGAACCCGCTGGGCAGGCATCAGGACATGCTGCTTGCCAATGTCTTCGCCCAGACGGAGGCGCTGGCCTTCGGCAAGACTGCCGAGCAAGTCAAGGCGGAAGGCACGCCGGACTGGCTCGTGCCGCATCGGCTGTTCGAGGGCAACCGTCCATCGAACACGCTCCTGCTGGAGCGCTTGACGCCGGCCGCGCTCGGCAAGCTGGTCGCGCTCTACGAGCACAGCGTGTTCACCCAGGGCACGATCTGGGGGATCGATTCCTTCGACCAATGGGGCGTGGAACTGGGCAAGGCGCTGGCCCAGCGGATCATTCCCCAGCTCGAGAGCGCGAAGGAGCCCGAGCTCGAGCATGACAGTTCGACCAACGCATTGATCCGGCGCTACCGCAAGCTCAAAGGATCCGCATGATGCCGCGAGGCTATGACCGTCCGCTCTACCTCCAGCCATTCGATCACCGCGGCTCCTTCCAGACCAAGATGTTCGGGTGGAAGCCACCGCTGAGCGAAGCGCAGACAGCCGAGATCGCCACGGCCAAGCGGGTGATCTACGACGGGTTCCTGGCGGCGCTTGCCGCCGGCGCGCCCAGGGAAAAGGCCGGCATCCTGGTGGACGAGCAGTTCGGCGCCGCCATCCTGCGCGACGCGGCCGCCGCCGGGATCGTCACGGCCTGCCCGGCGGAGAAGAGCGGGCAGGAGGAATTCGATTTCGAATATGGCGAGAGCTTCGCGCAGCATGTCCGGGCGTTCGATCCGACCTTCTGCAAGGTGCTGGTCCGCTATAATCCGGAGGGCGACCGCGCGCTGAACCAGCGGCAGGCCGCACGCCTGAGGCGTCTGTCCGACTTTCTCGCCGCCGAGAACCGCAGCCGCTTCATGTTCGAGCTGCTGGTGCCGGCGGAGAAGGCGCAGCTCGATCGGCTCAAGGGTGACAAGAAGGCCTATGACACGCAGCTTCGGCCCCGCCTGATGGTCGAGACGATCCGCGAGCTTCAGAGCGCCGGCGTCGAGCCCGATCTGTGGAAGGTCGAGGGCCTCGACCGGCGCGAGGATTGCCAGGCGATCGTGGCGGCGGCCCGGGCCGGCGGCCGCAGCAATGTCGGCTGCATCGTTCTCGGCCGCGGCGAGGACGACCGGAAAGTGCGCGAGTGGCTCGGGATCGCGGCGACGGTTCCCGGCTTCATCGGCTTTGCCATCGGCCGCACCGATTTCTGGGACCCCCTGGTCGCGTGGCGGAGCAAGAAGGCGACGCGGGAGCAGGCGGTCGCGGCGATTGCCGGCCGCTATCGCGAGTTCGTCGATCTTTTCGAGAAGGCCCACATGGGGGCGTCCGCCGCAGCCCATTGATCCGGCTGCGATCGCAACATCGTGCTTCCAAGGAGGCTTGCGCGTGCAACTGGGAATGATCGGCCTCGGCCGGATGGGAGCGAATATGGTGCGCCGCCTGTTGAAGGGCGGGCATCGCTGCGTCGTCTTCGACATGTCGGCCAAGGCGGTGGCGGAGCTGGCGAAAGAGAAAGCCACCGGCACCGCATCGCTGGCGGAGTTTGCCAAGAGCCTGACCAAGCCGCGCGCGGTCTGGCTGATGGTGCCGGCCGGCGTGGTGGACAAGACCATCGCCGATCTGCTGCCCCATCTGGAGCGCGGCGACATCCTGATCGATGGCGGCAATTCCTATTACATCGACGACATCCGCCGGGCCAAGGAGATCGCCCCCAAAGGCATCCACTATGTCGATGTCGGCACCAGCGGCGGCGTCTGGGGGCTGGAGCGCGGCTATTGCATGATGATCGGCGGCGAGACGGAGGTGGTGAAGCATCTCGACCCGATTTTCGCCACGCTCGCGCCGGGCCGCGGCACCATCCCGCGCACGCCGGGACGCGAGAAGGTCGACAGCACGGCCGAGCAGGGCTATCTGCATTGCGGGCCCAACGGCGCCGGCCATCTCGTGAAGATGGTGCATAACGGCATCGAGTACGGCGTGATGGCCGCCTATGCCGAGGGGCTGGCGGTGCTGAAGATGGCCAATATCGGCAAGAAGAGCGGCGCGGTCGATGCCGAGACTACGCCGCTGCGCGATCCCGAGCACTATCAGTTCGATCTCGATCTCGGCGAGATCGCCGAGGTATGGCGCCGGGGCAGCGTCATCGCCTCGTGGCTGCTCGATCTCTCGGCGGCGGCGCTGGCGCGCGATCCGGCGCTGTCGGGCTTCGCGGGCCGCGTGTCGGATTCCGGCGAAGGGCGGTGGACCATCAAGGCCGCCATCGACGAAGGCGTGCCGGCCCATGTCCTGTCGGCGGCCCTCTACGAGCGCTTCAGCTCCCGCGGCGAGGCGGATTTCGCGGACAAGCTGCTCTCGGCGATGCGCTACGAGTTCGGCGGCCATATCGAGAAGGCGCCCACATGACGCAGCAAGAGCTCGATCAACTGGCCATCAACACCATCCGCACGCTCTCCATCGATGCGGTGCAGCAGGCGAAGTCGGGCCATCCGGGCACGCCCATGGCGCTGGCGCCGCTGGTCTACACGATATGGAACCGGATCATGCGCTTCGACCCGAAAGACCCGATCTGGCCGGATCGCGACCGCTTCGTGCTCTCCAACGGCCATGCCTCGATGCTGCTCTGGTCGGTGCTGCATCTGACCGGGACGCAGGCGGTGAACGCCGAGTACGAGCGCCTCGGCAAGCCGTCGGTCACCCTCGACGACATCCGCCACTTCCGCCAGCTCGACAGCAAGGCGCCGGGCCATCCGGAATATCATTGGACCTCCGGCGTCGAATGCACCACCGGCCCGCTGGGCCAGGGCATCGCCACCAGCGTCGGCATGGCGATCGCCCGCAAGTGGCTCGCCAGCCGCTACAACCGCCCGGGCTTCGAGATCTTCGACTACAATATCTACGCGGTTTGCGGCGATGGCTGCCTGATGGAGGGCGTCGGCTCGGAGGCCGCCTCGCTGGCCGGGCATCTCGGCCTCGACGACCTCTGCTGGATCTACGACAACAACCACATCACCATCGAAGGCAACACCCGCATCGCCTTCACCGAGGACGTCGCCGCGCGCTTCCTGGGGTATCACTGGAACGTGCTGCGGGTCGGCGACGCCAACGACATCGACTACATCGAGGACGCGCTCGCCGTGTTCCGGAAGACGGAAGGCCGGCCGACGCTGATCATCCTCGACAGCCATATCGGCTATGGCTCGCCGCACAAGGTCGACACCGCGGCGGCCCATGGCGAGCCGCTGGGCGAGGAAGAAGTCCGGCTCGCCAAGCGGGCCTATGGTTGGCCGGAGGACGCCAAGTTCCTGGTTCCGGACGGCGTCCGCGAGCATTTCGCCGCCGGCATCGGCAAGCGCGGCGCCGAAGCGCGCATCGGTTGGGAGACGCTGTTCGCGTCCTACCGCTCGCAGTTTCCCGATCTCGCCGCCGAGATCGACCACATGCAGCGCCGCGAGCTTCCGGCGGGATGGGAGCGGAACCTGCCGAGCTTCGCCGCCGATCGCAAAGGCATCGCCGGTCGCGACGCCTCGGGCGAGGTGCTGAACGTGCTCGCCCAGAACATCCCCTGGTTCCTGGGCGGCTCGGCGGATCTTGCCCCCTCGAACAAGACCGCGCTCAAATTCGCCGACGCGGGCGATTTCGAGGCCGCGACCCCCGGCGGTCGAAATCTGCATTTCGGCGTTCGCGAGCACGCCATGGCGGCGATCGTCAACGGGCTTGCGCTGTCGAAGCTGCGGGCCTTCGGCGCGACGTTCTTCATCTTCAGCGACTATGCGCGGCCGGCCATCCGCCTCTCCGCGCTGATGGAGCTTCCCGCGATCTGGATCTTCACCCATGACGCGATGGGCGATGGTGAAGATGGGCCGACGCATCAGCCGGTCGAGCAGCTCGTCTCGCTGCGCGCCGTTCCCGGCCTGGTCGTCCTCAGGCCCGCCGACGCCAACGAGGTCGTCGAGGCCTATCGCTACATCCTTCAGCTCCGCCACCAGCCGGCGGTGATCACATTGTCGCGCCAGCCGCTGCCGACCTTCGATCGCAGCAAATACGCCCCGGCGGCCGGTGTCGCGCGCGGCGCCTATGTCATGGCGGATGCCCCGGGCGGCCCGCCCGAGATCATCCTCATCGCCTCGGGCAGCGAGGTCTCGCTCGTCGTCGAGGCGCATGAGGCGCTGACGGCGCGGGGCGTCCGGTCGCGCGTCGTCTCGATGCCCTCCTGGGACATCTTCGAGCACCAGCCGCAATCCTATCGCGACGAGGTGCTCCCGCCCCGGGTGACGGCACGTCTCGCGGTCGAGCAGGGATCGACGCTGGGATGGGATCGGTATGTCGGGGCGGCCGGCCGCGTCATCGGCATGAAGACCTTCGGCGCCTCCGCCCCGCTCAAGGAGCTGCAGCGCAAGTTCGGATTCGAGCCGGAGCGGGTCGTCGCTAGCGCCCTGGAACTGCTCGAGCGCCGGTGACCCATCGAGCAATCTCGCGCCATGACCGGAAGCAAGCCGATGACGACAGGAAAGCAGGATCAGAGCAAGAGCGCGGCCCATGCCGAGGAGGCCGCGGTAGCGCCGCCTTGCGTCATGGTGATCTTCGGCGCCGCCGGCGACCTGACCAAGCGGCTGGTCGTGCCGGCGCTCTACAATCTGGTGGCGGCCAAGCGGCTGCCCGAGGCGTTCCAGCTGGTCGGCGTCGACCTCGCCGCCAAGACCACCGCGGAATGGCGACAGAGCCTCACCGACATGATGAGCGAATTCGTCACCGGGGGCGGCGGCGAGTTCCAGGTGGATCATATCGACCAGACCGCTTGGCGTTGGCTCACCGACCGCATGAGCTATCTGCAGGGCGACCTCAACGATCCCACCGCCTACCGCCGTCTCGGCGCGCATCTGGCGGAGCTCGACAAGACCGCGGGCACGGCGGGCAACCGGCTCTTCTACCTCGCCGTCGCCGACCGTTTCTTCGCCGTGGCGGTTGCCGGGCTCGGTGGCGCCGGGCTGGTGACGGAAGCAAACGGCCAGTGGCGCCGGGTGGTGATCGAAAAGCCCTTCGGCCACGACCTCGCCTCGGCCAAGGCGCTCAATGCCGAGATCCTGAAGACGCTGCAGGAGCACCAGATCTATCGGATCGACCATTTCCTCGGCAAGGAGACGGTGCAGAACATCATGGCGCTGCGCTTCGCCAATGGCTTGTTCGAGCCGCTGTGGAACCGCGAGCATATCGACCATATTCAGATCACCGCGGCGGAAACGGTCGGCGTCGAGCGGCGCGGCAAATTCTATGAGAAGACCGGCGCGCTGCGCGACATGGTGCCGAACCACGTCTTCCAGCTGCTGGCGATGACGGCGATGGAGCCGCCGATCTCCTTCGATGCCGATGCGGTCCGCTCCAAGAAGGTAGAGGTCATCCAGGCCATCCATCCGATCCCCCTGCAGGACGCGGTGCGCGGCCAGTACGACGGCGGGACGGTCCTGGAAATGCCGGTCCGTGCCTATCGCGAGGAGCCGGACGTCGCCGCCAACTCCACGACCGAGACCTTCTTCGCCTGCAAGCTGATGATCGACAACTGGCGTTGGGCCGGCGTTCCCTTCTATCTGCGCACGGGCAAATACATGAAGCGCCGGTGGACCGAGGTCGCGATCCGCTTCCATCAGGCGCCCTTTGCGCTGTTCCGCGGCACGCGCGTCGAGCGGATGACGCCCAACTGGCTGATCCTGCGCATTCAGCCCGACGAAGGCATCGCGCTGGAATTCGCCGCCAAGCGGCCCGGCCCGTCGGTGCGGCTCGGCGGCGTCAGCATGGATTTCGCCTATAAGAGCTATTTCAACATGGCGCCCAATACGGGCTACGAGACGCTGCTCTATGACTGCATGATCGGCGATGCGACGCTGTTCCAGCGCGCCGACAATGTCGAGGCGGGCTGGCGGGCGGTGCAGCCCGTCCTGGACGCGTGGGCGGATCATCCGCCGCAGAATTTTCCCAACTATGCCGCGGGCGGCAGCGGGCCCGGAGCGGCCGACGAGCTGCTGGCGCGTGATGGCCGTGCCTGGCGGGCGCTGGATTGAGAGGCCGATCCCATGCCAGAGAAGCGGAAAATCTCCCTGGTGCTCGCCGATGTCGACGGCACGCTGGTGACCGAGGACAAGATCCTGACGGCACGTGCGCAGGCCGCGGTCCGGGCGCTGCACGAGGCCGGCATTCGCTTCGCGATCACCAGCGGCCGGCCACCGCGGGGCATGGCGATGCTGTTCGAGCCGCTCGACCTCAGGACGCCGACCGCCGGCTTCAACGGCGGGCTCTTCGTCAAGCGCGACCTCACGATCCTGGAGCAGAACACGGTGCCCGCCGATGTCGCGCGCCAGGCGATCGATCTGCTTCGCGGGCATGGCCTCGACGCCTGGGTCTATCGCGGCAATGACTGGCTGATCACCAAGCCGGACGCGCCGCATGTCGCGCGCGAGGCCTGGACCGTCAAGTTCGAGCCCAAGGTCGTGGCGGATTTCGCCGAGCTCACCCAGGTCGCGAAGATCGTCGGCGTCAGCGACGATCTCGACCGTGTCCGGCGCTGCGAGGCCGAGGCCCAGGCCGCTTTCGGGCAGCGCGCGACGGCAAGCCGCTCGCAGCCCTATTACCTCGACATCACCAACAAGGATGCGAACAAAGGCGCGGTCGTGGCGTATCTTTCGGGCCGCATGGGCGTGCCGCCCGAGGAAATCGCCACCATTGGCGATCAACCGAACGACGTGCTGATGTTCAAGCGGTCGGGCCTCAGCATCGCCATGGGCAACGCCTCCGACGAGGTGAAGGCGCAGGCCGCCGCGGTCACGGATTCCTACAATGACGAAGGCTTCGCCAAGGCGATGGAACGCTTCATTCTCGGTTTCCGGGGCTAGCGGGCGATGAGCGAGGCGATCGGGCGCATCGAAATATTGCCGGACCCGCTGGCGCTGGCGCGGCGCGTGGCGGGATGGATGACGGAGGCGGCGCTGGCGGCGAAGGAGCCGTTCCGCGTCGCGCTCTCGGGCGGCTCGACCCCCAAGACGCTCTATGGGCTTCTCGCCTCGGACGAGTTCAGGGACCGGTTCCCGTGGCCGCGGGTCGCCTGGTATTGGGGCGACGAGCGCTTCGTTCCCCATGACCATCCCGAGAGCAATTATCGCATGACGCGCGAGGCGATGCTGGCCAAGGCGCCGATCCCGCCGGAGAACATTCATCCCGTCCCCGACGACGGAACGCCCGATGACGCCGCCCGGCGCTACGAGCGGACCCTGCAGCAGGCTTATGGTGCGGCGATCCTCGATCCCGCGCGCCCGCTCTTCGACATCACCTTGCTGGGCCTCGGGGCCGATGGCCACACCGCCTCGCTGCTGCCGGGAGAGCCCGTGTTGGAGGAGCGGCGGCGCTGGGTCGCCGCCGTTGCCCACGGACGGCCCGAGATCCGCATCACCCTGACCTATCCCCCGATCGAGAGCAGCCGGCGCGTGGCGTTCCTCGTGGCAGGTCGGGAGAAGGCGGCGATCCTGCGCGCGATCCGCGCCGGCGACAGCGGAGCGCCGGCCGCCCGCGTGCGTCCGGTGGGCGAGCTGTTCTGGTTCGTCGACCGGGCCGCGGCCGGCGACGATTAGAGCGCGCCATGCGGAAGCGGCACTATGGCGTGACCGAAGCTGGCCGGTCGGTGGATATCTACACCCTGGCGAACGGCGCCGGCATGCGGGTGGGCATTCTCACCTTCGGCGGCATCATCGCCAGCATCGAGGTGCCAGACCGGGAGGGTCGCCTTGCCAATGTCGTGCTGGGCCTCGACTCGCTCGACGGTTACGCCCGGCGCAGCCCGCATTTTGGCGCTGTCATCGGCCGTTTCGCCAATCGCATTGCGCGCGGACGCTTTGCCATCGATGGCATGGAATACCGGCTCGAAGCCAACAACGGCCCGAACGCGCTCCATGGCGGCCGAAAAGGCTTCGACAAACGCGTGTGGGACGCGGCCGGCGGGGAGGGCGAAGCACTCCGTCTCAGCTACCTCAGCCCCGATGGCGAGGAAGGCTTTCCCGGCACGCTCGCCGTGGCCGTCACCTACCGCCTCGGCGAAGCCAACGAATTGCGTATCGACTACCAGGCGACGACCGACAAGCCGACCATCATCAACCTGACCAATCACAGCTACTTCAATCTCGCCGGCGAGGGGGCGGGCGATATCCTCGACCATAGCGTCGCGATCGATGCCGATGGCTTCACGCCGACCGACGCCACCCAGATCCCCACGGGCGAGATTCGACCGGTCAGCGGCACGCCGTTCGACTTCACGACGCCGCGCGCCATTGGCGAGCGTATCAGGCTCGACGATGAGCAGCTTCTTCCGGCCCGGGGATATGATCACAATTGGGTGCTGCGCCGGACCGGCCGGGACGGCGTGGCGCCGGCGGCGCGCGCCTTCGATCCCAAGACGGGGCGCATCCTCGAGGTGCTGACGGACCAGCCGGGCGTCCAATTCTATACCGGCAACAGCCTGACGGGGGCGCTCGCCGGCCCGTCCGGCAGGACCTATCGGCAGAGCGACGGGCTGTGCTTCGAAACCCAGGCCTTCCCCGACGCGCCGAACCAGCCCGCCTTTCCTCCCGCCGTGCTGCGGCCGGGCGAGCACTTTCGCTCGACCACGGTGTTCCGCTTTTCCACCGGCACCGGCCTGTGAACCATGGCGGAGGCCGCGAGCATGCAACCGATACTCATCGCCCCCTCGATCCTGTCGGCCGATTTCGGCCGATTGGCCGAGGAGGTCCGCGCCGTGGATGCGGCCGGCGCCGATTGGATCCATGTCGATGTGATGGATGGCCGCTTCGTGCCCAACATCACCATCGGCCCAGTCGTGCTGGAAGCGATCCGGCGCGCAACCGCGAAGCCGCTCAATGTGCATCTCATGATCGTCGAGCCCGAGCGCTACCTCGCCGACTTTGCCCAGGCGGGGGCGGATCACCTGCTGGTCCAGGCCGAGCCCGGCTCAACGATCCATCTGCATCGGGTGCTGACCCGGATCCGCGATTTGGGCAAGAAGGCGGGCGTGGTGCTCGACCCGGCGAGCCCGCCGGAGCTGGTCGAGTACGTCCTCCATCTCTGCGATGTCGTCCTGGTGATGACGGTCAATCCGGGCTTCGGCGGCCAAGCCTTTCTGCCGGAGATGCTGCCCAAGATCCGGCGTCTTCGGGCGATGGGCGCGGAGCGCGGCCTCAATCCGGTGATCGAGGTCGATGGCGGAGAGAATGCGGTGACGGCCGCACAGGCGGCGGCGGCCGGAGCCACCGCGATCGTCGCCGGCTCGGCGATCTTCGGCGCCAGCGATTACCGGGCGGCGATCGCTGCCATCCGCGCAAGCGCCACCGCGGCGGCGGCACGGTCATGAGCGGCGGGGCCCTCGACACCGGCGCCGGGCGCGACGCCCTCAAGCGCGCGGCAGCGGAAGCCGCGGTCGAGTTGGTCGAGGACGGCATGATCGTCGGACTGGGCACCGGGTCGACGGCGGCCTTTGCCGTCCAGGCCCTGGCGCGGCGTCATCGGCAAGGCCTGCGCTTTGTTGCCATTCCCACCTCGGAGCGCACGGGGGCGCAGGCGACAGCGGCGGGGATTCCGCTCACCACCTTCGCCGAGCATCGGCGCATCGATCTCACCATCGACGGCGCGGACGAGGTGGAACGCGGCACGCTCAACCTGATCAAGGGACTGGGCGGCGCCCTGCTGCGCGAGAAGATCGTCGCCGCCGCGAGCCGGCGCCTCGCCATCATCGTCGACGGCGCCAAGATGGCGGACCGGCTGGGCACGCACGTGCCGCTTCCCGTGGAGGCCGTCGCCTTCGGGCTGGAGCCGACGCAGGCGGCGCTCGAGGCGCTCGGCGCCAGCGCGCGGCTCCGCCTCGCGCCGACGGGCGAGCCCTTCGTCACCGATGGCGGCAACCGCATCCTCGATTGCCGCTTTGGCCCGATCGCCGATCCGGCACGGCTGGAAGAGCGCATCGGCCGCATCGTCGGCGTGATCGAGAGCGGGCTCTTCATCAGCCGCGCCGATCCAGTCTTCGTCGCCGACGCGGCCGGCGTCCATCGGCTCGGCCGCGGCTGAGGCCCGCGTCATCCGTCGTGGACCAGCCGATGCCCGCCGCCAACGCTGAGCAGGAGCGCTTGGAGGAGGCGAATGCGCATCGGCAGGCTTGGCGCAAATGGGGCCCCTATGTGAGCGAGCGCCAATGGGGCACGGTGCGCGAGGACTACAGCGCCGACGGCGACGCCTGGAACTACTTTCCGCACGAGCACGCGCGCAGCCGCGCTTATCGCTGGGGCGAGGACGGGATCGGCGGATTTTGCGACCGGAAACAGCATCTGTGCCTCGCCGTCGCGCTGTGGAACGGCAAGGATCCGATCCTGAAGGAGCGCATGTTCGGCCTGACCAATCGCCAGGGCAATCACGGCGAGGACGTCAAGGAGCTCTACTACTATCTCGACGCGGTGCCGACCTACAGCTATGCCCGGATGCTCTACAAATATCCGCAGGCCGAATATCCCTACGCCCGTCTGGTGGACGAGAACGCGCGGCGCGGCAAGGAGCAGCCCGAGTTCGAGCTCATCGATACCGGCATCTTCGACGACGACCGCTATTTCGACGTCGATATCGAGTACGCCAAGGCCGGCCCCGAGGACATCCTGATGCGGTTGACCATCCATAACCGCGCCCCGGAGGCGGCTGGGATCCATGCGCTGCCGCAAGTCTGGTTTCGCAACACCTGGAGCTGGGTCACGGATGGCCAGAAACCCTCGTTGAAGCGGGTGGGCGCCGACGTGGTGGCGAACCACGCAACGCTGGGCGTCTATGCGGTCCATTTCGACCAGCCGGACGAGATCAGGTTTTGCGACAACGAGACCAACGCCGCGAAGGTCTTCGGGAGGGAACGCCCGCCGGGCTTGTGCAAGGACGGGTTCCACGACTATCTGACGAAGGGCGACGAGAGCGCGGCCGGCTCCTGCGGCGGCACGAAGGCGGCGGGCATCTACCGCCGCACCGTGCCCGCGGGCGGCCGCACGACCATCCGCGTCAGGCTGAGCGCGGGCGGGCCGAAGCCCGCGCCCTTCGCCGATTTCGACGAGATCCTCGACCGGCGCAAATCCGACGCGGACGCCTATTACGCGGCGCTGCAGAGCAAGATCTCAGACGAGGATCTGCGCCGCATTCAACGCCAGGCCTTTGCCGGCATCCTGTGGTCGAAGCAATTCTTCCATCACGACATCACCACCTGGCTGGAGGGTGATCCGACGCAGCCCAAGCCGCCCGCAAGCCGGCTCAAGGGGCGCAACAGCGAGTGGGTCCATGGCAACATGGAAGACGTCATATCGATGCCGGACAAATGGGAGTATCCCTGGTTCGCGGCCTGGGACTGGGCGTTTCACCTGACCACGCTCGCCTATCTGGATCTGGAAAATGCCAAGGATCAACTGATCCTGCTCTGCCAGAGCTGGTACATGCACCCGAACGGCCAATTGCCGGCCTATGAATGGAATTTCAGCGACGTCAACCCGCCGGTGCACGCCTGGGCGGCGCTGCGCCTCTATGACGCCGAGCAGCGGCAGAAGGGCAAGGGCGACCGCAAGTTCCTCGAGACCGTCTTCACCAAGCTGCTGCTCAATTTCACCTGGTGGGTGAACCGCAAGGATCCCCGCGGCCTGAACGTCTTTCAAGGCGGCTTCCTCGGCCTCGACAATATCGGCCCGTTCGACCGCTCGGGCCCGCCGCCGGTGAGCGGCACGCTGGTGCAGTCCGACGGAACGTCCTGGATGGCGATGTACTGCCTGAACATGCTGCGGATCGCCATGGAACTGGCGCAGGAGGACGAGGCCTATCAGGACATCGCGACCAAGTTCTTCGAGCATTTCCTGATGATCGGCGGCGCCATGACCAATCTCGGCGGCGAAGGGCTGGGCCTGTGGGACGATCAGGATAACTTCTTTTACGACTGGCTGATCAGGAGCGACGGCGAGGCAATGCCGTTGCGCATTCGCTCCCTGGTCGGACTCATCCCGATGTTCGCCGTCGAGGTCATCGACGCGAGCGCTGTTGACGAAGATGCCGCTGTTCGTGAAGCGGGTGCATTGGTATCTGCGCTATCGTCCAAAGCTTGCGGTCGCTGGTTTCCCGCTGGAACAGCCTGGGAGCCGACGATACGCGCCTGCTCGCCATCATCCGCGCCTTTCGCAGCAGCAAGCTGCTGGAGCGCATTCATGGACGAGAACGAATTCCTGTCGAAACACGGCGTGCGCGCCATGTCGCGATACCACCTCGAGCATCCCTATGTCTTCGCCAGCGACGGCTTCCGGTCCGAGGTCAAATACGCCCCCGCCGAATCGAACAGCGATCTCTTCGGCGGAAATTCCAACTGGCGCGGTCCGATCTGGATGCCGATCAACTATCTGATCGTCGACAGCCTCGGCAAGTTCGCCAAATTCTTCGGTGAGGGCTTTCAGGCGGAATGTCCCGTCGGCTCCGGCCGCAAGCTGTCGCTGACAGAGATGGCCGACAGGTTGCGGCACCGTTTGACGAACATCTTCCGGCGCGACGCGGAGGGACGACGGCCGGTCTTCGGCGACAATGAAAAGATGCAAAGGGATCCGCATTTCAGGGACCACATCCTGTTCTATGAGTATTTCGACGGCGAGAACGGACGCGGGCTGGGCGCGTCGCACCAGACGGGCTGGAGCGGTCTGATCGCCAATATGATTGCGGAGCTGCATGAATAACACGACCGGAGCGATGGTGACCTAGACGCCGTCGGCATGGGCGCGATCTCGGTCCGGCGACGCTTGACGCCAAGGAATCGAAAATCAGGGCAATAGATCAACAGCCATCTCCGTCCCGATGCCGCTTACTGGGAGGCAGCACGCGGAGCGTCACATGCCTCAATCGGAGCGGTTCGAGATCCTGATCCTCGGCAGCGGGGAGGGGGGCAAGCTCCTGGCCTGGCATATGGCGGGATCGGGGCGACGCACGGCCGTCGTCGAGCGCCGGTGGATCGGGGGCTCCTGCCCGAACATCGCCTGCCTGCCCAGCAAGAACGAGATCTGGAGCGCGGAGGTGGCGCATCTGGCGCGTCACGCCGCGCAGTTCGGCACGACGACCGGTCCCCTGGCGATCGACATGGCGAAAGTTCGCCGGCGCAAGCGCGACATGGTCGAGCGCGAGGTCGCGGCACATCTGAAAAACTACGAGGCGAGCGGTACGCAGCTGATCATGGGGTCGGGACGCTTCGTGGCGCCGAAGACGCTCGAGGTGCGGCTCAATGACGGCGGGACACGTGTGCTGACGGGCGAGCGGGTCTTCCTGAACCTCGGGACGCATGCAGCCGTTCCGAACGTTCCCGGTCTCGAGGCCGCCCGGCCGCTGACCCATATCGAGGCGCTCGAGCTCGACTATCTGCCGCCGCACCTGATCGTGCTCGGCGCCGGCTATGTCGGCCTCGAACTGGCCCAGGCCTACCGCCGCTTTGGCAGCCGGGTAACCGTCATCGAGCGCGGACCGCAGCTGATGGGGCGCGAGGACCCTGACGTCTCCGAGGAGATGCAGCGTATCCTCGGCAAGGAAGGCATCCAATTTCTGATGGCGACCGAGACGGTCCGCGTGCAAGGCCGATCCGGGGAGAAGGTCTCCCTTGTCGTGCGCACGAGTGCGGGAGAGCGGGAAATCGAGGGCAGCGACATCCTGGTTGCGGTGGGGCGGGTCCCAAACACCGCCGGGATCGGTCTCGAGGAGGCGGGTGTCGAGTTGGACGGCAGCGGCTACATTCGCGTCAACGAACGGTTGGAGACGAGCGCCGCCGACGTTTGGGCCATTGGGGAATGCGCCGGCAGCCCGCAATTCACGCACGTCTCGGCCGACGACTTCCGGATCATTCGAGACAATCTCGCCGGCGGCAAGCGCAGCACGCGCGACCGGCTGGTGCCATACTGCATGTTCACGGATCCCCCGCTTGCGCATGTGGGGCTGAGCGAAGGCGAGGCGCGGCGCCGAGGCATCGGTGCGCGCGTCGCGACGCTGCCGATCGGCGCCGTGCTGCGGACCGAAGCGACGGATGAGAAGCAAGGCTTCATGAAGGCTCTCGTCGGCGGCGACGAGCGCATTCTCGGCTTCACCATGATCGGCGCCGAGGCGGGGGAAGTCATGGCGGTCGTGCAGACGGCGATGCTGGCGAACCTGCCCTATTCGACACTCCGCGACGCGGTTCTCGCCCATCCGACGATGTCGGAAGGGTTGGGGTCGCTCTTTGCGAACGTGCCCCCTCCATCCGCACGCTAGGGCGCGTCTTCGTAGCGCGCCGAACCGCCGAGAGTTCCCATCGATCGACTGTCAACCGCCGCCGGCCGCGATGTTGGTTGCAGGCGTTGTCGCGCGGAACTCGGATACGGCTCGACCCCGACCGGCTAGGAAAGGCGGCAGACCGCGAAGACATGTCGGCTCCAGGGCGGGAGATCGAGATAGAGACCAGGCGAGATCAACTTGCTCCCGTCGCGTTCGTAGCCGGCGGGACCCACCAAATCCTTGAGACGGACGGCGCAGCCGGCCAGATCCGACCAAGGGAGGCGGATATAGCACTGACTTTGATTCCCGGCGTAGTTGACGGCGATGAGGGTTCGCTGGCCGCTGCGGTCCTGCCAGCACCATGCGATGCAGCAATCCCATGTCCAGTTGCCGTCCCAAGCGGCGTCGCAGTCGAGGAGGCGCCACGCGCCCTCGGCGATGGACGGCCGGCGGAGAACGGCGAGCAGGTCTTCGTAGAACCGCCTTATGGTTTCGTCGACGGGCTCCGGCGGCGCGCGTACCAGGTGGGGCGAAATGTATTTCCGTCGCCCCTCGAGCTGACCCTGATGAAAGAAGCGCAGGCCCGGAGACAGGTAGGTGACGATGGCGGCGGCCTCATGCATGCCCGGCGCAAACGTCGCGGCGGCGCGAGGTTCGTCATGGTTCTCGAGGAATCGGGCAAGTTTGCTCTGGTAATCGAGCCCGGCTTGCAGATGGTCGCGCACCGGGCGCGCCCGCCCGGCGCGGAGACGGTCGTACAGCCGCTTGTCGTAGGCATAGTCGAAGCCCTGCTGCAGCATGATCCATTCGAGATCCCAGTAGACCTCGGCCATGAAGCGGAAGCTCCGGGTCCGCGCGCGCACGCGCTCGATCGCCTTGGGCCAGAACGGCTCCGCCGCCAGTCCCCAGGTTCGCTCGAAGATCTCGGGCAGGACGAGCATGGCCATGTCGCAGCGCACGCCGTCACAGTGCTCGGAGATCGTCAGGAGCTCCTCGACCATGGCCTCCTGCAGGCCGGGATTGCCGTAGTTCAGCTGGAGCGTGTCCGGCCACCCGGGGAAGTACGGATCCCGACCATGGGCCAGGAGTCGATCTCCCTCCTTTCGCCGGACCCGGGCATAGTTTTCCGGCGTTCGGGCGAGATCGGGCTCGGTTCCCGGGACGTAATACTCGGGGTGGTCCTCGACCCAGCGATGGTCCAAGGCAGTGTGGTTGGCGACGAAGTCGAGCATGAGCCGCAACCCGCGCCGCCGCAGCCGGTTGCGCAGCCGGGCCAGCGCCGCCTCGCCGCCCAGGGCGGGGTGCACCCTGTAGGAGGTGATCGCAAAGCCCGAGCCGGCGATGTCGTCTTCGCGCAGGTCCGGCAAGGTTCGCTCGAAATCGCGGCGCCATTGGCGATTTGAGCGCGATATCTGCTGTCCCGCCGGCCCGGTGCACCACACGCTGAGGAGCCAGATCCAGTCGAAGCCCATCTCGGCCAGGCGGTCCAGCTCGGCGTCGGGTACGTCGTCCAGGGTCGCCGGCCGGCCGAGCGAGCGGGACAGATCGGTCAGATGAACGCGCGTATTCATCTGGTAGAGCAAGCGATCGCGCGATGTCCGCGCGCCGACAGCGGGTGGCACGCGGTGCGGAGCGGTTTCACCGTCCGTCATGGCGTCAGGATTTGTCGCGTTGTCTCGCGCGCGCCACGGAAGGCGATACGTCCCTGGCCGCCGGCGAATTCAGCGCGCCGCCGCCCGCCGCCGCGAGGCCATGGTCGAACCCGCCCTGCGTCAGGCGCCGCGATAGTCTCACGGCATCCTGCCTCAGCAGATAGAGTGACACCGCAAGAAGGACCAGATCCTTCATCAAGAAGGCCACCGTGCTGGTCATCGCCGGAAACCCGCCGGCGGAAGCGGCCCAGCCATTCGGCATGAAGGGAATGATGGTGACGGTCGCTACGAAGGTGCCGGTCGAGCCGAGGGCGCCAAGAATTCCGAGCTTCTCGTTCCAGAAGCCCAGGAACAGGAGCGCCCCGAACGTCCATTCCGAAGCTCCCAAAAACCAGGTGGCGCCGCGGATCCCGAAAACCGGGTAGAGCCAAAAGATAAGCGGGCCATTGCTGATATAGGGGACCAGCACCCGGGCTTCGTACTCGAACCATTTCTGATAGCCGAAGAACAGGAAGATGACGACCATCGAGGCACGGAGGAGATGGTAATCAGCATCCTCGTTGAGAAGGCCGGAACGGGTCAACAGGGTTATGAGACGATTGAACAGAGGGCTCATTGCCTATTCCTTTTCCAGGGCGGGACCGCGCCCGTCGCGACGACGCGAAAGCCGCGATTGCGCGTCGCGACGCACAGACCTCCGAAGCGGAGGAGGCGAAGCCTTAGACGAAAGAACAATGCCGCCGTTACCCATGTGCAATGGCGCAGCACTGGGAGCGCCGTTACCATCATTTTCACCGCAGCTCGGGCCCGGTGAACAAAGTCCTTCCTGCTCGCGGACGATGACAATGCCTTGCGCGACGCAATCGAAAGTTTAGCCCGCGCATTTGGCTTGCCGCCGGATCACGCTTCGGGGTGAGGGCTGCTCACGCGGGCCGGTTGAAAGAGACGATGCGCCTCATCTTGGAGTACACATGCTCGGCGTGAATGGGTTGGAGCGCCATCGACGGCTGAAGGATCCGGGCCATTTTATTCCCACGATCTTCATTACCGCCGGAGACGTGCGGTGCCGGAGAGCGTGGTGGGAGGATTCGGCAACGCCTTCAATGCCGGCGTTCTGCTCGGACCGTCCGCGCCGCGCGCAAGCAGGGAAATAACCATGGATGCGCTTGAGATGGCTATGCCTGTCGTCGTCCAGAGCGGCGCTGCCGCTGCTCAGGCCAGTATCGATGCCCGTCGCCGTGCCATTCCCGAAAACGGGAGCGGAGGGCCCATGCTGGCTCTCCGAGCCAAGGAAGCCGTCTGCCGCGTTAACATGCCAGGAGCCGCGAGCCACGTCGCCGAGTGGGACGGCGTGCGAGCGCGGCTCCTGACGATGGCTCGCGGCGGAACCTGCGAATGGGAATTCCGGTTGCCGTCTCTTGTCATCATGACACAGCCGGATGGCGGCACGACCGGATGTGAATGGACCGACGGCGGCGAGATGCACAAGGTCGTCGGGCTGCCGCCGCACTCGGTCCTGGTCAATCCGGCGGATCGTTATCTCTGCATCCGCCGGCGGATGCAGGCCGGAGCACGGCTGCTGCTGCTGACCATCAATCCGAACGAACTCGAACGCCCGAGGGATGACGTGGCGCCGCCGCACGTGCAGTTCCGGCAGCGGGTGGACCTGATCGACCCGTTCCTGCATCGCATCTTGCAGGCGGTCGCCGAGGACATCGACACGCCTGGCCCCGGCGACCGGGTCTATCGACACACGCTGTCGCTTCTTCTGGTCACCCGGCTCGTGCGCTGCGCCTCCAATCTCTCCCAGCCGCCGAAGCCGGCCTATACCAAGGGCGGCCTGCCGAGCTGGCGTCTCAAGCGGGCGCTGGAGATGCTCGACGGGGGGATAGCGGACGCGCCATCTCTCGCTGAGCTCGCGCGTCACGTCAGCTTGCATCCCACGTCATTCTGCCGCGCCTTCAAGCAGTCGACCGGGGTCTCGCCGCACCGCTATCTCCTGGAACGTCGGGTGGCGCACGCCAAGGAGATGATGGCCGATCACAAGATGACCCTGACGCAGATAGCATTGGATTGCGGATTCAGCAGTTCCAGCCAGTTCTCGGTCATCTTCCGCCGCGTCACCGGCCTCTCTCCAAGCACCTATCGGCGCTCGCTGTAACGCGGCGAACCGCTTCGTCGCGACCGCGGCGCTCCCTCCACGCCGCCTCGGGCATGGAAAGGAGGAATCGCCAAGCCGATCTTGGGTCTATTCCCGCACCACGTACCGGCGCTTTCCCGCCACCGTGTAGGGCTCCCGGATCAACGGCGAAAAGCGCAGCCTGGATTCGTCGAGCGCATCACATTGGCGCGCGATCACGTCGAGGAAGCGCCGGCGGGTCGCCGCGAGGTCGTGATCGCCGAGCGTGCGGACCGAAATCTCGATATCGGCCCCGGTCTGCCGGATGAAATAGGATCGCACCTCCGGGACCAGGTCGAGGCAATCCTCCAGCAGCTCGCTGTGCACCTCCATCGTGCGTCCGTCGCGCAGGCGCAGCTCCAGCAGCGTTCGTGTCCGACCGGCAATCCGCGCGCAGCGGAACGGCAACCCCTTGCCGCCGTCGAGAAGCTGTACCCGATCGCCTGTGCCGTAGTTGATGAGTGGAAAGCGAAACGGCTGCAGCGACGTGACCAGGAGCTCGCCCAGATCGGTCGCCTGGCAATGGAACGCGTCCCAGAGAAAGGTGAGGGCGCTCGACCCGGGCGTGGAATAGGCCATCACCCCGGTCTCGCCCATGCCGTACTCGATCAGCGGGACGGCGCCGAAGAGCGAGCGCACGCGGTCGAGATCGCGGGCGAAGACCGTCTCCGAGCAGAAGACGACCGCACGAACCCGCGCGGAGCGGCCATTGATCGCGGATTGCTCGAGGTAATCGAGCAGCTTGCGCAGAGCGGACACATAGCCCACGACGACGGCGCCGGGACGGGCGCGGATTTTCTCGAAATATCCGGCGACGGAGCGGTCGTCGAGGCGGTAGACGCTGAGCCGCTCGGTGCCGATCAGCCGGTCGAACAGGCTTCGCTTGACGCGGTTGAGCCGACCCTTCATGCCGAAGCCGTAGAGATGGTCGTGCCCCCAGATGAGCACGATAGTGTCGCCCGGCGCGATGGCCGCCCAGGAACGCCCGAGATACATGTTCGAATGCAGAAAGGCATGGTCTTCCGGCCCGCGCGGGAACCAGCTGGACGGGCCCGTGCTCCCGCCGGTCCCGACGAAGCCGCAGGGGCGAGCATCCTCGGCGATCGTCCGGAAGTTCTCCTCGATATCGCGCTTGCGCAAGACCGGGAACCGCCGCAATTCCGCGAGATCGGCAAGCCGATCGCCGAGGCCGTGGCGGCGCTGCCACTCGGCATAGAAGCGGAAGCGCCGCGTGGCCATGCGCCAGACGAGGTTGAACGCCTCGAGCTGAAACCGCGCGATCTCGTCCGGGTCGTGGACGCGCCGATAGCGCGCCTGGCGTTCCGCGAGAAGCCGAAGACGATGCCGCAGGCCGAGGCCGACCACGGCCCGAGGCAGCAAGGAGAGCGTCCCGCCCCGAGGGAGGTGCGCGGCGCTGGCCGTCATGCTCCTGCCGCTCGGGCCGGCGTCCCGCCCGGCAGGTCGAGCCGTCCCAGCTCGCGCGCGATCGCCTCGGCGCGCTCGAAGCCAGCGGCGAAGGCCGGTGCGGCTTCCACGATCCGGCCCAGCGCGAGCCAGCCGTTCCATTGGTCGGGATAATCCCGCACGAATGGCTCGAGCATCACGCAATAGGCCCGCACGGCCGCCGAATAGGGCGGCTCGGCGTCGTCATCGGTGGGCAAGGCCTGCCCGATCGTCACCTCATAGGTGCCCTGCTCGTTCCGCACGGCGAAAACCGGCAGCAGCGGCGCGCCGGTGCTGCGGGCGAGATGGACGGGGCCGGTGGCGACGCGAAACGTCCCGCGCAGGAATTTGGCGTCCAGGGTGCGCCGGCCGGTTTCGGCGACGGTGATCGAAACGATGTCGTTGCGGGCCAGGGCGTCGCGGAGCCTGCGGAGCGCCGCGCTCGCATCGTTGTTCTCGATCACCACCCGCTCGCTCAGATATCTGTTCTCGACCGAGGCCCAGAGCGGATTGAGCGCCCTGACCGCGAAAGGCGACACGGAGAAGCCATGCTCGGGCCGAGAGAGGTGAACAGGGCCGCGAAATCCAGCCTGGCGCAGCGCCAGCGGAACGATCAGAGGCCGGTAGATAAAATCGCTGATCCACAGGATCGCGCCGGCGCCCCGCGCCAGGGCGGCGGCGAGGTTTTCGCAGCCCTGCGGGCGAACGGGGGGTCGCCAGCGCCGGCCGGGGCGCTGCAGGGCGAGGATCTGCATCGTCACCTCCAGCGCGCGGTCCTGCGAGCGCTGGAAGAGCGCCGCGGCTTGCGGCGGCGTCACGCGATCGGAAAGAAGATGAGCCATGACGATGTCGGTCGCGCCGCGAGCGGCGTGCCGGTGCCCGCTTCGCTGCCGCAGCGCCCGGGCGACCGGCCATAATCGCTCGATCGGCACAAGCCAGCTGACCAGCAGCAAAGCCGCAAGCTTTCCCAATTCGTAGAAAGCATCCGGTATCTGCAATCGCATCTTCCTTCCCGGCGGCGGGTTCGACCGCAGCGAGCGAGGCCAACCGATTGTTATCTTGCGTTGCGTTTCCTCGTCCGCGGGTTGAACGCTTGCGCTGCCGCATTGTTCATTTCTCCGAGAACCCGCAGGCCGAGGCCGATCGGAGCCGGTTCACGGCGACAGAGGGCGAAACTTTGTTCATTGACGCGCGCGGCGTTGCGCCGGACAGCATCATCGACAGCGACATCTGCATCGTCGGCGCCGGTGCCGCCGGGATCGCTCTCGCCCTGCAGCTCGCGGCATCGGATCTCAGGGTGTGTCTGCTGGAGAGCGGCGGGCTCGATGTCGGCTCGGCCGCCCAGGCCTTGGCCGAAGGCGACAGCGTGGGCACGCTTTATTCGCCGCTGGAATCCGCACAGCTGCGCTTTTTCGGCGGCAACAGCAACGCCTGGGGCGGCTGGTTCCGCGGCTTCGACGACATCGATTTCCGCCAGCGCTCCTGGGTCGAGGATAGCGGCTGGCCCTTCGATGCGCGGGCGCTGGCGCCATACCTGGAGCGTGCCCGGGCGCTCTGCGAGGTGCCGTCCCAGGACGCCACCGCGGCAACGCTGGCGGCCCTCGCCGATCCCCGCGCCCGCGTCGTCCCGTTCGATCCTGGGCGGGTGGAGACGGTGCTCTACGGGTTCAGCCCGCCGACGCGTTTCGGCCGCGCCTACCGCGAGACGATCCGAGCTTCTGCCGCCGTCACGTGCCTCTGCCACGCGCACGCGCTGAAGCTCGAGACCGACCGCGACGCCCGGCGGGTCACTGGCGTCGCGGTGGGATGCCTCGCCGGCAACCGGTTCCAGGTGACGGCGCGGCTCGTCGTCCTTGCCGCCGGCGCCATCGAGAATGCGCGGCTGCTGCTGTTGTCGAATGACGTGGCGCCGCACGGCCTCGGCAATGGCCATGGCCTGGTCGGCCGCTTCTTCATGGACCACCCGCATACGCGCCGCACGCTGCTGCCGGGGCCGCGGCGGTTCCCGTTCGGGCTCTATGGATTGGCCTTCCGCGACCGCGGGCTTGCGGCAGGCCTGTCGATCGCGCCGGCGCTGCAGCACCAGAAAAGGCTGCTGAACTACAAGGCCAGCATCTACCCCATCTTCCAAGGCCAGCGCTCGCCCGGCTGGGAGGGCTTCAGGGACCTGGTGCTGAAGGTCAACCGCAAATGGGCGACGGATCCCTACGACCGGACGCGGCTGCCCTTCGCGCGCAAGGCCGTCGGGCCGAGGCAGCTCGCGGCCCTGGCGCTGCGCCTCGACGGCGTGCTTCTCGGCGCCCTGTCGCAGCTCGTCAAATCCGAACGGCTGGTCTGCGGGCTGATGCTGGAGAGCAAGCCGGAGCAGGCGCCGAACTGGGCGAGCCGCGTCACCCTGGGGGACGGGCGCGACGCCTTCGGCCTGCCTCGCGCGCGCCTCGACTGGCGCCTGCTGGCGCTCGATCGGCGCACCGTGGTGCATGCGGAAGCGATCGTCGATGCGGAGCTCCGGCGGCTGGGCATCGGCCGGCTGGCGCCCGTGCCGGCGCATGAACGCGAGCTCTGGCCCGCGGATTTTGCCGGCGGCTGGCACCAGATCGGCACGACGCGGCTGCACAGCGATCCCCGTCGCGGCGTGGTCGACGCCGATTGCCGGGTGCACGGCGTCGCCAACCTGTTCATCGCCGGCGCGTCGGTCTTCCCGACCGGCGGCTCGGTGTCGCCGATGCCGACGCTGCTGGCCCTGGCGTTTCGCCTCGCCGACCACCTGGCCGAGCTCCTGGAGCGGCCGCTGGTCCTCCGCAGCGGACCGAGGCCGAGCCCTGCGGCGAGTGCCGCCTCGCCGCAGTCCTCCGAGTACTCCGGCTGACCGGCGCCCGGAGGATGAGCGCCGCCTCTCTCTCGCCGCTGGTCTTCGCCTGGAGCCAGTTCGGTCCCTACCACATGGACCGTTGCGAGGCCCTCGCCGAGGCGTTTGCCGGCCGGCGCGCGGTGATCGGTCTCGAGCTTGTCAGCGACGGCGAGATCTACGCTTGGGCGCCCAGCGGGGCGGGACAGGCCTTCCGCAAGCGGACGCTCTTTCCCGGCAGGAGCTTCTCGCAGGTGCCGGCGTGGCGGCATCTCGCCGCGCTGCTCGGCGCCTGCTTGCGATCCCGGGCAAGATACGTCTTTCTCTGCGACTTCCAGCTGCCGCCGATCTTTCTGGTCGCCGTGCTGCTGCGGCTGCTCGGCCGCCGCGTCATCATCATGCAGGATTCGAAATTCGACGATAAGCAACGGCGCGTCTGGCGGGAGTTCGGAAAGGCGCTGCTCTACATGCCGTACAGCGCCGCCTTCGTCGGCGGCTGCCGCGCCCAACGCTACCTCGAATTCCTGGGCGTGCCGCGCGAGCGCATCGTCGCCGGCTACGACACGGTCTCGGCCCGGCGGCTGCAGCGCCTCGCCGGCAGCGATCCGGCGCCGGACGGGCCGACCCATGCCGAGCGCCACTTCACGGTCATCGCGCGCTTCGTGCCGCAGAAGAACCTCGAGCTGGCCCTCGACGCCTACGCGGCCTATCGCGGCTCCTGCGCGCGGCGCCCGCGGGAGCTGCGGTTGTGCGGCGCGGGCCCGCTCGACGGCGCGCTCAAGAGCCACATCGCCGCGCGCGGCATCGCGGGCGTGCGCTTCTGCGGCTGGCTCGACGAGGCGGCGGTGGCGCAGATCCTGGCGACGACCCTCGCGCTCATCCTGCCGAGCCGCGAGGAGCCGTTCGGCCTGGTGGTCAACGAGGCGATCGCCCTCGGCGTGCCGGTGCTGATCTCGGAGAATTGTGGCGCGCGCGACCTGCTGGTGCGCAATGCCGTCAACGGCTATGTGGTCGAGCCCGACAATGCGGAAGGCCTCGCGCGCGCCATGGCGCGGATCGCCGGCGACGAGGGGGAATGGCGGCGCCTTTGCATCAACACGCAGCGCTTCCGGGCGGCCGCGGATACCACCGCTTTCGTGGCCGGCGTCGAGGAGCTGCTCCGCCGGCTGGACCGGCGCGCCGGTTGAGGGCGCCCGGCCGCCGCCAAACGCGTCGCCGGGGCACGCTACTCGAGCAGATAGGCAGCCTTGCCGGCCGCCAAGGGTGTGCTTGGCTCGGCACGGCGCGCCAGCCGATCCGCGCATTCCCGGCAGAGGATCGCGAGCTCGTGAAAATTCTGCGCCGCCACGGGGTCGGGCGTCGTCACCGCCCGATTGGCGAACTCGGCGGCCCGATCCCTTAGATATTGTGTATGGTCCACGAGAAGCCCTCCGGCCCGATGATCCCCCGGCCGCCGCGGCTTCCGGCGTCGCCCCGACTTAAACACGCGAAACAGGATTTGGTGCCATTCAATCGCTGGTAATTCAACCGGGCACGGTTTCGGCGCCGTGATCGCGGCTGCCCGGGCCCCGGCCTTGGCCGGCGGCCCGGGCATCGCGATCCCGGGATCGGGTCGATCGGCGCGCTGCGGCTACGCCGGGAGGCTGTGGCGCAGCTTGCTTGCCGCGACGTTGCGGATATGGCCCTTGATGATCTCGCTCGTCGTGAGCTGCTTGCCGTAGAAGCTGGCATCCTCGGCGCTGTTGGAGGTGAAGTCCGAGCCGCTGATGCTCGCGCCGACGAAGCCGCCGGCCTCACCCGACCACACGACGATGTCGCCCTTGCCGAAGCCGCCCTGCGCCTTGGCCGAATAATTCACCACGGTCAGACCGGCATTGGCGTTGAGCGAGAAGTTATTCGCCTGCGTGAAGTCGTTGAGCGCCTTGTCGGTCATGAGCAGCATGACCAGGGGGCCCGCCTTGCCGCCGATCTGCGGGCCGGCCGAGATCGAGCCCACCGAGATGAAGGCGGGGTCGCTCCAATGGTCGTTGCGGCGCGCGAGCAGCACGCCCTGGCCGCCCGAGCCGCCGACGCCGATCGCGGCCTTGACCAGGTTGGGCACGATGACCACGCCCTTCGCCTGCTTCATCAGAGTTCTCGAATTTGGCGTCCGATTTCACCCGTTGGATCACATTGACGGAATGGTCGATGATGACACGCGCGTTGTTTCCCGCCGGTGTCTGCTGCGGTGGCGGCGTCGCGTCGCCGGCGGCGAATGCGGCCGGTGCGCCGAGCAGCAGCAGCGAAAGCAATCCGGCCGACAAGGTTTTCGTTTCCATGAAACTCCTCTCCGAAAGTGAGCGACCTTCTATTGATTGAAGCCGCGGGAGGGGCGGATCGTTGCGACGTGACAGAGATTTAAGGGGAGCCGACGAGCATGGGCGCCATCATCGCGTGAAGCGGCTAGCCTGCCGGGCTCGGCAGCGGGGCGCGCCAGGCGACGCAGGTGAAGCGCTCGGCGAGGAGGGGGCCGACGCGGCGCAGCGGTCCCTCGCGCTGCGCATGATCGTCGAAGCCGATGCATTGCTGCAGCGCGATGCCGGCAATTTGCCGGCGCGAATAGACCCTCGGATTCCACTGCACGATCACCGCGGCGGGCGGGTTCGGCATCATCGGCCCGATATAGGGGAGCGGCGTCCGATGGGCCGGCGACAGGAAATCGAGACGCAGGTCCGGCGAAGAAGAGGGCGGTGGCGGCGTGGCCGCGCAGGAAGACAGGGCGAGCGCCATGGCCGCCAGGCCGGCCGCGGCGCTCGCCCCGCGCCGGCGCGCGCATGATGCGGGCGCCGCTTGCCGCCGCTTGCCCGCGCTTGCCATCGGAGACGCGAACGCCATGCCTTCGATATGGCGGCGCCTTGCCGCATTCCCATTGCGGCGGATATTAAATCGTGGCAAGCCGGCGCGGCGGCGAAGCCGCGGGGTTCGCGGTCAGCGTTCGCTCTCCTCGCGTCCATAGAGCAGCAGCAGGACGAGGATCACCACGCCGTAGATGATGCTGCGTCCGTAATCCGGCATGTCCAGGGCGAGGAGCACGCTGACCAGCGCCGTAAGGCTCGCCGCGCCCGCCGCGGCGCCGAGATAGCTGCCGCGCCCGCCGAGGATGTAGACGCCGCCGATGACCACGGCGGCGATCGACTGGAAGAGGTAGGGCGTGCCCATGCCGAGCGAGGCCTGGCCGCCGAATCCCACCAGGAGGATGCCGGCCAGCGCCGAGAACAGGCCGCTGAGGGCATAGAGCATCACGGTGGTGAAGCGCACGCTGACGCCGGCGAGATAGCTGGCGCGCACGTTGTTGCCGATGGCGTAGGTGTGGCGGCCGAACCGGGTGCGTCCCAGCACGAAGGACACGACCAGGATGACGGCAAGCCAGAGATAGAGCTCGGCCGGCGCGCCCAGGATCTGCTGGTGCACCGCCTGCTGCACGATCGGCGGCGCGTAGGAGGCGCAGGCCTGGCAGGTCAGCCCGCCGCTGAGCCCCAGGGTCAGACCCTCCATCACGCCGTTCATCGCCAGCGTGATCACCACCGCCGGCACCTCGAGGAAGGCGACGCCGATGCCGTTCAGGATGCCGACCCCGGCGCCCATGCCGAGAGTGAGCGCCAGCGCATAGGGCGCGCGCTCATTCTGGCCGAGCGAGCTCGTGACCAGCAGGATGGCGGCGCCGTTGAGGACCCAGGGCACCGAGAGATCGATGCCGCCGATCAGCACGACGAAGGTCTGGCCCGCCGCCACCAATCCGACGAAGGAGGCGACTGTCAGCACCGCCTCGATGCTGTCGAGGCTGGCGAAGCCGGGATGCACGATCTCGCCGAGGACGAACAGCAGCACCGCCGCGGCCAGCGCGTAGAGGGTGCGCCGCCGGTCCCGGCCGAGACGCAGACGCGCGAATGCCGAGCGGGCCTGCGCCATCATCGCCTCCGCCGCAGCAGCCGGCCGATGCCGCCGCCGACGACCACGGCGACGATCAGGAACAGCCCCTCGTAGAACGACTGGTAGAGCGGATCGATCTGCGAGAAGAACAGGATGTTGACGATCATCGTGGTGACGAAGCCGCCCGCCATCGCGCCGATGGCGCTGCCGCGGCCGCCGAACAGATTGACGCCGCCGAGCACCACGGCGACGATCGAGCTCAGGGTGAAGCCGTTGCCCGAGGTGGCGTCGCCCGCCGTCGCGGTCGCCGCCAGGAAGAGGCCGCCTGCCGCGGCGAACACGCCGCTGAGCGTATAGGCGATGACCTTGCTGCGGACCACATTGATGCCGTTGGCGCGTGCCGCCGCCTCGTCATTGCCGACGGCGATGATGGCGACGCCGAGGGCGCTGCGGCGAAAGGCCAGCCACAGCCCGGCGCAGAGCACCAGATACAGCAGCGCCCAGGGTTCGTTCATGTCGACGAGGAGGGCGGTATAGCCGGGCGGAATGGCGCCGCCCGGCTGCGGCAGCACGCGGATCGCAAGGCCCTGGAAGATCGACAGCGTGGCGAGCGTGACGACGATCGGCTGCAGCCGGCCGACGCCGACGAGCAGGCCGTTCAGCAGGCCCAGCGCGGCGCCCGCCAGCAGCACCAGCAGCGTCCAGCCCAGCATGCTGGCGGGGTTGTCCTGCATGTGCACGGCCGCGAGCGCGTTGGTGAGATCGATGATGCCGCCGACCGAGAGGTCGAGGCCGCGGGTGAGGACCACGATGGTCTGGCCGATCGCGGCCATGGCCAGCGGCATCGTGTTGTTGACCGTGGAGGTCAGCTCGAAATTGCCGGGCAGGCTGTGCTGCTGCAGCCAGAAGAAGAGGCAATAGAGCAGCACCGCGGCCCCCAGCAGCCCGAACACCAGCAGCAGGCCGACATTCTGGCTGACGAGATGGGCCGTGAGGCTGCGGCGCCGCTGCGGCGCGGCGAGATCAGGCGACAAGAGGCTCTCGCACGGCCGCCGCCACGATGGCCTCCGCCGACAGCGCCGGACCCGCAAGGCTCGCCGCCACTCTGCCCTCGCGCATGACCAGCACGCGATGGCAGAGATGGGCGAGCTCCTCGGCGTCGCTCGAATAGAACAGGATGGAGCGCCCTTCGCCGACGAGCCGCAGCATGAGTTGATAGATCTCGTGCTTGGTCGCGATGTCGACGCCGCGCGTGACGTCGTAGAGCAGCAGGATCTGCGAGTTCGCCAGCAGCCAGCGGCCGACCAGCACCTTCTGCTGATTGCCGCCGCTCAGCCCGGCCGCCGGATGCAGCAGGCTCGGCGCCTTGATCTGAAGCGCCTCGGCGATCTGCCGCGTCATCTCGCGCTCGCGCGCCGCCCGCACGACGCCCGCCCGCGAGATGCGCCCGAGCACCGCGAGGGTGAGGTTGTCGCGCACCGCCATCGGCAGCAGCAGCCCCTCGGTCTTGCGGTCCTCCGGCACCAGCGCGATCCCCAGCCGCGCACGGATGGCGTCGCGCGGACCGCGCAGACGCAGCACCTCGCCGGCGACCCGGATCGTGCCGCCGCTGGCGCGCTGCGCGCCGAACAAGGTCAGGAAGAGCTCGCGATGGCCGTGACCGGTGAGCCCGCCCACGCCGAGGATCTCGCCGCGGTGGAGCGTGAGGCCGACGCCGCCGATCCCCGGTCCGGAGAGGTCGCGCGCCTCGAGCATGGGCGTCGCGGCGGCGAGCGGCGGCAAAGGCGGAAAGAGCGTGTCGAGGCGCTGTCCGGTCATCAGCGTCACCGCTTCGCTCTCGTCGATCTCGCGATAGGTCCCGACTTCGGCGCCGTTGCGGAAGATGGTGATGCGGTCGGCGATGTTGGCGATCTCGTTCCAGCGGTGCGAGGTGAAGACGATACAGGTGCCGCGGGCGCGGAGCTCGCGGATGAGCTCGAAGAGCCACGCCACCTCATGCTCGCCCAGCGAGGAGGTCGGCTCGTCGAGCAGCAGGATGTCGGGTCTTTTGATCACCACCCTGGCGATCTCGACGATCTGCCGGTCGGCCAGCGCGATGTCCTCGACCAGCGCGTCGGGGTCGATGTGCCGAATGCCCAGGCGCTCGAGCGCCGCATCCGCCTCCTGCGACAGCCGGCGGCGATGGATGAGGCCCAGCGCGCCGCGCGGCTCGTCGCGCAGCAGCAAATTCTCGGCGACCGTCATCCAGGGCAGCAGGGTGAGCTCCTGGAAGACCGTCCGGGCGCCGCGCAGATGCGCCTGCTCCGGTCCGTGCAGATCGACCGCCTCGCCCTGGAGCCGCACCGCGCCGGCGTCCGGGCGGATGCGGCCGCCGAGGATCTTGATGAGGGTGCTTTTGCCCGCGCCGTTCTCGCCGACCAGCGCGTGCACCTCGCCGGCGGCCGCGGCGAAGGAGGCGCGGTCGAGCGCGCGCACGCCGCCGAAGGTTTTGACCAGTCCGGTCGCCTCGACCGCCGGCGGGGCAACCCCGCCGGCGGCTGGTGCGCGCTCCGTCATGCGCTCGGCAGCACCACGGAGAGCGTGCCCGGGCACGCCTTGCCGTCGAGCGCCGCATCGACGCAGAGCTTCAGCATCGGATGGGCGCCGCCATCCGTGAAATCGGTGAAGAAGCTGTCCGGCAGCTGCGGGAACACCGTCTCGCCGGGCTTCACCGTGTCGTTGGTGACGTAGGGGAAGGGGATGGTGACGTTCTTCTTCGGGTACTTGCCGGCCAGCACGCGACGGGCGAGCTCCAGCGAGATCACCGACAGGAAGGGCGGCTGTCCGATCGAGATGCCGTCGACCTTCTGGCCCATATAGCCGATCATGAATTTGCGGAACCCGTTCTCGGCCTCGCCGGCGGTGGGGGGAAGGGGGGTGCGTTTCGCGTTGATGAACGCCTTGAGCACGCCGTCGGTGCCGCCTTGGCACCAGATCCCGTCGATTTTCGGCAGCGACGGCAGCAAGGCCGCGGTGTTGCGCTCGGCGGTCGCCGAATCCCACATGCCGGTATAGCGGTTGACCACCTTGATGCCGGGATGTTTGGCCCAGACCTCCTCCGCGCCCTTGTTGCGGTCCTGATCGACGGTGGTGCCGGCGACGCCCGTCACCATGATGACATTGCCCGTGCCGTTGATCTTCTTGGCCAGCCACTCCGCCAGCTTTCGCCCGAACTCGACCTGGTCGGTGTTGACCTTGAGCGCGCTCGGCGCGGTCACGACATTGTCGAAGGACACCACCAGGATGCCCCGCGAGGTCGCCTGCCCCAGAATGCCGTTCAGCGCCGTGGGCGACGCCGCGTTCACCACGATGGCGTCGACGCGCTGGGCGATCAGGTTCGAAATCTGCTGCGACTGCTTGCTCACGTCGTTGCCCGAGTTGAACCAGCTCCCCTCGATTTCGGACTTGAACGGCTCCATCTCGAGCGCCGCCTTGAAGACGTTCTCCATCTCGATGCGCCACTTGTTGCCGATATAGGAGTTCGATAGCGCGATCTTGAACTTCTTCCCCGGCGCTTCGGCGGCCCACGCCGGCGCGAGCCAGGCGGTGGCGGCACCGGCAACGCTGGCGTGCAACAGGTTCCGTCGGGTCAAATGTCTCGTCATCGGTTTTCCTCCTGGGGCAAGCGTTGAGGGTGTTGCCGTCCGCGCGCCCCGGCGCGGTTCGAAGAGCGGCTCATGGCGGTGAGGCCGGAGAGCTTTCGCTCCCCTTCCGGTTTGCAGCGGCCGCGACAATACCCCCGCTGCCGGGATGCGATTGGAACGGGGTGCTCGCTTGGCCCGCAAAGCCCGAGCGACGGCGTCGCGAGCCGATCCGCCAGCGCGGGAAAGAGGCTGCCATTGCCCGATCATCCTCCCAAAGGCCATCGCCTCATGCGGCCCCGGTCGGGCGGGGAGGCGCTGCCGACGTTATTTTCCCGAAGTCTAGAGCATCCGGCGGCATTGTCACGACCTCCGCAAGAAGGGGGGCGGGCGGGTCGCCGAGCCGCGCTCATTCTAACGAAATCGTTTTACGTCAAGACCTTACAAACATTTAACGCGACCCGCTGTGGACGGGCGTTTGCACCGCACGCTAACGTGCCGCCTCATCGCGGGCATCGGAAGGACCGCTGTGGTTTGGGGCGGTCGCGCTGGGCTAAGATGCCACGGGCGTTCGCGGCGGCAGGGGGCTGGCTGCCAACAATGCTTGAACGGCAGGGGGATGCCAGCATCGGAACGAGGGCGGAGACCGGCAGCATGGCGCGGCTGAGCCGAGGATCGCGCGCCAGGCTGTGGCGCCGCCAGGACGACCGCCGCGACCGGCGGAAATCCGGCGAGCCCGCTCGGCCGGTGCCGCCGGCACCCCGATCAGCGTGGTCCTAGGAGCACGATCAGGAGAACGGCTGCGTGTGGATCGTTCAGACGGCGCTCAGGCGCCCCTATACCTTCATCGTTCTCGCGATTCTCATCGCGATCTTCGGATCGCTCTCGGCGCTGCGCACGCCCACCGACATCTTCCCGAACATCAATATCCCGGTAGTCAGCGTCGTGTGGACCTATAACGGTCTGCTGCCGAACGACATGTCGGGTCGCGTCGTCTATTACTACGAGCGGACGCTGACCTCGCAGGTCGGCGACATCGAGCACATCGATTCGCAGTCGCTCGACAGCTACGGCGTGGTCAAGATCTTCTTTCAGAAGGGCGTCGACATCTCCAAGGCGCTGGCGCAGGTGACGGCGGCCTCGCAGACGGTGCTGAAGCTGCTGCCGCCCGGCATCACGCCGCCTTACGTGCTCAGCTACAACGCCTCGACCGTGCCGATCCTGCAGCTGGCGCTGTCGAGCCACAAGCTGGCGCAGATGCAGCTGTTCGACCTCGGGCAGAACTTCATCCGGCCGCAGCTCGCCACCGTCGCCGGCGCCGCGGTGCCCTCGCCCTACGGCGGCAAGGTCCGGCAGGTGCAGGTCGATCTCGACCAGACCGCGATGCAGGCGCACAGCGTCTCGGCCGAGGACGTGCTCAACGCCATCTCGGTGCAGAACCTGATCCTGCCGGCGGGCGACGAGAAGATCGGAAAATTCGACTGGAACGTCGCGCTGAACGCCAGCCCGGTCCTGCTCGACCGCATCAACGACATGCCGATCAAGAAGATCAACGGCACGATCATCTACGTGCATGACGTGGCCTATGTGCATGACGGGTCGCCGCCGCAGACCAATCTGGTCCGTGTCAACGGCCGCCACGCGGTGCTGATGACGATCCTGAAATCGGGTGCGGCTTCGACGCTGAACGTCGTCAACGGCATCAAGTCGCTGCTGCCGCGTGTCGAGGAGAGCCTGCCGGCCGGTCTCAATCTGCACGCGGTGGGCGATCAGTCGATCTTCGTCAAGGCCGCGGTCTTCGGCGTGCTGCGCGAGACCGCGCTCGCCGCCGCCCTGGTCGGCCTGATGATCCTGCTCTTCCTCGGCAGCTGGCGCTCCACGGTCATCATCCTGATCGAGATTCCGCTCGCCATCCTCTTCTCCCTGACCGCTCTCTCCTGGCTCGGCGAGACCATCAACGTGATGACGCTGGGCGGACTTGCGCTGGCCGTCGGCATCCTCGTCGACGACGGGACCGTCACCATCGAGAACATCAATTGGCATCTCGAGCAGGGCAAGGAGGTCGAGCCGGCGATCATGGACGGCGCGCGGCAGATCGTCATCCCCGCCTTCGTGACGCTGCTCTGCCTGTCGATCGTCTTCGTGCCGATGTTCCAGCTCGGCGGCGTGGCGGGATATCTCTTCCGCCCGCTGGCCGAGGCGGTCGTCTTCGCGCTCCTCGGCTCCTTCATCCTGTCGCGCACCCTGGTGCCGACGCTCTCCAACTACTTGCTGCGCGCGGGCCATCACGGCGGCGACCATGCCTCGCCGCACGGCGCCTCCGCCCCGCCGCCGCGCTCCCGCAATCCGCTGAAGCGCTTCCAGCAGGCGTTCGAGGCCCGCTTCGCGCGCATTCGGGACGGCTATCGCTCGCTGCTGTCGCTCGCCCTCGGCCGCCCCAAGCTCTTCATAGGCGGCTTTCTCGCCTGCGTCGTGCTGTCCTTCGGCCTCGAGCCCTTCCTCGGCGAGAACTTCTTCCCCGCGGTCGATTCCGGGCAGATCCTCATGCATGTCCGCGCCCAGGCCGGCACCCGGATCGAGGAGACGGCGCGTCTTTGCGACCTCATCGAGCACGCCATTCGCCGCGTGATTCCGCCGGCCGAGCTCGACACCATCGTCGACAATATCGGGTTGCCCTTCAGCGGCATCAACATGGCGTATCAGAATACCGGAACCATCGGGCCCGAGGATGCCGACGTGCTGATCTCGCTGCACGAGGATCACGGGCCGACCGCGGATTACGTCAAGCAGCTGCGCGGTCTCCTGCCGCAGAAGTTCCCCGGCACGACCTTCGCCTTCCTGCCCGCCGACATCGTCTCGCAGATCCTCAATTTCGGGCTGCCGGCCCCGATCGACCTGCAGGTCATCGGGTCCAATCAGCAGGCGAACTACGCCTATGCGACGCAGCTGCTGAAGCGGGTGCGGTCGGTCCCCGGGATCGTCGATGCGCGCATCCAGCAGGTCTTCAACTACCCCCAGATCAACGTCAACGTCGACCGCTCGCTCGCGGGCATGGTGGGATTGACCCAGCGAGACGTCGCCAACAGCCTGCTGGTCACGCTGTCAGGCAGCGCGCAGGTGAAGCCCAATTTCTGGCTCAACCCCAAGAACGGCGTCTCCTATCCGATCGTGGCGCAGATGCCGCAATACCGCGTCGACAGCGTGACCGACCTTGCCAACGTGCCGGTGACCTCGCCCGAGACCCCCCAGCCGCAATATCTCGGCGGTCTCGCCGAGATCACGCAAGGGCCGAGCGCCGGCGTCGTGTCGCACTACAATGTCCAGCCGGTCATCGACATCTACAGCGCCGTGCAGGGGCGTGACCTCGGCGCCGTGTCGGAAGACCTCAACCACGTCTTGCGCGAGACCAGGAAGAACGTGCCGCGCGGCTCCTATGTCGCGCTGCGCGGGCAGGTCGAGACGATGAACAGCGCCTATGGCCAGCTTTATTTCGGCCTGGCCGGCGCGATCGTGCTCATCTACCTCGTGATCGTCGTCAACTTCCAGTCCTGGGTCGATCCCTTCATCATCATCACCGCGCTGCCGGCGGCGCTGGCGGGGATCGTTTGGATGCTGTTCCTGACCGGCACCACGCTGTCGGTGCCGGCGCTGACCGGGGCCATCATGTGCATGGGGATCGCGACGGCGAACAGCATCCTGCTGGTGAGCTTCGCGCGCGAGCGCATGGCGGAAGGCTATGACGCCCTGGCGGCGGCGCTCGATTCCGGCTTCATCCGCTTCCGTCCGGTGCTGATGACCGCGCTCGCCATGATCATCGGCATGCTGCCGATGGCCTTTGCCATGGGCGAGGGCGGCGAGCAAAATGCGCCGCTGGGCCGCGCCGTCATCGGCGGCCTGTTCGTCGCCACGGTGGCGACGCTGTTCTTCGTTCCCGTCGTCTTCAGCCTCCTGCATCGCGGGCATGGGGGGCAGGCGCCCGAGCACACCCCGGCGCCCTCGCCCGAGCCAAGCGTCTGATCTGGAGGCCAACCGTGACGTTCCGAACATCCGAAGAACCCGCCGAGATCGCCCGCACGGCCGCGCGGCAGGCTGCGCTGGGTGGGCTTGGCGGCGGTGCTCGTTGCCGTCCTGGCCGCTGCGTCGGGCATCCTGGGGCGCCAGCGGCAGCAGGCCGAGGTGAAGCAATGGACCGAGCGGCACGCGGTCCCCACCGTCGCCGTCATCACGCCGCAACGCGGCGTGTCGGGAACGCAGACGGTGCTTCCCGGCAATGTCCAAGCCTGGTACGAGGCGCCGATCTATGCACGGGTCAACGGCTATCTCAAGAACTGGTATTTCGATTACGGCGCGCATGTGAAGAAGGGGCAGCTTCTCGCCGAGATCGATGCGCCGGATCTCGACGCCCAATACGCCGCGGCGCAGGCCACGCTCAATTCGGCCAAGGCGCTGGTGAATGTCCGGCAGGCGGAAAAGGCGTTCGCCGAGACGACCTATGAGCGGTGGCGCGATTCGCCCAAGGGCGTGGTCTCGATCCAGGAGCAGGAGTCCAAGCGGGCCGATTACGGCACGGCGGCGGCCAATCTCAACGCCGCGCTGGCGAACGTCAATGCGGCGCAGGGCGATGTCGACCGGCTGGCGGCGCTCGAGGGTTTCAAGCGCATCACCGTTCCCTTCGACGGCGTCGTCACCGCGCGCGAGACCGACATCGGCGCGCTGATCAACGCCGGCAGCGGCGCCGGCAACGGGCCCGAGCTGTTCCGTGTCGCGGACGTGCACGAGATGCGGATCTTCGTGCAGGTGCCGCAGCAGATGTCGGCGGGGATCCGCAACGGGCTGAAGGCCACGCTCAATCTGCCGCAATATCCGGAAAAGACCTTCGACGCCGTGGTCGCGACCACCTCGGAGTCCATCCGGACGGCCTCGCGCACCCTGATCGTGGAGCTGCACGCCGACAACCCGGACGGATTGCTGCAGCCCGGCGCTTATGCCCAGGTGCATTTCGAGCTGCCGGGCAATCCGAACATCGTGCGCATCCCCACCAGCGCCTTGCTCTTCCGCGAGCACGGGCTGGAGGTCGCGCTCATCGGCCCCGACAACAAGATCCTCCTGAGGCCGGTGACGCTGGGCCGCAATCTCGGCACCGAGATCGAGGTGCTGAAGGGGCTCACGCCCGCCGATCGCGTCGTCAACAGCCCGCCGGATTCGCTCGCGGGCGGCGACGTCGTGCGGCTTGCCGGCGAGCCCGCCCACGGCCAGGAAGCGGACCTCGACCCGGGTTCCGAGCGGAAGTGATCCGCGCGCGCGGCGCCATGCGCCTGACCGCGCGCGCGACGTGGACATGCCCGTGCGGCGTTGACAATCGCCTCGGGCAGGCGTTTGCATGCGTTGGCCGACGGGAGATACGCCGGCCTGGCGAGGTGTTCGGATGAGCTTGGCGCGTCCGGCGGCGGCCGCGGCTCTTGCGGTGCTGCTGTTCCAGGTTTCGATCAAGGCCGAGGAGCCGCCGCCGCTGGTGCCGACGCGCGACGTCGATATCGTCTACCGCATCACCCGGCCGCATCGGCCGAAGATCGATGAGCGCGTGCGCTGGTCGGCCGGAGAGCATCGCGAGCGCGTCGACGGGCCGGACGGCTCGGCCACGATTTTCGACCGCGACGCGCATGAGGTCACGCTGATCGTTCCTCACGATCGAACCTACCGCAAGCTGGAGGGCGAGCCGCGCTGGCCCATCGAGCCGGAGCAAGGGGCGAAGCTGATGCGCGGCGGCGAGGCCAAGGTGGCGGGGCTCCAGTGCGTGAACTGGTCGTGGATCGAGGATGACAAGAGCCATATGCTCTGCGCTACGCCGGACGGCGTGGCGCTCCGCCTCGAGGTCGAGGGCAAGACGGTGGTCGAGGCCCGCTCGGTGACCTATCACAAGCAGAAGCCCGACCTGTTCGAAGTGCCGCCCGGCTATGCCCCGGCGCTGGCGCCCGAAGGCGGCGCCGATCCCTGATCCCTCGACTGGAGCCCAACCGGGCGAACGGACCCCGCGTCGGCGTGGAACCGGGGCGGGCGGCAGATGGGTAAACCCGGCGCGTGCCGCTCCTTCTCTAACGCCGATTTCACCGTCTCAGCCGGTCCCATGCCATTGAAAGTGGCGGCCGTCCCGCACCATCTCTTCTTTCAGTAATAAAACTGTCAAGAACTCTCTGCCGCGCGGTCGAGCGCGGCCGGGAGACGCCATGGGGATGGAGGTCGCCATGTCCCGTTCGCTCGCGTCCGCGCTCCTCGTCGTGTTGATGCTCGCCGCCTTGGCGCCGGTTCTCGGCGCCTGCGCCAATTATCCCGGCGTTGAGCATCGCGAATTGGCTGTCCTGCCGAATCCCATCTGAAGCTTCGTCGCGGCGCCGGCTGCGCCGCTGCGGGATTGTCCGAAGCAAAGGCCCGGCCTGTCCGTCGCGACCGGCGGCGGGACGCGCCATGCCGGCCGTTGACCAGAGCATGGCTCCGGAGCCATACTCTGCTCGATGAGCAGCCGCGACCCCAAGCGGGTGATCCTCGATGCCGCGCTCTCCACCTTCGTGGAGCTGGGGTTCGAGCATGCCGCCGTGGCGCATATCTGCGCGCGCGCCGGGATCAGCAACGGCGCCTTGTTCCACCACTTCCCGACCAAGGACGCGATCGCCGAGGCGCTCTACCTTCGCGGCATCGCCTCATACCAGGAAGGCCTGCTTCAGGCGCTCGAGCGTCGTCGCGGAGCGCGCGCCACGATCGCGGCCGCGGTGCGGCATCATCTCGCCTGGGTCGAGGCGCAGCGCGACCTGGCGTGGTTCATGTACGAGCGCGGCCGTCCGGACTGGCAGCCGGCACAGAGCGCCGCGGTGCGCCAGCTCAATCGCTCCGTGGCGGTCCATGTTCGCGACTGGATCGCTCCGCTTGCCGCGGCCGGGGTGGTTCGCGATCTGCCTCTTGCCGTGCTCGCGGCCTGCGTCGTCGGACCCGCTCATTTCATCGCGCGGCGCTGGCTTGGCGGCTTGATCGCGGCGCGGCCCACCTCGTTTGCCGAGGCGCTGGCCGATGCCGCGTGGGCCGCGCTGGCGCCGGGCAAGCCGCGGCGCGCCGCGGGACATGCCCGCAGGGTCTCCTCATCCGCGCTCGTCGAGGCGGCGGCGATCGAGGCGGCGTGCGCGGCGTGCCCGGCCAGCGCCGACGCGGATTGGACGATCGTCCAGTTGACGGTGAGCCGTTTGGCGCCGTCGGCCGCGCTTCGGCCGCTGGTCGCGCAACCGCAATCGGTTCGGCTGGAAGGCGACGGACGGGTCGCCCTGGTCGCGGTCGATCTCATCGAAGCCGACGGCGATGTCGCGGGGCACGGGCAGGTTGTTTGCCTGCGCGCCGGCGCGAAAGAGGCGGGGACACGCGATGTTTGAGGGGTTCCAACGCAAGGCCGCCGCGGGCGGCGGCGTCGAGATCGACTGCGTCGTCGGCGGCTCGGGACCGCCCCTGCTTCTGCTGCATGGCTTTCCGCAGAACAAGGCGATGTGGGCCCGCGTCGCGCCGCGGCTTGCCGGGCATTTCACCGTGGTGTGCGCCGATCTGCGCGGCTATGGCGATTCGGCCAAGCCGACATGCCTGGCCGACCGATCGAATTACTCCTTCCGCGCCTTCGCCGCCGACCAGCTCCGCCTGATGCGCCAGCTGGGATTCGATCGTTTCCATGTGGTCGGCCACGACCGCGGGGGCGAACCGGGCATCGAATGGCGCTCGATCACCCGGACGCGGTCCTTTCGCTCACCGTCATGGATATCGTGCCGACCCATGCCATGTTCACGAAGACGAGCCGCGCCGTGGCGTCGGCCTATTGGCATTGGTATTTCCTCTCTCAGCCGGAACCGTTCCCCGAGCGCCTGATCGGCAACGATCCCGATTTCTTCTACGAGACCTGCCTTGTCGGCTGGGGGGCGACGAAGATCTCCGATTTCGACCCGGCGATGCTTGCCGAGTACCGGCGCTCCTGGCACGATCCCGCCATGATCCATGGCTCGTGCTCGGATTATCGCGCCGCCGCCGGCATCGATCTCGAGCATGATGCCGCCGATATCGATCGCAAGGTGAACTGCCCGATGCTCGCCTTCTACGGCGCCTCGGGCGTCATGGCGCGGCTCTTCGACATTCCCGCGGAATGGCGCAGGCGCTGCGCCGCGGTGCGCGAGGCATCGCTGCCGGGCGGCCATTTCTTCGTCGACCAGTTCCCGGACGAGACGGCTCGGATCGTGCTCGACTTCCTGACGGCGGGCCGGCCGGGCAAGAGCGCTTGATGACGGCGCGGCCGGTCGAACCGGCGGGCGGCGAGGCGAGGTCGGGGCGGCCGCGTCTGCGGGTTGCCGTCGTCGGCCTCGGCAGCATCGGCGGCGTGATCGCCGCTTGCCTGCGCCTCGCCGACCGCCACGACGTCCTCGCCTGCGTGCGAAAGCCGATCGGCCGCCTCGTGCTCGATCGGCCCGAGGGGACGGTGGAGGTCGGGCTCCGCACGCTCACCGATCCCGCCCGGGCGGCGCCGGTCGACTGGGTCCTGCTCTGCACCAAGGCGCATCAGACGCCGTCGGCCGGCCCGTGGCTGGCCGGGCTCTGCGGCTCGGGCACCCGCATTGCCGTCCTGCAAAACGGCATCGAGCACGCCCGCCGGGTGGCGCCGTTCGCACCCGGCGCAACCGTCGTTCCCACCATCGTCTACTACAATGGCGAGCGGCTGGGCGTCGATCACTTCCGCCTTCGCCGCGTCACGGATCACGATCTCGCCGTGGCGGATGACGCGGATGGCCGGGCCTTCGGCGAGGTCCTTGCCGGGACGTCCCTCGATCTTCTCCTGAGTGCGGCGTTCGAGACGCTGGCGTGGCGAAAGCTGCTGATCAACGCCGTCGCCAATCCCATCACCGCGCTGACGCTGCAGCGGCAATCCGTCCTCCGGCGGGCGGATGTCCAGGCGCTGTGCCTGGGCGTGCTCGACGAGGCGGCGGCCGTGGCGCGCGCCGATGGCGCCCGGCTGCCTGCCGATGAAGCCGCGCGGATCATGGCGACGCTCCTGACCTATCCCGCCGAGGCCGGCACGTCGATGTATTTCGATCGCTTGGCCGGGAGGCCCTTCGAGGCCGAAGCGTTGACCGGCGCGATCGTCGCCGTCGGCGAGCGACACGGCATAGCGACGCCGCTCAATCGCGCGCTCCTGGCATTGCTGCGCGCCATCAGCGATGCCGCAGAGACGGGCTCCTAGTCTACCCTGCCGCTTGACCGCTGCTCAGCACCTCGGCTCCGGTGATGAGATCGAGCAGCTCCGCGGTGATGTCCGACTGACGCGCCTGGCGCTCGTCCTGCCGCAGCTGGCCGAGCTTCTTCGAGACGTTGTCATGCGCCGACTCCATGGCCGCGAAACGGGCGGCGTTCTCGCTCGCGATCGATTCGACACTCGCCTCGGTCAGGCGGGCGAAGACGTATTCCGCCGCCAGCCGCTCGAGCAGCGCCTCGGGCGCCAGATTGTGCAGCGGCGGCTGGCGCGGCGGCGCCGCGGCGAGCGCCGCGGTGTCGAGCGGCAGGAGCGGATGCCGCTCGATCGCGGGCGCGCCGCCCTGGCGGTAGCGGCCGAACAGGATCTCGACGCGGGCGATCTCGCCGCGGGCGATGCGGGCATAGAGCTCCGCCGTGAGGCGGTTGATGGTCTCGGATACGCCGGCCGGCCGGGTCGCCATCGGCTGGATCCACGCTCCCTGCCAGCCGCGCTCGACGGCGAGCGCCGCGCCGCGGCTGCCCAGCACGAAAAGCGCGTCGGAAGCATCGAGCGTCGCCGCGGCGCTCTCGACGAGGCGCTCGTTGAAGCCGCCGACGAAGCCATGCTCGGCGGTGCACAGCACCAGCGCCCGGCGTCCCGGCTTCGCCGGCGCCTCCGGCGGCGGTTGCGGCATGAGCAGAAGCGCCGTGCCGATCGCCGCCGCCATCGAGCCGGCATAGCCGCGGATGCCGGGCAGTGCGCGCTGCGCTTCCTGCACGCGCATTCCGGCAAGCGAGCGCATGGCGCCGACGATGTCGAGCAGCTCGCTCATGCTGGCGATGTGACCTTGAATCTCGGCGAGGCGCATCAGGGTTGTGCCGATTTCGGCGCGAGCGAGGCGGCGAGCGCCCGCAGCGCCGTCCGCAGGCGCGCGCGGACCTCCTCCGGGAGCGCCGTCGCCTTGTCGTCGAGCGTCACGATATCGGGACAATGCTCGGCGAGCCATGCGCTCACCGCGCCGCGGAACACGTCGATGCGGTCGAGCGGCAAGCCGTCGAGCACGCCGTCGCCCAGCGCGCAGAGCAGCGCCACCTGCTCGCCCAGCGTCAGCGGTGCGAATTGCCGCTGTGCCAGCACGGCGCGGATGCGCCGGCCATGCTCGATCACTTTGCGCGTGCGCTCGTCGACCATGGTGCCGAAGCGGGTGAACACCTCGAGCTCGAGGAATTGGGCGTAGTCGAGCCGCAGGCTCTCGGAGAGCGATTTCAGCACCGGCGCCTGGGTCTTGCCGCCGACGCGCGACACGCTCTTGCCGACATCGACCGCCGGCTTCTGGTCCTCGTAGAAGAGGCGCGGATCGAGGTAGATCTGGCCGTCGGTGATCGAGATGAGATTGGTGGGGATGTAGGCGCTGATGTTGCCGGCCTGGGTCTCGGCGATCGGCAGCGCCGTCAGCGAGCCGCCGCCGCGCTCGGGGGCGAGCTTCGCCGCGCGTTCGAGCAGGCGCGAATGGATGTAGAAGATGTCGCCGGGATAGGCCTCGCGTCCGGGCGGCCGGCGCAGCAGCAGCGATACCTGGCGGTAGGCGGCGGCATGCTTGGTCAGATCGTCGATCACCAGCAGCACGTCGCGCCCGCGCGCCATGAAATACTCGGCCATCGTGCAGGCGGCATAGGGCGTCAGCCATTGGAGGCCGGGCGCCGCATCGGCCTCGCCGACGACGAAGATGCAGCGCTCCGGCGCCCCGTAGCGGCGCACCGCCTCGATCACCCGCGCGACCGAGGACGCCTTCTGGCCGACCGCGGCATAGATGCAGATCACGTCGCTCGCGCGCTGGTTGATGATGGTGTCGACCGCAATCGCGGTCTTGCCGGTGCCGCGGTCGCCGATGATGAGCTCGCGCTGACCGCGGCCCAGCGGGATCATGGCGTCGATGACCAGCAGCCCGGTCGCCAGCGGCCGCGTCACCAGCGCCCGGTCGATGATCGCCGGCGCCGGCGGCTCGACCGGCGCGAAAAGCGCGGCATCGAGCGGCTTGCCGCCGTCGAGCGGCAGGCCCAGCGCATCGACGACGCGGCCGAGCAGCGCCTCGCCGACCGGCACGCGCGCGACCTCGCCGGTGCCGCGGACCACGCTCCCCGCCGGCATCCGGTCGGCCGGCCCGAGCAGGATGCAGCCGATCGTCTGCTCGCCGAGATCGACGGCGAGGCCGCGGACGCCGCCTTCGAAGACGAGCAGCTCGTCGAGCCGCGTCTCGGGCAGGCCGCGCACGGTCGCCACGCCGTCGCCGACCTGATCCACGCGGCCGATATGCTCGAGCTGCGGCTCGAGCGACAGGGTGCCGAGCCGCTGGCGGCTCAGATCGGCCCAGGCGCGGAGGTCGTCAGCGAGCGTCGGCATGGGGATCCGATCTCCGCGCGCGCGGCCTCGATCGCGCTGCGCAGCGAGAAGCGCAGAATGGCGGCCGGGAAATGCAGCTCCGTGCCGGCGACGAGAGCGGGGTCGGTTTCGAACGAAGCGGCGATGCCGTCGCCCAGGAGCCTGCGCAGCCGCTCGCGCCAGGCCTCGCTCGTTGCCGCCGCCAGCGGCGCCGCGGTCACCACGGTGAGCGATCCGCCGTCCCGCAGCTGCCCGGCGAGCGCGTCGCGCTGCGGCTGCGGCAGCGCCTCGATATGCCGCTCGATGCGCTCGATCCAAGCTTCCGCGCGCAGCGGCATCGGCACGTCGGCGAGGAGACGCCGGGCCAAGGCGGCGCCGAGATCGAGCGCGATGCGGCGCGCCTCGTCGAGCGCGCGCTCGCGCTCTTCCGCGATCGTCTGGCGCGCCGCCTGGACGAGCGCCTGCAGCCTCGCGTTCGGCCTGGGCGCGCCGCGCCGCCGCTGCCTCCTGCGCCTGCGCCGCCGCCGCCTTCAGCGCGGTCTCGCGCTCGGCTGCGATGCCCGCCCGCTGCGCCTCGACTGCGGCGAGATCCGCCTTCGCCTTGTCCTCGGTTGCCTGGGCGTCATCGTAGTGCCGCTGCACCTCGGCCTTGCGGGCGTCGATCATGCGCAGCACCGGGCGGTAGAGGAAGCGATGCAGCAGCCAGACCAGGATCGCGAAGTTGACGGTCTGCAGCGCGATGGTCCACCAGTCGAGATGCATGATCAGCCGGTGTAAGGGTTGGCGAAGAGCAGCAGCAGCGCCACCACCAGGCAATAGATCGCCATGGTCTCGATCATCGCCAGGCCGACGAAGAGCGTGCGCGAGACGGTGCCGGCGGCCTCGGGCTGGCGCGCGATCGCGTCCATCGCCGCGGCGACCGAGCGCCCTTCGGCCAGTGCCGGTCCGATCGAGCCGATCGAGACGGCGACGACCGCGCCGATGATGGAGATGAGCTTGGCGTCCATGGAACCTCCTTTATCCAGCTTTGACGCCGCCGAGCGGCGGCGCCGATGAAGACGGTGGCGAGGACGGTGAAGATGTAGGCCTGCACCAGGCCGACCAGGATCTCGAGCGCCATCAGCGGGATCGGCACGAACAGCCCGGCCAGAGCCACGACCAGGGCGATGATGAACTCGCCGCTCATGACGTTGCCGAAGAGGCGCACCATGAGCGAGAAGGTCCGCGTCACCTCGGAGAGGATGTTGAGCGGCAGCATGATGAGCTTCGGCTCGGCGAAGCTGGCGAGATAGCCGCGAAGCCCCCGCGCGCGCACTCCGAAGTAATGCACCGAGAAGAACACGATGAGCGCCAGCGCCGCCGGCGTCTCGATCTTGCCGGTGGGCGCCTCGACGCCCGGGAGAACGCCGGAGAGGTTGGCGGCGCCGAGAAAGATGAAGAGCGTGCCGAGCAGCGGCAGGAAGGGCCGCGCGTCCCTGCGGATGACGTCCTCGATCTGCTGCGCGATGCCGGTGACCACGATCTCGAGCGCCGCCTGGCGGCCGTCCGGCCGCACGCGCAGCCGGCGCGTCACCAGGCGGCAGGACAAGGGCCAAGACCAGCATGATCGCCCAGGTCGTCACCACCGGGCGCGTGATCGCGACGGGACCGAGATGGAAGAGGACGGCGCTGGCGAGCGGCGAGGCCTGCATCAGCCCGCCCTCCGCGCGCGCAGCGCCGCCGCCGCGCGCCGCCAGGAAGCCGATGAAGGCGGCGATCAGGGCCGGCGGCGCCGAGCTTTGCCGCCAGGACGAGAAAGACGAGCGCGGCCGCGATGCGGCCAAGCGTGAGCGCGGCCGGGCGCCACCAGCCGCTTCCCGCGGCGAGCCAGGCGACGCTGCGGCGCAGCGCGGCGAAATAGGCAAGGCCGAAGGCGAAGCCTGCCGCCGCCATCGCCGCCACGAGGGCCGAGATCGGGATGAGCGCCGTCATTCGTTCTGCATCCGCTTCCAGGCGAAGACGCAGCCGACCGCGAGGCCGGCCACGAGCAGGCCCAGCGTCCAGAAGATCCCGGTGCCGAAATGCCGGTCGAGCCAGCGTCCGGTGAAGATGCCGATCAAGGTCGGGGTGACGATGGTCCAGCCGAGTGCGCCGATCATGGCGAGGTTCTGTCCGATCGAGCGCTCGCCCTCGCGCTGCCAGCGCGCGCGCCGCTCCCGCCGCGTCTTCACCGCGGCGTCGAGGCTTTCGCGGTCCTCGGGCTCCTGCGTCACGGCTCGAGACCGTCATAGGGGGGCTGACGCGGCGCTCCGGGGAGCGCCGGCGTGCGTCCGGGGCTGAGGAAGCGGCAGATCTGCCGGATCGCCGCGAGATAGAGCCGTTGCGCGTCGCTGCGCGCCGTGCGCTCCTCCTCGACACGGCGACGGAAGGTGGCGAGCACTTCCGTCTCGAGCTGGTGCAGATCGTCGCCGGCGATCGCCTCCCGCGTCGCGACGGTGATGGTCGACCCGCCGCGCACTTCGAGCATGCCGCCGCGCACGGCCAGATGGTGCTCGCGCGCCGCCCTGGTCGCGCCAGCTCATCACCGAGACGGCGAGCGCCGTGAGAAAATCGGCATGGCCCGGCAGAATGCCGAACGCGCCGGTCTCGTCCTCGGCGCGAAGATGCCCGACGTGCTCGGCCTCGGCGATGATGGCCAGCGGCGTGGTGACGGTGAGCCTCATGGCGCGGGCTGTCGCGGCATGGGCTTCGCGCCGCCGCGCCTCATCGAGATCGCCGACCATGTAGAGCGAGCTCTCGGCCCAGTCATCGGTCTCGCCGTCGAGAATGGCGCGGCACCCGGCGAGCGTGGCCTCGAGCTCGACCGTGCGCCCGGGCTTGCCGGTGAAGGCGACCGTGACCATGAAGGGCTGCGTCAGGAAGCGCATGAGGCGGCGGGCCTGCTTGACCGCGCGGCGGTCGGCGGCGCTCAGCTCCTCGATGCCGAGCAGCGCGATGATCTCCTGCAGGTCGCGGTAATGGGCGATCGTCTTGCGGACGTCCTGCGCGATCCGGTAATGCGCCTCGCCGACCAGGCGGGGATCGAGCAGGCTCGAACGTCGAGGCCAGCGGGTCCACGGCCGGGTACATGCCCTCGCTCGCCATGTCGCGGGACAGCACGATCGAGGTGTCGAGATGGCTGAAGATCTCGGCCACCGCCGGGTCGGTGAAATCGTCGGCCGGAACATAGACCGCCTGGATCGAGGTGATGGCCGCGCCGGCGACCGAGGCGATGCGCTCCTCGAGCTCGGCGATCTCGGTCGGCGAGCGTGGGCTGGTAGCCGACGCGCGAGGGCAGCCGGCCGAGCAGGCCCGACACCTCGCCGCCGGCCTGGACCAGGCGGTAGACGTTGTCGATGAGCAGCAGCACATTCTCATGGGCGGCATCGCGGAAATACTCGGCGATGGCCAGCGCCGTGAGCCCGGCCCGCCAGCGCGCGCCGGGCGGCTCGTTCATCTGCCCGAAGACCAGCGCCGTGCGGGCCAGCACGCCCGACTGCCTGAGCTCGAGCAGCAATTCATGGCCTTCGCGCGAGCGCTCGCCGATCCCGGCGAAGACGGAGATGCCGGAATGGCGTTCGACGGTGGTGCGGATCAGCTCCATGATCAGCACCGTCTTGCCGACGCCGGCGCCGCCGAACATCGCCGCCTTGCCGCCCTTCACCAGCGGCGCGAGCAGGTCGATGACCTTGATGCCGGTATGGAACATCTCCAGCCCGGCGCTGAGCCGGTCGAGGGCGGGGGAGGGGGCGTGGATCGGCCGCCGCTCGATCGCCGCGGGCAGCGGCGGCCCGCGATCGGCCGGCTCGCCGGTGGCGTCGAGCAGCCGGCCCAGCACGGCATCGCCGACCGGCACCAGGATGGGGGCGCCGGTGCCACGCGCCAGGGTTCCGCGGCGCAGCCCTGCAGTATTGTCGAGTGCCACGGCGCGGATGGTCGTCGGGTCCAGATGCTGCTGCACCTCGACCATGAGCGGCCGCGCCGTGTCGGTCTCGACGAGGACGCACTCCTCGACCGCCGGCAGGGCGCCGGCGGGGAAGGCGATTTCGACCACCGAGCCGTGAACCGCGACGACCCGGCCCGAAGCGGGCGCCTCGCCGGCTTTCCGCGGAGTTTCCGTCATGGGGCTTGCCACATGGGACGCAATACACGCCTCTGTGCGACAGGGGGGCAACGGTTAATTTCTTAGCCCAGGCGCCGCCGGCAGGCTTTGATTTGGCTCAAGCCGGCCCGAACGGCCGCCGGCACGCGCCCTTGTGGTTGCCTATGCGATGTCCCACCCTGGCGCTGCGCTCCACCCAGACGAAGGGAACCCGCCAATGTCCGACGAGCTGGTCTTCTATACCCATCCGATGTCGCGCGGGCGGATCGCCCGATGGATGCTCGAGGAGACCGGTCATCCCTATCGCACCGAGACGCTCGAGTTCGGCACCACGATGAAGGCTGAGCCCTACCTCGCCGTCAATCCGATGGGCAAGGTGCCGGCCATCCGTCACGGCGATACCGTCGTCACCGAGTGTGCTGCGATCTGCGCCTATCTCGCCGATGCGTTCCCCGAAGCCGGCCTCGCGCCGCCGCCGGCCGATCGCCGGCGCGGACCCTATTACCGCTGGCTGTTCTTTGCCGCGGGCCCGGTCGAGGCGGCGGTCTCGAACCAGGCGCTGGGCTTCGTGGTGCCGGAAGGGCGGGAGCGGATGATGGGTTATGGCAGCTATGCCGATGCGCTTAACATGCTCGAAAGCGCCGTCTCGCAAGGCCCTTATGTGGCGGGGGGCAGCTTCACCGCCGCGGATGTGGATGTCGGCTCGCAGATCGGCTGGGGCATGCAATTCGGCACCATCGAGAAGCGTCCGGCTTTCGCGCGCTATTGGGAGCGCGTCAGCCGCCGTCCGGCCGCGCTGCGCGCCAAGGAGATCGACGACGCGCTGGCCGCGGCGCGGCGCTAGCGGCCGGGCGTGGCCGGCATGAGGGACCTGCCGCTGGCCAAGGTCTACCAGCTGCTCGAGCCGGGGCCGGTCGTGCTGTTGACGACCGCGCGGCGCGGCCGCGCCAACATCATGACCATGTCCTGGCACATGATGGTGGAGTTCGAGCCGCCGCTGATCGCCTGCGTCGTGAGCAATGCCGATCACAGCTTCGCCGCCTTGCGCGCGACCGGCGAATGCGTCATCGCCGTGCCGTCGGTGAAGCTGGCGCCGAAGGTGGTGGAGATCGGCAATTGCTCGGGCCGCGACCGGGACAAATTCGCCGATTTCGGGCTGACGCCGCTGCCGGCCGCACGCGTGGCGCCGCCGCTGGTGGGCGAATGCTTTGCCAATCTCGAATGCCGGGTGGCCGATACGCGCCTCGTCAACCGCTACAATCTCTTCGTGCTCCGCGTGCTAAAGGCGTGGAAAGATCCGGCGCAGAAGAACCCCAAGACCATCCACCATCAGGGCTACGGCACTTTCGTCGTGGACGGCAGGACGATGACGCTACGTTCGAAGATGCCATAGCGGCAAGTCGTCATGGTCTCGCCTCCCGATACCGCCATCGACCCTGCCGACCCTCGCCTGCCCGACGGCCTCACCACAGCCGAGGCGCGCCGCCGGCTCGAGGACATCGGCGTCAATGCCATGCCCGACGCGCGGGTGGCGGCCTGGCGGCGGGCGGCGGGCAAGTTCTGGGCGCCTGTCCCCTGGATGCTCGAAGCCGCGATCCTGCTGCAGCTGTCGCTTGGCGAATATGCCGAGGCCGCGGTCATCGCCGTGCTGCTGGTGTTCAACGCGGCGCTGGGCTTCTTCCAGGAGGGTCGGGCTCAGGCCACGCTGGAGGCGCTGCAATCGCGCCTGGCGCTGAACGCCTCGGTCCGCCGCGACCGTGCGTGGAAGACGGTGCCGGCGGCCGAGCTGGTGCCGGGCGACATCGTGAAGCTGTCGCTCGGCGCCGTCGTCGGCGCCGATGTGCGGCTCATCGGCGGCGAGGTGCTGCTCGACCAGTCGATGCTGACGGGCGAGTCCCTGCCCATCGAAGGCGGGCCGGGGCTGGAGACCTATGCCGGGGCGCTGGTCCGGCGCGGCGAAGCGGTCGCCGAGGTGACGGCGACGGGGCCGCGCACCAGATTCGGCCGCACCGCAGAGCTCGTCCGCACCGCCCATGTCGTGAGCTCCCAGCAGAAGGCCGTGCTGCGCGCGGTGCGCAATCTTGCGCTGTTCAACAGCGGCATCGTCGTGCTCCAGGTGGCCTATGCCGCGTTTCTCGGACTGCCGCCGGTGGAGATCGTGCCCCTGGCGCTGACCGCCATCCTGGCGGCGATCCCGGTGGCGCTGCCCGCCACCTTCACGCTCGCGACGGCGCTCGCCGCCCGCGCCCTTGCCCACCAGGGCGTGCTGCCGACGCGGCTCTCGGCGATCGACGAAGCCGCGACCATGGATGTGCTGTGCGCCGACAAGACCGGCACGCTGACGCAGAACGCGCTCGCGGTCACGGCGGTGCGCGCCATGCCCGGCTTCGACGAGCGGCGCGTGCTGGCGCTGGCGGCGCTGGCGAGCTCGGAAGGCGGCCAGGATCCCGTCGATGCCGCCATTCGCGCCGCCGCCCGCGGCGCGCCTTCCGGCGACCTGCCGCGCGTGGCGAAGTTCGTTCCCTTCGACCCCGCCACCAAGATGTCGGAGGCGCTGGCGCGCGCGGCGGGCGGCGCAGAGCTGCGCGTGGTCAAGGGCGCCGTCGCGCGGGTGAGCGCTCTCGCCCCGCCGCCGCCGCTCGCGGTGGCCGCCGCCGCGGAACTCGAGGCGCAAGGCTTCCGGGTTCTCGCCATCGGTGCCGGGCCGCCATCGGCGCTGCAGCTTGCCGGGCTGGTGGCGCTCAGCGATCCGCCGCGCGCCGATTCCGCCGGGCTCATCGACGAGCTGCGGCGGATGGGAGTTCACACCGTCATGGCGACGGGCGATTCGCCGGCCACGGCCGCCGTGGTGGCGCATGCCGTCGGGCTGGACGGCGGCGCCGTCTGTCCGCCCGGCAAGCCTCCCGCGGTGCTGCGTCCGGAGCAATTCGCCGTCTTCGCCGGCATCTTCCCCGAGGACAAGTTCCACATCGTCAAGGCGTTTCAGGAGTCCGGGCATACCGTGGGCATGTGCGGCGACGGCGCCAATGACGCGCCGGCGCTGCGCCAGGCGCAGATCGGCATCGCCGTCTCGACCGCGACCGATGTGGCGAAATCGGCGGCCGGCATCGTGCTGACGGAGCCTGGTCTCGGCGGCATCGTCGCCGCGGTGCGGGAAGGGCGCGTGACCTTCCAGCGCATCCTCACCTACATGCTCCGGTCGCTCACCACCAAGATCGAGCAGCTGCTGTTCCTCACCGTGGGCCTGGTCATGACCGGCCACGCCATCCTGACGCCGATGCTGATGGTCATCCTGATGATCACCGGCGACTTCCTGTCGATGTCGTCGACCACCGACAATGTGCGGCCGTCGCTCAAGCCCAATTCCTGGCGCGTCGACGATCTGACGCTGGCCGGGATCGCCACCGGGCTGTGCAGCCTGCTGTTCTGCAGCCTCGTCCTCGCCATCGGGAAATTCCGGCTCGGCCTCGATACGGCGGCGTTGCGGACGCTTGCCGCCGTGACGCTGGTGTTCGCCGGGCAGGCGGTGTTCTACGTGGTCCGCGAGCGCCGGCGGCTGTGGAGCTCGCGGCCGAGCCTCTGGCTGCTGCTGTCTTCGGTTGCCGATGCCCTGATCATCACCAGCTTGGCGAGCCGCGGCATTCTGATGGCGCCCATTCCGCTCGCCTATATCGTGGCTATCCTGCTCGCGGCGGTGGCCTTCGCCTTCGTGCTGGACCAGGCTAAGACGGCGGTCTTCCGCCGCCTCGGGATGGTGTAGCGGGAGATCAGCCGAAATCGCGGCGGCCGTACCGGTTGCGATGCGCGAAGCCCGCGACCGCGCGTCGTACGCGCGGATACCCGCCCGGGGCCGCCGGGTATCCCAGCCGGCAGGCGAAAGCGATCCTGCTGTGGCTGGGGATCGCCAGCAGGCGGCGCAGCGGTTCCGCCACCGCCTCGGCGCAGAGCGCGCTCAGGATCTGCATGCCATGTTGTGGGCGGTGGGCGCCCAGCGCGCCGCTTCCAGGATGCGCTGCAGATCCTGCTCGGCGACACGGCGCTCGGGGTCGAAGGGAATGCGGGAGGAATGCCGCGCCTGGAGGATGTCGAGAATGTCGCGCATCATCAGCCCCGGGGATATCCCACCGTCTGCGCGAAGGTGACGAACTGCTGCTCCGGCAGCTTCAGGGCGTGTGCCAGCTTCGCATAGTCGACGGCGCCGCGAAACACGCTGCCGAGCCCTTCCGAGGCGCAGTAGAGATAGACGTTCTGCCCGATGAAGCCGGTATCGACCGAGGCGTAGAGGCGGCGCTCCTCGGGTCTCACATCGCTCATGCGCTCGCCGTGGGCGACATAGACGAGGTTCAACGGCGCCGTCGCCACGAATTCCTGGAGGCCGGTCTCGGCGCGGATGTCGCGCGGCAGATAGGGCTGGAGGCTGTGCGCCTTGGGATCGTAGAGCCACACCCCGTCTGCCATCGCGGCATAGACGTTGATCACCATGATATGGCGCCAATAGGGCGCGGTGCGGTCGCCGCTCGGGCGGTTCACGCCGAAGGCGGCCCAGAGCAGGTCCGAGAGCGTCTGCGCCGATAGCGGTCGATCGGCGTAGTCACGCGTCGAGTGCCGCCGGTTGAGCGCCGTCATCAGCGGCATGCCGCCTTCCGGTCGGGGCGGCGGCAGGTCGAGGGGCTTCTGCGCCTGGGCAACCGCGATCCCCGGTGCTGCGGCAAGAGCCGCGCCGGCGAGCATCCCGGCGCCGGCCTGACGTTGTGTCATCATCATCGCTCCTTTGTGACGGGTGCGGCGGCCGCGAGGACCGCGCGCCAGCTAAGCCGGCTCCTCCGACCCCGAATCATGCCGCGACAGCACGTGCCAGACGGCGAAGAACAGGACGGCGAGGAACAATCCCGCGACCGTCAGCACGGCCGAAGCGACGGCAAAGCCGAGCACCGGTCCGGTCGGCCAGAGGAGGTCGGGAGCGGCGCCGGGCTCGGCGAGGTCGGCGGCGCCGGCGGCCAGCAGGCCGAGGCTGGCGATGCCGTTGAGCAGGCACATGCGCCGCCACGCCCCCACGCGGCTGCGCGCCCGCCCGACGGCGATGACGGTGGCGAGGATCGCCGCCAGCCACAGCATCCCCAACGAGCGCCAGCCGCCGCCGAGCGTCGCCGCCGCGGCGGCATGGATCAGCGCGGACAGGAGAAGAAGGACGACGCCCATGAGAAGCGCCGCCAGCAGGCGCCCGGGCAGGACGCCGCCACGGGCAGGGCCGCTTGCGGCGAAGGGTGCATTCTCAGTCATGCGCATGGCCGACACTCCGCAGGCAGGAGAGCAGGTGTCGCAGGTTAGGCGCGTCGCGTCCGGCCGCCTTGATCCAGGTCAAATCGGCGTGACCCGAGGGAGAAACCTCGCGCGCCATGGCAACCGGCTTGATACAGGTCAACGTCGGCCTGCAACCGCCTGCCTAGGCTGATTGGCAGGGCCAGTCAGGTCTGGCGCTCAGAGCAAGCGGGGCAAGGTCATGCGGTTGATAAAGCATTTGAGACGGCTGGCGATGGCGTCGGCTTGCGCCTTGGCGCTGTCCGCGCCGGCGATGGCGCAACATGCCGGCGCGGGCGGGCATTGGGGCGGCGGCGACGGCGCCTGGCACGGGCATCCCGGCTATGGCGATATCCACCATTTCGACCACGGCTATTGGCGTGGCGGCCATTGGTGGAATGGCACTTACGGCGGCCGCCTCGGCTGGTGGTGGATCGTGGGTCCGAACTGGTACTGGTATCCGGGGCCGATCTACCCCTATCCCCAGCCTTTCCTGCCGCCCGGCGCGGTGGCCGGCTGGTGGTATTGGTGCGACGCCTATCAGCAATACTACCCCTACGTCGGCGCCTGCCCCTCGGGCTGGCGCGCCGTGCCGATGCAATGACGGCCCGCCCCACGCAGGGCGGCCGGTTGACCCACATCAAAGAAGCGGCTGGCGCTTTCAACTAAGACCAAGCCATGGAAAAGCCAAGCGCCGTCGCCGAGTTGCCGCCGCCCGCGCCGCCCTCCGGGCGGGGCGAGGTGCGGGCGCCGGTGCTGCCGCCCCAGACGCCGGTTCGCGGCCGGTCGAGCACACGGCCGCGCTGGGTCGCCGCCGCCGCCCTTCTCCTGCTCGTGGCGGTCGGCACGGCCGCCTGGGAATGGCAAGGGACGCTCAAGACCTGGCTTGGCCTTGCGATCCCGCGCACCACCCTGACCGTGTCCGGCAATATCGAGGCGCATGAGAGCGTGGTGGGATTCAAGACGGTGCAGTCGCGCATCGTCCAGCTGCCCTTCGACGAGGGCAAATGGGTTGCCGCCGGGACGCTGATCGCCCGGGTCGACGATTCCGACTACCGGCAGCAGGTGGCGATCGCCGAGGCCGCGCTTGAGGTGCAGCAGCGTCAGCTCGCGGCGGCGGAACAGAATCTGGTGGCCGCCCAGAAGACCGTGAGCAGCGACCGGGCGGATCTCGATCTGCGCAAGCTCGACTACGACCGCGCCCAGTCCCTGTGGCTGCGCGGCAAGATCGTCTCGACCCAGACGCGCGACCAGGCGCAGACGGCGCTCAGGCAATCGCAGGCCGCGCTGGAGCGCGACCAGGCGCTCGAGCTCGTCGCCGTGCGGAACATCGATCTCGCCCGGGCCAGCATCCACAACGCGGCGGAATTGGCGGAGCTCGCCCGCATCGTGCTGGGATATACCACGCTCGTCGCCCCCTTCGACGGCGTCATTCTCGTGCGCCAGGCCGAGCTCGGCGAGATCGCCGCGCCCGGCACGCCGGTGGTGACCATCGCCGATCTCGACCATGTCTGGCTGCGCGCCTACATCAACGAGACCGACATTGCCCGCGTGCGCCTGGGCGCCACCGCTTCGGTCACGACCGACACCTATCCCGGCAAGGTCTATCACGGCCGCATCTCGTTCATCGCCTCCAGCGCCGAGTTCACGCCCAAGACGGTGGAGACGCACGCCCAGCGCGTGACCCTCGTCTATCGCATCAAGATCGACATCGACAACCCCACTCACGAGCTCGTGCCCGGCATGCCGGCGGATGCCGCCATCGACCTGCCGACGCCATGAGCGCGGCGGTGGCGCCTCAAATCGAGGTGGCGGGACTGGTCAAGCGCTTCGCCGGCGTCGCGGCCGTCGAGCATCTCGACTTCACGGTGGCGCCGGGCGAGATCTTCGGTCTCGTCGGCCCCGACGGCGCGGGCAAGACCACGGTGATGCGCATGCTGGCGGGGGTGATGCCGCCCGAAAGCGGCCGTATCGTCGTCGACGGCGTCGACGTGATCGCCGATCCCGAGCGCGCCAAGCGCCATCTGAGCTACATGCCGCAGCGCTTCGGCCTCTACGAGGACCTCACGGTCGACGAGAACATCCGGTTCTACGCCGATCTCTTCGAGGTTCCGCGCCGCCTGCGCGAGGAGCGGATCGGGCCGCTGCTCGCCGCCTCCAACATGGGGCCGTTTCGCCGGCGGCTCGCGGGCCAGCTCTCCGGCGGGATGAAGCAGAAGCTCGGCCTCATCTGCGCGCTCATCCACACGCCCAGGATCCTGCTGCTCGACGAGCCCACGACCGGCGTCGATCCGGTCTCGCGCCGGGAGTTCTGGGCCATTCTCTATTCCCTGCGCGAGAGCGGCGTCACCATCCTGATCTCGACCGCCTATCTCGACGAGGCCGAGCGCTGCACCCGGCTCGCGCTGCTTCACCAGGGTCGCCTCAGATATTGCGACACGCCGCATGGGCTGAAGCAGCGCATGCCAGGCGCATTGATCACCATCCGCTCGCGCGACGCCCGTGCGGCGCGCGACGCCATTGCGGCGCTCGAGGGCGTCGCCAGCGTCCTGCTGGTGGGCGACGGGGTCCGCGCCGTGGTCGACGACGAGGCGCGCCGCGTGCCGGAGCTGCGCCGGGCGCTTGCCGCCGCCGGCGTGCCGGTCGGAGCCATCGCGCGCGCGGAGCCCAGCATCGAGGATCTCTTCGTGGCGCTCCTCGGCCGGGAAGAGGCAGCGCCGTGACCGACGGCGTCGAGATCCCGATCATCGCGCAGGATCTGGTCAAGCGCTTCGGCCGCTTCACGGCGGTCGATCACGTCAGCCTGCGCATCGAGCGCGGCGAGATCGTGGGATTCCTCGGACCCAACGGCGCCGGCAAGTCGACCGTCATCCGCATGCTGTGCGGCCTGCTGCGTCCGACCGAGGGCCGCGCCCTGGTGGCGGGGATCGACGTTGCCCGCGATCCCGAAGGCGTGCGCGAGCATATCGGCTACATGTCGCAGAAATTCTCGCTCTACGCCGATCTCACCGTCGGCGAGAATCTGCGCTTCTTCGGCGGCATCTACCGCGTGCCGCCGGCGCTGCTGGCCGAGCGCATCCGCTTCTCCGTCGAGATGGCGGGGCTGACGGGCCGCGAGGACCACCTGGTCTCGACGCTGGCGGGCGGATGGAAGCAGCGGCTGGCGCTGGGCTGCGCCATCCTGCACCGGCCGCCCATCCTCTTCCTCGACGAGCCGACCTCGGGCGTCGATCCGGAGTTGCGGCGCCGCTTCTGGGATCTCATCCACGCGCTGGCCGCGGAAGGGATCACGGTGCTGGTCACCACGCACTACATGGATGAGGCCGAGTATTGCCACCGGGTGGCGCTGATCGATCGCGGACGGCTGATCGAGATGGCGAGCCCGGCCGCGTTGAAGCAGCGCAAGCTCGGCGGCGATCTCCTGATGGCGGAATGCGAGCCGGTCGGCGCGGCCGTGGCGGCGCTGCAGGTGGCGCCCGGCGTGCGCGACGTTGCCGTCTTCGGTAACGCGCTTCATCTCCTGGTGGAGGATGCTGCGGCGGCGCTTTCGGCGCTGCCGGCCTATCTCGCGCGGCACGGCGTCGCCGTGGCGCGGATCGAGCGGATCGAGCCCACCATCGAGGACATCTTCGTCCAGCTGGTCGGCTCGTCCTCGACGGCGGAGGGGGCGCGCCCGTGAGGCTCCGACGCATCCAGGCGATCGCCGTCAAGGAGGTGCTGCAGATCTGGCGCGATCCCATCAGCCTGATGATCGCGCTGCTCATGCCGTTCATGCAGATGATCCTGCTCGGCTACGGCATCAGCCTCGACGTCAAGCATCTGCCGGTCTGCGTCTTCGACCGGGAGGCGAGCCAGAACAGCCGGGAGCTGATCAAGCATTTCCAGGCGTCGGAATATTTCTCCCTCGTCGCCGGCTTCGACAATTACCGCGACGTCACCCGCGCGCTCGATCGCGGCCAGTGCCAGATGGTCGTCGTCGTTCCCATCGACATGACCGAGCGCCTCAACGACACCGGCGCGAGCTCCGTGCAGGTGCTGGTGGACGCGACCGACACCAACACCGCCAACATCGCGATCGGCTATGCCGAAGCGGTGGTGGCCGGCTTCTCCTCGGACGTGCAGGTCGAGCAGGCCGGGCTCAGGGGCAGCACGCTGGGCTTGCCGCAGCCGCTCGCGGTGGAGTTGCGCGTCTGGTTCAACGAGGATCTCGAAAGCCGCAACTTCATCATCCCGGGTGTGGTGGCGCTGGTCATGGCGCTGGTGGGCGCCCAGCTCACCTCGCTCACCATCTCGCGCGAATGGGAGCGCGGCACCATGGAGCTGCTGGTGTCGACGCCGGTGACGCCGATGGAGCTGATGCTGGGCAAGCTCGCGCCCTATTTCGCCATCGGCCTGCTCGACGCGGTCTTCTGCCTCGCCGTCGCCGTGTTCTGGTTCGACGTGCCGTTCCGCGGGACGCTCGCGACCCTGTTCTTCACGACCTCGCTGTTCCTCGTCGTCGTGCTCGGCATCGGCTACCTGATCTCGACGGCCATTCGCAGCCAGGTCGGCGCCGCCCAGATCGGACTGCTGGTGACGCTGCTGCCGACGACGCTGCTGTCGGGCTATGCCTTTCCCATCGACCAGATGCCGCTGCCGGTGCAGGCGGTGACCTATCTGGTGTTTGCACGCTATTACGTGACCATCCTCAAGGCGGTCTTCCTGAAGGGGTCGGGCTTCCTCGATCTCGCCGCGCCGATCCTGGCGATGATGGTCTATGCCGTCGTCGTCGCGTTCCTTGCCGCCCGCGCCTTTCGCAAGCAGCTGGACTGACGGGTCATGTTCGAGCGCATCTGGTGCATGCTGGTCAAGGAATTCCTCGAGCTCAAGCGCGACCGCTGGGCGCGCTTCCGTCTCGTCGTCCCCTCGCTGGTCCAGATGCTGGTCTTCGGCTATGCCGCGACCTTCGAGGTCTATCATGTCCCGACGGTGATCCTCGACCGCGACCATTCGCAGGAGAGTCGCGACCTCATCTCGCGCTTCAGCTTCAGCGACCGCTTCCGGATCGTGAAGATCGCCCACAGCGATGCCGAGGTGGAAACCGCGATCAACCGCAGCGATGCCGCGCTTGCCATCGTCGTCCATGCCGATTTCGCCCAGCTCCTGCGCAAGGGCCAGGGCGCGCCGCTGCAGGTCATCGTCGATGGCACCAATTCCAACACGGCACTGATCGCGCTGGGATATCTGAACCTTGTCGTCGAGCAGTTCGCCAGCGACTACACCGCCGATCTCGTTCGCCGCGGCATCGCCGCGTCGCGCGGCCCCCCCGGCCGGATCGTCCAGATCGGGGTCGAGCAGCGCCCCTGGTACAACGCCGATCTCAACGGGCGATGGTTCTTCGTGCCGGGCGTGGTCGGCTCGCTGACCCTCGTCCTGGTGGTCAGCCTCACCGCCTCGGCCATCGTGCGCGAGCGCGAGGTCGGCACGCTCGAGCAGATCATGGTGACGCCGATCCGGCCGGCCGAGTATATCCTGGGCAAGACCGTGCCGTTCTTCCTGATCGGCCTTGCCGAAGTGGCGCTGGTGGCGCTGTTCGGGACGCTGTGGTTCCGCGTCCCCTTCATCGGCAATCCGCTGATCCTGCTGCTCGGAACCTGCCTCTTCCTGCTCAGCACGCTGGGGCTGGGGCTGCTGATCTCGACGCTCGCCAAGACCCAACAGCAGGCCTTCGCCGCGACCTTCTTCGTGATCAATCCGATCTTCACGCTCTCGGGCTTCGCCTTTCCCATCGCCAGCATGCCCGAGCCGCTGCAATGGCTGAGCTACGTCAATCCGCTCAGCTATTATCTCGTCGTGATCCGCGCCACCTTCCTCAAAGGCGTGGGGTTTGATGCGCTGTGGCCGGACCTGCTCGGCATGGCCGCGCTCGGGGCGGTGCTGCTCGGCATCAGCATGCTTCGCTTCCGGAAATCGCTCGACTGACGCTAAGCCCCGCCCTGGGCATCACGGGCCGGCGGGGGCGGCTTCGACCGCGCTTGCGCCGCGCGGTCAAGCAAGTCGACGACCACCTCGTCCTCGACGGGGCGGAAATCGACATAGAAAAGGCCGACGGCGCCGAAATCCTCGGGCGATGACAGGCAGACGGCCTCGTCCACTTCGGTGCGCAACGCCGCCAGCGTACCTGCCGGGGCGACGGGCACGGCGAGCACGAGCGTCGCCGGCTCCCGGCGGCGGACGGCGCGAAGCGCCACCCGCATGGTCGCCCCCGTGGCGATGCCGTCATCGACCACGATGGCGGTGCAGCCCCGGATCTCGACCGGCGGCCGGCTCTTGAAGTAGAGCCGGCGGCGGCGCTCGATTTCGCGGCGCTGCCGGCCGATCTCGGCGTCGAGATAGGCCTGCGGCACCTCCAGCTCGGCGACCGCCGTCGCATCGATGAAGGTCTCGGGCGCCGCGCCCTCGGCGATAGCCCCGACGGCGAGCTCCGGCGACCAGGGATGGCCGATCTTGCGCACGAGGACAACGTCGAGCGGCGCGTCAAGCCGGGTCGCGATCTCGAACCCCACCGGCACGCCGCCGCGCGGCAGCGCCAGGACCACCGGCCGACGGTCCCTGAAGCGCAGGAGTTCGGCGGCAAGCTGCCGGCCGGCATCCTGACGATCCGCAAAACGCATGAGGCTATCCTTGCCCGTGACGGGTCAAATGGTCGAGGAACCAGCGGCGGGCGAGGCCGACCACGGTCTCGAGCGTGCCCGGCTCCTCGAAGAGATGGGTCGCGCCGGGCACGATCTCGATCGTGGCTTCGCAGCGCAAGGCGCGCAGTGCCGTATGATTGAGCACGAGAACCTCGGTGTCGAGGCTGCCCACGATGAGCAGCGTCGGCGCCTTGACCCGCGCCAGCGCGTCGCCGGCGAGATCGGGCCGGCCGCCGCGCGAGACCACGGCGCCGATTTCCGGGCCCAGCCGCGCCGCGGCGATGAGGGCGGCCGCCGCGCCGGTGCTGGCGCCGAAATATCCGAGCGGCAGCGCGCGCGTCGCTTCCGCGCTCCGTGCCCAGGCGGTCGCGGCGAGAAGCCGCTCGGCGAGCCCTTCGACATCGAAGACATTGGCGCGATCCGCCGCCTCGCGCTCGCTCAGGAGATCGAACAGCAGCGTCGCCAGCCCCGCCTGCCGCAGCGCGCCTGCCACATGGGCGTTGCGCGGGCTGAAGCGGCTGCTGCCGCTGCCATGGGCAAAGAGGACCAGCCCGGAGGCCTGGCCTGCCGGAAGACCCAGCGTCCCCTCCAGCCGGAAGGGCGGTATCCGCACCGTCTCCACGGGTTCATCCTCGTCGAGGAGCGTTCGGCATCGAGCCCTCGCGCCTGAGGGCTGAAAATCAAGGATAGAGCGCAATCGAACGGCGCCCTTGAGATAGATCAACGCCAAGCCGCGACGGGTGGCGTCCGGCTATTGCGTTTTTATGACCGGCGATCGCCGCGGGAGGATTGATCTGGATCAAACCGCAGGCTTTGTGGCTATCATAGATTAAGCAAATAACCACAGCGAAGCGGCATGGGAGGGCTCATAGCGGCGGCGATCGCCCGCAGGCTTGGCCTCTCGTCGGTCTTCGCATCCCTCGAACTCAGGAGACAGGCTCATGAGCAAGCGAGCGCAAGCGCCGGCAGTCGCCACGGAGCAAGGCGTTGCCGGACTCCCTCCCTTCAAGGGCTTCAACGGCGAGGCCATGCGATTGGCCGTCTGGCCCATGGAGCTTTGGCTTCAATGGCAGGCCGACCTGCTGAAATCCGCCGCGCCGGCGCTCGCCGATTGGGTGGCGCGGCGGCGCGAGGGAACGGAGGCCGCGCTTCACGCGCTCGAACGGCTCTGTACGTGCGAAGACATCGCGGACGCCTCGAAGATCCAGAGCGAATGGATCGAGGGCGAGACCAAGCGTCTCGAAACCGACATGCGCGCGCTCACCGGCGCGGCCCTGGTCGGGCTGCGGGCGAAAGCGGGCGCGACGGAACGGGCGGCCGGATAGGCGAGAGCCGCGCCCCCGCGGGAGCGGCGGCGCGGGACGCAGGGTTGAGGCAGATCAAGGCTGCCAAAGCAGCATCGGCCTAGGCTGCGCTCGACGAAAAGGCCCCAAGACCGGGACGGTTCCAGCCAACTCGCGAGGTTTAGTGCCATGCCCGAAGACAAGCTCTTGGCGGCGCCCACCGGCCGCGAGCTCATCGCCGTCGCCCCGCCGCCCATCCGGGAAGAGCCGGAGGCGGAGAGGGAGGTGGACGCGGATGCGGCGCGCGCCGAGGTGATCGACCGGCTGATGCACTCCTGGCAGGCCCGCTTCACCTTTTCCCTGTCGCCGGCCGGGCTGATGAACGCGTTTTTCGATTGGGGGATTCACCTGGCGAACGCGCCGGGAAAGCAGGCGGTCCTGGTGGAGAAGGCGGTGCGCAAATGGGTGCGCCTCGCGATGTACCTGTCGCGCGCGGCGGCCAACCCGGAGACGCCGCCCTGCATCGAGCCGCTGCCGCAGGACAAGCGCTTCAGCGACCCGGCCTGGCAACAGGCGCCCTTCAATGCGATCTACCAGAGCTTCCTGCTGCAGCAGCAATGGTGGTACAACGCCACCACCGCCATTCGCGGCGTCTCGCCCCGGCATGAGCGCGTGGTCGCCTTCGCCATGCGGCAGATCCTCGACATCTTCTCGCCGTCGAACTTCCTCCTCACGAATCCGGAAGTGCTGCGCCAGACGTTGGAGGAGGGTGGCCGAAACCTGCTGCGCGGGGCGCAGCACTTCGCCGAGGATTGGGAGCGGGGCATTGCCGGGCGCAAGCCGGTGGGCACTGAGGCCTTTCGCGTCGGCCGCAACGTCGCCGTCACCCCGGGCAAAATCGTCTACCGCAACGAGTTGATCGAGCTGATCCAGTACGCGCCCAGCACGGCGACGGTCCGTCCCGAGCCGGTGCTGATCGTGCCGGCCTGGATCATGAAATACTACATTCTCGACCTGTCGCCGGAGAACTCGCTGGTGCGCTATCTGGTCGGTCAGGGCTTCACCGTTTTCATGATCTCCTGGCGCAATCCGACCGCGGAGCAGCGCGATCTCGGCATGGAGGATTACCGCCATTCCGGGATCGGCAAGGCCCTCGACGCCATCGCCGCGATCTGCCCCGCCCAGCCGGTCCACGCCTGCGGCTATTGCCTCGGCGGCACGCTGCTGTCGATCGCTGCCGCGACCATGGCGCGCGATCACAAGGACCTGCTCAAGACGGTGACCTTGCTTGCGGCGGAGACCGACTTCACCGAGGCCGGCGAGCTCACCCTCTTCCTCGGCAACAGCCAGGTGGCCTATCTCGAGGATACGATGTGGGAGCAGGGCTATCTCGACACCCGCCAGATGGCGGGCGCCTTCCAGCTGCTGCGCTCGAACGATCTGATCTGGTCGCAAGGCGTGCGCCAGTATCTCAAGGGCGAGCGCATGCCGATGAACGATCTGATGGCGTGGAATGCGGATGCGACGCGCATGCCCTACCGCATGCATTCCGAATACCTGCGCCGGCTCTTCGTCGAGAACGAGCTCGCCGAGGGGCAGTATGAAGTCCAGGGACACCCGATCGCGCTCACCGACATCCGCGTGCCGATCTTCGTCGTCTCAACTCGGACCGATCACGTGGCGCCCTGGCACTCCGTCTATAAGATCCATCTGCTGACCGATGCGCCTATCGATTTCGTGCTGACCTCGGGCGGTCACAATGCCGGCATCGTCAGCGAGCCCGGGCATCACGGCCGCAGCTACCAGATCGCGCACCGCCCGGCCGGCGGCCACTACCGCGATCCCCAAACCTGGGCGACGGTCACGCCGTCGACCGAGGGCTCGTGGTGGCCGGCATGGGTGGCCTGGCTCGGCGAGCATTCGCTGCCGCCGGTGGCGCCGCCGGCCCTGGGCGCCGCCGATGCGGGATATCCCGCGCTTGCCGACGCGCCCGGGCGCTACGTGCTGGCGCCATGACATCGCCGTCATGGAGCCGCATGCCGAGATTCTGAAGGGCGGGATCTGGTACCGGCGAGCCCCGGGCTGGCGCGACCTCGCCGCGACGGTGCTGGTGCTGGCACTCCTCATTCTCCTTGGCTCGGGCGCGCGCCAGATGATCGCCCCGCTCGCCGCCGCGCGGCCGCCGGCGATCACGCTGTCGCCGCTGGCGTTGCCGCTCTACACGCTGCGGACCACGTTGCGCATGCTGGTGGCGATTGCGGCGTCGCTGCTCTTCACCTTCACCTACGCCACCCTCGCCGCCAAGAGCCGGCGGGCGGAGATGGTGTTGATCCCGCTGCTGGACGTGCTGCAATCCGTGCCGATCCTGGGATATCTCTCCTTCACCGTGCTGTTTTTCGTGGCGCTCTTTCCCGGCAACGAGTTGGGGCCGGAGCTCGCCGCCATCTTCGCCATCTTCACCAGCCAGGCCTGGAACATGGCGTTCAGCTTCTACCAGTCGCTGCGCACGGTGCCGCACGATCTCGACGAGGCGAGCCGCAGCTTCCGCTTCTCGGCCTGGCAGCGCTTCTGGCGCCTGGAGGTGCCCTTCGCCATGCCCGGCCTCGTCTGGAACACCATGATGTCGATGTCCGGCGGCTGGTTCTTCGTCGTCGCCTCCGAGGCGATCGCGGTCGGCGATCTCCAGATCGATCTTCCCGGCGTCGGCTCCTATGTCGCGCGCGCCATTGCCGAGCGCGACCTTGCCGCGGTCGGCTGGGCGATTCTCGCGATGGGCGCCGCGATCCTCGTCTACGATCAGCTGCTGTTCCGCCCGCTCGTCGCCTGGGCGGACAAGTTCCGCTTCGAGCAGACCGCCGCGCAGACCGTGCCGCGATCCTGGATCCTCGACCTGTTCCGGCGCGCGCGGCTGATGCGGCGGGTGGGCCGGCCGATGGCGGCCGGACTCGCGATCGCGGCGCGGGCGCGCCTCTCGCCGCCGCGCGCGCTGCATGGCCTCGCCGCCTGGGCGCCCCGGCGGCAGATCGGCGATCTCGCCTGGTACGGCCTCGTCCTTGCCGGCATCGCCGTCGCGCTGTGGCGGCTCTACCGCCTTGCCGGCGCCGAGCTGTCCTGGACCGATGTCGCGGTGGCGGCCGGCGCGGGTGGGTTGACCTTGCTCCGCGTCGCCGTTCTGATCGCGCTCGCGACGATCATATGGGTCCCGATCGGGGTTTATGTCGGGCTGAGGCCGGCGCTGGCCGAGAAGGTGCAGCCGCTGGCGCAGTTCCTCGCCGCGTTTCCGGCCAATTTGCTCTTTCCGGTGGTCGTGTTCCTGATCCTGCGCTTCGACCTCGCTCCCCGGATCTGGCTCAGCCCGCTGCTGATCCTCGGGACCCAATGGTACATTCTCTTCAACGTCGTCGCGGGCGCGACCGCGTTTCCGAGCGATTTCCGCGAGGCGGCGGCGAGCTTCCGCATCGGCGGCTGGCGCTGGTGGCGGGAGGTGATGCTGCCCGGCATCTTTCCTTATTACGTGACCGGCGCCATCACCGCCTCGGGCGGCGCGTGGAATGCCAGCATCGTGGCGGAAGCGGTGAGCTGGGGGCAGACCCGGCTCAGCGCCGGGGGGCTCGGCGCCTATATCGCCGAGCGGACCGAGGCCGGCGACTTCCCGCGCATCGCGCTCGGCATCGCCGTCATGTCGCTGCTCGTCATCGCCACCAACCGCCTGCTCTGGCGCCCGCTCTATGCGTTCGCCGAGCGCCGTACCCGGCTCGATTGAGTGCGCCCATGGCCGAGCCGACCGGCAAGCCGATCATCGAGCTCCGCAGGATCTGCCGGAGCTTCGCCAGGCCCTCGGGGGAGCCGCTGCCGGTGCTGGCGGAGATCGACCTCGCGCTCCATGACGGGGAGATCCTCGGCCTTCTCGGACGCTCGGGCTCCGGCAAGTCGACCCTGCTGCGCATTGCCGCCGGGCTCATCAGCCCGACCTCCGGCGATATCCTCTATCGGGGAGCGCCGCTCGAGGGCCCGGCCGAGGGTATCGCGGTGGTATTCCAGACCTTCGCGCTCTTCCCCTGGCTGACGGTGCTCGAGAATGTGGAGGCGGGGCTCGACGCGCTCGGGCTGCCGCGAGAGGAGGCGCGCCGCCGCGCGCAGGCCGCGATCGATCTGATCGGCCTCGACGGTTTTCAGTCGGCCTATCCGCGCGAGCTCTCGGGCGGCATGCGCCAGCGGGTGGGCTTCGCCCGCGCGATGGTCATCGAGCCGCTGGTGCTGCTCATGGACGAGCCGTTCTCGGCGCTCGACGTGCTCACGGCCGAGACGCTGCGCACCGATTTTCTCGATCTCTGGATGGAGGGCCAGATGCCGACGCGGTCGGTGCTGCTGGTGACCCACAACATCGAGGAAGCGGTGCTGATGTGCGACCGGATCCTGGTCCTTTCTTCCAATCCGGGGCGGATCGCGGCCGATATCCCGGTGCCGCTGGCGCATCCGCGCAACCGGCTCGACGACGCCTTCCGCGCCATCGTCGACGAGATCTATTCGATCCTGACCTCGCGGGCGCTCGCCTCGATCAAGGCGCAGGGCCAGCTTCAGGGCGGCGTCGCCCAGGCGCTGCCGCGCGCCTCCGTCAACCAGATCAGCGGGCTGCTCGAGACGCTGGCATCGGCCCATGCCGGCAATGCCGAGCTCGGCGAGCTCGCCGGGGCGCTCACTTTCGAGGTCGACGACCTCTTTCCGATCGCCGAGGCGCTCCACATCCTGGAATTTGGCGAGCTGAGCGGCGGCAGCGTGAAGCTTACCGCGGCGGGGCGCGCCTTCGTCGGCAGCGGGACGGAGGAGCGCAAGCGGCTGTTCCACGAGCATCTGCGCAAATTCGTGCCGCTCGCCGCGCATATTCGCCGCGTTCTCGACGAGCGCCAGGGCCACCGCGCGCCGCGCGTGCGGTTCGAGTCGGAGCTCGAGGACCACCTGATCCGCCGCGACGCGGAGCGGACCTTGCGGACGGTCATCGGCTGGGCGCGCTATGCCGAGCTCTTCGAATACGACGATGCCGCGCGGATGTTCCGCCTCGGAAGACCGTGAGAGAGGCCGCCCCTCGGTCGCCTCATTCCTCGTCCTCGCGATGGAGCGCGTCGGTGGGGCTGTTGCGGCTCCAGTCGCAAGCGAGATCGAGCACGCGGCATAGCGTCTCCGCCTGTCCGCGGCTCAGCCCTGCCGCGATGACGCGGTTCGCGGCGTGGTTGTGGACCGACCATCCGCCGAGGCAGCGCAGTAGCGGCGCCGCCACGAGGTAGCGGGATCGCCGCGCCGCATCCGTCGCGACCGAGGCGGTGGAAGCGGCAGGACCGGGGCGCTGCCTCGACGGTCGGGGCTTGCGGCCGCCTCTTGCCAAGCCGATGAGCCTTGCGAGCCCGGCGGCGAGCCCGGATGCAAGCCGAAGCGTCATTCGACGATCCCTCCTCGGTGTCGATGGAGCTGGTTGGGCGCTCCGTCGTTATGATCTGCGCGTCCGGTAGACGCTGTCACATGGATCGATAGGCGTCGAGGACCGCGTTTGCCGCGACCTGAATCAGAAAGTCGGGTCGAAACAGCCGCAGCCGCGCGGGCTCAATGCATGAGGAAGACGGGCCTCTCCGCCTGGGCAATGAAATACTGCGTGCATCCGCCAAAGATCAACTCGCGCGTTCGGCCGCGGCCATAGGCTCCCATAACCAGGAGATCGGCCTCGCAATCGGCGGCCGCGCTTTCCAGCTGGGCGGCGACCGACCGGCCGTCGGCTTCGACCGGCATGGCCTCGGCGGCGATGCCGTGCCATGCCAGATACCGCACGACATCGGCATCGGTTCGCAGCGGCTGCTCCGCTTCATCGACGCTGGCGATGAGGACCCGCTTGCTCTTGGCGAGCAACGGCAGGGCGGCCGCGAGCGCCCGGGCCGCCTGCGCGCTCTCCTTCCAGCCGACCAGCACGGTGCCGGTGAGCCGCTGCGGCGCCTGTGGCGGCGCCAGCAGCAGCGGGCGTCCGCAGCCGAGCAGGAGTTGCTCGATCATGTCTTTCGGCAGGCCGTTCGCGCGGGAGGAGCGTGCGAGGACGACGAGATCATTGTGACGGGCATGGCGCATCATGCGCGCGGCCGCGTCATCCAGCTCCTCGTGCCAGCTGGCGGAGATCGCGGCGCGATGGGGCGGCGTGTTCCTGATGTCGATATCGCGCCTGGCGCAGAAGCTGCGGAAATGGCGCTGCGCCGCGGACGACCGGCCCTCGGCCGCGGAGCGAATCTGCTGCATCGCCTCATGCAGCGCCGCTCCCTGGGCGAAATCGACATGCGGCATGTGCGCTGCCGCCTCGCCGACGCTGAGGCGGACGTGGAGGAAGGCAAGATGCGCGGCGAGCGGGGTCGCGGCGGCGTATGCCGTCGCCATGACGCTCGCATCCGTCTCGCTGCCGCCGGTGAGCACAAGGATCGTCTTCATCGTGTGATGCCTGACCAGTCAGCGAGGCGCCGCCAGCTGCGTCGCGGACGACGCGGATCTCCCGTGCCGCCCGCGGCGCACCCGCGGATCAGCCCGCCTTGACCTCGATCTTCTTCTGGCGCTTCTGCGCCTCGGCCGTCTTCGGCAGCGTCAGCGTGAGCACGCCTTTGGCGAACTCGGCGCCGATCTTGTCGCGATCGACGCCGTCCGGGATCGCAAAGCTCCGCTGGAAGGCGCCGTAGCTGCGCTCGGAGACATAACGGTTCTTCTCCTTCTGCTCGCGCTCCTGGCGTTTCTCGCCCTTGAGCACCAGTACGTCGCCGGAGACGGTCACGTCGATGTCCTTCTCCGTCATGCCCGGAAGCTCGGCAGAGATCTTGAAGGCGTTCTCGTCCTCGGTCACGTCGACCGCGGGAACCGCGACCCCGAGCGACAATTCGTAGTTCCAGAACGGCTCGACATCGAACATGCGCCGGAAAGATGGGAAGCCGAAGCGATCGAACATGCGGTCCATCTCGCCGCGGAACGAGCGCCAGACATCGGGCATCTCGGTACGCGTCGGCGTCGGCACCGGCGCCGCAGCCCTCTTCACTTCAACCGGACTATCAGCCATGGAACTTCTCCCTCATGTTGAACGTCGTGGTAAAGGACTACCGACGCGGAGCGCCGGTCTTGATCCAATTCAACGGCCCTAGATCCGCTCCCAGAGGCCGGTCTCCTCGTCGAGGCGAGCCGTTTCCAGCCCGCGGAAATCGCCATGCGAGGCGATGCCGATGATCTTGCCGCCGGCGACCACCGGTACGTGGCGGAAGCCGCCGTCATGCATCAGCCGCAAAGCCTCGATGGCCGTATTGGTCGGCGGCATCGTCGCGGGATCGCGCGTCATGACCTCGGCGAGCGTCGTCTCGGCCGCATCCTTGCCTTCCGCCAGGACGCGGCAGACGGCGTCGCGGCCGGTGAAGATGCCGACCAGACGGTGATCCCGCTCCGCCACCAGCACGGCGCCGACCCGCCGCTCGCGCATGCGCTCGCAGGCGTGCTTCACCGTCGTTTTTGGCGACAGGATCAAAGGCTTCTGATCCCTGACGATCTCGGACATCGCTCTCATGACGACCTCGCTGCAAGAAAGACTAAGGCGTCAGGCGGCGGTCCGAATTGATATACGTCAATCACCGCGCCAGCGCGGCGGAAGAACCGCCAAATGATTGATCCACCTCAATGAGTATTGCCTGGCGCTTCTCCAGCATGGAGCAATTGAAACTCCGGTGGAGGAGAGGGGCATGGAGATCCGCACAATTCTTGCTGCCGTGAGCGGCGGCGGCGCCAGCGCGGGAGTGATCGAGCTGGCCTGCCGCCTGGCGCACCGCTTCGACAGCCATCTCGAGGCGCTGCACGCCCGGCCCGACCCGCGCGAGATGGTGGCCGCGGCGGCGGACGGCTTCGCCACGCCACTCTCCGGCGACATCATCGAGCAGGCGATGCGGGATGCCGCCGACATGGCGGCCGCCGCGCGGCGGATCTTCGATGCCGCCTTGGCGCGCCACGCTCTGCCGCTGCGCGAAGCGCCGCCGCCGCCGGGCACCGATCCGGCGCTGCTGCGGCAGGCGTCGGCCTGCTGGCGCGAGACGACCGGCTATGGCGCGACCACGGTGGCCGACCGGGCGCGGCTCTTCGATCTGCTGATCCTCGGGCGCTCCGGCCGCGTCGTCGATCAGCCCTATAGCGACGCCATCGAGGAGGCGCTGCTGGCCAGCGGCCGGCCGGTGCTGATCGCCCCGACCGAGCCGCCCAAGGTGCTGGGCGAGACCATCGCGCTCGCCTGGAACGATTCTCCGGAATCCGCCCGGGCGCTCGCAGGCGCGATGCCGTTTCTGCGCGCCGCGCATGCCGTGCACGTGCTATCGATCGGTGAGACCGGCGCCGGCGAGCTGGTCAGGCAGTTGGGCTGGTATGGCGTGCGGGCAACCGCGGATGCGGTCGACCGGGTCGAGCATGTCGGCCCGGGCGAGCTGCTGCTGGCGGCGGCGCGCGACCGCGCTGCCGATCTCCTGGTGATGGGCGGCTATGGCCATGCGCCCTGGCGCGAGCTGCTGTTCGGCGGCGCGACGCGCCAGGTCATCGGCGCCAGCCTGCTGCCGCTGCTGCTGTCGCATTAGCCCGCCGGCCGGGACCGCGACGATGGAGACGCGGCACGCGAACCCGAAATGACCTGGATCAATGCGGCGCAAGCGCCGCGTGCAAGCATGGCAGCGATGGCGCAAAGGAGAGGTCATGTCGATGTTTGACGACCGCGAAAAAGCCGCCGAGCGGAACTTCGCGCGGGAACAGGAAGTGGCCTTCCGGATCACGGCCCGGCGCAACAAGCTGCTGGGTCTCTGGGCGGCCGGGAAGATGGGCCTCGAAGGCGACGCCGCGGCGCGATATGCGCTGGATGTGGTCGACGCCGAGATCACCGAGCATGGCGACGCGGGGCTGGTCAAGAAGGTCTGCGGCGATCTCGTCGTCCGCGGCCTGTCGGTGACCGAAGCGGAGGTCGGGCAGCATCTTGCGGTGTTCGGTGCCCGGGCGCGGGCCCAGATCCTGCAGGGTACCCCGGGCTGACCGGTGCTGCCGCCTCGGCCGTGGCGCGGGTCAGCTGGGCAGCGGGCCGCTTCCGATGCTCCGGCAGAAGATGTCGGCTTCGTTACGGTATCCTGCGGTCGAGAAACGCTGCCCCAGGGATTTTTGCGTCCTGTCGAGGCGGATATGCGTCGCGGTGCAGCCGAGCTCGCGCGCCTTGGCCTCGGCCGCCTGCAGCAAGGCGCTGGCAGCCTCCTCTTCGTTAACCAGATCGAGCGCGATGAACAGATTGATCGCCAGCACCTTGCCGTGGCGAAGGTCGTGATCGCAGCGAAAGATGAGCAGGCCACAGATGTAGCCGGCTTCGTTGCGCAAGCCCAGGGCGCCCGAGGGCGAGGGCGGGTCGCGCTCGCCCAGCGCGCGGACGAACTTGCGCCAGGCGTCGAGATCGACCTGGGGGACCGCCGCATGCACCAGGGGGAAGACCACGGCGATCTGATCCGGCGTCAGGGAGAAGCTGCTGAACGACTTCGTCATCGAGCCGATGATGAAATCTGCCGTAGCGCGGCGCCTTGACCTGGATCAACGAGCGCCGGGTTCGGGCCCGATCCCGGCTCCGATCGCCATGCGGACCAGGGCCGACAGGCTGCGGGCCTGCATCTTGTCCATGACGCGGGCGCGGTGGATCTCGACGGTGCGCGGGCTGATGCCGAGATCGTAGGCGATGACCTTGTTGGGCCGCCCTGCGACCATGCCCTCGAGCACCTCGCGCTCGCGCGCCGTGAGCCTCGCCAGCCGCCGCTGGGTCTCGCCGCTCTCCTCGCCCTGGCGGTTCAGCTCCACCGACTGCGCGAGCGCCCGGCGGACGGCGTCGAGCAGCAGCAAATCCGAGAACGGCTTCTCGATGAAATCCGCGGCGCCGGCTTTCATGGCGCGGACCGCGATCGGCACGTCGCCATGGCCGGTCATGATGATGACGGCGAGCCGCGCGCCCCGCCGGTTGAGCTCGGACTGCAGCTCGAGCCCGTCCATATCGGGCATCCGGATGTCGAGCAGCAGGCAATCCCCCGGTTGCGGCGTCGCCGCATCGAGAAAGCGGCGGCTCGATCCGAAGACCTGGATGTTCTGGAAGCCCGCGCTTTCGAGCAAAAGCTGCAGCAAGTCGCGGATGGCCTCGTCGTCGTCCACGATGAAGATCGTCGCGGCGTTGCCCATGGCCTCAGTCCGCGCGTGCCGGAACCGGCAGGCCGAACCGGAAGGTGACGCCGCCTTCCGGGTTGGTGTCGCCCTGCAGGCGGCCGCCATGCAACTCGATGATCGAGCGGCTGATCGACAGGCCGAGGCCCATGCCTTTGGGCTTGGTGGTGACGAAAGGCTGGAAGAGCCGGCTCCTCACCTCCTCGCTGAGGCCGGGCCCGGTATCGGCGACGGCGACCTCGACCAGGGCCTCGCTGGGCTGGGCGGTGCGGATGGTGAGCTCGCGCCGCTCGCAGGCCGAGAGCGCCTCGGTGGCGTTGCGCACCAGGTTGAGCACGACCTGCTGGATCTGGATGCGGTCGAGCATCAGCGGCGGCAAATCCGAGCTCAGCTCCATGCGTACCAGGATGCCGCTCTCCCCGGCGCCGACCAGGGCCAGCGCGCTCGCCTCCTCGACCACCTTGTTGATGCTTTCGAGCTGCCGGACGGTCTCGCCCTTCTGGATGAACTGGCGCATGCGCTGGATGATCTGGCCGGCGCGGCTCGCCTGCGCCACCGCGCGGTCCATGATCTCCTGCACCCGCTCGGGCGAGGGCGGCGTCTCGCCGCCGAGCATGCGGCGGCAGGCCTGCACATAGTTGATCACCGCGGTCAGCGGCTGGTTGAGCTCGTGGGCGAGCGCCGAGGCCATCTGTCCCATGGCGGAGAGCCGGGAGGTGCGCAGCAGCTCCGACTGCAGCTCCTGCAGCCGCTCGCGCGCCGTCTGCCGTTCGGTGATGTCGCGGACGAAGCCGGTGAACAGGCGGCGGTCCTTCTGCCGGACCTCGCCCACCGTCAATTCCATGGGGAAGGTCGAGCCGTCCGCGCGCTGCCCGACGACGACCCGGCCGATGCCGATGATCCGCCGTTCGCCGGTATGGAGATATCGGGCAAGATACTCGTCATGCTGGTCCCGGTAAGGGGACGGCATGAGCATGCTGATATTGCGTCCCTGCACCTCGGCCGCGGTGTAGCCGAACAGCCGCTCGGCCGCCGGGCTGAAGGACTGGATCAGGCCGCGCTCGTCGATCAGGATGAGCGCGTCCGGGACCGTCTCGATGATCGATCGAAGCTGCGCCTCGCTGTCGCGCAGCGCCTGTTCCGTGTCGGCCAAATCCTCGCCTTTGCTGCTGCTGCGCGAGTCCGGTGCTCTTTTCTTCGCCATTTGAGAAAGTCCAGACTGCGGTTGTTCGGCGGGCGCTGGTGCCACGGACCGGCTATTTTAGCCGTCCTCCCGGACCAAGTCCAAGTGCCGGGGGACGCGCCGAATTCGGCCATCCGCATTGACCCAGGTCAAAGCCGCGGCCGCCTCTTGCCGGCATGATTGCGCCGATGACGGGGAGGTGGCGATGACCACGGGAGAAGTGCTCTACCTTGGCATGGTGGTGGTGGCCGTGGTGGTCTTCGCGGCCACGCTGGCCTGGGCGTCCTGGCGGGACGGTTGAAAGCCAATTCGCTGGGCAGGGCGGCGCCCACCGGCTAGTCTCGCCCGACGCTGCCTCTGCGGAAGGTGATCATGAGACCGACCATCCTCGTTGCCGCCCTGCTGCTGTGCGGGGCAAGCACTTCGGCCTTGGCCGCGGGCGACGCCCGGTCCGGGCAGCTCCTGGCGGAGCGCTGGTGCACCGGCTGCCACGTCGTCGACCATGCGACGCAAGGCGCCGATACCGCGCCATCCTTCCAGTCGATCGCAGCCCGCGACGCCCAGCACCCCGAGCGGCTGCGGGGCTTTCTCACATCGCCCCACCCGCCGATGAGCGGCTTCAGTCTCAGCCGGCAGCAGATCGACGACGTCGTGGCCTATCTCGCCAGCCTGGCGCCGCACTGAGCCGCGGCCGGCCGCGGCTGTTGACGCAGATCAATGCCTTCTCTCCGGCGATTCTCGATGCTTCTGCCATTCCCCGCCGGCGCGGGGAGCGGTCCTGAAGGAGATCGTCATGAAGGACGATTTGGTCTTGCAGCAGCGGGTGATCGACGAGATGGAGTTCGAGCCCAGCGTCGATGCCGCGCATATCGGCATCAGCGTGCGCGACGGCGTGGTCACGCTGTCCGGCCATGTCGACAGCTTCGTCGAGAAATTCGCGGCCGAGCGCACGGCGCGGCGGGTCAAGGGCGTCAAGGCGGTGGCCCAGGAACTGGAAGTCCGCCTGCCCGGCGACCGCAGGACCGCCGATGAGGAGATCGCGGCGCGGGCGGTCAAGATCCTGAGCTGGGACGCCCTGGTTCCCGACGAGCGCATCGTCGTCAAGGTCGAGCATGGCATCGTTACCCTGAGCGGCGAGGTCGATTGGCAGTTCCAGCGCGCCGAGGCCGAAGCGGATGTGCGCAAGCTGGGCGGCGTCCGATCGGTGATCAACAACGTCGTGGTGGCGCCGAAGCTGCGCGCCGAGGACGTGCAGGAGAAGATCCACGCCGCGCTCGAGCGCACGGCCGAGATCGAGGCCGGCAAGGTCACGGTGACGGTGTCCGGCAGCAAGGTCACGCTCTCCGGCAAGGTCAATGCGTGGACCGAGCGCGAGGCGATCGAGCGGGCCGCATGGTCCGCCCCTGGCGTGGCGCAGGTCGAGGATCGTATCGAGCTCGCCCGGCCCTAGGAGCCTGCCTGGGACATGGGCGGGCACATGCGGCTTATCGCGCCGGCAGCCGTCATGCTCGGCGCGCTCGTCGCGTGCAGCGTGTTCGAGACCAACTCGCAGCGCGGCCATGCGGTCGCCGATCGCTGGTGCGCCGAATGCCACCGCATTGCCGCCGACCAGCCGAGCGGCAGCCGCCCCGGCCACATCCTGCCGCCGCCGATGGAGGCGCCGAGCTTCATGGCGATCGCCGCGCGGCCGGGCGTCGATGCCGCCTATCTCGGTCATTTCATGGCGGATCTTCATCTGCCGATGCCGACCTATCGGCTGAGCGCCACGGAGCAGGAGAGCGTGATCCGCTATATCCTCTCGCTCAAGACCCCGCAGGGATGATCAGGGCCTTATCTCGATGGGCGTGCCGTCATCGACCGCGTTCCAAATCTCCTCGATGGCGATGTTGCCGACGGCGATGCAGCCCTCGGTCCAGTCGCGGAAGAAGCGCACCGGGTTCGTATGCCCGAAGCGGTCCGGCATGCCGTGGATCATGATCTCACCGCCGGGATCCCTGCCGGCCGCGCGCGCGCGTGCCCGATCGGCTTCGCTCGGATAGGAGATGTGGAGCGCCAGATGGTAGGGCGTCTGCGCCAACCGTCCATCGATGACATAGAGGCCTTCGGGCGTCCGGCCGTCGCCCTCCCAGCGCTTGCGCCCGCGCGGATGCGGGCCGAGCGCGATCGGATAGGATTTGAGCACGACGCCGTCGCGCAGCAGCAGCAGTCGGCGCTTTGCCTTGAGGACCAGGATCCGGTCCGCCTTCGGCAGGGGTTGCGCCGCCGCCATCGGCGCCGTCGCGACGGCTCCAACAAGAAGCACGAGGACGAGAGCCGCGAGGCGTCGGCGGGAGCCGCGATATCGCATGGAAGAACCCTGCTTCCGGCCAAAGGTGTTCATGGCGCCGGCTCGGCATACGCGGCGCCCGGCGGCCCGTCAACGCCGGTGCGACACCGGTGCCTGGCGCTGCTTGCGGGCCTCGCGCTGCTGGCGGTCGCCGCGCCGCGGGCGGCGCTCGCCGGCGATTTGATCGGGATTCCAGAGATCTATGAGACGCAGAGCCAGGACACGCTGCTCGACATCGCCCGGGATCACGACCTCGGCTATGTCGAGATACGCGCCGCCAATCCCGGCATCGATCCCTGGCTGCCAGGCGCGGGCAAGCGGCTGACGCTGCCGTCGCAGCATGTCCTGCCTGACGCGCCGCGCCGCGGCATCGTCATCAACCTGCCGGAGCTGCGGCTCTATTATTATCCCGCCGGCGGCGAGCCGCGCAGCTTTCCCATCGGCATCGGCGACGAAGGCTGGGAAACGCCCGTCGGCCACACCGAGGTCGCGGAGAAGCGCGTCCATCCGAGCTGGGTCCCGACCAAATCGGAGCACGAGGAAGACCCCGACCTGCCGCCATCGATCGGACCGGGACCGGACAATCCCATGGGGGATTACGCGCTCTATCTCGGCTGGAGGGGCTATGCCATCCACGGCACCAACAAGCCCTACAGCATCGGCCGGCGGGACAGCCATGGCTGCATCCGGCTCTATCCCGAGGATATCGAACGGCTTTATCGCGCCGTCGCGATCGGCACGCGCGTCACGGTGGTGAACCAGCCGGCCAAGGTCGGCTGGTCGGCCGGCGAGCTCTATCTCGAGGTCCATCCGACGCAGGAGGACGCGGATGCGCTCGAGGCCGAGGGCACGCCCCGCTCGACCGAGGCCGCCGACGCCGACGGTCTCGTGAGCAAGGCGGCCGGCGAGGATCTGCCCCGCATCGACTGGTATACCGTCCATCTGGCGGAGCTGCGGCGCGACGGCGTCGCGGTCCAAATCACGCGTCCCGTTCCCTATTGACCCAGGTCAAAGCGGCGGCTGCGGCGGCGGCATAGCTTCTCCTGGCCGGTCGGCTGCGGAGACGGATCGTCTTCCCGGAGCCGTCCGTTATGGGTCACGACGGCCGGGGGGGACTTGCCCCGGCAAGCAGGAAAGGGAGGGCGGTATGCCCAAACGGCGCATCACCTGGTTCGTTCTGGCGGATGGCAGCCGCGCGCGGTTCGTGACGCGGCGGCCGGAAGCACCCGGCTATGACATCGTCGCGGAATACGAGTCGCCGGAAGCGCATGTGCCGACGCACGACATCATCAGCGACCGGCCGGGCCGCCAGCAGGAAAGCGGCACTACGGCGCGTCATGGGGTCGAGCCGCGCTCCGACCCCCATCGCGAGCGCAAGGCCGCTTTCATCGACCAGATCGCGAGCCGGCTCAACGCCGCCTGCGCCGACGGCGCCTTCGACGAGCTGGTGCTCTACGCCGCACCCCGCGCGCTCGCCGAGCTGCGCGGCGCTCTCGATGACGGCACGCGGGCCAAGGTCAAGGCCGAGGTCGCCAAGGACCTGACCAAGACCCCGCTCGCCGAGCTGCCGCGTCACTTCGCCGAGCTTGATTAAGCGGCTGGGACCGGAGCCCCCATCTCGTCTTCCGGGAGCCAGGGCGAGCGATGGACGTTGGCCGCTGGGCCCCCGCTTTCGCGGGGGCAACGGCAATAGGGCTAAGACTTGAATGCCATGTCCCTTTCGCAGAGGAGACAGTGGCGGGTCACTCCTCGATCGCGACCCAGACATCTCCCGCCTTGCGATAGCGCCGCTTGACCGCGGCCCAGGCGACGCGATGCGCGATCTCCTCGCGCCGCGCCGGCTGGCGCGCGCCATAGCTCGCCCAGGCGCTGTTGAACGCCGCGCGAAAGATGTCCTGCGCGTGCGGCGGCAAATGGTCGCGGATCGACGGCGGCAGATCCTCGTTGCTGGCGTACGGCATGGCTTCGGCCCCTTGGCTCCCGCTCGCGCCCGGCTATGCCGGGATCACCCCTCGGGCGAGGCTTCGTCGCGATGGTCGAAGTGATCCTTGGTCAGCCAGTAGACAAAGAACACGCCGAAACCGATGAGGCCGAGCCCGAAGGTGAACATGCCGGTGTCTATGGCACGCGACGCCAGCACGGCGCCGAGCAGGGCGAGAAGAACGGCGAAGATGCCGAGAAGCGAACTGGTCATGACGATCTCCTGGGAGGTGGTGGCGGAGGCGGCGAATGAGAAGGCGGCTCGTCGAACAGGATGCGGCCGGCGGCGCCGTCGAGGTCGTCGAACTGGCCTGAGCGCAACGCCCAGAGAAACGCCACGAGGCCGCAGAGCCCCAACGCCAGCGCAATCGGGATGAGCAGCAGCAGCCCGTTCATGCTCGCCTCCGCGACAGCCGCAGCGCGTTGCCGACCACGGCCAGGGACGAGCCCGACATGGCCGCGGCGGCGAGCGGCGGCGTCACCAGCCCCAGCATGGCGAGCGGAACGGCGATGGCGTTGTAGGCGATGGCGAGGCCGATGTTCTCGCGCACCCGGCGCGCGCTGTCGGATGCTACCGCCAGCGTCTCGGTCACGGCCTCGAGGGATTGCCCCTGGAAGACCACGTCGGCGGCGGTCTGGCTGACATCGGCGGCGCTGGCCGGCGAGATCGAGACGAAGGCGGCGGCGAGCGCCGGCGCATCGTTGAGGCCGTCGCCGACCATCAACGTCTTGCGGCCCTCGGCCGCGAGGCGGGCCAGCGCGGCGCATTTGCCTTGCGGCGGCAGGCCCGCTTGCCACTCGGCGATGCCGACATCCTGGGCTACCGCCGCGACGACGCTCGCCCGGTCGCCCGACAGCAGCAGCACCCGCTTGCCTTGCCGCTGCAGCCGCCGCACCACCCGCGCCGCGTCGGGACGGAGCACGTCCCTGAACCGGAAACGCCGCGCCGGCTTGCCGGGCCGCGTCAGCCACAGCTCCGGCAGCCCGTCTTCCGATGCAGCGCTGTCGATGCCGCAGAAGCTGCGGCTGCCGAGCCGGATCTCGCCCGCGGCGGTTGTCGCGCTCAGCCCCGCGCCCGGATGCTCGCTGAGGCCGGCGAGCGGCGCCGCTTCGGGACAGGCGCGGCGCAGCGCCTGGCTCAGCGGGTGTCGGCTCGCCGCGGCCAGCGCGGAAGCGAGATCAAGATCGCCGCGATCGAGGCCGGGCTCCTCGCAGAGCTCGAGCCGGGCGAGGGTCAGGGTGCCGGTCTTGTCGAAAACGACGGTGTCGATGGCGGCGAGCCGCTCCAGCGCCGTCGCGGATTTCAGCAGGATGCCGCGGCGCAGCAGCCGGCCGCTGGCGATCACCTGCACCGCCGGAACGGCGAGGCCGAGGGCGCAAGGGCAGGTGATGATGAGCACCGCCACCGCGTTGAGCAGCGCATCCTGCCACGGCGCCAGGAACAGCCAAGCGGCGAAGGTGGCGAGCGCCAGCAGCTCCACGGCCGGCGCGTAAAGCCGCGCCACCCGGTCGGCCAGCAGGACGAGCCGTGCATGACCCTGCTCGGCGGCTTCCATCAGCCGCACGATCTCGGCCAGGAAGGTGCGCTCGCCGGTGGCGGTGACGGTGAGCCGCAGCGGCGCCGAAAGATTGACCATCCCCGCCAGCACCGCGCTTCCCGGACCGATCTCGGCGGGCAGGCTTTCACCGTCGATGAGGCTCTTGTCGACCGAGGAGCGGCCTTCCGCCACCTGGCCGTCGACGGCGATGCGCTCGCCCGTAGCGACCAGCACCTGATCGCCGGCGGCGAGCGAGGCGGCGGGCAGGCGCCGCGTGTTCCCGGCGGCGTCGACGACCGTCGCGGGCTGAGCCATCAACGTCACCAGCCGCTCCGCCGCCGAGCGGGCCTGGCCGCGCGCGCGCAAATCGAGATAGCGGCCGACCAGCAGAAAGAAGAGCAGCATCACCGCCGCTTCGAAATAGGCCTCCGGGCGCGAGCGGATGGTCTGGTAGAGGCTCATCGCGGTGGTCAGCGTCACGCCGAGCGCGATCGGCACGTCCATATTGGTGCGGCGGTTGGCGAGCGCGCGCCAGGCGGAGCGGAAGAAGGGCTGGCCGGCATAGGCGACGGCCGGAAGCGCGATCAGCGCCGACACCCAGTGCAGCAGGTCGCGCGTCGCCTCGCCCATCTCGCCGCCGATCCCGGCCCAGACCGCGACCGACAGCAGCATCACATTGCCGGCGGCGAAACCGGCGACCGCCAGCGCGCGCAGCAGGCGCCGCTCCTCCGCCGAGGCCATGCCGGCGGCGCGCGCGGGATCATAGGGAACGACGCGGTAGCCCAGCCGCTGCACGAGGCCGGCCAGCCGCTCGCCGGTCTCGGCGGAGCCGCGCCAGGCGAGACGCAGGCGGCGGTTGGTGAGGTTGACCCGCGCCTCGACCACGTCCTTCTGGCGCGCCAGCACGCTTTCGATCAGCCAGACGCAGGCGGCGCAATGCAGCCCGTCGACCATGAGCTGGATCTCGAGCGCGCCGTCCGCGCGGGGCTCGGCATAGGGGGCGACCGGCGGCGCCGGCTCGTCGGAGGGCCGCGGCGCCGGCAGGGCGGGATCGAGATGGCGGCCGGCGTAATAGCGCTCGAGACCGAGTTCCTCGATCAGGCGATGGGCGGCAGCGCAGCCGCCGCAGCAGAAATCGCCGACGCCGTCGGCCAGCGCCGCGCCGCAATGGGCGCAACACGCGACCGCGCCCGGTCGCGAGAGCGGGGCCTCGGCGAGGGCGAGCGCGGCGCTCATCGCACGATGATGCGCTGGGCGAGCTCGAAGAGATCGGCGCCGCGGCGCGCGGCGAGGCGCACTTCCCATTGGCCGGGGCGGGCCAGGCGCGCGGCCGCGGCATAGCTGCCGGCGGCGGTCTCGGGAAGCGCCAGGGTTGTCTCCGGCAGCGGCTCGACCGGCCGCACCACATGCGCGGTGACGGACAGGCCGGTGACCGGCCGGCCGTCGCGGTCGGTGAAGCGGGCGGTGATCTCGCCCTTGCCGGCGCCGGCGGGAACGAAGCGCACGATGCTGTGCCAGCCCAGCGCGTCCTGCGCCGCGCCGGCATCGAGCACGCGGTTGTAGTCGTTGCCGAGATCGAAGGGGTGCTCGGCGACCAGCCCGGTCGAGGAGGCGAGCGCGAAATAGGCGAGCGCGCCGTTGACCACGACCACGACGGCGAGTTCGGCGGCAATGGTCCAGGGAATCCAGCGGCAGGACATCGAATGCCTCCTAGTGCTCGGGTCCGTGGAAGATCGCGTTGTAGCGCGCGGTCTCGCCGGTCGCCGTGTTTCTCACCATGAAGGTGAAAGAGGTCTCGTGGCCGCGGAGCTTCGGCGTCTGCACATAGGCGCGGAAGGTGCCGATGCTGTCGCCTCGGACCGCCAGCGTGATGCCTTGTTCGGCCGGCACCGGCGGGCCTTCGGTCTCGGCGACATGGATCATGGCGTGGTCGAGACCGGTCGCGGTCACGGCATAGATGCCGGCATCGGGGCGCTCGTTCTCGATCTTGAGGGTGTAGCCGTTGCGGATCGAGCCGTCTGAGAGGCGAACGAACAACGGGTTGCGCTCGGACAGCACGCTCACCTCGAGGCGCGAGCGCTCGACGAGCGAAACGGCCATAAGCGCCGAGACGAGAAGCAGCATCGCGGCATAGACCACCGTGCGCGGCCGCAGGAAGCGGCGGTGCAGCGTCTTGCCGGCGAGCGTCGCCACCCGGTTGGCGTAGGTATCGAAGGCGATCAGCCCCTCCGGCCGCCCGACCTTGTCCATGATCTCGTTGCAGGCGTCGATGCAGAGTCCGCAGCCGATGCATTCGAGCTGCAGCCCGTCGCGGATGTCGATGCCGGTGGGGCAGACCGAAACGCAGGCGCGGCAGTCGATGCAATCGCCGCGGCCTTCCCAGCTCTGGCCCTTACGGTGCTTGCCCCGGGGCTCGCCGCGCCAGTCGCGATAGGTGACCGCGAAGGTCTCCTCGTCGATCATCGCCGACTGGATGCGGGGCCACGGGCACATATAGGTGCAGACCTGCTCGCGCGCCAAGCCGGCCAGGAGGTAGGTGGTGGCAGTGAAGAGGCCGATGAAGAAGACCTGAGCGAGGCTCGCCTGCAGCGTCACGAGATCGTACAGCAGGGTGGGCGCGTCGTTGAAATACATCACCCACGCGCCGCCCGTGGCCAGGGCGATCGCCAGCCATGCCGTATGCTTGGCGGATTTGCGCGCTACCTTGGCGAGCGACATCGGCTGCTGGTCGAGGCGAATGCGCTGCGCCCGGTCGCCTTCGATCAGCCGCTCGGCCCAGAGGAAGAGATCGGTCCAGACCGTCTGCGGGCAGGTGTAGCCGCACCAGACGCGACCGAAGAGGCTGGTGACGAGGAAAAGCGCCACCGCGCCGAGGATCAGCAGCCCGGCGAGATAATAGAGCTCCTGCGGCCAGATCTCGATGTTGAAGAAATAGGCGCGCCGCCCGGGCATGTCGATGAGCAGCGCCTGGTCGGGATGGCTCGGCCCGCGGTCCCAGCGCAGCCACGGACCGATGTAGTAGGCCGCGAGGCAGAGGGTCAGCACCGCCCATTTCAGGCGGCGCAGCGGCCCCCTGACGGCGCGCGGATAGACCTTCTCATGCGGCGCGAAGAAGGGGATCTCATCCTTCTCTTCCTCTTCGCGAGTGCGGGTCTCCACCGTCGCCATGACACCAACGCCTACTGGCCGCCGCCGAGGGAATGGACGTAGATGGCGAGCATCTTGATCGTGGTGGGATCGAGGCGCGCGCTCCAGGAAGGCATGCTGCTGTTGCGCGCGTAAGTGATCGTCTCGACAAGGGTCGCCTTGTCGCCGCCATAGAGCCAGATCCCGTCGGTCAGGTTCTTGGCGCCGACCTCCTGGTTGCCGGTGCCGTGCTCGCCATGGCAGACCGCGCAGTTATCGGCGAAGATCTTGGCTCCGCGCTGCGCCGCGTCCGCCGGCGCCGGCTGGTGCGACAGCGACATCACGTAGTCGGCGACGTCGCTGATCTGGGCGGTGGTGAGGATCCCGTCGGCGCCGAAGCGCGGCATGAGCGACTGGCGCGAATCGGGATCGGCATTGCGGATGCCGTGCTGGATCGTCTGGTGGATCGCGGCGAGCGTGCCGCCCCACAACCAGTCGTCATCGGCGAGGTTGGGATAACCCTTGGCGCCGGCGCCGCCGGTGCGATGGCAGGGCGCGCAATTGTCGTTGAAGGCGGCGCGGCCGCCGGTCTCGGCGAAGGCCAGGAGATCGGGGTCCTTGCGGATGTCCTCGAGCGAGGCGTCGCGAATGCGGTTGCGGAATTTCGCCTGCTGCGTTGCGGCCTCGGCGATGCTGCGCGTCAGCGCGTCCCGGTTGGTGTAGCCGAGGATGCCGCGCGTATGCGTCGAGATCAGCGGGATCGCCGGGTAGAGCACGCAATAGACGACCGCGAAGGCGATGCTGACATAGAAGACGTAGAGCCACCATTTCGGCAGCGGCGTGTCGAGCTCGCGGATGCCGTCCCACTCATGGCCGGTGGTCTCGCGTCCGGTAACCGCGTCCTTTTCTCGCTTGGTCGGCATGGCCGCTCCTCAGCCGTCGTCGCGCAGCGGGATGTGCGCGCTCTCATCCATGTCCTTGCGCCGCCGCGGCGCGTAGGCCCAGGCGACGATCGCGCAGAAGATCACCAGCATCAGCACCGAGAGCGGCGCGTGCAGGTGATCGACGAAATGCAGCCAGTCCATTGCCGCCCCCTATTGCCGGAGATCGTCGGGATTGATGTCGCGGAACTTGACCAGCGTCCCCAGCATCTGGAGATAGGCGATGAGCGCATCGCGCTCGGTGATCTCGTCGGGCTTGCCGCCGACGCCGCCGGTGACTGCGCCGGGATAGCGCTTCAAGAGGCCGGTGGTGTCGGCCGCCGGATCGACCTGGGCAAGGGCGTCTGCCTTGGCGTCGGCGATCATCTCGTCGGTATAGGGAACGCCGACGATGCGGTTGGTGCGCATATGGGCGGCGAGCTGGTCGAGATCGAGCGGCCGCGTGCCGAGGAAGGCGTAGGAGGGCATCACCAATTCCGGCACAACGTCGCGCGGATTGTTGAGATGCGCCACGTGCCAGTCGTTCGAGTACTTGCCGCCGACGCGCGCCAGATCGGGCCCGGTGCGTTCCGAGCCCCATTGGAACGGGTGATCGTACATGCTCTCGGCCGCCAGGCTGTAATGTCCGTAGCGCTCGACCTCGTCGCGGAACGGGCGGATCTGCTGGCTGTGGCAGAGATAGCAGCCTTCGCGCACGTAGATGTCGCGGCCGGCGAGTTCGAGCGGCGAGTAGGGTCGCACGCCGTGGACGCGCTCGATCGTCGTCTCGATGGTGAAGAGCGGGACGATCTCGACGAGGCCGCCGATCGATATCGTGATCAGCGTCGCGATCAGCAGCATGACCGCGTTCTGCTCGATGAACTCCTGCAATCCTCGCATGGCCTTGCCCTCACTCCGCCGGTTGTGTCGCAAGGCCGGCGCGCGATGGCAGCTCGGCGCTGAGATCGCCGCGTGCGGTGCGCCAGAGGTTGTAGGCCATGATGATCGCACCCAGCAGGAAGAGGACGCCGCCGAGCGCGCGGATCAGGTAGAAGGGATGCATCCGCGCCACCACCTCGGCGAAGGAATATTGCAGGAAGCCGTACTGGTCATAGGCGCGCCACATCAGCCCCTGCATGATGCCGGCCACCCACATCGAGACGATGTAGAAGAGGATGCCGAGCGTCGCGATCCAGTAGTGATAGGAGGCGAGCCGGGTCGAATAGAGGCCGCGGCGATGCCACAGCGCCGGCACGAGATAATAGAGTGCGCCGAAGCTGATGAAGGCGACCCAGCCGAGCGCGCCCGAATGCACGTGACCGATGGTCCAGTTGGTGTAGTGGCTGAGGCCGTTCACCTGCTTGATCGACATCATCGGCCCCTCGAAGGTCGACATGCCGTAGAAGGCGACGGCGGTGACCGAGAAGCGCAGGCCCGGATCGGTGCGCAGCTTATCCCAGGCGCCCGACAGCGTCATGAGGCCGTTGATCATGCCGCCCCAGGACGGCATCCACAGCATCACCGAGAAGACCATGCCGAGCGTCTGTGCCCAGTCGGGAAGGGCGGTGTAATGCAGATGATGCGGGCCGGCCCAGATGTAGAGGAAGATGAGCGCCCAGAAATGCACCACCGACAGGCGGTAGGAATAGATCGGCCGGTCCGCCTGCTTGGGGATGAAGTAGTACATCATCCCGAGGAAGCCGGCGGTGAGGAAGAAGCCCACGGCGTTATGGCCGTACCACCACTGGATGAGCGCGTCCTGCACGCCCGAGAAGAGCGAATAGCTCTTCGCGCCGAACCACGAGACCGGGATCGTCAGGTTGTTGACGATGTGCAGCACGGCGATGGTCACGATGAAGGCGAGATAGAACCAGTTGGCGACGTAGATGTGCGGCTCGCGCCGCTTCATCACGGTGCCGAGGAAGACGGCGAGATAGGCGACCCAGACGATGGTCAGCCAGATGTCGTTGAACCACTCGGGCTCGGCGTATTCGCGGCTCTTGGTGACGCCTTCGAGATAGCCCAGCGCGGCCATGATGATGAAGAACTGGTAGCCCCAGAAGATGAACCAGGCCAGCGGGCGCCCGCCCCACAGCGTCGCGCGGCAGGTGCGCTGGACGACGTAGAAGGAGGTTCCCAGCAGCGCGTTGCCGCCGAAGGCGAAGATCGCCGCCGAGGTGTGCAGCGGCCGCAGCCGGCCGAAGCTGGTCCATTCGAGGCCGAGATTGAGGACCGGGTAGGTGAGCTGGAAGGCAATGAAGACGCCGACCGTGAAGGCGACAAGGCCCCAGAAGATGGTGGCGATGACAAACGCCCTGACAATGTCCTCGTTGTAGCGCTCGGCGGGCAGAGCCGCATCCGTCGTCGTCATTGCAGCAGCCATCGCATTCCTCGCACCCCCTAGGCCGGCCCGAAGACCCGTTCGCGCCGGCAGTTGATCGCAGCGCGCCGGCGGCTGCCTTGATCCAGGTCAATGAACCAACAATTCAGCCGGTCAGCCGGCAAGCCGCACCGCGAGCGCCGTCAGCGTGGCCGCGTTGAGCAGAAAGACGCCGGCGGCGACGGCCTCGGCGGCGGCGCGCCACCGCCGCAGCAGCGCCGTCCCTGCCACGCCCACCACGGCGAGGGCGGGGATGGTGCCGAGCGCGAAGGCCGCCATGGCCAGGGCTCCGGCCAGCGCGCCGCCGGCGGCGGCGGCGGCGAGCAGCGCCGCGTAGAGAAAGCCGCAGGGCAGCAGCCCCAGCACCAGGCCGAGCGGATAGCCCGCGGGGCCGGTGCCGCGGCGCCGCAGCAGCGGTGCGACCAGCCTGGCGAAGAGGCCGGCCAGCGACACCTCCAGCATGCCCCGGCGTGGCAGCGGCAGGATCTGCAGCGCGCCGCCGAGTCCGCGCAGCAGGAAGGCGAGGGCGGCAAGGCCGAGCAAAGCGGCCGCCGCCCAATGGAACGGCCCCAGCGCCCCGAAGGAGGCGCCGAGCCCGCCGGCCAGCGCGCCGAGTGCCACATAGGTGGTCAGGCGGCCGAGCTGGTAGAAAGGCAGCGCACCGCGGGCCAGTCGCCGCAGCACCAGCGATCCCGGCGGCTGGTCGGCCACCTGCATGAGCACGAAGGGGCCGCACATCGGCGCGCAATGGGCGAAGCCGCCGACCAAGGCGGCGCCGAAAAGCCCCAGCGCGATCGTCGACAGCGCGAGCGGGTCGCCCGAGCCGCAGAGCGCCGCGAGACCGGCATGATCGAAATGCGGCAAGCCCATGATCGTGCCGTCATAACCCGCCGCCGCGACAACGGGCGTTGACCTGGATCAACGCGATACCTCCCGACCGGCAAAAGTTTGCCTTGCCCGGCCCGGCGCGACGGCGTTGATCTGGCTCAAGGTCGGCGGCAGCCCGGGGCGCTAAAAGGCATTGAACGCACCAGAGAGGGAGGATCGGCGCGTGAGCGATGAGCTGATGTCGGAGCGGCTCGGACGGTCGGCCCTGGTCCAGCAGGGGCCATCCACGGCGGTGCCGCCGCTTGCTTCGGGCCGAGCCCTGCCGGCGGCGCAGCTGCGCAAGGAATGCGAGCTGGCCGCGCTCGGCTTCGTCACCTCCGCGGAGCTGCCTGACCTGCCGGGCCTCGTCGGTCAGGAGCGCGCGGTCGAGGCGATCCGCACCGGCATCGGCATCCGCCGGCGCGGCTTCAATGTCTTCGCCTTCGGTCCGCCGGGCGCCGGCAAGCACACGCTCATCGAGCAGCTGCTGCAGGCCGAGGCGGCGACCGCGCCCACGCCGATGGACTGGTGCTACGTCAACAATTTCGCCGATCCCCACCGGCCGAAGCGGCTGATGCTGCCGACCGGCCGCGCCGCGGCGCTGCGCGACGCGATGGCGCATCTCGTCGGCGAGCTGCGCCTCGCGCTTCCCGCCGCCTTCGAGCGCGAGGACTACCGCGCGCGGCACGAGGTCATCGACCAGCAGTTCAAGCACCGCAGCGAGGAAGCCTTCGGCGCGCTGCAGCACAAGGCGGAGCAGAAGAGCATCGCGCTGATGCGCACGCCGATGGGGCTGGCGCTGGCTCCGGTGCGCGACGGCGAGGTCATTCCGCCGGACGTCTTCCAGCGGCTCGCCGTCGAGGATCGCGACCGGATCAGGAAGGACATCGAGACGCTGCAGGCGGAGCTCGAAGCGATCCTGCGCAAGGTGCCCGATTGGGAGCGCGAGCATCGCAACGCGGTGCGCCAGCTCAACCGCGACACGACGGCGGTCGTGGTCCAGCACCTGCTCGAGGAGGTGCGCAAGACCTTCGCCGACCTCGCCGAGGTCGTGGCCTATCTCGGCGCGATCGAGCATGACGTTCTCGAGCATGCCGACGAATTCCTGGCGCAGCGCCAGGAGCCGGGCGAGGAGGGTGGTGGCGGCCAGGCGGCGATGCCGTCCTTCCGCCGCTATCAGGTGAACGTGCTCGTCGACAACAGCGGCCGAAGCGGCGCGCCGGTGGTCTATGAGGACAATCCGACGCATCAGAACCTGGTCGGCCGCATCGAGCACATCGCGCGCTTCGGCGCGCTCGTCACCGATTTCAACCTCATCATCCCGGGCGCGCTCCACCGCGCCAATGGCGGCTATCTCGTGCTCGATGCGCAGCGGCTGCTGGCGGCGAATTTCGGCTGGGATTCGCTGAAGCGCGTGCTGCGGGCCGGCGAGATCCGCACCGTCTCGCTGGAGCAGCTCCTGAGCCTGCAGAGCACGGTGTCGCTCGATCCCGAGCCGATCCCGCTCGCGGTCAAGGTGGTGCTGATCGGCTCGCCGACGCTCTACTACCTGCTGGCCGAGCTCGATCCCGACTTTCCGGAGCTGTTCAAGATCGCCGCCGATTTCGACGATCGCATCGACCGCTCGCCCGAGACGACCGCGCTCTACGCCCAACTCATCGCCTCGGCGGCGCGGCGGGAAAAGCTGCGGCCGCTCGATGGTGCCGCGATGGTCGGCGTCATCGAGGAGGCGGCGCGGCGCAGCGGCGACGCCGCCAAGCTCACGGCGCAGATCCAGAGCCCGATCGATCTGCTGCAGGAGGCGGACCACCTCGCGGAGAAGGCGGGGAGGGCGGTGATCGGCGGCGCCGAGATCGAGGCGGCGATCGCGGCGCGGCGCGGCCGCGCCGACCGCATCTACCGCCGCTTCCAGGAGGAGATCGGGCGCGACACGCTGCGCATCGAGACCGCGGGCGAGCGCGTCGGGCAGGTCAACGGGCTCTCCGTCATCACGCTGGGCGGCGCCAGCTTCGGCCATCCCAGCCGGATCACGGCGCAGGTCAGGCTGGGTAAGGGGGAAGTGATCGACATCGAGCGTGAGGTCGCGCTCGGCGGTCCGATCCACTCCAAGGGCGTCCTCATCCTCTCCGGCTTCCTCGGCGGCCGCTTCGGGCGCAATGGGCCGCTCTCGCTGACCGCCAGCCTGGTCTTCGAACAGTCCTATGGCGGCGTCGAAGGCGACAGCGCCTCGGCGGCCGAGCTGTTCGCGCTGCTTTCGGCGCTGGCGGATGCGCCGATCCGGCAGTCGTTCGCCGTCACCGGCTCCGTCGATCAGCACGGGCAGATCCAGGCGATCGGCGGCGTCAACGAGAAGATCGAGGGTTTCTTCGATGTCTGCCAGCGGCGCGGCCTGACCGGCGAGCAGGGGGTGCTGATTCCGGCCTCGAACGTGCAGCACCTGATGCTGCGGCATGACGTGGTCGAGGCCGCGGCGGCGGGGCGCTTCTCGGTCATTCCCATCTATACGATCGATCAGGGCATCGAACTGCTGACGGGGTTGCCCGCCGGCCTGCCCGACGCGACGGGCGGTTATGCCGAAGGGACCATCAACCGGCGCATTTCGGCGCGGCTTGCCGCCTTCGCTCAGCGGGCCATCGCCGCGGCGGGGCCGCGACCGGCCCGGCCGACCCGCCATGGCGCGCGCGACGACCATGACTGAGTTCGAGATCAAGCGCGTCGTCGTCGCCTGCGACGCGCAGGGCGAGATCGAGCGTGCGCTGCACGAGGCTTCGGCGCTGGCGGCGCGTCTGCGGGTGCCGCTGCACGGCGTGTTTCTCAAGGACGAGAACCTGCTGCGTCTCGCGGGCCTGCCCTTCGCGCGCGCGCTCAGCCTGTCATCGCCCGACTGCTCCGAGGCCTTTGCCAGCGGCGATCTCGAGGCGCTGCTGTCGGCCTTGGCCGCTCGCATGCGCCGCGCGTTGGCGATGGTGGCGGAAGAGGCGGGCCTGGACTGGTCCTTCGCCGAGCTGCGCGACGTGCCGAGCGCCGCCTCGGGCGTCGTTGAGGAAGGCGACATGCTGGTGATCGAGGCGGGCGGTCCGCCTGTCTCGGACGCCCGGCGGCTGCGCTCGCCTTGGGAGGAGGTCGCGGCCGCGCTCGGCCGAAGCGTTCTCCTGCGTCGCACCGCGCCCTCCGGGCGCCGCCGCCGCATTCTTATCGTGCTGCGCACCGGCGCGGATGAAGAGCGGGTCCTGGGCGCCGCGCGCGGCCTCGCCGGCGCGCGAGACGAAGCCGTCATCCTGTATTCGGGCGAAGGCGAGCCGCCGCGCGATCTTGCGCCGCAGCTTGCGGCCCATGGCTTCGCCGTGGCCCGGCTCCAGGTGGCGAAGGATTGGCCGGATCTTCGGCGCCGCATCCAGCGGCTAAGGCCGGATCTCCTCGTGATCGGCACCGAACCGCTCGAGCCAGGCGAGCTCCGCGGCCTGATCGCCGAGACCAGCTGCGATCTGCTGCTGCTGGCTTAGCCTCGCCGCCGGCTTGGCCGCTCCTTGCCCTTGGGGATGGCGCATTCAACCGCTCCGCGACCGAAGGCAAACGCGGCCGACCGCAGAGCGGTCGGCCTGATTGCGGGAGGGCGATGTCGGCCCGCGATCCCGCAGGCCGCTTCAGGTGCCGAATCCGGCACATTAGTCGGCTGTCTTCTCTCGCTTCTCCGCCGTGCTTTCGTCCTCGTCTTCCTCTTCGTCTTCCTCCCGGACCGCGCTTTCGTCCTCGTCCGCGACCTCCTCTTCCTCCTCTTCCTCGTCTTCTTCCTCCTCTTCCTCCGCCTCATCGCTCTCTTCCTCGAGGTAGCCGAGGCGCTCCAGCGCCTGTTCGATGTCGTCGGTGAGCAGGAGGGCGGTGACCAGCATCTCGAGCGTGTTGTCCTCCGGGACGGCCCGAGCCTGCTCGACCATCGGCTGCCACTCTTCGGCCCCGCCATCGTTTCTGGCCAGGAGACTGAGCGCCAGCAGCTCGCGCAGCTCCTGCGGGCTCAAATCCTCGAGCGCCTGGACCAGCGCCTGGTAGGCGGGATCCTCGGCGAGGACCTCGTCGAGCGCTTCGGTGTCGACGATGCCGACGGTTTCGGTCTCGTCCTCGGCAATCGGCAGCACGGGGACCTCGACCTCCGAGGCCTTGTCGAGCAATTCCATCACGCGATCGAGCGGGATCGTCAGCATGGGCACCTCCTGGCAGTGATGCGGTTTAATGTCACGGATGCTCCGCCGTCCTGCCCCGCATCGACGGCAAGGGGCATCGCGGCCTGGTTAATGTCATCGGCGTTTGCCGGCAGCGCCGCTTTGATGTGGATCAACGACCGGCCGCTGCCGCACTGCGAAGATTAGCCAATTCTGGGAGGCTCCGCATGCGCCCCGACCGGGTGGTACGAAAAAAAATTCGTAGCGGCCGCTCCCGGCCGGCGATGCCGCCGCCCGAGCGACCGGAACCGTCCGCCCTGCCGCCGTCGCCGAATTACGAGGTCGACATCGCGCCCGAGCTGGTGGAGCGCGGCCCGGAGGAGCGGCGCGACCGGCAGCCGATCTGCAGCCTGCCGCACGCAGACGTCTAGGCACCCAGCCTTCCGAAGCCGCACCATGCCCGCGCACAACACCGAAATCGCCGACGCGCTCGACCAGGTCGCCGACCTGCTCGAGCTGGAGCAGGCCAACCCCTTCCGCATCCGCGCCTATCGCAATGCCGCGCGCGCCATCCGCGGTCTCGGCAGCGAGGTCGCGAGCCTGCTGGCGCGCGGCGAGGATCTGCCGACGATCCGCGGCATCGGCGTGGATCTCGCCGGCAAGATCAAGGAGCTGGCGGCGTCCCGGCACCTGCCCCTGCTCGACGAGCTGCGCACCCATGTGCCGGCGGTGGCGCTGGAGCTGCTGCGGCTGCCCAATCTCGGTCCCAAGCGGGTGAAGCTGCTGTGCGAGAAGCTCGACATCCACAGCGTGGAGCAGTTGCACCGCGCCTTGCTCGACGGCCGCGTCCGCGAGCTGCCGGGCTTCAGCACCGGCATCGAGAAGAAGCTGCTGCAGGCGCTCGAGGAGCGCCCCAAGGGCCCGGCCCGCTTCAAGCTCGCCGCGGTCGAGGGTTTGGTGGTGCCGCTGCTCGACTATCTGCGCAAAGGGCCCGGCGTCGACCAGGTCAGCGTGGCCGGCAGCTACCGCCGCTGCCAGGAGACCGTGGGCGACATCGACATCGTCGCCACCGCCGGGAAGGGACCGCCGGTCACCCAATGGTTCACCCGCTACGAGGAGGTCGCGCGCGTCTCCGCGGCCGGCGATACCCGCGCCACCGTGGTGCTGCGCTCGGGTCTCCAGGTCGATCTGCGCATCGTGCCGGCCAAGAGCTACGGCGCGGCGCTGCATTATTTCACCGGCAGCAAGGCGCACAACATCGCCATCCGCCGCAGGGGGCAGGAGCGCGGCCTGAAGATCAACGAATACGGCGTGTTCCGCGGCCGCCATCGCATCGCCGGCGAGACCGAGGCCGAGATCTACCGCGCCGTCGACCTGCCTTTCATTCCGCCGGAGCTGCGCGAGAACCGCGGCGAGATCGAGGCGGCGGCCGCCCACCACTTGCCCAAGCTGGTGGAGCTCGCCGATCTCCGCGGCGATCTTCATGCCCACACCACGGCGACCGACGGCCATAACAGCATCGCGGAGATGGCCGAGGCCGCGCACGCCGCCGGACTTGTCTACATCGCCATCACCGAGCATTCGCGCCATCTCGCCATGGCCCATGGTCTCGACGCCGCGCGGCTGCGCCGGCAGGCAGCCGAGATCGAGCGGTTCAATGCCGGCCGGCACGACATCGCCGTGCTGCGCGGCATCGAGGTCGACATCCTCGAGGACGGCACGCTCGACCTCCCGGATTCGGTGCTGGGCGAGCTGGATCTGGTGGTAGCGGCGGTGCACAGCCGCTTCAACTTGTCGCGCGAGAAGCAGACCGAGCGCATCCTGCGCGCGATGGAGCGCCCGCATTTCACCATCCTGGCGCATCCGACCGGCCGGCTGATCGGCGAACGCGAGCCATATGACGTCGACATGCCGCGGGTGATCAGGGCGGCGGCCGACCGCGGCTGCTTCCTCGAGCTCAACGCGCATCCCGACCGGCTGGATCTCTCCGAGGTGCACTGCCGGATGGCGAAGGAGGCCGGCGTTCTCCTCAGTATTGCCAGCGATGCCCATCGCACCGGCGATTTCACCTATCTGCGCTTCGGCGTCGGCCAGGCGCGGCGCGGCTGGCTCGGGCCGCAGGACGTGCTGAACACCAGGCCGTTGCGCGAGCTCCGGTCTTTACTGCGGCGGACGATGACCTAGCTTCTTGGGCGAGGCCGCCATGGCGGAACCGGAAAGCCTGCTTCTGACCGACCTCTACCAGCTGACGATGCTGCAGGCCTATGCCGAGCACGGGTTGTCGCGCCCGGCGGTCTTCGAATTCTTCGTGCGCAAGCTGCCGGCGCGGCGCGGCTTCCTGGTGGCCGCCGGCCTCGAACAGGCGGCGGATTTCCTGGAGGGGGCGCGGTTCAGCGCCGCCGACCGCGACGCGCTGCGCCGGATGGGGCAGTTCCCCGACGCCTTCATCGACAGTCTCGCGGATTTCCGCTTCAGCGGCAACGTCGACGCCATGCCGGAAGGCACCGTCTTCTTCGCCGACGAGCCGATCCTGCGCGTGACCGCGCCCTTGCCCGAGGCGCAGCTGATGGAGACGCGGCTCGTCAACCTGCTGCATTTCGCGACCGTCATCGCCTCCAAGGCGGCGCGGCTGGTGCTGGCGGCGCCGGGAAAGCAGCTCGTCGATTTCGGCTTGCGGCGGGCGCATGGCGCGGAAGCCGGGATGCTGGCGGCGCGCGCCAGCTATGTCGCGGGCTTCGCCGGCACGGCGACGCTGGCGGCGGCGCTGCGCTTCGGCATGCCCGCCTATGGTACGATGGCTCATTCCTTCATCCAGGCGCATGACGACGAGGCGACTGCCTTCGAGCACTTCGCGCGCAGCCGGCCGCACGGGCTCGTCCTGCTCATCGACACCTACGATACCGAGCGGGCGGCGGAGACGGTGGCGCAGCTGGCGCCGCGCCTTGCGGCCGAAGGGATCCGCATCCGCGGCGTGCGCATCGACAGCGGCGATCTCGGCGCTCATGCGCGGCGGGTGCGCGCCATTCTCGATGCCCATGACCTTCGCGACATCATCATCTTCGCCAGCGGCGGCCTCGACGAGGAAGCGCTGGCGGTCCTGACGCGCGAGCGCGCGCCCATCGACGGCTACGGCGTCGGCACCAGCCTCACCACCTCTTCCGATGCGCCGGCGCTCGATTGCGCCTATAAGCTGCAGGAATATGACGGCATCGCCCGGCGCAAGCGCTCGGAGGGCAAGGCCACCTGGCCCGGCCGCAAGCAGGTGTGGCGGCGCTATGCGGAGGACGGCAGCTTTGCCGGCGATATCATCGGGCTCGAGAGCGAGGCCCAGGCGGGGGAGAAGTTGCTGCTACCGGTGCTGCGCGCCGGCCGTCGCGCGCGGCCGCCGCCGGGCCTCGACGCCGTTCGTGCCCACGCCGCCGAGCAGCTCAGGCGTCTGCCGGGGCCGCTGTGTCGGCTCGAAGCCGCCGCCTATCCGGTCGAGGTCAGCGACCGGGTTCGCGCGCTGGCGCAGGAATGCGACCGGCGGACCGGCGGCGGCCCAGGAGCGGCGCCCCGCGCTTGACGCATGTCAATGTCCCGGCTTCGGCCGGGTTTAGTCTTGCCTAGGCCTGTCCGGCCCTGGGAGCCCCCGATGAGCGACGATCGCGTGTTGCAGCGGCATGTCATGGACGCGCTCGACTTCGAGCCCAGCATCGACGCGGCCCATATCGGCGTCGGCGTGCGCCAGGGCGTGGTGACGCTCGCCGGCCATGTCGACAGCTTCGCCGAGAAGTTCGCTGCCGAGCGCGCGGCGGGGCAAGTGAAGGGGGTGAGGGCGGTGGTGGAGGAGATCGAGGTTCGCCTCGCCTCGGACAAGAAGCTCGGCGATGACGAGATCGCCGCCCGCGCCGCCCGGCTGTTGCATTGGGACGTGTCGGTTCCCGACGAACGCATCGCCGTCAAGGTCGAGCACGGGATCGTCACGCTCTCGGGCGAGGTGGACTGGCAGTTCCAGCGCGCCGAGGCCGAATACGATGTGCGCAAGCTGAGCGGCGTGCGCGGCGTGGTCAACGCCATCACGGTGGCGCCGAAGCCGTGCACCGCCGATGTGCGCCGGCAGATCCGCGCCGCGCTGGAACGCGGCGCCGCGGCCGAGCCCGACCGCACCGGGGTCGCCGTCAGCGGCGGCCGGGTGACGCTGACCGGCAAGGTCGCCGCTCGGCGCGATCGCGAGGCGGCCGAGCGTGCCGCCTGGTCGGTGCCGGGGGTGATCGAGGTCGAAAACCGCATCGAGCTCGCCCGGACTTGAGCTGAGCCGGCGGTTGATGCATTCAATATCGGGCGCGGGTGGGGGTGTACCTTGTTGTTCTCTCATCGGATCAGGATTTTCAGGCTGTTCGGCATCGACGTCCGGCTGGACGCCTCCTGGCTGTTGCTGGCCCTGCTGGTCGTCTGGACCCTCGCCGACGGCGTCTTCCCTGGGCTGGCGCCCGGCCTGCAGCGGCAGACCTATTGGGGGATGGCGGTCGCCGGTGCGGTCGGGCTCTTTGCCTCGATCGTCTTCCACGAGATGGCGCATGCGCTGGTGGCGCGCCGCTTCGGCATCCCGATCCGCGGCATCACGCTCTTCATCTTCGGCGGCGTGGCGGAAATGGAGGGCGAACCCGGGAGCGCCCGCGGCGAGCTGCTGATGGCGCTGGCGGGGCCGCTTGCCAGCATCCTCCTGGCGGCCGCCATGCTGGCGCTGACCGCCGGTATCGGTGGCGCCCAGCGGGGTGCCGTGGACGGCGTCACCTGGTATCTCGCGATCATCAACGGCATGCTCGCGCTGTTCAATCTCATTCCCGCCTTTCCGCTGGATGGCGGCCGCGTGCTGCGCGCGGCGCTCTGGGCCTGGCAAGGCGATATCCTGCGCGCCACCCGCATCGCGGCGGGCGCCGGCAATCTCTTCGGGCTGGTCCTGATCGTGCTGGGCGTCGTCGACATCCTGTCGGGGAATTTCGTGAGCGGCATGTGGCGCTTTCTCATCGGCATGTTCCTGCGCGGTGCGGCCGAGGCAAGCTATCGCCAGACCGTGGCCGAGCGCAGCTTCGGCGGCGTGTCGGTGGCGCAGGTGATGACGCCCGATCCGATCGTCGTCGCGCCGGAGGCGTCGGTGGCGGAGTTCGTCGACCATGTCTATCGCCATCATCACCGCGTCTTTCCGGTGGTCCGGAACGGCGCGCTGATCGGTCAGGTGGGAACCCAGCAAGCCGCCGCGGTCGAGCGCTCGCTCTGGCCGAGCGTGCCGGTGGCCGAGATTGCCATTCCGTGCCGCGCGGAGGAGGTGGTCGATCCGGCGCTCGCTGCCATGGCGGCGCTGACGCGGATGCAGCGCACGGGCGTCACCCGCCTCTTCGTCGTCGACAAGGGCCGGCTCGTCGGCATTCTCGGCCTGCGCGACCTGATGGAGCTGCTGTCGACCCGGACCGAGCTCGAAGGCGCCGACCGCCCCCCGCCCGACGGCCACTCCGATCGTTCCGATACGCCTGCCGGCAAGGGTCGGCCCGCTTTTCCCCGCAGGCTGGAGCGCCCGGAGCCCCGCGCACGATGAGATTGGTCGTCGCGGCGTCGCTTGCGCTCCTGCTGATCCCTGCTGCGGCAAGCGCCCGGGTGCGGCTCGACCTCGATCTGGGTCACGCGCTGGCGCGCGCCTGGTGCGCGACCTGTCACGCCGTAGAGCCTGGGCAGCGGACCGGCCCCTTTGCCGGCGTTCCGAGCTTCACCGCGATCGCACACCAGCCTTCGACCTCCGCGGCCTCGCTCCGGGCGTGGCTCGTCACCGCGCATCGCGACATGCCGGACGTCAAGCTCAAGCCGGAGGAGATCGACGAGGTCGTCGACTACATTCTCCGCCTCAGGGAAGAAAAGTAGGGGCGGTCGGCCAGGCGGCAAAGCGCCAGAAGCTGTTCGTCCGAGCCGGCGGGACCGATCAGCGAGAGCCCGACCGGGGCGCCGTCGACGTGGCCGGCGGGGATCGATACCTGCGGCAGCCCGGCAATGCCGGCGATGCAGGTGAGCCGTTGCGCGCCGCGGCGCGCCTGCTCCACTTCCTCCTCGCCGGCCGCGAGCCGCGGTGCGGGGCCGGCGGCCGACGGCAGGCAGAGCACGCCGTTGGCGCCGATGATCTCGCGAATATGCGTGCGCAGACGGCGACGATCCTGCCCCGCCGCCTCGGCGAGCGCGGCGGGCAGCTGCTTTGCCCAGTCGAACCGCGACCGGATCGGCGGCGCGAGATTGGGCTTCGCCGTCTCGATCCACGGGCCATGGATGCGCCACGCTTCGGCCGCCGAGAACTGACGAAAGACCTGGCGCCAGGATTCGAGATGGTCGGCCGTGATCGCCGGTATGCCGACCGAGACGAACCCGTCCGCCAGCCGCGCTATGGCCGGGGCGAGCGCATCGAGCACATCGCTCGACACCAGCGCGCCGGCGTCGAGGACAAGCAGCCGTTCGAGCGGCGGCCGCGGCGGCGCCGATGCCGCCGGCAGCAGCACCGAGCCGATGTCGGCAAACAGCTCCGGCGTGCGGGCAAACCATCCGAGCGTGTCGAGCGTCGGCATCAACGGCACGACGCCCTCCATGGCGATGCGGCCATGGGTCGTGCGGATGCCGAAGACGCCGCAATAGCTGGCGGGGATGCGGACGGATCCGCCGGTGTCGGTGCCCAGCGCGAAGTCGCAGAGGCCGGCGGCGACGGCGGTGGCCGAGCCGCTCGACGAGCCGCCGGGCACGCGGTCCGGAGCATTGACGTTGAGCGGCGTGCCATAATGCACGTTGTCGCCGTTGAGGCTGTAGGCGAGCTCGTCGGTGATCGTCTTGCCGACCAGCGCCGCGCCGGCATCGAGCAGCTTCTGCACGCACGGCGCGGTGCTCGCGGCGGGCGCGTGCGTCTCGAGCCAGCGCGGATTGCCGGCGCCGGTCCGAAAGCCCGCGATGTCGATCAGGTCCTTGGCCGCGAAGTCGAGCCCGGCAAGCGGCCCCTGCTTCGCTCCCTCGATGCGAAACCGCCCCTGCGGGCAGAAGGCGCCGATGTCGCCGTCGCTCATTCGCCGCGTCCCCGCGCCGGCGCCTGCAGGAAGCTCCCCAGCACGGCGCGCGCCTGCCGCTTCTGATCCGCCTGCCAGTTCGGATCGAGGAGATCGGTCGAGAAGATGATGGAGAGCGTGTGGGCGTTCGAGCGATGGTAGGAGCTCAAGGCCACCATGGCCACATAGAGCTGCAGCGGATCGATCCCGCGGCGCAGCGTTCCCTCGGCCTCGCCCCGCTTGAGCAGCGTCGCGATCAAGCCGAGGAGGGGCGAGGAGATCACCGGGGTCCGGCGCGAGCGCCGCAGGAATTCGGCGCGCAGCAGGTTCTCGCCCATCAGCAGGCTGATGAGCTCCGGATGCGCGCCGAAATGGCCGTGGATGAAATCGAAGAGCTGCAGGAGCCCGTCGAACGGCGCCACGTGATCGAACGTCGAGCTTCAACTCCTCGCGGCGCAATTCGCCGAGAATATGCTCCAGGATCGCCAGATAGAGCGCCGCCTTGCCGCCGAAATAGTGGTAGATCATCCGCGGATTGGCGCGGGCGGCGCGGCAGATGCCGTCCACCCGGGCGCCGCTGTAGCCTTTCTTGGCGAATTCCCCGATCGCCGCGCGCAGGATCCGTTCCCGCGTGTCGCTCGGCTTACGGGCGGCGGGCGGCCTTGCCGCACGCAGCCGGGCCGGTTTCCGCTTCGCCGCCGTGCCCGCCCCGCGCTCGATGTTCCTCACTCGGCGGCGCCCGCCTTGGCCAGCGCGTCAAGGATGGCGGCGGACGGCGTCACGAAGCCGAAGCACTTCTTGACGTTCCAGACCGCGGCGTCGCTGCAGAATTGCGGCGAGGTCGTGGCGCAGCAATCGGTGACCATGATGCAGCCATAGCCCAGAAAATTGGCGTCGGTCAGGCTGTGGAGCACGCATTGGTCGGTGTTGACGCCGGCGAAGAGCAGCGACCGGCAGCCGAGGTTTCTCAGGATCGAATCGAGCGGCGTGTCCCAGAAGCCGCTGATGCGGTACTTGTCGACGCGGACGTCGCCGGGCTCGATCGCGAGCTCGTCGACCACGGCGGCGGCCCAGCTGTCCTTCTCCAGCACGTGCGCGCCCGACCCCGGCAGCGCCTCGCCCAGGCCGATGCCGCTGCCCGTGGGCTTGTAGAGATGCAGCTGATTGGGCGGCATGTTCATCAGATCCGGACGGTTTCCCCAATTCACCCATATGATCGGGACGTCCACCGCGCGCAGCGCCGGCAACAGCCGCTGCAGCGGCGCGATGGGCGCGCGGTCGGGCGTGTAGTCGGCGCCGAGATGATCGACCCAGCCGCCCTTGGCGCAGAAATCGTTCTGCATGTCGATCACGATCATCGCCGTGCGCTCGAGATCCACCGTCACCTCCTGCGGCTCGCAGGCGATGGCAAGGCGCCGCGGCGCCGGCGCCGGCATCGCCATGTCGACGTGTCGTGCATCGGCGAGCCAGTGATAGGAGCGGCCGCGGCCGAGCACGCCGGCTGACGGCCGGGACGCCTCTCGCGTGGACGAAGACACAGCCATGGGTTCCTCCTCTGCTGCGGATGGCGCCCGAGGGCGCGGTGTCGTCGGGCATCGAGCAAAAATCGCGCCATGCTGCGCCGGCCGGGCGCGGGGTCCCGGGCCGCCGCCGCGGCGGACCTGCTCAAAATATGCGCGGTAAATGTTTACTTATGCGCATTTTTTGCGCAAGTGGCACGGGCGGCGGGTCCGCGTCGTTCACGCCGACCATTTGTACTCGCGATCGCCATTCGCCGTTTCATGGTTCCTCGGGGCATGGCCCGGCCATGCGGGCCGTGGTTTTTCGCGGCCGGCTGGCGCGGCGGAGAGGCCGATCGACAAGCGCGCCGATCTGGCACGCAAGATGCTTGTGCACTGCCGGGCGGAGGCGCCCGAACGAAGAGCAGGCAGCGAGCAAGGAGGAGAAGATGGCCGTGTTGTCCCGTCGCGTGATGTTGAAGGGTATCGGCACGACCGCCGTCCTGGCGGGGGCGTCGGTCGTCGGCCTTCGAGCCGCCAATGCCGCCCCCGAGACCATCGGCATCCTGATTCCGGGATCGAAATCCGACAAGGGCTGGATGGAGTCCGGCTATGACGGGATGGTCGCGTCGCGGAAGAAATACGGCGACAAGATCAAAGTGCAGATGATCGAGAACATCAACTACGCCGATATGGAACAGGCGCTGACCAATCTCGCCACCAAGAACGGGCTGGTCATCGGCGTCGGCGGCCAGACCCAGGCGGCGGTGCTCAAGGTCGCGCCGCGCTTCCCCAAATCCAAATTCTCGATCGTCGGCGGCAACAAGGCCGATTTCCCGCCGAACGTCGCGGAGTACGACGTCAAGCAGGCCGAGATCGCCTTCGTCGCCGGCGCGGCCGCGGCGATGCTGTCGAAGAACGGCGCGGTGAGCTATGTCGGCGGCCTCGAAATCCCCTCGATCGTCAACGCCGGCAAGGAGTTCGGGCTCGGCGCAAAATATATCAACCCAAAGATCAAGTATTTCGAGGCCTATACCGGCGATTTCGACGACGTCGCCAAATCCAAGGAAGCGACGCTCGCCGCCATCGCCCAGGGCGCCGACATCCACTATCACATTCTCAACCTGGGACTGCGCGGCCTGGAGCAGGCGGCGCGCGAGAAGGGCACGCACATCATCGGCGGCTACACCAACCGTTGCGGCACCGACCCGCTTTACGTCGCCTATTCCGTGACCGGCGTGGGCTTCCAGGTGCGCTACGCGATCGACCATTACCTGGCCGGCACCTGGAAACCCGGCTACAAGCCCTTCGGCTTGGCGATGGGGCCGGAGGCGTCCGATCTGATCATCTGCAAATCGACGCCCGAAATGAACGCCAAGATCGATCAGATCAAGAAGAGCATCCTCGGCGGCGAGATCAAGGTGCTTGAGGGGTGAGCGCGCCGCTCGCGCAGACCCGGGGGGGATCGGCGGCGCCGCCGGACGCGGCGGTGCCGATCCTCTCCCTGCGCGGCATGACCAAGCGGTTCGGCACCGTCCTGGCGCTCGATGATGTCACCATCGACATCGGCGCCGCCGAGATCCACTGCCTCCTGGGCGAGAATGGAGCGGGCAAGTCGACGCTCTGCAACCTCATTTTCGGGCTTCATCTCCCCGACGCCGGCGAGATGCGCCTTGCCGGCGCGCCCTATCGGCCGACCGGCCCCACCGATGCGCTGGCCGGCGGCATCGCCATGGTGCATCAGCATTTCAGCCTCATCCCCGACTTCACGGTGGTCGACAATCTGCTGCTGGGGCGGGAGCGGGGCATTCTTCGCCGCGCCGCCTACGCCGAAACGCTGAAACGGGTGGCGGAGACGTTCGGACTGCCGATCGATCCTCATGCCAAGGTCGGCGATCTCTCGGTCGGCGAGCGTCAACGCGTCGAAATCGTCAAATGCCTCATCCGCGAGCCGCGGGTGCTGGTGCTCGACGAGCCGACGGCGGTGCTGCCGCCGGACGAGGTGGAGGCGTTCCTGGCGGTGTGCCGGCGCGTCGCCCAGCGCGGCTGCGGCGTCGTGCTGGTGACGCACAAGCTCGCCGAGGTCAAGCGCGCCGCCGACCGCGTGACCGTGCTGCGCAACGGCCGGTCGGTCGCAACCTCCGACGCTCCGGCCCGGGACATCGACCGCCTGGTGCGGGCGATGATCCAGCGCGACCTCGAATTCGCTCGATACCGCGCTCGCCTCGACGCTCGGCATGGCGAGCGCGGAGAGGGTGCCCGACGAGAGCCGGCGCCAGCACGCGCGGCGTGCCGACGCGCTGCAGGTCGACGGGCTCACGGTGCAGGACGCCGTGGGCTCGCTGCGGCTGGACGAGCTCACACTGACGGTCGGCAAGGGCGAGATCGTCGGCTTGGCCGGGGTCGAAGGCAACGGACAGAGCGAGCTCGGCGCGGTGCTGGCCGGGCTGATGCGGCCGAGAAGCGGCCGCCTCTTCGTCGACGGCCGCGAAATGACCGGCCGGCCGCCGGCCGAGATCACCGCCTTGGGCGTCGGCATCATTCCCGAGGACCGCCATGCCGTCGGCTGCATCGCCGAGCTGAGCCTCGCCGAAAACATCTTCCTCAACCGCATCGATCGTTTCGCCCGGCGCGGACTGATCGACCGCAATGCGCTCCGCCGCGAGGCGCGGACGATGATGCAGCGCTTCGATATCCGCGCCGCCGGGCCCGACGCGCCCTTCGCCAGCCTGTCGGGCGGCAATCAGCAGAAGGCCGTCCTCGCCCGCGAGCTCACCATCGACAACCTGGTGTTTCTGCTGGCGGCGCAGCCGACGCGCGGTCTCGATGTCGGCGCGGTCGAGGCGATCTACAAGCATATTCGCGGCGCCTGCGAAGCCGGCGCCGGCGTGCTGCTCATCTCCTCGGAGCTCGATGAGCTGATCGCGGTGGCGGACCGCGTCATCGTGCTCTATCGCGGCCGGATCGTCGGCGAGCGGCCCGCGAGCCCGCGTTACCGCGAGGCGATCGGCGCCATGATGTCGGGTCACGCGGCATGAGCGTGCTGCTTCCGGCGTTGCGGCAACGCCTGCCGCTGGTCTCGGTGACCGTCCCCGTGGCGACGGTGCTCGTGACGCTGCTGCTCGGCCTCTGTCTCATCGGCCTGACCGGCGCGGATGTCGCCGATGCGATCGACGCCTTCATCGACGGCGCCTTCGGCTCCGGCTACGTCATCGCCGCCTCGATCAATCGCTCGGTCGCCTACGCCCTGGTCGGTCTCGGCTTCATCGTCGCGGCACGCGCCAATCTGACCAATGTCGGCGGCGAGGGACAGATCGCGGTCGGCGGCATGGCGGCCACGGCGGTGGCGCTTTATGGCGGCGCCAAGGGCCTGCCTTTCGGTCTCGCCTTCTTGGTGCCGCTGGCCGCGGCGGTGGTGGTGGGCGCCGCCTGGGGGGCGCTCGCCGGCATCCTCAAGGTCAAGGCCGGCACCAACGAGGTCATCAGCACGCTGCTGCTGACCTTCATCGGCATCTGGCTGCTCTACTGGTCGGTACAGTCCGTCGACCTGCTGCGCCGGCCGATGACGACGACGGCGACGCTGCCGGAATCGCTCGAGATCCCCGGCGCCACGCGGCTTCCGCTGCTGCTGGGCGATCCCTCCGTGCCGCTCAACATCGGGCTGCCGCTCGCCATCCTGCTGGCGCTCGCGGTGTGGCTGATCCTCGCCAAGAGCGTCTTCGGCTGGCAGCTGCGCGCCGTCGGCCTCAACGAGACGGCGGCCCGGCGCGCGGGCGTCGCCCGCGGGCGGATCGTGGTCGCGGCGATGGCGATCGCCGGCGCCTTCGGCGGACTTGCCGGCGCGATCATGCTGCAGGGCGACCAGTATCTGCTCAAGGTGGGCTTCTCCTCGGGATACGGCTTCGACGGCCTGGTCATCGGCCTGCTGGCGCGCGGCTCGACGCTCGGCGTCGTCGCCGGTGCGCTGCTCTTCGGCTTTCTTCGCTCGGGCGGCATCAACATGGAGATGGTGGCGCAAGTCCCGAGCGCCATCGTGATGGTGATCCAGGGGCTGATCGTGATCACGCTCGCCGCCATGGCGTTCTGGCTCGATCGCCGGAAAGCGACGCGATGAAGGCGAGCTTCTCGCCGTCTTCCTCGGCTCGACGCTGCGCCTCTCGGTGCCGCTGATCCTTGCCGCGACAGGCGAGCTGGTGAGCGAGGTCGCCGGCGTTCTCAACATGAGCATCGAAGGCATGATGCTGACCGCGGCCTTTGCCGGCGCGCTCGGCTCCTGGGCGACCGGCGATCCGCTGGTCGGCCTGCTCTGCGGCGTGATCGCCGTGCTGCCCGTGGCGTTGCTGCAGGCGTTTCTCAGCGTCACCTTGCAGGCCAATCAGGTCGTCACCGGCCTCGGCATCAACATCCTCGCCCTCGGCGGCACCACGCTTGCCTACCGCGAGGTCTTCGGCGAGCGCTCGCGCGACCTCATTCCGGGTTTCCCGCAATGGAGCCCGCCGCTCCTGGGCAAGATCCCGATCTTCGGCGCTGCCGTGTTCCAGCAGGTCTGGCTGGTCTATCTCGCGCTGGGCCTGGCCGTGCTGACGGCGCTCGTGCTGCGCTACACCGCCATCGGCCTGGTGGTGCGGGCGGCCGGCGCCGACCCGCGCAGCGTCGACAAGGCGGGGATGCCGGTCCTGGCCGTGCGCTACGGCGTGGTGCTCTTCGCCGGGCTGATGTCGGCGCTGGCGGGGACATATCTCTCGATCGGCGACATCAACACCTTTACCGAAGGCATGACCAACGGCGCCGGCTATCTCGCCATCGCGGCAGTGATCTTCGGCAACTGGCGGATCGGACGCGCCTTCGGCGCCTGCCTGCTGTTCGGCGCCGCCACCGCGCTGCAGTTCCAGCTGCCCGACATGGGCGTGCCGCTGCCGACCGCCCTGCTGGTGATGATGCCGTACCTGCTCGCCTTCCTCGCGGTCGCGGGCCTGGTCGGCCGGCAGACGGCACCTGCGGCGCTGACGCTGCCCTATCGCCGGGCGGGATGATCTCTGATCGAGGAGGGACCATGTTCGCCAGTTCAACCGCTGGCTTCAACCGCTGGCTCGCCCGGAAGTACCGCGCCGAGGCGCGCCGGCTGAGCGTCGCCGCCTAGCTAAGCTAAGCTAGTCTAGCCGCGGCTCACCATCGCGCCGCCGCCGCCAGCAGCGACGCGTCGCTGCCGCGCCGGCCGATGAGCGACAGTCCGACGGGACAGCCCTCGACCTCGGCCAGCGGCAGCGACAGCTGCGGCAGACCGGCGTGGCCGGCGCCGCAGGTCAGCGTCAGCGCCCGGCGATAGAATTCGCCGATCTCCTCCGCCGAGGCGTCCTTCCGCGGCGCGATGCCGGGAGCGGTAGGCAGGACGAGCGCCGTGCCGGGCTCGAGCAGCGCGTCGAGCCGTGCGGCGATGCGGCGGCGTATCGGTGCGAAGCGGGCGACGAGATCGGGCGCGATGCCCGCCACGTCGTCGAAGCGGGCGGCGATGGCCGCGCCGAAGCGCGGCTGCGTCGCCCTGATCCAGGGACCGAGCGACGCCCAGATCTCGGCGCCCTGCAGGACGCGATAGGCTTCGAGCCAAAGCGCCTGCTCGCCGTCGAACAGCGCGATCTCGTCGCGGGCGCCCAGCCTCGAGGCGACGCCGAGCAGCGCCTCGGCGCAGCCGCGGTCGCAGAGATCGAAGGCGTCCTGCGCCAGGAGCCAGCGGCGCGGCGGCGCGCCGTCCTCGCCGAGCAGCGTCCGGCCAACCCGCCGCAACACGCTTGCCTCGCGGGCGAACCAGCCGATCGTATCGTAGCTCGGCGCGAAGGGCAGGACGCCGTCGAGCGGCAGCGCGCCATGGCTGGGACGGAAGCCGAGGATGCCGCAGAAGCTCGCGGGCACGCGGACCGAGCCGCCGGTATCCGTGCCCAAGGCGATATCCGCCAGCCCGGCCGCGACGGCCACCGCCGACCCGCTCGACGAGCCGCCCGGCAGGCGCTCGGGGCATCGTGGGTTGGTCGGCGTCCCCTCATGCACATTCGCGCCTTCGAGGCTGAAAGCGAGCTCGTCGGTGATCGTCTTGCCGATGAGCCGGGCGCCGGCGGCGAGGAGCCGCTGGACGACCGGGGCATGGCGCGCGGCCGGCGCGTGCGTGCGGCGCCAGTCGGGATTGCCGCCGCCGGTCACGGTGCCTGCGACGTCGATGAGGTCCTTGCAGACGAAGCTGAGTCCGGCGAGCGGCCCGTCGGCCGCGCCCTCGAGAAAGAGGCGAGGGCCGGTGACGAACGCGCCGAAATCGACGGCCGCCGCCTCGCCTTGGACCGGTCCTTGTTCCATGCCCGTGGCCTTCCTCGATCCATTCATCGACGGCGCGGCGCTAGCCCATCGCCAGCGGCACCACCCAGCGCTGGCGGATCGCCGGTGCGCTCTGCGGCGCCGTCGAGACCGCGAGCGCGAGCTTGTGGCTCGGCGTCGGCCGGTGCTGCTCGAAATGCCAGCGCTCGGGACGATCGGGGCAGGTGGTGGTAAAGCGGATACGCGGCGCGCCGCCGTCAAGCTCGAACCAGAACCCGTCGAGCGGCAGGGACAGCCCCATGCCGCGCGCCTTGATGTAGGATTCCTTGAGCGTCCAATAGGAGAAGAAGCGTTCATGTTGGCGGGCCGCCGGCATCGCCGCGAGATCGGCGATCTCGGCGGGGGCGAAGACTGTCGGCGCGAGCGCCAGCGGATCGACCTCGCGGTCGGTATTCTCGACATCGATGCCGACCTCGCCGTCGCGCGTCACGGCGCAGGCGACCAGGCCATCCGTATGGGAAAGATTGAAGCGGAGATCGCAACAGGTCGCGGGTGCGGCCACGAACGGACAGCCATAGGCGTTGGTCTCGAACCGCCATGCCGTCGGCGCGACATCGGCATAGCGCGAGAGCGTGGTGCGCAGCAGCGCCCGGCCGATGAGGTACTGGTCGCGCGCAGCCTCGACCCGGAAGCGCCGCCAGCGCGCCTCCTCGTCGATGTCGAGGAGCGCCGCGTAGCGCTGCTTCAGCGCCGGCCCCACGGCCGCCATCGCGGTCAGCCGGACATCCACGGCGCCGGTCTCGAGGCGCAAGGCGGCTCCGGCCTCGCCCGCCATTATTCGGCGGCGCGCTCCGCGGCGGGCGTCTTGAAGCGGTCGCGCAGCGCGTCCCACTCATCGGCGCCGACGCGGCGGAACTTCTCCTTGAGGCTCACCGCCATCTCGGGATGCCGGCGCCGCGCCTTGACCTCGGCCAATGCCTTGTCGAAGGCGTCCATCGCCGTCTGGAACAGGATGCCCGGCAGGATCGCCAGCTTGAATCCCATGCGCTCGGCCTCGGCCAGGTCAAGCACCGGCGTCTTGCCGCCGGAGACGACGTTGAGCAGGCAGGGGCCGCGGACCAGCTTCGGCACCGCCTCGACCTCGTCGCGCGTCTGCGGCGCCTCGAGAAACGCCATGTCGGCGCCGCATGCCAGCGCCGCGTTCATCCGCCGCACCGCCTCGTCGAATCCCACCACCGCGCGCGCGTCGGTGCGTGCGATCAGCAGGAAGTCGGGATCGGTCTTGGCGGCCGCGGCGGCCCGGATCTTGGCGAGGTAGTCGTCGAGCGGGATCACCGTCTTGTTGTCGAGGTGGCCGCATTTCTTGGGAAAGCCCTGGTCCTCGATATGGAGCCCGGCGACGCCGCGCCGCTCGTATTCGCGGACCGTGCGCGTGACGTTGAGCTCGTTGCCGTAGCCGGTATCGGCGTCGGCGATCACCGGCACCCGCACCGCGCCGGCGATGCGGCCGGCGTTCTCCGCCATCTCGCTCATGGTGACGAGGCCGTAATCGGGATATCCCAGCATCGCCGCCGTGCCCGCCCCGGTCATGTAGACGGCGGCGAAGCCCGCCTGCTCGATAACGCGTGCACCGATGCACTCATAGGCGCCGGGCGCGATCAGCAGCCCTTGCTGTTGCAGCAGCGCGCGCAGCCGCTTGGCGGCTGGGGCGGTTTGCGAAGCCATGGGTCGTCTCCTGCTCGAGAAAGCCGGCCGCTACGCGGCCAGCGTGAACATCGGCACCGCCGGGCCGCCGTCGCTGGGCTTGAAGACGAGCGCGACCTTGCGGCCGATGCGGATCTGATCGAGGTCGCAATCGACGATGTTGGTCATCATGGTGACGCCTTCCTCGAGCGTGACATAGGCGATCGCGTAGGGGATCGGCGCACGCCGCATCACGCTGTAGGAATAGATGCTGCCGCGGCCCGACGCGGCCTCCCATTCCGTCCGGTCGCTGAAGCAGAACGGGCAGATCTCCCGCGGATAGTAGTGCCGCTCGCCGCAGGCAAGGCATTTCTTGATCAGCAGCCGGCCTTCGGCCGCGGCGTCCCAGAACGGCTTGGTCTCGGGATTGACCGGCGGCGCGGCGATGATGCGTTCCTTCTGCGCCATCGGCCTATTCCCTCTCCAGGATCAGCGTGGCGCTGCCGTGGCGCGTGCCGAGCGAGCCGCCGGTGCCATGCGCCAGCGCCAGATCGCAGTTCCTGACCTGGACCTGCGGATGGGCCTCGCCGCGCAGCTGGCGCACCGCCTCGATCACCTTGGTCATGCTGCCGCGATTGCCGGGATGGTTGTTGCAGAGCCCGCCGCCATCGGTGTTGAAGGGCAGTTTGCCGCTGCCCGCAATGAGCGCGCCGTCGGCGACGAAGCGCCCGCCTTGGCCCTTCTCGCAGAAGCCCAGATCCTCGAGCGTCATCAGCACCGTGATGGTGAAGCTGTCGTAGATCGAGACGTATTTGATGTCGGCGGGCCTGATCCCCGCCTCTGCGAAGGCCCGCGGCCCCGACCAGACCGCGCCCGAATAGGTCAGGTCGATCCTGCCGCCCATCTGGTTCTTGGGCGCCTCGCCGGCGCCGAGCAGCTTGACCTTGGGGCGCTTCAGGCTCTTCGCCACCTCGGGGGCGACGACGATCAGCGCGCCGCCGCCGTCGGTGATGACGCAGCAATCGAGACGATGCAGGGGATCGGCGATCATCGGCGAGCGGACGACATCCTCGACGGTGACGACCTCGCGCAGCAGCGCATGCGGATTGTGCTGCGCGTGATGCGAGGCCGCGACCTTGATCCAGGCGAGCTGCTCGCTGGTGGTGCCGTATTGGTGCATGTGGCGCATCGCGCACATGGCGTACATGTTGGTGACCACCGGCGCGTAGGGCGCCTCGAATCCCACATCGGGCGCGGCGGCGCTGTAGGTGCGGGGCGCGGTGCCGGTGGCCATGCCTTCGGCGCGCGGCCGGCCCGCGAGCGTGATCAGCGCGACCGAGCACTTGCCGGCCGCGATCGCCTGCGCCGCATGGGAGACATGGATGGTGTAGGAGGAGCCGCCGGTCTCGGTCGAATCCATGTGGCGGACCTTGAGGCCCATATAGTCGATCATCGACAGCGGCCCGAGGCCGGGCGCGTCGCCGGCGCAGAAATAGCCGTCGACATCCGCATGGCTCAAACCGGCGTCCTCGAGCGCGCCCTTGGCGACCTCGGCGTGGAGCTGCGCCAGTGACTTGTCGGGAGCGTGCCGCGTCGGGTGCTCGTAGGCGCCGGCGATATAGGCCTTGCCCTTGATCGTCATGGCCGCGCCGCGTCGCCCTCGAGCGCCCGCTCGACGAAGCGCCTGGCGTCGAACTCCTCGGCGACGCGGTTGTCTTCCTCGAGCATGGCGGCGCCGTCGCGGTCGGCGAATTTCATCGCGCCGAGATCCTCGAAGGCGCTGCGCACGCGCGGTCCCCACAAGCCGATATCCCGCACCGTCGGCACGATGCGGCTGAACAGGCGCGAGCGGAATTTGTGGGTGGCGAGCGCCGCCTCGTGCACGGCACGGCACTCCTTGACGTCGAGCCCGACCGCCGCCCAGACGTCGGACGGGTCCATGCGGTCGCGCATGAGATAGCAGGCCTCCACCAGGAACTCCTCGCGCCGGTCGCGCTCCGCCTCGGTGAGGTTGGGATAATAATCGCGCAGCGCCAGCCGTCCAAAGGCGACGTGCCGCGCCTCGTCCTGCATGACATAGGCGTTGACCTGGGCGGCGAGCGCATTCTGCGCCTTGTCGCGGATGCTCTGGAAGGAGGCCAGTGCCAGCCCCTCGATCACCACCTGCATGCCGAGATAGGTGAAATCCCACTCCTGGCGCTCGATCACGTCCTGGAGCAGGGCCTGCAGCGGCCCGTTCACCGGGAAGACCATGTCGAACTTCTCGTGCAGCAGCCGCGCATAGGCCTCGACATGCCGCGCCTCGTCGATCACTTGTGTCGCCGCGTAGAACTTCGCGTCGACCTTCTCCACCTGCTGCACGATCTTCGCCGCGCAGATCAGGGCGCCCTGCTCGCCGTGGAGGAATTGCGAGATCTGCCAGGCCTGGGAATGCCGGCGAAACTGCGCCAGCTCCTTCGCCGACAGCTTGTTCCAGAGATCGGAACCGCTGAGCGAGATGGTCTCGTCCGGCAGCTGCATCGGGTTGTCGGGGTCGAGATCGCGCGACCAGTCGATGCGCTCTTGCGCATTCCATTGCTGGCGCTTGCCCTTGTCGTAGAGCGCCAGCAGCTCGGCGCGCCCGTCATCGTATTCCCAGCGAAAGGCCGTCTGCTGCGCCGCACCCAGGCTCCAGCCCATCTCTCCCGGGGATGCGCGATAGCGCGATTGGGTCGTCATGAGCCCTCCCGGGGTCCATGCTAGCTCACTCCGGCCGCGGCGCGAAGGGCGGGCGTCGGCGGCCCGCCCATGTCCCAGACAGGCTCCTAGCGCTGCCGCACCACCGCCAGCAGCAGGTCGTTCGCCTCGCGCCGCTTCGGCGGGGTGTCGATAGCGTCCAAATGCCCGTCGACGCCGCTCCGCGCCAGCAGGAGGTCATGCCCGTCCTGGCGGAAGGCGAACTCGGCCGTGCCGTAGCCCGGGCGAACCACCTCCACCGTGAACGCCGCCGCCTCGCCATGCCCGACCTTCACCGCGGTATTCTCGGGATTGTCGAGCACCAGCACCGCCCATTGGCGCAGCGTCAGCCAGCGCACGCTTCTTCCGGCGGCGATGTCCTGCAGGACAATGGTCGTATCCAGCGCCTCGGGCGGAAGGCCGAGACGGGCCAAATCGGCGCTGTGCCGCTGGAGCGCGTCCTGCGCCGCGCCGAGAAGCTCCTGCCGCGCCTGTTCGGCATAGGCCTCGCGCTTGCGCCCGAGCGCCGCCAGCGCCGCGGCATAGGCCGGGTAATCCTCCGACAGCGGCTGCTTTACCTGCGACCTCAGCCGCTTCTGCTCGAGCTCGAAGAAGATCGCCGAGAGCGTCGCCTCAGAATCGTCGACCGCGCTGTGGTTGCGTGGCGTCGGCGCCAGGCCGTCGAGCCGTGCCGCGATCTGCTCCAGCTTGGGCTGCTCTTTTTTCTTGGCCGCCTCGTAGTCGGCGAAGGCGCGGCGGACTCGGTTGCGTGCCGCCGTCAGGGACGACATGTGCTTCATGTCTTCCTGCAGCACCGCCTTCGCCTCCGGCGTGTCGGCTTTTGCCAGGCAGGCCTGGAGGCCCTTGGCGACGAGGTCGATGTCGGCGTCGGTCAGCGCGTAGAGAGGCACCCCGAGCACCTCGGCCGCGGTTGCCTCGTCGAGCCCGATCCAGCGCTCGCCGAAATCGAGAAACATCGCGCAGCTGGGAACCTGTACCGCCGCATCGGCGCGGGCGGTGCCCGCGGTGATCGCCAGGCATATCAGCGGCAGGACGCCCAGAGCCCGCCGCGCCATGCGTCGACCGGCTTGCGGGTCCGGGATCACCAGCCGAGCGCGTGCCGGACTTCGCGCGCGAAGGCCTCGCCGTCGCGCGCCGCGGCGCTCTCGGCGTCGATGTGTATCGGCATGCGGCCGACGATGCTCGCCTCCGCATAGACGACCCGGTTGGCGAGCTCCGCCTCGAACAGCGCATAGCCGGATTGCGCCAGCTCCGCGCGCACATGCCGGGCGACGGCGCTGCCCACGGTCACCTGGGTCAGCAGCAGGCGGTAGGCCATCGGCCGGGCGCGCCGCTCCTCGGTGGCGTTGACCTCCTCGATCAGCCGCACCGTCTCGATCGCCGCAGCGATGTCGAGCGGCGAGGCCTTGATCGGGATGACCGCCATATCCGCCACCGACAGCGCCTCGATCATCGTGCGGTTGCGGAAGCCCGCGGTGTCGATGATCACGAGCTCGAACGTCGCGCGCCAGCTCGCGTGCGCGCTGCGCCACCGCCTCGGAGGTGTCGGCGATGATCGGCAGATCCAGCGGCGGATCGCCCAAGCCCTGCCAGTGCAGCAGGCTCGCCTGCGGGTCGGCGTCGATCATCGCGGCGCGCATGCCGCCGAGCTGACAATGCGCGGCGAGGCAGGCGGCGGCCGTGCTCTTGCCGCTGCCGCCCTTCAGCGTGGCCATGACCACGATCGCTCCGGTCCCGTTCCGCACGCTATCCCTCCGCCTCGCGGCGCGGCGTGGCGCGGCTCATCGGCCGCGCTTGCCGGCGGCTTTCGTCTGGTCGAGTGCCTGGCGGTATTTCTTGGGCTCGAAATCGAGGAAGGTGCCGCCGTCCTCGAAATGCCGGATGAAGATCTTGCCGATGGTCTCGGTGGCGAGCGTCGAGGTGCCGACCGAGGTCGCGACGCCGATCAGCGTGCCGATGCCGGGCACGAGGCGCGCCGCGGCGCCGGCGACGCTGGTGGTGATGGTAAAGGGCGTCCAGCCGCCGAGGAGCGAGGACAGCAGTGATCCCACCCGCACGCGCTCGAAGGGGACGTCATAGAGTCGCGCGAGGCGCGAGATCATGCGCAGCTGCACGCCCGAGACGCAGGCAGCGTCGATCAGCGGCAGCGGCGCCGCGGCGGCGGCGATCGTCCAGCGGCGATAACGCGACAGGATGTCGAGCGCCGCCCTGAGGCGCCGCTCGTCCTCGCGGCTCGGTCCCTCGACGAGGGCCAGCGCGCGGCCGGTCGCGACCGGTTCAGGCGCCGCCGTGGCTTCCGGCGTCGCGGCCGGCAAGTCGCGGGTTTGCGGCGTCGCTGCTGTCGCGGTGCGCTTGATGTCGTCGAGCGTCGGGTTGCGCAGGCGGGGGAGCGTCTTGGTCATCGCGGCATGCTCGGTGGTTCAGCCGTGGCGCGGCCGGTCAACTCGATTTCGGCTTGGTGCTGCCGCCCGCGATCTTGGTGCAGGTTCCGACCGGCACATAGATCCAGGAGTTCGGATCCTTGCTGATCGTCGCCTCGCCGGCACAGCTGTGCACGCCTTGGGCGCCGCAATCGTTGCCACCGGCGACGTTGACGCCATAGCATTTCTCCGCCTTGTAGATCGGATCGGGAGCCGGGCCGGCCGTGGCGGCGGCGGACGCGGCCACGGTCGCCGCGACCGCCGAAACGACGAGCAGAGAAGGCTTCATGGAGTCTCCTTTTGCAAGGGAACTCCGCAACGATACACCAGCCGGCCGGCGCTGGGTAGACGCGGCAGCGTTATTTCGCGGGCGGCTGGGCCTTCGTCGACGGTTTATGCGCGCCCGAACTCGGTGGCCGGCGTGTTTGCCGACGGCCCCAGCGCCATTCCCGAATTCGTCTTGCTGCCGCCGAGATCGCCCGGCAGCGGCAAGGCGGGCGCGACGGTCGCCGACGGGGCCCCCTTGCTGGCCTCCGGGGTGTTGGTGAGCGGCGTCAGCGACGACTTGGCGTCGGCGGTCGATGGGGTCCCGGCGGCGGGCGGCGACAGCGTCGTGTCGAGATTGCCGAGCAGGATCGGCAACCCGGTCTTGGTGTTGCCGATGACGATGACCTTGGAATTGGGCGATTGCGCGAGTTGCAGCGTCGCGTCGATTCCCTTCCACATCAGATACCGGTCGGTGATGCCGTCCTTGACGATGTCCTGGAACTGGCGAATGCCCTCCGCCTCGATTCGCTTGCGCTCGCTCTCCTTCTTCTCGCGCTCGATGCGATAGTCGTATTCGAGCATCATCTGCAGCTGCTGGTCCTTCTCGATCATCGATTTCTGCAGCGACTCCGGCAGTTCCACGTCGCGCAGGAAGATCTCGTCGAGCTCGACGAACTCGACGCGCTGCAGCAGCGTGTCGGCCTCGGGATCCATCTCGAACTCGCGGCGCATGCCGTCGCGGATCCGCTGCTGGATCTCCAGCCGCTTGGTCGAATAGACCTCCTCCGGCGTGTGGCGCGACACCTCCTCGCGGACGCGGGCGCCCAGGCTCGGCAGGATGAGCTTCTGCACGTAGTCGGGGCCGATGTACTTGTGCAGCAGCGGCACGTTGCGCCGCGTCACGCGAAAGCGGAATGCCACGTCGGCGATGAGATTGAGGCCGTCGGAGGTATGGGCGTCGAACTTGGAGGATTGGTTCTGGAAGCGGACATCGTAGATGTACATGGTGTTCCAGGGCCAGACGATGTGGAAGCCTTCGTCATAGGCCTGCTCGACATCGGTGCCGCCCTGGAAGCGCTTGAACAGCGCGCCTTCGTGTCCGGCCGGAATGGTGATGAACATGCGCGGCGAAAGGACGGCCAGAATCAACAGGACGAGCAGCCCGCCAAGCCCGAGCGACAGCAGGTGGTCGTCGATCCAGTCGACGACACGGGCATAGGACTCGCCGATCGACGAGAACAAGCGGCTGAAAACGCTATTCACCGAACACTCCCGCTCTGATCCACAGCTGGGGTTGGCATTATACTACGGCCTGCTCGCGGCTTTGGATATGGGCGGCGAATCGGCGCCGGGCCGGCGCTGGCAGGCCGTCGGCGCCGCCGGGCCACCGCCTGCGCCCGCGGCCGGTCCGGTTGCCGCGCCGGGGCGCCTGTGATAGTTTGTCAATGAAATGAACTCGCAATCGGGGGCGTCTATGGACGATCGTATGGCGGAGGCTATGAGCATCGTGCGGCGTTCTTCCGCCTGGTCCGCGGGTGCCGGCCTCATACCGATCCCCCTCGTCGATATCGGCGCCATCGCCGCCGTCCAGGTCAAGATGATCCGCGACCTGGCCAAGGTCTACGGCGTCGAGTTCCCCGATGTCCGCGTCCGGGCGATCTCCAGCAGCCTTGGCGGCAGCATCCTTCCCTATCTCCTGTCGGTCGGCTCCTCGGGCTATCTCTTCTCGATGGCCAAGGTGATACCGATCATCGGGCCGATCGTCGCGATCGCCGCGATGCCGGGCTTCGCCTCGGCCGCGACCTACGCGGTCGGCAAGGTGTTCGCGCAGCATTTCGCCGGCGGCGGCAGCCTGCTCGACTTCGACGCCGAGGCGAAGAAGGAGGAGATCGCCAAAGAGTTCGCCGAGGCCCGCGACGAGGCGAAGAAGTCGCCGTCCAAGACGGCCGCGGCCTGACCGGGGCGACGGTTCTAAGGCGGGTGGCGGCAGTCGGCCATGGAACCGATCATCCTGATCATCATCTATCTTCTGGCCTGCATCCTGGTGGGGCTGGTCGGGTCGCGCCGCTCGATGGGGTTCTTTGCCGCCTTCTTCTTCTCGCTGCTGTTCAGCCCCATCGTCGTCATTCTGGTCCTGCAGCTGACGCGCACGACCGAGCGCCAGAGACGCCACCAGCGGCCTTCTTCGCCGGCGTCCTAGCCATGTCGTCGGCGACCGGCCAGCGTCGGGACCGCTCACCGTGCTGATCGTCACCACCCTCCGCAAGGAGAACTCGATCCCGCCATCGCGTATGGCGTTCATGATGTGCCTTGCCGGCGGCACCAACGCGCTCATCCTGAGCACGATCAACTCCGCCGCCCAGCATGCCGGCGACGGCCCGGACCTGCATCTGCTCATCATGTTCTGCCTGTGCCTGGCCGTCTATATCATCACCCAGCGTTACGTCATGTCGGTGGCGATGTGCGAGATCGAGCGCATCGTCAACGACTTGCGCATCAAGCTCATCGAGAAGGTGCGGCATTCCGATCTCGTGCGGATCGAGCGGCTGGTGCCCTCGGACGTGCTCACCACCATCGCCAAGGAGCCGGTCGCCATCTCGAACCTGGCGCCGAACTTCGTCGCGGCGGGGCAGGCGTGCCTGCTGCTGCTGTTCGTGACCGCCTATGTGGCGTATCTCTCGGTGACGGCGCTGGTCTTGACGGCGATGGCGGCGTTCTTCGCGATATCGATCTTCCTGCGCCGCTCGGAACGGCTGCGTCAGCGCCTGCGCCAGACCGCGGCCCAGGATTCCGAGGTGTTCGAGGGCCTCGACGACCTGCTCAGCGGCTTCAAGGAAGTGAAGATGAGCCGGGCGCGCGGTGCGGCGCTGGCGCAGACGATCGAGCATCTCTCGGCGGAAGCCACCGGCCTGAAGCAGGAGACGGCGCGCAGCTCGGCCGGCGAGTTCGTCTTCGCGCAATCGACCTTCTATTTGCTGCTGGCGACGGTGGTGTTCGCGGTCCCCGCCTTCAGCACCATCGCCTCGAGCGATCTCGTGAAGATCACCACGGCGATCCTGTTCCTCATCGGTCCGATCTCGATGATCGTGCAGGCGATCCCGTCGCTGGCCACGGCGAATTCCTCGATGGAGCGCCTGCTCGCCCTCGACGCCCAGCTCAGCAGCGCCGCGCCGCCGACGGACGCTGCCGACGACGTGCGGCCCTCGGCGGTCCGGCCGGAGCTGCGCCTGGAAGGCGCGACCTTCACCTATTCGAACGGCGGCAGCGAGGCCTTCACCGTCGGGCCGGTCGATTTCATCGCGCGACCCGGCGAGATCGTCTTCATCACGGGCGGCAACGGCTCCGGCAAGACGACGCTGATGAAGTTGATGGCCGGGCTCTATCGCCCCGATACCGGGCGCATCCTGCTCGGCGGCACGCCATACTCGACGGCGACGGAAGCCTGGATCCGCGATCAGATCTCGATCATCTTCTCGGATTTCCACCTGTTCCGCCGCCTCTACGGGTTGGGCGAGCAGGATCCCGCGAAGCTCGCCGAGCTGCTGGCCTACATGCAGCTCGACCAGAAGACCGCGATTCGCGGCGACAGCTTCACGACCATCAACCTCTCGACCGGACAGCGCAAGCGCCTGGCGATGATCGTGACCCTGCTCGAGGACAAGCCGGTCGTCATCTTCGACGAATGGGCGGCCGATCAGGATCCGTCCTTCCGGCGCAAATTCTACGAGGAGATCCTGCCGGGGCTCAAAGCCCGGGGGAAGGTCGTTATCTGCGTCACCCACGACGACCGCTACTTCGATGTCGCCGACCACCGCTTCAAGATGGAATTCGGGCGCATGGCGGCCTGAGGCGCCGCCCGACCGCGCCTACCGCTTGGACGGGCGCCGCGGCCGCACGAAGCCGGGCTGTGCCGTCAGGAATGGCCGCAACGCACGGGCGATGTCGCCGACATGGGGCTCGTGCGGCACGCGATTGTGCGTGCAGGGGAGGGGCACCACCCGGATCTCGCCCTCGATCTTGGGGGACCAGTCGAAATAGCGGTCGTTGTCGCCCGGGGTCGCCGTCGCCCGGAAGAGCAGAAGCGAGCCGCGGTACCGGCCGGGACGGAAGCGCGAGCCTTGCTCGACATTGAGCTTGAACAACTCGATGATCGCCGCCGCCTGCACCGTCGAGAAGTCGGCGGGCCAGACGCCGCTGTGCCGTGCCGCGTCTACGAAGCTGTCGAGATCGGTGATCGCCCGGGTGACGCCGGGGATGATCTTCTCGAGGCCGAGAACGTCGATCAGGGTCGCGATGATGCTGGCATCGGTGATCTCCGCGCCGTCACTCTCCGGCTGGTGCAGCGGCGTGTCGAGCAGCGCCAGAAGGGCGACCTCCTCGCCGATGTCCTGGAGTTGGCACGCCATCTCGTAAGCGACGAGACCGCCGAAGGACCAGCCCAGCAGATGGTAGGGACCTGACGGCTGAACCGCACGGATCTCGTCGAGGTAGTCGCGCGCCATCTGCTCGATCGAACCGGCGGCGACCTCGCCGGGATCGAGCCCCGTCGCCTGCAAGCCATAGACTGCCTGCTGGCGCCCGAGCGCCGCGGCGAGCGGCAGGTAGCAGAAGACGGCGCCGCCGGCCGGGTGGACGCAGAAGAGCGCCGGCCGCAGCTTGCTCTGCTGCAGCGGCACCAGATGAGTGAACCGGGGACCGTCGGCGGGTTGCGCGGCATGCCGCGCCAGTTCCGCCACGGTGGGATATTCGAACAAGTTGCGCAGGGCCATCGTAATGCCCGGGATTTGCAGGCAGCGATGGACGAATTGCACGGCCAGCAGCGAATGGCCGCCGAGGTCGAAGAAGTTGTCGTGGCGGCCGACGCGGTCGCGGCCGAGGAGCTCGGCCCAGAGCGCCGCCAGCAGCTCCTCCACCGCGCCCTGCGGCGCCTCGAAGCCCTCCGCCTCGCGCCACACCGGCTCGGGCAGCGCGCGCCGGTCGAGCTTGCCGCTGGCCGTGCGCGGCAGCGCCGCCAGCCAGACATAGCCCTGCGGCAGCATGTGCGCCGGCAGCCGCGAGGCCAGATGCGCGCGCAGCGCCGCGGCCGCGACCTCCGCGCCGCGGCCCGCGACATAGGCCACCAGCCGCTCGCGCCACACCACCACCGCCGCCTGCGCCACCGCGGCGTGCTCCAGCAGCGCCGCCTCGATCTCGCCGGGCTCGATGCGCAATCCCCGCAGCTTCACCTGCCCGTCCGAGCGGCCGAGGAACTCCACCACCCCGTCCGCCCGCCAGCGCCCGAGATCCCCGGTGCGGTAGAGCCGGCCCCCCGCCGGGCCGAACGGGTCCGCCACGAAGCGCTCCGCCGTGAGCTCCGGACGACCGACATATCCCCGCGCCAGGCCCACGCCGCCGAGATAGATCTCCCCCGCCACCCCCACCGGCACCGGCGACAGAGCCTCGTCCAGGAGGTAGAGGCGCGTGTTCGCGATCGGCCGGCCCAGGGGCGGCGCCACCGCGCCCTCGAGTGGCGCGCTCATCGTGGCGCAGACCGTGGCCTCGGTCGGGCCATAGGCGTTGATCATGCGCCGCCCGGCCGAGTGGCGTGCCACCAGCTCGGGCGGGCAGGGCTCGCCGCCCACCACCAGCGTGCGGCACGAGGCCAGCGCTTCCTCCGGCAGGCTGCCCAGCACGCTCGGCACCAGCAGCACGTGGGTGATCGCCTCTTCGGCCATCAGCCGCGCCAGCGGCTCGCCCGGCACCAGCCGCTCCGGCGGCGCCATCACCAGCGTCGCGCCCGACAGCAGCGCCATCCACAGCTCCGCCACCGAGAACGTCGAAGGCGGGCGAGGCGTATTGCAGCAGCCGGTCGCCGGGGCGGACCTCGCAGTCGCGGATATGCGCCAGCGCCAGATTGACCACGCCCCGATGCTGCACCATCGCGCCCTTGGGGGCGCCGGTGGAGCCCGAGGTGTAGATGATGTAGGCGAGGTGGCCGGGGCGGAGCGGCGCGCGGCGCTCGTCCGCGGCGATCGGCGCCGGCGAGAGGTCCGGCGCCGCCTCGTCGAGGCGCAGCGCCGGGAGATCCTCGGGCAGCCGCGGCGCCAGCGCCGTGCTGGTCAGCACCAGCGCCGCGCCGGCATCGGCGAGCAGGAAGGCGAGCCGTGCCGGCGGGTGGCCGGCATCGAGCGGCAGGTAGCAGCCGCCCGCCTTCAGCACCGCCAGCATCGCCACCACCAGCTCGGCCGAGCGCTCCAGCGCCAGCCCCACCACCGTCTCCGGACCCACCCCCAGCCCGATCAGCCGCCGCGCCAGCCGGTTCGCCCGCGCCTCCAGGGCGCCATAGCTCACCGCCTCGCCGCCGCACGACACCGCCACCGCCTCCGGCGTCCGCGCCACCTGCTCGGCGAACAACTCCGGCAGCGTCGCCTCCGGCACCGCCGCCGCGGTCGCGTTCCAATCCTGCGTCAGCCGCCGCCGCTCCTCCCGCGACAGCAGCGACAGCTCCGCGAGCCGCCCCTCCGGACGCTCCGACAGGAAGCGCAGCGCCCGCTCCAGATGCAGGAGCAGCCGCTCCGCCGTCGCGCGGTCGTAGAGATCGCTATCGTATTCCAGCTCGCCCGACAGCCCGTCTTCCGTCTCCGCCAGCGACAAGGTCAGCTCGAACTTCGCCGTCTCCGTCGCGAGCGACAGCACCTCCGCCCCGATCCCCGCCAGCGCCGGCGCCGCCTGCGCCTGGTTCTGCAGCACCAGCATCACCTGGAACAGCGGGCTGCGCTCCAGCGAGCGCACCGGGCGCAGCTCCTCCACCAGCTGCTCGAAGGGCAGGTCCTGATGCGCGAACGCCCCCAGCGCCGTCTCGCGCACCTGCGACAGCAGCCCCCGCACGCTCGAGGCCCCGTCCAGCCGCGTGCGCAGCACCAGCGTGTTGACGAAGAACCCGATCAGCCCCTCGATCTCGTGCCGCGTCCGGTTCGCCACCGGCGTCCCCAGCAGGATGTCGCCCTGACCGCTCCAGCGCCCCAGCACCAGCGACAGCGCCGCCTGCAGCACCATGAACAGCGTCACCCCCTCGCGGCGCGCCAGGTCGCGCAGCGCGCCCGTGAGCGCGCCCTCGAGATGCGTCGCGACGCTGGCGCCGCGGCCGCGCCGCACGCCGCGCGGCCGGTCCGTCGGCAGGCTCAGCGCGTCGGGCGCCCCGGCCAGCGCCGCCCGCCAATACTCCAGGTCGCGCGCCGCCGTGTGATGCCGCCGCTGCCACAGCGCGTAATCGGCATACTGCACCGCCAGCGGCGCCAGCCCCGCCTCGCGGCCTTCCACCGCCGCGCCGTAGAGCGCCTGCAGCTCCTGCAGCAGGATCGCCGCCGACCAGCCGTCGAAGGCGATGTGGTGCACCACCACCGCCAGCACGTGATGCTCCGGCCCGAGCCGCAGCAGCGTGGCCGCGATCGGCAGCTCCCGCGCCAGGCCGAAGCGCCGCCGCGACAGCGCCGCCAGCCGATCCGCCAGCGCAGCCTCGTCCACATCCTCCAGGCCCAGCGCGAACCGCCCGGCCGGCTCGACCGACTGCGCCGCCACCCCGTCCACCACCGGGAAGGTGGTGCGCAGCGCCTCGTGCCGCGCCACCACGCCCGCAAGCGCCACGCCCAGCGCCGCCGCATCCAGCGGACCCGTGAGCCGCAGCGCCATCGGCACCGTGTAGCTCGACCCGCCCTCCAGCTGCTCCAGGAACCACAGCCGCTGCTGCGCGAACGACAGCGGCAGCGCCGCCGGCCGCGGGCCCGCCCGCAGCGCCTCGCCCGACGCCGTCTCCGCTCCCGACACCATGTGGGCCAGCCCCGCCAGGCTCGGATGCTCGAACACGCTGCGCAGCGCCAGCTCCACCCCCAGCACGCCGCGCACCCGCGACACCAGCCGCGTCGCCAGCAGCGAATGGCCGCCGAGGTCGAAGAAGTTGTCGTGGCGGCCGACGCGGTCGCGGCCGAGGAGCTCGGCCCAGAGCGCCGCCAGCAGCTCCTCCACCGCGCCCTGCGGCGCCTCGAAGCCCTCCGCCTCGCGCCACACCGGCTCGGGCAGCGCGCGCCGGTCGAGCTTGCCGCTGGCCGTGCGCGGCAGCGCCGCCAGCCAGACATAGCCCTGCGGCAGCATGTGCGCCGGCAGCCGCGAGGCCAGGTGCGCGCGCAGCGCCGCGGCCGCGACCTCCGCGCCGCGGCCCGCGACATAGGCCACCAGCCGCTCGCGCCACACCACCACCGCCGCCTGCGCCACCGCGGCGTGCTCCAGCAGCGCCGCCTCGATCTCGCCGGGCTCGATGCGCAAGCCCCGCAGCTTCACCTGCCCGTCCGAGCGGCCGAGGAACTCCACCACCCCGTCCGCCCGCCAGCGCCCGAGATCCCCGGTGCGGTAGAGCCGGCCCCCCGCCGGGCCGAACGGGTCCGCCACGAAGCGCTCCGCCGTGAGCTCCGGACGACCGACATATCCCCGCGCCAGGCCCACGCCGCCGAGATAGATCTCCCCCGCCACCCCCACCGGCACCGGCGACAGAGCCTCGTCCAGGAGGTAGAGGCGCGTGTTCGCGATCGGCCGGCCCAGGGGCGGCGCCACCGCGCCCTCGAGTGGCGCGCTCATCGTGGCGCAGACCGTGGCCTCGGTCGGGCCATAGGCGTTGATCATGCGCCGCCCGGCCGAGTGGCGTGCCACCAGCTCGGGCGGGCAGGGCTCGCCGCCCACCACCAGCGTGCGGCACGAGGCCAGCGCTTCCTCCGGCAGGCTGCCCAGCACGCTCGGCACCAGCAGCACGTGGGTGACGCCTCTTCGGCCATCAGCCGCGCCAGCGGCTCGCCCGGCACCAGCCGCTCCGGCGGCGCCATCACCAGCGTCGCGCCCGACAGCAGCGCCATCCACAGCTCCGCCACCGAGACGTCGAAGGCGGGCGAGGCGTATTGCAGCAGCCGGTCGCCGGGACGGACCTCGCAGTCGCGGATATGCGCCAGCGCCAGATTGACCACGCCCCGATGCTGCACATCGCGCCCTTGGGGGCGCCGGTGGATCCCGAGGTGTAGATGATGTAGGCGAGGTGGTCGGGGCGGAGCGGCGCGCGGCGCTCGTCCGCGGCGATCGGCGCCGGCGAGAGGTCCGGCGCCGCCTCGTCGAGGCGCAGCGCCGGGAGATCCTCGGGCAGCCGCGGCGCCAGCGCCGTGCTGGTCAGCACCAGCGCCGCGCCGGCATCGGCGAGCAGGAAGGCGAGCCGCGCCGGCGGGTGGCCGGCATCGAGCGGCAGGTAGCAGCCGCCCGCCTTCAGCACCGCCAGCATCGCCACCACCAGCTCGGCCGAGCGCTCCAGCGCCAGCCCCACCACCGTCTCCGGACCCACCCCCAGCCCGATCAGCCGCCGCGCCAGCCGGTTCGCCCGCGCCTCCAGGGCGCCATAGCTCACCGCCTCGCCGCCGCACGACACCGCCACCGCCTCCGGCGTCCGCGCCGCCTGCTCGGCGAACAGATCCGGCAGCGTCGCCTCCGGCACCGCCGCCGCGGTCGCGTTCCAATCCTGCGTCAGCCGCCGCCGCTCCTCCCGCGACAGCAGCGACAGCTCCGCGAGCCGCCCCTCCGGACGTTCCGACAGGAAGCGCAGCGCCCGCTCCAGATGCAGGAGCAGCCGCTCCGCCGTCGCGCGGTCGTAGAGATCGCTATCGTATTCCAGCTCGCCCGACAGCCCGTCTTCCGTTTCCGCCAGCGACAAGGTCAGCTCGAACTTCGCCGTCTCCGTCCCCAGCGACAGCACCTCCGCCCCGATCCCCGCCAGCGCCGGCGCCGCCTGCGCCTGGTTCTGCAGCACCAGCATCACCTGGAACAGCGGGCTGCGCTCCAGCGAGCGCACCGGACGCAGCTCCTCCACCAGCTGCTCGAAGGGCAGGTCCTGATGCGCGAACGCCCCCAGCGCCGTCTCGCGCACCTGCGACAGCAGCCCCCGCACGCTCGAGGCCCCGTCCAGCCGCGTGCGCAGCACCAGCGTGTTGACGAAGAACCCGATCAGGCCCTCGATCTCGTGCCGCGTCCGGTTCGCCACCGGCGTCCCCAGCAGGATGTCGCCCTGGCCGCTCCAGCGCCCCAGCACCAGCGACAGCGCCGCCTGCAGCACCATGAACAGCGTCACCCCCTCGCGCCGCGCCAGGTCGCGCAGCGCGCCCGTGAGCGCGCCCTCGAGATGCGTCGCGACGCTGGCGCCGCGGCCGCGCCGCACGCCGCGCGGCCGGTCCGTCGGCAGGCTCAGCGCGTCGGGCGCCCCGGCCAGCGCCGCCCGCCAATACGCCAGGTCGCGCGCCGCCGTGTGATGCCGCCGCTGCCACAGCGCGTAATCGGCATACTGCACCGCCAGCGGCGCCAGCCCCGCCTCGCGGCCTTCCACCGCCGCGCCGTAGAGCGCCTGCAGCTCCTGCAGCAGGATCGCCGCCGACCAGCCGTCGAAGGCGATGTGGTGCACCACCACCGCCAGCACGTGATGCTCCGGCCCGAGCCGCAGCAGCGTGGCCGCGATCGGCAGCTCCCGCGCCAGGTCGAAGCGCCGCCGCGACAGCGCCGCCAGCCGATCCGCCAGCGCAGCCTCGTCCACATCCTCCAGGCCCAGCGCGAACCGCCCGGCCGGCTCGACCGACTGCGCCGCCACCCCGTCCACCACCGGGAAGGTGGTGCGCAGCGCCTCGTGCCGCGCCACCACGCCCGCGAGCGCCCGGGCCAGCGCCGCCGCATCCAGCGGACCCGTGAGCCGCAGCGCCATCGGCACCGTGTAGCTCGACCCGCCCTCCAGCTGCTCCAGGAACCACAGCCGCTGCTGCGCGAACGACAGCGGCAGCGCCGCCGGCCGCGGGCCCGCCCGCAGCGCCTCGCCCGACGCCGTCTCCGCTCCCGACACCATGTGGGCCAGCCCCGCCAGGCTCGGATGCTCGAACACGCTGCGCAGCGCCAGCTCCACCCCCAGCACGCCGCGCACCCGCGACACCAGCCGCGTCGCCAGCAGCGAATGGCCGCCGAGGTCGAAGAAGTTGTCGTGGCGGCCGACGCGGTCGCGGCCGAGGAGCTCGGCCCAGAGCGCCGCCAGCAGCTCCTCCACCGCGCCCTGCGGCGCCTCGAAGCCCTCCGCCTCGCGCCACACCGGCTCGGGCAGCGCGCGCCGGTCGAGCTTGCCGCTGGCCGTGCGCGGCAGCGCCGCCAGCCAGACATAGCCCTGCGGCAGCATGTGCGCCGGCAGCCGCGAGGCCAGGTGCGCGCGCAGCGCCGCGGCCGCGACCTCCGCGCCGCGGCCCGCGACATAGGCCACCAGCCGCTCGCGCCACACCACCACCGCCGCCTGCGCCACCGCGGCGTGCTCCAGCAGCGCCGCCTCGATCTCGCCGGGCTCGATGCGCAAGCCCCGCAGCTTCACCTGCCCGTCGGAGCGGCCGAGGAACTCCACCACCCCGTCCGCCCGCCAGCGCCCGAGGTCGCCCGTCCGGTAGAGCCGGCCCCCCGCCGGGCCGAACGGGTCCGCCACGAAGCGCTCCGCCGTGAGATCCGGACGGCCGACATATCCCCGCGCCAGCCCCACGCCGCCGAGATAGATCTCCCCCGCCACCCCCACCGGCACCGGCGACAGAGCCTCGTCCAGGACATAGACGCGATAGTTCGGCAGCGGCGCGCCGATCGGCAGCCAGCGGCCGGGCTCCTCGGCACCGGCGACATGGCCCGTGGCGTCGATCGTCGCCTCGGTCGGCCCGTAGAGGTTGGTGATCTCCGCCACATCGAGCCGCTCGCGGATGCGCTCCAGCAGCGTCGTCGCAAACGCCTCGCCGCCGAGCACCAGATGCTCCAGCCGCAAGCCCGCCGGCGCGCCGTCGAGCATCTCGGCGAGGAAGGAGGGCACGCAGTTCAGCAGCCGCACCCGCTCGCCGGCGATCAGCGACCAGAAGGCAGGCGCCGAGGCCTGCGCCGCCGCCTCGACGATCACCACCCGCCCGCCATGCGCCAGCGGCACCGCGATCTGCTCGACCGAGGGATCGAACACCGGATTGGCCAGCAGCGCATAGCCGAAGCCCGGGCCGACACCGAAGCGCCGGCCGAGAGTGATGATCTTGTTGGTGAGGCTGCGATGGCTGATGCCGACGCCCTTGGGGGTGCCGGTGGAGCCCGAGGTGTAGATGATGTAGGCGAGGTGGTCGGGGCGGAGCGGCGCGCGGCGCTCGTCCGCGGCGATCGGCGCCGGCGAGAGGTCCGGCGCCGCCTCGTCGAGGCGCAGCGCCGGGAGATCCTCGGGCAGCCGCGGCGCCAGCGCCGTGCTGGTCAGCACCAGCGCCGCGCCGGCATCGGCGAGCAGGAAGGCGAGCCGTGCCGGCGGGTGGCCGGCATCGAGCGGCAGGTAGCAGCCGCCCGCCTTCAGCACCGCCAGCATCGCCACCACCAGCTCGGCCGAGCGCTCCAGCGCCAGCCCCACCACCGTCTCCGGACCCACCCCCAGCCCGATCAGCCGCCGCGCCAGCCGGTTCGCCCGCGCCTCCAGGGCGCCATAGCTCACCGCCTCGCCGCCGCACGACACCGCCACCGCCTCCGGCGTCCGCGCCGCCTGCTCGGCGAACAGATCCGGCAGCGTCGCCTCCGGCACCGCCGCCGCGGTCGCGTTCCAATCCTGCGTCAGCCGCCGCCGCTCCTCCCGCGACAGCAGCGACAGCTCCGCGAGCCGCCCCTCCGGACGCTCCGACAGGAAGCGCAGCGCCCGCTCCAGATGCAGGAGCAGCCGCTCCGCCGTCGCGCGGTCGTAGAGATCGCTATCGTATTCCAGCTCGCCCGACAGCCCGTCTTCCGTTTCCGCCAGCGACAAGGTCAGCTCGAACTTCGCCGTCTCCGTCGCGAGCGACAGCACCTCCGCCCCGATCCCCGCCAGCGCCGGCGCCGCCTGCGCCTGGTTCTGCAGCACCAGCATCACCTGGAACAGCGGGCTGCGCTCCAGCGAGCGCACCGGGCGCAGCTCCTCCACCAGCTGCTCGAAGGGCAGGTCCTGATGCGCGAACGCCCCCAGCGCCGTCTCGCGCACCTGCGACAGCAGCCCCCGCACGCTCGAGGCCCCGTCCAGTCGCGTGCGCAGCACCAGCGTGTTGACGAAGAACCCGATCAGCCCCTCGATCTCGTGCCGCGTCCGGTTCGCCACCGGCGTCCCCAGCAGGATGTCGCCCTGGCCGCTCCAGCGCCCCAGCACCAGCGACAGCGCCGCCTGCAGCACCATGAACAGCGTCACCCCCTCGCGCCGCGCCAGGTCGCGCAGCGCGGCCAGGAGCGCGCCCTCGAGATGCGTCGCGACGCTGGCGCCGCGGCCGCGCCGCACGCCGCGCGGCCGGTCCGTCGGCAGGCTCAGCGCGTCGGGCGCCCCGGCCAGCGCCGCCCGCCAATACTCCAGGTCGCGCGCCGCCGTGTGATGCCGCCGCTGCCACAGCGCGTAATCGGCATACTGCACCGCCAGCGGCGCCAGCCCCGCCTCGCGGCCTTCCACCGCCGCGCCGTAGAGCGCCTGCAGCTCCTGCAGCAGGATCGCCGCCGACCAGCCGTCGAACGCGATGTGGTGCACCACCACCGCCAGCACGTGATGCTCCGGCCCGAGCCGCAGCAGCGTGGCCGCGATCGGCAGCTCCCGCGCCAGGTCGAAGCGCCGCCGCGACAGCGCCGCCAGCCGATCCGCCAGCGCAGCCTCGTCCACATCCTCCAGGCCCAGCGCGAACCGCCCGGCCGGCTCGACCGACTGCGCCGCCACCCCGTCCACCACCGGGAAGGTGGTGCGCAGCGCCTCGTGCCGCGCCACCACGCCCGCAAGCGCCACGCCCAGCGCCGCCGCATCCAGCGGACCCGTGAGCCGCAGCGCCATCGGCACCGTGTAGCTCGACCCGCCCTCCAGCTGCTCCAGGAACCACAGCCGCTGCTGCGCGAACGACAGCGGCAGCGCCGCCGGCCGCGGGCCCGCCCGCAGCGCCTCGCCCGACGCCGTCTCCGCTCCCGACACCATGTGGGCCAGCCCCGCCAGGCTCGGATGCTCGAACACGCTGCGCAGCGCCAGCTCCACCCCCAGCACGCCGCGCACCCGCGACACCAGCCGCGTCGCCAGCAGCGAATGGCCGCCGAGGTCGAAGAAGTTGTCGTGGCGGCCGACGCGGTCGCGGCCGAGGAGCTCGGCCCAGAGCGCCGCCAGCAGCTCCTCCACCGCGCCCTGCGGCGCCTCGAAGCCCTCCGCCTCGCGCCACACCGGCTCGGGCAGCGCGCGCCGGTCGAGCTTGCCGCTGGCCGTGCGCGGCAGCGCCGCCAGCCAGACATAGCCCTGCGGCAGCATGTGCGCCGGCAGCCGCGAGGCCAGGTGCGCGCGCAGCGCCGCGGCCGCGACCTCCGCGCCGCGGCCCGCGACATAGGCCACCAGCCGCTCGCGCCACACCACCACCGCCGCCTGCGCCACCGCGGCGTGCTCCAGCAGCGCCGCCTCGATCTCGCCGGGCTCGATGCGCAAGCCCCGCAGCTTCACCTGCCCGTCGGAGCGGCCGAGGAACTCCACCACCCCGTCCGCCCGCCAGCGCCCGAGATCCCCGGTGCGGTAGAGCCGGCCCCCCGCCGGGCCGAACGGGTCCGCCACGAAGCGCTCCGCCGTGAGCTCCGGACGACCGACATATCCCCGCGCCAGGCCCACGCCGCCGAGATAGATCTCCCCCGCCACCCCCACCGGCACCGGCGACAGAGCCTCGTCCAGGAGGTAGAGGCGCGTGTTCGCGATCGGCCGGCCCAGCGGCATGGTCTGGACCGCGGCGTCGACCGCGCAGGGCCAGCTGGTCGCGTCGATGGTCGCTTCGGTGGGCCCGTAGAGGTTGTGCAGTCTCCGCCCCGAGCCGCTCGCGGCAGCGCTCGACCAGCGCTGCCGGCAAGGCCTCGCCGCCGCAGAACAGCAGCCGCAGGCGGTGCGCCTCGGCAAGCTCGGGCTGATCGAGCAGCAGCGGCAGCAGCGAGGGGACGAGCTGCAGCAGCGGTGATGTCGTGCTCGACCAGGGCGCGGGCAGAAGGTAGGCGGAGGTCGCGGTCGCCTTCGGGCTGGGCCAGGACCAGCGTCGCGCCGGCGGTGAGCGTCGACAGCGAACTGCCCAGACCGAGGCGTCGAAGCCCAGCGCGGTCTTCTGCAGCACGCGGTCGCCGGGTCCGAGCGCGAAGCGGCGGTTGAGCCAGAGCGATCATGATTGACGATGGCGCGATGGCTGATGCCGACGCCCTTGGGGGCGCCGGAGGAGCCCGAGGTGTAGATGATGTAGGCGAGGTGGTCGGGGCGCAGCGGCGCGCGGCGCTCGTCCGCGGCGATCGGCGCCGGCGAGAGGTCCGGCGCCGCCTCGTCGAGGCGCAGCGCCGGGAGAGCCTCGGGCAGCCGCGGCGCCAGCGCCGTGCTGGTCAGCACCAGCGCCGCGCCGGCATCGGCGAGCAGGAAGGCGAGCCGCGCCGGCGGGTGGCCGGCATCGAGCGGCAGGTAGCAGCCGCCCGCCTTCAGCACCGCCAGCATCGCCACCACCAGCTCGGCCGAGCGCTCCAGCGCCAGCCCCACCACCGTCTCCGGACCCACCCCCAGCCCGATCAGCCGCCGCGCCAGCCGGTTCGCCCGCGCCTCCAGGGCGCCATAGCTCACGGCCTCGCCGCCGCACGACACCGCCACCGCCTCCGGCGTCCGCGCCGCCTGCTCGGCGAACAGATCCGGCAGCGTCGCCTCCGGCACCGCCGCCGCGGTCGCGTTCCAATCCTGCGTCAGCCGCCGCCGCTCCTCCCGCGACAGCAGCGACAGCTCCGCGAGCCGCCCCTCCGGACGCTCCGACAGGAAGCGCAGCGCCCGCTCCAGATGCCCGAGAAGCCGAGCCACCCCGGCTTCCTCGACCCGGGCGCTGTCGAAGCTGAGACGGAACTCCAGCGAATGCCGCGGCAGCGCGATCAGCGTCAGCGGATAATGCGTGCGCTCGAGCGCCGACGCCGCGCTGAGGCGGAAGCCGGCGCCGTGCACGCCGTTGCCGTCCACCAGCGCGGCAGCCAGCGGATAGTTCTCGACCACCACCAGCGTCTGGAAGAGGTCGCTGCCACCGGCGCCGCGCTGGATCTCGGCGAGCGGGGCATGGCCGTGCCGCTGATCCTCCAGCTGAAGCGTATGCAGCTCCTTGAGCCAATCAACCACCACCGCATCCCGCTCGACAGTCACGCGCAGCGGCAGCGTATTGATGAAAAGCCCGACCATCCGCTCGATGCCGGCGAGTTCTCCCGGCCGCCCGGCGACCGTGGTGCCGAAGATCACGTCCTTGCGGCCGGTCGACTGCGCCAGCACGACGGCCCAGGCGGCGTGGATCAGCGTTCCCAGCGTGAGCCCGTGCCGGCGCACGAAGCCGCGCAGCTCCGCCGCCATTTCCTCGCCCAGCGTCAGGCGCCGCTCGACCCTGCCGCGCGGCTTGCCCGCCGGCCGGTCGAGCACGTCCGGCAGCGGCGCCGCGCCGGCGAGCCGCTGGCGCCAGTAGGCGCCCGCCGCCGCTGCGTCCTGCCGCGCCAGCCAGGCCAGATAGTCGCGATACGCCCGCGGCGCCGGCAGCATGTCTGGTCCGCCCTCGCGGCGCTGGCCGTAGATCGCGATCAGCTCGTTCAGCAGCACCGACATCGACCAGCCGTCGAGCATGAGGTGATGGTTGGTCAGCACCATCATCCAGCGGCTGGGGCTGCGACGCAGCAAAGCCAGGCGCAGCAACGGACCGCGGGCAAAATCGAAGCCCCGTGCGCGATCCTCCTCGAGGAAGGCGGCCAGGCGCGCCTGGAAGGCGGCCTCGCCGAGGCTCGACCAATCTTCCTCCCGCCACGGTGGTGCCAGCCCGCGCCGGACGATCTGCAGCGGCACGCCGTCCTGCTCGCTCACTGCCACGCGCAGCGCTTCATGCCGATCCAGCAGACGCCGCCAAGCCTCGCGCATCGCGGTCCGGTCGAGCGAGCCCTCGATGTCGAGGCAGAGCTGCACGCGGTAGGGATCGGCATCGGAATCATAGCGGGCGTGGAACAGCAGGCCCTGTTGCAGCGGCGACAGCGGGTAGATGGCTTCGAGATCGGGATAGGCGCGCTCGACGCGCTCCAACTCTTCTTGACGTAGAGGCGCGAGCGGAAAGTCCGACGGCGTATGCCCGCCCACGCCCGGGGTCAGGCAGTGCGCGACGAGCCCGCGCAAGGCGGCGAGGAAAAGCTCGCCCAGCGCCGCCATGGAGGCCTGCTCATGGACGTCCCGGCACCAGCTCCATTCGACGCGCAGCCTGCCCGATGTCACCAGCGCGTTCGCCTCGATGAGATGCGCGCGCCGGCGCGTCGATGCGACCATCGCGCCCGGCGATTCCTCGGCAAGGCGCCAATCGCGCCGGTTCACCTGATCGAAGCGGCCGAGATAGTTGAACAGCAGCTGGCGTGGCGGGAAATCGGCGAGGGCAGGGGCGGCGTCGGCGTTGAGCCGGGACAGCAGGCCGAAACCGATGCCCTTGCGCGGCACCGCGCGCAGCATCTCCTTGATGCGCTTCAGCGCCGCGCCCGCTTCCGCGCCGCCGGCGAGCGCGGCGGCGATGTCGAGGCCGCCGAGCTCGAGCCGCACCGGGAAGAGGGTGGTGAACCAGCCGACGCTGCGCGACAGATCGACCGTCTCGGCGATGTCCTCGCGGCCATGGCCTTCGAGGTCGATGACGAGCTCGCGTCCCGGCAAGCCGTAGCGCGTCTCGCTCCAGCGCATCGCCGCCCAGCGCCAACGCCGTCAGCAGCAGGTCGTTGATCTCGGCGTGGTAGGGACGAAGCGCGTCGCGCAGCAGATGTTGTGTCGTGCCGGCATCGAGCTCGAGGATCAGGCGCTCGCTGTCGGCCACCCGGTTGGAGGCCGGCGCCGCGTGGTCCTGTGGCAGCGCGCCGGCGCCGGCGCACACGGATCGCCAATAGGGGAGCTCGGCGAGCGTGGCGGGCGCATGGGCTTCGCCGGCGAGCAGATGCGCCCAGCTCTGGAACGGCGTGGTGCGCGGCGGAAGCGCCGCCGGCCCGGCTCCCTCCTGCTCATAGGCGCCGACGATGTCCTCGACCAGGATGCGCCAGGAGACGGCATCGACCGCGAGATGGTGGATCGCGATCAGCAGCCGGCCGGGGCTGCCGCCGTAATCGAACCACATCGCCTTCCACAGTGGGCCGTGCACGGGATCGAGGCGCGCCTGGAGCCGCGCCGCCGCGTCTTTGAGACGCGCCGCCCGGGCGGCAGCGCCGGCGGCGGAAAGATCGAGATGGACCAGCAGCGGCCCGCGCCCGGCCTCGTCCGGCGAGGCGATCTGCTGCTGCCAGCGCTCGTCGGCGCGGAAGAGCCTCAGGCGCAGGGCGTCGTGATGCGCTTCGGCTGCCGCCAGCGCATGCTCGAGCCGCGTGGTGTCGAGCCGCGGCGGCACCTGCAGCAGGATCGCCTGATTGAAGTGACGCAGCGGTCCGGGCTGCTCCAGGAACCAATGCTGGATCGGCGTCAGCGGTACCGGCGTGCCATAGCTCGCCGGCTGATCGAGGATTGCCGCACGCCGACCCGCGACCGCAGCGAGCTGGGCCAGGCTTGGCTGCTGAAAGATCTGCCGCGGCGTCAGCTCGACCCCCGTGGCGCGCGCGCGCGCCACGAGTTGGATACTGAGGATGCTGTCGCCGCCCAAGGCGAAGAAGTTGTCGTGGCGGCCGACGCGGTCGCGGCCGAGGAGCTCGGCCCAGAGCGCCGCCAGCAGCTCCTCCACCGCGCCCTGCGGCGCCTCGAAGCCCTCCGCCTCGCGCCATACCGGCTCGGGCAGCGCGCGCCGGTCGAGCTTGCCGCTGGCCGTGCGCGGCAGCGCCGCCAGCCAGACATAGCCCTGCGGCAGCATGTGCGCCGGCAGCCGCGAGGCCAGATGCGCGCGCAGCGCCGCGGCCGCGACCTCCGCGCCGCGGCCCGCGACATAGGCCACCAGCCGCTCGCGCCACACCACCACCGCCGCCTGCGCCACCGCGGCGTGCTCCAGCAGCGCCGCCTCGATCTCGCCGGGCTCGATGCGCAATCCCCGCAGCTTCACCTGCCCGTCCGAGCGGCCGAGGAACTCCACCACCCCGTCCGCCCGCCAGCGCCCGAGGTCGCCCGTGCGGTAGAGCCGGCCCCCTGCCGGGCCGAACGGGTCCGCCACGAAGCGCTCCGCCGTGAGCTCCGGACGACCGACATATCCCCGCGCCAGGCCCACGCCGCCGAGATAGATCTCCCCCGCCACCCCCACCGGCACCGGCGACAGAGCCTCGTCCAGGAGGTAGAGGCGCGTGTTCGCGATCGGCCGGCCCAGCGGCATGGTCTGGACCGCGGCGTCGACCGCGCAGGGCCAGCTGGTCGCGTCGATGGTCGCTTCGGTGGGCCCGTAGAGGTTGTGCAGTTCCGCCCCGAGCCGCTCGCGGCAGCGCTCGACCAGCGCTGCCGGCAAGGCCTCGCCGCCGCAGAACAGCAGCCGCAGGCGGTGCGCCTCGGCAAGCTCGGGCTGATCGAGCAGCAGCGGCAGCAGCGAGGGGACGAGCTGCAGCACGGTGATGTCGTGCTCGACCAGGGCGCGGGCGAGGTAGGCGGGATCGCGGTCGCCTTCGGGCTGGGCCAGGACCAGCGTCGCGCCGGCGGTGAGCGTCGACAGGAACTCCCAGACCGAGGCGTCGAAGCCCAGCGCGGTCTTCTGCAGCACGCGGTCGCCGGGTCCGAGCGCGAAGCGGCGGTTGAGCCAGAGCGTATGATTGACGATGGCGCGATGGCTGATGCCGACGCCCTTGGGGGTGCCGGAGGAGCCCGAGGTGTAGATGATGTAGGCGAGGTGGTCGGGGCGGAGCGGCGCGCGGCGCTCGTTCGCGGCGATCGGCGCCGGCGAGAGGTCCGGCGCCGCCTCGTCGAGGCGCAGCGCCGGGAGATCCTCGGGCAGCCGCGGCGCCAGCGCCGTGCTGGTCAGCACCAGCGCCGCGCCGGCATCGGCGAGCAGGAAGGCGAGCCGCGCCGGCGGATGGCCGGCATCGAGCGGCAGGTAGCAGCCGCCCGCCTTCAGCACCGCCAGCATCGCCACCACCAGCTCGGCCGAGCGCTCCAGCGCCAGCCCCACCACCGTCTCCGGACCCACCCCCAGCCCGATCAGCCGCCGCGCCAGCCGGTTCGCCCGCGCCTCCAGGGCGCCATAGCTCACCGCCTCGCCGCCGCACGACACCGCCACCGCCTCCGGCGTCCGCGCCACCTGCTCGGCGAACAACTCCGGCAGCGTCGCCTCCGGCACCGACGCCGCGGTCGCGTTCCAATCCTGCGTCAGCCGACGTCGCTCCTCCTCAGACAGCAGCGGCAGCGCGTCGATGCGCGTGGCGTCCTCGGCAAGATAGAGGTCGAACAGCAGGCGGAAACGCCGTGCGAGATCCTCGACCTCGGCCTGCGTCAGATGGCGCGAATTGAAGGCGAAGTCGAACAGAACCGGCTTCTCGCGGTGGTATTCGCGAACGTAGAGCGCCAGCGGATTGAGCTCATAGCCGCCGGTCAGGCCGATCAGCTGGAACGGCGCATCGCCGATGGGAAAGTCGTAGTCGTTCTTTTCATAGGACAGCGCCACGTCGAAGAGCTGGCGGCGCCCCAGCCGGGCGAGGCCGAGCGCGTGCTGAACGTCCTGGATCGGCGCGCGCTGATGCCGATAGTCGCGGCGCAGCTGGTCGCCGACATGGGCGACAAGCCGGCTGACCGAGCCCGCGGCATCGATCCGCAGGCGCAGCGGCATCATCCCGGCGAACATGCCGATGGTGCGCTTGAAATCGACCGTGCGCCGATTGAGGATCGGAACCCCGATGGTGATGTCGTCGCGCCGCACCGTGCGTGCCAGCAGCGCCGCCAGCAGCGCCGTCAGCACATGGAAGGGGGTCGCCTCCCGCGCCCGGCAGGTCTCGATGAACTGCACATAGCGCGGCCAGTCCACCCAGAACTGCACCGACCGCGACGGCGCATACGCGCCCGGCGCGCTCTCGCCGCGCCGCGGCGGGAAGACCGGTTCCGGCAGGCTGCGAAACCGCTCGCGCCAGTAGTCGATATCCTGGCCATGCCGGCTCGACAGCAGATAGGCCGCGTCGTCGGCGATGAAGCGACGATAGGAGAGGAGCGGGATCGCTTCGGTGCCGTCGCCGCGCAGGATTGCGCCATAGGCGTCGGCGACGGCGCGGATCATCAGCGAGATGCCGAGACCATCGATGATCAGATGGTGGTAGCGGATTAGCAAGAACCACTGTCGCTCGCGCGCCTTTGCCAGCGTGAAATGAAAGAGCGGCGCGCTCTCGCCCTCGAAGACGCGCACGAAAGCGGTATCGATGTGCTCGAGAAAGGCGGCTTCCGGCTCGAGCCGGTCCGAGAGATCGAGAAGATCGACCGGGGGCGCGAGAGCGGAATGCACGGACTGCTTCGGCTCGTCGGGATGGATGCGCAGGCGCAGCGCGTCGTGCCGCGCCATGGCCAGCGCGACGGCGCGGCGGAAGATCGCGGGATCGATGCTGCCGGCGATCCTGAGATAGCCGCCGATGATGTAGAACCGCGGATCGGTGCCCGTCTGCAGGTCGAGCCACACCGGCATCTGGGCCGAGCTCAGCGCCTGCCAATCGATCTCGGATGTGGAACGCGATGCGCCGTCCATCGACCCCCTGAGCTCCGCCGACCCCCTTATATCCGTCGCCTCAGAGTGGGCGAGAATCGGCGCAGGAGCAACGGTTTACGCTCGCCTATGCCGCTTTGCAACCGGCTCGCCCCGTGCGGAACGGTTGCCTGGCCGGTCACTTCCGGTCGTCATGGGCGGGGAGAGGTCGCAACCAGGCGCTGACGTGGCCTGGACCGGCGGCGGTCGCAAGCGCGGCACGTGGACGCGGCGGCGGCCGCTGCGTCAGCGCTGGTCCTTGGCCGTCTGCTCCATGGCCCGGCGCAGGCTCAGCGGCCGCATGTCGGTCCAGACCGAGCGGACATGCTCGAGACATTCCTGCTTGGTGCCCGATTTGCCGGCCAGGCGCCAGCCGTCGGGAATGCGCAGCTCGGCGAGCCAGAGCGAATACTGCTCCTCGTCGTTCACCAGCACGGTATAGGTGCGGGTATCCTCGCCTTCATCGCTTGCCACATCCCACTCCGCGAGCCGCCTCGCCTTCGAGCGGCATCACCGTAGGATCGCCGCCGCGCGTGGTCAATGGCCGGCGGCCGGCTCCGACGCAACCACGGTCAGGCTCGGCCGGCGCTTCGACATCGTGCCGAGATCCATGAGCGTGTCGTGGAAAGCCCGCAAGGTGCTGCGGTGGCCGATGCTGACGATGGTGGGGTGCCAGGATGCGGCCCGCAGCAGACGATAGAGCGTCGCCTCGCAGGCCTCGTCCAGCGCCGAGCTGGCCTCGTCCATGAAGACGATCGACGGCTGGATCAGCAACACGCGGGCAAAGGCCAGCCGCTGCTGCTCGCCGAGCGACAGCCGGTGCGCCCAGTTCTGGGCGGAGTCCAGCTCCTCCACCAGCTCCGGCAATCCCACCTCGCGCAGCACGGCGGCGATCCTGGCGGTCGGCACCGCGAGATCCTCGCGCGGGTAGAGCACGGCATGACGCAGGGTGCCGAGCGGCAGGTAGGGTCGCTGGGGCAGGAACAGGCAATGCGCCTGGTCGACGCGGATGCGGCCGCGGCCATAGGGCCAGATGCCGGCGATGGCCCGCAGCAGGGTGCTCTTGCCCGTGCCGGTGGGGCCGGCGATCAGCAGCGCCTCGCCCGCCGGCACCGTGAAGGCGACGTTGCGCAGCAAGGCCGTTCCGTCGGGCAGGTCGAGTTCGAGATCGGCAACCTCGATCCCCGAGCCGGTGGTCTGGACCTCGATCTGCTGCGGCGCGCGGGCGGCGGCGGCGATCTCGCGCACGCGGTGGTCGAAACCGCTCAAGCGCTGGACCACCGACTCCCATTCGGCGATCTCGGTGTAGTTCTTGATCAGGTAGGAGAGCGCCACCTGCAATTCGAAGAAGGCGCCGGCGGTCTGCATCAGCCCGCCGATCTCCATCTTCCTGGAGAAGAACATCGGCGCCGCGACGATGAAGGGAAAGATCACCGCGACCTGGTCGTAAGTCCTCGTATACCAGCCGAGCAGCTTTATCCGCTTCATGATCGACCAGAAATTATCGACCACAAAGGTGAACCGGTCGGTGAAGTTGCCGAGCTCGCGGCCCTCGCCGCCGTAGAGAGCGATGCTTTCGGTGTTCTCGCGCAGGCGGACCAGGCTGAAGCGGAAATCGGCCTGGTAGCGCTGCTGGTTGAAATTGAGCCGGACCAGCGGCCGGCCGATCTTGAAGGTGAGCCAAGTGCCGCCCACCGCATAGATCAGCGCCACCCAGACCATGTAGCCGGGAATGGTGAGTGCTCCCCACGGGCCGAGCGGGATCGTCATGGGTCCCGAGATGGTCCAGAGGATGGCGAGGAACGAGACCACCGTGATGCCGGCATTGAGGAAGCCGGTGGTGCCCACGGTGAGCGCGATGGAGCCCTTGGTGAAGAGGTCGAGGTCGTCGGCGATGCGCTGATCGGGGTTGTCGGTGCCGCCATCGCTGACCTGCATCCGGTAATAGGCGCGCTCGTCGAGCCAGGCGTTCAGGTATCGATGGGTGAGCCAGCGCCGCCAGCGGATCTGGAGCATCTGGCCGAGATAGGTCTGATAGACGAGAAAGGTGATCGACAGCACCGAGAGCACGCCATAGACGCCGAGCTGCCAGATGAATTCCGCCTGATCGTAATGCTGCAGCGCATCGAAAACGTCCTTCCGCCATTTATTGAGGAGGACGATGATCGCCACGGCCAGAAAGTTGAGCACGATCACCGCGGCCAGCAGGCCCCAGGCCCAGAGCTTGTCTTCGGAGGACCAGTAGGGCCTCGCGAGGCGCCAGCCTTCGCGCCAGATGCCTCGTTTTACTTCCACGGCGATCACCCCCCAAGTATCGGCGCCGGCCACCGGACCGTCGCCCGGCAGACACCGGACACATACATACATATGGTGGCCCGCCAGCGCAGCTACATTACACCACACCCGTTAAAGAAGCTCCAAGTGTCGCACTCGAGCGGCGCCTCAATCCGCGGGCGCGGCGCGGCCGGCCCTATTCGTCGAGCGGGGCGCGGAAGTAGGTGTGGCAGGCGCCGCAACCGGTGCGGCCCACGGCATCGATCTGGTCCAGCACGTCCTCCTTGCTGGCGTTCGCGATGGTATCGGCAAGGCGCTGCTCGGCGCGCAGCAGCACGCTGGGAACGTCCCTGAAGCGCTCCCATTGCTGCCAGATCTCGGGCTTCGCATGGGTGGCGCCGGGAAACTCCGCGGTGCTGGTTCCCGGCGGGAAAAGGCCGACGATTTGCGGCGGCAGGGTCATCATTTCCTTCGCCTTGGCGATCGCCGTGGCCTGGTCGGTGCCGCCGGAAATGTAATTCTGGATCGCCTTCAGATCGGCGGCCTGCTGCTTCATCAGCGCCTGGCGCTGCTTGATGATCGCGGCCTTGTCCTGGGCTTGGGCGCCGGTCGCCGCAAGCAGCCCCAGCGCAGCCGCGATCAGGACAACCGCCATTCGGTGCCGCATCATTCCCTCCTCGGCCGCCTTACCCCCGAGCCGCAATGCGGCGACCAGCATATCGATTTCGCCTGCCGCGTTCCATCGATGGTGCGACGCAATCGCAGGCTGTGGCGGGCGCGGTTTGTCTATCGCGGCCACGAAGGCCATAATCGCCCTCGTGTCGGCACGGCAGGCGAGACGGGATGCGCATCGCGGTTCTGGGCGGGGGAAACGGCAGCTATGCCGCGGCGGCCGATCTCGCGGAGCAGGGGCACGAGGTGCGGTTGTGGCGGCGCGATGCCGCCGCCTTCGCGCCGGTGCTGGAGAGCGGCGCGCTGCTTCTCAGAGACCATCGCGGCCGCCGCGAGGTGCGGCTCGGACTGGCGACGCGCTCGCTCGCGCCGGCGCTCGCCGGCGCGGAGCTGATCCTCGCGCCGCTGCCGGCCTTCGGCCAGCTCGATCTCGCCCGGGCGCTCGCCGCGCATGTCAGCGACGGCCAGGTGGTGTTCCTGCCGCCGGGCAGCTTCGGCAGCTATGTCATGGCGCGAGCGCTGCGCGATGCCGGGTCGCGGGCGGAGGTCGCCTTCGCCGAGACCGGCACGCTGCCCTACCTGACGCGCAAGCACGGCGCCGCCGAAGTCGCCATCACCACCCGCGCCAGCCGGCTCCCGACCGGCGTCTTTCCCGCGCGGCTCGCCGCCCGGGCCCTGGCGGTGATCGGGCAGGCCTATCCCGCCGTCGAGCCCGTCGAGGACGCGTTGAGCGCGGCGCTGATGAATGCCGGCCCGATCATCCATCCGCCGCTCATCCTCATGAACGCCGGCCCGATCGAGCATTTCCCGCATTGGGACATCCACAACGAAGGGACCCAGCCCGCCATTCGCCGCGTCACCACCGCGCTCGACGGCGAGCGCATGGCGCTGCGCGCGGCGCTGGGCTATGGCCCACCGCATTTTCCGCTCGCCGATCACTACGAGAGCGATCGCTGGATGTACGGCAATCTCGCCCATGACAAGCTCGTCGGCAGCGGCGACTGGCGCGAGCGCCTCGATCTCACGCGCCACCGCTACATGCGCGAGGACGTGGCCTATGGCCTGGCCTTTCTGGTCTCGCTCGCCGATTGGGCGGGCGTCCCGTGCCCGGTGGCGCGCGGGCTGCTCGCCATCGGCTCGGCCGTCTGCGGCGAGGATTTCGCGCAAGGCCCGCGCACGCTGCCGGCGCTCGGCCTCGACCGGCTCGACCGCGCTGGCATGGCGCGGCTGCTGGCCGAGGGTATCGCGTGAGCGCGGCGCTGCCGGCGATCGCTGCGCTCGGCGCCGGCCGGATGGGCCGCGGCATCGCGCATGTCTTCGCCTATGCCGGCCATCGCGTGATGCTGGTCGATATCAAGCCGCGGACGGAAGAGGATCTGGTCCGGCTGGAGCGCGAGGCGCTGGGCGAGATCGCGGCGTCGCTCGCGGCGCTGGCCGAGATCGGCGCCTTCGATGCGGCGGAGATCCCGGCGATCCTCGGCCGTATCGGCTTTGCCGGCCGCGATGCGGCGCCGGCGGCGCTGGCCGGCGCCGACTACGTGTTCGAGGGCGTGCCCGAGGTGCTGGAATGGAAGCGCGAGGCCTTCGCCTTCGCCGCGCCGCATCTGCGCCGCGATGCCGTCCTCGCCTCGACCACCTCCACCTTTCTCGTCGAGGCGCTGGCGGCGCTGGCGCCGGCGCCGGAGCGCTTCCTCAACGCCCATTGGCTCAACCCCGCCTACATCATTCCGCTGGTCGAGCTGAGCCCGGGGGGCCGCACCGACCCCGCCGTGCTGGCGCGGCTCAAGGCGCTGCTCGAAGGCATCGGCAAGGTGCCGGTGGTCTGCGCCGCGGCCCCGGGCTACATCGTGCCCCGCATCCAGGCGCTGGCCATGAACGAGGCGGCGCGGCTGGTGGAGGAGGGGCTCGCTACGGTCGAGGACGTCGACAAGGCGACGCGCTACGGCATCGGCTTCCGCTATGCCGCCATGGGGCTGCTGGAGTTCATCGACTATGGCGGCGGAGATATTCTCTATTATGCCAGCCGCTACCTTGCCGAGGCGACCGGCGACCGGCGCTTCGCCGCGCCGGAGATCATCGACCGCCACATGCGCGAGGGCCGCATCGGGCTGCGCAGCGGCCGCGGCTTCTACGATTTCACCGGCGTCGACGTGGCGGCCTATCGCAAGGAGGTGCTGCGCCGCCTGATCGGCCAGCTGCGGCATGTCGACCTGCTGCGGCCGCCGGGCGGGGCGGGGCGGAAAGCCGGCTGCGATTGAGGCGGAGGGCGCTCGACCCCGGCGCACCGCGCCGCGCCCGTGATCCTGGACGAAGGCCGCGCCGATCCTTCATCATCCCAGCCAAAGCGCTCGGGCAGACGGGGGCGTCATGATTCGCGGCTGGGCCATTCTGGCGTTGTCGCTCGGATATGTCGGGCTTCTCTTCGCGGTCGCCTATGTCGGCGACCGCTTGGCCAAGGCACGCGGCCGGGCAAAGGCCAAGCCGGTGATCTATGCGCTGTCGCTCGCCGTCTACTGCACCTCCTGGACCTTCTATGGCAGCGTCGGGCTCGCGGCCAAGACTGGCTACGACTTCCTGACGATCTATCTCGGCCCGATCCTGATGTTCACGCTGGGATGGCCGCTGCTGGGCCGCGTCATCCGCATCTCGAAGAGCCACAACATCACGTCGATCGCCGATTTCATCGCCGCGCGCTATGGCAAGAGCCAGATGCTGGCCGCGGCGGTCACGGTGATCGCAACCCTGGGCACGCTGCCCTATATCGCGCTGCAGCTCAAAGCCGTGTCCGCCAGCTTCACGGTGCTGCTGGGCTACCCGGCCGTGACCCTCTCGTCCTCGCCGAGCGAGCCGGCCTCGGCCTATACGGCGCTTGCCGTGGCGCTGCTCCTGTCGCTGTTCGCGATCCTGTTCGGAGCCCGCCATATCGACGCCACCGAGCACAACGAAGGCATGATGCTGGCGATCGCCTTCGAATCCGTGGTCAAGCTCGTCGCCTTCCTCGCCGTCGGCGGCTTCGTCACCTGGGGCATGTTCGGCGGATTGGGCGATCTCGCCGCGCACGTGGCCGCCGACCCGGCGCTCGGCCGCGTCTTCCTCGGCGGCGTCGACGGCGCGACCTGGGTGACCATGACCGGGCTCGCGCTCGCCGCGATCCTGTGCCTGCCGCGGCAGTTCCACGTCATCGTCGTCGAGAACACCGACCGGCGCGATCTCCACAAGGCCGCCTGGCTCTTTCCGCTCTACCTCGTCGCCATCAACCTCTTCGTCATCCCGATCGCGATTGCCGGGCTGAGCCGCTTCCCGACCGGCGTCGACGGCGACATGTTCGTGCTGGCGCTGCCGATCGCCGCGCAACAGGAGATCCTGACCGTGGTCGCCTTCATCGGCGGGCTCTCGGCCGCGACCGGCATGGTCATCGTCAGCTCGGTGGCGGTCAGCAACATGATCAGCAACGATCTCGTGATGCCGATGGTGCTGCATGGCCGGCGGCTGGGCCTTGCCGAGCGCAGCGACATGGGCACGCTGATCCTGCGCATCCGCCGCATGGCGATCGTCGCCATCATGCTGATGGGATATTGCTCGTATCTGCTGATCGGCGATTCCCTGGCGCTCGCCTCGATCGGGCTGCTGAGCTTCGCCGCCATCGCGCAGTTCGCGCCGCCGCTGATCGGCGGCCTGGTCTGGCACGGCGCCAACGTCAAGGGTGCGCTTGCCGGCATCGTCGCCGGCTTCGTGGTCTGGGCCTATACGCTGCTGCTGCCCTCGCTGGCGGATTCGGGCTGGGCGCCGATGGCGCTGCTGCAGCATGGGCCGTTCGGCCTCTCGCTGCTCCGCCCGCAGCAGCTCTTCGGCCTGCGCTTCGACCCGCTGACCCATGGCGCGTTCTGGAGCCTGCTCGCCAATGTCGGATGCTTCGTCGCGGTATCGTGGCTCACGACCTCGCGCGTCATCGAGCGCATCCAGGCCAACACCTTCATCGACCCGGATTCGGCGCAGGGGCAGTTCACGGCGCGGACCTGGAGCGGCTCGATCCGCGTCTCCGAGCTGGTCTCGGTCGTCGCGCGCTATCTCGGCGCCGAGCGCGCGCAGCGGAGCTTCGCCGAGTTCGGCGTGCGCGACGGCGCCGAAGACGGCGAGGCCGACTTCCAGCTGGTGCGCGGCGCCGAGCATCTGCTGGCGAGCGCGATCGGCGCGCCGTCGGCGCGTCTGGTCATGGCGCTGGCGCTGGAGCGGCGCAATCTCGGCATCGAGGGCGCGATGCAGCTCCTCGACGATGCGACGACGGCGATCCAGTACAACCGCGAGCTGCTGCAGTCGACGCTGGAGAACGTGCGTCAAGGCATCAGCGTGTTCGACCGCGAGCTCAGGCTCGCCTGCTGGAACCGGCAGTTCCGCGATCTGCTGGACCTGCCGCCGGCGCTGCTGCGGGTGGGCGTGAGCCTGGAGGAGATCGTGCGCTTCAATGCCGAGCGCGGGGAATATGGCCCGGGCGATATCGAGAAGGTCGTCGCCGAACGGCTGGAGCTTTTCGCCGGCGCCGATGGAAGCGCCTATCAGTGGCGGCGGCCGAACGGCACGGTCCTCGAGATCCGCGCCAACCCCATGCCCGGCGGCGGCTTTGCCACGAGCTATTCCGAGGTCACGGAGCATGTCGAGACGGCGACGCAGCTCGCCGCCGCCAATGAGTTGCTGGAGCAGCGCGTGCACGAGCGCACCGCCGAGCTCACATCGCTCAACGTCGAGCTGAGCCGGGCCAAGATCGCCGCCGAAGAGGCCAATCTCGGCAAGACCCGCTTCCTCGCCGCCGCCAGCCATGACCTGCTGCAGCCGCTCAACGCGGCGCGGCTCTATGTCTCGAGCCTGATGGAGCAGCAGGCGCGGGCGCGGGTCGGCGACGATGCGGACCGCACCCTGGTGCGCAAGCTCGACACCTCGCTGGGCGCCGTGGAGGAGATCCTGGGCGCGCTGCTCGACATCTCGCGGCTTGACGCCGGCCGTCTGCTCCCCGAGCGCCAGGACATGGCGCTCGGCGGCCTCTTCGAGGCGCTGAGGGTCGAGTTCGCGCCGCTGGCCGAGCGCAAGGGGCTCGATCTGCGCATCCTGGCCACCGGGCTTGCGGTCAACAGCGACCGGCGGCTGTTGCGCCGCATCCTGCAGAACCTCTTGTCGAACGCGGTCCGCTACACCCCGGCGGGAAAGATTCTCATGGGCGCGCGGCGGCGCGGGACGCAGGTGATGATCGAGGTGCACGATACCGGCAGCGGCATCCCCGTCGAGCAGCAGAATTTGGTGTTCCGGGAGTTCCAGCGCTTCGCCGTGGCGCCGGGCGCGGAGCAGGGGCTGGGCCTCGGCCTGTCGATCGTCGATCGCATCGCCCGCGTGCTGGATCACCCGGTGGGATTCCGCTCCCTCCCCGGCCGCGGCACCGCCTTCACCGTGCTGCTGCCGCGCGGCCTTGCCGCCGTGGCGGTCAGTCCGCCGCGCGCGATCCCGATCCCCGCGCTGCCGGCGCTCGAGCGCGCCATCATGCTGTGCATCGACAACGAGCCTGGCGTGCTCGACGGGATGAAGACGCTGCTGGAGGGTTGGGGTTGCCGTGTCCTGGTGGCCGCCGGTCTCACCGCGGCGCTCGATCTGCTCGCCGGCGAGGCCGCCGGGCCCGATCTCATGATCGTCGACTACCACCTCGACGCCGAGGCCGACGGGCTGCGCTGCGTCGAGGTGCTGCGCCGTCGGCTCGCGGCCGAAATCCCGGCCGTGTTGATCACGGCCGACCGCTCGCAGGCGGTCAAGGCGGCGGCGCTGGCGCAGGGCCTGCATGTCCTCAACAAGCCGATCAAGCCCGCGGCGCTCAGGGCGCTGGCGACCCGGATCATCGCCGCGCGCCAGGCTGCGGAATAGGCCGGCGGCTCAACCGCCGGCGGCGGGTCCGCCGGTGGGGGCAGGAGCGGGCTCCGCCCCCGGCTCGCCCACCTCGACCGCGAGCCGCCGCGCGACGATCACCGCCTGGGTGCGGTTGTCGACGCCGAGCTTCTGCAGGATGGCGGAGACATGCGCCTTGACGGTGGCCTCGGACACCTGCATGGCGTGCGCGATCTGCTTGTTGAGCATCCCGTCGCTCAGCAGCATCAGGACACGGCTCTGCTGCGGCGTGAGCCGGTTGAGCAGCGCCGCCAAGGCGGCGGCGTCGTCGCTGCCCGACCCCCGCGGCGGCAGCGCCGCCGGCAGCCAGGTCTCGCCCGCCAGCAGGGCGCGCAGCGCGCTGCGGATCTCGCCGGCGGCGGCCGATTTGGGAATGTATCCCACCGCGCCGAGGTCGAGCGCACGGCGCATCACGCTCGCCTTCTCGTTGGCCGAGACCACCACGACGGGCACGGCCGCGAACTCGGCCCGCAGGTAGAGCAGCCCGGAAAAGCCTTGCATGCCCGGCATGTTGAGGTCGAGCAGCACGAGATCGACATCGGGAGCGGCCCTGAGACGGGCGCAGAGGCTGTCGAAGGAATCCGCCTCGACGGTCTCGGCATCGGCGACGGTCTGCGCGACCGCCAGGCGCAACGCGTCGCGAAACAGCGGATGGTCGTCGGCAATGACCAGGCGGAAGGCCGCCATCCTTTTCCCTTGGTGCGCTGCGCGAATTTGCCTGGCCATGATAGGTGCTCCGCCCGGCGGCTGCCTAGCCGCCGCCTCCTAGACGAAAGTCTAATACCTGGCGCCCGGAACCTTCTCTAGCATCGATTCAGGACGGTTGCATTCTTCGCATGCCGTCCGACATCGGAGCGAGGTCGGCCGAGGGTCGATCGGCGCGCCGTCCGGCACGCCATGAAGAAACGCTTCGTCGGGAACAGGGAGGAGTCATGACTTCGCGCACCACCGTCAAGTCGTCGCGTCGCACCGTCTTGAAGACAGCCGGCGGGCTGCTGGCTGCCGCGGCGCTGCCGCGCGTCGCTCGCGCTGCCGAATCCTACCCGCCGCTCGGCACCTGGCCGGCAGGCTCGCAGGGCGACAGCGTCTTCATCGGCATCACCGTGCCGCGCACCGGGAGCTATGCGGCCCAGGGCGAGGACGAGCTCAAGGGCTACATGCTCGCGGTCGATCACATCAACAGCGGCCATCCGCTGATCAAGGCATTCTCGCCCAAGACCAAGAAGGGCGTGCTCGGCAAGGAGGTCAAGTACGGCGTCGCCGATTCCGCGGCCAAGCCCAACATCGCGGTCCAGGAGCAGCAGCGCTTCATCAGCGAGAACAAGGCCATCCTGATGACCGGCTCGACCTCGAGCGCCGTGGCGGTGGCGCTGAACCACCTCGCGCAGCGCGAAAAGGTGCTCTACGTCGCCGGCATCTCCGGCTCGAACGACACGACCGGCAAGGACTGCGTCCGCTATGGCTTCCGCCAGGATTTCTACGGCCAGACGGCCGCTGCCGCGATCGGTCCGGTCCTGATCAAGGCCTTCGGCAAGAACCGCAAAGCCGCGTTCATGACGCCTGACTACACCTATGGCCACACCGTCACCAAGTCGGTGAGCGAGTACCTGGCCCAGAACGGCGGCTGGACGACCGTGACGGACCAGGTCTCGCCGCTCGGCGCGCCGGACTACAGCTCGTATCTGACCAACATCGCCAATTCCGGCGCAGAGTTTCTAATCAATGTGAACTGGGGCCACGACGCCGTGCTGTCGACGCAGCAGGCCAAGCAGTTCGGCATCCTTGACAAGATGAAGCTCGTGATCCCCTACCAGATACCCTTCCTCGCCAAGGAGGTCGGCCCGGAGATCACGCAGGGCGTCTACGCGGCCACCGATTTCTGGTGGACGCTGGAGGACAAGTATCCGATGGCGAAGATGTTCGTCGACGAATTCCAGAAAAAGTATGGCTACAGGCCGGAATGGGGTGCGGAGAACGCCTACATGGAATTCGCCCTGTGGGCAGAGGCCGTGGAGAACGCCGGTACCTTCTACCCGCCGGAGGTCATCAAGTCCTATGAGGCCGGCCGCAAAGTCAACTCTATCGTCGGCGAGGTCTATTGGCGTGCGGCCGATCACCAGCTGGTGCGGCCGGTGATCATCGTTCGCGGCAAGAAGCCGAGCGACATGAAGAACAAGGAGGACTACTGGGAGGTCCTCGAGGTCGTGCCGGGCTTGCCGCTGATGCAGGCTCCGGATGCCTTCGGTTGCCACCTCGGCGACTATACCTGACGGCAGCGGTGCCGCTGGCCGGGGATGCCCGTGATGGCTGAGCGGTTGTCGCGTCTCGACCGGCCGGCGGCGATGGCCGCCGGCCTCCCCGGCCCGGCGGCCGCCCCATGATCACCTGGTCCAATTTTGTCTCGCAGCTCTTCAACGGGTTGGCGCTGGGGGCGCTGCTGGCGCTGATCAGCTCGGGGCTGACCATCATCTACGGCACGCTCGGCGTGCTGAACCTGGCGCATGGCGCGATGTTCATGCTCGGCGGCTATGCCGGCTACGTCGCGTTCCACGCCACCGGCTCCTACGTCCTCGCCGTCATCGCCGGCGCGCTGTTCCTGGTGGTGGTCGGCGGCCTCCTCGAGCTGGTGGTCATCCGCCACTTCTACGGCCGGCCGCCGGAAGACCAGCTGCTGGTCACCTTCGGCATCGGCATCGTCATCGTCGAGCTGGTGCGCCTCGGCTTCGGCAGCCTGTCGCTGACCGTTCCGGCGCCATCCTGGGCCGCCGGGGTGACGCCGCTGGGCTTCCTCATCTACCCCACATACCGCCTCGTCGTGCTGGCGATCGCGGGGGCGGCGCTGGGCACGCTCTATGTCATCCTCTACCGCACCCGGCTCGGCATGATCGTGCGGGCGGGGATCGAGGATTCCGGCATGGTCGACATGCTCGGCATCAACATCTATCGCGTGTTCATGCTGGTGTTCGGCATCGGCGCCATGGCGGCCGGCTTTGCCGGGATCGTCAACACGCCGGTGGTGTCGCTGACCCCCGACATGGGGGATGCGATCCTGGTGCAGACCTTCGTGGTCGTCGTCATCGGCGGCGTCGGCTCCTTCCCGGGCGCGATCCTCGGCGGGTTGATCTCCGGCGAAATCCTCAGCCTCACCTCCATGGTCGATCCGAGCTACTCTGAGGTCATGCTGTTCGCGGTGATGACGCTGGTGCTGCTGCTACGACCGCAGGGGCTGCTCGGCCTCAAGGGCCGCGCGTGAGCGGGGGTTTCTGATGCTGCCGCGACATGCGCTGCTGATCGAAGGGCTGACGGCGCTCGGCCTCCTCGCCGTGCCCTTCGTGCTGCCCCATTTCGGCTTCGCGCCCGGCACCATCAACCAGATCCTGGTCTGGGGCCTGTTCGGCATCGGCTTCGACATCGTCTTCGGCTACACCGGCCTGCTCTCCTTCGGCCAGTCGGCCTTTTACGGCACGGGCGGCTTCATCGCCGCCTACCTGCTGACCAACAACCTGATGTCGAACGTGATGCTGGCTTTGCTCGTCGGCATGATCGGCGCCGCCATTGCCGGAATCCTGGTGGGCGTGATCGCGCTCAGGCGCACCGGCATCTATTTCGCCATGATCACGGTGGCGATCGCCGAGACCTTCTTCTTCGTCGAGAATTCGCCGCTCTCGGCCTGGACCGGCGGCGAAAACGGACTGCCGGGCGTGCCGACGCCGAGCTTCTCCTTCGGCAGTTTCACCTATCATGTCGAAAACGGCTGGTCGATGTACGGCTTTCTCGCCGTCTGCTACTTCATCGGCCTGGTGATCGCATTGCGCATCGTGCGCTCGCCGGTCGGCGCCATCCTGGCTGCGATCCGCGAGAACCCATTGCGCGCCCAGGCGGTGGGCCATGCCGTCGGCCTCTACAAGCTCACCGCCTTCGTCATCGCCGCCGCCTACGCTGGCCTCGCCGGCGGCCTGCTCGGCGTGCTGCAGGGCTTCATGCCGCCCGACGCCTTCACCTTCGACACCTCCGGCCAGCTGGTGATGCAGACGGCGATCGGCGGCATCGGCACGCTGTTCGGGCCGCTGCTCGGCGCCGCAGTCTGGCTCTATCTGCGCGACTTCCTCCAGGAGGTGGTCGGACTCGGCGCCGCCTGGAAGCTTGTTCTCGGCCTGGTCTTTGTCCTGCTGGTGTGTTTCCTGCGTCGCGGCCTGATCGGCGGTCTGCAGGATCTTGCTCGGCTCGTCGCGCGCTCCCGCCCGGCGGCGCCGGAAACGGCGCGGGCGGCCGGGCCGTCGCTCGCCAGCGTCGGCCCGGCGCGCCGCCGGCAAGAGACGCCGTTCTCCGGCCCGGTGCTCGAGGCGCGCGGACTGACCAAGTCGTTCGGCGGCCTCGTCGCCAACCGCAACATCGATTTCGCCGTCGAGGCGGGCGAGCTGCGCGGCGTCATCGGTCCCAACGGCGCCGGCAAGAGCACCTTCTTCAAGATGCTGACCTGCGAGATGCCGCCGACCGCCGGACGGATCATCTTCCGCGGCCGCGACATCACCGGCATGGACGTCGCCAAGGTCTGCCAGCTCGGGCTGACCAAGAGCTACCAGGTCAACCAGCTCTTCACCCGCCTGACGCTGCGCGAGAACGTCGTCATCGCCGCGCTGGCCGAGCGGCGCGGCACCTTCTCGCTCGACCTGTTGCGGCGGATGGACCGCGTGCCCGGCCTCGACGACGCAGGTCGAGAGCACGCTGGCATTGGTCGGCCTCGGCGCGCGCGCCGACCAGCCGGTGGCCAAGCTCGCCTATGGCGAGAAGCGGCGGCTTGAGATCGCGCTGGCGCTGGCCGCCTCGCCGTCGCTGCTGCTGCTCGACGAGCCGCTCGCCGGCATGAGCCCGCAGGAGCGGCAGGAGACGGTGCAGCTGCTGAAGAACATCCGCCGCGGCCGCACGCTGGTGGTGGTCGATCACGACATGGACGCGATCTTCGAGCTGGCGGAGCGCATCACCGTGCTGCATGAGGGCGCGCTGCTGGCCGAGGGAACGCCGGCGGAGATCCAGCGCAACAGCCTGGTCCAGGAAGCCTATCTCGGCGGGGTGGCGGCGGCATGAGCGCGCTGCTCGAAGTCGAGGGCCTCAACAGCTATTACGGCGACAGCCACATCCTGTTCGACGTGTCGCTGCGCGTGGAGAAGAACGAGGTGGTGGCGCTGCTCGGCCGCAACGGTGCGGGCAAGAGCACGACGCTGAAGAGCCTGATGGGCGTGGTTCGCCCGCGCTCCGGCCGGATCGTCCTCGACGGCACGCCGACGCAGGACCTGCCGCCGCACGCGATCGCCGCGCTGGGCCTGCAGCTGGTGCCGGAGGAGCGGCGCATCTTCGGCAGCCTCAGCGTCGAGGAGAATCTGGTGCTCGCCGGGCTCACGGCGGCGTCGCGCTGGCCGCTGGAGCGGATCTGGTCGATGTTTCCCCGCCTGCAGGAGCGCCGCCGCAGCCGCGGCACCGACCTCTCGGGCGGCGAGCAGCAGATGCTGGCGATCGCGCGCGCGCTGGTGCGCGAGCCCAAGATCGTGCTGCTCGACGAGCCCTTCGAGGGGCTGGCGCCGATCATCGTGCGCGACCTGCTCGCCACCTGCCGCGCGCTCGCCGAGGCGGGCCAGACGATCGTGGTGGTGGAGCAGAACGTTTCCGCCGCGATGAGCCTCGCCTCGCGCATCTACATCATCAACAACGGCTATATCGTCGAGGAGTTGTCGGCGCAGGCGGTGCGCGGCCGACCCGAGATGCTGCATCGCCATCTGGGCGTCTAGGGGCCTGTCTCGGGAGCGAGCCCCCGCCGCGCGGGATGACGCCCGCGCTGGCCCAGTCTAAGCTGCGCCGATGGATGCGCTGGCGATCCTGCGGTCGCTGATCCTGTTGACGCTGGCGAACGGCGCGCCCGTGGTCGCCAAGAAGGCGTTCGGCCGACGCCTCGCCGCGCCGCTGGATGGCGGCGTCCGGTTCTTCGATCGGCGACCGCTCCTCGGGCCCTCGAAGACGGTGCGCGGCGTTCTGGCGGCGATCCTGGCCTCCGCCGCAGGCGCGCCGCTGCTCGGGCTCGACCCCCGGACCGGCGCCGTCGCGGGGGCGGCGGCCATGGCGGGCGATCTCTGCTCCAGCTTCCTGAAGCGCCGCCTCGCGCTGGCGCCGAGCAGCCGCGCCCTCGGGCTCGACCAGCTGCCGGAATCGCTGCTGCCGCTGCTGGTGTGCCGCGCGGCGCTGTCGCTGGCGGCGGCGGACATCGCGTTCGCCGTCATCCTCTTCTTCGCCGGCGAGATCGTTCTTTCCCGGCTTCTCTACCGGATCCACCTGCGCGACGAGCCCTATTGAGCGTCGCCGCGTCGGAGATGATGCAGCGTGATCTCCGGCGGACAGTTGAGCCGCACCGGAAGGATGCTCGATCCCGCGCCCACCGAGGTGTAGCCGGTCATCCGGTGATAGCGCCACGCGCCCGCTCCCAGGCGCCGCGGCACCACCGAATCGAGGATGATGGGGATCGATCCCGGCAGGCAGATCTGGCCGCCATGGGTGTGCCCGCTCAGCAGCAGATCGAAGCCGGCGTGCGCTGCCTGGCGATAGATCTCCGGCGTGTGCGACAGCAGGATCGAGAATTCGTCGTCCGGCACCGGCGCGCCCGCCTTCTCGATGTTGTCGACCCTGAAGTAATGCGCGTCGTCGATGCCGGCGAGGTGGATGCGCTGCCCGCCGCGCGCGACGGTCTCGCACTCGTTCAGCAGCATGCGGATGCCCATCGCCTCCATCCCGGGGACCAGCTGGATGGTGTCGTGGTTGCCGAGCACGCCGTAGACCGGTCCGACGAGATGCGCGCGCAGCCGCGCCAGGCCCTCGAGCGTCGCTTCGAAGGCGCCATAGGTCGCGCCGCGATAGTCGCCGGTGAGGACGCAGAGATCGTAGCGCAGCCCGTCCGCCAGCTCGGCCACGCGCCGCATCGCGCCGGCGTTCATGTCGACATGCAGGTCGCTGAGATGAAGGATGGCGAAGCCGTCGAACGCCGGCGGCAGGTTCGCAAATCTTGCCTCGTGATGGCGGACCACGGGCCGCTCGGCATTGCGGCGCGCGCGTCCGTAGAGACCGGCGAGCTTCAGCGCGACGCGAATGAGAGAGGGGGCCGAATACCAGTTCTCGATGTGAAAGAAGTTGATGCCATAGCCGAAGACGCGGGCCTCATGGTCGGTCTCGATGCCCAGCCGCTGCCGCGCATGGAGCCGTCCGAGGCGCCGCTCCAGTTTCGGCAGAATGTCGTCGTTCATCGGCGCGCCTCTGCGGCCGGCGCCATCCTCCGCCGGTCATCCCGCCGCGAGCATGGCGCGAGCAGGCTATCGATCGCAAGCGATCGATAGCCTGTCCGTCGCCGGCGGGCGGCAGCGGTTGCCCTGGCAACCGCGAGAGCCCGCACCGAGCAGACAGAGTCTCCCGGCGCGGCGCCGCCGCGTCAGTGGCCGAGATCCTCGCCGTGGGTCGCCGTCAATGCGGCGAGAACGCCGTGCTCGCGCAACGTTTCGGCCTGGGCGCGGCGCAGCTTGTCCAAGGCCGCGGCGTTGGGACAGAAGCCGCGGTATTCCTCCGCGATCTCGCCGGAGGCGAGCCAGGCGCGGCACTGGCGCCAAGTGGCGCACTCGCCGCACTGCCATTCGATCGCCCGCAAGCTCGCCGCGGTTTGCGGATCGTGCGGCAGCTTGGCGCGGTCGACGCCGACGTGTCGCATCATCTGGGCGAGCTGCTGCGGCGTGTGCGGATGGGCGTGCATCAGCCGCGGCATGTCGCTCGAGGAGAGTCCGGTATCGACCAGGGTGCGGTCGAGCTCGCCGCGCTGGCGCAGTCCCTCCATCTCGCGACGCAGCCGGGCGTGCTCGCGCCAGCCCTCGATGGTGAGCCGGAGCCGGTCCGGCAACCGGGCCAGAGCGGCGCCCGCCCTACGGGTCCAGCCATGGGTCTCGGTCATGGGAAAACCTCCCTCTTCCAGCATCATAAGTTATCATCTGATCAATAGGGAGGCACGGCATTGATCTGGATCAATGCCCCGGCGCAGCCCGGCGGCTCAGCGGCAGGTGACGGCGGCGGGGTCGTTGATCTCGTAATGGCCGCCGAAGAGCGATCTGCTCCAGGTGAGCTTGCCGGTCACCTCGACCGCCTGGCCGCGCTGGCAGACCGGCAGGTTGCCGGTCGACCGCTGCACCGTCACCCGCTCGCGCGTGCCGTTGCAGTCGAGGCTGAGCGCGAAGACGAAGGGCCGCGCGTAGGCTTCTTCCGTGGGCAGATAGGTGCCGGTGGCGCGCACCGTCAGGCGCAGCCACTGATCGCAGGCGCCGGCCGCCTGCGCCCGAGGCGCCAGCGCGACGAGGCAACCGAGCGCGGCGAGAAGGTGTTTCATGCCGGCGACTGAATCATGTTTTGCGCCGGGACGCCAGCCGCAACGCGGGAAGGCTATTGCGAGCTCAGGAAGGCCGCCACGTCGCTGATCTGCCGCGCCGTCAGCCTGGTCGCGTTCTGATGCATGATATCGTTCTCGCGCAGATTCGACGCAAAGGCCTCGAGCTGCTTCTCGAGATAGCTGCGCCGCTGGCCGGCGAGGCGCGGGAAGACCTCGTTGCCCTGCGCCTTGTCGCCGTGGCAGCTCATGCAGGCCGGCACCTCCTGCTTGTCGATGCCTGCCTCGAAGATCTTGCGGCCGGCGGCGACTTCCGCGGGATCGGCCGGCTCGCCGCGCGCCGGCGGCTGCTTGGAGAAATACACGGCTATGGTCTTGATCGCGGCATCGTTGAGCTGCGCCGCCATGCCCCACATGAAAGCCTGCGCATGCGGGTCGGCGCGCGAATGGTCGCGGAAGGCCTTGAGCTGCGCCTCGAGATAGGGCGCGGTCTGGGCGGCGAGGTTGGGAAAGGTCGGCGAGGTGCTGATGCCTTGCGCGCCATGGCAGGTCGAGCACTCGCGCCGGACGAGGTTGAGCGCGGCGCCATCGCCCTCCGCCGCCTCGGCAACGGCGCCGGTGAGGAGGAGGCAGGCGAGCGCTAGAACGGATGCGTACGCGTTCACGATGCGTCCTCCTGCTAGAAGGCGGTCCAGACGAAGACGTAGAGCGTATTGTTGTCGGCGGCGTTGCGGCCGCTGCCGTCATAGTTGGTCGAGGCGCCGTTGAACTTGGTGTAGGCGGTGTACTGCACGCCGAGCTTGGTGTTGAGCCAGGGCAGGTAATCGAGCTCGGCGACGATGCCCTGCGTGTCCGGGCTGCCATTGGCGCTGCCGGTGACCGTGCCCGCCGCATAGAGCACGCTGTCGCTGCTGCCGGTGGTCGAGAAGTATTGCAGCGAGCCGCCGATCTTGCGGTTGTAGAAATAGCTGCCGGTGAGCCGGACCGTGTTGAGCGTGTTGTGCGGATTGGCGGCGGTGGTCGCGTTGAAGTCGCGATCCTCATGGATCCAGGTGGCGTAGGCCGAGACGATGTTGCTGTCGCCGATATACTGGTACTGCGAGTCGATTGCATAATCGGTGAAGCTGTCGGTCGGTCCCTGGAAGCCCACGCCCGAAGGATGGGTGTTGGCCTTGATGCCGTAGGTGCCGAACATCAGCGAATTGCGGGTCCAATCCTGCTCCCAGGCACCGCGCCAATAGGGTGCCGCGCCGTCGATCCGCGTGCCGAAGGTGCTGTCGAGCGGGCCCGGCCCGCCGGTGAAGGAATTGGAGGTGCCGGTATTCGCCGAGTGATAGGCGCTCGCCTCGAGATAGAGGTGGTTATAGGCCCAGACATAGCCGCCGAGACCCGCCGCGGACTGGGCGAGCTGGCCGTCGATCAGCGCCGTGGCGATCCGCGGCACGCCGATATTGGTGAGGATGAAGGGGTAGGTCCAGGCGGGGGTGCTGTTCCAGAACGTCCTGCGAGGTCGGGTTGTTGTTGAGGGTGACGCCGTAGATGAAGTCGCTGGCGCCGAGCGTGGGAAGCGAGCCGTGATCGGCGAAGCGCAAATCGGAATTGTCGATGCCGATGGAATTACCGGTGGGACTCCACGTCACCTGCAGGAAGGCGCCGAGATTGTCGGAGATCTTGCCGGTATAGAAGATGCTGAGCGCCTGCGGGAACTCGGCCGAGTTCTTCTGCGACAGGTCGGTGACCGTCGGCGAGCCGGTATCCGGCAGCGAATGTCCGAGCGAGGTGAACGAGCCCTGGAGCTGCACCGCGACCGGCGGGAACTCGGTCATGGCCAGCGTGCTCTGGTTCTTCTCGTTGATGTCCTGCAGCTGCTTGACGTTGCTGAAGACGTAGCCGTTGAACTTGAAGAGCCGGCCGAAGGGCGTGAGCTCGGGGAAGACGGTGTGGCAGGCCTCGCAGGCGAGCCCGGTCTGGCGGGCGAAGCCCGGCGTCGCCGATGCCGGGGAGGATGCGGCCAAACCCGCCACCAGGGCGGCGATGGCCAGAGCGGCCGTTTTGGCCGCCCGCCAAGACAAGATGCAACCCATGCCCCCACTCCCTCCTTATCTCGCTGCGCTCTGCCGTCCCCACGTCGCGCCGCAAGCTCATTTACCCTGTCTTGTGTACTGCGCCTCGCGACGTTGATGCTTGATCTGGATCAATGACTCGCCGCCGTCCCGGAAAAAGCCTATCGCCCCGATCCTTGGTCACAAAGAATAATTGCGTAAGCGGATGGAAATACGCCTTTTTGGCGCCATCGCGGCAGCCGCGGGTCCCGTGAATAGGGTGGTGTAACGACGGGAAAGGGCGCGGCGGGCCGAGTGGCGCGGTCGACTCGGCCAGGCGCTGGCCGCGGATCGGCGCCGCGGCGCCGCTACGCCAGTGGCGGCAGCAACCGGCCGCGCTCGACCACGATGCGGTTGTCGAGCGCGATGGTGCAATTCCTGAGCGGCAGGTCGAAATGCCCGCGGGTGAAGCGGCCGGCGGTCTCGTTGGCGCCGGTGGAATAGAGGAAATTGCCGGCGAACGCCCGGAGCTCGGTGCCGTTGACATCGGCCTTGTCGTAGAGCGCGAGCGCGTCCCATCGTGCGCGCGGGTTCATGCCCCAGCCGACATGCGAGACGGCATAGGCGTCGCGCTCCTCCCAGGCCTCGATGTAGCTGCGCATCAGCGCGGCATCGAGCCCGTCGCCCTCGATCGCGGTGACGTAGTCCTGCGTCACCGTCAGCCGGATCGGGCTTTCGAGATAGCGCTTGAAGGTGAGGTTGACGTTGCCGGGCGCCATCACCAGCGTGCCGTTCACGGTCCCCGCCTTGGGAAAGCACAGGCAGAGCCCGCCCGGCCAATAGGCCACCTTCGAGGCCGGGTCGAGATATCCGGCGTTGCCGCGCACCGGCGCGCCGGCGACGTCGATGCTGAGATCGGTGCCGGCCTCGGAGGTCACCCGCATCTGCCGCGCCTGGCGCAGCAGCTCGAGCGCCGCGGTGACGCGCGGCTGCAGCAGCGGGTCCGGCGTCAGCCGCTCCAGGATCTCGGGATGCTCGTTGCTGATCATGAAGATGCGCGCGCCGGCGGCGAGCAGCTCCGGCGTCTCCGGCGCATGCAGCAGCCCCTCGACGGTGCAGTCGACGATGGTATCGCACGCCGAGAGGGCGCGCGCCGCCGCCGGATTGCGCTGCAGCGCGTAGGAGGCGCCGGTCGACCGCACCGGCACCGGCTCGGTCTGCGGCGGCGTCGGCATGGTGACGTGGAACGCCCGCGCGCCGATCTCCAGCAGCGCCAGCTCGGCGAGCTTGACGTTGACCGCGCGCGAGCGCGTCTCCGACAGGATGGCGACCAGCGTGCCTTCGCCGATGCCGCTCAAGACAAAGGCGCGGCGGAAGCACTGGATCCAGCTCGCTTCGATGGGGGCGGTCGACATTGTTGCCTCCGGCAGTTTTCAGTATGCTGGCACGCCAGGAGAGAGGCGGTCAATTTGGCGGCTCAGCGCACCCTTCGCATCGAGCCGCGCCCGCGCATCGCTGTCGATGTCGAAGGGCGCGGACCGCTGCTCGTCTTCCTGCACGGCATCGGCGGCAATCGCAGCAATTGGCGCGACCAGCTTCCGGTCTTCGCCGCCGATTTCACCGCAATTGCCTGGGATGCGCGCGGCTATGGCGACAGCGAGGACGATGACGGACCGCTCGATTTCGGCGACTTCAGCGACGATCTCCTGCGCGTGCTCGATCATTTCGGCGCCGCGCGCGCGCATCTCTGCGGCCTCTCCATGGGCGGGCGCATCGCCCAGGATTTCCACGATCGCCATCCCGGGCGGGTGGCTTCGCTCACCTTGTGCGACACCCAGCCCGGCCTCGCGCAGATGCCGGTGGAAAAGCGGCGCGAGTTCATCCGCCTGCGCCAGGAGCCGCTGCGCGCCGGCAAGCGGCCGGCCGACATCGCGCCCGAGGTCGCGCGCTCGCTGGTCGGTCCGCGCGCGGTGCCGGGCGCCTTCGAGCGCCTGGTCGAGAGCATGACGGCGCTGCACGCGGACTTCTATCTCAAGACCATCGAGGCCTCGTTCCTTTACGAGCGCGTCCCCGATCTCGAGCGCATCCGCGTGCCGACGCATATCGTGGTCGGCGCCGACGACCGGCTGACGCCGCCCGAGATCGCGCGCGCCATGGCCGGTCGCATCACGGGGGCGCGGCTCACCATCATCGAGGATGCCGGCCATCTCGCCAATCTCGAGCAGCCGGAGCGCTTCAACGCCGCGGTGCTGGGCTTCCTGCGCGAGCTTTTGCGATGATGCTCGGCGAGAAGCAGGCGGCGCTGGTGGCGCTGGCCGCCCGGCTCGGACGCGAGCGCTTCGCGCCGCGCGCCGACAAATACGACCGCGAGGCGAGCTTTCCCTTCGAGAACTACGCCGATCTGCGCGAGGCCGGGCTCACCGCCTTGTGCGTGCCCGAGCGCCACGGCGGCAGCGGCGCCGATTTCGCGACATACTGCCTGGTCTCGGCCGAGCTGGGCCGGCATTGCGGCTCGACCGCGCTCACCTTCAACATGCATGTCTGCTCGACGCTGTGGACCGGCGCGTTGGCGGACGATCTCGAGATGAGCCCGGCGGAGCGCGAGCGGCACGAGCGCCACCGCGCCGAGCATTACCGCCGCGTCGTCGCCGACGGCGCGATCTACGCCCAGCCCTTCTCCGAAGGCGGCGCCGCGGCCGCGGGCAAGGCGCCGTTCGGCACCGTGGCCCGGCGCGTCGAGGGCGGATACCTCCTCAACGGCAAGAAGATCTTCGCCTCGCTCTCGGGGGCGGCCGATTACTACGGCGTGCTCTGCACCGAGGAGAAGCCGGCGCTGTCGCAGCGCGACACGCTCTATCTTGCCGTGCCCGCCAAGGCGGCGGGGGTCGGCATCACCGGCGATTGGGACCCGCTCGGCATGCGCGGCACCGTCTCACGCACGCTGCTGCTCAAGGACGTGTTCGTGCCGGAGGCGGCGGAGCTGATGCCGCCCGGCATCTATTTCCAGGCGGCGTCGCGCTGGCCGCACATGTTCCTGACGCTGGCGCCGACCTATATGGGGATCGGCCAGGCGGCCTATGACTTCACCGTGCGCTATCTGCGCGGCGAAGTGCCGGGCGTGCCGGTGAAGCGGCGGATGTATCCGACCAAGCAGATCGCGGTCGCCGAGATGTTCGTGCGGCTGCAGCAGACGCGGGCGCTGTTCGAGCGCGTGATCGCCGAGGCGCGGATCGATCCGACCAAGCAGGAGCGGCTGCGCGCCTATGCCGCTCAGTACACGATCATGGAAAACGCCAATGAGCTGTGCCGGCTCGCCATCCGCACCTGCGGCGGCCAGGCGATGCTGCGCTCGCTGCCGCTGGAGCGGCTCTATCGCGACAGCCGCTGCGGCTCGCTGATGCTGCCCTGGACGGCGGAGCTCTGCCTCGACCGGCTCGGCCGCGAGACGCTCTACGAGTCCGGCGAGACCGACGACTGAGCAAACGGGCGGCGGCGATGGATCTCTCCTCCTGGCTCGAGCGCCGCGCCGAGATCGCGCCCGAGGAGGTCGCGATCCGGTTCGAGGGGGGCGAGCATTCCTGGGCGGCGCTCGACCGGCAGATGCGCCGCATGGCGGGCGCGCTCGCCGAGCTCGGCGTCGCCAGCGGCGACCGCGTGGCGCATCTCGGAGACAACAGCCCGCTCTTCCTGGTGCTGCTCTTCGCCTGCGCGCGGCTGGGGGCGATCCTGGTGCCGCTCAACTGGCGGCTCGCCGCGCCGGAGCACCGCGTCATCCTCGCCGATGCCGAGCCGGCGCTGCTGCTCTACGAGGCCGAGTTCGCCGAGCATGCGGCGCGGCTGGGCGCGGCGCGGGCGCTCGGCCTGGCCGAGCTTGCCGCGGCGCTGGCGGCGGCGCCCGAGCGCGCGGCCGATCCCGCCTCGAGCTACGACGCGCCGGTGCTGGTGGTCTACACGTCCGGGACGACGGGGCGGCCCAAGGGCGCGGTCCTGACCCAGAGCGCGCTCCTGTGGAACGCGGTCAACAGCACGCTGATGCACGATCTCACCAGCGGAGATCACGTGCTGACGACGCTGCCGATGTTCCATGTGGGCGGGCTCAACATCCAGACGCTGCCGGCGCTCCATGCCGGGGCGCGGGTGACGCTGCACCGCCGCTTCGATCCCGCGGCGACGCTCGCCGCCATCGCCACGGCGCGGCCCAGCCTCACCGTGCTGGTGCCGACGCAGCTCGCGGCGCTGATCGAGCATCCGCTCTGGCTGGAGACCGATCTCGGCAGCCTGCGCGCCATCACCACCGGCTCTGCCATCGTGCCGAAGCCGCTGATCGAGGCGATCCATGCCCGCGGCGTGCCGGTGATCCAGGTCTATGGCTCGACCGAGACGGCGCCGATCGCGATCTACCAGACGGCGCGCGACGCCTTCGCCTCGGTGGGGTCCTGCGGCAAGCCGGCGCTTCATTGCCAGGCACGCATCGTCGACAGCGAGGGGCGCGACGTGGCGTCAGGCCAGCGCGGCGAGATCCTGATCCGCGGGCCCAATCTCATGACGGGCTATTGGCGCAATCCCGAGGCCAGCGCCGCGGCGCTCGCCGGCGGCTGGTTCCACACCGGCGATATCGGCCATGTCGACGGGCGCGGCGACTACTGGATCGACGAGCGCAAGAACGACATGATCATTTCCGGCGGCGAGAACATCTACCCCGCCGAAATCGAGGCGATCCTGCTGGAGGATCCCCGCATCGCCGAGGCGGCGGTGGTGGCGCGGCCCGACCCGCGCTGGGGCGAGGTGCCGGTGGCGGTGGTCGTCCGCCGCGCCGATGCCGTGCTCGCCGCCGCCGAGGTGCTGGCGCTGTTCCAGGATCGCATCGCCCGCTTCAAGCATCCGCGCGACATCGTCTTTGCCGCCGAGCTGCCCAAGAACGCCATCGGCAAGGTGCTGCGCTACAGGCTCCGCCGCGATCTCGCGGCGGCGGATGGTCCCGTGCGAGACTGAGCGCCGCGGCAGGCGCGGCCGAACGAGGGAGGGGAAGCATGAAAAATCGCATCAACCGGCGTGATTTCGCGCTCGGCGCCGCCGGCGCGCTGGCGGTCTCGGGCTATGGCAGGGGGGCGCGGGCGGCGGCGCCGCTGAAGCTCGGCGTGCTGCTGCCGCGCTCGGGCTTCCAGGCGCTGATCGGCCAGGGCTGCCAGCGGGGATTCAACGTCGCGGTCAAGGTGGTGCGCGACATGGGGGTCGAGGTCGAGCTGCTCAACGCCGACACGGAATCGAAGCCGGAGGTGGCGCGCACCCAGACGGAGCGGCTGATCCGCGACGGCGCCCAGGTGATCAGCGGCGCCTTCGACAGCGGCCAGACCGCCGCGGCGGCGCAGGTCTGCGAGCAGCACGGCGTGCCCTTCGTCATCAATATCGGCGCCGATCCCGCGATCACCGAGCAGGGCTATAAATTCGTCTTCCGCAACTTCCCGACCAGCATCATGCTGGGCTCGGGCAGCCTGAAGCGGATGGGCGATCTCTTCACCGCAACCCATACCGCGCCCAAGACCGCCGTGCTGATGATCATCAACGACACCTTCGGCCAGGGCTATAGCAAGGGGCTCAACGCCATGCTGCCCAAGGCCGGGCTGCCGTTCCACATCGTCGATACCATCAGCTACGACCCGCAGGCCAAGGATCTCTCGGTCGAGGTGGCGCAGGCCAAGGCGGCCAAGGCCGATCTGCACCTCGCCGTCACCCGCCTCAATGACGGCATCCTGATGATCCGCGAGATGGTGAAGCAGCGCTACGCGCCGATGGGGGTGATCAGCCCCGGCGCCCCCGGCTTCTACGAGCGCCAGTTCATCAAGGTGCTGGGCAAATACGCCGAGTACAATTTCTCGATCAACGCCTGGATGGATCCGAAGCAGGATCTCACGAAAACGCTGGAGACCGCCTTCTACAAGGAGTTTCCCGACCAGTCCTTCGACCTCAATATCGGCTTCTCCTTCGAGGCGGTGATGATCGCCGCCGACGCCTACAAGCGCGCCGGCTCCAGCCGGCCGCAGGCGCTGGTCGAGGCGCTGCGCGCTACCAACATAGGAAAGCGCGTCATGGTCGGCGGCCCGATCCGCTTCAACGAGAAGGGCCAGAACGTCGATACCGGCATGGCGGTGCTGCAGATCCGCAACGGGAAACCGACCGTGGTGCTGCCCGAGGCCAATGCCGAGGCGACGCCGATCTTCCCGGTGCCCGGCTGGAGCCAGCGGAGCTGATCCCGGACAGCAGAAAGGGGCCGGCTTGGCCGGCCCCTTCCTCGCGGTCCCCCCTGGACGCGCGTAACGAACTCTAGAAGACGATGCCGGTCTCGGCCAGGATTCGCTCCTGGCTCGTGGCGGTGCCGCTGTGGCCGAAGGCGAGGCCGCCGCTGGTGCTGCTGGCGCCCACATAGGACACCTCGCCGCGCAGGAAGAACAGGCTCTTCTGATAGGTCGGCGTCAGCGTCAGCGACCAGGCCGAGCTGCCCGGCCCGTAGAGCAGGTTCGGCGAGCCGTCGGTCGTGCTTCCGGTCGACCCGATGACCTCGGCCCGGCCGGCCAGGCTGAAAGTGTCGGTGAAGGCGTAGCTCGCGAGCACCGCGCCGCCATAGGTCTGCGCGTCATGCGTAATGCCGAGGCTCGCGTTGCTCGGCACGTTGCTGAACTGGAAGTAGGGCGTGATCGTCCACGGCGCCGCGCTGTAGGTATAGATGATATCGAAGATCGAGCTGTTGTTCTGGACGACCGGGGTGGCGAAGGTCGAGACGCCGGTTTGTCCGAAATTGCCGCCGCCCACCACGCTGACGGTGTTGCTGCTGTTGATCGTCCAGGCGGCCGACCCGGTCAGCCAGTTGTAGTCGCCGGAGTAGTAGCCGTCATTGAGCGAGACGGAGAACGCGAGCGGGCCGACCGTGTAGTTGCCTTGCACGCCGTCGCTGACCGCCGGCTCCTGGTTCCACAGCAGCCCACGCTCGATGTTCATGTTCTGGAAGGTGAAGGTGTATTCGGCGCCGATCAGCGTCGGCAGCTTGCCGGCCTGGATCGAGAAGCTGTCGTTGGGCGCCAGCTTGAGATAGCCCACGGGCAGCGGCCCATAGAGGAGGTTGTTCAGTCTGCTCGCCGGGAAATAGGCGGTGCCGAGGGCCGGGATCGAGTAGATGCCGGCCTGGGCATAGAACTGCACGAGGCCGGCGGTGTTCTGGATGACGGCCTGGCCGTTGCTGATGTCGAAACGGGACGTCTTGTCGGCCGCCGTCGGGTTGGTCTGCGCCATGCCGAGGCCGCTGACGACGCCGGTGATGTAGACCGGGCCGAGCGGTCCGGCATCGAATTTGAGCGGGTTGGGATTGGCGGCGAGCGGGCCCGTCATCGACGGGCTCGTCATCGCATTGGAGGTCGGCGCGGCGGGAGCGGCGGGCGCCGCCGGGGTGGCGGGCGCTGCCGGCTCGTCGGCACGCGCCGGCAGGCTCGCTGCGGCGCCGATGCCCAGCGCCACGAGCACGCGCGCGGTGTTGGCAAATGGGGAAGCTGTCATTTTCTCTCGCCTCGCTGATTGGTCGCGGTCAACTAACACGGGCATCGCCCGCCACATAATAAAATGGACATAAAAAATATCGGGTGCTGGCGGCTCCCGCTAGGCGCCGCGCGGGCGCGCTGCGCGTTTTCCGCGGAGCGCAGCTTTTTTGCCACGCAACGCCACCCCTTCTGCCGTCGCTGCGTCCCAGCGATGGCGATGACGTCTCTGCCGCGGACCGGCAGCGTTGCCTCGGCACGCGATTTCCCCCTGGCATGTCTCGCCCCGTGCCGCGATGGCACCGGCCGACCGGCATTTTGGAAAGACCCTCGATGCCTGTGAAGCATAGTTGCAAGCCATGTGCCAGGGCAGACGCCGCCATTTTGCGGCCAAGGCCGATGCGGCTCCCAGGAGCCTGATTAATAGATGGGCGGAATGATCTCTAATTAATCACGCCATGCAGAGATTAATTGATGGGCAGTCTTGCGCAAAAATCGATCAGGCGCTTGCACGATTGACCAAAATGGCTAGGCGCGAACCGCGCCGGCATCGGTAAAGCCCTTGAATCCTCAGGCAGGTTTGGTTGTGGCCCAGTTCTTGCCACCGGTTTTCAAGGGGGCATGGCCGTTGTCATGCCGATCACGAGAAGGGGAAGGCCTTATGACATCGCGGAACATTGTGAGGGCGCTGGCGGTGGCCGGCACCTTGGCTGCGTCGGCGGCGCTGGCGCCGGCGCAGGCGCAGGACACCATCAAGATCGGCGTGCTGCATTCGCTGTCCGGCACCATGGCGATCAGCGAGACGACGCTCAAGGACACCGTGCTGATGATGGTCGACGACATCAACAAGCATGGCGGCCTGCTCGGCAAGAAGGTCGAGGCGGTCGTGGTCGATCCCGCATCCAACTGGCCGCTCTTCGCCGAGAAGGCGCGCGAACTGCTGCAGAAGGACAAGGTGGCGGTGGTGTTCGGCTGCTGGACCTCGGTGTCGCGCAAATCGGTGCTGCCGGTGTTCGAGGAGCTGAACGGCCTGCTCTTCTATCCCGTGCAGTATGAGGGCGAGGAGAGCTCCAACAACGTCTTCTATACCGGCGCCGCGCCCAATCAGCAGGCGATCCCCGCGGTCGAATACCTCATGAGCAAGGAAGGCGGCGACGTGAAGCGCTGGGTGCTCGAAGGCACCGACTACGTCTATCCGCGCACCACCAACAAGATCCTCGAGGCGTTCCTGAAGGCGAAGGGCGTCGCGCCCTCCGACATCATGATCAACTACACGCCGTTCGGCTTCTCCGACTGGCAGACCGAGGTGGCGGCGATCAAGAAGTTCGCCTCGGCCGGCAAGAAGACGGCGGTGGTCTCGACCATCAACGGCGACGCCAACGTGCCCTTCTACAAGGAGCTGGCCAATCAGGGCATCAAGGCCTCCGACATTCCGGTGGTGGCCTTCTCGGTCGGCGAGGAGGAGCTGTCCGGCATCGACACCAAGAACCTGGTCGGCCATCTCGCCGCCTGGAACTACTTCGAGTCGGTGAAGAACCCGACCAACGAGGCCTTCATCAAGCAGTGGCACGCTTTCATCAAGAACGACAAGCGCGTCACCAACGACCCGATGGAAGCCACATATATCGGCTTCAAGATGTGGACGCAGGCGGTCGAGCAGGCGGGCACCACCGACGTCAACGCCGTGCGCCAGGCGATGTACGGGCAGAAGGTGAAGGCGCCCTCGGGCTTCACCGTGGTGATGAACACCAACCATCACCTGTCGAAGCCGGTGATGATCGGCGAGATCCAGCCGAACGGCCAGTTCGAGGTCGTGTGGCAGACCAAGAACACGATCAAGGCCGATGCCTGGAGCCCCTACCTGTCCGAGGACAAGGGCAAGGTCGCCGATTGGACCTTCCCCTGGGTTTGCGGGAATTGTACTGAGCCCAAGTACAAGGCGCTTCCGTAACCTAGGGTGAAGACGGCCGGGCGCGGCCACCCCGATCGTCGCGCCCGGCCGGCCAATCTCGGGGGATTGGTCCTGATGATGCGTCTCCTTCATCTGCTTCTATTGGCTCTGCTGGCGCTGGCGCCGCTCTCGCAGGCGGCGCGCGCCGCCGATCTCAAGGAGCTCGTCGGCCAGCTCGCTTCCGACGATTTCGACACCAAGGTCGCCGCCATCCGCGCGCTCGGCGCGCTCGGCGACGGTCACGCGATTCCGGTGCTCAGGGCGCTGGAGGACGGCGCGCTCTACACCACCGCCGATCACAAGCTCGTCGTCGCCGAGCCGGACGGCGACAAGTACAAGCTCTACGATCCCGTCGATCACGCCGCTCTCGGCGAGGGCACGGACGACACCATCGACAAGGTGCGCGTCAACAACCGCATGCGCGGCGAGATCGATGCGGCGCTGGGCAGCCTGACCTTGTTCAGCAGCCGCGCCGAGGATCGGCTCGCGGCGGCGCAGGAGGCGCTGAAGCATCCGCTGGACGAGCGCACCGACGCGCTGCAGAAGGCCTATACCGCCGAGCGCGACCCGCGGGTCAAGGCGGCGCTGGCGCTGGCGCTCGCCACCGCCCGGCTGCGCGGCGGCACCAAGGAGCAGCGCCTTGCCGCCATCGGCACGCTCGCGACATCGACCGACCCGCAGATCCGCGGTCTGCTCATCGACCAGCGCGCCGCCTCCAACGATCCCGACATCAAGCACGCCATCGACGGCGCGCTCGGCTCGATCAACCGCCGGCTGCAGCTGATCGGCGTCGGCCTGACCTTGTTCGAGGGCGTCAGCCTCGGCAGCATCCTGCTGCTCGCCGCCATCGGGCTCGCCATCACCTTCGGCGTCATGGGCGTCATCAACATGGCGCACGGCGAGATGATCATGCTCGGCGCCTACACCACCTTCGTGGTGCAGCAGGTCTTCCGCGCCTTCCTGCCGCCGCAATGGTTCGACGCCTATCTCGTCGCCGCCGTGCCCGCCGCCTTCCTCGTCACCGGCCTCGTCGGCGTGGGGCTGGAGCGCGGCATCATCCGCTTCCTCTACGGCCGCTCGCTCGAGACGCTGCTCGCCACCTGGGGCGTGAGCCTGGTGCTGCAGCAGCTGGTGCGCACGATCTTCGGCGCGCCCAACAAGGAGGTGTCGAACCCGTCCTGGATGACCGGCGGCTTCGAGCTCATCGGCGGCGCCACCATCACCTGGAACCGCATCGCCATCCTGGTCTTCTGCTTCGTCGTGCTCGGCGTCCTGGCGCTGGTGCTGCGCCGCACCACGCCTCGGCCTGCACATGCGCGCGGTGACCCAGAACCGCGAGATGTCGGCGGCGATGGGCATCCGCACCGCGCTCGTCGACGCGCTCACCTTCGGCCTGGGCTCCGGCATCGCCGGCATGGCCGGGGTGGCGCTGTCGCAGATCGGCAATGTCAGCCCCAATCTCGGCACCATCTACATCGTCGACAGCTTCATGGTGGTGGTGTTCGGCGGCGTCGGCTCGCTGTTCGGCACGCTGGCCGGCGCCATGACGCTCGGCATCGTCAACAAGCTGCTGGAGCCGGTGGCCGGCGCGGTGCTCGGCAAGGTGGTGGTGCTGGTGGCGATCATCCTCTTCATCCAGAAGCGGCCGCGCGGCTTGTTCGCGTTGAAGGGCCGCGCGGCGGAGAGCTGAGCGATGACCCGCGCCGACAGCCTGTTCACGCCGCGCGGCTGGATCGCCTTCCTCGCCGTCGGCGCCGTGCTCATCATCGGCGTGCCGCTGCTCAACACGCTGCCGGCGAGCTCGGCGCTGCAGGTGCCGGACTATCTGGTGCCGCTGCTCGGCAAATACGCCTGCTACGCGCTCCTCGCGCTGGCGCTCGATCTGGTCTGGGGCTATGCCGGCATCCTGAGCCTCGGGCACGGCGCCTTCTTCGCGCTGGGCGGCTATGCCATGGGCATGTATCTCATGCGCCAGATCGGCACGCGCGGCGTCTATCGCGATCCGATCCTGCCGGATTTCATGGTGTTCCTGAACTGGAAGCACCTGCCCTGGTACTGGTGGGGCTTCAACCATTTTGCCTTTGCCATGGCGATGGTGGTGGTGGTGCCGGGGGTGCTCGCCTTCGTCTTCGGCTGGTTCGCCTTCCGCTCGCGCGTCACCGGCGTCTACCTCTCGATCATCACCCAGGCGCTGACCTATGCGCTGTTGCTCGCCTTCTTCCGCAACGACATGGGCTTCGGCGGCAATAACGGCCTCACCGACTTCAAGGACATGCTCGGCTTCGACCTGCACGAGCCCTCGACGCGGCGCGGCCTTTATGTCGCCTCGGTGATCGCGCTAGGGCTGGGCTATCTCGCCTGCCGCTACGTCACCCGCTCCAAGCTCGGCCGGCTGCTGCTGGCGCTGCGCGACGCCGAGAGCCGGGTGCGCTTCCTGGGCTACTCGGTCGATCACGCCAAGCTCTTCACCTTCACCGCCTCGGCGGTGCTGGCCGGCATCGCCGGCGCCCTCTACGTGCCGCAGGTGGGCATCATCAATCCCAGCGAGTTCTCGCCCGGCAATTCGATCGAGATCGCCATCTGGGTGGCGGTCGGCGGCCGCGGCACGCTGCTCGGCGCCATCATCGGCGCGGTGGTGGTCAATTTCGCCAAGACCTGGCTCACCGGCTCGATGCCCGAGGCCTGGCTCTATGTGCTGGGCGCGCTGTTCATCCTGGTGACGCTGGCCTTCCCGCAGGGCATTGTCGGCGTCGCCGGCAAGCTCCGGCTCCGGCTGCGGCCGCCGGCGGCGCCGGTGCCGGGCGAGGAGGGGGCGCCATGACCGAGACCGCCTATGCCGATGCGCTGCTCTATCTCGACGGCGTCACCGTCAGCTTCGACGGCTTCAGGGCGCTCAACAACCTCTCCCTGCTGGTCGAGCGCGGCGAGCTGCGCTCGGTCATCGGCCCCAACGGCGCCGGCAAGACCACGATGATGGACGTCATCACCGGCAAGACGCGGCCCGATTCCGGCACCGTGCTGTTCGACGGCGGCACCGACCTCACGCGGCTCGACGAGGCCGCGATCGCCAATCTCGGCATCGGGCGCAAGTTCCAGAAGCCGACGGTGTTCCAGAACCTCACCGTCTTCGAGAATCTGGAGCTGGCGCAGAAATGCCCGCGCGGGATCCTGCGCACGCTGGCCGCCGTGCTGCCCGGCCCGCAGCGCGACGAGATCGCCGAGACCATCCGCGTCATCGGGCTGGCCGGCCGCGAGCGCGTCGCGGCGGGCGCCCTCAGCCATGGCCAGAAGCAATGGCTCGAGATCGGCATGCTGCTGATCCAGGATCAGCGCCTGCTGCTGCTCGACGAGCCGGTGGCCGGCATGACCGACCGCGAGACCGAGGCGACGGCCGAGCTGGTGCTGTCGCTGGTGGGAGCGCGCACCGTCATCGTCGTCGAGCACGACATGGAGTTCGTGCGCAGCCTCAATGCGCGCGTCACGGTGCTGCACGAGGGCTCGGTGCTGGCCGACGGCTCGATCGACTTCGTGCAGAACCAGCCGGCGGTGATCGAAGTGTATCTGGGGCGCTGAGCATGCTGGCCGCGGAGAACATCGACCTCTATTACGGCGCCAGCCACATCCTGCGGCGGGTCAGTGTCGTCGCCGAGAAGGGCTCGGTGACCTGCGTGCTGGGCCGCAACGGCGTCGGCAAGACCAGCCTGATGCGCGCCATCATCGGGCTGCAGCCGATCCGCGCCGGGCGCATCACCTGGGAGGGCCAGGACATCACCCGGCTCCGGCCCGACGAGCGCGCGCGCCGCGGCGTGGCGCTGGTGCCGCAGGGCCGCGAGATCTTCCCGCGCCTCACCGTGCAGGAGAATCTCGAGACCGGCCTCGCGCCGCTGCCGCGGCAGAAGCGGCGGCTGCCCGACGAGATCTTCTCGCTCTTCCCGGTGCTGCGCGACATGCTGCGCCGGCGCGGCGGCGACCTCTCGGGCGGGCAGCAGCAGCAGCTCGCGATCGCCCGCGCGCTGGTCACCCGGCCGGGGCTCCTCATCCTCGACGAGCCCACCGAGGGCATCCAACCCTCCATCATCAAGGAGATCGAGCGGGTCATTCGCGACCTCGCCGCGCGCGGCGACATGGCCATCCTGCTGGTCGAGCAGTATTTCGAGTTCGCGCGCGCGCTGGCCCATCGCTATGTCGTCATGGAGCGTGGCGAAGTGGTATTGTCCGGCGACGCCCACGACATGGTGGAAAGCGATGTCCGCCGCTACCTCACGGTATGAGGCGCCGGAAACAACCACCGCCCCGCATCCCCGGCTGCAGCGCGGCGACGGCGCGGCCGAGATCGTCTTCGGCCGGGAGCGCCTCGCGCGTCTCTACCAGCGCACCCCCTGCCGTGTCCTCTTCCCGCTGCCGGAGCCCGGCGACCTGCCGATCGCGGCGCTGCTCACCACCTCGGGCGGGCTCGCCGGCGGCGACCGCCTCAGCCTCGGCGTGACGCTCGAGGATGGCGCGCGCGCGGTCATCACCACCGCGGCCGCTGAGAAGGTCTATCGCTCGCTCGGACCCGACGCGACGGTGACGGTGAGCCTCGCCGCGGGCGACGGCGCCTGGCTCGAATGGCTGCCGCAGGAGACCATCCTCTTCGACGGCGCCCGGCTGGTGCGCCGCATCGCCGCCGATCTCGCGCCCGGGGCGCGGCTGCTCGCGGCCGAGACGCTGGTCTTCGGCCGCGCCGCGCGCGGCGAGCGCTTCACCCGCGGCCTGCTGCACGAGAGCTGGCGGCTCAGCCGCGGCGGCACTCTCGTCTGGGCCGATGCGCTGCGGCTCGAGGACGATGTCGCGCGCCGGCTCGCCTCGCCCGCGGGGTTCGGTGGCGCGCTGGCTCTCGCCACCGCCCTTTATGTCGGCGAGGATGCGGCGGCGCTGCTGCCGGCGGCGCGCGCCCTGGCCGAGGCCGGGGAAGGGGCGGCGACGCTGGTCAATGGCGTGCTGCTGGCGCGCTTCCTGGGGCCGCGTCCCGAGATGGTGCGGCGCGCGCTCACGCGCTATGTCGCGGGTCTGCGCCACGCCGCTTCCGGCCTGCCGGCCGCGCTGCCGCGGCTCTGGCATAGCTGAGGGAGGAGAGGGGGAGCATGAACCTGACGCCACGCGAGAAGGACAAGCTGCTGGTGGCCATGGCGGCCATGGTGGCGCGACGGCGGCTCGAGCGCGGCGTCAGGCTCAACCATCCCGAGGCCGTGGCGCTGATCACCGATTACGTCGTCGAGGGCGCGCGCGACGGCCGCTCGGTGGCGGAGCTGATGCGCGACGGTGCTGCCGTCGTGAACCGCGCGCAGGTGATGGAGGGGGTGGCCGAGATGATCCACGAGATCCAGGTCGAGGCGACGTTCCCCGACGGCACCAAGCTCGTCACCGTCCACCAGCCGATCCGCTGAGGAGGCGCCCGTGATCCCCGGCGAAATCATCACCCCCGGCGGCGAGATCGAGCTCAATGCCGGCCGCCCGACCGTCGAGCTCGACATCGCCAACACCGGCGACCGCCCGATCCAGGTCGGCTCGCACTACCATTTCTTCGAGACCAACGCCGCGCTCGCCTTCGACCGGGCCAAGGCGCGCGGATATCGTCTCGACATCCCCGCCGGCACCGCGGTGCGCTTCGAGCCCGGCCAGACGCGCCGCGTGCGGCTCGTGGCCTATGGCGGGGCGCGCATCGTCCACGGCTTCAACGCCGCGATCAACGGCGCGCTGGGAGGGAGCCCATGAGCACCCGTCTGAGCCGCGCGGCTTATGCCGGCATGTTCGGCCCCACCACCGGCGACCGCGTCCGGCTGGCCGATACCGAGCTCTTCATCGAGGTCGAGCAGGACCGCACGGTCTACGGCGAGGAGGTGAAGTTCGGCGGCGGCAAGGTGATCCGCGACGGCATGGGCCAGAGCCAGAGGAGCCGCGCCGAGGGCGCCGTCGACACCGTCATCACCAACGCGCTGATCCTCGACCATTGGGGCATCGTCAAGGCCGACATCGGCATCAAGGACGGGCGCATCGCCGCCATCGGCAAGGCCGGCAATCCCGACATCCAGCCCGGGGTCGACATCATCATCGGCCCCGGCACCGAGGTGATCGCCGGCGAGGGCCGCATCGTCACCGCCGGCGGCATCGATGTGCACATCCACTTCATCTGCCCGCAGCAGATCGAGGAGGCGCTCTATTCCGGCGTCACCACCATGATCGGCGGCGGCACCGGACCGGCCACCGGCACCTCGGCCACCACCTGCACGCCCGGGCCCTGGCACCTGGCGCGCATGCTGCAGGCGACCGAGGCCTTCCCGATGAATCTCGGCTTCTTCGGCAAGGGCAATGCCAGCCTGCCCCAGGGCCTGGTCGAGCAGATCGAGGCCGGCGCCTGCGGCCTGAAGCTGCACGAGGATTGGGGCACGACGCCGGCGGCGATCGACAACTGCCTCAGCGTCGCCGACCGCTACGACGTGCAGGTGGCGATCCACACCGACACGCTCAACGAGTCGGGCTTCGTCGAGGACACGCATCGCCGCCTTCAAGGGCCGCACCATCCACGCCTTCCACACCGAGGGCGCCGGCGGCGGCCATGCGCCCGACATCATCCGCGTCTGCGGCGAGACGAACGTGCTGCCCTCCTCGACCAACCCGACGCGCCCCTACACCGTCAACACGCTCGACGAGCATCTCGACATGCTGATGGTGTGCCATCACCTCGACGGCAAGATCCCCGAGGACGTGGCCTTCGCCGAAAGCCGCATCCGCAAGGAGACCATCGCCGCCGAGGACATCCTGCACGATCTCGGCGCCTTCTCGATGATCTCCTCCGACAGCCAGGCCATGGGCCGCGTCGGCGAGGTCATCATCCGCACCTGGCAGACCGCCGACAAGATGAAGCGCCAGCGCGGCCGCCTGCCGGAGGAGAGCGGCGAGAACGACAATTTCCGCGCCAAGCGCTACGTCGCGAAATACACCATCAACCCCGCCATCGCCCAGGGCATCGCGCGTCACGTGGGCTCCGTCGAGCCGGGCAAGCTCGCCGATCTCGTGCTGTGGCAGCCGGCCTTCTTCGGCGTCAAGCCGGAGATGGTGCTGAAATGCGGCATCATCGCCGCCGCGCCCATGGGCGATCCCAACGCCTCGATCCCGACGCCGCAGCCGGTGCATTACCGCCCGATGTTCGCCGCCTTCGGCCGGGCGCTGGCCGCGAGCTCGGTGAGCTTCGTCAGCGCCGCCGCCGCCGCCTCCGACCTTGCCGCCCGGCTCGGCCTCGCGAAGCCGCTCGTCGCGGTCGAGAACACCCGCGGCGGCATCTCCAAGAAGAGCATGGTGCACAACGACGAGACGCCGCAGATCGAGGTCGATGCCGAGACCTACGAGGTGCGCGCCGACGGCGAGCTCCTGACCTGCGAGCCCGCCCAGGTGCTGCCCATGGCGCAACGCTACTTCTTGTTCTGAGCATGATGGGGCGCGCCCACACCCATCAAACCCCCTCCCCCCTTGAGCGGGAGGGTGCCCGAGGCCGCAGGCCTCGGGCAGGTGGGGGACAACCCGTTCGGTCGCGAAGCGACCGAACGGGTTGTCCGCGCAGCGCACCAAGAATAATCGCCGACGCGCTCTCGATCTCGCGGAGTACCTCGCTCCTCCAGCCGCGACTGTGCGACCACCCCCCACCCTGACCCTCCCCCTCAAGGGGGGAGTGGCTATGCTTCAGATGCGGAGCGCAGATGCTTAAGGCCGAACGCGTCGAGCGGCCGGGGCGCTGGCCTCGCGACAAGGCCCGCGGCACGGTGACGCTGGGCTATGACGACCGTCATCGCCGCCGGCTGCAGCTCAAGAGCGATGCCGGCGAGCCCTTCCTGCTCGATCTGCCGCGCGCCGGCCTCCTCGCCGAGGGCGATGGCCTGGCGCTCTCGGACGGAAGCTGGCTGGCGGTGAGGGCGGCGCCGGAGGCGCTCATCGAGGTGACGGCAGGCGATCCGGCGCTGCTGGCGCGGCTCGCCTGGCATATCGGCAACCGGCACCTGCCGGCGCAGATCGAGCAGGGGCGCCTCTTCATCCGCGACGACCACGTCATCGCCGCCATGCTCGAAGGCCTGGGCGCCCGGCTGCGCCGGCTGGAGGCGCCCTTCACCCCCGAGCCCGGCGCCTATGACACGGCGCCCGACCGCCAGCATCATCATCACCATGATCCCTGAAGCCGCGCTCTATCGCCTGATGACCTGGCTGTCGCCGAGCTACCCGCTCGGCGCCTTCAGCTACAGCCACGGGCTCGAATACGCGGTCGAGGCGGGGCTGGTGCGCGACCGCGAGGGCTTGCGCGACTGGGTCGCCACCGTGATCGGCGCCGGCGCCGGCCGGAGCGACGGCGCGCTGCTCGCCGCCGCCTGGCGCGCCGCCCAATCGCACGACCGCGCCGCCCTCGACGAGGTCGCCGCGCTCGCCTTCGCCTGGCGCGGCAGCGCCGAGACCGCGCTCGAGAGCCGCGCCCAGGGCGCCGCCTTCCTCGCCGCCACCCGCGCCGCCTGGCCGCACCCGCTGCTCGATGCGCTGGCGCTGCGCCATCGCGGCGAGGCGGCGCTGCCGGTCGCGGTCGGCGTCGCCGCCTGGGCGCATGGCGTGCCGCTGGCCGCGGCGCTGACCGCCTATCTCCACGCCTTCGCCAGCGCCCTGGTGTCGGCCGGGCAGCGGCTCGTGCCGCTGGGACAGACCGACGGGCAGGCGGTGATCGCCGCGCTGGAGCCCGTCGTCGAGGCCGCGGCGGCGAGCGTGAAGGCGACGCCGCTCGAGGAGATCGGCACCGCCGCGCCGCTCATCGACTGGTGCTCGATGCGTCACGAAACCCAATATACGAGGCTCTTCCGCTCATGAACCGCTCTCCTCACGGGCCGCTTCGCGTCGGCATCGGCGGCCCCGTCGGCTCGGGCAAGACCGCGCTGGTCGATCGCCTGTGCAAGCACATGCGCGAGCGCTACGACATCGCCGTCGTCACCAACGACATCTATACCAAGGAGGACGCGCAGTTCCTGACGCGCTCGGGGGCGCTGGCGCCGGAGCGCATCACCGGCGTCGAGACCGGCGGCTGTCCCCATACCGCGATCCGCGAGGACGCCTCGATCAACCTCGCCGCGGTGGCCGAGATGAGCCGGCGCTTTCCCGGCCTCGACCTCGTCTTCGTCGAATCCGGTGGCGACAACCTCGCCGCCACCTTCAGCCCGGAGCTCGCCGATCTCACCCTCTACGTCATCGACGTCTCGGCCGGCGACAAGATCCCGCGCAAGGGCGGCCCCGGCATCACCCGCTCCGACCTCCTGGTGATCAACAAGATCGACCTCGCGCCGCTGGTCGGCGCCAGCCTCGAGGTGATGGACCGCGACGCCCGCAAGATGCGCGGCGAGCGGCCCTTCCTGTTCACCAATCTCAAGGAGAACCAGGGCGTCGCCGAGATCGCCCGCTTCATCGCCGAGCGCGGCGGGCTCGAGGGCTGAGAGCGCGTCAGCCTGGCCGCGACAGGAAGCGGACTGCCGCCCGCCCCGGCAGGAAGAAATAGCCGCCGCCTTTGACGGTGACGAAATCCTTGAGGCCCCTCAAGCGCAGCGGGCAGCCGGGCATCGGAACGGTCAGGCGGGCCGAGGCCCTGCCTTTGCCCATGACGGGATCGACCTCGTCATCGAGTCCCTGGAAGGCGCGTCCCAGCACCCAGCTTTGCTGGATGAATTCGAACTGGCGTTCGATGTCGGCGTTGAGGCACATGAACACGAGCCCGCCGTTCTCGCCGTCCTGCCGCGGCAGGTAGGAACGGCCGACGCGGAGCATGCGGTGCCGGTTGACGATGGCGAGCGCCTGGCTCTCGTCGTCGGTCGCGACGGCCGCCGTGTCGCGCGGATTGGCCCGGCGGATGTGGGCGCCCAAGGGGCAGCGCTCGCCCGTCGGGTCCTCCTCGCCGAAGAGGAAATCGTTGTCGGGCTCGGCTGGCGCGCCGTTGCGGCGCAGCGCTTGCGCGGCCGGGCGCCGCGGATGGCGGACGAGCGAGCTGCCGTCCTCGCGCCAGCGCCCGACCATCTTGGCGGCGATCCATTCTTGCCATGAGGTCAGCAGGCCGTCCGGCACTCGGCCCCAGCCGGCGAGCGCCTGCGTCGCCAGGAACTCGTCGAAGGCCTGCCGATCCTGCTCGATCTGTCGCACCACCAGGAAGGTGCCGTTCGAGCCGAGATCATGCGCCGCGGTGGGCTGCGGCACCGAGAAGTCCGGGCGCTGCCGGCCAGGGTCGCCCGCCTGGGCCGGCAGCAGAATTCTCGGGATCCTCGCTCGCCGGCACGCCGGGCGAGGGCGGCATGTAGCCGCTGCTGTCGCGATAGCCCAGGATGATCTCGCCGGGCTCGACCAGGTGGTGGCGGTATTTCGCGTCCATCCAGCGGCCGATGCCGCGCAGCACCGGTTGCGAGATGCCGTCGACGAAGCCGAAGGCTTCACGGATGGGCTCGTTGCGCGCAGGCAGCGGCTTGAACGCCAGCTCGCGCGCGATGGCGACGTCGAACTGGGCCGCTGCGGCCCGCTGCTCGTCCTCGAGCGCCGCTAGCGTGCTCGGATCGGCGCCGTAGAGCGCCACGATCGCATCGACCTGGCGTTCCGGCGCGCCCCAATCCCATGTCTCGGGATTGTCGCCGAGCGCGCGGGCGCGCCAGCGCGCGCTCATCCCGTCCTGGAAGGCGACGGGGAACGTCGCCAGGCCGCGCTCGCCAAGCCCGAGTCGGCGCAGGCCGCTCGGCGAGAAGGCAGCGAGCAGCGCCGCATGCGCGTCGCGATGATCGCCGTAGCTGAGCTTCCCCGCGATGGTCCGCAGCCACTCCTTGCCGCGCCGCCTGTCGTCTGGCAGCCGCAACAACAGGCATTTCCCGTGCGGCAGATGGCGCAGCCCGCCATGGACCAGGGTCGGGATCTCCTCGGCCTGGACCTCGTCCGCCGGCCGCGGCGAAGATCCGAAGCAGGCGAGCCAGTCGGTCGCTTCCGCCTCGGTCTTCGCCAGCGCGATGCCCTGGCGGATGGCGGCGTTGAGGCGGATACGCGCCTGCGTGAGGTGCGGGTAGGCGCCGTACCAGAACAAGGTCGGGTATTGCTGGCGCCGGGTCCATCGCCGCAGCCGGTCGCCGTCGCTCGCCCCGTCAAAGAAGAGGTTGGTCGTGCGTGGAAATCCCCTTGTATTGCTCCAGATGCCGGTCACGCCGAAATGGGCGTCCTGGATGAAATTCTCGAGATAGCTTTCCCAGGCGTTGTCGTAGTTGGAGAAGAACATCAGCCTGTCGGTGCCGGGCAGCAGCAGCCAGCGCGCGAAGTGAATGACGCCGGTCGGGCCGAGAAAGCTCGGCTGCGATAGATGCTCGCCGATCATGCCCGCTGCCCAGAGCCCGAAGCGCAGTGTGAAGTGCCTGAGCGCGCCGGGCTTCAGGCGCGAGACCGCAGCCAGGTGGTTCTGGAAGTCATAGCTTTCATGCTTCATGATCAGGTCGACGAGGTCCTTGGTCGGCGTCACGTCGTCGGGTACGTCCGCGCGCTCGTAGCGCCGGAGGCGGGCATAGGCCCACCGGGCCGCGAGCAGTTCGAGCCCGAGGAGCAGCAGCGTTCCCCACAACGCGGTGGCAAGGCCGCCGGCGGCGGCCGTGGCGGCAGGCCACAGCCGATCGGCGATGGCGAAAATCGCCAGCGACAGCAGGAGCGCGGCCAGCAGGAATGGCCAGAGGAACGTCGCGATCGCCGATCCCAGCACCGGCAGCACGGCGCGCGCGGCCGGCGGCGTCGGCCCGAGACAGGGCGCCGGCTCGGGGATGAAAGCCCATTTCTGCGCCTCGTCGGCCCAGAGCGCCTCCCGGACGCTATCGAGCGTCGCGAGCGCCGTGCGCGACCGCGGCAGGCGCTCGAGAAGGTCCGCGGCGCGCCTGGCCAGATCCGCTTCCTGCCTGATGCGCTCCACCGTCATGCCCGGTGCGCCACTGAAATTGAGGCCCGGCGTCGTGAACCATCCTTGCCCGACCTCGATCCTCTTGCCCCAAAGAAATGCGGCAAGCGTTGCGCCCTGGCACGGGATCGCGGCGGTATCGAGCAGCTGCAGCAGCTCCGCCTGCATCGCCTGGCTCATGGCCTCGAGCACGGCGCGGGGCTCGCCATCGGCGGAGAGTTCGACGAGGAGGTGAGCGGTCGCATCGCCGTCGGCAGGCGGCACGGTGATGCTCATGAAATGGACGAGCGACGTCCTGTCGAGGATGTTGCGAACTGCACCCGCCGCCGGATTGCCGAGCGTGTCGAGAAAGCCGTTGACCGCGGCCAGCCTGCTCAAGGCGAAGGGGATCGCCACCGTGATGAGAGACTGCGTCATGGCCCTCTCCCGCAATGCCGCTCGGCCAGCGTGCCGCCGTCGAACTCGACCACGAGGTGCTGCGGAAAGAAGCCGAGGTGGCGCAGTTGGCCGTCCGCGCCCGAGGCGCGGCGCAAGCCGTCCTTCACCAGCAGTGCCTTGAAGGTCTGCGTGAGCTGCGCCTGCGCTATGACGGCGCCGACGCACCAATGCAGCCCGTAGCCGAACAGCATGTAGTCGGCGGGCTGCCGGTCGGAATTGAACCGGCCGGGATGCTCGACCCTGCGATCGTCGAACATCGCCGACCAGGTGCTGGCGAGCACGTACTTGCCCCGGCGGATGCGGGTCGCCCGACTTGTGCCCGCCGCAAGGGTGTAGTCGGCCGCGCAGATCCGCGTCACGCCCAGGTGGATGTGCCTGAAGCGCAGCGTCTCGAGCAGGCAGCGCCTCAGTCGCTCATCGTCGCCGTCGAGCGCCGCCGCCCGCGCCGCGGCCATGAAGTCGGGGCGGCTCATCAGCGTGTCCAGGATGTTGCCGGCAGCGAGCGTGTTGGTGGGGACGAAGCCGGTGATCATGCCGATGACGATCGACAGGATGATCTCGTCGGTAAGGCCGGCGTCGGCCGCCTGCAAGGCGACGAGGCGCTCGAGGACGGTACCGGGCGAGTTTCCTCGCTTCGCCTTGACGATGGAGTCGCGCACCAAGTCGCGAACGCGTTCGGCGGCGGCTTCCGCCGCGCGGCGGTGAGGCGGATACTCCGTGGTCGCGTCGACGAAAATATGCGTGCTCATCGCGATCGTCCAATGGCCGAAATCGGTCACGTCCGCCGGCATCTCGACGCCGTAGTACTCCTTGCAGATGAGGCTAGCGACGCGGGTGAGGAGGGCCTCGATCGCATCGATCCGGCCGCCCGCCTCGGCGACGAGCACACGCGCCAGACGCTGGGCGCGGCGAGCGACGATGCCCGCCACGTCCTCCAGGCGGAAGGCCTGCATGAGGAATTTGCGGTAGAGCCGATAGTCCTCGCCGTCCTGCATGCCGAGCAGGAAGTTCGGGCCGCCGTTCAGGTCCTTCACTTTCCTGCCATAGGGGACGTGAAAGCCCCGATCATGGGTCAGCACTTCCTGCACGTCGTCGAACCGCGTCACCAGCACCAGGTTGGGAAGCGACAGGATCGGCCAGAGGCGCCGCAGCGCGGCGAGCAGCGGCAACGGGTGGCTGAACAGCGCCCCCAGGAGCTTGCCGGAGAGCGGCGTCGCTCTCACATCGTCGAGGTCGAACGTGCCGCCATGGCTGACCCGCTGCTGCGGCGCAAGCTCCGATACCGATGCGACTTCGTTGATCGCCATGGTTGCCTCCCACAGAGCCGCGCGCGCCTTCTCTGCGCCGGGCGGCGTCTTGCCGACATCACCGCGCAGCAGCGCCGCGCGGCCCGTCGAAATAGGCGTGTTTGGCTTCGGCGCGCCGCGGGTTGCCGCGTTCGACCTCGGCGAGCGCGTCGAGCAGCGCTCTCGCTTCGACGAGATCCGGTGCATCGAACCCCTCGGTGAAGGTCCGGTAGATCGAGGCCAGGAGTTCGTACGCGCCGGCGCGCTTGCCTTGGCTCGACCACAGCCGGCCCAAGCTCAGCGCGGCCCTGAGCACCCACAGCCTGGCGCCTTGGCGCTGCGCCATGGCAAGAGCGTCGCTGAACAAGGCTTCGGCCTCGCCCTGCGCATCGCGGCGATGCGCCATCAGCCATTCCCCGCGCATCCGATGCAGCTCCGGCTCGAACCAGCGTTCGCCGGTCCGCTCTACCAGGTCGAGCGCCTTGCGCAGCAAGTCCCAGGCCTCGTCGGGCTGGTCCGTCTTCTCGAAGAGCTGTGCGAGAAGCCCGAGGAAATAGGTCTGCCCACCCAGCGATCCCGTCTTGGCGCGGTCGGCCGCGGATTCCCGCGCCAGCCTCAGTCCCTCCGCCGTACTGCCATGCGCCGCCAGCGCGAAGCCGCGGATGATGTGGGCCACCTCGAGCCAGAACGGGTAGTGCCGCTCGACCGCCACGGAAATGGCCTCTTCGGCGAGCGCCAAGGCGGTGTCATCGGCGCGGCGCAGCAGACTGAACAGTGCGGCATAGGTGAGCTCGCGCGCCAGCACCTGAGGCGGGCGCAGCTCGCGGCTCTGCGCAATGGCTTGCCGGCTGCGGCGCAGGGCCTGTTCTGGATATCCGAGAACGAGAAGGGTGAGAGCGAGGAAGCAATTCGCCGCGATGCGCATGTCCCGCGCCGCGACCGCGGCGCTCGACTGATCCGCCTCGGGGATCGGGAAGTGAAGCACGCGCTCCAGCTGCTGGCGGGCCGCGGCGAACTCGCCCACCCAGTAGGAGCAGAGGCCGGTGAAGAGATGACCCGCGAGCAAGGCGCCTGCGTCGGCGTGCGCCTCGCCGAGATGCAGCAGGTCCTCGGCCGTCCGCCGCGCGAGGTCGAGCTCGCATCGGCCGAGATGGAACATGACCAGACCGCCCAGCACCGGGACCAGGCTCGCGGTATCGCCGAGCTCCTCGCACAGCTTGCGGGCCCGAACATAGCTCTGGCCGGTTTCCTCCGCGCCGATCCGAGCCGCGATCAGCGCTCTGCCGAGAGCGCGCTCTAGATCGAGTTCCTGGCGGCGACGGTCCAGCGTCCGCGGCAGCGTCGCCAGCAGCTTGAGCGCCCGCCGGAAATGCACGACCGCCTCGACCTTGGCGTGGCGCGCCGCCGCCTTCCGGCCGGCCTTGCCCCAATAGCCCACGGCCTTCTCGACTAATCCGGCCTCGGCGCAGTGATGACCGAGCAGCTCGGGCTGCTGCGTCGCCAGATGCGGGAACCGCTCCTCGAGCACCGCGGCGATGCGCGCATGCAGCTTCTGCCGCTGCTCGCGGAGCAGGGTGCCGTAGGCGGCATCTCGGATCAGCGCATGCCTGAAGGCGTATGACGCACCCGGCGGCTCGGGTCGCCAGCTCAGCAGTTCGAAGCGGACGAGCTTGCCGAGCGCCTCGTCGACATGGGTCGCCGGCAATCCCGACACGGCGCACAGCAGCTCGGCGGAAAACTCGCGCCCGATCGCCGCTCCGACCTGCGCCACCTCGCGCAGGCCGCCCGACCTGTGCAGCCGCGCCATCAACGTATCATGCAGGCTCGTGGGTATGGTGGTCGTCAGCGTCTCGCCTAGGACATAGGCTCCTTGGCGCTCGCGTACGATGCCGCTCTCGAGCACCGCCTTGGTGAGCTCCTCGATGAACAGCGGCACGCCGTCGGCGCGGCCCAGGATCTGGTCGAGAACCGCGTCCGGTAGTTGCCTACCGCCGGCCGTCTCGCGTGCCAGCGCCGCGGCCTCGCTGCGGTTCAACCGGCTGAGCGTGAGGCTGGTCACATGCGCGTGGCTGGGCCAGGGCGGTGCGAATTCCGGCCGCGCGCTGACGACCAGCAGCATGCGCAGCCGCGCCATGCGCTCGATCAGCAGCCCCAGCAGCTCCAGCGAGGAGGGGTCGATCCAGTGCACGTCCTCGACGACCACGAGCATCGGTTGCCGCGTCGATAGGAGCACTAGCAGCTGCAGCAACGCATCCAGCGTCTGCTCTTTGCGTTGTTCCGGGCTGAGTTCTGCGAGATCTTGCCGCTGCTCCACGGGCAGAGACAGGAGCTCGGCGATGGTCGCGACCTCCTCCGGGTCAGCGCCGGCGCGGCGGTAGAGCGCCTCGAGCTTGGCGAGCTTCCGCTCCGCCGTATCTTCGTTCAGGAACCCGGCCATCTGCTCGAGCCGGTTGATGATGGGATAGAAGGCGCTGGCGCTGTGTTGCGGCGAGCAGTAGAAGTTCAGCCGGAGGTGAGGATCCCCCGCGATGCGCTCCTGGAGCGCACGCCTCATCCGGGATTTGCCGATGCCGGGCTCGCCCAGCAGCAGGACCACGCGACCGCCGGTCTGGAGCTGTTGCCAGCGCCGCAGCAGCAGCGCCAGCTCTTCCTCGCGCCCGATGAGCGCCGACCGGCCGGCTTCATATTGTGCGTCGAAGCGGCTCTCGACCGTGCGTGGCCGCAGCACCCGCCAAGCCCTCATCGGCTCGTCGAACCCCTTGAGCAGGACCAACCCGAGATCGCGGTGTTCAAAAAGCCCGCCCGCAAGCCGATGCGTGCTGGGGCCGATGACGACCTCGCCCGGGCCGGCAATGGCTTGCAGACGTGCCGCAAGATTGGGCGTCGCCCCGACGACGTCGACGGTGGAGACGCCGGTTCGACCGGTATCGCCGACCACCACCAGCCCGGTCGCAATCCCGACCCGCATGCTCGGCTGATGGCCCTCCAGCGGCTCGAGCCGGTGCACGCTGTCGACAATGTCGAGGCCGGCGCGGATGGCGCGCTCGACGGCGTTCTCCTGCGCCTGGGGATAGCCGAAATAGATGAGCGCCGCGTCGCCCATGACGCGTGCCAGGAAGCCGCCGTGACGCGTCACGACCTCGGTGACGCAGCCGAAGCACGCGGCCAGGAATTCCCGCAGGTCTTCCGGATCGAACTGCGCGGCGAGCGCGGTCGAGCCGACAATGTCGCAGATCAAGATCGTGAGCTGTCGCCGCTCGGCCGAGACGTCGAGCGCGCCGCCGCCCGACCGATCGGCCGCGCCGGTCAATGGCGCGCCGCACTCGGAGCAGAATTTCGCGATCGCTCGCAGGAGGGTGCCGCAGGAGGGGCAGGCCGCCGCCGCCGCGGCACCGCAGCGGGTGCAGGCCTCGGCGCCATCGGGAATGTCGCTGTGGCAGCTCGAACACCGCATGTGGCGTATCGCCCCCTGCGCGATGAGACTCGGAGCGGCAGTAAGCCCGAGCTCGTCCCCTATGACCTCAAGGTTCCTCCGCCTGCGATAAGGTTCCTCCGCTTGCGATCGAAAATCCTCCGTCGCGATGCTAACACGCGCTCTTTCGGTCGCGTGAGCGCAAACGGCTGCGTGCCTGGACATGGTTGATGCTGCGCTGCGCACTTCCGGCACGATATGACGGAGGTCACAGCGACTGAGGGGCGGTTCGTTCAACCCATGCGCTCAAGCGGGAGGGTCGGGCTGCCTTTCCGGTGATTGGCGGGTGGACACCGGCACGTTGTGTGTGAGTTCCGTCACATCGAGCGCTGAAGCAACTTGGCATTCTGGAGACTGTCGCAACCCGCCTACAGGCACCGCAGAGTGGCAGGCATCGACGAGCCGGGCACATGTCCCATCTGCAAGACCGGGCACCTCGTCATGCGCACCGAGGAGCTGGACTTCCTGCAGCGGAGCGACAAGGGGCCGCTGCGCTGCCGGGTTTCGATCCCGGTCGCGGTCTGTGAGAGCTGCGGCCACAAGACCTGGACCGGCGTAGCCGAGACGCTGATCCAGGAAGCCGTGCTGCGCGAATACGAAAAGCTGCCGTGAGACCGCGCTGAGGCGCACCGCCGCCGTCACATAACCTTCAATCTCGCGTGCTAGCGTCCGCCCGTCGCCTGTTGCGACCGGGATTTTCATGCTGGGGAATGGAGCCGATCGCCAGCCGTTCGAGCGGTCGCTGGCCGCCCGGCTGATCGAGGCGGGAAAGCTCGAAGCGGCGGCGCTCGATCGCATCCTGCGGCTGCAGGCGAGCAGCGAGGAGCGGCTCGAATCGCTGCTGATCAAGCTCGGCCTCACCGGCGAGCGCGACGTGGCCGAGGCGCTGGCGCGCGAGCTCGACCTCCCGGTCGCCGGCCCGGCCGACTTCCCCGACGCGCCGGTGCTCGACGACCGCATCAGCAAGAAATTCCTCAAGCAGGCGGGCGTGCTGCCGCTCGCCGACACGCCCGAGGGCCTGGCGCTGGCCATGGTCGACCCGCTCGACCTCTTCGCCCAGCGCGCGGTGGAGATGGCGAGCGGCCGGACCGTGCTGCGGCGGGTGGCGCTGCCCTCGGAGCTCGAAGCCGCCTATGCCCGGCTCTACGAGGCCGAGCAGAGCGCGCTCGGCACCATCGTCGACCGCGCCGAGGCGGAGCTGGTCGGCGACGAGGAGCTGACCGAGGATGTCGACCGGCTGCGCGACCTCGCCAGCGAGGGCCCGGTCATCCGCCTGGTCAACCATCTCATCGCCCGCGCCGTCGAGAGCCGCGCCTCCGACATCCATATCGAGCCGTTCCAGAACCGGCTGGTCATCCGCTACCGCATCGACGGCATCCTGCGCGAGATGCCGGCGCCGCCGCAGCGCCACAAGCCGGCGATCATCTCGCGCATCAAGATCATGGCGCGGCTCAACATCGCCGAGCGCCGCCTGCCGCAGGACGGCCGCATCCGCATCGCGGTCCAGGGCCGGGAATACGACCTGCGCGTCTCGACCGCGCCGACGCTGCACGGCGAGAGCGTGGTGATGCGCATCCTCGACCGCGCCAGCCTGGTCTCCGATCTCGCCGGGCTGGGCTTCCTCGAGGAGTCGGTGGCGCCGTTCCTTGCCGTGCTCGACCAGCCGCACGGCATCCTGCTGGTCACCGGCCCCACCGGCAGCGGCAAGACCACGACGCTCTATACCTGCCTGCAGCGCCTCAATTCGCCGGAGAAGAAGCTCTTCACCGTCGAGGATCCCGTCGAGTACCAGCTCGAAGGCGTCAACCAGATCCAGATCAAGCCGCAGATCGGCCTCACCTTCGCGCATGTGCTGCGCTCCATCCTGCGCCAGGATCCCGACATCATCATGATCGGCGAGATGCGCGACCTCGAGACGGCGCAGATCGGCATCCAGGCGGCGCTCACCGGCCATCTCGTGCTGTCGACGCTGCACACCAACAGCGCCGCCGCCACGGTGACGCGGCTCCTCGACATGGGGGTCGAGGACTACCTCGTCACCTCGACCATCACCGGCGTGCTGGCGCAGCGCCTGGTGCGCAAGCTGTGCGAGGCCTGCCGCGAGCCCTATGTTGCGCTGCCCGAGCTGGTGGCGCAGCTTCGCCTGGCCGAGGCCGGCGGCGAGGTCGTGCTGCACCGCCCGCGCGGCTGCGAGGCCTGCCGCGGCACCGGCTATCGCGGCCGCGTCGCGGTGCTGGAATTCCTGGTGATGAGCGACGCCATCCGCCGCCTGGTGCTGCGCCATGCCGAGGCGGGCGAGATCCATCGCGCCGGCGCCGCCCAGGGCATGCGCTCGATGTACGAGGACGGGCTGCGCAAGGCGCTGCTCGGCGCCACCTCGCTGGAGGAGGTGCTGCGCGTCACGCGGGATGTCGGTGCATGATGCGCTTTCGCTACGAGGCGGTCTCGGCCGCGGGCGAGCCCGTCGCCGGCGAGATGGAGGCGGAGAGCCGGGCGGCGGTGATCGAGCGGCTGCAGCGCCTGGGCCATGTGCCGATCCGCGCCGAGGCGGCGCGCGGCGGCCTCACGCGGCTGCTCGCCTGGGAATGGAAGCCGCGCCGGGCGCGGGGCCTGCGCAACCTGCCGCTGACGACGCAGCAGCTCGCCACGCTGCTCCATGCCGGCCTGTCGCTCGATCGCGCCCTCGAGCTGGCGCAGAGCATGACGCCGCGCCAGGCCGAGCGCGATTGTCTCGGCGCCGTGCTCGACAAGGTGCGCGGCGGCGGCGCGCTCGCCGATGCGCTGGCGGCGCAGCCGGCGGTGTTCCCGCGCTTCTATGTCGGCATGGTGCGCGCCGGCGAGGCCGGCGCCTCGCTCGACGCCACCCTGCGCCAGCTCGCCGAGTTCCTCGAGAAATCCGAGGCGGCGCGGCAGAAGGTCGTCTCGGCGTTGATCTACCCCGCCGTCGTGCTCGCCACCGGCCTGGGATCGGTCGGCGTGCTCTTCGGCTTCGTCATCCCGCGCTTCCGCCCGCTCTTTGAGGATGCCGGCACGAAGCTGCCCTTTGCCGCCCAGGCGGTGCTGACGGTGAGCGACCTGCTGCAGAGCTATGGCTGGGCGCTGCTGCTCGCGCTGGTCCTGGCCGGGCTGGTCTTCGTCCGGCGGCTGCGCGGGCGCGAGGTGCGGCGGCGCTGGGATCGGCGGCTGCTGCGCGTGCCGCTCATCGGCGACCTCATCGCCAAATCCGAGGTGGCGCGCTTTTCCCGCACGCTGGGGACGCTGCTCAAGAACGGCGTCTCGCCGCTGCCGGCGCTGGCGGTCACGCAGGAGACGCTGCGCAATGCCATCATCGCCGAGGCGGTGGGCTCGGTCGCCGACAGCCTCAAGCAGGGCAAGGGCCTGGCCGAGCCGCTGTCGCGCAGCAAGGCGATGCCGATGCTCGCCATCCAGCTGATCCGGGTCGGCGAGGAGACGGCGCGGCTCGAGGAGATGCTGATCAAGACGGCGGAGATCTTCGACGAGGAGGTCGGGCGCAGCGTCGAGCGGCTGCTGGCCTTGCTGGTGCCGGGGATCACGGTGCTGCTGGGCGTGGTGGTGGCCCTGGTCATCGGCTCGATCCTCACCGCCGTGCTGAGCGTCTACGAGCTTGCGGTCTGAAGGAGAAAAGAGGTGGTGGTGTCCGGTTTCGGCTTTTTTGCGATTATCGCCCGTCCCGTCGTTCGTGCTGCCCGCACCCCGTCTGTCGTCATGGCCGGGCTTGTCCCACGGCTGTCCGGTTCGGTTTTTGTGGACGAAGCGCATGGCGTTGATTCTACTCGGTCCTGGACGTCGCCAAACGTTCCCGGACACGAAACGAGGACCAGCGCCATGCGGCATCAGAATAGCGTATTTCATGGTGTTCTTAAGCACGTTCCGTGGCCGGTGTTCGACCGGGTGGTAGAAGCCCATGCGGCTGATGCGCGAGTCCGCCGGCTGACGACGAAGAGCCAGTTTGCGGCGCTGCTTTATGGACAGCTGTCGGGTGCCTTGAGCCTGCGCGAGATCGTGGGCGGGCTGGAGAGCCACGCGGACCGGCTCTACCATCTCGGTGTCGAGCCGCCACGGCGCTCGACCCTGAGCGATGCCAACGCCGGGCGGCCGGCGGCGGTTTTCGCGGAGCTTCTGGCGGTACTGATGGCGCAGGCCCATCGCGGCCTGCGGCGCAAGCTTAGCGAGACTGTCTATCTCATCGACGCCACAGGCGTGCGGCTGACCGGGTACAGCGCCGACTGGGCTCGGTTCTCGGCCGGGGTATGCGGTGCCAAAGTCCATGTCATCTACGATGCCGACGCCGATCGTCCGATCTATGCCGCCGTCAGCGCGGCCAACGTCACCGACATCAGCGTTGCGCAACAAATGCCGATCGAAGCCGGAGCCACCTATGTCTTCGACCTCGGTTACTACGACTACGGCTGGTGGGCGAAGCTCGACGCGGCGCAATGCCGCATCGTGACCCGCTTTAAGTCCAACAGCCCGCTCGAACTCATCGAGGAGCTGCCCGTCGCCCAGGGCAGCGAAATCCTCAGTGATCGCATCGGCTTCCTCCCCGCGCGCCAGTGCAACAACCGGCGCAACCCCATGCAGCACGCCGTGCGCGAGGTCCGGGTCATGACCGAGACGGGCAAGATCTTGCGCCTGCTGAGCAATGATCTCGATGCAACGGCGCGGGAGATCGCCGATCTTTACAAGCGCCGCTGGGCGATCGAGCTGTTCTTCCGCTGGGTCAAGCAGACCTTGAAGATCACCCGCTTCCTTGGCATTTCCGAAAACGCCGTCCGCACTCAGATCGCGGTGGCGCTGATTGCCTTCCTCCTGCTTCGCCTCGCTCAGGCGACACAATCCGCCATTCGAAGCCCTCTCGCCTTCGCCAGACTGGTTCGCGCCAACCTGATGCACCGCAGGCCCATCGATCGACTGTTGCAGCTCGATCCACCCCCGCAGATCAACGGCGCTCAAATGGCCCTCCAATGGAACTGAAACCCGAACCGGACAGCCGTGGGCTTGTCCCGGCCATCCACGTCTTGCGGCGTGCCGTTGCCAGACGTGGATGCCCGGGACTCGGCCTGCGGCCGGCCCGGGCATGACGGGCGGGGACATGGGCGATGATCGAGCGGTTGCCGGGAGCGCCGAGGCCACCCCGCACCGTGCCGCCGGCTTCACCCTGGTCGAGCTGCTGGTGGTGCTGGCGATTCTCGGCCTCATCGTGGCGCTGGTGACGCCGCAGGTGCTGAAATATCTCGGCCGGGCCAAGACCGACACCGCGCGCATCGAGATCCAGACGCTGGGCAACGCGCTCGATCTCTACCGCCTCGACATGCAGCACTACCCGACGCAGGAGGAAGGCTTGCAGGCGCTGGTCGAGGCGCCGCCGGGCGCCGAGCTGTGGCGCGGCCCCTATTTGAAGCAGCGCAAGATGCCGCTCGATCCCTGGGGCCGGCCCTATATCTATCGCTCGCCCGGCGAGCATGGCGACTACGATCTCTATACGCTCGGCGCCGACAACGCGCCGGGCGGCAGCGGCGAGAACCAGGACGTGGCCAATTGGTGAGCGCGATGCGCGCCGGCTTCACCCTGATCGAGATGCTGGTGGTGCTGGCCATCCTGGCGCTGGTCATGGCGGTGATCCCGCCGCTGCTGGCGGGCGGACAGGCCCGGGCCGAGCTCGACACCGCCGGGCACGAGCTCGCCGCCGCGCTGCGCGAGACGCGCAGCCTGGCCATCCGCGAAGGTCACCGCGAGAGCTTCGTGATCGACGCCGCGGGCCGCTTCCGCGCCGGCGACGGTCCGATGCGCCCGCTGGCGCCGGGTCTCGGCCTCGCGCTCGCCACCGCCGATGGCGGGGCGCGCCCGAGCGGCGCCATCGGCTTCTTCGCCGATGGCAGCTCCACCGGCGGCAAGCTGGTTCTGTTGCGCGGCGAGAGACGCTCCTATGTCACGGTCGATTGGCTTACCGGCCGGGTCGCCCTCGACCCCGCCGGACGCTGAGCGCGGCTTCACGCTCATCGAGGTGCTGGTGGCTTTCGCCATCGCGGCGCTGCTGCTGGTGGCGCTGCTGCGCGTGCTTGCCTTGAGCCTCGGCGCCGGCGAGCGCTCGGAGCTTTACACCCGGGCGACGCTGCTGGCGCAATCGACGCTCGACGCCACCGGCATCGTGTCGCCGCTGGTCGAAGGCGAGGGCGCCGAGCTGGTCGAGGGCCCGTTCCACATCCATGCCGCGGTCGAGCGCTACCACGCGGCGGGCGAGGGCACGGCGGCGCAATACCTCGTGCTCTACCGCATCAGCGCCACCGTCTCCTGGCAGGAAGGGCACGGCGCCCGCGCGCTGACGCTCGCCACCTTGCGCCTGGGGCCGCAGCCATGAGTGCGCCCACCTCGCGCTCCGAGGGGTTCACGCTGCTCGAGCTGCTGGTGGCGATCACTCTCTTCGCGCTGCTCTCGGTGGTGCTGTTCGGCGGCCTGCGCTTCGGCATGCGCGCGACCCAGGCGGGGACGGCGCGGCTCGACTGGTCGGCCGAGATCGCCGCCGCTTCGGGCTTCCTGCGCAGCGAGATCGCCGATGCGCAGCCGCTGCAAAAGACCTCGGAGGAGGGCGGCAAGGTGATGGCCTTCGATGGCGACGACGACAGCATCGAGTTCGTTGCCTCGCCGCCCAGCCCGATGGCGGAAGGGGGCTGGCACGTGCTGCATCTCTTCCTCGAGCGCGGCCGCGACGGCAGCCGGCTGGTGGTGACGGCCCGGCTGGTGCGCGGCGATGACGGCGAGACCAGCGTCCAGGCCGTGGCGCGCTCCGTGCTGCTGGAGCGGGTGTCGTCGGTCGACTTCGCCTATTTCGGCGCGCTCGCCCCGGGCGACGCGCCGGAATGGCACGATCGCTGGCAGGATGCGGCGCAGCTGCCGGCGCTGGTGCGCGTGCGGCTTGGCTTTTCCGATGGCCGGCAGGCGCCGGCCTTGCTCATCGCGCTGCGCGCCGCGGCGCCGCTCTGGCACCAATCTTGACCCCGGCTGCGGGGCCGCGGCGCCAATCCGTCATCGAACGAACATCGTTCTGTCATCCCGATCGGCCATTCTGGCGCCGATCCTCTCTGGCAGCAGCCGGCTTCCGATGCGTTTTTCCCTGACGGCTCTGTTGCCTTCGCTGCTGGTCGCCTGGCGCTGGTGGACCGGCGAGATCGCGGCGCTGGTGCCGCCGCGCTGGCGCCAGGCGCTGGCCGGACGGCGTGGCAAGCTGGTGCTGGTGATGGGCGAGGGCGGCGCCGAGCTGGTCCATCGCGGCGGCGCAAGGGCGGAGAGCCTGGCGCAGCTCGATCTCGACCCGGCGCGGCAGGAGACGGCGCGCGCGGCGCTGGCGGCGCTGCCGGCGCGCCTCAGGAGCGGCGGTGCTACGGTGGTGCTGCCGGCGACGGCGGCGCTGCGCACCGAGATCAGCTTGCCCTTGGCGGCCGAGACGAACCTCGCCGAGGTCGTGGGCTTCGAGCTCGATCGCCGGACGCCCTTCAAGAACAGCGAGGTCTATCGCAGCCAGCGCGTGCTGCGGCGTGACGCCGCGGCCAAGCGTCTGGCGGTTCAGCTCATCGTCGTGCCGCGCGGCCTGGTCGACGAGGCGGTGGCGGCGGCGCGGCGCCTCGGCCTCGTGCCCGATGCTGTCGAGGTCGCGGGCGAGCCGCTGTCGGGCAATCTGCTGCCGGTCGAGGCGCGCCGGCTCGGCGCGCGGCTGCCGCGCCTGGCGCTGGGCGGGCTCGGCGCGGCGGCGGCGGCGCTGGCGCTGGCGGCGCTGCTGATACCGCTGCAGCAGGCGCATCGGCGCGCGAGCGCGCTCGCCGCGGCGCTGGCCGAGAGCCGCCAGGCGGCCGAGGAAAGCCTCAAGCTGCAGAAGGCGATCGACGCCGAGATCCAGGAAGGCGGCTTTCTCGATGCGCGCAAGCGCCAGGCGCCCGTCGCCTCGGAGATCCTCTTCACCCTCACCCACCTCCTGCCCGACGACACCTATCTCAGCGAGCTCGAGGTCACCAATGGCGAGGTGCGGGTTACCGGCTACGCCGCCTCCGCCTCGACCGTGCTCGGCCTGGTCGATCAATCGCCGCGCTTCGGCAATGCCGCCTTCCGCTCGCCCGTCGTCCAGGATCAGCGGGTCCAGCGCGAGGAGTTCAACATCGCGGCGCATCTGTTGCCGCAGAGCCGCCCATGACCAGGCTGCCGCCGCCGGCGAGCCGGGCGCTCGCCGTGCTGATCCTGCTCGGCGCCATCGGGCTGGTCTGGCTCGGCGGACTGCAGCCGCTGCTCGACGACTACCGGGCGACGCGCCAGTCGATCGCCGATGACGAGGCGGCGCTGGCACGGTTCCGCCGGGTTGCCGCCGAGCTGCCGCGCCGGCGCGCCGCGCTCGCGGCGCTGCGCCAGCGCCAGGCGGCGTCGGAGGGCTTCCTGCAAGGCACCAACGAGGCGCTGGTCGCCGCCCAGATTCAGAACCGGCTCAAGGCGCTGGTCGAGGCCGCCCGCGGCGAGCTGAAGAGCACGCAGGTGCTGCCGGTCCAGGAGGAGGGGAAGTACCGCCGCATCACGCTCCGTGCGCAGATGACGCTCGACACCGCCGCGACGCAGCAGGTGATGTACGGCATCGAGACGGCCTCGCCGCTGCTCTTCCTCGACAACCTCGATGTGCGCCGCCATATCGGCGGCGACCGGCACCGCGATCGCATCAACCCCGACCCGCCGCTCGACGTCCGCTTCGACGTCTACGGCTATATGCGCGGCGGCAAGGCGCCGGAGCGGGAGGCGGTGGCCTCGCGCGACCCGGCGGTGGCGCGATGATCCGCGCCGCGGCGGGCGGCCGGATTGCCCTGCGCGCGCTGGGCGCCGGTGCCGCGCTGGTGCTCGCCGGTCGCCACGCGACGGCGCTGGCGCTGGCCGCGCTCTGCGTCGTGCTGGCGGCGACCGTCGGCCTCGAGCTTGCCGGCGGCGGCGAGGCGGCGACGGCGGCGCTGCCGGCCGTCGCCGCGCCGGCGTCCGCCGCGCTGCCGGCGCCGCCCGCCTCCTTCAAGCTGCCGCCGCTGGCTAGCTATGCCGAAGTGACGGAGCGGCCGCTGTTCACGGCGACGCGCCGGCCGCCGCCGCCCGAGGCCGGCCAGGACCTGCTCGGCAAGTCCAGCGGCTTCGTGCTGCTCGGCATCATCCTGGCGCCGGACGACAAGGCGGTGCTGATCCAGCACGGCCATCCCGCGGAGATCGCCCGTCTCAAGGAGGGGCAGGCGGTCGAAGGCTGGACCCTGCAATCGATCCTGCCCGACCGCATCACCCTGCAGCACGGCGCCACCGAGGTGGAGCTGAAGCTCAAGGACCGCCCCGGCCCCCCCGGCCCTCCCGGATTTCCGCGCCCGCAGCCCAGAGGGTGAGCCGCGACGCGGCGTCTTGCGCATGACGGCCGCAGGTGCGCTAGGATGCTCAGGGGGAACTCGTCATCGTGACCGCACCGAGCCGCCGCCGCGCCCGTCCGCGCCGCGGGCGGCGGCCGAGGATCTGGCGCAAGCTTCTGCCCGCCGTGGCGGGCGGCGCGCTGGCGTTGATGGCGCGCGGCGCTGCGGCGCAGACCGACGAGATCCAGGTCTATAACGGCGAGATCAACGAGCCGGGGCAGCTCAGCCTCACGCTCCATGACAACTACACGCCGATCGGACGGAAGGAGCCGGCCTTCCCCGGCGGCGTCGTGCCGCAAGGCGCGCTCAACGGCGTGCCGGAATGGGGCTATGGCGTCACCGAATGGCTGGAGCTCGGGCTCTATCTGCCGCTCTATACCGTGACCCGCGAGGGCAAGCCGGAGCTCGACGGCACCAAGATCCGCTTTCTCTTCGTCGAGCCGCATGTCGCCGAGCGCAGCTTCTTCTATGCCGTCAATTTCGAGTTCAGCTACAACGCGCGCCATTGGGAGCCGACGCGCTACAGCAACGAGATCCGCCCGATCGTGGGCTGGCGCCTTGGGCCGGTCGATTTGATCGCCAACCCGATCCTGGACAATGACTGGACCGGCATCGGCTCGCTCGATTTCGCGCCGGCGGGACGGGTCGACTACAATTTCTCCAGGGCCTGGGCGGCGGCGCTGGAATATTACGCCGATTACGGCGCGCTCGGCGACCTTCCCGGCTTCAAGGGCGAGCAGCAGACGGTTTTTGCGGTGTTCGACTACTCCGGCGAGCCGCTCGACATCGAGGGCGGCATCGGCCACGGCTTCACCGGCGGTTCCGACGGGCTGGTGCTGAAGCTGATCCTGACGCGGAACTTCTGAGCCGCTCAATTCTCCGGGCCGGTGTCGAGATCCTGGCGCCATTCCAGCACCTGCACCGGGGCGAGCGGCTGGCCGGTGAGCTCGATCACGCTGCGCCTGGTGAAGGCGGCGCCGCCCGGGCTGCGCGCCGCGGCGATGATGGTGGCGGCCTGCAGCTGGCCGGGCGCCAGATAGGCCTCGGCGCCGGGCAGCGTCGGCGGCGGGCCGAAGGCGGTGCCGGCGGCGCCGCGCGTCGACAGCAGCCGCTCGACCGCGCCGGGATCGACGCCGGGAATGGCGAGCAGCACCTCGCGCGGCGCCACCGCCGGGTCGATCCGCCCGTTCTGCCCATAGACCGTGATGAACGGGCGCAGCCGGGCGAAGGTCGCGGCGTCGACCTCCGGGATCTGCCGCAGCTCTTCGATGGTGGTGAAGGCGGCGTTCTGGCGGTCCGGCGCCGCCGCCGGCGGGTTGAAGCGAAAGCCGGCAGGCGCGGGCGGCGCGGCGGCGCGGCGGCGCGCGACGACGCCGTCGACCAGCGCGGCGCAGGTGTCGTCGGCGATGGCGAGCTCGGCGCAGAGCCCCGCCAGCAGCTCCGGCGGCGACAGGTTGAGGTCGATCTTGCCGTCCTCGTCCTGGATGCGGATGCGGATCGCGCCGCCCGCGAACGCCATCGGATAGGCCGTGCCGTCGGCGCGCCAGCGCACCCTCGGGTCGGCCTGCAGCAGCGCATCCGTGGCGCGGGCGACGCCCGCCTCGGCGAGCGCGCGGGCGCGGGCGGCCTCCAGCAGGTTGCGCGTCAGCCGCGTCTCGCTGCGCGTGCTGGCGGCGAAGCCGGCGGCCAGCACCGAGAGGATCGCCAGCACCCAGATGACCAGCAGCAGCGCGAAGCCGCGCTCGCGCCGGCGGTGCATCAGGGATTGCGTCCGATATCGGGCGCGATGGTGTGCAGCCGGCTGCGCAGCTCCTCGGTGATGGCATCCGCCTCGGCGGCGTTGTGGACGACGCGCGGCGACAGCAGGACCAGCAGCTCGGTGCGCTGCTTCTGGTCCGATTTGGTGCCGAAGAGCGAGCCCAGCACCGGGATGTCGGTCAGCACCGGGATCCCGGAATTGCTCACCGTGCGCTGCTCGGTGATGAGGCCGCCCAGCGCCACCGTCTGGCCGTCCTGCACGGTCACCGAGGTGTCGACCAGCCGCTGGGCGATGGTCGGCGCGTTGAGGGTGGCGCTCGTCGTCGCCGTGGTGTCGACGTTGCTTACCTGCTGCGAGATGTCGAGCGTGATGACGCCATTGACATTGACGCGCGGCGAGACGGTGAGGATGACGCCGGTATTGACGTACTGGATGGTGTTGACCAGCGGCGCGCCGCTGGTGATGGTGCTCTGCACCTGCGCCGTCGGCACCGGCACCTCGTCGCCGACCTGCAGCGTCGCCACGTGATGGTCGAGCACCAGGAGCTGCGGCGCGGAGACGACGTTGACATTGGTGACGGCGGAGAGCGCGCTCAGCACCACGCTGGCGGGACCGGTGAGGAAGGCGTAGTTGAACCCCGGCACGACCTGGGCCGGCACGCCGGTGGCGGTGCCCTGGGTGAGGAGGGCGTTGCTGCCGCCCTTGTTGAAGAACCATTGCGTGCCGTAGGAGAGGCTGTCGTTGAGCGTGACCTCGGCGATGGTCGCTTCGATCAGCACCTGGAGCGGCACCACGTCGAGCCGCTTCAGCGCATCCTCCACCATCCGGTACTCGCGCGGCCGGGCGAAGATCACCAGCGTGTTGTTCTTCTCGTCGGCGACGATGCGCACCTGCGGCAGGTGCAGCTCGTCGCCGCCGCGCTCGGCGCCGAACGCGCCGCCCAGCGCCGAGGCCAGCCCCTGCGATTGCGGCCGTCCCTGGCCCTGATTGTCCGCGCCGGAGGCGGACGAGGATGAGGAAGACGGGGAGGGCGAGGGCGTCGTGCCGATGCCTGCGGCGGGCGAGGCCGGCGTCGTGCCGCCGGTCGAGCCGAGCGGGCTCGAGGTGAGGCCGGGCGTTCCGCCGCCGCCCGTGCCCGACATCGACTGGAGCGACTGGCTGCCGGCCTGGACGGCGCTGGTGAAGGCCTTGTCGGGCGTCGTCTGCGGTTCGACCGTCTGCACCGAGCCGCTGGAGAAGAGCTGCGAGAGCACCTTCGCCAGGTCGGCGGCGCGGCTGTTCTGCACGTGGTACTCGTAGAGGCGCGGCGTGTTCTCGTCGGCGCCCTTGTCGAGGCGCTCGATCCAGCGGCGCGCCTCGTCGAGATAGGCCCTCTGCGGCGACACCGCGAGAATGGCGTTCATGCGATCGAGCGGCGCGAAGCGCAGCACGCCGGCCAGCGGCACGCTGCCGCCGGCGCCGAAGATGGTGTCGAGCTCGGCGGCGACGTTGCGCGGCGTGCTGACCTGCAGCGGGAAGATGCCGAAGGACATGCCCTTGAGCCAGTCGACGTCGAAGCTGCGCAGCAGATCGATCGCGGTGGAGAGGTCCTGCCCGGTGCCCGACAGGATGACGAGGTTGCGCGCCGCATCCACCTCCATGACCGCGCCCTTGGGCAGCAGCGGCTCGATGGTCTGGCGCATGTCCGCGGCGGAAACGTATTTGAGCGGGAAGACCTGCACGTTGTAGCTGGTGCTCGTCCCGCCCCGTTGCGGCGGCGGACCCTGGCCCACCACCAGCGCGCCTGCGCCGCTGCGCGCGGCATCCTCGACCGGCACGACGCGATAGACGCCGGCATTCTCCACCAGCGCCAGGCCGCTGGCGCGCAGCGCCGCCTGCAGCGTCGGCAGCACTTCGTCGCGCTGGAGCGGCCGGCTGGTCTGCAAGGTCAGCGTCGCCTGTACCTTGGAGTTGACGGCATAGTTGAGGTGCAGCACCTGGCCCAGCACCGCGCGCAGCACCTCGCGCACATCGGTGTCGACGAAGTTGAGGGTGACGTTGCCTGCCGTGGCGGCGGCGCCGGGCGGCGCCTCGGCGCGCGCCGCGATCAGCGGTCCGCTGCCGGAGATGATGATCGGCGCCGGCGGATGCGTCGGTGCCGGCGAGGTCTGCAGCGCCACTTCCGGCGCCGGTCTCGGCGTGATCGGCGGCAGTCTGCGCGTCGGTGAGGCGGCGATCGGCGCGGGCGCTCCCGCCTCGGTCTGGCCTCTGACCAGGGGACGGTCGATCCCGAGCGTGTCGCAGGCGGCGACGAGGCCGGTGGCGGCGATCGTCAGCCAGGTGACCATCGTTGCAGCACGGAAGCGGTGACGGCCCGGTGGGTTCGCGGCGACGGAGATCGGATTCATGTGCGGCGGAAAAGAGAAATATCGGCGGGAGCCGGCGCGCGGAGCCGCGATGATGGTGAGCGCCCGCCGCTCGAACAACGATTATTTCTGATTAAATTTAGGGTGGTCGACATAATACCGTCACAAGGTGCGGGCGGATCGCGGGTCGTGCCGTGGGCCCCTCACGAAACGCCCGCTGCCGGCGGGAGCCGGCAGCGGGTTTTCGTGTCACCTCGATCGGTGATGGCCTGCCGCTTACTGCGGCCGGCCGGTCGTCGGATTGAGGATCAGCGTCGTCAGGTTCGGCGCATCCTTGAAGTCGAGCATGTTCATGATCGACCCCGAGAAGTGGTCGAACGAGCCCTGACCCAGCTGCTGCGCCGGATCGAGCGCGTCGGGACCGTCGATGAAGTCGAGTTTCCAGTTCACCTCGATGAAGCGCAGGCTCGAGGTCTGGTCGGTGAGCGTGTGGTCGACGAAGTTCTGCTTGGCCCAGGGCGACATCACCATGAACGGTATCCGCGGGCCGTAGCCGCAGCGCTCATTGACCTGGATCGTGCTGGCCGCTTGGCCGGGGGTGGCGCAGACGCCGGAGGTGGTGATCTGCGGGCCGCCCGAGCCGTTCGAGTTCGGGAAGGCGTTCTTCGGCGGCGTGCCGCTCGACGGGTTGAGCGGGAGGAGCGAGTCCGCCGACGAGATCGAGGGGTTGACGATCGGTCCCGGCACATGGTCGTACCAGCCATCGCTGTCGTCATAGTTGATGATGACGAGGGTCGACGACCAGAACTCCGACCGCTGCAGCGTGTTCAGCACCTTCACCACGAAGGCCTGCTCGTCGAGCGGGTCGGAATTGCCGGGATGGGCATCCTGATAGGCGGGTGCCTTGAGATAGGACACCGCCGGCAGGTTGCCCGCGGCCAGCGCATTGAAGAAGTCGGAGATGTCGTACTGGTGGTTCGCCTGGTCCGACTTGCCGATCTCCGCCGCCGTGTCGGGCTTCGGCCGCAGATGATGCGGGTTGCGCGTCGACGGGTAATATTGGAAGGGCGCGTGATGCGGCACATAATCGGTGATCGGGCTGGTATGAATGTCGAGCCCGGTCGGGTTGCTGTCTTCGGCCGGCGGGTTCGGCGTGGTCGCCGGGAAGGTGTGCGTCGAGCCGCAGACGGCCGGCGACTTCGTCGAGCCGTCGGGGTTCAGCACGGCGGCCACGGTCGGCGTGAAGCCGCCCTCGAACCAGCCCCAGGTGATCTTCTTGTCGTTGAGCAGATTGCCGATGTTCGTGCCGTTCATCTGCAGCGTCGTGGCATTGGCGGTGCCGCCCTTGTCCCGGCCGCAATCGTCATAGGCCGGGTCGGTGTCGCCGATGTCGGTGGTGGCCGTGGTCTGCGTCAGCTGCCCCCCGGAGAAGGTGAGCAGGCTGCCGAACACGGTCTGTCCCGAGACCAGCTCGATCGCGCCCGGGGTGGACGGGCCGAACGTCGTGCCGAAGGAGTTGTCGTTCATGGCGAAGCGCTGGGCGTAGTTCCACAGCGCCGTGACGGTGTTGCCGTCGTAATAGCCCATCACCGAGGAGCCGTCGGGCCGGCAGCCCAGGCCGAGCTGGCCCGTCGCCTGGACGAAGAGGTCCATGAGGCCGCCGTCGAACGCCTTCTGCTCGTCGGTGTAGCCGTGGTCCATGTCGCAGGTGAAGGCTTCCGTGCGGTCGAGCCGCAGGGGCTGCCGCAGGTTGGGGTTGTTGGTGAGCAGGCCGCCGGAGAGGCCGTTCACCGTCGGCGTGTCGGCCGCGGCCTTGAACTTCGGCTCGCCTTCCGGGTTCTGCGCGACGGGGTAGGTTGCGAAGTAGTGATCGAAGCTGATGTTCTCGCCGAAGATGACGACGACGTGCGTGATCGGCGTCGTTGTCTTGGCGGCCAGGGCGTGGGTCGCCCCGGCACTGGCGAGCATGGTCGTCGCCGCCAACGCGGCGAGCAGCCTGCTCCGGAGTCTCGAATGCTTGGTTTTCACGGTCTCTCCCTCGCAAAGTAGTGGCAGTCATCGGCAACAATCGGTGAAAATCGCCCGAGCGAAACCGACGACGCAGCCATTGCTCGTCGCTGCCCGTGGCGAAGTCGCACCGTACTGAGCGCGCAACATCCCGTTCGGCGGACAACCCCTTGTCCTCCGGGCTTCAACTTCCGCCGTGAGAAAAAACCCCCGGTCGTGCGTGCAGGTTGACTGTAGTCGGGCGGCGTTACCTTTTTTTTTCAGAACGGCGGATGCTCCGAAGACAGGGCCCATCACATCGTCGCACGAAGCGCGCCGCAGGCTCCACTCGCGGCGGCGTCATAAAACGGCAAACAGCGCGAGCGTAATTTCTCGCGCAGATTGGTTTGGTCGAGGGCTCAATGAAGATCAGTTACTGTGTCGCGCTGCTCGTGCTGACGGGCGCGCTGCTGACGGGGTTGCTCGCCGGCGCGCACGCCGCGGCGACCGACGACCCGGTCGAGCGCTATCGCTCCTACCTCATCGAGAATGTCGGCCAGACGCTGGCCGGCGCGCGCACGCTGCGCGAGCGCATCGCCGCCAAGGATCTCGACGGGGCGCGGCGCGCCTGGGTCGAGGCGCGCGTCGGCTGGGAGCGCTCCGAGGTGTTCACCGGCGGCTTCGTCTCCGATCTCGACGACAAGATCGACGGCTGGCCCGACGCCACCACCGGATTTCACGCTGTCGAGGCCACGCTCTTCGTCAAGGGCACGACCGACGGGCTGGCGCCGGAGGCCGACAAGCTCGTTCTCTGGCTCACGGACCTCGATGTAAAGATCACCCGCATGCCGCTCACCGGCCAGGGCATGCTCAACGGCGCCGCCCGGCTGGCTTACGAGATCGGCGAGAGCAAGGCCGATGGCGGCGAGTTCGCGGTTCAGCGGCACCTCGCTCGACGACATGGTCCACAATCTCGACGGGCTGCAGCAGGCCTATACCACCATCTTCGCCGCGCCGCTCGAGGCCAAGGACGCGGCGCTGGCGCGCCAGGCGCAGACTCAGATCGCGGCGCTGTCGACGCTGGTGAAGGCCGGCGACCTCCGGCGCCTCGACACCGACAAGCTGCGCGCCGCCAGCGAGGATCTGGTGGTGACGCTGCAGACCGCCGCGACGACGCTCGGCCTCAGGCGGCCGACGCTCGAGATCCTCGTCCAATGAGCAGGAGACGTCGGCGCCGCGGCGCTGTTGTCGCGGTGCTCCTGGCGGTCGCGGCGCTGGCGATGCCGGCAACGCCTGCCGGCGCCTTCCCGGTCAGCGGGCGCGATACGGTGCTGCCGGTGGGCAGCGAGCTCGACGAAGACGCGCTCAGCCTGCCGCGCGAGATCTTCCGCTCGGAAGCGATGGGGGGCGCCAAATCCTATCTCGTCCGGCTCGGCGACATGGCGTTTGCCTCGCCCTCGCTCTTCGGCGGCGTGGCGCGGCGCGCCGGCATCAGCTGCAGCACCTGTCATGTCCAAGGCGCCGGCAATCCGCACATCTATATACCGGGCCTCTCGAGCCGCCCCGGGACCTTCGACACCACCGGCGCGCTGTTCAATCCGCCGGCCGACAACGGCGTGCTCGACGCGGTGACGCCGCCCAGCCTGCGCGGCGCGCGGTTGCTCGGGCCTTACGGCCATGATGGCCGCTTCGCTTCGCTGCGCGATTTCGTGCGCAATGTCATCGTCGGCGAGTTCGCCGGCCCCGAGCCGTCGCCCGCGATCCTCGACGCGCTCGTCGCCTATATTCTGGACATCGATTTCCTGCCCAACCCGCGCCTCGCGGCGGGCGGCGCGCTCGCCGCCGGCGCCAGCCCCGCCGAGCGGCGCGGCGAAGCGCTGTTCCGGAAGCCGTTCCCCCACCAGCCGGCGCTGAGCTGCGCCGCCTGCCACATGCCTTCGGCGGAGTTCGTCGATCACCGGCAGCACGATGTCGGCAGCGGCGGCGCGTTCAAGACGCCGACCCTGATCAACGCCGATTTCAACGCCCCCTACTTCCACGACGGGCGCTTCGACACCTATGCGCAGGTGGTGGCGTATTTCGATCGCACCTACGATCTCGGCCTCGCGCCGCAGGATCGTCAGGATCTCGTGGCCTATCTCACCGCCGTCGGCGACGGCATCCGTCCCTATGAGCGCGACGGCGTCGCCGCGCGCTTGAGCGAGATCGACGAGTTCGCCAGCGTGCTTGCCAACGCCATCCCCGCCGGCGACCGCGCGGTGGTGGCGCTGACGGTCGATACCGTCGGCGGCGAGCTGCGCGAGCTCACCGAAGCCTTTCCCGATCGCAAGGATGCCACCGTCACCGGCGGCAAGGAAGAACGCGCGCTCGCCCGCGCCGCGCTCAAGGACCGCGTGCTCGATCTGCGCCGAATCGGCGCCGCGGTCGCGGCCGGCAAGCTCGACGAAGCGGCGGCGGAGTACGACACCTATCGCAAGCTGATGGCCGCCGCGGTGCCGCTCGCGCTCAGGGCGGCGGAGCCCTGGTCGCTGTTCAATCCCGCCATCCACGACGCGCATTACGGTGCGCTCAGGCAGATGCTGCAGGCGGACAAATCTCAGCGCTGAGCCCGCAACTCGCGTCGCTTTCGAGTCTTTGGGGGTAAACGCCAAAGTGACACTGCGTCTTCACGGCGCCGTCACCCTGGGTTGATAGCGTCGCCTCGTTACGGGGTTTCCACTTTCATCTCTGGAGGAACAATGCGAGGGGATCTTCTCACTCGGAGAAGATGGCGGCTGAAGGCCGCCATCAGCGTGTCGGTGATGGCGCTTTCCGCCTTCGGCTATGTCGCCGCGGGCCAAGGCGCGCCTTCCGACAGCAGCAAGAACACGGCGACGCCGATCAAGCACGTCATCATCCTCATCGGCGAGAATCGCGGCTTCGACCATACCTTCGGCGTCTACCAGCCGAAGGCCAAGGGCGTGACGGTCTCGAATCTGCTGTCGAAGGGCATCGTCAACGCCGACGGCTCGCCGGGACTGAACTACGCGCTCGCGCAGCAATTCTCGGTGGCGCCGCAGGCGGCCTACTACATCGGCGCTCCCGCCATCGCCAAGACGCTCTACAACGCCAGCAACGTGATGCCCCAGCCCAACACCAACGGGGCGCCCTCGGCGCAAAGCAACACCGGCGCGCCGTTCGAGACGCTGGCCGAGGCCGAGATCGAGCCCGACATCGAGCCCGCGAACGCGGCGCTGCTGACCACCGGTGCCACCGGCCTCCCCACGGGCGTGCTGGACACCCGCATCCCCGGCGCCGGCACGCTGACCGGGCCCTTCGTGCTGCAGGGGCCGAACATCAGCGACGACGACTACACCGGCGACATGACCCACCGCTTCTTCCAGGCGTGGCAGCAATCGGATTGCAGCATCGCCAACGCCACCAAGGCCAACCCCTCCGGCTGCCTCAACGATCTCTTCCCCTTCGTCATGGCGACGTACTCGTCGTCGAACAAGAGCGAAGGCAACGAGATGGGCTTCTATGACGCCGAGCAGGAGCAGGCGTCGATGCTGAAGTCGCTCGCCGACCGCTTCACGCTCAGCGACAATTTCCATCAATCGTTCATGGGCGGCACCGGCGCCAACCACTTCATGTTCGGCACCGGCGATGCCGCCTTCTGGAGCGACGGCAACGGCAATGCGATCATGCCGCCCTCCAACATCGCCAATCCCAATCCGAAAGCGGGCACCGTCAACCAGTACATTGCCGACAACAACTTCGCCAACTGCTCGGATGTGACGCAGCCCGGCATCAAGCCGATCGTCGACTACATCGAGAGCCTGCCCTACGACGCCGAGCCGAACTGTGCCGAGGGGCACTACTACATGTTCGACAACACCAACCCGGGCTTCCTGCCGAACGGCACGGTGGCTCCGGCGGTGCAAGGCGCGATCCCGCCGTCTTCCGTCCGCACCATCGGCGATGCGCTGATCGCCAAGAACATCTCCTGGGCCTATTACGGCGGGGCCTACAATGACGCGGTGATCCTCTCCAACGAGGCGGTCGCGGCCAACCCGGCCAACCCGAACCTCACCGCGGCGGCGCTGGCCGACCCCGCCCATGCGCTGGGCGTGGCCTATTGCCAGATCTGCAACCCCTTCCAATATGCCACCTCGATCATGGGCAACGCGGCGGTCCGCACCGCCCATATCAAGGACACCAGCGACCTCATCACGGCAATCAAGGACGGCACCTTGCCGGCGGTTGCCATCGGCAAGCCCGACGGCCTGCTCGACGGCCATCCGCAAAGCTCCAAGATCGATCTCTTCGAGGCCTATGTGCAGAACATCCTCGACGCGCTCGACGCCCATCCGAAGCTCAAGGCCGAGACCGCGGTGTTCATCACCTGGGACGAGGCCGGCGGCTACTATGATTCGGGCTTCATCCAGCCGGTCGACTTCTTCGGCGACGGACCCCGCATCCCGCTGCTGATCCTCTCGGCCTACAGCACGGGCGGCAATGTCAACCACTCCTATGGCGACCACGTGTCGCTGCTGAAGTTCATCGAGCGCAACTGGAAGCTCCGGCCGATCACCGACCGCAGCCGCGACAACCTGCCGAACCCGACGGCCAAGAGGGGCAATCCCTACGTCCCCACCAACATGCCGGCGCTCGACGACCTCTTCGACGCCTTCGATTTCGAATCCTTCAACAACCAGCCCTACCTCGACTGAGGCGGCGCTGATCTGATCGGTGTCGGGCCGGCGCCGGCCCGGGCCTCAGGGCTCGGCCGGCGTCGGTCGTTTCAGTGGCAGGAACATGGTCGAGCCCATGAGATACGCGGTGATCCTGCTGCTGCTGGCGCTCGCGCGCCCGGCGACGGCGCAGCAATTCTCCGCCGAGATCGTCGACGGCGCCGGCAAGGCGGTGGGCCGGCTCTACGTTTCCGGGGACAAGGCGCGCATCGAGACCCCCAATCTCCCCGACGGCTTCTTTCTCGTCGACGGCGCCGCCGATGCCGCCTGGTTCGTGCGGCCGGCACAGCGGCGCTTCATGGCGGCGAAGCAGTCGAGCCGGCTCACCCGGCTCTTCGTCCCGCTCGATCCCGGCGATCCCTGCCGGCGCTGGCAGGCGATGGCCGAGAACGCCGGCATCGCGGCATCCGGCGAGCGCTGGCGCTGCCAGCCGCAGGGCGACGAGAGGATCGGCGGCCGCGACGCGGTGAAGTACCGCGTGGCGGCGCCCGGGCGGCGGCCGCATTATGTCTGGGTGGCGCCGCCTCTGCGCATCGCGCTGCGCCTGGAGACCGAGGACGGCGCCGTCTTCGCGCTCGAGCACGTCGCGCCGGGGCATCAGCCGGCGGCGCTCTTCACGATCCCGCCCGACTGCCGCAAATTCGACCCGCTCGCGATGATCGAGCGCCTCAAGCAGAGCAACGTCTGGGTCGAATCGCCGAAATAGCGCAGCGAATTCAACGGCCCATCCGCGCTGCCCACGCGTGGGACGGAGATTGGGCGGCGTTTGCCCGCTGCCGCGTCTCGCGGATGCGGCGCGACGGTGCTATATAATTGCGGCAATCGAGCCAAAAAACCCGGCCGAGGATGCGACGCAGAGGGAGGATCAGCCATGCTGCAGGTGTATCTCGACCCGTGCACGGTCAACAGCCGCAAGGTGCTGGCGGGATTGGAGCTGATGGGTGCGCCCTACGAGATCAGGCATGTCGACTATCTCGCCGGCGGCCACAAGCAGCCGGAGTTTCTCGCCATCAACCCCAACGGCGCGCTGCCGGCGGCGATGGACGGCGATTTCGCCCTGTCGGAATCGAATGCGATCCTGCAATACGCCGCCGATCTGAACGGCGCCGAGGCGCATTATCCGACCGAGCTCAAGCGCCGCGCCGACATCAATCGCTGGCTGCTGTGGGAGACCTCGACCTGGTATCCCAGCTGCTACACCTATTTCATCGAATACGTGGTCAAGCCGATCATGCAGGCGCCGCCGGACGAGGCGGTGATCGACAAGGAGGCGGGGAACTGGAACCGGCTCGCCGCGATCCTCGACGCCCGCCTGGCCGGATCGCGCTGGCTTGCCGGCGACACGGTGACCATCGCCGACATCGCCGTCGCGGCGCCGATGCATGCGCACCGCCGCCAGCGCCTGCCGCTCGACCGGCATCCCAATCTCCAGGGCTGGATGGCGGCGGTCGAGGATCTCCCCTGCTGGCGCAAGACGCAGCCCGCCGTCGAGCGGGTGCTGGGACCGCTGTAAACCGCGCGACATCGAGGATCGGAGCGCATGACGAGCGACAAGACCGTCCAGGCCGTGTTCAAATACACGCGCGATACGGGCGTCGAGCCCGAAGTCTATTTCTACGAGCGGCCGCCGGGCGTCAGCGTGCGCCCGCCCGGCGACGACCCGCGTGAGATGACGGTCCATGACGGCTGGGATCGCGCGGCCGACTTCTCGCTCGACCGCGAGGGCTTCGCCTTCCGCGACTTCCATGCGCCGTTCGAGCAATGGGACGACGATCTCGCGATCCAGGCGCAATTCTACGGTCCCGTCACCGAGTTCGTCCGCCATCAGGTCGGCGCCCAGCGCGTCATCGTCTTCGACCACACCATCCGCGCCAGGATCAACGAGGGACAGGCGACCAGCGAGCACAGCACCTCGCGCCGCGCGCCGGTGACGATCGTGCATTGCGACTACACGCCGTCCTCGGGGCCGCTGCGCGTGCGCCAGCTGCTCGCCGAAGAGGCCGACGCGCTGCTGCGGCGCCGGGTCGCGTTCTACAATTTCTGGAAGCCGCTGCGCCGCACGGTCGAGGAGCGGCCGCTCGCGATGTGCGACGCCACCGTGGCGACCGCCGAGGATTTCATCACCATGAAGCTGCGCTATCGCGAGCGCGACGGCGAGATCTTCGTGATGCGGCATTCGCCGCGGCACCGCTGGTGGTATTTCCCGCGCATGACGCCGGATCACGCGATCCTGCTCAAGACCTACGATTCCGAGACCGACGGACGCGCCCGCTTCCTCGGCCACAGCGCCTTCGACGATCCCGAGACGCCGCCCGACGCGGCGATGCGGGAAAGCATCGAGATCCGCACCATCGCGTTCTTCTGACGAGCGGCGATGACCTCCGCGCGGGCCAGCGCCCGCTGATGGCCGCATCCCTGCGCGAATTCGGACCCGGCCTCTTCGTCGCCGATGGCGCGCCGGTGTCGTTCTACGGCTTTGCCTATCCGACCCGGATGGCGCTGATTCCGCTGTCGAACGGCGAGCTCTTCGTCTGGTCGCCGATCGCGCTGTCGCCGGCGCTTCGCTCCGAAGTCGATGGGCTCGGCCCGGTGCGCCATCTCGTCTCGCCCAATGCGCTCCATCACCTCTCGCTCGGGCAGTGGAAGTCGGCCTATCCCGAGGCGCGCCTCTATGCCCCGCCGGGCTTGCGCCGGAAGTGCAAGGACCTTGCCTTCAACGCCGAGCTCGGCGATGCGCCCGAGCCCTGCTGGGCGACGGACATCGATCAGGTAGCCTTGCGCGGCAGCGTCGCGCTGACGGAAATCGTGTTCTTCCACCGCCCGAGCCGCACGGCGATCTTCGGCGACCTCATCCAGAACCTGCCGCGTGACTGGTTCAAGGGCTGGCGCGGCCTCGTCGCGCGGATCGACGGCATCGTCGCGCCCTATCCCGGCGCGCCTCGCGAGCTGCGCTTGAGCTTCGTCCGTCGCGGTGCCGCCCGCGCCGCCCTGCAGCGGATTCTCGCCTGGCCGATCGAGCGGGTCCTGATCGCCCATGGCGAGCCGGCCGCCGCGGATGGCGAGGCCTTCGTGCGCCGCGCCTTCGCCTGGCTGCTGAAACGGGGCTGACCCCCGGGCGTGGCCTCGACGCACGCCAGGTCACTTCGCCGTCTCCACCCGCTCGACCGCGATGCCGCGCCGCTGCAGCAGCGCCTGCACGCTGTCGGGCCCCGCGAGATGGCCGGCGCCGACGGCGACGAAGGCGACGCCCGAGCCTCTCGCCATCCGTGCGATGGTCTCGGCCCAGGCCTCGTTGCGGGCGAGGAAGAGCACGCGGTAGAGGGCGGGGAAGGGCTCGCGCACCTCGTCGACCATGGTGCGCGCGATCGCGGTCTCGTCGCCGCTCATCCAGGCATCGACCATGGCGTCGATCTCCTGCGTGCCGCGATCGAAATCCTGCAGCGTGTTCTCCAGCATCTGAACCTCGAGCGCGGGCGTCATGTCGGCGAAGAAATGGATCTGCTGCGCCAGGCTCTCGAAGCCGCGCACCGTCTTGCCCGCCGCCTTGGCCTGGCGCTGCAGCACCGCCTCGACGCCGTTGCGGGGATCGTAGCCGTCATGGATCAGCAGCCCATCCATGATCGCCACCGAGGCGAACCAGGGACGCGTGGTGTCCAGCGCCTTCTCGCCCTGCGGCAGTCCCAGCGTCTTGGCGGCGGCGTCGAGATGCGCCAGGACGGCGGGGGGCAGCGTCGCGGAGAGCGGATGCTGCGGATCGAAGCCGAACTGGCGCGCCAGCCGCCGCGCCTCCTGCGCATCGTCGGGATCGGGGACCTCGAGCCACAGCTCGCCGCTCTTGGCGAGCGCGCCGGCGATGGCGGGCGCTTCCCACGGGACGTCCTTGCGCAGGATATGGATCGTGCCGAAGAGATAGATCGTGGCGTGCGACCCTTCGACGCGCCAGAGCGCCGGCGTCGCCGCGGCCGGCCGGCAGGCCAGAAGCGCCATCAGGCCGGCCAGCGCCAGCGCCGCCGCCCGCGTTCCTATCGTGAAGCCTCGCACCCTGCTCTCCGCCGGCATCGCCCGGGCGGCGATAGTACTACGCCTCGACGCCCGCGCCATCGAGGGGCGAGGCATCCGCCGCGGCGATCGTCTCCCGCCGGCAAACCGCGCTATGATCGCCCGCGGCGCCTGATCGGCGTCCCGCCATCCTTTCCCTCTTCGGAGCCTCGCCATGCCCCTTTCCATGTACCAGGTCTCAATCCCGGTTCTCACCCGCGCGCTCGGCATCCTGGCGACGCTGCTCGACAAGGCGGCCGCCCATGCCGAGGCGCGCAAGATCGATCCCGCGGTGTTCGTCAATGCGCGGCTGGCGCCGGACATGTTCTCGCTCGCCCGCCAGGTGCAGTCGGCGAGCGACGCCGCCAAATCCTGCGGCGCAAGGCTGGCCGGCGTCGAGGTGCCGAGCTTTGCCGATACCGAGACCAGCTTTCCCGAGCTCAAGGCGCGCATCGCCAAGACCGTCGCCTTCCTGGAGACCCTGAAGCCGGCGCAGATCGACGGCAGCGAGGAGCGGACCATCACGCTGAAGCTGGGCGGCCGCGAGGTCGGATTCCCCGGCCAGCGCTTTCTCCTCGGCTTCAGCCTGCCCAACTTCTTTTTCCACGTCACCACCGCCTACGACATCCTGCGGCATAACGGCGTCGAGCTCGGCAAGCGGGACTATCTCGGCGCGCTTTAGCGTCGCCGGCGGGCGCCAGCGCCCCGGACTTGATCCGGGGCGCGGGAGCCCGCACCGTCCGGGCTGGCCGCCATGCCCCTCACCCTCCCGGCGCTTCGCGCCGGGCCCCTCCCTCTCCCACGAGGGGAGAGGGACGTGCGCTCTACCGCCCGCTCTCGTCGTAATAGTGGATCTCGAACAGCACGCAGCCGCGCTCCGAGCGGAAGGGGCCGTGGGCCACGCCGGGCGGGCGGCAGGCATAGGTGGGGGCGGTGAAGCTCTCGCCGCCGCGGCCTTCAGCGTCGTTGCCGACGGTGAGGTCGCCCGAGACCAGATAGACCTCTTCCCAATGGTCGTGCACGAAGGGGAGGGTGGTGTGAACTCCGGGCGCGAAGCGCAGCAGCCGGGTGCGGCTGCCGCTCTTGCGCCGCTCGTCGAGGTCGCTGGCCAGGATTTTCTGCTGGATGCCCGGCGGATAGCCTTCCGGCGTGGCCCAGCCCGCGCCCATGTCGAGCCGGTGGAATTCGAGGTGAGGCTTGTTCATCGGCATTCCGGTCTCCTGCGCCCTGTTGCGCGCGACTATAGCAACTCCTAAAGCTGAGGCGAGGAGACGGCATGATGAGAACAGGATGGGCGGTGGCTGGTGTTCTGTTGGCGGCGCTGCCCTGGGCGCAGCCCGCCGCGGCGCAGGTGGTGAAGGTCGGGCTGATCCTGACCTATTCGGGCGCCAATGCGCAGCCGAGCCAGGAGATCGACCGCGGCGTCAAGCTCTACCTGCACGCCCATGAGAAGGATCTGCCGCCGGGGGTCAGCCTCGAGCTGCTGCGGCGCGACGACACCGGGCCGCATCCCGAAATCGCCAAGCGCCTGGCGCAGGAACTCGTCACCCGCGACCATGTGCAGTTCCTCGCCGGCGTCTTCTGGTCGCCCAACGCGCTGGCCATCGCGCCGGTCGCCACCGAGGCGAGGGTGCCGCTGGTGATCATGAACGCCTCGGGCTCCGTCATCACCCGCGCCTCGCCCTATATCGTGCGCACCTCATGGACGGTCTGGCAGAACGCCTATCCGCTCGGCCAATGGGCCGCGCGCCACGGCTGGCGCACCGCCTATTCCATCGTCAGCGACTACACCCCCGGCCATGACGGCGAGGCCGCCTTCGCCAAGGGCTTCGGCGAGGCCGGCGGCCGCATCCTCGGCGCGGTGCGCGTGGCGGTGGCCGATCCCGATTTCGTGCCCTTCCTGCAGCGGGCGAAGGACACCCATCCCGATGTCGTCTTCAACTTCAATCCCGGCGGCAAGCAGGCCGTCGCCTTCATGAGGGCCTGGAGCGATCTCGGCATGGATGCGGCCGGCATCAAGCTCGTCGCCACCCCCGACCTCGTCACCGATGACGAGCTGCCGAACATGGGCGCGGCGCCGCTCGGCATCGTCACCGCCGGGCCTTACTCCATCGCCGCGTCGCGGCCGCAGAACCAGGCCTTCCTCGCGCTCTGGCGCAGCGTCTACGGCGCCGCCGAGATATCCCGATTACGATGCGGTCGCCGGCTGGGACGGCATGGCCGCGATCTTCGCCGCCATCGCCGCCACCCATGGCGACGGTGACGGCAGCAAGGAGATGGCGGCGCTGTCGCATTGGCGCAATCCCGACAGCCCGCGCGGCCCCATCGCCATCGATCCCGCCACCCGCGACATCGTGCAGAACATCTACATCCGCCGGGTCGAGCGCGTCGATGGCGGGCTGGCCAATGTCGAGTTCGCCACCATCCCCGCGGTCAAGGACCCGTGGAAGGAACTCCATCCCGGGCCATGAGCGCCGACGATCGCATCCTCGTCGCCGGCGCCGGGCCGGTGGGGTTGGTCGCCGCGGCGTCGCTGGCGCGCGACGGCGTCCCCGTCACCGTGCTCGAGGCCGGCCCCGGGCTCGCCGAGGAATCCCGCGCCTCCACCTTCCACCCGCCGACCCTCGACATGCTGGCGGAGCTCGGCGCCGCGGCGCCGCTCATCGCCGAGGGGCTGGTGGCGCCGCGGCTGCAATACCGGACTCGGGAAGGCCTGATCGCCGAATTCGATTTCGCCGGCATCGCCGATGTCACGCGCCATCCCTTCCGGCTGCAGGCGGAGCAGTTCAAGCTCACCCGTATCCTCTATGCGCTCTATCGCGACCATCCGCACTTCGCCGTCGAGTTCGACAGCGCGGTCGAGGGCGTGCGCCAGGACGAGGACGGCGTCGTCGTCGGCGTGCGCCGCCGCGGCGGCATCGTCGAGCGCCGCGGCCGCTTCCTCATCGGCGCCGATGGTGCCCGCAGCGCGGTCAGGCGTGCGCTCGGCATCGAGTTCGAGGGCTTCACCTGGCCCGAGCGCTTTCTCGTCGTCAGCACCGCCTTCGATTTCCGCCGGGCGATCCCCGGTCTCGCCCCGGTGAGCTATGTCGCCGATCCCCGGCAGTGGCATTTCCTGCTGCAGATCCCCGGGCTCTGGCGGGTGATGTTCCCGGTCCCGGCCGAGATCGGCGACGAGCGCGCGCTTGAGCCCGATTACATCGCGGCGCAGATGGCGACGATCATCCCCGGCATCGCCGACTACCCGGTCGCGCACCGCACGCTCTACCGCGTGCATCAGCGCGTGGCGCGGCGCTGGCGCGAGGGGCATGTCTTCCTCGCCGGCGACGCCGCGCATATCAACAACCCGCTGGGCGGCATGGGCATGAATGGCGGCATCCACGACGCGGTCGATCTCGCCGCGCGTCTCGCCCGTGCCTGGCGCGGCGAGGGCGAGGCCGGCGATCTCGACCGCTACGAGCGCCGGCGCCGCGGCATCACCGTCGAATACGTGCAGACCCAGACCATCCAGAACAAGCGCAACCTCGAGGCCAGCGATCCGGCCGAGCAGGCCGAGTTCCAGCGCCGGATGCGCGAGACCGCCGCCGATCCGCGGCTTGCCTACGACTATCTCCTGAGGCTCTCGATGATCGCGAGCCTGCGCCGCGCGGCCGCGCTCGGCTGAGGCCGGGCAAGGGGATGGCGCATCCCGCCCGGGCCTATAACGCAAACGGATGCCGGCCTCCGGGCCGGCGGTGCCGGGGCGGGGGGCGGTGATGCGGGGTCGCAGGCTCATTGTGGCGCTGGCCGCCGCGGCGGCGGGGATGGCGGCGTTGCCGCGGCCGGCGCTGGCCGACACCCTCGACATCCGCAAGGCCGACAACGCCCTGACGCTCGATGCCGGCGCCAGCTATCTCGATTATGCCGAGACCCAGGGCGGCTCGACGCTCGACACCGAGAAGGGCTGGCTGCCGACCGTCGGCCTCAGCTTCGGCATGCTCGCCTTCCCTGAGGCGCCGATCGCCAACCTCTACCTGCATCTCGAGGCCCGCGCCAGCCTGGGCTCGACCAACTACAATGGCGCGCTCTGCGACCAGTTCGGCGATTGCGTCCCTTACCAGAGCACCACCAACGACCAGATCTATACCGGCGATCTGCAGGTCGGTCGCGCCTTCGCCCTCGGCCGCTTCACCATGCTGACGCCGTTCGTGGAGTTCGGCTATCGCTACTGGTCGCGCGATCTCACCGGCACCGGCGGCTATACCGAGGATTATTCCAACTGGGATGCGATGGGCGGCCTGCTGGCGCAGGTCTCGCCGGCGCCGCGCTGGGTGTTCTCGCTCTCGGGCGCGGCGGGCAAGACCTTCGATGCCAACATGTCCACCAACGGCCTCACCGGGTCCAACGAGAATTTCGCGCTCGGCAGCGAGGTTGCCTGGCGGCTGCAGGCCAAGGCCGGCTTTCGCCTCACCGAGAGCGTCGAGCTGACCTCGACGGCCGAATATTCCAGCCTCGCCTATGGCGCGAGCCCGGTCGACGCCAGCGGCTATTACGAGCCCGACAGCACCACCCACCAGACCACGTTGCTGATCGGCGTCGCCTGGCATTTTTTCTGAAACGGAGCGGCGCGCCCTCGCCTTGCCAGTTATCAGGGACGCGGATAAGGTGACGGGCAGTGGCCGAGTATGGCGCGGCAGGCCCGCCGTCGAGGGGATGATCGTGGCGCAGGTGAAAAAGGCGGCGGTGCGCGAGGCGATCATCAACTCGGCCTTCACGCTGTTCTCCGCCAAGGGCTACAGCAACGCCACGCTCAGCGAGATCGCGGCCGGCGCCGACGTCTCGCCCGCCAATGTCTACGTCTACTTCAAATCCAAGCTCGACGTGCTCTTTGCCATCTACGATCCCTGGCTGCGCGATCGGCTCACGCGGCTCGAGGCGGAGCTCGCCGGCATGCCCGAGCCCAACGATCGGCTGCGGCACATCTTCACCACGCTGTGGCGCGGGCTTCCCGCGGAAAGCAACGGCTTTGCCAACAACATCATCCAGGCGCTGTCGATCTCGACGCCGGAGGAAGGCTACAAGCCGGGGCTGCTGCGCTGGCTGGTCACGCGGCTGGCGGCGATGATCGCCGATTGCCTGACGCCGGCGCAGCGCGACAAGGTCGATGTCGAGGCGCTGGCGTATCTCGCCTTCATGGCCTTCGACGGCTTCAGCCTCAACGTCCATCTCAACGGTAAATCCACCTGCAGCGACGCCATGATCGACCTGATCTGCGGCTTTCTCGGCCGCTCCGGCCAGAAACGGCCGCTGCTCATGGCCGGCCGCAAATCCGGGCGGCTCGTCAAGACCGGCTGATCGCGCGCCCATGAACGGCTCGGCGCCGGCGGCCAAGGTCTATCTGGACTACGACCAGGCGGCGCTCGACCGCGCCTATGACCAGCGCGCCTGGGCCGCCAATGCCGAGGACATCATCGCGCGCTATGGCTCGGACAGCGCGGCGGCGCGGCGGCGGCTGCGCTGGCGGAGCCTGGCTTATGGTGCTGGCGCGCGCGAGAGCTTCGACCTCTTTCCCGCCGCGGCGGCGCGGGCGCCGCTCGCGGTCTTCCTGCACGGCGGCGCCTGGCGCTCGCTCTCCAAGGCCGACAGCAGCTTCGCCGCCGCCGCCTTCGTCGCCGCCGGATGCCACTTCATCGCGCTCGATTTCGACACGCTGCCGGCGGTGCGGCTGCCCGAGATGGCGGCGCAGATCGGCCGCGCCCTCGACTGGATCCGCCGCCATGCCGAGGCGATCGGCGGCGATCGCCGGCGGCTCTGGCTGATCGGTCATTCCTCCGGCGCCCATCTTGCCGCCACCGCGCTCGCCGCGCCCGAGGCCGCGGCCGATCGCGTGCGCGGCGCCGTTCTCGTCTCCGGCTCCTACGATCTCGTGCCGGTGATGCTGAGCGCGCGCAGCGCCTATCTCAAGCTCGACGCCGCGGAAGTGGCGGCGCTGAGCCCGATCCGCCATGCCGGGCGCATCCGCTGCCCGGTGCTCGTCGCCTGCGGCACGCGGGAAAGTCCCGAGTTCGAGCGGCAATCCGCCGCCTTCGCCGCGGCGCTGGCCGCCGCGGGCGGGCGCGTCGAGACGCTGACGCTCGCCGGCGCCAACCATTTCGAGGCGGCGCTCGATCTGGCGCGTCCCGACAGCCCGTTGTTCCGGCGGACCATCGCCATGATCGGGCAGGATGGGGCCGATATCGGCGGCTAGGTTCAAAAGCGAATAATATTCTCTATTGACGCCGGCCCGCCGCTCGATATCATTTTGCCCCAGGGATTGCCGCTCCGAGGCGGGCGGCGTGCCGGCCCCGGGGCGCGGGGCGCGCGGGTCGCCGCTCAGGGAGCAGGTCGATGACGTCGATGCAGGCGGCCTTCCGTTCGCAGGAAATGAACCCCGGCAAGATGACCGGGCTCTTCCGCTCGCAGCTCGGCCTCTGCCAACTGAAGCGCGGCGAGACCGTCGCCATCGTCTCCGATCTCGGCACGCGCCGGGAGTTCATCGAATGCGCCTTCGCCGCCGCGGAGGAGCTGGGCGCCGATGTCTACGAGCTCTGCGTCAACCTGATCCCCGGCTGGACCAAGGTCGGCGTGCCGACCATCGGCCGCTGCAAGGGCACGCTGGAGGCGCTGAAGGCCGCCGACCTCATCATCATCTTCCACGTGCCGCTCTTTGCCTCCTGGCTCAAGGAGGTGCGCAAGGCGGGCGCGCGCGTGCTCATGATCATCGACGCGCCCGACGACCTCGAGCAGCTGCAATCGCCGCCGGGATTGCGCGACGCCGTGCTCTACGCCCATGATCTGCTGGCCAAGACCAAGGACGTGCGCGTCACCTCCGAGGCCGGCACCGATCTCAGCTATCAATGCGGCGAATACCCGGTGATGAGCCAGTACGGCTTTGCCGATCTGCCGGGCCGCTTCGATCATTGGGGCGCGGGCCACGTCCATACCTTCCCCAATGAAGGCAGCGCCAACGGCACCGTGGTCATGCAGCCGGGCGACATCGTCATCCTGCCCTATTGCCGCTACGTCGTCGATCCCGTGACCGTCACCGTCCGCGACGGCTTCATCGTCGACATCGACGGCGATCTCGATGCCAAGCTGATGCGCGAATGGCTCGAGGACAACCGCGAGGGCCCGGCCGATCGCGATCCCTTCGCCGTGTCGCATCTGGGCTGGGGCCTCAATCCGCAGGCGCGGTGGTACTGGCTGGCGCTGCAGGGCGACACGCCCGAGCGCGCCCGTGCCGCGGCCCGGGTGTTCCCGGGGAACTTCCTGTTCTCCACCGGCCCCAACAGCGAAGGCGGCGGCAGCCGCCGCACCCGCGGCCATTACGACGTGCCGATGCGCGACTGCAGCGTGATCCTCGACAACAAGACGATCATCCACAAGGGCAAGATCGTCGACGAGAAGATGAAGGTGGCGCGCGTACAACGCTAGGTACCATGAAGCTCGAAGGCGCCTTTTCCGTCGCGGCTCCCCGCTCCCAGGTCTGGAGCTGCATCACCGACCCCGGCGTGATGGCGGCCTGCGTGCCCGGCTGCAGCAGCATCGAGCAGCTCTCGCCGACGAGCTACCGCGCCGTGGTGGCGGTGGCGGTCGGCCCGATCAAGGCGAGCTTCAACCTCGTGGTCGAGGTGACCGGCGAAGAGCCGCCGCTGCGCGTGCTGTCCTCGACCAGGGGCGAGGAGGGGACGCGCGCCAGCATGCTGGCCGCCGCCAACGTCGTGGAGCTGGCCGAGCGGGCCGATGGCGGCACCGACATCGCCTACCGCTCCGAGGTCTCCGTCACCGGCCGGCTCGGCAAGTTCGGGCTCGGCGTCATGAAGAAGAAGGCCGAAGCCTTGAGCGCCGATTTCGTGGCGGCCTTCCGCGCCCATGTCGAGCGCGCCGCCGGGGTCGCGGCGTGACCGCCATCCGCCTCTATCGGCCGCACAGCGTCGCCGAGGCGGTGGCGCGGCTCGCGGCCGATGAGGGCGCGCGTCCCTTGGCCGGCGGCGCCTCGATGGTGGCGATGATGAATGCCGGCCTGCTGGCGCCCAGCGCCATCGTCTCGCTGCGCGACATCCGCGATCTCGCCGGCATCGCGGCCGGCCGCGACGGCATCCGCATCGGCGCCATGACGCGCCATCGCGAGACCGCCTCGGCCGCGCCGCTCGAAGGCACGCTGTCGGTCCTGCGCGAGGCGGCCGGCGCCATCGCCAATCCGCCGGTGCGCAACATGGGGACGATGGGCGGCTCGATCAGCCTCGCCGATCCCGCGGCCGATTATCCACCGGCGCTGGTCGCGGCGGGGGCGGCGATCGAGATCGCCGGCGCCGCCGGCACGCGGCGGGTGCCGGCACAGGCGTTCTTCGTCGACTGGTACGCGACGGTGCTGGCGCCGGGCGAGCTGGTGACGGCGATCCTGCTGCCGCCGCCGACGCGCGGCATCGGCCTCTATCACAAGCTGGCGCGCGTCGCCGGCGACTTCGCCATCGCCTCGGTGGCGCTCAGCGCCGAGGCCGGCGGCGCGGTGCGCGTCGCCATCGGCGGCTGCGGCCCGAAGCCGGTCGCCAGCGCCGAGGCCGACGGCATGCTGACGGGGCGGCTGGCCGACGCCCGGGCGATCGAGGCGGCAGGGCGGTTGCTGGCCGGGCTCGCCGATCCCGTCGACGATGTCCGCGGCAGCGCCGATTATCGCCGCCTGCTCATCCCGCGCCTGCTGCGCCGCGCAGTTGCCGAAGCGGTGGCGCGGCTGGAGCGGGCGGCATGAGCGAGGCCTGCAGCTTCAGCGTCAACGGCGCCGAGCGCACGGTGCTGGCGGATGGCGCTTCGACGCTGCTCACGGTGCTGCGCGAGCAGCTGACGCTGACCGGCGCGAAGCGCGGCTGCAATCAGGGCGTTTGCGGCGCCTGCACGGTGCTGATCGACGGCCAGCCGATGCGCGCCTGCCTGTCGCTGGCGCTCAATTGCGCCGGGAGCCGCGTCACCACCGTCGAGGCCATGGCGCAGGATCCGCTCGGCCGCCGGCTGCAGGCCGCTTTCGCCGAGACCGGCGCGGTGCAATGCGGCTTCTGCACCCCGGGCATGCTGGCAACGGCCTGGCGGCTGCTGACCGACACGCCCCATCCCAGCATCGACGAGATCCGCGCCGGCCTCTCCGGCAATCTCTGCCGCTGCTCGGGCTACCGCAAGATCGTCGACGCCGTCCGCGCGGCGGCGGGCCCATGAGCGCGGCCGCCGCGCCCGCCAATGCCCGCGAGGTCGGGCGCCGCCGCCCGCGCCTCGAGGTCGGCGAGAAGCTCACCGGCCGCGCCCGCTACATCGCCGATCTGCGGCTTCCGGGCATGCTGCACGGCGCCATCCTCGGCAGCCCCGTCGCCCATGCGCGCATCCGCGGCTACGACATCGCCGCCGCCCTGGCGGCGCCGGGCGTGCACGCCGTCATCACCGGCGCGGATTGTCCCGACGGGCGGATGGGCGCCTTCATCAAGGACGAGCACGCCATCGCCAAGGGCAAGGTGCGCTATGTCGGCGAGCCCGTCGCGGCGGTCGCCGCCGAGACCGAGGCCGAGGCGCGCGCCGCCTGCGCGCTCATCATCGTCGATTACGAGGAGCTGCCCGCGGTGCTCTCGCCCGAGGCGGCGCTGGCGCCGGACGCGCCGCTCATCCACGAGGAGCTCGCCGGCTATTTCAAGGTCTTCGATGCCGGCAGCGGCGGCAACGTCTGCTCGCGCACCAGCATCGCCGAGGGCGACCTCGACCGCGCCTGGAGCGAGTGCGAGATCATCGTCGAGGGCGAGTACCGCACCGCGCCGCAGGCGCATCTGGCGATCGAGCCCTGCGGCGCGCTGGCCGAGCCGGATGGCAGGGGCCGCGTCACGCTGTGGTCGGCGAACCAGTCGGTGTTCCGCGTGCAGGCCAATGTCTGCGAGAGCCTGCTGCTGCCGATGTCGCGGCTGCGCTGCCTCACCCCGATGGTCGGCGGCGGCTTCGGCAACAAGATGGAGCCGCATGTCCAGCCGATCACGGTCATGCTGGCGCTGAAATCCGGCCGCCCCGTGAAGACTCATCCTCAGTCGCGAGGAGGATTTCGAGATCGTGCGCGCGCGCCACCCTTTCGCCTTCAAGGTCAAGACCGGCGCGCGGCGCGACGGGACCTTGATCGCGCGCGCGGTCGAGATCCTGCTCGATGGCGGCGCCTATGCCGATGACAGCCCGGGCGTGCTGGGCTACGCGCTGCTGATGTCGCGCGGCCCCTACACCTTCAAGGCGGCGCGCGCCGAGGGCACGCTGGTCTACACCAACAAGCTGCGCTTCGGCGCGTTTCGCGGCTTCGGCCAGCCGCAGGTGCAGTTCGGCTGCGAGCAGCAGATCGACGAGATCGCCCACCGGATCGGCATGGATCCGATCGCGCTCCGGCGCAAGAACCTGCCGGTCGCCGGCGATTGCTGGTTCGGCGGCCAGCGCATCGGCTCGATCGGCCTCGGCGAATGCCTGGACAAGGTCGAGGCCGCGAGCGGCTGGGCCGCGCGCCACGCGCTCGCGCCGACACGGCCCGGCCGCCGGCGCGCCATGGGCGTGGCCGCCACCGCGCATATCTCGGGATTGCTCGCCACCGGCGCGATCCTGCGGCTCCTGGAGGACGGCAGCCTCGTGCTCAATACCGGCGCCACCGATATCGGCCAGGGCTCCGACACGGTGCTGACGCAGATCTGCGCCGACGCGCTGCGGATGCCGCTGGATCGCGTGGCGCTCGCCAGCCCCGACACCGATGGCTCGCCTTACAATTGGGGCACGACCGCCAGCCGCGTCACCTACACCACCGGCCGCGCCGTGGTCGCCGCCGCGCGCGAGGTCGAGCGCCAGATCCTCGCCCATGCCGGCGAGATGCTGGAATGCGCCGTCGAGGATCTCGAATTGCGCCCCGGCGGCCGGGTCCGGGTCAAGGGCGTTCCGGCGAGCGAGCTGCCGTTCGCGGCCATCGCCGCCCGCTCGCATTGGGCCAAGGGCGGTCCCATCGTCGGCAGCAACACCTTCGTCTACGAGGGCAGGAGCATCGACCCCAAGCGGGCGGTGGCGACCGGCATGCCGTTTCCGCAGATCGGCGTGTTCAGCTTCGGCGCGCTGGTGGTCGATCTCGAGATCGACGAGGTCAGCGGCAAGATCGAGGTGCTGCGCGCCTGGTCGGCGCTCGATGTCGGCAAGGCGATCAACCCGCAGGCGGTGGAAGGCCAGATCGAAGGCGCCTTCGCGCAGGGCCTGGGCTTCGCGCTCACCGAGGAGATGGTGTGGGACGGTCCGCGCCTCGCCAACCCCTCGCTGATGGACTACAAGGTGCCGACCAGCCGCGATGTGCCCTACGACATTCACGCCATCATCGTCGAGGCGGCGGAGCCCGACGGGCCCTTCGGCGCCAAGGGCGCCGGCGAGATCGGCATCAATGTCGTCGCCGCGGCGATCGCCAATGCCGCGGCAGCCGCGACCGGCATCCGCTACCGGCACTTGCCGCTGACCCCCGAACGCGTGCTGCGCGGTCTCCTCGACCGCGGGGAAGGCTGATCCCATGCGCCCCGAGGAGTATCCGCCGCAGGAGCCGGTCTCCGCCATCGCCGCGGGCTATCGCGACGCCTGCGTCGCCCGCTCCGCCGGCGTGCCCTTCACCGAGTTCCGCTACGGCGCCGATCCCTACCAGTCGGTCGCGGTCTACCGCCCGGCGCGGCCCGACGGCCGGCTCTTCGCCTTCATCCATGGCGGCGGCTGGACCAGCGGCTACAAGGAGTGGATGGGCTTCATGGCGCCCGCCTTCACCGCCGCGGGCATCACCTTCTGCAGCATCGGCTATCGCCTGGCGCCGGCGCATGTCTTTCCCGCGGGGCTCGAGGATTGCGCCGCCGCGGTGAAGGCGATCGCTGAAGCGGCGCCATCTTTCGACGCCGATCCCGCCCGCCTTGCGCTCGGCGGCCATTCCGCCGGCGGCCATTACGCGGCGCTGCTCGCGCTGAAGCGCGATTGGCAGGCCGTGCTCGGCCTTCCGGGCGACGCGCTGAAGCTCTGCCTGCCGATCTCCGGCGTCTATCGTTTCGGCGCCGGCTCCGGTCTTTCCGCGCGCCCGCGCTTCCTCGGGCCGGAGGGGACGGGCGCGGAGGATGCGGCGAGCCCGATCCTGCATATCGCCGGCCGGCCGGTCCCGTTCCTGCTGGCCCATGGCGAGCGCGATTTCCCGCATCTCTGCCGCCAGGCCGACGAGATGGCGGCGGCGCTTGCCGCTGCCGGCGGCGCGGTGGAGCATCTGGTGCTGCCCGGGCGCGATCATTTCACCGCGAGCCTCGCCGGCGGCGAGGCCGACGGGCCCTGGGTTCCCGCCGCGTTGCGCTGGCTGCGGCGGCTCTGAGAGCGGCATTGGTTTCGTGGTGGCGTAGGTTGGGACGATAAAAACAGGGAGAGAGAACGATGCTCAAAACCATATTGGCGGCGGCTGTCGCCGCTCTGACCGTCATCGGCAGCGCCGCGGCGCAGACGGCGCCGCCGATCAAGATCGGCTATGCCTTGGCCAAGACCGGCCTCTTCGCCGCCGCCGCCAAGTCGCAGATCGACGCCTACGAGCTCTGGCGCGAGCAGGTCAATGCCAAGGGCGGGCTCGACGTCGCCGGCACCAGGCGCATGATCGAGTTCGTCTCCTATGACGACCAGTCCAATCCGGCCAACACCGTCAAGGACTACGAGAAGCTGATCACCGACGACAAGGTCGAGCTGCTGCTGGCGCCCTGGGGCACGCCGATGCATTTCGCGCTGGCGCCGCTGCTCGAGCGCTACGGCTTCCCGATGGTGGGCAACACCGCGGCCTCGGTGCAGATCCGCGACATCAAGCCCGGCAATCTCTGGTTCACCACCTCCGCCGTGCCCGACAAGATGGCGGTGGAGATCGTGAAGCTCGCCAAGGAGAACAACGTCAAGAGCGCCGCCATCCTCGCCAACGTCCTGCCGCTGGCCAAGGAGATCAAGAGCTTCCTCATCCCGGAGCTGAAGAAGGCCGGCATCAAGCTGGTGGTGAACGAGGACTATCCGCCCGACATCAAGGACATGACCGCGATGCTGACGGAGGTGAAGCGCGAGAAGCCGCAGGCGGTGTTCGTGCTCTCCTATCCCGAGGACACCGTGCTCTACAGCAAGCAGGCCAAGGAGATCGGCATCGACGCCCCGCTGCAATGGCTGGTCGTCGGCCCCGCCATTCCGTTCTATCGGCAGATGTTCGGCGCCTCGGCCGAGGGCGTCGTGACCATGGGCCACTGGTCGCCGGCGCGCAAGGAATGGCCGCGCGCCAAGCCGTTCTACGACGCCTGGGTCAAGAAGTATCATGAGGAGCCGGACTATCTCGACTCCGTGCTGGGCTATATGAGCTGCGAGATCCTGGAGCAGGCGGTGGCCAAGGCCGGCACCGACCATGCCAAGCTGCGCCATGTGATCTCGACCGAGACCTTCCAGACGATCAACGGCCCGGTCAAGTTCAAGGGCGTCGAGAACGTGATCACGCCGACCAGCTTCCTGCAGATCCAGCACGGCACGCTGCAGCTGATCTGGCCGAAATCGATCGCCACGGCGCCCTTCGAGCCCAAGAAGGGGTGGTAGCGGCGGTCCGACGGAGGCCACGGGAGAAGAGGTGAGGGAGCAGACGCTGCGCAGGCGACCCCCATTGCCGCCGCCCCCGCGAAAGCGGGGGCCGAGGCGCGACCGCACGTCGCTCGCCCGGGTTCCCCGCTGGCGCGCACGGCTGTCCGGTTCAGGTTTCTCCGGTACTCCTGATGCTCGTCCGATCATCGCAAATCCCCCCGATCGTCATGCCCGGGCCGGCCGAAGGCCAAGTCCCGGGCATCCACGTCTTTCGACGAGCGTGCGGCAAGACGTGAATGGCCGGGCCACCCCCGGGTCACAGCCCGGGGGCGGCCATGACGACGGAAGGGTGTCGACGTTGTTCTTTCCGCCGCTGCCCGGCCGCGGGATGGGCCGGTAGCCCGCCTCCATGGCCGACATCGCCGACACGCTGCTGTCGGGCCAGCTGCTGCTCGCGGCGCTGGTCACCGGCGCGCTCTACGCGCTGGTGGCGCTGGGCCTCAACCTGGTTTACGGCACGCTGCGGCTGCTCAACATCGCGCATGGCGATTTCGTCATGCTCGGCGCCTATGTCGCCTTCTGGGGCTTCTCGCTGCTGGGGGTGTCGCCGCTGCTGGCGCTGCCGGCCGCGGCGCTGCTCATGGCGGGCTTCGGTGCGGCGCTCTATTTCGGCCTGCTGCGGCGCTTGCTGACCGTGCCGGCGCTGGCGCAGCGGCTCGAGGCCAACTCGCTGCTGTTGTTCTTCGGCCTCTCCGTGATCGTGCAGAACGTGGCGGCGCTCGCCTTTTCCGCCACGCCCCGGGGCTATCAGTATCTCGGCCAGGTCTATCGCTGGGGCAATGTCGCCATCACCGCCAACCGGCTCGCCGCCTTCGCCGTGGCCGTGGCGATCTGCGCCGCCGCACTCCTGCTGCTGCGGCGCTCGCTGACCGGGCTCGCCGTCAAGGCGCTGATCGAGCGGCGCGACGCGGCGCTCATCGTCGGCGTCGATATCGACCGGCTGCAGCTCGCCTGCCTCTGCGTCGGCTTCGCCGTGGCCGGCATCGCCGGCGCGCTGGTCAGCATGACCGAGGAGATCACGCCCTTCATGGGCTTTCCCTTCACCATCGCCGCCTTCGTCGTGATCATCCTCGGCGGCCTCGGCAACATCGCCGGCGGCATGCTCGCGGCGCTGCTGCTGGGGCTGCTGGAGACCTATGGCGTGGCGCTCGCCGGCTCCTCGATGCGCTCGATCCTGGTCTATGGCGCCTTCGTCGCCGTGCTGCTGCTGCGCCCGGAAGGCTTGCTGGCGAGGGGGCGGGTGTTCCGCTGATGCGCCGCGCCGGGCTTTTCTATATCGCCTTCCTCGCCGCCGGCTTGGCGCTGCCCTTCGTCGGCGGCGTCTATGCGGTGAGCGTCGGCCTGACGCTCGCCATGTGGATCGCCTTGACGCAAAGCTGGGCGCTGCTCTCCGGGCTGGCCGGCTACGTCTCGCTCGGTCATGTCGTGTTCTACGGCATCGGCGCCTATGTCGTGGCGCTGAGCTGGGGCGTGCTGCCGCTGTGGCTGTCGCTGCCGCTGGCCGGCGCGATGGCCGGGCTCTTCGCCGTGCTGGTGGGACTGCCGGTGCTGCGCGTGCGCGGCCCCTATTTCGTGATCCTCACCTTCGGCCTGGCGGAGCTGTGCAAATATGTCGTGGTGGCGGTGGAATCCGGCCTCGGCACCTTCAGCCGCCTGCTGTTCGGCGCGCCCTCGGGCGTGACGCTCTACTGGCTGATGCTGGCGCTGGCGGCGGTCGCGACGCTGGCGACCCTGCTGCTGCGCCGCAGCCGGATCGGCGAAGGCCTGCGCGCGCTGCGCGAGAACGAGGAGGCGGCGGCGACGCTGGGCGTGCCGGTGGTGCGCTACAAGCTGCTGGCTTATGCCCTTTCGGCCGTCATCCCCGGCGTGGTCGGCGCCGTCATGACGCTGCGCACCACCTATTTCGAGCCGGAGGGCGCCTTCGATCCCACCATCTCCTTCACCATCGTGACCATGGCGGTGATCGGCGGCAGCGACGACGCGCTGGGCCCGCTGCTGGGCTCGGCGCTGCTGCTCGCCTTGTCGGAGCTGCTCTGGGCGCAGGCGCCGCAGCTCTACATGATCGTGCTGGGATTGCTGCTGATCGTGTTCGTGCTGCTGGCGCCCGACGGCATCGGCGGCTGGCTGCGCCCGAAACCGGCGCGGCCATGACCGCGATGCTCGAGCTGATCGGCCTCGGCAAGCGCTTCGGCGGCGTCACCGCGCTCGCCGACCTCGATCTCGCGGTGACGCCCGGCGAGGTGCTCGGCATCATGGGCGCCAACGGCGCCGGCAAGACCACGCTGTTCGGCCTCATCGCCGGCCATGTCCGCCCCAGCGCCGGCGACATCCGGCTGGACGGGCGCTCGCTGCTCGGGTTGTCGCCGGACCGCATCTGCCGGCGCGGCATCGGCCGCACCTTCCAGATCGTGCGCCCCTTCGGCGGCCTCACCGTGCTCGAGAACGTGATGGTGGCGGCGCGCTTCGGCACCGCCTGGCTCGACCGCGCCGCGGCCGAGGCCAAGGCGGTCGAGGTCCTGGCCGCGGTCGGGCTCGGCGAGCGCCGCGACAGCCTCGCTTCCGCGCTCACCTTGTCCGGGCAGAAGCGGCTCGAGGTCGCGCGCGCGGTGGCCACCGGCGCCCGCATCCTGCTGCTCGACGAGGTGATGGCCGGGCTGACGCCGGCGGAAGTCGACGACATGCTGGAGATCCTGCGCCAGCTGCACCGGCGGCACGAGCTCACGATCCTGATCATCGAGCATGTCATGCAGGCGCTGATGCGCGTCTCCGACCGCATCCTGGTGCTGCATCTGGGCCGCACCGTGGCGCTCGGCCCCCCCGCGGCGATCGCGCGCGATCCCGACGTGCTCGCCTGCTATCTCGGCGAGGGTCCGTGAGCGCGCCGCTGCTGGCGGTGGACGGGCTCTTCGCCGGCTATGGCGCGGTCGAGGTGCTGCACGGCGTCTCGCTCGCGGTGGCGGCGGGCTCGGTGACGGCGCTGATCGGCGGCAACGGCGCCGGCAAGACGACGCTGATGCGCGCCCTGGCCGGAGCGCTGTCGCCCGCGCGCGGCACGATCGCCTTCGACGGAAATTCGCTGGCGCGCCTCGCCGCCTGCCGCCGCGTCGCCTCCGGGCTGGTGCTGGTGCCCGAGGGCCGGCTGATCTTCCCGCAGATGACGGTGGAGGAGAATCTCCGCATCGGCGGCATCGCGGTGGCGAAGCGGGGCGGGACGGCCGCGCGCATGGCGGCGATCTACGAGCTCTTCCCGCTGCTGGCCGAGCGCCGGCGCCAGCTCGGCGGCACGCTCTCCGGCGGCGAGCAGCAGATGCTGGCGATCGGCCGCGGGTTGATGGCGGCGCCGCGGCTGCTGCTGCTCGACGAGCCGACGCTGGGCCTGGCGCCGCTGATGGTGCGCGAGATCTTCGCCACCATCGCGCGGCTGCGCGAGGCCGGCACCACCATCCTGCTCGCCGAGCAGGACGTGCCGCGCACCCTCGCCATCGCCGACCGCGCCTATGTCATCGAGAACGGCCGCGTCGCCTTCAGCGGCTCCGGCCGCGATCTCCTCCGCGACGATCGCGTGCGCAGCAGCTATCTCGGCCTCTGAGCCTGCTACCCGCCGACGGCGCCGAGGGCGGCCGGCGACGACGCGGTGGCCTTGTCGTGCTCCTCGGATATGTCGCGGTTGGTGTAATCGGGCATCAGCGCGGTGGCGACGATGCTGACGACGGCGCAGACGAGGATGTAGACCGCGATCGCATAGGCCGAGCCGAAGGCCGCGAACAGCGCGGTGGCGATCAGCGGCGCCGGCCCGCCGGCGGTGATGGAGGCGAGCTGATAGCCGATCGAGCTGCCGCTGTAGCGCAGCCGCGGGGTGAAGCATTCCGCGATCAACGCCGCCTGGGGCCCGTACATCATGTCGTGCGGGACGAAGGACAGCACGATGCCGAAGAAGATCCAGGCGGGTACCATCGTGTTCAGCATCGCGAAGTAGATGAAGCCGAAGATCCCGGTCGCGATCGAGCCGATGATATACATCCGCTTGCGCCCGATGCGGTCCGACAGATGTCCGAAGAGCGGGATGCTGCCGAAGGAGATGATGCCGGCGGTGATCAGCGCGGCGAGCAGGAAATTGCGCGGCTGATGGAGGACCTGCGTGCCATAGGCGAAGACGAAGGCGAGGTAGATATAGACCGGCGCCTGCTCCCCCGTCCGCGCGAGCGCCGCCAGGATGATCGACTTCGGCTGGCGCCGGATCACTTCGATGACCGGGACGCGCTCGATCCGCTTTTCCGCGACCAGCCGCCGGAAGGCCGGGGTTTCGAGGATGCCGAGGCGGATGTAGAGCCCGATGCCGACCATGACGATGCTGAGCATGAACGGAATGCGCCAGCCCCAGACCAGGAACTGGTCGCCGGAAATCGCGCTGAACACCAGCACCGCCACATTCGCCAGCAGCAGCCCGGCCGGGCCGCCGAACTGCGGCCATGACGTGATGAAGCCGCGATGGGCGTTGGTGCGCGCCCATTCCATCGACAGCAGCACCGAGCCGCCCCATTCGCCGCCGACGCCGACGCCCTGGATGAAGCGGATGACGGTCAGGATGACCGCGCCCCAGATGCCGATCTGGTCATAGGTGGGCACGAATCCCACCGCGAAGGTGGCAAGCCCGGTGATGAGCAGCGTCGCGATCAGCGATGCCTTGCGGCCGAGGCGGTCGCCGAAATGGCCGAAGATTGCCGCGCCGATCGGGCGGGCGATGAAGCCCACCGTGTAGATGGCGAACGCCTCGAGCACGCCGACCAGCGGATCGGATTTGGGAAAGAAGAGCTTGCCGAAGACCAGCCCGGTGACGGTGCTGTAGAGCAGGAAATCGTACCATTCGATGGTCGTGCCCACCGTGCTGGCGATGACGGCACGACGCAGCTGCACACGATGGTCGCGTTCCGACAAGGGGCCGGACGCGAGCTCGGTCGTCGTCATGGCTTCCTCCCTCCCGCTCCGGGCGGGTCTGTTATGGCGTGCGGCAATTCTCCATTTTCTTGAGGTGCTGGGGTTCTCGCGATAGTCAGAATAGTACAGGCGGCGGCTGCCCGCACTTGCTTAATTCGGGTCAAGGGTGCGGGAGCCGAGCGCGGTGCCGGCCTCAAAGAGGATTTTCGCGGCAGGAATTGCGCGATTGCCCTGTGCGCCGATGGCGCCTACATCCCTGTCATGGCTCCGCGCGAACGCCGCTTCCGCTCCACCGTGCCGCATTACCTCGCCGGCCGGCTGCGCTATCCGCCGCGGCTCATCGCCGCCGTGGCATCGGCGCTGGGGCTGGAGGGCAGGGGGCGCGTGCTCGATCTCGGCTGCGGCCCGGGCTTTCTCGCCATCGCTTTCGCGCGCCATGGTGCCGAGGTGGTGGCGATGGATCCCGAGCCCGACATGCTGGCGGCGGCGCGCGATGCTGCCAGCGGTGAGCCCGGAAAGATCAGCTTCGTCCTCGCCGGGTCGGAGCAGCTCGGGCCGCAGCTCGGCCGCTTCGATCTCGTCACCATGGGCCGCTCCTTCCACTGGATGGACCGCGAGCGCACGCTGGTGGCGCTCGATGCGCTGGTCGAGCCCGCGGGCGGCGTGTCCCTCTTCGCGGACAGCCACCCGGACGTGCCCGAGAATGCCTGGCATGCGGCTTGGCGGGCGACGCGTGATCGCTTCGCCGAGCGCGACCCGCGCCTCGACCACCGCGACCATGAGAGCGTGCTGTGCCGCTCGCCCTTCTCCCGCATCCGCCGGCTCACCGAGCGCTACCGCCGGCAGGTGGGCATCGACGAGCTGGTGGCCCGCGCGCTGTCCACCTCGACCACCTCGCCCGACGTGCTGGGCCCGGCCCGCGCGGCGTTCGAAGCCGAGATCCGCGCCGCGCTCGCGCCCTACGCCGTCGACGGCGCCGTCCCGGAGCTGGTCGAGGCCGAGGCCCTGCTCGCCACGCGGCCGGTGCTCTGAACGCCACGCGCCGTTCAAGTCCTTCTCCGCCCTTCAGGGCGGAGAAGGACTTAGGATGAGGTGGGTGAACGGTTGTACGCCGCGCGGCACCCCCACCTCACCCTAACCCTCTCCGTCCCCAGGGGCGGAGAGGGGATGACTTTGGCGTCGGTCGAAGGGTAATGGCGGCAGATGATGGCGCACGCTACCATCGATCTCCCTTACCGATAGCGGAGCCGGTCCATGGACGCGGCGGATCTTCGCATCTTCGAGGCGGTGGCGCAACTCGGCAGCATGAACCGGGCGGCGGCTTATCTCTTGCGATCATCGAGCTGTCGCGGAGGCGAGCCATGACGCACCGGAGCAGGATCCTCGACCGCTGCAGCGCCTTCTGCAGCCGCTTCGGGCTGCAGCTGCCGATCCTTCTGGCGCCGATGGCGGGGGCGTGTCCGCCCGCACTCTCGATCGCCGTCGCCAATGCCGGCGGGCTCGGCGCCTGCGGCGCGCTGCTCATGGCGCCGGCGGAGATCGCCGCCTGGGCGGCCGAGTTTCGCGGCGGCAGCAATGGCGGCTTCCAGTTCAATCTCTGGATCCCCGACCCGCCGCCGCGGCGCGATCCGGCGCAGGAGGAGCGCCTGCGCGGCTTTCTCGCCAGCTGGGGACCGGCGGTGCCGCCCGAGGCCGGCGATGTCGCGCCCGCCGACTTCGCCCGGCAATGCGAGGCGCTGCTCGAGGCCGGGCCGCGCATCGCCTCCTCCATCATGGGGCTCTATCCGCCCGATTTCGTGGCGCGGCTCAAAGCGCGCGGCATCGCCTGGTTCGCCACCGTCACCACCGTGGCGGAGGCACGCGCGGCCGAGGCGGCCGGCGCCAACGTCATCATCGCCCAGGGCATGGAGGCGGGTGGGCATCGCGGCGCCTTCGACGCCGATCTCGCCGAGCGTCAGCAGGTCGGGCTCTTTGCCTTGCTGCCGGCGGTGGTCGATGCCGTGCGCGTGCCGGTGGTGGCCACCGGCGGCATCGCCGATGGGCGTGGCGTCGCGGCCGCCTTGCTGCTGGGCGCCAGCGCCGTGCAGATCGGCACCGGCCTGCTGCGCACGCCCGAGGCGAAGCTCCACGCCGCCTGGGCCGAGGCGCTCGGCCGTACCGCGCCCGAGCAGACCCTGGTGAGCCGCGCCTTCAGCGGCCGCGCCGGCCGCAGCATCGCCACCGACTACGCGCGCGCTGCCGCTGCCGCCGACGCGCCGCCGCCGGCGCCCTACCCGGTGCAGCGCGGCCTCACCGCCGCCATGCGCGGCGCGGCGCAGCGCGAGGGCGACCTGCACCGCATGCAGGTCTGGGCCGGCCAGTCCGCGTCGCTGGCCCGCGCCGAGCCGGCAGCCGCGCTGGTGCAGCGCATCTGGAGCGACGCGCAGGACCTGCTGGGGTAGGCGTCGTTATCGCTCCGCTCACTCGTCATGGCCGGGCCGGCCGAAGGCCGAGTCCCGGCCATCCACGTCTTGCACCGAGCGCGCTGCACGACGTGGATGGCCGTGACAAGCACACGGCTGTCCGGTTGGGTTTTTGTGGACGAAGCGCATGGCGTTGATTCTACTCGGTCCTGGACGTCGGCAAACGTTCCGGGACACGAGATGAGGATCGACGCCATGCGGCATCAGAATAGCGTACTTCATAGTGTTCTTAAGCACGTTCCGTGGCCTGTGTTCGATCGGATGGTGGAAGCCCATGGGGCTGATGCGGGCGTCCGCCGGCTGACGACGAAGAGCCAGTTCGTGGCGCTGCTGCACGGGCAGCTTTCGGGCGCCATAAGCCTGCGCGAGATCGTGGACGGCTTGGAGAGCCACGCGGACCGGCTCTACCATCTGGGTGTTGAGCCACCGCGGCGCTCGACACTGAGCGATGCCAATGCGGTGCGGCCGGCGGCGATGTTCGCCGAGCTTCTGGCGATGATGATGGCGCAGGCCCATCGTGGGCTGCGCCGCAAGCTTGCCGAAACCACCTATCTCATCGACGCCACAGGTGTGCGTCTGACCGGATACAGCGCCGACTGGGCGCGGTTCTCGGCCGGGGTCTGCGGTGCCAAGGTGCACGTCATCTACGATGCCGACGCCGATCGGCCGATCTACGCCGCGGTCAGCGCGGCGAACGTCACCGACATCAGCGTTGCGCAACAGATGCCGATCGACGCCGGAGCCACCTATGTCTTCGACCTCGGTTACTACGACTATGGCTGGTGGGCGAAACTCGACGCGGCGCAATGCCGGATCGTGACCCGCTTCAAGGCCAACACCCCGCTCGAACTCATCGAGGAGCTGCCTCTGCCCCAAGACAGCACGATCCTCAGCGATCGCATCGGCTTCCTCCCCGCGCGCCAGTGCAACAACCGGCGCAACCCCATGCAACACGCCGTGCGCGAGGTCCGGGTCATGACCGAGGCGGGCAAGATCTTGCGCCTGCTGAGCAATGACCTCGACGCAACCGCCCAGGAAATCGCCGATCTTTACCAGCGCCGCTGGGCGATCGAACTGTTCTTCCGCTGGGTCAAGCAGGTCCTGAAGATCAACCACTTCCTCGGCACCTCCGAAAACGCCGTGCGTATCCAGATCGCGGTGGCGCTGATCGCCTTCCTGCTGCTTCGCCTCGCTCAGGCGACGCAAACCGCCATTCGAAGCCCTCTCGCCTTCGCCAGACTGGTTCGCGCCAACCTGATGCACCGCAGGCCCATCGATCGACTGTTGCAGCTCGATCCACCCCCGCAGATCAACGCCGCTCAAATGACCCTCCAGTGGAACTGAAACCCGAACCGGACAGCTGTGTGACAAGCACGGCCATGACGCCATGGGAAGCTGAACTAAGCCGCGCTCAGCTCCGGCATCACCGTGCGGGCGAAGAGCTCGACCGTGCGCACCAATTCCGCCAGCGTCATGTCGCCGAAGGCGAAGCGGCAGACGAGGTAGTTGGTGCGCGCCTCGTCGAGCTGGCGCTGCAGCGCGTCGCGCACCTGGCCGGGCGTGCCGGCGATGCCGAAGCCGCGCTGCTGCGCCTCGTCGAAATTGTCGGGATAGAAGGCGTTGAGCGGCTGCGTGCCGTGGCGCTGCCACAGCTTGAAGAAGCTCTGATGCCAGCGCTTGTGCGCGCGCCGCGCCGTCTCCAGCGCCTCGCGCTCGGTGGGCGCGATGACCACCGAGCGCGTCATGCCCATCAGCGGCAGATCGTCCGGGCGGTTCCCCGCCGCGGCCCAGGCCTGGCGATAGCCGTCGGTCACCTGCCGCACCAGCGCCGGCGGGCCGTTGCAGACGATGTTGACCCGGTTGGCGACCACCCAGGGCAGCCCGTCCGGCCGCGCGATCCCGTACCACAGCGGCGGGTGCGGCTGCTGCACCGGATGCATCTCGATCGGCACGTCGCGGAATCGGAAATGCGCGCCCTCGAAGCTCAGCGTGTCGGCGCCGAGCGCCTTGAGGATGACGGCCAGCGCCTCGACATAGATCGCCTGCGCCTTGGCGGGATCGACGCCGTAATAGCCGACCTCGTGGGGCGAGATGCCGCGGCCGATGCCGAGCTCGAAGCGGCCGCCGCTCATCTGGTCGAGCATCGCGATCTCCTCGGCGATGCGCAGCGGATGGTGAAGCGAGAGGGTATAGACCAGCGGGCCGAAGCGCAGCTTGCGCGTGCGCTGCGCCACCGCAGCGAGGAACACCGAAGGCGAGGGCGCCATGCCGAGCGGCGTCGCGTGGTGCTCGGCCAGGTGATAGCGGCGGATGCCGAGCCGGTCATAGGCCTCGATCAGCTTGAGCCGGTTCTCGTAGAGCTCGCCGAGCGGCCCGTCGCCGCGGTCGAGGTGATCGAAGACACCGATCTCCATCATCGTGTTTCCTCGCATGCTGCGGCGCGATGCTGCGCTTCTTCTCGGCCGAGTCTAGCCGTCGGGCCGGGCCCCGGCCACCCGAAAGAAAAACGCCGAGGAGAGGGCTGGAGACTCGTTGCGTTTATCCGCTATCGTGCCGTGGGAGGTGCCACATGACAATCGGGCATAGAATAGTGGGGCACGGTCCGCACAAGGTGCTGGCGCTCCCCGGCTGGTTCGGCGACGAGAGCTGCTTCGATCCCATGCGCGACGCGCTGAGCCTCGACGAATTCAGTTACGCGTTCATGGCCTATCGCGGCTACGGCCTGTCGCGCCAGCAGCGCGGCGAATATACGATGAAGGAGATCTCCGCCGACGCGCTGGCGCTGGCCGATGCGCTCGAATGGGAGAGCTTCAGCCTGATCGGGCACTCCATGGGCGGCATGGCGGTGCAGCGCGTGCTGGCGGATGCGCCGAAGCGGATCGACAAGATCGTGGCGGTGACGCCGGTGCCGGCCTCGGGCGTGCCCTTCGATCCCGAGAGCTGGAAGCTTTTCGAGGGCGCGGCGCGCAGCCTCGACAATCGCCGCGGCATCATCGACTTCTCCACCGGCGGCCGGCTCTCCAAGGCCTGGATCGACCGCATCGCGCGCTATTCCGCCGAGACCGCGACGGTCGAGGCCTTCGCCGCCTATCTCACGGCCTGGGCCAAGACCGATTTCCACCGCGAGATCATGGGCAATCCGGTGCCGATCAAGGTGATCATCGGCGTCCACGACCAGGCGCTCACCGAGGAGGCGATGCAGGCCACATATCTCGCCTGGTATCCCAACGCCGAGCTCGAGATCATGGCCAATGCCGGCCACTACCCGATGAACGAGACCCCGGTGGCGCTCGCCACCAGCATCGAGGCGTTCCTGCGCCGCGACGCGAAGAAATCCTAGAGACCGAAGGGAGCCCGTCATGCTGTTCGATGTGAAAGGCCGCTATATCTACTACGATCTCGCGGGGCCCGAGGCGGGACCGGTGGTGTGCATGACCCATTCGCTCGCCTGCGACGGCGGCATGTGGGCCGAGCAGATGCCGGTGCTGCTCGCCGCGGGATATCGCGTGCTGCGGCTCGACATGCGCGGCCATGGCGGCAGCGATCCCGTGCCGGGCCCCTATACCATGGCGCAGCTCGCCGGCGACGTGGCCGCGGCGCTCGACTTCCTCGGCATCGCCCGGGTGCAGTATATCGGCCTCTCCATCGGCGGCATGCTCGGCCAGGCCTTTGCCATCGCCCATGGCGAGCGGCTGATCTCGGCGATGTTCTGCGATACCGCGCCCGCGACCATGCCCGGCGCCAAGGAAGGCTGGGCGCCGCGCATCGAGGCGGTGACCAAGGCGAATGCGGTGGCGCCGCTCGCCGACGGCACCATGGAGCGCTGGTTCACCGACGGCTTCAAGCCGCGCAATCCCGGGCGCTGGAAGCAGCTTCACGCCATCATCGGCGGCACCAGCCCGGCGGGCTATCTCGGCTGCGCCGCGGCGATCCTCGATTTCGACTTCACCGCGAAGCTGCCGCAGGTGAAGGTGCCGGTGCTGGTGGTGTGCGGCGGCGACGATCAGAGCACGCCGCCCGCCGGCAACCGCAGGATCGCCGAGCTGATCCCGGGCGGGCGCTACGAGGAGATCGCGAATGCGCGGCATTTCCCCAATGTCGAGCATCCCGACATCTTCAACCGCGTCATGCTGGGCTGGCTCGACAGCCATCGCTGAAAGGGCCGCGTCATGAGCTTTCTGACCGGGCTGGTGATCTTCGTTCTCGGCAGCGTGCTGGTGGGGGTCTGCCTCTGGTCGATCCCCGGCCCCGGCGGCGGCGCGCCGCCGGCCGCGGGCCAGGGCGGGCATCACGGCGGGCACTGAGCGGATCAGGAACGGCGGCTCATGCCCGCCTCGGTGATGATGACATCCATCGGCACGTCATGCGGGCGCGGGAAGACGCTCTCGAGCCGCGCCAGCTCGAAGCCCACGCCGATCGCGACCGGGCGCGGCGCCATCGCGGCCAGCGTGCGGTCGAAATAGCCCCCGCCATAGCCGAGGCGGTAATTGGCGTCGTCGAAGCCCACCAGCGGCGCCAGCACGATCGCGGGCCGCATCACGTCGCGCGCCTTCGGCACCGGCAGGTCGAAGACGCCGGTCTCCATCTCCATGCCCGGCTGCCAGAGCCGGTATTCGAGCGGCCCGCGCCGGTCGACCACCACCGGCAGCGCGATGCGCCGGCCCCGGGCACGCTCGCGCTCGGCCAGCGGCCGCGGATCGGGCTCCGCCTTGAACGGCCAATAGATGCCGAGCGTCTCGCCCGGCAGCGTCGCCAGGATCTCCGCCAGCCGCGCCTCGATCGCCGCCGCCCAGTCGCGGCGCTCGGCGACGCCCGCCGCCATCCGCGCCGCCACCAGCCGCGCCCGCTGCTCCCGCCGCCATTGCTTGATGTCGTCGTCAGTCATCGGCGTTCGGCTAGAAATCTTCTCCTCTCCGCCCCTGGGGGCGGAGAGGTCGGGTGAGGTGGGGGCGCTTCCAGCGCGCGCCGAATGGTCTCGGGCACGTCCTCGAGGCTCTCCAGCACCTCATTGTTCCAAAATCGGATGACGCGATATCCGTGGCGCGCTATCTCGGTGGCGCGCTGATCGTCCGTGTCCATGCGCTCGGCATGCTGACCGCCGTCGCGTTCGATCACCAGCTCGCGTGCGGGGCAGGCGAAGTCGGCGATGCGTCGCCCGATCGGATGCTGCCGCCGGAACTTCCAGGGCACCAGGCGCTCGCGCAAGCCTCGCCGGAGGATCTTTTCGACGTCCGTGGCGTCTCGGCGCAGGCGCCGGGTGATCTCCGTTCGCGCTCTCAACGACATTGCCAGCCCCACCTCACCCTACCTCTCCGCCCCAATGGGGCGGAGAGGGGAAGATCATGCCATGTTCTCGGCGCGGAGCGCATCCCCGGCGAGCTATTAAAACAACCCGCTGATCCTGCCGCTGTCGTCGATATCGATCGTGTTCGCCGCCGGCACCTTGGGCAGGCCGGGCATGGTCATGATGTCGCCGCAGATCGCCACGATGAACTCCGCCCCGGCCGAGAGCCTGAGCTCGCGGATCGGCACGATATGGCCGCTGGGCGCGCCCTTGGCGCTGGCGTCGGTCGAGAAGCTGTATTGGGTCTTCGCCATGCAGACCGGGAAATGGCCGAAGCCCTGCGCCTCGAGCTCGGCGAAGCGGTCCGCCACCTTCTGGTCGACGGCGATGTCGGCGGCGCCGTAGAGCCTCTGCGCGATCCTGCGCACCTTATCGACGAGCGTCATCTCGTCGGGGTAGAGCAGGCGGAAGCGCGCCGGCTGCGCCGCGATCGTGGCCACCACCTGGCGCGCGAGCTCGGCGGCGCCGGCGCCGCCCGCGGCCCAGTGATCGGCGAGCACGATCGGGACCTCCTCGCGCCGGCAGAGCTCGGCCAGCAGCCCCAGCTCGGCCGGGGTGTCGGCGCTGAAGCGGTTGAGCGCCACCACCGCCGGTACGCCGAAGCCGCGGACATTGGCGATGTGCCGCGCCAGATTGGCGAAGCCCTGCTCGAGCGCCGCCAGGTTCTCGCGCTTGAGATCGCCCTTGGCGACGCCGCCATGCATCTTGAGCGCGCGCACCGTGGCGACGACCACCGCCGCGGCGGGGCTCAAGCCCGCCTTGCGGCATTTGATGTCGAAGAATTTTTCCGCGCCGAGATCGGCGCCGAATCCCGCCTCGGTGACGACGTAGTCGGCGAGCTTCAGCGCCGCGCGCGTGGCGATCACCGAATTGCAGCCATGAGCGATGTTGGCGAAGGGCCCGCCATGGATGAAGGCGGGATTGCCTTCGAGCGTCTGCACCAGATTGGGCGCGATCGCGTCCTTGAGCAGCGCCGCCATCGGGCCCGCAGCCTTGAGGTCGGCGGCAAGGACGGCGCGCCGGTCGCGCGTCTGCGCCACGATGATGTTGCCGAGCCGGCGCCGGAGATCGGCGAGGTCGCCGGCGAGGCAGAAGATCGCCATCACCTCCGAGGCCACGACGATGTCGAAGCCGTCCTCGCGCGCATAGCCGTTGGCGACGCCGCCCAGCGAGGAGACGATCGAGCGCAGCGCCCGGTCGTTCATGTCGAGCGCGCGGTGCCAGGTGATGCGGCGGGTGTCGATGCCGAGCTCGTTGCCCCAATAGACATGGTTGTCGATCAGCGCGGCGAGCAGGTTGTTGGCGGCGCCGATGGCGTGGAAGTCGCCGGTGAAATGCAGGTTGATGTCCTCCATCGGCACCACCTGCGCGTAGCCGCCACCGGCAGCGCCGCCCTTGACGCCGAAGCAGGGGCCGAGGCTCGGCTCGCGCAGGCAGATCGCGGCCCTGAGCCCGATATGGTTGAGCGCATCGCCCAGCCCCACCGTCGTGGTGGTCTTGCCTTCGCCCGCCGGGGTGGGGGTGATGGCGGTGACCAGGATGAGCTTGCCGTCGGGCCGGTCGGCGAGCGAGCGGATGTAGTCGAGCGACAGCTTCCCCTTGTAGGGGCCATAGGCGTAGAGCGCATCCGGCGGGATGCCGAGCTTCTCGCCCGCCACCGTTGCGATCGGCCGCAGCGTCGCTTCCTGGGCGATCTCGATGTCGCTTTTGGGACGCAGATGCTGCTGCGTCTCTGTCCTGCGCTGATCCATGATCGAGCCGTCTCGCTTCTGCCAAGCCCGGAAGCCTGCGGTCCCGCGGGGCCTTTGTAAAGCCAATTTCATCCATGATTTCAGGAGGCTAACCCACGGGCCCCGCCCACCCGTGGGCAGCCCCGGCGGGGGCGCCCGCCCGCGGCCGTCGCGCAACGCCTCTCAATCGCCCGGTGGACGGGAGCGGCGGCGCGCAACCGGCCGTCGGTGCCGCCCGCCCCGGGATGGATCGATCCTTTGCCGCGCTGCGACAAGCGATAACGATTATGATACCGTTTGCGATCAAGCCTGCCTGTCACTAAGCATGCTCCAGCCTCGGCGGCCGGCCACCCAGGGTCGGGTCGCCACCGATTCATTGGGGGAGTCCAGTCGATGACGCGTGATGTTCTGCCGCCGCAGCTCGCCCCAGGGCGCCTGACCGCGCGGCTCATGGCCGCCGCCAGCCTCGTGGCCTTGCTCGCCTCCTGCACGGTCGGGCCCGATTTCACCGCGCCCAAGGGACCCGATACCAAGAGCTACACCGAGGACGGCATCCCGAAGACCGAGGTCCCGGGTTCCAAGGAGATCGCGCAGCATTTCGTCCTGGGCAAGAAGATCACCAGCGATTGGTGGCAGCTCTTCCATTCCCAGCGGCTCAACACCGTGCTCGAGCAGGCGATCGCCGGCAACCAGAACCTCATCGCCGCCCGCGCCACGCTGGCGCAGTCGCTCGAGCTGGTGGCCCAGTCGCGGGGCGTGCTCTGGCCGCAGCTCGACTTCTCCGCCGGCCTCCAGCGCGAGCAGGTGAGCGAGGGGCTGTTCGGCTTGCCGGGCAAGACGCCACCCTTCAACATCTACAGCCTCGGGCCGACCGTGAGCTATGCGGTCGATCCCTTCGGCCTCGATCGCCGCCGCATCGAGCAGCAGCAGGCGGCTTCGGTCTACCAGAATTACCAGCTCGACGCCGCCTATCTCACCTTGACCGGCAACGCGGCGACGCAGGCGGTGACCATCGCCTCGAACCGCGCGCAGATCGCCGCGGTCGACACCATCATCAAGGACGACCTGGAGAATTTGCGGCTGGTCGAAAGCGAGCTGCAGGCCGGCGAGGCGACGCAGATCGACGTCGAGCAGGCCGCCAGCCAGCTCGCCGCCGACCGCACGTTGCTGCCGCCGTTGCGCCAGCAGGTCAGCGTCGCGCGCCATGCGCTGTCGATCCTGGTCGGAAGGCTGCCGGGCGATTGGGTGCCGCCGGATTTCGACCTCGATGAGTTCACGCTGCCGACGGAGCTGCCGCTGAGCCTGCCTTCCTCGCTGGTGCGCCAGCGGCCGGACATCCTCTCCTCCGAGGCGCAGCTCCACGAGGCGAGCGCCGCGATCGGCGTCGCCACCGCGCAGCTCTATCCCAACCTGAACCTCACCGCGAGCTTCACGCAGGAGGCGCTGAAGCCCAATGTGCTGTTCAATCCCATGAGCAGCGTCTGGGACATCGCCGCGCAGCTGACGGCGCCGCTCTTCCATGGCGGCGCGCTCGAGGCGCAGAAGCGCGCCGCGGTCGACGCCTTCGACGCGGCGCTGGCGACCTACAAGCAGACGGTGCTCAGCGGCTTCGGCCAGGTCGCCAACGTCATGGAGGCGCTGTCGCACGACGCCGAGCTGCTCGAGGCGCAGCGCCGCGCGCTGCAATCGGCCGATGCCTCGCTGCAGCTCACGCGCACCACCTACCAGTACGGCAATGTCGGCGTGCTGCTGGTCCTGAACGCTCAGCGCCTCGCCGAAGAGGCGCGGCTCGGCTACGTCAAGGCGCAGGCGCAGCGCTATCTCGACACGGTGCAGTTCCTCGCCGCCATGGGCGGCGGCTGGTGGGATTGGGAAGCCCAGCAGAAGGAAGCCGCCAAGGCCAAGGCGAAGGAAAAGGACGCGGCCAAGGACGACAAGCGCGCAACCAACGACCAGGACGAGGCGATACGGGCCGCCGCGGTGGAGAAGCCTGCCGCCGAGTGATCCCGGCGCGACGCGCGCAGCGCGTCGTCGCCGGCGGGCGGCAGCGGTTGCGCCAGCAACCGCGAGAGCCCGCACGGCACCGGCGCGACGCGCGCAGCGCGTCGTCGCCAGCGGGCGGCAGCGCCCCGGACTTGATCCGGGGCGCGAGAGCCCGCACCGCAGAGGCGCGCGCGATCGCGCGCGGGACAAGGGCGAGGGAGGAAAGGATGAAGACGAGAGCCATCGGCGCGCTGGCCGTGCTGATCGTGGCGGCGTCCGGCGTGCCGGCGGCGGCGGAGAACGCGCCGGGCGTGAGCGCCACCGAGATCAAGATCGGCCAGACCATGCCCTATAGCGGCCCGGTCGCCGCCTTCGGCACGCTGGGCAAGGGCGAGATCGCCTTTTTCCAGATGATCAACGACCAGGGCGGCGTGAACGGGCGCAAGATCCGGCTCATCAGCCTCGATGACGGCTACGCCCCGCCCAAGACGGTGGAGCAGACGCGCAAGCTGGTCGAGCAGGAGGGGGTCGCCTTCCTCTTCAGCTCGATCGGCACGGCGACCAACACGGCGGTGCAGAAATACCTCAACGAGCACAAGATCCCGCAGCTCTTCATCGGCTCGGGCGCGAGCAAATGGGGCAATTACCGGCAATTCCCCTGGACGATCGGCGGCGTGCAGGGGACCTTCCGCGCCGAGGGCCGGATCTATGCCCGCTACATCCTGCAGCAGAAGCCCGGCGCCCGGATCGGCGTGCTCTATCAGAACGACGATTACGGCAAGGACTACTTCCTGGGATTGAAGGACGTTCTCGGCGACCGGTTCGACAAGACCGTGGTGGCGCAGAGCTACGAGTTCACCGACCCCACCATCGACAGCCAGATCGTCACGCTGCAAGCCTCCGGGGTCGACGCCATCATCGTCGGCGCCACGCCGAAATTCGCCGCTCAGGCCATCCGCAAGGTCTATGACATCGGCTGGAAGCCGATGTTCTTCCTGTCCAACGTCGCGATCTGGGTGAATTCGGTGATGAAGCCGGCCGGGGTGGAGAAGGGCATCGGCATCATCTCCTCGGCTTACGTCAAGGATCCCACCGACCCCGCCTGGGATGCCGATCCCGGCATGCGGCAATGGCGCGCCTTCATGAAGAAATACATGCCCGACGCCGATGCCAGCGACCAGAACTACGTCAACTCCTTCAATTCGGGGATGGTGCTGGCGCAGGTGCTGAAGCAGTGCGGCAACGACCTCTCGCGCGAGAACATCCTGAAGCAGGCGACCAGCCTGCACGATCTTGCGCTGCCGATGCTGCTGCCGGGCATCACGGTGAGCACCTCGCCCACCGACTACTATCCGGTCAAGCGGATGCAGCTGATGCGCTGGGACGGCAAGCACTGGGTCCGCTTCGGCGAGGTCCTGTCGGGAACCTAGGCGCGACGCGCGCAAGCGCGTCGTCGCCGGCGGGCGCCAGCGCCCCGGACTTGATCCGGGGCGCGAGAGCCCGCAACCCTACGGCCCGTTCAGCGCGCTGCGGGCGCCGGCGCCGTCGGCCTCGGCCTTGCACGCATAGGCGCTCTGCTGGCCGCGCCCGTAGGCGCGCTGCCCCTTGAGGTAATAGACGCAACTCGGCAGGTTCAGCCAGACGATCGTATCGTGCGGGCAGTGCTGCTGCGCCTGGACTTCCGAGCCGTAGATCGAGAGCGAGCCTGCCTGCGCGGCCGGCGCCGCCGCCATCGACAGGCTTGCCGCCACCAGGGCGGCGAGGGTCGGGCGCATGCTGCGGTCTCTCCCGGACGAACCCAAAATTGCCTCACCGAACTGCGCCGAATATAGCCGAAACTCCGCGCCCGCCAGGAGCAGATATGCAGCGGAGCGCCTGTGGCAGCCTCGATCGATTATAACCGTGCCATTCATGAGCTCGCCGATCTGCTGATCGAACGCTACGGCGAGCGCGCGGCGAGCCACGCCCGATATCAGTCGCTGAAGGCGGCGCAGCGCGGCGAGCAGCGCAAGATGGAAGCCTGGCGCTGGATCGCGGACGCCATCGAGCAGCTATGGCGGGCCGGGCCCAAATCAGAGTTCGGCTGACGCTCGCCCGCGGCGGTGGCGAAACCGGGCGAGGCGCCACGCCAGGACCGCCGCCGCGAGCCAGGCGGCAAGGGCCGCGGTGAAGCACGGCACGGCGCCCCAGGCGGTCAGCCCTTGCCAGGCCACGACGGCAAAGCAGGCGAGGCCGATCGATCCCATCGCGGCGCCGCGCGCGTCGAGCGCCGCGGCCTTTCGTCCGCGCTCCCTGTCGACGATACCGGCGCGGCGCTTCCGTTCCGTCTCGTGCTTCTCCACCAGTGTCGCGCCGGCGGGGAAAATCGCCGGGAAGGCCAGGAACAGGCCGCCGAAGACGGGACCATAGCGGTGGGCGAGGAGCCCCGTGGCGACGGTGACGGCGCCGCCGAACAGGAAGCGCAGGACATAGTCGTGCCACCGCGTTCGCTTCAGCGCGCCGAGATCGATCTCGACCTGCATTGCCCCTACCTCAACACCAGCAGCCAGCCGCCGAGCGCGCATCCCAGCCACAGCGCGAGCCCCGCGACGGTGGCGGGCGCGGCGCGCATCCGGTGCTTCGCCATGAGGCGCATGCAGGCGCAGGCGTAGACGAAAAACGCCATCGCGCCCATGGTCATCGACCGGCCTTCGAGGGCGGCATAGGCCGCGCCGTCGGAGAACACGGTGAGCGCCAGCGTCGCGACCGCGACGGACGGCGCCGCGCCGAAGAGACCGGCGAAGCTCTTGGGCTTCACCCCGTCGCCGAGCAGCGCGAACAGCAGGACGACGGTGCCGCCGACGAGAAAGCGAAAGACGAGGTGCATGCGGCCTCCGCCCAAGCCGCGCTTTGTGGCTCAACCATGACAACGTCGGCGGCCGCGAAACGGCGCAGCCGCGCCGGGCCCGGAGCCGAGCCTTGGCGCCTGAGGGGTGCAGCCTTAGCATCGATCGGGAGCCGCCCTCCGGCGAGACTACGTCATTGACGCAGAGCACGATTTTAGTCGGGGGTGTACACCGGCGGCGCAGTCTGCTCCCGCTTGCGAAAGGTCACCCGCGATGAAGCCTCGCGCCTCCGATGCGACCGACGATCTCGATGTGGCCAAGGTCCGCCGGCGCCTGCTGCTGAGCCAGAGCGCCTTCGCCCGGCGGTATGGCCTCTCGCTGCCGACGCTGCGCAACTGGGAGCGGCGCTCGCGCAGCCCCGATGCCGCCGCGAGAGCCTACCTCACCGTCATCGCCCGCGATCCCCAGCGCGTCGCCGCGGCCTTTGCCGGCGCCACGCCGGAGGGGCTGATGCGGCTCAGCCTGCACGAGCTGCGCGCCGCGCTTGACGCGGCCGAGCCCGTGCCCGCGCCCGAGCCGCCGCCCAAGTCAGCACGGCGGCGGCGCGATCGCTGATGGGGGCGGCCGGCTCAGGCGAGGCCGTCGCTCACCGGCACGTTCTCGGGCTCGAGCGGCAGGCCCGCGGCCTTGGCCTGCTGCACCAGCAGCGTGGCGAAGTCCTGGTCGGTGAAGCCCTGGCCGATCAGGCTCTGCAGGATCTCGCGCACCAGCGCGGTGAGTGCCATGGGCGTGCCGACCTTGCGCGCGGCGGCGAGGCCGAGATCGAGATCCTTGCGCAGCAGCACCGGCGTGAAGGTCGGCGCGAAGTCGAGATTGACCAGCGCCGGCGTCTTGTACTGGGTGAAGATCGAGCCCAGCACGCTCTTGTTGAGGAAGTCGAGGAAGGCATGGCGCGGCACGCCGCCCTTCTGTGCCAGCACGGTGATCTCGACCATCGCCTGGATGACGATGCCGAGGAAGACGTTGTGGCAGATCTTGACCATGCGCGCGAGCTCGCCCTCGCCGACATAGCTGACGCCGCGGCCGAGCGTCTCGAGATAGGGCAGCGCCTCCTCATAGGCGCCCTTGGGGCCGGAGACGACGACGCTGAGCTTGCCCGCCTTCACCACCTTGCCGTTGCCGCTGACCGGCGAGGCCAGCATCCGGGTCCCGAGCTTCGCCGCGGCGGCGCGCACCTCGCCCGACGCCTCCTCCGACACGGTGGAGCAGTCGATCAGGATGCGCGGCGCCTTGCCGGACGCGGTCAGCACGCCGTCCTTGCCCAGCGTCACCTGCTTCAGATCGTCCGAGGCCGAGACCATGGTGAAGACGATGTCGCGGTCGGCGAGGTCGGCGGGGCGCTCCACCAGGCGCACGCCGGACTTGGTCAGCGGCTCCGCCTTGGCGCGGGTGCGGTTGTAGACCGCAACGTCGGCGCCGGCCTTGGCCAGGCGCTCGGCCATGGGGTAGCCCATGCGGCCAACGCCGATCCAGCCGAGCTTGTGCGCCTTCAGGTCCGCTGCCATGCCTCCGCCTCCGCTGCTTTGCAGGTGATCAACAAGGCTGTAGCCTATCGCCACGGACGGGGCAACTCGCCCGCCGCGATCTACGCAAGAGGCCGCAAATGAGCGCAAGCAGCAACCAATACCCGATCCCCGAGCGGATGAAGGCCTGGGTGCTCGGCGGCCCCGAGGAGCTCGTCCTGACCGAGAAGCCGGTGCCGCTGCCGGGCGCCGCGGAGGTGCTGGTGCGCATCGACGCGGTGGCGATCTGCGCCACCGATCTCGAGATCATCAGCCACGGCGTGCCGGCGCGGATCGGCGGCGGGCTGCCCTTCAACAAGAACTTCACCCCCGGCCATGAATACATGGGAACCGTGGTGAAGCTCGGCCCCGCGGTCGACGAGTACGGCATCGGCGACCGCGTCACGGTCGAGGTGCATGTCGGGTGCGGGCGCTGCGAGCGCTGCCGGCAGGGCATGTACACCTCCTGCCTCAATTACGGCGAGCCGCAGAAGGGCCATCGCGCCAACGGCTTCACCACCGATGGCGGCTTCGCGCAATACGCCGTCAACCACATCAACACGCTGGTGCACGTGCCCGACGACATGAGCGACGAGGAGGCGACGCTGGTGGTCACCGCCGGCACCTCGATGTACGGGCTCGACGTGTTCGGCGGGCTCATCGCCGGCGAGGGGGTGGTGGTGTCGGGGCCGGGGCCGATCGGGCTGCTCGGCGTCGCGGTGGCGAAGGCGCTCGGCGCCGATCCCGTCATCCTCACCGGCACGCGCGATGCGCGGCTCGATCTCGGCAAGCGGCTCGGCGCCGACCATGTCGTCAACGTCCGCCGCGAGGATCCGGTCGCGGCGGTCAGGCGCATCACCGGCGGCCGCGGCGTGCATTTCGTCGTCGAATGCTCCGGCGCGCCCGAGGCGATGGACCAGTCGGCGCAGATGGTCAACCGCGGCGGCCGCATCTGCCTCGCCGCCTTCCCGCACGAGCCGGCGCGGGTCGACATCGCCCAACTCGTGCGCAACAACATCTATGTCTACGGCATCCGCGGCGAGGGCCAGAGCGCCACCCACCGCGCCATGGCGCTGATGAAGCAGAAGCGCTTCGACGCCAGGCTGATCCACACCCACACCTTTCCGCTCCAGGAGCTGCCGACCGCGCTCAGATACGCGCGCGAGCGCATCGATGACGCGATCAAGGTGGTGGTGAAGATGGAGCGCTAGGCGCCCCTCAATAGGGGTTGGCGATCGGCAGCTCCTCGGCGGGGTAGAGGGTGATCACCTTGGCGCCCCGCGGCGTCACCACCACCTCTTCCTCGATGCGCGCCGCCGAATAGCCGTCGCTCGCCGGGCAATAGGTCTCGAGCGCGAAGACCATGCCTTCCTTGATCTCGACGGGATCGTCGAAGGAGTTGAGGCGGCTGATGATCGGCCGCTCGTGCAATCCCAGGCCGAGCCCGTGGCCGAAGAGCAAGCCGAAGGCCTCCATCTCGGAGGCGAAGCCGATCTCCTCGGCCTTGGGCCAGCAGGCGGCGATGCGGTCGGTGGTGACGCCGGGCTTCACCATGGCGATCGAGGCGTCGATCCAGTCGCGGGCGCGCTTGTAGGCGTCTTTCTGCGATTCCGTGGCGCGGCCGACATTGAAGGTGCGGTAGTAGCAGGTGCGATAGCCCATATAGGACTGGATGATGTCGAAGAAGGCCTGGTCGCCGGGGCGGATCAGCCGGTCGGTGAAATTGTGCGGATGCGGGCTGCAGCGCTCGCCCGAGATGGCGTTGATCGCCTCGACATCGTCCGAGCCCAGCTCGTAGAGCCGCTGGTTGGCGAGCGCCACGATCTCGTTCTCGCGGATGCCGGGCTTCAGATGCTCGGCGATGTGCTGATAGGTGCCGTCGACCAGCGCCGCCGACATGTTGAGCAGCGAGATCTCGTCGGCGCTCTTGATCTCGCGCGCATCCAGCATGACCTGCTGCCCGTCGCGCACGTCGATGCCGGCGGCCTGCAGCTCGAACATCATCGCCGGCTCGACCACGTCGACGCCGACCGGCATGTCGCCGACGCCGTTCTCGTCGAGGATCGATTTGAGCTCGAGCGCCGCCTTGCGCATCAGGCCGATCTTGGGCGCCACCGCGCCGCGCAGCCCCAGCATGCCGGCATGGCAATTGTGCTGGTGCAGCCAGGGCGCGAAGAGCCGGTGGTGCTTGGCCGCCGAGCCGAAATCCCAGATATGCGGCTCGCCGCTGCCGGGCAGCAGGGCGTAGCGGGTGAACTTGTCGCGCGCCCAGTTGCCGATCACCGTGCTGGTTATGTAGCGGATGTTGTACTGGTCGAAGACCAGCAGCGCGCCCAGGCCGGAGGCCGCCAGCGCCTGCCGCGTGCGGCCGAGGCGGTAGCGGTGCAGCCGGCGGAAATCGATGCGCTCCTCGAAATCGACGGCGCTGGGCCCCAGCGCCATGATCGGCCGCTCCCAATCGTGCCGCGGGTCGACATCCTCGGGCTTGACGATCTTGGGCTCGATCGGGCGTTTCGCCATGCGTGTTCTCCGTTTTCGATCTTGTCCGCCGCCCGCTGCACCGATGCTCCTGCGGCGCTACCGCGGCAGGTCGGAGCTGCCCATCAGGAACTCGTCGACCGCGCGGGCGCATTGGCGACCTTCGCGGATCGCCCAGACGACCAGCGACTGGCCGCGCCTGGTGTCGCCGGCGGCGAAGACCTTGGGCACCGAGGTCGCGTAGTCGCGGTCGGTCGCCTTGACGTTGCCGCGGGGGTCGAGCTCGACGCCGATGCTCTGCACCGGGCCGCGATGCACGGGATGGACGAAGCCCATGGCGAGCAGCACGAGATCGGCCTTGATGTGGAAGGCGCTGCCCGGCAGCTCGCGCATCTGCAGGCGGCCGTTCTCGGAAACCCAATCGACGCGCGCCGCCTCGAGGCCGGTGACGCGCCCGTCCTTGCCGGTGAAACCCTTGGTGGTGACGGCGAAGTCGCGATGGCAGCCTTCCTCGTGCGAGCTCGAGGTGCGCAGCTTCAGCGGCCAGTCCGGCCAGGTCATGAGCTTTTCCTCGTGATCCGGCGGCAGCGGCAGGATCTCGAGCTGGCTCACCGAGCGCGCCTTGTGCCGGTTCGACGTCCCGATGCAGTCGGAGCCGGTATCGCCGCCGCCGATCACCAGCACGTCGCGGCCGGTGGCGAGGATGCCTTCGGCCTCCGGCACCTTCTCGCCGGCGACGCGGCGGTTCTGCTGGCTCAGGAACTCCATGGCGAAATGGATGCCGTGGAGCTCGCGCCCCGGCACCGGCAGGTCGCGCGGATGCTCGGCGCCGATGGCGAGCACGATGGCGTCGTAGCCCTGCATCAGCTTCTCTACCGGCACGTTGACGCCGATATGGCAGTTGGGGTGGAACTCGACGCCTTCGGCGCGCATCTGCGCGATGCGGCGGTCGATCACCGTCTTCTCGAGCTTGAAGTCGGGGATGCCGTAGCGCAGCAGCCCGCCGATGCGCGGCGCCTTCTCGAAGACGGCGACGCCGTGGCCGGCGCGGGCGAGCTGCTGCGCGCAGGCGAGCCCGGCCGGGCCCGAGCCGATGACAGCGACGCGCTTGCTGCTGCGATGGGCCGAGATCTGCGGCTCGATCCAGCCTTCGCTCCAGCCGCGCTCGACGATCGCATGCTCGATCGTCTTGATGGTGACCGGCTGCTCGATCAGGTTGAGCGTGCAGGCGGCCTCGCAGGGCGCCGGGCAGATGCGGCCGGTGACGTCGGGGAAGTTGTTGGTGCGATGGAGCACGGCAAGCGCGTTCTTCGCGTCGCCTTCATAGACGAGGTCGTTCCAGTCCGGGATGATGTTGTTGACCGGGCAGGCGTGGTGGCAGAAGGGCGTGCCGCAATCCATGCAGCGCGCGCCCTGGCGGCGCAGCTCGTCCTCGGGCAGCGGGCGGACGAACTCGCGCCAATGCTGCAGCCGGTCGGGCACCGAGGCGTAGCCGCGCTCGCGCCGCTGATAGTCGAGAAACCCCGTCGGCTTGCCCATCTCAGTCTCCGACCGCCACGCTCACCTCGGTGCGCTCCGTGGCGCGGGTCCTCGCCTGGAGCTGCTGCAGCGCGCGGCGGTACTCGATGGGCATGACCTTGACGAATTTGCTGCGATAGCTGTCCCAGGCGGCGAGGATCGTCTTGCCGCGCGGGCTGTCGGTATGGCGCACGTGGCGGGCGACGAGGCGGCGCACGATCTGAGCATCCGCCTGGGTCAGGCTGTGCGCGATATCGACCAGGCCGTGCGCCTCGAGGTCGCCGCCGCGATGCTCCAGCGCCTCGAGCGCGTCGTCCTCGTCGGCGAGCGGCTCGAGATCGACCATGGCGAGGTTGCAGCGCCGCTCGAAATCGCCGCGCTCGTCGAGCACATAGGCGATGCCGCCGCTCATGCCGGCGGCGAAGTTGTTGCCGGTCTCGCCGAGCACGACGACGGTGCCGCCGGTCATGTACTCGCAGCCATGGGCGCCGACGCCCTCGACCACGGCGATGGCGCCGGAATTGCGCACCGCGAAGCGCTCGCCGGCGACGCCGCTGAAGAAGCATTCGCCGGTGACCGCGCCGTAGAGCACGGTGTTGCCGACGATGATGCTGCGATGACGCTCGAGCTGGCTCGCCGATGGCGGGTAGACGATGATGCGCCCGCCCGACAGTCCCTTGCCGCAATAATCGTTGGTGGCGCCTTCGAGCTCCAGCGTGACGCCGCGGGCGAGGAAGGCGCCGAAGCTCTGGCCGGCGGTGCCCTTGAAGCGCACATGGATCGAGCCGTCCGGCAGGCCATCGTCGCCGTAGCGCTTGGCGATCTCGCCCGACAGCATGGCGCCGACCACGCGATGGACGTTGCGGATCGGCATCTCCAGCGTGACCGGCCGGCGCTTCTCGAGCGCGGGCTTGGCCTTGGCGATGAGCTTGTGGTCGAGCGCGCCGTCGAGCTGGTGCTTCTGCGGCTCGCACTGATGCGTGGCGGTGCCCGGCGCCACGTTCGGCTGATGCAGCACGCGCGACAGATCGAGGAGGCGCGCCTTGGGATGGTCGAGCCCGCGCCTGAGCTCCAGCCGGTCGGAGCGGCCGATCATCTCGTCGACCGTGCGGAAGCCCAGCTTCGCCATGTACTCGCGGACTTCCTCGGCGATGAACATGAAGAAGTTGACGACGTCCTCGGGCTTGCCGACGAAGCGGTGGCGCAGCTCGGGATTCTGCGTCGCCACGCCCACGGGGCAGGTGTTGAGATGGCATTTGCGCATCATCACGCAGCCGGCCGAGATCAGCGCCGCGGTGGCGAAGCCGAATTCGTCGGCGCCGAGCAGCGCGCCGATGATCACGTCGCGGCCCGAGCGCAAGCCGCCATCGACCTGCACGGCGATGCGGCCGCGCAAGCCGTTCAGCACCAGCGTCTGATGCGTCTCGGCAAGCCCGATCTCCCAGGGCTCGCCGGCATGATGGATCGAGGTCAGCGGGCTGGCGCCGGTGCCGCCCTCGTGGCCGGCGATGGTGACGTGGTCGGCATAGGCCTTGGCCACGCCGGCCGCGATCGTGCCGACGCCGATCTCGGAGACGAGCTTGACGCTGATCCGCGCCTCGGGATTGGCGTTCTTGAGGTCGTGGATGAGCTGCGCCAGATCCTCGATCGAGTAGATGTCGTGGTGCGGCGGCGGCGAGATCAGCCCGACGCCGGGGGTCGAGCGCCGCACGCGGGCGATCCAGTCGTCGACCTTGTGGCCGGGGAGCTGGCCGCCTTCGCCGGGCTTGGCGCCTTGCGCCATCTTGATCTGCAGATCGCTGGCGTTGACGAGATATTCGATGTTGACGCCGAAGCGGCCGGACGCCACCTGCTTGATCGCCGAGCGCATGCTGTCGCCGTTGGGCAGCGGCTTGTAGCGCGCCGCATCCTCGCCGCCCTCGCCGGTGTTGGAGCGGCCCTGCAGCCGGTTGAGCGCGATGGCGAGCGTGGTGTGCGCCTCCCACGAGATCGAGCCGAAGGACATGGCGCCGCCGGAGAAGCGCCTGACGATCGCGCTCGCCGGCTCGACCTCCTCGAGCGGGATCGGGCTCGGCGCGTATTTCAGGTCGAGCAGGGCGCGCAGCGCGATGACGCCGGCATCCTGCTCGCCGACCTTGCGGGTGTAGTCCTTGAACCCGTGGTAGTCCTTGCCGCGCACCGCGTGCTGCAGCAGCGACACCGTCTCGGATGTCCAGATATGCGTCTCGCCATTGACGCGGAACAGCATCTCGCCGCCGGGGTCCAGCGCGTCGCGGTAGTCGGGCGCGTCGCCATAGGCGAGGCGGTGGCGCCGCACCGTCTCCTCGGCGATCTCGTCGAGCCCGGCGCCTTCCACCGGCGAGGCGGTGCCGGAGAAATAGCGGTCGAGCAGCGCGCTCGACAGCCCCACCGCGTCGAAGATCTGCGCGCCGCAATAGGATTGGAAGGTGCAGATGCCCATCTTGGACATCACCTTCATGATCCCCTTGGTCGCCGCCTTGATGTAGCGCTTGTGCGCCTCCGCCTCGGTCACCTCGCCGAGCTCGCGGCGCAGCGCCGCGATGGTGTCGAAGGCGAGATAGGGGTTGATCGCCTCGGCGCCGTAGCCGGCAAGCAGGCAGAAATCGTGGAGCTGGCGCGCCTCGCCGGTCTCGACCACGAGGCCGACCTCGGTCCGCAGACCGCCGCGGATCAGATGGTGATGGACGGCGGCCACCGCGAGCAGCGAGGGCACCGCGATGTGCTCGGCGTCGAGCGCGCGGTCGCTGAGCACGAGGATGTTGTGGCCGGCGCGCACCACGTCCTCGGCGCGCTTGCAGATGTGCTCCACCGCCCGCGCCATGCCCGCCGCGCCCTCCTCGGCCGGGTAGCAGATCGAGAGGGTGTAGGTCTTGAACTTGCCGCCGGTGTTGTCCTCGATGCGCCGGATCTTCTCGAGATCGACATTGGTCAGGATCGGGTGCTTGAGCTCGAGGCGGATGTGCTTGCCGCCGGTCTCGAGGTCGAGCAGGTTCGGCCGCGGCCCCACCAGCGAGACCAGCGACATCACCAGCTCCTCGCGGATGCTGTCGATCGGCGGGTTGGTGACCTGGGCGAAGCGTTGCTGGAAATAGTCGAAGAGCAGCTTCGGCCGGCGCGACAGCACGGCCAGCGGCGTGTCGCGGCCCATCGAGCCGATGGAGTTGTCGCCCGAGAGCGCCATCGGCCGCAGGAAGAACTTGACGTCCTCCTGGGTGTAGCCGAAGGCCTGCTGGCGATCGAGCAGCACGGCCGCCGGCGGCGCCATCGGCGCGATCTCGTCGGGCAGCGTCTCGAGCTTGATCTGCGTCTCGTCGAGCCATTGCTGATAGGGCTTGGCCGAGGCCATCTCGGCCTTGAGCTCGGCGTCGTCGATGATGCGGCCGCGCTCCATGTCGACCAGCAGCATCTTGCCCGGCTCGAGCCGCCATTTGCGGGTGATGCGCTCTTCGGGGATGTCGAGCACGCCGGCTTCCGACGCCATGATCACGAGGTCGTCGTCGGTGACGAGGAAGCGCGCCGGCCGGAGCCCGTTGCGGTCGAGCGTCGCGCCGATCTGGCGGCCGTCGGTGAAGGCGAGCGCCGCCGGCCCGTCCCAGGGCTCCATCAGCGCCGCGTGGTACTCGTAGAAGGCGCGGCGCTGCGGGTCCATCAGCTCGTTGCCCGCCCAGGCCTCGGGGATCATCAGCATCAGCGCATGCGGCAGCGAGTAGCCGCCGGCGATGAGCAGCTCGAGGCAGTTGTCGAGCGTCGCCGAATCCGAATTGCCGTCGCCGATCAGCGGCCAGAGCTTCTCCAGATCGCCGCCGAGGACCTTCGATGTCATGGAGTGGCGCCGCGCCAGCATCCAGTTGATGTTGCCGCGCAGCGTGTTGATCTCGCCGTTATGGGCGAGATAGCGGAAGGGATGGGCCAGCTCCCAGGACGGGAAGGTGTTGGTCGAAAAGCGCGCATGCACCAGGGCCAGCGCCGATTCGCAGCGCTTGTCGCCGACATCGCCGTAATAGAGCGACAGCCGCTCGGGGATGACCATGCCCTTGTAGATGATGGTGCGCGCCGAGAGGCTGGCGATGTAGAAGGCGCTCTGCTCCGGCAGCCGGCGGGCGCGGATGCTGAGATGCGTCTGCTTGCGGATGACGAAGAGCTTGCGCTCGAAGTCGTCGAGCTCCGCGCAATTGGCGCCGCGGGCGATGAAGACCTGGCGGATCACCGGCTCGACCGGCTTGATGCTGTCGCCGAGGACCGAGCTGTCCACGGGCACGTCGCGCCAGCCGAGCACGCGCTGGCCCTCGGCCTCTATGTAGTATTCGAGCGTCTCCTGGCAGGCCTGGCGGGTGGCGGGGTTGCGCGGCAGGAACATCATGCCGACCCCGTACTGGCCGGGCTTGGGGAGCGCGAAGCCCAGCCGCTTGGCCTCGGCGCGGAAGAGCTTGTCGGGAAGCTGGATGAGGAGGCCGGCGCCGTCGCCGGCGAGCGGGTCGGCCGCCACCGCGCCGCGATGGGCGAGGTTGAGCAGGATGCGGATGCCGTCGGCGACGATGGCGTGGCTCTTGCGGTTCTTGATATGGGCAATGAAGCCGACGCCGCACGCATCATGCTCGTTGCGCGGATCGTAGAGGCCTTGCCTCGTCGGCATCACCCTATCCACCCTTCACCCCCCTCGGCCACGCGACATAGGCGGCGCACAAACGCGACAACCGCCCGTCAGCGCCCGACGGGCGAACCCGTCATGCCTGCGCCGTGGCGGACCTTATTCTCCCTGAAGCGATCGCCCGGCGGGCAGCGCCCGCGGCCTCACGCTTCCTCCTGCTGCGAGCATCGCGGCACGCTCCGGCCGAGTCGAAGAGCGCGAGGCCCGGCGGCAGGGTTAGCGCCGGCTCCGGGCGAAGGGGTGCGTGCTCGATAATCCGCCATCCACGGCAATGGCTTGGCCGTTGACATAGGAGGCCTCGTCGCTCGCCAGGAAGAGGGCCATGGCGGCGATTTCCGCGGGTTCGCCCGCCCGCTGCAGCGGGTTGAGCTGGCCGATCTTGTCGGCGGTGCCGTGCTCCTTGGCGCGCTCGAAGATCGGCCGGGTCATGCCGGTCTCGATCAGGCCCGGGCAGATGGCATTGACCCGGACGCCGGTGCCGGTGAGCGAATTGGCGCTGGTCTGGACCAGGCTGATGACCCCGGCCTTGCTGGCGCTGTAGGGGTTGCCGCCGGCATTGGCGCGCAACCCCGCCACCGAGGCGGTGCAGATGATCGAGCCCTTGCCCTGCTTCATCATGATCGGGGCGCCGTGGCGGATGGCGAGGAACGGGCCGATCAGATTGACCCGCAGGATCTCGCGCCACAGTTCCACCGACTGCTCGAAGAGCGGCACCAGCCCGCCGCTGACGCCGGCATTGGCGAAGATCACGTCGATGCCGCCGAGCTCCTTGACCGCCTTCTGGATGAAGCCCTGCACGTCGGCCTCGGCGCCGGCATCGGCGGCGACCGCGGTGGCGCGGCCGCCCGCCGCCTTGATCTCGGCCGCGGTCTCCTCGATCGCCGGCGGCACCTTGTCGACCACCAGCAGCGCCGCGCCCTCGGCGGCAAAGAGCTTGGCGCTGGCGCGGCCGATGCCGCTGCCCGCCCCGGTGATGATCGCGCGCTTACCCTCCAACCGACCCATTCGCCCCTCCTTGCTCGTGGGAGAGAGGGTGCGCAGGCCGGCGGCAGAAAGCAATCGGTTCCAACACGGCTGGGCAGGACGCTCCCCCCTTTTGCCGTCATGCCCGGGCCCTCCCTTCGCTCCCTCTGCTATGATCGCGGCCATGATCCCGGTGACGCCGCACATCGCCCTCGACGAGCGCGAGATCGAGGAGCACTACATCCGCGCCGGCGGCCCCGGCGGCCAGAACGTCAACAAGGTCGCCACCGCCGTGCAGCTGCGTTTCGACGTTGAGCACTCTCCGTCGCTGCCGGAGCCGGTGCGGCGGCGACTGAAGACGCTGGCCGGGCGCCGGCTTACCAAGGATGGCGTGCTGGTTCTGATCGCCGCGCGGCACCGGACCCAGGAGCGCAACCGCGCCGATGCGCTGGAGCGGCTGCTGGAGCTGATCCGCGCGGCGGCGATCGTGCCGAAGCATCGTCGGCCGACGCGGCCGACCAAGGGCTCGCGCGAGCGACGCCTGGCCACCAAGGCGGTGCGGGCGCGCACCAAGCGGCTGCGCCAGGGGCGGCCGGAGAGCGACTGAAGCGGCGCGATTGCGGCGGCCGGCGAGGCGGTGTAGGAGACGCGTCCCGTCCGGAATCAGAGGTGCTCCATGGAGATGCCGTTCGCCACGCGCCGCGAGCTGCTGCTCGCGCCGCTGCTCGTCGCCTTGCCGGAGGTGCTCGCCGCCGGCACCGCCGCCGCGGCGCCCGATCCCAGCATGACCATCGTCAGATTGCCCGCGCAGCTCACCTGGTCGTCGCAGCCGGGCTTTCCCGCCAACAGCGTCGAGATGGCGCCGCTCTGGAGCAAGACCTCGGAGCGCGGCCTCTATTACGTCCTCGTCAAATGGCATCCGGGCTTCATGAGCGCGCCCCATTGGTATGAGGAGGACCGCTATTGCGTCGTGGTCTCCGGCACCTGGTGGGTGACCAGCGGCGCCAAATTCGATCCGGAGAGCACCGTGCCGGTGCCGGCCGGCGGCTTCGTCCGCCGCGTCGCGCGGACGCCGCACTATGATGGCGTGAAGAAGGGCGGCAAGGAGCCGGCGGTTATTGCCATCTGCGGCATGGGGCCGATCACCTTCCACAATGCCGAGCCGGGAACCAAGGGCTGGCGGGAACTCTAGCGCGACGCGCAGCGTCGTCGCTGGCGGGCGACAGCGGTTGCTCTTGCAACCGCGAGAGCCCGCGCGGCCGCTGGCGATTCTCCTGGCACGGTGCGGCTTCCGCGGTTGCTGCGCAACCGCTGACGCCGCCAAGGACGAACGCGCTTCGCGCGTTCGCCTTAGGCGTCCAGCGGCCAGAGATTCTCGACGAACTGGTCGGCCGAAGCGGTCCAGGTATAGCGCAGCGCATGCGCGCGGCAGTGCTCGCGCGGGATGTCGAGCGCCGCGAGCGCGGCGCGGCCGAGATCCTCGCCGAGCACGCCGGCGCCGCTGTTGCCGATGACGTCGAGCGGTCCCGGGACCGGATATGCCGCGACCGGCAGGCCCGAGGCGAGCGCTTCCAGCAGCACCAGGCCGAAGGTGTCGGTGCGGCTGGGAAAGACGAAGACGTCCGACGAGGCATAGAGGCGCGCCAGCTCCCGGCCTTCGCGCTTGCCGAGGAAATGCGCCTCCGGGTGGCGCCGGCGCAGCGTCTCGAGCAGCGGGCCGTCGCCGATCACCACCTTCGAGCCCGGCAGGTCGAGCGCGAGGAAGGCCTCGAAATTCTTCTCCACCGCCACCCGCCCGACGGTGAGGAAGATCGGCCGCTTCAGCCCGTCGAGCTCGCCGCGCAGCGCCGGATCGTAGATCTCGGCATCGACGCCGCGGCTCCAGCGCCGGAGATTGCCGAAGCCGCGTGCGGCGAGCTCGCTGCGCACCGTGTCGGTGGCGACCATCACGCCCTTGGACGGCGCGTGGAAGCGCCGCATCACCGCATAGCTCAGCGACAGCGGCACGCAGAAGCGCGCCGCGACGTATTCGGGAAAGCGGGTGTGGAAGGCGGTGGTGAAGCCGTAGCCGCGGCGCAGGCAATAGCGCCGCGCGGCGATGCCGAGCGGGCCCTCGGTGGTGATGTGGATGGCGTCGGGACGCGCCGCGGCCATCATCTCGGCGACGCGGCGGCCGGGATGGATCGCCAGGCGGATCTCGGGATAGGTCGGGCAGGGAAGGGTGCGGAAGAGGTCGGGGGTGATGCGCACCACCTCGTGGCCGCGCTTGCCCAGCTCGCGCAGCAGCATGGTCAGCGTGCGGACGACGCCGTTGATCTGCGGCGCCCAGGCGTCACTGACGAGGGCAATCCTCACGATTCTTCGGCGCCTACCGTCACCAGCTCGCGCTGCTTGCCGTTGCGCAAGGCGAGGGGGTCGAGCGCCCGCAGCTCGGCCCAGCGCAGGATTTCCAACCTGCCGTCGACATGCTCGACCAGCGCGGTGCAGCTTTCGACCCAGTCGCCATCGTTGCAATAGAGCACGCCGCCGATGTCGCGCATGTCCGCCTGATGGATGTGGCCGCAGACGATGCCGTCGACGCCGCGCTTCTTGGCCTCGTCGGCGATCGCGTCGGCGAAGTTGCTGACGAATTCGACCGCGTTCTTCACCCGCCCCTTGAGATAGGCGGAGAGCGACCAGTAGGGATAGCCGAAGCGCCGGCGCACCATGTTGAAATAGTGGTTGAGCTGAAGCACGGCGGTGTAGGCCCAGTCGCCCAGCAGCGCCAGCCAGCGGGCATAGCGCACCACGCCGTCGAAGGCGTCGCCGTGCACCACCAGCAGCTTGCGGCCGTCGGCGGTGACGTGCACGACCTGATCGAGCAGCCAGACGCCGCCCAGCTGCAGCTCGGTGTAGTCGCGCAGCCACTCGTCGTGATTGCCCGGGACGTAGATGACCTTGGTGCCCTTGCGCGCCTTGCGCAGCACCTTCTGGATGACGTCGTTATGGCTTTGCGCCCAGTACCAGGAGCGCCTGAGGCGCCAGCCATCGACGATGTCGCCGACGAGGTAGAGGTATTCCGATTCGGTGTGGCGCAGGAAGTCGAGCAGGAACTCGGCCTTGCAGCCGCGTGTGCCGAGATGGATGTCCGAGATCCAGATGGTGCGGAAGTGCTGCGGCGGCGTCATCATGGCGTGGGTGCCGCGCTGCGGTGCGGCCGGCGGTAGCACCAGATCTGCGTCGGCAGGAAATGCGCCCAGATGCGCATCACCTCCTTGCCGGCGAGGTCGAGCTCGGCCGTCGGGAGCGGCGAGGCAAGCGCGTTGGTGAGCTGCACGAAGCTGCCCTCGGGTCCCAGCCGGCGGAAGCAGGCCTCGAGCACGGCGCGCTGGCCCGCGCGCGGGAACCATTTGATCGGCAGGCTGGAGACCACCGTCGCCAGCCGCTCGATGCCGGTGGCGGCAAGCAGCCGGTCGGTATCGCAGGCGTCGCCGCAGATGACGCGCACGCCGGGGAAGCGCCGCTCGAGATAGCGCGCCAGATCCGGCTCGCGCTCGATGACCACGAGACGCTCGACCGGGCAGCCGGCGGCGAGGATGCCGCGGGTGACGCCGCCGGTGCCGCCGCCGAGCTCGAGCACCGCGCCGGGCTGATCGAGCCTCAGCTCCCGCGCCATGCCGCGCGCCACCTTGGCCCCGCTCGGCAGCATCGCGCCGATGCCCAGCGGATCGCGCAGCCAGTGGCGGAAGAAGATCTCGCGGTCGCCGCGCGGCGCGCTGCGCCGCCGGCGCATCGGATGCGCGTCAAGCACCGGTGACTGCGCGTCCGGCACGGACGGTATCGCCGGCGATCACGATGTCGATCAGCCGGTCGGTGGAGCGGGTTTTCTGCATCTCCGCCAGCGCCGCGCGGAAGATCTCGCCGACCCGCGCATCGGGCACGGTCACGGTCAGCGGCTTGCCATTCGCCACGGTGCGCAGCGTCGCCGGCCCCAGGCGGTTGACGGCGAGCACGGTGAGCGCCACGGGATCGATGGCAAGGACGGGATCGGGAAGCGGGACGGGGTTGAGGGGACGCCAGCGATGCCGGCGGAGGGAGAGGCGATTGCGCGGCCGCGTCGCGCTGATGAGCCGGGTCCAGCCCTGCTTCATCGCCGTACGGAAGCGGCGATCGGGTGCCAGAAGCTGCATGCGCTCCTCGAAGGGGTTGCGTCGCAAGCTTGCTATCACGCTTCGGTGACAGTTTTTTGTCGCCGGCAGGTCAGGCCCGAGACGGTTCGTTAAGGTCGCGATGACAGCGCGGAAAAGCCCGGTAAATCGCGTTTACCATCGCCTCGCCGCCGCCCATCGAGGCGGCCGGCGCGGCTGCCGGGGCGCCATGGCGCCGACAATTTCCCGGCGATTCGACCGTCCCCGGATAAACCAGGATGACGGGCGAGCGACGCCCGGATGGGCGATCAGCGTTTGAGGCGGTAGCGGGCGCCGAGCGTCGGCGGGCCGTCGCTGTCGATCTTGCCGTGCTCGACGAGCTCGACGAGATGGGCGAGGACGGAACGGCCCGCAGCACCCTTGAGCCTGGGATCGAGACCGAGATAGACGTGATCGACGATCGAGGGGATGGTCTCGTCGCCTTGCGCCAGGCGCTCGAGGATGGCGGCAGCGCGCTCCTGCCGATGGGCGATGAAGGCCTGGACGAAGGGCTTGGGATCGGGGATCGGCGGCCCATGGGTCGGCCAGTAGATCATGTCGTCGCGCCGCATCAGCTTGGCGAGCGAGCGCATATAGGCGCCCATGTCGCCATCGGGCGGGGCAATGACGCTGGTCGACCAGCCCATGACGTGATCGCCCGAGAACAGCGCGCGCTCCTCGGCGAGCGCGAAGCAGAGATGGTTCGAGGTGTGGCCGGGCGTATGCACGGCCTCGAGCCGCCAGCCGGGACCGTCGACCACGTCGCCCTCGCGCAGCGTCACGTCCGGGACGAAGGCATGGTCGCCGCCTTCCTCGGTGACGCCGCCGACGCCGCTGCGATCCTCGGCGCGGCCGGAGCCGTGCGGCCCGAAGCCGTAGGTCGGCGCGCCCGTCGCCCGCTTGATCGCCGCCGCCGCTGGCGAATGGTCGATATGGGTGTGGGTGACCAGGATATGCGAGACGGTCTCGCCGCTGAGCGCGGCGAGCAGCGCCGCCACATGCTGGGTGAGATCGGGACCGGGATCGATGATCGCCACCTGGCCGCTGCCGACGACATAGGTCCCGGTGCCCTTGAAGGTGAAGGGGCTGGGATTTCGCGCCACCACCCGGCGGATCAGCGGGCTGACCTGCGCGGCGACGCCGTAATCGAAGGCGATCTCGCGGCGAAAGGGGATCTCGGTGGCCATGGCCGGCGCCATAGCTCATCGCCGCCGTCATGCCAAGCGCGATCGCCGCCGATGTCGAGGAGGGAAAAATGCCCCGCCGCCGGGGACGGCGGGGCTCAGGTTGGGAACGGAAAGCGTGGAGGCCTTCCGTGAACCCATTTGGCCATGGCCCCCGCAACCCCAGGTGTGACGCTCGTCACAGCCGAGAAAGGCCGTCCCGTTTTTTTGCTGAACCCGATCGGCTGCGGTCGGCTTGCCAGCCGCGCGGCGCGGCGGATAGTTTGCCGGGGCAGCGCGAAGGGGCGATGAATGACGGAGATGCCGGTGCGGTCGGAGGTGGCGGGCGTGGTGATGCGAGTCGCGGTGATGGCGGGCGCGCGTGTCGCGGAGGGCGACGAGATCGTCATCATCGAGGCGATGAAGATGGAGCTGCCGGTGCTGGCGCCGGCGGCGGGCATCATCGGCGCCATTCTGGTCAAAGAGGGGGACCAGGTCGCAGAAGGACAGGCGCTGGCGATGCTGGCGCGCTGATCGCCGTCGCGGCCTCGGCGCGTTGGCGGCCCGCCGCGCCGCGTGGCTTCAGGCGCAGCATCGGCTCCTCGACCAGGCGCCAGGAGAGGAATGCCATGACGGCCGCCAGCGCCAGGCCGCCCGCGAAGACCTGCCACCAGCTCGCGCGGCCGCCGCTCGCATACATCACCATCACCTCGGCCGGCCAGCCATAGATGTAGAGCCCGTAGGAAAGATCGCCGAAGCGGGTCGCCGGCAGGATCGGCAGCCGGCGGTCGCGGGCCAGATAGAGCGCGAGATAGCCGCCGAAGACGGCAAAACCCTCGTTGAAGTGATGCAGCGGTATGCTGAGCGCGAGCCCCGCCGCGGCGAGCAGCGCCAGCCTGCCGTCGAAGACGCCGCGGTCGCGCAGCTTGTAGAGCAGCATGCCCATGACGAAGTAGGGCAGCAGCCAGCCGAAGGCGTCGAGCGAGGCCAAGGCGGGGACGTAGGGATAGGCCAGCCCCAGCGCCAGCAGCGGCAGCAGCGCCTGCCACCGCAGCAGCCGCGCCAGGCCCAGCCCCAGCACCAGCAGATACATCATGAACTCGTAGCGCAGCGTCCACAGCGAGCCGTTGACCTCGAGGCCGATCGGGTTGTCGACGAAGAGCGCGCCGGGCAGCTCGTGCGTGGTGAGGTTGAGGAGGGTGTTGCCGACGACATAGCTGTAGACCGCGTCCCGTCCGAGATACTCGCGCAGCGGCAGGCGGGTGACGACGGGGCCGATGAGGAAGGCGGCGACGAGGAGTGCCGCGAAGAGGCCGGGAAAGATGCGCAGCGCGCGCTTGGCGAGATAGCGCAGCGGCGCGGCCGTGCTCTCGTGGCTCTCGGTGACGAGAAAGCCGCTGACGGCGAAGAAGATGAAGACGCCGACCAGCCCCAGCTTGCTTTCGCCGCCGGTGAGCATCATCAGCGGCTCGTGCCGCTCGGTGCCTTCGGCGATGAGGAAGGAGTGCGAGAACAACACCGCGCCCGCGGCCGATAGGCGCAGGGCGTCGAAATTGTTGTCCCGCGGCATCGGCTCAGCTCGGTGGTTTCATCGCCACCGAGAACATGACATTGGGCAGGATCTCGCGAATGGCGCCGCGCAGGCTCGCCTCGTCGGTCGCCGTCGCCATGGCCAGCGCCCGGCGCGGGTTGCGGCGCAGGACGATCGCGGTCGCGCGGCCGCCGGGGCCGGAGCGGATGGTGGCGAAGACGCCGGCGGCATCGACCCGGTTCAGCGCCTTCTTCAGGCTGGCGCGGCCGCGCTCCTCGTCGAGGTCGTGGAGCGGCAGCTCCTTGTCCGATTCCTCCGTCTCCGGCGGCAGCTCGGCATCGACCGCCTCGACCGGCTGGTGCCGCGCCAGGCGCTGGAACACCGCGCGGCCCTCGCCGGTATCGACCCGGAACTGCAGCTCCCAGGTTTCGCCGCGGGCCGCCAGCTCGGAAATCAGGGCAAAGAGATCGTCGCAATCCGGGTCGTGGCTGCAGGTGAGGAAGGCGAGCCGCCCCTCATGCTGGATGACGCGGTCATCATCCTCGGCAAAGCCCAGCTCGTCGAGCGCGTTGGTCAGCGCCCGTTCCGAGGCGATCAGCAGGGTGCTGACATGGAGCTTGCTGCTGTCGGCGGGGGTGTCGGCGGCTTCCATGGCGCTGGCTTAGCCCGCCGGCCCGCCCCTGCACAAGATGCCCTCGGCCGATGCCTCGGCGGGGAGCCACAGCCCCTCTTTTCCCGTTCTCATAGCGGGGATTCGGCCTTCGGCCGGGCCGGCCATGACGCCGGAAGAACCGGAGCGTCGGAAGGGCTCCGGGACGCAGCCCCCGCCGGTTGGACGGGGGACGCGCTTTGCGTTAGCAATGCGCCCCCGAGCCCCTTGGAGCCGCCATCGTGATCGAGCCCGGAGCGGTCGAGCCCCGGTCTTTCAGCCATCGTGAGATCCTGGGCATCCTCAGCGGCGTGCTGCTGGGGATGATGCTGGCCGCGCTCGACCAGAGCATCGTCACCACCGCGCTGCCGGCCATTGCCGGCGAGCTCGGCGGCTTCGAGCACCTCTCCTGGATCGTCGCCGGATACCTGCTGACCGCCACCGCCTCGACGCCGATCTACGGCAAGCTCAGCGACCTCTACGGAAGGCGGCTGCTGCTGCAGATCGCCATCGTGGTCTTCGTGCTCGCCTCGGCGCTGTGCAGTCTGGCGCAGACCATGCCGGAGCTGATCGTCGCCCGCAGCCTGCAGGGGCTCGGCGGCGGCGGCCTCATCAGCATGGCGCAGGCGATCATCGCAGACGTGATCTCGCCGCGCGACCGCGGGCGCTACCAGGCCTATCTCAGCGGCGTCTGGGCCACCGCCAGCGTCGGCGGGCCGGTGCTGGGCGGCTTCTTCGTCGACTATCTGAGCTGGCGCTGGGTGTTCTGGATCAACCTGCCGATCGGCATCGCCGCCTTTGTGCTCTGCCGGCGCGCGCTGGCGGCGCTGGTGACCCGCCGCACCGAGCGCCGCATCGACTATCTGGGCGCCACGCTGCTCACGCTGGCGGTCACCGATTTGCTGCTGATCGCCACCTGGGGCGGCACGAGCGAGGGCTGGACATCGCCGCGGCTGCTGGGCCTCATCGCGCTGGCGCCGCCGCTGCTCGTCGGCGTGATCCTGCAGGAGCTGCGCGCGCCCGAGCCGATCCTGCCGCCGCGGCTCTTCGTCCATCCGGTGATCGGCGTTGCCAGCCTCGCGAGCTTCATCGTCTCGGTGGCGATGTTCGGCGGCATCGTGCTGCTGCCGGTCTTCCTGCAGCTGGTCACCGGCGTCGGCGCCGGCGATTCGGGCGTGCTGTTGATCCCGCTGATGGGCGGCACCGTCGTCGGCGCCTTCACCGCCGGCCAGAGGATGCGGCGCACCGGGCGCTACAAGGTCTATCCGCTGATCGGCCTTGCCGCCGCGGCCGCGGCCTTTGCCCTGCTGGCGACGATGAACGCGGCGACGCTGCCGGTGCTGGCGATGCTCTATATGGGCGTGCTCGGCATCGGCATCGGCATGTCGATGCCGGTGATGCTGGTGGCGGTGCAGAACGCCGCCGAGGCCCGCGACATCGGGGTCGCCACCTCGACCGTCGCGTTCTTCCGCTCGCTCGGCGGCTCCTTCGGCGCGGCGATCCTGTGGTCGTTGTTTCTTGCCGCGCTCGCCCGCGGCCTCGCCGCCGCGGGCGGCGCGCTCGGCAGCGACGTGCTGCAGGGCGGCCCGGATGCGGCGGCGCATCTTTCGGCGGCGCAGCGCGCGGTGCTGATCCCCGCCCTGGTGCACGCCTTCCATCTGGTCTTCGCCGTGGCGGCGGGAATCATGGCGCTGAGCGTGGTCGTCTCGCTGTTTCTGCCCGAGCGACCACTGCGGACGACGCCGGCGCACGGCGGCTCCGCCGAATGACTGCGCCGGGGCCTGCGGCCGGGCCCCGGAACGGACGGCCGGCGCTCGGCGCGCCCCAGGCGAGGGCGGCCGAGGCCTTGCCGGTCAGGCGAACAGGCGGCGCAGCTGGGCCCAGGGCTTGAGCGGCCCCGTCCAGCCCGTGGCGGTGGTGGTCGCCGCCGCCGGAACGCGGGCCGCGACGCCGTTGACGATGTTGTCGCGCGCCTGATGCAGCACCTTGACCACCAGCGCGTGCGAGGTCAGCGGGTGATCGTTGAACATCTCGATCCGCAGGTAGTCGCGGCCGGTGACCTGCTTGATCGCCATCAGGATCGGCTCCTTCAGCGCGATCGTCGCATCCACCGCCATCATGGCGCCCAGGATGCAGCGCCGTCCGTCATAGGACCGCAGCTGCTGCTTGCACCAGCGGTCTTCCCGGGACAGCAGATCGAGGACCTTGTCCATCTTGTCGAGAGCCTCGATGCGGCCCTCAAGGCCGGTACCGTCGAAGGGCATAGCTCATTCCTCATTGACCGTGCGACCTCCGGCGTCGCAACGGCGCCGGTGCTACAGCGATCAACGGATGGCGGCGGACAAAGTTCGAGCCCAGCGCGAGGCAAAGCGTCGCCGCCGGCGGGCGCCAGCGGTTGCCCTTGCAACCGCGAGAGCCCGCACCGGGCCGGCTATTCTCCTTCGGGGGCGCGGCTCCCGCGGTTGCTCCGCAACCGCTGACGCCGCCGCGGACGAACGCCCGGTGGGCGTTCGCCGCTAGATCTCGATCTGGCCGCCCAGCTCGATGACGCGGTTGGTCGGGATGCGGAAGAACTCGGTGGCGTCGAGCATGGTGTTCGACATGAAGATGAAGAGCCGCTTGCGCCAGCGCCAGAGTTGCGTGCGCTTGCCGTTCACGATCTTCTCGCGGCCGACGAAGAAGGAGGTCTCGAGCAGGTTGAAGTGGAACTGCATGGCGCGGCATTGCGCCAGCCCGCGCGGGATGTTGGGCTGATCCATGAAGCCGTAATGCAGCGTGATGGTATGGATGTTCTGGTCGAGGTGGCGCACCTCGAGGCGCTGCTCGTCGGCGACGTGCGGGAAGTCCTCGGTCTGCACCGTCATGAGCACCACCCGCTCGTGCAGCACCTTGTTGTGCTTGAGATTGTGCAGCAGCGCGTTGGGCACGTTGGCGATGTTGCCGGTCATGAACACCGCGGTTCCCGGCACGCGCAGCGGCCGGCCGGGGCGCAGCGTGGCGATGAAGGTCTCGAGCGGCAGCGCGTCGCGCTCGCGCTCGCGCACCAGCATCTGCCGGCCCGACCGCCAGGTGGTCATGACGATATAGACCACCGCGGCGACGACCAGCGGGAACCAGCCGCCTTCTTCGATCTTCAGCATGTTGGCGGCGAAGAAGGCGAGGTCGACGGCGAGGAAGGATCCGAACAGCAACGCCGCGGCGCCGCCGTTCCAGCGGCGCACGCCGTACATGTAGACCATGGCGAGCACGGTGGTGATGCTCATCGTGCCGGTGACGGCGATGCCGTAGGCGGCGCCAAGATTGTCGGAGGTGCGGAAGCCCAGCACCAGCCCGACCACGGCGATCAGCAGGAAGAGATTGACCCGCGGCACGTAGATCTGGCCGATCTCCTGCTCGGAGGTGTGGCGCACCTCCAGCCGGGGCAGGTAGCCGAGCTGCACCGCCTGGCGGGTCATCGAGAAGGCGCCGGAGATGACCGCCTGCGAGGCGATCACGGTCGCGGCCGAGGCCAGGATGACCAGCGGGTAGAGCGCCCAGTCCGGCGCCAGGCGGTAGAAGGGGTTGTCGAGCACATGCTTGATCGCCTGCGGGTCATGCGCCCCCAGCAGCAGCGCCCCCTGCCCGAAATAGTTGAGCAGCAGCGCCGGAAAGACGAAATAGAGCCAGGCCCGCCGGATCGGCACCGCGCCGAAATGCCCCATATCGGCGTAGAGCGCCTCGGCGCCCGTCACCGCCAGCACCACCGCCCCCAGCAGGACGAAGCCGAGGCCCGGATCGGCGATGAACAGGCTCAAGCCGTAGAAGGGGTTGAGGGCGCGCAGGATGCCCGGCTGGTGGATGATCTGGGCCAGGCCGAGGACGGCGATGACGATGAACCAGATCGCCATGATCGGACCGAAGAAATCGCCGACCCGCGCGGTGCCGTGGCGCTGCATCAGGAAGAGCGCGCCGAGCAGCACGATGGTGATCGGCAGGACATAGTCCTCGAAGAGCGGCGTCGCCACCTTGAGCCCTTCGACCGCGGACAGCACGGAGATGGCCGGGGTGATGACGCCGTCGCCGTAGAACAGCGAGGCGCCGACCAGCCCGGCCGCCAGGATCCAGCCATAGGCGGCCGAGCCGCGCCCGGTGGCGCGCAGCGCCAGCGCGGTCAGCGCCAGGATGCCGCCTTCGCCGCGGTTGTCGGCGCGCATGATGACGATGACGTATTTGAGCGTGACGACGATGAAGAGGGCCCAGGCGATCAGCGACAGGATGCCGTAGATCGATGCCGGCGTGACGCTCCGCACGTCCGCGAAGCACTGCCGGACGGTGTAGAGCGGCGAGGTGCCGATATCGCCGTAGACAACGCCCAGCGCCCCGACGATGAGGTTCTGGCGCATCTTTTCCGCCGCGGAGGGCGTGCCGTTCACCGTCGACTGTGTCATGGCCCCGCTACCCGCCCAGGACAGGTGCACCGCCCCAAGCCGAAGGGGGCGCACCTTAGGGCGAACGCCCGGCGGACGCCAGACCTCGCGCAGGCCCAGGCGATGCGCGGACGGCTGAATTCATTGTGCCTAAAAAAATGGCAACTATGCTACCGCACCCGCCGCTTTGCCCGGGCGGTCGGCGGCGCGGCGAGCGGGTCCTCGGGCCAGGGATGCTTGGGGTAGCGGCCGCGCATCTCGCTGCGCACGGCGGGATAGCTGCCCTGCCAGAAGCCGCCGAGGTCGCTTGTCACCTGCAGCGGCCGCCCGGCCGGCGACAGCAGGTGCAGCAGCAGCTTGACCCGGCCGCCGGCGACCGCCGGGGTCTCGCGCGCGCCGAACAGCTCCTGCAGCCGCACCGCCAGCACCGGCACGTCGCCGGCGCCGTAATCGATCGGCAGGCGCGAGCCGCTCGGCACCGCGATATGGCTGGGGGCGAGCCGGTCGAGGGACTGCTGCTGCTCCCGGCCGAGCCGGGCGCGCAGGATGTCGTGGAGGTCCAGGCGCTCGAGCTGCGCCCGTCGGGTGATGCCGGCGAGATAGGGGCCGAGCCAGTCGGCCAGGCTCTCCAGCAGCGCCGCATCGCCGAGATCGGGCCAACCGGAGTCGCCGTCCAGGCGGCGCAGGAAGAGCACGCGTTGGCGCAGCGCTTGCGCTTCCGGGCGCCAGGGGAGCGCGGCAAGGCCGAGTTCGCGGATGCCGTCGAGCATCGCCGCGGCGACGCGCTCGGGCGCGGGCGCCGCCAGCGGCTCGTCCTTCAGCACCAGGGCGAAGAGCCGCTCCTGGCGGCGCGCCAGCACCGCCTGCTCGCGGCTGTCCCAGGCGATGGCATCGATGGTCTCGATCGCCGCGGTGAAATCCTCCTCGATGTCGGCGCGCGACAGCGGGGCGGCGAGGAAGATGCGGGCGACGCGCCGCTCGCCATCGAGCTCGGCCACGGCAAGGAACTCCTCGGCGGCGAGCGGATCGGCCGGCGGCAGCTCGGCGCCACTCCCGTTGGAGAGCCGGAACTGGCCGGGCGCCCCCGGTCGGCGCTGGGCGATGCGGTCGGGATAGGCGAGCGCCAGCACCCGGCCCGCGGCATCGGGCGCGGCCGGCGCCGCGTCGCGCAGGCGAAGCTGGCGCTCGAGCTGCCGCGCGGCCTGGCGCACGCGCTCGGCGGCGCCGCGGTCGAGGGCGAGGTCCGGCCCGAGTTGGCGCGCGGCTGCGCCATCGCGCAGCAGCTCCAGCCGCAGCCTGAGATCGGCATCGCGCCGGCCCGGCGCCGCCTTGACGATGTCGCGCTCCGCCAGCAGCGCCGCGATCTCGGCGGCGAGCCGGCCCTGGCCGCGCTCGCGCGCGACGAGCGCCATATGGGCGAGCCGCGGGTGAAGGCCGATGCCGGCCATGGCGCGGCCATGGGCGGTGATGCGGCCCGCCGCGTCGATCGCGCCCAGCTCGCGCAGCAACAGGGTCCCTTGCGCGAAGGCGGCGGCGGGCGGCGGATCGAGCCAGCCGAGATCGCCGGGATCGGCGCCCCAGCGCGCCAGCTCCAGCGCCAGCGGCGCCAGATCGGCCTCGAGCATCTCGGGCGCGGTGAAGGGGCGCAGCTGCGCCTGCTCGGCCGCGCGCCACAGCCGGTAGCAGATCCCCGGCGCGAGCCGCCCGGCGCGGCCGCGGCGCTGCTCGGCCGAGGCCTGCGATATCCGCACCGTCTCCAGCCGCGTCATGCCGCTCGCGGGATCGAAGCGCGGCGCGCGCCGCAGCCCACTGTCGATGACGATGCGGATGCCCTCGATGGTGAGGCTGGTCTCGGCGATGGGCGTGGCCAGCACCAGCTTGCGCCGTCCGGGCGGCGGCGCGGCAATTGCCGCGTCCTGCGCCGCCTGCGGCAGGTCGCCGTAGAGCGCCGCGATGACGAGATCCGGCTCCGCATCGGCTGCGATCAGGCGCTCGACCCGGCGAATCTCCGCGCCGCCGGGCAGGAAGACGAGCAGGCTCCCGGTCTCCTCCGCGAGCGCGCGGCGGATCGTCGCGGCGACAGCGGGTTCGAGCCGCTCGGGCGGCCGATCGAGATGGACGACATCGACGGGAAAGCTGCGGCCCGCGCTGGTGACGATGGGCGCGCCGCCGAGCAGCCGCGCCACGCTCTCGCCGTCGAGCGTGGCGGACATCACCAGCAGGCGCAGATCCTCGCGCAGATGGCGCCGGCTCTCCAGCGCCAGCGCCAAGGCGAGATCGCCGTCGAGGTTGCGCTCGTGGAACTCGTCGAAGATGACGAGGCCGATGCCGTCGAGCGCGGGGTCGTCCTGGATCAGGCGCAGCAGGATGCCCTCGGTCACCACCTCGATGCGGGTGCGGGGGCCGATGCGCGTGTCGAGCCGCGTGCGATATCCCACCGTGCCGCCGACGGTGTCGCCCAGCATGGCTGCCATGCGCCGCGCCGCGGCGCGCGTCGCCAGCCGCCGCGGCTCGAGCATGACGATGCGCCGGCCCTCGAGCCAGGGCGCGTCGAGCAGCGCCAGCGGCACCAGCGTCGTCTTGCCGGCGCCGGGCGGCGCCTGCAGCACCGCGGCGCCGGCGTCGGCAAGCGCGGCGGCGAGCGCCGGCAAGGCGTCGCCCACCGGCAGCTGGCTCGACCAGGAGGCGAGATCGCGGGGCGCCATGGCGCTGCTATAGCCCATCGCCGCGACCGCGGGCAGGCCCGCGCGGCGATCGTGGGCGACACCGGCGCGCTTCCCTCGGCGTTGGACGCGGCTTATGCTGATCCCTCGTGATTTCGGGGAGGTGCCGGTGCGTTCGGTCCTCGCGGCGGCGATCTACGCTGCGATCCTGTGCTTCGCCGTTCCCCCGGCGCGCGCGGAGACCGTCGATGTGGCGCTGATCTTCGCGGCGGACGTCTCGCGCAGCGTCGATGACGACGAGTTCAAGCTGCAGCGCCAGGGCTATGCCGCCGCGGTGACGAATGCGCAGGTGCTGCGGGCGATCGCCGCCGGGCCGCACGGCGCCGTGGCGCTCTGCTTCGTCGAATGGTCCGGGCCCGAGGAGCAGCAGGTGGTGGCGGACTGGACCGTGGTGCGCGACGGCGAGAGCGCCGCGAGCTTTGCCGCGATCCTGCTCAACGCGCCGCGCTCCTTCGTCGGCCGCACCTCGATCAGCGCCGCGCTCGATTTCAGCCGCGCCTATTTCGCCAAGGCCGGCGTCGCCGCCGAGCGGCGCATCGTCGATGTCTCCGGCGACGGCACCAACAATTCCGGCCGTCCGGTGCTCGACGCGCGCGCCGAGGCGCTCGGCGCCGGCATCACCATCAACGGGCTCGCCATCATCAACGAGCATCCCAATCCCGGCTACTTCGCCCACACCCAGCCGCCCGAAGGGCTGCCGGAATACTACCGGCGCAACGTCGTCGGCGGCCCCGGCAGCTTCCTGCTGGTGGTGCAGGATTTCAATTCCTTCGGCGAGGCGATCACCAACAAGCTGGTGAACGAGATCGCGCTGGCACGCCAGCAGCGCCGCGCGGCGCTGCTGAACGTCCCGGGCGAAAGGTAGTACGCTACCCCGGCCGCCTTGCCACCAGATCGATCTCGATCAGCGCGTCATAGGCGAGGCCGGTGACGCCGACGCAGGTGCGGGCGGGCAGGCGGTCGGCGGCGAAATAGCTGCGATAGGTCTCGTTCATCGCCGCGTAGTCCTGCTTGAAGCGGGCGAGATAGACCCGCGCCATGACCACGTGCTCGAAGCCCAGCGACAGGCCCGCCAGCACGGTGCGGAGATTGGCCATCACCGCACGGGTCTGGTCGACGATGCCGTCGGGCAGCACGCCCGGCGCCTGCGGCGAGTCCGGCATCTGGCCGGTGACGAAGACGAAGCCGCCGGTCTCCACCGCGTGGCTGAAGGGCGCCACCGGCTTCGGGCCGCCGGCGATCATGTGGAACTGCATGGCGGCACCGGTCACGTGAAGACGCTCTTGCGGATCGATCCGTGCACGCCCCAATTGGCATCGACCACCTGGGTGACGCCGAAATCCGCGGCCACCGACATCAGCGCGATCGCCTCGTCCTCGCTCAGGCGATGCACGGTCATGAGAAAGCGGCGCAGCTTGCGGAAGGCGTCGCGCATCGCCTTGTCGAGGCTGGCATGGTTGCCGACCTCGATCTGCGCGTTGGGCCCGAGCTCGGCCAGGTAGTTGGGGAAGGTGAAGCCATAGACCGACCATTGCTGATCGGTTTCCAGCATGGGATGGGTGAGCCCTTCCAGCGCCGTGCCGCCGAGGTCGCGCCGCTTGTGCAGGACGAACTCGAACTCGCCGGTCAGCGAGGTCTCGATGGCAGTGCCGCCGAGCTCGCTGTCGCCCTGGGCGGCGTGGGGATCGCCGACCGAGAAATAAGCGCCAGCGACGGCGACCGGGTAGTACATGCGGGCGCCCTTGCCGATGCGCCAATCGTCGATATTGCCGCCGGTGTAGCCGGGCGGGACGGAGCTGACGAAATCGGCTTCGGCCGGCGCCAGCCCCATGGTGCCGAAATGGAGGCGCGCCGGCACCTTGACGTTCGCCAGGATCTTCTCGCGTCGCCGGATCGAGCCATGGTCCACCGGCACGCCGGGATAGTCGATCGTCGGATGCACGATGCCGTCGGGATCGGTCTGCGGCGTCCAGACATAATTGTAGACGGCGCGCGCCACAGGTTCACCCGACGTGTCCAGCTCGAAGATGGTGATGACCTCGCGCGGCTTCGGCTCCTCGATCAGATCCTGGTAGTGGAAGCCCCAGGAGGCGGCCGCGTTCGAGCCGAAGCACCGCCCCGCGTGACGCGCATGCCGGCTCGGGCGCGGGCGGATATCGAGGATGCGGACTTCCAGGATGTCGCCGGGCTCGGCGCCGTCGACCGCCACCGGTCCGGTCAGCAGGTGGACGCCGATCCCTTCCCCCGAGCCGCGCTGGAAGGGGCCTTCGGTCGGACCGGCGCCGCGCCGTGCCACCGCCTTGTGCTCCGGGGTCCAGTGAAACACGCTCTCGGCGCCGGGGTCGCCGGCGATCATGCGCTCGTAGTCATCGCCCGCATGGTGGGTCAAGGTCTCGATCGTGGCGCGGTCGCCGGAGCGCAGCGTCAAGGCCGGAGCGACCGCCTTGCTGAAATATCCCCAATGGACGGTGGCCGGCGAGACGGGGAGCGTATGGTGCCTCATGCGTAACCTCGTGGAGCGGATTGACGTGCGCGCAACTCTGTCGCCGGGCCGCGTCCCGTCGCCGTGCGGGGCGTGGGACGCGGACTCGGCGATCGGACGGGCTCCTAGCTCACCGGACCATGCTCCTTGCGGCAATCGGACGGAGGTTCCAGCACGCCCTCGGCGCCCATGGCCTGGAGGAACCGGTTCGTCAGCGGGTGGCGGGCATGGGTGAGGACCTCGTGCGCGGGGCCCTCTTCGATGATCCTGCCGTCGCTCAGGAACACGACGCGATCCGCCACGTCGTAGGCGAAGCGCAAATGGTGGGTGACGATGATCATGGTCTGGCCGTCCTCGACCGCCAATCGCCGGATGACGTTCGAGCACCTCGTTGACCAGCTCGGGATCGAGCGCGGAGGTCGGCTCGTCGAGCAGCAGCACGCTCGGGCTCGGGGCCAGCGCCCGCGCGATCGCCACGCGCTGCTGCTGCCCGCCGGACATGTGCCGCGGCAGCGCATCGGCGCGATGGCTGAGGCCCACCCGCTCCAGCAGCTCGCGCGCGCGCCGGTCGGCCTCGGAGCGGAACATGCCGTGCACCCAGCGCAGCGGCCCCGCCACGTTCTCCCGCGCGGTCATGTGGCTGAACAGGTTGAACTGCTGGAACACCATGCCGACGCCGACGCCGGCGCGCTCTCTCGCCACGGCGCGCGGCGGCAGCCGCCTGCCGTCCTCGCGGAAGCCGAGCTGGCGGCCGCCGACCCGCACCGTGCCGGAATCCCAATCCTCGAGATGATTGATGCAGCGCAAGAGCGTGCTCTTGCCGGAACCGCTGGTGCCGAGCAGCGCCACGACCTCGCCGGCGCGGACGGTGAGATCGAGCCCGTCGAGCACGGTGTGTCCGCCGTAGCGCTTGTGCAGGTCGCGGACCTCGACCATGGGAGGCGCGGACGCCGTGGAGCGCGGGCGCCGGGGCGGCAGCGGCGCCGCGGCAAGGCGCGGAGCTGCGGCCGCGGCCGGCGCCTCCGGCGCGGCGCGCGGGACCGCCGGTGCCACCGGCGCGGCGGCGCGATACCAGGGCAGCAGGCGCGCGAGCCGGTCCCGCGGCGACGGCCGGTCGAGATCGAGCAGCACCTCGCTGACCAGCTGCAGCCCGGCCACGGCGCCGGTCAGGGCGAGGTACATGAGGCCGGACGCGAAGAAGATGGAAAAGAAATCGAAGGTGGAGGAGGCGAGCTGGGTGCTGCGCAGCGTCAGCTCCTCGACCGAGATGACCGAGGCGAGCGACGAATTCTTCAGCGCGCTCACGGTCTCGTTGCCGAAGGCCGGCACCATGATGCGGATCGCCTGCGGCGCGATCACGTGCCGCATCAGGATCGCGGGCGTCATGCCGAGCGCCTGGCCGGCCGCGATCTGGCCCGGCTCGACGCCGCGCACCCCGGCGCGCAGGATTTCGGCGATGAACGGCGCCTCGTTGAAGGCCAGCGCGAGCCCTGCCGCCGCCATCGCGCTGAGGCGCAGCCCGATATACGGCAAGGCGTCATAGGCGAAGACGAGTTGCAGGATCAGCGGCGTGCCGCGGAAGATGACGGTATAGGCGCGAGCGACGGCGGCGAGCAGCCAGAACCGGGAAAGCTGCATCCCCGCCAGGCCCAGCCCGATCAACAGCCCCCCTGCCAGCCCCAGGGCGGTCACACCGAGGGTGAGACTGATGCCCTGGAGGAGGTAGGGAAGGCTCAGGTAATGAAGAAAAAGCGCCATCAGTGAGTGACGAGCCTCGGCGCCTCGACGGTCTCGGGGTCGAGCGACCATTTCTTGAGGAACGCGGTCTCGATCCCGGCTTTCTGCAGCTCGGTGAGCGCCGCGACGATGCCGTCGCGAAGCTCGGTCTTGTCCTTGGGCACGGCGATGCCGACGGAATAGGGCAGCGTCACCGCGACGGCCTTCTCGAGCTTGTCGGGGTAGGCCTTCACCGCCTGGTCGACGGTGTTGGCGTCGTTGACGTAGGTGTCGGCGCGGCCGGCCAGGATCGCCTGGATGCAATCGGCGTTGTTGTCATAGAGCTGGAGCGAGGGTGCCGGCTTGCCCTCGGCCTTGCAGGGAGCGGCGAGGTTCTGCACCAGCGGCACCTCGACGAAGCCGGTATTCTCCGCCGCGACGTCGCCGCACATGCTGGTGTTGATGCCGGTGATCTTCTTGGGATTGCCCTTGGCCACGAGCACGCCGTCGAACACCTTGGAATAGGTGATGAAGTCCGCCGCCTTGGCGCGCTCGGAGGTGGCGTAGATGTCCGAGATCACGATGTCGGCCTGACCCGCCTGCAGCGTCGGCAGCAGCGCGGCGAAGGCGACGGGCTTGTAGGTCAGGCTGAAGCCCAGGCACTTGCCGAGCGCTTCGGCGAGATCGATGTCGAAGCCGATATATTTGCTGGGATCCTTGGGGTCGAGCGCCTCGTAGCCCGGCGTATGGGGATTGACCGCATCGACCAGCGTCACTCCCTTCAGCTTCGGATACTTCGCCTGCAATTGCTGGCACGCGGCGGGCTCGTCGGCCGCGAGCGCCGGCCGCGGAGCGAGGATCGCTACGACGCCGAGGAGGCCGAGCACGACCGGAAGCCAGCGTCCGGCCGGCGCCCTGGTTCGCAGGCCGGGCCGGTCATCGATAGGGTTTTGCAGCATCGAACGATCTCCTTCTCCTTGGGGCGGATGCTCGACGGCATGGGGCCATGCTGCATCGCCAGTCATCGAGCTTAGGAGCGAAGACCCGGACGCGGCTTGCTTGCAGGCGAACAATAAATTGCGCCACGCGCGGGCTTGGCAGATTTTGAGCAGATTGCCCGTTTCGTGGTCGATCTGCGCGTTTTCTGGTCAGCCGCCGGGTCAGGTCAGCGGCGCCCATCGGCAAAGAGGCGCTTGCGAATGACGCCATGGACGCCCCAATTGCCGTCGACCACCTGGGTCACGCCGAAATCCACCGCGACGGAGAGCAGCGAGATCGCCTCGTCCTCGCTGAGGCGCTGCGCGGTCATGAGGAAGCGCCGCGCCTTGCGGAAGGCGTCCTTCATGGCGAGGTCGAGCGAGGATTTCTCGTAGACCTCGCTCTGCGCGCGCTCGCCGAGCTCGGCGAGGTAGTTGGCGTGGCTGAAGCCTTGCACCACCCACTCCTCGGGCGTCTCGAGCAGGGGGTAGTTGACATCCTCCAGCTTGGTCCCGGCGAGATCCTGCCGGCGGTGCAGGATGAGCTGAAAGTCGCCGGTCAGCGAGCACTCGATGGCGGTGCCGCAGAGCTCGCTGTCGCCCTGCGAGGCATGGGGATCGCCGACCGACAGCAACCCTCCCGGCACCGCGACGGGGAGATAGAGCCGCGCGCCCTTGCCGGCGCGCCAATTGTCGATGTTGCCGCCCGAGCAGGTCGGCGGGATCGAATCCACGATCTCGGTCTCGCGCGGCGCCAGCCCGATGACGCCGAAATGCGGACGCACCGGGATCTCCACGCCCGGCAGCACGCCGAAGGTCTTGTCGATGGTGGCGTGGTCGACCGGGACGCCGGGATAGTCGATCGTCGCATGCACGACGCCGAACGGGTCGGTCTGCGGCGTCCAGCGGAAATTATAGACCGCCTTGGCGATGTCGCCGTCGAGCTGGCGCGCGATCTCGTAGATCGTGACGACCTCGCGCGGCCGCGGCTCGGTCAGCAGCTCCTTGTAATGGAAGCCCCACCAGGCTGCGGCGTTGCTGCCGAAGGTGCGTCCGGCGAAGGGCTCGTTGGCGCAGGGGCGGGGGTGCAGGTCGAGGATCCGCACCTCGACGAGGTCGCCCGGCATCGCGCCTTTGAGGGCGATGGGGCCGGTGCAGATATGGACGCCGAAGCCTTCGCCCGCGCCGCGACCATAGATCGACGCGTCGATCGGGCCGGCGCCGCGGCGATCGATATTCTTGCGCTCGCGCGACCAGTGGAACACGCTTTCGGCGCCGGGATCGCCCTTGATCATCCGCTCGTGGTCGTCATAGGCGTGCTGCGTCAGGGTCTCGATGGTGACGATGTCGCCGGACTCGACCTCGAGCACCGGGCGGAGCGAGCGGCTGAAATAGCCCCAATGGACCGTCTTGTCGGTCACCGGGAGACGGTGATGTCGCCGGCCGGTCGCGACCGGCAGCGCGGCGGCGGCGATCGCGGCGTCCGGCGCGCCGCCGGTCTCCGTCCGGCCGCCGCGGGCCAGCGGCCGGCGCGCCTTCGTCCGCTCGGCGAGGCCCAGCGGCCAGCCCCTGGCCATCTGCAGCCGGACGCCTTCCGAGATGGTGTCGGCGATCTTGCGGCGATAGCGGCGCGGCGGCTCGCCGAAGCGCTCGCTGAAGGCGCGGCTGAAGCCGGCGGCGTCGTTGAAGCCCCAGCGGAAGCAGATCGTCGTGATGGAGTCGCGCGCGTAAAGCGGGTTCATGAGATCGAGGCGGCAGCGCTCGAGCCGTCGCTGGCGCACATAGTCGCCGAAGCTCGACCCCGCCGCCTCGAACAGCTTCTGCAGGTAGCGCATCGACACGCCCTCCTGCGCGGCCACGGCAGCGAGCGCGAGCTCGGGATCGCCCAGGCGCGCCTCGATCTTCTGGCAGATGCGGTTCAGCGTCGCCGTCTGCGCGGCCGTGGCCCCCATCAGCGTCCCGACATCGCGGTCGCCGGCGAGGCTGACGGTGAGGAATTCGGCGACCGCGACCTCGATCGGCCGGATGGCGTCGGCGTCGAGCGTGTCGATGCTGTCCGCCACCGAGGCGAGGAGCTGGGCGAAGACGCGGCCGAGCCCGCTGCGGCCGGAAAGATGCCCGACCCGCGGCGCCGGCGGCGCCACCAGGCGCGCGCCGATGGCGGCGCGCGGGACGCGCACCAGAAGCTGGCGGAACCCGGTCGCGAACAGCAGCTCGGCCGGCGCGCCGGCGGTGCCGTAGACGAGATCGCCGACGGCGATCGCGGAGGTCCGGCCGGCCTCGCTCAGCACCGCCTGGCCCTCGCAGTGCAGCGCCAGCCAGATGATGCCGGGATCGTCGCTATAGCTGAGCCGTTGCGGCCCCGAGGCGATCTGCGCAAAAACGATGCCGAGCGGCGATTCCATCGCCTGCGCCGTAGCGAAGACGTCGCGCGCGCCGACCGCGTCCCGCGCCTCGATCGACAACTTGCTGAGCGCATCGCGCCACGCGTCGAGGCGGCGATGATCGGGATAGGATTCCGTCGTGAACGACCATGACGTCATGGTGCTCCACCACGATTTGTGGGCGAGACCCGATCCGCTTCTCGCACAGGTTCTGCCAGGGCCAGGACCGAAGGAGCGGGTCGGGGAACGGAGCAATGCCCGTCCCCCGAGCGAAGCACGAAGCATGCCAGCCCCGCGCGAGGCGTAGCCTCGTCGCGGGCGGGCGCCAGCGGTTGCGCCAGCAACCGCGAAAGCCCGCACCGTGCTGGCTATTCTCGATCCCTGCGGGCCGGCCCCTTGCCGCCCCTCCGCTCACCCACGCTGCAATATTGTGCAGCCGGTCTAATATCCGGCATCAGCCGAGGAGACCGACATGCCGGCCTATTGGGTTGCCCGATCCCGCATCAGCGATCCCGTCGACTACAAGAAGTACACCGACCTCGTCCCCGCCATCATCGCCAAACATGGCGGGCGGGTGCTGGCGCGCGGCGGCCGCTACGAGATCATGGAGGGCCCGGACAAATTCCATCGCTTCGTGGTGATCGAGTTCCCGACCCTGGAGCAGGGCGTCGCGTGCTTCCGCTCGCCCGAATACGACGCGGCGGCCGCTTTCCGCCGCAACGGCGCCGGCGAGGTCGAGACGGTCATCGTCGAGGGCGGCCACGTGACGTGACGCATAGCGGCACGTCATCGTGGGCGGGCGCCAGCGGTTGCTCTTGCAACCGCGAAAGCCCGCACCGTGCGGGGTAGTCTCGTTCGGCGCGGCTCTCGCCGTTGCTGGCGCAACGGCTGGCGCCGCCTGGACGAACGCGCTCCGCGCGTTCGCCTAGGCTTCTTCCGCGATCGGGTTGCTGAGGACGCCGATGCCTTCGATGGCGATGTCGATGGTGTCGCCCGGCTGCATCCAGACCGGCGGCGTGCGGGCATAGCCCACGCCGGCGGGCGTGCCCATGACCAGCAGATCGCCCGGCTCGAGCGTCAGGCACTCGCTCAGCAGCGCCACGGTCTCGGCCACCGGGAAGATCATGTCGCTGGTGTTGGCGTTCTGCATCACCTTGCCGTTGAGGCGCGACTGGATGGAGAGGCCGGAGGCACCCGGCGGCAGCTCGTCGGCGGTGACGAACCAGGGGCCAAAGCCGCCGGTGCGATCGAAATTCTTGCCGATGGTCCATTGTGTGGTCTTGCGCTGATAGTCGCGCAGCGAGCCGTCGTTGAAGCAGGAATAGCCGGCGATGCAGGCGAGCGCGTCGGTCGCCCTCACATGCCGCGCCGTGCGTCCCACCACCGCCACCAGCTCGGCCTCGTAGTCGAGCTTGCTCGACGCCTTGGGCCGCCACATCGCCTCGCCATGGGCGACGAGCGAGGTGTTGCAGCGCAGGAACAGGCTGGGATAGTCGGGCTTGGCATGGCCGCCCTCGGCGGCGTGATCGACATAGTTGAGGCCGAGGCAGACGATCTTGCCGGCATTCTCCACCGGCGGGCGAAAGCGCAGGCCCTGGAGCGGCCGGCTGGCCTCAGCCTTCGCCTTGCGCCCCGCCTCGGCGGCGGCGGCAAGAGCGGCCGGGCCCTGGCGGATCAGCCCGGCGAGGTCGCGCGGCAGGTCCGGCGCGGCGCGGGAGAGATCGACCACCGCCTCGCCCTGCAGCACGCCCAGCCGCGCCTTGCCGCCCTCGTCGAATGCCACCAGCCGCATGTCCCGTCCTCCCTCGCTCGGTGCGCCCGCGCGGGCGCACCGAATTTAGCATATGATAATCGCTTCCGGATGGAAACCGGCCGCCCGGTCAGCCGGCGAGCGAGACGCCGATCAGCTTGCCGACGCCATAGGTCACGCCCGCCGCCGCGATGCCGATGGCGAGCTGTCGCAGGCCGGAGAACAGCACGCCGCGGCCGGTGAAAAGCGTCGTGCCGGCGCCGATCGCGAACATGGCGAGCGCGGCGAGGCCGATGCTGGCGCCCACCGCGGCCAGCCCGGTCAAGGCGAAGAACGGCAGCACCGGGATGATCGCGCCGCCGGCGAAGAGCAGGAAGGAGGCGCCGGCGGCGGTCCAGGCCGAGCCGCCGAGCTCGTCGGGATTGATGCCGAGCTCCTCGCGCGCCAGTGTGTCGAGCGCGGTCTCCCGGTTGCCGATCAGGCGCTCGGACAACGTCTTCGCCTGCGCCTCGCTGAGGCCCTTGGCCTGATAGATGAGCTGCAGCTCCTGCTTTTCCTCGTCGGGGAACTCGGTCAGCTCCGCGGCCTCGCCGGCGATCTGCTGCTCGTAGAATTCACGCGAGCTGTTGACCGAGAGCCATTCCCCCATCGCCATCGAGCAGGCGCCGGCGATGAGGCCGGCAAGGCCGGTGACGAGGGTGGTGCGGGCGGAGAAATCCGCGCCCGCCACTCCCATCACCAGGCTGAGATTGGAGACCAGCCCGTCATTGGCGCCGAGCACCGCGGCGCGCAGCGCGTTGCCGCCGCTGCGATGCCGGCCCTCGAGCTGCGCCAGGGCGCCGCCGCTCATGCCGCCTTCCGACGGCCGTGCCATGGCGGCGATGATGCGCGAATGCGAGCGCTCGTCCGCCGGCAGGCCCGCGGAGACCGCGTCGGGCTGCGCGTCGTATTTGTCGAAATCGGCCCGCTCCAGCGAATTCACCACCGGCAGCACGAATTGCGGCCCGAAGCGCCGCGCGGCCCAGGCCAGCGCGCGGGTGCGCCAGCGCGGCCCGCGCGCCCGGGCCGCGGCGCCGAGGCTCGCCAGCCGCTTGCGCCAGAATTCGGCATGCGCCTCCTCGACCGCAGCGAGGCGGCCATAGACCTCTTTCAGCTGCGGGTTGGTCTCCGCGGCGGCGAGCGCGCGATAGAGCGCGGCGCTGTCCATCTCGCCGTCGAGATTGCTGCGATACCGGGCGACGGGGCTCTGCTCGCTCATCCGGACGTCTCCTCGGGCGGGGTGCCGTGCAGAGATAGGCGCCGGCGGGGACGGACGCAATGCCGCACGGCTTGCGCGCGCGCCTTGCGGCGATAGGATGACGCGGCGGCGGCAAGGAGCGGCTCATGAGCGCAAAACTGGTCAAATCCGACGCCGAATGGCGCGCCCAGCTTACGCCGGAGCAGTACCGCGTCGCGCGCAAGAAGGGCACCGAGCGCGCCTTCAGCGGCGCCTTGTGGGATACCAAGGCGCCCGGCACCTATGCCTGCATCTGCTGCGGCCAGGAGCTCTTCGCCTCCGACACCAAATTCGATTCCGGCACCGGCTGGCCGAGCTTCTGGGCGCCGGTGAGCGAGGACCGCGTCGAGACCGAGACCGACCGCAGCCTCTTCATGACGCGCACCGAGGTGCTGTGCAGCCGCTGCGAGGCCCATCTCGGCCATGTCTTCGAGGACGGGCCGGCGCCGACCGGGCTGCGCTACTGCCTCAACTCCGCCGCGCTCGCCTTCAAGCCGAAATGACGGCTACGCTTCGGCCGGCGCCGAAGCGTTCCGGATAGCGGGTCGATCCCGCCGGCCTTAGATCTCTCGCCATGACGGTGGCGAGACTCCAGGCAACGGGCGTGTTCTTCGGCTGGCGCGTGGTCGGCGCGGCCTTCGTCTTCGCCGTCTTCGCCTGGGGCATCGGCTTCTACGGGCTCTCGGTCCTGCTTCACGCCATCCACGAGGCGCGCGGCTGGCCGATATCGCTGATCTCGGCGGCGATCACCGCGCATTACCTGCTGAGCGCCGTCCTGATGACCTGGCTCGACGACGCGCATCGCCGCTTCGGCCTCGTCGCCACCACCCGCGCCGGCGTCGTGGCCCTCGCCGCCGGGGTCCTGGCCTGGGGTCTCGCGGCGGCGCCGTGGCAGCTCTTCCTCGCCGCGGCGCTGACCGCGGCGGGATGGTCGGCCACCAGCACCGCCGGGATCAGCGCCATGCTCATGCCCTGGTTCCGGCGGCGGCGCGGCTTGGCGCTCAGCCTCGCCTTCAACGGCGCGAGCGTCGGCGGCGTGCTGTTCATCCCGCTCTGGGTGGGGCTGGGCGCACGGCTCGGCCTTTCCGCCGCCGCCGCGGTGGCGGCGGCGAGCCTCGTGGTGCTGTGGCCGCTGGCGGGCCGCTATCTGCGCCCGACGCCGGCGAGCCTCGGCGTGCTGCCGGACGGCGAGGGTGCGAGCGCCGCGGCGGCCGCCGGTGCCGCCCCGCAAGCGGCGACCAGCCGGGGCGCGCTGCTGCGGCAGCGCCGGTTCCTTACCTTGTCGAGCGCCTTCGCCCTCGGCCTCTTCTCCCAGGTCGGGCTCGTCGCCCATCTCGTGAGCCTGCTGGCGCCGCGGCTCGGCGACGAGGGCGCGGCGAGCGCGGCCAGCCTGACCGCGCTCTGCGCCGTCGTCGGTCGGCTGCTGCTGGGCGCGGTCATCGACCGGCTCGACCGGCGGCTGGCCGCGGCGGCGAATTTCGCGCTGCAGATCGCCGGCCTCCTGCTGCTGCTCGGCCACGGCGCGGCGCCGACGCTGCTCGGCTGCGTGCTGTTCGGGCTGGGGCTCGGCAATCTCGTCTCGCTGCCGCCGCTCATCGCCGAGCGGGAATTCGCCGCCGTCGATCTCGGCCGCGTCGTGGCGCTCGTCGTCGCCATCAACCAGGCGGTGTTCAGCTTCGCGCCGGCGGTCTTCGGCGCGCTGCACGACCTCGCCGGCAGCTATGCCGCGCCGCTGCTGCTGGCGACGGCGCTACACCTCGCCGCGGCGGCGCTGGTGCTGATGGGCAGAGGCGGCCGCGCCGGCGACTAGGTCCTGAAGCCGCGCCGGGAGCTCGTGGGTCTTGATGACGCGCTCGCTCGTGGCGTCGATCTCTTCCAGGCGGATGCCGTAGCGCCAGAGCTCGGCAAGCTGCTCGAGCACGGCCTTGGTGCTGGGCTCGTCGAGCACGATGCCGTCATGGACGGCATGGCTCAGCACGAGGCAGCGGTCGCCCTGCAAATCGACGTCGCGGATCTGGATATCGGGGTCGTGCCGCGCCAGGTCGTAATGGCGTGCCAGCGCGCGGCGGATCTCGCGATATCCCCGCTCGTCATGGATGGCGTCGACCAGCAGCGCGTCGGCGCCTTCCTCGTCCAGCACCTTGAACAGGCGGAACTGACGGATGAGGTGCGGGCTCAGGTACTGCAGCACGAAGCTCTCGTCGCGGTAGTTCGCCCAGGCATGGCGCAGCGTGCCGTAGGGATCGCCGTTGCCGGCGATATCCGGGAACCACTCGCGATCCTCGTCCTCGGGCTCCAGGCAGATGCGCTTGATATCGCGCATCATGGCGAAGCCCAGCGCGTAGGGGTTGATGCCGTTGTAGCGCCGGTCGTCGAATTCCGGCTGGAAGACGACGCTGGTGTGCGAGTGCAGCGCCTCGAGGAAGGAGCCGTCGGTGATCATGCCCTTCTCGTGCAGCCGCGTCATGATCTCGTAATGGCAGAAGGTGGCGCAGCCTTCGTTCAAGAGCCGCGTCTGCTTCTGCGGATAGAAATACTGCGAGATGTGGCGCACGATGCGGACCAGCTCGCGCTGCCACGGCTCGAGCCGCGGCCCGCGCTTTTCCAGGAAGTAGAGCAGGTTCTCCTCGGGCAACCCCAGCCGGCGGCGCATCTCGGCGCGCTGCTTCTCCTTCTGGCCGGGCTCCTCCTCGTGCTTCTCGCCGATCAGCGCGGTGCGCCAGATGTCGTCATAGCTCGACTCGAAATGCTGCCGGCGCTCTTCCTGGCGCTTGCGCTCCTCCTCGAGATTGAGCTTGGCCGGACGGTCGTAGCGATGGACGCCGTGGTTCATCAGCGCATGGGCGGCGTCGAGCACGCGCTCGACCGCCTCGACCCCGTGGCTCTCCTCGGCATGCGCCACGAAGTCGCGCGCGAAGGTCAGGTAGTCGAGGATGCCGGTGGCGTCGGTCCACTGGCGGAAGAGATAGTTGTTCTTGAAGAAGTGGTTGTGGCCGAAGGCGGCATGCGCGATCACCAGCGACTGCATGGTCATGGAGTTCTCCTCCATGATGTAGCTGATGCAGGGGCTCGAATTGATCACGATCTCATAGGCCAGGCCCTGGAGCCCGTGGCGGTAGAGCGCCTCCTCGCGCGCGAAGCGCTTGCCGAAGCTCCAGTGCCGGTACATCAGCGGCAGGCCGATCGAGGCATAGGCGTCGAGCATCTGCTCGGAGGTGATCACCTCGATCTGGTTGGGATAGACGTCGAGGCCGAGCTCGCCCAGCGCGATCTCCTCGATCGCGCCGTAGACGCGGCGCAGCTTCTCGAAATCCCATTCCGGCCCTTCGAAGAGCAGCCGGTCGGGCGTGCCGATGCCGCCGTCAGCCGCCATCAGGCATGCTCCCGCTGCTTGGCGAACAGCTCATGGAAGACCGGGAAGATCTGGGTCTGGTCCGCCACCTTGCGCATCGCGAAGTTGCGGTGCTGCTCGGCGATCTGGCTGTAGGTGCGCCAGAGGTCGGTGGGCGGCGAGGGGAAGCCGTGCCGGAGCGTCGCCTCGGCGCCGACCTCGATATAGGCGAAATATTGCGTCCGCGGCAGGATCTCGCCGCCGAGCAGCTGGCTGCAGCGGTCGCTGTCCTCGGTGTAGTTGTCGCCGTCGGACGCCTGCGCCGCATAGATGTTCCAGTTGTCCGGGCTGTAGCGCTCGCGCACCACCTTCATCATCTCCTCGAGGGCGGTCGAGACGATGGTGCCGCCGGTCTCGCGGCTGTGGAAGAAGGTGTCCTCGTCCACCTCCTGCGCGTTGCTGGTATGGCGGATGAAGACGATATCGACATGCTTGTAGCGGCGGGTGAGGAAGACGTGCAGCAGCAGGAAGAAGCGCTTGGCCAGATCCTTCATCGCCTCGGTCATCGAGCCGGACACGTCCATCAGGCAGAACATGACCGCCTGGGTGTTCGGCTTCGGGATGCGCTCGAAGCGGTTGTAGCGGACGTCGACGGGATCGATGAATCCCACGCGGCGCGCCCGGCGCTGCAGCATCTCGAGATCGAGCCGGCCCTGCTCCGCGCTCTCCGCGTCGTCGGCGGCGAGCGCGGTGTCGATCTGGAGCTCGAGCGCGGCGATCTCGTGCGCCCGCGGCCGGTGCAGCGAGATGCGCCGCGCCAGGCTGTTGCGCATGGTGCGCACGAGGTTGAGGCTGGCGGGGGTGCCGGCGATCGAGAAGCCGGCGCGCGCGAGCTGGGTCGCCTCGGTCTCCTTGAGCCGGGTCTTGACCAGGTCGGGAAGCTCCAGATCCTCGAAGAAGAGGTTGAGGAACTCCTCCTTGGAAAGCACGAACTCGAAGGCGTCCTGCTCGCCGCCATCCTCGGCGCTGGCGCCGCCGCGGCCGCCGCCTTCGCCCGCGGGCGGCCGCTCGATATGGTCGCCGGCGATGTACTTCTTGTTGCCGGGGACGATGTAGTCGCGCTTGCCGCCATGGCCGGCGCGGTGGAAGACCGGCTCGGCGATGCCCCGGCTCGGGATCGAGATCTTCTCGCCGCCGTCGGTCTCGCCGACCTTGCGCCGCTTGAGCGCGTCGACCAGGGCCTTCTTCACCTCGCCTCTTGCCCGATCGATGAAGCGCTGCCGGTTGGCAAGGCTCTTGCCCTTGGGATTTGGCCGTCGATCGATGATGTTCATCGGGCGGGATGTCTCCTTGTGGGCTTATGGGCGGCGCTAGCCCGCCTTATTGACGCGCATGTACCACTCGACGAGGCGGCGGACCTGGCGCTGGGTGTAGCCGCGCGACATCATGCGCTCGAGGAAGTCGTGATGCTTCTTCTCGGTGTCCGAGTCCTTCTTGGAGCCGAAGCTGATCACCGGCAGCAGATCCTCGACCTGCGAGAACATCCGCTTCTCGATCACCTCGCGCAGCTTCTCGTAGGAGGTCCAGGACGGGTTGCGGCCGCCATAGGAAGCCCGCGAGCGCAGCGCGAACTTGACCACCTCGTTGCGGAAATCCTTGGGATTGGCGATCCCCGCCGGCTTCTCGATCTTGGAGAGCTCCTGGTTCAGCAGCTCGCGGTCCATCAGCTGCCCCGTATCCGGGTCCTTGTAGTCCTGGTCCTCGATCCAGGCATCGGCATAGGCGACATAGCGATCGAACAGGTTCTGGCCGTAATCGCCATAGGATTCCAGATAGGCCTTCTGGATCTCATTGCCAATGAATTCCGCATAGCGGGGCGCCAGCTCGGCCTTGATGTAGGTCAGCAGCTTCTTCTCGTTGTCCTCGGAGAACTGTTCGCGGCGGATGGCCTGCTCCAGCACGTACATCAGGTGCACGGGATCGGCCGAGACCTCCTGCGTGTCGTAGTTGAAGGTGCTGGACAGCACCTTGAAGGCGAAGCGGGTCGACATGCCCTCCATGCCCTCGTCGACGCCGGCGGCATCGCGGTATTCCTGCACCGTCTTGGCGCGGGGGTCGCTGTCCTTGAGGCTCTCGCCGTCATAGGCGCGCATCTTGGAGTAGAGGTTGGAGTTCTCATGCGGCTTGAGGCGCGACAGCACGCAGAAGCGCGACAGCATGTCGAGCGTGCCCGGGGCGCAGGGCGCCGAGGAGAGCTCGCTGTTGGCAAGCAGCTTCTCGTAAATCTTCCGCTCCTCCAGCGCGCGCAGGCAGTATGGCACCTTGATCACGCAGATGCGATCGATGAACGCTTCGTTGTTGCGGTTGTTCTTGAAGGTCTGCCACTCCGCCTCGTTAGAGTGGGCGAGGATGATGCCTTGGAAGGGGATCGCGCCGATGTTCTCGGAGCCGATGTAGTTGCTCTCCTGCGTCGCGGTCAGCAGCGGGTGGAGCATCTTGATCGGCGCCTTGAACATCTCGACGAATTCGAGGATGCCCTGGGTGGTGCGGTTCAGCCCGCCCGAGAAGGCATAGGCGTCGGCATCGGCCTGGCTGAAGAACTCGAGCTTGCGGATGTCGACCTTGCCGACCAGGCTCGAGATGTCCTGGTTGTTCTCGTCGCCGGGCTCGGTCTTGGCGATGCCGACCTGCCTGAGCCGCGAGGGGTGGATGCGCACCACCGAGAATTTCGAGATGTCGCCGCCGAACTCGTCCAGGCGCTTCAGCGCCCAGGGCGAGGCGAGGCCGGTCAGACGCCGCTTCGGGATGCGGTAGTTGCGCTCCAGCGTGTCGCCCATGCGGTTGGGCTCGAAAAGGCCGAGCGGGCTCTCGAAGACCGGGCTGATCTCCTTGCCGGCCTTCAGCACGTAGATCGGCATCTTCTCCATCAGCAGCTTCAGCCGCTCGGCCAGCGACGACTTGCCGCCGCCCACCGGGCCCAGGAGGTAGAGCACCTGCTTGCGCTCTTCGAGGCCCTGCGCGGCATGGCGGAAATAACCGACGATGCGCTCGATCGTCTCTTCCATGCCGTAGAAATCGGCAAAGGAGGGGTAGACCCGGATGCTCCGGTTCATGAAGATCCGGCCCAGCCGTGAATCGTGGCTGGTATCGACGATCTCCGGCTCGCCGATGGCCGCCAGCATTCTCTCGGCTGCACTGGCGTAGGCCATAGGCTCGCGTGCGCAAGACTTGAGATAATCTTCCAGGCTCATCTCAGTCTCTTTCTGGCTGTCGTACAGCTTTGAGAAGAGACCGAACAGATTATCCTGAGAAATCATTCTCCACCTCGCCCTCGACACGGTCCCAGTTCAAATTCTTTGCGGGACTGATACAAAGTTTTACGTATTCGTTGTTAATTAACCATTAACGACGACCACGTAATTCACCGCGACTTCTTCGACAGGTGCAGGCATCAGGGAAAACGCGGCTCCTTTGGGCCAGTTCCACTTTTGCCCCCGCCGCAGCGCGTGACGCGCGGCAGTGACAAGCAGTGAGATATGCAAGGTTGATGCCGGCCGGCGCCATCACCCCCCAAACGGGGTCGCGCCGCTCTATATTCATCGTCGCAGCCTAGGCGCATGCGCTCTTAGCCTGCTCCTCACCAAACCGCGTCCGGCAACCACCGCGCCGACGCAACATCGATCAGAATCACAAAAAAAAATGTCGAAGTTAAGGCTCTTGCCTCGAAGGTGGGGTGCTGCCGCGGAAAATGCTCGGTTTTGTGCGGGCGCCAAAATGTCGCACCGCACCATAAGAAGGATGCCGGTGCAATTTTACGCGCGAGAACAGCAAGCGGCCGGGCAATTTAGCGGCGAATCGACTCCGTCTGCCACTCTTCGGCGCTGGCCCCGGCGAGCGCCTGCACCCGCTGGTCGTCGGCGGCCAATTCCTTGGCCGGGCCGGAATAGACGATGGCGCCGTCGTCCAAAACATAGGCATGGTCGGCGATGGCGAGGCTCATGCGGGCATTCTGCTCCACCAGCAGCACCGAGATGCCTTCATCGCGCATCTGCTCCACCACGCGGAACACCTCGCGCACCACCAGCGGCGCGAGCCCCTGCGACGGCTCGTCGAGCATCAGCAGGCGCGGGTTGACCAGCAGCGCCCGGGCGATCGCCAGCATCTCCTGCTCGCCGCCCGACAGCTGGCGCCCGCGGTTCTGGCGGCGCTCGGCGAGGCGGGGGAAGAGCTCGAAGACGCGGCCGATCGACCACGGGCCGTTGCGCTCGATCGGCACCTTGAGGTTCTCCTCGACGCTGAGATTGGGGAAGATGCGGCGGCCTTCGGGCACGTAGCCCACGCCCAGCGCGGCGATGCGGAAGCTGGGCCAGCGCGTCGTCTCCTCGCCCAAGATGGTGATGCGGCCCTCGCGCGCCGGGGTCAGGCCCATCAGGCTGCGCAGCGTCGTGGTCTTGCCGGCGCCGTTGCGCCCGAGCAGCGCGGTGATGCCTCCCGCCGCCACCTCGAGGCTGACCCCGTGGAGGATGTGGCTCTTGCCATAGAAGGTATGGAGCCCCGCCGCGCTGAGCGCGCTGCCGGTCGCGCCGCTCATGCCGCGGTGCCGAGATAGGCCGCCTGGACCGCCCCGTTGGCGGCGATCTCGGCGGGTGTGCCTTCCGCCAGCAGCCGCCCCTGGTCGAGCACGCTGATCCGGTCGGCGAGGTGGAAGATGACGCGCATGTCGTGCTCGATGAGCACGATGGTGAGCTTGGCGTCCTGGTGCAGGCGGCGGATGAGCCGGGTGATCTCGTAGGTCTCCTGATCGCCCATGCCCGCGGTCGGCTCGTCGAGCAGCAGCAGGCGCGGCCGCAGCGCCAGCGCCATGGCGATCTCGGCGGCGCGCTGGTCGCCATGGGAAAGCTCGCCCACCAGCCGCTCGGCCTTCGGGCCGAGCCCGGCCAGCGCCAGCATCTCGTCGACCCTGGCGCGCAGCGCCCGCTGGGCGCTGCGCCCGAGCCAGGGGCTGAGCCGGTGGCCCGATGCCACCTCGACCGCGATCAGCACGTTCTCGATCACGCTGAGCTCCGGGAAGACCTCGGTGACCTGGAAGGTGCGCGCCATGCCGAGGGCCACGCGGCGATGCGCCGGCAGCCGCGTCACGTCGCGGCCGTCGAAGCTGATGGTGCCGGCGCTGGGCGCGAAGAAGCCGCTGATGAGATTGAAGAAGGTGGTCTTGCCGGCGCCGTTCGGGCCGATGATCGCGCGCAGCTCGCCGGGCTCGACCTCGAGCGACACGTCGCGCAGCGCCACCAGGCTGCCGAAATTCTTGGCGACGGCGTCGACCTTGAGGAAGCTCATCGCTCCGCCCGGCGCGGCAGGAAGCCCAGCAATCCCCGCGGGAAGAACAGCACGACGACGACGAAGAGCAGGCCGATGAACGACATCCAGTTCGTCGTCATGCTCGAGATATAGTCCTGCAGCACGACGAAGACGGCGGCGCCGAGCAACGGTCCCCAGAAGGTGCGCATGCCGCCCATCACCGTCATGATGACGATCTCGCCCGACAGCGAATAGTGCAGCCCCAGCGGATCGGCGAAGTTGTTGAGGAGGGCGTAGAGCGTGCCGGCCAGCGCGGTGACGAAGCAGGAGATCGAGAACGAGATCCAGATATGCCGCTCGACCGGAATGCCGAGGAAGCGCGCGCGGCGCTCGTTCTCGCGGATCGCCACGAAGCTGTGGCCGAGCGGCGAGCGCAGCAGCAGGCCCATCAGCGCCACCGCCACCGCGAACACGCCGAGCAGGAAGTAATAGAAGGCGGGCCCGTCGCCGCTGATGTCGAGCGCCAGCGGGCCGAGGCCGAGCGGCGCGCGCTGGAAGCCCCTGAGCCCGTCATACCCGCCGGTGAAATCGTTCCAGCTATAGGCGATGTAGTAGCAGATCTGGCCGAAGGCGATGGTGACCATGGCGAAGTAGACGCCGCGCCGGCGCGCGATCAGCAGCCCGAACAGCGCGCCCGCGCTGCCGCCGAGCAGCGTGCCGAGCAGCACGGCGAGCGGCGTGCTCGCGGCGAGATATTTGAGCGTCAGCCCGGCGCCATAGGCGCCGAGGCCGAAATAGGCGGCGTGGCCGAAGCTCATCATGCCGGTGAAGCCCAGCAGCAGGTTGAAGCCGATCGCCGCCAGCCCCAGCACCAGCACGCGCCCGGCGAGCGCGGTGTAGCCGCCGACCAGCGGCAGCCACAGCGGCACGGCGAGCAGCACCGCCCAGAGGGCGACGAGCGGCAGCCAGCGCCTCTCCGCCGGGCGCTTGATCGCGGCGACCACCGAGGCGCTGTTCATGTCAGCATGCCTTCCTCGCCGAAGAGGCCGCGCGGCCTGATCAGCAGCACCACCGCCATGATGACGTAGATCACCGCCTCGCTGGCGGCGGGGTAGACCACCGTGGTCAGCGCGCCGGCGAGCCCGATCAGCAGGCCGCCGAACAGCGTGCCGGTCAGGCTGCCGACGCCGCCGATGATGATGGCGATGAAGCTCGGCATCAGCAGGTCATCGCCCATGTTGGGGTTGAGGCCGATCTGCCCGGCGGCGAGCACGCCGCTCAGCCCGGCGAGCAGCGAGCCGACGCCGAAATTGATCGAGCGCAGCAGGCGCACGTTGACCCCCAGCGCCGAGACGGTCTCCAAATCGAGCGTCCCGGCGCGGATGCGCAGCCCCACCCGCGTATAGCGCAGGAAGGCGAAGAGGCCGCCCACGGCGACGATGACGATCGCCACCATGAACACCCGGTACCAGGTGATGAAGAACAGCGTCGGGCTCAGCGGCTGCGACAGGGCGGCGGGAATGCCGAGCGGCAGCCCGTTGGGTCCCCAGATGTAGCGGCAGGCATCCTGGATGATGAAGGCGAGGCCGAAGGTGAGCAGCAGGCTGTAGACCGGGTCCCGCCGGTAGACCCGGCGGATCATCAGCCGCTCGATGACGAAGCCCAGCAGGCCCGCGAGCGCCGGCGATATCAGCAGCGCGCCCCAGAAGCCGACGAAGGGCGTGAGGACGAAGGCGAAATAGCCGCCCAGCGCGAGGAAGTTGCCATGCGCGAAGTTGATGACGTTGCTGAGATTGAGGATCAGCGACAATCCCAGCGCCATGAGCACGTAGAAGGCGCCGATGATCAGCCCGTTGGTGACGTTGTAGAGGATCACTTGCAGCATCGGCCGCCTCGTCTCCTCGAGCGAAGCCGCGGCGGGCGCGGGTGGCCCGCCGCGGCGCAGCGATCAGGCGGGATGGCTCATCTTGCAGCCGGTCTCCGCCACCGACCCGGCCGCCTGCTCGCCGGGCACCAACGCCTTGGTCGTGAACACGTCGTCCGCATTGTCCTTCGGCGGGTGCACCTGGCCGACGAACACGTTGCTCATCAGCTCGTGATCGCCGGCGCGATAGCGCACCTTGCCCGGCTGCAGCGCCACCTCCGGCGGCAGCTCGAGGTCCTCCATCGCCATCGCCAGCTTGGGCCCGGCCAGCGATTTCGCCCGCTCGGCGGCGAGCCGCACCGAATGCACGGCGACAAAGCCGAACCAGTTGCGGGCGCTGGGCGTCTTGCCCACCGCCTTGCGGAACGCCGCGACGAACTCCGCCACATGCGGCACGCCCGGCTGGTTCCACCACCACTCCATGTCCCACCAGCCGGTCTGCGCGTCCTTCGGCACGCTCTTGATGCTTTCGAGCTCGAACAGGGCGCCGCCCAGCCCCATGTCCTTTTCCATGCCGAACTGGGTGAACTGCTTCATGCAGTTGACCTGCGCCAGCCCGCCCATGTTGTTGACCAGCACGTTCGGCTGATAGCCCTTGGCCTTGATCAGCGTCGCCGAGAAATCCGAGGTGTTGATCGGCAGCATGTCGCCGTCATAGGTGCCGCCCGCCTTCTTGAGGTTCCTGATGAAGGCTTCCTGCAGCGTGTGGCCATAGGCGTAGTCGGGGGTGATGAAGAACCACTTCTTGCCGAACACCTTGACCAGTTCGGGAGTGATCGCCGCGGCGTCCATCGAGGTGGTGTTGCAGATGCGGAACACGTTCCATTTGCAATCCGTGCCGGTGATCGGATCCGTGTGGCCGCCCGGCACGATCTGGAACACCTTCTTCTCGTTGGTCACCTGCGACATGGCGTAGGCGATGCCGGAATTGACGTCGCCGAAGATCACGTCCACCTGGTCGCGGTCGATCAGCTTGCGCGTCTTCTGCACGCCGGTGCCAACGTCGTTGGCGGAATCCTCGACCAGCAGCTCGACCTGCCGGCCCAGGATGCCGCCCTTGCCGTTGATCTCGGCCAGGGCGTATTTGGCGCCGTCGACCTCGTCCTGCGCGAATGCCGAATAGATGCCGGTCAGCGGATCGACCATGCCGATCTTCACCGGCGTCTCGCCGCGTGCCGTCAGGATGAACGGAGACGCGATCTGCAGCGTACCGATGGCGGCGCCGGCCGTCAGGATGGTGCGACGGTCAAGCGCGCCGGACAGCTTTCCAGCCTTCATGCGATCCTCCCCGAGGTTTTCCGCGGCCTTTGACGGCCTTTTGGTTTGTCGCAACAGTCTTCCTGAGCGCCCGCCGCTTGTCGATGCCAAAGTGGTGAATTTCCTGTCATGGTCGCGCGGGGCTTCCGGCCGGCCGCGGCGGCCGGGCCTTGCCAGCCGCGCCGGCCATGGGCAAAACCTCGCGCGGGGGAGCGGCGGCTCGGCTCGCGCGGCGGAATGGCTTTGCCATTTGCCAAGCGAGGCGCCGCCGCCTTCAATGGTGTCACGGGGCGCGGGAAACAGCCGAGGGCGATGCAGCATGAGCGAGAGCGAGGATTTCGTCGGCACCATGCCGGTCACCGACCGGCACCGCTTCGCCACGGAGCGGCTGGTCGCCTGGATGGGCGAGCATGTCGCGGGCTTCCACGGCCCGCTCGAGGTCGAGCAGTTCCGCGGCGGGCAATCGAACCCGACCTTCCGTCTCACCGCCGGCGGCAAGCGCTACGTGCTTCGCCGCAAGCCGCCGGGCAAGCTGCTGCCCTCGGCGCATGCGGTCGATCGCGAATACCGGGTCATCACCGCGCTGCGCGACACCGAGGTGCCGGTGGCGCGCAGCTATGCGCTCTGCACCGATGAAAGCATCATCGGCACCGCCTTCTACATCATGGACTGTGTCGAGGGGCGCATCTTCTGGGATCCGACCCTGCCGGAACTCGCGCCGCCGCAGCGCCGCGCCGTCTATGACGCGATGAACGCGGTGATCGCCGCGCTGCACAAGGTCGATTATCGGAAGATCGGGCTCGGTGATTTCGGCAAGCCCGGCAACTACTTCACGCGCCAGATCGACCGCTGGACCAAGCAGTACCGCGCCTCCGAGACCGAGCGCATCGAGGCGATGGACCGGCTGATCGAGTGGCTGCCGCGCAACGTCCCCGTCGACGACGAGACAGCGATCGTCCATGGCGACTACCGCCTCGACAACATGATCTTCCATCCGAGCGAGCCGCGGGTGCTCGCGGTGCTAGACTGGGAGCTGTCGACGCTGGGCAACCCGCTCGCCGATTTCTCCTACCACATGATGACCTGGGAGCTGGGGCCCGAAGCCTATCGCGGCCTCGGCGGCAAGGATCTGGCGGCGCTCGGCATTCCCGGCAAGGAGGAATACCGCGCGCTCTACTGCCGGCGGACCGGGCGCGACGGCATCCCCAATTGGGAGTTCTACATGGCGTACAACATGTTCCGCCTCGCGGCCATTCTCCAGGGGATCATGGGCCGCGTGGTCGAGGGCACCGCCGCCAATCTCCGCGCGCGCGAGTCCGGCGCCCGCGCCCGCGCGCTCGCCGAGGCCGGCTGGCGACGGGTCGAGGCGATGACGTTCCGGCGGTTGAGCCCTGTGCCGGGGTGGGCCGCGGCAATGATGATCGGAGTAATCGGTCGAATTCTACCGCCGGTCATTACAGTCCGGCGCACCGTTTTACTTTTCAGCAAACAGTAATTCCGTAATGACAGCGTCAGGCGCCCGGCCTATAAACGGACGGCAACGATCTCGCGCAAACGATAGCGCGCATGAGGGGTTTCGGACGCAGCGACATGGCGCGTATCTGCAAGATTGTGGTGGTCGAGGACAATGATGGCGTCCGTGATCTCCTGCAGGGGCTGTTCGACGAGGAAGGCTACGAGATCGCCGTGGTGTCGAGCGGCGAGGAGATGCGTGGCGCGCTTGCCGCCAAGAGCTTCGACGTTGCGGTGATCGATGTCACCCTGCCCGGCGCCGATGACGGTTTCGCGCTGGCGGAGCTGGCGCGGGAGGAAGGCTGCGGCGTCATTCTCGTCACCGGCGATGTCCGGCATTTCGACCGGCTGCGGGACAGCGGCCATTCCTACCTGCTGAAACCCTTCCGCATCGAGCGGGTGCTCGAGCTGGTGGCCCAGCTCGCCCGCCAGTCCGACTGCATCATCCGCGAGCGGCACGACCAGGCCTAGGCGAATTCGCGCAGCGAATTCGTCCGAGGCGGCGTCAGCCGTTGCGTCAGCAACGGCGGGAGCCGCACCGATCGAGCTTAGCCTGATTGAGTCCGGACCCTAGCACGACGCGCCCAGCGCGTCGTCGCTGGCGGGCGTCAGCGGTTGCTCCTGCAACCGCGGGAGCCCGCACCGTGCCTGACAATTCTCCTGCGCCGCGGCGGCTTGCCGCCGGGTTGGCGCCCGCCTAAGCTTCCGGCGTCGATCGCGGGGAGGAAGATGCGGCGCCCATGCCACCGCTGTGCCCGCTCGCAGGCGCATCGCGGCTGCCGGGGATGAGCGGGCAGTCGTGATCAGCTTGGCCGCGATCGAGACGCTCCGGCGGGTCTATATCGGCGTCCGGCTGGCGTTCTGCACCGCGGCCGGCGCGCTCCTCTTCCTGCTGCTGCCGCATTCGCTGCGTCCGACCGAGCGGCTGGCGCTGGGCTGGGTGGTGGGCGCCGGCCTCTTCCTGTGCCTGACCGCGCTCATCATCAACGGCGTTCCGCCCGAGATGCTGCGCCGGCGCGCGCGTCAGCTCGATCCCCGTCGCTGGGTCATTCTGGCGATCATCGTCGCCGCGGCCGCGATCAGCCTCTTCGCCTTGGGATTCACGCTGCAGAAGGAGCCGGACGAGACGGCGCTGCGGCTCGCCTCGCGGCTGCTGCTGGCGGGGCTGACGGTGGTGGTGTCGTGGACGCTGACCCACACCACCTTCGCGCTGCACTATGCGCATCACTATTACGGCGACGGGCCGGCGCCGGGACCGGAAGACGATCGCGGCGGGCTCGCCTTTCCCGGCAACGAGCTGCCGGATTATTGGGATTTTCTCTATTTCTCCTTCGTGGTCGGCATGACCTGCCAGGTCTCCGACGTGCAGGTGACGAGCCGCGGCATGCGGCGGCTGACGCTGTTCCACGGCGTGCTCGCCTTCTTCTTCAACACCGTCATCCTCGCGCTCGCGATCAATCTGCTGGCGAGCTCGCTTTAGCCGGTCGATGCTTATCCCTTTGAACCAGTTAAAGCTACGCGACGGATTGTGGTCGAGAACGCGGACCAAGGAGACTGCGGCGACGCGAGCTTGGTTAACCGGTTGTTGACGCTGCATCGCTAACCTGTGGCGGCGCCTCGGCCTCCTGCCGCGGCGGCGCAGCGGGGGGATTGGCCGATGCTGCTGGCGAGCATCGACGCGCCTCATCCGGATATCGAGCTTGGCGTCAAGCGCTCTGCGCTGCGTTACCTGGTCTGCGCGCCCGATGCCGGCATCGACCGCGACACCGGCGTTGTGCTCTATGTCGGCGGCTACGGCATGGACCCGTGCAACAGCTATGCCGAAAGCCTGCTCTCCCATCTCGCCAATCGCTACAATTGCGTCGCCGCCTCGGTGCGCTATTTTGGCGCCAATTTATGGACCTGCGCCCGCCTCGTCCCCTTGCCGGATTTCTTCGTCAAGCTCACCCAGCACTACGGCATCACCGTCAATGTCACCCGCGGCGTCGACATGTCGCAGCTGCTGCACTCGCTGGGCGAGCTACTGAAGCACAATGGCGTCAGCGAGCTGCATCCGGAGTGCCGACTGGCCCTCGTCGCGGACGAATACAACGCCATGGGCTTCCTGCCGGCGCTCGACAATCTGCAGGTCGCGCATCGCCTTCTGAGCGAGCGCCGGCTGAACAAGCGTCGCCTCTTCGTCATCGGCACGTCCTATGGCGGCTACATCGCCGGGATGATGGCGAAACTGGCGCCCAACACCTTCCGCATGGTGATCGACAATTCCGGCTTCTCCTCGGCCGAAGACGACCTGCCGGGCGTAATGGGACTGTCGCGAGGCTTTATCGGCGGGGTGTCGATGAACGGCTACGCGGCCCGCGCCTGGACTGATGATCCGGCCGCGGCAAGTTTCTTCTCGAAGCCCCGGCGGGAGATCCGCTCTTTGCTCGAGCGGCGTCATGTTTATCCCAACACCGCGCGCATCTACGCCTATCACGCGCCTCGCGACACGGTGGCACCGACCGAGCGCAAGCTGGGGCTGCGCGAAACCTATGCCGGCCGCGTCGACTATAAACTCGAGATCATCGATGAGGCCCGGCTGGACGGGCGCGTCTTCAAGACGCCGAAGCACGGCATGGACGCATCGATGCGTGGGCTGTTCGAGCTCTCCTACGAACAATACCTCCGCGACGGCGGGGCGCTCGCCGAGGCGACCGATTTCGACCTTGAGCACGCGCTTGTCTTCCGTTGCAGCGGCGAGGATTACGAGCTGCGCTTTTCCCGAAATGCCGGCGTGCGCGCGGCGCTCGCGGCGGCGCTGGTCCCGGCCTAGCGCGACGCCGCAGGCGTCGTCGCGGGCGGGCGCCAGCGGTTGGTCTTGCAACCGCGGATAGGGAGAAAAGCCGAACGCCGCTTCCTGGCCCTCGCGGCATGCTGCTCGAGATGTTGTGCCCCCGGTCCACAGGGATAAGCCTCAGCCGGTCCGTTGGACCCAAGCATCGAAAACCCCGCCATTCATGTTTCATCAAGGAATTGAGCACAGTCTTCGAGTAATCGTTTGCGGTGGGGAAGTAATGTGACTAAAACTTCGCTCAATTTGCATTTGCCGATGCCGGCCCGGCGCGGCGGAATGCTCGCCGGGGCGCCGGTCGCCTTCGTGTTGGGCCTGCTGCTGACGGCCTGCCAGGGCGCCGGCCCGCCGGACGTGCATGAGCTCGGGCAGAACAGCGACATGGTCATGCGGGTCGCCGATGACACCGCGGCCGGCGGCGATCTCGGCACCGCCGCCAGCCTTTACCGCCGCGCCGCCGATCTCAGCCCGCAGGATCCGCGGCCGCTGGCGAAGCTCGGGGCGGTGCTGCTGCAGCTCCATGCCTATACCGAGGCGGCGGCCACCTATCGCGCCGCGCTCAAGATCACGCCCAATCCGATCGAGCCGGAGCTGCATCGCGGTCTCGGCGTGGTGCTGCTGGCGCTCGACCAGCCGCAGGCAGCGCTCACCGAGCTCGACGCGGCAGTGGCCAAGGCGCCGGAAGACGCGCGGCTCTTCAACGCGCTGGGCGTGGCGCACGATCTGCTGGGGCATCACGATTTGGCGCAGCAGGATTACCGCAACGGGCTGCGCCTGGCGCCGGACAATGCCGGCCTGCGCAACAATTACGCCCTGTCGCTGGCGCTCTCGCACGACTATCCGGCGGCGGTGGCGACGCTCAGCCCGCTGGCCGAGCGCAGCGACGCCTCGCCGCGCCACCGCCTCAACCTGGCGCTCATCTACGGGCTCGCCGGCGATGACGGGAGAGCGGCGGCGGTCGCCCGCACCACGCTCGACGAGACGGCGGTCGCCAACAACCTCGCCTATTACGCGATGCTGCGCGGCATGGACGACAGGGCGCGCGCGAACGCCATCATGGGCGGCCAGAGCCGCGGCCCGGCCGTGGCCGAAGCGCCCAAATCCGCAACGGCGGCGACGGCCGTGGCCGCAGCGCCGGCGACGCCGGTCAGCGCCGCCACGCTGCCGCCCCCTGTCGCATCGGCGGCGCCGCACCGCAAGGCGCCGGCGCCGGTGGTTCCGGTGGCTGCGCCCGAGCCCGCGGCAGTATCCGCGACGCCGGCCGTCCCGCCGCCGGCGCCGACCGCGCCGGTCGCCGACGCCGCGCCCGGTGCCGCCGCTCCGGCGAAGGCGCCACCGCCCGCGACCGGGCAGCAGGCGACAGCCAAGCCGCCGGCGGCGGCTCCTGCGGCCGCCGCGACGGTTGCAGCGGAGCCGTGGAAAGCGGCGCCGGCCAAGCAGCAGGCGACGGCCGAGCCGCCGGCGGCCATGCCGGCTCCGGCTCCTGCGGCTCTGCCGGCGCAGGCTGCCGCCATCGATCCTGCCGCGGGCGCGCCCGCGGCTGCCGGCGCGAAGCCCGCGCCCGAACCGGCGGCGGCACCCGACGCGCAGCCGGCCGCCGGCGCGCCGGCCACGACCGGCGCCGAGGGTTTCGTGCTGCAGCTCGGCAGCTTCTCGCTCGAGGCCAATGCCCGCCACCTGGCCGAGCATCTCAGCCAGAAAGGCTACGAGGCCGTGGTGCTCCATCGCCGCGACCGCGACGGCCGCGAATGGTTCGTCGTCCGTGCCGGCGCCTATGCCAGCGCCGATGTCGCCGCGGCCGCCGCCCGCCACATCCGCGAGGCCGAGCAGGTGCCGGCGGTGGTGGTGCATCTAGCGCGACGCGCATAGCGCGTCGTCGCTGGCGGGCGGCAGCGGTTGCTCTTGCAACCGCGGAAGCCCGCACGCTCGCAGGAGAATCACCAACCCCCGTGCGGCTCCCGCCGCGGACGAACGCAGGGCGTTCGCCGCGGAAACCCCTTGCACGACGCGGGCCGGGGGGTCACATTGGCGTCACGGCTGGGGTGCCGGCGCGTGCCGGCTGAGATCATACCCACGGAACCTGTCTGGGTAATACCAGCGAAGGGAGCCCGCCATCCGCGCCCAATCGTCCCTTTCCGCCACCCGTCCGAGCGTCGCGATCGTCGGCGGCGGCGCCATCGGCCTCTCGATCGGCTGGCGGCTGGCGCGGGCCGGCTGCGGCGTCGACATCTTCGAGCGCGGCGAGGCCGGCCATGGCGCGAGCTGGGCCGCGGCGGGCATGCTGGCGGCCGGCATCGAGGCCGAGCCGGGCGAGGCGCCGCTCTACGCGCTCAACCGGCTGAGCCAGGAGCTCTGGCCGGGCTTCGCCGCCGAGCTCGAGGCGGCCTCGGGCGTGGCGCTGGGATATCGCGGCGAAGGCACGCTGGCGGTGGCGCTCACCCGCGATGACGTGGCACAGCTGCGCTTCCATTACGACTATCAGCGCTCGCTGGGCATTGCGCTGGAATGGCTGAGCGGCGCCGAGGCGCGCCGCCGCGAGCCGCATCTGCATCCGGGCCTGGCCGCCGCGATGTTCAGCCCACGCGACCATCAGGTCGACAACCGCCGGCTGGTGACGGCGCTGCGCCGCGCCTTGCTCGCCGCCGGCGGCCGGCTGCACGAGCATGCGCCGGTCGGCGCGATCGAGGTCGAAGGCGGCCGGGCGAGGGGTATCCGGCTGGGCGAGGCGCGGCACGCGGCCGATGTCGTCGTGCTCGCCGCCGGCGCCTGGTCGGCGGAGATGGCGGGGCTGCCGCGCGCGGCGCTGCCGCCGGTGCGCCCGGTCAAGGGACAGATGCTGGCGCTGCGCATGGACGCGGCGGCGCCGCTGCTCCGCCACGTCGTCTGGACCCCCAAGGTCTATCTCGTGCCGCGCGGCGACGGCCGGCTGATCGTCGGCGCCACGGTCGAGGAGCGCGGCTTCGACGCCTCGCTCACCGCCGGCGGCGTTTTTGCCTTGCTCGACGGCGTCTGGCGCGCGGTGCCCGGCGTCGAGGAGCTGCCGATCGACGAGATGTGGGTGGGCTTCCGCCCGGGCTCGCGCGACGACGCACCGATGCTGGGCCCCAGCCCGGTCCAGGGGCTGGTGCTCGCCACCGGCCATCATCGCAACGGCATCCTGCTGACGCCGGTGACGGCGGACGCGGTGAGCCGTTTCATCCTGACGGGCGAGGTGGACGAGGCGATCCGTCCCTTCGGCATCGAGCGCTTCGCCCTGCGCGCGAAGGAGGAGGCATGAACCCACGGATCCAGGTCAACGGCCGCGACGAGCCGCTGGCCGCCGCGACGGTGGCGGAGCTGCTGAGCGCGCGCGGCATCGCCGGCAGCCGCGGCGTGGCGGTGGCGGTGAACGGGGTGGTGGTCCCGGCCGGCTCGTGGCGCGCGCGCGCGCTCGCCGCCGGCGATCAGGTCGAGATCGTGCGGCCTTTCGGCGGCGGGTGAGGGCATGAACTCGATCGCTGCGGCCAATGACGGCCTCGCCATCGCCGACCGGCGCTTCGCCTCGCGCCTGCTGCTGGGCACGGCGGGATACCCCAATCAGCAGGTGATGCTGGACAGCCTGGCCGCGGCCGAGCCGGCGCTGGTCACGGTATCGATCCGGCGCATCAGCCTCGAGGCCTATGCCGAAAGCCTGATTGATCTCGTCGGCGGCCGCTACGTGCTGCTGCCCAATACCGCCGGCTGCGCCACGGTGCGCGATGCGGTGCTGACCGCGCAGCTCGCGCGCGAGGCGCTCAGCACGCGCTGGATCAAGCTCGAGCTGATCGGCGACCGCGAGACGCTCTACCCCGATGTCGAGCAGCTGCTGCGCGCCACCGAGGAGCTGGTGAAGGATGGCTTCACCGTGCTGCCTTATTGCAACGACGATCCCGTCACCTGCCGCAAGCTCGCCGATCTCGGCGCCGCGGCGGTGATGCCGCTGGGCTCGCCGATCGGCACCGGGCTCGGCATCATCAATCCCTATGCCATCGAGCGCATCTGCGTGACGAGCCCGGTGCCGGTGATCCTCGACGCCGGCATCGGCACCGCCTCGGACGCGGCGCAGGCGATGGAGCTCGGCTGCGACGGTGTGCTGCTCAACACCGCCGTCGCCAAGGCGCATGATCCGCGCCGCATGGCCGCGGCGATGCGGCTCGCCGTGCAGGCCGGCCACGACGCGCGGCTGGCGGGCCGCATCCCCAAGCGCAGCCAGGCCGAGCCGTCGAGCCCGCAGCTCGGCCTCGTCGGCGGGTGACGCTTCCCGAGCCGCCGCTCCTCGTCATCACCGACCGGCACCAGGCGCGCCGGCCGCTCGAATGGGTGGCGGAGGCGGTGTTCGCGGCCGGCGGCCGCTGGCTCAGCCTGCGCGAGAAGGACCTCGATGTCGCCGCGCGCGCGGCGCTGCTGGCGCGGCTGGTGACGCTGGGCCGACGCTACGGCGCGGTGGTGAGCGTGCATGAGGACGTCGCTGCGGCGCTCGCCGCGGGCGCCGCCGGGGTCCATCTCCCGGCCGGGGTCTCGCCGCAGGCCGCGCGCCGCGCACTCGGCGCCGGCGCGCTGATCGGCGGCTCGGCGCATGGCGCCGCGGAGCTCGCGGCGCTCGCCGCGTCGGGCGCCGATTACGCCACGCTGAGCCCGATCTTCCCGAGCGCGAGCAAGCCCGACTACGGCCCGGCGCTGGGGCCGGACCGCCTGGCGCGCGCCGTAGCCGCGGCGCCGCTTCCCATCCTCGCGCTGGGCGGGATCACCGCCGGGAACGCCGCCCGCTGCGTCGACGCCGGCGCCGCCGGCATCGCCGTGATGGGCGGCGTGATGGCGGCAACGGCGCCGGAGGCGGTCATGGCTGGGTTGATCAAAACGCTGGGAGCGGCCCTTGCCGCTCGCGCCGGGCGAGCGCCATAGTGGCGGCCACCGCGACCGACCCGCGCAGCAGACGGAGGCGACACCCGTGATCCATTTGCATTATTGGCCGACCCCCAATGGCCACAAGGTCACTCTCTTCCTCGAGGAGACGGGGACCCCTTACCAGCTGCATCCCGTCAATATCGGCAAGGGCGAGCAGTTCAAGCCCGACTTCCTCAAGATCGCACCGAACAATCGCATGCCGGCGATGGTCGACGACGATCCGCCGGGCGGCGGCGCGCCGATCAGCGTCTTCGAATCCGGCGCGATCCTGGTCTATCTCGCCGAGAAGACCGGCCAGTTCCTGCCCAAGGATCTGCGCGGCCGCTTCGAGGTGCTGCAATGGCTGTTCTGGCAGATGGGCGGGCTCGGCCCGATGGCGGGACAGAACCACCATTTCTCCCAATACGCCCCGGAGAAGCTGCCTTACGCCATCGATCGCTACGTCAAGGAGACCAACCGGCTCTACGCCGTGCTCGACAAGCGCCTCGCCGACCGCGACTTCGTCGCCGGCGCCTATTCGATCGCCGACATGGCGAGCTATCCCTGGATCGTCCCCTATGAGCGGCAGGGGCAGAAGCTCGAGGATTTCCCGCACCTGAAGCGCTGGTTCGAGGCGATCAAGGCGCGGCCCGCCACGGTGCGCGCCTACGAGCGCGCCAAGGAGTTCCAGACCGTGCCGGCGACCAACGAGGAGGCGCGCAAGATCCTCTTCGGCCAGACCGCGAGCACGGTGCGGGGTCGCTAGGCGAAGGCGCGCAGCGTCTTCGTCCGAGGCGGCGTCAGCGGTTGCGCAAGCAACCGCGAGAGCGGCACGTTAGTCGGCTAGCCGCGTCGCTGACGCTCGCACCCCATCCTGAGCCCGGGTCGGACCGAGACAGCGCTCGCTTGTGGCGTCACCGTGGAGAAAGCGCTCGCCAAAAAATCGCCGGTACCAACCGTGGGGATTCGCGTATAAGGTAACAAGCGCTCTCCGGGAGGGCGCCCCCAGCACATTCTGACGCTGATAGCCCGCATTGGGGGAATGCGATGCGTATCATCAGGATGAGTGGGTCGACAATGGCGGCGGCAGAAGAGGCCCTTGCCAGGGTCTGGTGCATTCTCGAGGAGCATCGGATACCTACCCCGCGATTGACTGTTCGCCGGACAGCTGGAGCGCTGGATCTCAGCATCGAGTTTATCTCGCAGGAGGATGCCGAGTTGGTGAGACAGGCCGCGCGCCGCGTGGGAGCCGGCAGGCTGGTGATTGCGGCGGCATCGCAGCCGCCTTGAGCGCGCAATCAACGTCTCAATTTTATCCCAAGTTGCTCCAACTTTTTCATTTCCGCGCTGACCCGACAAAGAGAGAAGATGTATAAGAGCAGTACGTTCCAGGGGATGGCCGTGGCGAGCACTGGCGATGATGATCGGCGCGGCATCGACCCCAATTTGCGTGAGCGCGTCATCGAGCAGATCGGCATCGTGACGGACGCGCTCGACGCGGTGAAGGCGAACCCCACCGATGAGGCGCTCGAACAGTTGCGCGACGCGGCTGACAAGCTTATGCGCGCGCTCGGGCGTGTCCTCATCGAGACCACGCGCCAGCTCGGCTGACGCCAATATTCCTGCGAGCTGATCGATCGACACCCTGTCGGTCAATAGGCGTTCCGGTCGCTGAAGCCGATGCGAAGGGTGCGGGCCAGGATGAGCAGGTCGAAGAGCGGCGACCAATGGTCGATGTAGAAAAGATCGTATTCGATCCGTCGCGCCATCTTCGCCGTCGTGTCGGTTTCGCCGCGCAGGCCGTTCACTTGTGCCCAGCCGGTGATGCCCGGCAGCACGCGGTGCCGCGCAAAATAGCGGTCGATCAGCGCCGCGTACTTCTCGTCATGGACGATCGCGTGCGGCCGCGGTCCGACCAGGGACATGCTGCCGGCGAGCACGTTGAAGATCTGCGGCAGCTCATCGAGGCTGCTCCGCCGCAGGAAGCGGCCGAGCCGGGTCACCCGGGGGTCGCCGCGCCGAGCTTGCGGCACTGTCGGATCGGCGGCATCCCGTACCATGGTGCGGAACTTGTAGACGGTGAAGGGTTGCTTGTTGAAGCCGAAGCGCGGCTGACGAAAGATCACCGGGCCAGGGCTATCGAGCTTCACGAGCACGGCGAGGAACGCCATGAGCGGCGCGAACACGACCAGCGCCGCCCCGCTCAGCGCCACGTCCATCATCCGCTTGACGACGATCCGCCAGCCTGCGAGCGGGCGTCGGCACAGCAGCAAGGGCTGCACGGAGAGCGAGCCGGCCACGCCGTCGAAATCGAGGCAGAGCTTCACATCGGCCGGCAGCGTGCCAAGCGTGCGCAGCACCGCGCGGATGTCTTCCGCGTCGGGGCAGGGGAGGGCCATGAGGATCTCGTCGACCCGCACGCGGCGCGCCAGACTGGCCAGCGCCTCGATCTCGCCCCCGCCGCCGCCTGATGCGGTGCAGAAGATGCCGAGCAGACGGACGTCGCTGGAGCGCTTGATCTGTTGCGCGAGCTTCTCGGCGGCCGCCGGCGAGCCAACCACCGCCACGTTGAAGATCAGCTTGCCCGCCCGGGACCACCGGGCGAGCCAGGGCCAGCAGGCGAGCCGCACGCCGGCGAGGCCGGCAAGGCCGGTGAGCGACCATAGCAGCAGCCAGAGGCGCGAGACCTCGTCCGCGAGCCTGGCGAAGAACAAGACCGCGATCATCACCAGCGCGCTCGCGGTCCATGCGAGCGCGACGCTGCCGAGATGCCGGGAGCGCCGACGGAGGCTGCGGAACGTGTAGACCTGCGCATGGTGGAGACTGACGGCAGTAACGATGCAGCCCGCCAGAAGCTGCCACCAGTACAGTGCCGGCAGGTCGAGCGAGCCGTGCCGCAAGGCGTAGCTCAAGACGCCGGCGATGATGACCGCCGCGACATCGGCCGCGCGCAGCGTGCCAAGGACGATCGCGCGCCAATCCGCGGCAAAGAGCGGTGCTACGGGGATGCGGCCGAGCGACGGAGACATCGTCACCGGCGCCCGCGACGACAGGGGCGGCGCTTCGTCGGCACCGCGCCAGAGTTGGGGCTCTAATGGCGTGGACAAGTTGGCTCCCGCTGTTCGCGCGGGCGGCTCCCCGGCCGGCGCCCGATAACATTTATGTTTTCTTTTTTACCGTCGAATGATCCCGATGTAAATCTAAATTTTGCCGGGACTGGCCGCCCGCTCGCGCAGGCGGGCAAGAACTGCTGCGGCGTTGCTCCCGGCGATGCGGCAAAAGACATCGATAAGATAATAAGCGTCGTCCCCGGGTGAGCGCAGGCGCGCAGCCGGGCGTTCAATACGGCTTGATGAACTCCGCGATGACCGTGTCGCCGATCGCCGGATATCCTTCGATGATTTTGAGCAGCGCAGGTGCCCCGTGATAGAAGACCCTGCGGCGCCGCAAGCCGCGATCCGCCAGAAATCGGTCCAGCCCAGCCAGATCAAACTGATATTTCTGGTATCGGAAACAGACATCCGGTCCGGCCAGACGCGGAAAGACGCGACGCAAGGCGCCGACCCGCTCGACCGCGCGCAGCATCCGGGGCTTTGCGATACGCTCGAGCCGGCGCACCAGGCTCGGCCGGTTCGGCAGCGACAGGATCATGAACCCGCCGGGCCGCAGGCGCTGCGTCAGCTCCTCCAGCAGTGCGACGGGCTCCTCCAGGTATTCGAGGACGCCGAGGCTCATGATCCCGTCATAGGAGGTCTCGAGGTACCTGCCGCTGCAGCCTTCTCCGATCCGCTCCAGGACGAAGCGGTCCGGAGAAATGCCCGCAGCCTCGAGCGCTTTACGCGCCGATGCCAGCATCTCGGACGAGACATCGACACCGGTCACGTGGTGGCCGGCATCGATCAGATGCTTCAGGAACACGCCGCTGCCGCAGCCATAATCCAGAATCCTCGAGCCGGAACGATGGCGGGCGGTCCAGGCGAGGACCGTTCGCAGCCTGGTGCGGAAATAGCGGCTCCGACCGTAGTGCCTGGTCCAAGCGGATGCCTTCCCGTCGAAATAGCGCACGGTCTCCGCATGGGCCGCCGCCGGAAGGCTCCCGCTCCGCGCGGCCGGAGCGGCGGCAACGCCGCGCGGCGATTGTCCGATGTCTGCCTGGCTCACGACAGCCTCCTGCGCTGGGATGGGAGCAGATTCTCGCCTGCGGGCGGAGAGAGCCTCAGCTTCCAACACTCCGCCTGGGTGATGATGAAGAGGAAGAGAAAGCCGAGCGGGTCGCCCGGACGGAAGAGCAGGCTTTCGAGCATGTTGTTGAGGAGCAGCGCCAACACCACGCTCAGCAGCATGGTCGCGGTCAGGCGGGAGGAGACATCGGCGCGCGGTTCCGAGACGATGGAGTAGAGCAGCCAGACGCAACGGAGCAGGATGACGATGACGAGGACGAGTCCTATGAGGCCGGTCTGGAGCGCGGTATCGAGATAGCCGTTATGCGCGGTGTTGATCTGGTCGGCGGCGAGAAAGAAGTCGTAGGGCGTCGCCGCGGTGATCGGATTCAAGGGCTGGCCCGTGTCCCAGAAGGAGCCAAAACCGTAGCCGCGGAAAGGTCGGAGCGTCACCTCGTAAAGGATCGCCGACCAGATATAGGTTCGATCGGTAAAGGTAAGATCCCCGAAGACGAGCAGCTCCACGCTTTCGAGATTGAGGTCGAGGATGCTGAAATGAAAGATCATCAGGGCCACGGCCGTGACCACGATCAAGCCTCCGAGCAGGCGCGCCAGCCCAGAGCGCCAAAGCGTGTAGCCGATCAGCGGCATGGCGACATAGAGGAGTGCCGCCAGGCCGATGCTGGTCTTCGAATTGGTAGACAGGAGAAACAGCCACGACATCAGGACCATCGCCAGCGCGACGAGCCGCTGGCCGGCGCCGTCCGCCTGCTTGACGGCGAAGCCGATCACGATGACGGCGACAAGCATCATCGAGCCGGCGGTGTTCTTGTTGAAATAGATGCCGGTCGCTCCCAGCTCCGAACGGTCGAGGTTCGGCATCGCGATGCTGACAAACACGCACAACACCACCACCAGCACCGACGACCAGTAGAGAGGCCGCTCGAACTCGCGTGGATGTTCCAGCGATACGGCCGAGGCCAGGGCGACGATGTAGACCATCACATAGGCCGTCGCGCGCCGCACCGTCAGCTCTGGATAAGGCGCCCAGATCGCCGTCGTGACCATCCAGGCGATCATCAGCACCACCAGCCAGTTCCGCCGCGCGAGCACGAGGGCGGCCTGAGGCCGCGCCAGCAGCAGCAGCAACGAGACGAGGACGAACGCGATCAGCGCCAGCTCGGCACCGAGATTGCCCGATTGGGCGATCGCCAGCTTGTCCGGCGTATGCTGGACGAACGGGTAGTTTCCGATGAAAAACACCGACAGCGCGAACAGGGTCAGCCTTCCGGCGCACCACCGCAGCAGCGACCGCTGCCGCAGGAGGCGATGGGCCGTGCTCCACGGCTGAAGCCCCGCCGGCATGCCGGGGCGCCCGCCCATGGTCTCGAGGCGGTCTACCATCTGAGAGCCCTGTATGCGGTCGTGCGACCGGCGGCCGGCCAGCTCAATGGAGCGCCGGACCCGTCAGCGGCGTCATCGGACCGAGGATCGCTCATCCGGTCCTGCGTTCACGGCGCTGCGCCCACGCCGTAGCAATGCGGCCTGAACGCCCGCATCCAGAACATCTTTCCCAGCCCGCCGACGCACACGCCGAGCGCCGCGAGCGAACGCTCGCGATCGACGACGAAGAGAGCCGCCGAAAGCGCGCCGGCGATGACCGTCTGGGCGGCGCCGACCGCCATCAATTCGGCAAGCCGCAGCCAGTGACGCGGCTTCAGCATGACGCACACAAAGGCGCTCGTCTGTCCCCCGCGAAACCGCCTCTGCAGGATGAAGCGCAAGGTAAGCCGATGAGGCGGCACGCAATCCCAAACCGCGGCATCTCGGCACCAGATCACCTTCCGGCCGGCAAAGTAGAGGCCGAGGAAGAACAGGGCATCCTCGCCGCCGGTATGTCCGAGAGCGGGGTCGAAGGGCTCCGGGCCCTGGACGCAGCGGTCCCTGACGAGCAGCACGTTGCATGATGCCATCGCGCGATAGCAGCGATCGCGCCGGAAGAGCGCGAGCGGCGAATGCGGTGCGACGGGTGTGCCCGTCGCGTGATCGGAGCTGTGCGTGAAGGCCTGCTCGAAGACCTTCCGGAACCGGTTGACGGGCGCGCCGAATCTTCGGATAGACGGGTCCGAATACGACGTCTGCCGCGAACTTCTCCTGCGCGCGCAGGAGGCAAGACAGCCAGTCCCGGGATGGCAGTTCGTCATCGTCGATGAACGCGATCAGACGGCCGCGCGCAACCCGTAGCGCGGTATTGCGGGCATGCGAAATGCCGGATCGCGGCTCGTGGAAGTAGCGCACGAGGGAGAAGCGCATTGCCAAGGCAAGCACCGACCCTTCCGCCGACTTCTCCGGCGAGTTATCAACGAAGACGACCTCGAACGACTGGGCGATGCCAGATTGCGCAAAGAGCGCCTCCGTCAATCCGGTGAGCATGTGCTGACGGCGAAAGGTAGGAACCAGGATTGATACATCGATCTCGTCCGCATGGCTCATGATGACACCGCAAGCCCGTTGTCGAACGCCCGCAACCGCCTCCGGCGACGCCGCGGCAGCGCAGCCGAGGTCGCACGCCTGCGGTCGACTACGCAAAGCTGCGCCCTTGGGCCCGTGCAAAAAATCCACAAATGATGCAGCGGCGCAAATTTCATCATTTGTGGATATCCGGCGTGCTCGCGGTCCTCGCCGGGCCGCTCCGGGACGGTCGCCGCGCGGCAACGAGATGCTCCGCCAGACGAACGGACAGGGCCATGATCGTGAGGGTCGGGTTCGAGCACCCGCCGCACGGAAAGGTTGAGCCGCTCGCGATGTAGAGATTGTCCACACCATGCATGCGGCAATCGAGGTCGACGACGCCGTCGCGTTCGGAGGCGTGCATCCGTGTGCCGCCGAGATGATGATATTGATCGCCCGTTTTCGGCGCGCGGTCGCATCCTTGCGGAGTGAATCCGTCGATCCACCGCACCGTGCCGGCATTGCTCCTGTTCAGCTGTTTCTCGAACAGACGGCCGAGAACGGACAATGTCCGCTTCTCATCTTCGCCGATCGACCAGTCGATCGCGATTTTCTGCATCCCGATCGCATCGTGCCCGCACCCCGGATAGATGCGAGAATCGAGCCGCGGCGGCTGCTCGCAGCAGAGATGGATGATCGGCGCCGATCGCGTCGGAAGCGGGCGCAGCCCCAGTGCCGACCGGGCGATGAAACCGGAGAGCACGTCAGGCAGTTCGCGCAACACCGGCCAGAACGGACTCTTCGACAATGCCCGCGTGCCCTCGCTCTGATAGTCGTGAAGCAGGGTACGCAGCTTGTCGAAGGCCGAATCCGGCTGATTCTCGAAGGCGATCTCCGCATAGCCGCTGAGGCAATCGGTCGCGGCCCGCACTGTCGGCGTCAGCTCGAACCGCGGCGTGCGAAGCACGCCGTCGAGGTAAAACGGCCGTATGCCGTGGAGCAGCGCCTTGCGGTCGACGGGCACGATCACGCCGGCTCGCAACAAGACGTGATCCATGAAACCGCGCCCGACCAGATCGTTCTGATTGCCGATGCCGCAGTTCGCCTGTGCCCGGGAGCACAGCAGAAGCCGACACACTTCGATGGTTCCGGCCGCGAGCACATACCACGCCGCGGAGACGGTGACCTCGCGCCCCCCATAGGAGCGGGTGCGCATGCCGCGGACGGACCGTCCGCCCTCCTCGAGAACGATCTCGACGGCGTTGGCGTGCAGCAGCACGACAGCGTCCTTGTCTTGCCGCAGCGCCGGCTCGAGGGTTCTGCCGATATTGCGGTTGCGCCAGGGCAGCCATTTGGCAAAGCGGACAGAGAACACCGCCGGGTCGATGTCGAGCGGCCGCCGGTTGGCCAATGCATAGCAGCTTGCATCGAACGGTGCGGATCCGAGGCCGAGCATCGTCTGAACCTTCGCAGTGTGCGGCGCCAGCGCCTCGGGGCTCAGGGGCGAGGGGTTGCCGCCATCGATCGCCACCCCGGACAGTTCGACATCGGCGAGCGGAAGCACTTGGCCGCCCCAGCGCGTGCCCGAGCCGCCATAGACGCGGAATCGGCCGTCGGCGACGCCGCTGTTCCGCTCGGCGACGAAATCGGCTTCAGCGTCATAGAGCGACTGGCTTCGCGCTTCGTCCTCCATGCCGCCCGCCTCGACAACCAGGACCTTCCATCCAGAGCCCCGCAAGGCGGAGGCGCAGGTCAAGCCGGCGATCCCCGCTCCGACGATGCAGACGTCGAAGCCCTGCGGTATGTCGTTTTCGATCTCGAAATCGACGAACATGTCGGTCCCCCGGGGAGGCGGGCATACGGGCGGCGTGATCGAGGTTCGGAAGGTGCGGCCGATCGTTTCTCCGATCGCGCCATGCGAAACGCCGACCGCGCGACTTCCCGCTCCGGGCGGACGGGATCAGCGGAGATAGTATCCCGAATACTTGGCGTCGACGTAGGCAGCGTCGCCGAAATTGTACCTCGCGTGCTTTCGCATATTGACGCGGGTCATCAGTACGCCGGCAAGAGCGACGCCGCTCTGCTGGAGTATCTTGAGAGCATGGAGCGCGACCGCGCGCGGCGTCCGCTCCCAGCGTACGACCAGCACCGACGTATCCGCGAGGCGCGACAGAATCAGCGCATCCGAGACGGCGAGCACGGGCGGCGTGTCGAGGATGATCGTGTCGTAGACGCATCTCGCCCAGGCAATGAAGTCGTCGAGCTGCGGTGCGCTCAACAGCGCCTGGAAATTCGCGATTTCCCGCGCCACCGGGACGTAGTGAAGGCCGGTGACGGGGTCGCGGGCCACCATCTCGGACAGTCCGGAAGGCTCACGCATCTGCGCCGACAGGAGCCTCGGCATCGCGCCAGCGATCATCTTGGCCACGGTCGGGCGCCGGAGATCGCAATCGACCAGCAGGGCCTTCTTGCCCGACGCCGCCAGGCTCTGCGCCAGGGAGACGGCGAAGACCGTCTTTCCCTCTCCCGGCAGCGACGAGGTGACCATGACGACCCTGAACGGCGTCGTCTGTCGCATGCATTGCAGTCCGGTGGCGACCGACTGCACCGTCTCCGGATAGCGCGACTGGGGGTGTTGCAGCATCAGGCGGGTCGGGCTGGTCCGCCAGCCGACCTCGGGAACGAGGCCCAGACTGCGCACGCCGGCGAACTCCTCCAGCACTTCGGGGTTGTTGAGCCCCGGCCGAAGCCAGCCGATCGCCAGGACGATCATGACGGCCGTGCCACCCGAGGCGAGGAAGGCCGAGAAAAGCAGCAAGGACTTGTTGGGGAAGGATGGCTCCAAGGGCACTTCCGCCTTCGACACAAGCCGCGCATCGGGCTGCTGGCTGTCCTCCTGGGCCGACGTCTCCTTGAACTTCTCGAGGAAACTCGCATAGAGCGTGCGGTTGGCATTGGCCTCGCGCTCCAGCTCCCGGAGCTCCACTTCGGCCGTCGTCAGCTCCGCCTGCTGTTGCTGCAGTTCGTTGAACCGGGCACGAAGGTTCGCCTCCCTTATCTGCGCCGCGCCCAGCTCGCCCTTGAGGGCGAAGAGGATCTTGCCGACCTCCTGGTCGATCTTCGTCTTGAGATTGCGCCGTTGCGCCTGCACCTCGGCGAGAAGGGGGTAGCTCGGAAGAAATTTGGTCGCGAGCTCGGCCTCCCGCTTCTCGACCTCCGCCTCGGAGGCCTGGAGGGTCTGGATGAGCGGCGATGCAAGGACCTGCGCCGTACCGGCGGCGCCGGAGGGCGCGCGCACCGCCCGCGCGGCTGCCTCCAGGTTGGCCTCCGCCTGCACCACCTGCGTCGACGCGGCCACGAGTTGCGTGCTTGTCTCGGAAAGCTGCTGAGCGGTCAAGGTGAGGCCGTTCGTCTCGGCGAGGTGATGCTGCTCGCGGAAGTTGGCGACCAGACGCTCGCTTTCGACCACCTTCTTGCGCAGATCCACCAACCGTCCGCCGAGCCATTCATTGGCGCTTCGTGTAGTCTCGAGTTTGACTGCCTGCTGATCGCGCAAATAGAGCTCGGCGAACTTGTTGGCGACACCGGCGGCAAGCTTCGGGTCCTTTGCCTCGAACCGGATCGTCAGCAAATAGGAGCCGCCTTCGTTCGACACGCTTAGCCGCTTCTCGACCTGGCGCACGACGGTGGCGAGCTTGTGCTCGGCGGAGCTGTCCCGCGGATCCGATGCCGCCATCGAAGCGAGCCAGGGAAACGTCCGATCGACCCAGGGATCGGCGAGAACCAGCTGTTTCCACCAGCGGCGCCACAACGGCGGCGACGCGTTGAGACCGGGATCGTCGACCAGATTCATCTCCGTCACGACCCGTTCGGCCAGGGCGGGCGCCTTCAGCAGGTCGGTCTCGGTGCGGATCACCGTCGTATCCGACTGCAGGCCGCGGATCAGCTTCGACGTGACGGATTGCAGGTCGGAAATGATGGTATTGCGGCTGTCGAGCTGAACGATCGCCTCGGCCGCGTACCATTTCGGCAGCTGGAACACGACCGCCGACGCGCCGCCCGTCATGACCACGACGATCGACACGATCAGCCATGCCCGGCGACGCAGCATGCGCATGATCTGCCCGAGATCGAACGTCGGATCGCAGGTCATTTTGTCTGGCGTTCATGCGCGTTCCATCCGCTATTTTCTCGTCCATCCCTCACGCGTCTCGTGGACGAACGCCGACGCGCTCTTCCGAGCCGCAACGGAAGACGGGCGACGACATCCATCGCCGCCGGATCCGGCCGCCCGCGGCGAACGATGTCGGCAGAAGCGGCCGACACTCATGGCAACGTCCCCGACAGGCGCGCGGCGGCCAGGAGCATCCATGCGCGCTCGGCGCCGCGCACCAGCAGCGAGCTCTCGACAGAGCTGTGGCGCCGGACCATCCGGTACAAATTTGCCTTCCAGAGCAGGGTCGTCGCTATGGTCGCGGAAGCGGCGCCGGCGACGCCGAACATCGGTATGAGAATGAACGTCAACGCGACATTCATCAGGGCGAAGAACAAGTTCATTCTGCTCGCCCTGACGTGATGCCCGGTCATGAGGAGGACCTCACTCGCCGGGCCGAACGCCGTCTCGACCACGCGCGCCGCGGACAGCGCGACCATGACGCCGTAGCAAGCGTCGAACCCTTCACCGAACAGACGCGACAGCGACGCGCCGACGAGGGTCAGTCCGCAGAGCACGGCCACGGCCGGCAGGAGCGACAATACATTCACCAGATCGATCGTGCGCTGCAGCTCGCCCGGCTGGCGCTTGGTATGGGACGAGGAAAACCGCGACATCGCGAGCGTCATGACCGCGACGGAGCAGAAGCTCGTGAGCTCGGCCAAGCGCCTGGCGACTTGATAGAGCGCGACATCCGACGGCGTCCGCAACACGCCCAGCATCAGGAGGTCCGTCTCGGAGAGAACATAATAGAGGACTGGTGTCAGCATCATGAAGCCGGAGACCGACAACCAGACCGGTCCGTGACGAAGCAGCGACCGCGCGCGACGAAGAGTGGCCACCACGGGCAGCTCGAACCGCCTGAAGGCGTAGGCAACGAGCAGCAGCGCCAGCAGCAGGTTGGCCGATGCCGTGAGATAAAGCGCGATCTGCGCGTGAAGCTGGCCGCCGAACGCCATGAAGACGGCGATAAACACGATCACGATGAGCCGCGACCACACGTTCTCGAATGCCGCACCGATGACCGGACGACCGAGACCCCGCATGGCGTCGGTCATCAATCGCATCATCCCGAGCGCCGCGATCATCTCCACGATGCTGAGGAGCGAGAACGAGTAATCCTTGGAAGGCCAGAGATAAGTCAGGCCATAGCGCAGCGGGGTGCCCGCGACGATGGCCGCGACCACGACGAAGACGATCGCGAAGATCAGGTATGCACTGACATTCCGCGCCTGCCCCCGTGCCAGATAGCGCGCGATGAACCGCATGGCCGCGGTCGGCAGCCCCGCCGTGCACAGGATTACCAGTATGTATGTCGCCGAGGTTATGTAAGCGAGGCGGCCATACTCGTAGGCGCCCATGCGTCGCGTCAAGACGATGGTAAGACCGGTGATGAGAATGACGCCCAATGCCTTCAGCACGAAGACCTGCAGGCTGTCCCTCACGAGCGCGCGCCCGCCCGCATGACCCGACAGCAAGCGCCGAAGGCTCAGCCGAAGATGGCTGGTGACACGCAGCATCAGCACATCCGCTCAGGCCGCGTCTAGCCGCTTCGTGCCGGACATTCGTCTCTCCGTTGGCGAGTGCGTCCAAAGCGTTCGGACCGTGCGCGTTTCTGCACATAAGGTGCGCCTGTCGGCGGCTTCGGAAATTCCACAAAAGATGCAGCGGTCGAAGTTTCATCAATTGTGGAGTTTGGCGGCGGCGGCGCATGCGAAGCTCGAACGTCGACGAAGGCGAATGCAGAGTCGCTCGGCGCGGCTTGGATCTCCGGTCGGGACAGCCGGTCGGTCGCGAGCCTCGCCGACCGAATGAGAAGGAGCCTGCCGATGATCGGGACCAGTCTCCGGGCCGCCCTGACCGCTTTGCAATATGGCGTTCGGCATCCCATGCGCGCGGCGGCGGCGGTCGGGGAAAGTCCGACGGAAGCCTGGATCACGGCACTCGACAAGTTCGTCGATATTCGGGAGCGGCGCGGACCGCAATGCGCGTATGAAGCCGAACCTGATTGGGAAACGCACTTGCATCGCGTGCTGGGCCTGTCCTGGCCTTGCGATGTCATATCCGAGTTCTGGGCGCTGCTGCCGGAGGTGGTGGCGCCCTTGGCGGCGGCAGGGCTGCAGATCGGACCGGAGAGCTTCGGCTCTTGGAATGACGGCGATCCGGGCTTGCTGCGGGCCGTGTGGTGTCTGGTGCGCCATCTTCGCCCGGCCCGCGTCGTGGAGACCGGCGTGGCCCACGGCATGACGTCGCGCATCATTCTGGAGGCGTTGCAGCGCAACGGCGCCGGGCACCTCTGGAGCATCGACCTGCCCACGCTGAACTTGCAGCTTCAGGAGCAAATCGGCATCGCGGTCGGAAACCGGTTTCCCGATCGCTGGTCCTATATCAAGGGCTCGAGCCGGCGTCGGCTTCCGCCGCTGCTTTCCGAGCTCGGACAGATCGACCTTTTCATCCATGACAGCCTGCACAGCGAGCGCAACGTTCGCTTCGAGCTCGACCGGGCGTGGAAGGCGCTGAGGCCCGGCGGCGCGCTCGTCATAGACGATGTCGATGCGAACTGGGGCTTTCACTCCTTCACCCAGGCCTTTTCCGGTCATGCCGCCTTGATCTGCGAGGCCGAGCCGGTCCGGCCGGATCGGCGGCGTTTCAACGACAAGGGCCTGTTCGGCATCATCGAAAAAAGCCCATCGTGACGAATGGCGGATGACGAGGGCGAACCGCACGGCCGCCGCTAGAGACGGCCTGCGTCACGCCGCTGCCGCATCACGGCTGGAAGGGCGAGGACACGGTGTGGCATCGGGCGTCGGCAGAAGCCGGGGCAGGGGCGGGCCGGTGCCGGCGGTGGAGGAGGGAGACCGCGCCGGCCGCCGCCGCGGCCGGCGCGACGCACTCCTCCGGGGCATGGCTTTCCGCCAGCGGCCCCGCCAGCGCCGCGAGCGCGCCGAAATTCCCGATCTCCGCGCTGCGCCACCGGATGCAAAGGATGCGTTCCTCGGCCAGTCGGCGCAGGATCCGGTTCAGGTGGACGAGCGTCATCCCGAGATGGTCGGCAAGATCCTGCTGCGACAGAGGCAGGTGGAAAGATCGTCCCTGGATGAGATTCCGACGCACCAGGCGGCCATGAAGATCCAAGATGAGGGAGGCGATCTTCTCCTCTGCCCGGCCGCGGCCGAGCCTCACGACGTGGCGCGCGAGACGTCGCGACTCCTGCGACAGCAATTCCACGAGTTGTGGCGCCAGATCCGGGCACTTCTTCAGAAAATCTCCGAGCTGCTGCCGACTGGCCGCGAAATAGCTGACCGCCGTGCGTGTCGTGATGAACCGCGCCTTGTCGGCCTCCTGGTCGACCAGCATCGCCACGTCGCCGGGAATGAGGATGTCCAGCATCTGCTCTCTGCCGTCCGGAAGGGTTTCGCAGTGGACCGCCCAGCCGCTGGTGATCAGCGCGAAATTGGCGCGCGCCGCCGAGATCTCGGCGAGGTCGCAGTGCGAACGGGCTCTTCGGTGAATGCCGCCGACCCGTTCGATGACATGGACATGCGGTGGGACGGAGAGGGACATGAGATGGGCACCAGCCTTGGCGGGCTTGCGGCGCGCCATGGCGCCGCTTGAACTCCATGAATGTGCCCGGATCGCTCGCGCGGCACCGGTCTCCGGCCTTCGCCGCCGGCGATGCGCGCCTACAATAAGAAAACTAAACAGCGCTCGCTGTCCATTACTTTTTTTCGATATGTTATCGTGCGCCGGCCGAGGTCGCCGCCGGGCCGGACCCTGCCGGCGGGCTTCCGGGCGGTGTCGGCAGGGTTGCTCGGCCGGGCCGGGTATTGACGTATTTGCCGGCTACCAGCGGGGGGCGTTTCCGTGCCAAAAAGAAAACGAAAGGAAGAGGTCACCTCGGGGAGAGTGGGATGGCGAGGTTCGCTTCCGGCACGTCCCGATGCCAGCGGCGGAAGAGAACGCGGCGCCGGCTGCCAGGCCGCCTGATCGCGGTCGCGCTCGGCGTCATCATTCTTGCGGGCGTCGTTCCGCCGCTCGTCCGCTCCCTGCCGGCGCGCGCCGCGGGCTTGCCGCCGCTCCCGGCGGGCTGGCCCTACACCACGCTCGAGCTCGGCGTGGCCAACCCGCCGCCCAACGCGGCAGGCAGGAGGTATGGCTCGCCCTTCGGCTTCAGATACCAGTATCTCAGCGGCGGCGCCAATACGGGAAAGGGCTGGTCGACGTGGAACGCCGGCGGCGGCTCGTTCGTCGCGGACTACGTGAATGAGGCAATCGCCGACCGTCTCGTGCCCGTCTTCACCTATTACCAGATCTATCAGTCGCTGCCGACCGGCGGCGCGGGCGATGAAACGGCCGGCGACCTCGGCAATCTGGACAACCGCGCGACGATGCAAGCCTACTTCGACGACCTCAAGCTCTTCTTCCGCAAGGCCTCCGCCTTTCCAGGACGTGTCATCCTGCATGTCGAACCCGATCTGTGGGGCATCATCGAGCAGCGGTACGGTGACGAGGCGGCAAATGCCCCGGTCCAGGTGGCCGCGACAGGCATGGCCGAGCTTCTCACGCTTCCGAACAACGCCGCCGGTTTCGCGCAGGCGTTCGAGCGGCTTCGCGACGCCTATGCGCCGAATGTCTATTTGGCCTACCACATGAGCGTCTGGGGTACGGGAATCAACATGACTTCCGGCCACGCCAGTGCATCGGCGGTTGCGGCTGATGCGACCCGCGCGGCCGGGTTCTACAGATCTCTCGGCGCCCGCTTCGACCTGACCTTCGCCGAGTTCACCGACCGGGATGCCGCCTTCTATCAATACGTCCGAAAGGACGGCACACGGTGGTATCGCCCGCAGGATTTCGACAATCTTGCGCTCTGGATCGCGACGTTCGTCGCCATTGGCGGCAACCGCGTCATCCTGTGGCAGATCCCGGTCGGCAATCAGGTGATGCGCGCGATGAACAACGCGCCGGGACACTACCAGGACGACATCGTCCAGACCTTCCTGAACGATCCTCAGCGCACGCGACTGGCGCAATATGCCGGCGCGGGTGTCATCGGCCTGCTCTTCGGCGCGGGAGGAACGGCAGCGACCTGTCCCTGCGACGCGATGCACGACGGCGTCACGGACCCCGAGCCCATCAACGGCAACACCACGCCGTCCTACAATGCCGACGATGACGGCGGATTCCTCATCCACCAGGCGCAGGCATATTATCAGGCGGGGGCGATGGCGCTGCCGGCGTCGGCGCCGCAATAGAGCCGGCGCTGCCGTCCCTAATGGTCAGCGCGCGATTGCGAGCCGATTTCGACCGTCGCCGACCCGTGCAGCGAATCCGGTGCCGCGGCGGAGCCGCTGCCGGATGAGCGCAGGTGGCCCGGCCCGAGCAACCTTTCGTAGGCCGACAACAGGGCGGGCGCCTGGTGGTGCCAGGCGAGGGTGCTCTCTACGCGCCGGCGTCCGAACGCCGCCATCCGTTCACGACGCACGGGGTCGTCGATCAGCTCGATGATCTTCCGCGCGAGGTCGACCGGATCATTGGCCCGCGCATAGAGGGAGGCTTCCTGCGCGGAGAACCGCCCTTCCGTGACATCGAATTGAACGATCGCCTTGCGGAGCGCCATGTACTCCATGATCTTGTTCATGGTGGATTTGTCGTTCATCTGATTGACGGTGTCGGGATTGACGCAGATATCGGCGGTGCTGATCATCGCCAGGAGCGCGGCGTCGGGCACGCGACCGGTGAACGTGATGTGGTCGGCGACGCCCCGAGCCCGGGCATAGGCCTTGAGGGCCTCGAGTTCCGGGCCGTCGCCGACGAGGCCGAAATGAACGTCGGTCCGAGCGAGCTGGCGGACGATGTGGTGCGCGGCGTCGATGAGGTGCTGTATGCCTTCCTGCTCGCCCATGACCCCGATATAGCCCACGAGGTAGCGCCGGCCGCACCTCAGCGCCGGATCCTCCGGCACGGCCCGCAGACGGCTCAGGTCCGGGCCCGAGCGCACGATGACGACGCCCTGCGGCGCCATGCCGCCCCGCTCGATTGCTATCTGTCGATAGGAGGCGTTGGTGGCGATGCTCATGTCCGCCAGCCGGAACGTCAGACGCTCGAGCAGGAGCATGATGCGATAGAGCCGGTCGCGACGGCCGAATTTCGCCTCATAAAGCTCCGGGCAGAGGTCGTGATGGTCGAAGACGAATTTCGTGCCGAACAAGAGCTTGAAGCAGGCGGCGACCAGGAAGATCGTATCCGGAGGATTGCAGGCCTGGATGACGTTGAACCCGCGCGTGAGAAAGATGCGCATCGCCAGCACGAACTGCCAGTAGAGCGCGGCCCCGTACTCCGCCAGGTAGTGCGCGGCCCCCGGCGCCTCGGGCGGCAGCGGATGGCGAAACACGTGAATTCCCTCCAGAACCTCGCGCCGCCGCCCATACCCGCGTCCCATGGGACAGATCACCGATACGTCATAGCCGTTCGCGGCGAGCGTGGTGGCTTCCTGCCAGACACGCCGATCGAAGGGAACGGGAAGATTCTCGACGATGATGAGTATTCGTTTGCGCCGGGGCGGCTTACCAATTGATGCCATCGTATCGCTCGCTTGAGTCCCCGTTCCGTCCGAATCCCGCCATGTCGATGACGGCCTTCTGTGGCGCGAGCTGCGACCAGAGATCCCGATAGCCGGGATCCGCCGTCCCGATCAGAATGAGTTCGCCGTGCGCTATGACCTCCTCCGCGGTATCCGCCATGAGCTTGGCGATGTGCGGTATGGCGTTGAGGATGTGCCTGCGGTTGGTCCCGACGAGCTGTGAGAGATGGATGTTCCGATCGTAGAGACGCACGTCGTAGCCCTTGCCGATCAGGCTCTCGATCAGCTCCACCATCGGGCTTTCCCTGAGGTCATCGGTGCCTGCCTTGAAGCTGAAGCCGAGCACGCCGATGCGCCGGCGCCCTTGGCCGGCGACCATGCGCAGGGCCCGCTCGATCTGCAGGCGATTGCTGGGAAGAATGCTTTCGAGCACCGGAAGGGAGAGATCGATGTGGCGGGCCTGGTAGGTCAGCGCCCGCAAGTCCTTGGGCAGGCATGATCCGCCGAACGCGAAGCCGGGATAGAGATAGGACGGCGAGATATTGAGCTTGGTATCCTGGCAGAAGACGTCCATCAGGCGGCGACCGTCGATCCCGAGCGCCTTGCAGATGTTGCCGATCTCGTTGCCGAACGCCACTTTCAACGCATGCCATGAATTGTCGGTGTACTTGATCATCTCGGCGATCTCGACGCTGGTCTGGATCAGCGGCGCCTGGATGCCGCGATAGAGGCCGGCCACGATCCCGCGCGAGCGCTCGTCGAACGCGCCGATGACGATCTTCGGCGGGTCGTAGAAGTCCTTGATCGCGGAACCTTCGCGCAGGAATTCGGGATTGTTGGCCAGGCCGAAATCGACGCCCGCCGTCTTTCCGCTCGCCCGCTCCAGTGTCGGCCGGATCAGCCCGCCCATCGTGCCGGGCAGGATCGTCGAGCGGATCACCACGACGTGGAATTGATGGCTGCGGCGGAGGGCGGAGCCGATTTCTTCGCACACGCGCGTGATGCTGCTGAGATCGACACTGCCGTTCGGCCGGCTGGGCGTCCCGACGCAGATGAGCGAGACGGCGCTCGCCGTGACTGCTTCGGCCGCGTCCGAGGTCGCTCTGAGACGCTTCTCCTGCGCCGTCGCCTGGATGAGCTCGGCCAGGCCGGCCTCGATGACCGGCGGCATTCCGTCATTGATCAGCTCGATCTTCGATTGCTGGGGATCGACGCCGATCACGGTGTGGCCGCTCTTGGCCAGGCATGCCGCCGAGACGGTGCCGACATAGCCGAGGCCGAAGACGGCCATCGTGCAGTTTCGGGATCGTGCGCCGGCGGGACGCGACTCGGACACCATGTCGAGCATGTCGAAAACCTCTCTTGTCGCCGCGATCGGTGATCTGCTGCGGCAGCAGAGTTGCAATGTCCTGAAGTGCTTTCAGATATCTGAAACGACGTTGTCGGCTCGCGGCCAAGGGGCGCTCGGCTTCGGCAAGGCGACACTCCCTCGGCGCAGTTTTGTTTTCTTTTGTTATCTATTATCTATGCGCCGGTTCCGCTGTCAATGCCGTTCGGTGGCATCGGCGGGGATTTCGTGTTTTCGACGAACCGTCGCGACAGGGAAGGAAAAGACGCGGCGGCAGCCGGCGCGGCGACGGACGCTCAGATCGGGAGCAGCCCGCCCGCTTGGGACAAGATCAGGCGCATGCGCTTGATTCGCGCGAACAGGCGATCGGTCCTACGGGTGCGCCGCGCCCATCGAACCATTGCCTGGAAGGCCGCGGGGTCGTCCCAGGGAACGTCGTGATAGGCTTCCCGCAGATGCGGGCTGGCAGCGTCGCGCAGCCACTCCTGGGGAAAGAGCGCGACCACTCGCGGATCGGGGCCGGAGCGAAGGTCGCAACGGCGGTCGAGCAGGCGCCGCGCGGCGGCGCCGACCAGGCTGGTATCCACGTCCCTTCCGAGATGAGCGGTCGGCGTCAGCCGGGCATTTATCTCGAGAAAATGACTTTGACCGGTTCCGTCGTCATGCATGAAGTCGAACCCGCAAAAGCCCGAGAGCTGCAATGCCCGGCACAGCGTCCGGGCGGCGTCTTCGATGGCTGGCACCTTCGTGATCTCGACCAGGGTCGCAGGCCCGGTCGAGCCCGGGTGGGTCTCGCGGGCGATCGCCGTTATCGCCGCCACGACCTCGCCGCGCTGCGCGAAGACGGCGGTGTTGGCGGGCCTGCCGGTCACATAATCCTGGACGACCGTCACGGGAGGGATATCCGCCTGCCGCCGCATCAGCGGCCCGAAGGTCTCGGCGGCATAGGAATCCCACAGGGCCGTCGATAGCTTCTGCCTTCTGTTCAGGAGGGCGTAGCCGGCCACGAGCGACCTGAAATCTCTCGCGATCACGACCCCCCTGCCGCCGAAGGTAAAATCCTTCTTCAGCACCTTCGGGAAGCTGTCGGTCTCGAACCGCGAGATCGCCTCTCGGGAGCGCACGATATCGTAGCGCGGCACGAGGATGCCCAGCCGCCGCGCGACCTGCATCACCTCCGATTTCGTCCGCACGAGCGCGAACCCGTCGGGATCGCCCAGCGATCGCTCGATCCGCGCGGCGATGGCCGCGTGCGCCGGCGCTCGACCGGCGGTGCAGCGCGCATGAACGGCATGAAGATGGGCCAGGGCGTCGTCGTCGCAGGGAATGATGGCCCGCGGACGGCATTCCTCGATCGCCCGAGCGAGGCACGCGCGCGGCTGCAGCGGCGATAGCGGGACCCAGCGCGACACGCCCGTGCTGAACCGCAACGGACTGTGACGCGGGCTGAGCGCGACGATGGTGAACCCCGCGCGTTTCACGTGGCGCGCGATATGAGCCGGCGCCGGCCAATTTTCGGTGGTCACCATCAGCAGGATGTTCGAAAACACGTCGTTTTCATCGCGAGCATCGGCCATCGTTCGACACCTCCGGCCGCCGGTGAGATGCGGATTTATTGACATTAGTTTAATTTCGTCCGTTCGGTAGTTTACGATAAGAAAATCATCGCGTATAGGAAAGATATGTCGGCCCGTTAACACATCGTCGAGCGCCATGACCCTCTCCACGGATGCCACGGACATCGCCATCGTCGGGGCCGGACCCTACGGACTGTCGCTCGCCGCTCATCTGCGCGGCAGCGGTGCCGGCTTCCGGATCTTCGGCAGTCCGATGAGCAACTGGCGACTGCACATGCCCAAGGGAATGCGGCTGAAATCGGAGGGGTTCGCCAGCAATCTCTACGATCCCGGCGGCACCCTGACGCTCGCGCGATACTGCGCCGAAAACCGGATCGCCTACGCCGATCTGGGCCTCCCCGTGCGGCTGGAGACGTTTGCCGCCTATGGCATGGAGTTCCAGAGGCGCTTCGTGCCATCACTCGAGGATAAGACCGTCGTCGCCCTGGACCGGTCCGCGGCGGGATTCCTGCTGCGCCTCTCGGACGGCGAGAGCGTCAGCGCGGGCCGGGTGGTGATCGCGACTGGCATCAGTCATCTCCACTACGTCCCGCCCGTGCTCGCCGCGCTGCCGCGCGGGTTCGTCTCGCATAGCTCGCAGCATGGCGATCTCGAGCCGTTGCGGGGCCGCCACGTGACGGTCGTCGGAGCGGGCGCCTCAGCGCTGGATCTGGCCGCCCTGCTGCGTCATTGCGCGGCCTCGGTCCAGGTCGTCGCGCGCAGGCCGTTCATCGATTTTCATGAAAAGATGCGGCTGCCGCGGCCGCTCGTGGACCGCGTCCGAGCGCCCATGTCGGGGTTGGGCCCGGGCTGGCGCTCGCGCCTGTGCACCGATGCGCCGCTGCTGTTCCACCATATGCCGCGGCAATTCCGGCTGGCGGTGGTGCGACGCCATCTCGGCCCCGCTCCCGGATGGTTCGTGAAGGATCAGATCGTCGGGCATGTGCCCTTGATGCTGGGCGTCGCGCTTGATGCCGCCGATGTCCGGGGCGACCAGGTACATCTCCGGGTGAGCGATCGCGATGGCGTGGGGCGCGAGATCGTCACCGATCACGTGATCGCCGCGACCGGCTACCGGCCTGACCTCCGGCGGCTGCCCTTCCTCGGCGACGAGCTCTGCACGGCGCTGCGCACCGCCGATGACGCGCCGGAGCTGTCTGCGAATTTCGAAATCTTCGATCCCGGGCCTCTATTTTGTCGGCCTCGCTTCGGCGAACAGTTTCGGTCCGCTTGCCCGCTTCGCCTTTGGCGCCAATTTCGCGGCGCGGCGGCTGGCACGGCACCTCGCGCGATATGCGCGCTCGCGCCCCTGGCCGCAGGCGCATGAACCATTGCGGGCGGCCGAATGAAGCGCGCGCGACGCCGCACAGGGGCCGAGCCAGGGAAGGGCAGCCGCGGCGCAGAAGCGATCTGGCCGTCGCGCGCCGTCCGTGCTGCCGGGTCTTGTCACTCGACCGCGGCCGCTGAGCCGGCGGCTCCCGCCCCGTCGCGACCCGCCCCCGACGCCGGGAGCGCCGGAGGCAGCGTCTTCAGGATATTCAGATAGTGCAGCGCCTCGGCCCAATGGGCGGCGGCTCGGGCATTCTCCGCCTGGAGCCAGAATGCCGCTCGCAGAGGTTGACCGGCGCGCGCCGCGTCATCCGGCCACTGCGCCGCAATCTGCCGATAGGTGTCGAGGGCGTTGTCGCTTTCCGGCTGATCGAGGTGGCGCGCGGCGATTTGGCGCCCAAGCCTGTCCATCATTGCCGAGAGCGCGCCGACCTCGGGCGGAGGACGCGCGGCGTCGGGATCGTCGCGCGCTAAGTCGGGGTTGGCCCGCATTCTCGCCGCCGCAGCACCGCCGGCGCTCGCATCCCGGGGGAGACCGGCGCCCGTCCGGCGTTCCGGCCGCTCGAGCCCCGAAGCCACAGGTCCCGGCACCGATCCGATGGTCGCGGGTATTGGCGAATCTTCTAGAACATGCGCGACGCCGACGCCGGTGGCGACGCCCGCCACGAACAGGCACGCCGACAGAAACAGTCGTGGCTGCGACCGAGGCAGCGCTCCGGCGTCGCCGCGGTCGAATGCCGTAGCCACGGCCGCCTGGCGCCCGACCGCAACGGGTTGGTGCGGTGACGAAGGCTCCGTCTCCGTCTCCAGCCCATGCGCCGTGGCGCGGTGAAAGAACGCACCATCCGAAAGCCGGCGAAACGAGGGCATCTCATCCGGCTCGAGCTGCGCCCCTGCTTCCGGCCGAAGCGGCGGGGGCTCGCTTCCTGGCGCCGGTCGAGAGGCTCCGTCCGCAGCGTGAGCGAGATGCCGGGGTTGCTCCGCGCCCGCCGGCTGCTGGGAATTTACTGACCGTGACGGACGTTCCGGCTGAACCGCCTCGGGAGCAAGCCGACCTGCTTTCGCGGACGGGGTCTCGCTCATTTTTCGCCTCCGGTCGCCTCATTCTTTACAAAAGAAAGATGAAAGTCGACAGCCATGTCGTTGAATAGCCGGCGGAACTTCCCAACCATAAGAAGTGCGAAAAGGGGGCGCCCCGGCAGGGAGCGAAGGGAAGGCTGCGCGCCTGTCGGCGCGGTTGTCTCGACGCCTACTTGTTCAATTTTATCCCGCCTAGCCTTGACTGGCTTTTTCGTGACAAGAAAGAAGCGCCGAAAGGGGCCGGCGAGCCAAGCCGAAAATAAGGGGAGAGACCGAATGGCCGATATCAATTTCAACGGTCTTTCGCTGTGTGAAGCGGAAGAAGCTGTCGCGGAAATTTGGAGCTGCCTTGAGGAATATGACATCCCGTCGCCCGTCGTGAACGTTGGTGCCTGCACAAACGCCAGGATCACAATGGGATTTACCTTCGAGGAGCCGATCTGGGCCGAGCTGGTGACGCACCGCCTCTCGACTCTGATGTGCGGCGTGGGGGCGGGCTGGAGATCTTCCGCACTGCCAACGAGGAAGAGCGATGCGGCGCGGCCTCCGTCGCCGCGGGAAGAGACGACGATCTGCTTCCTTCACGTTGCGGCGGCACTTCCGGCGGAGGCGGTGGCCGGAATTGAGGTTTTTCGTCGAGCAAAGCGGCGATAACGAACACGATGCCGTTCGCTGCGGCCGTTTTCGGCCGCACCGGGGGCGGACGGTAAGAACTGCACAGCGAAACCGAGGTGATTGCCGGACTCTCCACTTATTTGGATATGATTTCGCCCCGTCGCGTGTTAAAGATCAGGAAGATAGGGCGAACACAGGTCTGGATCCTGTCGCCAAGAGGGCTGCGAACGCAGTTGAAAAGGCTCCAGCACGGGAGAATACGAAGACAGATGGCCGCTAAACGGGAAAAAGGAAAGATACCGCACGCGGAATGGCCAAATATCTTGGCGAAATACGGCAAGGGAGAGACGATGGCACAGATCGGGCGGGAATATGGATGCACCGCCCCGGCGATACGCTACATCATCAAGCGAAGCGGACTGTTGAAGGGCGGGGCGGGCGACGAGCGTGCCCCGAAGGGTGACGGTCCGTCGCGGCAGCACGACCCGGCCGCCGCTCCGGTGATGGTCATGCCGTCATGGCGGGCGAGCCACGGCCATGTCCTCGGCCCGGAGCTGCGCCAACGTGTCAGCGGCGACGTCGCTTCCTTCCTGGTCGCGCTCGACCACGCGGTTCTCCAAGGCTCGCTCGAGAGCGTGGCAAACCTCCAGGAAGCGACCGACCGGCTGATGCGATCGACGGCGCGGACGCGGCTCGAACTCGAACAGCTCCTTAACCGCCTGGAGACGGGGGCGCGGGAAAAGAGCCGCAGGAAAGTGGGATCGCCGCAGCGTCGCGCGTAGAATTGGCTGTCCCCGGAAACTGCGTCCGGCTCTATCGGCAGGGACGCCGGCCGAGCCTGGTCGGCCAGAGGCGCATTGCCCCGAGCGCTATTTGAACGTCGCCATCACCTGGATCATCGCCGGGCCGATGAGGACGATGAACAGCGTCGGCAGGATGAAGAGGATCATCGGCACGGTGAGGGTCGCCGGCAGCTTCGCCGCCTTCTCCTCTGCCTTCAGCATGCGCTCCTCGCGGAACTCGGCGGAGAGCACGCGCAGCGAATGCGCCAGCGGCGTGCCGTAGCGCTCGGTCTGCACCAGCGTGTTGACCACGCCGCGGATCGCCGGCAGGTCGGTGCGCTTGACCAGGTTCATCAGCGCCTGGCGCCGGTTGGGCAGGAAGCCCAGCTCGACGGCGGTGAGGCCGAGTTCGTCGGCGAGATCGGGGCAGGAGAGGCCGAGCTCGCGTGCGACGCGGTTGAGCGCGGCGTCGAGGCTGAGCCCGGCCTCGGCGCAGATCACCAGCAGGTCGAGCCCGTCCGGCAGCTGCCGGCGCAGCCGCGTCTGGCGCCGCTTGATCGCCTGCTTGAGGCCGAAGACCGGCAGGAAGCCCAGCACGATGGCGGCCATCAGCACGCCCAGCAGCTTGTTCATGCCGGTCGCCTGCGGCATCAATCCCACCAGCACGAAGAGTGCCGCGATGGCGCCGGCGAAGGGGAGCGCCAGCCTCAGGCCGAGATAGATCACCAGCGCGTCGCGCGAGCGCCAGCCGGCCTGGGCGAGCTGATCGCTGGTCTTGCGCGCCTCGTCGCCGCGCAAGAGCTGCAGCCGGTCGAGCAGGCGCTTCAAGAGGCCGACCGAGGCGCGCTTGCGGTCGCCGGCGGTGCTGCCGGCGAGAAGCCCGGCGCGCAGCTGCTCGCGCCGCTTCTGATGGCTGCGCAGGCGGGACGCCATCGGGTCGTGCGGCACCAGCGCGTTGCCGAGCGCGATGACGCTGACGAACACCAGCAGGCCGGCGAGGACCGCGAGGGTCGTCTCGTCGAGGTGGAGCGAGCCGAGGCTGAATCCTGAGAGCGTCATATGTCGAACTTCACCATCTTGGTCATGACGCCGACGCCGACCCCCATGCTGCAGGCCGCCGCCATCAGCAGGTGATGGCCTTTCTCGGTGAAGAAGAGCTGCGACATGTAGGCGTGGTTCACCACGGTCAGCACGCCCATCATGATGAAGGGCAGGGCGCCGATGATCATCGCGCTCGCCCGCGCCTCGGACGACATCGCCCTCACCTTGAGTTGCATCTGGCGGCGCCGGCGCAGGATGTTGTCGAGGTTCTCCAGCGTCTCGGCGAGGTTGCCGCCGGTCTCGCGCTGGATCGACAGCGTCACCACGAGAAATTTGAGCTCCGGCGTGCCGACGCGCCGCGCCGCATCCCAGAGCGCCTGCTCCGGCGGATGGCCGAGGCGGATCTGGTCGCTGACCTGGCGGAACTCGAACCCCACGGGATCGGGCACCTCGGCGCCGACGATCTGGAAGGTCTCGGTCACGGGCAGGCCCGATTTGAGGCCGCGCACCATCAGCGCCACCGCCTCGGAGAAATGCTTGCCGAAGCGGTTCACCCGCCGCCGCGCCAGGAATCCGACGAAGAGATGCGGCAGCCAGAGGCCGACGAGCAGCGCCGCCGGCAGCGCCAGCAGCGCCGAGAGGCCCATCGCCAGCGCGCCGCCGCCGGCGAGCAGGCCGACGATCAGGCAGCCGACGCCATAGGCGCCGAGGCTGATCGAGTGGCCGGTGCGGTGGAGGCGCTCGCGCAGCAGCTCCGGCCGCGGCAGGTAGCGCAGCACCAGCTGCGAGATCTTGCCCTTGTCGCCGGTTTCGCGGCGCAGCTGCAGCGCCTCGCCGACGATGTCGCCGCGGCCGCGCGATTTCAGGCGATCGACCCGCTTGGCCTGCTTCTTTTTCGTCTCGTCGCCGAAGGCGAGGAAGAGGCAGAGCAGCGCGATGCCGATGCCGAGCGCCAGGACGACCAGCATGGGGTCGAGACCGAGCCGGTTCATCCCATCGCCTCCATCAGCGCGCGGTCGAGGCCGTAATACTCGGCGCGCGTCATGAAATGCGGCCTGAGCCCGCTCGATTTGAAGCTGCCCTTCAGCTTGCCGTCGACGCCTTCGCCTTCATACTGGAAGGTGAAGAGATCCTGGGTCGTGACGATCTCGCCTTCCATGCCGACGATCTCGGTGATGGCGGTGATGCGCCGCGCGCCGTCGCGCATGCGGCTCACCTGGAGCACCATGTGGACCGCGGCGGCGATCTGCTGGCGTACCGCCTTGGCCGACAGGGTGACGCCCGACATGCCGACCATGTTTTCCAGACGCGTCAGCGCCTCGCGCGGGCGGTTGGCGTGGATGGTGCAGAGCGAGCCGTCATGGCCGGTGTTCATCGCCTGCAGCATGTCGAGCGCCTCGGCGCCGCGGATCTCACCCAGGATGATGCGGTCGGGACGCATGCGCAGCGTGTTCTTGACGAGGTCGCGCATGGTGATCTCGCCCTTGCCCTCGAGATTGGGCGGACGCGTCTCCAGGCGCACCACGTGCGGCTGCTGCAGCTGCAGCTCGGCCGCGTCCTCGATGGTACAGATGCGCTCGCCTTCGTCGATCATCTGCGACATGGCGTTGAGCGTCGTCGTCTTGCCCGAGCCGGTACCGCCGGAGATCAGGATGTTGAGGCGCGAGCGCGCGGCGATCTTCAGCACCACCGCCATCTCCGGCGAGATGCTGCCGGACGCCGCCATGGTGTCGAGCGTGATGGTCTTCTTGGAGAATTTGCGGATCGAGATCGAGGTGCCGTCGATGGCGAGCGGCGGCGCGATGATGTTGACGCGGCTGCCGTCGGCGAGGCGGGCGTCGACCAGCGGCGTCGATTCGTCGATGCGCCGGCCGACCTGCGTCACGATGCGCGTGGCGACGCTCATGACATGGGTATTGTCCCGGAAGGAGACGTTGGTGAGCTCGAGCTTGCCGCGGCGCTCGACATAGACCTGCTTGGGGCCGTTCACCATGATGTCGCTGATCGTCTCGTCCGCCAGCAGCGGCTCGATCGGGCCCAGGCCCAGCATGTCGTCGAGGAGCACGGTGACGAGGTCGCGCTGCTCGAGCTGGTTGAGCTGGATCTTCTGCTCGACCAGGATCTCGCCGATGACGGATTGCAGCTGGCGCGCGAGCTCCGGGCGCTGCAGCTTGGCCGCGACCTCGGGATCGATCCGCTCCATCACCATGGGGTAGATCCGGGGGACGGCGTCGTCGATCGCCGCCCGGCTGCCGACCGCCTGAGCGGAACGCGCGGGATCCGCGGCCGGGGCTTCGCGCTTCTGCTTCTCGACCAGGCCGTTGACCAGCAGCGTGACGAGGTCGCGCTGGCCGAGGCCCGAGATCGTCAGCTTTTTCTGCTCGAGCGTGGCGCGCACGACCTCCTCGACCTGCCGGGCGATCTCGCCGCGTCCCTTGCCGCGAAGCGCCGTGGCGTCGAACGCCGCGGCGATCGCCGGCTCGACGGCGAGCCGGGCCTCCTCGAGGCTGGTTTCCGGACGCTCCTGGTCGCGGGCGGCCTGGGCCTGGGCCGGCGCCGGCCGCTCGACGCGGCGCGCGTTCAGCGCATGGATGCGGGCCTGGAGGCCGCCTTCGGGCTCGCGCTTGCCGAACATCACTTCCTGAACCTCGACAACAGCCCGCCGCGCGGCTTCTCCTGCTCCTCGCCGGCGAGGCGGGCGGCGAGCCGGCGCAGCTCGGCCGCCGCCTTGCTGCCGGCGGCCGCTTCCGGCAGCGCCTTGCCGCCATGCGCCGCGGCCATCACCGCCTTGACGTCGAACGGCACGGCATGGTCGAGCGCGCCGCCGATGCCGCGCTCGAATTCGGGCCGGCCGATCTCGCCGCGGTGCTCGGCGCCCACCTGGTTCGCCACCAGCAGTGGCTTGGTACGGCTTTCCAGCGTCTTGGCGAGATCGGCGATCCGCACCGTGTCGCGCAGCGCCGAGAGCGACAGGTCGGTGACGACGACCACGGCGTCGGCGAGTGCGATCACCTGGCGTGCCATGGCGTCGAGCGCGCGGGGCAGGTCGACGACCAGGCAGTCGTAATCCTGCGACAGCGCCGACAGCAGCGGCGCGACGGCGCCGGCGTCGAAGGCGAGCTGCTCCTCGAGCGGCTCTTCGGTGGCAAGGATCGGCAGCTTCTCGCCCTGGACCACCATCGCCGAGGCGAGCAGCATGCTGTCGGTGCGCTCGGGATTCTCCAGCGCCTCGCGCAAGCCGCGCCCCGGCTCGAGGTCGAGGCTGAGCGCGAGGTTGCCGAAGTGGAGATCGAGATCGACCAGCGCGGTGCGCAGCTTGAACTCATGCGCCAGCAGCCAGGCGGTCGAGATCGCGAGCGTCGTGGTGCCGACGCCGCCACGGGCGCCGAGGAAGGCGAAGAGCCGGGTCGTCCGCGCCGCGCTCGGCGAGGGCTGGCTGCGGACGGCCGAGACGAAGGCCTCGCACAGCAGCTCGCTCGACACCGGCTTCACCAGGTAGTCGGCGACGCCGAGCGCGATGAGCTGGCGGTAGAGGCTGACATCGTTGACCGAGCCGATGGCGAGAAAGCGCGTCTGCGGCCCGCAGAGCTGCGCCAGCTCGTGCATGCCCTCGACCGGGTCGGAGGCGTCGGAGAGATCCACCAGCACCAGGCCTGGCGGCACCGTGATGTCGATCGATCCCCGCGCCGTCTCGAGGCCGCCGGCGCGCACCTTCGCGTTGGACCAGCCGAGCTGGGCGACGGCGCGGTTCACCGCCTCGCGGGTGACGTCGTCCGCGACGCAGGCGACGAAGCGGAGTTCGGCGCCCGGAATTCGGCTCGGCTTTCGCTGCCTCAGCCATCATGCTGCTACTGTCCGCTGTCGCCGGCGCCGGCGCCGGCGGCGGCGGACCCGCCGCCGGAGGATTGCGGCGCCGCATAGGCGCTGCCCGCGCTCTGCCCGGAGGGGTCCTTGACCTTGCCCTGGCGGTAGCGCAGGGCCGCGGCGAAGGCCGGGTCGCCTTGCGCCGGCCCCAGCGGGCGGCCGATGACGAGGTCGCGGGGATCGGCGACCATCAGGCTCAGATTGGTCGCGTCGGCGCAGCCGAAATTGCTGCCGGGCTGGTTGCCGTGGTCGCCCGTGGGCGGCGAGGTCCAGTTGGGGCAAGGCGGCGGCGTGACGACGTAGCGCTCGACCACGACGCGGATGTGGTTGGGGGCGATGCCCGCATCGGGCGGCAGGGTCTGCGCGCCGGCGCCCTGCTGGTCGACGATCTTGCTGAGCCGGCCGATCCGCGACAGGTCCAGGCGGCCGTCCGACGCCGCCTCGAAATAGACATGGCCGTCGGTGTCGACCTGCGCCTGGGCGAGAAACCGCGTCAGGCTCGCCGCCTCGCCGCCGGCGAGATCGGCGCTGCCGGGCTTGAAGGTGGCGTCGTGCTGCAGCCGGACATAGTCGACATGCGGCGCCTTGGGCGCTTCGGCCGGCGTCCATTGGGAGGTCTCGGGGGTGCAGCCGGCGAGCAGCAGGCCGAGGGCGAGGCAGAGGCGGAGAGGCGAGGGGCTGGTCATGGGGGGCCTCACTGGAGATCGAAGCCGGCGGGGCCGATCAGGCCGGTCCCGGTGGGGCTGATGGGCGCCGCGCCGGACTTCAGCACTTGCGGCTTGTACTCGTCGCCGTAGAGCACGAGGTTGCGGTCCGAGCTCGGCACGAAGCCGTCGGTCGGCGACATCAGCCGGTTCGCGGTCGCCACCGGCCGGACCACATAGGGCGTCACGATGACCACGAGCTCGGTCTCGTTGCGCTGGAACTGGTCGGAGCGGAAGAGCTGGCCGAGCACCGGCACGTCGCCGAGCCAGGGGAATTTCTGCAGGTTCTGGGTGATGTTGTTCTCGATCAGGCCGGCGATCGCGAAGCTCTGGCCGCTGGACAGCTCGACCGTGGTGTCGGCCCGCCGCGTCGTCAGCGCCGGGATGGTGATGCCGTTCATCGTGACCGCGCCGGCGTTCGACAGCTCGCTCACCTCGGGCATGACGCGCAGGCTGATGCGGTTGCCGGCGAGGAGCGTGGCGACGAAGTTCAGGCTGACGCCGTATTTCTTGTACTCGACGGTGATCTGAGAGACGCCGTTGACGGCGGCGGAGGCCACCGGCACCGGAAACTCGCCGCCGGCAAGGAAGCTTGCCGGCTCGCCGGAAACCGCGGTGAGGTTGGGCTCGGCGAGGACGGAGATGAGCCCCTGATTGTCGAGCGCGTCGATGAGCGCCGTCAGGTTGAAGTTGCCGATGCCGATCGAGCCGAAGAGATTGTCGACCGTGTTCGTGCCGTTGGCCGAGAGCGTGCGCGTGTTGAACACGTTGGTGCCGGTGGAGTTGGTGATCGAGGTGGGGTTGGGCCCGGCCGCGAGCCCGAAGGCGGAGCGGCCGGCGCTGAACATGTTGTCCCAGTTGACGCCGAACTCCTTGACGATGGCGCGCGAGATTTCGGCGACGCGCACGCGGATGTTGACCTGGTTGGGAACGTCGAGCTTCAGCCGGTTGACCAGCTGCTTCGGGTCGGCGAGGAAGCGCGCGGCGATCCGCTTTATGTCGTCGCCTTCGGCGGCCGAGTAGACGGTGCCTTCGAGGACGAGGGAATTGTCGAGGCTGCGCACCCCGACGGCGCTGCGCGGCGCGGACGCGTGGATCGCCTGCTCGATGCGCGCCAGGTCGTAGCGGACGCGGACCTCGGTATTCAGGATCACCTCGTCGTTCTCGCCCACGGCATAGAGCGTGGTCTCGCCGCCGGATTTGCCGAGGAGATAGATCAGCACCGGCGATTTCACCTGCACGTCGGCGACGTTGGGATCGGCGACGAAGACGGTCGAGGCGGGGCGGTCGAGATGGACGAGCTCGCCCTTGCCGACCTCGACCGTCAGCGGCGTTCCGACGGTGCTGACGACTTTCGGTGCCGCGGCGAGCGGCTCGGCGAGGAGCGCCGGGGTGCCGGCGAGCGCCAGCGCCGCGACGAAAAGACGGAAGATGCTGCGCATGCGCCTACCTTTTGGATAGCTCGGTTATGTCGATCTTGTCGCCGCGCACCACGATCACTTTGTGGCTGGCGCCGGAGAATTCCGGCGGCGGCGTCAGCTGCGTCGCGTCGCTGTCGAAGGTATAGCTCAGGCGGTTGTTGGCGGTCTCGCCCGTGGCCTCGGCCTCGTCCTGGCCGAGGCTGCGCAGGCTCAGCGACAGCTTGCCCATCTCCTGCACCACGGCGACCGCCTCGGCCTGCTTCGGGGTCACCTCGAGCGTCGCGGTCTTGGCGACGGCGACCTCCTTGCTCTGGTCGTCGGCGCGCTGATCGAGCGCGAGCACCCGCACGTCGGTGAGCACGGTCTCGCCGGTGTGATGCTGATGCGCGGGGTCGCCCCGGTCTGAGGCCGGCACGTTGGCGTCGACCAGGACGAAGCTCAGGATCACGTCGACATGGTCGCCGGGGAAGACGAAGCCGGCGAGGCCGGAGGAGGGCGTCACCGGCACGGTGACGGCGCGGAAGCCGGGGGTGAGCACCGCCGCCAGGAAGCCGCGGTCGCCCGGCCGCACGACGCGGCTCTCGGTGATCGGCTCGCCGTCGCCGATGGCGTTGCGCACCACCGCGCCGACATAGTCCTCGAGATGGTGCTGGCCGGAGACGATATAGCTCTGCGACACGGCGTCGTCCGGCCAGGCCTGCCAGCGCAGATTCTCGGGCCGCACGAACTGGCCGGAATGGAGCTCGCCGCGCGCCACGAGGATCATCGTCGCCGGCTTGGCCGGCGGCGGCGCCGCCGCCTCGACCTTGGCGTGGCGTTCGGCCGAGAGCCAGGCGCGGGCGATGAAGATGGTGGCGCCGGAGGCGAGGAGCGCGATGACGACGAAGATGATGCGGCGGGGCGACATGCGGGGCTCCCGGGATCAGGCGCTGGTGACGCGCACGAGCGCGATGCAGACGCCGCCGAGCGCGATGGCGACGCCGAAGGGGACGGGCCGGCGCAACCGGCTGCGGAGATCATCGCCCAGCGGCGCGGCGCCGGGACGCGCCGGCATCAGGCGATGGAGCGGCGAGAGATGCGCGAGCGCCAGCGCGCCGCCGGCGAGCCCGGTGACGACGAGCAGCAGCGGCAGATCGTCGAGGCCGGTCCAGAGCGCGATCGCCGCCAGCAGCTTGACGTTGCCGCCGCCGAGAATGCCGCGGTCGAACAGCAGCACTCCCGCCGCCAGCAGCAGCGCCGCCGCCTCGAAGCCGTGCAGCCACACCGCCAGCGGCTTGCCCAGGGCATAGACGAGGAAGGCCGCGCCGATCGCCGCCGCGTAGCGGTTGGGGATGAGAAAGGTGACGGCATCGCTCATCGCCGCGGCGACGAGCGCCGTCAGCAGGGCGACGATGGCGAGCCAGTCGATGAGATGGGCGGCATGGGGCATGGGGGACTCCGCTGCGCGACGCCGCAGCCCGCGGGCTGCGTCCACCGGGCCGGGCGCCGCTGGTGCGGCATCCGGCCCGGCGGACCGTTGCGACGGGTTGGGCGGTTAGTTGCCGTTCGCCGTCGACAGCTTGGTCGAGATGGTGTTGAAGGTCGTCGACAGCTGCGTGCCGACGAGCGTGACCGCACCGATGATGACCACCGAGATGAGCGCGGCGATGAGGCCGTACTCGATGGCGGTGGCGCCACTCTCGTCGCGAAGCAGATTGGCCAGAACCTTGCGCATGACAGTCTTTCCTCCTAGGAGCTAACGAGCGACGCAGGAATTCTGGGTTGCATTCCTTAATCTAGCCTTAAACTAGAAGACGCGATGCATAGAACCTAAGTAAATACACAGGACTAATCTTTGGATCATTGAGATTATAGCCAGAGAATTCCTGGTTTAATTTTGCTAAAATTATGCGGCTCCTGCGGGAAGCGCGGAACCGGTGTGCGGAGCGCGGGTTTGCCGGAGGTCCGGAAAGGCGGCGAGATGCGGAACGGAGGATGGCGGCTACTGGTGTCCGGTCGAGCCTCGCTCGCCTGCGTCCTCGTTGCCGCGACCGTGACCCTCGGCCCGGCGCTTGCGCAGGAGTCGCCAGGCGGCGCCGCGGCGACGGCATCGCCGGCGGGGCAGGCTGGCGACAAGCCGGTGCGCGAGTTCAATGATGACGCGGGCCGACTGTGCCGCGTCTATGCGCGGGCAGTGGTGATCGGCGGCGAGAGGCAGCCGGCCCTTGCGGTGGTATGCCGGGAGGCGAATGGCCGCTGGGTGCTGTCGCGGTGAGTTGCGTGGCAGGCTCGGCAATTTATGCGGCAAAATGACGCATACTTGCGACTCGACCCGACCGTTAACCACTTATTTCTTTCTTTGTCCTACCCGGTTAAGTATGGGCGAGAAGTAGCGAAAGCTTCGAGCTCGGCCTCTGTTGAAAAACCTGCCGTTTTCCTGCGGGAAAACTTTCACATTGGCGCGGAGGGTGATATTATGCGGCCTGTCCGTGTGCCACCCGAGTTGTTCGCTCGCGGCGCGCGACGACCACCCCTAAACCGGTGCACAGCAAAATCCTCCCAGATTTAGGAGTATGTTATGAAGGCGCTCATTACCGCGTTTGCTCTGCTCTCCTTCGTTGCCGCTTCGACCATCCCGCTCGCGGCGCAGGCGCAGACCCAGACCACGCAGCCCGCCAAGAAGTCGATGAAGAAGAAGACCGCCAAGAAGGCTTCTCACAAGAAGAAGACCGCCAAGAAGATGAAGAAGCCGAGCCAGGCCTGATCGGCAGGGTTCGCGAAAAGGCCCCCGGGACCAAATCCCGGGGGCCTTTCGATTCGCTGCGGCCGGCGGCGCCGCGATCGCAGCCAGCTCTACACGATCCTAACCAGCTCTAAAGGATGCGGCCGGACAATCCGGCGGCGGCGGGCGGCATGCCACCCTGCTCGCCGGAACCATCGGGACGGCCGTACCCTTGTCGAGCGGGCTCTCTGTCGCAGAAACCGGTCTTGGCCGCAGGCTCGCGGGGCTCGCCCCGGCCTTGCCGCTGCTCGCCGCTCTCGCCGGATTCGCGCGCGCGCTGGCGGCGCCGCGCAGCCTGCTCAACGATCCCGATACCTATCTGCACATCGCCGCCGGCCGCTGGCTGCTGGCGCATTGGGCGCTGCCCTCGCCCGATCGGTTCTCGCATTCCATGGCCGGCGCGCCCTGGGTGGCCCATGAATGGCTCGCCGAAGGCATCCTCGCCGCGGTCTATGACGGGCTCGGCTGGTCGGGCGTGGTGCTGCTCACCGCCGGCTGCTTCGCCGCCGCTCTCGGCCTGCTGACGCGCCGGCTGCTGCCGCATCTGGGCGCGCTGCCGTCGCTGATCGCGGCGGGTCTGGGAGCGAGCCTGGTGCTGCCGCATCTGCTGGCGCGCCCGCATATCCTCGCCCTGCCGCTGCTGGTGATCTGGTCGGCGGCGCTGTTCGAGGCGCGTGACCGGGGAGCGGCGCCGCCCTTCCGTCTGCTGCCGGTGATGACGCTCTGGGCCAATCTGCACGGCAGCTTCATGGTCGGCCTGACGCTGGCGATCTTCGCCGGCGCCGAGGCGGTGCTCGACCGGCGGGGCGGCCGCCCGGCGCGGAGCGAGGCCGGGCGATGGGGCGGCTTCGTGCTGCTGGCGGCGCTCGCGGCGCTGCTCACGCCGAACGGCGTCGCCGGCTTCCTGCTGCCGTTCCGCATCATCGGCATGTTGGCGCTGCAGGACAGCTTCGCCGAATGGATGAGCCCGGATTTCCATCACTTCCAGCCGCTCGAGGCCTGGCTGCTGGCCTTGCTTCTCCTGGGGTTCTCGCTCGGCCTCAAGCTGCCGCCCTTGCGGCTGCTGCTGCTGCTCGGCCTCGTCCACCTGGCGCTGGCCCAGGCGCGGCAGGGCGAGCTTCTCGGCATGATCGGCCCGCTCGCCATCGCCGCCAGCCTTGGCCCGCAGATCGCGGCGCGCACCGGCGCAGCACCCGCCCGCGCCCTCGTCGTCGGAGCACCGAGCATGGCCGCGATTGCCGTGCTCCTCGGCATCGGGCTCGCGCTCGGCGCGGCGACGCTGCGCCAGCCGCTGCAGCGCGCCGACGATCGCGTCACCCCGGCGAGCGCGCTCGCCGCGGCCCGTCGGATGGGCCTGTCCGGCCCCGTCTTCAACAGCGAGCAATTCGGCGGGTATCTGATCTTTCGCGGCATCCCGACCTTCATCGATGGCCGCATGGAGATGTATGGCGGTCGCTTCCTGCGCCGCTATCTCGCGGCCGCCGGCGGCGATGAGCCCGAGCTTGCCGCGCTGCTGCGGCAATACGCCATCGACTGGACCTTGCTCGACCCCGCCAGCCCCGCGGTCGCGACCTTGGACCATATGATGGGCTGGCGCCGGGTTTATGCCGACGATTATGCGGTGATCGACGCGCGCACCGATAAAATCACCGGCGATCCCGCAGCGCGCGGCGCGGCTCTTAACCCGCCCTAAACCGGCGCCGCGGCCCACTCACGACATGATGTCGGCAGCAGCAAGGGCGCCGTCGCGCAATGCGCGCGCCATATGGGGAGTGATCGCGGCGGTGATCGCGCTCGACGCCGCGGGTCTCGCGCATTGCGGCATCCGCCTGGCGCTGCCCGGTCTGCTTCGGGTCGGCGGCGCGATGCTGGCGTTCACGGCGCTGGGATTCGTCTACGAGCGCTGGCGGCCGGAAGAGCGTCTGGCCGAGCTGGCGCGCAGCGCGACGCGGCTGCTCGCCGTCTTTGCCGCCATGGGGGTCTTCAGCTATCTCGTCGCGACCACGGACCTGCCGGTGGACGACGCGCTCCTCGCCCGGGCGGATCGCGCCCTGGGCTTGGACTGGCTGGCGTGGTTCGCCGTCGTGCAGCAGCATCCGATGTTTCATGCGCTGCTGCATGTCGCATATTTCACCGCGCTGCTGCAGATCGCGATCATCACCGTCTATCTCGGGCTCACCGGTCAGCCCGAGCGCAACAGCGAGCTGCTCTGGACGATGATGATCTCGTTGCTCATCATCGTGCCGCTCTCCGGCTTGCTGCCGGCGTTCAGCGCCACCGTCTATTACGGCGTGCCGGGATTGCGCGACCACATGGCGGATCTCGTCGCCTTGCGCAGCGGGCGCTTTGCCGAGCTCGACTTGGCGCGGCTTCAGGGCTTGATCACCTTCCCGTCCTTCCACACGACGCTGGGGATCCTGTTTCCCTACGCCTTGCGCCGCCGGCCCGTCGCGCTGGCGATCGGACTGCTGGTCAATGGCGCGATGCTCGCCTCGGTGCCGACCGAGGGCAGCCACTATTTCGTCGACATGATGGGCGGCGCCGCGGTGGCGGTGATCGCGATCGTCGCCGCCACGGCGATCGAAGCGCGGCTGGCGCGGCGTCCGGCGCCGGCGGTGCTTGCCGTCGCCGATGCCGATTAGGCCGGGCGGACGGGTGGGATCAGCGGCCGGGCTTCGGCCTCGAGCAGGAACAGCCGGCGCCAGTCCCTGACGCGGCGGAACTCGACGAAGCGGTAGCTGAGCGCCGAGAGGACCAGCGTCACCGCCAGGAAGGCCGCGATCGCGGTGGCATAGTCCGGCCACGACAGCGCGCCGCGATGGGGCGCCAGCGTCATCAGCACCGGCCAGTGCCAGATGTAGAGGCTGTAGCACATCATGCCGAGCACCTGCAGCGGCGCCCAGGAGAGCGCCGCCTGGAGCCGCGAGCGGGGTGCCAGCGCGGCGAGGATGATGGCGGCGAACCCGGCATCGAGGACGTCGTTGAACACGGCGCGCACGACCGGCGGCCAGGCGCCATGGAGGCAGAGATCGAAGCCCAGCCAGGCGGCGGCAACCAGGCCGATGCCGGCGCCGGCGAGCGGTCCCGGCCGCCGCGGCAGCCGGCCTTCGGCAAAGAGCCTGGCCAGCATCATGCCGAGCACGAACTCGTCGAGCCGGCAGGCGATGTTGTCGGCCTGGTAGCTGGCGCCGTCGGCGTTGGGAAAGGAGAGATAGCCGACGATCCGCGCCGCCAGCGACAGCGCGAGCGCGATCCCCAGGCAGCGGCCGAGCCCGATGCTGCGCGCGCGCAGGACGATCGCGGGGAAGAGGATGCTGAACAGCATTTCGACGCCGATGGACCAGAGCGGAATGTTGAAGGCAGGGCCGAAATGGCTCGGGCTCAGCATGAACCCCAGCGAGAGCAGCCAGGCCGCCTCGTCGAGATAGGTGGCGGTGATCCCGTTCCGCGCCTCCAGCGCCAGCACGGCGATCGCGGCGACGTAGAAGAGCGGCAGCAGCCGGCGACAGCGCCGCCGATAGAAGGTGAAGCCGTCATGCCAATCGAGCATCGGCCGCTCGCCCGCGGCGTAAGGCAGGTAGAGCACCAGGCCCGAGAGGATGAAGAACAGGTTGACGCCGGTCCAGCCATTGGTGATGAGCGGCGACAACGGCACGGCGGTGCCGCCCAGCATCAGGTAGGGACCGGCATGCGGCACGGTGCCGGCGACGGCGTGGCAGAACAGCACCGCCAGGATGGCGATGCCGCGCAAGCCGTTGATGACGGGAACACGATCCACGCGCCGGCCTCGTTTCTGCCGCAGAGGCGAGGTTCGCGGAAGATGCTAGGGCGGCCGTCCCAAGGGAACGTTAACGCGGGCGCTCGACATTACCGGTCGTTAAGACGTGCCGTGGCTTAGTGCGGGGATCGCTCGAGCAAGGGGGATGTCCGCCGGCGATGGAGATCATTGAGCGACAGCGCGGCCCGAGCGGCCACATCCCGGGCGGCGCCGATCGCGCCGCGGCGGGCGCGCCGTCGCAGCAGCCCTTGGTGGTCCTCGCCGCGGCGGTTTGCGGCGTCTTCGGCCTCTATGGCTGGGCGGTCTTCGTCGCGAGCTTCGCCCATGACGGGGCCATCGGCCCTCGCCACAACGCGCCCGGGGCGGATTTCATGGTGTTTTATGCGGCCGCCCGGGCCTATATCGACGGCAACCTGCCGCTGCTCTTCGACGGCGTCCGCTTCACGGCGCATCTCAATGCGCTGTTCGCCGATCGCCTGTCGTCGCCGCTGCCGTTCCAGCCATGGGTATATCCGCCGCATTATCTGCTTTTTGTCCTGCCCTTTGCGTGGCTGCCGTTCGGAGCTGCCTATGCGGCGTTTCTGGCCGTGACCTTCGCCGGTCTCGCCGCGGCGGTGGCTTGCGCGGTCCGGCATCGCCGCGCGCGCATCCTGTACACGCTCTCGCTCCTGCTGTGTCCGGCCGCCTCCGCCGTGGTGGTGGCGGGACAGAACGGCTTTCTCTCGGCGGCGCTGCTCATCGGCGGCTTCGCTCTCCTCGACGGCAGCCCGGTCGCCGGCGGCATCCTGTTCGGGGCGCTGAGCTTCAAGCCGCAACTGGGCTTGATGGTGCCGGTGGCGCTCATCGCCGCGCGGCGCTGGCGGGCGCTGGTCGCGGCGGCGGCGACGGCGTTCTTCCTGATCGCGCTCAGCGTCATCGTGTTCGGCGCCGGGATGTGGGCGAACTGGATCGGCCTGCTGCTGGGGCCGTCGAGCGCCGCCTGGCGGCAATGGGCCGAGTTCGCGCGGCCCTTCGGCAACAGTGTCTCGGTCTGGGCCTCTTTGCTCGGTGCCAGCGACGGCGTGGCGAAAGCCGCCCAGCTTCTTGCCATCCTGGTCGGCGCGGCGGCCGTGTGGCGAGCCTTCCGCGCGCCGAGGGCCGGCGATCTGCGCCTGGTGGTCGTGCTTGCCGCGACCATCCTCGCGGCGCCGAGCGTGGCGATCTATGACATGACCGTCCTCGCGATGGCCGCCGGGCTGCTGTTCTCGCGCGGGCTCGAGGCGGGATTTCGTCCCGGCGAGAGCATCGTGACCCTGGCCGCCTGGCTGGCACCGCTGTTCAATCCGCCGCGCATCAGCGTGCTGGGCTTCCTCACGCCGCTGCTGATCGGCGCGGTCATGGCCTATGCGTTCATGGGCGCGGCCGACGGCCGGCGGCAGGGCGCTGCGGCGTGAGCGTTCGGTCCCCGCCTCACGGCGTCTTCGGCAGACAGGCGAAGGTGGCGCGCGCCGGCTGGAGGAGAGGGCAGTGGCTGAGCTGGAAGTCGCGCTCGATCGCATGCGGCACGGTGTCGGCGCCGCAGGCCTTCTCGGCGATGGCGCGGACCTCGGTCGCGGTGGCGGCGAAGGCGTTGTAGCAGACCCCGACCGTGGCGGGCGCGGCGTCGCCGGCAGAGATGGCTTTCACTTGCGCCTTCTCGAGCGTCACCGGCGTCGTCTCGAAGGGCGACAGATCTCCCCGGCACTGCGCGAGCGCGAGCAACAGCAGAGGCGGGGCGAGGAGGCGGCGGCAGCGCATGGCCGGCGAAGCTGACGCATGGCGGCGCGCATCGCAAGCCTCGTCGAGCGCTCACCCTGCCGCGGCGAGCGCCGCCTCGGCGAAGAGCGCGACCGCCAGCAGGCACGCATCGTCGCCGATGCGCCCCACCAGCTGCACGCCGACCGGAAGCCCGCCGGGGCCGCGCCCGGCCGGAAGCGTAAGGCACGGGACGTGGAGCAGCGTCCAGGGCCGGTTGAAGACGGCGTCGCCGGTGGTGGCGAGCGCCGGCGCCTCGCCCGGCGCCGCCGGTACCAGCATGACATCGACATCGGCGAAGAACGCGCCGAGCCGGGATCGCGCCGCCGCGGCCTGGGCGCGCGCCGCATCATAGGCGGCGGCGGTCACCGCCATGCCCTCGGCCAGCATGGCGGCGGTGCGGGGCATGATCTCGCTGCCCCGGCAGAGCCGCTCCCAGGCGAGGTTGCGCGCCGCCTCATGGGTCATGATGGCGTTCTGCGCCGCGACCAGCCCGTCGAAGTCCGGGAACGGGCCGCGCTCGGTCATCTGCGCGCCGGCGCGCGCCAGCGCGTCGCGCGCCGCCTCGAGCGCGGCGACGGTCTCCGCTTGCGCCTTGTCCCAGGGCTGCGGCCGATAGAGGCCGATGCGCGGGCGCTGCGCCGGCGCCGCCGGACGCAGCTCCGGCCGGTCGGTGAGCGCGGCGAGGAAGAGCGCCATGTCGGCGACGTCGCGGGCGAAGCCGCCGACGGTGTCGAGGCCCGGTGCCAGGACTTTGGTGCCGGCGGGGGCGACGAGGCCGAAGCTCGGCTTCATGCCGACGATGCCGCAGAACGACGCCGGCCGAATGATCGATCCCGCGGTCTGCGTGCCGAAGGCGAGCGGCACCATGAAATCGGCCACCGCCGCGGCCGAGCCGCTCGACGAGCCGCCCGGCGTGTGCGCGGGGTTGTGCGGGTTGCGGGTCTTGCCCGGGCTCATGGCCGCAAATTCGGTGGTCACCGTCTTGCCCAGGATGACGGCGCCCGCGGCCCGCGCCAGCGCGACGCAGGCGGCATCCGCCCCCGGGCGATGGCCCTGATAGGCGCGCGAGCCATAGGATGTGGGCAGATCGGCGGTGTTCATGATGTCCTTGACGCCGATCGGCACGCCATGGAGCGGCCCCCGCGGGGTCGACTGGTCGCGGGCGCGCGCCTCGGCGAGCGCCTGATCGGCGTCGATATGCGCCCAGGCGGCGACCTCGCTTTCGCGGCTGGCGATGCGCTCGAGGCAGGATTCGACCAGCGCCCGGGCGGTGAGCCGGCCTTCGGCGATGCGCCGCGCGGCCTCGCTGGCGGTGAGGCGGAACGGATCGGACATGCGTGGGGTCTCCCGGAAAGGTCGGGGGCCATTGGAGCAGCGATGGCGCTCGCCGTCGACTTCCAACTATGCTGGCTGCCGAAGGAGCCGCCCATGAGCGATGCTTTCCACGACCCAGCCGGGATCGAGGGCTATCACGCGCACATCTATTACGACGCCGCCACGCGTGGGATCGCCGAGCGGTTGCGCCAGGCGATCGGCGAGCGCTTCGCCGCCCGGCTCGGCCGCTGGCATGACGAGCCGGTGGGACCGCATCCGATATCGATGTACCAGGTGGCGTTCGCGGTGGACGAGCTGCCGCGCCTGCTGCCCTGGCTGATGCTGAACCGCGACGGGCTCAGCATCCTGCTGCATCCGCTGACCGGCGACGATTACGAGGACCACGCGCGCTTCGCGCTCTGGCTCGGCGCGCCGCAGCCGCTGCGGCTCGAGGTACTGCGCCGCGGCGCGGCTTCGGCCTAGCACCGGCATCAAAAACAGCCCCCACCTCACCCTCCCGCTCCGCGGGTCCCTCCCTCTCCGCCCCTGGGGGCGGAGAGGGTTGGGGTGAGGTGGGGGCGCTACAACTACGACGACTAGGCGGCGCCGCGCAGCCGCTGGAAGAGGGCCAGGAACAGCGCCCAGCCGATGCCCCAGGCGGCGTTGAGCAGGAAGCCGATGACGAAGATGCCCGCCAGATTCGGCGGCAGGCCGCCGACCTTCAGGGGCCAGACCACAAACATGAAGACGAGGGTAAGGGCGACGCCGCCGGCGACGAGGGCGGCGATCCAATAGCTGACGCCGCTGAACCAGCGCGGCAGCGTCAGCGCAAAGATCACGCCCCAGACGCCGCCCCAGAACGAGATCGAGATCACCGACGGCACGCCGAACGGTTTGGTCGGCGTCATGTCGAACGGCGCGAACGGAACGATGCCGGCAGCGTGCAACACCCACAACAGGACCTGGTGGAAGACCGGCACGGCGAGAACGCCGGCGATGAAGGCCATCACGAGCGTGGCGGCCGACAGTTGGGTGCTGCCGGCGGCCCGCGATACGGAGGTAGAGCTCATCCTGGGTCTCCTCGCGAAATGTTATACCGGGGTCGTGGTTGCCCCGCGCCATCCTGCTCCTGTCGCGGGCGTCCGTCCAATCTTTCGCACCGGAGCGGCGAGGCCGCCTGCCGCCGCCGCTTGACGCGGCCCCGTTCGCGACCAGATACTGAGGTGATTCCAAGGGGAGCCCCGTTAAGGGGCTGAGACACCACTCCGCCCGTTGGCAACGTGGGAACCCTTTGAACCTGATCCGGATCGTACCGGCGTAGGGAAAGGAACAGCGCGGCTCGACCCATTTGCCGGAGCCGCTCCTCAACTCCGCAGGCCGGATCTCCTGATGCACCGAAGAATCGGGGAGGAGATCACATGCCCGAAGGTAGCCTCAACCAGACGATCGGCGTCTCGACCGGCCCGCTGCCGGCCTCGCGCAAGATCCATGTCCGCGGCGAGCGTCATCCCGAGCTCAGGGTGGCGATGCGCGAGGTCGATCTGTCGCCGGCGGCCAACGAGCCGCCGGTGCGCGTCTATGATCCTTCCGGCCCCTATACCGACCCGTCCTTCAGCGTCGACATCCGGCGCGGCCTGCCGGCGCTGCGCGATGCCTGGATCCGCGCGCGCGGCGATGTCGCGCAGACACCGGCGCGCGCCGTGCGGCCGGAGGACAACGGCTTGAGGCCGGGCGAGGAGAGCGAGGTGCCGCTCTTCGACCGCGGCGCGCGGCGCCCGCTGCGCGCCAAGGGCGGCGCCGCGGTGACGCAGCTCGCCTATGCGCGCGCCGGCATCGTCACGCCGGAGATGGAGTACATCGCCATCCGTGAGAATCTGGGGCGCGACGCGCGCGCCGCGGCGCGCGACGGCCAGTCCTTTGGCGCCGCGATCCCCGACCATGTCACGCCCGAATTCGTCC
>CAWIRE010000010.1:0-3836 GCA_963838385.1 uncultured Alphaproteobacteria bacterium
CCCCAGCTGTGCAGCCAGGGCAGGCCAAGGAAGTAAAGCCCCGGTTCCTGCGTCACCCCGCGCACATGCTCCGGGGCGCCGCGGTCGTCGAACACCGGCAGGTCGATCCAGCGGAAGTTGGTGCGAAAGCCGATGCACCAGATCACGCTGCGGATGTTGGCCCGACGATAATCGAGCGCCGTGGTCTCCGCGGCGGGCTGCCAGACCGGCAGGTAGGGCGGCTCCGTCGGGGCCTCGATCCTCTGCTTGGCGATGAAGCCGTCGATGCTGCGCTTGATGCTGTCGCAGACCTCGTCGGCGGCGTCGAGATTGACCCGCAGCTCCGGCGCGAAGGACAGCACTCCCGAGCCGATGCCGGCCAGCGGACCGTAAAGCTGCATGCCCTCCAGCGCCCGCTGGCGCAGATCGATGTCGCGCCCGCCGTCGCGGCCGGTGACGTAATGATTGGTCTTGTCGCGCACGCCCTCGCGCAGCGGATGCAGCTCGACGGGGATGTCGTAATAGTCCATCTGGTCGAGCCATTCGACCACATCCTTGCCGCGGTAGCGGCGCGCGACGCGCGGCGCGTTGCCGACGCAGAGATGGACGCGGCGGCCTTCCAGATGCAGATCCTCGGCGATCTGGCAGCCGGATTGCCCGCTGCCGACCACCAGGACCTCGCCCGGCGGCAAGGCGCCGGGATTGCGGTACTCGGACGAATGAAGCTGAATGATGTCCGCCTCCAGCGTGCTCGCATAGGGCGGGAGGATCGGCTCGTGATAGCCGCCGGTGGCGACGACGACCTGCTCGGCGACATAGTCCCCGGCGCTGGTCGAGAGCCGGAACTCCCCGTCCCGGCCGCGGCACAGCGTCCGCACCTCGACGCCGGTCAGCACCGGCGGATCGAAGGAGGCGATATAGGCGTCGATGTACTGCACGATCTCGTGGCGCAGCATGAAGCCGTGCGGATCGTGGCCGGCATGGTCGAAATAGCTGAAGCCGGGGAGCTGGCACTGCCAATTGGGCGTGACCAAGCAGAAGCTGTCCCAGCGCTCGGCGCGCCACACATGGCCCGGAACGTAGCGCTCCAGGATGACGTGCTCGATCCCCTTCCGGCGCAGATACCAGCTGATCGACAACCCGGCCTGGCCGGCGCCGATGATGATCACGGGCAGGTGCCTGGGTGCGTCGCGACGGGCGGGCGCGGGCGCGTCCATGTCGCGATCGAACCCCAGCACGGCGACGACGGCGTCGGCTGCGCTGGCGAAGCTCGCGGCGCGGCGCTCGATCTCCTCGAGCTGCTGCAGCGCCCGCGTGCAGGGAACACCGTATTTGGCCCGGACCCGGGCGCTGGCGATCTGCAGTGCCGTCCGGCTGCGCTCGACGAACTCGGCCAGCGGGTAGACGGCACCGGGCAGAAGATGCTCCTCGACCACGAGCGAGGGCGAATAGCAGGCGGCCTGGCTGCCGTCGGGCCAGCGCAGATGAAACCGCATCTCAGGCATGGGCGATCTCCGGGGATGAAGAATGGTAAGCGGCGTAAGCGTCGACATGCGCCTCGGCGCAGGCGCGCCAGCCATGGCGCCGGGACAGCCGGAGCCCGGCGGCGGCGAGCCGCTCGCGGGTCGGCGTTTCGACGGCGTCGCGCATCGCCGCGGCAATGCTCGCGACGGAGACGGGGTCGACCCAGAGGCAATCCTCGGCGCCGAGATATTCGGTGAAGGGCGGCAGGCGCGACACGATCGCCGGCGTGCCGCTTGCCATGGCTTCCAGCACGACGAGCCCGAAGCCTTCGTTGAGCGAGGGAAAGACCAGCGCGTCGGCCAGCCGATAGAGCGCCGGCATGTCGGCGTCCGGCACCGGCCCCGTCAGCACCAGCGGCGCCCCGGGGCCGATTGCGAGATCGCCCTCGCGCCGCAACGCCTCGAAGCCGGCCTGCGCATCCCTGTGGTCGAGCAGGCTGGCGCCGCCGGCGATGACGAGCTGCGCCGTGGGCCGCGCCTGCCGCAGCTCCAGAAACGCCTGCAGGATCCGCTCGCTGTTCTTGCGCGCCTCGACGCCGCCGATCGAGAGGTAGATCGGTCCTCCGCCCAGTCCGAGGCGGGTGCGAACCGCCGCATCCCCGGCCCCGGGCGCATAGCGGGCGGTGTCGACGCCGTTGCCGACGCGGATCGCGGCGATGCCGTAGTCGCGGGCGAGGATGTCTTGCCAGAGCCGGCTCACGCACAGCACGCGATCGGCGCCGGTGATGGCCGCGCGCTGCCAGGCCTCGATGCGGGGATCGCTGAAGGGGTCGATGTGATGGACGGTGCGCAGGAAGCCCCCGATGGCGCCGCGCTCGCGCAGCCGCAGCAGCGCATTGCCGCTGATGCCGTCCTGGGCGTGGTAGAGGTCGAAGGCTTCCGCTCCGGGCGCGGAAAAATGCTGCAGGTAATCGGCGATGCGCGTCTCCACCAGCTCGGCCAGCCCGCCGGAGACGGGCCGCGCGGCGACCGGAACAGTGCGGCAGCGCGTGGCACGAAAGAACCCCGCGCCCTTGGGATCGGGCGCATGAACCGCAACCTCGTGGCCAAACCCGGTGAGCGCGTCGGCCAGCTCCAGCGCGTGCACCACGCCGCCGCGCGGATTGGTCGAATGCGTCAGCATCGCGATGCGCAGCCGGCGTGCGGAAAGACGGCGGCTCATGGCGCGGCCTCACCCATGGCGGCCGCGCCCATGCCGATCAGCGGCTCCCGCCGCAGATCCCAGAACACGGCAGGCGGGCCGTCGCCGTTGCTGATCTTCACGACGCCCGAGGCGTCGCACACCCCGATATCCTCGCAGGCGATGTCGCGCCGGCGGAACCGATCGCGGATCGATGGAACATGTGCCTCCGGCACGGCGAGCAGGAAGCCGTAGCTCGGAAAGGAGCCGAGCCAACGCGACAGGTCCGCATCAGGCGGTCGGGGCACGGCCGCGACATCGACCGCCGCGCCGAGGCCGGAGCATTCGAGCAGCATGAGCAGCGTGCCGGCAAGCCCGCCCATGCTGATATCCTTGGCCGCCCGGCACAGGCCAGCCTCGGCGATCTGTGGCAGGAGATCGATGTCGCCGCGCAGTCGGCCGCCATCGGCGGCGCCGGTGCTGGCGTCCCAATAGGCATAGGGCTCGTGATAGCGGCCGCGCAGGTCGATCGCGGCCAGCAGGTGATCGCCGGGCTTGGCATCGAAGCTGGTGAGCAGCCGTCGCGCGCGGCCGAGAATGGCGACCGAGAGCTGCTCGCCGCGATCGTTCCGGCTGTTGGTATGGCCGCCGAGGAGCGGCACGTCATAGGCCTTCGCCGCCGCGCTCAGCCCCTCCAGGATCGGCCGCGCCCGCTCTCCGTCCCGGCTCCAGACCGCATCGACGACGCCGACCGGCCGCCCGCCCATGGCGCAGATATCGCTGACATTCACCATGACGCCGCACCAGCCGGCGAACCACGGCTCGGCCGCGACGAACTCGTTGAGGAAGCCCTCGATGGCGAAGAGCAGATAGCCCTCGCCGTCCGGGATCGCGGCGCAGTCGTCGCCGAGACGGATGCGACCGGGCGCCGGCGGCAGCAGCGCCGCCACCCTCTGGATATCGCGCTTGTGCGCGATGCCGCGGCTGGCGCGCAGCTCCGCCGCCAGCGCCTCGATGTCGACGCCGCGGGGTGTCACGACGCGAGCGCCGCCGCCAGGGGCGACAGCCGCAAGGGCGGGAGCTCGCCGCTGCGGCATGGCGGATAATGCGCGAGATCGGCCTCCATCAGGTGATGCGGGCGGCCGTGGAGGATGAGTGGCGCCAGCGAGCGCCAATGCAGCTTCTGGAACATCGGCACGTTCTGCGCTTGCCCC
>CAWIRE010000011.1:0-4115 GCA_963838385.1 uncultured Alphaproteobacteria bacterium
GACAAGCCCGGCCATGACGATCAAAACGAACACCGAAGACTGGCACGACAACCTAATTCCATTCCCCGGACAGCGCTTGCGCGGGGAAGGCGAGAGCGATGATGTGATCGGCTCGACGCGCATCCCGGGCACGCCATTCAAGGGGGAAGTGGCCCGAGCCCGTGGCAAGGTTGTGGCCATTGACGCGGGGTGATCTGGATCACAGGCCGGGGATGCCGGACGCGCGTTTACTGGGGAGGTTCGCTCGCGCAAACGGAAAACCGAAGATGCATGATGTGATGCCCGCTGCCCGCGCCCGGGATCTTCGCCGGCGTGCCGCCGAGTTCGAGTGTCTGGCGCAGCAGACGCGCGACCCGCTGCTGCTGCAGCAGTTCACCGCGCTGAGAGAGCGCTTCGAGCGCGCCGCCGGGGCCGCGCCGGAAGGCGACGCGGCTTAGGCGAAGGCGCGTAGCGCCTTCGTCCGGCGGCGACAGCGGTTGCCTAAGCAACCGCGAGAGCCGCACCGTGCCAGTTAGCCCCACCGCGCGGGCTTTCGCGGTTGCAGAAGGGCAACCGCTGGCGCCCGCCAGCGACGACGCCTGCGGCGTCGCGCTAGCGCGCCGCGTCCTCGCCGACGGGTACGGTGAAGCAGAAGCAGGTGCCGCCGCCGGGATTGGGCTCGACCCAGATCTCGCCACAGCAGGCCATGCGCCTCGACGATCGACCGGCAGATCGAGAGCCCGATCCCCATGCCATGCGCCTTGGTGGTGACGAAGGGCTTGAAGAGCTGCGCCGCCACCTCGGCGGCAAGCCCCGGGTCCGCTATCGGCGATCCGCACCTCGTGGACATCGCCGTCGCGCAAAGCGGTCGAGACGCGGAGCTCGCGCCGGGGAGTATCGGCCATCGCCTCGATGGCGTTGCGCACGAGATTGACCACCACCTGCTGGATCTGCACCCGGTCGATGAAGACGGCGTCGCGCCAGATAGAGCTCGAGATGCAGGCTCACGCCGAGGCTGCGCGTGCCGACCATTGCCAGCGCGTTCGCCTCCTCGATCACCTTGGCGAGGTCCTCGACGCGGCACACCGCCTCGCCCTTGCGCGCGAAGTCGCGCAGGCGGCGCAGGATGTCGCTCGCGCGCTGCACCTGTTCGGCCGCCTTGCGCAAGGCGTCGAGCGGCTTCGCCCCGGGCGCCGACGGCTCCGCCTGCAGCAGGCGCAGCCCGGCCTGGAGATAGGCCAGCGCCGCGCCCAGCGGCTGGTTCAACTTCGTTCCCAGCGCCGAGCTCATCTGCCCCATCTCGCTCAGCCGCGCGACATGGACGAGCTCGCCTGCAGCTCGTACAGCCTGGCCTCGGCCGCCTGGCGCTCGGTGATGTCGCGCGCGAAGCCGGTGAAGAGGCGGCGGCCATCGACGAACACCTCGCCCACCGACAATTCCATCGGGAAGGTCGAGCCATCCTTGCGCCGGCCGGTGACGATGCGGCCGACGCCGATGATGCGGCGCTCGCCGGTGGCGAGATAGCGCGCGAGATAGCCATCATGCGCCTCGCGATGCGGGCTCGGCATCAGCAGGCTGACATTGCGGCCGCGCAACTCCGCGTCCGACCAGCCGAAGAGCCGCTCGGCGGTGGCGCTGAAGGAGTCGATCAGGCCGTGCTCGTCGATGACGATCATGGCGTCGGGCACGGTCTCGAGGATCGAGCGGAGCTGCGCCTCGCGCGCCCTGAGCCCCGCCTCCGCCTGCTTCAGCGCCGTCACGTCGTGGATGATCTTCGACGCGCCGACGATCCTGCCCTCGTCGTCATCGACCGGCGACACGCTGAGCGCGACCTGGAGCACGCGGCCGCCCTTGGCGGTGCGCTCGGTCTCGACATGCTCGATGCGCTCGCCGCGCCGCACCCGCGCCAGGATCTCGGCCATCTCGTCGGGCCGGCTCGGCGGCGCGAGGAGGGCGATGGGCTTGCCGAGGACCTCTTCGGCGCCGTAGCCGAAGAGCTCCTCGGCGCCGCGATTCCAGCTAGTGATCATGCCGTCGAGGCTCTTGCCGATGATGGCGGCCTGGGCCGAGCGCACGATCGCGGCGAGCGTCGCGCGCGCGAGCTCGTCGCGCCGGCTGCCCTCCTCGGCCGCCCCCGCCAGCGGCGGGCGAGCCGCCGCCTCGATCAGCACGCTATGGCTGCCGGCGGGACGGCCGTCAGCGTCGCGCAGCAGGCGGAGGACAGCAGCAGCGGGAGCACCGTCCCGTCCTTGCGCCTGAACTCCAGGCGAAGCTCGCGGATGCGGCCCTCGGCGAGGAGGCGCGGCCCAGCCTCGCGCAGCGCGTGCTCGCCGGCCCCGGTCTGGAACGCCGCCACCGGCCGGCCGATCACCTCCTCGCGGTGATAGCCCAGCAGCTCGAGCCAGGCGTCGCTGACGGCGGTGATCCGCTGATCCAAATCGGCCCGATGCAGCGCAACCGGAAGGTCGTCGAACTCATGTTCCGCCAAAGCTAGAGCCGCCGCTACCCACCGGCCGGTCAGGCCTGGGCGTTATTCACCGATGGCATCAGGGTACCAGACTGTACGCGGCAGACAACCCCGGCATGCCCCCGGTTGCGGGAGCCTCGTCGTCCTCATCCTCTTGCACGGCAGCCCCTCCGCCCTTGAGGGGGAGGGTAGGGGTGGGGGTAGTCGCAGCGCGGTGGCGGGGCAGACTTTCAGCAGCACCGGGCTGCACGATCAGTTATTGGCGCGCTCCCGCGCGGGTACCCCCCACCCACCCGAGGCCTTACGGCCTCGGGCACCCTCCCCGCAAGGGGGGAGGGGCGCCGGGCCCCCCTGTCACGGAGCGGCAAAGCGGGTTGGTTAAAATGCGCCGCACCATTAAATATTGCTTAGCAAGTCAAGCGGTTAAATGACGCATTGTGCGACGCAACACGAGCGCCGACATGAGCCGTCGATGGTGGCTGCTTGCATAAGAGGAAGATGACCCTGTTCGCCAGACGAAGACCTGCCGCGCCGGCGCGGCCGAGAGCGGGCCTCGCCCATCTCCTGCCGCAAGCCTTCCTGTGGCCGCGGCGGCACGCCGGGAAGCGGCCGCTGTCGCTGGCGCTGCAAGGCGGCGGCTCCTTCGGCGCTTTCACCTGGGGCGTGCTCGACCAGCTCCTGGAGCAGGATGCGGTGGCGCTCGACATGGTGAGCGGCGTCAGCGCCGGCGCGGTCAACGCCGTGCTGCTCGCCGACGGGCTGGCCGAAGGCGGGCCGGCAGCGGCGCGGGCGCGGCTCGAGCGCTTCTGGCGGCGCGTCAGCGGCGCCGGCGCGCTGGTGCGGTTCGGCCGCGCCGTGGCGGGCACCGCGGCGCTGGCGCTGGAATTCTCGACGCGGCTGCTGTCGCCCTACCAGTTCAATCCGCTCGGCCTCAACCCGCTGCGCGAGATCCTGGCCGAGGAGGTCGATTTCGCGCGGCTGCGCGGGCCTCGCCGATCCGCCTGCTGATCGGCGCCACGGCGGTGAAGGATGGCCGGCTGCGGCTCTTCCGCAACGACGAGATCACGCTCGACGTGGTGCTCGCCTCGGCCTGCCTGCCGCAGCTCCACCATGCCGTCGAGATCGAGGGCGAATGGTACTGGGATGGCGGCTTCAGCGCCAACCCGCCGCTGCGCCCGCTGGTGCTGGAATCCAAGGCCGACGACGTGGTGCTGGTGCAGATCACACCCGAGGCGCAGAAGGGCGTGCCCTATCTGCTGCACGACATCACGCGGCGGGTCAACCAGATCACCTTCAACGGCCCGCTCCAGCGCGAGATGGAGGCGATCGCCGACCTCACCGAAGCCGTCCGCAGCGAGCGCTATTTCCGCTCGCGCCTCTGCCGCAAGCTGCAGCGCCTCAGCCTCCACCGCATCGCCGCCGAGGACGTGGTCGAGGGGCTGCAGCAGGCGAGCGCCATGGCGGTCGGCTGGCCGTTCCTCGCCCGCCTCAAGGAAGGCGGGCGCAAGGGCGCGGCGGACTGGCGGCAAGGCTCGCCGAGGGTGCGGTCGGATCGCGGCGAAGGAGCGATGCCGTCGCGACGCCCCTAGGCAAAGGCGGATCGCGGAGGGCACGCTGAGCATCTTTCCGATGCACAGCACCATCCAGCATCGTCATGCCCGGCCTTGTG
>CAWIRE010000012.1:0-240933 GCA_963838385.1 uncultured Alphaproteobacteria bacterium
GACAAGCCCGGCTATGACGGAGCAGACGCTGTGTTGGACGCGTCGCTCATCCGCGATCGCGGCTGCTAGCCCCATGCCTCTGACCGATGCGCAGTTCGAGCGCTATGCCCGCCATCTCATCCTCGACGAGGTGGGCGAGGAGGGGCAGGAGAAGCTGATGGCGGCGCGGGTGCTGGTGGTGGGGGCGGGCGGCCTCGGCTCGCCGCTGCTGCTCTACCTCGCCGCCGCCGGCATCGGCACGCTGGGGGTGGTCGACGACGACAGCGTCGACCTCTCCAACCTGCAGCGCCAGATCGTCCATCCCACGGCGCGCATCGGCCGTCCCAAGGTCGAGAGCGCGCGCGACACGCTGACGGCGATCAACCCCGAGATCCGCGTCGAGACCCATCGCCTGCGCCTCGATGCTGCCAACGCCGCGGCGCTGGTGCGCGATTACGACATCGTCGCCGATGGCAGCGACAATTTCGCCACGCGCTATCTCCTTAGCGATCACTGCCATGCCGAGGGCCGCACCCTGGTGGCCGGCTCGCTCTCGCCTTTCGACGGCCAGCTCTCCACCTTCAAATCCCATCTCGGCCCGCCGCACCCCTGCTATCGCTGCCTCTTCCGCGAGGCGCCGCCGCCCGATCTGGTGCCGCGCTGCGAGACGGCCGGCATATTGGGCGCGGTGGCCGGCGTCATCGGCACCTTGCAGGCGGTCGAGGTGCTGAAGGAGCTGCTGGGCCTGGGCGAAAGCCTGTCAGGGCAGCTTCTGATGTATGACGCGCTGCGCGCCGGCTTTCACAAGATCAGGCTGCCGCGCGACCCCGACTGCCCGACCTGCGCTGCCTAGAGCATTGTCTCCAGCACCCGGTCCGGTGGCCGGTGGCCGTCGGCGAAGGTCTTGATGTTGATGATGACCTTCTCGCCCATGTCGATGCGGCCCTCGATCGTGGCCGAGCCCATATGCGGCAGCAGCACGACATTGTCGAGCTTGAGCAGCTTCGGGCTCACCGCCGGCTCGTGCTCGAAGACGTCGAGCCCGGCGCCGGCGATCTCGCGGGCGATCAGCATGCGCGTCAGCGCGTCCTCGTCGATCACCTCGCCGCGCGCGGTGTTGACGATGACCGCGTGCGGCCGCAGCAGCTTGAGCCGGCGCGCCGACAGCAGGTGAAATGTGGCCGGCGTGTGCGGGCAGTTGACCGAGACGATGTCGACCCGCGCCAGCATCTGGTCGAGGCTCTCCCAGTACGTCGCCTCGAGCTCCTGCTCGACCGCCTCTTCGACCCGGCGGCGATTGTGGTAATGGATCGAGAGGCCGAATCCCCGGGCGCGGCGCGCCACCGCCTGGCCGATGCGGCCCATGCCGACGATGCCGAGCCGCTTGCCCCAGAGGCGATGGCCCAGCATCGAGGTCGGGCCCCAGCCGGTCCATCGGCCCTCGCGGATCAGCCGCTCGCCTTCGGCCAGCCGCCGCGAGGTGGCGAGGATCAGCGCCATGGTCATGTCGGCGGTGTCCTCGGTCAGCACCGCCGGCGTGTTGGTGACGGTGATGCCGCGGGTGCGGGCGCTGGCGATGTCGATATGGTCGACGCCGGTGCCGAAGGAGGCGATGAGCTTGAGCCGCGGGCCCGCCTGGGCGAGCACGGCGGCGTCGATGCGGTCGGTGATGGTTGGCACCAGCACGTCGGCCTGCTGCACCGCCGCCACCAGCTGCGCCTGGGTCAGCGGCGTGTCGTCAAGATTGAGCCGCGCGTCGAACAGCTCCATCATCCGCGTCTCGATCACGTCGGGCAGCTTGCGCGTGACGACGACCAGCGGCTTCTTCGACGGCATGGCTCCCTCAATCCCGGACCGTTCCCGGCCTCCGCCAAGCCCATACCAAGCGCCGGTGCGGGTGTCCAGCCTGGGCGAAGCGGGGCCGGGGGCGGGGGTGCCTGTCGCACCGGCTTGACCCGGGGAATCGCCGGCGGTACAGCAGGTTCCCGTGCAGCCTGTGTCCCGGTGTCGACAGTTGGTCTTCCGCCTGCCCTGGTGGCTGGCGCTCCTCGCCCTGCTGCATGGGCTGGGCCATTCCGTCGGCGCCGCGGAAAAATCCCTGCCGCTGCCGCGCTTCGCAAGCCTGCGCGCCGACGAGGTCAACCTGCGCAGCGGTCCCGGCGAGCGCTATCCGATCGACTGGGTGCTGACCAAGAAGGGCCTGCCGGTGGAGATCGTCCAGGAGTTCGATGTCTGGCGCAAGATCCGGGATGCCGACGGCAGCGTCGGCTGGGTGCATCAGCGCATGGTGACCGGTGCGCGCACGGTCATCGTCACCGGCGCGGTCCGCACCCTCCATGCCGATCCCGACGGCGCCGCGCCGGCGGTGGCACGGGCCGAGCCGGGCGTGGTCGCCCGGCTGCTCGAATGCCACGGCGCCTGGTGCCGCATCGAGGCGCAGGACATCAAAGGCTGGCTCAGGCGCAGCGAGGTCTGGGGGGTATACGCGGACGAGGTAGTGCCGTAGCGCGAGCGCGCAGCGCTTGTCGCTGGCGGCGGCAGCGGTTGCGTAAGCAACCGCGAGAGCCGCTCGGCCGGGGGCTGGCGATCAGCCTCGACAGCGTCTAGAGAAGCCCCAAAACTAGGGGAGGGGGCCATGGGCGTTCTCGACGGCAAGGTCGCGGTGGTGGCCGGCGGCACCAGCGGCATCGGCGCGCGCATCGCCGAGCTCTTCGTCGCCGAAGGCGCCCGCACCGTGATCGCCAGCCCCTTCGTCGAGGAGGGCGAGGATCTCGCGGCAAAGCTCGGCGCCAACGCACGCTTCCACCCCGCCGACGTCGCCGAGGAGGCGCAGGTCGCGGCGCTGGTGGCGGCGGCGGTCGCCGCCTTCGGCCGGCTCGACTGCATGGTCAACAATGCCGGCATCGCCGAGCGCTTCGGCGGCATCGCCGCGCTCGACATGGCGCAGTACGAGCGCACCTTCGCGGTGGTGCTGAAGGGTGTCGTGCTCGGCACCAAGCACGCGGCGGCGGTGATGCTGCGCCAGGGCTCCGGCAGCATCATCAACACCGGCAGCGTCGCCGGCTCGCGCGCCGGCTACGGCCCCTACGACTATTCCGCCGCCAAGGCGGCGGTGATCCACTTCACCCGCTGCGCCGCCATGGAGCTCGGCGAGAAGGGTGTGCGCGCCAACAGCATCTCGCCCGGCGGCATCGTCACCCCGATCTTCGCCAAGGCGCTGAACCTCGCGCCGGAGCAGGTCGGGCAGACCTTCGCGCCGCTCGAGGCCACGCTGGCCAAATGGCATCCGATCCCGCGCGCCGGCCGTCCCGACGACATCGCCCAGGCGGCGCTCTTCCTGGCGAGCGACGCCGCGAGCTTCGTCAACGGCCACGACCTCGTGGTCGACGGCGGCCTCGTCGCCGGCCGCAGCTGGTCGCAGCAGCGCGCTGCCACCGAGGAGCTGGTGCGCGCACTCCGCCCGCCGCCTCAATCCTAAGCGAGATCCTCCGCCAGCGCGGCGCGCGTCGCCTCCGGCATCACCGCCATATGGCCGTAATTCGGGTGGTCGATGCCGACCATCACCGGCGTGCCGGCCGTCCGGAAGCGCGCCTTCTGCGCCGGGGTGAAGGGAAAGCGCAGGAACTGCACCGAAGACGCCTTGCCGTCGGCGGTGGTGTTCTCGCGCGTCGGATCGGCGATGCCGGCGACGCGCTCGCCGCCGACGGAGAGGAACATGTGGTCCTCGACCTGGCCGAGCCTGGCCAGCGCGCGGTCGCGCTGCGCCGGGTCTTCGATCTCGAACATCACCGTGGCGATGAGCTCGTCGCCTTTGGGGATGAGCGGGTTGTAGGCGTCGAGCTCGTCCTTGATCTGCGCCTCGCCGCCGCGCTCGATGTGCAGCATCTCATGCACCTGCAGCCACATCGTGTCGAAGCTCTCGAAATAGAAGGTGCAATAGGGCCCGACATCGATGCGTCGCGCGCGCTTCGCCTCGCCGATGCGGCGGCGATGCTCGCGGCGCTCGGCGGCATATTGCTCGGGCGGCAGGATGTCGGCGCGGGTGATCTCGCGCTTTGGCGGCATGGCGGCGCTCCCTAGCGTGTCAGCAGACCGTAGGCGCGGGCGAAGAGCTCCACCGGGTGGAACGCCTCCGCCGGCGGCGTGGTTTCGGAATCGAGCAGTTCCATCCCCTGCAGCAGATGCGTGGCGGCGAGCGGGCATTCGGAGGCGACGAAGGCCTTCTCGTTCTTCAGCGCCTGGCGCGCGGCGGGCTTGCCCACCTTGATCGCCACGTCGAAATTCTCCTTGAGCACGCCCCAGGAGCCGCCATGGCCGGAGCAGCGCTCGATCACCGCCACGTCGGGCTCGGGCAGCAGCCGCAGCATCTCGGCCGCCTTGGGGCCCATGTTCTGCGCGCGCGCATGGCAGGCGAGATGCAGGCTGACGCCGCCCGGGAGCGGCTTGAGGCCGGGGGCGAGCCCTTCCTTCTTGGCGATGTCGACGATGTACTCGCTGATGTCGAAGGTGGCCTGCGCCAGGCGCTTCACCGCCGCATCCTCGGGCAGGATCAGCGGCCATTCGAATTTCAGCATCAGCGCGCAGGACGGCGTCAGCGCCACCACGTCATAGCCCCGGGCGATGTAGTCGCCGAGCGTCGCCGCCACCGCGCGCGCCTGCTCGGCGACGCGGGGCAGGTCGCCCTGCTCGAGCTGCGGCATGCCGCAGCAGCGGGGATAGGCGACCTCGACGGAGACGCCGTTGCGCGCGAGGATGGCATGCGCCGCCTCGCCGATGCGCGGATTGTTGTAGTTGACGAAGCAGGTGGCGTAGAGCACCGCCTTGCGGTCGCGGGCGGGCGCGCCGGCATCGCGCTCGGGCGGGGCGGATTTGGCGCGGCTCACGAAGCTGCGGGCGTGGAATTTCGGCAACTCGGCGCGGCGGTCGATATCCACCACCTTTTCCATGACCGGCCGCGTCAGCGCGTTGCCGGTCCGGCTCGCCCAGTTGGCAAGCGGCGCCACCGCGCCGGCGAGCGTGCCGTTGCGGTCGGTCTCGACCAGCTGGCGCTGCGACCAGGAGAGCTTGCCCTCGCGGAAGTCGGCGGCGCGATAGCGCAGCATCAGATGCGGGAAATCGACCGCCCATTCATGCGGCGGCACATAGGGGCATTTGGTCATGAAGCACATGTCGCAGAGCGTGCAGGCTTCGACCACCTTGGGGTAATCCGCGCGAGCGACGCCGTCCACCTCGCCGGTGGCGGAGTTGTCGATGAGATCGAACAGCCGCGGGAAGCTGTCGCAGAGATTGAAGCAGCGCCGGCAGCCATGGCAGATGTCGAAGATGCGGTGCATCTCCGCATCGATCTTGGCACGGTCGTAGAAATCGGGGTTCTGCCAATCGAGCTTGTGGCGCGTCGGCGCCTCGAGACTGCCTTCCCGCATCGGGTTATCTCCGCTCCTCCCCAAGTGCGAAGGGGCGCAATCCTGCGCCCCTTCCCATCACCCTCGTCGTCGCGCGGATCTCAGACGAGCGCGTCGAGCGCCTTCTGGAACCGGCCGGCATGCGACTTCTCGGCCTTGGCGAGCGTCTCGAACCAGTCGGCGATCTCCTCGAAGCCCTCGTTGCGCGCGGTGCGCGCCATGCCCGGATACATGTCGGTGTATTCGTGGGTCTCGCCGGCGATCGCGGCCTTGAGGTTGTCGCCGGTCGGGCCGATCGGCTTGCCGGTGGCGGGGTCGCCGGTCTCCTCGAGGAATTCGAGATGGCCATGGGCATGGCCGGTCTCGCCCTCGGCGGTGGAGCGGAACACCGCGGCGACGTCGTTGTAGCCCTCGACATCCGCCTTTTGTGCGAAATAGAGGTAGCGGCGGTTGGCCTGGCTCTCGCCGGCGAACGCAGCCTTCAGATTGTCTTCGGTCTTGGTTCCCTTGAGTTTGGCCATAAGCTCCTCCTCGATCGAACGTGGAACGCCCTGCTGCGCGTCACGCATGCGCTGCTTGATTCTATGGACCCGCGGCGACCGCCTGTCAATAGTTTAGAATTGTTCTAAACGACTGCGCGACATCGGTTGGCGGAGCGCGCTCGGCCGCTCGCGGAGCGGGGTTCAGCCCTTGTCGCGCTCGACGCGGATGATCACGTCCACCCGCCGGATCGCAGTGCCGGCGGGCGGCATGGGCACGTTGCTGACATCGATGCGGTCGCCGGGGATGTCGACCAGCCGGCCGCTATCCTCGAGGAAGAAGTGGTGATGGTCGCTCACATTCGTATCGAAATAGGAGCGGCCGGGATTGACCACCACTTCGCGCAGCAGCCCGGCGCCGATGAACTGGTGAAGGGTGTTGTAGACGGTGGCCAGCGACACCGGCACGGCGGCCGCCACCGCCTCGCCGTGGAGCTGCTCCGCCGTCACATGGCGGTCGCCCTTGTCGAACAGCAGCCGCGCCAGCGCCAGCCGCTGGCGCGTCGGCCGCAAGCCGGCGCCGCGCAGCATTTCCAGCGCATTGGCGAAGGGGCGAGATCCGCTCATGGCTCCCACGGCAAGGACACGCAACATGAAACTTTAGCGCAGGATCGCCGGTCTGGCAAAGCCCCCCTATGGGCGCCGCCCACCGTCCCATCCCTCAATCGCCGGTCTGCAGCCGCTCGATCAGCTCGCGCACCGTCGGGATGAAGCCGTTGGCGTAATAGGGGTCGCGCGCGAAGCGGTAGGCGTTGTGGCCGGCGAACATGAGCTGGAACTCGACATCGTCGGAATGGCTGATCGTCTGCAGCGTCTTCTGGATGCAGAAGCTGCGCGGATCGGCCTTCTTGCCGGTGGTCCCGTCCTCGTTCTGCGCCCAGTTGGAGAACTGGCAGGCCGAGAGGCAGCCCATGCAGTTGATCTGATCCTCGCGGATCTCCAGCGCCTTCTCGGGCGCGACGAAGATCAGCGTGGAATTGGGCGTGCGCAGCGCCTCGGTCAGCCCCTGGCTCATCCAGGTCAGCGCGCGTTCGCGGTCATGCGGCGTCAGGTAGACGACCCGGCCCCGGGCGCCCACCTCCAGCGGCGCCAGATGGTCGCCCACCGCCTCGATGGCGTAGGCCACCTGGTGCTCGGCGCGGGCCTGCAGCTCCTGGAGGAACTCGTTGCGCACCGCCGAGGAATAGAAGCCCGTCGGGCTGAAGTGGTTGAGGTAGACGTCGCCTTCCCTGAGCGTCAGCAGCTTGCGCTTCCAGGCCTCGGAGATCGGGCTCTCCTTGGTGAGCAGCGGCCGGGTGCCGAACTGGAAGGCCACCGGCCCGAGCTCGGGGCTGTCGATCCAGTCGCGCCATTCCCTGAGGCACCAGACGCCGCCCGCCATGAAGATCGGCGTCGCCGCCAGGCCCCATTCGCGCATCATCTGGCGCAGCTCCCGCACCCGCGGGAAGGGCGCCTCCGGCTTCTCCGGGTCCTCGCTGTTGGAGAGCCCGTTATGGCCGCCGGCGAGCCAGGGATCCTCGTAGACGACGCCGCCCAGCCAGTCGCGGAACTTGTGATAGGCGCGCTTCCACAGCGCCCGGAAGGCGCGCGCGGAGGAGACGATGGGGTAGTACTGGACGCCGTAGGAGGCGCAGATCTCGGCGATCTTGTAGGGCATGCCGGCGCCGCAGGTGACGCCGTGGACGAGGCCGCGCGCGCCTTCGAGAACGCCGTGCAGGATGCGCTCGGCCGCCGCCATCTCCCACAGCACGTTCATGTGGATGCGGCCCTGGCCGTTGGCGCGCTCATGGGCGATGCGCGCCTGGGCGATGCCGCCGGCGATGGAATAGGCGATCAGCTCCTCATGCCGCTCGCGCCGGGTGCGGCCGTGATAGAGCTGGGGGATGTGGCTGCCGCCGGGGCCGTAGGTATCGGCATTGACGCCGGAAAAGGTGCCGACGCCGCCGCAGGCCGCCCAGGCGCCCGAGCTCTCGCCGTTGGACACGGAGATGCCTTTGCCGCCTTCGACCAGCGGCAATACCTCGCGCCCGGAGATCACCAGCGGTTTGAGCCCGATCAACCTGCCCTCGCACGCGCCCGCGGCACCCTGCGCCGCCCAATCAGCACCCTAATCAGCACTATGTATTGATTATCGCAGGCATAATCAAATGGGATGAGGACCGAGACCGGACGCCACCCGGTCCGGACAGTCGCTGAACACCGCCGACACGCCCCAGGACAGCAGCACGCGCGCCCGTTCCGGCTCATTGACGGTATAGGCGAAGACCGCGAGCCCCGCGCCGGTCAGCTCGGCCACCTGAGGGGCATCGAGCCGGCTCTGATCGGCGTGGAGCGCCACGCAGCCCAGCGCCGCCACCTGCTCCCGCCAGGAGCCCGGCACCTCGCCCACCAGCAGCGCCCGCTCCAGCGCCGGCGCCGCCGCCCTGGCCGCTGCCAGCGCCGCGGGCTTGAAGCTCGAGAGCAGGGGCGCCGGCAGGGCCTTGGGCCAGCGTTCGGCCACCAGCCGCGCCACGACGGCGCCGGTGGCGGCCTCGGCGCCCGGCGCGGGCTTCAGCTCGATCACCGCGCCGAGGCCACGCTCGCCCAGCAGCGCCATCGTCTCCTCGAGGCCGGGCACGCGCTCGCCGCGGTAGTCCGGGCCGAACCAGGCCCCGGCGTCGAGCCGGCGGATCGCGGCGAAATCGAGCGCGGCGGCCGGCCCATGTCCCGTGGTGGTGCGCTCCAGCGTGTCGTCATGCAGCAGGATCGGCCGCCCGTCGCGGGTCAGCCGCACGTCGAACTCGACCCAGCCGACCCGGAGATCCGCCGCCTTGCGCAAGCCCGCCAGCGTGTTCTCCGGTGCCGACCGCGCCGCGCCGCGATGGCCGATGACCTGGGGCCAGCGCGGCATTTCCCGGACAGGCTCCTAGGCTCAGGTCGCCGCCTTCGCCTCCTGCTTCAGCTTGCCGCTGATGTCCTCGCCGGTGGCCTGGTCGACCTGCTTCATGCTGAGCTTGACCTTGCCGCGGTCGTCGAAGCCCAGCACCTTGACCTTCACCTGGTCGCCGACCTTGACGATGTCGGTGGTCTTGCCGACGCGGTGCGGCGCCAGCTCGCTGATATGGACGAGCCCGTCGCGCGCGCCGAGGAAGTTGACGAAGGCGCCGAAATCGACGGTCTTCACCACCTTGCCGTTGTAGATCACGCCCAGCTCGGGCTCGGCGACGATGCCGCGGATCCAGTCGATGGCGCGCTGGGACGCGGTGGCGTCGACGGCGGCGACCTTGATCGTGCCGTCATCCTCGATGTCGATCTTGGCGCCGGTGGTCTCGCAGATCTCGCGGATCACCTTGCCGCCGGAACCGATCACCTCGCGGATCTTGTCCTTGGGGATGGTGATGGTGGTGATGCGCGGCGCGTTGCTGCTCACCGCCTCGCGCGCCTCCTCCAGCGCCTTGGACATCTCGCCGAGGATGTGCAGGCGGCCGTCGCGCGCCTGGCCCAGCGCGATCTTCATGATCTCCTCGGTGATCGAGGTGATCTTGATGTCCATCTGCAGCGCGGTGACGCCTACCTCGGTGCCGGCGACCTTGAAATCCATGTCGCCGAGATGGTCCTCGTCGCCGAGGATGTCGGACAGCACGGCGAAGTCGCCGCCTTCCTTGATCAGGCCCATGGCGATGCCCGCCACCGGCCGCTTCAGCGGCACGCCCGCATCCATCAGCGACAGCGAGGCGCCGCAGACGCTCGCCATGGAGGAGGAGCCGTTCGACTCCGTGATCTCCGAGACGACGCGCACGGTGTAGGGGAAGTCCTCCTTCGGCGGCAGCAGCGGATGGACGGCGCGCCAGGCGAGCTTGCCGTGGCCGATCTCGCGGCGGCCGGGCGAGCCCATGCGGCCGGCCTCGCCGGTCGAGTAGGGCGGGAAGTTGTAGTGCAGCATGAAATGCGAGCGGTACTCGCCCTCGAGCGCGTCGATGATCTGCTCGTCCTGGCCGGTGCCCAGCGTGGTGACGACGATCGCCTGGGTCTCGCCGCGGGTGAAGAGCGCCGAGCCGTGCGCGCGCGGCAGGATGCCGACCTCGCAGACGATCGGGCGGATGGTCTTGGTGTCGCGCCCGTCGATGCGCGGCGTGCCCTTGAGGATGGCGCCGCGCACGATCTCCTTCTCGATCTCCTTGAACACCTTCTGCGCGTATTGCAGCTGGGCGGGCTCGGCGAAGGCGGGGGCCAGCTTGGCCTTGGCGGCATCGAGCTTGTCGCTGCGCGCCTGCTTCTGCCGCTCGGCATAGGCCGCGGCGAGCTCGGCCGCGACCAGCGAGCGCGTCGTCGCCTCGATCGCCTCGCCTTCGGGCGAGGCCGGCGGCAGGTTCCAGGGCTCCTTGGCCGCGTTCTCGGCGAGCTCGATGATCGCCTGGATCACCGGCTGGAACTGCTGGTGGCCGAACATGACGGCGCCGAGCATGATCTCCTCGCTGAGCTCCTTGGCCTCGGACTCGACCATCAGCACGCCTTCCTGCGTGCCGGCGACGATGAGGTCGAGCTGCGAGTTCGGCATCTCGTCGAGCTGCGGGTTGACCACGTATTTGCCGTCGATGTAGCCGACGCGCGCGCCGCCGATCGGGCCCAGGAACGGGATGCCCGACAGCGTCAGCGCCGCCGAGGCGCCGACCAGCGCCACGATGTCCGGATCGTTCTCCAGGTCATGCGACAGCACGGTGCAGACGACCTGCGTCTCGTTGCGGAAGCCCGGGGCGAAGAGCGGGCGGATCGGCCGGTCGATGAGCCGCGAGGTCAGCGTCTCCTTCTCCGACGGCCGGCCTTCGCGCTTGAAGAAGCCGCCGGGGATCTTGCCCGCGGCAAAGGTCTTCTCCTGGTAGTTGACGGTGAGCGGGAAGAAATCCTGTCCCGGCTTCGCCTGCTTCATCGCCACGGCGGTGCACAGCACGGTGGTCTCGCCATAGGTCGCCATCACGGCGCCGTCGGCCTGGCGGGCGACCTTGCCGGTCTCGAGCACGAGGCGGCGGCCGCCCCACATCAGCTCTTTGCGGAATATCTCGAACATCTCTCGCTTCCTTCTCTCTCTTCTCTCTCTTGGAAAGGCGTGGGCACGCGCAACGGCCGCGGCCGCTGCTGCGAATGAGCCCGGGTGGATGGGATAGGTCTGATATGTGGCCGCAGAGGCCGCGCGCAAGCTCCGGCCGCGGCGCGCCCGGAAAGCCGGGTCGCTGCCCTCGGTCCGGCAGGGGCGGCGGCGCTCAGCGCCGCAACCCCAGGCGCTCGATCACGGTCTCGTAGCGGCCCGCATCCTTGCTCTTGAGGTAGTCGAGCTGGCGGCGGCGCTGGCCGACCATGACCAGCAGCCCGCGGCGGGAATGGAAATCCTTGGAATGGGTCGCCAGATGGTCGGTCAGGTTCTTGATGCGCTCCGACAGGAGCGCGATCTGCACCTCCGGCGAGCCGGTGTCGCCGTCCTTGCGGGCATATTCCTTGAGCAGCTCCTGCTTGCGCGTGAGCGTAATCGACATCGGTATCTCCTTCAGATCAGAGGTTCAGCACACGTACCGGCCGGATGCCGCCCGCCACGATCTGCGCCACCGCCACCAGCTTGCCGCCGGTGGTGGCACGGACCGTCGCGCCGTCGCCGAGTTGGTCCATGCGCGCCCGATCGGAGGGGCGCAACGGCGTCACGGCCTGGCCGCAACGCAGCCGGTCGGCCTCGTCTTCCGTCAGGGCGAGCGCCGGGATGTCGTCCAGCGCCGTCTCGACCGGAAATACATGGCCGGAAGCGGCCGCACTATGCCCCAGCGCCGCCAGGTTTTCCAGGGAAATCGCCGCTTCCGCCCGGAACGGCCCGACCGTGAGGCGGCGCAGCGCGCTGACATGCGCCGGCGTACCCAGCGCCTCGCCGAGATCGCGGGCGATCGCCCGGATATAGGTTCCCTTGCCGACCACCGCCTCGAAATCGGCCTCATCCGGCCCGCGCGTCTCCAGCAGGCGAAGCTCGCGGATCTCGACTGGGCGGGGGGCGAGATCCACCGCCTCGCCGCTGCGGGCAAGGTCATAGGCCCGCTCGCCCGCGATCTTGAGCGCGGAATAGGCCGGCGGCCGCTGGCTTATGATGCCGATGAAGCCGGGCAGCGCCGCCGCGATGGCCACCGGTGACGGCCGCAGCGCGCTGGTGGCGGTGATCCGGCCGGCGGCATCGTCGGTGTCCCGGGCCTCGCCCCAGCGGATCGTGAAGCGGTAGGTCTTGCGCCCCGCCATGGCCCAGGCGACCGTCTTGGTCGCCTCGCCCAGCGCGATCGGCAGCACCCCCGAGGCCAGCGGGTCGAGCGTGCCGCCATGGCCGGCCTTGGCCGCGTCCAGCAGCCGCCGCACCGCGCCCACCGCCTGGCTCGAGCTCATGCCCAGCGGCTTGTCGAGGATCAGCCAGCCATGGATCGCCTGGCCGCGATGCCTACGCCCCATCCTCGGGCTCTTCCTCCGCCTCGGGGCCGAGATCGCGCTCGACCTCGGGGCGATGCAGCAGCTCGTTGATGCGGCTGGCGTGATCGAAGGAGGTGTCGACCTCGAAGGCGAGCGACGGCGTGTGGCGCAGCGGCACCTCGCGCGCGATCTGCCCGCGCAGATACCCGGCCGAGCGCGTCAGCCCGGCGATCACCTCGGCGCGATGCTCGCCGCCCAGCGGCATGATATAGGCGGTGGCGTTCTTGAGGTCCGGGCTCACCCGCACCTCGGTGACGGTCACCGCCACGCCCTGCAAGGCCGGATCGCGCAGCTCGCCCCGCTGCAGCAGCCGCGACAGCGCATGGCGCAGCTCCTCGCCCACGCGCAACTGCCGCTGGCTCGGCTCCTGGTTTCGCTGATGCTTGGACACGATGACTTGGCTCGGCTCAAAAAGCCCCTCTCCGCCGCGGAGCGGGGGAGAGGGAGGGGCCCATCGCAGAGCGATGGGAGGGTGAGGTGGCCCGCGCAACGCGCAGCGTTGTCGCGGGCGGGCGCCAGCGGTTGCTCTTGCAACCGCGAGAGCCCGCTCGGTGCCGGACGACCCGGCTGCGCGGGTTCGCCGCTACAACGCCCGCGCGACTTCCTCCAGCTCGAAGCACTCGATGACGTCGCCTACCTGGATGTCGTGGTAGTTCTCGAAGGCCATGCCGCATTCGAAGCCTTCGCGCACCTCGCGGACCTCGTCCTTGAAGCGCTTCAGCGTCTTGAGGCTGCCCTCGTGGATGACGACGTTGTCGCGCAGCAGGCGCACCTTGGCGCCGCGCTTGACGATGCCTTCGGTGACCATGCAGCCGGCCACCTTGCCGACCTTGCTGATGGTGAAGACCTCGCGGATCGCGGCGTTGCCGAGGAAGCGCTCGCGCAGGCTCGGCGCCAGCAGGCCCGACAGCGCCGCCTTCATGTCGTCGATCACGTCGTAGATGATCGAGTAGTAGCGGATCTCGACATTGTCGCGCCGCGCCAGGTCGCGCGCCTGCGGGTTGGCGCGGACGTTGAAGCCGATGATGACCGCGTTCGACGCCTTGGCCAGGATCACGTCGCTCTCGTTGATGCCGCCCACCGCGGCGTGCAGCACGCGCATCGCCACTTCCTTGGTGGAGATCTTCTCGAGCGAGCCGGTGATCGCCTCGAGCGAGCCCTGCACGTCGGACTTGACGACGACGGCCAGCTCCTTGGCGACGCCGGCGGCGATCTGCGAGAACATCTGCTCGAGCGTGCCGCGCGCGCCGGCCGCGGCCTGCTGCTCGCGCCGCCGGCGCTGGCGGTAATCGGCGATGTCGCGCGCCTTCGCCTCGTTCTCGGCGACGACGAAATCGTCGCCGGCCAAGGGCGTGCCGTTGAGCCCCAGCACCTCGACCGGGGTCGCCGGGCCCGCCTCGTCGATGGCGTTGCCGCGATCGTCGATGAGGGCGCGCACGCGGCCCCATTCGCTGCCGGCGACGAAGATGTCGCCGGTGTGCAGCGTGCCGCGCTTGATCAGCACGGTGGCGACCGAGCCGCGGCCGCGCTCGAGCTTCGCCTCGATGATGCTGCCCTCGGCCGGGCGGTCGGGATTGGCCTTGAGATCGAGGATCTCGGCCTGCAGCAGGATCGCCTCCTCGAGCTTGTCGAGGCCGGTCTTCTTCAGCGCCGAGACCTCGACGTCGAGCACGTCGCCGCCGTGATGCTCGACCACGATCTCGTGCTGCAGCAGCTCCTGGCGCACGCGGTCGGGCTTGGCGTCGGGCTTGTCCATCTTGTTGATGGCGACGATCATCGGCACGTGCGCCGCCTTGGCGTGGCGGATGGCCTCGATCGTCTGCTCCTTGATGCCGTCATCGGCCGCCACCACCAGCACGACGATGTCGGTGATGGTGGCGCCGCGCGCGCGCATGGCGGTGAAGGCCTGGTGGCCGGGGGTGTCGATGAAGGTGATGCGCTGGCCGGATTTGAGCCTGACCTGATAGGCCCCGATATGCTGGGTGATGCCGCCGGCCTCGCCGCTGGCGACGTCGGTGCCGCGCAGCGCGTCGAGCAGCGAGGTCTTGCCGTGGTCGACATGGCCCATGATGGTGACCACCGGCGGCCGCGGCACGAGATGCTCCTCGACATCGGCCTCGCCGCCGAGCCCGATCTCGATGTCGCTCTCGGCGACGCGTTTCAGGCGGTGGCCGAACTCGGTCACCACCAGCTCGGCGGTGTCGGCGTCGATCACCTGGTTGATGGTCGCCATGACGCCCATCTTCATCAGCGTCTTGATCACGTCGGCGCCGCGCTCGGCCATGCGGTTGGCGAGCTCCTGCACCGTGATCGTCTCGGGCACCACCACATCGCGCACGATCTTGACCTGCTCCTGCTGCGCCTGCATCGCGCGCAGCTTCTCGCGTTCGCGATGGCGCCGCACCGAGGCGAGGCTGCGCATCTTCTCGTCGTCGCTCGCGTTGAGCACGCGGGTGACGGTGAGCTTGGGATTGCGCCGCCGCGGCTCGTCGCGCCGCGTCGGGGTCGGCACCTTGCGCACCTCGGCGGGGCGCGGGCCGCGGCGGACCGGGGCCTCTTCCTCGGTCTCCTCCTCGGGCTTGACCTTGCCCGCCTGCTGCAGCGCCGCGACCTTGTCGGCGGCGGCCTTGCCGGCGCGCTCGGCGACCTGGCGGCGGGATTCCTCCTCCGCCTTGCGCTTGCTCTCCTCGTCGGTCTTGCGCTTCTGCTCGTCGTCGGTCTTGCGCTTCTGCTCCTCCTCGACGCGGCGGCGGGATTCCTCCTCGACGCGCCGGTGCTCCTCCTCGACCTTCCGGCGCGCCTCTTCCTCGCGCTGGAGGACGGCGTCGACGACGGCCTGCTTCTTCGCCTCCTCGTCGGCGCGGATGGCGCCGGCGAGCGCGCGCTCGCGCGCGGCGCGTTCGCCGGCGGTGAGGTTGTGGGGGACCAGCACGGCGGGCCGGCGCGCCGGCTGCGCCTGCGGCGGCGATGCGGTCCGCGCCGTCTCGGCCGGCGGCGCCTCGGGGCGCTCGGGCTGTCCCGGCGTCGGCGCGCGCTTCTTGCGCACCTCGACGGTCACGGTCTTGGAGCGGCCATGCGGGAAGCTCTGGCGCACCTGGCCGGATTCGATCGGCCGGCGCAGCTCGAGCTTGCCGCCCGGGCGTCCCAGGCTCAGCGGTCGTTTGGTGTCTTGATCGTTATCGCTCATCGTAATCCGGTACCGTCACTCTCCAAAACCCGCCTCGCCACGCCGAGGCCCCGACCGAAATCCCGCGAGCCGTGCCGCGTCGGCGATCAGCGTCTGGGCGATCCGCCCCGGCGCCACCGCCGCGTGAACGACGTGCTCGCGGCCGAAGGCCGCTCCCAGCTCGGCGCCGGTGAGCTGCTCGACCAAAGGCAACCCCGCCGCCAGCGTCCTGAGCCTGTTGCGCCCGTCCGCCGCGCCGTCCGCCGCCGCCAGCAGCACTCCCGCCCTGCCCTGCGCCAGCGCCGTCTCGACCTTGACGAACCCCATCACCGCCTGGCCGGCGCGCCGGGCGAGACCGATCCGGTCGCGACAACGCTCGGCCAGCAAGGCCTCGACCCGATCAGCCAGATCGTCATCGACGATGACCGGCTGCCGCGCCGCTCGGGCGAAGAGCCGCTTGGTCACCGCCAGCGCCACTATATCGCGCCCGGCGGTCAACCACAAACCCCGGCCCGGCAGTGTCCCCGCCACATCGGGCACGATCCTGCCCTCGGGGCCGAGAACGAAGCGGATGAGCGCCGATTTTGGGCGCACCGTCCCGGTGGCGAGGCAGCGCCGCTCCGGCCCTGCCTCCGCCTCGCCCGCCGCGTCGTGATGCGCCGCGGCTTCGATGGCTCCTACTCCCCGGCCGGGCTGTCGCCCGCCGGTTCCGGCTGCGTCTCGTCGGCGAACCAGTGGGCGCGCGCCGCCATGATGATGGCGTTGGCGACATCGGGCTCGAGCTTGACCGCGGTGCCGGCCATCTCGATGAGCTCGTCGCCGGCGAGGTCGGCGAGGTCGTCGAGCGTCTTGACCCCTTTCTCGCCCAGCGCCACCAGCAGCGCCGGCGTCACGCCCTCGAGCACCGCGATCTCGTCGCTGACGCCGAGCTCCTTGCGCTGCGCCTCGAGCTTGGCGTTCTGCTCATCGAGGAAGACGCGCGCGCGTTGCTGCAGCTCGTTCGCCACGTCCTCGTCGAAGCCCTCGATGCCGGCGAGCTCGCCGAGCGGGATGAAGGCCACTTCCTCGACCGAGCTGAAGCCTTCGGTGACCAGCAGATGGGCGATGACGTCGTCGACATCAAGCGCCTCGATGAACATCTTGGAGCGCGTGCGGAACTCCTCCTGGCGCCGCTCGCTTTCCTCGGCTTCCGTGAGAATGTCGATGTCCCAGCCGGTGAGCTGCGAGGCGAGCCGCACGTTCTGCCCGCGCCGGCCGATGGCGAGCGAGAGCTGGTCGTCGGGCACCACCACCTCGATGCGGCGCTGCTCCTCGTCCATCACCACCTTGGCGACTTCGGCGGGGGCGAGCGCGTTGACGACGAAGGTGGCCGGGTCCTGCGACCATGGGATGATGTCGATCTTCTCGCCCTGCAGCTCCGCCACCACCGCCTGCACGCGCGAGCCGCGCATGCCGACGCAGGCGCCGACCGGGTCGATGCCGCTGTCGTTGGAGATGACGGCGATCTTGGCGCGCGAGCCGGGATCGCGCGCCACCGCGCGGATCTCGATGATGCCGTCGTAGATCTCGGGCACTTCCTGGGCGAAGAGCTTGGCCATGAATTGCGGATGCGTGCGCGACAGGAAGATCTGGGGCCCGCGCACTTCCTGGCGCACGTCGTAGATATAGGCGCGCACGCGCTCGCCCTGGTGGAAGTTCTCGCGCGGCAGCAGCTCGTCGCGGCGCAGGATCGCCTCGGCGCGGCCGAGATCGACGATGACGTTGCCGAACTCGACGCGCTTGACCAGGCCGTTGACGATCTCGCCGACGCGGTCCTTGTATTCGTTGTACTGGCGCTGGCGCTCGGCGTCGCGCACCTTCTGCACGATCACCTGCTTGGCGGTCTGCGCCGCGATGCGGCCGAAATCGATCGGCGGCAGCGGGTCGGTGATGAAGTCGCCGATCTCGGCCTCGGGGTTGAGGCGCTTGGCCTCGGCCAGCTTGATCTGCGTCGCCTCGTTCTCGACGGGGTCGGCGACCTCGCGGAAGCGCATCAGCCGGATCTCGCCGCTCTTGCGGTCGATCTCGGCGCGGATGTCGTATTCCTGGCCGTATTTGGAGCGGCCCGCCTTCTGGATGGCCTGCTCCATCGCCTGCAGCACCTCGTCGCGGTCGATGCCCTTGTCGCGGGCGACGGTGTCTGCGGTCTGCAGCAGCTCGGGGCGGGGATAACTGGCTTGAACTTGCATATCGGCCTCTGGGGTTTCCCGATTTTCTAGTGGTGTGATGGCGACCGGCTGGCCGCCAGCAGCTCGTCGGTGAGCACGAGCTTGGCGCGCGTCACCTGGGCGAGCGGCAGGTCGATGGCTGCTTCGTCGACCAGCAGGCGGACCGCCTCGCCCTCGACGCCGAGCAGCTTGCCGCGGAAGCGGCGACGCCCGGCGACGGGCTCGCTCATCTCGACCTTGGCCTCGAAGCCGGCGAAGCGCGCGAAATCCTCGCGCCGCACCAGCGGCCGGTCGATGCCGGGCGAGCTCACCTCGAGCGTGTAGGCGCCGGCGATGGGATCGGCAACGTCGAGCAGCGCCGAGACGGTGCGGCTGATCTCGGCGCAATCATCGACCGTCATCGCCTGCTCGTCGACGCGCTCGGCCATGATCTGCAGCGTGGCGCGCCGCCCGCCGGTGATGGCGACGCGTACCATGCGGTAGCCCATCGCCTCCAGCGAAGGCGCGATCATCGCCTCGATCTTGCCGGTTTCCACGCTCTTCCCTTGGTCGTTGCCGAAACAAAAAAAGTGGGCCCTGGGGCCCACCCGTTGATAGGCCCGGAAGAACCGGGCTATGGGACTTTTTTGTGGAAATATAGTCATTTTGCCGGGTCCTGCAAGCCCGCAATGGCCGGCATCGCCGGCCATTGCGGTCCCCGCGAAAAAAGCGGGGACCCAGGGCAGGCGGCGTGCCTTTATTCCCTGGGCCCCGGCTTTCGCCGGGGCTGCGGTGCTATTTGCATCTGCTGCGCGGTTTCCGCCGGAACCTCAGGAACGCCGGCTTGCGTCCCGCCGCCAGCGCCTTCTGCTCGTAGCGCGTGGCGGGCCAGTCGGCGGGGCGCTGGCGCCAATCCTCCGGCCCGCGCGCCAGCCATTCGAAATCGGGATGCGCCGCGGCCCGCTCCAGCATCCAGGCGAGGTAGTCGGCATCGTCGGTGGCGAGCCTCAGCTCGGCGCCATCGGTCAGCGCGACGGCGAGGCGGTCCAGCGTCTCGGTCGAGACCATGCGGCGCTTGTGGTGGCGCAGCTTCGGCCAGGGATCGGGAAAGAGGATGAAGGCGCGCGCCACCGACGCCTCGGGCAGCGCCGCGATCAGCAGCCGCGCGTCATCGGTGAAGAGCCTGATGTTGGCGAGCGAGCGGCGCCTCACCTCGGCGAGCAGCTTGACGATGCCGTTCTCGAACACCTCGCAGCCGATCATCCCGATCGCGGGATGCGCTTCGGCCTGCGCCGCCAGATGCTCGCCGCCGCCGAAGCCGACTTCGAGCCACACCGCGTCGACCGGCGGCGCGAAGAGCGCGCGCGGCTCGAGCCGGCCGGCAGCGGGCAAGTCGATGCTGAGCTCGGGAAGCAGGCCCGCCTTGAGCGCCTGCTGGCCCGGCCTCAGCTTGCGGCCGCGGCGGCGGCCATGGACGAGGCGCCGATGCGGCGCGCCGGGGACTCCGGCGCCCGCCTCAGAAGGCGCGGCGCAGCGCGTCGACGAGATCGAGCCGCTCCCAGGAGAAGCCGCCATCGCTTTCGGGGGCGCGGCCGAAATGGCCATAGGCGGCGGTGCGGGCATAGATCGGCTTGTTGAGGCCGAGATGGGTGCGGATGCCGCGCGGCGACAGGTCCATCAGCTCCTGCAGCACCCGGGAGAGCTTGTCCTCGTCGACCTCGCCGGTGCCGCCGGTGTCGATATAGACCGAGAGCGGCTTGGCCACGCCGATGGCATAGGAGAGCTGGATGGTGCAGCGGTCGGCAAGCTCGGCCGCGACCACGTTCTTGGCGAGATAGCGCGCGGCATAGGCGGCCGAACGGTCGACCTTGGTCGGGTCCTTGCCCGAGAAGGCGCCGCCGCCATGGGGTGCCGCACCGCCATAGGTGTCGACGATGATCTTGCGGCCGGTGAGGCCGCAATCGCCGTCGGGACCGCCGATGACGAAGCGGCCGGTGGGGTTGACGTAGAAATGCTCCTCGTCGCACATCCAGCCGCGCGGCAGCACGTTCAGCACATGCGGCCGCACGATCTCGCGCACCTCGTCCTGGTCGATCGATGGATCGTGCTGCGTCGAGACGACCACCGAGGTGGCGCGCACCGGCTTGGCGTCGATGTAGTGCAGGCTGACCTGGCTCTTGGCGTCGGGGCCGAGCATCGGCGCGGCGCCGGAATGGCGCGCCTCGGCCAGCGATTTGAGGATGGCGTGGGAATAGTAGATCGGCGCCGGCATCAGCTCCGGCGTCTCGCGGCAGGCATAGCCGAACATGATGCCCTGGTCGCCCGCGCCCTCGTCCTTGTTGCCGGCGGCGTCGACGCCCTGGGCGATGTCGGAGGATTGCTTGTGCAGATAGCACTCGATCTCCGCATGCTTCCAATGGAAGCCCTTCTGCTCGTAGCCGATGTCCTTGATCGCGTGCCGCGCCACCTCGATCAGCCGCTCGGAACGTCACGGAATCGGGCCCCCGCACCTCGCCGGCCAGCACCACCCGGTTGGTCGTCGCCAGCGTCTCGCAGGCGACGCGCGCCTGGGGATCGGCGCCGAGGAAGGTGTCGACCACCGCATCGGAGATGCGGTCGCAGACCTTGTCCGGATGCCCTTCCGAGACGGATTCGCTGGCAAATACGTAGTCGCGCTTGGCCACGGTCTTTCCCTTCCCCTTGAGCCGGCAACCCGAGGTCGCCTCGACGGCGGTTGGTATACGCCCTGCCGGCAAGAACCGCTCCCCACCCATAACGGAGGAGGTCGCGGAAAGCTGCGACATGTGGCAAGGCGGCACCTCTCCCGTCAACCCATTTTTGGTGGGCAAGGGAGCCGGTGGAGGAAATGCCGGGGTATGCCGGAGGGGCCGGGTTTTCGCCGCGGCGGTGCCGGGGATTGGCTGCCCGTGGCGATCCTGAGGCCGGAAACCGGGACGGGGTGCGTCAGGTCTCGCTGGCGCAGGCGTTGGCGATCGCCTTGGTGAGGTCGAAGAGGCGCCGCCGGATCTGCGAATCGGGGATGCGGTAATAGGCGCGCACCAGCTCGAGCGTCTCGCGCCGCATCATCGGGTCGGGCTCGTAGCGCGGCGCGGTGTCTTCGCCGTCACCGGCGCCGGTGGCCGCCAGCGCCGCGGCGGCGGCTTCGGGATTGATGTCGTCGAAGAAGAACGAGACCGGCACGTCGAGCACGCGCGACAAATCATAGAGCCGGCTGGCGCCGATGCGGTTGGCGCCGCGCTCGTACTTCTGCACCTGCTGGAAGGTCAGGCCGATCGCCTCGCCGAGCTTCTCCTGGCTCATGCCGAGCAGCGTGCGCCGCAGCCGAACCCGCGAGCCGACATGGACGTCGATGGGATTGGGTTTGTCCGATTTGCGACGGCGCCTGCGTCCGACCGGTGGCTTTTGAATCATTATTCGCCTTCGACCCTTCGGGGACAGGGCCTACTTAATTCACACGATCGTATGCGGTCAACCATCCATATGTCCAATAGTGAAGAATATTTGAGAATGATGCATTTCGCAGGGTTAACGCCGACTAAAAAGAGAAATAATTCCAGAAATCGCCAGCAAGGCGAGCACCAATCCCCAGAAGAAGCGATCGCGCACGCTCTCATAAAGGGTGGGGGCCAGAGCCTCCGGCAGCGGCGCGTCGAGCACACCGATGGCATCCAGGTCGAGTTGGGCGAGCACGCGGCCATACCCGTCGATGATCGCCGACACCCCGTTATTGGCGTCGCGCACCAGCGGCATCCCCTCCTCGACCGCGCGCACGCGCGCGATGGCGAGATGCTGGAAGGGACCGGAGGTCACGCCGTACCAGGCGTCGTTGGTGACGTTGAGCAGCCAGCGCGGGCGATGCGCGGGATCGATCACCGCGCCGGGGAAGATCGCCTCGTAGCAGATCAGCGGCGATACCGGCGGCAGCCCCGGCAGGTCGAGCGTGCGCGGGCCGGGGCCGCTGGTGAAATCGCCGATGCTCGGCGCGATCTTGTCCACCGGCAGGATGCCGCGCAGCGGCATGTACTCGCCGAACGGCACCAGATGCGCCTTGTCGTAGGCGGCGATGACGGCGCCGCTATCGTCGAGCGCCACCAGGCTGTTCCAGACATGGAGCGGCGGCCAGCCTTGCAGCGGCTCGGCGCGCTCCTCGCCGGTGAGCAGCAGCCCGCCCTTGGGGATCACCGTGGCGATGCGCTGGCGCAGCTCGGGATAGCGCTCCAGCAGCGGCGGCGCCGCCGCCTCCGGCCAGATGACGTCGGTGATGCCCGCAGCACCCCGCGCCGCGCTCAGGCCCAGCAGGCGCAGGAAATTCTCGCGCCGCGCCTGCGGGTCGTTCTTGAGCGTCTCGGGGATCGAGGGCTGCACCAGCCGCAGCATCACCCCCGGCACGTCGGCGCGCGAGGCGCCCGCAAGCCGCCAGGAGCCGCCCGCCGCCGCCGCCACGACCAGCAGCAGCGCCAGCAGCGGCGCCCACAGCCGGCCGCGCCCGAGATCGCCCAGCCGCGCCGGCAGCGCCGCCGCGGTCACCGTCAGCAGGCTCAGCCCGTAGATGCCGAACAGCGCGGTGGATTGCAGCACGGTGAGCGCGCCGGGGAAGGCGCCGGCCCAGGCATAGCCGATGAGGTTCCAGGGAAAGCCGGTCAGCACATGGCCGCGCGCATATTCCGCCACGCTCCAGGCCACGGCGAAGACCAGGATGCGCGCGCTGCCGCCGAGCCGCAGCCGCTCGCACGCCTCGTAGGCCGCGAGCTGCGCCAGAGCGGTGAAGATCGCGAGCCCGGCGGGCAGTCCCGCCACGGCGAAGGGCACCATCCACCAGAACCGCGCGATGTCGACGAAGAGCGCGGCGGCGATCCAATAGAGCCCGGCGACGAAGAAGCCGAAGCCGAAGCTCCAGCCGAGCGCCAGCGCGCCGCGCCGGCTCGCCGTGCCGTCGGCGAGCCAGATGAGGCCGGTGAACGAGACGACGAGCACCGGCGTCAAATCGACCGGCGACAGCGCCGCCGCGGCGAGTGCGCCGAGCAGCGCCGCCATGCCGTAGCGCCGCCAGCCGGCGAGGCCCGCGCACCACAGCGCGATGCGCTGCAGCGGCGCCAGCGGCCCGACGGCGCGGAACGCCATCTCGGCCTGCGCGTCAGGCATCGGATGCGGCCGTGGTCGGCGGCAGGTTGCGCAGCCGGAGCCGCTTGACGCGCCGGGGATCGGCGTCCAGCACCTCGAATTCCAGGCCCGAGGGATGGTGCACCACCTCGCCGCGCCCGGGCACGCGGCCGGCCAGCGCGGTGACGAGCCCGCCCAGGCTCTGGACGCCTTCTTCCTGCTCGGGCGGCGGCAGCGCCGCCGGCACGCGCTCCTGCAGCGCCTCGAGCTTGATCCGGGCATCGGCGATGAGCGTGCCGTCGGGGCGCTCGATCAGCTTCGGCTGGTCGGCGTCGTCGTGCTCGTCCTCGATCTCGCCGACGATCTCCTCGATCACGTCCTCGATGGTGACGAGCCCGTCGATGCCGCCGAACTCGTCGACCACCAGCGCCATGTGCACCCGCGACAGCCGCATCTGCAGCAGCAGGTCGAGCACCGGCAGGGACGGGGCGACGAACAGCACCTTGCGCGCGATCTTGGCCAGCGTCACCGGCTTGCCGTCGGCGGCATAGGGCAGCAGATCCTTGATGTGCACGATGCCGACGACGTCGTCGAGCCGCTCGCGGTAGAGCGGCAGGCGCGAATGGCCGTGCTCCACCATCTGCTTCACCGCCTCGGCGAAGGGCGTATCGATCTCCAGCGCCAGGATGTCGACGCGCGGCACCATGATGTCGGAGGCGGTGAGCTCGTGCAGCTCCAGGATGTTGCCGAGCAGCTTGCGCTCATGCGGATCGATCGGCTCCTCTTCCTGGTGCTCCTCGATCAGCTCCTCGAGCTCCTCGCGCAGGCTGGTCTCGCCGTTGCGCTGGCCGACGAGCTGGCGCAGCCAGTTCCTGAGCCCGTGCAGCGGCCCGTCGCTGGGGCGGAGCGAAGCGTCAGCCATGGCTCGCCTCCGCCGCGCGATAGGGATCGGGGATGCCGAGCCCGGCCAGCAGCCGCGTCTCGAGCGCCTCCATGCGCTCCGCCTCGGCGTCGGCCTCGTGGTCGAAGCCCAGGAGATGGAGCACGCCGTGGATGACGAGATGGGCGAGGTGATGGGCGAGCGGCTTGCCCTGCGCCGCGGCCTCGGCAGCCACCGTCTCGAAGCCCAGCACCACGTCGCCGAGCAGCAGCGGCGCGCCCGGCGCCGGCGGCGCCTCGCCGCTCGCCGGGAAAGAGAGCACGTTGGTGGCGGCGTCGCGCCCGCGCCACTCGCGGTTGAGGCTGCGCAGCAGCGCATCGTCCGCCAGCACGATGGCGAGCTCGGCCGGGCCTTGCGGCGCCCCGCCGCCGGCGAGCGCCGCGCGCGCCGCGCGGTCGCAGACGCGATCCGCCTCGGGCAGCGCCTGGCGCCAGAGCGGCGAGCGCTCGGCGAGGTCGATCTCGACGGTTGCGGCGGGATCAGCTGCGTCGGTCATCGCTCTTCCCGGCGCGGCCGGCCGCGCGCTTGCGATCGCGCTGGTCGTAGGCGCGCACGATGCGCGAGACCAGCGGATGGCGCACCACATCGGCCTCGGTGAACTCCACCACGGCGATGCCGTCGACGCCGGTCAGCGTGTCCAGCGCGTCGCGCAGCCCGCATTGCGCCCCCGGCGGCAGGTCGATCTGCGACAGGTCGCCGGTGACCGCCATGCGCGCATTCTCGCCAAGCCGCGTCAGGAACATCTTCATCTGCACCGGCGTCGTGTTCTGCGCCTCGTCGAGGATGACGAAGGCGTTGGCCAGCGTGCGACCGCGCATGAAGGCCAGCGGCGCGATCTCGATCTCGCCATTGGCCAAGCGCTTCATCACCTGATCGCCCGGCAGCATGTCGTAGAGCGCATCATAGAGCGGACGCAGATAGGGGTCGACCTTCTCGCGCAGATCGCCGGGCAGGAAGCCCAGCCGCTCGCCCGCCTCGACCGCCGGCCGCGACAGCACGACGCGCTCGACCGAGCCCGACATCATCATGTCGACCGCGGCGGCGACCGCGAGATAGGTCTTGCCGGTGCCGGCCGGGCCCAGGCCGAACACCAGCTCCTGCTCGCGCAGCGCGCGGATATAGGCGGCCTGGTTGGGGCCGCGCGCCGAGATGCGGCGCTTGCGCGTGCGGATCTCCTCGCCCTCGGTCCAGATCTCGCGCTGGCCCGGGCGGCTCTGCGCCAGCTTCAGCGCCGCGTCGACCGCCGCGCCGTCGACCTCGAGCCCGCGCTTCAGCCGCTCGTAGAGCGCCGCGAGCGCCGCGCGCGCCATGTCGGTGCGCTGGCTCGGCCCCGAGATCGCGATGCGGTTGCCGCGCGACACCACGGAGACGCCGAGCTGGCGCTCGATGCGGTCGAGATGCTCGTCGCGCTCGCCGAAGAGCTGCGCGAGCAGCGAGTTGTCGTCGAACTGCATCGTCACGCGGCCCTCGGCGCCGTCGGCGCTCATGCCGACGCCTCTGCGGGGAGATCGGTCCTCTCCCCGGCGAGGCTGTTGGCGAGGACCGCGGTGAGCCGCACCCGCGCCGGCGCGCCGATGAGCCGCTCGGGCGCCTGGGCATGCACCGCCTGGAGATAGGGGCTGCGGCCGACGAGCTGGCCCGGGTGGCGCCCCGGCTTCTCGAACAGCACCTCGAGCGTGCGGCCGAGGCAGGCGGCGTTGAACCGGCGCTGCTCGTCGGCGATCAGCGCCTGCAGCTCGGCGAGGCGCTCGCTCTTGACCGCCTCGGGCACCTGCTCCGCCAGCAGCGCCGCCGGCGTGCCCGGCCGCGCGCTGTATTTGAACGAGAAGGCCTGGGCGAAGCCGATCTCGCGCGCGAGCGCCAGCGTCGCCTGGAAATCGCGCTCGCTCTCGCCGGGGAACCCGACGATGAAATCCGACGAGAAGGCGATGTCCGGCCGCGCCCGCCGCAGCCGCTCGATGACGCGGCGATAGTCGTCGGCGCTGTGCCGGCGGTTCATTGCCGCCAGCATGCGGTCGGAGCCCGACTGCACCGGCAGATGCAGGAAGGGCATGAGCGCGGGCACGTCGCGATGGGCAGCCACCAGCGCGTCATCCACATCGAGGGGATGCGAGGTGGTATAGCGCAGGCGCAGCAGGCCCTCGATCTCGGCAAGATCCGCGATCAGCCGCCCCAGCCCCCAGGCGCCGTCGGGTCCCGCGCCGCGATAGGCGTTGACGTTCTGTCCCAGCAGCGTGATCTCGCGCGTGCCGTGAGCCACCAGCCGGCGCGCCTCGGCGATGATCGCCGCCGCCGGGCGCGACAGCTCGGCGCCGCGGGTATAGGGCACGACGCAGAAGGTGCAGAACTTGTCGCAGCCCTCCTGCACCGAGAGAAAGGCCGAGATGCCCTGCGGCGCCCGCGCCTCGGGCAGGAAGTCGAACTTGTCCTCGGCGGGGAACTCGGTGTCGAGCACCGTGCCGCCGGCGCGCGCCACCTGCGCCACCATCTCGCCCAGCCGGTGATAGGTCTGCGGCCCCAGCACGATGTCGACGAAGGGCGCGCGCGCCAGGATCTCCGCGCCTTCGGCCTGCGCCACGCAGCCGGCGACGGCGAGGATCATGCGCCCGCCCGCCTCGGCCTTCTGCGCCTTGAGCGGCCTGAGCCGGCCCAGCTCGGAGAACACCTTTTCCGCCGCCTTTTCGCGGATGTGGCAGGTGTTGAGGATGACCATGTCGGCCTCCTCCGGCGCCGCCGCCGGCGCGTAGCCCAGCGGCGCCAGCACGTCGGCCATGCGGGCGGAATCGTAGACGTTCATCTGACAGCCATAGGTCTTGATATAGAGCTTCTTGGCCAAGCGACTATCCTGCTCCGCTCACTGCGCCGCGGTCGCCGCCGCCGGCTGCGGCTGCGGCGTGGGCCAGAGCTGCGGCCGCCCGGCCACCGCGCTCGCCATCCCCTCCGCCACCACCCGGTAGCAATGCTCCGCCAGCGCCTTGCGCGAGCCGAACTGCGCCAGCGTCACCACCGGGTGGAAGCTGACCTCGACCCCGGCGCGGCCGAGGCCGAGCATGGTCCAGAGATGGGGAAGAAACTCCATATCGCCATACCAGGCGAAGAACGGGCGATAGCGCCGGCCCATCGGCATGCCGTCCAGCCTGGTATAGGCGATCGAGACCGGCTGCACCGGCAGCGGGCCATGCGCTCCCGCGTAATCGGCGACGCTGAAGAGGGCGCTCTTGAACGGCAGCGCCCGGTTGCCGTCGCCGGTGGTGCCTTCGGGAAACAGGATGAGGTTGTCGCTCGCCTCGAGCCGGTCGCGGATGGCGTTGCGCTGGTGGTGGGTGCTGCTGACGCGACGGTCGACGAAGACCGTGCGCTGCAGCCTGGCGAGCCAGCCGAACAGCGGCCATTGGGCGACATCGGCCTTGGCGATGAAGCAGCCTTCGATCAGCGATCCCAGGATCTCGATGTCGATGAAGGAGACGTGATTGGCCACGAACAGCGTCGGCCTGCGCCCGACGGCTCGCCCGTTACGGTGACGCGGAAGCCCATCAGCCGGATCACCCAGCCGTGATAGAACAGCGGCAGGCGGCGCTGCAGCGGGCTCTTCATCACCACCAGCGCCGCTTGCAGCGGCATCAGCGGCAGGGTGAGCGCGGCATAGAGGAAGACCCGGACAAGCCGGAGCAGCGTGGCGCTCATGCGCTCGCGCCGCCGTCCCGCGCTTGGCGCTCGTAGTGCCGATAGTATTTATCGGTGACCAGGTCGGTCTTCACCACGACGCAGACATCGATGGTGTTGAACTGATGGTCGATCACCGCGCCGTCGCCGACGAAGCCGCCGACGCGCAGATAGCCCTTGACGAGCGGCGGCAGCTCGCCGAGCGCGCGGGCGGGATCGAGGGCGGCCGGGTCGAGGCGGTTCATCTCGACATAGCGCTGCGCCAGCGCCCGCGGCCTGAGCGCCGGCGGCGCCAGATGATGGTGATGGAGATAGGAGAGCGGCGCCGCCAGCGCCTGCGGATCGGTCCCCGGCAGGCTGGCGCAGCCGAACATCAGCGCGATGTCGTAATGGAAGACGTAGGAGGCGAGGCCGCGCCAGAGCAGCTGCATGGCCGCCCGGTTGCGCGCCGAGCGGTCGACGCAGGAGCGGCCGAGCTCGAGGATCTCGCCGGGATAGGCCACGATGGCGCCGATGTCGTACTCGGCCGCGGAGTAGAACCCGCCATGTCCCTCGGCCGCCGGCCGGCGGATCAGTCGGTAGGTCCCGACCACCGCCGGCGGGCCGTCGCCGCGCGCGTGGTCGATCACCAGGAGATGGTCGCAGAAGCCGTCGACGCTGTCGAAATCGCGCTGCCGCCGGGCCATCTCCGCCGAGGGGATCGCGCCCATCTCCTCATAGAACACGCGATAGCGCAGCGCCTGGGCCGCGTCGATGTCGCCCACCGTCTCGGCCAGCCGCACCTGCAGCGCGCCGGCGCGGACGTCGACGACGGAGTCGCGCTCGGCCGGGGCGATGACCTGGCGTTGCGGCTCCATCACGGCGTGTCCGGGGTCATTTGCGCTCGGCCTTGTCGGTGAGCGGCACGGCGAACAGCTCCAGCCGATGGCCGACGAGCTTGTAGCCCAGGCGCTCCGCCACCTGGCGTTGCAGCTTCTCGATATCCTCGTTGCGGAACTCGATCACCCGTCCGGTCTGCACATCGATGAGGTGATCGTGGTGGTCCTGCGTCGCCTCTTCGTAGCGCGCCCTGCCATCGCCGAAATCGTGCCGCGCCAGGATGTTGGCCTCCTCGAACAGGCGCACGGTGCGATAGACGGTGGCGATGCTGATCTTGGGATCGAGCTCGGTGGCGCGCCGGTGGACGGCCTCGACATCGGGGTGGTCGGCGGAATCGGAGAGCACCCGGGCGATGATGCGGCGCTGCTCCGTCATCTTCAGCCCCTTGTCGATGCACAGTTGCTCAAGCCGGGAGGGCATCCCTACCTGTCATTGGGCGCCATTGCGCGACCGGAACAGTATACCCCAAAGGCGAGGGCGAGCCTATACCGGCCGCCCTACAATAAAACGGGGCAATCAAGCGGCGGTATTTCTCCGACCGCGGGTGCCAAGCCCGATCTCCTTGGCCAGCTTGCTGCGCTGGCGGGCGTAATTGGGCGCCACCATGGGGTAGTCGGGCGGCAGGTTCCAGCGCTCGCGATACTCGTCGGGGGTCATGTTGTAGGCGGTCTTGAGGTGGCGCTTCAGCATTTTCAGCTTCTTGCCGTCCTCCAGACAGATGATGTAGTCGGGATGCACCGAGCGCTTGACGCTGACCGCGGGCTGCGGCCGCTCGGCGGTCGTCACCGGCGCCTTGCCGATCCCGGCCAGCGATTGATAAACCTGATTGATGAGCTGCGGCAGGTCGCTGACGGCCACGGTATTGTTTGACACATGGGCCGCGACGATTTCGGTCGTCAGTGTGAGGAGGTCGTTCGAGTTGCCCGTGTCAGTCATAGCGCACAATTCCCATGGAGGCTGGAGTCACCGATATATGGGCATTGCTGGCGGGAAGCAATATACATCTAGGCACACAACATTCTTTTTTTCGCGGTAAGGATGTCGCGGCGGCCGGAGGCTAAATCCCGGGTGCAACATTGCCGTCCAACTTGCCCCTTAGGGGTGACGACAAGTCGACTGCCAGTGAAACCCGGGAAACGCCAAGTTGCCGCACCCCGTCACAGAAGCAGCGAGCGGCGGAAAAGCAGGGCGTCGATTGTCGCGGCGCCGCGGCGATAGTAGCCGCGGCGCTGGCCGGACGGGGTGAAGCCGCAGCTCTCATAGAGCCGCCGCGCGGCGGGGTTGTCGGCCGCCACTTCGAGCCCGATGCTGCGCGCGCCGGCGTCCCGCGCCCGCTCGACGAGATCGGCCAGCAGCAACCGGGCGATGCCCTGGCGGCGGCTCGCCGGCGCCACCGCCAAGGTCAGGATCTCGGCATCCCCGGCCAGGATCAGGTCGAGGATGAAGCCCTCGACCTGCCCCGCCGCCGCGGTCTCGACGACATGCCCGCTGGCCCCGGCCATGCTCAGCAATTCGCCGAGCGCCGGCACGTCCCAGTGCTCCTCGGGGAAGCTCTGCGCATGCACCTGCGCCAGCGTCGCGAGGTCGCCGGGCTCGACCGGCCGCAGGCGCCGGCTCATCGTCCGGCCGCCGGGCGGCGCGGCATCGTCGTGTCGGGCGCGCGTAGATAAAGCGGCTGCGGCGGTGGCGGCCGCAGCCCCGGCCGCCACCGGGCCGCCGCCAGCCGCGCCACATCGGCGGCGTCCGCCAGGCCCGACCCGCCGGCGAGATCGACATCGCGCCGCCCGCCGAGCAGCCGCGCCAGGGCCGGCGCCGCATCGCCCGCCAGCAGCAGCGGGCCCGGCGGCAGGAAACCCGCCACCGCCTCCGGCGCCACCAGCGCGCCCTCGCCGAGCGGCCCGCCGCCGTCGAAGGCCTGCAGGTAGAATTCGCGCCGCTTGCTGTCGAGCGCCGCCACCAGGGTGCGGCCCGACCGGGCCTCTTCCGGGATTTGCGCCGCGACCGCGGCAAAGCTGGTGATGCCGATGAGCGGCCGATCGCTGGCGAGCGCCAGGCCGCGCGCCGCGGCGAGCCCGATGCGCAGGCCGGTGAAGGCGCCGGGACCGACGGTGACGGCGAGAAGGTCGAGCGCCTCGATCGACATCTGCGCTTCCTCGAGCACCGCGGCGATCATCGGCATCAGCGCTTCGGCCTGGCCCCGCGCCATGAGCTCGAAGCGCCGCGCCCGCACCGCGCCCTGGCGCAGCACCGCGGCCGAGCAGGAGGATCCGGCGGTGTCGAAGGCGAGAACGCTCACCACGCTCGCCGCCCGCGCCGCCGCATGCTAGGAGAGGGGCCCGCCCTGCCACCGTGCCGCCCATGCCGCTCGTCGAGATCACGCCCGAAAGCCACGACATCGTCCTCGCGCTCGCCTATGCCACGGCGCAGAACCTGACCGGAAAGCCGGTCTATCGCCAGGCCCGGTGCTATCTCCACGCCGATGCCGAGGCGCGGCTCGCGCGCGCGGTGGCGCTCGCGCGGCCGCTGGGGCTCCGGCTCAAGCTCTTCGACGCCTTCCGCCCGTCGGAGGCGCAATGGAAGCTGTGGAACGCCTGTCCCGATCCCGCCTTCCTGGCCGATCCCCGGCGCGGCTCGCCGCATTCGCGCGGCGTCGCCATCGACCTCACCCTGATCGACGGCGCCGGCGCCGAGCTCGACATGGGCACGGGCTTCGACGCCTTCACGCCGCTCTCGCACCACGCCAGCACCGAGATCCCGCTCGCGGCGCAGCGCAACCGCTTTCTGCTGCTCGGGCTGATGAGCGCGGCGGGCTGGGATTTCTATGGCAATGAGTGGTGGCATTATCAGCTCTTCGATTCGCGGCAATACCCGGTGCTGAGCGATGCGGACGCGCCGGCGCCGATGATGTAGCGGGCGGGCAGGCTCAATCCTATAGTGGCCGCCTCACGCACGGGAGGGCGAGCCTTGTATCTGCCGGCGAGTTTCCGCGAGGATCGCGTCGAGGTGCTGCACGAGGCGATGCGGCAGATCGCGCTTGGCACGCTGGTGAGCCTGGGCGAGGACGGGCTCGCCGCCAGCCACGTGCCGATGCTGATCGAGCCCGGACCCGCGCCCTTCGGCACGCTCACCGGCCACATCGCGCGCGCCAATCCGCAATGGCGCAGCCTGAAACCGGAGGTGGAGGCGCTCGCCCTCTTCACCGGACCCGACGCCTATGTCTCGCCCGGCTGGTACGCAACCAAGCGCCAGACCGGCAAGGTGGTGCCGACCTGGAACTACGTGGCGATCCACGCCGCCGGCAGGCTGCGCTTCTTCGACGATGCCGAGCGTCTCCTCGGCATCGTCACGCGCCTTACCGAGCGTCACGAGCAGAGCCGCGCCGAGCCCTGGAAGGTGACCGACGCGCCCGCCGACTACATTGCCGGCATGCTGAAGGCGATCGTCGGCTTTGAGCTCGTCCTGACCCGGCTCGAAGGCAAATGGAAGATGAGCCAGAACCGTCCGCCCGAGGACCATCCCGGCATCATTGCTGGCCTCGCCGGCGAAGGCGGCGCGCCGGAGGTGGCGGCCATCGTGGCGGCCAAGACGCAGCGGCAAAGGGAAGACGAGCGGCAGAGGACTTAGAAGCCCCTCCCCCCTTGAGGGGGAGGGGCTATGAGCGGTTGCCGAACTTGCGAATTAGATCGGCCCCCGCGCTCACACCGCGCGGACTTCGACCACTTCCGGCACGTAGTGGCGCAGCATGTTCTCGATGCCGGCCTTGAGCGTCGCGGTCGAGCTCGGGCAGCCCGAGCACGAGCCCTGCATGTGCAGGTAGACGACCCCGTCCTCGTAGCGGTCGAAGATGATGTCGCCGCCATCCTGGGCCACCGCCGGGCGGACGCGGGTCTCGAGCAGCTCCTTGATCTGCTGCACCACCTCGTCGCCCTCCTCCTCGGCGTCGGCCGCCGCCGCGCCATCGAGGATCACCGGCTGGCCGGCGGTGAAATGCTCCATGATGAGGCCGAGCACCGAGGGCTTGAGCTGGTACCAGTCGGTGCTCTCGTCCTTGCTGACGGTGATGAAATCGGTGCCGAGGAAGACCCCGGTCACGCCCGGCAGGGTGAACAGGCGCTGCGCCAGCGGCGAGCGCCCGGACGCGGCGGGATCGGTGAAATTGGCGGTGCCTTGCGCCATCACCTCTCGTCCCGGCAGGAATTTGAGCGTGGCGGGGTTGGGGGTGGGCTCGGTCTGGATGAACATGGAATCCTCTGGCGCTGAGGCGTCTGGGGTCGGGCAGTACCTTGGATCAAACCCGCCCCAAGTCAACCCCACGGGGGATAGGGTCTATCGCGAACGCGCACTTGCGCGTTCGTCGATGGCGGCGTCAGCGCCCCGGACGAAGTCCGGGGTCGCGAGAGCCGCACCGTGGGGGGACTATTCCTCCGCCCGCCAGCGACGAGCTGGCCGCCTAGGCAAGCGCCGCGATCTGCTCGTCGCTGAGGCTGCCCGGCACCACCGTGACCGGCACCCGCATCTTGCCCGACATCTTGCCGACGAGATGGGTGACCAGCGGCCCCGGGCCTTCGGGACCGGTGCCGGCGGCGAGCACCAGGATCGAGATGCTCGGCTCCTCCTCGAGCAGCGCCTGCAGCTCGTCGCGCCGCCGCCCTTCGCGGATATGGACGATCGGCAGGCCGCCGCAGAGATCGGCGACCTCGCCGGAGAGCTTCTGCAGCAGCGCCTCCGCCGCCTCGCGCCGCTCCTCGCGCATCAGCGTCTCCACCGCCATCCATTGCTGCAAATCCGAGGGCTCGATGACGTAGAGCAGCGCCACCTTGCCGCCGGTGTGGCGCGCGCGCAGCGCCGCGTAGCGCAAGGCGACGCGCATCTCCTCGCTGTCGTCGATCACCACCAGGAAGATGCGCGGCTGGGTGGACGGGTCGCTCATCCAAGGCCTCCCCTCAGGCGTGACGGAACGGCAGGCTCGACAGCCAGCCGAAGAGCGCCGCGACGGCCACCGCCATCACCCCGTAGCTCAGCGCGCTTCGCCGGGCGAAGTCGTTGACCTCGGCATCGATCCCCGCCTGCGAGATATAGAGCGGCGAGGTCTGCCCGCCGACCACCTGTTTGTTGCGCACCAGGAAGATCTGCACCGTGTAGTTGCCGGTGGGCACGTCGGTGGGGAAGGCCAGCGTCAGGTGGAAGAGCTGGTCGCCGAGGACGTTGAAGCCGCCGGTGGCGTCGGCATAGAGCGCCTCCTGCCGGCGCTGGCGGATGAGGGCGTCGCGGAACTCGGCGATCTCCTGCGGCGAGCGGTTCTTTTCCGCGACGCCGAGGCGCAGATTGTCGAGGCCGATGTCGTGCAGCGTGCGCATGGCCGGCGGCATGATCTCGTCGAGCGGCCTGGTGCTGTAGACGGCGTAATAGCTGGGGACGCCGGTGAAGGTCACCTCCCGCGTGTTCATCCAGATGCCGGCGACGCGGCTCTTGCGCCGCACCACCGCCTCGCGGTTGGGGCCGCGCACCACGACGATGACGTTGCCGGGGCCGTCCGTGGTGCCGAACAGCACGACATCGGCGCCGGTGAAGCCGGTGGTGATGGCGACGAAATGGCTGGTGAGGTCGGCGACCAGCGGCTCGGCCGCGCCGGCGGGCGCGGTCCACAGCAGCAGCAGCAGCGGCAGCGCGCGCCTCATCCGCCGAGCGTCTCCAGGCTGAAGGGGTTGACCGGGCGGATGGTGAGGTCGAAGGCGAGCTTCGCCGCCACCGCCAGCACCAGCAGCGCCAGCAGCGCGCGCAGGTGCTCGCCGCGCAGCCGCGTGCCGAAGCGCGTGCCGAGCTGCGCGCCGACGACGCCGCCCGCCAGCAGCACCAGCGCCAGCACCGCGTCGACCGCGCCGTTCTCCACCGCCTGCAGCACGGTGACGCTGGCCGCGACGAAGATGATCTGGAAGAGCGAGGTGCCCGGCACCACCGAGGTCGGCATGCCCAGGATGTAGATCATCGCCGGCACCATGACGAAGCCGCCGCCCACCCCCATGATCGCCGACAGCACGCCGACGAAGAAGCCCAGCGACAGCGGCAGCAGCGCGCTGATGTAGAGCTTGGAGCGGCGGAAGCGCATCTTGAAGGGCAGCCCGTGCAGCCAGATGTGCTGGTGGAGCTTGCGCCGCCCGGCGCCCGGCCGGCGCAGCCGCAGCATGGCGCGCGTGCTCTCCGCCAGCATCAGCGTGCCCAGCGTCCCCAGCAGCAGCGCATAGGCCAGGCTGATGGCGAGGTCGATCTGGCCGATGCGGCGCAGCACGGCGAAGACCCACACCCCCGAGGCCGAGCCGGCGAAGCCGCCCAGGAGCAGCACGATCCCCATGTGGAAATCGATGTTGCCGCGCCGCCAATGGGCGACCGCGCCCGAGACCGAGGCGCCGACCACCTGATTGGCCGAGGAGGCCACCGCCACCATATGCGGCACGCCGATGAAGATGAGCAGCGGCGTCAGCAGGAAGCCGCCGCCGACGCCGAACACGCCGGAGAGGAACCCCACCCCCCCGCCAAGCGCCAGCAGGACGAAGACGTCTTGCGAGATGGCGGCGATGGGCAGGTAGATGTCCATTCAGGGCGGGCTGATCGTGGTCAGTCGTCAGTTATCAGTCGTCAGTTATCAGTTACCAGTTTGAGGGGGCTGCGGAAAGCGCCATACTGAAAACTGATCACTGACAACTGACAACTCCCCATGCCCCCCTTCGACTTCACCGGCAAATCGGTCTTCGTCGCCGGCGGCAGCAGCGGCATCAATCTCGGCATCGCCGAGGCCTTCGCCGCCGCCGGCGCCAGCCTCGCCATCGCCAGCCGCTCTGAGGAGCGCGTCGATCAGGCCTGCGAGAGGCTGCGCCGGCACGGCGGCAAGGTGCTGGGGCGCAGCGCCGATGTCCGCGACTTCGCCGCCATCGCCGGAGCGCTCGCCGCGGCGCACGAGGCCTTCGGCGAGATCGACGTGCTGGTCTCGGGCGCTGCCGGCAATTTCCCGGCGCCGGCGCTCGGCATGTCGGCCAATGCCTTCAAGACCGTGGTCGACATCGATCTGCTGGGCACCTTCAACGTGCTGCGCGCCGGGCACCAGTATCTGCGCAAGCCCGGCGCCGCGGTGATCAACATCTCGGCGCCGCAATCCTTCAACCCGATGCCGCTGCAGGTCCATGCCTGCGCCGCCAAGGCCGGGGTCGATCAGGTGATGCGCGTGCTCGCCATGGAATGGGGCCCCGACGGCATCCGCGTCAATTCGATCGCACCGGGGCCGATCGAAGGCACCGAGGGCTTCAAGCGCCTTTCCGGCAGCGCCGAAGTGCGGCAGAAGATGGAAAGCCGCATCCCGCTGCAGCGCTTCGGCACGCTCGCCGATTGCGCCGATCTGGCATTGTTCCTGGCCTCGCCCTTCGCCAGCTGGATCACCGGCGCCCTCATCCCGGTCGATGGCGGCTGGTCGCTCTACGGCGGCGGCCTCTCCTCGACGCAGATGGCGCTCGAGGCCGGCGCGGTGAAGGGGCGGTAGGCTAGGGTCTCGCGGCCCCACCTCACCCTCCCGCTGCGCGGGCCCCTCCCTCTCCGCCCCCGAGGGGCGGAGAGGCTTGGGGTGAGGTGGGGCGATCCCGAATTTGCGACAGTCGAACCTACTCCCCCTTGCCCGCGCCCATGAAGCCGAAGAGGTGGCCGGCCACCTTGCGCATCTGGATCTCCTCGGAGCCTTCGGTGATGCGATAGCGGCGGTGGTGGCGGTAGATGTGCTCGAACGGCTTGTGCCGGGAATAGCCGATGCCGCCATGCACCTGCATGGCGCGGTCGGCCGCCTCGCAGACCAGGCGGTTGGCGCGGTAGTTGCACATCGAGACCCTGTCGGAGAGCCTGATCGCCACCTCCGGCTTCGACATCCGGTCCATCTCCCAGGCGGTCTTGTGGATCAGCGAGCGCAGCATCGCCGCCTCGGTGTGCAGCTCGACCAGCGGGAACTGGATCGCCTGGTTGACCGAGAGCGGCTTGCCGAAGGGCTTGCGCGATTTGGCGTAGGCCACGCTTTCGTCGATGCAGTACTGCGCCGCGCCGAGCGAGGACGCCGCCTGCCGGATGCGGTTCTCGTGCACGAAATGCTGCGCCACCGCCAGGCCGTCGCCGGGCTCGCCCAGGATGGCGTCGCCCGGGACCGTCACGTTGGTCAGCGAGACCCGCGGATGGTCGGTCGGCATGTTGAAGGTCCAGAGATACTCCTCGATCTTGAATCCCTCACTGTTCACCGGGACGATGAAGCAGGTGATGCCCTTGGCGTCGCCGTCCTTGCCGCTGCTGCGGGCGAAGACGAAGTCGTGCGTCGCCACATGCAGGCCGGTGTTCCACATCTTGGCGCCGGTGATGCGCCAGCCATTGCCGTCGGGCACCGCGCGGGTCTCCATCCAGGTGGCATCCGAGCCGTGCTCGGGCTCGGTCAGGCCGAAGGCGACCCTGATCGCGCCGTCGAGGATGCCGGGAATGAACCGCCGCTTCTGCGCCTCGGTGCCGAAGTCGCGGAACATCAGCACGGTCGGCAGGTTGCCGACGATGGAGCTCTCGTTCTGCAGATCGTTGTGCAGCCCGAGGCCCTTGGCGGCCAGGTGCTCGCGGATGACCGCCATGGCGAGATTGGAGCCGTCCTTGCCGCCATACTCCCTCGGCAGCGCGAAGCGGAAATGCCCGGCCGCGTCGGCACGCCGGCGCATCTCGCCGAGGAGCGCCTCCCAATCGTGCCGCGGCAGGCCGCCATTGTCGAAATCGGTGCGCGCCCATTCGCGGCGGTGATCGAAGAAGCGGATGTTGTCGTTCTCCCGCTCCAGCGGCTTGATCTCGCGCTCGATGAAGGCATCGAGCTCCGCCAGATAGAGGGTGATCTCCTCCGGGATAGTGCAATCCATGAGACGCCTGCCGCGTGCTTTGCTTCGTTGCCGCGATTAGAGCACGCACTCGAAAGGCGGGCAAATCGGCCCTGGCCAATGCGCGCGGCCGCGCTCTATCGTCGGCGCAATGAACGAACGGGATGACTTCGCCGGCCGGCTCCAGGCGGCCGTCGTGCGGCTGATCGGGCCGCCGGGCGACATCATCGCGCTGCGCCGGTTGACCGGCGGCGCCACCAAATCGACCTGGGCCTTCACCGCCAGGGTTGGGGACCGCGAGCTGCCGCTGGTCCTGCAGCTCTCGGCCGAGCGCCCGGCCGCGTCGGGCGGGGAGCTCGCGCAATTGCCGCGGGTCGTGGGCCGGAACGATGCCGATTTGATGATGGCGGCGGCGCGCGCCGGCGTGCCGACGCCGCCGATCCGCGCGGTGCTCGCCGACGAGTTCGACCGGGGCGGCTACATCATGGACTTCGTCCCCGGCGAGACGATCGCGCGCCGCCTGCTGCGCGAGCCCGGCTTCGCGCCGCTGCGCGCCGGCTTTGCCGCGCAATGCGGCGAGATCCTGGCGGGCATTCACGCTATCGATCATGCCGAGGTGGCGTTTCTCCGGCGCTTCGACGCGCCGGCGCAGGTCGATCTCTACCGCCGCATCTTTCTTTCCTACGACCATCCGGTGCCGGCGCTCGACCTGGGCTTCCGCTGGGCCGCCGATCACGCGCCCGAGGCGCGGCGCATCGCCGTCGTGCACGGCGATTTCCGCATGGGCAACCTGATCTGCGGTGCCGAGCGCATCGCCGCGGTCATCGATTGGGAGGTCGGCCATCTCGGCGATCCCCTGGAGGATCTCGGCTGGCTCTGCGTCAAGACCTGGCGCTTCGGCGGCGCCTCGCCGGTCGGCGGCATCGGCCGGCGCGAGGATCTCTTCGCCGCCTACGAACGCGCCACCGGCAGCGCCGTGCTGCCGTCGGCGGTGCGCTTCTGGGAGGTCTTCGGCAGCATCAAATGGGCGGTCATGTGCCTGATGAAGGGCCAGGCCCATCGCCGCCCCGGCGGCGAGCGTTCGGTCGAGCAGCATGCCATCGGCCGGCGCATGGCGGAGCCGATCTACGATTTCCTGCAACTGCTTGCCGGGGAGGAGTGATGCCATGCCGATGAGCCAGCCCGCGGCGCCGGAAATGCTCGCCGTGATCCGCGACTATCTCGAGGCGACCCTCCTGCCGGGGCTGCGCGACGACCAATGGTTCAACGTCAAGGTCGCGATCAACATGCTGGCGATCGTCGAGCGCGAGCTGCGCCTCGCTCCGGCGGCGGACGCCGCCGAGCGCGCCCGGCTGCAGAGCCTCACCGGCGCCGAGGGCTCGCTCGACGATCTCAACCGTCTCCTCGCCGCGCGCATCCGCGACGGCACGATCGGCAGCGACGACCCCGCCCTGCTCGATCACCTGCGGCAGAGCGCGGCGGATGCGCTCCGCATCAACAACCCGGCGTGGCTGGCGCGCTGAGCGCGCGTGGCCGGATTCGGCGGCGTTCCGGGGATACCCGATGCCGAACTGTTGACGCAACGTCTGGCCGCCGGCGGCAACGGCGCGCAGGGCGACGAACGCCGCACCGAAGGTCGTGAGGCGACCGAGCCAGGAATCGACGAGTGCGCAGATCGGAGCAAGCACGCCGATGGGCGGGTAAAACACGGCTCCCCGGACCGCGGTGACGGAAAGCCCGGCCCGCTCTGCAAGCGCGCGCAGCTCAGCCGCGGTGCGGAACTGCGCTGCTTTCCATGTGGTCGAGCCGAACCAGGCGCGCAGCCGCCGGATCGCGGCCCAGAGACTCCAGCGGCCGAGCTCGCCGATCACTATGCTTCCGCCGGGTCGAAGGACGCGCGCCATTTCGCGGACGAGGAGGGCCGCATCCTCGGCGAAACACAGCACCGTGATGGCCGCGACCACGTCGAAAGAAGCGTCCGCGAACGGTAGCCGCTCTGCCCGACCCTCCATAAGCCGGGCGTCGATTCCCGCTTCGGCGGCGACCCGGCGTGCCGCCGCAACCATCGCCGGATCGGCGTCGATTCCCGTCACCCTGGCGCCGCGCGACGCGACCGCGCGGAGCAGGACCCCGTCGCCGCAACCGACGTCGAGCACCTCGCGGCCCGCAAGCTCGCCCATCAGCTCGAGGATCAGCCGCTGTTCGATCGTCTCGGTGGTGGCCCCCAGCGCCGTCGCGCGCCAGGCGGCGTACACCTCCGGCCCGATCGCGGCAGGAGCATCCGCCCCGCTCACGCGAGCGCCCGGGCGATTTGCGTCACCGCCGCTTCGATCTCCTCCCGCGTGGTCCCACGGCCGAGGCTGAACCGGACCGCTCCCATGCCGACCTCGGGCGGGACGCCCATGGCCGCTAAGACGGGCGAGAGCGTAACCTGGCCGGCGTGACAGGCCGAGCCCGTCGAGGCCGCGATGTCCGGAAGCTGCGCCAGGATGTCCGCCCCGACGCGGCCGACGAAGGAGACGTTGAGCGTGTTCGGCAGGCGATGCACGGGATGACCGTTGAGCACGACGCGGTCGCCAAAAGCCGCGCGCAGACCTTCCCAGAACTCGTCCCTGAGGCGCTCGATGGCGGGCACTCCGATCCGGGACGAGGCGAGGTCGCAGGCCTTGCCCAGGGCGGTCGTCAACAGGGCGCTCTCCGTCCCGGCACGCCGCCCGCGCTCGTGGCCGGCTCCATGGACGAGCGGCTCGATCTCGATGCCGCCCCGGAGATAAAGCGCGCCTATGCCCTTTGGAGCGTAGACCTTGTGGCCGGCGACCGAGAGCAGGTCCGCGCCAAGCTCATCGACCCTCGTCGAGATCTTGCCGACCGACTGAGCGGCATCCGTATGCAGAAGGACGCCATGCTCACGGGCGATCTTGGCGATCTCGGCGATCGGCTGGATGGTGCCGACCTCGTTGTTGGCGTGCATGACGCTGATGAGGAACGTGTCTTTCCGGACGGCCTTGCGGATATCGTGGGGGTCGACGAGGCCGGCCCCGTCGACCGGCACGAAGGTCGCCTCGACGCCGAGACGCTGCAGAAACCGGCATGGCTCCACAGTCGCGGGATGCTCGATCTGGGAGGTGATGAGATGCGAGGGCCGGCCGGCGCGACGAAAGAACAGTCCCTTGAGAGCGAGGTTGTTCGCTTCGCTTCCCCCGCTGGTGAACACCACTCCCCCGGCCCGACAGCCGAGCAGTTCGGCGACCCGGGCGCGGCCGATCTCGACCGCCTGGTGCGCGTCGCCGGCCGCCCAATGCAGGCTCGACGGGTTGCCGTACTGGCCCTCCAGGTAAGGTCGCATCGCTTCGACAACCTCGGGCGCGATCGGCGTGCTGGCGTTATAGTCGAGGTAGATCGCCTTCATCCCGGCACCTCAGAACACGATCACCTTGTCGGCCGCGCCGGCGGCCTTGGCGAGCTCGTCCATGCTGCTGCGTCGAGCGCCATCGAGGAGCTCCGGTTCGGTCAATCCGCGAGCGTCCATGCAGGTGCCGCACAGAAGAAGCCGGTGGGAACCGGACGCGAAGCGCTTCAGCATGCGCTCAAGATTGTAGTACCCGTCGGGGGTCTTCTGAGCCCTTTTGGCGCAGGCCACCGCATCGGCCATCAGGAAGACGGTGATTTCGGTTGAGGGGTCGTTCTTGACGAGTGCGCTCGCAAGCCTGAGGCCGTTGTAGCAGCGTTCGCTTCCATAGGGCGGGTCGTTGAGGATGAATAGGGCTTTCATGGGGCATGTCCGTAGTTTGGGCGCGGCTTACTCGCCGAGCACGCGCCGGCGCTCTTCGAAGTCCTGCTTGTCGATTTCACCGCGGGCAAAGCGCTCTTTGAGGATGTCGAGCGGCGTGCGACTTGGCGGGCCTTGGTACGGCGGAGCCCCGTGCCATGGCCCGCCAATAGAACGCGCGAACAACAAGAGGACCGCGATCACCGCGGCGAGCACGAGGACCATGAACAGCGGGCCGAATATCATGCCGGCCCATCCTCCGCCCCACCCCATCATGTGCGGGCCATAGCCATATCTGTCGGTGTCAGACGGCGCCTGGGCCCATACCCAGGTCGGCGCAAGGGCAACTGCCGCGCCTGCCACCGCGAGAGCCAGGTTCGAAATTCTCATTTTCTGCCCTCCATCGTTGAGCGAGAGCCCGCCGGCGGCGCCAGCTCACTCGTTCATGTCCGTATCGGGCCGGTTCGATCTTCCTGCATCCATCGCTCCATGCCGCCGCGGAGCACTCGGACATGGTGGAAGCCCGCGCCTTTGAGAACGGCTGCCGCCTTGGCCGAACGCTTGTCCGTACGGCAGACCAGAATCAGCGGCTTGTCCTTATGCGCATTGATCTCGGTCAAGCGAAGGCCGAGCCCTCCGATCGGCAAGTTCAGTGCCTCGGCGATATGGCCGAGGGGGCCCGCGAACTCGTCCGGCTCGCGAACGTCGATGACTAGGGGGCACTGCTCGCGTCCGAGCTGCTCGACGAGCTCCGGCGGCTCAATCCAAGATACGTCGCCTTCGGCGTCCTGAGGGCGCCGTTGCGAGCGCAGGTCCCAGAGGGTCGCGGCGACGAGCAAAGTGAAGCCGAAGAGTTCGACGATGCGGCTGTACGCGCCGTACATGGCCCACAGGATGAACACCAAACCGATGGCGGCGGCGGCCGTCGGACCGAAGATGCGGCGCCGGCGGCCCGATGCTCCTACGAGGATCACGGCGAGCCCCGCGAAGGCGCCGATCGCTCCGGCCCAGGCGCGTTCATCGGTCGCGACGGAAACGCCGAGGAGCGACAACGACGCGATCAGCAGCGCGGTCCCGTAGCAGGAGACGATGGCAAGAGCCGTGGCCGCGCCGGGCAACCAGGAGATTCTGCCGCCGTGACCGGCCATGACCTCATCCCCTCAGCGGTTAGGGTGCAGAGCGCTTGTCTGGCTGCCACGGAGCCGACGCACGAGCCGGGGGAGGAATGCCGTCAGCGCAAGCAACCCGAGGGCGATGAGGCCCTTCTGCACCATCTCTTTCCCGCCGGCGATTGCCTCGCGCCCGGCATAGCCGAGATAGGTGTACGCGATGGTGCCGGGCGCCATGCAGACGAGCGAGGCAAGCACATAATCCCGCAGCCTGATCCGCGTGAGGCCGAGCGCGTAGTTGAGCAAGTTGAACGGGAAGAGCGGCACCAACCTCACGAAGGCGACGAAGCGCCATCCGTCCGCCTCGACCCCCGCCATGAGCTGCTTCAGTCGGCCGCCGGCTTTCCGTGCGACCCAATCGGACGCCACGTAGCGCGCGGCGAGGAAGGCCAGGCTCGCCCCGGCCGTCGCCCCGACGAGCGTGTAGACCGCTCCCCAAATCGGCCCGAACACCGCGCCGCCCGCGAAACCCAGGATGGACCCCGGCAGAAAGACGACGGTCGCGATGATGTAGAGGCCCACATAGGCGAGCGGGGCCCAGGTGCCGAGCTCGGCGATCCTCTCGACGGCGGACCCGGCGTCGAAATGCTGGCGATTTGCCACCGCCCAGGCGATCGCCAATGCCAGCAAGAGCGCAAGACCGACGCGTGGGAGCGCGCGCTGCAGGTTCGTCATCACGCGCTCCGGCGGTTGATGGGGTAGCTGCCGACCGGCCCGATCAACGGCTGCACAAGCATCCGCTCGAGCCGGAGCTGCCGCGGATCGCGAAAGACGTCGAGGCCGATCGTCATGCCGTCATGCCCCGCCGCGGGCTGAGGCCGGTAGGTGCCGAGGAGCCGATCCCACCAGGGCAGGTTGAAGCCGAAATTGCTGTTGGTCTCCTGCGCGACCGCCGAGTGATGGACGCGATGCATGTCCGGCGTCACGACGATCCAACGCAGGACGCGGTCGACGCTCTCGGGCAGCCGAAGATTCGCATGATTGAACATGGCGGTCGCGTTGAGCGCGACCTCGAAGACGAGAACCGCGACCGGCGGCGTCCCCAGCGCCGCCACCACTGCCAGCTTCAAGCCCATCGACAGCAGGATCTCGACCGGATGGAACCGCGCTCCCGTCGTCACGTCGAAGTCGAGATCGGCGTGGTGCATTCGATGGAGCCGCCAGAGCGCCGGAACCGCGTGGAACATCACATGCTGCAGGTAGATCGCGAGATCGAGCAGCACGAGCGCGACGACGAACCTGGTCCAGCCGGGAAGCGTAAGGTTGTTGAGGAGGCCCCAGCCTCGGGCCTCGGCGAGGACGGCGAGACCAACCGCGGCGACCGGAAAGGTGAGGCGCAGCGCGAAGGTGTTGAGGACGACGATGCCGAGATTGCCGGGCCAACGCGCCCAGCGCGAGACCGCGCGTCGCCGTCTCGGCGCCAATGCCTCCAAAGCGGCCATGCCGGCGAGCGTGCCGCCAAAGAACGCCAGCCGGATCGCCGGTTCATGCGCCAGGAGGAAGTTCGACATTCAATCCGCCTTCATGCGGCCTGCTTGACAGCCGACCGCCGCCCGATATATTAAAGTGATCTATTGAATGAAATAACGTGAGTCGGACGCCGTGTCAAGCCAAGGCCCGAAGCAGCTTCTCTACGCACAGTTCGCCGAGGTCGCGAAGGCACTCGGCCACCGCCACCGGCTGGAGATCCTGGAGGTGCTCGCACAGGGCGAGCGGAGCGTGGAGGCGCTCGCCGAGCGCGCCGGCCTCTTGATCGCCAACGCGTCGCAGCATCTCCGGCTGATGCGCCGGACCGGACTCCTGGCATCGCGCCGCAACGGCAAGCAAATTCTCTATCGCCTGAGCGATCCGGCCGTGCTCGACCTGCTGTCAGCGCTGCATCGCGTCGCAGAGCGGAACCTGGCGGAAGTCCGTGAAGTGGTGGCAGGCTACTTTCATCAGCGTGACGCGTTGGAGCCGGTTTCGCGCAAGGAGCTGTCCCGCAGGCTCAAGGACGGCCGGGTGACCGTGCTCGACGTGCGGCCCGAGGATGAATTCGCCGCCGGGCACCTCCCTCGAGCCATCAACATTCCGCTGCGCGAGCTACCGCGGCGGCTCCGGGATTTGCCGAAGACCCGCGAAGTCGTCGCATATTGCCGCGGCCCCTACTGCGTCCTCGCTTTTGAAGCGACCGCCCTGCTGCGCAAGCATGGATTCAACGTCCGAACGTCTCGAGGATGGTTACCCGGAATGGCGTGCCGCCGGGCTGCCCGTCGACCGGCCCGGCGCGGATTAGCCGCTCGCCGGCGGAGTTCCTGTTCCCGAGCCGGCGCCATAGGGAGTCGCAAGCATCGGCCTGGGCGCAGGGTCTTTTCGCACGCATTCGCTTCGCCGAATTGGCTCTGGCCCCGTGTATTGTCGGCCAGCTCGCCGCGAACTCAGGGCGATCCGCTGGAACGGACCGCGTGACACGTCGTTCTCGCGATTGCGGGAGGACGCCACCATGACCGGCAAGCTCACAGGCAAAATCGCCCTCGTCACCGGCGGCAGTGCCGGCATCGGCCTCGGCATTGCCAAGCGGTTCGCCCGGGAAAACGCGCAGGTGTTTATCACCGGCCGCCGTCAATCCGAACTGGATAAGGCGATTGCGTCGATCGGTGGCGATGCTTCGGCCATCCAGGGCGATACCGCCGTTCTCGCCGACCTAGACCGGATCTATGCAACGGTCAAAGCGCACGTCGGGCGCATTGACGTGCTGGTGGCGAATGCCGGGATTTATGAAGCCGGCACCTTCGGAGAAATCACGGAAGAGCATTTTGACAAGACGTTCAACACCAACGTGCGCGGCTTGCTTTTCGCCGTGCAGAAGGCGCTGCCGCTACTTACCAAAGGTTCGTCCGTGATCCTCATCGGCTCGGTCGCATCCATCAAGGGCTTTCCTTCCCTCTCGGTGTATGACGCGACGAAGGCCGCGGTGCGTTCGTTCGCGCGTAGCTGGATCGTAGACCTCAAGGGGCGAGCTATCCGCGTCAACGTGCTGAGCCCCGGGAACGTCGAGACCCCCGGCCTCTCCAAGCTGATGACGGACGAGGAGAAAGCGACGGCGGCCGCTTTCATTCCGCTCGGCCGGATCGGCATACCGGACGACCTGGGCAAGGCGGCGGTATTCCTGGCATCGGACGACAGCGCCTACGTCTCCGGCATCGAGCTGTTCGTGGATGGCGGCCTGGCTCAGATATGAGTGGCGCCGGCAGAGCGGCTGGTTGATGAGCCGGTGGGGCAGGCCGCACGAAACCCCCGGCGCAACAGTCCGCTACGGGTTGCCGACGGAACCAAGACGCCGCGCTTCGTGAGCGGTCGCCAGCTTAACATCGATTTAACTTGGCTCATGCGGCAGGCTGCGCGGTAATGGGGCAGGCGGCTCGGCGATGGCTATCCGGGCTATAGCGGCCAGATCCTGAACATTTAGGTTGAGCAAGAGCCCTCGCGTGGCGTCGACGGTTTCGCGCGCCCGCTTTGCTGTTGCCGTGCTCGTCCCTAGTCGACGACAAGGGAGGGCAAACCATGAAGATCGTCGTCATCGGCGGCACCGGCCTGATCGGCTCGAAGACCGTCGCCATACTGCGCCAGGGCGGCCACGAGGTCGTCGCCGCCTCGCCCAATACCGGCGTCAACAGCATCACCGGCGAGGGCCTCGAAGAGGCCATGGCCGGCGCGACGGTGGTGATCGACCTCGCCAATTCGCCCTCATTTGAAGACAAAACGGTGCTGGCGTTCTTCGAGACCTCCGGCCGCAACCTTCTCGCGGCGGAGGCCGCCGCGGGCGTCCGCCACCATGTCGCGCTATCGATCGTCGGAATCGACCGGAGCGACAATGGCTATTTCCGCGCCAAGGTTGCTCAAGAGAAATTGATCGAAGCCTCCGGCATCCCCTACACCATCATCCGCTCGACCCAGTTCCTGGAATTCCTCGGCGCCATCGCCGCGTCGAGCGCGGAGGGAAACATGGTCAGGCTGTCGCCCGGCCTGTTCCAGCCCATCGCGGCGGAGGACGTTGCCGCCGTCGTTGCCGATGTGGCGCTCGCGGCGCCGCGCAGCGGCATCGTCGAGATCGCCGGCCCGGAACGAGCGCCATTCAACGAGATCGTCGCCCGCTATCTGAAGGCGGTCGGCGACCCGCGTGTGGTCGTGAGCGACCCCGAGGCCCGATACTGGGGCGGCCGGGTCGAGGAGCGCTCGCTCGTGCCGCTGGGCGAGGCGCGCCTCGGCCGCCTCGGCCTGGATGAATGGCTCCGCCGCTCACAGGCGGCAGCCTGATCCCCATCCGCCAACCGAAGGATGCGGGCAAACCTATCCCCTGTTCGCGGCTTGTCGCCGCCGTGCCGTTCGGTTGATCGGCTAAGACGTTCGCCTTGACTCCCGTCGAGCGCCCAGCGACCGTAAGCGGGTCGGCGTATTGAGCGTTGGGCGTCGCCATGCCGGTCGAGACGACAGAGAGACAGGGTGATGGCGGGGACGGGCCAAGTCGAGCCGCGGCTCGTTCAGCGAGCGAAGGCGTTTCCGTAGAGCACGGAACTCTCCCGCCGGCGAGTCATCCGTCTACGCGTGGACGGAGGCTGCTCCTGGGCGCGCTCGGTGCGCTGGTCCTGGCGGCGGGCCTCGCCTTCGGCATTCCCTATATCCACCGGGCTCTGAACACCGTTTCGACGGACGACGCCTATGTGAACGGCCACGTGACCTTCGTTGCTCCGCGCGTCGCGGGCCAGATCACCCGGGTTCTGGTGGATGACAATAACCGCGTGCACAAGGGAGATCTCATCGCCGATCTGGACAAGGAGCCGTATCAGATCGCGGTCTCCGAGAAGAAAGCCGCTGTCGACACGGCAAACGCGAATCTGCAGGTGGCCATTGCCATGGCGCGAGGTTTCGAAGCGCAGGCCATGAGCGCGCGCTGGAAACTGCAAAACGCCGTGCAGGATCTCGACAACCAGATCGCTCTTTTGCATGCCCGGGTCGCCGCTCTCGACAAGAGCAAGGCGGCATTGACGCTGGCGCAGCTCAATTTCGATCGGGCAAGGGAGCTGGTCCAGAAAGACGTGGTGAGCCGTGCCGAGTTCGACCGCCGGCAAGCGGAGTTGGCGACTGCCACCGCAGGCGTCAGCCAGGCGCTGGCCGAAGTCTACCAGGTGCGCGTTTCCTTGGGTCTGCCGGCGCAACCCGACAAGGGCGACGATCTCGGCCAAGTACCGCCCGATCTTGATCAGACGTTTTCGACGGTTCTTCAGGCGCAGTCGGAGCTCATTCAAAGCGCGGCTCAGCTCGGTGTTGTCCACTCGTACGACCAGAGCCCCAAGCAGATGCTTGCGCAGTTCGAGGAACAGGGCGACGTTGACCGCACCTTCGCCCGGCTCGCGGCGGAGGCTCCCGCCGTCAAACAGGCCGAGGCCAGGCTGGAATCCGCCAACCGCGATCTCGCCCAGGCCGAGCTGAACCTCCGTTATTGTGACATCTTTGCGGAAATTGATGGGGTCATCACGCGCCGAAACGTCAATCCGGGCGACTACGTTCAAGTCGGCCAGAATCTCATGGCGATCCGCTCGCTCAAGGAAATCTGGGTCGATGCCAATTTCAAGGAGACGCAGCTGCGCGACCTGCGCATCGGCCAGCCTGTGGATCTTCATGTCGACATGTATGGCGGTAGACATGTATTCAAGGGCCGGGTCTCCGGCTTTACGGAGGGGACGGGATCGACGCTCGCGCTGCTCCCGGCGGAGAATGCGACGGGCAACTTCATCAAAGTGGTCCAGCGGCTGCCGGTCCGGATCGACCTCGAAGGATACGACCCGGACAAGGCGCCGCTGTTCATCGGTACGTCCGTCGTCCCATACGTTTACATAAACGAGCCTGCCACCGGACCCGATGCGGGGAGGTTTCTGCAAACCCGCATCGTCCCTCAGTCGCCAACCACCGGTACGCTCCAGCGCCCGCCGGGCGCTGACCGATGACGGTCGCGGCGCTTTCGCCGTCCCGACCCCGGGCGGCGGGAAGCCCGTGGGTGGTGGCCGCCATCGTCGTGGTGCCGACGTTCATGGAGGTGCTCGATACCACGATCGCGGTGGTGGCGCTGCGCTACATCGCTGGAGGCCTCTCGGCGACGGTCGATGATGGCGAATGGGTTCTCACCAGCTATCTTGCCGCCAACGCGGTCATCCTGCCGATCACGGGTTGGCTGAGCGCGCATCTGGGCCGACGCAACTACTTCCTGCTGTCGATTGCCGTATTCACCCTCAGCTCCGCGCTCTGCGGCATGGCCGGCAGTCTCGGTCAGCTGATCCTGTTCCGCGTCATCCAGGGTCTGGCGGGCGGCGGCCTGCAGCCCTGCAGTCAGGGAGTGCTGCTGGACGCCTTCCCGCCGGAGAAGCAAGGCGCCGCCATGACCCTGTTCGGCTTGGCTGCCCTGATCGCGCCGGTCGTCGGCCCGACCCTCGGCGGTTGGATAACGGACGAGTACACCTGGCGATGGGTCTTTTTGATCAACGTGCCCGTCGGTCTTCTGGCGTTCGCCGCGTGCTATGCCAAGCTCCGCGACCCCGAGTATCTTGTCGCCCAACGCCTGGAGTTGAAGAAGCGGCCATTCCAATTCGATTCGATCGGCTTGTCCCTGCTGGTCATCGTCATGGTCTCCTGGGAAGTGATGCTCAGCAAGGGTCAGGAGTGGGACTGGCTGGGCGATCCGTTCTGGCGTGTGCAGACCTTGGCCATTTGCTTCGCGGTGGGTCTCGCCGCGCTGCTCTTTTGGGAGTTGCGCCACCGCAGCCCGGTGGTGAATTTCCGGCCGTTGCGCGAACGCAATTTCGCCGCGTGCTGCATCATCATCTTTTTTGCCTATGCCGCGCTCTACGGTGCCAGCACGTCGCTGCCCGGATTGCTTCAGTCCCTGTTCGGCTATGACGCTCTCGACGCCGGAGTGGTCATGTCGCCGGGCGGATTCTTTGCAATTGTGGCGATGCCCATCGTTGCCTTCATGCTCGGTCGCGGCAGGGATGCCCGATGGTTGATTGCCGCAGGCCTGTTGGGCATGACCGCCGGGAACTATTGGATGTCCCAGATGAACCTGGACGTCAGCCCGGGCGAGGTCGTCTGGCCGCGCGTGGTCATGATTGCCGGGCTGGCGGTATGTTTTGCGCCTGCGAATGTGGCAGCCTACCTCTATACGCCGAAGGAGTTGCGTGGCGCGGCTGTCGGGTTATTGAGCTTGCTGCGCAACGAGGGAGGCAGCGTCGGGACGTCGATGGCCCAGACCTTCAACGAGCGCCGCGATCAGTTCCACACCCTGCGCCTCGGCGAGTACCTCGATCCCTTCAACGCGGCCGCACACTCCTTCCTCGGACGTGCCCAGGCGTTTTTCCTCCAGCAGACCGCAGATCCCGTCGCGTCGCGGCAACTCGCTTTGCAGGAGCTCGCGAAATTTCGCCGGCAGCAAGCATCCTCGCTCGCCTACTTCGACAGCTTTTGGATCTTCGCCGCGGTGACGTTTTTGCTCGTGTTCCTGGTCCTGTTCATGAAGCGCTCGGTGGCAGAGAAGGGCGCTCGCATTGGTGGCGAGTGAATGGATAAGTGCGTTCTCCGCGGGCAGCGGCGCGTTGGCTCGCGGTTGATACGAGCGACGACCGATCGTGGCGTGACCGCTATCCCGGCTCGAAGCCCTTCGTCTTCAGCACCGCCTTGGCGTCCGGGCTGGCGAGGAACTGGAAGAGCGCCTTCGCCGCCGCCGTCGACCTCGCGCCGGCGCCGATGGCACCGACGAAGACCGTGGTGCTGGCGAACTCGCCGGGGAGGGGGCCCACCAGTTGGGCGCCGGCCACGGGCACGATCTCCGATGCCTGCCCGACGCCAAGCTCCGCCTCTCCCTTGGCGACGACCTCGGCGGCTTGCGCGCCCGGCACCAGGATCGTCTTGCTCTTGAGCCGATCGGCGATGCCGAGGCGATCGATCACGCGCGCGAAATAGACGCCGCTCGCGCCGCCCTTAGCGGGATCGGCGTAGACGATCAACGTCGCGGCGAGCAGCGTCTTCTTGAAGGCCTCCACCGTGCCGATGTCCGGCTTGGGCGCGCCCGCCCGCGCCGCCACCGACACGGCCGTGCTCGCCACGGTCGCGAGGCTGCCCGGCGTCAGCTTGCCGGCTTTCTCGAGGTCTGCCATGGCCGGCTGCGAGAGAATGATCACGTCGGCGCTGTCGCCGGCGAGCACGCGCTTCCTGAGGTCGGCGATGAGGCTGTAAGTGATGGCGAGCTTGATGTTGGCGCGCCGCTCGAAGGCCGGCTTCAGCGCGTCGAGCGCCGAGGTGAGCGCCACCGAGGTCATCACCGTGAGCGTGCCGGGCTCGGCGGCGCGGGCGGCCGGCATCGATGCCAGCGCCGCGACCACGCCGCCCGGCAGAACGCGCAAGAACACCCTTCTCGGCACGCCCATCTTTCCCTCCCCTGGCGCTCGACGCGATCCGACCATCGGCGCTCGAGGGGTTATACCACGGTTGCCGGGCTTCCCTAGCCGCGCGACAGCGGATGGGGATCAGACTTCCAGCCACTCGCGACGGACGTTCGTGTTCGCCATCAACTCCTCGGACGTGCCTTCGAAAACCATGCGGCCGTGGCCCATCACATAGACCCGGTGCGAGATGCGCAAGGCGATGACCAGGCGCTGCTCGACCAGCAGGATGGAGATGCCGCGCCTGGCGATCTCCTGCAGCAGCTCGCCGATGCGCTCGACCATCTGCGGCGCCAGACCCTCGGTCGGCTCGTCGATCATGATCAGGCTCGGATCGCCCATCAGCGTCCGGCAGATGGTCAGCATCTGCTGCTCGCCGCCCGACAGCGCTCCGCCGGGCGCGTCGGCGCGGGCGAGGAGCTGCGGGAACAGGCGCCACGTCTCCTCGAGGCTCCACCGCCCCGCCTTCTGGCCGTTCTTGACGCCCATCAGCAGGTTTTGCGTCACCGTCAGGCTCGGGAAGATGGCGCGCTCCTCGGGGACATAGCCGATGCCGAGGCGCGCGATCTCGTAGGGCTTCAGACCGGCAATCGGGCGCCCTTCGAAGATGATCTCGCCGTGCGGCGGCGGGTCGCCCATGATCGCCTTCAGCGTGGTCGAGCGGCCGACGCCGTTGCGGCCGAGGATGCTGACGATCTCGTTGTCGCCGACGGTGATGTCGACGCCCTGGAGGATGTGGCTCTTGCCGTAGTAGGCATGCAGGTCGCGAACCCTGAGCATCACGCCACCTCGATCCCGAGATAGGCCTGCTGGACTGCCGCGTTGGCCTTGACGCGTTTGGGCGTGTCGCAGGCGATGACTTCGCCGTAGACCAGCACCGAGATGCGGTCGGCGAGGTCGAACACGACCCCCATGTCGTGCTCGATCATCAGCAGCGTCCGCTTTTCGCTGACCCGCCGGATGAGCGATACGATACGCTCGGTCTCGGCGCGGCTCATTCCCGCCGTCGGCTCGTCGAGGAGGAGGATGTCGGCGTTGCCGGCGATGGTGAGGCCGATCTCCAGGGCCCGCTGCTCGGCATAGGTCAGCACCCCGGCGGGCAGGCGCCAGCGGTCGAGCAGGTTGATCTCCGCCAGGATCTCCTCGGTGCGCTGGCGGGCGTCGGCGAGGCGCTCGATGCTGCGCCAGAACGAATACTTGTAGCCCATCGACCAGAGCGTGGCGCAGCGGACGTTCTCCCACACGCTGAGCCGCGGGAAGATGTTGGTGACCTGGAAGCTGCGCGACAGGCCGCGACGATAGATGAGCTGCGGCGCCTTGCCGGCGATGTCCTCGCCGCGCAGGCGGATGCTGCCGCCGCTCGGCCGGTAGCGGCCGCTGACGAGGTGGAAGAGCGTGGACTTGCCGGCGCCGTTGGGCCCGATCACGGCATGGCGTTCGCCCGACGGAATGGCGAGATCGACGCCTCGAATGATCTCCATCGCGCCGAATCTCTTGCGCAGCCCGATCAGCTCGAGGGCGGGAGCGGGCGACGTCACGGCTCCTTGCCTCGCGTCCGCGACGCGGCCAGTGCCTCGTCATAAGCCTGCCGCGTCGCCCGCGCGGCGCGCAGAAACAGCCACGTCCCGCCCGCCAGCAGGATCGCCGCTACCACCCAGGGCAGCGGCGCGTCGGCATTGAAGGGAACGTAGAGGAAGGCCATCGCCGGGCCGTCCGAGGCATGGGCGGTGAGCTGGTTCGTCATCTCGATCATCAGGCTCAGTCCGGTGATTGCCGCTAGCCCCGGCACCAGCGCCAGCGCATAGAACGGGACGACCCGGTGCAGCTGGCGCCCCAGCAGCAGCGGCCGCTGCCGCGCCAGCAGCCCGGCGATGCCGTCGGGCACGAAGATCACCATGCCGATGAACAGCAGGCCGAAGTAGAGCTGCCAGACATCGGTCACGTCGCTCAGCATGACCTGGAGATAGGTCACGAGGATGGCGCCGATGATGGGGCCGGCGAAGTCGCCGACGCCGCCGATGTAGGTCATCAGGATGACGGTTCCCGACTGGGCCAGCCCCAGCTGCGCGGCGTTCATGATCTCGAAATTGATGGCGGCAAGTCCGCCGGCGATACCGGCGAACAGGCCGGCGAGGCTGAATGAGATGAAACGGACGGCTTGGGTGTCATAGCCGATGAAGCTGGCGCGCTCGGGATTGTCGCGCACGGCGTTGCAGATGCGGCCGAAGGGTGTGCAGGTGAGCGCGTACATCGCCGCCACCGACATGAAGCACCAGACGGCGATGAGGTAGTAGACCTGGACCTGCGGGCCGAAGGTGACGCCGAAGAGGTGGACGAGGCCGGTGCGGTCGGTGGTGACGCCCTCCTCGCCGCCGAAGAAGTGGCGCAGGATGAGCGCGCTCGACGACACCAGCTCGGCGATGCCCAGCGTGATCATGGCGAAGGCGGTGCCGGCGCGCCGCGTCGACACGGCGCCGAAGATGACGCCGAACGCCAGGCCGGCCACGCCGCCGACCAGCGGGAACACCACCAGCGGCAGGGGCGCGCCGCCGCTTTCCACCGCGTTCATCGCGTGCACGGTGAGGAAGCCGCCCAGGCCGAAGAAGACGGCTTGCCCGAACGACAGCAGGCCGGTCTGCCCCAGGAGCATGTTGTAGGAGAGGGCGAAGATGACCATCGTGCCCATCAGGCACATGGCCGTCAGCGCCAGCCCCGACGCGAAGACATGCGGCAGGACCGCCAGGACGACGGCCGCCGCGATCCACACGCCATAGGTCGCGAGGACGCCCCCGACGCGGCCCGGCGGCAGGCCGGGGACCTGGGGGCGGACGATGTCGCTCACGATTCGCGCGTCCCCATCAGTCCCCGCGGCCGGAAGATGAGGATCAGCACCAGCAGCAGGTAGGGAAGGATCGGGGCGATCTGCGCCACCGTCACGTTCCAGATGTCGCCGACATAAGCTTGCAGCCAGCCGGAGGGGACGAGAGTGCCGAAGGCGCCGGCCAGCGAGGCATTGGAGGCGACGGCGAAGGTCTGCAGCAGCCCGATGAGCAGCGAGGCGACGAAGGCGCCGCTCAGCGACCCCAGCCCGCCAACCACCACCACGACGAACAGGATCGGCCCCAGCAGCCCCGCCATGTTCGACTGGGTGACAAGCGCCGGGCCGGCGATCACGCCGGCCACCGCGGCCAGCGCCGCGCCGGCCCCGAAGACGAGCATGAAGATGCGGTCGACGTTGTGGCCGAGCATGCCGACCATGTCGGGATGGCTCAGCGCGGCCTGGACGATCAGGCCGATGCGCGTCCGCCTCACCATCAGCAGCAGCGCCGCGAAAATGGCAATGGCGGTCAGCAGCTCGAACAGCTTGAACGCCGGATAGTTGGTCGAGAAGAGGGTGAAGGCCGGGAAGTCGAGCGACGGCGGCACGCGGTAGTCCACCGGAAGCTTGCCCCACATCATCTCGACCACGTCCTGGATGACGAAGGCGAGGCCGAAGGTGAACAGCAGCTCGGCGACATGGCCGTGCCGATGGACCTTGCGCAGCCCATAGCGCTCCACCACCGTGCCGATGCCGCCGACGAGCAGCGGCGCCGCCACGAGGCCGGGCCAGAACCCCAGGTAGCGGCTGATCTGGAAGCCGAAGAACGCGCCCAGCATGTAGAAGCTGGCATGGGCGAAGTTGAGCACGCCCATCATGCTGAAGATGACGGTCAGGCCGCTGGCCATCAGGAACAGCAGCATGCCGTAAAGGACGCCGTCCAGCGCCGAGATGAGGACGATCTCAAGCACGATCCACTCCGCCACTACCACGCGGCCCGGATGGCCGAAGACGGCACCGGAGCGGGCGGCGCCGGGCGTCTACCCGGCGGCGCCCGCTCCGTCACTATTCCGGGCGCTTCATCTTGCAGGTCGTGGCGGTGATCGTGTCCTTGACGGGGATCTGCGTCACCACTTTCCAGCCCCAGCCGGTATGCTCTTCGTCGAACGGCTGCTTGGCGTTGAGCGGCCCGAAGTCCGAAATGTACAACGGCTGGAAGAACTGGTGGTCCTCCTTGCGCATGAACCCCTCTTCGCCGCTGGAGAAGGTGGCGTACTTCATGCCCTCGAGCTTGGGCACGAACTTGCCCGGATCGGTGGAGTGCGCCTCGTCGATCGCCTTGAACAGCATGCCCGTCAGGTTGAACATCCGGGGATAGTAGTCCGGCTGCGATGGGTAGCGCGCCATATAGGCGCGCACGGTTTCCTGCGCCGGCTTGTGGTCGATGTTGTTCACGCCCTCGGTGATCTGGAAGACGTGATCGGGCAAATTCGCCTGCTTGATCGCCGTCGGGCCGCCGGCGCCGCCGGCGTAGAAGGTGTACCAGTTGACCTTCAATCCGGCGTCGCCCGCCGCCTTGATCAGCAGAGCGAAATCCTGGCCCCAATTGCCGGTGATGACGGTATCGGCTCCCGATGCCCGGATCTTCGCAATGTAGGGCGAGAAGTCGGTGATCTTGACCAGCGGGTGGAATTCGTTGCCGACGATCTGGATGTCGGGGCGCTTCGCCTTCAGCATGCGCACGGCGGCGTCGGCCACCGAGTGGCCGAACGAGTAGTCCTGGTCGATCAGGTAGACCTTCTTGATGTCCTTGCGCGGCTTCATGAAGTTGGTGAGCGCCTCGACCTTGATGTCCACGTTGGCGTCCCAGCTGAAGTGCCAGTAGCTGCAGTTCTGGTTGGTCAGGATGGGGTCGATGGCCGCGTAGTTGAGGTAGACGATGTCCTTGCCCGGATTGCGCTCGTTGTACTTGGTGACGAAGTTCTCGACCGCCGCCGCCACCGAGGAACCGTTGCCCTGGACGATGATCTGCACGCCCTCATCGATCGCCTTCTGCACCTGGACCAGGCTGACCTGCGGGCTGAGCTTGTTGTCGTAGCCGATGATCTCGACCTTCTGGCCGAGCACGCCGCCCTTGGCGTTGATCCTGTCGGCAATGAAGTGGAGCTGGTTGAGGCCGATCTGGCCTATGCTGGCGCCGCCGCCAGACAGCGGATCGACGTAGCCGATCTTGAGCGTGTCCTTGGCCGTCGACGGCATGGCAGCCAGGGCGAGCATGGACAGCCCGAGCGCGGTCGAAACAAGCGCTTTCCTCATTGATCTCCTCCTCCTCGCTGGGCCGGATGATCCGTCCTCTTGAACGGAATCCACTTCCGCGCCGTTGGCGCCGGCCACTGGTGTTTTGGATGTTTTCTGCCGGCAACCGCGCATGACATCGGCCAATCCGCCGCCGGCACCGGTGACGATCGCGGGTGACCCCGCGGCCTTATCCTCCCTTTCGCCCGATATCACGGGCTCCTTTTGCACATTAACTCACTAGCGAGTTAGTGTTCTTGACGCAAGAATTTTTTCTCGCGATGCGGCGTCACGGTCTCCGCCTGGCCTTCGGCGCTGGCAGAGCACCAGAAACCCCGCCGTCATGAACGTCGCCATCCGCTCCCTGACGGCGACGAAGTCGTCGGACGTGCACAAACCGCCCGAAAGCTTGTCGATGCGCCCGGTGCGCGCGAGCGTGAGCATCAGCGCCCCGGTCACGAAGTGATATCCCCAAAAGATGTCCTCTTCCGCGCAATCCGGAAGCGCCTTCTTGAGGAGGCCGATCAGGCGCAGAACCACCGGATCGAAATGCCGATCCATCATCTCCGCGCCCCACTCGGGCGTGTTCGCCACCTGTGCGCCCAATGCGGCGTAGTTCTTCCAGCCTTCACCGCCCGTGATGTAAAGGTCGATATCGGTATCCAGAAACGCGCGCAGCGCTCCCTCCACCGAGGGCCTGCCGGCGGCCGCCTTGTCATAGTCGTCGAGGACCTTCATGCGTCGCTCGCTCGTCACCACCGCGCGGCGCGCGAAGACGGCGTCGAACAGCGTCTTCTTGTCGTCGAAATAGTAGTTGATCAGCGTGTGGTGCACGCCGAGCCGCTTGGCGACGTCTTTCAGCGTAACGCCGTAAAGTCCGTGCCGGGAGAACAGATGCTCCGCCGTATCGAGGATTTTATCCATCATCTCGGCGCGCCGCTCCGCTTTCGCCGAGCTCTGGCGCCGGGGCCTTTTTTCCTGGGACACGCTGAAGCCTTTCGGTTTTTCCGCCGCACGCAGAACCCGCGAAGGTGGGACATGGGCCATGTGTGATCGTGCTCCGGTCTCGGGCGCATCTTATCGAACTTGCCTGTCGATGCGAGCGGCATGATCGGAGTATGCGCCACGGCATCCCGGCCCTGCCAAAGTGCCGGCAGGGCCTGCTGCGGATGTGATCTTGATCGCCGCCCGGACGAGGCGGATGCGAAAGTCATGGCTGCGATCGGCCGACCATCGGTCACGCCTGGCACTGCGATACATTCGCCGCCTGAGTAAATTCCGAGGCCTGCGCACCAGCGGGGCCAGGCATATGATTTAGATTGTGCTTCCCGCGGCAGTGCGTTCTCGATTTCCGACTGCGCCGCCTGCGACGACGTGATGGACATGACCACGCAATCGGGCGACTGGGTCGACGCCGACTATTTCTCGCGCAAGAGCCTCAAGGCCGATGGCGGCTCCGTCGTGCTGCCGGAGAATAACAGCAATTGGCTGGTTCCGCTGGAAGACGGCTATGGGTTCCGCACGCAGCTCGCCGACGCGCGCAAACGGCTAATTACCGTGCTTGACGCCGGCGCGCGCGACCGGTCGCCGGCGCTCGCGGCTCGCGCCCAGGTGCGCTACGACTGCTGGGTCGAGCAGATGGAGCGCGATTGGCAGCTCGGGTCGACCGGCAGCTGCCGCGGCGACTTCTTCGCCGCGCTCGACGAGTTGGAGGGTGTCGCCAAGCCGGCAGCCGCTGCGCCGGCGGCGGCCCCCGCGGCGGCGCTGCGCGGATATGACGTGTTCTTCGACTTCGACAAATCGAACCTCACCGTGGAAGGGCGCCAGGTCGTCGACGCGGCGGCCGACGCGGCCCGCGGCGGTGGCCCCGTCCGGATCACGCTGCTCGGCAAGGCCGATCTTGCCGGCACCGATCCCTACAACATGGCCCTCTCGCAACGTCGCGCCGACACCGTGCGCAATACCCTGCTCGCCGACGGCATCAAATCCGATCAGATCGCCGAGCGTTGGGTGGGCGATCGCGAGCCTCCGGTGCCGACGCAACCGGGCGTGCGCGAGGCGCGGAACCGGGTGGTCGAAGTCGCGCTCCATTGAGCCGCGGCTGACCGGTGAGCTGCGGGCGGCACGGTGCCGCCCGTATGCGAGGGTCACGGTTTGAAACCGAAATCCGGCATATCGTCGTCGGACGGAATAAGCGGATATTTGAGCGCTATGGTGATCGCTTTATCGGAATTACCCAGCGTCACGGCGGCATCCTTGAAGGCAGGCGCCGCGAGGAATCCGTGGGCGTCGTTGCTGAACCCGTAGCCCTCGGTGGGGACCCCCCAGGGAGTCTCGTCGAGCTTGCCGTTGTCGTTCTCGTCGTGGAAGACGATGACCGCATAAGTGCCCGGATCGAGATTGGTGAAGACCACGCTCTGCGTTCCGGCAACGGCTCTCATCGCGATGCCGACGAGCCGCGAGCGATCGTTCAGCAATCCCGCGCTCGTCGCGGTCGCGATCGCCGACCGGAAATGCTCGTCGCTGTCGTAAAGCCCGATCATGAGCGAGCCCGCTGACGACGCCACCCCCTGTACCGTAACCCTCAGCTCGCTGGCCTGGGCGCCCTGGCAGAAAAGGGCCAAGGCGAGCAGCGTCGCGAGCGTCGGGAACGCCGTCATCTCAGGCCGCGGCGACGGCCAGCCGGATCAACGCCGGCAGCGAGTGCGAGCCGGTCTTCTTCATGATCGCGGCGCGGTGGTTCTCGATCGTGCGCTGGCTGATGCCGAGATCGGCGGCAATGTTCTTGCTCGGATGGCCGGCGAGCACCATGTCCATGATCTGCCGCTGGCGCGGCGTCAGCGTGGCGAAGCGCGCCGCCGCCGTCTCGCGCCAGGCTGACAGCTTGGCCGAATCCCGCGTCTGTTCCAGCGCGCGCTCGATGCTGGCGAAAAGCTCCTCGCGGCCGATCGGCTTCTCGATGAAATCCGCGGCGCCCGCCCGCATGGCTCGGACGGCCATCGGCACGTCGCCATCGCCGGTGATCATGATCGCGGGCAGACGATGGCCTTCGCTCTTGAGCCGCTGCAGCACCTCGAGCCCGCTCATGCCGGGCATCCCGGCATCGACCAGCAGGCAGCCATCATTGCCGGGATGGTAGGCGGCAAAGAAGGCCTCGCCGCTGGCATAGCTCTCGACCCGCCTTCCCCGCGTCTCGAGCAGCTCGCGCATCGTCTCGCGCAGGCCGTCGTCGTCGTCGACGACGAAGATGGTGTCCGGTTGGGCGCCCGCGACGGTTTCGGCGCGCGGCTGGACGCTGGCCTGCGGCATCGGCCTCGGCTTCGCCAGAAGCTGCTGCACAAGCCGCGTCAATTCAGCCGCCCTTACCGGCTTGTGCAGGTGCGTGCAGCCGTGGCGGGCGATCTCGCGGAATGCGTCGGTCGAGATGTCGCCGGTGAGGACGATCGCCGGGATCTCGCGATGAAGCAGCTGCTGCAGGCCGGCGATGACCTGGAGGCCGTTCAGATCGTTCGGCATGTTGTAGTCGACGACCGCGAGGTCGAGTTGCATCGCCCGCCGCGCCACTAGCTCCAGCGCCGCCTTGCCGTCTGCCGCGGCCACGGTGCGGTGCCCTTCGCCACTGAGCAGCAGCTCGAGCATCTCGCGGACTGCCGGCTCGTCCTCGACGACCAGAATCGTGCCGCTGCGGCGCGTGCCTTCCTCGGGCCGGGGCTGGTGGAGCGCCGCAAACCGAACCGGCTCGCTCCTGCCGAGCGGAACTTCGATCGCGAAGACCGAGCCCCTTCCCGGACGGGAGTGCACATCGATGCGGTGGCCGAGCAGGTTCGCCAAGCGCTGGACGATGGCGAGGCCCAGGCCAAGCCCGCGGCTGCGCTCGCGGGCGGGATTGTCGAGCTGGTGGAATTCCTCGAAGATGCGTTGAAGCTGGCCTTGCTCGATGCCGAGGCCGGTATCCCAGATCTCGATGCGGAGCTTGTCGCCGCGCCGGCGGCAACCGAGCAGCACCTTGCCCTGCGCGGTGTACTTCATCGCGTTCGACAGCAGGTTGCGGAGCATCTGCTCGAGCAGGCGGGGATCGCTGTGCACGACGACGGCGCTCGAGACCACGTGCCAGCCGAGGCTGCGCGCTTCGGCGTGATAGGCGAACTCGGTCCGCAGCCGATCGAAGCAGATCGTCGATCGGGAAGCCGGTGGTCTCGGCGCGGACGATCCCGGCTTCGAGCTGGTTGATATCGAGGAGCGTGTTCAGCATGCCCGCCATGGCGCTCAGCGTCTCGTCGAGCCGGGCCACCAGCTTCAAGGCGCCTTCGTCCTTGATCTTGCTCGCCAGCAGGCCTTGCAGCAGGCTGATGGTCTGAAGCGGCTGGCGCAGATCGTGGCTCGCGGCGGCAAGGAAGCGCGACTTGCCGATATTGGCCTGCTCGGCCTCGAGTCTGGCGGCCTCGACGGCTTCCGCCGCCTGCTTGTGCTCGGTGACGTCGTCGATCGCCAACAGCATCTTCGCCTGCCCGGGAGATCCGCCGGACATCTTGCGGGCATTGAGGTGCAGCGACCGCCTGCCGAGCGCGGCAGATCGAGCTCGATCTCGCAATCGCCGGTCTGAGCGGGCTCGGCCCGGACCCGCTCGAGAAAGTCGAGCAATGCCGGAATATCGGCGTGACCCTCGAGGACGCCGCCGAGCGGCCGGCCTGCCGTGTTCCCGGGCTCGAGCGCGAAGATGTCGTAGAAGGATCGGTTGGCCGAGACGACCCGCAGCGCGTCGTCGAACACCACGAGCGGCTGGCGGACGGTGTCGATGATGCTGTCGGAATAGGCGCGCGCGACCGCTATCTCCCGTTCCGCCGCTTTTATCTCGGAGACGTTGGCGAAGGTGATGACCACCCCCTCGACGCGGTTGTCGTCGGTGCGGTAAGGCAGGATACGACGATTGTACCAGGCGCCGTCCTGGGCTTCGATCTCATGCCTCAACGGCTTGAGGCTCGCCAGCACCTTTCGGGCATCGGCGAGGAGATTGCCGTCGGCGGAGAGCGAGGTCAGATCGGCGAGCGGCCGGCCGATGTCGCTGGCGATGACGCGAAACAGCGATTTGGCGGCCGGCGTGAAGAAGCGAATGTTGAGATCCCGGTCGAGGAAGATCGTCGCGAGATCGGAGCTGTAGAGGATGTTCTGCAGGTCGTTGGACGTGCTGCGCTGCCGCTCGAGGGTCTCCTGGAGCTGGCTGTTGAGGGCGGTGAGCTCCTCGTTGAGCGATTGCAGCTCCTCCTTCGAGGTGGTCAGCTCCTCATTGGTCGACAGGAACTCCTCGTTCACGGACAGGGCTTCTTCGTTGATCGCCTTCTGCTCCTCGTTGGACATCTCGAGATCGCGGATGGCGCCCTGCAACTCCTTGCGGGTGATATCGAGCTCGTGCTCGAGCTCTTCGATCCGGGAAATCTCCGCCGGATCAGCCGGCGCGGAGCGAACGGATTTCTGGTCGCTGCCGGGCTCATCGAGGAAGCTGACCAGCAGCAATTCCTCGCTCTCGGTCGGCACCGGCTGGACGGCGATGGCGACCGAGACGGCGCCGCCGTCCTCCTTCACCTGCCCGCCCGAGACGACGGCGCGCTTGTGCCCTTCGCTCGCCTGCTGGATCGCCGATCTCAGCTTGTTGCGCAGGCCGTCGCGCACCATGGCCAGCAGGTCCCGGCTCGGCTCGCCCGGCGCCACCCGCAAATAGCGGTCGGTCGCCCCGAGGTAATAGAGGCACTCGTATTTGCGGTTGATCAGCACCGAGGCCGGCGCGTAGGCCTCCAGCAGCACCCGCTGGGAGAGATCGCCGAGGCTCGGGCCGGTACGGCGCCGCCTGTCCCGGGCCCGGGAGCCGCAGCGCCCGCGCGCTCTCGCGGTTGGCAAGGGAGAAATTGACCTCCCCCGGCCGCAGGCGCCCGGTGTGGCGATAGATCCGCTGCGTCTTGAAGATCGGCTGGAAGCGGTCGTCGAAATTGCCCACCGTCTCGGAGCCGCCGAGAAAGAGGATGCCGCCCTCGCGCAGCGCGAAATGGAAAAGCGACAGCACCTTCGCCTGCGCCTCGGGGCGCAGATAGATGAGCAGGTTGCGGCAGGAGACCAGGTCGAGGCGCGAGAACGGCGGGTCGGCCAGAACGTTCTGCACCGTGAAGACCACGACGCCGCGCAGCTCCGGCATCACCCGGTAGCCATGCTCGTCCTTGGCGAAGAAACGGGCAAGCCTCGCGGCGGACACGTCCGCCGCGATCGCTTCCGGATAGACGCCGTCGCGGGCGAACGCGACCGCGTCCGCATCGACATCCGAGGCGAAGACCTGCAGCTTGATATTGCGCTTCGCCGCCGCGATCTCCTCGAGGAAGAGCATGGCGATGGTATAGGTTTCCTCGCCCGTGCTGCAGCCCGCCACCCAGATCCGCAGCGGCCGATCCGCCGGCTGCAGGCGCACGAGATCGGGAATGACCTTCTCCGCCAACAGCTCGAAGATCTTGGGGTCGCGGAAGAAGCTGGTGACGTTGATGAGCAGGTCCTTGGCGAGGAGCTCGATCTCGCCGGCGTTCTTGCGCAGCAGGGCGAGATACCGGCCGCCATCGGTGATCCCCGCCAGCGCCATGCGTCGCTCGATCCGCCGCAGCAGCGTCCCCGGCTTGTAGAGCGCGAAATCCTGCGCCGCCCGCTGCCGCAGCAGCGCGACGATTTCGGCCAATCGCTCGGTCGCGGGATCGCTCGCTCGGGCAGGCTTGAGACCGCCCGCGGCGAACCTGCGCCGCGGCGTATTTGGCGAGGGCGTCCGGGATCTCCGCGACGGGGAGCACGAGATCGACGACGCCGGTCATGATCGCGCTCCGCGGCATGCCATCGTAAGCCGCCTCGTCCGGAAGCTGTGCGATGACCAGCCCGGCCTTTTCCTTGATCGCCTTCAGCCCGGCGCTGCCGTCCGCGCCGGTTCCCGAGAGGATGACGCCGATGGCGCGATCGCCGAGCTCTTCCGCCATCGAGCGCAGCAGGAAGTCGAACGGCAGGCGCGCCCCATGGCGCTCGCGCGGCGTCGAGAGCCGGAGCGCGCCTCCGCGGATCGCGAGATACGAGCCCGGAGGAATGACATAGACATGCTCGCGCTCCAACGGCATGCCTTCCGCCGCCTGCTGCACCTTCATCGGCGTATGGCCGGCGAGCAGCTCGACCATCATGCTCTCATGCGTGGGATCGAGATGCTGGACGAGGATGAACGCCATGCCGTTGCCGGCGGGAAGCGCATCGAACAGCTTGCGGACGGCATCGAGCCCGCCGGCCGACGTGCCGAGCCCGACCACCGGGAAGCCGCGCGCCGGCGGCGGGGAGTCGCGGCTGCGCGACAGGCTTGCGCGGTGACCGCAGCAGGCCCGCTTTGCGCCGTCGACGGCGTCCGTTCATCGTTGCGGATCTTTCTTGTCGTGGTCGCCACTCCTCCGACGTCTTGCGCATGATGATGGGGTCGCCCAACGCCGCCGGCCGCCATTGCCTCGGCCGGCCGTTCTCCTGGCCGGGATGCTCACCCGTCCGGCGCACTACGCGTCTTCCTCGCCGCCGCTGCGGCTCGCCAGCGCCGCAGTCCAGCGCATCAAAAAGATCCTGCAGGCGAAACGGTTTGCGCAGCAGCGTCAGGCGATGCTTTTGGGCAAATTCGGTGGCTTCGCCGCTGCCGGAAATCAAGATGACGGGGAGCCCAAGCTGCCTGGGCGTGAAGAGCCAGGGAATGACCGTCCTCTCCGGGTAGCCGGACATCCAGAACCACGACATCGACGCGATCGCGGCTCAGCACGTCGCGCATCGACCTGCCGTCCGCGACGGACGTTACGCGATCGCCGCGGTCCTCGAGCGCCGCGCTCAACAGCCCGCGGATGCTGCCGTCGTCGTCGACGACCAAGACGTGTCGAAGCCGGTCCATGGGCTCTCCACTTTGCCATTTTGCCAATCCGTCCCCTTTCCCAATATTCCTTTCAGAATACATCAAGCATGCCAGATGCCGCAGTAAAAACAAGTATTGCCTCCAAACCCTGCGCCGATTTATTTGTAATTGGCTGCGTATTTCCTGATAATTATTCAAAGTGGCCGCCGCCAGTGTCCGACATAGTAGGCAAATCGTCCATCGGATACTTAACAGGACTCCATTGACGGCAACGCCGGTTTTATCGGTTGAGCCGCTTCCAGCGGTGATGGTGTTTTCAGCCTCACAGTGAGTGGTTGCCGCCATGCGCTAAATGCTTACAATTATTCTCAGGCGCGACGTGGAGGCGGACATGTCAGCGGATCTCGAGCGGCCGGAACGGCTGCAGATCATGCTCAACGCAGAGGAATTGGCGGCGGTTGACGACTTCCGCTTCCAGGCGCGGATGCCGAGCCGGGCCGCGGCCGTTCGCGAGCTCATGAGGCGCGGCTTGACGGCGGAAGGCTTTTCCGTCGCAGCGGCCGGCGAGAAATCGTCCAGCTTCGGCGTTTTGGGTACGAAAGCGGCCGCATCCGACAAGGGCAACGGCGCGCGCGACCACAGCAACGGACAGGCCGAGGACGGGGAAAGCCGGCGGCAGCCCACCGCCGGCCGTTCCCGCTCCTAGGCAGAGGTAACGAAGACGTTCAGACGCGGTGCCGGCGCGCCGCGACTGACCCGGCGCGCCGCCGCTGTTGCCTCTAGGTAGATTCCGCTCCTCCTCTCCGGCACGACGAAACGCCACATGAGCCGGGTCGGCCATCAGGCGCGCAATCGCCGTGGCCTCGACGCGGCCTTCGTCCGAAGGCTGCCCATGGGCCGACGCGCAACGGGAGATTTTGAGATGACAGCGGTCAAATGCGTCCTCGTCGGCCTCGCGCTCGTGCTTCTCGCCGGCTGCATCATTCGCGACGACGACGGCCGGAGCTATGAGCGCGGCCGCGGCGAGTTCCACGGCGAGGTTGGCAGCCCGGCGCGCGCGGTTTGGCTGCAGAGCGGCAACGACCAGTATCGCGCATCCTGACGCGCCCAGACCGGGCCGTCGCTCGGCCGGCCGAGCGACGCCGCAAAAGTCGCGCCCGCGGCGTCGCGGCCTGGGCGGATCTGAGTAGTTTCCGAGCCTGGGTGTGTCTCTCGAGCGCCGGTAGGTTGGGCGTGGCGCCACGCTCGATCGCCGGCATTGAGGGAGAGAAGATGCCACACCGGGACGCCGAGATCGCGATTTTCGCCGATTACCACGAGACCGGAGCGGCGGTAAGGAGATTGGCTGCCGGCGGTTTGGCCATGACGAACCTCAGCGTCGTCGGCAAGCGGTACCATAGCGAGGAAAAAATCATCGGGTTCTACGACGCCGGCGGCCGGATCACGTTCTGGGGAGCGCGCGGCGCCTTCTGGGGCGACCTCTGGGGCTTGTTTGCCGGCGGCGTCTCGCTGACCATTCCTGTGACAGGACCCGTCATGGTGCTGGGCTATCTCGCTGCCGTGATCGTCTCCGCCCTCGAAGGCGCCATCCCGGTCAGCGGGCTCGCCGCCCTGGGCGCGGCGCTTTACCGTGTCGGCACGCCAAAAGACTACCTCCTCCAATACGAGCAGGCGGTGAAGTGCGACGGCTTCCTGGTCATGGCCCGCGGCAGCGATGACGAGCTGGCGCGCGCCAAGCGGATACTGGAGACCATCCATCCGCTGCTCCTCGATCGCTATGAAGGCGTGAAGCCGCGCAGGCCGGCGGATCGCGCCGCACCCGCGCCCGTCTGACCTCCGCGGCAAAAATATCCGCAGCTCGCGCGCGGCAGACATCGTAATTCTTCGCCGTCCCGCAACGCCCGACCCGATACTCGCGATCGAAAATTTCGGAAACTACTCAGTCGCTCGCTGCCGCTGCCGCGGCCATCGATTATTCTTTGAGTACTTTCCGATCCTATCGTCGTCTCTCCGCTCTCTTTAGTGTCGAGCCTCCAGAGTTCGTCCGCGGCGCGGCCTTTGCCAAAGCCTGCGGACAGCGCCGTCAAGGCGCATGCAGCTCATCATTCCCAGGAGGAAATCAGCATGACACGCATCATGTGTTTCGCGGTGCTTGCGGTATTCGCCGCCGGGTGCAGCGCAGAACCCGACCGCACCTCGTCCTATGACACGCAAACCTCGAGCCTGGTCGGGCCGACCGGCTTCACCGGTCCTGCCGGTCCTGCCGGGCCGACGGGTCCGATGGGCGCGACCGGCGCTCCGGGCTATGCGATGACCGGACCAACCGGCGCGACGGGTCCCTCCGGTCCCACCGGCCCCCAGGGTCCGGCCGGTTCGACCGGCGCCGCAGGCGCGGTCATGGTCGGTGCTCGCGGCGCAACCGGCAACGCCGGTCCCGCCGGCGCGCAAGGTGCCGCAGGACAGACGGGCGCGCAAGGCATGAGCGTCGCCGGAGATACCGGCCCAACCGGTCCCTCGGGCCCGGTCGGCGCGCAAGGCATGGCCGGACAGACGGGCGGCCAAGGCCCGACCCTGGTCGGTCCCGCCGGAGCCGCGGGCAATCAAGGCGCTGCAGGCTCGCAAGGCGCGAGCGGGCAGACCGGCGCTCAGGGCTACACGATGGCCGGCACCGTCGGGGCATCGGGCAATTCCGGCCCGGCCGGCGCGCAAGGCGGCGTTGGAGCGGTTGGCGCCCAGGGGCCCGCGGGTATCGTCGATCGCTGGGCTTCGTATCGCGTCATCCTCTTCGGCTACGCCCAGGCGGATCTGACGGCTGCCGACCAGAACACGGTCTCCGACATCGCGGCGTATATGGCGCAGAACCCGTCCCTCCAGGCCGGCATCGACGGTTACCGGGACCCGAACGACCGGAGCCTGAGCGACCGTCGCATCGGCGCCGTTCGTAACGCCCTGATCGCGGCCGGCGTGCCGGCCTACAAGGTGCAGGTCGGCGCATTCGGCGATCCGCAGCTCAGCCGCGACCGACGAGTCGAAGTGCTGCTCAGCACCCGATCCGGTTCAGGCAATCAAAGCATGATATCGCAGTAGCGCTCATCCTCGGGGCTCGCCTTCGCGTCGCAGATGCGGAGGGGAGTCCCGAGCTTTTCCTCCGCTCCGTCGTCGCGCCGCCCGCATGCCGAACAGGCGTGCGGTTTTCGTATGATGCGAAGATATCCCGGCAACACGACGGGCATCGCCTAGGGAATTCAGGCACGGAGTTTTCCTTCTCCGTGCCCTCCGTGTCTCCGTGGTGGGTCTTCTTGCCTGCGGCGCGCCGGCAACACGGGGTATCGCACGGCTCTGAGTAGTTTCCGAGTTTATCGCCGCCCTGTCGCTGCCGGTTAGGTTACCGCTGATCATTCCGATGTCTGGACTGACGGCAATCGGCCATTCGGCCGGCGGCATCTCGCCTTGCCGCTTTCAGGAGCCCCTGCCATGAGCCTTGGCACCATTCTGCTCATCGTCCTGGTTCTGTTCCTGATCGGCGCCCTGCCGAGATGGCCGCACAGCGTGAACTGGGGCTACTACCCGAGCGGCGGCGTCGGCATCCTCATTGTCGTCGTCCTCGTCTTGCTGCTCGTCGGACGCATCTGACCCGATCGAGAAAGAGGGAGCGTTATCCCTTTACGCGACGGGCCTCGAAACAACTCAGTCATAGGTAATCGCCATGGACAAGAAAACGATGATGCTGGCCCTCACCCTGCTCGCGCTCCTGGGTGCCGCCCCGCTGCTGGGCGCCTGCCACACCACGGCCGGAGCGGGCGAGGATATCTCCGCGACCGGCCAGGCCATCGAGCATAGTGCGGACAAGCACACCCCTTGACCCGTTTGACTCTTCATGAGCGGGCATTCGCCGCGGGCCGGTTCGCGCGCCTCACATCGACAGGAAGGACAGGAACCATGGACAAGGACCGCATCGCCGGATCGGGCAAGCAGATCATCGGCGCGATCAAGAAGGCAAGGCCGTCGGCGATGCCAAGCTGCAGCTTGACGGCAAGGCCGACCAGACCGAAGGGAAGGTCCAGAACATGGTCGGAACGATCAAGGACACCGTGAAATCCTGAGACGACGGGGGCGTTTCCGCATCCCTCGGGCGGCGCGCTCCGCTCTCGCCAGGGCGCCGCGCACAGCCGCGCGCGCCCCAAGTCACCGAAAGTTGCGATCATGCGCACACCACATCTCGCCTATGCTTTCGCCATGCTGCTGCTCGCGGGCCTCGCCACGCTCGGCTGCGGCGCCGACGCTGCCGAGACGCCGAGCGCGTTCGTCGCGGAGCTCGCGCACCAGGCGCTCCTCTCCGTGAACAGCAAGACGCTCTCCTCCGTCGATCGCCACCGACGTTTCGAAGCATTGCTGGACGCGGATTTCGACGTGCCGCGGATCGCCAGCTTCGTCCTCGGGCGCTACTGGAAGACGGCGAGCGATGCCGAGCGGCAGGAATTCACCGCGGTCTTCCGCGATTCCTTGGTTCGCACCTATTCCCGGCGCTTCACCGAGTACAGCGGCGACTCGTTCCGCGTCATCCGCGAGCGTGCGGAAGGCGCGACCAGCACGGTGGTCTACAGCGAAATCAGCCAACCCGCCTCGGACCAGCCGCTCAAGGTGGAGTGGCACCTCATCGACCGGGACGGCTTGAGGATCATCGATGTGAGCGTCGACGGCATAAGCATGGCGCTGGCCCAGCGCGAGGAATACTCGTCGGCGCTGCAGCGCAGCGGCGGCGACGTGTCGAGCCTCATTCGGCAGCTCCAGGTGAAGATGAGCGCGCAGCAATCACCGTGATCCATCCCGGCACCGGCCGCGCCGAGCAGACTTGCGCTGCCGCGCCGGGGCGGCGTTCGATCCCGCGGCGCATGCTGTTGATGTCGGCGATCGCCGGGGCGGCCGGGTGCGCCGTGCCGCGCGCCGCACGCGCCGCGGCGGCGATGGTTATCCCGGGCGATGACGCCGATCGCCGGTTCTCGGTCCTCTACAAGGGTGACAGGATCGGCGCGCATACGGTGTCGCATTCGACCGCGACCGGCGAAACCCGGGTCACCACCGAGATCGATCTTGTGGTCAAGGCGCTGTTCTTCACCGTGTTCTCCTTCAGTCACCGCTCGGAGGAACGCTGGCGCGACGGGCGGCTGACTGCGCTGCGGAGCGAGACGGTGGAGCATGGCGAGACGCTCCACGTCACGGGCGCGCCGACGCCTCAGGGCTTTCGCGTCGTCAGCAACGGCGTCCCCTTCATCGCCGCGCGGGACGCCCTGACCTCGAACGATCTGTGGACGCCGGCGGTGCTGCGACAGGCGATCGTGATCGATGCGCATCATGGCGGTGTCATGGGCGTCAGCGCACACAAGCTCGCCGACGAGACGATCACGGTCGGCGGCCGCCGGATTCATGCTGCGCGCTATCGCTTCATCACGCCCTACCTGGCCGGCAGCATCTGGTACGATGACGGCGGCCTATGGGTGCATGGCGAGTTCGAGCGCGAGGCGGCGCAGATCATCTATCAGCTTGACACGTAACTTTTGCCCGCGGGCGGAGCAGGTCTTGCCATGAAGCTCAAAGCATCGCTGTTGGCGGCCGCCGCAGGGGTGGCGACGACCTTGCTGGCCTCGTGCCTGGCGCCGATCACGATCGCCCGGCGCGCCCCGGTGACGATCGCGACGTCCAACCTCGTCGCCATCTACTACCCCGTGGGCAACGCGATCTGCCGCATCGTCAATCTCGCCGATGCCGATGATCCCACCAAACGCTGCCAGGCGATCGTGTCGGAGGGGGCCAAGGCGAATGTCGAGAACGTCGGCAGCGGCGCGGCGACCTTCGGCCTCACGCAATCGGATCTCGCCTATGGCGCCTATCGCGGCGAGGGATCGTTTGCCGCATCGGGTCCCCATCCGGACCTGCGCACGGTTCTTGCGCTGCAGCGGGAGGCCTTCACCGTCATCGCCCGCGCCGCTTCCGGGATCCGCAATTTCCAGGATCTGCGCGGCAAGCGCGTGGGCATCGGCATGGCCGGCGCCGGCTATACCTTCACGCGCGACGTCGTCCTCGGGTATTACGGCTGGACGATCTCCGATTTCGACCGCGCGCTCGAGCTCGGCCCGAGCGAGCAGAACCGGACGCTGTGCAACAACGAGGTCGACGCCATCATCTTCGAAGCGGCCCATCCCGACGGCCTGACGCAGGAGGCGACGAGCGAGTGCGGCGCGCGGCTGGTGAGCGTCTCCGGGCCGCCCATCGATCGCCTGCTCGCGGCGCATCCCTACTATGTCGCCTCGGTCATCCCGGGCAAAATGTATGACGGCAATCCCAGGGATACGCCGACCTTCGGCACGCAGACGCTGCTCATCACCTCGACCCGTCAACCTGACGATGTCGCCTATGCCGTGGTCAAGGCGGTGTTCGAGAATTTCGCCGACTTCCGGCGCTTGCATCCCGCGTTGTCGGCGCTCACGAAGAAGGACATGGTACCCAGCGAGGCGGTGATGCCGATCCATCAGGGGGCGCTCAGATACTATCGCGAGGCGGGGCTCCTGCAGTGACATATCGAAATCCGGCTGCGCTTGTGCCGCCGGCTTATCGGAAGGGCGGGCCACGCCAAAAGGCGCCGCCCTTGACCGTCTGCAAGGGGGATGGGGGCTGAGTAGTTTCCGAGCCTACCGGCGGGGGATCGTCGAAGGGTATCGTCGCATCGGCCGGGTGACGCGCCCCCGAAAGCGAAGCCTCACGGATTTTCCCCGGCCCGTGCGCGACCCGAAGCGCGCGATACCAAAGGCCATCGCCTCGTCCTGAAGGAAGATCAAATGGAAACAATCGATACGGTCGTCGCCGTCTTTGCCGATCACCCTGCGGCGGAAACCGCCGTGAAAAAGCTGACCGCGGCGGGCTTCGCGATGAAGCAGCTCAGCGTCGTCGGCAAGGGATATCACACCGAGGAACAGGTCGTCGGCTTCTACAATTTCGGCGATCGGGTCAAATTCTGGGGCAAGCGGGGTGCGTTCTGGGGCGGTCTCTGGGGCTTGTTCTTCGGCGGACTGTTCATGACCATTCCCGTCGTGGGGCATGTCGTCGTGCTTGGATACCTGGCCGCCGTCGTGATCTCGGCCGTCGAGAGCGCCGCCGTGGTTGGCGGGCTGAGTGCGATTGGTGCGGCGCTCTATGGCATGGGCGTGCCGAAGGACAGCGTGCTCCAATACGAGACCGCCGTGAAGGCCGACGCCTTTCTGGTGATGGCGCATGGCACGACGGAGGAGATGGCGCGCGCCAAGGCGGTCCTCGGTACGGCCAATCCGTCGCGGCTTGATGTGCATGCCGGCGCGAAAGCCGCGGAGCCGGCGGATCATCTCGTCCCTGCGGCGAGCTGAAGGGTACGGCCCGGGCGATTTCGAGACGGGCGGACGCGTGACACAAAGGAGGTTGCCGTGAGGAGACTCGCCGCATCGATCGTCGTTGGATCGTTCATGCTGAGCGGCACGCCGCCCGCCGCCGCGGGGTCGGCTCTCGCGTCCGGCTCGGGCGCCCCTGTCCGATTGGCCGCCGGCGACGCCACCGCCGACAGGGACACCTACCTTCGTGAGGCGCAGGACCAGATGCAGGAATGGCGACGAAAGCTGCACGAGGTTGGCGACACGGCCGAGACCAAGGGGAAAGAGGCAGGCACCGCGGCCGAGAAAGATTTGAACGATGCCTGGACCAAGGCCGAGGCGGCATCGCGCAAATTGCAGAACGTGGGCGCCGAAGGCTGGGAGAGCGCCAGAACTTCTTACGAGGAGGCATCCCGCGAGCTGGCGGAGGCCTGGCGCAAGATCCATCCCGACGCGAAATGAACCATGCTGCGCCGCCGGGCCTTTTGAGCTCATGAGTAGTTTCCGAGGCTATCCGGCGTTACCTTGAAGCTGCATCCTGCGCGCATCCAGCGAACCCCCAGCCCATGTGAGAGCGGGCCCGCGATCCTCCACTCTTCCTGGCTGTCTTGTGGTCCTCGCTCTCACGTCTCAGGGAGTGCGTCATGACAGCATCACATGCGTCATCCAAGGCGAAGACCGTCTATGCGCTGAGCGTCCTTGTTCTGCTCGCCGGCGCGATGCCGGCGCATCGAGCCGCCGCCGCCGGCGATGCCAGCGGATTCGTCGCGGAGCTCGGAAGCCAGGCAATTCATATCATGAAGGATGCGGAGCTCTCGGCAGCAGATCGCCAAGAGCGCTTCGGCACGCTGATGAACGCGGATTTCGATCTGCCGAAGATCGCTCGGATCGTTCTCGGGCGGTATTGGCAGGGCACCAGCGATGTCGAGCGGCAGCAGTTCACGAATGCCTTCGCCGACTACACGGTGCAGATGTATTCTGCGCGTTTCGCCGATTACAGCGCCGAGTTGTTTCGCGTGATCAAGCAACGCACGGAGAACGAGACGACCACGGTGGTGAGTACGCAGATCACGCGCGTCGCCACCGGAGAGCCGATCGAGCTGGATTGGCGCGTGGAGAAAATTCCCGACAGCTATAAGGTCATCGATATCAGCGCCGGCGGGGCCAGCCTGGCGCGGGCTCAGCGGGAGGAATTTGCATCGGCTGTTCAACGCAGCGGCGGAAGCGTGTCGACCCTCATTCAGCAGCTGCAGACGAAGGTGACCGAACTGGCCGCCGCGACACATTGATCGGGTGTCGGCCGCGTGGGCCGACGAAAGCGGTGAATTTCTCGGGATCGCATGCGGCAGCGTCTTCGATCCCCCGAGGCGGGGATACTTAGTCGGCCCTGAACAAAGCGTTTTATGATCAGGGCGGCATCAGGGTGGTGATGCCCGCTTCGGCCGGGTCGGCCAGGAGGATGGCGAGAAGGCCGGCAAAAAAGAGCCTCAGATGGGCGAGGATGAGGCGGAGGTTGTGGCCGGCCGCGACGAGCAGGGCGTTGATGGCATCGCCGGCGGTTCCGAGCAGGTAATTGCGATCGAGACTCCCGTCCGTTTTCATGTGGCCTATCATCGGCTCGATCGCGGCTCGGCGGCGCAGTTCGCGATGGATCGAGGGGGTTAAGCCTCGGCGCTGTCCGGAGAGGAAGACCCGTTCCTTGTGCGGGTAGTCGTGGCCGCGATAGCCCCTATCGACGTAGATCCGCTCCGGCGCGATGCCGGCGAGCGCGACGATCTGCTCGACCGTCGTCGCCAGGGTGTGGCCATCATAGGGGTTGCCGGCGAGCGCTTTGGCGGCCAGCGCGAAGCCCTCGCGATTGGTCACCGCCAGTGAGACCTTGGCGCCGAACTCGTAGGCTTTGTTCGCCTTGCCTTTGGCGAGGCAGACGACCTCCGGCGCGTGCAAGCTGTAGAGCTTGTCCTTGCTGTGCCGTTCCTGCAGCAGAAGCCGCTCGACGAGCCCGAGCAAGCGCGCGAAGTGCCCGTTGAGGGCGGGGTTGGTAGAGGCTGCGACTTTGCGGGCGACGTCGCGATAGACCCGGCCGAGATAGGTCTTGAGCCGCTTCAGCTCGCGGCGCATCCGCCGCATCTGCCGGGCGTGGGCGTAACGCGCCACTTTGGCCGCCGCGCGCTTGGCCAGGCGCGTGTGTGCTTGCCGCAGTGCCACGCCATGGCGCTTTGCTTGGCGCACCAAAGCGCGGATCGCTTTGAGATAGAGCTGGCTGTCCGTGGGATGCGCGATCGCCTTGGGCTGAACCGTCGTGTCGACGATCACCCGTTCCAGGCTCGACGGCTTCACCGTTCCGCTCGCAAGCCCGGCCTGGATCGTCGCCGCCAGAAGCTTCTCCATGCCGGCAGGGCCGATCCGATTGCGCCAGCGGGTCAGCGAGCTCGGATCGCACGGCAGTTCGTGCTCGAAGTACTCGCAGCCACACAGGAACTGCCAATAGGGGTTCTCCCGCCAACGCTCGCACACCGCCTCGTCCGACAGATCGTAGACGTGCTTCAGATAGCTCAACCCCACCATCAGCCGCGTCGGCTTTGCCGGCCGACCAAGCGGGCGATAGAAGCGACCGAACTCGCGATCGAAGCCACTCCACTCGATCATGCCGGCGAGCCGGTAGAGCTCGTGGCCTTGATCCAGCAGGTTCTCCAACCGGCTGCGGAACAGATCGGCACTCTCAGACGACTTCGGCGGCTTCGGTCCCATCGCAAAAACACCGGCTTTTGAGCGCGCGCTAGCGCAATCCCGGTATTCTACGATACTTCGTGAGTTGCGAGAATCCCTGCGCCGCAGGCGCTTGTGAGTTTTTCAAGGGCGACTACTTAGCTTCGATCACGGGCGCGGGAATGTCGGGCGCCATCGCATTGGGACGCGAACTGGCCTTCGGGTCATGGGGGAGCGAGGAACTCGGGAACAAGAGCCCAATCGGCACGGGTAGGTGCGGAATCTACTCAGCTCTTGCCGGCTGGTCCATGGGTGGAGGCGACGGTCGCGTCGCGGGTTGATCGCGCGGCTGGGTAGATTCCGAGGCTGTCTCCATTCTCCTCTTCGGCCCATATCTAGGCCTCAATCGGGCTCGGTCATTCATCCTCGATTGCCATGGAGAGCACCACATGATCGGCTATTGGTTCGCGGGCGCGGCAGTATTCGCGATGGTCACGAGCAGCTCCCTGGCGCAAAGCGTGCTCTTCGACGCGACGAACTCGACGCAGCCGACGATGTCGACCACCGGCCCGGCCGGGACCTACGACATGACGAAGACCCGGCGGACGATCGACAGCACCGGCGCCGAAACCGACACGACCGAGACCTTCAGCAAAAGTCAGACCTACACCAGCGGCGACGGCGAGCTGAGCGCCAGGAGCCACATACGAACCACCGGCCCGACGACGACCACAGTGCCGTCGGCTGATCTGCCACCAGGCACCTCGAAGGAGAACACCAAGTGACAAAATTTTGGCTTGCAGGCGTGACAGCCTTCGCCTTGATGACGGGCGCCGCGCTGGCGCAGAGTACGTCTTCCGACACGACGACCTCGACGACGTCCACGGTCGCTCCGATCGTGGGAACGTACAGCTCGAGTAAGTCCCAGAAGACCATTGACGGCAGCGGGACAGAGACCGACAAGAGCCAGACCTACACCAGCGGCAGCGGCGGGACCGACGCCAGTTCGAGCACGCGAACCACGGCGCCGGACGGCTCCGAGCTGAGTTCGTCTCATGAGGAGCGGACCGGTTCTCCCGCCGGCGACACGACAACGACCAAGCGTACGACCACGACGACGACCGACCGCTAGGCGCGCGAGAGCCGGCTCATCGCGGCGAATCCCGTAATCGGGCTCTCTCGGGTTGAGGAGGCAGGTCGTTCGCCGAGGCCCGTCTCGAAACTTCCCGCAACACCTATGACATTGGAGCCATGCCATGACCGGTACGACACCCAGCCTTCGCCTTTTGACCGCCGCAGCATTGCTTGCCGCCACCGTCTTGGCGGCGGGTTGCAGCTCGGACAAGGTGACCAAGACCACCACGACCGAGCAGTCGTCGACTACCACAACTCCGCCGCCGGTTGTCTCCTCGACGACCACCACGACGGTCCGCCAAACCCAGCCCTGACCGGCGCGTTGACGTTCCGTACCTGCGCGCGGTCCGTTGCATCAGACAGGAAGCGATGGTCAAGGTGGTCCTCCGCAAGCCGTATTCCCTCATCAATTCCGAGTTCAATGATTTTCTTTTCGCTCCCATCGGTGATGAGGGAAACGGCATGACGCTCAGTGTCATCTCGGCTTTGGCACGGCTCGACATTGATCCCTGGGGAGAGGCGGCGCGATTGTCGGATCTGTCGCAGGAAAAGGCCGTCCAAGCCCTTGCGCCGATCATCGCCCGTCTCCCTGCTGGTCGATGGGCGCCGGCCGACATGCCGGCCATTGCCGCGCGATTGGTCGCGTTCCTGCCGCGGCGCGACCTCGTCGCTCAGTCGGCGACGACCACCGCCGCCGGCCGGCCGAATTCCCGGCAGGTGCTTCTGGTGATCTTGCTGGCCCTCACGGCGCTAGGTTGGTTCGCCGTGGCAATGCACCATCAGGCGCCATCGAGCAACAGCGCGCCCACGGAGACATCGAGGACAGACGCACGGCCCTAGCCGGGCGCCGCCGCTTGGCTGATGTCGAGCTGACGCGGTGCTGAAATGTTTGATACAAGACATCAGTCTTGCCTCGACCGCGGAAAAGGCGCAGCCTGCGGTAATAATCGGCCTGTGAGCGCCGTCGACGAAGCTCGGCGACAAGAGGCGACAAGAAATGCTTAGGGCTCACCGAGCCTAGCCGTCCCATCAAAGAGCCAGCAGCCGGCATCGACTATCGGGGTAACCCCGTTGCGCCGCCCCGCTCAAGACCGTGAGCAGATTTTCCTTCGATTTTTCGCTGCGGGAGCCCCATCCGATGAGGACAACTTTCCTGCCACGCATCATCGCCCTGGCCCTCGGGATTTGGCTCGGCGCCGCGCCTGCGCACGCGCAGGCGCCGGTTTGCCCCGTCGGATACTATTATGCGTCCGACGGACAGTGCTACCCGGGCGCGCCGCCCGGCTATCCCCCGCCGGTCTACGAGGTCGCGCCGCCGATCTATCAACCCCCCGTGATCGTCGACGGGTTCGGGATCGGCATCGGGCTTGGCATCGGCGGCGGCTGGCGCGGTGGCGGCGGGCGCGGCGGCGGTGGCCACGGTGGCGGTGGCCACGGTGGCGGCGGCCACGGTGGCGGCGGACATCGCTGACCAAAAGACAGCAGCACCCAACGGAAACTCACGGAGCGAGACTCACATGATGCTTCACTTCAGCCCCCGGCTCAGCAGCGGCTTTGCCGCGGCGGCAATTCTCGCCGCGGTCCTGTGCACTCTTCCCTCGGCCGCGATGGCCCAGGCTTCGCCGGCACCGGCACCGGCGGCAAAAACGACGCGGGCCGATCTCGTCGAGGCGCGCATCAAATCGCTCCACGACGCCTTGGCGATCACTGCGGCCCAGGAGCCGCAATGGCAAGCCGTCGCCGAGGTGATGCGCGATAACGCCAAGACGACCAGGGCGCTGATCAGGGAGCGGCTGGCCAAGGCGAAGACCATGACCGCGGTCGACGATCTGCGGTCCTACGGGGCGATCGCCGACGCCCATGCGGCGGGCGTGAAGAAGCTCACGGCCGCTTTCGAGACGCTTTACGCCTCTCTGTCGGACGCGCAGAAGAAGCAGGCCGACGAGGCGTTCCGTCGTCGTGTGCCGGTGCGGCCGAAGAAGTCCGGCTGAGCCGCGCAAGGCTGCGCGCCGGGTCTGATGTCGCTCGGCGCCGACCCAAGCGGGCTGATGTCGAGCCGAGCCGCGGCAGAAATGTCGGATACGAGACGTTGGCTTTGCCTCGACCGCCGTAAACGACGCGGCCTGCACGCATAATCGATCTTGCGGTGCCGTCGACGAGACCTGGCGACAAGAAATGCTTGGCGAGGACGCAGCCAGGCGAGAGCAACACGCGCCCGTGTCGAAAAGCGACTTGGGCCGCCGGCCGGCGTCATCGTGGAACCGTTCGGGGGTGAGCGAGAGGAACGGCGAGATGGTGGCTAGCCGCGCGGCTGAAGGGCTGCATGCCAACCGATTGCTCGATTTGCTGCCGCCGAGGGATTACGAGCGGCTCCGCCCGCATCTTCAGCCCGTGACGCTGGAGTACCGGAAGTCTCTCTATCGCGCCCGCAAACCCCTCGGATTTGTTTATTTCATCGAGACCGGCGTCGGCTCGCTGGTGAACACCATGGCGGGCGGCGACGCGGCCGAGGTCGGAACGATCGGCAACGAGGGCTTGGTGGGACTGCCTCTCCTGTTGGGCGACGACCGGGCGCCCACCGGCGTTTACGTCCAGGTTCCCGGTACCGGCCTGAGAATGAAGGCAACGCTGTTCCAGAAGGAAATGGCGCGAAGCGCCTCGATGCGAACGGTGATGCTGCGCTATGTGCACGCCTTCTTCAACCAGGTCGCGCAGTCGGCCGCGTGCAACCACTTTCATTCCCTGCAGCAGCGATGTTGCCGCTGGCTGCTGATGACGCACGACCGCATGCACTCGGACGAGTTCCTGCTCACCCAGGAGTTCCTCGCCATGATGCTGGGGGTGCAGCGGACCGGCGTTACCGCGGCGGCGGGCGCGCTGCAACGCGCCGGGCTCATCCGCTATCGGCGCGGCATCATCACGATCCTCGATCGCCGTGGCCTGGAGCGCAGCTCATGCGAGTGCTACGGCATTTCCAAGAGGGAGTTCGATCGCCTGCTGGGCGGTCGAGCAACACGCAAAACCCGCGCTGATCGGTGATATCCCGGCTGGATAGGCGCGCTTCTCGCCATCTGAATGAGCCTAGGTAGATTCCGACCCTACCGGCACCGCGTCGTCTGTGAATATTCTGTGCGAGACCAAACGAGCAAATTTACCCGATCCGCGGGTCCGACATTCCACTCGCGTCGGAATCGAGCGCTTCGGCTGTTCGCCGCGCTGCAGTGGCGCAGGCATGTGTCGCGCTCGTATTGAAGGAGAAGCCCCATGTCGCTCTTGACGATGTTGACCGTCCCGTTCGCGCTGCTGCTGGCATTCGTTCTGATCGGCGCGACGGTGAAAATCGTGCGCCAATATGAGCGAGTCGTCGTGTTCACTCTGGGGCGCTTTCAGGCGGTCAAAGGGCCCGGCCTCGTCCTGTTGATCCCCTTCCTGCAGGAAATGGTGCGCGTGGATCTGCGCACCCAGGTCATCGAGATACCGACCCAGGACGTCATCTCCCGCGACAACGTGTCGATGAAGGTTGACGCCGTGCTCTACTTCAATGTCGTCAATCCCGAACGGGCCGTTATTCAGGTCCAGCGCTATCTGCCCGCCACGGTCATGCTCGCCCAGACAACCTTGCGCGCCGTGCTCGGTCAGCATGAGCTGGACGAGATGCTTTCCGAACGCAAAAAGCTCAGCACCGACGTTCAGAGCATTCTGGATGCCCAGACCGAAACCTGGGGCATCAAGGTGAGCAACGTCGAGATCAGAACCGTCGAGCTCACGGAAAACATGGTGCGCGCCATCGCCAAGCAGGCGGAGGCAGAACGCGACCGGCGCGCCAAGATCATCCACGCGGAAGCCGAGTTCCAGGCGTCGCAAACGCTGGTCAACGCCGCCAAGATCCTCTCGAGCATTCCGGCCGCGATGCAGTTGCGCTACCTGCAAACGTTGACCGAGATCGGCGCCGAGCAGAATTCGACGATCGTTTTTCCGATGCCGATCGACATCATCAAGCCGTTCCTCGACCTTTTCGATAAAGCCGGCAAGCCGGCTGCCGCCGCCAACGGCGCCGCGCGTATGCCGCTCATAAACGACGCTCCTCTGAGTGCGTCAGGGTCGAATGCGTGATGCGGCATAATCGCCAACCTCGCCGGGTGAGGCCGATCAGCCTCACCCGCGGCATCGAGAGCGCCCATCATAAAGCACTCCCTTGAGAGGAGCGGCCATGGGCAAAAAAACGACCATCAAATGGCAAAATGAACCACAGAAGCATGATTATCCGGCAGCCGCGTCATATCTCAGCCTGACTTTGGGACCACAGGCGGCGAAGAATGCCGCCAAGGAATGGGAAGGCGCCAAAATCTCGGAATTTGCGGCGAAGGATATTTTTAGAGCGTCGACGTTGTCTCTGCTCGGGGTCAGCAACAGTCATGTGGAAAGAGATCGGGCAAAAATCATCCGGCACGAAAAGCTCTCTCCGCTCTTGCTGTTCAGGGACAAAGCCAACGACAAGCTGGTTATCGCCGACGGCTATCACCGCCTCTGCGCCGTCTATACGTTTGATGAGGATGCCATGATCCCATGCAAGATTGTCGGGCCGGATTGAGATGAGCAAACTCCGACGCGAGAGAATGAAGGCAATGCGTTCCGGCCACACCGACCCGACACCGCAGCAACGTATGCTGCAAGCATCGGCCGCGCCCGATTTCCTGGAATCCGCCCACGAATGGCGGCGCCTGTTCGCGGAAACCTGGGGCACGTTCCTACTCGTCGTCGTTGCGTGCGGCGCCGTCGTCGTCGGTGCCCGGAGCGGCGGAGCGATCTCTCTGGGCATGAAGGTTGCCGCGCCGGGCATGATGGTCATGGCGATCATCTATTTCATGGGCACGGTCAGCGGTGCCCACTTGAATCCGGCGGTCACCTTGGCGTTCGCGGCGCGGCGCAATTTTCCGTGGGCTCGGGTGCCGGGGTATATCGCCGCACAGATCATAGGGGGCATCGCCGCCGCGTCTTTCCTCCGCGCGATGTTCGGCACGGAAGGATTGCTCGGCGCTACGACGCCCGGCCGGAGTGTGACCGCGTTCACGGCGCTCGCCATGGAAATATTGCTGACGACCGGTTTGGTCAGCACGATTCTCGGCACCGCCTCTGGCGCCCGCAATATCGGTTCCAACGGGGCGCTCGCGGTCGGCGGCTATATCGCCTTGGCGGGCTTTTGGGCGGCACCGATCAGCGGCGCCTCGATGAACCCGGTGCGCTCATTCGCGCCCGACCTGATCCGTGGCGATCTGAGCACCACTTGGATCTACGTCGTAGGTCCCCTGGCGGGTGCAACGATTGCCGTGGGGTTTGAATGGATCCTCAAAGGCAAAGCGACCGCCGCCGGCGCGTTGGCCGCGCAAGGGAATTTGAAATGATCGTCTGTGGCCGGCGGCGGCGCTCGAACCCTATCCGACCCGAGCGGGCGCGTCAACGTCGGTTGCCGTTGCAAGAGCGTCGTAGTTGTTTGCCGCGCTGTCGCAAATCGCGCGCCGCGCCTGAGTAGTTTCCGAGTCTCTCGACGCGGTCCGGGGGCGAGCATCATGCACCTAAGTGAGGGTCGCCCTTTTTCGCGGGCCCTGAGTCTCGTCCACGTTTTCTGCGAGTGAGGTGGAGCGCCGCCACGGCCAACCCAACTCATCAACCCGACGGGCTCAAGCAGCGACTGATGCAGGGTCAGGCGCTCCCCGGTGGTCCGAGCAGTACCAAAGGCTTAGCGGAGGCGGCGCGGGCGTCGATCAATCGAATGAATGGGACGGGATACATGACGAGAATGACCGACTCTATCGCACATGCTGCGCCGGCAACGAGCTCGTTTGGATTGAAGCTGCCCGCTCTCGCGAGCCCTTCCGCAGCGGCGTCCGGCAATGATCTGGCCGCCTGGCCGGAATACGCGGTCGACGCGGTCCAGCGCAGCGTCCTCTTTCTGGACCTGATGCGGCGGCGCGGCAACGAAGAGATCGATATCACCTCGCGGCCGACGGCGACGGTGCTGCGTTTCCGCCACGAGGTCGTGACGAGTGGCCGGTCGCTGCCGCGGCCGATCAATTACTCGCTCCTGCACATCTTGCCGCTGCCGGGTGCCGCAACCGATCCGCGCAAGCGGCCGGTCGTGGTCGTCGATCCGCGAGCCGGCCAAGGACCAGGTATCGGCGGCTTCAAGGCGGAGAGCGAGATCGGCGACGCGCTGATGGCGGGCCATCCTGTCTATTTCATCGGGTTCAGCGCGATGCCCGAGCCCGGGCAGCAATTTCTCGATGTGGTGGAAGGGCAAGTCGCGTTCTTCGAGAGGGTGGTCGCGCGCCATCCTGACGCCCCGCGTCCTTTTGCCATCGGCAATTGCCAGGCGGGATATCAGACGCTGATGGTGGCCATGCTGCGGCCGGACCTCTTCGGACCCTGCCTGGTCGCGGGCTCGCCGATGTCGTACTGGCAGGGCGTGCACGGGAAGGACCCGATGCGCTATTCCGGCGGCCTGCTCGGCGGCAGCTGGCTTACCGCCATGACCAGCGACCTCGGCAACGGCAAGTTCGACGGCACCGGGCTGATCCTGAACTTCGACATCCTGAACCCGGCGAACTGGCTGTGGGGAAAGCAGTACGAGGTCTACACGCACATCGACACCGGGGCGGAGCGCTACCTGGAGTTCGAGAAATGGTGGGGCGACTTCATCTTGCTGAACGGCGGCGAGCTGCAGTACCTGGTGGACAACCTCTTCATCGGCGACAAGCTGGCTCGTAACCAGCTGAAGTCGCACGACGGCACGGTTTTCGACCTCCGCAACATCACGTCGCCGATCATCGTGTTCACGTCGACCGAAGACAATATCAGTCCGCCGCCGCAGACGCTGGGCTGGATCCTCGATCTCTATCGGGATGTTGATGACATCCGCGCCGCCGGACAGACGATCGTCTATTGCCTGAGCCATAAGATCGGGCACCTCGCGATCTTCGTTTCCACCAAGGTAGGTGCGAAGCAGGACGAGGAATTCGTGCAGCTGATGGATGTTATCGACTGCCTCCCGCCCGGTCTCCACGAGATGGTCATCTCGCCCAGGCCGTCCGACGCGCCGGCTGAAGGATTTATCACCGGCGAGTGGATCGCCCGCTTCGAAACCCGTTCGCTCGACGACATTCGCGCCCTCGGTCGCAACAGCCCCGAGGATGACCGCGCCTTCGCCGCCGTGGCCCGGCTGTCGGACCTGACCCTCTCGGCCTACCGCACCTGGATGCAACCCATGGTGCGCGCCTTGGGCAGCCAACCGATGGCGGATTTGGCCCTGGCCCTGAACCCGCTTCGCCTCAGCTACACGATCTTCGCCGACAGGAACCCCTGGATGAAGGGTGTCGAGGCCATGGCGGCCTGCATCACGGCTTACCGGCAGCCGGTCGCGGCCGATAACCCTTTTCTCTCGGTGCAGAAACAGGTCTCCGACCAGATCATCGCTTCCCTCGACGCCTATCGCGCGACGCGCGACCGGCTATCCGAGCAGATGTTCTTCGCCTTCTACGGCTCGCCCGTCGTGCAGGCGCTCCTCGGCATCGACGACCACAGCAAGGTGCGGCCGGCCCCCAGCACGTCACCCGATAAACTCGCCGAACAACACGCCCGCATCGAGGCTTACGCGGCGAAGCTGACGACCGGCGGCTTCAATGAAGCCCTGAGCCGGGCGGTGCTTTATGTCACGGCCTCCGAGCAGATGTTCGACCAACGCTGCGCACTCGCGCTCAATGTCGCGCGCAAGGAGCTCATGCATCTGTCGCTGGCTGCGTTCAAGGCCACGGTGCGAGAACAGTTTTTCGTGCTTCAGCTCGAACCGGAGCGCGCGGTGGAGACGCTGCGGTCCCTCGTCCCCCAGGCCGATGCGCGCGCGAAGCTGCTCAAGGCGGTGCGGGCGATCGTCGGCGCGGCTGGCCCCCTGAAAGCTGCCGAGCGCGAGCGCCTGGACAGACTGTCGCTGGTGCTGGACGAGCCGATCGAAAAACCGGTCGCCTCGCGGCATCCCGTCCGACGGCGGGCGCCGGGGCGCCGCTAGAAACCTGCCCTTAGGAGTTTCCGCCGTGCGGACGATCGTGAACAAGACATTCGACGAGATCCGACCGGGCGATACGGCGTCGGCGCAGCGCACGCTGCAAACCCGCGATGTTCGCGCCTGGGGTATCGTCTTTGGCGACGCTGTGCCGGCCGAGACTGCCACCATGCATGGCACGGCCGGGATCGTCACCGCGATTCTCACCGCGCTGATAGGGTCAGCCCTGCCGGGACCGGGATCCTCAGTCCGGTCGATCACGGTGCAGGTCAAGGCCGCCCTGCCGATCGACGCCGCTCTCACCGCGAAGATCGTCGTGCGCGAGAAATGGGCGGACGGAATGCTCGTCATTCTCGATGGGCAGTGCACGGATCCGACAGGGCAACCGGTGGCAAATGCAACGATTGAAGTCGTGGCGCCCACGGCGCGACTGCAGCGCGATGTGCCGGAGCATCGGCTGGACAGCCTGCTGGAACGCTGTCGCGATCTCAAGCCGATGCTCACCGGCGTGGTGCATCCGTGCAGCGCCGAGGCGCTCGCCGGTACGGTGAAGGCAGCCGCGGCCGGATTGATCGTGCCGGTATTGTTCGGGCCGGATAAGGAACTACGCCGGATAGCCGCCGCCGCGAAACTCGACATTTCCGGCATGCGCGTCGTGGCGACAGACGGTCCCGAGGACTCGGCATTGAAGGCGGCGATGGCCGCCGGCGCCGGCGATGTGCAGGCGCTGATGAAGGGCAGCCTGCACACCGACGTGCTGCTGCACCCGATCATGCAGAAGGAAGCCAAGCTGCGCGCCGGCCGGCTCCTGAGCCACTGCGCCATGATGTCGGTTCCGACCTATGCGCGCCGCATCATTATCACCGACGTCGCCCTCAACATTGCACCCGACACCGACCAGAAGCGCGATATCTGCCAGAACGCCATCGGTTTTGCCCGGGCGCTGGGCATCGACCAGCCGAAAGTCGCGGTGCTGGCGGCGATCGAGATGGTCAACACGAGGATGCAGACCACGCTCGATGGCGCGATTCTCGCCAAGATGGCGGATCGTGGTCAGATCGTCGGCGGCATCGTCGACGGGCCGCTTGATCTTGATGCAGCGGTTGATGCCGAGGCGGCGAAGATCAAGCACATTGCGTCACCGATTGCCGGCGCCGCCGACGTCCTGGTCGTGCCCAATATCGAAGCCGGCAATATGATCTACAAGAATCTCGCCTTCATGGCGGATTCCCAAATGGCGGGACTGGTTGTGGGAGCACGTGTGCCGATCGTGCTCACGAGCCGAGCCGATACTGCAGATGCGCGAACTCTTCTCGGCGGCCGCTGCCGTGCTGTACGCCGACGCGCTGGCGCGCGATCCCGGCAGCATTCTGCCGGATCTCCCGGAGTAAGCGGCCATGACCGACGCGATCATCGTTGTCAATGCCGGCTCCACCAGTCTTAAATTCGGCGCCTACGCCGCGGATGGCGCCGACTCTCCGTCCCGGCTGTGCCGCGGCGACATCGACGGCATGCAGGACGATCCGCATTTCGCCGTTTCGAATGCCGCCGGAAAGCAATGGGACAGGCATGCATGGGGCAAGGGCCGCGCGATCGATCACAAGACGGCGCTGCATTTCGTGATTACGTGGCTGGAAGCCAACATCGCCACTCTGAAGGTGGCGGCAGCGGGTCACCGGGTCGTGCTCGGCGGCAGCCGGTTTGCAGCCCCGGTGCGGATCGACGACGACGTGCTGAGCTATCTCGATTCGCTTGTGGTCATGGAGCCGTCCCACCAACCCTATAATGTGCGTGGCGCGCGGGCGCTCGCCGAGGCGTTCCCCGGCCTGCCGCAGGTCGCCTGCTTCGACAGTTCCTTCCACCGGACGATGCCCGAGGTCGCTCAAGCCTACGCGCTCCCCGAGGACGTGCGTGATGCGGGCGTGCGCCACTGGGGTTACCACGGCATCTCCTACGACTATATCAGCCGGCAGTTGCCGAGGTTCGCGCCCGCGGCACGGCGCGTGATCGTCGCGCATCTCGGCGGTGGCGCCAGCATGTGCGCGATGCTGGACGGAGAGAGCGTAGAGACCAGTATGGGCTTTGCCGGCCTGTCGGGCCTGCCGATGGCGACGCGCTCCGGAGACCTGCCCCCCGGCGCATTGTTCTACCTGCTGCGCAGCAAGCGCTTTGACGCGGCGTCGCTGGAGAACATGCTTTACGAGCGCGCGGGCCTCGCCGGATTGTCCGGCATCAGCGGCGACATGCGGGTATTGCAGGAGAGCAAGGACAAAGGGGCCGTCGCCGCGATCGAGCATTTCGTCCACGCGATGACAAAATATGCCGGCGCCTACGCCGCCGTGCTTGGCGGACTGGACGCCTTCGTGTTCACTGCCGGCATCGGCGAGCACTCCGCGCCGGTGCGCGCCGCGCTGTGCGCCAGGCTGGCGTGGCTCGGCGTCAAGCTGGACAGCCAGGCGAACGCCGCCAACGGTCCGCAGATTTCCACGGCCGACAGCCGGGTGTCGGTGTGGGTCATCCCGACAAACGAAGAACTGATGATCGCCCAGCACACGCACGCGCTTATTTTTCCGCAAATCGACGCGAGCGCATCGCAGAGAAAGAGCAGCCATGACAGACGCTGAAGCCGACGACACCAGGACGATCGCGTCAAAACCCGAAGCCAAGGGCGCGGTGCAAGGCGCGTCCGCCGCCAAGTCGCAGCCCGCCGCGGCGGACGACCTGAAAACTCTGCCGCTGGCCGAGGTCGAGAAAAGGTTGGCCTCGTCGCCGGACGGCCTGACGCAGGCCGAGGCGCAAAAGCGACTGATCAAATACGGGCCGAACGAGATAGAGGAAAAGAAAACCAATGCGATCCTGAAGTTTCTTTCCTATTTCTGGGGCCCGATCCCGTGGATGATCGAAGTCGCGGTCGTGCTGTCCGGTGCCGTCCGGCACTGGCCGGACTTCTTCATTATTCTGGTGCTGTTGGTGGCCAATGGCGTCGTCGGGTTCTGGGAAGAACGCCAAGCGGGCAATGCCATCGACGCGCTAAAGGCCAGGCTGGCGGTCAAGGCCCGCGTGAAACGGGATGGCAAGTGGATCGTGCCGCCGGCCCGGGAGCTGGTCCCGGGTGACGTCATACGCTTGCGCCTGGGGGACATCGTGCCGGCGGATGCGCGCTTGCTGGAAGGCGGCGAAGTGTCCGTCGATCAGTCCGCACTCACCGGCGAATCATTGCCGAAGACCAGCAAGTCCGGCGACGCGATATTCTCTGGGTCGATCATCCGTCGCGGCGAGATCGGTGCTCTGGTTTATGCAACAGGCGGGAAGACCTATTTTGGCAAGACGGCGGAACTGGTGCAGTCGGCGGTTACCGTCAGCCATTTTCAGAAAGCGGTGCTGAGGATCGGCAACTACCTGATCATGCTGGCGGTAGCCATGGTGGCGGTGATCATCGGTATGGGAATCTATCGCGGCAACGCGATCCTCACGACGTTGGAGTTCGCCCTTGTGCTGACCGTAGCGGCGATCCCGGTGGCAATGCCGACCGTGCTGTCCGTCACGATGGCGGTCGGTGCGCGCCTGCTCGCGAAGAAACAAGCGATCGTGAGCAAGCTGGTTGCGATCGAGGAGCTGGCCGGCGTCGACGTGCTGTGTGCCGATAAGACGGGCACCCTGACGCAGAACAAGCTGACCTTGGGTGATCCGTTCTGCTTGGATAAGATCACGGCCGACCAGGTCATCCTTGCGGGCGCCCTGGCCTCGCGAGCGGAAAACGACGACACGATCGATCTCGCCGTCCTGGGAGGCCTGAAAGACAAGGAGGCGCTGAAGCCCTACCAGGTCACGCATTTCCAACCCTTCGATCCCGTGCATAAGCGTACCGAGGCGACCGTCAAGGACGCCGACGGCACGACCTTCAAGGTGACGAAGGGGGCGCCGCAGGTCATCTTGGCGTTGTCGGCCGATACCGGCGCCGTCAAAGCCGCGGCCGATAAAGCCGTCAACGATTTCGCTGCGCGCGGCTTTCGCGCTCTCGGCGTGGCCCGGACGGATGGCGACGGGAAGTGGCGGCTTCTTGGCGTGCTGCCGCTGTTCGATCCACCGCGTGAAAACGTCAAATCCACCGTCGCGACCGCGGCGCGGATGGGCGTGAAGATCAAGATGGTGACGGGCGATGCCCTGGCAATCGCCAGGGAGACCGCCAAGGCGTTAGGAATGGGGACGAACATTCTCGACGGCGGCACGCTCGGTGATGCCAAGACCAAGGAAACCGCGGCGGTAACCAAATCCATCGAGGAGGCTGATGGTTTTGCCCAGGTGTTTCCGGAGCACAAATTCCATATCGTCGACGTTCTCCAAAAGCACGGCCACATCGTGGGCATGACGGGCGACGGCGTGAATGACGCCCCGGCGCTGAAGAAGGCCGATTGCGGTTTTGCTGTCTCCGGCGCGACGGATGCCGCGCGTGCAGCGGCCTCCATCGTGCTGGTCGCTCCGGGGCTATCGGTGATTATCGATGCGCTCAAGGAGAGCCGGAAGATCTTCCAGCGGATGAACAGCTATGCGATCTACCGCATCGCCGAGACGCTGCGCGTCCTCCTGTTCATGACGCTGGCGATCGTCATCTTCAACTTCTATCCGCTGACGGCGATCATGATCGTCATGCTGGCATTGCTCAACGATGGCGCGATCCTGTCGATCGCCTATGACAATGTCACGTACCGGAACCAGCCCGAAGCATGGAACATGCGCCTGGTTCTTGGTATCGCCACCGTGCTGGGTCTCGTCGGCCCGATCGCCGCGTTTGGCCTGTTCTTCCTTGGTGACCATGTTTTTCATCTCGGCCATCCGCAACTGCAAACGATGATGTACCTGATGCTGTCGGTCGCTGGGCATTTGACGATTTTCCAGACCCGTGCGCGCGGCCCTTGGTGGTCCACGCGCCCGGCGTGGATCCTGTTGGCGGCGGTGATCGGAACTCAGACCTTGGCCACGCTGATCGCGGTCTATGGCGCCTGGCTCGTGACGCCGCTTGGCTGGAAATATGCGGGGATCGTTTGGGGCTATGCCTTCGCCTGGTTCCTCGTGACCGATCCGGTGAAGCTCCTCGCTTACAAGGCTCTCGACACCGTCAAAGGCGCGCCGAAGCGCGACGCCAAAGCCGAACCCAAGCCGGAAGACAGCAAAGGAAATTCCATGACCGAAGCCGAGCCCACCCCGGTAGCCAAGGCCGCAACGAACCCAGGCGCCGAAGCCGATGCCAAGCCCGACCCTGCGGGCCAGCCCAACCCAGGCACCGAAGCCGAGGCCAAGCCGGAAGCTCCGCCCGAGCTAAACCCCCGAACGGAACCACAGCCTAAAGCCAACGCCAACGTCTCGGCCCTGCTCAATACATCGCTCGGCGACCTGCTGATGGCCGGCCTCATTGAAGATCCGGAGGATGCCGGGCGTATCATCGCCGCGGCTGTCAGCCAAGCCAAGGCAAGCACCGCGGCCCCAGAAGCGCATGGCGGCCACACCGAAGCCGAGCCCGACGCCAAAGCCGCGCCGAAGGCGAACGGGACGCCCCCGAAGGTGTCTGGCGCCCACGCCGAAACCAGGCCCGACATCAAAGCTGTGTCCAAGCACAAGCCAGTATCGAGACACCGTCGGTCCTGAAGCCGCCAATCGCCAGATGAGCGCATCAATAAGAAGAGCGGCAAGATCGCGAGAAGGAAGACGATGAAAATACCTTCAAAGGACTTTCGCGTGGCGGAAGGGGTCGAGGTCAATCTCAAAAAATGGCCGACGACGGTGAAGCCCGTGTACAAGTCGAAGGAGCAGTATCAAAAGCTTCTGGACGAGCACGTTGCGAAACTGAGCGCGCAACAGCAGCTTCATTACGCCTCCAACCGCCATGCCGTCCTGCTGATCTTTCAAGCGATGGATGCGGCCGGGAAAGATGGCGCCATCAGGCATGTGATGTCCGGCGTCAACCCGCAGGGTTGCCAAGTGTTCAGCTTCAAACACCCCAGCCCGGCCGAATTGGAACACGATTTTCTCTGGCGCACCACGCGCGATCTGCCGGAACGCGGACGGATCGGCATCTTCAACCGATCCTATTACGAGGAGGTGTTGATCGTCCGCGTCCATCCCGAGATCCTCCGCGGCGAGGGAATCCCGGAAACGCCCCACGACGACAGGAAGACCTGGCGCGACCGGTATCGTTCGATCGTGGATTTGGAGAGACATCTCCATGACAACGGAACCCGGATCATCAAGTTCTACCTCCACCTCTCGAAGGAGGAGCAGCGAAAACGCTTTCTGGCTCGCATCGACGAGCCGGAAAAGAACTGGAAATTCAGCCTCGCCGACATCGAGGAGCGGAAATTCTGGAAGCACTATATGAAGGCCTTTGAGGAATGCCTCGCCGCGACAAGCACAAGCGACTCTCCCTGGTACGTCGTCCCCGCGGACGACAAAGAGAACGCTCGGTTGATCATATCCCAAATTATCCTCGATACGTTCGAGGAACTCAAAATGAGCTACCCTGAAACGAGCGCAAAGCGCCGGCGGGAATTGCTCGCGATCCGCAGGCGGCTTGCAAAACGGAATTGAATTGCAGGTGCGCCCTACCGCTCGCTCCGCCCGACGCGTGATGTGATGCCGCACCGTACGGTGTTCGTGTCCGCTTCGGGTCGCAGACCCATGCTATTTCCCAGACAGGCTCCTAGGCTCGTCGCCTGTGCCGGGCGATGAGTCGATCGGCGACGTCATTCAGGTCGTCGCCGACGATCTGCGGCTGAGGGCCCACCCCCAAGACATCGTTGCCGACCCGCTTGATCAGCGCCGCCTCCCAGCCGGCCGCGACGGCGCCAAGCGTGTCCCAGGTATGGCAGGCGATGAGACAGAGCCGGGAGGGCTCGACCCCAAGCTCCCTCTCGACCTGGGCGTAAGCCTGGGGCGACGGCTTATGGTGCCTGACGCCGTCGGCGCTGAAGCGCCGCTCGAAAAGATCGACAATGCCGCCCTGCTCGAGCTGACGGGTTTGAACCTCGAGCAGATTGTCCGTGAGGGTGAACAGCCGGAACCCTGCCTCCCGCAGCTTGCGGAGCGCCGCCGGCACCTCCCCGTGCGGCGGCATCGTCGCGAACCTCTCCGTAAGCTCTGCCTTGTCCGCCTCGCCGATCTTGATGCCGTGCGTATCGGCCAGCATCTTCATCACCGCCGCGCCGATATCGGTGAACGGAACATAGCGGCCGGCCACGGTCAGGGCCGCGGAATACAGGATGAGGTTGGCGAACCAAAAGCGCATGGCGCTCTTGTCGCGAAAGATGCGCTCGAAGATCGGCTCCAGGGCTCGAAGATCAAGCAAGGTCTCGTTGACATCGAAGACGATCAGCGGAAGAGCGGTCATGTGTCGGCTCCCGGTCGGTTACGGGATGGCTGACAAGGCAGCGCCGTCGAGGCCGCCTAGGATTTGCGTTTGGGGCGCGGGAGGAAGTCGCGGATCGCGGCGGCGATTTCCGCGGCATGGGTCTCCAGCGCGAAGTGTCCGGTGTCGACGAACCGCACCACCGCCTCCGGAATGTCGCGCTTGAACGCCTCGGCGCCCGGGGGCAGGAAGAACGGATCGTTCTTGCCCCACATGGCGAGCAAAGGCGGCTTGTGCGTGCGGAAGTATTTCTGGAACGTCGGGTAGAGCGCGACATTGCTCTTATAGTCGCCGAAGAGGTCGAGCTGCACCTCGTCCGCGCCGGGCCGGGCCAGGTAGAAATTGTCGAGCGAGTAGCCATCCGGCGAAACGGTCGCGGCGTCGGGAACGCCGTGCGTGTATTGCCACACGGTCGTCTCGGGCTTCAAGAAGGCGCGCAGCGCGTCCCGGTTGGCCTGCGATGCGTCTTCCCAATAAGCCCGGATCGGGTTCCAGCCGTCGCTCAGGCCTTCCTCATAGGCATTCCCGTTCTGCGAAATGATCGCCGTGATCCTCTCCGGATGCTTCACGGCGAGCCGGAAACCGGTCGGCGCGCCGTAGTCGAAGGCATAGACCGCGTAGCGATCGAAGCCGACCACCTCGGTGAAGCGATCGATCGTCTCCGCGATCCGGTCGAAGGTGCAGCCGCGGCCCGGCAAGTCGGACTTGCCGAACCCCGGTAGGTCGGGAGCGACCATGTGGAAGCGATCGGCCAGCAGCGGGATGAGATCGCGAAACATATGGCTCGCGCTCGGAAAGCCATGAAGCAGCAGCAGCTTCGGGGCATCCGCCGCGCCCGCCTCGCGATAGAAGAGGTTGAAGCCACCCACATCGGCCGTGCGATACTTGATAGCGGTCATAGCGCTTTTCCTCTGCGACACGACGTAACCTTGTCGATGGCGGCATCGTAACCCGTTGAGTCCACCATCCATGGTTACGACAAATTTCAACTCTGCGGTCTTGCAGCCCTGCGAGACGGTCAACCTGCGGCCGCTTCGCCGAGCGCCTCGCGAATGATGTCCACGACGACCGAGGGCGCGGTCACGATCGGCGTATGGTCGACGGGATGCGACCGCACCTTTGCCTGCATCCGCTGGGCCATGAAACGCTGAGTTTCATGGACGATCATGCGATCCTGCTCCGCCACGAGGAACCAGGCCGGACGGTCCTTCCACAGCGGTCGAGCCACCGCTACCGTGATGCAGGCGGGCGAGATCGGCCGCTGAACCGCCGCCAGCACGATTTGTTCCTCGACCGGGGCATGCTGGGCGAAGGCTGCGGCGAAGGCTTCCTCGGGCAGATAGATCAGCCCATGCTTGTCGGGGGCCAGCTTGGGAGCCTGCGGGTGGGGCTCGGTACGGTAGAAAACGTCGGCGACGGTTTCGCCCTCGTCGGGGGCCAGGGCGGCCACGTAGACGAGCGCCTTCACCTTCTCGTCGCGCGTCGCCGCGATGACGGCGCCGGCATAGGCATGGCCGACGAGAACGACCGACCCCGCCACTCGCTCCAGCGTGCGATCGAGCGCCGCCACATCATCCTGGAACGAGGTCAGCGGCAACGGCGCCGCGACCACCTCGATACCCTCGGCCGCCAGCGGCCCGATAACCTTCGTCCAGCTTGATCCGTCGGCCCAGGCGCCATGAACGAGAACGACGCTCGCATCGCTCAAGGGCATCTCCGCCCTCCCTCTGAAATGGATCCGCAGCCTTCATGATGCGCATTCGTAACCTGTATGCAAGGAATTTAATGGTTACGTTCCCCGCCGGTCGATGGCGTGGGCTGGCCGCCACGGCCCAAATTAGGACATGCGATGGGGCCGCGACTTTCGTCGGCAACGCGCTTTTTCTGAATTCGAAGCAAGGCCGGCTGATACCGCCACCGACGAAACGCCGCAGATCACCGCACCGGGTGCGGGCATGATGATGACGGCCATGCAGGAAGGTGCGGGTCGCGCCTCGCCACTCTCGTGCGTCATCTCGATGACGGGCGCTCGAGCGAGCGGCTCCAGCGTGCTGCGTTCCGAGGGTGCGAATTGCCGCATTTGCAGTTGCAAGATGATGCGCTATGTCGTTATGGTCTGACGGCTCGAAAGAAGCTGCGGCACCGCTCTCGCATGCGAGAGCGGTGCTGACCCCGTGGATCGGTACGATGCCAACTGCGCGGCCATGAATGGAAGCTTGGCCATGAGTGACCTTGTGCTGGAACGTCGCCGATTGTTGCGCTCGACCGCGGCCTGGATCCTGGGCGGTGCGGCCGTTGCGCTGACGCGCCCCGCTCGGGCGTTGGAAATGCAGACGATGAGCTCGACGAGCCCGCTTGGAATGGCCTACGCCAATCATTGCGGCGGTCCGACCGACCACGACTGGTTGGTTTCCCAACTGCGCGCGCAGCTTGCCGCCGATCCCGCCGCCCAATCGCTCTCGGCAACGTGCCCGCTTTGCGGTTGCCCGGTCATCGTCAGCCGGTAGATCGGATACGGATGGGGTGGCGGGGGATCATTGCGCCGGCGCTTGCGCTATTGCTGGCGGTCATCGGTCTTGCACAACCGGCATATGCCGACCAGCCCTCGGGCGCCGCGGCGGCGGCTGCCGGCACCATGGTGCATCGGGAGATCGTGCTCGGGCGCGGCGCGTCTCTGGACCGTCTCCTCGCCCGCGCCGGCATCGACGCGAAGCAGAGACATGCGGCCGAAGCGGCGCTGCAGGCCAGCCGGGATGCCCGGCGACTGCGGGCCGGCACCCGCATTCTGCTGACGATCGGGCCGGATGGAAGGGGCGGACGGCATCTCGTCGCCCTGCACATCGACCTCGACAGGGCGGCGGATTTGACGCTGCTGGCCCGCGACGACGGGACCTTCGACCCGTCAGGTCGGCACGCGTCCGATCGATCCGCCGATCGAAGCGCTGCTCCCCCCGATTTGCGCTCGGTTACCGGCACCGTCGGACCGGACTTCGAGGCATCCCTGCTCGCAGCCGGGTTGCCGTCCGCCGTCGCGCACGAGGTCCGCGAAGCCTTCGTCTACGACCCGGACTTCCCCGTGCAGCCGCCCGTCGGCGCGCGCTTCAGCATCCTCTTCGAGACCGGCGTCGCTGCATCGGCAGCCGGGACAAGCGACGCCCTGCACAGTGTCGCGGTCACCATTCGCGGCCGCCAGCACAGCGTCTATCGCTACGCCGTCGGCAACGGGTTGATCGCCTTCGTCGAACCTGATGGCCGTGGCATCCTGGCGGCGCATCTGGCCAAGCCGGTTCCCGACGCCCGGATCAGCTCGCCCTGGGGATGGCGGATCCATCCGGTGCTCGACCGGCCGGAGTTTCACAAAGGCATGGACATGGCGGCGCCCTTGGGCACGCCGGTCCTGGCGGCGGCGGACGGCACCGTCGCCTTTGCCGGCCGGCACGGCAATAACGGCGTGCTCATCAAGCTCGAGCATGTGGGCAAGCTCATGACCGCCTATTCCCACCTGCAGCGCATCGCCGCCGGTCTGCGCAAAGGGGTCCACGTGACCAAGGGGCAGGTGATCGGCTATGTCGGCGAAACCGGCCTCGCGACGGGACCACATCTCTATTACGAGGTGCTCGTCGCCGGCGAGCCGGTCAATCCGGCCAAAAGCACTATCGCCATTCCGATCCGTCTCGCGGGCGGCGACCTCGAACGGTTCCGGCAGCGCATGGCCGCCGACACCGACGCCCTTCCCGAATGATCCCCGCCTCTCGCCTTGGCGGCGGAGGGCCGCACGTCTACCATCGGTCCTGCGCGGGTTTCGGCGCGACTACGTCAATGGCGCACCGCGGATTTTTAGCCCCCGGCGTACACCGATGACGCAGTCTGCTCCCCGAGCTCTCAGGGCCTGAGCAGCCCCATGATGTCGAAAACCTCTGCGAGATGCGGCTCGGCGATGGTATTGGCGCGCTCGGCGCCGCGGCGCAGCACCGCGTCGATATAGCCGGGATCGGCGGTGAGGCGGCGCATCTCGCCGCCGATCCGGCCCAGCACCTCGGCGGCGAGATCGGCGAGCTGCTGCTTGAACTCGGAGAAGTTCCTGCCGGCAAAGAGCGCCACCGTCTGCTCGCGCTCGAGCCCGGCGAGCGCGGCATAGATGCCGAGCAGATTATCCGCCTCGGGCCGCGCCTCGGCTTCGGCGATGGTGGCGGGCAGCGGCTGTGGATCGGTCTTGGCCTTGCGGATCTTGAGCGCGATGGTGTCGGCATCGTCGGTCATGTTGATGCGCGAGTAATCCGAGGTGTCGGATTTCGACATCTTCTTGCTGCCGTCGCGCAAGCTCATGACCCGCGCCGCGGCGCCGAGGATCTGCGGCTCGGGCAGCGGGAAGAACTCGGTGCCGTAGCGCCGGTTGAAGGCGCCGGCGATGTCGCGCGCCAGCTCCAGATGCTGCTTCTGGTCCTCGCCCACCGGCACGTGCGTCGCCTTGTAGAGCAGGATGTCGGCCGCCATCAGCACGGGATAGCCGTAGAGCCCGAGCCCGGCCTCCTCGCGATGCTTGCCCGCCTTCTCCTTGAACTGGGTCATGCGGTTGAGCCAGCCCAGCGGCGTCAGGCAGCCGAGCAGCCAGGCCAGCTCGGAATGGCCCGGCACGGTGCTCTGGTTGAAGATGATGCAGCGCTCGGGATCGATGCCGGCGGCGATGTAGGCGGCGGTCACCTCGCGCGTCTGGGCGCGCAGCTGTGCCGGATCCTGCGGCAGGGTCAGCGCGTGCAGGTCGACGATGCAGAAGATGCAGTCGTAATCCCGCTGCATCGCCACCCAGTTGCGGATGGCGCCGAGATAATTGCCGAGATGCAGGTTGCCGGTGGGCTGCACGCCCGAGAAGATGCGGTTCATGCGCGCGGTTATCGCTTGCGCCGCCGCGGCCGGTCAAGCCGTCCGGCGCCCGAGGCGCCGGCGCAGCTCGCCGAGATCGGCGATGCCGAGCAGCAGCGCCAGCAGGGCGAAGCCCCCGAGGCCGCCGCCGATGAGCGCCGCCAGCGCCGCGAGCTTCGCCGCGAAGCGGCCGGCGAGCGCGCCCGCCAGCACGTGCTCCAGCGCCAGCAGCAGCGCCGCCATGCCCAGCGCCGCCAGCAGGATGCGCGGGACCACGCGCCTCAAGCGCGCATCGGGCGCGAAATGGCCGCGCCGGCGCAGCACCGCGATCAGCAGCAGCGCATTGACCCAGCCGGCGATGGAGAGCGCCATGGCGATGCCGGTCTGCGCCAGGAGCCAGCCCAGCGCCAGCGTCAGCGCCACGTTCACCGCCATGGTGAGCGCCGCGATCTTGACCGGTGTCTTCGTGTCCTGCCGCGCGAAATAGCCCGGCGCCATTACCTTGACCATGACGAAGGCGGGCAGTCCGGCGGCATAGGCGCCGAGCGCCGGCGCGGTGGCGGCGGTGTCGAAGGCGGTGAACCGGCCGTGCTGGAACAGCACCGCCAGGATCGGCTGGGCCGCGATCGCCAGCCCGAGCGCCGCCGGCACGGTCAGCAGCAGCGCCAGCTCCAGCCCGCGATTCTGCGTGGTGTTGGCCGCCGCCTCCTCGCCGAGGCGCACCTGGCGCGACAGCGGCGGCAGGATCGCCGTGCCGACGGCGATGCCGAGCACCGCCAGCGGCAGCTGGTTGAGCCGGTCGGCATAATTGAGATAGGAGACCGTGCCGGTCGGCAGCAGCGAGGCCATCGCGGTCGAGACCACGAGGTTGATCTGCAGCACGCCGGCGCCGAACACGCCCGGCAGCATGATGCGCAGCAGCTTCCTCACCTCGGGCGTGAGCCGCGGCAGCGGCAGCGCCAGCGGCAGCCCCGCCTGCCAGCAGGAGAACATCAGCCACAGGAACTGCGCCAGGCCCGCCGCCGCCACCGCCCAGGCGAGCGCCTGGCCGGTCAGCGGCCGCGCCGCCAGCAGCACCGCGATGAGGAAGAGGTTGAGCAGCACCGGCGTGAAGGATGTCGCGGCGAAGCGCTCGAGCGAGTTGAGCACGCCGCCCTGCAAGGCGGTGAGCGAGATGAACACGAGATAGGGGAACATGATCCGCGTCAGCCCGACCGCGAGCGTGAATTTGGCGGGCTCGGCGCGGAAGCCGGGCGCGATGACGTCGAGGATGAAGGGCGCCAGCATCTCGCCCGCCAGCAGGAAGACGAGCAGCGCCAGCAGCAGCACGGCGAGCGCGTCCTCCGCGAAGCGCCGCGCCGCCTCGCTTCCGTCCTGGGCGATCTTGCCGGCGAAGAGCGGCACGAAGGCGGCGCTGAAGGCGCCTTCGGCGAAGAGGCTGCGGAACATGTTGGGCAGCCGCAGCGCCACGAAGAAGGCGTCGGAGACCGGGCTCGCGCCGAGGAAGGCAGCCACCAGCATCTCGCGCACGAAGCCCAAGACGCGGCTCACCATGGTGTAGCCGCCGACCGTGGCGACGGAGCGCAACAGGGCCATGGGGGCAACGGTGTAAAGGAATTCGCCCGGCCGCGAAAGGGGAGCGGCGCGCTTGTCTTTTGCCCCGCGCGCCGCTATCGCGCTCGCAGCGCCTTTTCCCCTCCCCCCTTGAGGGGGAGGGTCAGGGTGGGGGGGTGAAGCGGGCTCTCCGCCCGCCGCGCAGCGGAGGCAGGCATGGCGGACAAACGGGTCGGCATCGCCGGATGCGGCGGCCGCATGGGACGGATGCTGGTGGCGGAGGTGCAGGCCGCGCCCGGGCTGGCGCTGGCCGGCGGCAGCGAGGCGCCGGGCAGCCCGTTCCTCGGCCGCGACATCGGCGAGCTTGCCGGCATCGGCGCGGTGGGCCTGGCGGCGACGGCGGAGGCGGCGGCGCTGATCGGCGGCGCCGACATCCTGATCGACTTCACCGCGCCCGCCGCCGCCGTCGAGCATGCCCGGCTCTGCGCGCGCCACGGCACGGCGCTGGTGCTCGGCACCACCGGCCTGGACGCGGCGCAGGAGAAGGCGCTGACCGAGGCCGCCGCGCGCGCGCCCATCGTCTGGGCGCCCAATATGAGCCCGGTGGTGACGCTGCTGCAGGGCCTCGTCGCCGAGGCGGCGCGGCGGCTGGGCGAGGACTACGACATCGAGGTGCTGGAGATGCACCACCGCCACAAGGTCGACGCGCCCTCCGGCACCGCGCTGGCGCTGGGCCGCGCCGCGGCGGCAGGCCGCGGCATCGATCTCGCCGGCCACAGCCAGCGCGTGCGCGACGGCCATACCGGCCCGCGCAAGCCCGGCGATATCGGCTTTGCCACGCTGCGCGGCGGCAACGTCGTCGGCGACCACACGGTGATCTTCGCCGGCGAGGGCGAGCGGCTCGAGCTCACCCACCGCGCCGGCAGCCGCCGGCTCTTCGCCCGCGGCGCGGTGCGCGCGGCGCTCTGGGTCGTGGGCAAGAAGCCCGGGCTCTACGGCATGAAGGACGTGCTGGGGCTCTAGCGCGACGCGCGCAGCGCGTCGTCGCTGGCGGCGTCAGCCGTTGCGTCAGCAACGGCGGGAGCCGCACCGTGCGGACCAGCACTTCACGGCGCGGGCTCTCGCGGTTGCAAGGAGCAACCGCTGGCGCCCGCCAGCGACGATGCTTCGCATCGCGCTAAGGCGACAGGCGCCGGCGCCAGTCGCGCAGCGCCTCCATCAGCCCCCGCGCCACGCCGCGGCGCTCCTCCGGCCCGAGAAAGCTGCCCACCACCAGCGAGCGGCCATGCGAGGACAGCACCAGGCGGTTGGTGTGCTCGTCCTGCTCCTCGAAGCGGACGCGCAGCCAGAAGGGCTGGAACTGCCAGCGCCGGCGCTCGCCATAGATGCTGATGCGGTCGACGGTGAGGCTGTCGTCGCCGAGCCTGAGCTCCTCGCGCTGGCGCGCCTGGCGATAGCTGAGGCGGAAGGCGAGATAGACCAGGGCGACATCGAGGCCGAAGAACGGCGTCACCGGCCAGGCGCCGTGCAGCACGAAGCCGAGGCTGACCGCAAAGCTCACCCCGGCCACGGCCAGCATCAGCACGGTGAACCCGCGCGGCGGCAGGCTGCGGTGCGGCTGGAGCACGGCCGTGTAGTGGCAGGGGGTGTCGCTGTCGGCGGCTCGCTCGCTCATCGCCTTACGATAGGTCAGGGGCTTTCCCTGGTAAACGCCCGCGCGGGCTACCCCGCCCCGCGGGGGGTCGGGTTTTTTTGTGGCGCCGCCGCGGCTAAGATCGGCCCCCATGAGCCCCGCGGACGTTGACGAGTTCTTCCGCCGCCTCGCCGCGCAGCGGCCCGACCCGCGCAGCGAGCTCCAGTACATCAATCCCTATACCCTGCTGGTGGCCGTGGTGCTGTCGGCGCAGGCGACCGATGCCGGGGTCAACAAGGCGACGGCGGCGCTGTTCAAGCGCGCCGACACGCCGCAGAAGATGCTGGCGCTGGGCGAGGCGGGGCTGCGCGAGCACATCAAGACCATCGGCCTCTTCAACACCAAGGCCAAGAACGTCATCGCGCTGAGCCGGCAGCTCGTCGCCGAGCATGGCGGCGAGGTGCCGCGCACCCGCGAGGCGCTGGAGGCGCTGCCCGGCGTCGGCCGCAAGACGGCGAACGTGGTGATGAACGTCGCCTTCGGGCAGCCCACCATCGCGGTCGACACCCATATCTTCCGCGTCGGCAACCGCACCGGCATGGCGCCGGGCAAGACGCCGCTGCTGGTCGAGCTCGAGCTGGAGCGCGTCGTGCCGGACAAATGGAAGCGCAACGCCCATCACTGGCTCATCCTGCATGGCCGCTACACCTGCGTCGCCCGCAAGCCGCGCTGCGAGGCCTGCATCGTCGCCGATCTCTGCGCCTATCCCGCCAAGACCACGGCCGAGCCGCCGGCCAAGGCCAAGGCGCCGGCGCGGCGGGCGAAGCCGCGCCGCGCCAAGCGCCGATAGCCGCGGCTCAGCGCCAGTAATAGGGATGATGATAATAGCCGTGCTCGTCATAGACGACGCAGCCGCCGAGCGCGCCGAGCAGCGGCAGCGCCAGGAGCGTCAGCATCAGCATGCGTTTCATGATCCATCTCTCCCGAGGCGCGTGATGCGCTTGCCCCCGTGATAGGGGCGGGGCTCGGAGGATGCGCCCGCGGATTACGGCGAATTAATCCCGGAACAAAGCCGCCGGTCGGCCGTTGTCGCGCCTTCAGAGCCGGCTTTGGCGGATGCGCAGGGCGAGCGGATCGCTGGCGCCGGCGCAGCGGCCGGCGCCGGCCTGGATGAGGCTGCGGTCGCGCGTCTCGCTGCGGACGACATGGACGCCCCCCGCGTCGCTGTAGAGGAAGAGATCGAGCACGCAATCGGCGGTGCGGTACTGCCACAGCTCGGCCGGCGGCTCGGCGCGGCGGAAATCGGGCTCGCCGAAGAGCGCCACCACCTGCTTGGCGCTGAGCCCGGCCAGGCTGCGCGCCTCGACCGGTCGCGCCGCCACCGGTTGCGCGGCCGCCGGCAGTGCCGCGGCGGGGGGCGCGGGCGGGCCGGCGCTGCAGGCGGCGAGCAGGGCCAGCACCGCGCCGGCGAACAGAAAACGGCAAGGAGGACCGCGCCGCTGCGCGATCGCCTTGCCGTTTGCCGTCTCGGCCGCACGCAGCGACCCGATCATCGACATTCCCCCGAGGCGCCGGAGCGCCCCGACGCGTTAGCTCGCCTTCGCCTCTTCCGCCAGCGACAGGATGGTCGGACGCGGTGCCGTCAGCGGCGCATCGCCGATATCGCTGATGGGCTGGGCCTGGATTTCGCCCGAGATCTGCCCGCCGCACTCGATTTCGATCTGGCCGTAGCGGATGGTGCCGATGACCCGGCCCGAGGCACGGATCAGTAGACGCCGGCGAACGTTAAGAGTCCCTTCAAACCGGCCGCGAATTTCCGCGTCGTCGATCGAGGCCGAGCCCTTGAAGAGACCGGTCTCCGCGATGTCGATGTCGCGGCAATTGGCCAGGTTGGCCTCGACGCTGCCTTCGACGACCAGCCGGTCGCAGGCGGTGATCTCGCCGGAAAGCGAGATCTCGCGGCCGACGATGAGCTTGCGCGTCTCGGCATCGCGCTTCACCGGCGTCGGCACGATCGGCGGCGGCCGTGGCGTGTCGGTCTGCGCTGCCGCGGCGAGACCGGGCTTGGATGTCTCCACCGGCTTGGGGGGCTCGGCGCTCAGCGGCCGCGCGGCGGCGGCCATGGGCGGGCGAAGGGGGGCGGGGGTAGGGGCTGCGCCGGAAGGGCGCGGGCCGGGCTTTGCCGGAATGCCCAGCTCGTCGCCGAGCTCCGGCTGGAGCTTGGCGTCGTCGGGGTGCTTTTTGCGGCCGAACATGGCGGTAACACCTGATAGGGTTTATCGGGACGGGGCTCAAACTCGCGCCGAGTGATTAATCTTTTATTAACCCTAAGCGACGCGAACCGGCGAACGTTTCGGCCGTCTCGTTCCGTCGCAGCCCCTCGATAACATGCAGCATGAAGGCTGCCGCCATCACCGGCGCCGCCAGGTTGATGAGCGGCAGCGACAACAGGAAGACGACAACCACTCCGGCTAGAACGAGCCGAAGGCGGTGCCGCCGCCACATCGCCCGTGCCGCCCCTCGCTCCATCCGACGAAGCGCGACTAGCTCAAAATATTCACGCCCGACAAGATATCCGTTCAATAGGTAGTAGATAAAGAGGTTTATTGGGGGCACCAGATAGAGTGGCAGGGCGATCAGGTTGAGCAGCAGCGCCAGCGCGGCGAGGCGCAGCGCTCCGGCGAGCCCGCCGGCGGCGGTGCGGCGCCGCACCGGCCCCAGACCCGGATATCTGCGGCTTTCCACAGTGTCGACGATGCCATCGAGAAAAAATCCCAGAATCAGCATGGTCATCGCCGGAAATAACAGCCAGGCAAGCAGCAGCGCCGCGACGCCGCCGAAAACATCGATCAGGGCGTCGAGCCACCAAATCCCGGCGACTCGGCTGTGGGCGAGCACCAGCCCGCATCCCAGCCACAGCACGGCCAGCAGCAGCGCCGCCAGCGCCAGGCTGAGGCCGAGGGTGCGCCGCTGCTGCGGCGCGAACGTGTCTTCGAGCGCAAGGCGGAAAGCGGTGAGCATGGTGCCGGTGCCGGGCGCTGCTGTGCCAGGGGCCTGAGCCTCGCGCGAAGCCCCGGGCGAGGCAAGCGCCGTCGCCGCGCAATCGCCTTGTATTCGCGCAACCTTGCCGCTGCGGCAAAGCTCCCTATACTGCGCGGCTTTCCGCGATATGGGTGAGGTCATGGCGGCTTCTTCTCTCGATGTGGTCGGCATCGGCAATGCCATCGTCGATGTCATCGCCCAGGCCGACGACGCCTTTCTCGCGCGCCAGGGCCTGGTCAAGGGCTCGATGCAGCTCATCGACGCGGCCCGCGCCGAGGCGCTCTATGGCGAGATGGGCTCGGCGCTCGAGATGTCGGGCGGCTCGGCCGGCAACACCATGGCCGGGCTCGCGTCGCTGGGCGGCGCCGGCGCCTATATCGGCAAGGTGCGCCAGGACGAGCTCGGCCATGTCTTCGCCCATGACATGCGCGCCGTCGGCGTGCGCTTCGACACGACGCCGCTCGCCTCGGGCCCGCCCACCGCGCGCTCGCTCATCCTGGTGACGCCGGACGCGCAGCGCACCATGAACACGTTTCTCGGCGCCTGCGTCGAGCTCGGCCCCGAGGACATCGCGCCCGCGCTCATCGCCGCGGCGCAGGTGACGTATCTCGAGGGCTATCTCTTCGATCCGCCGCGCGCCAAGGAAGCCTTTCGCAAGGCGGCGGAGCTCGCCCATGCCGCCGGGCGCAAGGTGAGCCTGACGCTCTCCGACGCGTTCTGCGTCGAGCGTTATCGCGCCGAGTTCCTCGCCCTCGTCGCGGGGCATGTCGACATTCTCTTCGCCAACGAGGCCGAGATCACCGCGCTCTATCAGACCGCCTCCTTCGAGGAGGCGCTCGCCGCGGTGCGCGGCCATTGCGAGATCGCCGCGCTGACCCGCAGCGCCAAGGGCTCGGTGCTGGTCAGCCGCAGCGCGATCGAGCCGATCCCGCCGGTCCGCGTCGACCGGGTGCTCGACACCACCGGCGCCGGCGATCTCTACGCCTCGGGAGTGCTCTACGGCCTCACCCACGGCTTCGATCTCGCCGCATCGGGCCGCCTCGGCAGCCTCGCCGCCGCCGAGGTGATCGGCCATTACGGCGCCCGGCCCGAGGCCTCGCTCAAGGCGCTGGCGCAGCAGGCCGGTCTGCTCTGAGCGGCGGCGCGCCGCGCGTTAGTGATGCTCGTCGTGGTGCTCGCCGCCGGGGCCGGGATGGCCTTCCGGATGCGGCGGTCCGGCGTGGCCGGGATGCGGCGCGCCGCGCGCCGGCACGATCTCGCGGCCTTCGAAGACGCCCGCCCGGCGCGTCGCCGCGATCGGCGGATGGCCGTGGTTCTCGGCGGCGAACAGCGCGTGATTGCCGCTGGCCGCGTGCTCGTGCCGCATCTGGACGCCGGTCGGCTCGCGATGCGCCTCACGCCCGAAAGTCTCTTGCTGCGGCGACGGCCGGGCGCGCAGCCCGCCGCGCCCGCCGTTGAAGCTGACGCTCGCCCGGTTGACCGCCACGGGGCGGTTGTAGACCGCGACATGGAGACCGCCGACATTGACCACGGCGCGGTTGTAGGTGAAGACGCCGCGATGCCAGTAGCCGCCGACGAAGCCGGTGCCGGTGTAGCCGAAGCCGTAATTGATGCCGCCGTAGAAGCCCACATGCGGCCCCCAATAGCCGGCATGCCAGAGATAGGCCCCGTTGTTCCAGCCCCAGTAGCCCGGCGTCCACAGCAGCCCGACGGCCGGCGGCTCGACCCAGGTGCCCGGCACCCAGTAGTACCCGGCCGGGCCGTAGGCCCAATAGCCCGGCATCCAGAGATACCCTGGAGCAGGGATGGGCGGCTGGGCGTAGACCGGCAGCGGCGGCGGCGGGATCTGCACGGAAACGCCGACCGAGACCTGGGCGGAAGACGCCACTGGCGCGGCGATCACGGCGAGCACGAGCCAGAGCGGCAGCAGGAAGCGGAAGAGACGCATCGGGGGTTGCCTCGCGGAAGGTGGCTTTTCGCACAAAACGCGTGACTAACACGCGTGCGGGCCCGACGGTTCTGACAATTATGGCGCCTTGAGGCAGCGGAGGGCCGAATAGTCGTCGACCGGCGCCGCAATCTCCGCTATAGAACCGCCGCCATTGCCTCAGGGCGGGGGCATCCCCATTTAGTGCTGTCATTCCATCTTAACCAATCTGCCGCATCCTCCCGCGCCCATGGATATCCGCAACATCGCCATCATCGCGCATGTCGACCACGGCAAGACCACGCTGGTCGACCAGCTGCTGCGCCAGAGCGGCGCCTTCCGCGCCAACCAGCAGGTCATGGAGCGCGCCCTCGACAGCAACGATCTCGAGCGCGAGCGCGGCATCACCATTCTCGCCAAATGCACCTCGGTGCTCTGGCAGGGCACCCGCATCAACATCGTCGACACGCCCGGCCATGCCGATTTCGGCGGCGAGGTCGAGCGCATCCTGAGCATGGTGGACGGCGTCGTGGTGCTGGTGGACGCCGCCGAAGGGCCGATGCCGCAGACCAAGTTCGTCGTCTCCAAGGCGCTGCGCCAGGGCTTGCGGCCGATCGTCGTCATCAACAAGGTCGACCGGCCCGATGCCCGCGTGCAGCAGGTGCATAACGAGATCTTCGATCTCTTTGCCGCGCTCGACGCCAGCGACGAGCAGCTCGATTTCCCGACGCTCTACGCCTCCGGCCGCGCCGGCTGGGCGGTCGCCGATCTCGCCGCGCCGCGCGAGGATCTGCGCGCGCTCTTCGACCTCATCCTCAGCCACGTGCCGCCGCCCAAGGCCGATCCGAGCCAGCCCTTCGCCATGCTCGTCACCACGCTGGAAAGCGACCCCTATCTCGGCCGCGTGCTGACCGGGCTCATCCACAGCGGCACGGCGCGCGTCAACATGCCGGTGAAGGCGCTGTCGCATGACGGCAAGGTGATCGAAGCGACGCGGCTGACCAAGCTGCTCGCCTTCCGCGGCCTCGAGCGCAAGCCGACCGAGGAGGCCGAGGCCGGCGACATCGTTGCCATCGCCGGGTTCGCCGAGGCGACGGTCGCCGACACGCTCTGCGCGCCGGAGGTGACCGAGGCGCTGCCCTCGGATCCGATCGATCCGCCGACGCTCGCCATGACGTTTTCGGTCAATGACAGCCCGCTTGCCGGGCGCGAGGGCAGCAAGGTCACCTCGCGTATGATCGTCGAGCGCCTGCGCCGCGAGGCCGAGGGCAACGTCGCCATCCGGGTGCGCGAGAGCGAGGAGAAGGACGCGCTCGAGGTCGCCGGCCGCGGCGAGCTGCAGCTCGGCGTGCTGATCGAGACCATGCGGCGCGAGGGCTACGAGCTCGCCATCTCGCGGCCGCGCGTGCTGCTCAAGACCGATCCGGCCACCGGCCAGCGGCTCGAGCCGATCGAGGAGATACAGATCGACGTCGACGAGGAATTCGCCGGCATCGTCGTCGAGAAGATGGCCGGGCGCAAGGCCGAGATGGTCGACATGCGCCCGTCGGGCGGCGGCAAGCAGCGCCTTACCTTCCACGGGCCGACGCGCGGCCTCATCGGCTATCAGGGCGAGTTCCTCACCGACACGCGCGGCACCGGCATCATGAGCCGCCTCTTCCACGGCTACGCACCGTGGAAGGGGGCGATCGAGGGCCGGCGCAACGGCGTGCTGATCTCCACCGGCGACGGCGCCGCCGTCGCCTATGCGCTGTGGAACCTCGAGGATCGCGGCCCGATGTTCATCACGCCGGGAACCCAGGTCTATCAGGGTATGATCGTCGGCGCCCATACGCGCGACAACGATCTCGACGTCAACCCGCTGAAGGGCAAGCAGCTCACCAACATCCGCACCACCGCCAAGGACGAGGCGGTGCGGCTGACGCCGCCGATCATCATGACGCTCGAGCAGGCGATCGCCTACATCGCCGATGACGAACTCGTCGAGGTGACGCCGAAATCGATCCGCCTGCGCAAGCGCTTCCTCGATCCCAACGAGCGCAAGCGCCAGTCGCGCGCCGCCGCGGCGGGCTGACAGCGCGCCGCATCTGGGATATCGTCGCGGCGTTCCCGTCCACTTTGCAGCGGATCGCCACGATGCGTTTGACAGTCCTCGCCTTCGCCGCCGGTCTCCTCGCTCTTGCCTTGGCGCCGGCGCGCGCCGCCGACCCCGAAAACACGATCTACATGGACGTGCCCACCGGGCGCGTGGTGATCGAGCTTCGCCCCGATCTCGCGCCAAAGACCGTGGCCCATATCAAGGATCTGACCCGCCGCGGCTTCTATGACGGGCTCACCTTCCACCGCGTCATCGACGGCTTCATGGCGCAGACCGGCGATCCCAAGGGCAATGGCAGCGGCGGTTCCGGCCAGACGGTCAAGGCGGAGTTCAGCCAGGCGCATTTCGTGCGCGGCACCGTCGGCCTCGCCCGCGCCGACGATCCCGACAGCGGCGACAGCCAGTTCTTCATCTGCTTCAAGCCGGCGCCCAATCTGGACGGCCACTACACCATCTTCGGCCAGGTGACGTCGGGGATGGAGCATATCGATGCGCTCAAGCAGGGCGATCCCGCCGCGAACGGCAGGGTTACCAATCCCGACCACATCATTCGCATGCAGATCGCTGCCGACGCCGACCGCGCGAAAAAGAGCTGACGGCGCCTTGCCGCTGCCGGGCGGGTGTGGGATAACCCGCCGGTTCCTCAGCGGAGGTGTGGCATGAGCGCGGCGGATCTGGAGAACACGCTTTATCTCGACGTGCCGGCCGGCAGGGTCGTGATCGAGCTCAAGCCCGATCTCGCGCCCGGCCATGTCGCGCGCATCAAGGAGCTGGCGCGCGAGGGCTTCTACGACGGCATCGTGTTCCATCGCGTGATCGACGGCTTCATGGCGCAGACCGGCGATCCCCGCGGCGACGGCACCGGCGGCTCCGGCAGGAAGCTCAAGGCCGAGTTCAACGCCGGCAAGCATGTACGCGGCACCTGCTCGATGGCACGCGCGCAGAGCCCGGACAGCGCCGACAGCCAGTTCTTCATCTGCTTCGCGCCCGCGTCCTTCCTCGACGGCAAGTACACCGTCTGGGGCCAGGTGGTGTCGGGCATGGAGCACATCGACGCGATCAAGAAGGGCGATGACGGCGACAACGGCGCGGTCGAGGATCCCGACAGCATCATCCGCCTCCAGGTCGCGGCCGACGCGGACGAAGACGAGGCATAGCCTGCTGCGGCTCGCCGGCACGGTGCGGCGGTGAAATCCTGGCCTGCGGCGCTCGGCGTCTATCGCGATCGCCGCATGCTGGCGATTCTGGGCATGGGCTTCGCGAGCGGGCTGCCCTATGCGCTTACCGGGTCGACGCTGTCGATCTGGCTCAGGACCGAAGGCGTCTCGCTCACCGATATCGGTCTCTTCTCGCTGGTGGGCCTCGCCTACATCCTGAAATTCCTGTGGTCGCCGGTGCTCGACCGCGTGAAGCTGCCGCTGCTGACGGCGCGCCTCGGACGGCGGCGGAGCTGGGCGCTCTTCATCCAGGTGCTGCTGGCGCTCGCCATTCTGGCCCTGGGGTTCACCGACCCGCGCCTCGGGCGCGAATGGGTCGCCATCGTCGCCGTGCTCATCGCCTTCCTGTCGGCGAGCCAGGATATCGTCATCGATGCCTACCGCGTGGAGCTGCTCGCGGCCGACGAGCAGGGCGCGGGCGCGGCGGCGACGCAGATCGGGTATCGCATCGGCATCATCGCCTCGACCGCCGGCGCGCTCTATCTGAGCGCGCTCGGCTGGACCACGGCTTATGGTGTGATGGCGGCCTGCCTGCTGGTGGGCTTCGTCACGGTGCTGATGACCCGCGAGCCGCCGAGCGCGCCGCCGCCGGGAGGCGACTGGCTTCGCGCGGCCGTGATCGAGCCCTTCCTCGATTTCACCCGGCATCGCGGCTGGCTCGCCATTCTCGTCTTCGTCGTGCTGTTCAAGCTCGGCGATGCCATCGCCGCCAGCATGGCCGGACCGCTCTACGTCACGCTGGGCTTCAGCAACGCCGAGATCGCCGGCATCACCAAGGTGTTCGGCATGGCGGCGGCGATGACCGGCGTGTTCCTCGGCGGGTTGCTGGTGGCGCGTGCGGGCGTCATGCGCGCGCTCCTCGTCGGCGGCGTGCTGCAGATGCTGTCGGTGCTGGTGTACATCGTGCAGTTCCGCGCCGGGCACGATCTGGCCGTCCTCGCCATGACCATCGCGGCCGAGAACGTGACCGGCGGCATCGGCTCGGCCGCCTTCGTCGCCTATCTCTCCGGGCTGTGCAGCCTCGCCTTCACGGCGACGCAATACGCGCTGCTCTCGGCGCTCGCCTCGGTGGCGCGCATCGTGATCGCCTCCTCGGGCGGCTGGATCGCCGATCGCTTCGGCTGGACCGAGTTCTTCCTGATCGCCACTGCCGCCTGCCTGCCCGGGCTCGCGCTGCTGCTGTGGCTGGCGCGCCGCGGCGGCCTGGCGCCGCCGCCGCGCCGCCCCGCGCTCGCCGCCTGAGCGGCCGCTTCCGGTCAGCCGATGCGCAGCAGCCAGGCGCGGTTGTCGTTGAGCCAGTCGCGGTGGCGGTCGACGCCGGGAACCAGCCGGTCGACCAGCTTCCAGAAGCGCGGCCCGTGGTTCATCTCGACGAGATGCGCCACCTCATGCGCCACCACGTAATGCAGCACCGCCTCGGGCGCCATGATCAGCCGCCAGGAGAACGCCATGTTGCCGCTGGCCGAGCAGCTGCCCCAGCGCGTCGTGGTGTCGCGCACGCTGATGCGGCCGACCGTGCGGTCGACCTGCAGCGCCAGGCGCCGGGCGCGGCGGCCGACTTCCTGGCGCGCCCGCTCCTTGAGGAAGTCGCGCACCCGGCGCGCGATATGCGCCTTGTCGCCGCTGACCCGGATCTCGCCCGCCTCGATCCAGACCGGCCCCCGGCCGCTGGCGCGGGGGACATGGCGGATGCGATGCGGGGTCCCCAGCACCGGCACCCGCTCGCCATCCGAGAAGGTGATGCGCGGCGGCAGGGCGGCCAGGCGTCTCTCAACCCAATCGCGATTTGACTTAAGGAAATTCAACGCCCGGGGGAGCGAGGTTCGCGGCGGCAGGACCAGCTCCACGGCATCGCCCACGGCGTCGATCTTGAGCGCCAGGCGCCGGGCGCGCCGGCTCACCCGCACCCTCACCGGCACCTTGCCCGCGTGCGGGGCAAGCTGGTTGGGGAGGGTCATTCGAAAGGGCGCGGCGGTCTTCACGACTTCGTAAATACCTGTCCCCCAGGTTTCCCGCAAGTGGGCAACAAGCTTAATAAAATCGCGGCCGCTTGGGGTAATCTTGATTAATTGCGAGCGTCATTTCGGCGATTTTGGCCTTCAGCGACGCGCTTCCGACAGCACGGTCTTGAGATAGCCGCCGAGCGCGCGGAACTCCGCCTTGCGCGCCGAGCTGCGCCGCCACGCCAAGGCGATGGTGCGGCTGGGATCGCCCTCGAGCGGCCGCGCCACCAGGCCCGAGCCCGACGTGATCTCGCTCGCCACCGCCATCTCCGGCATCAAGGTGATGCCGATGCCGCCCGCCGTCATGTGCAGCAGCGTGCGCAGGCTGGTGCCCTGGAAGACCTCGTTGCGGCCGGGGCCGGCGAGGCGGCAGGCCTGCAGCGCATGGCTCCTGAGGCAGTGCCCGTCCTCCATCAGCAGCAGCTCCTCGCTGGCGAGATCGGCAGTGTCGATCCTGCGCGCCGCCGCGAGCGGGTGGCCCTTGGGCAGCGCCGCCAGGATGCGGTCGGATCCGAGCGGCATGGTCTCGAGCTCGCCGACATCGTAGGGCAGCGCGATGAGCACGAGGTCGAGCTCGCCCTTCTCCAGCTTCGCCAGCAGCGATGCGGTCTGCTCCTCGCGCAGATAGAGCCTGAGCTTGGGGAATTTCCGCGCGAGGCCGCGCAGCGCCGCGGGCAGGATATACGCGCCGATGGTCGGGATGACGCCGAGGCGCAGCGGCCCCGACAGCGGCTCCCGTCCGGCTTTCGCCGCCTCGGCGAGATCCTCGGCGTCGCGCAACAGGCGCCGGCCGCGCTCGACGATCTCCTCGCCGAGCGGCGTCAGCATGACGTGGCGGCGCGTGCGCTCGACCAGGCTCACGCCCAGCCGATCCTCGAGCTCCTTGATGCCGGCGCTGAGGGTGGATTGGGTGACGGCGCAGGCCTCGGCGGCGCGGCCGAAATGCCGCTCGTCGGCGAGTGCCGCCAGGAAGCGGAGCTGCTGCAGGCTGGGAAGCGGTATCATCGAGTTTTCCGATCCTGAAGTTCGTAATTATCCATTGGATCGATAAGTCATGTAGGGGCATTTATCCGGCATCGCAACCCCTCAAGACCGCAGGAGCTTCCGCGATATGCTGACCGTAGGTGATGTTTTCCCCGCTTTTTCCCTGACCGCCGTCAACGGCACCGATCCCAAGACCGCCTTCGTGCCGGCGACGAATGACAGCTATGCCGGCAAGTGGCTGGTCGTCTTCGCCTGGCCCAAGGACTTCACCTTCGTCTGCCCGACGGAGATCGTGGGATTCAACGACATCGAGCGCGAGTTCCGCGACCGCGATGCGCAGCTTCTCGGCCTCTCCATCGACAGCGAGTTCGTCCATGTCGCCTGGCGGCAGAGCCGCGACGATCTCGGCAAGGTCACCTTCCCATGGCTCTCCGACATCAAGCGCGAGCTCAGCACGGCGCTGGGCATCCTCGACAAGGAGGCCGGCGTGGCGCTGCGCGCCACCTTCATCGTCGATCCCCAGGGCGTCATCCGTTTCGCCTCGGTGAACGACCTCAGCGTCGGGCGCAATCCGCAGGAGGTACTGCGGGTGCTCGACGCGCTGCAGACCGACGAGCTTTGCCCCTGCAACTGGCAGAAGGGCGAGGAGACGCTGCAGGCGGCTTGAGCCCGGAGGGCGCGGCTTGGCCCGCGCCCTGCCGCCTTCCCGCACCAGGAGACATGACATGACGATCGATGCCATCCGCGACGCTCTCCCCGACTACGCCAAGGATCTGAGGCTCAATCTGTCCTCGCTGCTGAGCGACGCCGTGCTGACGGAGCAGCAGCGCTGGGGCGCCTTGCTCGCGACATCGCTGGCGGCGCGCAACGCGACGCTGATCGCCTCGGTCGGGGCGGAGGCGACGCAGCACCTCTCGCCGACCGCCGCCGCCGCGGCCAAGGCGGCGGCCTCGATCATGGCGATGAACAACATCTATTACCGCTTCACGCATCTCGCATCCGACCCCGACTACGCCACCATGCCGGCGCGCCTGCGCATGAACGTCATCGCCAATCCCGGCGTCGACAAGACGGATTTCGAGCTCTGGTCGCTCGCCGTCTCGGCGATCAACGGCTGCGGCAAATGCATCGACGCGCACGACCAGGTGCTGCGCAAGGCCGGCGTCTCGCGTGAAGCGATTCAGCAGGCGGTGCGCATCGCCTCGGTGATCCACGCCGTCGCGGCCACGCTCGACGGCGAGGCGAGCCTCGCCGCGTGAACCGAAAGGAGAGACCCATGTCCAGCGCCTATCACAACAATCAGGCGGCACGGCAGACGATCGCCGCCACGCTGAGCCGACTTCTGGCCGACACCTACACGCTCTACCTGAAGACCCAGGGCTTCCACTGGAACGTGGTCGGCGCGAAGTTCTACGAGCTGCACAAGCTGTTCGAGGAGCAATATGGCGAGCTCGCCGCCGCCAATGACGAGATCGCCGAGCGCATCCGCGCGCTGGGCGCCAAGGCGCCGGCGAGTTATGCCGAGTTCACGCAGCTCGCCTCGGTGAGCGAGGAGCCGGGCGCGCCCGCGGCGATGGAGATGGTGCGCCAGCTTCTCGCCGACCATCGTGTTGTGGTGCGCAGCGCCGAGGCGGTGGTGGCCGCGTCGGAGGAGCATGACGATGTCGGCAGCGCCGACCTTGCCACGCAGCGCATCCGCGCCCATGAGAAGGCCGCCTGGATGCTGGAAAGCATTCTGGCCTAAGAAGCTGTCAGCTGTCAGCTCTCAGCGGGGCGCCACCCACTCATCATTCGCCGTCCCCGCGCAAGCGGGGACCCAGGGTGAGCGCGGTGCGGTCGGCCCTGGGCCCCGGCTTTCGCCGGGGCGGCGGCGGCTACTTCGCCGCCTGCCGCTTTTCCGCCGCCAGCAGTTTCGCCTTGCGCTCGGTGCCCCAGCGATAGCCCCCGGGCGCGCCGTCGCCGCGCACCACGCGGTGGCAGGGAATGACCAGCGCCGCGCGGTTCTCGGCGCAGGCGCGTGCCACCGCGCGCGCCGCGCGTGGCGCCCCGATGCGCCGCGCGATCGCGGCGTAGCTGGCGGTCTCGCCATAGGGGATCTGCTGCAACTCGCGCCAGACGCGCCATTGGAAGGCGGTCGCCTGGAGATCGAGCGGCAGCGCCAGATCCGGCGCCGCGCCGTCGAGATGGGCGAGGATGGCGCCCACCCAGCGGCCGAGCGCGTCGTCGTCGCGGCGGATCTCGGCCGCGGCGTATTCCGCCTTGAGCGCGGCCTCCAGCGCCGCGTCGCTGGCGCCGAGGCTTACCGCCGAGATGCCGCGCGCCGTGGCCGCGACCAGCAGCCGGCCCAGAGGGCAGGGGACGATGGTGAAGCCGATCGCCATGCCTTGCCCGCGCTTGCGATAGGTGGCGGGGGTCATGCCGAGCTGCGCGTCGGAGCGCTCGTAGAGCCGTGAGGAGGAGCCGTAGCCCGCCTCGTAGAGCGCGCCGGCGACACCGTCGCCTTGGCGCAGCCGCGCCTTGACGCGCGTCAGCCGGCGGGCGGCGGCGAAATCGCGCGGGCTGATGCCGAGCTCGCGCTTGAACAGGCGCTGTAGCTGATGCGCGCTGGCGCCGACCGCCGCGCCCAGCCGCTCGAGGCTCGGCGCCGCGCTCTCGCCCTCCTCCAGCGCCGCGTCGATCAGGCGGCAGGCCTGGCGCACGCGCTCGGCCGCCGGGTCGCTCGCCGGAAGCTGCTGCGGATGGCAGCGCCGGCAGGGGCGGTATCCCGCCTGCTCCGCCGCTTCGGGCAGCGGGAAGAACTGCACGTTCTCGCGTCGCGGCCGGCGGCTCGGGCAGGACGGCCGGCAATAGACGCCGGTGGTGGTGACGGCGTAGACGAAGGCGCCATCGGCCTGGCGCGAGCGGGCGGCGACCGCATCCCAGTATTGCTGTTCGACCATGGGCGTAATCCCTCGCTGGCGATGATGCGCTGTCATATCGCCCTTCCGGCCGCGCCTTCTATCCGCTCCCAGCGCCGAATTTAGCCGCGGTCCACCACGTGCAGGAAGGAGCCCATGACGCGGCCCTTGACGCGTCCGGCGGCGCCGAGATCGTCGCCGTCGGCGTCGGCCATGGCGAAGAGCGCCGTGCCCTCGCCCTCGTCGAGGATGGTGGCGTAATGATACTCATGGCCGCGGAACACCGCTCCCGCCTGGCCCAAGGGCCCGGCCGCCAGCAGCCGCGTCCGGCGATAGCCCAGCTGCCGGCGACGCTCGGCAAAGCTGGTCTCCAGCGGCAGCAGCCCGGCCATGGCATGGCGGGTGCCCGAGGCGTCGATGAGGCCGCTGCCCAGCACCATGTAGCCGCCGCATTCGCCATAGATGGTGGCGCCGCGCCGGGCGGCGGCGGCGAGCCCGTCGAGGAAGCGGCGGTTGCCGGCAAGCCTGCCGGCATGCAGCTCGGGATAGCCTCCGGGCAGGAAGACGGCATCGGCGTCGGCCGCCGGCGCCTCGTCAGCCAAGGGCGAGAACGGCGCGAGCTCGGCGCCGGCGCTGTGCCAGCCCTCGAGCATGGCCGGATAGGCGAAGGCGAAGGCGACGTCGCGCGCCACCGCGATGCGCTGGCCCAGCACCGGCAGCGGCTGCGCCGCGGGCAAGGCCGCGAGGCGGCTGGAGCGGGCGAGCCCGACCAGCCGGTCGAGATCGATGGCCGCGCTCACCCGCGAGGCCGCGCGGTCGAGGAAGCCGTCGAGGTCGGGATGTTCGGCCGCCTGCACCAGCCCCAGATGCCGCTCGGGCAGCGCCAGCTCGGCATGGCGCGGCACGTGGCCGAGGATCGGCAGTTCCGGCAGCGCCGTGCGCACCGAATTCTCGAGCATGGCGGCATGGCGCGGCCCGCCAACGCGGTTGAAGATGACGCCCGCCACCGGCACGTCGAGGCGGTGGCTGATGAAGCCGCGCAGCAGCGCCGCCGCCGAGCCGGCCTGGCCCGCGACATCCACCACCAGCACCACCGGCCAGCCGGTGAGCGCGGCGAGGTCGCCGGTCGAGCCGTGGCCGGACTGGCCGGCGCCGTCGAACAGGCCCATCGCCCCCTCGCACAGCACCAGGCTCGCCCGGCGCTCGAGCGAGGCGACGAGCGCCGCGATGGTCTCGCGCCGCATCGCCCAGGCATCGAGATTGAGGCAGGGCGAGCCGGAGGCGGCGCCGTGGAAGGCGGGATCGATGTAGTCGGGCCCCGCCTTGGCCGAGGCGATGTCCATGCCGCTGCGGCGGAAATGGCGCAGCAGTGCGAGGGTGAGCGTGGTTTTGCCGCTCGCCGAGGCCGGCGCGGCGAGGATGAGGCCGCCGCTCACAGAAGCTTCCGGGATGCAGCCGCGACCGGCTCGCCGGGCGAGAGGGCGCCGACGATCAACGCGACATCAAGGAGGAAAGCGGGCAGCCCACGGGGCGGGGCGGAAAGCATGGCGGCTCAGCGTGTCGAGCGGGCGCCGGCGGCGCCCCTGGCGGCCGGCTGCGGCCGGCCTTGCGAAACTGGCGATGCGGCCCTCCCTGTCCCGGCCATGGCCGCGCCCCGTTCCGCCGGTGGCTTAGGTCGAGACGACGGCGATCCCGCGGCGCGGCACCACGCCGCGGGATCGAGCCGCGACTTCAGGACTTCTTCATGTCCTTCATGTCCATCTTCTTCATGCCGCCCTTCTTCTTGTGATGGGCCTTGTGCATCGGCATGGAGGCTTTCTCGGGATGGGCGAGGCAGTCCTTCATGTCCTGCGACTGCCAAGCGTAATCGTAACAGCTCGATTTGTGCTTCGCCGATGCTGGCGTGGCGGCGAACGCGACGACGGCCGCCGCAGCGGCGATCAAACATGCTGATTTGAACATAAGTCACCCCTCGTCGGAAAAGGCGCGGCCACTATAGCGCGTCTTGCCCGCGGGCCGCCAGTTCAGCGCTCGACGAAGCTCGCCAGGGTCCGGCCATGCGTGCGCTGCGCCAGCTTCTTGAGCGCCTTGGCCTCGATCTGGCGGATGCGCTCGCGCGTGACCTGATACTTGCGCCCGACCTCTTCGAGGGTGTGCTCGCCCGCCTGGCCGACGCCGAAGCGCAGCCGCAGGATGTCGGCCTCGCGCGGCGACAGCCGCGACAGCGCATCGTCGGTGGCGGCGCGCAGCTCGGCCTGCGCCGCCGCCTCGTGCGGCATCACCGCGCCGTCATCGGCGATCAGGTCGCCGATGGTGGCGTCGCCATCCTCGGACAGCGGCGCGTCGAGGCTGACCGGGTCGCGCACCAGCTCGAGCACGGCGCGCACCTTGGCCATCGGCACGCCCAGGCGTGCCGCCAGCTCGGCCTCGTTGGGCTCGCGCCCGAGCTCGGCGAGAAGCTGATGCTGCGCGCGCATGACGCGGCGCGCCTCGTCGGTCATGTGCGACGGGATGCGGATCAGATGGCCTTGATCGACCAGCGCGCGGGTGCAGGCCTGGCGGATCCACCAGGTGGCATAGGTCGAGAATTTGTAGCCGCGGCGCCAGTCGAACTTCTCGACCGCGCGCATCAGCCCGATATTGCCCTCCTGGATCAGGTCCATCAGCGGCAGGCCGCGATTGACGTGGCGGCGCGCGATCCAGGCGACCAGGCGCAGATTGGCCTGGATCATCTCCTGCTTGGCGCGCTCGGCGTCGCGGGCGCCGCGCTGCAGCTCCGTCACCAGGGCGCGGAAGGCGGGTAGCGTCTGGCCGGTCTCGCGGCAGACGCCCTCCAGCTCCTCGACCAGCAGGCGTGCCGCCTCGCCGTGCCGGCGGCGGAAATTCGGCCAGGGCGCCGTCTGGCGCCGCGACACCGAGGCGTGCCAGGCGCGCGGGCTCGCCGCCTTGAGATAGCTGTCGAGGAACAGGGTGCGGTCGACCTTCGCCTGGTCGACGAGCCGGGCCAGACGCCCCTCGCGCTCGACGATGCGGCGGTTGAGCTCCTTGAGGCGCAGCGTCAGCTCCTCGACGCGCTCGGGATGGAGCACCACCTGGGCGAGCGCCTGGGTCAGCGCCTGCGGGCTGCGGCTCTTGCGCGCGCGGTCGAAGGCGCGCAGCACCGGCCGCAACAGGGTTCCTTCGAGCTCGGCCAGGGGCGCGGCCCCTTCGTCCTCCAGCGCGGCGGGCGCGACGGCGGCCGCGGCCGAGCCGCCGGCGGAGCGGCGCGCCTGGGTGGCGGCCAAATCGACAACGTCGCGCAGCGCCGCCTCGCCCTGGCGCAGGCTCTGGCTCCACTGGGCGATCGCGCGGCGCAGCAGCGGGCTGCGATAGAGCGCGCCCAGCACCGCGGCCTGGCCGGCCTCGATGCGCTGCGCCAGCGCCACCTCGCCCTCGCGCGAGAGCAGATCCGCCTCGGAAATCTCCTGCAGGTAGCGCCGCAGCGGATCGGCCGAACGGCCGAGGTCGATCTCGGCCAGGTTGCCGCGCACCGATACCGGCTCGCCGGCCGCCTCGGGCGCCGGACGTCCGTGCTGCTCTTCCTGGGTCTCGGCCTGATCGGCCTGGGACGCGTTTTCCGTAGCCGGTTGCCGGTCGAGCGCCTCGGCGCCAGCGAAATTGGCCCGCATAGGTAAAGTCTCTCGCACTTTTGAGGTGTGCCGCCAAGCTCCTTCGGGAGCCCGACAGGTCAAAATCAGACCGCAGGAATATGGTCGGTTCTGTGTCCGTTGGGAAGCCCGAAATATGTTAACGGCGCCGGGCCCGGTGTACTTTTTGCCACGGGGGGAGGAATCCCCCTTCCTAGGGGTCAGGCCCTATCGGACCGCCCCGCCGAGAGGGCAAAAGGCACCCGCCAGCGGCCGGAACCGCTCCGCTCCGCGCCGGCCCGGAGCCGATGGCCCTCCCGAAAGCAGCGGCGCCCGGTCGGGAAAGACCGGGCGCCGTGCCGGCGCAAATCGAATCGAGGCGGGACGGCTAGAACAGATAGGCCGCCTTTGCCAGGGCGATATAGAGACCGATCAGGAACGGAATGCCGACCGCCAGCCAGGCGAGGACCCCGACCAGGCCGAAGCTGCCGCGCGCCGCCGTCTCGGCGTTGCCCGCCACCGCGTCCTCACGCTGGAGCGCCCGTTCTTGCGCCAGCTCCTGCTCGCTCATGCGGTATTTCGGGTCTACCGGCTTGACGAAGAAATTGCACACCAACCCGCCGAACAACAGGACGGCCATGATGTAGAGCGTCCGGTCATAGACCAGGGCATGGGGCACGCCATGATCGATCTGGAACTGCCGCATGCCGGCGATCAGCGCCGGCCCGACGACGCCGGCGACGGACCAGGCGGTGATCAGCCGCCCGTGAATCGCGCCCACCATCTGCGTCCCGAAGATGTCGGCGAGATAGGCCGGCACGGTGGAGAAGCCGCCGCCATACATCGTCAGGATGATGCAGATCGAGATCACGAAGAGGGCCGGCAGCCCCAGATGTCCCCAGGTCGGCAGCAGACAGTAGAGAATGATGCCCAGGACGAAGAAGGTGTAATAGGTGTTCTTGCGGCCCAGCCAATCCGACAGCGACGCCCAGAAAAGCCGGCCGAGGCTGTTGAACAGGCTGATCAGCCCGACCAGGCCCGCCGCGGCGGCGACGATCGCGCCCTTCTGGGCGGCGGTGAGCGTGGCGATGAACTCGATGCCGAGCAGCTTGGCACCGAAGACCTCCTGCAGCATCGGGCTCGCCATCGCGATCACACCGATCCCGGCGGTCACGTTGAGGCACAGGACGCCCCAAATGAGCCAGAATTGCGGGATCTGGAACACCCGGTTCAGATGCACGTGGTGGGTCGTGATCATCGAACTGCCGCCATTGGCGCCCGGGACCCAGCCGGTCGGACGCCAGCCGCTCGGCGGGACGCGGAAGCCGAAGGCGCCGCCCAGCATGAAGAGGAAGTAGATCAGCCCCATGACCATCAGGGTCGGGGCGACGCCCGCCACGCCGTTGCTGGCGAAGTGGCCCATCAGCCAGACCGCGAGCGGCGCGCCGATCATGGCGCCGCCGCCGTAGCCCATGATGGCGAAGCCGGTGGCCATGCCGCGCCGGTCGGGAAACCATTTGATCAGCGTCGAGACCGGGGTGATGTAGCCGAGGCCCTGGCCGATGCCGCCGATCAGGCCGCAGCCGAGATAGACCAGCCAGAGCTGGTGGATCGAGACGCCGATGCCGCCCAGAACCATCCCGCCGCCCCAGCACAGCGCGGCGATGCTGCCGGCCTTGCGGGGACCCGCATGCTCCAGCCAGCCGCCCCAGATCGCCGCCGAGATGCCGAGCATGGCGATGAACATCTCGAAGATGTGGGTTTCGCTCGGGACCGACCAGTTGCAGCTCGTCGTGAAGAGCTCAGCGATGAAGCTTTGGGAGGCACAAGCGGTCGCGTTGGTGGCCGGCAGCAGCCGGGTCATCGGCAGCCAGAACACGGAAAATCCGTAGGCCATGCCGATGCACAAATGGATCGCCAGCGCCGCGGGCGGTACCAGCCAGCGGTTGAACCGCGGCCCCGCGACGGTTCGATCGCGCGAGAGCAGGCCGTTCGTGCTTGCTCCGTAATCCGCCTGCCCTGATAACCCGACCATGCGACCCTCCCCTGTCTGTTGTGCCGTTGCGTCAGCTCGGCTCTATGCCCTCACCGCCGAGCCCGGTTAAGTCCCGGGCTTGGACCGGCCTCTCCGGCCGGCCGCCAGCTGTGAGCTTATTGTGCCCCGATTCGCCTTTTCCGGGCAATGCTCAAGGAAGGGCACGCCCACAGACCCGGCGCGGGCCTAGCATGGGCGGCGGGGGCGACCCCCTCACGATTCGGCGAGGGTCGGGCGCTCCCGCAGATCAGGGTGGCCGGCCGGCCGGCGCGGCTCTGCTATCATCGCCGTCCCGTTCCGCAGCAGGGAAGCCGCCGCCATGTCGCTCGACAGCATCACAGAGGCGATCCGCGCCAAGGCCGGCACCAGCCCGGCGCTGGGTTATCGCGTGCAATTCGATCTCGGCGATGACGGCGTCGTCTTCTGGGACGGGACGCAAACGCCGCCGGCGATCGACAACGAGCCGCGCGAGGCCGACACCGTGATGGGCCTCAGCCTCGCCCATCTCGAGGCGCTCGTCGCCGGCAGCCTCAATCCGACCATGGCCTATATGACCGGCAAGCTCAAAATCCAGGGCTCGATGGGGGTTGCCCTCAAGATCGGGCAGCTCTTGGAGGAGTAGCGCAGCGCGGCGGCCAGTAGGAGCGGTGCGGCTCTCGCGGTTGCTGGCGCAACCGCTGACGCCGCTGCGGACAAGCTCCCGATGGGAGCTTGCCGCGGCCCTGACTTTTATCTGCCATGGGTTTTCGCTACACCTGCGGCGACGCCATCTCATCATCGCGGCAGGGAGCGATGCAACAGCGCTGGGGGCTGCCCATCGTCGCTTGGCCGTCGCGGCTTCGCCCCACCTATTGGGACGGCGTCGCGCTGCCGCTGGTGCTCGGCACGGTGGTGCTGATCGGCTGGGCGAGCCGGCAGATGAGCGTGCCCTACCGGATCGGCGAGACGCTGCCGCTGTCGCTCGATCCGCGCCACCTGCCGGAATATGGGCTGCGCACGGTGCTGCGTATGGCGCTGGCGCTCGTCGCCTCGCTGGTCTTCAGCCTCGCCTATGCGGCGCTCGCGGCCAAGAGCAAGCGCGCCGAGAAGCTGCTGATCCCGATCCTCGACATCCTCCAGTCGGTGCCGATCCTGGGCTTCCTGTCGATCACCGTGACCGGCTTCATCGCGCTCTTTCCCGGCAGCCTCATGGGCTACGAGTGTGCGGCGATCTTCGCCATCTTCACCTCGCAGGCCTGGAACATGACGTTCAGCCTGTACCAGTCCTTCCTCGGCGTGCCGCAGGATCTGCGCGAGGCGGCGCGGATGTATCACCTGTCGCCATGGCAGAGCTTCTGGCGGCTCGAAGTGGCCTATGCGCTGCCGAATCTGGTGTGGAACATGATGATGTCGGTCTCCGGCGGCTGGTTCTTCGTCGTCGCCTCCGAGGCGATCAGCGTCGCCGGCCATGACGTCAAGCTGCCGGGCATCGGCTCCTACATCGCGCTGGCGATCGAGCGGCGCGACCTCGCCGCGGTGGGGTGGGCGATCTTCGCCATGCTGGTCTTCATCCTGATCTACGATCAGCTGCTGTTCCGGCCGCTGCTGGCCTGGGGGCAGCGCTTCAAGGTCGAGGCGATCGGCCAGGACGAGATCGAGCCGCCCTGGTTCCTCACCATGCTGCAGCGGGCGCGGCTCTTCGACCTGCTGCGGCTGCTCTTCGAGGAGACGGCGGCGCTGGCAAGCCGCGCTGCCAAGAGCGCCGCGCCGCGCCGCCGCGGCGCGGCGCGGCCGAGCCGCAGGCGGGGCGGCTGGCTCGATCTCGCCTGGAACGCGCTGCTGCTCGCCGGCGCGGTCTATGCCGTGGTCGAGGTCGTCGTCTTCGTGCGCGGCGAGGTCGGCTGGCACGAGGTGCTGCACGTCTTCCTGCTCGGCCTGGCGACGCTGGTACGCGTCGTCGTGCTGATCGCGCTCGCGGCCCTGATCTGGGTCCCGATCGGCGTCTGGATCGGGCTGCGCCCGCGGCTTGCCCGGCGCGTCCAGCCGGTGGTGCAGTTCCTTTCCGCCTTTCCGGCGAATCTGTTCTTTCCCGTCGCGGTGATCGCCATCCTGCGCTTCCACCTCAGCGTCGAGATCTGGGTGAGCCCGCTGATGATCCTGGGCACGCAGTGGTACATCCTGTTCAACGTCATCGCCGGCACGCTGGCGCTGCCGACCGATTACCAGTTCGTCGCCAGCAATTTCGGCGTGTCGCGCTGGCTGTGGTGGCGGCGCCTGGTCCTGCCCGGCATTTTTCCCGCCTTCGTCACCGGCGCGGTGACCGCCTCGGGCGGCTCGTGGAACGCCAGCATCGTCTCCGAGGTGGTGCGCTGGGGCAACACCACGCTGGTCGCCACCGGCATCGGCGCCTATATCGCCGAGGAGACGGAAAAGGGCGACTTTCCCCGTATCGCGCTGGGCATCTGCGTGCTCTGCCTTTATGTTCTCCTGTTCAATCGCCTGCTCTGGCGGCGTCTCTACAACCTCGCCGAAGAGCGGCTGCGCTTGGACTGACATCCGCCCCAGAGATCATCGAGCCGGACCATGCCCGACGACAGCCGCCTGATCTGCGCCGAAAAAGTCTGCAAGACCTATCAGACCGCCGAGACGCCCGGCCGCCTGGTGCTCGACCATGTCGATTTCTCGCTGCATGAGGGCGAGATCGTCGCCATCCTCGGCAAGTCGGGCTCGGGAAAATCGACCTTCCTGCGGGTGCTGGCGGGGCTGACGCCGCCGACCGAGGGCCATGTCGCCTATCGCGGCCAGACGGTGGAGGGGCCGGCGCATGGCATCGCCATGGTGTTCCAGACCTTCGCGCTTTTCCCCTGGCTCACCGTGCTCGGCAATGTCGAGCTCGGGCTCGAGGCGCAGGGCGTGGCCCGCGTCGAGCGGCGCCAGCGCGCGCTCAAGGCGATCGACCTCATCGGCCTCGACGGTTTCGAATCGGCCTATCCCAAGGAGCTTTCCGGTGGCATGCGCCAGCGTGTGGGCTTCGCCCGCGCCCTGGTGGTGAACCCCGACGTGCTGCTGCTCGACGAGCCGTTCTCCGCGCTCGACGTGCTGACGGCCGAGACGCTCAGCGGCGATCTCATGGATCTCTGGGTCGAGCGGCGGGTGCCGACCAAGGGCATCATCCTGGTCTCGCACAATATCGAGGAGGCGGTGGAGATCGCCGACCGCATCATCGTCTTCGGCAGCGATCCCGGCCATATCCGCGCCGAGATCCCGGTGCCGCTGGCGCGGCCGCGCGACATCACCAGCCCGCGCTTCCGGCAGATCGTCGACGAGGTCTATGCCATCCTCACCACCGTGCCCGGGCGCGAGCCCGGACGGCGCGGCGCGCGCGGCGCCGAGCCGGTGGGCATCGGCTATCGCCTGCCGGCCGCCTCGATCCAGCAGCTGGTCGGTCTGCTCGACGCCATTTGCGCGCCGCCCTATTCCGGCCGCGCCGACCTGCCGCATCTGGTCGAGAGCGAGCACATCGAGGACGAGGAGCTGTTCGTGCTGATCGAGGCGCTGCAGCTGCTGGGCTTCGCCCAGGTCGCGGGCGGCGACATCTGGGCGACGCCCGCCGGCCGCGCCTTCGTCGAGGCCGATCTGCAGCAGCGCAAGCAGATCTTCGCCGACCAGCTGCGCCGCTCGATCCCGCTCGCCGCCCACATCCGCAAGGTGCTCGACGAGCGTCCCGGCCACAGCGCGCCCGAGGCGCGCTTCCTCGCCGAGCTCGAGGATCATCTCTCCGAGGAGGAGGCGCATGAGGTGCTGGAGACGATGATCAATTGGGGCCGCTATGCCGAGCTCTTCGCCTATGACTACGATCGCGGCGTGCTGAGCCTCGAAAACCCTACTTAGGATCGCTCGATGCTGCGGCCGGGCTCGCCGGCATTCACCGCGCTGCTCGGCGCGCTCACGGCGATGACCGCCTTTGCCACCGATATGAGCCTGCCGGCGCTGCCGACCCTCGGCATCGCGTTCGATGCGCCGCCCGAGCGCGTGCAGCTGACCTTGAGCCTCTTCGTGCTGGGCTATGGCGGCGGCCAGCTGTTCTACGGCCCGCTGTCGGATCGCTTCGGCCGCCGGCCGATGCTGCTGGCCGGGCTTGCCGTCTACACGCTCTGCGGCTTCGCCTGCGCGCTCGCGCCCGACATCGAGGTGCTGCTGCTGGCGCGGCTGGCGCAGGGGCTGGGCGGCTGCGTCGGCCCGATCCTGGGGCGCGCCATCGTGCGCGACCATTGGAGCGGCGTGCGCGCGGCGCAGACGCTCTCCTACGTCACCTTCGTCTTCGCGCTGGCGCCGATGGTGGCGCCGCTGCTCGGCGCCGCGCTGCTCGAGCGCTTCGGCTGGCGGGCGATCTTCCTCGCCTTCGGCGTCTTCGGCCTGCTGCTGCTGGCCTGGACCTGGCTGGGCCTTGCCGAATCGCTGGCGGTCCCTGACCCGCGCGCGCTCGAGTTGGGGCGGCTGGCGGCCAATGCGCGCCGCTTCTTCTTCAGCCGGCGCTGCGTCGGCTACATGCTGGTCAACAGCTTCCTCTTCGCCGGGGTCTTCGCCTACATCTCGGCCTCGCCTTTCGTCTTCATCGAGGTCTACGGCGTGGCGCCGGGCCGCTTCGGCCTCTATTTCGCCATGGGCGCGCTCGGGATCATGGCCGGCGCGCTGGCCAATAGCCGGCTGCTGCGCCGCCGCCCGCCGGAGCGCGTGCTGCGCCTCGGCCTTTTCCTGCTCGCGCTGGCCGGCGCGGCGATGCCGGCGCTGGCCTGGAGCGGGTGGGGCGGGCCATTTCCCTTTGCGGTCGCGATGACCGCCTACGTCTTTGCCCAGGGGTTGATCATGCCCAACGCGATCGCGGCGGCCATGGAGCCGCTCAGGGACATGGCCGGGATGAGCGCCTCCTTCCTCGGCGCCATGCAAATGCTCGCCGGCAGCCTCGCCGGCTATGGGGTGAACGCGCTCTATGACGGCACGGCTCTGCCCATGGCCGCCTCGGTCGCTGCGATGGCGTTGGGCGCCTTGCTCTCCTACCGGCTCGTCTTGCCCAAAATTTCCCGTGCCGGTGCCGGCGCCAGCCTGTAAGAAGCCGTTCGGGGATGATCTGGCGGCATCTTGCCCAAAAATAATGGGTTGGGCGGTCGCGCCCGGCGTTCCCCTCCCAAACAGACAATGAGGCGAAGTCCCATGCGTCAGCTCACCGATCCCGCCGTGCGCGGCCTCGCCGCGGCCACCGTTCTCGGCGCCCTCGTGCTGGCAAGCCCGCTGCGCGCCGCCACCATCGATCCGCCTGCCGCGGCGCCGGCGGCGCAGCTGGCCCAGACCCAGACCGCGCCGCCGGCATCGCCGCCGCCCGCCGCGGCGCCGGCCAAGCCGCGGCGCTCGCCGACCGAACGCGTCGAGCAGCGCATCAAGACCTTGCATGAGGACCTCCACATCACCGCGGCCCAGGAGCCGCTCTGGGCGCCCGTCGCCCAGGCGATGCGCGATCAAGCCACTGCCGTGGGGCAGGCGATCCAGCAGCGCCGGCAGAACCCGCCGGCGAACGCGGTCGATGACCTCAAGGCCTACGAGGCCATCGCCGACGCGCACGCCCAGTCGCTGCAGAAGCTGGTGCCCGCCTTCCAGGCGCTCTACGCCTCGCTGTCGGACGAGCAGAAGAAGGCAGCCGATACGCTGTTCAGCCGCAGCCGCCACATGCGCATGCACGGCAAGAGCAAGGGGTAAACCGCCGGCCAGATCCGACCTCCTTCCGCAGCAGCGAGGGCAGCATGAGGCGATTGCAACATCTCCGACCCATCCTTGTCACCGCGGCGCTGGCCTGCTTCCTGGGCGGTCTCGCCGCCCCGGCGCATGCCGACGATCGCGACCGGCACGATCGGCGCGATTTCCGCGATCATGGTCGCGACTGGCACCATGATCCGCGCTACGTCGCGCCGGAAACCATCTACGCGCCGCCGCCGGTGGTCTATATGCCGCCGGCGCCGGTTTCCCCGGGGATCAGCCTGTTCGTTCCGTTCAACTTCCGCTGCACGCGCGGCGCGAGCAAAATCGGGCCCCGCCGGCGACGGCGGGGCCTTTGCTTTGCCGCCGTCGCGGCGCTGTGATAGGCAAGCGGCATGGCGACCGACAGTCTGCTGCCGCTGATCGATGCCGGGTTGCGCGGCGGCGCGCTGGCGCTGCTGCTGCTGCTGGCCGCGCTCGCGCTGCGGCAGCTGCGCCGCTCGCCCTCCGCGCTTTACGGCGGGCTGCTGTGCCTTGCCGCCGCCGCTTATGTCGTCAATTCCTGGCCGGGCGCGGCGGCGCTGCGCGCCACCCCCTGGTTCGTGCCGATCGCCATCCTCAGCATGGGCGTGCCGGCGCTGTTCCTGCTCTACGCCCGCGCCAATTTCGATGACGACTTCAAGCCCTCCTGGCGCGATCCGGCGCCCTGGCTCGTCAGCCTGGCGCTGGGCCTGGCGTGCGATATCGGCCATCTGTGGCTGGCCTGCCGCCTGTTCCAGCTGGCGCAGCTGCTGTGGATCGCGCTCGCCATCCGCATCGCGCTGATCGGCCGCGCCACCGATCTGGTGGAGGAGCGCCGGCGTTATCGGCTGGCGGTGGTGATCGGCTCGGCAAGCTATGCGGCGGTGATCACCCTGCTGGAAGCCCGGCTGCACAGCCCGGTCTTCGATGTGCCGCTCAGCACCGCCACTGCCGCCGGCCTCTTCGCCCTGGTCTTCGCCGTCGCCCTCTGGGCCATGTCGCTGGCCGACGGCCGCTTCGTGCCGGCTTCCCCGCCGCGCCGCACGCCCGCGGCGGAAGCGGCGGAGCCGGCCGGCGACGAGCCGGCGCTGCTCGCCCGCCTGCGCCGGGTGATGGCGGACGACAAGGCCTATCGCGAGGCGGGGCTGTCGATCGCCGGCCTTGCCGCCCGGCTCGAGATCCCGGAATACCGCCTGCGCCGGCTCATCAACCAGCGCCTCGGCCACCGTAATTTCAGCAGCTTCGTCAACGGCTATCGCCTGGCCGACGCGCTCGCGGCGCTGGCCGATCCGGGGCAGGCGGAGGTGCCGGTGATCACCATCGCGCTCGATGCCGGGTTCCAGTCGCTCGGCCCCTTCAACCGCGCCTTCAAGGCGCGGACCGGCCTCACCCCCAGCGATTACCGGCGCCGGCGGCTCGGGCAGGCGGAAAGCGGCCGCCCGGCCTCGCCGATTTCCGAAATCGGCAAGCCGTTTCCCGGTTGAGCGCGGCATCCGGCGAGCGGCCGGGCGGGCCGCATCCGTATCATTGCCGGCGTTTCATTACGGGAGACGGCAATGCCGCGGTTTTTCGTCGAGCTGCACTATCTCGCGCAATTCGTGTTCCTGCCGGCGGTGATCGCGCTGGCGGCGGTGGAGGCGCTGGTGCTCGCCTTGTGGCGCAAGCAAGCCTATGACTGGCGCGCGGCGCTGGCCTCGCTCGCCGATGCGCTCGGCCGCGACTACCTGGTCTACCGCTTCCTGCCGCTGAGCCTCGCCGCGCCGGTGATCCGCTTCGCCTGGAGCCACCGCCTGGCGACGCTGCCGCTGCAAGGCGGCGCCGCGCTGGGCGTGCTCTTTCTCGGCCAGGAGTTCTGCTACTACTGGTTCCACCGCGCCTCGCACCGCATCCGCTGGTTCTGGGCGACGCATGCCATCCACCACTCCTCCAACGAGCTCAACCTCGCCGCCGCCTACCGCTTCGGCTGGACCGGGCGGCTCGCGGGCAGCGGCATCTTCTACGCGCCGCTGGTCTGGCTCGGCTTCCCGCCGGTCGCGGTGTTCGGCGTGCTGTCGCTCAACCTGCTCTATCAGTTCTGGCTGCACACCACCTGGGTCCCGAAGCTCGGCTGGCTCGAATACGTGCTCAACACGCCCTCCCACCACCGCGTCCACCACGCCGCCAATATCGACTATCTCGACGCCAATTACGGCGGCGTGCTGATCGTGTTCGACCGGCTGTTCGGCACCTGCGTCGTCGAGCGCGAGGATCTGCCTTGCCGCTACGGGCTGGTGAAGCCGCTGCGCTCGAACAACCCGTTCGTCTTCAATTTTCATGAATGGCAGGCGCTCGGCCGCGATCTCCGGCAGGCGCGGAGCTGGCGCGAGCGCTGCGGCTATCTCTTCGGCCCGCCCGGCTGGCGGCCCGACGGGCAGGGCTCGACCACCGAGGATTTGCGCCGCGCGGTGGCGGCCGCGGAGTAAGCTGACGCAGCGAAGGGAGGGGTGCGATGCTCTACGCGCGGGCTGTGATGGCGGCGGCGCTCGCCGCCGCGCTCCTTGCCACGCCGGCGCCGGCGCAGACGTGGCCGGCCTATGGCGGCGATGCCGGCGGCACGCGCTACTCCGCGGCGGCCCAGATCACCCGCGAGAACGTGCACCGGCTGGCGCCGGCCTGGACCTATCATACCGGCGACATGGCGCGGCATGCCGAGGCGATGAAGCGCAGCGCCACCGAAGTGACGCCGATCCTCGCCGACGGCAAGCTCGTCTTCTGCACCCCCTTCGATCGCGTCATCGCCCTCGATCCCGCCAGCGGGCGCGAGCTGTGGAGCTTCGATCCCGGCCTTTCCGACCGGCTGCGGCCGGCGGAAGGCTTCGTCTGCCGCGGCGTCGCGCTCTGGCACGATGCCCACGCGCAGCCCGGCGCGCCGTGCGCCGCGCGCGTCTTTCTCGGCACCATCGACGCCCGTCTCATCGCGCTCGACCTGGCCACCGGCAAGCGCTGCGACGGTTTCGGCCGCGGCGGCGAGGTGGCGCTGCCGCCGGACATTCCGACTGCTTATCCCGGCGAGCTGGAGATCGATTCGGCGCCGGTGCCGGTCAACGACATCGTCGTCATCGGCTCCGCGGTCGACGACATGACGCGCGCCCGGGCGCCGAGCGGCACGGTCTGGGGCATCGATGCGCGGAGCGGCGAACGGCGCTGGAGCTTCGATCCCGTGCCGCGCCGCGCCGCCGATCCCGCCGCGTCCTCCTGGTCGGGCGCAAGCTATGCGCAGGCCGCCGGCGGCAGCGTCTGGGCGCCGATCTCCGCCGATCCCGCGCGCGGCCTGGTCTTCCTGCCGACGGCAAGCCCGACCGCCGCCTTTTATGGCGGGGAGCGGCCGGGCGACGATCTCTACACCTCCTCGGTGGTGGCCGTGCACGCTGCGACCGGCGCGGTCGCCTGGCATTTCCAGACGACGCATCACGACATCTGGGATTACGATGTGGCGGCGCAGCCGAGCCTGGTGACGGTGCATCGCGGCGGGCGTGCCATCGACGCGGTGGTGGTCGCCACCAAGACGGGCTTCGTCTTCGTCCTCGACCGCGACACCGGCGCACCGCTCTTTCCGGTGGCGGAGCGACCGTTTCCCGCCAGCGACGTGCCCGGCGAGCAAACCTCGCCGACCCAGCCGGTGCCGCTGGCGCCGCCGAGCCTGGTGCCGCAGCGCCTCGCGCCCGACGATGCCTGGGGCCTCGTCTATTTCGACAAGCTCGCCTGCCGGCGGCGGCTCGCGGCGCTCGACACGCGCGGCCTCTATACGCCGCCCAGCCTCAAAGGCACGGTGGTCTTCCCCTTCACCGGCGGCGGCGCCAATTGGGGCGGCGGCGCGGTCGATCCCGGCCGCGGCCTCTTCGTCATCAACACCATGCGCGTCGCGCACACCATCCGGCTCATCCCGCGGCCGGAGGAGGCGGCGACCCGCGCCGCCGAGCCCGGCGTCGAGATCGGCCGCGCCATCGGCACGCCTTACGCCGCCGAGCGCGAGCTGCTGCTGTCGCCGCTCGGCATTCCCTGCAATGCGCCGCCCTGGAGCACGCTCAGCGCCGTCGATCTCGATGCCGGCACCATCCGCTGGCAGGTGCCGCTGGGCGCGAGGGCGCTGGGTCTCATCCGCGGCTTGCCGTCGCTCGGCGGCCCGATCGTCACCGCCGGCGGCCTGGTCTTCATCGCCGCGGCGCAGGACCAGTATCTGCGCGCCTTCGACATCGATACCGGCGCCGAGCTGTGGCGGGCGGAGCTGCCGGCGGGCGGACAGGCGACGCCGATGACCTACATGGCCGGCGGGCGGCAGTTCGTGGTCATCGCCGCCGGCGGCAATGCCCGCATGAAGACCGCGCTCGGCGACGCGATCGTCGCCTACGCACTGCCGGAATAGGAGCTGTTGAGCCCGCGCCGAGCGGCTCTCGCGGTTGCTTACGCAACCGCGAGAGCCGCCAGCGACGAGCGCTGTCGCGCTCGCGCTAGCCCTTCGGCCGCATGGTGGGGAAGGCGATGACGTCGCGGATCGAGGGGCTGTCGGTCAGCAGCATCACCAGCCGGTCGATGCCGATGCCGAGCCCGCCCGCCGGCGGCATGCCGTATTCCAGCGCCGCGACGAAATCGGCGTCGAGGCGCTGCGCCTCCTCGTCGCCGAGCTCGCGCTCGCGCATCTGCGCCTGGAAACGGGCGAGCTGGTCCTGGGGATCGTTGAGCTCGGAATAGGCGTTGGCGATTTCCCAACCGTTGATGAAGGTCTCGAAGCGCTCGGTGAGGCGCGGGTCGCTGCGGTCCGCCTTGGTCAGCGGCGAGACCTCGCGCGGGAAGCCCGTGACATGGATCGGCTCGATCAGCAGGCTCTCGACGCGGCTGTCGAACACCGCATAGAGCGCGTGGCCCCACTCCGCCGTATCCGCCAGCTCGATGCCGAGCCGGCGCGCCGCCTGGCGCGCCTCGACGGCGCCCGCCATGGCGAGGAAGTCGAGGCCGGTGTGCTCCAGCACCAGCGCCGCCATCGGCGCCCGCCGCCAGGGCGATTTGAGCTCGATCTCCCGCTCGCCGTAGACGATGCGCGTGCCGCCATGCACCGCGCGGGCCGCCTCGATGACGAGATGCTCGGTCATCTCCATCATCGCCTCGTAATCGACATAGGCCTGATAGAGCTCGAGCAGGGTGAATTCGGGATTGTGCCGCGGCGAGATGCCTTCGTTGCGGAAGTTGCGGTTGATCTCGAACAGCTTGTCCGAGAGGCCGCCGACCAGCAGCCGCTTCAGGAACAGCTCCGGCGAGATGCGCAGATAGAGGTCGATGTCGAGGGCGTTGTGATGGGTGATGAAGGGCTTGGCCGCGGCGCCGCCGGGGATCGACTGCAGCATCGGCGTCTCGACCTCGAGGAAGCCGCGCTCGACCAGGCGCTGGCGGATGGTGGCGATGATCTGCGAGCGCCGGCGCAGCGTGGCGCGGCTCTCCTCGTTCACGATCAGGTCGAGATAGCGCTGGCGATAGCGCGTCTCGACATCGGCGAGGCCGTGATACTTCTCCGGCAGCGGCAGCAGCGTCTTGGTCAGCACCTCGACCCGCGTCGCGTTCACCGTCAGCTCGCCGCGCCGGGTGCGCCGCACGACGCCTTCGACGCCGATGATGTCGCCGAGATCGAGCAGCCGCACCAGCGCGAGCTGGCGCTCGTCCAGCAGCTTCTTGTCGCTGAAGACCTGGATCTTGCCGCTGCTGTCGTGGAGGTCGATGAACATGCCGCTGTTGCGGATGGCGCGGATGCGGCCGGCGACCGCGACCCGGTCCTCGGTGACGGTATCGGGCGGCAGATCGGCATAGCGCTGCTCCAGCGCCGCCGCCTCGGCGTTGCGCGCGAAGGCATAGGGATAGGGATCGATGCCGAGCGCCTTGAGCTGCGCCAGCTTTTCGAGCCGCGCCGCGCGGAATTGGTTGTCCTCGTCTTCGCTCATGGTTCCCGATCCTGTGCCGGGCCTTTGTAACCGGTCGCCGGCAAAGCGCAACCGCGCCGGCCCGGCCATGACGATCTGCCGGTCTCGGTGGCGCGGTCGGCGACCTGCGTGGAGAGTTACAACACATAAAATATGTATAACAATTTCTATTGACGGATTTTGTTTGGTAGATTAGCTTCCCGCCCGCGCCGATTTGAGCTTCAGCTTGCGGGCGCTTTAGAAATGCGGCTAAAGCGAGGGGTGATCCGCCCCGGCGACAAGCTGCGGCGGGTTTTTCTTTGCCTGCCCGCAGCGCCGCCGAGGCCGCGTTGAAGGGAGTTCGGGACCATGCCGACCGTCGCTCGCCGCACTTTGCCCGCGCTTCTCGGCGCGTTGCTGCTGGCTTTTGCCGCCTTGCCGGCGGATGCCGCCGACGCGCTCACGCGGCTGCGGATGGATTATGCCTACTACAACCCCGTGAGCCTCGTGCTCAAGGAGCAGGGGCTGATCGAGCGGGAATTCGCCAAGGACGGCATCAAGGTCGACTGGGTGCTGAGCCTCGGCAGCAACAAGGCGCTCGAATTCCTCAGCGGCAACAGCATCGATTTCGGCTCGAGCGCCGGCGCCGCCGCCCTCCTTGCCCGGGCCAACGGCAATCCGGTGAAGAGCATCTATGTCTATTCCAAGCCGGAATGGACGGCGCTCGTCACCCTCAAGGACTCGCCGATCCACAGCGTCGCCGATCTCCGCGGCAAGCGCATCGCCGTCACCAAGGGCACCGATCCCTACATCTTCCTGGTGCGCGCCCTGGCGAGCCACGAGCTCAAGGTGCATGACGTCAAGACGGTGCTGCTGCAGCACCCCGACGGCAAGGTGGCGCTGGAGCGCGGCGACGTTGATGCCTGGGCCGGGCTCGATCCCTATATGGCGCAGACCGAGCTCGAGAAAGGCTCGCGCCTCTTCTACCGCAACGCCGATTTCAACACCTATGGCGTGCTCGACGTGCGCGAGGATTTTGCCGCGGCGCATCCCGACATCATCGAGCGCGTGCTCGCCGTCTACGAGAAGGCGCGGCTGTGGTCGCTGGCCCATCCCGAGGCGCTCAAGGCCATCGTTGCCAAGGCCGAGAGGCAGAGCGACGCGGTCGTCGCCAAGCAGCTCGAGCGCAACGACCTCTCCAGCGGCCTCATCGGCAAGGCGCAGCGCGATACCATCGTCGCCGCCGGCGAGGTGCTGAAGGAGAGCGGCGCGATGCCACCCGAGACCGACGTGGCGAAGGTGGCGGACGCGCTGATCGACCCGCGTTTCATCGCGCGCGTGGCCGCCCGGCCGCAGGCGGAGCGGTGAGGCTCGGCGCGCGCCTGGCGCTGGGCGGCGGCGCCGGGCTGGCGCTGCCGGCGCTGCTGCTGGCGCTGTGGGAGGCGCTCTGCCGCTTCGGCGTGGTGGCGCCCAACCTGCTGCCGGCGCCCTCCGCCGTGCTGCGCGCGCTCGCCGATCTCTGGGCGTCGGGCGAGCTCTGGGGCCATATCGAGGTGACGCTGCTGCGTGTCCTGCTGGGCTTCCTCCTGGGCACCGCGGCGGGGACGGCGCTGGGCGCGCTCACGGGATATTCGGCGCTGTGGCGGCGCCTGCTCGACCCCACCTTCCAGGCGCTGCGCAGCATCCCGTCCTTCGCCTGGATCCCGCTCTTCGTGCTGTGGCTCGGCATCTTCGAGGGCTCGAAGCTGACGCTGATCGCGGTGGGCGCGTTCTTCCCGGTCTATCTCAACACCATGGCCGGCATCCAGCAGGTCGACCGCAAGCTGGTGGAGGTGGCGCGCATTCACGGCTATGGCGGCGCGGCGCTGGTGCGCCGCGTGCTGCTGCCGGCGACGCTGCCGGCCTATGTCACGGGCCTGCGCGGCGGGCTCGGCCTTGCCTGGATGTTCGTCGTCGCCGCCGAGTTCATGGGCGCCAGCGAGGGGTTGGGCTTCCTGCTGATCGACGGCCAGCAGACCGGGCGGCCCGCCAACATCATCGCCGCGGTGCTGCTCTTCGCCGTCTTCGGCAAGACGAGCGACCTGGCGCTGGCCGCGCTCGGCCGGCGCTTCGTCTCCTGGCAGGACAGCTTCCAGAGCGCCGAGGAAAGAAAAGCCGATGCTGCAGATCCGTCGCGTCTCCAAGCGGTTTGAGGGCTTCGACGCGCTCGGCGAGATCGATCTCGCCGTCGATCGCGGCGAGATCACCGGCATCGTCGGCACCAGCGGCTGCGGCAAGAGCACGCTGCTGCGCATCGTCGGCGGCCTCGAGACGCCGTCTGCCGGCAGCGTCGTGCTCGACGGCGTCGCGGTGGCGGGCCCGCGGCCGGAGGTCGGGCTCGTCTTCCAGGAGCCGCGCCTGATGCCCTGGCTCAGCGTGCGCGAGAACGTCGAATTCGCGCTGGCGCGCCGGCCGCGCGCGCAGCGCCGGCCGCTCGCCGAGGCGGCGCTCGCCCGCGTCGGCCTCGGCGCCTTTGCCGATGCGCTGCCGCAGGCGCTCTCCGGCGGCATGGCGCAGCGCGCCGCCATTGCCCGTGCGCTGGTGGCGCGGCCGCAGGTGCTGCTGCTCGACGAGCCCTTCAGCGCGCTGGACGCCTTCACCCGCTTCGCGCTGCAGGATCATCTGCTCGAGATCTGGCGCACCGACCGCCCGACCATGCTGTTCGTGACGCACGACATCGAGGAGGCGCTGGTGCTGAGCGACCGCGTCGTGGTGATGCGCGCCAGGCCCGGCCGCATCCATGCGCAGTACCGCATCGATCTGCCGCGGCCGCGCCGGCGCACCGAGGCGCGGCTGCAGGCGTGGAAGGAGCGCATCCTCGAGGACCTCGATCTCGCCGTCAGGCGCGACGCCGCCGATCCCGAATTCGCCATCTGATCCGGCGCCGGCGCGGCGGCGCGCGCGGTGATTTCGCTAAAATCACTGCCGCATAAGCGGCGCGTTCTAGGCGATTTTCCTGGTGCGGCATCGGCTCCGCCCTAGAATGACCGGCGTGCGATCGAGCGAGGAGGTAGGCCGATGTCGCGATGTGCCCGTGGAATCCTCGCCCAGCGCGGCGGCACGACGGCCATCGAATATTCGCTGGTGGCCGGCCTGATCTCCATCGCGATCATCGCCGGGCTGACCGTCATCGGCACGACGATCGCCGCCAATTTCTTCGGCCCGATCGTCGGCGCCCTCTGACCGCCCGATCGGCGGCATACGGCGCGGGTTTAACCGGCGTTTGAGTGTAAGTGTAAGCGATCGTGCTACGCCGCTGCGCGCGGCGGTGATAAGGGTTGTCCACGGCCGGCCAAGACGAGGTGCGGCCCCAGCACAGGAGTTGAGAGCGATGATTGCAATTTTTTCCAAGCTCATGCGTGACGAGAGCGGCGCCACGGCCATCGAGTACGGCCTGATCGCCGCGCTGATCTCGGTGGTGATCATTGGCGCCGTCACTCTGGTCGGGACCCAGCTCTCGACGACGTTCAACACCATCTCGACCCAACTCGGCACCGCCAACGGCAACTGACGAGCCGCTAGCCGGCGGCGGGGAGGATATTCTCCTCGCGGTCGGCGGCGGCGGCGAGCGGCAGCACGCGGTCGTGGAACTCGCGCAGCGTGCTGCGGTGGCCGACGCTCACCAGCGAAGGCCGCCACGGCGCCCGGCGCAGCAGCGTGTAGAGCGCCGCCTCGGCCTTCTCGTCCAGCGCCGAGGTCGCCTCGTCGAGGAAGACGATGGCGGGCTCGGTCAGCAGGATCCGCGCGAAGGCGAGGCGCTGCTGCTCGCCCAGCGACATCCGAAGCGCCCAATTGTCGGTCGTGTCGAGCTTGTCGGCGAAGCCGCCGAGACCGACCTCGCGCAGCACCTCCTCCAACCGCTCCGTCGGCACCGCGCGGTCCTCCTCGGGATAGAGCAGCGCCGTGCGCAGGCTGCCCAGCGGCAGATAGGGCCGCTGCGGCACGAACAGGCTGCGGCCTTCGTCGAGGCGGATGCGGCCGCGGCCGAACGGCCAGATGCCGGCGAGCGCGCGCAGCAGCGTGCTCTTGCCGGTACCGGTGGGGGCGGTGATCAGCACGCTGTCGCCGGGCGCGGCGCTGAAGCTGACGCCGCGCAGCAGCGGCGTCCCGTCGGGAAGATCGAGGTCGAGATCGCTGATGGCGAGCCCGGCCCCGCCGCGCGTGAGCTCGATCGCTTGTGGCGCGCGCGCCGCGGCGGCGATGGCGCGGGCGCGCTGGTCGAAGCCTGAGAGCCGCTGCACCACCGATTGCCATTCGGCGATGTCGGCGTAGGAATTGACGATGAAGGACAGCGAGGACTGCACCTGACCGAAGGCGTCGGCGGTCTGCTGCAGGACGCCGAAGCTGATCTGCTTGGCGAAATAGCGCGGCGCCGCGACCAGGTAGGGGAAGACGATGGCGAGCTGCGTGTAGCCGCTGGTGTACCAGTTGAGCCGCTTCACCCGCTTCATGATGCTCCAGAAATTGCCGACGACGTTGCCGAAGCGGTCGATGAAATTGCGGCGCTCGCGGCCCTCGCCGCCATAGAGCGCGATGCTCTCGGTGTTCTCGCGCAGCCGCACCATGCTGAAGCGGAAATCGGCCTCGTAGCGCTGCTGGTCGAAATTGAGCCGCACCAGCGGCCGGCCGATCTTGAAGGTGAGGAAGGTGCCGCCGACGGCGTAGATCAGCGCGAACCACACCATGTAGCCGGGGATGGTGACCTCGCCCAGCGGCCCCAGCGGGATCGCCGCCGAGCCGGACAGCCCCCAGAGAATGCCGAGGAACGAGACCAGCGTGACGCCGGCGTTGAGGAAGCCGCTGGTGCCGATGGTGAGCGCGATGGTCGCGCGCGTGAAGCGGTCGAGATCCTCGGAAATGCGCTGGTCCGGGTTGTCGGTGGCGCCGTGCTCGAGCTGCAGGCGGTAATAGGCGCGCTCGTCGAGCCAGAGATCGACGTAGCGCCGGGTCATCCAGCGGCGCCAGCGTATCTGCAGCATCTGCTGCAGGTAGACCTGATAGACGGTGACGACGATCGCCGCGACGGCGATGACGCCGAAGACCATGAACTGATACCTGAAGGCCGACCAGTTGTATTGCTGGATGGCGTTGAAGAAGTCGCGGTTCCACATGTTGAAGCGGACGCTGATGTAGACCGAGGTGAGGTTGAGCGCGACCACGGCGACCAGCAGCCCCCAGGCCCACCGCCGGTCCTCCGAGGACCAGTAGGGCTTGGCGAGACGCCAGGCATCGTGCAAAAAGCTACGCTTCTTCTCGCTCATCGCTCACACTCCTCACGCTCGGTCATGTCGGATCCACGCGAATTTCCCAGGGAGCTCTGCCGCGGCGTGTGCCGCGCGCTCGCGCATCGCGGCTTCGCCACCTTGCCGGAAGTCTCGCTCGCCAACGGACGCCGGGCGGACATTCTGGCGCTCGGGCGGGACGGCGAGCTGATCATCGTCGAGATCAAATCCTCGGTAGCGGATTTCAAGAACGACCGCAAATGGCCGCAATACCGCGACTACTGCGATCGGCTCTATTTCGCCGTGTCCGCCGCCTTCCCGCAGGAGCTTATCCCCGAAGAGTGTGGCCTGATCGTGGCCGACGGCTTCGGCGCCGCCTTCCTGCGCGAGGGCCGCGCCGAGCCGCTGGCGCCGGCGCGCCGGCGCGCCGTGCTGCTGCGCTTCGCCGCGCTCGCCGCCGGCCGCCTGCGCCGCCTGCTCGATCCCGACATCGATGATCCGGAGCTCTAGGAAGTCGTCGGTTGTCGGTTCTCAGTCGTCTGACACCTGACAACTGATGACTGACAACTCCCTTACCGCGCCATCCGCGCGATCGTCGCGGTCGTGCTGAAGCCGGGCAGCAGCTCCGCCAGCATCACCTTGCCGCCATGCGCCTCGACGAGCTCGGCGCCGACCACCTGGTCGTGGCGGTAATCGGACCCCTTCACCAGCAGCTCGGGCTTGATCTCGGCGAGGAGCGAGAGCGGCGTGCTCTCCTCGAAGACCACCACCAGATCGACCGAGGCGAGAGAGGCGAGCACGGCGGCGCGCGCCTGCTCGTTCTGCACCGGCCGGCCGGGCCCCTTGAGCCGTTCCACCGAGGCGTCGCTGTTGAGCCCCACCACCAGCCGGTCGCAATGCGCGCGCGCCTGCGACAGCAGCGAGACATGGCCGGGATGCAGCAGGTCGAAGCAGCCGTTGGTGAAGCCGACCTTGAGCCCCTTGCGCCGCCAGCGCGCCAGCTGGTCGAGGGCCAGCGGCAGCGGCAGCACCTTGCGCGTCGCCAGCGCGTCGCGGTCGATCAGCGTCTCGATCAGCTCGTTGGCATGCACCACGGCGGTGCCGACCTTGCCGACGACGATGCCGGCGGCGACGTTGGCGAGCCGCGCCGCGTCGGGCATCGGCGCGTCGGCGGCGAGCGCCGCGGCCAGCACCGCGATCACCGTGTCGCCGGCGCCGGAGACGTCGTAGACCTCGCGCGCCTCGGCGGCGAGCTTGGTGGTGGCGCCCGAGCCCTCCACCAGCAGCATGCCGTCCTGGCTCAGCGAGACCAGCACCGCGCCGAAGCCGTGATCGCCGATCAGCGCGCGCGCGGCGTCGATCACCTCCGCCTCGCTGCCGACCGGCCGCTTGGTCGCTTCGCCGAGCTCGCGCCGGTTGGGCTTGAGCACGCTGGCGCCGCGATAGAGGCTGTAATCCGCGCCCTTGGGATCGACCACGACGCGGTGTCCCGCCTGCACCGCCGCGGCGATGATCTCGGCCGCCACCCCTTCCGCCAGAACCCCCTTGGCGTAATCGGACAGCACGGTCACCTGATAGTGCGGCAGCACCTCCTCGACCATGCGCTGGAAATCCTCGCGCAGCGCGCCCTTGAGCGCCGCCACCTGCTCGCGGTCGGCGCGCAGCATCTGCTGCATCTCGGCGATGTAGCGCGTCTTGATCGTGGTGGTGCGGCCGCGCTCGCTCAACACATGCGCCTCGACGCCGGGCAGCCCCGCCACCAGCTTGCTCACCTCGCGCCCGGCGTCGTCGCCGCCCGTCACCGAGATGAAGCATCCCTGCGCGCCCAGCGCCTGCAGATTGCTCAGCACGTTGCCGGCGCCGCCGAGCTTGCGGATCTCGCGCTCGACGCGCAGCACCGGGATCGGCGCTTCGGGCGAGACGCGCTCGACCCGGCCGTAGACGTAATGGTCGAGCATGACGTCGCCGACGCAGAGCACCCGCGAGCGCGCCAGCGCCTCGACCAGGGGGATGAGATCGGTCTCGGACATGGCGTTGGTCATAAAGGCAGGACCGGTTCCTGGCAAGGGCGGCTAGGACGCCGCCGCCTCCAAGACCGGCGCCGGGCGCAGGCCCAGCGCCCGCTCCAGCCGGCGGAAGACGCGCTCCTTGTCATGATAGTCCTGCGCCGCCCGCCGCGCCGCGGCGCCGCGGCGGCGGCGCTCCTGCGGCTGGGCCGCGAGCGCGATGATGGCGGCGGCGAGCCCCTCGGCATCGGCCGCGCTCGGCAGCACCGGATCGGCGAGCTCCGGCGGCACCGGCCCGGCGGCGACCACCGGCCGGCCGCTGGCCAGCAGCGCCGCCAGCCTGGCCGGGAACAGCGGATCGGGCGTCGCCACCCCGGCGGGCAGCACATGGATATCGGCCAGCGCCAGCAGCGCATTGAGATTGGCCGCCCGCGGCCAGGGCAGGAGGCGCAGCGGCAGCCCATGGGTGGCGGCGGCGAGCATCGGCCAGGAGCCGCCGCGGCCGGCGAGCACGAAGACCACGGCGCCGTTGGCCGGCAGTCTCTGGGCCGCGGCGACCAGCCGCTCGACCCCCTGGTGCTCCTCCAGGCTGCCGGCATAGAGCGCCACGATGCTGTCGGGCTCGAGCCCGAGCCCGTCGCGCAGCGGGCTCACCGCCAGGGGATGGATCGCGCGGCTGTCGATCCAGCTGGGCAAGGCGAGGCGCCGCGCCTCGGCCACGCCGGCGGCGGCAAGCAGCGCGTCGGCGCCGACCGCCGCCAGCGACACATGGCTCGCCCGGGCGAGCAGCGGCGCGGCCAGCAGCCGCTCCTCGCTGACATGCACCCAGCTCGGCGCCCGGGCGCGGCGCGCGGCGAGCAGCGCCACCGGCAGGGCGAAGCCGGCGGGATCGATCGCGGCCACCAGCGCGGGGCGAAAGCGGCGGGCGCGTCGCAGCAGCGCCGGGGCGCTGGAAAGCGCGAAGGAAAGGTGCTGTGCCTGCTCGCCGAGGCCGCCCGGGAGCGCCGCGCGGCGGCGCGGGCAGCGCGTGATGCGGATGCCGCCGCGCTGCTCGCTGCTCCACCAGGCCGCGGATTCGCCCGCCCGCGTGCCGGCGGCGGCCACCGCCTCCACCGCGTGGCCACGCCCGGCGAACCACAGCGCCAACTCCTCGCTGACGCTGCCCGGGGCGAAATTCTCGGCGTAGAACAGGATGCGCCGCGCCGCTGCGGAGCCGCTGGCCCTGACCATGACCGGCGTTCCCTAGGCTTGCCGCGATCGCGCGCCGGCGGCGCTCAGCAGCCGGTCGATATGGCGGCCCTGGAACAGGCGCAGCCCGACCGACTGGCCGAAGCTGACCGCCTCCGCGCTGTCGCAGCGCGCCAGGATGATGCGCGAGCGGCCGGTGCGCTCGATCGCATCGCGGAAGGCGGTGGTGCGCTCCGTGCGCAGCGGATCGGCCATGTCCGGCGACCAGAACATCTTGACGAGGTCGAGGCCGAGCCGCTCGCGATCGATATAGGCGAGCGTCACCGCCGAGACGCCGTCGAGGCAGACGCGGTAGCCGCGCTCCTTGAGGAAGTCGCGGGCGAAGATGTAGGCGCCGAGATCGGCGAAGATGTCCATCTTCTGCAGCTCGATGACGATGCTGCCGCGCGCGCCGGAGCGCAGGCTCTGGTCGAACTGGTGGAATTCCTGCGACAGCAGCGTCGAGATGTTGAGGTTGAGGCTGTAGGAATGGGCGATCGCCTGGTCGTCGTTCCGGCGCAGCATGGCGAGGACGCGGCGGTCGAGATGCTGCGTCAGGTGCTGGAACAGCCAGCGGTCCGAGGCGATGTCGCGCTTGGGCATGAGGCTGTCGCGCAGATCGGGGATCGAGATGTAGATCTCGCGGAACACCGGCTTCGGCGTCTCGTCGCGCAGGATGGCGCAGATCGATTGCCGGCGCATGACGTTGGAGAGATCGGCGCGCTGGATGAGGTTGACCAGCTCGGCCAGGCCCTGCGGATCCATCGGCTGGCGCTCGGGGCGCTGGCCGCTGCCGGCGATCGCGGCGATGCGCTTCTTGCGCTTCGCTTCCTGCTCGTAGATTTCCTCGGCCAGCGCCAGGAACTCCTGGTAGTCGCGCTCGAGGTCGTACCAGGTGGCGAAGCGGTCGGGGCCGTTCTCGTCGAGCTCGGCCGCGAGCGGGTCGTCGCCGAAGAGATAGCGCAGCCGCATGATCGCCTCGTCGATCACGGCGATGCTGGCATCCTTGCAGACGAAGATGATGTCGCCGTTCTGCAGCACGAAGATCTGGCCGTCGAACTGCTTGACCAGCGCCTCGAAAGTGTTGGCGGCGATGCGGATGTGATGGGCGCGGCGGTTGTCGGGCCGGAGGCGCGACAAATGGATGACGATGGCGCGCCGGCCGAGCGGATAGCGGGCGAGCCGGCGGGTATAGTCGAGCAGCAGCGTCTCGATGCCGGTCGGCTGATCGTCCGTCTGTTTCATGGATCGCGGTGGCGTCATGTCCGTCGTCGCCGGCTGTCTTCCCATGATGGCCAATCAACCCCTACGGATTGGTTAACGGCTTCCTAAGGTCGGCGCGCCGGAGGAGCGGTGGCGCTCGGCCGGAAGCTGCCCCATATTGGTCGCATGATCACCCGCCTCCTCGGCCTGTCGCGGCTCCCGGCGCAGCAAGCGGTGGCACCCGAAGTGCCGCCCGGCAGCCGCGTCTATGCCTTCGGCGACATCCATGGCCGGGTCGATCTGCTCCGCCAGCTGCACGCCATCGTCCATGACGACGCCTGGCGCCGCCAGGCGCCGCGCAACGTCGCGGTCTATCTCGGCGACTACATCGATCGGGGCGAGGCCTCGCCGGCGGTGATCGACCTGCTGCTCGACGAGCCCTTGCCCGGCTTCGAGACCGTGATGCTGAAGGGCAATCACGAGGAGAGCCTGCTGCGCTTCCTCGAGGACACCAGCATCGGCCCCTCCTGGCTGCTCTATGGCGGACGGGAAACCCTGGCGAGCTACGGCGTGCGCCCGCCCACCCTTGCCGGCGACGAAGGCGAGCTGCAACGGGCGCAGCGCGAGCTGCGCGTCCGGCTCCCGCCGCGCCATCGCCGCTTTTTTTCCGAGCTCAGGCTCACCCATGAGGAGGGCGACTACCTCTTCGCCCATGCCGGCGTGCGCCCGGGCGTGCCGCTCGACCGGCAGGCGGAGCAGGATCTGCTGTGGATCCGCGACGAGTTCCTGCTCTCGGACGCGGAGTTCGGCAAGATCGTCGTGCATGGCCACACCATCAGCGAGCGGCCGGACGTGCAGCGCAACCGCATCGGCATCGATACCGGCGCCTTCGCCAGCGGCCGGCTCACCTGCCTGGTGCTGGAAGGCGCCGACTGGTCGTTCCTGCAGACCTGAGATCCTCCGCTCGTCTCGGCAGGAGACATCCGGCGCCGTCCTTCTGGCGGTGCCGGACGCGCTCGACGCACGGCGCTTCGGCCGCGGTCCTCGCGCAGTTGCCACGTTTCTCAGGCGCTGAGGTTGAGCAGGCTGCTCGACCCGTCGCCGTCATTATCCGCCGCGCCGCTCGCCGTGGCCGCGCTGGTCGCGGCCGACGAGGTGGCGGAAGCCGCCGCCGGCTGGCTCTGCTCCGCATGGCCACCGCCGTGATGGTGGTGGTGCGGCTGCACCGTCGACGCCTGGGCTGGCGTGGACGATGCCGAGGAAGCCTGCTGCTGCTGTTGCTCCTGCTGCTGCTGTTGCTGCAGATGCAGATGCTGCAGGTAGAGCTGGTAGGCGGATTGCGAGCTTGAAACACTGCTGACGGTCATGTTGTCTCCTGCGTTGTTGCGTGGCGCAGGCCTTGCGGCCGGCACGGTTGCCGCAAGCAACCTTCATGCCGTCTGTCGTTCCAGGGATGGTGCGCCGTGGCCCAGACGGGCGGCGCAGGCGCCCGGCAATTTCTGCCGCCTGCCGGGTAGATCCTGCCTCAGCCGGCGTCGAGTTCCGGATAGTGCCGGAAGATGCCCTGCTCGTTGAACGGCAGCCGCCGGTCGGAAGCGAGATAGGCCGCAATGCGCGGGCGCGCGGCGACGCGGTCGTGGAGCGCCACGACGCGGCGATGCTTCTTTTCCAGCCGCCGCATCGCGCGCGGGAAGGCGTGGCGCAGCCCGGCGACGATCTGGAACAGCGACAGATCGGGATAGGTCAGCCGCGCCCCCACGAGGTGCTTCTCGCCCTTGGGATTGCCCTCGAGCACGTGCTCGAAATAGCCCAGGAATTTGGGCGCGCGCTCGGCCAGGAAGTTGCCGGCGCGACGCTTGGCCTCCTTGCGCTGATCCTCGTAATAGAGGCCGCCGGCGATGGGGTGATGCGTGTCATGCGCCTCGACCACGAGATCGGCGATGGTGAGCTGCAGCTGATGCGCCCAGAGCCGTCCGGCCTCGTCGGCCGGCGCCAGGCGGTGGCGCGAGCCGAGGTAGAGCAGGATGTTGGCGGTCTGGCCGATGAGCAGGCGGCGGGCCTTGAGGAAGGGCGGGGCGAAGGGCGGGCGGGGGATGCGGCCGCCTTCGAGCAGCCGGAACATGGCCTCCATCCCGCCCTTGCGCCGCGCCACGTCGAGGTAATCGGCGCCGGCCTCCTCCAGCGCGAGGCGCACGAACTCGCCGCGCCCTTGGATCGACGGCCAGTAATAGAGCTCGTAGCGCATCGCTTCTCCTTTTGGATTTTAGAGCCCGTTGCGCGCTGCGCGGCTCTCGCGGTTGCTTCCTTCGACAGGCTCAGGAGCACCCGCTACCGCCGCCAGCGACGAGCACTTTCGCGCTCGCGCTAGAGCGTCCGCGTGGCGCCGCCGTCGATGTCGATCAGCGCGCCCTGCAGGTAGCCGGCGCGCGCGCTGGCGAGGAAGGCCACGGCATCGCCGATCTCTTCCGCGCGGCCGAAGCGCTCGACCCCCATCTCGCGCGGCAGCGCGCGGCGCGCCTCGTCGAGCGAGACGCCCCTTGCTTCGGCGTGGCGCCTGAGCCGCGGCAGCAGCCGGTCGGTCTCGATGGCGCCGGGATTGATCGCGTTGACCCGCACGCCGTCGCGGATGCCGATTTCCGCCATGGTCTTGGTGAAGGCGAGCAGGCCGGCATTGACCGAGCCGCCGATGGCGAATTCGGCGCCGGGGGTGCGGCCGCCGATGCCGATGATGTTGACGATGCTGCCGCGCGCCGATTTGAGCAGCGGCCAGGCGGCGCGCGTCATGCGGACATAGCCGAAAAATTTGAGCGCGAAGCCTTCGTGCCAGTCCATCTCGCCAAGCGTGAAGACGTCGCCGCGCCTGGTCGTGCCGGCATTGTTGACCAGGATGTCGAGGCGGCGGAATTCCTGCTCGGCGGTGCCGATGGCGCGGGCGATGCCGTCGCCCTCGCGCAGATCGGCGATGCACGGCACCACCTGCCGACCGGTCTCGCGCGCGACACCGTCGGCCAGATCCTGCAGCGCCTCGGCGCTGCGCGCGGCCGCGACGATGTCGCAGCCCTCGCGCGCCAGCGCCTGGGCGATGGCGCGGCCGATGCCGCGACTGGCGCCGCTGACGAGCGCCACCTTGCCGGTGAGACCGAGATCCATCGTGCGACCCTCCCGGCGCAAGTGTGCCGCGCGCCGGAACGCCGGCGCAAGCCGGCGCGGCCCGGCCGAGCTCCGGCTTTGCCGGGCGCTGCCGCGCGGTGTACGCTCGAACGAACGTGGAAGAAGACGCGCGACCCCAAGGATTCGCCGCGTTGCGACGAACGGAACTGAGAAGAGGGAGGACACCATGATCAAGCTGACCCTGCTCTACGGACATCCCAAGGATCCTGCGGCGTTCGAGCGCTACTATGCCGAGACGCACCTGCCGATCGCCGCGCAGATCCAGGGCCTGCGGCGGATCGAGCTGTCCAAGGTGACCGGCACCCCCGAGGGCGGGTCGCCTGCGTTCTATCGCATGGCGGAACTCTATTTCGACAGCCCCGATCACATGCAGCGCGTGATGGGCACGCCCGAGGCACGCAAGGCGGTGGGCGATCTGCCGAACTTCGCGACCGGCGGCGTCACCACCTTGATCGCCCAGGTCCAGGAATAGCCGCCCGCCGGGCGACGGCGGCCGGCGCGCGGCTCACATCACTTCGGTGAGGGAAGGGGCGTACGCTCATTTTCGTTGACACGGCCACGCGAACGGCCTCGAGAGGGTGTGGCATTTTCGAAGCAAATGGCACCGGCTGCCGATGGCGCGGTCGTGATGGTCGACTGCGGAATTCCGATTGGCAGACGCCGATGCGATCCCGGCAAGTCGACGACCGACGATGGACGAAAAGCGCCTCCAACCTCGTCCGAAGGCGTGCTCACCATGGTTGCGCCGCCTCCTTCTGCGGAGAGGAGCGCGCGCCGTTCCGTGCTGCGTCACTTTGTCTCGACCCGCGGCGGGGCCGCGGACGATCGCCTATGCCGCGGCTCAAACATAGCTAGGCCGCAGAATTCGCATATTTAATCTTCGGGAAGCGGATGATCGCCGCGCGGCACGCCGGGATCACTTCCGTCAAGTCGCGCGACGTTGTGACGGGTTCGCAGGACGAGTCCAAAGGTTGAGAATACCATCGTCTTGTGTTGCAGGAGGGCATAAGGTGAAGATCATTCCCGAGCGCGTGACCGTCATCCCTGATGCGCAGCGCAACGAGCTTACCGTCATCATGGAGGGATTCCGCCTGACGCTCAGCGCCGAGGAAGCGCGCGCGCTGAGCTATGCGCTGGTGCAAGGGGGCAGGCAGCTGCAAGGCGAGCCTTTGCCGCGGCCTTTTGCGACGGCGGTCCCGGCGTCGTCGTCTCACAAGCCCGTCACGGCCGCTTCCACTCCGGAAACGCCGACCGCGAAATCCAGCGAAACCGGGGCCGACATCATGCGCTCCTTGTCCGCCTGAACTCGAATGCCGCGCCGCAGGGCGGCGTCGATGCGTCCGTGAGCGTCGCCGGTTTGCCGCGGCAAAAGGAATAGAGCCTGCTCGGCATTATCCGCGGCAAGCGCCAGGATGATCGCCGTTCCGCGCCATGATGAGCCAGCTGGCCACCAGCATCGCGAGCTTCGCGATCGTTTCGATCGCCTATGCCGCGCTGATCGGAGCAATGCGGCGCGCGGCGCCGCGTTACCGGCAGATCGCCGTCGGCGCGATTCTGGGAGCAGGTGCGCTGCTCTGCACGCTGGCAGAGCGTCATACCGGCAAGCTGCTGCCGATCAGCGAGGGCATCGTCATGGTCGGTCTTGCCCAGCCTTTTGGCGGCGGCTGGGCGACGATCGCCGCGAGCGTCATCGCGGCGGTGTCGTTTTTCTGGCTGGACGGCGGGCCGCTCTATCCCGGGCTGCCGGCGATTCCCGTTGCCGCCTGCGTCGGCTTCGCCGTCACCGAAGCCCTTCGCCGCCGGCGACCCGGCTTCGGACTGGGAGAGCTGGCCGTGCTTTCGCTGAGCCTGACGCTCGGTACTGCCCTGCTTCTTGCGCCGACCTCCGTGTTTCAGGACATGCCGGCGGAAACGGCGCTCGCGCTCGGCGGCAAGATCCTGCTCGGAACCATCGTGCTGGGCACTTTGCTGCAGCGTTGGGGCGAAGCGGAGTGGCGGATCGGCGAGAGCGAGCGACGACGGCGCGCGCTGATCGCCAACGTTCCCGGCACGGTGATGCAGATCACGGTCGGCCCTGCCGGGGAGATGCGCTTTGCATTCGATACGGACGACCCGGCGCGGATTTTCGACGGCGCGCTGGGGTCGACGCCCGAGCCGCCGAGGGTCCTTCAGCTGATCCATCCCGACGATCGCGCTCCGTTCCGACGTTCCCTGGTCGAGGCCGGCCGCTCCCTCAGCCCCTGGTCGCACGAGTTCCGCGTGGTGCTTCCCGGTGGCAAGCAGCGCTGGTTGCGTGCCCGCGCCACGCCCAGCCTGACCCCGCAGGGCGATATCCTGTGGGAGGCGATCGTGGTCAACGTCACCACCCGCAAGGATGTCGAGCAGGTCCTGCGTCGAAGCGAAGCTCTTCACCACCTGCTCGCCGAGAACCGGACGGAGATCCTCGGCAGCATCGGGCCGCAGCAGACATGGGTTTATGTCTCGCCATCCTCGCGCGATATTCTGGGCTGCGAGCCCGACGAGATCATCGGCAGGCCGTGGCTGTGCATCGTCGACGCCGCGGATGCGGCGCGGGTGAAGGATGCCCTGGCCGGCCTTCTCCCCGGCGGCCCCGCGATGACCGTCGCCTATCGCGCGCGACTCGGCGACGGGGGATCGCGCTGGGTCGAGGAGACGCGGCGCGTCGTCGCCAGGACCGCCGAGGCCGCGTCCTCGGAAAGCATCAGCGTCATACGCCCGATCGCGGCACCCCGCGCCGCAACGCTCGACAGCGTCGAGATGACGGCGAGCCGGGGATCCGAGCGGCCGTTCGCGCGCATGCTCGAAGCCGCCAGCGCCGGCATCGCCGTGATCGATCCGCACCACCCTGATCACCCCGTCATCTTCGTCAACCGAGCCGCAACGACGATCACCGGCTACAGCCGCGCCGAGCTCATCGGCCGAAGCTGGCGACTGCTGCAGGGAGCGGATGCCGATCCCAAGCTCGCGGGGCAGATCGAGGAGGCGATGCGGCTGCAGCGGCCGCTGTCCACGAGCTTCACCGGTCGCCGCAAGGACGGAACCACCTATTGGGCGAAGCTCGATCTCGGCCCGGTGCGCGACGAGGCCGGGCAGGTCGATGCCTATGTCGGCATCTTTGCCGATATTTCGGAACAGAAGCGGATCGAGGACGATCTGCGCCGCGCGCGCGACGCCGCCGAAGAGGCCAACCAGGCGAAATCCGACTTCATCGCCAACATAAGCCATGAGCTGCGCACGCCGCTCAACGGCGTCATCGGCTTCACCAATCTGCTGCTGAACGAGAACCTTCCGGCGGAGCAGCGCCGCTACGCCACCTTTGCCCACGATGCCGGGAGCTCGCTCCTGGCCATCGTCAACAACATTCTCGACCTGTCGAAGATCGAGGCGGGAAAGCTGACGCTGGTCGAGACCGATTTCAGCGTGGTCGAGCTCGCGGTGAGCTGCAACACGGTGGTCTGGCACGCCGCCCGCGAGCGCGGGCTGGATCTCAATTTCGTGCTCAAGCCGGATGTGATGAACCTCGTCCGCGGCGATCCCAATCGCATACGGCAGGTGCTGTTGAACCTGCTGAGCAATGCGATCAAGTATACGGAAAAGGGCAGCGTCGTCCTGACCATCGCCAAGGTCGGCGATCTTCCCGCGGGAACGATCCTCAAATTTTCCGTCACCGACACGGGGGTCGGCATCGCCAAGGAACAGCAATCCAGGCTGTTCCAGAAGTTCTCGCAAATCGAGGACAGGCCGGGCGTCTATCTGCGCGGCACCGGCCTCGGACTCGCGATCTGCAAGAGCCTCGTCGAGCAGATGGGCGGGGCGATCGGCGTCACCAGCATGCCGGGGCTGGGCAGCAATTTCTGGTTCACCGTTCCGCTCAAGACCGCTTCCGGCCATGGCTTCAGGCCGAGCGGGTGGCCGGCCGCCGCCCGCGGCGGCGCCCGCATCCTGCTGGTCGAGGATACGGTGATGAACCAGGAACTGATGATCACCCTGCTGCGCCGCGCCGGCCACGAGGTCGAGGTGGTCGGCGACGGCGAGGCCGCGGTGGAGGCGGTGCAGCGCCGCGATTTCGATCTCGTTCTCATGGACGTGCAGTTGCCGCGCATGGACGGGATGGCGGCGACCCATGCGATCCGGCGACTCGGGACCGCGGCATCGCGCCTTCCCGTCATTGCGATGACCGCGCGCGCGCTCTCAGGCGATGTGGAGAAATGCCTCGCCGCCGGCATGAACGATCATCTCTCGAAGCCGGTGGATGCGGCTGCTCTCCTGGCGATGATCGATCGCTGGGTTCCCGCGCATCTTCCCGAGCCCCAGGAGGCGGCTCATCAGGAACGGGGTTCCTTCCCGGTCCAGGATGAAGAGGCGCTGCGGGACCTCGAAGCCCATCTCGGCCGCGGCAAGCTCGACGATCTCCTCGCCCGCGCGCATGACGAGCTGCCGCGCCGCCTCAGGCGCTTGAACGAACACCGGTCGGATCGGCCGCTGCTCGAGCGCGAGGCCCATGAGCTGATCTCGGTGGCGGGATCGGCGGGTCTGCTGGAGCTGGCGGAATGCGCGCGCGGGGTGATGCAAGCCTGCCGCGAGGACAGCAGCACCCGTATCGCGGCGACGCTGGTCGCGCTCAACCTCGCCGCAGAGCGCGCTCTCGCCGCGCTCGATGCCGGCCATCGCGCGGGGCCGAATAGCCCGGACGCTATTTCCGCTGTACCGCCTCGGTGATCCGCGCCCAGCTGATCACCCGGTCCCTGACCTTGGCGGCGATCGCCGCGCCCTCGGTGGTGTCGTCATCCGAGGCGATCGACGTCGCTTCTCCCGAACCGTCGGCCGCGCCCGACAAGGCGGCGCCGACGCTGCTGACAAGCGCTCGAGCCTCCTCCTGCGTCAGGGCGATGCGGTAGCCGCCCATGAACACCGTCAGCCCCGGCCCTTCGATGTCGCAGAGAGTGGTGATCGTTTCCTCGACAACCTTCATGAGCGGTCCGCGTCCCCGGTTTGCAGCGAAGTCATGGCGATAAAATCCCACAATATCGCAGTGCCGAGCGATGCGACATTTCGCGGCGGACGGGCTGCGGGCGACCCCGGTCCTCGCTGCCGATGCGCCTGACGCTCTCCAGGGCGACACTTTATTAGATGCGGGCCGCGCGCCCTACGCTCCGGGTTAAGAAGCAGAGGGGTAAAACGACGCAGCAGCGTGACCAGTTTGGGAAACTCACATGAAGGTCGTTCCAGAGAAGGTCTTCGTCCAGGCGAACACCGCCGCTTCCGAGCTCCTCGTCGTCATGGACGGATTTCGCCTCACCTTGAGCAAGAGCGAGAGCGAGGCCCTGAGAGACGGGTTGACGCACGGCCTCGAGCGGCTCCAGGCGGTCGCGGGCGAGCCTCGCCGGCCGAGCCTGGCCGCCGGCGCCGAGCGCGAGGCCGCGTTGGAGGCAAGGAGCGTCAGCGCGCCGTTGCCATGAATCGCGCCGCGGTCGTCGGCCGGGGAGCCTCATGAAAGTCGCGGAAGCGCCCATAATCTTGTTGGCGGATTGCGCTCAGCGCGAGATCACGATTCTCGCGGCGGGCGTCCGGATCGTCATGAGCGGCGAAGAAGCGGGTTCGTTCTGGGCCGAGCTCGGCGGCGCGCTCCAGAAGATCTACGCCGATGACGCTGAGCGCTGCCCGCCGACATTGGCCGCCCTTCTGCGTCGCGACGGCCAGGCCGATCCGGAAAAGGCGAGCGGCGAAAGCCAGGCGCCGGTGGAACGCCTGCTGGAGGGCATCATCGCCTACGCGCACAGGTCGAGCGCAGGGGTCGACTGTCCTCCCGGTCCAAAGCCGCCGGTTGCCAGGTGGACGGAGGCGCCTCCGCCATCGCCCGGCATGCTCGGCCGAGCCATCGGCAGGCTGACGAGCCGCTGACCATTCGCCGCCGTCGTCCGACCCTGGCTGCGTCGGGCCCGTCCCGGCATCGCGCTCCCCGATCCATGCGCGGGCGGCTGGACGCGACACGCGCCGCCGCGCTGGCAGTCCGGCGATTCCGGCAATATCGCAGCCGCGACGCGGTCGATCTTGACAATTTTGTTATCCACGGTTTCGGGGGATAAGTCTGTGGAATGCGGCCGCGGGGGAGCATACGCCCATGGTTAAACGGCGCTGCTCAATTCCTGTGCAATCTGAGGGTGAATCTAAACGTCGCCGCTTAGAGTTTTAATTCAATGAGCTAATCTGACGTTAGACTGTGACGGAATGTGACCAAAATGTAAACGATCCGTAACCGCAGCGCCATTTTGGCGAAGCGTGCCCGCTTGTGGAAAGTTAACCGGCTCCCGCTCGCCAGGGAGCAGCGGAAGCTTTAGGCACTTCAACCGCTTATGCCTATCCGGCGGGCCGGCGCCGTCGGCGGCAGACCGGTCGCTTTCGCGCGGGATCGGGGAGCGACGCGATCCTGCGGCCGCGGCGCGGCTCAGTTCCGTGGCGCGTGCTTGCCGAGGATGCGCTGCAGCGTGCGCCGGTGCATCTTGAGGCGGCGCGCCGTCTCGGAGACGTTGCGGTCGCATTGCTCGTAGACGCGCTGGATGTGCTCCCAGCGCACGCGGTCGGCGGACATCGGGTCCTCCGGCGGCGGCGGCAGCAGCGCGTCGCTCGCCAGCAGCGCGCGCTCGACCGCATCGGCGTCGGCCGGCTTCGGCAGGTAGTCGAGCGCGCCCGCCTTCACCGCCGCCACCGCGGTGGCGATGTTGCCATAGCCGGTCAGCATCACGATGCGCGCGCCCGGCCGGGCCTTGCGCAGCGCCTTGACGATCTCGAGCCCGCTGCCGTCGGCCAGGCGCAGATCGACCACCGCGAAGGCCGGGGCGTTGGCGCTCACCGCGGATATCCCGGTCGCGACGCTGTCGGCGGTGGCGACGATGAAGCCGCGCCGCTCCATGGCGCGCGCCAGGCGCTGGCACAGCGGTGCGTCGTCGTCGACCAGCAGCAGGCTGCGCTCGGATTCCGGCCAGCCCTCGAGCACTGACGGCGTCAGCGCCGCCTGGGGATGCGTCTCGTCCATCATTCTCCAGCCTCTTTCACCGCGTTCTTGCCGTCCATGCCTTCGAGCACGAAGCGGCGCCATTCCACCACCACCTGCGCGCCGCCATCGGGGAGATTGGCGAAGCTGACGCGCGCGCCGGTGCGCTCCAGCAGGCTCTGGGCGATGAAGATCCCGAGCCCCATATGCTGCTCGGCCTCGCCGCTCCTGCCGGAAATATAGGGTTCGCCGATGCGCGCGAGAACTGCCTGCGGAAAGCCCGGGCCGTCGTCGACGATGTCGACCGCCACCGTCTCCTCGCTCCAGGTGGTGGTCACGTCGACCGCGCGGCTGGCGAACTGGGCCGCGTTCTGGATGAGGTTGCCGAGCCCGTGCATGATCTCGGGGCTGCGCGCCACCAGCGGCTCCTCCACCGGCATGCCCTCGGGGTCGCGTCCGGCGGCGTTGGCGTAGCTCACGTTCTTGTCCTCGGCGCGGTAGGGCTCGCCCGCCGCCTCGACCAGCGCCGAGAAGGGCAGGCGCGTGGTGAAGGGCGAGCCGGTCTCGGCGTCGCGCTGCTGGGCGAGGTCGGCGAGAATGGTGCGGCAGCGCTCGCTCTGGCTCAGCAGCAGCAGCGCGTCCTCGGCATAGGGGCTGCCCGGCGGCAGGTCGCGCACCAGCTCCTTGGCGACCACCGCGATGGTGGCGAGCGGCGAGCCCAGCTGATGCGCCGCGGCGGCGGCGATGCCGCCCACCGCCGAGACGCGCTGCTCGCGCGCCAGCGCCAGCTGCGTCGCGGTGTAGGCGTCGCGCATGCGCCGCGCCTCCTCGGCGACGTTCCAGGTGTAGCCGGCGATGAACACGGTCGCCAGCACCAGCGCCGTCCAGACGCCGAAGATGTAGAGCGGCGGCGGCGGCAGCGGCGCGTCGCGCCAGGGCAGCGGCAGGTGGAACACGGCGATGAGGCTGATCGCCGCCACGGTGAGCGCCGACAGCCAGAACACGCTGCGCCGCGACAGGATGGTCGCGGCCACCGTCACCGGCGCCATCATCAGCATGGCGAAGGGGTTTTGCAGCCCGCCGGTGAGGAACAGCAGCATGCCGAGTTGCAGCATGTCGTAGGCGAGATAGAACGACGCCTCGCGGTCGCCCAGGCGCTGCGACGCGCGGCGCGGCCAGCTGGCGGCGATGTTGAGCGCGGCCGAGGTCGCGACCACGGCGAGCGCGCCGTCGATCGGCAGCACGAAGCCCAGCCCGTAATGCACCAGCAGGATGGTCGCCGCCTGGCCGGCCACCACCACCCAGCGGATGAGCACCAGCATGCGCAGGCTGACCGAGACATCGGTGCCCGGCGGCTGCGTCGTCCGCGGCATCTGGCCGTAATACGCCATCCGCTCTCCGCCCTGCCCGCGGGAGCCGTCGCTCCACGCGCGCCCGGCATTATAGGGCAGCGCCGTGCCGGATGCTGCCAGGCGGCCTGCCGCCCGAAAATCCCGGGTCCCGGCCGTCATGTCCGGCGCTTTGCCATGAGCGTGCTTTCCGCCATTATGCGCCGCGTGTCCCGCTCCGTCATCGAGGTCTCGGCGCTGACCAAGCGCTTCGGCGCCACGCTCGCCGTCGACGGCATCGATTTCGCCGTGCCGGCGGGCGTCACCGCCGCGCTGCTCGGCGGCAACGGCGCGGGCAAGACCACAACGCTGTCGATGCTGCTCGGCCTGCTGCTGCCGACGGCCGGGCGCATTCGCATCTTCGGCGAGGACATGTTGCGCCATCGTTACCGGGTCCTGCCGCGGATGAACTTTTCTTCGCCTTATGTCGACCTGCCGCATCGCCTGACGGTGCGCCAGAACCTCACCGTCTATGGCCGGCTCTACGGCATCGCCGGGCTCGGCGAGCGCATCGAGGCGCTGGCGCGCGACCTGCAGATCACCGATTTCCTCGGAACCCAAACCGGCAAGTTGAGCGCCGGGCAAAAGACGCGCGTGGCGCTCGCCAAGGCGCTGCTCAACACGCCCGAGCTGCTGCTGCTCGACGAGCCCACCGCCTCGCTCGATCCCGATACCGGCGACTGGGTGCGGGGGTATCTCGAGCGCTACCGCGAGACGAGCGGCGCCACCATCCTGCTCGCCTCGCACAACATGGCCGAGGTCGAGCGGCTCTGCTCCGAGGTGATGATGATGCGCGAGGGCCGCATCGTCGATCGCGACAGCCCGCGCTCGCTGATCCGGCGCTATGGCCGCGACACGCTGGAGCAGGTGTTCCTCGAGATCGCCCGCGGCGACGGGCGCGGTGCGGCGCTGCGGGCGGCGCCGTGAGCGCGCGCGGCGAGCCGCGGGGCTTCTCGCCCGGCCGCGTCGGCGCCATGCTGCTGCGCTATCTCTATCTGCTGAAGAGCTCATGGCCGCGCGCGCTGGAGCTGGTCTACTGGCCGGCGATCCAGATGGTGCTGTGGGGTTTCACCAGCCAGTTCCTGATGACCAACAGCTCCTACGTGGCGCGCGCCGGCGGCGTGCTGCTGGCGGCGGTGATGCTGTGGGACGTGATGTTCCGCGGCCAGCTCGGCGTCTCGATGTCCTTCCTCGAGGAGCTGTGGTCGCGCAATCTCGGCCATCTCTTCGTCACGCCGCTGCGCCCCTATGAATGGGTGATCGCGCTCGTCAGCATGAGCTTCGTCCGCGTGCTGATCGGGGTCGGGCCGGCGATGCTGCTGGCGATCCCGCTCTACCATTATTCGATCTTCTCGCTGGGCCTGCCGCTGCTGGCCTTCTTCGTGCTGCTGCTGGTGATGGGCTGGGCGCTCGGCCTGATGGTCGATGCCATGCTGCTGCGCCACGGCCTCGGCGCCGAGAGCCTGGCCTGGCTCGCGGTCTTCCTGCTGGCGCCGGCGAGCGCGGTTTACTACCCGCTCTCGGTGCTGCCGCTATGGCTGCAGCGCGTGGCCTTCCTGCTGCCCTCGGCGCATGTCTTCGAGGGCATGCGCGCGGTGATGTTCGAGCACGTCTTCCGCCTCGATCACTTCATCGCCGCCCTCGTGCTCGACGTGGTCTACCTCGCGGTCGGCGGCGCCATGTTCCTGTGGGCCTTCCGCGGCGCCCGCCAGCGCGGCGCGCTGCTCATGGTGGGAGAGTGAGCGCCGGCTTTGCCGCCGCCGGCGCGGCGGGGCTACACTCGAGGCGCGCGGCCGCAGCGACCCGGAGGGCAGGATGAAGTTCGGCGTCTTCTACGAGCATCAGCTGCCGCGGCCCTGGAGCGAGACCGGCGAATATGCGCTGCTGCAGGACTCGCTCGCCCAGATCGAGCTCGCCGACCGTCTCGGCTACGACTATGTCTGGGCGGTCGAGCATCATTTCCTCGAGGAATATTCGCATTGCTCGGCGCCCGAGGTGTTCCTGGCGGCGGCGAGCCAGCGCACCAAGCGCATCCGCCTCGGCCATGGCGTGATCCAGCTCACCACCAACCAGCCGCAGCGCGTCGCCGAGCGCGTGGCGACGCTCGACCTCGTGTCCGGCGGGCGCGTCGAGTTCGGCATGGGCGAGGCGGCGGGGCCGGCCGAGCTTCACCCCTTCGGCATTCGCGTGCGCGACAAGCGCGAGCGCTGGGAGGAGGCGGTCAAGGCCATCGTGCCGATGTTCACCCGCGACACTTGGGAGTTCCACGGGCAGTATTACGACTTCCCCGCGCGCAACGTCATCCCCAAGCCGCTGCAGAAGCCGCACCCGCCGCTCTGGGTCGCCTGCTCCAACATCGAGACCATCGCCAAGGCCGGCGAATGGGGCATGGGCGCGCTGGGCTTCAGCTTCGTCTCGCCCGAGGCGGCGCGCGCCTGGGTCAACCGCTACTACAACACCATGCTGCGCCGGCCGCAGCCGCTGGCCGACTATCCGCGCAATCCCAACATCGCCATCGTCAACGGCTTCATGTGCGCGCCCTCCGACGCGGAGGCGATCGAGAAGGCGTCCGGCTGGACCTTCTTCATCTTCGCGCTCTCCTATTACGGCCGCAAAGGCGTCGACGCGCCCGGCACCAGCAATCTCTGGCAGGAGTATCAGGCCTGGCGGCAGAGTGAGAAGGCGCAGGCGGCGCTGAGGAGCGGCCTCATCGGTTCGCCCGCGACGCTGCGCGCCCGGCTCCGGCAGTTCGCCGACGCGCATGTCGACCAGGTGATCCTGCTCAACCAGGCCGGCCGCACCAGCCACCAGGACATCTGCGACAGCCTCGAGCTCTTCGCCGCCGAGGTGATGCCCGAGTTCCACGCGCGCGAGGACGAGCAGGCGGCGTGGAAGGAGGCGGTGCTGGCCGGCCGCCTCGCGCTCGAGGATCTCGACACCAGCCGCTACGATCTCTACGCGCATCAGAACGAGGACATCGTCCGCCTCACCCCCGAGCAGCTCAAGGCGAGGATGGCGGCAAAAGAAAAGGCCGGGCGAGGCGCGTGATTCCCCGTCTCCTTGTGGGAGAGGGAGGGGCCCGGCGCGCGAACGCGATGTGCGGGGTTGACAATAACGTTGATATCAACATAATTGATCGCGTGTCGGGAGACCCGCGATGAAATTTCTCTGTCTCGCCTATGGCGCCGAGAAGGACTGGAAGGCCTTGACCAAGCAGGAGCAGGAGACGCTGCTCGCGCAGGACGAGATGCTGCGGCGGCGGGGCGTCCTCATGGCGGCGGTGCAGGCCACGGCAACCACGGCAAGCCGACGGCAACGGCGGGTGTCTTTGCCGACTCGCCGGTGCCGCTTGCGGGGTTTTCCGTCATCGAAGCGGCCGACCTCAACGAGGTGATCGAGCTCGTCGCCGGGACGCCGTGCGCGCGGGCGAAAGGCGCGATCGAGATACGGCCGATCATTGCCATCAACGATGCGGATTGATCCCCTTCGACGAGCGACAAACGACGTCGCGGAAAGGCGCTGCCATGCAAGTTCAACCCTATCTGTTCTTCGACGGACGCTGTGACGAGGCCATCGCCTTCTACCGCCGCGTGCTCGGTGCCGAGGTCGATGTGCTGATGCGGTTCAAGAACCATCCCGACCATGGCAAGCCGGGCGTGACACCGGCCGGCGCCGACGAGAAGGTGATGCATGCGAGCTTTCGCATCGGCGACACGGTGATCATGGCGTCGGACGGCCGCTGCCTGGGGAAGCCGAGCTTCCAGGGTTTTGGGCTGGCGCTGCCGATGCCGAGCGAGGCCGAGGCCGAGCGGGTCTTCGCCGCGCTCGGCGATGGCGGCCAGGTGCAGATGCCGATGATGAAGACGTTCTTCTCGCCGCGCTTCGGCATGGTCGCCGATCGCTTCGGCGTGTCCTGGATGGTCCTCGTCCGGCCCTGAGGGCGCGGCGGCGGACGCGGTCGGCGAAGTCGCTGCGCGACTTCGCCTAGGGTGGCGTACGAGGCGAGCCGGCACGGTGCGGGCTCTCGCGCCCCGGATCAAGTCCGGGGCGCTGGCGCCCGCCAGGGACGACGCTGCGCGTCGCCCTAGCCTTCCTTGCCGCTGACCCCCGCCTCGGCGAAGGTCGCCATGCCGGTGTGGCAGGCGAGCGCGGATTTGAGGATGCCGATCGCCAGCGTGGCGCCCGACGCCTCGCCCAGCCGCATGCCGAGATCGAAGAGCGGCGCCTTGCCCAGCGCCTGCAGCAGCCGCGCATGGCCGGGCTCGGCCGAGCGGTGCGCCACGATGCAATGGTCGAGCGCGCGCCGGTCGACGGCGAAGAGCACGGCGGCGGCGGCGGTGGTGGCGTAGCCGTCGAGCACCACCGGCACCCGGGCGCGGCGCGCGGCGATGACGGCGCCGGTGATCGCCGCCAGCTCGCGCCCGCCCAGCCGGCGGAGCAGATCGAAGGGGTCGCCGGCCGCGTCGCGATGGCGCCGCACCGCCTCGTCCACCACCGCGATCTTGCGCTGAAGCTGCTCGCCGCCAACGCCGGTGCCGGGCCCGACCCACTCGGCGCCGCTGCCGCCGAAGAGGCCGCAGCACAGCGCCGCGGCCGAGGTGGTGTTGGCGATGCCCATCTCGCCCAGCGCCAGGAGATCGATGCCGGGCTCGACCGCCATCATGCCGTAGGCGAGCGCCAGCGCGCAGTCCTCGTCGCTCATCGCCGGCTCTGCGGTGAAATCGGCGGTGGGCTCGTCGAGCGCCATCTCGTAGACGCGCAGGTCGGCGTCGACCGCCTCGCAGAGCTGGTTCACCGCGGCGCCGCCGCGGATGAAGTTCTGCACCATCTGCGCCGTGACCGCGGCGGGATAGGCCGAGACGCCGCGCGCGGCGACGCCGTGATTGCCGGCGAAGACGGCGGTGCGGGGATGGTCGACCGAAGGCGGGTGCTTGCCCTGCCAGGTCGCCAGCCACTGCACCAGCTCCTCGAGCCGGCCGAGCGCGCCCGCGGGCTTGGTGAGCTGCGCCTCGCGCGACGCGGCGGCGGTGCCGGCCTCGAGATCGGGACCGGGCAGATGCGCCATCAGCGAGCGCATCTCCTCGAGCGTGGCGCGCGGCTTGTCCTCCGCCATGACTTCCCCTCCCGTTCAGCGGGCCGCACTCTCCCCCATCGCCGCGGTCGCGCCAAGCGAAAACCGCCTTGGTGCCGGCGCGCGCCATGCGCTAAGACTTGGCCATGGCCGATCTGCCGCCGCGCTGGAGCGACGCCGCCCGATGGTGGGGCGAGTTCTGCCGCGCCGCCGCCTTCCTCACCCGCCTGCCGCTGCCGACGCCGGCGGCCCAGGCGGGCGCGCCGCTCGCCGAGGCGGGCTGGGCCTTTCCGCTGGTCGGCGTCGTCGTCGGGCTGCTCAGCGGCCTCGGCTATGCCATCGCCGTCTGCCTGCATCTGCCGCCGCTGGCCGCGGCGTTGATCGCGCTGGGCGTGAGCGTGTGGCTGACCGGCGGCCTGCACGAGGACGGGCTCGCCGACACCGCCGACGGTCTCGGCGGCGGCAGCGATGCCGCCGAGAAGCTCGCGATCATGCGCGACAGCCGTATCGGCACCTTCGGCGTGCTGGCGCTGATCTTCAGCCTCGGCCTGCGCGCCACGGCGATTGCCGGCGTCGCCGCCAGCGGCCCGGTCGTCGCCGCGCTGATCGCCGCCCATGCGGTGGGGCGCGGGCTGCTGCCGCTGGTGCCGCGCGCGCTCGTGCCGGCGCGCAGCGACGGGCTCGGCGCCGAGGCCGGCACGCCCTCGGCGGCGGTCGCCTGGAGCGCGGCCGGGCTCGCCGCGGTGATCGCGCTCTTTGCCCTCGATTTCCTGCCGGGCCTCACCGCGCTGATCGCCGCCGCGCTGGTGATGTCGGCGCGCGCGGTGCTTGCGCAGCGCCAGGTGGGCGGCTACACCGGCGACGTGCTCGGCGCGCTCGAGCAAAGCGGCGAGACAGTGGTTCTTCTGGTGGCGGCGGCATGGGCGACGTGACGCGGTGGTGGTGGGTGCGGCACGCGCCGGTGACGGTCAATGACGGCCGCTGCTACGGCCAGACCGACCATCCCTGCAACGTCAGCAACGCGGCCGCCTTCGCCGGGCTGGTGCAGAAGCTGCCGCGCGAGGCAGTGTGGATCACCAGCCCGCTGCTGCGCACGCACATGACCGCGACCGGCATCGTCCGCGCCGGCCTGCCCGGTCCCGACCCGATCCCCGGCCCCGGCGTGCTGGTCGAGCCCGACCTCATCGAGCAGCATTTCGGCGAGTGGCAGGGCCGTCCCTATGCCGAGCTGGCGCAGCTCAACGGCAATCTCTGGCCGCGCTTCTGGCTGGGCGCGGCGCATGAGAAGCCGCCCGGCGGCGAAAGCTTCGTCGAGCTGCTGGCGCGCGCCCATCCCGCCATCGAGCGGCTGTCGCGCGAGCATGCCGGGCGCGACATCATCGCCGTCACCCATGGCGGCACCATCCGCGCGGCGCTGGCGCTGGCGCTGGGCCTCAGCCCCGAGGCGACGCTGGCGCTCAGCATCGACAATCTGTCGCTGACCCGGATCGAGCATTTCCCCGGGCCCGAGGCCGCTCATCCCTGGCGCGTCGTCGCCGTCAACCTGCCGCCGGTATAGCGCCATCGCGACGGTCGCTCGGCGACCTTCCGGCAGATCGCATACCGGCATACGCGGATTGCTCCCAAGCGCACCCTGACATTGCGGCCTTCCGCCGGCAGGAATAGCATTGCCGGCGATGGGGGGCGGGCATCATGGGCAGCTTGAACAAGATCGACCACATCGTCGTCCTCATGCTCGAGAACCGGTCCTTCAACTGCATGCTCGGGCGGCTCTACCCGACATCCGCGGGCTTCGACGGGCTTCAAGGCAACGAGACCAACCCCGACACGAGCGGCGCGCCGGTCGAGGTCTGGAGCGGCGCCGGCACCACCCCCGACATCATGCGGACGCCCGACCCGGATCCCGGCGAGCTGTGGACGGATATGAACCTGCAGATCTTCGGGACGGGGGATGTGAGCCCACTGCCCGAGGCGACGATGAAAGGCTTCGTCCGCAGCTACCAGCAGCAGACCGCCCAGCCGCCGGAGAGCTACAAGCCCGCCAGCGTTATGCATTACTTCACGCCGGAGCAGGTGCCGGTGATCAGCCGGCTCGCCCGGCAATTCGCGGTGTCCGATCGCTGGCACGCCTCGGCGCCGTGCCAGACCTGGCCCAACCGTTTCTTCGCCCATACCGCCACAGCGAACGGCTATGTGAACAACGAGCCGCCGCATTTTCCCTACGAGATGCCGACCATCTTCAACCGGTTCGACGCGATCGGCATGGCGGAGGGGTGGAAGGTCTATTTCCACGACATGCCGCAATCCCTGACGCTCGCGGAGCTGTGGCTGCATCTCGACCGCTTCCGCTTCTATGACGAGTTCCGTCAGGACGCGCAGCGCGGCCGGCTGCCGCCCTATTCCTTCATCGAGCCGCGCTATTTCGCCGACACCGCCTTGCCGAACGACGAGCACCCGCCGCACATCGTGACTCTGGGCGAGCAGCTGATCGCCGATGTCTACAATTGCCTGCGCAACGGGCCGGCCTGGAGCAAGACGCTGCTGATCATCACCTATGACGAGCATGGCGGCTGCTTCGACCATGTCGCGCCGCCGCCGGCGACACCGCCGTCGCTCGTTCCGACGCAGCCCTTCAACTTCGACCGCTACGGCGTCAGGGTGCCGGCGGTGCTGGTCTCGCCCTATATCAGCCCCGGCACCGTGCTGCGGCCCGACGGCCCGACGCCGTTCGACCACACTTCGATCATCAAGACCCTGCGGCTGCGCTTCGGCTTGGGCCCGGCGCTGACCCGGCGCGACGAGGCCGCCCCCGATCTCGACGGTGCCTTGCCGCTTGCGGAGCCCGAAAATCCGGGTCCGTCCAGCATCGACGTGCCGCCTTACGTGCCGAGCCCGGCGGAGGTCGCGGTGGCGCGGCAGCGGCCACCTAACGACATGCAGAAGGCGCTGCTGCATCTCGCCGCGCATCTCCCGGACTCGGCCGCCGCCGTGCCCCAGCACATCGCGCTGCTGCAGAAGCTGAAGGGCGCGGACCAGCAGATCGTCGCCGACGTCAAGACGACCGTCGGCGATGCCGCCCATGTCGCCAAGAGCGAGCTCGGCAAGCTCTTCGCCACGCTCTGAGACCGCTACGGCCTAAGTTCCGTTCAGCTGACATCCAAGCGCGCGCTTACCCCCTCTCCGCGCGGAGCGGCTATCGGATTCACACATCGTGAAGCGCCAAGGTAGTACCGTATTTGATGGCTTGGAACTCTTGGAGCCCTCGTCGCATGACCTGAGGCCCGGGCTTGCCGTAGTAGCCGGTCCAGCCGCCCAGGCGTGCGATGACCCAGGCGGCAAAGGCGAGAGAGCCCTTGCGGTGAGGATTGCGCTGCCGCTCTGTGTTGCCGGCGAGCTTGGCCGAGACGGCCTCGAGGATCGGCTGGTCGTCCGGGTCGAAGGCATCGGTCAAGCGCTGGTCGGTGTTGCCGTCGCGGGCTTGGACGAGCTGCTTGATGGTAACGGCCGCGACCGTCGCGGCGGCGACGAAGTTGATCATCGCCGGCGGCTCGCCGATATCGGCGGCTTCGATATCGAAGCCGGCCGTCTTGAGCGTGCGGAAGAACTCTTCGATGATCCAACGCAGGCGATAGAGGTCGAGGACGCGGCGCGCCTGGGCCAGAGTGGCGACAGTGTGGGTGGTCAGCAGCCGCCAGTGGATCGGCTCGCTCCCGTCGGCCGGAGCCGAACGTCTCGCGCACGTCGAGCAGCGTCACGGCGACGGTCGGGGGCAGCGCTGGATCGGCTCCGTTGCGTGGCTTGCGCAACACCACCGGCGCGAAGCGCACCGCCAGCTCGGCGGTGCGTGTCTTGCGCCCGGGCGCGGCCGGGATCGTCACCACGAAGCGACCTTGCTCCGGCAAACCGTCGATGAACGAGAACAGCAGCCCGTCTCCCGGCTCTTGCGCCGGCAACTCGATCCGCCGGTTCTGGCAGGCACGCACGATCAGCTGCACGTTCTGCGGCCGCTGGGCAAACAGCTCGTAGAAATCGCTCTCGCGATCGGAAACGACGGTGATGCTTGCCGCCTGCGTCAGGACCTCTCCGGCTTGCCGCGCACCATCGAGCCAGCGCTGCAACTCCTTGGCCGCCGTCGCTCGCTCCCGCCGCGGCGTGAGCTCGCCATCCGCGCGGTTCCAAACCTGCATCGACACGAGGCCCAGCATCGCACCGCTGCCGGCCTCCACCGCCAGCACCGGGTGCAGCAGCAGCCCGCCCAAGGCGCCGCCCTTGCCCACCACGCCATAGCCCGCCGCCCGCGCCCGCCGGCCCCCCAGCACCAGCTCGCTGGTGTCCTGGATCGCCACCACCTCGCGACCCGCCACGCGCTGCGCCGTCAGCGCTCCGGCATACCGGGCCATCTCGGCCGCCGTCACCGCCCCGTTGCGCAGAAAGCGCGTGAACTGCATCTCGCGCGCCCGCGTCCCGCCCAGCCGGCGGACGCACGATCCCGGCCGCGCCACCAGCGCCGCATGCAGCCGCGCCCCCTTTTTTCCAGGCGGCGGTCGCCAAACCGCCCCAGGCCATATTCCACCCCCATCCCGCCCTCCGTATCTCCTCGACGGCACACACGGAATCAGCCTTTCGCTCGCGGCGCAACCGAGATGTGTGAATGCCGAGCCGCAAGCGGGCGGAGAGGGCAATATTGGCTGCCTCTGCGAACGGGACGCGCCGCTACGGCCTTACCAGGAAGGCGATCAGCAACGCGACGCCGCCGGCGATCAGCGCATAGCTGAAGGTCGGCGTCGTGCCGCAATTGAGGAAGAGATTGTCGATGACCGAGCACATGGGCTGTCTCCAACCGACCGGCACCGCCATCGCACAGCCTAGATATTTTGCTCTCTGATCTGGTCGTGGCAAAGTTCGGTTCCCAGCGGAATCGCCGGTGATTCGCCGGAAGTTTTAATCGAGCCCGGCTGGTATGGCTTCCCGCCGCCTGCCGTGCTAGCGTCGGCCTCGCGACGAGACAGGGAAGTCCGGTGCGATACCGGCGCTGCCCCCGCAACTGTAAGCGGCGAGATCGCGGCAAGGACAGCCACTGGTCGGTGCGAGCCGGCCGGGAAGGCGCCGCGGTCGACGACCCCGAGCCAGGAGACCTCCTCGTTGCGCCCTTGCAACCGATGATCCTCGGGTGGAGGAACGTCTTGCCGGAACGAGTTCGAGCCGTCTCTGCAGTCTGCGCCGCTGCCGCGCCTGTCGCTGGTGCTGGGCGGCGCGCGCTCGGGCAAGAGCCGCTACGCCGAGAGCCTGGTCGAGGCCGCTTGCGCGTGCGCGCTCTATCTCGCCACCGCCGAGCCGCTCGATCCCGAGATGGCGGACCGCATCCGCCGCCATCGCGCGCGCCGCGGCCCGCGCTGGACGACGCTCGAGGAGCCGTTCCATCTCGCCGACCGGCTGTTGACCGAGGCGCGCGCCGACCGCCCGATCCTGGTCGACTGCCTCACCCTCTGGCTCTCCAATCATCTGCTGGCCGGCCACGATATCGAGGCGGAGATCGCGGCGCTGGACGCGGCGCTGCCGCGCCTCGGTGGGCCCGTGGTCCTGGTCGCCAACGAGGTCGGGCTCGGCATCGTGCCGGAGAACGCGCTGGCGCGCGCCTTCCGCGACCATGCCGGACGGCTCAACCAGATGGTCGCGGCGCGCGCCGACCGTGTCGTCTTCATCGCCGCGGGCCTGCCGCTCGTGCTCAGGGAAAGAGGCTGATGCGCAAGATCCCCGCCACCATCGTCACCGGCTTCCTCGGCGCCGGCAAGACCAGCCTCATCCGCCATCTCCTCGCCCATGCCGGCGGCCGCCGCATCGCCCTCGTCATCAACGAGTTCGGCGAGCTCGGCATCGACCGCGAGATCCTGCTCGGCTGCGGCATCGAGAGCTGCGGCGAGGAGGACGTGATCGAGCTCGCCAATGGCTGCATCTGCTGCACCGTGGCCGAGGATTTCCTGCCCACCCTCTCGGCGCTGCTGGCGCGCGCGGCGCCGCCCGAGCACATCGTCATCGAGACCTCGGGCCTGGCGCTGCCCAAGCCGCTGGTGCAGGCCTTCGCCTGGCCCGAGGTCAAGGCGCGCGTCACCGTCGACGGCGTCGTCGCGGTGATCGACGCCGCGGCGGTGGCGGCCGGACGCTTTGCCGACGATCCGGCGGCGCTCGCCGCGCAGCGCCAATCGCTCCCCGTGGATCACGACAACCCGCTCGAGGAGGTGTTCGGCGACCAGCTCGCCTGCGCCGATCTCGTCGTGCTCAACAAGACCGATCTGCTGGCGGATGACGCGCTCGCCGAGGTCGAGAGCGCGACGCGCGCCCGGCTGCGGCCGGCGGTGAAGCTGCTGCGCGCGGCGCAAGGCGCCGTGGCGCCGGAGCTGCTGCTCGGGCTCGCCGCCGCCGCCGAGGACGATCTCGCCGCGCGGCCCTCGCATCACGATCTCGAGGGCTCGCACGACCACGAGGATTTCGAGAGCTTCGTCGTCGCGCGCGGGCCCGTCGCCGATCCCCAGCGCTTCCTCGACCGGCTGGGCGCGGTCATCGCCGCCCATGACGTGCTGCGCCTCAAAGGCTTCCTCGACGTGCCCGGCAAGGAGTTCCGCCAGGTGGTGCAGGGCGTGGGAGCGCGGCTGCAGCATTATTTCGACCGCCCCTGGCGCGCCGGCGAGGCGCGCCGCACCCATCTCGTCGTCATCGGCCGCAAGGGCCTCGACCGCGCCGCCATCGCGGCGGCGCTGCTGGGATGATGGCGCCGCCTCGCGCTTGCCGATCGGCAGCCCCTCCCCCTCGAGGGCAGGGCTATCGCATTTGGGCGAAGAGGGAGAGGAGGAATTGGTCGTTCCATCCGGCTCGTTTGACTTTGCCGCGGATAGACCCCTTGTCGGGATGGGTGCGCAGGAGGTTGAGGGCGAGCTTGCGCAGCAGGGCGAGGTTGGCGGGACCGTGGTCCTTGCGGTTTCTGGCGCCATCCTCGTCGAAGACGACGTCGAGCACCCAGTGGAGCTGGTTTTCGATGGTCCAGTGGGCGCGAGTTGTCGCCAGCAACCTCTCGGCAGAGAGCGCGCGCGACAGCAGGAAGTACCGTACCAGGCGTTCGGCTTTCCCACCGGTGACGCGGCGGCGGTATTCGACCCGACCGACGGCGCGGATGCCAGGGAACTGGTGGGCCGTGGCGAGGGTGGCATCGGCGACCACGACGGCGCGCCGGATGTCGCTGCGATCATGGTTTTTGCTCTGTTCCGAGGCAGTGTTGTCGCGGCGCGCGCCGGCGGCGACCACCCGTTCGGCGTCGGCCAGCAGGGCGGCTTGGTTTTCCTTGAGTACCAGCACGTATTCGGCACCGCTGTCGAGCACGGCCTGGGCCATCTTCTTATGGCAATGGAGCGCATCGGCAGTGACGATGCAGCCCTTGAGCGACAGCAGCTTGAGCACTTCGAGCGCGCCCGCGGCCTCGTTGCGGTTGGGCGCGATGCGCTGCGCCAGGAGAAGGCGCTGGTCGACCGCCCAGACATTGACCAGATGCAACGGCGTGGTGCGCCCGCCACGCTCGAAGGCGCCGCGCACCGCCTTGCCGTCGATCGCGACGACGCCCGCGAGTTCCTTGGCGAAGCGCGCCATGAAGCGCCGGAATGCCGCCTCGAACGCCTCAGGGTCGAGCAGCCGGAACAGCCGGCTGAATGTATCGTGGCTCGGGATGCCGTGTTCGAGTCGGAGAAATTGCCGCAACAGGCCTTCCTTCGACTGGCCGAACAGCGCCATCTCGGCGCAGCCTTCCGCCCCGCACAGAACCGCCGCAAGGGCGACCACCAGCATCTCGAGCAGATCGTGCCGCGCATTCGCCGCTCGCGGATCCGACAAGTCCGCGAACACCGCGAGAAAATTCTCCATCGGGCCCTCCAAACTCTGGAGAGACCTAAAGAATCTACCAAGACCCGACGCGCAACAGCTAACCTCGCCTCATATGCGATTCCCCTGCCCTCGAGGGGGGAGGGGCTATGAGGCGCCGCCATGCATCTCCTAGCCGCCCAGCCCGGCACCATCGCGGACGGCGCCGCGGCGGTGGAGCTCGGCCAGACGCCGGGCGACATCGTGGTGCTCTCGGCGGCGGACAGCGAGATCGCCTGCCTCGCCGCGGCGCAGCGCCGGCGCGTCGAGGAGGATCCCGCCGCGCCCAGCCTGCGGCTCGCCAGCCTGCTGCGGCTCGGCCACAACTATTCCGTCGACTGCCATGTCGAGACCGTGCTGTCGCAGGCGCGGCTCATCGTCGTGCGTCTCCTCGGCGGCAGCGTCTATTGGCGCTACGGCGTCGAGCGGGTGGCGGACCTCGCGCGCGAGCGCGGCATCGCTCTCGCCTTGCTGCCGGGCGACGATCAGCCCGATGCCGAGCTGGCGCGGCTTTCGACGCTCGCGCCCGAGGCGACGCACCGGCTCTGGCGCTATCTCGCCGAAGGCGGCGCCGGCAATGCCGAGCAGTTCCTGCGCTATGCCGCGAGCCTGATCGGCGGTGCCACGGCATGGCGCGAGCCGGCGCCGCTGCTGCGCGCCGGGCTCTACTGGCCCGGGCGAGAAGACGTCACGCTCGCCTCGCTCGGCGCGGCATGGCGCAGCGACGCGCCGGTGGCGGCGATCGTCTTCTATCGCGCGCTGGTGCAGGCGGCGAACACGGCACCGGTCGATGCGCTGATCGCGGCGCTGCAGGCGCGCGGCCTCAACCCGCTGCCGCTCTACGCGCAGAGCCTCAGGGATCCGCAGGCGGCGGCGATCCTCGGCCAGGCGCTCGCCGAGGCGCCGCCTGACATCGTGCTGAACGCCACCGGCTTTGCCGTTTCGGTGCCGGGCGAGCCGCATCGCCCGGGCGTGCTCGACGCGGCCGACTGCCCGGTGCTGCAGGTGATCTTCGCCGGCGGCGAGGAGGAGGCCTGGCGCCAGGGCACGCGCGGTCTCGACGCCCGCGACATCGCCATGAACGTGGCGCTGCCCGAGATCGACGGCCGCATCATCACCCGCGCGCTCTCCTTCAAGGCGGCGTCGCGCCGCGATCCCCTGACCGAAATCGAGCTCGTTGCTTATGCTCCCGTGGCCGATCGCATCGGCTTCGTCGCCGATCTCGCGCGCAACTGGGTGCGGCTGCGCCGCACCCCGGCTGCCGAGCGCCGCGTGGCGCTGGTGCTGGCGAACTATCCCGGGCGCGACGGCCGCATCGGCAACGGCGTCGGCCTCGACACGCCGCAATCGGTGATCGAGGCGCTGCAGCGCGCTGGCGCAGGCGGGATATCGCGTCGGCGAGATCCCGCCGGATGGCGATGCGCTCATCGCCCGGCTGCGCGCCGGCCCGACCAACAGCGCCGCCGGCCGCCGCCGCGAAGCCCACGAAAGTTTCTCCCGCGCCGACTACGCCGCCTTCTTCGCCACGCTGCCGCGCGCGGCGCAGGATAAGGTGAACGCGCGCTGGGGCGCGCCCGAGCGCGATCCCGGCTTTCGCGAGAGCCGCCTCGATTGCGGCAGCTTCGCGCTCCCGGCGCTGCGCTTCGGCAATGTCGCGGTGGCGATCCAGCCCTCGCGCGGCTACGACATCGATCCCGCCGCCACCTATCACGCGCCCGACCTGGCGCCGCCGCACGGCTATCTCGCCTTCTATGCCTGGCTCGCCGACGGCTTCCGCGCCCAGGCGGTGGTGCATATGGGCAAGCACGGCAATCTCGAATGGCTGCCGGGCAAGGCGCTGGCGCTCTCGGCCGACTGCTTCCCCGAAGCGGCGCTGGGGCCGCTGCCGCATCTCTATCCCTTCATCGTCAACGATCCCGGCGAAGGCACCCAGGCCAAGCGCCGTGCCCAGGCGGTGATCATCGACCACCTGACGCCGCCGCTGACCCGCGCCGAGAGCTATGGCCGGCTCGCCGAGCTGGAGCGCCTGGTCGACGAGTATTACGCCGCCTCCGGCAGCGATCCGCGCCGGCTGCCGGTGCTCGGCCAGGAGATCATCGAGCTCGTGCGCGCCGTGGGGCTCGACCGCGATTGCGGCATCGATGCGAGCGAAAGCAACGCGGCGGCGCTCGGCAAGCTCGACGCCTATCTCTGCGAGCTCAAGGAGATGCAGATCCGCGACGGGCTCCACGTCTTCGGCCGCGCGCCGCAAGGCGCGCAGCTTGCCGATCTGCTGGTGGCGCTGACCCGCCTGCCGCGCGGGCGCGCGCCGGGGCAGGCCTCGCTGATCCGCGCGCTCGCCGATGATCTGGGCCTGGGTTTCGATCCGCTCGACGCGGCGCTCGGCGCGCCCTGGACCGGACCGCGGCCCGAGGCGCTGGCGGGCGATGCTCCCTGGCGCAGCACCGGCGACACGGTGGAGCGGCTGGAGCTGCTGGCGCTGCGCCTGGTGGCGGGCGAGGCGGCGCCGGAGAGCGCGTGGACGCGCACCCGCGCCGTGCTCGACGCGATCGCGCGCGAGCTGCGGCCGGCGGTCGAGGCCTGCGGCGCGGCCGAGCTCGCGGGGCTGCTGCACGGGCTCGCCGGCCGCTTCGTGGCGCCGGGGCCGTCGGGCGCGCCGACCCGCGGCCGGCCCGAGGTGCTGCCGACCGGCCGCAACTTCTATTCGCTCGACAGCCGCGCCGTGCCGACGCCGGCTGCCTGGCAGCTCGGCTGGAAATCGGCGCAGCTCCTGATCGAGCGCCATGCGCAGGATCACGGAAGCTATCCACGGCGGCTGGCGCTCTCCGCCTGGGGCACGTCCAACATGCGCACCGGCGGCGACGATATCGCGCAGGCGCTGGCGCTGATGGGGGTGCGGCCGCAATGGGAGGCGAAGACCGGCCGCGTCGTGGGATTCGAGATCCTGCCGGCGGGTCTGCTCGACCGGCCGCGGGTCGATGTCACGCTGCGCGTCTCGGGCTTCTTCCGCGACGCCTTCCCCAATCTCATCGCGCTGGTCGACAGCGCCGCGCGCGCCGTGGCGGCGCTCGACGAGCCGGCCGAGATCAACCCGCTCGCCGCGCGCTTCGCCGCCGACCGCGCCCGGCTCGAGGCGTCGGGCGTCGATGCCGAGACCGCATCGCGGCGCGCGGGATATCGCGTCTTCGGCGCCAAGCCCGGCGCCTATGGCGCGGGCCTGCAGGCGCTGATCGACGAGCGCGGCTGGCGCGACGAGAGCGACCTCGCCGAGGCCTATCTCGCCTGGGGCGGCTATGCCTATGGCGCCGGCGCCGAGGGCGCGGCCGAGCCGGTGCTTTTCCGCGAGCGCCTCGAGCGCGTCGAAGCGGTGGTGCAGAACCAGGACAATCGCGAGCACGATCTGCTGGACAGCGACGATTACTACCAGTTCGAAGGCGGCCTCGCGGTCGCGGTGCGCCATCTCTCGGGCGCCTCGCCGGTGGTCTATCACAACGACCATTCGCGCCCCGAGAGCCCGCGCATCCGCACGCTCGAGGAAGAGGTCGGCCGCGTCGTCCATGCCCGCGTGGTCAATCCCAAATGGCTGAAGGGCGTCAGGCGCCACGGCTACAAGGGCGGCTTCGAGATGGCGGCGACGGTCGATTACCTCTTCGCCTTCGCCGCCACCGCGCGCGCGGTGAAGGACCATCATTTCGACGCGGTCTACGAGGCCTATCTCGAGGATGCGGAGAGCCGCGGCTTCCTCGAGGCGCACAATCCCGACGCGCTCGCCGAGATCGCGGCGCGCCTGGGCGAGGCGATCGATCGCGGGTTGTGGCGGCCGCGGCGCAACTCCCTGCGCGAGAGCCTGGCGGCGCTGGCGGCGGGGCGGCGATGAGCGAGGCCCCCGAGAACGAGGACGAGGTCAACCGGCGTCACGCCGAGAAGATGGCGAAGCGCAAGGCGGCGCGCGCCAGGATGCTCGCGACCAAGACCGAGGAGCGCGGCCTCGTCATCGTCCATACCGGCACCGGCAAGGGCAAATCCACCGCCGCCTTCGGCATGGTGATGCGCTGCCTCGGCCACGGCATGCGCGTCGGCATCGTGCAGTTCATCAAGGGCGCCTGGGACACCGGCGAGCGCCATGTGCTCGAGCGCTTTCCCGATCTCGTCACCTGCCGCGCCATGGGCGAGGGCTTCACCTGGGACACGCAGGACCGCGCCCGCGACATCGCCGCGGCGCGCGCCGCCTGGGAGGCGGCCAAGGCGATGATCGCCGATCCCGCCTATCGCCTGGTGCTGCTCGACGAGCTCAACATCGTGCTGCGCTACGATTATCTCGACATCGCGGAGGTGGTCGAGACGTTGCAGAAGAAGCCGCGCGATCTCCACGTCGTCGTCACCGGCCGCAACGCCAAGCCGGAGCTGATCGCGGTCGCCGATCTCGTCACCGAGATGACGCTGGTGAAGCATCCCTTCCGCGCCGGCGTCAAGGCGCAGGCCGGGATCGAGTTCTGAGATGGCGCGCCGCACCGCCGCGCTGATGCTGCAAGGCACCGGCTCCGATGTCGGCAAGTCGCTGCTGGTGGCGGGGCTCGCCCGGGCGCTGACGCGGCGCGGGCTCAGGGTGCGTCCGTTCAAGCCGCAGAACATGTCGAACAACGCCGCCGTCACCCAGGAGGGCGGCGAGATCGGCCGGGCCCAGGCGCTGCAGGCGCGCGCCTGCGGCGTAGCCCCCAGCGCCGACATGAATCCGGTGCTGCTGAAGCCGCAATCGGACGCGGCTGCGCAGGTGGTGGTGGAAGGCCGCCTCTTCGGCGCGGCCTCGGCGCGCGACTATCACGCGCTGAAGCCGGTGCTGCTGCCGCGCGTGCTGGCGAGCTTCGAGCGGCTTTCGGCGGAGGCGGACATCGTGCTGGTGGAAGGCGCCGGCAGCGCCGCCGAGATCAATCTGCGCGACGGCGACATCGCCAATATGGGCTTCGCCGAGGCGGCGGACGTGCCGGTGGTGCTGGTCGGCGACATCGACCGCGGCGGGGTCATCGCCGCGCTGGTCGGGACCCACGCGTTGCTGGCGCCGGCCGAGCGTGCGCGGCTTCGGGGCTACGTCATCAACAAGTTCCGCGGCGATCGCCGCCTGTTCGAGACCGCGCTGACGCCGCTCAAGGAGCGCACCGGGCTGGATTGTCTAGGTATCGTGCCGTTCTTCGCTGCCGCGCGCGACCTCCCTGCCGAGGACGGCATGGCGCTCGACGGCTGGACGCGCGCCGGCGCCGCGCGAGGGCGCGCTGCGCGTCGTCGTGCCGCGCCTGCCGCGCATCGCCAATTTCGACGATCTCGATCCGCTCGCCGCCGAGCCCGGCGTGGCGCTCGACCTGGTGGCGCCGGGCCGCGCCTTGCCGCCGGCCGATCTCGTGCTGCTGCCGGGCTCCAAGGCGACGCTCGCCGATCTCGCCGCGCTGCGCGCGGCGGGCTGGGACATCGACATCCTCGCCCATGCCCGTCGCGGCGGCGCGGTGCTCGGCCTCTGCGCCGGCTACCAGATGCTCGGCCGCCGCATCGCAGATCCCGGCGGCATCGAAGGTCCGGCCGGGGATGCGCCCGGGCTGGGATTGCTCGATGTCGAGACGGTGCTGACCGACGACAAGATTCTCGCCGCGGCGCGCGGCGTCGATCTCGCGACCGGGGCGCCGGTCGAGGGCTACGAGATGCATGTCGGGCGCACCGCCGGGCCGGGCACGGCGCGGCCGATGCTGCGTCTGGGCGCGCGCGAGGACGGCGCCCGCTCGGAAAACGGCCGCATCGCCGGCTGTCATCTGCACGGGCTCTTCGCCGGCGATGCCTTCCGCCGCGCCTTCCTGGCGCGGCTCGGCGCCGCCGCCGATCCCGCGCTCGATTACGCGGCCCGCGTCGACGCCACGCTCGACGCGCTCGCCGCCCATCTCGAAGCGAGCCTCGACATCCCGCGCCTGCTGGAGATCGCCCGTGCGCGCTGACCCTCACCCGCCTCGCTGCGCTCGGCACCCTCTCCCGCAGAGCGGGAGAGGGGGGACCCAGCGCGTCAGCGCTGGGTGGGTGAGGGTCGCTTCAAAACGCGGCGCCGCGCAGCGCGAGGTAGGCGGCGAGGACGGCCAGCGCCTGGAGCAGGCAGGCGGTCATGTAGAGGCGCAGCGCGCGGCCGATATCGGCGATGGTAGCGCGGGCGCGGCCGTCCCCGAGCCAGGGATCGTCGACCACCACGCCGTGGTAGCGCCGCGGCCCCGCCAGCGCCAAATCGAGCGCGCCGGCGGTCGCCGCCTCGGGCCAGCCGGCATTGGGCGAGCGGTGCTTGCCGGCATCGCGCAGCATGACGCGGAAGGCGGGCGCGACATGCGCCTGCGGCACCACCAGCGCCGCGGCGGCGAGCAGCAGCCCGCTGAGCCGCGCCGGCACCAGGTTCAGGAGATCGTCGAGCCGCGCCGCCGCCCAGCCGAAATGCCGATGGCGCGGCGTCTTGTGGCCGATCATGCTGTCGAGCGTGTTGGCGGTCTTGTAGACGAAGATGCCGGGCAGGCCGAACAGCGCGTAGAAGATCGCCGGCGCGACGACGCCGTCGCTGAAATTCTCCGCCAGCGATTCGATGGCCGCGCGCGCCACGCCGTGGGTGTCGAGGCTGTTGGGATCGCGGCCGACGATCTGCCGCACCGCCTCGCGCCCGCCGACGATGCCGCCTTGCGTCAGCGCCTTGCCCACCGCCGCGACATGATCGAAGAGGCTGCGCTGCGCCAGCAGCACCGCCACCAGCAGCACCTCGACCGCCCAGCCGAAACGCAGCGCGCGCAGCATCAGGCCGAGCACCTCGCCGCCGGCCGCCGCGACCAGCACCAGCACCGCCACGGTGAGCACGCCGCGCGCGCGCCGGACGCGCGCGTCGCGCCGCTCGCGATTGAGGCGGCGGTCGAACCAGTCGACGGCGCGCCCCACCAGCACCACCGGATGCGGCAGGTAGCGGAAGGTGCCGGGCAGGTCGCCCACGACCATGTCGAGGGCCAGCGCCGCCAGCAGCAGCAGCAACGGGTCGTGGCCGGAAGAGGCGAAGAGAAGCATTTCCGGCGAGCATTGGCCGGTGGGTGCCGCGGCGTCAACCGCGGCCAAGCACAGGAGCAAAAATGGACACAGCGATAATGGTTTGCGGCCATGGCAGTCGCGACGGCGAGGCGCTCGCCGAGTTCGAGCGGCTGGCCGCGGGGCTGCGCGCGCGGCTGCCGGCGCGCGACATCGCCACGGGCTATCTCGAATTCGCCCGCCCCACCATCCGCGACGGGCTCGAGACGCTGGCGGCGCGGGGGGCGAGGCGCATCCTGGCCGTGCCCGGCATGCTCTTCGCCGCCAGCCATGTGAAGAACGATCTGCCCTGGGAGATCAACAGCTTCGCCGCCGGCCATCCGGAGCTCGAGCTGCGCTTCGGGCGCGAGCTGTCGATCGAGCCCAAGCTGCTGCGCGCCGCCGCCGAGCGCATCGCCGCGGCCGAGGCGCAGAGCGCCCGTGCGGCGCCCCGCGGCGACAGTCTGCTGCTCGTGGTCGGGCGCGGCACCAACGACCCCGACGCCAATTCCAACATCGCCAAGCTCACCCGCATGCTGTGGGAGGGGATGGGCTTCGGCTGGGCCGAGACCGCCTTCAGCGGCGTGGCCTATCCACTGGTCGAGCCGGGGCTCGAGCGCGCGATCCGCCTGGGATTCAAGCGCATCGTCGTCTTCCCCTATTTCCTCTTCACCGGCGTGCTGGTGAAGCGCATCTATGCCGCCGCCGACCGCGTCGCCGCGTCCCATCCCGGGATCGAGATCATCAAGGCGTCCTATCTCAACGACCATCCGCTGGTGCTCGACTGCTTCGCCGACCGGGTCGCCGAGACGCTCGATGGCGAGCCGGCGATGAATTGCCGGCTGTGCAAATACCGCGCGCAGGTGGTCGGCTACGAGGCGGATCACGCCGCGCCGCAGGCGGGGCACCACCACCACGTCCGCGGCATCGGCACCGACGCCGACCATGTTCATGATCACGGCCATCCCCATCACCACCACGGCAACGGCCATCTTCCTCCCCACGAGCACGGCGACTGATCCTTGCCCCAGCGACCGCTGTTCGACGCCTATCTCATGGTCGATTGGAGCGCCGCTGCCGCGCCGCGGCGGGGCAAGGACAGCATCTGGCTGTGCCGGCTGGAGCGCCGCGGCGGTGCGCTGACGGAGACCGCGCGCGAGAACCTGCCGACCCGGCTCGAGGCCCGCACGCGCCTGCTGGCGCTGCTGCGCGAAGGCCTCGACGCCGGCCGGTCGGTCCTCGCCGGCTTCGATTTCCCCTTTGGCTACCCGCAGGGCTTTGCCGCGAGCCTCGGCCTTGCCGGGGTGCCGTGGCGCGCCGTCTGGGATCTCCTTGCCGGAGAGATCGTCGAGGAAGCCGGCAACCGCAACAACCGCTTCGCGGTGGCGGCGCGGCTCAACCGGCGGATCGGCGGCGCTGCGCCCTTCTGGGGCTGCCCGCCCGGCGCCGCCGGGCCGTTCCTGGCGATGACCCATCATCGTCGCCACGAGGCGATCGGGCTCGCCGAGCACCGCCTCGCCGACCGGCGCCTTGCCGGGCCGCAGCCGGTCTGGAAGCTCGCCGGGGCCGGCTCCGCCGGCAGCCAGGCGCTCACCGGCATCCCGGTGCTGCGCTGGCTCCGGGACCATCCGGCGCTGGCGCGCGCGACGCGGCTCTGGCCGTTCGAGACCGGGCTCGCCGCGCCGCCGCGCGGCAAGGGCGGGCGCATCGTGCTGGCCGAGATCTATCCGTCGCTGGTGCCGGCGCCGCAGCGCCGCGGCGAGGTCAAGGACAGCGCGCAGGTGCGCGCCATCGCCCGCCATTTCGCCGCGCTCGACGGCGACGGAAGGCTGGCGCCGCTCTTCGCCGGCGACCCCACGCTCGGGCCCGCGGAGCGTCAGGCGGCCGAGCGCGAGGAGGGCTGGATCCTCGGCTCCACCGGCGCGCCCCGCCGCTACTCCTATCTGCGCAAGCCGGCGGCGATCTACCGGCGCTCCTTCGCGCTCATCCGCCGCGAGACCGATCTCGCCGCCGTGCCCCGCGAGCTCCATCCGCTGGCGCTGCGCCTCGTCCATGCCGCGGCGGAGCCCGATCTCGTGGCCGATCTGCGCTGGTCCGCGGGCGCGGCGGCGGCCGGCCGCGCCGCGCTTGCCGCCGGCGCGCCGATCCTGGTCGATGCCGCGATGGTGGCTTCCGGCATCATCGCCGCCCGATTGCCGCGCCGGAACAAGGTGCTGTGCTTCCTCGGCGACCGCCGCGTGCCGGGCCTGGCGCGCCGGCTCGGCACCACCCGCTCGGCCGCCGCGGTCGAGCTGTGGCGTCCGCATCTTGCCGGCGCTATCGTCGCCATCGGCAATGCGCCCACCGCCCTCTTTCACCTGCTCGAGCTGGTGGCCGGCGGCGCACCGTCGCCGGCGCTGGTGCTGGGCTTCCCCGTGGGCTTCGTCGGCGCCGCCGAGGCCAAGGCGGCGCTGGCCGAGAACCGTCTCGGCCTCGCCTTCGTGGCGCTGGCCGGACGGCGCGGCGGCAGCGCGCTGGCGGCGGCGGCGGTGAACGCGCTCGCAGGAGAGAGATCATGACCGCCTGGCTTTCGGTGATCGGCATCGGCGAGGATGGCCTCGCCGGCCTCTCCGCCGCGGCGCGCGCGCTGATCGACGCCGCCACGCTGCTGGTCGGCGGCGAGCGCCATCTGGCGCTGGTGCCCGATGCCAAGGCGCAGCGCCTCGCCTGGCGCCAGCCGCTCGCCGCGACCCTCGCCGAGATCGAAGCGCGGCGCGGCGCGCCGGTGGTGGTGCTGGCCAGCGGCGATCCCCTCTGCTACGGCGTCGCCACCACCCTGGCGCGGCATTTCCCCGCCGCCGAGATGACCGTGCTGCCGCAGCCCAGCGCCTTCAGCCTCGCCGCCGCGCGGCTGCTGTGGCCGCTCGAGGACTGCGTCACGCTCAGCCTGCATGGCCGCCCGGTCGAGGCGCTGCGCCTCCATCTCGCCCCCGGCGCGCGCATCCTGGCGCTCACCACCGATGGCGATGCGCCGGTGCAGCTGGCGAAGCTGCTGCTCGATGCCGGCTGGGGGCCGAGCACCATCACCGTCTTCGCCCATATGGGCGGCGAGCGCGAGCGGCGCATCGAGGCCACGGCCGAGACCTGGCCTTTGGGCCGCATCGCCGCGCTCAACACGCTGGCCATCGAGTGCCAGGCGGGTCCCGCGGCGCGGCCGCTGTCGCGGCTGGCGGGCCTGCCCGACGACGCCTTCGAGCATGATGGCCAGATCACCAAGCGCGAGACCCGCGCCGCGACGCTGGCGGCGCTGGCGCCGTTGCCGGGCGAGCTGCTGTGGGATGTGGGCGCGGGCTGCGGCTCCGTCGCCATCGAATGGCTGCGCAGCGTCCGCGGGGTGAGCGCCATCGCCATCGAGCGCGATGCCATGCGCTGCGCCACCATCGCGCGCAATGCCGCGGCACTGGGCGTGCCGGGGCTGCGCGTCGTGCACGGCCTCGCCCCCGCCGCGCTCGCCGACCTGCCGGCGCCCGACGCCGTGTTTCTCGGCGGCGGCGTCGCCGACGCGAAGCTCTGGGACGCGCTGTGGTCGGCGCTGAAGCCCGGCGGCCGGCTCGTCGCCAATGCGGTGACGCTCGACGGCGAGGCGCAGCTGCTGCGCTGGCAGACGCAGGAAGGCGGCGATCTCGTGCGCATCGCCGTGTCGCATGTCGAGCCGGTGGGCAGCCGCCGCGGCTGGCGCCCGCTGCGGCCGGTGACGCAGCTCGCGCTGGTGAAGCCGCGCGACGCCGCGCCATGACCCTGCGCTGGAGCGCCGGCTGGCGGCCCTATGCGCTGCTGGCGCTGCTCTGCCTCGGGCTTTACCTGCCGGGCCTCGCCACCCTGCCGGTGCTCGACCGCGATGAGGCGCGCTTTGCCCAGGCGAGCCGGCAGATGCTGGAGAGCGGCGACTTCCTGCGCATCCGCTTCCAGGACGAGGCGCGCAACAAGAAGCCGGTCGGCATCTACTGGCTGCAAAGCGCGGCGGTGGCGGCGCTCAGCACCGCCGACAGCAGCGCGATCTGGCCCTACCGGCTGCCCTCGCTGCTGGGCGCGCTCGCCGCGGTGCTGCTCACCTTCGCGCTCGGCCGGACGCTGGTCGGCAGCGAGGCGGCGCTGCTCGGCGCGGCGCTGCTGGCGAGCGCGCTGGGCGTCGTTGCCGAGGCGCATCTTGCCAAGACCGATGCGGTGCTGCTCGCCACCGCCGCGGCGGTGCAGGGCGCGCTCGCCATCCTCTATCGCAACGCGCGGCAGGGTGCGGTGCCAGCGGCGAGGCTGGGCGCTGCTGTTCTGGACGGCGCAGGGCCTCGCCCTCCTGGTGAAGGGGCCGGTGGTGCCGCTGTTGAGCCTGCTCACCGTCGCGAGCCTGGCGCTGGCCGACCGCGAGGCGCGCTGGCTGCGCTTCTTGCGCCCGCTCTGGGGCGTGCCGCTGGCGCTCGCCATCGCCGCGCCGTGGTTCATCGCCATCACCGCCGCCACCGGTGGCGCCTTCCTGGCCGAAGCGGCGGGCCACGATTTCTTCGGCAAGCTGCTGGGCGCGCAGGAAGCGCATGGCGCCTTGCCCGGCACATATCTGCTGATGCTCTTTCTCAGCTTCTGGCCGGGCTCGCTGCTGCTGGTGCCGGCGGCGTGCTGGGCCTGGCAGGAGCGCGCCCGGCCGGCGGCGCGCTTCCTCATCGCCTGGGCGGTGCCGTTCTGGCTGGTGCTCGAGCTGGTGCCGACCAAGCTGCCGCATTACCTGCTGCCGGCATATCCCGCGCTGGCGCTGCTGGCGGCGCGCGGCTGCCTCGCGTTGGCCGAGGGCACCCTGCCCAGGCGGCGCTGGCTCGAGCGCGGCGGCGTGGCGCTCTTCCTCGTCGCCTCGCTGCTGCTGGCGGCGGCGCTGGTGCTGGCGCCGCTGCGCTTCGGCCGCGGGCCCGACATCGCCGGCATCGTCGCCGCCGCCATCATCCTGGTCTTCGGCACGCGGCTCGCCCTGGCGGCGCTGCGCCGCGCCGGCGCCGGGCTTGCCGCCCGCGCCGCGGTGCTGGCGCTGCTGGTGCTGCCGCTGGGCTTCGCGCTGGTCGCGCCCGGGCTCGACGGGCTTTGGCTCAGCCGCTCCGCGGCGCGGATGGTCGAGCGCTACCGCCCGCCGCACGACGCGCCGGTGGTGGCGGTGGGCTATAGCGAGCCGAGCCTCGTGTTCCTGCTCGGCACCGCGACGCGCTCGCTGACGCCCGATGCCGCCGCGCAATACCTGACCACGGCGCGGGGCGCGGCGGCGCTGGTGAGCGGCGGTGACGATGCCGCCTTTCGCGCGGCGCTGCAGCGGCTGGGCTGGCAGGCGCGCGCCGTCGAGCGCACCGCCGGGCTCGACTATTCCAACGGCAAGGCGATGATGCTGACCCTTTACACCGGCGTGCCGGGATGAGCGGCACCGTGTTCGGCCTCGGCCTCGGCCCCGGCGATCCCGAGCTCATCACGCTGAAGGCGCTGCGCCTGCTGCGCGCCTGCCCGGTGGTGGCCTATCCCGCGCCGGTCGGCGGGCAAAGCTTCGCCCGCGCCATCGTGGCGCGCTGGCTCTCGCCGGCACAGCGCGAGATCGTGATCTCGGTGCCGATGGAGAGCGCGCGCTTTCCGGCGCAGGCGGTCTATGACCGCGCCGCCGGCGAGATCGCGGCCGAGCTTGCCGCCGGGCGCGACGTCGCCGTGCTGTGCCAGGGCGATCCGTTCTTCTACGGCTCGTTCATGTATCTCTTCGGCCGGTTCGCCGAGCAGCACGAGGTGCAGGTCGTGCCCGGCGTCTCCTCGCTCACCGCGTGCGCCGCCGCCGCGGCCATGCCGCTCGCCGCGCGCGAGGATACGCTGCTGGTGCTGCCGGCCTCGCTCTCCGAGCCGCTTCTGCTCTGCCGCCTCGCCGAGGCGGACGCCGCCGCCATCATCAAGCTCGGCCGGCATTTCGCCAAGGTGCGCGCGGTGCTGGAGCGCCTCGGCCTCGCCGCCGGCGCGCGCTATGTCGATCGCGCCAGCACCGCGAGCGAGCGCGTGCTGCCGCTCGACGCCGTCGACGAGGCGGAGGTGCCGTATTTCTCGATGATCCTGCTGCACCGCCGCGGCGAGGCCTGGAGCCTGTCTGGGAAATGACATGGGTCTGCGTTGCACGAGGACGCGGCGATGTTAGGAGCGAGGCCGCAGGCGATGCGCCGCATCGCCAAGGCCGAGCGGCGCGGCAGCGCCGCGTCCTCGTGCAACCCGGAGGGACATCGTCCTTTGCCGCCCGCCAACCCGGCCGACCGCTCTGCGGTCGGCCCCTTCGGGTTCGATCGCAAAGCGATCGAACGGGTTGGCCGTCGCTCGTCGCTCACGATGCTACCGCATCGCCGCGCTCCTCCCCCCGGATCAAGTCCGAGGGCGGACGACAAAGGACGATGTCGCAGGCCCATGCCATTTCCCAGACAGGCTCCGAGCGATGAGCGATGCGCTGCCGCAGGGCGCCGCCATCCTGGTGCTGGGGCCGGGCGCGCTGCCGCTGGCGCGGCGGCTGCGCGGGCTGCTGCCGGGCGCGCGCCTTCACGCGCCGTCCGGCAGCGGCATCGCGGCCGATCATCTCTTCGACCGCGCCGCGCCGGCGATCGCCGCGCTCTTCGCCGCCGGCACGCCGATCGTCGGGCTCTGCGCCGCCGGCATCCTCATCCGCGCCGTGGCGCCGCTGCTCGGCGACAAGCACGCCGAGCCGCCGGTGGTGGCGGTGGCCGAAGACGGCTCGGTCGCGGTGCCGCTGCTCGGCGGCCATCGCGGCGCCAATGCGATGGCGCGCGCCGCGGCCGCGCTCATCGGCGGCACCGCCGCGATCACCACCGCGGGCGATCTCCGCCTGGGCTTCGCGCTCGACGAGCCGCCGCCCGGCTGGCGTCTCGCCAATCCGGCGCGGGTCAAGCCGGTGACGGCGGCACTGCTGGCAGAGCGTCCGGTGGCGCTGGCGGTCGAGGCCGGCGGCGCCGCGTGGCTCACCGCCGGCGGCCGGCGCTTTGTTGCCGCGGCGCCGCTCGCCATCCGCGTCACCGACCGTGCCGTGGCGCCCGACGAGCCGGCGCTGGTGCTGCATCCGCCGGTGCTGGCGCTGGGCGTCGGCTGCGAGCGCGGTTGCGCTGCCGCCGAGCTCGCCGACCTCGCGCTGGCGCGCTGGCGGAGGCGGGGTTGGCGCCGGGCGCCGTCGCCGCGGTGGTCTCGATCGATCTCAAATCGGACGAGCCGGCGGTGGCGGCGCTGGCCGCGCGCCTCGGCGTGCCCGCGCGATTCTTCTCCGCCGTCGAGCTGCTGGACAGAGACGAGCCGTCTCGCCACGCCGTCGGAGGCGGTGTTTCGCGAGACCGGCTGCTATGGCGTCGCCGAAGGGGCGGCGCTGGCGGCGGTGGGCGCCGATGGCGCGCTGCTCGCTGCCCAAGCGCAAATCGGCGCGCGCCACCTGCGCCATCGCGCGCGCCGCAGCACCGCTCGACGCGGCCGCGCTCGGCCGCGCGCGCGGCAGCCTCGCGATCATCGGCATCGGCCCCGGCGACTGCGACTTGGCGCACGCGCGAGGCGGAGGCGGCGCTGGCGGCGGCGAGCGATGTCGTGGGCTACGGCCTCTATCTCGACCTGCTCGGCGAGGCGATCGCCGGCAAGGCGCGCCATGAGAGCGCGCTCGGCGCCGAGGCGGCGCGGGCGAGGAACGCGCTCGATCTCGCCGTCGCGGGCCGCGCCGTGGCGCTGGTCTCGTCGGGCGATGCCGGGATCTACGGGCTCGCGGCGCTGGTCTTCGAGCTCATCGATCGCGAGGCGCGGCCGGAATGGCGCCGCGTGCTGCTGTCGGTGGTGCCGGGCCTCTCGGCGCTGCAGGCGGCGGCGGCGCGGCTCGGCGCACCGCTCGGCCATGATTTCTGCGCCATCTCGCTCTCGGACCTGCTGACGCCCTGGGAGGTGATCGAGCGGCGGCTCGCAGCGGCCGCGGCGGGTGATTTCGTGGTGGCGCTCTACAATCCGCGCTCCGAGCGCCGCCGCACGCAGCTCGACCGGGCGCGCGAGATCCTGCTCGGCCAGCGCGCGGCGGAAACGCCGGTGGCGCTGGCGCGCAATCTCGGCCGCGGCGGCGAAAGCATCGCGATCACCACGCTGGGCGCGCTCGCGGGCGAAGAGGTCGACATGCTGACCCTGGTGCTGGTCGGCAGCAGCGCCACGCGGCTCCTGCCCGGCACGCCGCCGCGGCTCTACACGCCGCGGGGATATGCGCGCAAGCACCCGGCGCCATGACCGTGCATTTCATCGGCGCGGGACCGGGCGCCGCCGATCTCATCACGCTGCGGGGCTTGCGCCTCATCGAGCGCTGCCCGGTCTGCCTCTATGCCGGCTCGCTGGTGCCGCCGGAGATCGTGGCCTCGGCGCCGCCCGGGGCGCGGGTCATCGACACCGCGCCGCTGACCCTCGACGAGATCATCGCCGAGATGGCGGCGGCGCATGCGGCGGGGCAGGAGGTGGCGCGCGTCCATTCCGGCGACATCTCGCTGTACGGCGCCATCGCCGAGCAGATGCGCCGGCTCGCGGCGCTCGGCATTGCCTATGACCTGACGCCGGGCGTGCCCGCCTTCGCCGCCGCCGCCGCCGCGCTCGGCTCGGAGCTGACGCTGCCGGAGCTGGCGCAGACGGTGATCCTGACGCGCACCGCGGTGCGCGCCTCACCGATGCCCGAGGGCGAGGATCTGGCCACGCTCGGCGCCAGCGGCGCCACGCTGGTGCTGCATCTCTCGATCAACAACCTGGCCAAGGTGGTGCGCGAGCTGACGCCGCTCTATGGCGCCGATTGTCCGGCGGCGGTGGTGTGGCGCGCGAGCTGGCCGGACCAGGCGATCCTGCGCGGCACGCTCGCCACCATCCGTGACCAGGTGAAGGCGGCGGGTTTCACCCGCACCGCGCTCGTTCTCGTGGGCCGTGTCCTCGCCGCCCCCGACGCCGCCGAAAGCCGCCTCTACGCCGCCCAGCATCACCATATATTGCGTCCGCGCCGTCCCTGACATCGCTCTCGCGGAGAAGCCGCATGACCGAGCCGCAACCCCAGCCCCGCCTCGCCCATGAGCCGATCCGGCTGGCCGATTACCGCCCGCCGGACTATCGCATCGAGAGCGTCGCACTCGATGTCGACCTCGCGCCCGAGACCACGCGGGTCAAGTCGACGCTTCGCCTGCGTGCGGCCCATGACCGGGCCGGTGGCGTCCGGCCGCTGGTGCTCGATGGCGACGGGCTCGAGCTGCTGTCCGTGGCGCTCGACGGCGAGCGGCTCGGCCCCGGCGATTACGCGGCCGACGCGAAGAGCCTCACGCTGCATCGTCCGCCACCCCGATTCACCCTCGAGATCCAGACGGCGATCCATCCCGCGGCCAACACCCAGCTGTCGGGGCTCTACGTCTCCAAGGGCGTGTTCTGCACCCAATGCGAGGCCGAGGGATTTCGCCGCATCACCTATTTCCTCGACCGGCCCGACGTGATGGCGGTCTACCGCACCACCATCCGCGCCCCGCGCGAGGCCTGCCCGGTGCTGCTCTCCAACGGCAATCTCGTCGAGGAAGGCGCGCTCGCGGACGGGCGGCATTACGCCGTGTGGGACGATCCCTTCGCCAAGCCTTCCTATCTCTTCGCGCTGGTCGCCGGCGACCTCGCCTGGCGCGAGGACAGCTTCACCACGCGCTCGGGGCGCAAGGTGCGGCTCAGGATCTTCGTCGAGCACGGCAAGGAGGCGCGCACCTCCTATGCGATGGACGTGCTCAAGCGCGCGATGGCGTGGGACGAGACGCGCTTCGGCCTCGAATACGATCTCGACGGCTTCAACATCGTCGCGGTCAGCGACTTCAACATGGGGGCGATGGAGAACAAGAGCCTCAACATCTTCAACGACCGCTACATCCTCGCCGATCCCGAGACCGCGACCGACGCCGATTATGCCGGGATCGAGACCGTGGTCGCGCACGAGTATTTCCACAACTGGACGGGCGACCGCATCACCTGCCGCGACTGGTTCCAGCTCAGCCTCAAGGAAGGGCTGACCGTGTTCCGCGACCAGGAGTTCTCTTCCGACATGCGCTCGCGCCCGGTGGAGCGCATCGGCGCCGTGCGCGCGCTGCGCGCCCGCCAGTTTCCCGAGGATGCCGGCCCGCTCGCCCATCCGGTGCGGCCCGATTCCTATATCGAGATCAACAATTTCTATACGGCGACGGTGTACCAGAAGGGCGCCGAGGTGATCCGCATGATGCACACCCTCCTCGGCGAGGCGGGATTCCAGAAGGGCATGCGGCTCTATGTCGAGCGGCATGACGGCCAGGCGGTGACCTGCGACGATTTCGTCGCCGCGATGGCGGATGCGAACGCGGTCGATCTCACGCAGTTCAAGCGCTGGTACAGCCAGGCGGGAACGCCGGAGCTCGAGGTCGCCGGCCGCTACGACGGCGCCGCCGGCGCCTATGAGCTCACCGTGGCGCAACGCTGCAAGCCGACGCCGGGCCAGCCCGAGAAGCTGCCGCTGCACATCCCGCTGGCCCTCGGCCTGCTCGATGCGCGGGGTAGGGAGCATCGCGCTGCGCCTGGAGGGCGAGCCTGCGGCGGCAGCGGCGGCGGAGCGCGTGATCAATGTCACCGCGCCACGGCAGAGCTTCCGCTTCGTCGACCTGCCGCAGCCTCGGGCCCTGTCGCTCAACCGCCGCTTCTCAGCGCCAGTGACGCTGAAGGTACCGCACACCGCCGCGGAGCGCGCCTTTCTCCTGGCGCATGATCCCGACGCCTTCGCGCGCTGGGAGGCCGGCCAGCAATATGCCACCGAGCTGCTGCTGCAGGCCGTCGCGGCGCGCCAGGCCGGCGGCTCCATGCCCTTCGATCCCGCGTTCATCGCGGCGCTGCGCGAGATCCTGCGCGATGCCGCGCTCGAGCCGGCCTTCATCGCCGAGGCGGTCACGCTGCCGGGCGAGGATTATCTTGCCGAGCGCATGGAGATCATCGACGTCGACGGCATCCACGCCGCCCGCGAGGCGCTGCGCCGCGCGATCGCCGAGGCGCTCGCCGACGAGCTCCGCCGCGTCTATGCCGCCAGCCAGCCGCGCGAGCCCTACAGCCCGGACGCGGCGCAGGCGGGGCGGCGGGCGCTCAAGAACGCGGCGCTCGCCTATCTTGCCGCGCTGGCGCAGACCGATGCCGATTGCCGCTCGGCCATCGTCGAGCAGTATCGGCGCGCCGACAACATGACCGACCGCATCGCCGCCCTGCGCCTCCTCGTCGACCTCGACGGGCCGGAGCGCCAGGCGGCGCTCGACGATTTCTATGATCGCTTCCGCGGCGACCCGCTGGTGGTCGACAAATGGCTGGCGCTGCAGGCGGTGTCGTCCCGGCCCGATACGCTGCAGCGGGTCACCGACCTCCTTGGTCATCCCGCCTTCTCGCTGCGCAATCCCAACAAGGTGCGGGCGCTGATCGGCGGCTTCACCACCGGCAATCCGCTGCGCTACCACGCCGCCGACGGCAGCGGCTACGATTTCCACGCGGCGCGCACCATCGAGCTCGATGCGATCAATCGCCAGGTCGCGGCGCGGCTGCTGGCGCCGCTGGGGCGCTGGCGCCGCTTCGAGCCCGTCCGGCAGGCCAAGATGAAGGCGGCGCTCGAGCGGATCCTCGCCGCGCCGGCGCTGTCGCGCGACGTCTACGAGATCGCGAGCAAGTCGCTGTCGTAAGGCGTCGTCCTCAGGGCGCGGCGAGAACGCGGTCGACGGTCTCGATCAGGTCCTCCGGGCGGAAGGGCTTGGCCAGCGCGGCATGGGCGCCGAAGGTCTTGGCGGCGTCGAGGAACATCAGGTTCTGCGAGCCGCCGCCGGAGATGGCGATGATCTTGGCGCCGGGGGAGCGGCCGAGGATCTCGCGGATGGTCTCGATCCCCTCCTTCTGCGGCATCAGGATGTCGGTGATGATGAGGTCGGGCTTGCCGTCCTGCATCAGCGCGATGCCGGCCTCGCCGTTCTCCGCCTCCAGCAGATCATGCCCGCGGGCGCGCAGCACGCGCAGAATGAGCCGGCGCATGGCCGCGTCATCGTCGATTACCAGGATCGTCGCCATCGTTCGGTCTTCGCTGCCCCTGCGGTCGCTGGAAGAATGGTAGATGAATTGCGGCCGGCGTACACCCCCGCGCATTGCTTCTGCCAGGAACTGTGATCAAAAAGTGTGCAGGCGCCACGCCATCGCATGCGGCGGGCTCGAGCAGGCGCGAACGCCCTTATCCCGGCCGCGCCGCCGCCTGTAAGGCGCGCATGGCGTTGGGGCGGCCGGCGGCATAGCCCATGGCGTCGCGGCCGCTGAAATCCTGTTTCTTGGCATTGGCCCCGGCCTTGAGCAGCGCCTTCACCGCTTCGCCCCGGTTGGCGCCCGCCGCCAGCATCAGCGGCGTGATCCCCTCCCGGTTGGTGGCGTCGACCGGAGCCTTGGCGTTGATCAGCAGCTCGATCGCCTCGATCTGGCCGGCCTCGGCCGCCCAATGCAGCGCCGTCGAGCCGAATTTGTCGCGGAAATCGGTACGTGCGCCGTCATCGAGCAGCATCTGGATCATGACCCGGTTGCCGAAGCCTGCGGCATAGTCGAGCGGCGACCGGCCTTGGCCGTCGAGGAAATTGGGGCTGTCGCCCCGGCGCACGAAGCTGGCGACATGCTCGGTGTCGTTCTGCGCGGCCGCTGTCGCCATGGTCGAGAAATCGAAGAGCTTCTGCGTGTCCTGCGCCTGGGCCGGCGGTGCCGCCAGCGCCAGCAGCAGCCCCGCCCCGACCAAGGCGCAGCGGATCGTCTCCGGCTTCGTCATCGCACTCCCTCCCCATCTGCGGCTGGTGCCGTGGCGAGCCGTGCCCGGAGCCAGTCGAGCGCCGCCGCGACACTGTCGACGCGCTCACCCGGCGCCGGCGGCGGCCGGCGCACCATCACCACCGGCAGGTCGCGCTCGCGGGCGGCGACGAGCTTCGCCTCGGTGGCGCCGCCGCCGCTCGCCTTGGCGACCAGCACCTCGATCGCGTGGCGCTGCAAGATACGCCGTTCCTCCGCCAGGTTGAAGGGGCCGCGTCCCAGCACGAGGTCGCAGGCGGCGAGCGGCAGGGGCTCGCTCGGCGGGTCAACGAGCCGCACCAGGAAGCGATGCTGCGTCAGGCCGGCAAAGACGCCGAGCTCGCGCCGCCCGACGGTGAGCCAGACGCGGCGGCCGAGCTGCGGCAGCACCCGCGCCGCGCCGGCGAGATCCTCGACCTCGATCCAGCGGTCGAGCGGATGGCGCTGCCAGGGGGGCCGCAGCAGCAGCAGGCGCGGCACGCCGGCCGCGGCGCAGGCCGCCGCCGCCTGGGCCGAGATCTGCGCGGCGAAGGGGTGGGTGGCATCGATGACGAGATCGACGTGCTCCGCGGCGAGGTAGCGCGCGAGCCCGTCGCTGCCGCCGAAGCCGCCGATGCGCACATGGCCCGCGATCGCCGCCGGGCGCTCGGTGCGCCCGGCCAGCGAGGTGGTGACGGAGAGCGCCGGGTCGAGGCGCACCGCCGCCGCGGCGAGCGAGGCGGCCTCCGCGGTGCCGCCGAGGATGAGGAGGCGCGGCCGGCGCTCAGAGCCCGGCATGGGCCAGCGCCGCGCCATGGCGGTCGAAGACGACGACATCGACGGCGATGCCGCCGGCCAGCGTCGCCAGCGCGACCTCGCGCGCGGCGCGCGCCACGCGTCCGGCCAGCGCCGCGCGATGCTCGCCGGCCAGCGCCAGCACCTCGCCGGCGCCCTCGGCGACGCGTGCCGCGGCGACGATCTCGGCGCCGGCGCCGATCTCCTCCAGCAGCTGCGCCAGCGCCGCCGCATCGATGCGGCTCTGCCCGGAATGGAGATCGAGATGCCCCGCGGCGAGCTTTGCCAGCTTGGCGAAGCCGCCGGCGAGCGTCAGCCGCGGCACCGGATGGCGGCGCAGGTATTTGAGCGTGCCGCCGACGAAATCGCCCATGTCGATGAGCGCCGTCTCCGGCAGGTCGTAGAGACGCTGCACCGCCTTTTCCGAGGTCGAGCCGGTGGCGGCGGCGAGATGCTCGAGCCCCGCCGCGCGCGCGACATCGATGCCGCGGTGGATCGAATGGATCCAGGCGGCGCAGGAATAGGGCGTGACGATGCCGCTCGTGCCGAGGATGGAGAGGCCGCCCACGATCCCGAGCCGGCCGTTGAGCGTCTTCGCCGCAAGCGCCTCGCCGCCGGGGATCGAGAGCCGCACCACGAGATCGGCGGGGAGATCGCGCTCGGCCGCTTCGGCGGCGTCCTTCAGCGCCTGCGCGATCATGGCACGCGGCCCGGCGGTGATGGCGGGCTCGCCCACCGCGAGCGGCAGCCCCGGCCGCGTCACCCGCCCGACGCCCGGCCCGGCCTCGAAGCGGAGCCCGCCGCCGGCAGGCCCCGCGGCCACCTCGGCCACCACCAGCGCGCCATGGGTCACGTCGGGATCGTCGCCCGCATCCTTGACGATGCCGGCCCGCGCCGCGTCCGGCAGCCGCTCCGTCAGCGCCAGCGCAAAGCTCGGCCGCTCGCCGCCGGGCAGCCTGATGGTGACGGGGTCGGGGAAGGCGCCGGTGAGCAGCGCCTCCAGCGCCGCCCGCGCCGCCCCGGCGGCGCAGGCGCCGGTGGTCCAGCCGCGCCGCAAGCTTCCGGTCGGTCGCCGTGCCATGGACCGCATCCTATGGAATCGCCGGGACCAAGACTACCGGCGACTACCAGCGTGCTGCGCCGCAGTGTAGGCTCGGGCGATGGAGCTGCCGCCGCTGGATCTGCCGGAATTCGCGCCGGGCTCGGTCTGGCTGGTCGGCGCCGGGCCGGGCGATCCCGGGCTGCTGTCACTGCTGGCGCTGCACGCGCTGCGCCATGCCGATGTCGTGGTCTATGACGCGCTGGTCGATGACCACATCCTGGCGCTGGCGCGGCCGGGCGCGGCGCTCGACTATGCCGGCAAGCGCGGCGGCAAGCCCTCGCCGCAGCAACCCGCCATCTCCGGGCGGCTGGTGCGCCTCGCCCAGGCGGGCCGGCGGGTGCTGCGCCTCAAGGGCGGCGACCCCTTCGTCTTCGGCCGCGGCGGCGAGGAGGCGCTGGCCCTGGTCGCGGCGGGTGTCCCCTTCCGCGTCGTTCCCGGCATCACCGCCGCGATCGGCGGCCTTGCCTATGCCGGCATTCCCGCCACCCATCGCAGCATCAACTCGGCGGTGACCTTCGTCACCGGCCATGCCAGCGACGGCGCTCTCCCGGACGGGCTCGACTGGGCGGCGCTGGCGCGAGGCGCGCCGGTGCTGGTGCTCTACATGGCCTTGAAGCATCTCGACGCCATCGCACGCCGGCTGATCGCCGCGGGCCGGCCGCCGGAGGATCCGGTGGCTGTGGTCAGCAAGGCGACCACCCCCGCCCAGCGCGTGCTCGAGACCACGCTTGCCCGCGCCGCCGCCGATGTCATCGCCGCCGGCATCGAGCCGCCCGCCATCGTCGCCATCGGCGAGGCGGTGCGGCTCCGCGCCAGCCTCGACTGGCTCGCCGCCGCTGTCCGGACGCCGAGCCCCACCGGCTGAACCTCGCGCCGCCGCCGCTCGTTTCCAGAGAGAGGCGGAAACGGAGAGGCATCATGGCCGAGACGACAATGCGCGAGGCGGTTGCGGCCTTCGACGATCCCGAGGCGCTCAAATCGGCGGTCTCGGAGCTGCAGGGCAGCGGTTTCAACCGCGCCGATATCAGCTTCCTGGCGCGCGACGGCCTCATGACCGGCCATGTCGAGGCGCAGTACCGCCAGGCGGGCGCGGTCGAGGACGACCCTGGCGTCCCGCGTGAGGCGGTCATCGACGAGACCGACATCCGCCAGCGCCGGACGCTCGAGGTCAGCATGGCGGCGACCGTCGCCGCCTTCGCCGCGGCGGGATTCACCGTGATGAGCGGCGGCGCCACCCTGGTCGCCGCCGGCGCCGCGGCGGCGGCGATGGGTGGCGTCGGCGGGCTGGGCGCGCTCATCGGCAAGGCCTGGGGCACGGGGCAGAAGACCTTCCTGCGCGAGCAGCTCGAGCGCGGCGGCATCCTGGTCTGGGTGCGCACCGCCGACGCCGATGCCGAGGCGCGCGCCTGCGCCATCCTGCGCCGCCACGCCGCCCATGACGTGCACGTGCACGAGGTGACGGCGGGAGGCTAGGCGAGGGGATGGTCAGGTGGCGCACCCGCTGCCAAGATGCCGCCCCGTGAGCCTCACGAGCGGAAATCTCTTTGCCGATCTGCCGCCGCCTTCCGCGGCAGAGGACATCATCGCGCTGCTGGAAAGGCCCGGGCTGCGGCTCGAGCGCATCGTCTCCACCGGCCAGGCGACGCCGGCCGGCGAATGGCTCGACCAGGATCGCGAGGAATGGGTGGTGCTGCTGCGCGGCGCGGCCGGTCTGCGCTTCGAAGGCGAGGCCAACGTCCGGCTGCTGGCGGCGGGTGATTATCTGCGCATCCCGGCGCATTGCCGCCACCGGGTGGAATGGACCGCCCTCGGCGAGGCTACCGTCTGGCTCGCCTTGCACTTTCATTAGCAGGCGGGCAGTTCTTTCTTATGCGACTGCGACACATTCTTATTTGCAACGCGACCCGGAGACGGTATAGTCCCGCCGGTTCTCGCCGCCGCGTGCGGCTCTCCGACAGAGGATGCATCGCCCCCCGTGTATATCTGTCTGTGCAACGGCTTCACGGACCGACAGGTCCGCACTATCGTCAAGGAGCGCGCGTCCTCGGTGGCGCAGGTCTATCAGGCGCTCGGCTGCACGCCGCGCTGCGGCAAATGCGTCCCCCTGGTGCGCGAGATGCTGGGCCGCGCCACGCCGTCGGAGGGCGGCGACGCCCTCGCCTGAGGCGCGGCATCCCACGGGAGGTGAAGGCATGCGCGGCGACACCACGGTCCTGCAGCATCTCAATACGGTGCTGAAGAACGAGCTGACGGCGATCAATCAATATTTCCTGCACGCCCGCATGCTGCGCCATTGGGGCGTCCGCAAGCTCGGCGGCCATGAGTACCAGGAATCGATCGACGAGATGAAGCATGCCGACCGGCTGATCGAGCGCATCCTGTTCCTGGAGGGCCTGCCCAATCTGCAGGATCTCGACAAGCTGCTGATCGGCGAGAGCGTGCAGGAGGTGCTCGAGGCCGACCTCAAGCTCGAGCACAAGGCGGTGCCGGCGCTGCGCGAGGCGCTGGCCTATTGCGAGAGCGTGCGCGACTTCGTCACCCGCGATCTCCTCACCGACATCCTCGAAGGCGAGGAGGAGCATATCGACTTCCTCGAGACCCAGCTCGGCCTCATCGCCACCATCGGCATCGAGAACTACGTCCAGCTCCAATCCGCCGCCGCCGAAAGCTAGACGCGGCGGGAGGCCGCGCTTCGCATCTTCTCTCGCCGGTCAGGCAGATATCTCGGCGCCGTCGATAGCGGTGATCTCGCAGAGCGTCGATCGCAGGCCGGTCGAGCCGCTGACCGGGTCGGCGTCTTCGGCGACCAGGCGATTGTAATTGGCGCCGGTGTCCGCTAGCGCATCGAAAGACGGCAGGCCAAGCCCGTCATTGCCCTGCCACCAGCCATACTGGGCGCTGACCACGCGCGGGTCGAGGCTCGTATCGAAGGTTGCGCGCATCCGCGCGCGGCCGCGTCGGGTCCTGATCTCGACCCAGTCGCCGTCCTTGATGCCGCGGGCGCGCGCGGCATCCGGATGCAGGCTGATTTCTGGGTCAGGCGAGCGGCGGCGCAGCGAGGGCACGTGGCGGTGCTGGCCGTGGCAATAATGCACGACCTTCGCCGAGGTGAGCACCAGCGGGAACTCGTCGCCGCCTGCGGCGAGAGGCGACGCCGCCGGTTCGACGAAGCGCGGCAGCGGCGCCTCGCCCGCCTCGGCGAAAAGCTCGGAGAAGAGCTCGATCTTTCCGGTGGGCGTGTTGAAGCCGGCGCTTCGGTAATGGAAATAGCGCGGCTCTCCCGCCACGCTGATGCCGTTAGGCTGCGCCCGCAACTGGTCGAGCGTCAACGCCAGCGGCGCCAGGACGGCCTCGAGGCCGGCGTTGATGTCGCCGTCCCAGAACAGGTCGCCAAAGCCCAGCCGCTTCGCCAGCTCGAACACGACATGGGCGTCCGATCGGGACTCGCCCAGGCTCGATATCGCCGCCTGCCGCAATTGCACGAGATTTTCGGCGGCCTGGGTGCCGTCGAAGCCGACGCGCAGCGCCTCGCGCTCCCAAGGCGTGTTGATCGGCAGGAAAATATCCGCGAACGCCGCCGTCGGCGTCATGACGATGTCGGTCTGGACGTGGAAGTCGAGCCTGGCGAGGGCCTCGGCGCCGCGGTCGCCATCGGCATGGCTGACCAGGAAGTTGCGGCCGAAACCGAAGAGGCCTCGGATCGGATAGGGATCGCCGCGAAGGATGGCATCGTAGAGGGCGTCAGAGCCGATCCAGCCATGCCGGCCGGGCCCCAGCGGCGACCGTTCGAGGCCGATGCATTTGGCGCGCTGCGTCGCCGACAGGAGTTCGCCGCCGCTCATCGTCGCGCGCCGGCGGGCGGGCGAACTCGACATTGCCGCCGGGCGCATCGAAGCTGCCGGTCAGCGCCATCAGGGTGGCGATGGCGCGATCCGTCTGCGTGGCGTTGGTGTGCTGGCCGACGCCGGACCAGGCGTAATAGCTGACCGGACGGGCCTCGAAGAGCAGTCTCGCGGTTTCCGTCACTTGGCTTGCCGCCACCCAGGCGACGGCGGCGACACGCTCGGGCGGATAGCCTTCGCAGAGCTCGCGATAGAGAGCGAAGGCCGAGCGGCACGGGATCGGTTCGCCCGTCGGCGAGACGACGTCGACCAACACGTCGAGTTCCGGCGACCCGGCGGCGGCATAGGCGCGCCGCGACGGCGAGTAGGCGAGCGGCCGGCGCGCGTGCGCATCCCAGGCGACGAGATCGTCGACCCTGGCGCCGGCCGGCATCGCGGCAAGGTCGCCGGCGCGCAGGAAGCGCTGCGTGTCCGCCCGCGCCAGCAAGGGGCCGTTGGTCCAGTCGCGCATGAAATCGACGTTCGAACCAGCCGTTCCGGATCATCTCCCCGGCGATGCCGAGCGCCAGCGCGCCATCGGCGCCGGGCCGCACGCGCAGCCACTGATCCGCCCGCGCGGCGAAGCCGGCGCGCCGGGGATCGACCACGACCAGGCGCGCGCCCCGCGACCGGGCCGCGCCGACCGCCGTGGCATGGTCCAGCCAGGTCGCGCTGGGATTATGCCCCCACAGCACGATGCAGCCCGACGCCGCGAAATCCGGCGACGCGATCGAGCGCCCGAAGGTATAGGCGTGCGCAAAATCCTTGTGCCAATTGCAGATCTCGGTGCCATAGGCGAGGTTGGGGCTGCCGAAGGCGTTGATGAAGCGCTCGATCCAGCGCAGATCGTCGGAGATCGGGGTGCCGCTCGGCGTGGTGCAGCCGAAAGCCACGGCTTCCGGACCGCTCTCGGAGCGGATGCGGTCGAGCTGCGAGGCCGTCCGCTCGAGCGCCTCCTCCCAGGATATCCGTTGCCAGCCCGCGTCGGGGTCGCCCTTCGGCCGCGTGCGCTTCAACGGGTAGAGCTGGCGCTGCGGGCTGTAGATGATCTCGGCGGCGGCGCGCCCCTTGATGCACAGCGCCTGTCCCGTGGGATGGTCGGGGTTGGGCTCCTGGCCGATGAAGCGGCCGTCGCGCGTCACCATCAGCGAGCCGCAGCGCGACTTGCAGAGGGCGCAAAATCCCGGCGTTCTCGTGAGGGGTTCGGTCTGCGCCATCCTGGTCCTCTAGCGCGTGTCGCTCGCCGAGCATAGGAAGAACAGGCGCTGCTTCAAAGATGCGGGAGCGCCGCCTCGGCTAAAGCATCGCGCTCACGGCATCACCAGCCCGCCATCGACGGCAAGGGTGGCGCCGTTGACGTAGCCCGCCTTGGGCGAGAGCAGCCAGGCGATGGTCTCGGCCACCTCTTCGGGCGTGCCGATGCGGCCTTGCGGGATCATGCTCTCGATGCGCCGGCGCACCTCCGGCGCGGCGGCCACCGCGTTGAACATCGGCGTCTCGATCGGGCCCGGCGCCACGGTGTTGACGGCGATGCCCTTCTCCGCCAGCGCGCGCGCCGCGCTCTTGGTCAGCGCCAGCAGCGCGCCTTTGGTCGCGGCATAGGCGACGGTGCCGCCGACCCCGCCGCCGCGCAGGCCCGCGACGCTCGTCACCGTGCAGATGCGCGCGCCGCGCGGCATGTGCCTGGCCGCCTCGCGGATCGCGAGATACGTGCCGACGACGTTGACGTCGTTGAGCCGGCGGAAGGTCGCGACCGGGACATCCATGAAGGGGGTCGTGTCGTGGATGCCGGCGCAGGTGGCGAGAGCGTCGATGCCGCCCAGGAGCGCCGCGAGCTCGGCGAAGACGGCGACCATCGCCGCCTCGTCGGCGACGTCGACGGCGCGCGCGACATGGCCCTCGCCGGCGGCGCGGGCCACGCGCTCGGCGGCGGCGCCGTCGCGGTCGAGGCAGGCGACGCGCCAGCCGTCGCGCGCCAGCACCCCGGCGGTCGCGGCGCCGATGCCGCTGCCCGCGCCGGTGACGATCGCGCTCGGGCGTCGAGTTTCCATCGCGCTCCCTTCCTGCCTAGCGCAGCACTGTCCTGATCGTCATGCCGCGCTTCAGCGCGCGCGTCACCGGCGTCTTCTCGGCGATCTCGGCACAGCGTGCGCGCTGCGCCTCGTCGAGGCCCGAGAGCGTCAGCTCGCGCTCGATCTCGCCCGCCTCGTCGTGCCAGCGATAGCTGAGCCGCACCTCGATCGCGCCGAGCGGCCATTGCTTGCGCTCGGCATACATGCGCAAGGTGATGGCGGTGCACGCGCCGAGGCTCGACAGCAGCAGGCCGAAGGGCGAGGGGCCGGCATCGGCGCCGCCGGCGCTTTGCGGCTCGTCGGCGACGAGCGCGTGCGCGCCGGTGCGGATGTCGGCGGCATAGCGCGTCTCGCCCATCCGCACCGTGGCGCGGGCGACGACGCCGGGCTCCTCGCTCGTCACTTCTCCGCCTTCGACCAGTCGGCGATGCGCCGCGCCGCGCCGGTCAGCTCCAGGATGTGCATGCCGTTGTTGGCGCGGTCGACGATGTAGATATAGCCGCGATTGTCGACCTCGACATTGTTGGTCTGGATCACCCGGGCGCAATGCTCCTTGCCGTCGATGGTGGTGCAGCGCTTGTCGCCGCGCGGGGTCACCGCCGGGATGTAATGCGCCACCTCGCGCGGGTGATAGGGATCGCGGATGTCGACGACGCGCACGCCGGCGTTGAAGCTCGAGAAGAACATCAGCCGCCGGTAAAAGATCGGCGTCATGTTCTCGTTCGAGGAGTGGGTCCCGAAGCGGCCGCCGCGGCTGCAGAAATTGCCGCTCTCCTCCGGCACCGTCCAGCTCGAGATCACCATCGGCCGCGCCTCGCTGGTGACGTTGGCGAACCACACCATCTGGCGCGGCTCCTGGCACTCGCTGGCGATCGCCTCGTCGGTGATGACGACGATGTCGCGGGTCGGTTCCTTGTCATGGGCGAACTCGGCGATCGGCATGCCCGGCACCGGGAAGGTGGTGTGCGCGCCGTTGAAGGCGGACAGGTCGAGCCGCCCGACCTGCGGATAGAGCAGATTGGCCGGCGTCGGCTCGCGCGGTCCCTTGAGCAGCTTCTCGCGGTCGACGATCTGCAGGATGCCGTTCTTGTCGGTGCCATAGCCGAAATAGACGCGATTGCCTTGCGGCCCGGTGGAGATCGCCCCGTGCAGCTCCGTCGGCACCGGCGTCATGGTCGCGCCCGGCTCCTGGCCGACCAGGCCGAAATTGCGGATGAAGACGGGATGCTCGGGATCGCTGAGGTCATAGACCTGGGTCATGCGATGCACCCGCCAGCCCGGCGCGCCGGAGACGAGATAGGCGATGCCGGTGTCGCATTCCCACCAGTTCTTGTGGGTGCCTTCGATGCCTTCGATGCGCACCAGCAGCTCGGGCTTGGCCGGCTGGGTGACGTCCCAGATCTCATGCGCGGAATTGCCGAAGGTGCGCAGCATATAGGTCTTCTTGGGATCGCCCTTGGGCAGCGTCTTGCCGTCGCAGACCCGCACCATCTGCGCGCCGCCCTGCTCGTAGAGGCCGGGCTCGCCGGGAATGTGGTGGAGGTATTTGGGATGGCGCGGATCGGTCACGTCGACGATCGAGGTGCCGTTGTCCTCGTGCTTGCCGGTCAGCGGATTGAGCGGCTTGGGGTTGGCGTCGGTGCCGCCGTGATGGCCGATATAGGCGATCCAGCGCCCGTTCTGCTCGTGGATGGTCGGCTGATAGGCGGCGCGCCCCTGCAGATCGTTGTAGCCCACCAGCTTCATGTTGTCGGCCTCGGGCCTGGTCTGCGCCAGCGCCGCCCCGCCCGCCGCGACGACCAGCGCCGCCGCCCACAAGATGCTTTTTCTCATCGCCGCTCATTCCTTCCGCTGGTTTGACGCTGTCGCATCTTGGTTTTGCAGCCGGTTGCTCACCCGTAGCTCTTCGCCATGCCCTCGGCGGGATCGGCGAAGGCGCCGTAGGGCGGGATGGGATAGCGCAGCCCCGCCTTCGCCAGGCCCTTCAGCCCCTCCACCGCGCGCGCCAGGTCCTGCGGCGGCAGCGCCATCAGCATCTCGTCATCGGCGACGCCGCCATAGCGGCGCTCGGCATAGCACGGGATGGAGAGGCTGACCTCGCGCGTCTTCAGCGCATGGCCCCAGCTGTCGGCGCAGGCGCTCTCGCCGGTGATGGAGAAATCGTAGCGCCGGTAGCTCTTCCATTGCAGCCCGTTGATGAACAGGATCATCTGCCCGGGCGTGCCGTAGAACAGCACGATGTCCGGCGGGTCGAGCCGGCCGGCGCGGAGCGGTGACGCCACCAGCGCGTTGTAGCGCCCGGCCGCCACGCGCGGCATCTGCTGCTGATGCGCCCGCGCCGCCTCCTGGTTCTCGAACCAGACGCCGGTCATGCGCTTGCCCGAGAGGTAATCCTCGCCGGGCGCGTTGAGGCCGACGATGCCGCCGCAATTGCTGTCGGGACGGAGATTGTCGTGGACGATGCCGAGGGTGAGCCCGGCCACGCGCGCCTGCGTCACCAGCTGGCAGGTGCTGAATTGGGCCCCCGGCTTGGGCCGGCGCAGGCCCTGGATGGCGTCGAGCGCGCTTGCGTCCTCGAACAGCTTCATCCCGATCGGCAGCGTCTTGAGGCGCAGCAGCTCCGTGAGCTCCTGGGCGAGCTGGCGCAGCGCCTCGGCGCCGGGTCCTGGGACGTTGGTCATGGCATTCCTCCCGCTTCTGCGGTCCGCGCTAGCATCCGCTGGCGGCGCGCGCTGTCAACCGCCGCTCGCGGGGCTGCGCACATGCTCGGGGCGAAAGCCCATGCCGATGAGCCGCGCCGGGATGCGGCGCAGCGCCGGGAACCGCCGCAGCAGCCGCAGCGGCAGCGGCAGGCCGAGCGCCCCCTGCGTCTCCAGCACCCGGCTGATGACGCGGTTCTGGATCAGCACCTGCAGCCCCTGGGTGAGCCGCGTCGGCAGGCGCCGCCGGCGCTCCAGGCGGGCGAGCGGCCCGGACGCGACCGGCCCCGCATGCGCCTTCAGCCATGGCACCAGGATGTTGGCGGCGGCGACCGCGTCCTGGATGGCGAGATTGATGCCGATGCCGCCGATCGGCGACATGGCATGCGCGGCATCGCCGATGCAGATGAGGCCCGGCCGGTGCCAGCGCTCGAGCCGGTCGACCGCGACGGTGAGCAGCTTGACGTCGTCCCAGCCGGCGATGGCGCCGACCCGGTCGGCGAGCGCCGGGGCGCGCTGGGCCAGCTCGGCGCGGAAATGCTCGATGCCCTGCGCGCGCAGCGCGTCGTAGCCGCCTTTGGGGATGACGAAGGCGCATTGCCAGTAATCGCCGCGGTCGAGCATCACCAGGATGCGCCCGCCATCGAAGCGGCCGAGGCTTTCATGCGGGTCGCCCGGACGCTGCGGCAGCCGCAGCCACAGCACGTCGATCGGCGCGCCGAGATCGTTGCTCTCGAGCCCGGCCTCGCGCCGCATCGTCGAATGGCGCCCGTCGCAGCCGATGACGAGATCGGCACGGATCGCGACCGCGCCGGCTGTGCCGCGTGCCGCGACGCCGGCCACGCGCCCGCCCTCGAGGAGCAGCGTCAGCGCCTCGGTCTCGCGCTCCAGCCGGAAGCCGGGCAGCCGGGCGGCGTGCTCGGCGAGGAAGTCGAGGAAATGCCATTGCGGCATCAGGGCGATGAACTTGCAGCGCGTCGGCAGGTGCGAGAAATCGGCGACGATGACGCGCTCGGCGCCGATCACGCCGGCGAGCTGGCGCAGCTCGTCATGCGGGCGCGCCAGGAAGTCCTCGAGCAGCCCCAGCTCCGCCATCAGCTCCAGCGTCGAGGGGTGGATGGTGTCGCCGCGAAAGTCGCGCAGGAAATCGGCGTGCTTCTCCAACACGACGGTGTCGATGCCGCCGCGCGCCAGCAGCAGGCCCAGCATCATCCCCGCCGGCCCGCCGCCGACGATGCAGCAGCGCGTGCGCAGCTCCCGCATGGCGTCCCCTCCCGTCTCGCGCCCGAGACTACACAAACGCCCGCCGCGCCGCCCGCCTTGACAAATTTACGCCGTAAATTTATCTTGCCAGATCATGCCCCGGAACCTGTCCCCGGCCGAGGTGGAGGCGTTTCGCGCCCGGCTGTGCCGGGCGGCGGAGCGGCGCTTCGCCGCTGCCGGGGTCGAGGGCGTCAGCCTCAGGGGCCTCGCCCGCGAGCTCGGCTGTAGCCCGATGACCCCCTACCGCTATTTCCGCGACAAGGACGAGATCCTGGCGGCGGTGCGCGCGGCCGCCTTCGAGCGCTTCGCCGTGGCGCTGGAGACCGCGTCGAGCCGGACGCGTGGGCCGGCCGCGTCGCGCGCGCGCGCGGTCGGGGAGGCCTATCTCCGCTTCGCGCTCGACGAGCCCGACGCCTATCGCCTGATGTTCGACCTGTCGCAGCCCGGCGAGGAGCGCTATCCGGCCTTGAGCCACGCCGCCGCCCGCGCGCGCCGCACCATGACCGGCTATGTCGAGGAGCTGGTGGCCGCGGGCGTGCTCGAGGGCGATCCGACGCTGCTCGGATATGTCTTCTGGGCGGCGGTGCATGGCATCGTCGTGCTGCACCTTGCCGGCAAGCTGCCGGGCTCTCCCGATTTCCGCACCATCCATCGCGCCGCCATGCGCCTGCTCACCGCCGGCGCGCGCCGCTCGGCGGCGCGGCGCAGCCCATCGGTCCAACGGAGGCGAGCATGAGCCAGCCTTTCCCGCCCACGCCCTATCTCAGCGGCAATTTCGCGCCGATCACGATGGAATGCGACGCCGCCGATCTGCCGGTGCTGGGGGCGCTGCCGCCGGAGCTTTGCGGCACGCTCTACCGCAACGGCCCCGACCCGCAATTCGCGCCGCGCGACGAGCGCCACCATTGGTTCGCGGGCGACGGCATGATCCATGCCTTCACCATCGCCGAAGGCCGCGTCGCCTATCGCAACCGCTGGGTCCGGACCGAGAAATTCCGCCTGGAGCGCGCCGCCGGCCGCTCCCTCTTCGGCAGCTTCGGCAATCCGCTCACCAGCGATCCGGCGGTCGCCGGCAAGAACAGCGGCCTCGCCAACACCAACATCCTCTGGCATGGCGGCAGGCTGCTGGCGCTCGAGGAGGCGCATCTGCCGGTGGCGCTCGATTGGCGCTCGCTCGAGACGGTCGGCCCCTGCAGCTTCGAGGGCAAGCTCACGAGCCGCATGACGGCGCATCCCAAGATCGACCCGAGGACCGGCGAACTCGTCTTCTTCGCCTATTCCGCCGCCGGGCCGTTCACGGCCGCCATGCTGTACGGCACCGTCGATGCCGCCGGGCGGCTCACGCGGCTCGACCGCTTCGAGGCGCCCTTTGCCAGCATGGTGCACGACTTCATGGTGACCGAGCATCACGTGCTGTTCCCCATCCTGCCGCTCACCGGCAGCCTGGCGCGGGCGATGAGCGGCAAGCCGCCCTACGCCTGGGAGCCGGAGAAGGGCGCGCATATCGGCATCATGCGCCGCGACGGCAGCACCGCGCAGATGCGCTGGTTCAACGGCGAGGCCTGCTACATCTTTCATCCCATGAACGCCTGGGAGGAGGGCGAGCGCATCATCGCCGAGGTCATGCAGTTCGAGGCCGCGCCGCTCTTTCCGCGCGCGGATGGCAGCGCTGGCGATCCCGCCCAGGCGCGGGCGCGGCTTTGCCGCTGGACCTTCGATCTCGCCGGCAACAGCGATAGCTTCAGCCGCGAGTATATCGACGACCTCACCGGCGAGTTTCCCCGCATCGACGACCGCTGCGCCGGCCTTCCCTACCGTCACGGCTGGTATGCCGCGCGGCTGGGGGCGGACAACCGCTTCTCCTTCGACACGCTCGTCCATCGTGATGACCGGACCGGCGCGCGGTCGCTCTACCGCCTGCCCGAGGGCGACGGCATCTCCGAGCCGGTCTTCGTGCCGCGCGCCGCCGATGCGGCGGAGGGCGACGGCTTCGTGCTGGCGGTGGCCTGGCGCGGCGCCGAGAAGCGCAGCGACCTGCTGGTGTTCGAGGCCGGTGCGCTCGCCGCGGGTCCGATCGCCACGGCGCAGCTCTCGCACCGCGTGCCCTTCGGCTTCCACGGCAATTGGCGCCCTGCCGCCGCGGCCTGATCGGAGGCGGAGATGGCCATCCTGCAAGGCTTTGCGCCGTTCATCGCCTTCTTCCTGGTGATGCGGCTGGCGACGCCCGTGGCCGGGCTCGCCGCCGCCTTTTTCGTGGCGCTGCTGGCGATGCTGCGCTCGGCGCGGCGCGGCGCGAGCCTCAAGCTGCTCGAGCTCGGCAGCCTCGCGCTCTTCGGCGTGCTCGCGCTTTATTCGCTGCTCGCCTCGCCGCGCTGGACGGTGGCGACGGTGCGGCTCGCCGTCGATGGCGGGCTGCTGGCGATCGTGCTGGCGACGCTGCTGCTCGGCCGGCCCTTCACGCTGCAATACGCGCGCGAGCAGGTGCCGGCACAGTTCTGGACCGCGCCCGCCTTCCTCGCCGCCAATCGCCGCATCACCGCCGTCTGGGCGGCGGCCTTCGCGGTGATGGCGGCGGCCGACGCGGTGGCGGCCTACCTTCCGGCCGTGCCGCTGGCGCTCGACATCGCCGCCACGGCCGCGGCGCTGGCCGGCGCCGCCTGGTTCACCCTCTGGTATCCCGCGCGGCTGCGCCGCGCCGCCCCCCGCTGACAGGAGAAAACCATGCCCCTTCCGCACCTCATGCACGGCAAGCTCTCGCTCCCCGCCATCGGCGCGCCGCTCTTCATCGTCTCGGGGCCCGAACTGGTGATCGCGCAATGCAAGGCCGGCATCGTCGGGTCCTTTCCCGCGCTCAACGCCCGGCCCAAGGAGATGCTGGAGGAGTGGATCATCCGCATCAAGCGCGAGCTGGCCGAGTTCCAGCGCGCGCATCCCGACCGGCCGGTGGCGCCGTTCGCCGTCAACCAGATCGTCCATGCCTCCAACGACCGGCTCGCCCACGATGTCGAGATCTGCGTCAAGCACGAGGTGCCGATCATGATCACCTCGCTGCGCCCGCCGGCGGAGGTGGTGCGGGCGGCGCATGCCTATGGCGGCATCGTGCTGCACGACGTGATCAGCCTGCGCCATGCCGAGAAGGCGGCGGAGCAGGGGGTCGACGGCCTCATCCTGGTCTGCGCCGGCGCCGGCGGCCATGCCGGCATGCTCAGCCCCTTCGCGCTGCTGCCGGAGGTGCGGCGCTTCTTCCCCGGCACCATCGCGCTCTCCGGCGCGATCGCCAGCGGCAAGGCCATCCTGGCGGCGCAGGCGCTGGGCGCCGACCTCGCCTATATCGGCACCCGCTTCATCGCCTCGCGCGAAGCCAACGCGCCCGACGCCTACAAGGAGATGATCGTCGCCGCCGCCGCCAGCGACATCGTCTACACCAACCTCTTCACCGGCGTGCACGGCAATTACCTGAAGCCCAGCATCGCCGCTGCCGGGCTCGATCCCGAGAATCTGCCGCTCGCCGACAAGAGCAAGATGAATTTCGGCTCCGGCGGCTCGATGAAGACCAAGGCCTGGCGCGACATCTGGGGCTCGGGCCAGGGCGTCGGCTCGATCGCCGATGCGCCGCCGGTGGCGGTGGTGGTGGAGCGGCTGCACGCGGAATACCGCGCCGCGCTCGCCGAGCTCGATGCCGTGCGCTTCGCCTGACCGCATGCGCGAGCAAGTATGACATTGAGATGACGCGACGAATTCCGCTTGCATCGCGGCGGTGCGCTCTTCATACTCGACACCATGAGAAAGTTTCTCGGCGACGAAGTTTGTCTCAAGCGCTGGCGCATGGCGTCGGCGTGCGGCTGCGTTCGGCTCCGGGCGGAAGGACTCTCATAGACCGCCACGGAAATCTCCGGAAACCGAATGCCAAGCCGCCCGCGAACTCCCGAGGCGGCTTTTTTAATCGCCGCCTCGCCGCTGCGGACCGGTCGGGAGGTGAGGATGTGGAAGGAATGGTTGGCGAGAACCCTGAGCCCGCGCCGTGCGGAGGCGGCGGACGGCGCGGCTGCGTCCGAGATGAGCCCGCGCTTTGCCGCGCTGCCGGATCTCGAGGGCAACGGCATGCATCCCGGGGCGGACGAGTTCCGCGCCGCCCTCGACCGCTTCGAGACCGAGATCGACTGACGCCTCAGCCTTTGCGCACGCAGATGTGAAAGAGATGCCAGTGCTTGCGCTTGCCATAGGGCGTCGCCGCGTCGCTCTCCTCCTCCTCGAGGAACTCGACGGCAAAGCCCGCGAGCAGGCGCTCTACCTCGGCGCGGCTCATGAAGGTGATCGCCTTCTCGCCGCGCCAGCCGTCGCGGTCGCCGAAGAGCTGGCCTGAGAAGCGCCCGCCCGGCTTCAGCGAGCGGCCGATCTTCTGCCAGAGGGCGGCAAACCGCTCCGGCGCCACCAGCGGCAGGGCGAAGCTGGCATTGACGAGATCGGCCTCGGGCCAGGACAACTCCTCGAAGCGCTCGCAGCGCGTCTCCAGCGGCGCGCCCGGCGGCAGATCGGGGCGGGCGCCGAGCCGCGCGATGGCCGCCGGCTCGGCATCGATGGCGAGCACCCGCCAGCCGCGGGCCAGCAGCGCCACCGTGTCGCGCCCGTCGCCGCAGCCGAGATCGACCGCGACGCGGCCCGCGCCCGGCCCGAAGCGCTCCAGCGCCGCCAGCAGGGTCGGCCGCGGCGGCCGCCCGGCGGTGCGCTCGTAATATTCCGTCCAGTCGCCGTCGCGGTCGGAGGCCATGGGTCCAGGCGCAGGATAGCCCGGCTGCGGCAAACTCCCGCAAGGGAGTTTGCCGGCGGAGAGGGGGCGAGAGTGCGAGCGTGTTCCCTCCGACGAATCCAGCCATTAGAGTACCGGCATGTCCGGCCGGAACGGCGCCCTCGCCCTGCTGCTGCTTTGCCTGCTCGCCTGGCCCGCCGCCGCGGCGGACCGCGTCGTCACCGATGGCGCCGGCCGCAAGGTGCATGTCCCCGAGCACATCGCCCGGGTCTTCGCCGCGGGCTCGCCGGCCGCGGTGACGCTCTATGTGCTGGCGCCGGACAAGCTGCTGGGCTGGACCGAGCCGCTCCCCGCCGATGACAAGGCCTACCTGCCGCGGCGCTACGCCGAGCTGCCGGTGCTCGGCCGCCTCACCGGCCGCGCCAATACCGCCAATGTCGAGACCGTGCTGGCGGCGCGGCCTGACATCATCCTCGATCTCGGCGATGTCGATCCCACCCATGTCTCGCTGGCCGAGCGCACCCAGGAGCAGACCGGCATCCCCTATCTCATCTTCGACGGCAAGTTCGACCGCACGCCGGAGCTGTTCGAGCGGCTGGGCGCGCTGCTGGGCGAGGAGAAGCAGGGCCGCGAGATCGCCGACTATGCCCGCCGCGCGCTCGCCGATCTCGCGCGCGGCATGGCGCGCGTGCCCGAGCAGCATCGGCCGCGCATCTATTACGCGCGCGGACTCGACGGGCTCGAGACCGCGCTCGACGGCTCGATCAACACCGAGATGCTGGCCTATGTCGGCGCCGTCAACGTCGCGCGCACGCCCGAGCGGCACAACACCGCCACCGCTTCGCCCGAACAGATCATCGCCTGGGATCCCGACACGGTGATCACCATGGATCGGGGCTTCTATCGCGCGGTCTGGACCAGCCCGGTCTGGCAGGGCGTGCGCGCGGTGCGCGAGAAGCGCGTCTTCCTGCTGCCGCGCGAGCCCTTCGGCTGGTTCGATTCGCCGCCGGCGGTCAATCGCCTCATCGGCGTGCGCTACCTCGCCGCCGCGCTCTACCCCGCCATCTTCACCGACAACCTGCGCGACACCACCGCCGATTTCTACCGCCGCTTCTACCACATCGATCTCAGCGAGGCGCAGCTCGACCGGCTGCTGCGGCCGCGCCCATGAGGCGGAACGCGCTTGCCCTGGGGCTGCCGCTGCTGGCGCTGCTGCTGCTCTTCCTCGGCAGCCTCGCGCTCGGCAAGTACCCGGTCTCGCCCCACGATCTCTTCGCCGTGCTCTGGGGCAAGCTCACCGGCGCGCCCAGCGGCGTGAGCCCGGCGGTGGCGACGGTGGTGTGGCAGATCCGCCTGCCGCGCATCGCCGCCGCCGTGCTGATCGGCGCGGCGCTCGCCGCCGCCGGCTCCACATATCAGGGCCTCTTCCGCAATCCGCTGGTCTCGCCCGACATCCTCGGCGTCGCCGCCGGCGCCGGGCTGGGCGCCGTGGTCGGCATCTTCTTCTCGCTCTCGGTGGTGGTGGTGCAGGCGCTGGCCTTTCTCGGCGGGATCGGGGCGGTGCTGGCCGTCTATCTCACCGGCGCCGCGATGCGCGGGCGCGATCCGATCCTGGTGCTGGTGCTGGCGGGCGTCGCCATGGGGACGCTGCTGGGCGCGGCGATCTCGCTGGTGAAGGTGCTGGCCGATCCCTACAACCAGCTTCCCGCCATCACTTTCTGGCTGCTCGGCAGCCTCACCGCGATCACCTTGCCGGACCTGCGCGCGGTGCTGCCGGCGGTGCTGATCGGGCTCATCCCGCTCTACCTGCTGCGCTGGCGGATGAACCTGATGACGCTGGGCGACGAGGAGGCGCGTGCGCTCGGCATCGAGACGCGGACGCTGCGCATCCTGTTCATCGCCTCGGCGACGCTGATGACCTCGGCGGCGGTGTCGGTGAGCGGCATCATCGGCTGGATCGGCCTCATCATCCCGCATGCCGCGCGGCTGATCGCGGGCCCGGAATTCTCGCGCCTGCTGCCGGCGGCGATGCTGCTGGGCGCGGGGTATCTGCTGGCGGTCGATACGCTGGCGCGCACCATGGCCGAGATCGAGGTGCCGATCGGCATCCTCACCGCCTTCATCGGCGCGCCCTTCTTCCTCTGGCTGCTGGCGACCGCGCGGCGCGGCTGGCAATGACGCTCAGCGCCGAGCAGCTGGCCTTCGGCTATCGCGGCCACAGCGTCGGCAGCGGCGTCAGCATCGACATCCGCTCGGGCGAGGTGCTGTGCCTGCTCGGCCCCAATGGCGGCGGCAAGACCACGCTGATGAAGACGCTGCTGGGGCTGCTGCCGGCGTTGGCCGGCCGCGTGCTGCTCGACGGCGAGGACATCGCGGCGCTGCCGCGCAAGCGGCTCGCCCGCATCATCGGCTACGTGCCGCAGGCGCATCTGGCCTTCTTCCCCTTCGCCGTCCTCGACATCGTGCTGATGGGGCGGAGCGCGCACATCCCGCTCTTCGCCGCGCCCTCGGACGCCGACCGCGCCGTCGCCGAACGCGCGCTCGGCCAGCTCGGCATCGCCCATCTCAAATCGCGCATCTACACCGAGATCAGCGGCGGCGAGCGCCAGCTCGTGCTGATCGCCCGCGCGCTGGCGCAGGAGCCGCGCATCCTGATCATGGACGAGCCCACCGCCAGCCTCGATTTCGGCAACCAGCTGCGCGTGCTGAACCAGATCGCCGCGCTCGCCCGCGCCGGGATGTCCGTGGTGTTCTCGACCCACGATCCCGACCACGTCTTCCTCTGCGGCGACCGCGTGGCGCTGCTGCATGACGGGCGCATGGAGGAGATCGGCCCGCCCGAGGCGATCATCACCGCCGCCGCGCTGAAGCGGCTCTACGGCGTCGACGTGCAGGTCGTGGAGCTGCCCGACCACGAGACCCGCACCTGCGTGCCCTCGGTCCACGGGCTCAGGCGGCGGTGACTGGCAAGGTCGCCATGTTCTGCACCTGGCTGTCAAACCCTTCGGCCGGCCCTGCCATGACGATGAGTGTGACTGTGGGGCGGAACGGCAGCGTGGCATCGGCATGACTAAGGAAATCTCTGCCACCGACCTCGACCTCGCGCGCCATGTCCGGCCCGGCGACACCGTCATCATCGGCCAGGGCTGCGCCGAGGCGCTGAGCCTGAGCGAGGCGCTGCTCGGCGCGCGCGCCGCGATCGGCCGTTGCCGCGTCTTCCTCGGTCCCGCCTTCGCCGCCAGCTTCCGTCCCGAGCATGGCGACCATCTCGCCTTCATGGGCTACGCCGCGAGCGGCAGCAACCAGGCGCTGGCACGCGCCGGCCTGCTCGACATCGTGCCGTGCCATTATTCCGAGCTGCCGGCGCTCTTCCGCGAGGGCCGCCAGCCGGCCGATGTGGTGCTGCTGCAGGCGGTCGAGGCGGCGGACGGCCGGCTCTTCCTCGGCATGGCCAACGACCACCAGATCGACGCCGCGCGCCGGGCGCGCCTGGTCATCGCCGAGATCAACGACCGCGTGCCCGAGACGCCCGGCAGCGAACTGCCCGCGGACATCCGCATCGATCTGATGCTGCGCAGCTCGCGTCCGCCCGCGATGCTGGCACCGTCGGCGCTGGGCGAGACCGAGGCGGCGATCGCGCGCCGCGTTGCGTCCCTGGTGCCGGACGGCGCCACCATCGAGCTCGGCATCGGCGCGCTCCCCGACGCGATCCTCGCCACGCTCACCGGCCACCGCGATCTCGGCATCCATTCCGGCATGCTCGGCGACGGCGTGGTGACGCTCGCCCAATCGGGCGCGCTCACCAACGCGAGGAAGCCCATCGACCGCGGCATCACCATCGGCGGGCTGCTCTTCGGCACCGAGCGCCTGTTCGATTTCGCCCATCGCAACCCGGCGCTGCGCCTGATGCCGCCGGCCTATACCCATGGCCACCAGGTGCTGCGGCAGCTGCCCGATTTCATCGCCATCAATTCCGCCATCGAGGCCGATCTCACCGGCCAGGTGAATGGCGAGAGCCTGGGCGGGGCCTATCTCGGCGCGGTCGGCGGCCAGGTCGATTTCCTGCGCGGCGCGCTGGCGGCGCCGCGCGGCCGCTCGATCATCGCGCTGCCGGCGACTGCCCGCGGCGGCAGCGTCAGCCGCATCGTCGCACGGCTCGGCGACGGCGCCGTCACCTCGCTGCGCAGCGACATGGACGCGATCGTCACCGAACATGGCGCGGCCGAGCTGCGCGGCCTCTCGCTCGCCCAGCGCGTCCGCCGCATGATCGCCATCGCCGCCCCACGCTTCCGCGAAGAGCTCGAACGCGCGGCGCATCCGCTGCTGAAGGCGGCGGAGTAGAGCGTCTTGCCGCTTCACGCCTTGCGGCGAGGATCGCGTCCGGGATCGCCGCCGGCGGCGGCCACGGCCAGCCTCGCGAGGTAGTGCGCCCAGCCCTGCTCGTGGGCGGCGCAGATCTCCGCGTCGGGCAGACCGCTATGGGTCATGCGCAGCAGCGTCCCGCCGTCGCGCTCGAGCAGGTCGATCTCGATCAGGCTCGACCCCGGCGGCATCTTGTCGTGCCCTTGCCAGCCGAAGCTGTAAGCGAGGCGGTGGACCGGGATGACCTCGGTGAACCGGCCTTGAACGGTGTCCTCGCCCGTGACATTGACGAGGTAGAGGCCATCGAGATGCGGCTCGACCGTCGCCTCCGTGCCCATCCAGCGCAGGATCTTTTCCGGATCCGTGAGGAAGGCGAAGACGGTCGCCTGTGGTGCTGCGATCTGGACCTCGCGCCGGACGATGAACCGTTCAGCCATGGGGAAACCTCCATCGGCAAGAGCGCAGCGCGCCGCTCCGTTTCGACCGATTGTCTGAGAGGAGCGACAGTTCATTTCAGGTGAAATCGTATTCTCACGCAAGGGGGGCAGCCCTATGATCGCGCCGATGCGGCTGCCCTCCACTCTCGCCTGGCTGGTCGACGAGGCCGGCACCGTGCGTGGCGCCGACCACTTCCTGGCGGCTCTCGGCGCGAAGCTGATCGCCGACGGCCTGCCGCTCGCCGGCGGTGCTCTGACCTTGACCGCGGCTCATCCGATCATCGCCCGCCGTACCTGGTTGTGGCGGGCCGAAACCGGCGCGGTGATCGAGGCGCTGGGCTTCGGGTCGACGGGGCCTGCCGGGCCGGGCGGCGGCCCGGAACGGGGCAAGGTCGGCCGCGACTGGCTCGCCGGGCTCGGCACCGGGCTGGTGCAGGAGGATGTTGCCGGTCCGGCGGCAGAGAGCCCGGCGTCAGCCGGCCCGCTGCTCGCCTGGGCGGTCTCCCGGCCGCTCGCCGACCCCGAATCCGTGCTGTTGCGTCAGGCGGCGCGCTTTGCCGCCGCACCGCTGGCCGGCCTCGGCTTGCAGGCGACGCTGGCGGCGCTGCTCGAGGCCTATCTCGGCCGCCGCGGCGCCGCACAGGTGCTGGCGGGGCGGTCGCGCCGCGAGCCCGGCGAGACCATCCGCGCGGTGCTGCTCTTTGGCGATTTGCGCGGCTTCACCGAATTGTCGGAGTCCATGGCGCCGGAGGCGGTGGTGGCGGCGCTGGACGCCTGGTTCGATCGCATCGCCGGCGCCGTTCACGCGTTCGGCGGCGAGGTGCTGAAGTTCATCGGCGACGGCGTGCTGGCGATCTTCCCGATCGGCGAACGGCCGTCTTCCGCCGCCTGCGATGCCGCGCTCAGCGCCGTCGCCGCGGCCCGGGCGGGCATGGCCCATCTCGACCAGGCGCGCGGCCGGCAAGGCCTGCCGTCGCTGCATTTCGGCCTGGCGCTCCATCTCGGCGACATGCTGTGGGGCAATGTCGGTACCGCCGACCGGCTGGACTTCACCGCGATCGGCCCTGCCGTCAACCTGGTCAGCCGGCTCGAAGGTCTGTGCCGCCCCCTCGGCCGCAACGTTCTCGTCACCGGCGCGGTTGCCGCGGAGACGACGACGGCACTGGTCCCGCTGGGCGAGCACCGCTTGCGCGGCATCGCCGCGCCCTGCGCGGTCTTCACGCTGCCGGAGGCGTAAGCTCGACCGGGCCGACCGGGACGCGGGCCGCGGGAACGATGCCGGCGGCAGCGGCGGCGTCAGTGATGCCCGCCGCCAAAATGCCCGCCGCCATGGCCGCCGGCGAAATGGCCGCCGCCATGCCATCCGCCATGCCCGTGCCATCCGCCATGCCCATGCCATCCACCATGACCGTGCCAGCCTCTGCCGCCGTACCAGCCGCCATAGCCGACCCAGCCGAAGGGGTAGTAGCCGAAGGCATAGGGCCCATAGGGATAGGCGGCATCCATCGCCGCCCAATCGTACTGGCGCGCGAGATTTTGGTTCTGCAGGCACATGGCATAGGCGGACGTTCCCGGCTGGAACCCATAGCCGCTGCAGGCCGCCTCGTCCTCGGCCTGGAGCTCCGCCGGCGAGACACATCCGGCAAGCGCCAGCGGAACGGCGAGCGAGAAGAGGATCACGGCCATTTTTCTTGTCATCGCACGTCGCTTCCTGGTCGCGGGTTGGCCTCATGGGGCCGCGTTCCCGGCTCGTCCGGCAAGGCTGCGGCGGCAGCAGGGCCGCACACTCCCATATCTGAGAACGCCGCGTCGGCGCGGTAATCCGGCGCTACGATTAAATCCGTGCAACACGCCGCGGATGACAGGCACGTCATCGCGGCCTCGGCCATGTCAGCCGGCGCTCCTCAAGGGATTGGGCATCGCTGCGACGGATGATGCTGCATCACCCGCCCGCATCCTCCAGCACCATCGCCGCGCCCTTCTCGGCGATCATGATGGTCGGCGCGTTGGTGTTGCCGCTGACCAGCGTCGGCATGATCGAGGCGTCGATGACGCGCAAGGCCTCGATGCCGCGCACCCGCAGCCGCTCGTCGACCACGGCCAGCGTGTCGCCGCCCATCTTGCAGGTGCCGACCGGGTGGTACTCGGTCTCGGCCGTGGCGCGGATGAAATCCTCGAGCTGCGCGTCGGAGATCTGCGCCGCGCCGGGCAGGCGCTCGGGACCCAGATGCGGCCGGAACGCGCTCGCCGCCAGGATTTCGCGGCCGCGCCGGATGCCGTCGATCAGGATCTTCATGTCATAGCCCGAGGCGAGATAGTTGGGATCGATCACCGGCGGCTTCAGCGGATCGATCGAGCCCAGCCGGATCTCGCCGCGGCTCTCCGGCCTGAGGCAGCAGGCATGCAGCGTGATGCCGTGGCCGTCGAGCTGGGTGCGGCCATGATCGACCACCTGGGCCGGGATGAAGTGGAACTGGATGTCCGGCGTCGCCGCCTCGCCGCGGCTCGACACGAAGGCGCCGGCCTCGGCGATGTTGCTGGTGCCGGGGCCGGTCTTGAGCAGCGCGAATTGCAGCGCCGTCAGCGCCGAGGCCAGCCCGCGGCTCTTGCCGTCGAGCGTCACCGCGTGCTGCGCGCGCTGGACGAGATTGACGTTGAGATGGTCCTGCAGGTTCTTGCCGACCCCCGGCACGTCCGCCACCACCGGCATGCCCGTCGCGCGCAGCTCCTCGGCGGGGCCGATGCCCGAGAGCAGCAGCAGATGCGGCGAGTTGATGGCGCCGGCGGCGAGCAGCACCTCGCGCGCCGCCCGCGCCTGCCGGCTTTGGCCGTTCTCGACGTAATCGACGCCGACGGCGCGGTCGCGCTCGATCACGATGCGCGTCGCCTGGGCGCCGGTGGCGATCGCGAGGTTGGGCCGCGCTGCCACCGGGTGGAGATAGGCCGCCGCGGCGCTCCAGCGCTCGCCGCGCCGCTGCGTCACCTGGAAGAGGCCGCAGCCCTGCTGCGTCGCGCCGTTGAAATCGGGGTTGAGCGGGATGCCGGCCTCCTGCGCCGCCGCGAGGAAGACGCGGCTGAGCGCGTTGGTGTAAGGCCGCTCGGCGACGTTGAGCGGCCCGTCGCCGCCGTGGAACTCGTCCTTGAGCCGCTCGTTGCGCTCGGCCTTCTTGAAGAAGGGCAGCACGTCGGCGTAGCTCCACCCGGCATTGCCGAGTTGTCGCCAGCGCTCGTAATCCGCCGCCTGGCCGCGGATATAGACCATGGCGTTGATCGAGCTCGACCCGCCCAGCACCTTGCCGCGCGGCCAGTAGAGGCGCCGTCCCTTCAGCGCCGGCTGCGGCGCGGTGTCGTACTGCCAGTTGAAGCGCGGCGTGCCGAGACGGCCGATGCCTGCCGGCATGCGCACCAGCAGCGAGCGGTCGGAGCCGCCGGCCTCGAGCAGCAGCACGCGGCAGGCGGGATCGGCCGAGAGCCGGTTGGCCAGCACCGACCCGGCCGAGCCGGAGCCGATGATGACGTAGTCGTATTCCGCGCTGGCCATGTCCCCTCCCCGGTATTGGCTGGGGCCGAGTATCGGCAAGCGCCGCGCGCGATGCCAGTGCCGGAACGTGAAAGCGGCGGGCCCGCAACGGCCCGCCGCTTTCGTCGTGCCCCGCCGCCCCGCTTGCGCGGCAAGGTCGACCGGCGCCGGGCCGAGGGGCAACCCGGCGCTCGTCCTTCTTCATTCAACTTCCATGCCAGCAGAAAGCGCCGGATTTCCGCGGGTTTCTCGCGGAGACGCCGCGTCGCCCGGGCATTTTGCCCGGGCGGAATGCGCGTCCTTGCAGAAGGCGCGAGAGGCGGCTCAGATCGCGGTCAGCGGCGTGTAGGTCTCGGGCCGGCGGTCGCGGAAGAACTGCCAGAGATTGCGCACCTCGCGCACCATGTCCCAATCCATCTCGGCGGTGAGCAGCTCGTCCTTGTCCTCGCTCGCCTTGGCGATGATCTTGCCGCGCGGATTGACGAAATAGGCCGAGCCGTAGAAGCGGCCGATGTTCCAGGGCTGCTCCGTGCCGACGCGGTTGACGGCGCCGATATAGCAGCCATTCGCCACCGCCGCCGCCGGCTGCTCGAGCTCCCAGAGATACTGGCTCAAGCCCGCCACCGTGGCCGAGGGGTTGACGATGTATTCGGCGCCGTTCAGCGCCAGCGCGCGCCAGCCCTCGGGGAAATGCCGGTCATAGCAGATATAGACGCCGAGCTTGCAATATCCCGTCTGGAACACGGGATAGCCGCTGTTGCCCGGCTTGAAGAAGAATTTCTCGTAGAAGCCGGCGACCTGCGGGATGTGCGTCTTGCGGTACTTGCCGAGATATCGGCCGTCGGCGTCGATCACCGCCGCGGTGTTGTAGTAGATGCCGGTGATGTCCTCCTCGTAGATCGGGACCACGATCACCATGGCGTGCTTCTTCGCCAGCTCCTGCATCAGCCGCGTGGTCGGCCCGTCGGGAATCTTCTCCACCGCGCCGTACCATTTGGCGTCCTGGCTCGGGCAGAAATAGGGCTGGGTGAAGACCTCCTGCATGCAGAGCACCTGCACCTTGGCCTTGCCCGCCGCCTCGATCAGCGGCAGGTGCGCCTCGATCATGCGCTGGCGGATCTGCTCCGGCGACATCGAGGTGTCGCCCTTGAGGCCCATCTGGATGAGCCCGCCCTTGAGGATGGTCATCGCCGCCCCTCCCTCACTCGGCCGCGTCGCGCAGCACCGGCGCCGGCCGCTCCAGCGCCGCCTTCTGCAGCAGCGCCTGGTAATAGGCGGGGAAGGGCGGCCGGTCGACATAACGTCCGGCGCCCTTCTCGGTGCGGAGATCGCCGTCGCGCCAGACGATCTTCCCTTGCGACAAGGTCACGACGCTGACGCCTTCCACCTCCATGCCCTCGAAGATGTTGAAATCGACCTTCTGGTGATGCGTCTTGGCCGAGATGCGCCGCGTCTTCTTGGGATCCCACACGACGAGGTCGGCATCCGCGCCCGGCGCCACCACGCCCTTGCGCGGATAGAGGTTGAAGATCTTCGCCGCACTGGCCGAGGTCGCGGCCACGAACTCGTTGGGCGTGAGCCGGCCGGTGTTGACGCCGTGGTGCCACAGCACCTGCATGCGGTCCTCGACGCCGCCGGTGCCGTTGGGTATGCGGGTGAAATCCTCGCGCCCCATTGCTTTTTGCGGCGCGCAGAAGCAGCAATGATCGGTGGCGGTGGTCTGCAGCGTTCCCGCCTGCAGCGCGCGCCACAGCACCGCCTGATGCTCCTTCGGGCGGAAGGGCGGGCTCATCACATAGGCCGCCGCGGTGTCGAAATCCTTGTTGCGGTAGACGCTGTCATCGACCAGCAGGTGGCCGGCCAGCACCTCGCCGAAGACGCGCTGGCCCTCGGCCCGCGCGCGCGCGATCGCCTCCACCGCCTCGCGGCAGGAATTGTGCACGATGTAGAGCGGCACGCCCAGCACCTGCGCCAGGCGGATGGCGCGGTTCGCCGCCTCGCCCTCGACCGCCGGCGGGCGCGACAGCGGATGGCCTTCGGGCCCGGTGATGCCGGATTTGAGCAGCGCCTGCTGCAGGTGGAAGACCAGCTCGCCGTTCTCGGCATGGACGGTGCAGAGCGCTCCCAGCTCGCGCGCGCGCAGGAAGCTTTTCACCAGGATCTCGTCATCGGCCATGATGGCGTTCTTGTACGCCATGAAATGCTTGAAGCTGTTGACGCCATGCTTCTCGACCAGCGTGCCCATGTCCTTGGGCACGCTCTCGTCCCACCAGGTGACGGCGACGTGGAAGCTGTAATCGGTGGCTGCCTTCTCGGCCCAGCCGCGCCATTTGCGGTAGGCCTCGAGCAGGTTCTCCTGCGGGTTCGGGATGACGAAGTCGATGATCATCGTCGTGCCGCCGGCCGCCGCCGCGGAGGTGCCGGAGAAGAAATCCTCCGACGCCACCGTGCCCATGAAGGGCAGCTCCATATGCGTGTGCGGGTCGATGCCGCCCGGCATCACCAGCGCGCCGCCGGCATCGATGGTCTCGGCGCCGGTCGGTGCCGAGAGGCCCGCGCCCACCGCCTTGATGGTGCCGCCCTCCACCAGCACGTCCGCGCGCTGGCTCGCATCGGCGTTCACCACCGTACCGCCACGGATCAGGATCGCCATCGCCGCCTCCCTGAATGCTGTCCGGCGAGGGTACGCCAGACTTGACCGTTTGATCAAGTAAGGCCGAAGATGGGGCGACCGATCCCCCGAGGAGATGCAGGCGATGGCTGCGACCGTGCGCGTTCCCAACGATCTCGAGCCCTATTGGATGCCGTTCACCGCCAACCGCCAGTTCAAGGCGCGCCCGCGTCTGCTGACCGGCGCCAAGGGCTTGCACTACACCACCGCCGAGGGCCGCACCGTGCTCGACGGCACCGCCGGCCTCTGGTGCTGCAATGCCGGCCACGGCCATCCCAGGATCGTCGCCGCGATCCAGGCGCAGGCGGCGGAGATGGATTACGCCCCCGCCTTCCAGATGGGCCATCCCAAGGCCTTCGAGCTGGCGGCGCGGGTGGCGGCGCTGGCGCCGGGCGATCTCGACCACGTCTTCTTCAGCAATTCCGGCTCCGAGGCGGTCGACACCGCGCTCAAGATCGCGCTGGCGTATCACCGCGCGCGCGGCGAGGCCGGGCGCACGCGGCTCATCGGCCGCGAGCGGGGATATCACGGCGTGGGCTTCGGCGGCATGTCGGTCGGCGGCATGGGCAACAACCGCAAGACCTTCGGGCCGATGCTGGGCGGCGTCGACCATCTGCCGCAGACCTATGACCGCAGCAAGCAGGCCTTCTCGCGCGGCGAGCCGGAATGGGGCGCGCATCTCGCCGACGAGCTGGAGCGGATCGTGGCGCTGCATGACGCCTCCACCATCGCCGCGGTCATCGTCGAGCCGGTGGCCTGCTCGGCGGGCGTGCTGATCCCGCCCAAGGGCTATCTGAAGCGCCTGCGCGAGATCACCAGCAAATACGGCATCCTCTTGATCTTCGACGAGGTCATCACCGGCTTCGGCCGGCTCGGCGCGGGTTTCGGCGCCGAGTATTTCGACGTGCAGCCCGACCTCATCACCTGCGCCAAGGGGCTGACCTCGGGCGCCGTGCCGATGGGCGCCACGATCGCGCGCAAGCACATCTACGACACCTTCATGACCGGGCCCGAGCACGTCATCGAGCTCTTCCACGGCTATACCTACTCCGGCCATCCGCTGGCCTGCGCCGCCGGCCTCGCCGCGCTCGACGTTTATGCCGAGGAAGGGCTCTTCGCCAAGGTGCGCGATCTCGCACCCTATTGGGCCGATGCGGTGCATGGGCTCAAGGGCCTGCCGCATGTCGTCGATCTGCGCAATCTCGGCCTCATCGCCGCGGTCGAACTCGAGCCGATCGCCGGCCAGCCCGCCAAGCGCGCCTTCGACGCCTTCCTGCGCGCCTACGAGGCGGGCTTGCTGGTGCGCACCACCGGCGACATCATCGCGCTGTCGCCGCCGCTCACCATCACCAAGGCCACGATCGACGAGATCTTCGGCAAGCTCGCGAACGTGTTGAAGGAGACGCCGTAGGCGAACTCGCGCGGCTGCGGCAGAGCCAATCCCCCTCTCCGCCCAGGGGGCGGAGAGGGCCGGGGTGAGGTGGGAACGCCGCAGCGTCCGCAGCGCTGCTCCAAACGGGCCTGATGCCCAGCAGCATTCCTGCGCACCCACCTCATCCTAAATCCTTCTCCGCCCTCAAGGGCGGAGAAGGACTTTCCGCTGCCATTTGGGTGCGCGGAACGATCGCCTATCTCACCCCGATCCCCTTCAGCACGACCCCCACCATCGTCTTCGTCGCCTTGGCGAAGACCTCTTCGTCGAGCTTGTCCTTGCCCAGCACGGCGGCGATCTGGGAGGCGAAATCGGCATAGGTCTGGGTCATCGCCCAGATCATGAAAAGGAGATGCTCGGGCTCGACCGGGTCGATCTTGCCCTCGGCCGCCCAGCCGCGGATGGTCGCGGCCTTCTCGCGCACCAGGCGTTTGAGGCGCTTCTTGAGGAAGGGCTCGACGTGGCGGGCGCCGGAGATCAGCTCCATCGCCCAGAGCCGCGAGGGCTCCGGCAGCGTGCGCGAGCTTTCGAGCTTGCGCGCGATATAGCGGCCGAGCGCGTCGGCGGGGTCGGCGCCGGGGCGGATCTCGTCCATGGCGTCGAGCCAGATCTCGAGAATGTTGTCGAGCACACCGGCATAGAGCACCTGCTTGGTGCGGAAATAGTAGTGCAGGTTGGGCTTCGGCACGCCGGCCTTGCGCGCGATCTCGGCGGTGCTGGCGCCGTTGAAGCCCTTCTTGGCGAAGACCGCTTCGGCCGCCTTGAGGATGCGCGCCTCGTTGCGCTCGCGGATGGCGGCGCGGCCGTTGACCGGCGTGCCGTTCAGCCGCCGCGCAGGCTGGCGCGCCCGCGCGCGCCTCAGTTCCCCCGGCATGTCCTTGAGGCGGCGAAGGCTTTCGATCTCCGGTCTCGCCATGGCGCTCCCTTTCCCCGACCGGCTTCTTTATCCGCGCGGCGCGGCAGGCGTCAAAAGGAAATTTCCTGACCGCTCGTTCAAAGCTTGATCAAGCGGTCAGGTTCTGAATAAAGTTGGGAAAGGCCCGCCGCCCGAGCGGCGGGGCATAAGCAGGGTGGCTGAGGCATGACGAAAGAGGGTGCCGGCGGGCAGCCGGACATCGCCGCCGGGCGGCTTTCGCCCGAGGCCTATCTCGCGCATTTCGCCGACGTCCATCCGCCGCTGGCGCGCGAGGCGGCGGTGGTCGAGGCCAATCGCTGCTATTTCTGCTACGACGCGCCCTGCATCGAGGCCTGCCCCACCGGCATCGACATCCCGCAATTCATCCGCCAGATCGCCACCGACAATATCGCGGGCTCCGGCCGCACCATCCTGGAGGCCAACATCTTCGGCGGCAGCTGCGCCCGGGTCTGCCCGACCGAGGTGCTGTGCGAAGCCGCCTGCGTGCGTCTCGCCCAGGAAGGCAAGCCCATCGCCATCGGCCGGCTGCAGCGCTACGCCACCGATCCGCTGCTCGAGGAGGGGCGCCACCCCTTCGCCCGCGCGCCGCGCACGGGCAAGCGCGTCGCCGTGGTCGGCGGCGGTCCGGCCGGGGTCTCCTGCGCCCATCGCCTGGCGATGCTCGGCCATGACGTCACGGTCTTCGAGGCGCGCGAGCGGCTGGGCGGGCTCAACGAATACGGCGTCGCCGAATACAAGGTGCCCTTCCATTTCGCCCGCAACGAGCTCGATTTCATCCTCGGCATCGGCGGCATCGAGCTCCAGACCGGCAAGGCGCTCGGCCGCGGCCTGGCGCTCTCGGAGCTGCGCCGCACCTTCGATGCCGTCTTCCTGGGCATGGGACTTGCAGGCGTGAACGCGCTGGCCTGTGCGGGAGAAGATCTGAAAGGCGTCATGAATGCGGTCGATTACATCGCCGAGCTGCGCCAGACGGCGAACTTCGCCAGCTTGGCCGTCGGGCGGCGCGTCGTCGTCATTGGCGGCGGCAATACCGCCATCGACGTTGCGGTGCAGACCCGCCGGCTCGGCGCCGAGGACGTGACCCTGGTCTATCGCCGCGGCCCCGAGGCGATGGGTGCCACATCGCATGAGCAGGAGTTTGCGCAAATCAACGGCGTGAAGATCAAACATTGGGCAAAGCCGGTGCGGCTCCTCGGCAAGGACGGCCATGTCGCCGAGGCGGTGTTCGAATATACGCGGATGGTAAACGGCAAGCTCGCCGGCACCGGCGAAACCTTCGCGCTGCCCGCCGACATGGTGTTCAAGGCGATCGGCCAGGTCTTCGTCGCCGATCCCCTGCGCGAGGGTGCCGCCGAGCCGCTCGATCTCGCCGATGGCCGCATCCGCGCCGATGACGAGGGCAGGACCTCGCTCGCCGGCGTCTGGGCCGGCGGCGATTGCACCGGGCGGGGCGAGGATCTGACGGTGCGCGCCGTCGAGGACGGCAAGCGCGCGGCGCTCTCGATCGACCGCGCGCTGCGCCGCTGAAGGAGGGCATCATGGCCGATCTCACGACGCGGATTGCCGGCATCAGATCCCCGAACCCGTTCTGGCTCGCCTCGGCGCCGCCCACCGACAAGGCATACAACGTCGTGCGCGCCTTCCAGGCGGGCTGGGGCGGCGTGGTGTGGAAGACGCTGGGCGAGGACCCGCCGATCGTCAACACCAGCTCGCGCTATGGCGGGCTCTCCTACAAGGGCAATCGCGTCGCGGGATTCACCAATATCGAGCTGATCACCGACCGCCCGCTCGAGCTCAATCTGCGCGAGATCAAGCAGGTGAAGCGCGACTGGCCGGACCGCGCGCTCATCGTCTCGCTGATGGTGCCGTGCGAGGAGGAGAGCTGGAAGCGCATCCTGCCGCAGGTCGAGGAGACCGGCACCGACGGCATCGAGCTCAATTTCGGCTGCCCCCACGGCATGTCCGAGCGCGGCATGGGCGCCGCCGTCGGCCAGGTGCCGGACTATGTCGAGATGGTGACGCGCTGGTGCAAGCAGCACTCGCGCATGCCGGTGATCGTCAAGCTCACCCCGAACGTCACCAACATCCTGGGGCCGGCGCGGGCGGCGGTGCGCGGCGGCGCCGATGCGGTGAGCCTGATCAACACGCTGAACTCGATCATCGCCGTCGATCTCGACCAGATGGCGCCGACCCCGGTGGTGGACGGCAAGGGGACCCATGGCGGCTATTGCGGCCCGGCGGTGAAGCCGATCGCGCTGCACATGGTGGCGGAGATCGCGCGCGATCCCGAATGCCGCAACATCCCCATCGTCGGCATCGGCGGCATCGAGAGCTGGCGCGACGCGGCCGAGTTCATGGCGCTGGGCGCCGGCGCGGTGCAGGTCTGCACCGCGGCCATGCATTACGGCTTCCGCATCGTCGGCGACATGATCGACGGGCTCGGCCGCTGGATGGACGGCAAATCCTATCGCAGCCTCGAGGCCTTCAGCGGCAAGGCGGTGCCCAACGTCACCGACTGGCAGTTCCTCAACCTCAACTACCAGATCGTCGCGCGCATCGACCAGGATCTCTGCGTCAAATGCGGCCTCTGCCACATCGCCTGCGAGGACACGGCGCATCAGGCGATCGCCGCCACGCGGCTGCACGGCGAGCGGCGCTACGAGGTCGTGGACAAGGAATGCGTCGGCTGCAATCTCTGCCTCTATGTGTGTCCGGTCGAGGATTGCATTACCATGGTGCGGATGGACCGGGACCAGCCGCATCTCGATTGGACCCAGCACCCCAACAACCCGCTGCGCAAGGCGGCGGAGTAGGAGAGAGGCCGTGCGCGGCGCGCAGAATCTCAAGATCGACCAGCAGCGCCTGTGGCAGAGCCTGATGGCGATGGCCGAGATCGGCGCCACCGAGAAGGGCGGCTCCAAACGGCTGGCGCTCACCGACCTCGACAAGCAAGGCCGCGACCTCTTCGTGCGCTGGTGCAAGGAGGCGGGGTGCAGCGTCAGCATCGACCGCATGGGCAACATCTTCGCCCGCCGCCCCGGCAAGCGTCCCGATCTGCCGCCGGTGGTCACCGGCAGCCATCTCGACACCCAGCCCACCGGCGGCAAGTTCGACGGCGTCTTCGGCGTGCTGGCCGGGCTCGAGGTGATCCGCACGCTCAACGATCTCGGCTACGAGACCGACGCGCCGATCGAGGTCAGCGTCTGGACCAACGAGGAAGGCTCGCGCTTCGCTCCGGCGATGGTCGCCTCCGGCGTCTTCGCCGGTGTCTTCACCGAGGAATACGGCTTGAGCCGCGCCGATCTCGACGGCAAGACCATCGGCGCGGAGCTGCAGCGCATCGGCTATGCCGGCCCGGCGCCGGTCGGCGGCCGGCCGTTCAAGGCCTTCTTCGAGGCGCATATCGAGCAGGGCCCGATCCTCGAGGCCGAGCGCAAGACCATCGGCGTGGTCCAGGGCATCCAGGGCATCCGCTGGTTCGAGGCGACGATCAGCGGCAGCGAGAGCCATGCCGGCACGACGCCGATGAACCGCCGCAAGGACGCGCTCCTGGGCGCGGCGCGGCTCGTCGATCGCATCAACCGCATCGGCCTCGACCACGCGCCCGGCGTCTCCACCGTGGGGCTGATGCAGGTGCGGCCCAATTCGCGCAACACCATTCCCGGCAGCGTCTTCCTCACCGTCGATCTGCGCCATCCCAGCGACGAGGCGCTGCTGCGGATGAGGGCGGAGCTCGAGGCGGCGGTGAAGGAGATCTGTGCCGCGCAGGGACTCTCGGCCGAGTGCAACGAGATCTGGCATTCGCCGGCGGTGCATTACAACGAGGGCTGCATCGCCGCCGTGCGCCGCGCCGCCGAGCAACTCGGCTACGGTCATCGCGACATCGTCTCCGGCGCCGGCCACGATGCCGGCTATATCAGCCGCGTCGCGCCGGTCGGCATGGTCTTCATCCCCTGCGCCGACGGCATCAGCCACAACGAGGTCGAGAGCGCGACCGCCGAGGACCTGGCCGCCGGGTGCAATGTGCTGCTGCATGCCATGCTCGAGCATGCCGCGGGATGACCGGCGGGACGCCGCGGCGATGGTCGATCTCATCGAGGACAAGGCGGTGACGAGGGGCGGAGGCCGCGCGCCGGCGCCGCCGGCGGTGGAGATCAGCGGTCTCAACCTCGTCTTCGCGGCGGGCGACGCGCCGGTGACCGCGCTCGCCAATGTCGACCTCACCGTCCCGCGCGGCGATTTCGTCTCGCTGATCGGCCCGTCGGGCTGCGGCAAGACCACGCTGCTGCGCGTCATGGCCGATCTCGAGCGCGCGACCTCGGGCACGGTGCGCGTCAACGGCGTCTCGCCCGAGGCGGCGCGGCTGGCCCGCGCCTATGGCTATGTCTTCCAGGCGCCGGCGCTCTATGCCTGGCGCTCGGTGATGCGCAACGTGACCTTGCCGCTGGAGATCATGGGCCTGCCGCGCGCCGAGCGGCAGGAGCGCGCGCGCCGCGTGCTCGATCTCGTCAATCTCGGCGGCTTCGAGCGCAAATTCCCCTGGCAGCTCTCCGGCGGCATGCAGCAGCGCGTCTCGATCGCCCGCGCGCTCTCCTTCGATCCCGAGCTGCTGCTGATGGACGAGCCGTTCGGCGCGCTCGACGAGATCATCCGCGACCATCTCAACGAGCAGCTGCTGCGGCTCTGGCAGCGCACCGGCAAGACGGTGATCTTTGTCACCCATTCGATCCCCGAGGCGGTGTTCCTGTCGACGCGCATCGTGGTGATGAGCCCGCGCCCGGGCCGCATCATCGACATCATCGACAGCGACCTGCCGCTCGACCGCACCCTCGACATCCGCGAATCCGCAGGCTTCGCCGCCATCGCCCACCGGGTGCGCGCCGGCCTCAAGGCCGGGCACAGCTATGACGACGCCTGAGCAGGCGCCCGGGCCCCGTTCGCTCGGCGAGCGGCTCGCCGGCGGCAGCGCGCTGCCGATGGCGGCGGTGCTGCTGGCGCTGCTCGCCCTCTGGTATGTCGGCACGGTCTGGCTCAACGCGCCGCTGGTCATCGACGCCTATGAGCGCCACGGCGTCACCGACTGGACCTTCGACCGGCTCGTCACCGACACCATGGAGATGGAGCGGCCGCTGCTGCCGGCGCCGCACCAGATCCTGGCCGAGCTCGACAAGACCGTGCTCGAGGTGGCGCCGAGCTCGCGCCACAGCCTGGTCTATCACGGCTGGGTGACGCTCTCCTCGGCGCTGCTGGGCTTCGCCTTCGGCACGCTGCTCGGCATCGTGCTGGCGGTCGGCATCGTCCATCTGCGCACGCTCGAGCGCTCGCTGATGCCGTGGATCATCGCCTCGCAGACCGTGCCGATCCTGGCGATCGCGCCGATGATCATCGTCGTGCTGGGCTCGATGGGCTTCGTCGGCCTCGTGCCCAAGGCGATCATCTCGGCCTATCTCTGCTTCTTCCCGGTGACCATCGGCATGGTCAAGGGGCTGACCTCGCCCGATCCCATCCATCTCGATCTCGTGCGCACCTACAGCGCCTCGACCGCGCAGATCTTCTGGAAGCTGCGCTGGCCCTTCTCGACCGTCTATCTCTTCGCCAGCCTCAAGGTCGCGGTGGCGCTGTCGATCGTCGGCGCCATCGTCGGCGAGCTGCCGACCGGCGCCCAGGCCGGGCTCGGCGCGCGCCTGCTCAGCGGCTCCTATTACGGTCAGACGGTGCAGATCTGGGCGGTGCTGGTGGTGGCCGCCTTCGTCGCCGGGCTGTCGGTCGCGGCCGTCGGGCTGGCCGAACGCCTCACCCTCGCGCGCATGGGCGGCCGGCCATGAGGCGCCTCGATTGGATCCTGGTGCTCGCGCTTCTCCTCGGCCTCGCAGCGCTCGCGCTGCCGCTCGGCGCCGCCGCCTGGACCACCGGGCCGCTTGCCCTCTGGCTGCTGGCGCTGGCCTGCGCCGCCACGCTCCTTCTTGCCCCTCTCCGCCCCTGGGCGGGCGGAGAGGGGCTCGCCTCGTCCGCCGCCCTCGCGCTCGTCGGCAGCGTCGCCGGCGCCGCCTCGCTCTACCTCCTGCTCCTGGCCGGCGCCGCTGGCATCGCCGCTTCCGGGCTCTGGATCGGGCTGCTGGCGCTGGCGCTGCTGGTCTGGCGCGGGTTGGAGCGCGGCGCGGCGCTCGCCGCCAGGCACCGCCACCCGCTCCTCGATATCGCCATCCCGCTGCTGTTCGGGATCTGGCTGCTCTATCTCTGGCAGCTCCTCGCCGAGGGGTTCCAGATCCCGGTGGTGCTGCTGCCGCCGCCCTCGCGCATCGCCGCGGTGCTGGTCTCCTCGCTGCCGGTGCTGGGCCAGGATTTCATGCAGACCTTCGTCAAATCCATGGTGCCGGGCTACGTCATCGGCTGCGGCGCGGGCTTCCTCACCGGCGTGCTGATCGACCGCGTGCCCTTCCTGCAGCGCGGGCTGCTGCCGATCGGCAATCTCGTCAGCGCGCTGCCCATCGTCGGGGTGGCACCCATCATGGTGATGTGGTTCGGCTTCGACTGGCCGTCCAAGGCGGCGGTGGTCGTGATCATGACCTTCTTCCCGATGCTGGTGAACACCATCGCCGGGCTGGGGGCGCTCGGCCGCATCGAGCGCGACCTCCTGCGCACCTATGCCGCGAGCTACGGCCAGAGCCTGCGCTTCGCCCGGCTGCAGGCGGCGCTGCCCTTCATCTTCAACGCGCTCAAGGTCAATTCGACGCTGGCGCTGATCGGCGCCATCGTCGCCGAGTTCTTCGGCACGCCGATCATGGGCATGGGCTTCCGCATCTCGGCCAGCGTCGGCCGCATGGACATCCCGCTGGTCTGGGCGACGATCGCGGTGGCGGCGCTGACCGGCTCGGCGGCTTATGGCGGCATCGCGCTGCTCGAGCGCCGCATGACCTTCTGGCATCCATCGTTTCGCAAAGTGTCGTGAGCGGCCCGCGGGGCCCGCAAGTAGGAGGAGGAGGGACAAGATGAGGAAAATTCTGCTGTCGGCCATCACGGCCGGGGCGCTGGTGGCGGGGGCGGCTGCGGCGGAGGCCGCCGACGCCGTGACCATCCAGCTCAAATGGGTGACCCAGGCGCAGTTCGCCGGCTATTACGTCGCCAAGGACAAGGGCTTCTACAAAGAGGCCGGCCTCGACGTCACGATCAAGCCGGGCGGGCCCGACATCGCGCCCGAGCAGGTGCTGGCGGCGGGCGGCGCCGACGTCATCGTCGACTGGATGCCGGCGGCGCTGGCCGCGCGCGAGAAGGGCGTGCCGCTGGTCAACATCGCGCAGACCTTCCAGCGCTCCGGGCTCGAGCTCACCTGCCTCAAATCGAGCGGCGTCACCAAGCCCGCCGATTTCCCCGGCCACACGCTGGGCGTCTGGTATTTCGGCAACGAATATCCGTTCCTCGCCTGGATGGCCAAGCTCAACATCCCGACCGACGGCGGGGCCAAGGGCGTGAGCGTGATCAAGCAGGGCTTCAACGTCGATCCCCTGATCCAGCACCAGGCCGCCTGCATCTCGACCATGACCTATAACGAGTACTGGCAGGTGATCGACGCCGGCTACAAGCCGAGCGACCTCGTGGTGTTCAAATACAGCGACGAAGGCGTCGGCATGCTCGAGGACGGGCTCTACGCCAATGGCAACAAGCTCAAGGACAAGGCCTATGTCACGAAGCTGGCGAAGTTCGTCGCCGCGTCCGACAAGGGCTGGGCCTGGGCGGTCAAGCATCCGGACGAAGCCGCCCAGATCGTGCTCGACAACGACGCCACCGGCGCCCAGACCCTGAAGCATCAGAAGCAGATGATGCACGAGGTCGCCAAGCTGGTCGATATCCAGAAGCCGCTGGGCTATCTCGTCCCCGCCGATTACGAGCGCACGGTGTCGATCCTGCTCTCGGCGAAATCGGCGCCGGTCATCACCAAGAAGCCCGAGGGCGCCTGGACGCACGAGGTCTTCGACGTCTCGAAGAAGTATTGGGAGCCCACCGGCGCGAAATAGCGCCGGCTCTTGAGCCCCTCTCCCGCTTGAGCGGGAGAGGGAGCGGCCCGGCGCTTGGCGCCGGGGAGGGTGAGGGTTTCATTGTGCGTCGCATTATGTTTGACAAAAGCGAAGGTGACTGGTAGCTGAATCTCTTGGCTCCGGTGGCGCAGAGCGGCCGATAAGTGGTTGCACCTTCTGCGGGACTCGGGGCGCGGATACAGTATCCCAGAACGAGGTGAGGGCGCCTTCGCGCCCGCCTCGGTCACGGTCCAGGCGGCAGCGGCGCCGCTGAAATACGGGCACAAACGCCCCACGTGGTCTCCTGCGGGAGAACGCGTGGGGCGTTTGCGTTTTTCGGCTTCGGCAACTGGAGGAAAAGCATGACCAGTCGACGAAAGGTATTGAAAGGCTCCGCCGCCGGACTTGCGGGAATTCTGGCCAGCGGCGTCGCGCCCTATCACTTCCTGCGCAACATCGCCAAGGCGGCCGAGAGCGACACCATCAAGGTCGGCATCCTGCACTCGCTCAGCGGCACCATCGCCATCATCGAGACCTCGCTGCACAATGCCGAGCTGCTGGCGATCGAGGAGATCAATGCCAAGGGCGGCGTGCTCGGCAAGAAGATCGAGCCGATCGTCGAGGATCCGCAATCCATGGTGCAGGTCTTCGCCGAGAAGGCGAAGAAGCTGCTGCTCGAGGACAAGGTGGTGGCGGTGCTGGGCTGCTACACCTCGGCGAGCCGGCAATCGGTGCTGCCGGTGTTCGAGGAGAACAACGGCGTGCTGCTCTATCCGACGCTCTACGAGGCGCAGGAATGCAGCAAGAACTGCTTCTACACCGGCGCCGTGCCGAACCAGCAGCTCGACGATTTCGTGCCCTGGATCATGAAGACGCTGGGGCGCAAGAAGTTCTATCTGATCGGCGCCAACTACATCTATCCCAAGGAGACCAACCGCGAGGTCAAGGCGCTGCTGCAGAAATACGGCGGCACCGTCGTCGCCGAGGAGTACTCGCCGCTGGGATCGACGGAGTTCTCCACCAACATCAACAAGATCGCCTCCTCCGGCGCCGACGTCGTCTTCTCCGATCTCGTCGGCGACCAGGTCGTCGCCTTCTACAAGCAGTTCAAGGAGTACGGCATCACCGCCAAGGACATCCCGATCTGCACGCCGATCACCACCGAGCAGGAGATCGCGGCGATGGGGCCGGAGAACGCGCTCGGCCACTTCACCTCCTTCAACTACTTCCAGAGCGTCCAGACGCCGGAGAACAAGAGCTTCGTCGAGCGCTACAAGGCGAAATACGGCAAGGACGCGGTGACCAACGCGGTGATGGAGGCGGCCTATTTCCAGACCTACTTCCTCGCCCAGGCCATCGCCAAGGTGAAATCGACCGACGCCGACGCGCTCATCTATGAGGGCCTGCCGGGACAGGAATTCACCGCGCCGCAAGGCAAGGTGAAGATCGACGAGAAGAACCACCACACCTGGCTCTGGTCGCGCATCGGCCGGGCCAACGAGCAGGGCCAGTTCGACATCGTGTGGAAGTCAGAGAACTGGATCCGGCCGCAGCCCTGGGTCTCCTACCTCTACCCCAACAAGACCTGCGACTTCACCGACAAGCGGGTTCTCGATCGCCTGAAGAAGCCCTGGTCGGAAGAGAAGAACCGCTCCGGGACGATCAACCTCTGATGCGCGGTACAGGACGTGGCTGAGACGCTGCGCATGATCCACGCCTCCCCCACCTCACCCCAACCCTCTCCGCCCCCGGGGGCGGAGAGGGAGGGACCCATCGCGCAGCGATGGGAGGGTGAGGTGGGGGACGTCGCGGATCGGCGCGCGTCGGAATTCGCGCGGAGCAAGCGCGGCGGGGCGTGCCCGCCGCCGATCGACCGCCGCTTCGGCAGGATGTTGCAGCGATGATGACGCAGGCGATCATCACCCAGTTCCTCAGCGGCTTCAGCGTCGTGGCGATCCTCGTCATCGCCGCGCTCGGGCTCGCCATCATCTTCGGCGTCGCCGGCGTCATCAATATGGCGCATGGCGAGATGATCATGGTCGGCGCCTACACCGCCGCCGTGGTCGGCAAGCTCGGCGGCAACACCTTCATCGCCATCCCCGTCGCCTTCGTCGTCGTGGGCCTGCTCGGCCTGGCGCTGGAGCGCGGCATCATCCGCTGGATCTACGACCGGCCGCTGGAGACGCTGCTCGCCACCTGGGGCGTCGGCATCATCCTGCAGACGGTGGTGAAGCTGATCTTCGGCCCCGAGCTCTATTACGTCGGCGCGCCCAAGATCCTGAACGGCGGCTTCCGCCTCATCGGCCGCCTGCCTTTCCCCTATTACCGCCTCTTCCTCATCGTCATGGCGGCGCTGCTGCTGGCGCTGGTGTTCTACGTCATCTTCCGCACCGAGTTCGGCCTCAAGGTGCGCGCCGTGCGCCGCAACCGCGCGATCTCGGGCTGCCTCGGCATCGACACCGCGCGCGTCGACATGATGATCTTCGCCTTCGGCTCCGGCCTCGCCGGCATCGCCGGCGCGGTGCTGGCGCCGATCAAGTCGGTGTCGACGACGATGGGCTTTCCCTATGCCGTCGACAGCTTCATGGTGCTGGTGCTGGGCGGGGTCGGCAATCTCTGGGGCGTGCTCGCCGGCAGCGGCCTCATCGGCGAGGCCGAGACGGTGCTGTCCTTCATCTTCAACAACGTGATCGGCCGGCTGCTGGTGTTCCTGTTCATCGTCATCATCATCCGCGTCGTGCCGCGCGGGATCTTCGGTTACTACGAGCGGCGCTGAGCCGGGGAGAGGGTTGTCGTGGCGAGTGTTGCGAGCGAGAGCAAGCGGGCGGCGGGGCGCTTGCGCCGCGCGCCGCTGATCCCGGCCTGGGCGCTGGTCGGCGGCGCCGTGGTGGTGGCGCTGATCGGGGCCTATCCCTATTACGGCACCAACGCCTATGTGCTGTCGCTGCTCGGCAAGTTCCTGTGCTATTCGATCTTCGCGCTCAGCATCGACCTGATCTGGGGCTTCACCGGCATCCTCAGCCTCGGCCAGGCGGTCTATTTCGGCATCGGCGCCTACATGGTCGCCCTCTCGCTCAAGATGAACTATGCGCTGACCCATCCCACGCGCTACGGCGGCAAGATCCCGGATTTCATGGAATGGAACGGGCTGACGGCGCTGCCCGGCTTCATGACCCCGCTGCTGCACCTGCCGGTGGCCATCCTCTGCGCGCTGCTGCTGCCGACGCTGCTCGCCTTCCTGTTCGGCGCCATCACCTTCAAGCGGCACATCTACGGCGTCTACTGCGCGGTGATCACGCTGGCGGAATCGCTGATCCTGCAGGATTTCATCGTCGAGTATCAGGCCTATACCGGCGGCTTCAACGGCATCACCGACTATTCCAACTATGTCGGCGGCCCCTTCCTGCTGTTCATCCTGGCGGTGACGGTGGCGTTCTTCGTGCTCTCGCGCGTGCTCACCCATTCGCGTGTCGGCACGGTGCTGAAATCGATCCGCGACAACGACATCCGCGCCGAGTTCATGGGCTACAACGTCGCCAACTACCGCATCTTCGTCTTCTGCGTCTCGGCCTTCATGGCCGCCGCCGCCGGCGCCATGTACGCCGCCTGGGTCGGCATCATCTCCTTCCTCGATGCCGGCCCCGTCTACTCGATCGAGGGCGTGATCTGGACCGCCGTCGGCGGCCGCGGCACCATCATCGGCGCCTTCGTCGGCGCCTTCCTGGTCAAGGGCGCCGAGTTCTTCTTGAGCGACCGGCTCGCCGAATGGTGGCAGATCATCACCGGCGGCCTCTTCATCTTCGTCGTGCTGGTGATGCGCGACGGCATCGTCGGCACGCTCGGCCACTGGCTGCGCCGCTGGCGCCGCGGCAGCCTCGCCGACATCGCCGCCGAATCCGACCAGGAGGCGCATGACCGCCAGGTCGACTGGCGCGCCGCCGGCGCGCCGCGGCCGGGCGAGGAGGTGCGCTGATGCCGGGCCTGCTCGAGATCAGGGGCCTCACCACGCAGGTGTCGGGCTTCACCATCCTCAACAACCTGGATTTCAGCATCGACGAGAACGAGCTGCGCGTGCTGCTCGGGCCCAACGGCGCCGGCAAGACGACGCTGATCGCCATGATCACCGGCCAGTTCAAGCCCAGCTCCGGCAGCATCCGCTTCGACGGCGCCGACATCACCGGCTGGGGTCCCGACGCCATCTTCCAGGCCGGCATCAGCCGCAAATTCCAGGTGCCGAACCTCTACGAGACGCTGTCGGTGTTCGACAACGTCATGGTCTCGCTGCAGGGCCGCCGCCGCGTCTTCGCCACGCTCTTCCAGCGGCTGCGGCCGGAGGATACCGACCGCATCTGGGAGATCCTGGAATTCGTCGAGCTGGCCGACAAGGCCGGCGATCCCGCCGACACCCTGTCGCATGGCGAGCGGCAATGGCTCGAGCTCGGCATGCTCATCGCCTCCAATCCCAAGCTGCTGCTGCTCGACGAGCCCACCACCGGCATGACCGAGGAGGGCAAGCACAAGACCGCCGAGCTCATCCGCAAGATCGCCCAATCGCACACCGTGCTGCTGGTCGAGCACGACATGCACATCGTCCGCCAGATCGGCCGGCGCATCACCGTGCTGCATCAGGGCCAGCTCCTGGCCGAAGGCCCGCTCGCCGAGGTCATGAACAATGAGGACGTGCGCCGCGTCTATCTCGGAAAGGGCAAGTTCCAGTGAGCCTGCGCGTCGATGCCATCGACACCTTCTACGGCACCAGCCACATCCTGCATCGGGTGTCGCTGGAGATCGCCGACGGCGAGATCTACGCCGTGCTCGGGCGCAACGGCGCCGGCAAGACGACGCTGCTGCGCAGCATCACCGGCGTCAACCCGCCGCGGGTCGGCGGCATCCTGCTCGACGGCGCCGACATCACCCGCCTCAAATCGCATCACCGCGCCCGGCTCGGCATCAGCTACGTGCCGCAGGGGCGCGAGATCATCGCCGACATCACCGTGGCCGAGAACATCGCCATCGCGCTCATGGGCAAGTTCGGCCGCGGCGGCGCGATCCCGGATTTCGTCTTCGACTACTTCCCCGCGCTGAAGCCGCTGGTCGACCGCAAGGGCGGCACGCTTTCGGGCGGCCAGCAGCAGCAGCTCGCGATCGCGCGCGCCCTGGTGCAGCAGCCCAAGCTGCTGCTGATGGACGAGCCGACCGAGGGGCTGCAGCCCTCCGTCGTCGAGGAGATCGACACCATCATCAAGCGCATTCCGGTGGAGCGCGACTGCGCCGTGCTGCTGGTCGAGCAGAACCTCGATTTCGTGCGCGACATCACCGACAAATTCGCCATTCTCGACACCGGGCGCATCGTCGCCACCGGCGCCATCGGCGAGCTCACCGGCGATGTGGTGCAGCGACATCTGGCAGTCTGAACAATCCCTAGGCAACCGCCCGGTGACGCTGTCCCCGAACCCCCGCTCCGCCGCCGCTTTCCACCCTGGCATGGATCGTGCAGCGATCACAGCGAGTCGCGGACGAGCTTACCATCAGGAAGTGAACGCGATTGACTCGTTCGATGGAACATCGATCAAATACTTTCGAGTGCGTTTGGCGCGATGCCAAAGCTGCGACCGCGGCGGCGAACCCAGCGAAGGGAGGGGGCTGTGACGTGGTCCCGGGAGGCCGGCTCTGAGCCGTGGCGCGTAGGTGTGCTGTTCTCGCAATCCGGCGTCATGGCCGTGATCGAGGAGACGCAGCTGCGGGCGACGCTCCTTGCCATCGACGAGATCAACCAGGCCGGCGGGATCAACGGCCGCGAGCTGGTGCCGCTGGTCTACGACCCCGGCTCGGAGACCGGCGCCTATGCGTTCTCGGCCAAGCGGCTGATGATCGAGGACGGCGTCACCACCATCTTCGGCTGCTACACCTCGAGCAGCCGCAAGGCGGTGCTGCCGGTGGTCGAGCGGCTGAACGGGCTGCTGTGGTATCCGACGCTCTATGAGGGCTTCGAATTCTCGCCCAACGTCATCTATGGCGGGGCCGCGCCCAACCAGAACAGCGTGGCGCTCTGCTCCTTCCTCGCCGAGACCTACGGGCCGCGCTTCTATTTCATCGGCTCGGACTACGTCTATCCGCGCGAGAGCAACCGCGTCATGCGCGACCTGCTGCGCCGCCATGGCGGCCAGGTGGTGGGCGAGACCTATCTCGATCTGCGCGCCAAGCGCGCCGATTTCCGCCCGGTGATGCGCCAGATCAAGGCCGCCGGCGCCGACGTCATCTTCTCGACCGTGGTCGGCCAATCCACGGTCTATCTCTATCAGAGCTATGTCGAGGCGGGCTTCGATCCCAAGGTGACGCCGATCGCCAGCCTCACCACCACCGAATCCGAGGTCCGCGCCATGGGCTTCGACGTCGCCGAGGGCCAGGTCACCGCCGCTCCCTATTTCCAATCGGTGGCGGGCGAGCGCAACGCCGCCTTCGTCGCCCGCTACCAGCGCCGCTATGGCGAGAACGAGCCCACCAACATGTGCGCCGAGGCTGCCTATTTCCAGGTGCATCTCTTCGCCAACGCGCTGGCCGAGACCAATTCGATGGAGACCGACCTGATCAAGCCGGCGGTGCTCGGCGCCGATTTCGAGGCGCCCCAGGGCGTCGTCTCGGTCAGCCCGGCCACCAGCCACACTCATCTCTGGTCGCGCATCGGCCGCGTCAACCGGCGCGGCCAGTTCGACATCCTGCGTCAATCGCCGACCCCGGTCTGGGCCGACCCCTATCTCGTCGGCTGCGGCCGCGTCAGTCTTTCGGCATAGAGGGAGCCCATGCTCGATCCCGGCAGAGCGCATGACCCCGCCAGCGGCGGTACCGCGGAGACCGGATCGCTCGAGATCGTCGTGGCGCTGCGCCGCGACGAGGAGGGCGACGCTCTGGCGCGCGAGCTGGCGCGCAGCCGCGGCCGCGTGCGCCGGCTCTGGCCGCTGCCGCCGCGGCTGCCGGAGGATGCCGACATCCTGTTCTGCGAGCTGGTGCCGGAGCTGCCGCACTGCCTGCCCTGGGTCCCGGGCCAGCCCAGCGCGGCGCTGGTCGCGGTCATGCCGGCGGTGCAGGCCCCCGATCTCAAGCTGCTGCGCAACTGCGCGCCGCATGCCGTGCTGCATCGCCCCTTCACCGCCGCCACCGTGCTCACCAGCTTGGCGCTGGGACGGGCGCAGTTCCTCTACGAGCGCCGGCTGCGCTCGCGCATCGACAAGCTCGACGAGACCTTGCGCGCCTTCCGCAGCGTCGAGCGGGCCAAGACCATCCTGATGCAGACGCGCAAGCTCGACGAGGACGAGGCCTATCACTTCATGCGGCGCCAGGCGATGAATCGCCGGGTCTCGATCTCCGCCGTGGCGGCGGCCATCGTTGACTCCCATGACGTTCTCGGATAGCGTCTGACCTGCGCCGTTCGACCGGCGCGCGGCAACGGCGCCGCATCACATATTCCGGGCAAGGCTGCCCCCCGCGACGACCACGGACGTGGACGCGCGGGGTTTTTTGCGTTCTGGGCGCGCCACCGACGCAGCGTCCGCCTGCGCCTCACGAGCGAAAGGAGATCGACATGCTTCACGGTGACATCAGCAGCAGCAACGACACCGTCGGCGTCGCCGTCGTCAACTACAAGATGCCGCGGCTTCACACCAAGGCGGAAGTGCTCGCCAATGCCGGCAAGATCGCCGAGATGGTCCTCGGCATGAAGCTGGGTCTGCCGGGCATGGATCTCGTCATCTTCCCGGAATACAGCACCCACGGCATCATGTACGACAGCAAGGAGATGTACGACACCGCCGCCAGCGTGCCCGGCGAGGAGACCGAGATCTTCGCCGAAGCCTGCCGCAAGGCCAAGGTCTGGGGCGTGTTCTCGCTCACCGGCGAGCGCCACGAGGAGCATCCCAAGAAGGCGCCCTACAACACCCTCATCCTGATGAACGACAAGGGCGAGATCGTGCAGAAATACCGCAAGATCATGCCCTGGGTTCCGATCGAAGGCTGGTATCCCGGCAATTGCACCTACGTCTCCGAGGGCCCCAAGGGGCTCAAGGTGAGCCTGATCATCTGCGACGACGGCAACTATCCCGAGATCTGGCGCGACTGCGCCATGAAGGGCGCCGAGCTCATCGTGCGCTGCCAGGGCTACATGTACCCGGCCAAGGACCAGCAGGTGCTGATGGCCAAGGCGATGGCCTGGGCCAACAACGTCTATGTCGCGGTGGCCAACGCCTCGGGCTTCGACGGCGTCTATTCCTATTTCGGCCATTCCGCCGTCATCGGCTTCGACGGCCGCACGCTCGGCGAGTGCGGCGAGGAGGATATGGGCATCCAGTACGCGCAGCTGTCGAAATCGCTGATCCGCGACGCGCGCCGCAACATGCAATCCGAGAACCATCTCTTCAAGCTGCTGCATCGGGGATATACCGGCAAGATCAACTCGCGCGAGGACGTTCGCGGCGAGGCCATCTGCCCCTATGATTTCTACAAGAAATGGATCACCGATCCCGAGGGCACGCGCACCATGGTCGAGGCGCTCACCCGCCCCACCGTCGGCACCGAGGAATGCCCGATCGAAGGCATCCCCAACCAGAAGACCGCGAGCCATCGCTGAGGCCTGATTCCCCTCTCCCGCGATAGCGGGAGAGGGAGGGGCCCGCCGCGCAGCGGCGGGAGGGTGAGGGGCGGCGGGTTACCGCATGGCAAGCGCTTGCAAGATGGCTTCCTGTACCCCCTCTGTATCGGCGAGGACGTTATTGTTCCAAAAGCGCAGCACGCGCCAGCCTCGGCTTTCGAGCCACGCCGTCCGACGCTGGTCGGCAGCGTTGTCGGCGTGCTGTCCGCCATCCGCCTCGATCACCAGACGATGCTCGATGCAGGCGAAATCGGCTATGAAAGGGCCAAGCGGGTGCTGACGGCGGAACTTGTATCCCTGCAGGCGCCGCCCGCGCAGCACCGCCCAGAGGCGCCGCTCAGCGTCGGTCATGCCGCGGCGAAGCACACGCGCTTTGAGGTTGGGCATGATGCCTTAGCATACCCTCACCCTCCCATTGCTGCGCAATGGGCCCCTCCCTCTCCCGCTTGCGCGGGAGAGGGGCTACATGCTTCTTCCGGTTGGGCGGGAAGGTAACGGACGGATGGAGCTCGATGCGTACCGCATTGCCGAGGAGCCCTATTACCGCGACGTCGGCGACGAGACGCGGCTCTTCGCGGCGGCCTATAAGAGCCGCATGCCGATGATGCTCAAGGGCCCGACCGGCTGCGGCAAGACGCGCTTCGTCGAGGCCATGGCCTGGCGGCTGGGCAAGCCGCTCGTCACCGTCGCCTGCCACGAGGACATGACCGCCTCCGACCTCGTCGGCCGCTTCCTGCTCGATGCCGCCGGCACCGTCTGGCATGACGGCCCGCTCACCCTCGCCGTCCGCCATGGCGCGATCTGCTATCTCGACGAGATCGTCGAGGCGCGCCAGGACACCACCGTCGTCATCCATCCGCTGACCGACGATCGCCGCATCCTGCCGCTTGAGAAGAAGGGCGAGCTGGTGCATGCGCATCCCGATTTCCAGCTCGTCATCTCCTACAATCCCGGCTATCAGAGCGTGCTCAAGGATCTCAAGGAATCGACCAAGCAGCGCTTCGGCGCCATCGATTTCGCCTATCCGCCGGCTGCGGTGGAGGCCGAGATCGTGGCGCACGAGGCCGGCATCGACCGCGCGCTGGCCGAGACGCTGGTCGCCATCGGCCAGCGCACGCGCAATTTGCGCGGCCACGGCCTCGACGAAGGCGCCTCCACCCGCATGCTGATCCAGGCCGGCCGCCTCATCGCCGGCGGCATCGCGCCCGAGCCCGCCTGCCAGGTGGCGCTGGTGCTGCCGATCACCGATGACGAGGATATCCGCGGCGCGCTGACGGCGGCGATCGCCGCCTCGGTCTGAGCCCGATGGCGCCGGGCCCGTCGCCGCGTCCGCGCCTGGCGCTCGAGGCGCTCGATCTCCCGCCGGAGCTCGCCGGCACGCTCGAGCTGGTCTGGCGCCAGGCGCAGGCGAGCCTGCCGGGAGAGCGCCTCGATGCCTGGCTCGCCGCCTGCCGCGCGCTCGCCTCGCGCCTCGGCGCCGATGCCGCGCTCGCCTATATCCGCAACGCGCCGGCGGTCGCGGCGCTGGCCGGCGCCGAGGCGGCGTTCGCGCTCGCCGACGCCGCGCCGGATCTCGCCGAGCTCACCGGTCCGCGCGCCGCGCCGGCGCTCTTCGTCGCGGCACCCGCGGCGGCGCGCCATCTCGCCGCGCCGGGCGCCATGGCGGAATGGCTGCGCCTGCTGCGCCGCGTCGCCGAGCGCGCGCCGGAATCGCTGATCCTGCTGCTCGAGCGCAGCGAGCGCGTGCTCGCCGCGCTCGATCTGCGCGCGCTCAAATCCTGGGCGCTGGGCGGCATCCGCGCCGCCGAGCATGATCCCGAGCGCCGGCTCAAATTCTTCGCGCTGCTCGACCCTGCGGCGCTGCGCGGGCTGGCGCGAGGCGGCGACCTGCCCTTCACCGCGATCGAGCGCGAGCTGCGCGCCTATGTCACGGCGCTGTCGGGCCGCGCGCCGCCGCTGCGCACGCTGCCGCCTGCCGCGCTCGACCTGCCGCGCCGCGCCGGCTTCGATGGTGGCATCATCCGGCTGCCGGAAAGCTATCGCGGCGTCACCGGCGCCGCCGCCAAGGAGCTCTACCGCGCCGCGCTGGCGCACATCCTCGCGCATCTGCGCTTCACGCCGACGAAATTCCCGATCGGCAGCCTGAAGCCGGTGCAGGTGGCGCTGGTCTCGCTGATCGAGGATGCGCGCGTCGAGCAGCTGGCGCTCGCGGCGTTGCCGGGGCTGCGCCGGCTGTGGCTGCCTTTCCATGTCGCGGCGCCCGGCGGCGCGCTGACCGCGCCGGCGCTGATGGCGCGGCTCGCGCGCGCGCTCCTCGATCCCTTCTACGCCGACGATCACGGCTGGGTGCTGAAGGGCCGCGACCTCTTCTTCGCGCAGCCCGCGCGCTGGCAGGACCCGGCGCTGAGCCGGGCGCTGGGCGGCCTGCTCGGCAACGACCTCGGCCAGATGCGCGCGCAGTTCAATGCCCGGACCTACGTGGTCGAACCGGTCTATCGCGACGACAATCAGGGGCTCTGGGATTTCCCGGAGAGCGCCGCGCCGGAGGAGGCGCAGACGGCCTATGAGGGAGCGCGCTTCGACACTGCCGCGGACGCGCCGCCCGATCGCGAGCGCGACGCCGGCGAGGGCGACGCGGCGAACCGCGCGCGGCCGGTCGCCGCCGCGGTGGAAACCGGCATCCCGGTGGCGCGATATGCGGAATGGGATTTCCTCATCGCCGCCGAGCGTCCCGACTGGACGACGGTGCTCGACTATCCGCCGCCCGAGGCCGGCGCGCGGCGCATCGACGCCATCCTCGAGCGCTATCCCGACCAGGTCCGCCGCATCGCGGCGCTGATCCGCGCCGCCAAGCTCAGCCGGCCGCAACGCCTCAGGCGGCAGCATGAGGGCGACCGGCTCGATCTCGACGCGGCGGTCTCGGCCGCCATCGACCTTCGCCTCGGTCTCGCGCCCAGGCCCGAAATCTATGCGCGGCTGGAGCGGCGCTGGCGCGACCTCGCGGTGCTGCTGCTGCTCGACGCCTCGCACTCGACCAACGATGTCGCGCGCGGCGCCGGGCGCAGCGTGCTCGATCTCGAGCGCGACGCCACGGCGCTGCTGGCGCATGCGATGGACGGGCTCGGCGACCCCTTCGCCATCCACGCCTTCTGCTCGGACACGCGCGCCGATGTGCATTACTACCGGCTGAAGGATTTCGACGCGCCTTACGACGAGGCCGCCCGCCGCCGTCTCGCCGGCCTTGCCGGGCGGTTTTCCACACGCATGGGGGCGGCGCTGCGCCATGCCGGTCACGCGCTGTCGGGGCGGCTCTCCTATCGCCGGTTGCTGCTGATGATCTCCGACGGCGAGCCGTCCGATGTCGACATTGCCGACCGCCGCTACCTCGTCGAGGATGCGCGCCGCGCCGTCCTGACGCTGCGCCATCGCGGCATCGACGTGTTCTGCGTCGCCCTCGATCCCGCCGGCGACGCCTATCTCAGCCGCATCTTCGGCCGCCGCAACGTGCTGCAGCTCGACCGCATCGAGCGCCTGCCCGAGATGCTGCCGCTGCTCTATTTCCGCCTGGCCGGCTGAAACGCCTGTGGCCGCGGAGATCGCTCTCCGCGGCCACAGGCCGATCACAGACGCGTTACTTCGACTCGCTGACCTGCGGCGCCTGCGGCTGCAGCGGCGCGCCGCTGCCCGCGGTGGCGAAGACGCCGGCTCCCTGCTCGGTGATCTCCGGGTGCCGATCCCAGTCATTGGCATAGATCTTGTTGTTGGCGCGGGCGATCTTGGGGAAGCCCGAGATCTCCGGATGCGGGTTGTAGATGTTGGCGTACCAGCCGCCGGGAGGCGCCTGCGCGACGTCCTGGGCGAGCGCCGCCGACACGGCGGGAACCGCCAGCGCCAGCGACAGCACGGCCACGCGCGCGACGCGCTTCAGATTATTCTGGGTAGACATGACGAACTCTCCTTCCTGGGCGGAGCCGCGCGGCGCAAGCGGCCGCTCCCTGGCTCCGCTCGGAAGATGAGATCCGCAACCCCCCGCCATAAGGCGGCGAAAGGCGAATGGACTATTGAGCGGGATAAAAGAATGTTTAGCTGCCGCGCTCTCCCCTTCCGGGTGTGCAGGGCAGCCCTGCGCGCGGCGGCTACAAGCCGTTGCCGGCTTTTGCGTCCTTGGGCGGATCGATCGCCGAGGCCTCGCCGGTCCAGCCGCCGCCGAGCGCCTGGAACAATCCCACCACCGCCTGCAGATAGGCGAGCCGGTCCTGCACCAGCGTCGTCTCCGCCGGGAAGAGCGCGTTCTCGGTCGTCAGCACCGTGAGCAGCGTGACCGTGCCGCCCTGGTACTGCGCCTCGGAGATCTGATAGGCAAGCCGCGCCTTCGCCACCGTGTCTTCCTGGTCCTCGAGCTGCTCCGCGGTCTTGCGCGTGGCGATCAGCGCGTTCTCGACGTCGCTGAAGGCGGAGATCACCGTCTTGCGGTAATCGGCGACCAGCTGCTCGTATTGCGCCTTCGACAGCTGCAGCGCTCCTTCGAGCGCGCCGCCTTCGTAGATCGGCTGGGTGAAGCCCGCCGCAACGTTGTAGATGCGCGAGCTCGCCTGCAGCAGCGAGCCGAGCGCGACGCTCTCGAAGCCGCCGGCCGCGGTCAGCGTGATGTTGGGGAAGAAATCGGCGCGCGCCACCTTGATGTTGGCGTTGGCGGCGACGAGCTGCGCCTCGGCCTCGCTGACATCCGGGCGCCGCGCCAGCAGCTCTGAGGGCAGGCCCGGCGTCACCTTCGGCACCGTGAGCGTGGCGAGCCCTCCCTCCGGCATCTTGACCCGTTCCGGCGTCTCGCCCAGCAGGATGGCGAGCGCGTTCAGATTCTGCACCAGCTGCTGCTGCAGCGGCGGGATCGCGGCGCGCTGCTGCGCCACCACGGTCTGCTGCTGCGTCACGTCGAGCTGGGTCGCGGTTCCCGCCGACTGCTGCGCCGCCACGCCCTTCAGCGCGTCCCGGGCGGTGGCGAGGTTGTCCTCAGCCACGCGGATCTCCTCCTGCAGCGCCAGGATCTGGAAGTAGGTGTTGGCGACGCTGGTCTCTACGGTGAGTGCCACCACCTGCTTGGCGTAGCGGCTGGCCAGCGCCGAGGCCTTGGCGCCTTCGAGCGCGGCGTGGTTCTTGTCCCAGAAGTCGATCTCGTAGCTGACCGAGGGCTCGATCAGGAAATCGTTGAAGGAGAAGCTCTGCGCCCCCAGCGACTCGCGCACCCGGCCGGCGCTGCCGGTGAGGCCGACCGTGGGCAGCAGGGAGGCGCCGGTGATGCGCACCTGCGCGTCGGCCTGGCGCACCGCCGCCACCGCCGCCGCCAGATCGTAGTTCGCCGCCTGCGCCCGCGCCATCAGCGCGTCGAGCTCCGCCGAGCCGAAGCCGCGCCACCAATCGGCCGCCGGCCATGCCGCTCCGCTCTTCATCTCGCGCCATTGCGTCGGCACGGTGATCGCCGGCCGCTTGTAGTCGGGGCCGAGATCGCAGCCCGCCGGCAGCACGGCCGCCGCCAGGATCAGGGCGGCGCGCAGGCACCGCCGGAGCCGAGGCGTCCTGGCGATCATTCGTCGGAGGGCTCGATCGGCGCGCAATTGGTGCGGCCGGACATGAGGCAATCCTGCAGATTGGAGGCGGAGCGAAGCTCGCGCACCAGCAGCAGGCAGGCCACCGCCAGGAACAGGATCACCGCCACGCCCGCGAGGCTGCGCGTGATCCGGTTGTCGTCGTCATCGTCATCGTCGCCGCGCCGGATCATCGCCGCTCACTCGCCGGGCACGTTGACCGGATGACCGACCTGCCGCCGGCGGCCGCCGGCGAGCCACAGCACGGCCCGGTCGAGATAGAGATAGATCACCGGCGTCGTATAGAGCGTCAGCACCTGCGAGACGAGGAGCCCGCCGACGATGGCGATGCCGAGCGGCCGGCGCAGCTCGGAGCCGGCGCCATGCGACGACCGCCAGCGGCAGGCCGCCGAGCAGCGCCGCCATCGTCGTCATCATGATCGGCCGGAAGCGCAGCAAACACGCTTGGTGGATCGATTCCAGCGAGCTCTTGCCCTCGTTGCGCTCCGCCTCCAGCGCGAAGTCGATCATCATGATCGCGTTCTTCTTGACGATGCCGATGAGCAGGATGATGCCGATGATGGCGATGACGCTGAGATCGTAGCGGCACACCATCAGCATGATCAGCGCGCCCACCCCGGCCGAAGGCAGCGCCGAGAGGATCGTGATCGGATGGATGTAGCTCTCGTAGAGCATGCCGAGCACGATGTAGACCACGAAGATCGCCGCCAGCACCAGCAGCGGCGTCGAGCTCAGCGACGACTGGAAGGCCTGCGCCGTGCCCTGGAACGCGCCCTGCAAGCGTCGCCGGCACGCGCAGCTGCTCCTGCATCGCCTGGATGCGGTCGACCGCCTGCCCGAGCGCGAAGCCCGGCGAGACGTTGAAGGACAGCGTCACCGACGGGAACTGGCCCTGATGATTGACGGTCAGCGGCTCGATCTTGTTGACGAAATGCACCACCGCGCTCAGCGGGATCTGCGCGCCGCCGGCGCCGATCAGGTAGATGCGCGACAGCGCCGCCGGATCGTCCTGGAACTGCGGCAGGACCTCGAGGATGAGCCGGTACTGGTTGGTCGCGGTGTAGATCGGCGCGATCTGTCGCTGGCCGAAGGCGTCGTAGAGGGTGTTGTCGATGAGCGACATGGAGAGGCCGAGGCGATAGGCGGTCGCCCGGTCGACCTCGACCGCGATGTGCGGCGCGGCGATCTGCTGGTCGGTGGCGACGTCCTGCAACTCGCGCATCTGCTTCATGTGCTGCTCGATGATCGGCGCCCAGTGGTTGAGCTCCTCGGTGTTGGTGTCGCTCAACGTGTACTGGTACTCGGTCTGGGTGAGGCGGGCGCCGATCTGGATGTCCTGGCCCGCCTGCATGTAGAAGCGCGCGCCCTCGACCTGGGCGACTTGGGGCCTGAGGCGCTGGATGATCTGCTGCGCGGTGGCCTTGCGCTCGTCGAAGGGCTTGAGCTGGACGAACATGCGCGCCGTGTTCTCGGCCGCGTTGTTGCCGGTGGCGCCGACGAAGCCCACCACCGCCTGCACGCCGGGATCGCGCCGGATGATGGCGGAGAGCTGCTCCTCGAGCTTGGCGGTGGCTGCGAACGAGCTGTCCTGCCGCGCCTCGGCCTGGCCGAAGATGAAGCCGGTGTCCTGCTCAGGGAAGAAGCCCTTGGGGATGTAGACGTAGAGCACGCCGGTGACGACGATGAGACCGAGGGTGATCACCAGCATCGACAGCTGGTGGCGGAACACCCATTTGAGGCCGCTGTCGTAGACCTCGAGCATGCGGTCGAAGAAGTGCTCGGTCATGCGGTTGAGCCGGCCGCCGCTGCCGTGTTTCTCGCGCCGCAGGAACTGCGCGCACATCACCGGCGTCAGCGTCAGCGACACGAAGGCGGACACCACCACCGCCGTCGTCACCGTCATGGCGAATTCGCGGAAGAGGCGGCCGATGATCCCCGACATGAACAGCAGCGGGATGAACACCGCGATGAGCGAGAAAGTGATCGAGATGATGGTGAAGCCGATCTGCCCCGCGCCCTTGAGCGCCGCGTCGAACGGCCGGTCGCCCATCTCGATGTAGCGCACGACGTTCTCGATCATCACGATGGCGTCGTCGACGACGAAGCCCACCGCGATCGTCAGCCCCATCAGCGACAAATTGTCGAGGCTGTAGCCCATCACGTACATGACGCCGAAGGTGCCGACCAGCGACAGCGGCACCGCGACCGCCGGGATGATCGTCGCCCAGAGCTTGCGCAGGAAGACGAAGATCACCATCACCACCAGCGCGCAGGTGATGAGCAGCGTGATCTCAACGTCCTGGACCGAGGCGCGGATGCTCCCGGAGCGATCCGAGAGCAGATCGACATGCACCGCGGGCGGGATCGATTCGATCAGGCCCGGCATTATCGCCTTGATCTTGTCGACGATGGCGATGGTGTTGGCGCCGGGCTGACGATAGATCAGCAGCAGCTCGGCGTGCTTGCCGTTGAACCAGGCGCCGGTGCGCGGATATTGCGAGCTGTCGATGGCGTCGCCGATGTCCTTGACCCGCACCGGCGCGCCGTTGCGGTAGGCGATGATGACGTCGCGATAGGCGTCGGCGGTGAAGAGCTGGTCGTTGGTGTCGAGCGTATAGGTCTGGTGCGTGCCTTCGAGCGTGCCCTTGGGCTGGTCGAGCGTGGCCGAGACCAGCGCGTTGCGCACGTCCTCGAGCCCGAGCCCCTTGGCGGCGAGCGACACGGGGTTGACCTGGACGTGCGCCGCGTATTGCTGCTCTCCGGCGATGATCACCTGTGCGACGCCGTCCACCTGCGACAGCTTCTGCGCCAGGATGGTGTAGGCGTAGTCGTCGACGCGGTAGAGCGGCATCGCGTCGGACCAGATCCCGTAGATCAGGACCGATCGATCCGCCGGGTTGACCTTGCGGTAGGTCGGCGGGTTCGGCAGGCTCGGCGGCAGCAGCCCGCCCGCCGCGTTGATCGCCGTCTGCACGTCCTCGGCCGCGCCGTCGATGTTGCGGCTCAGCTCGAACTGCAGCGTGATCACCGTGGTGCCGAGGCCGCTGGTCGAGGTCATCTGGGTGAGGCCGGGGATCGCCGCGAAGTACTGCTCGAGCGGCGTCGCCACCGAGGACGCCATGGTGTCGGGGCTGGCGCCGGGGAACTGTGCCGACACGGTGATGGTGGGGAAATCGACCTGGGGCAGCGCCGCCACCGGCAGGAGCTGATAGGTCGCGGTGCCGAAGACGAGAATGCCGAGCATCAGCAGCGAGGTCGCGATCGGCCGGCGGATGAAGGCCTCGGAGATGTTCACGGGCGTGCCCTGCTGCTGTCGCTGCCGGAAAGCGCGCGCTCAGCCGGCCCCGGCCGGGCCGGCGGCGGTCGCCGGCGTCGCGGGACGGATCTTGATCTTGGCGCCGTCGGTTAGCCGGTACTGTCCTTCGACCACGACCTTGTCGCCGGCGGCAAGCCCTTTGGCGATGACCGCGATCTGATCCTGCACCGATACCACCTCGACGCTGCGGCGCTCGACGGTGTCGTCCGGCTTGATGACATAGACGTAGTCGCCGTCGGGCCCGTGCATCACCGTCTGCGCCGGCACGGTGACGGCGTTCTCGCGCTCCGCCAGCACGAGGCGCGCATTGACGAACTCGCCCGGCCACAGCCGCTCGTCCTGGTTCGCGAAGGTGCCTTTGAGCTGGACCGTGCCGGTGGTCGCGTCCACCTGGTTGTTGATCAGCGTGAGCTCGCCCTCGGAGAGCAGCGTCTTGTCGTCGCTGGCATAGGCGAGCACGGCGAGCGGCTTCTTCGCCTGGTTGCGGCGGATCGCGTCGAGCTGGTCCTGCGGCACCGGGAAATCGACGTAGATCGGCTTGATCTGCGCGATCGTGACCAGCGCCGTGCCCTGCGAGGCCTGCACGAAATTGCCGGGATCGACCAGCCGCGCCCCGGTGCGGCCGTCGATCGGCGAGCGCACATCGGCATAGGTCAGGTTGAGCGCATCGGCCTCGATCACCGCCTGGTCCGCCTTGACCGTGGCCTGGAGCTGCGCCACCAGCGCCTTCTGGTCGTCATAGGCCTGCTTGGTCTGGTAGCCCGGCCCGACCAGCCCGGCATAGCGCTTGAGGTCGACCTCGGCGCCGGCGAGCTGCGCTTCGTCCTTCTGCTGCGTCGCCTTCGCCTGGTCGAGCGCCGCCTGGAACGGCCGGGGATCGATCTGGAGCAGGCGGTCGCCGGCCTTGACCTCCTGCCCCTCGCGATAGAACACCTGCATGATCTCGCCGTCGACGCGGGTGCGGACGGTGACCATGTAATGCGCCTGCACGGTGCCGAGCCCGCGCACATAGACCGGGACGTTCCGGGTCTCGGCGGTGCCGGCGGTGACCGGGATCTCCTGCTGCCGCGCCGGCCCCGCGGCTTTGGCATGCTCGGACCAGTCGATCGAGCGCCAGACCGCGACCCCGGCGGCCAGCATCGCGGCCAGGGGAAGGACGACGCCGAGTCGCGGTAGTTTCGTTTTCATCGCCTGTTTGCAGGGGAGGCTAGAGGAATATTGCTGTCATATGCAATGTTTATGGCCCCTATCCCTGGCGCCGGCCCGGCGCCGGCGCATCCCTCGCATTCCCTGGACGCCGGGACCCCCGCGCCGCGCCTCGCACGCCGCGGTATGCCATCGGCACGTCGCGGGCGCTGCCGGCGATCCCGTTCGGGGATGCGGCCGGCCGAAGGAGATGTCGGCGATCGCTGAAGCTGGCGGACCCGGCGAGATTCGAACTCACGACCTCTG
>CAWIRE010000013.1:0-97727 GCA_963838385.1 uncultured Alphaproteobacteria bacterium
AGAGAGTGAAGAACCATGGCTGCTAAGGAAGTCAAATTCCATGGCGATGCGCGCGAGCGTCTGCTGCGCGGCGTCGACATTCTGGCCAATGCCGTCAAGGTGACGCTCGGCCCCAAGGGCCGCAACGTCGTGCTCGACAAGTCGTTCGGCGCGCCGCGCATCACCAAGGACGGCGTCACCGTCGCCAAGGAAATCGAGCTCGCCGACAAGTTCGAGAACATGGGCGCGCAGATGCTGCGCGAGGTGGCGCAGAAGACCAACGACACCGCCGGTGACGGCACCACCACCGCGACCGTGCTGGCCCAGGCGATCGTGCGCGAGGGCGTCAAGGCGGTGGCCGCCGGCCTGAACCCGATGGACCTGAAGCGCGGCATCGACCTCGCCGTCGAGGCGGTGGTCGAGGACGTGAAGAAGCGCTCCAAGAAGGTCTCGACCAATGACGAGATCGCGCAGGTCGGCACGATCTCGGCCAATGGCGAGCGCGACATCGGCGAGATGATCGCCAAGGCGATGCAGAAGGTCGGCAACGAGGGCGTGATCACGGTCGAGGAGGCGAAGAGCCTCGAGACCGAGCTCGACGTGGTCGAGGGCATGCAGTTCGACCGCGGCTATCTCTCGCCCTACTTCGTCACCAATGCCGAGAAGATGGTGTGCGAGCTGGAGAATCCCTTCATCCTACTGCACGAGAAGAAGCTGTCGGGCCTGCAGGCGATGCTGCCGGTGCTCGAGGCGGTGGTGCAGTCGGGCCGGCCGCTGCTGATCGTCGCCGAGGACGTCGAGGGCGAGGCTCTGGCGACGCTGGTCGTCAACAAGCTGCGCGGCGGCCTCAAGGTCGCGGCGGTGAAGGCGCCTGGCTTCGGCGATCGCCGCAAGGCGATGCTCGAGGACATCGCCATCCTGACCGGCGGTCAGCTGATCAGCGAGGACCTCGGCATCAAGCTCGAGAATGTCACGCTCGACATGCTCGGCAAGGCCAAGAAGGTGCGGGTCGAGAAGGAGAACACCACCATCATCGACGGCGCCGGCAAGAAGCAGGACATCCTGGCGCGCACCAACCAGATCCGGGCGCAGATCGAGGAGACCACCTCCGACTACGACCGCGAGAAGCTCCAGGAGCGCCTGGCCAAGCTCGCGGGCGGCGTCGCGGTGATCCGCGTCGGCGGCGCCACCGAGGTCGAAGTGAAGGAGCGCAAGGATCGCGTTGACGACGCGATGCACGCCACCCGCGCCGCGGTCGAGGAAGGCGTGGTGCCGGGCGGCGGCGTGGCGCTGCTGCTCGCTACCAAGGCGCTCACCAGGCTCAAGCCCGAGAATGACGACCAGAAGGTCGGCATCGACATCGTCCGCCGCTCGCTGCAGGCGCCGGTGCGGCTGATCGCCGAGAATTCGGGCGTCGACGGCTCGATCGTCGTCGGCAAGCTGCTGGAGAGCACGAGCGTCAATTTCGGCTTCGATGCCCAGTCGGGCGAGTATGTCGACATGATCAAGGCCGGCATCATCGATCCGACCAAGGTGGTGCGCACGGCGCTGCAGGATGCAGCCTCGGTCGCGGGGCTGCTGGTGACCACGGAAGCGATGGTCGCCGAGAAGCCGGAGAAGAAGCCGCCGATGCCGGCGCCGCATGGCGGTGGCATGGGCGACATGGACTTCTGAGCAAAGTCCATCGTGAGAAAGCGCAAGGGCCGGGGAGATTCCCCGGCCCTTCGTCTTTGCGCTCAGAAGAAGGCCGGATATATCGATGCCAGCTTCGCCTCCAGCGCATCGACGGGGGTGAGCGCGTCGTCGGCCGAGCGGTCGGGCAAGGCGCGGCCGAGGTCGTAGCAGATCCAGGCGAGGTCGGTGCGCGAGGCGCGCAGGAAATGATCGCCGAGTTCCTTATAGACGCCCGCGAGGTAGGGATTGCCGGCAAGCGCCAGCGCGAAGGCACCCATCGCCTCCGGGCGGCGGCCGGCGGCGCTGAGGCGATCGGCAAGAAAGGCATCGACAACATAGCCGTCCGCGACATCGTCGTGCTTCAGGCCCTCCCAGGCCGCCACCGCCGCCGCGGGATCCCCGGGCTCGGCGGTCTGCGCCTTGTAGAAGAGCGTCGCGCGCGGATCGTCGGCCAAGACGCGGTTGATCTCGTCCGTTCGCCGACAGCGCGCCGCCCAGCCCAGCCCCGAGCTGCAGTCGCCGGCCGCGGCGCCGTACTGCAGCGCCGCTTCGGACAGCAACAGCATCGCGGCAAAGCCGCGCTTTTGCGCCAGCGCCTGATCGGCGGCGCGCCGGTAGTCGGCGAGCGGACGCGGCGCGGGCCGGTGCCGGCCGGACGCCGCGTCGAGCATGATTGGCAGGAGCCCGCGCAGGCTCGCGGTTTCCGCATCCGCGGCCTGGGCGCCCAAAGGAAGCGGCTCGAAGCTTGCCGGCAGTGGATAGTCCTGCTCCAGCCGCTTGACCGACCTCAAGACGATCCCCATGGGACGACGGTCGCCATTGGCGATGCCGACCAGGACGAGACGTTGCGGTAGCCTGCCGTCGAGCGCGACCGCGGCAAGGATGTCCGGGTGGATGGGCAGGCTCAGGCGAAGAAAGCGGGCGAAGCTCTGCTGCAACTCGGCCGGCACCGCTTGCGGCGCCGGCGCGAACAGCGCCACCTCCTCGCCGTCGAGGCGGAAGCGCACCGCGCCGTCGGCGATCGTCTCGTGCGCGATCGCCAGCGGCCTCGCGCTGCTGGCCAGACCGACATCGCTTTCGAGCCAGAACCGCTGCAGCGTCAGCGGCGGCTCGTCCTCATGGCTCGCCTCGACGAACAGCTTGGCCAATTCCAGGCGCTTGCTCAGCTCGAAGCGGCGGAAGGCCACGTCGCCGTAGAGCGAGAAGTTCGCGAAGACGCCGGCCGCGCGGTCGATGTTGAGCCGCCGCCGCAGGCGGAAATCATAGAGCGTCTCGCGTCCGCCCTCGACGATGTCGACGTAGTCGGCGGCGATCAGCGCGGTGAGCGGCACCGGCGCGGCATCGCCGCGATGGAGGTCGAAATCCAGCCGGAGCTGCATCTGCGGCGCCGCCTGCCGGGCGGCGCGCAGCGCCGCCGCATCGAGCTGCGGTCCGGCGATCTCGCGGGCGGAACCGACGGCGGGCGACAGCAGCGCTGCGAGCGCCAGCGCCCAAGCTCCGATCAGGCCGAGGCCTCGCATGGCACGGCTACTCCGCGTCAGGCTGGCGTTCCGGCCGCGCGCGCTCGAAGGCGTCGAGCATCATGCAATTGTCGAAGACGCGGCGGAGGGTCGGATAAGGCGACATATCGAAGCTGGGGTAGCGGCGGGCATTGAACACCTGCGGCACGAGACAAAGATCGGCCAGCCCCGGCACGTCGCCATGGCAGAATTTCCCGGTGCGGCCATCCTTCGCCAGGAGCGGCTCGATGCCGTCGAAGCCGAGCTTGATCCAGTGATTGAACCAGGCTTCGACCGCCGTCTCGTCGTGGCCGAGCGGCTTCACCAAGTAGCGCAGCACGCGGAGATTGTCGATTGGATGAATGTCGCAAGCGATCGCCTGCGCCAGCGCGCGCACCCGCGCGCGGCCGGCGGGATCGGCCGGCAGCAGCGGCGGCGCCGGATGCGTCTCGTCGAGGTACTCGACGATCGCCAGCGACTGGATGAAGACCTCGCCGTCATCGGTCTCGAGCACCGGCACCAGCCCCTGCGGCTGCAGCGCCAGGTATTCGGGTTTGCGCTGCTCGTTCTTGCGCAGATGAACCGACAACTGCTCGCAGGCGAGCCCCTTGAGGTTGAGCGCGATGCGCACGCGGAACGCGGCTGAGGAGCGGAAGTAGCCGTAGAGCTTCATCGGGTGGCACCTCGGGCTGGCGAAACGCCCAGTGTCGCCGCGCCGGTCGCGGCGTCAAGCAGGCGCCCGGCCGCAACCGCCGGCATCAGGACGCCCGATAGGGCACCACCTTCTGGTCGATCGCGCCGAAGATGGAGCGGCCTTGCGCGTCGAACATCTCGATGCGCACGCGGTCGCCGAAGCGCAGGAAGGGCGTCCTGGGCGCACCTTCCTCGATCGTCTCGATCATGCGGCGTTCGGCGATGCAGCAGGAGCCGACCTGCTCCGGGTTGCGGTTCGACACGGTGCCGGAGCCGATGATGCTGCCGGCCTCGAGCTCGCGCGTCCGCGCGGCATGCGCGATCAGCGCGGGAAAATCGAAATTCATATCGACCCCGGCGTTGGGCCGGCCGAATTCATTGCCATTGAGATGGCAGACCAGCGGCAGATGCACGGTGCGGCCGTCCCAGGCCTCGCCGAGTTCGTCGGGCGTGACCGCCACGGGCGAGAACGCCGTCGCAGGCTTGCTCTGAAAGAAGCCGAAGCCCTTGGCAAGCTCGCCGGGGATGAGGTTGCGCAGGCTCACGTCATTGACCAGCAGCACGAGCTTGATGTGCTTGGCCGCCGCTTCCGAGGTCACGCCCATCGGCACGTCGCCGGTGATCACGGCGACCTCGCCCTCGAAGTCGATGCCCCACGCCTCTTCGGCGGCGAGGATGTCGTCTTCGGGACCGATGAAGCTGTCGGAGCCGCCCTGATACATCAGGGGATCGCTGTAGAGGCTTTGCGGCATCTCGGCCTTGCGCGCCTTGCGCACGAGCTCGGCATGGTGGAGATAGGCCGAGCCGTCGGCCCATTGATAGGCGCGCGGCAGGGGCGAGGCCGCAGCCGCCGGATTGAACGGGACGGCGCGGCCGAGCTGGCGGAAGTTGAGCAGGCGATAGACCTCGCGCAGCTCCGCCTCGCACTCCGCCCAGCGGTCGAGCGCGGCCTGCAGCGTGCTCGCCGCCTGCGGCACCGTGGCGCAGACCGCGAGATCGCGGCTCACCACCACCAGCGTGCCGTCGCGGCCGCCCTCTTTCAGGCTCGCGAGCTTCATGGCGTCGCCTTCTCCGGCTTCGGGACATCGGGATCGAGCACGCCGCGGCGGATCTGGTCAAGCTCGATCGACTCGAAAAGGGCGCGGAAATTGCCCTCGCCGAAGCCGTCATTGCCCTTGCGTTCGATGATCTCGAAGAAGATCGGTCCGATCATGGTGTCGGTGAAGATCTGCAGCAGCAGCCCGCCGCCCGAGGCGGGCGCGCCATCGATGAGGATGCGGTTGCGCGCCAGGCGCGCCAGATCCTCGCCATGCCCCGGCAGCCGCGCCGGCACCTGCTCGTAGTAGGTGTCGGGCACGTCCTGGAAGCGGATGCCCGCCGCGCGCAGGGTTTCGACCGTGCGATAGATGTCGCGCGTGGCGAGCGCGATGTGCTGGATGCCTTCGCCGCGATAGGCCGCGAGATATTCCTCGATCTGCGACCTGTCATCGGCGCTCTCGTTGATCGGGATGCGGATCTTGCCGCACGGGCTGGTCATCGCCTTTGAGCGCAGGCCCGTGAGCTTTCCCTCGATGTCGAAATAACGGATCTCGCGGAAGTTGAACAGCCGCTCATAGTAGCGCGCCCATTCGGCCATGCGGCCCTGATGGACGTTGTGGGTAAGGTGATCGATGCCGACCAGCCCGGCCCCCTGCCGCCGCGTCTCGCCGCCCGGCACCGGTACGAAATCGACGTCGTAGATGGTGTGATCCCCATAGCGGTCCACGAGATAGAGCAGGCTGCCGCCGATGCCCTCGATGGCGGGGATGTTGAGCTCCATTGGGCCGACCTTGCCCGCCACCGCCCGCGCGCCCAGCGACAGCGCACGCTGATAGGCTTTTGCGGCGTCGCGCACGCGGAAGGCGATGGCGCAGACCGATGGGCCGTGCAGTCGCGCGAAGGCCTGGGCAAAGCTCTCGGGCTCGGCATTGACGATGAAGTTGACGTCCCCTTGGCGGTAAAGCGTCACGTCCTTGGAGCGGTGGCGCGCCACGGCCGCGAACCCCAGGCCCTCGAACAGACGGCCCAGGGCCGCCGCATCGGGGGCGGTATACTCGATGAACTCGAAGCCGTCGGTCCCCATGGGATTGTCCCAAAGGCTTGCCGGCGCGCCGGACGATGCGGTGGCTTGCTCGATAGCGCTCATGGCTCCTCCACCACAAAACAAGGAAAGCTTGACGGCAACAGCGCAAAAGGGGAATTTGGTTGACAATGAAACGAATTGCAACCGGCCCCTTGCAACCGAACGGCGGCGAGCCCGCCCTCGATCTCGAGCATTTCGTGCCGTTCCGCCTATCGGTGCTGGCCAACCGGGTGACCCGGGCCGTCGCCCGCGCCTATGCCCGTCGCTTCCGGCTGTCCGCGCCGGAATGGCGCACCATGGCGGTGCTCGGCCGCTACGGCGCGATGACCGCGAACAGTGTGGTGGAGCGCACGGCAATGGACAAGGTCCGTGTGAGCCGCGCGGTGGCGCGCCTGCTCACCCATGGGCGCATTACCCGGCGCACCGATCCCGACGATCGCCGCCGAGCGATCCTCGACCTGACGGCCGAGGGACGCACGGTCTATACCGCGGTGGTGCCGCTGGTGCTGGCCGTGGAGAACGAGCTGCTCGCCAAGCTCGGCGCCGAGGAGCGCCGGCTGCTCGGCGAGATTCTGCACAAGCTCGAACAAGGCGCCGCGGCGGATTTCGGCGGCGAGGGAGAGGAAGAAGAGCTTTCCGCCGAACCCGGCGGCTGATTTGCCGCCCTACCCTTCCATGCTATAAGGCGGCGAGCCAAGAGCGGGAGCCAGCGTGGCCGGAGCGACGATCCTGGTCCTCAACGGGCCCAATCTCAACCTGCTGGGTGTACGCGAGCCGGAGACCTACGGTCTCGACACCCTGGCGGATATCGAGGAGGCATGCCTCGAGCGCGCCGCCGCCCTCGATCTCGCGGTCGATTTCCGGCAATCGAACCATGAGGGGCAGCTGGTCGACTGGATCCAGGAGGCGCGCGAGAGCGCCGACGGCATCGTCCTCAACGCCGGCGCCCTCACCCACACCTCGATCGCCATTCTCGACGCGCTCAAGGCGTCGGATCTGCCGGTAATCGAGGTCCATCTCTCCAACATCTTTCGCCGCGAGAGCTTCCGCCGCCATTCCTATGTGAGCGAGGCGGCGCAAGGCGTCATCTGCGGCTTCGGCGCGCAGGGCTATCTGCTGGCGCTGGAAGCGATGACACAGCTCATCAAGCGCGACTGACGGGGTTTCGTTCAGCATGACGAATTCGAAGGATCTGACGGTGGACGGCGAACTCGTCCGCACGCTCGCCGCGTTGCTGGCCGAGACCGGCCTCACCGAGATCGAATATGCGGTGGGCGAGCGGCGCATCCGGGTCGTGCGCGGCGCGCCGGCAACCGTCGCGGCAGCCATGCCCGCGGCGGTGGCTGCCGCGCCGCCGGCCGCGACGGCCGCCGCCGCGCCGGGCGCCGTCAAATCGCCGATGGTCGGCACCGCCTATCTCGCGCCACAGCCCGGGGCCGCCCCCTTCATCAAGCTCGGCGATACCGTGCGCGAAGGCCAGGTCCTGCTCATCATCGAGGCAATGAAGGTGATGAACCAGATCCCGGCCCCGCGCGCCGGCAAGATCGTGCAGCTCCTGGTCAGCGATGGAGCGCCGGTCGAATACGGGCAGGCGCTGGTCGTGCTGGAGTAGCCGCGCCGCATGTTCGAGAAGGTGCTCATCGCCAATCGCGGCGAGATCGCGTTGCGCATTCATCGCGCCTGCCGCGAGATGGGCATCCGCACGGTCGCCGTCCATTCCACCGCCGACGACAATGCGATGCACGTACGGCTCGCCGATGAGAGCGTCTGTATCGGGCCGCCGCCGGCGCGCGACAGCTATCTGAACATTCCCGCCATCCTGTCCGCGGCCGCGATCACCGGGGCCGACGCCATCCATCCCGGCCTGGGCTTCCTCGCCGAGAGCGCCGATTTCGCCGCCATGGTGGAGGAGCACGGCTTCGTCTTCATCGGCCCTTCGGCCGAGCATATCCGCCTGATGGGCGACAAGGTGACGGCCAAGCGCGCGGCGGTGGCGCTCGGCATCCCGGTGGTACCGGGCTCCGAGGGTGGCGTCGCCGATGTCGCCGCGGCGGCCGACGCCGCGGCGCGCATCGGCTATCCCGTGCTGGTGAAGGCGGCCGGCGGCGGCGGCGGGCGCGGCATGCGCGTCGCGCGCGACGCCGACGAGCTCAAGACCGCGATGCCGCAGGCCCAGAACGAGGCCAAGGCGTTCTTCGGCAACGGCGAGGTCTACCTCGAGCGTTACCTCGCCAAGCCGCGCCACATCGAGGTGCAGATCCTGGCGGACGGCCAGGGCGGCGTCATCCATCTCGGCGAGCGCGACTGCTCGCTGCAGCGCAAGCATCAGAAGATCCTCGAGGAGACGCCCTCGCCGGCCCTCAATGTGGCCGAGCGCCAGCAGCTGCTTGCCGTCGCCACCGCCGCCATGCGCAAGCTCGGCTACAAGAGCGCCGGCACGCTCGAATTCCTCTATCAGGACGGCGCATTCTTCTTCATCGAGATGAACACCCGCCTCCAGGTGGAGCATCCCATCTCCGAAATGGTCAGCGGCATCGACATCGTGCGCGAGCAGATACGCATCGCCGACGGCGCGCCGCTGGGCTATCGCCAGGAGGACGTGAAGCTCGCCGGCCACGCCATCGAATGCCGCATCAATGCCGAGCACCCGGAGACCTTCGCCCCCTCGCCCGGCTGCATCAGCAGCTATCACGTGCCGGGCGGCCTCGGCGTGCGCGTCGACAGCGCGCTCTACCAGGGCTACACGGTGCCGCCGCAATACGACAGCCTCGTCGCCAAGCTGATCGTGTACGGCAGCTCGCGCAACGAGTGCCTGATGCGCCTCAGGCGCGCGCTGGAAGAATACGTCATCGCCGGCATCGAGACGACGATCCCGCTACACCAGCGGCTCGTCGCCAATGCCGACTTCATCAACGGCGATTACGACATCCACTGGCTCGAGCGCTTCCTGGCGCGCCGGTAGCCCGGCCGCGAGCGGGTGGAATTCGCCCGCGTCGTGCTGCATCATCGTGCCCGATGATCGCCTTGACCCCCGAGCTGCTGCTGCGCGCCTATGCCGCCGGCATCTTCCCGATGGCGGAGGACGCCGAGGACCGCGAGGTATTCTGGGTCGATCCCGATCAGCGCGGTGTGCTGCCGCTCGACCGCTTCCATCTGCCGCGCCGGCTGCGCCGGGCGCTGCGGCAGGAGCTGTTCGAGATCCGCTGCGACAGCGCCTTCGCCGCGGTGGTGCGCGGCTGCGCCGAGCCGCGACCGGAACGGCCGAAGACGTGGATAAACGAGGAGATCGTGCAGCTCTACACCGCCCTCTTCCGCCTGGGATTCGCCCACAGCGTCGAGTGCTGGCATGACGGCACGCTGGTCGGCGGACTCTACGGCGTGGCGCTCGGCGGCGCCTTCTTCGGCGAAAGCATGTTCAGCCGGGTGAGCGATGCGAGCAAGGTGGCACTGGCGCAGCTGGTGGCGCGTCTCAGGCTCGGCGGCTTCCGCCTCCTCGACACGCAGTTCGTGACGCCGCATCTGGAGCGCTTCGGCGCCATCGAGATTCCGCGCCGGCAATACCACCGCGAACTCGCCGCGGCGCTGGAGGTCGACGCCTATTTCCCGGGCGAATCGCTGCCGGGGGAGGAGGCGGCGTCGGTTTTGCAATCGAGCACGCCGATATCGTAGATCGGGTTCTCCAGCGCCGACAGCGCCGGACTCGAGGCGAACATCCAGCCGCTGAACACGCGCTGCGCGACGGCGGCGCTGCGGTCGCCCTGGCGCGTCTCGTCGATTTGCAGGAAGGCGGCGCTCTCCGGCTCCTCCTCGGGCGGGTGCTTGACGCAGGCGCGCACGGTGATGATGAGACGGCCGAAATGCACGGGCTGGTCGACCGGCGCGTCGAATTTGCTGACCCGCGCCGTGGTCTTGTCCAGCCCCTGCAGCACGGCCACCGTCTGCGCCCGCGCGGCCCCGGCCGACAGCGCCGCCAGCGCCAGCAGCAGCAGCGGGAGCGCGCGCCTCACTTCGTGTCCTTCGCGTAAGGGTTGACCAGCCCGGCGGCCAAGCGACGCAGCACCTCGCGGAACTGCGCCTCGTCGCAGCCCATCAGCACGGCATCCTCGAGCGCGTCCTGCGCTAGCGCCTGCAGCTCCTTGAGGTTCTCGTTGAGCACTTTGATCTTCTCGACGCAGGAGACCGGCTCGCCTTCAGGCGTGCGCCAGACCGGCAGCTCCAGCTTGGCGGGTTTCCTGGCCTCGCTCATGGCGCCTTCTCCCGCGGCTTCAGCGCGCTGAAGCGCAGCCGCACGTAATCCACCGTCCAAGCGCCCGCCGCGTTGGCAAGCCGGCCACGCAACGCCTCCTCGACCTCCGCCTTGAGCCTAGGACGGGTTTGCGGCGGAACGGTGGCGAGGAAGCTCCCGCCAAAGGTGTCGAGCCAGTCGGCCAGCGGTCCCGGGAGCCGTGTCGGGCGGGGGATCAGGGCGATCGAGGTGACGATGAAACCGCGGCCTTCGAGCCGGGCGCGGTAGTCCTCCGCGGTCGGGAAGTACCAGGGATTTGCCGCTTCGGCATCGATGCCGCGCCGCGCGAGCGCCGCGGCCAGCGCCCGGCGCACCATCTCGACATTGCCCGCACCGCCGCACTCCGCGACGAAGCGCCCGCCTGGCTTCAGCGCCCGCCACACGCCGGCGATCACGGCGTCGGGGTCGCGCATCCAATGCAGCGCGGCGTTGCTGAAGACCGCATCGAACTCCGCCGAAAAATCCAGCCGCGCACCATTCGCCACCTCGGCGGCCAAGCCCCGGGCGCGGGCGGCGGCCACCTGCTCGGCGCTGGCATCGACGCCGACGACGGCGGCGCGCCCGGCGATGAGGGCGGTGAGCGCGCCGTCGCCGCAGCCGAGATCGAGAATGCGCTCGTGCGGCCGCGGCGCCAGCAGCTCCAGCAGCGGCTCACCCAGCCGGGCGACGAAGCCGGCATTGCGCTGGTAGCGCACGGGATCCCAATGCTGTTCGACGACGGCGGCACCGGGCCGCACGGCGCTATTTCGCCGGGGGGATCTGACCATTCGGTTGCTTCTGCTGCTGGCCGCCTTGCACGCCATAGATGAACTGCCCGATCAGCAATTCAAGGCTGATCGGCGGCGTCGTGTGCTCGATCGTCCCGCCGGGCTTGATGAACTCGTCCTCGGCACCGGGCACGATCGAGAGATACTTGTCGCCGAGCAGGCCGCTGGAGGTGATCGTCGCCACAGAGTCGACCGGCAGCTTGACGGTGGGATCGATGCTCATCTTGACCACCGCGACGTAGTTCTTGGGGTCGAGGGTCTGCGAGATGATGCTGCCGACCCGAATGCCGCTGATGCGCACATCGCCGCCGTCGCGCAGCCCCTCGACCCGGTCGAAATTGGCCGTCACCTCATAGCCCGACACCGCGCGCACCTGGCTCGTGGTGTAGGCGAAGAACAGGAATACGGCGGCCACCACCAGCACGACGGCGCCCATAACGGTTTCGACGGCGTTGCGATTCATCCGCTCTTGCTCCCTCGCAGGCTCTATCGGATCTTAATCCGGCGTCCAGGCCTCGTAGTCGCCGGCAGCGCGCGCGCGGTGTCCGCCGCGGAGCACGGAGCCGGACGGCCGGTAGGCGTCGGGCGTCCCCGTGAGGTTGGGCACGTAGTCCTTCTGCCAGGGGTACTTCTTCTGTCCCGCCGCCTTCGGCGGCTCGTCGAAGGTGTGGTGCAGCCAGCCATGCCACTCCGGCGGCACACGCGAGGCTTCGGGTTCCCCCTTATAGATGACCCAGCGCCGCTCGCGGCTCTCGCGTCCGCCGCCCCGCTTCAGCGGCCGCTGGCCCTTCTCGCGGTAATAGCGGTTGCCGAACTGGTCGGTGCCGACCAGCGCGCCCCTGAGCCAGGTGAAGAGCCTCGTGCCGAGAGTGATGCCCATGACGAAGAACCCGATCGCTTGTGGCGAAAGCGAAGCGCGGCCGCCGTGCTTCCTGGAAAAAAACCGGCGCGACTATGGCACCTGCCGAGGGGGCGCGTCCAGAGCGCGCACCGCGCCGCGGTTTTCCCGCCGGGATCGAAGGCCGTGGCCCGCTGTCCCGCCCCCTGGAGTGGCCATGGCGGGCCTCGCGCGGCGGCTTCCCTGCACCGGCTGTGGAAATCCTATACATTGATTGGACGATACCATCTCCACAAAATCTTGTTGCTGACACCCAGTTTTTACGCCAACATCTAGTTTCTTGGTTAATGGCTCCTCTACATATAGAGGCGGCACCGCCAGGGCAGTGGCAAGAAACTTTGTGGTGGGGTGGGGGTTAGGATGCGCATCGAGCGGCGATTCACGACAGAGGGGCAGGATCCTTATTCCGGCGTCGAGTTCCGCGTCGCCACCAGCGAGATACGCAATCCCGACGGCTCCCGCGTCTTCCACCTGCCGGACATCGACGTGCCGGCGGGCTGGAGTCAAGTCGCGTGCGACATCCTCGCGCAAAAATACTTCCGCAAGGCCGGCGTGCCGGCGGTGCTGCTGCCGGTGGTCGAGGCGGATGTTCCGGATTGGTTGTGGCGGCGCACGGCCGACGAGCAGGCGTTGCAGGCGCTGCCCGCCAAGGAGCGCTACGGGTCGGAGAAGAGCGCCAAGCAGGTGTTCGACCGGCTCGCCGGCACCTGGACCTATTGGGGCTGGAAGGGCGGCTATTTCGATACCGATGGGGATGCCCGCGCCTATTACGATGAGATGCGGCTGATGCTGTGTCGCCAGATGGCAGCGCCGAACTCGCCGCAATGGTTCAACACCGGGCTGCACTGGGCCTACGGCATCGATGGCCCGGCGCAAGGCCACTACTACGTCGATTTCAAGAGCGGCGCGCTGGTCGCCTCGCAAAGCGCCTATGAGCATCCCCAGCCCCATGCCTGCTTCATCCAGTCCGTCGCCGACGACCTCGTCAACGAGGGCGGCATCATGGATCTCTGGGTGCGCGAGGCCCGGCTCTTCAAGTACGGATCCGGCACCGGGTCCAATTTCTCGAAGCTGCGCGGCGAGAACGAGAAGCTGTCGGGGGGCGGCCGCTCCTCGGGGCTGATGAGCTTCCTCAAGATCGGCGACCGCGCGGCGGGCGCCATCAAATCGGGCGGCACGACGCGGCGCGCCGCCAAGATGGTGACGGTCGACATCGATCACCCGGACATCGAGGCCTATATCGATTGGAAGGTGATCGAGGAGCAGAAGGTCGCGGCGCTCGTCTCCGGCTCGAGGCTGGCGCAACAGCATCTGAACCGGGTCATTGCCGCCTGCCATGAGGGCGAGGCCCAGAACCTGGGCGAGGGCCGCTTCGCGCCGGCGACGAACGCAGCGCTCAAGCGCGAGATCAAGGCGGCGCGGCGCGCCATGATCCCGGAGAACTTCGTCCAGCGCGTCATCCAGTTCGCGCAGCAGGGCTATACGGAGATCGATTTCCGCACCTACGACACCGATTGGGACAGCGAGGCCTATCTCACCGTCTCCGGCCAGAATTCGAACAACTCGGTGCGCGTCACCAATAATTTCCTCGAGAAGGTCGATGCCGACGGCGATTGGGACCTGATTCGCCGCACCGACCGCAAGCTGCACAAGACGCTCAAGGCGCGCGAGCTCTGGGACAAGATCGCCTACGCCGCCTGGGCCAGCGCCGATCCCGGGCTGCAGTACGACACCACCATCAACGAATGGCACACCTGCCCCGAGAGCGGCCGCATCAACGCGTCGAATCCGTGCTCGGAATACATGTTCCTCGACGACACCGCCTGCAACCTCGCCTCGCTCAACCTGATGGCCTTCCGTCGCGAGGATGGCGAGTTCGACACGCCCGCCTTCGAGCATGCGACGCGGCTGTGGACGATCACGCTCGAGATCTCGGTGCTGATGGCGCAGTTCCCGTCGCGCGAGATCGCCCGGCTGTCCTACGAGTTCCGCACGCTCGGCCTGGGCTACGCCAATATCGGCGGCCTGCTCATGGCCGACGGCCTGCCCTATGACAGCGATGAAGGCCGCGCGCTCTGCGCCGCCATCAGCGCCGTCATGACCGGCGTCGCCTATGCGACCTCGGCGGAAATGGCGGCCGAGCTCGGCGCCTTCCCGGGCTATCCCGGCAATCGCGAGGCGATGCTGCGGGTCATCCGCAACCATCGCCGCGCCGCCCATGGCGAAACCGGGGGCTATGAGGGGCTCTCCATCCTCCCCGTCCCGCTCGACGCGGCAAATTGCCCGGATGCGGCGCTGGTCACCGCGGCGCGTCATGCCTGGGACGCCGCCTTGGCGCTGGGCGAGCTGCACGGCTACCGCAACGCGCAGACCAGCGTCGTCGCTCCCACCGGGACGATCGGCCTGGTGATGGATTGCGACACCACCGGCATCGAGCCCGATTTCGCGCTGGTCAAGTTCAAGAAGCTGGCCGGCGGCGGCTACTTCAAGATCATCAACCGCATGGTGCCGGAGGCGCTGCGCGTCCTCGGCTATGGCGCCGACGAGATCGAGGCGATCACGCGCTACGCCGTCGGACATGCCACGCTCAAGACCGCGCCGGGCGTGAACCATGCAAGCCTGCGCCAGCGGGGCTTCACCGACGGCGCGATCGAAGCGATCGAAGGCGCGCTGGGTGCCGCTTTCGACATCAAATTCGCCTTCAACAAATGGACGCTCGGCGAGGAGTTCTGCAAAGCCGCCTTCGGGTTCAGCGTGGCCGAGCTCGACGACGTCGGCTTCGACATGCTGTCGGCGCTCGGCTTCACCAAGGCCGAGATCGAGGCGGCCAACACCTATTGCTGCGGCGCCATGACCCTTGAAGGCGCGCCGCATCTCCAGCCGCAGCACCTGCCGGTGTTCGATTGCGCCAATCCCTGCGGCCGCATCGGCAAGCGCTACCTGTCGGTCGACAGTCACATCCGCATGATGGCGGCGGCGCAGCCTTTCATCTCCGGCGCCATCTCGAAGACCATCAACATGCCGAACGCCGCAACGGTCGAGGAGTGCAAGTCCGCCTATCTCCTGTCCTGGCGGCTTGGCCTCAAGGCGAACGCGCTCTACCGCGACGGATCCAAGCTGTCGCAGCCGCTCTCCGCGGCGCTGCTCGATGAGGACGAGGACGCGGCGGCCGATCTCCTGGAGAAGGCGCCGCTCGAGCGTGTGCCGGTGATCGCCGAGCGCATCGTCGAGCGCGTGGTGGAGCGCGTCGTGCAGCAGGCCGGCCGCCGCCGCCTGCCGCAGCGGCGCAAGGGCTATACGCAAAAGGCGATCGTCGGCGGCCACAAGGTCTATTTGCGCACCGGCGAGTACGAGGACGGCAAACTCGCCGAGGTGTTCATCGACATGCACAAGGAAGGCTCCGCCTTCCGCTCCCTGATGAACAACTTCGCCATCGCCATCTCGATCGGCCTGCAATACGGCGTCCCGCTCGAGGAATACGTCGAGGCCTTCACCTTCACCCGCTTCGAGCCCGCCGGCCTGGTCGAGGGCAACGACGCGATCAAGATGGCGACCTCGCTGATCGATTACATCTTCCGCGAGCTCGCGATCTCCTATCTCGGCCGCAACGACCTCGCGCATGTGCAGCCCGCCGACATCCTGCCGGATACGCTGGGCAAGGGTGTCGCGGAGTCGAATTTGCCCGATGGCGGCGGCCGCAACGACGTGGCGGAGGTGGTGCAGAAGGCGCTGTCGACCGGCTACGTTCGCAACCGGCTCACCAGGCTCACCGTCTTCGAAGGTGGCGCGCGCGGAGCGATGACGAGCGATGGCAATGCCGCCATCACCATGGGCGCGCCGGCAACGCAAAGCGTGACATTCGCGGCGGAGCTGCAGACGAGCACCTCGCTCAGCCAGCCCGATACGCGGATCGAGCAGATCCGCGCCGCCCGCATGAAAGGCTACGAGGGTGACAGTTGCGGCGAATGCGGCAACTTCACCCTCGTGCGCAATGGGACCTGCCTCAAATGCGACACCTGCGGCAGCACGAGCGGCTGCAGCTGATCGCGGCGTGCCCCCGGCTCTAAGCCTCCCGGCCGGGTCACGGTATTGAGGCAGAAATTGGGGTGCGGCGCAAGCCGCACCCCATTTTTTCCGTCCACCGGCAGCGCCGCCGCCGCGCCGTTCGGCATGCTGCATAAGAATTAATCAACCGCAGGTCTCCCAGGCGCCGCCGAGTGCGGTGCAGGGGCGGCATGCTTCTTGCTCGTGCTCCAGCGTTGCAGCGGCACCATCGCGCTTGCACAGGAGCTTCCCCATGCGGCATCGGATCGTGGTCCTGGCGGCGCTGGCTGCCGCCGTTGTGCTCGCCGCGCGACCGCACCCGGCCGCCGCCGAGGACCGCGTGATCAAGGTCGGCACCTTGAAGCTGATCCACGCGATCACCCCCTATTTCTACGAGAAGTTCACGCCGCCGGGCTACAAGGTCGAGATCTTTCCGTTCGAAAGCCCAACCGACGGCAAGAACGCGGTAGTGACGGGCTCGGTCGATTTCGGCACCTACGGGCTTGCCGCCGCCACCCTCGGCGCGGCAGCGGGCGAGCCGGTGGTGGTGATCGGTGCCTCGTGCAATCGCGGCATGGCGGTCGTCGCCGGCATCGACAGCGGCATCGCCGGCATTCGCGACCTCCGGGGCAAAAGGGTCGGGATCTGGCCGGGCTCGACACAGGAGGTGGTCATCCTCAATCGCCTCGCCGATGAGGGGATGTCGATCCGGGACATCCAGATGATCCGCATCTCGTTCAGCGACATGGCGCCGGCGCTGGCGCGCGGCGATCTCGACGCCTATGTCGGAGCCGAGCCCGGCCCCGGCATCAGCCTTGCCAACGGCACCGGCAAGATCGTCGAATATCCCTATTCCACCAAGGTCGGCTCGCTCAACATGGTGATGACGACGAGCCAGACGATGGTGGATCACGATCCGGCGCTGATCGTCGCCTTCCTCAGAATGCATCGCGCCGCCACGGAATACGCCATGGCGCATCGCGATGAGATGGTGGCGATGGCGGTGCAGAAGCTCGGACAGACACGGGCGTCGATCGAGAAGGCCGTGCCCAATGTCGAGCTCACCTGGAACATCGACGACGCGTTCATGGCCGCGGCGAGGTTCTATGGCACGCAGATGCTGGAGCGGAAGCAGATCCGAGAATTGCCCGCCGATTACGACACCTTCATCAACCGGCGCTTCGTGCGCGAGATCGCCGAATAGGCCGTGAGCGAGGCCCGCACCATCGCAGCCCCGGCACGGGGTGCGGCAACCGACGCCACCTCCACCGCGATTCCGGCGCCATCGCGCGCCGCGCGCCGCGCGCTCCTCGCGCTGATCTTTCCCATGGGCTTCCTGCTGTTTTGGCAGATCCTGGTGAAGCTCGGCGGCACGCGGCTGGTGCCGACACCGGCCAATGTCGCGGTGATGATGTATGATTTCATCGTCGGTGGTGTCTATGACGATGCCTACTCCGGCACGGCCTATATCCATCTCTACCAGTCGGCGCGGCGCGTCTATGGCGGTTTCCTGCTCGCCGCCACCACGGGCGTACCGCTCGGCCTGCTGCTCGGACGCGTGCAAGCTGCTGCGTCAGATGCTCGATCCCACGATCTCGCTGCTACGGCCGATCCCGGTCACCGCCTGGCTGCCGCTGTCGATGATCTTCTTCGGGCTCGGGCCCAGCTCCGCCGTGTTCCTGGTGTTCCTCGGCGCCTTCTACCCGATCCTGCTCAATACCACCTTCGGCGTGCGCGCCGCCGACCCGCGGCTGTTCGAAGCGGCGGCGATGCTGGGCTGCCGCGGTTCGGCGATGTTCCGTTCGATCGTCCTGCCGGCGGCGCTGCCAAGCATCTTCAACGGCTTGAGGCTCGGGCTCGGCTTCGCGTGGGTGTTGATCGTGGTCGGAGAGATGACAGGGGTGCCGCAGGGTCTCGGCGCGGTGATCATGGACGGCCGCACCCTTTCGCGCACCGATCTCGTCATCACCGGCATGATCATCATCGGCATCGCCGGCTTCCTCTCCGATCGGCTGATGCTGGCGCTCAACAACCGGCTGCTGCGCTGGAGTCCGCAGCATGGCTGACGTACCGCCGATGATCGAGATAAGGCGGGTCAGCAAGCGCTTCCTGGTCGCGGGCGATACCATCGAGGCGCTGAGCCCGATCGATCTCGTCATGGCGCGCGGCGAGTTCATCTGCCTCATCGGAGCGTCGGGGTGCGGCAAGTCGACGCTGCTCAGAATCATCGCCGGCTTCGAGACCGCCTCCGCAGGCGACGTGCTCACCGCCGGCAAGCGGGTCACCGGACCCGGCTCCGACCGCGGCATGGTGTTCCAGGACTACGCGCTCTTTCCCTGGATGACGGTGCAGCAGAACATCGGGTTCGGCCCACGCCAACGCGGGCTGCCGCGCAAAGAAGTAAACGAGATCGCCGCGCATTATGCGGCCATGGTCGGCCTCGCCCGTTTCGCCGACCGCTATCCGCATCAGCTATCGGGAGGCATGAAGCAGCGCGTCGCCATCGCCCGGTGCCTTGCCAACCAAGCCGAGGTGCTGCTGATGGACGAGCCGTTCGGGGCGCTCGACGCGCTCACCCGCGCGAAACTGCAGGACGAACTGCTGGAGATCTGGCAGCGCACAGGCACCACCATCATCTTCGTCACCCATTCCGTCGAGGAGGCGGTGCTCCTCGCCGACCGCGTGGTGGTCATGTCCGCGTCTCCCGGTCGCATCGACAGCGACAATGCCGTCGACCTGTCGCGGCCGCGCGACGTCTCGTCCGCCGATTTCAACGCGCTACGACGCAGGATCACCGATCGCCTGACCAGCCATCTCACGACCAAAGCCGCCTGAACGGGGGCCGTCCCCCGAACAATGCCAGCTCCCACAACGGTCATATCCGGCGGTTGCCGCAAATTTTCTCGGTGGTGCGGGGATGGCGTGGGAGCGGGCTGCCTACCATTCCATACCCTCGCCACTGTGGCGAGGGGCCACGCGCAGTTGACTGGCCGGCCATCTCAACGGTGGCCGGTCTTTTTTCTCGGGGATCAGCCGCGCTTGCTGCCGAAGAGGACCTCGAGGGCCTGGCTTGGCAGCTTGGCGAGGCCGGGGGGAACCCGGAACAGGGCCGGGTTCTGCGGACCCACCGCGAGGTTGGCAAGCTGCATGCGAATGGCCAAGGGCCTGCCGCCATTGCCGCGGGTGATCGTGCCGTCGATCCGCATCAGCACGCCTTGCGCGCTGAGCCAGGCGTAACCCTGAGTGCGGCTGCCATCGGCGGACACGTGGTCGATCCGGTATTTGGTCGTGCGCACGCCATTGACCGTCTCCTGCCCCACCGGGCTCCGGCGCAGGTCAGGGGCGTCGAGCTCGGCCATGACGCTGGGAAAGCCGAAGGCGACATAGCTCTTCAGCATCGGCACGATCAGAAAAGCCTGCTTGGTTGCGGCATCCAGGATGACGATTTCGGGGATCCCCTGGATTTCCTGTTCGTGGCGTTCATGGCCGGGAACATGAAATACCATGCCGGTATAGCTCCTGCCGTTCACCGTCACCGTGCGCTCGGCGCTGTAGGAAATGCTGGCATCGCCAAGCAGCGCGGCGCGCGCCGCCACCGGCGCGCCAAAAACGAGGACGAGGCTCAGCAACAGCATCGATCGGCGCATGCATTCCTCCCTGGCGGGACGGTCTCCCGATAGCCGCCGATTGCGGCGCTTTCACGGCAGCGCGGCGGCGCGCTATGCTGGCCGCCGCAGCCGGAATCATAGAAAGGGGCGATCATGGCGGGCAGGATCGAGGCACGGCTCAAGGAACTCAAGCTCGAACTGCCGCAGGCGGCGGCGCCGGCGGCGAACTACGTGCCGGCAGTACGCAGCGGCGACCTGCTGTTCATCGCTGGCCAGATCTGCCAGTGGCAGGGCGAGCGCCGCTTCATCGGCAAGCTCGGCCGCGAGATCAACCTCGAGCACGGCCAGCAGGCGGCGCGGCTCTGCGCCCTCAACATCCTTGCCCACGCCAAGGCGGCACTGGACGGCGATCTCGACCGCATCCTGCGCTGCGTGCGGCTGGGGGCCTTCGTGAACTGCACCGAGGACTACACCCAGCAGCCGCAGGTGGCGAATGGCGCCTCCGACCTGATGGTCGAGCTGCTCGGCGATGCCGGCCGCCACGCCCGCGCCGCGGTCGGCGTCAGCGCGCTGCCCGGCGGCGTCGCGGTGGAAGTGGACGCCATTTTCGAGGTGCGTTGAGCGCCATGGCGGATGGCGGCGGCGGCGTCACGGTAAAGGTCGTCCCGGCGATCGCGGCCATTCCGGCGGCGGAATGGGACGCCTGCGCCGGAGACGACAACCCGTTCCTGTCGCATGCCTTCCTCGAGGCGCTCGAGGCGTCGGGATCGGCGACGGCCGAGACCGGCTGGTTGCCGCAGCACCTGGCGCTCGAGGATGACAGCGGCAGGCTCCTCGGCGCCGTGCCGCTCTATCTCAAGAATCACTCCTACGGCGAGTACGTCTTCGACTGGGGCTGGGCCTCGGCCTATGAGCGCGCCGGCGGCAGCTATTACCCCAAGCTGCAATGCTCGGTACCGTTCACGCCGGTGACCGGGCAGCGCCTGCTGCTGCGGCAGGATGCCGGGCCGGCGGCGTTCGATGCGCTCGCCGCTGCCATGGTCGAGCTGGGACGGCGCCACAAGGTGTCATCGGTCCATGTCACCTTCCCGACCGAAGCGGAATGGCAGCGCCTCGGCGAAGCCGGCTTCCTGCAGCGTGTCGGCCAGCAATTCCATTGGCAGAACGAGGGCTACCGAAGCTTCGACGACTTCCTGGAGGCGCTCAACTCGCGCAAGCGCAAGCAGATCCGGCGCGAGCGGCGCGACGCCATGGCGGACGGGATCGAGATCGAGACGCTGACCGGCGGCGACATCAGGGATGAGCATTGGAACGCGTTCTACCGCTTCTATCGTTCGACCAGCGATCGCAAATGGGGCGAAGCCTATCTCACCCGCGCGTTCTTCGATCTGCTGGGCCAGCGCATGGCCGAGCGCGTCGCGCTGGTGATGGCTCGCAAGGGCGGCCGCTACGTCGCCGGCGCGCTCAACCTCATCGGACGCGACACGCTCTACGGGCGCAATTGGGGTTGCCTCGGCGACTTTCCGTTCCTGCATTTCGAGGCATGCTATTACCGTGCCATCGACTTCGCCATCGAGCGCGGCCTGAAGCGCGTCGAGGCCGGCGCCCAGGGGCAACACAAGATCCAGCGCGGCTACCTGCCGACGACCACCTACAGCGCCCACTGGATCCGCGATCGCGGCTTCGCCCGGGCGGTCGAGGATTTCCTCGCCCGCGAACGCCGCGCTCTGGCGGACGAGATGGAGCAGCTCGAGCAGGACCTGTCGCCGTTCAAATGCGAGGCGGAGTAGCTCCAAAAAAAAGAAGGCCGCTTGCGCGGCCTTCCTTGTTCGTCCGAGCCGGAGCGGAGCGGCTCAGGTCTCGACCGGCTCCAGCTCCTTCGGCGCCGGGGCGCGCGGCGGCGCCTCGGTGAAGGAGAAGACGAGCTTGTCGCCGTCGCGGCTGACGCGCACCACGCCGCCCTTGGTGAGCTTGCCGAACAGCAGCTCCTCCGCGAGCGGCTTCTTGACGTGCTCCTGGATGATGCGCGCCAGCGGCCGGGCGCCGAAGAGCTTGTCATAGCCCTTCTGCGACAGCCATTGCCGCGCGCCCTCGTCCAGCTCGATGGTGACGTTGCGGTCGGCGAGCTGCTCTTCGAGCTGCAGGATGAACTTGTCGACGACCCGGCCGATAGTGTCCGGCGAGAGCGGCGAGAAGGAGATGATGGTATCGAGACGGTTGCGGAACTCCGGCGTGAACAATCGGTTGATCGCCTCCTCGTCGTCGCCGCTGCGCACCTCGCCGCCGAAGCCGATCGCCGGCCTGGCCAGCTCGGCGGCACCGGCATTCGTCGTCATGATCAGGATGACGTTGCGGAAATCGACCGTCTTGCCGTTGTGGTCGGTGAGCTTTCCGTAGTCCATCACCTGCAGCAGGATGTTGAAGAGATCGGGATGCGCCTTCTCGATCTCGTCGAGCAGCAGGACGGAATGCGGATGCTGATCGACAGCGTCGGTCAGCAACCCGCCCTGGTCGAAGCCGACATAGCCCGGAGGCGCGCCGATCAGCCGCGACACGGTGTGCCGCTCCATATACTCCGACATGTCGAAGCGGGTGAGCTCGATGCCGAGAGTGCGCGCGAGCTGGCGCGCCACCTCGGTCTTGCCGACGCCGGTCGGACCCGAGAACAGATAGCTGCCGATCGGCTTCTCGGGGTCGCGCAGCCCGGCACGCGCGAGCTTGATCGCGGCCACCAGCGCCTCGATCGCCCTGTCCTGGCCGAACACCATCGTCTTGAGGTCACGATCGAGGTTCTTCAGCACCTCCTTGTCGTCGCGCGATACGCTCTTGGGCGGGATGCGCGCCATGGTGGCGATCACCGCTTCGACCTCCTTGGCGGTGATCGTCTTCCGCCGCTTGCCCTCCGGCACCAGCATCTGCGCCGCGCCGACCTCGTCGATCACATCGATCGCCTTGTCTGGCAGCTTGCGGTCACCGATGTAACGGTGCGACAGCTCGACGGCGGCGCGGATCGCGTCGGCGGTGTAGCGCACTTTGTGGTGCCGCTCGTAATAGGGCTTCAGGCCGCGCAGGATCTTGACGCTGTCCTCGACCGTGGGCTCGTTGATGTCGATCTTCTGGAAGCGTCGGACGAGGGCGCGGTCCTTCTCGAAATAGTTGCGATACTCCTTGTAGGTCGTCGAGCCGATACAGCGGATGGCACCGCTGGCGAGAGCGGGCTTCAGCAGGTTGGAAGCGTCCATCGCCCCACCGCTGGTGGCCCCGGCACCGATCACGGTGTGGATCTCGTCGATGAACAGCACCGCGCCGGGCATCGCCTCGAGCTCGTTCAGCACCGCCTTGAGCCGCTCCTCGAAATCGCCGCGGTAGCGCGTGCCGGCGAGCAACGCACCCATGTCGAGCGCATAGATGGTAGCGTTGAGCAGCACCTCCGGCACTTCCTTCTGCACGATGCGCCGCGCCAAGCCCTCGGCGATCGCCGTCTTGCCGACGCCGGGGTCGCCGACATAGAGCGGGTTGTTCTTGGAGCGCCGGCACAGGATCTGAATGGTGCGGTCGACCTCGGCCTCGCGGCCGATGAGCGGGTCGATCTTGCCGTTCTTCGCCTTCTTGTTGAGGTTGACGCAATAGGCGTCGAGCGCGTCGTGGCCGCGCTTCTGCTGCTTCTCGTTGCCGCGCTCCTCTTCCTCGGAACCCTGCACGCGGCGCGTCTCGGAGCGACCGGGCGCCTTGGCGATGCCGTGCGAGATATAGTTCACGGCGTCGAAGCGCGTCATGTCCTGCTCCTGCAGGAAATAGACGGCATGGCTCTCGCGTTCCGCGAACATGGCGACGAGCACGTTGGCCCCCGTCACCTCCTCGCGCCCGGAGGACTGGACATGAATGGCGGCACGCTGCAGCACGCGCTGGAAGCTCGCCGTCGGCTTGGCATCCTCGACATGGGTCGAGACGAGGTTGACGAGCTCGTTGTCGACATAGCCCAGGAGGTCCCGGCGCAGCTTCTCGATGTCGACGGTGCAGGCACGCAGCACCGCAACCGCGTCCTGATCCTCCGTCAGGGCCAGCAAAAGGTGCTCGAGCGTCGCATACTCGTGCCGCCGCTCATTGGCGTAAGCGAGGGCCCGATGCAGCGTCTTTTCAAGGTTGCGCGAGAGCATCTACGCCTAATCCTCTTATGGTTCCAACGGGGCTTTCCGTTTCAATCCTTTTCCAAGGTGCACTGCAGCGGGTGCTGATGCTGCCGGGCAAAGTCCATCACCTGGGTCACCTTGGTCTCGGCGACCTCGTAGGTATATACGCCACAGACGCCAACGCCACGGCGATGAACGTGCAGCATGATGCGCGTGGCCTCCTCTCGGTTCTTGTTGAAGAACCGTTCCAGGATGTGAACGACGAACTCCATGGGGGTGTAGTCGTCGTTCAACATGAGGACCTTGTACATCGACGGCTTCTTCGTCTTCGGCTTGGCCTTGACGATGACGCCGGTGGCTGGTCCCTCGCCACCGTTCCGTTTCTCGACGTCGCTCATCTTCGGTCGATCACGCCACGGTCCGTCCGTTCCAACCACCCCCATGATATTGGGTTCGCCGATCCGGGGGGAAGAGCTTTCCATGGCAACTCGCGCCAATTCGCCACGGCGGCGGGCGGCCCGCGCGAGCCGCTGCGACAGAGTGTAGCAGCCGCAGGGTTAACGCGCGGAAAAGACCAATGTGAACAAAAGAAAAGACCCGGCAGCGGGCCGGGTCTTTGATGACAGCGAGGGCCCAACGTCAGGCGGCGAGCGGCTTGGCGAGCTTGTGGATCGTCGCCTCGACCCGGCCGCCGATCGGCGCCAGGGCCTCGTTGGCAAGCTTCACGCTCATCTCGGACAGCTTCGCCGAGCCAGTGAGCAGACGCTCGAGGTTCGCCTTGGCAAATTCCGAATTGAGCTGGAACACGTCCTGGAAGGTCTTGGCCCCCAGCAACGCGGTCGCGGTCTCCGCCGCCTGCTCGAAGGAGCCGCGGGCATAGAGGATGACCTCCTTGCCGATCTCCTCCAGTCCGGTAGACAGCGCTGCGTTGGCGCGCAACAGGGCAGCCATGTTCTCGCGGCCGAGATCGGCCAGCTCCTCATAGCCCGCGAACAGCGCGGCCGCCGCCTCGCCATTCGCCTTGACGGCCGTGCCCGTAGCCGCCGGCTTCTTCGTCTTCGCCATCGCTGATTCTCCCGGTATGGGGGCGCTCAACCCCCGTTGCTGCAATGCAGCATATCTTATATGGCTGCTCATGCCCTCAATTCAAGAGTATTTGTGCATCGCAACAAAAATAGCCCGAAAAACGGGGATCGCTACCGGGCGACAGCCGGGGAATTCGCATGTAAGAGGAACTCCGCGCTCGCGCCGGAGTTATCTACCGTAAGTTTAGTCGGCCTCCGTCTTGGCCATCGACGAGCGTACCGGCAGATCGGGGCGGCGCTTTGCCGCTGCGAAAAAGTCCATGCCAAAGAGAGAGAAAACCTGGACAAGGACTCCATGCTTTTTTAATCTCTTTTTGATTAAATCCTATCCCTGTTACCGGGGGGATTGGGGGAGAACGGTGAGTAGCTTGATATCGCGGTCGCGCATTTCGGGGTTCCTCTTCGCACCATTGTCGATCGCCTTGCTGGCCGCATCGCTTCTGCTGAGTTCCCTGCCCGCCACCGCCAAGACAGAAGCCTTCATCGTCATCGACGCCGAAAGTGGCAAGACGCTGGCGGAGCACAACGCGGACGCGCAGACCTACCCCGCGTCGCTCACCAAGATGATGACGCTCTATCTCCTGTTCGAGCAGCTAGAGCAGGGGAAAGTAAAGCTAGATCAAGAATTTACCGTGTCGCGCTGGGCCGCCGCCCAGGCCCCTTCCAAGCTCGGCCTGGTGGAGGGACAGACCATCAAGGTGCGCGACCTGATCCTCGGCATCGTGACCAAATCGGCCAATGACGCCGCGGTCACCGTGGCTGAGAATCTGGCCGGCAGCGAGGCCGCCTTCGCCGAGCGGATGACGCAGAAGGCGCGCGCGCTCGGCATGACGCACACCTTCTACCACAATGCGTCCGGACTGCCCAATCCGGGGCAGCTCACCACCGCACGGGATCTCGCCCGGCTGGCGCTGGCGCTCTATCGGGATTTTCCCAAGGAATACGCCTACTTCGCCACCGAGGAATTCACCTATAACGGCATCACCCACGCCAATCACAACCATCTCATGCACGCCTTCGAGGGCATGGACGGCATCAAGACCGGTTATATCCGCGCCTCGGGCTTCAATCTCGCCGCTTCGGCGGTGCGCGACGGGCGCCGCCTGATCGGCGTCGTCATGGGTGGCCCCACGGCCCATACGCGCGACATGGAGATGGCGCAGCTGCTGAACGCGGCCTTCGCCAACAAGACCGCCTCGCCGCCGGTCCTGACCGCCGAAACGGATGACGACAGCGATCAGGGCACGCTTGCCGGCAGCACGGCGCGCACGCTGGCGCAACTCTCCCCGGTGGGGCGCGCCGAGGCCGCGACCCCGCCGCATCCCGCCCGCCGCGGCCGTGTCCGCGAATCGACGGAGCATTGGAGCGTCCAGGTGGGCGCGTTCGCTCAGCAGAGCGCCGCCGAAAAGGCGGCTACGACGGCTCTCGGCAAGCTGCCGGGCGGCAGGGGTCGGCTGGTGCAAGTGCTGGCGCCCAGCCAGAGCGAGCACTATTTCCGCGCCAGGATCCTCAATTTCTCCGAACGCGAGGCCGAGAAGGCCTGCCGCACGCTGCACAAGAAGCATCTGCAATGCGCCGTGATCGCGCCCGGTCCGACGCAGCAGATGGCGGCAAACAGCCCCCATCGCGGCGGCTGAGCTACCTCTTTTCCCGCAATCGGATCGAACGCCGGCGTCCGCCGGCCGGCAACCGGATCAGAACTCGGGCGGCGACATGCCGCCTCGGCTGAGCTGCGCCGCCAGCAGCGCCTTCAGCCGGGCGAGGCCGGCAGCGTCCCGGGCCTCCGCGCGGGCGACCAGCACGTCCTGCGTGTTGGAGGCACGCAGCAGCCACCAGCCATCCTCGGTTCGCACCCGCACGCCGTCGATGTCGGACATCTCCGCGCCGGCGCTCTTGAGCCGCTCGCGCACCTCGGCGATGACCGCGAATTTACGCGATTCGGGGCAGGGAAAACGCAGCTCCGGCGTGTTGACCACCGGTGGCAGGCGGTCGCGGAAGGCGGCCAGGCTGTCCTCGCCGCGCGCCAGGATGGCGAGGAGGCGAACAGCGGCATAGAGCGCGTCATCATAGCCGTAATAGTGATCTGCATAGAAAATGTGGCCGCTCATCTCGCCGGCCAGTGGCGCGCCGATCTCGGCCATCTTGGTCTTGATCAGCGAATGGCCGGTGCGCCACATCAGCGGCTTGCCTCCGAGCCGCGCGATCTCGTCGAACAGGACCTGGCTCGCCTTGACGTCGGCGATGATCGTGGCGCCGGGCCGGACGCGCAGCACATCGCCCGCCAGCAGCACCATGAACTGGTCGCCCCAGAGGATGCGTCCCTTGCCGTCGACCACGCCGATGCGATCGCCGTCGCCATCGAAGGCAATGCCAAGGTCGCAGCGCCGCTCGGCCACCGCCGCCTGGAGCTGCACTAGGTTCTTGACCTCGGTCGGGTCGGGATGGTGCGCCGGGAAGCGCCCGTCGATCGTCTCGTTGAGCAGTACATGCCGCCCGGGGAGCTGCCGCACGAGCTGCTGGAGCACCTGCCCGGTGGCACCGTTGCCGGCATCCCAGGCGACGCTGAGCGGCCGCGTACCGTCGTAATCGACGAGGAGCCGCGCGACATAGGCGTCCATGACCGACCGCTCAGTGGCGCTGCCGCGGCGCCGAACCGCTGCCGGAGCGGCGGCGGCAATGCGCCCGAGACGCTGGATATCCTCGGCGAAGAACGACGCCTTGCCGAGCATCAGCTTGAAGCCGTTATAGTTGCTGGGATTGTGCGATCCCGTGACCATGATCCCGCCATCGACCTCGAGCGTATTGGCGGCGAAATAGAGCATCGGCGTCGGACCGAGACCGATGCGCACGGCATCGACACCGCCCTCGCTCAACCCTTCGACCAGCGCTGCCTCGAGCTCGGGCGAGCTCAGCCTGCCGTCGCGGCCGACGACGACGCGTCCGCCCCCCGCTTCGGTCACCACCGCGGCGAAGGCACGACCGATAGCGCGCGCATCCGCTGCGCCGAGCGTCTCACCGAAGACGCCGCGGATGTCGTACTCGCGCAAAATCGTCGGGTCGAGAACGTGGCCGCCGCTGCTCATGGATGCATCCGGGCTCAGCAATATCCGTCCAGAATCCTGCGGACGGCCCCGGCCATATCGGGCCGCGCCAAGGCGAAGGCGATGTTCGCCTGGAGGAAGCCGACCTTGTCGCCGCAATCGAAACGGGTGCCGACGAAACGCAAGCCATGGAACGGCTTGTTGCCACGGATGAGCTCGGCCAGCGCATCGGTGAGCTGGATCTCGTTGCCGGCACCGCGGCCGATGCGGGCGAGGTGATCGAACACCTCGGGCTGTAGGATATAGCGGCCGATGATGCTGAGATTGGACGGTGCCACGGCGGGTTCCGGCTTCTCGACCACGCCTTTGACGGCAACCAGCCGGCCATCATCGCTCTCGACATCGAGCACGCCATAACGGTTCGTGTACTCGCGCGGCACTTCCATGACGGCCACGATGTTGCCGTCGGTCTCGGCATAGGCATCAACCATCTGCTTGAGGCAAGGCGTATCAGCCAGGATGAGATCGTCGGCGAGCAGAACGGCGAAGGGCTCGTCCCCCACCAGGTTGCGGGCGCACCAGACCGCATGGCCAAGCCCGAGCGGCACCTGCTGGCGCGTATAGGCGATCTGCCCGGGCTGCATCATCCAGCCATTGACCGCCGCGATCTGCGCGTCCTTGCCTCGTTCGCGCAGCGTCGTCTCCAGCTCGTAAGGATGGTCGAAATGGTCCTCGATCGCCGTCTTCGACCGGCCGGTAACGAAGATGAACTCCTCGATCCCCGCCGCCTGCGCCTCCTCCACCGCGTATTGGATCAGCGGCTTGTCTACCACCGGCAGCATCTCCTTGGGCATGGCCTTGGTCGCCGGGAGAAACCGCGTCCCCAGCCCGCCCACTGGAAAGACCGCCTTGCGAATGCGCCGTGCCATGACCCTCTCTTTTCGGTGGGTAGCGTCGAGTTCGAGGGATAACGGAGGGTGCCCGCCGCTCGTTCCCTCGCCACGCGAACTGCGCGACCGGCCGCGGCACTCCTGCTTTAGGGTGAGCTTAGCCGCGGCGCCGGCCTTGCGCCAGCCCACTCAGCCGCGCAACAAGACCTCTCGTGCGCGATTGATTTGCGCCGCCAGATAGGTCGAGCCGCCTTGATCCGGGTGAATCTTCATCATTAACCGATGATAAGCCTCGCGGATCTCCGCCTCGCTCGCCCCGGCTGCGAGGCCGAGGACGGCATACGCTTCCTCGCGGGTCATGGCATCGCTCGGCCGGCGCGAGGCCGTCCCCGCCGAGTCGCCGCCGTCGCGCCAGCCCGGCATGATCCGATCGAGATAGGCTTCGAGCAGGCTCGCGCCCTGCGCGTCTTCGGCGCGGCATTCGCGCCAGAGGGCGATGAGCTCGTCGCGGCCGAGTTCGTTCAGGCGGCGGCCCTGGAACGCGCCCCGCCGGACGACGCCCGACATGGTGCCGCTGTCATGGTCGAGCCGCATGCGGAGATAATCGGTCTCGACTTCCGAGGCTTGTCCCGGCGGCGGCGCCGCTGCCGCCCGGCGACGGCGCCATTGCGCCCAGCCGCGCAGCACCAAAGGCGCAAGGCCGCCCAGCTCGGCAAGGCCAAGGCCGAGACGGCCGCTGGCGACGAGCACGATCAACAGCACGAATGCCAGGCTGAGACCGATGGTGATGACAAAGACGCGCAGGCCGCGCGCCAGCCGCGCCGGATCGGCCTCGACGAAGGCTCGCAGCAGCCATAGGGCCAGGACCAGCACCAGCACGCCGAGACCGAGATAGACGATCACGGCGCTATCTCCGATTTTCGCCGACTGCGCCCGCGAGCAGCAGCGCCGCGCCGCCCGTGCGCTGGCCATAGGCCGCGAGCGCAGGTCGGCCGCCCGCGGCATAGGCGGCCACGGCGCCCAGCAGCTGGCGCAGTTGTTCGGCGCTGGCGCCATCGAACGGACAATAGACGCCGCCGGAGAGCTTGGCGATCTGGCGGAAGGCCGAGCCGGCGACCTCGTCGCCGCCCTCATGGAAGACGAAGACCGGCACGCCCAGCAGCCCGAGTTCGCCGGCGAGCCGGCTCAGCTCGTCGACCTTCTCCTCCATGGCGTCACCGACGAAGACCAGGGCATTCACCTTTTGCGCGCGCGCCTCCTTGAGCGCATGGGCGAGCACGCGGGCGATCTGCGTCTCGCCACCGACGCAGGAGACGCTGCGCATGGCGCGATGAAGATCCGCGGCCGCGCCGAGCCAGCGGCTCGCCTTGCATTCGTCGAAGCCGCGGTAGAAGACCAGCTGCACGTCGAGCCCGCCCAGCACCGCCGCCGCCTCGAACATCTCGCCCTGGAGCCGGCAGGCACGATCCCAGCTCACCTCGCGGCTCGCCGTCGCATCCAGCGCGAAGATCAGCCGGCCGCGCCCGGCCGCGGGCCGCACCGCCGGCATCGCTCGCACCTGGCCCAGGAAGGCTTCGACCGCCGCCGATTTGGCGTCAGCCGGAAGCTGGCCCTTGCGTCCGTCGTCTCTTGCCATCGCCCTAGTATATGGGGTGCCGGAGACTTATGCCGCCGGAAGACGTGGCAACCGTTCTGACCCGGATGACTGTCGCCGGCGCCTTAGGGAGCGGTATCCCTCACCCAGATCGGACCCCAGAGGTTGAGCGCCTTGGCCCCGGCTGCCCAGCGCTTGCCGGGCTCGCCCTTGGGCAGCGTCTCAAGCTCGGCCGAAATCTCGATATTGTTGCCCTCGGGATCCTTGACCATGAAGAAAAGATTGTTGCCGGCACCGTGCCGACCGGGCCCCCACCAGATGGCCACATCGAGCGCGGCAAAGTGATCGGCCCAGCGCCTGATATCCTCCCAGCCCGAGGTCTCGAGCGCGAAATGGTCGCTGGACGAAACAGGAGCGCGGAAGACGGCGAAGCTGTGATGCTCGATATTGGCGCGCAGGAAGCACACATTGGCCTCGCCAAGGCCGCCGCTGCCGTCCGGGACATGGACCGTGTCGGAGACGAGGAAGCCCAGCACGTCGCGATAGAACGCCATCATCGCCGGGAAGCGCTGCGATGCCACCACCACATGCTGCAGCCGCGCGGCGAAATCGGCGGCGGCGCCGGTCGCGGGGCGCGCCTGCCGGTCACTGCGGACGCCGAACACGGCGAACCTCCCATCGGGATCGCCGACCGCGAAGCCGCCCTGAGCGAAGAGCGGCGTCGGCGATGGCAGCGGAGTGCCGCCCCGCTCGACGACGAAGCGACGGTAGCGCTCCAGCTGCGCATCGTCCGCGAGCGCGAAGGCGCTCCAGGGATGGCCGCGCGCTGCGCCGCGTCCGATCACCAAGCAGCGCTGATGCCCTTCGGCGAGATAGGTGTCGCGGCCGAGCGGCGATACGCTCATTCCCAGAGCGCGCTCATAGAAGCCGGCCAGCACTTCCGGCGCGGGCGAGTCGATGCGAAGATGGTCGAGGTCGGCCGGCCAGAGCGGCGAGGTTTCGAGCATGGGCGCGGCTCTCACGCGGCGCGCAGCCACACCGCGGTGTCGTGAAACACCGCGCCGCCATTGGGCAGGCCGGGTTCGGCGCTGACCAAAGCGTTGATCCCGATGCCCTCCTCGAAGGCGTGATTGGGCCAGATGCCTTCGACGACGAGGACGCCGCGCTGCAGCCCGTCGAAGGCGCGGGCATGGAGCACCACCGTGCCGCGGCGGTTGCCGAGCCGCACGCGCGCGCCGTCGGCCAGCCCGAGCCCGGCGAGATCGTCGGGATGCACGCGCACCATCGGCCTGCCCTCGCGGCCGAGGCTCGACGGCAGGTTGTTGAAGCTGGTGTTGAGGAAGGACCGCGCCGGCGGCGCCACCATGCGATACGGGTGCTCGGCATCCGCCCGGTCGATCACCGCGACATGATCCGGCAGCGCCGGCAGCGCGGCGTGATCGGCGCCGATCGCCGCCCAGTCGGCTGCGAAATGGAAGCGCTTGTCGGCGTGGCCGAAGCCGTCGAGGAAATGCGCGGTCTCGAACGGCAGCGCCAGATCGTAGCCGCCCTGGGCGTGGATGGTGGCCGCGTCCGGCAAACCGGAGAGCGCGAGCGTACGGTCAATGATCTCCCATTCCGTCATGTCGAAGCCGGGATGCTCGACGCCCAAGCGCTTGGCCAGCGCACAGATGACGGCGTGATTGGACCGCGCCTCGCCGAAGGGCTCGATCACCTTGCGCGCCACCTGGAGAAAGGTGTGGGCGCCAGCAGTATAGAAATCGTCATGCTCGAGCATGGTGGTCGCGGGCAGGACGATATCGGCCATCGCCGCCGTCTCGGTCATGAACTGCTCGTGCACGCAGGCGAAGAGATCGGCCCGTGCGAAGCCGCGGCGCACCGCGTTGGAATCGGGCGAGACGACCATAGGGTTGGTGTTCTGGATGAGCAGCGCCGTCACCGGGGGACCGTCACCGAGATCGCGCCGGTCACCGGTGAGGATCGGGCCGATGCGCGACTGGTCGAGCATGCGCGTGTTGTGGTCTACCACGTCCAGCCCTTCGATCAGGCTGCGATCGAGCTTGTAGATGCCCCCGCCATTGGCGTAGAGCGCGCCGCCGCCTTCATACTGCCAAGCGCCGGTGACGGCCGGCAAGCAACTCGCAGCGAAGAGTTGGGCCGCGCCGTTGCGGGAGCGCGAGAAGCCATAGCCGATCCGCAGATAGCTGCGCCTGGTGCGGCCATAGAGCCGTGCGAAATCGACGATCGCCGCCGCCGCGAGCCCGGTGATCTCCGACGCCCATACGGGATCGCGCGCTCGCAGATGCGCCTCAAGCTTCTCGGCACCGGCGGTGTACCGCGCGAGGTAGGCGCGGTCGGCATATCCCTCCTTGAACAGCACATGCATCACGGCGCAAGCAAGCGCACCGTCCGTGCCGGGACGGGGCGCGAGATGGATATCGGCAACGTCCGCCGTGGGGGTGCGATAGGGGTCGATGACGACGAACGGCGCCCCGCGTTCCTTGCGGGCGCGGGTGATATGCGTCATCAGGTTGACCTGAGTCGACACCGGATTGCCGCCCCACATGATAATGAGATCGGCGAGCGGAATCTCGCGTGCATCGACGCCGCGCTTCACCCCGGCTCCGGCGAGCCAGCCGGAATCCGACAATGCGTTGCAGATGGTCGAATGCTGGCGCGAGTAGCGCAGCGCATGTCGCAACCGGTTGATGCCATCGCGCTGCACCAGCCCCATGGTGCCGGCGTAGAAATGCGGCCAGACCGTCTCGCTGCCATGACGCTGGACGGCCCGGGCAAAAGCCTCGGCGACCCGGTCGAGCGCCTCGTCCCAGGCGATGGGCGCGAAGGCGCCGATGCCGACGCCCTTATCGCCGACCCGGCGCAGCGGCGTCCGCAGACGCAGCGGGTGGTGCTGACGCTCGGCATAGTGGCTGACCTTGGCGCACACGACACCCGCGGTATAGGGATGGTCCTTGCGCCCGCGGACGCGGCCGATGGTCGACGGATCCAGCCGTTCCACCTCGAGCGCGCAGACGCTCGGGCAATCATGCGGGCAGACCGAAGCAACGAAATCGCGCGGCAATCCTCGTCCTCCCAGCGTCCTGATCCGAATGACTATATGGCGGGCGGGCGGGCGGGGGAAGCCGGTTGCGCCGCCGCGCCGGGAGTGTCATCGTCTTGCTTGGCAGCGGCCCCGGCGCGGGCAAGTCCGGGGCCGGGCTTGCGAGCTGCGGCGCCCGGGTGCTGGATTAGGGTTGTCACCCTACGATCGGAGAGGGACGCGGATGAGCGTGATGGACCGGAGCCCTGCACCGGCGACGGTTCCGCGTCTGGCCGTGCCGCGGGTGCCCGATCGGCGACCGCCGCTATTCCAATTCCTGCGCGTCCTGCGCGACAATTCGCTTGCGACTTACGGTGCCGAAGCTTACAGCGCCGATATCCTCGAACGTCGGCTATTCTGGAAGCGTACCGTCTTCATCAACGAGCCCGGCGCGATCAAGCACGTGCTGCTCGACAATGCCGACAATTACCACAAGACCGAGATAACCCGCCGCCTGCTCGAGCCTGGCCTCGGCCGCGGCCTGCTGACCAGCGAGGGCGAAACTTGGCGGCGCCATCGGCGCATCATGGCGCCGGCGTTCGACCATCGCAGCATCGTCGGCTATTCCGCGATCATGACGGAGATCGCGCTGCGGCTGAAGAGCGAGTGGGACGCGCTGCCGGACGGCGCCGAAATCGATGTCGCCGTCGCGATGATGCATGCGACCCTGCACATCATCGCGCGCACGATGTTTTCCTCCGATTCCGGCGACATCGTCGACATCGTCGAGAGCGGCGTCGAGCGCTATCAGGCCGAAGTCCGGCCCCAGCTCGCCGACCTGCTGGAGCTGCCACTTTGGTTGTCGCACCTCGGCCGCTCGCAACGGCCTGAACGGATCTTCACCGAGTTCGACCGGGCGATCGATCGGCTGCTGGCGGCGCGCGAACGGGCAGGCGCGGAGCAGCCCAAGGATCTGCTCGCGCGGCTCATCGCGGCCCGCGACGAAGAGACCGGTGGGGGAATGACCCACCAGGAAGTGCGCGACCAGGTGGTCACGATCTTCATGGCCGGGCACGAGACCACGGCCGTTGCCCTGACCTGGACCTGGTACCTGCTCTCCCAGCATCCCGCGGTCGAAGCAAAGCTGCAGGCGGAACTGACATCGGCACTCGATGGACGCGTGCCGAAGCACGAGGATCTCGCGCGGCTCCCCTACGCACGCATGGTGATCGAGGAGGCGATGCGGCTCTACCCGCCGGCACACACGCTGTCGCGCGCGGCGCTGGGCCCCGACGAAGTGCTGGGCAGGCGCATCCCCACGGGGGCGACCGTTCTGATCGTGCCGTGGCTGCTCCATCGCAACCCCAAGCTGTGGGACGACCCAAACGGCTTCGATCCAGAGCGTTTCGCACCCGAGCGCGCGGCAGGGCGTCATCGCTTCGCCTATATCCCCTTTGGCGCCGGGCCGCGCGTCTGCATCGGCGCCGCCTTCGCCATGGCGGAGGCCATGCTGCTTCTCGCGACGCTGGCGCAGCGCTATCGCCTGCGACTGGTCCCCGGCTTCCCCGTCGATCCGCAGGGGCTCATCACGTTGCGCCCGCGGCACGGCATGCGGATGATCCTCGAACGCCGGGACTGAGCGCCGTCCGCGCCGACCGATGCCCGCCCATCTCTTCTACGCCTTCGTCACCCTGTTCGTCATCATCGACCCCGTCGGCAGCGCCGCGATCTTCGCCGGCCTGGTGCGTGGCGCGCCGCTCCGGATCCGGCGTCTGTGCGCGGTCCGCGGCGTCATCATTGCGACCATCCTCATTCTCGCGTTCGCGCTGGGCGGCGGCGCATTGCTGCGCGCGCTCGGCATCACCCTGCCGGCCTTCCGCGTCGCCGGCGGCATCCTGCTCTTCCTTCTCGCCACCGAGATGGTCTTCGCACGGGAATCGGGCATTCGCCGGCCGACCGCTTCGGAAGAGCAGGAGGCTGAACAACGCCACAACGTCTCCGTCTTCCCCCTCGCCTTCCCGCTGCTTGCCGGTCCGGGCGCGCTCACCTCGATCGTGCTGCTGATGGAACGTGCGGGCTCGCCGCTTGCCGCCCTCGGCGTCATCGGCGCTCTGATCGCGGTGATGGCGATCACCCTGGCGCTGCTGTTGGCGGCGGCGCAAGTGGTGCGACTGGTCGGCGTAACCGGCGCGACCGTCATGAGCCGCGTCCTTGGCATTGTCCTCGCCGCGCTGGCAGCGCAATTCGTCCTCGATGGCCTCGCCCAGAGCTGGCCGGCGTTGCGAGGCTAGCTTAGCTTTCTTCGCTCAGCGACAGCAGGCTGGCGTTCCCGCCCGACGCCGTCGTGTCGACACTCAAGCTGCGCTCGGCCGCGAAGCGGTGGAGATAATGCGGTCCGCCGGCCTTGGGCCCGGTGCCGGACAGCCCCTGGCCGCCGAAAGGCTGCACTCCCACGACAGCGCCGATCATGTTGCGATTCACATAAGTGTTGCCGACCGCGAGGCGCTGGTGGATACGGGCTACCGTTTCGTCGATGCGGCTGTGAATCCCGAGGGTAAGGCCATATCCGGTGGCGGCGACGGCGTCGAGCACGCGATCAAGCGCATCCCCGCGCCAGCGGACGACGTGCAGGATCGGCCCGAACACCTCTCCTTGGAGCAGGTCGAGCCGGTCGATCTCGAAGGCGCGCGGCGCGAAGAAGGTGCCATTCTCGGTCCCTGGTGGCAGATCGAGCGCACAGAGGACGCGCCCCTCCCGCATCATGCGCCCCGCGTGGCTTGCCAGCGCCGCGCAGGCCTCGCCGTCGATCACCGGGCCGATATCGGTGGCAATGAGACCGGGATCACCGACGATGAGCTCGCGCATCGCGCCCTCCAGCAGCGCCACGACGCGCGGCGCGATGTCCTCCTGGACGAACAGCACGCGCAGTGCCGAGCAGCGCTGGCCGGCGCTGTTGAAGGCCGAGGTGACGACGTCAGCCACGAGCTGCTCCGGCAGCGCGGAAGAATCCGCGATGAGCGCGTTCTGGCCGCCGGTCTCCGCGATGAACGGAACGATCGGCCCCGGGCGCTCGGCGAGCGCGCGGTTGATGGCGCGCGCCGTCTCAGTCGAGCCGGTGAAGGCGATGCCGGCGACGCGGGGATCAGCGACCAGAGACGCGCCGACAGCGCCGTCACCCGACAGCAGCGCCAGCACGTCGCCGGGAATGCCGGCCCGATGCAGCAGCCGCACCGCCGCGGCCGCGACCAGCGGCGTCTGCTCGGCGGGCTTGGCAACCACTGCGTTCCCTGCCGCCAATGCCGCGGCCACCTGGCCGATAAAGATCGCGAGGGGAAAATTCCAGGGCGCAATGCAAGCGAAGACGCCGCGCCCGTGCAGCGCCAGAGTGTTGCGCTCGCCGGTCGGCCCGGGCAATCCCTCGGCGGCGCCGAAATCGGCGCGGGCGCGTGCCGCGTAGTAGCGGCAATAGTCGATCGCCTCGCGCACTTCGGCGAGCGCGTCAGGAAGCGTCCGCCCTCCTTCCCGCACAATGAGCACCATCAATGCGGGCAGCCGTTCCTCGAGCAGCGCCGCGGCACGCTCGAGATGGGAGGCCCGCTCGCCGGCATCAACGCGATCCCAGCCGGGCGCTGCCGCTGCGGCGCGCGCCAGCGCCTCGTCGATATGCTCCTGTCGCGCGTCGGCGACGGTGCCGACCTCGCGCCGGCGGTCAGCGGGATCGAGCACCGGACGCACAACCGAGGAGCGCTCGCTGCCGCCGATGATCGGCGCGGCATGCCAAGGCTCGATCGCGTAGGCCATCGCCTCTCCCAGCTCCGCCAGTCGAAGCGGATCGGAGAGGTCGATGCCGCGCGCATTGCGCCGCTCGCTGCCATAGAGATCGCGCGGCAGGGCGATGCGGGGATGCGGCTTGCTCGGCAGCGCGGCGAGACGCGTGACCGGGTCGGCAACGATGTCGGCAATCGGCGCGCGCTCGTCGACCAGCCGGTTGACGAAGGACGTGTTGGCGCCGTTCTCGAGCAGGCGTCGCACGAGATAAGCCAGCAAATCCTCATGGCCGCCGACCGGCGCATAGACACGGCAGGGACGGTCGAGCTTACCCTCGCCGACGACTTGTTCGTAGAGCGCCTCGCCCATGCCGTGCAGGCGCTGGAACTCGTAATCGCGCCGCTCGCCGGCGAATTCGATCACCGCCGCCAGCGTATGGGCATTATGGGTGGCAAATTGGGGGTAGAAGGCGTCAGGCGCCGCCAGCAGGCGTCGGGCGCAGGCAAGATAGGAGACGTCCGTGGCGAGCTTGCGAGTAAAGACAGGGTATCCGTCAAGACCGCGCTCCTGGCTGCGCTTGATCTCGCTGTCCCAGTAGGCGCCTTTGACCAGTCGGAGCATCAGGCGACGCTTGCCGCGCCGGGCAAGCGCCGCGAGCCAATCGATCAACAGCAACGCACGCTTCTGATAGGCCTGGACGGCGAGGCCCAGCCCGTCCCATCCGGCCAACGATGGATCGAGCGCCAGCGCGGCGATCAGGTCGAGCGAGAGATCGAGACGCTCGGCCTCCTCGGCGTCGATAGTGAAGCCGATGCCTACCGCCCGCGCGCGCCGCGCCAGCTCGGCCAACCGAGGGCCGAGCTCATCCTGCACCCGCCGGCGCTGGCTTTCCTCATATCGAGGATGCAAGGCCGAAAGCTTCACCGATATCCCGGGCGCCGCCAGGATATCGCGTCCCCCAGCAGCGGCGCCGATGGCGGCGATCGCCTCGTCGTAGGCGGCGAAGTAGCGCTCGGCATCGGCCGCACTGCGCGCGGCCTCGCCGAGCATGTCATAGGAATGGCGATAACCCAGACGCTCGGCGGGCGCAGCGCGCTCCAGGGCTTCGACAATGTTGCGACCCATCACGAATTGTCGCGCGAGGACGCGAATGGCCGCGGTCACTGCCTGCCGCACTACCGGCTCCCCAGAGCGTGCGAGCAGGTGATGCAGTGCGTGTGCGAGATCACCTTGCGCTTGGGCATCGCCCATCAACCGCCCGGTCAGCATCAATGCCCAGGTCGACGCGTTGACCAGCAGCGACCGGGAGCGACCCAGATGGCTCGCCCAATCGGCCGGCGCCAGCTTATCGCGGATCAGACGATCGATCGTGCCGGCATCGGGTATACGCAGCAAGGCCTCGGCAAGACACATCAGCGCTACGCCTTCCGGCGTCGAGAGCGCATATTCATGAAGAAGAGCATCGATCCCGCCCTTGCGGAGCCGCCGCCGCCGTGCCTCGGCAACGAGATCGTAGGCTCGCCGGGAGATGCGCTCGCTCGCCTCAACCGGCAGCGTCGCCACACCAAGAAGCCGCGCGACCGCTTCAGCCTCGTCGGCGCGGTAGGCCACGCGCACGGCCTGCCGGAGCGGGTCGGCGGCGGGCGGCGGTGAGGCGAAGACGAGGCCCATGGGAGGTCCGAGGCTTGGAGCCCGCGCAAGCGAGCGTGCCGGGATCATGAGGCAGCCAGCGGGATTTATGAAGGCCCCTCGGGCCGCTGGTACTTTTTTGATCCCAGACGGCGGCGGCGGGTGTTGCGGCCGAGCAACATACGGGGCTTGCCGAGGCAGGCGCTTCAACGTCATGATGTGGTGAAGGCGCGCTTCGGAACGATGGAGGGGCGACCCCGGAAGAAAACGCACAAGCCCCCGTTTAAGCCAATAACGCCGCCGGCAAGAGCGGTCCGAATGGGAGGAACGACGATGAAGACGACGGCTGTTTCGCGCCGCAAATTCATCAGGCGCGCCGCCTTGGTGACCGGCTTTACGGTTGCCGCGCCCTACATGCGGACGTCCTATTCCGCCGGAAGGCTGACGCTCGGCGTATGGGACCATTGGGTACCCGGCGCCAATGATGTCCTGACCTCGATCTGCAATGAATGGGGCAAGCAAAACCATGTCGAGGTTCATATCGATTTCATCACCTCGCAGGGCGACAAGGACATCCTCACCGCAAGCGCCGAGGCGGAGGCGCAGACCGGCCATGACATCAGCCAGCACCGCTCGTGGCAGGTCGCAGTTCACCGCGATGTGCTCGAGCCGATGGACGACGTCATCGCGGCGTTGGTCGGAGAGCATGGCCCAATCGCAGCCATCAGCGAGTATCTGGCCAAGCATGACGGTAAATGGCGAGCGGTTCCGAGCATCGCCGGCAGCCAGCTCAAGCCGTGCTGCTCGCGCATCGATCTCTACAAGCAGCATTGCGGTGTCGACATCGTCAAAATCTTTCCGGCGGACGAGGCCAAGCGCGACAAGGCACTGGTCCACAGCTGGGACTGGGCGCTTTACCTCGCGACCGCCGAGAAGCTGTTCAAAGCCGGCTATCCCATCGGCTTACCCATGGGCCAGACCAGCGATTCGATCGACTGGGTAGGCGCTCTCTTCCGCTCCCATGGCGCGGTCTTCATCGACGACAAGGACGCGATCAAGGTCAATTCCGCCGAGACCCGCGCCGCGCTCGACTATGCGAAAAAGCTGATGTCCTTCAACCCGCCGGACGTTTATGCCTGGGACGATGCAGGCAACAACAAATGGCTCGTTTCGGGCAAGGGGTCGGGCATCATGAATCCACCCAGCGCGTGGTCGGTTGCCAAGCGCGATAATCCCAAAGTCGCGGCACAGTGCTGGACGCACGACATGCCGCGCGGACCCAACGGCCGGTTCGCTCCCTACCTCCCCTGGTTCTACGGGGTCTGGAGCTTCGGCCAGAACAAGAGCGCGGCCAAGGAGCTGGTCAAATACATGGTCGACAAGCCGCAGGCAAGACGGCTGGTGCAGGCGTCGAACGGCTACGATCTGCCGGCGTTTCGGAGCTACTACGATTTCGACACCTGGAAGACCGTCGAGCCGCCGCTGGGCACGGTCTACAATTACCCGCCGCGCGGCGACGAAGAGCTGAGCATCGCCGGCTATCCGGCGCGCCCGGACATCGCGGCCCAGATCTACAATCAATCGATCCAGACGGTGATGATCGCGAAGGTGGCGCAGGGCGGCGAGAAGATCGACGACGTCGTCAAATGGGCCGCGGGCGAATGCGAAGGCTATCTGCGCAGCTGATTGATACTCCTCATTGGTCATAGACCGGCGGCATGGCGCGAGGCGCCGCCTGGGCAAACCGGGAGTTTCGACGCCATGAGTGACACCGTTCCGCGCAGGCTGATGACCGCCAAGGCGATTGCCCCGGGCACGGTCCGCGCCGGCGGCCTCTACCGCCTGTCGCGCCGACGCTCGACCACTGCCTTTCTCTTCGCTTTGCCGCTCATCACCGTTATAGGCGGCTTGATCGTCTATCCGGGCGTCTACGCGATCTACCTCTCGATGCTCAACAAGACACAGACCAGGTTCATCGGCCTCGGCAACTACGCGTTTCTCTTCGGCCGCGACACCTTCTGGGCAGTGGTGGAGCAGGCCTGTCTCTTCGCCGTCACCGCGGTCCTTTTCAAGGCCGTCATCGGGATCATCACTGCCCATCTCGTCAACAATCTACCGGCGAAAGGGCAGCGCAAATGGCGCGGGATGCTGCTTATCCCCTGGGTCATCCCGCTCTCGCTGAGCACGCTCGGCTGGCTCTGGCTGCTCGACCCCACCTACAGCGCCTTCAACTGGCTCTTCGCGCAGATTGGCGGCCCACATATCCCCTGGCTCAGCGCGCCCAATTGGGCGCGCTTCTGCACCATCCTGGTCAATGTCTGGTACGGCGCTCCGTTCTTCCTCATCATGTATCTAGCGGCGCTCAAATCAGTGCCCGAGCAGCTCTATGAGGCGGCGGCGATCGACGGCGCCGGCGCTTGGCAGAAATTCATCCATATCACGCTGCCGATGATGCGCAACATCATCGCGATCACCGTGCTGTTCTCGCTCATCGTCACCTTCGCCAATTACGACATCGTCCGTGTGCTCACCTCCGGCGGTCCGCGCAACACGACGCACATCTTCGCCACCTGGGCCTTCCAGCTCGGCATCGCGAGCGGCGACATTCCGCTGGGCGCGGCGGTATCGCTTTTCATGTTCCCCATCCTCGGCGTCTGCGCCATCTTCATCCTGCGCGGCGTGCATCGGCGCGGAAAGGCGGTCTGATGAGCGTCGCCGCGGCTGATCCGGCGCAGCGCCGCCTCGCCGGCGCCAGCCTCCGGCGCAATCGGCGGTGGGCGCTGGGAGGGTCGTATTTCTTCCTCGCCTTGTTCGCGATCTTCTTTCTCATCCCGCCCTATTACGAGCTGGTAACGGCGACCAAGAGCAGCGCCGAAATCTCCAACCAGGCTACCAACCCATGGCTGCCGTCCTTCTCGCCGACCACCGAGAATATCGATACGCTCTGGAACAAGACCGATTTTCCGATCTACCTCAAGAATACCGCCTTGGTCACGCTTTGCGTCGTCGCGATCACGATGATCATCGCCGTGCCGGCGGCGTTCTCGCTCGGACGGATGAAATTCTGGGGCTCCGGCATCCTCGCCACCGGCGTCTTCCTGACCTATCTCGTCCCGGATTCGCTGCTGTTCCTGCCGCTGTTCAAGATCGTAGGCTCGTTGGGCCTGCTCAATTCCTATTGGGCGCTGGTGCTGGTGTACCCGACGCTGACCGTGCCGTTTTGCACCTGGATCATGATCGGGTATTTCCAGAGCATTCCCAGAGAGCTCGACGAGGCGGCTCTGATCGACGGCGCCAGCCACCTGCAGATGCTGTTCAAGATCTTCATACCGGTAGCGCTGCCCGGGCTCATCGCGGCGACCATTTTCGCCTTTACCGTCTGCTGGGCCGCCTTCGTCTATCCCATGGCGTTCATCTTCAGCAGCGACCAGCAGGTATTGACCGCGGGCACCATCACCACGCTGGTCAAGGGTGACGTTTATCAATGGGGCATGATCATGACGGCGGCGCTGATCGCCGCCGCTCCGCCGCTGGTGATTTATGCATTCCTTATGGACTATTACATCGCCGGGCTCACCGCCGGCGCGACGAAGGGGTAGGCGCCATGGCGCAAGTGACGCTCCGCAAGGTCGTCAAGAAGTTCGATCAGACGGAGGCCGTGCGCGGCATCGATCTCGACATCGCCGATCAGGAATTCGTCGTGCTGGTTGGGCCTTCGGGCTGCGGCAAGAGCACCACCTTGCGGATGATCGCCGGCCTCGAGGAAGCCACGGCCGGTGAGATCATGATCGGCGGGCAAATCGTCAATGACCTGCCCCCCAAGGATCGCGACATCGCCATGGTGTTCCAGAATTACGCCCTCTATCCGCATATGACGGTGTTTGAGAACATGTCCTTCGGCCTTCGGCTTAAGAAGTTTCCCAAGGCCGAGATCAAGCAGCGGGTCGAGAAAGCCGCGCGCATCCTCGACATCACGGAGCTGCTGGGCCGCCGCCCGCGGCAACTTTCAGGCGGGCAACGCCAACGCGTTGCCATGGGCCGCGCCATCGTGCGCGATCCCAAGGTCTTCCTCTTCGATGAGCCGCTTTCCAATCTCGACGCCAAGCTGCGCGTGCAGATGCGCACCGAGATCAAGAAGGTGCACCAGCAGGTCCGCACGACCACGGTCTACGTCACCCATGACCAAGTCGAGGCGATGACCTTGGCCGACCGTGTCGTGGTGATGAATGGCGGGCGCATCGAACAGATCGGCACGCCGCATGAGCTCTACCACGCGCCCCGCACGCGCTTCGTCGCCGGATTCATCGGCTCGCCGGCCATGAATTTCGTTCCCTGCCGACTGATCGAGGCCTCCGGCACGCTGGCCGTTCACCTCGGCGCCGGGACTGACGCTTCCCGTCCCCGCCGAGCGCAGCGCAGCCTATCGGCCGTATATCGGCCAGGCGCTGGTGCTGGGCATCCGGCCGGAGCATATCACCGAGACGCGCGCCTACGCCGCAGGCGCCGAATTCGTCATGCCGGTCGAGGTGGTCGAGCCCATGGGCATGGAGACGATGGTCTATATCATCGTCGACGGCAACGAGCTTTGCGCCCGCGTCAATCCGGAGGCGGCGCTGGCACCGGGCGAGCACATGCGGTTCCAGGCGGACATGCGCCGCATGCACCTGATCGATCCTCATAACGATCAGGTGATCGAGGTCGCGAGCCCGGCGCGCGCGAGCGGCGCCGCGCTCGCGGCAACGTCATAGCTAGGCGCAGATCCGGTTCAGCATCTTCTCGGGTGGGCGCTCTCCCCACTGCGACACCAGCCCCTCGTCGACAGACCACAGGTTCGGGCCGTTCTTGATGTTGACCCGGTCGCTGTCGGTCCAGTGCTCATGGACCCTGCCCCAGGGATCGGCCCAATAGTCGTAGATCTGGCTGCCCAGGAGGTGGCGCCCCATTCCCCACATATGCTCGTACTTGCCCTTCTGTCGGAGATACTCGTGGCCCAGGAAGACATCATCGACGTCCTGGACCTCGAAGGACAGGTGGTTGAGCCCCTTCTTCTCGTGCTGGATGCAGAAGAAGACATGGTGATCGACGAACTGCTCGCCGCGATCGCAGCGGTTGAACGAGCCGATGATATGGTCCTTGCTGCCGGCATAGACGTCGTCGGAGCAGACCAGCCCGAGCGTGTCGCGGAACCAGCCCACCGTGCCCAGGAGATCAGGAGAGCCCATCACGCCGTGGCCGATGCGCTTTACCCGGGCGGGCCCGCGCTTCAGGCGCATCAGCTCGCCGGCGCGGTTGAGCGGCGTATCGGCGAAATTGAGCGCTTGGCGCTGCACCGGGATCGGCGCCACCGTCTCGATGCCGTGAACGACCTCGATCTGGTAGCCATTGGGCTCCTTGAGGCGCACCCGCTTGCCGCCACCGGGCTCATCGATCTCCTCCACGGCCGAGGCGCCAGGCAGCTTCGCCAAGCGATGGAGATCCTCCTCGCTCGCCGCGTACCAGGCGAGGCCGACAAAGGCGGCCTCGCCAAGCTCCGTGACATGGATGTGGTGGGCGGGATCGGTGCCGCGCATGTAAAGCGCGCGGCTGGTCCGGGCGGCCCGCGCCATGCCGAAATCCGTAAGGAACTCTTCCATGACGTCGAGATCGGGCGCCCGGAGCCGCCCATAAGCCAAGTCGGTGACCTTGATCGTCGGCATACTCGTCTCCTCGCCTCATCCAATATGTTTGACAAAGAGTAGAGCGTTTTCATGCGGGTCGGCAATCATCGGCAGAACACCGATCAGGCGAATGGCCGGAAATGCTTCGCCAGCGCGAGGCCCTGGTTCTGGTAGTTCGATTTGAGGCCGGAGCCGTAGACGCGGTCGGGATGACCGGCCATGCGCTCGTATCTCAGCCAAGCCACGGTCTGGCCGTGTTCGAGCATGAAAGGTACCTCGTGCGAGCGTACCTCCAGCACGGCGCGGCTGCCGTTGGCCCGACCGTCCCAGCCGAAGCCGGGGTCGAAGAAGCCGGCGTAGTGGACGCGATATTCACCGGAGCGGGTGTAATAAGGCACCATTTCGGCAGCCAGATCTGGCGGCACGCCTACTTCCTCCGCCGTCGCCAAGATGTAGAACTCGTCCGGATCCAGGATCAGCGTCGCCTCGCGGTGGTAAATGATCGGTTCCCAGTAGTCGCGCGGATCGTAGGCGCCGACGATATCGATATCGATCTTGTCGGTGTGCTTCTTAGCGCGATAGCCGATGATGCTGCCGGGACCCGTCCCTTTCAGATCGATCGTCACCGGCACGAGGTTGTCCCGGATCTGCGGCCGGGGGCCGTTGCATCGCAGAAGCTGGCCTTCGTCATAAAGACGCGAGAGCTCACTGGCGGCGATGATGGGATTGCCGCGTTGAAAACGCAGCTGGTTGAGCCGGGAGCCTTGGCGGGCGACGACGCTGAAGGTCTGCGGTGCCACCTCGAGGTAGAGCGGCCCCTCATAGCCGCGCTCGATCTGGTCGAAGGCGGTGCCGCGGTCGGTGATGAGCCGCGTGAGCACGTCAAGGCGACCAGTCGAACTCTTGGGATTGGCTACGCCGGTGACGCCACCCACCAACCGGACGCTCTCCAGCAAAGGCACGACGTAGACGCAGCCGCGCTCAAGCACCGCTCCCTCGGCAAGGTCGAGCGGATAGCCCCCCATCTCCTTGACCTTGTCGATGACGGTGGCGCCGGGACCCGGCAAGAAGCTTGCCCGGACCCGATAGGCGTGGTGGCCGAGGCGCAGATCCATGCTGGCGGGTTGGATTTGCGCCGGCTCGATCTCGGGCGCCGCGGTGATCTCGCGCGCGCGGATCATCGCCGTGATCGCCTGGTAAGGCAACACGCCTGTCCCCGTACGATGCGTGAAGCCCGTCGGGCCCTCCGAGGCGGCGTGGATTGTCGTGGCGGCGCTACCGCTGTCCGTCATGGGCTTTGCTACCTGTCTTGGTCAGGCGGATGGTGCAACGGATCGGCCGAACGAGCAAATATTTACGATTTCAGATTCGCTCCCCTGTCGCGGGCAGGCCAAATTCCTCATAACCATTTGTTTTGCAAAGATTTTTTGTTTTATACCCGGTTTCCACCGGAGGTGATCGGCAGGCTGGAAGTGGATAAGCTGTTGGCGCAGCCATCGATCGCGGCTGGAAATGGTCTCCCTCATCGGAAATCCCGGCTCTCGACGCGAAGCTCGGCAGGCGTGCTGAGGCCGGGATCGGCAAGGCGGCGCAGCAGCGGTGAGAGATCGACCAGCCGGTCGGCGACGATGTGGATCACCTCTCCTTCGCGCTGAACACGGCCGACGACTTCGACCAGCCGCGCGCCCATGACGATCGGACGAAAGCGCTCGAACACCTTTCGCCAGACGACGATGTTGGCGATGCCGGTCTCATCCTCGAGCGTCATGAAGATCACGCCCTTGGCGCTGCCGGGCTGCTGGCGCACCAATACCAGACCCGCCACCCTGACCAGCTTTGCCGCCGGCGCGGCGAGAAGCTGGGCATTCCGCGAAATGTGGCGTACAGCGAGATCCTGACGCAGCAGTGCCACCGGATGGCGCTTCAACGACAGGCCGGTGGCACGGTAGTCCTCGATCACATGCTCGCCCAGGCCCATCGCCGGGAGTGCCGCCGGGGGCTCCGGGAAGGCGCCGGCCAGCGGCGCCAGCAACGGCAAGGCTTCTTGCGCGCCGCCGGTATCAAGCCCCTTGACCGCCCAAAGCGCCTGGCGCCGGTCGAGCCCCATCGAGCGGAAGGCATCGGCGGCAGCAAGCTTCTCCAGCACGCCGCGGCTCAGCCCGGTCCGATGCTGCAGCTCGGCCGGCCAGCGGAAGGGCGCATCGCGTCGGGCTACAAGCTTGTCCTTGATTTCTGCTTCGGCGAGGCCGTTCACCTGGCGAAAGCCGAGGCGGAGAGCACGACGCCTGCCCTCGGCGCCGGGCTCGAGCGTGCAATCCCAGGCGCTGTGATTGACGTCGACCGAGCGCAGCTCGACGTCGTGGTCGCGCGCATCGCGCACGATCTGCGCCGGGGCATAGAATTCCATCGGCTGGCTGTTGAGGAGAGCGCAGGCGAAAACATCGGGATGGCAGCATTTGAGCCAGGCCGAGACATAGACCAGGAGCGCGAAGCTCGCCGCGTGCGACAGCGGAAAACCGTACTCGCTGAAACCCTTGATCTGGTCGAAGCAGCGCACGGCGAAATCGCGCTCGTAATTGTGGGCGATCATGCCGTCGATGAATTTCTTCTCGAAGCGACGGATGTCGCCGTTGTGACGGAAGGTTGCCATGGCACGGCGCAGGCCGTCAGCCTCGCCGGCGGTGAAGCCGGCGCCGATCATGGCAATCTTCATCGCCTGCTCCTGGAAGAGCGGTACGCCGCAGGTGTACCTCAATACTTCCTCGAGGCCCGGAGGAAAATCGATTTTCTCCTGGTTAGTACGGCGACGAAGATAGGGATGGACCATATTGCCTTGGATCGGCCCCGGCCGGACGATTGCCACCTCGATGACGAGATCGAAGAACTCACGCGGCTTGAGCCGCGGCAGCATGCTCATCTGCGCGCGGCTCTCGACCTGGAAGACGCCGATCGTATCGGCACGGCCGAGCATATCATAAACTTCAGGCAGGTCTTGCGGCACGCTGTCGATGGTGTAACGCCGGCCATCATGCTGCTCAAGCAGACCGAAGGCGCGGCGGATACAGCTCAGCATGCCGAGGCCGAGCACATCGACCTTGAGAATACCGAGCGCGTTGAGATCGTCCTTGTCCCATTCAATGACGGTTCGCTTCTCCATCGCCGCATTCTCGATCGGCACCAGCTCGTCGAGCCTCCCGCGGGTGATGACGAAGCCGCCGACATGCTGAGAGAGATGACGCGGGAAGCCCAGCAGCTCCTGCGCCAGCTCGATCGCCAGACGCAAGGTCGGGTCAGTGGGATCGAGCCCCACCCCCTGCACCTGCGCCTCGGCGATGGCATCGCCGCTCTGGCCCCAGACGGTACCGGCGAGCGCCGCGGTGACGTCCTCCGAAAGCCCCAGCACCTTCCCCACCTCGCGGATGGCACCACGCGAACGATAGGAGCTCACAACCGCCGTCATGCCAGCGCGTTCACGCGTGTATTTGTCATAGATGTACTGGATCACCTCCTCGCGCCGCTCATGCTCGAAATCGACATCGATGTCAGGCGGCTCGTTGCGTTCGCTGCTGACGAAGCGCTCGAACAGCAGATCGATCCGGTCAGGATCGACGTCGGTGATGCGGAGGCAATAGCATACCGCCGAGTTCGCTGCGGAGCCGCGGCCCTGGCATAGGATGCCCTCCTTCCGGGCGTAACTCATGATGTCGTGGACGGTTAGGAAATAGGCGGCGAAGCCCAACTTACCGATGAGCCGGAGCTCATGCTCGATCTGCTGTTGGATCTTCTCGGGAGCGCCTTGGGGATAACGCCATGCCGCGCCCTCGCGCGCCAGCTGCTCGAGCTTCGCTTGCGCCGGCATACCATCATCGCCGGTCTCGTCGGGATAGTCGTAGCGCAGCTCGTCAAGGTTGAAGCGACAGCGTTCGACGATCTCGAGTGTACGCGCGACCGCCGCGGGATGATCGCGGAAAAGTCGCGCCATCTCCTGCGGCGGCTTCAGATGGCGCTCGGCATGGGGCTGGAGCCGGAAGCCAGCCTCGGCGAGGGTACAGCCCTCGCGGATGCAGGTGAGGACATCCTGTAGCCTGCGCCGAGACGGCGCATGATAGAGCACGTCATTGGCGGCGATCAGCGGCACCCTCATTCTTTCGGAAAGCATCGCCAGTCGATGGATGCGTTTTGCGTCGTCGCCCCTATAGAGATGGTGGAGGGCGAGATAGACGGCACCGCGAAAATCGTCTGCGAGACGGGCCAGGATTTCGGCGAAGCCGGCATCGGGCTGGTCGGGCGGCAATGCGACCAGGATCTGCCCCGTGCCGTGCTCGACCACATCGGCATAGGTGAGCCGGCACTCGCCTTTCTCCGCACGCCTCTTGCCCAGGGTCAGCAGGCGGGAAAGCCGGCCATAAGCGGTACGGTCGGTGGGAAAGCACAGCAGGCTCGGCGCATCCGTGAGGTCGAGTTGACAGCCGACGACCAAACGGAAGCCGAGCTCCTTGGCGGCGCTGTGGGCGCGGACGATGCCGGCCAGCGTGTTGCGATCAGCGATGGCGACGGCGCTCTGACCCAGCTCTTGCGCGCGCAGCACCAGCTCCGCCGGGTGTGAAGCGCCGCGCAGAAACGAGAAGTTGCTGGTGACCTGGAGCTCGGCATAGCCCGTCATGGCATCACGCGAAGAGACCATGCAGGAACCAGCGTGGCTCTGCTGGCGCCAGGAAGAGGCCGTCACGATAAAGCCAAAAGCGCCGTCCAGTCTCGTCTTCGACGCGATAATAATCGCGCAACGCGCCCGCCTCCTTGCTGCCATGCCACCATTCGCCGCAGAGTCGCTCCGGCCCATCGGCGCGTCGCACGCGGTGCTGCAGGCGACGCCAATGGAAGAGGCTCGGCGGACCGTCCGGCATCAACGCCACTGCCTCGATCGGTTCCGGCCGCGGCAAGAGGCGGATCGGCCGCGGCGGATTGAGCCGCCAAGTATTTTTCGGTGGAGAAAAAACCGGAGCAAATCGTTGGACATGTTCCGGTATATGGCTTTGGTGCGGCTCAAGGTGCCCGACCGACGGCAGTCCCAGGCGATTGGCCAAGCGATCGACAAGAACGGCAAGTTCCGCCGTGTCGCCGACATCGCGATCCCGCCCTTCGGCTGCCAGCAACGCGCGCGCAACCTGCCGCGCCATGGTCTTCTTGCCGGGGAACGGCACGATCTTGTCGCAAGCGGCTGCAGGCTGAACCCGGGCAGGCTCAGCCAAGCGGAGTTGGACCGCCGCCAGCCTTTGCACCGACATCGCTGCCAGCACCATATCCTCGATACCGAGACCGGGATCGATCGTGGCGAGCCGCTCGGCGAAAAGCCGAAAGAGATGGTGGGGGTCGCGCGTGGGCCGCGCCGCGCCGATCGTCACCTGCGCCACGACCCCATCGACACGATGGCAGCTTAATACCAACCGGCGTGCTCCGAGCATCTCCTCGCCAAGCACGGCACAGAACCTTTCCAGCAGAAACTGAAGGGCGTTGGCAAGTGCCTCGGGTGCGCCAATCGGCTCGGCAAAGCGCCGCCGCACCCAACGTGCCGGCACCGGCGGCAGCGGTGAAAGCGGCTCCGCCGCCGTACCAAGCGCTTGGTCCAGGCGCATCGCCAGTCCCTCGCTGAACCGTGCGGCCAATGCGGCGCGCGGCAAGGCGTAGAGATCGCCGATGCGGCGCAGCCCGAGCCGTTCAAGTTCGACCGCCAATACACAATCGAGCTGCAGCGCCGCGACCGGGAGATCGGCGATCGCGGACCGCGTCGCTTGCGGCGGCACCACCGCACGATCGGTGCCGCCGCATCGCGCCACCGCCCAAGCGGCACCGGCGGTGTCGGCGATGGCGGCACGGCCAGCGATGCCTTGTCGCCCAAGCCGTTCGACCAGCTCGCCTGCGAGGCTCGTTTCGCCGCCCCGCAAATGGGCACAGCCGGTGACGTTAAGAAGGATAGCCTCGCTGCCATGCGGCGCGGTCCAAGGGCTGTAGCGCTGGCACCAACGAGCGAGCCGCTGGAGCGCCGCAGCGTCACCAGCGGGATCGGCTTCAGCAACGGTGAGCGCGGGATAAAGCGCGCGCGCATCGCCCAGCGACATGCCCGGCGTGATGCCCAGCATCTCGGCGGCGGCATTGATTGCCGAGACGAGATGCCGGTTGCCGACCGGCAGGGTGAGAGCAAAGGGCCTATCCGGCGCGGGAAGCCGGCTGCCACGCCGCCGGTCGATCGGCCAGCGCGGCAACCAGAGACACATGACCCGTCGCATCGCACGCCTCCACCATCCAGGATGCCGGCACACCGCCGCGGCAGCGCCAGAGTTCGACCTGCCAGCGCGCTCGGTCGATCCCAGGCTCGCCAGCAACGACATCGCCGGGCATCGCCTTGATTCGCCAACGGGTGTCTGCAGCATTGGGCGCCGAACGCTGGGCGGCTGCCCGCTCGCCATCGCGCCAGCGCCGCAGCGCGAAGCCGGTGACGCCGGAAGCTTCGGCAGCCAGCAACAACCGCCGACTTGCGGGCAAGGAAAGCACCTCCGGCTCGCCGACCACGGCAGCCAAGGCTGGGCTTCTCAATCCCTCCTCCATTGCCCACAGCACCTCTCGCGGATGTCGCGCCTGGGCCAGGATCAATCGCCGGGTATCGAGGCCAAGGGCAGCCAATCCCGGCCCGTACAGATCGCCCTCGGCCAAACACCACAGCACCGGCCGTTCCGGCTTGAGCCGGGCCAGGATACCGGCGAGGAAGGCGGCCGCCACGGCGCCGTCCTCTTCCTCCGTCCCAGTTCCTGCCATCTCATGCAATGTCCCCAAGGCCAAGCCTTTGCCAGGCAAGACTTTATCGATCGCAGGCAGGGCGAACGGCAGGACTTCCCGGTCCCGTCGCCCCGTCCTTTCCAACGCCTCAAGGCGACGGCGCAACGCCACGAGACGACCGCTTCGCTTAGCCACAGTCATGATAAGTACAAATCAATTTGTTCCTATTTTGTTCTTATCTGCCGCAAAGTCAACCCGCCGGCTGGCGCAGATCGGCATCCGACTGCATCAACCTCACGTCGGAGGCCGTCAAGATCGGGGGCGGATGAGCCGGACGGTCAACGCCCGCGAAAGCCCGGCGACACCTTTTTCAAAAAGCTCCGGTACCCCTGGCGGAAATCTTCGGTATCGAAAGTCTCGTAGGGCTCCTCGAACTCCTTGTCATCGAGCGGACGCGGATCCTCGAGGCGGCGGGCAAACTTCTTGTGCCAGCGATTGACCAAAGGCGCGCCGGCGGCGATGCGCCGCGCCGTGGCATAGGCTTCCTCCGCCACCTGCGCATCTGGCATGACCCGGCTGACAAGTCCCTTCTCCTTCGCTTCCGCGGCGCCGAAAATGCGGCCCTCGAGCAGAATCTCAAGCGCCGTCTGGCGCCCCACCAGCTTGATGAGGGCGGCGATCTCGGGATAGCCCATGGTGACCCCGATACGGTTGATCGGAACACCGAAGCGGCTCCCTTCGCCGCAGATGCGAATGTCACACAGCATCGCCAGCTCTAGACCACCGCCGACACAAATCCCTTGGATCAACGCCACCGTCGGGTGACGAGACTCCGCAATGCCCCGCATAGTGTCGTGCATGAGCCGGCCATACGCGCGGGCCTGGTCGAAATTCGAGCGCAACGCCGCGAACTCCGCGATGTCGGCGCCCGGCGCGAACGCCTTTTCGCCAGCGCCGCGCAACACGATGCAACGAACATCATCCTGCGGCTCGAGCGTGGCGAAAGCCTCTCTCACCCCTTCCCACATCGCCCAGGTCAACGCATTGAGCCGATCCGGCCGGTTCAGCGTGATCGTGACGATGCCGCCGTCGCGCTCGATCAGGACTTCATCCACCATCCTCACCTCCTCAACTCTGCCAGCCTAGCACATTGCCCCAGGGCCGATTTGGCCCTAAACATGCCTCGCCTGCCGCGCGACCGAGGAGCCGATGGCGACGACCCCAGCGGATGATGCCGCCGAGATCACCTCCCGCATTCTGCTGGAGACGAAGTCGGTTCTGTTCAGCCCCGACAAGCCCTTCACCTTCACTTCGGGTCGCGTCAGCCCGGTCTATGTGGATTGCCGACGCCTCATCTCCTTTCCACGCGCCCGCCGGCGATTGATGGACCTCGGCGCCGATGTGATCGAGCGGGTGGTCGGCCACGAATCGCTCGACGCAGTGGCGGGCGGCGAGACCGCAGGTATTCCCTTTGCCGCCTGGATCGCCGAGCGACTGGCCTTGCCCATGCTCTATGTCCGCAAGAAGCCAAAAGGCTTCGGCCGCAATGCTCAGATCGAAGGAGAAATGAACGAGGGGGAACGCATCATCCTGGTCGAGGATCTCGCCAGCGAGGGCAGCTCGAAGCTGAACTTCGTCCGCGCCATCCGCGAGGCCGGGGGCGTCATCGCGCACAGCTTCGTCATCTTCAATTACGGTATCTTCCCGCAAAGCATGGCGAGCCTCGAGGCCGAAGGAGTGCGCCTCCATTGGCTTGCCACCTGGTGGGATGCATTGCGCGTGGCGCAAGGACTCGGCTACTTCACGCCCGAGCAATTCGCCGCGATCAAAGCCTTTCTCGAGGATCCCGACGGCTGGTCTGCGGCGCGCGGCGGCAGCCGCAGCGGCTCGGCCGTCTGACGCGCAGCGCGGCCCGCATCGTGGAGCATGGCTTCTTCGCCGGGGTAGCCCACTACATCCAGCATTACGGCTATTTCGCCGTGGCGGCTGGCATCCTGCTCGAGGATTTCGGCCTGCCGGCACCGGGCGAGACGCTGCTCATCACGGGCGCGATCAGCGCCTCGACAGGCGCCCTCAACATTTATCTGCTGCTGTTTCTTGCGTGGATCGGTGCCGTAATCGGCGACAATATCGGCTATGCCATCGGCCATTTCGGCGGCCATCACCTGATGATCCGCTATGGCGAACGCATCGGCATCACCGACGAGCGCCTGAAGCAGGTGGAAGCCTTTTTCGAGCACTACGGCGGCTGGGTGATCGTATTCGCCCGTTTCGTCGTCATCCTGCGCCAGCTCAATGGCATCGTCGCGGGAACGCTTGGCATGCATTGGCTGCACTTCCTGGCTCTGAACGCGATTGGCGCGGCGCTGTGGGTGGGGTTCTGGGGCATCCTCTCCTATTGGCTTGGCAAGGGGGTGCAGGTCTACGTGCATGAACTGCATCAGGCGACACCCCTGCTGGGCGGCCTCGCCATTGTCTTTCTGGTGGCGGGCGCAGGATATTTGTGGTGGCGCTTCGTCTATAAAGCACGGAGTTAGCGGCAATCGTAGACAGCGATGCTGTCATCACCGCCTTCGGGTCTGGTCGATTTCAGCACTGCGCCGCGACCCAGATTGGCGCAATAGAGCATCGCCTGACGCGTCGCCTCCTCCTGGCGATCGGTAGGAAATTCGAAGGTAACGCCTTGGGCATCGGCGCTCATCGCCCGAACCGATGACATCGAGCCGCAAGCGACAACGACAAGCAGTAGCGGCATGATAGCCATCTTGCGCATCAGAGAAGGCAGATACCCGTTCCCCTCCGTCCGCCGCCTTCGGCGACGACGCTGGCCGATTGGCGGGACGGGCGTTCTCTGCTAACCCTGGCGCAGAGAAGCGCATCCAAGGGGGTGGTTCGATGCGGGTCGCGATCATCGGTCAACAGGCGTTCGGCAAAGCGATGCTCGACGCCTTCCTCGCGCGCGGCGACACGGTTGCAGGCGTATTCGTCGCGCCCGAGCCACCTGGAGCCAGACCCGATCCGCTCGCCGCCGCCGCACGTGATCGGAACGTGCCGGTATTTCCGACCGCAAGCTATAGCGCGGCCGAAAGCAGCGATACATTGCGCCGGCTCGATGTCGATCTCGGCATCATGGCCTACGTGGTGCAATTTGTGCCTCAGACCTTCTGTCAGGTACCGCGTCACGGTATCATTCAGTTCCATCCCTCGCTATTGCCGCAGCATCGCGGCCCCTCGTCGATCAACTGGCCGGTGATGCTCGGAAAATCTCGCACCGGTCTCACCATTTTTCGCCCGGTCGACGGGCTCGACGAGGGCCCCGTGATCCTGCAGAAGGAGGTGGCCATCGCTCCCGATGATACGGTGGCAAGCCTATACTTCGACAAGATCTTCCCGCTGGGTGTTACCGCACTTCTCGAAGCCGCCGATCTCGTCATCTCCGGAAAGGCCGAGGAGCGCCGTCAAGACGAGAGTCAGGCCAGCTATGAGGGCTGGGTGCGCGAGGCCGAATCGCGGATCAACTGGGCGAACCATGTGGACGCCGTGTACAACCTCATCCGCGGCTGCAATCCTTCACCCGCCGCCTGGACCACACACGGCGGCCGAAGGCTCTACCTCTTCGAGAGCCGGAAGATTCCGGCACGCCGCTTTTCCGAGGTGAAGGGACTAGCGCTGGGCCAGGTCGCGGCGGCGAGCGCCCAGAGCTTCACGATCCACGCACAAGGCGGATTCATCGAGGTGCTACGATGCCGCTTTGACGATGGCAAGAAAATCTCAGCCGGCAACGCAGGCCTCGCTCCGGGCACGAAGCTCGGCACCTAGGACGGCCCTCACTCGGCCAACGCCTCGGGATGCCACAGTAGAAACCGACGACGGATCAGTTCCATCGCCTTCACGAGGCCCGCGCCGACAATGGCGATAGCGACGATGCCGGAAAAGACGCCCGGCGAATCGGCGAAGCGCATTTCCGTCATGATCGACCCGCCGAGGCCCTCTCCCCCCATCGCCATCTCGGCAACGATTTCGACAATGAGCGAGATCGGCATCGCCACCTGCAGTCCCGTGAAGACCTGTGGCATCGAGGCTGGTAGCACGATCTCCAACAGCAGCTGACGGCGCCCGGCGCCGAGGCTGAGAGCCGACCACAGGAGAACACGCTCGACGCCATCGGCGGCGGCCCAGGACGCCACGATCACGGGAAAGACAGCGGAGAACGCGACCATAAGGATCTTCGACGCGTCGAACACACCGAACCACAGAATGAAAACCGGCAAGAAGGCGATTTTCGGCATCGGCAGACCGATCGACACCAAGGGATCGAAGAACCAGCGCATGAGCGCAACGCGCGCAATCAAAATGCCCATGGCGATACCCAGGACCGCCGCCAACGCGAAGCCGGCAAAGGCACGATAGAGAGTGAGCGCCACGGCAAGGATCATGTCACCGGATATGATGTCCTGGTAAAGCCGTATCAGGACCGTCGAAAGCGGGGGCAGCAGGAAGGTCGAGACGATATGCGCCTGGGCAAAGCCCTGCCACAACACCAGCACAGCCACGATCGAAACCCAACCGAGCGCGGTGCGGCGGAGCGCCTTCATGCCCGCCATCGCAGCGCCCGGCCCATCAGCAACAGATAGAGCCGGTCGGCGAAGAAGCCGACCGCCGAGACCGTGAGCACCCCGGCAAACATCGCATCGTAGGCGCCGGCTTCGCCGAAGGAGGAGATGAGATAGCCCATCCCGCGCTGACTGATGAGCAGTTCGGCCGCAATCAGCAAGATGAAGGAAAGCGCCAAGGCATTGCGAATGCCGGCGAGGATCTCCGGCATGGCCGCCGGCACGATGACGTCCCAAAGCACTTCGCTCGGCCTGGCGCCGGCGGCTAGCGCCGACCAAATCAAGACATGCTCGACGCCACGCGCGCCATTGAACGCGCCGATCACCACCGGCAAGAGGCAACCAAGAAAGACCGCGGCAATCTTGGAGGCCGCACCCAACCCGAACCAGAGGATCATCACCGGAATGAGCGCTGAGCGTGGCAAGGGATAAAGCACGCGTATCAATGGGTTGACCAGGATCTCAACCGGTCGGTACCACGCCATGAGAACGCCCAGGGCGACGCCCGTGATGATCGCAAGCGCGAGCCCCGCCGTCAGATTCTGCAAGGAGGACAAGCCGTTGCGTGCGAGATCACCATCTCTCAACAGCTGAAGCCAGGCGCGTAGGACGGCGCTGAGCGGCGGCAGAGTATCAGGATCGATAAGACCGAGGCGCGGTATTGCCTCCCATGCAATCGCCAACAGCAGCAGCGGCGCGTAGCGTATAAGCGCGGCCCTCATCGATCGCGCTTCTCCTGCGCCAACATCGCTTCGCCGCGCACCAGGCCCCAAAGATGCTCGACCTTGTCCGCGAAGGCGCGAGTGGCGGCAAGCCCGGGCCCCTTTTCGCCGGCAAAGCGAGTATCAACGATCTCCTTGATGCGACCCGGGCGGGCAGACATGACCGCGACGCGGTCCGCAAGATAGACCGCTTCGCGGACATCGTGGGTAACGAACACCACGGTCTTGGGTGCACGCCGAATGATCGCGAGCAATTCCTCATGCATGAGCGCGCGAGTCTGGGCGTCGAGAGCTCCGAAAGGCTCATCCATCAGCAGGATGGCGGGATCGACGGCGAGCGTGCGAGCTATGGCGACGCGCTGCTTCATCCCGCCGGAGAGTTGCGCGGGGTAGCTATCGTCAAATCCTTCAAGGTGTACGAGTTCGATCAACTCGCGTGCACGCCTCTCGCGCTCGGCACGCGGCCATCGCTGCTTTTCCAGTCCATAAAGAATATTCTGTCGCACCGTCTTCCAAGGATAGAGCGCGAAATTCTGGAAGACGATGCCGCGATCGGGACCAGGCGCCATCACCGGCTTTCCTGCAACGCGGATGGCACCCGCTTCGACCGGCAGGAAACCGCCGAGCAGATAGAGCAGCGTGCTCTTGCCGCAGCCGCTCGGCCCGAGCAGCGCCATGAACTCGCGCTCGCGGACTTCGAGAGAGACACGCTCCAGGGCAAGCACCGGCGCGCCGCGTGGTGGCCGGTAGGTGTGACACACTTCCTCGAAGGAGATACCCATCTTCATCACGCCGTTCACGCGTCCTCTCAATCGCGTCGTCGCGCCGCCTCCTCGACCAGAGAGAGATCGGAATATTTGCCGACATCGATCGAAAGCGCGAGCAGCCCCAATTCCTTCTGCACATTCAGATTGTTCTGCAGGGCCTTGAGGTTGGGAATGACGTCCGGGTCGCGGTAGTAGTCGCGCTTGCTGAAGACCCAGTCTTCATAGGCGCTAGCCGGCTGCCGCGTCACAGAAGCCAGAATTTCGACGGCTTCAACTCGATGGGCCGGATCGTAAAGCCAACGCATCGCACGGCGCCAATCTTCGAAAAAATCGACGAGCACATCATGGTGCGCGCTGAGGAACCCCTGACGCGCCGCCATCAGCGTCGTCTGAAGTCTCGCCCATGGCGTCCTTCATGGTGAATAGCGTGCGCACCTTCCCGGTCTTCTTGGCGATCAGCGCAAACGGCATGACCATCCCGGCCAGGTCCACCTTCTTCTCTCCAAGCGCCGCCGCCATATTGGGAAATTGCACCTCCACGATCTGGTAGTCGCGCTTGTCCCGAAGCCCGTGATCCCTCAGGATCTTGCGCAACGCCATGTCGACGGCGCCGCCGATACCGTTGGTGGCGAGCACCTTGCCCCTGAGGTCTTCGACGGTGTGGATTGGACTATCGGAGCGAACCAGGTATTCGTTGGCATAATAGTCGTCGATCCCGTCCTGGTAGAGATCGCCGATGGCTCGAAGATCGTCCATATGCGCGTTCTGGATGGCGAGGCCGAACGAGGAAAAAGCCAGCGCAGCAATATCGAGTTCGCCCGCCGCCAGCGCAGTGATCTGGGGAGCGCTCCCGCGGAAATGGATGAGCTGGACAGTGTAGGATTTTCCGTAGTGCGTCAGCAGCTCCGGCCTGGCGAAAATGATCGCGGTAAGCTGACCCGGAACTACCGCCCAGCCGATGCGAAGCTCGAGCGGCTCCGCCGATCGAGCCGCGGACGCCACGGTCATTAGCAACGCGATTGCCGCAGTCAGCCGCGCCCCTCCCCTCATTGTCCGCCTGCCTCCGCCGTTCCGCCACCTTATCGGTCGATCACCAGCGATAACCGGGGTGGTTTCTCCTGGCATATCCGCATGGAGAGCCACAGATGTCAACCGGCCCCCTTTGTGCCGGCACGACGGCGGTGCGGACGCTGGACAGAGGCATGGACGGAAAGGCAGGATCGCGGGTCACCCTGAGGAGGTCTTCGTGCGTGAGTTCGATCTGGGCCGTGCCGTACCGCGAGTCGAAGACTTCCAGCTTTTGCGCGGCCGGGGACGGTATACCGACGACATCGTGTTGCCACGGCAAGCGCACCTCTATGTCCTGCGCTCTCCGCATGCCGCAGCGCGCATCCGCACCATCGACCTGGGTGCCGCTGCTGCCGCGCCGGGCGTCATCACCATCCTCACCGGAAGGGATGCCGATCAAGACGGGCTTGGTACCTTCTCCTCCGCAGTTCAGCGCAAGGGACGCGACGGTACGGCCAATTTCGTTCCGCCCTATCGCGTTCTCGCGTCCGATCGCGTGCGCCACGTCGGCGAGCCCGTGGCCGCCATCATCGCCGAAACCCTAGCCGAAGCCAAGGATGCCGCGGAACTCGTCGAGATCGATTGGGAGATCCTGCCCTCCGTCACCGATACCGCCTCCGCCTCTCTGCCGGGTTCCCCCGCAGTGTGGGACGAGGTCGCGGACAATGCCTGCTTCGTCCATCAGCTGGGCGACAAGGCCGCGGTTGATGTCGCGTTCGGCCGAGCCAAGCATGTCATAGCCCAACGCCTTCGAATCAGCCGGGTTGCGGCAAATCCGATGGAAGGACGAACCGCGCTCGGCGTGTATGACGAACGCGAGGAGCGCTACACGCTTTACGCAGGGCTTCAAGGCGTCCACCGCACGCGCGTCGAGCTTGCGACCCATATCTTCAAGCTTCCGGCCAGCCGTTTTCGCGTGATTTCACCTGATGTCGGGGGCGGCTTCGGGATGAAGGGCAGCGCGTTTCCAGAGCTGGCCCTCGTTCTATGGTTGGCCCGGCGCATCGGCCGACCGGTCAAATGGGTGGGCGAGCGCAGCGAAAGCTTCATCGCCGATCATCACGCTCGCGACAACGTCTCCGACGTGGCCTTGGCGCTCGACGAGAAGGGCAGGTTCCTGGCGTTGCGCGTCAATACCATCGCTAATCTCGGAGCGTTTCTCGCCACCATGGGTGTGCATGTGGCGACCAACAATCTCGGCGGCCTCGCCGGTACTTACACCACCCCCCACATCCACGTAACAGTGACGGGGGTATTCTCCAATACCAACGCCACCTGCCCCTATCGCGGCGCCGGCAGGCCGGAAGCGTCCTACTGTCTCGAGCGCGTTATCGACATTGCCGCGCGTGAGATCGGAATTGACCCCGTCGAACTGCGACGGCGCAACATGATCCCGCCGCAGGCCATGCCGTACAAGACCGGCTTGACCTTCACTTACGACAGCGGCGACTTTGAAAAGACGCTCGACATGGCGCTCGAACTCGCGGATTGGACGGGCGTCGCCGCGCGCCGTGCCGAGGCGGAAGACCGAGGCAAGCTCTACGGTGCGGGCCTCGCCAGCGTCATCGAAATCGCCGGCGGACCCGCCGAGTTTCCGCTCGAGGAAGCAATCGAGATTCGCTTCGATCCCACGGGTCACGTTGCCGTTCTCGCGGGGACGCATTCGCACGGACAGGGTCACGAGACCATGTACCGTCAATTCGCGGGTCACCTGCTGGGCCTACCACCGGAGCGCGTGCGCGTACTCTATGGCGACACCGACGCCGTCTTCCACGGGCGTGGCACCTTCGGTTCGCGGTCAGCGAGCGTGGGCGGCGCGGCCTTCGTTGTCGCGGCGCGAAAGATCATCGAAAAGGGCAAGCTCATAGCTGCTCATCTGCTCGAGGCCTCCGCGCTTGACATCACGTTCGCTGACGGACGCTTCACTGTCGAGGGCACTGACAGATTAGTCGATCTGACCGATGTGGCGACAGCCTCCTTCGTCCCGCAGCGCATGCCGCGCGGCTTGGAGCTAGGCCTCGATGCTCAAGCTGTCGTGACGCCGCCCGGTCCAACCTTTCCCAATGGCTGCCACGCCTGCGAGGTCGAGATCGACCCGGAGACGGGGGCGGCAAAGATCGTGCGCTATACGGTCGTCGACGATGTGGGGCGCGTGGTCAACCCGCTGCTCCTCAAAGGACAGATCCATGGCGGGATCGCTCAAGGCGCAGGACAGGCGCTGTGCGAAACTCTGATCTATGACCGCGACAGCGGCCAGCTCCTCACCGGGTCCTTCATGGACTACTGCATGCCGCGCGCTGCCGATCTGCCGTCCATTGCCGTTGGCAGTAACGAGGTGCCAGCCAAGACCAATCCCTTGGGCATCAAAGGGGCGGGCGAAGCCGGCACGGTGGGGGCACTGCCAGCGGTCCTCAATGCCATCAATGACGCTCTCAGCCCACTGGGCATTCGACATTTCGATATGCCGGCGACGCCGGAGCGGCTGTGGCGGGCGATAAGCGACGCCAAGGCAAAAAAAATCCCCCTCTCCCGTGAGGGAGAGGGGGAAGAAGCCGGCTGATAGCGTGCAGCCGGCCGCGCTGGTCGATTACCGGTGCGCGGTCGTTCCGCAGCCGGGTGCGCTATTGTACGCTAGGCAGACGATACTTCGGGAGAACACACCTTGACCGATGTCATTGAGCTCACCGTCAACGGCAGGACGCACCAACTCGAGGTCGCGCCCGAGACGCCACTGCTCTACGTGCTCCGCAACGATCTCGCGCTCAACGGCGCTAAGTTCGGGTGTGGCCTCGCGCAATGCGGCGCCTGTACTGTTCTAGTGGACGGAAAGCCGGTACGGTCTTGCTCCTATCCTGTCGACACGGCTCAGGGTAAGCGGGTCACCACGATCGAAGGCCTCGGCACGGTGGAGAAGCCGCATCCCGTGCAAAAGGCGTTCATCGAAGAACAAGCAGCACAATGCGGTTATTGCATCAATGGGATGGTCATGACCGCCGCGGCTTTGCTCACCCGCAATTCGCGTCCGGACGATACCGCGATCCGCCAGGCGCTCGCCGGCAATCTCTGTCGTTGCGGTACGCATGCACGCATCCTTCGGGCGATCAGTCGCGCGGCGAAGGAGATGGCTCGATGACCATGCCGCTTCTGACGCGCCGAGCCTTTGGCCGCGCATTGGGCGCACTGACCATTGCCTTCTCGCTGGCGCCGCGCGTCTATGCTGCCACCGGCGCAGGCCTGCCGGGCAGTCTCGCGGGTAATCGCATGCTCGACGCGTGGCTGCGCATCAACTCCGACGGTACCGTGACCATCCGCACCGGCAAGGTCGAGCTTGGCCAGGGCATTCTGACGGCGCTGGAGCAGATTGCCGCCGACGAACTCGACGTCGCGCCCCGGCGTATCAAGCTGATATCGGGAGATACGGCGCAAACACCCGATGAAGGCTTCACCTCAGGCAGCCAGTCGATCGAGTATGGAGGCACCGCGATCCGCTACGCTTGCGCCGAAGCGCGCGACATTCTGCTCAAGCTCGCCGCGACGAAGCTCAAGACGCCCCATGATCGGCTCACCGTTTCGGACGGCACGATCACGGCGCCAGGCGGCAAGAAAATCACGTATTGGAGGATCAGCGCCGAGGCGGAGCTTCATCGCGAGGCGAGCGCTGGCGTGCCGCCTAAGCCGCCGAAACAGCACCAGTTCATCGGCAAAAGCAAGCCGCGGCTCGACATCCCTGCCAAGGTTACGGGGGGCGCCGCCTATGTTCAGGACATCAGGCTTCCAGGCATGCTCCATGGCCGGATCTCGCGACCGCCGAGCTATCGTGCCGAACTCGTCGCCTTCGACGAGCAGCGCGTGCGCAAGCTGCCGGGGATTGCGGCGGTCGTACGCGACGGACGATTCCTTGGCGTTGTCGCCGTGCGCGAAGAGCAGGCTATTGCCGCCCGCGACGAACTCTCGCGCGCCGCGACGTGGCGCGAGGTCCCGTCACTGCCCGCACCCGAGAATATCTATGCCTATCTCAGATCGCTGCCGACGGAGGAGCACGCTGTTAGCAGCAAGGGCGGGGATACCGCGCCAGCCGCTCGCGTATCTCTCGCCGCCACCATTACCAGACCCTATACGGCCCATGCGTCTATTGGCCCGTCTTGCGCGGTCGCGCAGTTCACCGACGGTCAGCTGACCGTTTGGACCCATTCTCAAGGCGTATTTCCCTTGCGGCGCGACCTCGCCAAAGCGCTCGACATGGACGTTGCAAATATCCGCTGCATCCACGCCCAGGGATCCGGCTGCTATGGCCACAACGGGGCCGACGATGTCGCCTTGGACGCGGCACTTCTGGCGCGCGCCAGCAACGGCCGCCCGGTCAAGGTGCAGTGGATGCGCGACGACGAGTTCGGCTGGGAGCCCTATGGCCCGGCGATGACGGTCGAGCTTCACGCCGACCTCGACGAGGGCGGCATGATCGTCGACTGGACACATGACGTCTGGACAAACACGCACACGACGCGGCCGCAGAAGGATGGCTGCAACCTTCTTGCATCCTGGCATTTGGCACAACCCAAGCTGCCGGGACACCCTGAGATCATTCCTCAACCGGCCGGCGGCGGCGACCGGAACGCCGTCCCGCTCTATGATTTCCCGCGGCAGCGCGTGACCCATCGCTTCATCCCGCAAATGCCGATTCGCGTATCGGCGCTGCGTGCGCTCGGCGCCTATGCCAATGTCTTCGCCATCGAAACTTTCATGGACGATCTCGCCAAGGCGGCAACGACCGACCCTGTCGAGTTCCGCCTACGGCACTTGAAGGATCCGCGCGCGATCGCGGTGATCAAGGCCGTTGCCGCCGCCTCGGGCTGGCAATCCGACCTGCCGGCTGGCACCGGAAAGGGGCGCGGTTTCGCATTTGCAAAATACAAGAACCTGTCAGCCTACCTTGCGGTGATCGTCGACGTCAACGTCGATCGTCAAACCGGCCGAGTCTTGGTCACCAGAGCGACAGCGACGATCGATGCCGGCCAAGTGGTGAATCCCAACGGGCTGATGAATCAGACCGAGGGAGGCATCATCCAGGCGGTGAGCTGGACGCTGAAGGAGCAGGTGCAATTCACGTCAGAGCACATCACATCGCGAGACTGGAGCCGCTACCCCATCATCACCTTTCCAGAGGTGCCCGAGATCAAGGTCACGGTGCTGGATCGCCCGACCGAGAAATCGTTGGGAGCTGGCGAAGCGGCGCAGGGACCAACGGCGGCGGCCATCGGCAACGCGATCACCCATGCCACGGGGATCCGGCTGCGTGACCTGCCGCTCACGCCCGACCGCGTCAAGGGCGCTTTCGGTTGAGGAGCAACCATGGAAAAGACCGTCGAGATGACCGGCGAGCACAGGCCGACCAACGCACCGATCAGTCAGGACGAGCGGAATGTCCGCTGCGAGCTTGCCGCAAGCTATCGCTTGGCTCAGAGAAACGGTTGGGATGAACTCATCTACAATCACATCTCGGCGCGCGTACCGGGGCCTGAGCATCACTTCCTCATCAACCCGTTCGGTCTCGCCTTCGAAGAGGTCACGGCATCGAACCTGGTGAAAATCGATCTCGACGGACGCGTCATCGGCGAGACGAATTATCCCGTCAACGCCGCCGGATTTACCATCCATAGCGCCATCCATGCGGCTCGCCCGGATGTCGGCAGTGTCATGCACCTTCACACCGAGGCAGGCATGGCGCTTTCCATGCTGGAATGCGGCCTTTTGCCACTATCGCAGACCGCGATGTTCTTCCACGGCCAAATCGCCTTTCATGACTACGAGGGTATCGCGCTTGATCTTGCCGAGCGCGAGCGTCTGGTAGGCGATCTCGGCGGCCGGTCCGTCATGATCTTGCGCAATCATGGCACGCTGGTAGCCTGCCCCAACATCGGCCAGGCCTTCGTGACCATGTTCCTGCTCGAGAAGGCGGCGCGGGCGCAGCTCCAAGCGATGTCGTGCAACAGCAAGCTGGTGCAGCCATCCTCTCGCGCCGCCGATATCACCGCGCAGTTCGGCCGGAGCGGCGGCGGCGGCGCGGAATACGCCTGGCAGGCGATGGTCCGCCGCCTCGAGCGCGAAGATGCATCGTATAAGAACTGAGCTGCCGCCATGAACGATATCGCCAACTCGTTTCTGCTCATCTACGCCGGCCTTTTCCCGATCGTGAACCCGATAGGCAGCGCACCGATCTTCCTCGACCTGACCCGACATTGCACCGATCGCGAGCGCCGCGCCTTGTCAGGCCGCATAGCGGTCAACGGCTTCTTTCTGCTGCTGGGCTCGCTGTTCGTCGGCTCGCATGTGCTCGAGTTCTTCGGCATTACCTTGCCGGTGGTGCGCATCGCCGGCGGATTGGTGGTCACGGCTTTCGCCTGGCGGCTCCTCCATGCCGGAGAAGAACAGGACAAGGAGCGCGCTGCCGAAACTGGCGCCAAGCCGATTGCGCCGAGCGATGCCTTCTATCCGCTGACCATGCCTTTGACGGTCGGCCCGGGTTCAATTTCGGTCGCCATCACGCTTGGCAGCCAGCGGCCGAAGGGGACAGCCGGTCTCGCCGATCTCGCACTGCTCGGCGGCGCAGCCATCGCCGGGCTCGCGGCAGTCGCTGCGACCATATATCTCTGCTATCGCTTTGCCGAGCCGATGGTCGCCGTCCTCGGCGCTCGCGGCGCGAATGTGCTGGTCAGGCTATCCGCCTTCATCTTGCTTTGCATCGGCATCGAGATCATCTGGAGCGGCTACAGCGCGCTCGTCGGCCTTGCAGGTTAGCTGCTCCATCGACCGATGCGACCAACTCGGCAAGGCCGACGGTACCGCCCCGCCACACTTGCCAGGTACCAGCGACAAGTGCCGGCCAGTCCATCGCGCGGCGTAATCAGACGCCACCCCATGTCCGTGAGGTCGGAGAGGTCACGCAGCTTGTGCGGTGTGCCATCCGTCGGGATGTGTACGGTTGCGCGGGTGGCGCAGCCCCGCAGCCGGAAACGTGCTGTACCCTGTCTTCAGCCCTTGGGTCGGGATACGGTCTCCCGGTGGGCGGGCTCCGGTCGATGGTTCTCCTTGCGGCGCGCGTCGCGATGGGGTAGTGGCGGGCGCAAGAGGAGCAGGTTTTGCGGTACGAGGCGACGTCCGTCGATGCGGCGACAATGACCGGACCGGCACGGGTATCGGAGCTTACCGTCGTCGTGCCGACCTTCAACGAGCGCGACAATGTGGCTCCGCTGGTCGAGCTGGTCGGCGCGGCACTCGCGGGCATCGATTGGGAGGTGATCTTCGTTGACGACGACTCGGCCGATGGCACGGCCGCCGTCGTGCGCGACCTGGCACGGCGTGATCCGCGTGTCCGCTGTATTCAGCGCATCGGCCGGCGCGGCCTGTCTACCGCTTGCATCGAGGGCGTTTTGGCATCCTCGTCGCCCTTTGTCGCCGTGATGGACGCGGATCTGCAGCACGACGAGCGTCTGCTGCCGCTCATGCTCGAGGTATTGAAGGGCGACACCTGCGATCTCGTCGTCGGCTCGCGTTACGTCTCAGGCGGCAGCCTGGGCGACTGGGACAACCGCCGCGCCGGGATCAGCGGGCTTGCCACGCGGCTATCACGCTTCGTGTGCAAGGCGGACATCGCAGACCCGATGAGCGGCTTCTTCATGGTGCGTCGCGGGGTTTTCGAGGGCGCTGTGCGCCGGCTATCGGGTCAGGGCTTCAAGATCCTGCTCGACCTGCTCGCCTCCGCGCCCGGACAGATCCGCCTCAAGGAGCTGCCTTACCAGTTTCGCCGTCGTCGACACGGCACAAGCAAGCTGGATACGCTTGTCGCGTGGGAATTCGGCATGCTGCTCGCCGACAAGCTCGTCGGCCATCTCGTCCCCGTGCGCTTCGCCCTCTTCGCCTTCATCGGGGCGATCGGACTCGGCGTCCATCTCGCGGTCTTGCGTGCGGCGCTGACGGCGCCGACACTCGGATTTGCCGCGGCCCAGGCGATCGCGACGCTCGTCGCGATGACGTCGAACTTCTTCCTCAACAACCTCTTCACCTATCGCGATCAGCGTCTGCGCGGCTGGAGCCTGTTGCGCGGCATGCTCTCCTTCTATCTTATCTGCGCCGTCGGCGCCGTCGGCAACGTGGGCATTGCCTCCTACGTCTTTGCCTCCGACCATGTCTGGTGGATCGCTGGGATCGCCGGCGCCGTTCTGGGCTCGGTCTGGAACTACGCCGTCTCCTCGGTCTTCACTTGGCGCCGGGGCTGAGCCTATTGCTGGCGGTTTGCGCGTAGAACATAGCGATCTCCGGCCAGGCGCTCGAACACGACATCGATCATCGGGTGGCTGACCGGTCCGTTGTCGCCGTCGGGGAGCAGGTTCTGTTCCGAAACATAGGCTTCGTAAGGCCCGCCCTGCGCGTTCTGGGCCAACAGATGATAGAAGGGCTGATCCTTCGAGGGGCGCCGGTCGGCGGGAATGGACTGGTACCATTCCTCCGTGTTGTTGAACACCGGGTCGACATCGAAGATCACGCCCCGAAAGGGATAGATGCGGTGGCGCACGATCTGCCCCACCGAGAACTTGGCCTCGCGGCGAACACGCTCTCTGCTCAACGACTGCCTCATTGCCCTCTCACCGGCGGAGCCAAGGGCGGTGTATAGGCAGCCGACGCATCTTCCTCAAGCGGTGGGCCCCCCACGGCGATGAGGATGCGCCGCTATGAGGCTGCCCGGCCTGCCATCCTAGGCATGCGTCTCCACCTGCGCCGACGCTTAACGGTGCGGGGCACCGCCGACACTCGCGCCTTCACCGGCAACGCCGAGACGGCAAAAGGCCTTCCGCCCGGGTCTCCGACCAGGCGCTATAATGGACCATCTAACGACGGGCGGGGATAAGACACCGCGAGGCGGCCGTATCACGGGCGCCGAGCAAGGTCGGGAGAATGGGGTGACCGAGGGCGAGACGGGTGGATCGCCAATAGCTTTGCCGGCCGGCCTGTTGATCGACGAAGTCGAGCCCGCGAGCAGTCGAGAAAGACCGCCTTGGCTGGCCATGCTCGCGGCAGCGCTGCTGCACGCTTTGGCAGTGCTCTGGATTGTTGTCGACTGGTCGCATCCGGCGACCCTGCCGAAGGAGCCGGTTATCGTACCGGTGCGGGTAGTCCTTGCCCCGCCCGCGCCACCCCCGCCGCCTCCGGTACCGGTACCGACGCCCGCGCCCAAGCCCGCTTCTCCGTCCCTGGCCTACCGCGAGTCCGGACCCGATCAGCGCACGACGGCTCCGCCCCCCGCCGAAACAAAGGCTCCGGAGGCCGCTGCTCCCCCGCCGCCCGCCCCCGAGGTACCACGGCCGGAGAAAGAGGCGCCCCCGCCGCCCCCACAGGAAAAACCGATCCCGCCGGAAAAGCAGCCGGCACCGCAGGATAGCGCCAAGCCCCTTCCGAACAAGGAAGTCGCCCGAACTCGAGCCGTCGAAGAAAGAGGCCGAACGGCTGCAGGCGGCGCGCTTGGCACCGCAGCGACATCTCAACGTCGAGCCGGGGGAGCGTTCTGAAACCGGCGACCCCTATCTCAATCAGCTTCACGCGTTGATCGAGCGACACCGCATTTACCCGCGGGTGATCGGCCCCTTTGGCCTCCCGGCAGAGGGGACCGCCATCTATGACGTGGCGGTCGACCGTTCCGGCCGGGTTATCGGCATCCGGCTCGACCACTCTTCCGGCGTCTCCGGGATCGATCAGGCTGTGGAGAGCATGATCCGCAACAGTCTGCCTTTCCCGCCGCTGCCCGCAGATTACCCCGATGATGTCAACATCGTGATCGCGATTCGATTGTTTCCACCGTCTTGAGCCGAACTCGCCTGGGCGTTCACGGCACCGGCCGCAGCCGCCGCACCTTGGCTGGCCCGGCACCGGTTCGCAGCATCTCGGCGAGATCGACGACCATCTGGCAGAGCGTTTGGGCGTCCATTTCCGACGCCGCCGCGCCAATACAGTCTACCGCACCATGGTCACCCGGCAGATCGCCGTCATTCGCCGTCGCCGCCTCGACCATACCCTCTATCCCGCGCTTTTCGCCGACCTGCAGCTCTACCGGTCTGCTTGGCGGCAGTGGCACCGCCGCTGGCGCGCGCTGGGCGCGGCCGAGGCGCCGCCTCGCTAGTCGCTAGGGCTTCGCCACGAACGGGCAGCCGCCCTGATTCATCGGGCGGAAGGCCTCGTCCCCCGGCGTCCGTGCGAGGATGCGGTAGTCGTCATGGGGATATTTCAATTCCTCCGGCGCCTTGACCTGCAGCAGATACATCGTGTGCAACACGCGGCCGTCGGGCCGGATGCGGACGTTGTCGTTGTACATGTCGTTGACCGGCAGCTTGCGCATCTCGGCCGCGACCGTCTTCGGATCCTTGGTACCTGCTGCCTTCACCGCTTCGAGGTAGTGCAGCGCCGCGGCATAGGCGCCGGCATGGCCCATGGTCGGAACCTTGCCGTTCATCTCGGCCATGAAACGCTTGGTCCAGGCGCGGGTCTTGTCGTTGAGATCCCAGTAGAAGGATTCCGTCAGCACCAGCCCTTGGGCGGATTTGAGGCCGAGCGCCTCAACGTCGGTGATGAACATCAGCAGCGCCGCGATCCGCTGCCCGCCCTCGATGATGCCGAACTCGGAGGCCTGCTTGATCGCGTTGACCGCGTCGGTGCTGGCATTGGCAAGGCCGATCACCTTCGCCTTCGAGGCCTGCGCCTGCAACAGGTAGGAGCTGAAATCGCTGGCATTGAGCGGATGGCGCACCTCGCCCAGCACCTTGCCGCCGGCGTCAGTGACGAATTTCGTCGTGTCGCGCTCGAGCGCATAACCGAAGGCGTAGTCGACGGTGAGGAAGAACCAGGTATCGCCGCCGCGCTTGACCATCGCCCGCGCCGTGCCGTTGGCGAGCGCGTAGGTGTCATAGGTGAATTGGAAACCGAAGGGCGAGCACGCCTTGCCCGTGAAGTCGGACGAGGCGCTATCGGTGATGAGGAAGATGTGCTGCTTTTCCCGCGCCACTTCCTGGATGGCGAGGCCCGCCGCCGAGGAGCTGCCGCCGATGATGACGTCGACCTTCTCGTCGTCATACCACTGCCGGGCGATGGCGGAGGCAACGTCCGGCTTGTTCTGCGTATTGGCGCTGATCACCTCGATCGGCATGCCCAGCACCTTGCCGCCCATGTCTTCCACCGCGAGCCTGGTGCCGACGACCGAACCTTCGCCGACCACATCGGCGTAAGGCCCGTTCATGTCGGTGAGAACCCCGATTTTGAGGGTGTCGGCGCTCGCCGCACCGGCTGCGAGCGTCATTGCCGCCGCCGTCACCAGACGAAGTCCCAACTGCATGGCCTGCCTCCTTTGGTTATGTCGCTGTTGTCGTCCTCCCTGTCATTCCCGCTCGCGGATGCGCTGCAGCACCGGCAGGATGTAGCGCCGGAACTGCGCCGGATTCTCGCTCATGGGAAAATGGCCGAGTTGCTCCATCACCGTGACCTCCACGCCGGGGATCTGGCGCGCGGTGCGCAGCGTGTCCTCCGGCGTGCAGGAGAAATCGTACTCGCCGGTGAGCAGGTAGAGCGGGCATCGGGATGTGTCGATCGCGGCCACCCGGTCGCGCAGATCGCCGTCGACGCGATAGAAATGGAGATCACCCCTGAACACGCCGGGCCCGCCCTGCAGGTAGTGCCACAGCGTCTCCCAGCGGCTCGCCTCCGGACTCTGTGGCGCCATCAGCCCCGAGACCAGCGCGGCGCAGATCTCGCCGTGCACGTCCGGCCGATAGAGCCACGCCGCATCGTACCAGGGGGTCTGGAAATCCGCCGCTTCGAGCCCGATCAGCGCGCGAAACTCGGCGGCATGCTCGATCGCCAGGTGGAGGACGATGCGGCCGCCGATCGAGCAGCCCAGCGCCACCGGCCGCACGAGCTCGAGCGCGGCGCAGAAGACGCGGATCGTCTCGGCATAGGAGCGCGTCGTCAGCCGATACTCCTGGCGCTGCCAGCCTTCGGGCGGCGTCGATTTGCCGTGCCACGGCAGATCCAAGGCGAGCACGCGGAAATGATCGGTGACCTCGGGATCGGCCATGAGATGGCGGAACTGCCGGCCATCGGCGCCGGCGGTGTGCAGGCAGACCAGCGGAATCCCCTGCCCTGCCTCCTCGAAGTAGAGCCGATGCGGCCGGCCGCCCAGGGTCACATGCACGTAGCGTCCGACAACGGGATCGATCCGCGCGGCCATGGTCAGCGCCCGCCGCCGGGCTGCCGCGGCGCCGCCAGCACATCTTTGAAGTAGAACAAATTCGCCATGAACGGCTGTAGATCGCCTTCGATGATCAACTCGCCGCGCTTGGAGAAGGCGAAGATGTCGTGATCCTGCGGCGCCGGCACCGCTCGCCAGAAGCGCCACCACACCTCCTGGCCGGCCCGGATCGCAAAGCGCCACGGGCGGAGCAGATGCGGCCCTCGCTCCAGTGCCGCGACGCGGCCGTGCTCGATGGCGAGATGGTACGGGACCCGTCCCAGCCCGATCTGCAGCTCGACGCTCAGGAACCGCCCGCGCTCAATCAGCCGGGCATCGCCGTTCACCAGATCCGGCAGTCTTTCGAGGCGCGCCGCCAGATCGGCAGCCGTCGCCCCGCCCGTCTCCTCCGCCATACCTGCCCCTCCCGGTCTGCGCGCTGTTGCGCGCAATGCAGGCGCGTCCGGATCGTCTGCCCGGCGCTTTTTTTGTATCCTCGCGTTATTCGGGGGCTTCTGCAACCTTCCTCTGGGAACCTGAAGCTTCACGCCGGGATCAAGCAGGCGGCGCTGCAGCGCGGGCTGATGGTCTATCCCATGGGCGGTACCGTCGACGGCCGGCGGGGCGATCACGTGCTGATAGCCCCGCCCTTCATCATCACCGAGGCGGAGTTCGACGCCGTCATCACCGCGGCCGAGGCCGCGACTTGATCGCGGGAGCGCGGGGAGGTTTGCCGCGTTACCGTCGTAAGACAAGCAGGACAGCACCTTGACGACAGTGCCGGGCGTCCACGGCGAAGGCCGTGGCGCCGCCGATGGTTCCTTATTGTTGTTGTGTCACGCATGGTTCCTCCGCCTGCGCCGCGCTCGTCGCCTTGCCCGTACACCCGGCGTGCCGCGCTTCTCCGGCTCGGTCTCGCTGTGATCACAGGCGTCGCGCTGCCGGGCATTGCCTTGGCGGCGATAGAAACCACGCCGAGCCTGGGATCGGTGCGCTTCACGCCAGGCGGCAGCGCGCTCCCCGAGGCCGCGCATACGGTGCTGGATCAGGTGGCTTCGCGACTGGAGAGCGACGACAAGTCGCGTGTGGAGCTGCTCGCCTATGCCAGCGGCAGCAATCTGAACAGCCGGGCCCGGCGCCTCTCGCTCGATCGCGCCATGGCCGTGCGCGGCTACCTGGCCCGGCGCGGCGTCTCGCGGTCGCGCGTGCTGCTGCGCGCGCTCGGCAACCGCCACGCGGGCGGCGACGGCGATTGCGTCGAGGTCGTCACGCTCGAATGAGCCGCGCGCCGCCTCGGTATACACCCTTCCCGATCTTTGCCATCATGGCGCCATAGATAAAATAATCAGGAGGACGGCTGTGAAGGCTTCCTTGTTCTACCTGCCGACCGTGGGCAATCGCCGCGAGATCGAAGCCGGAATGGCGGGACTGCGCGGCGACCTCTATCAGCAGATGCTGCGCGAGGTGCTGGAGCAGGTGCGGCTCGCCGACGAGCTCGGCTACGATTCCGTCAGCTTCACCGAGCATCATTTCCACATCGAGGGCTTCGAGCTCTCCAACAACCCGGTCCTGCTCGATCTCTACATGGCGCTGCAGACCAAGCGCATCCGCGTCGGGCAGCTCGGCATCGTGCTGCCGGCCTCGAACCCGATCCGCGTCGCCGAAGACATCGCCATGCTCGACCAGATGACCGGCGGGCGCGCCTGCGCCGGCTTCGCCCGCGGCTATCAGCGGCGCTGGGTGGATGTCATGGCGCAGCAGACGCATGGCATTCACGGCGCGCTGCCGCATCAGCACGACGCGATCGACGCGGCCAACCGCGCCGCCTTCGAGGAGTGCTTCCGCATCATCAAGCAGGCGTGGACGGAGCCGATGCTGTCCTATCAGGGCAAGTATTGGCGAATCCCGCCCGGCGAGACGCCCTGGACCCTCGAGGCGACGCAGAAATGGGGCGCGGGCATCGAGAACGGCGTCTTGAAATCGGTCGGCGTCGTGCCGAAACCGGTGCAGAAACCGCACCCGCCGGTGTTCCAGCCCTTCGCCAGCTCCGAGACCAGCATCCGCTGGTGCTCCCGGGAGGGCGTGACCGCCATTCTACCGCCGATGCATGCGACCCATGAGGACAATCTCTTCACCCTCTACTCCGAGGTCTCCGGTCGGCCGCGGGGTCAGGGCATGGGGCTGTTGCGCGACGTCATCATCGCCGACACGGAGGCGGAGGCGATCCAGCTGTGGAAGGATTCTGGTATCTTCTCCGGCCGCGCCTGGTTCGAGCCCTTCGGCTTCCGCAAGGGAGTGATGGACCCCGAGACCGGAGCGGCGCCCACCGCCGAGGAATCGATCGAGAAAGGCTATGCGCTGGTCGGCACGGTCGACACGGTGACACGCACTCTCGAACGCATCCGGCGGCGTCTGCCGGTCGATTGGCTGTTCTGCTACACCTACAACAGCCTCGTTCCCCACGGCGTGCTGATGAAATCGATCGAGCGCTTCTGGACCGAGGTCATGCCGCGCGCCTGCTGAGCATCACCCTCGACCGGACTCAGAACTCGTAACCAATTCTGAGGCCGACATTGTTGAGCCCCGCATTGTGCGAGGAGATATCGGCATTGGAGAGGTGATCGAAATAGGCCTCGACGCTTACGATCGGCGTGACCCGATAGCCGAGCCCGACGGCGAGATGGAACAGCGCCCGCGTTCCGAGCGCCTTTTCCCCATCTGCCGCCGTGTCCAGACGCCCGTCATGCACCGCCCCGCCGGCGGCCCCTATGACATAGGGCCCCTCCTCCGGCTCCGCCGCCGGGTGCCAGAGCTGGGCGGTCCAGGAGAGATCGGCATAGGCGTAGCTGGTATCGCCGGCGGTATTGACGGAGACGCCGACCGCCGGTCGCGGCGAGCCGATGACGCTCAGCAGATCAGGCGATTTGAACAGGATTTCGCCGACGATGTCGGCGCCGCTTTCGATGCTGTCGCCGAGAACACCGACATCATGGGCGAGCACGCCGCCCTTCACCTCGTCGACCACCGAGGATTGCGCTCGGGCTGGAACGAGCGCCGCCGTCAGAACCAGGGACAAAACCAGCCACCACCCACCCACGCGCAGCATGTGGGAGCGAGCCATCGGACCCCCCTCGCCAAACCGTCGCCGGTGGCGTTCGCCGCCACTCGGCCTCTTGGCACGCTACAGGGCCGGTGGCCGTGCTTCAATCGCGGAATTCCTTATCTCTTCGGTAAATCGCAGGCGACCCGCCGCACGATGTCGTGACCGTATGTCGGCGTCACCCGAAACGGCAGGTGATCGCGCCGAGCGGACCGTAATCGATATGGAACATGTCGCCGGCCCGCGCCGGGACGGTGCGCGTGAACGAGCCGCCAAGCACAACTTCGCCGGGTGCGAGCGCCTCGCTATGGGGAGCGAGCTTGTTGGCGAGCCAGGCGACGCCGTTCGCCGGGTGGTTCATCACCGCCGCCGCGACCCCGGATTCCTCGATCACCCCGTTGCGGTAGCACAGCGCCGCCACCCAGCGCAGGTCAATATCGGTCGGCCTGACCGGCCGCCCGCCCAGAACCAGGGCGGCATTGGCGGCGTTGTCGGCGATGTTGTCCTCTACCTTGCGCTGGGCCTTGGTCTCGGGGTCGACGTTGAGCGTGCGCAGATCGACGATCTCGACCGCCGGCACGACATAATCGGTGGCGCTCAAAACGTCGAAGATGGTGCAGTTCGGCCCGGCCAGCTTGCGGCCGATGATGAACGCCAACTCGCATTCCAGCCTTGGCTCGATGAACCGGCCGATCGGCAAATCGGCGCCGTCGGCGTAGAACATGTCGTCGAGCAGCGCGCCGTAGTCCGGCTCGGTGATCCCCGACATGCTCTGCATCGCGCGCGAGGTGAGGCCGATCTTGTGGCCGCGGATGCTGCGCCCCTCGGCGAGCTTGAGGGCGACCCAGCGGCGCTGCGCCTCATAGGCGTCCTCGATCGTGAAGCCCGGATATTGCGCGCTCGGCGGACGGACGCGGCGGCGCTCCTTCTCCGCCTGATGGTAGGCCTGCGCGATCGCGTCGAGCGTGCGGGTCTCGAGCATGTCAGATCAGCCCCATATAGCTGCCGCCATCGAGCTGCAGGTTCTGACCCGAGATGAAGCCGGCCTGGGCGCTGCACAGGAAGGCGCAGGCATCGGCGAATTCCTCCGGCGTCCCCATCCGCCCGGCGGCGACGCCGCGGCCGATCTCGGCCCGCGCCTCCTCCATGCTGATGCCCTTCTGCTGCATCAGCCGCCGGGCAAAGAACCGCTGCCGGTCGGTGTCGATGCGGTAGGGTAACAAATTGTTGATCGTGACGTTGTCCGGCGCGCAGGTACGCGACACCGACTTGGCGAGCGCCGTGAGCGCCGTGCGCGCCGCGGTCGAGAGACCCATCTCCGGCCCGGGCGACTTCACCATGGCGGAGGTGATGTTGACGATGCGGCCGAACTTCCGCGCCTGCATGCCGGGCACCACCGCACGGATCAGCAGCGCTGGCGCCAGCATGTTCGCCTCGAGCGCGCCGAGCCATGCCGCATGGTCCCAATCGGCGAGCTTGCCTGGCGGCGGGCCGGCATTGTTGTTGACCAGGATGTCAGCCTCGGGACAGGCGGCGATCAGGCTCGACCGGCCGACCTCGGTGGTGATGTCGGCGACCACCGGTCGGATTTGCGCGCCCGTCGCGCGCTCGATCTCGGCCGCCGTCTCCTTCAGCGCCGCCTCGCCCCGCGCATTGATGAAAACGGTGCAGCCCTCGCGCGCCAGCGCCGTGGCGCAGGCCTTGCCCAGGCCCTTGGAGGAGGCGCAAACGATCGCCTTGCGCCCTTTGATGCCGAGATCCATGGCTATGCCCCTTGATAGCGCGGTTGTTCAGCCCAGGACCGCGGTGAAGTCGCAGGCCACGAGCGCCTTGCTCTCGGGTCCGAGCGCCATGGTGTGGCGCGCCGGCCTCGAGTCCTTGTCCGGGAACATCTTCACCCATTCCACGTTGAGCGCCTCGCGCTGCGTCACCGGCTCTTTCATCCAGACATTGATCTTGATGATGTCCTCGACCGTGCCACCGGCCGCTTCGACCGCGCTCTTGATATGCGCGAACATGTTGGTGAGCTGTTGCGCGAGATCGGGCGGCAGGTTCCTGGTGCCGGGATCCATGCCGTTGATCACGCTCGACATGACGATGTTGCCGATGCGGCTGGCATTGGGGATCGGGTTGAGGTGGCGGAAGCCGGGAAACTCCACGCTCCGTCGCTTGGACATGGCTGTCCTCAGCCCCGCGGCGCGTCGGGGTTGAAGATCGGCAGCCCTTCGGTCTGGTCGACCAGCGCCGCATCGCCTTCCGTCGGCAGCGGCTCGATATAGTTCAGCGCACCGTCGATATCGCCTTCCCAGACCTCCCGCGGAAGATCGTAGAGCAGCTCGATGCCATAACCGTTGGGATCGTGGATATAGAGGCTGTGCGTCATGCCGTGATTGACCCGGCGGTCGAACTTGACGCCGCGGCTTTGCAGATAGGCGAGCTGCTGCAGCCAGGCCTCCCGGCTCGGCAGCGTGATGGCGATGTGGTTCACCGCCATGGCCATGCCGTAGAGGCTCCATTCCTTGGGCGGCGGCGGCAGGTTCGGGTTCTCCACCAGCGCGATGTCGTGGTGGTGTGAGCCGCCGCTGCGATCGCCGCTGTAGAAGCGCATCCTGGCGGGGTTGGGACGCTGCGGCGTCGCGCGCAGCTCGCCGACCTGGCGGAACCCGAGAATGTCGGTCCAGAACCGATGCAACTCTTCCAGGTCCCGCACGTTGAGCACGAGGTGATTGATCCCGATCGGCGTCACCGGCCCGCGCGCCTCGACCTTCTCGGCCGACCCGCTCGTTTCCATCCCGCAGCTCCCTTCCGCTTAGGCGGCATTTCCAACGATATAAATATAGCATTAGATCGTCGGCGAGAGCGACCCGCTCGCCCTTTGATGGTGATTGGCATTAATCGCCACAACCGGACCTCGGGAGCACGCCGTTACCCCGGAGCGCGGTACGGCGATCACGGCCAGAGGAGAACCAGCAACGGCGCCAGCAGCGCGGTGATCAAGCCGTTGAAGCCGATGCCCAGCGCCGCGAAGGCTGCGGCAAGCTCGCCGCGGCGCGCCACCTGCGCTGCCGCTACGCCGCTGCCGGCGACGCCCGCGGCCAGCCCATGCGACCGCCGGTCCTCGATGTTCAGGCGCTGCAGCAACCGCTCGCCGGCGATGGCGGCGATGATGCCGCCCAGGATGGCAAAAGCCGCGGTCAAGGCGGGCAGGCCGCCGATGTTCTGCGACACCGCCATGGCGATCGGCGTGGTCACTGCCTTGGGAGCCATCGACAGCGCCACCATGCGCGAACCGCCCAGCAGCCAGACGATGGCAACGCCGCTGACGATCGAGGTCGCCGAGCCCGCCAGCAGCGCCAGAGCGGTGCCGTGCAGGCTCCGCCGGACATGATGGAGATTGCGCGCCAGCGGCACCCCCAAGGCCACCGTGGCCGGGCCGAGCAGGAAATGGATGAACCGGGCGCCTTCGAAATAGGTGGCGTAAGGCGTGCCGGTCGCAAGCAGGACGGCGGCGACGATCACGATCGCGATCAGCACGGGGCTGGCATAGGGCGCGCCGCCGCAACGGCGCTGGACCAGCCGGCCGATCAGGTAGGCGGCGAGCGTCACCGTCAGCCAGAGCAGCGGCGATGGCGCGAGCGGCGCCCACAGCTTTTGCAGCACAGCGTTCACGATCCCGCCTCCCTCCGACGCAGGCCCGGGATCGCGGCTTGCTCTGCCTGGCGGCGCTCGCCCGCGCTCTCGCGCCTCTCGACCAGCCGCGTTACGCGAAACATGACGAGGCCGGTGACGGCAAGGCCCAGCAGGGTCGAGCCGATCAGCGCGGCGATGATGGGCAGCCATTGCTGCCGCAACAACCCGCCCTCGGCGATCACGCCGACGCCGGCGGGCACGAACAGCAGTCCCATATGGCCGATCAGGGCCTCGGCGGCTTGCCCGAGCGCGGGCGGCACGGTCGTCGTCTCCGGCGGCCGTTTGCGATTGCGCACGACCAACAGTGCCGCCAGCAAGAACATGCCGATCACCGGACCGGGGATGGGCAGGCGGAAGGCCTCGCGCGCCATTTCGCCGATCAATTGGCAGCCGATGAGCCCGGCCAGCGCGGTCACCATGGCCGGGTCTCTTGCCATTCAGGCAAAAATCGGCCGGTCATTGGGGCTGCCGGAGCCGTGGGAGGGAAGGCTGAATTCATGGGCTTTCTCGCAGGAAAACGCCGGTATGACGAGAAGATGGCAGCGGCCTCTTGCCAGCGGAATGGCCCCGGCGGAAAATCATTTTTGCGCAAATGGCAAAAATGGATCACCGATGGACTATTTGGCCGCGATCCGCGCCTTCGTCCGCTCTGTCGATCTCGGCAGCTTTTCCCGGGCCGCCCGCGAAGAGGGCGTGAAGGTGTCGACCGTCTCCCGCTATGTCAGCGCGCTCGAGGCCGATCTCGGAGCCGCTCTGCTCAATCGCTCGACCCGGCGCCTGCACCTGACCGAAGCCGGCGCGACGTTCTATGAGCGCGCCGCCCAGATCCTGTCGGATGTCGAGGAGGCGCGCAGCGCGACGATCTCCCTGAACGCCCGGCCGCAAGGCCTGTTGCGGATCAACATTCCCGGCGCCTTCGGTCGGCGGCACGTCATCCCGCATCTCAGGGATTTTCTCGCCGCCTATCCCGACATCCGCATCGACGCGACGCTGACGGATGCGACCGTCGACCTCATCGAGACCGGCGCGGATGTCGCGGTCCGCATCGGCGCGCTCGCGGATTCGACGCTGGTGGCGCGTCGGCTCGCCCCCCATCGGCGGGCGCTGGTGGCGAGCGCGGACTATCTGGCGAGCCGCCCGCCGCTCGACACGCCCGAGCAGCTCGCCCGTCACGATTGCCTGCTCTTCGCCCTCCAGCCGGCGAGCGCGTGGTATTTTCGGCCCGGCAACACCGCCGCCGCGGCACCGCTCGAGATCAAGGTGGCCGGGCGCTTGCGCGCCAATGATTCCGAAGCCCTGCTCGACGCCGCGCTGGCCGGTCTCGGTATCGCACTGCTGCCGACCTGGCTCATCGGCGAGGATCTTCGCGCCGGGCGTCTCGTGACGCCGCTGCCGGAATGGGAATGGCTCATCGCCCCCGGACCGGAGCGGGCGATATGGGGCGTCTATCCGCCGAAGAAGGTGCTGTCGCCGAAGGTCAAGGCATTCCTGGACTTCCTGTCGCAGCGCTTCGGCGCGCCCGCCTATTGGGACCGCCAGGGGGAGCTGCCGCAGCGGCGCTGAGCCGCTGCCGCCCCGCTCGGACGTACTGCCGGCCGCCGCTACATGTCGCTGCGGCTGAAGCGTCGCCAGTCCCGGAGCATCCGGTTGAACGCGTCGCAGGGCACGCCGATCGCCGAGCAGATCCGGGACGCCTCGAGCCTGATCGATCCGGCGGCGAAGACGCAGCTGTCGTACTGATCCACCGTCGCCGCTTCGGTCGCGTCGTCATGGACGATTGATTGCTTCCAGACGTGGGAACCGGCGGCGAGCGCCAGCTTGAAGAAGGCGGAACAATAGACGCCGAGCTGAAACGGCATCGAGGCGCGATCGTCGTCCATCGCGCGGCCCACGGCGGCGTCGATGCAGCTCGAATAGTCCTCCGTGCTCCAGGCTTCCGACTCGCACTGCGCCGCGGCGGCGGATCCCCGCGCGATCTCATCATGGATCGGCGCCGGCTCCGGCGCGCCGGCATTGCCCGCCACCGGCACGCCCAAGCAGACGACCAAGAACATGCCCGCCACGATCAGCGCCCGCACTGCTTCTGCTTCCTTGCCCACACGCCGTGCCACTCGGTCGCAAGCCGCCGCCAGCGCCAGACTATAGCCTTGCGATCAACTTTCCGAATACCCACGAGCAGGGCCGCCGGGTCGGCCGGTCAGGGCGAGTCGTTTGGGTGGGGAGGCGCGCTCGGCAAAGCCGAGGGCGCCGGTCAGGGCAACGCCGGTTGCGCGCGGTCGACCGCGTAGCGCTCGGCCAGCGCCTCGAGGGCGATCGGCCTGATTCTGGCTGCCTGGCCGGCGCAGCCGAACGCCTCGAAGCGCGTCCGGCAGATGTCGCCCGCCGCCTTCGTCGCCGCCGCGAGGAACCTGCGCGGATCGAACTCGTCCGGCTTCCTGGTCATCAGCCGGCGCATGGCGCCGGTCATGGCCAGACGGATGTCCGTGTCGATGTTCACCTTGCGCACGCCGTGTCTGATGCCCTCGCGGATCTCCTCGAGCGGAACGCCGTAGGTCTCCTTGATCACCCCGCCGTGCTCGCGGATGACCGCGAGCCATTCCTGCGGGACCGAGGAGGAGCCGTGCATGACGAGATGCGTATCCGGGAGGCGCGCATGGATCTCCTTGATACGATCGATCGCCAGGATCTCTCCGGTGGGCTTCCGGGAGAATTTGTAGGCCCCGTGGCTCGTGCCGATGGCGATGGCGAGCGCGTCCACCCCCGTTTCGCGCACGAACTCCACCGCCTGTGCCGGATCCGTGAGGAGGTCCCGATGCGACAGCTTGCCTTCGGCACCCGAGCCGTCCTCCGCGCCGGCTTCTCCGGTCTCGAGCGAGCCCAGCACGCCGAGCTCGCCTTCGACCGAGACGCCGACGGCATGCGCCATCTGCACGACGGCGCGCGTCACGCGGACATTGTACTCGTAGCCCGCCGGCGTCTTCATGTCCTCGCGCAGCGAGCCGTCCATCATCACGCTGGTGAACCCTGAGCGGATCGAGCGTTGGCACACCGCCGGGCTCGCGCCATGGTCCTGATGCATCACGACCGGGAGGTGCGGCCAGGTCTCCACCGCTGCCGAGACGAGGTGGCGCAGGAAGGCTTCGCCGGCATAGCTCCGCGCACCGGCCGAGGCCTGCAGGATCACCGGGCTGTCGCACTCATCGGCCGCCTGCATGATCGCCTGGATCTGCTCCATGTTGTTGACGTTGAAGGCCGGCACGCCGTAGCCGTGCTCGGCGGCATGATCGAGCAGCTGTCTCAGCGATACGAGCGGCATTTCCTCCTCCTCACCGGCCTGCCCGCTCGAAGCGGCGGTCGTAGAGCGCGCGGCGGGCGCAGCGCGCGGCAACTTCGGCAAGGCGCTCGGGCGTGAAGCCGAAATGGGTGAAGAGCGCCTCGGCCGGCGCCGACTCGCCGAAGCGGTCGAGACCGACCACGGCACCCTCGAGACCCACATATTTGCGCCAGAGATCGCTGCTGCCGGCCTCGACCGCGACGCGCGGCACGCCGTCCAGGAGCACGCTCCGCCGATAGCTCGCGTCCTGCCGGTCGAAGACGCTGGTCGAGGGCATCGAGACGACGCGGGCGGCGATGCGGCGGGCGGCGAGAAGCTCCTGCGCGGCGAGCGCGAGAGCCACTTCCGAGCCGGTGGCGATCAGCACCACATCGGCCGCGCCGCTCGGCGCCTCGGCGAGCACATAGCCGCCCCGCCGCGCCAGCGCCGCGCGCTCGGCGCCACCCGGCTGCGCCGCCAGCGTCTGGCGCGACAGCAGCAGGCAGGTCGGCCCGTGTCGCTCGACCGCTGCGCGCCAGGCGGTGGCGGTTTCCAGGAGGTCGCAGGGGCGCCACACGTCGAGACCCGGGATCAGCCGCAGCGATGCCGCATGCTCGACCGGCTGATGCGTCGGCCCATCCTCTCCGAGCCCGATCGAATCATGGGTGAACACGAAGATCGTGCGCAGCTTCATCAGCGCGGCGAGGCGGAGCCCGTTGCGCGCATAGTCCGAAAACACGAGGAAGGTGCCGCCGAACGGGATCAGCCCGCCATGGAGCGCCAGTCCGTTCATGATCCCGGCCATCGCGAACTCGCGCACGCCGTAATGGAGATAGCTGCCGCCGCGCCCGCGCGTCACCGGGCGGCTCGTCTTCCAGGCGGTGAGGTTCGAGCCGGTGAGATCGGCCGAGCCGCCCAGCAGCTCCGGCAGCGTCGCGGCAAAGACCTCGATCACGCGCTGCGACGCTTTGCGCGTGGCCAGCGCCGCCGGCTCCAGCGCGCCGATCCACGCTTCGGCCCAGGCGGCGAACCCGCCGGGGAGCTCGCCCGCCACCCGCCGACGGAACTCCGCCGCCAGCTCCGGATAGGCCTCGGCATAGGCGGCGAAGCGCTTCTCCCAAGCCTGCTGCGCGCGCGCCCCGGCGGGCCGCGCGTCCCAGAGCACGCGCAGCTCGGCCGGGACGTGGAAGGGGGGGCCGTCCCAGCCGAGCCCGGCGCGCGTCGCCGCCGCCTCGGCAGGCCCGAGCGGCGCGCCGTGGACCTCATGCGTACCGGCGAGGTGCGGCGCGCCCCAGCCGATCACTGTCTTGCAGCAGATCAGCGTCGGCCGCCCGCAGGGCTCCAGCGCCTCGGCGATGGCAGCGTCGACCGCTGCGCCGTCATGGCCATCGACGTCGCGGATGACGCGCCAGCCATAGGCCTCGAAGCGCTTCGGCGTGTCGTCGGAGAACCACGCCTCGACCCGGCCATCGATCGAGATGCCGTTGTCATCGTAAAAGGCGACGAGCTTCTCCAGGCCGAGCGTGCCCCCCAGAGAGCAGGCCTCGTGGGAAATCCCTTCCATCAGGCATCCGTCGCCCAGGAAAACGAAGGTGCGGTGGTCGACGATGGTGTTGCCGGGACGATTGAACTCCTCCGCCAGCAGTCGCTCCGCGAGCGCCATGCCGACGGCATTGGCAAGGCCCTGGCCGAGCGGCCCCGTCGTGGTTTCCACGCCCGGCGTGAGGCCGCGCTCGGGATGACCGGGCGTCGTCGAGCCGAGCTGGCGAAAGCGCCGCAGCGCCTCGATGGGCAAATCGTAGCCGGTGAGATGCAGCAGCGCGTAGAGCAGCATCGAGCCATGGCCGTTCGACAGCACGAAGCGGTCGCGGTCGGGCCAGGCGGGGTCGGCGGGGTTGTGCTTGAGATAGCCGTTCCACAGCACCTCCGCGACATCCGCCATCCCCAGCGGCATGCCGGGATGCCCCGATTTGGCCTCTTCGACGGCGTCGACCGCCAACACGCGTAGCGCATTTGCCAGGCGCCGGCGCTCGTCGGACGGGTTGGGTCTCGGCATTGCTTTCATGGTCCCTCCTCCCTCCATGGGCGTCAGAGCGCGCGCTTCTTGCGGTCGATCAGATGCCAGATCATCGGCGTGAAGATGAGCTGCATGGCGAGCGGCATCTTGCCGCCGGGACAGACGATGGTGTTGGGCCGCGACATGAAGCTGTCGTGCAGCATCGAAAGGAGATAAGGGAAATCGATGCCGCGCGGATTGCGGAAGCGGATGACAAGCATGCTCTCATCCGCGCTCGGCACGTCGCGCGCGATGAACGGGTTGGAGGTATCGACCGTCGGCACGCGCTGGAAGTTCACATGCGTGCGCGAGAATTGCGGAACGATGTAGTTTACGTAATCCGGCATGCGGCGCAGGATGGTGTCGACGATCGCCTCCTGCGAATAGCCGCGCACCTGCTTGTCGCGATGCAGCTTCTGGATCCATTCGAGATTGATGATCGGCACGACGCCGATCAGCAGATCGGCGTGCTGGGCGACGTTGACCGTATCGGTGACCACGGCGCCGTGCAGGCCTTCGTAGAACAGCACGTCGGTACCGGGAGGAATATCCTGCCACGGGGTGAAGGTGCCCGGACGCTGGCCGTAAGGCGCCGCTTCCTGCTCGTTGTGCAGGTATTTGCGCACCCTGCCGGTCCCCTTTTCCCCATAGCCCCGGAACAGCTCTTCGATCTCCTCGAAGAGGTTGGCCTCCGGACCGAAATGGCTGAAATGCTTCTCGCGTCGGTGCTGGATCTCGGCCAGCTGGGCGTGCATTTCGGCGCGGTCGTAGCGATGGAATGCATCGCCTTCGACGACGACCGCGGTGACCTGCTCGCGCCGGAAGATCTGCTGGAAGGTGTGGGTCACGGTCGTCGTTCCCGCGCCCGACGAGCCGGTGATGGCGATAACGGGATGTGCTGCGGACATCGGTCACCCCGGCGCGAAGACGGCGTCGCCGCGGAGCACCGTCCGCGTGTTGAAGAGCGGCGTGCGGAACACCAGCTCCTCCCCCCGATCGAAGCTCTGGTGATACCGCACGAGCCGCTGGACCTCGTCGCGCGAGCCGAGGATGACCGGCACCCGCTGATGGATCGCGTCCGGCGCGATGTCCAGGATGCGCTCGCGCCCGGTGCTCGCCGCGCCGCCCGCCTGCTCGATGATCATCGCCATTGGGTTCGCCTCGTAAAGCAGGCGCAGCCGGCCGGGCCTCGTCGGCTCCCGGCTGTCGCGGGGATACATGAAAAGGCCGCCGCGGATCAGGATGCGATGGACCTCGGCCACCATCGAGGCGATCCAGCGCATGTTGAAGTCGACGCCGCGCGGGCCGGCCTTGCCCTCGATGCATTCCTCGACATAGCGCCGCACCGGCGCCTCCCAGAAACGCTCGTTCGAGGCATTGATCGCGAATTCCTGCGTCGCCTCGGGGATGAGCATGTCGGGATGGGTCAGCACGAAGGCGCCGATTTCGCGATCGAGGGTGAAGCCTTGCACCCCCGCGCCCAGAGTGAGGATCAGCATCGTGGTCGGTCCATAAACGGCAAAGCCGGCGGCGACCTGTTCCCGTCCCGGCCGCAGGAAGTGCTCGGGCCCTGGCTCGCTCACGCCCGGCGGCGCGCACAGCACCGAGAAAATGGTGCCCACCGTCATGTTGACGTCGATGTTCGACGAGCCATCAAGGGGATCGAACACCAGGAGATGGCGCCCGCGCGGATGTTCCGCCGGGATACGGTAGACCTCCGCCATCTCCTCGGAGACCATGCCGCAGAGCTGGCCGCCCCATTCGCAAGTCTTGACCAGGATGTCGTTGGCGACCACGTCGATCGGCTTTTGCTGCTCACCCTGCACGTTGATACCCGTCGCGGCGGCAGGGAGCGCCGCAAGCCCGCCGCGCGACACCGCCGCCGCGACGAATTTGCAGGCTCGCTGCACATGGTTGAGCAGCGCCACGAGATCGTCGTCGGCACCGCCGTTGCGGCGGCGGTCCTCGGCGATGAATTGGCTGAATGTGGTACGCCTTTGCGGCATTGTTTCCTCCCCGATACCCGTCTCTTCTATGTGGCGAAGACGCGGCTCGCTCTGACATCGGCGGCGGTTATGGTCTCCAGCGCGGCGCGATCGATCGGGCCGCCGCTCTCGGCGAGCAGCCGGCTGGCCTGCCGGAGCCGCGCCCGGTCGAGCGCATTGCGGATCGAGCGCGCATTGGCAAAGCGCGGCTGCCGCATGCGCCGCTCGATGTAGTCGCGCATCGCCGCCGCGGCGTCCGGATCAAACCGGTAATGCATTCCCTCCACCATGAGCTCGGCGATGCGGAAGAGCTCCTCGGCGGCATAATCAGGGAAATCGACATGGTGCGCGATGCGCGAGGCCATGCCGGGGTTGCTGCGGAAGAAAGTGTCCATGCGATCCTTGTATCCCGCGAGAATCACCACCAGGTCGTCGCGGTTGTCCTCCATCATCTGCAGCAGGATCTCGATCGCCTCCTGGCCGTAATCGCGCTCGTTCTCGGGCCGGTAGAGATAATAGGCCTCGTCGATGAAAAGCACGCCGCCCATCGCCCGCTTCAGCACGTCCTTGGTCTTGGGCGCGGTATGACCGATATACTGCCCGACGAGATCGTCGCGGGTGACGCTGACCACATGGTTGCGGCGGACATAGCCGAGCCCGTGCAGAATCTCGGCCATGCGCCGCGCGACCGTGGTCTTGCCGGTGCCCGGATTGCCGGTGAAGCACATATGCAGCGACGGCGGCTCGGCGGCGAGGCCGAGGCTGCGGCGCGCCCGGTCGACCAGCAGCAGCGCCGCGATGCCGCGGATGCGGGTCTTGACCGGCGCCAGGCCTACCAGCTCGCGGTCGAGCCGGTCGAGAATGCCGCCGATATCGGTCTCGGCGTAGAGCGCGTGGAGATCGATCCGGTCGTTCTCGATCGCCGCGAGCGCGGTCATGAGCCGCCCCGCGCGGCGTAGCGCGAGGCCGGCGGCTTGGCCGTGGAATAGCTTCGCAGGGCATAGCCGACGCGGCGGCCGGCGCCTTCGCTGCGCAGCAGCTCGAAGCCGGGCTCGTCCTTGGGACGATTGACGATGAACGACATACGTATCGTCTCGAAACCCTTTTTCGCATCGAAGGCGAGCAGCTTGATGTATTTCTCTGCGTGCGCGTCGCGGCAGGCCTTCAGCTCCATCATGATGCCGGCGGGGTCCCTGAGATCGAACATCGGGGTGCCCCACATCGACCAATAGGTATTGCGCGGATGGGGATCGTCGGAGAACTCGATGGCGACCGCCCAGCCTTGCGCGAGCGCGTATTCGATCTGCAGCGTGATCTCCCCGTCGCTGAGATCGGGAAGAAACGAGAACTGGCCTTGGGTGAGACGCATCTTCTTGCCTCTTGCGGGTCAGACGGCGAGGGTCGGCGTCGGCACGTAGTCGACCGAATCGGTCGAGGCATAGTCGAAGGTGACGTCGCGCCAGGTGTCGAGCGCTGCGCGCAGCGGCTGGCACCACCGCGCCGCCTGCGCCAGTATCTCGGGCCCCTCGTGCCAGATGTCGCGGCCTTCGTTCCGCGCCTTCACCATCGTCTCGAGCGCGACGCGGTTGGCGGTGGCGCCGGCCGCGATGCCCATGGGATGGCCGATGGTGCCGCCGCCGAATTGCAGCACAACGTCCTCGCCGAGATAGGACAGCAGCTGATGCATCTGGCCCGCATGAATGCCGCCCGAGGCCACAGGCATCAGCTTCTTCAGGCTCGCCCAGGGCTGATCGAAGAAAATGCCGTGCTCGAGATTGCGCGGCACATGGATCTCCCGGCAGATGTCGTAATAGCCGCGCACCACGTTCGGATCGCCTTCGAGCTTGCCGATCACCGTGCCGGCATGGAGATGGTCGACCCCGGCCATGCGCATCCATTTGGCGATGACGCGGAACGAGATGCCATGGTTCTTCTGCCGCGTGTAGGTCGAGTGCCCGGCGCGATGCAGATGCAGGATCATGTCGTTCCGCCGCGCCCATTTCGCCATCGATTGGATCGCGGTGTAGCCGATGACGAGATCGATCATGACGACGACGCTGCCCAGCTCGCGGGCGAATTCGGCGCGCTCGTACATGTCCTCCATGGTGGCGGCGGTGACGTTGAGATAGGTGCCTTTCATCTCGCCGGTCTCGGCCATCGCCTTCTCGACCGCCTCCATGCAATAGAGATACCGGTCGCGCCAATGCATGAACGGTTGCGAGTTGATGTTCTCGTCGTCCTTGGTGAAGTCGAGTCCGCCCCGGAGCGCCTCGTAGACGACGCGGCCGTAATTGCGCCCGGAAAGGCCGAGCTTGGGCTTCATCGTCGCGCCGAGCAGCGGGCGGCCGTAGACGTTCATGCGCTCGCGCTCGGCCACGATGCCGGTGGCGGGGCCCTGGAACGTCTTGAGGTAATGCGGCGGGATGCGCATGTCCTCGAGCCGCAGCGCCTTGAGCGGCTTGAAGCCGAAGACGTTGCCGATGATCGAGGCGGTGAGGTTGGCGATCGAGCCTTCCTCGAATAGGTCGAGGTCGTAGGCGATATAGGCGAACCACTGACCCGGCGTGCCGGGAACCGGCTCGAGCCGATAGGCGCGCGCGCGATAGTACTCGCAATCGGTCAGGCGGTCGGTCCAGACCACGGTCCAGGTCGCGGTCGAGGACTCGCCGGCGACGGCCGCCGCCGCCTCCTCCGGCTCCACGCCGTCCTGCGGCGAGATGCGGAAGACGGCGAGGACATCGGTGTCCTTGGGCTCGTAGTCGGGCTCCCAGTAGCCCATCTGCCGGTACTTCAGGACGCCGGGTCGGTAGCGTTGCTTGAGGTCCGCGATCGCTGAGCCTGCCCTGTCTTTCATGCGCCGTCCCGCCGGTGAGAACAATGGAACTGCTGATGACGGTAGTCGTGCCGGCTGACAAAGAAAAACAAAATGTACTAGGCTCTACCTCAAGGGATCCCTTGAAGGACAAATCGATGCGCCACGTCACCTTCCGGCAGCTGCAGGTCTTCGTCGCCGCGGCGGAGACGCTGTCCTTTGCCCGCGCGGCGCAGTCGATGCACCTGACGCCCGCCGGAGTATCTTTTCAGATCAAGCAGATAGAGGAGCATGCGGGATTTCCGCTGTTCGAGCGCCTCGGCAGGAAGGCGGCGCTGACGGAAGCTGGCAAGACGCTGCTCGGCTATGCCAAGCAGGTGCTGCAATCCTTGCGCGATGCCGAGCAGGCGCTGGCGGCGCTGCAAGGGCTTGCCGGCGGCGAGGTGACGATCGGCCTCGTCTCGACGGCGAAATACCTGGTGCCCCACATCCTCGCCCGGTTTCAGGCGGACTATCCCAGGATCGCCATCCATCTGCTGGAGCGGAACCGGCGGGAGATCAACGACGCCCTGCTGCGCGGCGAGGTCGACCTCGCGGTGATGGGGCAGCCGTTGCCCGGCAGCGACATCGTGGCCGAGCCTTTCGCGCCGCATCCCTCGGTGATCGTTGCCGCGCCGTCGCATCGCCTGGCGGGATCGCGCCGCCTGCCGGCAGCGTCGCTCGCCGACGAGCCGCTGATCGTGCGTGAAGCGGGTTCCGGCACGCGCTCGCTGCTCGACCGCTTCTTCCAGGCGCGCGGGCTTGCCCCTCGCATCGCCATGACCACCAGCAGCAACGAGACGATCAAGCAGGCGGTGATGGCCGGCATGGGTGTCGCCCTCATCTCGCGCCACACCATCGGCCTCGAGCTCACCCTCGGCATGATCACGACGCTGCCGGTCGAAGGCTTCCCGCTCATGCGCTCATGGTTCGTGGCGCATCGGCGCAGCATGCCGCTGCTGCCGGTTCACGCGCGATTGAAGGCCTTCCTGATCGAGAGTGGAAAGACGATCGTCGACGAGATCGCCCAAGGCTATGAGGACGCCGCGCCGAAGCGCCGTGACAAGGCCGCCGGCAGCCGCCGCCGGCGCCGCTAGGAGCCTGTCTGGGACATGGGCGGGGTCTGCGACATCGTCATTTCGCGTCTGGCTAGGAGGGAGGAGCGAAGCGATGCCGTGCGCATCGTGAGCGACGAGCGACAACGTCCAGACGCGAAATGCCGATGTCCCGGAGGGTTGCACGAGGATGGGGCGCTGCCGCGTCGCGCGGCCTTGCCGATGCGTCCAGCATCGCCTGCGGCCGCGCTCCTAACATCGCCCCATCCTCGTGCAACGCAGACCCCGCCCATGTCCCAGACAGGCTCCTAGGAGCGCGCCGCCGCGGCCTTCTGCACGGGCCCTTTCGTCCAACGGAACTCCGTCAGGATCCCGTTGTCGAAACGGCATTGCGCAGCGACCTGGCGAGCGACACCCGCATGGGGCGGAATATCGCTGCGCACGCCTCGAACCCGTGCAATGACCGTGTCGTAGTTCGGCACCGTGTCGTCGGCGGCCCGATCCCGGGTGATCGCGATGTCGCCGCCTGGAAAAGCCCGCTGCATCACGCCGGCGCAGCGGTCCGAGAGATCAACGTCGCCGCCCTGGAACGCGCAGCTCGCCACCAGCGTGGACAGAGCGATGCCGACCAGGACAGCGATCGTCGATCTCCGCGCCTCCGCCTCACCCATTGTCGCCGCCACCGCTCTGTGGTCAACGAGCCAGCATGGTCCGGTGCGGCTTACATCGGCCCTACGATGCGGTTAAATCTTCGCAAGGTGGCGAGGATGGCGCGCACCGCCCGAACCTTGCGGTCCTGCGAGCGGACCGGATGGCACGTCGTTGCGCACGCCCCGAGCCCGTGCAATCATGGCATGTTGCCGCCCGGGAACGCCTCTCGCATCAGGCCTGCGCAGCGGTCCGAGAGCCATCCAGGCTTTCGCGCGAGGGATGCATGCCATGAAAGGCTCCGACCTGCTCGTATCCGCCCTGGAGAATGAGGGCGTCGAGCGCATCTTCGGCATCCCCGGCGAAGAGAATCTCGATGTCGTCGAATCCCTGCGCCGCTCGAAGATAAAGCTGGTCCTGACGCGACACGAGCAGGCGGCGGCCTTCATGGCGGCCACCCATGGCAGGCTGACCGGCAAGCCCGGCGTCTGCCTCGCCACGCTCGGCCCCGGCGCGCTGAACCTGACTACCGGCGCCGCCTATGCCCTGCTCGGCGCGATGCCGATGGTGATGGTCACGGGTCAGAAGGGAATCCTCAGCCGAAGGCAGGCGCGCTTTCAGATCGTCGACATCGTCGCGACCATGGCCCCGCTCACCAAGATGGCCCACCAGATCGTCAGCCCCGCGACCATTCCCTCGACCGTACGCGAGGCTTTCCGGCTGGCGCAGCAAGAGCGGCCGGGTCCGGTGCATCTGGAGCTGCCGGAAAACATCGCCCATGCGCCGGCACCCGACAGTCCGCTGGTGCCGCCGCATCCGATCGACATCCCGGTCGCCCCTGCCGCGGCGTTGGACCGTGCTGCTGCGTTGATCCTCGCGGCCGAGCGGCCGCTGGTGATGCTCGGCGCGGCGGCGAGCCGGCCGCGGCTGGCCGCCGCGTTGTCGGATTTCGTGCGCCGGCTGCGCATCCCCTTCTTCAATACGCAGATGGGCAAGGGCGCCGTGGGCGGCGGGTCTCGGCTCTATATGGGCACCGCCGCGCTTTCCGAGCGCGACTACGTCCATCAGGCGGTCGACCGCGCCGACCTCATCATCGCCATCGGCCACGACACGGTGGAGAAGCCACCCTTCCTCATGGGCGCGGGCGGACCGACCGTGCTGCATGTGGGCTACCTGCCGGCCACGGTCGAGGAGGTGTTCTTCCCCCATGCCGAGGTGGTGGGCGATGTCGGGCCGAGCCTCGCGCTGCTGGCCGACCGGCTGGAGGGCCGGCTGAGCAACGCCGAGGCGCTGCTGCCGTTGCGCGACGGCATTCTCGCCCATATCGCCGAACGCGCCGAGGAAAGCCGCTTTCCGCTGACGCCGCAGCGCATCGTGCATGATGTGCGCCAAGTGATGCCGCAGGACGGCATCGTGTGCCTCGACAACGGCATGTACAAGATTTGGTTCGCGCGCAACTACCGCACGCGCGTCGCGAACACACTGCTGCTCGACAATGCGCTGGCGACGATGGGCGCGGGCCTGCCCTCGGCGATCGCCGCGGCGATGCTGCATCCGGAGCGCCGCGTGCTCGCTGTGTGCGGCGATGGCGGCTTCATGATGAACGCGCAGGAGATGGAAACCGCGGTGCGCCTCGGCATCAACCTCGTGGTGCTGATCCTCCAGGACGATGCCTATGGCATGATTCGCTGGAAGCAGGCGGTGGACGGCTTCGCCGATTTCGGCATGACCTTCGGGAATCCGGATTTCGTCGCCTATGCGACCGCTCATCACGCGAGAGGCAGCCGGGTCGAGACGGCGGACGGGCTGGCGCCAACGCTGGAAGCGGCGTTCCGGCAAGGCGGCCTCCATCTCGTCACCGTGCCGGTCGATTATTCCGAGAACATGCGGGTGCTGGTCGAGGAACTGCGGGAGCGGATGCCGCCGCCGGCCGGCCCCGCGGGAGGCCGGCCGGATAGTCGGAACTGACGATCAGCCGCCGTTGCGGTGGCTGATTGCCCAGACGTAGGCCGCCACCGCCGAGACCTCCGACGATGACAGCTGGGCGCCGCCTTTCGGCGGCATGCCGCTGCGGTAGTTCTTCGGGTTGGGCACGCCGTTGGTGATGATCTGGTCGATCGACGCCAGGCTGCCATCGCCCCAGAGCCATTTGCTGCTGGTGAGATCGGGACCCAGCGGCGTTCCTTTGCCATCCGATCCGTGGCAACCCTCGCAGGTGCCGCCGGCCTGGCCGTGGAAGATGTGATCGCCGAGCGCCACCTCCGCCGGCGTGGCCCCGGCCGGAATCGGCAAGGCCGCCAGTTGCGCGCCGGCATTGGGATGAATGCCTTCGGGCGGCGCCGAGTTGCCGGCGACGGTCTCGGTCGGCGGCGTCGGCGCCGGCGCAAGCCCGCTCACCGCGGTGCCGCCCTGGAAGGTCACGCGCCAGATGCGTCCACGGACGTCGTCGGCGATGTAGAGCGCGCCATCGGGCCCGACCGCCAGCCCCGACGGCCGGTGCGCGGCCCTGCCCGGTTCTTTTACCGCCCCGGCGAAGCCGTCGGCGAAGACGATGAAGTGCCCGGCAGCCTTGCCGTCCGCCAGCGGCTGGAACACGACGTTGTAGCCGCCCTGCGGCAAGGGCGCGCGATTCCACGAACCGTGGAAGGCGATGAAGGCGCCGCCGCGATAGGGCGCCGGGAACTGCTTGCCGGAATAGAGTGCAAGGTCGTTGGGCGCCCAATGTGCCGGGAAGGCGGCGACCGGCGCCTGCTTCTGCGCGCAGACCCCGGCCGTCTTGCCGCCGTCGCCGCCATATTCAGGCGCCAGGACGAGCTTCCGCTGGTGGTAGTCGAAATAGCATTCCGGCCAGCCGAAATCGGCGCCGCGCCGGAGCTGCACCAGCTCCTCCGCCGGCTCGTTGGCGCCTTGCTCCGGCGTATAGAGCTCCGGCCAGTTCTCCCTCAGCTGGTCGCGACCGTGCTGGGTGGCATAGATGCGGCCCTGCGCATCGAAGGCGAAGCCCTCGCCATTGCGCATCCCGGTGACGAAGCGCTCGGCGGGCGAGAAGACCTGACCGGTCCGGTTGGCGTCATACCGCCAGGTGCCGGCCCGCGTCTCGAGCTCCGTGCAAGGCTGCAGCCCCTTGGAGTGGAGCATGCGGTTCTGCGCCTGGCACGCATTGGTGGCGGAGCCGAGATCGACATAGAGATCGCCCTTGGCGTCGATCTGGAAGGGATGCATCGGGTGGTCGCCGGTGAGCGGCAGTCCCGAGACGATCACCTCGGGCGCGCCCGGTGGCACGATGCCGCCGGCCGGCAGGCGGTAGCGCACGATGCGGTCATTGGTCTCCGCATAGAGCGCGCCCTTGTAGATCGCGATGCCGGTGCCGCCATGGTCGCCGCTGGCGTAGTCGGGACCGAAGCGCTCTACGACGTCGGCGTGACCGTCGCCCTTGGTGTCTTGCAGCGCCACCAGGAAACCGCCGGCATGCGGCGTGGTGTTGCCATAATAGCGCCCGCTCCAGGTGTTGACGTAGACGACGCCGTTGGGCGCCACCACCAGATGACGCGCGTGCCCGATATCGTCCGCGAAGACGCTGGCGCAGAAGCCGGGCGAGAGCGTGATCCCGCCATTGCCGCCCGGGCAGGCCTTGCTGTCCGCCGATGTGTCGTGTTCCTGTTGCGCCGGCGACGGCGTTCCACCCGCCAGCTGCATCGCGATGATGGCGACGGCCGTCCCGGCGATGCGGATCGTCCGGCCGTGTTGGGCTCGTGAAGCGTGCATGACTTCCGCCTTCCTTCCTTGTGTCGAGTGAGACACGTTACCGGCGCTCGATGCGAGTTGTTGCAATGCCTCGTCGAGCGGTGTCACCCCGGCGCAACCGCAAAACGCCGGGGCCGGCCGCGGCGTCATCTGCTCGGCCACACGCCCCGGAGAGGTGGGCGCTTTTGTCACTGCAACTATGCGATTCTTGCCAAATAATCGCCCCGGCGCGATTCTTGCCAAATAATCGGCCCGGCCGGCCCGAACAATCGGCACTGCGCCTGGCCCCGCGTCGCCCCGGCGCCCCCGTTGGTACCTTGAGTGGCCGCGTGTTCCGCGCAAGAATCGCCGACTTGCGGGCGAAGGCAGGCGCTCGAGGCCGCGCCGCTCGCGAGCCGCGATGTGCCCGGGGGAGGAAGACGATGCAGACCCGTCCGGCGGGACGACCGCCGTTCCGCGCCGACCACATCGGCAGCCTGCTGCGTCCGGCGCAGCTCCGCCACGCCTTTCGCCGGCACGCGGCAGGCGAACTCGGGGAGGACGAGTTTCGCCGCCTCCAGGACGACTGCGTCCGCACCGTGCTGCGGCTGCAGCGGGAGGTGGGGCTGCGGGTGGTGACCGACGGCGAGTTCCGCCGCGGCTCCTATTGGAGCCGCTTCGTCGAACGGACGGAGGGGCTCACGGTGCGCGACGCGGCGTTCAGGTTCCGCGACGCTCACGGTCACGAGCAATCCTTCACCGCGCCCCATGTCATCGGCAGGGTGACGCGGCGGCAACCGATCACGCTCGACGAGTTCACCTTCTTGCGCGCCGAGGCGTCGGGCGCGATGCCGAAGGTCACCATGCCCTCGCCCTCCACCATGCATTTCTGGCGCGGCCGGGCCTATGCCGATCCCGGCCTCTACGCCGATGCCGGCGCCTTCTTCCGCGATCTCGCCCTGGTCTATCGCCAAGAGATCGCCGATCTCGCCGCCGCCGGCTGCCGCTATGTCCAGCTCGACGAGGTGGCGCTCGCCATGCTGTGCGACCCGGCCGCGCGCGACCGCGTCACGGCGGACGGCGCCGATCCCGAGGCGCTGGCCGCGTTCTATGTCGATGCCATCAACCAGGCGGTGGCCGCCCGCCCGGCCGACATGGTCGTCGGCGTCCATATGTGCCGCGGCAATTTCAAGGGGAAATACCTGGCCGAAGGCGGCTACGGCTCGGTGGCGGAGCGGCTCTTCCAGGCGGCCGACGTCAACCACTTCCTGCTGGAGTTCGACACACCGCGCGCCGGCGATTTCGCGCCGCTGCGCTTCCTGCCCCGGCACAAGGGCGTGGTGCTCGGCCTGGTCAGCTCCAAGACGCCCGAGCTGGAACCGCTCGAGCTGTTGCGCCGGCGGATCGACGAGGCGGCGCGCCATGTCGACCTCGACCGGCTGGCGCTCAGCCCGCAATGCGGCTTCGCCAGCACGGTTGCCGGCAACCCCGTCAGCGAGGCCGACGAGCGCGCCAAGCTTCGCCGCGTGGTCGAGACCGCCGAGGCGGTCTGGGGCGACGCCTGAACGGCTCGCCTGCGATGCTGGCCGGGGGCGGACCCGCCGGTTGCCCCCTGCGGCGGCCATGCCCCGCCGGCCGGAGAACGTCAGGCTCAATCGGGAGTTTCGGGCGATCGAAGCGTTAGTGTGCTGCCCCCGGCACGCACAACAGAGGCTCGCGCCGCCATGACCTCCGCCGACCTGCCGCTCGTCAGCGTCGTCATTCCGACCTTCAACCGGCCCGATCTCCTGCGGATCGCGCTGAAGAGCGCCCTCGATCAGTCCTACCGCAATATCGAGGTCATCGTGCAGGACAATGCCGGCGAAAAGGATGCGCGGGCGGCGGTCTCCGGCCTGCCCGACCCGCGGGTGCGCTATATCCGCAATCCCGTCACGGTGTCGCAAAGCGAAAACGTCGTCTCGGCCTGCCTGCGGTCACGCGGTGACTACGTGGCGATCCTCGGCGATGACGATGTCTGGCTGCCGGACTTCCTGGCGACGATGGTGGCGCCGCTGGAGCGCGATCCCGCCGTCGCGCTCTCGTTCTGCGACCACGACATCATCGACAGCGCCGGGCGGTGCGACGCGGCCATGACCGAGAAGATCACGCGCACCTTTCATCGCCATCGCATTTCGGAAGGCCTGCACCGTCCCTTCCACGACATCGCCCTCGTCTATCGCGCGATCCCGACGCTCACCGGCGCCGTGTTGCGCCGCTCCGCCCTGGATTGGCACTCAATTCCGCTCGACATGCCGTTCAATCTCGACCTCTTCCTCGCCTATCTCTACAGCCGCACGGGCCAGGCCTGCTATTACGTCCCGCAGCGCCTGGCACAGATCCGCTATCATTCGGGGTCGGTGAGCAGCGTGGCCAGGCGCGGCGAGCCGCGCATCGCCATCGCCCGCAACGCGCTCGCGCAGTGGCGGCGCTTCGCCGGGGATGAAAGGCTCACTCGGCAGCAGAGCTATTTCGAGCTGAAGGCGGGCCTGAACGCGCTCGCCATCGTGGTCGGCCTGTTGCGGAGCCAGGGGCGGCAGGCGGCGTTGCGCGAGTTCCGGCGCTTCTGGATGGACGGGCTGATGCGGCCGCGCATCCTCCTCTACCACCTCTACTATGCCGTCAGCTTGCGGCGTCTGCGCGCGTGACGCCGCCCGGCACAGCCCGCCACGACCCTCGCCGCGACTTGTGCGCGTAACCGAAGGCGGGCAGTATCGCTCGCGCAACCGCGCCCATCGGGGGGAATGTCGGCCGACACAGCATCAGGGCGGGGACTACCCCCGGGCGCGAACCGGCGGCGCCGCGCGGCGCAAGCGGGCCTGCCCGCGCTCGGGCTTGCGGCCTTGGGCGTGGTCTTCGGCGATATCGGGACCAGCCCGCTTTACACCCTGAAGACGGTCCTCGACCTCACCGGCGGCAAGCCCGGCCCCGCCGCGATCCTGGGCGCGCTGTCGCTGATCGTCTGGACCCTCATCATCGTCACCTCACTGAAATACGTCGCCGTCGCGATGCGCATCGACAATGACGGCGAGGGCGGCATTCTGGCGCTGATGTCGCTGCTGGGGGTCAAGCGGCATCGCCCGGCCATCGTCGCGGTGGGGCTGCTCGGCGCGGCCTTGATCTATGGCGACGGCGCCATCACCCCGGCCATCTCGGTGCTGTCCGCGCTCGAGGGGCTGGGGATCGCCGCGCCCCGGCTTCAGCCCTATGTCCTGCCCGCCGCCGTCGCCGTGCTGGTGGTGCTGTTCGCGGTCCAGCGCCAGGGCACGGCCCGCATCGGCCGCGCCTTCGGGCCGATCATGGCGCTGTGGTTCCTGGCGATCGCCGCTCTCGGCCTCTGGGGCATCGCGCAACACCCCGCGGTGCTGGCAGCGATCGATCCGCGTTTCGGCCTGGCCTATCTGCGCTCGGGCGGCCTCACCGGCTTCCTGGTGCTCGGCGGCGTCTTTCTCTGCGTCACCGGCGCCGAGGCGCTCTACGCCGATATGGGCCATTTCGGCGCCGGGCCGATCCGCGTCGCCTGGTGGTCGCTCGTCTTCCCGAGCCTTCTCCTCAACTATGCCGGCCAGGCGGCGCTGGTGCTCGAGGGCGCGCCGATCGCGGACAACATCTTCTACCGCCTGTGCCCGCCGGCGCTGCTGGCGCCGCTGATCGTGCTCGCCACGGTGGCGACGATCATCGCCAGCCAGTCGATCATCACCGGCGCCTTCTCGATGACCCGCCAGGCCATCCAGCTCGGCTGGATGCCGCGCCTGCACATCACCCAGACCTCCGAGCAGGGCTATGGGCAGATCTATGTCGGCACCGTCAACTGGCTGCTCATGGTCCTGACGCTCGGGCTCACCATCGGTTTCGGCAAGTCGGACAACCTCGCCGCGGCCTATGGCATCGCGGTATCGGCGACGATGCTGATGACATCGGTGCTGCTGTTCATCGCCATGCGCGAGATCTGGGGATGGGGCTGGCCCGCGGCGGGCGCGCTCGCCGGCGGGTTCGCCCTGGTCGATACGGGCTTCCTCGCCGCCAACCTCGCCAAGATCGCCGAGGGCGGCTACGTCCCCATCCTGCTCGCCGCGCTGGTCTACGGCGTGATGGTGGTCTGGCATGTCGGAGCGAGGGCGGTCTCGGCGCGGGTCCAGGAGACGGCCGTGCCGATCTCGCTCTTCATGGCGCGACTCGCCGAGGGCAACATCCCGCGCGTCCCCGGCACCGCCGTGTTCCTCACCCGCACCAGCCGCGACGCGCCGCCGGTCATGGTCTGGCACGTGAAGCACAACCGCGCGCTGCACGAGCGCGTCTTCGTCTTGACGGTCGCGACCGAAGCCGTGCCATGGCTGGCGGAGGCTGGCCGCCTCCAGGTGGAGGAGATCGCGCCGCGCTTCTGGCGCGCCCGCGCCCGCTACGGCTTCATGGAGCGTCCCGACATCCCGGCCCTGCTGGCCCGCGCGACGCGGGAAGGGTGCCATCTCGATCTGGCGGACGTGACCTACTATGTCGGCCACGAGACGATCGTGGCGCGCGGCGACGCGGGCCTGCCGCGCTGGGTCGAGGCGCTCTACGCCGCCATGCAGCGCAACGCCGCCCATGTCAGCGACTATTTCAGGTTGCCGACCGACGCGGTGGTCGAGATCGGGCGCGAGATATCGATCTAGCGACGCCGC
>CAWIRE010000014.1:0-202346 GCA_963838385.1 uncultured Alphaproteobacteria bacterium
TGGTGCCCAGGGGCGGAATCGAACCACCGACACCGTGATTTTCAGTCACGTGCTCTACCAACTGAGCTACCTGGGCGCCGTGCCGGACGGGCGCAGGCTTATGCCAGAAAAGCTCCTGCCTGTCCAGAGAGGCCGCTACCCCTCGCCCTCCTCTTGCTCCCCGTCCTCGGGCGTTTCCTGCGTCGGGATGCGGTAGTCGCCGCCGAGCCAGCGGCCGAGATCGAGGAGCCGGCAGCGCGCCGAGCAGAAGGGCCGGTGCTGCGGCTCGGAGGGCTTGCCGCAGATCGGGCAAGGCCGCGGTCGGGTGCCGGGATCGCCGTCGCTCATGGCCCTTAGATAGGATCAGTCGAGGCGGATGTCGAAGCTCGAGCGCGCCCGTCCGGGCTCGGCGTGGATCGCCACGGGCCGGCCCAGCCGCCGCTCCAGCTCGTGGCGTGCCGCCCTGCCGGCGCCGTCGAGCGCCGCCGCCACCTCGGGATGAAGATGCAGCGCCGGCGCCCGCGGCGGTGTGGCGTCTGCCGCCCGGGCCATCGCCCGCACCGCCTCGAGGGCCACGGTAAGCGGCGTCTTGACCCAGCCGCCCTCGGCTGCGCGCTCGAACAGCAGCTCCGCGAGCGGCGCGTGGCGGCGCTTGCGCACCAGTTCGAGATGGCCGAGCCGCGTCCAGCCGAGCAGCTCGGCCTCGCCCGCCAGCGCCGCCGCCAGCGCGTCGCGCACCTGATCGCGCTCGGCGCGGCGCCGCATGCCGATGAAATCGACTATGATCGGACCCGCCAGGCCGCGCAGCCGGATCTGCCGCGCTACCTCCTGCGCCGCCGCCAGGTTGACCGTGAGCGCGGCGCCCGCGGCATCCCGCCCGCCGCCGCCGCTGCCCATGTCGACATCGATCATCACCGCAGCGTGGGTCGGCTCGATGGCGATGCGCCCGCCGCCCGCCAGCGCCAGCTGCGGCGCCAGCGCCGACGCCACCGCCTCGGCGATGCCGTGCTCGTCGAAGAGCGACGCCGCCGCGCGATGAAGCTGCAGCCGCTCCGCGAGTTCCGGATGATGGCGCGCCAGCCAGCGCCGCGCCTCGGCAAAGGCGGCGCGGTCGTCGAGGATGATCGCATCGAGGCCGAGCGGGGCGAATTCCTCGAGCGCCTGCACGACCGGCGCCACGCCTTCTTCCAGCAGCAGCGGCGGCTGGGCGGCGGTGCGCTCCGCCTCGATCGCGCGCCAGCGCGCCCGCAGCGCCTCCGCCTCCTGCGCGAGCGCCGCGGCGCTGGCGCCGGCCGCCGCCGCGCGCAGCACGAACCCCTCGCCGTCTTGCGCGGCCGGGCTCAGCAGCGCGGTCAGGCGCTGGACGTCCTCGGCGGCGAGCGCCGGCTCGGCCGCGATGCCGGGCCGCTTTGGCGTCAGCACCAGCAGGCGCCCGGCCAGCCGCGGGCGCATCGACAGTCCCGTCGCCTTGTCGCCGCGCGCCTCCTTCGTCACCTGGACGAGGACGGCCTCTCCTTCATGCAGACCGGCGAGGCCGGCGGGCGCCGCATCCTCGGCGCTGAGGAACCCGGCGCGGTCGAGGCCGATATCGACGAGCGCCGCCGGCAGCTCCGGCCGGAGCGCCACCACCCGGCCGAGAAAGATCTCGCCCGCTCGTCCCCGCGCTCCGGCCCGGAGCACACGCAAGCCCGCCAGCGCGCCGTCGCTGACCAGCGCCGCCCAGACCTCGCCCGGAGAGCAGGCGAGCAGGAGCTCGCGGCTCACCGCGAGGCCGGCGGCAGGCGGCGCGCCCGGGCGAAGCCGTGCCCGGCCAGCAGCCCCACCGTCTCGAACAGCGGCAGGCCCACGACATTGCTGTAGGAGCCGATGATGCCGCGGATGAAGCGCGCGGCGAGGCCCTGGATGGCATAGCCGCCCGCCTTGTCCCGCCACTCGCCGCTGGCGAGATAGTCCTCGATCTCCGCCGCCTCCAGGCGCTTGAACATCACCGCCGTCTCGACCCGCCGGCCGACCAGCCTTCCGTCCGGCAAGGCAAGCGCGATGCCGCCATGGACGCGATGGCGCCGTCCCGAGAGCAGCGTCAGGCAGGCTTGCGCCTGGGCGCGGTCGAGCGCCTTGGGCAGGATGCGCCGGCCGCAGGCGACGACGGTGTCCGCGCCCAGCACGAAGGCGCCGGGATGCCGGGTCGCCACCGCCTCCGCCTTGGCCCGCGCCAGCCGCAGCGCGTGCGGCGCCGGCAGCTCGCCGGCCAGCGGCGTCTCATCGATGGCCGCGGGATCGACGGCATCGGGGCTGAGAGCGATCTGGCTGAGGAGATCGAGGCGGCGCGGCGACGCCGACGCCAGCACCAGGCGCTGGTCAGGCACGGCGGCCCGACCGTCGCTATTTGAAGCGGAAGGTGATGCGGCCCTTGGTCAGGTCATAGGGGGTCATCTCGACATTGACCCTGTCGCCCGCCAGCACGCGGATGCGGTTCTTGCGCATCTTGCCGGAGGTGTGCGCCAGCACTTCATGGTCGTTGTCGAGCTTCACCCTGAACATGGCGTTGGGCAGCAGCTCGGTCACCGTTCCGGAGAATTCGATCAGGTCTTCTTTGGCCATTCCTCGCCCGTGGTTCAATCCCGCCCAAGGCGGGTCTCGCGCCGCCACAAGATCGTGGGGCGCGGGCGGCGGGTCAAGGGGGCTGGCGCGCAAACCTTACCCGCCCCGCCCCGGACCCAGCGGAAAACGCTCCAAAATGCGCTTTTTCAGGTGGTCGCGCACCGCCCGGTAGGCGCGCAGCATTTCCTCGCGGCTGCCCTCGATCGCGGTCGGGTCCAGGATCGGCCAGAACTCGACCTCGCAGGCCATGGTGCGGGTGAGCTCGACCGCCGAATGCTGCGCCTCCGGCGAGAGCGAGATCACGAGATCGAACGAGGTGTCCTCGAGCTCGTCGAAGGTCTTGGCGCGGTGCTTGCTGATGTCGATGCCGATCTCGTCCATCACGACCACCGCGAAGGGATCGATGTCGGCCTCGCGCACGCCCACGGAATCGACATAGATGCGCCGTCCGTGGAGATGTTTCAGGATCGCCTCCGCCATCGGCGAGCGGATCGAGTTGAAGGTGCAGGCGAACAGCACGCTCGAGGGATCCCGCGCCACGCCCGCCTCAGCTCCGGATGTGCAGCACGCACAGCAGCGTGAACAGGCGGCGCGCCGTATTGAGATCGACCGCCACCCGCTCGGCCAGCCGCTCGCGCAGCAACTCCGAGCCCTCGTTGTGCAGCGCGCGCCGCCCCATGTCGATCGCCTCGATGCGCGACGGGCTCGCGGTGCGGATGGCCTTGAAATAGGTGTCGCAGACGAGGAAGTAGTCCTTGACGATGCCGCGGAACGGCGTCAGCTGCACCAGCACGCGGTCGATCGGCTCGTCCGATGTGGAGCGGATGTCGATGACGAGGCGGTTCTCTTCGATGCCGAGATTGACGTGGAACGGACCCGGAGCGCCGCCGGCCGGAACGAAGCTGTTCTCCTCGAGAAGATCGAAGATGGCGACGGCGCGCTCGTGCTCGATATCCGCATTGCGGCGCACGACCGAGCGCTCGTCGAGAGTGATCTTGGCAATGCGCTGGTCGGTTGGCGCCATCAGCGCGGCAGGTTGAGCCGGATCGCGATCGACAGCGCGTGCGCCTCCAGCCCCTCGGCGCGGGCGAGCGTCACCGCGGCCGGACCGATGGCCCGCAGGCTCTCGGCGTCGCACGCGAGCAGCGAGGTGCGCTTCATGAAATCGAGAACGCCGAGCCCCGAGGAAAATCGCGCGCTGCGCGCCGTCGGCAGCACGTGGTTGGGGCCGCCGACATAATCGCCCACCGCCTCAGGCGTGTAGCGGCCGAGAAAGATGGCGCCGGCATTGCGCACGCGCCCGGCGAAGCCTTCGGCATCGTCCAGCGCCAGCTCGAGATGCTCCGGCGCCAGCCGGTCGACCAGCGGCACCGCCTCGTCCCACGCAGCCACGGTGATGATCGCGCCATGGGCGCGCCACGCCTCGCCGGCGATCTCGCGGCGCGGCAGCACCGCGAGCTGGGTCTCCACCGCCTTCGCCGCCGCCTCGGCGAAGGCTTCGTCGTCGGTGATGAGGATCGACTGAGCCGCCGTGTCGTGCTCGGCCTGCGACAGCAGATCGGCGGCGATCCAGGCGGGGTCGTTGCGCCCGTCGGCGACCACCAGGATCTCCGACGGGCCGGCGATCATGTCGATGCCGACGCGGCCGAAGACCCGGCGCTTGGCGGCCGCGACATAGGCGTTGCCCGGCCCCACGATCTTGTCGACGGCGGCGATGCTGGCGGTGCCATAGGCGAGCGCGCCCACCGCCTGCGCGCCGCCGATGCGATAGATCTCGTCGACGCCGACCAGCGCGGCCGCCGCCAGCACCAGCGGGTTGAGGGCGCCCTGCGGCGTCGGCACCACCATGACCAGCCGCTCGACGCCGGCCACCTTGGCCGGGATCGCGTTCATCAGCACCGAGGAGGGATAGGCCGCGGTGCCGCCGGGCACGTAGAGCCCGACCGCCTCGAGCGGCCGCCAGCGCGCGCCGAGCCGCACGCCGGCGGCGTCGGCATAGGAGAAATCCTCCGGCAGCTGCCGCCGGTGATAGGCCTCGATGCGCTCGGCCGCGAGATGGAGCGCGGCAAGCGTCGCCTCCGGACAGGATTTCGCCGCGGCCGCGATGTCGCCGGGCGGGATGCGCAGCGTCGCGGGCGTGAGCTCCACGCGGTCGAAGCGCTTGGTATAGTCGATCACCGCGGCGTCGCCGCGCGCCTTGACCTCGGCCAGGATGGCGGCGGCGGCGGCGTCGACATCCGCCTCCGCCTCGCGCTTCGCCTCGACCAGGGCGGCGAACTCCCGCGCGAAGCCGGGAGATCGCGTCGCGAGCCTAAGCGGCATCGGCGGCCTCGCGGAAGCGCTCGATCCAGCCCGTCACCTCCTCCGCACGCGTCTTCAGCGCCGCGCGATTGACGATGAAGCGCGAAGTGACATCGGCGATGTGCTCGATCTCGACCAGGCCGTTGGCGCGCAGCGTCGAGCCCGTCTGCACGAGATCGACGATCTGCCGGCTGAGACCCAGGCTGGGCGCGAGCTCCATGGCGCCGTTGAGCTTGATGCATTCCGCCTGCACGCCGCGCCGCGCGAAGTGCCGGCGGGTGATCTCGGGATATTTGGTGGCGATGCGCACATGGCTCCAACGCGCGGGATCGTCGCGCCCGGCATCCTCCGCCGGCGCCGCCACGGCCAGCCGGCAGTGGCCGACCTTGAGATCGAGCGGCGCGTAGATGTCGAGATACTCGAACTCCATCAGCACGTCGTTGCCGGCGACGCCGAGATGCGCCGCGCCGAAGGCGACGAAGGTCGCGACGTCGAAATTGCGCACGCGGATGACGTCGAGCCCGGCATGGTTGGTGGCAAAGCGAAGCTGGCGCGAGTCCGGATCGTCGAAAGCCGGCTCGATCTCGATCCCCGCGCGGCGCACCAGCGGGATCACCTCGCCCAGGATGCGCCCCTTGGGCAGCGCCAATACCAGCGTCTCGTTACCGCGCAACGCACTCTCCCGATCGTTCCGGAACAGGAATAGATACTAGCCGGCGTCGTCTTCGACGGGGTGCCTCGGCCGCCAGCGGGTCGGCCAGGGCTCGCCCAGATCATCTAAATGGCACAGGATGCGCTCGACTTCCAGGCGGATGCTGCTGCCCCCGGCAAAGTCGAGATAGAGCCTGCCCGCCTCCGCCCGGATCGCCAGCAGCACCAGCAGCCGCTCGCCCTCGCGCGGCGTGAAGCCCCGCCGCTGCACGCCCGTCACCCCGTCGAAGCGCAGGCCCGACATCCTGCGCTCGAGCGTCTCCGGCGATCCGGCCGGCGGCGCCTCGCGGCGGAAGCGGTTGGCCACCAGCACGAAGCGCTTCTCCTCGGGCAGAAAGGCGATGTCGCCGACCGCCACCAGCGCGTCCTGCAGGATCGCGGAGATGACCGCGAGATCCTCCTCGTCCTCGGCGCGCAGCTTGAGCGGATCGGCCATGACTCCTAGTCGCCGGTGAGGCGCTCGATATCGGCGCCGCAGGCGCCGAGCTTCTCCTCGAGCTGCTCGTAACCGCGATCGAGATGATAGACGCGGTTGATCATGGTCTCGCCCTCGGCGGCGAGCCCCGCCAGCACCAGCGACACCGAGGCGCGCAGATCGGTCGCCATCACCGGCGCGCCGGTGAGCTTCGGCACGCCGCGCACCATCGCCGAGGCGCCGTGCACGTTGATGTTGGCGCCCATGCGGCACAGCTCCGGCACATGCATGAAGCGGTTCTCGAAGATCGTCTCGGTGATCATCGCGGCGCCCTCGGCCGTGGTCATCGCCGCCATCATCTGCGCCTGCAGATCGGTGGGGAAGCCGGGGAAGGGCTCGGTCATGACGTCGATGCCGGTCAGCCTGCCGTTGCGCCGGCGCACATGGATGCCCTTCGGCGTCTCGCTCACCTCGACCCCGGCGCCTTCGAGGACGCGCGCCACGGCGGCCACCGTCTCGTGCTCCGCGCCGATCAGCTCGACCGCGCCGCCGGTGATCGCCGCCGCCATCATGTAGGTGCCGGTCTCGATGCGGTCGGGGATCACGCGATGGCGCGCGCCGTGCAGCCGCTTGACGCCGCGGATGCGGATGCGGTCGGTGCCGGCGCCGTCGATATCGGCGCCCATCGCGGCGAGGCAGCGCGCGAGATCGACGATCTCGGGCTCGCGCGCGGCATTGACCAGAACCGTCTCGCCCTCGGCGAGGCTCGCCGCCATCAGCAGGTTCTCGGTGGCGCCCACCGAGACGATGGGAAAGACGATCTCGGCGCCGATCAGGCCGCGACGCGCCGAGGCGTCGATATAGCCTTGGCGCAGCTCGACCGTCGCGCCGAGCCGCTCCAGCCCCTTGAGATGCAGATCGACCGGCCGCGGGCCGATGGCGCAGCCGCCCGGCAGCGACACGCGCGCCTCGCCGCAGCGCGCCAGCAGCGGCCCCAGCACCAGCACCGAGGCGCGCATCTTGCGCACGAGATCATAGGGGGCGGTGGTGGAGGCGATGCGGCGGGCGGTCAGCTCCAGCACGTGGCCGCGCTCCTCGCCGGCCTCGGCGCCATTCATGGTGACGGTCGCCCCGTGCTGCACCAGCAGATGCGTCAGCGTCGTGATGTCGGCCAGCCGGGGCAGATTGGTCAGCACCAGCGTCTCGTCCGTGAGCAGGCTTGCCGCGAGCAGCGGCAATGCGGCGTTCTTGGCTCCGCCGATGACGATCTTGCCGTCGATGGGCTTGCCGCCGCGAATGCGAATTCTATCCATGGGTCCAACGTTCCTGCGCTGCCGATCGAAGCGATCGGGATCGCCTTTGTCTAAGCCGACATTATGGCGAAAACGGTAAAATCCTGCGCCCGCGTTGTAAGAGATGTGCGGCCTTCGCTCAAGCGGCGCCCGGGCGCTCAGCCGCGCGGCTTGGGCAGGGGTTGGGGCGCGGGCGGGACGCCGCGCTCGCGCCGCTGCGCCTTGCGCCGGGCGAGGTTGGCGCGCAGCGCCGCCGCCAGCCGCCCCTGCCGCCCGGGAGCCGCCTTGCCCGATTGGGTCGCCGGGGGGCGCGGTTTCGCCGTGTCGGTCATGGCGCCAGGATGCGAAGCGGCCGGAGCCGGGTCAAGGCACCGGCTTCCAGCCCTCGTCCGGGTCGTACCCGGTCATGGCCCGCGCGACGGCGGCCCCGTCCGCGCCGAGATTGCGCTCATGGACCAGGCCGTCCTGGCTGACGATGAAGGTCATGACCCCCGAAGCGCCGTATTTCGCCGGGAACGCGACGAGGGCGAAGCCGCCGGTCATGTGCCCGTCGACGACATAGTTCTTGGCCCCGCCCGGGGCATGCGGCCCCTGGCGCGTCAGGATCTTGTAGTAGTAGCCGTGATAGGGCCGGTGCTTGCCCTTCACCTTGCGCGCGCCATAGCCTTCGGCCCGGGCATTGGCGATGAACGGGCCCAGCGGGCTCGGCTTTTCGCCGGTTGCGGTCTCCCAATGGAGCCCGTCATGCGTGTCGGGGCGGCTGATGAAGTGCTGCGCGTATTCGTGCCGGCCGTCGCCCAGCGGATCCTCGGCGTAGTACTCGCGCTCCGCCGCGACGAAGGCGCGGCACACCTCGATGGTGTTGAGCTCGTTGCGGCCGATGCGGCGGTCGAGGATCTCCTCCCGGCCCGCCTTGGTGTCGAAGCGCCAGCCGGCTTCGGTCTTCACCAGCGGGATCGGGAACGGCCACTCCTCCTTGCCGATCACCAGTACCGCCTTGTCGGCGCCTTCCTGGGCGATGGCATGCTTCTCGCCATAGGCCGCGGCGAAGCGCGCGCGGCCGTCGCGGTCGGCGACGGGATCGCCGGAGCGGACGAGCTTCCCGCCGCCCGGCCCGAAGATGGCCAGCAGCGCGTTCTTGTCGTTGGTCCGGTCGGCGGCGAAGAGCGCATCGGCCGCCGCTTCAGGCGAGGCGAAGCTCCGCTGCGCCCGCTCGGCAAGCGCCGGGACCGCCATGGCGCCGAGCAGGACGACGGCAAGGAGCGCGGCGGAAAGCCGGCGTCTCGGCATTGGGCGATGGCCGGTAGATGCCATGCGCATCATGATCTCTCCGCATCGCCGGGCGACAGCGCAAGCCTGCGGGTCATCGCCGGCCGCCTCCACCGCCCCGGCCGCCGCCGCCCCCGCCGCCATGCCCCCCGCCGCCGACATGAGCCCCACCGCCGACGTGAGCCGGCGCGGAGCGCATCGGCGCCGGCCGGCTGGAGCGGCTCGCCTGGCCGCGCAGCGACTGAGCCCGCACCTCGGGTCCCCGGCCAAAGGACTCCAGGGCGGGTGGGTTGCGCGGCGGCACGCTCGCCTCGCGGTTGAAGCCGCGGAAATCCTGCCGCGCGGCGGGCGTATAGGCCGGCGCCCTCACCGCAGCATGGCCCCAATTGTGGCGCCAGGCGTCGCCCTGCGCACGGCCGTGACTGCCGGCGATACGGTCATAGCGGCCACGATCGATCCTGATCTCATGCCGCCGCCAATCCCAATGTTCCCAGCCCCACAGCCCATCGACAATGGCATAGCCGAGGCCGAAGGCAAGTCCCACCCCGAAAGCATAGCCGGGCGGCGGCGGCAGCTCATAGGGCGGCTCGCCCGCATCGGGCCAGGCGCCATAGACGGCCTCCGGGTTGTAGATGGGCATGTAGACCGTCTGCGGTGCGGCGGGCTCGATAGCGATGATGTCGCCCTCCACCGAGACCGTCTGTTGCGGCGTTGACACCAGCGTTCCAGCGGCGAGCGCCAGATGGCGCAGGCGCTGCACCGAGGCCGAGACATCGGCCTGCTGGGCGACGAAGGCTTGGCCGAGCTGCTGCAGCCATGGCAGGTTGGCGGCCAGCATCTGCAACACCTGGGGGAATTGCAGCAGCGCTTTGACGCTGGGGTCGAATGGCAGCTGCTCCGCCGCCGCGGCGAGCGCCGGGCCGGCGACCGCGGCGTTGGCCGGAACCTGCTGCCAGGCAGCCGCCTGCGCCACCTCATCGGGATAGGTCGACGCCATCAGCACCTGCGCCAGCAGCGGGTCGGGATAGAGCGCGACCGGCGCAAGGAGCGCGTCGAGCTGGGCCGGCGCCAGCGCCGGAGCAGAGGTTTGCGCCAGCGCCGGGCGGAGCATCCCCGTGCCGGGCAGGGCCGCCGCCAAGGCAAGGCCGATGCCGAGCAGCAGCGCGGCACAAGACGACACTTTGCGGATCAAGCTGCCCTCTCCGGCGCAACCGAGGGGCGGTCCCTGAGCCCAAGCGGTCGTCGCGCGGGGCGGAAGCTAGCACGCACCAAGGCTGTTTCCTATGCCGGGGCGTGGCCTAGGCGCTGGGCTTGATCTCGGCGCTGTGCGCGAGAATCACCGCGACCGCGCGCTTTGCGGCGTATTCCGGCGCCTGGTCGGGATGATGCTGCCGCCATGCCTCGACGCCGGCCCGGTAGCACTCGACGGGCGGCCGGCCCGCGGCGCGCGCCGTCCGGAACGCCTCGAGCACATCGGTAGCTGCGGCATCTTCCTGCAAAGGGGTTTCGGGCACCGGGTGACCTCCTGAGAGGATCAACAGGCCAGGCCCCGAAATAGTCCCGCCGGCGCCCGCCTTGCCAAGGCCGGCGGCCTCGTGTATGTCCTCGCGCCACCGCCTGATCAGCCAGTTGGCTTCGGATGCTGCCGTAGCTCAGTGGTAGAGCACTCCCTTGGTAAGGGAGAGGTCCACAGTTCAATCCTGTGCGGCAGCACCATAAAACCCGCAGAAATCCGCCACTTATTGCCGCCGCGGCGGCGCCGATCCCGGACAGAGAAGTGCGAACTTCGGCGGAACAACTCGCTGGCGCGCGGGGAAACCGCCGGGGAAAATGTTTACGCTCCGTTCGTACCCAGGTAGAGTGAAAATCTGCACGGATAGGATGGGAAAATGACAGGCATCATCGACCAAGAGAGCATCGAACTGCGGGATATATTTCAGACCTATTGCTTGACGCTTAGAGGGGAGCCCCTCAAAGGATGCACGGTCGGCCACCCGGCCGGCGGGAGGCTGTTCCTGCCGGTCGGTATCGGCACTCCGCTCGCCGTTAAAGCGCTGCGCGCGTGGCTTGCCGAAGGCCCCACATGCTACGGCCGCCACGCTCTCGACGAGGTCGACCCGCTCCTAGATCTCAGCGAAATACGCGCCTGGCATCGCGCCAACGCCTGAACGTCAGGTCACCTCGCCGTTGGTGACAAAGCCATGCCACCGGCAGCCGCTGGTCAGTAGAACCGACCGCGCGGTGCCGGGCGGGTCAGCATCGAGCGTCAGATCGGCATATCCAGTGCCCTTGAGCGCCCACCTGCCTGGGCCCGGCCTGGCATGGTCAGGCGCGCCACGCGATCTCGACCAGCAGATCACCATGTGCGTGCCGGCGCGGCCGCCGTTGGCGGCGAAGCATCTCGGGCACAGGAACATGACGCCATGCGCCTCAGCGAGCGTCTCGACGTGGTGATAGATGACGCTGTTTCCCTCCTGCTGGTAGCGCAGGAACTGCGGCTCCAGGTCGGTGAGACGCATCTCAGCTCTCCGCCGGACGGACGAAGCAGAGCACGTGCGGCTGCAGGTAGGGGACCCAGCAGGCGATGGCGCGGCCGGTCGGGTTGTCCGTGCGCTGGAGGATGTGCGCCGGATCGACCGCCTCCCAGTGCGGCTCGATGTCGTCGCCGAACTGCTTGCCGATCAGCACCTCGTAATGGTCGCCGGCGATGCGGTATTCGACGGCCCGGCAGTCGGCCTGGGAGCAGCACCCGCCGCCGTCGACAGGATCCCGCAGCCCCTCGAACCACGGCGCCAGCGCCGGATCCGCGTTCTCGGGCGGCCGCGCCGCCGCGGCGTACCAGCGCGCGCCGATCAGCAGCAGCACCAGGATGGCGAGGATGGCGAGCCAGATGCGCAACATCATATCTGCTTCTCGCGCGGCCCGACCTGGCACTTCCAGCCGGTCAGGATCCATTTCGGGTGCTCGTCCACCCATTCGGCCGCGATCTGCTCCCCCTGGACGAGGCAGGCCATCGGCGAGGCCACGTCGACCGGCGGGCGCTCCTCGTGGCAGACGGTGGGCGTCGCGGAGAGACAGACGATCAGCACCAGCGTGATCATGGGATACCTGCGATCTGGAGAGCGGCGATGTAGCCCTCGATGAAGTGGTCATGAAGCGGATCGAGGATGTCGCCGAGGATGATCCGGCCGAGGTCGAACGGTGGCGGCCGGAAGTGGCTGAAGCCGATCGGCACCTCCATCACCGGGTCGAGCGCGCGGCGATAGTCGGGCCCCGGCAGGCCGCGCAGCGGGGGCGCCCAGAACACCGGCCGAGGACAGCCGAAGGTAACGGCCCCGGCGAGCTTCAGCCCGCGCGCCAGCAGCATCGCTGCGGCCGAGAGGCCGATCGCGGCCCCCAGCGAGTGGCCGCCGAACCATACCGGCAGCGCCTCCTTGGCAACGGCCTCGGCCAGCAGCTCCAGCACCGAGAGCGCCCCGTCGCCGAACCCGGCGTGGAGCGTCCCCACGCCATCGTAATGCTTGGGGCGGCAGTCGAGGTCGCGGGCGACGTCGGAGGGATGGTCGATCCGCGTGCCGCGCGCGGCGTAGTAGACCCAGGCGCCCGCCTCCTCGGTGCGGGTGACCTTGACGTCACCGCGCTCGAGGAAGGCCCGGGTCGCGTCGTCGTAGCTCGCCTGGCAGAGCTGCGCGAAGCGGACGTGCGACGGCGCGGTCACGTGAGGAGCCGCCAGAGGCCGTCGGCAGCGACGATCGCCAGGTCAAGGGCGAGGAGCGCCGACGCGGCGAGATAGAAAATGGCCGCGCCGATCGCCGCGTCGGAGCTCGCTTGGTGACGGTCTCGAGAGGCCCAGAGGCCGAGGAGAAAAAACAGCACCGCGACGAAAAACAGGCCGAGAATTACCCAGCGCATCAGGGCACCCCTCCGCTTTTCTGGAGCAGCATCGATGCTGCGGTCATGGGGCTTTGGCGGCAGCGGCAGGCGTCGCTGGCACGAGCATGAAGCCAGGCGGCGGATACTCGCAGCCCCAGTTGCGGTCGAATTTGAGGTTGACCCAGACCGAGCCCTCGGTGACGCAATCGGCATTCTTGTCGTTGGCGAGCGCCGTAAGATCGGGGGCGCTGCAGCCGGCGACGCCCGCGAGGAGCGTCGCCAGCACCAGGATGCGCGTCACTGCGCGGCCGCCGGCGCGGCAGCGGCCGGCGCTGGCGCGGCCGCAACCGCTGCCTTTGCCGCGGCCGAGAGGCCCTGCAGCCAGGTCAGCGATGTCGGGTCGGCTGCGACGTTCGCCGCCACCGTCACCACGCCGCTCGCCACCGGACAGCCTCCATTGACATAGGCGGCGATGTTCTGGACGGTCTTGTTCGCGCCGCCGCCGGTCGCCTGCTCGGCCGCCGCCAGATCGCCTTGTGCGGCGGAGCAGGCAAGCTGGAGATCGCTGCCGGCCGTCTGCAGCTCTTGCGACGTGCAGGCCTCAAGCGCCCAGCCGAGCCCGGCGACCAGCGCCAGCGGCAGCAGCACCTTCTTGGTGCCGGCCAGCACCGCGTCGGCGATAGTCTGCGCGAGGCCCTTGTCCTGCGGCATGACATAGGCGACGGCGGCGACGGCGAGGCCGGCGAGCGCGGACTTGCCGTCGATCTTGCCGAGCAGCCACATGCCGATGATGCCGGTGGCGCCGGAGGCAGAGAAAATGCTGCTCAGCTCGCTGGCGCGAGCCTTCAGGTAACTCAACATGCGGGTGCTCCTTCACATGAAAAAGCCCGCTCGCGGCGGGCTGGGAGGGGTGAGGCTGAAGAACTCCAGTTAGGCGGCGAGCGCGAGGCTCCCTGCCGAGGCGATGAGATCGGCGTCGTAGATGCAGCGGCCGTTCTCGTGCCGAATGATCGTGCGCATCGCGACTGCCAGCGTCGCCGCGTCGTGGAGATCGACGGCGGTGTCGAGGTCGACGCCGAGCGAGGCCGCGAGGTCCTTGGCATAGGCGGTGGTGTTGTTCTCGACCGGAGGCGCCCAGCGATTGGCGATCAGGCGCGGCGTGTTGCAGCCATGGCGCTCCTGGTAAGCCAGCAGCTGTCTCCCGAGCGCGCGCAGGCCGAGCTCCGGGCTGCTGTAGCGCCCAAAGCGAGGCGTAAAGTTTTCTCCCTCCGGCACGAGTTCGAGCCCGACCTGTCCTTCCCAGGGATCGACGGCGACGAAGTCGAGGTTGCCGGGGTTGTTGTTGCGCTCGCCCCGCGTCGGCTCGACGGTCATGGCGTTCTCCTTCCGGTGACGATCATGTCGACCCGCTGATTGACGTCGCGGATGTTGGCGTCGAGCCGCGCCGTGGTGGCGTTCATGTCGGCGCGCATCTCGTGGATCGCCTGCTCGACCTCATGCTGGCCGTCCCGGATCTGTTGGATCGTCGCGGCACCGCCCACGATGATCACCACCAGCGAGATGAGGGTCGACAGCGACACCTCGGCCTTGAACCCGACACCGAGGAATCGGCGCCCGTTGCCGTTCTGGCCCACCCCGGGGTCAGCCATGGTCTTCTCCTGTTTTTGGTAGTCTTCGGCACGCGGAAATCAGGGCCGCGAATTCTGCTTCCGGTTGTAGCTTGTGGGGTGTATCGTGATAGTTGCATTCAACTACCAGACTACACCGCGAGGGCCAACATGGCGGAAAGTCTCGGCGGCCTCTGCTTCGCCCTTCTTTGCTTCGCCGCGCTGATATGGACGCTGTTGCGTCCCTGACCTTCAGGCGACCGTGACCTGGTTGCTCGGCCAGGTCGGGCTCTGGCCTGCCACGGCGGCGGCGTAGGCCGCGTCGGCCGCGGCCACGAAACCGAGTATCGCGGCGGCGATCGAGGTGAACTGCACGGCCGTCATCGTGTGGGAAACGCCGATGATGTCGCGCAGGTAGCCGATCCACGGCACGCCGGCCGTGATCGAGGTCTGGAGAGCCGTCAGGTTGACCTGATCCTGCATCGACGTGCCATAGGTGCCGTTGAGCGCCGGCGTCGAGCTCGAGGTGACCTGGACGCCGCCAGCGAGCAGGTTCCGCAGCATCGTCGCCGGGTGGACGGCCGAGGCGTTCCAGGCCGACAGGACGGCCTCGGCAGCCGATTGCTGGGCGGCAGTGGCGGTCGAATGAAACTGGATGCTCCAGGTGGCCTTGTCCGCCGGATTGCCGACCGATACCCCATCGATCGGGCACACGGCGGCGAGCTGCTGATGGAGGTACTGCATGTCCATGGATCTCTCCTTCGTCACATTTTGAGGGCAGCTCTCAAGGCGCTGACGTTGGCGCCACCCTGGAAGGTGATGGTGGCGCTGTTGGGGGAATCCTCGAGCGCATAGAGCGTGTGAGCGCCGATCTGCGGCAGGAAGACGTTCTCGCCAGGCAGCGTCAGCACCGGCGCGCCCGACCCGGCGGTGATGGCCAGCTGCGAGATGAAATTGGGGCTGCTCGTGCTGTCGATACCGACGGAGGTGAAGGAGGAATCCGAAACCGTGGGCTCCGCATTGGAGATGTAATTGGAGCGGATGAACGACTGCTGAAGCCCGTCGACGAAAAGAATGCTGTTGGTGGATTGCCCGCGCGCCGCGCGCCAGGTCGCGGTCGCATAGGTCCAGCTCGACGTGCCGTCGCTCTGGCTGGCCTGCATCGGCTCGCGATTATAGGCATTGTAGACGCCGAGGACGCACTGTGCGCCGGTGGCGCTGAAGACATGGCTGGTCTGGCCGTTGGCAGTGGCATAGATCGTGCCGACATAGAGCGCCGTGTTCGTCGCGACGCCCGACGCATTGACGCTGTTGTTGCGAAGCGTGATCGACGCGCTGTTGACCCACCTGCCGTTGAGCTGGCTGATCGCGGCCGAGCGCGTGGTGCTGTTCGTCCAGGCCGGCCCCGTGCCGATCGCCACGGCGCTCCCGGTCCAATAGAGGAAGACGTCATAGAGGTTGCCGGCGATGTGCCCGGACGTGTCGAGCACAAGCGACAGCTGCGAGATGAGAAGGTTGAACCAATAGGTGCCGGTGAAGATCGGCACCAGCGCCCCGACATAGGGCGAATAATAGACGGTGGTGGCGCCGGCGACGCTGGCATTCTGCACGGGCGTGTTGCTCGACAGCGTCAGCCTTCCCTGAGGCACGACGATCGTGTTCGCCGGCTGGTAGAGCTTGTTGGTTTCGTCGATCGCCGCCGCCACCATATAGACCGTGTCGGCCTGGTCGCGGATCTTCAGCTGGTTGTTGGACGTATCGTGCCACTTGAGGCCCGCCGTCGATGGAAGCCCCGTCGTGCTGGTCGTCGGCGCCGAGGCGCTCTGGCTGTCGGTCGCGGTGGCGGCGAGCCCGGTATTGATATCGGTGGCCATCGCGACGCCGGATACCGTGCCCGTCGTCGGGACCTGAAGGGTTCCCATGCTTGCTGCTCTCCTCTAGTAGCCGACGATTTCCCAGTTGAAGTGGCGCAGCACGTAGCTGCCGCTGTTGGTGGCGCGGAACGTGAAGCCCGTGTACTCGATGCCTGGAATGGTCGAGATCGTTTGGCTGGACCAGACGACCGAGACGACGTCCCCGGCCTGCGCATCAGTGCACACCCAGGACACTGTCGGTGGCCCCTCGATCTCGAACACATTGATGATCGATTGCGGATTGGCGGTCAGCGCAACATCAGGCGTCGCCGGCAGCGACGCGCTCGTGTTGCTTGCCTGCCCGTAACCCTTCTGGACCTGCTCGACGCCATAGAGCCTATAATCCAGCTTTGACAGCTGCGGCTGCACGCTCGGGTTGGAGGTGAAGAGAGTGACCTGCCAGAACAGGTAGGACATCGCCGGCAGAGGAATCGCCTTGCCAGGCGTCCACGGTAGCCAGGAGCTTGGGGGCGTCGTGATGCTGGTGCTCGTCCCCCACTCGATCGTGAAACCTGCCTGCTGGCACAGGGTCCACTGCAGGACATCCGGATCCGCAAGGACGTTCGGGATCGTCAGGAAGTTGTCGAAGACGGGGACGCCAGAAAATCCGACCGAGAAGGTCGCGGCGATATTGGTATCGACAGGAAGCCCACCGAGCGGGTTGCCTTCTCCGTTCGTGGGAGAACTGCCACTGTAGCGCAGCACCGATGGCATATAGCTGCCGCTCGGCTGAACGCCGCCGAAGAACAGGATGTTGGGCTCGTTCAGGAAGTCTGTGAGCGCAAGGACGTCGCCGCTGTCATCCAGCGCGAGATAGACGCCGGGCAGATACCCTATAGGATATCCAGGCGCGCCCCACTCCACCATGGAGGAGCCGAAAGCCTGGTAAGGCCCGACAATGAGAAGCGGAGAAGGCGGAATCTCTGCGCCTCCGGGCGGAGACGCAAGGAAGCTGACGAACGGCACGTAATCGCCAAGGGCGAGGCCCCAATAGTCCTCAGAATTCCACGTCTCGATCAGCAGCTGCAGCCCGATGGGGATCGTGACATCGATGCTTGACCACTCGGCGCTGTAGACGTCGACGCCTTGCGGCGTCCTGTAATGCGCCGCGATCCAATAGGTGCCGTCCGATGGAACGATGAAGGAGGTGTTCGAGGTCCTGGCGACGAACATGGCAAATTGAAAGGTGTCGCCGAACCGGATCTCATAGTCGACGGTGCGGATCGCATCGGTCACCGCCGTCCATGACATCTCCACGGCATTGTTCGTGTCGACCGTCTGCTGCAGCCCGGTGACGTTGCCAAGCGGCGACATCAGCGCGGTCCCTTGAACGACGTAGGTATAGACCGGGACGTCGCTCAGCTGCTGCTGGCCACCGCCATAGATGTTGAAGGACAGGAACTTGAAATAGACCTTCTGCCCGACGCGATCGGGCGTGAAGGTCGTGGTGAAGTAATCACCGCTGAGACGCACGAAGGAGGTGCCCGGCAGGTGCGCGTCGATCTCGCTGCCGTATAGGCCACGGTTGAGCGTGGTCAAGCTGTAGAGGCCCGCCTCCGCGCCCAGCGTCGCCGTCTCGAATGCGATGTACTCGCCGTCGACATAGCAGAGCGTGTTGGCATTGAGCATGTCGGCCTGGGAGCCGGAGATCAGCTCCTGACCGCTCTCCGCGATGTCGACCGAAAGGGTGTTCGTCGTGTCGATCGTGTTTCCGATGCTGCTCTGTGCGATCGACTGCAGCTCGGCCGTGAGCGTGCCCATCGGCGCCGACGGCCCGACGAAGGGACTTCCCTGCAGCTCCTGATAGCTGACGCCGTCCGAAGAGGCATAGATGCGGCAGCCGCCCCAGTTCGAGGCCGAGCCGCATAGGGCGATCCAGATCGCCTCCGCGCCCGCGAGCTGATAGGTGGGCTCCCAGATGATCGGCGGCGCGATCGACGGCGCCGGCGCGTTGTAATTGGAGCCATAGCCTTGCCCGGTGTTGAGCGTGAACTGCGGCGCCTGCGCGGTGGTGCCGGGATACATCTCCCCGCTGATGCTGAGCGTGCTGTCGTCGTTCTCGGTGATCGTCTTGATGCGGAACGGCGCCTGGTTGTTCGGCAGGTCCGGAAAGATCACCGGGTCGGCGAGGTTGACGATATCGGCGGGCTCCAGCATCGAATAGCGCTCGTCGAGCGTGATCGACACGTCGATGCGGATGTATTGATCCTGGAGCTGCAGCATCGCCGAGGTGTTGCAGGCGCCGACGTCGGTGAAGATGTGCGCGTCCTGCTTGCCGCTGCTGCGCCGCACGAAGCTGTCGATCAGCGCCTGGTCGGTCACCTCGACGATGGTCGGCTGAAAGCTGTTGTTGCGGTCTAGGCACTCGAGCTGGATATCATTGATCTGGTCGGACGGCCGCGACAGCGTCAGGATCACCGGATCGTCGTTCATCGACGACGAGGCGGTAGAGGTGTTGGTGTTGGGCAGGTAGTCGTCGTCGTCGAGATCGAAGAGCGGGCTCGCCCCGGGCGGCGTGTAGCTCCAGCCGTTGCCGTTCACCGCTGCCGGCCCACGGGGCACCAGGGTCAGAACGCCGGCGCCGGTCCAGACGAAGTCGGCATAGGTGAGGGTCGCGATCTCCTGCAGCAGCTGCGAGGCCTGCTCCTGGTCGCTGTAATAGGGCGAGATCCAGAGGCCGGCGGCGTTGACCCATTGCTGATAGAGCGTAAAGGCGCCGGTGTTGCCGCTGCACTCGATCGTCACCTGCTTGCCGGCGTCCGCCGCGCTGAAGGTATAGGTCGCGGCGCCGGCGCTTCCGGTGAAGGCGAAGCTGTACTGCCCCTGCTGCGGGCTCGAGGCGACGCAGGTTAGCGGCTGCGGGTTGCCCGGGTACGTCACGCAGAGGTTGTAGCCGAGAATGAGGCCAGCGCTCGCGCCAACCGAGACGGTATAGGGCCCGCTCGACGGCACCGTGTGCGTCTCGGTCAGCTTCTGCACCTGGCCGACGCGATTCGACGGGAAGCCCAGCCCCCAGTCTGGGTGAGTCAGGAGCGCCGCTGCCACCAGGCTCGAATTGGCGTCGACGCCGTTCGGCGCCGTCGCCCAGAAGAGCCCCTCGATGACCCACTGCAGGTTGGGAAGCTGGCCGGAACTGCCGAGGTCAAGGGCCACATGGGCGGCATAGGTGATGCCGCTGTAGGGAAGCGATTCCTGCGGCGGGTTCTGCGTCGTGTAGCTCCACGGCGCCTGGCCGTAGCCCCCATCGAAGATGGCGAAGCCGAACCCTGTCGCATCCCCGACGGACTTGTTCATCCAGACCGTACCAGTGCCGGAGGTAGTGCCGTCGCATAGCGCGATGACGACCGCCGCTTGGTAATCGGCGCTGCTGCTTCCTCCTTTGCCGCCGCTGCCGCCGCCCTTGCCGCCGCCCTTCCCACCAGTGCCGCTTCCGGCCGTCTGAACGAAATCGCCGACGAGGATGAGGTTGCCGACGCCGAGGCAGGTGCCGAACGCGAGCGGGATCGCAGCGCCATAGATCGAGGACTGTACCTGCAGCCCCGATACGCTCGTGGTTGAGGTGTTTGGGTTGGAGGTGCCGAAAAGACCCGACATCAGCGCGCGGCCCAGTAGCTGAAGAACTTGCGCGGCCGTGGGCGCCCGCGCTCGGACTGCATCTCGAACGTCTTCGTAAGCCACCCTGCCCGTTCGACGTCTTCCTTCATCACCTTGCGCGGCTTGCAGGAGTGGATCACCACTGGCCACTCGACGACGATCGCGCCATGGGCGAAGCACCGGTGGAAGCGCCAGAGCACGACGTCGCCTGGTCGCGGAGGCCCCTCGATCTCCTGGGCGAAGCGACCTACAACCTCGAGCAGCCGTTCGCGCGGAGAATTGAGGTGCCAATCCGGCGGGTACCGGTTGACCGCGAATGGCGCGATGAGGCCGACATTGATGTAGACGCCGGCGAGCAGCTGGGCGCAGTCGACGCCGGCGCCCTTGCTGCGCGCCTCATGGTGATAGGGCGTCTCCAGCCAGGTCATCGCCTCGGCGACGACGGCGGCGCGCTGCTCGGCTTCCGTCATCAGACCGCCTCGATCGGCAGCGGCACGTAGGGGAAGCCGGTGTACCGCGCCGTGTTGTTGAACTTGGGACAGCCGTTCGAGCCCAGGCTCTTGTCGCAGCCATAGCTGAGATCGAAGGTGTCGCCCGAATTCGGCGCGCCGGGGAAAGGCGTCAGCAACTGCAGCGTCGTCGGGTTGATCGTGGAGCTGACCGTGCGCGAGAGGCCGGCGTTGACGCCACTGATGCAGGCCAGCGTGCCGAGATTGTAGGCGCTCGACATCGACGGATCGATCGCCGATTGGAAGACGATGGCGGCCGCCGTGCACCCGGCCGCAGCGGCGACCGAGGTCGTGTAGCTCGCCTTATCCACCCCGCAGCGGTTGCCATAGAGCATGTTGATGCAGCCGGGCTGGAAGAGGTTGACCGGCAGCATATTGTTCAGCAGCTCGGGCATGGCTGTTGATGGTGAAGGTGAGCGCGCTGCGGCCCCAATCGACATTGGCGACCCGGCCGACGAAATACTGGATCGCGCCGCGCGAGGTGTCGGCATAGTTCGACAGCGGCGTGATGCAGCGCTCGAGGGTGAGCTCGGCGTTGTCGAAGGCGTGGTTGCGCACCGCCTGCACGAAGGGCACGCCGAAGATCTGCGCACTTCCCGGTAGCACGTCGAAGACGAGTTGCGAGACGGTGAGGCCAAGCGACTGCGTCACCTTGGCCTTGTTGTCCTGCCGGTCGAAATAGGGGCCTCCGCCCGCCCCGGTCGGATAGAGGTAGCCGTTCACGGTGAGGTCGCGGTCGCCGCCGCAATAGCGCAGCACGTTCGAGCCGAGATTGCCGCCGGCGAAGGTGAAGAGCTCCCATCGGTAGAAGGCGCGCGTCGCCAGGAGGGCGCCATAGGCCGCGCTGTAGGGCTTCATGACGGCATGCCCGGCTGGACGTGCTCGACGCCGGCGGCATCGACATAGGACATGAGCGCCTCGGCGGTGGAAGGCATTTCTCCCAGCGGCGTCAGCAGTACCGACGCGTCGACGGTGACCGGCTGATTGAGCGTCAAGGCTGCCTGGCTGAGGGTCGCGGCCGCATCGGCGCGCGACGCCGCCACGACACGCGCGCTCCGCCAAATCGGCGTGGGGCCGGTGAAGAGAGCGCACCAGATCAGCATCACTTCACCGAGTAGAATTTGACGGATTTGGCGCTCCAGAGCGCCGCCATGAACTTCTGGAAGTCGAGCTTGTCGACCTCGAACCGGCACGGCCAGTAATAGGAGAAGTCCGCGCTGACCGCGACGCCGGCGCCGGGCGCGGTGTCGAAGGTGAGGACGCCGGAGCCGCCGCTGGTCGTGCCGTTCCAAGCGCTCACCGAATAGCTCGAGCCGCTCTGCAGGACGCCGTTCAGGTAGACATTAAGCGTCGCCGCGAGGTTCGGCGCCCAGATCGGGCAGACGAAGCCGCCGAAGGCACGCACCAGCTGGAACGTCGTGGTGGTGCCATCGCCCGACCCGAGCCCCTGCCCCACCACGGCGTTGTCGTCGGCGTCCTGGTAGAGGAAAGGGTCGACGCGGCCGTAGCGAAGGTTGAAGAATCCCAGGAGCGCCGCAAACTCAGAATAATTAGAACCGTTGACGATGCCTTGGCGCAGCGCGCCATCGCTCGCGTAGGTCAGTTCCCAGTGATATCGCGGATAGGTCCAGTCGGCGATCGCCGTCTCCTTGCCGGAGATCGATTCCTGCAGCCGCGAGTGCCACTCGCTCGTGCGCTGCACCGGCCATGCCAGCAGCGGCAAGGTCGGGAAGACCGAGGTCGACATTTATCCCGGCCGCAAGCTGGAATTGGCGTAGCGGAACTGGGTCGACATCATCTGGGCGATGCGTGCGGCGTTGTTCTGCAGGAACTGTGCGCCGGTCTGGGTATCGATCGCCTGGATCGTGATGTTGAAGTTGCCGCCTCCCGCTCCCTGCTCGCCGCCGCCGGTCATGGCGGAGCGCAAGCCGCTGGCGAAGGTCTGCGGCAGCACCATCTCGCCCTGGTGCAGCGTCGCGGGCATCGTCCCGGGGATCTCCCAGGCGCCGACATCGAGCGCGGCGCCCCCCATGCCGGCAGCAAAGCCCATCGTCTCGGCATAGGCCGCGGCCGCCATCGGAGGCGCCATGAACGGACCGACATAGGGAATGGCCGAGATCGCCGCCATGGTGCCGGCGGCCGCCACGGCGGCGTCGATCGAGATCTGCGCAAATCCCTCGGAGACCGCCACCGCCCGCCCCGCGGCGCTCGCGGCGATGTCCGAGGTGGTGCGGGTGGTGTTGCCGACGACGGTGTCGGCGGTCTTCGTCGTCTCCAGGCCGAGCCATTGGGCGATCTGCTCGCCGACGCGCGTGAAAAACCCGACGTTCGCGGTGTTGTCCGACGCGGTCCGCGCCGTGTTTCCGGCCACGGTGGCGGCTGTCTTCTGCTGCTCCGCCATCAGGTGGACGAGAAGGCCGCCCTGCGATGTCTTCGTGTCGTCCGCCAGCCCCAGCGCGTCATAGAGCAGCTTGGTCGTGTAATACTTCAGGTCGTCGGCGATCTCGCGCTCCACCAGCTGCGAGCTCATCGAAATCAGCGACTGCGTCAGCGACTGGCGCCCCGACATGATGCCGCTGACCAGGCGGCTCTCAGCGGAGCCGATCTCCTGCACGGCCGTGCGCCAGCCCTCGGCCTGCTCCTGCGCGCTCCTCTTCGCCTCTGCCGCGGCCTGGCGGTCGAGCGCCGCCATGTCCTCGACCTCTTTCTCCTTCAGCGTCCTGATCTGGTTGAAGACGCGCTCGTATTCGATCGTCCCCTGCTGCAGCGTGCTCATCTCGTTCTGGAGGCGCTCGAGGTCGAGCTGGTACTCCTCGGTGGTCAGCTGGCGCAGGATCTGGGCCTTCTGCCCCGCCGATATCTGGTTTGCCGCAAGCTGCTGCTCGAGCGTGCTCTTCTCGGCCTCGATCTTCATCTTGCTGATGGCAAGATCGGTGTCGGCGTCGCTGCGGGCGATCTGCTGATCCTGCTGCTGCTGCGCCTGGTGCAGCGCGTGCACCGCCTCGGCGTAGCCCTTCTCGACCTCCACCCTCTCCGCGGCCGTCAGGCTCGCCTGCTGCAGCTCCTGCTGCCACATCTGCGCCGATTCCGCGAGCATCGCGACGTGCGTTCCGGTCCAGTCGGCCTGCATCTGCGCCAGCCGGTCGCGGAACTGCGAGAGCTCCGGCGCCGGCGTCGTCATGTTGCCGAACTGTGGCAGTTCCGACGCGGAGCCTCCGCCATAGCCCGCGGCTCCTGGCGTGGTCGCGCCAGGCACGATCAATTTCACTCGCCGCCTGCGACCTGAGCTCGGCGACCCGCGTCTGGAGCTTCTCCAGGCTAAAGGTCAGCGTCTTGAGCCGCGTCTCGTCGATCGTGCGCCATATCAGGCCTTCGCTGCCGATGCGGCCCTTGATCTCATCGATCTGCGATTCGACGTCCTTCAGCTGCTGGACGTTGTAATTGAGCGCCCCCTGCGTGTTGCTGAGGAAGGGTTGCGCCATCGCCTTGACCAGGTTGGTCAGCGTCGGCGCGACCTCGTTGGTCAACTCGATGGCAAAGCTGTGCCACGCCGTCTCCAGATCCTTGATCGCCCGGCGATGCTCGTCCAGCGCCGCCGCCATTGGACCTGTGATCTCGCCGCCGAGCTCACGGTTCTTCTGCATCATCGCCACGATGCCGGCGCTGCCCTCCTGCAGCAACGGCAGCATCTCGGCCCCTCCCCGGCCGAGGGTCATCATCGCCACCGCGTCGGCCTGGGCGCCCGCCGCATGGGCGTGGAAGGCGTCCGCCATCTTCATCAGGACGCCGAAGAGATCGTTGCTGTGAGCCTTAAGCCAGTCCTGGGAGATGCCCATGAGCTGGAAAGCCTGCGCCGCCTGGCTGGTCGGCGTGGCGAGCGCCGTCTGCACGTTTCGGCCGAGGCGTTCGAGCGAGCTGTCGAGCGATTCCGAGCTCACCTCGACCTGATCGGCCGCATATCTGAGGCCCGACAGCGCCTCGACCGAGATGCCGGTCTGCTTGGAGAGCTTCTCGAGCTGGGCGCCCATCTCGGCGACACCCTCGATGCTCTCAACCAGCTTCTCGACGCCGAAGCCCGCCAGCATGAGCTCGCCAGCCTTGCTTGCAAGGGAGGTGTATTGGGCGATGCGCAGGTTCAGGCTTTCAAGGCTCTCCCCCGAGAGGCGCACGCTCTCGTGCAGCGAGCTGAAGAGGCCAGACGCTTCCGCCGCACCGCTGCCGGTGCCTCCGAGCTCAGCGCGCAGGCCCGCAAGCTCTACCTTCGCCTTGGCTGCCGCCGCTGCCGAAGCCTGCAGCTGCGGCAGCAGGCTCGACTGCGCCGCCTCGCCGCCGGCACGCATCTGGTCGGCGAGGCTGCGCGTCTCTGCGTTGAAGGCGCGCAGTTCCGACTGCGCCAGCGCCATCTTCGTCTGGAGATCGGTGACTTCTGCCGTGACGTTGACGGAAAGGGAGGTCATGCGGTCAGCCTGCCCCCGCCAACGCGCTGAAGCTCAGCGGTCGAGCGGTGCCCTTCGCGCCGGCCATCAGCCTCGCCAACGGGTGCTCGCGTGGTTTGATCTTCGCCTTTATTTCGGCCACGCGTTTCTCCGAAGCTGCGCGATCGGCGGCTGAGCGCCGGTCTGGGCTGATACGGGTGACGGTCGCAGGGACGGGGTCGGGGATCTTGACGAAGGCCCGGCCGATGATGTGCGGCGGCGGGAAGCGCTGCGCGTAGCGTTCCAGCCGCCTCAGATGTATGACCGTGGTGCGCTCGATCTGCTGCTCTTCAAGTCCGCACGAAAAGGCGAGGAACCCGTAGGCGTAATCGAGCCATGCGGCGAGCGTTATGCGCTCGCCGCCTGCGCTTCCCCCGGGGGAAGCTCCTCCGGCGGCAGAAGGCCGGCGGCGCGCAGCGTCGCCACCACGGCGACCTGCATCTGCCGGCGCGTTATCGTCCACGCGTCGATCTCCTCTCTGGAGATCGTCGGCTTCCAGCCCCACAAGGCGGCGAGCATGATCTCCACCTCGGCCTCGAAGCCGTCCTCCGTGGCGGCGGCGCCGTATTTCGGGACCGCCATGCAGATGCGCTTGACCTGGCCCAGGGTGAGCGGCGGGCACGTGATCGCCTTGCCGCCCAGCGACAGCTCGAATGCGCCTTCCATGCTTCTCTCTCCTTGTGCGGTGCTGGGCGCCGGCGCCTCAGCTGACCTCGCCGAAACTCAGATATCCAACGATGCCGGCGGCGTTCGCCTGCACCTCGAAATCGAGCTCGGGGACCATGAAGTCGTCCAGCTTCGTGGCGAGGCCCAGCTTCGAGGAGACGCAGCTGAGCAGCTTCACGTTGAACGGGACGCCCTGGAAGGTGTTGTAGAGCTGAGCCTGGAACGTGGGCGTCGTTCCCATCAGCTGGTTGGTGATCGCGAGCTCCTGCGTGGTGCCGAGGCTGCTCTGATAGGTGTAATTCAGAAGCACCCCGTCGCTGCCGTCGCCCCCGGAGAAATTATAGATGCCGGAGCCGCTCTCCACATATTGCCCGGTCTGGGAGCCCAGCGCGCTCACCTTGACCAGCGGCAGGCCGGTGGCGGCATAGACCACACCGTAATCGTCGACGAAGGTCGAGCTGTTGCTGGCGTCGACGACGAACGGCGTCGAGCCGGGGATGCTGTGCGCCTCGCCGAAGGCGGTCAGCAGCTCACCCGAGACCAGCGGCAGCCCGAAGAAGAGCGACGACATGGCGATGCCGGAAACGCGCGCCATCTTCGCCTTGCCGGTGAGCTTACCCTTGCCGCGGCCCATGGCGATCGGCCACTGATACTGGCCATAGAGCGCCTTCAGGTCGAAGGAGATATCGAGCGACACCTCCTGGACGATGCCGAAGTTGATGGGGGTGTTGGGCGTCGTGTCGGTGCGCACGCCGAACAGCACGCCGGAACCAAAGACTTCCATGGCTGGTCTCTCCGTCGAAGGGACAGACGGCGCCTCGCGGCGCGGTCAGGGGATCAGGATCTTTACCGGTATCAGCGCCTTCGCCTGGGGCCCGAGGTCCCCGGGGTAGAACTCGGTTTTCCCCTCGATCCAGCAATGCTGGACGAGGCCGCCGAGCGTCAGGCGGTTGAGCTGGACATTGTCGGGCTGGAGCGCGCCGTCGATCGCATCGGCGAAATTGTTCAAGGCAATGCCAGGCGCGAAGTCGACGTTCTTCCCGGCGTCGCTGTAGACCAGCAGCTCCACCATCATCGTGCGCCGCGGCGGCTGCCCCGAGCGGACTTCGCGCTCCTCGTCGGCATTGATGAGGAACAGCGCCGGCTGCGCCGTCACCTGGCTCCACGGCAGCACCCGGCGCCCGACGGTACGGAAGCCGGTGAGGAACGACACCGCCATACCGGCCCCGGTAGGCGCAATCGTCACGGTCACCTGGCTCGCACTGTCGACGCTCTGGATGACGCTGCCGGCCGGGACGGTGCCGCCCACCACCGGCAGGCCGGCAAAGAGCGCCTCCGTCGAGGCGATACCAGTGATGGCCGGGTTGTTGGCCGTCGTGTTGCCAGAGAAGCCTGCGGCGATCCCGTTGGTGATCTGCGCCTGGAGCGCCGCCATGACCTGCTCGCGGGTGACGCTCAACAGCGCCTCTCGATATAGCGGAGGATCAGCGACGAGATGAGGAACTCTTCGGTCTTCGCCCGCGTGATGACGCGCGTCTCAAGGAGCGAGATATTGCCGGCCTCGACGCCATCGGCGAACTTGCGCAGGGCCGCTGCCAATTCCTCCTTCGACACGATGCCGAATGGGAAACTGTATGCCGAGGCCTCGCGCTTGAAGAACTCGTCTGCGATGAATCCCATCTCAGTCCTCCGAGGAAGCTGCCGCTGCCACTCCATCCAGGGCGTCGCGCAGCCCCTCGATGATCTCGTCGCGCATGGCCTCGAGCGGCCCCCGGAGGTAGCGATGCTCTGCGATGTTGAGGCGGCGCGTGTGGGCCCCCACCGATACGGTCGTGCCCGGGATCAGCTTGCCGAAGACATGGTCAAGGCGCGCTTCGTGCGCCTGAACGTTGGTTGTGCCGTGGGCGCCGTACTCGAGCGCCGCCGCCTTGCCGAATTCGGCCGTGATGGAGACGCGCCCGGTGATGCGCTCCGGCAGGTCCTTGACGCTGCTGTCCGTCTCCTCCGCCAGTCTGCCCGTGCGCCGCGGCTCGCTGGCGACCACAGCCTCCTCGAGGGCCTCCGTGAGGTCTGCGATGCGCGCCAGCAGGGCGGCGTGCGCCCTCTGAGGAAACTCCTCGAAGACCAGCGACGCGCGGCGGGCGCCTTCGACCTCGATTCCGATTACGGGCATCGCGTTTCTCCCTACGAGATGACCGGAACGCGGTACTGATCGATCAGCGCCTCGATCTCTGGCGGCAGCGCGCCATTCTGGCCGGGCGCCGATCCCACCCAGAAGCGCTGGGTCCCGAGATCCTGCGTCTGCTGCTCCATCAGCATCGGGTCGCGCGCGCGCCCCTTGAACCGGGCGGTGACGAGCCGCAGGCACGCGTCGACGAGATCGTCCGGCAGATACTCGTACTCGTAGCTGAAGAGAACGCCCTTGCCCTCGTCGGCGACGTTGAAGGTATAGACGCCGGTGTCGCCGACGCTGTACTCGCCGGGCCCGGGAGCCGAGGCAACGGCGGTGAGCGGCGTGAGGCTGGCGGCGTACAGCACGCCTTCATCGGCAGCGAAGCTTGCGGCCTGCGCGACCGTCACGGTGTATGGGCTCGCGGCCGGGATGGTGCCACTCTCGTTCACGACCGACCTGGTATAGCCCGCCTGATAGGAGACGGTCACCGGCATCGCCTCCCATGCCGTCGAGACGCCGGTGAACTGGTTCAGCCTGATGAGCCAGCCGCGCTCCGCGTCGATGGTGAAATCGGTGCCCAGGTTCAGGGTTTGGGTGACGCCGGCGGCGATGGTTTGCAGCACGCTCTCGATCGTGCCGACGAGCGGCCAGCGCGAGAGCTGCAGCGGATAGACGCCGCCAGGCACCTGATAGGGATAGGGATCCTGCTGGATGTAGATGAGGTCGGTCAGCCCCTCCACCTGAAAGACGCGGCCGCAGTATTTGGCGACGGCGGCCGAGGCCTGGGTGATGGCGCGCGACAGGAAAGCGTCGTTCGACGTGTCCGCCGTCGGGATATTGAGCTCGTCATGGACGATGGCGAGCGTCGTCAGGTCGTAAGGGCCGGCCGGCGCGGTCGCCGTCGCCGGCGCCGTGACGGTGGTGATGATCTCGACGGCCACGGCGGATCAGGGGTAAGAGCCGAGCTGGTCAGCCTGCACGTCGATGCGCAGCGTCGTGCCGCCCGCATAGGTGCCAGAGGACTGATAGAGCACCTGGAACATGGCACCGAGGACGCCATCCTGCGCGGTGTTCGAGGGCATCGATCCGCTCGTGGGCGTGATCTGCGTCGTCTGCGGCGTCTGCGCGTTCAGATTGTAGATCTTTCGAGCGCTCGCGGTGGTGAAGTGGAACTGCGCGATGTCAGTCCAGGTGTTGCCACCGTCGAGGCTCGTCTGGACATAGGCGTCGACGGTGGTGCCGCCCGAGCCGTAATTGAAATTGGCCTGTATCGTCAGGTTCCGCGGCGCGCCGTTGAGCTTCAGGACGCTCGACGATTGCGCCGGCGAGATCGCGCCGGTGATGGTGACTGGCGGCAGGATGTTCATCGGTCAGCCTCTCTTGCGCGTCACGTAGGCCTTCGCGCGCGCCAGCGGCGTCGCTGCCGGCGCAGCGGGCGTGTCGAGCACGCTCGGCGCCGCCAGGGCATCGCCGGCGGCGATCAGCCTGTCGGCCATCGCGTCGTCGTCGATCGCCAGCGTATCGCCCTTGTGATAGGGGCGCATGTCGCGGGTGAAGCGCACCGTCTTCATGCCGCAGCACTCCGTGCGGGGTCCGCTGCGGCCGCCGCCTGCATGATGTCGACGATGGCGCCGCTATAGGCCTTGTCGCCGACATGGGTGAGCCGGATGGTCGGGTCCATCCAGATGCTGCCGCCGAGGGCCCGCCAGCGATCGCAGAAGACATAGTCCTCGCCGATATCGCCTTGGGCGGCGTCGCCGAAGCGGAAGAACTGGTAATAATTCTCCCGCACCGCCGGGTCCATGCCGTCGTCGCCTGGCAGCTTCCACTCCGGGTGCGCGGCGGCGAGACGGCGGAACACCGCCAGGTCGATCTTGAGGAAGCCGGTGCCGATGCGCTCGACCTCGACATTCCCCATCTCGTCCTGCCTCAGGCGTTCGTTCGAGCCGGGCAGGAATTTGACACACCAGACATCGGGGTCGCTGTCCGGTTTCTCGGCCTTCTTGCGGCCGACGGCGCCGATCACCTCGCGCTCCGAGGCGAGGAGGCGCACGACATCGTTGGGCGTCCAGCCCATGTCGTCATCGATGAAGAGGAGATCGGTCATGCCCTTCGCGAGCGCGCGGGCGACCAGCACGTTGCGGGCGCGCGCCAGGTTCGAGGAGCCGACGATGAACCGGCTGGCATAGCCGATGCCGAGCTTCTCCAGGATCACGCAGGTCTCGGCATAAGCCAGCGTGAACTGCCAGACGGGATTGCGGGCGACCGGCACGCAGATCATCACCGACCGCGATTTGGCGCGCTCGAGCCGGGCACGCTGAGCGTCCCCCTCTGCCGACGGGAAGCGCGCCGCGACGCGGGCGCAGATCGCCGAATAGTCGTGGCTGCGCATGAACTCGCCGAAGGCGGCGCGGTCCTTCTCGAGCCACGCGAACTGGCGCGTATAGGTCTCGTCCGGCGCGACACGGTGATCATGGAGCGGGTGCCGGTGCTCCACCACGACATCGGGTAGGTAACGCGAGCAGCCGAAGCGCCGGGCGATCCCCTCCCAGAAATCGTCGGCGAAGGAATGCTTGACGCAGGGCGGATACCACCAGCCGAAGGCGCGCAGCAGGTCGCCGTGGAAGGCGATGGCGCCGCGCATGTGCTTTGGCGCCTGCCAGCGGTCATTGGCGTAGGCCATGCCCGCGGCCAGCGCCGCATCGACCAGGACCCGGTCCCAGCCTGGCGTCTCCGGCCAGTTGTCATCGGCGAGGATGCCGTACCACTCGCAGCCGGGATGATCGCGGAAGACACGGTTCATCGCCGGCGCAAGCGAGGCGTCGGCCTCGTCCTGGCAGATCGCGCGCCAGCCCTCAGGCAGATCGAGCCCGGCTAGATCGGGCTGCTGGTGAGGGCCGAGCAGGACGAGGCCGGGCGTCGAGACACCGGTCTCGCGGAGCCGCGCGAGCAGCCGCTTAAGCTGCTCGACGCGGTTGAGCGAGGGAAGGACCCACATGTGCCGCGATCAGGTCTGCGGCGCCTGGAGGCGATCGAAGCCCGCGAAGACGCCGAGGGCCGCGATGATCGCGGTGTCGGTGCCGGCGCGGTTCAGGTGCGGCACGAAGAGCGTGCGCAGGTAGCGCTGCGCCGCGTCGAGGTTGACGCCCGCCGAGGCCGCGCTCGGCAGCGTCATGCGCGTGACGCCGCTGACGACACCGCCGCCGCTCGGGCCGGTGGCGATGACGGCCGAGGCCTCGGTGGCGAACGGCGTCCAGGTCGAGTTGTCGGGCGCGCTGTCGATCTCGAAGGAGATCGCCAGCGTGTTGCCGCTGCCGAGCGTGGCACTGTAGATCACGTCGACGTTGACGCTCTTCGGCAGCGAGCCGTTGGAGAAGCCCTCGCGGTCGATCGAGGTGCCGGTGAAGGTGACGCTGTCGGCCGCGCCGCCGGCGGTCCAGCTGAGCGGCGTCGACAGCGCTTTGACATCGATGAGCGAACCGATGTTCCTCTGAAGGACGATATCGGACATGGAGCAGATACTCCCGCAAAAAGGGGTGGCGAGCGGAGGCGGTGGACGAGCTGGTCAGCTAGCCGACGGCTAGCTGATCGCCGGGGCCCAGCGCACGAACTGGATGACCGCGACCGAGCTGTCGTGGCGGACCTGGAAATCGTGCTCGGCGATGGCGCGGATGATCGTCTGGTCGCTCTGGAAGGCCGACCAGGTGGTGCCCGACGCGTCGATATAGGTGCCCTCGCGGGACACGGCGAGCTCCAGCGACATGCTGTCCAGGATCATCGCCTCGTCCATCTCGGCGAGGAAGACGAAGCTGCAGTCCTTGTTGGTGCCGGTGGCGTCCCAATAGTTGATCGGGATCTGCGTCGTCTTCTTGAAGGGATAGCCGAGGAGCGTCCCGCGGCTCAGCTCGTCGCGGTAGACATAGACGCCGAGCGAGTTCTGGACGTTGAACAGGTAATTGAACGAGCGCGGATGCATGAACCACACGCGCTTCGTCTCGGGCACGTTGGCGGTATCGAGCTTGTTGACCGCGCCGCCGAGCTCCTGCGCCACCGTGGCGAGGGTATAGGTCTCGTTCGAGGTGATGAAGTTGCCGCCGTTGGCGCCGATCAGCGGATTGCTCCCGGTGCCGTCGACGGCCGCGGTGGAGTTGCCGTTGGTCAGCCAGGAGCCCGCCGTGCCGCCCTGCGCCAGCACCCAGCCGTTGGCGAAGGACAGGAAGCCGCGCGGCGAGTTCTGGGTTCCGTCGCCCAGAAGGAACGCGAGGTCCTCGCGCAGCGCCAGCACCTTGACCAGGTCATCGCGGACGAAGGCGTCAACCGCCGGGTCGGCATAGCGCATCATGTCGTTCGACACCGGCACCAGCGCGGTCAGCTTCTTGAAGCTGGCCACGATCTGGTTGAGCGTCTGCTGCGAGGAGCTGATCGCCACGGCCTCGGTGCCGTAGGAGGCGGTCGCCGGCGTCGCCTGGCCGGGAAGCGTCATGGTGCCGCGCGGCATCGGGATCACGCGCGGGTTGGAGGATCGAACGACGGCCAGCGGGCGCAGCAGCTCGATGATCTCGTTCATGTAGTCCGGCGGCACGATGAACCCGCCCGAGGCGCCGGCCGAGGTGACGAGCGCGCGGGTGACGGGATGCGCCTCGCCGTACTGCTCGAGCGCGGCGCTCCTGGCGTTGAAGATGTTGCCGTCGCCGCGGGCGCACATGCGGATCATGCCGCCCACGACGAGGCTCTTCGCCGAGCCCCAGCCGCGCGCCTTGGCGGTGGCATCGCTCACATAGGGGTCGGTTTCGGGCGACGCGGCGATGCGCTCCTGGCCCGCAACCGGCTGGGCGGTGCGGGAGGCGAGATCCTGAGCGTCGCGGGCCCGCTGGATCTGGCCGTCGAGATCCTCGACCGCCCGCTTCTTCGCCTTGTAGTCCTTCTCCTCGTCGGCCGTGAGCGTGGCCTTTTCGGCGAGGATTTTGAACGCGTCGAAGGCCGACGCGCGCTGCTTGACGAGGTCGGCGACCTTGACCGTCATGGTAGGCGTCCTTCTGGTTTGAGCGCGTGGCACGCGGCCGCGCATCTCTGGTGGATGGGAAAGCGGCGCCTCGCGGCGCTGCGCTGCCGTTGCCTAAGCGGCGTTCTGGCAGAACCCTATTGCTGCGCGAGCCGTAGCAGGTCGACCTGGCGGCGGCGGTAATCGAGAGATCGCGTCTCCTCGCCGCTGTTCTCGCCCGTGCCACCGGAGGTCTGGACGCGATGGCTGTCGCCGTCGTCGCTTCCCGGCACCGCGCCGTCGAGCACCGCGCGCACGCAGCGCTGCGCGGCCTTGAGCGACCGGCCGAGCATGCTGCTGCTGTCGCCGACGTCCTGATGCCGGTCGCGCAGCGCGCGGGTATGGTCCTGCAGGTCCTGCAGGTGGCCGTCGAGCGCGCGGTGATGGTCGGCCGCGCGCTTGACGTGCTTCTTGACCTTCTCGGGGTCGGGCTCGGTGCCGGCCTCGGCGAGGGCGGAGCCGACCTCGTCCTGCTCCGACTGCGCCTCCTCCTGGGTCGCGTCGATCGCGTCCATGTGGCCGCCGACCGCCTCGTTGTGCTCGCCCAGGGCGCGATGGTGCTTCATCGCCCGGTCATGGTGCGTGTCGGCCTCGTTGAGGCGCTTCTCGTTCGCGGTGGACAGCACCTTGCCGGCGCGCGCCAGCGCCACGCCCCTGCGCCAGGCGCGGATGCGCGGTGTCTTGCCGGCGGCGATGAAGGCGCGCTCGGATTCCGGCAGGTCGCGGGTCTCGATATCGTCCTCGCCCTCCGGCAGGCCCTTGTCGTCGAGGAGCTCGGTCGCCTCTTCCTTGGCCATCGCGATGAAGGCGTCGCCCAGCGCCACCAGCGCCTCGCCCAGCATGGCCGGCACGTCGCTGCCGTCGCCCTCGAGGGCTGCCTCGTAGGTGGCGCCGTCGTGGGTGCAGCCGAGCTGGTGCAGCAGGAAGGCGAGTTGCGCGACCTCGTAGAGGCCGCGGCGGAAGGTCGGCCGGGCGCCCCCGCCGCGGGCCATGCGGATGACGAAATCGCCGAAGCTGCGGCCGCCGTTCTTGTCGCCGTCCTTCATCCCGGCCTTCTCCTTGTAATGGTCGAGCACCGCCTGCGCGCGCTTCTTGACCTCGTCGGGGATATCGGTCTGCGGCAGGCGCGATGCCGCCGACTTGATGGCGCCCTTCGGCACCTTGAGCGCGCCGCCGACGGCGTGCGCGATCGGCAGCTTGTAGGAGCCGCGCAGCTTGGGCTTCGCGGCGTCATAGACGAGGAAGCCCTGGCGCGCCTTCGCCGGGTCGAAATCGTCGCCGCCGGCGTGTTCGAAGATCGAGGCCTCGGCCGCTGGGCCGTCCCAATCGTCGCTGTCCTCGATCGCCAGGTTGCGCGACGCTCCGACTTTCCAGTTCTCGGCCATCTTCCTCTCCATGGCGCGCGCCGTGACGACGGCGCCGGTGTCGACCGGCACGGCACAGAAACTCGCCTCGAGCAGCTCCCAGCGCTTCACGAGCTGGCCGCCGCGTGGCTTCTTCGGATCGAGCGGCTCGGTCTCGAGCGGCTCCATGCCGACGGAGACGCCCTTGATGATGCCGGCCTTGACCAGCCCCCTCACCTCGTCGGCCTTCGCCGAGATGCCGGCGGGCGCGAAAATGACGCGGGCCCGGATCTTGTCGCCGACGATCGCGATCTCGCTCGCGCGGGCGACCGGATGCAGCGGATCGTGCGACCAGAGCCAGATCGGATTGGCGCGGTAATTCTGGAGCTCGCAGCCCTGCGCCTCGAAGATGTGCCCGTCTCGCGCCAGCTGCGACGTTGAGAGGATGACCTCGACCTCATCGTCCGGCAGCGCGTTCACCTGCGCCGTCACCACGGCGCGGATCATGCTCATGAGCGGAGCGCCTCCAGAACCGCGTCGATGTCGGCGACCATGTCGTTGCCGGGCCCCTCGCTACGGCAGACGATGCGGGCGTGCCAGTGCCCCAGCCACTTCGCCCAATAGCCCCACATGGGGTGCTGGTATGACGCTGGCATCAGCTCGATGATGCGGACCCCGGGCCGCGAAAAGACCATGTTCACGCAGCCGGCGCCGTGCGGCATCACGATCTCGTCGGCGCCCTTGAAGAGCGCGATCTGCTTGGCCACCGTCCGGCTGGCGAGCGTCACGGTCTCGAAGCCGAGCGGGCGGAGCGCCGCCAGAAGCGCTGCCTCGTTGAGGATCCGGCGGCTCGCCGCGTCTGAGCGCGAGATATAGAGCTTTCGGCCGGCGCCCGGCGCGATGTCGTTCCTGAGGGCGCCGCGCAGGTACTCGGCCTGCCCGCGCGACACACAGAACGGAGCACGGAAGCTCGGCACATAGAGCGTCCTGAAGAGCGTGCGCTCCGCCGCGAGGGGGACGAACTTTTCGCCGGCGTGAAAGAGCCTCGCCAGGGCAAGCTGCGCTGGCGTCGAAATCTCCCAAACGAGCGGACGCTCCGAACCGTCGAGCGCCCACCACCGGCTCAGCGTCTCGTGGATCGTGTGCGCGTAGTTCTCTTGCCACTGGTGCGAGATCAGCACGTGCGGCTCGTCGACAGTCGCCTGGACCGGGACGTCGCTCATCATGTTGATCGCCAACGGACCATGGCGCGTCTGGACGCCGCCGACCTCGCCGTTGCGCGCGCCGATCCACGGACCGTGGTGATAGGCATCTTCCGCGCAGACGCCGTCGCGCAGCACCAGGTGATACCTGGCGCGGCCCAGCGACGTGCGCTGCACCGACACATTCTCGAGACGCACGAGCTTCGGCACACCCGAGACGAGCCGGTACCCATCGGTCAGAAGGCCATGCTCGTTGAAGTCGAAGCGCCCCGGTGTCGACGCGCGAACCTCCGTCCCGGCGGCGAAATCTGGCACCGGGACGTCGGCGATCTCCTCCGGAAGCTTCTTCACCACGTCGCCGAAATCCGCCATCGGCGCCCAGACGAAGCTGCGAATCACGTCGTCAGGCTCGCATAGCCGGCGTTGATCAGCGCGGTGGCCTCGCCGGCGAGCAGCAGCAGCTTGGTGCCGCTCGCGATCGTGCGCGGGAATTCGAGGCTGCCAGCTGCTGCGCCGGTGAAGCCTGGCCGCGTCGGTATGCCGCTGCCGCAGAGGATCGTGTAATTCCCGCTGAGCTGCACCTTGACCGGCGCGCTCGGATCGACGCGGGACATGTCCACGTTGATCGCCGTCGCACCCACCGAGCCGTGCTGCACGAGCTGCTGGTTGATCGCCATCGCGTTCTCCTCAGCCCTCTGGGGCCGTGTCATTGGCCGCGGCATCGCCGCTGGTCGGCACGCCGGGAGCAGGCTCCTGACCGGCCGGTGGGCGCCCCGCCGCATCCGGCGCCGTGCCGGTCGCGTCGCTCCCGAGCGCCGCCAGATTGACCGGCGCGCGGATCTCGTCGCCGCCCGGCACCGGCGGCAGGCGCTCGCCGCGCCGCCACTCGTTCGTCGATATCATGCCGCTGAGGATGCCGATGCGGCCGATGTTGTATCGCGTTGCCGGATCGGCCCGGAGCAGCGGGCTCTCGTCCATGTCGACGCCCAGTTCCTCGCGGTCGAGGTCGAAGGTCTGCTCCAGCTTCTGCTCGAGCATTTCCAGGTCGGGAGCCACCGTCTCGTTCACGTAGCTCTGATCTTCCTGGATGATCGTCGAACCCTTCGACGTGTCCGGCTGCATCAGCTTGCGGGTCGGGACGCCGAAGTATCGGCCGATGTCCTGCACCGACATCTGCTGCTGATTGATGAATTGCAGGTCAACCGCCGTCAGCGACAGCCCCTGCCATTTCAAACCCTCCTCGAGCACCGCCGTGCGGCCGGTGTTTTGCACACCAGACTGGAACTCGTCCCACTGCGCCTTCAGCCGCTTGGCGGCGTCCGGCGACAGCGTCTTGTCGGTCTGAAGCACGCCCGCCGGCCGTGCGCCGTTGCTGACGAAGCGCGAGGCCTGCAGGTTCTGCGCCATGGCGAGGCCGATCGAGTCCCGCGCCAGCCCGATGGTCGAGGCGGCGACCAGCATGTTGAAGCTGATCCCGCGGATATGGAGGACGTCCTCCGCCGGGATCGCGACCGGAAAGTTCCGCAGCATCGCGATCTGGAAGAGGCCGATACGGTTGACGTTGTAGAACCATGATCCGTCGGACGCCTCGAGCACCATGACGGCGTCCGGGTTGATCAGGATCAGCTCGACCGGATCGCCGCGTCGGTCGCGGAGGATGGCGGCGTAGGCGTTGCCACGAAGAAGATAGGCCACCCACATGTCGCGGATGAACTCGAACCAGGTCTGCACCCGGTTCGGACGCACCATCAGCCGCGCGATCGGGTGATCGTCGATCTTGGTCCGGGTGCCGTCGTCTCCCTCGCTATAGACCGATGGCGTGCAGCGCGCGACGTCATGCGCGCGGACATAGACCGCGCGATAGACGGCCGAGACCGCCATCGCCGTCGCCTGGCTGACCAGCAGCCCCGATGCCGACTGGACGGACCCCAGCGGCGGAATCATGCCGTAGCTCGGAACGCCGGCGCTCGCGCGCGTCATGCCCCGCGTGATCGAGCGGAAGAGGCCACCGGCCATCAGTCGCCCCGCGCTCTGAGCACCGCTCCGGCGAGCAGAAGCGCGCCGCCGAGCATGAACCCGGCCGGATGCCAGGCCAGCCACGCGCCGTAGGACAAGAGCGCGGCCCCAGCGAGGCCGGCCAGGTCGACCAGCAACGCGCCGATCGCCGCGGTGAACTTCCTCATGAGGCTCAGATCAACAGGAGTCCGCGCTTCTCGTAGGCCGAGGTGCGCGCGTCCGGGTTTGCCGCCATCAGCGCCACCGCATTGAAAGCGGCGACCAGCGGGTCGATCTTCGCCGTGCCCGCCGCCTGCTTGGTGATCATGATGGCGTTCCCTCTCGGTTCGACCTTGGCGTTTCCGACGCACCAAGCCATCAGCGGCTGGCCGCCATGTAGCAGTGAGCCGTCGGCGAGCTTCCGCTCCATCGTTTTGATTGCGCCGGCGAGCTTCCAGCCCTGCGGGACGCTCACCACCCGCTCGCCATCTATCTCGCGTTCCGCAAGCGCGTCGACGATGGCTCCGATCCCGACGGGGTCGAGCCCGACGGCCGCCACGTCGGCGAGCTTCCCAGCGTCCCGGATCATCGCCACCGTCTCGGCGATGTCCTCGACGTCATCGCCGAGCTGTCTGACCAGGGTCAGGTCGCAGTCGCGCTCGAAATCAAGGAACCTCGGCGCCTCGCTCTTGCGCCTCTCCAACACCGACTGGTGGGCCCAGGCATGGCCCCAGAGCAGCCACCGGCGCGTCTCCTTCTCGCGTCCGATCACGGCCATCCCGAGCAGGTCGTCCAGGCCGCCGCCGTCGATCCCGACCGTCACCACCTCGGAGCGCTCGATCAGCGCCTCGAGCGTGAGCATGGGCTCGACCGCCATTTCCCAGAACTCGGCGCCGGCCCAGCTGTCCGCCTGGAGAGCCAGACCGATCTCGACGTTCAGGTGCTGCGACGCCCAGCGCCTGATCTCCTGCTCGCCGCCGATCTTGGCTGCCTCGAAATCCGAGACGAGGCGCTGGACCGTTATGCTCCGGCCCGCGTTCGGGTTCACCATGTGCCAGTTCGCCGGGTCGCGCCACGCCGCGGCCTCGCCGCCGCGCTGCATGTCCTCGGGGAACTCGTAGAGCACCGGCAGCATCGGCACGCCCGTGAGCTTGCCGTCTCGGATCATGCGCGCCTTCACCAGCTCGGTGCGAAAGACACCCTTCGGCGCCTCGTCCGACTGCGTGGTGATGAAGGCCAGGAAGCCTTCCGGGTTTGGCAGCAGGCCACCGCGGATCTGGCCGATAACGCGGGCAGCCGACGCGTCGGCGGCGATCTCGTGCAACTCGTCGACCAGGACGCCAACCGGCTTCACGCCGGTGAGCACGCCCGTGTCGAAGGTCTTGATCTTCAGGACCGCCTTCGTCTTGCGGTCGACGATCTCCTTGACGTGGTCGCGGACGTGGAAGCGCTTCTGAAGGAATCCCTCCTCGTCCGCCTCGACCATGCCGGCCGCCTGGCTGAAGGCGGTGTCGGACACCAGCTTCGTCGGCCCGACGATCAGGAACTCCGCCCGCGGGCGCCGGTTCATCAGCAGCGCCGCCATCATCAGGCCGGCGCCGCCCGTCGTCTTCGAATTCTTCTTCGGCACAAGGGTGAAGATCTCGCGGACGAGGCGGCTGCCCTCCGCGTCGATCGACCCGAAAAGCGCCCGCACGATGTCGCGGAACCAATCACCGGCGGCGTCGGCCAGCGCCGGCTTGTCCGGCACGTCCGGCAGCCGCAGCTTGTTGAAGATCCTGACCGCCCGCCCGGCCTCGGCCTGGTCGAGCGGCAGGCTCGGCACCAGCGAGCGGCCCTCCTTGAGCCGCGACGCCCAGTCCCGGCAGGACAGATCCCAGGTCAATGGACCAGGTCGCTCCAGCCCGTGCCTTGCTCAGCCGTTTGCGCGGCCGTTGCCGCGGCTTCCTTCTTGCCGGCCGCATCCTGCGCCGGCGGCTTCGGCGAGCTGCCCTCCGGCGGCACCAGGTCCTTGCGCGCCACCAGCGCCTTCGTTGCCGAGGTGTTCCCCTTCCGCGCCTGACGGTCCAGCCGCTCCAGGTTTTCCATCAGCACCCGCGCGCGGCCGTGCTCAAGCTCCTCATGGAAGTGCTTGCGCAGCGTCGGCGGCGAGATGCCGATCAGCCGGGCGATGATCTCCTCGGAGGTCTCGCCCACCATCAGCATGACGCGGCGCCGCTGGGCGCGCGTCGGTTTGAACGTCGGTCGACCGGCCATCGATCTGCCTGATTATTTTCGCAAAATCGGCGATTGGCCGAAAAATCCCAGCCCCAAAAAAAATCCACGCGTGAGGCCAAACCGGTTCGGGGCTGGGCGCCGGCAAACAATCGGAAACCGCCTACGGGGTCCGATTTTTTACGGCGCTGCCCGGCTTGGCTTCTCGGCCATGCGGTCGGCACGGCGGCGTGCCGTCTTGCGATTGTGGCACGGCTGGCACAGCAACTGGACGTTCGCTGGGTCCAGCGGTGCGCCGCCGTCCTGCAACTCGACGACATGATCGCCGATCAGCCGGCAGTCTCGTTGCGGACAAGCTTCACATCGTCGACCCCGTTGGCGGATCAGCCGTGCGATCAGCTCCCGCCATTCCTGGCTGAGGTAGAACTGATCGGCACGCTTCGGCGCCGCGAGCGCCGTGCTCGGATCAAAGGTCCCTACCCGGCTGCCAAGCGTCGGCAGTCGCGCATGCTTACGCGAGACCGTCATCATAGGCCTCGATCGCGGTCGCGGTGCGGGAGATGCGATGCTGTACCAAACATCAGGCTTGCCTGTCAACCTGCGCGCGAGCCCACAGCTTGGCGTTTAGCGTGGAACCATCGAGACTTGCACGGCGGCCGGCCAGCAACTCGACCTCGACTTTGACGGTCCCGTCGCTGGCGCGTGGCGGACCGATCATCGATTCGTAGATCGTCTCGGCGTCGACGGCGGCGTCGATGCCGACCGGGCCGAGCTCGTGATCCTTGAGCCGCACGGTGGACATCGCGGCATAAAGCCTCACCATGGCGTCGAGCCAGTCGGCATAGATCGCGCGCAGCGCATCGAAGTAGAACGGATCAGGATCCCAGGCGAGCGGACAATACTCAACGTCAGCCAGCACCGGCTTGAAGCCGACGACTTGCATCCGGCCGCGCTTTCCTTTGGCCTTGCGCATCACCGGCACTTTGCGCAGTTGCACACGCTCGGCGACGCGCACGAGGTAGCGCAGTCGCCGCCCGTTCGGTTCCTCATGCCAAGCGAACCATTCGTCGACGTGCTCGCCTGTCGCCTTCTCTGCGGTCATCGGGTAAGGGCGCGGCTCGCCGTCCGGCAGTTCCGGCATCTCGGCGAGCGCAGCGCAGAGCGACACGATCTCGCGATCGGCGGCGGCCATCCCACAGACGACACGGTGGATCGCGGCGGCATCGGCATGGACGGTCGGCCGCGGCATGTCCTCGATTACGCCGAGCGCCGACAGCTCGTAGATGAACCACTGGAACGGCGTTTCGAGGTAGCGGTGGACCTTCTGGTGATGATAGGCCCAGACGAGCAGCTGCCAGAGGCTCGCCTTGCGCGCGCCGCCGCGCCAATGATCGGTCGTCATGCGGCTGGCTTCTGGCGATGCGCGCGCGCCGCAAGGTCCCTGTCGAACTCGGCGCAGAAGGCCTCGCCCAGCGTCGTGGCGTCGGCCTCCTTGTCGAAGATCAGGAAGTTGCCGACGGTCACCATCTGGCGGATGTCGACGCGGCGCAGGATCTCGACGAACTTGAAGCCGTCCGGCCGCGTCGTCGCCGTGAATTCGTGGATCGGTGCGCCCTCGGTCATCGCCCCTTCCTCTCGCATTGCCGTCTCGCCTCGTCCTCGATCTCGCGCCGGCGGCGCTGGTCGTTGACCTTGGACAGGTCGACGACGGCGATGCCGGCTTTGAGCGCGCGGCGGCGGCGCTCGGCGATCTCCTCGAGGCTCAGCCGCTCGTCGGCCTGGAACTGTGCCAGCGACGATCTCACGGTTTCACCCCCAGTGCGGCGAGGTGCGCATCGGACGCGCTTAGCTCCTCTTTCAGCATCTCGGCGACACGCGCGAGCGCGGAGGGCGAACGCAGCGTCAGCACGATCTCCTTGAGCGGCGCCGGCCCGTCGACGGCGATGCGCACGTGCTTGCCCTTGCCGCTCGCGATGGCATTGACCGCGCCGGCGATGAGATCGCGCTGCTGCAGCTCGGCCTGCGCCTCTTCGAGCTGCGACCGGCTGATCAGCGCCCGCTCGTCCTTCCGCGCGGCCATCAGCGGACCTCGCGGCGAAGAAATTGCGGGGTGTCGAGCGGATCGGTCAGCGGGCCAGCGTCCATGCCGTTTTCAGCCTGAGGCTCGCCGTCACGCGCGCGCCCAGTTCCTCCGCCATCACCGCCCGGATGTCCGCCGGCCGCGGGAAGGCGTGGCGAAAGCTCAGTCGCAGGCGCTTCAGGCCCGCTTGCAGGATGTCCGGCGGCACGTCCTCCACCGCCTCCGCGTAGAACTCCCCCACCCTCTCCCAGCTCCACTCCCGAGGCGTCTGGTAGAGGCTCAGCGTGCGCTCGAGCTCCGCCGCGATCATCTCGCCAGGCGCCGGCCGCAGGGCCGCCTGCACCAGCGCCAACGCCAGTTCGACCTCCGCTTTCGACACCGGCACGGGTTGCGCCGCTGACCAAGCCGCGAGCCACGACGGCGGCTGCCAGCGCGCTCCGGCGCTCGCGAGTTCCTTCGCCGAGGCCAGCGCCGGGAGCGTGGTCGGTTCGATCGTCATACTGGCCCTCCATGATCTTGATAAATGTCTGAGCTTTCAGGAAGAAATCGAAGGTGCAGCGCCAGTGCTCGTGACCGGGCTTGGGCGGCAGCTTGCCGGTGAGGAAGCTCGACCGCTCGACGATGCCGATCGCATGCTCGATGCCTGGCAGGCCGCCGGCTTCGCGCATTCGCGCCCCCAGCAGGTTCAGCCGTGGCGCCGTGAGGCGCGAGATCGTGGTGAGGCCGGTGCGCAGCGCCATGGCGTTCCACAGCTTGACCACGGCTTGCGCGTCGGGCGGTTTGACAACCGATGCGTCAGCATCGGTTTCTTTCTTTCTCCCTTCTGTCTCCCTTTCTTCTCCCTCTCCCTCTCCCTTGGACGCTGTAACAAGCTCTGTGACAGAAGTTGCTACAGATGATGTGGGTGGCGACGACACAGGTTGTGGACGCTTCTGTGACCTTGCCTGTCGCGCTGCTTCCGTCCTCTGTCGCTGTCCCTGTTTCGATGTCCATTTGTCCAGCGCCAGCTCTGCTACAAAGGGATGGTAGAGGCGTCCGTCCGCAGCGGCAATCCAGCCACGGAGCACTTCGGTCTTAATCTTCGGCCACGTGCGCGGGTCGGCCTGCGCCGCGTCGGCCAGCACGTCGTCGTCGTTCTCGATCGAGCCGGCCGGGCGTTCGTGCCAGGCGCGCATCCACAGGTTCACGAGGTAGAACGCGAGCTCCGGGCGACGCTTGCAGCGCAGCCACGCCTTGCTCTTCTTGAGCCGCTCGATCTCCAGCGGCATGAAGCTGAAGTCAGTGAGGTCGACCTCGGCTGGCACCAGCGGCTCCGGCATATCGTGCGTCAAAAGGCCAGCCCCCCTTGCGTGGTATTTTCCGAGGCCTGGGCGATGTCCTCGAACACGGCGCAGGCGCCGTTGAAGCTGGCCTGCGCCACCCCCAGCGGCCCGTTGCGGTGCTTGGCGATGATGACGTCGGCCTTGCCTCGCGCCGCTTCGCGGCGGTTTTCCCAGGTCGTGAAGCGCTCCTGGAACTTCTCGATCGCCTCGCCGTCGCGCTGCACCGGCTCGGCGCGCTCCAGGTAGTATTCGTCGCGGTAGACGAAGAGCACGACGTCGGCGTCCTGCTCGAGCGAGCCGGATTGCCGCAGGTCGGCCAGCGACGGCCGCTTGTCCTCGCGGCGCTCCAGGTCGCGCGAGAGCTGCGACAGCGCCAGCACCGGCACGCGCAACTCGCCGGCGAGGTGCTGGAGCGATCGGCTGATCTCGCTGACCACCGCGGTCTCGCCGCTGCGCATCGCCTCGGGAGAGCCGCGCATCGTCTGGATGTAGTCGACCACCACCAGCGCCAGCCCGCGCGAGCGCTTGAGCCGGCGGCTGCGCGAGCGGATGTCGGCGGCGGTGAGCCCGCGGGTGTCGTCGACATAGAGCGCCAGGCGGTCGAGGTCGCGTTGCGCGCCGAACAGCTCGTCCCAGTCCTGGCGGTCGAGCTCGCCGCGCTGGATGCGCTGCGACTGGATCCGCGTGTGGGCGGCGAGCCGCCGCCGCGCCAGCGCCTCGGCGGTCATCTCCATCGAGAAGAACATCACCGGCTCCGCCGTGCGGCCGCCGCTCTCCTCGAGGAGGCGCCGCGCGGCGGCCACCGCGATCCGGTCGGCCAGGATCGTCTTTCCCATGCTCGGGCGGCCGCCGAGGATGTAGTAATGCTCGTCCTGCAAGCCGCCCAGCAGATGGTCGAGGCGCGTGAGGCCGGTGGTCAGCCCGCGCAGCTTGCCCTGGCTCTTATAGGCCTCGTCCGCCAGCCGCAGCGCGGCGGTAGCGCTCTCGCCGGCCGAGACGAGGCGCCGCTCTCGCGTGCCACCCTCCAGCACCGCCGAGAGCCGCTGGTCGAGCGCGGTGACGACCTCGCGCCCGTCCCCCTCGAGCGTCGCCGTCTGCGCGCGCGTCACGCCATCGAGGCAGGCTTCGATCACCTGCCGCCTGACCCAGAGATCGACGATCGTGCGCGCGTAATCGTCGACGTTCATTATCGTCACCACCGAGGTGGCGAGCCGTGCCAGGTACCTCGCTCCGCCGATCTCGTCCAACGCCCCATCCTGGTCGAAGAGCGCCTTGAGCGTCACCGGGTTGGCGGTGTGGCCACCGTCGATCAGCGTGGAGATGGCGCCGTAGATGCGGCCGTGCACGCCCTCGGCGAAATGCTCCGGCCGCAGCATGTCGGCGACGCCGTCATAGGTGCGGTTGTTGAGCAGCAGCGCGCCCAGCAGCCCCTGCTCCGCCTCGATGTTGTGGGGCGGCGTGATCAGGTCGGGCTTGGCGACGGGGTCGACGCTCATGCGGCCATCGCCTTGGCGTAGGCGCGGTCGTGCGACCAGCCGCCGAGCCGCTTTTCGACATAGACGGTGCGCTGGTGCTCCCGCAGGTCGAGCTCGCTGGCCGTGTCCTCGAAATACCGCCGCGAGCCGCGCTTCGTATAGACGACGGCATGGTGCTTCGCGCACCACGGTCCGCTTGGCGCCAGCGGCGGCGCGCCGCAATGCGGGTCGCCGCCAGCGGCGATCACCTCGAGATAGTCGTCGCCCTCGATGAAGCGGCAGCCGGCGCCGGCGGCGCGTTGCGCTGCGGCTTCTTGCGCCAGAGCGGCCGCGCGGCGGTCGATGGGATCGGGGCGCCCTGGCAGCCCGATCCGATGCGCCTTTCCCACCGCCGCGTTCTTGCTCACGCCGAGCCGCCTGGCGATCTCGGCGGTGGAGAGATCGGTCTCTCCCCATAGCCGCGCGAGGTCGGCAACCAGCTCCGGCGTCCATGGGCCATCCGTCATGCTGCCCTCCTCGCTCCGCATGGCATCGAAGAGCGACGGCGTCGCGATCTCGCGCTCTGCGGCGCGTAGGTGGCGCACCCCGTCGCGGAAATAGCCGGCGTTGAGCTCGATCCCGAGGCCGCGCCGGCGGCCGAGCAGCGCGCGGTAAGGCACGGTCATCAGGCCGGCGAAGGCGTCGAAGACGAGCTCGCCGCGCATGCTGTAGCGCTCGATCAGGCGGTCCACGATGTCGAACTGGAGCGGGCAGAGGTGCTTCTCGTCGCCCTGCCGCGCCTGCTCGCTGTTCAGCGTCCGCATGCGGGTGACATCGTCCCAAACGTCCGGGTGGTGCGATCCCGGCGCCACCGCGCCAGGGAATAGGCGCTCTTCTCGTGCGTCACCGGCGCGTCGGCATAGCCGCGGCTGCGGTCGCTCTGCGGCTTCCTCAGCAGCAGGATGTACTCGGGCGAGCCGACGCCCATCTTCGTGCCGTCCTTGCACATCTCGCTGTAGCCGAGGCGATAGGTCTGGCTATTCTCGCGCACGACGTCGGTGACCACCGTCACCATGCCGGCATAGTCGAAGCCATGCCGGCGATAGTGGAAGATCGCCTCGGCGTGGAACGGGCTGATGGTGGGCGCGCCGGCGCCCGTCACCGCGCCGAAGAGCACCCGGTCCTTGACGTGGACGCAGCACATCCGGCCGGGCTGCAGGATCCGCAGCAGCTCCGGCGTCAGGTGGTCCATCTGCTCCCAGAAATGGGCGTTGTCGTCGGTGTGGCCGAAATCGTTGTAGCTCTCGGCGTACTCGTAGTGGTTGCCGAAGGGGATGGAGGTGACGATGAGCCCGACGCTGTCCTCGGCCATCCGGCGCGTCTCCTCGACCGCATCGGCATTGACCGCCCGCCACCCGTCGCCGGCGGCCTCGGCGCGCGGCACGCCGATCGAGCGCCGGAGCGCCGCCAGCGCGTCGGAGAAGCCCAGGCCGTAGCGGCGCACCAGCTCGCTCATCCGCTGGCGCATCTCGGTGTCCTGCGCCCATTTGGCTTCGAGGTTGTGGCGGACCTCGCGCTCGGCCTCGGAATAGATGATGTCGATCACCACCTCGTGCTGCTGGCCGAAGCGCTGGAGCCGATAGACCGCCTGGATGAAGTCGTTGAACTTGCAACTGATGCCCAGGAAGATCGCGCGGCGGCAGTGGTACTGGAAGTTGCTGCCCGAGCCCGAGAGGATGGGCTTCGTCGCCAGCGTGCCGAGCCTCCCCTCCTCGAAATCGACCAGCCGGTCCTCGCGCAGCTCCAGGTCCTGCGCGCCGAGGATGCTGACCGCGTCCGGCACCACCGCCTCGATCGCGCGGCGCTCCGCCTCGAGGTCGTGCCAGATGATGCGGTGGTCGTCCGGCGCCTCGGCGATGATCTCCTGCATCTTGGCGATGCGACCGGGCAGGCTGTCGCGCTTGGCGGCTGCCGCCTCGCGCACGCCGGCGCTGGAGCGGCGCAGCAGCACGCCCTGCCCGTCCCGCTCCGGCTCGGCCGTGCTGTGGTCGATCGGCACTTCGTGCCAGCGGACGGTGAGCGGCGGGAGCTCGTAGCCGTCGTCGCTGAAGCCCAGGTCCGATGGCTTCTGCAGGAAGGTGGCCCAGGAATGCACCCAGAGCCAGAACTCGTCCACCTTGTGCGGGTAGAGGGTGAGGTCGCCGGCCTTCTCGCTGTTGCGCTGGAAGAAGCGCGTGAGCGCCTGGCCGGTGTCCATGACGCCAAGGAAGCCGGCGTAATGGATCAGCTCCTTCGTGCGGTTCGGCGACGGCGTGGCGGTCGCCACCAGCTTGAAGCGGACGGCCTCGAAGAGCGGCAGGAACTCCTGGAAGGTCTTGCTGCCGTAGCTGCGCAGCACCGATGCCTCGTCCAGCGCGGCCGCGGCGAAGAGCCCCGGGTCGAGCTTGCCGTCGCGCACCGTCTCGTAATTGCAGAGGTAGTGCTCGACGCCGGCCGACATCTCGTCGCGCGACCGGATGAACCGCAGCGAGAGGTCCATCTTCGCCGCCTCGCTGACGAAGCCGTGGCGCACGCCCAGCGGCAGGACCTGCAGCGTCGGACCGCCGGTGTGCAGGTGCACCTGGCGCGCCCATTCCAGCTCCATGCTCGTCTTGTGCAGCCCGAAGGCGGCAAAGATCGCGTGGCAGCCGGCGAGGCAGGCGCGCCGCGTGATCGCCGCGGCGTGCGGCTTGAGCCACGGATGGATCGGCGCCGGCGGCTCGAAGCCCGACGGCTCCGCGAGCCTGATCTTGCGCTCGAGGAAGGCGCGGTAGGGATCGGCGGCCGCCATGTCGGCGCCGTCCCTCATCTGAGAGACCACAAAGCTTTGATTTGCTCTAGCTTAGAGAGCGAGATGATTCCGGGAATTACGATGTAAAAGATGGGCTGGCGCTTCTCGGGTGCGCGAGCACTGCGCCGCAGAGCATCGATCTGCTCGCGCTCGCGCTGGAACGCCCAAAGCTGCTCGGCGAGGCTCATGCGATCTCCCCCGGCATGACCGAGAGCGCCACCGCGAATGGCTGCACCCAGATCGGCTCGCTGCTCAGCGCGAAGCTCTGCCCGCTCCAGGCCATCAGCAGCGTGCGGCCCATGACCGAGGACATCGCCGCCGCGGCATCGGGCGGCACGGCATTGCCGATGCGCTCGCGCCAGGCGCTGTCGCTGAGCCCGTCGAGCTCGAGGAACTCTTCGGGATCGACCAGCGACTGCAGCGCCGCCAGCTCCAGGGTTGTGAACGGCCGGTGCCAGGTCCCGTCGAGCGCGCGGATCACCGAGACCATGCGATCGTCGGGCGCCGGCAGCGTGTTAATTTTCTCCGCCTCATCGGAGGGCGGAAAAGAGGAAGTGCGCGGGTCAGCGACCGACCATGGGCCGTTGTTGTTCTTGGGATGGCCGAGGACAGCGCGCGAGGTGGCGCCCCATCCGGTGACACCGTAGTGGCCGCCGGTCGCGTAGCAGATGCGGCCGCCGCGCGCGAAATCCGGTCGAGGATCTGCGACGGCGAAAGCGCCGTTGCCGGTGGTGCTGGCGCCGATCACCGTGCCGGCGGCTTCGTCGTAGCCGGTGACGCGGTATTTCGTCGCCTTGTAGCTCGGATGGTCGGCGCAACGGGGATCGGCGACTGCGAGCGCGCCGGAGGCTACCTGCTGCGCGGCCGTCACGCAGCCGCCTGGTTGGTCATAGCGCGCCACGCGCAGCTTCGTGCTCGACGCTCCAGGGTGCCAATTTTCGTAGCGCGGGTCCGCCACGGCGAGGCCGCCGGCTGGCCCTCCCGCGCCCGCCACCGCCGGCGAGTGCTCGCCATACGGCACGATGCGGAAGACATTGTTGAAGCGAGGGCGCCCGTCGATGCGCGGATCGGCGACGGAATGCGGCCCACCGCCCGCGATCATCTTGCTGGTGACCACCGGCGCCGGCTCGTCCCAGGGCCTGACGCCGTACTGCACCGATTTCGGATGGCCATCGATCCTGGGGTCAGCGACGCTGAAATGTCCCTGCCCGGGCCGGCCGCCGGCAGTTACCGTGCCGCTGATATCGTCCCAGCCGAGCACGCCATAAGCGCTGCGCGGCCACCATTCCTTCTCCGGCGAAATCCTGAAGTCGGCGAGGTTGCCGTCGACCACGCGCAGCTTGTTGAGCGAGCGCCAATCGCTGCCGGCTTCGACGAAAGCCAGCCGCACCCAGGTCTTCCAGTGCAGCGACGGCATCCGGTGCATCGCGCCGCCGGCGCCCGAGAGCGGCAGCGGCAGCTTGTCGAGCACCTCGCCCACCCCGCGCAGCGGCCGCTTCGGCGGCTCGTAGAGGAACGGGGGCACCTTCTCGACGTGGCGCGCCATCAGCAGGAAGCGCTTGCGGCTCTGAGCCAGGCCCCCGAGCTCGCCGCAATCATGCGTCGTCTCCGCCACCGCATAGCCGTAGGCGCGCAGGAGCGCCACGATCTGGTCAAGGAGATGGCGGCCGCGGGTCGCGATCCTGGGCACGTTCTCGAAGGCGATCAGCTCCGGCGGATCGTCCTTCCATGCCTCCAGCGCCAGCCACACGCCACGCAGCGTCAGCGCGTTCAGCGCCTGATACTTCCCGGTGCGGCTCAGCCGTTCGGCCAGCAGGCCGGAGAAGCCTTTGCACGGCGCCGACAGGAAGAGGATGTTCGGGCGCCGACTGCCGGCGGCGCGGTGGAAGTCGGACGGCTCTGCCTCGCGCCATCCAGGCGGTGGCGCGTTGCCGTGAAAGGCGACGTACTGCTCAAGGGAGAAGAGATCGAGGCACGTCGCCGGCACGCCGGCCAGCCGCTCGAAATCCCGGCATGCCGCCGCGTCGGAATCGATGCCGCCGAGGCAGGTGAACCGCGCCTCGAGCTGCCCGACGCGCGCCTCCCCGCGGTTGAAGCCGCGCGCCGCGCCACCGAGGCCGCAGAACACCTGAAAGTGCGTGATCTCAACGTGCTGCATATCACTCTGCCGGTTCCGGCGCCTCCGCAGGCTCGTCGTGAAGGATCGCGTGGAAGGCCGCGAGCACGCGTCCGGGGTCGCGGCGGCAGACGCGCAGCAGGCGCTTGCGCAGGTGCATGATCGAGGCGCTCAGCAGCGCCGCCGCTTCCTGCGGCGTGTCCGGGACGTCCTCCAATTTGTCCAGCCTGCCGTGGATCGTCGCCAGCTGCTCGGCCAGCCACCCATCGCGCTCCAGGTGCGCCTTGATGCTGTCCAGAGCATGGACCACGGAGGTGCGGTCGCGGTCGCCGAAATGGCGCGCGATTTCCGTTACCGAGTGGCGCGTACGTTCGCTCGCTACCAGCATGGCGATATGCCGGGGGCGCACGATCCCGCGCCGGCGCGCATTGCCGAGCAGCGCTGGCAGCGGCAGCCCGAAATGCTGGGCGACCACCTCCTGGATGGTGGCGATGCTGAGCAGGCCGGTCACGTCGGCATGCCGTTAAGGGCGTCGGCGAAGGCCTGAGCGATCTCAATCTTGCGCTTCAGCGTCGGCGGCGCGCCGAGGACCTGGCCAGGCTCGATCTCGGTGAGGCGCAGGCCGTCCCGGTCGAGGATATAGACGCGGCCGTCAAGGTTGGTGACCGAGAGCGGAAGGGCGAAAGGAGCGATTCCCCGGCTCATGCCAAGTCTCCCCGCCCGCGCGCGGCCTGCGGACTTAGGCCGCGGGACGCGGAAGGCGGCACGCGCCGGCGGCTGCCGGCCGCAGCGCGGGCGGGGAGGTCATTGGCGGCGCGCTCGAGCGCCGTCTGCTCGACGCGGGCGCGCGGGAAGAACTTCGATTCCGCGAAGCGCCAGAGCGCCAGCGCGTCGGCGGCGTTCTCGCCCGCCGGCTCCCAGCCCATCTCGCGGCACCGGGAGATCACCAGGTTCTTCTTGCGCTGGCGGTCGCCGCCGAAATGGCCGCGCCCAGTGAAGAACTTGCACACCGTGCTGGCGTCCGCCTCCAGCGTCAGGTGCTCGGGGATGCCGCGGCGGAACGCGATCATCTCGGTGAGCCCGGCGAGGCACAGCAGCTTGCGGGCCGTGTCGATGCTGGTGAGCGCGGCGCCGCCGTCGCCGTAGCGGATGATGGGCGCCTCGAAGATCACGACCTGCGGCGCGTGCACGGTGATCATGTCGGCGAGCCAGTTGCCGTAGATGTCGAGGAACTCGCCGATGCCGATGCCTGGTGCGCCGATCCGCTCCTCACCGCTGGACGGCACCGCGCCGGCCGGGCCGACGGCCCAGCCGGTGCAGGTTGCGAGGTCGAGGGCGAGCATCGTGCTCATTGCAGGACGGCCGCGGCCTCCTCGGCGGTGTGCTCGCGCTTCTTGCGGCTCCGCTGCTTCTTGGGCGGTCCCATCGCCAGCGCGCGCTCCTCCTGGGCGTCGTCGTATCCCTTCTCCCACTCGGTGCGCAGGTCGCGGTTCGCGGGGTTCTTGTAGGGGCAGGTGTCCTTGTTCTTGCCGGCCACGCCGGCGTCCTTCCCCTCGCCATAGGCGCGTGCCTTGGCGGCGTTGTTGATGTGGAGCACCGCGGGCTCGGTGCTCGCTGGCGCGCCGTCGCGCGCCGGGCCTTCGAAGCCGGCGCGCTCGATCGCCGCCTTGTCCACCGCCGAGGCGACGGTCTCGCCCGATGGCAGAAGCCCGAACTGCGTGCCGATCGGCGCGCCCAGCCAGAGCAGGTAGCGGTTCACCGCGGCGATGTGGCGGTTGACCTCCTCCGGATCCTGCTTCTGCATGTCCAGCGCCTCGGTGAGCGCGCCGATCTTGATGCCTTCCTTGCCGGCCGCCTTGAGCGCGTTGCGATAGGTGCTGTTGGCGGCGCGCATCTCGTCGCGCTTCAGCTCCGCCTCGCGTTTCAGCGGGCGGATGATCGCCATGTGCTTGTCGAAGATCTCTTTCTCGTCCATCGAGACGGCGGTGTCGGTGCCTTTCAACTTGCGGGCCAAGTTACGCTCCTCTCTGCTGGGTGGTCGGGTGTGGGACGATGCGCACGGCGAGGCCGCTCGCGGCGCCGCAGGTGCGCTCCTGCCGCCGTTCGATCTGGCGCCGCAGCGCCAGGCCCTCGGGCCTCCCTCGCTGGATTTGCTCGAAGCACCAGCGCCGATGCTTCTCGGCGAGCTCGCCGGCGCCCCAGCGCATGCCCTTGAAGCCGCTCACCGGCGTCCTCCCGTCGATGAAGCGGCCGGCGCAGGCTCGTCACCCGCGCCGGCCGAAGTCTGGGAGGAAGCGCGCATGGGGCGCGCCTCACGGCGGATGACCGCCGTGAGCTCGGTGCGGGGATGCGGCGCGGGCGCCGCAATCTCCGTCGATTCGATCGCGATAATCCTCTTGATCTCTTTCTCGGCTTCGACACGTCCGAGCACGCGACAGAGTTTCGCGAAATATTTGTCGTGCTCCGGCGGGCAGGCGAAGCCGCGCCGCGAGGCCAAGGCGGCCTTGCGGGCAGCGCTCATGCGAGCGCGGACCTCGGGATCGGCCAAGGCGGCCTTGCTGGCAGCGCTCATGCGAGCGCGGACCTCGGGATCGGCCAAGGCGGCCTTGCGGGCAGCGCTCATGCGAGCGCGGACCTCGGGATCGGCCAAGGCGGCCTTGCTGGCAGCGCTCATGCGAGCGCGGACCTCGGGATCGGCCAAGGCGGCCTTGCTGGCAGCGCTCATGCGAGCGCGGACCTCGGGATCGGCCCAGGCGGCCTTGCTGGCAGCGCTCATGCGAGCGCGGACCTCGGGATCGGCCAAGGCGGCCTTGCGGGCAGCGCTCATGCGAGCGCGGACCTCGGGATCGGCCAAGGCGGCCTTGCTGGCAGCGCTCATGCGAGCGCGGACCTCGGGATCGGCCCAGGCGGCCTTGCGGGCAGCGCTCATGCGAGCGCGGACCTCGGGATCGGCCAAGGCGGCCTTGCTGGCAGCGCTCATGCGAGCGCGGACCTCGGGATCGGCCCAGGCGGCCTTGCTGGCAGCGCTCCGTTTGGCCACGAACTGAGGATCCTGGTTGAGGCGCTGCATACGCCGGCGCGCCTTCTCTGCCTTGCGCTTCCGCTTCGCTTCGCGCAGCTGCCGCTCAAGCTCCGCGATATCGGAAACCTCGGTCATCCGGTGACCTGGATCTGGCCGCGCTCGATCTGGCGCGTGCGTCGCGCCGTCTCGCGGGTCCGCGAATAGGGCTTGCGCTGAAGATCGCGGTGCAGCGCCTCAAGCATGCGCCGCTCCCGCACGAGCACGGGCGAGCCGAGGCCGCCGGGGCCGACCATGATCTGCCCCCCCCGGACCGCGAGCAGGGAGTGCTTGCCGTAGGGGATGAAGCGCGGCTTTTGCCGCTCCCGGCGCATCGCTTCCGCGGCGCGCGTCATCACTTTGCTGAAAGCCTCGGCGGCGATCTCGCGCAGCTTCTTCATCGCCCCTTCCCTTCCGTCGCGGCGTGCGGCGCCGGCGGCTCGACCGACGCGATCATCGCGTTGGCGGTGTCGATGAGGTCGTGGAGCTCGCGCAGCAGCGTGCGCCGGTCGTTGGCGCTGCGGTGCCCGTGCGCCATGGCACGGTCCTCCTCGCGCGCGATATCGCCGAGGTCGGCCGTGAGGCGCCGCAGGCAGGCCGCCGGATCAAGCGCCGGGATCTCGCGCGACCGCGGCACCAGGTCGAAACCCACGAGATCGGCCAGCGCCCGGGTCACCACCGGCTCGCCGGCGTCGGCCTCGAGCGCGGCCACCGCGTCGATCGGCATGAAGGAGGCGCAGGCGCCGGCCTGGTACTCGCTGAAGGTCGTGTCGCTGCGGCCGTCGAGCGCGACCGCGTTCTTGAGGCCGCCGATCTTCTCGATCAGGCGGCGCGTGGCGAATTTCAGCCGGCCGGCCTGCTCAGGGCCCAGCGCGATGGTGCGCATGGCGGGAAAATCCTTGCAAATTCCGGGTGACGCGCGCCGCGAGCGGCCCGAGATTGGCGGCATGGAACCGTGGGTAGAGAGCCCAGGCAGACGAAGACGAAGGGCGCTGGGCTGCCGGCATCGTCAGGCGCTCGCGCGGGTGGGCGTGTCGGCGGGATTGTCGGCGATGTACTTTCTGGCCCGCTCGACCAGGCGCACGGTGACGCCCTTGCCGCTGCGCAGGCGCCCGACGAACTTGCCGTCGTTGACCGCCATGAAGCCGAAGGTCGATTCCGCGATGCCGCGCTGGGCGACATAGGCCTCGATCTCGGTGAGAAGCTGTTCGGTGATCGACATCGGTGAGCATCATAATGGAAGAAATCCCAAAATCAATGGGAAATCTTCCCCGTCGCCTTTTCCCAAGAAACATGGGACAAGTTCCACGTGTCGGAGATAACCATCGCAGCAGAGGTTGAGCGCCGCATGCGCTCCCTCAACCTCAACCGCAAGAGCCTCTCGCAAAGGGCGAAGCTCAACGAGACTTTCGTCCGCGACATCATCACGGGACGCGTCAAAAGCCCGCGCTATGACAACCTCGCAAAGCTCGCCGACGCGCTGGGTTGTAGCGTTGCCGACTTGACAGGCGAGCGGGCACAGGCACTACCATCTGGGGACAGGGCCGGTAGGCAGCACCCAATGGAGGTAGCCACCGTGGAGGAGCTGGATGTGCGGGCGGCGGCTGGCGGCGGCCAGATGGTCGACAGCGAGCATCGAATTCGGGGAGTGGCAACTTCCGCGAGAGCTGGTGAAGATCGCGACCAATTCCCCGCTGGAGCGCATCAAGATCCTGACGATCGTCGGGGACAGCATGGCGCCGACCTATAACCCGATCGAGAAGATCATGGTCGACACCGGCGATATCAGGCCCTCCCCTCCCGGCGTCTTCGTCACCTGGGACGGCCTGGGCTTCGTCGTCAAGCGCGTGCGGTACATCGAGCATTCCGATCCTCCCCGGGTGGTAATCGCGTCCGACAATCCCAAATATCCTCCTTACGAGCGCGTGCTCGGCGAGGCCTACATCCAGGGCCGGGTCATCGGGAAGTGGATGTGGACCTGAGCAGGAGGGCGTCATCGACATGAGAAAAGCCTTTTGCATCATGGCGCTATGCCTTCTCGGCGGCTGCGCCTATGGCGGCGGCACGAAGGTCAGCGACGCGCAGCTCGCCGGCTTCCAGGACGGCAAGACGACGGTCGGCCAGGTCGTGGCGGCGCTGGGGCCACCGGTCAGCGACATCCGCGATTCCAGCGGCACGCGCGTGCTCGGCTACTCCTTCATGCGCTCGGAGATCAGCGGCGCGGCCTTCATCCCGGTGGTGGGCGCCCTGGCTGCCAGTCCCTCGGGCGAGACGCGGTCGGTTACCTTCATCTTCGGCGAGGACGGCGTCCTGGCGCATCACGCCGTCTTGGACTCCCACTTCGGGAATTGAGCCGGCGCCCCGCCCGAGGGCGCCATGGGATTTTCCCCATTTTTAGGTTGACGCTGGGATTTTTTCCATTCTATGATCGCTCCCGTCCTCACCGGAGGCGATCATGGCAACCGCCGAACATGACCCAGAGATCACCCTTTCGCTCGCCAGCGACGGCGTCCCCTTCCAGGTCTGCCGGCTGTCCGAGTTCCTGGAGGACAACTCCGAAGGGCTGAGCGAGCGCGAGCGCCGCGCCATCGTCGCCACCATCGGCGTCGGCGGCATCTACGCCATGGGCGGCGGCGCCGCGCCAGAGCTCCTGTTGCGGAGGGCCGCGCGATGAGCTGCTGGCCCTCCTTCTGGCTCGGCATCGGCATCGGCATCGGCGCCGTCCTGGCTCCATCGCTTCTCGTCCTCGCCTGGGCCTGCGCCACCGCAGAGGACGAGCCGAATTTCGACTTCCTGCCGCCTCTGGCGCCCGAGCGCGAAGGCCGCGTGATCGACCTCGACGGCCGCCGGAGGCGCAGGTGAGCGCGCGCATCATCCGCCTTGAAGGCTGCGCTCTCACGGACCTCGACGGCATCGGCATCGACGTGCTGGCCGAGGCCTATATCCGCAAGGAGAACTGCTCCGTCGAGCAGGCGGTCGACCTGGCCCTGACCGAGGTGATGATCGATCTCAGCCGCCGCGTCGAAGCGGCGCGGAGGTCGTCATGAACGTTCCCTGCTACCGGCTCACCGTGCTGCCGCCCAAGAAGCCGCCGCCCGCGCCGACGCCGCGGCGGCGCTGGTGGCACCGCTTCCGTCGGCCGCGCCCGTCGACCTTCCACCGGTGCCTCGCCGTGCACATGGCCGGCGCCCGGCCGACCTCGGCGCTGCGATGACGCGGCTCGACGCCTTCATCGTCGGCCTCGCCATGGTCGCGCTCGCCTGCTGGGGCGCGGGGCTCTTCCAGTGACGCGCCGGCTGCGCCTGACCGATGACCAGCGCGGCTTCATCGCGGTCATCTTCGCGCGTGAGGCGGTCGAAGCAGAGCTTGCCCTGGAGCGGGCGCGCAAGAACACGCGGCGCAGCGCCGAAGAAATCGAGCGCTCGATCGGCATATTCCAGGATGCGCTCGCCAGGAATATCGCCATCCTCAACGCCGTTTCTGTTTCCGCCGACAGCGCGGAGCGCCTCCTCGAAACCTGGCGCAAGACCCTGGCCAAGCAGGCGCAGGCCGGATGAGCCGCCGGCGCCGCTCCTACATCGCCGAGCCCGGCGCCTATGACGGCGTGCCGGCGGCGATCTACCACAGCCACATCACGCCGGCGCCGGCGCTGAACGCGTCGGGCGCCTGGGATCTCGAGAGCGAGTGCCCGGCCTTCTACTACGCGCGCGCGTCGTTCAATCCGGCGCAGATCGTGGAGGAGAGCCACGAGTTCGACATCGGAAAGGCCTCGCACCTGATCGTGCTCGAGCCCAAGGAGTTTGACCGCCGCGTCGCGATCATCGACCTGCCGGATTACCGCAGCCTCGAGGCGCAGCAGGCGCGACGGCTCTATCGCCAGGCGGGCCGCATCCCGCTGCTCGAGCGTGAGCACGAGATGCTGCTCGAGATGCGCACCGCGCTGCGCCGGCACGAGGTAGGCCGCTTCGCCTTCAAGGGCGGCAAGGCCGAGCGCTCCTATTTCTGGATCGACGCCGAGACCGGCATCTGGTGCAAGGCGCGGCCGGATTACACGCTCCCGCACGGCCGCTACGCCGTCGACTACAAGACCAGCACCAGCGCCAACCCGGAGCATTTCTCGCGGGTGATGCGCAACCTCGGCCATCACCTCCGCGCCGCCTGGTATCTCGACGCCTACGAGGCGGTCGAGGGCCGGCGCCCGGAGCGGTTCCACTTCATCGTGCAGTCGACCAGGCGCCCGCACCTGGTCGCGCCGATCGAGCTTGACCCCGAGGCCGAAGGCTGGGGGCGCCTGCTGTGCCGGCATGCGCGGCAGACCTTCCGCCGCTGCCTCGAGACCAAGGATTGGCCGGGCTACCGGCCGGCGATCTCGCCGGAGACGCCGGGCGCGATCCGCGTCGGGCTGCCCGGCTGGTACACGCGCGACCTGCAGGCGCGGCTCGACCGCGGCGAGTTCGCCACCCCGCTCACATCGCCACCGGAGACGCCGCAATGAACGCCCCGCCTGCCCCGCCAGCGCCGAACGTGCTGTCACAGCAGCAGATGCAGGCGCTGGTCCTGGCGATCGCCCACCGCTTCATCGGCGCGGCCGGCGGCAAGGTCTCGATCAGGCTTACCGACGTGCCTCCGCTGTTCCCGGACGGCACGGTTCAGGTCGCCGCGATGGAGCCGCCGAAGCGCTCGGCGCTGGTCGCGGCTCCAGCGTCGGTGCTCGACCGGCTGCCGCCGGCGCCGGCCGGAGACGGCAAGCGGTGAGCGAGGCGCCGAAGAACTGGCGCAAGCCCGTCGGGGGCGCCCGCTTTCCGGTGATCCGCCTCGGCATCGACCCGCCGGACGCACCCGACGATATCCCGTGGGAGATCGTCGAGCGGTATCAGCGGCGCGCCATGGCCAATCACGGCCACGACCTCAACACGCTGCACAACCGCGGTGGCCTCTGCTGGTGCGAGATCCTGGCGCTGATCGAGGACCGTCCGGTCGAGCGCGAGCGTCCCGGCGATTTCGCGCGGGTCAAGGAGATCGCCCGCCAACGCGGCTACGACATGTGAGTTTCAACGGGAGGACCGAGCCGATGGACCCAAACCACATCTTCCTTTCTGTCAATGGGCGACAGATGTCGCTAGCTGCGCTCATTGCAAAACCCGAGGCAGCGACCGACGTGCGGGTCTATAACTGCCCTGGCCTGACGGCTCTCCCCGAGCTGCCGGCAGCGACCTACGTGCTGGTCGATAACTGCCCTGGCCTGACGGCTCTCCCCGAGCTGCCGGCAGCGACCTACGTGCTGGTCTATAACTGCCCTGGCCTGACGGCTCTCCCCGAGCTGCCGGCAGCGACCGACGTGCGGGTCTATAACTGCCCTGGCCTGACGGCTCTCCCCGAGCTGCCGGCAGCGACCTACGTGCTGGTCGATAACTGCCCTGGCCTGACGGCTCTCCCCGAGCTGCCGGCAGCGACCGACGTGCGGGTCTATAACTGCCCTGGCCTGACGGCTCTCCCCGAGCTGCCGGCAGCGACCGACGTGCGGGTCTATAACTGCCCTGGCCTGACGGCTCTCCCCGAGCTGCCGGCAGCGACCGACGTGCTGGTCGATAACTGCCCTGGCCTGACGGCTCTCCCCGAGCTGCCGGCAGCGACCGACGTGCGGGTCTATAACTGCCCTGGCCTGACGGCTCTCCCCGAGCTGCCGGCAGCGACCGACGTGCGGGTCTATAACTGCCCTGGCCTGACGGCTCTCCCCGAGCTGCCGGCAGCGACCTACGTGCTGGTCGATAACTGCCCTGGCCTGACGGCTCTCCCCGAGCTGCCGGCAGCGACCTACGTGCGGGTCTATAACTGCCCTGGCCTGACGGCTCTCCCCGAGCTGCCGGCAGCGACCGACGTGCGGGTCTATAACTGCCCTGGCCTGACGGCTCTCCCCGAGCTGCCGGCAGCGACCGACGTGCGGGTCTATAACTGCCCTGGCCTGACGGCTCTCCCCGAGCTGCCGGCAGCGACCTACGTGCTGGTCGATAACTGCCCTGGCCTGACGGCTCTCCCCGAGCTGCCGGCAGCGACCGACGTGCGGGTCTATAACTGCCCTGGCCTGACGGCTCTCCCCGAGCTGCCGGCAGCGACCGACGTGCGGGTCGATAACTGCCCTGGCCTGACGGCTCTCCCCGAGCTGCCGGCAGCGACCGACGTGCGGGTCTATAACTGCCCTGGCCTGACGGCTCTCCCCGAGCTGCCGGCAGCGACCGACGTGCGGGTCTATAACTGCCCTGGCCTGACGGCTCTCCCCGAGCTGCCGGCAGCGACCGACGTGCGGGTCTATAACTGCCCTGGCCTGACGGCTCTCCCCGAGCTGCCGGCAGCGACCTACGTGCTGGTCGATAACTGCCCTGGCCTTCTCGTGCGCGCCGGCAAGGACCGGCGCGGCTACGAATTCACAGCGCTCAAGCTGCGCGGTCAGTGGCGCATCATGGCCGGCTGCCGCAACTTCTCTCTGCCCGATGCGCGACATCATTGGGGCCACGGTGGCGCCAGCGATCGGCCCGAATGCTTGGCGCTCGTCGAGAAGCTCGCGGCCGAGATCGAGCGCATCGAGGCGCCGGTGGCAGCGCAATGAACGAGATGACCCCATTCGAGCGCGCCGCCACCGGCAAGAACGCCGCCTCGAGCCAGGCCACCGCGATCGAGCAGAGCCGCGCCATCGCCGAGGTCCAGGGCGCGATCGTGCTGGCGCAAAGCCGGCCGCGCGATGTCGAGCGAGCCGAGGCCGAGATGAGGCGGTCCACCGCCTCGCTTGCGCTCGCCGAACGCGCCTTCTACCGCTACAAGCGCGGCGGCGAGGCGATCTCCGACGCCTCGATCCATCTCGCGCGCGAGCTCGCGCGCTGCTTCGGCAATCTCGACTATGGGATCAAGGAGCTGGAGCGCTCCGACGCCCTCGGCCGGTCGGAGATGCTGGCCTTCGCCTGGGACATCGAGAACAACGTCCGCGCCGAGCTCAGCTTCATCGTGCCGCACAAGCGCGACAAGGCCGGCGGCCCGAAGCCGCTGGTCGAGATGCGCGACATCTACGAGAACAATGCAAACCAGGGCGCGCGGCGCCTGCGCGAGTGCATCTTCCAGGTGCTCCCGGTGTGGTTCATCGAGGAGGCGAAGGAGCGCTGCCGCTCGACCATCAAGAACGCCGACGGGCGCCCGATCGCCGAGCGCATCACCGAATGCGTCGCCGCCTTCGGCAAAATCGGCGTCACGCCGGCGCAGCTCGCCGAGAAGATGGGACGCAAGCCCGAGGCCTTCGACGCCGAGGATCTCGCCACACTCCGCGTGGTGCTGAAGAGCATCCGCGCCGGCGAGGCGACGAAGGACGAGGAGTTCCCGGCCGCGGGCCCTCAGCCGCCGGCCGAGGGCGCCGACGAATTCGAGCGCGCCGCGGCGGGCCAGCCGGCAAAGAACCCGCGGGCCAAGAAGCCGGCGGCGGCGAAGGAGGACAAGGCCGCACCCACGCGCGGCAGCGAGCAGAAGGATCCGCCCGCGGCACCTCCCGCCGCCGTGCAGCCGGCGGCGGCAGAGCCCGTGGTGCTGCCGCCGATCGACGAGCCGCCGGAATGGTCGGAGGGCCCGAAATCGGTGCTGCATGGCGGCACCTGGTTCATCTGGGGCGGCTGGGCGGTCGAGATGCTGGAGCGCCTGCGCGACGGCGACGCGGCGCTGATCCCGCATTTCATGCGCAAGTTCGCCGCCGAGTTCGAGGCGATGAAGGAGAAGCGCGCGCCCGACTGGGCACGCGTCCATGCGATCATTGGCAAGGAGGGCTGAGATGGCGACGAAGAAGGAAGTGCTGGAGGCGGCGGCGCGCGGCGAGGGCTGCCTCGGCCGGGCGGCCGACGACGAGCCGGTCTTCGTGCTGCGCGCCCACGATTTGGACGCCCCTGAGATCGTCCTCGCCTGGGCCAAGGCGCGCGCCCAAGCGGTGATCGACGCCGTCAAGCCGATCGCGGACATTGACCAGGTCCGCGACGCCATCCAGGTCGCCGACGCCATGGAGGAATGGCGGCACGAGGAACAGTTGCGGAAGGGTCGCGAGCTGCTGGCGGAGCGCGGCGGTGGCTGAGAAGTCCAGCATCGAGTGGACCGACGCCACCTGGAATCCGGTGCGCGGCTGCTCGCGCGTCTCGCCGGGTTGCGGCGGGGCAAACCACGAAGGCGGCTGCTACGCTGAAAAGATAGCGGCCCGCTTTAGCGATCCCGGGCAGGCCTTCCATGGCTTCGCCCGACGGACCCCCAGCGGCGGCCAATGGACCGGCAAGCTCGCGCTCATCCCGGAGCAGCTCGACCTGCCGCTGCGGTGGCGCAAGCCGCGGTTCATCTTCGCCAACAGCATGTCCGACCTGTTCCACGAGCATCTGTCCGACTTCGACATCGCCACCGTCTACGCGGTTGCGGTCGCAGCCGTGCACCTGCGCGGCCACACGCTCCAGATCCTGACCAAGCGAGCGGCCCGGATGCGTGAGCTGCTCAACAGCGCCGCATTCTGGGAGCAGGTCAACGCCGAGGCCGCGGCGCATGTCATGGAGATGGTCGACCCGCTTGACCGCCGGCGCGACGACGCGCGCGCGACGCTCGATGATTATGGCCCGGGGCACCCTCCGCCGGGGATCTGGCTCGGCGTCAGCGTCGAGGATCAAGAGCGAGCCGACGAGCGCATTCCAAGCCTCATCGCGACGCCGGCGGCGGTGCGCTTCATCTCGGGCGAGCCGCTGCTCGGCCCGGTCGAGCTCGTCGGGGCGCGCATGGCTGGAATCTTCGCTGGGCGCCGGAACTATTTCGGCTCTGGCGGCATGGGAGGGGGTCCTGGCGTTGATTGGGTCATCTGCGGCGGCGAGAGCGGACCGCGCGCGCGGCCGATGCATCCAGCCTGGGCGCGCTCGCTGCGCGATCAGTGCGCCGGAGCTGGCGTGCCATTCTTCTTCAAACAGTGGGGAGAATGGGCGCCCGTCCTAGAAGGACCGTTCCAGCCGGGAGACATCCTGAATATCGACGGGACGGCTGCGCAAATGAGGCGCGTCGGGCGCGGGACGGCCGGCGCCGGCCTCGACGGCCGCGAGCACCGCGAGTTTCCGCGCCATGCCTGACGCCGTCCTCGCCGCGATCGATCGCCTCAACGGGCACGCCCGCGCCTTCGGCTGCGGCAAGGAGGCGATCTATGCCTATAAGCGCCTCTTCGCTCTCTTTGCCGTGGACCGTGGCGAGTTGGCGGCGAGGCCCATCGGCACGATCACGAAGTGCAACGGCTGCGACGGCACCGGGCGGTTTAAGTTCTGGGACGGCAACGTCGCCGACAACTGCCGGCGCTGCGGCTCCCGAGGCTATGTGCGCTTGCGCTTCGTCGAGACGACGATCGACACCGCGGTCTGGCACCATCCGTGGCATCGCGGCGGCGACCAGATCCTGTGTGCCGCGCTGGGCGCCAAGATGTTCGACATCAGCGCGCAGAGCCCCTTCGGATTTTACGACACCATCGTGATGCTGGACGGCTCGAAGCGGCCGCTCGAGCTGGAATCGCCCGGAGGCGCTCGATAGGAGCTGGGAGAATGGCGGCACTTTTGACATATCAGAAGATCGCGGTACTCGAGACGGGCAAGCCCGGCATCTCCATCACGGCCTACGACAGCTTGGGTCAGCTTATCGAGGCTCAGATGTATTCCTACTGCGCGCGGCACGATGTCGGTGTCGGCGTTGCCGAGCTGCAAGAGCTCCTCGACCGGGTGAAGGCGCAGGTCGCCAAGGATAACGAGCCGGCCAGGGACGAGGGAGACGGCGCGTGAGCCGCAGCCTTCGCCCCGACGTTCGCAACCCGCTGCTGGCGCTTTCCGCGATGGCCGAGCTGCAGGCGCTCCCACCGGCATCGCGCGCCGCCCTGCGGGCGTTGCTGCGCGACCTGGCGAAGGATGCGCGCGCTCGGGCGCAGAAGGCGTGGCGGACCAACAAGGCGCCGATGGCCGCCTATTGGAAGACGGTCGCAGTCTATGCGACGCACACGGCGCGGGCGCTTCGAGAGCCGGAAAAGCGGCTCCGCGAGGTCGCATAATGGCGACGCCAACGCCAGCTGATTTCCTCGACGCCGCGCGCGTGCCAGATAGCCTGGAACCGCAGGAGTTCGGCCTATGGACGATCCAGCGGGTGCGCGCTGACGAGAGTATCATGGGAGAGCTCGGCTGGCTCGGCAGCAGGCCGCATTACACGCTGCTCCGGCGGCTCACTGAGGCGACGCTCCACCATGCCGGCGAGATCGTCATGGAGGACAGCCTCCGCGAGCTGCGCCGGCACCTCCCTATCTGGCTCGCCGCTCGAGGCCGGGTCCTGGTGAGTGGCCTCGGCCTTGGCTGCGTCGTGCGGGGGCTATTGGCATCGCCAGCAGTCGAGCATGTCGATGTCATCGAGCTCGACGACAAGGTCATCAAGGTCGTCGGGGCCGAGTTCAGCCGCAATACCCGCGTGACGCTCTGGCACGGCGACGCGCTCACCATCGAATGGCCGGAGGAGAAGCGCTGGGATTACGCCTGGCACGACATCTGGTGCGAAGGCAGCGGGCTGCAGATCCTGCACATGGAGCTGATGAAGCGGTACTCCCCGCGCTGCACGATGCAGGGCGCATGGCAGTTCCCGCGGATGTTCCGGCGGCTGATCAAGCGTGCAGGATTTAGGCTGATCGCGTGACACCCAGCATCGGCCAAATATGGATACGCAAAGACGCCATCGGCGCGCACGTTGGCGAGGCGATCGTGGTGCGCATCTGCGGGGAATCGTTGAGGATGCGGATCACGCGGATGCTCTGCCACGACGAACAGGTGGGACAGCACTTCCAGTGCACGGTGGAGCGGTTGCGCCACGCCGGTTACTGGCCGACGGCGATCGTCGAGCAGGTCGCGTAAACCAGGGAGATCCAGGATGCCAGACGTTCTCGCGATGGTGCAGAAGCTGCTTGCCGACCATCTTGGTTTAGACATCTCCAGCTGCACACCCGGAGGCGAAGCTCATCGACGATCTTGGCGCCGACAGCCTGGACTATCTCGAGGTCGCCATCACTCTCGAAGAGGAGTTCGATGTCCGGCTGCTCGACGACGATGCCGACAAGGTGATCACGGTGCGCGACCTCGCCAACCAGGTCGAGAGCAAGCTTTCGGGCGGCGGCGCGACAGAATGACCGATCGTCCGACAGGCAGCTGGCCGAACGGCCTCGCAGAGTGGACCGATGGCGGGACCGCTTACCTGTCGATCGCCTTCACCTGGCGCCTCGACGATGCCTACCAGCGCGCCATCTATCTCCGCGCTCAGGGCTATCGGGTGCGCGCCGGCGGCCCGGGGATCTTCACCCGCAAGCACTACCTCGCCGACGTGGCCGAGCTCGGCGGCGACTATCCCGATGCGATTGCGCGGCACAACCCCATGGCGACGATTGCCAGCCGCGGCTGCCCGGTCGGCTGCTGGTTCTGCATCGTGCCGAAGATGGAGGGACGCAGCTTCACGCTGCTGCCGGATTTTCCGGTGCGGCCGGTGCTCTGCGACAACAATCTGTCGGCGCTCCCCGAGGAGTTCCAGAGCTACATCATCGGGCGGTACAAGGCGGCAGGCGTCCCGCTGCTCGACGCGAATTCCGGGTTCGAGCCGCGCACCTTCGACGACGCGGTCTATGCCCGGTGGCGCGAGATCAATCGCGGCCCGTGGCGCTTCGCCTATGACGATCAGGCCGAGCGCGAGCATGTCGAGCGCGTCATGCGGATGCTCAAGGGCATCCCGGCGCGGCGCAAGCAGGTCTACACCCTGATCGGCAACGAGCCCTTTGCCGCCTGCATGGAGCGCATCCGACAGGTGATCGCCTGGGGCGGCGAGCCTTATGCCCAGCCCTACATGAAGTTGAACGCGCTCGCAAAGCGCCCGCACGTCCGGTTCGACTGGACAGAGCGGCGCCTGCGCCAGGTACAGCGCTGGACCAATCGCCACCTTTGGCGCAAAGCACCATTCGATGAGTACGACGCCTCGGCGAAGACGGCCCGCAGTTCCGAGGCGCCGGGCGCGCTCTTCGCTGACGCATAATCGACGCCCCGGACAGGCATGTCGCACCTCACGATATCAAGCGCAAGCGAGCTTCCGCGGATGTTCACCACCGCGGAGGTCTGCGCTCACCTGCGCATCGACGAGCGCACCCTGCGCCGGCGCCTTCGTGAAAATCCAGCGATTAGGCCGAACTCGGCCCGGCCGGGTTAATCTCTTCACCGCCGCGCAGGTCAAAGCACTTGAGGAGGCGTGCCGATGCCGCTCTACCTTGTCGCCCCCGGCGAGCGGGTCAAATACATCGGAGGAAAGGCCTACCCCAACCGATATTTCCTCGTCCGGGGGGAGATCGGCGGCCGAGGCATCGAGGTCTCTGCAAAGACGACGGACCCGACGGCTGCTGGCCGGTTTAAGGCCGAGCTCGAGCTCAGGCTCCTCGAAGATCGTGTCCCTGACCCTGGAGAAGAAATAACCTTCCGCCAGGCGGTCGGGCTCTATGTGGCCTTCCGGGATCCGTCGAAGGCCGACACCAAGCGCCTGGACCGCCTCAAGGCGCAGCTCGGGGACAAGCTCCTGGCGTCGATCCGGCAGGCCGACCTGGTGGACGCCGCCAACCAGCTCCTGCCCGCCCGCGCCGCAGCGACGCGCAACCGCGAGGTCCTGCGGCCGGCTGCCGCCGTGCTCCACTACTGCGCCCGCAGCGGCTATTGCCCGTGGCTGCGCGTCGAGCTATTCCGCGAGGCGCGCCCTAAGACGCGCGCCGTGGCGAGGGAGACCGCCGCCGCGCTGATTAACAGCCTGCCCGAGGCCCCTTCCTACCAGCGTCCCCGCACCGAGAAATGGATGGCGCGCGCCCGGGGGACGCAACGCAAGAAGCTCCTGCTGCTGCTCTGGCTTTTCCGGCAGGGCAGCCGGATCAGCGACGCGCTGCAGGTGCGCGGCGAGCGCATCGACATGCGGCGCCGTGTCGTCTCGATTCGCGTCGGCAAGACCGACGAGTGGATCGAGGCGCCGCTTCATGACGAGGTCTGGGAGATGCTGGCGAACGAGCCGCCCGGAGAGGGCTGGCTCTTCCCGTGGCGCTCAAAATCGGGGGTCTATAAATGGCTGAGGCCCTTCGCCAGGAGCCTCGGCATCGCCTTCACGCCGCACATGGCGCGGCATAGCCTCGGGAAGTGGCTGAACGAAGATGGCGCCAGCCTGCGCACCATCATGGACACGCTCAACCACAAGGACGTGAAGTCGAGCGCGCGCTACCAGTCAACCGACATCGAGGTCATCCGCGCGACCGGGCGCCGGCTGGGGAATTTGCTGGGCAAAAAGCCCTGAGCGCCAGCAAATCCGCCGCTGGCGCTCCCTCTTGGTAAGGGAGAGGTCCACAGTTCAATCCTGTGCGGCAGCACCATAAAACCCGCGGGACTATCGCCATCGCGGCTTTTCCCTAGCTGCTGCTTTCGCAGGCGCTCGCGGTGCGGCTGCGGCTGCCGGCACTGCTGCAGCTGCCGGTGGCGCTGCTGCGGCTGCGGCTGCCGGCGCTGCTGCGGCTGCTGCCGGCGCCGCTGCGGCTGCCGCCGGCGCTGCTGCGGCTGCCGCCGGCGCTGCTGCGGCTGCCGCCGGCGCTGCTGCGGCTGCCGGTGGCGGCCGGAGGATCGCTGCCGACCGCCACACCCTATCGCCCGCGTCTCTTGGGATGTACCGTCTAAAAAGCAAATAGTCGCCGGGGATCGTCACTCCATACGCGCGCCATTCAGATAGCCCGGCGCCTTCCCTTATAAACGCGCCTCTGAGCGCAGCCGGCAACGCGGCTGTGTCAATGCAAAAAACGATGTCGTTCGCCCGTCGGTTCTTGGTGGTCGCTCCCGCCAAGTCGGCCGACGCACATACGTAAGCGCCATCTCCGGACCTGGGCTCGATGCCGTTCACGGCTATGTCCGTGGCAACGGCGGCTGGCGCGGCATGATAAAGAGACGCTGGGACAGCCGCCGCCGCTGGTGCCGCCGCTGCTGCTGCCGGTGCCGCTCGTTGAACCACCGGATGGTGAGGTGCAAATCGCGGGGGCGGGGGTGGGATGTATGGCCGGCTCGGTAATGTCGCCCCTTTGGGCTGAAGCTGCTGTGGCTGACCGAATCGGGTGGGCGGCGGAGGAATATGCGAGCGAGCCAAGATCGCCTCCTATGCTGCCAATGAACCTATCACGCCGAATCGGAGAGTGCGACGCTACCGATTGGCTGGATGCGCATCGAGCAGGGCATGCATCGCCCTGGTAAGGGCGAGGTCGACAGTTCAATCCTGCGCGGCAGCAACCATTCCGCTAGGCGGCGCAACCCTGCGTATCGTCCACGGGCACGCCGTGATCGTGCATGCAGCAGCGCATCGCCGCCTTGCGGCTCAGGGGCGCGATCTTGTCGCTGTCCATCTGCTTCTCGCAGACGCCGAGCTGCCAGGTGAAATTGCCGCCGGGATTGTACCAATCGCCATATTCATTGCCGTAGCGGTCGGCGATGGTGACGAAGCTGCAGGCGCCGAGCGCCGCAGCCAGGATGCCGATGGCGAGTTTGCGCATGAGATCCCCTTCGGTCGGCAAGGCGCGAGGCGGCGGAGCCTAGCACGCGCACCGCGCGCGAGCGCGCAAGAAAAAGGGCCGCACCTGAGTGCGGCCCAAGTTCAGGGAGGAAAAGCCCGAAGGACTTGCGATGCGATCCGGAGCATCCGGGGTCACACCGCACGATGAGAGTAGGGCTGCGAGTGTCAATAAAAGGTTAATGCCGCCGGGAATTTTTCGGGGATGGAACGATTTTCTCTGAGCCGGGATTCTGCTGCCGCTCCGGCCGATCGCTGCTAAGCTCGCGAGCGTCATGGCTTCGCCGGCACGCCGCCTCAGCGACAAGATCCTCGCCGCCTTCGATCAGGCTTGCGAGCGGCGCGAGCTCGATGTCGCGGAGCTGCTGGTGAAGGCCCTGGAAGCAACCCTCACGCGTGCCGGCGGCAAGGGCAATGTCGACAAGCGCCACGAGCTCGGCCCGGTGGTGGAGGCCTATGCGAGGCTGCAGCGCCTGCGCCAGCTCTGATCGGGCTCAAGCCTTTGTCAGGAAATCGAAATAGTCGTTTATCGAGCGCACCAACCCGGTCGCGAGCTTGTGCTGATAGGCGGCGCGCTGAAGCAGCGCGTCCTCCTCCTTGTTCGACAGGCACCCCAGCTCCACCAGGGCCGAGGGAATGTCGGGCGCCTTGAGGACGACGAAACCGGCCGAGCGGTGGCTGTTATTGAGGAGCCGTACCTCGCGGCCCAGCTCGGAGACCAGGTCGCGGGCCAGGCGGATGGAGAGATTATTGGTCTGGCGCCGCGCCAGGTCGAACAGGATCTCGCTGACTACCGGCTCGTGACGCGACAGATCGATGCCGGCGATGAGATCCGCCTTGTTCTCGCGGACCGCCAGCTCGGCCGCCTCCTTGTCCGACGCCTTTTCCGACAAGGTGAAGACCGAAGCGCCGCGAACGCCGGCCTCGGGAAGCGCATCGGCATGGATCGACAGGAAGAGGTCGCCGCCCGCGGCATGGGCGAAGGCGACGCGCTCCTGCAGCTCCACGAACTCGTCGCCGGTGCGCGTCAGCCGGACTCGGTAGCGCTTGGTCGCCTCGAGCTGCCGCGCGACTTCCAGCGCCGTCGCCAGCGCGATTTCCTTTTCATAGACGCCGCTGTAGCCGATGGCGCCGGGATCGATGCCGCCATGGCCGGGATCGAGCACGATCAGATGGGACTTGCGCGCCGACCGGGCGAGTTGCGACTCGGCGAAGGCCGGCGACAAGGCGGTGCACCCGCCAACGGCCAAACCGGCGCCAGCCAACAGGCGCAGCATGGTTCGGCGATCGATATGTCTAAAGCAGCCTGACACTGGCGCCCACTCCGCTCCTGTCCCGCGCAAGAAGCTGAACGCTTACCGGTGAACACTCTAGTCGTTGGGTGAGGAGAACGCCATATCTATTTGCATTAGCAGGATAAAATTTATGAAAGGTTTGGCCCGCAGCCGCCTCGGCCGCACCCAACCTTTCCACCGACTGGTTAATTTTACCCCAATGGAGCGCGAGGTGCCGCCCGGATCAGCGCGGCGGCGGCGCCAGCAGCGGCGGCGGCACGGTCCCCGCCATGCCGTCGTAATACTCCGCCAGTTCGAGAAGCTGCTCGCGCAGCGTGGCCGGAGCGGCCGAGAGGGCGCGGCTGCGCAGCTCTGCGGCGATGCCGCGCAGGTAGCCGGGATCCGGCAGGACGTCCTCGCGCGGCATCAGGAGCGCTCCGTCAAGACGCGCCGCACGGTATTCACGATCTCGGCGCTGCTGACCGGCTTGCGCAGCACGGCCTTGGCGCCCAGCGCCCGCGCCGTCTTGAGGTAGTTGTCCCAGTCATCGACCCCGGAGACGGCGATGATCCGGATGCTCGGCTGCTCCGCCACCAGGGCGCGGATGAGCTCGAGCCCGTCCATCACCGGCATCATCATGTCGGTGATCGTCACGTCGACGGCCTGGCCGCGGAAACGCTCCACGCCTTCGCGGCCGTCGGTGGCCGTCACGACCTCGAAGCCCGAGCGTTCGAGCGCGCGGCGGAGCAGGTCGCGCATCACCTCGTCATCATCGACGACGAGGATCGCGGCGGAAGGGGACGGCTCGGTCGTCATCTACGGTCGGACCCGTAAGAGTTGCGCGGTCATCCTCGGCCCCGAACCGATAAGGCTCTCTTAAGAGCCGGCGACTTTTCAGTCCATGTTCTATTAAAAATATTAATATTCGCCCGCAGCGCCATCAATAGGATGGGTGCGGCATCATCCGGCGCGCAAATCCACCACGATGCGGCCGCGCACGCCGCCTTTGAGGATCTTCTGCCCGAGCCCGGGCAAGGCCTCGAGCGGCACCGTTTCGGTGAGCGCATCGAGCTTTTCCGGCGGCAGGTCACGGGCGAGGCGCGACCACGCCTCGCGCCGCCGCTCGATCGGGCACATCACGCTGTCGATGCCCAGGAGATTGACCCCGCGCAGCAGGAACGGGATGACGCTTGCCGGCAAATCGTTGCCGCCGGCCAGGCCGCAAGCAGCGGCGCTGCCGCCGTATTTGAGCTGCGTCAGCAGGCTCGCGAGCGTGGTGCTCCCCACGGCGTCGACGGCCCCTGCCCAGCGCTCCGCATCGAGCGGCCGCGACGGCGGCTTCGCCAGCTCGGCACGATCGATAAAGCCCGCGGCGCCGAGGCCGCGCAGAAAATCGTGCTGCTCCGGCCGCCCGGTGGACGCAATGACGCGATAGCCGAGCTTGGCCAGAACCGACACGGCAACGCCGCCGACGCCGCCGGCCGCGCCCGTCACCAGCACCTCGCCCTTCTCGGGCGCGAGCCCGTGCTGCTCCAGCGCGATCACCGCGAGCATGGCGGTGAAGCCAGCGGTGCCGATGGCCATGGCGCGCCGCGTGGTGAGCCCCGCCGGAAGGGCGACGAGATGCGCCGCCTTGACCCGCGCCTTTTCGGCATAGCCGCCCCAGGTAAGCTCGCCCACCCGCCAGCCGGTGAGCACCACCTTGTCGCCCGGCTTGTAGTCCGGCGAGGCCGATTGCTCGACCGTGCCGGCGAAGTCGATGCCGGGGATATGGGGGTAGCTGCGCACCAGGCGGCCGAGCCCATTCAGGATGAGCCCGTCCTTGTAGTTGAGGGTGGAATACTCGACCGCGACGGTGACCTCGCCCGGCGGCAGCGCGCGCTCATCGATGCGTTCGATCCGCGGCTGCACCTTTCCTTCGGCCTCGCGCAGCACCAAGGCCTTGATCTCGCCCATATCCGCCTCCGCTCAGCGCAGCCGTTCGAGCACGCTGGCGTAATTCGCCACCGCCGCACCGCCCATGTTGAAGACGGCGCCGAGCTTGGGATCCCTCACCTGGATGCCGCCGGCGGTGCCGGTGAGCTGCATCGAGGCCAGCACATGCATCGAGACGCCGGTGGCACCCACGGGATGGCCCTTGGCCTTGAGCCCGCCCGAGGGGTTCACCGGCAGCCTGCCGTCCTTCGCCACCCAGCCCTCGTTGATGGCGCGCTCGCCCTGCCCCTTCGCGGTCAGGCCCATCGCCTCGTAGATCAGCAGCTCGGCCGAGGTGAAGCAGTCATGCACCTCGGCAAAGCCGAGATCGTCGAGACCGACTTTCGCCGAGGCGAGCGCGCGCTGGATCGCGCGTTCCGGACCTTCGAAGGCGACGATGTCGCGGCGGCTCATCGGCAGGAAGTCGTTGACCTGCTCGGCGGCGCGAAACACCACCGCCTTGCCGCAGGCGAGCGCGGTATCGACATCGGCGAGCACCAGCGCCGCCGCCCCGTCGGAGACGAGGGAGCAGTCGGTGCGGCGCAGCGGACCCGCCACCAGCGGGTTCTTGTCGGAAACGGTGCGGCAGAACTCGTATCCCAGATCCTTCTGCAGCTGCGCCAGCGGGTTCGCGGCGCCGTTCTTGTGGTTCTTGGCGGCGATGCGGGCGAGCGCGTCCGACTTGTCGCCATAGCGCTGGAAATACATCTGGGTAATGCGGCCGAAGACACCGGCGAAGCCGCCTTCGATGGCGCCCTCTTCCTTGATGTAGGCGGCCTTGATCAGGATCTCGCCGACCTGCGGCCCCGTCACCTCGGTCATCTTCTCGACGCCGACCACCAGCACGCGGCGCGCGCGCCGCGCGGCGATGGCATTGAGCCCCTGATGGATCGCCGCCGAGCCGGTGGCGCAGGCATTCTCGACATGGGTCGCGGGCTTGAAGCGCAAGGCGGGATCGGCCTGCAGCACCAGCGAGGAGGGAAACTCCTGCCGCTGGAAGCCGGCATTCATCGTGCCCAGGAAGATCTCGTCGATGTCCTTCGGCTCCATTCCGGCGTCGCGGATCGCCTCCACCGCCACCTTGACGATCAGCGCCTCGAGATCCTCTTCGAGCTTGCCGAAGCGCGAATGGGCCCAGCCGACGATGCAGGCGGTCATGTCATCCTCCGATCTCGATCCCTGACGCCGGCTAGATATAGCAACCGCCCCACCGCTCGTCACGGCCGGCGGCCGGTGGCGCCTGCGGCGGGTTCGGCCTAGGCTATGAGCCGGCGAAAGAGGAGGAAGCCATGAAGCTCGCCCGCCTGGCCATCGGCGCCGCCCTGCTGCTGTGCGCCGCGACCGCCCTGGCGCAAAGCCCGACGGGCATCGACCGGCTCTACGTGCTCGACTGCGGCTGGGCGCATGCCGCCGACCAGTCGCGCTGGTCGCCCGGGGTCAATGTCGGCAAGCCGATCGACCTCTCCGACAATTGCTACCTCATCCATCACGCGCGGGAAGGCTATCTGCTCTGGGATACCGGGATCGCCGACGCGATCGCCGCCTCGCCCGATGGCGTCTCGATGGCGAACGGCGCCATGATCTGGCACCGGACGAAGACGCTTGCCGCCGAGCTCGCGGCCCTCGGCGTCAAGCCCGACGACATCCGCTATGTCGGCATCTCCCACACCCATCCCGACCATGTCGGCAATGTCGATCTCTTTCCCAAATCGACCGTGCTGATCCAGAAGGCGGAATACGACTGGGCCTTCGCGCGGCCGACGCCGCCTTTCGCCGCCAGCCATCCGGTGATGAAGCTCGAGGGCGACAAGGATGTGTTCGGCGACGGCAGCGCGATCATTCTCTCGACCCCCGGGCACACGCCCGGCCACCAATCGCTGCTGGTCCATCTGGCCAGGACCGGCTGGGTGGTGCTGAGCGGCGACGTCGTGCATTTCAAGGCGAATTGGGAGAACCGCCGCGTCCCCGCCCTCAATGTCGACAAGGCGCAGTCGCTGGCCTCGATGCAGCGCATCGCCGACATCCTCGCCGAGCACCACGCGCAGCTCTGGATCAACCACGACAAGCCGCAAAGCGACGCGCAGCGTCATGCTCCCGAGTATTACCAATGAGCGCCATCACGCTGCGCCGGCCCGACGACTGGCACGTGCATCTGCGCGACGGCGCGCTGCTGCAGGCCGTGGCGCCCTTCACCGCCGGCGCCTTTGCCCGCGCCATCATCATGCCCAATCTCGCGACGCCCGTGACCACGATGGCGGCGGCGGTCGCCTATCGCGGCCGCATCCTCGCGGCGCTGCCTTCGGGGACGCGGTTCACGCCGCTGATGACCGCCTATCTCACCGATGACAGCGATGCCGAGGAGATCGCACGCGGCTATCGCGACGGCGTCTTCGCGGCGGTGAAGCTCTTCCCCGCCCACGCCACCACCAACTCGGCCCATGGCGTCACCGATCTCGCCCGGACGTACCCCGTGCTCGAGCGGATGCAGGCGCTCGGCATGCCGCTGCTCATCCATGGCGAGGTCACCGATCCCGATGTCAACGTCTTCGACCGCGAAGCGGTGTTCATCGAGCGCGTGCTGGCGCCGCTGATGCGCCGGCTGCCGCAGCTCAAGATCGTGCTCGAGCACGTCACCACCAGGGAAGCCGTCGATTTCGTCGCCGGCGCCGGCCCGAGCCTCGCCGCCACCATCACCGCGCATCACCTGCTGATCAACCGCAACGCCCTCTTCGCCGGCGGGCTCCGGCCGCACATGTACTGCCTGCCCGTCGCCAAGCGCGAGGCGCATCGCCTGGCGCTGCGCCGCGCCGCGACCTCGGGCAATGCGAAATTCTTCCTCGGCTCCGATACCGCGCCGCACCTCGTGCGCGACAAGGAGCGGGATTGCGGCTGCGCCGGCATCTTCTCCGCCCCCGCGGCGCTGGAGATCTATGCCCGCGTGTTCGAGGAGGAGCAGGCGCTCGACCGGCTGGAGGCCTTCGCCGCGCTCAACGGTCCGCGCTTCTACGGCCTGCCGGCGAACGAGGAGCGCATCACGCTGACGCGCCGCCCCTGGCGCGTGCCGGCGGAGGTCGCGACCGAAGCGGGACCGCTGCGCCCCTTCCTCGCCGGCGAGGAGCTCGCGTGGCGGCTTGGCGACTGAGCCTCAACGCATCGCGCCGAGGGTGGCGAAGACGTCCGGCCCCGGCGGCAGCCGCTCGATATGCTGGCGGTGCCAGAGCGCGTAGAACAGCAGCGTCCAGGCGGCGAAGCCGGTATGCCGCCCCGCCGCCTCGCGGAACAGCGCCACCACCCGATCCGGCAGGCAGATCTCGCGCACCCCGGCCTGGCGCGCCACCAGCGGTCCCAGCTGCGCGCCACGGCGCGCGATCCAATCGCCGACCGGGACGGTGAAGCCGCGCTTCTTCGCCATCGGCTCCGCCGCCGGCACCTGCTCGGCGAGCCAGCGCCGCAGCAGCCATTTGCCGAGCCCGCGCCGCACCTTGAGCTCGTCCGGCAGGCCGAAGGCGAACTCGGCCACGCGCGGATCGAGAAACGGCGTGCGCCCTTCGACGCCATGGGCCATCAGGCAGCGGTCGAGCTTGCCCAGGAGGTCGTTCGGCAGCCAGTCGGAGCAATCGGTCGCCTGGGCGATCTGGAGGCGCGTGCGGCCCGCCACCGCGCTGTGCAGCTCGGCCGCGGCGATGCCGTCGCGCCAGCCGGCGAGATCGCCGCGCAGGACGCCCAGCCGGTCGAAATTGCCGCGCCCGCGCAGCAGCTTGCCGCCGAGCCACCATGGCCGCATGAGGCTGCGATAGCGGCCATATCCCGCGAACAGCTCGTCGCCGCCCTCGCCGGACAGGATCACCTTGAGGCCGGCCGAGCGGGCCACCGCGGCGAGCTTGTAGGTGGGCAGCACCGCGTAATCCGCCGCCGGATCGTCCATGGCGCGGGTGATCTCCGGCAGCAGCAGCCAGAAATCCGCTTCGCGGAACTCGACCTCGACATGCTCGGCGCCAAGCGACTGGGCTACCGCGCGGGCCTGCTCGCGCTCGTCGGCCACATGGCCGGTGGTGAACCCCACGGTGAAGGCCTTCACCGGCCGCTCGTTGAGCCGCGCCATCATCGCCAGCACGGCGGAGCTGTCGACGCCGCCGGACAGGAACATGCCATAGGGCACGTCCGAACGCTGATGCAGCAGCACGGAATCGGCGAAGACGCGGTCGAATTCCCGCAGCGCCTGCAACTCCTCGCGCGGCAGCGCCGCCGCGCCGAGCATCGCCTCGCGGCGGCGGCGCTCGACGACGCGGCCGCGCGCCACCACCACGGTCTCGCCCGGCAGCACCCGCTGAATGCCGGCGAAGATGGTCTCGCGTCCCGTGGTGAATTGGAGCTGCAGCAGCTCGTTGCGCACCTGGCGCACGAGCTGCGCCGGCACCAGCCCGCCGGCGATCAAGGCCTGCGGTTCCGAGGCGAAGGCGAAGCCGGCCGCCGTCTCGGCGTAATAGAGCGGCTTGATGCCGAAAGGGTCCCGCGCCAGGATCAGCCGTCCGGCAGCGGGATCGTGCAGCGCGATCGCATACATGCCACGCAACCGCTCGGTGAAGTCGAGGCCGTGCCGGCGGTAGAGATGGAGCGGCGGCTCGCAATCCGACGCGCTGGAGAATCCCACCCCGCCGAGCTCGGCGCGCAGCTCGATGTAGTTGTAGATTTCGCCATTGGCCATCAGCGCGGCGCCGCCGCTTTCGTAGAGCGGTTGGTCGCCAGTGACGAGATCGATGATGGCAAGCCGCGTCTGCACCATGCCGACATCGCCCGCGCGGTAGTGCCCGGTGCCGTCGGGCCCGCGATGGGCGAGCGCCGCCGACATGGCCTGCAGCGCCGCCGCCGCCGGCGGCTCGCCATCGGCCGTCATGATGCCGGCGATGCCGCACATCAGCGCGCGACCTCGGCGAAGAAATCGCGATAGAGGCTCACCACCCGCGCCTCGGCGTAGTCGGCCTCGTAGGCGGCGCGGCCGGCCTCGGCGAGCCGCGCCCGGAGCGCCGCGTCGCCGGCGAGCCGGCGCAGCGCCGCGCCAAGTGCCGCGGCATCGTCGATGGGGACGAGCAGCCCCGTCTCGTCATCGCGGATGAGCGCGCGTGGGCCTTCGCTGGCGGTCGCCAGCACGGGCCGGCCGGCGGCCCAGGCCTCGATGACGACATTGCCGAGCGGCTCGTGGCGCGACGGGCAGACCAGCAAGTCCGCCGCGGCGAGCAGCGCCGCGCTGTCCTCGCGCCAGCCCAGAAAGCGGACCCGCGAGGCGATGCCGAGCGCGCGCGCCTGGCCTTCCAGCCGCGCGCGCAGCGCGCCCTCGCCGGCAAGCCACAGATGGAGGTCCGGCACCTGCGCCAGGGCCGCCAGCAGCGTGTCGAAGCCCTTGTTGGGATGGAGCCGGCCGAGCGCCAGGGCGAGCGGAGCGTCCTCGGGCGTGGCGAGGCTCGAGCGCGGCAGCGGCGCCGCCGGCGTCGCGGCGACGAAGTTCGGCAGGTAATGGACGCGGCTCGCCGGCCAGCCCTGCCCGACGAGATAGGCGGCGATGTCGCGCGTATTGGCAATGAGATGATGGCAGCGCCGGTAGTATTTCAAATCGTAATAGCCGCCGAGCCGCGCGACATGGACGAAATCGCCGCGCGGGCAGAGGGCGCTGGCGCGGTTCATCCAGGTGAGCACGAGCCGCGGCCGATAGCGCGCGATGGCGCGGCGAAACCCGAGCCGGGTGGCAATGTCGAGGAAGCCGCGGAACGGCAGCTGCAGCGGCTCGACCCCGCCGCGCCGGAGCGCCTCCGCCCGCTCGGCATCGTCGCGGATCAGCAGCAGCTGCTCCTGCCCTGCGCGGTGCAGCGCCAGGCCGAGCCGCACGAAGAACGCCTCGGCCCCGCCATGGTGCGCGCCCGCCATCGCTTGCAGCAGGCGCATCAGGCGGCCTCGCCCTCGATACTGGCCCAGAGCTGCCGCGCCGCCGCCTCGGCGGCATCGACGGTCAGCGAATCCATCTGAGTGCCGGTGGTGCGGTGGTCGTAATCGGGCGCGCCGACGATCTCGGCATAGGATTTCGCCGTGCGCACCACCGCGCTGCGCGGCCCCCACGGCGCGTACTGCTCCGCCAGGCTCGGCCCGAACAGCCCCAGCGTCGGCGTCCCCACCGCCGCCGCGATGTGCATGATGCCGGTATCGTTGCCGACGAAGAGCGCGCAGCGCCGGAGCGCCGCCGCCGCCGTCAGCAGATCGGTGCGGCCGACGAGATCGAGGCGGCTTCCCGGCGCAATCGCCGCCAGCAGCGGCGCCGCCTGGGCGCGCTCATGCGCGGCCGCCAGCACCGCGATCCGCGCGCCGGGCAGCGGTCCCGCGGCGGCGGTGAGCCGGCCGGCGAGCTCGGCGAAGCGCTCGGCGCGCCATTGCTTGCCGCGCCAGTTCGCCGCCGGCCCCACCGCCAGCACCGGCGCGCCCGGCGGCACCAGCTCGGCCGCGCGACGCTCATGGGCGGGCGTCATCCACAGCCGCGGCGACGGCGGCGGGTCGAGCGCGAAGAGGCCGGCGAGCTGCCGCACTCGATGGAGCCGGGCGTCGCCCTTGGCCATGACGCGCCGCTCGCGTGCCGCCAGCAGATGGGCGAGGGCGGAGCCGCGCAGGTCGACCACGAGATCCCAGCGCCGCAGCGCCACCCGGCGGTAGAGCTCGAGCCAATGCAGCGCGTAGCGTCGCTTGACGACGCTCAGCACGCGCTCCAGGCCGGGCACGGCCTCGAAGAGCGGGGCGGCGGCGGGACCGGCGGCGATGGTGAAGCGGGCGCCCGGGTAGCGCTCGACCAGATGGCCGAGGAGCCCGGTGGACAGCACGGCATCGCCAATTCGCGTGCCGGTGACGAAAAAATCCTCATGAGCCCGCGGCAATGACCTCCGGCGCGTGACGCCGCGCGCCTTATAAGCCGCCCGTCGGCGCTTGCCAAGGTTGCGCGCCTTGCCTACCTCTAGCGCCGGACTCGCGTCTCTAGGGAGAAAACCGGGATGGTCGAGCGGTCCTGTGCCTGGCTTGCGGATCGCGCGGTGCTGGAGATCGCCGGCGAAGATCGCCGCAGCTTCCTGCAAGGGCTGGTCTCCAACGATGTCGAGCGCGTGGCATCCGACCGCGCCGTCTACGCCGCGCTGCTGACGGCACAGGGGAAATATCTCCACGACTTCTTCATCACCGAGATCGGCGGCGCTTTCCTGCTCGACGCGGAAGCGGCGCGGCTGGCCGATCTGAAGCGCCGCCTCGGCCTCTACCGGCTACGCGCCAAGGTGACGCTGGGCGAGAACGGCGAGCGCTACGGCGTCGCCGTTGCCTTCGGCGAGGATGCGCTGAGCCTGCTCGAGCTTCCGCCGGAGCCCGGCGCGGCCGCGCCGTTTGCCGGCGGCATCGCCTATGTCGATCCCCGCCTGCCCGCGCTCGGCGCGCGCCTGCTGCTGCGCCGCGGCACCGGTCTCGCGCCGCTCGAAAGCCTGGGCTTCGCGGTCGATGACGGCACGGGTTATGACCGGCTGCGCCTGTCGCTGGGCGTTCCCGACGGCAGCCGCGACCTGGCGGTCGAGAAAGCGATCCTGCTCGAGGCGGGGTTCGAGGAGCTGAACGGCGTCGATTGGCAGAAGGGCTGCTACATCGGCCAGGAGCTCACCGCCCGCACCAAATACCGTGCGCTGATCAAGAAGCGGCTGATGCCGGTCGCGGTCGAGGGGCCGCTGCCGGCCCCCGGCACGCCGGTGATGCTGGGCGATCAGGAAGCCGGCGAGATGCGTTCCGGCCGCGACGGGCTGGGCCTGGCCTTGCTGCGGCTCGAGGCGGTGAGCGAGGCCTCGCCCGAGAAGCCGCTCACCGCCGGCGCGGCGCGCCTCACCGCGAAACGGCCCGGCTGGGCGAATTTCTGAGCGACGATGCTTCGCATCGCGCTACCGCAGCGCGTTGTGGATGAGGTAATCGGCGAAATCGGCCGGCTTCAGCTTGACCTCGGCGCGTTCCAGCACGCCCGCCATGCCGCGCGCGACGATGATGTGGTTCTCGACATGCTCGGGCAGCACCTTGAAGAGGCCGCCGGCGCCGCGCAGCCGCGGGTAATAGGCGGGATCGATCATCTTCTCCTTGCGCGAGAGGCGCTGGATCACCTCCTCCTCGCTCACGCCCTCGACCTCGCGCTTCCTGAGGATGGCCCAGTCGGTCTCGCCGCCCCAGCCCTGCTCGACGATCGGCTTCAGATCGCCCTCGCTCACGCCGACCTTGAAGACATGCTTGCTGAGGCCGACATCGTTCGCCCATTTGCTGAATTTGACGCTCCGCGCCACGTAGATCACGCCCATTTTCTCCTCCCCCGTCAGCTCATATAGGCGCCGCCATTGACGTTGACCGTCTGGCCGGTGATGTAGCCGTTGCGCGCCAGCATGACCGCCACCTCGGCCACCTCCTCGACCCGGCCGAAGCGCCCGACCGGGATGCGCTCGGGCTTCGCCTGCGCATGGCCGCGGATCATATCCGTCTCGATCAAGGCCGGCGCGATGACGTTGGCGGTGATGCCCTCGCGGACGAGCCAAGCGGCATAGGCATGGGTCATGCCGTGGATCCCGGCCTTGGAGGCGGCGTAGTGCGGGCCGATGATGCCGCCGATCTGCGCCGCCGTCGACGAGATGTTGACGATGCGGCCCCAGCCGGCGCGGCGCATGCCCGGCAGCACGGCCTGCGTCACCAGGAAGACCGAGGTCAGGTTGGTGGCGATGGTCTCGTCCCACACCGCCTCGCTCAGCGCATCGATCGTCGCGGGGCGCGAGATGCCGGCGTTGTTGACGAGAATGGCGATAGGCCCGAGCCGCGCCTCCGCCTCGGCGACGAGGCGCCGGACGTCGTCGGCGGCCGCGACATCGGCGCCCAGCGCCGCCGCGCGCCGGCCCAGCCGCACGATCGCGGCGCAGACCTCCTCCGCCTCGGCCGCGCGGCTGCGATAATTGACGGCAACATCGGCGCCCGCAGCGGCAAGCGCCAGCGCCACGGCACGGCCGATGCCGCGACTGGCGCCCGTGACGAGCGCCACGCGCCCGGCGAGATCATCCATCGCCAGCTCCTCCTTCTCCCCGCAGGCCCGCGCCGAGCCGGGCCAGCGCGCGAAACGGCGATTCTCCGGGGGCGAGCGCCGGTTCGCCGATCCGGCGCAGCCCGTCGCGGCCGAACGCCTCGCGCAAGCCCTCGATCAGCCAGTGCCGCGCCTGCGCGTCGCGTGTCGCCGCGAGGCGGCCGCCGAGCCGCTGCCAATGACGCGCGATGGCGGAGGCGAGTTCGTCGATGCCTTCGCGCCTGAGCGCCGAGAGCAGCAGCACCGGCACTTCCCAGCCCTCGCCCGCCGCTCCCGCCAGCCCCAGCACCGACAGGGCATCGCCGCGGGCGCGCTCGGCGGCGGCGCCGAGATCGCCCTTGGTGACGACGACGATATGGGGGATCTCGACGATGCCCGCCTTCATGAATTGCAGGCTGTCGCCCGAGCCCGGCTGCACGCAGAGGACGACGGTATCGGCCGCGCCCGCGACATCGGTCTCGGACTGGCCGACCCCCACCGTCTCGATCAGCACGATGTCGAAGAGCGCGCGCATCAGCACCATGGCCGAGACGGTGAGCGCGGCGAGGCCGCCGAGCTTGTCCCGCGCCGCCATGGAGCGCACGAAGATGCCGGCATCGCCGGGATCGGTCCTGAGCCGCGTGCGGTCGCCGAGCAGCGCGCCGCCGGAGGCGCGCGAGGACGGATCGACGGCGATGACGCCGACGGTGCGGCCGTCCTGGCGCCAGGACGCGATGAGCGCGCCGATCAGCGTCGACTTGCCGACCCCGGGCGGACCGGTGACGCCCACCACCTGCGCGCGCGGCGCCGCATAGGCCGCATCGAGCAGCCCCAGCGTCGCCGCGTCCTCCGGGGCGCGTTCGAGCCGGGCGAGCGCCGCGGCGAGCGCCGGCTTCCCTCCCGCCGCGATGGACGAGAGGGTCTCGCTCAAGCCGTGGTCTCGATCGGCTGCCTGCTGAGCGCCGCCTGCGCCGCCGCGAGCCGAGCGATCGGCACGCGGTAGGGCGAGCAGGAGACGTAGTCGAGCCCGATCTCCTGGCAGAAGCGGATCGAGGCGGGGTCGCCGCCATGCTCGCCGCAGATGCCGAGCTTCAGCGTCTTGCGCGTCTTGCGGCCGCGCTCGGCGCCGATCCGCATCAGCTCGCCGACGCCGTCGCGGTCGATGGTGATGAAGGGGTCGTGCTCGAAGATGCCTGCCCGCTGGTAGGCGCCGAGGAAGCTGCCGGCGTCGTCGCGCGACAGGCCGAAGCAGGTCTGCGTCAGATCGTTGGTGCCGAAGCTGAAGAACTCGGCCGTCTCGGCGATGTCGCCGGCGCGCAGCGCCGCGCGCGGCAGCTCGATCATGGTGCCGACGAGATAGGGCACCTTGACGCCGGTCTCCGTCATCACCGTGGCGCCGATGCGGTCGATCATCTCGCGCAGGATGTCGAGCTCCTTCTTGGTGGCGACCAGCGGGATCATGATCTCCGGCTCGACCCTATCGCCGGTCTCCTTGATCACCGAGGCCGCCGCCTCGAAGATGGCGCGGGCCTGCATCTCGTAGATCTCCGGGTAGGTGATGCCGAGCCGGCAGCCGCGATGGCCGAGCATCGGGTTGGACTCGTGCAGCGCCTGGGCGCGGTGGCGGATGGCGGCGATGTCCTTGCCGGTGGTGCCCACCAGCTCCTGCATCTCCTTGTCGGTCTTGGGCAGGAACTCGTGCAGCGGCGGGTCGAGCAGCCGGATGGTCACCGGCAGGCCCTTCATGATGCGGAAGATCTCGACGAAATCCTGGCGCTGCATCGGCAGCAGCTTGGCGAGCGCGCGGCGGCGTCCGTCGGCATCGTCGGCCAGGATCATCTCGCGCACCGCGACGATGCGGTCGGCGTCGAAGAACATGTGCTCGGTGCGGCAGAGGCCGATGCCCTCGGCGCCGAAGCGGCGCGCGGTCTTGGCGTCGAGCGGCGTGTCGGCGTTGGCGCGCACGCCCATGGTGCGGACCTCGTCGGCCCATTCCATCAGGGTGGCGAAATCGCCCGACAGCTCCGGCTGGATGGTCGGCACCTCGCCCAGCATGACCTCGCCGGTCGAGCCGTCGATGGTGATGACGTCGCCGGCCTTCACCACATGCTCGCGCACCGTGATGGTGCCGGCGCGGTAGTCGATGCGGAGATCGCCGGCGCCGGCGACGCAGGCGCGGCCCATGCCGCGCGCCACCACCGCCGCGTGGCTGGTCATGCCGCCGCGCGCGGTGAGGATGCCCTTGGCGGCGTGCATGCCGTGGATGTCCTCGGGGCTGGTCTCGATCCGCACCAGGATCACCGCCTCCTTCTTCTCGGCGCGCTTCTGCGCCTCGTCGGCGGAGAAGACGACGATGCCCGAGGCCGCGCCCGGCGACGCCGGCAGGCCACGCGCCAGCACCGTCTTCGCCGCCTTGGGATCGAGCGTCGGGTGCAGCAGCTGATCGAGCGATTCGGGCTCGATGCGCCGGATCGCCTCGTCCCGGTCGATCAGCCCCGCTTGCGCCATGTCGACCGCGATCTTCAGCGCCGCCGCCGCGGTGCGCTTGCCGGTGCGGGTCTGCAGCATGTAGAGCCTGCCCTGCTGCACCGTGAACTCGATGTCCTGCATGTCGCGGTAGTGCTTTTCCAGCGTCTCGCGCACCTTGGCGAGCTCGCCGAACACCTCCGGCATCACCTCTTCCATCGCCGGCAGCTGCGACTTGTTCGCCTTCTTGCCGGCAAGCGTCAGATGCTGCGGCGTGCGGATGCCGGCGACCACGTCCTCGCCCTGGGCGTTGACGAGGTACTCGCCGTAGAACTCGTTGGCGCCGGTCGAGGGGTTGCGGGTGAAGGCGACGCCGGTGGCGCAGTCCTCGCCCATGTTGCCGAACACCATGGCCTGGACGTTGACCGCGGTGCCCCAATCGGCCGGGATGTCGTGCAGTCGGCGATAGGTGATCGCGCGCTGGTTCATCCAGGAGCCGAAGACGGCGCCGATGGCGCCCCAGAGCTGCTCCTGCGGGTCCTGCGGAAAAGGCTTGCCCAGCTCGCGCCGGACGACCTCCTTGTAGCCCGCCACCACCTCCTTCCAGTCATCCGCCTTGAGCTCGGTGTCGAGGCTGACGCCGAGGTCGAGCTTGGCGTTCTCCAGCAGATCCTCGAAATGATGGTGGTCGACGCCGAGCACGACCTGGCCGTACATCTGGATGAAGCGGCGATAGCTGTCGAAGGCGAAGCGGCGGTCGCCGCTGTGCTGCGCCAGCCCCTCGACGGTGCGGTCGTTGAGGCCGAGATTGAGCACGGTGTCCATCATGCCCGGCATCGAGGCGCGCGCGCCCGAGCGCACCGAGACCAGCAGCGGGTTGTGCGCCTCGCCGAAACTGCAGCCGATGCTCTGCTCGAGCTGCTTCAGCGCCGCCTCGACCTGCTCCTTGAGGTCCTTGGGATAGGATTTGTCGGCGTGGAGGTAGGTGCAGGCCTCGGTGGTGATGGTGAAGCCCGGCGGCACCGGCAGGCCGAGATTGCTCATCTCGGCGAGGTTGGCGCCCTTGCCGCCGAGCAGGTTCTTCATCTCGGCCTTGCCCTCGGCCTTGCCGCCGCCGAAGCTGTAGACCCATTTCGTCATCGTCCCACCCTATCCCTCGATCTGCGAGAAGTCCGCGACGCGATTGAGCGTATCGCGGATTTGCGCCAGCAGCCGCAGGCGGTTCGCCCGCAGCCCGGCATCTTCGCAATTAACGGTTACGCGCGCAAAAAATTCATCTACCGGACCGCGCAGCGCCGCCAGCGCCGCCATTGCTTCGGTAAACGCTTCCCGGCGCAACGCGTCGGTGCTGTTCGCCGCCGCTCGCTCCAGCTCGGCGGCGAGCGTCGCTTCCTCGGGGGCGATGAGAAGCTTGGGATCGGGATCGCCCGGATATGTGGCGCCGTCGCGCTTCTCCTCGATGCGCACGATGTTGGCGGCGCGGCGGTAGGCCACCAGCAGGTTGGCGCCGTCATCGGTCGCCAGGAAGGCGTCGAGCGCCGCGACACGCGCCAGCAGGCGGACGAGGTCGTCCTCGCCGCCCAAGGCGAAGACCGCGGCGACCAGGTCGTGCCGCATCCCCTGCTCGCGCAGATGGACCTTGAGGCGGTCGGCGAAGAAGGCAAGCAGCTCGGCGGCGGGGTCGGCGCCAAAGCCGTTGCCGCGGCCGAGCGCGAAGGCCCGGCCGAAGACCGGCGCCAGCGGCAGCCGCAGCTTGTTTTCGAGGATGAGCCGAATCGCCCCCAGCGCCGCGCGGCGGAGCGCGAAGGGATCGCGTGAGCCGGTCGGCTTCTCGTCGATCGAGAAGAAGCCGACCAGCGTGTCGACCTTGTCGGCGAGCGCCACGGCGACGCTGACCGGCGCCGAGGGGCAATGGTCGCTCGGCCCGAGCGGCGAGTAGTGCTCGGCGATGGCGGCTGCGACGTCGGCGGGCTCTCCGTCATGGAGCGCGTAATAACGGCCCATGACGCCCTGAAGCTCGGGGAACTCGCCCACCATGCCGCTCGACAGATCCGCCTTGGCAAGCTCGGCCGCGCGCAGCACCTTCGCCTTGTCGGCGCCGGCGATGGCGGGCGCGATCTCCTCCGACAAGCGCTCGACCCGGGCGACCTTGTCGAGCACGCTGCCGAGCCTGGCGTGGAAGATGCGCTCCGCGAGCTTCGGGACCCGCGCGACCAGCGGCACCTTCCGATCCTGCTCCCAGAAGAAGCGCGCATCCGAAAGGCGGGCGCGAAGCACGCGCTCGTTGCCGGCGACGATCGCCCGGCCGCCATCATCGGCGATCATGTTGGCGACGAGCAGGAAGCGGCCGGCCAGCCTGCCGTCGCGGCCGAGGCAGGCGAAATACTTCTGATGGGTGCGCATCGAGGTCGTGAGCACCTCGGGCGGCAGATCGAGGAATTCGGGATCGATGGTGCCCATGAGCACGACCGGCCACTCGACGAGGCCCGTCACCTCATCGAGCAGGGCGGGATCGTCCTTCACCGTGAGCTGCGCCTCGGCCGCCTTCTCATAGAGCGCCAGCGTGATCGCCTGACGGCGATCCTCGGGGCGCAGCATGACCCGCGCTTCGCCCAGCTTCCGCCGATAATCGGCGAAATCCTTGACCTTGAACGTCCGCGGCGCGAGGAAGCGATGCCCGCGCGTCTCGTTGCCGACCGGCACGCCGTCGAGCTCCAGCGGCAGCACCTCGCCGCCGAGCAGGCAGAGGGCGCTGGTCATCGGCCGCACCCAGCGGAAGCTCGCCGCCGGGAAGCGCATGGATTTGGGCCAAGGCAGCGCCAGCACGGTCTCGCGCAGCAGCGCCGGCAGCACCTCGGCGGTGGGGCGACCGGCCCGGCGGATCAGCGCGAAGTGAAAGACGCCCTTGCCGGTATCGCGCTGCTCGCATTGCTCGAGCGAGGCGAGGCCGGCGGATTTGAGGAAGCCTTCGACCGCGTTTGCCGGCGCTCCCACGCGCGGCCCGCGGCGCTCCTCGGTGATATCGGGCTGCCGATCGGGCAAGCCTTCCACCACCAAGGTCAGGCGCCGCGGCGTCGCATAGGCATGGGCGTCGGAGGGAACGAGACCGGCCGCCTCGAGCTTGTCGGTGGCGAGCATCGCCAGATCCTCGGCCGCCCGCCGCTGCATCCGCGCCGGTATCTCTTCGGTCAGGAGCTCGAGAAGCAGCTCGGCCATCGGGTCAGGCGGCGCTCGCCTGTTGCGCCAGCCAGCTCTCGCAGCAAGCCTTGGCCAGCGCGCGCACCCGGCCGATATAGGCGGCGCGCTCCGTGACCGAGATGACACCGCGTGCATCGAGCAGGTTGAAGGCGTGGCTCGCCTTGATGCACTGGTCGTAGGCGGGCAGCGGCAGCGATCGCGCCAGCAGCGCCTGGCACTCCTGCTCCGCATCGGCGAAGTGGCGGAACAGCAGCTGGGTGTCGGCGAACTCGAAATTATAGGCGGAGAACTCGATCTCCGAGCGCTTGAACACCTCGCCGTAGGTGACGCCGGCGCCGTTGTAATCGAGGTCGTAGACGTTCTCGACGCCCTGCACATACATCGCGAGGCGCTCGAGCCCGTAGGTCAGCTCGGTCGAGACGGGATCGCATTCGATGCCGCCGACCTGCTGGAAATAGGTGTATTGCGACACCTCCATGCCGTCGAGCCAGACCTCCCAGCCGAGCCCCCAGGCGCCGAGCGTCGGGCTTTCCCAATCGTCCTCGACGAAGCGGATATCGTGATGGCGGCTGTCGATGCCGAGCGCGGCGAGGCTGTCGAGATAAAGCTGCTGGCTCTCCGCCGGCGCCGGCTTCAGGATCACCTGGAACTGGTAGTAATGCTGCAGCCGGTTGGGGTTCTCGCCATAGCGGCCGTCGGTCGGACGGCGCGAGGGCTGGACATAGGCCGCGCGCCAGGGCTTGGGACCGAGCGCGCGCAGCGTCGTGGCGGGATGGAAGGTGCCAGCACCCATCTCGACGTCATAGGGCTGCAGGATGACGCAGCCTTGGGCAGCCCAATAGGCTTGCAGCTTCAGGATCAGCGCCTGAAAGCTATTACCGGTCGCCGCGGCCAGCGCCACCATCCAGTTGATCCGAAAGACGTTTGAGGTTGCGGCGCAACATAAGCGCCGCCCCCCCAAGGGGTCAAGGCGCGGACCGTCTGCCTATTTCGGCAGCTGCGGATAGCCCGGGATCGGCGTGCCGAAGGTCTGATCGACCGGCTGCCCGGCGCCGTTGCGCGGCGTGTCCGGACCCCAGGTCGGGGTGGCAGTGCTGCAGCCGACCAGCATGATGGCGAGCGCGCACAGCTCAACCGCCGCCATTCTCCGCTCTCTCCATGGCTTGCGCATGTCCTGCCTCCCGTCCAGCTAACGGCCCCAGGGGCAATCCGGCCGCCCGCAGGAGGAAGCGCTGCGTGCCGCCACATAGGCGCCGCACTGGCTGCACTTGACGAGATCCTCGGCTTCGATGCTCTGGGGCTTGCGGCGCCCCGGCTGCTGCCGCCGCTTCAGCTCCTCGCGCACCGCGCGGCGGATCTCCTCGACGCGGTTCACATAGCGGAAGCCGTACCAGACGATGGCGACCAGCAGCGCGAAGAGCAGGAACTTGGGCAAGGAGAAGCCGAACATGGAGAGGTGTAGGCGCGCCGCGGCGCCGCGGTCAAGCCTAGCGCGACGCCGCAGGCGTCGTCGCTGGCGGGCGCCAGCGGTTGCTCTTGCAACCGCGAAAGCCCGCACGGTGGGGGCTAACCGGCACGGTGCGGCTCTCGCGGTTGCTTAGGCAACCGCTGTCGCCGCCGCGGACGAAGGCGCTACGCGCCTTCGCCTAGAGCCCGAAGCGCGCCCAGATCAGCCGCTCTTCGACGCGCGTCAGGAGATCGGCCGCGAGGTCGCCGATGTCGAGCCGGCGCGGCAAGCCGAAGCGCGGCAGCAGCAACCGGCGCCGCTCGGGCTCGATGGCGCGCAGCCTGACCGCATCGCCATAGCGCTCGCGCATCACGCTGCGCAGGTCGCCGATGCCGTCGATGAGGCCGAGCTCGAAAGCACGACGGCCGGTGAAGATCTCGCCGCTGAACAGCCTGCCCTCCTCCGCCTTCAGCCGGTCGCCGCGGCGCCGGCGGACCATGTCCTTGAACGCGTCGTGCATGTCGCGCTGGAGCGTGGTGAGCCGCTCGACCCCCTTGGGATCCTCGGCGAGGAAAGGATCGAGCAGGGATTTGTTCTCGCCCGCCGTATAGAGGCGGCGCTGCACGCCGAGCTTGCTCAGCGCCTCGGCGAAGCCGAAGCTCGCGCTGATGACGCCGATCGAGCCGACCAGCGAGGTGTCCTCGGCGAAGATCTCGTCCGCCGCCAGCGCCAGCCAATAGCCGCCCGAGGCCGCCACATCCTCGGCGAAGGCGACGACCGGCACCTGCTTTTCCTCGGCGAGCTGGCGGATGCGGCGGAAGAGCAGCGAGGATTGCGCCGGCGAGCCGCCCGGCGAATTGATCGCCAGTGCCACCGCCTTCAGCCGGCGCAGGGAAAAGGCGCGGTCGAGCGCGCCCGCGAAGCGGCGCAGCGACAGACCGCGCGGGCCCCGCATGCCGATCACCCCGTCCAGGCGAAGCACCGCCACCTGCGGCGGCGGGTTGCGGAAACGCTCCATCGGGAGCTTTTCCAGGAGATCGTCAATGACGCTCATGCGCTTACTAGATGGGGATGCGCCCCCGGCGTCGGCAAGCGGCGGCGCTCGCGGCTCACGGCAGGGCCAGCGCCGCACCCCGGCGCAGCACGGCATCGGCCGCCGCGGTGTAGCGGCCATCCGCCTCGTGCAGCACCAGCCCGGGAGTGAGCCGGGTCGGCGTCTCCACGGCTTTGCGCGCGCGCACGATGATGCGCTTGGCCGGCTTGTCGGGACCGGCCCAGAGCGGGAAGACGGTGATCTCGCCGGCGCGGCCCATGAGCTGCGCCAGGAGCTGCTCCATGCGGTCGGCACGGTGGATGAAGGTGAGGCTGCCCTTGGGCCGTACCATGGTGAGCGCGAACCGCACCCAGGCCGCGAGGTCGGCCTCGCCCTCGACCGTGGCGGCGGCCTTGCCCGCGACCGGCGAGGATGTGGCCGCGCCGGCTTCGAGAAAGGGCGGGTTCGCCATGACATGGCTGAAGCTGCCCGGCTCGAGCCGCGGCGGCGGCCGCAGCAGGTCGCCGGTCATGACGCTGACGCGGCCGAAGAGATCGTTGAGCGTGACGTTCTCCCCGGCGAGCCGGACCAGGTCGCGCTGCGCCTCGATGCCGGTGATGCGGCAGCCCTCGACGCGCACCGCCAGGCACAGCGCCGCCGCGCCGACGCCACAACCGATGTCGAGCACGCGATCGACAGGGCTCGCCGGCACGGCGGCGGCCAGCAGGACGGGGTCGATCGCCGCGCGGTATCCCGCGAGCGGCTGGCGCAGCTTGACCCTGCCGCCGAGAAGTGTGTCCTCGCTGACGGGAAGTCCGGCGGCCGGCTCGCTCACGCCGGCGTCTCCCCGGCCCCGGCGAGCACGGCGAGCGCGCGGCGGTGATCCTCTTCGCGCACCATCATCCGCCGCTGGAGCGCGGAAATGCTGCCTTCGATCGTCGCCGTGTTCTGGTCGAGGATATAGGTCTCGATGCCGGCATCGGCGAGCAGCGCCTGCAGCCAGGACAGCCGGACCAGGTCGTTGGTGCGCAGCAATTCTTTCATCGGCTTGCTGACGTGTCGCGGCGACCGGCCGGGCTTGACCGCTCCTCCCAGGCTTCTATGCTCGCCCGTGGATAAGGCTCCGTCAAGCGATGGGCGACCGCAGCGGCGGGGGAAAGGGGAAATCGGCGTGGCCCTGGTGGCAAGTGCGCGAGGCGAGGACGCCAAAAGACCTGCGACGCTCGATGGCTTGACCGCCCTCCTGAAAGCCGATCTCGACCGGGTCAATACCCTCATTCTCGAGCGCATGCAGAGCCCGGTGGCGCTCATCCCGCAGCTCGCCGGCCATATCATCGCTGCCGGCGGCAAGCGGCTGCGGCCGATGCTGACGCTGGCGACGGCGCGGCTGTGCGGCTATCGCGGCGAGCGTCACTTGGCGCTGGCGGCGGCGGTCGAGTTCATCCACACCGCCACGCTGCTGCATGACGACGTCGTCGACGCCAGCGATCTCCGCCGCGGCCTCGCCACCGCCAATGCCGTCTGGGGCAACAAATCCTCGGTCCTGGTCGGCGATTTCCTGTTCAGCCGCGCCTTCCAGCTCATGGTCGAGGACGGCTCGCTCAAGGTGCTCGCCATCCTCTCCGAGGCCTCGGCGGTCATCGCCGAAGGCGAGGTGCTGCAGCTCGTCACCTCCAACGATCTCGAGACCACCGAGGAGGCCTATCTCGCGGTGATCGCGGCCAAGACGGCGCAGCTCTTCACCGCGGCGAGCCGGCTCGGCGCGGTGCTCGCCGACCGGCCGGCCGTCGAGGAAGACGCGCTTGCCGCCTACGGGCGAAATCTCGGCATCGCCTTCCAGCTGGTCGACGACATGCTCGACTATTCGGCGCGCCAGGCGGAACTCGGCAAGACCGTGGGCGACGATTTCCGCGAGGGCAAGATCACCTTGCCCGTGGTGCTGGCGCTGCGCCAGGCGGGCGATCCCGAGCGCGCCTTCTGGCGGCGCACGCTGGAGCAGCTCGACCAGCAGGACGAAGACCTCGAGCGCGCGATCGAGCTGATGACCCGGCACGGCACGCTGCGCGCCACGCTCGACCGCGCCCGGCATTACGGCGAGGCGGCGCGACGCAGCCTCGCGCTCTTCCGCGACGGCCCCGAACGGCAGGCGCTCGAAGAGGCGATCGATTTCTGCCTCGCCCGCGGCTACTGAGCGCGCCGGGGGTTGCGGCGCCCACCGTAACGCAGTATATCGCGGCCACCGGAGTGTAGCTCAGCCTGGTAGAGCACTGCTTTCGGGAGGCAGGGGCCGGAGGTTCGAATCCTCTCACTCCGACCAGTATCAAGCCGGCTGTCGCTGCCAGACAGCCGGCTTTTCCTTGACCGCGCCGGATTTCAGGCGGCTGCCTCCTGCGGGTCGGCCGACGCCTCGGCTTCCGCCGCCGCGACATCGACGATGCGATGGATCGGCCTGCCGATCGGCCGGAAGGCGTCCCCCAGCCGGTCCCCGCCGAGGAGGGCGGCCTCGAGCAGCCGTTCCGCCTCCGCGGCGCTTTCCGCCGCCAACTCGACATCGAAGTAGGCCGTGCGCGCGCATGTCAGGCGAAAATTTCGCGGCATGCTGACCTCCCTCTTTGGGTATCTCCGCGCCGCCTTCGCGGCAGCGCAGATGATGTGCCTTATCGTATCCCTCGCCGCCCCCACGACCAAGCGCTGCTTTGGCACATAGCGCCCCGCCATTTCGCGTCATGCTCTGGCGCCGGCTGCGCCGGGCCGATGCTCAGGTCTCGCGCTCGGTGCGCGACCCCCGGAGCTTCTCGCGCCAGAAGCGGATCGGGCGGACGACGCGGCGGCGATAGAGGATGGGAAAGGGATTGCGCGTCGGCGGCGCGGCATAGGCCCGCGCGTTGCTGATGACGGCGGCGCCCATGGTGTCGAGCGCGATATAGCCCGCCACGTCCTCGGCGCGCGGGATGCGGCGCACGCCGCGCACCACGATGGCGAGATTGCCGCCGCGCCGCGCCAGCCGCCCGATCACGTCGAACATGGTATCGGCGGGGCGCGCCAGCACGAAATCGGTGCGCGCGACATCGCCCAGCGTCATGCCCGGCTCGCGCGACTGCCACAGCTTGAAGCCGGGATCGAGGCGGAGATAGCCCTTGATGCGCACCGCATCGGCCACCATGAGATAAAGCGGCTTGCCGATCTCCTCCAGCGACGCGATCACCTCGTCGAGCGGCTCGGCCGCCTGGCGCAGCTCGAACTCGGTCACCATCGCCTTTTCGGCATGGCGGATGCGATAGGTGTTCGCCTGCAGCGCGTCGGGGACCTCGTGCCCCTTCTTGACCAGCTTCAGCGTGTAGACGCTTTCCGGCAGCAGCCCCCGGCGCACGCTGAGCGCCAGGGTCACGCCCAGGATCATCGGCACGATGACGTTGTAGTCGCGCGTCAGCTCGAAGACCATGACGATGGCGGTGATCGCCGCGCCGGTGGTGCCGCCGAGCATGCCGGCCATGCCGACGATGCAGAAATCGGTGACGTCGAGGCCAAGGCTCGGCGCGATCATGGTCGTCGCCGTCCCGACCACGCCGCCGAGGGCGGCGCCGATGACCAGCGAGGCCGAGAAGACACCGCCGCTGCCGCCGGAGCCCAGCGTCACCACCGTGGCGAACACCTTGGCGGCGAACAGCAGCGCGAAGAAGCCCAGGGTGGCGACGTCGCCGCGCAGCATGTCCTGGAGCGCGGCATAGCTCGGCCCCGCCACGAAATAGTGGCCGGTGCCGACCATCATGCCGTAGGAGAGCATGCCGACCATGAGCATGCCGACCATGTGCTGGAGATAGGGGTTGGGCGTGATCCGCGCGAATTGCCGCTCCGCCCAGCCGAGCACGGCGATCATCGACCAGGCGGCAAAGCCCAGCAGGACGCCGAAGAGCAGGAACGGCACCAAGCCGAGTACGCCGGCGATGCGCAGATGCGTCGCCATCACCGTCTGGACCAGGAAGGTCGGCTGCATGCCGTAGTAGAAGCGGGTGACGAAGGTGCTGGCGCCGGTGGCGATGGTCACCGGCAGCAGCGTGCGCGCGCTGATCTCCGGCATCATCAGCTCGATGGCGAAGACGATCGAGCCGAGCGGCGCGTTGAAGGCGCCGGCGAGGCCCGCCGCGGCGCCCGCGGCGACCAGGGTCATGCGCTGCCACTGGGCGATGTCGAGCAGGCGCGAGATGCGCGAGGCCAGCGCCGCGCCGATCTGCACGATCGCGGCCTCGCGCCCGACCGAACCGCCGCTGCTGCTCTGCACCCCCGCGGCGAGCGACTTGGCGAAGGCCGAGATGGTCCGCACGCGGCCCTCGCGATAGTAGATGGCATCGATGATGTCGGAGACGCCCTGCCCGCGCCGGTCGGAGGGCAGCGCCCGTATCAGCATGATCACCGCGATGCCGCCGATGGCCGGCGACAGGATCACCAGCGGCCCGAGCCAGCTGGCGGGCGTGTGCAGGTTCGGGTCGTAATAGAAGGAGAGCGTGCCGAGGAAGAAGAGGTTGTGGACGCCCGCCACCAGGGCGCGGAACAGCACCGAGGCGCCGCCGGCGAGCACGCCCACCAGCAGCGCCACCAAGGACAGGCCGATCAGCGCGATCGGCCGCCCCTCATGTCCGTGCTCGCCCTCGCGCATCATGCCGTGTCGATCCCTGTTTCCCGCCGCCGGCGCGACAGGCAAGGCCGTCCGGGGTGAAGCCGCCGATCCGCTCGGCGCGGTATATGGGGGCGGCGCCGACCGGTCCAGGCCTCATCCTACACTCGCCCGGATTAAACGTTTGCAATGTGGCAACATTGCGCTGCGCCGGCCATCCGATCGCGACTCGGCGGGGGCGACGACGCGCTTGACCATCGGCGGGCCACGATCACCGCCGCGCGCGCCGCCTACGGCGAAAAATCCGCGACGCGCATGACGGCGCCGTCGACGCCCGCCGTGCAATGACAGAAAGCGCTGGGGCGCAGCGACTTCTTCGCACCGTGCCGGCGGCGCGCGAGGCGCTTCGAGCGCGGCGCGCGGCATCCGATCGTCGGCGCGCGCACCTGCCGGCGGGTGGCAACGCGGCGAAACGCCGCTTTCGCGTGGCGTTTCCGTTTGAGGATCGATAGAATTCCGTTGCTGCGGTGCGCGCTCTGCGCGGCCGGCAGCTGTGCAACCAAACCGACGAAACCGGGGGCCGCTCAGCGATGAGCGGCCCTTGTTGCATCATGCCGATGCGCCATCGCGCGACGGCGCATCCGCAGCCGAGGGCGATGACGTAGTCGATGTCATCGATGTCCCGCCGGCATGTGCGCCTGCGCCGCGCGGCAGGCATTGCGCCCGGCGTCCGGATCGCCGTCGCGCCCGCCGATGCCGCGAGGACCGCCCTGGGCCACGAAACAACAAATGATCTTTGTAATTTCGAAAAAATCTAATGTTAGCAACTCGGCAAGGAGTTCCATTACAATCTGCTGCGTATGAGTTTGGCGAGTAAGCACAGGCGGGGGATGCCTCGGCTTCGATCGTTCTGGGCGGTGCTGCTGTTGGCGGCGGCCGGGGCGCTGGGCGCGTGTACCGGGCCACAGCCGGCGCCGGCCCCGACCCTCGCGTTGCAGCCGCCGCCCTTGCCCACGGTGCCGCCGACGGTCTATCCGAGCGAGGTACCGAGCTTCAGCCAGATCGGTCTGGCGTCCTGGTACGGCCGCGATTTCCATCACAAGACGACGGCCAGCGGCGAGCGCTACGACATGCACGACCTGACCGCGGCCCACCGCTCGCTGCCGCTCGACACGCTGGTGCGCGTGACCAACCTCAGCAACAAGCGCTCGGTGGTGGTGCGCATCAATGACCGCGGTCCCTTCGCGCACGGCCGCATCATCGATCTCTCGCGTGGCGCGGCGGAACGGCTCGGCATGGCCAAGGCCGGCGTCGCCCCGGTGCGCGTCGAGGTGTTCGACGCCGACCAGCCGAACGCCGTCGCGCACTATCAGGCGAATACCGTCGCCCAGTACGTCGCCCCTTGAGGCCGCTCGCCTCCGATCAGTTGGCGGTGTAGCCGCCGTCGAAGACGAATTCGGCACCGGTGACGAAGCGCGCCTCGTCGGAGACGAGATAGACCGCCATCGCCGCCAGCTCCTCCGGCGTGCCTAGCCGGCCCAGCGGGATCATCGCCTTCATCGCCTCCAGCATGCGCTCGGGCCGGCGCGATTCCGCCAGCATCTGGTCGACCATCGGGGTGTCGGTGTAGACGGGATGGATGGAGTTGCAGCGCACCCCGTTCTTGCGGTGGGCGCAATGCATCGCCACCGATTTGGTCAGCAGCCGCACGCCTCCCTTGCTCGCGCAATAGGCGGCGCTGTCGCGCGTGCCGATGAGCCCCGCCACCGAAGAGATGTTGATGATGGCGCCGCCCCCCGCCTTGGCGATCAGCGCGATGGCGTGCTTGCAGCCGAGGAAGGGGCCGTCGAGATTGACGGCATGGATGCGCCGCCACTCCTCGAGGGTGGTGTTCTCGACATCGCCGCGGGTGCCGATGCCGGCATTGTTGACGAGCGTGTCGAGGCGGCCGAAGGCGGCTGCCGCGGCGCCGAGATTGGCGATCCACTGCTCCTCGCTGGTGACGTCGTGAGCGAGGAAGATGGCCGCCGGCCCGATGCGCCGCGCCGCCTCCTCGCCGCGCGCCCGGTCGATATCGGCGATCGCGACCCTGGCGCCTTCGGCCGCGAAGGCCTCCGCCATGGCGCGCCCGAGCCCCGACGCGCCGCCGGTGATGAACGCCGCCTTGCCCTGGAGCCGCTGTGCCATCACGCCCTCCCTTCCCGCGCTGCTATTCCGTCGGCAGCCGATGGTCCTTGAACTGCTCGCGCAGCCGGGTCTTCAGCACCTTGCCGGTCGCCCCGTGCGGCAGCTCCGGCACGATGACGATGTCGTCGGGCAACTGCCAGCGCGCGATCTTGCCGCCGAGGAAGGCGGTGATCAACTCCTTGCTCGGCTGGCAGCCCGGCTTCGGCACGACGACGAGCAGCGGCCGCTCGTCCCATTTGGGATGCGGCAGGCCGATCACCGCCGCCTCGGCAATCTCGGGATGGCCCATGGCCGCGTTCTCCACGTCGATCGAGCTGATCCATTCGCCGCCGGATTTGATCACGTCCTTGCTGCGATCGACGATGATCATGTAGCCGTCGCCGTCGATCGCCGCCACGTCGCCGGTGCGGAACCAGCCCTCCGCGTCGAACGCCGCCGCCGAAGCCTGATCATCGTTGAAATAGCCGCTGACGATCCACGGGCCGCGCACCAGCAGCTCGCCGCTCGATTTGCCGTCATGGGGCAGCGGTTTGCCGTCGGGGCCGACCACCTTCATGTCGACGCCGAACAGCGGCAGGCCCTGCTTGCTCTTGATCGCCAGCTGCTCGTCCACCGAGCGTTCGAGATGCTTGAGCTTGGGCAGCGCCAGCGTGCCGACCGGGCTCATCTCGGTCATGCCCCAGCCATGGATGCACTGGACGCCGTATTTCTCCTCGAAGGCCTCGATCATGGCCCTGGGCGCGGCCGAGCCGCCGACGGTGACGCGCTTCATGCCGTCGAGGCGCTTGCCTGTCTGCTCGAGATACTGCAGCAGGCCGAGCCAGACCGTGGGCACCCCCATCGACACGGTGACCTTCTCGGCCATGAACAGCTCGTGCAGGCTGGCGCCATCGAGCTTCGGCCCGGGAAACACCAGCTTCGCCCCCGACATCGCCGCGGCATAGGGGATGCCCCAGGCGTTGACGTGGAACATCGGCACCACCGGCAGGATGGAATCGCGCATCGAAACGCCGACGGCATTGGCCGAGCAGACGGCGAAGCTGTGCAGCAGCGTCGAGCGGTGGGTGTAGAGCGCACCCTTGGGATTGCCGGTCGTGCCTGAGGTGTAGCAGAGCGAGGAGGCGGTGTTCTCGTCGAACTCCGGCCAGACCAGATCCGGGGCCTCGGCGGCGACGATCTCCTCGTAGCAGAGCGCGCCGGGCAGGCTGGTTTCAGGCATGTGCGCGCGATCGGTCATGATCACATAGTGCCGCACGCCCGGCCATTCGGCGGCCAGCTTCTCGGCCAGCGGCACGAAGGTGAGATCGAGGAAGAGGATCCTGTCCTCGGCGTGGTTGACGATGTAGCGCAGCTGATCGGCGAAGAGCCGCGGATTGATGGTGTGGCAGATCGCGCCGATGCCGGAGACCGCGAAGTAGAGCTCGAAATGCCGGTGCGTGTTCCACGCCAGCGTCGCGACGCGATCGCCGAGCCCGATGCCCCGGCGCTTCATCGCCTTGGCGAGCTGCCGGGCGCGGCGCTCGGCCTCGGCATAGGTGTAGCGATGGATCGGCCCCTCGACGGTGCGCGTGACGATCTCGGTGTCGCCGTGATACTCGGCGGCGTATTGAATGAGCGCTCCGATGAGCAGCGGGCGGTCCATCATCAAACCGCGCATTGCTTCCCCCGTTGTTCGACCTGACGGCCCAAGCCTATAGCGGACCGCGCGCGGCGGGCCAATCAGAAAGAGGCGCTGAAGCCGCCATCCACCGTGAGCACGTGGCCGTTGACATAGGCGGCCTCGTCGGAGGCGAGGAACACCGCGGCGCCGCCGATCTCGTGCGGCTGGCCCCAGCGCCTGAGCGGCACGCGCAGCTCGACGAAGGACAGGAACTTGGCATCGGCGACGCGCTCGGCATTGGTCTCGGTGGCGAAGAAGCCGGGCGCGATGGCGTTGGCGGTGATGCCCCGCGGCCCGTACTCGGCGGCGAGCGAGCGGGTGAGCGCGGCAAGCCCGCCTTTCGCGGCGGTATAGGCGGCATCGCCGGCGCGCGACAGCGGCCCGGCCACCGAGGTCACCATGATGAGGCGCCCGCGGCCCTGCGGCAGCATCAGCGCCGCCGCCGCCTTGGCGAGGCCGAAGGGCGCGGCGAGATTGACCTCGAGCATCTCGCGCATGTCGGCGAGCGACAGCTGATCGATCGGGCGGCGGTTGCGCAGCCCGACATTGCTGACCAGGATGTCGAGCCGTCCCTGCTCGGCGGCGATGGCGGCGAAGGCGCGGGCCACCGCCGCCTCATCGGCGACATCGAAGGCCATGGGGGCGGCGGCAAACCCCTGCGCCCGCAAGGACGCGACCGGCTCCTCGAGCCTTGCCGCGTCGCGCCCGTTGAGCAGCACCTGCGCCCCCGCCCGCGCCAGGCTCGTCGCCATGGCGAGGCCCAGCCCGCGCCCCGCGCCCGTCACCAGCGCCAGCCTGCCCGCGAGCGAGAACGGCTGCTCCACCATTTCCCAGACAGGCGCCTACCGGAAGAGCCGGTCGGAGGCGATGCGCGCGCCGTCTCTCAGCGCGGCGAGCTTGGCCCAGACCACATCCTCGGCGACCCGGCCCATGCCGGCCGAGGTGTCGAAGCCGCAATCGGTACCGGCAATGACGCGCCGGGGATCGCCCAGCGCCTGGGCCGCCCGCTCGATGCGCTCGGCCACCACCTCGGGATGCTCGACGAAATTGGTCAGGCTGTCGATGACGCCGGCGATGATGAGCTGGTCCTCGGCGGGCGGCAGCGCCTCGAGGCAGCGCACCTCATGGGCATGCCGCGGATTGGCGAAGGGCAGCACGAAGGCGCCGACCTTGGCCTCGCGCAGCACTGGCCAGATCTCGGCGAGCGGCACGTCGCAATCATGCGGCGCCTCGTAATTGCCCCAGCAGACATGCATGCGCACCCGCTCGCGCGGCACGTCCGAGAGCGCCGCGTTGATCGCCGCCACCACCCGCTCGACGAAGCCCAGGAAATCGCCGAGCGGCCGGTCCATGTAGGAGACGTGGCGCTCGAGCGCGAGGTCGGGGCAGTCGAGCTGCAGCAGGAAGCCGTTCTTCACGATCGCGTCGTACTCGACCTTGAGCGCCGCGGCCAGCGCCGCGAGATAGGCCTCCTCGCTATCGTAGTGCTCGTTGAGCACGGCCGAGGCGACGATGCCCGGCGAGGGTGCGGTGAGGAACGGCTCGACGAAGCCCCCCGCCATCGCATCGAGCGCCACGCGGAAGTCGCGGCACTCGGCCTCGACCAGCGCCGGGTCGAGATAGCGGATCTCGCCCACCGCCTTGGGCGGCGCGAAGTTGCTCACCGCCTCCCTGCCGGCGAGCTGGCTCTGCAGCGCCGCCTTGAACATCGGATAGCGCTCGATGTCGCCGCGCGGCGCGCGCTGCCAGCTGCCGCCGAAGCCGCTGAGCCGGTGGCGCAGATAGAGGAAGAAGCCTTCGCGCTGCTGCTCGCCGTTGTTGCCGATGTCGATGCCGCACTCGACCTGCTTCGGCAACACCCAGTTGAGCGCGCGCCGCCCGGCTTCGGCGAGCGCCGCCTCGTCCACCGCCTCGCCGGCGGCGCGCCGCGCGTAGAGCCGCGTCAGCGCCGCCGGTCGCGGCAGGCTGCCGGTATGGGTCGTCAGTATCCGCTCCGCGCTGCGCTGCATCGGCTGTCCTCCCCCGCACGGCCACTTTACCGCGGCGCGCGGCGTGGACAATCCCCCGGCCATCCGGCATGGTCGCGGCGCTTTCGAGGGAGTGGTCGATGATGCGGATGCTGAAGCACAGTGCCGGCAGGCGGGAACCGGTGGATTTCAAAGTCGCCGATCTCGTGATCGCGGGCTGGACCGGCCGCGACACCGCCGCCTTGCAGCATCACATCGACGAGTTGAAGGCGCTGGGGGTCAAGCCGCCGAGCACGGTGCCGCTCTTCTATCGCTGCGATCGCGGCCTGCTCACCACCGATGCCGGCATCGACGTCGTCGGCCCCGACACCTCCGGCGAGGTCGAGACGGTGATCTTTTCCGGCGGCGGGCTCTGGGTCGGGCTCGGCTCCGACCATACCGACCGCGCCGCCGAGGCCTATTCGGTGGCGCTCTCCAAGCAGCTTTGCCGCAAGGTGGTGGCGCCGGAGCTGTGGCGTTTCGAGGAGGTGGCGCCGCATTGGGACCGGCTGATCCTGCGATCGCATGTGGTGACAGGCGGCAAGCGTCGCCTCTATCAGGAAGGCCCCACCGCGGTGCTGCGCGATCCGCGCGAGCTGATGGAGCGCTTCACCGGGCGCGGCGCCGCCCTGCCCGACGGCACCGTCATGTTCTGCGGGACCCAGACCGCGATCGGCGGCATCGCCGCTGCCGACCGCTTCGAGATGGAGCTCGAGGATCCCGTGCTCGGCCGCTCGCTGCGCGCCGCCTACGACATCCGCACGCTGCCGCTGGTCAGCTAGAGGCCGCTGAAGAAGGCGGCGATCTCGCGACAAGCGAGGTCCGGCTTCTCGTAATGCACGAAATGGCCGGCCTCGGGCACGGTGCTCACCACGGCGTTGCTGAAGAACTCGCCGATGCGGTCGCTCCAGGCGCTCTTCAGGATGGGATCGCTCTCGCCCCAGAGCACGCGCGTCGGCACCGCGATCGGCGCGCGCTGCTGGCGCGGCACCTCGCCCCGCATCATCGCGAGGCGCGCCTGGTGCGCCGAGATGTACCAGTTGAAGCCGCCCTGGAGATTGCCGGGCTTCAGAAAATTGTCGACCCAGGCCTCGAGATCGACATCGAAGGCGTGCGGATCATGCGCCCAGTGGCTGAGGAAATGGCGGAAATAGGTCCGGCAGGCCGCGCGCGAGCTGCCGACCAGCTCGGCGGCCCAGGGCTGCTGGTGGAAGGACTGGTACCAGATCTCGATCAGATGATCGGGCGCCGCCCAGCGGCTGCCGATGCCGGGATAGGGACAGTTGAAGAAGAAGAGCCCGGAGAGCCGCTCCGGATGCTGCCGCGCCAGGCTCTGCGCGACATAGGCGCCGACATCATGCGAGACGATGCCGACGCGGGAGAGGCCGAGCCCGTCGAGGAGCGCCAGCATGTCGGCCGCATGCACCTCCGCGCCGGCATCGGCGGCGGGGCCCGGCGAGGGCTTGTCGCTATCGCCGAAGCCCCTGAGATCCGGCACGATCACGTCGAAGGCCTGCGCCAGCCGCGGGATGCATTTGTGCCAGACGTACCAGAATTCCGGCCAGCCATGGAGCAGCAGCAGCGGCGCGCCCTGCCCCTCGCGCACGTAATGGATGCGGATCCCGTTCGCGGTGAGGAAGCGCGAGGTGAAGGCGGTCATGGCCGCCTACACCGCCCGCAGCGCCTGGTCGAGATCCGCGATCAGGTCGGCCGGATCCTCGAGCCCGACCGAGAGCCGCACCAGCCCGTCATCGATGCCGAGCTCGGCGCGCTCCTCGGGCTTGAAGCGATGATGCGTGGTGGTGGCGGGATGGGTGATCAGGCTCTTGCTGTCACCGAGATTGTTGGAGATCTCGATCAGCTTCAGCGCGTTCTGCAGGCGGAAGGCGCCGGGCTTGCCGCCGGCGACCGAGAGCGCCAGCAGCGTGCCGCCGCCGCTCATCTGCTGCCGGGCGAGTTGGTACTGCGGATGGCTCTCGAGGCCGGGATAGAGCACGCGCGCGACCTTGCCGTGGTGCTGGAGAAAGGCGGCGATCTCGGCCGCCGACCGGCTCATCGCCTCGACGCGCAGCGGCAGGGTCTCGATGCCCTTGAGCAGCAGCCAGGCGTTGAACGGGCTCAAGGCCGGCCCGGTATGGCGCAGGAACGGCATCAGCGTCTCGCGCACGAGCTGATCGGACCCGAGCACCGCGCCGCCGAGGCTGCGCCCTTGCCCGTCGATATGCTTGGTGGCGGAATAGACGACGATATCGGCGCCGAGCCGCAGCGGGCGCTGCAGCAGCGGCGTGGCGAAGACGTTGTCGACGACGAGCACGCCGCCGGCGCGATGGGTGAGCTCGGCCACCGCGGCGAGATCGACCAGCTCCAGCGTCGGGTTGGACGGGCTCTCGCAGAACACCGCCTTCACCCTCGGCGCCAGCGCGCGGCGCCAGGCAGCGAGGTCGCGGCCGTCGACCAGCTCGGTGGTGACGCCGTAGCGCGGCAGGACCTGGGTGATGATGTAGTTGCAGGAGTTGAAGAGCGCGCGCGAGGCGACGACCCGGTCGCCGGCCTTGACCTGCGAGGCGAGCGCGGCGAAGACCGCCGCCATGCCGCTCGCCGTGGCGCGGCAGGCCTCCGCGCCTTCGAGCAGCCGCAGCCGCTCCTCGAACATCGCGACCGTGGGATTGGCATAGCGCGAATAGACGAAGCGCGAGCCGTCCTTGGCAAAGGCGGATTCGGCCTCCTCCGCCGTCTTGTAGACATAGCCCGAGCTCATATAGATCGCTTCGGCGGTCTCCATGAACTGGCTGCGCAGATGGCCGCCGCGCGCCATCAGGGTGCGCGGGCGAAGGTCGGGGGGAAGCTCGCGGAAGAGGTCGGGCATGGTTCCTGCTCCTGGGGCCGCCGGCAGCGGGCACGAAAAAACCCTGGACCCGCGAAGGTCAGGGTTCCCATAGGAGCCTCCGACCTTTTAGCGGTTGTTTTTACGTGGCCGCAAGCCGGTCGGCTCAAATCACCACGGGACGGGCAAGCGCATACTCCCCACCGCACCTCGTGTCAAGTCCAGACGCGAAGGCGCGAAGCGCCTTCGTCGTCGGCGGCGTCAGCGCTTGCGCTAGCAAGCGCGGGAGCCGCGCCGGGCGGACCAGCTAGACCGGCGGAGGCGCGGGCTTTCGCGGTTGCAAGAGCAAGCGCTGACGCCCGCCAGCGACGACGCTTCGCGCTCGCGCTAGCGCTAAGGCTCGCGTTGGGGCGGCAGACGCTGTACCAGACGCCGAGATGGTCCTCTTTCCATTTGGGATCGGCGCAGTTCTTCTGCTGCTGGATGGCCTCTTTCTGATCCTCGTCCGGATTGATGCCATTGCCGGCGCTGCAGGCGGACAACAGCACCGCCAGCGCGGCGAGCGCGAGAAATTTCATGACCTACTCCCTGTCCGGCGACCGTTCGGCTTTTTTTCGCGCAGCATGATAGCCGATGCCAACTAAAAAATGCGCGCACCCGTCGGGATGGCGGCCGGAAGCGCGATCGAGTAGCTTGCCCGGCGAGGCCGGGAGACGCCGGCGCCAGGGATGGAAGGCGGAGGGAACCATGTCGATTTTCGATCTCGCCGGCAAGACTGCGGTGGTCACCGGCTCCTCCAAGGGCATCGGCCGCGCGATCGCCGAGCAGCTGGCCCTGTTCGGGGCCAATGTCGTGGTCTCGAGCCGCAAGGCGCCCGCCTGCGAAGAGGTGGTCGCCGGCATCAAGCAGGCCGGCGGCAAGGCCGTGGCGATCCCGGCGCATATCGGCGACAAGGCGGCGCTGCAGACCCTCGTCGATCAATCCATCCGCGTCTTCGGCCAGATCGACGTGCTGGTCTGCAACGCCGCGGTCAATCCCTATTACGGCCCGCTCGCCGGGATCAGCGACGAGGCCTTCGACCGCATCATGGACAGCAACATCCGCAGCAATCTCTGGCTGTGCAACATGGTGATCCCCGCCATGGCCCAGCGCAAGGACGGCTCGGTGATCATCGTCTCCAGCATCGGCGGGCTGCGCGGCAGCTCGACGCTGGGCGCCTACGGCATCTCCAAGGCGGCCGACATGCAGCTGGCGCGCAGCCTCGCGGTCGAATGGGGCGAGCACAACATCCGCGTCAACGCCATCGCCCCCGGCCTGGTCAAGACCGATTTCGCCCGCGCGCTCTGGGAGAACAAGGAAGTGCTGGCGCAGACCCTGAAGCAGGCGCCGCTGGGCATGATCGGCGAGCCCGTCGACATCGCCGGCATGGCCGTGCTGCTGGCCTCCCCCGCCGGCCGCTTCATCACCGGCCAGACCCTGGTGATCGATGGCGGCGTGACGATTGCTGGGCGGGGATGATAGAAGTTGTCAGTTTTCAGTCGTCAGTGATCAGTGCGGTGCTACTGACCACTGACAACTGATCACTGACAACTCTCCTTAGACGATCTCGAACAGCCCGGCGGCGCCCATGCCGCCGCCGATGCACATGGTGACGACGGCGTATTTGGCGCCGCGGCGCTTGCCTTCGATGAGGGCGTGGCCGGTGAGCCGCGCGCCGCTCATGCCATAGGGATGGCCGATCGAGATGGCGCCGCCGTCGACGTTGAACTTCTCGGGGTCGATGCCGAGGCGGTCGCGGCAGTAGAGCGCCTGCACGGCAAAGGCCTCGTTGAGCTCCCAGAGATCGATGTCGCCGACCTTGAGCCCGTGCTGCTTCAGCAGCTTCGGCACGGCGAAGACCGGCCCGATGCCCATCTCGTCGGGCTCGCAGCCCGCCACCGCCATGCCGCGATAGATGCCGAGCGGCTTGAGGCCGCGCTTCTCGGCGAAGCGCCGCTCCACCACCACGCAGGCCGAGGCGCCGTCGGAGAGCTGGCTGGCATTGCCGGCGGTGACGAAGCCGCCATCGCGCACCGGCTTCAGCGAGGCAAGCCCCTGCGCCGTCGTGTCCGGCCGGTTGCCCTCGTCCTTGGCCAGCGTGACCTGCTCGGTCCAGGTCTTGCCGCTGTCCTTGTCGGCCATCAGCTTCACGGTCTTCATCGGCGCGATCTCGGCGTCGAAGCGCCCGGCCTTCTGCCCCGCGGCGGTGCGCTGCTGGCTCGTCAGCGCAAACGCGTCCTGCTGCTCGCGCGTCACCTGGTAGCGCTGCGCCACGATGTCGGCGGTCTCGATCATCGTCATGTAGACGTCCGGCTTGTGCTCGACCAGCCACTCGTCGGCGAAGCGGTGCTTGTTCATGTTGAACTGCACGAGGCTGATCGATTCCGTGCCGCCGCCGACCGCCACGTCGATGCCGTCGACCATGATGCGCTGGGAGGCGATGCGATCGCCATCAGGCCGGAGCTGCAGAAGCGGTTGATCGTCTCGCCCGGCACGGTGACCGGCAGCCCGGCGCGGATCGCCGCGTCGCGGGCGATGTTGTGGCCGGTGGCGCCCTCGGGATTGGCGCAGCCGATGATCACGTCCTCGACCTCGCCGGGCTCGACCTTGGCGCGCTCGACCGCCTGCTGGATGACATGGCCCGTCATGCTGGCGCCGTGAGTGTTGTTGAAGGCGCCGCGCACGGCCTTGCCGATGGGCGTACGCGCCGTCGCGACGATGACCGCTTCTCTCATAGGCCTCTCCTCATGATTTTGCGGCAGACTTGCCCACCCTCCCCTAGGTGTCAACCCCTACCGCTCTGGACGCCGCCGCCGCTTCGGGGAAGAATGCGCGGCCTTGCGGCCACGAAAGGATCCTTGCGATGCGCCGATTTGCCGATGTCCAGGAGCTCAAGACCGCCGTCGGCGAGGTGCTCGGCGAGAGTGCATGGGTGACGGTCAGCCAGGAGATGATCGACCGCTTCGCCGAGGCGACCGGCGACTTCCAGTGGATCCATGTCGACCGCGAGCGCGCCAAGGCATCGCCCTTGGGCAACACCATCGCCCACGGCTTCCTGACGCTGTCGCTGCTGCCGCGGCTGATCGACGAGGTCTATGAGGTCGGCAAGGTGGCGGCGCGGCTCAATTACGGCTGCAACAAGGTGCGCTTCACCCAGCCGGTGCCGAGCGGCAGCCGCATCAGGGCGCGGATCCGCCTCGCCGATGTCGAGGAGACGCCCAAAGGCGTGCGCGTCACCTCGGAGGCGACCATCGCGATCGAGGGCTCGGACCGCCCCGTCTGCATCGCAGATCTGGTGGCTGTGGTGGTGCCGGAGGCCTGAACCAACGCCGGCGTATGCTGCCGCTGGAGCGATCCGACAGGGCTTCGACAGCCCGGTGTCCATCGCGCGGCGACACCCGGCGATTGCTAAAATACCCTTAAAATCCGCCGCGATAAGTCTCGCATTGGGCCGCGCCCACCCCCAGATTGGTAGGCATGGGCGACCCGATCTCCATCGCCGTCTCCGGCCTGACCGCCGCCAGCACCCGTCTGAACGCGACGGCGAGCAATATTGCCAACAGCCAGGACACGGCGTCGCTGTCGCCGCAACCGGGTCAGGTGCAGCCTTACCAGCCGGTCGACGTGACGCAGAACGCCACGCCCGGCGGCGGCACCGCGGCGGTGCAGCAGCCGGTGACCCCGGCCAGCAACGCCATCTACGATCCGAACTCGCCCTTCGCCGACGCCAACGGCAATGTCGCCTCGCCCAATGTCGATCTGGCGCAACAGGCGGTCAGCCTCAACACCACCTCGCTCTCCTACGACGCCAATCTCAAGGTGATCCAGACGGCGTCGCAGATGCAGGGCTATCTCCTCAATATCTTCAGCTAAGTAAGCGCGACACGAAGTGTCGTCGCTAGTCGTCTCTTGAGAGTGCGCTTTCGTGCCAGTGGCCGATGAGACGCTGCGCCAGCCAGCCCAGCACCGCGAAGATGGCGATGCCGGTCGCCGCCAGCAGCAGCAGCGCCGCGAACAGGCGCGGCATCTGCAGCCGATAGCCCGCCTCGAGGATGCGCGCGGCGAGGCCGCTGTCGCTGCCGCCGGTGCCGGCGACGAACTCGGCGACCACCGCGCCGATGAGCGCGAGCCCGCCGCTGATGCGCGTGCCGGTCAGGAAATAGGGCAGCGCCGAAGGCAGGCGGAGAAAGCGCAGCGTCTGCCAGCGCGAGGCGCCGTAGAGGCGGAAGAGATCGACGAGATTGCGGTCGGCGCTGTTGAGCCCGAGGGTGGTGTTGGCGACCACCGGGAAGAAGGCCACGATCCAGGCGCAGACCAGCAGCGACAGGAAGACCTCGTCCTTCAGCCAGATGATGATCAGCGGCGCGATCGCCACGATCGGCGTCACCTGCAGGATCACGGCATAGGGAAAGAGGCTGATCTCCAGCAGCGGCGACTGGGCGAAGAGGATGGCCAGCGCGCCGCCCAGCACCACCGCCGCGGCCAGGGCGGCGAGCGTGACACGCAGCGTCACCAGCAGCGAGCCGAGCAGGCTCGGCCCGTCGCGCCACAGCGCCTCGGCCACCAGCAGCGGCCCCGGCAGCACATAGGGCGGGATGTGCCGAAGCTCGACCAGCACCTCCCAGCCGGCCAGGAACATCACGCCGACCAAAACCGGCGCCGCGACCCGTTGGAGCTCGGTGCTCATGCCATCGCCTCGCTCAGCAGGCCCGAGATACGCTGGCACTGCTCGGCATAGGCCGGCGCGGTGCGCAGCGCATTGTCGCGGGGATAGGGAAGCTCGACCGGCAGGTCGGCGACGATCCTGCCGGGGCGCGGCGTCATCACCAGCACGCGGCTCGACAGGAACACCGCCTCGAAGATGCTGTGGGTGACGAAGACCACCGTCCACTGATGCCGCTGCCACAGCCGCAGCAGATCCTCGTTGAGGCGGAAGCGCGTGAACTCGTCGAGCGCCGCGAAAGGCTCGTCGAGGAGCAGCAGCCGCGGCTCGGTGACGAGCGCGCGGGCGATCGAGACGCGCATGCGCATGCCGCCCGAGAGCTGCCGCGGATAGGCCTGCTCGAAGCCCGCGAGGCCGAGCGAGGCCAGCGTCTCGGCGATGCGCGCCGCGACCTCCTCGCGCCGCTTGCCGGCGAGCCGCAGCGGCAGGTAGACGTTCTGCCAGACGGTCGCCCACGGCATCAGCGTCGGCTCCTGGAAGACGAAGCCCAGATGCCGCGCCAGCTCGCTGTCGCCGGCGACGACGCGGCCCGAGGACGGCGGCGCCAGCCCGGCGATAATGCGCAGCAGCGTGCTCTTGCCGCAGCCCGAGGGGCCGAGCAGGCTCACGAAGCTGCCGGGCGCCACGGCGAGATCGATGCCGGAGAGCGCCTCCACGCCGCTGCGGAAGCGCTTGCCGACGCCGTCGAGCGCGATGATCGGCGCGCCGCTCGCGCCCCGCTCCATGGGCGCGCCTATTTCTTGAGGGTCATGCCGACACGCTTGTCGACGAAGCGCAGCGTGTAGGCGCGGCGGTAGTCGAGCGTCTTGGGATAGAGGCCCTCCGCCGCCATCACCTCGAAGAAATCGCGCCAGCGCGCCTCGTCCATGGTGCCGATGCCGGTCTTTTCCGCGGCGCCGCTGTCGACGATGCCGGATTGCTTGAGATGCGCGATCGCATAGGCCAGAAGGGCGTCCGTCATCTCCGGATTGTCCTTCTTGATGAGCGCGTTCGCCGGGGCGGGGTCGCCGTAGAGATAGCTGTACCAGCCCTCGATGCTGGCATCGACGAAGCGCTGCACCAGGTCGGGCTTCTGCTGCACCAGGCGCTGCGAGGTCTCGATCACCGAGGCGTAGCTGGAATAGCCGGCATCGGCGAGCAGGAAGACCAGCGGCTTCTCGCCCTGCTGCTCGATCAGGAAGGGCTCGCTGGTGAGGTAGCCCTGCTGCACCGCCTGCTTGTCGACGAGGAAGGGCGCGACGCTGAAGGCATAAGGGCGGATCTGGTTGTCGCTGTAGCCGAACTTCGCCTTCATGAAGAGCCACCAGCCGATGCGGGTGTCGGCGCTGATCATGATCGGCTTGCCCTTGAGCGCGGCGAGGCTGTCATTGCCGACGCCGCGATGGGCGATGAGCACCGCCGGATCCTTCTGGAACATCGCCGCCACCGCCACCATCGGGATGTTCTCGTTGACGTAGTTGAGCCCGATGAAGGAATTGGGCGCCTCGTTGAAATCGAGCCGCCCGGCCGCCAGCAGCTCCGCGTGGTTCACCTGCGGCCCGCCCGGGCGCAGCGTCACCTCGATCCCGTAGCGCCGATAGATCCCGGTGGCGATCGCCTGGTAGTAGCCGCCATGCTCGGCCTCGGCCTTCCAATCGGTGCCGAAGGTGACCTTGTCCAGCGCCAGCGCCGGCGTGGCGACCGCCAGCGCCGCGCATACCAGGACGGCAATTCGACCGCGCATGTCTTCCCCCCCCGCTCGGTTCAACCGATCTTCTAGCGCAGCTCGATCCGCGGCGGAACCCGCGCCGTGCGGCCGGCGATGCTTGCAGCCTTCGGTGGTTCCTTCTACCGTGGCGCGTGTTCCGCGCTGGCCTTTGGGGATGGCCGCCGATGAGAGGGAAAGCGCAGCGCCGCGTCATTGCCGCCTGGATCGGCCTGATCGCGCTCGCCCTCCAGGTGGAGCTGCCGCTCCTCGTCGCGATTGAAATCTCCTTCGCCAATCGCGCCGCCGCGAACAGCGCCTTCGAGATCTGCGGCTATGGTCATAGGGCGGAGGGCGCGCCGGGCACATCCCACCATCCCCACCGTGACGGCGACGGTCTCTGCCCGATCTGCATCGCGCTCCATGCCGGCCCGGTCTTCACCGCTCCCGCCCTCGTGGCGCTGCCGCTGCCGGCAGCGGCGCCGATCGTGGCGACGGTCCCGGAGAGACGGGCCGAGCCGCGCGTCGTCGTCCTCAGCGCCTATCGCTCCCGCGCCCCGCCGCTCGGCTGATCCCTGACGCGCCTTCGCCTGCCGGACCGCCCCTCGGGCGGCCCGGCGCGTTTGCCATTTGAGGGGAGAGCCCTTCGATGAACCGCCTCCATGCCGGCGTGCTCGCCACGGCGCTCGCCGGCGCGCTGCTGCCGCGCGCGGCCGTTGCGCACGGCTTTGCCGGCGACCGCTTCTTTCCCGCCACGATCCTGACCGACGATCCCTTCGTCGCCGACGAGATGTCGCTGCCCACCCTGACGCGCAATCCCACCGGCAGCGACGGCTCGCAGGAGTACGACGTTGAGGTCGACCTGTCCAAGCGCATCACGCCCGATATCGACTTCACGCTGCAGCGGCAATGGGCATACGTCCAGCCGCGCAACGCGACCGCGCTGACCGGCTTCGGCGCGCTGACCACGGGACTGCAGTACCAGCTCTTCATCAACGCGCCGCACGAGGCCATGGCGCTGGTCGGCCTCGACGCCACCTGGGGCCATACCGGGCGCGTCCAGGCGCTGGGCCAGCCCGATTACACCACGCTGTCGCCGACCTTCGATTTCGGCAAGGGGCTCGGCGACCTCCCGGACAGCCTGCCCTATCTCAGGCCTTTCGCCATCACCGGCAATCTGAGCTTCGACTTCCCGACCAAGGTCGAGAGCAACGGCGTGGCCAATTCCAACAATTTCAATTACGGCTTCGCCATCGAGTACAGCCTGGAATATCTCGAGCACCACGTGAAGGATGTCGGCATCGGCCATCCCTTCGATCACATGATACCGCTGGTCGAGTTCGCGCTCAGCACGCCGGTCAATCGCGGCATGGGATCTGAGACCACGGGCACGGTGCAGCCGGGCGTGATCTGGTCCGGGCAGTATTACCAGATCGGCACCGAGCTGATCGTGCCGGTCAACAGCCTCGCCGGCCACGGCATCGGCGGGCTGGTGCAGTTCCATCTTTATCTCGACGACATCTTTCCGAGGAGCATCGGGCGACCGATGGTCGATTACTGACATGGCCCGGATCATCGCCGCCCTGCTGCTCCTGGCCGCCGCCGCCGGCGCGGCCTCGGCGCACGCCTTCCTCGACCATGCCAGCCCCGCGGTGGGCAGCTCGGTGCCGGCCTCGCCGCCGATGGTCAGCATCTGGTTCACCCAGGAGCTCGAGCCCGCCTTCAGCACGATCGAGGTGCGCGACCAGGCCGGCAACCGCGTCGATCAGGGCAATGCCAGCGTCAGCGCCAGCGATCCGATGCTGCTGCAGGTCAAGCTGAAGCCGCTGCCGCCGGGCACCTACAAGGTGGCCTGGCGGGTGGTGTCGGTCGACACGCACCCGACGCAAGGCACCTTCACCTTCCAGGTCGGCGGCTGAGCGCGGCGCCGGATGCACAGCCTCTTGACCCTGGTGCGCGCGCTGCACTTCGCCTCGCTGTTCACGCTGGCGGGCGGCCTCGCCTTCGCCGCTCTCATCGCCGAGCCGGCGCTGCGCCGCCATCCCGAGGCGGGCGGCGCCGCGGCGTTCCGCCGCGAGATCTTCCGCCTGGCCTGGCTGGGCCTCGGCCTCGGCATCGTCTCGGGCCTGCTCTGGCTCGCGCTCGAGGCGGCGAGCATGAGCGGCCGGCCGCTCGCCGACGCGCTCTCGCCCGGGATTCTCGGCACGGTGCTGAACCGCACGCATTTCGGCCGCGACTGGGAGCTGCGCGGCGCGCTGGCGCTGCCGCTGATCCTGTGCCTGGCGATCGCCGCGCGCCGCCGCTCCGCCCTCGCCTTCTGGACGGCGCTCGCCTTGAGCGCGGCGGCGCTGGCGACGATCGCCGGCGCCGGCCACGCGGCGGCGGGCACGGGCGGGGCCGGCTGGATCCGGCTCGCCGCCGATGCGACGCATCTGCTGGCCGCGGGCGCGTGGCTGGGCGGGCTGGTGCCGCTGGCGCTGCTCTTCGCCGCGGCGCGGCGCGATGGCGCGTCCTGCGGCCGGGCGGCCTACGCGGCGACGCGACGCTTCTCGCTGCTCGGCATGATCGCCGTCGGCCTCATCCTCGCGACCGGCACCGTCAACAGCATCTTCCTCGTCGGCACCATCCCGGCGCTGCTCGGCACCGATTACGGCCATCTGCTGATGATCAAGCTGGCGCTGTTCCTCACCATGGTGATCTTCGCCGCGATCAACCGGCTGTGGCTGACGCCGCTGCTGGCCGACGGCGCCGCCGGCCCGGCGCTGCGGCTGCTGCAGCGCAATGCGCTGATCGAGGCGGCGCTGGGCGGCGCCGTGCTGCTGGTGCTGGGCGCGCTCGGCACCTTGCCGCCGGCGCTCCATGTCGAGCCGCGCTGGCCGCTGCCGTTCAGCCTCAGCCTCGCCGTGCTCGAGGCGTCGGCGCGGCTGCGGCGGGAATTGCTCGCCGCCATCGCCCTGGCGCTGCTCGGCCTGGCGCTCCTCGGCTATGCGCTCTGCCGCCCGCGCCAGCGCACGATGCCGCTGCTGGCGGGGCTGTTCCTCTTCCTCGCGACATCCTGGTGGCCGCTGCAATTCATGCTGGTCACCGCCTATCCCACCAGCTTCGCGCAATCGCCGGTGCGCTTCACCGCCGCCTCGATCCTGCGCGGCGCGCGGCTCTATGCCGGCAACTGCGTGGCCTGCCACGGCGCCGGCGGCAAGGGCGACGGGCCGCTCGCCGCGGGCCTGCCGGTGGCGCCCGCCGATCTCACCGCGGCGCACCTCTTCGGGCATCGCGACGGCGACCTCTTCTGGTGGATCGGCCGGGGCATTCCCGCCGGCGGCATGCCGGGCTTCGCCGCCAGCATCGGCGAGCAGGGCCGCTGGGACCTGATCAACTTCCTCCATGCCCGCGCCGCCGCGGCCCAGCCGGCGGTGCTGCTGCCGCAGGTCACCGCGACGCCGGCGCCGGTCGCGCCCGACTTCGCCTTCGAGCGCGGCGGGCGGCAGGCGAGCCTGCGCCAGACGGTCGCGGCGGGGCCGGTCCTGCTGGTGCTCTATCGCCTGCCGGGCGCGCTGGCGCGGCTGCAGCAGCTGGCCGCGGCCGAGAGCCGCCTCGCCGCCGCGGGGCTGCGCCTGCTGGCGCTGCCGATCGACCCCGAGGCGGGCGAGGCCGCGCGCGCGCCGGGTCTGCCCGATTTCGTCGTGCGCGCCCCGCCCGAGGCGGCGCAGGCCTATGCGCTCTTCACCGGCGACCATCCGGCCGAGTGCGAGCTCCTGATCGACGGCGCGGGCTTCCTGCGCGCGCGCTGGAGCGAGGCGCTGCCGGACGCGGCGGCGCTGCTCGTCGAGCTCCACCGCCTGGCGGCGCTGCCGATGGCGGCGCGGCCGGTGCATGTCCATTCCCATTGAGCTAGGCTCGCCCGCCACCAGCCGAGGAAGCGCCATGCCCTATGCCATCCAGACCTTCGACAAGCCCGGCCACGCCCATCTGCGCACCGCCAACCGCGTGGTCCATCTCGACTATCTCGAGGCGCACAAGGGCAAGCTGCTCGCCGCCGGCGCGATGCTGCTGGATGACGGCGCCACCGGCGAAGGCGGCCTGCTCATCGTCGACACCGAGGAGCGCAAGGTCGCCGAGGAGTTCATCGCCAACGATCCCTTCACCAAGGCCGGGCTCTTCGCCAAGGTCATCGTGACGCGCTGGCGCAAGGCCTATTTCAACTTCCAGAACTGTCTCTGACCGTCCGCCGCGACGGCGGCGGGGAACATCGGACCGCCGCGAGTGTTGGGAGAGGGTCTAGAGCCAGACCCGGAGGTCGCCCATGTCGCGGACATTCGCCCAGATCTTCCTCGCCCTGTTCCTGCTTGCCGGCGCCGGCACGCTGCTCAGCGCCTGCAACACCGTCGCCGGCGCCGGCGAGGACATGTCGAGCGCCGGCCACGCCGTCACCAACAGCGCCGAAAAGAACAAGTAGCGCGCGCAGCAGCGGCTCGGTCGCTGATCGAAACCCCGCCGCAGCGCGCCGCGGCGGGGTTTTCCGTCGGGGAGCAGACTACGCCCCCGGTGTACACCGGGGGCTAAAAATCTGCTCTACGCCGATGACGCAGTCCGCGCCGCGATCGGACACCGATCATCGTAAGGTCGCGGCCCTCGGCGGCCAAGGCTCTACCGGCTCTGCGCTCCGAAAACCTCCATCCTCGCCTTCCCCGCGAAAGCGGGGAGCCAGGGCGGGCGACGGGCGGTTGCTCCTGGGCCCCCGCTTTCGCGGGGGCGACGACTTTGTTCTAAGTTCTAACCTCTGTCCTAACTTCGGATCATGGCGGCTCTACCGGCTCTGCTGGGGCTTCGGCATGGTGCTGCCGGCGCCGGTGGTGCCGTGGTGCGCCCGGCGACCTCGGGCAGCTCCGCCAGCTCCTTCGCCTCCGCCATATGCTCCTGCAGCATCGGCAGCGTGTGCCGCGACAGCGCCTTCAGCACCGGCTCCTGCCCGTCCTGCTCCTCGCGCTGGAAGAGCGCGATCGCCTGCTCGTGGCCCTGGACCTGGAGCGGGATGTACTGCTGGTCGAAGGCGCGGCCGTTGAGCGCGCGCAGCTTCTCCAGCGCCGCCTGGTCCTCCTTGGCGATGCCGCTGGCGGGGGTGACGCCCATGCGGCGCGCCAGGCGGTCCAGCGCCTCGTCGATGGCGGTGTGGTCGGTCGCCATCCAGCGGCCGAACTCGCGCACGGCGGGCCCGGCCGCGTTCTTCTCGGCGAGCCGTCCCATCTCGACCTCGGCCTTGCTGCCCATGGCGGCCTGCTGCAGGAAGTCGCGGTCCTGCTGGTTGAGCATATGCATCATTTCCTCGCCGCGGGCGCCGGGCGTGGGCGTGGCCGGCATTTCCCGCGGCTGGGTCTGCGCCCAGGCGGGCGCGGCGGCGAAGAGGGCGAGCACGGCGATGGTGGCGGCACGGGATGTCATGGCAGGCCTCCGGCGTGTGAGGGTGCGGTCGTCTTCCTCGGCAACGACGCCTCCGCCGGGGTGTTCCGCGCGCCGGGTAGGTTTTTTCCGGGGTGCGGCGCGGGGCGCGCCGGCGGGCGAAGCGCGCGGCCGGGAGATGCGCGCGACGGTGGAACCGTCGCCCAGCCCGCGCGTTGACGGGGCTACTGCGGGAGGAAGCCCATGGTTGCACGATGGTTGCTATGCGCCGCACTGCTGTTGCCGCTCGCCGCGCCGGCGCACGCGATGTGCCGGGACGACATCCAGGATCTCAAGCCGCGCATCGACCGGATCAAGACGGCGAGCCCGCCGCGCTACGCTCTAGCGCTCAAATGGTGGGGCCGGGCGCAGGAGGCCGAGGCGGGCAGCGAGGTCGAATGCCTCAACTATCTCACCCGGGCGCGCCGCGCCCTGATCGAGCAGCAGCCGCAGATCGCCGATTGCCTCGGCGCCAACGCCTATCTGCCGCAATGCCAGAACGGCGGCGGGCCGGGCGTGCAGCCGGTGACCGCGACCGCGGCCGGACTCGGTGGCCCCGATGGCAGCTTCGGCAACACCGGGAACATCCTGGGCACGGTCGGCTCGACGCTGCAGACCTCGAACCCGGAGGCAACGGGAGCCGAGCGATAGGGTTCGACGGGGTCACCACGGAGGCATGGAGGGCACGGAGAAGAGGTGTTTGGCGGTCCCGGGAAAATGAGATGATTATCGCCGCCCCCGCGAAAGCGGGGGCCCAGGAGCCGCCCCGCTCTGGTTCCCCGCTTTCGCGGGGAAGGCGAGAGGGATGATGTGCCTGCGGGTCACAGCCCGGGGGCGGCCATGACGACGGAAGGGTGTCGGGGAAGGCGAGCAGCGATCCTAACAACCGCGGCGGGGGCGCCGATCCTTGCAGCGCGTTAACTTGCCGCCGGCGCCGCCTCGTCCCACAACAGCGGCGCCAGGCGGGCCAAGGGGAAGCGATGCAGCTGCGGTGGTGGTGTGTTGGCCTGGCCTGCCTGTTGGCGGCCGGCTGCGTGGCGGAGGGCGGCGACGGCCCGGATATCCCGGCTATGCCGACTATTCCTCCTGGTATGACGGGCCCTATTACCCCTGGTACGGCCCCGACGATGGCGTCTGGCCGGGCGGCGGCGGGTCGGCCGTGGGGGGGCGGCTATCCCTGGCATGGCGGTTGGCATGGCGGCTGGCACGGCGGCTGGCATGGCGGTGCGCATGGCGCCTGGCACGGCGGCAGGGCCGGCGGCTGGCACGGCGGCGGTGGCCATGGCGGCGGCCATGGCGGCCATGGCGGCGGCGGGCACCGCTAGGTCGGCGCGGGCAGAGAGGGAGGACGATCAGATGAAGCTTCGGGTCCTGGGACTGGCGATGGTTCTGGCCGTCGCCGCGGCCGGCGCGATGGCGCAGCCGGCGGCGCCCGGCAGCGACCTGCAGGCGGCGATCGCCGCCGGCCAGCGCGGCGACTACACCGAGGCCATCCGCCTCCTCACGCAGGGGCTCGCGGCGCCGGGACTCAGCGGCCAAGAGCAGGCGAGGCTGCTGCTCTATCGCGGCTTCGCCTATGACGAGACCGGCGAGTACGATCGCGCCATCGCCGATTACGACAAGGCGCTCGAGCTCAAGCCCGGCACGCCGCAGCTCTATTACCGGCGCGGCATCGCCTGGCGCGAGACGGGCGACTATGCGAAGGCGCTCGCCGATTTCAACGCCGCCGTGGCGGCGGCCAAGCGCGGCGAGCCGGACTGGCCCTTCATCCATGGCGACCGCGGCATCGTCCGCTTCGCGCTGGGGCAGTATGGCGAGGCGGCGCGGGATTTCGCGCGGGTGGTGAAGCTCGACCCGACCGACCAATACGCCATCCTCTGGCTGCATGTCGCGCGCGGCCGGGCGGGCACGCCCGAGCCGCAGGAATTGGCGCAGCAGGCCGCCGCCGCCCCGGCCGACCAATGGCCGCGCCCGATCCTCTCGCTGTTTCTCGGCGCGGCGACGCCCGCGCAGGTGCGCCAGGCCGCCGGCGAAGGCGACGAGGAGCCGCGGCAGAACCAGGAATGCGAGGCCGATTTCTTCCTCGGCGAATACGCCCTGCTGCATGACGACCGGCACTCGGCGCGGCCGCTGCTGAAGCACGTCGTCGACACCTGCTCGCCGAGCCTCGGCGTCGAGGCCGGCGCCGCGGGCGAGCTGGCGCGGATCGGGCAGTAGCGGCGAAGGCCATTGGCGCGCCCGTCGATCGATAGTACTCTTTGGGGGAGATTCGCGCGCTCGATGCGCGCATGAGGCGCCGTGCAAGGGGGGTAGCGCATGGCTTCCGGTCTGCGGCTGGCTTCGGCCGTGGCGTTCATCGTGATCTTCCACGCCGCCGGCGCCCCGGCGCAGCTCCTGCCGGCGCCGGTGCCGCCGCCGCCGCAGCCCATGCTCGGCCCGCCGGTGACATCGCCGCCGCCGCCCGCCGCCATGCCACCGCCCCCGATGCAGCCGCCGCTGCCGCCGCCGGCGGGCAGTCCGGGCGGCAGCGGCGGCGATCTCTGCGCCGGGCTCACGCCCGAGCAGCGCCAGCAGATCAAGCTCTGCCGCTCGGCGGACGAGCCGAGGTGAGATGGGCCGCCTCGCCGCGACGCTGATCGCCCTGCTGCTGGCGCTGACGGCGGCGAGCTCGGTCCGGGCGGCCGGCGAGCCGGGCGCCGCCGCGGCCGCGCCCTGCGCCGAGGGCGCGGTCGCCGCCGACTGCATCAAGGCGCTGCAGCAACAGCTGGCCGAGAGCGCCGACCGGCAGCGCGATCTCGAGGCCATCATCCGCCAGCTCAACGCCAACCTCGCGGCGGAGAGAGCGCCGGTCGGGAAAAAATACCAGGACTCGCTGATGGCGTTCTACGACTACCAGGCGGCCTTCATGCGCTATGGCGCGCATCTCTACGCATGGGAATTGTGGGTGTCGAGCCTCGTGCTCGGCCTGGTCGCGATCATCGTCTTTGCCGGGCTCAGCTTTTCCGGCTACCAGCTGTGGAAGGCGGTGACCGTCGCCGGCGTGCAGACGACGGCGGAGATGGAGCTCTCGGCCGGGAAGCTGCGCGTCACCTCCTCCGTCGTCGGCATCGTCGTGCTGCTGATCTCGCTGGCGTTCTTCTATCTCTTCATCGTCGAGGTCTATCCCATCAAGGGCGCGCTGCCGGAAGCGCCGGCGAAGGCGTCGCGGACGCCGGCGGCGGGAGCGTCGTAGCGGCGCGCGGGCCGCGTGTCATGGCTGGCCAAAGGCGGGGCTGGGCAAAGGCGGGCGGCGTGATCCCTGTCACACCCGCGCAGGCGCCGGGATGCGAGGGTGATGGCGACGCGGCAGGGGATCGCCATGGAGCAGCAGCACATCGACCAGCTGAGACGGCGTGCCGCGCATTACCGGCAGCTCGCCCGGGGCCCGGTTCCCTGGGCGGTGGCGGAGCAGCTCGACGCCCTGGCCGATGAATGCGAGGGCGAGGCCCGGCAGCGGCTGGCGGAGTGCTGGCAGGCCGCCTGACCTAACCGCGCCAGCGCTCGCCGGGCGCCGCGGTCGCATACCAGCGCCGCAGCGCCTCGCCCGCGGCCTCGCCCTCCTGCGGCGCCCAGGCGGCGAATTCCTTGTCGGTCGCGGGATCGTAGGGGCCGGGCTTCACTTCCATCAGGATGGTGCCGGGGCTGCGCACGACCGCCGCGTGCCAGCAGCCGCCGGGGATCTCGACGAGCGCGCCGTCGCTGGCGAGCGGCACGCGCTCGGCGAGCGCGCCGTCATCGGCGAAGAGGAGGACATCGGCCGCGCCGCGCAGCACCAGCGTCAATTCCTGGCGGCCGGCGGCATGGCGATGCGGCCGCACGTAGGTGCCGGGCTCGGCGGCATTCAGCAGCCGCTGGATCGGGTCCGAGGGCGCGGCGTGGAGGTTGAGGTTCATGCGCCGGCGCGGGCTCGCGCGCGCCTTGCGGACGAGATCGTCCAGCGCCTCGGAGCCGATGATGGTCAACGAGCCTGCCACGCGACGCCTCGCCCGTGCCGATGTCCTGGCGCGATCTTACGGGATGACGCGGCGCCGGGGTAGCGGCGAGGCGGATTCGCGCAGCGAATTCGTCCGAGGCGGCGTCAGCCGTTGCGTCAGCAACGGCGGGAGCAGCACCGATCGAGCTTGGCCTAATTGAGTCTGGGCCCGGCGGGAGGCGTCGCCGCGTTGCGGGCGAGCGCCGGCAACTATTGCCGGCGGGCGGCAAGCGATGCCGGGCGGGGCGGCCGTGGCATCGCGCGGTTCCTGGGAAAACCAGGCCGTTCCCGTGGAACGACCTTTGCACGTCGGTAGGAAGATCGCCTCGGAGATCGTTACGTGCAGCATTCTCATCGACAGCCGGGCAAGGGCACCTGCCCGCTTGCGACGCGGCCACCAAGGGAGAGGGCCGCACCGTGATGCTCGTCCTCATGTGGATCGGCCTGCCGGCCGCGATGGCAGCGCTCGTGCTGTTGTTCGGGTGATCAATTCGACAAACGATAACTGCGCTATGATCCTAAATACATTCCTTTGTCGCGCGGTCGTTCGGTTACGGCAGATCGCCACATTTGGCAGGAAATTGTAGCGCCCGTCGGCCCGCTGACCCCCAACGTCACTGCGAACCCCCTCCAAGTCCGCCAGATCGCCGATAGCCATGACATGCACGAGACACGTGAGATAGTCCGCGATGCACCAGAGGTTAGCACCGCTCGCGAGCGCCTTATCCTGCGAGTGGCTCTAGGCCAAGTCAGGTTTCAAGCTGCCGAGGAGGCAGCTTGGCGCGCATCCCGCTGGCATCAACTGACGCTTGGTCCGAGCGAAGTCGGCGATACGCCTCCTCGGCCATCCATGTTGTAACGACCTTCCGGAAGGGCGCGTCGTTCATGAACCGCACGAAGATTTCCTCGTTCTGGTCCATGCGCTCGACGAAGAGGCGCTCAAGCAGATTCCTGAACACCAACTCGAACTTGTCCTCGGGATTCACGGCGGCGGCCTGGCGCAACCCACCGTCGGCGATTGCCGCCTCGACGATCTGGTCGAAGAACAGTTGGTCGGCCTGGTTGAAGTCCGTCCCGAAGCGCTCGTTGACGACGTCGATAAGCTGCGAGAGCGGCACTTCTTCTCGCGCACGAGCCCCGAACCCACTTCTTTCGGGCCGTCCAGGGGCTTCGCCTCTCCCATCTTGAGCGAGATCGAGCCTTCGCTGATCTTCTGCAGGCGGTAGTACTCGAGCCGCACGTCGTCATCGAACTGGTACGAGGGACCTCCGCGGCGCCGCGGCAGCTTCGCCGCGAGATGGCGCAGGAAGACGTACAGCCGTTCGAGGTCCGAGTCCTGATACGGGATGACCTGGCTCAGGAAGGCATAGAGGTTGCGAAAAGCCTGCACCTTTCCTCGCCACAGCTCGGCTTCCTCCTCGTTTCTCTTGCAGCAGCACCTTGAAGCGCGACACCGCCGGATCGAGCGCCGCATTCATGGCCTGATGGTCCTGCGCGCTCTGGCGCTGCTTCGGCTTGAAGTACACCGAGCAGAACCGCTCGATCTCTTCGTCGAGATAGATGCCCGAGGCGTCCAACTCGCCCTTGATCTCGTACATGCGCGCTGGGTCGACCTCCTCGCCCATCTCCGCGCCTTCGTAGTACGTCTTGAAAGCCTCGCGGATCTCCTCGCGGTCATTCACGAAGTCGAGAACGAACGTGTCCTCCTTCAGCGGGTGGGTGCGATTGAGCCGCGACAGCGTCTGCACCGCCTGGATACCCGCGAGCCGCTTGTCCACGTACATCGTGTGCAACAGCGGCTGGTCGAAGCCGGTCTGGTACTTCTCCGCCACCAGCAGCACCTGATATTCTTGCGTGGCGAATTTCTCGGGCAGCTCCTTCTCGCGGATTCCGCCGTTCATCTCTCTTCGGTGTACTCGACGTCCGGGAGCTTGTCGTCCTGCACCGTCCCGGAGAAGGCGACCAGCGTCTTGATCGCGTAGCCCTTCTCCTTGATGTATCGGTCGAAGCCTGCTTGTAGCGCACCGCCTCCAGGCGCGAACCGGTGACGACCATCGCCTTGGCCCGGCCGCCGATCTTGTGCCGCGTGACGGTCTGGAAGTGCTCGACCATCACTTCGGTCTTCTGCGCGATGTTGTGCGGATGCAGGCGCAGGAAGCGCGCCAGCGCCCGCGCCGCCTTCTTGCGCTCGACGTTGGGATCGTCCTCGCAGGCCTTGAGCAGCTTGTAGTAGGTGGCGTAGGTCGTGTAGTTCTTAAGCACGTCGAGGATGAAGCCTTCCTCGATCGCCTGGCGCATCGTGTAGCGATGGACGGGCTCGCCATCGCGCCCGAACACCGCAAGGGTCTTGTGCTTGGGCGTGGCCGTGAAGGCGAAGAAGCTCGAGATTGGCCTGCCGGCCGCGCTTGGCCATGCTGCGGAAGAGCTCCTCCATGTCCTCGCGCCCTTCTTCGGCTGCTATCGTGCGCTTCCTCGCGCAAGCCCTCGCCACCGAGCACCTCCTTCAGATCCGTGGCCGTCTCGCCGGACTGCGAACTGTGCGCCTCGTCGATGATCACGGCACAGCGCCGCGTCGGCAGGGTGCCGGTGCCTTGCTCGCCGCGCTCCTCCGCCAACTTGAGCAACTGGCGGGAGACGAACGGAAACTTCTGAAGCGTGGTGATGATGATCGGCACGGCGTTCTCCAGCGCCTCCGCCAGCTGCCGGGAACGCTCGTCGATCTTCTGAACCACGCCGCGCTTGTGCTCGAACTGGTAGATCGTGTCCTGCAACTGCTGATCGAGCACCACCCGGTCGGTCACCACGATCACGCTGTCGAAGACGCGCTCGTTGCTGGCGTCGTGCAGCGATGCCAGTCGATGCGCCAGCCAGCCGATGGTGTTGCTCTTGCCGCTGCCCGCTGAGTGCTCGACGAGGTAGTTATGCCCCACGCCCTCGGCGCGCGCGGCGTCCACCAGCCGCCGCACCGCCTGGAGCTGGTGGTAGCGCGGGAAGATCATCGATTTCGATCTTCACCTTGCGGCCCTGCTCGTCGCGCTTCTCCTCGATCTGCAGGTGCAGGAACCGCGCGAGCAGGTCGAGCAAACTGTCGCGCGCCAGAACCTCCTCCCACAGGTACGCCGTGCGGTAGGTGCGTCCCGCCGGATCGGGCGGGTTGCCGGCACCGCCGCTGTCGCCTTTGTTGAAGGGCAAGAAGTGCGTTGCGGTGCCCGCCAGCCGCGTGGTCATGAGCACGGACTCGGTGTCGGCCGCGAAATGCACCAGTGTGCGCCGCTTGAACTCGAAGATCGGCTCGCGCGGATCGCGGTCGTGCTGGTACTGGCCAAAGCGTCCTCCACCGTCTGCCCGGTCAGCGGGTTCTTGAGTTCCACCGTGGTGACCGGAATGCCATTGAGGCTGAGCGTCACGTCGAGCGACTTCTCGATTGCGGCGAGAAGTGAAGCTGCCGGGTGATGCCCAGGCGGTTCGCGGCGTAGCGGGCTTCGAGTTCCGGATTCAGCTCGTGGGCCGCTTTGAAGAAGGCCACGCGCAGGGTCCGGCCATAGCACTTGAAGCCGTGGCGCAGCGTGGCGAGCGAGCCGTTCGCATCCATCCACTTGCACAGATCGGCGAGAACCTGCTCGCCGGTCTTCTCGCCGTGCAGGGCTTCCAGCTTCGCCCATTCGCTGGGCTGGGTCTCGCGGATGAACGCGAGCACGACCTCCGGAAAGATCGCGCGTTCCGGATCGAAGGACTCCCTAGGAACGGCCAAATAGCCATGTCCCAGCAAGTGAGCCTCGATGACGGTCTCGAAGGCTGCCTCGGAATGTCGCTTCTCGCTCATGCCGCCATCCTTGCGAGTTGCCGATCGAGCCACCAGACGGCGATCTGGCAGAACGGCTCCAGGTGACCTGTCCCGTCGATTTGACGATTGCGTTCTTGTTCGAAGCGCGTGCGGGGAACGGCTCCGCGCTGAACGTCCTTCTCGTGCGTCCACCAAGCGAGGACCGCGTCGAGAACTCCCCGCCGATTGTTCTTATGGACTGGAAGGTTCAGATTGAGCACCTCGTCGAGTTGCGCGCCGAAGGCCGCGTCGTCGGAGCGAATGCTGCCGTCCGCCTCATACCAAACCCGCGTCTCGATGTGGTGGGTAGGATCGGCCGGACTCCACTGCCGGTCCCGATCCCTCTTGCGGGTGTCGCAATGCTGGAGAGCGGGCGGCTGACCGTATCCGCCGAGACACGCGTTGACGCCGACGATGAGATCGAGCCCCGGCTGAAAGCGGAACTCGGCCGCCTCGATAGCGCGCACGTTGGCGAGCTTGAGGCGCGTGACGATCATGCCGCACCTCCTATGTCGATTTGTCCGGTCACCGCTGCAGCAATGAGGGAAGCGCGCCTTTCCTTGAGCAGACCGATCGTCCTTGTCGTTGCGGTTTGAAGCGCGTCTAGCCGTGCGGCGTCTTTCGCGACCATTGAGACGACGTTCTTCTGCTCGTCGATCGGTGGGAGCGGTAGCAGCATGTCCCCAAAGTCTGAGAAGCGAATCCTGGGGGCGCGCTCTCGCACCGCGGGGCACGACGCTTGGATGAACCCAGCCAGGGCCATAGTTCTCAGCAGGTGACCGTAGTAATGGTTGTCGACGGGCTTATCCCGCGGATCACAGATTATGTACTCGGGCGAGCATTTACCATCCGCATCGGAAACACCGATTGCGCCAGCAAAGGCATCCATTGAATGGAGAACAAGTTGCCCTTCGCGAATACCTTGATAGCCCTGTTCCAGGTCAGCCTGAGTGAAGCCGTCAAGGCGCCGGTTTCGGCGCAACGTCACCTGCCCGTCTCTGAAACAAGTCACAATCTCGTCGTCTTCGCGAATTGGCAGCGCTGACTGCCGGAAAATAAACTTCGCTTGCTTCATCTCCCAATGCGCCGGGATCTCACCGAGCCAGGGAACGCCCGAGTTGCGAAGCGTAGCATGGAGATCGAGGCCGCGGGTGATCGCGCGGGTAGTGAGCGCCCGACGCTTCTCGGCCAACAGCTCGAGTACCCGCTCCTTCGCCGCGATCAACCCATCGATCCGCGCCGTCTCGCGGTCGAGGTAGTCCGCGATGGCGTGCTGCCTGGGAAGCCGATGGACGTGAACCGGAATAGCTCCAAGTTCAGAGGCATTGATCGCCGGGTAGCTGACCCCTACCGAACGGCGCTCCACCTCCGCCAAAAACTCTGGCTCACGAAGAGCGTACTTGCAGTAGCGTGCATCGAACGCGTCGCGCTGCGGTCGGACAACGGCGAATCCGGTGGAGACGATCAGGTTCTCCGGCGGGTCTTCGACCTGCGCAATCGCCTGCAGGTACGTCCGGACTGTCGAGATGATGATGTCACCATCGCGGACGCGGCGCCTTGCACGGCTTGGAGCCTCGTCAAACCTGTACGTTGCTAGCTCCCCGATCGAGCCCGATGAGTCGACATTGCTGATATCGACGTATTGCATTTCGAAGTCGCCAGGCGTGTCCTCGCCCAATGCCTCGTCGTTGATTGTGGCAACATACTTCAGCCGTCGCTGGGTGGAGTTCACTCTGTCACCTCCCGCAGCAACCGCAGGATCTCTTCCTCCGCCTTCTTCAGATCGGCGTCGATCTCCTCCAGCGGCCGTGGCGGCGTGTAGACGTAGAAGTGGCGGTTGAAGTTGATCTCATAGCCGACCTTGTCCTTGCTCCGGTCCATCCACGCGTCGGGCACATGGGGGCGCACTTCGCGCTCAAAGTGGGCGTCGATATCGTCCTTGAGCGGCACGTTCTCGAAGTCGCGCAGGTCGGGATCGGGCTCGTGGCCGGTGTCATCCTCGTTCGCGACCGAATTGGCCTCGGGGTCGCTCGCGGGTGAAAACATCGCGGAAGAGCTTCTCCTCGGCCTTCTTCCACCTCGACTCGGCGCTGGTGCAGCAAGTCTTGGATGCGGGCCCATGTCGTGTTCCAGTCGCGCAGTGGCTGCCGGCCCAGCGCTTCGTCGATAGCCTGCACATCGTCCAGCAGCTCGGGCCAGGCGTCGAGGAAGCGCGCCTTGTCCTCGGTGGTCATCTGGTAGGTCAGCCGCATCGGCCGTTCGACGGTAACGCGAGTGTAACCGAAGTCTTCGTTGTCGAAGACCTTCGAGCGCTCGCCATCCTCGAAGCGCCCGTAGAGGCGCACGATCTCCTCGATCTGCGCCTTCGCGATGTGGCGACGCTTGTCCCCGAGGCTGCGCTTGGTCTCCTCGCTACCCCCGGCGGTCCAAAAGTCGCGCGCGTCGAGGAGCTGGATCCTCCTCTTGCGCCGCTTCTCCTTGCGGTTGGTGACGATCCAGATGTAGGTGCCGATGCCAGTATTGTAGAACATCTGCTCGGGCAGGGCGATGATTGCCTCGAGCCAGTCGTTCTCGATGATCCATTTGCGGATCTCGCTCTCGCCGGAGCCGGCGCCCCCAGTGAAGAGCGGCGAGCCGAGAAGACGATAGCCAGCCGCGAGCCGTATTTGTGCTCGTCCGGCTGCACCGGCTCGAACTTGTCGATCATGTGCTGCAAGAAGAGCAGCGAACCGTCGTTGACACGCGGCAACCCTGCGCCAAAGCGGCCGGCGAAGCCCCGCTTCTCGTGCTCGCGCTGGATCTCCTTCTGCTGCTTCTTCCAGTCCACACCAAAGGGCGGGTTGGTGAGGAAGTAGTCGAAGGTTTCGTCCGCGAACTGGTCCTCGGTGAAACTGTCTCCGAAGCGGATGTTGTTGCCGCCGCCGTTGTGGTCGACCTGCTTCATCAGCATGTCCGAGGCCGCGGTGGCGTAGGCACGCTTGTTGTAGTCCTGACCGTAGACGTAAAGCTTCGCTTCGCCGTGGTGCTCGCGGAGGTAATTCTGCGCCTCGGCCAGCATCCCGCCGGTGCCGCAGGCCGGGTCGAGCAGCTTGCGCACGGTGCCGGGCGTGGCGAGCAGCTTGTCGTCCTGAATGAACAGGATGCTCACCATCAGCCGGATGACCTCGCGCGGCGTGAAATGGTCGCCCGCGGTCTCGTTGGCCAGCTCGTTGAAGCGGCGGATGAGGTTCTCGAAGATGAGCCCCATCTGCTCGTTCGGCACCCGATCGGGGTGCAGGTCGACATCGCAGAACTTCGAGACGACGAGGAAGAGGATGTTCGACTCGCGCATCTTCTCGACCTCGTTCTCGAACTCGAAGTACTCGAAGACGCGGCGGACGTTTGCCGAGAACCCCTTGATATAGCTGACGAGGTGCTGGGCGATGTGATCGGGATCGCCCTTAAGCTTCTCGAAGTCCAGCGGTGAGTGGTTGTGGAATCGCTGGCCCGCTGCCTTGTTGAGCCGGGCATCGAGCGCCTCGCCCTTGAACTTGTCCTTCGAGCGCTCATGCTCGGCCAGCACCTTGACCTTGGTGGCGGCGAGCACGCAGTCGAAGCGGCGCAGCACCGTCATGGGCAGCATGACGCGCTCGTACTGCGGAGGGCGGTAGGGCCCGCGCAGCAGGTCAGCGATCTGCCAGATCAGGTTCGCGAAGTAGTTGTGGTCAGGCATGTAGCGTGACGTGCTTGTAATCGGACGGCTCTAGGTTCTTGCGCAGCTTTTCGGCCGCGAGGAAGAGCTGGGCTTCAAAGCCGAGATCGGCGCCGTTGCCATTGACCCTTCGTTGCTTTGATCGGCCGCACCGCTGACGCTTCACTTGCGTCCTTGACCCGTGCTTTGGACATCGCTCTCCCGCGTCATTATCTGTTGGGCCAGCACAACCGGATATTGCAGTCGCATATTGTCCATCCGCAACCAAAAGTGCAATCCTTCGGTCGAGATTGAGGTCGGCCAAAACGACCGCAGGGCTCATCCTGCGCATACTCGCCAGCTAAGCCTAGTCAGAAAAGCACCTTCCTCCATATCGAGCGACGGCTCTATCTCATCGACCTCGCTCAGACAGACGTTCAGCTGCTTCGGCGGCCTCGAATTGAGCTGCCAAAGCGCTGATAGCGGCGATCTTAACTCAGGCAAATCCGAAGCGATTGGCTCGCGGGGAACGAGGCGGCCGAGACCCCGCTCAAGGTCGCCAAATCGCCTCGCCGTGCTACATAGCGGTTGCACGGGCGATTTTTCGAGCCTCGAAACGGGGCGAGCTAATGCGGTGTAAGCGATCGATTTTAAAAGTGGTGGGCGCACCAGGGCTCGAACCTGGGACCCGCTAATCCACGCTTGACGCTTCGGTGCTGAGCGGGAGCTAATCGTTCGAGGCCCACCTGCTGCCAGCCTCGGCGTCGAACTCGGCGCGCACGATGAACTCCTTGATGGCGGCCATCCTATCTCTCTGTGGTTGCATTCGCCCATCCGTAATGCCGCCACGGCACCCGCAGTGGGCGTTTTTTCTACCGCGAAGTGGCGTATAGTCGATGACATCGTCGGCATCGGCTCTGCTCAGGCGCCGGCGACCGAGAGATTGGCCTGCCTCCTGCCAAGAGAGGTGACGCGCGCTCCCGCCTGAGACAGGGGGTTCTTGCATGCGCAGCGATCTTGATGCCGGTCAAGCCAAGCGGTGGCGATCGAAGGCGGAGGAGTGCCGCGCCGTCGGCGACCAGATGCAGGACCCGCAGGCCAAGCTGTCCTTCTGGCGCATGGCCCAAACCTATGACAGCTTGGCCAGCGCACTCGAGGAGCGCGCGGCGCCGGCGGTCCAAAAACCGGAGGCGGGCTAGGGGCTGCTTACGAGGCCAGCCGGCACGGTGCGGGCTTTCGTGCCCCGGATCAAGTCCGGGGCGCTGGCGCCCGCCAGGGACGACGCTGCGCGTCGCCCTAGCAGGCTGTTGAAGAAGTATCCCAAGGCTTGGCGGTGAAGTTGGCTTCGTCGCCTCGATGAAAGCGGATTTCGCCTTGAAGCGAGCCGTCTGGCTGAAGCTCGGCCCAGCCGTCGCCGTTCGCCTGGTCCATTTCGTCGTTGCCGTCCCAGGAGAACTCGACGGCATCGCCTTCGCCAGCTCCCGAGATTTGGCCGGTGACGCAGCCGAAGGCGAACTCGCCGGAGCCTTGGCCGTCGAGGAAGATATAGGCGGGCTCCATCATGTCGGGATAATCGGCCTCGTAGTCCGGCATCTCGACGATGCGCCACTTGCCCTTGAGCCTCATGCCGGTGCCTCGAGAAGCTTGGGCAGGCGGATCAGATTGTAGGCTGCCAGTGCCAGGGTGAAGACGGCCTGCACACGCGCGCGGCCGCGCAGCTTAACTTTGATCAGCCCTGCGGCCCCTTTGGTCCAACCGAACACCTCCTCGGTACGCTTGCGGCACCGCTGACTGATGGCATAGCCGAGGTGACGAGTGGTGCGACGGTCAATGGCGGTGGTGCGCGGCTGACCGCTCTCGCGCACATGCCCGTCGATCGCGACATGCGGCGTGACGACGCGGGCGCGCAGATCGGCGATGAACTGGCGCACATCGTAGGCCTTGTCGGCTCCCAGAGTGATCCGGTGCCGCCCGGTCCGGCGGTCCAGCAACTCAAGCGCTGCTTCCCGCTCGGCTGTGCCGGTCGCCAGGGTCAAGGTGCCATCCACCACCAAGCCATGACGGTTCTCCATCAGGACGTGGCCGATGTAGCAGAGCTTGGCGGCCTGGCCGCCTTTTTTGTACAGCCTAGCCTCTGGATCGGTGGTGCTTTGATGGGTCTCGTTGGAGCGCTTCTCTTTGTGGAAGTTGCGCTCGGCATTGCGGCCAGGACCATCCTTGTCGTTGTCGCCTCCGTCCTTCCTGCGGAAGCTCTTCAGCGAGGCCCAAGCCTCGATCAGCGTTCCATCTACCGAGAAATGGTCGCTGGAGAGCAGCCGCTTCACCCTCGGCTGAGCCAGCACGGCACGCAAGAACTTGGCCGCGATTTCTCCTTTCAACAGCCTGTCGCGATTCTTGGTGAAGCTGGAATGGTCCCAGGCTGGATCATCGACGCCCAACCCAACGAACCAGCGGAACAAGAGATCGAATTCAATCCGCTCCATCAGCAGGCGCTCCGAGCGGATGCCGTAGAAGGCTTGCAGCAGCATCGCCCGCAAGAGACGCTCCGGCGGGATCGAGGGTCGCCCCAGCCGCGGCGGATAGAGTATGGCAAAGTCTTCGCTCAGGTCCGCCAGCGCCGTGTTGGCGATCTCCCGGATCGGGCGAAGCGGGTGGTCCCGCCGCACCCAACTCTCCAGATCTACATACGAGAACAATGACCCAGACCGCTCGTCAGCCCCCCGCATCAGCGCCCCCAAAGCTCGCGCCCAAGGGGAGTAAATCACGGTTAAGCCGGGTCCGCTACGGACTTCTTCAACAGCCTGCTAGGGGTTGCTTACGAGGCCAGCCGGCACGGTGCGGGCTTTCGCGCCCCGGATCAAGTCCGGGGCGCTGGCGCCCGCCAGGGACGACGCTGCGCGTCGCCCTAGGTTTGGAGGTCGGCATGTCCCCAGGATTTCATCTCGTCGCCGCCGTGCTGCTGGCGCAAGCCGGGCCCGTCGCGGCCGACGATCAGCTCCCCGCTTTTCCCGACCAACAGAGTCAGGACCAGTGGAAACGAGCGGAGGAGCTCGCCCGCAAGGGAATGGAAGAGCTGCTCCGGTCGCTCGAGCTCTTCAAGGAAGGCCTCCCCGTTTACGGGACGCCCTTCATCGACCCCAATGGCAACATCGTCATCCCGCGCAAGCCGCGCCTGACGCCGCCCTTGGGCGCACCCGTGCCCGAGCCCGCGCCGGAACGCACCTGATCACGCGGGATCGCCGGGGGCGGCATTGCCGCTTCGATCGGCGATCACGCGCAGAGCGAGGACGGTCACCATATGGCGTGCCTCGGCTTCGGATGCGCCGTAGGCGACGACCCCGGGCAACTCGACAATCTCGGCGATCCAGCGCCCGTCGTCTTCACGTTCGATCTCGATCGTGAGCATGGTCGCCATCCTCTGAGACGGACAGCAACGGGGGGTTACCGGTCCCGTCCCCCCGCCGTGCCTTGGAGCAGCAAGACATTCGGGGGATCTGGTGGGCGCACCAGGGCTCGAACCTGGGACCCGCTGATTAAGAGTCAGCTGCTCTACCAACTGAGCTATGCGCCCCCCGTCGGGGAGGCGCGGTGTATATCAAAGGCGGGCGGGGTTGTCGAGGGTGCGGGGCGCTCGGGAAAGGCGCGGGCGGCGGCGATACACCTCACCCTCCCCATCGTCTGATGAGCGAGGGTCCCCTCCCTCTCCCCGCTTTCGCGCGGAGAGGGGAAAGAGCGCCGCTTGTCGGAGGGGTGCGGCTTTCGCGCCCCGGATCAAGTCCGGGGCGCTGGCGCCGCCGCGGACGACCGCGCAGAGCGCGGTCGCCGAGGGGCCCCTCCCTCTCCCACGAGGGGAGAGGGAGTTGGCGGCGCTGCTAGTCCGCTCTGTGCGGGCTTTCGCGCTCCGGATCAAGTCCGGGGCGCTGACGGCCCGCCCGCGACGATGCTGCGCATCGCGCGGCGCTCGGTGATCTCCGTCGCCCCTTGCGGGAGAGGGTCGGGGTGAGGGGTTGGCAACGCGGCCAGTCGGCACGCGTAAGGCGCGGGCGTTTATTCGCTTTCCCCGAACCGGCCGATGCGGGTGTCGCGGTGGACGTAGACGCTCATCAGCAGGCCCATGCCGAACATCACCGTCAGCATGGCGGTGCCGCCATAGGAGATCAGCGGCAGCGGCACGCCGACCACCGGGATGAGGCCCATCACCATGGCGATGTTGATGAAGACGTAGAGGAAGAAGTTGACGGTGATGCCGAGCGCCAGCAGCCGGCCGAACTGGTTGCGGCAGCGGAAGGCGATGGCGAAGCCGTAGACGAAGACCAGGCTGTAGAGCGCCAGCAGCACCAGCCCGCCCACCAGCCCCCATTCCTCGGCCAGCATGGTGAAGATGAAGTCGGTCTGCCGCTCCGGCAGGAAGGAGAGATGCGCCTGCGAGCCCTGCAGGAAGCCCTTGCCGAAGACGCCGCCGGAGCCGATGGCGATCTTGGACTGCAGGCTGTGGTAGCCGGCGCCCAGCGGGTCGTTCTCGGGGTCGAGGAAGGTGTAGATGCGGTTCTTCTGGTAGTCGCGCAGGAAGCGCCAGGCGACCGGCACCGCGCCGGCGCCGGCGGCCAGCACGATGACGAACTTCCACCAGCGCACGCCGGCGAGGAAGAACATGGCGCCGCCGCTCATCACCAGCACCATGGCGGTGCCGAGATCGGGCTGCTTCAGCACCAGCGCCGCGGGCACCAGCACCAGCACCGCCGGCCAGACCAGCCGCGTCGGCCGGCCGATATCCTCGGGCGCCACGCCGTGGAAATAGCGCGCCAGCACCAGCACCAGCGCGATCTTCATCAGCTCGGACGGCTGCAGCTGGATGATGCCGAGATCGATCCAGCGCTGCGCGCCCATGCCGAGCCGCCCGTGCAGCATGACGACGAGCAGCAGCACCAGCGACACGCCGTAGAAGATGTAGGCGGAGTGGTATCGGAGCCAGAAGCGGATGTCGATCATGGCCACGCCCAGCATGACGACCAGCGACACGCCGTAGCGCATCGCCTGCTTGGCGGCCCAGGGCTGCCAGCTGCCATTGGCGGCGGAATAGAGCGTGGCGAAGCCGATGCCGGCCAGGATGGTCAGCAGCAGCACCAGCCCCCAATTGATGCTCCAGAGCTTCTCCGCGAGGCTCGGCTGCGGCCGCCCGATATCGAAACTGTTGGAGAATGCCATCGTGTGGTCGTCCTAAGCGTACCGGGTATCGCGGTAGGAAAGTCCAACCACGGAGACACGGAGGTCACGGAGAAGAGGCGCGGGCGCGCGCTTGGCGCAAACGAGACGTAATTCCGCCTTCCCCGCGACAGCGGGGAGCCAGGGCGAGCGACGGGCGATCAATCTCTGGGCCCCCGCTTTCGCGGGGGCGGCGGAGAGCGGTCGCATTTCCGGAACCTGACTCAGCGCCGCTCCTCTCCGTGCCTGCGTGGTGAGCCTCATCGGCGGTCAGCCCTGCGCGACGGATTGGGGGTGGTCGGGGACGCGGCGCACGGGGTCGCGCTTCTGCGCCTCGAGCAGCACGTCGCGGGCGATCGGCGCCGCCACCGCGCCGCCTTCGCCGGCGCTCTTGCCGCCATGCTCCACCACCACGGCGCAGGCATAGCGCGGCGCGCTCACCGGCGCGAAAGAGATGAAGAGCGCATGGTCGCGCTCCTTCCACGGCACGTCGGTGATCTTGCGCAAACCGTGCTCGCGCTCCGCCTGGGAGATGTGGTGCACCTGGGCGGTGCCGGTCTTGCCGCCCATGAGGTAGAGCGGATCCTCGATGCGCGCGTGATAGGCGGTGCCGTGCGGCTCGTTGACGACGCCGTACATGCCGTTGAGCACGAGCTCGACGTGCTTGGGATTGAAATTGAGCGCCGCGAAGGCGGGGTTCACGCCCGGCGCCAGCGGGCTCGCCCGCGTCATGATGCCGACGGTGCGCGTCAGCGCGCGGCACGACGGCGCGGCCGGTCACCAGGCGCGCCGCATAGGTTGCCAGCTGCAGCGGCGTCGCCGAGACGTAGCTCTGGCCGATGCCGCAGCTCACCGTGTCGCCGCGCTGCCAGGCGACGCCGGTGACGGCGCGCTTCCAGGCGCGGGTCGGGATGAGCCCGGTCTTCTCGCCGGGGATGTCGATGTCGAGCTTCTCGCCGAGGCCGAAATTATGCGCCATGGCGGCGATGCGATCGATGCCGAGGAGGTCGGCGACGTTGTAGAAGAACACGTCGCAGGACTGCTTGATCGCCTCGCGCACCGCAATCGTGCCGTGGCCGCCATGCTTCCAGCAGTGGAAGACGGTGTTGCCGAGATGGAAGAAGCCCGGGCAGAAGAAGGTGGTCTCGGGCGTGATCGCGCCGGATTCGAGCGCTGTCATCGCGACCAGCGGCTTGAAGGTCGAGCCCGGCGCATAGACGCCGGCGATCGCCTTGTCGCTCAGCGGATCGAGCGGATCGGCGACGAGCTTCTGCCACACCGCCTGGGTCAGACCCGAGGAGAAGGCGGCCGGGTCGTAGCCCGGGCTCGAGGCCAGCGCCAGCACCTCGCCGGTCCAGCTGTCGAGCAGCACGCAGGAGGCGCTGAGCTCGTCGGTGCAGCGCTTGGCCGCCAGATCCTGCAGGTCGACGTCGAGGCTGAGCACGATCTCCTGGCCGGGGATGCCGTCCTCGCGCGCCAGCTCGCGCACCACGCGGCCATAGGCGTTGACCTCGACCTCGCTGGTGCCGGCGCTGCCGCGCAGCTCGAGATCGTATTGCTTCTCCACGCCGTTCTTGCCGACGCGGAAATCGGGCAGCTCGAGCAGCGGATCGTCGCCGGTGAGCTCCTTGTCGGAGACGGCGGCGACATAGCCCAGCACGTGCGAGCCGGCATCGCCCAGCGGGTAGAAGCGCGTCAGGCCCTGCTCGATCGAGACGCCGGGCAGCTCCAGCGTGTTGGCCTCGATCCGCGCCATCTCGTCCCAGGTCAGGTTCTCGCGGATGGTCGACCGGCACGAAGCTGTGCTTGCGCTTGATGTCGCGCAGCACGCGGTGGCGATCGGCGTCGCCGACCGGGATGAGGGTCGCGACCGCGTCGAGCGTCGAGGGAATGTCGCCCGCCTGCTCCGCCACCAGCACGACGCGGTATGTCGGCGCATTGTCGGCGAGCGGCACGCCGAAGCGGTCGACGATGCGCCCGCGCGGCGGCGCCAGCAGGCGGATGCTGATGCGGTTCTCGTCGGCGAGCATGACGTAGCGGCCGGCCTGCATCACCTGGAGGTAGTACATGCGCCCGGCCAGCGTGGCGAGCAGCGCCACCTGCGCGCCGCCCAGCAGCACGGCGCGGCGGGTCAGGAGCTTGGTGCGGTTGTTCTCGCGCTGCATGGCGCTAGCCCGCGCCGGGGGAGGGGTCACTCACGCGAGGCATGGCGGGCACGGAGAAGGCGAAGTAAGGCATCCGCGTCTTGCGGTCGCGCGAAGGAAGACGTGGATCGCCGTGACAAGCCCGGCCATGCCGATGAACAGGGTGAAAACCATGCCGGGCCATGACGGTCACACCCGCATCAGGAAGGCGCGCTGGGCGCGGGCCAGGAGGTAGCTCGCGACCGGGAAGCTCGCCACGGTCAGCGCCGCCTCGAAGATGAAGGGGCGCGCGCCCAGCGCCGCGCCGTGCAGCAGGCTGACCAGCGCCCATTCGAAGGTGACGACCGCGGCGGCGGTGGCGAGGAAGCCCGCCCACAGCACCGGGAACAGGCGGTTGATGAAGAAGCGGCGCTGGCCCATCAGCACCGTGCGCGTCAGCAGCAGCGTCAGCGCCGAGGTGCCGACATAGGGCGTGCCGTTCAGGAGGTCGAGCAGCAGCCCGAGCAGGAACACCGCGACGGGCGGCAGCAGGTCGGGGCGGTAGATCGTCCAGTGGAAGACCGCCATCAGCGCGAAGGCCGGCGTCACCACGGCAAAGCCGGGGATGTGCAGCGGCACGACCGAGACGAGGACGAAGAGCAGCGTGGTGATCGACGGGACGAGCTTGTTGGGCAGGCCGTCGGACTCGCGCTGGAACAGCGCCATGCGCATGGCGCCTCACCGCGCCAAGGCGGGATCGACGACCCTGGCGCCCCGCGTCGGCCGGGGCAGCGGCAGCGCGCTCTGCGGCAGCACGCCCTTGAGGCCGAAATCGACGATACGGACGTATTCGAGGCGCGAGAGCTCGGCGTAGGGCTCGACGCGGACGATGCCGTTCTCGATCGCGGCCACCACGCCCACCGGCACGCCCGGCGGGAAGACGCCGCCCGAGCCGTCGGTGACGATGCGCTCGCCGACCTTGGGCTGGACGTTGATCGGCAGGTAGAGGAGGCGCGGCTGATCGGAATTGTCGCCGGCCATCACCGCGCGCTCGTGCGAGGCGTCGAGCATGACCGGGATGTGCGAGTTGAGGTCGGTCAGCAGCAGGACGCGGGCGGCGCGGTTGCCGACCTCGGCGACGCGGCCGACCAGCCCGTCGCCCGTCACCGCCGCCTGGCCGCGCGCGACGCCGTCGCGGACGCCGGCGCTCACCAGCACGCTGCGGACGAAGGCGCCGCCGCTATCGGCGATGACCTGCGCCGAGATGAAGCGCGGCGAGCCCTCCGGCACGTATTTCAGCAAGCCGCGCAGCCCGGCATTCTCGTCCTCGAGCCGGCGCGCCACGTCCTGCCATTGCAGCAGCCGCCCGTTCTCCTCGCGCAGGCGCTGGTTCTCGCGATAGAGGTCGAAGACGCCCTCGGCGTTGCGCACCCCCGAGGCGAAGGTCGCCATCGGCTGGGCCACCGCCTGCAGCAGCGGCGCCGCGGCGTCGGCGACGGCGATGCGCAGCCGGTCGAACAGCAGCACATCGGCCTTGCCGAGGACGATGAACATCATGGAGAGCAGGACGAGGAACGGCACGACGACCCGCTGGGCCATCGCTTTGACCGGCGCCGTCAGCCTGTCCACCGCTCCCGAACGTTCCCGCAAGCTGCCTGCTCCACCCGGCCGGCCCCGCCCCCGCCAGCCCCTCAAGGTTTAGTAATCAACTTCAAGTTTTACATTGAAATGGCCGCCTAGTACATGCTGATTAGCACGTTTTTTAGCGTTTTCATTTCTTCCAGGGCACGTCCCGTGCCAAGTGCCACGCAGGACAGGGGATCGTCGGCGATCGAGACCGGCAGCCCCGTGGCATGCCGGAGCACGTAGTCGAGGTTCCCCAGCAGCGCCCCGCCCCCGGTCAGCACGATGCCCTTGTCGACGATGTCGGCGGCGAGCTCGGGCGCGGTGTGCTCGAGCGCCACCTTGACCGCCTCGACGATGGCGCCGACCGGCTCGGCCAGGCTCTCGGCGATCTGCCGCTCGCTGATGACGATCTCCTTGGGCACGCCGTTCATGAGGTCGCGGCCCTTGATCTCCATCACCCGCCCCTCGCCGTCCTCGGGCATGCAGGCGGAGCCGATCTCCTTCTTGATCCGCTCGGCGCTGCTCTCGCCGACCAGCAGGTTATGGTTGCGGCGGATATAGGCGATGATCGCCTCGTCCATCTTGTCGCCGCCGACGCGCACCGAGCGCGAATAGACGATGCCGCCCAGCGACAGCACCGCCACCTCGGTGGTGCCGCCGCCGATATCGACCACCATCGAGCCGGTGGGCTCGGTGACCGGCAAGCCTGCGCCGATCGCCGCCGCCATCGGCTCCTCGATGAGGAAGACGCGGCGCGCGCCGGCGCTCTCCGCCGATTCCTGGATGGCGCGGCGCTCGACCGCGGTCGAGCCCGAGGGCACGCAGACGATGATCTGCGGGCTCGCGAAGCTGCGGCGGTTGTGCACCTTGCGGATGAAGTGCTTGATCATCTCCTCCGCCACCTCGAAATCGGCGATGACGCCGTCGCGCAGCGGTCGGATCGCTTGGATGTTGCCGGGCGTGCGGCCCAGCATCATCTTGGCTTCATCGCCGACGGCGAGGACCTGCTTGCGGCCCTTGACCTGGGCGATCGCCACCACCGAGGGCTCGTTCAGCACGATGCCCCGGCCCTTCACGTAAACCAGCGTGTTGGCGGTGCCGAGATCGATCGCCATATCGGCGGAGAGCATGCCCAACAGATTTCCAAACATGTGCGTCTATTGATCCGGTGGTTGGGATTGCGACAAGGTACTTTTCCTTTGTCAGAAGCGGTCCGCGCTGGATCGCCCCTCGACCCTTGCTCCCGTTACGCCGTCATGGCGGCGGGAGCGGTTTTTGCCCTCTTGGTCAAAAGCTTGTTCAAGGCGTGGAGATAGGCGCGGGCGGAGGCGACCAGCGTGTCGGGGTCGGAGCCCTGCCCGTTCACCGACTTGCCGTTCTCCTCGAGCCGCACGGTGACTTCGGCCTGCGCGTCGGTGCCCTCGGTCACGGCATGCACCTGGTAGAGCTGCAGGCGCGCGGTGTGGGGCACCATCTGCTTGATGGCGTTGAAGGTGGCGTCGACCGGGCCGTTGCCGGTGGTCTTGGCGGCATGGCGCTCGCCGTCGATCTCGAGCTCGAGCTCGGCGCTCTGCGGCCCCTTGGAGCCGGCGATCACCTGCAGCGAGACGAAGCGCAGCCGGTCGTGGCCGCGCACCACCTCGTCGTCGACCAGCGCCATGATGTCCTCGTCGTAGACGTCCTTCTTGCGGTCGGCGAGGTCCTTGAAGCGGCGGAAGGCGTCGTTGACGGCGTTGTCGCCGAGCTCGAAGCCCAGCTCCTTGAGCTTGGCCTTGAAGGCGTGGCGGCCGGAATGCTTGCCCATCACCAGGCTCGACTTGGTGAGGCCGACCGAGTCCGGCGTCATGATCTCGTAGGTGCCGGCGTGCTTCAGCATGCCGTCCTGGTGGATGCCGCTCTCATGGGCAAAGGCGTTGGCGCCGACGATCGCCTTGTTGGGCTGGACGACGAAGCCGGTGATGGCGGAGACCAGGCGCGAGGCGCGGGTGATGAGCTCGGTCCTGACCCCGGTCGAATAGGGGAGCGCGTCGTGGCGCGTCTTGAGCGCCATCACGATCTCCTCCATCGAGGCGTTGCCGGCGCGCTCGCCGAGGCCGTTGACGGTGCATTCGACCTGGCGGGCGCCGGCGCCGATGGCGGCCAGCGAGTTGGCGACGGCGAGGCCGAGATCGTTGTGGCAATGGACCGAGACCACCGCCTGGTCGATGTTGGGCACGCGCTCGAACAGCATGCGGATGAGGGCGGCGAACTCCTCGGGCACGGCATAGCCCACCGTGTCCGGGACGTTGATGGTGCGGGCGCCGGCCTTGATCGCGCTCTCGACGGTGCGGCAGAGGAAGTCGTGCTCGGTGCGCGAGCCGTCCTCGCAGGACCACTCGACGTCGGGGCAGAGGTTGCGGGCGTGGGTGACGCTGTCGATCACCGCCTGGTGCACCTGCTCGGGCTCCATCTGGAGCTTCCATTTCATGTGCAGCGGCGAGGTCGAGATGAAGGTGTGGATGCGCGGGCGCGGGGCGTGCTGCACCGCTTCCCAGGCGCGGTCGATGTCCATGCGCCCGGCGCGGGACAGGCCGCAGACGGTCGAGGCCTTGACCAGCTTGGCGATCTCGCGCACCGCCTCGAAATCGCCGTTGGAGGCGATGGGGAAGCCGGCCTCGATGACGTCGATGCCCATCTCCTCGAGCAGCAGGGCGATCTTGATCTTCTCGTCGAGGTTCATCGACGCGCCGGGCGACTGCTCGCCGTCGCGCAGCGTGGTGTCGAAAATGATGACCCGACCGCCGGTCTGACCGGCGGCGGCGGAGGGTCGGGTCGTGGCAGCGCTCATCGCGCACTTCCTCTTGTTCTGGAGCGACCGGGCGGCCGACGCGGTGCAAGCCCCCTCAACGCGGCGCGTGCCCACCGGGCACGGCAGCGCTCAGGAACGGCCGGCTCGCGGCGCCCCATCGCTCCTCCGCAGAACCAGGAGACCACGGACCCCAGGCGACACACGGGCATCGGCGAACCGGCGCATTTCCGCCCGATCCTGCCCTGCCCCTGTCGTCTTCCCGATCATCTCGCTCGCTCGCCCTGCCGGCCTCCAGCCCCCCTCGGGCTGGTGCCCTACCATGCGCCTCCCCGCCTTAACATTCCCTTAAAGTTAACGGCGCAATTCACGGGTATCTTTAACGCGTTTCGGCCTGTTGCCGCAAGACTTTCCCGGCGCGACGCGCGGCGCGCCGGCCCCCTCACCCTCCCGGCCTTCGGCCGGGCCCCTCCCTCTCCCGCTTGGCGGGAGAGGGGCTGAGAGCGCTGGGTCGTCCCCCCTCTCCCGCTTGCGGGAGAGGGTCGGGGTGAGTGGCGGTGCAGCTAGCCCGCTCTGTGCGGGCTTTCGCGCCCCGGATCAGGTCCGGGGCGCTGGCGCCCGCCCGCGACGATGCTGAGCATCGCGCGGCGCCCGCCAAAAACTAACGCGAAGCGTTAGTTTTTGGCTTTATCCACCAGCCGGTTCTGGGAGATCCAGGGCATCATGGCGCGGAGCTTCTCGCCGACCTTCTCGATGTCGTGCTCGGCGGCGCGGCGGCGCATGGCCTTGAAGCTGGCCTGGCCGGCGGCGTTCTCCAGCACCCAGTCGCGGGCGAATCGGCCGGACTGGATGTCGTCGAGCACGCGCTTCATCTCGGCCTTGACCGCTTCGTTGATGATGCGGGGCCCGCGCGTGTAGTCGCCATACTCGGCGGTGTTGGAGATGGAATAGCGCATGTTGGCCATGCCGCCCTCGTACATGAGGTCGACGATCAGCTTGACCTCGTGCAGGCACTCGAAATAGGCCATTTCGGGGGCGTAGCCCGCCTCGACCAGGGTCTCGTAGCCCGACAGGATGAGCTGGGTCAGGCCGCCGCAGAGCACGGCCTGCTCGCCGAAGAGATCGGTCTCGCACTCCTCCTTGAAGCTGGTCTCGATCACCCCGGCGCGGCCGCCGCCGATGGCGGACGCATAGGAGAGCGCGATCTCCAGCGCGTTGGCCGAGGGGTTCTGGTCGACGGCGACGAGGCAGGGGACGCCGCCGCCGCGCTGATACTCCGAGCGCACGGTATGGCCGGGGCCCTTGGGCGCGATCATGAAGACGTCCATGTCGGCGCGCGGCTCGATCAGCTTGAAATGGATGTTGAGGCCATGCGCGAAGGCCAGCGCCGTGTCGGGCCGCATGTTGGGCCGGAGATCCTCGGCGTAGAGCTTGGCCTGCAGCTCGTCCGGCGTCAGCACCATCACCACATCGGCCCATTTGGCGCCCTCGGCCGGGCTCATCACCGGGAATTTGGCGGCTTCCGCCTTCTTGGCCGAGGCGGAGCCGGGGCGGAGCGCCACCCGCACCTCCTTGACGCCGCTGTCGCGCAGGTTCATGGCATGGGCATGGCCCTGGCTGCCATAGCCCACGACGAGCACCTTCTTGCCCTTGATCAGGTTCACGTCGGCGTCGCGATCGTAATAGACACGCATGTGGGTGCTCCCTTCGCTTGAACTCAGAACCGCGCCGGGCCGCGCGAGATGGCGACGACCCCGGTGCGCGACACGTCGACCAGGCCGAGCGGCTCCATCAGGTTGATGAAGGCGTTGAGCTTCTCGGTCGAGCCCGTCATCTCGAAGACGAAGCTCTCGATGGTCGAATCGATGACGCGGGCGCGGAAGATGTCGGCGAGCCGCAGCGACTCGATGCGCTTCTCGCCGGTGCCCGCCACCTTGATGAGGGCGAGCTCGCGCCCGACATGCGGCCCCTCCTCGGTCAGGTCGCGCACGGCATGGACCGGGACCAGGCGCGAGAGCTGCGCCTTGATCTGCTCGATGATCATCGGCGTGCCGGAGGTGACCACGGTGATCCGCGACAGGCTGTTGGCGCGGTCGGTCTCGGCCACGGTCAGGCTCTCGATGTTGTAGCCGCGGCCGGAGAACAATCCCACGACCCGGGCGAGGATGCCGGGCTCGTTGTCGACGAGCACGGCGATGGTGTGCTTCTCGATGGCGCTCACATTCGGACTCCGAAACGGAAGGATTGACGGCCGGATCAGACCAGGACCATGCCCTCTTCCGATACCGGGCCGGCCGCCTTCTTGTCCTCGGGCCCGAGCAGCATCTCGTTATGCGCCGCGCCCGAGGGGATCATCGGGAAGCAGTTCTCGCGCTCATCGACCGCGACGTCGACGATCACGGCCTTGTCCACCGCGAGCATCTCCTTGATGACGCGGTCGACGTCGTCGGGCTTGCTGGCGCGCAGGCCCACCGCGCCGAAGGCGTCGGCGAGCTTGACGAAATCGGGCAGCGAGGCGGTGTAGCTCTCGGAATAGCGGCCGCCATGCATCAGCTCCTGCCACTGACGCACCATGCCCATGTACTGGTTGTTGAGGATGAAGATCTTGACCGGCAGCCGGTACTGGCAGGCGGTCGACATCTCCTGGATGTTCATCAGGATCGAGGCCTCGCCGGCGATGTCGACGACCAGCGCCTCGGGATGGGCGATCTGCACGCCGATCGCCGCCGGCAGGCCATAGCCCATGGTGCCGAGCCCGCCCGAGGTCATCCAATGGCAGGGCTGGTCGAACTTGAAGAACTGCGCCGCCCACATCTGGTGCTGGCCGACCTCGGTGGTGACGTAGATGTCCTTGCCGCGGGTGAGCTGGTAGAGCCGCTCGATGGCGTATTGCGGCTTGATCACCTTGTCGGTCTTGACATAGGCGAGGCAGTTGCGCGCGCGCCAGGCCTCGATCTCCTTCCACCAGGAGGCCAGCGCCGCCTGGTCGGGCTTGAAGCGCCGCGCCTTGAGCCCGGCCATGATCGCCTCGAGCGCGTTGCCGGCGTCGCTCACCAGCGGCACGTCGACGCGCACGTTCTTGTTGATCGAGGACGGGTCGATGTCGATGTGGATCTTCTTGGAGTTGGGCGAGAAGGCGTTGAGCCGGCCGGTGACGCGGTCGTCGAAGCGCGAGCCGACCGCGACCATGAGGTCGCAGTCATGCATGGCGAGGTTGGCCTCGTAGGTGCCGTGCATGCCGACCATGCCGAGGAATTGCGGCTGCGAGGCGGGCAGCGCGCCGAGCCCCATCAAGGTCAGCGTGCAGGGGAACCCGGTGGTGCGCACCAGCTCGGTGAAGAGCGCGCAGGCCCTGGGCCCGGAATTGATGATGCCGCCGCCGCCGTAGAAGAGCGGGCGCCTGGCCGCGGCGATCAGCGCCACCGCCTCCTCGATCCGCGCGGGATCGGGCTGCGTCTGCGGCCGGTAGGTCTTGTGCTGCGGCATGGTCTCGGGGCCGCGATAGGCGCCCAGCGCGAAGAGCACGTCCTTGGGCAGGTCGACCACCACCGGGCCGGGCCGGCCGGTGCGCGCGACATGGAAGGCCTCGTGCAGGATGCGGGCGAGGTCGTTCACGTCCTTGACCAGGTAATTGTGCTTGGTGCAGGGCCGGGTGATGCCGGTGGTGTCGGCCTCCTGGAAGGCGTCGTTGCCGATGAGATGGGTGGGCACCTGCCCGGTCAGGCAGACCAGCGGCACCGAATCCATCAGCGCATCGGTGAGGCCGGTGACGGCGTTGGTGGCGCCGGGGCCGCTGGTGACCAGCACCACGCCGACCTTGCCGGTGCTGCGGGCATAGCCCTCGGCGGCATGGACGGCGCCCTGCTCGTGGCGCACCAGGATGTGGCGCAGATGGTTCTGCTTGAAGAGCGCGTCGTAGATCGGCAGCACGGCGCCGCCGGGATAGCCGAAAACGACATCAACGCCCTGGTCGCCCAGCGCCTTGATGATCATCTCCGCCCCCGACATCTGCTCCGTCGCCATGACACCTCTCCCAGCCAAAAAACCGCGCAGAACGCAAGCTTCGCAGCGCGGCGGGCGGCTCTGCCCACCGCTCGGTTGGAACTTCTCGTTCCCGCGCGAAGGCGGCCACCCTAGAGGGCTAGGACTTAATGGTCAACAGGAACTGACGAATAAATGAAAAAATTCCCGGCAACAACCTTTCCGAAAGTTGCTCGTCCAGGACCAGCTTCCTCAGCCCCGCCGTCTCGGGGAGCTGGTGCCGGAACCAGGTGTATTGGCGCTTGGCATAGCGCCGCGTCGCCTGCTGCGCCGCGGCGATGGCGGCGGCGCGGCTGATGCGGTGGGCGAGCGCGTCGCCGAGCTCGCGCACCCCCACCGCCTTCATCGCCGGGAGACCGGGGTCGAGGCCGCGCGCCAGGAGATCCTTCGCCTCGGCCTCGGCACCCGCTGCCATCATGGCGAGGAAGCGCGCGTCGCAGGCGGCGTAGAGCGCATCGCGCGGCGGCAGCAGCAGGATCGACGCGGCGGCGATCGCCGGCGCCGCCTGGGCGCGGCGCCAGGCGGCGAGCCCCTGCCCGGTCGCCGCCGCCACCTCATAGGCGCGGATGAGGCGCTGGGTGTCGCCGGGCGGCAGGCGCCCGGCCGCTTCCGGGTCGAGCCGCGCCAGCGCCGCGTGGAAATCGGCGGGCCCGAGCCGGGCATGGAGCGCGCGGGCGGCGGCGCGCGCCGCGGCCGGGACCGGCGGCACCGGGGCGAGGCCGTCGAGCAGCGCGCGCAGATAGAGCCCGGTGCCGCCGACCAGCAGCGGCAGGCGGCCGGCGTCGCGCGCCGCGGCGATCTCGGCCAGGGCGGCCTCGCGCCAGCGCCCGGCCGAATACGCCTCGGCGGCGTCGATGGTGCCGTAGAGCCGGTGCGGCGCGCGCGCCAGCTCTGCCGGCCCCGGCCGCGCCGTCAGCACCGCGAGGTCGCGATAGACCTGCATGCTGTCGGCGTTGATGATGGTGCCGCCGAAGGCCTCGGCAACGGCCAGCGCCAGCGCCGATTTGCCGCTGCCGGTGGGCCCGGCGATGATGATGACGGACAGAGGCATGGGCGGGGGTTGTAGCACTCTGGGCCGGACACGCCGACTAGGGTCACCACGGAGCCACGGAGGTCACGGAGAAGACGAGGAATGCGCCTCTGGAAGGCGCGCCGAAGCGATCACATCATCGCTCTCGCCTTCCCCGCGAAAGCGGGGAACCAGGGCAACCGGCGCATGCTTGCTCCTGGGCCCCCGCTTTCGCGGGGGCAACGGTGATCATCCGATCTCCCAGACCACCAAGCACCTCTTCTCCGTGACCTCCGTGTCCTCCGTGGTGAAATCATCTTGTGGGGGGTAGCCGCGCGCACCGAGCCCGTGGCTACCCCCCACCCCAACCCTCCCCCTCAAGGGGCGGGCCGTTAGCTTACCGAGTTGGTTTTTCGTCGCCGGTCAGCGACTATGGGTAGGTCGGTCCGGGCGCAGCCACGTCGCGCGGATTAGACGACCGACAAGATAGAGAGCAACCGAAAACAGAATCACCATTCCGTCAACGAACAGAAAGCGGAGACTGCGCAAGTCCGGGCGCGGACTCGCCAGGTAGGAGACGATGCCAAAGAGCGGGAAGATGAGATACCCCGCGACGGCATAGAGAGCAGTTCGCACCCGTTTTCCATCGCAGCCGAGATAGCAAAGAACAAATGGCAAGGCCGCCATGGCGAGAAGGCCAAAGAATATGAAAAGGAGCTCGGGGAATGTCGCGAGCGTAGGCATGTGTTGTCTTCCGTGCTCCCGTTCGAACGGGCCCCTCTACGGTCGAAGCTCCGTGCTCCGACTGGATATGGGGATCCGCCAGGTTCCAGCTTAGTGCGTCAGCGCCAGATTGAAGACAACGTATAAGCGTTCTTCGCGCCGGCGTCCCGGGCCAACTCGTTAAGCTAACGGCCCGCCTCAAGGGGGGAGGGGGTTAGAATCAACACCGGCGACGACGCTTCGCCTCGCGCCCGCTTGCATCCGGCCGGTCGCTCGCCGATAACCCGCGCATGCCTGCCAATGTCCTGACGTTGATCGCGGCGCCGGCAGAAGCGGCGCAAGCGAGCCTGGCCGTCGATGCCGTGGTCGAGGGGTTGCGGCGGCTGGGGGCCGCGGTGGCGCCGCGGCGGTGGCTGGCGCCCGATCAGGCCTGCGACATCTCGTTCGACGATCTCGATCCCGATCAGGCCGATGCCGCGGCGCGCGCGGCGCTGGCCCAGCTGGGCGCGCCGGCCATCGACCTGGTGGCGCAGCCCGCGGCCAACCGGCGCAAGCGGCTGCTGCTGGCCGACATGGAATCCACCATCATCGCCAACGAGATGCTCGACGAGCTCGGCGATCTCCTGGGGCTCGGCCAGCGGATCGCCGAGATCACCCGGCGGGCGATGAACGACGAGCTCGACTTCGCCGCCGCGCTGCGCGAGCGGGTGGCGCTGCTGCAGGGCACGCCCGAGGCGGCGCTGGCCGAGGTCGGCGCGCGCATCCGCGTCACCTCCGGCGCCGCGGCGCTCGTCGCCACCATGCGCGCCAACGGCGCCTATGCCGTGCTCGTCTCCGGCGGCTTCAGCATCTTCACCGGGCGCGTCCGCGCCGCGCTGGGCTTCGATCTCGACCTCGCCAACGAGCTGCTGCTCGAGAACGGCCGGCTCGCGGGCGCGGTGCGCGAGCCGATCTTCGGCCGCGACGGCAAGCTCGCGAGCCTGAAGCGGCTGGCCGCCGAGCACGGCCTGCCGCTGGCGGCGACCCTGGCGGTGGGCGACGGCGCCAACGACATCGACATGGTGGAGGCGGCCGGGCTCGGCGTCGCCTTCCACGCCAAGCCGGCGCTGGCGGCGCGCGCGCGCTGCCGCATCGACCACGCGGACCTCACGGCGCTGCTGTTCGTGCAGGGGTATAGCGCGGAGGACGTTGTCTCAGGCTAGTCCGCACGGTGCGGGCTTTCGCGCCCCGGATCAAGTCCGGGGCGCTGGCGCCCGCCCGCGACAACGCTTCGCGTTGCGCGGTGCCCGCCTTAGCTTTTATTGTCGACCTTGAGGGCGACGAAGCGGAGGTCGCCTTGGCGGTCGACGAGCAGCAGCACCGATTTGCGGCCGGCCTTCTTGGCCTCGTCGATCCGGGCGGTGATCTGCGCCGGGGTCTTCACCTCTTCCTGCGCCACCTCGACGATGACGTCGCCGGCGCGCATGCCCTTCTCGGAGGCGGCGCTGTCGGGGGCGACCTCGACCACCACCACGCCGGCCGAATCCTCGGCCAGCGAGAAGCGCTCGCGCAGCTCCGGCGTGAGGTTGGCGAGCGCCAATCCCAGCGCCTTCACCGTGCCCGGCGGCACCGCCGGCGGCTGCTGCTTGCTCGGCGTCAGCGCCGCCTGCTGCTCCTCCTCCTTGAGCTCGCCGACCTTGACCTCGAAGGTGTGCTCCTTGCGCTTGCGCCACACCGTGATCTTGACCGCCTTGTCGATCGGCGTCTCGGCGACGAGGCGCGGCAGGCGGTGCATGTCGGTCACCTCCTTGCCGTCGAAGGTGAGCACGACATCGCCGGGCTGGATGCCCGCCGCCGCCGCCGGACCGCCGTCGCGGACGCTGGCGATGAGGGCGCCGCGCGGCTTGTCGAGGCCCAGGCTCTCGGCGATCTCGTCGGTGACGCTCTGGATGTTGACGCCGAGCCAGCCGCGCCGGACATGGCCGAAATCGCGCAGCTGCTCGACCACCGGCCGCGCCAAATTTGACGGGATGGCGAAGCCGATGCCGATCGAGCCGCCCGAGGGCGAGTAGATCGCCGTGTTGATGCCGATCACCTCGCCGTTCATGTTGAACATCGGGCCGCCGGAATTGCCGCGGTTGATCGAGGCGTCGGTCTGCAGGAAGTCGTCATAGGGGCCGGCGTTGATCTCGCGCGCGCGCGCCGAGAGGATGCCCGCCGTCACCGTGCCGCCGAGGCCGAACGGGTTGCCGATCGCCAGCACCCAGTCGCCGACGCGGGTGATGTCGCTGTCGCCGAACTTGACCGCGACCAGCGGCTTGCTCGGCTTGATGCGCAGCAGCGCGAGGTCGACCTTGGTGTCGCGGCCGACGACCTCGGCCTTGAAATTGGTGTCGTCCTGCAAGGTGACGGTGATCTCGTCGGCATCGGCGATGACGTGGTTGTTGGTCACGACCAAGCCGGAGGGGTCGATGACGAAGCCCGAGCCCAGCGAGGTGGCGCGGCGCGGCGCCGCCTCGGGCTTGTTCTTGTTGCGATCGAGGAAGTCCTTGAAGAACTCCTCGAAGGGCGAGCCCGGCGGGAATTGCGGTATTTCCGGCCCGGCACGCCCGGGCTTGTCGCTCTTGATGATCTGGGTGGTCGAGATGTTGACCACGGCCGGCAGCAGCTTGGCGGCGAGATCGGCGAAACCGTCCGGCGCGGGCTTGGCCGGGACGGCACCGGCGGGAAACAGCAGCGCGGCGGCCAGCGCCAGCGCAGGCAGCATGCGCCGCCGGCCTTGCATCCGACTGATAAGTCAACTCACGAACCAACTCCCTAGGACAAGCGATGCCGGAGATGAAATGATTTTAAGGGAGAATCCCGGCATAAACCAGCGTGATCCCGCGGCACCGGCGGGACGAGCCGAAGCCGGGCATCAATGGCGGATCAGCCACACCGCCGCAACCCCGAGGCAGGCGGCGATGAGCCCGGTGGCGCGCAGCGCCGAGGGCGGCAGCGTCATCACCTGCCCCACCATCCGCTTCATCCCGTCGGGAAACGCCGAGTAGAGCAGCCCCTCGATGACGAAGACGAGGGCGAGCGCCGTGGCGAAATCCCGCATCCCGCCCGCCTCCCTCAGCGCGCCGCCGGGGCCGGCGCGGCGGCGGGCTTGGGCGGCGCGGCCAGATAGCGGAAGAACGCGTCGTCGGGCGAGAGCACGAAGGTCGTGTCCTGGCCCGAGAGCGCGTTCTTGTAGGCCTCGAGCGAGCGGTAGAAGGCGAAGAACGCCTTGTCCTTGCCGAAGGCGTCGGCATAGATCTTGATGCTGTCGGCATCGCCCTGGCCGCGCAGGATCTGCGCCTGCTTCTGCGCCTCGGCCAGGATCTCGGTGCGCTGGCGGTCGGCATCGGCGCGGATCTCGGCCGCGGCCTGGTCGCCATTGGCGCGGTACTGGGCGGCCTCGCGCTCGCGGTCGGACTTCATGCGGGCGTAGATCGCCTGGCTGTTGGCCTCGGGCAGGTCGGCGCGGCGCAGCCGCACATCGGTGATGGCGATGCCGAAGCCCTTGGTCTGGTCGTTCACGGACTGACGGATCCGCCGCATCGTCTCCTCGCGCTTGCCCGAGACGACGTCGGCCAGCGCCACCGTGCTGATGATGTTGCGCACGGCGCCGTTCATGATCGGGGTAAGCCGCGAGCGCGCCGCCAGCTCGGTGCCGATGGTCTGGTAGAAGAGCAGCGGATTGACGATGCGGAAGCGCGAATAGGCGTCGACGATCATCGGCTTCTGGTCGGCGGCGGTGACCCGCGCCGCCGCCAGGTCGAAGTCGAGCACGCGCTTGTCGTAGTCGATGACGCTCTCCCAGGGCCGCTTCACGTAGAGGCCGGGGGCGGCCACGACGCGGACGGGATTGCCGAACTGCAGCACGATCGCCTGCTCGGTCTGGGTGACGATGAACGGCATGGTGAACAGCACGAAGCCCAGGATCAGGACCAGGGCGGTGCCGAGGGCAAGGCGGAAGCTCATCGCGTCACCGCTGCGTCTGGGGTTGCGGCGCGGCCGGCGGCCGGGCCGGCGGCCTCAGCTCCGGCAGCGGCAGATAGGGCAGCACGCCGGCCTGGGTCGCCGCCTTGTCGAGGATCAGCTTGTTGGCGCCGGAGAGCACCTTCTCCATGGTCTCGATGTAGAGCCGCTGCGCGGTGACGTCCTCGGCCTGCTTGTAGGCCTGGTAGACGGCGAGGAAGCGGCTGGCGTCGCCTTCGGCCTGGCGCACCACCTGCTGGCGGTAGGCCTCGGCCGCCTGGGTGATCTGCGCCGCATCGCCCTTGGCGCGCGGCACGATGTTGCTGGCATATGTCTTCGCCTGGATGACCTTGCTGTCGCGCTCGGTCTTGGCCGTCTGCACGTCGGTGAAGGCGGCGATCACGTCCTGCGACGGCAGGTCGATGCGGCGCAGGTTGATGGTGGTGATCTGCACGCCGCTCTGATACTCGTCGAGAATGTGCTGCAGCAGCTCCTGCGCGTCCTTCACGATCTTGTCCTGGCCGCCGACGATGGCGTCGATGGCCGGGGTGCGGCCGATCACCTCGCGCATCGCGCTCTCGGCCACCGCCTTCACCGTCTCGTCGGGATTGCGGATGTTGAAGAGGAAGTTCGGCGCGTCCTTGACCACGTACTGCACCGTGAAATAGACGTCGAGCAGGTTCTCGTCGCCGGTCAGCATGCGCGATTCCTGCGGCTCCTGGCCGTTCTCGAAGGCCCGCCCCTGCCCCTGCCCGCCGGCGCCGATCTCGATGGTGTTGACGCGGGTGACGCTCGGCGTCAGCACCGTCTCGATCGGATAGGGCAGATGGTAGTTGGCGCCCGGCGTGGTCTTGCGGTTGAAGGCGCCGAAGCGCAGCACGATGCCTTCCTGGTCGGGCTGCACGAAATAGATGCCGCTCAGCAGCCAGATGACGATCAGCGCCAGCACCACCAGGATGACACCGCGGCCGCCGCCCCAGCCGCCGGGCAGCGCGCGGCGGAACCGGGCCTGGCCGCGGCGCAGGATTTCCTCGAGGTTGGGCGGCTGCGGCCCGCCGCCGCGGCCCCACGGACTCTGGCCGCCGCCCCACGGGCCACCCCCGCCGCCGCCGCCGTTGCCGCCGCCGCCTTGGTTCTGCCAGGGCATGTCGCTTGGTACCTCCTCAACGGCGAGCGCCGGCTTTGCAAAGCACCGGGTTTCGCCTATATGACAGCCTTCCCACGCAGCCAGCGATGGGCGGATCGCACCCCGATAAGGGTGCGCGTCCCCGATGTCAAGAACGAGAGGATCGCATGAGCGGGTTGACCGAGCAGGACGTGCTCGCCGCGTTGCGCCATGTCACCGATCCCGACCGGGGCAAGGACATCGTCAGCCTCGGCATGGTCTCGGGGCTGCAGCTGCGCGAGGGCCATGTCGGATTCGCCATCGAGGTCGAGGCGCAGCGCGGACCCAAGCTCGAGCCGCTGCGCAAGGCGGCGGAGAAGGCGGTCGAGGCGCTCCCGGGCGTGCTCTCGGTCACCGCCGTGCTCACGGCGCAGCGCGCGGCCGGCGCCGCGGCGCCGCGGCCGGCGCCGGCGGGCCACGCCCATCCCCACCCGCACCCGCCGGGCGGCGGCGCCAAGGCGCTGGTGCCGGGGGTGCGCGCCATCATCGCGGTGGCCTCGGGCAAGGGCGGCGTCGGCAAGTCGACGGTCGCCGTCAACCTGGCGCTGGGCTTCGCCGCGCTCGGCCTCAAGGTCGGGCTGCTCGACGCCGACATCTACGGGCCGTCCATGCCGCGCATGCTCGGCATCTCCGGCAAGCCGCAGTCGCGCGACGGCAAGGTGCTGCAGCCGATGGCCAATTACGGCCTCAAATGCATGTCGATGGGCTTCCTCGTGCCCGAGGACACGCCGATGATCTGGCGCGGGCCCATGGTGATGAGCGCGCTGCAGCAGATGCTGCGCGACGTGGAATGGGGCGAGCTCGACGTCATGGTGGTGGATCTGCCGCCGGGCACCGGCGACGCGCAGCTCACCATGGCGCAGCAGGTGCCGCTGGCCGGGGCGGTGATCGTCTCGACGCCGCAGGACATCGCCTTGCTCGACGCGCGCAAGGGCCTCAACATGTTCCGCAAGGTGGACGTGCCGGTGCTCGGCATCGTCGAGAACATGAGCTACTTCCTCTGTCCGCATTGCGGCGAGCGCAGCGACATCTTCGGCCATGGCGGCGCCCGGCGCGAGGCCGAGCGGCTCGGCGTCGAGTTCCTCGGCGAGGTGCCGCTCGACATCGTCATCCGCGAGACCTCCGACGACGGCCGCCCGGTCGTCGTCTCGCATCCCGACAGCGAGCACGCCGAGATCTTCCGCCGCATGGCGGCACGCCTCGCCCGGACGCTGGGCAGCGCCCAGCGCCAGGCGCCAAGGATCGTGGTCGAGTAAGCGCGACGCGGAGCGTCGTCGCTGGCGGGCGCCAGCGGTTGCTCTTGCAACCGCGAAAGCCCGCACCCCCGCCGAGTAGCTAGTCGGCCCGGTGCGGCTCCCGCGCTTGCTTCGCAAGCGCTGACGCCGCCAGCGACAACGCTTCGCGTTGCGCTGACCGCGTCGCATAGCAAAGGCGCGAAGCGCCTTTGCTATGCGACTTCGCGGCAGTTGGCGGCGCCGAGGACGCCGTCGATGCGGCGGCCGTCCTCGGAGAGCGGCAGCAGGATGCTGCGGTAGAGCACCGCCGTGCCGACATGCGTGCCGACCCCCTCGGCCACCGGCTCGCGCTCGGCCACGACGCGGTCGATATGCGCGGTGGCGGAATAGATCAGCGTGTTCTCCAGGCACTCGTCGAGGCGCTGGCGGTCGAAGGCGGGGCCGGTGGGATCGCGCAGCTGCTCGCCGACGAAGGCGAGGCGCGACTGCAGCGGCTTCGGATCAACGTCGATCAGCAGGCAATTGCCCCAGTCCTGGCCGAAATGCCTGGGATCGATCTGCGAGCGCCGCGGCAGCCCGCGGCCGCCGGCGATCCTGCGCCATTGCGCGAGAACCCGCATCACCAGTCGCCGATCTTCCATGCCTTGCTCCATGGCGATCCCCCCTTGCCTGCAGCCCGGGGAGCCTAGAAGCATCCGCTTAACGAGATGTTGACGCTCAATGCCGGGGCGTGCGGCGCGCGCCACATCGAGTGCCGGCGCGTCGCGCGCCGCGCCGCGCATGCTTAACAACTCGTCAACCGTCGCGCTCATAAGATCGGCGCGCGACGACAACCAAACGCCGGCGTGGCAACCCTTTCGGCAAGAGCGAGACCATGCCTGCTGCGCAACCATCCCCTTCCCCTCCCCGCCGGCCGGCGCTCTCCGCCGCGAGCCTCGCCGAGGCGCAGCGCTGCTGGTCCGCCGGCGAGACCGACCGCGCCGAGGAGATCTGCCGCGAGGTGCTGGCGGCGGCGCCGCAGGAGGCGCGCGCGCTGTGGCTGCTCGGCCGCATCGCGCAGGCGCAGGGGCAGCCGGAGCGGGCGATCGAGCATCTCCGCCAGGCCGGCGAGGCGCCGGACGCCACCACCGAGATGCTGGGCGACCTCGCCGAGCTCCATCGCCGGGCGGGCAGGCTGGCGGAGGCGGAAGCCGCCGCGCGCCGCGCCGCGGCACTCGCCCCGGCGGACGCGCTCGCCTGGCACCGCCTGGCGCTCATCCTCGTCGCGGCGGAACGGCTCGAGGCGGCGCGCGACTGCCTCGGCCGGACGGTGGCGCTGGAGCCGGGCTCGGCGCATGCGCGCAACAATCTCGGCATCGTGCTGCAGCGGCTGGGCGAGATGGAGGCCGCCGCGGAGGCCTATCGCGGTGCGCTGGCGCTCGAGCCGGAGAACGCCGCGGCGCATGCCAACATGGCGGCGGTCGCCGGCGAGCTCGGCCGCTACGAGACGGCGCTCGATCACGCCCGCCGCGCCGTCGCGATCGAGCCCGGCCTGGTCGCGGCCCATGTCTTTGCCGCGCTCGCAGAACTCCAATCTCGACCGCAACGAGGCGGCGCTGACCTGGCTCGACCGCGCCGCGGCGCTGGCGCCCGAGAGCGTGCCGGTGCTGACCGCGCGCGCCGAGATCATGCGCAAGCTCGACCGCATCGCGGAAGGGTTCGAGCTCTGCCGGCAGGCGGTGGCGCTGGAGCCGGAGAACGGCGTGGCGCAGAACAGCCTCGGCCTCTTCTGCCACGCGCTCGACCGCGTCGAGGAGGCGCTCGCCGCCTTCGACCGCGCCGCCGACCTTCTGGAGAAGCCCGCCACCGCGCTCGCCAACAAGGCGATGGTGCTGCTGGAGCTCGGCCGGCGCGAGGACGGGCTGGCGCTGCTCGAGCGTGCGCTCGCCGCCGATCAGGACCTCGCCGCCGCCTGGTACGCCCGCGCCGACGCCAAGAGCTTCGGCCCCGGCGATCCCGACATCGCCGGCATGGAGCGCCTGCTGGAGCCGCGCCCCGCCGGCAGCCGCCCGCTCCCCGAGGCCGACCGGCTGCTGCTGCATTACGCCCTGGGCAAGGCCTATCTCGACCTCAAGGACGCGCGCGGCGCGTTCGCCCATCTGAACCAGGGCAGCCGGATGAAGCGGGCGCATCTCGCCTATGACGGCGCCGCCGCGGCGCGCGAGATCGAAGCGATCGCCGCGGCGTTCCCGGTGAGCCTCTTCGCCGGCCGCGGAACCGTCGGCGAGCCCTCGGAGCTTCCGGTCTTCATCCTCGGCATGCCGCGCTCGGGCACGACGCTGGTCGAGCAGATCCTGGCCTCCCACCCTCAGATCCAGGGCGGCGGCGAGCCGCGCCATGTCGAGACGCTGGTGCGCGAGCTGGGTGCTGCCTATCCCGGCGGCATCGCGGCGCTGGCGGGCGAGGAATTCGCGGCGCTGGGCCGGCGCTATCTCGCCCTGGCCGGGCCGGCGCGGCCCGGGGCGCTCAGGCTCACCGACAAGATGCCGAACAATTTCCTCCATGCCGGGCTCATCCACCTGGCGCTGCCCGGCGCACGCATCATCCATTGCCGGCGCGACCCCGTCGACACCTGCCTCTCCTGCTACTCGAAGCTCTTCACCACCGGCCAGGACTTCTCCTACGACATGGCCGAGCTCGGCGCCTATTACCGCTGCTACGAGGCGCTGATGGCGCATTGGCGCGCGGTGCTGCCGGCCGGGCGCTTCATCGAGGTCGAGTACGAGAGGGTGGTCGCCGGGCTCGAGGACGAGGCGCGCCGGCTGATCGCCTTCTGCGGCCTCGACTGGGACGCGGCCTGCCTGCGCTTCCACGAGACCGCGCGGCCGGTGCGCAGCGCCAGCATGAACCAGGTGCGCCGGCCGATCTACCGCAGCAGCCTCGGCCGCTGGATGCCGTTCCGCGCGGAGCTCCGCCCGCTGCTCGAGGCGCTGGGCCAGGACTAAGGCAAATACCGAGCAGAGCGATCGTCATCCTCGCATTCCCCGCGAAAGCGGGGATCCAGGACGAGCGACGTGCGGTTGCTCTGGGCCCCCGCCTGCGCGGGGGCGACGATAATGGGGCCAGTTCCGGACAGCTGCTCTACGAGTTTTTGCGCCCGAGCACCGCCATCAGCTCGGTCCATTCGCGCTTGCTCATGCCGCTCTCCTCCTGCGTCACCGTCTCGCCGGCGACGAGGCGGCGCACCACATCCAGCCCGCGCTCGGAGAGCTGGGCGCCGCCCAGGCGGTATTGGCGGAAGGCCTCGGCGGTGAGCGGCACCCATTTGTCGACCGTGGCGATCATCGCCTCGGCATAGGCGCGGATCTCGTATTGCGCATGGGCGTCGGCGCGCAGGCTGAGGAAATTGAGCAGATTGTGCAGGTCGGTCTTCCAGTACCACTGCGTATAGAAGTTCAGCGATAGGTTCATGCGCGCGAGCTCCCGCGCCAGCCCCTGGCGCGCGGCATCGAGCACGCCGCCGGCTTCATCCTCGTTGAGCATCTCGACATAGCCGCGATAGGCGCGCTCCGCATCCTCGCGCAGCAGCGAGAGGACGCGCGCCGCCTCGGCGCCGGCGAGCACCTCGCCCCGCCCCTGGCGGTTGCTCTTGGACTGCGCCGCGAGGTGCTCGGGCGCCGGCACGTAGAACTCGTTGTCGAGGATCGAGTAGCGCGCGGAATACTCGTTGACGTTGGCGGTGCGGTGGCGGATCCACTGCCGGGCCACGAAGATCGGCAGCTTGACGTGGTACTTGATCTCGCACATCTCGAAGGGCGTGGTGTGGCGGTGGCGCAGGAGATAGTGGATGAGCCCGCGGTCCTCGCTGACGCGCTTCGTCCCCTTGCCGTAGGAGACCCGCGCCGCCTGCACCACCGCGGCATCGTCGCCCATGTAGTCGATGACGCGGACGAAGCCGTGATCGAGCACCGGGACGGGCTCGTAGAGGATCTCCTCCAGCGCCGGCACGGTGGCGCGCCGCGTCGGCATCTGCTCGGCGCGCAGGCGGTCGATCTCGGCCTTCTGCTCTGGTGTCAGCGGCATGGCGGCGGGCGCTCCCGAAGCGAGGGGCGCCACTTTACAATCCGCTAACCAAGGCTCCAAGCGCAACTCGCCGCCCGTTGCGCCGGCGGCGAAAAGCCTTATATTTGGTGGGTCGGGCAACCGACTATGGCGATAAACGGTGCATGGAATAGACGTTGCGGACCCGGGGGCAGTACCCGGCGCCTCCACCAAACCCAACAGGCCGCGCAAGGACGGCTCAGCATGGGGGCGAACCAGGATCGACGCGCGTAGTAAAGATGTGAGCCGTCGCCCGGCATGGTACCGCCGATATCGGGCCAATCCTGACGTGCCAACGACAACATGGCACATGAGGCACTCGCGGCCTAATCCCCCAACGGGGATGACAGCCTAGAGCTACTCGCGGTCCGGGGGGCACCGGGCAACAGAAGCCCCCCACTTCGCTGACGCCAATCGGGCAGGTGCCGCGCGATCGTGAAAGACCTTCTGCGATACGATAAAATGGTCGAAGCAGCCTTGCGGGGCGTGGTGCGCGAGGCGCTGGCCCGCACCGCGGCCAACGGCCTCCCCGGCGCGCATCACTTCTACATCACGTTCCGCACCGGCTTTCCCGGGCTCTCGCTGCCCGGACTATCTCGGCCGGCAATATCCCGAGGAGATGACCGTGGTGCTGGAGCACCAGTTCTGGGACCTCGAAGTCTCCGAGGAATGCTTCTCGGTGACGCTGAGCTTCCAGAACAAGCCCGAGCGGCTGGTCATCCCGTTCGACGCGATCACCGCCTTCGCCGATCCCGCGGTCAAGTTCGGCCTGCAGTTCCAGGAGAGCGCGGGCGAGCCCGATCCGGCGCCGGCCGAGCCCGGGCCCGGCAAGCCGGAAGCGGCGGCCGAAAAGCCCGGCGAGGTCGTGGCGCTCGACGCCTTCCGCAAGAAATAGCGCCGCCCCCGCCGCGACTTGACGCCGCGGCGGAAAAGATGATTCTCGGCGGCGGCCACATTCCTTGCAGAGCGAGACCGATGGGCGACTTCGTCTTCCACGACCTGCTGCCGGCGATCGAGGACACCACCTCCTACCGCAAGCTCACTGGCGATTACGTCGCCACCGCCGCGCTCGAGGGCGAGACCATCGTCAAGGTCGATCCGCGCGGCGCTGACGCTGCTCGCGGCGCAAGCCATGGCCGATTGCCAGCACCTGCTGCGGCCCGGCCATCTGCAGCAGCTGCGCCGCATCCTCGACGACCCCGAGGCCTCGGACAACGACAAGTTCGTCGCCTTCGACCTGCTCAAGAACGCCAACATCGCCGCCGGCCGGGTGCTGCCGATGTGCCAGGACACCGGCACGGCGATCGTCATGGGCAAGAAGGGCCAGCGCGTCTGGACCGGCGGCGGCGACGCGGCGGCGATCGCCGCCGGCATCCGCAAGACCTATGTCGAGACCAATCTGCGCTACAGCCAGGTGGCGCCGCTCACGATGTACGAGGAGGTCAACACCGGCGACAACCTGCCGGCGCAGATCGAGCTCTATGCCGAGGAAGGCGACGAGTACAAGTTCCTGTTCATCGCCAAGGGCGGCGGCTCCGCCAACAAGAGCTTCCTCTACCAGCAGACCAAGGCGGTGCTCAATCCGAAATCGCTGATCAAGTTCCTCGACGAGAAGATCCGCACGCTGGGCACCGCCGCCTGCCCGCCCTATCACCTCGCCATCGTCATCGGCGGCACCTCGGCGGAATACACCCTCAAGACCGTCAAGCTCGCCAGCACGCGCTATCTCGACAACCTGCCGGCCGAGGGCAACCGCTGCGGCCAGGCCTTCCGCGACCGCGGCCTCGAGGCCGAGGTGCTGGAGCTCACCCGCGCCATGGGCATCGGCGCGCAGTTCGGCGGCAAGTATTTCTGCCACGACGTGCGCGTCATCCGCCTGCCGCGCCACGGCGCCAGCGTGCCGATCGGCATCGGCGTCTCCTGCGCCGCCGACCGGCAGATCCTGGGCAAGATCAACGCCAAGGGCGTGTTCCTCGAGGAGCTCGAGACCAACCCGGCGCGCTACCTGCCCGAGGTCGACGGCGAGAGCGCTGGGCGGCGAGGTCGTGCGCATCGATCTCTCCCGCCCGATGGCCGAGATCCGCCGCACGCTGTCGCGCTATCCGATCAAGACGCGGCTGTCGCTCACCGGCACGCTGGTGGTGGCGCGCGACATCGCGCATGCCAAGCTCAAGGAGCGCCTCGAGCGCGGCGAAGGCCTGCCGGACTACGTCAAGAACCACCCCATCTATTATGCCGGCCCGGCCAAGACGCCGCAGGGCTACGCCTCGGGCTCCTTCGGCCCGACCACGGCGGGCCGCATGGATTCCTACGTCGACCAGCTCATGGCGGCCGGCGGCAGCTTCGTCACGCTGGCCAAGGGCAATCGCGGCGCCGAGGTGCGCGAGGCCTGCAAGAAGCATGGCGGCTTCTATCTCGGCTCGATCGGCGGCCCGGCGGCGCGGCTGGCGCAGGACTGCATCAAGAAGGTCGAGGTGCTGGAATATCCCGAGCTCGGCATGGAGGCGATCTGGCGGATCGAGGTGGTCGATTTCCCGGCCTTCATCGTGGTCGACGACAAGGGCAATGATTTCTTCGCCAAGCTCGCCTGAGCGGCGCAGACGGGGATAGGACGGCGCGGCCCGTCCTATGATGGTGCGAAGAGACAACGCGTGGCGCAAGAAATCGACCTTCAGGCACTAAGCCGGGGCGAAAAATCGGCGTGGGATGCCTTCGTGCGGCGCTATGCCGGGCTGATCGTCGCGGCAGTGCGGGGCGTCGCCCATGACGCCGCGGAGGTCGAGGACCTCGTTCAGGAGGTGTTCGTCCGGTTGTGCAAGGATGGGTTTCGCCTGCTCAAGACCTACGATCCCAGCCGGGCGGGGCTCTCCACCTGGCTCACCATCGTCGCCCGCAGCACGGCGCGGGACGCCTTGCGCCGGCGCCAGCTGGCGCTGACGCCGATCGATGCGGTGCCGGAAGGATTGCTCGCGACCGACCCGCCGCCGCCGGAGAAGCTGAAGCTGCCGGACGGGCTGCTCTCGCCGCGCCAGAAGCTGGTGCTGAGCATGCTCTACGACCGGGACATGGAGGTGGCGGAGGTTGCAGCGGCGCTGGGCGTCGACCCGCAGACGGTGCGCAGCACCCACCACAAGGCGATGCTGAAGCTGCGCATCCACTTTTCGGCGGAAGAGCGATAAGGGTGCTACGGAGGAACAAGGCGTGAAAAAAGTGTGGCATTATGGGGATGCGGGCCGCTACGGCGGCATAAAGATGGGTAAGGAGACGAGGCATGGCCGGACCCATGGACAGCGCTGACGAGGCCGCCCTTTGGCGCCGCTGGCGCTCTGCCGCCGGCGATGGCTTGCCCGCCGGCCCGGAGCCGGACGCGCTGGCGTTCGCCGCCTATGCCGAGGATCGGCTCGAGCCCGAGGCGGCGGCGGCGGTGGAAGCCTGGCTGGCGGACGACCTCCAGGCGACGCGCGACGTTCTCGCGGCCCGGCAGGTCCGGCGGGAAGCGCTGCCGGAGGCTCCCGAGGCGATCCTGGCCCGGGCGGCGGCGCTGATGGGCGGCGGCGAGGTGCGGATCCTGGCCTTCCGCCGTCCGACGGCCCGGCTGCGAAGCTGGCGCGGGGCGGTCGGCTGGAGCGCCATGGCGGCCAGCATCCTGGTGGCGAGCCTCGCCGGCTTCGCCATGGGCGATGATACCTACATGACGCTGACGGGCGGCACGAATGCCAGCCTGAGCCAGGAGCTGCTGGATCCGCCGACCGGCCTGTTCAACGGGATGGACGAGGATTCGAATATATGACGAGTGTCGCCGCGGGCGGCGTGCGCTCCGGCTCGCGCGGCTGGCTGCTGTGGCTGGCCCTGGCCATCTCGCTCGTGCTCAACGCCTTTCTCGTCGGCACCTTGGTGTGGTGGGTCAGCGCCAACCGCCTGCTGACGCCGGCCGAGCGCTTCCAGCAGATCGGCCGCGAGCTCAACCTCAGCGATGACCAGCGCGACGCCTTCCAGCAATTCCTGATCGAGATGCGGCGCAACGGCCGCCAGCTCCACGAGAAGAACGAGCCGCTGGTGCAGAAGATCTGGGGCGAGATGGCCAAGGCCCAGCCGGACCTCGCCCTGGTCGACCAGCTCGTCGACCAGGCGACCGAGAACCGCCGCGCCTTCCAGAAGAGCATGTCGGTGGCGGTCAGCCGGTTTCTCGCCGATCTCTCGCCGGAGCAGCGCAACCAGTTCGTCGAGCTGACGAAGCGGCACCAGGATCAGATGGCGGCGCGGCTGCGCCACATGGTCGTGCCTTAGGCGAATTCGCTGCGCGACCGAGGCAGCGTCAGCCGCACCGTTCGAGCCTAGTATCGACTATCGCAAAACGGAGCCTCACCAGGGGCGGAGAGGGTTGGGGTGAGGTGGGGCGACGGTCTCGTGCGGCGCAACCGCTGGCGCCCGCCAGGGACGACGCTGCGCGTCGCCCTAGCCGCGGGACGGTTAATAAAGCGTGCCCCCACTCGCGCGCCGGCGCCCGATCCCATATCAAGGGCGGCGACCGGAGGAGGCCCCGCGATGGACACTGCCAGCAAGACCCGCACCGAGCGCGACACCATGGGCGCGGTCGAGGTGCCCGCCGAGCGCTATTGGGGCGCGCAGACGCAGCGCTCGCTGGAGAATTTCCGCATCGGCGGCGAGCGCATGCCGGACCCGCTGCTGCGCGCGCTGGCGCTGGAGAAGAAGGCGGCGGCGCTCGCCAACATGGCGCTGGGCGTGCTCGATGCCCGGCTCGGTGCCGCCATCGCCGCCGCCGCCGACGAGGTGATCGCCGGCAAGCTCGACGGCGAGTTCCCGCTGGTCGTCTGGCAGACCGGCTCGGGCACGCAGACCCATATGAACATGAACGAGGTGCTGGCCAATCGCGCCAACGAGCTGCTCGGCGGCACGCGCGGGGCGAAGCAGCCGGTGCATCCCAACGATCACGTCAACCGCGGCCAATCCTCCAACGACAGCTTTCCCACCGCCATGCATGTCGCCGCGGCGGAGGAGATCCACCAGCGCCTGCTGCCCGCACTGCGCCATCTCCACGCCGCGCTGGCGCGCAAGGCCAACCAGTTCGCCGCCATCATCAAGGTCGGACGCACCCATCTCCAGGACGCGACGCCGCTCACGCTGGGCCAGGAGTTCGGCGCCTATGCGCGCCAGATCGAGCTCGGCATCGAGCGCGTCATCGCCTGCCTGCCCCGCCTCCACGCGCTGGCGCAGGGCGGCACCGCGGTCGGCACCGGCCTCAACACCAGCCCGGGATTTGCCGAGCGCGTCGCCGCGGAGATCGCCGGTCTCACCGGCCTGCCCTTCGTCCCGGCCACCGACAAGTTCGAGGCGCTGGCGAGCCACGACGCGCTGCTCGAGGTTTCGGGCGCGCTCAACGTGCTGGCGGCGTCGCTGATGAAGATCGGCAACGACATCCGCCTGATGGGCTCGGGGCCGCGCTGCGGCCTCGGCGAGCTGCATCTGCCGGAGAACGAGCCGGGCTCCTCGATCATGCCCGGCAAGGTCAACCCGACGCAGGTGGAGGCGCTCACCATGGTGGCGGCGCAGGTGATGGGCAATCACGTCACCATCACCATCGCCGACAGCCAGGGCCAGTTCGAGCTCAACGTCATGAAGCCGGTGATCATCTACAACCTGCTGCAGTCGATCCGGCTCCTCGCCAACGTCGCGCTGAGCTTCAGCGATCACTGCATCGCCGGCATCGCCGCCGACCGCGATCGCATCGATGCGCTGCTCGAGCGCTCGCTCATGCTGGTCACCGCGCTCAACCCCCATATCGGCTACGACAAGGCGGCGCAGGTGGCGAAGAAGGCGCATGCCGAGGGCACCAGCCTCAGAGAGGCGGCGCTGGCGCTCGGCTACGTCACGGCCGAGGAGTTCGACCGCTGGGTCCGCCCCGAGGCGATGATCGGCCCCGGCTGATGGCGGGCCTCATCCGCAAGCGCTCGGTGGTGATCGCCGGGCATTCGACCAGCCTCACCCTCGAGGAGCCGTTCTGGGAGGATCTGCGCGCCATCGCGCGCCAACGCGGCCTCTCGCTCAACGCGCTCATCGGCACCGTCGATGCCGGCCGCAGCGGCAACCTCTCGAGCGCGCTCAGGCTCTTCGTCCTCGACTGCTACCGCCGCGGCGAGCTCGGGCCGCAGCGGCGGGAGTGAGCCGCATGTGCCGGCGCGAGATCGGAGGACGGCGGATTTGCACATTGTGGTCAGGGACAGACGATCGTATGATCGTTGGCGGTCATCATGAACCTGAATGGCTCTCGGTCGAGCCGTAACGGCGAGGTTTGCATGGCCCAGCCCAGCCGATCACCGACGCGCACCGTATTTGGATCGCTGGTGCTCATCGCTGTTGTCGTCGGCGGCGCTGCTGCTGCCTTCGCCTACACCGCAGGATGGCTCTCGCCCCATCGCCTCACGCCGGACAGGCTGGTGGATGCGTTCACGCCTCCGACTGGCAAACCGCCGCTCGGCCACCGCCGGAACCATGCCAAGGGGATCTGCTTTACCGGCACGTTCGAGGCGAACGGGGCCGGGTCGGCGCTCTCCGAGGCTCGGGTGTTCACCCGCGGCCAGTATCCCGCCCTCGGGCGCTTCAATCTCGGCACGCCCAATCCGGACGCGCCGGATGCGACGGTCAGGGTCCGTGGCATGGGGCTGCGCATCTCGACGCCGGACGGGCAGGAATGGCGCACCGCCATGATCGACGCGCCGGTCTTTCCGGTGTCGACGCCGCAAGCCTTTTACGGACTGTTGCTGGCCTCGGCGAGCAAGGACCCCGACGCGATGAAGACCTTCGCTGCCGCGCATCCCGAGATCGCGGCATTTGGCGCCTGGAACGCGAGCGGCCCCTGGACCGGCAGCTACGCGGAAGAGCGCTACAACAGCCTCGACAGCTTCGTCTTCATCGACGGCGCCGGCGGCGAGAAGACGGTGCGATGGTCGCTCCTGCCGGCGGCGCAACCGGTCCCGGTATCGGCCGATGATCTCGCGAAGCGAGGACCCGACTTCCTCGAACAGGAGATCGCCGAGCGGGTCCGTGGCGGGCCGTTGCGCTGGACCATGGCGGTCACCATTGCCAATCCCGGCGATCCCACCGCCGATCCGAGCAAGGCCTGGCCGCAAGACCGCCGCACCGTCGAGGTCGGCACGCTCGTCGTGCAACAGATCCAGGCCGAGCGGGACGGCCCGTGCCGCGACATCAACTTCGATCCGTCCGTCCTGCCGCCGGGCATCCGGACATCGGATGATCCATTCCCGGCCGCACGCTCGTCCGCCTACGCCAAGTCATACGACCGTCGCACGGCAGAAGCCGAATACTATCCCCGAACCGCAGGGGGCGCGAAGCCGTGACCGGGCATCGCCAGCGCTTCACCCCGCTCCAGCGCCTGCTGCACTGGATCATGGCCGTCTGCATCCTGGCCATGCTGTTCATCGGCGTGGGCATGGTATCCACCGTCATGCCGAAATATCTGACGCTGGTTTCGCTTCACAAGCCGCTCGGCATCGCCATCCTGGTGCTTGCGGTGATCCGCCTGGCGGTGCGCCTGCGCTACGGTGCGCCGTCGCTGCCCGCCGATCTGCCTGAGCCGATGAAGCTCGCGGCCGGGCTGTCGCATTACGCGCTCTACGCGCTGATGATCGGCATGCCGCTCATCGGCTGGGCCATGCTGTCGGCCGCCGCCTATCCGGTCGTGCTGTTCGCGGGCGTGAACCTTCCGGCGATTCTGCCGCAGAGCGACAGCCTTCACGCGCTGCTCTGGAACGCGCATTTCTACCTTGCCTTCGTGTTCTTTGCCCTGATCCTGCTGCATCTCGCCGCAGCGCTCTTCCATGCGCTCGTCCGCCGCGACGGCGTCTTCGATGCAATGGCGTCAGTATCGACTGACGACGGGGTCGCGCCCGCCGAGTGAGGAGCCGTTCCGGAGCGCGTCGCCGAACCAACTGACAGGCATCTGCCGGAAGCGACGCACGCATACGTGGCTGCGCTCAGGATACGGCGATACTGCTCACGCGAAGAAAGTCCTTGCCGACAGGCAGCCGTCCACGCATGGCACCGCGCGGAAAACCCAGGATCGACGACGTGACGTCCGGTCCGGATGCATCAGCAGACTAGGTGAGGTCAGTCAGTCATGTCGCACTTGTGCCAACAGCGGTCGTGCGCGGGATCTCGATCAAGTGACCGTGTTCGACCCTGGGCTCGGCGGAACGACGCATGGATCATCGAGGACGACTACTTAGTCGCCCTTGAAAAACTCACAAGCGCCTGCGGCGCAGGGATTCTCGCGACTCACGAAGTATCGTAGAATACCGGGATTGCGCTAGCGCGCGCTCAAAAGCCGGTGTTTTTGCGATGGGACCGAAGCCGCCGAAGTCGTCTGAGAGTGCCGATCTGTTCCGCAGCCGGTTGGAGAACCTGCTGGATCAAGGCCACGAGCTCTACCGGCTCGCCGGCATGATCGAGTGGAGTGGCTTCGATCGCGAGTTCGGTCGCTTCTATCGCCCGCTTGGTCGGCCGGCAAAGCCGACGCGGCTGATGGTGGGGTTGAGCTATCTGAAGCACGTCTACGATCTGTCGGACGAGGCGGTGTGCGAGCGTTGGCGGGAGAACCCCTATTGGCAGTTCCTGTGTGGCTGCGAGTACTTCGAGCACGAACTGCCGTGCGATCCGAGCTCGCTGACCCGCTGGCGCAATCGGATCGGCCCTGCCGGCATGGAGAAACTTCTGGCGGCGACGATCCAGGCCGGGCTTGCGAGCGGAACGGTGAAGCCGTCGAGCCTGGAACGGGTGATCGTCGACACGACGGTTCAGCCCAAGGCGATCGCGCATCCCACGGACAGCCAGCTCTATCTCAAAGCGATCCGCGCTTTGGTGCGCCAAGCAAAGCGCCATGGCGTGGCACTGCGGCAAGCACACACGCGCCTGGCCAAGCGCGCGGCGGCCAAAGTGGCGCGTTACGCCCACGCCCGGCAGATGCGGCGGATGCGCCGCGAGCTGAAGCGGCTCAAGACCTATCTCGGCCGGGTCTATCGCGACGTTGCCCGCAAAGTCGCAGCCTCTACCAACCCCGCCCTCAACGGGCACTTCGCGCGCTTGCTCGGGCTCGTCGAGCGGCTTCTGCTGCAGGAACGGCACAGCAAGGACAAGCTCTACAGCTTGCACGCGCCGGAGGTCGTCTGCCTCGCCAAAGGCAAGGCGAACAAAGCCTACGAGTTCGGCGCCAAGGTCTCACTGGCGGCGACCAATCGCGAGGGCTTCGCGCTGGCCGCCAAAGCGCTCGCCGGCAACCCCTATGATGGCCACACCCTGGCGACGACGGTCGAGCAGATCGTCGCGCTCGCCGGCATCGCGCCGGAGCGGATCTACGTCGATAGGGGCTATCGCGGCCACGACTACCCGCACAAGGAACGGGTCTTCCTCTCCGGACAGCGCCGAGGCTTAACCCCCTCGATCCATCGCGAACTGCGCCGCCGAGCCGCGATCGAGCCGATGATAGGCCACATGAAAACGGACGGGAGTCTCGATCGCAATTACCTGCTCGGAACCGCCGGCGATGCCATCAACGCCCTGCTCGTCGCGGCCGGCCACAACCTCCGCCTCATCCTCGCCCATCTGAGGCTCTTTTTTGCCGGCCTTCTCGCCATCCTCCTGGCCGACCCGGCCGAAGCGGGCATCACCACCCTGATGCCGCCCTGATCATAAAACGCTTTGTTCAGGGCCGACTACTTAAGCGAGCTGCAGCTTAAAGGACGAGCGGCACCGGCTCTTGCATCTCTCGATCATGGGGGGCGGGTGCTGCACATCGGAAGTTTCAGCAAGACCATCAGCCCGGCGCTGCGCCTGGGCTTTCTGGTGGCGCCGCCGGAACTGGCTCGCCAGTTCGATCCCCCACCGTCTTGGCCACGCCGCCAACGATGATCAACGAGAAGGGCAGAATCCCTCGCCATGCCCGATTCCTCACGGGCGAACGCGAATGATCGTCTTCCCCGGGCGTCGCTCGGTCGGGTTGAAGGCGGCGACGGCATCGTCGAGGGTCGAGACGGTGCCGATGTTCGTCCGCAGTCGTCCGTCCCGCACCCGCCGCACGATCTCGCTCAGTTGGGCGCGATCGGACACGACAACGAAGTCAACCGCCAAGCCGTCGGCGGGCCGTGCCTCGGTCGGGCCGGCGATGGTCACCAGCGTTCCTCCGGCTCGAATCACGCCCGCGGACCGCTTCCCGATGTCGCCGCCGAAGACATCGAAAACCAGATCGACTCCGCCGGCGTCTTCCAGGGCGTCGTTCTCTAGGTCGACGAACTCCTGCGCGCCGAAGTCGAGCGCCGTCTGACGGTGGGCAGCGCGTCCGGTGCCGATGACGTAGGCGCCAGCCTCACGTGCGAGTTGGGTTACCATCGAGCCGACTGCGCCGGCCGCGCCGTGCACGAGGACGCTCTGCCCCGACTGAAGGCGGCCGTGCTCGAACAGCCCCTGCCAGGCGGTCAGGCCCGGCATCGCCACGCTCGCGCCCACCGTGAAGTCGACATCGCCCGGCAGCGGCGCGAGGTTGCGTGCCTCGACGGCCACATACTCGGCCAGCGTGCCGCCACGATACGAGTCCGTGAGGCCGAACACCCGCTGTCCCACCGACAGCCCCGTCGTGCCATAGCCGAGAGCGCTGACCACTCCGGCCAGCTCCTGCCCGGGAATAACCGGCGTCCGGTCACGGCCGAGGCGATCGGTCCAGGTCGAGGGCCATGTCAGCTCATCCCAGGTGAATCCCGACGCATGAACCTGAACGACGACGTCGTTTATCGCTGCCTGCGGCTCGGGCCGCTCCACCAGCTTCATCCCGGCCGTTCCTGCAACTTGGTCCGTTACCACGATCGCCTTCATGGAAATTGTCTCCTCGGCTATTTGCCTCTTTGCTGGATATGTTCCAGCGATAAAAGCCCGTTCGACATCTCATGCCAGGGGCCGTGGGTAGTTTTCCAGGTTGCCCTCGGCGGGTCTGATAGGACGCAGCCGGCCGATCTGGACAGCGCCGGCCGGCCGCGTGCATCGATAGGCGCGTGTCGCTCACGGACGAACGCGGATGATCGTCTTCCCCCTGCGTCGCTCGGTCGGGTTTAGGGCGGCGACGGCATCGTCGAGGGTCGAGACGTTGCCGATGTTCGTCCGCAGTCGTCCGTCCCGCACCCGCTGGACGATCTCACCCAGTTGGGCACGATCGGACTCGACAACGAAGTCGACCGCCAAGCCGTCGGCGGGCCGCGCCGCGGCCGGCCCGACGATGGACACCAGTGTTCCTCCAGCTCGAATCAGGCCTGCGGACCGCTTCTGGATGTCGCCGCCGATGACATCGAACACCAGATCGACGCCGCCGACGTCCTCCAGCGCGTCGTTGTCGAGGTCGACGAACTCCTGCGCGCCGAAGTCGAGCGCCTTCTGACGGTCGGCCGCGCGTCCGGTGCCGATGACATACGCGCCAGCCTCGCGCGCGAGTTGCGTCACCATGGTCCCGACTGCGCCTGCCGCGCCGTGCGCGAGGACGGTCTGCCCCGCCTGAAGGTGGCCGTGCTGGAACAGTCCCTGCCACGCGGTGAGCCCCGAGATTGGTAGGCTCGCGCCCACCGTGAAGTCGACGTCGCCCGGCAGCGGCGCGAGGTTGCGTGCCTCGATGGCCACAAACTCCGCCAGGGTGCCGTCGCGATACCAGTCGGCGAGGCCGAACACTCGCTGTCCTACCGACAGTCCCGTCGTGCCGTAGCCGAGAGCGGTGACCACTCCGGCCAGCTCGTGGCCGGGGATCGATGGTGTTCGGTCACGGTCGCGGCGATCGGTCCAGGTCGAGGGCCACGCCATCTCAGTCGGGACGAATCCCGACGCATGGATCTGAACGATGACGTCGTTTATCGCTGCCGGCGGCTCGGGCCGCTCGGCCAGCTTCATCCCGGCCGTTCCCGCGGCCTGGTCCGTCACAACGATTGCCTTCATCGTCCACCTCCTGTGTGTGGTAGGTCGTCCTGGCGAAGAGAAATGCGTGCCGCCCTGGTCATAAAACAGCACCAAGATCTGCAATTCTTACGGTACCATCGTGCGATGGGCGCCCTCCCCATCGCCGTCGATCGTGCTGGAAGGACGCCGCTGGCCGCGCAGATCTACCAAGCGATCCGACGTGCCATCGAGACGGGGCGGCTTGCCTCCGGCGCAAGGCTGCCTTCCTGGCGGGGTTTGGCGGCTCAGCTCGGCGTCTCGCGCGGCACCGTGCGTGTGGCCTACCAACGTCTGATCGACGAGCAATTCGCGATTGGCTTCGGGGCGGCAGGCACGCGCGTAGCCGAGCACCCCTCCCCATCATCAACACCCGACTGGTTACCGGAAGCGCCGCCTCTGCCGGACCTCTTCCATGACTTCGGAACGGTGCCCCTGGCATTTCAGATGGGCGTGCCCTCTCAAGACGCCTTCCCCTTCAAGCTGTGGTCACGCATCCTCACTCGTGAGGCTCGGCGGGCTGCGGCAGCGCCAGTCGGGTATCCGGATCCGCGTGGCGATCCGGACCTGCGAAAGGACGTGGCGGCTTACTTAGGGATCGCCCGCGGCATTCGGTGCAGCCCCTCTCAGGTGCTCGTAACGTCCGGCTTCTCCGGCGCGCTCGGTCTCGCGATCCGCGGGCTTCGGCTCGACGGGACGGGAGCTTGGATGGAGGAACCGGGCTTTCCACTCACTCGCACCGCGCTCGGCTTGGCTGGGATGACTGTGACAGCTGTCCCGGTCGACGCCGAAGGGCTGGATGTTGCGGCTGGCGTTCGGAGCGCCGCCGGAGCCGCACTGGCAGTTTTGACGCCAGGCCAGCAGGCGCCGCTCGGGATGACGATGTCGCTCCCGCGGCGGCTCGCGCTTCTTGCATGGGCTCGGCGGTACGACGCCTGGATTATCGAGGACGACTACTTAAGCGAGCTGCAGCTTAAAGGACGAGCGGCACCGGCTCTTGCATCTCTCGATCATGGGGGGCGGGTGCTGCACATCGGAAGTTTCAGCAAGACCATCAGCCCGGCGCTGCGCCTGGGCTTTCTGGTGGTGCCGCCGGAACTGGCTCGCCAGTTCGGCGACCTCGCTGCTTGCTTAGCGCCGGCGCCGGCCGCGCCCGTGCAGCGCGCTGTGGCCGAATTCCTACGCGAGGGGCACTACCTTCGCCATCTCCGTCGCATGAAGCGGCTTTATGCCGCCCGACGGGAGGCCCTGCTTCGTTGCTTGGGAGAGGTGGCGTCGAACGCGCTGAAGGTACAAGCGACAGCGGGTCTGACCGTCGTGACCTTGCTTCCCGCGTTTACGTCAGACGTGGACATCGCGTTACGCGCCCTGCAGTTCGGCCTGGCACCGGTTCCCCTTTCGCCCTGGTACATGCAGCGTCCCTCGCAACAGGGACTGCTGCTCGGCGTGACCAATCTAAATGAACGGCGGCTGGCCGCAGACTGTCGTCGACTGGTGGAACTCGCGCGGTAGCATCCATGGAAGCAAGCAACTGCGTACTGTCGGTCCACTTCGACGTTACCTGCGTAGTTGAGCAAAGCGTTCGTTCGCTCGGCATCAGCAATCGATGAGCGAACCTGCATTTACCAACGCCAGTGGTAAAGTCCGGTCAAGGTCAAGACTTCGCCGTTGATGGCATGCTCGTAAACGTCCGCTTTTGGCCTCTCCTGCTGCAAACTAGCCGTTCTGCTTTCGGCCAAACTCGGTAGGCCCTGACTGCACACACGAATGACCGCTCCTGGCACATCTCCGACGAAGGAGGATGAAAAGCATAGGCCGTGCGGCCCTCGCCAGTGTCAGATCGTCTTGGTAGAGCCGCGCGACAAGGGGCCGCCGCCGAACCACCACCAATTGCGTGGAAGATAACTCGCTTGAGCGGGTCAAAGGCACATGATGTTCGCTGCTCCAAGGGCGCGTTGGAGACCGGACGAAGCACGGAGCGGCTCATGCGGCCCGACCCAGCCGCGGACTGAATCCGAAATCGCAAGAAAACCGCATCTCAATCGTCGCTTTCCGGCAAATCTGACGACTTCAACCGACCGACTTATTCCCGCCAATCAGTGCGGCGCGCATCCTTCACGCGCGACTATTTCTGGTCATTTTCCTATGGACGCCGCGCCATTTGCGGCGCAATGTTTGCAGGGCTCGCATGGCATTGCGCAGAAGCGGCGGGGCCCATCGACGCGCTGCTCCATTGCCTGCTCGCATTTTCCATTTTGCACCTGTTCGCGCTCTTCGCGGCGCTGCTGGTCAGCAACACCGGCAGTAGCTCGCCATCGATGGGCTCGGCTCAAGCTGATCCGCTTGCGCGCCGATCGGCGCAAACGGAGTGCTAATCGGGGGTGTCGGATGGCGCGAGACACGCTTCTCAAAAGCGCCGCGTCGACAATCAGCTCGGCTCGGCCCAACCGGCGACACAAGGCAACGATGCCGCCCGACACGACACTCCCGCGCGGCGCAAACCACAAGCGCCGTCCGGGTGGGCCGCCCTTCGACTTGATTATCCTGTTGCTGCAGGGCGGCGGTGCGCTTGGTGCCTATCAGGCCGGCGTCTACGAGGCGCTGGCCGAGGCCGACCTGCATCCCGACTGGACGGCGGGCATTTCGATCGGGGCGATCAACGCCGCGATCATTGCCGGTAACCCGCCGGAGCGGCGCGTCGACCAATTGCGCGCGTTCTGGCGTTTCATCACCCAACCGCCGGCGACAGGATTGGGCTTCTTCGACGGCGGGTCGCTCGTCCACTCGGCGGGAACGACGGCACGCCAATGGGCGAACCAGCTGAGCGCCAGCAGCGCGGCGTTCTCAGGCGTCGCGGGCTTCTTCGCGCCGCGTCCGCTGAGCCCCTGGCTATGGCCCGCCGGCACCGTTCAGGCGACGAGCTATTACGACACCCGACAGCTCGGGTCGACGTTGGAGCGTGTGATCGATTTCGACCGCATCAATGCCGGCGCCATGCGGCTGAGCCTCGGCGCGGTGAACGTCGCCACGGGCAATTTCGTCCACTTCGATACGACCACGCATACGATCCAAGCGGCGCACGTCATGGCCAGCGGCGCGCTGCCGCCAGGCTTTCCCGCGATCGAGATCGACGGCCAGCATTATTGGGACGGCGGATTGGTATCGAACACGCCCCTGCAATGGGTGGTTCAGAATCGGCCGCCGGGGGCCACGCTCGTCTTCCAGGTGGATCTGTGGAACGCCCGCGGCGACCTGCCGACCAGCATGGCCGAAGTCACGACGCGCCAGAAGGAGATCCAGTATTCGAGCCGCACGCGCGCCTATTCGGACCGGTTCAAGCACAGCCAGATCATCCGCGGCGCACTCGCGAGCCTGCTCGAGAAGCTGCCCACGGAGATGAAGGATCTGCCGGAAGTGGAGGTGCTGAAGGGCGAAGCCGAGCACAACGTCCACAACCTCATCCAGCTCATCTACCGCGCGCGGAGATACGAGGGCAATTCGAAGGACTACGAGTTCTCGCGCCAGAGCATGGAGGAGCATTGGCGGGCCGGATACCACGACACCGTCCGCACGCTTCGGCACCCCGAAGTGCTCGAGCGCCCGCGCAACCGCACCGGCCTGTTCATCTTCGACATTGACGGAGACGAGCGGGAGTAATCGCAAACCAGCCGCACGAGGAGAAGACCATGAGGGAAGCCGAGATCCGCGAACGCGCCTTCGCCATGCCGCTGACCAGCCCCGCCTATCCGCCCGGGCCCTATCGCTTCGTCCATCGCGAGTTCCTGAACATCACCTATCGCACCGACCCGGAGCAGCTGCGCGCCGTGGTGCCGGCGCCACTCGAGGTCGACGGCTCGATCGTCAAATACGAATTCATCCGCATGCCGGATTCCACCGGCTTCGGCGACTACACCGAAACCGGCCAGGTCATTCCCGTCTCGTTCCGCGGCAGAAAAGGCGGCTACTCGCACTGCATGTTCCTGGACGACGAAGGCCCGCTCGCCGGCGGCCGCGAGCTCTGGGGCTTTCCCAAGAAGCTCGCGAAGCCGCAGCTGCACGTCGAGACCGACACTCTCGTCGGCACCCTCGACTATGGGAGCATTCGCGTTGCCACCGGGACCATGGGTTACAAATTTCGCGCGGCCGACCTGGCGGCGGTGCGTGCTTCGCTCGAGGCGCCGAATTACCTGCTCAAGATCATTCCGCATGTCGACGGCAGCCCGCGCATTTGCGAGCTGGTCGAGTACTACCTCACCGATGTCGAGGTGAAGGGCGCCTGGGTCGGACCCGGCGGGCTCGAGCTGCGCTCGCACGCGCTGGCGCCGCTGGCCGAGCTGCCGGTGCTCGAGGTTGTATCCGCGACCCACATCGTGGCCGACCTCACGCTCGGCCTCGGCAAAGTGGTTCACGATTATCTCGGCTGAACGATGGCGTGCGTCCTGCGCGAGGGCGAGCCGACGTTTCTTGAACCGTCGCAAGAAGTCGACTTGAACTGCCCTCGAGACGCGGAGCCGGCCTCTAGTGGTAGCCGATATCGGCGCGCACCTTGCCGCGGAAGACCCAGTAGGACCAGCTCGTATAGACGATGATGATCGGCAAGAGGACGAGCGTGCCGACCAGCAGGAAGGCCTGGGTGCTCTGCGAGGCGGCGGCCTGGTCGAGGGTGAAATGGCCCGGCACGATCATCGGCCAGAGGCTGATGGCGATGCCGATATAGGACATCACGAAGAGGCCGAGGCTGCCGAGAAACGGCGCGAAATCGGCGCCGCGATCGAGCGCGCGCCAGACGAACCAGATGAGGACGAGGGTGATGATCGGCACTGGCGAGAGCAGCGCGATGTCGGGCCACGAGAACCAGCGTGCCTCGATGTGCGCATCGAGCAGCGGCGTCCAGACGCTGACGACCGCGATGGCGAGCACCGTCAGGACAAGGCAGCGCCGGCCGAGTGCGCGCGCCCAATCCTGCAGCGTCCCTTCGGTCTTCATGACGAGCCAACCGGCACCGAGCAGGGCATAGCCGCAAGCAAGGCCGACGCCGGTGAAGATCGAGAACGGCGTGAAGCAGTCGAAGGAGCTGCCGACGAATTGCCGGCCCTCGACGTTGAACCCCTGGATGAAGGCGCCGAGGATGATGCCCTGGGCGAAGGCGGCGAGCGCCGAGCCGTAGGCAAAGCCGTTGTCCCAGAAGGTACGGTGCTCGGCGTCACGATAGCGAAACTCGAAGGCAAGGCCGCGGAAGATGAGCGACAGCAGCATCAGAAGGATCGGGAAATAGACCGCCGGCACGATGATGGCGAAGGCGACCGGGAAGGCGGCGAGGAGCCCGACGCTGCCGAGGATGAGCCAGGTCTCGTTGCCGTCCCAGATGGGCGCGATCGAGTTCATGACGAGGTTGCGCGCGGTGCGGTCGGGGGCGAGGCGGTAGAGCATGCCGACGCCGAGATCGAAGCCGTCGAGCGCGACGTAGAAGAAGACGCCGACCGCGAGGATGACGGTCCAGACCGGGGTCAGGCTGAGCGTCGGCATCATGTCGGCGCCTTCGGTGTCGCCGGCGCCGCCGCGGGCGACAGGGCGGCTTCGATCGGCGCTGCAGGGTGGAGGCTCGCGATCGGGGTCTCCTTGTCTGCGGCCGCGGGGCCGCGCCAGACAATGCGCAGCATGAGGAAGACGCCGGTCGGGTAGATCAGCAGATAGACCAGCACGTAGCCGATGAGCGAGAGGGCGACATCGGTGGGGGTGAGCGAGGGCGAGACGGAATCGGCGGTGCGCATCAGCCCGTAGATCGTCCAGGGCTGGCGCCCGACCTCGGTCGTCGTCCAGCCGGCGATGACGGCGATGAAGCCGAGGCAGGTCGTGACCTGGCAGAGCCGCAGGTACCAGGCGCTGCGCGAGAGCCGGTCGTTCCGCAGGAGGAAGAGGCCGACGATGACGACCGCCAGCATCAAGAGGGCGATGCCGACCATGATGCGGAAGGCGAAGTAGACGATCGCGACCGGCGGGCGCTCGTCACGCGGAAAATCCTTGAGGCCTTTGACCGCGCCGTCCCAGGAATGGGTGAGATAGAGGCTGCCGAACTTCGGAATGGCGATCTCGTCGAGATTGCGCTCCTGCGCCGCGTCGGGCCAGCCGATGATCGAGGCAGGAACGCCGCTGCCGCCGTCCCACAGCCCCTCGATCGCAGCGAGCTTCGCCGGCTGATACTTCAGCGTGTTGAGGCCGTGCGCGTCGCCGAGGACGATTTGCACCGGCACGAAGATCAGGAGGAAGAAGAGGGCGAGCTTCATCATGAGGCGCCCCTCGGCGCCCGCCCGCCCGCTGCGCAGCGTATAGGCGCCGACGCCGAGCACGACGAAGGCGGTGGTGACGTAGAAGGCGCTGACCGTATGCGCGAGGCGATAGGGGAAGGACGGGCTGAAGACGATGTCGAACCAATCCTTCGGGAAATATCGCCCGTTGATGACCTCGTAGCCCGCCGGGGTCTGCATCCAGGAGTTGGTTGCGAGTATCCAGAACGATGAGAACAGCGTGCCGACCGCGACCAGCACCGCGGCAAACACATGCATGAGCGGCGGCACCAGCGCGCGGCCGAAGAGCAGCACGCCGAGGAAGCTCGCCTCGAGGAAGAAGGCCGTCAACCCCTCATAGGCGAGGAGCGGCGAGATGATGTTGCCGGCGTCGTCGGCGAAGCGGCTCCAATTGGTACCGAACTGGAACGGCATGACGATGCCGGTGACGACGCCCATGCCGAAGGAGATCGCGAAGATGCGCAGCCAGTACTGCGAGAGGTCGAGATAGATCCGCCGCCCGGTGACGAGATGCGCGGTCTCGAGATACGCGACGAACGCGGAGAGCCCGACGGTGAAGGCCGGCAGCAAGATGTGCCAGCCGATGACCCAGGCAAACTGGATGCGCGACAGGAGGACCGCGTTGGAATGCATCGTCGGCATTCCTCCATCTTGCGTGGGGGCTCTGCCTTCGGAGAAAGCGGGCGGGCGGCGTCTGCCGGGCTCATGTGCTCGCAACAATGATATTCGATCGACCTGCGATAGGCAATGGTGACGCAGGCTCCCGGCGAGCAGACACTCCGCAGAGGCGTCGCCAGTCATAGACTAGTCATAGACTAGCGTCGGTACGGCGCTCCCGTGCCGGGTTGAGCGCAGCCCATGTGCCGACGGAAGCTCTCGCGCGTCGATACGATACCGGCCGCACTCGCCGAACTCGGTCCCAGGCGCCTTTGCGCTCCGTTCTCCGCCGTCACGATGGGGCGACCGATCAAGCCTGCACGCCGGCGAATCCGCCCGCAGGCCTGCTCCACCGATCGTGAGGGACGTCGTCGCCAGCGCTGATCTCTCCAAGCCTAGTGTGCGCCGCCGGCGGAAGCGGAGCCCTTTCTCATCATCAAGACCGGCAGAATGGCAGCAAGCAGCACGATCCCGAGCATGGCGAAGCAGTCGGCGTAGCCCATGATCGTCGCCTGCGCGCGGACGGCGTCGCCAACGGCGATAACGGCGCGGTGCCAAGCCGCTGCCGCGCCCGGGAGGCCCTGCGCCATGAAGTGCTGCTGCAATTCGGCGAGGCGATTGCGGGTCGCCGGTTCGAGCAAAGACACGTGCGCGCCGATGATGAACGAGTGAAACTGCTCGCGCTTGGTAAAGAAGGTCTGGAGCGCAGCGGTGCCGATCGCGCCGCCGAGATTGCGCATCATGTTGAACATGCCGGAGGCGGCGCCCGCCTCGCTTCGCGCGATCTCGACCATGGCGATCGCGGAGAGGGGGGTCATGACGAGAGCTTGGCCGACCGCCCTGATGATATCGGGCCAGAGCAGCTGCGGCGCCGCATAGTTCAAATCGAGTTCGACGTTCATGAAGCAGCTGGCCGCGAAGATGGAGAGCCCAAGCATGACGAGCAGACGGGCGCTGATGCGTTTCATCAGCAGCGGCACCAGCGGGATGACCAGCAGTTGCGGCAGTCCGGTCCACGCCATGACCTCGCCGCTCTGCTCGGCATCGAACCCTTGAGTCGTGGAGAGATACTGGGGCAACAGATAGGCCGAGGCGTAGAGGGCGAAGCCGAGCAGGAAGTTTCCAAGCGTGCCCAAGCCGAAATTGCGCCGTCCGAGCAGCCGGAAATTGACGACCGGTTCGGCCGCAATGAACTCGTGCACGACGAAGACGCCGAGCGCGACCGCCGCGACCAGGCTCAGCTTGACGATATAGGGCGAGCCGAACCAGTCGTAGACGTTGCCGTCGTCCAGCACCGTCTGCAGCGTGGCGAGGCCGACCGCCATCAGCGCGATGCCGCGCCAATCGCCCTGACGCAGCAGGCGGAGCTCCATCGACGCCTTTGGCAAAGCGTACCAGAGCGCGCCCAGCATCAGTACGCCCGGCGCAAGATTGACGTAGAACACCCAGGGCCAGCCGTAAGTGTCGTTCAGATAACCGCCGATCGTCGGGCCGATCGCAGGCGCGAACGTGGCGGTGACGGCAAAGCCGGCGAGGCCGGCCGCGTGCTTCGACGGCGGCAGCATGGAGAGGATGATCGTAAAGGCGAGGGGAATGAGGACGCCGCCCGTGAATCCTTGCAGCGCGCGGAAGACGATCATCTCGCCGAGGCTATGCGCATGCCCGCAGAGCACCGAGAAGACCAGGAACAGCACCGTGTTGACGAGCAGATAGCGGCGCAAGGAGAACACCCGCGAGAGGAAGTCGGTCAGCGGGACGACGATGATCTCGCCGATCAGATAAGCGGTCGAGATCCAGGTGCCGTAGACGCCGCCGGTGCTGATGCCGCCCTCGATATAGGGCAAGGCGGTGTTGGTGATCTGGATGTTGAGCACCGCTAGAAAGGCGCCGAGCAACGCGCCGCCGACCGCGATCCAGGTCTTGAGCGAGACCGCGGGCTCGCCGCCGCGCTCGCCGGCGCCGCTCACGACGCCCTCGTGGAGTGAGGCGCGGCCGGCGCCGCCTTGGTGTCGATCGTCGGCTCGACGGACATGCCGGGACGCAGCCTACCTAAGAGCGGATCGTTCTCGTCGATCGCGATCTTGACCGGGATGCGCTGGACGATCTTGGTGAAATTGCCCGTCGCATTGTCGGGCGGCAGCAAGGCGAACTCCTCGCCGCTCGCGGGCGCGAGGCTGTCGACATGGCCGTGCACGACGGCGCCGGGGAAGGTGTCGACATCGATCGTCACCGGCTGCCCCCGCCGCACATCGGTCAGGTCGGTCTCCTTGTAGTTCGCGACGACATAGACCGCCTGCAGCGGCACCACCGCCATCAGCTGCGTGCCGGCCTGGACATATTCGCCGACCCGCAAGGTGCGGACCCCGAGGGTGCCGTCCACCGGCGCGGTGATCGTCGTGTAGCTGAGGTTGAGCTGCGCCTGCTTCTCGACCGCCTGTTGCTGGGCGAGCATCGCCATCGCCTGGGCGAGCTGCGCCTCGTCGACGGTGATCTGCTGCTGCGCGGCGGCAACACCGGTGGTGTCGTGCTGCAGCGCGGCCGCTTTTTCGCGAATGTCGGCGGTCGCCCCCTGCTCGCTCTTCATGCTGGTGGCGCCGATCTTGGACAGCACGGTGTAGCGCTGATAATTCTGCCGCGAATAGACCAGCGCCGCCTGGTCCGCGGCGACCAGCTGGCGGTCCTGCTCGACAACGAGCTTTTGCTGGGCGATCTGCTGGTCGAGCGTGTCGATGCTCGCCTGGACCGCCGCGACATTGGCGCGGGCCTGATCGAACGCGTTCTGGTAATCGCGCGGATCGATGCGCGCCAGCACCTGGCCGGCGCGGACCCGCTGGTTGTCGTCGACCGGCACCTCGGAGATATAGCCCGAGACGTGGGGGCTGATCAGGACCGAATGCGCCTGCACGTAAGCGTCGTCGGTCGACACCAGAAAACGGCCGGTGGTCCACCAGTAATGGCCATAGAAGCCGGCGGCCACCAGCAGGGCGATCGTCCCTGCCGCGACCAGGACCGGACGAAGGCGCGGCCGACGATGGCCGGCGGAGTTCTTCTTGGCGCCGGGGGGCGGGGCGAAGAGACGAGCTGGTTCTCGCTCTTTGATTGAAATTCTCTGATCCATGGGAAACCTCGCGGCGCCTGAAGACGACGGGTAAAATCGCTACGGCTCGTAGCCATATAGTGAGCATGCGGCTCGGATCGGCCTTGCAAAAATTGAATACGAGCCGTACCGTTTTTGAATGGAAGGCGGCCATGGCCGGTAGGACCAAGACAGCCGAGGGGAAAGCGACCGCCGGGACGACGACAGCAGCCGCTCGCCGCGGTCCAGGCCGCAAGCGCGACGAAGCGCGGCGGCAGGCGATCCTGCGCGCCGCCTATGAGACGCTCGAGGCCGAGGGATATGGCGGCTTCACGATCGAGGCCGTGGCGGCGCGCGCAGGCGCAGCGAAGACGACGATCTATCGCTGGTGGCCGTCCAAGGGAGCCCTCGCCATCGACAGCTTTCTCGATCTCTACCAAAGGGAATCGCCATACCCGCAGACCCGCTCGGCCACCGAGGATTTGAAGGCTCAGCTACGGCTGACAGCAAAGGCGTGGGGCGGCCGATCCGGTTGCATCATCGCCGGCATCGTCGCAGCAGGCCAAAGCGATGCCTCGACGCTCGAGCTTTACCGCGAGCGGCTGGTGGAGCCGCGCCGTGAGGAGGGCCGCCGACTGCTGCAGCGAGGCATCGACAATGGCGAGTTCCGGCCGGACATCGATATCGAAGCGGCGCTCGACGCGCTCTATGGCCCCTTCTACGCCCGCCTGCTGGCGTGGGCCGGGCCGCTCGACCCGGCATGGGCCGAGCGGATTTGTGACACCGTGCTCAGGGGTCTCATGGTCTAGGTGCTAGACACCGCAGGCCGCACGGGAAGCATATCGCCAGCGCCGCCGAGATCGCAGCCTACGCCGACGCCACGGCCGATATGTTTTGCGCCTGCCTCGAGGGTCTGCGCCGCTCTCGAGAGCGACGATCTTTGGCAACAAATCTGCTCGTGAGCGTTTTACGGACAGCGGGAGGCGGGTGCCTCACGTCGCGGTTTGACACGAATCCTCGGCCGGGCGGAGGGAACCAGATGACGAAGGGTGCGAAGGGGGAACTCGCGGCGGCCGGGGACGGCGGTCCAAGGATCTTGTCGATCGGTCCAAGAACCTTGTCGATCGATGTCGGCGGCACCGGTCTCAAGGCGTCCGTCCTTGATGGCGCCGGGCGGATGATGGTGGCGCGGGTGCGCGTGCCGACCCCTGATCCGTGCCACCCGGCGATTCTGTTGCGCGCGCTCGCAAGCCTCGTCGCGCCGCTGCCGCCTTGCGAGCGCATCTCCATCGGATTTCCGGGCGTGGTCCGCGAGGGCCATGTCGTCACCGCACCGCATTTCGACGCCGAGACGTGGCGGGATTATCCGCTCGCGGCGGCGGTTTCGCGCCGCTTCGGCAAGCCTGCGCGCCTGCTGAACGACGCCGAGATCCAGGGGCTGGGGATCATCGCCGGGCGCGGGCTCGAAGTGGTGCTCACCCTCGGCACCGGCGTCGGCAGCGCCGTGTTCGGGAACGGCCGCCTCGCGCCTCACCTCGAGCTGGCGCAGCATCCGATCCGCAAGCACAAGACCTACAACGACTATATCGGGAACGAGGCCCGCCGCGCGCTGGGTGCCAGGAAATGGAGCCGCCGCGTCGGCAAGGTGATCGATATCGTTCAGTCCCTGCTGCACTATGACGTGCTTTATCTCGGCGGCGGCAACGCCGCTTCCGTCATGCTCGCGCTGCCCGACAACATCCGGATCGCGTCAAACGATGCCGGCATCACCGGCGGGATCCATCTCTGGGACGAGGACGTTCTGGCGCGATATCCACCACGCCCGCGGGCGTGGTGACGGCAAGCCGCAAACTAAGGCCGCGCCGGCTTGCCCTCCTGCAGCCGTCGCGCCAGGTACTGCTCCAGCGCATTGACCTCGAAGACGGTGCGCGGCGCGTCGATCGAGCCGTCGAGGCGCATCACCAGCGGCGGCGCGTCGGGCAGCCCGGCGAGCCGGAACTCGACGCGGCTCGTCATGGTCCATTGCGGCAGATCGAGGCTCGCCGTGGCACGGCCCTCGCCGCCCTCGGCCTCGAGGCGAAGATCGTCGCTGCGGGCGATGCCCTGGGCGATATGGAAGCTGCCGTCCAGCGCCGAGACGGCGGTGCGGCCCCCCGCCCCGCTGCGCAGCAGGCTCGCGAGATCGCCGGGCCGCGTCGCGACGCGCTCGTTCATCGCCTTGAGGTCGACCCCGGCCAAGCTGCCGCCGCGGCTCTTCAGCGTCGCCTCGCCGGCGAGGGCCGCCACCATATCCGCCTCGCTGACGCCGCTGGCGGCAAGCTGCGCGTCAAGATCGACCCGCCCGTCGAGGAAGCCGCCGCCGCCCGACTTCGCCAGCGCCTCCTTGAGATCGACATCCTTGAGCATGAGATGCCCCTGCAGCCCCGGCACCGCGACGCCGCTGGCGCCGCCGCTCGCCTCGACGCTGCCGCCGAGGAGCTTGGCGGTGAGCTGCTGCAGCGACAGCACGCCATCCTTGACCGAGGCGGCGAGCGTCGGCGCGTCGAGGCGCCAGCCGCCATAGGCGAGGCTGTGCGCCGCAAGCTTCAGCTCGAGATCGGCGCGCCGCAGCATGGAGAAATCGAGCGGCTCCTCGGACCAGAGCGGCGCCGCCGCGGGCGCCCGCACCGCCGCGAGCACGATCCCCCGCCTCGGCGAGGCGCGCGCGAAATGCTGATCCAGCGACGCCGACCGCCGCGCCGAGAGCAGGCGATCGATCGCCCAGTCGCCGGCGGTGAGATCGGCATCGAGCTTGGCGCGGCTGCCCGTGCGATCGACGCCGATCGTGCCCGCGAGCGTGCTCTGGCCGATGGCGAGCGCCATATGCTGCAGCGTGAAGCGCCCGGCATGGCCGCTCAGCCGCCCGGAAAGCTTGACCGCGCCGGGGTCCTGGGCCGGCTGATAGAGCGGGCTGAACACGCGCACCAGCTCGGCAAAGCTCGGATGGTCGAGATCGTATCCCATGTCGAGCGCGCCATCCGCCCGCGCGATGTCGCCGACGACATGCGCGTGGCCGCCGAGCAGCTGCACATCGGTGTCGACGGTGGCGGTCTGGCGATCGTATTGCAGGCCGCCGCCGAGGCTGAAGGCGCCGTAGCGGCGGCCACGCGCGAGCTTGGGGGCCACCACGCGCAGCACGCGCTCGAGCTCGGGCCCGTGCATGTCGAAAGCGATCTGGCCGGTGGTCGTGTCCTCGAGCCCGTCGATCACGCCGCTGAGATTGGCCGAGGCGCCGCCGATATCGCCGATGCCGAGCTCGCGGATCGTCGCCTCGGCGTTCTCCAGCGTGCCGGCGAGATGGACATCGCTCATCGGCTGGCCGTGCCAGGTGAGCGCCTGGACCCGCAGATCGACATTGGCATCGAAGCTGGACAGGACCCCGCCGCCGGCGGCCGGCGGCGCGGGCGCGGCCGGCGCGGCCGGCGCGGCGGGCGGCGCCGGCGCGGGCGGCGGCAGGTAGGCGTCGAGATTGAAGCGATCGGCGGCGAGCCTGAGGCCGATGCCCGGCCGCGCCCGCAGCAGCACCGTCGCGGCGCCGCCGAGCCGCGTGGCATCGAGCGTGGCGTCGAGGGCGTTGACGTTGAGTTCGATCGCCGGCAAGCACCAGGCGGCTCGACAGCGTCGCCTTGCGCAGCCGGTCGGGCGGGACCCGGCCCATGGTCAGCCCGAACCAGCCGCAGAGGCTGCGCAGGTCATCGGCGTTGACCTCGAGCACCGCCTGGGCATGCGGGCCATCGCGCGGCGTCGCCGCGGTGCCGCTCAGCAACAGGTCCGAGCCGCCCGGCAGCAGCGCGGCGAGACGGCTGAGGGTGAGCCGGCCGTCGGCGAGGCCGAGCTTGAGGCGGGCGTCGCGGACGATGCCGCCATGCCACAGCATCACGTCGACGCCGATGTCGAGGCTGGCGTTCAAGTCGGTCGGCAGGACGATGCCGCCGATCCCGTGCTGCGCCACCATGAGCGCGGCGGCGCCGGGGATCGCGGCGAGCGCGTAGGCGGGAGAAGCGGACACCCGCGCCGCCTGCTGCGGCGCGGGCCAGCGGTCGACATCGATCTGGCCGATCGACAGCGCCAGCGCCAGCGCTGGCGGCGGCCCCGATGCGACATGGAAGCTGCCATCGCCGTGCAGCGGGCCGAAATCGAGGGCGAGATGATCGAGCGCCAGCGCGTGCGTCGAACCGGCAAGGTCGGCGCTGACGGCCATGGGCTGCGACAGCGCCGCGGGCAGCGCGATCCGGGCCAGGGTGCCGAGGAACGCCCGGGCATCGCCGCTGGCGAGCTTGAGCTTGCCCGAGAGGCGACGGTCATCGGCCGGCCCGGTCAGCAGCGCATCGAGCTGAAGCCGCGCCGCGGGCTTGGTCGTCACCGTGAGCTGCACCGGCACCTGCGCCGCGTCGGGCGCGCCGCTGTGCAGCTCGAAACTCACCGCCGCGCCGCGCGCCACCAGGTCTCCCGTCGCGGCGATCTGGCGGGAGGCGGGATCGATCGAGAGATCGGCATTGATGTGCTCGAAGCGCTCGACGCCGCCCCGGGCGCGCCAGGTCACGGCGCCGTTCTGGATGGCGAGCCGGGCCAGCGCCGCGATCCCGGCCGCGGCGGCGGGCGCCTCGCCCGGCGCCGGCGCACCCGCCTGCCCCGCCGGCGCCGAGGCGGCACCCGCCCGGCGCCAGTTCGGCGTGCCATCCGGCAGCCGCTCGAGATCGATCTCCGGGTCGATCAGCGTGGCGCTGCGCGGCTCGATCCGGCCGGCCAGCAGCGGCAGCAGCGCCAGCTTCACTTCGAGCGCCCGCAGCCTTACCATGAAGGGGGCGGCCGCACCGGGCGGGTTGGCGATGCGCAGGTCCCGCGCGGTCAGCGCCGGCGACGGCAGCAGGCTGAGGCCGATCGGCCCGGCGAGCTCGACCGTCTCGCCGGTGCGTTCGCTGAGCTGGGCCGCGATCGGGGCCTTGAAGCGCTCGACGTTGAGAAGCCGGGGCGCGACAACGAGGCCGGCGAGGACGAGGACGAGGACAATGCCGAATAGGATAGCCGCGATGCGCAAGAAACCTCTCCCGGACGGGCCGCACCATAGCATGCCGGCGGCGCCGGCAGGAGGACGCGATGGCTGACGTTGTCAACCTCAACCGCTACCGCAAGCGTCGCGACCGCCGCGATTCGGAGGCCGAAGCCGCCGCCAACCGCGTGCGCCACGGCCGCAGCAAGGCCGAGCGCGAGAAGCTGAAGCGCGAGAACGAGAAGGCGGCCAAGGATCTCGCGGACAAGCGGCTCGACTAGACCGGCGCCACGGGTGTGGGGATCACCCGCCGAGGCGAGCCCGGGAACGTCCCGCGCGCGCCGCCGTTGCCCTGGGGATACCCGCCCCGCCAGATGCTCGATGGAGAATGACCATGAGCCGAGCCTTTGTCAGCGAGAGCGATACCGAGGCCGCGGCCGGCGGGCTGCCGGAGCTGCCCGTCAGCCGGCATCCGAACTACGTCACCCGTCATGGGCTGCGGCTGCTGGAAAAGCGGCTGACCGCGGCGCAGGGCGAGCAGCAGGGGCTGCAGGCGGCGCCCGACGATCCCGCCAAGGAGCTGCGGCTGGCCCATCTCGGGCGCGAGATCCGCTATCTCGAGGCGCGGATCGAGCGCGCCATTCCGGTGGATCCGGCGCAGCAGCCGACCGACGAGGTCGCGTTCGGTGCGGTGGTGGAGGTGCGCGACCCGGCCGGCGCGCATCACTCCTTCGCCATCGTCGGCGAGGACGAGGCCGATGCCGAGCACGGCAAGGTGAGCTGGGTCTCGCCGCTCGCCCGCGCGCTCATCGGCTCGGGGGTCGGCGACACGGTGCTGTGGCGGCGTCCGGCCGGCGAGGTCGAGCTCGAGATCGAGGCCATCCGCTATCCCGAGCGCGGCTAGGCGAACGCGCTCTGCGCGTTCGTCCGCGGCGGCGTCAGCGCTTGCGCGCGAGCCAAGCGCGGGAGCCGCACCGTGCGGATTAGTCGGACGGGCGCGGGCTCTCGCGGTTGCAAGGGCAACCGCTGCCGCCCGCCAGCGACAACGCTTCGCGTTGCGCTAGACCCGCACGATCTTGCCTGGGTTCATGATGTTGTCGGGGTCGAGCGCGCGCTTGATGCTGCGCATCACCGCGATGGCATCGCCATGCTCGGCGATGAGGAAATCCATCTTGCCGTAGCCGACGCCGTGCTCGCCGGTGCAGGTGCCGTCCATGGCGATCGCGCGCTGGATCATGCGGTCGTTGATCCGCGTCGCCTCCGCCAGCTCATCGGGCTTGTCGGGATCGAGGATGAAGGCGAGATGGAAATTCCCGTCGCCGACATGGCCGACCAGCACCGTGGGCACGAAGGACTGCTCGAGATCGCGCTTGGTCTCGGCGATGCATTCGGCCAGGCGCGAGATCGGCACGCAGACGTCGGTCGCCCAGCCCTTGGCACCCGGCCTCAGCGCCAGCGCGGCGTAATAGGCGTCGTGCCGCGCCTGCCACAGCTTGGAGCGCTCCTCCTGCGTCGCGGCCCAGCGGAACTCGCTGGCGCCCTGCTCGGCGGCGAACTCCTTCGACCTGTGCCACCTGCTCCTGCCACGCCCTGCCGGGTGCCGTGGAACTCGAAGAAGAGCGTCGGCGCCACGGCGTAGTCGAGCTTGGCGTAGCGGTTGACGGCATCCATCTGCTTGGCGTCCAGCAGCTCGATGCGGGCCACCGGCACGCCGGCCTGGATGGTGGCGACCACGGTGTCGACCGCCGCCTCGACCGAGGGGAAGGGGCAGACCGCCGCCATGATCGCCTCGGGAATGCCGTAGAGCCGGAGCGTCACCTCGGTGATCACCCCCAGCGTCCCCTCGGATCCGACGAAGAGCCGCGTCAGGTCATAGCCGGCCGCCGATTTGCGCGCGCGCCGCGCGGTGCGGATCACCCGCCCGTCCGCCAGCACCACGGTCAGCGACAGCACGTTCTCCCGCATCGTGCCGTAGCGCACCGCATTCGTCCCCGAGGCCCGCGTCGCCGCCATCCCGCCCAGCGAGGCGTCCGCCCCGGGATCGATCGGGAAGAACAGGCCGGTGTCGCGCAGATGCTCGTTGAGCTGCTTCCTCGTCACCCCCGCCTCGACCGTGCAGTCGAGATCCGCCGCCGACACCCGCAGCACCCGGTTCATCCCGCGAGAGATCGATGCACACCCCGCCCTGAAGCGCCGCCACATGGCCCTCGAGCGAGGTGCCGGTGCCGAAGGCGATCACCGGCACCTTCGCCGCCGCACACGCCCGCACCACCTCGGCGACCTCGTCCGTGGATTGCGCGAACACCACCGCGTCGGGCGGCGCCGGCAGGTGGTAGCTCTCGTCGCGCCCATGCTGCTCCCGCACCGCCGCTGCGGTCGAGAGCCGGTCGCCGAAGCGCGCCTTCAGCCCCTCGATTACGGCGGCGATCGGCTTGGTGCGGCGCAGCGCGGAAGCGGTCATGGGAGGCCCTTTTGCCAGGACGTAAACACTTGGGAACCGAGCCTAGCCCAAGCCGGGGGCCGCGCCAAACGCCCGACTCCGCCGGAAGATGTGCGTCGCCGCGCCGGCGGCCGGAGCGAATCATGCGCGGCCGCGGCCGGCGGCGACATATTTACTCCGCCGTCGCCGGCTCCTGGCACGTTCATTGCAAAGTATCGCAAAGACCTTTTCGGCCGATTGTGACGATCTCTTTGCGATATTAAGTGTTTGTTGTTGAGGTACCGTCACATTCGAGACGGGTTCGGGAGAAGCGATGACGCTCGCGACTGTCACCCTCGACGACAAATACACGATCGATACCGGACGCATCTATCTCAGCGGCATCCAGGCGCTGGTGCGCCTGCCGCTGCTGCAGCGCCGCCGCGACCTCGCTTCCGGCCTCAACACTGCCGGCTTCATTTCCGGATATCGCGGCTCGCCGCTGGGCGGCCTCGACCAGAATCTCTGGCACGCGCAGCGCCTGCTGGAGCAGCACCACATCCGCTTCCAGCCCGGCATCAACGAGGACCTCGCCGCCACCGCGATCTGGGGCAGCCAGCAGACCAACCTCTTCCCCGGCGCCAAATACGACGGCGTCTTCGCGCTCTGGTACGGCAAGGGCCCCGGCGTCGACCGCACCGGCGACGTCTTCAAGCATGCCAACGCCACCGGCACGGCGCGCCATGGCGGCGTGCTGGTGGTGGCGGGCGACGATCACGCGGCCAAATCCTCGACCCTGCCGCATCAATCCGAATACGCCTTCATCGACGCCTCGATCCCGGTGCTCAACCCGGCCGGCGTGCAGGACATCCTCGATCTCGGCCTCTATGGCTGGGCGATGTCGCGCTTCAGCGGCTGCTGGGTGGGGTTCAAGGCGATCGCCGAGACGATGGACAATTCCGCCTCGGTCCATGCCGATCCGCAGCGCGTCGCGATCGCGCTGCCGGAGGATTTCGCGCTGCCGCCGGGCGGGCTCAACATCCGCTGGCCGGATTACAACGCGCTCGAGATCGAGCGCCGGCTCAGGCGCTGGAAGCTGCCGGCGGTGCAGGCCTTCGCCCGCGCCAACCGGCTCGACCGGGTGACGCTGGAGAGCCCGCGCGCGCGGCTCGGCATTCTCGCCACCGGCAAATCCTATCTCGATGTGCGCCAGGCGCTCTCCGATCTCGGCATCGACGACGCGCTCGCCGCGGCGATCGGGCTCAGGCTCTACAAGGTGGCGCTGAGCTGGCCGCTCGAGCCCGAAGGCGCGCGCCGCTTCGCCGCCGGGCTCGAGGAGATCCTCGTCGTCGAGGAGAAGCGCCCGGTGGTCGAGCGCCAGCTCAAGGACATCCTCTACGACATGAGCGCGCGGCCGCGGATCGTCGGCAAGGAGGACGAGCGCGGCGCGCCGCTGCTCGCCGCCACCGGCGAGCTCGATCCGATGCAGGTGGCGCGCGCCATCGCCGCGCGCATCGCGCGCTTCCACCCCTCGCCGCGCATCGCCGACCGCATCGCCTATCTCGACGCCAGGGAGCGGCAGCTCAGGACGGCCAAGGCGCCGCTCGAGCGCATCCCCTATTTCTGCTCGGGCTGTCCGCACAACACCTCGACGAAAGTGCCCGAAGGCAGCCGTGCCACGGCCGGCATCGGCTGCCACTACATGGCGATCTGGATGGATCGCGACACCGCGACCTATACGCAGATGGGCGGCGAAGGCGTGCCCTGGATCGGCCAGGCGCCGTTCACCGAGACGCCGCACATCTTCGCCAATCTCGGCGACGGCACCTATTACCATTCCGGCATCCTCGCCATCCGCGCGGCACTCGCGGCCGGGGTCACCATCACCTACAAGCTGCTCTACAACGACGCCGTCGCCATGACCGGCGGCCAGCCGATAGAAGGCCATCCCACCGTGCCGCAGATCACGCGGCAGCTCGCGGCCGAAGGCGTCCGGCGCATCACCATCGTCAGCGACGAGCCCGACAAATATCCCGCCGATGCCGGCATCGCGCCGGGCGTCGACATCTGCCACCGCGAGAAGCTCGACGAAGTGCAGCGCCGCCTGCGCGAGACGCCGGGGGTCACCGTGCTGATCTACGACCAGACCTGCGCGGCCGAGAAGCGGCGCCGGCGCAAGCGCGGCACCTTCCCCGACCCGGCCAAGCGCGTCTTCATCAACGAGCTGGTCTGCGAAGGCTGCGGCGATTGCTCGCGGGCCTCGAACTGCCTCTCGGTGGTGCCGGTCGAGACCGAGTTCGGCCGCAAGCGCGCCATCGACCAGTCGAGCTGCAACAAGGACTATTCCTGCGTCGAGGGCTTCTGCCCGAGCTTCGTCACCGTGCATGGCGGCAATCTGCGCAAGCATCACGCGCCGGCCGACCACGAGGAGTTCCCGGCGCTGCCCGAGCCGGCGCTGCCGTCGCTGGCCGAGCCCTACAACATCCTGGTCGCCGGCGTCGGCGGCACCGGCGTCGTCACCATCGGCGCGCTGCTCGGCATGGCGGCCCATCTCGAAGGCAAGGGCTGCTCGGTCCTCGACATGACCGGGCTGGCGCAGAAGGGCGGCGCGGTGCTGAGCCATATCCGCATCGGCGGCGCGCCCGAGGATCTCCACGCCGCGCGCATCGTCACCGGCGGCGCGCAGCTCCTGCTCGGCTGCGACATCGTCGTCGCCGCCACGCCCGACGGCCTCGCGCGGCTCAAGGACGGCGCCAGCCGCGCGGTGATCAACCGCCACGAGACCATCACCGGCGCCTTCACCCGCGACCCCGACATCGCCTTCCCCGAGGCCGATCTCGAGCGCGCGATCACCACGGCGGTGGGCGAGGCGCGGGCCGAGTTCATCGACGCGACGCGGCTCGCCACCGCGCTCACCGGCGACAGCATCGCCACCAACCTCTTCCTCGCGGGCTATGCCTGGCAGCGCGGGCTCATCCCGGTCTCCGCCGCGGCAATCGAGCGCGCCATCGAGCTCAACGCGGTCGCGGTCGACGTCAACCGGCACGCCTTCCGCTGGGGCCGCTGGGCGGCGGCGGATCGCGCGGCGGTCGAGCGCGTCGCCGCGCCCGATGCGCCGGCGGCCGAGCGGCTTTCCCAGACGCTCGACGAGATCATCGCCCGGCGCGTCGATTTCCTGACGCGCTACCAGAACGCCGCCTATGCGCGGCGCTACGAGCGCCTCGCGCGGCGCGCCGAGCGCGCCGAGCGGCAGCTCGCGCCGGGCGCCGCGGGCTTCGCCGAGGCGGTGGCGCGCTACCTCTTCAAGCTGATGGCCTACAAGGACGAGTACGAGGTGGCGCGGCTCTACAGCGACGGCACATTCCGGCGCAAGCTCGAGCGGCAGTTCGAGGGCGATTTCAGGCTCGAGTTCCACCTCGCGCCGCCGCTTCTCGCCGAACGCGACCCAAGGACGGGTCATCTCAAGAAGCGCCGCTACGGCGCCTGGATGCTGCGCGCCTTCGGCGTGCTGGCGAGATTGAAGTTCCTGCGCGGCACGGCGCTCGATCCGTTCGGCCGCAGCGCGGAGCGGCGGACCGAGCGCGCGCTCATCGGCGAGTACGAGGCCCTGCTCGAGGAGCTTCTCGCCGGCCTCACGCGCGACAGCCACGCGGTCGCGGTCGAGCTGGCGAGCCTGCCCGACGAGATCCGCGGCTACGGCCACGTCAAGCAGGCGAACCTCGCCCGGGCGCGCGCCCGGCAGGAGAAGCTGCTCGCGGAGTTCCGCGCGCCGCCGGCGCCGCACGCGATCGCCGCGGAATGAGCCGACGGTAGCACGTCGTCGTGCTCGGTAATTTTTAGTATCCCGACCCCGCCGGGAACAGACAAGCGGGGGAGCTCGCAGGGACGCCAGGGTGTTGCAACTTCGGGCATGGGCGGCGCGGCAGATCCGCGACCGCCGACGGAGAGACCCATGCGGATGATCCCGACGGCTATCGCCGCTTCACTCTTCACCCTGCTGCCGCTCGCCGCCGGCGCGCAGGACGACGGAACACGGCAGCGCGACGCCAAGGCCCCGGCCTGCCAGGCCTGGGATCGCGGCGCCGCGGCGCGCGAGAACGGCTGGACGCTCAAGGAGCTGCCGGGACCGCAGCGCTGGGCGCTGCTCAGCTATTACGACAAGCGCGTGGCGCCGCGCACCAACGCGGCCTCCGACGATGTCGTCGTCGCCACCAATCCCGACTGGCCGGTGCTGCGCGTCATCATCGTGCGCGGCGACTGCATCATCGATATCGGGCAGATGGGCCCCGAGGTGCTGGAACGCATCCTGCGCGATGCGGGCACGCCGATATGAGCGTCGAGGGTGCGGCGGAGCCGGCGCGGCTTCGCCCGCGCCGGCAGGTCAAGCTCGCGCCGGCGCTGCTCGCTGCCGCGGCGATCGCCCTCGCCGGTGCCGCCGCCCGCGCCCGCCCGCCGGATAACGCCGACCCGGCGCTGGCGCCCTGGTTCCGGTCGCTGCGCTCGGCGGAGGGCGGCCTGTGCTGCTCGCAGGCCGATTGCCGGCCGGTCCAGTTCCGCGAGCGCGGCGACCATTACGAGGTGCTGATCGGCAAGCAGTACGGGCCCGACGTCCGGGAGCATTGGGAAGAGGTGCCGGCGAACAGCGTGCTGAACAAGACCGACAATCCCACCGGCAGCGCCATCGCCTGCTGGACGCCCTACACCCATCCCAGAGTGCTCTGCTTCGTGCGGCCGGCGGAGAGCTGACAGCCCGCCGCGGCTAATCCCCTATCGCCGCCCGCCGCTGCGGCGCTTGGGCTCGGCTTCCTCCTCGCCGGAGGCTTCCGGCAGCATGCCGAGCGCGCGCATATAGGTGTCGAGCAGCGCCTCCTGCTCGTCGAGATCGTCCTGGTCGGTGCGGCGAATCTTGATGATCTGGCGCATGATCTTCACGTCGAAGCCGTTGCCTTTGGCCTCGGCGAAGACTTCCTTGATGTCCTCGGCCAGCGCCCGCTTCTCTTCCTCGAGCCGTTCGATGCGCTCGATGAAGGATTTCAAGCGCTCGCCGGCAATGCCGCCGACATCGGGCATAAGGTCCCCCTCAGGTTTGGCTTTGCCCGACCCTATCGGAGCGCGCCGCGCCGCGCAAGCGATGCGCGCGGGCCGCGACACTCGACGCGCATGGCTCAGTGCTTGTGGCTCTCGCCGGCGACGGGTTTCTTCTCGTCCTTCTGGTACGTCGCCTTCCATTCCTCGTAGGGCATGCCGTAGACGATCCGACGCGCCTCGGGATCGGGGAGCGTGATGCCGCGCTCCGCCGCCGCCTCGCGATACCAGCGCGACAGGCAGTTGCGGCAGAAGCCGGCGAGGTTCATGAGATCGAGGTTCTGCACGTCGGTGCGCTCGCGCAGATGCTGCACCAGGCGGCGGAACGAGGCCGCCTCGAGATCGGTGCGGGTCTTGTCGTCCATCGCTCTATTCTCCGTCACGGCCGGACTGCATCCACCTATTGTGGGGGGCCGAAGGGGCGATTGCCAGAGGCGGGCCCGACCGCCGGCAGCTCTGCCACACAGGCGTGCGAGGCGAGTGTCGCCCGCGCCGCTCAATCCCGAGATGAGGCTCGTCAGCTCGCCAGCGCGGAGCGGACCTCGCTGACCAGCTCCTCCGTGCTGATCGGCTTGCGCAGCACCTTGCCGATCGCCTCCGTGGTCGGCAGGTCGTAGGCGCTGACATAGAGCACCTTCACGCCGAGCCGGCGCATCCGCGCCATGCGCGCCAGCGCGAAGCCGTGGATGCCGGCCGGCATGACGATGTCGGTGACCAGCAAATCAACCGGCTTCTCCGACTGCAGAACCTCGAGCGCATCGATATAGTTCTTGGCCGACGAAACCGCGAAGCCCGCCTCTTCCAGCGCCTTGCCCGCGGAGTAGCGAAAGCCCTCCTCGTCATCAACAAGGAGGATCGTGGGAGTGGTGGCAGGCATTGCAGCGTTCTCCGGAGTTGCGATCACGGGCCCGCGTCCTGATAAAGGGCACCTTGATCCCCGTGCGTCAGCTTAGACTCGCTGGGCAAATCGGCGCAAGCCAATTGCTCCTTTGGGGCTAAGCCGTGGAACTATAACGAGAATGGCCGACGCGGCGGCGCCGGGTGCGCCGTTGCACGGTCCTCTGGCGTTATCCGATCATCCGATCGCAGAAGAGGGGGTTTCATGGCACAAAAGGCCGAGACGATCCTGGCCGCGTTGATCACCCGGTGGCAGAAGCTGCTGCTCGAGGAGTGGCTCGCGCAGCAGGCGGGCATGGCCGGTTCCGGCGCCATCACCGCCGACACCGACACCAAGGAATACTGCACACGCTTCCTCGCCGAGCTGCGTGCCGGGCTCGCCGCCGGCGAGGTCGCCGACATCCGCGGTTCCGGCTGGAGCGGCATGCGCGAGCTGCTGGAAGAGGTCTCGCGCTCCCGCGTGGCGAAAGGCTTCTCCCCGTCCGAGACCGCCTCGTTCGTATTCTCGCTGAAGGGACCGCTCTTCGCCCTGATCCAGCGCGAGACCGGCGACAATGCCGGGCGGCTGGGCGCCGAGCTGCAGACGGCGTCGGCGCTCCTCGACACGCTCGGCCTCTACACCACCGAGGTGTATCAGAAGAACCGCGAGGAGGTCATCAACCGCCAGCAGGCGGAGATGCTGGAGCTGTCGACGCCGGTGGTCCGCCTCTGGGAGGGCATCGTCGCGGTTCCCCTGATCGGCACGCTCGACAGCAACCGCACCCAGGTGGTGATGGAGAACCTGCTGCAGCAGATCGTCAGCGCCGGCGCGCAGATCGCGATCATCGACATCACCGGCGTGCCCACCGTCGACACGCTGGTGGCGCAGCATCTGCTGAAGACGGTCTCGGCGGCGCGGCTCATGGGCGCGGATTGCATCATCAGCGGCATCCGGCCGCAGATCGCCCAGACCATCGTTCATCTCGGCGTCGAGCTCTCGGTCACCTCCAAGGCGAGCATGGCCGGGGCGCTGGAACTCGCCCTGAAGCGCGTCGGCAAGATGGTGGTCGAGCGCCGGTCCAAGGCCGCGGCGGAGCGGGAATGATGGAGCAGATCCCGATCCTCATGGTCGGCGATTGCCTTCTGGTCAGCATTCAGGTCGACATGCACGACCAGCTTGCGCTCGCGCTCCAGGACAGCCTGATGACCAGGATCGTCGAGACCAGCGCGCGCGGCGTGATGATCGACATCTCGGCCCTACAGTTCGTCGATTCCTTCATCGGGCGCCTCCTCAACAACATCGCTTCCATGGCGCGGGTGCTCGACGCCGCGACCGTCGTCGTCGGCATGCAACCCGCCGTCGCCATCACCCTCGTCGAGCTCGGGCTGACCCTGAGCGGCGTCAGGACCGCCCTCAACGTGGACAAGGGCCTCGCCCTGATCCGGCGCATCATCGACGACGAGGAGCGCGAGCTTGATCGTCGAGAAGGATGAGACGATCCCCGTGCGCAGCCCCGAGGATGTCGTGCGTGTCCGGCGCGAGGTGCGCGAGCGCGCGGTGGCGATCGGCTTCGGCCTGGTCGACCAGACCAAGCTCGTCACCGCCGCGAGCGAGATCGCGCGCAACACGGTGGATTACGGCGGCGGCGGCACGCTGCGGATCGAGTGCGTGCGCCAGAGCAGCCGCCGCGGGCTGCGTCTCACCTTCAGCGATCACGGACCCGGCATCGCCGATCTCGAGCGGGCGATGACGGACGGCTATTCCACCGGCGGCGGGCTCGGGCTCGGGCTCAGCGGCGCCAAGCGGCTGTCGAGCGAATTCGCGGTCCGCTCGAGCCCCGGCCAGGGCACGGTCGTCACGCTGGCGCGTTGGAAATAGCATGCGCGCCCACGTCGCCGACCGCAGCCAGATCGCCGAAGCCCGCCGCCTCGCCGCCGCGCGCGCCCAGGCCGGCGGCTTCGACGAGACCGCCACGGGACGCATCGCGCTGGTGGCAACGGAAATGGCGACCAACCTGCTGAAGCATGCCGGCGAAGGCGAGATCCTGATCGAGACCCTCCCCGGCCCGGGCCTCGAGCTGATCGCGCTCGACAAGGGCCCGGGCATCGCCGATCTCCGCCGCGCGATGGAGGACGGCGCCTCGACCGCCGGAACGCCCGGAACCGGGCTCGGCGCGATCCGCCGCCAGGCCGATGCGTTCGCGGTCTGGTCGCGGCCGGGGCGCGGCACCGCCATCCTGGCGCGCTTCGGCAAGCGGTCCGGCCCCGCGCGGGTGCTGCTGGGCGCCGTGGCCGAGCCCTACCCCGGCGAGACCGTGTGCGGCGACGCCTGGAGCTTTGCCACCGCGAAGGCCGGCCCCACGCTGCTGCTGGCGGACGGGTCCGGGCACGGCGCCGCTGCCGCCGCCGCGGCCGGTGTCGCGACGAAGGTCTTCGCCGAGAGCGCCCGGCTCGAGCCGGCGCGCCAGATGACGGCCATCCATCAGGCGCTGGCGCCGACGCGCGGCGCGGCCGTGGGGCTCGCCTGCGTCGACGGCGAGGCCGGGCTGGTGCGCTTCGTCGGCGTCGGCAATATCGGCGCCGCGCTGGTGTCGCAAGGCGAGGTCAAGCGCATGATCTCGCACAACGGCACCGCGGGACACGTCGCCCCGCGCATCCGCGAGTTCACCTATCCCTATGCGGGCGAGGCGACGATCATCCTGCATTCCGACGGGCTCACCGCGAAATGGGACCTCGCCGCCTATCCCGGCCTGGCCGCGAGCGATCCCAGCCTGCTGGCGGCGGTGCTGTTCCGCGATTTCCGGCGCGGCAAGGACGATTGCGCCGTCGCCGTCATGCGGGTGACCGCGTGAACGCGCGCCTCCTCACCGTCGGCATCGAGCGCGAGACGGACATCGTTCTCGTCCGCGACCGCACCCGCCTGCTGGCGCGGCTCTTGGGCTTCGACACGCAGGATCAGACCCGCATCACGACGGCGGTGTCCGAGATCGTGCGCAACGCCTGGGACTATGGCGGCGGCGGCCGCATCGAATACTGGCTCGAAGGCGACGGCCCGCAAACGCTCGAGATCGCGGTGCGCGACCAGGGCAAAGGCATCCCGGACATCGACGCCATCCTCGCCGGCAGCTACCGCTCGGCCACCGGCATGGGGCTCGGCATCCTCGGCGCGCGGCGGCTGATGAGCAGCTTCGCGATCGAGACGGCACCGGGCCGCGGCACCACCGTGCGCATGGGCAAGGCGCTGCCGCGCCGGGCGGCGCCGGTCGGCAAGAAGGATCTGGTCCACCTCGCCCAATCCCTCACCACCGGGCCGAGCGTCGACCCCCTGAGCGAGATCCGCTGGCAGAACCAGGAGATGCTGGTCCAGCTCGAGGAGCTGAACCGCCAGCAGGAAGAGCTCAGCCAGGTCAACCAGGAGCTGCAGGACACCAACCGCGGCGTCGTGGCGCTCTATGCCGAGCTCGACGAGCGCGCCGACCATCTGCGCCGCGCCGACGAGCTCAAATCGCGCTTCCTCTCCAATATGAGCCACGAGTTCCGCACGCCGCTCAATTCGATCCTGGCGCTGTCGCGGCTGCTGCTGTCGCGCGCGGACGGCGCGCTGACCGGCGAGCAGGAGCGGCAGATCCAGTACATCCGCAAGGCGGCGGAGACGCTCAGCGAGCTGGTCAACGATCTCCTCGACATCGCCAAGGTGGAGGCCGGCAAGACCGTCGTGGCGCCGACGGAGTTCACGGCCACGAACCTGTTCGGCGCGCTCCGGGGCATGCTCCGGCCGCTGCTCGTCGGCGACGCCGTGGCATTCGTGGTCGAGGACGCCGGCGACGTCCCCGCGCTCTTCACCGATGAAGGCAAGGTATCGCAGATCCTGCGCAATTTCGTCAGCAACGCGATCAAGTTCACGGAGCGCGGCGAGGTCCGCCTCTGGGCGCAGCACGAGGCCGGGGACGACTGCGTCGTCTTTGCCGTGCGCGATACCGGCATCGGCATTGCGCCCGAGGAGATCGACCTCATCTGGCAGGAATTCTCGCAGATCAACCACCCTTTGCAGAAGAAGGTGAAAGGCACCGGCCTCGGCCTGCCGCTGTCGAAGAAGCTCGCCGAGCTGCTCGGCGGCAAGGTCTCGGTCGAGAGCGCGCCGGGGCAAGGCTCGGTCTTCCGGCTGACGCTGCCGCGGGTCTATCGCGCGCCCGGCGAGGGCGGCGACAGCGAGGTCGAGTGGATCCCCGAGCCCGACCGCGTGCCGGTGCTGGCGATCGAGGACGACGCGGCCGACGCCTTCGCGCTCGAGCGCTCGCTGGCGGGCTCGCGCTATCAACCGCTGCTGACGCGCAGCCTGGCCCAGGCGCGCCGCGCGCTGCAGCGCATCTCGCCGGTGGCCGTGCTGCTCGACATCATCCTGGTGGGCGAGGAAGGCTGGCGCTTCCTGCTGGAGCTGAAGCAGCATCCCGCCACCGAGAACATCCCGGTCATCGTCCTCTCCACCACGCAGGAAGAGCGCAAGGCGCGCAACCTCGGCGCCGACGAGTATCTCGGCAAGCCGGTCGAGCCGGCGCGCCTCCTCCAGGCGCTGGACACGCTCACCGGCGAGCGTTCGGTGACACGGGTGCTGGTGGTCGACGACGACGAGGTGTCGCGCTACCTCGTCCGCCAGCTGCTGCCGCGCGGCGCCTTCCAGCTGTCGGAGGCGAGCACGGGCGAGGAAGGGCTGCGGCGGCTGCGCGAGGATCCCCCCGACGTGGTGCTGCTCGACCTCAATATGCCGGGCCTGGACGGGTTCGCCTTTCTCGACCGGCTGGCGCGCGGCGATGACGCGCGGAGCATCCCCGCCGTGGTCGTGACCTCGATGAGCCTCACCGCCGAGCAGCGCCAGCGCCTCCACCCCGCCGCTCGCATCGTCGCCAAATCCGAGCTGTCCGCGGATGCGCTCGTCGCGGCCATCAAGCAGGCGCGCAACTCGCGCGAGGCCACCCCGGCATGACCCCGGATACGAAGATCCTGATCGTCGACGACGACGAGGCCAACCGCTACGTCAAGGCGCGCGTGCTCGCCCGGCGCGGCTACAGCGTGTCCGAAGCGGCGCTCGGCGCCGAGGCGCTGCACGTCGTCGAGAGCGAGCATCCGGCGCTGGTGCTGCTCGACGTGCGGCTGCCGGACGCCAACGGCATCGAGCTCTGCCGCGAGATCAAGCTGCGCCAGCCCGGGACGCTGGTGCTGCAGACCTCCGCGGCCTTCACCGGGGCGAGCGACCGGACGGCGGGCCTCGAGGGCGGCGCCGACTCCTACCTCGTCGAGCCGATCGAGCCCGAGGAGCTGGTGGCGCAGGTCGGGTCGCTGCTGCGGCTGAGCCGCGCGGAGCAGGAGCTGCGCGCGCTGAACGAGGGGCTGGAGCGGCGGGTGGTCGAGCGCACGGCCGAGCTGCTCGATGCCAACCGGCGCGTGGCCGAGGAAAGCGAGCAGCGCGCGCTGATGGAGGAGGCGCTGCGCCACGCCGAGAAGCTCGACGCCATCGGCCAGCTCACCGGCGGCGTCGCGCACGATTTCAACAACCTGCTGACGGTGGTGCTCGGCAATATCGACGCCCTCGAGCGCAACCTGGCGAGCCCGGACTTCGCCAAGGCGAAGGTCGCGCACTTCGCGCTCGCCGCGCGGCAGGCGGCGCAGAATGCGGCGCTGCTGACGCGGCAGCTGCTGGCCTTTTCCCGCCGCGACGTGCTGCGCCTGGAGGTAATCGACCCCAACGAGGCGATTCGCAGCTTCGACAACCTGCTGGGCAAGGCGGTGGGCGAGCGCAGCGCGCTGGAGCTGGCGCTGAGCGAGGAGTCCTGGCTGCTGCAGATCGACCGCACGCGGCTGGAAGCGGCCTTGCTCAACCTCGCGGTCAACGCGCGGGACGCCATGCCGCTGGGCGGCACGCTGCGCCTCTCGACGCGCAACGTGCCGGTGGATCTTCCGGCGGCGCTGGCCTCGCAGGCGCGCCTCGCCATCGACGCGCCGGCGGGTGACTACGTGCAGATCTCGGTCGCCGATAGCGGCCAGGGCATGACCGAAGAGGTGCTGCGCCACGCCTTCGAGCCGTTCTTCACCACCAAGGATGTGGGCCAAGGCAGCGGCCTCGGCCTGAGCCAGGTCTACGGCTTCGTGCGCCAGTCGGGAGGGTTCCTCACGGTCGAGACCGCGCTCGGCGCGGGCACGACCTTCCACCTCTTCCTGCCGCGCAGCGAGTCCAGCCACGAGCTGCGGCTCGGGCATCAGGAGATGGGCGAGCCGCCGGGCGGCACCGAGACGATCCTCGTGGTCGAGGACAACGAGCTGGTGCTCGATTTCGCCGTGCACGCCATCACGCAGCTGGGATACCGCGTGCTGCTGGCGACGACGCCGGCGGCTGCGCTCGACATCCTCCACGGCGACGAGCCGATCGACATCATGTTCTCCGACGTGGTCCTGCCGCATGGCATGAGCGGCATCGAGCTGGCGCGCGAAGCGCGGCGACTGCGTCCCGCCCTGAAGATTCTTCTCACCTCCGGCTATTCCGGAGCATCGATGATCGACGCCGCGGCCGGAGATCGCATCCCGCTGCTGTCGAAACCCTATCGCTTCGCCGAGCTGGCGCATCGCCTGCGCGAGGTCCTGGCCGGCGACGACGCCCTTTCCTGACGCCGCGCTCGAGGCGCTGCGCTCAGCGCTTCTCGACGCGGTAGATCTCGCGCCGCGCCAGGATCGGCGAGAGGGCGCGGGCGAGCCGCACTGCCCAGGCCTCGGCGCCCGCGGCCGATGCCACGAGATCCTGGCGCAGCTCGATCGCGACATGCGGCAGGCCGCGCGCGACCGCATGGTGGCGCACGGTGTAGCCGGCAGGCTCGCGCGCCGAGTAAGGCTCGTTGTCGCCGACCACCAGCGACGCATCGGCACCGAGCGCCGCCAGCAGCGGCAGCGGGATCCGCGGATCGGCATCCCAGAGAATGCCGACATGCCAGGGCCGGGCGCGCCCGCCCATCACCGGCGTGAAGCTGTGGATCGACAGCAGCGCCGGCACCTGCCCCGCCGCGACGAGCGCGTCGAGATGCGCGGCGATCGCGCGGTGGTAGGGCGCGAAGCAGGCGGCGCGGCGCGCCGCGCGCGCCGCGGCCGACAGCCCGCGATTGCCCGGCACGGCGATGCCGTCGCTGATCTCGGGGATCGAGCTCGCATCGGCGGGGTCGCGGTTGCAGTCGATGACGAGACGCGAATAGCCCGCGAGGATCGCCGGCGCGGTGAGCGCGCGGGAAAGCAGCCGCGTCACCGCGGCCGCGCCGATGTCCCAGCCGATATGCTGCTCCAGCAACTCCGGCGCGAGGCCGAGGCCGCCGAGCGCGCGCGGCACGGCACGGCTCGCATGATCGCAGGTCAGCAGCACCGGCGCATCGCCGCCGCAACGCTCCAGCGGCGCGGGATCATCGGGTCCGAGCAGCGCGGCTGCGGGCAAGGGCATGACGAGGTCCGATCGGCGGGGTTGTCGGCAACGGGCGCCGCATCCTATCTTTTCCCGACCGAGGCGGCGAGGCCCGGTGCGACACTACGACAAGGCTCACCTCCGTGACACTCCCCGGCCGCGACGATCCCCGCCTGCTGCTGCGCGCGCTCTTCGCCGCGGCGCTCGGCGCCGCCGACCCGGCGCGGGTGGTGCCGCCGCACCTGCCGCCGCCGCCGCGCGGCCGCACCGTGGTGGTGGGCGCCGGCAAGGCGGCGGCAGCCATGGCGAAGGCGGTCGAGGACCATTGGCCCGGGCCGCTGTCGGGACTGGTCATCACCCGCTACGGCCATCGCGTGCCGACCCGGCGGATCGAGGTGGTCGAGGCCGGCCATCCCGTGCCCGACGCCGCCGGCAGCGAGGCGGCGCGGCGCATCCTCGACAGCGTGCGCGGCCTCGGCGCCGACGATCTCGTGCTGTTCCTCGCCTCGGGCGGCGGCTCGGCGCTGATGGCACTGCCGGCGCCGGGCCTCGCGCTCGAGGACAAGCGCGCGGTGACGCAGGCGCTGCTGCGCTGCGGCGCCGCCATCGGCGAGATCAACTCGGTGCGCAAGCACCTCTCCGCCATCAAGGGCGGGCGGCTGGCCGCCGCCGCCGCGCCGGCGCCGGTGGTGACGCTCGCCATCTCCGACGTGCCCGGCGACGATCCCGCGGTGATCGCCTCGGGTGCCACCGTGCCCGATCCCTCGACCTTCGCCGAGGCGCGCGCGATCCTCGCCAAATATGCGATCACGCCGCCGCCGGCGATCGCGGCGCATCTCGCCGCCGCCGCGCAAGAGAGCCCGAAGCCCGGCGATCCGCGCCTCGCGCGCGGCAGCTTCGTCCTGGTGGCGACGCCGCAGCAGGCCTTGCTGGCGGCCGCGGCGGCGGCGCGCCAGGCCGGCGTGACGCCGCTGGTGCTGAGCGACGCGATCGAGGGCGAGGCGCGCGCGGCGGCGCTGGTCCATGCCGGGATCGCGCGCCAGGCGGCGTCGAGCAAGCTGATCGTCGGCGAGCGCGCCGTGCCGCTGCCGGCGGTGCTGCTCTCGGGCGGCGAGACCACGGTGACGGTGCGCGGCGGCGGCCGCGGCGGGCGCAATGCCGAATTCCTGCTGGCGCTCGCGCTGGCGCTCGACGGGGCGCCCGGCCTCTACGCGCTCGCCGCCGATACCGACGGCATCGACGGCACCGAGGACAATGCCGGCGCGCTCTACGGCCCCGACACCATCGCGCGCGCCGCCGCGGCCGGCATCGACCTCGCCCGGCGGCTGGCCGAGAATGACGGCTACGGCGCCTTCGCGGCGCTGGGAGATCTGCTGGTCACGGGACCGACACTGACGAATGTTAACGATTTCCGCGCAATCCTGGTGCAGGAGACGAAACCCGCCAGCGGACCCTAAGGAAACAAGGAACAAGTCATGCGACGCCAACGCAGCGCCAAGATCGTGGCCACGCTCGGCCCCGCCAGCTCCAGCCCGGAAACCATCGCCGCGCTGTTCCGCGCCGGCGTCGACGTTTTTCGTCTCAATTTCAGCCATGGCGATCGCCGCGACCATCTGGCGCGGATCGAAGCCATCCGCGCGCTGGAGAAGGAGACCAGCCGGCCGATCGGCATCCTGGCGGACATGCAGGGGCCGAAGCTGCGCCTCGGCACCTTCGCCGCGGGCAAGGTGCGGCTGAAATCGGGCGCGCATTTCCGTCTCGACCTCGACAAGCAGCCCGGCGACGACGAGCGCGCGCCGCTGCCGCATCCCGAGATCTTCGCCGCGCTGGAGCCCGGCACCGAGCTGCTGCTCAATGACGGCAATGTGCGCCTCAAGGTGGAGGCCTGCAGCGACCGCTTCGCCGAGACGCTGGTGGTCGATGGCGGCGAGCTGTCCGACCGCAAGGGCGTCAACGTCCCCAACGCCGTGCTGCCGCTGGCGGCGCTCACCGAGAAGGATCGCGGCGACCTCGGCTTCGCGCTGGACGCCGGCGCCGACTGGATCGCGCTCTCCTTCGTGCAGCGTCCCGAGGACGTTGCCGAGGCGCGCAAGCTCGTCGCCAACCGCGCCGGCATCATGGTCAAGCTCGAGAAGCCCGCCGCGGTGCGAAGGCTCGCCGAGATCATCGAGCTCAGCGATGCGCTGATGGTGGCGCGCGGCGATCTCGGCGTCGAGATGCCGCCCGAGGACGTGCCGCCGGTGCAGAAGCAGATCGTCCATGCCTGCCGGCTCGCCGGCAAGCCGGTGATCGTCGCGACGCAGATGCTGGAATCCATGGTGCACGCGCCGGTGCCGACGCGCGCCGAGGCCTCCGACGTGGCCACCGCGATCTACGAAGGCGCCGACGCGGTGATGCTCTCTGCCGAGACGGCGGCGGGCGAATACCCGATCGAGGCGGTGACCATGATGGACCGGATCGTCCGCCGCGTGCAGGCCGACCCGCTCTACAATGCGAGCCTGCATGCCAGCGCCGAGGCCGAGCCCGAGCACACCTCCTCCGACGCGATCAGCGCCGCCGCCCGCCAGGTGGCGCATACCGTCGGCGCGGCCGCCATCTGCTCCTACACCACCTCGGGCGCCACCGCGCTGCGCGCGGCGCGCGAGCGCCCGGACGTGCCGATCCTGGCGCTGACCTCGAGCCTGCAGACGGCGCGCCGGCTCGCGCTCGTCTGGGGGCTGCATTGCGTCCACACTCGCGACGTCAGCAATTTCGGCGAGATGGTGCATCGGGCCTCGGGGCTGGCGCATCGCGAGGGCTTCGCCGAGCACGGCCAGCGCATCGTCATCACCGCCGGCGTCCCCTTCGGCACTCCCGGCGCCACCAACGTGCTCCGCATCGCCTGGGTCGAGGGGTAGCTTCCCCTACCCCAGGCAGCGCACGAGATTGTCGGCGAGCGCGTTCAGCAGCGCGAAATAGAGGTCCGGCCCGGGCGGCAGCAGCGCGCCTTCGGGATCGAGCACGCCGGTGTGCGCCGTTGTCCCCGCGATCACCACATCGACCAGCCGCGGCTCGAATTGCGGCTCGCGGAAGACGCAGCGCGCGTGCAGCGCCGCGATCTTGTCGCGGATCGCCGCCACGCGCCGCGCGCCCGGCGGGCTCTCCGGGCTCACCGTGATCGAGCCGATGGCGTCGAGGTGGTAGCGGCGGTCGAAATAGTGATAGGCGTCATGGAACACCACGAAGGGCCGGCCGCGCAGCGGGGCGAGGCGCTGGCGCAGCGCCGCGTCGAGCGCATCGAGGCGGCGCTCGAGCGCGGCCCCGTTCTGCGCGTAGCGCGCGGCGTTGGGCCGGTCGAGCGCCGACAGCCGCGCCACGGCGATGCGCACGATGGCCTTGGCATTGTCGGGATCGAGCCAGAGATGGCCGTCCTCTTCGAGCGCGGAGGCGGCGTGGCCGGCGGCAGGCTCATCCTTGTCCTCCTCCCAGGCGCCGCCGGCGCGCGCCGGCAGCAGCGTGATCCCCGGCGCGCGGTCGAACTCGACCACCGTGGCGCGGCCGCCCAGCGCCGCCAGCGGCTTCACCAGGAAGCTCTCGAAGATCGGACCGATCCAGAACACGAGGTCGGCGCGCTCCAGGTGCCGGGCGTCCGACGGCTTCAGCGTATAGGTATGCGGCGAGGCCCCGCCCGTGACGATGAGATCGGGCTCCGCCACCCCCGCCATCACGCCGGCGACCAGCGAATGGATCGGCTTGATGCTCGCCACCACGCGCGGCGCGGCGGCAGCGGCGGGAACTGCCAGCGCGCAGAGCGCCAGCAGGGCGGCAGCGGCGATTCGTGAGCACGGCATGAGCGGGTCCTGCGATCGGCAACGAGGCGGCAGGGAGCCGCGCTTCCCGTGGCGGATGATATGTTATATCATAACATCGTCAAGCCGGGAGAGAGCGGTGGTCCGTTCATACGCGCAGGCAAGCCCGTTCCAGGCCGCAAGCCATGATCACGAGAGCTGCATCGAGGATGCGCTCGACCGCGCGGCACAGCTCTGCGCCCAGCGCGGCGCGCGGCTGACGGAGCTGCGCCGGCAGGTGCTGCAGCTCGTCTGGCACGGCCACGAGGCGGTCGGCGCCTATGCCGTGCTCGAGGCGTTGAAGCGCTCGCATCCGGGCGCGGCGCCGCCCACCGTCTACCGCGCGCTCGACTTCCTGATCGAGCACGGGCTCATCCATCGCATCGAATCGCTCAACGCCTATGTCGGCTGCTCGCGGCCGGAGCGGCGGCATGTGAGCCAGTTCCTGATCTGCGGCAAATGCGGCGGCGCCGCCGAGCTCGACGATCCCGCCATCGCCGATGCCGTGCTGCGCCGCGCCGGCGAGCTGGGCTTCGCGGTCGAGCAGCAGACGATCGAGCTGCGCGGCCTGTGTCCGCGCTGCCGGCCGGAAGCGGCGGCGCGATGAACGCGCTGCCGCCGCCACCGCTCATCGAGCTTGCCGGCATCCGCGTCGCCTTCGGCCGGCGTGTCGCGCTCGCCGACGTATCGCTGGCGGTGGCGCCGGGCGAGATCGTCACCGTGATCGGGCCGAACGGCGCGGGCAAGACCACCCTGCTGCGCGTGGCCTTGGGGCTGCAGCCGCCGCAGTCCGGCCGCGTCCATCGCCGGCCGGGGCTCAGCATCGGCTACATGCCGCAGCGGCTCGCCGTGGACGAGACCCTGCCGCTGACTGTCCGGCGCTTTCTCCGGCTGGTGCCGGACGCGCGCGAGCGCCTCGGGCAGGCGCTGGCGCGGGTCGGCGCGGCGCATACCGTCGACCTGCCGGTGCAGACGCTCTCGGGCGGCGAGCTGCAGCGCGTGCTGCTCGCCCGCGCGCTGCTGCGCGAGCCCGACCTGCTGGTGCTGGACGAGCCGGTGCAGGGCGTCGACATCGGCGGCCAGGCCGAGCTCTTCTCCCTCATCCGCCGCATCCGCGACGAGCGCGGCTGCGGCGTGCTGCTGGTGTCGCACGATCTCCATCTGGTGATGGCGGCCACCGACCGCGTCATCTGCCTCAACCATCATGTCTGCTGCAGCGGCCTGCCGGCCGAGGTGAGCCGAGATCCAGCCTATCGTGCGCTGTTCGGCGCGGCGATCGACGGCTTCGCGCTCTACGCCCATCATCACGACCATCGCCATGACGCGGCGGCGGAGACGAGCGATGGATGAGTTCATCGTCCGCGCGCTCCTCGCCGGGCTCGGCGTGGCGCTGGTGGCGGGGCCGCTGGGATCCTTCGTGGTGTGGCGGCGCATGGCCTATTTCGGCGACACGCTCTCCCATTCGGCGCTGCTCGGCGTGGCGCTGGGCTTCCTGCTCGGCACCGACCTGACGCTGGCGGTGGTCGCGGTCTGCCTGGCGCTGGCGGCGGCGCTCGCGGCGCTGCAGCGCCAGCGCCGCCTCGCCGCCGACACGCTGCTCGGCATCATGGCCCACAGCGCGCTGTCGCTGGGCCTCGTGGCGCTGGCCTTCCTGGAGACGCTGCGCGTCGACCTCATGGGCTATCTCTTCGGCGACATCCTGGCGGTGATGCCGAGCGATCTCGCCTGGATCTATGGCGGCGGCGCCGTGGCGCTCGGCGCGCTGCTCTGGCTGTGGCGGCCGCTCCTGGCCATCACCGTGCATGAGGAGCTGGCGCAGGTGGACGGCATCCCGGTGGGCGCGGTGCGGCTCGCCTTCATGCTGCTGGTAGCCCTCGTCATCGCGGTGGCGATGAAGGTGGTCGGCATCCTGATGATCACCGCGATGCTGATCCTGCCGGCCGCGGCGGCGCGGCGCTTCGCCGCCACCCCCGAGGCCATGGCGGCAATGGCGGCGCTGGCCGGCGTGCTCGCCGTGCTCGGCGGCATCGGCGCCTCGCTGCGCTGGGACCTGCCGGCCGGGCCGGCGGTGGTGCTGGCGGCGGCTTTGCTCTTCGCGCTCTCGCTCGCCTGGCCGCAGCGGCAACGCGCGGCGGGTTAGGCCCCCAGCGCCAGCGCCATCAGCTCCTCGACGCGGGGAAAGAGGTCGAGGGCGCGGGCGCGGATCTCGTCCGGGGTGAACCAGCCGAGCGCCGCCGCGTCCTCGATCGGCTCGCCTTCCCCCTGGCGCCAGTCGAGCAGCACGGCCACGAGCGCGAAATGCACCTTGACCCGGCCCTCCCCGTCGCGGCGGATGGTGTCGAGCACGGCCAGCGTCTTGACCGGCACGGCGACGATACCGGTCTCCTCCTTGAGCTCGCGCTCGGCACCGGCATGGACGGTCTCGCCCAGCTCCTGCATGCCGCCGGGAAAGCCCCAGCGGCCGATGCCCGGCGGCACCGAACGCTGTGCCAGCAGGACGCGCTCGCCGCGGCGCACCACGGCGAGGCAGCCCAGGATCGGCCGCTCGGGATAGAGCCGGTCGCTGCCCTTGGTCACGGATCGACGGGCGCCGTCTTTCCCTCCAGCACCTGGTAGATCTCGCCGCCCTGCTCGCGGAACTCCTGCGACTTCTCCGCCATGCCCGAGCGGGCGTAGTCGCGCACCTCCTGCGAGATCTTCATCGAGCAGAATTTGGGCCCGCACATCGAGCAGAAATGCGCGAGCTTGGCGCCTTCGGCCGGCAGCGTCTGGTCGTGGAACTTCTCCGCCGTCTCGGGATCGAGCGAGAGGTTGAACTGGTCGCGCCAGCGGAACTCGAAGCGGGCGCGGGAGAGCGCGTCGTCGCGCAGGCGCGCCGCCGGATGGCCCTTGGCGAGATCGGCGGCATGCGCCGCGATCTTGTAGGTGACGACCCCGACCTTGACGTCGTCGCGGTCGGGCAGGCCCAGATGCTCCTTGGGCGTCACGTAGCACAGCATCGCCGTGCCGAACCAGCCGATCATCGCCGCGCCGATGCCGCTGGTGATGTGGTCGTAGCCGGGGGCGATGTCGGTGACCAGCGGGCCCAACGTGTAGAACGGCGCCTCGTGGCAGTGCTCGAGCTGGAGATCCATGTTCTCCTTGATCTTGTGCATTGGCACGTGGCCGGGGCCCTCGATCATCACCTGGACGTCGTGCTTCCAGGCGATCTTGGTGAGCTCGCCCAGCGTCTTCAGCTCGGCGAACTGCGCCTCGTCGTTGGCGTCGGCGTTGGAGCCGGGCCGGAGCCCGTCGCCCAGCGAGAACGACACGTCATAGGCGCGCATGATCTCGCAGATCTCCTCGAAACGGGTGTAGAGGAAGCTCTCCTGGTGATGCGCCAGGCACCATTTCGCCATGATCGAGCCGCCGCGCGAGACGATGCCGGTGACGCGCCGGGCGGTGAGCGGGATGAAGGGCAGCCGCACGCCGGCATGGATGGTGAAATAATCCACCCCCTGCTCCGCCTGCTCGATCAGCGTGTCGCGGAAGATCTCCCAGGTGAGCTCCTCGGCCTTGCCGCCGACCTTCTCCAGCGCCTGGTAGATCGGCACCGTGCCGATCGGCACCGGCGCGTTGCGGATGATCCATTCGCGGATGGTGTGGATGTTCTTGCCGGTGGAGAGATCCATCACCGTGTCGGCGCCCCAGCGGATCGCCCAGACCAGCTTGTCGACCTCCTCGTCGACCGAGGAGGTGACGGTCGAGTTGCCGATATTGGCGTTGATCTTGACCAGGAAATTGCGGCCGATGATCATCGGCTCGCTCTCGGGATGGTTGATGTTGGCGGGGATGATGGCGCGGCCGCGCGCCACCTCGT